>NZ_JBHYWD010000009.1:372276-401759 GCF_042751305.1 Streptomyces hokutonensis
CGCGGCCAGGTCGGTCAGCAGCGCGGCGCGCCCCCCCCCCCGGGCCCCGGGGGCGGCGCCCCCCGGCGGGGGGCCCCGGGGCGGCCGCCCCTTCCCCGACAGCGACGACCTCCTCGGCGAGGCGCTCGTCGCGCTCGCCCGCAGCAACACCCCCTCCGCCCGCGAGGTCCTGGTCGGCCTCGCCGTACCGAGCGACGAGATCCGCTGGTGGCGGGACATCCCGACCGGCCCGGCCGGCACCGCGCCCTGGACCGTCGAGGAACAACTCCGCGCCGCCGCCCGCCAGATGCTGCTCGCCGCCGCCCTCGCCACCCGCGCGCGTGCCGGCTACTACGGCGCTCGCCACCGCCGCCCCGCCGCCGCGTCCCTGGACCACGTCCTCGTCGGCTCCGCCCCCGGCGGCCGGCAGCTCACCGCGTTCGTCCCCGTCGACACCGGCCGAACCCTCGCCGTACGCCTGCACCAGGCCCTGTACGCCACCCGCGAGGCCATCGACTACGAGCGGGCCACCGGCGGCATGGACGCCTTCGACGGAGCCGTCGAGGCGGGCGTCAGCCGCGAGTTGACCGAAGCCGTCGTCGCGCTCGTACGCGGCACCGAGGGCGCCCGGATCGCCGTCGAGTGGGCTCCCGCCGCCGGCGTCCCCGAGGGCTGCGCCGCCCCCGCCGAGGCCGTCGAGTTCTCGCCCGGCGACCTGCCCGTGCTGCGCGCGGCAGGCGCCCGCTATCTGCGTGAGGAACCCTCCATGCCCGTGCGCATCACCGGCTCGGTGGTGCGGATGCGCAGGTCGGGGCCGCGCGGCGAGGGCACCGTACGGATGCAGGTGATCGCCGGCGCCGAGGTCGGCCACGTCCGGATGACGCTCGACGAGGAGTCGTACCGGATAGCCGGGCACGCCCACCTCGTCGGGCTCCCGGTGCGGGTGCACGGGCGGCTGGAGAGCCGGGGCGGCTTCCGCAGGCTGACCGGCGCCTCCGGGGTCGTACCCGTGCAGGTGGACGAGGCGGAGCGGGACCGGCTGATGAAGTCCCTCCAGGAGAACCTCGACTTCTTCGAGGAGGCGTGCAGCGGGGAGGACTGAGGGAGGGGGAGTGCGGCAACCGTTTCGCGGTGGGGCCCGTAGGGTCGGTACGATCCCCTATTGCGCGCGCTCACGGTATGGCGCCGCATCCACCCCGCAGTCAGGAGAGACCGGTGTCAGACGTCCGCGTGATCATCCAACGCGATTCCGAGCGGGAAGAGCGCACGGTGACGACGGGCACGACGGCCGCCGAGCTCTTCGCCGGCGAGCGCTCGATCATCGCCGCGCGCGTGGCCGGAGAGCTCAAGGACCTGGCCTACGTCGTCTCCGAGGGGGACGAGGTCGAGGGCGTCGAGATCTCCTCCGCCGACGGCCTCAACATCCTGCGCCACTCCACCGCGCACGTCATGGCCCAGGCCGTGCAGGAGCTGTTCCCCGAGGCCAAGCTCGGCATCGGCCCGCCGGTCAAGGACGGCTTCTACTACGACTTCGACGTCGAGCGGCCGTTCACGCCCGAGGATCTCAAGGCCATCGAGAAGAAGATGCAGGAGATCCAGAAGCGGGGGCAGAGGTTCTCGCGCCGCGTCGTCACCGACGAGGACGCCCGCGAGGAGCTGGCTGCCGAGCCGTACAAGCTCGAACTGATCGGCATCAAGGGCTCCGCCTCGACCGACGACGGCGCGGACGTCGAGGTCGGCGGCGGCGAGCTGACGATCTACGACAACCTCGACGCCAAGACCGGCGACCTGTGCTGGAAGGACCTCTGCCGCGGTCCGCACCTGCCGACCACCCGGAACATCCCGGCGTTCAAGCTGATGCGCAACGCGGCGGCCTACTGGCGCGGCAGCGAGAAGAACCCGATGCTCCAGCGCATCTACGGCACCGCCTGGCCCTCCAAGGAGGAGCTGAAGGCGCACCTCGACTTCCTGATCGAGGCCGAGAAGCGCGACCACCGCAAGCTGGGCAACGAGCTGGACCTCTTCTCCATCCCGGACCAGATCGGCTCCGGCCTGGCCGTCTTCCACCCCAAGGGCGGGGTCGTCCGCCGGGTCATGGAGGACTACTCGCGGCGCCGCCACGAGGAGGAGGGCTACGAGTTCGTCTACACCCCGCACGCGACGAAGGGGAAGCTCTTCGAGACGTCCGGGCACCTGGACTGGTACGCCGACGGCATGTACCCGCCCATGCAGCTCGACGAGGGCGTGGACTACTACCTCAAGCCCATGAACTGCCCGATGCACAACCTGATCTTCGACGCGCGCGGCCGCTCGTACCGTGAACTGCCGCTGCGGCTCTTCGAGTTCGGGACCGTGTACCGGTACGAGAAGTCGGGCGTCGTGCACGGCCTCACCCGCGCGCGCGGCTTCACGCAGGACGACGCGCACATCTACTGCACGCGCGAGCAGATGGCGGACGAGCTGGACAAGACGCTCACCTTCGTCCTGAACCTGCTGCGCGACTACGGCCTGACCGACTTCTACTTGGAGCTGTCGACCAAGGACCCGGAGAAGTTCGTCGGCTCGGACGAGGTCTGGGAAGAGGCCACCGAGACGCTGCGCCAAGTCGCCGAGAAGCAGGGGCTGCCGCTCGTTCCCGACCCGGGCGGCGCCGCGTTCTACGGCCCGAAGATCTCCGTCCAGACGAAGGACGCGATCGGACGGACCTGGCAGATGTCGACCGTCCAGCTCGACTTCAACCTGCCGGAGCGCTTCGACCTGGAGTACACCGGTCCCGACGGCTCCAAGCAGCGGCCTGTCATGATCCACCGGGCGCTGTTCGGGTCGATCGAGCGGTTCTTCGCGGTGCTCCTCGAGCACTACGCGGGTGCCTTCCCGGCGTGGCTGGCGCCCGTGCAGGCGGTCGGGATTCCGATCGGGGACTCGCACGTCGAGTACCTGGAGAAGTTCGCCGTCGCGGCCAAGAAGAAGGGGCTGCGCGTCGAGGTCGACTCCTCCTCGGACCGGATGCAGAAGAAGATCCGCAACGCGCAGAAGCAGAAGGTGCCGTTCATGGTCATCGTCGGCGACGAGGACATGAACGCCGGCACGGTCTCCTTCCGCTACCGCGACGGTTCGCAGGAGAACGGCATCGCGTTCGACGCGGCCATCGCGAAGATCGAGCAGATCGTGGCGGACCGGGTGCAGGTCTGAGTCCCTCGGTTCGGTTTTGGGAGGCCCTCGGGGGAGTTCAGATCCCCGGGGGCCTCTCGTCGTCCTCCCTCGCGAAGACCTGGAGCAGCCAGGAGGCGAAGGTTCCGGTGACCGCGCCGAGGAGGGCCAGGCCGATGGCCATCATGCCGACCGCGATCAGCCGGCCGAGCGGGGTGATCGGCACGACGTCGCCGTAGCCTACGGTCGCGAAGGTCGCGCAGGTCCACCACACGGCGTCGCCGAAGGTCTTGATCGTCGCGCCCGGTGCCGTGTGCTCGGTCTGGTAGACGGACAGGGCGCCGGCGAATCCCAGCAGGGTGGTGGACAGCCCGGCGTAGACCATCACGCGCGCGTGCAGCGCGAGCCGGGGCTGGCCGTGCCGGCGCTGTACGGCCTCGTACGCCTTGACGACCCGCAGCGGGCGCAGCAGGGGCAGGATCAGGACCAGGGTGTCCAGCCAGTGCGTGCGGACGAAGCGCAGCCGTTCGCCGCTCAGCCGCCAGCGGACCGCGTAGTCCACGGCGAAGAGCGCCCACGCGGCGAACAGCACGGCGAGGCAGAGGTCCTGCCAGTCGCCGGACAGGCCGTGGGCCAGGATGCGGACCGCGTACGCGGCGAGGAAGACCATCGACGCCACGGCGAGCGGAACCTCCGTGCTGCGCTCCCAGCGGGCCTTGCGGGTGTCGTCGTCCATCGCTCCAGCTTGGCGGCGGGCCCCCTTCGCGCAACCCCGGCGACACGCCGCGAACGAGCGAAGCCATATGCTGACTTGCATGACGAGTGAGCCGGAGCAGCAGATCGGAGTGGGGACGCCGGACGCGTTCCAGCGCCTGTGGACCCCGCACCGGATGGCCTACATCCAGGGCGAGAACAAGCCGACCGGCCCCGGTGCCGACGACGGTTGCCCCTTCTGCTCGATTCCGGCGAAATCGGACGAGGACGGGTTGATCGTCAGGCGCGGTGAGCTGGTGTACGGGGTGCTCAATCTGTACCCGTACAACGGCGGCCATCTGATGGTCGTGCCCTACCGCCATGTCGCCGACTACACCGACCTGACCGACGCGGAGACCGTGGAACTCGCGGCCCTCACCAAGCAGGCGATGACAGCCCTGCGCACCGCGTCCGGCGCCCACGGCTTCAACATCGGCATGAACCAGGGGAGCGTGGCGGGCGCGGGCATCGCCGCCCACCTGCACCAGCACATCGTTCCGCGCTGGGGCGGCGACACCAACTTCATGCCGGTGGTCGGCCACACCAAGGTGCTGCCCCAACTCCTCGCGGACACACGGAAGATGCTGGCGGACGCGTGGCCCACGGCGTGAGCCACGCGACGGGGGCCGGCTACGCGTCGTAGAGGTCGGCCTTCCGCGGTGACGCGTCCTGCACGTTGGTGCTGAGGAACGACGAGCGGTTGCCGAACTTCTCCGTGTCGACGCCGTTCTCGTCGAGGACCCGGATCGCCGCCGCGTGCACCACTCGCAGTACCGGTGTCGCGGCGCGCAGCGCGTCGTCCGCCATGAAGCGGTGGCGCCAGGGCTGGTCGGCCCAGGCGTGCCGCAGGCCGAACGGCTCGGGCAGGGATATGGAACCGCCGAGCCAGTTCAGCAGCGGCGGGTACCAGGTGATCGGGGCGCGGACGGCGAGCCGTACCACCTCGTCGGCGGGGACCAGCGGGAGCTTGACCTTGCGGGTCTCCCAGGGCTTGAGGGTCTTCTGGACGTCCTTCGTCGGCGCCTCGGGCTTTCCGGTGAACAGTGAGTTCACGGGACCCAGGGCGTGGCCGGTGATCTCGATGCGCAGCGTCTTGTGCAGCACGGTCACCGTGATCATCATCGTGATGATCAGCTGCCCTTCCCAGAGCGTCCATTGGACGCCCAGGTAGTGTCGCTCGCCGCTGCCGAACTGCTGCTTGTTGCAGATGTCCTGTATCGCGTGCGACTTGACCTGGTACGCCTCGACATCCGTGCCGTCGGGCCGGGACACCGCCTTGGCGCCCTCGCCGACCGGCGTGACGATCCAGTGCCGTACCGACGCCTTCGGGAAGCCGCCGGTGTTGATCGTGTTCCGCTCCAGCATCCGCAGGTCGTCGTGGATGTTGCGGATGACGTCCCAGCTGCGGAAGGGGTGGATCTCCCGGTCGGCGTCGCGTGCGATCAGGTCCTCGGCGAGCTGCCAGCTGCCCCAGCGGGTGCCCATGCCGAGGATGCCCTTGGGGCCGGCGTAGAAGATCGAGTTGGACTGCTGCTCGGCGCTCAGCTTGGCCAGGGACTGGCGGAGCTGCTCGGCCTGGGTCTCGCCCGGGCTGGTCGGCACCGCCTCGGGGACCTTGGCGCCGACGCTGCTGCCTGACAGCAGGCTGTCCCAGCGTCCGCGCAGGTCCTTCGCGGTGTTCTCGCAGACCTGCTTGGCCCACAGCCAGCCGACCACGGGGAGGACGACGCACGCGCGCGCGTACCAGGACCAGAAGCCCGCGAACGGCATCTTGACCAGGAAGATCACGGCGACCGCGCCCACCGCGACGAGCAGGGTCGTGGCGATCGCGCCCGCCCTCTTGTTCGTC
Source organism: Streptomyces hokutonensis (assembly GCF_042751305.1). GTDB lineage: Bacteria > Actinomycetota > Actinomycetes > Streptomycetales > Streptomycetaceae > Streptomyces > Streptomyces hokutonensis_A. The sequence continues at coordinate 378,008 of NZ_JBHYWD010000009.1, forward strand.
TGGGTGCGCTTGTCGATCAGGCTGCGCAGCTGGAAGACCAGCAGCCAGACGATGAGCCCGGGGAGGAACAGCAGGCCGCACAGCACCATGATCATGGACAGCCTGTTGTCCCGCGCGCGGCGGATGTTGTTGGCCGCCAGGGCGTGTTCCACGACGGCCTGCGGCTCGGTGCCGAACGACTGGATCAGCGGCTTGCGGCCGGGGCCGAGCATGCGGGCCACGACGGCTCCGGCGAACGCCTCACCGAGGTTGGGGCGGAAGATCGTCGCCCACTTGCGGCCCTCGTTGACGGTCGTCTGGTGCCATTCGTTGTCGGCCTTCTTGATGTCCGCGACCGGGTTGTCCCGGTAGGCCGCCGAGGCCAGCGCGAAGGTCGCCGTCTGGCCCTCGTCGCCCGTACGCGGCACCTGTGGTCCGAAGATGTCCGCGTAACCGCTGTCAACGGTCATTCCCGCCCCCGATCGCCGCTGCTCCCGCTTCTGCGGCTTTCCCGACTTCCGTGCTCCGCACACCTGTTGATCAGGTCATCAGCGTATCGGCCATCACTGACATCCGTCGGCGGACGGCCGAAAGCTGCCCGCCGACACCGAAGATCCCGAACCACGGTGCGTCAGATCCCGAACTACGGTGCGTCCCCCGCCTGTTCGCGGATCCGTTCGGCGATCTGCGGAGGCATCGGTTCGTGGCGGACGTAGGCGCGGTTGAAGCGTGCCGTGCCGTGCGAGAGGGAGCGGAGGTCCACGGCGTAGCGGCCGATCTCTATCTCGGGGACCTCGGCCCGGATCAGTGTGCGTCCGCCGGTCGTCTGCTCGGTGCCGAGCACGCGGCCCCGGCGCCCGGACAGGTCGCTCATCACCGCGCCCACGTAGTCGTCGCCGACCAGCACGGTCACCTCGGCCACCGGTTCGAGGAGATGGATCTTCGCGTCGGCCGCCGCCTCCCGCAGGGCCAGCGCGCCGGCCGTCTGGAACGCGGCGTCCGAGGAGTCCACGGAGTGCGCCTTGCCGTCGAGAAGCGTGATCCGTACGTCGAGAAGGGGGTGGCCGGCCGCAACTCCCCTTGCCGCCTGGGCCCTTACGCCCTTCTCCACCGAGGGGATGAACTGCCGCGGCACCGCGCCGCCGATGACCTTGTCCACGAACTCGATGCCCGTGCCGCCCGGCAGCGGTTCGACCTCGATCTCGCAGATCGCGAACTGGCCGTGCCCGCCGGACTGTTTGACGTGCCGGCCGCGCCCCTGCGCCTTGGCGGCGAACGTCTCCCGCAGGGAGACCTTGTGCGGCACGAGGTCGACCTGGACGCCGTAGCGGCTGCGCAGCCGTTCCAGGGCGACGTCCGCGTGGGCCTCGCCGAGGCACCACAGGACGACCTGGTGGGTGTCCTGGTTCTGTTCCAGGCGCATGGTGGGGTCCTCGGCGACGAGCCTGCTGAGGCCCTGCGAGAGCTTGTCCTCGTCCGCCTTGCTGTGCGCCTGGATGGCGAGCGGCAGCAGCGGGTCGGGCATCTCCCAGGGCTCCATGAGGAGCGGGTCGTCCTTGGCCGAGAGGGTGTCCCCGGTCTCCGCGCGGCCCAGCTTCGCCACGCACGCGAGGTCGCCCGCGATGCAGTGCGTGAGGGCCCGCTGCTGTTTGCCGAAGGGTGCGGACAGGGCGCCGACGCGTTCGTCGACGTCGTGGTCCTCGTGCCCGCGGTCGGCGAGCCCGTGCCCGGAGACATGGATCGTCTCGTCGGGGCGCAGGGTGCCGGAGAAGACGCGAACCAGGGAGACCCGGCCGACGTAGGGGTCTGAGGCGGTCTTCACGACCTCGGCGACCAGCGGCCCGTTCGGGTCGCACGCCTTCAGCTCCCGCGCCCTGCCGTCGACCGTGGTGACCCCGGGCGCCTCGCGCTCCAGCGGGGTCGGGAACCCGCGCGTGATCAGCTCAAGGAGCTCGACCGTGCCGAGGCCCTGCCGCGCGCCCTCGGCGGCGGGAGCGGCGGCCAGCACGGGGAAGAACACCCCGCGCGCGACGGCCCGCTCCAGGTCCGCGATCAGCGTCTTGACGTCGATCTCCTCGCCGCCGAGATAGCGGTCCATGAGGGTCTCGTCCTCGCTCTCCGAGATGATCCCCTCGATGAGCCGGTTGCGGGCCTCCTCGATCCCCGGCACCTGGTCGGGCCCGGGCTCGGACTCCTTGCGCTCCCCGGACGCGTAGTCGAACAGCTTCTGCGACAGCAGCCCCACCAGCCCGGTCACGGGCGCGTGCCCGTCGGGCCCCGGCGCGCCGTGCAGCGGCAGATACAGCGGGAGCACGGCGTCGGGGTCGTCCGCGCCGAAGGCCTCGGCGCAGTTCCGGGTCATCGACTCGAAGTCCGCGCGCGCCGACTCCAGGTGCGTGATGACGATGGCGCGCGGCATGCCGACCGCCGCGCACTCCTCCCACACCATGCGGGTCGAGCCGTCCACGCCGTCGGAGGCCGAGACGACGAAGAGGGCCGCGTCCGCCGCACGCAGACCGGCCCTCAACTCGCCGACGAAATCGGCGTATCCGGGGGTGTCCAGAAGATTGACCTTGTACCCGTCCCAGTCGACGGGCACCAGGGAGAGCTGCACCGAGCGCTGCTGGCGGTGCTCGATCTCGTCGTAGTCGGAGACGGTGCCGCCGTCCTCCACGCGGCCCGCCCGGTTCACCGCCCCCGCGGTCAGCGCGAGGGCCTCCACCAGAGTCGTCTTGCCCGATCCGGAGTGGCCGACCAGCACCACATTCCGTACGGACGCGGGGTGGTCGGCCGCCGTAGCCCTGCCGGCGGCTCCGGGGTGTGCGTTCGCCTTGTCGCCCATGGCCTTGCCTCCCGTGCACGGTGAGGTCACTGTGGGCGCGGACACACGGTGCCGCGTGCGGTGGCGGCTCCGATGACGCCCGCGGTGGTTCGAGCTTTCCACTCCCGTCACGGTGCGTCCATACGGCGGACGCGATCCGGCCGCCGGCATCGAGTCGTGACACGGGCGCACGGGTGCCCGGCGGCCGCCCACGCGCGCGCGTGGCTACGATGGGCCAGCCGGTGGCCAGCAGGGGCCGCGCGGCGACACCGACCCTCGGGAAGGCCATGCTGAACAAGTACGCGCGTGCATTCTTCACGCGTGTCCTCACGCCGTTCGCCGCGTTTCTGATCCGCCGGGGCGTCAGCCCCGACACGGTCACCCTCCTCGGCACCGCCGGAGTGGTCGCGGGCGCGCTGGTCTTCTACCCCATGGGCGAGTTCTTCTGGGGCACGGTCGTGATCACGCTGTTCGTGTTCTCCGACCTCGTCGACGGCAACATGGCCCGCCAGCTGGGCCGCTCCAGCCGCTGGGGCGCCTTCCTCGACTCCACGCTCGACCGGGTCGCCGACGGCGCGATCTTCGGCGGCCTCGCCCTCTGGTACGCGGGCGGCGGCGACAACATCGCCCTGTGCGCGGTCTCGATCTTCTGCCTGGCCAGCGGCCAGGTGGTCTCGTACACCAAGGCGCGCGGCGAGGCGATCGGACTGCCGGTGGCCGTCAACGGCCTTGTCGAGCGGGCCGAGCGACTGGTGATCTCACTCGTCGCGTGCGGTCTCTCCGGCCTCCACAAGTTCGGCGTCCCGGGCATCCAGTGGCTGCTGCCGATCGCACTGTGGATCGTCGCCGTCGGCAGCCTGGTCACGCTCATCCAGCGAGTCGTCACCGTCCGCCGCGAAGCGGCCGAGGCCGACGCCGCCGCGGCTCAGGAAGCCACCCCGCACAACACCGGGGCGACCCCGTGAGCAGTGCCCAGGAGCGGCTGACCGACGCGCTCTACGGCCTCGGCTGGAGCACCGTCAAGAAGCTCCCCGAGCCGGTCGCCGTCCGGCTCGGCCGCACCATCGCCGACCTCGCCTGGAAGCGGCGCGGCAAGGGCGTACGACGGCTGGAGAGCAACTACGCGCGCGTGGTGCCCGACGCGAGCCCCGAGCGGCTCGCCGAGCTCTCGCGCGCGGGCATGCGGTCGTACCTCCGCTACTGGATGGAGTCCTTCCGGCTCCCCGCCTGGAGCCCCGAGCGCGTCAAGACGGGCTTCGACCCCAAGGACGTGCACTACCTCACCGACGGCATCGCCTCCGGGCGCGGTGTCATCCTCGCGCTGCCGCACCTCGCCAACTGGGACCTCGCCGGCGCCTGGGTCACCACCAAGCTGGAGACCCCGTTCACCACGGTCGCCGAACGCCTCAAGCCGGAGACGCTCTACGACCGCTTCGTCGCCTACCGCGAGGGCCTCGGCATGGAGGTCCTGCCGCACAGCGGCGGCACCGCCTTCGGCACCCTGGCCCGGCGGCTGCGCGACGGCGGCCTGGTGTGCCTGGTCGCCGAGCGCGATCTGTCCGCCTCCGGGGTCGAGGTCGAGTTCTTCGGCGAGGCCACCAGGATGCCCGCAGGACCGGCCCTGCTCGCCCAGCAGACGGGCGCGCTGCTGCTTCCGGTGACGCTCTGGTACGACGACTCGCCGGTCATGCAGGGACGCGTCCATCCGCCCGTCGAGGTGCCCGAGTCAGGTGACCGGGCCGAGAAGACGTCTGTCATGACACAGGCGCTGGCAGACGCCTTCGCCGCCGGCATCGCCGACCACCCGGAGGACTGGCACATGCTCCAGCGCTTGTGGCTCGCGGATCTCGATCCCACGAAGGGGCCCTCGTGAGGATCGGCATCGTCTGCCCCTACTCCTGGGACGTGCCGGGCGGCGTCCAGTTCCACATCAGGGACCTCGCCGAGTACTTCATCCGGCTCGGTCACGAGGTGTCCGTGCTGGCTCCGGCCGACGACGACACCCCGCTGCCCCCGTACGTCGTCTCGGCCGGGCGCGCGGTCCCGGTGCCGTACAACGGCTCGGTGGCCCGGCTGAACTTCGGCTTCCTGTCCGCCGCGCGGGTGCGACGCTGGCTGCACGACGGCGAGTTCGACGTCATCCACATCCACGAGCCGACCTCGCCGTCGCTGGGCCTGCTGGCCTGCTGGGCGGCCTCGGGCCCGATCGTGGCGACCTTCCACACCTCCAACCCGCGCTCCCGGGCGATGATCGCCGCGTACGCGATCCTCCAGGCCGCGCTGGAGAAGATCAGCGCGCGGATCGCGGTGAGCGAGTACGCGCGCCGCACGCTCGTCGAACACCTCGGCGGGGACGCGGTCGTCATCCCGAACGGCGTCGACGTCGACTTCTTCGCCCGCGCCGAACCCAAGCCCGAGTGGCAGGGCGAGACCATCGGCTTCATAGGGCGCATCGACGAACCCCGCAAGGGCCTCCCGGTGCTGATGAAGGCCCTGCCGAGGATCCTCGCAGAGCGCCCGAACGCCCGGCTGCTGGTCGCCGGGCGCGGCGACGAGGAGGAGGCCGTCGAGACGCTGCCCAAGGAACTGCGCTCACGCGTCGAGTTCCTCGGCATGATCAGCGACGACGACAAGGCCCGCTTCCTGCGCAGCATCGACCTCTACGTCGCCCCCAACACCGGCGGCGAGAGCTTCGGCATCATCCTCGTCGAGGCCATGTCGGCGGGTGCCCCGGTCCTCGCCTCCGACCTGCCCGCCTTCGCGCAGGTCCTCGACCAGGGCGCGGCCGGCGAGCTGTTCACCAACGAGGACGCGGACACCCTCGCAGAGGCGGCCGTACGGCTCCTGGGCGACCCCGAGCGGCTGGCGCAGCTGAGCCGGCAGGGGAGCGCGCATGTCCGGCGCTTCGACTGGTCCACGGTCGGGGCCGACATCCTGTCCGTGTACGAGACGGTGACCGCAGGCGCGGCGGCCGTCGCCACCGACGAACGCAGCGGTCTGCGGGCGCGGTTCGGGCTGGCCCGGGACTGAGGTGCGGGACGGCGACCGCTCGGGGGCGTGCTGCTCTCCCGCGCGCGGGGAGGCCGGTTCGGATTTCCAACTGACCGTGCCCGTCGGCCGATCCGCCGACGACAGCCGCGCGATCGCCCTGCCCGGCGGTGAGTTCCGCATGGGCGACGCCTTTGGCGAGGGCTACCCGGAGGATGCGGAGGGACCCGTCCGTACGGTGACCGTCGAGCCGTTCCGCATCGACGCGACGGCCGTCACCAACGCGCGCTTCGCCCGCTTCGTGGACGACACCGGATACGTCACCGAGGCGGAGCGGTACGGCAGTTCGTTCGTGTTCCACCTGCTGCTGCACCCCCGCGCGCGGGACGCCGTTTTCGGCCAGGTCGAGGCCGCACCCTGGTGGCTCGGGGTGGAAGGCGCCTCCTGGAACGCACCGGAGGGCCCCGGTTCCGACGTCGTGGGCCGTGCGGACCATCCCGTAGTGCACGTTTCGTACCACGATGCCCTCGCCTACTGCGCCTGGGCGGGCGCCCGGCTGCCCATCGAGGCCGAGTGGGAGTACGCGGCACGGGGTGGTCTCGACGGTCGGCGTTATCCCTGGGGCGACGATTTCGCCCCGGAGCGGCTGAACACCTGGCAGGGCGACTTCCCCAGGACCAGCACCGGCGGCGCCACGGGCACGGTCCCGGTGGACGCGTACGAGCCCAATGCCTTGGGCCTGTTCAACACATCCGGCAACGTGTGGGAGTGGTGCGCCGACCGCTTCGTACCGGGTGGCGAGGAACGCGTGATCCGCGGCGGCTCGTACCTCTGCCACGCCTCCTACTGCCACCGCTACCGGGTCGCCGCCCGTTCGAAGAACACCCCCGACTCCTCGACGGGGCACGGGGGTTTCCGGTGCGCGTGGGACCTGACGGGACAGTGACCGCAGACCGGTAGCCTTGCCGCCCGTGAGCGCAACTCTGATCTGGATCCTCGTCGCCCTGGTGGCGATCGGCCTGTACCTGAGCTGGACCGCGGGCCGGCTCGACCGGCTGCACGCCCGGATCGACGCGACCCGCGCGGCGCTCGACGCCCAACTGCTGCGCCGCGCCTCGGTGACACAGGAGTTGGCGACCTCGGGCGTCCTCGACCCGGCCGCCTCGATCGTCCTCTACGAGGCCGCGCACGCCGCCCGGCAGGCCGAGGAGGAGCAACGGGAGGTCGCCGAGAGCGAGTTGAGCCAGGCCCTGCGCGCCGTCTTCGCCGAGCCCCCGCAGGTCGAGGGCGTCCGCGAGGCCCCCGGCGGAGACGCGGCGGCCCGCGAGCTCGCCGAGTCGGTACGCCGCGTCCCGATGGCCCGCCGCTTCCACAACGACGCCGTGGGCGCCGCCCGCCGCCTCCGCGAACACCGCAAGGTCCGCTGGTTCCACCTGGCCGGACACGCACCCTTCCCCATGGCCTTCGAAATGGACGACGAGCCGCCGGCGGCACTGGTGGACCGGGCGGCGTAGCGGTCGCCTACGGGGCACCGCAGTTCGAAAACGATCCACCGGGTGTTCATTGGCCCTTGCTGTGGCCTGCATCTCTCGCGTTTCCTCGGTACTGCAGCAACCCTCTTTCACCGAGTGAGGTCACCCCGTGTCCAGCACCCCCAGCTCCGCCCAGACTCCCGAGACCGGCACCGCGCGCGTCAAGCGCGGGATGGCCGAGCAGCTCAAGGGCGGTGTGATCATGGACGTGGTCAACGCCGAGCAGGCGAAGATAGCCGAGGACGCCGGCGCCGTCGCCGTCATGGCCCTGGAGCGGGTCCCCGCCGACATCCGCAAGGACGGCGGCGTGGCCCGGATGTCCGACCCGAACATGATCGAGGAGATCATCGAGGCGGTCTCCATCCCGGTCATGGCCAAGTCCCGCATCGGCCACTTCGTCGAGGCCCAGGTCCTGCAGTCCCTCGGCGTCGACTACATCGACGAGTCCGAGGTCCTCACCCCGGCCGACGAGGTCAACCACAGCGACAAGTTCGCCTTCACCACCCCCTTCGTCTGCGGTGCCACCAACCTGGGCGAGGCCCTGCGCCGCATCGCCGAGGGCGCCGCGATGATCCGCTCCAAGGGCGAGGCCGGCACCGGCAACGTCGTCGAGGCGGTCCGCCACCTCCGCCAGATCAAGAACGAGATCGCCCGCCTGCGCGGCTTCGACAACAACGAGCTGTACGCCGCCGCCAAGGACCTGCGCGCCCCGTACGAGCTGGTCCGCGAGGTCGCCGAGCTGGGCAAGCTCCCCGTCGTGCTGTTCTCCGCCGGCGGCGTCGCCACCCCCGCCGACGCCGCGCTGATGCGCCAGCTCGGCGCCGAGGGCGTCTTCGTCGGCTCCGGCATCTTCAAGTCCGGCGACCCGGCCAAGCGCGCCGCCGCCATCGTGAAGGCCACCACGTTCTACGACGACCCGAAGATCATCGCGGACGCGTCCCGCAACCTCGGCGAGGCCATGGTCGGCATCAACTGCGACACCCTCCCCGAGGCCGAGCGTTACGCGAACCGGGGCTGGTGATGACCACTCCCGTAGTCGGAGTGCTCGCGCTCCAGGGCGACGTACGGGAACACCTGATCGCCCTGGCCGCGGCCGACGCCGTGGCCAGGCAGGTCAGGCGCCCCGAGGAACTCGCCGAGGTGGACGCCCTCGTCATCCCCGGAGGTGAGTCCACCACCATCTCCAAGCTGGCCGTCCTCTTCGGACTGATGGATCCCCTGCGCGCACGCGTGCGTGCCGGTATGCCCGTCTACGGCACCTGCGCCGGCCTGATCATGCTCGCCGACAAGATCCTCGACCCGCGCTCGGGCCAGGAGACGGTCGGCGGCATCGACATGATCGTGCGCCGCAACGCCTTCGGGCGGCAGAACGAGTCCTTCGAAGCAGCTGTCGACGTGCGGGGGATTGAGGGCGATCCTGTGGAGGGCGTCTTCATCCGCGCCCCCTGGGTCGAGTCGGTCGGCGCCGAGACCGAGGTCCTCGCCGAACACGAGGGCCACATCGTCGCGGTCCGCCAGGGCAACGCGCTCGCCACGTCGTTCCACCCGGAACTGACCGGCGACCACCGCGTGCACTCCCTGTTCGTCGACATGGTGCGCGCGAACCTGGCTCCGGGGTCCTAGTAGGATCTCTGGGGTTCGTAAAGAGTTGGGTTACGCGAAGGAGACAGGCAGATGTCCGGCCACTCTAAATGGGCTACGACGAAGCACAAGAAGGCCGTGATCGACGCCAAGCGCGGCAAGCTCTTCGCGAAGATGATCAAGAACATCGAGGTCGCGGCCCGTACCGGTGGTGCCGATGTGTCCGGCAACCCGACGCTCTTCGACGCCATCCAGAAGGCCAAGAAGAGCTCGGTCCCGAACAAGAACATCGACTCCGCCGTCAAGCGCGGCGCCGGTCTCGAAGCCGGTGGCGCCGACTACGAGACGATCATGTACGAGGGTTACGGCCCCAACGGTGTCGCGGTGCTCATCGAGTGCCTCACCGACAACCGCAACCGCGCCGCCTCGGACGTCCGTGTCGCCATGACCCGCAACGGCGGCAACATGGCCGACCCCGGCTCCGTGTCGTACCTCTTCAACCGCAAGGGCGTCGTCGTCGTCCCCAAGGGCGAGCTGACCGAGGACGACGTCCTGGGTGCAGTGCTCGACGCGGGCGCCGAGGAGGTCAACGACCTCGGTGAGTCCTTCGAGGTCATCTCCGAGGCCACCGACCTGGTCGCGGTCCGCACCGCGCTCCAGGACGCCGGGATCGACTACGACTCCGCCGACGCCAACTTCGTCCCGACCATGCAGGTCGAGCTCGACGAAGAGGGTGCCCGCAAGATCTTCAAGCTGATCGACGCCCTGGAGGACAGCGACGACGTGCAGAACGTCTTCGCCAACTTCGACGTCAGCGACGAAGTGATGGAGAAGGTCGACGCCTGAGCCGCCGACAAGCCGAACGGGCCGACGGGACACACCCCGTCGGCCCGTCGCTTTGTCAGTGACACCCGATAGCCTGCACAAACAGGCGATCGAACGAGGGGGGTTGGTGTGCGGGTACTCGGGGTGGACCCCGGACTCACCCGATGCGGTGTCGGCGTCGTCGAGGGCGTCGCGGGCCGGCCGCTCACCATGGTCGGCGTCGGTGTCGTACGGACCCCGGCGGACGCCGAGTTGGGGCAGCGCCTGGTCGCCATCGAGCAGGGCATCGAAGCGTGGCTCGACGAGCACCGGCCCGAATTCGTCGCCGTGGAGCGGGTGTTCAGCCAGCACAACGTCCGTACGGTGATGGGCACCGCCCAGGCCAGCGCCGTGGCGATGCTGTGCGCCACCCGCCGCGGCATCCCGGTCGCCCTGCACACCCCGAGCGAGGTCAAGGCCGCCGTCACCGGCAGCGGACGCGCCGACAAGGCCCAGGTCGGCGCCATGGTGACCCGACTGCTGCGGCTCGACGCGCCCCCCAAGCCCGCCGACGCGGCCGACGCCCTCGCCCTCGCGATCTGCCACATCTGGCGGGCCCCCGCACAGAACCGCCTCCAACAGGCGGTCGCCCAGAACCGACTTCAGCAGGCCGTCTCCCTGCACGCAGCCAAGACCCCGAACGCATCGAAAGGCCGTACCGCATGATCGCCTTCGTCAGTGGCACGGTCGCCGCACTCGCTCCCGACGCCGCGGTGGTGGAGGTCGGCGGTGTCGGCATGGCGATCCAGTGCACGCCGAACACGCTCTCCACGCTCCGCCTCGGCAAGCCTGCGAAGCTGGCCACCTCCCTCGTCGTCCGCGAGGACTCGCTCACCCTGTACGGCTTCGTGGACGACGACGAACGCCAGATCTTCGAGCTGCTGCAGACCGCGACCGGCGTCGGCCCCCGGCTCGCGCAGGCAATGCTGGCCGTGCACACCCCGGACGCCCTGCGCCGCGCGGTCGCCGCCGGTGACGAGAAGGCGCTGATGGCCGTGCCCGGCATCGGCAAGAAGGGCGCGCAGAAGCTGCTGCTCGAGTTCAAGGACCGGCTCGGCGCCCCGGTGGGCACCGCCCCGGCGATCGGCGCCCCGGTCACCAGCGGCTGGCGCGACCAGCTGCACGCGGCCCTCATCGGCCTCGGGTACGCCACCCGCGAGGCCGACGAGGCCGTGGCCGCCGTAGCACCGCAGGCCGAGGCCGCCGAAGGGGCGCCGCAGGTGGGGCAGTTGCTCAAGGCCGCCCTGCAGACCCTGAACCGCGCCCGCTAGGAGACGTCAGTGAACTGGGACGACACGACCGACGAGACCGCCGCCGAGCGGCTGGTGGGCTCGGTCGCCGACCGCGAGGACCAGGCCGTCGAGGCCGCCCTGCGCCCCAAGGACCTGGGCGAGTTCATCGGCCAGGAGAAGGTCCGCGAACAGCTCGACCTGGTGCTGCGCGCCGCACGCGCGCGTGGCGCCACCGCCGACCACGTACTGCTCTCCGGTGCTCCCGGCCTCGGCAAGACCACCCTCTCGATGATCATCGCGGCCGAGATGGGCGCCCCCATCCGCATCACCAGCGGCCCCGCGATCCAGCACGCGGGCGACCTCGCCGCGATCCTGTCGTCCCTCCAGGAGGGCGAGGTTCTCTTCCTCGACGAGATCCACCGCATGTCCCGGCCCGCCGAAGAGATGCTGTACATGGCGATGGAGGACTTCCGCGTCGACGTCATCGTCGGCAAGGGCCCCGGCGCCACCGCGATCCCGCTCGAACTCCCGCCGTTCACCCTGGTCGGCGCCACCACGCGCGCGGGACTGCTGCCGCCTCCGCTGCGCGACCGCTTCGGCTTCACCGCGCACATGGAGTTCTACGAACCCACCGAGCTGGAGCGCGTCATCCACCGCTCGGCGAACCTCCTCGACGTCGAGATCGACCCCGCCGGCGCCGCCGAGATCGCCGGCCGCTCCCGCGGCACCCCCCGTATCGCCAACCGTCTGCTGCGCCGCGTACGGGACTACGCGCAGGTCAAGGCCGACGGCTTCATCACCCGGGACATCGCCGGGGCGGCCCTCAAGGTGTACGAGGTCGACGGCCGCGGTCTCGACCGGCTCGACCGCGGTGTCCTGGAGGCCCTGCTCAAGCTGTTCGGCGGCGGACCGGTCGGCCTCTCCACGCTCGCGGTCGCGGTGGGGGAGGAGCGCGAGACCGTCGAGGAGGTCGCCGAACCCTTCCTCGTACGCGAAGGTCTGCTGGCCCGCACCCCCCGGGGACGCGTCGCCACGCCGGCCGCGTGGGCCCACCTCGGCCTCACCCCGCCCCGCTCGTCAACCGGGGGAAACGGACAAGGGGACCTGTTCGGGGCGTGACGGCGGGGGCACTGGCCGGGTCAGGAACCCCGGTGCCATGCTGTGCGTTGTTCCATCAGCGTGGACTCGCTTAGACTCCGCCGATGCCGCCTTTGTGGGCGGCGCCGACCACCCCCATCCACCAGGCCGCTCACCGCCGCGGTCGTGCGAAGGAAATTCCGTCCCGTGAATATCGTGACCCTCCTCCCGTTCATCGTGCTCATCGGGGCCATGTTCCTGATGACCCGCTCTGCCAAGCGCAAGCAGCAGGCGGCCGCGTCGATGCGTAATGACATGCAGCCTGGCACCGGCGTCCGCACGATCGGGGGCGTGTACGCGACGGTCAAGGAGGTCAACGAGGAGACGGTTCTCCTCGACGCCGGCCCCGGTGTCGAGCTCCTCTTCGCGAAGAACGCGATCGGCGCCGTCCTCACCGACGACGAGTACAACCGCATCGTCCACGGCATCGAGCACGACCTGAAGGACGACGCGGACGTCGTCCCGGACGACGCTTCCTCCCTCACCGAGACCGACGAGCCCGCCGCCGACTCTTCCGACGACAAGCCCATCGACCTCGGCAAGAAGGACGCGGCCGACGAGCCCGCCGACGCCACCGAGGAGCCGGCCGAGGCCGCCGAGGCCAAGACGGACGAAGAGCCGAAGAAGACCGACGGCGACTCCGACGCGAAGTAGTCACGTCCCGGGAGCGCGGCGCGATCCGCTCGCGCCCCGCGCACCCCGGGTACGTGCGTCGCTCGCACGGGATCCCGACACCATGTCATGGCCGCAGGCGCGCTGACCCGGCGCGGAGCGGCCCGAGAGGGAGTACGAGAAGGTGGCAGCACCTAAGAGGGGCCGTAGCGCGAGCGCCCAGAGCAAGCCAGGGCGCTCGCTGGCCCTCATCCTGATCGCCATCGTGGCGCTCACGGGTGGCATGTTCGCATCCGGGCACACCACTCCGCGTCTCGGCATCGACCTGGCCGGCGGTACGAGCATCACTCTCCGGGCCGTCCCGGAGAAGGGCCAGGAATCCGCGATCAACAAGGCCAACATGAACACCGCGGTCGACATCATGAACCGCCGTGTCAATGGTCTTGGTGTCTCGGAGGCCGAGGTCCAGACACAGGGCACCAGGAACATCATCGTCAACATCCCCAAGGGCACGAACTCGGAGGAAGCCCGTAAGCAGGTCGGTACCACGGCCAAGCTGTACTTCCGCCCGGTCCTGGCCACGGAGGCGTCGGTCGGCGCCGCGGCGAGCCCGTCCCCGAGCGCCTCGGGCAGTGCTTCCAGCAGCCCGTCGAGCTCGGCCAGCCCCAAGACGACGGCTTCCTCGTCCAAGACCGGCTCCGCGACCCCGACGGCCACCGCCACCTCGCAGGGACGTGCCGCGAGCGACGCCCTGAAGGCCGACTCCACCCCGTCCGCGAGCGCCAGCGCCTCGGCCTCGGCCAGCGCCAGCCCGTCGGCGTCCAGCAGCAGCGCCGCCAGCGCGGCGGCCGCCAAGCTGGAGGCCCAGTACACCGCGCTCGACTGCTCCAAGAAGTCGACACAGAACACCGCGGGCAAGGGCACCAAGGCCACCGACGCGACCGTGGCCTGCGGCAAGGTCTCCGGCATCTGGTACAAGTACCTGCTCGGTCCCGCCGCCGTCGACGGCACGGACGTCAAGAAGGCCTCGGCCGTCTACAACACGACGACCGCCGCCGGCTGGCAGGTCACCATGGACTTCACCGGCAAGGGCGGCGACAAGTTCGCCAAGGTCACCGGTGAGCTGGCGAAGAACACCGCCCCGCAGAACGAGTTCGGCATCGTCCTCGACGGCCAGGTCGTCTCCAGCCCCTCCGTCAGCTCGTCGATCACCGGCGGCAGCGCGGAGATCTCCGGCAGCTTCACCCAGGAAGAGGCCCAGAGCCTCGCCAACATGCTGTCGTACGGCGCCCTGCCGCTGACCTTCAAGACGGACAGCGTCACCACGGTGACCGCTGCGCTCGGCGGTGAGCAGCTGCACGCCGGTCTGATCGCGGGCGCGATCGGCCTCGCGCTGGTCGTCATCTACCTGCTGATCTTCTACCGCGGCCTCTCCGTCATCGCGATCCCCTCCCTGCTGGTCTCCGCGATCCTCACCTACGTGATCATGGCGCTGCTCGGCCCGGGCATCGGCTTCGCGCTGAACCTGCCGGCCGTCTGCGGTGCGATCGTCGCGATCGGTATCACCGCGGACTCGTTCATCGTGTTCTTCGAACGCATCCGGGACGAGATCCGCGAGGGCCGCTCGCTGCGCCCCGCCGTCGAGCGGGCCTGGCCGCGCGCCCGGCGCACCATCCTGGTCTCCGACTTCGTGTCGTTCCTCGCCGCCGCGGTGCTGTTCATCGTCACCGTCGGCAAGGTCCAGGGCTTCGCGTTCACGCTCGGTCTGACCACCGTGCTCGACGTCGTCGTGGTCTTCCTCTTCACCAAGCCGCTGATGACGATCCTCGCCCGCCGGAAGTTCTTCGCGAACGGCCACAAGTTCTCCGGCCTCGACCCGAAGGCACTCGGTGCCAAGGCGCCCCTGCGCCGCACCCGCCGTCCCTCCGCCCCCGTCGACCCGAAGGAGGCGTGAGATGTCGAAGCTCGGCAACCTCGGCGCCCGACTGCACCGTGGCGAGGTCGGGTACGACTTCGTCGGCAATCGTAAGATCTGGTACGGCATCTCGATCCTGATCACCATCACGGCCATCCTCGGCCTGACGGTGCGCGGCCTGAACATGGGCATCGAGTTCCAGGGCGGCGCCGCCTTCACCACGCCGAAGGGCATGAGCGCCTCGGTGAGCCAGGCGGAGAAGTACGCCCAGGACGCCTCCGGGCACGACGCGGTCGTCCAGAAGCTCGGCGACGGCAGCCTGCGCATCCAGATCGCCGGCATCGACACCGACAAGTCCGACAGCATCAAGAAGCAGCTGTCGAAGGACCTGAACGTCGACTCCGAGAACATCGCCGCCGACCTGGTCGGCCCCAGCTGGGGTGACCAGATCGCCAACAAGGCCTGGGAGGGCCTGGCAATCTTCATGGTGCTGGTCGTGATCTATCTGGCGATCGCCTTCGAGTGGCGGATGGCCCTGGCCGCGCTCGTCGCCCTGATCCACGACATCACCATCACGATCGGCATCTACGCCCTCGTCGGCTTCGAGGTCACGCCCGGCACGGTGATCGGTCTGCTGACGATCCTCGGTTACTCGCTCTACGACACGGTCGTCGTCTTCGACAGCCTCAAGGAGCAGACCAAGGACATCACCAAGCAGACCCGCTGGACCTACAGCGACATCGCCAACCGGTCGATCAACGGCACCCTGGTGCGTTCCATCAACACCACGGTCGTCGCGCTGCTGCCGGTCGCGGCCCTGCTGTTCATCGGCGGCGGTTTCCTCGGCGCGGGCGTCCTCAACGACATCTCGCTGTCACTGTTCGTCGGCCTCGCGGCCGGTGCCTACTCCTCGATCTTCATCGCCACGCCGCTCGTCGCCGACCTCAAGGAGGCCGAGCCGCAGATGAAGGCGCTCAAGAAGCGCGTTCTCGCCAAGCGTGCCCAGGCCGCCGCGCAGGGCGAGCCGGTCGAGCCCGAGGTCACCGACCACTCGGACGACGACTACGACGACGAGGACGCGGCAGCGGTCGTGGGCCCGCGCACCCAGCCCACGTCCCGCAACCGCGGCCGTGGCCGCCCCTCGGGGAAGCGCCGATGACCGACGTCCAGGAGCTGCTGCTCAGCCGTATCCGCGATGTGGCCGACTACCCGGAGCCGGGCGTGATGTTCAAGGACATCACCCCGCTCCTGGCGGACCCGGCCGCGTTCACGGCCCTCACGGACGCGCTCGCCGAGATCGTCGAGCGCACCGGCGCCACCAAGGTCGTAGGCCTGGAGGCCCGCGGCTTCATCCTCGGTGCCCCGGTGGCCGTCCGCGCGGGCGTCGGCTTCATCCCCGTACGCAAGGCGGGCAAGCTCCCCGGAGCGACCCTCAGCCAGGCGTACGACCTTGAGTACGGCTCCGCGGAGATCGAGGTCCACGCGGAGGACTTGTCGGCCGAGGACCGCATCCTGATCGTGGACGACGTCCTGGCCACGGGCGGCACGGCCGGGGCCGCGATCCAGCTGATCCGCCGGGCGGGCGCCGAGGTCGCCGGTCTAGCGGTCCTGATGGAACTGGGCTTCCTCGCGGGCCGCGCCCGCCTGGAGCCGGCACTGGGCGGGGCTCCCCTGGAAGCACTCCTGGTGGTCTGATCGCACCAGCGCACCTGTCGCTGCACAAGAACGGCCGCCCCGACACATGCCGGGGCGGCCGTTCTCCGTCCGACGTCAGGTTCTGCGCTCGGCCAGGCACCTCATGGCCCCCGCGCACCCCCGCCGGACACCTTCAAGGCGCCCTCACGTCACCTCCCGGAATGCCGGCGGCAGCCCCCCGCGTTTCACCGGTAGACGGCCCTCACATCGGCCTGAAGGCGATCCCCGAGCCCGGGATCGCTACCATGGGCACTCCGGAGCCTGACCGGGGGACCCGGATCGCGCACGAGGAGTCCTCTTGGCAGACGAGGCCCAGCCCCTGACCGCCGCCAAGCCCGAGCCCACCCCGGGCCCCGCGGCAACGCCCGCGCCCGCCGCGACGACCACGCCCGGCGAACCGCGCGGGACGGCGGAGCACGCCCAGACGGCGCCCGCCGACAAGGCGGCCGAGCCCTCGCGCCCCAAGCCCGACCAGCCCGAGCGCCCGGCGCCGACTCCCGCGCCCCGGCCCACCGCCGGTCAGCCCGCCCGCACCGGCGGCGGCTCCTCCAACCGCGTCCGCGCCCGCCTGGCCCGCCTCGGCGTGCAGCGCTCGAACCCGTACAACCCGGTCCTGGAGCCCCTGCTGCGGATAGTGCGCAGCAACGACCCGAAGATCGAGACGGCCACTCTCCGCCAGGTCGAGAACGCCTACCAGGTCGCCGAACGCTGGCACCGCGGGCAGAAGCGCAAGAGCGGCGACCCGTACATCACGCACCCGCTCGCCGTGACGACGATCCTCGCCGAGCTGGGCATGGACCCGGCCACGCTCATGGCCGGGCTGCTGCACGACACCGTCGAGGACACCGAGTACGGCCTCGACCAGCTCCGCCGCGACTTCGGCGACTCAGTGGCCCTGCTCGTTGACGGCGTCACCAAGCTGGACAAGGTCAAGTTCGGCGAGGCCGCGCAGGCCGAGACCGTGCGCAAGATGGTCGTCGCGATGGCCAAGGACCCGCGCGTCCTGGTCATCAAGCTCGCCGACCGCCTGCACAACATGCGCACCATGCGCTACCTCAAGCGCGAGAAGCAGGAGAAGAAGGCGCGCGAGACCCTCGAGATCTACGCGCCCCTCGCCCACCGCCTGGGCATGAACACCATCAAGTGGGAACTGGAGGACCTCGCCTTCGCGAT
The DNA here is from genome assembly GCF_042751305.1 of Streptomyces hokutonensis. Taxonomy (GTDB): domain Bacteria; phylum Actinomycetota; class Actinomycetes; order Streptomycetales; family Streptomycetaceae; genus Streptomyces; species Streptomyces hokutonensis_A. The sequence continues at coordinate 395,537 of NZ_JBHYWD010000009.1, forward strand.
CCTCTACCCCAAGATGTACGACGAGATCGTCCGGCTGGTGGCCGAGCGGGCACCGAAGCGTGACGAATACCTGGCCATAGTGACCGACGAGGTCCAGACGGACCTGCGCGCCGCCCGCATCAAGGCGACCGTCACCGGCCGCCCGAAGCACTACTACAGCGTCTACCAGAAGATGATCGTCCGAGGTCGCGACTTCGCGGAGATCTACGACCTGGTGGGCATCCGCGTCCTCGTGGACACCGTCCGCGACTGCTACGCGGCCCTCGGCACCGTGCACGCGCGATGGAACCCGGTCCCCGGCCGGTTCAAGGACTACATCGCGATGCCCAAGTTCAACATGTACCAGTCGCTGCACACGACGGTGATCGGCCCCAACGGCAAGCCTGTTGAGCTCCAGATCCGCACCTTCGACATGCACCGCCGCGCCGAGTACGGCATCGCCGCGCACTGGAAGTACAAGCAGGAGGCCGTTGCCGGCACCTCCAAGGTCCGCTCGGACCAGCCCAGGACCACCGGCAAGGACGACCACCTCAACGACATGGCGTGGCTGCGCCAGTTGCTCGACTGGCAGAAGGAGACCGAGGACCCGGGCGAGTTCCTGGAGTCCCTGCGCTTCGACCTGTCCCGCAACGAGGTCTTCGTCTTCACGCCCAAGGGCGACGTGATAGCGCTGCCGGCGGGCGCCACCCCGGTGGACTTCTCGTACGCGGTGCACACCGAGGTCGGCCACCGGACCATAGGAGCACGGGTCAACGGGCGGCTCGTACCGCTCGAATCCACCCTGGACAACGGCGACTTGGTCGAGGTCTTCACCTCCAAGGCACCCGGCGCGGGACCCTCCCGCGACTGGCTCGGCTTCGTCAAGTCGCCGCGCGCCCGCAACAAGATCAGAGCCTGGTTCTCCAAGGAGCGCCGCGACGAGGCGATCGAGCAGGGCAAGGACGCCATCGCCCGTGCGATGCGCAAGCAGAACCTGCCGATCCAGCGCATCCTGACCGGCGACTCCCTGGTCACGCTCGCGCACGAGATGCGCTACCCCGACATCTCCTCGCTGTACGCGGCGATCGGCGAGGGCCATGTCGCCGCGCAGAACGTCGTACAGAAGCTGGTGCAGGCGCTCGGCGGCGAGGAGGCGGCCACCGAGGAGATCGACGAGAGCGTGCCGCCGACGCCCGGCCGGGGCCGCAAGCGCCGGTCGAACGCCGACCCGGGTGTCGTCGTCAAGGGCGTCGACGACGTGTGGGTCAAACTGGCCCGCTGCTGTACGCCCGTCCCCGGCGACCCCATCATCGGTTTCGTCACACGGGGTAGCGGCGTATCGGTTCACCGCAGCGACTGCGTCAACGTGGAGTCACTGTCCCGCGAACCCGAGCGCATCCTCGAGGTCGAGTGGGCGCCCACCCAGTCCTCGGTCTTCCTGGTCGCCATCCAGGTGGAGGCCCTGGACCGCTCCCGGCTCCTCTCGGACGTCACCCGCGTCCTGTCCGACCAGCACGTCAACATCCTCTCCGCGGCCGTCCAGACCTCCCGCGACCGCGTCGCCACCTCCCGCTTCACCTTCGAGATGGGCGACCCCAAGCACCTGGGCCACGTCCTGAAGGCCGTCAGGGGCGTCGAGGGCGTCTACGACGTCTACCGCGTGACGTCGGCGCGCAACAAGTCGTAGAACGGACGTGGAAGGGGCTCCCGTACGCGATGTACGGGAGCCCCTTCTGCATGCCTACGACTGCTGTCAGCCGCCGAACTCCTGGAGACCCTTCAGCGCCTGGTCCAGCAGGGCCTGGCGGCCCTCCAGCTCGCGCTCCAGCTTGTCCGCGCGGGAGTTGTTGCCCTGGGCGCGCGCCTGCTCGATCTGGCCCCTGAGCTTGTCCACGGCGGCCTGGAGCTGACCGGTCAGACCCTCGGCACGCGCGCGTGCCTCCGGGTTCGTCCGGCGCCACTCGGTCTCCTCGGACTCCTGGAGGGCCCGCTCGACCGCGTGCATCCGGCCCTCGACCTTGGGGCGGGAGTCGCGCGGTACGTGGCCGATGGCCTCCCAGCGCTCGTTGATCGAGCGGAAGGCCGCACGGGCTGCCTTGAGGTCGCCGATCGGCAGCAGCTTCTCGGCCTCCTCGGCGAGCTCCTCCTTGAGCTTCAGGTTCTCCGTCTGCTCCGCGTCCCGCTCGGCGAAGACCGAGCTGCGGGCGGCGAAGAAGACGTCCTGGGCGCCGCGGAAGCGGTTCCACAGATCGTCCTCGTGCTCGCGCTGGGCGCGGCCCGCGGCCTTCCAGTCGGACATCAGCTCGCGGTACCGCGCGGCCGTGGGACCCCAGTCCGTCGAGGCCGACAGACCCTCGGCCTCGGCGACCAGCTTCTCCTTGGTCTTGCGGGCCTCCTCGCGCTGCGCGTCCAGCGACGCGAAGTGCGCCTTGCGGCGCTTGGAGAAGGCCGACCGGGCGTGCGAGAAGCGGTGCCACAACTCGTCGTCCGACTTGCGGTCCAGGCGCGGCAGACCTTTCCAGGTGTCCACCAGGGCGCGCAGCCGCTCACCGGCGGCCCGCCACTGGTCGGACTGCGCCAGCTCCTCCGCCTCGACGACCAGCGCCTCCTTGGCGTGCCTGGCCTCGTCGGACTGCTTGGCGCGCTGCTGCTTGCGCTCCTCGCGGCGCGCCTCGACGGTCTCCACGAGCTTGTCGAGCCGGACCCGCAGCGCGGCGAGGTCGCCGACCGCGTGGTGGGCGTCGACCTGCTCGCGCAGATGGTCGACGGCGGCCTGCGCGTCCTTCGCCGACAGGTCGGTGGTCTTCACGCGCTTTTCGAGGAGGCCGATCTCGACAACCAGGCCCTCGTACTTGCGTTCGAAGTAGGCCAGCGCCTCGTCAGGGGAGCCGGCCTGCCAGGAACCGACGACCTGCTCGCCGTCGGCCGTACGCACGTACACGGTCCCCGTCTCGTCGACGCGTCCCCACGGGTCGCTGCTCACAGCGCCTCCTCCACATGATGCCTGCACAGGGCCTCTGTGCCCCCGGGCATCGTCCACAGTTTCGTCACGGCCAACATAGGCGACCGGCGGGTTGCCTGTCCGCATCCCGCGCGACCGAAGTTTCCCTGTTGACGGTCAGGATTTGGTGACGGTCGCCTTGTTGATCACGACGGTCGCGTTCGGTGCGCCGTCGCCCTGCCCCGTGCTCTCGCCGGCCGCCGCGATCTTGTTCAGAACCTTCATCCCGGAGGCCGAGATGGTACCGAACGGGGTGTAGCTCGCCGGGAGCGGACTGGCCTTGTAGACGAGGAAGAACTGGCTGCCGCCGGTGTGCTTCTGACCGGTGTTGGCCATCGCCACCGTGCCCGCCGGGTACGACCCGCCCTTGAGGCTGGTGTCCTTCAGGTTCTCGTCCGGGATCGTGTAGCCGGGACCGCCGCTGCCGGCGCCCGTCGGGTCGCCGCACTGCAGCACGTAGATGCCGTTGGTGGTGAGCCGGTGGCACTTCGTGTGGTCGAAGAAGCCCTTACTGGCAAGGAAGTTGAACGAGTTCACGGTGTGCGGCGCGGCCGACGTCTTCAGCGCGATGTCGATGTCACCGCAGGTCGTCGCCAGCTTCATCGTGTACTTCGCCGACTTGTCGATCGTGACAGCCGGCTCCTTCTTCCACGTCTCCGTCTTGATCTTGCCCGCCGCCGGCTTCGCGCACGGGTCCGGCGCCTTGCTGGTCGCCGAGGCGCTGGGCGTCACGTCCGCGCTCGCGTTGGACTTGTCGTCGTCGTTCTTCAGGACGCCGGTCGTGTAGAGCGCGACACTGCCGATCACGATCACGCCGAGCACCGACGCGATCACCGAGTTGCGTGCCCGCGCCTTGCGCCGAGCGGCTGTGCGCCGCTGCTGCTGCCGCAAGAACTTCTCCCGCGCGAGCTGCCGCTTCCGCTGTTCCTGGGTGACCACCGGATTCTCTCCTCATGCGTCTCGTACGTCGACTGGGACGCGTGCGTCTTGTGAGCCGACCGCCTGCGTGTGCCCCGTACCGTATATGGGTTCGCTGAGGATTCGGCAGCGCCGGTAGGCTCTGACCACTGACGCAGGGATCCTTATCCCCACCCGTATCGACACAACGAAGGACGATCGTGCTCATTGCCGGGTTCCCCGCCGGGGCCTGGGGGACGAACTGTTATCTCGTCGCCCCCGCCGCCGGTGAGGAGTGCGTGATCATCGACCCGGGCCATCAGGCCGCCGAGGGAGTCGAGGAAGCGCTCAGGAAGCATCGGCTCAAGCCCGTCGCGGTCGTCCTCACCCATGGCCACATCGACCATGTGGCCTCGGTCGTCCCGGTGTGCGGCGCGCACGACGTGCCGGCCTGGATCCACCCCGAGGACCGCTTCATGATGAGCGACCCCGAGAAGGCGCTCGGCCGCTCGATCGGGATGCCGCTGATGGGCGAGCTGACCGTGGGGGAGCCCGACGAGGTCAAGGAGCTGACCGACGGCGCACGGCTGGAGCTGGCGGGACTGGAGTTCTCGGTCGCGCACGCGCCGGGCCATACGAAGGGGTCGGTGACGTTCCAGATGCCGGAGACGGCCGAGATCCCCTCGGTCTTCTTCTCCGGGGATCTGCTCTTCGCCGGCTCCATCGGACGCACCGACCTGCCCGGCGGCTCCCACGCCGAGATCCTCGACTCGCTGGCCCGTGTGTGCCTGCCGCTCGACGACTCGACCGTGGTGCTGTCCGGCCACGGCCCCCAGACGACCATCGGCCAGGAGCGCGCCACGAACCCGTATCTGCGGGAGGTGGCCTCCGGCCAGGGAGCCCACGTGAAGGCTCCCCGACGAGGAATGTGACGAGAACTTTCGTGAGCACCTTTCAGGCCCCCAAGGGCACGTACGACCTGATTCCGCCGGAGTCGGCCAAGTACCTCGCCGTGCGCGAGGCGATCGCGGCCCCGCTGCGCAACTCCGGCTACGGCTACATCGAGACGCCCGGCTTCGAGAACGTCGAGCTGTTCGCGCGCGGTGTCGGTGAGTCCACCGACATCGTGACCAAGGAGATGTACGCCTTCGAGACCAAGGGCGGCGACCAGCTCGCCCTGCGCCCCGAGGGCACGGCTTCCGTACTGCGCGCGGCACTCGAAGCCAACCTGCACAAGCTCGGGAACCTCCCCGTCAAGCTCTGGTACTCGGGCTCCTACTACCGCTACGAGCGCCCCCAGAAGGGCCGTTACAGGCACTTCTCCCAGGTCGGCGCCGAGGCGATCGGTGCGGAGGACCCGGCGCTGGACGCCGAGTTGATCATCCTGGCGGACCAGGCGTACCGCTCGCTCGGCCTGCGCGACTTCCGCATCCTCCTCAACAGCCTGGGCGACAAGGAATGCCGTCCGGTCTACCGCGCCGCGCTCCAGGACTTCCTGCGCGGCCTGGACCTCGACGAGGAGACGCTCCGCCGCGCGGACATCAACCCGCTCCGGGTCCTCGACGACAAACGCCCTGACGTCCAGAAGCAGTTGACGGACGCCCCGCTGCTGCGCGACTACCTCTGCGACGCGTGCAAGGCGTACCACGAGGAGGTCCGCGAGCTGATCACGGCGGCGGGCGTGGGTTTTGAGGACGACCCGAAGCTGGTCCGAGGCCTGGACTACTACACCCGTACGACCTTCGAGTTCGTCCACGACGGTCTGGGTTCCCAGTCCGCGGTGGGCGGCGGCGGTCGTTACGACGGCCTTTCCGAGATGATCGGCGGCCCCGCACTGCCCTCCGTGGGCTGGGCGTTGGGCGTCGACCGCACGGTCCTGGCCCTGGAGGCGGAGGGCGTCGAACTCGAACTCCCCGCGTCCACCAGCGTGTTCGCGGTCCCGCTGGGCGAGGAGGCCCGCCGTGTCCTCTTCGCCAAGGTCACCGAACTCCGCAAGCTGGGCATCGCGGCCGACTTCTCCTACGGCTCCAAGGGCCTCAAGGGCGCCATGAAGAACGCCAACCGCAGCGGCGCCCGCTACACGATCGTCGCCGGCGAACGCGACCTCGCCGAGGGCGTCGTCCAGCTCAAGGACATGGAGTCCGGCGAGCAGTCGGCGGTCGGGGTGAACGAGATCGTGGCGGAACTGGAGTCGAAGCTGGGTTGAGGACAGGGTTCTTCGCCCCCGCCGCCCCTACCCTCCCCCACTCTTGGCTTCGCTCGAGCGGGGGGACCCCCATCGTCCCTGGGGGCTGCCGCCCCCAGACCCCCGCTTCGGCCTGAACGGCCTCGTCCTCAAACGCCGGA
>NZ_JBHYWD010000010.1:0-31372 GCF_042751305.1 Streptomyces hokutonensis
CGGGGCCGGGGCCGGGGCCGGGGCCGGGGCCGGGGCCGGGGCCGGGGCCGGGGCCGGGGCCGGGGCCGGGGCCGGGGCCGGGGCCGGGGCCGGGGCCGGGGGTCAATTCCCGAACGCCTTGCGGAACTTGGCGATGTCGTCGGCCGTGACGCCGTTCGCGCCGCACACGGGGACCACGCCGTCCTTGGCGGCCACGATGTAGCGCTCGCCGTTCGAGAACGTGAGCGCCTCCGGGCGGCTGGTGTCGCTGTCGAGGACGACCGTGCGGGCGGTGCCGCCCTTCAGCCAGTGGTCGACGCGGAAGGTGACCACGGTGCCCTTGACGGACGTGACCGTTCCGATGAAGAGCGTCGGGTAGCCGCGCAGGGTGTCGGGGGTGGGCGCCGCGCACTTGGCGGAGCCGCCCTGGGCGGTGAGCCTCAGGGCCCCGGCGGCGGCCGAACTCCCGCTGTGCTTCGCCTGGTTGCCGCCGCCGTTCGCCATGACCCCCACCCCGATGCCGCCGCCGAGCACGAGAAGACCGACCGCCGCCGCGAGTCCGAGGAGATGCCGGCGGGACCGTACCGAGGGCGCACCGGTGTTGAGAGGGGCTGTGGGTGTGACGGTGTTCAACGTGGCCTCCACAAGCTGATCGATGTCGGGCGGCGGAGCACTACGGGTCAGCGCCGGGTCCGCGGCCTTCAGCCGGGCCAGCAACTCGTCGTCGTTCACTGACCGCTCCTTCCTTCATCGCTCCTGTGTCCGGGCCGTCCGTCATTCTTTCGCCCCAGCCGGTCGGCGAGTCTCGCCTTCGCCCGGTGCAGCCGGATGCTCACCGCGTTGGGCGTCGACCCGGTCGCCTCCGCGATCTGCCGGGGCGCCAGCCCCTCCCACGCCCACAGCCGCACCACCTCACGGTCCGCCGCCCCGAGGGAGTCGAGCGCGGCATGCAGCTCGCTGTGCTCGGCGGCCTCCTCCGGGGCCCGCTGCCGGGTCCTCGTCAGCCGCTCCATCAGACGGAGCCTGCGCCCGTCGGCCCGGCGTGCGTTCGCGAGGCAACCCCGAGCCACCCCGTAGCACCAGGGCAGTACGTCGTCGGGGTCCGGGCTGGCGGCGTCACCGAGCCCGGGAACGTCGTCGAGGCGCCGCCACAGCACCAGCAGCGTCTCCGAGAGGACGTCCTCGGCCGTCTCGGCGCTCGCACGCCGCAGCAGATACCTGTGCAGCGGTTCCACCACCACCTGGGCCAGCCCTTCGAAACGCGCCCGCCGCATCCGGCGCGTCTCCTGTTCCGTCATGGATTCCACGACCTGTCCTGTCCGGCTCCGGCCGGTTCCTTTCACCGCCGGGCCGGATCATCCCTCAACTCACATCACGCTCCCGTCCCGCCCCTCGCTCACTGCGCCCGGATCGCGTCGGCCGGCGGGGTCCGCAGGGCCTGGCGGGTGGGGAGTTCGATGGTGAGGAAGGCCGTCGCCGTGACCGTGAGGGCGAGCGCGGGCAGCAGCCAGACCGGGCCCGCCGGCCAGGGGCGCCCCAGGAAGCCCTGACCGAGGAGGGCGAGGGGGACCGCGGAGAGCAGCAGGGCGGCGGTGAGCGCGGTGGCGGCGGTGACCGCTGCCTCGCGGCGCATCATGGCGCGGATCTGCCGGGGCGTGGTGCCGTTGAGACGGAGCGCGCCGAGTTCGACCCGGCGCTGCGCGGTGGCCGCGACCAGCTTGTTGGCGATGCTCAGCAGCAGGTAGACGAGCAGCACCACGATGAGGGCGAGGTTGATCCACACCTCGGGCGGGGCGTCCTTCAGGCCGCCGGTGGAGGGGGAGTCGGCGGGCGCGAGAACCAGTCCCGGGCGGTCGGCCGCGAGGGCGGCCAGGTGGTGCTGGGCGCTTGACGTTCCGTCGGTGCGGATCAGGAGCGACTGGTCGAGCGCCGTCGTGGTGTGTCCGGCGGCGAGGTCGTGCGAGAGCACCACCGTGCCGAAGCCGAGCCCCCGCCCGTACACGGCGACGACCTTCGCCTTCACACGAGTGCCGTCGCCGAGAACCAGACCCACCGTGCGGCCCACCGTCGCGGAGCGGGTGCGGGCGACATCGCTGCTGACGGCGACGGTCGCGCCGGTGAGCCGGTCCAGGCCGCCGTCCCGCACGTCGAGGTCGAGGACGCCCGCCGCGTCCGGGGGGAGGATCGTCGCGGCACCCGACTCGGCCGCCTTGTCGCCGAACTGCTCGTACTCCCACACCACGGTCGTCGTGGTGACCGGGGCGGCGGCCCGCACCCCGGGCGTCTTCCGTACGGCAGCGAGCGCGTCGGCCGGAAGGCCGCCCAACCCGGGTGCGCCGAGCCGCAGTTGGGCCAGTGTTCCGGTGCTGGTGTCGTGCGCGGTGGCGGCCAGCACGGTGGTCTGGGTGAAGGTGTACGTCAGCACGAACACGACCGCCATGGCCAGCGTGGAGACGATGCCCGCGTTGCGCAGGGCGTAGGCGCGCAGGTTGGCCATCGCCAGCCAGGTCGACGCCGAGCCGCCGTGGCGGGTGCCCCGGGCCGCCGCACCGCCGATGCCCCGCACCAGAGCCGGACCCACCAGGGCCAGGCCGATCGCCCCGACGATCCCGGCGATCGAGGTGGCCGTGGCACCGATGACCGTGCGCGAGAACAGCGGCAGCGCGGACATGGCCAGTGCGACCGCGATGACGACGAGCCCGATCCGTGTCCGGGTCCGCGGCGGCTCGCGCGGCTCGCTGCGGGACTCGGCGACCGCCTCGGTGGCCGGCATCCGCGAGGTGCGCCAGGCCGAGCAGCGGGCCGACACCTGCACGGCGAGGACCAGCAGCACGATCGCCGCGAGAGCGGGCAACGGGCTGTAGGTGAGCGGGAGTTCGGTCGGCACGACCCCCCGGTCGGCGAGCAGCCGGCGGAACTGTCCGGCGAGCAGATAGCCGAGTCCGACACCGGGTCCCACGGCGACCGCCGCGACGACGGTGGACTGCGCGGCGGCCAGCCGCCGGATCTGCTTCGGGCTCGCCCCCACGGCCCGCATCAGCGCCAGATCACGGCGCTGCCCGCCGATCGACACGGCCAGCGCGCTCGCCATCACGAACCCGGTGATCAGCACCACGATCCCGGACAGCGAACCGGCCAGCAGCACCAGCAGCGACCGGGACGCCCCGGCCCCGGGCGCCGCCGTGTCGCCCCGCCCGGCCCCGGTGACGGCCAGCAGTCCGGTGCCCTTCAGCTTCGTACGCACCTCGGCGGCCACCCGCTCCTCGGCACCGGGCGCGGTACGCAGCCCCACCAGGTCGACCCGGCCGGAACAACTGCACAGTCCTACGGCCGACTTGTCGGCGAAGTAGAGGCCCGCCCCCGGCGCGTCCACCACCGCCGAGACCCGATAGCCGGTCGCCGGACGGGCGTTGACGACGACCTGCACCGTGTCGCCCGGCTTGATGCCCGCCGCCGTGGCGGTGGCGCGGTCCACGGCGATCTGGTCGGAGGCGGTGGGCGCGCTGCCGGTGATGTGCGGCGCACCGGCCAGCAGTTCGGTCGAGGACCAGCCGTGGCCCGCCACCTGCGGGTCCTTCGCCGGTACGACCCTCCCGTGGCCGCCGAGGAGAGCGGCGGGAAAGCTCATGTCACCGACCGCTGCCGTGACGCCAGGCAACTCGCCCAGTTCGGTGGCCAGTTGGGCGGACACCCGGCGCCGTTCGGGAAGCGCGAGCGGGAGGTCGCCGGGCGGGTGGTACTCCTGGTCGGCGGCGACCACGACGGAGGCTCCGCCGAGCCGCCCGGCGGGGAGGTGGGAGCGGAGGCCGGACTCGGCGAGGACACCGGTGACGGTGAGCAGCGCGGCACCGCCGAGGACCGCGCAGGCCACGGCGATCAGTGCGGTGATCCGGTGGCCGACCATCTGCAGCGCGAGACGGAACATGGTTCAGGCCCTCCCCAACTCGACCAGACGGCTTGCCAGTTCAGGTGCGGTCGGTGCCTTCAGGGCATCGACGACCCGGCCGTCCGCCATCACCAGCACGTGGTGGGCGCGGGCGGCGGCGGCCGGGTCGTGGGTGACCATCACGACCGTCTGGCGCAGGTCGTTGACGAGGTCGCGCAGCAGGTCGAGGACCTCGTGGGCACTGCGCAGGTCGAGCGCGCCGGTCGGTTCGTCGGCGAACACGACAGCGGGCCGCGCCACCAACGCCCGCACCACGGCGGCCCGTTGCTGCTGTCCGCCGGAGAGCTCGGCGGGCCGATGGGACAGCCGGTCGGCCAGTCCGACCCGCTCCACCAGTGTGCGCAGCCAGTCGCGGTCGGCGGTGCGTCCCGCCAGCCGCAGCGGGAGCGTGATGTTGTCCTCGATCGACAGGGAGGGGATCAGGTTGTAGGCCTGGAACACGAACCCGACACGTTCGCGGCGGAGTTGGGTGCGCTTGGTCTCGTTCAGCCCGGCGATCTCGTGGCCGTCGATACGGACACTGCCCGACGTCGGGGAGTCGAGCCCCGCCGCACAGTGCATCAGCGTGCTCTTGCCGGAGCCCGAGGGTCCCATCACGGCGAGGAAGGTGCCGCGCTCCACGGTCAACGACACGTCGTCCAGGGCGCGTACACCTCCCGGGTAGGACTTGCTGACGCCCTCCAGGGCGATGGCGGGGGCGTCCACGGCGGTCACAGTGGTACGGGTGGTGTTCATCGCCGGCCCCGCAGGTTCCGTACGACCAAGGTGCCCGCGCACAGCACGGTGACCGCGCCGCACACCAGGTGCACCCAGGTGTCGGCGCCGCCGAAGGAGGCCGCCATGTTGGCGAGCGCACTGGCCACCACCACGATCCAGAGCAGCGCGCGGGCGATGTCGCCGGTGCCGATCCGGTCGGCGGGATGGGGGGTCGTCGTGTTCTGCGTCTTCTGCATCGGGGCTGCTCCCGGGGGTTTTCGTACGGCGTCCGCTGTCGTCGTCGACGCTATGGACCGGCACCCCTCCCGGCCGATCCCGCAGCCCACCGGATGCGGGGTACAGCAGGCTGTACTCCTGCGGCTCCGGGACCGCGCGGAACTGCCGTACGGCATAGGGTCGTTCGTATGACGGCCAGCAGCACGAGCGAGGGCGGCGGCGGGGCAGCCGGTGTCGGGGCAGCCGCCCCGCGCGAGAGCGTGCGGCACCTCGCGCTACGGGCCCTGAGCACCGCGGGCCAGGCCCTCGCGCAGCTCGCCTCCGGCCTCAACACGGCAGTGCTCGCCGGGCTGTTGGTGCTGTGGCTGGCCGTCGCGGCTGTGACGAGTGTCGTAGGAGTCGGCCTGCTGATGGCACCCGCGCTCCTGCGCGCCCTGCACGCCCTGGCCGGCCGGGAGCGTGACCGGCTCGCCCGCCGGGGCCCCGAGGTCGTCGCCCCGGAACCGCCGCCCACCCGGCTGCGGCTCGCCCTCGCCGACGCCACCACCCACCGCGAACTGCGCTGGCTGGTACGGCACTCCACCCTGGGCCTGCTGCTCGGGCTGCTCGGCGTGCTGCTGCCGGTCCTCGCCGTGCGGGACACCGCGTTCCCGCTGTACTGGAGGTTCCTGCCCGAGAACACGACGGCCACCTCCCTCGGCGTCGGCAACGCGCACACCTGGGCGGACGCCCTGGCCGTGGCGCTGCTGGGCGTGGGCTGGATCGCCATCATCCTCGGCCTGACCCCCGGCATGGCCCGGCTCCAGTCCAACCCCGGACGACGACTCCTGTCGGCCGGACCCGACGTCGATCTCTCCCTGCGCGTCGCGGAGTTGACCGCCACCCGCGCCGCCGCCCTCGACGCCCACGCCACCGAACTGCGGCGCATCGAGCGCTCGTTGCACGACGGCGCGCAGAACAGGCTTGTCTCCGTGGCCGTGTTGATCGGGGCGTCCCGCCGCATGGTCGCCCGCGACCCGGCCGGCGCCGACGAACTCCTCGAACGCGCCCAGTCCGCCGCCGAACAGGCACTGGCCGAACTGCGCACGGTCGCCCGCGGCATCCTCCCGCCGGTACTGGCCGACCGGGGTCTCGCGGGCGCGCTCTCCGGCCTCGCCGCGGACTGCGCGGTGCCGTGCCGGATCGACGTGGACGTACCCGCACGCTGCGCCGCCTCCGTCGAGGCGACCGCCTACTTCGTCGTCGCCGAGGCACTGACCAACATCGCCAAGCACAGCGGCGCGCGGCAGGCGGTCGTCACGGCGCGCAGCAGCGGCGGCCGGCTGCTGCTGTCCATCGAGGACGACGGGCGGGGTGGAGCCGACGAGGACGGCGGCTCCGGTCTGACCGGCATCCGCCGCCGGATCGCCGCTCACGACGGCGCCCTCACCCTGACCAGCCCACCCGGGGGCCCGACCGTCCTGACCGTGGATCTCCCCAGTGGCTCCTGACGTACATGAGAGGGAACGTGTCATGCGGATCGTGATCGCCGAGGACGACCCCTTGCTGCGCGAGGGGCTCGCCCTGCTGCTGCGGGCCGAGGGGCTGGACGTGGTGGCCACCGCCGGCACACCGGACGAGGCGCTCGACGCCATCGACGTACACCGGCCGGACGTCGCGATCCTCGACGTACGGATGCCGCCGACGCACACCGACGAGGGGATCGTGGCGGCGGTCGAGGCCCGGCGCCGCCGCCCCGACCTGGCGGTACTGGTCCTCTCGGCCTACGTCGAGCAGAGCTTCGCCACCGAGCTGCTCGGCGGCGGCGTGAACGGCCTCGGCTATCTCCTCAAGGAACGGGTCGGCCGGGTCGAGGAGTTCCTCGACGCGCTGCACCGGGTGGCCGCCGGGGGCACCGCCATCGACCCCGAGGTCGTCGCCCAGCTCTTCACCCGCTCCCGCCAGGACACCCGCCTGGAACGCCTCAGCCCCCGCGAACGCGACGTACTCGCCCTGATGGCCGAGGGGTTGGGCAACTCCGCCATCGCCGAACGCCTCGTCGTCACCGACGGCGCCGTCCACAAACACATCCGCAGCATCTTCGCCAAGCTCGACCTCTCCCCCACGGACCAGGTGGACCGCCGGGTCGCGGCCGTCCTGCGGTACTTGGAGGATCTACGGCGACTGGTCTGAGGCCGGGTGACCGGTGACCGGTCCGGGGCCGAGCGGGCGGTCCGAGGCCGGTCCGCGAACGCTGTCGGGGGTTTCCGCCAAGTAGGGGGTGAGAGACCGCCGTTCGGCGGTCGGGAGACGGAGGTCCCATGACAGCGGGCCCGGACGACGAGGAGCTGCTGAGCCGTACGGCTCGCGACCCAGCCTCCTTCGAACCGCTGGTGCAACGCCATTCGACAGCCCTGCACGGCTACTTCGCGCGGCGTGCGCCCACCGCCGCCGACGATCTGCTCGCCGAGCTGTGGCTCCAGGCATACGCGTCGCGCCGCGGCTTCGACCCGGCGCGCGGAACGGTACGGGCCTGGCTGTTCGGCGTGGCCAGGAACGTGCTCTCCACCCACTGGCGCCGACTCGCGGCAACCCGCCCCGACCTCCCGCGCACCGCCGGGGACGACGACCCCTGGGAGGCCGTGGACAGCCGCCTCGACGCGGCGGCGGTGGCTCCGCGGCTGCGCGCTCTCCTCGCCGAACTCCCCGCCTCCGAAAGGGAGTTGCTGCTGCTGGTCGCCTGGGAGCAGTTGACGCCCAGCGAGGCCGCGGCCGTGGTCGGCATACCCGCCGCGACGGCCCGCACCCGGCTGCACCGCGCCCGGAGCCGGATGCGCTCGGGCGCCCCCCTCGACCTGACAGGAGAACGCACATGACCGACCTGACCGAACACGACCACTTCCTCGACTTCCCCGGCGCGGACGAACTCGTCGCGGCGGGCGCGGTGGCGCCGCCCGCCGACGACAAGATCATGGCCGTACGCGAGATGCTCGCGCTGATCGCGGACCGCGAGAACGAACAGGCGCTCGCCGCCCTGGCGCACGACAACGTGACACCCCTCGGCGCGGCCCGCCGGGACGGGCCCGCGGCGGCGCTCGCGCCCCCGGGCGAGCCGGAGCCCGTGGCGCGGCGGCGCCGTCTCTCGCGTCGTGGGCGCGTCCTGGTCACGGTCGGGGCCGTGGCCGCCATCGCCGCGGGCGTGACGGTGTACCCGGTGCTTGACCTGGGCGGCAAGCCTCCGTCGGCGGCCTCGGCGGCATCGGAGTTCCTGAACGAGATGGCGAACGTCTCGATCGTGCATCCGGTGACCGGCGGGAAGTACTGGATGGTCGAGTACTACACGAAGGAGGGCCGGCACTCGGTGTTGCAGACCGTGTACAGCGACCGGGCGGGCGGCACCTGGCTCCTGGCCCAGAACGGCAAGGTGAAGTGGCTGGGCCGCAACAACAACGACTGGATCGTGAACGGCCGGCATGTGTCCTGGGACGAACTCGACCGGCTGCCGACCGACCCGGCAAAACTGCGGACCCACTTCTCGAAGGACGCCCAGGACTGGTCCGAGGAAGCCATCGGACTGCTGGCGGATTCACCCGCGAGCCCCGCACTGCGTTCCGCGCTCTTCCGGATGATCGCGAAGTCTCCGGTGGTGACCACGACCCCCGGCGTCAAGGACAGCCGTGGCCGACCGGGCACCGAGGTCGTCGTCCGCCGGACCATGCGGCTGGAGAAGTTGCCGGGCACCACGCAGCCCGGCGTCTTCACGGGCTCCTACCGCTGCGTCATCGACCCGAAGACGAGCCGCGTGCTGGAGTGCGGCGCCGCCGGCCCCGACCCGGACGTCCGCACCACGTACTTCCAGTCCGGCCTGACGAACCGCATCGGCTGACCCGGCCCCTCCCACGCCCACGCCCACGCCCACGCCCACGGCGAGCGCTTCACCGACGCAGCCTGCCCGTCCTCAGCCGCAACCCGCTCGCAGGACGGGCACGTGAATCGCTCGGCCTTCGGTCTGTACGACCCTGCCCGCGACCACAGTGACTGCGGTGTCGGTGGAGTTCTTCGGCGCCGCCGACCGGGAAGCCGCTGCGCGCCGTCCGGTTCGGCGTCGCCAACTGCTCGGTGCCGAAGGACACTTCACGTCGTGACGCCCGCGTCGCCCGCGTCGCCCGCGTCGCCCTGGTCGGCCGCAGCACCGCCGAGCAGGGCTTCGAGCCGCTGCGCGACACCTCACGGAGTCACTGCCGGACGCGTAACCGGCCCGCCCTCCCGGAAAATCACTACCAGGTCGGCCGGAGCAGGCCGGAGACTCATCTCATGGTCGGCATGGTGAGCACGGGGGAAATGGACCGGTTCCGGGAGGCGGTCGCGGCGTGGGCGGCGGCCGGTGACCCCGGGGACCCGGCACGCGAGTTGGCAGCGGAACTCGGCGTCCGGGTCGCCGTACTGCTCGAAGGCCCGAGTGACGTCGCAGCCGTGGACGCACTCGCGACCGCCCGAGGCCGAGACCTGCCCGCCGATGGAATCTGCGTCCTGTCGATGCGCGGCGCGATGAACGTAGGCCGCTACGCCCGCCTCCTCGGCCCATCCCCATCCGGCCTCGGCCTACGCCTGACCGGCCTGTGCGACGAACGCGAACACCCCTACTACGCCCGGGCTTTCGACAGCGTGGGCGCACCACACGAGGCCATCTTCGTCTGCGCGGCAGACCTGGAGGACGAACTGATCCGCGCACTGGGCCCGGCCCGCGTCACCGAACTCATTGACGCGGAGGGTGACTTGCGCCCCCTCCGCACCTTCCTGAACCAGCCTGCTCAGCAAGGCCGCCCCATCCAGCAGCAGTTGAGACGCTTCTTCGGCACGACGTCGGGCCGCAAGATCCACTACGGCCGAGTCCTGGTCGAGGCCCTCACCCCCGACCGCACTCCCGCGCCCCTCGACGACCTGCTGACCACTTTGTAACCACGGCAGCGCGGCTACCTTCCCTGGCACACCCAACTCCCATCGTGAGAGTGGACTTGCACAAAGAGAGTCGGCCCCCTACCTTCATGAGAGCCAGCTCTCAGCAATCCCCAAAGCCCGAGCGAGCCAAGGAAAAGGATTCACCATGCCGACCTCCGCCACCTCCCCCGCCGCCAACCCCACCCGCACTGTCACCCTCCCCGGCGGACTCACCGTCACCATCCAGGAGTTCGGCGAGAACACCGAGGGCACCGGCGTCCTGGTCCTGCACGGCGGCGCGGGCCCGCGCACGGTGGCCGGCATCTCCGCCGCCCTCTCCGAACACGTCTACGTCGTCACCCCGACCCACCCCGGCTTCGACGGCACCCCCCGCCCTGAACGCTTCGACGCCGTCGCCGACCTGGCCATCGCCTACCTCGACCTGCTCGACACCCTGGACCTCAAGGACGTCATGGTCATCGGCAACTCCATCGGCGGCTGGATCGCCGCGGAGATGGCCCTGCGCGACAACCAGGGCCGCATCGGCGCCCTGACCCTCCTGAACGCGGTCGGCATCCACGCCCACATGGTCGAGAACCGGGTCGTGGACCCCCGCACCATGGCCCCGTCCGACATCAGCCAACTCTCCTTCGCCAAGCCCGAGTTCCGCCCCGACTTCGCGTCGTTCACCCCGGAGCAGCGCGCGGCGGGAGCCGCCAACCAGCAGACCCTGGCCGTGTACGGCGGCGACCACTTCACCTACGACCCGAAACTCCGCGCCCGCCTCCACCGAGTGACCGTCCCCGTCCTGGTCATCTGGGGCGAGGAAGACGGCATAGCCCCCCTCAAGTACGGCCGCGGCTACGCCGACTCCTTCCCCAACGCCCACTTCGTCCCGATCCCGGACGCGGCCCACTTCCCCCAGATCGAACAGCTGGGCGCGACGCTCGGCGCGATCGGCGACTTCGTGGACACGGTGGTCAAGCCGGGGGCGACGGACTGAGGATGCTTCAGCCGCACGAGCAAGGCCCAGGTCGCCGACCTGGGCCTTGCTGTTCCACGCAACGATCCGGCGAACTCAGCCGAAGGACCCGTCCTCCCGAACGGCGAACAGCTCGCAACCGTCATGCTCAAAACGGACCCGCCCGTCGAACGCCGAGCCGGCATGCGTACAGACCCCCCAGTCCCGCCCCAACTCCCCACTCAGCGCAACCCAGAACCGACAACCACCACACTGCGCGTCGTACCAGTCGTCCCGATATCCCGACCGGTCCGTGACCCTGTTCCGCACCGCCAACCAACGCCCATGACAAGCGTCATCGTGTTCGCGGTCGCTGCCGCCCCACGTTCCCCCACTCATGGCGCGAACCGTACTCAGTTCGCGGGCAGTTGGCAGGAGAGGACATAGGCATCGGCAGCCGTGATCGTGTCGCAGACCTCCACGGCCCGCCCTTCCGTCGGACGGTCCGACCAGCACTCTTCCTGCCGATCGCACACCGACAAGGCGCCGAACTCCCAACCTGTGCACAGAACTTCAAACCCCACGCCCATCGACAGGCAGAGCAGTCATCACCTGGATCAACGACCACACCGTCCGGTTCCCCATTGAGCCTCGTCCACCTTGAAGCAACAGGGCACAGGGAGTTCGCGAGCCGGGATGAGCGTGCCATGCGGGCCGATACCCATAGATGTGCCCTTCCCATGCTCCTTCGCGTCCTTCACACCCTTCACGTCCTTCACGACCTCTGGGAGGATTTGTGCCAACCTGGCCACCGGACAAGGGGAGTCCGTCATGAAATCCGCCGTCGGACTCTTCCCGGTCCTGCTGTCCGCAGCACTCATCAGCGGGTGCAGCAGCACCAGCGGATCGGGGGAAGCAGGTGGCTCGGGTAGTCCATCCGGGACCCCGACGACCACGGCATCGGCGGGAATCCCGGGCTGCGCACCCGCGTGCCTCTCCGGGCTCTCTGATCCCGGAACCCTGCAAGCGGGCTCGTACCGGACGACGCACTTCTTCAACGGACAGCTGAAGGTGACCCTCAAGGGACGGTGGGAGAGCCATGAGGACCAGCCCGTCGAGTTCTCCGTGGCACCGGAGGGCAACTGGGACACGCACCGGGTCCTCTTCTGGTCCGACATCATCCCCGTAGGCAAAAACCAGAAACGCGCCGCCGGAGTACCCAGCACCACATCAGGCCTGCTGGCCTGGCTCAAAGGCCGTCCCAACCTGCACGTCTCCGAACCCCGGAGCAGCACTGTCGGTACCAGCTCTCTCCCGGCGAAGCTGGTCGACATCGAGATCTCCAGCAAGGCCGTGAACGAAGCCTCCGACTGCCCGGCGCGAGCCTGCGCGGACTTCCTGACCTGGCCGAATGCCGGCGACAACATCTACGGCATTGCCGAACCTGCGGTGCTACGGCTGTACCTGGCCGACGTCAGGTACGGAGGCAAAAGCCACCTGTTCGCCATCGGAATCAAAGGGAAGGACCAGGCCGACCTCAAGGTCTTCCTGCCCGCTGCCGAGCAGCTCATCGCCAGCGCCAGCGCACCGGTCAACCCTGCTTGAGCAACTGCGTCGCGAGCCGGCCGGCCCCGCGACCCGCAACTTCAAGATCAAATAGCGTTCGGAACTGAAACTAACGAGGTGTCTCTCCAGACGCCGCAACCGGGGCACCAGGCAGAACGACGAGCATCGGGGAGCTCAAGCGGCTCATGGTGATGCCACAGCAGGTGTCGGTCGCCACGACGCAGCTCTGCCTTCTCGTGCCAGAAACGCGCCAGGCCGTAGAGGGAACCACGGGGAACACCGGGGAACCAGTCAACCGTCCACCAGGCCCCAACGTTGCTCCGTCGCAGGTCAGCCCCAGAACAAGCCCTAGATGCCCTGAGCTTCCCCCGCTCAGGGCATCAGTCCGGCAGAATGCGAAGGTGTCCCTTGACGCCATTGACGCCGTGGACTGGTCGACGATACCCAACCCGACGTGGCACCAGTGCGACGAACCGGAACGGGTCGCTCACGCACTACGACTGCTGACGGTGTCCACCACGGCCAACGAGACGGGCGACGCCGCGTCTCTGCTTGCCGCTGGAGGATTCGTCTGCAGCCACGCTGCCATGGTGTTCCCAGCGGCCTATGCTGCCACCCCGATCCTGCTGGATCTCGTCGAGCATGGCCAGCGGCCGCGCATCAAGGAGGCAGCTCTCGGGCTCCTGGCAGACGCACTGGGCTATTCCCCGACCGCCGGCCACAACCGGGTCGACACCCCCTATGACACCGACGTCCCGCTCTGCTGCGCCATCGCACGCCTCATCCGCGGCCGTCGCAGCGCTCTCCTCGCCCACGGGAATCGCGGTAAGCGACTCCTGGCAGAGGCAGAGCTTCACTGGCGGATGACCATCGAGGAGACAGAACACCAGCCTGACGGCACTCTGACCGCCCTCGCCACGCTCGAAGGCACACCCTTCGAAACACCGGGCGAGGCCGAGTTCCACAGCCCGCTTTCCGAACGACCTGCAGTCTCCGTGTGGATCGACGCACTGACGGCCGACGTCTCAGGCGCCGCGTGCATCCAACTCGGCCACATACAGTACGAGGCCCTCCCGGGTTCTGTCCTCTACCCAGCCGAGTGCGGCCGACGCGAGCACTGACCTCGTTGCCATGCCTCAGTAGCCGCACCACAACTGCACCAGATCGAGCGGGGAACAGCGGGGAACCACGGTGAAAGCAGCCGAGCCCAACGGGACCACGGTCCGGCCGTTCGGCCAGGTCAGTGCCTCAGCCAGCCCCAAATGCCCCCAGCGTCCCAAGCTCAGGCCTTCGGCCACCGGATAAGCCGTGGCCACCTGAGGCCTGGTTCGGTACGTTGCCCCCCATGACCGACAACCGAAAGGGCAATGCCGCGTAGGCGCCCGTCAGCCCTGCGGGGCGACCTCCCTGTCCGTCCCTGGAGGCGGCGACGGTATCCGCTCATCGATCATCTTTCAGAATCTTGCACAGCTGACCTGCGTCGGCTGGAGCGGACCCGCTTCTGGCCCGAAGCCACGGAAGAAGCGTTCTGGCACTGGCATGCCTACGCTCATGGCCCCCTCAGCCAAATTCCAGACCCACTCACAGGTCTCGATTGCCGCATCCCCGGGTGCGGGTGTTACGGCGCCGGATTCCGCGGCCACCTTGAAGCCGTGCTTCACGCGCTGCCCAGGAAGAGCGCGCGTGAACTGCGCGCCCTCGTGTGGGCCCTCGACGGGAAGATTCTGGCGAGAGCCAAGGTCATCCCGGCTGAAAGCCTGGACGTGCCATGGTGGCGAGGCCAGTTCTAGGACCATGAGCGGCCGTCTCGGTTTCCGTCTCGTGCAGCCGCATTTACCACTGTTCGGAGAGGCCAGGGGGCAACCCCGTCCCGGCGACCAGCCGGCCTTGAACGCAGGTGAACGCCCCTGTACGAGGAGGGTGACCTCGCCGCCGGATTCTCTGCGGAGTGGACCGTGCACGTAGCCGAAGTCGACTTCGGCCGAGGGGATCTCACTGGTTGCCACGGCACGACCGCGCGCCGCGCGCCCCTGCACGACCCGGCCCGCGTGCCGCGCGACATCGAGGCCAGGCAGCGCGTGCTGAACCGGCTCACTCTCAGCCCGGCCGCCGAAAGCGACCCGCGGACCTCGAACCGGCGCGTGCGGCCGGGCGGTTGTGGGACATCGACACCGGCCACGACCTGATGGTCAGCGAGCCGGAGGCCGTGGCCGACCGTCTCAATCGGATTGCCTCGACTTGACAGTCAGTCACATTACCGAAACGTAACCTACCGACAGGTATCACGAGTAACTTACCCGCAGGTAAGTTCCAGGCGAACCACTTTCCGGCGGCACCGGCGCACACACGTGGGACGCGTGTGTGCGCCACCGCGCCGCCGCTTCCTGACGGCCGCTCCACAGGAGGTTCGCCATGCCCGCACGCCAACGGCGCCTGCTCGGCGCCGCGTTCACCGTCGTCGCCTGCGTCGGGGCGCAGGCCCTCGTCGGCACGACCGCGTCCGCCGCCACCGCCTCGGACGAGGTCGTGTCCAGAGGGGTCACGATCCCCGAGTTCTACAACCCGCCCGCCACCCTGCCCGCCGCGAACGGCACCCTCGTCCGCAGCGAGCCCCTCCCCCTCGCCCTGAGCCTGCCCGGCCTCGACGGCCCGCTCCCTGGCACCGCGACCCGGCTGATGTACAAGTCCACCGACTCCAACGGCCAGCCCGTCGCCGTCACCGGCGCCTACATCGAACCCTCCGCCGACTGGTCCGGCAGCGGCCCGCGCCCCCTCGTCGCGGTCGCCCCCGGCACCGTCGGACAGGGCGACCAGTGCTCCGCGTCGATGGGCCTGGAACACCCCCTCGTCTTCAACAGCCAGACGGTCTCGGTCGGTTACGAGGACCTCTCCATCTACCGCCTGCTCGCCGAGGGCGTCGCCGTCGTCGTCACCGACTATGCGGGCCTCGGCGCCACGGACCGGCTGCACACCTACGTCAACCGGATCGACGAGGCGCACGCGGTGCTGGACGCCGTGCGCGCCGCCCGTTCGCTCACCGGAACCTCGGTCACCGCCGCCTCACCGGTCGGGCTCTACGGCTACAGCCAGGGCGGCGGCGCGACCGCGGCAGCAGCCGAACTCCAGTCCTCCTACGCCCCCGACGTCACCCTCTCCGGAACCTACGCCGGAGCCCCGCCCGCCGACCTGACCTCGGTCACCAAGGCCATCGACGGCAGCGAACTCGCCGGTGCGCTGGGCTGGTCGCTCAACGGGTTCCTCCAGTCCGACCCGGCGCTGAAGCCCCTCGCCGAGGCACACCTCAACGCCGCCGGGAAGGCCGCGCTCACCGACCTGTCGACCATGTGCGTGGGCGACGCGCTGCTCGGCTACGCGTATACGAAGAGCACCAGTTGGACCACGGACGGGCAGTCCCTCAGCGAGATCATCGCGGCAACTCCCGCCTTCAAGGCCTACGTCGACGAACAGCGCATCGGCACGCTGAAACCGTCGGGGCCCGTCCGCCTCGCGACCGGCGTCAGCGACAACCTCGTCCCGCACGCCCAGGCCCGCCAACTCGCCGTCGCCTGGTGCGCGAAGGGAGCCGACGTCAGCTACAAGCCCGTCGTCCTGCCCAGTGTCGGCAGCGCGCTCCTCAACCACTTCGCACCCCTGCTCACCGACCAGGGCGACGCCATCTCCTGGCTCACCGACCGCCTGGCCGGCAGGCCGACCACCTCCAACTGCTGGACCATGCCCGTACAGCCCTGAGACCTCAGCCCCCGGCGGTCGCTTCGCGATGTTCCGTACGGTCCAACTGTCGTCCTCGGCCTCGCCCGCGAGGTAGTAGTTCCTGCTGCCGACGACGTTCACGAGGTGACCGTCGTCGGCGTCCAGCCTGGCCAGGAAGTTCGCGGCCGGTGCCGTGGCGCGGCGGGGCACCAGGCCTTCGGTCACGCCCGACCACGTGACCGGGCCTCGCCCATCAGCCGCCGGATGGCCCGGTCGTCGTCCAGGCGTGCGCACTTGACCGCGCCCCAGTGCTCCAGCCGCTCGCCTCACGCCCGCCTTACGGCGCCCGTCCCGCCGCCGGCTCCACCGGCGCCTGCAACCCGTCGACGACGATCGCCGCGCTCGCCGAGCACAGCATGCGGACGATCGTGCAGCAGGACCTCGGGCGGGTGTTCTGATCAGATCCAGGTGACCGGGAGCGCGCGCAGCCCGTACACGATGTTGTCCTGGTTGTAGGCGAGTTGACCGGCGGGGACGGCGAGGCGCAGGCCGGGCAGGCGGCGGAACAGGGTCGTGAGGACGGTCTGGAGTTCCACGCGGGCCAGGGTCTGGCCCAGGCACTGGTGGATGCCGTAGCCGAAGGCGACATGGCGGCGCGCGTCCCGGGTGAGGTCCAAGTCATCTGCCGCACCGAAGAGTTGGCGGTCCCGGTTGGCGGTGGACAGCATGCAGATCACGCCGTCCCCGGCCGGGATCGTCACGCCGCCCACCCGCACGGTCTCGGTCGCCGCGCGCCCCAGCCCCAGATGGATGATCGTGAGATGGCGCAGCAACTCCTCCACGGCGCCCCGCACCAGGCCCGGGTCCGCGCGCAACAGGGCGGCCTGGTCGTGGCGTTGGAGCAGCGCGAGCACACTGACGGCCGTCATGTTCGCGGTGGACTCGTGCCCGGTGACCAGGAGAAGGAAGCCGAGTGACGCCGTCTCCTGGGGGGTCAGGTCCTCGCGGGCGGCGAGCCGGCTGAGGATGTCGTCGGCGGGGTGGCCGCGCTTGTACTCGGCCAACTCCGTCAGATAGCCCATGAGTTGGGCGTGCGCCCGCTCCGCCTCCGGTCGGGTGGTGCGGTTGTCGAGGAGGGTGCGGCTGAGCGACTGGAAGAGGTCGTGGTCCTCGTACGGCACCCCGAGCATCAGGCAGATGACCAGCGACGGGATCGGGAGCGCGAAGTCCGCCACCAGGTCGGCCGACGTACGGCCCTCGGTCATGCGGTCCACGGCCCGGTCGACGATGTCCTGGATGCCCGGGCGCAGTTCCTCGATCCGTTTGACCAGGAAGTCCTTGCTGACCATGCGGCGCAGCCGGGCGTGCTCGGGGTCGTCCATGCGGATGAAGCTCGGCTTGGCGGTGGCCAGTTCACGCTGTCCGGCGGAGAGGAAGGGGAAACCCGGTGTGCGCGCGTCCGCGCTGAAGCGGGCGTCGGCCAGCACGGCCCGGACCTCGTCGTAGCCGGTGACGAGCCAGCACGCGGTGCCGTCCGGCAGCACGGCACGGGTGACGGCGGACTCGCGGGCGGCCTCGGTGTAGGCGGGCGGCGGGGAGAAGGGGCAACTGCCGTAGGGGGCCGGGAGGTTGAGGGATGTGGTGGCGGTCGTCATGGGCGGGCCGGCTCCTCTTCGTCGACCAGCGTGATGGCGCCACTGGGGCACAGGTCTGCGGCGAAACGGACCGCGTCGGCGTACCGCGCGTCCGGCTCCGCCACGAGCAGGGTGACCCGGCCGTCCTCCTCGTCCTGCTCGAACACCTCGGGTGCCGCGCCGACGCACTGGCCCGCGCTGCAACAGCGTTCGCGGTCCAGGTGTACGACGAGAGAGGGCTGCCGGTCGGAGGGGGTGCGGAGGGTGTTGAGCGTGGCGCACATGGTGGCGGTCTGACCCGCCAGGACCAGGAGCTCGACGAGTTGCCCGGGACCGAGGACTCGGGCGAGTCGGCCCCAAAGGCCGTCAGGAATCGGCGAGTTGGCAGCCAGTAGGCCGGCCGCCTCCAAGAGGTCGCGGTCCTCGCCCGCCCAGGCGTGGGAGTCCAGGTCGGTCGCGGTCGCGTCGATCTCGGCCTCCGTCAGTCCGGCGTCCGCGGCCGGGGTGCGGTGCCGTCGGTGGACGTAGGGCGCGTCGAGGCGGTGGGCGACGCGCAGGACGATCAGTTCGCGTCTGCGGTGGCCGAGGGTGCCTTCGTGGGTGAGGACGCGGGCGAGGGAGAGCCAGGCGTGGGCGAGGACGGGGTGGTGGGCGAGGGTGCCGAAGAGGTTCTCCCGGCCGGGGCCGTCCCGGTGGGAGTCGGCGAGCAACGCCCTTAGGACCGGGGGCCATTCGGCGGGCGGGAGGGGTGGGATGCGGGGGACGCGGGTCGTGGTCATGGTGCCTTCACCTTCGTACGGAGCCAGTGGACGAGCCGGTGTCGGGATTCACCAGCGGGCGACGACCACTCCCGCGCTGGCCCCGCTCGCGAAGCCGAACATGCCGACCAGGTCGCCGCGTCGGAGCCGTCCGGCGTCGAGGGCGGCGGCCAGTTGGAGGGGGATGGTGTTGGTCGCCACGTTGCCGTGGGTGGGAAAGGTGGCCAGGACGCGGCCCGGGTCCACGCCCACCCAGTCGCAGACGACCTTGGTGAACGGCACCGAGGGCTGATGCACACAGACGAGGTCCAGGTCTTCGCCTGTGAGGTCCAACTCCCGCAGCGCGCCCCGCACTTTGCCCGGCAGCCCGTCGAAGGAGCCCACCAGCCGGGCGGAGTCGATGCGGAGATGGCCGAGCCGGCGGTGCTGGGCGTACGGGTTGGGCAGGGTCGCGGCGCGCCAGCCCCAGGAGTTGGCGAAGAACCGGGAGCCGAGGATGCCGGGCCGCTCACCGGCCTCGACCAGCAGTGCCGAGCCCATGTCGCCGGTGCTGAGGCTGGGCAGCGCGGTCGGCAGCTCGGCCGGGTCGTCGACCTGCCAGCGGCTCTCCCGGGTGCTGACCTCGGCGGTGGTCACCAGCACCCGGCGGTACCGGCCGCCCCGGATGAACGCGTCGGCGACCTCCAGCGCGTTGAGGACTCCGTTGCAGGCGTTCTTCAGGTCGAACACCGGGCAGCCCAGGCCGAGTTTGTCGGCGACGACATGGGCGGTGGCCGGCTCCTCCATGTCGGCGAGGATGCCGGCGTAGAGGAGCAGGTCGATGTCGGCCGGGTCGGTGCCGGTGTCGTCGAGGAGGCGCCGGGCCGCGTGCGCGGCGAGGTCGGAGGGCTGCTCCAGGTCATCGGCCACGGTGCGCTCGGCCAGCCCGTACATGCGCTGGAGCACCCCGCGCGCCAGCGGCACGGCGGGGCTGCCCGCCCGGAAGCGGTCCTCCACCGCGGCCACGCTCTGCCGCCCCTCGGGGATGTGGACGGTGGCGTGAACGATCGTGCTGTGAACGGTCATTGATCCTTCCTGTGTTCAGTGCTCTCCGGTGAAAAGCAGCACCACGTTGTGTCCGCCGAACCCGAAGGAGTGGCTGACGGCGGCCCGGACGCGCTGCCGGCGGGGAAGGCCGGTGACGCAGTCCAGGTCGTAGGGGAGGTTGTCCGGGGTGAGGTTGGCGATCGGCGGCACGGTGGAGCGGTGCACGGTCAGGGCGGTGAGCGCGGCCTCGACCGCGCCGGACGCTCCGAGACCGTGGCCCAGAACTCCCTTGGGAGCGGTGACACTTGGCCCGTGCGGGAGGACCCGCTGGATCAACTCCGCCTCGGTCAGGTCGTTGAGTGGGGTCGAGGTGCCGTGCGCGTTGACGTGGTCGACGTCTCCGGGCCCGAGCCCCGCCTCCGCGAGCGCGGCGCGCAGCGCGGCCTCGGCGTGAACTCCCCCCGGCGCGGGCGCGGTGGGGTGGAACGCGTCGGAGGTCTGGCCGACGCCCGCGAGCCGGGCGTAGCGCCGCTGTCCACGGGCGCGGGCGTCCGCCTCCCGTTCCAGGACGAGGACGGCGGCCCCCTCGGCGATCACGAACCCGTCCCGGTCGGCCGCGAACGGCCGTGAGGCGGCGCCGGGTTCACCGACCCGGGACGACAGCGCGCCCATCCGCTGGAAGCCGGAGGTGATCACCGGGGTGACGGCCGCCTCCGCGCCGCCCGCCACCGCGATGTCGCACAGTCCGGCGAGCAGCAGCGCGCGTGCGGTGGCCAGGGCGCTGGCCCCGGAGGCGCAGGCGCTCTCGGTCGCCATCGAGGGACCGTGGGCGCGGAGGTCCAACAGCACTTCTCCGGCTGCCATGTTGGAGATCAGCATGGGGACGAGTGCGGGTGACACCAGCTCCGGGCCGCCCTGGTGGTGGCGGACTGTCTGGTCCTCCAGATGGGCGGCCCCGGCAAGACCGGAGCCGATGACCACGGCGACCCGTGCGCCGTCCCACCCGGCGGGGTCGAGCCCGGCGTCGGCGACGGCCTCCCGCGCGGCGAGCACGGCCAGCTGGCTGAAGCGGCCCATGCGCCAGGCCTTGCCGCCGCCGATCCGGGCCTGCTCCGGGGTCATGAGAGGGATACGGCAGGACAAGTCGACGGCGCAGCCCTTGAGTTCGGGGTCTGTAGCGGCGGTGGAACGCCCGCTCAGGACCCCCTCCCAAGTGGCCGCGCGGCCGACCCCGGCCGGGGTGATGAGCCCCAGGCCGGTGACGGAGACGGGTGCGCAGCGTGCGGTCATCACGGCCGCTTGGCGTTCAGCGTGGCGACGAGCTCACCCACGGTGCTGTGCCGGGCGGCCTCCTCCTCCGCGACCGGAACCCCCAGCTCCTCCTGGAGCGCCAGGGCGAGTTCGGCCAGCGCGAGCGAGTCGAGATCGAGGCTCTCCAGGGTGGCCTCCGGGCGGATGCACTCGGGGCTGACCTCGAACTTCTGGGTGAGTACGGCGGTCACGGCACTCTGGACGGGAGACATGGCGTTCCTTTCGACGAGTGAGCAGGGCTGCACAATCGGGGCGCTCGACCTGTTTCGCGGTACGCGAGGACAGCGAGCACCGGCGGACGGGGAACAGCGGGGCCGCCCGCGAACGGGCGTGGTCTCAGACGACCGGCAGCCGCGCTGGGTCGACAGCCTCGATCCCGGGCACGGCCGGCAGCTCCGGCCAGACCAGGGCCGCCGAGCCCCAGGTGAGCCCGGCGCCGAAGGCCGTGAGCAACACCCGTTGCCCGGCGTGGAGTTCACCCCGCGCGGCGGCGTCGGCGAGGGCCAGCGGGATGGAGGCGGCGCCGGTGTTGCCGACCCGGGCGATGTTGGTGACATGCCGGTCGTCGGGCACCGGGATACGGGCGCCGACGGCGGACAGGATCCGGGCGTTGGCCTGGTGGGCGCAGAACCGGTCGATGTCCTCGGCCGCCCAGTCCGCGCGCTTGAGCGCGGTGTGGGCGGACTGTGTCATACGGGTCACCGCATGCTGGAAGACGTCGTGTCCCCGCATGCGGAAGTAGCGGTCGTCCGGGCCGAATTCACCCGGCCGGGAGCGCTCCAGCGCACCGCCGCCGGGCACTTGGATCAGCTCGTCCCCCGAGCCGTCGCTGCCGAGGTCGAGAGCCAGTACCGCGCCCGGTTCGTCCGGTGCCCCACGTCGCAGTACGGCCGCTCCAGCGCCGTCGCCGAACAGGATCCCGGCGGAACGGTCCTGCGGATCGAGGAGCGTCGAGTACACCTCGGCCGCGACCAGCAGCACCCGGTCGGCGCACCCCGAGGTCACGGCACCGACGGCGGCGGCGAGGCCGTAGACGAATCCGCTGCACGCGGCGGACACGTCCCAGGCGGCCGGTCCGCGGAGGCCGAGGCGGGTGGCGAGTCGGGGGGCCATGGCGGGCATCGGCCGGTCGGGGGTGGAGGTGGCGACGACGACGGCGTCGACCGCCGGCCGCCCGGCCGCCGAGAGGGCCAGGCCGGCCGCCTCCAGCGCGAGGTCGCCGGTGGTCACCCCCGGTGCCGCGCGCCGCCGTTCGCCGATGCCGGTGCGTCTGCGCACCCAGGCGTCGTCGACACCCCACGCGGCGGGCAGGGCGTCGTTCGCCACCGCGTCCGGGGGGACGTAACCGGCGATGCCCTCGAGGACGGCCGTCCGCGACGGCGTCAAGAGGGGGGCTGCGCTGGGCAGTCGGAGGGTCACACACGCCTCGTTCGTAAGTGATCTTGGACGAGCGAGCACGACTGTAGATCGGATCAAGATCGGTCCGGGAACGTGACACGATGCGAACTGGTGAGCCAAATACGGCCCCCCACCAGCAAAAACGCAGGTCGGCGGGCGAAGTGAGGAAACGTTACGGCCGTTATGCCGTCCCCGGATCACCCGAAAGAGGACGGCCGGTGACGGCCGTTCGGCACACAACCGCCCCGGAGGACACGCCAGTTCACCGGGACGGTCGACGGCTCGGACGGCTTCGAGTGGTTCGAACTGGCGGGTTCGCCACCCGGCGGCCGGGCCGGGTGTCGTAGGTTCGCGGCCGACCGTGTGCCAGTAGTGCTCGGCGATCTCGTCGCTGGTGGTCAGCCAGACGTCGGGTTGCGCCGCGAGGCAGGCCAACGCCCGGTTCGGATACGTGGCGCGGAAGGCCTGGCCGATCACGAACGGGTGCAGTGCCAGGGCCATCACCCGCCCACTGTGCTCGGAGTCGGCGAGCAGGGCCGGGGTGTGGAACGTCTCGGTCGGTCCGGGCCCCATCCAGCCGCGTGGGCGCCGGCCGGTGGCGCCGGCGATGGTGTCGACGATGTCGGTGAGCTGCGCGAGCTCCTCGCCGCGGGTCATGCCCTCCCGGAGGATCGAGTTGGTCCGCCCGTGCGCGAGCCGGGCCCAGTTCCGTGCCGGGCCCGCCTTGCTGCTGTGCCAGGCGCGGCTGTCGGTCTGCTACTGGTCGCTCACGCCCTCCTGATCACCCGTGCGGCAGGATGAGGCCATGAGCGTAGTAAAAATCAACGTACTGACCGTGCCGGAAGAACAGCGCGAGACGCTGGAGAAGCGGTTCGCCAACCGCGCCGGGACGGTGGACGGCTCGGACGGTTTCGAGTGGTTCGAGCTGCTCCGGCCCGTCGAGGGCACCGACACCTACCTCGTCTACACCCGCTGGCGCACAGAGGAGGACTTCCAGAAGTGGATGTCCGGCATGGGCCAGGCCGCGCACCGGGGCACACCCCAGGACGGCTCCGCCCAGGGCGAGCGCCCGAAGCCCGCCGCGTCGGACGCCACGCTGTGGACCTTCGAGGTGATCCAGCAGGCCGGCCCCAAGCAGGCCTGAGGCCTACGGCACCTCCCGCACCGCCGTCAGTTCGCGCAGGACGCGGGTGAGGTCGTCCGGTGCCGCCGCGAGGCGGACCGGGCGGCCCCCGTCGTCGAGTTCGGCGATGTGCCAGTCGCCGGGGACGGTGTCGCCGTCGCCGTCACGGGCCCGTCGTACGCCCTTGACGGTCAGCCGTTCCACCGGGATCCGGCGGGCCGCGAACCGCCCCGGACCCGGGGTCACCGCGGGCGGCCCGTCACCGAGGGCGATATGGGTACCGAAGCCGTACGGGTTGTAGTCGGTGTGCTCCAGGAAGCGGGCGGACACGAACACCTCGCCGTCCAACTCCGGCAGTTCTACGGCGAGTTCGTCCTCGCCGGCCGGACGCACCCGGGTCTCGCGCCAGGCCCACACCACCAGCGCGGCCGTGGCCGGCGTGCCCGCCGCCGGCCAGCCGATCGTGGCGGGTGAGGCGAGCAGCGTCGTCGGGTGCAGGTAGCACAACGGCACCAGCCACAGGGCCGTACCGACGAGGGGGACCACGAACGGCAGGGCTGACGGCAGGACTTCGTCGTCGGGCAGCCGGCGCCCGCGCAGCCGCTGCACGGTGAGCGCGCCGGGGTAGCCCGCGATACGCCGCCCACGCCACCGACACCCCGACGCCCGCCGCCGCGAACGCCGCGGACAGCCACAGGGCGCGGCGCGGACGGGCTCGGCAGTGCACTTCCCGGACGTCGGTCATGGCCCCAACTCTGCCCAGGCCCGCGCGGGAAGCGCTTCTGGGACCCCCGGCAATGTTCAGGCCGGTCAGGTTGCCCGGAGGAGGCAAGGTGCCCGACGCCCCCAGGGGTGCCCCTGTTGGGGCCTCCTCCACAGCTGACCCACCGAAGTGACATGACCCGTTCACCGATTCTCCACATGTGAAGCTCTGCGCCGAAAGAATCCGGCCATTGACTCACTCCGCGCGACATCCACCGGGAAGTCGCGAAGCGCCTCGTTCGTTTCGTTTCGTTTCCTCAGGTGGAGGGACACGTGCTGTCCGCGCAGAAGGGCTCCGGCCGAACGGAGCCCCACAGACCCGTGCTCGATCCGCCACCCCGACGGCCACAGGCCGCCCGAGGGCTCGGCGACCGCGTCTTCCGCTACCAGTTGACCGCCACCGGGGTCGTGGTCCTCGGCATCATGGCCGCCGTAGGACTGTTCCTCCTCCTACGGGCCACGCAGGCGCTGCGCGCCACCGGCCCGTCGTTCCTGACGACGGCCCAATGGCAGCCGGACGTCCACAAGTTCGGCATCGCGGCCGTGCTCACCGGCACCCTGCTGATCGCCGCCGTCGCGGTCACGATCTCCGTACCACTGGCGGTCGGAACAGCACTCTTCATCTCCGACGTGGCCCCGCGCGGCCTGCGCCGCACCCTGGTCAGCCTGGTCGACCTGATGGCGGCGGTCCCGTCCGTCGTCTACGGCCTCTGGGGCCTCTTCTTCCTCCAGGCGCATGTGATCGGCCTGTCGCGCTGGCTGTCCGACTGGTTCGGCTGGATCCCGCTGTTCAAGGTCGACGGCACCCACCCGGGCGACCCACTCGCCTCCGCGAGCGTCTACACCGCGTCCGCGTTCGTCGCCGGGATCGTCGTCGCGCTGATGGTCGCGCCCATCCAGTGCTCGGTGATGCGCGAGGTCTTCGCCCAGGCACCGGCCGGCGAACGCGAGGGCGCCTACGCGCTCGGCGCGACCCGCTGGGGCATGATCCGAGCGGTCGTCCTGCCCTACGGCAAGGGCGGCATCATCGGCGGCACGATGCTGGGGCTCGGCCGGGCGATGGGCGAGACGATCGCCGTCTACATGATCATCTCGCCGGTCTTCGTGATCCAGCCGCACATCCTGCAGACCGGCTCCAACTCGGTCTCCTCCCTCATCGCCCTGCACTACGGCGACGCCTCCTCCTTCGGCATGTCGGCACTGATGGCGGCGGGCCTGGCGCTGTTCCTGCTCACCCTGGCGGTCAACTTCACCGCGTCCACGATCGCGGCCCGCTCGCGGTCCGGCGCGCAGAGCGAGGCATGAGATGACGGTCGTAGAAGAACTCGCGGCACCTGTCGAGGCGGAGCCCGCGACCGCCCAACTCCCGGACGTACCACGGCGGATCGGCGGCCCCACCCGCTCCGGGGTGCTGGCGCTGTGCGGGGCCGCGGTGTCCGGCCTGTGCGTGAGCGTGCTCCTGTTCGGTGAACTCGCCCCCTTCTCAGGGGCGTTGGGCTTCGCCGTAACCTGGTACACCGTCTTCCTCGCCGTCTACGGCGTACTCACCGGCCTGGAGGAGAACGGCCAGGCGGTACGCGACCGGGTGATGACGGTCGTGCTGTGGACGGCGGCGGGCCTGCTGTTCTCCGCCCTCACCCTGGTCGTCGGCTTCACCCTCTGGCGGGGCCGCGAGGCGCTCACCTACCTCAACTTCTTCCACCAGGACATGCAGGCGGCGGGCCCGCTGGACCCGCTGGGCGTAGGCGGCATAGCCCACGCGATGATCGGCACCCTGCTGATGATCACCATCGCGCTGCTGATCACCGTCCCGCTGGGGCTGGCCTGCGCGGTGTACCTCAACCAGATCCCCGGCCGCTTCTCCCGCTTCGTCCGCACCATCGTCGAGGCGATGACCGCACTGCCGTCCATCGTGGCCGGCCTCATGGTCTACGCCGTCTGGGTCCTCCAACTGGGCATGGAGAAGTCGGGACTTGCGGCGGGCTTCGCGATCAGCGTGATGATGCTGCCGATCGTGATCCGCGCGTCGGACGTGGTCCTGCGCCTCGTCCCCGGCACACTCACCGAGGCGGCGGAGGCACTGGGCGCACCACGCTGGCGCACGGTCTGGCACGTGGTCCTGCCGACGGCCCGCTCGGGCCTGGCCACGGCAGTCATCCTCGGCACGGCACGCGGCATCGGCGAAACGTCCCCAGTCCTTCTCACCGCGGGCTTCACGGCAGCCACGAACTACGACCCACTGCACGGCCCGATGATCTCCCTCCCCCTGGCTGTCTTCAGCTTCGTCCGCTCCCCCGAACCGGCGATGATCGCCCGCGGCTTCGGAGCGGCGGCGGTCCTGATGGCCCTGGTCCTGGTCCTCTTCGTGATCGCCCGGGTGATCGGCGGCCGAGGCCCGGGCCAACAAACCCGCAGCCAGGCCCGCCGCACGGCCCGAGCCTCAAGACGAGACGCGGCCCGCTTCGACGAACTCCGCGCACCGGGCCTGTCGTTGTTCGACGCGCGTCCCCACGAACAGTCGGCAACAACGCCCACCCCCGAACAACCCGCAGCCGCCGACGGCGAACCCACCCCACAGGGACCACCCGCACCCCACGACGAACCAGTCACGACCAGCGCACACAGTGGCGGCGAAGCCGACACGAAGAGCGCGCGCCGAAGCCACGGACCGACCGCAGCCACCACCGCCGCCCACAACGCACCCGCAGCCGCCGACGGCGAAGCCGCCCCACAGGGGCCACCCGCACCCGACGGCGAAACCATCACGGGTGGTGCGGGTGGGAACGAAAACCCCGCCACCCACCAGCCCGCGCCCGGAGAGACGACCGACTGATGCCCAGCCACCTCACCGCCCCTCTCCGCCGCCTACGCGCACTGGGAACCCTGGTCGCGATCATGACCGCCCTCACCGCTCTACTGGCAGGGCCACTCGCCGGCCCCGCCGCCGCCGACAGCTACACCCCCATCTCCGGCGCCGGCTCCACCTGGGCGGAGAACGCCGTCGACGAATGGCGCCGCGCGGTCAACCAGTACGGCATGCGGATCAGTTACGCCGGCACCGGTTCCTCCGACGGCCGCCGTCAATTCCTCAGCGGCACGGTCGACTTCGCGGTGTCAGACATCCCGTTCCAGACCCACCCCACCGACGGCAGCGCGGCGGAACGCCCCGGCTCGGGGTCGTACGCGTACATGCCGATCGTGGCCGGCGGCACCGTCTTCATGTACCACCTCACCGTCAACGGCAAGCGCGTCACCAACCTCCGCCTCTCCGGCGCCGTGGTCACCAAGATCTTCACCGGCGCCATCAAGACCTGGGACGACCCGGTGATCAAGGCCGACAACCCGGGGCTGCAACTCCCGCACCGCACGATCGTGCCAGTGGTCCGTTCCGACGGCTCCGGCTCCACCGCCCAGTTCACGATGTGGATGGCGGCCCAGCACAAGTCCCTCTGGAACGCGTACTGCGCGAAGGTCGGCCGCTC
This sequence comes from Streptomyces hokutonensis, assembly GCF_042751305.1. Taxonomy (GTDB): domain Bacteria; phylum Actinomycetota; class Actinomycetes; order Streptomycetales; family Streptomycetaceae; genus Streptomyces; species Streptomyces hokutonensis_A. The sequence continues at coordinate 27,508 of NZ_JBHYWD010000010.1, forward strand.
GGGCGCCTGCGGACAAACCTCGTACTACCCCACCGTCTCCGGCATGATCGCCCAGTCCGGCGACCTCGGCGTGGCCGGCTACATCGCCCAGAACTACGGCGAGGGCGCGATCGGTTACGTCAACTACTCCTACGCCCTCAACGCGCACTATCCGGTCGCCAAGGTCCTCAACCACGCGGGCTACTACACCGAGCCGACCCCGAAGAACGTCGCGGTCTCGCTGCTCAAGGCGAAGATCAACACGAACAAGAGCTCCGCCGACTACCTCACCCAGCAGCTCAACGGCGTCTACAACGACACCGACAAGCGCAACTACCCGCTCTCCAGCTACTCGTACATGATCCTGCCGCTGAAGGTGCAGGGCACGTTCACGAAGGACAAGGGCAAGACGCTGGGCGCCTTCTCCTACTACTTCATGTGCCAGGGCCAGCAACAGGCGCCGTCGCTCGGCTACTCCCCTCTCCCGATCAACCTGGTGAAGGCGGGCTTCGACCAGATCCGCCGCATCCCGGGTGTACGGGCGCAGAACATCAACATCAAGAACTGCAACAACCCGACCTTCACCGCGAGCGGCCGCAACAAGCTCGCGGAGACGGCGCCTTACCCGTCGCCCTGTGACAAGCAGGGTGCGACGGCCTGCACCACGGGCAGCGGCGGCGCCAAGTCGTCGACGCGCAACGGTAGTTCGGGCGACGGCACCACGTCCGGCGGCAGCACGGGCGGCACCACGACGGACGGCACCGGCACCACCACGACCGGCGGCGCCGGCGGCGCCGCCCAACCCTCCGTAGACCCCGACACCGGCCAGGCCCTGACCTCGGGCGGAACAGGAACCGCCTCCGGCGGATCCGGGACGGCGGCCGCAGCCGCGGCGGACGGCACGATCGCCCTCGCCCAGCCGGTAGCGGTCTCCACGCAACACGGCTGGACCACCACCCAGACCCTGATGCTCCTGGCAGCCGTCCTGATCCTGGGCCTCCTCCTGCTCCCGTCGATCGCCTCCCGCCTGATCACGTCCCGCACCAACGACCGCCAGGACGAGGTGAGTTCACGATGACAAGCCTGCCCAACGCACCGCAGCCGCCAACGGCGAACGAGCCCCACAGGGGCCACCCGCACCCGACAACGAAAGCCGCACGGGCGGTGCGGGTGGGAAATCGGAAGGCGATGGCGAAGCCGAGGCTACTGGTCCGCCTCATCGCCGGCGCAGCCATCGGCGCCCTGGCCGGTCTCGCCGTAGGACAGTCCGCCCCGCCCGCAACGGCCGCGCCGGCTGCCACGAGCGTCACGGTCCCGGGCCGAGGCGAGTTCAAGGACATGAAGTTCACGGTCGACCAGACGACCCACCTCACCAGCCAGGCGGTGACGGTGAGTTGGACCGGCGGCACCCCGACGACCTTCGCGGGCACGCAGTTCAACACCGACTTCGTACAGATCATGCAGTGCTGGGGCGACGACGACGGCACGGTCCCCGCCAACCCGGGCCCGTCCCGCACCCAGTGCCAGTACGGCGCCTCCCCGACCACCGACCGCGGCAGCTGGCCGGGCAACGGCCAGGACGACACCCGGCAGATCTTCTACAGCGCCGACCCCACCAACTACGGCCAGGACAACCGCTACGGCGCCGCCAACCCGAACGCCCCCGGCGAGGTCCCCTTCAAGTCGGTGGACGGCACGACGATCACCACCGGCACCCAGAACAACAAGTTCTTCAGCCGCAACACCACCAACGAGGTCGACTTCGCCCGCACCGGCGCCGACGGCACCGGCAAGGAGTTCTTCGAGGTCCAGACGGCCAACGAGGCGCCCCACCTCGGCTGCGGCACGCCCGTCACCACCAACGGCGTCACCAAACCCCGCTCCTGCTGGCTGGTGATCGTCCCGCAGGGTCATCTGGACCTGGACGGAAAGCCGTACGCGGACAAGAGCCAGGTCAACGCCGGCTCCCCGGTCTCCTCCACCAACTGGCAGAACCGGATCGCCATCAAGCTGGACTTCAACAGCGTCGGCACCAACTGCCCCCTGGGCGCCGACGAACGCCCCACCACCGGCAGCGAGTTGGTGGCGGACGCGATGACCAGCTGGCAGGCGAAGCTCTGCGCGGCGGGCAAGGTGTACAGCTACACCGAGTTCGGCGAACCGGACACCCGGGCCCGGCTGCTCGCGGACGGTTCGACGGGCCTCGCGTTCACCACCCGCAGGCTCGGCGCCGACCCGGGCACGACAGCGCCGTCCGGTACGACGACGTACGCGCCGGTCGCCCTCTCCGGAGCCGTCATCGGGTTCACGATCGAACGCAGATCCTCGTCCGGGGCACCGGCGTCCGAGGAGAGACTCGACGGCACCAAGATCGAGTCCATCAAGCTGAACGCCCGCCTGGTCGCCAAGCTGCTCACCGAGTCGTACCGCAGCTCCACCTGGGGTTCGGTCATCAGCGGCACGGCGGTCAAGGGGTACGGCTGGGCGCGCAAGAACCCGTCCGGGCTCGCCACCGACCCCGAGTTCATCGCGCTGAACCCGGAGTTCGCCTATCTGTCGGTCGCCGAGACCCCGGCCACCGACACCGATCTGCTGACCTCGCTCGGCCACTCCGACACCGCCCGCGCGATCTGGCGGTGGATCCTCGCCGACAAGGACGCCCGGCGGTTCCTCGCCGGTGTCCCCGACGACGACGGCATGCGGGTCAACCCGTACTACAGCACCAACACGGACCTGAACCCGACCGGCACCGCCTTCGACCCGTCGAACACCGACGACTACCCGAAGAGCGACCCCTGGTGCACGATCCCGCCGGGCTCGGGCGCGCCCGCGACCAACAAGCAGTGCATGATCGACTTCCACCCCTATGTGGAGGACATGCACGCCGGCGCCCTGCACGCCCGCCGCGCGGACACGCTGTGGAAGTCCGCCTGGGACCCGCTGGCCACCCCGCCCGCGTACAAGAACTCCGGTCCGCAGATCGTCGGTTCGCGCTTCGTCATCACCATCACGGACGCGGCCTCCGCCGCCCGCTACGGCCTCCAGACCGCCCAACTGCAGAACAGCGCGGGCAAGTTCGTGGCCCCGACGACGGCCGCGCTGACCGCGGCGGCCGCGACCGCCACCGGCTCCGGCGTCCCCGAGGTCACCCCGGCGAACGCCACGGCGAAGGGTGCCTATCCGCTGACCGAGCTGGTGTACGCGGCGCTGCGGCCCGGCCAGGTGAGCAAGGCCGCCCGCCAGGACTACGCGGCGCTGCTGCGGTACGCCTCGGGCGCCGGCCAGACGCAGGGGGCGGATCCGGGCAGGCTGCCCTACGGCTACGCGCCGCTCACCATGAAGCTGCGCGCCCAGGCCGGTGTGGCGGCCGACGCGCTCGTCGCCTACACCGGTCCGAAGTCCACGGGTGGGGGCGGCTCGGCCGCCGGGGGTACCTCCGGCTCGGGCAGCGGTGCGGGGGGCTCCGCCGGGAGTACCGGTGGGACTGCGGGCGGCGCCGGTACGGGTACCGGTGGCACAGGCACCGGCACGAGCGCCTCGCCCAGCGTCTCGGCGTCGTACGACGGAGGGCAGGCCGTCGCGACTACGGCGGCAGGTACGACGCCTGCCGACCCGGCGAGTCCGCTGCGCTATGCGGTGCCGGTTGGGGCGGCGCTTGGTGCGGTGGCCGGGGTGGGCGCGCCCTTCGCCGGCGGGGGGCGGTTGTCAATTGCCTCAGTGCAGACGGCAGTTCGTCGGCTGCGGGTCCGTCGTGGCTGGTCGCGCAGCTCCCCGCGACCCTAAAAGAAGCTCCATTCCCCGGAGACGCAAGTGCTCCCCCATGAACCGCCGGGGGCCCCCGAACTGACGCGGGGGGGGCGGGGGGCCCGCCCCCCGCAGGGGTCCA
>NZ_JBHYWD010000010.1:31382-73937 GCF_042751305.1 Streptomyces hokutonensis
AAACAATAACCTCTCCCCACCCCCCCGCTCCCCCCGCGCCCCCCCAACACCCCCCGGCCCCCCCCTCCGGGCGGGGGGGCCCCACGGCTCGCACCACCCTCTCAGATCACCAGATCCATCCGATGGCACGTCACCTCGCACACCTTCTGGAGAACCGCAATGCGCAGAATGCGCCTCTCGGCGGCCATGGTCGCCGCCGCCGTGGTGTCCGGCACGCTGGCTCTGGCGAGCCCGGCGTCCGCCGACCCGACCCCCGCCGGGACCTTCCGCCAGCTTGTCGGCGTCGGCTCGGACACCACCCAGGACGTCACCAACGCCCTGGCCGGTGACACCGTCAACGGCACCAGCTACTCCGCCAGCGCCGTGAAGTCGGCGAACGGCGCGGGCATCGCGTCCTACGACGCGATCGAGCCGGGCACCGGCGCCACCGGCACGAAGATCACCACCCGCACCAACGGCACGACCTTCCTGCGCCCGAACGGCTCCGGCGCCGGCCGCACCGCCCTGAGCCAGTCGCTGACCGGCGACCTGGACTCCTCCGGTGCCTCGGTCAAGGGCCAGGTCGACTTCGCCCGCTCCTCCGGCGGTCCGTCCAGCTCCGGCACAGCGCTCACCTACATCCCGATGGCGCGTGACGCGGTCGGCGTCGCGGTCAAGGGCTCGGCCCTGGACACCCTGACCGTGAAGCAGCTGCACGACATCTACATCGGTGCGCTGACCGTGGTGAACGGCCAGACCGTGCACCCGAAGATCCCTCAACTGAGCTCCGGCACCCGTAAGTTCTTCCTGAACGCCATCGGCGTGGCCCAGGGCGACGTCGCCGCGAGCGTCACCGTCGTCCAGGAGAACCAGGCCAACTCGGTCCTCACCGAGGACGGCGCGCTCGTCCCGTTCTCCGTCGGTTCCTGGATCGCCCAGAACAACGGCATCGCCCCCGATTACAGCAAGACGGCGGCGGCAGCCGGCGCTCACCTGGCCTCCGTGCAACTGCCCGGAGACGACGGTGCGACCAGCCCGGTCACCACGGTGAACGGCAAGCTGGCCCCGGTCAACGCCTACTACGAGAACGCGACGTTCGGCCGCGACGTCTACAACGTCGTACCGAGCCGGGCGATCGACCCGACCAGCATCTTCTTCGACAAGGACCTGTACGACGTCTTCGTCACCAGCGGCAGCCACACGGCGCAGCTGGCCTCGGACGCCGCCGAGTCGGTCATCGCCAAGTTCGGCTTCGTCAACGAGTCCTACAACGGCTCCGTCTCCGTCGCCAAGCACGCCAAGCTCGGCGGCCTGGAGGAGGGCGACACCTTCGACATCCACACGCCGAACGCGCCCGCCCTGAAGTCCACGCCCGGCGACGCGAGCCTCAAGATCGGCTGGACCCCGAGCAGCATCGTCCCGGCCATGCCGGTCACCGACTACCGGGTCACGCTGACCGACGCGGACGGCGGCGTCGTAGCCACGAAGGACGTCGCGGCCTCCACCACGTCGTACTCCTTCACCGGTCTCGCCACCGGCACCTACACCGCCACGGTCACCGCCAACAACGTCAACGGCACCGGCACCGCGGCCACTTGGACCGGCGCCGTCAAGTACGCGAGCACCACCAAGGCGACCACCGCCACCACCGCGTACGGCACGACCCCGAAGGTCGCGGTCACCGTGACCGGCACGCACGGTGTCGTCCCCAGCGGCAAGGTCACCGTGAAGGACGGCTCGACGGTCGTCGGCACCGGCACGCTGAACAGCTCCGGCAAGGTCACCGTGAACGTGTCGAACCACCTCAAGGTCGCCACGCACACCCTGACCGTCTCCTACGCCGGCGCGACCAAGCTCAACGCGTCCTCCGCGACGGTCTCCCTGAAGATCACCAAGGCCAACCCGGCGATCTCCAAGACCGCGCCCGCCACCATCGGCCACACGGCCCGCGCGAAGGTCACCGTCAAGGTCACCGCGACCGGCACCACGCCGACCGGCACCGTCCGCATCTACGAGGGCAGCCGGATCATCGCGACCGGCACGCTGAGCGGCGGCAAGGTCACCATCACCCTGCCGAGGCTGAGCCGGGGCACGCACACGCTGCACGCCTACTACGCGGGCTCGACGACGGTGAACACCAAGTCCGGCGCCAACTTCACCATCAAGTCCACCTGATCCACGACCAGTTGACCGCTTGACCGATCGTGCGGCCGGGGAGACCTCACCGTCTCCCCGGCGGCCACCGACCAACCCCGACAGCGAAGGAGGCGGGCCGCCGTGACCGTCGCCACCCCCGTCAGGCCCGCCCCGGCCGCGCCGAGCGCGCTGGTCCGGAGCGTCCAGAGCGTGCGGAGCGTCACCGCCGTCCGCCATCTCGCGCGCGGCGGCCTGCTCAGCCTCGCCGCCCTCCTGCTCGGCATCACCGCGCAGCTGCTCGTGTTCAGCGGCGCCCAGGAACACTCCGCGCAGCATGCCGCGTTCGACGAGCTGCGCGGCCAACTCGCCCTGGGCACCGCCCCGGTGTCCCAGACCGACCAGCAGGGAAAGCTCCTCGCGCCTGGCACTCCGGTCGCCCTGATCCGCATCCCGTCCCTGGGTCTGAGCCAGGTCGTCCTGGAGGGCACCGACTCCACCGTCCTGACCGACGGTCCCGGCCACCGCCGTGACACCCCGTTCCCCGGGCAGTCCGGCACCAGCGTGCTGATGGGCAGGGCGGCGGCCTACGGCGGCCCGTTCGGGCGGCTGGCCGAGCTGCGCGAGGGGGTCACGTTCACCGTGACCACCGGCCAGGGCAAGGCGACGTACCAGGTCACCGACGTCCGCCGGGCCGGTGATCCTGCGCCCGTCCCGCTCGCCGCCGGCAAGGGGCGGCTGGTCCTGGTCACCGCGACCGGCCCGCACTTCATGCCGGCCGGCGTGCTGCGCGTCGACGCCGACCTGATCTCGACCGCCTTCCAGACGCCGGCCGCGGTGATCCGCTCCGGCACCCTGCCCGGCTCGGAGGAGCCCCTCGCCCGTCCCGACGGCGTGCCGTGGCCCCTGGTGATGTGGCTGCAGGCGCTGCTGCTGGCCGCCGTAGCGGCCGTATGGGCCTGGCACCGCTGGGGCCGTCACCAGACGTGGATCGTCTTCGCCCCGCTCGTCGCGGTCCTGGGCCTCCAGGTCGCCACGCGCACCACCGAACTGCTGCCGAACCTGCTGTGAACCGAGGGAACCAGACATGACCGTGACCGACACCGCCGTCCTGCCCGTCGTCGACCCGACGGCCGCCCCCGCGACCCTCGAAGCCCGTGCCGTCTCGGCCTGGTTCGGCACCCACCAGGTGCTCGGGCAGGTGTCGCTGACCATGCCCGCGGGCCAGGTCAGCGCGCTGATCGGACCGTCCGGCTGCGGCAAGTCGACGTTCCTGCGCACCCTCAACCGGATGCACGAGCTGATCCCGTCGGCGGCCTTCGGCGGCGAGGTGCTCTTCGAGGGCGAGGACATCTACGACGCCTCCTGGCGGCTGACGGACGCCCGCCGCCGTATCGGCATGGTCTTCCAGAAGCCGAACCCGTTCCCCGCGATGTCGATCTACGACAACGTGGTGGCCGGTCTGCGGCTGACGGGCACCCGGGTGAGCCGCCGCGAGAAGGACGAGCTGGTCGAGGAGTCGCTGACCCGGGCGGGCCTGTGGAAGGAGGTCCGCGACCGGCTGCGGCAGCCCGGCGGCGCTCTGTCCGGCGGCCAGCAGCAGCGCCTGTGCATCGCCCGCGCGCTCGCCGTACGCCCCCGGGTCCTCCTCATGGACGAACCGTGCTCGGCGCTCGACCCGACCTCCACCCGCCGGGTCGAGGAGACCATCCACGAACTGGCCGGGCAGGTCACCGTGGTGATCGTCACCCACAACATGCAGCAGGCCGCCCGCGTCTCCCAGCAGTGCGCGTTCTTCCTCGCCGAGCAGGGCACGCCCGGCGGGATCGTGGAGGCCGGCGCCACCGACGACGTCTTCGGCTCCCCGAAGGACTCCCGGACGGCGGACTATGTGGCGGGCCGCTTCGGCTGAGCGTCAGCCGTCCCGTACGTGTCACGCGCGTCACGCGAAAGAGGGGGTTTGGATCGGCGGGAAGCGGTGAGGCGAGCGGGATGCGTGCTTCTCCCACCGCCTCCGCCGAGACCCCCGTACGACCGTCCGCCGCCGTCGGCGCGCCGGAGCCCGTCCCCGGGAAGCAGCGCGACCCCTTCTTCGACAACGCCAAGTACCTCGCGATCGTCCTCGTGGCGATCGGCCACGCCTGGGAGCCGCTGCGCGCCGACAGCCGCAGCGTCACCGCGCTGTACACGCTCGTGTACGCGGTGCACATGCCGGCGTTCATCATCATCTCCGGCTATTTCTCCCGGAGTTTCCGCGCCACCCCGCCCCAGATCAGGCGGCTGCTGACGGGGATCGTCGTGCCGTACGTCGTCTTCGAGACGGCGTACACGCTCTTCACCCGCTGGACCGACCACCAACCCGACCGCGCCATAAGCCTGTTGGACCCGCTGTATCTGACGTGGTTCCTGGCGGCCCTGTTCGTCTGGCGCCTCACCACACCCATCTGGAACCACGTCCGCCACCCGCTGCTCCTCGCCCTGGCGATCGCGATGCCGGCGACGCTCTCCCCCTCCATCGGCAACGACCTCGATCTGCAACGCGTGTTGCAGTTCCTCCCGTACTTCGTGCTCGGTCTCTCCCTGAAACCGGAGCACTTCCAGCTCGTACGACGGCCCGAGGTACGGCAGTTGGCGGTCCTGGTGTTCATGTGCGCGCTCGCGGTGGCCTATTGGGCAGTCCCGTACTTCGACTACTCCTGGCTCTTCCACAACGCGAGCGCGGAGCAACTCGGCGCGCCCGACTGGGAAGGGCCCCTGATGACGCTGGGCCTGTTCGCCGTCTCCACCCTCCTGGTCGCCTGCTTCCTCGCCTGGGTGCCGCGCCGCCGCACCTGGTTCACCGCACTGGGCGCCGGCACGCTCTACGGCTATCTCCTGCACGGATTTCTCGCGCAGGGCGCCAAGTCCTGGGGCTGGTACGGCCCTTCATGGGTCCAGGGCCCGCTCGGCGAGATCACGGTGACTGTGGTCGCCGCCGCCGTGGTGACCGCGCTGTGCACACCGCCCGTCCGCCGGGTCTTCCGCCTCGCGATGGAACCGGAGATGCGGTGGGCGTTCCGCCGTGACGCGACGGAACTGGCCCGTACCTCATAGCGATGGTTGTCATTGATCAGCGGTCCATTGCATGAATTCGCGCTGAATCGCGGCTGACGTTTCACACCGGGGCGACTCTCGTACGAAAAAGGGCACAACCAAGCCCCGGAAGGGCGGGTCGTACGCGGTGTCGGAACTCGAATTCCTCGGCTTCCGCCAACTCCCCTTACGTTTCACGGAGGTTGTGCGATGTCCTCTCGTTCTGTCAGCCGTCTGCTGGCCCTGGCCCTCGGCACCGGTCTGGCCGCCCCGCTGCTCCTCGCCGGTACCGCGGGCGCGGCCACCGCTCCGGCCACCGCCGCGCTCGGCAACGGCGGCAACGAGGTCCTCTACACGGCCGCCGCCGGACAGGCCAACAAGGCGGTCGTCACCGCGACGCACACGACCGGCACCGTCGAGATCACGTACGTCATCGACGACGTCGTCACCATCAAGCCCGGCACCGGCTGCGCGTACCCGACCGCCTCGGACCACACCAAGGTCTCCTGCACGGTCACCATGCAGGACAGCCAGGACCCCTACCCCACCCTGGAGTTGACGCTCGGCGACGGCAACGACACCGTCACGTACCACAACAGGACGTCCCAGACGTACTACTTCGCCTCGACCGACCTGGGCGCCGGCAACGACAAGTACACCGAGGACGGCGGCGTCGAGGGCAACTACGCCTCGGGCGGCACCGGCAACGACACCATCACCCTCGGCAAGTACTCCGTGGGCTGGGGCGACAACGGCAACGACACCCTCCACGGCGGCGTCGCGACCATCGCCCAGGGCGGCAACGGCAACGACACCATCACCACCGTGGGCGCGGCGGCCGACGGCGGCGCGGGCAACGACCTCATCACCGGCGGCGCGGGCGGCCAGAGCCTGACCGGCGGCGCCGGAAACGACCGGATCAGCGGCGGCGCCGGCAACGACTTCATCTACGGCGGCACGGGCAACGACGTCCTCTACGGCAACGCCGGCGCCGACACCATCTACGGCAACTCCGGCAACGACACGATCTGGGGCGGCACCGGCACGGACGTCCTGTCGGGCGGACCGGGCCACAACTCCGTCCACCAGAACTGACGCGGGGCCGAGCCTGCCGGGAGGTTCCGCACCCTCCCGGCAGACCCCTTCGCGCGACAAACCCTTTCCCACCTGTCACAGGCATGCCATAAGCTGCGCATAGCAGCCGCGCCCCGCGCGTCACCGCGACTCTCATCCGCGGTCACGTCCGGGCGTTGCGCGGCGCTCTCAACTCCCGGTCTCCTGACCGGTTTTCCTTGTGGGGGAACAGCACGTGCGGATGCGCAGCATCTCCACCGCGACAGCGCTCGCGGTTCTTTTCGGCTCGGCGGCGCTCAGCGTCGTAGCGACGGGTACGGCCTCGGCGGCCACCGCCAACGTCGCCTCGCCCGGCGGCCTGGTCGCGGACGGCGCCCTCAAGCGGGTGTTCGTGGGCGACAGTTCGGCCGGTACGGTCGCGGCCACCGACTACTCGGGCAACGTCCTCGCCTCGGTCGGCGACATCAGCGGGGTCTCCGACCTGGCCGTCTCCGACGACGGGGCCACCATCTACGCGGCGGCGCAGGAGACGCACGAGATCGTGGCGATCGACGCGGCCACTCTCGACGTCAAGGCCCGCTATCCCGTCGCCACCGGCAAGGGCCCGCGCTACCTCGCCTTCTCCGCCGGCAAGGTCTGGTTCACCTACGGCGACCAGTGGTCCGGCAACCTCGGCTCGGTCGACCCGGCAACCGACCCGGCGAGCGGCACCGACCCGGTGACCCTCGGGCAGTTGCCGTCCGACGTCTCGATCTGGGACCCGGGCTTCCTCGACACCGCCGCGTCCCGGCCCGGCATCCTCGCCATCGGCGAGACCGGCCTCTCCACCGACTCGCTGGCCGTCCTGGACGTCTCGGGGGCCACCCCGCAGAAGGTCGCCTACTACAACGGCGACTACTCGCTCAACAGCGGCGTCTACGACATCGACCTGGTGCCCGGCGCCGACGAGGTGCTGGTCAACGGCGCGGTGCGGGACGCCTACGCGGACGGCAAGTTCCGCCAGTCGGGCGCCTATCCGGGCGCCCAGCAGGCCGACATCGCCCCGGACGGCACGGTCGCGCAGGCCAACGGCGGCACGATCGCGACGCGCAAGCCGAACGCCGCGTCGACGATCCGCACGTACAGCAACGGTGTCTACGGCACGGCCGACCTGACCTGGGCCCCGGACAACTCGCGGATCTTCGCGCTGGTCGCGAAGTCCGGCGGCGGCTACACGCTCAAGGCGCTGACCGACCCCGAGAAGAACGTCCCGACCCTCACGGTCAACGCCCCCTCCTCCGCGACCCGCGCCAAGAAGCTCACCGTCACCGGCAAGCTCTCGTCCGCGGTCGCGCTGCCCGCCGGGGTGAAGCTGCAGGTCACGCGGACCGACCTGGAGTCCCCGAAGGGCAAGGCGCTGCCCGCCGTCACGGTGCAGACGAACGGCACGTACTCCTTCGCGGACACCCCGCCGGCCGGCGGCACCGTCACCTACAAGGTGACCTACGTCGGCGACGCCGGGCACGCTGCGGTCAGCGCCTCGGACAAGGTCTCCGTGTCCCGCGCGGCCACCAGCCTGAGCCTGAACAACAACGGCAAGCTGTACTCCTACGGCGCCGACGTGAAGTTCACCGCGCACCTCGGCAAGACCTACAAGAACCGCACGGTCTCGATCTACGCGGACCCCTTCGGCACCGACAAGCCGAACAAGCTGGTCAAGACCGGCAAGGTCAACTCCAGCGGCAACTTCACCGTGACCGTGGACATGACCCGCGACACCGCCGTCTCCGCGGTCTTCGCCGGTGACGCCCGCTACGCGTCCAAGACGGTGAAGGTCAACGCCTACGCCAAGGTCAAGATCTCCACCGCGATCACCAAGCACTACAAGACGGCGAAGATCGGCTCGACGTCGTACTACTGGTTCCACAAGAACTCGGCGCCGATCGTCACGACGACGATGACCTACTACCCCAACCGCCAGGAGCGGCTCGACCTTCAGGTCTACTACAACGGCCGCTGGTACGACTCCGACTCCGAGTACTTCGGCCTCGGCACGAACGGCAAGGTCGCGGTGAACCTCGGCGCCCCCGGCGAGTCAGGCATCAAGGCCCGCATCCGGGCCGCGTACATCAACGGTTCGTCCGGCGACAGCGTCAACTCGACGACGTACAGCGACTGGAAGTACATCTACTTCTCCAACTAGCCGTCAGCTGAAGCCTGTTCACCAGGTGTAGGGCAGCTCCGCCGCGACGACCGTGGGTCCTCCGGCGGGGCTGCTCACGTTGGCGGTCCCGTCGAGGGCGGCGATACGACGGCGCAGACCGAGCAGTCCAGTGCCGTCCGCCTCCTCGGCGCCGCCCTTTCCGTCGTCCCGTACGCACACCGTCAGCCCGTGCGGCACCCGGGCGAGCCGGACCTCGGCGCGGTCCGAGCCGCTGTGCCTGGCCGCGTTGGTGAGCGCCTCGGCGACCAGGAAGTACGCGGCGGCCTCGACCGCCGCCGGAGCCCGCGGACCCGTCGCCAACTCCTCCACATCCAGGGCGACTTGAAGCCCACTGCCGGCGGCGAGCGCCTGTACGGCACCGGCGAGCCCGCGGTCGGTGAGGATCGGCGGGTGGATACCGCGTACGACGTGCCGCAACTCCGTCAGCGCCTCCTCCGCCTGGTCCTGCGCCTGCCCGAGCAGCCGCCGGGCGACCTCCGGATCACCGCCGCCGTCCTGGTCGTAGGCCCGCTTCGCCAGTCCGATCCGCATGGACAGCGCCACCAGCCGGGCCTGCGTGCCGTCGTGCAGGTCCCGCTCGATACGCCGTAGTTCGGCCTCGTGCGCGGCGATCACTCCGGCCCGGGTCTCGGCGAGTTCCTCGACCCGCTCGGTGAGCAGCGCCTTCGGCGACGGCTTGAGGAGGGCGGTCGACCAGCGCGCGTCGAGATCCGCGAGTCGCCCGATCAGCGGCAGGACGAGCGCCCGGCGCCGCAGCAGCCCGCACCACACGCCGTCGACGGGCAGTCCCACGATCCACAGCGGGACGGCGAGCAGTCCGAGCAGCCCGTACGCGTACTGGGCGAGCATCCACCGCAGATCCCGGAACGTGCCGGGATCGCGCACCGCCGCCACGAACCGCTCCCGCAGCGGCCGTCCGTCCAGCGGCCCGTACGCCTCCGCGATCTCCCGCCCGCTCCACCCGGCGACCTGGCGCCGCCGCGCGCCCGCGATCCGGCGCACCAGCAGCACCGCCTCGGGCAGCATCCAGGCACCGACCACGAACAGCGTCCCCATGGTCGCGATCAGCAGCACGGTGACGAAGAGATACGTCCCGAGGGTCATGGCCACACCTCTGGCCAGTTGAACCGTCGCCCGCGTCGCCTGCCGCACTGTCGTACCCATGCTCACCAGGCTGGCACCGTGTTCGGGCCGACGCGGGAGAGCAGGGTGCCGAGTGGACGGTGTAGCCAACTACACCATCAGCCGCCTCCGGTCCCGGCCGGGAACACCGGGTCCAGGCCGGTCATGAGCTGGCCGTACGCGCGCTCCGCCTCGGCGACGGCATCGTCGTACGCCTCGTCGGCGGTGCGGCCCGCGGCGACCGTGCGCCAGTTCTCCATGCCGAGTTCCTGCTGGACGACGATCAGGTGCGTGGCGGCGAGGCGTCTGGTGAGCGGGGTGGAGTCGGCGGCGTCGGGGAGGGCTTCGGCGAGGGCGTCGATCTCCTGGCTGCGGTAGCGCTGCACCAGGCCGGTCTGGAGGCTCGGGGTGCCGTAGAGCAGGTCCATGAAGCCGAGCACGTCCGGGTGGTCGTTCAGGCCGGTGATCGGGTCGCGGGCGGCGAGGCGGTCAAGGAAGTGGGCGCGCAGGGCGGCCGTGGGGGACAGGGCGGGCGGGCGTTCGCGGACCACGCGGGCCGCTTCGCCGAGGTGGTCGGCGAAGCGGTGCAGGACCAGGTCCTCCTTGGCCGGGAAGTACCGGAACAGGGTGGCCTTGGAGACCTCGGCCGCCGCCGCGACCTCGACGACCGACACCTCGTCGAACCCCTTCTCGCGGAAGAGACGCAGGGCTTCCTGCGCGATGAGGTTCCGGGTGCGTTCTTTCTTGCGCTCGCGGAGGCCGGGGAGTTCGTCCATGCGGGCCACACTACCAGACAGTGAGACCGAGAATCAAATGAGACCAGAGATGTAGTGAAGTCGAGAATCTTCTGAGACCTGGTTGCATTTTCGCCCTGCCCGGTGTTCCCTTGAGGCAACGACGACGAGAGGGATCGCGATGACCGACGACGTACTGGTCGTGGGCGCCGGGCCGACCGGCCTCACGCTCGCCATCGAGCTGGCCCGGCGCGGTGTGGGGGTGCGGATCGTGGACGCGGCGCCGGCCCCGCACCGGGAGTCCCGGGGCAAGGGCCTGCAGCCGCGCACCCTGGAGGTACTGGAGGACGTGGGCGTCACCGAGCGCGTACTCGCCGCCGGGACCACACGACTCCCCTTCCGCAAGTACTTCGACGGCGCGCATGTGAAAGACACCGACCCGTCCGCGGACGCGGTCCCCACACCCGGCGCGCCGTACGAGCGGGGGGTGCTCATAGGGCAGTGGCAGGTGGAGCAGATCCTCCGCGAGCGGCTGGCGGAGTTCGGGGTCGGCGTCGAACCCGGCAGGGAGGTCACCGGGTTCGAGCAGGATGCGGACGGTGTCACGGCCGTCCTCGCCGACGGGGAGCGCGTCCGGGCCGGCTGTCTCGTCGGCTGCGACGGCGGGCGCAGCCGGGTGCGCGGGGCGTTGGGGGTGCGGTTCGACGGCACGACCGAGCCGGAGCAGTCGATGGTGGTCGGTGACGTGGAGGCCGAGGGGATCGGCCGGGACGCCTGGCATCAGTGGTTCACGTCGGACGGCGGCGGGGTGATGCTGTGCCCCATGCCCGGCACGGACTCCTTCCAGTTCCAGGCGGGGCCCGAACTCGACGCGGACGGCGAGCCGTTGCCGCCCTCACTGGAGAGCTTCCAGCGGATCTTCGACCGGCACGCGCGCGTGCCCGGCGTCACGCTGACGAACCCGACCTGGCTGTCCGTCTGGCGGGTCAATGTCCGCATGGTCGACCGGATGCGGGTCGGCCGGGTCCTGCTCGCCGGGGACGCGGCCCATGTCCATCCGATCGCGGGCGGGCTCGGTATGAACACCGGCATCCAGGACGCCTACAACCTGGGCTGGAAGCTGGCCCTCGCGGCCACCGGGCAGGCCGGCCCCGGGCTCCTGGACACGTACGAGGAGGAGCGGCTTCCGGTGGCGGCCTGGACGCTGGGGATCTCCACCGATCTGTATGCCCGGGTGCTCGAGGCGGTCAAGGAGCCCGGCACGGGTGTCGAGGCCGCCGCTCCGCCGCCGATGGGCACGGGCTACCCGTGGAGTTCCCTCGCCGGCGTAGCTGATCCGTCCGGCGGCTCCGTCGGCGATCCCGCCGTCCTGCGCCCGGGCGACCGCGCACCCGACGCCCCCTGCCTCGACGCCTCGGGCCACCCGGTCCGGCTCTTCCAGGTGTACGCCGACCCGCGGTTCACGCTGCTCGGCTTCGGTGCCGAAGTCGCGGACGCCGTGGGCAAGTTGGCGGCGGAGCACGACGGCCTGCTGCAGGGATTCACGGTGGACGACGGTGCCTCGGACTCCCTGGCCGACCTGCACGACCACGAGGGGCACGCGAGGCGGGTGTACGGCGTGACGGCCCCGGCCCCGGCCCTGGTGCTGGTCCGCCCCGACAACCACGTGGCGCTGATCACCCGGGACCCCGCCGAGGTCACCGCTTATCTCGCGCGGATAGTCACATTCACTCCCAAAGAGTGATACTCGGAGTATGAGCACGGCAGCGTACGAACTGCTGGCCGCGTCGTCGCACAACACGCTCGACGTGGGCGCAGCCTTTCTCGGTGGCCTGCTGATCGCAGGCGCGCTGGTCTGGGCCATACATTTCGGTATGAAGGTCCGGGACCAGGAACTTCCGCGGCCGCTCCCCGAGGAGCAGCCCCACCTCCCCGCCACCGGCGCCGTCCATGAGATGCGCGAGATGCGGGAACCCGACGAGATGCCCGTCGCCTCTGAGGAGAAGGAACGGCTGATGCCGTACCAGCTCCATCACTCCGGAAGCCGGACGGGAAAGAACCAGAGCCGACAGCGCTGGCTGCCCGGAAGGAGCGGCTCCTTCGGCGGGGGCGGCATCGGACACGTCTGACCCGCCCCCCGGTTCGGCTGTTCGCCGTTACCGGCGAATGCCGGAGGTCTTCGGGTCGTAGACCGCGAGTGCCCAGATGACGAACACATCGACCGCGATCATGATCACCGACCAGATCGGGGCGTACGGCAGGAACATGAACTGGAGGATCGCGCTGAGGCTCGCGAGGACGATGCCGCAGACGCGGGCCCAGGCCATGCCCCTGAGGATGCCCAAGCCGGTGACCACGCCCACGGCGCCCAGGCAGAGGAGGATCACGCCCCAGCCGGTGAGGTTGATGCTGTACACGTAGCTGCCGACGCGGGTGTAGACGTCGTCCTTGGCGAGCGCGGAGATGCCCTGGAGGATGGCGATGACGCCGTTCATCAGCATCAGGACACCGGCGAAGACGGCACCGCCGGCCGCGAGCCCGCCGCCGGACGGGGGTGGCCCGTAGCCACGGGTGCCGGGGTCCTGACCGGCGTCGTTCCAGACCGGGGGCCTCTCCTCACCGCCGGTGGACGACGTCGAGTGCGGCTGCTGTGTCGAGTGCGGCTGCTGCGTCATGGCGATGCCCCACCTCTCTGTGGTGTGTGGTGCTTCGACCATCCGGCCGAGACACGTCCTCCACCAGGGGGGTTACGCCGTCCGAGTGAGCCCGGCATGCGGGCACAGGGCAACGGACCTTCACTTGAGGGACGGCCCGGGAAGCGGCAACTCATGGAGGCGACATGGCGTGGCACAGGGGAGGAACGACGCTGACGGCGGTCGTAGCCGTCACCCTCACCGCCCTCACCGGCCTGACCGGCTGCTCCGACGACAGCAGTCCCTCCTCCGTCGCGAGCAAGGCGGCGTCCGCCGTCGCGTCCATCGGATCGCAGGCCACGGCCGCCATCGCGTCGGCGACCGCCGAGGCCGGCCGAAGACTCGACGAGGTGAAGAACGGCGTCGACGCCAAGGACGCGGTGAAGCTGGGCACGCCGACCACGGACTCGGCCGGGCGCAGCACCGTCGAGGTCACCGCCGGCAACAAGGCCGGTTCGGCCAAGTCCTTCGCCGTACAGGTCGAGTTCAAGGACACGGGCGGGAATCTGCTCGACACCGTGGTCGTCACCGTCTCCGACGTCCCGGCCGGAAAGTCCGGCACGGCGACCGCCCGCAGCAACCGCAAGCTGTCGGGCGACGTGAAGGCGGAGACCGGAACGGCGCTGCGCTACTGACCGCCGGTCAGGCCATCCAGAAGAAGACGGCGGTCATCCGCTTCTCCTCCAGAGTGCTGCCGTGGTAACCGGTGGCGCTGTGCACGAGGTTGGCGTGGTAGAGCAGCAGACTGTTGTACCTGTGCGGCACGCGCACGTCCTCTTCAAAGGCGTCCGGCGCCACGAACCGCGTCCCCAGCGCCTCGACGAGGTTGTTGTGCGGAGCCTGCACGACATTCCCGCCGAGCCGTCCGCCGGGCAGATGCTGCCGGTAGAAACTGGTCCCGCAGTCCTTCGGCACGGAAGGATTCAGATACAGCACGGCGGCGTACCGGCACAGCGACCGCGAGTCGGTGTGGGGCCGGGGCTCGCTCTCGCCCTCCCCCACGACCTGGATGCAGTTGTGGTTGAGCGTCCCGCCGCCGGGCGCCTTCTGCACCCACAACTCCTTGGCCCCGGTGGCCTGTTTGACCAGCCGCTCGATCCGCCCCAGTTCGGCCGGCTCGAGCCCCGGCATGGTCCGCAGCCCCGGCCAGGTCTCCGAGGTGTACGGATACCCCTTCACCCAGTCGTCCTTGGCGAGACACCGTTCCCGTACGGCGTCGGCATCCGGAAGGACGTCATTCAGCACCCAGTAGTCACGGCCCTTGGTGGGCTTCCGATAGGGCAGCACGGGAAGCGGCGCCTGACGGGCCCGCTGGGGGTGTGGAGGGAGTGGTGGCATGGGCCCGAACGTATAGCGGGGGTTCACCAACGCTGTGCCATGCACCGGTCAACATTCCGCCAACGAGGGACCCCCACCCCGCCCCCGTAGGACCCGCCAGGCAGGCCCCACGGGCGCAGGTGCCTCAGCGCCTCAGCGCCTCAGCGCTTCAGGGTGAAGGTGAAGTTGTCGGAGAGTCTGGTGTGCAGGCGGGCCGTCGAGACCAGCCTCCCCTCCGTGATCAGGGTTTCGACCTCGGCCCTTGGCAGGGCGCAGCCCTCCGCGATCAGGCGTACCGGGCGGACCGGGATCCGGGCCGTGAAGCGGACCTCGATGTCGATCGCCTCGCGGTCCAGGTGGTCCGATCCGCCGGTGTCGAGACGCCACGCGCCGGACCAGTCGAGGGCGATGCGGTTACGTCGCTGTACAACAGGGTCCTGGAGCAACTTCGCTGTCAGAGCGAGGTCGTTGGCGTGCAGGCGTGCCAGCAGTTCCGGTCGTATGGAGCGGACGTTCGCCCGTTCCATGACCGTGAGTTTCGCCGTGTCCCCGCACGCCGTGCAGAGGACCAGGAGCCAGACGTCCAGCAGCTTGTGGTGGGCGTTGACGCGGAACTTGCCGCTTGCTTGGAAGTGTCCGGCCCCGCACGCGTGGCAGCGGCGGCGGACGAGTGGCAGGCAGGTGGGCATGACCACCCAGGTTTCGAGCACAGGAGTACACCGGTTCCAGTGAGAAGACCGCAGCAAAAAGGAGCGCGGCGCAACAGCGCGACGCGCGACGTTTCAGCACTCGGGGGGTCTCACACGGTGTACAACGGCACGTCCTTGCCCAGACGACTCGGTCGAGCAGCACGGTAGAGGCGGAGAGAGCCAAAGCTCCACCGGTTTTCGTGTGCCGCTCCCCGTACGTGTCACATTCGCGTCGCCCGTTTCGTCAGTCCTGTGCAAGCAACGGCAGCGAAACCACGAAACGCGGAGGAGCCCACCATGGGTGCCCGACTCAACGCCTTCACCAGCCCGATCGCCGGCAAGGCCCTGAAGCACTTCATCGCGGCGGGCAAGGTCGTCGACGACTCGCCGCTGCCCGCCGCCACGCAGGAGCTGGTGAAGATCCGGGCGAGTCAGATCAACGGGTGCGGGTTCTGCACCGACATGCACACCAAGGACGCGGCGGCCGCCGGCGAGACCTCGGTGCGGCTGAACCTGGTCGCGGTGTGGCGCGAGGCCACCGTGTTCACCGACGCGGAGCGCGCCGCGCTCGAACTCGCCGAGGAGGGCACCCGGATCGCGGACGCGGCCGGCGGGGTGAGCGACGAGGTGTGGGGGAACGCCGCGAAGTACTACGACGACGAGCAGCTCATGGCCCTCGTCTCGCTGATCGCCCTCATCAACAGCTTCAACCGCATGAACGTCATGCTCACGGTGCCGGCCGGCGACTACCGGCCCGGTCAGTTCAACTAGCCCCAACCCACCCGTAATCGGGGCGCCGAACCGGAGGCATCACCCGCCACTTGTGACGCGCCCCACTCGGGCTTTACCAAAACCAAAGACTTCGAGCGCTTCCCGGATCCGTACTCACCACTGTCCGTACCGCCGACGGGCGGTCCACGACACAGGAGGTACGGTGCGCTTTTCGCGGAACGCGACGGGAACGATGGTTGTGGGCGGTGCCCTCAGCCTGACCCTCGTCGCCCTCGCCTATCCGGCAATGCTGGGCGTCAACACGGTCTCCAGCGCGCCCGCACGCGTGATCGCCAACACGCAGTGGGGGCCGCTGACCGAGGCCGACCGCGACTTCGTGGTCAAGGTGCGCGCGGCCGGGCTGTGGGAGTACCCCGTCGGCCAGATGGGACTGAAGAAGGGGGCGAGCCCCGCGGTCATCACCGCGAGCAAGCACCTGATCGACGGGCACGCGGCGCTGGACTCCACCGTCCGCAAGATCGCCCCCATGCTCAACATCACGATCCCGAACCAGCCCAGCCCGCAGCAGCAGGGGTTCATCAACACCCTGAACGGCGACAGCGGCAAGCAGTTCGACACGGACTTCGCCAACATCCTGCGGGTCACGCACGGTTCGATCTTCGCCACCATCGCGAAGATCCGCGGGACGACCGAGAACACCCTGGTGCGGATCCTGGCCAACCAGGCCAACGCGACGGTCCTGGACCACATCACGGTGATGGAGGACACCGGCCTGGTCAACTTCAGCCAGGTCCTCTTCCAGGAGACGACCCCGCCGAAGCTGCCGGCCGTGGACCTGACCCCGCCGCCCCCGCCCGCGGGCCAGCCGGAGGTCGTCCTCACCCCGCCGGTGAACAGCACCACCCAGCCGCCGGTCCTGCCGGGCGAGGCCTCACCCAGCGCCAGCCAGACCCCGACCGTGGGGTGAGTGCGCCACAGAGCGTGCCCCAGAGCGCTCTAGGCCCCCAACCACACGGTCGTGTCCGGAGCCAGCAGCCCCAACTGCCCCTCGCCCGCCGCCGGTTCGCTGCTCAGCAGCACCTCCCCCGGCGGCAGGGCGACCGGCTCCGCCGACAGGTTGGTGACACACCGCCAGCCCTCGGTGCGCGTGAAGTGCAGCACCCCGGGCGGGCTTTGGGCGGCCCAGGCCAGCGACTCCCCGTCGAGCAGCTTGCGGCGCAGCCGCAGGGCCTTGCGGTAGAGCTCCAGGGTCGAGCCCTCGCTGCCGTCCTGTGCCTCGACGGCGTACGACGCGAAGCTCGCCGGCTGCGGCAGCCACGCGGGGCCGGACCCGAAGCCGTACGACGGACCGGTCGTGGTCCACGGCAGGGGTACCCGGCAGCCGTCGCGGCCCTTGTGGGTGTGGCCCTGTTGTTCCCAGATCGGGTCCTGGAGGACCTCTACGGGCAGGTCGGCGACCTCGGGCAGTCCGAGTTCCTCGCCCTGGTAGACGTACGACGAACCGGGCAGCGCCAGCATCAGCAGGGTCGCGGCGCGGGCGCGGCGCAGGCCGGCCGCCGTATCGACGGGTGGCGTGCGGCCGTCGGACAGGAGCCAGGTGTTCGGGTCCGTGCCCGTCGGCAGCATCAGGCGCGAGGCGTGGCGTACGACGTCGTGGTTGGACAGCACCCAGGTGGCGGAGGCGCCCGCCGCGCGGGCCGTGGCGAGCGAGCCGGTGATCACCTCGCGCAGTTCCTCCGCGCCCCAACCGGCCTCCAGGTACTCGAAGTTGAAGGCCTGGCCGAGTTCGTCGGGGCGGGCGTAGAGGGCGCGGCGGGCGGCCGGGACCCAGGCCTCGGCGACCGCCATGCGGGGTGGGGTGTAGGTGTCGAAGACGCTGCGGCGCCAGTCGCGGTAGACCTCGTGGACCTCGTCCCGGTCGTAGTAGGGGTGGCTGCCGGGCGGGATCGAGTCGAGGACGGCCTCGGCGTTCGCCGCGAGCGGGCCGATGTCCCGCAACGGCTCGCCGAGGTCCTTCACCAGCGCGTGGGCGACGTCGACGCGGAAGCCGTCGACGCCCCGGTCGGACCAGAAGCGCAGTGTGGTGCGGAAGTCGGCCCGGACCTCCTCGTTGTCCCAGTTCAGGTCGGGCTGTTGAGGCGTGAAGAGGTGCAAGTACCACTGTCCGTCCGGCAGTCGGCGCCACGCGCTGCCGCCGAAGACCGACGGCCAGTCGGTGGGCGGGAGTTGACCGCCCTCGCCGCGTCCGTCCCGGAACACGAACCGGTCGCGAGCGGCGGAACCGGGCCCCGCGGCGAGCGCCTCCTGGAACCAACTGTGCAGGTGCGAGGTGTGGTTGGGCACGATGTCGACCATGACCTTCAGGCCCAGCCGGTGCGCCTCGGCGACCATCGCGTCGAAGTCGTCGAGGGTGCCCAGGCGCGGGTCCACGTCGCGGTAGTCGGCGACGTCGTAGCCGCCGTCGGCGAGTTCGGACGGGTAGAAGGGGCTCAGCCAGAGGGCGTCGACGCCCAGCGCGGCGAGGTGGGTGAGCCGCTCGGTGATGCCCCTGAGGTCCCCGAGTCCGTCGCCGTCGGCGTCGGCGAAACTGCGCGGATAGACCTGGTACACAACGGCCTGACGCCACCAGTTCGGGTCACGGGAGGACAGGTCGGACACGTGGTCTCCTTATGAATTCCCTCTACACCAAGGCAAGTTGACAGTCATATTCCGGTGGACCCACGATGAGCACACGCTGTGGCGCATGTGACCAGTGGGCCCGGTGTTTCTCGCGTTGCTCCACACCCTCCACACCCTGTACACGCCAGATGGGATCAGTATGTCCATAGCCAGTCGTGTCACCGTGCGCCGCCTGTTGGGGACGGGCGCCGCCTCCCTCGCCCTCGCCGCGGCCTCCGTAGCCGCCGCGTCCGGTGCCTGGGCCACCGGGGGGCACGGCGGCGGCGGTGACGGCTGGGAGTCCGGCGGCCACTACAAGCCCGGCTCCGGCGCGGGCACGGTCACCGAGACCGAGGGCTGCCAGTTCTCGCTGGACGGCACCAGCTTCTTCCCCTCCGTCAAGGTCGACGACCAGAACCTGAAGCCCACCGACGACGGCAAGGTCCACATCAAGGTCCGCACCGCGGGCGACGCCGCCAGCTGCACCGCCTCGCTCGCCTCGTACATCGCGCACGGCCCGACCTTCGCCACCTCCGGCAAGCAGGTCTTCGTCGACTTCGACACGGTCACCGTGAAGAAGGGCCAGACCGACTCGCTCGACATCGCGGTGCCGGACGAGGGCTGCTTCGCGCAGATCGACCTCTACCGCGGCGCGGTCAAGTACGACGGCAACCCCGCCGCCGGCGACGGCTTCGTCCACGGCGACCTGCCCGCGGGACCGGACCACACCGTCATCAAGGACAAGCTGATCGCGGCCTGGAACGGCGGCACGAAGGACTGCGCGACCACCGAGTCCCCGACCCCGACGCCGTCCACCCCCGCGTCGGTCCCGCCGCCGGCCTCGGAGTCGACCCCGCCGGCCGACGAGTCCTCGACCCCGACCCCGAGCGCCTCCGAGTCGACCCCGGAGTCCACCCCGTCCAACCCGACCCCGGCCGCCTCCGGTTCGAGCAGCGCCCCGGCGGCGGCCCCCTCGCCCAACGGCGGCGGCGGAGACCTCGCGGAGACCGGCGGCGGCAGCAACACCGGCACGATCGTCGGCGGCGCGGCGGTCCTGCTGGCGGGCGGCGCGGCGATCGTGGTGGCCACGCGACGCCGGCGGGCTTCGCACTCGTAGCCGTATCTCTGTTCCGCGGACGCCCCGCCATTCACGACAGCCTCAGGGCCCGTGAGCGGCGGGGCTCGTTCGTTCAGGGGAGCAGCGCCGTCGGCATCGCACGGCCGTACAACTCGTCGAGGCCGATCAGCAGCACACCGCCTCTTTCCGCCTCCGTGCGGAGGGCTTCGCTGAAGCCGACGCCGCTGAAGCAGGCCAGCCCGCACCGTGTCGTATCCATGCCCCGGCCGGCGAGGAGGTCTCTGGCCCGCCCCAGGCGTTCCAGATGGTTCACCCCCATGACGGTCCCCCACTTCGCCTCGCCCAGCAGCGCGACCGACGGTCTGCTCGCACCGGACCCCGATTCGACGACGGCCACATCGATCTCGATCTGCCGGCGGGCCTTCGGGTCGGCCACCACACCGCTGCCGACCTCGCCCAGCGACGTACTCAGCAGGGACCTGCCGGGTCCGAGCACGTACTCCCGGCACACCGCCTCGAAATGCGGTCCCGCCACCTGCGCGGCGAAGCGCTCCGCCGACTGCCCCCAGACCTCCGCGGCCTGTCCGCTCTCCAGCCGTGCCCAGGCCGGACGCATGACCGCCTCATAGAAGTTGATCAGCGGTTCGGTGATGCGGTACTGCGACTTCCCGGCCCGGAAGATGTCCGCCTCGCGCGCCAACAGGTGGCTGTCCTCAAGGACGTTGAGCGGATGCGAGATGTCGACGGACTTGCGGCCGATGTAGCCGGCGATACCGCCCCGTGTGGTGTTGCCCTGCGCCACCGCCGCGAGGACGGAGTGGTAGAGCGCGGTGTCACGGATGTCGGCCTCCTCGGCGAGCAGGTAGCGCGCCTCGCGGAAGAGCGGACTGAACGGCGAGAGGACGGTCCGGCACACCCAGTCGTCGAAGTCCCCGAGCCCGGCGGGGACGTCGTCCGCGAGGAACTGGCGACGGTACGCGGGCGTGCCTCCGACCACCGCGTGCAGCCGTGCGGCGAGGGCCGGTTCGTCGGCCACGCTCCAGAAATCCGCCGCGGCCCGGTATCCGAAGGGGCGTACGACGAGTTCGAGCTGAGCCCTGCCGCGCAGCGGCGCGGTGCTGGCGAGCAGCCCTCCCATGACGGACATCGCCGACCCGCACAGGAGCAGCCGCATGCCGCTCTCCTCCACCTGGTAGCGGTCGATCGCCCGCTGGATGAGCGAGGGAAGCTCCGGCGCCACCTTCGCCAGGTACGGGAACTCGTCGACGACCACGAGGAACGGGCTGTCCCCTCGCCCCGGAACGGCAAGACCGAAGAGATACGAGATCGCGTCGTCCCAGGTCGCGAAGGAGAAGGGCACCGGAGAACCCTGGTGCTCGGCCAGGGCGGCGCTGAACTGCCGGAGCGACTCGGCCTCGGTCCCGGCGGTGGCCCCGAAGTAGAACCCCCCGCACTGCTCTACGAGCGCCCGGAGCAGATACGTCTTCCCCATGCGCCGTCGGCCACTGACGATGCCGAGCATGGCGTGCGGCAGCGGCCGGCTCACGAAAGCGCTGAGCGCGTCCCATTCGGCACCGCGATCGAAGAGGCGCGACGGCTTGACCGGCCTGGCGTGATGCTGCACGTGAACTCCTTGAAAGCCATCCACAGGAGATGCGATGAGGAATGCGTCTGCCGCATCCCTTTAGGGATACGCCTCTAAGGACTGTATCCCTAAAGGGATGCGGCAAGGTCAGCCGGTCAGAAAACTCCCGATCGCGACACCAAGCGCCGCCACCCCGAGGAAGGTCCCACCGCCCGCGGCCAGCGCCCCCTTCACCCGCTCCCGGTCCGGGCTCCCACCCGTCGTCACCCAGGAAATACAGGCGGCCACACCACCGAGGAGCGAGGCGACGATCAGAACGATCGCCACCCACACCCATTTGAGTCCCCCGCCATCGCCACCCATGACCCACCCACCCCTTACGTCGAGGACGGACCGGCCGTCGCGGCCGACCAACACGAGAGGAGCGTAGAGGGTCATCACAACACTCTCCAAACTTTATGACACTCTCTCGGTGATAAAGTCGGACCCAGAACCATATGAAGCCGACCGGGAAGGGGCACATGCCCGTCGACAACGGCCTGGCCGGCGACCTGCTGCGGCTCACCGCCCGCATCGAGTCGGACCTGGGCGCACGCCTTCCCCATGACCCGGCCGACAAGAAGCTGCGCGACGAATACGAGACCGCCAGGCACCGCAACCTGACGTCGGCCACCTGGTCGACCTGGCTGGACGCCCGGATCTCCCAGGTGGCGACCGCTTGGGTACTCGCGACCGCGATGATCCGGTTCTGCGAGGACAACGACCTGCTCGACATCTCCTTCGCCACCGGCTCCGCGGACGTCACGGATGAAGCGTTCTACGCGACCCGACCCCACGCATCGGCCGTCGACCTGATCGTTCACGCCATCGACCGGCTCCGCGCATTTCCCGCCATGGCCGCGGTGTTCAGCAGCACGCATCCCCTCTGGCAGCTGAGGCCCGGCCACGAGGCGGGCCAGGAGTTGCTCTCCTTCTGGCGCCGCCGAACCCCGGACGGCACTCTCCTGTACGACTTCACCGACGCCTCGCGTGACACGAGGTTCCTGGCCGATCTCCACTCGTCACTCAATGAACGCGCGCGTAAGTCTTACGGCCAGGTACCCACCCCGGCGTTCGTCGTGGACCTCATCCACGATCTCGTGCTCGAACCGGCCCTTGCGGAGCACACGACGCCACAGGCCTCCCAGGCGGGAGGGCTGTCCGGCCTCCGGATCATCGACCCCGCCTGTGGATCGGGGGCGTTCCTGCTGGACGCATACGCACGACTGTTCCAGCGCTGGTCCGAGACCAGACCGGACATGAGCCCCTGGCAGCGAGCGGCGCGAGCCCTGAGGTCGGTGCACGGCTGCGACATCGACCCGTGCGCCGTGAGCATCACACGGTTCCGCCTATTGCTGGCCTCGATGAACACCACCGGGGAACGCCGCCTTGAGAAGGTCCCGGACCTGCCGCTGGTCGTCGCGACCGGCGACTCCCTCCTGTACCGCCGCACCGCCGACCCGAGCCCGATGACCGCGAGTACGGGCCTCCCCTCCGAGCTCGACGAGTACACCGCTCGTCATGGGCTTCTCACCCCGGCCTCGTACCACGTGGTGACGACCAATCCGCCGTACGTCACCGTCGCGGACAAGGCCCTGTCCTCGGCCTACCGTTCCCTCTACGAGAGCTGCAGCGGGGCCTATGCCCTGCCGGTTCCCTTCACGGAACTGGCCTTCGAGCTCGCTCAGCCCGGCGACGCAGCGGGCCGGGTCGGACTCCTCACGTCCAACGCCTTCATGAAGCGTGAGTTCGGGCGCAACCTCGTCGAGCGCATCCTGCCCAGAGTGGAGATCACCCACATCATCGACACGTCCGGGGCATACATCCCCGGGCACGGCACCCCGACCGCCATCATCACTGGCCGCAACCGGGCGGCGGATCCCGGTACGCCCGTCCACACGGTCGTCGGCCGTCGGGGCGAACCGTGGCTACCGGAGGTGCCCGAACAGGGCCATGTCTGGCAGTCACTACGGGCCCTGGCATTCACAGCCGAGGGGACAAGCGAGTGGGCGGAGTCCTACTTGCAGGACCGCGGACAGCTGAGCGTTTTTCCCTGGAGCCTCACTCCGTCGGCGGCCCGCGACGTGCTGCGCCGTATGGAGAGCGAGACTCAGCGCCCCCATCGACTCGGCGACCGTGTCGTCCGCATCGGCTACGCCGCCAACACCGGATCCGACGACCTCTTCTGCGCCACCGCCGGTTCCTTCCGGCGTCAAAGGGCCGAGGAGTTTGCCACCGTGCCGGTGCTGACTGGTTCCGAGGTCCGCGACTGGTCCGCGTCCCCGGCCCTGATGGCGTTCTACCCCCACACAAGTCACCCCTTCGGACACGTCATCGACCTGCGAAGCGTCCCCGGACACCACCGCCGACTGTGGCCGTACCGAACGACACTGCGGAATCGGAAGGGCGCGAAGAAGTCAGCACCCTGGTACGACTGGCACCACATCGCAGCGACCGGGGACGCGCATCCGTGGTCCATAGTCTTTCCCTGGGTTGCCACCCACCCTCACTTCAGCCTGCTCGAAGGGTCTGCCGTCCCGCTCAATTCGGCACCGGTGATCAAACTGCCGAAGAGCGAATCGGCGGAGTCCCATCTCGGGCTCCTGGGTACTCTCAACAGCTCGGCCGTGAGTTTCTGGCTGAAGCAGATGAGCCAAAGCAAGGGGCAGTCGCGCGCCGACCAGCTGCGCGGTGCTGAAGCAGGCGGTGAAGCCTGGGCGAAAATCTACGAGTTCACCTCGACCCGGCTCCTCGACCTGCCGCTTCCCACCGCATTCCCCGTCATGGAAGCGAGCGAACTGCACCGCCTGGCAGCCGAGGCCCAACGCGTCCTGCAGGAGATCGCCGCCCCCGACACCCCGATCACCGGTCGATTCCTCAACTCGGCCCGATACCGGTGGTCGTCGCTCAGATCACGGATGATCGCCCTCCAGGAGGAACTCGACTGGACGGTGTACGCCCAATACGGCCTGATCCCCGACGACGAGGAACTGATCGGTCCGGTCGAGGATGTTCCCGACCTCGCAGTGGGAGAGCGCCCCTTCGAAATCATGCTCGCCCGGCGCGTGGCCACGGGAGAAGCAGAGACACAGTGGTTCGCGCGCCACTCGGCGACGCCGGTGACCGACCTTCCCCAGCACTGGCCTCCGGCGTACCGGGCCCTGGTGCAACGCCGGGTGAACGCAATTGAGCAGAACGCCTCGCTGCAGCTGCTGGAACAGCCCGGCTACAAACGCCGCTGGTCGGACGAGCCCTGGGAAACCAGGGTCGAGCTGGTGCTCCGGCAACGCCTGCTGGACCTCTGCGAAGCGACCCACCTGTGGTTCGAGACCTCCCCGGCGGGACCACGGCCCGTCGCCCGTACGCCTCGCCAACTGGCCGAACTGCTGGGCGGGAACGAGGATTTCATTACCCTGGCGGCTCTGTACGCCCCCGGTTCCGCAATGACGGACGTGCTGCTGGACCTACTTGCCGACGAACACGTGCCCCAGGCCGCGCCTCTCCGGTACAAGGCATCGGGCCTCGCGAAGCGGCACGAGTGGGGGAGAGTCTGGGAAGCCCAACGCCGAGAAGACCGAGAGGGGCCGGCCGGCAACGCGCCCCGTCCGATCGCCGACCCACCGCGCTTCACGTCCGCGGACTTCCTCAGGCCGTCCTACTGGCAACACCGCGGCAAGTTCGACGTCCCGAACGAGCGGTTCGTTTCCTTCCCGTCGTCCGCCTCACCTCTGTCTCCCAACACACCGATAGGCTGGGCCGGCTGGTCCGGCGACGAGCGCACCTCGGCGGTGCTCAGCCTCCTCGAAGCCGACTCCCACGCCCATGGACAGCGTCCGGAGTCTGCCCTGCCGCTGCTCACGGCGCTCGCCGACCTTCTCGCCCGGGTCACGGCGCCTGGCGACGCATACCGCACCGGTCGCACACCGGAGAGGGAAACCGTCGAGGACACATACAACGCACACCTCACCGTCCTCGGCCTTTCGACCGAGGACGTGAACTCGTGGCGTCCGCTTGCCCCGAGACGAGGCAGACCGCGCAAGGACGCTTAGGAAACCGGCCTCTCTTGCGCCCCCTCCACCGTCTCCAGCCACAGCTTCACGTACCGCTCCACATCCACGTCCAACCCCACGTCCACCAGGGCCTGTTCGCGTGCTCCGTCGTGGATTTCGGACTCGCCGTGGCGGGGGCGCCGGTCGACGATGGTCTGCCCCCGCCCAGGGCCCGGCGCGAGGTCGACCTCGACCGGCAGGAGGCGGGTGGTGAGGCCGGCCGGGTCGGCGACCGCGCAGACCGCGCCCGCGTCGCCGAGCCCGCCGGTGGGGGTGGGGTCGCCGGAGGCGGCCGGGTCGCGGTGGGCCAGCAGATCGCCGGCCAGCTTCAGCCGAGGTACCGCACTCTCCCGCAACCGCTGGACATCCGCGGCCGGGACCTGGACCCGCTCGAACACGTCCAGGCCGTACATCGTGATCGGCACCCCCGCCGTCAGCAGGATCGCCGCCGCCTCCGGGTCGTGCCAGACGTTGAACTCCGCGACGGGCGTGGCGTTCCCGACCGCCACCGCGCCGCCCATGAACACGATCCGCTCGATGTTGCGGGTGACCTCCGGGTACGTCCGCAGGAGGAGCGCGATGTTCGTCAGCGGGGCGGTGGGGATGAGGGTGACCGGGCTCGGCGAGGCCAGGATCTCGCGGCGCAGCAGTGTCACCGCGTCCACGTCGACAGGCGTGCGCGCCGACGCGGGCAGGCCCATGTCGCCCATGCCGTCCTGGCCGTGGACGTGCGCGGCCGACCGGGCCGGTTCGATCAGCGGCCGGGCGGCGCCGCGCGCGACCGGGATGTCACCGGCCCCGGCGTGGTCCAGGACGATCAGGGTGTTCCGTACGACCTGGTCCACGTCCGTGTTCCCGGCCACGCAGGTGACCGCCCGCAGCTCGAGGCCCGGGTGGCGGACGGCGAACAGCAGCGCCAGGGCGTCGTCGACCCCCGTGTCGCAGTCGATGATCACGGGGATGGGCTGACCGGTCACGGCAGGGTCCTCTCGACGCAAGAGTGCTGTTCGGTTGCGACCTTACGCATCCGCCCACAGTTCGGCGCCGCGCGCCCCGACCCGCACGGTGACGCGGTGCAGCAGGTCGGCGGGCGGCAGCGGGTCGACCCGGCGCCCGTCCCGCAGTCGTACGGCGACCAGGCCCTCGTCGGCCTCCCGTTCGCCGATCACCGCCTGGTACGGGACCAGCCGCGCCGCCCGGATCCGGGCACCGAGGCTGCCCTCGACGGCGACCTCGGCACGCAGCCCCTGGGCGCGGGCCCGCTCGGCGAGGTCGTGGGCCTGCTGCTCCTGCGCCTCCGACACCGGGAGGACGACCAGTTGCACGGGCGCCAGCCAGACCGGGAACGCCCCGCCGTGCTGTTCCACCAGGTGCGCCACCGCCCGTTCCACGCTCCCGATGACACTGCGGTGGACCATGACCGGCCGGTGTTTCGCGCCGTCGGGGCCGATGTAGTGCAGGTCGAAGCGTTCGGGCTGGTGGAAGTCGATCTGGACGGTGGAGAGGGTGGCCTCGCGGCCGGCCGCGTCCTCGATCTGGACGTCGATCTTCGGGCCGTAGAAGGCGGCCTCGCCCTCGGCGGACTCGTAGGGCACCCCGGACGCGTCGAGCACTTCCCGCAGCATCTCGGTCGCCCGGCTCCAAAGGGCCGGATCCGCAACGTACTTGCCGCCCTCCCCCGGCAGCGACAGCCGGTAGCGGGAGGCGCGGATGCCGAGGTCGGCGTAGGCGCGGGCGATGAGGGCGACGGCGGCGCGGGCCTCCTCGACGGCCTGGTCGAGGGTGCAGAAGATGTGGGCGTCGTTGAGCTGGATGGCGCGGACGCGGGTCAGGCCGCCGAGGACGCCGGAGAGTTCGGAACGGTACATGCCGCCCAACTCGGCGATACGGAGGGGCAGTTCGCGGTAACTGTGGGAGCGGGAACGATAGATGAGGGCGTGGTGGGGACAGAGGCTCGGGCGCAGCACGACCTCCTCCGCGCCCAGTTGCATCGGCGGGAACATGTCGTCGCTGTAGTGCGACCAGTGCCCGGAGATCTCGTACAGCTCACGCTTGCCGAGGACGGGCGAGTACACGTGCCGGTATCCGGCCGCACACTCCAACTCCCTTACGTACTCCTCCAGTTGATGCCGGATGACGGCACCGTCGGGCAGCCAGTACGGCAGTCCCGCGCCCATCAGGGGGTCGGTGTCGAAGAGACCGAGTTCGCGGCCGAGACGTCGGTGGTCGTACATGGTGAACTCCTCATGCACATCAGGAGGCGAGCACCACGCGAGAAAGCCCCGGGGCACTCGCCCCGGGGCTTCGACTTGGGTCAGCAGTCAGCGCGCCGGGACACTCTCCGGCGTCGTCGTGGAGGAACAGGCGCGCTTCATGCGGCGGAGCGTAGCAGCCGTACGACCGCCGCCGCGACGGAATTAATCAGGCGAGATCAATCAGGCGCAATCAGCCGAGCTTCTTGAGGAGTTCGTCGGCGACCGGGGCGGAGGACGCCGGGTTCTGGCCGGTGACGAGGTTGCCGTCGACCACGACGTACGGCGCCCACGGCTCGCCCTGCTGGAACTCCGCGCCGAGCTCCACCAGCCGGTCCTGGAGCAGCCACTTCACCTTGTCGGCGAGGCCGCCCTGGATCTCCTCCTCGTTGGTGAAACCGGTGAGCCGGCGCCCGGCGAAGGCGTTCGTACCGTCCTCCTTGACGGCCGGGAGGAGCGCGGCCGGGCCGTGGCAGACCACGCCGAGCGGCCTGCCGGAGGCAAGGGCCCGGGTGAGGAGCCGGCCGGAGTCGGCGTCGACGGCGAGGTCCTCCATCGGGCCGTGGCCGCCGGGGTAGTACACGGCGGCGTAGTCGGCGAGGTCGACCTCGGTCAGCTTGACCGGGTGCCGGAACTCGGGGCTCGACGCGAGCACGGCGGCGACGCGGTCGGCGTTCTCCTGGCCGCCGTTGTAGTCGGGGGCGAGGCTGCCCCGGTCCACGGGCGGTACGACACCGCCGGGCGTCGCCACGACGACCTCGTGACCGGCCGCCTTGAACGCCTCGAACGGGGTGACGGCCTCCTCGGCCCAGTAGCCGGTGGGGTGCAGGGTCCCGTCGGCGAGGGTGAGGTGGTCGGCGCCGGTCAGCACGAAGAGGATCTTCGACATGGGGGGTCTCCAGGGCGGTGGTCGGTGAGCTGATTCCGACTGTAGGCGGGGTGCGGACGGGCGGCCAATGAGGAACCGAATGCCCGGTATTGGTTTCCCGATGGCCACGGTGAGCCCGGCAGTCACCCGGACGGCCCGGCGCGCTGGTGGGCGGGCGCGGGCGATGGTGCCGTGGGAGCACGCGCCGACATCCGCGCCACGTATCCGCGTCACGCGTCCGCCTCAGGAGGGACCCTCGATGACCCGTTCCCCGGCCCGTGTCCTCCTCCTCGCCTCGGCACTGTCGGCGGGCACCCTGCTGACGGCCGCGGGCTGCGCGAACGAGGCCGCCCTGCACAAGGTGACGAGCGCGCCCTCCCCCTCCGCCGTACGAACCCCCGCCGCGCACGCGTCCCCTGCCGCGGCCCCCGTCCTCACCCAGGCACAGGCGCAGACCGCGCTGATCGCGGACACGGACCTGGGCGCCCCCTGGACCCCGACCCAGGGCACGGCGACCTGGCGCGACAGCCTCCTCAAGGCGAAGACCGCCGACCCCGACTGCCAGCGTCTCCTCGACGCGCTCTACGCCGACGAACTCCTCGGCACCCCCGCCACCGCCCAGGCGGTCATCGGCCTCGACGACACCGACGACGAAGCCCAACTCCACTACCAGGTGGCCGCGTTCAAGTCCGCCGACGTGGACCGCACCCTGGCCTGGCTGAAGACCCTCCCGCAGAAATGCGCCCAGTTCACGGCGGCGACAACCCGCTCGGGCCCGCAGACGGTAACCGTCACGGAGGCAGCCATCCCGAACGTCGGCGACGCCCGCGAGGGCCTCCACCTCACCCTCACCGGCACCACCCCGGAGGGCGACCAGTCCACCCTCACCCTCGACACCGCCGCCGTCCGCATCGGCGACGACACCATCACCCTCACGAACGGTGGGCTGGCGAACGTCCCCCCGGACGCGATGAGCCGGGCACTGGAGATCGGGGCGCAGCGGCTTACCGATGTTCAGCGGCAGGGGCGGGTGCAGATCTAGGAGCCTGCGGCTCCCGGCTACCGCGGCCGCCGATCGTCGGGCAGCGGATCCAACCTCGTCCAGATCCTGACCGCCTCGGCAGGTGCCGCCATGGTTCCGGGCGGGGGCTCCTGATGAGCGATCACCATGCTCCGCGGCAGCTGCTGATCCATGTTGTAGTAGCCCAGGAACAGCCCCAGATCACGGCAGAGAGCGTGCGCTTCCCGCCCGGTCATCCCCACCACGTCCGGGACTTCGATACTCGTCGGCCTGTCACCCATCTCCGCACTTTACGGCCGACCACGCCGCGGCGGAGGGGCTTCAGGCCTCATCGCTTCTCGTACGGATCCGCCGGCTCCTTCACCTGCTTGACGGTCGTCGCGTTGAGCAGTGGGGGCCACGCCCCGTCCGTGCCGAGTCTGCCCTTGGGGAGCCAGGTGCCGGTGACGGTGACCCAGGTGTCGGTCTGGGGGGCGTCGGTGGCCTCGGTGCCTCTGATCTCCACCTTGCTGGTCGTGGCGTCGGCGGCGCAGCAGGTGACGACGAGGCGGGTGACGTACCAGGTGCCGTTCGAGCCGTGGGTGACGAAGCCCGTCATGCGGACCGTGCGGCCCTTGAGGGAGTGGCCGGTGTCGTAGATCGCCCGGGAGCTGTACTGGGCCACCGAGATGTCCAGCACCTTCCCAGCCGGCAGCGCGGGGAACGTGCCCACGCCCTGTGCCGCGAGTTGCGCCTGTTCGCGGCCCGCGCTGTACGAGCCCAGCGCGGGGGGTGGGAAGAGGAGGAGGGCCAGGGCGGGGAGGGTGAGGAGCCAGGCGATGCGGGGGCCGTGGCCACCATGGGAGTGCGCTTCCTCTTCTTCCTCCTCCTCGTGGTCCCTGTGGCTCATCCCCCTGATCGCCGCCACCACCCCCAACACCATCAGCAGCGAACCGGAGATCACCAGATACGGCCGCAACGACGCCTGCACATACCGCAGATACAGGTCGCTGAAGAGGGAGATCCGCAGCACCGCCCCGCCCGTCAGCAGGAGCAGGACCGCCGAGCCGTAGCGCCTCACAGCAACCACCAGCCCACGAGCGTGCTGCTCGTCACCGCGACCAGCCACGTCGTCGAGGAGAAGCGGAACGCGAAGGAACGGCCGAACGTGCCCGCCTGCAACGCGATCAGTTTCAGGTCGACCATCGGGCCCACCACCATGAACGCCAGTTTCGCGGCAGGTGAGAAGCCGCTCAGCGAAGCCGCTACGAACGCGTCCGCCTCGCTGCACACGCACAGCACCACCGCCAGGAGGGCCGGCAACAGCAGTGACAGCCAGGACGAGCCCGTGAAGATGTCCAGGATCGAGCGCGGTACGGCGATGTTGAAGGTCGCCGCCGCCGCCGCGCCCAGGACCAGGAAGCCGCCGGCGTGGAGGAAGTCGTGCTGCAGGCCCGCGACGAAGGCCTTCATACCCGCAGGCGAGGACGCGGTGGTCCGCGTGCGCTTCGGGAGTCGTAGCCACTCCTCCCTGCCGAAGCGCGCCCACAGCCAGCCCATCACCACCGCCGTCGCGAGGGACGCGACCAGACGGCCGAGCACCATCTTCGGCTGGCCCGGGAACGCGATCGAAGTGGCCACCAGGACAACCGGGTTGATCGCCGGGGCGGACAGCAGAAAGGCCAGCGCCGCTGCCGGGGCCACGCCCCGTCTCATCAGACTGCTCGCCACCGGTACCGACGCGCACTCACAGCCCGGGAGTACGACTCCTGCCGCGCCCGCGATGGGGACGGCCAGTGCCTGGTTGCGGGGGAGGAGGCGGGTGAACACCCGCTCCGGCACGAACGCGCCGATCGCCGCCGAGACCACTGTGCCGAGCAACAAGAACGGCACACCTTGCACCGCCACCGCCGTGAAGACCGTCCACCAGGCCGCCACGGGTGGGGTGTAGAGGTCGATCGCCAGCATCGGGCCGAGGACCGAGACGACTGTCGCGATCGCTATGAGAGCGGCGCCGCCGAGCACCGCGTAGACCATGGCGCGTACGGCCAGGCGCAGGCCGTCGACCACGGTCCGTTCGTTCTGCACGCGCCTGTCTCATCCCGTTTCGCACGATTACGCCTGGCACTCGTACTTGGCACGGTAACCGTCGGCGCTGTGCGGTATCCCCGATTTGTCAAAGAGGAGGCTGTGCGGGCGCCGGGCCGAGGGTCGTGGTGCCGGGGGCCGTACGGTGGCCGAGGCCCGTGCGGTAGGCGTCGAGCGCCGCTTCCACCCGGCCGGTACGGCGGAGCAGATCGCCGAGCATCCGGCACAGGTCGGCCAGGTCGCCGGCCGCGCCCGCGCGTTCCAGGAGGCTGAGGGCGCGGACGTAGTGTTCCTCGGCCGCCTCCGTGTCGCGGGCGTCCTCCGCGATGATGCCGAGGAGGCGGTGGGCGGCGGCGGAGTGCAGGGCGCCGCGTTCGGAGCTGAGGTCGTTGAGGACGCCGTGGAGGAGGGTGGCGGCCTCCTCGGACTTGCCTCGCTTGTGCAGTACGTCGGCCAGCTCCACCGCGACCTGGCTGCTGTACAGCGCGGCCCGCTTCGCCGTCAGCATGGCCAGCGCCTGCCTCAACTCGACCTCGGCGCGCTCCAGTTCGCCGTCCTGGGCGTAGACGTAGCCGCGCATCCAGTGGCAGTTGGCGAGTTCGGTACGGAACTGGAGCTGACGGTACAGCTCGGCGGCCTTGGCCAGCGAGGCGTCCGCCTCCGCCACCCGGCCCTCCGCTATCAGCGTCCGCGCCACCGAACGGTGCATGCGTGCCAGCAGCGCCGGGTCCGCCACCTGCGGCGCGAGCGCGAGTGCCAGCTCCGCCGCCTGGGCCGCCCTCGCGTGGGCGCCCATGTCCATGTACGGCCCTATCGCGCTCGCGTAGAGGAGCAGCAGCGCGTCGGGGTCGTGCAGTCCGCCGCGGTTCAGCTCGTCGAGCGTGGACTCCAACAGGTATACGGCGTAACGGAGTTCACCGGTGAGGTAGTGCGCGACGGCACGGCCGCGGATGGCGGGGACGCGGGCGGGGAGGGGTTCGTCGGCGAGGCGCTGCTCGGCGCGCTCGAAGTACATGCGGGCGGCGGTGAGATCACCGGTGTCGAGGCCGCACTCGCCCAGTCCGAGCAGTGCGATGGCCTCCTCGTCGACCAGCCCGTGCGACTCCGCCTCCGCGAGCAGCTCGGCGTACTGCTCCGCCGCTTCCTCCGACTCCCCTGTCGCCAGGGTGCGTTGGGCACCGGTCAGCCGCAGGCGCAGCTCGGTGGCGAGGTGGGCGGGGCGGCCGGTGGCCAGCTCGTCGTAGGCGACGCCGAGTCGTTCCGCGAGGTGGCGCAGCGCGTCGTCGGAGGGGCGGACCCGGCCGGCCTCAAGCGTGGAGATGTACGCGGGTGTGTAGGCGGGCTCGGCCAACTGCCGCTGAGTGAGCCCTCGTTCGTGCCGCAACTGCTGGACCCTGCGCCCGATGACTTCCGGGTCGTCCCGTCTCACCATGCATTAATCATGCCAGTAAGCGGAGTTACAGACTGGCGAGTAACTCACTTACATGGAGAGTGAGTTGATGAAGTCCTCGAAACGGCGGCGGGAAACGGTGACGACGGCTCCGCCGGGGTTCTTCGAGTCACGGATTGCGATGTGGGGGCTGCGGTCAGCGACCTCTGCACACTCACCGCCGCTGGTGCCGCTGTGACTGGACTTACGCCACGAACATGGACCGCGCGACAGCCACCTCCGAGTAGTTACGGCCTGTCGCCGAGCGTAACCATTCCGTCGTATCCCGGTGACGGGAATCACGTAACTCACCCGCGCCAGGCTGTCGTACGGTGGAGAAATGTCCCCTTTGGCCAAGATCAGCAGCGCTTACGGGCCCCGCTTCGCGGAGTTCGCCTTCGAGCCCGCGTTCACGGCCGCGGTGGACCAGCATGTCGCCGAGCTGCGGGAACGTCTGTCGGCGGGCGGCCCCGATCTGACTCCTCCGTCCCCGGACTCCGCCGACCTCGCCGACTACGCGCTCGGATTTCTGGACGCGCTCGCGGAGCTGGACTGGCGGGAGCCGGTCGGGCACGACTACGCGGTGTGCAGGCTGACGGCCATCAGCTGGCTGGTGCACCGGCACGGGCTGCTGCCGGAGCAGCGCCGGGGTGACTGAAAACAGGTTTCCGTTGGCTCAACTCCCCCTGAAGCCCTTCCCGTTGCGCACTCCAACCCCTTAAGTTAGGCACGCATTAAGCGTGCTTAACTCATCGCTGTTGCCGTCGCCGTCACTGTCGTTGCGAGGTTGGTATGTCCGCGCGTTACGTCAGAGGATTCTGCGCCGCCGTCATCGCCGTAGCCGCCCTGATCGGCGCGGCAGCGGCAAGCCCGGCCAAGGCGGCGGACCGCCCGCCGGCGCCTCACTCGGGCGCGAGCATCATGTCCGCGCGCGAGTAGAGCGGCAGACCGCCGGTCTTGACCTGCCACCCGCCCGCGACGGTGACGGTGTTCCCGTAGGGCAGGTGCAGCCGGTTCTCGTACTCCGGGGAACCGCGTCGCCTGCCGACCTGCCACTGGTATGTCCAGGTGCCGTCGCGGGGGTCCAGGATCAGGTAGTGCGGGATGCCCATCGCCGGACAGTCGCGGCTCTTGACGTCGTAGTCCGTGCCGGGGTTGGCCGGAGAGACGATCTCAACGGCCAACAGGGGTGTGGCGGCCTCGCCCGTGGTGACCACGAGATCGGGGACACGGAGCTTGCCCAGGACTTCGCTGCCGGTGTCGGCGGCCTCGAAGACACCGGCACCGTCCGGAACCTGCGGAGCCAGCTGATCACGCACGTCCGCGACCGTGACCTGGTGCCGACGACAGGGGCTCTTCGTCATGACGAACATCCCGTCGCCGATCTCCGGGTACGTGAAGCCCGGCGGCGGTGTGAAGCGCTCGCGCAGCTCGCACAGCCGGTGGAAAAAGGCCCGCTCGGTCATACCGCTGTCCTCCTCCAGGCGGTACGACCGAGCGTAGCCGTCCCGTCACATGTCCGACGACCCCGGCATCTCCCTGCCCATGTCCGTCCGCTCCCGCACCGGCTGGTTCCCCATCGCGTCCGCGCGGCCCGCCTGGTACGCCGTGAGGCTGCCCTTCGCGTTGGTCGTCTCGCGCTCCGCCGCCATCAGCATGCGCTCCATGCGCTGGCGCATCGGCCCGATCAGGCCGCCGCCGACACCGACGATCATGATGCCGGCGACGGTCCCGAGGGCCGTGTAGAGAACGGGCTGGGTGACCGACGTCGCGATGCCGGCCTGGCCGAGCGCGGCGATCACGCCGAGCGCCACGATGCAGGCCCAGACGATGGTCGCGAGCATCCTGCCGTACGACATCGACGACAGGGCGCTGCCGACGATCCCGCGCACCGCGTTCGCGATGGCCATCGCCACGACGATCAGGACCACCGCGACGATGCCGCGCGGCAGCCAGGCGACGATGCCGTTGATCATCGTGGAGACCGGGTTGGTGCCGAAGACGCCGAGCGCGAGCTGGAGGGTGATCAGCATCAGCGCGTAGTACACGATCTTGCAGACGATGCCGGTCATGTCGTACTTGGAGTCCCGCAACATCCGTGCCGTACCGGCCCGTTCGGACAGCCGCTCCGAGCCGACGCGCCGCAGTACCCGGTCGAGCACACGGGCGATCATCTTCGACACGAACCAGCCGATGGCGAGGATGACCAGGAAGCCGATGAGTTGGGGCACGAACTGCGCGACCTTCGACCAGGCGTCGTTCAGCCCCTGGGTGAAGTCGATGGCGAGGTTGGATTCAGGGACAGCCATGAGCGGCACTTCCTTCGGTGGGTACTGACCGACCCCCTGTCACCGTCAAGTGGAGCAGCGCGGCGGAAGTGTGGCCGCGCGGGCTGGGCCGTACAGGTGAGGGCGTCCGGTCGGCCGTTCGCGTGG
The DNA here is from genome assembly GCF_042751305.1 of Streptomyces hokutonensis. Classification (GTDB taxonomy): domain Bacteria; phylum Actinomycetota; class Actinomycetes; order Streptomycetales; family Streptomycetaceae; genus Streptomyces; species Streptomyces hokutonensis_A. The sequence goes on from NZ_JBHYWD010000010.1 coordinate 66,612, forward strand.
GACGGGTGCGCCCGTTCGGTGAAATGCCTCCCTCCGTTTGATAGAAAGCCCTTCCATCGGGCGCTCCCCTTCTGCCAATCTCTGTTCGCCCACCCCGGCTGTCATGTTCGGGGCGAGCGTGGACATGGACCGTCGACTGGAGCCCCCGATGTCCCGAACCAGCACCCGCCGCCTCGGCCGAGCCGCCGCGGTCGTGGGCAGCGCCGTCGCCCTCACCGTCGCCCTGCCGTTCACCGCCTCCGCGGGCGTGCTGCAGAACCTCCCCGAGAACGCGACCACGTACGAGAAGAACTTCGAGCCGCTGTACGACTACGACACGGACTCCTGCTACCCCGCCGCCGCCATCGACCCCGACGGCAACCTCAACGGCGGTCTGAAGCCGACCGGTTCCGTCACCGGCAGCTGCCGCACCGGCCACCTCGACCACGCCAACACCTACTCGCGCACCAAGTGCAACAACGGCTGGTGCGGAACCATCTACGCCAGCTACTTCGAGAAGGACGAGGCGTCCCCGGGCATCGGCCACCGCCACGACTGGGAATGCATCGTCGTCTGGGTCAAGCAGGGCGACTCCACCCCGTCGTACCTGTCCGCCTCCCAGCACGGCGACTTCGAGACCGAGGCGGTCGCCGACGTGCCGATGAGCAGCCAGCGCGTCCAGGTCGTCTACCACAAGGACGGCCTGAGCACCCACGACTTCCGGTTCGCCAAGTGGGGCGAGACCCCGGAGAACGACGACGGCGCCTGGCACCAGGAGAACCTGCTCACCTGGGAGAACATGGCGTCCAACCTTCGCGGCATCCTGAACGCCTCCGACTGGGGCGACGCCAACTTCCCGCTCCAGGACGCGAAGTTCGACGACCACCTCAACAAGGCCAAGCCGAGCGCGATCACGTTCGACCCGTACGCCTGACCGGCCGGCCTCTCTCGCCGCACGAGGACCCGCACGGGTCGCCGCCCCCACCGAGCAAGGGAAGACCCCCGCACATGTTCACCGCAGCAAGCACGAGCACCAGGGCCACCAGGAGAGCCCGGATCGCCAGGGCCGCCCTGGTGGTCGGCACCGCCACCGCACTCGCCGTCGGCCTGGCCGGCAGCGCCGACGCGGCGATCCTGACCCCACTGCCCTGGAACGCGAGCACCTTCCAGAACAAGTACATGCCGCTCTTCGACTACGACTCCGACGGCTGCTTCCCGGCGGCGGCCGTCGACGCGAGCGGCAGGCTCAACGGCGGCCTCAACAACAGCGGGTCGATCACCGGCGGCTGCCGGACCGACCACCTGGGCAAGGCCAACACGTATTCGCAGTCCCTGTGCAAGAACGGCTGGTGCGCGTACGTCTACGGGCTCTACTTCGAGAAGGACCAGACCCTCAACGGCGCCGACGCCTTCGGGCACCGTCACGACTGGGAGTCCGTCGTCGTCTTCCAGAAGCAGGGCGACGAGCGGCCCAGCTACCTGGCCGCCTCCCGGCACGGCGGCTACAGCACCCACCCGATCAACGAGGTGCCGATGAGCGGCAACCACGTCGAGATCGTCTACCACAAGGACGGCGCGAGCACCCACGCCTTCCGCTTCGCCAAGTGGGGCGAGACGCCGGTGGCCTGGGGCAACGGCACCTGGGACACACCGGCCCTGGTCACCATGGAGAACATGGACAAGACGCCCCGCGACGCCCTGTGGAACTCGACCTGGGGCAAGGCCAACTTCCCGCTCACCAACAACCTGGTGAGCAACATCAACAAGGCCCGTCCGTCGGCGGTCCCGGCGTTCTGACCGCTTCCCGCACCAAGGCCGCCCCCAGGCGATCCCTTACGTCATCGCCTGGGGACGTGCCATGTGATCGCCCTCGCGACCGCCCTACGCTGACGCCATGACGTCTGCCGCCGCGCGCACCGCACTCGACCTCACCGCCGACCTCCCGGTCCCCGACCTGGAGGAGTTCTACCGGGACCTGCACCGCCACCCGGAGCTCTCCGGCCGCGAGCACCGCACCGCCGCCAAGCTCGCCGAACGCCTCACGAAGGCGGGCTACGACACCGTCGAGGGCATCGGCGGCACCGGTGTCGCCGCGGTGCTGCGCAACGGCGAAGGACCGACCGTGCTGCTGCGCGCCGACATGGACGCGCTGCCGGTGCGGGAGGAGACGGGGCTGCCGTACGCCTCCACCGTGGACGGCGCGATGCACGCCTGCGGGCACGACCTGCACGTGACCTGGCTGACGGGCGCCGCCGAGGCGCTGGCCGCCGGGCGGGACACCTGGTCGGGGACGCTGGTGCTGGTGGGGCAGCCCGCCGAGGAGACGGGCGGGGGCGCGGCGGCGATGGCCGCCGACGGCCTGTACGAGCGCGTCCCGCGCCCGGACGCGGCGCTCGCCCAGCACGCGGCACCCGGTCCCGCCGGGTTCTACCCGCACGTGCCCGGCCTGATCATGTCGGCCTCCACGGACATCGACATCGTGGTCCACGGGCTCGGCGGCCACGGCTCCCGCCCCGAGTCCACGGTCGACCCGGTCGTCACGGCCGCCTACCTCGTCACCCGCCTCCAGACGGTCGTGTCCCGCGAGATCGCCGCCCGCGACTCCGCCGTCCTGACCGTGGGCCGCATCGAGGCCGGCACCCGGCACAACATCATCCCGGCCACCGCCCGGATCTCCCTCAACCTGCGCACCCAGTCCGCCGACGTACGGGACCGGATGATCGCCGCGATCCGCCGTATCGCGTCCGGCGAGTGCATCGCCGCGGGCTGCCCGCGCGAGCCCGAGGTGACCATCGGCACCAGCCTCCCCACGATGGTCAACGACGCGGACACCGACCGCCGGATCGCCGCCGTGCACACCGAGGTCCTCGGCGCGGGCACGGTCTTCGACCCCGGTCCGGCCACGGGCAGCGAGGACTTCCCCAACCTCGTCCCGGACGGGGTGCCGTACTCCTACTGGTTCGTGACGAGCACCCCGGCGGCCACCTGGGACGCGGCCCCCGGCACCGACCTGATGGAGAAGTTCCACGCCGTCCCCAGCAACCACAGCCCGAACTTCGCGCCCGATCTGGTGACGGTCGCGCCGGGTGTACGGACCCTGGTCTCGGGGGCGTTGGAGATCCTGACCGTCAACTGACCAGCCCTAGGGCTGGAGTTGGAGCAGCTGCTTGCGCACGTGGTCCAGGGCGCCCGCGCGGCGGCCCGGCACCCGACCTCTCAACTCGGCGAGCGCGAGACCGAGTTCACGGGCGGCCGCCGGGTCGTTGATCTGCCCCCACTGGTGGTGAGCGCGGTCGACCGCCGCCTCGACGGCCGGTGCGCCGGGTGACTGTCCCGCCGCCAGCCGCGCGGACGCCACCGCGAGCCACGCACGGCAACTGCGCACCGGATCCCCCGCCAGCATCGCCAGATCGGCCCGCACCTCCGTCCAGTGCAGCGCCTGCTCCGAGCCCCGCCCGTGCGCCCGTACGGCGGCCTGCTCGTGCTCGGCGGCGAGGGCGTCGGCGGCGGGATGGCGGCCCGCTTGAACGGCGGAGGCGATGGCGGTGTGGGGGTCGCTGTCCCAGTTGAGGGCGGTGTCCTTTGGGCTGCGGTCGGTATCTCCTTGGCTTCCGCCGGTGTCCTTTGACCCGCGGCCGGCAACTTCACGGCTTCCGCCGGTGTCCTTTGTGCTCGGGGCGGCAGCGTTCGGGCTCGGGGCGCCAGCCTTCGGGCTCGGGGCGGCGGCCTTCGGGCTCGGGGCGGCGACCTTCGGGCTTCGGCCGGAATCCAACTGGCCGCGGCGGGCATCCATTTGGCTGCCGTCGGTGTCCTTTTGACTCCGGCCGGTATCTTCTTGGCTTCCGTCGGTGTCCTTTGGCCCGCGGCCGGCAACTTCGCGGCTTCCGCCGGTGTCCTTTGGGCTCGGGGCGGCGGCCTTCGGGCTTGGGGCGCCGGCCTTCGGGCTTCGGCCGGAATCCAACTGGCTTCGGCCGGAATCCAACTGGCCGCGGCGGGCATCCATTTGGCTTCCGTCGGTGTCCTTTGGGCTGCGGTCGGCTTCCCGACTCCGGTCGTTTTCAAGCCCGTCCGGGGCTCCCCCCTCTGGGGGAGTCTGAGGACGAGGCCCCTTCGGGGCCGACGGGGGTCTGGGGGCGGAGCCCCCGGGGACGCCCGCAGCGACAAGCCCCGGCGAGGCAAGCAGGACGTCCGCGTACCCCTCGGCGCCTAGCCTTCCCACCGCCTCCTGATGCAACTGCTCCAGCGGCGGGCGGTACCCGCTCCGCAACACCGTGGCCACCGCCTTCATGTACGTCGGCACGGCCACCTCCCGCCGGGGCGGCGGCGGTGCGATGCGACCGTAAACGGCGTGGGTGCGGCCCGAGTCGAGCGGGTGGGCGCGCAGCCACTGCCAGGTCTCGGCGTCGGCGTGGAGGTCGAGGAGGAGGGTTGTCGTGCCGGGTGCGCGCAGGCGCAACTCCTCGCGGATCCAGGCCCACGGGAACGCGGTGTAGCGGACCGTCGCGGGGGTCGTACGCGCGAGCGCCAGGTGCGGAAGGTGCTGTTTGCGGTCGAGTTGGAGCTGCCCGGCGATGAACACGGTCAGCGGTCCGGGGGCGGTCGCGGCGGCCCGGAGCCGGGTCAGTACCGCCTGCGGCTCCAACGGGTCGGCGAGTTCGACAACGTTGGCCGTCTCCGTGCCGGACAGGACGGGCGGGGCGACGGCCGCGAGCACGGGGAGCACGGACGCCGCGTCCACCAGCCGTCCCTTGCCGACCGGAGAGGCCGCGAGCAGCAACACCGTTCCAGGCATGTGCCCTCCCCCGATAGAACCGTCGATCACTTGCGTACCGCAGCACCGTAGCCTCTGCGGCTGCAAAGGGGGATCTCAGGACCGCCGTACCGCGAAGATCGTGGTGTCGTCGGCGAGCCGGCCGCCGCAGTGGCGCAGGGTGCCGTCGCGGACGTAGGCGACCAGGCGGTGCGGGTCGGCGGTGCCCGGGTCGAGGTGGACGCCCTCGGTGACGTCGTCCTTGAGGGGGTAGAAGACGCCGGCGCCGTCGCGGGCCTCGGTGACTCCGTCGGTGACGATGAGGAGGGTCTCGCCGGGGGCGAGGGTGATGCGGAGGGTCGGCGGCGGTCCCTCCAGGCCGGCCAACTCGCCCAGCCCCAGCGGGAGTCCGTGCCCCGGCGGCAGCGACCGTACGCCGAACGGGCCGACCACCAGCGGGGGTTCGTGCCCGAAGTTGACGACCTCGACCGTGCCGGGGTCTCCGGCGGGGAAGCTCAGCAGGACGGCCGTGGCGAAGCGGTCGACGTCCTCGCGGCCGAGCGCGGCGAGATGCCGGCCGTGGCGCAGCATCCGGATCTCGAGGCGGGCGGCGACGGTGCCGAGCTCCGCCTGGTGGTAGCCGGCCTCGCGGAAGGTGCCGAGCAGTGCCGCCGCCACCTCCACCGCGCCGAGCCCCTTGCCCTGGACGTCGCCGACGAGGGCGCGGGTGCCGTGCAGGCCGGGCTGGATGTCGTAGAAGTCGCCGCCGACGCGGGCGACGGCGTCCGCGGCGAGGTAGACGGCCGCGTGGTCGAGGCCGCCGAAGCCGGGCGGCAGCGGGCGCAGCAGGGTGCGGCGGGTGGTCTCGGCGACGTCCCGCATGTGCAGCATGCGGCGCTCGCCGCGGACCCGGACCACGCAGGCCAGCACGGCGAGGACCCCGCCGACGCCGACGAGGATGAAGTCGGGCAGGCCGGTCTGGTACTGGCGCGGCCAGGCGTGGTCGGCGAGCGCGTAGGTGGCCACGCCGAGCACCCCGAAGACGGCCGTGCCCCACACCCCGCAGATCGCCGCGGCGATCCCGGGCACGAGCACGATCCAGGAGACGGTCCGGAACTCGCCGCCGGTGTACCAGTCGACCAGCAGGATGGTGACCAGCACCAGCAGCGGCGGCACCCAGGCGACGCTCCGCCCGCGCACGCGCAGCAACTGCTGGCGCCGTAGCGCATCGGTGTCGCCGGAGCCGGAGCGCACCGGTATGAGTCCGCGGCCGCTCACGGCCGTCAGTACGCGACCGACATCCGGGCGCGCGGGTGGGCGTGCTGTTCGAGTTCGTCGACGAAGGCGACCGCGTAGTCCTCGGCGCTGACGAAGCTGCGGCCCTGTTCGTCGGTCATGAACTCGTCCCCGCCGACACGGAACCGGCCGGTGCGCTTGCCGGGGGCGATCTCGGCGGCGGGGGAGACGTAGGTCCAGTCGGGGTCGTCGAGGGTGCGGTAGTAGGCGAGCACGTCGCGATGGGCGAGGGCTTCGGGGAGGTAGGCCTCCGGGAAGCCGGGCTGGTCGCTGAGGGCCTGGCCGGGGGCGACCTCCAGGCCGCCGGCGCCGCCGACCACCAGGAGCCGCCCGACACCGGCCGCGCGGACGCCCGCGACGAGCCCCTCGTTGAGGGCGAGGAAGGGGCCGCGCGGGTCGCTCCCGTCCCTGGGCGGTACGCACGCGGAGGCGACCGCGTCGGCGCCGCGCGCGAGGTCCGCGACCTTCGCCGCGTCCGTCGCGTCGGCCGCCGTGGCGGTGACCCCGGGGACCGGTGACTGCCCGGAACGGCTGACCGCCAGCACCTGGTGGCCGCGGGCCGAGGCCTCGGTGGCGATCCGGCTGCCGACCATGCCGGTGGCGCCGAAGAGTACGAGCTTCATGCGCCCCAGCGAAACATGGGCCAACCGAGGCCGCACCCCGACTTGCCACCGCCTCTCCCGGGGTGTGCATTGGTAGACGGGGGCGAGAGAGAGGAGTGCTCTCATGGCTCACGCGGCACCCACACCCGGCGGAATGACCGGCCGCCCCGGCAGAGGGACCGGCTCCGGCGGATTCACCGCTCCGAGCGGTCTGCCCGACATCTTCGACGCCCGCGTCCACCGCGTGGCGAAGGTCGCGATCCCGGTCGTCCTCGGACTCGTCTACGGCTACTGGGCGGCGGCCAACCGCCGCAGCGGCGGTCCCATCACCGGCTGGAACATCCTGTTCGGCTTCGTGACCGCGCTGGTGTTCATCGTGCTGTGCCTGGCGGTGGCCCGGTTCGCCCCGCTGCTCAAGCGCGAACTGCACTCGCTGGTGAAGTCCGGCTTCGCGGGCGCCGCGCTCGGCTTCCTCTACAGCCAGACCGGCGAGAGCGTGCTGCGGTCCGTGGCGATCGGTCTCGCCACCACGGCGGGCGTGTTCCTGGTGTTCTTCTACCGCTACTACACGCGCGAGGACGGGGAGGGCAACCGCATCCGCTGAACCCGCACAGTCGTGGGGGGGGGGGGCGGGGCGAGGGCCGGCGGGCCCCCCCGAGCGCGGAGCGCGGGCCGGCCCGCGGGGCCCGGGTCCTGGGG
>NZ_JBHYWD010000010.1:73947-219902 GCF_042751305.1 Streptomyces hokutonensis
GTGAGACCTTCTCCCGCTTCGCCGGGGGGGGGGGGGCCCCCCCCCCCTCGCCCCCCCCCGCGGGGGGGGGGGGCCGCGGGGGGGGGGGGGGCCCCCCCCCCCCCACGGCTTGCCCGCTTCCTGCGACTGCTACGGCGCCCAGTTCCAGATGCCGCCGCCGCTCGACGACCCGGACGCGCTCCAGCTCCACGAGCCCGAGACGCTCCACGACCCGGAGGCCGAGGTGCTCCACGAGTTGGAGTTGTCGGTCCAGTTGGGGTCGTTGTTCCAGGTCCAGTTCGAGCTGTTGCCGTTGCCGCCGCCGTCCTTCCAGCCCGGACACGGGTCCGAGCAGGACGGCACCCACTGGCCGCCGGTGTCGACGAACGCGGCGCTGGCCCAGCCCTGTGCGCCGACGAGCCAGTACCAGTCGGAGTTCCCGTTGACGCTCTGTCCCCTGACCACGCATTGGACGCGGTCCTGGCTGCCCGGTGAGAGCGAGTCGACGGCGGGTGAGTGTGTGGTGGGCGACTGCCGCACGTTCAGATCCGTGCGGGAGACGATGGTGCCCCAGATCGGACTGCCGCCACCGCCGCCACCGCCATGTCCTTCGGCGTACGTGGTCGGTGCTGCCGCCGCCGTGGTGCCCGCCGCCGCGACGGCGAGTGTGCCACCGGTGAGCAGGGCCGCGGCCAGAGTCCGCAGGGCCGGAGTGGTGCGCATGTTCGGCCTCCTTCTCCCCGGTTCCAGGAAACACCCGTTCGGGTCAACCCTCCACCTGAGAGCGGAACGGCCAGTTCCGCCAAGGGTTCCGAGGTCAGGGCACCCGTTCGGCTTGACATCGCACCCGGATGCAGGAAATTACGGTCACCCGGCTCGCGTACCGCACGCCCCACGCGTGTCCTGGGGAGGTGCCCCCACGTCTCCGGAGCGCCCTGTCGGCCGTACTCGTCGCCCTCTCCTGCTTCCTGACGCCCTTCGGCGCGCTGGCGGCCTGGGCGGCGTACGAGCTGACGGACTCCGGCAGCTACGTCACGGCGATGGCGCCCCTCGCAACCGACCCCGCCGTACGGGACGTCGTCGCGGACACCGTCGGCGCGGGCATCATGCGCGGGATCCATGTGGAGGGGATGCGCGGCACGGTGGGCGGGATGCGCGGCACGATGGCCCCCTTCGTGCACGACGCGGTGCGCTCGTTCACCAAGACCGAGGCCTTCCGGCTGGCCTGGGACGAGGGCAACCGCGCCACCCACGACGCCGTCCTGCACGCCCTGCGCGACGAGCAGCGCAGCAGCGCCGTCACCGTCGACCTCGCCCCGGTCACCGCCCAGGTCAAACACCGACTCGCCCACGAGCACGTGCCGTTGGCGGACCGCATCCCCGTCCAGCACACCGAGGTCGCGGTCCTCCCGGCCGGTGAACTGGGCCCGCTCCGGGAGGAGTTCCACGTGCTCGAGGTCGCCGGCTTCTGGCTCCCCGTCACCGCCGCCGCCTTCGCGGTCACCGGCATCGCCGTCGCCGTGCGCCGCCGCCGCGCGATCACCGCGACCGCGCTCGGCACGGCCCTCGGCGGCGCCCTGCTCGGCCTCGCCCTCGCGATCGGCCGCCAGCTCACGGTCGCCGACCTTCCCGCCGAGGTCTCCCAGGCGGCGGGCGGCGCGATCTACGACGCCCTCACCTCGACCCTGCGCACGGTCGCCTGGCTGCTCCTCGGCCTCGGCCTCACGGTCGCCGCGACGGCCTGGCTCACCCGATACGTGCGTCCGGTACGGGAGTTCGTACGACGCCGGCGCGCACCCGCGGCGGACCGGGCGCAGCAGCCGACCCGGGTCCAGGCATGACCGCCGATTCCTGATTCCCGGGGGAGTTCCCGGCACGCGTGGGATGATTCGGGCATCCGGCATCTGCGTCCACCGGCGGAAGGTCATCACGTGGGCACCGTGACCTCCGAGTGGACCGCCGCCGACTTCGTACCGGAACGCCACCGGGGCCGGCACTTCACGGTCTGGTGCGCGGGCCTGCTGTTCGCGGCCGTGAGCGTGGTCGTCGGCTGCCGTACCGCCGACACCGACGCGATCACGCCCATCCCCCAACTCCTCGCGTTCCTCCCGTGGTTGCTGGCCCCGACCGGCCTTGGACTGCTCCTCGCCCTGCTCTCCCGGTGGCGGCTCGGGCTGGTGTGGGGAGTGGCGCTGCTCGGGCTGCTGGCGTGGTTCATCGAGCCGTACGGTAAGAGCGGTGAACCGGGCGGACCCGCGATCGCCGAGTTTCGCGTCCTGACCTCGAACGTCGAGTTCGGACGGGGGACCGGATCTCTGGTGCCGGTGATCCGGCGGGAGCGGCCGGACGTGGTGTTCGTGGAGGAGTGCGAGTACACCTGCCAGGCCACCCTGCGCCGGGACTTCGGCACTCAACTCCCCTACCGGCAGGCCGTGGTGGCGGCCGGCTCGCACGGCTCAATCATCCTCAGCCGCTTCCCCCTCAAGGGCACGAAGGGCGTCACCGGCACGATGGGCATGCCCGGCGCGGTCGCGGACGTCGACGGCCACGCCGTCCGCCTCCAACTCGCCCACCCCATGCCCCCGTTGCCGAACCAGGTAGGCCTGTGGCGCCGCGAGTTGGGCAGGCTGCGCGCCTTCGCCGCAGCCGACCCGACCACCCCCACCGTCCTGGCCGGAGACTTCAACTCCTCCCAGGACCATGCAGCGTTCCGCCGCATCCTCGACACCGGCCTCCGTGACGCGGCCCGCCTCGCCGGACACCCCCGCACCCCCAGCTGGCCCGAGCGCCTGCTCCCCACCCTCGGCACCCAGATCGACCACGTCCTCCTCTCCCCGGACTTCTCCGCGAACAGCGCCCGCTTCGTCGACCTCGCCGACACCGACCACCGCGCGCTGCTGGTGGACATCGCGCTCCACCAGCACGAATGACGTGGAGGGCTGCCCATAATGGGCGCATGTCCCGCGAGTTCCCCATCAGCCTCACACCCCCCGACTGGCTGGTGAGGAACCTCCAACCCCAGCAGGCCCCCCTCAACCGCCCGGCGATCGCCCGCGCCGCCGTCGCGATGTCCCTCCCCCTCGCCCTCGGCCTCGCCACCGGACACACCGCCTACGGCGCCCTTGCCTCCATGGGCGCCCTCTCCGGCGTGATCGGCGACACCGCCGACGCCTACCGCATGCGCATCCTCAACATCGCGATCCCCCAGCTCTTCGGCGCCATCGGCGTCACGCTCGGCGCGGCGGTCTACGGCCACGGCTGGCTGGCGGTCACCGCCCTGACCCTCATCGCGCTCGCCTCCGGGATGATCTCGACGATCGGCGCGGTGGCCTCCGTATCGGGCCTGCTGCTGCTCCTCAACTCGGTGATCGGCGCGGGCCTCCCGCTCCCCGGCGCGTGGTGGCTGGCCCCCCTCCTGATGTCCGGCGGCGGCCTCCTCGTCCTCCTCCTGGCCCTCCTCGCCTGGCCGTTGCGCTCCGGCGTCCCGGAACGGACGGCGGTCGCGAACACCTACCGCACCGTCGCCGACCTCCTCGCCACCTGCGGCGACGACCCGACAGCGGGCTACGACGCGGCCCGCCGGGCCGTCACCCAGTCCCTCAACCAGTCCTACGACCTGGTCCTCGCCCGGCGCGCCCGCCACCACGGCCGCAACCCCGAACTCACCCGCCTGCTCGCCCAGTTGAACGCGATCACACCGGTCGTCGAGGCGGCCCCCGCGGTCCACCAGTCGGGCCGCCCCCTCCCTCCGGGGATCCGCGACGCGGTCCGCAATCTCGCCCACGCCGTCGAGACGGGCTACACCGGCCCGATAGGGCTCGACCTCTCCGCCCCCACCAGCGAGACGACCCGCGCGATCGACCACGCCCTGCGCCACGCGGCCGAGGTCGTCACCGCCCCCGACATCGACCCCCGGGGCATCGACGACCGCCTGGGCCGCCCGGCGGCCCTCCGCATCCGGGCGGCGAGGGCGGCCCGCAACGTCCTTCTCTCCTCCGGATCCTGGCGCTACGGCCTGCGCCTGGCCCTCTGCATCGGCCTCGCACAGGTCTTGGTCTCGACGGTCCCGGTCCCGCGCTCGTACTGGATCGCCCTGACGATCACCTTCGTCCTCAAGCCCGACTTCGGCTCGGTCTTCTCCCGGGCGCTGCTGCGCGCGCTCGGCACGGTGGCGGGACTGGTGATCGCGGCGGCGGTGCTGTCGGCGGTACCGAGGGGCTGGTGGGACGTACTGGTCCTGCTCCTCCTGGCCCCGCTCATCCCCGCCCTCACCCCCCGGGGCTACGGCTACCAGACGATGGCGATCACCCCGGTGATCCTGCTCCTCTCGGACATCCTGAACCACCAGGGCACGGCACTGCTCCTGCCCCGACTGGTGGACTCGTTGATCGGCTGCGGTATCGCGCTGATCGCGGGCTATCTGCTCTGGCCGGAGAGCTGGCACACGCGGGTGGGGGACCGGTTGGCTGAGGCGGTGGCGGACACCGCGCGCTATGTGGAGTCGGCGTTCGGAACTCCTGGCTCTTCCGGGGCCGGCACCGAGGTCGATGCGGCCTCCCGGGCCCGGATGCGGCGCCGTCTCTACCGCGACCTGTCCGTCATCCGCACGGAGTTCCAACGCGCCCTCACCGAACCCCCGCCCACCGGCCGCCTCGCCGCCGGCTGGCTGCCTCTCGTCGTCGCCGTGGAGCGCATCGTCGACGCGACGACGGCGGCGCGGGTGCGGGTGAAACACGGGGCACCGCCTCCGTCCTCCGCCGAGGTGACCCAAGTGGCGCTCCAGCTCCGTGAGTTGTCGGAGGGGGTGCGCGAGTCGGAGGTACTGGTGGAGGTCCGTACGGCTCTGACGGGGCCGGCGGGCAGTGTGCTGGAGCCGCTGCGGCAGGAGGTGGCGGCGGCGCGGGCGATCGCGTCGCCGCACTGAGGGCACCCCGCTGCGGCCAGGTCAGTTGGCTGTCGGCCAGGTCAGTTAGCTGTCGGTCAGGTCAGGGAGAAGTCGGGGTCGGGCAGGGAGAAGAAGGCCGAGATCGCCCGGACGGTCCGTTCCTCGTTGTCGTACGGGTCGAGTTCCGCGTGCGGCCCGATCAGCCGTGCGGCGGTGAGGGCCGGTGCCAGCAGATCGGGCTGTTCCCCGACGCCGCCGGACGGGTTCTCGAAACTGATCCCGCAGACGTAGCGCCCGGCGCGATAGTAGTCGAAGTCGGGGCCGTGCGCCTTGGCGACGCAGGGTTCCGTGGTGAAGACGGCGAGTTCACCGCCGTCCCGGCACAACGGCCGGTAGTCGGGGCGGTCGTAGTCGTCCTCGTCCCAGCCGAACATGTCATGCATGACCAGCCCCCATTCGCCTTCGGCGCCCTTGGCGTAGGCGAGCGGGATGTGCCGCATGGCGAGAAGCCCGCGTGTGAGCGCGTCCAACGACATCCCCCGGAAGAAGACGACGTTGACATCCTCAGGACCGGCGAGCGGGCCGTGTATCCAGTGGGTGCGGTACGTGCGGTGCGTCACGTGTGTCATGGAAGGCACGGTAGGGGGACCCACTGACACCGCCCGCCGTCCGGCGAACGGGCAGGTGAACGGGTGAGCGAAGTGGTGGCCGAAACAGGGGGTGTTGACAGAACGCGTCCCACGCGCGTCGACCCTGCCTAAGATCGCCATCCGGGGCCGCTAACCTTACGTGTCCGTCCTGGCCAGGGATTGACGGCTTCAACTCACGCGAAGGGTTGCGCACATGGGCATTCTCACTCTCCTGCGGAATGCGTTCGGCAGGTCACGCAAGGAGCGTGCCGCGGAAGCAGAGAGCGCGGAACGCACTCCTTCGCAGGAACAGCAGACCCCCCGGGAACCGGACGCCAAGGTCCCGTCCCCGTCCACAGAACCCGACCTCACCACCCCGGCCCCCACGGCAGTCGCCCAGGTCCCGGAACCCCGCCCGTCCTCCACCCTGGAGGACGACGAACACGAACTCGTGGCCCTGGCCTTCGACAACGTGACGGTCCCGAAGCCGACGGTGTCGACGGAGGGGACGGGAGTGTCGGCGACGGCCGAGGCTGGGGCCGAGGTGACGGCGGAGCCCGAGGTGGAGCCGGTCACCGAGCCTGAGGCCGAGCCCGTCGCGGAAACCGCGCCAGAGCCGGTCGTCGAGCCGGTCGCGGAGTCGGAAGCCGAGCCCCTCGTCGAGCCGAAGGCAGAGGAAGCTGAGCCTACGGCCGAAGCGAGCCCGGAGCCTGCGGCGGAGCCGGTCACGGAGACCGAGCCGGCCGTCGAGCCGAAGGCGGAAGAAGCCGAGGCTACGGCCGAGGTGACGCCGGAGCCCGAGGCGGAACCGGTCACCGAGCCTGAGGCCGAGTCCGTCGCGGAAACCGCGCCAGAGCCGGAGGCCGAGCCCGCCGTGGACCCCGAGCCCAAGGCGGAGCCCACCGCGGAAGCCGCCGCCCCCGAGACCGAGCCGGTCTCCGAGGCCGACCCGGAGCCCGAGCCCGAGCCGGTCGTCGAGCCGGTCGCGGAAGCGGTAACCGAGCCGGAGGCGGAAGCCGCGCCGGAGGCAGAGGCGGAGCCTCAGCCGGAGGCCACCGCCGAAACCGTCGCCGAACCCACCCCCACCCCCACCCCCACCCCCACCCCCGAGCCCGCAGCCGAAAGCACCCCCGAACCGGCCACCGAGCCCACCCCCGCGCTCGTCGCGGCCGCAGCCGCCGACGGCGAGTCCGCCCCACAGGGGCCACCCGCACCCGACAACGAATCCGTCACGGGCGGTGCGGGTGGGAACACTGTCGAGGCCGAAGGCGTAGCCGAGGCCGTGGGCAGCGACTCCGCCGCCGCAGCCCTCGCCAAGGCCACCCTCACCGGTACCCGGGCGAAGACCTACCTCGTCCTCGACCGCTCCGCGAGCATGCGCCCGTACTACAAGGACGGTTCCGCCCAGGCCCTCGCCGACCAGACCCTCGCCCTCGCGACCCACCTGGACCCGGACCCCACCCCCTCCGTCCACGTCGTCTTCTTCTCCACCGAAGTGGACGGCACCACGGACCTGACCCCCACCTCCCCCGAGAACGCGATCGACGAGGCCCACGCTGGCCTCGGCCGCATGGGCCGTACCAGCTACCACGCCGCCGTAGAAGCCGTACTCGCGCACTACGACGCGAACGCCACCCCCGGCACCCCCGCCCTGGTCGTGTTCCAGACGGACGGCGCCCCGGACGCGAAGACCCCGGCCACCCAGTCCCTCACGGACGCGGCCAAGTCGCATGCCTCCGTCTTCTTCTCGTTCGTCGCGTTCGGCGACCACGAGAACAAGGCCTTCGACTACCTCCGCAAGCTGAAGACCGACAACACGGCCTTCTTCCACGCGGGCCCGACCCCCCTCGAGCTCACGGACGCGGAGCTCTACGACGGCGTACTGATCGACTGGCGCCCGTAACCGCACAGCCGTAGGACAACGTGCCGCCCGCTTCCCACCCCGTAAAACGGGAGGCGGGCGGCACACCCATGTCGGCTACGATTTCAAGGTTCGCAACAACAGCAACACACCGACCTGGGAGCAGCCCCCCGATGGCTCGACACCTCATCACCAGCGCCCTTCCGTACATCAACGGGATCAAGCACCTGGGCAACATGGTGGGGTCCATGCTCCCGGCGGACGTCTACTCCCGTTACCTCCGCCAGCGCGGCCACGACGTCCTCTACATCTGCGCGACGGACGAGCACGGCACCCCGGCCGAGCTGGCCGCGAAGGAGCAGGGCCTCCCCGTGGCCGAGTTCTGCGCGCAGGCGCACGACGCGCAGAAGGCGGTCTACGACGGCTTCGCGCTGGCCTTCGACTACTTCGGCCGCAGCTCCTCCCCGCAGAACCGCGAGATCACGCAGCACTTCGCCCGCCGCCTGAACGAGAACGGCTTCATCGAAGAGCGCGCGATCCGCCAGGTCTACTCGCCAACGGACGGCCGTTTCCTCCCGGACCGCTATGTCGAGGGCACCTGCCCCCACTGCGGCTACGACAAGGCCCGCGGCGACCAGTGCGAGAACTGCACCCGCGTCCTGGACCCGACCGACCTGATCAACCCCCGCTCGGCGATCTCCGGCTCGACGGACCTGGAGGTGCGCGAGACCAAGCACCTCTTCCTCCTCCAGTCGAAGCTCCAGCACGAGGTCGAGGAGTGGGTCGCGGCGCACGAGGAGGAGTGGCCGCAGCTCGCCTCCTCCATCGCCCGCAAGTGGCTCACCGAGGGCCTGCACGACCGCGCGATCACCCGCGACCTGGACTGGGGCGTCCCGGTCCCGGCCGACACCTGGCCGGAGCTGGCGGCGGAGGGCAAGGTCTTCTACGTCTGGTTCGACGCCCCGATCGAGTACATCGGCGCGACGAAGGAGTGGTCGGACCAGGACCCGGAGAACAGGGACTGGAAGTCCTGGTGGTACGAGTCCGACCAGGGCGAGAACCCGGTCCGCTACACGGAGTTCATGGCCAAGGACAACGTCCCGTTCCACACGGTGATGTTCCCGGCCACCGAGCTCGGCATCCGCGAGCCGTGGAAGAAGGTCGACTACGTCAAGGCCTTCAACTGGCTGACGTACTACGGCGGGAAGTTCTCCACGTCCCAGAAGCGGGGCGTCTTCACCGACCAGGCGCTCAGCATTCTCCCGGCCGACTACTGGCGCTACTTCCTGATCGCCAACGCCCCCGAGTCCGACGACTCCTCCTTCACCTGGGAGCACTTCACCGCCACGGTGAACAAGGACCTGGCGGACACCCTCGGCAACTTCGTCAACCGCGTCCTGTCCTTCTCGAAGAAGCGCTTCGGCGAAGAGGTCCCGGCGGGCACCGAGGCGGGCCCGGCGGAGGCGAAGCTCGGCGAGGAGATCGCGGGCCTGCTGGCCGAGTACGAGACCCAGATGGAGGCCCTCCAGTTCCGCAAGGCCGCGGCGGCGCTGCGCGCCCTGTGGTCGGCGGGCAACTCCTACCTGGAGGAGAAGGCCCCCTGGCTGGAGATCAAGACCGACCCGGAGGCCGCGGCCCTCACGCTGCGCACGGCGATGAACCTGATCCACCTCTACGCGGTGGTCTCGGAACCCTTCATCCCGTCCTCCTCGGCGGCGATGCGCCAGGCGTTCCAGCTCAAGGACGACACGGCGACCTGGGTGTCGTCGGACGAAGCGAAGTCGCTCACCACCGTCCCGGCCGGCACCCCCTTCACCGTCCCCCCGGTGCTCTTCGCGAAGCTCACGGAGGAGGACCTGGAGATGTACAAGGAGCGGTTCGGCGGGGACCAGGGGTGACCCGATGACGTACTACTACGTCACCACCCCCATCTACTACGTCAACGACGCCCCGCACCTCGGCCACGCCTACACCACCGTCGCCGCCGACGTCCTCGCCCGCTGGCACCGCCGGCGGGGTGAGGACGTCTGGTTCCTCACCGGCACGGACGAGCACGGCCAGAAGATCCTGCGCACGGCGGAGGCGAACGGCGTCTCCCCGCAGGAGTGGGCGGACCGTCTGGTCGAGGAGTCCTGGAAACCGCTCTGGGACCATCTCGCCATCTCCAACGACGACTTCATCCGCACCACGGAGCGCCGGCACACCGACCGCGTCCAAGAGTTCGTGCAGGACCTGCACGACAAGGGCGAGATCTACAAGGGCGGTTACGAGGGCCCGTACTGCGTCTACTGCGAGGAGTACAAGCTCCCGGGTGAGCTGGTCGAGGCGGAGGGCGGCAGTGGGACCCTGTTGTGCGCCATCCACCGGCGACCGGTGGAACTCCTCAAGGAGGAGAACTACTTCTTCAAGCTGAGCGAGTACGGCGACCGTCTCCTCGCCCACTACGAAGCCCACCCGGACTTCATCCAGCCCGCCTCGGCCCGCAACGAGGTGGTGAACTTCGTCCGCCAGGGCCTCCAGGACCTGTCGATCTCCCGCTCGACCTTCGACTGGGGCGTCAAGGTCCCCTGGGACCCCTCGCACGTGATCTACGTCTGGGTCGACGCGCTCCTCAACTACGCGACGGCCGTGGGCTACAACGAGAACCCGGCGGAGTTCGGGGCCACCTTCCCGGCCGACGTCCATCTGGTCGGCAAGGACATCCTCCGCTTCCACGCCGTGATCTGGCCGGCGATGCTCATGGCCAATGACCTGCCTCTTCCCGGGCGGGTTTTCGGGCACGGCTGGCTGATGGTCGGCGGCGAGAAGATGTCCAAGTCGAACCTGACCGGCATCAGCCCGCAGTCCCTGACCGCGCACTTCGGCGTGGACGCCTACCGCTGGTACTTCCTGCGCGCGATCGCCTTCGGCCAGGACGGCTCCTTCTCCTGGGAGGACTTCACCGCCCGCTACACCAGCGAACTCGCCAACGGCTACGGCAACTTGGCGTCCCGGGTGACCGCGATGACGACCAGGTACTTCGACGGCGCGCTGCCCGCGCCGGGGGAGGAGGCCGAGGCCGAGCGCTCACTCAAGTCGGCGCTGCTGACGGCGACTTCGGAGGCGGACCGCCGTATCGGCGACCAACTCGACTTCCAGGGCGGCATCCTGGCCGTCCTCGACTTCGTCAAGCAGGTCAACGGCTATCTGACCGACCAGGAACCCTGGAAGGTCGCCAAGTCCGACTCCCCCGAGGCCCGCGACCGCCTGGCGACGATCCTCTACACGGCGGCCGACTCCCTCCGCGCGATCGCGATCCTCCTCGAACCGGTCATGCCGGAGTCGTCGGAACGGCTGTGGGACTCCCTGGGCGCGGCGACGACCCTCGGGCCCCTGGCCGACCAGCGGATCCGGGACGCCTCGGCCTGGGGCGCGCTTCCGCCCGGCTCCCCGGTGACGAAGGGCGCGGTTCTCTTCCCGCGCCTCGAGGACCGTACGGAGGACTCTGTACAGCCTTGAGGGACTGCGGGCTGGTGCGGCGCATGCCATCTCGGTGCCACCATTGACCCCGGGTCGGCTCAGCGAGGTCACACGGGCTCGGTGACGGACCCCGACGCAGACGTGTTCGCGCCAACCCGTAAGGTGCCGCCATGGCAGTCCCCGAGGTCATCCCGATCGCCTACGACCCGAATCAGCGCAGCGGGGCCGTCGGCCGCTACGCGGACGGTCAGTTCCTGGCGTCGGTCACCTACGCGTTTCCCCAGGGTTTCCGTCCCGGCGACGGCTGGGAAGAGCAGAAACGTCTCTACACGGTGCTCCACACCTTCGACGCCGCGGGCCGTTACCGCGACTCGGAGATCTGGTGCGCCGGCACCTGGGCCGAGCAGCAGCGCGCCCCGCACGGTGACGACTCGGTCCTCTCCCAGGCCCGCATCCACCTGGCGAAACTGCTCCGCGCCCTCCCCCGCCGCAGCTACACCGACATCGCCGTCCGCCCCTTCCAACGCACCGTGGACGGCGTCCTGTTCGGCCTCCTGATCGAGGAGGACGAGGACGGCAGCTGGGCCGAGCTGTACCCGGACCGGCACGCCTTCGGACCACCGTGGGACGGCACGTACGACAGCTGAGCCGCAACTTCCTCACGCCAGCAGGGTAGTTGCGGCTCAGGAGCGCGACCGCTACTTGAGCACCCCGGCCCCGGTCGTGGTGGCGAGCTCCGTCGGCAGGTTCTTCGCGGAGGTCTCCAGCCCGGCCTTGAGGGTCGGGGTCCAGTTCACGGTGGTCTTCAGCTTCTTGGAGTTGGCGGCGTTGTAGGCGGCGACGAGGTTGGTCGCCGTGCCGTTGACGAGGTTGCCGCTGCCCGCGATCGAGCCCGTCCCGTCACCGCTGAACAGCTTGCTGAGCTTCTGACTCGCGGACGTCTTCCAGTAGTTGTCCTCGGCGACGACCTGGGCCTTGGCCCGCGAGTTGACGCTGTACAGGAGGTCGTACCCGTTGAGGTTCGTGGTGTCGTAGTAGTTGTTGTAGATGTGGATCTGCCCGATCCGGGCCAGCGGCGCCCGCTGCACGATGCCCTTCCACACGTTGTGGTGGATGGAGACGCGCAGCTTGCCGACGCTGTCGGAGTCGCTGCTGCCGATCAGCATCGTCTTGTCGTGGTTGGTGAACTGGTTGCGCTCGACGGTCACCAGGTCCGAGCCCTTGGTGATGTCGAGGTCGCCGTCGTGGATCTGGTACTGGCGCCCGTAGTACGTCGGGTCGGAGGTGTCGAGCCCCGGCGCGTCGGTGAACGTGTTGTGGTCGGCCCAGACATGCGTGGCACCGCGCAGCGTCACGGCGTCGTACTGCGAGTTCCAGTTCCCGCTGTCTCCGTCCGTCGGGTCCCACTGCGGGAAGCAGTCCTGGGTGGCGGCGAAGGTCAGGTTGCGGACGATGACGTTGTCCACCTTCTGGATCTGCAGCATGCCGCCGGTGATCCCGGCGTGGGTACCGGGCACGCCCACGACGGTCGTGTTCGCGGGCACCCGGAAGATGACGTTCTTCGCCTGCTTGGCCTGGGCGGCGGCCCGCGCCTTCTCCTGCGTGCCGGAGGGCAGCTTTGAGCGGCCGTAGGTGGAGGGGTTGAAGGCCTTGAGGTAGGCGGACAGCGAGTAGCCCGTGCCGGAGGAGTAGTCCGCGCAGGTCAGCTTCTTGCCGGAGCCGTCGGTGTTGGCGTCGATCGTGCCCTTGATCTTCACGATCCGGGGCGTGGTGTCACTGACCGACCCCAGCGCCTTCACGAGCTGCGCGCGGGTGCTGACGGTGAAGGTGTGCGCGGCATCGGCCTTCGCGCCGCCCTTGGTACCGGTCCCGGACGAGGCCCAGCCGTCCTTGGCGGCGAGGGTCTGGTGGTACAGGTCGACGCTGGTGCCGGCGGCGTTCGCGTTCAGCACGAGGAACCCGGCACCGATGCCTGCGGCGGCTACGGCAGCGGTGACGACGACGGTGCGGCGCTTGCGGAGGGAGCGGCGGTGCGAGGCAGAAGGCGTGGCCACGGGGGAGTCCTTTGGTGCGGCGAGGGGTTACGACTCCTCAGTTGCCGTGGGGATCAAAAAAGGTTGCCGCGGTTGTGAAGAATTTCGGGGCGGGGAGTGCCCATCCCAGGGGGCACCTGAGAAAGTGTGTCGCTTTACGGGAGAGTGTCACGCTTTATAAAGGGCGGTGTGCTGCCGCCCGTGCAGACGACGGAGGAGGGCGGCGAGCCCGCGTGCGGTGACCGGGAGTGTTCGGGTGGGGTCGTCGCTTTCGCGGGGGAGCAACTCGCCTTCGCTATAGGCAAGTTCCACGCACGAGGAACCATCCGAGCCGCTGGAGAGGGTCGACTTCTGCCACTGGATCACGTCTTCCAGCCCCTTGCGCTATCGCGGGTCGGCTCCGAGGTGGCGCAGGAGTCCGGCGAGCCCGGTCGATGTGAGGGGGAGTATTCGGGTGGGGTAGTCGCTCTCGCGGAGCAGCAACTCACGTTCGCTACAGGCAAGTTCCACACACTCATTGCCCGCCGCGCCACCGGAGTACGTGGACTTCTGCCACTGGATCACGCCTACAACTCCTTCGCTATCGCGGGTCGGCTCCGAGATGGCGCAGGAGCCCAGCCAGACCGGCCGACGTGAGGGCAAGTATTCGGGTGGGGTCATCGCTCTCGCGGAGCAGCAACGAGACGTCACCACAGGCGAGTTCCACGCACGAGTTGCCGTCAGCGCCACCAGAGAACGACGACTTCTGCCACTCGGTCACGACTCACAGCTCCTTCAGCAGGCGGTGGATGAACTCCGTGGACCGATTCGGGTCCAGCGAAGCCCCCTCCACCCTACGGAAGAGCGTTCGCATCGAAGCGAGTTGGGCAGCGGCATCAACGAAGGCTGAGCCGTACGGCATGTCCCTGTGGACGGTGTCCAGCGCCGGGACGGGGCCGCCCGCGTAGATCAGTGCGGTGCTCGCCCCGCCGAACCCATCCACGTCGAAAGGAATCACGCGGACCGTGACATTGGAACGCTCCGTCAAGCGCAGGACTTCGTCGAGCTGAGCCCGAGCCACCCGGCGGTCGGCAACACGTGTGCGCAGCACAGACTCATGCAGAACCGCCGTGTACGGGACCGCCCCTTCTCGCGTGAGCGCCACCCGCCGACACCCGCGATGTTCTACCCTCGGCTCCAGCTCGCTCTCCGGAAGATCCGGACGCCAGTAGGCGAATACGGCTCGGGCGTAGTCCTCGGTCTGAAGCACACCGGGAACATGCGCGGTGGCGATCTCCTGGATGAACGTGGCGTGATGCTCCAGTTCCGCCAAGTCCAGGAAAGGTGGGGGCAACACACCCCGGTACCGCTCCCACCATCCTCGCGTCCGGTCCATGGCCATCCCCGCCAGAGCCTCGATCAACTCCGTGTCGGTGCAGGCATAGTGAGCAGCGAGCCTGCGCACTCGCTCGCCGGTGATACCCGCGTTGCCCGCCTCGAACTGACTCATCTGAGCCGGGGCCACACTCAGCAACCCCGCCGCCTCTCGGGACGACAGGCCGGCCGTCTCACGCAGTTTCCTCAGCTCAGCGCCGAGTCGCAGTTGGCGAGCAGTCGGCTGAATCCTGGCTGGCATACGGCTCCAAGTCCCCAACTGTCCAAGCTTCGAACGGGGTTGAAGGTCCCCAATCGGGTGTCAGATTACTCGAACGACTTGCGGGCGCCAAATATTTAGCCCTACCGTCAGTGACGCGCCGCACACCCTGCGGAACACCGGGACCCCGGAAGCGCACCGCCCCGCCATGCCATGCCGGCCGCGACAAGCCACCGCCCGCAGACCCGCAACTCCCCCTCCCTGACCAGGGGTTCACGCATGCCCGAACCCGAAGAACCAGCCGCACCCTGGGAATACACCCTCACCATCCCCCACGACCTCCGCGCCGTCACCGTCAGCCGCCGCACCCTCCGCCTGATCCTGACGATGCACGGCCTGATCGGCCTCGTCGACACCGCCGAACTCCTGGCAACCGAGCCGATCTCCAACGCCGTACGCCACACGAAAGGC
Organism: Streptomyces hokutonensis; assembly: GCF_042751305.1. Classification (GTDB taxonomy): domain Bacteria; phylum Actinomycetota; class Actinomycetes; order Streptomycetales; family Streptomycetaceae; genus Streptomyces; species Streptomyces hokutonensis_A. Next base: position 88,838 of record NZ_JBHYWD010000010.1, read on the forward strand.
CCCGCGATCCTCCGGATCACCTGGAAACCCGGCACCCTCCGCCTCGGCGCCTGGGACACGGACCCCGAACCCCCGGAACCACCAAGGGAGTTGGCCCATCACCTGGACCTGGAAGACGGCCGAGGCCTGGCCCTGGTCAAGACATGCGCCGACCTCTGGGGCCGGCAGCCGCTGTCCACGAACGGCAGCAAGGGCAAGTACGTCTGGTGCGAACTGGCCACGGCGGCCTGAACGTTCCTTCGCCCATCGAAAGAGTGAACGTCACCCATTCGACCGGACATCCCCGTCCTTGATCCACCCAGGTTGCGCACATGGTCACATCAACCCACGAGGCGACCCACCGGCTCTTCCAGGAGCATCCGGAGGCCCTCACCCTCGTCTTCGAATCCCTGGGCATCCCGCCGCCCGCGAAGTCGGACTTCGGCTCGATCACACCCGACGCGACCGAAATCCGGCCCCTGGAGCGCCGCGTGGACACGGTGCTCAAGTTCGAGCCCGCCATGGGCGAGAGCTTCCTGCTCGCCATCGAGTCCCAGACCAAGAAGGACCCGGACAAGGCGAAGAGCTGGGCCTACTACGCGGCCCACCTCAGCGCGAAGTACGACATGCCGGTGCTGCTGGTGGCCGTATGCCGGGACCGGTTGACGGCGAAGTGGGCAGCCGGTCCCTTCGAGTGCGCCGTCGGTCGGTGGTCGACCCAGGTCACACGCCCGTTCGTGCTGGGACCGGGCACTGTCCCGGTGATCACCGACGAGTCGACGGTAACCCGGCAACCGGCGCTGGCAGTGCTCTCGGCGATGGTTCATAGCGATGACCGCAGGGCGCCCGCCATACTGGAAGCGATGGTTCGTGGCCTCCTGTCGTTCGATCCGGACACCACGGCGTACTGGTTCGAGGTTCTGGAAGTCGGCCTGGAGAACACTCCGGCCAAGGAGAAATAGAGAGAGCTGATGTCGAACGTCATCACCCACTTCCCGGGCCACGGGACGATCTACGAGGAGAGGTACCTGGAGGGCAAGGCCGAAGGCAAAACGGAGGGCAGGGCCGAGGAGGGCGCCTCGTTCATCCTGCGCGTGCTGGAGAAGCGCGGAATCCCCGTCCCCGAAGACATCCGTGACCGCATCACCTCCTGCACCGACCTCGACACCCTCACCCTCTGGTTCGACCGTTCCCTGACCGCCTCCACCGCGGAAGAGCTGTTCGTCGAGGACAGCGCGGACCAGGTCTGATCAATCCCGGTCGGGCGCATAGGCTCCACCCCATGCCCGAACTCCCCAGCCTTCACGAAGCCACCGTCGACGCCATCGTCGGACGTGTCGGTGGTGCGACGTTGCCCTTCCAGGAGGCCGCCTGTCGGGAGGGGAGTCACGCGACGCTCTTCTGGTTCAACGAACTCGTGGAGAGCACTCCGGACGGTGACGTGGTCCGGCAGTACCTCGTGACGGCCGGGGAACCCACCCGGGGGGTCGAGTTCGCCGAGGTGACCATACGGCCGACCCTGTGCGACCCTGCCCCGAGCGCCGAGAAACTCATCCTCACCGACTTCGCCGAGGGCTGGACCCACCTGGGCGACCTGGGCGTCGCGATGATGCCCTCTGCCGGGCTGCACACCTACGCCGACCGCAAGGGCTGGCGCTGGAACACCGACGAGATAACCGACGGCATCGCCGCCCGCGACGAGGACATCGCACGGATCGGCGCCGAACCCGTCGTGGCGTACGTTCTCGGTCATGACGTCGGTCCGGACGACGGCGCCCGTAATCAGGCCGTGGTGGTCGGCAAGGTCGCCCGCGCGGGCGACGGAACCATCCGCTGGGGCGGCAGACTTCCCCAAGGGTGCCTGGGTGCCCCGGTGTTCATGTCCGTCCTCCTCAGCGGCGACAGCTTCAAACTGGTCTGCGTGGGAGTCGCGCTGCCGCCCGACGGTCGCGACTTCGGCCACCACCCCGTGGCCACGTTCGATGCCGTACGGCGGGCCCTGGACGCCCTCGATTCCGAGACCCTGGCGGCCACCTCCGAAACCCCGCCCCGCAGACGCCGCTGGTGGCAGCGCCGTAACTGACCGGTTCCTCTCACACCGCTACGACCGCTCCCAGTGCCGCACGGGCCGTAGCGATATGGGCAAGCCCTTCCTTGGCCACCTGTGTCGCCCGCGCGTATTCATCCGCCTTGTGGGCCGCGGACAGTTGGGCGCCGGCCGCCCGGTGGCATTCCGCGGCGGCCGTCAGCGCGCGCGTCGCCGTTTCGCCCGCGCCCGCCCAGAGCCTCGCCTCGGGGACGGACAGGCTCGCGCCGAGCCGCAGTACCCAGCCGCTGGCCTCGACCTCGGCGTCCAGGTCGGACAGGGCCCGCGGCCGGTGGGAGCGGCGCTGCGCGACGACGGCGAACGCCGCCCCGGCTGTCAACAGCATTGCGAGTACGACGTATCCCATCGCTTCCTCCCGGCCTTCACGGTCCACGGGCCGGGCGGTTCCGGCCTCGTACGTCCATGACACGCCCTGCCTCTGTGCAGGCACATCGATATTCCTGTGTGTCCGCTGCGAGGTTTCCATGGTGGGGTGGCGTGTGGGGCGTACGAGGCCGGTGTTGTCGTCGTAGCCCAGTCGTCAGCCCGTCGTGGCCGACGGCGACGGCGACGCCGAAGTCGATGGGGCCGGTCCGCCTCCGCCGCCCTCCCCGTCGTTCGTCTCGTCCGGGTCCACCGCCAGCGTCAGACGCGCGTGTACGCCCCGGCCGATGTGGCGTCGGTCGTACTTGAGGTAGAGCAGGCCGCCCTCGTGGCCGTTCTGCGGGTAGATGCCGTCCTCGGTGAGGGTCGTGCGGGTCGCCGTGTTGGAGACGTAGGGTTCCAGGACCGCCGTCGCGAGGACCGACTTCTCGTCGAAGAAGAGCTGGCCCGTGTGGCAGGTGTGGCCGCCCTCGTAGCCCGCGTCCGTCCACTCGCCGTCGACATGGACCTTGACGTGGATGTGGACACAGCGGCCCTGGTACCAGCCGGGGAACACCGTCTTGAAGGTGACCTGGCCGTGCCGGTCCGTGTGCCAGGTGCCGCGCAGGAAGCGGTCGTCGTCGGTCGGTTCCTGGTGGCCTCCGCCGCCACCGGGCGGCGGGCCGCCCGTCGGGGTGCCGGTCGGAGTGTCGGTCGGGGTGCCCGACGGCGGCGCCCCCGTGGGGGCCGGGCCGCCGCCCCCGCCCGCCTCGTAGCCGGAGTAGACGCCGGTCGCGTTGCAGTGCCAGATGTCCACGGCCGCGTTCCGCAGCGGTCTGCACGTGTCGGCGTCGATCACCTTCAGGGCCAGGGTGAGCGGGATGCCCTCCTGGTCCTCCGTCACATCACGGCGGATCTTGTCGGCGTCGATGTAGTACGGGCCCTCGACCAGCTCCGAGGTGAGCGTGTAGCAGGCGTCCTGGGGAGCCTCCTCCGGCGCCGCCGAGGCGTTCGCCGTGAGGGCTCCGGCAGCGCCCACCGCCGTCACCGCCACGCCCCCGGCCACCAGGACCGTACGGCGCGCCAACTGTCCTCTGTCTTCCGGTACTTGGGAATCCGTCATGGCCCGGAAGGTAGAGGTAAGAAACATGACATGAACATGAGAATGCGCTGTGAATCCCGTAGGCAGGCGAAAGGGCTCGAAACCGATCCCGGTTCCGAGCCCCAACTCCCGCCAAATGCCTACTACTTCGGCTGCGGCTTCCGCACCGAAAGGTGCAGCTCCCGCAGTCGCGTCTCGTCCAGCTCCGTCGGCGCGCCCATCATCAGGTCCTGGGCGTTGCCGTTGAGCGGGAAGGAGATCGTCTCGCGGATGTTCGGCTCCTCCGCGAGCAGCATCACGATGCGGTCGACGCCGGGGGCGATCCCGCCGTGCGGCGGGGCGCCGAAGCGGAACGCGCGCAGCATGCCGGCGAACTGCTCCTCGACGGTCTCACGGTCGTAGCCCGCGATCTCGAAGGCCTTGAGCATGATGTCGGGCTCGTGGTTCCGGATCGCGCCGGAGGAGAGCTCGACGCCGTTGCAGACGATGTCGTACTGCCAGCCCAGGATGTCCAGCGGGTCCTGGGTCTCCAGGGCCTCCAGACCGCCCTGGGGCATCGAGAACGGGTTGTGCGAGAAGTCGATCTTCCCGGTCTCCTCGTCCTTCTCGTACATCGGGAAGTCGACGATCCAGCAGAAGCGGAAGACGCCTTCCTCGAAGTGGCCGGCACGCTTGGCCGCCTCGACGCGGACCGCGCCCATGATCTTCGAGACCTCTTCGAACTCGCCCGCGCCGAAGAAGACCGCGTGGCCGGCGGCCAGCGACAGGCGCTTCGTGAGCTCCGCGACGTTCTCCTCCGTCAGGAACTTCGCGATCGGGCCGGTCAGCGAGCCGTCCTCGGTCACGCGGACCCAGGCCAGGCCCTTCGCGCCGAGGGTGACCGCGAAGTCGCCGAGCTGGTCGAAGAACTTGCGGGGTTGGGCCGAGACGTCCGGCACCGCGAGCGCGCGCACGTGCTTGCCGGCGAAGGCCTTGAACTCGGAGCCCTCGAAGATGTCGGTGATGTCGGTGAGTTCGAGCTTGGCGCGCAGGTCCGGCTTGTCGGAGCCGTACTTCAGCATCGACTCGCGGAACGGGATGCGCGGGAAGGGCGAGGTGACCTCCTGGCCGCCGCCGAACTCCGTGAACAGCTCGGTCATGAGCTTCTCGATCGGCTGGAAGACGTCTTCCTGCTCGACGAAGCTCATCTCGACGTCGAGCTGGTAGAACTCGCCCGGCGAGCGGTCCGCGCGGGCGTCCTCGTCGCGGAAGCAGGGCGCGATCTGGAAGTAGCGGTCGAAGCCGGAGATCATCAGCAGCTGCTTGAACTGCTGGGGCGCCTGCGGGAGGGCGTAGAACTTGCCCGGGTTCAGGCGGGACGGGACCACGAAGTCGCGCGCGCCCTCGGGGGAGGTCGCGGAGAGGATCGGGGTGGCCATCTCGTTGAAGCCGAGGGCGACCATCTTCGAGCGGATCGAGGCGATCACCGAGGACCGCAGCATGATGTTGCGGTGCATGCGCTCGCGGCGCAGGTCCAGGAAGCGGTACTCCAGGCGCCGCTCCTCGTTGACCCCGTCCTCGGTGTTGATCGTGAAGGGGAGCGGGGCGGCGGCGCCGAGCAGCTCGACCTCGCCGACCTCGACCTCGATCTCACCGGTGGGCAGGTCCGGGTTCACGTTGTCCGTGCCCCGGGAGACCACCTTGCCGTCGACGCGGACCGTCGACTCCTTGGTGACCTTGTCGAGGGCCTCGTACGCGGGCGTGCCGGGGCGGGCGACGAGCTGCGTGATGCCGTAGTGATCGCGCAGATCGATGAAGAGGATGCCGCCCAGGTCGCGCCGATTGTGCAGCCAGCCACTCAGCCGGACGTCGGTACCGACGTCAGAGGAGCGGAGCTCGCCGCAGGTGTGGGACCTGTACCGATGCATCGTCGTTCATCCAGCCTTCGCGGATCGGGGAGTGTTTCACGTGAAACGTCCAGGGCCGGAGCCCGGACGTCCCAAGGGTACCGGCCACCCATAGATCGCCTCCCCACCATTAACCCCGGACCCCATCGGTGGCACTTACCGATCTCCTCTTCTTAGAGTGGGGCAATGCGCACTGGTGAGCCCCTGCCCGCCGTGGGGGAGGTACTCGCCGCCCTCGCGACCGGTCTGTGGCATTGGGACACCGCCTCGGGCCTGGTCACGGTGGACGCCGAGGCCGCACGGCTGCTCGGGCTGCCCGCCGAGCCGACCACCCTCACGGAGGCCCAGACCCGGGCGCGACTTCACCCCGTCGACTGGAACGAGATCGCCGGGGTCGTCGGCCTGGCCGTCGCCGAGGGCACCCTCGCCGAGGTCCGGATCCGGATCATGGACGTCCGGGGCCGGGTGATCCGTACCGTCCGCAGCCGTTCCAAGCCGTCCTACGACCCCGAGAGCCGGTCCTTCGAGCTGATCGGCACCCTCCAGGAGGTCACCGAGCCCACGCCGGGCACACCCGCCGGGCGGACGGCGGTCACCGGTGACTGGCGGCGGTCCCGCGAGGCGTTCCTGCTGGACGCGGGCCGGGCGCTCGCGGAGGCGCGGTCCACGGCGGAGGTGCTGCGGGTCGCGGCGGGCCTGTCGATGCCGGGATTCTCACCGGACGGCCTCGCCGTGTTCGGGGTGTCGGGCGACCGGCTCACGATCATCGGGCACCACGGCCATCAGCCCGGCGACGAGGACCCGTTCTCGCACATGTCCCTCGTGACCGACTACCCGGCCGCCGAGGTCGTCCGGACCGGCCGTGCCGTCTATCTGTCCACGCCCGAGCAGTACAAGGAGCGCTACCCGGTCACCTGGCCGCTCGCCCAGCGCTTCCACCGGCAGTCCTGGGCGTTCCTGCCGCTGACCGTCGCCGGGCGCACCATGGGCGCCTGGATGGCCGGCTTCACCTACCCCGTCGCCTTCACACCGGACGAGCGGTCCGTGCTCACCACGGTCGCCCGGATGCTCGCCCAGGCCCTGTCCCGGGCCGGTGTCGCCGAGTCCGAGCGGGAGCTGACCGACGGACTCCAGCGCTCGATGCTTCCCACGCTGGGCCCGGAGATCCCGGGCATGAGCGTCGCCGCCCGTTACATACCGACCGGCGGCGGCCTCCAGGTCGGCGGCGACTGGTACGACATGATCCCGCTGCCTGGGGGTCCCCCCTCTGGGGGAGGGCGGATCGCGCTCGTCATCGGCGACGTACAGGGGCACGACGTGCGCGCCGCCGGGCTGATGGGCCAGCTCCGCATCGCCCTGCGCGCCTACGCCTCCGAGGGGCACCGCCCGGACGCCGTGCTCTCGCGCGCCTCCCGCTTCCTGCACGGCATCACCAACGGCGACCCCAAGACGGCCGACCCGCGCTTCGCGACCTGCCTGTACGTCGAGGCCGACCCGGAGACCGGCGTCCTGGAGATCGCCCGGGCCGGCCATCCCGACCCCGCGATACGCATGGCGGACGGGACGGTGCTGATGCGGCCCACGGCCGGCGGACTGCCGCTCGGCATCGACCCGGACGCCGACTATCCGACGACCACGCTCGCCCTGGAACCCGGCGAGACCATGCTGATCTGCACCGACGGGCTGATCGAGACCGGCGGCCACGACCTGGAGACGGGCTGGAAGCGCATCCGGACCATCCTGGAGGAGCACAAGGGCGACCTGGAGGAACTGGCCGACGCGCTCGTCCAGGCCGTGCACGGCCCCTCCTCGCACCACACCACCGGCCCCCTCGCCGACCGCCGCGAGGACGACATCGCCGTGCTCCTGCTGTCCCGGGAGGGCGAGAACTGCGGCTGCGGCGACACGGTGACCGAGGCGCCGAGGATCCGCCGTACGGTCCTCACGGTCGCGCAGGCCGAGCCCGAGCGGATCGCGGTGGCCCGTCAGCAGCTGCGCGAACTCCTCCACGACTGGACCGACGACGACCAGGTCGACTCCGCGGTGCTGCTCGTCTCCGAGATGCTCACCAACGTCCTCGTGCACACCGACGCCGACGCCCTGCTGACCGCCGAGGTGGCCGGCGAGCCCGGTGAGCGGCGGATGCGGGTCGAGGTCACGGACGCCGGCGACGACCTCCCGCACAAACGGCACCCCGGTGAACTGGCGTCCTCCGGGCGCGGGTTGCTGCTGATCGAGCTGCTCGCCGAGACCTGGGGCGTGGACCCGAGGGGCGAGGGCAAGAGCATCTGGTTCGAGCTCTACGAGTCCGACGGCGACGGCTCCGCGACGGGGTCCGCCGTGCCGTAGCGCGCCCGCAGTTCGTGGACGACGCCGAAGACGGCGGCGGTCAGCGGGACCGCGAGCAGCATGCCGAGGACGCCGGCCACGGAGGCTCCGGCGGTGATCGCGATCATCACGACCGCCGGGTGCATCTGCACGGTCCGGCTCTGGATCACCGGCTGCAGGACGTGTCCCTCCAGGACCTGCACCGCGACGACGATCCCGAGGACCCACAGCGCGATGACGGCGCCCCGGTCGGCGAGCGCGACCAGCACGGCGACCGCGCCGGACAGGAACGCGCCGAGGTAGGGGACGTACGCGCCGAGGAAGACCAGTGCGGCCAGGCCGACCGCCCCGGGCACGTCCAGCACGAGCAGGCCGATGCCGATGCAGGTGGCGTCGATGAGGGCGATCACGGTGGTCCCGCGCATGAAGCCCTCGACGCCCTCGAAGGCCCGGCGGGCCATGGCCTCGACGAGGTCGGCGCTGCCGTGCGGGGCGAACGAGCGCAGCAGTCCGGTGGCGAGGTGCGAGTCGCGCAGGAAGAAGAAGACGAGCAGCAGCGCCAGTACGGCCATGGCGATCGCCTCACCCACGACGCTGACCCCGCTGATCACGTTGGAGGCCGCCGTCCCGCCGAACTTGGTGAGCAGCTCCTTGGCGTTGGAGGCGACGTCGTCGAGCGAGGTCCCGGCGGCCCCGAAGTGGTCGGCGACGGAGTTCGCCGCGTCCTTGAGCGAGGACACGATCTGGTCCCCGGTGTCGATCAGCGCGGCCACGACGATGTAGACGGCTCCGCCGACCGCGGCGACGACCGCGACACAGGTGATGGCCGCGGCCACGGACCGGTTGACCCCGGCCTTCACCAGCCGCCGGTACAGCGGCCCGAGGAGCGCGGTGCCGAGCAGCGCGAGCAGCACGGGCGTGACGGCCGTCTTGAACTCCACACAGAGCCGGATCCCGACGTAGACGACCCCGGAGACGAGCAGGACCACGGCGCACCAGGCGGCGAGCCGTCGTACGGGGTCCGGGAGCAGCTGCTGCACGGTCCCAGCCGAACACGCGGAAGGCGGGCCGTCCCGTGGGAACGGCCCGCCCGGGTGACGGACTCAGCAGGTGGGGCCGACCGCGTCGATCCGCGTGCCGAAGTTGGTGTCGTAGGCCTGGGCGTAGTCGCCGGAGAGGACCGGCCGCTTCTCCTGCGGGCTCCAGTCGATGAAGCACGCGTTGGCGTCGGCCTTGAAGGAGTAGACGTGGTCGTGCAGGTTGGACGGCATGTCGCGGTACCCGGAGGCGGGGCTCCAGCGCCAGGGGGTGCCCGAGTAGTTCTTGTCGTGCCAGAAGCAGATCTCCCCCGCCCCGCAGTTCTCGTCCGCGCGGTGCGGCGCGGCGCTCGCGGCCTGTTGGGTGGAGGGGGTACGGGCCTGGGTGGGGTTCGCAGCGCCGGTCAGGGCGAGACAGGTGGCTGCCATGGTGACGGCCAGACTCATGCGGATACGCACGGGTGAGTTCCTTGCGTTCGACGTCCACTTTCAGGCCGTCCCTTTCCATGAGCTGGACCTTCATGCCCCGGCCGGGTCCGGCTCACCCGGACGGAGGACCCGGACCGGCCGCCGACCCGCATGCCGAAGCCCCGTCCGGACAGGGACGGGGCTTCGGTAAGTTCCGCTCTACGAAGGCTCTATGAAGGCTCTACGAAGGCTTACAGGCCGCCCTCGCTCATGCCGTGCACGGCGGGGATGGTGCCCAGCCGGCCCTTCTGGAAGTCCTCGAAGGCCTGCTGGAGTTCCTCGCGGGTGTTCATGACGAACGGTCCGTAGTGCGCCATCGGCTCCCGGATCGGCTGCCCGCCGAGGATGACGACCTCCATGTCCGGGGTGTGGGAGTCCTGCTGCTCGTCCGCGCGGACGGTCAGCGAGGAGCCGGTGCCGAAGACGGCGGTCTGGCCCAGGTGGATCGGGCGGCGGTCGGCGCCGACCGAGCCCTTGCCCGCCATGACGTAGACGAGGCCGTTGAAGTCCTCGCGCCAGGGCAGGGTCAGCTCCGCGCCCGGGGCCACGGTGGCGTGCACCATCGTGATCGGGGTGTGCGTGATGCCGGGACCCTGGTGGCCGTCCAGCTCACCGGCGATGACGCGCAGCAGCGCGCCGCCGTCGGGGGTGGTGAGGAGCTGCACCTGTCCGCCGCGGATGTCCTGGTAGCGCGGGGCCATCATCTTGTCCTTGGCCGGGAGGTTCACCCACAGCTGGAGCCCGTGGAAGAGCCCGCCGGACACGACGAGGGACTCCGGCGGCGCCTCGATGTGCAGCAGGCCCGCGCCCGCCGTCATCCACTGGGTGTCGCCGTTGGTGATGGTGCCGCCGCCGCCGTTGGAGTCCTGGTGGTCGAAGACGCCGTCGATGATGTAGGTGACGGTCTCGAAGCCGCGGTGCGGGTGCCAGGGGGTGCCCTTGGGCTCGCCCGGCGCGTACTCCACCTCGCCCATCTGGTCCATCATGATGAACGGGTCGAGGTGACGGTAGTTGATCCCGGCGAACGCGCGGCGCACCGGGAAGCCCTCACCCTCGAAACCGCTGGGTGCGGTCGTGACGGTGAGCACGGGACGTGCCACGGCGTCGGCCGGCGCGGCCACGCGGGGCAGGGTCAGCGGGTTCTCTACGGTCACTGCAGGCATGTCGGGACCTCCTTGTGCGTCGAGTTTAGTTGAGCGTTGAACTTTCTGCTACCCCACAACAGAAGAAGCCCGGAGGACATTCCCTCCGGACTTCCGCCCGACCCGCCCGCAAAGCGGTCACATCAGGGGCTCACAGCACGGCGCCCCGAGCCTCCCACAGCTCCGGGAAGAACCGTTCCCCGGTGCGCTCCCGCAGATACGCGGCCCCCGAACTGCCCGCCGTACCACGACCCTTGCCGATCTGCCGCTCCACGACCAGGACGTGCCGGGCCCGCCACAGCGCCCAGCCCTCGTCGTGGCCGAGCAGCGCGTCCGCGAGTTCCCCGAGCGGGCCCTCGCCCCGGAAGGCCGCGGCCCGGTCCGCGCGCGGGAGGCCCGCGAGCGCCGCGAGGAACCCGTCCCACAGCGTCGGCTCCAGGAGCCGCCGGTCCAGCCGGGCCCGCTCGGCCGCCGTCAGCCAGCGCATCGAGCGGGTGCGGTGGTCCCGGCGCGCCGAGAGCGCCTCGATCTCGTGGAACTGCGCGGACTGCCCGCCGCTGGCCGTGCCGAGCGCACCGCGGAACGCCTCGAAGTCGCCCGGCGCCATGGTGTCCAGCAGGGCCAGCGCGTCGAGCAGCGCCCGCTCGATCTCCCGGCAGCGGCGCAGCCGTCGTACCGCTACGGCGTTCTCGCCCGCCAGCATCCGGTCGCGGGCGTCCGTGAGCTCGACGAGGAGCTGCTTGAACCAGAGTTCGTGCACCTGGTGGACGGTGATGAACAGATGCTCGTCGTGGGCGGCGGCGGCCTGGGGGAGCTGCTGGCCGAGGAGTTGGGGGAGCCGCAGGTAGGTGCCGTAGGTGAGGCTGGTCGTGGTCGGGTTCACGGGGTCTCCTCGATGCCGTGGCCGTCGCCGAGGCCGTGGGCCGCGAAGTGCTCGCGGGCGCCCGGGAGTTCGAAGACGCCGACGGCCGCGCAGAGTCGTAGCGTCGAGCGGGCGGTGTCGTTCAGGCGGCGGGGGTCCGGGCCGGGCGCGCAGCAGTCGTCGGCGACGCGGCGGGCGGTGTCGGGGTCGAGGCCGGCCAGCCGCAGGGAGGCGCGGACGGGGGCGAGGTCCCAGGTCAGGGCGGCCCGGATCAGTTCGGGCAGGGCGCGGGCGGCGGCCGTTCGGTCGGCGGTGGACAGGTGGGTCCACAGCTCCCGGAAGAGGGCGGAGAAGAAACGGTGGTGGCGGCCCTCGTCCCGGGCGTGGTCGCGCAGCAGGTCACGGACCACGCCGACCACGGACGGGTCGCCCGGCACCTCGTTCAGCACGGCCGTGATCAGCGTCTCGAACACCACCGCCTGGAGGAGCCCGGCGAGCGCGGGCGCGCCGGGCAGCGCGCGGTGCGCGGACGCCCGCAGCCGCTCGACGAAACCGCCGTAGTCCTGGTCCGGTATCGCGATGCCGGTGACGGCGGCGATCTGGTCGGCCAGGTCGAGGCTGTAGAGGGCGTGGTAGCCCTCGTCGCAGTAGACCTTGAAGGCGTCCGGGCGCAGCGCGGCGGGCAGGTCGAGTCCGGTACGGCCGTTGGCCACGGCCTCGGCGGCCGTGTTGACGACCCGGGTCTCCAGGTGGGTCGTCGACAGCAGGAACTGGTAGAGGTGCCGCACGGTCAGCTCGCGCAGCCGCTCGGGCGGCAGTTCCCGTACGGCCTCGTGGCGGGCGTACGGCACCAGGGCGGCCGGGAAGAAGACCCGGCCGCGCTCGGTCTCCTCGTGGAACATGCGGCGCACGCCGGTGCGGACGCCGGCCTGCTCATACCAGCGGTCGAGCGGGCCCGGTGGTGTGTCGTGGGTCGTCACGGCGTGCTCCTTTCTCGGCCTTCCCGGTGAGCAGGCGGCCGAGGCGGGTCAGGGCCTCCTCCACGAGGGCCGCGTCGAGCGAGTGGCAGACGCGGAACCAGCCGGGGCGGGGGGCGTGGAAGGCCTCGCCGGGCAGGATGCTGACGTGGGTGCGGTCGAGGATCTCCCGCCACAGCGCGCGTTCGCCGGCGAAGCCGGGGCGGGGCAGGTGGGCGCCCAGGTCGGCCCAGATCGAGCAGCCCGCCTGCGCTGGGGCGTACGGGATGCCGAAGGCGTCGAGCAGGGCCGCGGCCCGGGCGTACGAGGCGCCGAGGCGACGGCTGTTCTCGGCGAGGAACGCGTGCACCCGGGCGGGATCGGCGAGGAGGGTGGTGAGGTGGGCCTGGGTGTGGGTGGAGACGGGGGCGAAGTAGGCGAGGGCGCGGGCGGCGGCGCGGATCTCCGGGTCGGTGGTGTGCAGGACGCCCGCCTTGAAGCCGGGCAGCCCGAAGTCCTTCGCGAACCCCCACACGGTGTGCACGCGGGCGGGATCGGCGGCGACCGTGCGCAAGCCGGTGAAGGGGCGCGGGCCGAACACCGAGCCCGCGTAGATCTCGTCCGCTACGACGTCCACGCCGTGGTGGGCCGCGACCTCCGCCAACTCCCGCAGCTGCGCGGGCGGGTGGACCTCTCCGGTCGGGTTGGCCGGGGACGCCAGCGCCACGGCCCGTACGTCCACGCCGTCGCGCCGCGCCTCGGCGAGCGTCCGGTCGACGGCGCGTACGGAGAGCCCGTGGCCGTCCTCGTCGTCCGGCGGGGCGAGGAGCAGCCGGGCGCCCGAGCGGCCCCCGAGGTCCGTGTCGAAGGCGCCGTAGCAGGGCGTGGGCACGACGATCGCGTCGCCCGGGTCGCACAGCGCGGTGGCGACGACGTCGAGGGCCGCGGTCGCCCCGGCCACCACGACCAGGTCCTCGGGGTCGACGGGGCGCTCCCCCGGGGCGGTGAGGTGCCGCGCGAGGTGCGCGCGCAGCTCCGGGGTGCCGTGCAGGGGCGCGTAACGGGTGTCGCGGGCCGTCAGCGGGCGCGGCGGCCCGGTGTGCAGATCCTGGACGAGCCGGTTCTCCGCGGTACCGAGATTGAGCCAGCCGTCGGGCCGCAGCCGGGGGTGGTACGGCAACGCCTCCGCCCGGAAGTGCGCCTCCGCGATGGCGGGCGAACCGGCGACCAGACGGGCGGCCTGCCGGGAGACCTGGGAAGTCGCGGCCTGTCGGGAGACCGGGGAAGTCGACTTCACCTCTCCACCCCCGCCCCCTCCGCCACCCCGCCCAGCAGACCCGGCCGTACCCCCAGCCCCATCGACGCGTCGAGCACCGCTCCGTGGAGGAGGGCGGCGAGGGGGCCGGTCAGGTGCCAGATCAGGTCGGCGATTTCCGTGGGGGCGATCAGGCGGCCTCGGGGCAGGGTGGATTCCAGGGTGGCGCGTTCCTGTGGGGTGAGGCCGGACAGGGTGCTGGCCTCGAACATGGGGGTGTCCACCGCGCCGGGGCAGACGGCGACGACGTCGACGGGGTCGTGGACCAGCTCGGCGGCCAGGTGGCGGGTGAGGTAGGCGAGGGCGGCCTTGCTCATGCCGTCCGCGATCCGGAAGCCGGGGAACTGCGCGACGCCCCCGCCGACACTGGCCACGTTGACGATCGTGCCGCGCCCGCGCGCCCGCATCCCCGGCAGCAGCTGCTCGGTGAGCCAGAGCGGCCCGACCGCGTTGATCTGCAGGAACGCCGCGTCTTGGGTGTGGCCGGGCCCGGGGACGTACTGCTCGACGGTCTTCGAGCCGACCGCCGCGTTGTTGACGAGTACGTCGACCGGTCCGGGCAGTTCCGCGACCAGGCGCTCGTGGTCGGCCCACTCGCCCTGGCGGAACTCGAAGGCCCGCGCCGGGTGCGGGCAGGTGCCGGCCAGTTCGGCGACCAGCCGGGCCGCGCGCTCCCGCCCCGAGTGGTACGTGAACCAGACGTGGTCCCCGCCCCGCGCGAACCGCCGCGCGCAGGCCCGCCCGATCCCCGCCGAGCCGCCTGTGATGAGTACGTTCCGTGCCGCCGCCATGCGGGCCCCCGTCGGTGTGCCGCGTCCGCTGTCTGACGGACCCGCACACTTCCAGCCATCCGGGGCGCGCCCCCGCAACACCGGGAACCCCGCCGACATCTCGTCGGATCGGGCCCCGGACTTCAGCGACTAGGCCGGCCGCTCAGCCGTACATCCTGCGCATCGCGAACTCCACCATCTGCTCGACCGCCTTCGCGTCGAACACCATGCGGTGCTCGCCCTCCATGTCGACGACGAAGCCGTAGCCCGTCGGGAGCAGGTCGATCACCTCGGCGCCGGTGATCACGAAGTACTTGGACTCCTTGCCGGCGTAGCGGCGGAGTTCCTTGAGCGAGGTGAACATCGGGATCACCGGCTGCTGGGTGTTGTGGAGGGCGAGGAAGCCCGGGTTGTCGCCGCGCGGACAGTAGACCTTGGAGGTCGCGAAGACCTGCTGGAAGTCCTCGGCGGCCATCTGCCCGGTGGTGAAGGCGCGTACCGCGTCCGCGAGCGAGGGCGGGGACGGCTCGGGGTAGAGCGGTGGCTGCTGGCCGTAGCCGCCCACGCCACCGGCCATCTGCTGCTGGGGCGGGACGTACCCCTGCTGAGCGCCCACGTTCTGGTCGTAGCCGTACATGCCCGCAAGAGTACTGAGTCACAGATGGACGGCTTGGGGTTGCGTCTTATTACCGACGGGTAGCATCATCGTAGCTACTGCTTAGTACGAGTCAGCACGAGTCTCGTTGTACATATCTTTCTACGGAGTCGTCGCCATGGGGCACTACAAGTCGAATCTCCGCGACATCGAGTTCAACCTCTTCGAGGTCCTCGGGCGCGACAAGCTGTACGGCACCGGTCCGTTCGCGGAGATGGACACGGACACCGCCAAGAGCGTCCTGGAGGAGCTGACCCGGCTCGCGGAGAACGAGCTCGCGGAGTCCTTCGCCGACGCCGACCGCAACCCGCCGGTCTTCGACCCCGAGACGAACACCGCGCCCGTGCCGGCGTCCTTCAAGAAGAGCTACAAGGCCTTCATGGAGTCCGAGTACTGGCGGCTGGGCCTGCCCGAGGCCATCGGCGGTACGACGGCTCCCCCGTCCCTGATCTGGTCGTACGCCGAGTTGATCCTGGGCGCGAACCCGGCCGTGTGGATGTACTCCTCCGGTCCGGCCTTCGCCGGGATCCTCTACGACGAGGGCAACGACGTACAGAAGAAGATCGCGCAGCTCGCGGTGGAGCGGACCTGGGGTTCGACCATGGTGCTGACCGAGCCCGACGCGGGTTCCGATGTCGGCGCGGGCCGTACGAAGGCGATCCAGCAGGAGGACGGCTCCTGGCACATCGAGGGCGTCAAGCGGTTCATCACGTCCGGTGAGCACGACATGGAGGAGAACATCCTCCACTACGTGCTCGCGCGGCCGGAGGGCCACGGCCCGGGCACCAAGGGGCTCTCCCTCTTCCTCGTGCCGAAGTTCCTCTTCGACGTCGAGACCGGCGAGCTGGGCGAGCGCAACGGCGTCTACGCCACCAACGTCGAGCACAAGATGGGCCTCAAGGCCTCCAACACCTGCGAGATGACCTTCGGCGACCGGCACCCCGCCAAGGGCTGGCTGATCGGCGACAAGCACGACGGCATCCGCCAGATGTTCCGGATCATCGAGTTCGCCCGCATGATGGTCGGCACGAAGGCCATCTCGACGCTGTCGACCGGCTACCTCAACGCTCTCGAGTACGCCTTGGAGCGCGTCCAGGGTCCCGACCTCGCGGCCTTCGGCGACAAGACCGCGCCCAAGGTCACCATCACGCACCACCCGGACGTGCGCCGCTCGCTGATCACGCAGAAGGCGTACGCCGAGGGCATGCGCGCCCTGGTCCTCTACACCGCCTCGATCCAGGACGCGATCGCCGTCAAGGAGGCCAACGGCGAGGACGCGAAGGCCGAGCACGCGCTCAACGACCTGCTCCTGCCGATCGTCAAGGGCTACGGCTCCGAGAAGGGCTACGAGCAGCTCGCCCAGTCGCTGCAGACCTTCGGCGGCTCCGGGTTCCTCCAGGAGTACCCGATCGAGCAGTACATCCGGGACGCCAAGATCGACACCCTCTACGAGGGCACCACCGCGATCCAGGGCCAGGACTTCTTCTTCCGGAAGATCGTCCGCAACCAGGGCGCGGCCCTCAACTCCCTCGCCGAGGACATCAAGAAGTTCCTCGCGCTGGGCACGGGCGGCGAGGAACTGTCCGGCGCCCGCGAGCACCTCGCCAAGGCGGCCGTCGAGCTGGAGGCCATCGTCGGCCTGATGCTGACCGACCTCGCGGCGACCGAGCAGGACGTCAAGAACATCTACAAGGTGGGCCTCAACACCACCCGCCTGCTGCTCGCCTCCGGTGACGTCGTCGTCGGCTACCTGCTCCTCAAGGGTGCCGCCGTCGCCGTGGAGAAACTGGAGACGGCCTCGGCCAAGGACCGTGCCTTCTACACCGGCAAGATCGCGGCTGCGAAGTTCTTCGCGGCCAATGTGCTGCCCGGTCTCACCCTGGCCCGCAAGGTCGCCGAGGGTGTCGAACTGGACCTGATGGAACTGGACGAAGCCGCCTTCTAGCCAGCGGGAAACCCGTTCCGGGACAGACCGGAACAGCTTCGCGAAACCCCACATCGCCCTTGCGAGGGCCCGCTCCCATCACCCGGAGTGGGCCCTCGCACGTCGTTAAGGTGAACCCCATGAGCGAACCCCCCCGCTTCGACCGCGGCCACACCGACGACCTCATGTCCTTCCTCGCGGCGTCCCCCACGCCGTACCACGCCGTGGCGAACACCGCCGAGCGGCTGGAGAAGGCCGGATTCAGGCAGGTCGCCGAGACGGACGCCTGGGAGGGGACGACCGGCGGCAAGTACGTGCTCCGCGGCGGCGCGATCGTGGCCTGGTTCGTCCCCGAAGGTGCGGCACCCCACACCCCCTTCCGCATCATCGGCGCGCACACCGACTCCCCGAACCTGCGGGTCAAGCCGCGCCCCGACACCGGTGCGCACGGCTTCCGCCAGGTCGCCGTCGAGATCTACGGCGGACCGCTGCTCAACTCCTGGCTCGACCGCGACCTCGGCCTCGCCGGCCGGCTGAGCCTGCGGGACGGCTCGACCCGCCTGGTGAACGTGGACCGGCCGCTGCTCAGAGTGCCCCAACTCGCCATCCACCTGGACCGGTCCGTGTCGTCGGAGGGGCTCAAGCTGGACAAGCAGCGCCACCTCCAGCCGATCTGGGGCCTCGCCGACGACGTCCGCGACGGCGACCTCATCGCCTTCCTGGAGGAGGAGTCGGGGCTCGCGCCGGGCGAGGTCACCGGCTGGGACCTGATGACGCACTCCGTCGAGGCGCCCTCCTACCTGGGCCGCGACCAGGAGTTCGTCGCGGGCCCGCGCATGGACAACCTGCTGTCCCTGCACGCCGGAGCCGGGGCGCTCGCCTCCGCCGCCGCCCGCGAGAACCTGCCGTACATTCCCGTCCTCGCCGGCTTCGACCACGAGGAGAACGGCTCGCAGTCCGACACGGGCGCGGACGGGCCGCTGCTCGGCGGGGTGCTGGAGCGTTCGGTGTTCGCGCGCGGCGGGTCGTACGAGGACCGGGCACGCGCCTTCGCCGGGACCGTCTGCCTGTCCTCCGACACGGGTCACGCCGTGCACCCCAACTACGCGGAGCGGCACGACCCGACGCACCACCCGCGCGTCAACGGCGGGCCGATCCTCAAGGTCAACGTCAACAACCGCTACGCCACGGACGGTTCGGGCCGCGCGGTGTTCGCCGCCGCCTGCGACAAGGCCGGTGTTCCCTTCCAGACCTTCGTCTCCAACAACTCCATGCCCTGCGGCACGACGATCGGCCCGATCACCGCGGCCCGGCACGGCATCAAGACCGTCGACATCGGCGTGGCGATCCTCTCCATGCACAGCGCCCGCGAACTCTGCGGCGACCGCGACCCGTTCCTGCTGGCCAACGCCCTGGTGGCGTTTCTGGAGGGCTGACAACCGCCTTGTGGCGCATGGGTGTTGCCGCCCCGGGTACCCGGTGGCGGACCGGGCCGACCGGACCGGACAGGGAGGCGACACTCATGGGCCTGGGCGGCTGCATCATCCTCATCGCCGTCGGCGCGATTCTGACCTTCGCGACCGACTGGCACATGCAAGGGGTCAATCTCGACGTGGTCGGCGTGATCCTCATGGTCGTCGGGGTGATCGGCGTCGTGACGTTCAGCAGCCTGGCCCGGCGCCGGCGCGTGGTGATTCCGGGCCGGACGACCATCGTCGAGGACGACGAGTCGCGCGGCTACCGCGGCTGATCCCGGGCCCGAGGCAGGGCTTCGGCGGCTGATACGGGGGCGTAACCCACACACGGACCGAATCACCCGCACAGGACATCCAAAGACAACCGTGAGCAATTCGTGACGCCAGTCGTATTGTGGGGTTGTGTGAACCTCGTGAAGACTCTGTGCAGTTGAGGACCCGGGGAGAGGCAGCCCCGGGTCCGCCGCACGATCGTCACAGGGAGCCGCTGCCGTGCCCGAACCACGGCTGGTGGTGCTGATACCGGCCCACAACGAAGCCGAGCGCATCGGTGCCGCGATCGAGGGCTTGTGGCGGCAAACCCGTAAACCCGACCTGATCGTCGTCGTCACCGACAACTGCACCGACGACACGGCCGAGGTCGCCGCCTCGCACGGCGCGGACATCTTCGCCACCCAGGGCAACACCCACAAGAAGGCCGGCGCCCTCAACCAGGCCATCGACTGGGTCCTGCCCCACCTCGACGAACGCGACCTCCTCCTCGTCCAGGACGCGGACACCGTCCTCAACCCCTGGTTCAGCGAGACCGCCATGGCCACCTTCAACCGCAAGGTCGGCGCCGTCGGCGGAGTCTTCTACGGCGAGCAGGGCGGCGGCCTCCTCGGACTGCTCCAGCGCATGGAGTTCCAGCGCTACGCCTGGGAGTTGGACCGTACCGGCGGCAAGGCCCAGGTCCTCACCGGCACCGGCACCATGTTCCGCGCCCGCGTCCTGCGCGAGGTCCGCGAAGCCCGCCACTCGGGGCGGATCGGCGGCGGCGACGGCTACTACAGCCTCGCCTCCCTCACCGAGGACGACGAGATGACCAAGGCGGTCAAGACCCTCGGCTACCGCGCCATGTCCCCGGCGGGCTGCGCGGTCACCACCGAGGTCATGACCAGCCTCCCCAAACTCTGGCACCAGCGCCTGCGCTGGCAGCGCGGCGCCCTGGAGAACCTCCGCGACTACGGCTGGACCAAGGTCACCGCCCGCTACTTCCTCCAGCAGTTCCTGATGGGCTTCGGCGCGCTGTCCTTCCTGATCTACCTGACCTTCATGGCCACGTACACGACGATGTACGGCTTCCCCGGCCTCTCCCCGCTCTGGACCGCGATCGGCCTGATCTTCGTGGTCGAGAAGACCGTCTCCGTCCGCCGCGCCGGGCCTCTCGCGGTCCTGGTCGCCGCGCTGATGATCCCGGAGATGCTCTACGACCTCTTCCAGCACGCCGTCTACTTCACCTCGCTGTGGGGACTGCTCCGCCGCAGCGAGGAGAAGTGGGTGGCCACCTAGCCCACCCCCTACGCAACCGCACATCCCGCAAGGAGAAATATTCATGTACGGACGAGTTGTCGGCGCCGGCACGACCGGCGCCGGTGGCGCCACGCTGGCCGCGACCGGCCTGTGGCTGAACAGCATGGCGATGATGGTCGCGGCGACCACGCTGGTCGCGGCCGGGATGGCGCTGTACAAGCTGGCGCCGCGGGCGCGTCGCCGTTAAGGCGTTGCCGGTGGTCCCCCGTTTCAGGCGTTCTGGCTGCGCTGGTCGTTCAGGTCGTCCATGCCTGCCAGAACGAGGGGGAGACGGTCCGCCCCGCCCTCGGTGAGGCGGACCGGGACGCCCCAGTCCTGCTGGTGGACGTGGCAGGCGGGGTATTCGTTGGCCGGGTCGTCGTCGCACGAGGCGGCCATCGCGGAGACGTGCAACACGCCTTCCGCGACAGCCTTGTTGAGGGTCAGGGTGCGGTTCAGGTCCGTGCCCGGGCCTTCGCCGTCCACGAGCAGTTCGGGCGGGGTGGCGGAGACGAGGAGCCGGGTCGAGGGGCCGTAGCGGGTGTCGAGCTTCTGGCCGGCCGGGGCCTGGAAGATGACATCCAACTTCACTTCACCCGGGGCGACTTCGGTGGCAGCGCGCCGGGTGCGATGGGCGACGGACTCGACCCGCACCGCCTCCTCCGGGAGGCGCAACCGGGTCAGCCGGTGCCGTGCCGACTCGACGACCAGGATCTCGTCACCGACGAGCACGGCATCACTCGGCTCTCTCAAATCCGTGGCCAGCGTGGTCACTTCGCCGGTCGCGGGGTCGTAGCGGCGCAGGGCGTGGTTGTACGTGTCGCTGATCGCGACCGAGCCGTCCGGGAGCGCGGTGACGCCCAACGGGTGCTGGAGCAGGGCCTGTTCGGCGGTCCCGTCACGATGCCCGAAGTCGAAGAGACCTGTACCGACGGCGGTGTGCACGGCCCCATCGGGGTCCACCCAGCGCAGGGCGGACGTCTCGGAGTCGGCCAGCCACAGCCGGTCGGCGGTCGCGGCGAGCCCGGAGGGCTGCGCGAACCAGGCCTCGGGGCCGGGGCCGTCGACGAGCCCTTCGTTAGTGGTGCCGGCGGTGACAGCCACGGTTTCGGTGGCCGGGTCGTAGGCCCAGAGTTGATGCACACCGGCCATGGCGATCCACAGCTTGCCCTGCCACCAGGCCACGTCCCAGGGGGAGGAGAGGCTGACCTCGCGGGCGGGGCCGGACGTGGGCTCGCCCTGCATCCACTGGCGACCGGTACCGGCGAGGGTCGTGACGGTGCCGGTGGTGAGGTCGAGCCGTCGTAGCGCGTGGTTCACGGTGTCGGCGACCACGACGGAGCCGTCGTCGAGGAGGGCGAGTCCCTGGGGTTCGTTGAAGGTGGCGGAGTCGGCCGGACCGTCGTGCAGGCCGCGCGCCCCGGAACCGATCCGCCGTACGACGCCCTCCCCGTCCGGCGCCAGCTCGACCAGTTGGTGCCGGGTGGTGTCGCTGACGAGGAAGCTCCCGGACGGCAGGGCCAACGCCTTGCCCGGGAAGCGCAGCACCGTCGGCTCCGGCTCCGGTGCCACGTACGGTCCGTCCCCGCGTCGCAGCGTCCCCTTCGCCGCGTGCTCGGTCTCCAGCTCCGCGACCAGGCGCTCGATGGCGTGCGCGTGGCCCTCGCCCGCGTGCTGCGCGACGACGTACCCCTCCGGGTCGATCACGACGAGCGTCGGCCACGCCCGCACCGCGTACTGCTTCCAGGTGGCCAACTCCGGGTCGTCCAGCACCGGGTGCTCGACGCCGTACCGCTCGACCGCGTCCACGACCGCCTGGTGCTCGGCCTCGTGCACGAACTTCGGCGAGTGCACGCCGATGATCACGACCGTGTCCCGGTGCTTCTCCTCCAACTCCCGCAGCTCATCGAGGACATGCAGGCAGTTGATGCAGCAGAAGGTCCAGAAGTCCAGGATGACGATGCGTCCCCGCAGGTCGGCGAGGGTGTACTCCTTGCCGCCCGTGTTCAGCCAGCCGCCCTTGCCGGTGAGCTGGGGGGCGCGGACACGGGCGCGTCGGGGAGTCGGGGTCGCGGATGCATCGGTCATGGATCAAGACTGCCACTCGCGACTGACAGTCACGTCGCCGGGCAGTCACGTCGGGAGATGCTCCACGAAGATCCCGATGAGTATCCGGCCGTCCCGCTCGGGGATCGGCAGGGAGAAGTGCACACGGTCGCGGTCATAAAGGCGTTTGCCGTGCCAGTCGCAGCGGTAGGTGACGCCATCGTGCTCGACGTTCCGTTGCTCCCACGCCTTCGCGTTTTTCTTTGTGTTGGCGCTCTCTGCGGAGATCTTCAGATCCATCGCGTCAAACCTGCGCATGACCTGGCTCAGGTCGCCGGCGCAGTCGGCCAATGTCTGGGTGAAGTGGTCGTTGAGCGCGCCGAGGAGCCTGACCAGCCAGGGCAGGACCTCGGCGTAGGAGCCCTTGAAGTGGTTCAGGTTCAGGGAGTCGGCGAAGAGCAGCCGGGGGAAGGCGTCGGCGGTGAAGGTGAGGAAGTGGTCGGCCGGGACGGGTTCATGGGTGAGTAGACCTCGCCAGAAGCCCGGGGTGTCCTCCGTTTTCCGCAGGACATGTGCCTTTACCTCGTCGTGGCCCGTCTCCGTCGTCCGTATGACGGTGAGCCATCCGGACGGCCAGTCCGGTTCCTTGGCGTACGGCGCGAGGAGGCAGGACATGGCCCGGCCTTCCGCAGCCCTGGCGAGGGTGTGCGCCGTACCCCAGGACGGTTCGTGCCAGGGGCCGTCGGCAACGCGGACCGGCTGGGGCAGATCCGCCTCTTCGGGTTCCACGCGCTTGCACTTGCCCAGCAGCTTCTGCAGCCGGACCCGCTTGTCGCGGGGCAGTCCGCCGTCCGGTGAGTAGAGCGCGTCGAACAACGCGACGGAGGGACGGCATTCGGTTTCGTACGCGGGTTCCATGAAGGCTGCCGTGCGACCGTCCGCCAGCGGCTCCAATAACTCGGCGAGCAGGTCGAGGGCGTCCTGGAGGTCCGAGTCCGTGAGTTCCCTCCAGTCGAAGCACTCCTCACCGACGACGACGCGGTAGTCGTCGTCGGCCGTGGCATCACCGGTCACGTCGAGCACGGGCGAGCCTCCCCAGGTCGGTCTCGATCTGGTCGAAGAAGCCGCTCGGCCAATGACTGAGCTCACCCTTGTCGTTGATGCCGATGGGCAGGGTGCGGTCGTGGTCGAAGTAGTGCGTGACCATGTCCTTCGCGGGGAGTGAGCCGTCCTGCGCTACGGCGAGCCGGGCGCCGTTAAGGACGTGGTCGCTGTGCGTCTCGACGAGTACCTGCACCCCGCTGCCCGCCACACGCGCGAGGAAGCGGCCCAGACGGGACTGTCCTGCCGGATGCAGATGGGCCTCTGGATTCTCGACGATCAACAGATCGCCCGGCTCGGTGAGCAGACCGGCGACGATGACAGGCAGGGCGTAGGAGACACCGAAGCCGGTGTTGGCGGGGCGGATCTCCTCGCCGATGAGGCTCGTCTCACCGAAGCGGATCGTCCCGGCCATGATGCCTGCGGCCAAGCGGGCGGTGATGCGTAGTGGCCGGATGATCTCCGATGCCCACGCCTCGGCCTGGGCCCTCAGCTGCGGACCGGCACCGTCCGGGTGATGCAACAGGCCCCGCACCTCACCGCGCGGACTGCGGGGGCCGATCGCACGGGTCTCGCGCAGCGCCAACACCTGTGCCGTGAACTCTCCGCGCACACCCACCCCGATCCGGTCGGGTTCGTCGGCGGACAGGGCCAGGGTGTCGCGCGGGCCGAGACGCTCCGCACACAGATAGGTGAAGGCGGGATCGGCGACGCCCGGTCCGATACCGGGTACGACCGCCACCGGGAGCCGCCGTACGTCTAGATGCAGGGCCTGTTCGGCATCGGGCAGGCCGAAGCCGAACACCCATGACTCACCGCCCGGTCCGCCGAGTCGTACCGTGATCTCCGTCGCGCCGGATGTCCAGTTGAGTACGTCGCGGGCCTCGCCGAGGGCCAGGCCGAGCGGCCCGTTCAGCCGGACCGTGCCACCCGCCGTACCGCCGCCCGACATGGCTGCCAGCCGTGCCAGCAGCAGGGACTGGATCACGGTGCTCTTACCGCCGCCGTTCACTCCGGTGAGGACGGTCAGCGGGCGCAGTTCGAACGACTCCGAATCGAAGCGTTTGAAGCCCCGGATCTCCAGGGAGGTGATCACCGGCCGGCTCCCGCGTCCGCGACGGCGGCCTTGAAACGGTAGTCGACGCGGTACCGGTCGGCGGTGGAGGACGTGATGGCGTTGAGGTAGCTGACGTCGACGGTCATCCGCTCGCGCGCCGCCTGCACGATCGCCTTGCGGCGCGCACGCAGATCGTCGGTGGTAAGGGCTGGATCGGCCAGGGCCAGCGACCAGCTCTCGAACATGGCGCGGTTGATCGGACGGCGGTAGTCCTCGCCCTGCGGCCACTTGCGGAAGGCGTGCTCTCCGAAGACGAGGTACGCATGGGTCATCGCACGTTCGAAGGCGGCTTCCAGCGCCGCCACCCGCTCGTCCGGGACCTGCTTCGGGTCGTCGAGCAGTTCGGTGGCGTCCATGAGGAAGAGTTCCATCATGGGCCGTTCCAGGTAGGCCTCGATGTCCTTCAGCCAGAACGCGGCGAAGCGCAGCGCCATCTCCCGATCGTTCATCCGGATATGGTCGGTCAGGCGGCCCCCGGTGGCCTTGGCGAAGGCGTCCGTGTGGGTCATCCGGTGCAAGACGTCCCTGCTGCGCGGGCTGCTCATGCAGTGCCGGATCTCCTGCGCGTTCAACGGGGTCCCGCCGGTGTTGATCCGCTTGAAGATCTCGTACGTCACTCCGCGCGGGGTCGTCGGGTCGATCACGTTGACGATCAACTGGGTGTTGTTGATCCGCCTCTGGAACGGCAGGGGGAGATCGGTGAAACGCAGGTCCTTCAGGCCTCTCAGATGCTCCAGCTTGCCCAGAGCGAAGCCGTTCTCGCCGCCCCGGACGAACGCGTGCAGCGTGGAGAGCCGTTGCAGGCCGTCGACGACCCGGAACGACCCGTCCGCGTCCTCCGCGAAGTAGAAGGCCGGCAGCGGGATCTGAAGCAGCAGGGACTCGACGAGCAGGGACTTCTGGTCGGCCCGCCAGACCTGTAGCCGTTGAAAGTCCGGAGCGAGTTCGATGGAGCCCTCGTCGATCTGGTCGAGGATGTTGCGCAGCGAGAACTGGCTGGTGTTCACCCGGATCTGATCGGGGTTCCACGGCCGTTGGATCTGCTCGCTGTCCTCACCCGGGTCCTCGACCTCGATGCCCGTGGCGTGTCCGTCGAACACGTCCTCCACCACATCCGGAGTCGTCTGCGCACCATCGATTGCCATGCGCTTCATCCTAGGGGCGGGCGGTTGAGGGGGTATGGGCGTTACTCCGATATCCCCCTGGTCCGGCTGGTCCGTCATGGTGCCGCCGGGCGTCGTACGGGCGAGCCTGTCGGCAGCTCTGCGGGCAGGTCTGCGGGCAGGTCGAACCACACGCCCTTGCCCTCTGGGTGGAGCTGGCCGCCGTACGGGATGTCCGGGCCATGGCCCCAGCGGCCTTCGGTGAGGGCGTCCACCAGGAACAGACCCCGGCCGCCACCTCGTTCACCCGGTTCTGCCGTCAACTCCCTTATCACCGGCGGGTTCTCGTCCCCGTCGTACACCACGACCCGGAGCCGCCCTTCCTCCACCGCCAGCCACAGCACCGTGCCGTCACCGCCCTTCGCGTGGACGCAGGCGTTGGTGACGAGTTCCGAGGTGCAGAGGATCGCGTCGTCGACCAGGGCGCGGTCCAGGTCGAGGGTGCGCAGGACGGTGGCGACGAAGTCGCGGGCGATGTGGGGAGAGGTGTCGAGGGGTGGGCAGATCAGGGTGTACGAGGGCATGGGGCACCAACTCCGGTGAGGTGAGGGGGGTTTGCGTGAGCCCGGGCTCGTTGCTGTCCGGCGCCCCGGTGTCGACGGTCGGGGTGGCACTTCCAACGGGGGGTGGGCGTGCGGGAGTTGCGGATGGGTGACCATGTAGGCACCCTCCGTGAGTACAGTGACGACAGTAGCGTGAAACGTTGAGGCGCCTCAACGTTTCAGGCAAACTCGGCATCGACTCACGAGGAGGACAGATGTCCGCACGATCCGTCCCGACAGCACGACAGGCTCGACTGGGGGCAGAACTTCGCAAGCTGCGCGAGGCCGCGGGCGTCCCGAACCGGCAGGCTGCCGCGCAACTCGACACCAGCCCAACCCAGATCAGCCACATCGAGTCCGGTCGGTTCGGTCTCAGCGAGGAACGACTGCGCAGAATGGCCGAGTTCTACGATTGTGACGATCCCGCGCTCGTGGACGCGCTTGTCGCGATGGCGGAGTACCGAACCGGCAACTGGTGGGACGAGTACCGAGGTGTGATGCCCCGCCAGGCTCTTGATCTGGCCGAGCTGGAACACGATGCCACGTACGTCCGCGCGTTCGAGATGGTGCACATCCCCGGAGTCCTCCAGACCGAGGACCACGTACGCGCTGCCTCACTGTTCGTGGATCCGGGTCTCCCCAAGGAGGAACTGGAGACCCGCGTCTCTTTCCGCATGCGCCGACAGCAGGTACTGGAGTCGGGCACGCCCTACGACATCGTCGTCCACGAAGCAGCACTGCGGATGTGTGTCGGGGGATCCAAGGTTGCCCGCAATCAGCTCGGACATCTCCTCCACGCAGCCGACAGAGAGACAGTCACCCTTCGCGTCATCCCGTTCAGCCCCGAAGGCTTTGCCGGGGCGGGTCTTCCCATGCAGTACGTTGGCGGGGTCGTCCCCCAACTCGACACCGTGCAGATCGACACGTCGCATGGCGCCGAGTTCATCGACGCGACGGCTCGGCTGAATCGCTGCCGAACCCGCTTCGAGAGCATCGACAGCGCAGCACTGCCGCACGATGCTTCTCTTGACCTCGTCCAGCGCATCGCCCAGGAACTCTGAAGGAACACCCGTGCCCGAAGCCCTCCACTGGCAGAAGTCGTCGTTCTCCACAGGCGACGCCGACAACAACTGCCTGGAGATAGCCACCGCCCCCACCGCCCTCCACCTCCGCGAGAGCGACGACCCCGCCACCCTCCTCACCCCCACCCCCACCGCCCTGAACGCCCTACTCACCGCGCTGAAGGGTCAGTTCAGGGCTTGACCGCCCGCGTCGCGAAATAGTGGGACATGTACTGGGCAGACGCGTCGGACTGGTGCGGCGCTTCCGCGAAGCCGGTGAGGGCGAACCCCGCGGCGAGTTGCCCGCCGATCTGGTCGGTGAGGGTGTGGCTGTATTCAAGGGCGGCATCCGCGCCGAACTTCGTGGCGCGTTCCTCGGCGGAGTACTGCGTGACGTCGCTGTAGGGCAGCTTGTGCACGACGATCAGCTCGCCGCGCTCGTCGAGCGCCTCGTGGTCGAACAGGTACGCATCAGGGTTGATGAAACCCGCGAGCAGGGTTCCGCCCGGTCGCAGGACGCGGAAGCACTCACGCCACACCGGTGCCAGGTCCGGCACGAACACGTTGGAGACCGGATGGAACACGACGTCGAACGTCGCGTCGCCGAAGGCGCCAAGGTCGCGCATGTCGCCCAGGACGGTGCGCAGTTCGAGTCCGTCGCGCGCCGCCACCATCCGGTCCTGGCCGAGCTGGCCGGGTGAGTTGTCGAATACCGTGACCCTCGCCCCCGCGGCGGCGAGGATCGGACCCTGCTGGCCACCGCCGGAGGCCAGGCAGAGTACGTCCTTGCCGGTCAGGTCGGCCGGCAGCCAGGAGCGGTCGACCGGCTCATGCCCGATGAGAACGATCGACCAGTCGCCCGTGCGGGCGCGCTCGACATCCTCGGCACTCACCGGCCTCGACCACTCGTTGCCCTCCTGGACGTACTTGTCCCAGGCTGCCCGATTGTGGGCAACGGGGTCGACACCACTGTCCTGCACGTTCAACTCCCTGCTCCAGCCGAGCGGACCCCCGCGGACAGCCCGGTGCCGCCAGCCAACACGATCGCGGAGTGCCGGCTCAACGAAATTAACGGGCCAAGAGTCGGTTCAGGGTGTGCCCCGTCGTCGCGTCCACATGCGCCGGGATCTCCTCGTGCTGGTCGCCGACCGTGAGCGTGCCGGTGGGTTCGAGGAGCAGGATCTCCGTGGGGACCGGGGCATACGGCTTGTGTTCCGTGCCGCGCGGGACCGTGAAGACGCTGCCCTTGGGGAGGACGACCGTGCGCTCCCCCGCCGGCCCCCTCAGGGCGATGTGCAACTCGCCCTCCAGGACCAGGAAGAACTCGTCGGTGTGGTCGTGGGTGTGCCAGAGGTGTTCGCCCTCGACCTTGGCGACGCGTACGTCGTAGTCGTTGACGGTGGTGACGATGCGGGGGCTCCACTGGTCGGTGAAGGAGGCGAGGGCGGCGGCGAGGGAGATGGGTGCGATGGATTCCATGGGGTCAGCGTGCGCCGTGTCGTATCCGGCGGACGAGTGCTAGGAATCGCACATGCCGCAACGATCCTCTCAGCAGCCCTCGACGCATCCGCACCGCGTCGCCGTCATCGTCGACGAGGGCACCAATCCCTTCGAAGTGGGCGTCGCCACCGAGCTGTTCGGGCTGCCCCGGCCCGAACTGGGGCTGCCGGGGCCGCTGTACGAGGTCCTGGTGTGCACGCCCGCGCGTGAGGTGCGGATGAACCACGGGTTCTTCACCCTCACCGGAACGCACGGTCTCGACGCGGTGGACACGGCGGACACCCTCGTCGTACCGGGCCGGCCCGACAACGTCGTACCGCGTGGGGCCGCCGTCCTCGACGCCATCCGGCGTGCCCACGCGCGCGGGGCCCGTGTCATGAGCCTGTGCACCGGGAGCTTCGCGCTCGCCGAGGCCGGGCTGCTGGACGGGCGCCGGGCCACCACCCACTGGATGTGGGCCGACACCTTCCGCACCCTGCACCCGCGCGTGCGGCTCGAACCGGACGTGCTCTTCGTGGACGACGGCGACATCCTCACCGCCGCCGGCAGTGCCGCCGCGCTCGACCTCGGGCTGCATGTCATACGGCGGGACCACGGCGCCGAGATCGCCAACGCGGTGTCCAGGAGGCTCGTGTTCGCGGCTCATCGGGACGGCGGGCAGCGGCAGTTCGTGGAGCGGCCGGTGCCCGATGTGCCCGACGAGTCGCTCGCGCCGTTGCTCGCGTGGGCGCGGGAGAGGCTGGGCGAGGCGTTGACGGTGGCCGAGCTGGCCGCCCGCGCGGCCGTCTCCCCCGCGACCCTGCACCGGCGCTTCAGGGCGCAGCTGGGGACGACTCCGCTGGCGTGGCTGACCGGGGAGCGGGTGGCGCTGGCGTGCCTGCTGATCGAGCGCGGGGAGGAGCGGCTCGACGTGGTGGCCGCGCGGTGTGGTCTCGGGACCGGGGCGAACCTGCGGGTGCGGCTGCGCAGGGAGACCGGATTGAGCCCGTCGGCCTACCGGCGGCGTTTCGGACCCGCGTCCGGGGAAGCCGTAACGGCATGAGATTCCTCGTACGCGATCGGATCCTCGGCTTCGGTGAGGATTACTGGATCGAGGACCAGCACGGCAACAAGGTGTTCCTGGTCGACGGCAAGGCCATGCGCATCAGGGACACCTTCGAGTTGAAGGACACGCACGGGCGCGTGCTCATCGACATCCACAAGAAGATGCTCGCCCTGCGCGACACGATGGTCATCGAACGGGACGGTGAGCCCCTGGCGACCATCAGACGGAAGCGGTTCTCGCTGCTGCGCAACCACTATCGGGTGTCCCTGGTGGACGGCACCGAACTCGACGTCAGCGGCAAGATCCTCGACCGCGAGTTCGGCGTCGACTACGACGGTGAGCTGCTCGCCCAGATCTCCCGGCGCTGGCTGCACATCCGGGAGACGTACGGCGTCGACATCGTCCGGGAGGACGCGGACGCGGCGCTCCTGATCGCGGTGGCGGTGTGCGTGATCCACCTCGCGGAGAAGGAGCGGGAGGACTAGCCCACGTCCCGGTCGGCGGCTGCGCGGGCTCGGGTCCGGCGGCGTTCTTTCAAGCGGTCCCTGAAGTGGCCGCCCACGACGAACAGCGCGCCGAGAACCGCGCTGTCCGTCCAGCCGGGATGGTCGTCGTCCAGCCTGGCCACGAGCCGGACGAGCGCCGTCGCAAGGCCCCACGCGACGAGCAGGTCGGTGAGTACGGCCCGGCGGCCGGCGGTCGCCCAGGAGCCGCGCTTCAATGCGGCCGGTGTCCGCCCGTTTCTGCCGCTCAGCTCGCCCGCCGCGGCCGCTCCAACCCCAGCACCCGGTCCTTCAGCGCAGGGAACTGTTCCCGTGTCACCGCCACCCGTGCCGGGTCGAATTCCACCGTGAGGACCTCCTCGCCCGCGCCCGCCTCCGCGAGGACCTCGCCCCAGGGATCGACCACGATCGAGTGACCGGCCTGGGGAACTCCGGCGTGCGTGCCGGCCGTTCCGCATGCGAGGACGAACGACTGGTTCTCCACGGCGCGGGCCTGCGCCAGGAGGGTCCAGTGGGAGCGGCGGCGCTCGGGCCAGCCCGCGGGGAGGACGAGGGTCTCGGCGCCGGCGTCGACGAGGCCGCGGAAGAGTTCGGGGAAACGGAGGTCGTAGCAGGTGGCAAGACCGATGACCGTCTGGGGCAGACGGACCGTCACCAGCTCGCTGCCCGCGCCCATCAGCACGGCCTCGCCCTTGTCGAAGCCGAAGCGGTGGATCTTGCGGTAGGCGGCGGCCAGTTCACCGGAGGGGGAGAAGACGAGGGACGTGTTGTAGAGGGGGCCGTCAGGGTCCCGTTCGGGGATCGAGCCCGCGTGCAGCCAGACGCCCGCGTCGCTCGCCGCCTTGGCCATCGCCTCGTAGGTCGGCCCCTCCAGCGGCTCGGCCTCGGTGCCGAACTGCTCGTAGGCGAACGCGCCCGTGGTCCACAGCTCCGGCAGGACGACCAGATCGGCACCCGCTTGTTCGCGGACGAGAGCACCCACCCGAACCCGACGATTTTCGGCCGATTCGCCCTCTTCTACGGCGATCTGGATGAGAGAGGCGCGCACACTACCACCGTCCTGGCATTCGAGCCGTTCACACGGGCCTACGATCGTCACACGAAAGCACTGCCGGGGTGCCTCACAGCAGCGTAACTTAGCGTTCCAAGACACCCGCCGACAGCCACCTCCCGCTGGCAACGCCGCCCGCCACCCGACCTGTACCGACCGCCGAGGGGTCCCGTTCCGTGAGTCTGCATCCCACTCTCCAGCCCTACGCCGACGCCTGGACCCACTCCATCGAAGCGATATCCGAGCTGGTGACCCCGCTCGTGGAGGGAGAGTGGAACCGGCGAACGCCGTGCCCCGGCTGGTCGGTGCGTGACGTGGTCTCGCACGTCATCGGGCTGGACAACGAGATGCTCGGCGACCCTCGCCCCATCCACACCCTCCCCCGCGACCTCTACCACGTCACCAACGAGCACCAGCGGTACATGGAGATGCAGGTCGACGTACGACGCCACCACACGTCACCCGAGATGACGTCGGAGCTGGAGTACACGATCATCCGCCGCAACCGGCAGCTGCGGAACGAGTCGCGGGACCCCGGCACCAAGGTGCGCGGCCATGTCAGCACCGAGGTCACGCTCGAACAGTCCATGCGCAACCACGCGTTCAACGTGTGGGTGCACGAGCAGGACCTGCGCACCGCCCTCGGCCGCCCCGGGAACCTCGACTCGCCCGGCGCGCACATCGCCCGTGACGTGCTGCTCGCCGAGCTCCCCCGCGTCGTCGCCGACGACTCGGGCGCACCGCGCAGTTCGGCGGTCGTCTTCGACGTGCACGGCCCGATCGAGTTCCTCCGTACGATCCGCGTCGACATCCAGGGCCGCGGCACCCTGGAGACGGCCCCCGCGCTCGGGCCCGCCGCGACCCTGATCCTCGACTGGGAGACGTACGTCCGGCTGGCCTGCGGGCGGGTCCCCCTCGAATCGGTGACGGACCGCGTCAAGGCGGACGGCGATCCGGAGCTGGCGGCGTCGATACTGCGGAACTTCACGGTCACGAAGTAAGCAGACGGTGTGAACTGGGCGTTCACAGGGGCCGAGTTGGTGGATACGTGAGCGGGCCGCCGTCACGCGGGCACGTGCACCGTCTCCACCCGGCTCGCCACCAGCCGCTCGCGCTCGCGGCGGGCCGCCCTGCGCCTTAGCCGCAGGATCTGGCTGACGCCGAGCGCCTGGAGCACGAAGACCACCGAGAACGCGATCGAGTAGTTGTCGCCGGTCGCGTCGAGCAGCACACCGATCGCGAACAGGGTCGTCATCGAGGCCGTGAAACCACCCATGTTGGTGATTCCGGAGGCGGTGCCCTGACGCTCCGGCGGGTTGGCCGGGCGGGCGAAGTCGAAGCCGAGCATCGAGGCGGGCCCGCAGGAACCGAGCACGACGCACAGCACGATCAGCAGCCACATCGGCGCGTGCTCGCCCGGGTAGACGAGCGTGACCGCCCACACGAGGGCCGTCGCCCCCACCGTGCCCAGCGCCAGCGGCAGCCGCGCCGCGTGGTGCCGGGCGACGATCTGGCCGTAGACCAGACCCACCACCATGTTGGACAGCACGACGAGGGTGAGGAGTTCGCCGGCGGTGGCGCGGGACAGGCCCTGGGCCTGGACCAGGAACGGCAGGCCCCACAGGAGCAGGAACACCATCGCCGGGAACTGGGTGGTGAAGTGCACCCACAGGCCGAGACGGGTGCCCGGTTCGCGCCAGGAGGCGGCGATCTGGCGGCGGACGTAGGCCGCGCCCCGGTGCGGGAAAGGCTCCGGCTCGTGGCCCTCCGGGTGGTCCTTCAGGAACAGCAGCAGCAGAACGAGGACTACGACCCCGGCGAGCGCGCTCCCCGCGAAGGCGGCCGTCCAGCCGATGCCGTGCAGCAGCCGGGCGATCACGAGGGTGGAGACGAGGTTTCCGGCCATTCCCGCGAGGCCCGCGAGCTGGGCCACCATCGGTCCGCGCCTGGCCGGGAACCAGCGGGTCCCGAGCCGCAGCACGCTGATGAACGTCATCGCGTCGCCACAGCCGAGCAGCGCGCGGGAGGCGAGGGCGGTGCCGTAGGAGGGGGAGAAGGCGAAGCCGAGCTGGCCGGCGGTGAAGAGCACCACCCCGATGGTCAGTACCTTCTTGGTGCCGAGACTGTCGACCAGCAGACCTACGGGTATCTGCATGCCCGCGTAGACCAGCAGTTGGAGGATCGAGAAGGTGGAGAGGGCGGAGGCGTTGACGTGGAAGCGCTCGGCGGCGTCGAGGCCGGCCACCCCCAGGGACGTGCGGAAGATGACGGCGACGAAGTAGACGGAGACGCCGATGCCCCACACGGCGACGGCACGGCGGCCACCGGGTGGATCACCCGGAAGGGACAGCGCGGAACTGGAACTGCTGCTCATCGGACCTCGCCCCGGGCCAGGTGGGAGAACCAGTCGACGTGCTGATGGACGATTTCTACGGCCGCCTCGGCATCCCCGGTGCGCAGCGCGTCCAGGATCGCCTCGTGCTCGGTGAGCGTCTTGGCGATGCGGTCGGGGTGCGAGTGCATGATCGCGACGCCCATCCGCAGCTGGCGGTCGCGGAGTTGGTCGTAGAGGCGGGAGAGGATCTCGTTGCCGCCGCTGCGGACGATCTCGGCGTGGAAACAGCGGTCGGTGACGGCGGCGCCGGCGAGATCCCCCGCGGCGGCCTGTTCCTTCTGCCGGTCGAGGAGTTCCTCGAGCCGGGCGATAAGGGTCGGTGACGCCGGTACGACCTTGCGGACCGCGTGCTGCTCGACCAGCATCCGGGTCTCCACCACGTCCGCGATCTCCTGCGAGGAGACGGGCAGGACGAGGGCGCCCTTCTTCGGGTAGAGCCTGATCAGCCCCTCGACCTCCAGGCGCAGCAGCGCCTCGCGCACGGGAGTCCGTGACACCCCGACGGCCTCGGCGAGCTCGCCCTCGGTGAGGAGGGTGCCGCCCTCGTAACGCCGGTCCAGGACACCCTGTTTGACGTGGGTGTAGACGCGGTCGGCGGCGGGGGGTTGCTTGACGGCGGACGACGGAGCGGAGGAGTCGGAACCGGTGGCGGCGAGGGACGGAGCGGGGGACGGGTACGGCATGAGGACAGCATAGATACAACACGTACGCATGAGGACGGGCGTCCAGGATTCGGACGGAACCGGCTGGAACCAAGGAGTGCCGGGGGTGCGTCTACGGATGTGCGTTTCGGCGGCCGGTTCCCGGGGGCGTTTCACACCTTCGGGGAACCCGCCCCAGCAACCGCACAACCTTCTGTGCTACTTACGTGTCACACACGTGCGGCCCTCTCTTTCCCCCCTCCAACTGGGCCGCTCCTCAGGGGCATTCAACGTATTCGGGGTACCTCAGTTGATTACTGCCATTAACGGCATCAAGGGCAACCGCTTCCGCAGAGCCGCCGCGGTCACCGTGACCGCAGGCGCCGTGCTCGCGACCGGCGCCCTGACCGCGGCACCCGCGCAGGCTGTTACGAAGCCGAGCATCGTGGCCGCGGGCGGCTACGTGATGAACAACGCCACCGGCAAGACGCTCTACACGAAGGCCGCGGACACCAAGCGGTCGACGGGCTCCACCACGAAGATCATGACCGCGAAGGTCGTGCTCTCCCAGTCGAACCTCAACCTCGACGCCAAGGTCACCATCCAGAAGGCGTACAGCGACTACATCGTCGCCAACACCGCCTCCTCCGCCCACCTGATCGTCGGCGACAAGGTCACCGTCCGCCAGCTCCTCTACGGCCTGATGCTGCCGTCGGGCTGCGACGCGGCCTACGCGCTGGCCGACAAGTTCGGCACGGGCTCCACCCGGGCCGCGCGCGTGAAGTCGTTCATCGGCAAGATGAACTCGACGGCGAGGACGCTCGGCCTGACGAACACGAAGTTCGACTCGTTCGACGGCATCGGCAACGGCAACAACTACTCGACGCCGCGCGACCTGACGAAGCTCGCCAGCAACGTGATGAAGAACGCCACGTTCAAGGCGGTCGTCAAGACCAAGTCGTACACGGCGAAGACGATCACCAAGACCGGCAGCACCCGCACGATGGCTGCCTGGACCAACACGAACACCCTGCTCAGCAGCTACAGCGGTACCATCGGCGTGAAGACCGGCTCCGGCCCCGAGGCCAAGTACTGCCTCGTCTTCGCCGCCACCCGCAACGGCAAGACGGTCATCGGCACGGTCCTCGCGTCGTCCTCCGTCCCGCAGCGCGCGACGGACGCGACGAAGCTCCTGAACTACGGCTTCGCGACGATCTGACATACCGACACGTTCTTCGGGGGCCTGCCGCATGCCAGCGGCGGGCCCCTTCGTCGTAGCCAGGAGCGTGGGTCAGTAACGGGGCGCAGCTCGCCGATGACGGGATGGTTCACGGTGGTGGTGCCGCCGTCCAGGCTGCGGATGTCACGAGATCCTGGTGCGGGGCGTGCTCATGCACCGGTGGGCCGAACGCGACGGCACCTAGCCGGAGTTGGTCACCCAACGCTCGCAGGCACTCGCGATGCTCCCGAGCCGTCAGTGAGCACGACGGCCGATCAACCGATAACGGGCGGCGAGGACACTTGCTCGTCACTGACCCACGCCCCTAGGACCCGCGTTTCCGAGTGGCGGCGAACACGACGCCGATCCCCGTCACCCCGTACAGCACGAACAGCGCGCCCTCACGCCCCAGGCTCCGGCGCTTCACTTCCTGGGCGAACTTCAGCTGGTCGTACGTGCTCGTGCCGGTCGAGCGGCCGGTGGCGGTGTCGTAGGAGAGCGCGCAACGGTCGCCCTCGCGCATGTGCCCCGGGGAGCTCTCGCCCTCCGCGTCCAGCTGGAGCCCCGGGCAGTCAGGAGGGCCGGAGGCCGCGCCGGCTCTCAACAGCGACAGGGCTCCCCACAGCAGCGGCAACACGAACAGCACGAGTAACGCACCGCGGAATCTCACCGAGTCACTCTGGTGAGCGCGACGAACGCGGCCCAGGCGGCGGGGGCGAGCCGAACTATCGGCCCGTCCATGTCTTTCGAGTCACGGACGGCGATGGTGGTGGGGATGTTGCGGGCGACTTCGACGCATTCGCCGTGCGCGTCGCCGCTGCTGTACGTGGACTTCGTGAACTCGAACTCGGACAAGGGACCTACATCTCCTTACGGACACTGTCGATGAGGCTGAGGGAGTCCTGCTGCGTCAGCGCCAACCGTGTGATGCGGCTGAAGACCTCGTTGTGACGCGCGGCGTCGGCTTCGCTCTCGAGCCAGACCTTCGTCGAGAAAGTATCCGCCTGTACGAGGTCCAAGGCGCCCGGCTCCGCGAAGGAGACCACGGTGAAGGCACTGGTCATACCGGGATGAGCGCCTGCGGTGAACGGGACCACCTGTACTCGTACGTTGGGCGACTGGGCCGCTCCGAGGAGATGGTCCAACTGGGCCCGCATGATGTCCCGTCCACCGACCAACTGTCGCAACACCCCCTCGTGCAGCACCGCCCACAGTCGCAGGGGGTGTTCGCCGGCCAGCCGCGCCTGACGGGCGATCCTCGCCTCGACGAAGGGGCCGATCTCGTCGGGGTTCTCCCAGGTTCCGTTGCCCACCGCAAGGGCGCGGACGTAGTCCGGTGTCTGCAACAGGCCCGGGATGAAGGTCAATTGCCACATCCGGAGTCCTGTGGCGATGTCCTCCAGAGCCACGTACTCCATCTGCTCCTTCAGCTGGGGGTACTGATTCCACCAGCCCTGGACCTTGCGACGGTCCCGGTCCGCCTTCGCGAGGGCCAGAAGCTTGCGGATCACCGTCTCGTCGGTCTCGCCGTACAGATGACACAGCGCTCTGACATCGGGATCACGCAACGGCACCTGCCCGCGCTCGATCTTGGCCACCTTCGTGACGGACGCCGTCAGCGCCTCGGCGGCGTGCGGCTGGCGCAGATCACACGCCTCCCGCATCCGTAGCAGCTCCCCACCGAGTCGACGCCCCAACACGGTCGTGATCGTCTTCCCCCGGTTGGGGTCCCTGCCTGCCATATCGCGTTCCCTCCCACTGAGTCGCCCCAGTCTGAGACCCGGAACCGAGCAACCACAACCCGGGGACAGCAAGCTTTCTGTCCGATTGGGTTGCTGGCTCACCTTCACAGAGGCTACCGTCAGTGCACAACAAGCCACCCAGCGGCACCAGTTGGGGAAGTGCACCGCGCTGCCCACACCCGGCACAGCACGGCAGAGCCACCCCACCTGACCTCTGTCCCCCCATCGCACAAGGAGGTGCGCCCCGGTGACCGACTCCTGTCCTCCCGGACTCCCCAAGCCCAACGGCCCCTACGACCACTACGACGCCGTCACCTACACCCCGTACCCGAGCAACATCCCCCGCGCCCGCAGACACGTCGCCCACCTCACGGCCGCCTGGGGCCACCCTCACTCCGCCGCCGACGCGGCCCTGCTGGCAAGCGAGTTGTGCACGAACGCGTTACTGCACGGGTGCCTCCGCGACCGCCTCTTCCGCGTCGAGACGTCCCTCACCGGCAACGCCCTGCGCGTGGCGGTCACCGACCCGAGGGGCGAGCGCCTCCCGTGGCCCCAAACCTCCACCCCCGACGACCAGTTCGGCCGCGGCCTGCTCATCGTCCGTACGGTGGCCGCCCGTTGGGCCGTGGAGAGGCTCACCGTCGGGAAGACCGTCTGGGCAGAGTTGGACATCGTGGGACCTTGAACGGCCTGGCTCCGGGGCCACTGCGAACCGTAGGATTATTGCAACAGCAAGTGACGTGTGATGCCGACGCGACGGGGGCGGGGATACGGCATGGCAGTGCCCGGAACCGGTACGAACCAGGGCGGCGGCCCCGACCTCCGCGTGACGTCCGCCGACCTCACCAAACTCGCCGGCGACCTCGACGACATGCAGGACCACCTCGACAAGCAGGTCAGACGCATGGACGCGATCGTCGACCGCATCGAGGCCGGCTGGTGCGGCCCCGCGGCGACGGCGTACCGCGAGTTCCACCGCGCGGCGACCGAGGACGCCGTACGCATCCGCGAAGTGATGAAGCTGCTGGAGGAGGCGGTGCGGATGAGCCGGGACGGCTTCTCCGCACATGACATCGAGGTGCTGGAACGCATGCGGAAGATCCAGGTCGACGTCGGCAGCGAGGTCGACAAGCTGTCCACGCCCGACGTGGAGGCGACGGGCGACGATACGCCGGCTACACCCCGCAGCAGCCTCGACTCCTTCTGAACCGGGCCGTCAAGTGCCCACCACCCAGCCGTAGTTGCCGACCGATGTCCAGGGGGATCATGTCGACCGGGCCTTCCGCCGACGACGACCACATATCCGTCTCCTTCGCCACGCTCCACGACCTCGCCACCGAGCTGGAGGACATCCTCAAGCAGCTCAACGGCAGACTCGACGACCTCTACGACCGCGCCGAACCGGTCGTACTGTCCTGGAAGGGCGAGGCCCGCGAGGTCTTCGTCGAGAAGCTCGACGAGTGGGACCGCTCCGCGCAGGACCTCCAGGCCGCGCAGAAGTGGCTGCACGCGTATGTCACCACCGGGCACGCGAACTACGCGGCGGCGCACCGGGCGGTGCTGCGGGGTTGGGGGGCGGCCTGATGAGCACCCCGACGTCTCCGGCGAACGGGAAGATCGACGTCACTCCGACCGTCCTGTACGGCGTCTCAACGGGTATAGCGGGCCAGCAGGACCCTCTTGACCGTGGCATCAAGTCGTTCCTCGACGAACTGGCCCGGTACCCGGACGGCGGCGGGAGGGGCACGGCGATGAAGGACTTCACGACCGCCTACCTGAAAGTCGCCGAGCGCTTCCTCGAGGTCTGGGCGAAGTCCGTGGTGAGCGTGGGGGGAGCCGCTGTCGGCTTCACGTCCACCGCCAACAACTACGCGGCGGCCGACGCGGCCACCAACCCTTCTCCGGCGGGACAGGTGACGCACCGGCCCGCCCCACATGTCATCGACAAAGCCCCCACGTACGGTCCGGTCACCGATTTCAAGTGGGGGGACATCGACGCGGGCCAGGACTTGATGCAGGAGGCCCTCGAAGGTCTGGAAGCCGTAGTCCTGGCTGTCATGCGTCCCCTGCTGGAGCACGAGTGCCGTTGGGGCAAAGCGGCAACGATCCTCCCGCTGCCCAATCACCTGCGCCTGTACTCGATCTCCCAGGCATGGCGAATGCCGCAGACCACGCTCGGCATGGTGGACGGAACGCTCACAGGCCTCGTCGGCAGCATCACCGACCAGACCGATCAGGACTGGTACAACGCGATGCGGACGTTCTGCAGCACGCTGTGGGGGACTTCGGCCTGGGGCAAGAACCGTGAGGGTTACGACTGGTCCAACGACGACGCGAAGAAGAGGGGAAGCAGCCATCCCGTCTTCGCCGTTCTCTTCGACACGTGCGATGCCATGGTCGATGCGATCTACAACGTCGCGAAGGCCGCCGAGGACGTCCGGGACGATCTGCACCGAATCTACCGCCAAGCCGTTGTCGACAGTGTCAAGCAACTCGATCCGAGAGAGCTGGACATCACGGACGCCAAAAGTCTGGTGAAAGGGCTGTGGGAAGCAGGCAAGGGCCTGGTCGCGGATGTCTCGGTCGGGATCGTACTGAACATCGACGAAGGTGCCCTGAACGACGCGGTGTCGGCCTACAACAACCGCATTGACCGACAGGTCGGTGAAATCAATACGCTACTGCCGGCCCTGGACGAGGCATTCACGAGCGCACCGACCTTCAATGCCGAAACGGCCAGAGCCGAGGCGTTCGGCGCGCGGGCATTGACGGACTTCAAAGGGGATCCTCTCTACACGGTTCCGGGAGATGACGAGTCCAAGCACCGCTTTCCCGTCGATCTCGCCAATCAGGAAGGACTGGCAGGTTCGCACGTTATCGACAAACATGTGGGAAAGACGGACGCACAACTGGAGCAAAGGCTTCGCGACCAGGCAAAGATACGTCCGGACGGCACGGTCGCGCCGATCGCCGCATCGACTTTCACCGACCTGACATCGGCCCAGCGCTACACACAGGGCGTCCTCGACGACCCGGGCAACCAGCAGAAGATCGCGAACTGGCTTGCGAGCAACCCCAATCCGGACCGTTCCAAGCGAACCGTGGGACTCACTTTCAACGACACCGTGGGCAAGACGTGGACGCGAGGCGACTCCGCTGCCCACGACTCACATATCGTCAATGTGACCTTGAAACCACGCCCCGGCGGACATCCGCCCTACGTCGTCCTCACTTCGATGCCGAGCGACACGGTTCAGTCATGAGGAACAACAAGCTACGAGAGGGCAACAGGTGATCGATTCCGCTTCCTGGAAATCGGCTCTGCTGGAACTTTTCGGCGGGGCGTGGACCTTCGCGGCGGTGGGTCCCAGGAACCACGACGACTGGCGCCGTGACGTGCAGGCCGTCATGAAAATTCAAG
Organism: Streptomyces hokutonensis; assembly: GCF_042751305.1. Taxonomy (GTDB): domain Bacteria; phylum Actinomycetota; class Actinomycetes; order Streptomycetales; family Streptomycetaceae; genus Streptomyces; species Streptomyces hokutonensis_A. Next base: position 129,284 of record NZ_JBHYWD010000010.1, read on the forward strand.
TCAAAGATCCGCGAAATTGGGGTTCCCTGAATTTTCCACCACCAGGGTCCGGCAGCGACAGGAAACAAGAAACGCCCTTCGCCGACCTACGCCTCGACGAGTTCGATTCCCTTCTTTACCGAGTGGGAAAGAAATCCGCATCCCAACTACTGGTCGCCCTGCAAGGACAATACTACCAATCTTCAAACGTCCCGGATTTCGAGAACCGTAAAGAGCGGCTTTTCGAGTGCGCCGAAACGGTTATTTCAAGATTTTCCCCAGAACCCGCCTACTACACCAACCTGGCTGCCGCCCGGGATGACCCCGATGTGGATCTACTGAATCCCGATGCTGAATGGAACTGCCTTTCCAACTTCACCACCGACTGCGGCCTCATTGTTGTTTCGGACTCCGAAGCGGGAGTTTTCTGGGCCTTCGACGAAGACTGAGAGCGATCAATAAATGCGCACCCGTACCGCCACCTACCCCGACCGAGAAACCGCCCAATGGGCCACCCAACAGGTGGTCACCGCCAACGAGCAGGCAATCCACCGCTGGCTCGCCCAGTCCACGCGCCCCCGCCTGACCATCGAGGCGTCGTGGCCCTCCCGCCCCGAACCGGTCGGACGCGTCCTGCTCCAGGCGATGATGCTGGCCGGACGGGACCCGGTGGACGTCCGCGCGGCCCGGGTGATCCTGAAGCGGGACGCGTCCCGGCCGCACGGCTTCGCCGTCCACGCCACGTTCCCCGTCTACCTGTAACGACCCGATCCGTAGAGGCTGATCCGCGTGCCCCTGAGCCCCCTAGAACACGACCGCCGCTACGGCGAGTTGGACCAGGTGATCCGTGCCTACGCCGGGCAGCCGGCCGACGACACCCCGGACAAGGCGAGCGAAGCCCTCACCGCCTACCTCCGCCACACCTGGCACAGCCGCCCCTGGGCCCTCGCCGTCGCCGAACGCCAACTCCGTGAGTACGCCGACAACCCTCCCGGCCGACTCCGCCTGCGCCTCGGCGAGTTCTACGCCGTCCCGGACGTCGGCCTTCCCGAAGCCGACCTCCGGCAGTGGCTGTACTGCCTCGCCGACCACATCAAGCACAGCGTGGAGGAGGGCGAGGTCCCGGCCCCGGCCACCCCCGCCACCCACTGGGAATGGCACGCCCGCTTCCCGGAACTCGGTCAATTCCTCGGCGGGTGGTTCTCCCAGGACATGCCGGACGAGTTCGACGATCACGACGCGGCGATCGACGACTACCGGACCTCGACCGACCCGCAGTTGGTCGCCCGCCTCGTCGGCGAGCTGCACGAACTGCTCGCCCTGGACCTCGACGAGTCCGACTACGCCCTCGCCGTAGCCGAGTTGGGCATGGAGGTCGACCCGTCGGCACCGTACTCACCGAGCGGCTGGCTGGCACTGGTCGCCGACCGGCTGACCGCGCCGCGCGCCGACTACGGCCCCTCGGTGTAAGGAGGACATCCAAGTGGCCGGGAACAGGGACGAGTTGTCGGTTCTATTGAAGCAACTGGCCCACTCACAGCGCGTGTACGTCCGCTCAGGGTGGCTGCGTACGACCAGTGGCGGTGCGAGCGGCGTCCTGACCGCCGTCGCCGCTGAAACGCACATCCTCGTCGGGCAGTTGCACGAGAAGGACTGGCGGCAGCACGCCAGTAGCTCGGACGGTCCGGCACCCGTCGGACAGGTCGAGGAGGCGTTGGAGCCCATTTACACGAAGAACGCCGCGGCCATGATGGGCCGTCTCGCCTCGCAGTCCCTCGTCTGGCCGGAGTTCACGTTCATGGAGCGCACCGAGGCCGACACCGTCGCGGGCCAGGTGGTGGAAATCCTCGGGCCGGACGCCCTGTGGTGGTCCAACGGCGACGAACACAGTTGGACCGCCGTGTCCGCCTGTACCTTCGACGGCTTGGTCGTCGGCACCGATAGCCGGCGCTTCGCCATGCTCATACAGGTCGGCGAAGACTGAGAACACCGAGCCGCGCACCCCCGACTCATTGAGACGCGCGGCCCCTGCCACCTACCCCCAGGTGATCAACCGCTTCGGCTGCTCAAGAATCGCCGCCACATCCGCCAGCACCTTCGACCCCAACTCCCCGTCCACCAACCGGTGGTCGAAGGACAACGCCAGCGTCGTCACCTGGCGCGGCTTCACCTTGCCCTTGTGGACCCACGGTTGGAGTCTGATCGTGCCGATCGCGAGGATCGCCGACTCGCCGGGGTTGAGGATCGGGGTGCCGGTGTCGATGCCGAAGACGCCGACGTTGGTGATGGTCACCGTGCCGCCCTGCATCGCCGCGGGGGACGTCTTGCCGTCGCGCGCCGTGGACACCAACTCGCCCAGGGAATCGGCCAGTTGCGGGAGTGTCTTCGCGTGGGCGTCCTTGATGTTCGGGACGATCAGGCCGCGCGGGGTCGCCGCCGCGATGCCGAGGTTGACGTAGTGCTTGAGGACGATCTCCTGCGCGGCCTCGTCCCAGGACGCGTTGATGTCCGGGTTGCGCTTGACGGCCACCAGCAGGGCCTTGGCGATCAGCAGGAGCGGGTTGACCCGGCGGCCCTGCATCTCCTTGTCCTGCTTGAGTTCCTCGACCAGCTTCATCGTGCGCGTCACGTCGACCGTCACGAACTCCGTGACATGCGGTGCCGTGAACGCCGAGCCGACCATCGCCGCCGCCGTCGCCTTGCGGACGCCCTTGACCGGGATACGGGTCTCCCGGGTCGTGTCGTACGTCGCGGGGGCCGGCGAAAGGGCGACCGGCTGGGGCGCCTGCACCGGTTCCGGCGCTGGTGCCGGAGCCGGAGCCACCGCCGCGTGCACGTCCTCGCGGGTGATGATGCCGTCCGGGCCCGACGGGGTCACCGTCGCCAGGTCGACGCCCAGGTCCTTCGCCAGCTTGCGCACCGGCGGCTTCGCGAGGGGGCGTCGCTCCACGACAGCGGTCCCCGCGTGGCCGTTCAGCTCCGCCTGGACCGCCGCCGACGCCTCCTGGGCCGGGATCTCCGCGCCCTTGCGGGGGCGGCGCTTCGTGGCGGACGTGGAGACGCCGTAGCCCACCAGCACCGGTGTGCGGGCCGGGGCCGCGGGCTTCGCCTCCTCCTGTACGGGAGCGGCCACGGGAGCGGCCGGAGTCTCCTCGGGAGCGGCACCGCCGCCCGCCACCGACACCGCGATGATGGACGTGCCCACCGCCACCGTCGTCCCCTCGGGGAAGCGGAGTTCGTGGACCACGCCGTCGTAGGGGATGGGGAGTTCCACCGCCGCCTTGGCCGTCTCCACCTCGCAGACGACCTGGCCGTCGGTGACGGTGTCGCCGGGCTGGACGTACCACTTGAGGATCTCGGCCTCGGTGAGACCCTCACCCACGTCCGGCATCTTGAACTCGCGTACGGACGCTTCAGTCATCGTCGTCACGACCCTCTCCTCAGTACGCCAGAGCGCGGTCGACGGCGTCGAGCACCCGGTCCAGGCTCGGCAGGTACTCCTCCTCCAGGCGGGCCGGCGGGTACGGGGCGTGATAGCCGCCGACCCTGAGGACCGGCGCCTCCAGGTGGTAGAAGCAGCGCTCGGTGATGCGGGCCGCGATCTCCGCGCCGGAGCCGAAGAACACCGGCGCCTCGTGGACCACGACCAGGCGGCGGGTCTTCTCGACCGAGGCCTGGATCGCGTCGAAGTCCAGCGGGGACACCGAGCGCAGGTCCAGGATCTCCAGCGACTTGCCCTCCTCGGCCGCCGCGTCGGCGACCTCCTGGCAGAGCTTCACCATCGGGCCGTAGGCGGCGAGGGTCAGGGCGGTGCCCTCGCGGACGACGCGGGCCTTGTGCAGGGGGCCGGGGATGGCCTCCGTGTTGACCTCGCCCTTGTCCCAGTAGCGCCGCTTGGGTTCGAAGAAGATCACCGGGTCGTCGCTCTGGATGGCCTGCTGCATCATCCAGTAGGCGTCCGACGCGTTCGACGGGCTGACGATCTTCAGGCCGGCCACATGGGCGAACAGGGCCTCGGGGGACTCCGAGTGGTGTTCGACCGCGCCGATTCCGCCGCCGTAGGGGATGCGGACGACGATCGGGAGCTTGACCTTGCCCAGGGAGCGCGCGTGCATCTTGGCGAGCTGGGTGACGATCTGGTCGTAGGCCGGGAAGACGAAGCCGTCGAACTGGATCTCCACGACCGGGCGGTAGCCGCGGAGTGCCAATCCGATGGCAGTGCCTACGATGCCCGACTCGGCGAGCGGGGTGTCGACGACCCGGCTCTCGCCGAAGTCCTTCTGAAGGCCGTCCGTGACGCGGAAGACGCCGCCGAGCTTGCCGACGTCCTCACCCATGATGAGGACCTTGGGGTCGGACTCCAGGGCGGCGCGCAGCGATTCGTTGATCGCCTTGGCGAGCGGCAGGTTCTTGGAAGTCGCGGTCTCCGCCATGTCACTTACCCCCTTCTTCGTCCGCGAACGACGCCTGGTAGGCGGCGAACTGGGCCCTCTCCTCGTCGACGAGCGCGTGCCCGTCCGCGTACACGTGCTCGAAGAGTGCGAACCGGTCCGGGTCCGGCATGGCACGGACCGCTTCGCGTACTCGCCTGCCCAACGCCTCGGACTCGGCTTCGAGTTCCGCGAAAAATCCCTCGTCCGCGTGGTTTGAGGCCTCCAGGTACCGGCGCAGCCGCAGGATCGGGTCCTTCGCCTCCCAGGACTCGCGCTCCTCGTCGGCCCGGTACTTCGTCGGGTCGTCCGAGGTGGTGTGGGCGCCCATGCGGTACGTGTACGCCTCGACGAGCGTCGGGCCCTCGCCGCTGCGGGCCCGCTCCAGCGCCCACTTGGTGACCGCGAGGCAGGCCAGCACGTCGTTGCCGTCGACGCGGACGCCCGGGAAGCCGTAGCCCTGCGCGCGCTGGTAGAGCGGGACGCGGGTCTGCTTCTCGGTGGGCTCGGAGATGGCCCACTGGTTGTTCTGGCAGAAGAACACGACCGGGGCGTTGTAGACCGCGGAGAAGGTGAACGACTCGGCGACGTCGCCCTGGCTGGAGGCGCCGTCCCCGAAGTACGCGATGACGGCGCTGTCGGCGCCGTCCATGGTCACGCCCATCGCGTAGCCGGTGGCGTGCAGCGTCTGCGAGCCGATGACGATCGTGTACAGGTGGAAGTTGTTGACGGTGGGGTCCCAGCCGCCGTGGTTGACGCCCCGGAACATGCCCAGCAGGTTGGTCGGATCGACCCCCCTGCACCAGGCGACGCCGTGCTCGCGGTAGGTCGGGAAGACGTAGTCGTCCTCGCGGGTGGCCCGCCCGGAGCCGATCTGGGCGGCCTCCTGGCCGAGCAGCGAGGCCCACAGGCCCAGTTCGCCCTGGCGCTGGAGGGCGGTGGCCTCGGCGTCGAAGCGGCGGGTGAGCACCATGTCGCGGTAGAGGCCGCGGAGCTCATCGGGGGTGATGCCAGCGACGTACTTGTCGTACGGGGCGGTCTTCGCGTTCTTGACTCGCTTGCCCTCGGGCGTCAGCAGCTGGACGAGGTCCGGGTCGGCGCCCTTGGCCTTGCTTCCGGCGCTGCGTCGCGGCTTGCGCGTGGCAGTGCTCTCCACGGTCAACGTGTGCTCCTCCGTCGGTCCGGCTCCCCGGGTTCGCCGGGTGCCAGTGCGGCTCACCTGCGCCCCACGGACGCACAGGGTGGGTGCGGTTCGTCGGGAGCAGGCGTGACAGGTGCCCCGGCGAGCGCCCTGCAACAGGCACGTTACCCAGTGCTCCACAATTCTGTGAAACCCCTCCTGACCTGCGATTTTGCTTGGATTTCCAAGTAAATCGGCAAAGTCGGGAACAACTCCTGGTCACAGCCTTGCAGGGGGCCGGAACAACGGCACGTTATCCCGGTCACCTCGGGCACGGGAAGAGGTCGCGTGTGAGACTTGCGGCGTGCGCGAAGACGGAAAAATCAGTGTTTTTCTCCTCGATGACCATGAAGTGGTACGCAGAGGTGTCCACGAGTTGCTCTCCGTGGAGGACGACATCAAGGTGGTCGGCGAGGCCGGCACGGCGGCCGACGCCCTGGTGCGGATCCCGGCCGTGCGCCCCGACGTCGCGATTCTCGACGTACGGCTCCCGGACGGCAGCGGGGTCGAGGTGTGCCGGGAGATCCGCGCGCGGGACGAGTCGGTGCAGTGCCTGATGCTGACCTCGTTCGCGGACGACGAGGCCCTGTTCGACGCGATCATGGCGGGCGCCTCCGGGTATGTCCTGAAGGCCATCCGGGGGAACGAACTGCTGAGCGCCGTACGGGATGTCGCGGCCGGGAGGTCGCTGCTGGACCCGGTGGCGACCGCCCGGGTCCTGGAGCGGCTGCGCAACGGCGGGGCCAGGCCGGACGACGGGTTCGAAGGGCTCACCGACCAGGAGCGCAGGATCCTCGACCTGATCGGGGAGGGGCTCACCAACAGGGCGATCGGCGAGCGGCTGCACCTCGCGGAGAAGACCATCAAGAACTACGTGTCGAGTCTGCTTTCCAAACTCGGTATGGAGCGGCGCTCGCAGGCGGCGGCCTACGTGGCCCGCAGACAGGCCGAGCGGCGGCGCGATTAGGGACCAAAGACCTCTCCCCCGGGAGGCCGGACACGCCGACAGTGGTCACATGTCCGAGGACGCACAGCCGGCCATCGCGCTGCTCTCCCGCACCGGCCACGGCAGGGTGGCGACCACTCTGCGGGCGCTGCCCTTCCTGGCCCTCGCCGGCCATATCGTCCAGGACGGCCGGCTGGTGCTGCGCATGCCCCGGAGCCACGGCCACCACCACGCGTGCGTGGGCAGCGTCGTCGCCTACGGGGCCGACAACCTGGACTCGGCCGGGCCGGGCGAGGAGCTGTGGTCCGTGCAGGTGATCGGCACCTGCGAACCGCACGAGCCGACGGCCGACCAGGTCGAACGTTTCGGCCCGGCCCGGGACGCGATGGTCTACCTGCGCATCGAACCCCGGCTCGGCACCGTGCACCCGGTGGACGGCGGCCTGGAACGGCGCTTCGGGCCCACCCTGTGACCGAAAGCGACCATCGACGACCGACCGGTGACTTTCTGTGACAAACCGCAGCTCAGGGGCCCGCTCCGTGCCCTAGCATCGGCCGCGTGCCGCGCTTACGTGTACCACCCCCTATGCCCCACGCGCCCCCGCTGGGCGCCCTCCTGAGCCAGTACGCCGCCGGGTCCGCCGTCGCCTGCGAACCCGTCGAACAGGGCCTCCTGAACCGCGGCTACCGGCTCCGCACCACCCGGGGCCGCTACTTCCTCAAGCACCACTTCGACCCCGAGACCGCGGACCCGGCGGCGATCGCCCGCCAGCACGCCGCGACCCGGCGCCTCGCCGACCTCGGCGTCCCCGTCGCCCCGCCGGTCCCGGACCGCGACGGCCGTACGGTCGCCGTCGTGGGCGGTCACGCCTACGCCCTGCACCCCTGGATCGACGGCCGCCACCGCCACGGCGGCCAGCTGACCACCGTCCAGTGCGGACGCCTCGGCGCGCTCCTGGGGGTCGTCCACGCGAGCCTGGAACGGGTGATGCCGGGACAGCGCGCGCAGTGCCTGCCGGGGGCCGACCCCGCCGACACCTTCGCCCTCATCGACGACCTGCTCGGGCACGTCCGCAGGCACCGGCCCGCCGACGACTTCGACGAACTGGCCCGGCGCCGGCTGCTGGAGCGGCGGGAGCTGCTGGAGCGGCACGCGGACCGACGGCCACCGAGCGGGGCTTCCGTGGGGTGGGTGCACGGGGACTTCCACCCGTTCAACCTGCTCTACAAGGGCGACGCCCCCGCCGCGATCGTCGACTGGGACCGGCTCGGCGTACAGCCCCGCGCCGAGGAGGCCGTACGCGCCGCCGCGATCTTCTTCGTACGGCCCGACGGGGCGCTCGACCTGCCGAAGGTGCGGGCGTACGCGCTCGCGTACCGGCGGGCCGCGCGGGCCACGCCCTCCGAACTCGCCGCCGCCGTGCACCGGGTGTGGTGGGAGCGGCTCAACGACTTCTGGATGCTGCGCTGGCACTACGAACGCGGCGACACCCGCGCGGACCCCCAGTTCCCGGCCGCCTCGGCGCTCGCCGTGTGGTGGACCCGGGAGTACGACGCGGTGTGCGAGGCCTTCACGGAGTGCGCCCCCTAGAGGACGGCGGAAACGGCACGCGCGCGTGGACCCCTGTTACGGGGCGCACGCGCGCGTGTCGGGGTGCGTGGAGGTCAGCCGCCGCCCAGGGTTCCGGCGACGGTGCCGGTACCGCCGTCGGCACCGGGGTCGCCCGAGTCCGTCGGATCCGGAGAGGTGCTCGCAGTCGGAGTGTCCGACGGCTTCGTGGCGGACGGGGTCGGGGTGTTCGACGGCTTCTCGGAGGCCGTCTCGGACTGGGTGTACGAGGGCGTGGGCGACGGCGTGTACCCCGAACCGGAATTCGAACCGCTGTCGTCCGTCTGCGTGTCCGACGGCGTGGCCGACGCCTCGTCGCTCGGCGTCTCGGAGGACTGGTCGTCGGTCGCGGACTGCGAGGTCGTCGGCGACTGCGAGGTGCCCGAACCGCCGGTACCGTTGCCGGTGTTGTTCATGGCCAGCGCCACACCCGCCGCGATGGCGATCACCGCGAGCACGGCGAGGATCCACAGCTTGCCCCGGCCGCTGCCGTGGTTGCCGTGCCCCTCGAAGCCGCCGTCGTCGCCGTTGCCGTAGCCGCCCGGCAGGATCGGCTGCGGGATCTGTGTGGTGCCGGAGGCGTCCTGCGGCATCATCGCCGTGCCGCCGAAGCCGCCCGGCGGGGTCCCCTGGCCGTTCGCCACGGTCACCGGGCCGGTGTTCCAGGTTCCGGTGTGGCCGCCCTGGTCGTAGAGCATCTGGAGGCCGTACTGGACCAGCCCGCGCATCTCCTCGGCCGTCTGGAAACGGTCGTCCGGGTCCTTGGCGAGGGAGCGCATGACGAGGCCGTCGAGCTCCGGCGGGCAGACGCCGTTCGAGGTCTGAGACGGCGGGACCGGGATGTCCTGGACGTGCTGGTAGACCACCGACAGCGGGGTCTCACCGGTGAACGGGGGCCGCAGCGCGAGGAGTTCGTAGAGGAGGCAGCCCGTCGCGTACAGGTCGGAGCGGTGGTCGACGGCCTTGCCGAGCGCCTGCTCCGGGGAGAGGTACTGGGGCGTGCCCATGACCATGCCGGTCTGCGTCATCGTCGTGGACGCCCCGTGCAGGGCGCGCGCGATGCCGAAGTCCATGACCTTGACGGCGCCGTTGTGCGTGATGATCACGTTCGCGGGCTTGATGTCGCGGTGCACGATGCCGTGCTGGTGCGAGTAGGCGAGCGCCTCCAGGACACCGGAGACGATGATCAGGGCCTGCTCGGGCCCGGGCGCCTCGGCGTTCAGGAGCAGGTCGCGGATCGTGCGCCCCTCGACGATCTCCATGACGATGTAGGGCACGGACTGGCCGCCGCCCGTGCCGTAGCCGCCCGTGGACACCGTGTCCTCGCCGGAGTCGTACACGGCGACGATCGCGTGGTGGTTGAGCCCGGCCACCGACTGGGCCTCACGCGTGAAGCGGGCCTTGGAGGTCGGGTCCTCGGCCAGGTCGGAGCGGAGCAGCTTGACCGCGACCGTGCGCCCGAGCCGGACGTCCTCGGCCGCGAAAACCTCGGCCATACCGCCCCGGCCCAGTCTGTGGGTGAGCCGGTAGCGGCCGTCGCCGACCAGTCCGCCGTTGCCCCACAGTTCCGGTGCGTCCGACATTCCGCCGCCAGCCGCCTCGGGGTCGGACGGGCCCTGAGCGTGCTGCTGTGCCATCAGTCCTCGCCGTCGTTTCTGCCCGCGGTGCGCGCGGTGTTGTCACGGTCTCCGTCGGCCACGCTACAGGCTCGGCGCAAGCCGCCGTTCCGGGATCAGTGCCGGAATCGTCCTGAGACGGACCGGCCATCAAATCGGTATCACGTGCCGTCGTGCAAATTCTGTGTACCGCCGGTACAGCACCTGTAACGCTTCCACGACTCTTCTTTCGCGTACGGTCACGGAACGGGCACCGCGCTTGACGTGTCAGTGCCCTCCGGCAGACTTGGCCGGGAATGGCACATTCGATCACCGAGCCGGCGCCGATGGGGGACACGGAACATGAGCCAGGACGGCCCACGCGGCCGGTATACGGGGCGCGCGCTGGCGGGTGGCCGGTACCAGCTGCGCGACCTGCTCGGCGAGGGCGGCATGGCCTCGGTGCACCTCGCCTACGACTCGGTGCTCGACCGCCAGGTCGCGATCAAGACCCTCCACACCGAGCTCGGCCGTGAACAGGCCTTCCGCGAGCGCTTCCGCCGCGAGGCCCAGGCCGTGGCCAAGCTCACGCACACCAACATCGTCTCCGTCTTCGACACCGGCGAGGACGCGCTCGACGGCTCGACGATGCCGTACATCGTCATGGAGTACGTCGAGGGCCGCCCCCTGGGCTCTGTACTCGACGAGGACGTACGGCAGTTCGGCGCGATGCCCGCCGACAAGGCGCTGAAGATCACCGCGGACGTGCTGGCGGCGCTGGACATCAGCCACGAGATGGGCCTGGTCCACCGGGACATCAAGCCGGGCAACGTGATGATGACCAAGCGCGGCGTCGTGAAGGTCATGGACTTCGGCATCGCCCGCGCCATGCAGTCCGGGGTCACCTCGATGACACAGACCGGCATGGTCGTCGGCACCCCGCAGTACCTCTCCCCGGAGCAGGCGCTCGGCCGCGGTGTGGACGCGCGCAGCGACCTGTACTCGGTCGGCATCATGCTGTTCCAACTGGTCACCGGGCGGCTCCCGTTCGACGCGGACTCGCCGCTGGCCATCGCGTACGCGCATGTGCAGGAGGAGCCGGTCGCGCCCTCCTCGATCAACCGTTCGCTGCCGCCGGCCGTGGACGCGCTGGTCGCCCGCGCGCTGAAGAAGAACCCGAACGAGCGCTTCCCGAACGCCGAGTCCATGCGCGAGGAGTGTCTGCGCGTGGCGTCCTCGCTGCACGCGGCGCCCCCGAGCATCGTGCCGGGCGCGCCCGCGCAGAGCGGCTCCGGCGTCGGCTCCGCGGTGTTCCCGCCGGTCGACCAGGCGGCCCCGGCGCCCACCGGCCCGGTACAGACGCCGTACCACCCGGGCCCGTACCACCACGGCACTCCGGCGCCCACGCCGCCCTCGCCCGCCTACGGCTATCCGCAGCAGCCGGGCTACCAGACGCCGGCCTCGGTCGGGTTCGGGCAGCAGGGCCTCTCGACCCCGCCGCCGTACAACCTGAACCCGCAGCACCCGACGCCGACCCCCGGGGCAGGCGGCGGCCGGAGCAACAAACCGGTGGTCATCGGCGCGATCATCGTCGCCCTCATCGCGATCGGCTCGCTGATCGCGGCCCTGGCGAACGCGGGCAACAACTCGGACGACCTGGGCGGCAGCGGCGGCGGCTCCAGTGCGAGCAGTTCGGTGACGGCGGTGGAGGGCCACCGCGACGGCGACACCTCGAAGACGATCGAGACGACCGCGTGCACGGAGCCGGAGGAGTCGTACAACGACTCCACCAAGATCCGGGTCCCGGACTTCCAGTTCAAGTACATCGACTCGGTCAAGTCCTGCCTCCAGGCCGCGGGCTGGAAGGTGAAGATCAAGCACGAGGCCGAGAACACCTACGGCCAGGGCACGGTCATGGAGCAGTTCCCGGCGGCCGACACGGACGTGGACCCCAGGGACATGCCCGAGATCCAGCTGGGCGTCTCCACGGGCAACCCGTCCTGACCCCGTGACACGGAAGGGCCCGGCAGCGGTCGCTGCCGGGCCCTTTGAACATGTGGGGGGTGTCTACAGGTACGGGCCGCCCACCCGGCCCCCGCCCGGCTGGCCCTCCTCGCCGCCGTCACCGACACCCGGCGGCAGCGCCCGGCGCATCTGCTCCAGCTGCGCCCGCGCGGCCATCTGCTGGGCGAACAGCGTGGTCTGGATCCCGTGGAAGAGTCCCTCCAGCCAGCCCACCAACTGAGCCTGCGCGATACGGAGTTCCGCGTCGCTCGGGATCGCCGTGTCCGTGAAGGGCAGCGAGAGCCGCTCCAGCTCCTCGACCAGCTCCGGCGCCAGACCGTCCTCCAGCTCCTTCACCGAGCTGGCGTGGATCTCCTTGAGCCGCACCCGGCTCGCCTCGTCGAGAGGAGCCGCACGCACCTCCTCCAGGAGCTGCTTGATCATGCTGCCGATCCGCATGACCTTGGCGGGCTGTTCCACCATCTCCGTCACCGGGATCTCGCGGGAGTCCTCGTCCCCGGTGCCACCGAGCGCCATCCCGTCCTGGCCCACGACCAGGATCTGAGGCTTCTCCGGTGACCTTTCGTTCCTCGGCATCTCCATGCCGCCATTCTCTCGCACCCGTACACCTCACCACCGTGGTGCCCCCCTCGTAAGGTGATCCACCGTTTGCCCGAACCCGGAATGCCGGGAAACCCGCCCGATGTGACGCTTGTCCCGTGACTCCATGGCTACGCACCGCGGGACTGCTCCTTGTGCTGGGCACCGGCGCGGTGATCAATCCGTACGGGGGTGTCCTGGCGTACGGCGTGGAAGTGGGCGGCGCCGGGGGTGCACCCGCGTCCGGCGCCCCCCATGCCCCGTCTTCTCCGTCGGCCTCCGCCACCGCTTCCTCCGCCCTGAGGCCCGCTTCCGGTCCCGATCACCACGATCAGGCCCCCGCCCAGGCCCCCGCCGAGCCCTCCCGGGCCGGAAGTCAGGCCGGCGAAGGGCGGGAACGGCCGGGGCGGACGGCTCGGCCGAGCGCGGAGGAGGACGAGAACGGAGCCGACGACGGGGACACCGCCGAGCCGGCGGCCGACGAGGACGGCGCTTCGGCCGTTCCGACGCCCGCCGACTCCGCGTCACCGTCCCAGGAAGCTGCGGTCGTGCCGTCCTCGCCGCCGCTCCAGCCCGTGCACCAGACCGTCGCCCACGCCGAGGACCCCACCGAGCCCGTGCTGCGGATCCTGCCGCTGGGCAGCGGCCTGATCCTCATCGGACTCGGCCTGGGCCTCGCCTTCATCGGTCTCCGGGTGCGCCGGGGCTGAGGAGCGTCCGGCCTACGGCGCGACGAGCAGCACTTTTCCGATGTGGCCGCTGTCCTCGACCACCTGGTGCGCTGCCGCCGCCTCGTTCATCGGCAGCTCCCGGTCGACGACCGGACGGATCTGGCCGGAGGCGATCAGCGGCCACACATGCTCGCGTACGGCGGCGACGATGGCCGCCTTCTCGCCGAGCGGGCGGGCCCGCAGCGAGGTCGCGCTGATCGCGGCCCGCTTGCCGAGGAGGGCGGCGATGTTGAGTTCGGCCTTGATGCCGCCCTGCAGCCCGATGATCGCGAGCCGCCCGTTGACGGCGAGGGCCTGGACATTGCGGTCCAGGTACTTGGCGCCCATGTTGTCGAGGATGACGTCGGCGCCCCCACCTTCCGTGGCCCGCGCGACCTCGGCGACGAAGTCCTGCTCGCGGTAGTTGATGAGGACATCCGCGCCCAGCTCGGCGCAGTAGTCCAGCTTCTCCTTGGTGCCGGCCGTGACGGCGACCCTCGCGCCGACCGCCTTGCCCAGCTGGATCGCCATGGTGCCGATCCCGCTGGAGCCACCGTGCACGAGCAGGGTCTCGGCCGGGCGGAGGTGGGCGACCATGAAGACGTTCGACCAGACCGTGCAGACCACCTCGGGCAGCGCGGCGGCCTGCCTGAGGTCGACGCCCTGCGGCACCGGCAACAGCTGCCCGGCCGGCACGGCGACCTTCTCGGCATAACCGCCGCCCGCGAGCAGCGCGCACACCTCGTCGCCGACCGACCATCCGGAGACCCCGGGGCCGACCTCGGTGATCCGGCCGGAGCATTCGAGGCCGGGGTAGCGGGACGCGCCGGGCGGCGGGTCGTAGAAACCCTGGCGCTGCATGATGTCGGCCCGGTTGACGGCCGTGGCCACCACCTCGACCAGGACCTCGCCCTCGCCGGCCACCGGATCGGGGACCTCGTCCCACACCAGCGCCTCGGGCCCACCAGGTTCGGAAATCGTGATCGCATGCATGAGCCCGACGCTACTCCTCGTCACACGATGGAAAGCCGAGGGTCGATCACTCCGGCAGCGGCCGGGTGTCCGGCGCGATCTGCGAGCCCGGTGAGACCCGCACGATGGTGATGAGCCGGTCCGTCAGCTGCAGCGTGCCGATCGACGGGTCGTCGTAGCCGAGCACCCGGTGCCCGCGTACGACGCTCACCACCAGGTCGTCCGTCTCTCGGGGAGTCTTGCCCACCTCGGCCTTTATGACCGGGCGTTCGGTCATGTCGAGCCCGCTGCCCTGCTGGATGAGGTCCTCCATGACCATGCCGGCGGCGGGGCTGAGCACGGACAGGCCGAGCAGCCGGCCGGCCGCACTGGCACTGGTGATGACGGCGTCCGCACCGGACTGCTTGAGCAGCGGCGCGTTCTCCTCCTCGCGCACGGCGGCCACGATCTTCGCGCCGCGGTTGAGCTGCCGGGCCGTGAGGGTCACCAGCACGGCCGTGTCGTCGCGCTGGGTCGCGATGATGATCTGCCGTGCCTTGTGCACCTCGGCGCGCTTCAGGACCTCGCTGCGGGTGGCGTCCCCGACGACCCCGACGTACCCGTCACTGCTCGCGGCCTCGATCGCCTTCGCACTGGGGTCGACCACGACGACCTGTTCCTTCTTCAGCCCCGTCGCGCACACGGTCTGGATCGCCGACCGCCCCTTCGTACCGAAGCCGACGACGACGGTGTGATCCCGCAAGGTGGACCTCCAGCGGTTCAAACGCCATTCCTCCCGCGTGCGTTCGGTGAGGACTTCGAGAGTGGTGCCGACCAGGACGATCAGGAACAGCACGCGCAGGGGCGTGACGACGAGGATGTTGGTGAGCCGGGCGCTGTCGCTGACCGGGGTGATGTCGCCGTAGCCCGTGGTCGAGAGGGTGACCGTGGCGTAGTACAGCGCGTCGAGGAAGTCGACCGAGCCGTCCGAGTTGTCGTTGTAGCCGTCGTGGTCGGCATAGACGATCAGCGCGGTCGCGATCAGCAGGCACAGGGCGATGGACAGCCGTTTGGCGACCTGCTGGAAGGGGTGCTCGACCACTTTCTTCGGGAGTTTCACCCGATGGGTCACAAGATGTTCGTCCGCCTGGCGGGCGATCGCATCATGGCCCGACTGTTTCACGTGAAACACACCCCGATTCCGGCGACCGCCCAGGGCAGATCGATCAGCTCCGTCCGCTGCCCCTGCCGCGCCCCGCCCGGCGGTACGACCGCGAGTGCGTCGGCCGCAGCGATCCCTCGCAGCATCGCCGGGCCGTTGTAGTGCAGCGGGACCGCGGAGTCGCCCCGCAGGACGGCGGGGATGAGCCGGGTGTCGTACGGGTGCCCGTGCACCGCCTCCTGGAGGGGCAGCTCGTACGGCTCCGGGGCGGGGTGTGCCGACAGGGTCCGCAGCAGCGGTTCGGCGAGGGTGAGCAGGCCGGAGATCGCGGCGAGCGGGTTTCCGGGCAGGCCCACGAGGTGCTGGTCGTCCTTGATACGGGCCAGCAGCATGGGGTGGCCGGGGCGCACCTTGACGCCGTCCACGAGGAGTTCGGCGCCGAGCCGGCTCAGGGTGGGGTGGACGTGGTCGACCGGGCCGGAGGCGGTGCCGCCGGTGGTGATGACGAGGTCGGCGGTGCTGGCCGTGATCGCCTTGTGCAGCGCCTTCTCGTCGTCGCGGAGCCGGCGGACCGCGATGACCTCGGCGCCGAGCGCGCGCAGCCAGGACGGCAGCATCGGGCCGAGCGCGTCCCGGATGAGCCCGTCGTGAGGCAGCCCCTCGGTGAGCAACTCGTCGCCAAGGATGAGGACTTCGACCCGGGGGCGGGGTACGGCGGTGAGCGTGTCGTAGCCGGCGGCCGCGGCGAGGCCGAGCACCGCGGGGGTCACCAGGGTGCCGCCGGGCAGGAGGTGGTCGCCGCTGCGGCACTCCTGGCCGCGCGGGCGGATGTCCTGGCCGTGTCCGACATCGCGGGCCGCGTGCAGCCGGCACTTGTCGTCGGTGCGGCCGTGTTCGCTGCGGATGACGGCGGTGGTGTCGGCGGGGACCCGCGCACCGGTCGCGATCCGCACGGCCTCGCCGTCGCTGAGCGGCTCCGACTCCGCGTGCCCGGCGAGCACCCCGTCCTCGCGCACGGCCCAGGGGCCGGGGCCTGCGACCGCCCAGCCGTCCATCGCGGAGGTGTCGAACGAGGGCAGGTCGCTCAGGGCGACGAGGGGCGCGGCCAGGACCAGGCCGAGGGCGGCGTCGAGGGGCACGGAGACGGGGGCGCGGTGGCCGCCGGACCGTGCGGCGCGCGCGGCGACGGCACGGGCCTCGGGCCACGGGGTGGCCTTGTGCTGACGGGTGTCCGGCTCGCGGGGTGCGCCGGGGGCCGGAGACGTGCCCTGGGGTGTCGGCGGGGGCTCGGCGTGTCCGCCGGTGCCGGCTTCGTTCACGAGGGCGAGTACCTCCTCGACGTCGAGGTCCTCGACGTCCTGGGCGTGCTCGCCGGCGTGCGTGTGCGTACCGCGCGCGGTCATCCGGCGGCGTCCGGACCGGGGGCGGGGGCGGACGGAGCTTTCGACGGGGTCTCCGGCTTGGCGTCGGGGGTGTCCTCGTCGGCCCAGCGCAGCGCGAGGGCGGCGGCCTTGCGGGCCGCCTCGGCGACCGCCTCAGGGCCGCCCTTGCCCTGTGCCGCCGCGTAGCCGACCAGGAAGGTGGTCAGCGGGGCGGCGGGCCTGGCCACTCCGTGCGCGGCGTCGCGGGCGAGGTCGAGCAGGATGCCGGTGTCGACGTCCAGGTCGACACCCAGTTCGTCCTTGACTGCGGAAATCCATTCATCCAACACGTGCCCATGCTCCCTGATGCGTGCCCTGGCGATGGCGAGGTCGTCCCAGGTGTCGCAGTCGAAGGACGCGACGGGGTCGGGGACGCGGGTGAGTTCGAGCGCGGCGGTGAGTCGGCGCAGGGGCAGCCCGGTGAGGCCGCCGCCCGCGGCGGAGCCGCTGATAGACGCAGCTGTGGTGAGTGCGGTCAGCTCGCGGCGGAGTGCCTGCGCGCGGTACGCGGCCACGAGGGGCTGGTCGCGTCCGTCGGCGTCGGTGAGCAGCGCGCCTTCGGTGCCGTCGGTCCGCAGGGCGGTCAACAGCCGCCGTACGGTGGCCGGTTCGAGGAACGGCAGGTCGGCGGAGAGGACCAGGACGGTGTCGGCCGTGGTGTGGCGCAGACCGGCGGCGAGCGCGGCGACCGGGCCCGCGCCGGGCGGGTCCTCGCGCGCCCAGCGCACCGGCCGAGGGGTGGGCCGGGGGTCGGCGACCACGACGGTGGTCCGGGCGCCGGCGCAGGCGGTGAGCACCCGGTCGAGGAGGGCCCGGCCGCCCACCCGCAGCCCGGGTTTGTCGGCTCCGCCGAGCCGCCGGGCACCGCCACCGGCGAGCACAACGGCGTCGTACGCGTCGCCGGGTACGGTGTCGGGGGGCTCGTACGCGGTCACCCCCCGAGTATGCGTGCCGCCCTGATCACAGGGAACTTGTGCGGGCTTCCGTGATCACAGGTTGCGCAGCAGCACCGCCGGCTGTTCCACACAGTCCGCCACATACCGCAGGAAACCGCCCGCCGTACCGCCGTCACAGACCCGGTGGTCGAAGGTGAGCGAGAGTTGCACGACCTGGCGCACCGCCAACTCGCCCTCGTGCACCCACGGTTTGGGGACGATCCGGCCGACCCCGAGCATCGCCGCCTCGGGGTGGTTGATGATCGGTGTGGAACCGTCGACGCCGAACACCCCGTAGTTGTTCAGCGTGAAGGTTCCGCCGGTGAGGTCCCCGGGGGTCAGCGTCCCGGCCCGGGCCGCCTCGGTGAGCCGGGCGAACTCCGCGCTCAGCGCCTCCGCGTTCCGTGCGCCCGCGTCCCGCACGACGGGTACGACGAGTCCGCGCTCGGTCTGCGCGGCGAAGCCGAGGTGCACCCGGTCGAACCGGACCACCTCCCTCGCCTCCATGTCCACGCTGGAGTTGAGCTCGGGGAACCGGGCCAGCGCGGCCGTGCAGATCCGGGCGAGGAGGGCCAGTACGGAGATCTTGGGCCCGGCGGCGGAGTTCATGGCCGCGCGGGTACGCATCAGCTCGGTCGCGTCGGCGTCCACCCAGCAGGTCGCGTCGGGGATCTCGCGGCGACTGCGGGAGAGCTTGTCGGCCACGGCTCCCCGTATGCCGCGGAGGGGGGTGCGGGTGACTCCGTCGGCAGTGGTCGTTGCCGCGGCCGGCGCGGTGGGAGGCGTCGCCGGTGGGAGGAGTGCCGCTTCCTGCGCGGTCGCCTCCTGGGCCGCCGCCGCGCGGAGCGCCTTCTCGACGTCCGCCCGCAGGATCAGGCCGTCCCGTCCGGAGCCCGTCAACTCCCGCAGTTCCAGGCCGTTCTCACGCGCGAGCCGTCGTACGAGGGGCGAGATCACGGGGACGGGGCCGTCGCTGCGGCTGCCGGTCCCGGCGGCGGGGGCCGGGGCTGGGTCTGGGGCGTCCGCCATCGAGGTCACGACGTCCGCCGCCATGCGCCGGACCCTGCGCCGCCGCGCGGGAGGCGCCCCCGTGCCGTAGCCCACCAGCACGTTCCCCGAGCCCTCGGTCTCCGCTTCGGTGTCGGTGGCCGGTGCGCCCACCGCGACCGTCAACAGCGGGGCGCCGACGGGCAGTTCGGTGCCCTCCTCGCCGTAGCGGGCCGTGACGACGCCGCCGTAGGGGCAGGGGACCTCGACCATCGCCTTGGCCGTCTCGACCTCGACGACCGGCTGGTCGATGGCGACGACATCGCCGACCTGGACCAGCCAGCGCACGATCTCCGCCTCGGTGAGGCCCTCGCCGAGGTCGGGGAGCCTGAACTCCAGTACCTGTGCCATCAGTTGTCGGCCTCCCATTGCAGCCGTCCCACGGCGTCCAGGATCCGGTCGACGCCGGGCAGGTGGTGCCGCTCCAGCATCGGCGGCGGATACGGGATGTCGAACCCGGCGACGCGCAGCACCGGTGCCTCCAGGTGGTGGAAGCAGCGCTCCGTGACACGAGCCGCGATCTCGCCGCCCGGGCCGCCGTAGCCGCCCGACTCGTGCACGACGAGTGCGCGGCCGGTCCGCCGTACCGACGCGCACACCGTCTCGTCGTCGAAGGGCACCAGGGAGCGCAGGTCGACGACTTCGAGGTCCCAGCCCTCGGCCCGGGCCGCCTCGGCGGCTTCGAGGCAGACGGGGAGGGAGGGGCCGTAGGTGAGGAGTGTCGCGCTGCTGCCCGGGCGGCGGACCACGGCGCGGCCTATCGGTTCAACGGGTGAGGGCTCGTCGGGGTTCCAGGTGTCCTTCGACCAGTACAGGCGCTTGGGCTCCAGGAAGACGACCGGGTCGTCGGAGGCGATCGCGGCGCGCAGCAGGCCGTAGGCGTCGGCGACGGTCGCGGGGGTGACGACGTGCAGGCCCGGGGTCGCCATGTAGTAGGCCTCGGAGGAGTCGCTGTGGTGCTCGACGCCGCCGATGCCGCCGCCGTAGGGGACCCGGATGGTGATCGGGAGAGGCATCGCCCCACGCGTGCGGTTGCGCATGCGGGAGACATGGCTGATCAGTTGCTCGAAGGCCGGGTAGGCGAACGCGTCGAACTGCATCTCGACGACCGGGCGCAGGCCGTACATCGCCATGCCGACGGCCGTGCCGAGGATTCCGGCCTCGGCGAGGGGGGTGTCGGTGCAGCGGTCCTCGCCGAACTCCTTCGCCAGGCCGTCGGTGACGCGGAAGACTCCGCCGAGGGTGCCGACGTCCTCGCCCATGACGTGCACGGTGGGGTCGGCGGCCATGGCGTCGCGGAGCGCGCGCGTGAGGGCCTGCGCCATGGTGGCGGGTTTGAGGGCGACGGTGGTCATGAGTGCGTCCCCTCCCGCTCGGCCGCGAGCTCGGCCGCCAACTGTTCGCGCTGTTCGCGCAGTTGAGGGGTGGGTTCGGCGTACACGTCGGCGAACAGGTCCATGGGGTCGAGGACCGGGTCCTGGTTCATGTGGGCGCGCAGCTCGGCCGCCATGGCGTCGGCGGCGTCGCGGGCGGCCCGGATGCCGGCCTCGTCGATGAGCCCGCGCTCGGTCAGCTCGTGCTCCAGGAGGGCGATCGGGTCGTGCGCCCGCCAGGCCTCGACCTCGGAGTCGCCGCGGTAGCGGGTCGCGTCGTCGGCGTTGGTGTGGGCCTCGATGCGGTAGGTGATCGCCTCGACGAGCGTGGGACCGCCGCCCTCGCGCGCGTGCCGTACGGCGTCGGCGAGGACCTCGTGCACGGCGACCGCGTCGTTGCCGTCGACCAGGCGGCCGGGCATGCCGTAGCCGACGGCCTTGTGGGCCAGCGACGGGGCCGCGGTCTGCTTGGCGAGCGGGACGGAGATCGCGAAGCCGTTGTTCTGGACCAGGAAGACGACCGGGGCCTGCCAGACGGCGGCGAAGTTCAGCGCCTCGTGGAAGTCGCCCTCGCTGGTGCCGCCGTCGCCGACCATGGCGAGCGCGACCACGTCGTCACCCTTGAGACGGGCCGCGTGGGCGAGACCGACGGCGTGCGGGAGTTGGGTGGCGAGGGGGGTGCACAGGGGGGCGATGCGGTGCTCGCGCGGGTCGTAGCCGGTGTGCCAGTCGCCGCGCAGCAGGGTGAGGGCCTGCACGGGGTCCAGGCCGCGGGCGACGGCGGCGAGCGTGTCGCGGTAGCTGGGGAAGAGCCAGTCCTGCTCCTGGAGGACCAGCGCGGCGGCGACCTCGCAGGCCTCCTGGCCGGTGGTGGAGGGATACACGGCGAGTCGGCCCTGCTTGGTGAGGGCGGTGGCCTGCGCGTTGTACCGGCGGCCGGACACCAGCTGGGCGTACAGGCGGCGCAGCAGCCCCGGGTCGGCCTGTGCGGCGGCCTCGGTGCCGAGGACGCGGTAGGGCGCGGCGTCGGGCAGCAGCGGCGCGGGGTCCGTGCGCGGCTGCCAGGCGGGCGGCGGTGTGGGCCGGTACGCGCCCCGCTGCTCCATGACCGTCATGACGGCACCTCCTCATGGGAGTGGCTCGGAGAGACGCCTCGGACGTGCGGCGCCTCCCTACCGATTGTTCGGTCGTCGGCACATTTTGGCTACACGCGGCTCCAGGCTGTGGACAAACGGTTCTCCACAACCTGGAATGAACGCAGTACGTCCATGGTAGGGAGGCGGGGGGACATGGCACCTGAACAAATGGCCGACGGCCCGGAGGCGGGACGTGAGCTGCCGCCCCCGCGTCCGCTCGACGCCATCGATCAGGACATCCTCCAGATGCTCCAGGCGGACGGCCGCGCGTCGATAAGGTCCGTCGCCGAGCGGGTGCACGTGTCGCGCGCCAACGCCTACGCGCGGATCAACCGGCTCATCGAGGACGGCGTCATCCGCGGCTTCGGTGCCCGGGTCGACCATGAACGCGCGGGTCAGGGCACGTCGGCGTACATCACCCTGAAGATCGTGCAGAACTCCTGGCGCACGGTCCGCGAGCAGCTGAGGCTGCTGCCGGGCGCATCGCACATCGCGCTGGTGGGCGGCGACTTCGACGTCCTGCTGCTGGTGCACACCCCGGACAACCGGGCGCTGCGCGAGCTGGTGCTCACCCGACTCCAGGCCATCCCCGAGGTGCTGAGTTCACGCACCCTGCTGGTGTTCGAGGAGGAGGACCTGGAGCCCCAGAGCTGACCGGGCTCAGTGCGGGGCGCGCAGTCCGGCGAACACCAACTGGGCCACCGCGTCGGCCACTTCGCGCTCGCCCATGCCCCGTCCGTCGGGCCGGTACCACTCCACGATGGAGTTGATCATCCCGAAGACGAGCCGGGTCGCCAGCCGCACCTCCACGTCGCCGCGGAGATCGCCGTCGGCCGCCGCGGCCTTCAGCAGGTCGGCCACCCGGTGGTCGAAGTCCCGGCGCCGCTCCAGCGCCCACCGCTCGGTGTCGGTGTTGCCGCGCACCCGCAGCAGCAGCGTCACGTACGGCAGCTCCGAGGTCAGCACCTCGACCATCCGCCGCACGACGTACTCCAGCCGCTCGACGGCACGCCCCACGCGCGCGTGCTCCTCGTCGAGGATCCCGAAGAGACCGTCCAGGGCACGGCTCACCGCGCGGCGCAGCAGCTCCTCCTTGCCGGTCACGTGGTGGTAGATCGACGACTTGGAGATGCCGGCCGCTTTGGCGAGGTGCTCCATTGAGGTGCCGTCGTAGCCGCGCTCGATGAAGACCTGGACGGCGACGGAGAGCAGGCTCTCAGGGGTGTACGTGTCGCGCTTGGCGGTGGTCATGGGGTGCCCTCCCGCTTCTCGGTGGCGTACGCGTGGCGGTAGAGCGCCAGGGACGGCGCGTACCGTCCCGACGGATCACGCAGGTGCAGGTCGTCCAGGAGGTCGTAGGCCCAGCTGCGGCCGAGCCTGCGGCTCCATTCGAACGGACCCAGGGGGTAGTTGACACCAAGGCGCATCGCGGTGTCGACGTCCTCCTCGGTGGCGACGCCCTTGGCGACGGCGTCGTGCGCCAGGTCGACGATCCGGGCGACCGTGCGGGCGACGATCATCCCGGGGGCGTCCCCGATGACGCTGACGTCCTTGCCGAGCGCCTGGAAGAGGCCGATCGCCTCGGAGAGGGTCCCTGAGGCGGTGTCCTGGGAGGCGGACAGGGCGATGCGGCCGGCCCTGCGGTAGTCGAGGGCGAGGTCGAAGTAGACGACGTCACGGAACTCCACGGAGGTCTGTCCGTCGGCGAGCGCCAGCTGTCCGCCGCCGGGCAGCACCATGCGGGTGCCGTGGTCCTCTTCCTCCTCGCGGACGACGATGCCCGCCTCGCGGATCAGCGCGACCAGGTCGGCGGCGGGGCCCATGTCGCCCTCGACGACGACGTAGGCGGGCGCCTGGGACGGTTCCGCGGTGTGCGGCTCGGGCAGCTCGGCGTCGTCCCCGTAGTGGTACCAGCCCTGCCCGGTCTTGCGGCCGAGGCGGCCGGACTCGACCAGGCGGCGCTGGGCGAGCGAGGGCGTGAAGCGGACGTCCTGGAAGAAGGACTGCCACACGGAGTGCGTGACGGACTCGTTGACGTCCTGGCCGATGAGGTCGGTCAGTTCGAAGGCGCCCATTTTGAAGCCGCCGGACTCGCGCAGGATCGCGTCGATGGTGGCCGGGTCGGCGGCCTGTGCCTCGTAGGCCGCGAAGGCCTCGGCGTAGAAGGGCCGGGCGATGCGGTTGACGATGAAGCCGGGGGTGTCCGCGCAGGCGACGGGGGTCTTGCCCCAGGCGCGGGACATCTCGTACGCGCGCGTGGCCGACGTGACGTCGGTGGCGAACCCGGAGACGACCTCGACGAGCGGCAGCAGCGGGGCCGGGTTGAAGAAGTGCAGGCCCACGAAGCGGCCGGGGTTGCGCAGGGCCGCACCGATGGCCGTCACCGAGAGGGACGAGGTGTTGGTGGCGAGCAGACAGTCCTCGCCGACGATGTCCTCCAGGTCGCGCATCAGCTGCTGTTTGACGTCCAGCCGCTCCAGCACGGCCTCGACGACCAGGGTGCAGTCCGCGAGCTCGGCGAGGGTCTCGGCGGGCAGCAGACGGGCGTGTGCGGCGTCCCGGTCGGCGGCGGTGAACCGGTCCTTCTCGACGAGGCGGTCGAGCCGGGCGTGGATCGCTTCGGTCGCGTCCCGGGCCCGCCCCGGAACGGAGTCGTACAGCCGTACGACGTGACCCGCGGTCAGCGCGACCTGGGCGATGCCCTGGCCCATGGTGCCGGTGCCGACGACGGCCACGGGGCTGCTGAGGTCCAGTGCTGTCATGTCCGCGATCCTCCCGCACAGGGTTTTCCACAGATGCGGCGGACCCCCTTGTCCCGACCGATCGTTCGGTTACTCTAACTCTGACCGCCCGTTTCCGCCCCTGATCCTTCCCCTGTTCCTGCCCAGGTCATGAGCTCGCAGACGAGTTCTTGAGAAGAGGAGTTGGTCCCGCATGGCCGCCGAACCGACCGCGCAAGAGCTGATCGCCCGGCACCGGCCGACACTCGACCAGGCGCTCGAAGCGATCCGCACGCGCGCGTACTGGTCCCCCCACCCCGAGCACCCCAAGGCCTACGGCGAGCACGGCAGCCTGGACGCGGCGGCGGGCAAGGTCGCCTTCGACGCCCTCCTGGGCACCCGCCTCGACCTCGGCCAGCCCGGCACCGACGACTGGGTGGGCGGCGAAGTGTCGCCGTACGGCATCGAGTTGGGCGTGACCTACCCGCACGCCGACCTCGACGTCCTGCTGCCGGCCATGCGCGCCGGACAGCGGGCCTGGCGGGACGCGGGCGCGGAGACGCGTGCCGTGGTCTCCATCGAGATCCTCAAGCGGATCAGCGACCGGACGCACGAGTTCGCCCACGCGGTCATGCACACCAGCGGCCAGGCCTTCATGATGGCGTTCCAGGCGGGCGGCCCGCACGCCCAGGACCGCGGTCTGGAGGCAGTGGCGTACGCGTACGCCGAGCAGGTCCGCACGCCCGCCGTCGCGGAGTGGACCAAGCCCCAGGGCAAGCGCGACCCGCTCGTCATGAACAAGGAGTTCACACCGGTCCCGCGCGGCACCGCCCTGGTCATCGGCTGCAACACCTTCCCGACGTGGAACGGCTATCCGGGCCTGTTCGCTTCCCTCGCCACCGGCAACACGGTCCTGGTGAAGCCCCACCCGCGCGCGGTACTGCCGCTCGCGCTCACCGTGCAGATCGCCCGCGAGGTGCTCACCGAAGCCGGCTTCGACCCGAACCTGGTGGCCCTCGCCGCCGAGCGCCCCGGCGAGGGCATCGCGAAGACGCTCGCCACCCGCCCCGAGATCCGGATCATCGACTACACGGGCTCGACCGGTTTCGGCGACTGGCTGGAGGCCAACGCCCGCCAGGCGCAGGTCTACACGGAGAAGGCCGGCGTCAACACGGTCGTCGTCGAGTCGACCGACGACTACAAGGGCATGCTGTCCAACCTCGCCTTCTCGCTGTCCCTGTACAGCGGCCAGATGTGCACCACCCCGCAGAACCTGCTGATCCCCCGCGACGGCATCACCACCGACCAGGGCCCCAAGTCCTACGACGAGGTCGTCGCCGACCTCGCCCGCTCCGTGGACGGCCTCCTGGGCGACGACGCCCGCGCGAACGGTCTCCTCGGCGCGATCGTCAACCCGGACGTGAAGGCCCGCCTGGAGGCGGCTGCCGGGCTGGGTGAAGTCGCCCTCGCCTCACGGGAGATCACCAACCCGGAGTTCCCGGACGCGGTCGTGCGGACACCGGTGATCGTGAAGCTGGACGGGGCCAAGCCCGACGACGAGGCCGCCTACATGAGCGAGTGCTTCGGGCCCGTCTCCTTCGCCGTCGCGGTCGACTCGGCGTCCGACGCGGTCGAGCTGCTGCGGCGGACGGTGCGGGAGAAGGGGGCGATGACGGTTGGGGCGTACACCACGGACGAGGGTGTCGAGAAGGCCGTCGAGGAGGTCTGCCTGGAGGAGGCGGCGCAGTTGTCGCTGAACCTGACGGGTGGGGTGTTCGTCAATCAGACGGCTGCGTTCTCGGACTTCCACGGGTCGGGTGGCAACCCGGCGGCTAACGCTGCGCTGACCGACGGCGCATTCGTGGCCAACCGGTTCCGTGTCGTCGAAGTACGTCGGGACGGCTAAGAGCTCGGGGGGTACGGTTTCTGCGCGGCCAAAGGTCCGTTGTGGCTTGCCGCGCAGTTCCCCGCGCCCCTAGAGGGGCGCTCCAGTGGACCAGTGATACAAGGTCATCGCCACGCTTGTCGCCAGGTTGTAGCTGGAGACCTGAGGGCGCATCGGCAAGGACACCAAGTGGTCGGTACGCGCGCGTAGTTCCGGCGACAGGCCGCTGCGTTCGGAACCGAAGGCGAGGACGGCGTCGTCCGGGAGCTTCAGGCCCCGGATGTCGTCGCCCTCCGGGTCCAGGGCGAACAGCGGGCCGGGGGGCAGTTCGGCCACCGTCAGGCGTTCCACGGCGGTCGCGTAGTGCAGGCCCGCCCCGGCGCGTACGACCGTGGGGTGCCAGGGGTCGAGCGTGCCGGTGGTGACCACCCCGGTCGCGCCGAAACCGGCGGCGAGGCGGATCACGGCGCCCGCGTTGCCGAGGTTGCGCGGGTTGTCCAGGACCACGACAGGCGTGCTGCGGGGCGTGTGCGCGATCTTCTCCAGGTTGGCCGCGCGCGCGGGACGTACCGCCAGAGCCGCCACCGCTGTCGGGTGGGGGCGCGGCACGAAGGCGCGGTACGTGGTCTCCGGGACCTCCGTCAGCAGTGCGTCCAGGGTCTCCCGTACGTCGGGGGCCAGGTCGGCGGCGAGCGCGAGGGTCGCCGCCCGGTCCGTGGTGACCGCCAGCGGGACCTCGGCGCCGAAGCGCAGCGCGTGCTTGAGGGCGTGGAAGCCGTCGAGCAGTACGGCGGTCTCGGCGAGCCGGTGCCAGTCGGCCGCTGCGGGGTCGGTCATGCGGTGAAGCCTACGTGGCTGTGCTCGGGGTTCTCCGGGCTGCGCGGCTCTCCAGGTCCCCGTCCGGGACCGTACGGCCGCCCCGCGTGAACCAGCGTGCACGCGCGCGTGCCGCCCAGCCGCCGAGCCGGCGCAGGAACGACGTCGGCAGGAAGACCGCGTCCGTCGCGATCATCGCCAGGGAGAAGAACGGCAGCCCCAGGAGCACGGCGATCGCCGCGTGCTCGGTCATCATCAGGGCCAGCAGGACGTTCTTGACCCGCCGGTTGAAGAGCGTGAACGGGAAGGCGACCTGCACGATCACCGTCCCGTAGGTCACGAGCATCACCATCGTGCCGCTGGAGGACAGCACGCCGGCGAGGCCTGGCCAGGGGGAGAAGTAGTCGAGGTGGAGCGGGTAGTAGACGGCGGTGCCGTCCTGCCAGCGGGAGCCCTGGATCTTGTACCAGCCGGCCGTCGCGTAGATCAGACAGGCCTCGGACGCGATGACGAACAGGGCGCCGTTGTGGATCACGTTCGCCACGACGTCCAGCAGCACCCGGGGCTCGTACGACTTCGCGTAGCGCCCGACCGCCCACCACAGGGCCTGCGCCAGCCAGACGCCCCACAGGAGGGCGGGCACGAACCAGTCGCTGTCGAACCGGCCGGCCACCGTCACCGCGAGAAGCATCGCGCCGAGCACGACCCACAGGACGGGTCCCACCCGGTCGGAAATCCGCCCCCCACGCGCGCGGGTGGCCCGGCGCGCGTCGAGGGACCAGACCTGGCCGCAGCGGGTGAACACCAGGTAGATCGACATCAGGTGCAGGACGTTGTCGCCGCCGTCGCCCATGAAGACGCTGCGGTTCTGGAGCGAGAGGACGCCGACCATGAAGAGCACGGACGTCGTGCGGGTGCGCCAGCCGAGCAGGAGCAGGACGCTCGCCAGTACGGCCAGCGCGTACACCGTCTCGAACCAGAGCTGCCCGTCCGACCACATCAGGGCCGTGAACGCGCCGTTGTCCGCGATCAGCCGGCGGGCGAGGTCCCAGCTCCAGGGTCCGTCGGGGCCGTAGAGCTCCTGGCGGTGGGGCAGTTCGCGCAGCAGGAACAGCAGCCAGGTCGCGGCGAAGCCGATGCGGATCACGGCGCTCTGGTAGGGGCCGAGGGCCGACTCGGTGACGCGGGCGATGCCGCGCGAGACCGACGGGGCGAAACCGCTCACCGGACACCCCCCGTGCCCTCGGCCGCCGGAACCGTCCACCAGGGCAGCGTGCGGTACTGGGGCGTGGTCGACACCTGCTCGTCACTCCACTCGGGCGGGCGCACATTGGTGGTGACGGAGCGGACCTGGACGCGCTGGACTGTGCCGCCCGCTCCGGCCGCGTCGTCCCGGCCCAGGCGCAGCACGACGATGCGGCGCAGATACGTCTCCGCGAGTGTGCCGCGCACACCGATCGCGCGGTTCTCGCCGTCGTGGGTGGCGGTCAGGAAGTCCCAGGCCCGGCGCAGCTCGTTCTGCTCGGTGTGGCTCGGCAGCAGATTGCCGTCGATGGCCGAGCCGTCCTCGGCCGACAGGTCGTACCAGCCGGTCGTACGGGTCTCACCGGCCGCCGTGCGGATGTCGGCGCGCACCTGGACCTCGATGTTCTGCTGCAAGGGGTTCGGCGCGAACAGCTTCCAGTTCTGCTCGAACTCCGGGTAGATCCACTCGTCGATCGCCTTGCCGTGCTGCTTCGTGACCGTGTTCGAGGGCGCGACGTGCAGGAACACCATCCCGAGGTGGACCAGGGCGGCGACCGCGACGACCGCGACCGCCAGCGCGGCACCCACCTGGTAGCGCAGGGACAGCGCGGCGACACCGACGGGCGGGTCCGGTGCGGACGGAGGCGGGTGCGGGGGCTGCTGCGCGGGCACGTGCGGCCCCTCGGGGGCGGCAGGCGTCTGCTCCCCCTCGGGGGCGGTCGAGCCTCCGTCGTTCGCGTCCATGCCGCCCCGTCTCCGATTCCGGTCCGTCGCACGGAACGGTACTCAGCCGCACGCTCCGGGCACAGTCCCGATCCCCACAGGCCATGCACGTTGTCATGTTGTCCGTGGGACGACCTGCCGACCCGTTCCCTTCTTCTAGAACGTGTTCTATCTTGACGCTCCGTCAGATCAGGTCTTGCGGAAGGACGGGAACCGTGGACTTCACCTTCAGCGAGGAGCAGCAGGCGGCGGCCGAGGCGGCGGCGGGGGTGTTCGCCGACGTCGTGCCGGACTCCGTGCCCAGTCCGGCGGACACCACGGGCGCCGTCGCCGAGGACTTCGACCGGGCGCTGTGGGCCAGGCTCGCCGAGGCCGACCTGCTGAGCCTGCTGCTCGACGAGGAGTACGGCGGAGCGGGCCTGGACGCCGTCGCCCTCTGTCTGCTGCTGCGCGAGTCCGCGAAGGTGCTGGCCAGGGTGCCGCTCCTGGAGAGCAGCGCCGCGGCGGCGACCGTACAAGCCTTCGGGAGCAAGGAGCTGAGGTCCGGCGTGCTCGCCCGGGCGGGCCGCGGCGAGCTGGTGCTGACCGTCGCCGCGCACGGACGGACCGGGCACGACCCGGCCGAGCTCGCCGTGACCGCGCGGCGGGACGGCGACCGGTGGCTGCTGGACGGGGTGCAGACGGCGGTGCCGTGGGCCTTCAACGCGGACCTGGTCGTCGTACCGGCGCACACCGACGCCGACCGGAGCGTCCTCGCGCTGGTCGCCCCGGACCGCGACGGCGTCGTACTCGCCGAACAGATCTCCACCACCGGCGAACGGCTCGCCGAACTGCGCCTGGAATCCGTGCCGATCGCGGTGGTCGACGTCATCGACGCCGACGGCGCCTGGGAGTGGCTGCGCGACCTGCTGACCGCCGGCACCTGCGCGCTGGCCCTCGGGCTCGGCACCGCCGTCCTGCGGATGACCGCCGAATACACGGGCAAGCGCGAGCAGTTCGGGTTCCCCGTCGCGACCTTCCAGGCCGTCGCCGTGCAGGCCGCCGACCGGTACATCGACCTGCTCGCGATGGAGGCCACGCTGTGGCAGGCCGCGTGGCGCATCGCCTCGGCCGCACCGGGCGCGCTGCCCGCCGCCGCGGACCTGGCCGTGGCCAAGATCTGGGCGGCGGAGGGGGTACGACGGGTCGTGCAGACCGCGCAGCATCTGCACGGGGGGTTCGGCGCCGACACGGACTACCCCCTGCACCGGTACCACGCCTGGGCCAAGCACCTGGAGCTGTCGCTCGGCCCGGCGGCGGCACACGAGGAGGCGCTGGGGGACCTGCTGGCGGCCCATCCGCTGGCGTAGACCCCGCCGGACACAAGGACAGCTACAGCACGAAGCCCGGTTCGCCCTCGTCCGTGACGACCGGGCGGCCCGCGGCGGCCCACACCTGCATGCCGCCGTCGACGTTCACGGCGTCGATGCCCTGCTGGGTCAGATAGTTCGTGACCTGGGCGGAGCGCCCGCCGGAGCGGCAGATCACATGGACCCTGCCGTCCTGCGGCGCCGCCTCGGTCAACTCGCCGTACCGGGCCACGAATTCACTGAGGGGGATGTGCAGCGCCCCCGTGGCGTGACCCGCCTGCCACTCGTCGTCCTCGCGGACGTCCAGCAGGAAGTCGCCGTCCTTGAGGTCGCCGACCTCGACCGTGGGCACACCAGCTCCGAAACTCATGACTCGACGCTACCCGACTGCCCCGCCGACGTGTCGGGCTCCCCGAGCAGGGCCGCCAACTCGGCCTCCCGCTCGGCGACTTGGGCGAGCAGCTGGTCAGCGATCTCGTCCAGGAGCCGGTCGGGGTCGTCCGGTGCGATCCGGAGCATGGAGCCGATGGCACCCTCCTCCAGTTCCCGGGCGACGAGGGTGAGCAGTTCCTTGCGCTGGGCAAGCCATTCGAGGCGGGCGTAGAGCTCCTCGCTGGGGCTCGGGCCGCGCTCCGCCGGGGCCGGGCCGGCGGCCCACTCCTCGGCCAGCTCGCGCAGCAGCGGGGCGTCGCCGCGGCTGTAGGCGGCGTTGACCCGGGTGATGAACTCCTCACGCCGCTTGCGCTCGTCGTCATCCTGCGCCAGGTCGGGGTGTGCCTTGCGGGCCAGCTCGCGGTAGAGCTTGCGGGCCTCCTCGCTGGGGCGCACCCGCTGCGGGGGCCGCACCGGCTGGTCCGTGAGCATGGCCGCGGCCTCCGGGAACAGGCCGTCGCCGTCCATCCAGCCGTGGAACAGCTCCTCGACCCCCGGCATCGGCATCACCCGCGCCCGGGCCTCGTCCGCCAGCCGGATGTCCTCGGGGTCACCGCTGCGCGCTGCCCTGGCCTCGGCGATCCGCGCGTCCAGCTCGTCGAGCCTGGAGTACATCGGGCCGAGTTTCTGGTGGTGCAGCCGCGAGAAGTTCTCGACCTCGATGCGGAAGGTGTCCACCGCGATCTCGTACTCGATCAACGCCTGCTCGGCGGCCCGTACGGCCCGCTCCAGCCGCTCCTCGGGCCGGGGCGCGGCGGGCTCGCCCCCGTCACCGACGGCACCGGCGCCCACCTCGACTCCGGCGGCAGACGGCACCTCGGCGCCCGCCTGCTCCGGCACCGGTTCTCCAACGGGCGCGGACTGGGACTGCTCAGCTTCCGGGGTCGTCACCCGACCAGCGTAGGCCACGGCCGCCCCTCGCCTCCGGACAGTCGGCCACCGACCACTCGGCCGACAGGTCCCGGCAGGCGACGAACAGCGTGCCGGGGCGGCAGCCGATCTCATGGGTGCAGCCGCCGGGGGCCGGGAGCACCTCGTCCAGGATCACGTCGCCCAGGGCGGACAGGTCGGCGGACAGGTCACGGACGTCCGGCACGTCCGCCTGGAAGCGGAGGACGCCGGTGTACCGGACGAGCAGGTCGTCGTCGTGCTTCCAGCAGTTGTGGCCGAACCGGATCTCCATGCTGTCGTCACCGACGCGCACGACACTCTGCGGCTTCAGGTCCTTCACGCACCGCCTGCCGCCGAAGTCGTAGTGATCGGGGTCCGTGGCGAACTCCCGTGCCCCCGGCGGCAGTAGCTCCGCGAACCCGGCCAGCTCCGCCAGATACGGCCGGGGGTCGATCACCCCCGTGACCTCGCCCGCACGTCCGTCGAGTTCGACGTACCTCACACCCCGAGCTCCGCCGCGATCCGCCCCGATCGCACCGCCGCCACCAGTTCCGCGTGGTCCGCCTCGGTGCGGTCGGCGTAGGCGACGGCGAACGTCGCTATCGCCTCGTCCAGTTCGTCGTTCTTGCCGCAGTAGCCGGCGACCAGGCGCGGGTCGGCGCTGTGGGCGTGGGCGCGGGCCAGGAGGGCGCCGGTCATCCGGCCGTAGTCGTCGATCTGGTCGGCGGCGAGGGCGGCGGGGTCGACGCTGCCCTTGCGGTTGCGGAACTGCCGTACCTGGAACGGCAGTCCGTCGACCGTCGTCCAGCCCAGCAGGATGTCGCTGACGACCTGCATCCGCTTCTGCCCGAGCACCACGCGCCGGCCCTCGTGCGGGACGGGCGGCGCCTCGAACCCGGCGGTCAGCAAATGCGGCACCAGCGCGGAGGGGCGGGCCTCCTTGACCTGGAGGACGAGCGGTTCGCCGCGGTGGTCGAGGAGCAGCACGACGTACGACCGCGTGCCGACGCTGCCCGTGCCGACGACGCGGAAGGCGACGTCGTGCACCGTGTGCCGGGCGAGCAGCGGAAGGCGGTCCTCGGAGAGCGTGCCGAGATACGACTCCAGGGACGCCGCGACCGCCGCGGCCTCCTCGTCCGGGATCCGGCGCAACACTGGTGAGGCGTCGACGAAGCGGCGCCCGCCGTCCTCGGCGGCTTCGGTCGACCTGGCCGCGAACCGCCCGCTGGTGTTGCCCCGCGCCTTCTCGGAGACCCGCTCCAGCGTGCCGAGCAGGTCGCGGGCGTCGGCGTGGGAGACCAGCTCCTCGTCCGCGATGGCGTTCCACGCGTCCAGCACCGGGAGCTTCGCCAGCAGCCGCATGGTGCGGCGGTAGGAGCCCACCGCGCCGTGCGCCGCCGTACGGCAGGTGTCCTCGTCTGCGCCGGCCTCCCGGCCCGCGAGCACCAGCGAGGCGGCGAGCCGCTTGAGGTCCCACTCCCAGGGGCCGTGCACGGTCTCGTCGAAGTCGTTCAGGTCGATGACCAGGCCGCCGCGCGCGTCGCCGTACAGGCCGAAGTTGGCCGCGTGGGCGTCGCCGCAGATCTGGGCGCCGATCCGGGTCATGGGGGTACGGGCGAGGTCGTGGGCCATCAGGCCGGCCGAGCCGCGCAGGAAGGCGAAGGGGGTGGCCGCCATCCGGCCCACCCGTATCGGTGTGAGCCCGGGGATGCGGCCGCGGCCGGATTCCTCGACGGCGGTCACCGCGTCGGGGCGGGAGCCGTCCAGGTCGAGCGCGGCGTGCGCGCTGCGCGGGACGCTCTCCCGCAGCGCCCTGCCCTCTTCCTTGGGCGATCCCTCCACCGGCCACGTGGCGAAGCCCCGCACTCCGGGCAGCCTGCGCCCCACACCGATTCCGGCCTCGGTCATACCGACCGCCTCCCCCGCACTCGCGCACGCACGAACATCAACTCGCGACGACCGTACAGCCGGTGGCGAAAACTCGTCAGACCCTGTGGACAACTCGGCGCCTGTGGAAAACCCACGGCGCCCGGCGGGCCAAGCGCGTGCCGGGCCTCAGCAGTTGCCCGAATCCCACCCCTCGGGCAGATGCACCTTGGCCCACGCGCCGAGCTCCCGGAGCGCCGGGTCCAGGGCCTTTCCGGCCGCTGTCAGCCGGTACGAGACGCGCAGCGGCGGCCCCTCGTCGACCTCGCGGACGAGCAGGCCGGCGGCGCCGAGCTCGGTGAGCCGGTCGGAGAGCATGCGCTCGCTGATGCCCGGGATGGCCCGGCGCAGGTCGGAGAAGTGCATGGGCTGTGCCATCAGGACGGCCACGATCGGCCCGGTCCAGCGCTTTCCGAACAGCTGGAAGACACGGGTGATGCCCTTGTCGACCTGCTTGCACAGGTCTGTGCCGTGTTCCTGCTCGACCGTCATGACCTCAGGGTACTGCCCTCCGGAACGGGGATGAAAAAAAGTAAGTAGCTGTGTTATTCATAGTCGAGTACGAAACTTCAGCTGCTGAGCAAAGTGATTGCCCGGCACGCCCAGCCCCCGGAGACCCCCATGGCCACGCTTCTGCACATCGACTCCTCCGTGTTCCCCGCCGGCGCCTCCGCCTCCCGCGCCGTCGCCGACGCCTTCCGCACGTCCTGGGAGGAACAGCACCCGGAGGGCACGGTGATCCACCGCGACCTCGCCGCGAACCCCGTCCCGCACATCACCGCCGACGCCCACACCGCCGGCTTCGCCGATCCGGCCACGCACACGCCCGAGCAGGCGGCGGCCTTCGCCGAGCGCGTGAAGCTCATAGAGGAGCTGGAGCAGGCGGACGCGGTGCTGATCGGCGCCCCGATGTACAACTTCGCCATCCCCTCGACCCTGAAGGCCTGGCTGGACAACGTGATCCTCATGGGCCGCACCGCCGGCACCGAGGACTCGAGGATCAAGGGCACCCCGGTCACGGTCATCGCCAGCCGCGGCGGCGCCTACGGACCCGGCACCCCGCGCGAGGGCTTCGAGTACGTGCAGACGTATCTCCGCGCGGTCTTCACCGACGCCCTCGGCACGGAACTGGAGTTCATCGTCCCGGAGCTCACCATGGCCCCGCAGAACCCGGCGATGTCCGACCTGGTCCCCCTCTACGAGGCGTCCCGCGAGCGCGCCCTCGACGACGCGGCGACCAAGGCGAAGGAACTGGCGGAGCGGCTGGCCGCCTAGAAGCTGTGATTGTCCTCACCTGAGGTGAGAACCACACAAGAAGAAGCCCCTCAGGTCCGGGACCTGAGGGGCTTCTGTCTGTGCGCGAGGGGGGAGTTGAACCCCCACGCCCTTTCGGGCACTGGAACCTGAATCCAGCGCGTCTGCCTATTCCGCCACCCGCGCATTGGGTGTGTCTTCGGGCTGTTCCCCTGAGGGGCTGGCGCCTTCCGACATGCAGAAGATTAGCACGGTGCCCGGGGTGGATTCACATCCCTTATCGGCACCCCGTGACCTGCCCCGGGGACCACCGGCACCCCCTCCGAACACCCCGCACCTCCCGCTACGTATCAACGTGGGCCGGTTCACGTATCAACCTCGTACCGGTAGCGGCCATCTCCCCAGGAGGGGGACAAGGTCCACAGTCAGGTGCGGGACACTTGTCTGCGGCCCCCTCTACGATCCTGGGCAGGAGTAGTGCAGAAGGAGTTCGACGGGCCGACAAGGGGGAACCAGCCGATTTACCGGCGCGTGGATACGATCAGTAAGCAGTACCAAGGCAGCCGGCACGGCAACCAGTGCGGCAACGACGGAGGAGGTGCCCCATGGGAGTCCTGAAGAAGTTCGAGCAACGCCTCGAAGGTCTGGTCAACGGCACCTTCGCCAAGGTGTTCAAGTCCGAGGTCCAGCCCGTCGAGATCGCCGGCGCGCTCCAGCGCGAGTGCGACAACAACGCGACGATCTGGAACCGCGACCGGACCGTCGTACCCAACGACTTCATCGTGGAGCTGAGCACGCCGGACTTCGAGCGGCTCAGCCCCTACTCCGGCCAGCTCGGCGACGAGCTCGCCGGCATGGTCCGCGACTACGCCAAGCAGCAGCGCTACACCTTCATGGGACCCATCAAGGTCCACCTGGAGAAGGCGGAGGACCTCGACACCGGTCTGTACCGGGTGCGCAGTCGTACGCTCGCCTCCTCCACCAACCAGCAGGCACCCGGCACCCCCGCTCCGGCGGCACCGCCGGCCGCGGGACGGCCCGGCGGCTACGGCTATCCGCCCGCCGCCGCCCCCGCGAGCGCCCCGCCGCCCATGCCGGCCGCACCGCCGCCCGGCGGCCGCGGCTCGGCGCCGTACCTCCAGCCCGCGCCCGCCGCCCCGGCGCCCGGTGTGCGGATGCGGTACTGGGTGGAGATCAACGGCGCCCGCCATCAGATCTCCCGCGCGACGTTGGTGATGGGCCGCAGCACCGAAGCCGACGTGCGGATCGACGACCCCGGCGTATCCCGCCGGCACTGTGAGATCCGGACCGGAACGCCCTCGACGATCCAGGATCTCGGGTCCACCAACGGCATCGTGGTGGACGGGCAGCACACCACCCGCGCTACGCTCCGCGACGGCTCGCGGATCGTCGTGGGCAGCACCACCATCATTTACCGGCAAGCCGAAGGGTGAAGCGGGGGCAATGTCAGAGCTGACCCTGACGGTCATGCGGCTGGGTTTCCTGGCCGTACTGTGGCTGTTCGTGATCGTGGCCGTGCAGGTCATCCGCAGCGACCTGTTCGGAACGCGTGTCACACAGCGCGGCTCGCGACGGGACGCGGGACGGCCGCAGCAGCAGGCCGCCCGGCAGGCGGCGCCTCCGCAGCAGCGCCAGCAGCAAGCGAGCGGGGGCGGCCGGCGGGGCCGTAACGCCCCCACCAAACTCGTCGTCAGTGAGGGAATCCTCACGGGTACGACCGTCGCCCTCCAGGGCCAGACCATCACCCTGGGCCGGGCGCACGATTCGACGATCGTGCTGGACGACGACTACGCCTCCAGCCGGCATGCCAGGATCTACCCGGACCGCGACGGCCAGTGGATCGTCGAGGACCTCGGATCCACCAACGGCACGTACCTGGACCGGTCCCGGCTGACGACCCCCACACCGATTCCGCTGGGCGCGCCGATCCGCATCGGCAAGACCGTCATCGAGCTGCGGAAGTAGTGCCACGTCATGAATGAGCGCGAGCGGAGCGAGCACGCACCGGCGGACCGCCTGGCGGACCCCGGCGCGCTCCCGACCGGAGGGTGGGCACCGTGCGGATGTACCCGGAGCCGACGGGCGAGGTGCGCATGAGTCTGTCACTGCGCTTCGCCGCCGGATCGCACAAAGGCATGATCCGCGAGGGCAATGAGGACTCGGGCTACGCCGGTCCACGCCTCCTCGCGATCGCCGACGGCATGGGCGGCCAGGCCGCCGGTGAGGTCGCCTCCTCCGAGGTGATCTCCACCATCGTCTCGCTCGACGACGACGTGCCCGGCTCCGACATCCTCACCTCGCTCGGCACCGCCGTGCAGCGGGCCAACGACCAGTTGCGGATGATGGTCGAGGAGGACCCCCAGCTGGAGGGCATGGGGACCACCCTGACCGCCCTGCTGTGGACCGGGCAGCGGCTCGGCCTCGTCCATGTCGGCGACTCCCGCGCCTACCTGCTGCGCGACGGCGTGCTGACCCAGATCACGCAGGACCACACCTGGGTGCAGCGCCTCGTCGACGAGGGCCGGATCACCGAGGAAGAGGCCACCACCCACCCGCAGCGCGCCCTCCTGATGCGCGCGCTCGGCAGCGGCGACCACGTCGAGCCGGACCTGTCGATCCGTGAGGTCCGCGCCGGCGACCGGTACCTGATCTGCTCCGACGGGCTGTCCGGAGTCGTCTCCCACCAGACGATGGAGGACACCCTCGCCAGCTACCAGGGCCCCCAGGAGACCGTGCAGGAGCTGATCCAGCTCGCCCTGCGCGGCGGCGGCCCCGACAACATCACGGTGATCATCGCCGACGTCCTGGACCTCGACACCGGCGACACCCTCGCCGCGCAGCTGTCGGACACCCCGGTCATCGTCGGCGCGGTCGCCGAGAACCAGCTCCACCTGCACGACAACGGCATCATGCAGACCCCGGCCGGCCGCGCCTCCGGGCTCGGCCGCCAGGTGCCGGGACAGGGCGGCGGGGGCGGCGAGTTCGGCCCGCCCGGCTCCGGCGACACCACCGGCTACGTCCCCGCGGGCAGCTTCGGGGACTACACCGACGACGACTTCGTGAAGCCCTCCAAGAGCCGCAAGTGGCTGAAGAGATCCTTCTACACCGTGCTGACGCTGGCCGTCATCGGCGGCGGTCTCTACGGCGGCTGGCGCTGGACGCAGACGCAGTACTTCGTCGGCGCCAACGGCGAGCACGTCGCGCTGTACCGGGGCATCAGCCAGGACCTCGCCTGGGTCTCGCTGTCGAAGGTGGAGAAGGACCACCCCGACATCGAACTCAAGTACCTGCCGCCCTACCAGCAGAAGCAGGTCAAGGCGACGATCGCCGAGGGCGGTCTCCAGGACGCCCAGAAGAAGATCGACGACCTGGCGGTGCAGGCCTCCGCGTGCAAGAAGCAGTCCGAGCGCGAGGCCGCCGCCGGCAAGGCCAGTGGCACCACGGGAACCACCAGCACCTCCCTCACGTCCAAGGCCACGCCGTCACCTTCGGCCACGACGTCCCCGTCCCCGACCAAGTCTGCAACTCCCAGCCCCGGTCCCAGTCTTTCGGAGGAAGAGCAGCAGGTCGTCTCGCAGTGCAGCAAGCAATAGGCAAGCCGTGAGAGGCCCCGTCACACGATGAGCAGTTCAACCAATTCGCCGACGCACCACACGTCCACGATCGGCGCCATCGGCGCACCGAGCAGACGCAACACCGAGTTGGCGCTGCTGCTGTTCGCGGTCGTCATCCCGGTCTTCGCGTACGCCAACGTGGGCCTGGCCATCGATGGCAAGGTGCCGACCGGGCTGCTGAGTTACGGCCTGGGCCTGGGCCTCCTGGCCGGCGTCGCACACCTGGGCGTGCGCAAGTTCGCGCCGTACGCGGACCCGCTGCTGCTGCCGCTGGCCACTCTGCTCAACGGCCTCGGGCTCGTCGTCATCTGGCGGCTCGACCAGTCGAAGCTGCTCCAGTCCATCGGCCAGGCGGGCAGCGCCGCGCCCCGGCAGCTGCTGTACACCGCGCTGGGCATCGCGTTCTTCGTGGTCGTGCTGATCTTCCTCAAGGACCACCGCGTCCTTCAGCGCTACACCTACATCTCGATGTTCGCCGCCCTGGTGCTGCTCCTGCTCCCGCTGGTGCCCGGCCTCGGCGCCAACATCTACGGCGCCAAGATCTGGATCAAGATCCCCGGCCTCGGTTCCCTCCAGCCCGGCGAGTTCGCGAAGATCGTCCTCGCGATCTTCTTCGCCGGCTACCTGATGGTGAAGCGCGACGCGCTCGCGCTGGCCAGCCGCCGCTTCATGGGCCTGTACCTGCCGCGAGGCCGCGACCTCGGCCCGATCCTGGTCGTCTGGTTCATCTCGATCCTGATCCTGGTCTTCGAGACGGACCTCGGCACCTCGCTGCTGTTCTTCGGAATGTTCATCATCATGCTGTACGTCGCCACCGAGCGGACCAGCTGGATCGTCTTCGGTCTGCTGATGTCGGCGGCCGGCGCGGTCGGTGTGGCCACCTTCGAACCGCACGTCCAGCAGCGTGTGCAGGCCTGGCTGAACCCGATGAAGGAGTACACGCTCAGCAAGACCGTCGCGGGTCACTCGGCGCAGTCGATGGAGGCCCTGTGGGCCTTCGGCTCCGGCGGCACCCTCGGCACCGGTCTCGGCCAGGGCCACTCCGACCTCATCCGGTTCGCCGCCAACTCGGACTTCATCCTCGCCACCTTCGGCGAGGAACTGGGCCTCGCCGGCATCATGGCGATCCTGCTGATCTACGGCCTGATCGTGGAACGCGGTGTGCGCACCGCGCTCGCCGCCCGCGACCCGTTCGGCAAACTGCTCGCCGTCGGCCTGTCCGGCGCTTTCGCCCTCCAGGTCTTCGTGGTGGCCGGCGGTGTCATGGGCCTCATCCCGCTGACCGGTATGACCATGCCCTTCATGGCCTACGGCGGTTCCTCCGTGCTGGCCAACTGGGCCCTGATCGGCATCCTGATCCGCATCAGCGACACCGCCCGCCGGCCGGCCCCCACGCCCGCCCCCAGCCCCGACGCCGAGATGACCCAGGTGGTCCGCCCGTCATGAACAAGCCCCTGCGCCGGATCGCGCTCTTCTGCGGTCTGCTGGTCCTCACCCTGCTGCTGCGCGACAACTGGCTCCAGTACGTCAAGGCCGACAGTCTCAAGGACGACCCGAAGAACCGCCGGGTCACCATCGCGCGCTACTCGACCCCGCGCGGCGACATCATCGTGGACGGCAGCCCGATCACCGGTTCCACCGAGACCAGCACCTCCGGGCTGAACGACCTCAAGTACAAGCGCACGTACAAGAACGGCGCGATGTGGGCGCCGGTCACGGGATACGCCTCGCAGGCCTTCGGCGCCAACCAGCTGGAGTCCATCGAGGACGGCATCCTCTCCGGCACCGACGACCGGCTCTTCTTCCGCAACACCCTCGACATGATCACGGGCAAGGACAAGTCCGGCGGCGATGTCGTCACCACCCTGAACGAGGCCGCGCAGAAGGCCGCGTGGAGCGGTCTGACGAAGCAGGGCGGCAAGGGCGCGGTCGTCGCCCTCGACCCGTCCACCGGCAAGATCCTGGCGCTGGCGTCCTACCCGTCGTACGACCCGTCGACGTTCGCCGGGAACTCCACCACCACGGACGCCAAGGCCTGGCAGAAGCTGCAGAAGAAGTACGACCCGAACGACCCGATGCTCAACCGGGCGCTGCGCGAGACCTACCCGCCGGGCTCCACCTTCAAGGTGGTCACCGCGGCCGCCGCCCTGGAGAACAACCTGTACTCGTCGGCCGACACGGCGACCGACTCGCCGCTGCCCTACATCATGAAGGGCACCACGACCGAGCTGAAGAACGAGGGCAACATCCCCTGCAAGAACGCGACCATGCGCGTCGCGCTGCAGTACTCCTGCAACACCGTCTTCGGCAAGATCGGATCGGACCTCGGCAACGCCAAGATGCTGGCCGAGGCGAAGAAGTTCGGCTTCGACTCCGAGCAGTTCACGCCGGTCCGCTCCAGCGCCTCGGTCTTCTCCGACAACATGAACTCCTCGCAGACCGCGCTGTCCTCGATCGGCCAGTTCAACACCGCCGCCACCCCGCTTCAGATGGCCATGGTCGCCTCCGCGGTCGCCAACGACGGCAAGCTGATGAAGCCGTACATGGTCGACAAGCTCCAGTCGTCGAACGTCGACACCATCGCGCAGACCGAGCCGCAGGAGCTGAGCCAGCCGCTGTCGTCGAAGAACGCGCAGATCCTGCAGTCGATGATGGAGACGGTCGTCAAGGACGGCACCGGCAAGAAGGCGCAGATCAACGGCGTCACGGTCGGCGGCAAGACGGGTACCGCCCAGCACGGTGTCGCCAACAGCGAGAACCCGTACGCCTGGTTCCTGTCCTACGCCAAGCTCGCCGACGGCAGTTCGCCGGTGGCCGTGGCCGTGGTCATCGAGGACTCCAGCGCCAACCGTGACGACATCTCCGGCGGCGGTCTCGCGGCCCCCATCGCGAAGAGCGTGATGGAGGCGGTCATCAACAGCAAGAAGTGACCCCGCTCACGTTCCCTTCACATCGGTGCACGTTGCGATACCGGTCCTGTATCGGGTGACGGGCTTGGCCAGGTCACACAAAGCCAGCCGGGTACGGTAGGCCCGGACGGCTAGCCTCCGACCGCACATCCGTGCGGGTCGGGACCGACGGAGAGGGCTGGTAGGGAACTATGGAAGAGCCGCGTCGCCTCGGCGGCCGGTACGAGCTGGGCCAGGTGCTCGGCCGCGGTGGCATGGCGGAGGTCTACCTCGCCCATGACACACGCCTCGGCCGCACGGTGGCGGTGAAGACGCTGCGCGTCGACCTTGCGCGCGACCCTTCCTTCCAGGCCCGGTTCCGCCGGGAGGCCCAGTCGGCCGCCTCGCTCAACCATCCCGCGATCGTCGCGGTCTACGACACGGGCGAGGACTACGTCGACGGGGTCTCGATCCCGTACATCGTCATGGAGTACGTCGACGGTTCCACCCTCCGTGAGCTTCTCCACAGTGGCCGCAAGCTGCTGCCGGAGCGCTCCATGGAGATGACCATCGGCATCCTCCAGGCCCTGGAGTACTCGCACCGCAACGGCATCGTGCACCGCGACATCAAGCCGGCCAACGTCATGCTGACGCGCACCGGCCAGGTCAAGGTGATGGACTTCGGCATCGCCCGCGCGATGGGCGACTCGGGCATGACGATGACGCAGACGTCCGCGGTCATCGGCACCGCCCAGTACCTCTCCCCGGAGCAGGCGAAGGGCGAGCAGGTCGACGCCCGCTCGGACCTCTACTCGACGGGCTGTCTCCTCTACGAACTGCTGACCGTACGGCCGCCGTTCGTGGGCGACTCCCCGGTCGCGGTCGCGTACCAGCACGTGCGCGAGGAGCCGCAGCCGCCGTCCGTGTTCGACCCCGAGATCACGCCCGAGATGGACGCGATCGTGCTGCGGGCCCTGGTCAAGGACCCCAACTACCGCTACCAGTCCGCCGACGACATGCGCATGGACATCGAGGCCTGCCTCGACGGCCAGCCGGTCGCGGCGACGGCGGCGATGGGTTCGGTCGGCTACGGCGGCTACGGCGACGACCAGGCCACCACGGCCCTGCGCGCCGACGCCGGCGCCACCACGATGCTGCCCCCGATGAACCCGGACGACGGCGGCTTCGGCTACGACGACCGCCCCGACCGGCGCCGCCAGCAGAAGAAGAAGACGAACACCTCGACGATCCTGCTGGTCGTGGCGGCGGTCCTGGTGCTGGTGGGCGCGATCCTGATCGGGAAGTGGGCGTTCAGCGGGAACGGCGGCGCGGACAAACCGTTCGCGGCACCCAACTTCGTGGGCCAGACCTACGACACCGCGAAGACCATGGCCGTCAACTCCGGCCTGAAGCTGGCCGAGCCCACCCGCAAGGCATGCGAGAACGCGCCGAAGGGCAGCGTCTGCTCGCAGGACCCGAAGGCGGGTGTCGACGTCAAAAAGGGCGACACCGTCAACCTGGTCGTCTCGACCGGCGCCCCGAAGGTGGTCGTACCGAGCGTCCTCGGCCAGAACGTCGACGACGCCACCTCGACCCTTGAAGGCGACAAGTACCAGTTCAAGGTGGAGACGCAGCAGAAGGTGTCCGCCGAGGACCCGGGCACCGTCCTGGAGCAGAACCCGAAGCTCGGCGCGGAGGTGGAGAAGGGCACCACCATCACCCTCACCGTCGCCAAGGCCCAGGCGAAGTCCACGGTCCCGGACGTCAGCGGCAAGAGCTGTGACGACGCCAAGGCGCAGATGACGCAGAACAACCTCGTCGGCAACTGCACCGAGGTCGACACCAACGACCCGAACCTGGTCGGCAAGGTCGTCTCGACCGATCCCGCGATCGGCACCCAGGTCGACAAGAACTCCACGGTCAACATCCAGATCGGCAAGTCGTCGCAGGTCCAGGTCCCGAACGTCGTCACCCAGACGGTGAAGAACGCCAAGCAGCAGCTTCAGCAGCAGGGCTTCACCAACATCCAGTTCGCCGACGGCAGCGACCAGAGCGACAACGCGATCGTGACCCAGATCGACCCGGGCGCGGGCAACACGGTCGACCCGAGCAACACGACGATCACCCTCACCACCGTGAGTTTCGGAAACGGCAACAACAACGGGGGCAACAACGGGGGCTTCTTCGGCGGGACGAACGGCTAGTCGGGCACCCGGAGTATGGACACGAGAGAGCCCCGGCACCCTGAGGAGGGTGCCGGGGCTCTCTCGTGCCGAATTCCTAGCGCAGTTCCTTCGGCGGCGTCCGCGCACTGTCCACCTTGTCCACCCGCACCAACTCCCCCCACACCACGTACCGGTACCGGGAGGTGTACACCGGCGTGCAGGTCGTCAGGGTGATGTAGTGGCCGGCCTTCTTCCTGCCGGACTCCACGGGGATCTGGGCGAGGGTCTTCACGTTGTACTTCGAGGTCTCGGGAAGGATGTCGTAGACCTTGTAGACGTACCACTTGTCCTTCGTCTCGAAGACGATCGGGTCGCCCTTCTTGAGCTTGTCGATGTTGTGGAACTTGGCGCCGTGGCCGTCGCGGTGGGCGGCGAGGGTGAAGTTGCCGGTCTTGCCCGTGGTGGGCAGGACGGCCTTGACGGGGTCGGTGTAGTAGCCGGCGACGCCGTCGTTGAGGACCTTCGTCTCGGTGCCCTTCTCGACCAGCACCTCGCCGTTCTTCATGGCGGGCACGTGCAGGAAGCCGATGCCGTCCTTGGTGTCGAGCGCGCCGGGGCCGGTGTCTTTGTCCTTGGACCAGTTGTCACGGACCTTGTCGGCCTGTTTGTCGGCCGTGCGGTCGGCGACGACGTTCGTCCACCACAGGGAGTAGACGACGAACAGGCCGAGGATCAGGCCCGCCGTGATGAGGAGTTCGCCGAAGAGGCTGACCGCGGTCGCGACCGGGCCGGTGCCGCGGGGGCGGTCCGGCGGCGACGCGGGCGTGTCGGTCTGCTCTTCGGTGTCGTCGGTGGTCGCTGCCACGTTCATCTGCCCCTACTCGATGAGCGCATCCGGCTTGCCCTTGCTGCGCGGCCGTTCCTCGACCATCTTGCCCCAGACGATCAACCGGTACTTGCTGGTGAACTCCGGCGTACAGGTCGTCAGCGTGATGTACCGGCCGGGCGTGGTGAAACCGGAGCCCTTCGGGATGGGGTCGATGACGCTGGTGTTGCTCGGCGACGTCACGGGCAGCGTCTTCGTCATCTTGTAGACGTAGTACGTGGTCTGGGTCTCTACGACGACCTCGTCGCCGGGCTTGAGCTGGTTGATGTACCGGAACGGTTCGCCATGGGTGTTGCGGTGCGCGGCGAGCGCGAAGTTGCCGGTCTTGGCGTCCGGCATCGCGGTCTTGAGGGCGCCCTCGCTGTAGTGCCCGACCATGCCCTTGTCGAGCACGTTCTTGTTGCTGACGCCCTGGGCGATCGGCGCGATCACGTCCAGCTTGGGGATGTGCAGGATGGCGAAGCCCTGCCCCGGCTCGAACTCCCCGGGCGCGCGCTTGCCGCTCGCCCAGTCGTTCTGGAGC
The DNA here is from genome assembly GCF_042751305.1 of Streptomyces hokutonensis. Lineage (GTDB taxonomy): Bacteria > Actinomycetota > Actinomycetes > Streptomycetales > Streptomycetaceae > Streptomyces > Streptomyces hokutonensis_A. Next base: position 173,699 of record NZ_JBHYWD010000010.1, read on the forward strand.
TGGCTCGCCTCGCTGCCGGCCTGCGCGTGCGCCCGTACGTTCGTCCACCACAGCTGGTAGGTGACGAACAGCAGCATCAGCACGCCGGTGGTGATGAACACCTCACCGATCGCGCGGCTCGCGACGACCGCGGCACCCGGCTTGTTCGCCCGCTGCCGTCGTCGCGCCTCGACCCGCGAGACGGGCGCGCCGGAACCGCCGGACGCGCCGGACGCGCCGACGGCACCGGATTCGAGTCCCTCAGCCGTCTCCTCCGCCGACCCGGTGCCCCCATGACGCCCGTGACGGCCCTTGGCGGCCTTTCTGCGGGCCGCACGGCCACCCGTGGGGGTTCCTGTGGCGGAAGAGGCGGATGGGGCGTCAGAGGCCGGTATGGACCGGCCGTGGCCTCTCCGTACCGGCGGCGGATCCGGTATCCGCAGCGCCATGGTCTCTTCGTCGACCGGACCGTACGGCACCCCGGACACACCCTGGGCCGACGCGTCGTACCACTCCTCGAACGCGCCCGGCTCCCCGTACGGCTGCTCCCCGTACGAGGCCTCGGACTCGCGCTCGGGGCGCAGCGCGGTCACGCCGTGGCCCTGCCCACCACCGGGGCGAGCCCCGCCGACCTCGCCACGGCACCCTGGTCGCCGCACTCCACCAGCCAGTTGGCCAGCATCCGGTGGCCGTGCTCGGTGAGCACCGACTCCGGGTGGAACTGGACGCCCTCGACGGGCAGTTCGCGGTGGCGCAGGCCCATGATGATGCCGTCGTGCGTCCGGGCGGTGACTTCCAGCTCGGCCGGGACCGTCGCCGGCTCGGCCGCCAGGGAGTGGTAGCGGGTCGCGGTGAAGGGCGAGGGCAGTCCGGCGAAGACGCCCCTGCTTTCGTGCTCGACGAGCGAGGTCTTGCCGTGCAGCAGTTCGGGAGCGCGGTCCACGACGCCGCCGTAGGCCACCTGCATCGACTGCATGCCGAGGCAGACGCCGAAGACGGGCACCCCGGTCGAGGCGCAGTGCCGCACCATCTCGATGCAGACGCCGGCCTCCTCGGGGGTGCCGGGGCCGGGCGAGAGGAGGACGCCGTCGAAGCCGTCCTGGGCGTGCGCCGTCGACACCTCGTCGTTGCGCAGCACCTCGCACTCGGCGCCCAGCTGGTACAGGTACTGGACCAGGTTGAAGACGAAGCTGTCGTAGTTGTCGACGACGAGAATCCGTGCACTCACTGGTTGTCCACCGTCACATCGTTGAAGGGCAGCAGCGGTTCGGCCCACGGGAAGACGTACTGGAAGAGGATGTAGACCACGGCCAGGGCAAGGACGAGCGAAATCAGCGCCTTGACCCACGCGTTGCCCGGCAGATGCCGCCAGATCCAGCCGTACATGCCGTCCCTTCCGTCGCACCACGGCACCAGACTCACGCCGTACGCCACCAGACTAACGGCGCAGCGCGGCTGGTTTCCCGGCCTCCACAGGCTGTGTGGAGTCCAGGTGTGCCCAGACGATCAGCCGGTGGCTGTGCCCCCACTCCGGATCGCACGTGGTCAGCGTGAGATAGCGGCCCGAGACCGTGTACCCGGACTTACGTGGCACAGGATCGATCACCTCAATGTCAGTCGGCACTGTTTTGTAAGGCCCTTTGTCGATCCGATACGTGAACCAGGTCGTGCCGTCCGTCAGCACCACCGCGTCACCCTTGCGGAGCTCGGGAAAGTCCACGAAGGGGTTGCCGTAGGTCCGCCGGTGCCCGGCCACCGCGAAGTTCCCGACCTGCCCGAGCTGTGCGGTTCCCGCGTAGTGCCCCAGCCCCTTCTTGAGGGTGTCCACGGACGTGTCCTCGAGGACCGGCTTGTTCCACGTGAAACCAAGCCGCGGGATGTACATGATCGCGAAGGGCTTGCCGTCCTGGTAAGCGGCCGGCTTCGCCGGGGCGGTGGGTGTGGGGGCCGCCTTCGGGCGCGCGGTCTGCCGCGACCACTGGTTCTGCAGTTGGTGGATCTGGTCGCTCATCGTGTGGTCGGCCTTCACGCCGGTCCAGAAGAGCACGTAGACCACGAAGAGGACGATCAGGGTGCCTACGGTGATGCAGAGTTCGCTGACGCTCCTGACGATCACGCGCACCGGCAGCTCCCGTACGGACGCCTACTCCACTGGCTTCGCGTAGTGCAGATCCACTGTGCCCGAGTACCCGGGAAGAGTCACCGTCCCGTCGTCGGTCACTTTCCACCCGAGCCCGTAGACGTTGACGTACACCATGTAGTTCTGGATCGCCTTGGACGCCGCCAGCGCCTGCTGCAGCTTCCCCGGGTCGCCCACGGCCGTGATCTTGTACGGCGGTGAGTAGACGCGGCCCTGGAGGATCAGGGTGTTGCCCACACAGCGCACGGCGCTGGTCGCGATCAGCCGCTGGTCCATGACCTTGATGCCCCGGGCGCCGCCCTGCCAGAGGGCGTTCACCACGGCCTGGAGGTCCTGCTGGTGGATGACCAGGTAGTCGGGCTGCGGCTCGGGATAGCCGGGGAGCTTGGCGGTGGCGTTGGGCGGGGCGTCGTTGAGGGTGACGGTGACGGCCTTGCCCTTCAGCTTCTGCGCGCCCGCGCTCTGCTCCAGCTTCGTCAGCTTCTCGTTGTCGGCGCCCGTGCCGGTGTCGTCCTCCTTGCGGAGCGCGTCGACCTCGTCGCGCAGGACGCTGTTGGCGTCGCCCAGCCGGCCGTTCTTCTCGCTGCGGTTCTGGATGAGGTCGGACAGCTTCAGCAGGGAGGAGTCCGTGCGGATGTTGGTGCCCTTGGCGGTGTTGAAACTGGTGAAGAAGATGAGCCCCGCGAGGGCGAAGACGGCCACCGTGAGAATCCGCACGGGACGGAAACGGCGGATACCGGCAGGACTGGTACCCGTCCCGGGGGAGTCGGCAGAATTGCTCAACGTACCCTTATCTCCTTCGGCGCCGCGGAAGCACTACGCTAACGGACGCCCGGGGGAGCACTCAGTGTCCCCTTGTACGCTGCCCCGGAGCCCGCCCCAGTTCCCTGCGCGGCCACGCAGCGCATCGACAGGAGAGACCCTCGTGCCGAAGTCACGTATCCGCAAGAAGGCCGACTACACGCCGCCGCCGGCGAAGACGGCGACCGCCATCAAGTTGAACAGCCGTGCCTGGGTCGCTCCGGTCATGCTGGCCATGTTCGTCATCGGACTGGCCTGGATCGTCGTCTTCTACGTCACCGACGGCTCCATGCCCATCGACAGCCTGGACAACTGGAACATCGTGGTGGGCTTCGGCTTCATCGCCGCCGGGTTCGGTGTCTCGACCCAGTGGAAGTAGCGGCCGAACCTGCGGCCGCCACCCGGTGAACGCAGCTCTGCCCACGGCTTTCCACTGAGTTATCCACAGGCCAGAGAAGTATCCACAGCGGGCCTGGGGAAAAAGAACGACGATCTGTGGATAACCCACTGAGTGTTGACGCCGGTGTGACTGACACACCGGCAACCGTAAGCCTGTTCGCCCCCTGCCTGACCTGCACAAACACGGGTCGGTGACAGGGGGCACAGCTGTTCTCCACGGTATGCACAAGATCCGCCACGCACTGTGGACAACGGTTTGGTATCAGCTGAGCTGAGCCGTCCTGATCAGCGTCAACACCACGACGATCACGAGTACGACCGCACAGGTGCCGTACTGGATCAGGGCGCGGCGCTCGCGCGGAGCGTGGACCATCGCGTAGCCGGTGACGACGCCGGCGACGAGGCCGCCGATGTGGGCCTGCCAGGCGATGTTGGCCCAGCCGAAGGTGAAGATGAGGTTGATCACCAGCAGGGCGATGATCGGCCGCATGTCGTACCTGAGCCGGCGCATGAGCACGGCGGTCGCGCCGAAGAGCCCGAAGATGGCACCGGAGGCACCCAGCGAGGGCTGGTTCGGGGCGGCGATCAGGTAGGTGAGGGCGCTGCCCGCGAGACCCGAGACGAAGTAGAGCGCGAGATAGCGGGCACGGCCGAGGGCCGCCTCCAGGGGACCGCCGATCCACCACAGGCTCATCATGTTGAAGAGGATGTGGATCACGCTGCCGTGCAGGAACATCGCGGTCAGCAGCCGGTAGGGCTGGCCCTCGGCGACGCCCTCGACGGAGCCGAACTGCGGGACGTAGGCCTGGCCGAGCAGTTCGAGGCGCTCGGTGAAGCTGTCGCCCACCACCTGCTGGAGCAGATAGAAGGCGATGCAGAGACCGATCAGGATCTTGGTGACGAGCCGTGGATCCGCCACCACCGTGCCCCCGGCGATCGTGCGGGGCTGGGCGGCCGTCGGGGCGTGCCCCGTGCCGGAGCCTTCGCGCACACATTCCGGGCACTGGAAACCGACCGAGGCGCTGACCATGCACTCGGGGCAGATCGGGCGCTCGCAGCGGGTGCAGCGGACGCCGGTCTCGCGGTCCGGGTGTCGATAGCAGCCCGGCAGGCTCTGGGCGTCCGGGGGCCGCTGTTCCTCCGGGCCCTGCGGGCTGCCTGGCGCCTGGTCCATGGGGTCCCCTCAATCCTTCGTACGCAATGCACCGCCCCGCCCATCCTTACGGATGAACGGGGCGTTTGGTTCCCGCCGGTAAGTACTGGTGCCGGCCCTGTGATCTAGCGGGTCTCGACGACGACCGACTCGATGACTACGTCCTCGAGCGGGCGGTCGGTGCGCGGGTTGGTCTTCGTGGCCGCGATGGTGTCGACGACCTTCTGGCTGGCCGCGTCGGTGACCTCGCCGAAGATGGTGTGCTTGCGGGTCAGCCAGGCCGTCGGGGAGACGGTGACGAAGAACTGCGAGCCGTTGGTGCCCGGACCGGCGTTGGCCATGGCGAGCAGATAGGGCTTGTCGAAGCGGAGGTCCGGGTGGAACTCGTCCTCGAACTGGTAGCCCGGGCCGCCCGTGCCGTTGCCCAGCGGGTCACCGCCCTGGATCATGAAGCCGCTGATCACCCGGTGGAAGACCGTGCCGTCGTAGAGCTTGTCCTTGGACTTCTCGCCCGTCTCGGGGTTGGTCCACTCCCGCTCACCCGTGGCGAGCTCGACGAAGTTCCGGACCGTCTTGGGCGCGTGGTTCGGCAGCAGCCGGATTTCGATGTCGCCAAGGTTGGTCTTCAGGGTGGCGTAAAGCTGCTCGGCCACGGTCTGCCTTCCGTTGTCTTCCTGTGACTCCCAGATCCTCGCACGCCGGCCGGGCCCAGTCGCCCGGTGGCCGCGCGCGGGGACCTTTCCACCCGAACCGCTTGCAGAAAACCGGCCGAGTGACTCCGGGACAGGGGCAGGCGGCGGGGATCCGTGGCATTGTCGACGACAAGCCCCCGTTCCCCCCGTTCCCCCGTATTCATCCGCTATGACCCGTGATCGTGACCCGGATGCCCGCCCTCACATGCCCAGTGGCCCTCTGGCAGGCATGATCCCTATTTGGGTGGACAGACGAAGAAACGTACGCCACCGAGGAGGAGGAACCCGTGACCCGCATCGACAGCGTGCGCTCCGCGACCGGCTCGGCGAAGGACAGCGTGCTGCACGCCGCGGAAGTGGTGGCGCCCTACGCCGACACGGCCAAGGACAAGGCCGCGTTCTACGCCCATGAGGCACGCGTACGACTCGCGCCCAAGGTGTCCCTGGCCGCCGACCAGGCCCGTGTGCAGTACGACGCCCATCTCGCACCGCGTCTGGAACAGGCCCGCACCCATGTACCGCCGAAGGTGGACCAGGCCGCACAGGAGGCCGCCGTCCGCACCCGCAAGGCCGCTCAGCAGGCCGCCGAGTACTCCCGGCCGCGGATCGAGCAGGCGGTCGCCGCCGCCGGTCCGGTCAGGGACGAGGCCGCCGCGCGCGGTGCGGCGGCGCTCGCCGCGCTGCGCGGCCAGGTCTCGCCCAAGGAGATCCAGAAGCTGGTCCGCAAGCACGAGCGGCGGGCGAGGGCCGGCCGGCTCGCGAAGGGGCTGGCGGTGCTGGGCATCCTGGCGGGCGGCGCTTTCGCCGCCTGGAAGTGGTGGGACAAGCAGGCCAACCCCGACTGGCTGGTCGAGCCCCCGGCCGCGACCGAGGTGCCCGAGACGGGGCATCTCTCCTCGGTGGACGGCAGCGGCCAGTCCGTGCTCGACCCCGAGGTCCAGGCGAAGCAGGCCGAGGACGAGGCAGCCGCGGACCGCGACGAGCACCTCTGACGTCCGACATACCGTCAACATCGCGGTGGGGCAGGAGACTTGAGGGTCTCCTGCCCCACCGCGATGTTTCACGTGGAACAGTCGCACGGACGCGGCAACTCCCTTGATTTACGCAAGCTGCCCGCGATGACGTTTGCAACGCCCCAGGTGAACAAGCACCGCAGGGACTCTCTTAACGGACCGCACACCCCTGATTACGCGACCGTATTCAGCCAGCTCACACACGTCCCGCACATCGGCACACACCTTCCCCACACCGCACCGATCACCACCCCGGCGACCCGGCAGACCCCACCCGGCCTCAATATTTGCGCAAACAACTGCAACGACGAGCAACCTTTTATGTGACGCACGTCACCTCGCGGGCACAAACAAACACCGGCCGGACGCCACTGAGGGCGACCGGCCGGTGCGGGATGTGGAGCCTAGGGGAGTCGAACCCCTGACATCTGCCATGCAAAGACAGCGCTCTACCAACTGAGCTAAGGCCCCGCTAGAGAAGCGTCCGACCGGCACAACAGGGCGCCGGTGGGCTTCGGAGACCAGACTACCGGGTCACCCCCGGTATCTCGCAAAAACTTGGGGCTCCCGGTGGACGACCACTCTCCGTAAGATGCTCGTCGTGGTTCGCTAGAGCGAACCGCGGTTTTGGGGAAGCGATGGGGAGACGCAATGGACGCCGCACAGCAGGAAGCCACCGCCAGAGCGCGGGAGCTGCAGCGGAATTGGTACGGGGAGCCTTTGGGGGCGCTCTTCCGTAAGCTCATCGACGATCTTGGCCTCAACCAGGCTCGTCTCGCGGGGGTGTTGGGACTGTCGGCGCCGATGCTGTCCCAGCTGATGAGCGGTCAGCGGGCGAAGATCGGCAATCCCGCGGTGGTGCAGCGGGTGCAGTTGCTGCAGGACCTGGCGGGGCAGGTCGCGGACGGCAGCGTGAGCGCGGCCGAGGCTACCGAGCGGATGGACGAGATCAAGAAGTCCCAGGGGGGCTCGGTGCTCAGCAACACCACGACTACGACAAGCAGTTCGGGAGCGCCCACGGTCAAACGGGTGGTCCGCGAGATCCAGTCGCTGCTGCGCTCGGTGTCCGCCGCCGGCGACATCATCGACGCGGCCGACACCCTCGCCCCGAGCCACCCCGAACTGGCAGAGTTCCTGCGGGTGTACGGCGCCGGCCGTACCTCCGACGCGGTCGCGCACTACCAGTCCCACCAGAGCTGAGCAGCACGGCCCGGCCGTCGATCGGGGGTTCGGCAGCCGGGCACACGGCAACTGGCGCGAGGGGGAGTCGTATCGCTCGTCTCGGGGGAAGCAACGGAGGTAGCCGAAGGGGGAGGAGCGACGGACAGCCATGGGTGAGGTCTTCGCCGGCCGGTACGAACTGGTCGACCCGATCGGGCGCGGGGGTGTCGGCGCGGTCTGGCGTGCCTGGGACCACCGGCGGCGCCGCTATGTCGCGGCCAAGGTCCTGCAGCAGAGCGACGCGCACTCGCTGCTGCGCTTCGTCCGCGAACAGGCGCTGCGCATCGACCACCCCCATGTGCTGGCACCGGCCAGCTGGGCCGCCGACGACGACAAGGTCCTGTTCACCATGGACCTGGTGGCCGGCGGTTCGCTGGTCCATCTCATCGGGGACTACGGTCCGTTGCCCCCCGCGTTCGTCTGCACACTGCTCGACCAGCTCCTCTCCGGGCTCGCCGCGGTGCACGCGGAGGGTGTCGTGCACCGTGACATCAAGCCCGCCAACCTGCTCCTCGAAGCCACCGGCACGGCCCGTCCGCGGCTGCGCCTGTCCGACTTCGGCATCGCGATGCGGCTGGGCGAAGCGCGCCTGACGGAGACCAACCTCGTGGTGGGCACGCCGGGTTACCTCGCGCCCGAGCAGATGATGGGCGCGGAACCCGACTTCCCCGCCGACCTGTTCGCCGTAGGACTGGTGGCGCTGTATCTGCTGGAGGGGGCCAAGCCGGATGCCAAGGCGCTCATCCAGTACTTCGCCGAGCACGGGACCCCGGGGGCGCCCAAGGGCGTTCCCGAGCCGCTGTGGCAGGTCGTGGCGATGCTGCTGCAGCCTGATCCACAGGCTCGCTTCCGTACGGCCACGGGGGCGCGCAAGGCGCTCGCGGCGGCGGTGGAACTCCTGCCGGAGCCCGGCCCCGACGACGAGTTGATCGAGATCTTCGACCAAGTCGGGCCGCTGCCGGCCGGGTTCGCACCCGAGGGTCCGCTGAACCGGGCTTCCGGGGTGGACACGGGGTCGACCCTGTCGCGGGTGACGGGACCCGACACGGGTATCGGTACGGGTACGAACGGCACGGGCTCCGTCTCTCTCGATCCACGGCAGGACGTCGTCTCCCAGCCGTCCTCCCCGACCCCGACCCCGATGTCGGACACCGGCAGCTTCCATCTGCCGCCCCCGCAGACTCCGCAGATCCCCCATGTCCTGCCCTCCCCCCAGCCGCGCGCCGAACCCTCTACTGCTTCATACACCGCTCAGGTCCCGCTGGTTCCGCCCACCGCGCCGCCGTTTCCGCAGCACCATGGCAGGCGTGCCCGGCGTCGCCCCGGGCCGCCCGCGAAGGTGGCGATACCGGTCCTCCTGCTGGCGCTGGCCTGCTACGCCGTGGGGTTCTGGGCGCTGACCCGCGTCTGACCGACCGGTGCCTGAAGGCGTACGGCTACGTCGTGGCCCGGCGGCGGGCCGCCACCGTCCAAGCGCCGAGTGTCGCCAGCAGCAGGCTGCCCGCGCCGATCCCGGCCACCGCGAGCACCTTCATCGCGGTGTCGCCTCCCCCGCCGGTCCCCGTCACGGCCGCCGCGCGGTCCTGGGAGGTGACGTCGAAGACGTTCCGGGGCTCGGACCGCCCCTCGTACCCGGGCCCGCCGTGCGCCGTACCGGCGACCCGCACCCGCAGCGTCACCGGGAACGGCCCCTGGCCGAAGTCGTCGGCCACCTGCGCGGCGAGATGCACGACGAGGTAGTACGACCCGGCGAAGCGCATCGCGCTCTCGTGGTCGACGACGAAGTAGCGGTTGCGGTACTCGACGGGCGGCAGGGCCTCGAGCGCGGCCGATCTCGGACTGCCCTGATAGCCGACGCCCGCCTCGTCGACCGAGGCGCGCACGGGGTTGTAGAGCGCCAGGTCCAGCGCGCGGCTCACATAGCCGCTGCCGGCGTCCGAGGCGTCCAGGTCGGCGCTGACGGAGAGCTGCTGCCCCCAGTCGACCGGCACCTTGTAGAAGAGGGTCCCGCCGGGCGCGATGTCTCCTCGCCACACGCCCTGTCCCACGGCGACCGCCCCGGCGAACCCCGAGCCGCCGCCACGGCTGCGGGCCTCCCCCGTGACGGGCTCGGGCGACTCGGAGTCCCAGACCTGCGGCGCGCCGGAGGTACTGGCCCGCTCGAGCGGCGGCTCCGACACCACGGTGAGTTCCAGTCCCCAGGTGTCCGACGAGGAACCCGACGCGTCGACGCGTTCGACGAGTACGTAGTACTGCCCGGCCCCCTTGCACAGCGCCCTGCCCGTCTCCCGCGCGGCCCAGGCGGCCACGGGGTGCGGGCTCCTGCTGGCCCCGAAGGTGGCGCTCTGGTGGGTGCAGCCGGTGCCGCCGGCGTCCCGCAGCGACACCCTGATCCCGTCGGTGGCGGCAACCGTGGTGCCGGCCGGGGGCACGGCGGTGACGGAGACGTAGACGTCGGACACGGCGTCGAGAGTGAGGCCGTAGTAGAAACTGGCGCCCTTCGGGAGGGAACTCCGGTACGTCCCGCCCGGATTCAGGCCTACGGCGTCGTCCGCGACGGTCGCGCCGTTGACGGCCCGGTCACCCTTGTCGTAGCCGTAGGAGCCCGGCGTGCCGGCAGCGGTGGCGGGCTGCCCGGCCAGGGCCGCGGTCGCACACAGCACGGCTACGACGGCTCCGACGCGTCGTACGACACCGGCCCGGCGCCGTCGTACGTCACCGGCGGGTCGTACGGCCGCGCCGACGGGTCGTACGGCCGCCCGGGCAACGGGTGTACGGCCGCCGCCCTGTGCTCGCGTCCGCCACCACGCCGTACGCCGCCGCCCCATCACGCGCCACCCCTCGTCGTTGCTCCGGACGTGGCCCATCCTGCCCCGCACGCGCGCGTGGCATCCCGGCAATGCGTACGAGCGTCCGAAACGCCTGGGTCGTGGCGGCCGTAACCGTGTTCGTGTGACGGCGCAACACAAAGCCCCGACCGCCAGGCGGTCGGGGCGTGCTCAGAACTGGATCTCGGTACTCACGAACCCGTGGGCACGGAGTCGGTCGCCTCCGTCCACAGATCCTGCTCGGCGCGATCCGCCTGGATCTGGCGGTACACGAGGAGCCCGCCGATGGCGGCCAGTGCGACCAGGAGAAGCTTCTTCACCGCGCGACCTCGTCTTTCCTTGACGTAGGGGACCTCTGTCGCCCGACTATACACACCGACCGATACCGATCGGTGACCTGCCTCCGGGGCCAACTCCCGCCCGGGACAGCGCAGTAGAAGCGGATGGAACCGCTCCGATCGGAGGGTGATCACATCTCCACTGACCGTGAAGTTGGTCCCACTTCCACTCCTTTCTTGCCTTTTCAAGCCTCTTGCACCCATCCGAGTGGTGTTCATCGGAACATCGACGCGCCACGGGCGCCGGTCCCACACTTCGCAGCCCCCATACACATCATGAGGAAAGTACGCAAATCGCCCAACCTGAAAGTGAGGGGCCATGACCCAGAACAAGGTCATGAAGCTGTGGACCGCCTTCGTCACCGCCTTCATCGCTCTGTGCACCGCACTCGGACTCATCACGATCACCGCGACGGCCGCCACCGCGGCGACGCCCCGGACCGGAGCGACCGGCACCAGCGCCGTCGCGCAGCCGACGGCACCGACGATCTCCCCCTGGTCCCTCACCAGGTCCCTGCCCCCCACGATGAAGCAGCGCATCCGCGCCGAGGCCCACGGCAAGTCCCCCAGCTGCCGCCACCGCCCGCCGACGGACACGGACGAGGCCACGGAGACCACCGACTCCGCCGAGCCGTACGACCCCGATCAGACGGCACCCCTGACGGCCCCCCTCCAGCGCTGACCCCCGCCACGCACCACCACCCCACCACTCATCCACCGCCCCGACATCTCTGACACAGCGGCGAACTTGCGTACAACGCTCCAGAGAAGACCCCGAAGACCCCCGGCCCGTCGCGGCCGGGGGTCTCACTGATGTCGGCAGGCCCCTCCACGCACGCCACTACTCGGCCATGTTGCCCCGGCGCTCTTGCTGGCCAACCGGTCTGCTGCTGCCATATGTGTGGGGACGGCACATATTCGGGGGCGGGCCAATGGGCGATCTCACGGTGAAGCCTTGGAAGCGGCACGGTCAGGATCGGCTCTACGTCAACCTGCCGGACGGGACCACTGTCGCCTGGGCGGACCGGCCGACGAAGGTGGTCACGATCAAGGAGCAGCGGTATCAGGGAGAGGCCCTGGCCCTGCTGCGGCAGCATCTCGGCAGTTCGGTGACTCTTCTCCCTGCGGCCGCCGCACGCCCTGGAGAGGCTGCTCGGCGCCCCGAGCCGCCCGCCCAGCATCGCCCGGGTCGACCGGTGGAGCCACCGAAGGCGACCGTCGCCGACGATCTGGCGGAGAACCGTCCCGGTGCGGCCCTGCTCGAGGCGATAGCCGCCCGTGGCCCGTCACCGGCCAAGCGGCTCTTGATGCGGGTGCTGAGACGCCCCTCGGAGTGGGACAGCTGGTACGTCGGACTCGAAGGGGAACGCCGGGTGGGCCGGGAGCTGGCGCGGCTCTCCCCTCGCGGCTGGCGTGTCCTGCACGGCGTACCCAAGGGCAACGGTGGTGACATCGACCACTTGCTGATCGGCCCCGGCGGAGTGTTCAGCATCAACACCAAGTGCCACCAGGGCGCCTCGGTCTGGGTGGGCGACACCATGGCCAGGGTCAACGGCGGTCAGCCGGCCCCGTACGCCAGGGCGAGCAGGGCCGAGGCGGCCTACGTCCAGGGCGTGTTGGAGCGGCACTGCGGCTTCCCCGTCCCGGTGGAGCCGGTCCTCGTCTTCGTCGGTGTGACCTCATTGCACCGCGCCGCGACGCAGTACACCGTACGGATCTACCAGGAGCGCGAGGTGTCGGCGCTCGGCCCCCTCACCGGCAGGCTCACGGCAGCACAGATCGGCCAGGTCCACGCCGTCGCGCGACACCGCCGCGTCTGGCTGCAGTCCTGAACCGCGGTTCAGCGGCCGTAGACGCCAAAAACCCCCAACCGCGATTGGTTGGGGGTCTTCGTGCTGGTGGGGCTAACAGGATTTGAACCTGTGGCCTCATCCTTATCAGGGATGCGCTCTAACCAACTGAGCTATAGCCCCGCCGCGCTGTGCGGAGTGTGTCCCGCGCGCTGACTCCTGAAGATTAGCGCACGACATGGGCAGTCCCAAAATCGATAGTCACAGGACCGCCGACGGAGGTTTCAACCCCCGTACACCCGCGTTCTCGTCCGGCTTCTCACTCGTCCTCGGCGAGCGTGAGCTCGATGCCGCCGACGAAGCCGGCGGAGAGGTTGTAGATGAACGCGCCGAGGGTCGCGAGGGCGGTGGCGAGGACGACGTCGATGACCGCGATGATCGCCGAGAAGGTCAGGACGTGCGGGAGGGACAGGAAGGACTGCAGGTCGAAGCCGTTCGACTCGTTCGAGCCGGTCGCCTCCGAGATCGTGCCGCCGACCGTCGAGAAGACGCCCATCGCGTCCATGACCATCCACAGCACCGCGGACGCCACGACCGTACAGATGCCCAGCGCGATGGAGAGCAGGAAGCTGACCTTCATCACCGACCACGGGTCGGCCTTGGCCACCCGCAGGCGCGCCTTACGGGTGCGGGGCGCGGTGCGCGCGCCCGTGCGCGGACGCCGTACGGCACCGCTCTGGGCGGCGGCGGGCCCCTGCGTGGGGTAGGCCTGCGGCGGGTGGTACGGCCCCGCCGCCTGCTGCTGCTGGCGCTCACCGGAGAGCGGTGAGCCCGGCAGCGGAGAGCCGTGCGGTGCGCCCGCCGGCGGCGCGGGCGGCGCGGCGGCCGGGGCCGCCGGCTGGGCCGGAGCCTTGGCGCCGGCCGCGGCCGGGCCCCCACCGGCCGACTGCTGCTGCTGCTGGGTGCCCGGACCTCGGGTGTCCGTCACAGTTCCCCCCTGGGATCCATGTGCGTCGGGCGCGTGCGAGTCGGCCTTCTTCACGTCGATCGCACGCAGTTGGGTCGTGTGCGGATCTGTCGCGTTCGCGGCGGAGCCACGGCCGCCGCCGTCCGTGTCCGTACCGGTCGATCCGGCGCCCGTGGCTCCGCTCACGATGACTCTCTCCTCGTGCTACTCGACAGAGGGTGCGTCACCCTCGTCCGTGCCGGTGGTCGCGGCACCCTCGGTGGTCTCGTCGACGGCTTCGTCGCCGGCGACTTCCTCCGCCTCGGATCCCGCCTCGGCGTTACGAGCGATACCGACGACGGCATCGCGCTTGCCCAGGTTGATCAGTTGGACGCCCATGGTGTCACGGCCCGTCTCCCTGACCTCGTTGACTCGCGTACGAATCACACCGCCGGACAGCGTGATGGCGAGGATCTCGTCGGTCTCCTCGACCACCAGCGCGCCGACGAGAGAACCGCGGTCCTCGACGATCTTGGCGGCCTTGATACCCAGGCCGCCGCGACCCTGGACGCGGTACTCGTCGACGGCGGTGCGCTTCGCGTACCCGCCGTCTGTGGCAGTGAACACGAACGTACCGGGTCGAACAACATTCATCGAGAGAAGCTGGTCGCCCTCGCGGAAACTCATGCCCTTGACACCGGAGGTGGCACGCCCCATGGGGCGCAGTGCGTCGTCCGTCGCCGTGAACCTGATCGACTGTGCCTTCTTGCTGATCAGCAGCAGATCGTCCTCGGACGAGACGAGTTCGGCACCGATCAGTTCGTCGTCGGAACCGTCCTCCGTCTCACGGAGGTTGATCGCGATGACACCGCCGGAGCGGGGCGAATCGTAATCCTTCAGAGGCGTCTTCTTCACCAACCCCCCCTTGGTCGCGAGGACCAGGTAGGGCGCCGCCTCGTAGTCGCGGATCGCGAGGATCTCCGCGATCGCCTCGTCCGGCTGGAAGGCGAGCAGGTTCGCGACGTGCTGCCCGCGCGCGTCACGGCCGGCGTCGGGGAGTTCGTACGCCTTCGCGCGGTAGACGCGGCCCTTGTTGGTGAAGAACAGCAGCCAGTGGTGGGTGGTCGACACGAAGAAGTGGTCGACGATGTCGTCTTCCTTGAGCTTCGCGCCCCGCACGCCCTTGCCGCCGCGCTTCTGGGAGCGGTAGTCGTCCGTCTTCGTGCGCTTGACGTAACCACCGCGCGAGATGGTGACGACGATGTCCTCTTCGGCGATGAGGTCCTCGATGGACATGTCACCGTCGAAGGGCACCAGCATCGTCTTGCGGTCGTCGCCGAACTTCTCGACGATCGCGGCGAGTTCCTCGCTGACGATGCCGCGCTGGCGGACCGGGGAGGCCAGGATCGCGTTGTACTCGGCGATCTTCGCCTGGAGTTCGTCGTGCTCCTGGATGATCTTCTGGCGCTCCAGGGCGGCCAGTCGGCGGAGCTGCATCTCCAGGATGGCGTTCGCCTGGATCTCGTCGATCTCCAGGAGGCCCATCAGGCCCGTACGCGCGATCTCCACGGTGTCGCTGCGCCGGATCAGCGCGATGACCTCGTCGATGGCGTCCAGGGCCTTCAGGAGGCCGCGCAGGATGTGCGCCCGCTCCTCGGCCTTGCGCAGCCGGAACTTCGTACGGCGGACGATGACCTCGATCTGGTGCGCCACCCAGTGCCGGATGAACGCGTCCAGGGAGAGGGTCCTCGGCACACCGTCGACCAGGGCCAGCATGTTGGCGCTGAAGTTGGACTGCAGATCGGTGTGCTTGTAGAGGTTGTTCAGTACGACCTTGGCGACCGCGTCCCTCTTGAGGACGATGACCAGGCGCTGGCCGGTACGGGACGAGGTCTCGTCGCGGACGTCGGCGATGCCGCCGACCTTGCCGTCCTTCACCAGGTCGGCGATCTTCTGCGCGAGGTTGTCCGGGTTGGTCTGGTACGGCAGTTCCGTGACCACCAGGCACTGGCGGTTCTGGATCTCCTCGACCTCGACGACCGCCCGCATGGTGATCGAGCCGCGTCCGGTGCGGTACGCCTCCTCGATGCCCTTGCGGCCGACGACGAGCGCGCCGGTCGGGAAGTCGGGGCCCTTGATGCGCTCGATCAGCGCGTCCAGCAGCTCCTCGTGGGAGGCCTCGGGGTTCTCCAGGCACCACTGGGCGCCCGCCGCGACCTCACGGAGGTTGTGCGGCGGGATGTTGGTGGCCATGCCGACCGCGATGCCCGCCGAGCCGTTGATCAGCAGGTTCGGGAAGCGGGCCGGCAGGACGGTCGGCTCCTGGGAGCGGCCG
Organism: Streptomyces hokutonensis; assembly: GCF_042751305.1. Lineage (GTDB taxonomy): Bacteria > Actinomycetota > Actinomycetes > Streptomycetales > Streptomycetaceae > Streptomyces > Streptomyces hokutonensis_A. The sequence goes on from NZ_JBHYWD010000010.1 coordinate 189,334, forward strand.
TCGTAGTTGTCCGTGAAGTCGACGGTCTCCTCGTCGATGTCACGGACCATCTCCATGGACAGCGGCGCCAGCTTGCACTCGGTGTAGCGCATGGCGGCGGCGGGGTCGTTGCCCGGGGAGCCGAAGTTGCCGTTGGAGTCCACCAGCGGCATCCGCATCGACCACGGCTGCGCGAGGCGGACCAGCGCGTCGTAGATCGAGGAGTCGCCGTGCGGGTGGTAGTTGCCCATGACGTCGCCGACGACACGGGCGCACTTGTAGAAGCCCTTCTCGGGCCGGTAGCCGCCGTCGTACATGGCGTACAGGACGCGGCGGTGGACGGGCTTGAGGCCGTCCCGGACGTCGGGCAGGGCGCGCGACACGATGACGGACATCGCGTAGTCGAGATACGAGCGCTGCATCTCCGTCTCGAGCCCGACGGGCTCGACGCGCTGGGCGATGATGGCGCCCTCTTCAGGCGTGCTGGGAGTGTTCTCGTCGGCCATTGCTGGTGGGGATCCTTCCTGGTGCGGTCAGCTGAGACCGACTCAGATGTCGAGGAAGCGGACGTCCTTGGCGTTGCGCTGGATGAACTGGCGGCGCGCCTCCACGTCCTCGCCCATGAGGACCGAGAACAGGTCGTCGGCCTGCGCGGCGTCGTCCAGGGTGACCTGGCCGAGGACGCGGTGCTCCTGGTCCATCGTGGTGATGCGCAGCTCCTCGGCGTTCATCTCGCCGAGACCCTTGAAGCGCTGGATCGAGTCTTCCTTGATGCGCTTGCCGTTCTGCCGGCCCAGCTCGATCAGGGCGTCGCGCTCGCGATCCGAGTACGCGTACTCGAAGTCGTCACGGCCCCACTTGATCTTGTACAGCGGGGGGCGCGACAGGAACACGTGCCCGGCCTCGACCAGCGGCCGCATGAAGCGGAACAGGAAGGTCAGCAGCAGGGTGCTGATGTGCTGTCCGTCGACGTCGGCGTCCGCCATCAGGATGATCTTGTGATAGCGCAGCCTGGCGATGTCGAAGTCCTCGTGGACCCCGGTGCCGAAGGCGGAGATCAGCGCCTGGATCTCCTGGTTCTGCAGGATCTTGTCGATCCTGGCCTTCTCGACGTTGAGGATCTTTCCCCGGATCGGGAGGATCGCCTGGTACTGCGGGTTCCGGCCGGACTTGGCCGAGCCGCCGGCGGAGTCGCCCTCGACGATGAAGATCTCGCACTTGGTGGGGTCGTTCGACTGGCAGTCGGACAGCTTGCCCGGCAGGGACGCCGTCTCCAGGAGGCCCTTGCGACGGGTGAGGTCACGGGCCTTGCGGGCCGCCACGCGCGCGGTGGCCGCCTGGATGCCCTTGCGGATGATGTCCGACGCTTCGTTCGGGTTGCGGTCCAGCCAGTCGTTCAGGTGCTCGTAGACCGCCTTCTGCACGAAGGTCTTCGCCTCGGTGTTGCCGAGCTTGGTCTTCGTCTGGCCCTCGAACTGCGGCTCGGCCAGCTTCACCGAGATGATCGCGGTCAGACCCTCGCGGATGTCGTCGCCCGTGAGGTTGTCGTCCTTCTCGCGGAGCAGCTTCTTGTCGCGCGCGTACTTGTTGATCAGCGACGTCAGCGCGGCCCGGAAGCCCTCTTCGTGCGTGCCGCCCTCATGCGTGTGGATGATGTTGGCGAAGGAGTACACACCCTCGGTGTAACCGCTGTTCCACTGCATCGCGACCTCGAGGGACAGGCTCTTCTCCTTGTCCTCCGCTTCCAGGTCGATGACGGTGGGGTGCACCACGTCTCCCTTGCGGGAGTTGAGGTACGTCACGTAGTCGACGATGCCGCCCTCGTAGTGGTACGTGACGGTCTTGACCTCGTCCTTCTCGTCCGCACCCGCCTCGTCGGCACCGGCCGTGGCCTTCGCCAGCTCGCGCTCGTCAGTGAGTTTGATCGTCAAACCCTTGTTGAGGAACGCCATCTCCTGGAAGCGCCGCGAGAGCGTCTCGAAGGAGTACTCGGTGGTCTCGAAGACATCCGGGTCGGCCCAGAAGGTGACCGAGGTGCCGGTCTCGTCCGTGGCCTCGTGCTGCGCGAGCGGGGCGGTGGGGACGCCCAGCTTGTAGTCCTGCGTCCAGCGGTAACCGTCGGTCCTGACCTCGACGGCGACCTTGCTGGACAGCGCGTTCACGACGGACACGCCCACGCCGTGCAGACCGCCGGAGACCGCGTAGCCGCCGCCGCCGAACTTGCCGCCCGCGTGCAGCACGGTCAGTACGACCTCGACGGCGGGCTTGCCCTCGGACGGGACGATGCCCACCGGGATGCCGCGGCCGTTGTCGATGACGCGCACGCCGCCGTCGTGCAGGATCGTGACGTCGATCGTGTCCGCGTGGCCGGCCAGCGCCTCGTCGACGGAGTTGTCGACGACCTCCTGCACCAGGTGGTGCAGGCCTCGCTCACCGGTCGAGCCGATGTACATACCGGGTCGCTTGCGGACCGCGTCCAGACCCTCGAGGACGGTGATGGCGCTGGCGTCGTACGAGGCGGTGACCTCGCCGTTCGAGGTGTGAGCCCCGCCGTCGGCGCCGGCGTCGGTGGACGGGATGTTCTCGTTGGGGTTGCCGGAATCGGCCACGAAGCGCCCTTTCTGGCACAGCACAAGCCAGGCTCCCGGCGGTTGGCCGGAGCGGCTGCGGCGTGTTGCGTTGGTAAGCCTTAGTCAGCGTTGCTCGGTGTGTGTCCCACAAGTGGGGCGGGATTGCTTCCAGTCTACCGGTAGCGCCGACATGGATGGGGGTTTGCCGGTACCTGAGTCCTCATGTGCCGCCCTCAACCGGCGTCTCCCGACTCCCCATATGCGGAACGGGGCTCAAAGAGGCTCACGGAGGCACTCAGCGCTTCCGGGTGTCAACCCTTTGCTACTCCGGGGTCAGGTCGGTATTCGCAACCGCGTCCGTTCACCCGCCGGAGCCCGCACTGTGATGTCAGTCACCCATAGGTGTCGCCGGGACCCGTGCTGCCGGGAGCGCGCAGAGGACCGTAGCGCCGGGGCGGTCCGCCGGGGTTGAGCACCTTGATCATCCGCACGGTGCCGTGTCCCAGGTCCTCGTTGAGGCGGGCCACGAGCGTGGGTGTGAGATGGCGCAGCTGGGTCGCCCAGGCCGTGGAGTCGCACTGCACGACCAGCACCCGCTCGTCCTCGTCGTACCGCTCCGGAACGCAGTGCTTGGCCAGGTTCTCGCCGACGATCTGCGGCCAGCGGCCCATCACGCCGCCCACCGCGGCCGGTGTCTCCCAGCCGCGCTCGCTGAGCAGCCGGTTGATCGCGGCACCGAGGGCCATCGGGTCGCGGCCGTCGGCGCGCGCGCCGGAGCGCAGGCCACCGCGCCGCGCCTGCTTCTTCTGCTGCGCCGCGTCCCCACGCGCGCGTGCCTGTTCCTTCGCTGCGCGCAACGCCACGCGCGCGAGGTCGACACCGGAGGGCTCGACGGCCTTCTTGGGCGCGGGCTCTGCAGCCTCGGGCCTGTCCGTGCTCATACGCGCTCCACCGCCCCCTCCGCCACGCTGTACCGCGTCCCGGCCAGCACATGCGGTACGTCGTCGTCGACCGCCGCCGTCACCAGCACCTGCTCACCGGGCGCCACCAGCTCGGCCAGCCGCTCCCGACGGCGCGTGTCCAGCTCGGCGAACACGTCGTCGAGCACGAGCACCGGCTCATTGCCCTCGGCCCGGAGCAGGTCGTACGACGCGAGTCGCAGCGCCAGCGCATACGACCAGGACTCCCCGTGCGAGGCGTACCCCTTGGCCGGCAGCTGACCGAGTTTGAGAATCAAATCGTCCCGATGCGGTCCTACGAGGGTGACGCCCCGCTCGATCTCCTGCTTGCGGGCTTCCGCGATCGCCGCCATCAGCTGCTCGTAGAGGTCCTCACGCGTGTGTGCCTCACCGGGCGCCGACGGCTTGTACTCCAGGGCCACCGGGCCGCCGCCGGGCGCCAGTTGCTCGTACGCCTTGTCCGCGAGGGGCTGCACCGCGGCGATCAGATCGAGCCGCTGGGCGAGCAACTCGGCGCCCACGCGCGCGAGATGCTGGTCCCACACGTCGAGCGTGGACAGATCCATCGAGCGCCCGCCGTGCCGCCGCGCCAACGCGGCCGACTTCAGCAGGGTGTTGCGCTGCTTGAGCACCCGCTCGTAGTCGGACCGCACACCGGCCATGCGCGGCGACCGCGCGGTGATCAGCTCGTCCAGAAAACGCCGCCGCTCCCCGGGATCCCCCTTCACCAGGGCGAGATCCTCGGGCGCGAACAGCACGGTCCGTACGATGCCCAGCACATCACGGGGCCTGACCTGCGAGGACCGGTTGATGCGGGCCCGGTTGGCGCGGCCGGGGTTCAGCTCCAGCTCCACCAGCTGCTGCCGCTCGCCCTGTCGGACCTGCGCCCTGATGATCGCGCGTTCGGCGCCCACGCGGACCAGCGGGGCGTCGGAGGAGACGCGGTGGCTGCCCAGGGTGGCGAGATAGCCGATCGCCTCGACGAGGTTGGTCTTGCCCTGGCCGTTGGGGCCCACGAACGCGGTGACGCCGGGGTCGAGTGGGACGTCGACCCCGGCGTACGAGCGGAAGTCGGCCAGCGACAGATGCGTGACGTGCATGGTCGTTCGCCGACCTCCCCCAGGTTGTGGATCCACGGGCCGTGGCCTGTGGATCTGTGGATTACTTGGTCTCGACGGCGTGGCCGCCGAACTGGTTGCGCAGGGCCGCGACCATCTTCATCTGCGGCGAGTCCTCCTGGCGGGAGGCGAACCGGGCGAAGAGGGAGGCAGTGATCGCGGGCAGCGGCACGGCGTTGTCGATGGCCGCTTCCACGGTCCAGCGGCCCTCGCCGGAGTCCTCCGCGTAGCCCTTGAGCTTGTCCAGGTGCTCGTCGCTGTCAAGGGCGTTGACGGCGAGGTCGAGCAGCCAGGAACGGATGACCGTGCCCTCCTGCCAGGACCGGAACACCTCGCGCACATCCGTCACCGAGTGGACCTTCTCCAGGAGCTCCCAGCCCTCGGCATAGGCCTGCATCATGGCGTACTCGATGCCGTTGTGGACCATCTTGGAGAAGTGCCCGGCGCCGACCTTGCCGGCGTGCACGAAGCCGAACTCGCCCTCGGGCTTCAGCGCGTCGAAGATCGGCTGCACCTTCGCGATGTTCTCGGCATCGCCGCCGACCATCAGCGCGTAGCCGTTCTTGAGGCCCCAGACGCCGCCGGAGACGCCCGCGTCGACGAAACCGATGCCCTTGGCGCCCAGCTCCTCGGCGTGCTTCTCGTCGTCCGTCCAACGGGAGTTGCCGCCGTCCACGACGACGTCGCCGGGCTCCAGGAGTTCGCCCAGTTCGTCGACGGTCGACTGGGTGGCGGCACCGGCCGGGACCATAACCCACACGACGCGGGGGCCCTTGAGCCTGTCCACAAGCTCTCCCAGGCTGTGGACATCGGCGAGGTCCGGGTTGCGGTCGTATCCGATGACGGTGTGGCCTGCGCGGCGGATGCGCTCGCGCATGTTGCCGCCCATCTTGCCGAGGCCGACGAGACCGAGCTCCATCAGTTGTTCCTTAGGGTGCGACGTGGCATGAGGGCACTTGCGTACCTGTGTCCGAGCCTAAACCCGGACGGTCATGCACACCTGTGGGCATACGCGCTCAGAAGTTCCGGGCCGCGTATGCCCCGACCTGCGGTGTTCTCGTCGGTACGGATCAGCCGCTGAGGCGGACCGGCATGATCAGGTACTTGTAGGCCTCGTCCGCCTCGGCGTCCAGAGCGGGCTTGCCGCTGAGCAGCGCGGGCTTGGTCGAGGTCGTGAAGGACAGCTGGGCCACCGGGGAGTCGATGGCGCTCAGGCCGTCCAGCAGGAACGTCGGGTTGAAGGCGATCGACACGTCGTCGCCCTCGAGGTTCGCGTCGACCCGCTCCACAGCCTGTGCGTCGTCGCTGGAACCGGCCTCCAGGATCAGCACGCCCTGCTCGAAGCTCAGCCGCACCGGGGTGTTGCGCTCGGCGACCAGAGCCACGCGCTTGACGGCCTCCACGAAGGGGGCGGTCTCGATCACCGCGATGGAGTTGAACTCCGTCGGGAACAGCGAGCGGTACTTCGGAAGGTCGCCCTCCAGGAGACGGGTCGTCGTACGACGGCCTGCGCCCTCGAAGCCGATGAGGCCCTCGCCCGCGCCGGAGCCGGACAGCGCCAGGATCACGCTGTCGCCGCTCGTGAGGGCCTTGGCGGTGTCCAGGAGCGTCTTGGCGGGCACCAGGGCGACCGCGGACGCCTCCGGGTCCTCCGGCTTCCACAGGAACTCGCGGACCGCGAAGCGGTAGCGGTCGGTGGACGCCAGCGTCACCGTGTCGCCCTCGATCTCGATGCGCACACCGGTGAGGACGGGCAGCGTGTCGTCGCGCCCGGCGGCGATGGCCACCTGGGCGGCGGCCGAGGCGAACACCTCGCCGGGGACGGTGCCGGTCGCGCCCGGCATCTGCGGCAGCGCCGGGTACTCCTCCACAGGGAGTGTGTGGAGGGTGAAGCGGGAGGAGCCGCAGACCACCGTCGCCCGTACACCGTCTGTGGAAATCTCCACCGGCCGGTTGGGAAGGGCGCGGCAGATGTCGGCGAGCAGCCGACCGGAGACGAGGACCGTGCCCTCTTCCTCGACCTCCGCGTCGACCGACACGCGCGCGGAGACCTCGTAGTCGAAGCTGGACAGGCTCAGCTGCCCCTCCTCCGACTTCAGCAGGAGGCCGGCGAGGACCGGCGCCGGCGGACGGGCCGGGAGGCTGCGTGCCGCCCAGGCAACTGCCTCCGCGAGTACGTCGCGTTCCACCCGGATCTTCACTGTTGCCGCCTCCTGCTGTTGCCGGCGCTTCTCGGCCTGCCTGGCTTCGTCGTCTGTCTCGGTGTGGTCGGTCCCTGTGAGGGGAAGGACACCGGGGAACAGTCTGACGCACGGCACTGACAGTAGGTGCCTCTCGGGGTCAAGTCGTGACGAGGGGCGGTCGGGCGACGAAGCGCGAGTTGTGCACAGGCCCCGCTTCGAAACGGTTTCCCAGCTCTCTCTAGTTGCTAGTAGTAGTAGGGGCTGTGGATACCGTGGATAACCCCGTTTTCCCAGCTCAGAGCGGGAATTTTGTCCACCGGCCCTGTGGGTGACGACGGTGGACAACCTCGGGTTTCTGTGGAGAACGGAAAGTTCTGCACACCCCATGCACAGCCGAGGGCCACTTCTCCCCAGCGCCGTCCCCAGCTTTACCCACCTTTCCCACAGCCCAACCCGGCACCTTCGTGTGACGCCTTTCACTCGACACGGTGAGATCGCGCGTCGCGTTGCCGAACAGTGGACAGCGGTGTGGAGAAGCTGGGGATCGCTGGGGACAACCGGCCCTGGCCTGTGGGTTGTCGGTGGACAACTCCGTCCCCAGCCTGTGGATCACGGATTTGTCCACAGCCTGTGGAGATCTTTTGTCCACGAATCCACAAGCACCTGACCTGGACTGATGGTCTCTCACCCGAGACGCCTGTGGACACGATCTGGACAACTTCGCGGTCCCCAGGATGTGGACGGAAGAAAGTCACCAAATCTGTGGAGGGCGGCCGTAACCGGGCGGCTATTCGAACAGCGGATGGTGGACGCACAGGTTTGGATCAGCGGCGGATGCGTCCCCGATCGGCTCCCGGAGCCTCCGGAATCGCCTTCCGACGGCCCCGGAACCAGCTCCGGGCGCCCGCAGGATCGGTTCCGAGGGCCTGCGGATCGGCTGCACGCTCCTCTGCCGGATCGCCCCCGGAGGTCCGCGGTTCGGTCTCGCACGCGGGCCGGATCGCCTCCGCGTGCCTGCCCGCGCCCTGGGAGGCTCCTTCCGGCACGACGGAGGGCGCCCCGGGATCTCTCCCGGGGCGCCCTCGCTGTCGTAACTGCGCTGCTGTCAGCCGTTCTTGATGCGGTTGGTCAGTTCGGTCACCTGGTTGTAGATCGAGCGGCGCTCGGCCATCAGCGCGCGGATCTTCCGGTCGGCGTGCATGACGGTCGTATGGTCGCGGCCGCCGAACTGCGCGCCGATCTTCGGCAGGGAGAGGTCGGTCAGTTCGCGGCACACGTACATGGCGATCTGCCGGGCCGTGACCAGCTGGCGGCCGCGCGAGCTGCCGCACAGGTCCTCGACCGTGATCCCGAAGTAGTCGGCGGTGGCGCCCATGATCGCCGAGGCGGTGATCTCGGGGGTCGAGTCCTCGCCGCCCGGGATGAGGTCCTTGAGGACGATCTCGGTGAGACCGAGGTCCACCGGCTGCCGGTTGAGCGACGCGAACGCCGTCACCCGGATCAGCGCCCCCTCCAGCTCGCGGATGTTGCGCGAGATGCGGGAGGCGATGAACTCCAGGACCTCCGGCGGGGCGTTGAGCTGCTCCTGCACCGCCTTCTTACGAAGGATGGCGATACGGGTCTCCAGCTCGGGCGGCTGGACGTCGGTGATCAGACCCCACTCGAAACGGTTCCGCAGCCGGTCCTCCAGCGTGACCAGCTGCTTCGGCGGCCGGTCGCTGGAGAGCACGATCTGTTTGTTGGCGTTGTGGAGCGTGTTGAAGGTGTGGAAGAACTCCTCCTGCGTCGACTCCTTGTCCGCGAGGAACTGGATGTCGTCGACAAGAAGGATGTCCATCTCGCGGTACCGCTTGCGGAAGCTGTCGCCCTTGCCGTCGCGGATCGAGTTGATGAACTCGTTGGTGAACTCCTCCGAGCTCACGTACCGCACACGCGTGCCGGGGTACAGGCTCCGCGCGTAGTGCCCGATCGCGTGCAGCAGGTGCGTCTTGCCGAGCCCCGACTCCCCGTAGATGAAAAGGGGGTTGTACGCCTTCGCGGGCGCCTCGGCGACGGCGACCGCGGCGGCGTGCGCGAAGCGGTTCGAGGCGCCGATGACAAACGTGTCGAAGAGGTACTTCGGGTTCAGCCGCGCGGTCGGCTCACCGGGACCGGCCGCCGGCGCGGGCTTCGAGCCCAGCGGGCCGGGCGACCCCGGACCGCCGCGGTGCACATGGCCGGAGTTCGACGACGAGCGCGAGTCGGACAGATCGCGGCGCGCGTCGCGCTGGTTGTACTCCGCGCGGGACTTCTCGTACTCGGCCCGCGACTGCTCGTACTCCGCGCGCTGCTGCTCGTAAGACGGACGCTCCATCGACTGCGGGCGGTAGTCCTGCCCCGGCGGGGCGTACTGGTCCTGCTGCGGCTTGTACGAGTCCTGGGGCGGAGCTCCGTACTGATCCTTCGACGGAGCCCCGTACTGGTCCGAGGACGGCGCACCGTACTGATCCTGTGCGGGCGGCGCGTACTGGTCCTGGGACGGTGACGCGTACGGATCGCGCTCGGGGAAGCCGAGCCGCTGCTGCTGCCAGCCGTAGTCGTCCTGCGACGGGCGCGGCCAGGCGCCGGGCTCGGGCCGCTGGTACTCCGACGGGTAGGCGGGGCGGGCGGTGGGCAGCTGGTCGCCGGGGCCGCCCGGGAGCGGCTCGGCGCGATGACGGCCGTAGCCGCCCTCGTAGGGGTCCCGGTTCTGCTCGGGTTCCTCGTAGCGGCGCTGGGGCGGGGCGGGGGGCGTCGGCGGGCCCGGGGGCTCGCCCGCGGAGTCGTCGACGGTGATCGCGATACGGATCGGCCGGCCGCACTCGCGGCTCAGGGTCTCGCTGACGATCGGTGCGAGGCGGCCTTCGAGCACGCCCTTCGCAAATTCGTTCGGTACGGCGAGCAGGGCGGTGTCTGCGACGAGTGCCAGGGGCTGGCAGCGCCGGATCCAGTGCTCGTCCTTGGTCTCGACACCCTGCCCACGCCCCTCACCGAGAAGTTGCTCCAGCACTCGTGGCCACACTGCGGCAAGATCGGCAGGTACGTCAGCCACAGGGCACGCTCTCTAACGGGTCCCACGAACGTGTGGTTCGCGGACGGGACGGGATGTGAATCGGGTGGGACGCAGGGGAAAAAGGTGTCGGGGCGGGGGACAAAGGAACGAATCAGAGTCCAGCCACGGTAGTCAGGGCGACGGGTGCGGTTCAAGTTGTTGTCCCCAGCCTGTGGATAGTGTCTCGCTGTGACCGCTGGTTTGACCGGATGGCGTAGCCCCGCGTACCGTGACCAGGTCGAGTTGTCGATGGCTGCTGCCGCCTGCCTCCGATGGGCACAGATCGCATGTGGGTGATCGGTCAGCGGTGCACTCGGGCGTTACTGCGAGCTACTCGTGGGCGCACGGTGACAGCCAGGACGGCACCCGCAACCACCGATTTATTTCTGGAGCCCCCTCGTGAGCAAGCGCACCTTCCAGCCGAACAACCGTCGTCGGGCCAAGACCCACGGCTTCCGCCTGCGGATGCGTACCCGTGCCGGTCGCGCGATTCTCGCGAACCGTCGTGGCAAGGGTCGCGCCAGCCTGTCCGCCTGATCCCGATCAGGTCATGACGTCGTGCTGCCTACCGAGCATCGGCTGAGGCGGCGCGAAGACTTCGCGACCGCGGTACGACGGGGTCGCCGGGCCGGCCGCCCGCTTCTCGTCGTCCACTTTCGTAGCGGTGCCACGGACCCGCACGCGCCAGGGGAGAGCGCTCCCCCGACGCGTGCGGGTTTCGTCGTCAGCAAGGCAGTGGGCGGCGCCGTGGTGCGCAACAAAGTGAAGCGCAGACTTCGCCATCTGATGCGTGAGCGAGTCGCCCTGTTTCCCCCCGGTAGCCTGGTAGTCGTACGAGCGCTGCCCGGAGCGGGCGACGCCGACCATGCACAGCTGGCCCAAGACCTGGATGCCGCCGTTCAGCGGCTGCTGGGAGGGGGCGCGCGATGAAGTACCCACTACTGGCACTGATCAAGCTGTACCAGTGGACGATCAGTCCTTTGCTCGGGCCGGTGTGCAAGTACTACCCGTCGTGCTCCCACTACGGCTATACGGCCATCGACCGGCACGGCGCGATCAAGGGCACCGCGCTCACGGCCTGGCGCATCCTGCGGTGCAATCCGTGGTCGCTCGGCGGTGTGGACCATGTCCCGCCGCGCAAGCGACCAAGGTGGCACGAGATGCTGCGGGGCGCACGGCGCGCAGACAAGGGCGGGACCTCCGCCGCCGAAACGGCCACTGAAGGGCTGAGTCCTTCGAGCCCGGCCGCAGAGACACCGTCCCATGCCCAAGGAGCATGATTAGTGGACACGATTGCCAGTCTTTTCAGCTTCATCACGACACCCGTTTCCTGGGTCATCGTCCAGTTCCACTCGGTGTACGGGAAGGTCTTCGGTCCTGACACGGGCTGGGCCTGGGGCCTGTCCATCGTGTCCCTGGTGATCCTGATCCGCATCTGCCTGATCCCGCTCTTCGTGAAGCAGATCAAGGCGACCCGGGCCATGCAGACCCTGCAGCCCGAGATGAAGAAGATCCAGGAACGCTACAAGAACGACAAGCAGCGTCAGTCCGAAGAGATGATGAAGCTGTACAAGGAGTCGGGTACCAACCCGCTCTCCTCGTGCCTTCCCATCCTGGCGCAGTCCCCGTTCTTCTTCGCCCTGTACCACGTGCTCAACGGCATCGCGACGGGCAAGACGATCGGCGTCATCAACGACTCGCTGCTCGCCAGCGCTCGTCAGGCGCACATCTTCGGCGCCCCGCTCGCCGCGAAGTTCACGGACGGCAGCAGCAAGGTCGCGGCGCTCGGCGCCACGCTGACCGACGTCCGGGTCGTCACCGCGATCATGATCGTGATGATGTCGGCGTCGCAGTTCTACACGCAGCGCCAGCTGATGACGAAGAACGTCGACACCACGGTGAAGACCCCGTTCATGCAGCAGCAGAAGATGCTGATGTACGTCTTCCCGGTCATGTTCGCCATCTTCGGCATCAACTTCCCCGTCGGTGTCCTCGTCTACTGGCTGACCACCAACGTGTGGACCATGGGCCAGCAGATGTACGTCATCCGCAACAACCCGACCCCGGGTTCCAAGGCCCAGGCCGCCTACCTGGAGCGCCTGACCAAGCACGTCACGCACCACGAGAAGACCCGCAGCCGGGGCGAGAAGGCCATCGTCAAGGCGATCGTCTCCAAGGGCCGTGACCGCAACGAGTTCGAGCGCAAGTTCATCAACAGCCTCACCAAGGTGGGCCTCGTGGCCCAGGCCGACGGGACTGTGGTGAAGGGCGAGGCAGCGGTGGAGTCCGAGGACGGCACGCCGACCACGGCCGCCCCCAAGCGCCAGCAGCCCAAGCGGCAGACCAAGTCCCAGCGCCAGTCCACCGCCGCGAGGGCGGCCGACGACACGGCAGACGACGCCGAGCCGAAGACCTCGCTGAGCAAGTCGGACGAACCCGAGGACGCCAAGCCCGCCACCGCTGCCAAGAAGGCCGCCCCGAAGCCCGCCGGCGGTACCCGCAGCAAGGCCCAGTCCGGACAGCGCAAGGGTCCGCAGCGGCCCAAGTCCCCGTCCAAGAAGTAAGAAGGAGTCCATCCCGTGACGGAAGGCACCACCTCCGCCGCTGCCGAGGGTGCAGACACCCTGTCCCGCCTGGAGCAGGAGGGCGAGATCGCGGCGGACTACCTTGAGGGTCTGCTCGACATCGCCGATCTCGACGGCGACATCGACATGGATGTCGAGGCCGACCGCGCCGCTGTGTCGATCATCAGCGACAGCGGCGGCCGCGATCTGCAGAAGCTCGTCGGCCGTGACGGTGAGGTGCTGGAAGCACTCCAGGAGCTCACCCGCCTGGCCGTCCACCGGGAGACCGGGGACCGCAGCCGGCTGATGCTGGACATCGCCGGCTACCGCGCCAAGAAGCGCACCGAGCTCTCCGAGCTGGGCGCCAAGACCGCGGCCGATGTGAAGAACACCGGTGAGCCGGTGAAGCTGAACCCGATGACCCCGTTCGAGCGCAAGGTCGTGCACGACGCCGTCAAGGCCGCGGGACTGCGCAGCGAGTCGGAGGGCGAGGAGCCGCAGCGCTTCGTCGTCGTGCTTCCCGCCTGATCGGTCCCCACGTTCCACCGGCCCCGTCTGTTGAGCAGACGGGGCCGAACTTTGTCAGCCTGATAGTCCTGTAGTTCTGGTGGTCCTGATGGTCAGCGCCCCATGCGCTTTTGCGGTACGGAAGGACGGTCCCCCGTGACGGAGGCAGCGGAGCTTCCCCCTGCGCCCGAGGTGGCGCGCGAGGTGTTCGGCGATCGCTTCGAGGATGCGGTCCGATACGCCGAGCTGCTCGCCGACGCGGGTGTGCAGCGTGGTCTCATCGGCCCACGTGAGGTGCCCCGGCTGTGGGAACGGCACATCCTGAACTGTGCGGTGCTCTCGGAGGTCGTGCCGGAGAGCGTGACCGTCTGCGACGTCGGTTCGGGGGCCGGCCTGCCGGGCATTCCTCTGGCGCTCGTCCGGGAGGACCTGAAGATCACGCTGTTGGAGCCCCTGCTGCGGCGGACCAACTTCCTCGCCGAGGTCGTCGAGCTGCTGGGCCTGGACCATGTGACCGTCGTGCGCGGGCGGGCCGAAGAGGTCATGGGCAAGTTGCAGCCCGTCCATGTGGTGACGGCCCGGGCCGTGGCACCGCTGGACCGGTTGGCCACCTGGGGCATCCCGTTGCTGCGTCCCTACGGAGAGATGCTCGCCCTCAAGGGCGACACCGCCGAGGAAGAGCTCAAGGCGGCGGCAACGGCCCTGAGCAAGCTCGGTGCCGTGGAGACGTCCATCCTGCATGTGGGCGAGGGCATCGTGGATCCACTCTCGACGGTCGTACGGGTCGAGGTCGGGGAGAGTCCCGGTGGTGTCCGCTTCGCCGCCAAACGTGCCAAGGCGGCGCGCACAGGACGGACGCGCCGTCGTCGCTGATCCGTCCTGACGACGAGACTTACTCCACACAAGCTGCCTAACCTACGCATGCCGGAGTGTCGCGGACAGTTCGGCCTCGGCTGCTGTGCATCGTGTTTCACGTGAAACGTCGCTCACTGCTCCACGGCATCATCAGCCGCAGCCGCGCGGCCGAACCCCGCGATCGGAAGCCTCTCGGATCACTCGGAGAGGGCACGGAGTTGTCCACAGAGGTGGAATTCTCCACAGAACAACAGGCCTCACTGGTTCACGACCCTGAAGACATGGGAGGCTCTGTTCATTGCGAGCCTGAAGTCGAGGAGAGTGAATCCTTGCGGTCCGACGCCAACATCGCGGGACCGATGACCGATCCGGTCCCCGGTCCCCGTACCGAGTCGATGGGGGAGGATGTTTCACGTGAAACACCGCCCCCTATGGACGACACTCCCATCGGTCGTGCTGCCCAACTGGCTGTGGAAGCCCTAGGTCGTGCGGGCGAGGGCCTGCCGCGACCAGAGCAGACCCGAATCATGGTTGTCGCCAACCAGAAGGGCGGGGTGGGCAAGACGACGACGACCGTCAATCTTGCCGCTTCGCTGGCACTGCACGGTGCCCGTGTTCTGGTGGTCGACCTCGACCCCCAGGGCAATGCCTCCACGGCACTGGGGATCGATCATCACGCGGAAGTCCCTTCCATCTATGACGTGTTGGTCGACAGCAGGCCTCTCTCCGAGGTTGTTCAGCCGGTTCCCGATGTCGAGGGTCTCTTCTGTGCCCCTGCCACGATCGATCTCGCCGGTGCGGAGATCGAGCTGGTGTCCCTGGTGGCGAGAGAGAGCAGACTGCAGCGGGCGATCCAGGCCTACGAGCAGCCGCTGGACTACATCCTCATCGACTGTCCGCCCTCGCTCGGCCTGCTGACGGTCAATGCGCTGGTCGCCGGTGCGGAGGTCCTCATCCCGATCCAGTGCGAGTACTACGCGCTGGAGGGCCTCGGACAACTGCTCCGCAATGTCGACCTGGTCCGGGGCCACCTCAACCCCAACCTGCACGTGTCGACCATCCTGCTCACCATGTACGACGGCCGGACGCGTCTCGCGTCGCAGGTCGCGGACGAGGTGCGCAGCCACTTCGGCGACGAGGTGCTGCGGACGAGCATTCCCCGCTCGGTCCGTATCTCCGAGGCGCCGAGTTATGGGCAGACGGTACTGACCTACGATCCCGGATCGAGCGGTGCCCTCTCCTACTTTGAGGCAGCAAGGGAAATCGCACTGAAGGGTGTGGGCGTCAGCTACGACGCGCCACATGCGCACATCGGCGCGCAGAGCGACCAGAGCATGGTGGAGGGCATCCAGTGAGCGAGCGACGGAGGGGTTTGGGCCGTGGGCTCGGCGCACTGATCCCCGCAGCCCCGACCGGGGAGAAGACGGTGGCTCCGGCCGCCATGGGAGGTGGCACCGCGTCCGCGTCCCCCACGGCCGTTCCGGTCATCACCGGCGATCGAGGGGTGGCCGCGGCGAAAGTCACCACCTTGCCGCCGGCGTCCTATGACACGGAGGAGCCGTCGTACGGCGCCGTGGAGACGTTCGCGCCTCCCATCGGTGCCCACTTCGCCGAGCTGCCTCTCGACTCCATCACGCCGAACTCGCGCCAGCCGCGTGAGGTGTTCGACGAGGACGCGCTCCAGGAGCTCGTCACCTCCATCAAGGAGGTCGGCCTTCTCCAGCCCGTCGTCGTACGGCAGATCGCCCCGACGCGCTATGAGCTCATCATGGGCGAGCGGCGCTGGCGGGCCTGCCGTGAGGCGGGACTTGAGGCGATCCCGGCGATCGTCCGGGCTACGGACGACGACAAGCTTCTCCTGGACGCCCTCCTGGAGAACCTGCACCGCGCCCAACTGAACCCGCTCGAAGAGGCGGCTGCCTACGACCAGTTGCTCAAGGACTTCAACTGCACGCACGATCAGCTGGCGGACCGTATCGGGCGCTCCCGCCCGCAGGTCTCCAACACCCTGCGTCTGCTGAAGCTCTCGCCGTCGGTCCAGCGCCGGGTCGCGGCCGGAGTGCTCTCCGCCGGCCATGCTCGGGCGCTGCTCTCCGTTGACGACTCGGAGGAGCAGGACCGGCTGGCTCACCGGATCGTGGCGGAGGGGCTCTCGGTGCGGGCGGTCGAGGAGATCGTGACCCTGATGGGTTCGCGGCCCCAGACCGCTCAGCGCTCCAAGGGACCGCGGGCCGGCGCCCTGGTCTCCCCGGCGCTGTCAGACCTCGCCAGTCGCCTCTCGGATCGCTTCGAGACCCGGGTGAAGGTCGACCTGGGGCAGAAAAAGGGCAAGATCACTGTCGAGTTCGCCTCGATGGAGGACCTTGAGCGGATCCTTGGCTCGCTGGCCCCGGGTGAGGGGCCGGTCCTGCAGCGGAGCCTGCTGGACGACGACTCGGAGGACGAGGCCTGAGCCGTCCGCCCACGGCATGGGTTTCATTCGTCCCATCTGCAAAAGCGGGCAGTGTCCGGTGTGTACCGGAACACGGCCCGCTCTTTGCTTTCTGTCGGTATCGATGCAATCGCATCATGGATACGATGCGTTCGGGTATGGCGCATCCACCTGGCAGCACCTCTTAGGGGAGGCAGGGGCCATGCGAACGGTGAGCCGCACCGGACTGGTGAGCGCGGGTCTGGGCCTGGGAGCGGTCGGCGGGTTCGTCGGCAGTCTGCTCAGGGAACGCAGCGCTCTGACAGCCGCCCGCGACGCTGCGGGCGAAGGAAGCGAGGATCAGCCTTCATGGGGCGTCGGCTCGTACCGCTCACGTTGGACAACCTCCCGGACATTCCCCAGCGTTGCCGGTCGTGCGTCTTCTGGGAGCTGGACCCCGTCAGCGGCCAGGCCGCGGTAAGAGCGGGCACGACAGCCCTGGAGAAGGAAGCCTGGATCTCCGCCGTCCTACTGGACTGGGGCTCCTGCGGGCGGGTCGTCTACGTCGATGACGTGCCCGTGGGCTTCGTCCTCTACGCGCCCCCCGCCTACGTCCCCCGGTCAACGGCGTTTCCCACGAGCCCCGTCTCACCGGACGCCGTACAGCTGATGACGGCGTTCATCATGCCGGGCTACCAGGGACAGGGGCTGGGCCGGGTCATGGTCCAGACGGTCGCCAAGGATCTGCTGCGGCGGGGCTTCAAGGCGATCGAGGCCTTCGGTGACACCCGCTGGAAAGAGCCTTCCTGCGTACTGCCCGCCGACCATCTGCTCGCCGTGGGCTTCAAGACGGTCCGCCCGCACCCCGCTCATCCACGACTGCGGCTGGAGCTGCGTACAACGCTCTCCTGGAAGGAAGACGTGGAGCTGGCGCTCGACCGGCTGTTGGGGGCCGTACAGAAGGAACCAGCGCTGCGACCGCTCTAGGAGCCAGGAACAGCTCCAAAGCAAATGGGCCGACTCCGGGGAGTCGGCCCATTCATGTTTCACGTGAAACATTACTCGGCGATGAAGTCCTCAAGGTCGCGGACGATCGCGGCCTTCGGCTTGGCACCGACGATGGTCTTGGCGACCTCGCCACCCTGGTAGACGTTCAGGGTCGGGATGGACATCACGCCGTACTTGGCGGCCGTACCCGGGTTCTCGTCGATGTTGAGCTTGACGATCTCGATCTTGTCGCCGTACTCGGCGGCGATGGCTTCGAGGGACGGAGCGATCTGACGGCACGGACCGCACCAGGCGGCCCAGAAGTCCACGAGGACGGGCTTGTCGCTCTTGAGGACGTCCTGCTCGAAGGAATCGTCGGTCACATTCTTCAGAGTGCCGGCCACGGCGGGCTCCTTAACTTGATCGTGCGGTGGGGCGGATGGGGGTCAGACGGTGGTCTTCGCGGGCTCTGCCTTCTCCTCGTCCGCGAGGGCGGAGAGGAAACGCTCGGCGTCGAGAGCCGCGGAGCAGCCGGTGCCGGCGGCGGTGATCGCCTGGCGGTAGGTGTGGTCGACGACGTCACCGGCGCCGAAGACACCGGTCAGGTTGGTTCGGGTCGAGGGAGCCTCGACCTTCAGGTAGCCCTCGCCGTCCAGGTCCAGCTGGCCCTTGAAGAGCTCCGTGCGGGGGTCGTGCCCGATCGCGATGAACAGACCCGTGACCGCGAGGTCCGAGAGCTCCCCGGTCTTCAGGTTGCGTAGCTTGAGGCCGGCCAGCTTCGGGTCGCCCTCGATCTCGGCGACCTCGCTGTCCCAGACGAACTTGATCTTCGGGTCGGCGAAGGCGCGCTCCTGCATCGCCTTGGAGGCACGCAGGCTGTCCCGGCGGTGGACGATGGTCACGGACTTGGCGAAGCGGGAGAGGAAGGTCGCCTCCTCCATCGCCGTGTCGCCACCACCGATGACGGCGATGTCCTGGTCCTTGAAGAAGAACCCGTCACACGTGGCGCACCAGGAGACACCCCGGCCGGAGAGCGCGTCCTCGTTCGGCAGGCCCAGCTTGCGGTGCTGTGAGCCTGTGGTGACGATGACGGCCTTCGCCTTGTGCACGGTGCCCGAGGTGTCCGTGACGGTCTTGATCTCACCGGTCAGGTCGACGGAGACCACGTCGTCCGGGATCAGCTCGGCACCGAACCGCTCGGCCTGGGCGCGCATGTTGTCCATGAGCTCGGGGCCCATGATGCCGTCCTGGAAGCCCGGGAAGTTCTCGACCTCGGTGGTGTTCATCAGCGCGCCACCAGCGGTGACGGCGCCCTCGAACACCAGCGGCTTCAGCGACGCGCGCGCGGTGTAGAGCGCCGCCGTGTAGCCGGCGGGCCCGGAGCCGATGATGATCACGTTTCGGACGTCGCTCACGGCTTGGTTCCTCGTCTCTGGACTGCGTCAGTACGACCGGTGGGAGCCCCTGTCAGAGCCTCCACCCCACCCAACGGATCCTACGGGGCCCGCATTCCCGGTGTGTCCGGGCACACGGAGACGGCACACGGGAGGGAAGTACCACACTGGCCGGCGATGAGACGTCCGAAGTCAGGAACGCGGGTACGACTCGGTCAGAAGGACCTTGCCAGGGGTGGATGTCTGAGGGCTGACACAGCCCGCGTCGACGATGTATGCCGTGACCCGGGTGCTGTCGGAAGCATCGGGCAGCACCACGAGATACGCGGCGTTCCCGTTGTAGGTGCCCTTCTTGGCGCCGAGGACATCTTCGTTGCCACGGTTGATGCCCTGCCTGATGCAGTTCGGGATGGTGCCGGAAGGCTGGATCAGGGTTTGGGGGGTCTTGGTGGAGGACTTCGTACCGTCCCCCGGCACAGTCGCGGCGTTCCAGGACCCTCCACTGTCGGCGCCCCGACTCGTGGCGGTTTTAGTGGAGAGGAGATCCGCGACCTCGCTCTCCAGCTTCCCCTTGGAGAAAGTGTCCGCGGCGCTGGTCGGGTTCCCATGCGCTGTGTCCGACGTCTTGTGGTCGCCCAGCGACTGGAGGAACAGCGAGCCGGCTCCGAGAACGGCCGCGGTGAACACGGCTCCCAGGACGATCCTCCCGCGACGGCCGCCGCGACTCCGGTCCTTGCGTCCGGGACCGGTCGCCGCATGCGCACGTCCTGACGGGCGGTCTGCCGGAGTCGATGTTTCACGTGAAACATGCGTCGCGGTGTCCTCGCCGGACACGGATCGGGCCGCGCTCACCAAGGTGGGCGCGGCCAAAGTCTCGGGGGTGGTGGCACCCAGCAGGGCCTCCGCGGCGAGGGCCGCGTCGATACGGCCCGCGATCTCGGCGGGCATCCTCGGCGGGCCGGGCAGTGTGCCCAGCAGTCCCCGGATTTCCTCCAGCGAGTCGAAGACATCCGCACAGAGCTCGCACTCGTCCAGATGCTGTCGTACCTCAGTCGTCCTGGACGGCGGGAGGAGCCCCTCGGTGAGGTCGGAGATCTCCGCGACATCCGGGTGCCCGGCCGTGTCTGTCGTGGATGTCACGCTCGCCCACCTCCGCCCTTCACAGCAGCTGAATCGCTCGGCCCTGCATCCTTGGGACCCGACGATTCGCGTGGTCCCGCTGCCGGTGGGACGGATGTCCCCTGCGCCCGGTTCCGTCGTGCGTCCGGTTCCTCGTCATCAGCAGCTCTTTCCGGCCGCAGATGGGTGAGAAGCGGAAGCAGTCTGGCTCTTCCGCGAGCACAGCGGCTCTTCACCGTGCCCGTCGGCACATCGAGCATGCGGGCGGCCTCGGCAACCGGGTAGCCCTGCATGTCCACGAGGACGAGGGCGGCGCGCTGGTCGGGCGGGAGGGTACCCAGGGCTTCCAGCAGTTGGCGGTGCAGGTCGTTGCGCTCCGCCGGGGCGGCCGCCGACTCGTGCGGTTCCAGGAGCTGTTCGAGGCGTTCGGTGTCGTCGACCGGAGATGTCTTCCTGGAGGCGGCCTTGCGGGCGCGGTCCAGGCAGGCGTTCACGGTGATGCGGTGCAGCCACGTCGTGACGGCCGACTGGCCGCGGAAGGTGTGGGCGGCCCGGTAGGCGGAGACCAGGGCGTCCTGGACCGCGTCAGCGGCCTCCTCGCGGTCGCCCAGCGTGCGGAGGGCCACGGCCCAGAGACGGTCCCGGTGGCGCCGTACGAGCTCACCGAAGGCGTCCGGGTCGCCTTCGACGTGACGGGCCAGGAGTTCGTCATCGGGAACACCGTCGAGGTTGAGTGGCAAACATCCTCACCTCCTTCCGCTTGGCGAATATACCGTATAAGAGTTTTGGGTGAATGTAAACGAGAGAATTCAGTGACTTGACTTCAAGGAAAGGGGTGGAGTATTTGCGTGTACCCGTTTTGGGGTGATATGTGAAAATTTGCATTCACTGTGGGTGTTGCTGGCAAAGGATTGCTAAAGGGTGACTCCTTATTTATCATGGACATGAAAACAAGTCGGCGCAGTGTCAACAATGAAACGAGTGTGTATGCGCAAGAAGACTGCACTGGTGGTTCTGGGGGCTGCGATCGCGGGAGTACTGGGTCTCGCTCCTACCGCGCAGGCTTCCACTTCCTGTACGTCTCCTAACGCGGACGACAAGGTCTGTCTCTTCCAGAATGCTCCGGCGACGGACGGCGGTGTGGTGCGGATCGACGTCTATTCACGACCGTCCTGGGTCCCGCTGCAGTACGACAACTCAAGTCACTATCTCTATGCCGGCGACGGTGTTCTGACGAATGTCAGTGCGGCGATCAACTGGGACCTCAACAGCCGGGTGGCGTTCTACTACAACTCGAACTACTACGGCCCGTGTTTCACTGTTGCCGCAGGTGGTCAGATCGGCAGTTTCGCGCGCATCGTTTTGACAAATGGGCGCAGTGCGAATGACAACATGAACTCGCACCACTTCAACCGAACCTGCGGCACTGTGTACAACTTCGGATACTGAAGTCTCTGAGAACATGTCGCGCCGCTCGGGGTTTCGATCGGACTGCCCCGGGCGGCGCGTTCTTTGGATGACGCATATTCCGAGAATGGGAACCACGTGACGAGAAAATCAATCGCCTGGGCCTGGGTGTCCATCGCTTGCCTGTCCTTGGCGGCTTGCTCATATCATTCGAATCAGGCCGATGAAGAAGACACTGCCACCCCTACTGCGGCCGGTTCGGTACATGGTGAAGACGCGGTGGAATATAAGCCCGTGCGGAAGAAGACTGACATCGTCCTCCCCATGGACGCGTACATCGAGTCTCCGAAGCAAGCACACATAAACGACTCGGCTGTGGCGCGTCTCGCCGCAGACTGCATGGCAGGGCTGGGCTACGAGTGGCCCTACGAGGAAAGCCCCATCGATTCGTCGCAGGCCATGAACGGGGGAAGATACGGAGTTATCGACACCTCTACGGCGCGGAAGTGGGGGTATCACCCCCCGGAGTCTCCGGATGATTCTGAATCGGGCAATGCAGGAGACGAAGCCAAGCAGTCATCTGCTGAGATAGAAGCCTATACCGGAAGATCCGCCAAGACGGGAAAGACCCTCAAAGGCGGAACGGGGGGCTGCGCAGGCAGAGCGCGCTCTCAAATATTCGGCAAGGACGGCCTCAAGCCGACTCTTCAGTATCTGCTTTCGTATCACGAGAATTCCTTCGTCGTGGCCGGCCGAGACGCTGAGGTTCGCAGAGCCATGAGCGACTGGAGCACATGCATGAAGGGATTTGGCCATGACTACAAAGACATGTGGGAGGTGAACAACGATCCCCAATGGCAGAGTGCGAAGCCGACCGCCGAAGAGAAGCGTATAGCCGAGGAAGACGTGACCTGTAAGCAGCGGAGCGAGGTGTTGTCCACTCTACTGCATATCGAGACAAGCCTGCAGAAAAGCTACATCGCGGATCACGGTAAACAGTTCACGGAGATTCTCAAGTACAAAAATTCCGTCGACCGGCGTTCCCGACAGGTCTTGTCGTGACTCAGGACCCGGTGAGACCAATCTCCGAAATGCCGCCTCGGAATAGTTCTGTGGAGCCGTCCGTAGGCAGTTCAGTGATGTGGATCAGTACGTATCGTGTGCGCAAGGGAGTCTTCAGTGATCCCTTTATCTCTTTGCTCGACGTCGTCAACGGCGTGAGACGCTGGGAGAAGTCGGACAGCTCTGAGGGGGATGATCCCCCACTGGGTGCCGCGAGTACTTCGACAGTCTGTCCACTTCGATACATGGTGATATCGAAGCCCCTTACCGTCTTGACGCTCCCGAGGTCCACGATGATGCCGCTGCCGTCTTTCCGATTCGGCAGGTTGCCGAAATTCGGATAACCCTTGTACTGCGGGGTGATCCAAGAAGTGCTCGTTTTCCCGTCGATGGCAAGCGAGACTTCGTCTTCCTTTATGCCTGACCCACTCGGTGCGAATTCGGTCGCGCCATCGATCTTGAGCGGGACGCTCTTGGCGGGCTGCTTCTTGTCAGTGCCCTCGTGAGTGCCCTCGGTGGGGCTGCTGTTGTCGCTGTTGCCCTGGTCCATGAGCGCGTCCGCGAGCTGCCAGCTGCCCAGGCCCAGCGCGGCGATCAGCAGCGCGGACACGGCCCACTTGAGTGCCTTGCCGGTGCGGCTCTGCAGCGGGGGCGGCGGGGCCGGCACCGCCTGGGTGGCCCCGGGACGCGGCGAGGGACGGCCGTACGTGCCCTGTTGGTAGGTCGTGCGCTGGTATTCGGGAGGTGCGGTGAACGTGGGCTCCGGCGGGCGGATGCGGGGCATCTCGCCGATCGCCTTCACCAACTCCTCCGGAGTGGTGCACGCCGCCTCGTGCCGGGAGGCCGTGGCACCGTCGTTGGCGAGCGCGCGCATGGCGAGCTCCGAGAGGCCTCGGTGGACGCCTGCGCGCACCTGGTCGGGGGCGATGAGACCGACGCCCTTGGGCAGCCCGGACAGGCCGTAGGCGTCGCTCTCGTACGGCCAGCGCTGGGTGAGCGCGGCGTACAGCAGGGCGCCGATCGCCTCGGTGTCCGTGCGCTGCGGGGTGTCCGAACTGATGCCGCGCAGCGCGGCGTTGACGGCCAGGCCGCGGATGCGCCACTGGCCGGACGAGGTGCGCAGCACCGCGTTCGGGTTCAGGCGCAGATGGGCGAGGCCCTCGCGGTGGGCGGCGGCCATCGCGGAGGCGATCTGACTGACCATCTGGTAGGCGTCGTGCGCCTCCAGCGGGGCCGGCGCCAGAAGCGCCGTCAGTTCCGTGGCGTCGGGCAGCCATTCGTGCACGACGTAGACGAGGTCGTTCTCCTCCACGGCGTCCAGGACCTGGACGAAGCGGGGATCGCCCAGCAGCGCCGAGGAACGGGCCGCGGCCAGTACCGAGCGGGCTCGCGCATGGTCCGCGGGCAGGATGTGCACACCGACGGCACGGCGGAGCTTCTCGTCCACCGCGCGCCAACTGCTGAAGCCGTCCAGACGGGTGACGCACTCTTCGAGGCGATAGCGTCTGGCGAGCTTGTGCCCGCTGTGCAGTTCGGGAGGTGAGGCCTTCCCGGTTTCCTCGATCCCGCCGCTCCCCTGTGCCTGGTCGCTGTCCGTGTCCCGCTCCGGGTTCTGGGCCACCCCGTCGGCCGTGGACTGGTCCGCCTTGGCGGTCAGCGGCTTGTCGCCGCTGTTGTCTGCCACGTCGACGGCAGCCGTGCTCCGTTCCGCCACCGCCGCTCCTGCCTCCCCATCCGTTGCACGCTGTCCGACGCCGAAACCAATTGTGCCCACAGTCTGCCGCTATGCACGACACACGGCGGCGGACGATGGTTGTGCGTGTGCCCCCGGCTCAGCGCCCCAAGCGCCCGCGCACCATGCCCACGAGGGAGTTGAGCTCCTCGATGCGCATGCGGCGGGCCGCGATGTAGAAGACTCCGAGCAGTACGGCACCGCCCACCAGCAGCGCGGCGAACGAGCCGACGACACCCTGGCCGAGCGTATGCCCGATCCCGTAGCAGGCCGCACCACTGAGCAGTGCGGCCGGCACCGAGGCGATGCAGAGCCGAGCGTACGTCCGCAGCACCCGAGCGCCGTCCAGATCGCCGTTGAGCCGCTTGCGCAGCCGGTTCCAGGCGACGCCGACGCCGATCGCGTAGGCGAGGCCGTACGAGGCCGCCATGCCGACCACGGCCCAGCGGGCCGGGAGCACGAAGTAGCAGACCGCCGAGGCGCCCGCGTTGACCGCGGCCACGATGACGGTGTTGTAGAAGGGCGTCCGGGTGTCCTCGTAGGCGTAGAAGGCACGCAGGACGACGTACTGCACCGAGTACGGGATCAGGCCGAGGGCGAAGGCCATCAGCATGAAGCCCATGTTCGTGGCGGAACCGGTGCCCGAGGAGCCGAAGATCAGGGTGCACATCGGGATACCCAGGGCGAGGAGCCCGAAGGCGATGGGCACGATCGCGACGGCGGTCGTACGCAGGCCCTGGGAGATGTCGTCGCGAACGGCTCCGCTGTCGCCCTCGGCGGCCGAGCGCGAGATGCGGGGCAGCAGGGCGGCCATGAGGGACACCGTGATGATGGCCTGCGGCAGACCCCAGATCAGTTGGGCGTTGGCGTAGGCGGCAAAGCCTGTGCCCAGGACGCCGGAGTCCTTGCCGGAGGCGGTGGACAACTGGGTGACGACCATGGCGCCCGCCTGGTTGGCGAGGACGAAGAGGACAGTCCACTTGGCGAGCATCGCGGCCTTGCCGAGGCCGTGGCCCTTCCAGTCGAAGCGCAGGCGCAGGCGGAATCCCGTCTCCCGCAGGTACGGGATCATCGCCAGGGCCTGCACGACGAGCCCGAGGAGAACTCCGATTCCCAGGAGTCGTTGGCCCTCCGCCGGGATGTTCCCGGCGGTCATGCCGGAGCTGCCGGCGGTGCCGTAGACCCAGATGAACATGCCCAGCGTCACGATGATGACGATGTTGTTCAGGACCGGGGTCCACATCATCGCGCCGAACCTGCCGCGGGCGTTGAGGATCTGGCCCATCACCACGTGGATGCCCATGAAGAAGATCGAGGGCAGGAAGTAGCGGGTGAAGGTGACGGCGACTTCGCTCGCGGCGGGGTCGTTGGCGACCGATGTCGAGAGCATGCGCACCAGGAGTGGTGCCGCGAACATCGCGAGGGCGGTGAGGCCGCCGAGGGCCACCACGACGAGGGTCAGCAGGCGGTTGGCGAAGGCCTCGCCGCCGTCCTCGTCGTCTTTCATGGCGCGCACCAACTGGGGCACGAAGACCGAGTTGAGGCCACCGCCGACAGTCAGGATGTAGATCATGGTCGGCAACTGGTAGGCGACCTGGAAAGAGTCACCGAGCTGGCCGAGGCCCAACGCCGAGACGATCAGCGCCGACCGTACGAAGCCCGTCAGGCGGGAGACCATCGTGCCCGCCGCCATGACGGCACTCGACTTCAACAGCCCCGTGGCCCGGCCGCCCTTCGCGGAAGAGGGGGCCGCCGCGGGCGCCGGCGCCGTCGGGGTGAGCTGCATCGTGGCGTCGGACATCGGTGCCGGGGTCGGCGCGAGGGGTGCCTGGCCCGACGGCGGTGCCGGGGACGGGCCGGGGACCCCGGGGGGATCCATCGACGGGCGTCCGCCGCCCTGGCCCTGATCCCGGAAGAGGTGAGCGAAGGCGTCCGGCTCCTGGTAGTTCTCGCCGGCCCCGGTCACCAGGTCGTCGACGCCGACGAACTGGGTCGTGCGGGCGTCGTCGCCGTAGGGCAGGTACTGGGTCGGCCCCTCGGGCTCGGGCGCCGGGGTCTGCGCCCACACGCGGGGGTCGGGGGCGTACGGGGACTGGGCAGGCGGGGCGTAGAGCGGGGGCTGCGGCTGGTACGTGCCCGGAGGCGGCGGGGGGTGTGCGGCGCGGTCGTAGAGCGCCTCGGCGACCGGGTCCTGGGCGGAGAGGTCCTGCGCCCGGTAGGGGTCCTGGTCGTAGGCGTCCTGGAGGTACATGTCCGCGGGGGGCTGCGGCGGCACCTGGCCGTGTTCGGGCGGCGGGCCCTCGGGGTGGCCCGAGCTGCCCGCGCCCTGACCGCGGTCACCGTCGTACGGCGCGTTCATGGTTACCCCACCTCATCGTCCCCGGGCCCACCGGCCACGACATCGCTCAACGGTCCACTCTCTCACCCGTGCCGGACGGGTCGGCGCTTTCCGGTGCGGTGTCCGGTGTCGGGTCACTCGGGTGCTCCGGGTCGTCTGCCCGGGACGGAGTGCCGGACTCCTCCTGGAGACGGTCCTGCGGGCCCTCGGGGTGCTCCGGGCCCTCCGGCGCTTCGCCGGCCGCGTCGTCGGGCCCGTCGGGCCCCTCCTCCTCGGCCTGGCGGGCGGCGGCGCGCTTGCGGTGGGTGTACATCCGGAAGCCGGCCAGGACGAGCAGCAGGACACCGCCGCCGATGACCAGCATCACCGTGGCGGTGACCTCGGTGACCTTCACGTCGAAGTTGACGGCCTGCCCATACTCCTGGCCGTCCTCCGTGTACAGCTGGGCGACCACGCCGACCTTGCCGTTGGCGTTGGCCGTCGTGGTGAACTTCACCGACTGGCTGTGCCCGCCGTTGACCGTGACCTGCTGCTCCGTGTAGGCCTTGCCGCCGATCTTGAGGCGCGTGGGGTTCGTCGAGGTGAGGCGCAGGATCAGGTGGTCGACGCCCTGCACCAGGTTGTTCTGCACGGTTACGGGGATCGTGGCGCTGCGGCCCGAGAGCTTGGTCTCGGACTTGTCGATCAGTTTGACCTGGTCGATGAGGTCGTCGAGATAACCCAGCACGCCCTGGCGGAAGTTCGCCGCCTCACCCGCCTGTCCCCGCCACGACGTGGACATCTCACGGTTCATGGCCCGCCCGAAGGGGGTCACCACGCGGGCCTCGTTGCTGAGGATCACCTGGAAGCTGTCGAGCTTGTCCTGAGTGGTCGCGATCTCCTCGAAGGCCGACTTCGGCAGCTCCTGCTTCCGCAGCGAGGAGGGGTACCTGGAGGACGACGGGATCTTCGTGGTGGCACCCGGGTCCGGCTTGGCCTTGGCCGCCGCGGTGAGATCCTGCGACTCGGTCCAGGTGCTGCCCTGGAGGGCCGTCAGGGCCTCGGCCATCGCCTGGGCCTGGCTCGCGGTGGGCATGCGCTGCGGGGCGACCACGATGCTGCGCTGCTTGTCCGTCTGCAGGTCCAGCGCCAGGCTCTGGGCCAGGAACCGCTGCTCGGCGAGCGTGGCGGCCCCGGCCTTCGTCAGGTCGCCCTCGAACGCCGTCGAGAGGCGCGCGTCGGCGACCACCGCCGTCGTACCGCCACCGATGGGGCGGGCCGCGGAGGGCGTGTAAGACAGGCCGCCGGTCTCCTGGAGGCTGTCGCTGCGGGCGATCACCTTGTCGGCGCCGGCCGAGGTCGCGACCTTGATGATCGACGGGTCCACGGCGCCGCTCACCGGCCATGCGAAGTCGGTGGTCGGTGTCACGTGGAGCACCGTTTCCACGGTGGTCGCGGCCACGTCCGTGGCGTCCTTGAGGTGGCTCAGCGAGCCGGTGACGCTGGTGCCGTTGTGGGCGAGCGACGCCAGGTCCGGGTCGGCGAAGGGGAGGGCGACGACCTCCTTGTCCGTCACCGCCGACTGCAGTTCGGCCAGCCACGCCTTGGCGACCGCCTGGTGGGTGCCTGTCGTGGTGGTGTCGCCGTCGCCCTGGATCTTGTAGCTGCGGGTCATCGCGTCGACGGAGGCCAGCAGGTCCGGATCGATCACCCAGGTGACATCGAGGTCCTTGCCCAGGGAGAGCATCTGCTCGAGCCGGCCGCCCGGGGCGATCTCCTTGGCGAGGTCGTCGTTGAGGAAGACCGGCGTCTGCTGTTCGTTGGAACCCGTCTGGGCCGTCATGTGGACGGAGGAGACGAGGGGCCACAGATACGTCGTCTTCGTCCTCGTGTCCGCCTCGTCGGGCTGCCACGGAAGGAACGTCCGCTGAATGCCCAGCACCTGGTCCCACGGCTGGGCGGAGGTCTGGCCGGAGAGTGAGACACCGAGCGGGTAGACGCCGTCGTCGCCGAGGTCCAGCTTGTCGACCGGCACGGAGAGCGTGAAGGGCTCGGCGACGCCCGGAGTGAGCTTGGAGAACTTCTGCGTGTACTTGTCGTCGATCTCCGAGCCGTCGACACCCTGGACGTAGCCGGTGCGCTCGGCGACGCTGTCGATCGCCGAGCGGGTGCTCAGAGCCTGTCCCAGGCGCAGGCCCACATGAGCGTCGGTGACCGCCTGCTTGCCGTTGTTCGTCACCGTCCCGGAGACGGTCAGGGTGTCGCCGTCCGTGGGGATGCCGGGGGTGAGCGTGTCCACGGAGACGGACACCGTCTGCGAGCCGGAGGCGGCTTGCAGAGAAGTCTGCTCGGCAGCGCCGGCGGGCGCGGCGACGGAGATCTGGAGGAGGCCGGCCAGCAGAGGCGCCCCGGCGAGCAGTGCGCCGGTGCGCCGCAGCCACCGGCGGGCAGGTGAGGGACACGTCCCCTGGAAGTCTGCCGCCTCGGCCACGCGCTCGCCCGTCCCTCGTCGTCGTCAGTGGTCGTCGCAATGTGCGTCCACGCATGGTAACGATGCGCGCTGAGGGGAAGTGCCGCGGACTGCTCCACAAGATCGCAGATCGATATCGGTGCGTCCTGTATATGCGCGTATAAAGAGGAATGCTCCGGTACATCGCAAGGGCTGCCCTTGCACCGATATACGGGGACGTGTCCGTGGACGTTTAATGGAGGCGCCCGGGGTCGCCCGGGCCACGTACCCTTTTCTGTTGTGCCGAACGCCAACGAAGACAACCCCAGTGCCCTGAGCCAGGTGCAGCATCGCGCGGTGAGCGAACTGCTGCGGGTGGCTCCCGTCGCCGACGAACTCGCCCGCCGCTTCCAGGAGGCCGGGTTCTCCCTCGCCCTGGTCGGCGGGTCGGTCCGCGACGCGCTGCTCGGCCGGCTCGGCAATGACCTGGACTTCACGACGGACGCGCGGCCCGAGGACGTACTGAAGATCGTCCGGCCGTGGGCGGACGCCGTCTGGGAGGTCGGGATCGCCTTCGGCACGGTGGGCGTGCAGAAGGACGCCCGCGTCGGCGGTGTCGACCGGAGCTTCCAGATCGAGGTGACCACCTACCGGTCGGAGGCCTACGACCGGACCTCGCGCAAGCCCGAGGTGTCGTACGGCGACTCCATCGAGGAGGACCTCGTCCGGCGTGACTTCACGGTGAACGCGATGGCTGTCGCCCTCCCGGAGAAGGAGTTCGTCGACCCGTACGGCGGTCTCGGTGACCTCGCGGCCCGGGTGCTGCGTACCCCGGGTACTCCCGAGGCGTCCTTCTCGGACGATCCCCTGCGGATGATGCGGGCGGCACGCTTCGCCGCGCAGCTCGACTTCGAGGTCGCTCCCGAGGTCGTCACGGCGATGAAGGAGATGTCCGGGCGGATCGAGATCGTCTCGGCCGAGCGGGTGCGGGACGAGCTGAACAAGCTGATCCTCTCCGCACACCCCCGCAAGGGCCTGGCGCTGCTCGTCGACACCGGTCTCGCCGACCATGTCCTGCCCGAGCTGCCCGCCCTGCGCCTGGAGAGCGACGAGCACCACCGGCACAAGGACGTCTACGAACACACGCTGATCGTGCTGGAGCAGGCGATCGAACTGGAGGAGAACGGTCCCGACCTGACTCTCCGGCTGGCCGCACTGCTGCACGACATCGGCAAGCCGCGCACTCGCCGCTTCGAGAACGACGGCCGGGTATCCTTCCACCACCACGAGGTGGTCGGCGCGAAGATGACCAAGAAGCGCATGCTGGCGCTCAAGTACTCCAACGAGCTGGTGAAGGACGTCTCGCGGCTCGTCGAACTCCACCTGCGTTTCCACGGCTACGGCACCGGCGAGTGGACCGACTCGGCGGTGCGGCGCTATGTCCGTGACGCCGGCCCGCTCCTGGACCGGCTCCACAAGCTGACCCGCTCGGACTGCACCACGCGGAACAAGCGCAGGGCCGCCGCGTTGTCCCGCGCTTATGACGGGCTGGAAGAACGCATCGCTCAGCTTCAGGAGCAGGAGGAGCTGGACTCGATCCGTCCCGACCTCGACGGCAACCAGATCATGGAGATCCTGGGCGTCACGCCGGGGCCAGTCATCGGCCGGGCCTACAAGTTTCTGCTGGAACTGCGGCTGGAGAACGGGCCGATGGAGCATGAGGCGGCGGTGGCCGCACTCAAGGAGTGGTGGGCCTCGGAGAGCTGAGGTTGTGGAACGGGGGGATGTTTGAAGTGTAAAAATAAACCCCCCACCAACAAGGGGGTGGGATATAAAAAAAAAAAGCAGGCGACCGAAAAATAAGTGTTTATAAAGGGGGTGGGCGGA
>NZ_JBHYWD010000010.1:219912-239638 GCF_042751305.1 Streptomyces hokutonensis
GGGGGCCACCGGGCAGGGGGCTCCGTCGGGTGGGTCGGCCCCCAAAAGGGCTGTGTGTGCCTCGGCTCGCTGAGGGTGTTGACCGTGGTCTTGTTTCACGTGAAACATGACCCCGGACAGCATCAGGGGCGGTGTTTCACGTGAAACATGAGACACCGCCCCGCGTCGTAACTGCCTTACTTCTTGTAGTCCTTCAGGCAGAGCAGGAAGTCGCTGCCGTCACCGCTCTCGGTGTACGAGTACTGGAAGTCCTTCGCGGCCGCCGTGCACTTGCTCTCCGCCTCGGCCTCGGAGTAGTTGCCGCTGATCTTGGCCAGCACCGTGTACTGGGCCTTCGCGTCGCTGCACTTCACGACCTTGAGGTCCGGGTTGGTGTCGCTGGTGCTGCCGCGGTGCATGCAGTCGCCGACCTTTGCCGTGTCGGCGTCGTGCTGACTCGATATGACGCCGTAGATGGCAGCGCCGATGCCGATCACGAGGATGATGGCGAGCCGTATCAGCTTGGGGCTGAACTTGCGCTTGGGCTGCGCCGGGACCGGGGCGAACGGAGCCGCGCCCTGTGGCGGGAACCCGGGCTGGCCGGGCTGCTGCGGGTAGCCGCCCTGGGGCGGGTAAGGGGCCTGCCCCTGGGGCGGGTACGGGGCCTGCGCCTGAGGCTGGCCGTAGGGCTGCTGGCCCTGGGCGTATGGGTTCGGGCTCTGAGGCGGCGGAGTTGTCATTCGGGGTCCCCCCTGGAACGTGGGCGCATGACGCGGCTTGGCACGCGGCATGGTGCGAAGTAAGACGCACGTAAGTTACCGGCACCCACTGACACCGCTGTGCCCCGGATGGACTCCGTATCAGTGATGTGACACTTTCCGGCGTTCAAAGTGGGCCATAGCCGCAGCAACCGCCGAGTAGATAACGGCGACCGTGACCACCAGCGTCACCGAGCGGCCGTCCGGCGGCAGCACCAGGGCGGCCATCGCAGCCGCGCCGACGAAGGCGACGTTGAACAGGACGTCGTAGACGGAGAAGATCCGGCCGCGGAAGCCGTCGTGGACCGAGAACTGGACGATCGTGTCCGTGGCGATCTTCGCGCCCTGTGTGGTCAGGCCCAGGACGAAGGCCGCCGCCAGCATCGGGGCGGTGGTGAACGGGAGGCCGAGGGCAGGTTCCAGGACCGCGGCGGCCGCCGCGCACACGGCGATCCAGCGGCCGGGACCCAGTCGTCCGGCGGCCCAGGGTGTCACCACGGCCGCCACGAAGAAGCCGGCGCCGGAGACCCCCAACGCCAGCCCCAGCAGGCGCAGTCCGTCGTCCGAGGTCGACGACAGGGCGTACCGGCAGAGCATCAGCAGCAGGACCGTCAGGGCGCCGTAGCAGAAGCGCATCAGTGTCATCGCGAGGAGGGCCCGGACCGCCTGCCGGCGTTGCGGCGCGGCGAGATGCCGTAGCGCCGCTCTCAGGTCCCGGGCGGTGCCGGCGAGGGCAGTTGCCAGTCGGGGCCGGGTCAACGCGAGGTCGGGGCCGAGGAGTTCGGGGGCCATGCGCAAGGAGGCGAGGGCCGCGCAGAGGTACAGGGCGGCGCCCAGCAGGACCACCGTGGAGTCGGTGTCCGCGACCAGCAGGCGGACGACGAAGGCGAGGCCGCCGCCCGCGGTTGCCGCGAGTGTTCCGGCCGTGGGGGAAAGGGAGTTGGCGAGGACGAGCCGTTCGTCGTCGACCACGCGAGGGAGCGCGGCGGACAGGCCAGCGAGGACGAAGCGGTTGACGGCGGTGACGCACAGCGCGGAGGCGTAGAAAAGCCAGTCCGGGACGTGGCTCACCATCAGGACGGCGGTGGCCGCGGCCAGCAGGGAGCGCAGCAGGTTGCCGTAGAGGAAGACCTGGCGGCGGCGCCAGCGGTCCAGGAGGACGCCGGCGAAGGGGCCGATGAGGGAGTACGGGAGGAGCAGGACCGCCATCGCGGAGGCGATCGAGCCGGCCGAGGTCTGTTTCTCCGGGGAGAAGACGACGTAGGCGGCGAGTGCGACCTGGTAGACGCCGTCCGCGCCCTGGGAGAGGAGGCGTACGGCGAGCAGGCGGCGGAAGCCCTGGAAGCGCAGAAGGACGCGCAGGTCACGGACGACGGCCATGGGCACAGCCTCACATACGAGGAGGGTCCCCGGGCGGAATGCCCCGGGGACCCTCGACGACCGGACGGGCGGGGCTTAGCGCTCGACCTCGCCCTTGATGAACTTCTCGACGTTCGCGTAGGCCTCGTCGTCGAAGTACTGCACCGGCGGGGACTTCATGAAGTAGCTCGACGCGGAGAGGATCGGGCCGCCGATGCCGCGGTCCTTGGCGATCTTCGCGGCGCGCAGGGCGTCGATGATGACACCCGCGGAGTTCGGGGAGTCCCAGACCTCGAGCTTGTACTCCAGGTTCAGCGGGACGTCGCCGAAGGCACGGCCTTCGAGGCGGACGTAGGCCCACTTGCGGTCGTCGAGCCACTGGACGTAGTCCGACGGGCCGATGTGGACGTTCTTCTCGCCCAGGTCGCGGTCCGGGATCTGCGAAGTGACGGCCTGCGTCTTCGAGATCTTCTTGGACTCGAGGCGGTCGCGCTCCAACATGTTCTTGAAGTCCATGTTGCCGCCGACGTTGAGCTGCATCGTGCGCTCGAGGCGGACACCGCGGTCCTCGAACAGCTTCGCCATCACACGGTGCGTGATGGTGGCGCCGACCTGGGACTTGATGTCGTCGCCGACGATCGGAACGCCGGCCTCGGTGAACTTGTCCGCCCACTCCTTGGTGCCGGCGATGAAGACCGGGAGGGCGTTGACGAAGGCGACCTTGGCGTCGATGGCGCACTGGGCGTAGAACTTCGCCGCGTCCTCGGAGCCGACGGGCAGGTAGCAGATGAGGACGTCGACCTGCTTGTCCTTGAGGACCTGGACCACGTCGACCGGGGTCTCGTCGGACTCCTCGATCGTCATGCGGTAGTACTTGCCCAGGCCGTCGAGGGTGTGACCGCGCTGGACCGTGACGCCCTTGTTCGGGACGTCGCAGATCTTGATGGTGTTGTTCTCACTGGCACCGATGGCGTCGGAGAGGTCGAGGCCGACCTTCTTCGCGTCGACGTCGAACGCGGCGACGAACTCGACGTCACCGACGTGGTAGTCGCCGAACTGGACGTGCATCAGACCCGGCACCTTGGCCGCCGGATCGGCGTCCTTGTAGTACTCGACGCCCTGTACCAGTGAGGCGGCGCAGTTGCCCACGCCGACGATGGCTACGCGAACCGAACCCATTCCGGTTGCTCCCTGTGTGTGCGAGGTGAGGCCCTGACTGGACCTCATGTGGTGGTTTCGTCGGACGGATCCGGCCCGGGGGTGGCACCCCCGAGCCGGGGCAGGCCGCCCGACTCCCCGGATGTGCTGTCCTGCTGAGCGGTGCCGTCCGGAACGGGACCCTTCAGGTCACGTCCGGCCCGCTCGCTCTCGATGAGCTCGTTCAGCCAGCGCACTTCGCGCTCCACGGACTCCATTCCGTGGCGCTGGAGCTCAAGGGTGTAGTCGTCGAGGCGCTCCCGGGTCCGCGCCAGGGAGGCACGCATCTTCTCCAGACGCTCCTCCAGCCGGCTGCGGCGGCCCTCCAGTACGTGCATGCGTACGTCGCGTGACGTCTGCCCGAAGAAGGCGAAACGAGCGGCGAAATGTTCGTCCTCGTACGCGTCGGGTCCCGTCTGCGAGAGCAGCTCCTCGAAGTGCTCCTTACCTTCCGCCGTCAACCGGTAGACGATCTTGGCGCGACGCCCCGCGAGTGTGGCCGTGAGGGCGTCCTCAGGAGTGTTCCCCGTCTCCTCGATCAACCAGCCGTTGGCGACCAGCGTCTTGAGGCAGGGATAGAGCGTCCCGTAGCTGAACGCACGGAACACACCCAGTGACGTATTGAGTCGTTTGCGCAGCTCATAGCCGTGCATCGGGGATTCGCGGAGCAGGCCGAGGATGGCGAACTCGAGGATGCCGGAACGCCGGCTCATCGTCGCCTCCTCGCTGTCCGCGGTCCGACCGTGACGGTCCTTATGCCGAGCTGATGTATCGACTCGATACATCCAGACGATAGAACGGCCTTCCGGATGCGACAAGTGGGGAGATGGTGACCGCCGTCACATCACTGATTCGTTGGAATCAAGTTGCCTGATTTGGGGTGAACTTCGGGGCTAAGCAGGTTTTGACGGTGCGTAGTCTGTGCGGCATGCACACCACCGGGAACCAAGTGACGCGTGGGGGCGTCAACGTCCCCGGTGCGGTACGGATGAATGCAGCACCGACCACATCCGTACTTCGGGGGGACCGGAAACCAGCCGCCGTTTCCAGGCGCGCACGGGTGCGCCTGCCCGAGGAGTAATCGTTCGATGAGCGAGCACCGTCGCAAACCGCCGCAGCCGCAGGGAGGCGGACGTGCCGCGGACCGACGCGGCCAGTCCGGACCGACCTCCGGCCGCCGCGCGGCACCGCGAGGCGCCACCACCGGGTCTCCATCCGATTCCTATGGGTCCAACCCCGCCGCTTCCGGGGGCGACGACCGCCAGTACGGCAGCCGTGCCGAAGCCCGCCGGGCCGCGCAGAGAGGCGGCGGCCGTCGCAGAGGGGCCGAGCCGGCGGGCCGCGGTCCAGGTGGCTCGAACGGGCCCGGCCGAGGCAGAGGACGCGCTTCCGCGCCCGGCAAGAAGAGGTTCATCGACTATCCGCGCTTCGACAAGTACGGATGGCGCCGCTGGGTGCCCTCCTGGCGGCTTGTCTCCAGCCTGTGCCTGGTGTTCTTCGGCAGCATCGTGGCCGCGGTCGGTGTCGGCTACGCGATGGTCAGCATCCCCAGCGAGAACACCGCGGCCCAGTCGCAGAACAACGTCTACTACTGGTCCAACGGCGATCAGATGGTTGCCACGGGCACCGGTGCCAACCGTCAGAACATCACCATCGCCGACATCCCGAAGGCCATGCAGTGGTCGGTGATCTCCGCCGAGAACAAGAGCTTCTACTCGGACTCGGGCGTCGACCCCATGGGTATCGCCCGGGCCCTGGTCAACATGGCCAAGGGCGGTCAGACGCAGGGTGGTTCGACGATCACCCAGCAGTTCGTCAAGAACACCTACCTCAGCCAGGAACAGACGGTCACCCGTAAGTTCAAGGAGATGTTCATCTCCATCAAGGTGGGCACGTCGCTCAGCAAGGAGCAGGTCCTCCAGGGCTACCTGAACACCTCGTACTACGGCCGCGGCGCCTACGGCATACAGGCCGCCGCGCAGACCTACTACGGCGTGAACGCGGTGGATCTCAAGCCGGCGCAGTGCGCCTTCCTCGCGGCGCTGTTGAAGGGTCCGACGTACTACGACCCGATCGGCGCCACGAACATCGACCCCGCGGCGACCGCCGAAGCCAACCGCAAGCGCTCAGAGGCCCGCTGGAGCTGGATCCTCGAGCAGATGCACAACGACAAGCACATCACGGACGCCGAGTACCAGACGGCCATCAAGAAGTACCCCCAGCCCCAGGGCCTGAAGGCGACCAAGGGCATGACGGGGCAGATCAGCTACCTGGTCGACACGGCCAAGAAGTACGTCCTGAACCACTCGAACATCTCGCAGACCGAGTTCGACAAGGGCGGCTTCCAGATCTACACGACCTTCGAGAAGAACAAGGTCGACGAACTGAGCGCGGCCGTGAAGAAGGTCCAGGCGGACCGCATCGACCCGAAGAAGCGCAGTCTGGACAAGTACGTCCAGTTCGGCGCGGCGTCGGTGAGGCCCAAGGACGGAGCGATCGTCGCCCTCTACGGAGGTGACGGTTACGAGAACGGCCACTTCACCAACAACGCCGACACCTCGGGTGTCCCCGTGGGTTCGACCTGGAAGCCGTTCGTGCTCGCCGCGGCCATGGAGTACGGCACGTACAAGACCGACGGCGTCGGTATCTCGCCGCTGAGCAAGTACAACGGCGACGACCATCTCAAGGTCCGAAACCAGGACGGCACATACGTCCTGAACAAGGACAACTCGATCTTCTACCAGAACAACGAGAGCAAATATCCCTGGGGCTACATCACGCTGCGCAAGGCGATGGAGCAGTCCATCAACACGCCGTACGTGCAGCTCGGTATGGACGTCGGGATGACGAAGGTGAAGGCCGTCGCCAAGTCGGCGGGCATCCTGGACGCCAGCATGACGAAGGATCTCAACGCGTCCTTCGCCATCGGTACGTCGACACCCAGCGCGATCCGGATGGCCGACGCCTACGCGACGTTCGCCGCCTCGGGCAAGCAGGCGGACCCGTACTCGGTGACGTCCGTCAAGCAGGGCGGACAGCCGGTGCCCGGCTTCGCCAAGCCCGCGGTGAAGCAGGCGATGCCGGAGAACGTGGCGAACAACGTCACGGACACCCTGGAGAACGTCATCCAGAACGGTACGGCCAAGAACGCGAAGGCGCTGGGCCGTGCGGCGGCCGGCAAGACCGGTACCACCGACAGCAACAAGTCGGCCTGGTTCGTCGGCTACACCCAGCAGCTCTCGACGTCGATCGCGATGTTCAGGGAGAACCCCAAGGACGCCGAACTGCTCTCCATGAACGGTACGGCGGGCGTGGCGTCCATTCACGGTGGTGACATTCCGACGTCGATCTGGACCGAGTACATGGAGGCCGCACTCAAGGGGGCCTCCGATCCGGGCTTCCCGGATGCCACCAAGATCGACAAGGTCCAGAACGAGGACGGCGCACCGTCGCCCTCTCCGACGCCCGTGGTGACGCCGAGCGAGACGCCCAGCGAGACGCCGAGCGAGACGCCGAGTGAGACGCCGAGTTCGTCGCCGTCGGCGAGCGAGTCCTGCCGGTTCAGCTGGCAGTGCAGTGACACCGGGGGCACCGACGGAGGCACGACGTCCACGCCGACGGACACGGCCACCGCGACGGAGTCCAGCGGCACCAACAATGGCAACGGCAACGGGGGTATCTTCGGCGGCGCAAACGGCTGACCGATAGCAGAAGGCCGGTGTTCGGCGCCGTGGAAAGGCGCCGAACACCGGCCTTTATGCGTACCGGCCCCCAGCGCGAGGACTGAGCAGCCGGGGCCTTTTGTGCTTTTGTGGGTCAGACCCAGCTGATGCAGTGGGAAACCAGAGAGCTTCCCTCGTAAGTCGCCACCTCGATCCCGACATCGGCGATCTGGCCGCCGCCGGCGGGCACGTAGGAGTTGACCACCGTGGAGCTGCCGGCTCCGTCGTAGTCGTAGTGCCACTTGAGATAGTCGGTGGTGTCCGCGTAGCCCACCAGCAGGCGAATCTGCACGTGGTGCCCGTCGGCGCCGGTGTCCCGCACGGTCATGGTGAGATTGGGGATGCCGAAGTCGTTGTAATCCCACCCGGTGGTGATGAGAGACCCTTGGGAGCCGGTGGCGGCGCATTCGGCGGTGTGCACCACGAGCGCCTGCGAAGGGCTGGCCGCGAAACCCACGAACAGTGCGGAAGTGACGCCGATCAGGCCGAATCTTGCGAATTTAATCATCCATCCCCCAATTGTTGAGTGAATCTTCACCTCGCCTTGATCGTAGTTATGGTCGACCGGGCCCTGCAATATTAATAAAATTCGTAATTGGGGTGTATCAATTCAAAGCAATATGCCGGCTGTCAGGACGGCATGTCGCTCTCAGGTGCATGCGGCAGGATGTCCCCCATGCCCAGTGCAGAACTGACGCCCACGAGCGTGCACGAGCCGGATCCGGTGAAGCCGACCAAGGTCGACCAGGTCGCCGCCGCCGGTAGCGAACTGATCGGTGGCCCCATCGGCCGGCGGGCCCTTCTCGGGGCGTCCTGGTGGACTCCCGTACGGGTCGTCGCGCTGGTGGCGATCGGTATGTTCGCCCTCGGCCTGGTCCAGAAGGCGCCCTGCTACAACAGCGGTTGGTTCTTCGGCGCGAGTTCGCAGTACACGCACGCGTGCTACTCGGACATCCCGCACCTCTACCAGGGGCGCGGCTTCGCCGACGGGCTCGTGCCGTACTTCGACAAGCTCCCCGGCGACATGCAGTACCTCGAATACCCGGTCCTGACCGGTGTGTTCATGGAGGTGGCCGCCTGGCTCACACCGGGCAGCGGCAGCATCCAGCACCAGGAACAGTGGTACTGGATGGTCAACGCCGGGATGCTGATGGTGTGCGCGGCCGTCATCGTCGTCTGCGTCAGCCGCACGCACGCCCGCCGCCCCTGGGACGGACTGCTGGTCGCCCTGGCACCCGCCTTCGCGCTGACCGCCACCATCAACTGGGACCTGCTGGCGGTCGCTCTGACGGCCTCGGCGATGCTGATGTGGTCCCGGGGCCGTTCGCTCGCTTTCGGCGTCCTGTTGGGCCTTGCAACGGCCGCCAAGCTGTATCCCGTCTTTCTCCTCGGCCCCTTGTTCCTGCTGTGCTGGCGGGCGGGCAAGTGGCGGGACTTCGGGAAGGCGTTCGGCGGAACCGCCGTGGCCTGGCTGGCGGTGAACCTGCCGGTGATGCTCTTCGCCTTCGACGGCTGGTCGAAGTTCTACACGTTCAGCCAGGAACGGGGCGTCGACTTCGGGTCCTTCTGGCTGATCCTGGCCCAGAACTCCAGCGACCCGCTCAGCACCGGCACCGTCAACACCTTCGCCACCCTGCTGATGCTCCTGTGCTGCGGAGCCATCGCGGCACTCACGCTGACCGCTCCGCGCCGGCCGCGCTTCGCCCAGCTGGCCTTCCTGATCGTCGCCGCGTTCATCCTGACCAACAAGGTCTACTCGCCGCAGTACGTACTGTGGCTGGTCCCGCTGGCCGTGCTGGCCCGGCCGAAGTGGCGGGACTTCCTGATCTGGCAGGCGTGCGAGGTGGCGTACTTCCTGGGCATCTGGATGTACCTCGCGTACACGACCAGCGGAAACGCCCACAAGGGCCTGCCGACCGACGGCTATCACTGGGCCATCGGCCTGCACCTCCTGGGCACGCTCTACCTGTGCGCCGTGATCGTGCGCGACATCCTCATGCCGGAACGGGACGTCGTGCGCCTGGCGGGCGACGACGACCCCTCGGGCGGGGTGCTCGACCGGGCGGAGGACGTGTTCGTGTTCGGGTCCGCGGCCCGTCCCGGACGGCACGCGGCCCCCTTCGACGGACCGCAGGTGGAGTGGGGCGGCGAGGGGACGGTCGACCGTTCGCTCTGAGCGAACAGGGCTCGGCGGGACCACGCGAAAGGCCGTACACGGGAGGTTCCGTGTACGGCCTTCCGGCTGTTCAGGAGAGGCTCAGCGATCGACGAGCCGGTCGAACTGGGTTGTGGTGTGCCGCAGATGGGCCACCAGCTCCTCGCCGACCTTCGGCTCTGCCGCTTCCGCCGGCACGAACAGGATCGAGACCTGCATGTGCGGAGGCTCCGCGAACCAGCGCTGCTTGCCGTCCCAGACGAACGGAGAAAGGTTCCGGTTCACCGTGGCCAGACCCGCGCGGGCGACGCCCTTGGCGCGCGGCATGACGCCGTGCAGCGCCTTGGGGGCCTCCAGGCCCACCCCGTGCGACGTACCGCCCGCCACGACCACCAGATAGCCGTCCGAGGCCGCCTTCTGCTGCCGGTAGCCGAAGCGGTCGCCCTTGGAGACCCGGGTGACGTCCAGGACCGCCCCGCGGTATTCGGTGGCCTCGTGGTCCCCCAGCCACAGCCGGGTGCCGATACGGGCCCGGAAGTGGGTCTGCGGGAACTGCTGCTGCAGCCGGGCGAGTTCCTCGGCCTTGAGGTGGCTGACGAACATCGTGTGCAAAGGCAGCCGCGCGGCCCGCAGCCGGTCCATCCAGCCGATGACCTCCTCGACGGCGTCCGAGCCGTCGGTGCGGTCCAGCGGGAGGTGGATGGCGAAGCCCTCCAGGCGGACGTTCTCTATGGCCGAGTGCAGCTGCGGCAGTTCCTGCTCGCTGACGCCGTGCCGCTTCATCGAGGACATCACCTCGATGACCACACGGGCGCCCACGAGGCCGTACACACCGTCGATGGACGACACCGAGCGGATCACCCGGTCCGGCAGCGGAACCGGCTCCTCGCCGCGGCGGTAGGGCGTCAGCACCAGCAGGTCGCCCCCGAACCAGTCCTTGATCCGGGCGGCCTCGTACGTCGTGCCGACGGCGAGGACGTCCGCGCCCAGACGCGTCGCCTCCTCCGCCAGCCGCTCGTGCCCGAAGCCGTAGCCGTTGCCCTTGCAGACCGGGACGAGCCCCGGGAACTGCCCGGCCACGTGCTTGTGATGCGCCCGCCAGCGCGCAGTGTCGACGTAGAGCGTGAGCGCCATGGCCGGACCTGGAACCTTTCGGGTGGCTGCGGTGTATCAGGAGTATGAGAACTGTCGACGGTATCGAAGCAAGGACCGTCAGGTCAGCGGCGCGACATGTAGATGTCGAGCGCCTTGTGGAGCAGCTTGTTCAGCGGGAAGTCCCACTCGCCCAGGTACTCGGCGGCCTGTCCGCCGGTGCCCACCTTGAACTGGATCAGACCGAAGAGGTGGTCGGTCTCGTCCAGCGAGTCGGAGATGCCGCGCAGGTCGTAGACGGTGGCGCCGAGCGCGTAGGCGTCGCGCAGCATCCGCCACTGCATCGCGTTCGAGGGCCGGACCTCACGGCCGATGTTGTCGGAGGCGCCGTAGGAGTACCAGACGTGTCCGCCGACCACGAGCATCGTCGCCGCCGACAGGTTCACCCCGTTGTGCCGGGCGAAGTACAGCCGCATCCGGTTGGGGTCCTCGGTGTTGAGGGCCGTCCACATGCGCTGGAAGTACGACAGCGGGCGGGGCCGGAAGTGGTCGCGCACGGCCGTGATCTCGTACAGCCGCTGCCATTCCTCGAGGTCGTGGTAGCCGCCCTGGACGACCTCGACACCGGCCTTCTCGGCCTTCTTGATGTTGCGGCGCCACAGCTGGTTGAAGTTCTTGTGGACCTCTTCGAGCGAGCGGTTCGCCAGCGGCACCTGGTAGACGTAGCGCGGCTGGACGTCGCCGAAGCCGGCGCCGCCGTCCTCACCCTGCTGCCAGCCCATACGGCGCAGCTTGTCGGCCACCTCGAAGGCGCGCGGCTCGATGTAGTCGGCCTCGATGTCGCGCAGCCGCTTCACGTCCGGGTTCTGGATGCCCGCCTTGATGGAGGTGGCCTCCCAGCGCCGGATGATGACCGGCGGGCCCATCTTCACCGAGAACGCGCCCTGCTGCTTGAGGTGGGCCAGCATCGGCTGGATCCAGTCGTCCAGATTCGGCGCGAACCAGTTGATGACCGGGCCCTCGGGCAGATAGGCCAAGTAGCGCTTGATCTTGGGCAGTTGGCGGTAGAGGACCAGACCCGCACCGACCAGCTCGCCGGTCTTCTCGTCGAACCAGCCGAGGTTCTCGGAGCGCCACTCCGCCTTCACATCAGCCCATGCCGGGACCTGCATGTGGCTAGCCGACGGCAGGCTCTGGATGAATGCCAGATGCTGCTCTCGGCTGATGGTCCTCAGGGTCAGGCTCATTCGGGGCGCTCCTCGGGCTGGTGTGTCCCCATGGGTACAGGGGCTCCGGCTCTCGCGCCGAAGCCTACTGCGCCTTGCGAGCGCCCCGACTGGGCGTATGCAACCTGCGCCTCGGCCTGTGGGCCGCCGAGGCGTTCCGTGGTGTTTTACGCGGTGTTCGGACCGTGGTGCCGGAGCGTCAGCTGATGACGCCGCCGAACAGTCCGCCGTGCGCCATGCCGAGGAAGAACCCGACACCCGCGGCACCGAGACCCAGGATCAGGCCGAAGCGTTCCCTCGTCGTCTCCGAGATCCACTGGCCGTAGGCGCCGGTGAGGATCCCCACCAGGCCGGTCCATGAGCTGAGCAGATGCAGGTGGTGGAAGAAGCCCGTGACGAACGCGGTCAGCCCGAGCACCACGGTCACCGCGAGCAGCGTGTCCTGGAGCGGATGGGGCTTGCCGTCCGTGGCGAAAAGGGAACCGGCGGTGTTGGGTCGCAATGCCTGTGCCATATGGCACCTCCTGCGGAAGGCGGCGCGTCGTCGCGCCGGACACACCCGATGTGTACAGATTGGCGCTCTCCGCCACCGGATTTCAACCGGAAGCCGGTGTGCGGGTAGTCTGTACCCTCTGCACTGGTGTCTGCCCACGTCGTCACGGATCGGAATCCCCGCAAGGGGCACCCGATGTCAGTGGCGGCTGTTTTACTGGCACACACTGTTGCTTACGCATCACAACCCTCCTGCCACGGATCGACCGTGGCCGCTGAGTCCAAAGGAGGTGGGTTCCACATGCGTCACTACGAGGTGATGGTCATCCTCGACCCCGATCTGGAGGAGCGCGCTGTCTCCCCCCTGATCGAGAACTTCCTCTCCGTCGTCCGTGAGGGCAACGGAAAGGTCGAGAAGGTCGACACCTGGGGCCGTCGTCGTCTCTCGTACGAGATCAAGAAGAAGCCCGAGGGCATCTACTCGGTCATCGACCTGCAGGCCGAGCCTGCGGTCGTCAAGGAGCTCGACCGCCAGATGAACCTGAACGAGTCGGTCCTCCGGACCAAGGTCCTCCGCCCCGAGACCCACTGAGCATCTAGCTCAGCCGATCTCGGGATCCGAGTAGCAGCACCAAGCAGCCAGCAGCAAACCCGCCGAGAGGTTCCCCCATGGCAGGCGAGACCGTCATCACGGTCGTCGGCAATCTTGTCGACGACCCCGAGCTGCGCTTCACCCCTTCCGGTGCGGCGGTCGCGAAGTTCCGTGTCGCGTCCACTCCCCGCACCTTCGACCGCCAGACGAACGAGTGGAAGGACGGCGAAAGCCTCTTCCTCACCTGCTCGGTCTGGCGTCAGGCGGCGGAGAACGTCGCCGAATCGCTCCAGCGAGGCATGCGCGTCATCGTGCAGGGCCGGCTGAAGCAGCGGTCCTACGAGGACCGTGAGGGCGTCAAGCGCACGGTCTACGAACTGGACGTCGAAGAAGTCGGCGCCAGCCTGCGCAGTGCCACGGCCAAGGTCACCAAGACCGCCGGTGGCGCTCGCGGTGGCCAGGGCGGCGGCTTCGGCGGCGGCGGTGGTGGTGGCCAGGGTGGCGGCGGCTGGGGTGGAAACTCCGGCGGCGGTCAGCCGGCCGGCGGTGCTCCCGCCGACGACCCGTGGGCAACCGGCGCTCCCGCCGGTGGCAACCAGGGCGGCGGCGGTGGCGGCTGGGGTGGAAACTCCGGCGGCGCCGGCGGTGGCGGCGGCTACTCGGACGAACCCCCCTTCTAGGCCTCCGGGCCGAGGGTGGGTCGTACCCACACTTCTTGATCACACAGGAGATACACCATGGCGAAGCCGCCTGTGCGCAAGCCGAAGAAGAAGGTCTGCGCATTCTGCAAGGACAAGGTCCAGTACGTGGACTACAAGGACACGAACATGCTGCGGAAGTTCATTTCCGACCGCGGCAAGATCCGTGCCCGCCGCGTGACCGGCAACTGCACGCAGCACCAGCGTGACGTCGCCACGGCCGTGAAGAACAGCCGTGAGATGGCGCTGCTGCCCTACACCTCCACCGCGCGATAAGGGAAGGGTGACCGACCAATGAAGATCATCCTCACCCACGAGGTCTCCGGCCTCGGTGCCGCGGGCGACGTCGTCGACGTCAAGGACGGTTACGCTCGCAACTACCTGATCCCGCGGAAGTTCGCTATCCGCTGGACCAAGGGTGGCGAGAAGGACGTCGAGCAGATCCGTCGTGCTCGCAAGATCCACGAGATCCAGACCATCGAGCAGGCCAACTCCGTGAAGGCCCAGCTCGAAGGCGTCAAGGTTCGTCTGGCCGTCCGCTCCGGCGACGCCGGTCGTCTCTTCGGCTCCGTCACCCCGGCCGACATCGCTTCGGCGATCAAGGCTTCCGGTGGCCCCGAGGTCGACAAGCGTCGTATCGAGCTGTCTGCCCCGATCAAGACGCTGGGCGCCCACGAGACGTCCGTGCGTCTGCACCCCGAGGTTGCCGCCAAGGTCAACATCGAGGTCATCGCGGCCTGACCGCTGCGCTCGGCACAGCTGAGAGAGGGGCCGCACCCGTTGGGGTGCGGCCCCTCTGCTGTGGTCGGGGCTGCGGGACGCGGCTCGCATGTTGAGTCCGAGGCGGTGCTACGGGGCGCATGTTTCACGTGA
This sequence comes from Streptomyces hokutonensis, assembly GCF_042751305.1. Classification (GTDB taxonomy): domain Bacteria; phylum Actinomycetota; class Actinomycetes; order Streptomycetales; family Streptomycetaceae; genus Streptomyces; species Streptomyces hokutonensis_A. The sequence continues at coordinate 234,056 of NZ_JBHYWD010000010.1, forward strand.
AACGTGGCAGCGGGCGGTGTTTCACGTGAAACGGTCAGCGGGTCGCGCCCGTGACGACCCAGCGGCCCGAGCAGGTGCGCAGCAGGAGGGTCAGCATGCGCACCGCCATCATCAGGGTCATCGCTCCCCAGAGAGCGGTCAGTCCGCCACCGAAGCCCGGCACGAGCAGAGCCACCGGGGCGAAGACCGCCAGGGTCACCAGCATCGCTCCTGCGAGATACGGCCCGTCTCCCGCGCCCATCAGTACCCCGTCCAGGACGAAGACGACACCGCAGATCGGCTGCGAGAGCGCCACCATGATCAGGGCGGGCAGGGCGGTGTCCTTGACGGTGGAGTCGCTGGTGAACAGGGGGAGGAACAGCGGCCGGGATACGATCACCAGGAGGCCGAGCACCACTCCGACGGCGATGCCCCACTGCACCATGCGGCGGCAGGCGGCTCGGGCGCCTTGTGGATCGTCCGCACCGAGGTAGCGGCCGATGATGGCCTGGCCCGCGATGGCGATGGCGTCGAGTGCGAAGGCCAGCAGGGACCACAGGGACAAGATGATCTGGTGGGCCGCGATGTCGGCGTCCCCGAGCCGGGCTGCGACCGCCGTCGCGATCAGGAGGATCGCTCGCAGGGAGAGCGTGCGCACCAGGAGAGGTGCACCCGCCTGCGCCGAGGCTCGGATCCCTGCCGCGTCGGGGCGGAGCGAGGCGCCGTGCCGACGGGCTCCGCGGACGACCACGAAGAGATAGACGGCGGCCATCCCCCATTGGGCGATGACGGTGCCCCAGGCGGAGCCGGCGATACCGAGGTCGGCGCCGTAGACCAGCCCCAGGTTGAGGACGCCGTTGGCGACGAAGCCGGTGATGGCGACGTACAGCGGTGTCCTTGTGTTCTGGAGTCCGCGCAGGACTCCGGTGGCGGCGAGTACGACCAGCATGGCCGGGATGCCGAGGGAGGAGATCCGCAGATAGGTCGTCGCGTAGGGGGCCGCCGTGTCCGAGGTGCCGAAGAGGCCGACGAGGGAGGGTGCCGAGGGAAGGACGACGGCGATGACGGTGGCACCGATCAGCAGCGCGAGCCAGATGCCGTCCATGCCCTGGCGGATGGCCGCCTGGAGATCACCCGCGCCGACGCGTCGGGCGACGGCCGCAGTGGTGGCGTAGGCGAGAAAGACGAAGACGCTCACGGCTGTCGTCAGTAGGGCGGAAGCCACGCCGAGTCCGGCGAGTTGTGCCGTGCCGAGGTGACCCACGATCGCGCTGTCGGCCATGACGAAGAGGGGCTCGGCGACGAGTGCGCCGAAGGCCGGGACGGCCAGCATCACGATCTCGCGGTCGTGCCGGCGTCGGGTGGCCCTGGTGGTCGCGGGAGCCTGTGTCATGAGCACTAATCTAATCGTCCACAGGTAAGAGATGCAATTGCAATGTGACCCTTACCTCTGATGTCGCCTCGTGTCCTCTCGCGCACTGTTCGAAGCGATCTTGGGCCGACTGGAGAAGTTTTTCTTCTGCACAGCCGGTGGACGGGGAAAGGCCAGGTCAGATAGGCCGCGATCGGAACGGGGAGGGCTTGTTCACAGGGCTGTCCACCGGGTCGTGCACAGGTTTTGGCGGGTTCTCCACAGCATCCGGGCCGTCGTCCACATGGCCTGTGGATAACCAGATTGGCTGACGGTGCCCGCGGGCCTACGGTGGACCGGCACCCGCCCCGTCAGTCGGACTGAGAACCAACACAAAACCGACGCGCCCGTACCGGAGTTGGGCGTCTCATTTGTCAGTGCCGTGCCGTAGAAATGAGGGGCACGGCGAGGTCCGCTCGGCGGACGGGAGGAGGTGGCTCGGTTGAGTATTTCCGAGCCCTTGGACGACCCGTGGGCCGAGAGCGGTCCAAGTGATCGTCTGCCCGCTTCCCGACGGCGCGGTGACGGAGGCCGGGGCCGCGACGAACAGCACGACCGCGGCCGGGAAGGCGGCGAGTGGGAGGGCGCGGGCTCGGCCTTCGAACGCGTGCCGCCGCAGGACCTCGACGCCGAGCAGTCCGTACTCGGCGGCATGCTCCTGTCCAAGGACGCCATCGCCGACGTCGTCGAGGTCCTCAAGGGCCACGACTTCTACAAGCCCGCTCACGAGACGATCTACCAGGCGATCCTCGACGTCTACGCCAAGGGCGAGCCGGCCGACCCGATCACCATCGCCGCCGAACTCACCAAACGCGGTGAGATCAACAAGGTCGGCGGCGCATCGTATCTGCACACACTCGTCCAGACCGTGCCGACGGCGGCGAACGCGGAGTACTACGCCGAGATCGTCCACGAGCGGGCCGTCCTGCGCCGCCTGGTCGAGGCAGGTACGCGCATCACGCAGATGGGGTACGCGGCCGACGACGACGTCGACGAGATCGTCAACCGGGCCCAGGCCGAGATCTACGCGGTCACCGAGCAGCGGACCAGCGAGGACTACCTCCCGCTCGGCGACATCATGGAGGGCGCGCTCGACGAGATCGAGGCGATCGGCTCGCGCAGCGGCGAGATGACGGGTGTGCCCACCGGGTTCACGGACCTCGACTCACTCACCAATGGTCTGCACCCGGGCCAGATGATCGTCATCGCCGCCCGCCCCGCCATGGGCAAGTCCACGCTCGCGCTGGACTTCGCGCGCGCGGCATCGATCAAGCACAACCTGCCGAGCGTCATCTTCTCCCTCGAAATGGGGCGCAACGAGATCGCGATGCGTCTGCTGTCCGCCGAGGCCCGTGTCGCCCTGCACCACATGCGGTCCGGCACCATGACCGACGAGGACTGGACCCGGCTGGCCCGGCGGATGCCCGAGGTGTCGTCCGCTCCGCTCTACATCGACGACTCCCCGAACCTGTCGATGATGGAGATCCGTGCGAAGTGCCGCCGGCTCAAGCAGCGCAGCGACATCAAGCTCGTGATCATCGACTATCTGCAGCTGATGCAGGCCGGCGGCTCCAAGCGCCAGGAGAGCCGTCAGCAGGAGGTCTCGGACATGTCCCGAAACCTCAAGCTTCTGGCGAAGGAGCTGGAGGTCCCGGTGATCGCGCTCTCACAGCTCAACCGTGGTCCCGAGCAGCGCACGGACAAGAAGCCGATGGTGTCCGACCTGCGTGAGTCCGGCTCCATCGAGCAGGACGCGGACATGGTGATCCTGCTGCACCGCGAGGACGCCTATGAGAAGGAGTCACCGCGCGCGGGCGAGGCCGACATCATCGTGGGCAAGCACCGTAACGGCCCGACGGCGACGATCACCGTCGCCTTCCAGGGCCACTACTCGCGCTTCGTGGACATGGCACAGACCTGACCGGGCGATGTGGGCGGGTGCTGCTGCTCAGCGCCGCGTCTCGTACCTGGTGAGGATCACGCCGCCGGGAAACGTGCGCGTCTCCACCAGGTTCAGGTTCACCCAGTTGTCCAGCGCGGTGAAGAACGGCGTGCCGCCGCCCACCAGGACCGGCGCGGTGGCCAGCACGTACTCGTCGATCAGCCCGGCCCGCATGGCCGCCCCGGCGAGCGTCGCGCCGCCGATGTCCATAGGGCCGCCGTCCTCGGCCTTGAGGCGGGTGATCTCGGCGACCGCGTCGCCGGTGACCAGGCGGGTGTTCCAGTCGACCTTGTCGGTTGTCGAGGAGAACACCACCTTCGCCATGTCCCGCCAGCGGCGCGCGAACTCGATCTCCGCCGGGGTTGCGCCCGGCTGCTGGTCGCCGGTCGGCCAGTGGGAGCTCATCGTCTGCCACAGCTTGCGCCCGTACAGCGACAGGTCGGTCGCCTGCAACTGGTCGGACCAGAACTGGAACAGCTCGTCGCTCGGCGGTCCGCCCCACCCGATGTCGTCGCCGGGCGCCGCAATGTAGCCGTCCAGGGTCAGGTTCATGCCGTAGATCAGTTTCCGCATGACGCCAGCCTTCCGTGAGTCGGTCTCACGCGTACAGACCGGCGCGGCGCAGGAAGCTCATCGGTATGTCATCGGCGGCGAGACCCTGCACGGCCGCAGGAGACCGACCCGGTGCCGTGTCCTGGGAAATGTGCTCGACGCAGGGCAGTCCCGCCGGATGGACTGGGGGCATGACGACATCTCAGGACGACTTGCTTCCCGGAACCCGCCGGGCGTTGCTGCATCGGATCGCCGTGGCTCAGGCCGAGGGGCGGGCACCGTCGTTGGTCGCGGCGGTGGTGCGGGACGGGCGGGCGGTGTGGCACGGTGCGCGGACCTCGGTGGACGGGCACGGGCCGGACGAGAACGTGCAGTACCGGATCGGCTCGATCACCAAGACGTTCACCGCCGTCCTGGTACTGCGGCTGCGTGAAGAAGGCGTCCTCGATCTCGGTGACCCCCTGGAGAAGCATCTGCCGGGCACCGGCGCGGGGGAGGCCACCATCGCCCAACTGCTCGCGCACACCAGCGGGTTGGCGGCCGAGTCACCCGCGCCCTGGTGGGAACGGACGCCCGGTTCCGTGCGCCCCGAACTCCGCGATGTGCTGGGCGAGCAACCCCTGTTGCATCCGGTCGGCCGCCGGTTCCACTACTCGAACCCCGGATACACGCTGTTGGGCGCACTCGTCGAGGAGCTGCGCGGTGCGCCCTGGGAGGACGTACTCCGGCGGGAAGTGCTCGAACCCCTGGGCCTCCATCGCACGAGCGCTCAGCCGCAGGCGCCCCACGCGGGTGGCTGGGCGGTGCATCCGTGGGCCGACGCACTGCTGCCGGAACCCGCAGAGGATCTCGGCCTCATGGCGCCCGCCGGTCAACTCTGGTCCACCACAGGCGACTTGGCACAGTTTGCCGTCTTCCTGGCCAGCGGCGACGACCGGGTCCTGAGCGCCGAGTCCGTGCGGGAGATGCGGACCCCGGCGGCACCGGCCGAGGCGGCCGATGTCGTGGACGGCGCCGCCTACGGTCTCGGCCTCCAGATTCAGCACCGCGACGGCCGACTGCTCATCGGCCACTCCGGATCGCTGCCCGGCTTCCTGGCGAACCTCACCATCAGCCTGGAGGACGACGTCTCGGCCGTGGTGCTGGCCAACTGCACCTCCGGACCGCTGCTGTCATCGCTGGGCGCTGACCTCGTCCGTATCGTCGCCGAGGCCGAACCGAGGATTCCCGAGCCCTGGCGGCCGATGCCCGAAGTCGACGCCGCCGCACTGGAGTTGGCCGGGCAGTGGTACTGGGGTACGCACGGCTTCGCCCTGCGGCTGACGGCAGACGGAAAGGCCTCGCTGGAGCCATCGGCGGGCAAGGGCCGCCGCTCACGTTTCCGGGCCAACGGTGACGGCACCTGGACCGGTCTGGAGGGCTACTACGCCGGGGAGCTTCTACGGCCGGTACGGCGCCCTGACGGGTCCGTCAGCCACCTGGACCTCGGGTCGTTCGTCTTCACGCGTCAGCCGTACGACGAGACCGCTTCTGTGCCGGGTGGGGTGGACCCGGAGGGGTGGCGGGGGATCCGCTAACCGCGTGATGGTCGGGGAGGGGGGGGGGGGGGGGGGGTATGAAAGACACCCCCCCCCCACAGGCGGGGGGGGAGCCCCCCCACAACACTCGATGTGTAGTAAAACAGAAGCAGGGGGGGGAG
>NZ_JBHYWD010000010.1:239648-311358 GCF_042751305.1 Streptomyces hokutonensis
TTTGGGGGGGGGGGGGGGGGGGGGGGGGGGGGGGGGGGGACCCCCAACCCGGGTTTTGGGGGGGCGGGGGCTTTTTTTTTTTAAAAAAACCCCCCCCTCCCCGATGTCGGCCTGGTGCCTCCCTCTCACTTCAGAGAGGGAGCTTGAAGCCCACGTGCGAGGCCGTGAAGCCGAGTCGTTCGTAGAACCGGTGGGCGTCGGTGCGGGTGGCATCGGAGGTCAGCTGGACCAACTGGCAGTCTTGGCGGCGCGATTCGGCGATCGCCCACTCGATGAGTTCGGTGCCGAGGCCGCTGCCCCGCTCATCCGCGTGGATGCGTACGGCCTCGATGATCGAGCGCGTGGCGCCTCTGCGGGACAGGCCGGGAATGACCGTGAGCTGGAGGGTGCCGACGACGCGGCCCTCGCGCACGGCGACGACCAGGTGTTGGTTGGGGTCGGCGGTCAGACGTTCCAGTGCGGCCAGATAGGGCGTCAGGTCGTCGGGTGACTCCCGCTGGGAGCCCAGCGGATCGTCGGCGAGCATGCCGACGATGGCGGGGACGTCCTCGGTGACCGCGGCTCGAATCTCAAGATCTCCCATGGTCACACCTTAGGCAGAGGTGTGCGGTGGGGGACGGGGCCGGCTATGCGGGCGCGTGCATCGACTCCACGACACGGACCAGCGGCGCCAGTTCCGGGTTTCCGGCCGCCGCGTCGAGCGCTTCGCGCAGGGCGGTGTCGTTGGTGGGCCGGGCCTCTTCGAGCAGGGCGAGGCCTGCCTCGGAGACGTTGGTGTAGATGCCCCGCCGGTCGGTCGGGCACAAATACCGGGCGAGCAGACCGCGGTCCTCGAGCCGGGTGACCAGCCGGGTGGTGGCGCTCTGGCTGAGGACGACCGCGTCGGCGACCTGCCGCATCTGCAGATGGCCCCCGTCGCCGTCGTGCTGCCGGCTGAGGACGTCGAGCAGGGAGTACTCCCGCATGCTCAGGTCGTGCTTGGCCTGCAGGGCGCGCTCGATGTGTGCCTCGATCCTCCCGTGCAGCAGGGAGAGGGCGCACCAGCCCTGGGCAAGGGCCGTGAGCGCGGGGTCTGTAGCTGTCATTGGCGTTTCCTCCGTCCCAGAGCGGCTGAACCCAGGATAGAGCACAGGTGAAATAGTCCGCGCTTGCATATAACCCGCGTCTGCAATTATTGTGAACGCACGCAAAGCGCTCCTGCAATCTTCTGGGAAAGGTACATCCCCATGCCTCTCGCGCTTCTGGCCCTCGCGATCGGGGCCTTCGGAATCGGAACGACCGAGTTCGTGATCATGGGCTTGCTGCCCCAGGTCGCGGGTGACTTCGGGGTCTCCATCCCCACCGCCGGCCTGCTGGTCACCGGCTACGCACTGGGCGTGGTGATCGGCGCCCCGCTGATGACCGTGCTCGGCACCAAGATCCCCCGCAAGCGGATGCTGATGCTGCTGATGGGCCTGTTCATCGTCGGCAACCTGCTCTCCGCCGTCGCCCCCAGCTTCACGGTGATGCTGATCGGCCGTGTGGTCGCCTCGCTCGCCCATGGCGCCTTCTTCGGCATCGGTTCGGTGGTCGCGGCCGAGCTCGTCGCCCCGGACAAGAAGGCCGGAGCCATCGCGATGATGTTCACCGGGCTGACCGTCGCCAACGTCGTCGGCGTCCCGCTGGGCACCCTCGTCGGACAGTCCGTCGGCTGGCGGGTCACCTTCGCCATCGTCGCGGGCCTCGGCGTCATCGGTCTGGCCGGCATCGCCAAGCTCGTGCCCGACCTGCCCAAGCCCGAGGGCGTACAACTGCGCCACGAACTCGGCGCCTTCAAGAACACCCAGGTCCTGCTCGCCATGGCGATGACCGTCCTCGGCTTCGGCGGCGTCTTCGCGGCCATCACCTACATCGCGCCGATGATGACCCATGTCGCGGGCTTCGCCGACGGCTCCGTCACCTGGCTGCTCGTCCTCTTCGGCCTCGGCATGGTCGGCGGCAACCTCATCGGCGGCAAGTTCGCCGACCGCGCCCTCATGCCCATGCTCTACGTCTCACTCGGCGCCCTGGCCGTGGTGCTTGCGCTCTTCACGGTCACCGCGCACAACAAGATCGCGGCCGCTGTCACCATCGCCCTCATCGGCGCCCTGGGCTTCGCCACCGTGCCGCCGCTGCAGAAGCGGGTCCTGGACCAGGCGCACGGCGCCCCGACGCTGGCCTCCGCGGTGAACATCGGAGCCTTCAACCTCGGCAACGCGCTGTCCGCCTGGCTCGGCGGCATCGTCATCGCGGCGGGCTTCGGCTACACCGCTCCGAACTGGGTCGGCGCCGTCCTCGCCGCGGCCGCCCTGGTCCTCGCGATCCTCTCGGCCGCCCTGGAGCGCCGCACCGGCGCCCGCGGCACGGTCGCGGCGGGCGGCCTGCCGAGCGATCAGCGGACCGTCGTCCACCACTGACCCCACCGGGCACCAGCAGGGAGACACGGGGGCCAGGGCCGTCTCTGTGACTCCCGACCGCGCTTGTCCGTCCGACCGACACAATCAACAGCAACACCCGCAAGGAGAAACCCTGATGAGCACCACCAGCGCCGTAGCCCCGCTGACCATCCAGGACGCCGAAGCGCTCGTCGACCAGGCCCGACGTGCCGCAGAGGCCGCCGGAGTCACGGTCAGCGTCACCGTGCTGGACGCGGGCGGTCATCTGCTCGCCTTCCGGCGCGACGACCGGGCCGTGCTGATCTCCGGGGAGACCAGTACCCGCAAGGCGTACACCGCGCTTCAGCTGAACGCGGCCACCGCCGACCTTGTCGACGCGGTCCAGCCCGGAGGCCTCTTCCACACCCTGCCGACCGCGCTCGACCGACCGCTGTTGTTCATCGCGGGCGGTCTCCCGGTGCACCGCGACGGCCGGCTGATCGGCGCGATCGGGGTCGGTGGCGGCGCGCCGTCGCAGGACCACGGTTTCGCCCAGGCCGCCGTCGAGGCACTCGTCTGACGTCTGAAGACGGCTGAAACGCCGGTTCCCGATCATGTCGGGAGCCGGCGTTTTCCATGTCCGGAGGTGTCAGCCGGCCGCGACCGTCAGGGGCGCAAACCGTCGCGTCCAGTCGCCGGGCAGTTCCGCGATCCCGTACGTCATGACGGAGTTGGAGGCGCAGTACTCCAGACCGCGTTCCTTGGCCCAGGACAGCAGGTCTTCGTGGCGTGCGTCGATGTCGGTGCGCAGGGGACGGTCGGTGTGGGCGGCGAGCGAGGCGAGGAGAGCCTTGGCCGTCTCCGAGTCCTGTGCGATCAGTGGGCCCACGACGTGTGTGTCCATGTTGGGCCAGGCCGCCGCATATCCGATGATCCGGCCGTTGTCCTGCGCCACCCGCAACTGGTCGGCGAAGGCGGGCAGCCGTGTGATGAGAGGAGTGCGATCGGTGCCGAACACCTCTTCGTCGAGCCGGAGGATGCCGGTGAGGTCCTCGGCCGTGGCCGCGCGGGTGGCGATCCGGGACGCGGGTCCGTCAGACCCGTCCGGCGTGAAACGGCCGCGCAGCTTCTCGGCTCGGCCGGTCACCTTGAAGCCGAGTTCCTCGTAGAGCGGGCGCCCGTTCGGGGTCGCGTGCAAGGTCAGTGGTGTGGGGCCCAGCACTGACAACAGGTGGCGCATCAGTCGGCGCCCCACGCCCTGACGGGCATGGCGTTCGGCGACCAGGACCATGCCGATGGCGCTCAGATCCGGGCGGTCCTGCGGGCCGTACTCCGTGACGACGCTCGCCGCGACGAGGCCGCCTTCCGGACTGTCGATGCCGTATCCCGTCCCCGCGCTGAGGAGGAAGCCCCACTTGTGTTCCTCGCGTGGCCACCCCCGGTCCTCGGAAAGGTCGGCGCAGGCGATGCGATCGCGGAGCGTCAGCCGGCGGATGGGCAGAGCGGCGAGGGAATGAGTCGGCACGCAGGTCAGGCTGTCTGACTGCGATGTCGGCGTCCACCCGTTTCCTGGGAGACGTACTTGCTTTTGGCCATGTCATGTCCGACGACACAACACCTCGGCCGAAGCCGGATGTTTCACGTGAAACACCGGCGAACGGCGAGCATCCGGCAGACTCGCCGAAGGTGCCACAGTTCCGCCCACTAACCTCGTGGCCCATGGCGAGACTTCATCTCTTCGACCTCGACGGCACGTTGCTGCCCGGAACCAGTGCGCCCCTGGAGATCTCACGTCAGCTCGGTCTGGAAGCCGAGACTGTGGAGCTTGAACAGGAGATCTCGGCCGGGCTGATCGGTCCGCCGGAGTATGCGACCCGCGTGTACGCGCTATGGGCGGATCTCACGGAGGCGCATGTTGCGGCTGCCTTTGAAGAGGCCCCTTGGTTGGCGCGGATCCGTGATGTCTGGGCCGAGATCAGGAGCGCCGGCGAATACTGTGCCGTCGTATCGCTCTCGCCGTCCTTCTTTGTGGAACGGCTCACCGGTTGGGGCGCGCACGCGGCACACGGATCGCTCTTCCCCGCTGTGCCCTTCACCGAGCCATCGATGGACCTTGCCGGAGTCCTCAACGCCGCTGCCAAGGTGGTGATCGCGGATCGGCTCTGTGAGGAGTTCGGGGTGACGAGGGCGGACTGTGTCGCCTATGGCGACTCGATGTCGGACAAGGATCTGTTCGGCGCCGTGCCCGTCTCTGTCGCGGTGAACGCCGATCGACACCTGGCGGGCCTTGCCACCCACTCCTATGCGGGGCGGGATCTGTGGGATGCCTACGAATTGGTGCGCAGCGCCCGGTAGTTGAGGGAATTGAGGGTTCGCGCCTCCCCCTGTTCGCGGGGGAGCCGGGCCGGACTTGTGCCCGCATCACGGGCCGGTATGGTCGACTCCGGTTCTTGTCCGCAGCGGGGCGCCGCAGACGAGTACTGCGGGCAATGTCACATCTCGCCTTACTTGTCCGTACGCGGTGGGAATGTGGGTTGGATATGGCTGTATCGGCCGCTTGAACGAACGGGGAAAAGCAAGCAGTCCGCGCGGAAAGCAGGCAGCTTCCGATGGGGGAAGCACGCCGACCGACCGAAAGATGTTCGAGGCGAGGCACACCATGGACGCTCCGACCACCACGTCGGCCGACAACGGCCCGTCCGGCGGAGGCGGCAGCGGCGGAGCCGGCTGGTTCACGCCACGCAAGCAGCCGGAGGTGCCTCCGGGCGAGGAGCGGGAGACGACCGGGGTACGGCGTCCGGCCGTGATGCGACCGGTCCGCAGGTCCGCGGCGGGTGTCAACGAGCGCCCGCCGGCACCGAGTTCGGAGCGGCCCGCCCAGAGCGCCGAGCCGGAGCCGGACAGCTACGGTTCGCCGCAGGGCGTCCCGCCCGGCCAGGAGCGAATACCGCCGGCTGTGACCGCCCCCCAGCCCTTCACCTCGGTCCAGCCTCTGTCTCCCGAGCCTCCACAGCCTCTGCCGCCCGCGCCTCCGCAGCCTCTCGTTCCCGCCCAAGCCTCGCCCACGACCCCTCCGCAGCTCTTCGGGCCTGCTCAAACTCCGCCTCCCACACCGCAGTCAGCTGTCGCGCCCGCCCAGGCCCCGCCCCCCACACCCTCGACAGCCGCCACGCCGGCCCAGCCTCCGCCCCCCACGCCTTCGGCACCCGCCACGCAGGCGCAGGGCCTGTATCCCGCGCCCTCGTCGCCCTTCACGCCCGCGCAGGTTCAGTCTCCCGAGCAGTCGACTCCCGCACCCGTCCCGTCCGTCGCGACGACCGGCTCGGCCGTCGTGCGTGTACCCGCCCAGCGCTCTTCCGGCACCGTCACCGAGAACGCCTCCCCGGACGCCGTGCTCATCCGCCGGACGATGGCCGAAGTCGCCCCGGTGGCCGACAAGGTCACCTCGTACTTCTACGCGCTGCTTTTCGTACGCCACCCCGAACTGCGGTCGCTGTTCCCGGCGGCGATGGACACCCAGCGGGACCGGTTGCTCACGGCGCTGCTCACCGCGGCCGAGCACATCGACAACACCGAGGTGCTCGTCGCGTATCTGCAGAACCTCGGCCGCGGGCACCGCAAGTACGGCACCCGGCCCGAGCATTACCCGGCCGTCGGCGAGTGCCTCATCGGCGCGCTGAACAAGTACGCCACCGGCACCTGGGACGCCGAGACGGAGGCGGCCTGGGTCCGGGCGTACACGACGATCTCGCAGGTGATGATCGACGCGGCTGCCGCGGACGAACTGCGTGCCCCGGCCTGGTGGAACGCGGAACTCGTCGCCCACGATCTCAGGACCCGGGACATCGCGGTCGTCACCGTCCGCCCCGACCAGCCCTACCCCTTCCTCGCCGGGCAGTACACGAGTCTGGAGACGCCCTGGTGGCCGCGTATCTGGCGTCACTACTCGTTCGCCTCGGCGCCCCGCTCGGACGGACTGCTGACCTTCCATGTGAAAGCCGTCCCGGCGGGCTGGGTCTCGAACGCGCTGGTGCACCGGGCCAGGCCCGGCGACGTCATCCGGCTAGGTCCGCCGACCGGCTCGATGACCGTGAACCACAGCACCGACAGCGGATTGCTCTGCCTGGGCGGCGGCACCGGCATAGCGCCGATCAAGGCACTGGTCGAGGACGTCGCCGAGCACGGCGAGCGGCGGCCGGTGGAAGTGTTCTACGGGGCCCGTACCGACCACGACCTCTATGACATCGACACGATGCTCCGGCTCCAGCAGTCGTATCCGTGGCTCACGGTCCGGACGGTCGTCGACCAGCAGGCGCGTCTCCAACTCCCGGACGCCATACGGACGTACGGGCCGTGGGCTGGATACGACGCCTATGTCTCGGGCCCGACCGGAATGATCCGCAGCGGTGTGGATGCTCTGAAAGACGTCGGTGTCCCGGCGGAGCGCATACGGCACGACTCGGTCGAGGAACTGGTGGCCGCCGGGGACTGACCCGGCGGCGGAGAGATCAGCCGAGGTCGGGGGCGTGCATCGCGCGGACGCCTTCGATGTTGCCGTCCAGATAGTGCCGTAGAGACAGGGGCACGAGGTGGACGGAGGCGATGCCTACCCGCGTGAACGGGACTCTGACGATCTCGTACTCGCCGAGGGGCGCGTCCACTTCGGGGCCGTGGCGCAGCGCCGGGTCCATGGACTCCAGGTGGCAGACGAAGAAGTGCTGGACCTTCACGCCGGTCGCCGTGGCGTCCGCGCCGATGTGCTCGACGGTGTCCACGAAGCAGGGGACCACATCAGTGATCTTGGCGCCGAGCTCCTCGTACACCTCTCGGTGCAGAGCGTCGACGACGGTGGTGTCCTCGGGCTCGACCCCGCCACCGGGCGTGACCCAGTAGGGATCTACACCGGGCTTGGTGCGCTTGATCAGGATCAGGTCGTCGCCGTCGAGGAGGACGGCACGTGCGGTGCGCTTGACCACGGGTCGGACGGTCATGGGAGAAATGTGGCCCGGCTGGTTCCACGTGAAACATCGCGAAACGTCACCTGGGCGGTTCAGAGCGTGACATTCGGCGGCGTCGGCGCGAAGCGACGGCAAAGTACCTGGTCAGCCCCATCCGGTGGCCGCGCGGTGCAGCCACTCGTGTGCCCGGGTGATGTGCGGCATCGCGAGAGTTCCGGTGCGCACGACCAGGAAATACGTCCGCAGTGGCGGTACCGCCGGTTCGTGGAGCGGGACGACCTCACCGCGTTCCAGTGCGAGGGCGCACAGATAGCGGGGCAGCACCGCGAGTCCGGCGCCGGCACTCGCGCAGGCGAGCACCGCGCGCAGGTCCGGCACGATGACCGTGCCCGAGGTTGCCGGGCGGGAGTCGAAGACGGACGCCCAGTACCGGGAGACGAACGGCAGCGACTCGTGGACCTCGATCAGGGGGAGGTCGTCCAGAGCGGGCGCGTCCTTGGGATCGAGGTTCGCGGAGTCGGCGCTGGAGCCGGAGCTGATCTGCTCGGCCCAGCGCGGAGCGGCGACAAGGATGTGCTCCTCGTCGCAGAGCGTTGTCGCCGTGAGCAGCGCACCACGCGGACGGGCCGTGCTGATGGCCAGATCATGATGTCCGGCGGCCAGCCCCTCCAGGGTTTCCTCGGCGTTCCCGAAGGACGCGCGCAGCGCGAAGGGCTGGCCGTCGTCGCCGGTCAGCTCCGTGAGCGCGGGCAGCGCCCGCTCGGCGGTGAACTCGGGGGGCCCGGCGAGGTGCAGGGTGCGCAGGGAGGAGTCGTTGTCGGGGCCGGTCTCGGCTATCTCCACGAGGGCGTCGAGATGCGGCGCGGCCTTGTGCGCGAGTTCGTCGCCCATGGTCGTGGGGGTGACTCCACGGGCCTGGCGCAGGAACAAGGGGCGGCCCAACTGCCGTTCCAGGGTGCGGATCTGGGACGTCACCGCGGGCTGGGAGAGACCGAGCAGAGCTGCTGCGCGGGTGAAGGAGCCGGCCCGGTGCACGGTCACGAAGGTGCGCAGCAAGGCCAGATCCATGGCACGCACTCTCCTTTCCCCGCCCTTCCTCCGGCCCCGGGCAGGGCCCAACTATAAATAAGTCGATAGGTCTCTGTCGCTACTGTGATTGGACACTGACACAGAGTCAACTAGCCTTGTGCGCGCGGTTCTTCGCGCGCAGAACCGAGGACGGTCCGAGCCACGAGGGGGGAGGCTCGGACCGTCCGTTGTGCGTAGCCGGACACCGACCGGCGGTACGTAAAGCGGTCACCGCGCCGACTCGTCCAGCGCACGCAGCACATCGGCCACCAGGTCCTCGGGGTCCTCGGCGCCCACCGAGAAGCGGATGAAGCCCTCCGGCACCGCGTCTCCGCCCCAGCGTCCCCGGCGTTCGGCGGTCGACCGCACCCCGCCGAAACTCGTCGCGTCGTCCACGAGCCGCAGCGCGTCGAGAAAACGCTCGGCACGCGCGCGCGTGGGCAACGTGAACGAAACCACACACCCGTAGCGCCGCATCTGGCGCGAGGCGACCTTGTGCGAGGGATCGTCGGGCAGCCCCGGATAGCGCAGCCCCGTCACCTCGTCCCGTCCCCGCAGGGCCTCGGCGAGGATCAGCGCGGTGGCGTCCTGCCGGTCCACCCGCAGCTGGAGCGTGGCGATCGAGCGGTGCGCGAGCCAGGCCTCCATGGGCCCGGGAATCGCGCCGACGACCTTGCGCCAGCGGCGTACGGCGGTCATCGCGGAGGCGTCGGTTCCGGCGACGTAGCCGAGAAGGAGGTCCCCGTGCCCGGTGAGCTGCTTGGTGCCGCTCGCCACGGCGAAGTCGGCGCCGAGTTCCAGCGGGCGCTGTCCCAGGGGTGTGGCGAGGGTGTTGTCGACGGCCACGAGGGCGCCACGCGCGTGTGCCGCCTCGACGAGCCGCCGGATGTCGCACACGTCGAGTCCGGGGTTCGAGGGGGTCTCGAGCCACAGCAGTTTCGCGCCGTCGAGGAGGTCGAGCTGGGCGTCCCCGCCGGTCGGCGCGGTGCGCACCTCGATGCCGTACGCCTCCAACTGGGCGCGCACCAGGGGCAGTACCTGGTAGCCGTCGTTCGGCAGTACGACCGTGTCGCCGGCGCGCAGTTGCGAGAAGAGCACCGCCGAGATGGCGGCCATGCCGGAGGCGAACGCGAGCGTCTCGACATCGCTCCGCCCCGGTGCCTCCAGCTCGCCGATGGCGCGTTCCAGGTGGGTCCAGGTCGGGTTGTCGTCACGGCCGTAGCTGTACGGGCCCGTCACCTCGCCAGGGAGATGGAAGTGCGCGGCGAACACCGGGCCGGGGAGCGTCGGTTCGTATTTGACCGGCTCGGGGAGGCCGGCGCGTACCGCGCGCGTGCCGTCCCCGGCGCCGTCTCCGACGCCTCCGTCTGCGGCGTAATCACTCATGTCGCTCGTCCTTCCACGTCCTCGCGCACCGCGGCGAGCAGGCCCTCGCTCGCCGCCTCCACCATCTCAAGGCACTCCTCGAAGCCGTCCAGACCCCCGTAGTACGGGTCCGGTACGTCGAGGTCGCCGCCGGCGGCGGGGTCGTAGGAGCGGAGCAGGTGGACCTTCTGGGCGTCCTGCTCGGTGGGGGCGAGGCGGCGCAGGGCCTTGCGATGGCCGCCGTCGAGGGCGACGACGAGGTCGAGGCGGGAGAACCAGGAGGCCTGGAACTGGCGTGCGATATGGTCGGTCCCGTAGCCGTGCTCCGCCAGGACGGCGACGGCGCGCGGGTCGGCGCCGTCGCCCTCGTGCCAGCCGCCGGTCCCCGCGCTCTCGACCTCGACCCGATCGCCGAGCCCGGCCTCCTCCACCCGCGCGCGGAAGACCGATTCGGCCATCGGGGAGCGGCAGATGTTGCCGGTGCAGACGAAGCTGACGCGGTAGGTCATGGCGCGCTCAGTCCCCGTCGGGGAGGGCCAGGTTGAGCGCCCAGGAGACGACCGAGATGATCAGGCCGCCCAGGACGGCGGTCCAGAAGCCGTCGACGTGGAAACTCAGGTCGAGCTTGTCGGCCAGCCACGAGGTGAGCAGCAGCATCAGCGCGTTGACCACCAGGGTGATCAGACCGAGCGTCAGGATGAACAGCGGGAAGGTCAGCAACTTGACGATCGGCTTCACGAGGAAGTTGACCAGGCCGAAGACCACGGCGACGAGGAGCAGGGTCCAGACCTTCTTGAAGGTGCTGTCGCCGGTCAGGGTGATCTTGTCGAGCAGCCATACGGCCACCGCCAGGGCGCCCGCGTTGGCGATCGTCTTGACTAGAAAATTCTTCATGTGTCTGATCGTGACAGAAGAGATCGACTCCGAGCGTGGACGAGGGCGATGAAGGCATTCCGGTTGGATGAACTGGAGGCGGAGCGTGCCGCCAACGACGGTGCGTACCTGCAGTTCCTGCGCGAGAAGAACATGTCGGTCGGCCTCTACGCGCTCGACGCGGGCGACCACGACCGGCAACAGCCGCACAACCAGGACGAGGTGTACTTCGTCGTGAGCGGACGGGCCGCGATCACCGTCGGCATGGAGACCACCCAGGTGGCGCGCGGCAGCGTGGTCTATGTGCCGGCCGGGGTGGCCCACAAGTTCCACCACATCAGCGAGGACCTGCGGGTGCTGGTGGTGTTCTCGCCGCCGGAGGCGTGACTCTCTCCCCCGTAGGCCTGACCCCGCGTCTCAGGGTTCCCTAGGGGAACGGTCAGGGGAGGACAAGGGATGCGAGGCCCCCGTTCCGCCTTCGGCCGCCCTAGCATCGTGTGCAGGACATCAGAGGTCCGGCACAGGAGTGCCGGACACCGACAGGACCCGGTACGAACGACGGGCGGAGAGGTAAAGGACGAGGGCGATGCGAGAGATCTTCGGCGGACTGCCGTGGTGGGTGAAGTGGGTCGCGGTGCCGGTCATCGCCCTGGTCGTGTTCGGCGGCCTGATAGCGACAGTCGTGGGCTTTGTCATCGGCCTGCTCTTCAAGGCGCTGGTCTTCGTGGCACTGGTCGGCGGACTGATCTATGTCGTACGGAAGTTCACGGCGGGTTCCTCCTCACGCAGCGACTGGTGAGGCCCTGCCGGGCAACCGGTGATCGGTAACAGGAATCACCGGTTCCCTCGGGCGGGGGAAGTTTTCCGGACAGGCCGTCTGCGGGCGGTGGCGGGCGGTTACAGTCCGGAATTCGACGCGGGGACGAACCCCGCGGGCGGCGCACCCCCTCCCCGTGTTCCCCGCACGGGCTGCCTCCCTCGCGCTCCGGAAGTGACCCTTGGCCACGGTTGACACCGCACCCGTAGAACCACACGCACCCCCCACCCAGCCCGGCCCGCCGACCTGGCCGAGTTCAGTGGCGATCCCCGCACAACTGCGTCCCGTGGCGGCCCCGCCACGGCAGCGCTCCGCGACAGCCCCCGAGCGGCAGCCCCAGCCCGCCGCCACCCTCATCGGTTCCGTCCAGCGGGCGATGCGGCTGCTGGAGTCCGTCGCCGCGCACGAACACGGAGCCCCCGCGAAGCAGTTGGCCCGCGAGACCGGCCTCGCGCTGCCCACGGCGTACCACCTGCTGCGCACCCTTGTGCACGAGGGCTATCTCCGCCGTGACAAAGGGCTGTTCTTCCTCGGCGAAGCGGCCGAGAGGCTGAGCAGCAGCGGAGCGCAGGAGAAACGTCGCAGCACGCTCGTGGACGCGCTGGCGGCCTGGCGGGATTCGATCGGTGTGCCGGTCTACTACGCGATGTACCGCGACGGCGAGATCGAGGTCATGTGCGTCTCCGACAGCCCCGGCAATCCTGCGGTCGAGGAGTGGGCCGACTTCCGTGAGACGGGGCACGCGCACGCGATCGGCCAGTGTCTGCTGGCCCAGCTGGACGAGGACGCCCGGCGCGACCATCTCGACCGCTACCCCGCGCGGTCCCTCACGCCGTACACCGTGCGGGACGGTCACGCCCTGCTGCGGCGCCTGGAGCGGATGCGGCGGATGGAGCTGGTGGTGGAGCGTCAGGAGTACGCGCTGGGGACGGTCTGCGCGGCGATTCCGATCACGCTCGGCAGCACGGCCGCCACGATGGCCATTTCTCTCCCCTCGCACCAGGCCGACCGTCTGCCGTCCGCTGCCCGGGAGTTGCAGACCGAGGTCGGCAGGCTGCTGGGGTCGCTCGCGCTCTCTATCAGTATCTGAAAACTTACTCCTTGTGATCTGTTGTGTACGTTCAGCAATATTCCTTCAGTGTCACGGGGATCATTCCCAGCCAGTCGGCGGCAATTGACGGGATAGGCGATGCGCGAGTCCGTACAGGCAGAGGTCATGATGAGCTTCCTCGTCTCCGAGGAGCTCTCCTTCCGTATCCCGGTCGAACTGGGCTACGAGACGTGCGATCCGTACGCCGTACGGCTGACCTTCCATTTGCCGGGTGATGCCCCGGTGACCTGGGCCTTCGGCCGGGAGCTGCTGATCGACGGGGTGGGCCGGGCGTCCGGGGACGGCGATGTCCGGATCGAGCCCGTCGATCCCGAGACGCTGGGCGAAGTGCTGATCAGGCTTCAGGTGGGCGGCGACCAGGCGCTGTTCCGCACCGGCGCGGCCCCGCTCGTTGCGTTCCTCGACCGCACCGACCGGCTGGTTCCGCTCGGTCAGGAGGGCGCGCTCGCGGATTTCGACGCCCACCTCGACGAGGCACTGGACCGCATCCTGGCGGAGGAGCAGAGCGCCGGCTGAAGCGTTGCCATGGCGGCGGGGGGACTTGGCGTAACGCTTCACCACAGGGCTTGAAGCCCCTGGAGCCATCTGTGGCGCCCTGAAAGGCCTACGGAGCCGACAGGGGTCCGGAGCGGTCCGGGGAAGCCCGGGGCGGGCCCTGGAGTCGCAGGAACGCTTCTGCGGGGCTCCCTGCGGCGGTTCCCGCCGTCCTCAGTGCTTACGGCGGCGGCCCTTACCGCCGCGCGCAGGCGCCGGCTTGGCACCCGGTGCTGTCGTGGGCCCGGCACCCGGCGCCGCGGTGGCCGCTGCCGCAACCCCCGCCGGAGCCGCTTCGCGTCCCGGTCGGTCCGCCGAGACCACCAGGGCCGCGAGCGCCGTGGTGACCGGTACCGAGGCGACCAGGCCGATCGAGCCGACCAGCGTGCGCACGATCTCCTCGGCGACCAACTCGCTGTTGGCGACCGACCCGACGCTGCTCTGCGCGATGGAGAAGAGCAGCAGCAACGGCAGGGCGGCGCCCGCATAGGCGAGGACGAGCGTGTTGACCACGGACGCGATGTGGTCGCGGCCGATCCGGATACCGGCGCGGTACAGCCCGCGCCAGCCCATCGCCGGGTTGGCCTCATGCAGTTCCCAGACCGCCGAGGTCTGCGTGACCGTCACATCGTCGAGCACACCGAGCGAACCGATGATGACACCGGCGAGCAGCAGACCGCTCATGTCGATCGACGGGTACAGCCCGTGGATCAACCCCGTGTTGTCGTCCGTGTTGCCGGTCAGTGCGGCCCAGTCGATGAACCCCGAACCCAGGATGCCGATCAGCACCAGCGACATCAGCGTGCCGAGCACTGCCACGGACGTACGGGCCGACAGTCCGTGGCACAAGTAGAGGGCGATCAGCATGATGGCGCTCGATCCGACCACCGCCACGATCAGCGGGTTCGAGCCGTGCAGGATCGCGGGCAGGATGAAGAAGTTGAGGATCATGAAGCTGATGGCCAGTGCGATCAGTGCCATGACGCCACGCAGCCGGCCCACCACCACGACGGCCAGCGCGAAGATGCCGGCGAGCAGCGCCATCGGGAACTTACGGTTCACATCGGTGACCGAGTACTGCAGATCCCTGGGCGCGGAGGGCTCGTACGCGACCACGACCTTCTCGCCCTCATGCAACTGCCGCGACTGGTCGGGCTGCACGATCTCCGTGAACGTACGGCCCTTGTCCTTGCCGGTGCTGACCGTGACCGTGGCCTTCTTGCAGGTGCCGCCCGCCTCCTGCTGCGCCGAAGAGCCCTCGGCCGTCGAGGTGTCCCCGGTGGCGCCCCCGCCCGAGGCGTTCACCGAGGCGCAGCTCACGCTGACGACCTTGGTGACCGTCGCCTGCTGCGTCTGCCGGTCGAAGCCGACACCGGTGCGCTTGTGCGACGGGGCGCCGCCGGGCCACAGCACCACCATGCCGACCACGACCGCCACCGTGAACGGGATCAGGATCGCCGCGATGACCTTCCGAAGGTGACGGGAGACGGGGGCGGCCGGGCCGTGGCTGTGCGAGTGGCCGTGCCCACCTCCCGCACCGGAGCCGTGTCCGCCGTCCCCGTGGGACCCGTGGTCGTCCCCGGACCCGGAACCATGGTCGCCATCGGAACCGTGGCCGTGGTCATGGCCGTGCGGCGGCCCGGTCGGCGGGTACGAGGGCTGCTGCGTCGTGGTCACCGACCGATCATCGCAAGAACGCCGGAGGCCCACTGTTCACCGCGCCACATATGACGCTAGCGTGGAGCCACCTTTGCACACGCGGGAGCTCGGAGCACCGGGCTGAGAGGGCGCTGACCTCCGTCTCTGCGATGTTTCACGGGAAACGTCATCTGTATCGAGTGATGTTTCACATGAAACATCGGCTGACGGAAGCCGCTGCGTCGACCGCCGAACCTGTTACCGGGTAATGCCGGCGTAGGGAGTAGGTCTCATGACCAACAAGGACGCACGCACGCCTGCCTTCAGCCAGGACGAACAGCCCATTCCGGGCGAGGAGTTCGCAGGGGCCGAGCAGCCGACGGGGGCCGAGCAGCCCGTGGAGGCCGCGAAGTCCGCCGGCTGGCACAAGGGGTATGTCGAGGGCTCGCGCCCCGATCTGCGGGTGCCGGTCCGTCAGGTGCACCTCACCAACGGACAGTCCGTGACGCTGTACGACACCTCCGGCCCGTACACCGATCCGCTCGTCGACACCGACGTCCGCAGGGGGCTGGCCCCGCTGCGGGAGAACTGGATCATCGCCCGGGGCGACACCGACGAGTACGCGGGCCGTCCCGTCCGCCCCGAGGACGACGGGATCAAGCACACGTCACCGCGCGGTGGACTCCGCAACCTCGACGCGGTGTTCCCGGGCCGCCCCCGGCAGCCGCGCCGAGGACGCGAGGGCACGGCGGTGACTCAACTCGCCTACGCGCGACGGGGCGAGATCACGCCCGAGATGGAGTTCGTGGCCGTACGCGAGAAGGTCTCGCCCGAGGTGGTCCGGGAGGAGATCGCGGCCGGGCGTGCGGTACTGCCGGCCAACGTCAACCACCCCGAGATCGAGCCGATGATCATCGGCAAGCGGTTCCTGGTGAAGGTCAACGCCAACATCGGCAATTCCGCGGTCACTTCCTCCATCGAGGAGGAGGTCGAGAAGATGACCTGGGCGACCCGTTGGGGCGCCGACACGGTCATGGACCTGTCCACCGGCCGCAATATCCACACCACCCGCGAGTGGGTGCTGCGCAACTCCCCCGTCCCCATCGGCACCGTGCCGCTCTACCAGGCGCTCGAAAAGGTCGACGGCCGCGCCGAGGAACTGACCTGGGAGATCTACAAGGACACGGTCGTCGAACAGGCCGAACAGGGCGTGGACTACATGACCGTCCACGCGGGCGTGCGGCTGCCGTTCGTACCGCTGACGGCGAACCGCAAGACGGGCATCGTCTCGCGCGGCGGCTCGATCATGGCGGCCTGGTGCCTGGCGCACCACAAGGAATCGTTCCTCTACGAGAACTTCGAGGAGCTCTGCGAGATCCTCGCCGCCTACGACGTCACGTACTCGCTGGGCGACGGCCTGCGCCCCGGCTCGATCGCGGACGCCAACGACGAGGCACAGTTCGCCGAGTTGAGGACTCTCGGGGAACTCAACACGATCGCGAAGCGTTTCAACGTACAGACCATGATCGAGGGCCCGGGGCATGTCCCGATGCACAAGATCAAGGAGAACATCGACCTTCAGCAGGAGATCTGTGATGAAGCTCCGTTCTATACGCTCGGCCCGCTGACGACTGACGTCGCGCCTGCGTACGACCACATCACTTCCGGCATCGGTGCCGCGATGATCGCCTGGTGGGGCACGGCCATGCTCTGCTACGTCACGCCCAAGGAGCACTTGGGCCTGCCCAATCGTGACGACGTCAAGACCGGCGTCATCACCTACAAGATCGCCGCCCACGCAGCCGACCTCGCCAAGGGGCACCCAGGTGCACAGGAGTGGGACGACGCGCTGTCCGACGCCCGTTTCGAGTTCCGCTGGGAGGACCAGTTCAACCTGGCCCTCGACCCGGTCACGGCTCGGGAGTTCCACGACGAGACACTGCCGGCGGAGCCGGCCAAGACGGCGCACTTCTGCTCGATGTGCGGGCCGAAGTTCTGCTCGATGAAGATCTCCCAGGACATCCGCCGTGAACACGGCGGCACCAAGGAGGAGGTCGAGGAGGGCATGGCGCGGAAGTCGAAGGAGTTCGCGGCGGCGGGCAACCGGGTGTACCTGCCGATCGCCGACTGACGACGACCGGCGGGGTCGGACACGGTCCAGCACGGTGTCCAGCTCTTCGGCGAGCCCTCGGCCGACGTCGTGTCGCACAGGGCGTGGTCGACGAGGGTGCCGGTCGCGTGGTTGAGGGCGGCGAGGTCCGGCGGCGCGGTGGTGGTCGTGATGGAGACGGTCACCGCGCGCCTGCCGTCGGCGCTCACCGCGGGGCGGGTGTTGACGCCCGCTCCGTCGCCCTCGTGGGTGTAGTAGAAGCCGCCGCAGGAGAGCGGGATCCTGCGCAGGCCGAGGCCGTAGGTGCCCTCGGGCATCTCGGCCACGTCCTCCAGGTCGTCGGTTCGCTGCACCGTCTGCCGCATCTCGCGCCACTGCGCGGCGGGGAGCAGCCTGCCGTCGGCCAGGGCCCGGAAGAAGGTGTTCAGGTCGGCGGTGGTGCTCACCACACAGGAGTCCGCGGTGTGCTGGAAGCTGTGATCGGTGACGTCGAGACGCCTGCCGGCGGCGGTCGTGAGGTACGCGTTCACGTGCGGGTCGGGCAGGAACGGGTTGAGCATGGGGATGGAGGTGTTGCGCAGTCCCAACTTCGCGATGACGCGGTGAGCGACCAGGTCCTGCCAGCTCGCGTCCCCGGCCTTCTCGGCGATCATCCCGGCCAGCAGGTAGTTGATGTTGGAGTAAGCCCACCGGATGGCGCCGCCCGGCTGCGGCACGAAGAGCGGGCGGTGCTTCATCGCGACGGCGACCAGGTCGGCCGCCGGGGTGGTGTCGTAGCGGTTCTCGTCGAAGTGGTTGATCAGGCGGTCCTGGATCGCCGGGTCGTCGATGTAGTCGTAGAGGCCGCTGGTCTGGCGGAGCAGGTCGCGGACGGTGATGCGGGTGCCGTCATTGCTGTTGCCCGTGACGACTCCCGGCAGCCAGTGCTCGACGGTGTCGTCGAGCGACAGCCGCTTCTCCGCGACGAGTTGGAGGACGACGGTCGCCACGAAGGTCTTCGTCGTGCTCGCGACACGGAAGTGCGCGTTCCAGGGGATCGGGGCCGTGGAGTCGGCCGTGCGGGTGCCGATGCGGGCCATGAGCGGTGCGCCGTTCGGTCCGTCGACCCTGGCGAGCACGTTCACATCGCCGCCTCCGGCCCTTGCGTACGGCTGCCAGGTCGCGCTGGAGCACGGCCTCGTCGTACACGTGGGAGGGGTGGTTGGGTGCAGGGTGTCCGGTGGTGGCCGTCGCGGCCACGGGCGCGCCCAGTGCGAGCAGCGCCGCTGCCAGTACGGCGGCGCCGGTCTTCCTCGTCGACGGCATCTGCATGACCGAATCCCCCGTTGCTCCTGGTCCTGACCGGTGACGATCACAAGACAACCGGATCGGGGCGCGGGGGAGGATGGGGCTGTCCACCGAGTGCGGGGTGGACGTAACCCCTCTGCGGACCTGGGGTTCGTCCCCGTCGGGCCCCGGTGGGGAACGAGCGGGCCGATTGGGTCAGGGCACGAGGACGAGCTTGCCCGTGGTGCGCTTGGCCTCGATGGCGCGGTGGGCCTCGGCGGCTTCGGCCAGCGGGTAGGTGCGCTCGACGGAGACCCGCAGCCGACCTGCTTCAACGCGTTCGGTGATCTGCTTCAGCAGGGCGCCGGAGGGCTCGGCCGTGACCCAGGTGTAGCGCAGGCCCCGGGCGGCGGCCTGCTGCTCGTCCGTCCCCGGGTCGATCGACGCGCCGACAAGCAGACCGTCCGGCCGGAGCACGTCGAGGGAGTGCGGGCCGTAGGAACCGCCGACCAGGTCCAGGACCGCGTCCACCGGTGCGACGGCGCTCCGGAAGTCGGTGGTGGTGTAGTCGATCAACTCGTCGGCGCCCAGCCCGCGCAGGAAGTCGTGATGGGTTGCGCGGGCGGTGCCGATGACGTGCGCCCCCAGTTCCCTGGCCAGTTGGACGGCGACGTGTCCGACGCCGCCCGCCGCCGCGTGGATCAGCACCCGGTCACCGGGCCCGACCCGCGCCAGCACGGCCAGAGCCTGCCAGGCGGTGATCGCGACCAGGGGTACGGCCCCCGCGTCGGCGAGGCCGAGGTTCTTGGGCGCGGGCGCCAGCGCGTCGGCCGGTACGGCGGTGAACTCGGCGTACGCGCCCCGTGGGCGGACGGAGAGCATGCCGTACACCTCGTCGCCCGGCGCGAACCCTGTCACGCCCTCGCCGACCCGCTCGACGACACCGGCCACGTCGTTGCCCGGCGTCCACGGCAGGGGGACCAGTTCCGGCACCCGGCCGGACCGGAGCACCGCGTCGCCCGGGTTGACGCCGGCGCCGGCGACCCGCACGAGCACCTCGCCGGGGCCGGGCTCGGGGACGTCGGTCTCGACATAGGTGAGCGTCTCGGGGCCGCCGAACACGGATTGGACGATGGCGTGCATACGGGCGGACATCCTGACTCCTCGTCAACAGGCGTGGCGCGTGCTGTGTTCCATGGTCGACCGCGCGACAACGCTGCGGAAGAAGGCACTTCTCTGATATCGAGGTTCCTCATGGATACCGGCTTCGACCTGAGGAAACACGGTGGCGTGGAGGTCTTCCTGCGCGACTGCCCCACCCGTGCCGTACTGGAGCTGATCGCGGGCAAGTGGACCATGCTGGTGCTGGTGGCCCTGGAGGACGGCCGGCCCATGCGGTTCGCCGAACTGCGGCGACGGCTGGACGGTGTGACGCCGAAGGTGCTGACAGGGACCCTGCGAGCGCTGGAGCGCGAGGGGCTGCTGACCCGCACGGTGTACCCGACCGTGCCACCGCGCGTGGAGTACCGGCTGACCGAACTGGGCCTGGAGGTGGGCGGGTTGGTGCGGAACCTCACCGTCTGGGCGCAGGCGAACGTCACCGCCATGCGGGCGGCGCGCGAGGAGTTCGACGGGCGCGACGAGCAGCGGAACCCGTGACCGGGTCTTCGGCTTGCGCTCCCCTGGGTGGGGGCGCAAGCCGAGGGGCTACTCCGGCGCGTGCTCGGGCCCCCCGAAGTCCGGGCTGCTGAAGTCCGGGCTGGTGAAGCTCGGGCGGTGCCCCGGTTTCGGGCCGTCGTCGGGGCTGGAGAAGCCCGGGCGGTCGTAGCCGAGGTGCGGCATGCGACTCGGTGCCGAGGGTGTCGTACGGCGCAGGGCCGCCGTGCCCGGGGCCGCGAGCGCCTCCTGGAGGAACGGCAGGATGCCGCGTTCCAGAAGGGCGTCATGCCAGGCTTCCCTGGCCCGGGCCACCTCACCGCCCGACTCGCCGTAGGGGTCGGCGTCGAACGTCGGCCGGTTGCGCAGGGCCGTGAGGAGCAGGCCGACGGCGGCGACGAGGATCGCCGCGGCGGTCATCGCACCGAACACCCAGCCGGCGGTGAGCATGGTCTGCGCGAACGCGGGTTCGGGGGTGAGCATCTTGAGGATGTAACCCACGAGCAGGAATATCGCCGCGGCAGTGCCGGCGAGGACGGGGGTGAGGACGGCGGCGACGGCGACGGCACCCGCACCCTCGGCAGCCTCCCCCAGGGTGGTGGCGAGCCCCATCGCGCCCACGCCGCCCGGCTCCTCGGAGCCGGTCTCGGGGACGGACGACGGGGTGGACGACGCCGGCCGGCGCAGTTCCTCGCGGACCTTCACATAGTGCTGGTACTCGGTCGCTGCGGCCGCCGTGATGATCGCGGTGGCGTTCAGCGCCATGGTGCGCAGCTGTTCGGGGTTGAGCCGCTTACCGACAGCGGCCAGTTCCGGGCGGGTAGGGGCGGAGCGCAGCGCCTCGTCGAGGATCCGCTCGTACTCCTGGCGGTCCTCGCTGTGCAGGTGCTGCGGAACGCTGTTCATGTGCATCCCCCGATGCTCCGTAGGGCTTGGGGCTCGCATGCCAACGAGCCGTCGGGCAGAAACGGAGGGGAGCCTGCTACGGATAAGCCGATGGTAGAGCGGCGACGGCACACGGTGACAGGGGGTTTCCAGAAATTGGCCCCTGGCCAGCGCTGTCGTCCGCCGGTCCTCCGAGGGGGACGTGTGCCCGTTAAACGCTCAGATATCCAACGGCAGTTGCTGGACCAGCAGTTTTCCGGCCATGGTCACTCCGCCGTCCATCGCGATGGCCAGTCCTTCGGCGTAGACGTGCGGTCCCTCGACCACGGGAGGGGCGGTGTCCTCGCCGTCCTCGGAGCCGACGTCGCCCAGGAGGTAGGGAATCGGGCTGTGGCCGTGCACGATCCGGGTCCCGCCGTACATGTCGAGCAGGGAGCGGACATGTTCGGCTCCGCCCTCGTCACGGAAGGAGAAGCGCTTGGTGAACTTGCGGAACACGTCCCACACCTCGTCCGCGTCGTTGCGCGTGAGGGTCTCGCGGACGTTGTCGTTGACCGCCTCGATCGAGTCGCCGTAGTCGAGGTAGGCGGTGGTGTCGGAGTGGACGAGCAGATGGCCGTCGACCTCCTCCATGGCGTCCAGGCGGGCCATCCACTGCAGGTGGACGTCCTGGAGGCGGTCCATGTCGGTCTTCTGGCCGCCGTTGAGCAGCCAGGCCGCCTGGAAGGTGGCAGTGCCCGCGCCGGAGTTGACGGGGGTGTCGCCGAACCGCTTGGCGCCGAGCAGCAGCAGCTCGTGGTTGCCCATGAGGGCCTTGCAGTAGCCGCCGGCCGCGGCCGCCTCGGCGGACAGCCGCATCACCAGGTCGATGACGCCGATGCCGTCCGGCCCGCGGTCGGTGAAGTCGCCGAGGAACCACAGCCGCGCGGTGCCCGCGCACCAGCTGCCGGCCGCGTCGATCAGGCCCTTCTCCCGCAGCGCGGCCACCAGTTCGTCGAGGTAGCCGTGCACATCCCCTACGACGAACAGCGGACCGGGGCCCTCCGTCTGCCGGGGGATGCCCACCGACGCCGGGTCCACCGCGACCTGAACCGTGTCACCCCTATTGATGACCGGCAGATCGCGCCGAGTCGGCGTGTACCCGTCGGGATGGGCCTCGTCGAAGGCCTCCTCGTCGGGTCGTACGGCGCCGCCGGGCTGTGCGCTGTCGGCGTACGGACCGGTCTCGTGGACATACGCCGGTACCCGGAAGTCGCGCAACGTCGCCGTCCGCTCCACCTCGGGTCCCTGACCGGCCCCCTGAGTCATCGACCCCTCCACCATCACGCCGCGTCTGCACCGCGTCGGACTGCCTGGTCGCAGCGGCCCGCGGTGTCGTGGGCCCATCATAGGAATGCGGATCGCGCCATGTGATGACCCAGGGGTGGTGAATCAGAGCAGGACTCCGGTTCACCGTGGCTTTCGCCCCGATTGGGCAGGGCTTCGACCACTCGACCAGCACCCGAGGGACGATCGGTTCCCGCCGGAAGGGCGGCTGGATTTCGCCGGTGCGGTGACCTCCGGCGGTTGCCGTACGCCACCTCCGACTTCGGTACGACCGCCTGCCGTCGGCCGGTCGGTGGTCGACTCCGGTGCCGGGTGGGTGCTCGGGGAGACAGGGCTGCGCGGGCGGCCGAGGGGGCAGGATCGGGCGGTACGGCCCGAACGGCGCCGGCTGGGAGTCCCGGCACCGTCCGGCCCGTACCGGAGCCCGAGGGAAGCGCCCGGACACCGCCCGCCCGCCACTCCGCCCCGAGAGACGCCCGGCACCGCGCCAACCACCTCGCGGTGCCCGTCACGGCGTTCTCCCCCCAGCCCTCACGGTGCGGGCCGCGATAAAGGGCACAATGCCGGCACATCCTGGCTACGACCCCCACCCTCACGCCCGTCACCGCACCCCGAGCAGCCCTTGGCGCGGACAGGCGGCGGCAAGCGGCCCCACGGGACGGCGGACCCGTCGGCAGGCTCACCGGGGCCGCCGTAGCGCCGCCTCGGCCTACCGCCGACCTGACGCACCGCCAGTCCGGCCCACCGGTCGACCGGTTCAGCGACCGACCGGCCACCCGTCCCCGAGGGGAACTCGCCCGCCCCCTACTTCCCCTCCGGCGACCGGGGCGGACTGACCGTCGTCCGCGGTGGCCGTCGCTGGGACGACGTACGGATGATCAGTTCGGTCGGTATCACCTGCTCGACCGGCAGATCCGAATCGACCCCCTCGATGGCGTCGATGAGGAGCTGCACCACAGCCGTACCGATGCGGCGCGGCTTCAGGGAGAGCGTGGTGATCGGCGGCTCGGTGTTGGCGTACACCGTGGACTCGCTGCAGCACACCAGCAGCAGATCCTCCGGTACCCGCATCCCGTAGCGGCGGGCCGCGGCGAGCAGATCCGTGCCGTTGGGGTCGAACAGGCCGTAGACCGCGTCGGGTCGGTCGGGCCGGGCGAGCAGCCGGTCGGCGGCGACGGCGCCCGCGCACGGATCGTGCGCCGGATAGGACTCGTACACCGGATCCTGGCCCACCCGCTCGCACCAACGCAGGTATGCGGTGGTCGAGAGGTGTGTGTACGTGTCCGTGCTCGTGCCCGTGAGGAGGCCGATCCGGCGGGCGCCGGCGTCGGCCAGGTGGTCGAGGATGCCGAGGACGGCGGCCTCGTGGTCGTTGTCGACCCAGGCGGTCACCGGGAGCGAGCCGGCCGGGCGGCCGTCGGAGACGACCGGTAAACCCTGCCGGACGAGCTCGCTGACCACCGGATCCTGGTCGGACGGGTCGATGACGACCGTGCCGTCCAGGGCGACGTTCGACCACACGTCGTGGCGCGAGGTCGCCGGAAGGATCACTAGGGCGTAGCCGCGGGCGAGCGCGGCCGACGTGGCGGCGCGTGCCATCTCGGCGAAGTACGCGAATTCGGTGAAGGTGAAAGGTTCATCCCCGTACGTCGTGACGGTCAGGCCGATGAGGCCCGATTTCCCGGTACGGAGCGTGCGAGCCGCCGCGGAGGGCCGATAGCCCAGCCGGTCGGCCACTTCGCGGACATGGCGTCGGGTGGCGTCCGGGAGCCGGCCCTTGCCGTTGAGGGCGTCGGAGACGGTCGTGATGGAGACCCCGGCCGCGGCGGCCACATCTCTGATTCCCGCCCGGCCCGGCCGGCTTCCTCGACGAGAGGTTTCCGCGCGGCTCACCTGGTGCTTCCCTGCTGCTGTCATGGCGAGCCGATAGTAGGGCTCATGCGGTGGGGTAGTGCGGACGCATATGCACGCGTTGACAGGCACGTTTCTGCAAGGTCAGAAAGGGTCAACTGCCTTGGAAACAAAGTCAGTTAAACGCTTCGATGGCATTACGTGACTTGTCGGCGCGCATGGGCCTGCCAAGTCCCCGATGTTTCGAAGAGGTCTCAACTCACCTGCACGAGGGATGCGCGCCACGGCGTGAGCTACCGGCGCATAGATATATGTACAGCGCGCCCCCGGTTCGTGCGCCTTCGTACGCTGTTGCCCCTGATGCGGATGTGACGTGTGAGACATTCCCGGCCAGGGTCCGCAGGCCGCTCACCCGGACGCGACCTGTACGCGGCGGCGTCGAATCCTCATAAGGTGAGCAGTATTGAAATCCGGTGGGTCACAAGGAGGACTGCGGTGAGCGAGACGAGCCCCAAGCTGCGCGCCGAGCTGGAGGGTATCCCCACCTACAAGCCGGGCAAGCCTGCCGCGGTGGACGGTCCGGTGGCCTACAAGCTGTCCTCCAACGAGAACCCGTACCCGCCGCTGCCGGGTGTCATGGAGAGCGTGACGGCGGCCGCCGCCTCCTTCAACCGGTACCCGGACATGGCCTGCACCGGTCTGATGAACGAGCTGGCGGAACGGTTCGGCGTCCCGCTCTCCCACCTGGCCACCGGCACCGGCTCGGTCGGCGTCGCCCAGCAGCTGATCCAGGCGACCAGCGGTCCCGGTGACGAGGTCATCTACGCCTGGCGGTCCTTCGAGGCCTACCCGATCATCACGCGGATCAGCGGTGCCACTCCGGTGCAGGTGCCGCTGACCCCGGGCGATGTGCACGACCTGGACGCGATGGCCGACGCCATCACGGACCGGACCCGGCTGATCTTCGTCTGCAACCCCAACAACCCGACGGGCACGGTCGTACGACGGGCCGAGCTGGAGCGCTTCCTGGACCGGGTGCCCGATGATGTGCTGGTCGTACTGGACGAGGCGTACCGCGAGTTCATCCGGGACCTGGAGGTGCCGGACGGCGTCCAGATCTACCGCGACCGGCCGAACGTCTGTGTCCTGCGCACCTTCTCCAAGGCGTACGGCCTCGCCGGGCTGCGGGTCGGCTTCGCGATCGCGCACGAGCCGGTGGCGGCGGCGCTGCGCAAGACGGCCGTGCCGTTCGGGGTGAGTCAGCTCGCGCAGGACGCGGCGGTCGCCTCGCTGCGCGCGGAGGACGAACTGCTCGGCCGGGTCGGCTCCTTGGTGAGCGAGCGCACCCGCGTGGTCGACACGCTGCGCGGTCAGGGCTGGACGGTTCCGGAGACGCAGGCGAACTTCGTGTGGCTGCGGCTGGGGGAGCGTACGGTCGACTTCGCGGCGGTGTGCGAGCAGCACGGTGTGGTGGTGCGGCCGTTCGCGGGCGAGGGCGCCCGGATCACGGTCGGGGAGACCGAGGCCAACGACATCTTCCTGAAGGTGGCGGAGGGCTTCCGCAAGGAGCTGTAGGGCGTCGTCGACGCCATAGGCCGACCGGTCCCTCCCTGGTGGGGCCGGTCGGCCGCGTTGGGGGACCCCCCGCCTCTCACGTCTCGAACTGCCATGCGTCATAATTCCTTGTGAATGTGAACGCGTTCACAAGCGTGTCCTGGTTGTCCAGTGATGCGTGGGGCATAAGGGGCAAACTGCCGCTGTGACCACGGCGACATAAGGAGACTGACGACGTGCAACTGGCTCTGGCGCCGGAGACACTGGCGCGATGGCAGTTCGGCATCACCACCGTCTACCACTTCCTGTTCGTCCCCC
This sequence comes from Streptomyces hokutonensis, assembly GCF_042751305.1. GTDB lineage: Bacteria > Actinomycetota > Actinomycetes > Streptomycetales > Streptomycetaceae > Streptomyces > Streptomyces hokutonensis_A. The sequence goes on from NZ_JBHYWD010000010.1 coordinate 265,372, forward strand.
TGACGATCTCGCTCGCCGCTCTCACGGCCGGGCTGCAGACCGCGTGGGTGCGCACGGAGAAGGAGAAGTACCTCAGGGCCACCAAGTTCTGGGGCAAGCTCTTCCTGATCAACATCGCCATGGGCGTCGTCACGGGCATCGTGCAGGAGTTCCAGTTCGGCATGAACTGGTCCGCCTACTCGCGGTTCGTCGGTGACATCTTCGGTGCCCCGCTCGCCTTCGAGGCGCTGATCGCGTTCTTCTTCGAGTCGACCTTCATCGGGCTGTGGATCTTCGGCTGGGACAAGCTCCCCAAGCGGATCCATCTGGCCTGCATCTGGATGGTCTCGATCGGCACGATCCTCTCGGCGTACTTCATCCTCGCGGCCAACTCGTGGATGCAGCACCCCGTCGGCTACAAGATCAACAAAGCCAAGGGCCGTGCCGAACTCACCGACTTCTGGCATGTGCTGACCCAGAACACCGCGCTCGCGCAGGCCTTCCACACGCTCTCCGCGTCCTTCCTGACCGGTGGCGCGTTCATGGTCGGCATCGCGGCCTTCCACCTGTACCGCAAGAAGCACATCTCCGTGATGAAGACCTCGCTGCGGCTGGGCCTGATCACCGTCACGATCGCCGGCCTGCTCACCGCCGTCAGCGGTGACACCCTCGGCAAGGTCATGTTCAAGCAGCAGCCTATGAAGATGGCCGCCGCCGAGGCCCTGTGGGACGGCCAGGACTCCGCGCCCTTCTCGATCTTCGCCTACGGCGACGTCAGCAAGGGCCACAACACCGTCGAGCTCTCGATCCCCGGGATACTGTCGTTCCTCGCCGACGACGACTTCAACTCCTACGTCCCCGGCATCAACGACACCAACAAGGCCGAGCAGGCCAAGTACGGTCCCGGCGACTACCGGCCCATCATCCCCGTCACCTTCTGGGCGTTCCGCTGGATGATCGGCTTCGGCATGGCGTCCTTCGCCGTCGGCCTGGCCGGACTCTGGCTGACCCGCAAGAAGTTCATGCTGCCCCAGCATCTGCGGGTCGGCGACGACGAGGTGCCGAACGTGGTCCTCTTCAAGAAGAAGGCCCTCGGCCCGAAGCTCACCAAGCTCTACTGGCTGGTGTCCATCTGGACCCTCGGCTTCCCCCTCATCGCCAACTCCTGGGGCTGGATCTTCACCGAGATGGGCCGCCAGCCCTGGGTCGTCTACGGCCTCTTCCAGACCCGCGACGCCGTCTCCCCCAGCGTTTCCCAGGGCGAGGTCCTCACCTCGATGATCGTCTTCACCTCGCTCTACGCGATCCTCGCCGTCATCGAGGTCAAGCTGCTCGCGAAGTACGTCAAGGCCGGCCCGCCCGAGCTCACCGAGGCCGACCTCAACCCGCCCACGAAGATCGGCGGCGACTCCCAGGACGCCGACAAGCCGATGGCCTTCTCGTACTAGGCCGAGGGAGTTGCAACTGTCATGGAACTGCACGACGTCTGGTTCGTCCTCATCGCCGTCCTGTGGACCGGCTACTTCTTCCTGGAGGGCTTCGACTTCGGGGTCGGCATCCTCACCAAGCTGCTCGCCCGGAACCGCACCGAGAAGCGGGTGCTGATCAACACGATCGGTCCGGTCTGGGACGGCAACGAGGTCTGGCTGCTCACGGCCGGCGGCGCGACCTTCGCCGCCTTCCCCGAGTGGTACGCCACCCTCTTCTCCGGCTTCTACCTCGCTCTGCTGATCATCCTGGTCTGCCTGATCGTCCGGGGTGTCGCCTTCGAGTACCGGGCGAAGCGGCCCGAGGAGAACTGGCAGCGCAACTGGGAGACCGCGATCTTCTGGACCTCGCTGCTCCCCGCGTTCCTGTGGGGCGTCGCCTTCGGCAACATCGTGCGGGGCGTGAAGATCGACAAGAACTTCGAGTACGTCGGCAACTTCTGGGACCTGCTCAACCCGTACGCCATCCTCGGCGGCCTGGTCACGCTGACGCTGTTCACCTTCCACGGCGCGGTGTTCACGGCGCTCAAGACCGTCGGCGACATTCGGGTGCGGGCACGGAAGCTGGCCCTTCAAGTCGGTCTCGTCACCGCCCTGTTGGCGCTGGCCTTCCTGATCTGGACCCAGGTCGACAGCGGTGACGGCAAGAGCCTGGTCGCGCTGGTCGTGGCCGTCGTCGCGCTGGTCGCGGCGCTGGGGGCGATCCAAGTCGGGCGCGAGGGCTGGTCGTTCGCGTTCTCCGGGGTCACCATCATCGCCGCCGTCGCGATGCTCTTCCTGTCGCTCTTCCCGAACGTCATGCCGTCCTCGCTCAACGCGGACTGGAGCCTCACGGTCACCAACGCTTCGTCGAGCCCGTACACCCTGAAGATCATGACCTGGTGTGCGGGGATCGCCACCCCGATCGTCCTGCTCTACCAGGGCTGGACGTACTGGGTGTTCCGGAAGCGGATCGGTACGCAGCACATTGCAGAAGCAGCGCACTGAGTCCTGATTGGGGCATGTTTCACGTGAAACATGCCCCGTTGGGACCTAATGAGAAGTCGGGACCTCCCGAGAAGAGGGTGTGTTTCACGTGAAACCAATCGACCCACGACTACTTCGATACGCCCGCGCCACCCGCCTCTTCCTGATGGCGGTCGTCGGCCTGGGTGCCGTCGGGGCGCTGCTGGCCATCGCGCAGGCGATGCTCATCGCCGAGGTCGTGGTCGGCGCCTTCCAGCACGGCAAGTCCGTGAGTGAACTCGGCACTCCCCTGGTGCTGTTGGTGGCGGTCGCGGGTGGCCGTGCCCTGGTCTCCTGGCTCACCGAACTCGCCGCCCACCGAGCCAGCGCCTCCGTGAAGTCGGAGCTACGGCGACGGCTGCTGGAGCGTTCCGTGGAGCTGGGGCCCGGCTGGCTGAGTGGGCAGCGGACCGGGTCGCTGGTCGCCCTCGCCACACGTGGAGTCGACGCCCTCGACGACTACTTCTCGCGCTATCTCCCACAGTTGGGCCTCGCGGTGGTCGTCCCCGTGGCGGTGCTGGCGCGGATCGTCACCGAGGACTGGGTCTCGGCGGCGATCATCGTCGGCACCCTGCCGCTCATCCCGCTCTTCATGGTGATGATCGGCTGGGCCACGCAGTCCCGGATGGACCGGCAGTGGCAGTTGCTGTCCCGGCTCTCCGGGCACTTCCTGGACGTGGTCGCGGGCCTGCCCACGCTGAAGGTGTTCGGGCGGGCCAAGGCGCAGGCCGAGTCGATCCGGCGGATCACCGGCGAGTACCGGCAGGCGACCATGCGGACCCTGCGGATCGCCTTCGTCTCCTCCTTCGCGTTGGAACTGCTTGCCACGCTCTCCGTGGCCCTGGTCGCCGTGACGATCGGCATGCGTCTCGTTCACGGCGACATGGACCTCTACATCGGTCTCGTCGTCCTCGTCCTGGCGCCCGAGGCGTATCTGCCCCTGCGTCAGGTGGGCGCGCAGTACCACGCGGCGGCGGAGGGTCTCACGGCGGCCGAGGAGATCTTCTCGGTACTGGAGACACCGGTACCGGCCACGGGAACCACCGAAGTGCCCTCCGACGCGCTCGCCTTCGAAGGTGTGACGGTCCGGTATCCCGGCCGGTCTGTGGACGCCGTGTCGGACGTGTCCTTCGCCGTGGAACCCGGCGAGACGGTCGCCCTCGTCGGCCCGAGCGGCTCGGGCAAGTCGACACTCCTGAACGCCCTGTTGGGATTCGTGCGGCCCGCCGAGGGGCGGGTCCGCGTCGGGGGAGTCGATCTCGCCGACGCCGACCTGGAGCGCTGGCGCTCACGGATCGCCTGGGTGCCGCAACGCCCGCAGCTGTACGCCGGGACGATCGCTGAGAACGTACGGCTCGCCCGGCCCGACGCCGACGACACCGCCGTACGGCGGGCGTTGGCCGACGCGGGCGCCCTGGAGTTCGTGGACGCGCTGCCCGAGGGCATCGGGAGTGTGCTCGGTGAGGACGGGGCCGGGCTGTCCGCCGGGCAGCGGCAGCGTCTCGCGCTCGCCCGGGCCTTCCTCGCCGACCGTCCCGTTCTGCTCCTCGATGAGCCGACGGCCGCGCTGGACGGGGCGACCGAGGCCGAAGTGGTCGAGGCGGTGAGGCGGTTGGCGGTCGGGCGCACGGTCCTGCTCGTGGTGCACCGGCCGGCTCTCCTGGCGGTGGCGGACCGGGTGGTGCGGGTGACGGAGGGCGATGCGGTGGTCCGCACGGAGACCGCGCCGACGCTCGCCGGTCCGAGCGCGGAGGCGACGGTGAGTTCCGTGGCCGTCGACGTGCCCGAGACACAGCTCGCGGCCCGCAAGGGCAGCGTCCTCTCCCGCGTCCGCGCCATGTCCGGCGCCCGGCGTGGCCGCCTCGCCCTGGCCCTGGTGCTCGGAAGTCTCGCGCTGGGCAGTGCGGTTGGGCTCATGGCCACCTCGGGGTGGCTGATCTCGCGGGCCTCGCAGCAGCCGCCCGTGCTGTACCTGATGGTGGCGGTGACCGCGACCAGGGCCTTCGGGATCGGGCGGGCCGTGTTCCGGTACGCGGAGCGACTCGTGTCGCACGACGCGGTGCTGCGGATGCTTGCCGACACCCGGGTCGCCGTCTACCGGCGCCTTGAGCGGCTGGCACCTGCCGGACTCCGCGACACCCGCCGGGGCGATCTGCTGTCCCGGCTCGTCGCCGACGTGGACGCGCTCCAGGACTACTGGCTGCGCTGGCTGCTGCCCGCCGGGGTCGCGGTCACCGTCTCGGCGGCGACGGTCGGCTTCACCGCCTGGCTGCTGCCCGAGGCCGGTGCCGTCCTCGCGGTCGGTCTCCTCGCCGCCGGTGTCGGCGTCCCCCTCGTCACCGGTGCCGTGGCCCGTCGTGCCGAACGGCGGCTGGCCCCGGCCCGTGGGGCGCTCGCCACCCGCGTCACCGAACTGCTCACCGGCACCGCCGAGTTGACGGTCGCTGGCGCACTGCCCGCCCGCACCGCCGAGGCCCGGCGCGCGGACGGCGTCCTCACCCGGATCGCCTCCCGCGCCGCCACCGCCACCGCGCTCGGCGACGGCCTCACCGCGCTGATCTCCGGACTGACCGTCGCCGCCACCGCCCTGGTGGCCGTCCAAGCCGTCGCCGCGGGACGGCTCAGCGGTGTCCTGACGGCCGTCGTCGTCCTCACCCCGCTCGCCGCCTTCGAGGCCGTCCTCGGACTGCCCCTCGCTGTGCAGTACAGGCAGCGGGTCCGCAAGAGCGCCGAGCGCGTGTACGAGGTCCTGGACGCCCCCGAGCCCGTACGGGAACCGGAGCGGCCCCGCCAGGCGCCCGCGACACCCTTCCCGCTCGTTGTCCAGGGGCTGGCCGCGCGCCACAACGGCCAGGACCGGGACGCGCTCGCCGGGCTCAACCTGACGCTGGAGAAGGGCCGCCGGGTCGCCGTGGTCGGGTCCTCCGGTTCCGGCAAGACGACGCTGGCGCAGGTGCTGCTGCGCTTCCTCGACGCGGACGCCGGTTCGTACACGCTGGCCGGCGTGGACGCGTACGCCCTGGACGGTGATGACGTACGACGGCTCGTCGGGCTGTGTGCGCAGGACGCGCACCTCTTCGACAGCTCGGTGCGCGAGAACCTGCTGCTCGCGAAGAAGGACGCGACCGAGGACGAACTGCGAGCCGCGCTGGAGCGGGCCCGGCTGATCGACTGGGCCGACGGGCTGCCCGACGGACTGGACACCCTCGTCGGTGAGCACGGGGCGCGGCTGTCCGGCGGGCAGCGGCAGCGGCTGGCCCTCGCCCGCGCACTGCTCGCCGACTTCCCGGTCCTCGTGCTCGACGAGCCCGCCGAACACCTCGACCTGGCGACCGCCGACGCGCTCACCGCCGATCTGCTGGCCGCCACGGAGGGCCGTACGACGCTCCTCATCACGCACCGGCTGGCGGGACTCGATGACGTGGACGAGGTGATCGTGCTGGACGAGGGGCGGGTCGTGCAGCGGGGGCCGTACGCCGGACTGGTCTCGGTGGAGGGGCCGTTGCGGGGGATGGCGGAGCGGGAGGCGGAGTCGGAGCTGCTGGTGGCGGCCGGGTAGGGAGGCTTGCGGTCGAGGCGCTCGACTTTCCGTGACAAAGAGGACTAATTAGGCTCGGGGCATGTCAGCCGCTGCGAGTGCCGGTCCCCCGTCGTCCTCCCCGGGGCTGTCCGCCGAACTGGCCGTACGCGTGCCGCAGTTGCTGGCCGCGATGCGGTCCGTGGGCAGTGGGCTCGAGTTGCACTCCACGCTGGAGCGGATCTGTGAGGCGGCGGCCACGCTGACGGAAGCCCGTTTCGCGGGGCTCGGTGTCGTGGACGAAGAGGGCGACGCCCTTGCCGACTTCGTCTTCCACGGGGTAGACGCGGGGACCGCGCGGCGCATCGGGCGGTTTCCCGACGGGCACAAGGGGCTGCTCGGCGCGCTCATCCGGGAGCCGGAGCCGGTGCGGCTCGTGGATGTGACGCAGGATCCGCGCTCCTGGGGCTTCCCCGCGCACCATCCTCGGATGCGGGCCTTCCTCGGTGTTCCGATCCGGGTCCAGGGAGAGGTCTTCGGGAATCTCTATTTGGGCGAGAAACGCGGTGGGGGCACCTTCAACGACGACGACGTCAACATGGTCCGGGTCCTGGCGACCGAGGCCGGCATCGCGATCGGCAACGCCCGGCTGTACGAGGCCGCCCAGCAGCGCGAGCGGTGGATCGACGGGTCGGTGGCCGTCACGACCGCCCTGTTGTCCGGCGGGGATGCCGAGGAGGCGCTCCAGGTCGTCGCGGAACGGGCCCGCCGGCTGTCCGGTTCGGCGGCCGGGATCGTGCTGCTGCCCGCGACCGAGGGCGGCATGGAGATCGTCGCCGTGGCCTCGGAACAACCGTCGAACCAGCTCGGCAGAGTCGTCCCGCCGGACAGCGAGATCGTCGCGCAACTCCTCGACGGACAGCCGGTGTTCGTCGCGGACGCGGCCACCGATCCGCGTGTGATCAGCGCCCTCGCGCGCGCCTACGGGCCGATCATGGCGCTGCCCCTGCAGAGCGGCGGGCGCGTCCTGGGCGCCCTCGTCACCCCTCGGGCGCGGGGCGAGCGGCCGTTCACGGAGGCGGAACGCACCCTCGCCATCCAGTTCGCCTCGCAGGCCGCGCTCGCGCTGATGATGGCCGAGGCACAGCGCGACCGGGAACGCCTCGCGGTGTACGAGGACCGGGACCGGATCGCCCGCGATCTGCACGACCTGGTCATCCAACGGCTGTTCGCCACCGGCATGATGCTGGAGAGCGCCCGGCGCGACTCGCTCGTCCCCGAGGTGCGGCAGGGCGTCGGCAACGCCGTCGACGAACTCGACATCACCATCCAGGAGATCCGCACCACGATCTTCGCGCTCCAACAGGGGCCCACCGAAGCCCCCTCCGGGCTGCGCACGCGGGTGCTGCGGGAGATCAACATGGCCGCCGTGCCGCTCGGTTTCACACCCGAGCACCGTTTCGTCGGCGCGGTCGACAGCGTGGTCGGTGACCTCACCGGCAAGAACCTCATCGCGGCCCTGCGCGAGGCCCTCTCCAACGCCTTCCGGCACGCGGCGGCCACCCGGATCGAGGTCGTCGTCGACGCGACCGCGACCCTGCCCGACGGACGGCCCGGCGTCCGGCTCACCGTCGCGGACGACGGGGTCGGCATCCCGGAGGGCGGTCGCCGCAGCGGCCTGAAGAACCTCAAGCGACGGGCCGAATCCCTGGGCGGCGACAGCTGGTACGGGCCCGGCAACGGCGGAGGCGGTACGACGGTGGTGTGGCAGGCGCCCCACTGAGCCGTTCGCGCCACCCTGTCCCCCATGCGTACGACTTGAACAGGGCGCCGGTCCGTCGCACGGGTCACGATCGCTGACATGCCCTCATCTCGCCGTCACCCTCTGCTCGTTCCGGTACTGCTGTGCGCGATCGCCGTGCTGGCGGCCCGCCCCGGCAACAGCGACAGCCACACCCTCGGTGCCAGGCAGACGGACACCTCGGTCGCCGCGGGTTCATGCCCGGGCGCCGTTCGCCTCGACCAGCCGTCGACCACGGAAACCGCCTCATGGGTCGCGCCGGTGGAGTCGAGCGAACTGTCCGCAGGATTCGGCAGCAGCGGCTCCCGCTGGGCGAACCGGCACACCGGCCAGGACTTCGCGGTGCCCGTAGGCACACCGGTCCGGGCGGCCGGAGCGGGCCGGGTGGTGCGAGTGTCCTGCGGCGGCGCCTTCGGCATCCAGATCGTGGTCGAGCATCCGGGCGGCTACTGCACGCAGTACGCCCACCTCGCCTCCGTCGCCGTCGACGAGGGTGACCGGGTCACCGCCGGCCAGTGGATCGGCCGGTCCGGCACGACCGGCAACTCCACCGGCCCGCACCTGCACTTCGAGGTACGGACCACCCCGGAGACGGACTCTGCGGTCGATCCGCTGCCGTGGCTGGAGGCACGCGGAGTGGCCGTCGGCTGAGCGAGCTACCGCCGCTCCGCCAGCATCCGCTCGATGACGACCGCCACGCCGTCCTCGTTGTTGTCGACGGTCCGCCCCGAGGCCGCGGCGAGCACGGCGGGGTGCGCGTTGCCCATCGCATACGACTGCCCCGCCCACGTCAGCATCTCGACGTCGTTCGGCATGTCCCCGAAGGCGACGACCTCCTCGGGCGCGATACCCCGCTCCGCGCAGCACAGGGCGAGCGTGCTCGCCTTGGAGACGCCGGGGCCGCTGATCTCCAGCAGGGCGCTGGGGCTGGAGCGGGTGACGTTCGCGCGGTCGCCCAGGGCGAGGCGGGCGGTGGTCAGGAAGTCGTCCGGGTCGAGGTCGGGGTGGAACGCGAGGATCTTCAGGACCGGTTCGTCGGCCCCGGGGGCGTCCGGCGCGAGGAGCTTCTCGGCGGGCGCCAGGGTGTCCGGGATCTCCAGGTGCAGCTTCGGATACGCCGGCTCCTGGTAGAAGCCGTAGGTCTGCTCGATCGCGTACACGGTCCCGGGCGCCGCCTCGCGCACCAGTCGTACGGCGTCGAGGGCGTTGTTCCGGGCCAGTTCGCGGACCTTCACGAAGCGGTGGGCACCAGGGCCGCCGTGCAGGTCGACCACGGCCGCGCCGTTGCCGCAGATCGCCAGGCCGTGGCCGTGGACGTGGTCGCTGACGACGTCCATCCAGCGGGCCGGGCGACCGGTCACGAAGAAGACCTCGATGCCCGCCTCCTCGGCAGCCGCCAGGGCGGCCACCGTGCGGGGGGACACCGACTTGTCGTCGCGCAGCAGAGTGCCGTCCAGGTCGGTGGCGATCAGCCGTGGCGGGACGGCGGAGGCCGGGGTCTCGGGCTGTCGAGTCGCTGAGGTCACCGGACCATTCTCCCGCATATGCCCGCACGGCCGTGCGGCAGTGCGCACATGTGAGTGGTTACGGCCCCCAGCAGTGGTCGTTGCGCCCGAGGCCAGGGGCGCCCTCCGGGTCAGCGGAGCTGAGTGGGGGCTTCCATCGCGATCTGCTCGAAGACCTTCTCGTCCGCCGCGAAGTCGGAGTCCGGGATCGGCCAGTGGATCACGATGTCGGTGAAGCCCAGTTCCTGATGCCGGCCCGCGAAGTCGACGAAGGCACCGAGGGACTCCAGCGGACGGCCGCGGTCCGGGGTGAAACCGGTGAGCAGGATCTTGTCGAGCTCGGCCGCGTCCCGGCCGATCGACGCGCAGGCGTCGGCCAGCTTCTCGGCCTGCCCGCGAATGGCGTGAACCGACTGCTCGGGAGTGCCGCTCTCGAAGAGCCGGGGATCACCGGTGGTCACCCAGGCCTGCCCGTGGCGGGCGGTGAGCTTCAGACCACGGGGCCTGGTGGCGGCCACCGCGAACGGCAGCCGGGGCCGCTGCACACACCCCGGAATGTTCCGGGCCTCGTGCGCCGAGTAGAAGTCACCCTCGTACGACACCGAATCCTCGGTGAGCAGCCGGTCCAGCAGCGGAACGAACTCCCCGAACCGGTCGGCACGCTCCCGTGGGGTCCACGGGTCCTGTCCGAGGGCGGTGGCGTCGAAGCCGGAGCCGCCCGCACCGATGCCGAGGGTGACGCGTCCGTCGGAGACGTCGTCGAGCGTGATGAGGTCCTTGGCGAGGGTCACCGGGTGCCGGAAGTTGGGCGAGGTGACGAGCGTGCCCAGCCGCATCCGCTCAGTGACTGCCGCTGCGGCGGTCAGTGTCGGTACGGCGCCGAACCACGGGCCGTCCCGGAAGGTGCGCCAGGACAGATGGTCGTAGGTGTAGGCGGTGTGGAAACCGAGCTGCTCCGCGCGCTGCCATGCCTCGCGGCTCCCCTCGTTCCAGCGGCGGTACGGGAGGATCACGGTGCTCAGGCGCAGGTTCATGGATCCCAGGCTAAGCGGCTGTCCGTGTTTCACGTGAAACCGTCATCTGATGCGGCCGTTCAGCCACGGCGTGAGGGTGATCATCGAGATCCACTCCTTGTGCGTCCGGTCGCCGGGCAGCGGGACGATCAGGTTGCAACTGGGCGGGAAACGGCGGGCCTTTACGTAGGCGTGGCCGTCGAACACGGAGCGGAGGAAGGCGGGGACGTCGTCGCGGGCGATGTCGGGGCAGGCGATGCCCTCGACCGTGATCACGGCGTCGTCCTCGGGGAAGAGCCGCACGCTCACCCGGGGCAGTCCGCCGAACTCGACGAAGGCCTCGTGCGGGAGTGAACCGTCGGGGTCGGTGGTGACGCCGAAACCCGCGGAGGTGCGGCGCGAGGTCTGGTCGGCGCCGATGTCGTGGGTGACCTCGATCTCACGCGCGTACTCGGCGGCGATGTCACGCAGGGCGGTGACGGCCGCCTCGGTGCTGGGGAAGTGGTCCATACCTCTGATCATGCCGGGGGTGGTGTGGCCGGGGCCATCACCGGTGGCACATCTCGGCCGCGCGGATCAGTGGGATTCGGGGAACCGCAGATAGCGCGTGGGTACCGCCTCGGTGAGCCACACCCCGTTCTCGCTGACCCGGAACACATGGCCGTCGCCGTGCATCGCGCCAGCGTCCACGGCGAGCACGACGGGCCGGCCGCGGCGGGCGCCCACCCGGGTCGCGGTCTCCCGGTCGGCGGAGAGGTGCACGGCGTGGCGGTTCATGGGCCGTAGCCCCTCGGCCCGGATCGCGTCCAGGTTGCGTGCCACCGTGCCGTGGAAGAGGTACGACGGCGGGGTGGCCGGGGGCAGTCCGAGGTCGACCTCGATGCTGTGGCCCTGGCTGGCGCGGATACGGGTGCCCTCGATCGCGAAGCGCCGCTTGTCGTTCGTGGCCACCACATGGTCGAGTTCCTGGCGGCTGAAGCGGAACCCGTGCGCGGCACAGGCGGCGATCAGCGTGTCGATCTCGACCCAGCCGGCCTCGTCGAGGGTGAGCCCGATCCGCTCGGGCTGGTGGCGCAGGTGCTTCGAGAGGTACTTCGACACCTTCACGGTGCGTCTTTCGTCCATCCGCTCAGCATGACGGGAGAGACGCGGATCACGCATTTTCTTTTGGGGCTGATGTTTGGTCCACAACCAACTGTAGTTATCCACAGGGGATTTGGCGTTTCTGTGGACAACTCCCTGTCATGTCACACCTGTTCGTCAAGATCAGCTGGGGGACGCCCGCTTGGCATGAGCGCATCCAACGCCCTTGCCCGCAGCTCCCGTTCAGCCGCCAGCGCGACGAACTCCGCCGCGTTCGCCGCTCCAACCAGCGCCTCCACAGCCCGCATTGTCTCCTCGGGCACGGCCACGGAACGTGACGAGGACACCGACGGCGAAGACTCCGCCGCCCCCAGGTGCTGCCGTAGCGAACGGTTGGCGAACAGCCGCATCGCGCGGGCGAGTTCCGCGTCCACAGTCTGCTGCGCGAGCGGGCGCAGCCGTCGTACGAGAGAGGCCGCCTCGGCCGCGTCCGCCTCGGTCGGGCGGTGCGGTCCTTCGAGGTAGCGGGCGAAGACGTGCTCGGTGGTGAACTCCAGGAAACGGGAGGCGATGTGCTCGACCTGGACCCTCAACTCCCGCAGATGGGACGAGATCGCGGACAGCGGTACTCCCGAGGCGCACAACTCGACGGCCACGGCGAGCTCTTGGGGGCTTGGTACGAGGAAGGAGTCGGTGTCCCCGGGGACCGGCTCCAGTACGCCGAGTTCGACGGCGTCGGCGACGGCCGCGTCGTCCGGGCTGCCGCCGAAGCGCCGCTCCAGCTCGGCGCGCGAGATCCGGGCCGCCTCCTCGTCCGTCCACGGCCCGTCGACCTCCGCGACCAGCCCGAGCACCCCGCCCAGGCCACGGCCCGCGTCCCAGGCCTCCAGCAACTCCTTGATGGAGGCCAGGGTGTAGCCGCGGTCGAGCAGGTCCGCGATCTGGCGGAGCCGGGCGAGATGGACGTCCGCGTACACGTTGGCCCGCCCGCGCCGCTCGGGGCGGGGGAGCAGCCCGCGGTCCTGATAGGCGCGGATCGTCCGGACCGTGGCCCCGCTGAGCTGGGCGAGATCCTCGATCCGGTAGGTGACTTCACGGGGGTCGGTCCCGGCACTCACGCGGCCCCCGCCCCGGTCCGTGCCGCCGGTGACCGTCTCAGGTACTCCACCGCGCGGCTCAGCGATCCCTCCCGGGACGGATGGTAGGAGCGCCGCAGATAGCGCGGGACGGCCGCGCCGAGCGACCGCCAGGTGGGCAACAGGCCTTTCCGTACGGCCCTGTTGTGCTCGGCGAGCGAGTAGCGGACGCGCCCGGCGAGCTGGGGATCGTGGCGGATCAGGTAGGCCGTGCCCCAGGCCCACAGGTAGAGCATCACGGGCGCGGTGACCGTCATGCCGGCGATACGGCGGGCGTACCGGGGGAGACCGCGGCCTCCGCAGTGCTGGAACATGTCGAAGGCCACCGCGCGGTGTTCGACCTCCTCCGCGCCGTGCCAGCGCAGCAGGTCGAGCATGATCTTGTCGGCGCCCGCCCGGTCGAGGTCCTCGGCGGCCAGGATCCAGTCGCCCAGCACCGCCGTGAACTGCTCGATCGCCGCGACGACCGAGAGCCGGAAGCGCAGCCACTCGCGCTCGGGCAATGGCGCGCCGAGCGGCGGGCGTTCGCCCAGCAGCCGTTCGAACAGGAAGTCGACGTGCTTGGTGAAGTCCGCCGTGTCGAGCCGCTGGGCTGCGAGATGGTCCAGTACGTGCGCGTGCTGCACGCTGTGCGTGGCCTCCTGGCCCATGAACCCCTTGACGTCCGCGAGGAGTTCCGGGTCCCTGACCAGCGGCAGGCCCTCCTTGAGGACCTTCACGAACCACCGCTCCCCCGCCGGCAGCAGCAGGTGCAGCACGTTGACGACATGCGTGGCGGTCGGCTCGTCCGGGATCCAGTGAAGGGGCGTGCGCGACCAGTCGAAGGAGACCCGGCGGGGCGCGATCGCGTGGCGCTCGCTCACATCAAGCTCGTTCGGGTGGTGCTCGGGCGCGGCGGTCACAACGGCGGCTCCACGCGGGCGATCGCCCGCAGCGCGCGCGGGGCGAACCGGGACAGCAGATGGGCACCGCGCGCCTCCGGGGTGACCGGTACGACGGCCTGGTCGCGGACGACCGCCCGCAGAATCGCGTCGGCGACCTTCTCCGGCGGGTAGTTCCGCAGCCCGTACAGCCGCGCCGACCTCTTCTGGCGCCGCTTCTCCTCGTCGGCGTCGACCCCGGCGAAGTGCGCGGTCGATGTGATGTTGGTGTTGACGAGGCCCGGGCATATCGCCGAAACGCCGATTCCCTGCCCGGACAGTTCCGCGCGCAGGCACTCGCTGAGCATCAGGACAGCCGCCTTGGAGGTGCTGTAGGCGGGCAGCGCCTTGGAGGGCTGGAAGGCCGCCGCCGACGCGGTGTTGACGATGTGGCCGCCCTGGCCGCGCTCGGCCATCTGCTTCCCGAAGAGCCGGCAGCCGTGGATCACGCCCCACAGGTTGACGTCGAGGACCTTCTTCCAGTCCTCCGGGGTGGTGTCGAAGAAGGAACCGGAGAGTCCGATTCCGGCGTTGTTCACGAGGACGTCCACCACGCCGTACTCCCCGGCGACCTTCGCGGCGAGCTTCTCCATGGCCGGTCCGTCGGAGACGTCGGCCTCCTCCGCCCAGGCCTCGGGGGCGCCGATCAGCCGGGCCAACTCGGCGGTGCGGGCGGCACTTTCGGCATCCCGGTCGACGGCCACCACGCGCGCGCCCGCCTCGGCGAACGCGAACGCCGTGGCCCGCCCGATCCCGCTGCCCGCCCCCGTGACCAGCACGAGCTGCCCGCCGAACCGCTCGGCGTATTTACCCGTCCCCGTGGCCGTCACCGGACCCCCTTCGTCGGCCGTCACGAACTCAGTGATCCAGGAGGCCAGTTGATCGGGCCGCGTGCGCGGGATCCAGTGCTTGGCCGGCAGCGTCCGCCGCACCAGCTCCGGTGCCCACTCCTCCAGCCCGTCGTAGAGCCGCTCGGAGAGAAACGCGTCTCCCAGGGGCGTGATGAGCTGCACGCGCGCGTGCGCGTACGCGTCCGGGCGCGGCCTGCGCAGCCTGGCGCGGACGTTGTCGCGGTACAGCCAGGCGCCGTGGGCCGCGTCCGTGGGCAGCGAGGAGGTCGGGTAGTCGCCGCCGGGCACCTTCTCGACGAGCTCCAGGATCTTCGGCCAGCGTTTGCCGAGCGGGCCGCGCCAGGCGAGTTCGGGCAGCACGGGCGTGTGCAGCAGGTACACGTACCAGGACTTGGCGCCCTGGCCCAGGAGTTGGCCGACGCGGCGCGGGGTGGGCCGGGTCAGGCGCTTGTTGATCCAGTGTCCGAAGTGGTCGAGGGAGGGCCCGGACATCGACGTGAAGGAGGCGATACGGCCCTTGGTGCGCTCGACCGTGACGAACTCCCAGCACTGCACCGAGCCCCAGTCGTGCCCCACCAGGTGCACCGGCCGGTCCGGGCTGACCGCGTCCGCGACCGCCAGGAAGTCGTCCGTCAGCTTCTCCAGGGTGAACCCGCCCCGCAGCGGCCGCGGGGCCGTGGACCGGCCGTGGCCCCGGACGTCGTAGAGCACGACGTGGAAGCGGTCCGCCAGCCGGGACGCGACCTCGGACCACACCTCCTTGCTGTCGGGATAGCCGTGCACCAGGACCACGGTGGGGTTCGACGCGTCCCCCAGCTCGGCCACGCACAGCTCGACCCCGCCGGTCCGCACCCGGCGCTCTCGCGCACCCTCAAGCGTCACTTGTCCTCCGCCCAGCGCCGCACGTGCGGCAGATCGTCGTCCAGCCAGAAGGCGCTCTGTTCAGGGTCCTTGGAGTCGGTGACGACGAGGATCTCCTCGAACTTGGCGCCCGTGCCCCGGAATCCGAGATGCGGTTCGACCGCCCACAGGCCGGGGTGCGGGGGGTGGTCGGAGAAGCGGTACGGCGACCACAGCGGGGACCAGCCGTCTCGGTGGCCGTGCAGAGCGTCGCTGGCGAGGCCCTTCAGTGCCTGGGTGCCGAACCCGAACAGCCGTGGGGACCAAGGGCGTTCGGCGACCCGGTCGACCTTGTGCGCGATCACGCCGAAGGGATACGCGCGATGCCGGTTGGCGTAGCCCTGGCGGACCATGAGGCGGTCCACGTCCTCGTAGATCTCGCGCAGCGGGCGCCGCTCGCGCACCTCGCGCAGCAGCAGCTCGCGATGGGCCTCCAGGTCGGCCATCAGCCGGTCCTGCACCGGGTTCGCGCCCAAGGAGCCCGAATACCCGATGTCGGCCGTGAATCCCTTGTACACGGGGGCCATGTCCAGAATGAACGGCATCCCGGGCTCCAGCCGGCGGTTCGTGGGGAAGAACTGCAGCGGCACCCGGAAGTTGGTGAACGCCGTGCGGTCGCCGAACCAGGCGAAGGGCAGATGGAACCAGTCCCTCACACCCCTCGCGCGCAGCCACGACCGCTGCATGCGCGCCGCGTCCCGCTCGGTCACCCCGGGCTCCAGCCGGGCCGCGACGGCTTCGGCGCACTCGTACGCCAGCCGCTGGACCTCCCTGAACCCCCGCAGTTCCGCGGAGAGTTCGCGTGTCACCGCCGTAGTCATGCCACCGCCCCACCTGTCCACATTGACTGCGGTACGTGCTCGTAACTTGACACTGGTGAATGTGACAGTTGTTAGAGGCTGCGTCAATAGCCTTGATCTCTACCTGTGGACAACCGTGAGGGCGGGTCGTGTAGCTCTCAGGTAGGGGCATCCCCTACGGGCCCGTACGTCTGGAGTCTGACGTGAGGACAGCTCTGCGGGGTGACGACCGGAGTGGTCCGCGTCACTACCTTCGTAGACGTGACTGTGATCGCGACCGAAAGCCTGAGCAAGCGGTTCCCCCGGGTGACCGCGCTTGACCGGCTCTCCGTGGACGTCGGCCCCGGTGTGACGGGGCTCGTCGGTGCCAACGGAGCCGGCAAGTCGACCTTGATCAAGATCCTGCTGGGTCTGTCCCCCGCCTCCGAGGGCCGAGCCGAAGTGCTCGGACTCGATGTCGCCACCAAGGGTGCCGACATCCGCGAGCGCGTCGGGTACATGCCGGAGCACGACTGCCTGCCGCCCGACGTCTCGGCCACCGAGTTCGTCGTCCACATGGCGCGCATGTCCGGACTGCCGCCCACCGCCGCGCGCGAGCGCACCGCGGACACGCTGCGCCATGTCGGTCTGTACGAGGAGCGCTACCGCCCCATCGGCGGCTACTCGACGGGCATGAAGCAGCGCGTCAAGCTCGCGCAGGCCCTTGTCCACGACCCGCAGCTGGTCTTCCTGGACGAGCCGACCAACGGCCTCGACCCGGTCGGCCGCGACGAGATGCTCGGCCTGATCCGCCGGATCTACACGGACTTCGGCATCTCGGTCCTGGTGACCTCGCACCTGCTGGGCGAGCTGGAGCGCACCTGCGACCACGTGATCGTGGTCGACGGCGGCAAGCTCCTGCGCTCCAGCTCCACCACGGACTTCACCCAGACCACGACGACCCTGGCGATCGAGGTCACCGACACCGACGAGCACCCGGACGGCACCCGCGCGGTGCGCGAGGCGCTCCACGCGCGCGGGGTGGACACCCACGACGGCAGCGGCCTGCCGGGCGCGGGCCACGTCCTGCTCCTGACGGCCTCGGGCGAGGAGACGTACGACGTGGTCCGGGACGTGATCGCGGACCTGGGCCTCGGCCTGGTGCGCATGGAGCAGCGCCGCCACCACATCTCCGAGGTCTTCACCGACACCGAGACCGGCACCGACAGCGACGCAGAGCGGAAGGAGGCCGTAGGCCATGGCAATTGACCAGCCCCTGGTCCCCCAGCCGGGCGACCAGACCCGTATCCACAACATCGGCTACCGCAACTACGACGGCCCCCGCCTGGGCCGTGCCTACGCCCGGCGCTCCCTCTACTCGCAGTCCCTGCGCGGCGCCTACGGCCTCGGCCGCTCGGTGAAGTCCAAGGTGCTGCCGATGCTGCTGTTCGTGGTCATGTGCGTGCCCGCGGCCATCATGGTGGCCGTCGCGGTCGCCACGAAGGCCAAGGACCTGCCCGTCGACTACACCCGCTACGCGATCATCATGCAGGCCGTCATCAGCCTCTATGTCGCCTCCCAGGCACCCCAGTCCGTCTCCCGCGACCTGCGCTTCAAGACCGTCCCGCTGTACTTCTCGCGGCCTATCGAGACCGCCGACTACGTGCGGGCCAAGTTCGCGGCCCTCGCCTCGGCCATGTTCATCCTGACCGCCGCGCCTCTGATCGTGCTCTACGTAGGAGCGTTGCTCGCGAAGCTCGACTTCGCCGACCAGACCAAGGGCTTCGCCCAGGGCCTCGTCTCCGTGACCCTCCTCTCCCTGCTCTTCGCCGGCATCGGCCTGGTCATCGCGGCGGTCACCCCGCGCCGCGGCTTCGGCATCGCGGCCGTCATCGCCGTACTGACCATCTCCTACGGCGCCGTCTCCACCCTCCAGGCCATCGCCGACGCGCAGAACGCCACGAACGCCATCCCCTGGATCGGTCTCTTCTCGCCCGTCACGCTGATCGACGGCCTCCAGTCGGCCTTCCTGGGCGCGAGTTCGGCGTTCCCCGGAGGCGTCGGCCCCAGCCACGCGCAAGGTGTCGTCTACGTCCTCGCCGTCCTGGGCCTCATCGCCGCGACCTACGGCCTCCTGATCCGCCGCTACCGGAAGGTGGGCCTGTGACCACGCTCTCCATCGACCATGTCTCCCGCTGGTTCGGCAACGTGGTCGCCGTCAACGACATCACCATGAACGTCGGCCCCGGAGTCACCGGACTCCTCGGCCCCAACGGCGCCGGAAAGTCCACCCTCATCAACATGATGGGCGGCTTCCTCGCCCCCTCCACCGGCACCGTCACCCTCGACGGCCAGCAGGTGTGGCGCAACGAGCAGATCTACAAGCACATTGGGATCGTCCCCGAGCGCGAGGGGATGTACGACTTCCTCACCGGGCGTGAATTCGTCGTCGCCAACGCCGAGTTGCACGGTCTCGGCGCCAAGGCGGCCCAGAAGGCGCTGGCGACCGTCGAGATGGAGTACGCGCAGGACCGCAAGATCTCCACGTACTCCAAGGGCATGCGCCAGCGCGTGAAGATGGCGTCCGCGCTGGTACACGAACCGTCGCTGCTCCTGCTCGACGAGCCCTTCAACGGCATGGACCCGCGCCAGCGCATGCAGCTCATGGACCTGCTGCGGCGGATGGGCGACGAGGGCCGCACGGTGCTGTTCTCGTCCCACATCCTCGAAGAGGTCGAACAGCTCGCCTGGCACATCGAGGTCGTCGTCGCCGGACGGCACGCGGCCAGCGGCGACTTCCGCAAGATCCGCCGCCTGATGACCGACCGCCCGCACCGCTACCTGGTCCGCTCCAGCGACGACCGCGCTCTTGCGGCCGCCCTGATCGCCGACCCGTCGACCTCGGGCATCGAGGTCGACCTCGCCGAGGGCGCGCTGCGCATCCAGGCCGTCGACTTCGGCCGGTTCACCGCCCTGCTGCCCCGGGTGGCCAAGGACCACGGCATCCGCCTGCTCACGGTCTCGCCGTCGGACGAGTCCCTCGAGTCCGTCTTCTCGTATCTCGTCGCGGCGTAGGAGGCCAAGAGATGTACGACCCCACAGTCGCCCGACTCACCTACAGGGCCCTGCTCGGCAAGCGCCGGGCCCTCATCCTGGGCGCCCTGCCCCTGCTGCTGATCGTGATCTCCGTGGTGGTGCGTGCCCTCGCCGGCGCCGACGACCAGACCGCCGTCGACGTGCTGGGCGGCCTCGGCCTCGCCACGATGGTGCCGATCATCGGCGTCATCGCGGGCACCGGCGCGATCGGGCCGGAGATCGACGACGGCTCCGTGGTGTACCTGCTGTCCAAGCCGCTGAAGCGGCCCACGATCATCTTCACCAAGCTGATCGTGGCGGTCGGCGTCACCATGGTGTTCTCGGCGGTCCCCATGCTGATCTCCGGGCTCATCCTGAACGGCAACGGACAGCAGATCGCCGTCGCCTACACGGTGGCCGCCCTGGTCGCCTCCATCGCCTACGCGGCACTCTTCCTGCTGCTCGGCACGGTCTCGCGGCACGCGGTGGTCTTCGGGCTCGTCTACGCCCTCGTCTGGGAGGCCCTGTTCGGCTCCCTGGTCGCAGGCGCCCGCACGCTCAGCGTCCAGCAGTGGTCCCTGGCCGTCGCCCACAAGGTGTCCGGCGGGGAGCTGGTGACCTCGGACGTCGGGCTGACCACGGCGACGATCTTCCTGGTCGCGGTCACCGTCGGAGCGACCTGGTACGCCGGACAGAAGCTGCGCTCGCTGACCCTCGCCGGCGAGGAATGACAGGTCCTGATCTTGACGGGGGCTTCATCTCTGTCCGGGCACACTGGGCAAACGGGGACGCACGGCTAGGAGGAACGGGGATGGCTGGAGAGGCAACGTACGGCGGCGGTCAGGCCGAACCGGGGGACGGCTGGGACAAGTTGGTCCTGGACGACGACTTCATACGGTCCGCCGAGACGGCCGAGCCGTCCGCGCGCGCCCGGATGCTCGCGGCCCGCTGGCGCAACGAGTCGCCCGAGCCGCAGCCCTGGCGCTCGGACGAGCCGCCCGCGGGCTGGTTCTTCAGCAAGGCGCGTCGGCGCAGGTGGCGACGGGGCTAGCCGTCACACGGCCGTCCCCTGCTCATCACGCGGCTGTCCCTTTTATTCGGTGGCGTCCAACTCGGCGTACAGGCACAGTTGTTCTGTCGACGCCGGAGCAGCCGGCGCCACCGACTGGGAGAGGAGCTGGACGATGTCGATGCACGACAGGACGTCCGACTCCCTTCAGGGCAGCCCGCGGCGGTCTCCGGAGTAGTTACCCCTCCGTCGAGTCGCCCACCACGGGGAGCTGCCCGGGGCGGCCGCTTCGAGCACGCGACTCATTATCGCGTGGGCCGCCCACCCTGTTGCCCCCCGTCGGAGGGGGCAAGCCGAGCTGGGGCGGTTGCCCACACCTACGCGAGCAACCGCTCCAGCACGACCGCGATGCCGTCGTCCTCGTTCGAGGACGTCACCTCGTCCGCCACCGCCTTGAGCTCCTCGTGGGCGTTGGCCATCGCCACGCCGTGGGACGCCCACGCGAACATCGCGATGTCGTTGGGCATGTCGCCGAAGGCGATCGTGTCGGCGGACTTCAGGCCCAGGCGGCGGGCAGCCAGCGACAGGCCGGTCGCCTTGGTCAGGCCCAGCGGAAGCAGCTCGACGATGCCCTCGCCGGCCATCGCGACCGAGACGAAACCGCCGGCCGCGAGCGTCGCCGCCTCGGCGAGCTGGTCGTCCGTGAGGGTCGGGTGCTGGATGTAGATCTTGTTCAGCGGCGCCGCCCACAACTCGGACACGTCCGAGAGCGGGGTCGAGGGCAGCGAACCGGTCACCGTGTAGCCGTCGCCGACCAGCACATCGCCGTCCAGGCCGTCCCGGCTCGCCGCCAGATACAGCGGGCCGACCTCCGCCTCGATCTTGGCGAGCGCCACCCCCGCCAGCTGCCGGTCCAGCGTCACCGAGGTCAGCAGGCGGTGCTCCCCGGCGTCGTACACCTGGGCACCCTGGCCGCAGACCGCGAGGCCCTCGTAGCCGAGGTCGTCGAGGATGTGCCGGGTCCAGGGGACCGCGCGGCCGGTCACCACGATGTGCGCGGCACCGGCCTCCGCGGCCGCCGCGAGGGCGGCACGGGTGCGCGGCGAGACCGACTCGTCGGAGCGCAGGAGCGTTCCGTCGAGGTCGGTCGCGATCAGCTTGTACGGGAAGCCGGTGCTCACTTGGCGACCGGCTCCAGGACCTCACGGCCGCCGAGATACGGGCGCAGCACCTCGGGCACCCGCACCGAGCCGTCGGCCAGCTGGTGGTTCTCCAGGATCGCCACGATCGTGCGCGGTACGGCACACAGCGTGCCGTTGAGCGTGGCCAGCGGCTGCACCTTCTTGCCGTCGCGCAGCCGTACGGAGAGCCGGCGGGCCTGGAAGCTGTCACAGTTGGAGGCCGAGGTCAGCTCGCGGTACTTGCCCTGGGTCGGGATCCACGCCTCGCAGTCGAACTTGCGGGAGGCGGAGGCGCCCAGGTCGCCCGAGGCCACGTCGATGACCTGGTAGGGCAGTTCGAGGCCGTCCAGCCACTGCTTCTCCCAGTCCAGGAGCCGCCGGTGCTCGTTCTCCGCGTCCTCGGGGAGGACGTACGAGAACATCTCGACCTTGTCGAACTGGTGCACGCGGAAGATGCCGCGCGTGTCCTTGCCGTAGGTGCCGGCCTCGCGGCGGAAGCACGGGGAGAAGCCCGCGTAGCGCAGCGGGAGCTTGTCGGCCTCGAGGATCTCGTCCATGTGGTAGGCCGCGAGGGGGACCTCGGAGGTGCCGACCAGGTAGAAGTCGTCCTTCTCCAGGTGGTACACGTTCTCCGCGGCCTGGCCGAGGAAGCCGGTGCCCTCCATGGCGCGCGGGCGGACCAGCGCCGGGGTCAGCATCGGGACGAAGCCGGCCTCCGTGGCCTGCGCGATCGCCGCGTTGACGAGCGCCAGCTCCAGGAGGGCGCCGACGCCGGTGAGGTAGTAGAAGCGCGAGCCGGACACCTTGGCGCCGCGCTCGACGTCGATGGCGCCCAGCGCCTCGCCGAGCTCCAGATGGTCCTTGGGCTCGAAGCCCTCGGCGGCAAAGTCGCGGATCGTGCCGTGCGTCTCCAGGACGACGAAGTCCTCCTCGCCGCCCACGGGCACGTCCGGGTGCACGAGGTTGCCGAGCTGGAGCGCGAGGCGCTTGGTCTCCTCGTCCGCCTCGTGCTGCTCGGCGTCGGCCGCCTTGACGTCGGCGGCGAGCTGTCCCGTCTTCTTGAGCAGCTCGGCCTTCTCGTCCCCTGAGGCCTTGGAGATGAGCTTGCCGATGCTCTTCTGCTCGGAACGCAGCTCGTCGAAGCGGACGCCGGACGACCTGCGTCGCTCGTCGGCGGACAGGAGAGCGTCGACGAGCGCGACGTCCTCTCCACGGGCGCGCTGGGACGCGCGCACACGGTCGGGGTCCTCACGGAGCAGGCGAAGGTCAATCACGCGGACCAGGCTACCGGTGCGGGGTTCCGGCTCACGACTTGGTATTCCGAACTGAGGCTTACATCCAGTTATGAGGTAATTGCGCAGAGTGTCAACGCCGGTGGATACGAGTCAATAAAAGAGCGTCCCACTCCCTGGAACGGGGCAGGCGCGGGGCGGCCCGTTGACTCGAATCCCTTGTGGGAAACGGGACTTGAGGCCGTGGTTGTCCACAGGAATCCACATCCCGGAAGAGTTATCCACAGGCTGTGTGGAAGATCTGTGGATGCCGGAAGTGATCATTCCTGAAGGGGTCTCCGGGGCAAGGAATTCCCGACCCAAACGTCCCTCACACCCACTTTCGGGTGGAATTGCGTCGCTCCATAGGATTGCCCGAAGGAAACGGGTGGACGAAGAGTGACCTACGCGCCGGTGCACGCGCCGGGGGCCTGTAGGGAGATTTGTCGACAGACTGATGCTCCGCTGTCGACTTGTCCCCAGGTCGAGAAGTGGGCCTGTGGATAACTTCTGTGGATAACGAAGATACGCAGGTACTACCGGAGCACTGTTGGTGCACTGCCGGTGCACTGTCGGTCAGAAACGGCCGTCCTGGCAGTGCGCGACCCAGTCCGCAGCCGACAGGAACTCCTCGTCCGAGGTCCCCGGGAACAGCGGCCGCACCCCGTCCACGCCGACGTCCGCGCGCGGGTACGAACCGAGGAAGCGCACCTGCAGACAGATCCGCTTGAGCCCCATCAGGGCCTCGGCGACGCGACGGTCCGAGATGTGTCCCTCGGCGTCGACGCAGAAGCAGTAGTTGCCGATGCCGGCGCCGGTCGGGCGCGACTGCAGCAGCATGAGGTTGATGCCGCGGGTGGCGAACTCGCCGAGCAGGTCGCGCAGACCGCCGGGGTGGTCGTCGCGCTGCCAGATCACGACCGACGTCTTGTCCGCGCCGGTCGGCGCCGCCGGGCGGGCGGGCCTGCCCACCAGCACGAACCGGGTCTGCGCGTTCTCCGCGTCGTGGATCTCCGTCTCCAGGGCCTCCAGCCCGTACCGCGCGGCGGCGAACTCACCGGCGAACGCGGCGTCGTAGCGGCCCTCCTGGACCAGACGGGCGGCGTCCGCGTTCGAGGCGGCCGACTCCCACAGGGCGTCCGGGAGGTTCGCCTTCATCCAGTTGCGGACCTGCGGCTGGGCGGCCGGGTGCGCCGAGACCGTCTTGATGTCGGAGATCTTCGTGCCGGGCCTGACCAGCAGCGCGAAGGTGATCGACAGCAGGACCTCGCGGTAGATCATCAGCGGCGCGCCCGCGACCAGCTCGTCCAGGGTGGTGGTGATACCGCCCTCGACGGAGTTCTCGATCGGCACGAACGCGGCCTCGGCCTCACCGGTACGCACCGCGTCGAGCGCGGACTGCACCGACACATACGGGATCAGCTCCCGGGTGGCCGCCTCGGGAAGCGTCCGCAGGGCGACTTCGGTGAAGGTGCCCTCAGGGCCGAGATACGCGTAGCTGGCTGGCATGACTTCACCCTAATGGGCCTTGCGGAAGCCGGTGCACCCTTCCCTGACCGGCCACCCCAACGGGCGACCGCTCACCCCTCCAGCAGCCGCTGCCCCACGTACTCGCCCTCCGCCGCCCCGCCCGGCACCGCGAACAGGCCGCTCGCCTCGTGCCGGATGTACGTCGACAGGGCGTCGCCGCGGTCGAGCTTGCGCTGGACGGTGACGAAGCCGCGCAGCGGGTCTGCCTGCCAGCAGACGAAGAGGAGCCCGGCGTCCGGGGTGCCGTCGGCCGCGATGCCGTCGTGGTACGAGAAGGGGCGCCGGAGCATCGCCGCGCCGCCGTTCTGGTCGGGGCGGGCGATTCGGGCGTGCGCGTTGATGGGGACGACCAGGGCGCCCTTCGCGTCGGTCTTCTCCAGGTCCATCGCGGTCGTCTCACCGCCCCCGGAAAGGGGCGCCCCGTTGGACTTGCGGCGCCCGACGACGTTCTCCTGGGCGCCGGTCGAGAGCTTCTCCCAGTCGTCGAGGAGCATGCGGATCCGGCGTACGACGGCGTAGGAGCCGTTCGCCATCCACGCCGGGTCGTTCGAGCCGGACGCCGGCACGAAGATCCGTTTGTCGAAGTCGGACTCGGTCGGCTTGGGGTTGCGGGTGCCGTCGAGCTGGCCCATCAGATTGCGGGCCGTCATCTTGTGGGCCGTCGCACCCGGCGTCCGGTTGAAGCCGTTCATCTGCCAGCGGACCTTCGCGGCGCTGCCCGCGTCCTTCTGGATCGTGCGCAGGGCGTGGAAGGCGACCAGGGCGTCGTCGGCGCCGATCTGCACCCACAGGTCGCCGTTGCTGCGCGACCTGTCGAGCTGGTCGGAGGAGAAGTCGGGGAGCGGGTCGAGGGAGGCGGGGCGCTGCTTCTCCAGGCCCGTACGGGAGAAGAAGCTGTTGCCGAAGCCGAAGGTGATCGTCAGCGACGAGGGCCCCGCGTCCCGGGCGACATCCGTGTCGTCCTGCGCCGCCGGCTCGCCCGCCATCAGCCGCTGGGCGGTCGTCGACCAGCGGCGCAGCAGGGCCGCCGCCTCCTTGCGGCTCGCGCCCGCCGCCAGGTCGAAGGCGACCAGATGGCCGCGCGCCTGGAGGCCCTCGGTGATGCCGGGCTGATGTTTCCCGTGAAACATTGCCCTGTCCGCGCCGAGCGAGGTCAGCGGAGTGGCCCCGGCGGGGGCAGCCGCGTACCCCACGGCCCCGCCCGCCGCGCCGAGCACGAGCCCGGTGGCACCGGCCGTACCGAGGAGCCGTCGGCGGGAAACACCCTCCCCGGGGGAGGCGTTTTCGGAAACGACCCCCCCGGGAGGTGCCTTTACGGTGCGAGCCTCGGGAATGGACTGGTCAGGCATGGCGTGGTTCAGCCGATCTGCGCGTTCTTGTCGACGGTGGTCTGGTCGATGTCGGAGGTCCGCACGGTCACCGAGATCTTCCAGTCGCCCGCCATGGGGATCTGGATTCCGTTCGCCGCCCAGTGCCCGGTGGTGATGCGGTCGGGCGTCACGGGCAGCGGGCCGATCTTCTTCGCGGCGAGCGTGAAGGCGACCTTCACCTCGGGGACGTCGAAGGCC
Source organism: Streptomyces hokutonensis (assembly GCF_042751305.1). Taxonomy (GTDB): domain Bacteria; phylum Actinomycetota; class Actinomycetes; order Streptomycetales; family Streptomycetaceae; genus Streptomyces; species Streptomyces hokutonensis_A. The sequence continues at coordinate 290,982 of NZ_JBHYWD010000010.1, forward strand.
CGGCCGTTGGGGCGCTGCACATAGACGTGCATCTCGTTGCCGCCCACCCGCGCGGGGTCGATGTCGACCCGGATGACGCCCTTGCCGTCCGTGCCTCCGGTGTCGAAGGACATGTCCAGGGTCAGCGCGCCCGAGGACGACGAGGAAGAGGACGAGGAGGAGGCCTTCGCCGCCTTGGCGTCCTCCTCCGTTCGGCCCGGCTCGGTGGCCGTCAGGGCCGTGGTCACGGCGAGGACGACCACCGCGACGGCGGCCTCGGCGAGGACCGAGCGGCGCAGCCCGAAGAGGTTCGGGTCGGCGTCCCGCAGCCGCTTCTGCCGGGTGCTGTCCACGGCGGCCTGCTGGCGCGCGAGTTGGGCGGCGCGCTTGGAGTCACCGGACGCGGCCGACGAACCGCCGGTCTTGGCGGACGCCGTGACGTGCTCCTTCTCCGGCTCGCTCGCCTGGGCTTCTTCAACTGCCTTTGCCGCCGCGGAAGTCCCGGCCGTGTCCGCCAGCCGCGCCGTCCACCGCCGGGAGATCGACGCGATCCCCACGAGCAGCGCCACGAGCCCGATCTTGACGAGCAGCAGCTGCCCGTACCCGGTGTCGGTGAACGCCGACCAGGAGCCGAGCTGGCGCCAGGACTGGTAGACGCCGGTCGCGACGAGCGCGACGACACTGCCGAACGCGAGGCGCGAGAAGCGCTGTACGACGGCCCGTCCGACGGGGTTGTCGGCGGGCGCCCGGTACAGCGAGACGAGGAGGGCGGTGAGGCCGCCGAGCCAGGCCGCGACGGCCAGCAGGTGGACGACGTCGACGGGCATCGCGATGCCGGGCTGCAAGCCGGTCGAGGCGTGCTCGGACAGTGCCCAGCTCGCGGCGAGCCCGGCGGCCACCACACCGCCGCCGATCGCGAGACCGAAGGTCAGGTCCCGCTTCTCCTCGTCCTCCCGCTTGTCGTAGGCCCCGAAGAGGACGGCGATGAACAGCGCGGCGGCGGCGAGCAGCAGCAGCCGGGAGACGAGCGAGGCGCCCGTCTTGGTCTGGAGGACCTGGCCGAGGAGGTTCAGGTCGAAGATGTCGCCGAACTTCCCGGAGGTCGTGTACGAGCCGCGCAGGAGCAGCAGCCAGAGAGTCGCCGCGGTGAGCGAGACCCACCCGGAGACGACAAGCCGCTGGAGGGCGCGTACCCCGGCGCCCCGCTGCCAGCAGGCCAGGACGAAGGCGGCGCCGCCGATCATGACGATGAAGCCGGCGTACGACATGTAGCGCCCGAAGCCGTACAGCCCGCCGACGAGCCCGCCGCCGACGTCCTGTTCGGCCGCCGCGGAGACGGTGGTCTTCGAGGGGGAGCCGATCGAGAAGGTGAAGGCGCCGCCCACGGGGTGGCTGTCCGCGGACACGACCTGCCAGGCCACCGTGTAGGTGCCGTCGGGCAGTCCGCTGCGGATCTGCGTGGCGTACGTCGTACCGCTGATGTTGGACGGCTTGCCGACGTCGACGCGTTTGCCCTTCGGGTCGAGCACGCGCAGCGAGTTGTTGTTCGTCGCGACCTTCTCGGAGAAGGTGAGCGAGACCTGTGTCGGGGCCTTGTTGACCACCACCCCCGAAGAGGGGTCGCTGCCGGTCAGGGCGGCGTGCGCGGAGGCCGTCCCGGCACCCGCGAACAGCATGCCGACGACGGCCACGAACAGCAGCACCAGCGTGCGGACTCGGGGGGTGATGGTCGTCTTCAAGGTGGGGGTCCCTCCCTCAGTGCCCGGTCGTGGGGTTGTACGTCGCCGACTTCACGGGCATCTCAACCGTGAGAGGGCCGGACTTGGCAAAGTGCAGCTTGACGGTCACGTTGTCGCCCTGCTTCAGCGTGTGCTTCAGCTTGTCGAACATCAGGTGGTTGCCGCCGCTCTTGAACACGAGTTGACCGTGCGCGGGCACATCGAGCGACTGCACCTCCTCCATCGCCTGGCCGACCGTCTCGTGCACGGAGACCGGGCCGACGTTGCTCGTGACGGAGGTCAACTCGTCCTTCGCGCCGCCCTTGTTGGCGATGTCCAGGAAGCCCGCCGCCATGTCCGAGACCGGCTGGGGCATGTAGGCGGAGCCGACGGAGAGCTGGGCCTTCGCGTCGTCCGAGCCGCCGCAGCCGGTGAGGACCAGCGCGCCGGTCAGCACCGCGACGGGCCCGGCGAACCGCCTCACGGCGTCTCCCCCTTGATGATCTTGGGGAGGTCCTTGGTGTAGTCGTCGACGGTGGTGTCCTGGCCGTAGAGAAGGTAACCACCGTTGGTCTTCGGGGAGAACGCGACGACCTGGGTGCCGTGGACGGAGACGAGCTTGCCGTTCTTGTCCTTGGATGTCGGCTCGATGGAGATGCCCAGGGTGCGGGCGCCGGCCTGGATGGTCGCGAAGTCGCCGGTCAGGCCGACGAACTGGGTGTCGATGCCCTTGAGCCACTTGCCGAGTTCCGACGCGGTGTCCCGGGCCGGATCGGTGGTGACGAACACGACCAGCAGCTTGTCCTGCTCGGCCTTGGGCAGCGACTTCTTCGCGACGGCGATGTTGTTCATCGTCAGCGGGCAGATGTCCGGGCAGTGGGTGTAGCCGAAGTAGATCAGCGTCGGCCGGTTCTTGGTCTCCGCCCGGAAGTCGTACTTCTTGCCGTGCGTGTCCGTGAGGACCAGGTCAGGCTTCGTGAACGGGGTGTCGAGCACGGTGGCGGCCTGGGTCGCGGTGTCCTCGGAGACCACGGCGACGGGGCTGTTGCCGTCGTCGCCGCTGCCGCAGGCGGAGAGCGTCAGGGTGGCGGCGGCGAGCAGCGCTGCCGCCGCGAACGTCTTCTTGCGCATAGGAAAAATGTCCCAGTTGTGAGAGCTCCGGCGCGCACCGGGGTCGTACGCAAGAGTCGCACGGACCCCTGTGCGCACCATGAGCGGACGGGCCTCAGACGGTCGTACGGCGTCGGCCGGCGAGAACTCCGTACGCCACACCGGCCGCGCCGACGGCGATGCCGACCACGCCGAGGACGCGGGCGGTGGTGTCGGAGGAGTCGGCGGCGGACGTGGTGTCTGCGGCGGTGTTCTCGGTCTTCTCGGAGGCGTCCTCGGCGGTCGCGCCGGAGGCGGAGGCGGAGGTCAGCTCAAGCGTCGGAGCCGGGTTCTCGGGCTCCTCCGCGCCGTCCTTCTGCACCTCGATCCAGCGCACGACCTCCTTGTCGGAGTACGTCTGGAGGGCCTTGAAGACGAGCTGGTCGGTGTCCGTGGGCAGCATGCCGACGGAGACCGGGAACTTCTGGAAGTAGCCGGGCTCGACGCCCTTGCCGGTCGCGGTCCAGGTGACCTTGGTGACGGCCTCGGTGATCGTCTCGCCGTGCATCTCGGCGGGCTTGGCCAGCTTCGACTTGGTGACCTTGACGGTCCAGCCGCTGATCGGCTCCGGCATCACGGAGGCCAGTGGGTGGTCGGTCGGGAAGGTGACCTCGAGCTTGGTGGTCGAGGCGTCGTCGCGCTCGTTCGGGACCTTGAAGTCGACGACCGCGTAGCCGCCCTTGACGGCCGTGCCCTCCGGCTGCACGGAGACGTGCGCGAAGGCGGGGGAGGACAGGACGACAACGGCCGAGCCGGCGACGGCAGCGGCGGCGGCGATACGAGAAGCCTTCATGGAAGGGAGCACTCCACTTCGAGTTCGAGTGAGTTCCGGTGGTGAAGAGGGGGCGCGCGAACACCCGGGTTGACACCAGGGGTTTCCCGGCGGAAAAAGCCGGGCACGCGCGCGTGCCGCACGACGGCGGCCTCTCCACGCACGAAAGGAGTGCGGTGGCGGTGGTCGCGTCGCGTCAGGCGGCGAGGACGTGGGCGGCGGCCGAAGGCGGGCCGCGCCGGATCACCGAGTGCTGGAGCGCCGTGGTGTGCGGCGCGGGCGGCGCGAAGTGGGCGGTACGCCGCAGCCGCGGGCCTGTCCCGGGCGCCCCCGGCAGTCCGGCCCGCAGGGCGCGCACCAGGGCGAGGGCCCCGCGCAGGGACCGTACGAGCGCCCCTTCGGCGACTCCGTGCGCCGACAGTTCCATCAGGCGCCGCAGCGCCAGGTCCCCGTGCCGCAGCAGCCAGCCCGCGGCGAGTGCCGCGAGGAGGTGGCCGAGCAGCATGGACACGGACGGGAACAGCGACATGGAGGAGGCGGCGGAGGTGGACATGGCGTCCGCCGGGTGGTGCATCGGCCCCATGCCGTTCATCCCGCTCATCCCGCTCATCGAGCCGGAGGTCGGCAGCAGCCGCGCGTTGACGAGGAGTTGGTGGGCGTGTGCCGGGCTGATCGCCGCCGCGGTGGTCCCGCACAGCAGATGCGCGGCGCGGGCGACGAGCGAGGCGTCGGACGCGGACAGGCCGCCGGTGGTCGACGTACCGGCTGTCTGGCCGAGCCCGAACAGCGTGTGCAGCACGGTCTGTCCGACCGCGAGCAGCGCCGCGATCCCAGGCAGCGAGCGCTCGCGTCCGGCGAGCGGCGCGACGACCAGGAACGTGGCGAGGAAGCCCGCGCCGAGTGTCCACAGGGGCACGGTGGCGCAGGAGGCGATGCCATGACCGGCCGCGGCCAGCACGACACAGACCGCGGCGAACACCGCGGCCCGCAGGACCCGGAGTTCACCTCCGGAGCGCGCCGTACGTGGGTGGGGGGCAGTCATGGCGGGCTCATCATCGCACCGGCTCTGCGGGCGCCATACGGCAGGTCCGCCACACCGGGACGATAATGTGTCATAGATCACAAAGGTCACTCTCCGACGTGAGCTACCTCCGGATACACCAATTACGTTTCGGACACATCCCCCATATGGGCGGCATCACGTCAACTCCGTGCTTACACAGGGGCACTGGCGGCAATAGGTATCGGTATGTCGAGCCGCGGCCGGGAGGCTGGAGCATGAGCATCTGGTGGTCACTCCATCTGAGGCGCGAGGCCGCGAGCGTTCCGCTCGCCCGCCGGCTTCTCCTCGGCACGATGGAGACCGCGGGCGTCGACCCGGACATCTCCTACGACCTCTCGGTCGCCCTCAGCGAGGCGTGCGCCAACGCCGTCGAGCACGGCGGCGACACCGAGCCCGGCGCGTCCTCGGAGGCGTACCGCGTCACCGCGTACCTCGACGGCGAGAAGTGCCGTATCGAGGTCGCCGACTCGGGCCCCGGCTTCGCGCGCGCACAGGCCGTCCGCCCGGCCCCGAGCGAGGCGGAGAACGGCCGGGGCCTGTGTCTCATCCAGGAACTCGCCGACCACGTCCACATCGGCAACAAGCCCGGTGTGGGCGGCGCGGTGGTGAGCTTCGACAAGATCCTGAAGTGGCGGAAGGACGCGCCGCTGATGGCGGTGTGACGGCCCGTCCGAAGCGCGTCCCCCGGTGTCGGCGCCACGGCAGAATCCGCGCATGGACATCCGACCCGAACAACTGGCCGACGGTTTGACGCTGCGGCTCGCCGAACCGGCCGACGCCCCGGCCCTCGCCGCCGCCTTCGCCGAGAACCGGAGCCCCTGGGAGCCGTACCGCCCGGACGCCTTCTTCACCGCCGAAGGACAGCGCGGACGGCTGCACGCGCTGCTGCGGGAGTACCGGGAGGGCCGGGTCGTACCACTGCTCCTCGTGTCCGGCGGGCGGGTCGCCGGGGCCTTCACCCTGGCCGGGATCGTGCTCGGCTCCTTCCGCAGCGCCACGCTCGGCTACTGGATCACCGCCGATCTCCAGGGGCGCGGCCTGGCCACCTCGGGTGTCGGCCGGGTGTGCGCGATCGCGCGGGAGACGATCGGACTGCACCGGCTGGAGGCGACCACCCGGCTCGACAACCTGGCCTCCCAACGCGTCCTGGAGAAGAGCGGGTTCGAGCCGATCGGCATGGCGCCGCGCTATGCGCACATCGGCGGGGAGTGGCGGGACCACCGGTTGTTCCAGCGGATCCTGCACGACGACGACCCGATGTCAGCTTTCTAATGATTCTTACCGTGCGCACAGCCGGGGCCCATGCCCCTGACGGGTGCCGTCCCTAGCTTCGCGATCATGACGGGAAACCACAAGGACAAAACCATCAGCCGGCGCCGCGCCCTCGCGGTGACCGGCGGGACGGTCGCGGCCGGCGGGCTGGCGGCGGCCGGGCTGCAGTCGGCGTTCGCCGACACCGCGGACACGACGGCCGACGCGGACGCCACGGCGTCGGCGACCTCGACCAGCAGCGAGTGCATGACGCTCATGACGAGCGTCACCGAGGGCCCGTACTACCTCGACGGTGCCCTGGTGCGCAAGGACATCACCGAGGGCAAGGCCGGCGTCCCGCTCACCCTGCGCCTGACCGTCGTCGACGCCACCGACGGCTGCACCCCGGTCAAGGGCGCTGCCGTGGAGATCTGGCACTGCGACGCCTGGGGCTACTACTCCGGCTACACCACCGCCAACCCCGGCGGCTCGGCCCCCGCCGAGAGCGAGGAGGGCGACAGCGCCAACGACCTCACCTACCTGCGCGGTTACCAGATCGCCAACGCCAACGGGGTCGTCAAGTTCGAGACGATCTTCCCGGGCTGGTACACGCCCCGCACCTGCCACATCCACGTGAAGGTGCACACCGGCGGCGAGAAGGAGGACGGCACCTACGAGGGCGGCAAGGTCAACTACACCGGCCAGCTGTTCTTCGCCGACGACATCGCCGAGGAGATCTTCACCCTCGACCCGTACGCCAAGCACACGGGCTCGTACACCGTCCTGGCCGACGACATGGTCTACGACGGCGGAGGCGCCGCCAGCGGCCTCCTCACCCTCAAGGCCGTTCACAAGAAGGACCCGTCCAAGGGCTACAAGGGCTCCCTGACGCTCGGCGTCGACCCGGACGCGGAGAGCACGGGCGCGGGCAGCGGCGGAGGCGGCACGCCCCCGAGCGGCGCCCCGACGGGCACCCCGCCGAGCGACAGCGCCTCCCCTTCGGCCTCCGCCTCTTCGTAAGGTAAGGGACATGACAAGTCGCGAGGACGACGCGCTGGCGCGGGCCGCCGTGGCCGCGCTCACCGGTCAGCTGGCCCTGGCTCCCAAGCCGGGACTGCCCGACCCGCGTGACCTGGACGCCCGCAGTACGCGCCGGGAGCACGACAGTCTGCGCTGGTCGGCCAAGGCGCTGGTGCCCGGCCTCGCGGCGATGGCCGCCGCCGCCCGCCGTGCCGGCGAGGCCACGCCGGCGCTGCGGGCGGAGCTGGGCGCGATCGGCCGGTGCACCGAGCACTCGGTCGGCCTGGCCGGCGGCGGCCACAAGGGCGCCCTGTGGGCCCTCGGCTTCCTGGTCGCCGCGGTCGCCCTGGACCCCGGCGCCAAGGCCCGCGACATCGCCCTGAACACCCGGAAGATCACCGCGTTCAACGACAAGGGCGCCCCCCGGCGCCCCTCCCGGGGTTCGTCGATCTCCGTCAAGTACGGCGCGGCCGGCGCCCGGGGCGAGGCAAGGGCCGGATTCCCGCACGTCCGCAGGGCGTTGGACGCCCTCGACTCAGCCCGCAGGGCAGGTGCCACGGAGACCCAGGCCCGCCTGGACGCCCTTCTCACCGTGATGTCCACTCTCCAGGACACCGAACTCCTGCACACCGCGGGCCCGTTGGGCCTGCGCCAGGTCCAGGCGGGGGCCCGCGGCGTCCTGGAGGCGGGCGGCACGGCGACGGAGGCGGGCGCGGGGGCACTGGCCGCCCTGGACGCCGATCTCCACGCGCGCGCGTGGAGCCCTCGCGGAAGCGCGGGGCTCCTGGCGGGAGCGCTGTTCCTGGACTCCTTACCGGTCAGCTCGCCAATACCTGCTGCCTGACGGGCACTTCACCAGTGCCCGCCGCCCACCGCGCCGCGGGCCCCATCGCGTACGACGCCGCGACCGTCGCCCCGCCCAGCAGCAGCCAGCCCGGGGTGCCCCACTCCAGGAGGAGGGACGTCAGCACCAGGGGGCCCATCGTCCTGGCCACGGTCACGCCGGTGCCGAAGAACCCCTGGTACTCGCCCACCCGGTCGACGGGCGCCAGCGAGAAGGACAGTTGCCAGGAACCCGCCGACTGCCCCATCTCGGCGGCCACCTGGAGCACCGCCCCGACCACCAGCGCCCCCGCCGCCACCCACGGCGACGCGCCCGCCGACAGCGCGAACGCCGCGCAGGCCGCCAGCATCACCCAGCCCGAACGGCGCACCACGCGCGTGGCCGACGCGAGCCCCGTGACCCCGCGCGCCGTCCGCACCTGGAAGACCATCACCGCACCGGTGTTGAGCACGAACAGCGCGGACACCAGCCAGGTCGGCGCGTCGGTCCGCTCGGCGATCCACAGCGGCAGCCCCAGGCTGAGCAACGGCATCCGCAGCAGCAGCACGGTGTTGAGCAGCGTGACGACGACATACGGCCGGTCGCGCAGCACCCCGAGGCCGCCGGCCTTCCGCGCCCGGACGGCCCCCACCGACGGGAGCCGCAGCAACAGCCCCGCGCACACCAGGAAGCTCACCGCGTCCAGCGCGAACACCCCGAGGTACGCGGACCGGGTCCCCGCCCGCAGCGCGAGCCCGCCGAGGCCGGCGCCCACCGCTAGCCCGGCGTTCAGCGTCGACTGGAGGTGGGCCAGCAGCCCGGTCCGCTCCCCGGCGGCCACCAGTCCCGCCAGCAGCGCCTGGCGGGACGCCGCGAGCCCCGACTGCGCGGAGGCGTAGGCGCACGCGGCCAGCACGAACGGCACGAATCCCCGGACGACGAGGAAGGACGCCACCGCGAGCCCGGTCGCCAGCGCCAGCAGCACCGCCGTACCGCGCGGCCCGCGCCGGTCGGCCAGCCGACCCAGCGGCACGCCCACCAGCGAACCGACGGCCCACGCGAGGGTGAGCCCGAGGCCCACGCGCGCGGGGGCGAGCCCGACGACGTGGGTGAAGTACAGCGCCGAGGTCACGTAGTAGGCGCCGTCACCGACGGAGTTGGTCAACTGGGCCAGCGCGAGGGTGCGTTGCGGGCCCGCGGGCGGGACGAGCGAGTTCGTCATGGCTACGACGTTAGAAGCTCATTGGGTCTCCGTTGAGACCCAATAGCCATTCCATTTCCTGGTCCAATTCAGGACCCCTCCAGCACCCGCCCCAACGCTTCCAACGCCTCCGGATAGACCCGCTCCCGAGGCGTCCCGTACCCCACGACCAGCCCCTGCGGTCGCCCTTCGCCCCGGTCCGCCGCATGCCAGTGCTCCCCGAGCCGCCCCACCGCGAGCCCCTCCTTCTCGGCCCGCGCCACTACGGCCTTCTCGTCGTCGACCTCCACCAGCGCGTGCAGCCCGGCCGCGATCCCGCGCACGCTCCTGCGCGCCCCCAGCCGGCCGAGGAGCTGGTCGCGGCGGCGCCGGTAGCGCAGTCGGCACGCGCGCACGTGCCGGTCGTAGGCGTGGCTGTCGATCATCTCGGCGAGCGCCAGCTGGCCGATGGTCTCGGTGTGGTGGTCGCTGTGCAGCTTGGCGTCGGCGACCGGGTCGACCAGGTGGGGCGGCAGCACCATCCAGCCGAGCCGCAGCGCGGGCCCGAGCGTCTTGGAGGCGGTGCCCAGGTACGCGACCTGTCCCGGGGCCATCCCCTGGAGTGCGCCCACGGGCTGCCGGTCGTAGCGGAACTCGCCGTCGTAGTCGTCCTCGACGATCAGTCCCCCACGCGCGCGTGCCCAGTCGGTCAGCGCCCGTCTGCGCTCCGGGTGCAGGGTCACGCCGGTCGGGTACTGGTGGGCCGGGGTGACCACCACGGCCGCCGCGTCCCCCAACTCCTCGGCACGGACGCCCCGTTCGTCGACCCCTGCAGGGACCACGCTGCCGCCGTTGTGGCGGACCACCTCCCTGTGGAACGGCAGTCCGGGATCCTCCATGGCCACCCGGGAACCGTCGAGCACGCGCGTGAGGAGCGCGAGTCCCTGGACGTACCCGGAGGTGATGACGATCCGCTCCGGGGGCGCGATCACCCCGCGCGCCCGCCCCAGGTAGCCCGAGAGTGCGGTGCGCAGTTCGACGCGGCCGCGCGGATCTCCGTAGTCGTACGCCAGGGAGGGTGCCGTCGCGATGGCGCGGCGCAGGGAGCGCAGCCAGGCCGCCGCCGGGAACGCGCCGACGTCCGGGCTGCCGGGCCGCAGGTCGAAACGGGGTACCCGCGCGCGTGCCGCCGCTTCCGGTGTCTCCGAGTCGACGGAGGGCAGCCGAGCGACCTGGGTGCCCGAGCCCTGGCGGGCGGTCAGATAGCCCTCGGCGACGAGCTGGTCGTAGGCAGCCTTGGCGGTGCCCCTGGAGACGCCGAGTTCGGTCGCGAGCCGCCGGGTGGCCGGGAGGCGGGTTCCGGGGGCGAGGCGGCCGTCGCGTACGGCGTCCCGGAGCGCGCGTTCGAGACCGGCGCGGCGGCCGCCCTCCGGGTCGGGTTCCAGATGCAGGTCGACCCCGACACCGGACCAGAAGTCGTTCACGAAAAAGCCCTCCCCCTAGGCATACGACTGCCATGCGACCGTCATGCGACTTGGCACACGAATGGCCGGGCACCGCACGTGTGCCCGGCCATCAGTCTTGTATCAGTTATCGGCTGTCAGCTCTTGAGGGACGCCATCCAGCTCTCGACCTCGGCGGAGGTCCGGGGCAGCCCGTCGGAGAGGTTCCGGTTGCCGTTCTCGGTGACCAGGATGTCGTCCTCGATGCGGACGCCGATGCCGCGGTACTCCTCGGGGACGGTCAGGTCGTCCGCCTGGAAGTACAGGCCGGGCTCCACCGTGAGGACCATGCCGGGCTCCAGCGTGCCCTCGACGTACGTCTCGGTGCGCGCGGCGGCGCAGTCGTGGACGTCCATGCCGAGCATGTGTCCCGTGCCGTGCAGCGTCCACCGGCGCTGGAGGCCCAGCTCCAGAACGCGCTCCACGGGGCCCTCGACAAGACCCCACTCGACGATCTTCTCGGCCAGCACGCGCTGCGCCGCGTCGTGGAAGTCGCGGTACTTGCCGCCCGGCTGCACCGCCGCGATACCGGCCTCCTGGGCCTCGTACACGGCGTCGTAGACCTGCTTCTGGATCTCGCTGAAGCGGCCGTTGACCGGCAGTGTGCGCGTCACGTCGGCGGTGTACAGGGTGTGCGTCTCGACGCCGGCGTCCAGGAGGAGCAGGTCGCCGGAGCGGACCGGGCCGTCGTTGCGCACCCAGTGGAGGGTGGTGGCGTGCGGGCCCGCGGCGCAGATCGAGCCGTAGCCGACGTCGTTGCCCTCGACGCGCGCGCGGAGGAAGAACGTGCCCTCGATGTAGCGCTCGCTGGTCGCCTCGGCCCTGTCGAGGACCTTCACGACGTCCTCGAAGCCGCGGACCGTCGAGTCGACGGCCTTCTGCAGCTCGGCGATCTCGAACTCGTCCTTGACCAGGCGGGCTTCGGAGAGGAAGACCCGCAGCTCCTCGTCGCGCTCGGCGGTGACCTTGTCGGTCAGCGCGGCCTCGATGCCGGCGTCGTAGCCGCGCACGACCCGGACCGGCCCGGTGGCCTCGCGCAGCGCCTCGGGCAGTTCGCGGACGTCGGAGGCGGGGATGCCGTAGAGCGCCTCGGACTCGGTCAGCGAGTGGCGGCGGCCGACCCACAGCTCGCCCTGGCCGGAGAGCCAGAACTCGCCGTTCTCGCGGTCGGAGCGCGGCAGGAGGTAGATCGTCGCCTTGTGGCCGTCGCTGGTGGGCTCCAGGACGAGGACGCCGTCCTCGGTGAGGTTACCCGTCAGGTACGCGTACTCGACCGACGCCCGGAAGGGGTACTCGGTGTCGTTCGAGCGGGTCTTCAGGTTGCCCGCGGGGATCACCAGGCGCTCGCCCGGGAAGCGCGCGGAGAGCGCGGCGCGGCGGCGGGCGGTGTGCCCGGCCTGCTCGACGGGCCGCAGGTCGTGCAGCTCGGTGTCGGCCCAGCCGGACTTCATGCTCTCGGCCAACTCGTCGGACACGCCCGGGTACAGGCCGTTCTTGCGCTTCTTGATGGGCTCCTCAGGCTCGGCTTCCGGGCCCGCTGCGGTAGCAGCAGGATCCGATACAGCCGGGGTGAGCTCGTCGGCCACGGTCATCCTCCTAGATACGGCACTGGACCCCCTCCATCGTACGGTCGTACGGAAGGGGGCCCAGGGCCGTATGGCCTGTTACACATGGCTCCCGGGCGACTACTCGAAACGGGCCGCCAGAAGGACGACGTCCTCGTCGCTGTCGGCCGTGTCGAGGCCGTCCGGCAGTACGGTCCGCAGCACGTGGTCGGCGATCGCGGCCGGGTCGGCGCGCAGCGCCTTGGGGACGCTCGCCGCCGCCGAGTGGAGGCGGGCGAAGGCGCGGTCCATGGGGTCGCCGGTACGGTGCAGCAGCCCGTCCGTGTAGAGCAGAACCGTCTCGCCGGGCTCCGCCTCCAGTTCGACGCTCGGCGCCTCCCAGCAGGCCAGCATGCCGAGCGGCGCGGAGACGGAGGTCTCCACGAACTCCGTGCGCCGCTCGCCGACCAGGAGTGGCGGGCTGTGGCCTGCGCCGGCCAGGGTGATCTTGCGCAGCGCGGGCTCGCAGTAGGCGAACAGGGCCGTGGCCGAGCGGGCGGGTTCGGTGAGCCTGAGGAGCAGTTCGAGGTCGGAAAGAACCGCGACCGGGTCCTCGCCCTCCATCACCGCGTACGCCCGCAGGGAGGCGCGGAGCCGGCCCATCGCGGCGATCGCGCTCGGCCCGGCGCCGGTCACCGAGCCGACGGCGAGACCGAGCGCGGCGTCCGGCAGCGGCAGCGCGTCGTACCAGTCGCCGCCACCGCGCGGGCCCGTGCGGTGCAGCGCGGCGAGCTGCACACCGGCCACACGGGGGAGCCGGGACGGCAGCAGCTCCCCGGCGATGGTCGCCATGCACGCGCGCGTGCGCTCGACTTCGAGGAGCCGCGCCAGGTGCTCGGCGGCGAACCGGGCGTACAGACCGGCGAGATGGCGTTGCCGCTCGACCGGCTCGGCGGGCTCGTCGTACAGCCACACTGCGGCACCCAGGGGCCCGGCCGCGTCGGTCGCCAGGGGCAGCGCGTAGCTCGCCGCGTAGCCCAGGCGTACGGCGACCTCGCGGTGTCGGGGGTCGAGGCCGTCCTCGGCGAACAGGTCGGCGTGGACCATCTCGCCGCCCTCACCTCCCGGAGCCCCGTCCAGAATCTGGCCGTAGGACATCGCCCCGCGCGGGACGGTCTCGATGTGGCCGAGGTCGGAGCGGTCCAGGCCCAGGCCGATGGTGGTGTGCGGGCCGAGGCCGTCGCCGGGTTCCAGGACGACGAGTCCGCGCCGGGCGCCCACCAGGGCGGCTCCGGCGCGCAGCAGCTCCTGGAGTGCGTCCGCGAGTGCGTCCGTGCGGTTCAGGCGTTCCGTGAGTTCGTGGAGGGTCGTGAGGTCGGAGACCCAGCCGGCGAGACGGTCCTGGAGCAGGGCACTTGGCGCGTTCGGAGCGGTTTCCGGCGGGTTCTGGACGTTCGGGGAAGGGGCCGGAGGGGTACCGGTGGCGGCAGGCGCGGGCGCGACAGTGTGTGCGGGCGAGGGAACCGTTGAATCGATTCCAGCCACTTTCGGAGGGTGAGGGGCGTTCATGGCGTCCGGCTTTCCGACCGGTGCGTATTGCTCAAAAGCATCGCAAACCCCCATGTCATTCTGCGCCGCTGGCAGTGTCTCCACATGTACACGCACTCGTGAGGGGATGTCCAGCATTGTCCTGCCGGGATTCCTGGTGTCCATGGGTTTCGCGGGGGCATTTCGCTCTCCCCTTGCGGATTGGCAAAGTTGGCTTAAAACTGCATCAGGGGACGGTCCATTGCGGTCGACTGGGTTTGCTCGACGGAGCGTCACAGCGGTCGTGATGGGTACGTACTCGGAGAAGACCAGGGGTGGCGGGGGCCGCCCGGAACCTGGTGAGGGACCCGGGCGTCTTAACCACCGACGATCGTGCCCCATCCTCCCGTGGCGGAGGCGGAGAGAAATACGCGGAACGGCAAAACGCCAGACTTCGCCACCCCCACGCCACGCCCATGCTTTTCAGCACGCACGGGTTCCCCTTGCTTCGCGCAGGGGTGTGATGCGCCAACAGGTATGCACAGTGAAGTGATCGACACATGGTGTGATGTGGTCCTCGGTGTTGCCAGCGGTGCAACGGAAAGGAACGAGCGCTCATGCGCGAGATCCTCGGAAAGCGACGCAGGCTCCTGTCCAGGCGAGACAACAGGAGGTCTGAGATGCTCGGCGCGGCCCTGACCTTCGCGACGGAATGGAAATGGCCCGTACTCCCGGGCGTGGCACCGGACCCGCAGGGCCGGGCCCGCTGCGGCTGTCCGGACCCCGAGTGCACGGTTCCCGGCGCCCACCCCTTCGACCCCGGCCTCCTCGCGGCCACCACCGACGCCCGCATGGTGCGCTGGTGGTGGGGCAACCGCCCTGCCGCACCCATCGTCCTCGCCACCGGCGACAAGGCCCCCTGCGCGGTCAGCCTGCCCGCCCCCGCGGCCGCCCGGGCGCTCGCCGCGCTCGACCTCCAGGGCATGCGCCTGGGCCCGGTCGTCGCCGCGCCCACCCGCTGGTCGCTGCTCGTCAAGCCGTACTCCCTGGAGCAGTTGGGCGAACTGCTCTACGCCAAGGACCACGTCCCCGGCTCGCTCCGCTTCCACGGCGAGGGCGGCTATCTCGCCCTGCCGCCCTCCGAGACGGGCCAGGGGCAGATCCGCTGGGAGCGCGCACCACTGCCCGGCTCGTCCTCGCCCTGGGTCCCCGATGTCGAGGCCGTGGTCGACGCCGTGGTCGAGGCCCTCACTCGTACGGGTGTGAGCGCCCCCGAGTTGTAGGGGTGTCGGGCGCGCGCGGACCGCGGCGCCCGTAGTTGGTAGTTATCTTCCGCTACATGAACCTTCGTCTGCTCGCCCTCGCGGGCGTCGCGGTGTGCGCGGTCGCGCTGCCGCTGGCCGTGGCGTCCGCGGGACCCGTACGCGACGAGGGTCACGCGGTCGTACGTTCCCTGGTCGACTCCTCCGTCACCTCCGGCGGTGACGCGAAGGAGCCGTCCGCCGTGCCCTCGCCGGCGCCCGCGCCCACCCGCTCCCCGCTGACGCTCGGCCTGGGGCTGGCCACCGCCGCCCGCTGCGGGCCCGAACTCTCCACGCCCGACGGCATCGAGGCGCAGACCTGTGTCATGACCCAGGGCGAGGACACCTGGGCGCGCACCTACTACCGCAACGCGACCGGCGACGACCTGGACGCGGTGCTGAGCCTCATGGGGCCGGCGGACCGCACCGTGCAGATGCACTGCGCCGTGAGCGCCGAGGACGAGCCCTCGCTGTGCGAGACGCCCAGGGAGCACACACAGGGCGATCTCGGGGCCTATACGGCCGTCGCGGAGTTCGCCGCCGGACAGGGCGGGCGCGGGCCGCTGTTGCTGCGCTCGGGGAGCAACTCCTCGGCGCCTACGGCGAGTTGACGGACGACATCGTTCCGTACACGCGGGCCGGGCATGAAAAGACCCGGTTGCTGGCGACGGGGGATGCACCAGCAACCGGGCTACTCGAACGGTAACAAGAGATCGGCGGTTCGCAAATTCGATCTCGGCTATTCGGACACCGACTTGCCTTTCACAACGGGGAGTTGCGACAGGAGTAACCGGAGTGAACAGGCCTGTTGCGACTGACCGGTCGGTCAGTCGAACCCCCGCGCTCTTCTGTGCGTCAGCTGAGCGTGACCTGCCGGTTGGTGAGGCCGCCGCGCGCGCGGCGCTCGTCCGCGGTGAGCGGGGCGTCCGTGGCCAGCGCGGCGGTGAGGCGCTCGGCGAACTCGGCGGCCGGCTTCTCCACGTCGTCCGCGCCGAACCCGCTCGGCAGGTCCCAGACGGGCACGGTGAGACCGTGAGCACGGAAGGACCCCACGAGGCGCGTGCCCTCACCGAGACCGGAGCGACCGGCCGCGTGCAGTCGCGCGAGAGCGTCCAGAAGCTGCTCCTCCGGGTACGGCATCACCCAGCGCAGGTGGTTCTTGTCCGGCGTCTCGCACCAGTACGCGGCGTCCACGCCCTGGAGTTTCACGGTCGGGATGGCGGCGGCGTTGGCGCGCTCCAGGGAGGCGGTCACCTCGGGCGACGCGTTCTCCGCCTCCGGAACCCAGAATTCGAAGCCCGTGTGCACAACTGGCTCGAACGCGCCTTCCGGGTCGAGCAGTTCCTGCAGCCGCGGGCCGTCGGCGGGCGCGCGGCGGGACTGCACCGGAGTGCCCGGCTCCGCGACCAGCGCACGCTGGAGGGTGTCGGCGAGGTCGCGGCTGATGTCGCCGGACGCCGTGTCGTTCTGCAGACCGAGCAGCACCGAGCCGTCGTCGCGACGCAGGGCCGGCCAGGCCATCGGCAGCACCGTGGCGAGCGTGACCGACGGAACCCCTTCGGGGAGGCCGCCCTTCAGCGGCAGCGCGACCGTGGCGGCCGGCACCAGCTCGCGCAGCGCCACCCAGTCGCCCTCGCCGGGCAGCCCCTCGAAGGGCCGCTGCACCAGCTCGGTCACCGCGTGCGCGGCGGCCCGGCCGTGGCACGCCTTGTAGCGGCGGCCACTGCCGCAGGGGCAGGGCTCGCGGGCACCGACGACCGGGACCTCCGCGTCGCTGAGCTGCGGCCGCTTGGCCGTGGTCTGGGGTCGCTTCTTGGCCATCGTGGGTGTCTCCCGGTTACGGCTCGTCTCGTACGGGCGGGAGCCTAGCCGTTCACGCCATGACCGACGGGAGCCTGTGGACAACCGGGTGACGTGCGTCGGCGCCGGGCCCGCCTGTGGAAAACCCGGTGGCACGGGTCTCCTGTGGACAACCCGGCGCCTGTGGACGGGCGCGTCGGTTCCGCGCGGACGTGTCGGTCCGGTCTGTCCGGACGGGTCAGTCCAGGTCGTCGTAGGCGTCCGCGTAGCCCAGCCGGGGGCCCGAGACCGTCGGGGCCGTGACGCGCGTAGCGAAGTCCTCGCGGCGGTGCGCGGCATCCGGATCATGAACGTCCTCGTGCACGACCACCCACACCGTCACCTCGCCCCGGGTGTCGTCGCGTACGCCCCAGTCGTCGGCCAGTGCCGTGATGATGTTCAGCCCGCGTCCGCCGTGTGCCGTCACCGAAGGCGTGGCCGGAGCCGGGCGGGTCGGGCCGCCGCCGTCCGTCACCTCGACCGTGAGCCGGCCGCCCGTGTCCACGCGCCAGGCGCAGCGGACGTCACCGTCACCGGCCAGGGCGTCGCCCAGCGGCCGACCGTGTTTGCACGCATTGCTCAGAAGTTCGGACAGGATCAGTACGGCATCGTCGATGACCGATTCCGACACACCGCCGGTGCGCAACTGGTCGCGCATGCGATGTCTTGCCTGCCCCACGCCCGCAGGGCCATGGGTCACGGCCATGCTCGACGACGTGGGCACTTCCTGTGCCACCACCAACGCCACCCCCGAGACCTCCTTCGCCCCACGCCACGGTGTGGATGCCCTCTTGGCCTGTACCGGAAACCGGCCAATCCACGTTCAGTGACGCATTCGCAACGATCGAACACGGACCGAACGCGCCGGAGCACTCCCTGTAATCGAGTGGCTTGTTTTCGATGGTGTGGCCGAGTTCGGAGGATGGTGCAGGTGGGGCTGTCGGGTCAAGGGGTGTTTGGCGGTCTTTATGAGGTTCTTTAATGTTCCCTACCGAGCTGGCTCAGAACGGCCCTCGGCCGGTTGGTGATGATGGCGTCAATGCCCAGGTCAACGCAGAGATCGACGTCCTCGGGCTCGTTGACGGTCCACACATGCACCTGATGACCGGCGTTTTTCAGCCGCTCGATGTACGCAGGGTGATTACGGACGATCCGGATCGAGGGGCCTGCGATCCGGACACCGGCCGGAAGTCGACCGTCCCGGAGGCGGGGCGAGAGGAACTGCAACAGGTAGACCGTCGGCAGCGTCGGGGAGGCCGCCCGCACCCGGTGCAGAGATCGCGCCGAGAAACTCATGACCCGTACCGGGGAGTCGGCGGCGGTGGCCGGGGCGTCCAGGCCGAAGCGCTTCAGGAGCACCAGCAGCCGTTCCTCGACCTGCCCCGCCCAGCGCGTCGGATGCTTCGTCTCGATGGCCAGCTCCACCCGCCGGCCCGCGTCCGCGACGAGCTCGAGCAGCCGCTCCAGGGTGAGTACGGAGGTGTCCGCGCGGTCCTCCGGAAGGTGCTCCCAGTCCGGCTCCTCGTCCCGCGTCCGCCACGAGTCGCGGGAGGAGTCGCGGCCCTTCCAGGAGCCGAAGTCGAGGGCGGCCAGATCGGCGAGCTCCAGCGCCGAGACCGCTCCGCGTCCGTTCGACGTACGGTTGACGCGTCGGTCGTGGACGCAGACGAGATGGCCGTCGGCGGTCAGTCGTACATCGCACTCGAGCGCGTCCGCGCCGTCCTCGATCGCCTTCTTGTAGGCGGCGAGGGTGTGTTCAGGGGCCTCTTCGGAGGCTCCGCGGTGGGCGACGACCTGGATCCGGTGCTGCCGTGCGTGGGTCACCGCGTCATGGTGCCACCGCAAAGGGGTACACGTGGAACCGAAAAGGTGTAGGTATACGCCTTTTTGGTGCTTATGACCGCTTATAAAGGATCGCCATGGACCCACAGGCACCGCTTATGGTGCCCTGACGTCCGGTGGGAAAAGCTGACGGCATACAAAAGCACCAGCACAGCTGTTTCGCGCCGGACCGTCGACAAGCGTGAACGAGTGTGACCGCATGCTTCCGAGAACAACAGCCGTGGACCGAGGAGAAGAGCTGTGAGCACCGAGAACGAGGGCACTGAGGTACCCCCGGCCCCGTCTGCACCTCCTGTGCCGGTGGAATCTCCCGCAGCTTCCCCGCAGGCGGCTGCGCCCGAGGGGGGCGCGCCCACCACGCAGCTCCCGTCCGTGCCTCCGAGCGCCCCGCCCGCCGGGCACGCGCCCGCCTACGGCGCCGCGCCGCAGACGCCCGGCCCCGAGAGCACGGGATCCGCTCCCGACGCCGCCTGGCCGCCCCCGCCGCCCGCCACACCGTCGTACGCCGACGGAGGCACGGCCGCGGGCGCGTACGGCGGCGAGGGCGTCGGCGGATACGGCGGCGACGGCTACGGAGGTGACGGCGCGTCCGGTGCGGGCGGTTACGGCGACGGCGCGGGCGGCTGGGGCACCCCGTACCAGCAGCAGCCGGCGCCCAAGAAGGCCGGCGGAAGAGGCGGCCTCATCGCCGCCGTCCTGATCGCCGCGCTCGTCGCGGGCGGCCTGGGCGGTGGCCTCGGCTACACCCTGGCCAAGGACAACGACAACAACAGCAACTCCACCACCGTCTCCGCCGACACCGGCAGCAGCGCCTCCGTCAAGCGCGACCCGGGCACCATCGCCGGGGTGGCCGCCAAGTCCCTGCCCAGCACGGTCACCATCGAGGCCGAGAGCACCAGCGGCGAGGGCGGCACCGGTACGGGCTTCGTCTTCGACACCCAGGGCCACATCGTCACCAACAACCACGTCGTCGCCGACGCGGTCGACGGCGGCAAGCTCACGGCGACCTTCCCGAACGGCAAGAAGTACGACGCCGAGATCGTCGGCCACGCCCAGGGCTACGACGTGGCGGTCATCAAGCTCAAGAACGCCCCCACCGACCTCAAGCCGCTCGCCCTCGGCGACTCGGACAAGGTCGCCGTCGGCGACGAGACGATCGCCATCGGCGCCCCCTTCGGCCTCTCCAACACGGTGACCACGGGCATCATCAGCGCCAAGAACCGCCCGGTCGCCTCCAGCGACGGCAGCTCCACCAGCAAGGCCTCCTACATGAGCGCCCTGCAGACCGACGCCTCCATCAACCCCGGCAACTCGGGAGGCCCGCTGCTAGACGCCCAGGGCGCGGTCATCGGCATCAACTCCGCGATCCAGTCCACCAGCAGCGGCGGCCTCAGCGGCGGCAGCCAGTCCGGCTCGATCGGCCTCGGCTTCGCCATCCCGATCAACCAGGCGAAGTACGTCGCCCAGCAGCTGATCAAGACCGGCAAGCCGGTGTACGCCAAGATCGGCGCCTCCGTCTCCCTGGAGGACAGCACCGCGGGCGCCACGATCACCACGGGTTCCTCCGCGGTCGAAGCCGGCGGCCCCGCCGCCAAGGCGGGCCTGAAGGCCGGCGACGTCATCACCAAGCTCGACGACTCGGTGATCGACAGCGGCCCCACTCTCATCGGCGAGATCTGGACCCACAAGCCGGGCGACAAGGTCACGATCACCTACAAGCGCGGCGGCACGGAACACACGACGGAACTGACCCTGGGGTCCCGGGTCGGCGACAACTGACCGACGCGGCGTCAGACGCTCAACCGGCGGGCCGGGCAAGGGTTTCCTTGCCCGGCCCGGTCGTTTTCCGCCCTCTCCTCCATGGGTG
>NZ_JBHYWD010000010.1:311368-341978 GCF_042751305.1 Streptomyces hokutonensis
GGGGGGGGGCCCCCCCCCCCCCGCGGGGGCTCCCGCCCACCCCGGGGCGGGGGGGGCTGGGGTCCCGGGCCCCCGCCCGGTCGTTTTCCGCCCTCTCCTCCATGGGTGCGCACCCACCGCGGGAACCCGATTCCTCCCTGCGGCGAAGTACGGGTGAAAGCCCAATCTTCAGCAGCGTGTCCGCATGGACGACTCGCATGGACGAGAGGAGCCCCGATGACCGTCGAACCAGGCATCAGGGTGGGGCAGGACAGTGACGCCCCGACGAGTGACGCCTCGGTGATCGAACGGTCCTGGGACGAGCCCGAGGCATTCGCCGCGCTCTTCGACCGCCACGCCGACTCGGTGCACCGTTACGCGGCGCGCCGGCTCGGTCCGGAGGTGGCCGAGGACCTGATGGCGGAGACGTTCACCATCGCGTTCCAGCAGCGCTTCCGCTACAACACGGAACTGGCCGACGCCCGCCCGTGGTTGTTCGGCATCGCGACCAACCTCGTGGGCCGGCACCGGCGCGCCGAGGCCCGGCGGCTGAAGGCGATCGGCCGGCTGCCGTCGGCCGCCCCCGCCGACGGTTCCGAGGACGCGGTCGACGACCGGGTGGCCGCGCGGGTCAGCGCACAGGCCGTACGCGGCGAACTGGCCCTGGGCATGGCCCGGTTGCCCGCCCGCCACCGGGACGTGCTGCTGCTGGTCGCCTGGGCCGACCTCGGCTACGAGGAGGTCGCCCGGGCCCTGGAGATACCGGTGGGAACGGTCCGGTCACGCCTGCACAGGGCCCGCAGAAAACTTCGCGACGCATTGGGCGGATCCGATCCGACAACCCTTCGAGAGGAATCCGACGTTGAGGAATCCGACGATGAATGAGATGCGGCTCCTGAGGGAGTGGGACGCGGAAGCACCCCCGCTCACGGACCACGCACGCGCGCGTGCCCGCCTCCGCCTCTACGAGACGATGACCGCGCCCGCCACCGCCGTGGCCGTCGGCCGTCGCCCGTTCCTGCGGATCGCGGTGGCCGGTGTCGCGACGGCGGCGGTCGCCACGACCGTGCTGGTCGCCAACGACTCCTCGCCCCACTCCCAACCGGTGAGCGCGACCACCGTGCTGCGCGGGGCGGCGGCCGAGGAACGCCGACTGGAGAAGCCGATCGCCGCACGCGACGACCAGTTCATCTACACCAAGGAGATCATCAAGGAGACCCCCGTCGGGGGCGGCCGGACCCGGACGTACGTCGACGAGAACTGGAACTCGGTCGACGGCTCCAAGAGGTCGTACGTCAGCGAACTCGGCCACAAACAGTGGGTCCCGGTGTACGGGCCGGGCCAGGGCACCTGGCCGCCGAGCAAGTGGAGCGAGCTCAAGCTGATGCCCACCGATCCGCGCGAACTGGCGATCGCCCTGCGGGACATGGGCGGAAAGCCGGACTACAGCAAGCCGATGAGGACCGGCGACTGGCCGATGGTCCAGAACTTCCTCTCCGGCCTGCTCCGCACGCCCGTCCTGCCGCAGGGACTGCGCTCCGCCGCGTACGAGGCGCTCGCCACCGTCCCCGGCATCAAGGTCGTACCCGGCCAGAAGGACGCCGGCGGCCGCGCGGGCATCGGCATCCGCTTCTTGCCCACACCGGGAGCGTCCCGGTCTCCGCTCCTGGTCTTCGACGCGAAGACATACCGGTACCTCGGCATGCGCGATCAGCGGACGGCGGGCGGGAAGACGTACGAACAGTGGTCGTACGTCGCGGCGAGCGGTGTGGTGGATCGGGTGATGGAGCGGCCGTAGCGGGTTCGGCGCACAGGTCGGAGGGGGTGTCGCTCGGCGGGCGGCACCCCGTCACCATGAGCCATGCGACCGGACGGCTGGCACCTCACCCACGACGTCGACGAATTCCTTGCCCGGGCCGCCCCGGTCCGGGGTTCCTTGTTCGGGATCCGCAGAGAATCAATGGCCTCGGCTACGGCGGGGAAGCGGTACGGCAATTGGGCAGCACGGCACCGAGATGCAGGGCCAACGCCTCATGAGCTCCCCGCCGCCCGGTACGCTGTACCCGCCCCACCCCAGGTGGCGAGGGGCGCAGGTGGGTTGCCCGAGCGGCCTAAGGGAACGGTCTTGAAAACCGTCGTGGCAGCGATGTCACCGTGGGTTCAAATCCCACACCCACCGCGGGTGAACGGCCCCTGACCAGGCAACTCGGTCAGGGGCCGTTCGCAGTTGATCGGGCCTGCAGAGCTCGCTTCAGGCCTACGGCGCCTCGTCGCGTTCCAGGATCAGGCTGATCGGCCCGTCCACGAGGTCGCTGCCGGGCTCAAGATGCTCGTGGTAGCCGTCCCGGAGTTCGGGGTCGGCGAGGGCGGTGAGTCGCTCGGCCAGGGTCAGGAGTCCGGCCGCGTTGCCCGCCACGGTGATCTCGGTGGCTGAGCCGTAGACCTTGATGCGAGGTTCTTCCATGCGGGCACGCTACCGAGGGATGTCGCACCGAGGGACCCGAGTTCACGTCCGCCGCCCCGTCATCCGAGCCGCCGAAGCGATCGTCGCCCGGGCCTCCCGCTCGGAGAGCCCCGTGCCCAGGGCCGCCTCGACCAGGGGCTCGACAAGCGCCGGGCCGATGTCGTTCTCGTAGGCGCGGCAGGCTGCCCAGAAGAGGCGGGTGTTGCGTTGGCCCTCGTGGGCCGCGAGGACGAACTGGACCAGGCCCTGGCCGTGTTGGCCGGTCGAGGTGGGGGTGGGGTGGTTGGTGCGGGGCGGGGGGAGGAGCAGGCGCAGGAGGGAGGGCGGGCAGGGGGCCGGGGCCAGGTGGGCGGTGGCGGGGGCGGCGCCGTAGAAGCCGTGTTCGGTTCGGGAGCCGGGGCCGACGAGGTAGCCGCCGGCGCCGCGGATGTCGATGCCGGGGGCGAGGCGGCCCGCGGAGTTGGGGACGACGACGTCGGGCGGGCCGGTGAGCCAGAGGTGGCGGCCGCCGCTGGGGGTGAGGACGACCACGGTCTCGGGGATCGTGAACAGGTGGCGGAGGGCCAGTTCGCGCAGGGCGGAGGACGAGTCCGTGCCGGATTTGGTGTCGAGGTCGACGCCGATCAGGTGGTACGGCGGCAGTCCGCACGCGATGCCGTAGCCGGTGGCCCAGGGCGCGGCGGCGAACAGTTCGCGGATGCGCGCCGGGTCGGTGGAGGCGTCGTAGACCCCGTGCCCGAGGAGTCCGCACTCGCCGTGGCAGGGCGGTCCTACGGTGCCTGCCGCGCCCACCAGGTCGGTGTCGTCGCGGTGCGGTGAGCGCAGGGCCGGGAGTTTGGTTCGGGACAGGGGGATCACGGCCAGTCCGCGTTCGGCGGCTGACAGGGCGTGTGCGAGGGCCAGCGTGGTGGCCTGCCGGTCGATGGTGGCCATGACTCCATGTTCGTACGAGTGTTCGAAAAAGGGAAGAGGGGGTGTTGGCGGCGCGCCCGGGGTGGGCTGATTGGCGGGGAATGTGGCGGAACGCTTCGCCTCGTGCGCCGCCCGGGACGGGGTGTCCGTACCGCCCCGAACTGCGGCTTCGGTGGAGGCAAGGGGGTTTATCGACTTGTCATCACGCTTCAGGGGGAATAACCGCTTCCGGCCTGGTTCGCCGGGGATTCGGTGGGCAACTCTGGTCTCGCGACGTCGTGCACCACACCGGGGCGGTCGGCCAACTGCCCTGGTGGAAGCCGTACTTGAAGCCGTAGTTCATGTGCGTTCGGCTCGGAAGCCGCTCCGCACTCTGTTCTGGAGGAACAACATGGCAAGCATCCGTACCGCCCGCCTCATCGCCGCCGTCTCCGCCCTCCCGCTGGCAGCCGCCCTCTTCACCGGCGTCGCGGCGGCGGACAACGGCGCCATCGCGGGCAACGGATCGAACGCGGGTGTGGCGACCGTCAGCGGCAGCGGGGTCGGGCACGACAACAAGGGCAACTCGTCCACCACACAGCAGCAGGCGGTCGGCTCCGGGGCCTCGAACCAGAGCAACACCGCCCAGGTCAACGGATCCGCGTTCACCGCCATCAACCAGGGAAACTCGAACGTCGCCGTCAACTTCGCCAACTTCTGGTAGCCGCGCCCGACGACTCCCGCGCGGGGATGCGTGGAGGCGTCTGAGGGTGTGTGAGGTGTGCTCTGTGGGGTCGTAACGCGTCTGCGCGGTGGTACTTCGGTGCCGCCGCGCAGACGTCTTTCCGTATGCGGGTAGGCGTCCCGCGCAGGCGATTCTCCGTATGCGGGCAGGGGTCCCGCGCAGGCGTTTTTCCGTATCCGGACAGGGCCCGCGCGGACGTTTTCGTGCTCCACGCGCGCGTGCCCGGGCGCCACCGCGCCTCTGTGCCGACGACCTTGACAGTGCACCGTATCTGACGGACAGTCAGAAATCCTCGCCCGTACGGTCATGACGACCCGGAGGTCCGCGTCGTGCACCTCGCCCCCACCCCCCGCCAGCAGCGGCTGCGCGCCGAACTCCGGTCGTACTTCGCCGCGTTGATGCCGGACGGACCACCCCGCGCGGACGACCCCCAGGGACAGCGGGCGCTGCTGCGCCGGATCGGCGGCGACGGGTGGCTCGGGCTCGGCTGGCCGGTCGAGTACGGCGGCCAAGGGCGGGGCGCGGACGAGCAGTTCGTGTTCTTCGACGAGGCCTACCGGGCGAACGCGCCCGTCTCGATGGTCACCCTGAACACCGTCGGGCCGACACTGATGAAGTACGGCAGCGAGGAACAGAAGGCCGCCCTCCTGCCGGGCATCCTGCGCGGCGAACTCGTCTTCGCGATCGGCTACAGCGAACCGTCGGCCGGCACCGACCTCGCCTCGCTCCGGACCCGGGCCGTGCGCGACAGCCGGGGTTGGCTGATCGACGGGCAGAAGATCTTCACCTCCAACGCCCACAACGCCGACTGGATCTGGCTCGCCTGCCGCACCGACCCCGAGGCCCCCAGGCACCGCGGCATCTCGATCATCCTCGTCCCGACCGACGCGCCCGGCTTCTCCTGGACCCCGATCGACACGGTGGGCGGGCAACGGACGACGGCCACGTACTACGACGGCGTCCGCGTCCCGGCGGCCAACCTGGTCGGCGCGGAGAACGAGGGCTGGTCGCTCATCACCAACCAGCTCAACCACGAGCGGGTCGCCCTCGCCGCGACCGGCATGCAGGCCGAGGACTACTACTCTGCCGCGCTGACCGCCGCCCGCACACCCGATCCGGTGACGGGCAGGCGCCGGGCCGACGAGCCGTGGGTGCGGGCGCAGTTGGCCGAGGCGCACGCCCGGCTGGCCGCGACCCGCCTGCTCAACTGGCGGCTGGTGGGTGACGTGGGAGCGGGCCGGCTGGCGCCCGGCGACGCGAGCGCCGTGAAAGTCATGGGAACCGAATCGACGGTTGCGGTGTACCAGATATGTCAGCACGTCGCCGGAGCGGACGGGACGACAGCCACGGGCACGGCAACGGGACTGACGGGACTGGTGCGTTTCGGGTCGCCGGGTGTCTTCGGGGACGGCGAGCTGGAGCGGTTGAACAGGGCGGCGCAGATCAACACGTTCGGGGGCGGGGTGAGCGAGGTGCAGCGGGAGATCGTCGCGACGATGCGGCTCGGGATGACCAGGGGGCGGCGGTGACAAGTGAGTCGGCGGTGAGCGCAGCGGCCGTAGACGAACTGGGGGCGAGGCTCAAGGCGTACGAAGGGCGTCCGGCCGCCGTCGCGGGCAGCGGCAAGGACCCCGTCAACGAGCCGATGATCCGGCACTGGTGCGAGGCGATGGGCGACACGAACCCTGCGTACACGGGCCCGGACGCCGTCGCCCCGCCCACCATGCTCCAGGCCTGGACCATGGGCGGCCTATCCGGGCACTCGGGACGCACGGGGGCGTACGACGAGCTGTTCGACCTGCTCGACGAGGCGGGCTGCACCTCGGTGGTCGCCACCGACTGCGAGCAGGAGTATCTACGGCCCCTGCGTCCGGGGGACGAGGTCACCTTCGACGCGGTGATCGAGTCGGTCTCCGACCGCAAGACGACGAAGCTGGGCACGGGGTACTTCGTCACCACGCGCATGGACGTGCGGGTGGGCCAGGACCTCGTCGGCACCCACCGCTTCCGCATCCTCAAGTACGCCCCCGCGCGCCGGAAACCGAAGACCGGGAGTGCCCCGCGCCCTCGTCCCGTCGTCAACCGCGACAACGCCGGCTTCTGGGAGGGCGTGGAGCGGCATCAACTCCTCATCCAGCGCTGCACGGACTGCGGGACGCTGCGCCACCCCTGGCTGCCGGGCTGCAACACCTGCGGCGGCCCGGACTGGGACACCGTCGAGGCGAGCGGCGACGGGACCGTCTACTCGTACGTGGTGATGCACCACCCGCCCTTCCCCGCCTTCGACCCTCCTTACGCGGTAGGCCTGATCGAACTCGCCGAGGGCGTGCGGATCGTGAGCAACGTGGTGGGGGTGCCGTACGACAAGGTGCGCGTCGGGCTGCCGGTGCGGCTCGAATTCCGGCGCTACGACGACGGGGACGGGGACGAGGGCGGCCCGCTGGTGCTCCCCGTCTTCCGGGTCCTCGAAGGCCGAGAGGGCGGGGTGGGCTGACATGGACTTCACGCCCACAGAGGAACAGGTGGCGGCCCGTGACCTGGCCGCCCGGATCTTCGGCGACCTCGCGACACCGGAGCGGCTCACGGCGGCCGGGACGGGGAGCGACCCCGAGCTGTGGAAGGCGCTGTGCGCCGCCGGACTGGTGGGCGCCGTAGGGGAGTTGGGGCTGCTCGGCCTCGTCCTCCTCCTGGAGGAGCAGGGGCGGACGACGGCCCAGGTGCCCTTCGCCTCGACGTGCGTGTACGGGCTGCTGGCGGTGGCGGCACACGGTTCGCCCGAGCAGCGGGAGCGGTTGCTGCCGGGTATCGGGGACGGGTCGGTGGTGGTGTGCGGGGCGTTTCCCGCGCAGGGGGGTGTACGGGCCACCGCGCAGGGCGAGTTGACGGGTACGGTCCCCGTCGTCCCCTGGCTGCGCGACGCCACGCATGTCCTTGTCGCCAACGAGCAAGGGGAGTTGTGGCTGACGCCGGTCACGGACGCCACGCGCGTCGAACCGGTCGAGCTGACCGCACCCTGGTCGGCGGGGCGACTGACGCTCGACGGCGCGGCGGCGGAACGGCTCGGCGGCACGGAGGCCCACGCAGACATTCGCGTGACGGCCCACGCCGACATCCTCGCCACCGCCCGTACCGCCTTCGCCGGACTCCAGGCCGGGGTCTGCGCGGGGTCGCTCGCGCGGGCCGTGGCTCATGTCAACGCGCGGGAGCAGTTCGGGCGTCCGCTGGCCACCCGGCAGGCGGTCCAACTCCGGGCCGCCGACGCGTACATGGACATCGAGGCGATACGCGTGACGGCGTACGAGGCGGCGTGGCGGCGCGATGCCGAACTGCCGTACGCCACACACGCGTTGACCGCGGCCTGGTGGGCGTCCGAGGCGGGCCGGCGGGTCGTCGACACGGGTCAGCATCTGCACGGCGGGGCGGGAGCCGACCTGGAGCATCCGGTCCACCGACACTTCCTCTGGGGGCGCCAGATGGACGCGTATCTGGGCTGCGGGGCCGAAGTGCTGCAGGAACTGGGGGAGTTGATCGTCAATGAGGAGGCGCAGTCATGAGGGCGGGAGGCGTGGCCATGAGGACGGGTGAGGAGTTGCCTCCGCTCGAGATCGAGATCACCCGCACGCTGATCGTCGCCGGGGCCATCGCCTCCCGGGACTACCAGGATGTGCACCACGACGCGGAGTCGGCGCGGCTGAAGGGCTCCCCCGACATCTTCATGAACATCCTGACGACGAACGGCCTGGTCGGCCGCTACATCACGGACCACTTCGGCCCGCGCGCCGTCCTCCGCAAGGTCGCCATACGGCTCGGCGCCCCCAACTACCCGGGGGACACCATGGTGTTGACGGGGAGAATCGAGGAGGCGGACGGCGACACCGCGACGGTGCGCGTCCTCGGGACGAACGGCATCGGGCGGCATGTGACAGGCACCGTGACGGTGACCGTAACGGGGGAGGCCGGATGAGTGCCCGTAACCGCGACACCCTCGGTGGGCAGGCGGCGATCGTCGGTATCGGGGCCACGGAGTTCTCCAAGGACTCGGGGCGCAGCGAACTGCGGCTGGCCGTGGAGGCGGTGCGGGCGGCGCTGGACGACGCGGGGCTGACGCCGGCGGACGTGGACGGGATGGTGACGTTCACGATGGACACCAACCCGGAGATCACCGTCGCCCAGGCCTGCGGGATCGGCGAGCTGTCCTTCTTCTCCCGGGTCCACTATGGCGGCGGCGCGGCCTGTGCGACGGTCCAGCAGGCGGCGCTGGCGGTGGCGGCGGGCGTGGCCGAGGTGGTGGTCTGCTACCGCGCCTTCAACGAGCGGTCGGGCCGCAGATTCGGCTCGGGCGTCACCCACCGCGAACCGTCGGCGGAGGGCGCGGCGCTCGGCTGGTCGCTGCCGTTCGGGCTGCTCACCCCGGCGTCATGGGTGGCGATGGCGGCGCAACGGTATCTGCACACCTACGGCCTCACACCCGAGGTGTTCGGTCAGGTGGCGGTCGTGGACCGCAAGTACGCGGCGACGAACCCGGCGGCGTACTTCCACGGCAGACCGATCACCCTCGCCGAACACGCGGCCTCGCGCTGGATCGTGGAGCCGCTGCGGCTGCTGGACTGCTGCCAGGAGACGGACGGCGCGCAGGCGATCGTCGTCACGTCGGTCGAGCGGGCCCGTGACCTGCCGCGCCCGCCCGCGGTCGTCGCGGCGGCGGCCCAGGGCGCCGGGCGCGCGCAGGAACAGATGACCAGCTTCTACCGCGACGACCTGACCGGCCTCCCGGAGATGGGCGTGGTCGCACGCCAACTGTGGCGGACGGCGGGCCTCGGGCCGGCCGACATGGACGTGGCGATCCTCTACGACCACTTCACGCCGTTCGTGCTGATGCAGCTGGAGGAGTTCGGTTTCTGCGCAAAGGGCGAGGCGGCGGACTTCGTGGCCGAGGAACAGGTGCCGCTCAACACGCACGGGGGCCAGCTCGGAGAGGCGTATCTGCATGGCATGAACGGGATCGCGGAAGGCGTCAGGCAGGTGCGCGGCACCGCGGTGAACCGGATACCGGGGGCCGGGCGGGTACTGGTGACAGCGGGGACCGGGGTGCCGACATCGGGGCTGATCCTCACCGGAGACGCGTGAGCCTCGCCTCACTTGAGATAGCCGGCCTCGGCTCGCCGGAGACGGCTGAGCCCGGACCACACCGGACGGCCGAACCGGGCCGACCCTCCGCGGCGGGGCCCGGATGACTCCGGACGGCCGAGCCTGGCCGACTCAGGACGTCCGACCCCGGATGACTCCGGACGACTGTGCCTGGGCTGACTCCCGATGGCTGAGCTTCGGTCGACCCCGGACGCCAACTCCCACGGGTGGTCCCGCAGTGGCCGACTGCGGTCGGCGATCCGCACGGGTGGTCCCGCAGTGGCCGACTGCGGACGGCGATCCGCACGGGTGGTCCCGCAGTGGCCGACTGCGGACGCCAGCTCCCACGGGTGGTCCCGCAGCCGCCGCTCCCGGTCGGCAATCCCCACGCGTGAACCCACAACGGCCGACCTCGGACGGCCGACCTCGGACGGCCGACCTCGGACGGCCGACCCCGGACGGCCGACCCCGGACGACCGAGCCCCGGACGACCGAGCCCCGGGCGCAAGCCGCAGCGACCGCCTCCGCCAGGCTCCACCCCCGGGAGGGACCCATCCAACGACCGCCCCGCCCGACCCACCCCCAGGGGTAAACCCGCAGTACGTCTCCCCCGCTCGTCCACCTTCAGGAGGTGGAGCCAGCCCCACCACTACAACCTGAGGCGGAGTCTGCTTCGGGACCTGCGGCCGATCCGCCGGAGCGGCGTTCGCTCATAGCGTGGAGCCATGACCACAGCCGTCTGCACCAGCGCTTCGAACGCCGTCGCACGGGCCGCCGAACGGGCCGACGCTCGGACCACGACACGGCCCGGCACCCGCCCCGCCGTACGCCAGGCCGCCCGTTCCACGGCTCGGGCCGCGCAGACCCAGCCGACCGCCACGGCCACCGCCACTGCCAGCGTCACCACCCTCACGTACCCCTCCTTCTCGTCGTACATGAGGGCCAGGCAGCCGGTGCTGCTGCGGACCGCGCGGTCGCTGACCTCGAATCCGTCCGACGCCGAGGACCTGCTGCAGACCGCGCTGACCAAGACGTATGTCGCCTGGGAGCGGATCGAGGACCACCGGGCGCTGGACGGCTATGTGCGCCGGGCACTGTTGAACACGCGGACCTCGCAGTGGCGCAAGCGCAAGGTCGACGAGTTCGCGTGCGAGGAGCTGCCGGAGCCCGAGCCGGGCGGCGGCGGCGCGGAGGACCCGGCCGAGCAGCAGGCGTTGCACGACGCGATGTGGCGGGCGATCGCGAAGCTGCCGGACCGGCAGCGGGCGATGGTCGTCCTCAGGTATTACGAGGACCTCAGCGAGGTGCAGACGGCCGAGGTGCTCGGGGTCTCCGTGGGTACGGTGAAGTCGGCGGTGTCACGGGCGCTGGGCAAGCTGCGCGAGGACCCGGAGCTGGTCCTCGTACGGTAGGACCCGGGCAGGCCGGGTGATCGATCACCCGCCCCTAGTGACATACCGTGCGGTATGTGCGCAGAATCAGCGCATCCCTTACTACCGCGTAGGCAATGTCGCCCCGGGAGGACGCCGTGCTGAGCACGATGCAGGACGTACCGCTGTTGATCTCCAGGATCCTGACCCACGGGTCGACGGTCCACGGAACATCGCAGGTGATCAGCTGGACCGGTGAGGGGGAGCCGGAACGCCGTTCCTTCGCGGAGATCGGCGCACGCGCGGCCCAGCTCGCACACGCCCTGCGCGAGGACCTGGGCGTGGCGGACGGCGAACGCACGGCGACCTTTATGTGGAACAACTCGGTCCATGTGGAGGCCTACTTCGCGATCCCCGCCATGGGCGCGGTGCTGCACACCCTCAACCTCCGTCTTCCGGCCGACCAGTTGGCGTGGATCGTCAACCACGCGGCCGACCGGGTCGTGATCGTCAACGGTTCGCTGATCCCGCTGCTCGCCCCCCTGCTGCCCAAGCTGCCGACGGTCGAGCACATCGTCGTCTCCGGCCCCGGCGACCGCGGCCCGCTGGACGGCACTTCCGTGCAGGTGCACGAGTACGAGGACCTGATCGCCGGCAAGCCGACCACCTACGACTGGCCCGAGCTGGACGAACGCCAGGCCGCCGCGATGTGCTACACCTCCGGTACTACGGGCGACCCCAAGGGCGTGGTGTTCAGCCACCGTTCGATCTACCTGCACTCCATGCAGGTCAACATGACCCAGTCGATGGGGCTCACGGACCAGGACACCTCACTGGTGGTCGTGCCCCAATTTCATGTGAATGCCTGGGGTTTGCCCCACGCCACCTTCATGACCGGCGTGAACATGCTGATGCCGGACCGCTTCCTCCAGCCCGCCCCGCTCGCCGAGATGATCGAGAGCCAGCGCCCCACGCACGCGGCGGCCGTGCCCACCATCTGGCAGGGCCTGCTCGCCGAGCTGACCGCCAAGCCGCGCGACGTCTCCTCCCTCACCCAGGTCACCATCGGCGGCTCGGCCTGCCCGCCCGCCCTCATGGCGGCCTTCGACAAGCTGGGCATGCGGGTCTGCCACGCCTGGGGCATGACGGAGACGTCCCCGCTGGGCACGGTCTCGCGCCCGCCGGCCGAGGCGGTCGGCACGGAGCGGGAGTTCGAGTACCGGCTGACGCAGGGCCGCTTCCCGGCGAGCGTCGAGGCCCGCCTCACCGGCCCCGGCGGCGAACGGCTGCCCTGGGACGGCGAGTCCGCGGGCGAACTGGAGGTGCGCGGCCCCTGGGTCGCCGGCGCCTACTACAACGGCCCCGACGCCGAACCCCTGCGCCCCGCCGACAAGTTCAGCGAGGACGGCTGGCTCAAGACCGGCGACGTCGGCACCATCTCCCCCGACGGCTTCCTCACCCTCACCGACCGCGCCAAGGACGTCATCAAGTCCGGCGGCGAGTGGATCTCCTCCGTCGACCTGGAGAACGCCCTGATGTCCCACCCGGACGTCACCGAGGCCGCCGTGGTCGCCGTACCGGACGAGAAATGGGGCGAGCGCCCGCTCGCGACCGTCGTCCTGCGGGAGGGCTCCACCGCAGACTTCGAGTCCCTGCGCGCGTTCCTCGCCGACGCGGGGAAGATCGCCAAGTGGCAGCTTCCCGAACGCTGGACGATCGTCGAGGCGGTCCCGAAGACGAGCGTCGGCAAGTTCGACAAGAAGGTCCTGCGCAGGCGCTACGCCGACGGCGACCTGGACGTCACCAAGCTCTGAACCGACGGTTGGCTCGGCCGGCGACCCCTACCGGCCGAGCGAGCCGACGAAGCGGTCCAGCCGGGAGACGACCTTCCGCAGCACGTCGACCGACCCCTCGGCGTCGCCCGCGAGTTCCAGCGAGTGATCGGCGCCGGGAATCTCCAGCACCTCATGTCCGACGGAACCGGCGACCCGCGAGTCCCACAGCTTGTCGGCGTCGCCGCCGACCAGAAGGGTCGGCGCCTGCGCCCGCCCGAGACCGCGTACCACCTGGTCGATCGTCAGAACAGGCGTGAGCCAGGCCGCCGCGATGCCCCGCTCGGCCGCGACCCCGCACCCGAGTGACCCCAGAGACTTCCCGACGACCAGCCGACAGGCCCCTGCCTCGGCGTCGACGGCCCGCGCGACCTCCGCCTCCACCCACGCGATCCGCTCCTCCACGGTGAACCGCGAGAAGTCGTCCGGAATCCGCCACCACAACTCCTGCACCGTCCAGCCGTGCTGGAGAAGCACGGCACGGGCGAAGTGCAGCAGCGGCATGGCGGGCGTGTACCCGACACCCGGCACGACGACCGCGACCCGGTCGGGCGCACCGTCGTGGCGGGTGGGAACAGCGAAGGGACCGGTCATGACGGCAGGTTACTTTCCCAACTCGGCCGCCCGACCGGCTAGTTGGTACCGATCCGAGCCAACAGGTCCACGATCCTCGACTGGACCTCCGTGCTCGTCGACCGTTCGGCGAGGAACAGCACGGTCTCCCCCGACGCCAGTCGCGGCAGATCCGCCTGGTCGACCGCGGCCGTGTACACGACGAGCGGAGTGCGGTTGAGCTGCCCGTTCGCCCGCAGCCAGTCGACGATCCCGGCCCGCCGCTTGTGCACCTGGAGCAGGTCCATGACCACCAGGTTGGGCCGCAACTGCCCCGCCAGCGTCACCGCGTCCGCGTCGCTCGCGGCCCGCGCCACCTGCATCCCGCGCCGCTCCAGCGTCGCCGTCAGCGCCAGCGCGATCTCCGCGTGCTCCTCGATGAGCAGTACGCGCGGCGGGTGCTGCTCACTGTCCCGGGGCGCGAGCGCCTTCAGCAGTACGGCGGGATCGGCGCCGTAGGCCGCCTCGCGCGTCGCCTGTCCGAGTCCGGCCGTGACGAGCACCGGTACCTCGGCGGCGACGGCGGCCTGCCGCAGTGACTGCAACGCGGTCCTCGTAATGGGTCCGGTCAACGGGTCCACGAACAGCGCCGCCGGGAACGCGGCGATCTGCGCGTCGACCTCCTCGCGCGAGTGCACGATGACGGGCCGGTACCCGCGGTCGCTCAGCGCCTGCTGGGTCGTCACGTCCGGCGCGGGCCAGACCAGCAGCCGACGCGGGTTGTCGAGCGGCTCGGGGGGCAGTTCGTCGTCGAGCGGCTGCGGTCTCGGCGTGTCCGCGATCTCCACGGCCCCGCCCGGCCCGTCCAACGGCTCCGGCCCCTCGGCCGCGTTCTCGTCCGGTGCTCCTATGGCGTACGACCGTCCGGCGCCCTCGGTGATCGGCGAGAGCCGCGACTGCCCGGCCATGGAGGGCTGCGCCTGCTCACCCTGGGGATGCGGACGCGCCGACCCGGCGGTACCGGCGTCGGGCCGCGTCCCCAGCTTCCGCCGCCGCCCGCCGCCACCCGGCGTATGCGGCGGAGGCGTGGCCGTCGGCTGCTGCACCTGAGCCGCCTGCCGCGTGAACGGCACCCCCTGCCCCAACGTCCGCACACTGATCGCCCGCCCCTGAGTGGAGTTGGGATCAACGGCCCCGACCGGCGCCGGTACGGCAGCTTCAGCGGGCAACGGCTGCGCGACCCGGGCTTGCGGCGCGGCGGGAGCGGCAGCGGCGGGTGCGGCAGCGGCCGGCGCCGGCGCGTTCGGATTCGGCTGTGCATTCGGGGCTACGGCGGTGTCGGCGCCGTTCGCCGGTACGACGGGGGTGCCGGGGGCCGGCGTGACGCCCGGGGCCGGCTGAGCGGCGGGCAGCGCCTGCGGCGGTACCGCCGTACCGGGCGCACCAGCCGCACCGGGGTGGGCCTGAGCCGCGCCGACCTGACCGGGGATGCCGTGCGGAGAGACCGGCTGACCCTGGGCGCCGGGAATGCCCTGGGGCGGAATCGGCTGCCCCGGGAGTCCCTGCCCGGGGATCCCCTGAGGCGAGACCGGCTGGCCCGGCCCGCCCTGCGGCAACGCCGCCTGCGCCGGGATGCCCTGACCGGGAGCCGCCTCCGCCGGAAGCGGCAGCGGCTGGGCCGCGGCGGCCTGCCCCTGACCGGGAAGGCTCTGCGCGGGCGCGAGTTGCATGGCGGCACCCGGCTGACCGGCTACCGGCTGCACCACAGCCTGCTGCCAACCGGGAACCGCCTGCCCCGCCGGTCCCTGCCCCTGTCCTTGCGCCTGAGACGGCACCCCCACGGGAACACCCGGCCCCTGCGCCGGCACCACCGCGCCCGCCGCCTGCACCGGCACGCCCTCCGCGGGCTGCTGCGGCTGGGCCACGGCCCGGCGCCGCCGCCCGGTGGGCGCGCTCGCGGGATGCGGCTGCGGCGGAGTGTGGTCCTCTGACTGGTCGTGCGGAACGGCGTCGTGCCGCCCTTCGTCACCGGCAACCTGCCCGGGAGCGACCGGAACCCCGGGAGCGACCGGAACCTGCGCGTCCGCTTCCGGCATCCGGTCCGCCTCGGCCGGCGGCAGCGCGAACACCGTACGGGCGCCCGCCTCCTGCGCGGCGGCCCGCTCGGCCGCAGCGGCGAGAGCGCGCCTACGACGCCCGGTCGGCTGCCCGTCCCCGTCTCCGTCACCGGAGCCGTCGGCCGCACTCCCCGCAGGACCCCCCGCAGGCAACGCGGGTGGCAAAGCCTGCCGCTCGCCACCGCCGCCGCCCGACGCGGGCACACCCTGTGGCGGAACCGTCCCGCCCAGCCCCGTCCCCGAGGCCGCAGTCCCGGCCGCGTGCTCCGCCGCCGTCATCACGGCACCCTCGGACACACCCTCCGCGTCACCGTCGGCCCCGTCACCGGCGCCGCCCTCGGCGGCCCGCCCGCGTCGTCGTCCCGTACCGCTGGAAGCCCCGTCGCCGCCCGCCTCCACGGCCGCCGCCGGCTCCTCGCCCGCACGCCTCCTGCGCCGTCCGGTCGGCACCGCGCCCTCGCCGCCGGAACCGTCGGACCCGCCGTCCGGAACCTCGCTCTCCAGGAACGCGTCCACGGAGGACCGCCGGGCCCGCCGCCGCCCGCTGGTGCCGCCGGCCTGCTCGGGCAGGGCGAGTTCGGCACCGCCGGTCGCGGCCGGAACCGCGACGGCTCCCGCCCCGCCCCCGATCGGAACCTCCAGCACATACGCGCTGCCGCTCATCCCCGGCACGTCGTGCGTCTGCAGCACCCCGCCGTGCGCCCGCACGATCCCGCGCACGATCGGCTCGTGCACCGGGTCTCCCCCGGCGTACGGCCCGCGCACCTCGATCCGTACGACCTCACCGCGCTGCGCCGCCGCCACGACGACCGTGTTGTCCATGTAACCGCCCGCCGACGCGGGCGAGTTGCCGGTCGCGTCGACGCCGGCGACGTCCGCGACGAGGTGGGCGAGCGCGGTCGCGAGCAGCGCGGGGTCGACCTCGGCCTCGATGGGCGGCGCGTGCACGGCGAACTGCACCCGACCGGGACCGATCAGCTCGACGGCCCCGTCGACACCGGCGGCGACCACGGCGTCCAGCATGACCTTCGTCCGCGCGATCTCCTCGGCTCCGGTCTCCAGCCGCTGATAGCCGAGCACGTTGTCGATGAGCTGGGTGATGCGCGAGTAACCGGCCGAGAGGTGGTGGAGGACCTGGTTGGCCTCGGGCCACAGCTGGCCCGCGTCGTCCGCCGCCAACGCGGCGAGTTCCCGGCGCAGTTCGTCGAGGGGGCCGCGCAGTGAACGCCCGAGCAGCGTGAGCAGCTGCTCGTGCCGTGCGGCCAGCTCCTCGTAGCGGTCCTTCTCCCGTTCCCCGAGCGCGGCGTACCGCTCCTCGTTCGCCGCGAGCTCCTCCGCGTGCTGCTCCTGGAGCTCCTCGACCTCGGTGATGTGCTTCTGGCGCAGGGAGGTCAGCTCGGAGGCGTGCTCCTCGTCGATCCGCTCCAGCTCGTCCCGGTGCCGCTTCTCGGCGGCCTCCTTCTCCTCGGCGAGCGAGTCGTAGGGCCGCCGGTCGGTGAAGGTCATCACGGCGCCGACGAGCTGGTCGCCGTCGCGCACGGGCGCGGTGGTCAGGTCGACGGAGACGCGGTCCCCGTTCTTGGCGAACAGCACCTGCCCGCGCACCCGGTGCTTGCGCCCGGACCGCAGGGTGTCGGCGAGCGGCGACTCCGCGTACGGGAACGGCGAGCCGTCCGCGCGGGAGTGCAGTACAAGGGTGTGCAGCTCCTTGCCGCCGAGATCGCTGGCGCGGTACCCGAGGATCTGCGCGGCGGCCGGATTGACGAGCACGACCCGCCCGTCCGTGTCCGTTCCTACGACACCCTCGGCGGCGGCGCGCAGGATCATCTCGGTCTGCCGCTGCGATCGGGCCAGCTCGGCCTCGGTGTCGACGGTGCCGGAGAGGTCGCGGACGACGAGCATCAGCAGTTCGTCGGCGGTGTAGCCGTAGCCGTCGTAGGCCTGCTGGCCGTCCTCGAGGTTGGCGCTGGTGACCTCGACGGGGAACTCTGAGCCGTCGGTGCGGCGGGCGATCATCCGGGTGGGCTTGGTCCGGCCGCGCGGGTCCATCGAGTCGGGGCGCCGCATGGAACCGGGGATGAGCCGGGAGTCGAACTCCGGCAGCAGATCGAGCAGTCCGCGTCCGACGAGCGCGGTGCCGGGCGCCTCGAAGGCCTCCAGCGCGATGGTGTTCGCGTTGACGACGGTTCCGTTGGCGTTGACCAGTACCAACGCGTCCGGGAGCGCGTCGAGTATGGCTGCGAGGCGAGCAGCGCCTCGGGATGGCCTGCTGCTCACGAGACGCTTCCTCCCTGTTACCGCACCTTGCCGACCGCGGAGGCCATCTTGCCAACGGGTCCGCGACGTGTCACGCGAGGGAGTCTAAGGGCACTCGTTGTGCTCGCGGAGTGAGATGAGAGGGAGGTCGCACGGTGAAGTGACGCAGAACGTGTGACCGAACGTCGTCGGACCCCTACGGATGGACATCCACCGGCGGCCGTCTACCGGCCGAGGTCGGGCAGCAGCGGGACCATCCGGTTCCACCGGGAGATCTCGCAGCCGTTGCTCCGGTCGTACGTCGTGTCGACGGGGCGTCCGGCCCACGTGCCGGTGACGTGGGCGGTGGCGGGGCCGCCGTAGATCATCGTGCACATGCTGTCGGGGGGTACCGGGGCGAAGGGGTCCTTGCCCCACCGGGTGTCGCGGCCGACGGCCTCGCAGGCGCCGGCGACGTCCGGGTGGGTGCCGCCGCCGGGGTGGCAGTACAGATCGTGGGTGCCGTCGGCGGCGCCCGCGTGCCGGACGGTGACGGTGAGGTGGTCGGCGCCGGACCGGTCCTCGTCGTTGCCGGGCGGTGGGGCGAGGGTGCGGGCGGTCGTGGGGGACGCGCCGGCGGGTGTCGCGGCCAGTGCGCCGACGGTGGCGGCGGACGCGGCGGCGATCACAAGGAGACGGTTGACCTGCAACATGACCTGACTAACGGCCGCCGCCCCCGGACGTTGCGGACACGGCGGCCGGCATCAACGGCTTTGCCCTGCGGGCCGCCCGCCTAGTACCGTGGACCGCGATTGGTGGCACCCCGCTCGTCTGTGTCATCATCTGCACGCACCACTCGCGCTCGCGCGGGAGGTCGTTGCTGGAGGCGTCGCCTAGTCCGGTCTATGGCGCCGCACTGCTAATGCGGTTTGGGACTCAAATCCCATCGAGGGTTCAAATCCCTCCGCCTCCGCACCCCATCCGAAGCCCCGGTCGAACCGACCGGGGCTTCGGTCGTTCACAAGGTCGTTTTCAGGCCGTTTCCGCAGCTCACAAGGGGTACGGCTAACGGATTTCACATGGCGGCGGCAGTCATGTAATGTTCTTCCTGTCGCCGCGAGCGGGCCGGAAGGGCCGGGAGCAGCGAAGGAAAACAAGAGAAAATCAAGCACTCGTAGCTTAACGGATAGAGCATCTGACTACGGATCAGAAGGTTGCAGGTTCGAATCCTGCCGAGTGCACATCAGCGACAGGGACCCCGTGGATCACTCCACGGGGTCCCTGTTTTCGTCCGGCGTCGCTCATGCTCTCCACTGCGAAGAGAAGGCCGAGGACACGGCATGCGCATAGGGATCACCGGGCACCGAGGGCTGTCCGGCGGCACGGAGCGGGCGGTCACCGCGGCCGTCCGGGAGGCGGTGAGGGCCTACCCGGTGACCGACCTCGTGGGTGTTTCGTGCATCGCGGACGGTCCCGACGCGTGGTTCGCACAGGCGGTGCTGGAGCGCGGGGGCTCGCTCGAGGTCGTCGTACCGGCCTCGAAGTACCGTGCGTCGCTGCCGGATTGGCACCACCCGGTCTACGACGACCTGGTGCGCCGGGCGTCCGAGGTGCACGGGACCGGGCTGACGGACGCGGACTCCCACGCGTACATGGTCGGCAGCGAGATCCTGGTCGGTCTGGTGGACGAGCTGCTCGCCGTCTGGGACGGGTGGCCGGCGCGCGGTCACGGCGGTACCGCCGACGTGGTGGCGTACGCGGAGCGCACCGGGGTACCCGTACGGATCCTGTGGCCCGACGGAGCCACCCGCGACTGACGCCGGCCCCGACGGCGGCCCGCACGGCAACGCCCCCGGCCGTCAGACACCCGCCGCACACCCATCCGCCCTCGCGCCCAAGTGACGTTGCTCACATGGTTTCGGGTGCTCGGTGAGGTCGTACGCGAGGTCGGCGACCAGGTTGTGATGAACAAGCGATGTGGACGGCCTCAGCCAGACGCGTGTCTAGGCCCATACTGGAAGCAATGACAAAGCCAGCTGCACCGAAGCGCTATCTGCCCACCAGTCCCTTCAAGGCACCGGCCGCGGCGGCCCCCAAGCATTTCGCCGTGGGCGACCAGGTGACACACGACATGTACGGCCTCGGCCGGGTCATCGGCATCGAGGACGGCATCGCGGTGCTCGTCGACTTCGGCTCGGTTCAGGAGCGCATCCTGAGTCCGTACGCCAAGATGAGCAAGCTGTAGGACCCGCAGTGCCCGGTCACGGCACACCAGGTCCTGGCGGCCTGTAACGAACGGGAGACCTCTCATCGAACTGACCTCGCTGTTCTCCGCCCCGGAAGGGGCGTCCCGCCGCGCCAACGCGGGATCGCCCCCTCCGGCGACGAACCCCTTCCAGGCCCCCGACTTCGGGGAGGACGAGACGCTGCCGCTCGACGACGGACCGGCAACGTTCTCGGAACTGGACGAGGCCTACCGCCGCGCGGGCTAGGCAGGACGGCCCAGCCACGGGGGGCCGGGCTTCCGAAGGGGAACAGGATTTCCGGCGGCGGACCGGGCGTGCACAGCCATGCCCACTGCTCCTTCCCTCCCCCTCAGCGGACCGAGCGGATGAGGACCAGCGACCCCTCATAGGCCTCCGCGTCCCGCAGCGCCCCGTGCCGCGCGTCCCAACTTCCGTCCGCCAAGGCGGCTTCGATACGGCCGACGTACCGCGCCCGCGTCTCCTCCGCCACGAAACTCCAGGCCGAGCAGGCCTGGACCGCGCCGGGATCGAGAAAGCGCTCCGGCCGCCCGAAGTACGCCTCGTTGAAACCGTCCGTGCAGTCCGAGGGGATGGGCACGGCGGTGACGGTGACCGTCCAGCCGAGGGCGTCGGCGATGCCGGCGACCTGTTCTCCTCGGACGGGAGTGACGGCCACTTCCGTTGGTGCGCAGGTCTGTTGGTGCGCGGGCCCCTTACGCCGCCGCGCTGAACACGGGCGTCGCCGGGACCGGCCGTACCGGGATCGCGACGGTGGCCGGAGCGCTCCGGTCGGCGAAGACGAACAGGCGCAGGACCAGGAAGCGGCCGATGCCGGCGAGGGCCGAGGCGCTGAGGTAGACGATCTGTTCGGTGAGCATGGAGGGGGAGGGCTGGACGGTGTGGAGGACGAGTATCGCGGCGGACGTCGCCGCGTAGGCCGCCGTGGCCGAACCCGCCGACTGCCAGTGCTCGCGCAGACCGGGACGGCGCCCGGTGCCGAAGGTGAACAGGGCGTGCAGCTCGGTGCAGAGGATGGTCGAGGCGACCGTGATCAGCGCGTTCGCCACCCCCCAGGGCAGCTGCGCGGCGAGCAGCGGTACCGCCAGGCTGGACAGCACCCCGACGCCGCCCCCGCACACCACGAACCTGACGAAGGAGGCGAACGGACCGGGAGCGGTTGTCATGGGATTTCCCTCCGTACGGCGGCCGTTCGACCTGCGCCGGTCCTCCTGACCGGCTGAGATCAACGATGCCGTCGTACGGCTGCGGGCACGATGAAGCGGTCTCCCGAACCGTTGGTGGAGCCCGCTACACCAACGGGGTCGGGCTTACCCCCCTGCTCCGGCTCCCTGTCCTACTCCCTGTCCCGCGCGCGGAGTTCCTCGATGTAGTCCTGGGCCAGCGTCGACGTCCGCGCGAACCAGTCGGCCAGTACGGCGATCTCCTCGGGGGAGTAGTCGGCGAACTGGGCGTTGAGGCGGTCGTAGTAGGGGCCGTAGAGCGCGACGACCCGGGTCACCGCGGCCGGTACCGAGGCCACGCGGACGCGGCGGCGGTCGGTGGGGTCGGGGACGCGGGTGATGAAGCCGGCGCGTTCCAGCCGGTTGAGGATGCCGGTCACCGCGCCTGTCGTGACGTGGGCGTGCTCCGCCAGGTCGCCCGCTGTGAGCAGGTTCTCGCCCGCCTTCAGGACGCAGGCGAAGCAGAGGAGATCGGTGACGTTCAGGCCCAGCCGTTCGGCCATTTCCTGCTGGCCGAGCTGGGCGGTGGCGATGAGGGAGTCCATCGCGTCCAGTGCCTGGGCCGGGGTGGCGGCGGGGCGGGGCTTGGCTTGCATGGATATTGCCTTAGCTAGTGAGAGGTTAATACTCTAAACTTCTTAGATCGTGAGAGATCTGCGGGATCTGCCGAAGGGGGCTGGCACATGAGCGCACACCAGTATGACGAGGGGCATACGGTCGCCGGGTGGACCGGATTCGGCATCGCGACCGTCGGGACGACCGTCGCCGGCGTGGGGGTGTGTACGGTCTCCGCCGCGCTGATCGGCGGCGGGCTGGGGATCGTCGTCGCCGCCGTCCTGGTGACCTGGGCGCTCCACCTCACCGGCTGGGGCAAGCCGCCCGGGCGGCGGGACCGGGCGCAGTGGGGGATACGGGTACGGGACCCGTTGGCGCGGGCGGGGCACGCCGGGTGTGTCGGGTGCCGGCTGGCGGGGCGGGGACGGCCGGCGGAGGGGCACGCGGAGGAGACCCGGCAGTTGCCCGTTCCGGTCGGAGAAACCGCAGGTTGAAGCGGGGCCGAGGCCGTTGTCAGTGGCGCCCTCTAATCTCGTGAGCGATGGCACAGACATCGCGGGCACCACGGACGTGGAAGTGCTCGGGACTGCGATGGACGGCAGGCGGTCCCGAGTTGAAGTGGGACGGCGGGCGCGGGAGCCCGCTGCCCCGGGGGAAGCGGGTGGCCTTCGAGGTCGCGGAAGGGGGCGGGCGGACATGTGTGGGAGCGCGGGGGCACGCGTGTCCGCTGCGCGCGGCCGTGCCGGAGCGCAGCACGGGCGCGCGGTGCGAGGAGTGCGCGCGGCTGGACCGGGCGCACTCGGTCGCCGCGGACACGATCGCGGACGACCCGCGGCCGTACCACGTATATCTGGCCTGGTTCGGCCCCGGTCCGCTCAAGGTCGGCATCACCGCCGAAGAACGCGGCTCCGCGCGACTGCTTGAGCAGGGCGCCGTCTGCTTCAGCTGGCTGGGCCTCGGCCCCCTGATGGCAGCCCGCCGCTCGGAGGAACTCCTGCGCGCCGCACTCCGGGTTCCGGACCGCATTCCGTACGGCGAGAAGCGCGCCGTCCGCTCCGTGCTGCCGGGCTCGGCGACGGAGCGCGCGGCCGGGCTCGCCGAGCTGCACGCCCGGGCCCTCGCGCTGCGTGAATGGCCGGAGTCGCTCCGCCGCGAGCCGTACCAACCCGTGGACCACGTCGAGGTGTTCGGCCTCACGGACCTCCCGGCGCCCGTCGGCGAGGTGAGCGGTCTGATCCCGGGCGGGGTGGTGAGCGGCGAGGTGCTCGCGGCGGCGGGACCGGATCTCCACCTCGGGACCGGACGGGGCGTGGTCGTGCTGGACACGCGGTTGATGACGGGCTGGGAGCTGATCCCGGCCGGGGGCGACACGGTTGAATTCACCGTGCCGGTGAGGGAGTTCAGGCGGGAGGTGCCGGGGGTGCAGGAGGGGTTGTTCTGAGGGAGTGCCAAGACTTGGATCCCGTACGGATCCCTTTCGGCAAGTCGATGGACTCTGCTCGC
Organism: Streptomyces hokutonensis; assembly: GCF_042751305.1. Lineage (GTDB taxonomy): Bacteria > Actinomycetota > Actinomycetes > Streptomycetales > Streptomycetaceae > Streptomyces > Streptomyces hokutonensis_A. Next base: position 334,226 of record NZ_JBHYWD010000010.1, read on the forward strand.
TCTCGGGGCCGATCGTGGGTGACATGAGCGATCATCGTGTTGCCACTGTCCCCGTCGCCGTCCGTCAACCTCCCTACTACGCCGTCGTCTTCACCTCCCTGCGGACCGAGGGCGACCATGGGTACGAGGAGACGGCCGAGCGGATGGGGGAGCTGGTGAAGGAGATTCCCGGGTTTCTCGGGGAGGACTCGGCCCGGGTGCCGGGTGGGCTGGGGATCACCGTCGCCTACTTCCGGGACCTCGCCGGGATCGAGGCGTGGCGGGCGCACGCCGAGCACCTGGCCGCGAAGGAGTACGGGCGGGAGCACTGGTACGAGCGGTACTCGCTGCACATCGCCAGGGTCGAGCACAGCCACGGATTCGAGCGTGCGCATGACTGAGGCGGCCGAGGTCCGGCAGTTCTGGGAGCGGCTCGGGCTCCCCGGGCTCGTGGACGTGCACACCCACTTCATGCCCGAGCGGGTGCTGCGCAAGGTCTGGGGTTACTTCGACGCACTCGGGTCCTCGACCGGTGGTGCGCTGGAGTGGCCGATCACGTACCGGAAGGAGGAGGACGAACGGGTCGCGCTGATAAGGGAGTTCGGAGTACGCGCCTTCACCGCGATGCTCTACCCGCACAAGCCCGGCATGGCCCGTTGGCTCAACGGCTGGGCCGTCGACTTCGCCGCCCGTACCCCCGACTGTCTGCACACCTCGACTCTCTTTCCGGAAGCGGGAGTTGAGGAGTACGTCCGGGAGGCGCTCGACTCCGGCGCGCGGGTGTTCAAGGCGCATGTGCAGGTCGGGGCGTACGACCCGGCCGATGAACTCCTCGATCCCGCCTGGGGGTTGATCGCCGAGTCCGGGACACCGGTCGTGATCCACTGCGGGTCGGGGCCCGCCCCGGGCAAGCACACCGGGCCCGAGCCGATCGGCCGGGTGCTGGCCAGGCACCCGCGGTTGCGGCTGGTCGTCGCGCACATGGGGATGTCCGAGTACGAGGACTTCCTCGACCTCGCCGAGCGGTACGGGGAGGTGCGGCTGGACACGACGATGGCGTTCACGGACTTCAGCGAGCGCCTCGCCCCCTTCCCGCCGCGTGCGCTCCCCCGGCTGGCCGCCCTGGGAAACCGCGTTCTGCTCGGCAGCGACTTCCCGAACATCCCGTATCCGTATCTGCACCAGCTGCACGCCCTGGAGCGGCTGGACCTCGGGGACGACTGGCTGCGGGCGGTGTGCCACGACAACGGGGCGACGCTGTTCGGACTGTGACGGAGGTGAGGAGGTTGGGGGATACAGGGGAGACCGAGGCGGCACGGGCGGAACGCACAGGTCCGCCGGAGCCGTGTGCGGGGCGGGATAAGTCCCGGGCAAGAGATTCCAAGGTGTTCCCTGAGAGGCCCCTGTGTGTTTCTCAGGAAAATCACAGACTCTAGAAAGCGTGCTCTAAGAGGACCACGACAACGTGTCCACCATGACCACGACCTCGCCCCAGGGGCGCACCGAACTGCTGAGGCCGGACGGGAGCCCCGTCCGAGTGCTTGTGGTGGACGACGAGCTGTCGATCACCGAGCTGCTGTCCATGGCCCTTCGCTACGAAGGCTGGCAGATCCGCAGCGCGGGTGACGGAACCGGCGCGATCCAGACCGCGCGCGAGTTCCGGCCCGACGCCGTCGTCCTCGACATGATGCTGCCCGACATGGACGGTCTGACCGTCCTGGGCCGGCTGCGCCGTGAACTGCCGGACGTTCCGGTGCTGTTCCTCACCGCGAAGGACGCGGTCGAGGACCGGATCGCGGGTCTCACCGCCGGCGGCGACGACTACGTCACCAAGCCGTTCAGCCTCGAAGAGGTCGTGGCCCGGCTGCGCGGGCTGATCCGCCGCTCCGGTGCCGCGGACCGCCGTTCGGACTCCGTGCTGGTCGTGGGTGACCTCACCCTGGACGAGGACAGCCACGAGGTGTCGCGGGCCGGCGAGGGCATCCACCTCACCGCCACCGAGTTCGAGCTGTTGCGCTTCCTGATGCGTAATCCCCGCCGTGTACTCAGCAAGGCACAGATCCTCGACCGTGTGTGGTCGTACGACTTCGGCGGGCAGGCCAATGTGGTCGAGCTCTACATCTCGTACCTCCGCCGGAAGATCGACGCGGGACGTGAGCCGATGATCCACACCCGACGCGGTGCCGGTTACCTGATCAAGCCCGCGGCCTCATGAGCGGGCGACGACGGCCGCGTGCGCAGAAGAAGCGAGCGGGTAAGCCGCGAACCCTGCGGACCCGGCTCGTCGTCGCGTCCGTGACGCTGATCGCGGTGGTGTGTGCGGTGATCGGTACGGTGACGACCGTCGCGCTGAAGTCGCACCTGTACCAGCAGCTCGAGGGCAAGGTGACGGACACGGCCATCCGCGCGGTGGGCCGCCCTCAGGGCAACCCGAACGGCGGACCTCCGGAGAATCAGAACGCCTCGTCCTCCACCTCGACCACTACGGACAAGGACCCCCTCCCCAGCCAGACGCCGGCCGCCAAGGTCAACAGGGTCCTCACCACCAGCGGTCCGACGCAGGAGAAGGCGGTCGCCGCCTATGTGAAGAAGGGCGCGATCGTCACCGCGTCCTACAGCCTGCCGAAGACCGACAGTTCCGGCGTGGGCCGCGGGATGGCCACCCCGGCTCTCAACACGGCGCAGAAGCAGGCCCTCGCGTCCGTGGCGAAGGACGGCAAGGCACACACCGTGACCATCCCCGGTCTCGGCAGCTATCTCGTGAAGTACGCCTCGATCCCTGACAACACCAGCGAGGGCCTGTACGTCGCCCTGCCGACCACGGACGTCGACAACACCGTCACCACCCTGATCTACGTCGAGCTGAGCGTCACCGCCGCCGGCCTGGTCGCCGCCGGTATCGCCGGCTACGTCCTCGTCGGCGTAGCCACCCGCCCCCTCCGCCGAGTCGCCGCCACCGCCACCCGTGTCTCCGAACTCCCCCTCCACACCGGCGAGGTGACCCTCAACGAACGGGTCCCCGAGTCCGAGACCGACCCGCACACCGAGGTCGGCCAGGTCGGGGCCGCGCTCAACCGGATGCTCGACCATGTGCACGGCGCCCTGCACGCCAGACAGCAGAGCGAGATGCGGGTACGGCAGTTCGTCGCGGACGCCAGTCACGAGCTGCGGACGCCCCTCGCCTCCATCCGGGGATACGCCGAACTCACCCGTCGCGGACGCGAACAGACCGGGCCGGACACCAAGCACGCCCTGGGGAGAATCGAGTCCGAGGCGGGCCGCATGACCCTCCTTGTAGAGGATCTGCTCCTGCTCGCCCGGCTCGACGCGGGCAGACCGCTGCAGTTCGACCAGACCGACCTGATCCCGCTCGTCGTGGACACCATCAGCGACTCGCGCGCGGCCGGCATGGGCCACAACTGGCGGCTCGACCTGCCCGACGAACCGGCCCTCGTGTCGGCGGACGCGGCCCGCATCCAGCAGGTGCTGGTCAATCTGCTGGGCAACGCGAGAAAGCACACCCCGCCGGGTACGACGATCACCGCACGCGTGCAGCGGCGCGGACCGTGGATGTGTGTGGACGTCGAGGACAACGGCCAGGGCATCCCGCCGGATTTGCTGCCGCACGTCTTCGAGCGGTTCGCGCGCGGCGACTCGGCGCGCTCCCGCTCCACCGGGTCGACCGGTCTGGGTCTCGCCATCGTGCAGGCGGTCGCGACCGCGCACGGCGGCGCGGTCACCGTGGACAGCGTTCCCGGACGCACTGTGTTCACCGTGCATCTGCCCGCGCTTGCACCGGCCGTACCCACGCCCGCCCCCGAAACGAATTGGCAATCGCACTCACAGGCACAGCACAGTGCCACCACATGGGTGCAACAGGGCGCTTGAGGAGAGTCGGTTCATGCGAACCGACTCTTCTCCCGGCACCCTGCCGGCGCGGGAGCACCTCCCGGCCGGAGACGCCGGTACGCCTGTCCTGGACGTAGTGATCCCCGTCTACAACGAGGAGAAGGACCTCCAGCCATGTGTGCTCAGACTGCACGAGCACCTCAAGCGCACGTTCCCGTACGCGTTCCGCATCACCATCGCGGACAACGCGTCGATCGACACCACTCCTCAGGTGGCGGCGCGGCTGGAGTCGGAAATCCCGGAGGTCAAGTCCTTCCGGCTGGAGCAGAAGGGGCGCGGTCGGGCACTGCGCACCGTCTGGTCCGCCTCGGACGCCCCGATCCTCGCCTACATGGACGTCGATCTCTCCACCGACCTCAACGCGCTGCTCCCCCTGGTGGCGCCGCTGATCTCGGGTCATTCAGACCTGGCGATCGGTTCCCGGCTGGCCCGCTCGTCGCGTGTCGTGCGTGGCGCCAAGCGCGAGTTCATCAGCCGGACCTACAACCTGATCCTGCGCGGCTCGCTGCAGGCCCGCTTCTCGGACGCCCAGTGCGGATTCAAGGCGATCCGGCGTGATGTGGCCCAGGCGCTGCTGCCGCTCGTCGAGGACACCGGCTGGTTCTTCGACACCGAGATGCTGGTGCTGGCCGAACGGGCCGGACTGCGCATCCACGAGGTGCCGGTCGACTGGGTCGACGACCCGAACTCGACCGTCCACATCGTGAAGACCGCGACCGAGGACCTGAAGGGAGTGTGGCGCGTGGGCAAGGCCCTGGCCTCCGGTTCGCTGCCGCTCGACCGTGTCACGCGTCCCTTCGGCGACGACCCCCGCGACCGTGACATCAAGGACGTGCCCAAGGGGCTGGCCCGCCAGCTCGTCGGGTTCTGCGTGGTCGGCGGTCTCTCCACCCTCTTCTACCTGGTGCTCTACAGCCTCTTCCGGCAGTTCTCCGGCTCGCAGATCGCCAACGCGCTCGCACTGCTGGTCTCGGCGGTCGCCAACACGGCCGCCAACCGCCGCCTCACCTTCGGGGTGCGCGGCAAGGGCGGCGCCGTCCGTCACCAGGCACAGGGCCTGGTCGTCTTCGCCATCGGCCTCGCGCTGACCAGCGGCTCGCTCGCCGCCCTGAACGCGGCCAGCAGCAACCCGGCGCACTCCACCGAACTCGCGGTCCTGGTGGCCGCCAACCTCGCCGCGACCGTCCTGCGCTTCCTGCTCTTCCGCGCCTGGGTCTTCCCGGACCGCGGCGACAGCACCGACGAGTCGTCGCTCGCAGCCCTCAACTCCCCTTCGTCGCCCACCTATTCGACGGCGACGACACCCCAGCACACGCAGCACCACGGTGCCTACGGCCCGCTGCCCACCCGGCAGCCCCAGCCCCACCAGGGAACGTCGTACGACACCACCACCCAGTTCCGCGCCGGTGAAGCCGCGGACGGCACCTGGAGGGACGCGACGATGCAGTTGCAGCCGGTGCGTCCCCACGACACCGACCCGAGGGACCCCCGATGACCACCGAAACCGATCAGACGACCTATCCGGGAGGAGGCGGCCCCTCGTCCTGGGGGGCGCCGGCCGGTGACACCGGTGCCAGAGATACGGCCGTGCACGAACCGGCGGCGCCCTCGGACACCCTGGCCCCCCAGGCCGGTGAGCCGAAGCAGCCGCTCGGCCGCCGCCTGTGGCGCGGCCGCCCCGAGGACCCGCGCTGGGTACGCCCCGCCTTCTGGGGCATGCTCCTGGCGACCGGCCTGCTCTACCTCTACAACCTGAGCGCGTCCGGGTACTCCAACTCCTTCTACTCGGCGGCGGTCCAGGCCGGCAGCAAGAGCTGGAAGGCGATGCTGTTCGGCTCGCTGGACGCGGGCAACGCGATCACCGTCGACAAGCCCTCGGCGTTCCTGTGGCCGATGGAGATCTCGGTCCGCATCTTCGGCCTCAACTCGTGGGCCATCCTGGTCCCCGAGGTCCTCATGGGCGTCGGCACGGTCGCCGTCGTATACGCGGCCGTACGGCGTCGGCACAGCCCCGAGGCCGGTCTGATCGCGGGCGCCGTGCTGGCGCTCACTCCGGTCGCCGCGCTGATGTTCCGCTTCAACAACCCCGACGCCGCACTGGCGTTGCTCATGGCGACCGCCTGCTATCTCGTCGTCCGGGCCCTGGAGGACGGTCATACGAAGTGGCTGGTGTGGGCCGGAGTCGCGATCGGCTTCGCGTTCCTGTCGAAGACGCTCCAGGCCTTCCTGATCCTGCCGCCGCTGGCCATCGTCTACGCGGTGTGCGCGCCGGTGAGCGTGAAGAAGAGGTTCGCCCAACTGGGCCTGGCGACGGGCGCGTTGGTCGCAGCCGCCGGCTGGTGGGTCGCGATCGTCGAGCTGTGGCCGGCGTCCTCGCGCCCCTACATCGGCGGCTCGCAGAACAACAGCTTCCTTGAACTGACCTTCGGCTACAACGGGTTCGGCCGCCTCAGCGGCGACGAGACCGGCAGCGTCGGAGGCGGCGGTGGCGGCACCGGCACCGGCATGTGGGGTGCCACCGGCTGGAACCGCATGTTCAACTCCGAGATCGGCAGCCAGATCTCCTGGCTGCTGCCCACCGCGCTGATCCTCCTGGTCGCGGGCCTCGTCGCCACGCGCAAGCTCAACCGCACGTCGGTCAGGCGCAGTTCGCTCCTGGTCTGGGGCGGCTCGCTGGTGACGACGCTGCTCGTCTTCAGCTACATGGCGGGCATCTTCCACCAGTACTACACGGTCGCCCTCGCCCCCTACATCGCGGCCGTGATCGGCATCGGCGCGGGTTCCCTCTGGGAGCGGCGCGGCGAGATCTGGGCCTCAATCACCCTCGCGGCGGCGGTGGTTGCCGCGGGCGTGTGGGGTTACGTCCTCCTCAACCGCACTCCCGACTACCTGCCCTGGCTGAAGTGGCTGGTCCTCCTCGGCTCCCTGGCGGGCGCGCTCGGCCTGATCTTCGTCGCGAAGATCGGCCGCCAACTCGCCCTCGCGGCAGTCGGCCTGAGCATCGTGGCGGGCCTGGCCGGTCCGGCGGCGTACACCATGTCGACGGTCAACTCGGCGCACACCGGCTCCATCCCGACGGCCGGTCCGGCCGGCGCGAGCATGATGGGCGGCGGTCCCGGCGGCGGCCGGGGCGGCTTCGGCGGCGGCAACCGCACCGGCGGCACCGGCACGATGCCCGGCCAGCAGGGCGGCGGCACCACCCAGAACCAGGGCGGCGGCTTCCCGGGCGGCGGCACGATGCCCGGCGGCGGTACGGGTACGGCGCCCGGCGGCGGCACCGGCACGCAGAACCAGGGTGGTGGCTTCGGCGGCCGGATGGGCGGCGACGGTGGCATGGGCGGCGGTGGCGTCGGCGGTCTGCTGAACGGCGCGACGGTCACCTCGGCGGCCAAGAAGCTGCTCCAGACGGACGCCGGCAAGTACACCTGGGTCGCCGCGTCCATCGGCTCCCAGAACGCCGCGAGCTACCAACTCGCCACCGGTGACCCGGTGATGGCGATCGGCGGCTTCAACGGCACCGACCCGTCGCCGACGCTGGCCCAGTTCCAGAAGTACGTGGCGGACGGCAAGATCCACTACTTCATCTCGGGCGGCACCGGCATGGGAGGCAGCAGCACCGGCAGCTCCTCGCAGATCACCTCGTGGGTCGAGAAGAACTACAAGGAGGTGACGGTCGGTTCGGCCACCTTCTACGACCTGACGCAGAAGACGAGCAGCTGACGGTTCTCCACTGAGCGGGGGGGGGGGGGCCCGGGCCCCCCCCCCCCCCCGGGGGGGGGGGGGCGGCGGCGGGGGGGGGGGGGGCCCCGTATATAGTATGATGTATTAGAGACGCCCGCGCCGCCCCACCCCCCCAGACGCTCAG
>NZ_JBHYWD010000010.1:341988-346280 GCF_042751305.1 Streptomyces hokutonensis
GGCGGTGACCACACGGTCACCGCCCCGCTTCGTGTCTGCCGTATCTCCGTTGTACGCCGTATAGGAACTGTTCTACGGTGTACAGCATGCCGACCGCCTCCCACCCCAAGCGCTGGATCGTCCTGGGCGTCATCTGCCTCGCGCAGCTCACCGTGCTGCTCGACAACACCGTCCTGAACGTCGCGATCCCCTCGCTCACCCGCGAACTCGACGCGAGCACCGCGGACATCCAGTGGATGATCAACGCGTACTCGCTCGTACAGTCGGGGCTCCTGCTCACCGCGGGCAGCGCCGCCGACCGCTACGGCCGCAAGAAGATGCTGATCACGGGTCTCGTACTCTTCGGCACGGGCTCACTGATCGCCGGACTCGCCGACTCCACAGGGCAGTTGATCGTCGCGAGGGCCGGGATGGGGGTCGGCGGTGCGCTGCTCATCACCACCACCCTCGCCGTCGTGATGCAGATCTTTGCCCCCGAGGAACAGCCGAAGGCGATCGGCATCTGGGCCGCCGTCAACGCCCTCGGCTTCGCGACCGGCCCGCTCCTCGGCGGCTTCATGCTCAACCACTTCTGGTGGGGCGCGATCTTCCTGATCAACCTCCCCGTCGCGGCCCTGGCGCTGGTCGCGGCGGTCGCCCTGGTCCCCGAGTCCAAGAGCCCGCGCGGCGACCGCCCCGACCTCCTCGGCGCCCTGCTCTCCACAGTCGGCATGGCCGCGCTGGTCTACGCGATCATCTCCGGGCCGGCGCACGGCTGGACGTCGGGGCGGGTGCTGCTCACGGGGGTGTTGGCTGTCGTCGTCCTCGCCGCCTTCGCGTACTGGGAGCACCGGGTCCCGTACCCCATGCTCGACCTCGACTTCTTCCGCGACCGCCGGTTCACGGGCGCGGTCACCGGAGTCGTCCTGATCACCTTCGGCATGGCCGGCTCCCTTTTTCTCCTCACCCAGCACCTCCAATTCGTCCTCGGCTACGGCCCGTTGGAGGCCGGCGTACGGACGGCGCCGCTCGCGCTGGCGATCGTCGCGCTCAACTTCTCGGGGCTGGCGGCGAAGTGGACGGCGAGATTGGGGGCGCCGGTGGCGATCGGGCTGGGCATGGTGTTGATGTCGGCGGGGCTGGTGTCGATCGCGTCGTTCGCGTCCGGTGGGTATGCGGGGACTCTGGTGGGGTTGATGCTCATCGGGGCGGGGGCGGCTCTTGCCAATCCGGCGATGGCTCACGCGATCATGAGTGCGATTCCGCCGCAGAAGGCGGGGGTCGGGGCGGGCGTGAATGGAACGCTGGGGGAGTTCGGGAACGGGTTGGGGGTCGCCGTTCTCGGTGCGGTGCTGAGTTCGCGGTTCGCGGCGGGCTCCTTGCCGGAGGGATTTGCGGGGGCGACTACTGAGGCCGAGCGGGAGAGGGTGACGGATTCCTTCTCTTCCGCGCTGGAGGTCAGTCAGTTGGTGGGGGCGGTTGCTGTCTTGACCGGGGGGTTGCTTGCGGCTGCGTTGTTGTGGCGGGCGGAGCGGGCAGACTCGGGGGTGGTGGTCGCTCAGTAGCGGGTGCGGGTGTGTTGTGGCTGGTCGCGCTCACGTGGCGGAGCCGCAAATGTCACAGCCCCGCGCCCCTTAATACAGTGATCCGGGATTGAGATCTTGAGGAAGGTGCGTCGTGGCCAAGACACCCCCGTCGTCAGGGCGTTCTGCGCGCACCAGTGTCTGGCTGGAACAGAAGGCACCTCGAAGTGCTCGCGGTGGCGGACAGCCCTCCGGTCTCGACCGCACCCGCATCACCCTCGCCACCGTACGACTCCTCGACGCCGAGGGCCTCGCGAAGTTCTCCATGCGGCGGCTCGCCACGGAGCTGAACGTGACGGCGATGTCCGTCTACTGGTACGTCGACACGAAGGACGACCTCCTCGAACTCGCCCTGGACGCCGTCTTCGGCGAGTTGTCGTTGCCCGATCCGGAGGCCGAGGGAGAGGACTGGCGGGAGCAACTCCGCATGCTGGCCACGGAGTACCGGGGCCTGCTGGTACGACACCCGTGGCTGTCGCCGCTCGCCGGGACGTTTCTCAACATCGGGCCGAACAACCTGGCCTTCTCCCGCGTCGTGCAGCGCGTGATCCGGCGCACGGGGCTGCCGGAGCACGGGCTGACGGGGGCGATCTCGGCCGTCTTCCAGTTCGTGTACGGCTACGGCACGATCGAGGGCCACTTCTTCGCCCGCGTCGCCGACACCGGCATGACCCCCGACGACTACTTCCGGCACGCCATGACGACGTTCGACGGGGCACCGACGACCGCCGAGATCGTGGAGGAGTCCAGGAAACTCATGGCGGCCCGGGGCGGCGACACGGTCGCGGAGATGATGGAACGGGACTTCACCTTCGCCCTGGACCTGCTGGTGGCGGGCATCGAGGCGATGGTGAAGCGCGACGGCGACGAAAACACCCCACCGCGGGCTTGAGCACGGGCGAGCCCTGCGACCGGGCCGACAAAATCTGCCCGCTGCGGGCTTGGGGCCGGGGCGGGTTTTTCGGCCCGGGTCGGCAAAATCGGTTTGTCGTGGGTTTGAGGGCGGGGCGTGTCTTTCGACCGGGCCGGCGAGGTCTGTCGGCTGTGGGCTTGGGGCCGAGGCGGGTTTTTCGGCTCGGGTCGGCAAAGTCGGTTTGTCGTGGGTTTGAGGGCGGGGCGTGTCTTTCGACCGGGCCCGCGAAATCTGCCCGCTGCGGGCTTGAGCACCGGGTGGCCGCGTCAACCCCGGTCGGGAAAATCAGCCCGTCCGGCGTTTGAGGACGAGGCCCCTTCAGGGCCGATGGGGGTCTGGGGGCGGAGCCCCCAGCACACGCTCAGCCCTCGACGAGCCGCGCCGGAAAACCGCCGGTGGCAACCGGCCCCCACCGCTCCGGCGTCACGCGGATGATCGACTTGCCCTGCTTCAGCATCGCCGCGCGGTACTCGTCCCAGTCCGGGTGTTCGCCGGCGATGTTGCGGTAGTACTCGACGAGGGGTTCCACGGACTCCGGCGGGTCGATGACCTCGGCGGTGCCGTCGATCTGGACCCACGGGCCGTCCCAGTCGTCGCTCAGGACGACGAGGCTGACGCGCGGGTCCCGCTTGGCGTTGCGGGTCTTGGCGCGCTCGGGGTAGGTGGAGACGACGATCCGCCCGGAGTCGTCGACCCCGCAGGTCAGCGGCGAGGCCTGGGGGCCGCCGTCGGCCCGCCGGGTCAGCAGCAGGGCGCGGTGACGGGGTCGTACGAAGTCGAGCAACTCGTCCAGGGAGACGGTGGTGTTGGTCGCGATGTTCGGTGCCATGCGGCCAGCCTAGGCGCACGGCACCGCGTTACGCCTGAGGCAGGGACTCCCCCTGCACAGCCTGGATGTCCAGCTCGACCTTGAGGGTCGTACCGATCGCGGCGATGCCCGCCTGGACGACCTGGTTGTAGTTCATCGCGAAGTCCTCGCGGTGCAGTTCGGTGGTGGCCCGGAACGCGGCGCGGGTGCCGCCCCAGGGGTCGGCGCCGGTGCCGAGGTAGGCGAGGTCGAGGTCGACGGGTCGTACGACACCGCGGAGGGTCAGTTCGCCGTGGACCGTCCAGCGGTCGGAACCGGCGGGGGCCAGGCCCGTGGAGCGGTACGTGATCTCGGGGAATCGGTCCACGTCCAGGAAGTCGGCGGACCGAAGGTGGTCGTCCCGCATACCGTTCCCCGTGTCGATGGACGCGGCCCGGATGACCGCCTCCACACGGGACTTGGCGATGTCGTCGGGGGCGATCTCGACCGTAGCCGCGAAGTCGGTGAAACGGCCGCGCACGCTGGAGATGCCCAGGTGCTGGGCGACCGCGCCGACCGTGGAGTGCGCCGGGTCGACGGTCCAGGGGCCGGGCGGCGGCAGTTCGGTGCCGCCCTGCCGGGCCAGGGTGACCGTGCCGACTTCGGCCCGGCCGCTCGCGGTGACCATCGCGGTGGCTGCGGCGGGCGCGTACCCGACGGCCGTGACGATCACGGTGTACGGCCCGGGGGCCAGCGGGTTCACGTCCCGCACCGCCCCCTCCGCGTCCGCCTCGGCCCGCAGCACCTGCGCGCCGGTCGCGTCGGTCACCGTGACGACCGCGTGCGACACGGCCCATCCGTCGCGGGTACGGATCCTCGCGGTCAGTCCCATGTCTCTCGTAACTCCTCGCCGTACAGCCCTGCAAAGGGGGCCGGGGCCCCCGGCACCCCCCCCCCCCCCCCCCCCCCCCCAACCCCCACCAGAGGCGAAAAAAAAACAACAACACCCACCAAAAAAAAAAAACCAAAA
>NZ_JBHYWD010000010.1:346290-379937 GCF_042751305.1 Streptomyces hokutonensis
TCCCACCCCCCCCCGTCCCCGCGCCCGGCCCGCGCGCACGCCGGCCCCCGGGCGCCCCCCCCTCCGCGGGCCGCGCGGGGCGCTGGCCCCCCCCCGGGCCGGGGTGTGAACTACTCGCCGGGGTGCGCGAGTTCGATGTCGTGGCCGTCGGTTCCGCGGCCGTTCAGCGTGAGGGCGGTGGCGACCGGCGGGTAGCCCGTCGCGATCACCGTGTACTCGCCGCCGCTCAGATCGGTGAAGGCGTACGCCCCGTCAGAACCGGTGGTGGCGGTGCCGACCACGTTGCCCGCCGCGTCCACGAGGGTCACCCGCGCGTCGGCCAGCGGGCCGTGCGGGGCGCGGACCACACCGAGGACCTGGGCGCCGGAGTCGAGGTCGATCTCGACCCGGGTGACGCCGGTGCCGCCGACCTCGACGGGCAGGGCGCGCGGCCGGTACCCGTCGGCGTTCACCGCGACGGTCACCGCCCCCGGCACCAGCTCGGCGAAGGCGAACTCGCCCTGCTCACCGGTGGTTCCGGTGGACAGCAGATCACCGCGCACATCGGTCACGATCACCATCGCGTCCTTGACCGGCTGCCCCGAATCGGCCGCCCGGACAAGGCCGTTGAGGCCGCTGGTGCCGCTGAGAAGAACGTCGTACGACACCGGGTCGCTGCCGTTCACGACGACCGTCGACGCCTGCGGCTGGAAGCCGTCTGCGGAGGCGATCAGGACGTACGAGCCGACGCTCGGCGCGTCCAGCGCGTAGGAGCCGTCCGCCTGCGTGACCGAGCGGCCCAACTGGCGTCCCCCGAGGGAGATCAGTGTGACGGCGGCCTGCGGGACGGGCGCGCTCTCGGCGCCGCGGACGAAGCCGCGGACGGGAATTCCACCGGACGCGGGGACGGACATGGCTGTGGTCACGGGTGCGGTCTCCTCCTGCGTCTCGGAAGCGGCGGCCCAGCTGGGGATCTTCTCCTCGGCCGGCGCGGGAACCTCGGCCGCGTCCAGCACGCCCACGGCCTCCTCGGCGGCCTGCGCCAGCCCGCCCGTCGTCCGCAGCGGGACCTCCTTGATGAACATGACGACGATGAAGGCGATGAGGGCGAAGGGCGCCGCGTAGAGGAAGACGTCGGCGATGCCGTGGCCGTAGGCGCCCTCCAGCCAGGTGCGGACCGTGCTCGGGAGGGCGTCCATGTCGGGCAGCGAGCTGCTGCCGACGGCCTTCGCGGCGGCGGCCTGCGACTGCGGGTCCAGGGAGGTGATGGTGTCCTTGGCGTAGTGCGTGATCCGGCCCGACATCACCGAGCCGAGCACACCGACGCCGACCGCGCCGCCGAGCGAGCGGAAGAAGCTCACCGTGGAGGAGGCGGCGCCGAGGTCCTTCGGGGTCACCTGGTTCTGCGTGGAGAGGACCAGGTTCTGCATCATCGTGCCGACGCCGATGCCCAACAGGGCCATGTAGATGGACAGTTCCCAGTACGGGGTGTCGTAGCGCATCAGACCGAGCAGGCCCAGGCCCGCCGTGAGGAAGAGACCGCCGGCGACCAGCCAGCCCTTCCAGCGGCCGGTCTTGGTGATGAAGCGGCCGGAGACCATCGACGCGACGAACAGGCCGCCGATCATCGGGATCGTCATGACACCGGACATCGTCGGGGACTTGTCGCGGGCCAGCTGGAAGTACTGGGAGAAGAAGACCGTGCCCGAGTACATGCCGACGCCGACGAACAGGGAGGCGAGGGAGGCCAGCGACACCGTGCGGTTGCGGAACAGGCGCAGCGGGATGATCGGCTCGCTCGCCCGGGTCTCGGTGAACACGAACAGCAGCGCCAGCACGAACGTGCCGCCCACCATCGTGTACGTCTGCCACGACAGCCAGTCGTACTTGTCGTCGGCGAAGGTCACCCAGACCAGCAGCAGCGAGGCGGCGGCGGTGATGAAGAAGGCGCCGGCCCAGTCGACCTTGACCTTCCGCTTGGTGACCGGGAGATGCAGCGTCTTCTGCAGCACGACCAGCGCGATCAGCGCGAAGGGGATACCGACGAACAGGCAGTAGCGCCAGCCGAGCCACGAGGTGTCGGTGATCACACCGCCGAGCAGCGGACCGCCCACGGTCGCCACGGCGAAGGTGGCGCCGGTGTAGCCGGAGTACCGGCCGCGTTCGCGCGGGGAGATCATCGCGGCCATCACGACCTGGACGAGGGCGGAGAGACCGCCGGCGCCGAGGCCCTGGATGACACGGGCGCCGATCAGCATCGCCGGGTTCTGCGCGAGACCGGCGACGACCGAGCCGATGATGTAGATGACCAGGGATATCTGGACCAGGGCCTTCTTGCTGACCAGGTCCGCCATCTTGCCCCACAGCGGCACCGAGGCCGTCATGGAGAGCAGGGCCGCGGTGACGACCCAGGTGTAGGCCTCCTGGCCGCCGCCCAGGCTGCCGATGATGGTCGGCAGGGCGTTGGTGACGATCGTCGAGGAGATGATCGCGGCGAACAGGCCGAGCAGCAGCCCGGAGAGCGCCTCCATGATCTGCCGGTGCGTCATCGGCGCGCCGTCGGGGGCCGCGGGGGCTCCCCCTCCGTGCTTGGCGTGAGCCCGCACACCGGCTGGTGTGGTCGTTGCCATGGGCTTCCTTTTCTTCCGTGCTTATGCGGGTGTACGGGTGGTGTGTTCGAGTTCGGGGGTGTGGGGGGTTTCGCCGGGAGGGGGCTGGGCCGGGTGAGTACGGCAGTCGCCGAAGTCGGCGCGGAGCCGGGCCATCAGCCGGATCAGCTGGCCGACCTCCTCGTCGCTCCAGTCGCTCAGCCGGTCGGCGAGCAACTGGGCGGTACGCCGGGAGAGTTCGTCGAGCCGGATCTGGCCGCTGGGGGTGAGGCGCAGGATGCGGGAGCGCTTGTCCGAGGGGTCGGCGGACCGTTCGATCCAGCCCCGGTCGACGACGTGCGCGACATGGCGGCTGGTCACGGACATGTCCACGGCGAGCAGCTCGGCGAGCCTGCTCATGCGCATGGCGCCGTGCCGGCCGAGCAGGGTCAGCACGGCCGCGGAGCCGCCGGGGCAGTCGGACGGCAGGATCCGCCCCAGCTCCCTGCGTACGGCGCCGAAGGCACTGAACTGACGCATCAGCTCCTCGTACTGCGTCCGCTCGGCCATCACACCTCGCCTACCCTCCACGTTCATGTTCGTTGCTTAGGGCAACCATAGGAGAGGTTGGTTGCTACAGGCAAATAAAACGGGGTAGGTGTGGCATAAAAAGTTGGCAAAGGCAAGCATTGGTGAACGTAAACCCACAGGTGGGAATGGCCGCATGAGGCCCCGCACTTGGGTGTCCCCCGGGGATTCGCTAGTGTCTCGGCCCATGGCAAACACCCAGGGCCCCGAGGGCAACTACGACCCCGCCGGCAGCACCCAGATGTTCCGTGCCTTCGTCGACGAGACCCCCCAGGGCGGACCGCAGCAGCAGTCCGCCGCCTCCGCCGGACCTCGCATCGGCCTGATCGCCGGCGTCGTCGCCGCGGTGCTGGTCGTGGCGGCGGTGGTCTACCTGGCGATGATGTAACACCGACGTCCTGACTCGGGCGGCTACCGGGCCGGCTCCACGGGGAACCGGTAGACCGCCGACTTCCGGGCGCGGAGGCCGAGCCGTTCGTACAGGCGGTTCGCGGCGGTACGGTCGCTTGTTTCGCGGGCGATCCGTAGGGCTTCGTTGGTCAGCAGCGCGGGGATGTTCTGCTCCGGGCCGCGGTGTTGACGAGTACGCCCTCGACGCGTCCGGGTAGGCCGGACGGCACGGGAAACAGCACCAGCGTCAGGGTGCCCACGACCGTGCCACCGGCACCGAGTTCGTCGCGCACGAGACCATCCGCTCCTGGGTCGCCTCGCGCACGACCTCCACCTGAACGTCCATGGCGCGGAGCCTATTACCGGCTACCGGCACGGGGGGAGCCGTGATCTGCCGGCAATCCTCTGCGGCGCCGTCGCGGCTGGTCGCGCCCACGCGGCGGAGCCGCATATCGACACAGCCCCGTGCCCCTTTGGGGCGCTGCCGGGGCAGCCGTCTAGAGCCACTCGACCGACACGTCCCGTGTCTCGATGTGCATGCCCAGCGGTGCTCGCCACGCGTCGACGCAGACCGTCCAGGTCCTGTCCTCGCGCGCGCCGGGCGCGATCGGTACCGGCAGTTGTTCCGTGGACTTGATGGTGGCCCAGTCGATCCCCAGGGCCCCGATGATGTGCGTCCCGAAGGTCACCGTGCCCGAACGGACCGCCGTACCCCCGGAGTTGTGGAAGTTGAGGGTGACGTCCTCGCACCAGCGGTGATTCGCGGCCTTGCGTACGGGGGCGCTCCAGCTGAGGGCGGCGGGTGCCGTCGTAGGGGCGGTAGTTGGTGTCGAGGTCGCCGAGTGCGCGCTGCTACGGCCGGACTTGGCGGCCGGGGGTGAAGAGGCCGGGGCGGGAGTGCTGGATGCCGGTGCTGGTGTGGTCCCTGTTTCCGGTCCCGAAGTCCCGCCACCGGCAGGTGACTTGGGGGCGTCGAGCGGCACCAGTGTGACGCTCCCGGTCGGGCCCGCCGTCGTGGCGGAGGACGGCCGGGGTGGGCCGACCGCCGCGTAACCGTCTCCGGAGTTGCCGGCTCCGCACGCGGTCAGCGTTACGCAGACGACGGCCGCCGACGCACCCAACAGGGCGCCTCGGCGGCCAGTTGTCCGTGTCGAACGAAGCATCGCGCCATGGTGGCTGACACTCCGTCAAATAGGAACCCTCAGTCGGAGATGAGGCCCTCGCGCAGGGTGGAGAGGGTGCGGGTGAGGAGGCGGGAGACGTGCATCTGGGAGATGCCGACCTCCTCGCCGATCTGCGACTGGGTCATGTTGGCGAAGAAGCGCAGCATGATGATCCGGCGCTCGCGGGGCGGGAGTTTGGCCAGCAGGGGCTTCAAGGACTCTCGGTACTCCACGCCCTCCAGGGCCGTGTCCTCGTAGCCGAGGCGGTCCGCGAGGGAGCCCTCGCCGCCGTCGTCCTCGGGGGCCGGGGAGTCGAGCGAGGAGGCCGTGTACGCGTTGCCGACCGCGAGGCCGTCGACGACGTCCTCCTCGGACACGCCCAGGACCGCGGCGAGTTCGGGGACGGTCGGCGACCGGTCCAGCTTCTGGGAGAGTTCGTCGCTGGCCTTCGTGAGGGCCAGCCGCAGCTCCTGGAGGCGACGCGGGACCCGCACCGACCACGACGTGTCGCGGAAGAAGCGCTTGATCTCGCCCACGACGGTCGGCATCGCGAACGTCGGGAACTCCACCCCGCGTTCGCAGTCGAACCGGTCGATCGCCTTGATCAGGCCGATCGTGCCGACCTGGACGATGTCCTCCATCGGCTCGTTGCGGGAGCGGAAACGCGCGGCGGCGTAACGCACCAGCGGGAGGTTGAGCTCGATGAGGGTGTCCCTGACGTAACCGCGCTCGGGGCTGTTCTCGTCGAGTGCGGCGAGCCGCAGGAAGAGGGAGCGGGACAGGGTGCGGGTGTCGATGGCTCCCGTGGTCGGGAGGGCCGGGGCCGGTACGGCGGGTACGGCCTCGAGGACCGTAACGGCGTCGAGTGCGGGCTCAGCCTCGCTCTTGGTGAGCGTGAGCACCTTCGAGCTGCCCTGGTCTGCGGACATGCCACCCCCTTTGGGTCGCGGGACGGTCGCGGCGATCGCCCCCGTCGGGGGAGCGGTGCCTTCACCTGAATACCGGAGCCTGGGCCACGGCAAACGCGCTTCCGGCAGAATGTCACATGTCGGCAACACGCTGTAGTGACATGTCGACTTGTCTGTTACGAAACAGCCCTGGAAAAAGGGGGTCTGACGGTTTTTCAGCGCAGAAACGACAGGAAGCGCCCTGGTGAGCGATTCGTTCGTAACGGTGACAGATCGCTCACGCTTTCGGTCAGGCCTCGATGCGGTTCGCGGAGCGCAGTCGCTGGAAGCTACGGGCGAGTAGCCGGGAGACATGCATCTGGGAGACGCCGAGTTCCGCGCTGATCTGCGACTGGGTGAGATTGCTGTAGTAGCGCAGGAGCAGGATCCGCTGTTCGCGCTCGGGGAGTTGGACGAGCAGGTGCCGGACGAGGTCGCGGTGTTCCACGCCGTCCAGGGCCGGGTCCTCGTAGCCGAGCCGGTCGAGGAGTCCGGGCAGTCCGTCGCCCTCCTGGGCGGCCTCCAGGGAGGTCGCGTGGTACGAGCGGCCGGCCTCGATGCAGGACAGCACCTCGTCCTCGCCGATCCGCAGCCGCTCGGCGATCTCGGCGGTGCTCGGAGTGCGCCCGAAGGCGGTCGTCAGGTCCTCGGTCGCCGCGTTGACCTGCACCCACAACTCGTGCAGCCGGCGCGGGACATGGACCGTGCGGACGTTGTCGCGGAAGTAGCGCTTGATCTCGCCGATGACGGTCGGCATCGCGAACGTGGGGAACTGCACGCCCCGGTCCGGGTCGAAGCGGTCGATGGCGTTGATCAGACCGATGGTGCCGACCTGGACGACGTCCTCCATCGGCTCGTTGCGGGAGCGGAAGCGGGCGGCGGCGTAGCGCACGAGCGGGAGGTTGGCCTCGATGAGCGCCCCGCGCACCCGGTTGTGCTCCGGCGTACCGGGCTGGAGCCCCTTGAGCTGGCCGAACAGCACCTGGGTGAGGGCCCGGGTGTCGGCACCGCGGCTGCGGGGCGCGGCCGGCGGGGCTTCCGTGACTTCCGTGACTTCCTGGGGCGGCGCAGTACTGGCCGACACGGTCAACGCCACCTCTTCATCGGTCAACTCATCCGTCAATAGCGGTCATAGCATCACAACACATGTGCACTGTGTGCAAGCACCGCATATCACTGCGTTACGCCGTGTTGAGGGGCAAATTGGTTGACAGTACGCATAACAGCCCTCCGCCGAAACGGCGGAGGGCTGTTGAGGAGGGAGGCTCAGACTTCGTAGTCGGCGATCACCCAGGTCGCGAACTCGCGCCACAGCGCGACGCCCGCCTGGTGCGCGGGGTGTTCGACGTACCGCTTCAGGGCGTCGGCGTCGTCGGCCGAGGAGTTGATCGCGAAGTCGTAGGCGATGGGGCGGTCGCTGATGTTCCAGCCCAGCTCCCAGGAGCGCAGGTCCTCGATCAGGTCGCCGAGCGGGCGGAAGGCCTCGACGCCCGCCACCACGCGTGGGTCGTCGCGCTGGACGCCCTCGTTGAGCTTGAAGAGGACGAGGTGGCGGATCATCTGCGCGCTCCAGGGTGGTGGTTGGCTAGTGCGCCCCGTCGGCCAGCCAGGTCATGAAGTCGCCGATGGCCTTCGCGGCGTCCGATATGCCCTCGAAGCCTATCTGGACGTAGTCGGCCGCCTTGGCGGGCTTGGTGATGATCACGTACAGCGCGAAGACCACAAGCACATAGACGGCGATCTTCTTCGCGTTCACCGCCATCGCGGCCTCCCCTGTGACGTCCGTGCCCGAGGGCCCCCTGTTGCCGGCGGTGAGTGTAACCTTCACGGCCGTTTTTTTGGATCTACGCACGAAGGGCCCCGTCTCTCGACGGGGCCCTCCAGAAGCGGTAGCGGAGGGATTTGAACCCTCGGTGACTTGCGCCACACTCGCTTTCGAGGCGAGCTCCTTCGGCCGCTCGGACACGCTACCGAGAGAGACCTTACAACAAGGTGGGGTGTGGTTTGAAATCGGTAATCAGCGGTCCCGGAAGAACTCCGTGAGCAGCTGCGCGCACTCGTCCGCGAGGACGTCACCGATCACCTCGGGACGGTGGTTGAGGCGCCGGTCGCGTACGACGTCGAAGAGGGAGCCGGCCGCGCCGGCCTTCTCGTCGCGGGCGCCGTAGACGACCCGGTCGACCCGGGACTGCACGAGCGCGCCCGCGCACATCGTGCAGGGTTCGAGGGTCACGACGAGAGTGCAGCCGGACAGCCGCCACTCGCCGAGGTGAGCGGCGGCCCTGCGGATCGCGAGCACCTCGGCGTGCGCCGTCGGATCGCCGGTGGCCTCGCGTTCGTTGTGGCCGGTGGCGAGCACGGTCGTACCGTCCGGGGACAGTACGACCGCGCCGACCGGGACGTCGCCGCCCAGGGCGGCCGCTCCGGCCTCGTCCAGGGCGAGCCGCATCGCGGCCCGCCACCGGTCGCGTACCGGGTCCGGAGGCCCTTCTGTGCGTGCTGTGGTCAGCGGACGGTCTCCAGGACCTCCGAGGCCCCCAGGGCCTCGGCGATGGCGCTCAGCGCGTCGTCGGCGTCGAGGAGGCGCAGCTCCTTCTCGCCGACGCCCAGGTCGTCGAGGATCTGGCTGTCCCCGACCGGGCTGTGCGGAACGGCCTCGGCCGAGGTGCCGGCCTCGTCGTCGTCCTCCTCGGAGTCACCGTCCTCGGTGCCGTCGAGGTCGAGGGAGTCCAGATCGACGACGTCGTCGTCGTCCGGATCCCTGCCGAGCAGCTCGTCCGTGAGCAGGATCTCGCCGTACGAACTGCGGGCTGCCGCAGCTGCGTCCGAGACGTAGATCCGGGGGTCGTCCTCGCCGTCGATGCGGACGACGCCGAACCAGGCGTCCTCCTGCTCGATGAGCACCAGCACCGTGTCGTCCTCGGGCGAGGCTTCACGGGCCAGTTCGGCCAGATCCGACAGGCTCTCGACATCGTCGAGCTCTGTGTCGCTCGCTTCCCACCCGTCTTCGGTGCGCGCGAGCAGTGCGGCGAAGTACACCGTGACTCTCCCACTGGTCTTAGGCGTGCCGGTTGGGGGTCCCCCCGGCGGAGGTTACGGGCGGGGAGAGCTCGTGCTCCGAGCCCCACCCACTCGGAATCGTGGCAGAAACAAGGCGTTCAGGGGACGTCTTCGGCTCCCTGTGTCCGACCGTGTTTGATCGACCACCAGCGGGATCGTACGCGTCGATCGCCGTGCACACGCACCCGGTTGGCCTTACAAAGTTCTGTGAGACAGGCCTCAACTACCAGCGGAAGGTTCGCATACGCATGGCGTGGCGCAGCCGGGCGGCCTTGGCGCGGCGGGGCTGGACGCGGTCGCGCAGCTCACGGGCCTCGGTCAGTTCGCGCAGGAACTGCGCCCGGCGCCGTCTGCGTTCGGCGTCGGTCTCCCGGCTCTCGTGTTGTGACGGGTCCTCGTGGGACTCACGGTCAGGCATCGGCTCACCACCCCGCTCCGTCCCTCCCACTTTCCCCCGGACGGGCGGTTTGATGCCAGTGCGGGCGGAATCGTGGCCGGTGGGGGCGTCGCCGCGGCCGGCCGGAGCGAGGCCGCGGCAGCCGCGGGGCCCGGCTACTGTTGTGGACATGCGTCTCCACGTCGTCGACCACCCTCTGGTCGCCCACAAGCTCACCACGCTGCGCGACCAGCGCACCGACTCCGCGACCTTCCGCCGCCTGGCCGACGAGCTGGTCACCCTGCTCGCCTACGAGGCCACGCGCGACGTGCGCACCGAACAGGTCGACATCACGACGCCGGTCGCCGCGACCACCGGCGTCAAGCTGTCCTACCCGCGCCCGCTGGTGGTGCCGATCCTGCGGGCCGGCCTCGGCATGCTGGACGGCATGGTCCGGCTGCTGCCCTCGGCCGAGGTCGGCTTCATGGGCATGGTGCGCAACGAGGAGACGCTGCAGGCCTCCACGTACGCCACGCGCATGCCCGAGGACCTCTCCGGCCGCCAGGTGTACGTCCTGGACCCGATGCTGGCCACCGGCGGCACCCTGGTCGCGGCGATCCGCGAGCTGATCAAGCGCGGCGCGGACGACGTCACCGCCGTGGTCCTGCTCGCCGCCCCCGAGGGCGTCGAGGTCATGGAGCGCGAACTCGCGGGCACCCCGGTGACGGTCGTGACGGCCTCGGTCGACGAGCGCCTGAACGAGCACGGCTACATCGTCCCGGGCCTCGGCGACGCGGGCGACCGGCTGTACGGGGCGGCGGAGTAGAACCCGCTCAACACCCGATTCCTGTACGGCTCTTACCTGCCGTGGGGCTCATGGGCCCTACGAGCAGGCCTTCGGCGAGGCACTGGCCGTCGGTGCCGGTCCGCTCAGCGCGGCCAGGGCCTTGTCGGCGGTGGCCTTCGCCGTGAGGTCCTTGAAGGCGGTGCCGATGATCAGGTCCACGGCGGTGCCCTTGCGGGTGGGCTCGGTGCGGCGCTCGGCGCCGGTGAGCTGGGTCGCGAGGACGGGCAGCGAGGTGTCGAGGGAGGCGGCGGGGCCGAGCAGTATCCCGGTGCCCTTGACCTTCTTGTCGAACTGCGCGGACGCGTTGCCCACGTCCCCGATCCTGAAGCCGCGCTTCTTGAGTTCGTCGGCGGTCGACTTGGCGAGGCCGCTGCGGGGCGTGGCGTTGTAGACGTTCACGGTGATCTGGGCGGGCTTCGGGACGCCGGCGTTCGCGGTGGGCGACGGGCTCACCTTGGACGCGCAGTCCGCCTTGGGACCGGCCGCCGAGGCCTGCTTGCCGCCACCGGTGAAGACGTCGATGAGCTGCAACGTGCCCCACCCGCCCACACCGACTACGGCGACGGACGCGACCACCATGAGGACGAGCCGCCCGCGGCGCCGCGGACGGCGCATGCGCGGGTATTTGTCCCCCGTGATCCGGTACTGGCCGCCCATGCCTGGGGGAGTCAGCATGCTCATGAGCGCAGCGTAGTGCGCCCGGGCGACGATGCCTACTAGATGATCATTCGACAGCGCCGAGACCAACCCGAAAGGGTCAACGGTCCACCGGAAGGCAGCCGTCCGGGCCTTGTCGAGGGCGCGGCTCAGTCCAGTTCGAGGACGCGCGCGTGGAGGACCTGCCGCTGCTGCAGCGCGGCGCGGACCGCGCGGTGCAGGCCGTCCTCCAGGTACAGGTCGCCCTGCCACTTCACGACGTGCGCGAAGAGGTCGCCGTAGAAGGTCGAGTCCTCGGCGAGGAGGGTTTCCAGGTCGAGCTGGCCCTTGGTCGTCACCAGCTGATCGAGGCGGACCGGGCGCGGCGCGACATCCGCCCACTGCCGGGTGCTTTCCCGGCCGTGGTCGGGGTACGGCCGGCCGTTTCCGATGCGCTTGAAGATCACACGGAAAGCCTACCGGTCATGACGTTCCGGGCGCAGCCATGGAGACGGAGTGCGACGCTGGAAAAGATGTCGCAAAGACGGGCAAAAAGGAAACAGGGGCCTGATATGAGTGACAGCGAGACGATCGCCGCCGGGTACGCCTTCACAGGACCTGCACTCGATCTGGGCGCCCTGCTCTGGGACGGGGCCCCGCTGCCCGACGCGCAGATCCGCATCCCCCTCCCGATGCTCAACCGCCACGGCCTGGTCGCGGGCGCCACCGGCACCGGCAAGACCAAGACCCTCCAGCTCATCGCCGAGCAGCTCTCGGCGCAGGGTGTGCCGGTGTTCCTCGCGGACGTGAAGGGCGATGTGTCGGGCATCTCGGCGCCGGGCACGGCCAACGACAAGGTCGCGGGCCGGGCCGCCGAGGTCAGGCAACAGTGGACGGCGACCGGCTTCCCCGCCGAGTTCTACGCCCTCGGCGGCATCGGCCACGGCATCCCCGTCCGCGCCACGATCACCGGCTTCGGCCCGGTACTGCTGTCCAAGGTCCTCCAACTCAACCAGACCCAGGAGCAGTCCCTCGGCCTGATCTTCCACTACGCCGACACCAAGGGCCTGGAGCTGATCGACCTCAAGGACCTGCGGGCCGTCGTCACCTTCCTCACCTCCGACGAGGGCAAGCCGGAACTGAAGAACATCGGCGGCCTGTCCACCGCCACGGCCGGCGTGATCCTCCGCTCCCTCACCGCCTTCGAGGCGCAGGGCATGGCCGACTTCTTCGGCGAGCCCGAGTTCGACACGAGCGAGTTGCTGCGCACGGCGTCGGACGGCCGGGGCATGGTCTCGGTCCTCGAACTCCCCGCCGTCCAGGACAAACCGCAGCTCTTCTCGACCTTCCTGATGTGGCTGCTCGCCGACCTCTTCCATGACCTCCCCGAGGTCGGCGACGCCGACAAGCCGAAGCTCGTCTTCTTCTTCGACGAGGCGCATCTGCTCTTCAACGACGCCTCCAAGGCGTTCCTGGACTCCATCACGCAGACCGTCCGCCTCATTCGCTCGAAAGGGGTCGGCGTCTTCTTCGTGACCCAGACCCCGAAGGACGTCCCCGGCGACGTCCTGGCCCAGCTCGGCAACCGCGTCCAGCACGCGCTGCGCGCCTTCACCCCCGACGACCAGAAGGCACTGAAGGCCACCGTGAAGACCTTCCCGAACTCCGCCTACGACCTGGAGGAGATCCTGACGGGACTGGGCACGGGCGAAGCCGTCGTCACCGTCCTGAGCGAGAACGGCGCCCCGACCCCTGTCGCCGTCACCCGCCTCCGCGCCCCCGAGTCCCTGATGGGCCCGATCGACGCGACGACCCTCGACCAGGCGGTCAAGTCCTCGTCCCTCTACGGCCGTTACGCACAGGCTGTGGACAGGGAGTCGGCGTACGAGAAGCTGGCGGCCGAGCCGCAGAAACCCAAGGAAGCAGCCGCGAAGGCCTCTCCGAAAGCGACCAAGGAGGACGAGTCGATGGTCCAACAGGTCGTCGGCAGCGGCATGTTCAAGTCCCTGGCGCGTTCCGTCGGCACCCAGATCGGCCGCGAGATCACCCGCTCGCTGTTCGGCACGGCCCGTCGGAAGCGGTAGCGCTCCGCTGGAAGCCGTAAGGGTGGCGAGCGCTGTCGGTCGCCTGCGGCGCCGTTGTGGCTGGGCGCGGGGGGGGGGGGGGGGGCCCCCCGGGGGCGCGGGGCCCCCCCCCGCCCCGGGGCGCGACGGCCAGCCCCCCCGCGCGAGCCGGCGCGGGCGGGCGCCTGGGCGGGGGCGCCCCCCCGCCCCCCCCCCGGGCCCCCCCCCCCCCCCCCCCCGCGGCCGATCCGGCTGACCTGCTCAGCGCTCCTGTTCCTTCGGGGCCTGTGGGGGTTCGGGCCGGCGGACGTCCGGCTTGGGCGCGCTGCGTACGGCCTCCGCGCGCAGCAGGGCGCGCAGGACCGCGTACGGGTCGATGGGCATGGCTGTGTTCCTCGCGTCGGACTTACGGACTGACTGACTTGCCTGGTGGGGCGGTCGGTCCGTCAGCAGCGCAGGACCACGGTGCGTTGGGCACGCAGGGTGTACGACGGCCCGTGCGGCGCGGGGAGAGGGCGGCCCTCGGGGGAGTGGGACGCCGGGGTCGGCGCGGGGCGCAGGGGCGCGCTGGGCCGGTGGACGGCGGGGGTGGAGGGCCGTAGGGCGGCCGCGGCCGTGTCGAGGACGTCGTACTCGATGGTCGTCTCGACGGACGAGGCGACCGGCGTCGCGCGCGTCTCGGCGTGTGTGCCCGGTACGAGGAGGGCGAGCAGCAGCACGAGTGCCCGCAGCCAGGCACGGCTGCGGGGGAGGCTGCGTGCGGGGCTCACGGGGGTCAATCTGCCCTGTGGAGCTACGGCGTTCATCGCGTCCGGAGTGGGATACGCCCGTATGGAGTAGGGGGTCGCCGTCACAGGGCGGTCGGTACCTGCTTGGCCAGGCGGTGCATCCGGATGGCCGTGATGATCTCGACGACGCCGACCGCGACCAGCCAGATGCCGCCGACGAGGGTGAGGACGGCGACCGAGCGGAAGGGCGAGTCGATGAGGACGATGCCGGCGATGAACGTGACGATCCCGAGGAAGATCTGCCAGCCGCGCGCGGGCATGTTCTGGTCGGAGGCGGCGGCCAGGGTCTGGGTGATGCCGCGGATCAGCCAGCCGATGCCGATCCACAGGGCGAGCAGCAGGATCGACTGCATCGGGCCGCGGAAGCAGAACAGGCCCAGGACGATCGACAGCGCGCCGCTGATGAACGCCAGCACGCGCAGCGAGGTCGCCTTGTGGGTGCCGAAGGCGGAGACCAGCTGGAAGACGCCGCTGATCAGCAGGTAGATGCCGAAGAGGATGCCGGCCGCGAAGAGGGACGCGCCGGGCCATACGAGGACCAGGACGCCCAGGATCAGGGACGCGACGCCGGTGAGCAGGACGACCTGCCAGGCGGCCTTGGACAGGGCGTGCAGGGGACCTTCGAGGTCGGGTTCCCGGTACCGCTCGTCGTGCGGGGGCCGTGGGGCGCGCCGGTCGTGGGCGCGGCGGTCGTCGAACTCCGGGCCCCAGGAGGGGCCGCTCGGTGCCTCGGTCATGGTCCATGTTTTGACCGGGGTCACGCGGCCCGCCACCGGGGGCGGGCCGTCCGGCTGACGCGGTTACTTGCCGCCTGCCGCCTTCGCGGCCTTCGCCGCCGCCTTCATCTCCTGCTTGTGGGCGCGGACCTTGGCCAGGGACTCGGGGCCGGTGATGTCGGCGACGGAGCGGTAGGACTTGGGTTCGCCGTAGGCGCCGGCGGCCTCGCGCCAGCCCTTCGGGGTGACGCCGAGCTGCTTGCCGAGCAGGGCCAGGAAGATCTGCGCCTTCTGTTTGCCGAAGCCGGGCAGTTCCTCAAGGCGCTTCAGCAGCTCGGCGCCCGTGCCGACGCCCGCCCAGACGGCGCCGGCGTCCCCGTCGTAGTGCTCGACGAGGTACTGGCACAGCTGCTGGATGCGCTTGGCCATCGAGCCCGGGTAGCGGTGCACGGCCGGCTTCTCGGAGAGGAGCGCGGCGAAGGCCTCGGGGTCGCGGGCGGCGATGTCGTCCGCGTCCAGATCGGTGGCCCCGAGCCGGTCGGCGATCGTGCGCGGCCCCTTGAACGCCCACTCCATCGGCACCTGCTGGTCGAGCAGCATCCCGACCAGCGCGGCGAGCGGGGAACGGCCGAGGAGCTCGTCGGCCTCGGGGTCCTGGGCGAGGTGAAGGGTGACGTCCATGGGTCGATTCTGGCGCGTCCGGGGCTGGGATGCCTCTTCGTCCGCGTCCAGGTTCAGGTCGCCCGCCAGTACCCCAGCCCGTGCACCCGCTCCCGCCGTACGCCCAACTCCTTGCGGACGTACGACGACAGCGCCCGGGTCGTCGTCGTGTCGCAGGTGATCCAGACGTAGGGGTCGGGGGTGGCCCTCAGGAGGCCGGGGAGTTCCGCGCGGACCCGCTCGGCCGGCCCGCCCCTGGGGAGCGCGCGGATCTCGTGGCGGTCCGGGTCGGTGCGGAGGGGGAGTCCGGCAGGGTCGCCCGCGAACCAGATCGTCGCCGGGGTCGTCGAACCCACCGCCTCCAGCAGGGAGTTGACGGCGGGGACGGATGCCGGGTCGCCGACGACGAAGAGGTGGGAGGGGGCCGGGTCGGGGGCCTCGAAACCCGTGCCCTGGACCGTCGCCTCGATCGTGTCGCCGGGCTTCGCCGACCGCGCCCAGTCGCTCGCGCGGCCCTCGTGCAGGGCGAATTCGAGGGCGAAGGTGCCGGCCGCCGGGTCGGGGTCGACCAGGGTGTACGCCCGCTGATGCGGCTTGCCCGCGTTGTCGAACCAGAGCCTGACCCACATCGTCGGGTGGACGCCGGTCGCCGCGAGCATGCCGCCGTCGGTGAGGCGGAGGCGGCGGTAGTGCGGGGTGACGTCCTCGGCCCTGGTCACGGTGAACTCGAAGTCCTTCGCGCGCAGCAGCTTGAGTACCGCGCCCTCCCAGCCGCGCCCCTGTGCCATCGTCTCTTCACCCTTCGCGTACGCTTTCCCCGCAAGTAACTTAGGCAAGGCTAACCTAAAAAATAGCCTCGAAACAGAGAAGCAGAGGGTTCACAGGGTGACGACCCAGATCTACCGCGATGCCTGGGGAATCCCCCACCTGCGCGCCTCCGGCGCCGACGAACTCGCCCGCGCCCAGGGCCGCGTCACCGCCCACGACCGCGCCTGGCAGCTGGAGACCGAACGGCATCGCACACAGGGCACCTCGGCCGCCTTCCTCGGCATCGGCGCGCTGCCCTGGGACCTCTTCGCCCGCCGCGCCCGCCTCGACGACACCGCGAGACGCTGCTTCGCCGCCCTGGAGAAGCGGGACCCGGAGACCGCGCGCTGGGTCCGGTCGTACGTCGACGGAGTCAACGAAGGCCTGGGCGACGGGACTTCGGCGCCCGAGTTCGCCGAGTCGGGCCTCGCGCCCGGCCGTTGGGAGCCCTGGACCCCGCTCGGGGTCTGGCTCGCCACGCACATCCTGTTCGCGGGGTTCCCGGCCAAGCTGTGGCGCGAGGAGGCGATACGGCACCTCGGGCCGGACGCCGTCGGCCTGTTCGCCACCGACGGGCCCGGCACCTCCGGCAGCAACGGCTGGCTGGTCGGCGGGGCACGGACCACGACCGGCCTGCCCCTCCTCGCCGGCGACCCGCACCGCTTCATCGAGGAACCCGGCGTCTACCAGCAAGTCCACCTCTCCTGCCCGGAGTTCGACGTGGTTGGCCTCGCCGTGCCCGGTGTCCCCGGCCTCGCGCACTTCGGCCACACCGGCACGGTCGCCTGGGCCATCACCAACGCGATGGCCGACTACCAGGACCTCTACCGCGAGCGCCTGCGCCGCACCGGCGCCGGTGTCGAAGCCCTTGGTCCGGACGGGAGTTGGCGGCGCGCTGCCCGGCACACGGAGACGGTCGAGGTGGCGGGCGGGGCCCCCGTCGAGGTCGAGGTCATCGAGACCGAACGCGGGCCGGTCGTCATCGGCGGCCCTGAGGGACTCGACGGCGAAGTCACCGTGCCGCCCGGCACCCCGCCCGTGGCCATCAGCCTCCGTTACCCGCCCCGCGTCACCGAGGACCTCGGCTTCACCGCTCTCCTCCCCCTCCTCCGCGCCCGCCAAGCCGCCGACGTGGACCGGGCGTTCGACGACTGGGCCGAGCCCGTCAACGTCGTCCAGGCCGCCGACACCGAGGGCGGCCTGCTGCACCGGGTGGCCGGCCGGGTCCCGGTGCGCGCCGAGTCCAACCGCACCCGGCTGGTCCCCGCCTGGGAACCCGGCCACGAATGGCACGGCTGGCACCAGTCACCCCACGCCGAACCCGCCGCCGACGGCATCGCGGTCATGGCCAACCAGCACGGCCCCGCCACCCCGCTCGGCGTCGAGTTCGCCCCGCCCCACCGCGCCGACCGCATCACCGCGCTCCTCGCCGAGCGCGCGCACTGGTCGGCCGCGGACATGCCCCCGATCCACATGGACACCCAACTGGGCTCCGTCACCCCCCTGTTGGACCACCTGGCCGCACTCACCGACCTCACCCCCGAGGCCGCCGCACTCCGCGACCGGCTCCACGACTGGGACCGCCGCATGGACGCCGACAGCACGGACGCCGCCGCCTACGCGGCCGTGCGCGGCGCGGTCGTACGACGGCTCGCGGCGCACCCGGCGTTCGCCGCGCTGGCCGAGCCGCCCGCCTACCCGGAGGTGTTCCTGCCGTGGCTCGCGCTGCTCCCGCGCGTGGGCTTCGCGCTCGAACACCTGCTGCGGGCACGGGAGTTGTACGGCATCGACCGGTCGGAGACCGTTCGTGCGGCGGTCGAGGAAGCCGCCGCCGAGCAGGCCGGTGCGTGGGGTGACACCCACCGTCTGACTCCCTGGCGGGCGCTCGCCGGCACCCCAACTCCCGGGCCCGGCCTGTCCGGTGACCACGACTGCGTGCTGTGCACCTCCTCCGTGCCCGGACTCACCGACCTGAGCGCACGCGGCCCGGCCGCCCGCTTCGTGTGGGACCTGGCGCGGCGGGAGGACAGCCGCTGGGTGGTGCCGCTGGGCGCGTCGGGGCTGCCCGGCTCACCGCACCACCGCGACCAACTCCCCTTGTGGCTCAAGGGAGATCTGGTCCCGGTGATCACCGACTTCAGCCGCCTCGAACCCGAAGCTCCCACTCGCCGACCGGTCCACGAGCAGCACGTCGACGGCTTCGGCACCATCCGCGTCCTTCCCCTCGACCCGGCGGCCGACGCCGAGGTGATCCACCGCTGGGTCAGCGAGGAACGGGCCGCGTTCTGGGGCATGAACGGCCTCACCCAGGCCCAAGTCGCCGAGATCTACGCCCACATGGACACCCTCGACACCCACCACGCCCACCTGGTGCTCAGGGACGACGAACCGGTCGCCCTCCTCCAGACCTACGAACCCGCCGCCGACCGCGTCGGCGGCTGCTACGCCGTAGCACCCGGGGACATCGGCATCCACCTCCTCCTCGCCCCCGCCGGACCGGACGGCGCCCGCCCCGGCTGGTCGGCGGCGCTGCTGGGCGTCCTCGCCGCGTACGTCCTGGTCGGCTTGGACCGGCGCAGGATCGTGGTCGATCCGGACGTGCGCAACGAGAAGGCGATCGCGCGCTTCCTGCGGCAGGGCTTCGTGGCGGGGCCGCGGGTGGTGCTCCCGGAGATCGACACCCCGGACGTGTTCCTGCCCGAGAAGCACGCCCAACTGGCGTTCCTCCCTCGTGAGGTGGCCTTCCCGTAGCCTGCCGGAGTGACCCCAGAAGACCTCGTCGCCCACTACGACCTGGAGCCGATCCCCCGCGAGGGCGGCCTGTTCCGCCGTACCTGGGCGGGCCCGGAACGGTCCGACGGCCGCCCCGAGGGCACCGCGATAGTCGCCCTCCTCGCCGCCCCGGACTACTCCGCCCTGCATCGCCTGCCCACCGACGAGGTCTGGCACTTCTACCTCGGCGACCCGCTCGAACTCCTGCTCCTCGCCCCCGACGGCAGCTCCCGCACGGCGGTCCTCGGCCCGGACGTCCTGCACGGCCAGCACCTCCAGTTCACCGTGCCGGCCGGCACCTGGATGGGGGCGCTGGCGCTCGGCGCGTGGACGTTCTTCGGCTGCACCATGGCGCCCGGCTTCACCTACGACGGCTACGAGCACGGCGACGCCGCCGAACTGACCGCCCGCTACCCGTCCGAGGCCGCCCGTATCGCCGGGCTGTGCCGCCCGTGAGCGGCCTGCTGGCGGGACAGGTCGCCCTGGTCACGGGCGCGGGCGGCGGCATCGGCCGGGGCATCGCCCTGCGGTTCGCCGAACAGGGCGCGGCGGCGGTCGCGGTCCACTGCCGTACCGCGGTCGGGGCGGCGAGTGAAGTGGCGGCCCAGGTACGGGAGTTGGGCGCCCGGTCCGTCGTACTGCAAGCGGATCTGACCGACGAGGACGCCTGCCGGGCGCTGGTCCGCGAGGCGGCGGAGTTCGGTGGCGGGCGGCTGACCGCGCTGGTCAACAACGCGGGCGTGCAGCCGACGCAGCCGCTGGACGGGATGACGGCGGCGGACTGGCGGACGGTCGTCGACACGAATCTGACGAGCGTCTTCGCGTGCACGCAGGCGGCGGTGGAGGTCATACGGGAGCAGGGCGACGGAACCGGCTCCGTGACGCACATCGCGTCCATCGAGGCGAGCGCCCCGGCACCGCTGCACGCGCACTACTCCGCGTCCAAGGCGGCCGTGGTGATGCACGCCCGGTCGGCGGCCCTGGAGTACGGCCCGTACGGCATCCGCGTCAACACGGTCTCGCCCGGCCTGATCGACCGGGAGGGGCTGGCGGAGGCCTGGCCGGAAGGGGTGCGGAGGTGGCGGGAGGCGGCGCCGACCGGGCGACTCGGCCGGCCCGAGGACGTGGGCGACGCGTGCGTGTTCCTGGCGTCCCCCCTCGCCTCCTGGATCACCGGGCACGACCTGGTCGTGGACGGCGGAGTCTCGGCCCGGCCCACATGGTGAGCGAAGGGAACGGTTCTTCCGTACATAACCCGAGGCCTGCAAGTCCGAAGACGGAGATATGACGTGCGCCGACGACGGAACGAGGGACAGCGTTTTGGACGCGACGGAGGAAGCGGCGGGGGCGGTCGGCGGCGAGGAGTTCAAGGGCTGGTGCTGCTGGGCACCGTGCTGGTCCTGCTCCTTCTCGGCAGCGCGGGCACCGCGTCCGCGCACGCCGCCCTCGAATCCACCGACCCCGCCGACGGAAGCGTCCTCAAGTCGGCCCCCCGCACCCTCACCCTCACCTTCTCCGAGTCCGTCGCCCTCCTCGACGACTCCTTCCGCGTCTACGACCCCGACAACCGGCGGGTGAGGACGAGTTCCGCGCACCACGCGAAGGACGCCGGCGACACGGCGAGCGTGACCCTCCCGGCCAAGCTCGGCACCGGCACCTTCACGGTCGCCTGGCGCGTCGTCTCGGCCGACAGCCACCCCGTCTCGGGCGCCTTCACCTTCTCCATCGGCAAACCCTCCGCCACCACCACCCCGATCAGCACGGCCCCGAACGAGAACCCGCTGACGGGCAGCCTCTACGACATAGCCCGCTACTTCGCGTACATGGCCGCCGCCCTCCTCATCGGCACGGCCACCTTCCTGGCCCTGTGCCGCCCCCCGAACCCCACGGTCCTCAACAAGCCGATCCTGACGGGTTGGTGGACCCTCCTGGCGTCAACCCTGGCCCTGCTCCTTCTCCGTGCCCCCTACGAGGCGGGCACGGGCCTGGCCACGGCGTTCGACCCCGCCGCCCTCCCCAAGACCCTCACGACTCGCCCCGGCGAGGCACTGGCGGCCCGCCTGCTCCTCCTCGCCGCAACAGCGGCCTTTCTCCTACGACTCCGGGGACGGGAGCGGTTCGGCCGGGTCGCCCTGGGGACGGGTGCCGCCCTGGCCGTCGGGCTCGCCCTGACCTGGGCGTCGGCGGAACACGCGTCCGCCGGCATCCAGGTACCGGTGGCGATGACATCGGCGGTCCTGCACCTGCTGGCGATGTCGGTCTGGCTGGGCGGCCTCACGGCCCTCCTCACCGTCCTCTACCGCTCACCCGACCTCGACGCGGCCCCCGTGGCCCGCTTCTCCCGCCTCGCCTTCGTCTCGGTCACCGTCCTCGTCGTCACCGGCGTCTACCAGTCCTGGCGCGGCCTCGGCTCCTGGAACGCCCTGACAGGCACGTCCTACGGCCGCATCCTGATCGTGAAACTCGGCGCGGTGGTACTGCTCCTCGCAGCGGCGGCCTGGTCCCGGCAGTGGACGGCACGGCTGGCCGGGGCGGAAGTACCGCTCCAGGTACCGGAGTTGGTACGCACGGGCGCGGACGCGGCGACGACGAAACCCTCCACCGGTGATGACAAGGCCCTCCCGGACCCCGGTGCCGGTGACGGCTCCCCGGACGGATACCGCCGCGGCCTCCGCCGCTCGGTCCTGCTCGAAGTCGCCGTCGGCGTCACCGTGCTGGTGATCACCACCCTGCTGACCAACACGCTCCCGGGCAGGGCAGCGGCGGAGGCACAACAGACGGCGACCCCGGCCGACATCCCCGCGGCCTCCGTCACCATGGTCCCCTTCCGCGTCGGCAACGCCGGCGGCAAGGTACAGATCACCCTCGACCCCGGCCGCGTCGGCCTGAACTCGGTCGAGGCGGTCGTCTACGGCCCCGACGGCGGCTTCGCCACGGTCCCCGAACTCCGCCTCTCCTTCACCCTCCCGTCCCAGAAGATCGGCCCCCTCGACGCCGACATCAAGGACGAGGGCGGCTACTGGGGCACCAACTCCCTCAACCTCCCGATCGCCGGCACCTGGACGATGAAGGTGACGGTCAGGACGTCGGACATCGACCAGGTGAGCGTGGAACGGCGGGTGCGGATCGTGCGGTAGGCGGCCATGACGTCTCAGACGTCGAGCCCGTGCCGCTCCACCCACCCCGATATCGCGTCGGCGATCACCTCCGGCCGGTCCTCCGGTGTGTGATGGCCGGCCACGGCGTCGGAGTGCTCGATCTCCAGGGCCGCGATGTTCGTCGCGCACCAGGCGGTGATGTCCGGGGTCGTCATCGTCCCCGCCCCGGGTGCGAACGTGAGCAGCAGCTTGGGCACGTCCGGGCTGGACGTCAGCCAGCGGTCGTACGCCTCGATCCTGGCCACGACGTCGGCCGGTTCGCCGTCCAGCGGCATCGAGCGGGCCCAGCGCAGGAGGGGGCGGCGGCTCTCCCGGGTCGGGTACGGCTTGCGGTAGACGGCGAGGACGGCCGGCGCGAGCGGGGTCGTGGTCGAGGCGGGCAGGGCCTGTTCGATGAAGGCGTTGTCGTCGAGGAGCATGGCTTCGCCTACGCCTTCCGTCTTGATTGCCCGGAACAG
Organism: Streptomyces hokutonensis; assembly: GCF_042751305.1. Classification (GTDB taxonomy): domain Bacteria; phylum Actinomycetota; class Actinomycetes; order Streptomycetales; family Streptomycetaceae; genus Streptomyces; species Streptomyces hokutonensis_A. The sequence goes on from NZ_JBHYWD010000010.1 coordinate 368,287, forward strand.
CTCCCTGCCCCCTTCGGGGAACTCCTCCCAGGTCATCGGCTTGACGATGGTCTCGGTGAACGCGATGCCCCGCACCCGGTCCGGATGGCGCGCGGCCCAGTCGAAGGCCAGGGCACCGCCCCAGTCGTGCCCCACCAGCACCGCGTCCCGCAGCCCGAGCGCGTCGAACCAGGCGTCCAGATAACGGGCTTGGTCGGCGAAGTCGTAGGAGATGGCCGGTTTGCCCGACTCGCCCATGCCGATGAGGTCGGGGGCCAGCAGGCGGCCGGTCGTCACACCCGGCAGGACGTTCCGCCACAGGTGGGACGAGGTCGGGTTGCCGTGCAGGAAGACGATGGGCACTCCGGTCCCCGACTCCCGGTGCGTCATGGTCGAGTCGAGGACGTGAGTCACCTGCGAGCCCGTCACCGGAACGCCGCCGCGTTGCGCTCCGCCCAGGCCCCGAACGTGCCCGGCGCCCGCCCCAGCACCCGCTCCACATCCGGGCTCACCCGCCGCTCCTCCTCGGTCGGTTCGCCCAGGATGGCCAGCGTGCCCTCGACCACGGGCAGTGGCATGAAGCGCGCCATCAGCTCATGCGCCTCCGCGCGGGACTGCTCCGTGAAGGTCACCGGCTCGCCCAGTGCCGCCGCTATCGCCGCCGCACGCGCGCGGGGTGTCGTAGAAGCCGGGCCGGTCAGGGTGTAGGTCGCGCCCGTGTGTGTCTCCTCGCGCAGAACAGTCGCGGCGACCGCTGCCACGTCGTCGGGGTCCACGAACGGCAGGCCCACGTCCCCGAAGGGTGCCGCCGCTTCGCGCCGGGCACGGATCGACTCGGCCCAGGCGTACGCGTTGCTGTCCAGCCCGCCCGGCCGCAGGATCGTCCAGTCGAGGCCCGACTCCCGTACGGCCGCCTCGAATTGGCGGGCAAGTGCGTACACCTCCGGTCGCGTCCCCGCTCCCTGCGAGGACACCAGCACCACCCTGCGGACACCAGCCGCCTTGGCCACGTCCAGGACGTCGTACGGCCGCTCGCCCGCCGCCAGCAGGAACAGCGCGTCCGCGCCCTCGAACGCGCCCCGCAGGCTCTCCGGTTCGGCCAGGTCGGCGGCCACCGTCCCCGGACCGTCGATATTCCGGGCCACGGACGTCACCTCGACCTGGTCCTCCGTGAGCAACCGCACCAGCGTCCGTCCGACGTTCCCGGTCGCACCCGTCACCACGATCATCTCGATACCCCCGTCGCCGTATGAATGTGTGAGTTAGTTGGCTGACTAACTCCGTCGGGAATGACGCTAGCACGATCGACCCGCCCGTTGTCTATAGTTAGTCAGGTGACTGACTCAAAGGATCCCGGACCGGCTCGACCCGCCCGCCCCGCCGCCGTCGGCAAGCGGCAGCGGCTGACCACCGCCACCGCCCGGGTCCTGCACGAGCAGGGCGTGGAGCGCACGACCATCGCGGACATCGCCCGCGCCGCCGACGTCCCGACCGGCAACGTCTACTACTACTTCAAGACCAAGGACGAGCTGATCGAGGCGGCCCTCTCCGAGCACACCGACAACCTCGCGACCCTGACCGCACGGCTCGACCAGCTCCCCGATCCGCGCGCACGCCTCAAGGCCCTCGTCGGCGGCTGGGTCGACCAGAAGGACGTCGCGGCCCGCCACGGCTGCCCCATGGGCACCCTCGCCGTAGAGCTGGACAAGCGGTACGAGGACGGCCTCGATCTCGCCGCGGGGCAGGTCATACGGCGGTTGGTGGACTGGGTGGAGGAGCAGTACCGGCAGCTCGGCGCGGCCGATCCCGAAGGGCTCGCGCTCACCCTCGTCGCCGCCTACCAGGGCATGTCGCTGCTCGCCAGCGCCCTGCGCGACCCGGAGATCATGACCCGCGAAGGGGCCCGGCTCATACGGGAGTTGGACGCCCTGACCGTGTCGGCCTGACCGTCGCGTGAGGGCCGCCGGGGAAACCCCTACCGCTGGCCCCGGATGCGCTGCGCGACCTCGCTGTTCTCGGTCTCCCACCAGGGGCGGACGAGTTCCGGTCCGTCCACCGCGGCTTCCGCGGGCGTCGCCCGGACGTGTTCCAGTTCCGTGTCCAGGCGCCGGTCCAGTGCGACCGTCTCCGCGCGTTCCGTGCGCGCCCACTGCACCAGGATCGCGAGCAGGAAGGGGATCGCGACCAGTTCCGCGATGCCGACCATCGCGCCGCCGCCGAGCTGCTGGTCGTGCTGGACGTCCGGCGCCCAGGACGGGGCGTGGGCGAGGTACCAGGAACCGGCGATCAGTGTGCCGTGGGTCATCACCACGATGCCCGGCACCGCGTCGATGATCCCGTCGACGAACACCAGCGCCGCCCGCACCGGATGCGTGCACCACGCGGGCAGCGCCTCCTCGCGGGTGAGCACCGGGAGGACGAACAGGCTTCCGGCGAGCAGCAGTTGGAGGTACATGAGGTGGTGCAGCCAGCCGTCGGCCAACGCCGTTTCGAAGTACGGCGTGAAGTAGATCGTCAGTTCTGTCGTCAGCACGAGGGCCGTGCTGACCAGGGGGAAGGTGAGCAGCCGGAGCACGCGGCCGGTCAGGGCTCCCTGCGCCCGCGCCGCCGCGCGTTCCGGCAGGGCGCGCAGGGCCAGCCGTAGCGGATCGCCGAGGGCCAGGCCGAGCGGGGCGATCAGGTCCAGGAGGACGTTCTGGACGGCGGCCGGCCAGAACAGCACGCGGTCGTACACGGCGAGCGCGGACATCGTGGCGACCACGATCGTGCCGAGCCCGAACAGCGCGAACGCGACGGTCCGCGCCACCGGCCAGCTCTCGCCGCGGCGACGAAGCCGCAGGACGCCCCAGCCGTACAGGCCGCCGAGGAGTACGACGACCAGCAGCGCGGGGACGTCCGCCTGCCAGGAGGAGAAGAGCCGTCCCACGGTGAGCTGTGGCAGGTTCTCCATCGCGATCTACCTCCACCCACGCCTGCCGGACCTGCCGCAGCACTCTATGCCGCCGAGTGCGGCGGCCAGGACCCGCCCCCGTGACCGAGCGGACTCACATCGACTGGCGCATGATCCAGTCCCGGATGCCGGGGATCGTGTACGCGACCTGCCAGGTGGCCATGTGCGCACTGGTCGTGGAGCCCGTCGGTACGACCGTGCCGGCCTCGAACGCGGCGAAGTTCACCGGCGTCCGCTGCGCCTTCATGCTGCGCACGTCGGAGCCGTACTCGGGCGCGAGTACGAAGGCCTCGTGCCGGGCCTGGTCCTCCGGGCTCGCCCAGCACACCGCACCCAGCCCCTGCACCAGCGGACCCTCGGTCGCGACGTTGACCACGCTCGCGTCGTACATGAACAACACCAGCGGGTAGCGCTTGCGCGGGTTGTAGTCCTTGGGGACGAACAGGTTGTAGTTCAGGGTCTGACCGGTCGCGGGGTCGTCGAAGGTGAACTGCTGGAAGTCGTCGACGATCAGGTTCTTCACCGCGCCCGTGGTCAGTGCCGTCGTGCTCGCGGGGTACTGCGTGCCGTGGGCCGTGGTGACCGTGCCGGCCTGGGTGAGCGTGGCCTTCGCGGCGACGACGGTCCCGCCGGGGGTGGTGTCGCCGACCTTCGGGCCGCCCGCCCCGACCCCGCCACCGGAGTCGCCGGTGCCGGTACCGGTACCGCCGTGGGCGGGGTGCCACCGCCCTGCTGGGTCACCCACAGGGCCGCCGCCGTGTCGTCCGGGGACAGCTCGACGATGACGTAGCGGCCGTAGCGTGCCCGCTCGGCGAGGTCGGCGGAACGGTTCGTCTAGACCTTGGTCACGGTGCGGTCGGTGACCGTGAACGTCGACGTCGACAGCGTCCGCCCGTCGATCTCTCTGCCGTACTCGACCGCCACCGCGACCAGCTTCTGCCCGGCCACTTCGAGCAGAAGCTCCACACCATGGGAACCCGGTGACTGACCCACTGCCCGATCTCTCCCCCCGGTGGAAAGAGACGGGGCATGGCCCCAGAACAACGTCGAAGGGCCCCACCTCGCGGTGGCGCCCTTCGACGTATTGCCCGGTGAGAGCAATGGCGGAGGATACGAGATTCGAACTCGTGAGGGGTTGCCCCCAACACGCTTTCCACCTGTTCGTCTCGGCATTCCGGGACGTACGGGAGTGTTCTGACCTGCGATGGAGCGGGGTTGGTCGGGACTTCTGGACAGTGCCGTACGCAGGTGTACGCAACCAGAACTGCAATCAGGGCACCTCAGCCGCTGCTCATGCTCTGCGCCAGGCACTGAGCAGTTCGTCGGGGCCGTACGCCGCATGAAGCCCAGTACAGCTGGTTCCATTTCGGGAAACTGCCACGAGCGGCACAGGCTCGTCGGTGATCGCCGCCCGATGCTTCTGCAGCGCGGCCAGGTCGTGGTTGTCGAGCGGGGAGTTCTCCAGCCACTTGATCGAGCCGAGGAAGAGCAACTGCTCGGCCACCGGCTGCCGGTCGGCGCCCACCAAGTCGATTTCGACGTCGTTGCTGCGGGTCCAGTAACCGCCGATCGCCGGGGCGGCGGGCAGGAGCCCGTCCGGCAGGAGACGGGCGAGGGATTCCCGGACCAGGGGCTCGATCGCGCGGCCCCGCCAACTCGTCCACTGCTCCCTGATCCGGCTCAGTGTGAGATCTCCCCGCATCCGCTCGATCTCAGCCATGTGCGGATCCAGAAACGCGAGCCAGAACCGCAGGTAGGGGTCCGCCACTCGGTAGCGGCGTTCTTTCGACGGGCGCAGGGAGAGGGGCAGTTCGGCTGCCACCACCCGCTTCTCGGTCAGGACGTCCGTTGCCCGGGTAAGCGTGGTGTGGGCGATGCCTCCGGCGGCGCGCGCGATGTTGGTGAAGGTCCGTTCTCCGGCTCCGATGGCCCGTAGGACTTCCCTGCTCATCGCCTGCGGTGGGAACTCCGCGGCCAGTGAGCGTTCGGCGGAGACCAGCAGCGCCGAGATCGGGTTGTCGAGCGAGTCGCGGAGGAACTCCCAGATGTCCGCTCCGGCCCGCCACTCCGCACAGATCAGCGGAAGACCGCCCGTGATCAGGGCGGCGTCGAAGGCGACCGCCGGCGACAGGTCGAGCATCTCGCCGATGTCGGCCGGGTTCAGCGGCCCCACGACCATTTCCCGGCCCCGCTGATGGAAGGGGCGTTCGTAGCTGTTCAGCGCCTCCATCATCGAGAGGTCGGATCCGACCAGGAGGAGGAGCACGGGCTTGCGGCTGAGCAGCCGGTCCCAGGCCCGTTGCAACATCCCCTCGAATGCGTCGATTCGGTCCATGAGATACGGAACCTCATCGATGACGACCACGCTCGGGCTGTCGTCGGGCAGGATCTCCGCAAGCAGCCTGAATGCCGCATTCCACTGCTCCGGGGCCTCCTCCGAGAACAGTCCCCGCTCCGGGAGGGTGGATCTGGCGACGGCGTCGAGCAGCTCCGTCAGTTCGTCCTCCGCCGTACCACCTGCCGCGGTGAAGAAGAGGTACGGCGTCTCGGTACGCCGGAGAAACTCCTCGACGAGGCTGGACTTGCCGACCCGCCGCCGTCCGCGGATGAGGATGCACTGGCCTGGTTTCGCCGACCCGGCGGCATCATGAACCGCCTGCAAGGCGTTGCCTAGCACGTTCAGCTCGCGGTCCCGCCCGATGAAGCGACGCATGGCAAGCCTCCCGTGGATGATGGTATCGCGGGGGATACTATCTCTACCGATACCATCACCCTTTTCATTCGGGCATGACACTCATGACGCCGCGGATGCGGGAGAGGGTGAAAACGCGCTCGGCCTCCCGAAGGTGGCACCAGGCTTCCAGGTAGGGCGGGTCGAGTTCGAGCTGACTGAGGGTACGCACAGTCTGCTTGCCCGAGGTGGCGACGTACTCGACGGTGATGGCCTGACCGGCATCGATGGCATGTGCGAGTTGGCGGATGTCGCTGTACGGCAGGCGCTTCGCCCACCCCGCGACGATTTCTTCGGTGTCCGTGGCGAAGGGAACCCCTCCGTCGAACGGCGCGGGTTCGGGAGTCGTGGGCGGGGCGGTCAGCAGCTGGTTCGCCAAGGCGTTCGGGTCGACGGGGGCGGGTGCCTTCGCGCGCGTGGCAGCGACAGCGATGCGGCCGCTTTCCCGCGTGCCGGTGCCGCGTGGAGTGGGAACGCGAGCGGCGGCGGCCCGCTGAGGCCGGGCTTTCTCGATGCGCACCGTGCCCTCGGCCGTCTCGGCGACAGGGGCGTATCCCTCGGCCCGGAGCGCGGCGAGGGTCGTGTCGATCGGGCTGCGGCTGATGAGCACCGTCGGCGCCAGCTGCCGCAGTCCGAGCCCGGTGAGCCCTCGGTGGGCGGCGAGTTCGGCCAGGAGCACGGGCTCCTCGCCGTGGATGACACAGGCGGCAGGGGCGATGCGCACGCGCCCGTGGCCGCGCGCGGTGTCGGCGATCAGATACGACAGCGGCTGTGGCAGGGGCCCGCCGGCGACAGCGGCCAGGTCGGCTGTGATGTCCTCGGGGATGCGGCCGGCATCCAGCGCCCGGCGGATGCCGCCGGCGCTGAACCGCCACACCGATGCCGTGCCGCTGGTCTCCCGATCGGCGACGGAATCCAGGAGCGCGGTCAGTCGCGCGGACGGCGTGCCGGTGACGACGGCGGTGAGGTCGGCGCCGATCCGAGCCACTGCCGTGGCCGAGGGGACCAGTCGCCGGCACTCGATGCCCAGCCCCTCCGTGTCGCCGGTCCGCAGGTGGATGCCGAGAGCGGACAGGGCGCCACGCGCGAGTACTCCGAGGAGTTCGGCCTCACGGATCACGGCGGCGAACGGCGTTCCGTCCTGGGGTGACGAGTGGGCGAGGGGGCGGTGCCAGGCGATCAGCGGCCCCAGATCCGAGGCGACTCGCGCGCCCTGCCTGGCCGGGAGCTGTGCCGCCGCGGCCAACAGCCCGAGGCGGGCCTCCACACAACCGCCGCAGGGAGGTGCTCCGGCGACGGCGGGGAGCGCTCTGTTGTCCTCGTCCCGCGCCTGGGTGGGGGTGAGCGGCAGGTTCTGCCACGCCTGGAGCAGCACCGCGAACTGTTCCGGGGGTTCCTGTTCCGCCCAGACGTCGTATGCCTCGGTGGGGGCCACCCGGTCGCCGTCCCGGCCCAGTAGCCCAGCAGCGTACGAGGTCTCCAAGGTGATGCGTACGACGGCGTCGTCGGCCTGGGCCGCCTTGCCGATCCGGGCCAGCTCCCGCGCACCGACCCCACCGGACTTCAACCGGGTCGGTGCGGTTGCCGAGCAGGCCGCCAGGACCGAGGCGGCATGGGTGACGAAGGCCGTGGCCGCGGCCGATGCTTCGCGATCAGTCTCCGCCGCGGTGACGGATGCCAGCCGGGGGCACGGTGGGACGGGCTCGAACGGGGCGTGCCAACCGGGCCCGCGCAGCGCGAGTGCCACCTCGGCGGGCATACGCGCCGGGCCGTATCGGTGCCGGTCATGGATCAGGAGCCCCCGGTCCAGTGCCCATCGCGCACCCGGTTCGAGCTCGGGCCCGGGAAACCCCGACACGACGAACTGCGGCTGCCTCGCCGCGGTCAGCGCCAGGCGGTCGAGGAGTTTCCGGGAGGTCTCGGGGGCCTTTGCGACCACGGAGGCGATCTGCTCCGGGTCGCTGTGGTGCTCCACCAGGGCGGCCAGTCGCTGCGGTTTGGCGCCCGGCGGCTTGACGCCCAGTGCCACCAGCATGCCGCGCAGTTCGTCGGAGGTCGTGCCTGCGAGCAGTTCCTCAAGCGGAGCATCCAGCCCCAGGGGTGTGTCCCATGCCTGCCGCAGAGGTCCGGCCATACGGAGCCGCCCCGCGCCGTCCGGCCAGACCAGAGCGTGATCGGCCAGCGCCTCCAGTACGGCGTCCAGTTCGCGGGTGGTTGGGTCGTCCACAACTCCCAGCAGTTTCACCAGAGCATCGCGCGATGCGTGAACCCCCAGCGCCGCCAGCGCCTCGGCCACCTGGAGGTGCGGCAGCGTGAGCCGCGGCAGGACCAGCGCCACCGATCCCGGGCGCTGAAGCCGATCCGCCAGTTCCCCCAGCGAACGCGGCTCCGGAAGCGACACGGCGTCCTGCCGTGCCCCGAGCACGCGTGCCAGACGAGAGCCGTCGAGGCTGCCGAGCCATGTCGCCAGCGTTGATCGGGACTTCATGCGACGTGCACCTCGTCAGACCAGTGAGCTTCGTAGCGGGGCGAATCAAGGATGGCGTATCTCCGTGATCCGCGGATGCCGCATGGGGCAGGTTCCCCCTTGGCGGGCGCCTGCGGGCGCCGGCGGCTTGTGGGCCGTCTCAAGTGCGGCGGGAGAAGGCCGACAGATCGGCTGAATGCCTGAAATGGAAGTTTGTGAAGGCAACCAGAAATGCAACCAGTGCACGACGAAGGGCCCCACCGCGAACGGTGGGGCCCTTCGACATCGTGCCCGGTGAGGCACTGGCGGAGGATACGAGATTCGAACTCGTGAGGGGTTGCCCCCAACACGCTTTCCAACTGTGGGGGTGGGGTCGTGGCGCTCGTGCAAGGGCGTTCACCTGCGTTCAAGGTCGGCTAGCCGCCGAGATGGTTTGACCCCTTGGCTCCCTCTGAACGGCGGTGAACGTGGCTGAATGAGACGGAAACTGAGACGGGCCCGGGTGTCGGCACCGTAGGGTCTCGGAAATCACCATCAAGTTCGGACCGGCCTACGCCGTCAGGGAGTGACCATGCCCAGTGGCCTGGAGCTACAAGCTTCGGGCCTCATCATGAACCGCTCATGCGTTGTCGATGCGGTCGCAATTTGGCCTTGCGGAAGTTGGGCGTGGAACTGGGGAAGGATGCCGGAAAGAAGGGGACCCTGATCTCCGTTGTCAAAACATCGACGAGAAAGGCGGCGATACCGCCGTCGTAGTGGTGCCACCGGTAGCCACGGGGCTCGTTGATGGCCAGGGGCCATGTGTCCGGGGATGCTGTCGGTTTTCGGACCCAGTAGATGCGGTCCCCGTTGTCCGAGCCGCCGACTGGGACGAGCATCTCTTCCGCGGCGGGTAGTTCGCCGCCGGCCCGCAGCATGGAGCTCAGATTCACCAGGGCGCGACTAATCTGGTTCTGAAGATCGGCGGTGGGGACTGCCGACATCGGCTGCCAGAGTCCGAGGAACGAGTCGAACGACCCTAGCGGATAGTGGGCCATCAATTCCCTGTAGTCGCCTGGAAGGGTGTACCCGAGCTGGGACTCCAGGAACTCCCACTCCACCACTTGCGGTGAAGCATCGGGCGGACACATTCGTAGAAGTCGTTCAACTGGTGACATGACTGTCATTCCACTCCTAGCGACACCGGGTAAGTCTGCCTGGGGGATGCCCTGGCATTGTCTGTAGTGGCGAGTCAAGGTGTACCTGCTGCCGCATGTCACCAGTTTGGAAGATCGCGTATGCGGACCGGGGCTGACCTGCTGAGACGCTGACCTGCCGGTTCTCGGGTCGCTCGCCGGCGTTCCCCGCTACTCCCCGCCGGTCGCCGCTCGATCGGGCACGCGGAGGACACGGGGTTGGGCCTCCGGCTCGCTGCCTCGCGATCTACGGCGCACCTCACTCGGGGACGCACATCATGCGATGAGCCGGCACGACAGGTTCGCTCGGTAGCGGATCGATTCCACGGACCCGTACGGCCACGATATCCGTGGGGACGGGGGATCGGTCCGGAACCCTCGTCAAACGCCACCTGAAGGCCGCTGGGACGTCTTTCGCGGGCAACTCCACCATTGCGAGGCTGACCCACCGATCGTAGGTGGTCGGGTACACGCGAACCAAAGCACCGCATTCCGGGCAGCGTGGCGGCTCGATCCAAGTCACGTCGTCCGGGTCGGGGTTCGGTCTGGGCGGGGCTGTGGCTCCATCGGCTTCGGCCATTTCGTTGGCGTAGGTGTTCCAGCACCTCTCGCAGTAGCTCGCCATGAGACCGAACCGTCCACGCTCACGCACGCTGGGGCTGGTCTCCCCGCAGCGATGGCATGCCAGCTGGTCACGATCCCGAATCGCCCCCATGTGTTCGAGTGTGAGCGAATCTGACCGGATCTCAGTAGGGCGCGAATTGGCCTAATTCGGCGGCGACGTGCGTGAGCGACGATCCGAGCGCGCTGAATGGCCCCCGACTGAAGCCGAGGCCATTCGGCTGCTACCTCCCGATGCGAACTACGGGCGGGGAGGTCGGCGGGGTCTCAATGGCCTAGGCGGGCGGTTTGACGGTGTCCTGTCTCAAACGGTCGTGGGCAGAGCGAGGTCGGTGACGTGCGATGCCCACGATCGTTTGAGACAGGCGCGGGTTCTTGTCTCATTTGATCGTGGGCATTCTGTGCGAATCGGTTCGGGCTGATCTCTGAAGGGCTTGGTCCTAGGTGGGGCTGGGTTGGCTGCTCGTTCGTGAGACCGCGTACGCCCCGCCGTCTGACAGATTCAGCCGATCCACTGACGCCAGCGAGGTTCAGGCGACTTGCAGCGGCCCGCACCAACCGCGAACCAGTAGGCCGCATCGGTGCGTTGCTCGGCAGTCCATTGCTTCCAGTTCGCGATGGTCATCAGCGGGTTCCCGCGGCTGTCGGTCGGAGGGGCGCTGACGTTGATCGCGCAGTGTGGCCGCACGGTGCGGGTTGCATACCAGCCCGCCATCGCAAGGACAACGGCCGCGAGGCATAGCAGCACCCTCCAGGAAGGGGCGCGGACGCGACGTCTCATGGACGGAGGATACAGACTGGCTTTGTACGTGTGACCTGCGGCTCTGGCCAGATCGTTCGTGCCAGAGCCGAGAGCTGACACCGCCACAGGTGATCTCTTGGAGTCGCTCAGCGGCTGACAGGGGCTAGCGTCGCGGCATGATCTCCGATGCGTCGATACCCGAGCATGAGCTCACAGCGACGAGCTCGACCGTGGTCTACCAGAACCGCTGGATGACGGTTCGCGAGGACAAAACCGTGCGCCACGACGGTGTAGAGGGCTTGTACGGCGTGGTGCACAAACCCGACTTCTCGTTGATCATTCCGTATGAAAACGAGGGCTTCCACCTTGTTGAGCAGTACCGGTATCCGGTGAAGGCCCGCTATTGGGAGTTCCCCCAGGGCACGTGGGAGGACAGACCGGACGCAGACCCGCTGGACCTGGCGCGCGGTGAACTTGCGGAGGAGACGGGCCTGGCCGCTCGAACGATGACACCCCTGGGGCACCTCTTCGAGGCATACGGATACTGTGACCAGGGGTTTCACGTCGTTCTTGCCTCGGATCTCACCCGTGGCGAACCTCACCTGGACGACGAAGAAGCCGGCTTGATCAGCCGCTGGTTTTCTGAGGCGGAAGTGTGGCAGCTGATCGCCGAAGGCCGATTCAAGGACGCTCCGTCAGTAGCTGCCCTGGCACTCTTCCAGCACTACCGCAAGGACAGTGACTGAGACCGAGCGGCAGCAAACAGCACCTCGATCGGTGTGATGGCTGGGTGGCGACCTCAGGGCGTGTATCGGAAGCGCGCGGGGACGCCCACGATCCGTCGTCTCGCGTGCTGGTGGCATCCTTGCCCGGTGTTCTCATCCGATCATGTGGGCGCTGTGTTCTTCGATGTCGACGGCACTCTCGTCCCCGGTACGAGTTCGTCGGTCTTCCTGGCCGGCTTCCTTGGCCATCGGGACGAGTTG
>NZ_JBHYWD010000011.1:0-94229 GCF_042751305.1 Streptomyces hokutonensis
GCGCGGGGGCGCGCACTCCACCCTCCGCGCCCCACTCCGGTGTGTGTGGGGGGGGGGCGGGGGTGGGCCCCCCCCGCCCCACGGGGGCGGGGGGCCCCTCTGTTGCGGGCGGGCCCCCCCCGCGTCATGGGGTGGTGGTCGGAGCTACTGGACGTTGATCGTGAAGGTGGACGTGGTGTTGCGGATGTCCTGGGCGTTGCCGCTCATCCGCAGGTTGACGAAGGTGGCCGAACCGACGGCCGGTCCCTGACCGGGTTCGGGCAGCTCGTTGGCCCAGATGCCCCACCCGGACTTGGCGTCGAACGCGTCTCCGCTCTTCTTGGAGTTGGTGATGGAGATGTCGGTGAAGATCGTGTCCTTGACGGGGAACTGCGGTTGTCCGCCTACGTAGTTGGTCTGGAACATCACTCCTCCGTAGGTGGAGTTGTCGATGTCGACGTCGTTGACCCGGATGCCCTGGAAGACCTTCGATGCCGAGAACGCCCAGATGGCGGGGAAGACCTGTGAGCCCCAGAAGTGGCCGCCCGTTCTGTCCAGGGAGACGTTCTCGATCGTCGTCGGATCGGTCCCGAAGCCGTTCATCGGGTAGCCGAAGTCCAGCGAGGAGATCGTGATGCCGGAGTAGACCAGGGTGTCGGCGACCCGGATGTTGCGGAAGGTGTTGTTGTAGCCGCCGTAGACGGCGATACCGGCCGCACGCCAGGTGAGCGTCGACGTCAGGTTCTCGTAGAGGTTGTCCTTCTCGTCGGCCCCTCCCGCGTCGATCGCCGAGAAGAGGGCGAAGCTGTCGTCGCCCGTGGCGCGGGCGTCGTTGTTGACGACGTGGTTGTCCGTGGAGCCGTTCGTCATGTTGATGCCGTCGGCGAACGTGTCCCGGATGCGGGAGTTGGAGATGGTCATGTTGTCGGTGTTGGCGCCCCAGTAGAGGCACACCATGTGCTCGGCCCAGATGTTGTCGATGGTGATGTTGGAGACGTTGGAGAAGTCGAACACCTTGCCCGGGCCGTCTATTCGGGACGTGTAGTTGCCGAAGTAGGCGAAGCCGGAGAACGTCGAGCCGTTGGCCGTGGACTCGGCGCGGAAGCCGATGTCGGTGTTCTCCTGCGAGGAGGGGGCGCGGAAGCGGGTGAACCACGGGCCCGCTCCGACGACCTTGACCGCCTTGCCGTAGACCTGGAACTTGCTGGAGGTCTCGTAGTCGCCGGCCGGCAGATAGACGCCGACGAGTTTGCCCGTGGTGTCCATGCGGACCTTGTCGAGCGCGTTCTGCACGTCCTGCTGCGAGAAGCCGGCCGGGACCGTGTAGGCGGCCGGGTCGGGGTTCGGGATCGCCGTGGCCTGTTCGAGGTTGATGAAGTCGATCGCGTAGGTGGAGGAGTTGGCCGCGTCCTTCTGGAGGCGGATCTTGGAGCCCGCGGGCACGGTCTTGCCGAGCAGCAGGTTCGCCTCGTCGTAGATGTGGCGCTGGGTTCCGGCGCTGGGCGAGTTGCCGGGGGCGGTCTCGCTGCCGTACAGCCAGGCGTACTTGGAGGTCAGGTCGATCGCCTTGAGGAACTGGCCGTCCACATAGACGTCGAGCGTCGTGTTCGTGCCGTCCGGGACGGAGAAGCGGGTGACCAGGGTGTTGGTGGCCGCTCGGGTGGTCCACTCGACGTACTGGCCGGTGGAGTTGAGGGTCACCGCCTTGCGGGCGCTCGCCTCGCCCGCGATGTCGCCGATGGTCCGGTTCGGGCCGACGACCGTGGCGCCACCGCCGACCGTGCCGTCCTCGGCCTCGTACATGTCGTACGGCATGTCGGCGCCGCGGCCGACGAACAGGGGTTGTGTGGTGGTGTTGTTGGTCCGCTTGACCGGCACTTCGTTGGCGTCGTCGGCGATGACCGTCTTGACGGTGTACTTGCCGTTGACGGCCGTCCACGAGCCGAGACTGATCGGTGCGGTGGTCCGGCCGGAGGCGATGGTGCCGTTGTAGGAGCCGGTGAGTGTCTTCACGGTGGCGCCGTTCGCGTCCTGGACCGTGAGTGTCACGCCGTGGGCGCCGGAGGCCGAGTCGGTCGTGCCCTGGTTCTTGATCGCCACGCTGAACGCGACGTTGTCGCCCGCGGACGGGCTGGACGGGGTCCAGGCCACCGGTGCGGCGACCAGGTCGGAGCTGGAGACCGGCTTGACGACGAGGGCGTCGGAGCGGGTGAAGGTGTTGTTCCCCTCGTTCTGCTCGATGACCTTGTTCGACGGGTCCACCGCGGCGCCGAGCGGGTAACTGCCCGCGTCCTGGGCGCCGATGCTCGCGGTCACCGTCGCCGACGCGCCGGCCGCGAGGACCGGGACGTCGGCCGTGGCGACCTTCGTGCCGCCGAGCGTGAAGTTCAGGTCGGTGGCCTTGGACGCCTTGCTGCCGCTGTTGGTGACGGTCGCGGAGAGGCTGATCGCGTCCGACTCCACAGGCGCCGCAGGCGAGTTGGTGATGCCGGTGACCTTCAGGTCCGGGTTCGCGGCCGGGGTACCGATCACCTGGAACTCGGCGACCTGCCCGCCCGGGGCGCCCGTGTTGGAGGCGAACTTGAGCTGGATGTCGGCCGCCGCGCCGGAGACCGGGATGGTCACCGTGTTGCCGGTGGCCGGGTTGAACGTGTAGTCCTTCGCCGCGACGAGACTCGTGAACGCGGTCGCGTCCTGGTCGCGGCCGAGCACCTGGATGTTCTGCGTGCGCGTGGACCATGCGGCGTCCGGGTTGAGCTTGACGACGACCTGACTCAGGTCGGCGTTGGCACCCAGCCTGGTGGTGAGGGTTGCCGGGTAGGCGCCGCCCCCGCTCTCCCAATAGGTCGCTGTCTGGCCGTCGTTGGCGTTCGCGGCGACATAGGTGAACGTGTACGAGGAGGCCTCGATGGGCTTGCCCCGCGCGAGATCGGAGCCCGCGTCGTTGCCCGCCCGGGTGACGCTGTTGCTCGCCACCGACACGTTCCCGGCGGCATCCTTGGCCTTCACGTAGTAGGTGACCGTGGCCGTCGCCGACGGGGTGTCGGTGTACGAAGTCACGTCACCGGCAAGGGACTTGAGCAACTGGTCGTTGGCGTAGACGTCGTAGCCGGTCACCTGCACGTTGTCGCTCGACGCCTGCCAGGTCAGCTTCACATCGCTGCCCGACTGGGTGTAGGCGAGGTTGCCGGGCGCGGTCGGGGCCTGGGTGTCACCGCTCGACCCCTTGCGGGTCACGCTGTTGCTGTTCGCGGAGACGTTGCCCGCCGCGTCCTTGGCCCGCACGAAGTACGTGACGTCGGTGGCGGCGGACTGCGTGTCGGTGTAGGTCAGCACGTTCCCGGCGACGCTCGCCCTCAACTGCCCGTTGGCGTAGACGTCGTAGCCCGTCACGGCCGTGTCGTCGGTCGCCGCGCTCCAGGTCAACTTGATCTGCCCGGTGGCCGGTTCGGTGTACGCGAGGTTCGTCGGGGCGGTGGGCGCCTGGGTGTCGCCGGTGACCGGCCCGTAGACCTCCAGCTCGGACGCCTGCCCGGCGGGCCAGCCCGTGTTGGCGGTGAACAGCGCGCGCACATAGCGGGTGGTGGTCGTGTCGAAACTGATCGTCGTCGACTGGTCGTTGGAACTGTCGAAGGTGTACGCCTTCGAGGCCGTCAGGTCGGTGAAGTTCGAGTTGTCGGTCGAACCCTGGATCTTGAAGGTCTGGCTCCGGCTCGGCCAGCCGCTGGGCAGCCGCAGCGTCACCTGGTTGATCTTCACCGACGAGCCCAGGTCGACCTGGAGCCACTGCGGGAAGGCGTTGTTGGTGCTCTCCCAGTAGGTGGCGCGGTTGCCGTCACCGGCGTTGGCGGCACCGTAGACATCGGCGTGCCCGCTCTCGCTGAAGGGCTTGCCCTGGGCGAGGTTGGGGGTCGAGGCGGCGGTCGTGAGGACCTGCATCTCGCTCAACTGGGCTGTGTCGGCGACCGAGTTGGCGCTGAAGTCGGCGCGTACGTACCGGGCGAGGGTCGCGGGGATGGAGACTTTCACCGTGTTGTCGTTGGCAGGGCCGAAGACGTACTGCGCCGACGACTTGAGGGTGGCGAAGCTCTTGCCGTCGGCGCTGCCCTGGAGCGCGAACGTCTGCTTGCGGGTCCCCCAGCCCTCCGGCAGCCGCAGCACGACCTGGCGGACGCGCTTGCTCTTGCCGAGGTCGGTCTGCACCCACTGGGCCGACTTCTTCCCGGCCTGCCAGTAGGTGTCGAGGTCGCCGTCGGTGATGTTCGCGGCGGTGTGCTTTCCACGAGTGCTGCCGGCCGAAGTCCTGGCGTCCGCTGCGGCGTTGGGGCCGCCGGCCGCGTGCGCGGCGACGGCGGGCAGGCCCAGGACCATGACGGTGGCGGCGAGTGCGGCGGTGGCTGCGCGCCGCCCGGGGGATCTCTGCTTGTGTCGAGTCATGCGGGGTCGCTTCCTGCGGAGGCTCGCGCGCCGGTGGGGCGGCGAGGGCGGCTCATTCCTGACGGAGTGGTGCAGAAAGGTGCGGGACGATCGGTGTGGTGCTCTGCTTCTCTGCGCGAGGATCATGGGGCAGGATTTTGCGTTGTTTCATCGAAATATTGCAGAGCTGCGTAGATGGGTCTACAGCCTGAGCGGCACAATTTTCACCAGAAGCACCCATGACTCAAGAGTGGTGGCGGCGCGTGCGTCACTTCCGGGCCGATGAGGCCGTCAAATGGCGCGCGCCGAGGCAGGCTTGGCGGGCGTATATGGCTCGTCCCGACACTCGAAGATGCTTGTGGGGCTTGCGCTCCGAGACCGCAAGTAAACGCAAGAAGAGCAAGTTCTTGCGTGATTCTGCGTTGTGGGCGCCGAGCGTGGCAGCATTGGTCACCTATTGCGAACTTCTCGCCTGACGTGCGAAACGGGAGCCAGTGTGGCCGGGACACCGATAACAACCACCTTCGTCAGCACACCGGCCACGGTGCTTCGCTCCTATCGGGCGTGTTCCCGACGCGGGTACATCCAACGGGTGGCCGTCACCATCGGGCTGGTGGCGGCCGGCGCCGCCGCGATCGTCGCCGGGCTCGCCGGAGTGTCCGGCACTGCCGGGCCCGGGGTGATGCTGGTGCTGTTCGGGGGGGGGTTCTTCCTGCTGCGTGAGCGTTCCGTTCGGCGTCAACTGGCGCCCTATCTGCGGGCGGAGCGCGGGGTCACCGTCACCATGACGGACTCGGAGTACCGCGCCGAGGGGCCCGACCGGGCCACCTCCCGGACCTGGACGACGTTTCGGAGCGTCTCGCGGGTCGGCGACTTCTGGGTGCTGCGCGTGTCCCCGCAGCTGGCCATGGGGTTGCCGGTCACAGCTCTGGACGACCGACAGACGGCCGCTTTCGTTCAGTTGCTGCGGGAGAAGGGGCTGTACGCGGCGACGTCCTCCTGACGCGGCGAACGGCTCCGCCCCGGTCGCCCAGCCCCGCGTCGCGGGCCAACGGGGCGGCCTGGACGCAGTTGCCGGTGCCCAGGGCGCTGCGGGCATTCGTCAGCGCCTCCGTACGAGGCGGTGCACCGCCGGCCGATAGCTGGTGGACGCGCTCTCCGCGTCGCCGGACACCGCCGACTCGATCACCTGCCCGGCGGCCCGGGCCTCGGTGAGGAGTTCCTCCCAGCGGTGTCACTCATGTGCTCGACACGTTCCGGCAGACCCATGACGCCGACTGCCCGCGTGTGGCATGTTCGCGCCCCGCGGTGACGCCTCGTCCGGTGTCGAGGGAAACCGCACGCGCCCGCTGATCACCGTCCCGAAGTCCCGTGCTGCGGGCGGTGGGTGAGGAGGTCGCCGGGCTGGCAGTCCAGGACCTCGCAGATGCGGGTCAGGGTGCTGAAGCGGATGGCCTTCGCGCGGCCGTTCTTGAGGATGGACAGGTTGACGTTGGTGACGCCCACTTGGGCGGCCAGTTCGGCAAGGGTCATGCCCCGTTCCTCGAGGATCCGGTCGAGGTGGACCTCGATGGCGTGCGGGTCGGCTTCGGCGGGGGACATCAGATGACGCCTTCGAGGTCTTCGCGCATCGCCGTGCCGACGCGCATGATCCGGGCCAGGGAGAGCAGCCCGATGCCGGTGAGCAGGGCGAAGTACGGGACGCCGTGGTCGACGTCGTAGAGCAGAGGCCGGTGGTCGGCCGCGCGCAGGAAGTTGAGCAGGGCGGCTCCCGCGACGCTCTCGGTGATGTGGCAGACGACGCTGCCGACGGCCAGGTACCAGCCGAGGAGGCGCAGGCGGCCGGCGGTGCGGACGGTGTAGGGGCCGTCCTGGCGGGCGGCGCGGATCACCCAGTACAGCAGGAACAGGGCGCCGATGTAGAGGGCGGAGGACGGCAGTTCGGTCAGCGTGCTCAGCAGGCGTGCGCCACCGCTCGGGGAGTTGTCGCAGTACCGGGGCGTGAACAGGACCTCGATGCCCGGCCCGGGCTTCATGGTCCGGCTCAACCAGTCCTCGCCGCCGACCTGAGTGGAGGGGTCGGTGGCGCAGACCGAACCGTCGCCCCATCCGAAGGCGCCCCCGATCCCGACCGAGGCGAACGTCTTCAGCACCAGGAACACCGCGACCAGCGCACAGAGCGCGGTGACCACGCCGGCCATGGGTTCCAGCGGGCTTCCGGTGCTGCCGCTCTTGGCTCCGGTCGACTCTTCGGTCATGGTGGACCGCCCCCACTTATCGTTTTTCGATGTTATCGAAAAACGATACAGCATCCGTCAACTACGCTCCACCAGACACCAGTTGCGGAACCTCCCCTGCGGTAGGGCCGGAGAGTTCCGCGGGGTGGTTCGGGCAGGCGTCGCCCCGTACGTCTGCATCAGGGCACTACGTACAAGGGAAGACCGTTGCAGGAATCCTCGCGTTCAAGATCCCCCCGGAAGTCGCTGGCCGGGATTCTGGCCGGCGGTATCGTGGCCGCAGGCTGTTTCGCCGTTCTGCCGTCCATGGCACAGGCCGCCCAGCCCACCTCCACCATCGCCGACCGGCAGTCCTCCTTCGCCGACGCGGCCAAGGAGTCCGGCGTACCGCTGCCCGTGCTCCTGGCCGTGTCGTACCAGGAGTCGCAGTGGGACGACCACGACGGGCAGTACAACACCTCGGGCGGATACGGTCCGATGAACCTGACGGACGTCACCGCCAAGATGGTCTCCGGAGGCGCGGCGGGCGCGGCCGGCCGTGGTGACCTCGCCGAGCTGACGGCGGACCCGGCCCTGCACACCCTCGACGCGGCGGCCGAACTCACCGGCATCCCGGAAGCGAGGCTGCGCACCGACGACGCAGCGAACATCCGAGCGGGCGCCGCGCTACTGGCCTCGTACCAGAAGGAGTTGACGGGGAAGGGATCCGCCGACCCGGCCGACTGGTACGGAGCGGTGGCCGAGTACAGCCGGTCGTCGGACAAGAAGGCCGCGCAGCTCTTCGCCGACCGCGTCTTCAAGACCGTGACGACGGGCGCCTCGCGCACCACCGTCGACGGACAGCACGTCCGGCTCGCGGCCCAGCGCGCGGTCCACCCCGAGACGCAGCAGCTGTCCGAACTGAAGCTGAAGGCCGCCGTGACGGACACCGACACCGAGTGCCCGCCCACGGTGGACTGCACGTTCCTCGCCGCGGCCGCCTCCAACGGGCAGGTGGCGGGCCGGCCCGGCGACGGGGTGCAGATCAAGTACATCGTCCTGCACGACACCGAGTCGTCCTACGACGCCGCGATACAGACCTTCCAGACAGCCGGTTCCGGAGACTCGGCGCACTACGTCATGCGGGCCTCGGACGGGGCCGTGACGCAGATGACGCCCACGAAGAACATCGCGTTCCACGCCGGCAACTACTGGTTCAACATGCACTCGATCGGCATCGAGCACGAGGGCTACGCGGCGCACGGCGCCACCTGGTACACGCAGACGCAGTACCAGGCGACGGCCGATCTGGTGAGGTACCTCGCCGCGAGGTTCGACATCCCGCTCGACCGCGAGCACATCATCGGTCACGACAACGTGCCCGGCCCGCGGGACAGTTACCTCGCGGGCATGCACTGGGACCCGGGCCCCTACTGGGACTGGACGGCCTTCATGAACATGGTCGCCCCGGCGCAGACGGCCCGCGCGCACAGCGCCGCCCGGCACGTCCCGACGGTCGGCTCGGCGGTCACCATCAGCCCGGAGTTCGCGACCAACGGGCAGACCGTCCAGGTCTGCCCGGCCGACGATCCCACGGGCGCCACCACCGAGTGCACCGAGACCACCGCGCCCTCCAACTTCCTTCCCGTGCGCACCGCCGCCGGCGCGGACGCGCCCCTGTTCGCCGACCAGGCCATCCACCCCGGCGCGAGCTCCGGCACCGACTCCATCCACGACTGGGGCAGCACCGTCGCGGCCGGCCAGCAGTTCGTGGTCGCCGACGTCGACGGCGACTGGACCGCCATCTGGTTCAGCGGAGCGAAGGTGTGGTTCTACAACCCCGGCGGCGCCAACACCTGCGCCGCGCCGGACGCCGTCGTCGTCCACTCCGGCGACCAGGCCGCGACCCTCTACGGCTCCGGCTACCCGCAGGCGTCGGAGTACCCGTCGGGCCTCTCCCCGTCCACGCAGAAGCCCCTGACCCTCTACACCTTCCCGGCGGGCCAGGCCTACGTGGCCACCCAACCGCCGGTCAGCGCCGACGACTTCTTCGTCTCGGGCGACACCTACGTCACCGGCGCGGCCCAGTACTACACCATCCAGTACAACCACCGCGTCGTCCTGGTCGACGCCTCGCAGGTGTCCTGAACCGACCGGTGCGAACCCGGCCCGCTACCCGGTGACCCCGGCATGAGCCAGGCAGCGGGCCAGGTCCGAACGGGAACGGACACCCAACTTGCGGTAGACGCGGGTGAGATGCGCCTCGATCGTCTTGCGGGACAGGAAGAGCGACGCGGCGGCCTCCACATTGCTGAGGCCCTCACCTATGGCACGCGCCACCTGGAGCTCCTGCGGGGTGAGCAGTGCCACCGCGGGCGGTTCGTTCCCATGGACGGCGGAGCGGTGCCCGGCCGCCGCGACCTCCGCGTCGGCCCGGACCGCCCACGGCACGGCGCCCAGCGCGGTGAACGTCCGCTGCGCGAGCAGCAGCGGCTCCCGTGCCGCGGAAGGCCGCCTGAACCGGCGCAGCGTCTCACCTGCGACGAGCCGTGTCCGAGCCGCCTCGAAGGCCATCTCCCTGCCACCGTGGACGCGTTCCGCGACGCCCAGCCAGTCGGCGGCCTCCTCGGCGGACCGGGCGAGCATCACCCGGCACCGGGCGTGCGCGGCCGCCGGCCACGCCAGACCGGTCGCCGTGTCCCGCTCCCGCAGCCAGTCCGCGACGGCGACGGCCCCCTCCCTCGCCCCCGTGCGCAGACAGGCCTCGGCGAGATCGGCCACCCACGGCATGAGGCAGGGATTGACCAGTCCCATCTCGTCCGCGAGAGCGAACGCCGCCTCCAGGTGCGCACGCGCCGCCTCCGGATCACCGGCGGCGAGCGCGGACGTGCCGAGCGCACCGCGTGCGAACAGGGCCAGGCCCCGCAGCCGACCGCCGCACCAGCGCTCGTACTGGGCCACCCGCTCCCGGCAGTCCGCGAAGTCGCCCCGCAGGGCGTCCAACCGCGCGAGCTGCACCAACGCGTAGCCCGTCATCGCCAGATGCCCGAACTCCTCCGCCCAGCGCAGCGCCTCGGCGGCGTCCGCGCGTGCCATCGGCCAGCGCGACCACATCTCCACCTGGCCCCGCGCCAGCAGCGCGTACGGCAGCAGGGCGGGGGAGTGGTCCCGGCGCATCCCCTCGATGACCGTGTCCAGCACGCCGCGGGCGAGGTCTCCCTCGTCGGTCCAGGACAGGCCCTGCGCGATCTCCATCGTCACCTGGCGTTCCTCGGGGCCGCTTTGGCCGCGCGTCTCCTCCAGCAACGCCAGCAGGGTCGTACGGCCTTCGCGCACGTCGCCGCCCAGCACCTGAGCCCGGGCGCGCATGACACGCGCCTGCCGACGCCGGATGCCTCGGGTGCCGTCCGCCAACTCCTCGCAGCGCGCGGCGATGTCACACGCGTCCCGGATCCGCCCGTCCATCGTCGCGGGCACCACCGCGGCCCCGTACAACTGGGAGGCACGAGGGCGGTCCACCGACTCCACCGTCCGGGCCGCGCCGACCAGCAACTGGTGCGCGCGGCCCGGATCTCCGAGCCAGGTACAGGCCTGGCCGCGCAGGAACTCGATGTCCGCCGTGAGCAACGGGTCCCGGCTGTGTGCCAGAGCCTGTTCGCACCACTCGGCCGCGTCGCGCGCCGTACCGCCGTAGAAGGCGTCGTGGGCGGCCTCGAACAGCCGGCGGGCCGCGTCCGCGGGGTCCGGTGACAGCTCGGCGGCCCGGCGCCAGCCGGGCGCGGCGGCCGCCAACGCCCCGCGCTGCCGCG
This sequence comes from Streptomyces hokutonensis, assembly GCF_042751305.1. Classification (GTDB taxonomy): domain Bacteria; phylum Actinomycetota; class Actinomycetes; order Streptomycetales; family Streptomycetaceae; genus Streptomyces; species Streptomyces hokutonensis_A. The sequence goes on from NZ_JBHYWD010000011.1 coordinate 10,421, forward strand.
CCTGCCGGGCGTCGGACACCAGGCGCGCGGCGACCGACTCGTCCGGACCGGGAGCGGCGGCGGCCAGGTACCAGGTCTGCAGTTCGCCCGAACTCAGGGCGGCCAGCCGCCGGTAGACCTCCAGCCGCCGGACCATGGCGCACTGTCCAAGGACCACCGGCCGCAGCACGGGATGCCGAAGCTCGCAGACACCGTCCCGCATCCGCACCAGCCCGGCCACCTCGGCCGCGTCCAGATCGGCGGTCGTGAGTCCCTCCGACGCCAACGCCCGTTGCAGCAGGGGCCATTGCGGGGTCCGGCCGGCGGCGACGTACACCAGCGCCTCCCGACTGCGCGGCGGCAGCATGCGCAGCATTCCGCGCCACGCGCGCTCCACCAGCGGCCCGGGCGCCTCCCAGGAGTCGTCCCACGGCTCGGCCCCGCACGCACGGGTCCGGGCGAGCGCCGCCGCGTACTCCACCAGGACGAGTGGATTGCCGTGCGCCAGCCGTACGATCCGGTCCGCCGCCCGATCCGCACGGTCGAGGGACTGCCGCCGCAACAGCGTCCAGCACTCGTCGTCCGTCAGCGGCCTCAGCGTGCTGTGCGGCACGCTCTCCCGGATCCCGTCCTCCTCCCGCCCACCGCGCGCCGCCATGACCAGGGCCACCCGCTCCGTGGCCAGCCGTCGGGCCACGAACTGCAGGACCTGGCGCGAGGAGGGATCGGCCCAGTGCACGTCGTCGACGAGAACCAGCAGCGGCCACGCCTCCCCGGCCGCGGCCAGCACGCCGAGTGCCCCCGCGCACACCGCGTACGGGTTCGACTCGGCCACGTCCGTGAGCGCGAGACAGCCCTCGACGGCCCTCCGCTGGGCGGACGGCAGTTCGCCGAAGTGATCGCGGAGCGGCAGCAGCACATCGGCGATCACCGCGTACGGCAGCACGGCCTCCGACTCCACTCCGCGGGCCCACAGCACCCGGGCGCCCTGGCCGCGGGCCGCCGCGTGGCGCAGCACCATGGTCTTGCCGATCCCCGGTTCACCGCTCAGCAGCAGGGCGCCTCCCCGCTGCGGCAGCGCGTCCACCAGAGCGTTCACCAGATCCTCTTCGGCACGCCTCCCGACGAGAGCATCCGGTTCCGGGACGGACGCCACGCGGACCGGATCGCGTCCCGCTCGGCCCGTCGGCACACCGGCCATCGCTGGTTCTTCCATGACGCCCCCGAATACCTGCCGCTCCGTCGCGGCGTTCCGTCATGTCCCCAGGGTGCCCCCGGGAGGGTGATCGGCGTGAGGGGTCGGGACGGTCCTACGACGGCCTCCGTACGGTGGTGTCCGGGTGGTGGGCCCAGGGCGCGTAGGACCTGCTGGGCGCATCCGGCGCCGACGGTGCGGCAACTGGCGTAGGCAGCCCGACAGTTGTGCTGGTCAACGCCGCGGGAGTGCGTCTCCCGGGCGGAGGCAGGGAGTTTCCCGAAGCCGCGGTGCGGGAGGTCGGCAATGCTCGCGTGTTCCTAGACCGGAAAGGGGCACGGGATGGCTGAGCAGGGACAGTTCCCGCGGGTGATCACGAACCTCACGCACGGCGGGCACGCGATTCTCGACAGCGCGGACGAGGCGGAGAAGACCGCCCAGACGCAGGAGAGCCTGAGCACGCGCAGCTCGGTGGTCCAGGAGACCACCGACGCCGCCGCGCACGTGGGTACCACCGCCTTCGACTATGTGTTCCCCGACCTCGCGAAGAAGTTCCCGGACAACCACCTGCCGAACGACGACGTCGCGAAGGTCGTCAAAGCACTGCTCGCGCTGGGCTCCGCGATCGTGGAGACGCCGGCCGAGGTGCGCGACCCGGACCTCAACTCGCCGATTCCGCCGATCTACACCTACTGGGGCCAGTTCGTCGACCACGATCTGACGGCCGCGACCGACCGCGACCTGGTGATCAACATCACCGACGATCCCCTGCCGCCCGTACCGCCGGACGAGGTGATCGAGAAGCTGGCGAACCTGCGCATCCCGGCTCTGAACCTCGACTCGGTCTACGGCGACGGGCCGTTCGCGCCACCGGTGCCGGGCAAGGACGCCGTTCCCTACGACGGGATCAAGCTCCGGCTGGGCCTGCTCTCGCCGGTTCCCGTCACTGTGGGCGCGCTGATCCCCCCGGTCGACGACACACAGCGGGACTTGCCGCGCAAGGCCGACCGCACCCCGCTCGTCGGCGACACACGCAACGACGAGAACCTCGTGGTGGCCCAACTCCATGTGGCGTTCCTACGGTTCCACAACGCGGCGGTCGACTGGGTGCGCGACAACGAGCCCGAGTTCGAGTCGGACGCCGAGATCTTCCGCCGGGCCAGGGACCTCACCCGGTGGACGTACCAGTGGTTGTGCGTGCACGACTATCTGCACACCGTGGCGCGCCCCGACGTCGTCGACCTCGTGGACACCGCGGAGGGCAATCTGCTCGCCCTGGACCGTCGCGGCACGTACATGCCGATCGAGTTCTCGGTGGCGGCCTTCCGCTTCGGCCACAGCATGGTGCGCGGCGCCTACGACTGGAACCGCAACTTCGGCCGCCCGGGCGACAGGGCCGCCTTTTCCACCCTGGACCAGCTCTTCCAGTTCACCGGGAGGGGCGGTTTCGTCGGCCCGCTGGCGACGCTCCCGTCGAACTGGCCGGCGGAGTGGGACCGGATGGTCGACAAGAACAGCCCGTTCGCCAACCGCTTCGCGCGGCTCATCGACACCAGGCTCGCGCCTCCGCTCGCCGATCTGCCCAACGAGGGCAACGACCCGAGCCTGGCGGAACGGATCAGGAAGCTGCTCAAGCACCTCGCCCAACGCAACCTCCTGCGCGGCTACCGCCTCGCCGCCCCCACCGGCCAGGCGGTGGCCCAGGCACTCGGCGTCACACCCCTCAGCCGCGCGGAACTCGAACAGGACAGCAGTGACGCGGTGAAGGAGGCGCTGGACGCGGCCGGCCTGTTCGACAGGACCCCGCTGTGGTTCTACATCCTGAAGGAGGCCGAGGTGAGGGAGCTGGGCCGCCGGCTCGGCGAGGTCGGCAGCCGCATCGTCGCCGAGACGATCATCGGCCAGCTCCGCAACGACCCCGGTTCGTACGTCAACCGGACGAGCTGGAGCCCGGCGCAGGGCGTCCTGCTCCCGAACGGCCGACCGGTGCGCTCGATCGCGGACTTCCTCCGGTTCGCCGGCGTCCTCTGACCCGACGACACCCTTGGGCCGCGCCCGTCACGCCCCCGCCGATCTGCCTCGGCGGGGGCGCGTGCGTGCTCCGTAGGGAGTTCCCCGAAGCGCCCTACGTCCCGCTCCCCGGAGCATGCGCGCATGGACCTACGACAACAGCAGCAGCGGAACATGGCGGAGCGCTACCGGGACACGGTGGACCAGCGCGAGGACATCCGGCGACGGCAGGTGGAGACCGGCACGCCCTTCGTCGCGGACAGCGAGGAGCAGCTGCGCGCCCGCGCGGAGCGGCTGGTGAGGGAGGGGGAAGTCGACCCGGGGGCCCTGGCGCCTCTGCCGTCCGGCACGGGGCCGGTGCGTCCCGCCGTCGTGTTCGAACGGATCCTCGGCGCCGCGAGTGAGCTGCAGAGCGTGAACTTCCTTGCCCGCGGGGAGCGCGCGGCCCGTGCGGTCGCGCGTATCTCCATCGTCGTGGACGGCCGGCGGGCCGGGTTCGGCACCGGGTTCCTCGTGGGGGAGCGCCTCCTGCTCACCAACAACCATGTCCTCCCCGACGCGGCGACCGCGACCGGATCCTTCGCGGAGTTCGACCTCGAATCGGATGTCGACGGCACGGCCAAACCGGTCGACTCCTACGACCTCGCCCCGGACGAGCTGTTCGCCACGGACCCCGCACTCGACTACACACTCGTCGCGGTCAAGGTGGGCTCGGCCGGGCGGCGCCCGGGCGCGGTGCACGGCTGGCTGAGGCTGATCGCGAACCAGGGAAAGATCGTCATCGGCGAGCCGGTGAACGTCGTCGGCCACCCGGACGCACGGCCCAAGGAGATCGCGGTCCGCGCCAACGAACTCCTCAACCAATTGCCGCAGTTCCTGCACTACCGCACGGACACCCTGCCCGGAAACTCGGGCTCACCCGTGTTCAACGACCAATGGGAGGTCGTCGCGCTGCACCACGCCGGTGTACCCGACCCCGACGGCGCGGGCTGGATCGCCAACGAAGGGGCCCGGGTCAGCGCCATCCTGCGGCACCTCGCCGCGGCCGAGCCACCGCCCGAACAGAAGGCGCTGCTCGCCGAGTTGGGCCCACAGGCGGTGCCGAGCGAGGCGGTGCCCACTGAGGAGCGCCTCATCGGGGCGACCGGGGGCGAGCAGGCCCAGGAGCGGCGCGGCGTCACCGGGCGGACCGGCACCGGCCGGCGCGTGGTGTTCCTGCACGGCCGCGGCCAGCAGGGCCACAACCCCGCCGAACTGCGCACCGGATGGTGCCGCGCCCTGGCCACCGGCCTGGCGGCATCGGGCCTCGCACCGCTGAACTCCGCCGATGTCTGGTTCCCCTTCTACGGCGACGCACTGGCCGCGGCGAGCGCCGGCCGCGAGAGCGTCGCTCCCGGTACGGCGACGACCACGGCCGAGGCGTACGTACCCGCCGACTCCGGTGCCCGCGCGGTGTACACCGCGCTGCTCGCCGAGGCCGCCGAGGCCGCCGGGATGCCCGCGTCGGAGCGGGCGTCCGAGACCGCGCAAGAGTCGAGTCTGCTGGGCGGGGCGGTCGCCGCACTGCAACGGCCGTTGTCCTGGCTCGCGGCGCGCAGCGGGCTCGACGACGTCGTGATCGCGACGGTGTTCCACGACGTCGCCGCCTACCTCGGCGACAAGGCGGTACGCGACGCCGTACTGGACGCGGTACTGGCCGGGCTGCCCGACGACGGCGAGTTCGTGCTGGTCAGCCACAGCCTCGGTACCGTTGTCGCGCTCGACCTGTTCACCAGGCTGCCCGCGGGGATCTCGATGCCCCTGCTGGTGACGGCCGGCAGCCCGCTCGGACTCGACGCCGTGTACAAGCGGCTGCTGGTCCGGGGTCCGGTCCGGCCCGGGCAGGTGGACGGGTGGCTCAACGCGTGGGCGGCGGCGGACGCCGTCGCCATCGGCTGTCCGCTCGGCGACACCTGGTCACAGGTTCGCGACGTGCTCTGCCCCAACCCGAAGGATCGGGCACACGACATCACGCAATACCTGTCCCACGCCCGCGTCGCAGCCGAGATCGGCCGCGCCGCCCGCCCGTAGCCCGTAGGCCCGTGGCCCGGCGCCGGGGGTCGGCGGCGCGCGGCGGAGCATCCGGTGGGTCTCTCTGGAAAGATCCCCACCATGAGCGATAACCCGCAGCGCCTCGTCACCGTCGACCGCACCGGCCCCGGCCGGTTCACCGCCACCAACGCCCGTGGCGGCACCGTCGAGTTCGGCACCGCGAACGGTGGCGGCACCGAGTTCACCCCCGTCGAGCTGCTGCTCGCCGCGATCGGGGGCTGCACCGCGGCCGACGTCGACGTGGCCACGACCCGGCACGCGGAGCCGGACGGCTTCACCGTCACCGTGACCGGCAACAAGGTCAGCGACGACCTCGGCAACCGGATGACCGACCTCGCGGTCACCTTCTCGGTGACCTTCCCGGAGGGCGAGGCCGGCGACCGGGCCCGCGCGATCCTGCCCCGGGCGGTCGCCGTCTCCCACGACCGGCTGTGCACGGTCAGCCGCACGGTGGAGACCGGTACACCCGTCACCGTGACGATCAAGGACGCCTGACCTCGTCGGCCTCTTCCCTGCGGGCCGGTGACAAGGGGTTCGCCGGGGGCTGCGTTCTTGTGAGCACTGTCTGATCCGTGGGGCGCGAGAGCCCTACGGTCCGGCCATGAAGACGAGTCGCAGCAGAGGAAGTTCGTGGCGCGGTGGCGCGCTGGCGGTGCTGTTGACCGCCGGCGCGCTCACCGTGGCCGCCCCACAGGCCCAGGGAGAGAGCGCCCGCACCGAGACCCCGGTCGCGTCGACGCACCCCGCCGACGGTGTGATCGAGTCGGTGGTGCGGGTGAAAGTGCCGTTACCGCAGTCGTTCGGCGCCCGCCCGGCGGCGTGCGACTGGCTGTCGTATCTGCGCTACCGCTCCGCCGACGGCCCGCGCGCGTCGGCGGACGCCGATCGGATCCTCGTGGCCCAGCCCGGCATCCTGGAAGGAGCCGGAGCCTTCGACAGCGTCGCCCGTAACACGGTCGCCCAAGCCGCCGCACGGGGACGGCACTTCGAGTTCTGGGCCCTGGACCGGCGCTCCAACTGCCTTGAGGATCCCACCGGTATCGCCTCCGGCGACCAGCACACGGCCGTCGACTACTACTACCGCGGCAAGGCCGTCGACGGCCGGACCTTCGCCGGGTTCGCCGGCAACGACCAACTCGGCTGGATGGCGAAACTCGGCATCGAGCAGACCGTACGGGACGAATACGACCTGCTCGTCGCCGAGTTGCCCGACCAGGGAGTGCGCAGGAGCAAGGTGCTGTGCGGCGGGCACTCGCTCGGCGGGGTGATCACCGGGTACTTCGCGGCGGCCGACTTCGACGGGAACCCCGCCACCCTGGCCGACGCCGGACAGAACCAGTGCGCCGGCTACTTCGCCCTCGACACCACGATCTCCACCTCGCTCGCGGACCTGAGCGGCAGCATCCCCGACGACACCAACCTGCCCGACATCGGGCTTGGTTACGCCGTCGTACAGGCGGGCCTCGACAGCGGGCTGCTGTCCCGCTCGCTGTCCGCGCCGGTGCTGCTCAACCCCGAGACCATGACCTTGCTCGCCATCGCGGGCCTGGGCGCCGTACGTGAACCGGACGGCGCGTCGGACCTGCCGGCCAATCTGCCCTCCAACGTCAACATCGAGGCCACGAACCGGTTCCTGTTCTCCAAGGACACCGCGACCTTCCTCGCCGGCTCACCCGCCGTGAAGGACTTCCGGCTCACCAACGACGCCGTGCTCGGCGCGCTCATGGACGACAACTCCGAACCGCTGGCGTTCCTGCAGAGCAGCGTCGGCCTCTTCGACGGCGGACCGCTCACCGACAAGAACTTCCAGGCCGCCAACGGGAGTTCGGGCCAGTCGCAGCTGTTCGGCGTCGAGTACAAGGCGATTCCGGCGCAGCCGCACGGACCGCTCTACACCTGGCGGAACTACGACCGGGTCGGCGCCGCCGACGACCCCGGGTACCGGTCGGCCGACGGCACCCCCTTCACCAACGCCTCCAAGGAGGTCACCGACATCCACGAACTGGCCCGCAGCATGGGGGAGCAGCCGCTGGACTTCACCGAGCAGTACTTCCCGACCAAGCTGGTCACCGACATCGAGCTGGCCACCTCCCCGCAGGTGAAGCAACTCGTCGTCCATCCGGGCGGGTTGACGGCAAACCCGACGCTCACCGTGCTCGCGGGCGACGGGCTCCTCGCGGGCCGCATACCGGTCGACCTGCACCCGGTGATCGCCCCCGGATACCAGCACTTGGACGTTCTGACGGCGGCACCCGTGCAGAACAACGGCCGGCCGGAAGTCGTCTCCAGTAGCCTCGCCGGATTCGCCGCGTCACCCAAGTAGACCGACACCCGAGGAGACCGACAGGGGCCCGGGAGGATCAACTCCCGGGCCCCGCAGTGCTGTTACGGCTCAGACCTTGCCGGCCGCGAACGTCGCCGCCGCACCGGCGTCGGAGGTGTAGCCGAGGTGGGCCAGGATGTCCGTCCCGCCGTTCTGGCAGATGGGGTCACCGTTGGCGCAGAAGTCGATGGTGCGGCTCTGGTAGGTGCCGGTGACGCTCTTGCCGAGGGCGCGGATCGGGTTGCCGAACAGCAGCACCGCGGCGACCTTGGGTTCGACCGCCGCCGGGATCGTCGCCACGATCGGACTGCCGACCACCGCGCCGTCGCTGCTGATCCCCAGGGAGTTGTCGACGACATTCGCGCCCTGCGAATAGCCGACGAGAATGAAACGCTGATTCGGACAGGTCGCAGCCTGCGCGTCGAGGTGGTTCACCACATCGAGATTCCCTGTCGCGGCGGATGTCAGGGAAAGGTCGGCCGGATAGTTCACCGCATAGCTGGAGAGGGTCTTTCCGGTGATTTTCTGCTGGAGTGCGGAGAATACCGGATCGCCGACGATCAGACCGAGAGTCCCCGGCTCGAAGGTGCCCCGAGCGGCCACGACGTCGAGGTTCGCACAGGTGGCCGCCGACGCCGTGGGCGCGGTGAGAGTGGCGAGACCGGCTCCGCCGAGCAGCGAGAGCGCGGCCAGGCACAAGCGAATACGCATGAGAATCCTTTGAGGGTGGGGCGCGTTTGACGCGCCTGTGGAAAGGACACCTCGAAGGTATTCGCGTTGTTTCACCGGGTGTTATGGACGGGAATTCAGAAACCGTCCCTGTTTTTGTCGGGGCGTGAGTCGCGCTCGTTCTCCCGCGACGCCGCCGAACGCAGCGCGAGAATCAGGTCAAGGCGGGTGCCCGGGTCGTGCAGGGACTCGCCGAAGAGTTTCTCCAGCTGGCGCAGGCGGTAGCGGACCGTCTGCGGGTGGATGTGCAGGCGGGCGGCGACGTCGGGGACGTTGCTGCCGCTGAGCAGCCAGGCGAGCAAGGTCTCGGCCAGCCGGGCGCGTTGGCCCTCGGAAGCCGCGTCGAGCGGTGCCAGGGCCCGGGTCTCCAACTGCGCGAGCAGCGGCTCGTCGCTGTGCAGCAGCAGCGTCGACAGATGGTCGGCGCACAGCACCACGCCCTGCCGGGGCAGCACCCCGCGCCCCATCAGCCCCAGCGCCCGCGTGGCCCAGTGCAGCGACCGCGCGGCCTCCGACACGGGGACCGTGGGACCGATCGCCGCCGGACGGCCGCCCAGGCCGAGCACGAACGACCGCCCGCCGAACCGGCCGTAGCCCTCCGGGTCCGGTACCAGTACACGCGGCGGCCGTGACTCCATGTCGGCCAGCGCGCCGGGAATCGCCGGCGGCCGGTCCTCCGCGCGCGGGTCCGCGGGTCCCGCCAGCGCGATGACGGCGACCCGCGGAGGCACCCGCCACCGCGCGCCGTGCGCCAGGTCCTGCACCTCCTCCTGGGACACCGGCCCGTCGCCCAGCAGCAGATCGAGCAGCCGTCCGCGCCGCCGCTCCAGCTCGTCCGCGCTGTGCGACCGCGCGTCCGCGTAACCCGCGGCCGCCGCCTCGGCGACCTCGTGCACGGTCCGGAACGCCAACTCGCCGAGTGTGGCCACGACTTGCGAGTCCAGGCCGAGTTCCTCCGCCGTCCGCCCCATCAGCCGCCAGGCGTGCAGCCCGCCTACCCGCAACGCGGACTGCACCGCGTCCAGGCTGCGGCCGTCCAGCGCCACACCGCGCCCGATCTCGTAGTACGTCGTGGCCATCGTGGACCGCTGGTCGCGCGGGTCCGCGATGTGGTCGATGAACAGGGTGAGCGCCTGCACCACACCGGCCCGGAGATTCTCGCGGTAGATGGCACCGGACGGCAGCCCGTACTCGGGCACCTGTCTGCGGACCTCCTCCTCCACCTCGTCGGCCACACGCGGCAGTTGGGCGCGCAGCAGCTCGGCCAGCTCGGGCGGCATCGAGGCGGTGGCGGGATCGGCGGGCACTCCGCGCGGGGTGGGGACGGCCACGACGGACACTCCTTTCCCCCGGAGGCGGCTCGCCCACGGACTGTTGCCCGTGGGACGAGGGGGACGTCCTGCGTTGGACGGCCGTCCCCTGCGCTCCGTTCCGTGCCCCGGCTGCACCGACATCACTCCGGTAGCCCCAGCGCGGCGGCGAGCATCGGCCACGAGGCGGCGAACTCCCCTTTCCAGTAGGCCCAGCTGTGCCCTCCGCCCGGATAGAAGTGGGTGGTGACCGGAATCCCGAGCAGCGCGAGAACACCGGTGAAACTGTGCGCGGACGGCCACAGCAGACTCTCCAGCGCCTCGGGCAGCCAGTCGCCCGAACCCCCGGCCAAACCACTGCCGTTGGACACGTACAGCGGTGTCCCGCGCAGCCCGCCGGCCCGGGCCCGCGGATTGAAGGCCCGCCAAGTCAGCCCGTCCAGGAGGGGGTTGCCCCACAGTGTGCGCGGCGCCAGGCTCTCCCGAGCCACGATGGCGTCCACCAGGGAGGGCACTCCGGGCGCCGTGGTGTCGAGGATCCCGCTGTAGGACGCGGCGGCGGTGAACGCCCCCGGGTGACGGGCCGCGTGCGCCATCGCGCCGTAGCCGCCGGTGGACACCCCGGCGATCGCCCGCACACCGGACGCCCGGTAGTCGCGGGCCAACAGCGCCGGAACCTCCAGGAGTTGGAAGGTCTCGTAGTCGGGCCCCTCACGCCAGACGCTGGGGATGCCGGTCGGCCCCGCGTCCGGCATCGCGACGATGAGATCGCGCCCCTCGGTGAAGGCCTCGATCTCCGTCTCCCGGGTCCAGGACGTGTAGTCGTCGTGCGCCCCGTGCAGCAGATACAGCACGGGATACGTCCGACCGGGCTGCGCCGCGAAGTCCGACGGCAGAATCAGCCGCACCGGCGCACTGCGGCCCAGCGCGGCCGAGGACACGGACACGTCGAAGGTACGCGCCGAGACCTGCGTCGCGGCCCGGGCACGGCCCACGCCGCCCGTGGCCCCGAACAGAACGGCGAGCCCGGTGGCCGCGGCGACCCGCGTGGCGGCACGACGGGACATCCCGCCGGGAAGCCGCTGGGGCAGGGAGATTCCGGAGGGGTGCTGCGGTGTGGCGGGGCGGTGGTGCGGCATGGCGGCTCCTCGGTCGGGTCGGCGGGTCCTCAGGCCGGTGCGGCGGTTCCGCCCGGCGCGGCCAGCACCCGCCGCAGATGGGCGGCGATCTCGTCGACGTGCGGCGGGTCGAGCAGCGACAGGTGGTGCCCCGACACCGGTACGACCGTCAGGCGCGGGCACACCTCGTCCCAGCCGAGCGCGTCGTCGTCCCGTTCGTACGCCGGGTCGCGCACGGTGTGCGGCGCAGGTTCCATGGCCCGGTACAGCACCACCCGGCCCTCGTACCGGCCCGGTTGGTGTGCCTCGCCGATCCGCAGATCCAGGTACGAGGCACGCTGGTGCTCCAGCGCGGCGGGCGGCACCCGCACGGCCCCGCGCAGGGTGCGCAGCACGGCGTCGATGCGTGCGCGGTCGTCGTCCATCGCTACCAACTCTTCGTATGGCAAAGGCAGTTGGACGCCGTACGTGTCGGCGATGTGCCGGGCGAAACCGGTGAGGTGGGTGCGGACACGGTCGGGCTCGGGGAGGGGGCGTACGGAGTCGATGAGCGCGACGAGTTCGACGTCCCGCCCGGCGGCGACCAGCCGGCGTGCCGTCTCCTGGGCGAGGAACCCGCCGAAGGACCAACCGCCCAGCACACACGGCCCGTTGGGGTGAAGTGCCGTGATCACCTCGGTGTAGCGCCGCGCCTTCTCCGACACCGTACGGGCGTCCTCGATCCGGTCGAGTCCGTGCACCGGCCGGTCGTCGCCCAGGTGTTGGGCCATTGCGCGGTAGACGTCGGTGGTGCCGCCCGCGGCGTGGAAGAGGAAGAGCGGGGCGTGCGCGCCGCCTGCGCGCAGTGTGCGGAGCGGGGACGGTTCGTCCGTCAACTGCCTTATCCGGTCTGCCACTTCGTCGATCGTCGCGGCGTCGAACAGGTCGCGCAGCTGCAGTTCGATCCCGAACTCGCGGTCCAGTGCGGTACGGATCCTGACGGCCAGCAGAGAATCCAGGCCGAGGTCGGCCAACGCGGTGGTGGGGGTGAGGCGGGCCGTGGGATGACCGGTAACGGTGGCGATGTGGTGACTGACGCGGGCGGCCACCGAAGCCGGCGCGGGCTCTGGGGCAACGTAGGGTCCCGGCGGCCGGTCCCTTGTGACACGCTCCCGCCCGTCCGTCCACCAGTACCGGACATGCCGCCAGCGCGGCAGCGGAAGGTCTACGACCCGCCCGGCCGGTACCGGCAACGGCAACCCCGCTGCGTACAGAGCACCCAACTCCCCCAGAAACGCAGTGGATCCGGCCGCGTCACGGCGCAGTGTGCCCACGGCCAGCGCGCCGGGCACGGTGTCGGTGATGGCCCCGGCCAGGACCGGATGCGGCGAGATCTCGACGAAGGCGGTACGACCGTCCGAAGCGGCCGCCGCCAGGGCCCGGTCCAGTCGCACCGGCCGACGCAGGTTGGCGGCCCAGTGCTCGGCGCCGAACTCGCCGGCACCGCGCGGGTCTTCGAGGACGGTGGAATAGACGGGGACACGCGGCGACCGTCCCCGGAGGTCCGCGAGGGCCTCGACCAGCTCCGGCAACAGCGGGTCCACCTGGGGCGAGTGCCCGGCGCCGACGACCCGCATGGCCCGGGCGGCACGCCCACGTTTCTCCAGTCGCCGCACCAGCCGGGCGACCGCCACCTCGTCACCGGTGACGACCTTCTGCCGGGGCGAGGAGTGCACGGCGACCTGGACGCCAGGGAAGTCCCGCTCCAGATCCGGCAGTTCACCGTCTTCCAGGTCCACCACGGCCATCGCGCCCCCGCGCAGCCCACCGAGCAGCCGGGCCCGTACGGCGACCACCCGCGCCCCGTCCACCACGTCCAGCGCGCCCGCGCACACCGCGGCGGCCACCTCGCCCAGGGAGTGGCCGATCACGGCGGCGGGTTCGACGCCGTAGGACCGCCACAGCTCGGCGAGCGCCAACTGGGTGCCGAAGAGGACGGGTTGGGACACCTCGAGCCGGTCGAGCGGTCCGGCGGCGGCCAGGTGTGCGCGGAGGGAGAAGCCGAAGACGTCGGAGAGCTGTGCGTCGAGTTTCTCCACGGCGGCGGCGAAGGCCGGTTCCTCCGCGAGAAGTTGGCGTCCCATGCCGGTCCACTGGCTGCCGTATCCGGAGAACACCCACACCGGACCGCGCCCCACCCGGTCGCGGTCGCCGGTGACCACCCGAGGGTCCTGGGCGCCCTGCGCCAACGTGCCCAGCGCGTCGGCCAGTTCGCGCCCGTCGCCGGCGACGACGGCTGCGCGTACCGGCCCGCGCCCGGTGCGTCCCGCGAGCGTGCGGGCCACGTCGGCGGGGCGGGCCGCGCTCCCCGCGGGCGTGCGTAACCACGCGGCGAGCCGGGCGGCGGTGTCGCGGACCCGGTCGGTGTCGAGGTCGGAGAGGAGATGGAGGCGGGCGGCCGACGTTCCCCCGGGCTTCTCGGTCGGAGGCACGGTCGGTCGCCATTCCTCCAGTACGGCATGGGCGTTGGTGCCGCCGAAGCCGAATCCCGAGACGCCCGCGGTGGCCGTACCGCCGTAGCGGGGCCAGGGTTCGGGCTCGGTGACCAGGCGTAGCCGTGCGTCGGGGAGGGAGGTGCCGTGCAACGACGGCGGGACGAGGTCGTGGTGGAGGGCGAGGACCGTCTTCACCAGGCCGGCGAGACCGGCCGCGCACTCCAGATGGCCGAGGTTTCCCTTCACCGAGCCGAGCAGCAAAGGCTGTTCACGGTCACGGTCGGCGCCCAGCACCGCGCCGAGCGCGCCCGCCTCGATGGGGTCGCCCAGCGGGGTACCGGTGCCGTGCGCCTCCACGTAGTCCACGTGGGCCGGGGCGAGTCCGGCCCGCCCGTACGCCGTGGCCAACAGGGCTTGCTGCGCGGCCGGGTTGGGGGCCAGCAGGCCGCCCGAGCGGCCGTCGGAGTTGACGGCGGTGGCGCGGATCACCGCGAGGACGCGGTCACCGTCGCGCTCGGCGTCGGACAGCCGTTTCAGCAGTACCGCCGCGCAGCCCTCGCCGCGCCCGATGCCGTCGGCCGTGGTGGCGAACGGCTTGCAGCGGCCGTCCGGCGCGAGTGCCCCCGCCCGGGCGAAGGCGACGCCGACGGAGGGGGAGAGCAGGACGTTGACCCCGGCGGCGATCGCCGTGTCCGTCTCGCCGTCGCGCAGACTCACACAGGCCTGGTGCAGGGCGACCAGGGAGGACGAACAGGCCGTGTCCACCGCCATGTTGGGGCCGTGGGTGTCCAGGACGTATGCCAGTCTGCCCGCCGTCACACTGAGCGCCGCGCCCGCCGGGGCCCAGGGGTCGACGGCGTGCGCGTCGGCGACGGTGAGGCGGCCGTACTCCGGGGCCGAGACGCCGACATAGATGCCGGTGGCCGTGCCCGCGAGGGCCGTGGCCGGGACGGCGGCGTGGTCGAGCGCCTCGCGGACGACCTCCAGGAGGATCCGCTGCTGGGGGTCCATCACCGCGGCCTCGCGCGGGGTGATGCGGAAGAAGTCGGCGTCGAACCCGGCGATGTCGTCCAAGTAGCCGCCGTACAAGGGTGCTTCGGCCGGCGGGAACGGCGTGAAGTCGCCCCATCTGTCCTCGGGGACACGCCTGATCGCGTCGACTCCGTCGATCAGCAACTGCCAGTAGGCGTCCGGGCCGTGCACTCCGCCCGGCAGTCGGCAACCCACCCCGATGACCGCGACGGGCTCGCCGGGCGCTGCCCGCACGGCCGGTGTGGGGACGCCACGGGGCGAAGGCCGGGAGTCCGTACCGCACAACCGTGCCACCAACGCGTCCACGGTCGGCGCCTCCCACAGCAGCGTCGCCGGCAGTTCGTGCCCCGTCAGCAGCGACAACTCGCCCGCCAGCACGACCGCGTCGCGCGAGGACATGCCGAGTTCGACCAGCGGCCGGTCCGTCGCCACGTCACGCGCCGGCATGCCGTACCACTCGGCGACCCGCTCCACGATCCGCAGCCGCAGCGCGTTCTCGTCGCCGGGCATGGACCGTTCCAGCGCCCCGCTCTCGCCGGCGGCGGTCATCCCGCGGTCTCCGTTGCGTAGTCGCCCTCCAGATACCGGGCGCGGGTCAGGGTCCGTGACACCTTGCCGCTGGAGGTGCGGGGCACGGTGCCGGGAGCGACCATGACGACATCGGCGAGCCGCAGCCCGTGCCGGGCGGAGACGGCCGCGCGCACGGCACGTGTCAGGGCCGGCACGTCGAGGTCGGCGAGGCTGGTGCCCCGCGTGTGTTCGGCGACGACCACCACCCGCTCGCCCGCACCGCCCGCAACTCCCGGCACCCCGAACGCGGCGAGCCGGTCCCGTCGTACGGCGTGATGCGCGTCCTGCGCGGTGGCCTCGACGTCCTGCGGATAGTGGTTGCGGCCGTCGACGACGATGAGGTCCTTGAGCCGGCCGGTGACGATCAACTGCCCGTCCAGGACGGTCCCCAGATCACCGGTGCGCAGCCAGCCGCCCGGCGCGTCCGCGCCGAGCGAGGCGCCGAACACCCGGCGGGTCTGCGCGGAGTTGTTCCAGTAGCCGCGCCCCACATTGGCGCCCTGCACCCAGATCTCCCCGACCTCCCCCTCGGCCAGCAGGGCATGGGCGACCGGATCGACGATGCGCACCCGCTGCCCCACCGGCGTTCCGCACCCCGCGAGGAGCACGGCCCGCGGATCCTCGGGCCGCGCGGGCAGCGCCTTCCCGGCGGCGAGGGCGTCCCGGTCGAGGGCGAACCTGCCGAGCGGCCGGCCGGGCCGGGCGGCGCTGACGAACACGGTGGCCTCGGCGAGCCCGTACGACGGACAGTGCGCCTCCGCCGCCAACCCCTGGGCGGCGAACGCGGCGTGGAAGCGGTCGGCGGTGCCGGGCCGGACGGGTTCGCTGCCGTTGATCAGCGCGGCGACCCCGTCCAGCCGCAGCCCCTCCTTCTGCGCCTCGGTGACGGCGGAGGCGCAGTAGTCGTAGGCGAAGTTCGGCGCGGCACTGAGCGCGCGCGGATGCGCGGCCAACAGCCGTAGCCAGCGCGCCGGTTCGTGCAGAAACGCGGTCGGGTCCATGAGGACGGACAGCACCCCGCGTACGACGGGGGCCGCCACGCTCAGCACCAGCCCCATGTCGTGGTAGAGCGGCAGCCAGCCCACACAGGTCACCGGATGCGCGTCCGCGCCGTAAGCGGCGAGCGCCTGGCGGGCGTTGGCGACGACGTTGGCGTGGGTGATCTCCACGCCCGCCGGAGCCCGGGTCGAGCCGGAGGTGTACTGGAGATAGGCGGTCGCGTCCGAATCCGGTTCCGGCGCACGCCAGTTGAGGGCGGCGGTGTCGGGCACGCGGTCCGCCGCGAGGACCGGCACCTCCGCGCGCTCGCAGAAGTCCGTCACCTCGGCCAGCACCCGGCCGCTGGTCACCACGACGGCCGGGCGCGCGTCGCCCAGCACTCCGACGAGCCGGTCGCCCTGCCCCGGCAGACCGGGCGGATACAGCGGTACGGCGACCATTCGGGCGGCCAGCGCCGCGAGGAATCCGGTGATGTAGTCCGTGCCCTGCGGGCACAACAGGGCGACCCGCGCTCCGGGTTCGGCCTGCTCGGTGAGCCGGGCGGCCAGTGCCCGTACGCGCAGATCGAGTCGCTGCCAGGTCAATGTGCGGTGCACACCAAGGGAGTTGGGGGCTGGATGGTCGACGAAGGTGAACGCCCGGCGTTCCGGGGTGAGTTCGGCCCAGTGCCGCACGTACTCGGGCAGGGTCCGGTACGCGGGCGCGAGCGGCGGGCGACGACTGTCCATCGGACGGGCTCCTCACGAACAGCGGGGGGCGTGAAAGGGGGGAGGTGAACTCGGCGGTCAGAGCGGGATGTTGCCGTGCCGCCGCTCCGGCATCGGGGCGCGCTTGCCCCGCAGCGCGCGCAGCGCGCGGCCGACATGGGCGCGGGTGTCGCGCGGCGCGATGACGTCGTCGACGTACCCGCGTTCGGCGGCGAGGTACGGAGTCCCGTGCGTGGCCTCGTACGTGGCGACCAGGCCGGCCCGCAGCGCCTCCGGGTCGTCCGCCGCGGCGAGTTCACGCCGGTGCAGCACCCCCACGGCGCCCTCCGCTCCCATGACGGCGATCCGCGCGGTCGGCCACGCGAGGTTGAGGTCGGCGCCGAGATGCTTGGAGCCCATCACCGCGTAGCCGCCGCCGTACGCCTTGCGCACCACCACGGTGACCTTGGGGACGGTCGCCTCGGCGTACGCATACAGGAGTTTGGCGCCGCGCCGGATGATGCCGCCCCGCTCCTGGTGGACGCCGGAGAGATAGCCGGGGACGTCGGCGAAGGTCAGCAGCGGAATGCCGAACGCGTCGCAGAACCGCACGAACCGCGCGGCCTTCTCGGAGGCGTCGATGTCGAGGACCCCGGCCGAGTGGAGCGGCTGGTTGGCGACGACCCCGACGCTCGCCCCCTCGACCCGCGCCAGCGCGCAGATGATGTTCGGCGCGAACAGCTCCTGGACGTACAGGAGTTCACCGTCGTCGACGACCGCGCGCAGGATGTCCCGCATGTCGTAGACGTGGCCGAGCCGGTCCGGCACGACCTCATCGAGCGGGTCTCCGGCTGCGACGGCTCCGGGCGCGTACTCGGGGGGCCGCTCCAGGTTGTTGGCGGGAAGGTACGACAGCAGGTCGCGTACGGTGTCGAGCGCGTCCTCCTCGTCGGCGGCGAGGAAGTGGGCGTTGCCGTTCACGGAGTTGCTGGTGCGGGCGCCGCCCAGTTCCTCGGCGGTGGTGCGCTCGCCGGTCACCGCCTCGATGACGTCGGGGCCGGTGACGAACATGTGCGAGGCGCCGTCCACCATCACGGTGAAGTCGGTGATCGCGGGGGAGTAGGCGGCGCCGCCCGCGCACGGTCCCAGGACGACGGAGATCTGCGGGATCACCCCGGACGCCTTCACATTGCGGCGCACCAACTCGGCGTACAGCGCGAGGGAGTTGACGCCCTCCTGGATGCGGGCGCCCCCTGAGTCGTTGAGTCCCACGACCGGACACCCGGTCTTCAGGGCGAGTTCCATGAGCGCCACGGTCTTCTCGCCGAAGGCCTCGCCCATGCTGCCGCCGAAGACGGTCGAGTCCTGCGCGAACACACAGACGGGCCGCCCGTCGACTGTGCCGTACCCGGTGACGACCCCGTCTCCGTAAGGCCGTTGGGCACCGTCCCCTACCGCTCTCGCCCGCACGAACACACCGGTCTCCGCGAACGAGCCCGCGTCCAGCAGCCGTTCGATCCGCTCCCGCGCACCGAGCGCCCCGTGTCTTCTCGGCGCACCCGCGACCATCGCCCGCGCCCGTCGCTCTTCCAGGTCGGCGATGCGTCCGGCGGTGCGGTCCGCCGCGGGTGTCACTGCCGTCAGGGATGTCGTCGCCTCTAGCGTCACAGCCACCTCCGAAGTGGTTCTCGAATATGGCAGCGATTCGGCGAGGGACCGGAGGATCGCCGTTCTGTTTGCGGGAGTTGAGTCCCGGGCGACGGAGGTTCGTCCTGAGGTGACAACGGATCGG
This sequence comes from Streptomyces hokutonensis, assembly GCF_042751305.1. Classification (GTDB taxonomy): domain Bacteria; phylum Actinomycetota; class Actinomycetes; order Streptomycetales; family Streptomycetaceae; genus Streptomyces; species Streptomyces hokutonensis_A. Next base: position 28,729 of record NZ_JBHYWD010000011.1, read on the forward strand.
CGAGGAGGCGGCAGGGGCTGGGGGGTTCCGTGGTCCAGGCCAATGTGCTGTCATGGCAATGGAAACGTTGCCCTTCGGGAGGACACCGGATGAGATCACCACTGACGCCGATCGTCGGAGCCGGTAGCCCCCTCCGCCGCCTCCTGGCCCTCGCACTCACCGCACTCCTGCTCGGCGGGGCGGCACTCCTGGGAACAGCGCACCCGGCACAGGCCGCGGCGGGGACCGTGACGGCCTAACCGGTCCCGTCCGTCTACCCGGCGTCGCCTTCAAGGCCGCCGGCCTCACCGTGCCCGCGGCCGGCTGGACCTGGGACCAGATGTTCGCCGACGCCGCGAAACTGCACGCCGAGGGAGGCGCTGTAAGGCCCGCCGGAGAGATCCCAATGTTGTGGAGCGGCCAGTGGCCGGCCGCCGGCTTCCTCACCGACAAGCCGAAGATCAAGTACGGCTTTGCGCCGCTTCCCCAGCAGACCAAGGCGGCCACCCTCTACGACGCGGTCGGCATCTGCACCCCGTCGTACACCAAGAACGCCGACGCCACCTTCAAGGTCCTCAAATACCTCGACTCCACCGTGTGGACCAAGGTGCTGCCCGACTCCCCGGTCGCGGCCCCGGCCTATCTCTCCGCGCAGAGCGCCTACTTCGGCGCCCTCGACAAGGCCGGTCTGACGACCGTCGCGTCCACCGTCAAGGCGGGCCTGAACACACCGACCGCCATCGGCGTCCGCTTCACCACCCAGTGGGCCGGCCAGTCCAACCCTCAATGGCAATAAGCCGTTCTCCGGCCTCCAGACGATGACCGGCAAGATCAACGACGTGATCAAGAGCAACGGTCAGGGCCGCAGGCCGAGCGGCGGGCCGGGACCCGAAACGTATCCTTGGAACGGTCCCGGCCCCCGGTACGCGATGGAAGGTTGGTCTTCACCTCACGTGAGAAGTCGTCCCCCGCACAGCCAGAACACCAGGCCCACGATGCGCGACGTCGCCGAGCGGGCCGGAGTCGCGGTCGTCACCGTCTCCCGCGTCGTCAACGGCGTCGGCACGGTCCGCGAGGAGACGGCCGAGCGCGTGAACGCGGCGATCACCGCCATCGGCTACCAGCGGAACGAGATCGCGCGCTCCCTGCGCCCCGGCCAGAACTCGATGACCATCGGCCTGCTGCTCGGCGACCTCACCAACCCGTTCTACGCCTCCCTCGCCAAGGCCGCCTTGGACGTCGCCAACGAGGCAGGCTACGCAGTCCTGTTGAGCACCGCCGACGAGGACCCCGAGGTGGAGCGCCGGGCCGTGGGCGAGCTGATCGGACGCCGGGTCGCCGGGCTCATCATCGTCCCCGACCAGGGCGATCACGCCTTCCTCAACGAGATCAACGGCCACGACCACGTGCCCATCGTCTTCGTCGACCGCCCGGCCACCGGCGCCGAGGCCGATGTCGTCCTCGTCGACAACGAGGAGGGCGGACGCAAGGCCACCCAGCACCTCGTCGACCAGGGCCACGACCGGATCGCGATCCTCGTCGCGCCCTCCTACTACAGCACCGGCCGCCGGCTGCGCGGCTACCGCAAGGCGCTGCGCCGCAGCGGCATCGAGCCCGACAACGACCTGGTCGTCACCCTGCGCGCCGGCACCACGGAGGAGGCCGAGGCCGCCACCCGCACCCTGCTCACCTCCGCGAACCCGCCCACCGCGGTCTTCTCCACCACGGGCTTCCTCACCGAGGGAGTCCTGCGCGCCTGCCGAGAGCTGAAGACCTCCGTCGCGATCGTCGGCTTCGACGACTTCAAACTGGCCGACATGCTGCCCACCCCGGTCACCGTCGTCACCTCCGACACCGAGGAACTCGGCCGCCACGCGGCCAACTTGCTCCTGGACCGGATCAACGGCGACGACGCGCCGTCCCGCCGTACCGTCCTCCCGGTCGAGTTGATCGCGCGCGGCACGGGGGAGATCGGGCACCCCTGACGTCAGTACAGCGTCCGCCACTTGGCACGCGGCCAGGCGAGCACGGCGTAGAGCTGCGCCAGTGCCGCCTGCTGGATCGCCTGGGTGCCACCGGCCGTGTCGAAGTGCACGAGTCCGGTGGCGGGATCCCGCATCGTGTCCCACACCTGGTCGGCGTAGTCGGCCATCGCCCGGTGGTAGGTGTCCTTCCCGGTCACCGACTCCAGGAGCAACAGGTTCTTGAAGAAGATCGAGTTGAAGAACACGGGCTGCGTGAACAGCCGCCCCTGCGTGACGTAGTGGGCGTACGCGGCGGCGGCAACCCGCTCCGCCTCGCGCAGATAGGCGCGGTGCCGGGTGACCTGGTACAGCAGCACCGCCACACCGACCGGCACGCCCTGGTTGTAGGACCAGAAGGTCTTCTCGACGGTCCCCTGAAGGTCGAGGTGGTCCCAATACAGGCCACTTGGGCTCCGCAGATGCGCGTTCGTCCAGTCGTGGAAGCGCTTCGCCCGGTCCAAGTAGTCGGCCTCGCCGGTGATCTGGTGCAGGCGCAGGGCGAGTTGGGCGCCCGGCATGTTCGACACGGTGTTGCGGTCGTGGCTCCAGTCGGCCTGCGTCCAGAAGACCCCGCCCGGCGCGGCATGACCGCTGTCGGAGTCCCAGCCGGACCGCACCAGGGCGAAGATCTCCTTCGCGCGGGCCAGCGCGGCGGCATCCCCGGTCTGCAGATACCGCTGGACCTTGGCCAGGCCGACCCACTCGTTGTCGTCGTAGAACATGTCCCCGCCCGAGCCGTACGGCGCGACGGGATAGGAGGCATACCCGGGAAGACCGGTGGTGCCTCCGCCGGGCTTCCAGTAGTGCTCCTGCGCCGCCGCCCGTCGGGACAGTTCCGGCTCGAACTCCCCGTCCACGGCGGTGAGATCGAGGGCGGCGATGTGCACCTGCGAGAAGGGCCATTCGTACGAGTACGGGTTGTCGCCGCCCGCTGCCGGGATCTGCTCGCGGACGAGCCCGGAGCCGTCGGTCGTGTCGAAGTGTCTTCTCAGCGCGGAGTACGCGTCTCTCGCGCGGGACAACGCCTTTGCGGAGCTTGGCCGTTCGGCCGCGTCCGCCGGTGGGACGGCCGTCGCCGTCAGCGCGGCCAGACCGGAACCGATCATCACTCGCCGGGAGGGGCGCAGGGACATGGTGGCCTCCAAGGGTGCGGGTGATGGAAACGTTGCCAACGACTCATGAGGCCGTCAACGCCTCTGACGGCACGGGCAGTTCACGGCCGGGGCATTCTGGTCCGGACCATTGACGGGCGAACCCGGCGGGTGGAACCCTCGCGATGGTTACGTTTCCAGCGGTGAGTTCGTGCAGCCCCCCACGGCGAAGCAGGAGACCTCGACATGACCGTTCCGGCACCGTTCAAGAGACGCCTGAGCGCCGCCCTCACCATGGCGTTGCTGCTGGCCCTCGTCCCGGCCCTGCTGGTACTGCGCGCCGCACCGCCTGCCCGGGCCCTCGACAACGGCCTCGCCCGGACGCCCCCGATGGGCTGGAACGACTGGAACGTCTTCGGCTGCAACGTCACGGAGCAGCTCGTCGAGCAGACCGCCGACTACCTCGTCTCCTCCGGGCTGAAGGACGCCGGGTACCAGTACGTCAACATCGACGACTGCTGGATGACCTCGGCCCGCAACGCGGCGGGCCAACTCGTCCCCGATCCGGTCAAGTTCCCCGACGGCATCAGCGGCACCGCCGCCTACGTCCACAGCAAGGGCCTCAAGCTCGGCATCTACGAGAGCGCCGGCACCGCCACCTGCGCCGGCTACCCCGGCAGCCTCGGCCACGAGCAGACGGACGCCAACAGCTTCGCCGCCTGGGGCGTGGACTACCTCAAGTACGACAACTGCAACCACCAGAACGTGCCCGACCAGCAGCGCTACACCGCGATGCGCGACGCCCTCGCGGCAACCGGCCGCCCGATCGTCTACAGTCTCTGCAACTGGGGCCTCGCCGACGTCTGGACCTGGGGCGCCGGCGTCGGCAACAGCTGGCGCACCACCGACGACATCAACGTCAACTTCTCGACCGTGGTGTCGATCTACAAGGCCGACGTCAAGCTCGCCGCGTACGCCAAGCCGGGCGCTTGGAACGATCCAGACATGCTCGAAGTCGGCAACGGCATGTCGTTCACCGAGGACCGCACCCACTTCAGCCTCTGGTCGGAGATGGCCGCGCCCCTGATCGCCGGCACCGACCTGCGCAAGGCCACCGCCGCCACCCTCTCCCTCTACGGCAACAAGGACGTCATCGCCGTCGACCAGGACTCCCTGGGCAAGCAGGGCACGGAAATCTCCAACTCCGGTGGCCTGCACGTCCTTTCGAAGCCGCTGGCCAACGGCGATGTCTCGGTGGTCCTCTTCAACGAGAACTCCTCCGCCGCCACCATCACCACCTCGGCGACGGCGGCCGGCCTCCCCTCGGCGTCCTCGTACAAGCTCAACAACCTCTGGTCGCACGTGATCAGCAGCACCACCGGCACCATCTCGGCGAGCGTTCCCGGCCACGGCTCGGTGATGTACCGGGTCTCCGCCGGCAGCGGCACGAGCGTCGGCACCACCCACCCGCTGATCGGCGCCTCTTCCAACCGCTGCCTCGACGCCTACAACGGCGAGACCACCCCCGGCACCAAGATCGAGATCTGGGACTGCGGCGGCGGCACCAACCAGGCCGTGACCATCACCTCCGCCGGTGAACTCCGGCTCTACGGCGGCACCCAGTGCCTGGACGCCTACAACAACCAGACAAGCAACGGCACCAAGGTGCAGCTCTACACCTGCAACGGCGGCGCCAACCAGAAATGGACCCTCAACCCGAACGGCACCATCACCGGCACCCAGTCGGGCCTGTGCCTCGACGTCACCGGCGGCGACCAGCCCGCGGGCAACGTCAACGGCACCGCGCTGGAGCTCTGGACCTGCAACGGCGGCGCCAACCAGCAGTGGCGTCTGGGCTGACCATCCGCAACCCCCCACCTCGATGGAGCCGGCATGAACTCAACTGCCAGACGTGTCAAGCGAGTCGGGACCGGTCTGATCGCGGCCCTGGCCCTGTTCGCGCCGGTGTCCACCGGCGTCGCGACCGCCGCCGCCGAGGCGACGATCTGCAACAAGTACTGCGACGCCCGCGACCCCGCCCTGTCCCCGGTGGACCGGCAGCCGGTGTCGGCCACCATCTACTCCCGCACCCTCACCCTGCACTTCGACGACACCGACGCGATGGGCTGGGCCTCGATCACCAACGGCAGCCCCGGTGACGAGGTCTGGCTCGACCGCTCCTTCGACGGCGGCCGCACCTGGAGCTCGGGCAGCAAGCTCGGCGACACCACCATCCCTGCGGGGCAAGGCGGTTGGCGCACCCTGATGTACAACGTCGACGACTGGAACGCCCTCGGCGTCGGAGCCCTGCGCACCTGCGGCAAGGCCGGTGACCGGGCCGAGATCGCCTGTACGCAGTGGGCCCGGACGACGTGGAACGCGGGCAGCCGCGCAACTGCCGCCGCCACCGCGCTGATGCAGTCGTACAACCTGGGCACCGGCCTCTTCGACACGACCGGCTGGTGGAACTCCGCCAACGCCCTGACCGCCGTCATCGACAACATCCGCGTCACCGGAATGGGCAGCTACAAGTACGCCATCGCCAACACCTACGACCGCAACCTCTCCGCCCAGGGCGGCAACTTCACCAACGACTACATCGACGACACCGGCTGGTGGGGACTGGCGTGGGTCGACGCGTACGACCTGACCGGCGACTCCCGCTACCTCAACACCGCCCGCGCGGACGCCGATTACATGGCCCGCTACTGGGACTCGACCTGCGGCGGCGGGGTGTGGTGGAGCACCGCGAAGACCTACAAGAACGCGATCGCCAACTCCCTTTACCTGGAGCTGAACGCGGCCCTGCACAACCGCATCGCCGGCGACACGGCGTACCTCGGTCGCGCCAACGCCGAGTGGTCGTGGTTCAAGGGCACCGGTATGATCAACGGCTCCCATCTGGTCAACGACGGCATCAACCTGGCGACCTGCGGCAACAACGGCGACACGACATGGTCGTACAACCAAGGCGTGCTGCTCGGCGGCCTGTCGGAGCTGTACCGCGCGACCGGTGACTCCACCCTCCTCATCACCGGCCGCCAGATCGGCGACGCCTCGACCGCGTCGACGGCCCTCAACTCCGGTGGCATCCTGCGGGAACCGTGCGAGGCGAGCGGCTGCGGTGGTGACGGGCCGTCGTTCAAGGGGGCGTACATCCGGGGGCTGAGTGCCTTCAACTCCCGTCTGTCCGACCGCCCTTACACCTCGTACATCGCGCGGCAGGCCACCGCCGCCTACGCGAACGACCGCAACGCCCTTGACGCTTACGGGCTGCACTGGGCCGGGCCGCTGGACTCCACCGACGCGGCCCGGCAACAGAGCGCGCTCGACCTGATGAACGCGGCGAACTGACGGCCCGTCACTTCCGTTTCGCGGACACCGCCAAGGCCTTGAACTCGTCCCACCGCACCCGGGGGCGAGCCAGGCCGCGTCGCTCCAGATAGCGGGCGGCGGCGCGGCGGGTGTCGCGCAGGACGCGGATCGCGTCGGTCGGGCGGCCCGTGCCCATGGGTTCCACCACCTTGGCGGGAACCAGCAGCCAGCCGCCGTCCACGGCCTTCAGGGTGCCCCGGACAAGGGCGTTGTGCATGTTGTTCAGCTTCTCGTCGTGCCGGTGCACCAGGAGCGAGGCCGGACCTTCGGTCGCCGCGCAGTCGGCGGGCACCTCGACCGCGAAGCCGTCCCCGGCCGGTACGGGCCGCGTGCGGGCGAGCACCGGTGCCCCGGACGCGTCGCGCGCGGCGAGCACCGCCGTGGAGAAACGGGCGAGTTGGGCCGCGCCCGGCAGCGAATGCCCCGCCGCCGGGGCCTGTTGGTCCGACGCGGGGAGCGGCGGTCGTACGACGATCTGGTCCGGGGTGACGGTGATCAGCAGCCGGAGGTAGTACCAGGCCATCAACGGCCGCAGGGGAGCGGAGACATACGCCCTGCTGTGCGGCTGCCGCTCGAAGAGCATCCGCCAGTAGTCCTCGGCTCCCTCAGGGCCCGTCATGATCTCGTCCGGGCACTCGGCACGGCCGCCGACGAAGATCTGCGGGGCGTGGTCGAGGCCGCTGCCGGTTGGGTCGGAGAAGAGGAGGGCGACGCGGCCGTCCCGGCGGATGTTGAGCGCCTTCTGCGCGAAGGCCAGGGACGTGCTCAGCAGGAACGTGCCGTCCTTCTGCCGCCGTACGGCGGTCGGCCAGGCCAGTGGTGTGCCGTCGCGGCCGAGGGTGACGAACTCGCAGGTGCGGTAGGCGTCCAGGACGTCGAGCGGCGCGGAGTCGAGAAGGGTCATCGACTCTGCTCCCCGTCCAGCGGACCGCGTATCGCCCGGCAGGCGGCAGCGTACTGGCGGCGGCCGACGGCCTTCCACAGCAGCCGGCCGAGCAGCGGGGTCCTGCCGAGGAAGTACGCCCGCTCCTCGGGCGTGGCGTCCTCCAGGATGGCGCCGAGCGCGATCAACAGCCTGTTCCTCGGGATGCGTTCAAGACCGCGGCGCCCGACCAGGTCCCATTCCTCGACCGACAGGTGTTCCGCGACCAGGGGCAGCACCAACTGCTCCTCGTCGGCGAGGTGTTCGAGCAGTACGGCCGAGTGCTGCTCGAGTGCGAGCGCCAGCTCCTCCCCGGCGACGGTGTCCGCGGCCCGCTCCCACGCGGCCGTCCACTCCGTCACGACCGTCAGGCTCACGTCGATGCGCTGGTGCTGTTCCTCCATGTGGGCCACCAACTGGACGTCGGGCGCCCGGTTTTGGAGGTGCGGCCAGATGAGGTCGTCCTCGACGGAGTGGTGGCTGTGCAGTCCCGCCACGTACTCGCGCAGATGCTCCGCGACCTTGGCCGCCCGGGCCGTGTCGCCGTCGGGGACGGCCCGTACCAGGCGGGGCAGATACGCCGACTCGCGGCGGAAGACGCGGTGGACCACGATCATCTCGTGGGTGTACGGACGCTCGGCTGTGGGAAGTTCGTCCGTCGTGCTGGTGGGTGACACGCTTGCTTGCTCCAACGATCGGATATCGGCAACAGCCTCCCAGGGTCGTGCGGCCCTCTTGGTGTTCACTTGGCGCCCTCGGCCGCAGGCTTGTGGGAAGGGCGTTTATCGTCCGTTGACCGGGCTTCGACACGGCTCGGGTAGATTCCCGCGCCGTGCTGCGTATTCGAGTCCTGGGTTCGTTGGGCGCCGATGACGAGGGACGACCGGTCGGACTCGGTGCTCCACGCCAACGGGCCGTGCTGGCGCTGCTGATCGCGGCCCGCGGCACCGTCGTGCCCGTCGACCGGATCGCGGACGCGCTGTGGCGCGGGGCACCGCCGGACCGTGCCACGGTCTCCCTGCACACCTACGTGTCCCACCTGCGCCGAGCCCTCGAACCGGGCCGGCCGCCGCGCACCCCGGCGACCGTGCTGGTCACCTCGCCGCCCGGCTACGCCCTGCGGCTTCCCGAGGACGCGGTGGACGCCTGGCGCTTCGAGACCTGGGTGGCCCGCGCCCGGCGGGCCCCGGCCGAAGAGGCCCGCGCGCTGCTCGCCGAGGCGCTCGCCTGGTGGCAGGGCCCGGCCTTCGCGGAACACGCGGACGAGGCCTGGGCCGAGCCGGAAGTCACCCGCCTGACCGCGCTGCGCGCCGAGGCCCGCGAACTCGCCGTCGCCGCCGATCTGCACACCGGCCGCCCCGCCGAGGCGGTTCCGGCCGCCGAACTCCTCGTACGGGAAAGCCCGTTGCGGGAGGAGGGATGGCGGCTGCTCGCCCTCGCCACGTGGGCCTGCGGACGACAGGCCGACGCCCTAGCCGCACTGCGGGGCGCGACCCGGGTGCTGCGCGAGGAACTCGGCTGCGACCCCGGCCCGGCACTGGCCGAACTGGAACAGGCGGTACTGAACGGACGGCTCGACGTGCTGCGCGCGCAGGTGCCGCACCGTCGTGAACTGCGCGCCGAGCCGGGCGCGTTGGTCGCCAGGCATGGCGAACACCGGCACGCGACCGGCGAGTTCGGCGGGGAATCCGGCCTCGTCCCGACCCACAGCGGTGAACCACGCACCGGGGCCACCCTCTTCGTGGGCCGTGACAGTGAACTGCACGCGGTGGACACCGCCGCGCGGGCCGCCCGGCGGCGGGGCGGTGTCGTGCTCGTCACCGGCGAGGCCGGGGTGGGCAAGTCCGCGCTGCTCGGCCGGGCCGAGGGTCGGCTGCGGTCGGCCGGGTGGACGGTGGTGGTCGGGCGGTGCCCCCAGTACGAGGGCGCGCCGCCCGCCTGGGCCTGGACGGAGGCGCTCGGCGCGCTCGCCCGCGAACTGCCGCCCACCCGCCCCGCCGAACTGGCCGTACTGCTGCGCGAGCAGGACACCGCGACCGCCACCACCCGGGACGAGGCGACCGCCGGCCGCTTCCGGATGCATCGCGCCTTCGCCGCCTGGCTCCGCGCGGCGGCCGGTGAGTTCCCGCTCGCCGTCGTCCTGGAGGACCTCCACCGGGCCGACGGCGAGACCCTCGCCCTCCTCGAGGCCGCGTCCACCGTCACCGGCGTACCCCTGCTCACCGTCGCCAGCTACCGGCCCGCCGAGGCGGGGGAGCACCTGGCCAAGACCCTCGCCCACCTCGCCCTCGTCGCACCGCGCCGCGTCCCACTGACCGGTCTGCGCCCGCACGACATCGCCACCGTCGTCGACGCCGTGTGCGGCGAACCCGTGGACCCGTGGACGGTCACCGCCCTCGCCGAACGGACCGGCGGCAACCCGTTTTACCTCCTGGAGAGCGCACGGCTGCTCGCCAGCGAAGGGGCTCTCGTGGCCGTCTCCGAGGTCCCGCAGGGCGTACGCGACGTCCTGCGCAGACGGCTCGCCCTGCTGCCCGCCACCGCCCGCGCGGCCCTGCGGCTCACCGCCGTCGTGGGCCTGGAGGCCGACGCGGGCGTCCTGATCGACGCGGCCGACACCGACGAGGACACGGTGCTGGAGGGCCTCGAAGCCGCCCTCGCCGCGGACCTGCTGACCGAGTCCGGCCCCGGACGCGTCCGGTTCGTGCACGCGCTGGTCCGCGACACCGTGTACACCGACCTGTCCGGCATACGACGGGCCCGCCTGCACGCCCGCGTCGCGCAGGCGCTGCGCCGCCACCGGCCGCACGAACTCGCCGCCCTGGCCCACCACTTCGCCCACTCCGGCAGCACGGCGCACGCGCCCCTCGCCGTCGACTACGCGCTCCGCGCCGCCGAGGCGGCCGAACGGCGCTACGCACACGACGTCGCCGTGGACCTGATCCAGCAGGCGATCGAGACCAGCGCGGCGGCCAACGACCCGACCCAACTGGACGACACCGTAGGCCTGTTGGTGCGGCTGCTGGGAGCACAGATCAGGGCCGGTTCCACCGAAGCGGCCCGCCGCACCCGGCAGCGCGCCGTCGAACTCGCCGAACAGGCCGACCGGGGCGACCTGGTGGCCGCTGTCTACGGCGCCTGGACCGAACCCTCGCCCTGGCGCAGCAGACTGGAGGGCTTCTCCGACCGCACCACACTGGATCGGCTGGAACGGCTCGCAGCCGATCCCGGCCTCGACGACCCCACCCGCGCACGGGTGTTGCAGGTCTACGTCGAAGCGGTGGCGGCCGAGCACGCGCCCCACGCCCTGGAAGCGGCCCGCACCCAACTGGAGCTGGCCCGCGCCAACGGCGAACCACGCCTGCTCGCCGCCGCGTTGATGACCTCGGCCAGACTCCTGCCGCTGGAGACACAGGCCGCCGCGCGGACCCCGCTGGTCGCCGAACTCCGCCGCCTCGCCCACGCGCACGACCTGCCCGCCTACCGCTGGATCTGTGAACACCTCGACGGCATGACCGCCGGCACGCTCAACGACCCCGCAGCGGTACGCCGGCACACCGCGCGGGGACTCGAACTCGCCCACCGCTACCGCATGGTGTGGGCCCAGAGCCTGGGCGTCGCCACCTCGGCCATGCTGGCGACGGTCGTCGGCCGCTTCGACGCGGCGGAGGCCGGGTACGCCGAGGCCGACTCCCTGCTGCGCCGCGTCGGCTCCCACCACGCCCGCGGACTGCACACGCTGGGACTGACCACCATCCGGCTCGCCCAGGACCGGGTGGCCGAGATCGAACCGGTGATGCGGAAGGTGTACGAGACCGTCGGCGCCCCCTGCGGAGTGGCCCTCGCCCTCATCCTGGCCCGCCTCGGCAGACTGGACGAGTCACTCGCGGTGCGCTGCCCGCCGGAGCCCGTGACGGACCACCTGTACGGCCTGGAGCTCGACTTCCGGGCCCAACTCGCGGTGCTGCACGGCGACTTGGACCTGGCGTCGGCACTGGTCCCGCAGCTGCTGCCGGTCCGCGACCAGCTCGCCGGCGCGGCCGGAGCCGCCTACGCGACCCGCCCCCTCGCCCACGCTCTCGCCGACCTCTACCGCCTCCTGGGCGAGGACGGTCCGGCGGCCGACCACTACACCCTGGCCGAGCACACCGCCCTCACCTGGGGCTCGACCCACCTGGCCGACCGGGCCCGCGAGGCGATGGCGGCCCTGGCGGCAGAACGGGCGCGCCGCCGGACCTTCGCGACGTAGGAAGGGCGAGGCGGCGGCCCTTCACCCCTGCCCGGTCAACAGCCTGCGCGGATTGGCGATGCGGAAGGCGTACGCCGCCGCTCCGCCCAGCCCATGACCCGGATACCGCGGCGGCTCGGCGTACGGCCGGTCCGAGCCCTGGACCACGGCGTTCACACCGAGCGCGCGGACGGTCGCCTTGACGGCGGTCGGGCCGTACGACGACGTCTCGACGAACACCCCGACGTCGGCGCGCCCCGGTCCGCCGCCCCGGGCGGCCAGCCGCTCCCCGTGCAGCGGGGCGAGTCCGGCCAGCAGGGCGAAGCACACCCGCAGGCGCGGGTGGCGCGGCCGGCCGAAGGCGTGGAAGGCGTACCAGGAGGCGTGCATCTGCTGGACGTACGGCACCATCGCGGGCCACCAGCCGGGGTTCGCCGAAGAGCCCACCGCGGGCCCCGGGTGGACGAGGAGGGGGAGGTCGCGTTCTTCGAGCAGGTCGAGGAGCGGGGCGCAGCGGTCGTAACCGGCCGCGTCCGCAAGGGAGTTCGCGGGAAGCTGGAGACCGGCGAAGCCGCGGTCGAGGTCCTTGGCGGTTGCCGTCGCGTCGATGTCCCGCACACAGGCCGCGGCCCAGGCCCCGAACGGCTCGGGCAGCGCCGCCGCGCCGTCGTGGTAGGCGTCGAGCAGCGGTCGTGCCTCGGCGGCGGGCAGCCACTCCACGCCGATCGGGGCCGACAGCGAGACGAGCACCCGGTCGAGACCGTCGGCGGCGGCGAGCTCCGCACGACGGGCGACGTCATGGTCTCCGGGCGATATCTCGAAGGGCGGTTCACCGTCCAGGAACAGGGTCCAGCCGTCCAGATAAGGCGGTTCGCGGCGGCCGCGCAGAGCCGTCACCAGCGAAGGGGTCCACAGATGCTGGTGCACGTCGACGTTGGTCATGTCGCTCCTCCCGCCGAGGCGTTGAGTGTGCCGTCGACGACGATCTCGAGGTCACTCATGGTCTCTCCCCATGTCCTGTCATGTGTGAACCCAGCCGCTGGGCCGGTGATGATCGAGTGGTGGGGAGCGGGGGCCGGGCGTACCGTCGAACGGTGAGCATCCGGTGGGCGTGACCGTCCACCGTCCTCTCGCGAGTGCGAAGCACCATGAGCAGCGGCCCTCGGCAAGTCTCCCCAGCGCAGACCGCCACCACCCGGGACACGGGCGGTGGCGGAAACACCATGGCGCTGCTGGTGATCGCCTCCTGCCAGCTGATGGTGGTCCTCGACATCACCATCGTGAACATCGCGCTCCCGCACATCCAGACCGCGCTGGGGTTCTCCACCACCAGCCTGGCCTGGGTCGTCAACGCCTACACCCTCACCTTCGGCGGGCTGCTGCTCCTCGGCGGCAGGGCGGGCGACATCCTCGGCCGGCGGCGCGTGTTCGTGTTCGGCGTGCTGCTCTTCGTGATCGCGTCCCTGCTCGGCGGGCTCTCCCAGAACTCCGGCGAACTCCTCGCCGCCCGTGCCCTCCAGGGCGTCGGCGGTGCCATCGCCTCGCCGACCTCCCTCGCCCTCATCAGCACGACGTTCCGCGAAGGACCGGAGCGCAACCGGGCGTTCGGCGTCTTCGCCGGTGTCTCGGCGGGCGGCGGCGCGATCGGGCTGCTGATGGGCGGCATCCTCGTCGAGTGGCTGAACTGGCGCTGGGTGCTCTTCGTCAACGTGCCCATCGGACTGCTCATCGTCCTCGCCACCCCGCGCTGGATCCGCGAGTCCGAACGCCACCCGGGCCACTTCGACATCACCGGCGCGCTGACCTCGACCGTGGGCATGGTGCTGCTGGTCTACGGCTTCATCCGGGCCGCGCAGGAGGGCTGGAGCGACTGGCTCACCCTGGCCTCGTTCGGCTCGGCCGTCGTCGTCCTCGCCGCGTTCGTGCTGGTCGAGCGGCGCTCCCGGCAGCCGATCACCCCGCTGCACATGTTCCGCGACCGCAACCGGGCCGGGACGTACGGCATCATGCTCTGTCTCGCCGCCGCGATCTTCGGCATGTTCTTCTTCCTCACGCTCTTCGTGCAGGACGTGCTGGGCTTCAGCCCGCTGATGGCCGGCATCGCCTTCCTGCCGGTCAGTGCCGTGATCGCGGTCGGCGCCGGCCTGGCCTCGCGGTTCCTGCCGACCTACGGGCCCAAGCCGTTCATGGTGGTGGGCGCGCTCCTCGCCGCCGGGGGACTGTCCTGGCTGACGCTGACCGACGTGCACTCCACCTACGCGGGCAGTGTCCTCGGCCCGATGCTGGTGTTCAGCCTGGGCATGGGCATGGAGTTCGTCTCGCTGACCCTGATGGCGCTCTCCGACGTCCCCGTCCAGGAGACCGGCGCGGCCTCCGGACTCCTCAACGCCATGCAGCAGGTGGGCGGTTCACTCGGTCTCTCCATCCTGGTGACGATGTTCGGCACGGCCAGCAGGAACGAGGCGAAGGACCAGATCCCCGCGTTCCTCTCCCAGGCGACCCCGGCCGAACGCCTCCGCTTCCGGCACACCGGGCAGCTCCCAGGCATCTGGGGCGACCAGGTCCTCACCTCCGGTGTTTCGGCAGCCTTCGTGGTGGCTGCGATCTTCACCGTGGTCGCCGCGCTGATCGCCGTAGTCGTGATCCAGGTCCGTCCCTCCGACCTGGAACGCCTGAGGGGCGGCACGGGAGTCGGACCGGTCTGAGCGTCAACTCCCTTGATACGGCGGCACCTTCGGGATCCGCTGCTCGAACCACACCACCTTGCCCGCGCTCAGCCGCGTCGCCCCCCAGCGCTGCGCGAGCCGGTCCACGAGGAACAGTCCCCGACCGCCCTCGTCGCCCGGTCCCGCCTCCCGCATCCGGGGCACCTGGGGAGAGTCGTCGGTCACCTCGCAGCGCAGCACGTCGGTGCGCAGCAGCCGTAGGGAGATCGGGCGGGAGGCGTACCGTACGGCGTTGGTGACGACCTCGCTGACCATGAGTTCCGTGCTGTCGAGCAGGGCGTCCAGGCCCCAGCGGCGCAGCACCCGACGGGTCAGCCGACGGGCCTGGCCCGCGGTGAGCGGATGCGGGTCGAGATGCCAGTAACCGACGCTGTCCGGCGGGAAGCCCTCGAAGCGGGCGGTGAGCAGCGCGATGTCGTCGTCGCGCGGGCCCGGCGCCAGTGCGGCGAGGATGCGGTCGCACAGCCGCTCCAGCGAGGACAGGCGGTGCCCGTGCCGGGGGGTGGACTGGAGGTGGGTGCGCAGGGCCTCGACACCCGTCCCCACGTCCACGTCGCGGGACTCGACCAGGCCGTCGGTGTAGAGCACCAGGGTGGTGCCGGTGGGCGCGGGCATCTCCACCGACTCGAAGACGACTCCGCCGACGCCGATCGGGGCGCCCGGCGGCGCCCGCAGGACCTCCGCGTGGCCGTTCGGGCGCAGCAGCACCGCCGGCGGGTGGCCGGCGTTGGCCATGAGGAGGCGGTGCGAGATCGGGTCGTAGATCGCGTACAGGCAGGTCGCGATGTGGTCGCTGCCGAGCCGCTGGGCCTGTTCGTCGAGGTGGTGCAGCACCTCGTGCGGGGGCAGGTCGAGGCCGGCGAGGGTCTGCACGATGGTGCGCAGCTGGCCCATGATCGCGGCCGAGGTCATGGAGTGGCCCATCACGTCCCCGACGATCAGCGCGACCCGGTTGCCGGGCAGCGGTATCGCGTCGTACCAGTCGCCGCCGACCTGCGCGGTCTTCGACGCGGGCAGATAGCGGCTGGCCAGCTGGACGCCGGTCGGCTCCGGCAGCGAGGACGGGAGCATCGTGTGCTGGAGCGTGTCCGCGACGGAGGCCTCGTGGCCGTACATCACCGCCTTCTGCACGCCGATCGCGGTGTGGGTGGCCAGCTGGGAGGCGACGAGGAGGTCGTCGCCGGTGAACACGGAACGGCCGGGGCGGCGCAGCAGCACGACCGTGCCCATCACGTGGTGGCGGCCGTGCAGCGGGGCGATGATCAGCCGGCGGCCGGGCGGCAGTGTCCCCGGCGCGCTCGCGGCGGGCCCCAGCAGCTCGGCCACGGCGGGCCCGATGTCGTCCGCGTCGCCGAAGGCCGGCTGCCCGGCCAGCAGCAGCTTCGCGAGCCGTCCGTCGAGCACCGGCTGCACGCGCTCGGTCATGTCCGCGTACTCGGCGTGCGGCATCAGCAGCGCGGTCCGCGTCTCCGGCGCCCGGTCGACGCTGTGCAGCTGCAGGACCACGGGCGCGGCCGACTTCTCGTCCCCGACGGGCAGCGGATCGTGCAGATGGATGACGATCGCGTCGGCGAAGGCGGGTACCGCCGCCCACCGCAGCTCCCGCAGTGTCTCGTCCAGGTCCATCCCGCGGGCGATCCGCCGGGTCGCCACGTCCAGGTACTGGAGCCGGTCGGTCTGCGGTCCGGGAGCGAGAGGCACCCGGTCCCATCCAGGATCCGGCGGCGGGACCGGAGCCGGGCCGCTCGCCGGACCGCCCCGCCGGGCGGTTCCGGCGGGGCCTTCGCGGGGGCTGTGTGGCTCCGTCACGCTTCGTCCCGTCCACTGGTGCGGCCTGCCGCCGGGTCGGTGCTACGGCCTCAGTCGCGCCGTCGGCAGCAGAGGAAGACCTGTTCCTCGGGCGGCACGTCGGCGACCGCCGGGGCGTAGGTGTAGGAGGTCTCCTTCACGATCTCGAAGCCCGCGTCGTCCAGGATCTTGTGCAGGTCGTCGAGGAGGTAGCCGGAGACCCTGATCGTGTTGCCGAGGAAGGGGATCGCGAAGTCGTCCACATGCGCCTCCACCATCGACAGGGCGAACAGCCCGCCCGGGGTCAGCAGGTGGTGGATCGTGCGCAGGGCGAGCGGGATCTCCGCGCGCGGCAGCATCAGCAGGGAGAAGAACGCGGCGACGGCGTCGAAACGGCCCAGGTCGGTGGGGCCGCCCGGGCGCAGGTCGGCCAGGTCGAGCTGGTGGAACGTGCCGGCCGGGACGTACTTCCGGGCCAGCTCCACCATCCGCCGGGACAGGTCCACGCCGACGAGCTCGAAACCCGCCTCCGCCAGCTGCCGGGCGGTCGGCACGCCGGTGCCGGAGCCGAGGTCCAGCACCCGGGAGCCCGGGCCGAGGGACTCGATCAGCCAGTCACCGGCGGCGATCTGGCCCTCCTTGTGCGGGAAGGCCTCGTCGTAGCGGTCCCCGATGGCGTCGAAGGCCTCGGCCTGACCCGAGCGGTCGAGCCGCAGGCTGCCGTAGTCGGCCCCGTCGTTCGCTCTGCTCACTGAAGTGGCCTTTCATCCGCGCATAGAGGATTGTCCCACAAGTGGGGAAAGTGCGTTTCAAGTGGCAGAACGCCGTGAGGGGTGCCATGGGGCACCCCTCACGCGACGTCGGGGGCGAGGAAAGCGAACAGGCTGGATTCTTTGCAGGAAGGTGAGAAGGAAGCCCGTTCATGGCCTCGCCACGGCTGACGTTAGCAGTCAGGCGGGGATCAGGTCGCGCAGATTTTCCAGGGTCACGATCCGCGAGCCCTCGGGCAGCCCGTCCGGGCGGCGCAGACCGATGTAGGTGACCGGACCGCCGTCCGGCACCGGCCCGCCGTCCCACGGCGTCACCTCGGTCGCCTCCCCGGTCATCAGGCCGACGAGATGCCGCACCGTGAGCTGCTCGCGCTCCACGATGCCGCGCAGCAGGGTCGCCACCGTCACCCGGTTCCCCTCCACCCGGTTCGCGGACGGGCTGCCCTTGAGGTACAGGTGCAGCCACTTCGCCCGCCAGCGGCCGTCCTCCCCGCGCAGGAACACCAGCGGCAGCGCCACCCGCCCCGCACCGCGCAGCTCCGACTTCATCCGCACGGTACGCGGCTCGAACGGCCGCCCCTGCTGCTCGCCCTCGCGCAGCATGAACCCGAAGAACGACTCCTCGACCTCCTCGAAGCCCTCGCCCGCGAAGATGTTGACCTGCGGCACGACGAAGGCCCCGCGCACGGCACCCAGCCGCAGATTGATGAACTCCGAGGCCCCGTCCGGCGCTTCGGTGATGTCACCGGAGTGCTCACCCTCGACGCCGGTCAACGAGGTGTACGACAGCCAGGTGTCGGTCGAGTAGTCCGCGTTGAGCATCAGCGCCGACAGGTCGAAGTCGGTGCGCCGCTCGGACTCCTTCCAGTACACGAAGAAGCGCAGCAACTCGCCCTCCACCGCCGACACGGACCCGCGCGGCAGCACCCCGAGCCCCGCCGCCGTCGCCTTCCCGCTCAACGGCAGCGCCACGTCGAGCACCTCCGGATCGACCAACAGCCGTTCCGCAGAAGGCAGTCGACGCCGAGTCTCGGCGTCGAGCGCCGCGATCAGCCGCGCCCGCTCCGCCGGTCCTACGACCGCCCGCTCGTCGTCCGTCACCCAGGCACGGCCGCGCCGGTTCACGAACACCCGCAACTCCCCGGTCTCCCGGGCCCTGTTGTGCAGATGCTCGCGCACCGACAGCACCACCCGGCCGGACACCTCGGGCGCGACCTCCTCGGCGGCGGCCACCACGGCGTCCCGCTCCTCCTGCGTGAGCGCGGTGCGCAGCAGCCGGTCCAGCGCGCGGAACAGCTTGCCGGGCGCGGACCTCAGCAGCTTCACCGCCCCCAACACGTCGTTCTCCGCGAGGAGTTGCTCGACCCGGCCGTCGAACGACCGCGCCTTCAGCTCGCCCCGCGCGACCGCGAACACCTCGGCGGCGTGCGGCCACTTCGGGTACTCGTGCGGATGCAGCCGCTCACCGAGCCGCTTCCACTCCTCGCGGTGCGCGGCCACGTCGGCGAGCTTGCCGGGCGATGCGGCGACCACCGAGTCAAGACCTGCGAGCAGAGCTCGCCGCACCGGACGCGACAGCGACCGGAAACGGGTCGGCTCCGCGAGCGCCACATCGCCGTCCGACAGCGCGCAGGCCAGCCGCAGCACATCGGTGACGGTGTCCAGCAGCAGGCTCGAACCCACCGTAAGGCGGGCCTGGTTGACGACCGCGCGGTTCTCCCGGACCGGGATCGCCTCGGGCTGCGGCCCGTCGACGCACCGCTCGGCCAGCGCCCGCAGATCACTCCGGTGCTCCTCGCTCAGCGGTGTGACGCTGCCCGCCAACTGCAGGTACAGGGCAGTGAGTTCATCAGCCACGTCGCCGCCCGGGTGCAGCACCGTGATCCGGTCGCTCGCCGCCGCGATCAACTCGTCCTGGGCGGCCAGCATTTCGGCGTAGGTGTGCTGGTACCGGCCGTAGGTCGGCAGGTCGAGCAGGTTCACCACGCCGGTCCGCAACCGCTTGAGCGTCGAGACCGGGGTCTTCTCGTCGCGGAACGCGTCGGCGATGCATGACATCCAGAAGTCCACGGTGTCGGGCACGTTGGCCGGGAAGTCGATGAAGTACACGTTGTGCCGGACGTGGTCGCCGACCATCGCGCGGACGGTCCGCAGGGTGCGGCCGGCGATCCGGACGACCGTCTCCCCGGACAGCCCCGACAGCCGTTCCAGCAGCTCCGGGGAGAGCTTGAAGCCCACGGACAGCAGCACGGCGTCGAACTGCCGCGCGACGGTGGCGCCTTCACCCACGGGACCCGTGGGCAGGGGGACGCGGAGCGTGTGCCGGATGACCAGCGGTTCGAGTCGGTCGATCATTCAGGCATGCTCCCAGAACCGAACAAGCGGGCGCATTCGGGTTTCGCGTTCCTGGGGTCAGCCGACCAGCCAGTCGTAGGCCCCCTGCGCGCTGAACTCCGTCTGGCCGCCCCGCAGCAGCAGCCCCGCCGTGGCGAACTCGGGGGCGTCGGCCTGCGCGGTCACGTACGGGATCGCGATGCAGCGCATGCCGGCCGCGTGCGCCGCCGCCGCGCCCGGGGCCGCGTCCTCCAGGACCACACAGCCGGCCGGAGTCGCCCCGAGCCTGCGCGCGGCCTCCAGGAAGACGTCCGGCGCGGGCTTGCCCCGCGCCACCTCGTCCGCCGAGACCACCGTCCGCAGCACCGCGTCGAGCCCGGTCCCCGCCAGGATCGCCTCGATCGCCTCCGGCGACGAACCCGAGGCCACCGCCATCGGCACCCCGTCGGCCGCCAGCAGTTCCACGAACTTCCGCATCTCGGGATAGGCGTGCGTGGCGGCCCGGGCCAGCGCCAGATAGCGGCCGTTCGTCTCCGCGAGCAGCTCCTCCACCGGTACCTTCAGGCCGTAGCGGTCTTTGAGGAGGGCGAGGGTCTCCTGGGTACTGATGCCGACGAAGCGCTCGTGCTGCGCCCAGGTGAAGTCCGGGACACCGTGCTCGGCGAGGGTCCCCCGGGTGGCTTCGTAGTAGTTCGGCTCGCTGTCCACGAGTGTTCCGTCGAGATCGAAGATGACCGAGAGGCCGCCGAGTCTGCTCATGGGTTCAGGATGCCAAGGGTCACTTCCCGGCCGCGCGGCCGACTGCCTCCACCAGCGGCAGCAAGCGGTGCGGAACGCGCTCGCGCAACACCATCTCGGTACGCGTGCGCACCACCCCCGGCAGGCTGATCAGCCGCTGGATCACATCCTCCAGATGACCGTTGTCCCGCGCCACGACCCGGGTCAGCAGATCCCCGCCACCCGTGATCGAGAACGCCTCCACGATCTCCGGTACGGCGGCCAGTGCGTCCCCCACCTCGTCGAGATGCCCCTGCGTCACCTCGATGTGCACGAACGCGAGCACCGGGTGCCCGAGCGCGGCAGGGGACAGGAAGGGTCCCGTACCGGTGATCACGCCGTCCCGCTCCATCCGGTCGAGCCGCGCCTGGAGCGTGCCGCGCGCGACGCCGAGGAGCCGGGCGTACTCGCGCACGCTGGTACGCGGCTGCTCCAGGAGCAGCCGCAGGATGCGGGTGTCGAGTTCGTCCACGCTCATGGGACCTGACTGTACCAATGGCTCAATCGATTTGAGCTGTGCCAATGGTCCAGTGATCCAGAGCTCACTTGAGCCACCGTGCCTGATGGTGTTGTGATGGGCCACGTCGATGGCGCTGCGGACCTCCGTGGCGCCTTTTTCGTGTGGGCGTGCGCAATGGGTGGGGGAGCAGTGCTGAAGCGGGTGTTCGTGGCTCCGGACCCGGGGCGGACACGGCTGCGGTTCGCCGCGCGGGCCGTCCTCGGCATCGGCCTCGCGGTGATCGTCTGCGGTCTGACCGGACAGTCCCTCGCGGGCGCCGTCACCGGCGGCCTCGCCGCACTGCTCGCCCTGTTCACCGTCACGGACGCCACGGTGCGCGGGCAGGCCGTCACCACCGTGCTCCTGCCCTGCGTGGGCCTCCCGGTACTCGCCGTCGCGGCCGAACTGCACGCCCACCCCGTCGCCCGCGACCTCACCTTCCTCGCCGTCGTCGGCGCCGGCGTCTACGCCCGCCGCTGGGGACCACGCGGCCACAGCCTCGGTGTGTTCGCGTTCATGACCTTCTTCGTGGCCCAGTTCCTGCACGCGACCACCGCCCAACTGCCCGCGCTCTACGCCGCCGTGGCCCTCTCCGTGCTCACCGCGGCGACGGTCCGCTTCGGCCTGTGGTGCTACGAACGCCGGCTGCCCCCGCCCGCCGTACCCGCCCCGCCGGCCGGCCGAGGCCTCGCCCGGGTGACCACCCGACAGGCCGTCCAGGCCACGGCGGGTGCCGGATTCGCCCTGGTCGTCGGCCAGTTGGTGTCCGGTCAGCGCTGGTACTGGGCCGTCGGTGCCACCTGGTGGATCTTCGTCAACACCGCCTCACGCGGCGAGACCGTCATCCGAGGCTTCCGCCGCGTCCTCGGCACGGTCCTCGGCATCGCCCTGGGCCTGCTGATCGCCGTCCCGCTCCGAGGCGCCCCCGCCCCCACCGCGCTCCTGGTCGCCGCCTGCGTCTTCGGGATCTTCTACTCGGCAGCCGTCTCCTACACATGGATGATGCTCTCGGTGACCTTGATGGCCGAGCTCCTCTACGGCCTTCTCGGCGTCCTGACCCCCGGCCTGCTGGCCCTGCGCTTCGCCGAGACCGGCGTCGGCGCGCTCGGCGCCGTACTGGCCGTCCTGCTGGTCCTTCCGGTGACCACCCACACCACCACGGACGCCTGGATCCAACGCGCCCTGCGCTGCGTCCGCGCCTGCACCGCCGAGGCCACCGCCCGCCTCGCCGGCTCCGGCCGCGCGGACCCCGCCGAACGCATCACGGAGCTCGAACAACTCCTCGGCCGGGTACGGCTCTCCGTCGCACCCCTCGTACACCCGCTGAACCCGATGCTCGGCCGCAAACGCCGCGCCCGCCGGGTGCTGGCACTGCTCGACGACTGCGCCCACGAGATCCGCGGCCTGGCCACGGCGGCCGCCGACCCGCAGGCCTCCCACGACGCCCGCCTGGCCGCGGCGTGCCGCCGCGTCGAGACGGCGGTCGAGGCACTCACCGGAGGCGAGGTGTCGCCGCTTGCCGTGACTGCGGCCGGGTCGCCGGTGGAACCCGCGCTGGCTCATCTGCACGGGCTGGAGCGGGCCCTCGCGGAACTCGCGGAGCCGCTCCGCGCACGGTCCGGCGTGCCCCGCTGGAACAGACTCAGCGCTTTGGTCTAGACCGCTCATGATCGACTGCTACCGTCACCCCGGACAGCACTGAACCGAGAGGGGACAGCGGTGACAGACGGCGGCAGGCGGCAACGGCGGGCCTTCATCGGGTCGTTCACGGCGGCGGGCGGACCCGGTGTCGTCGCGGCGGCCGTGGACGCGCACAACGGTGCGCTGACCGTCCTGAGCAGTGTCGACGGCGTCCCCGACCCCTCGTATCTGGCCCTGGCGCCCGATCGGGACACCCTTTACGCGGTCAGCGAGACGGCCGAGGGCGCGGTGGCCGCGTACCGCGTCAACGGCGACAAGCCCGAACCGCTCGGTCCACCTGTCCGCCTCGGCAGCGCGGGACCGACCCACCTGAGCCTGTACGCGGGGCACGTCCTGACCGCCGACTACGGCTCCGGCAGCTTTACCGCCGTGCCGGTCCGCCCCGACGGCACCCTGGCGGACCGCCCCTCCGGACAGCTCCGGCACACCGGCTCGGGCCCGCACGAACGACGCCAGCAGGGGCCGCACGCCCACCAGATCCAGCCCGATCCCAGCGGCCGTTGGGCCGTCGGCATCGACCTCGGCACCGACTCCGTGCTGGTGTGCACGCTGGACGACGGAAGCCCCGCGCTGCACCGCGAGATCGCGCTCAGGCCCGGCTCGGGCCCCCGCCATCTCGCCTTCCACCCCGACGGCGACCGCGCCTACGTCCTCAACGAACTCACCCCGACCGTCACCGTCTGCCGCTGGGACGGCGAGCGCGGCGCACTGAGACCGCTGGCCGAGACCGCGGTACTGCCGGGCGCCCCGGCCGGCGACGCCGCCTACCCCTCCGGCATCGTGACCTCACCGGACGGCCGCTTCGTATGGACGGCGACCCGCGGTGAGGACGTGCTGTCCGTGCTCGCCGTCGAGGGGGAGGGGCTGCGCCTGGTCGGGACGGTGCCCTGCGGGGGGCACTGGCCGCGCGCCCTCGCCGAGGCCGGGGGGTATCTGTATGTGGCGAACGAGCGGTCCGGAGACGTGACTTGGTTCGCCGTCGACCCCGCCACCGGTGTCCCGCGCCCCGGCGGCTCGATCGACGTGACCGCCGCGTCCTGCGTGGTGTTCGACTGACCCCACAGCCGTGTCCACGGCATGCCGAAGGGCCCGCTCCCGCGTGAGGAGGGGCCCTTTCGGCGCTACGGCGTTACACGTGCCAGGCCGGGCCGAGCGAGCTCGGACCGGATCGGGTCAGCGAACCGGTGCGCCCTGCGGCTGCGGCGGGGCGATTCCCAGCGCCGTCGTGTACTTGGCGAGCGCGAGCTTGCCGATCGCCGGGTACGGGCCGAGCGCCTCGGCGGCCGAACAGCCCGCCTCGGCAGCCGCGGCCTGGAGCAGACCCGGGTCGATCTCGGGGCCGATCAGGTAGGGCGCCAGCGCCAGCTGCTGCGAGCCGGACCCGCGCAGCTGCTCCGCGATGGCCGCGATCGAACCTTCCTGGTCCAGCGCCGCCGCCATCACCGGCACCGCGAGCCGCGCGGCGAGCAGCATGCCGGTGATGCCGGCCGCCTGCACCGCCTCCTCGCCGCCCACGGACGCGAGGATGATGCCGTCCGCGGCGGTCGCCACGGTGAACAGCCGGGCACGGTCGGCACGGGCAAGGCCCGCCTCGGAGAGCCGTACGTGCAGTGCCTCGGCGAGCAGCGGGTGCGGGCCGAGCGAATCCGTCAGGTCGGCCGCGACCCGGCTGTCCATGACGGCCTGACGGACCTGGCGCAGCAGCGCGCTGTCCGGACCGGCGAGCAGCGGTACGACGACGGCCACGGGACCGTCGGGCTCCTTGACGTCGGCACCGGCGGCCTTGGCCTGCTCGAAGCGGGCGGTGCGCTCCTCGGCCGCGTGCGCGAGCACGGCCGTCAGCGTGGGGAACTCGGCGTCGTCCCCGTCGAGATAACCGATGCGCCCGTCCAGACCGGGCAGCTCGGAGCGGGCGATGCTCACGACCTCCTCGGCGAGGCTGCGCGTGGCGGCGCTGGGCGTGCCCGGCACGGCGAGCACCAGCGCGGGCGCGCCCTCGGGAGCCGCCAGCGGCTCGGGTCGGCGGTGCCGCCCGGGCTGGCGAGGTCGCGGCATTCGTACTGGCAGGCCGGACGCGGGCCCAGTGGGGGAGCTCATGGCGAGGCATGTTACTGGCTTCTTGGGCTCCCCTGTTCGGGGAGGGTGCAGGTGAGCGGTATCCGTCCTGTTTTGTCTGATGAGTTACGTACGGATCAGAAGTGATCACCTCGGCCCGGCGCGCCCACCACGTGCACCATCACGCCGTCGGCCGGCAGGGTGAGCGCGCCCGCCGCGAGGTCGCGCGCGATCCGCACGGCACCGTCCAGCGGATCGCCCGCCGCAGACACCAGTTGCGCGTGCGGCAGCCGTTTCGCCAACTCCTCGCATACGGGCACCAGGAGCGGGTCGCCCATTCGGAACAGGCCACCCGTGAGCGCGACCTGAGGCTCACCGGCCGTCGGGCAGACCGCGGCGGCCGACTCGGCCATGTGCCGGGCCGCGGCACGCAGAATGCCCGCCGCCACCGGGTCGTCCGGGGCGCACTCGGCGACCCGGGGCGCGAAGGAGGCCAGTACGGCGGGACGATCCGGCCGTGGGTACAGCTTGCCGGGCAGGCCGGACATCGGCCCGAACTGCTCCTCCGCCCGGGCCAGCAGAGGCCCCGAACCGCCGTCCCGCCCATCGTGTGCCCGCAGCGCCGCCTCCAGCCCGGCCCGCCCGATCCACGCCCCACCGCCGCAGTCGCCCAGCAGATGTCCCCAGCCGTCCGCCCGGCGCCAGCCGGTGAGGTCGGTGCCGATCGCGATGAGTCCCGTACCGGCCGCGAGCACGGCACCGGGCCGTATCCCGAGGGCGCCGACGCAGGCGGTCACGGCATCGGCGACGAGCGCGACCGTCCGCACCCCGAACTCCCGCGCCAGCGCCCCCGGCAACTCCTCCCGCAACCCGTCCCCGAGGGTGGCCAGACCGGCGGCCCCGATCACGGCCGTGCCCCACTCGGCGCGTCCGGCCTCACCGGCCAACTCCCGCACCATGGGAACCAGTTGCTCCATGAAATGCCCGGCGTCGATCCCCCTCGCACCGGTCCGCACCGGCTCCCCGGACGCGAGCGGCACGGACACCGGACGCCCGACTTCCCCTACGACGACCCGCAGCCCGGAGCCTCCGGAGTCCACGGCGAGGAACCTGCCGCGGGTGTCTTGTACGGGGGGTGTCGGTGGGGGCACCGCGGAAGCAGTCGCCGAGGGAATCGGCTCGGGGAACTTGCCCGACGAACTCCCGGAGACAGCGCCCGACTCGGCGGTGCCACCAAAGGACACCTGCCCGCCGGAAGTCCCCTCCGCGCTACTTCTGGGTTCGGCGGCCCGGCTGAAGGACACCGGTCCGTCCGGAGCGGTGGCCCCGGCGGTCCCGCTGAACGACACCGGTCCGTCCGAAAGTCCCTCAGCGCTGCTTCTGGTCTCAGCGGACGGGCCAACGGAATTCGGCCCCACCGAAGTCCCCTCGGCAATACCTCTGGCCCCGGCAGTCCCGCCCGCGGAAACCGGTCCGTCCGGCGCCCCCGCTGATTCCGCCGTCCCAGCCGAACCGGTGTCCCCCGGCCCTGTCACGGCAGGCGCCAGTCCACCGGTTGTCCTCCCTGCCGGACCAGCAGGTCGTTGGCGCGGCTGAAGGGGCGGGAGCCGAAGAAGCCGCGGTCGGCCGACATCGGGGACGGGTGGGAGGACTCCACGGAGGGCAGGTCGCCGAGGAGGGGGCGCAGGTTGCGGGCGTCGCGGCCCCACAGGATGGACACCAGCGGCTTGCCGCGTGCGGCCAGCGCCCGTATCGCCTGCTCGGTGACTTCTTCCCAGCCCTTGCCGCGATGGGCGGCGGGGCTGCGCGGGGCGGTGGTCAGCGCCCTGTTGAGCAGCAGCACCCCCTGCTGACTCCACGGCGTCAGATCACCGTTGGACGGCTGGGGCAGCCCCAGGTCCGTGTTGAGCTCGCGATAGATGTTGAGCAGGCTCGGCGGCAGCGGACGTACCTCGGGAGCCACCGAGAAGGACAGCCCCACGGCGTGCCCCGGGGTCGGGTACGGATCCTGGCCGACGATCAGGACGCGGACGTCGTCGAAGGGCTGTTGGAAGGCCCGCAGGACATTCGGCCCGGCCGGTAGGTACGTGCGTCCCGCGGCGATCTCGGCGCGCAGGAAGTCCCCCATCTCGGCGATGCGTCCGGCCACGGGTTCCAGGGCTTTCGCCCAGCCCGGTTCGACAATCTCATGCAACGGTCGTGGTGCCACGGGCGTCACCCTACTGCCGGACACGGCTCGACGATCAACCGGCGGCCCGAGCCCGACCGAGAACGACCGGACTGTGGGCCCGCGTGAACGAAGCCTCCCCATAAGGCAGTTGCCCACAGGGCGGTTCCGGCAGCCGGGGTCACCGCTGACGCGCGCAGGCGGTTTGCCGTCCTCATGCGATCACCGCGGCACGTACGCACAGCACATCAGGGAGATGGGACGCCAACTGCCGCCAGGTGTCCCCGTCGTCGTCCGACGCGTACACCTCGCCGTTGCGATTGCCGAAGTACACGCCCGCCGGGTCCGCGCCGTCCGTGCACATCGCGTCGCGCAACACCGTGCCGTAGTGGTCCTCGGCCGGCAGCCCCGCGGACAACGCCTCCCAGCTTCTGCCCGCGTCGGCCGTACGGAAGACCCGGCACCGGTGCCCGGCGGGCACCCGGTCCGCGTCCGCGTTGATCGGGAACACATAGGCGGTGTCGCCGCGATGGGGATGGGCCACCGCCGCGAAGCCGAACGTGGACGGCAGCCCCTCGCCGATGTCCGTCCAGTGCGCGCCCGCGTCGTCGCTGCGGTACACCCCCCAGTGGTTCTGCAGATACAGCCGGTCCGGGGTCGCCGCGTCCTGTGCGATCTTGTGCACGCACTGGCCGAACTCCGGGTTCGGATCCGGCAGGAACACCGCGGAGACACCGGAGTTGGACGGCTCCCAGCTCGCGCCTCCGTCACGGGTGCGGAAAACTCCGGCAGTCGAGACGGCGACCGTCACGGCCTTCGGGTCGCGTTCGTCGGTGAGGACGGTGTGCAGCCCCTCCCCGCCGCCGCCCGGAACCCAGCGCGAGCGGGTGGGGTGCTCCCAGAGGGGACGGACGAGGTCGAAGCTCTCGCCGCGGTCCTCGGAGCGGTACAGCGCGGCCGGTTCCGTACCCGCGTACACCACGTCCGGTTCCGCGGCGGCCGGGTGCAGCTGCCACACCCGCTCCAGCGAAGCCCCCGTGTCCTTGGGGAACTTGACGGCAGGCCGCTCCGGCTCGACCCACGTACGCCCCAGGTCGTCGGAGTGGAACACGGACGGACCCCAGTGGGCGCTGTCACCACCGGCCAGCAGTCTCGGCATGTGGCCCCTTGTGTCGACGGCGACCGAATACAGCGCCTGCGCGTTGAAGTACGGACTCTCGTCGAACTCCCAGACTCCACCCCGCCTGCGCCCGATGAACAGGCCCTTTCGCGTGCCCACCGCGAGCAGCACCTCGGTCATGACGATCACCTCCACCGCATATTTGGCCATTTCGCCCCCTCACCCGCCAGTCTGCACCCCACCACTGACAGTCACCCCCGGAACGGACGTCACCGCAGGTCAGCGCCTCATCCGGGCCCGAAGGACAGCTTCCGGGGACGCCTCTCGCGAAAAGCCCGCGAACACCTCGTCAGCCATGGGACCGTCGAGTCGGGGTATTCGTCGTGAGCATCGAGGGGACGTCTCCCGTATGGGAGGTCGGTTCGGCGTATCAGTGCGTTCATGAGGAGGATGCCTTCGATGGCGTTCCGAGGTCCGAAGGTGTGGCTGTGGCGGTGGCGGCGCAATCCGCTCAAGCGCCGCGCCGATGCGGTGGAGTCGTGGATCGTGCTCGGTGCTTGGCTGATCACCGTCCTGGCGGGAGTGCTGGCCGGTCTGACGGCGACCCGGTCCGTCGAGCACGAACTGGCCCAGGAACGCGTCGAATGGAAACCGGTGGTGGCCCTGGTGACCCAGGACGCACCCGGTCCCTCCCCGGCGAACTCCGGCAGAACGAACAGCGAGCTCGTCTGGGCGAAGGTCCGCTGGACGGCCGTGGACGGCTCCTCGCACACCGGCCAGATCCGCGTTCCCTCCGGCAGCGGCATCGGCACTCCGGTGACCATCTGGACCGACCCGCGGGGCCATCTGGTCACCAAGCCCGCCACCGCCTCCCAGGCCCAGCTGCGGGCCGCGCTGATCGGCACCCTGCTGGGAATGGGCGCGGCGGCCGTCCCCTTCATCAGCGCGCGTGCCCTCCGGATCCGTCTGGAACGCCGGCGCATGGACCAGTGGGACCACGAGTGGGCGCGTTTCGGCCCGCTGTGGAGCCGTAAGACGGGCTGAGCGGGACGGGCCGCCCGCCCGGCATGGCATGAGCGCCCCTGGCACGCAGGTCGACGCCGGGGCCCTCGTCATGCCCACCACTCCTCCCCGCCATACTCGGCGGGGCCGCCCGCCATCACCTCCCGGCACACCCCCAACAGCCGTTCGTCCTCCAGCACATCCTGGCTCCCATGCCCGCCGGCCCGCGCCAAATGCCGTCGCGGAGCGGCGAGTTCCGCCACCACCAGGTCATGCAGGGGCGCCCCGGCGGCCCCCATGCCGACCAGGCACGCGGCGACAGCGCCCCGCACACCCGGATGCCCGGTCCAAGCCGACCGCAGCACCGGGAGCACCCTCTCCGCATCCCCGGTCACCCGCCACAGCGCCCGCGCCCCCGCGACCCGCTCCTCCACAGACTCCGCCCCGAGCATCCGCGCCAACTCGTCCGACGCGACCCGCGCGGCCACCCCCACCCGCGCCAGCACATCCGCCGCCACCCGGCGCCGCTGTCCGGCCGAACTCGCCAACTCCCGCAACAGGGACGGCAGTACGACCGACACGTCCCCCTCCACCGACCACAGCGCACCCGCCGCGACACCCGCACACTCGGACTCCAACAGCCCCCGCAGTACCGGTACGACACCCTCCGCCCCGACCCCGAACGCATCGAGTGCCCGCACCGCAGACGCCACGACCCGCTGCCCGGACCGCACCCCGTCCGGCACCCCGCGCAACAGCCGCAGCACCTCCGGCACGGCCTCCCGGTCGGCGAGCGCGGTGAGTGCGGACAGCAGTGGCACGGCACGATCGGAGATCGCGGGGGAGTCGAGGGGCAGACGGCCGAGCCGATGCCGCAACGCCGGGGCGAGCGGTGCGGCCGAGCGGCCCAGGTGGACGATCACCCGCCCCAGGTCGTCGGGTACGAAGGGTCCCGCGAGTACCTCGGCAAGTACCGGTACCGCCCGCGAATCGCCGCTGCGCGCAAGGGCCTTGAGCGCGCCGCCCAGGGCCGCCGCCCCGTGCTCCAAGCGCTGCGTCCACAGGTCGGGGCGAGTGATCACCAGCGCGTGCAGGTGATCGGCGGCAGGCGCGGCCAGGTGGAAGAGTTCCCCCAGCACCGACGACGCGGCATCGCGCAACCGGTAGGCCTCCGAACCCAGTTGCTCACCGACCAGCGCGACGAGTGCCGAGTGGTCGGCCCGCCACTCGCGGAACAGTCCGGCCGACATCCACACCCCGTTGCACCGGTCGGTGGCGTCCGGAGCGGGCAACTGCCCTTCCAGCAGGGCGATCCGCTCGGCCGGCCGCCCGCCGAGCGCGGTGTGCAGCGTGCGCACGAGCTGCGCGCCCTCCTCGTCCGAGGGGCGAAGTCGCCGCAACCGCCCGGCGAGCGTCTCCGGGCAGTCGATGTCGTCCCGTGTGCGGAGGTTCGAAGGGCGCCGCTCGGACCGCTCCCCGAGCAGGCCGACGACCGTCGGGACCAGGTCGGCGGGGAGCAGATCCGGTGCGCAGCACGCGAGTTGGCCGAGCGCGGCGAGTCGTAGCCCGGGGTCGTAGGGCGGAGTACCGAGTGCCAGCAGGGTGTCCAGCGCCTCGGCGGCGTGGGCGGCCGGAAACCGTCGTACGAACAGAGCGAGGCTCTCGGCGAGGGCGAGCAGAACCCGGTCGTCGCGCTCGACCGTGATCCGCTGTCGCAACAGGCTCAGCACGCGCGCGGGTTGATCGAGGAACCGGACCAGCCCCTCGGCCGCGGCCCGGCGCACACCGGGGTCCCGGTCGCCGACGAGCACGACGAAGACCTCGGCCCTTGCCTGTAAGGCGGCCTCCGCCGGCCCGCGCCTCCGCCCGATGCTGACCAGAAGCTCCACCAACTCGCCCCGCTCCGCGACCGCCTCCTCAACGGCGAGCGCGAGCAGAAACGGAACGCAGGCGAGTGTCGAGTCGTACACCATCCCCTGGTGGTGCACCGCGCCGTACATCCCGTCGAGCGCGCCCGCCCTCTCGACGGGGTCCGTGGAGGCCAGTCCCCTGAGCAGTCCGGGCACGTCCTCCGCACTGCCGTACGCATGGCGCAGTGAGGCCCAGTCGACCTCGTCGATCCCCGTGAACACGTTGCCCTCCCCAGACGAAGTGCCAACTGATCGCGAGTCTGCACCACGCCACTGACAACGAAGCGGAATCGGGAGGTGACCCAGGGTCAGTCCCCGTCGGGCAGGGCGCGGGAGAGGATCGCGCCGAGGCCGGCGGAGTCGGGGAGTGTGCCGAAGGCGTGCCCCCAGTCGCCGCCCAGCCGGGTCGCGCAGAAGGCGTCGGAGACCGCGGATGGGGCGTGGCGTACCAGGAGGGACGCCTGGAGGGTGAGCGCCATCTGTTCGACGAGGCGGCGCGCGCCCGTCTCCGTCGCCTCGCTCAGCGTGCTCTTCAGCCGGCTCACCGCCGTGTCCAGGCGGGCGTCCGCGCCCCGCGCCAGGGCGAGTTCGGCGAACAGTGCCTCCGCCGGGCCGGGGTCCCGGCTCAACGCCCGTAGTACGTCAAGGGCGTTGACGTTCCCCGAGCCCTCCCAGACGGAGAGGAGGGGCGCCTCGCGGTAGTGGCGGGGCATGCCCGAGTCCTCGACGTAGCCGTTGCCGCCGAGGCACTCCAGGGCCTCAGCCGTGAAGGCCGGGCCGCGCTTGGTGACCCAGTACTTGCCCACGGCCGTGGCGATCCGGCGGAACGCGGACTCGGCGTCGTCCCCGCGTGCCGCGCGATCCGCAGCGCCCGCCAGCCGCAGGGTGAGGGTCGTCGCGGCCTCGGACTCCAACGCCAGATCGGCCAACACATTGCGCATCAGCGGCTGTTCGAGCAGCCGCGCGCCGAACGCGCTGCGGTGGCGCACATGGTGGCCCGCCTCGACGAGCGTCTTGCGCATCAGCGTCGCGGACATCATCACGCAGTCCAGACGGGTGCAGTTGACCATCTCGATGATGGTCTTGACGCCGCGTCCCTCGGGTCCGACGAGCCAGGCGACGGTCCCGTCGAACTCGGGCTCGGAGGATGCGTTGGACCGGTTGCCCAGCTTGTCCTTCAGCCGCTGGATGCGGAACACGTTGCGGCTGCCGTCGGGCAGAACGCGGGGGACCAGGAAGCACGACAGCCCGCCCGGAGCCTGCGCCAGCACGAGGAACACGTCGCACATCGGCGCCGACGTGAACCACTTGTGCCCGCGCAGTGTGTACACGCCGGGTTCGGCGGTGGGAGTGGCCGCCGTGGTGTTCGTCCGGACGTCCGAGCCGCCCTGCTTCTCCGTCATCCCCATCCCGGCCAGCAGCCCGCGCTTCCCGGTCGGGACGCGCAGGCCCGGTTCGTACACCCGGCTGGTGAGCAACGGCTCGTAGGCCGCGGCCAGTTCGGGTTGCGCGCGCAGCGCCGGAACGGCGGCGTACGTCATCGACGTCGGACAGCCGTGCCCGGCCTCGGTGTGTCCCCACACCAACCCGCCTGCCGTACGCGCCACATGGGCGCCGGGCCGCTCGTCCGCCCAGGGCGCGCCGGCCAGTCCCTCGGCGACGGCGACGCCCATCAGCCGGTGCCAGCTCGGGTGGAACTCGACCTCGTCGATCCGGTTGCCGTACCGGTCGTGCGTGCGCAGCTCCGGCTCGTGCCGGTTCGCCTGCTCACCCCATTCCTGCGCCTCCGCGCTGCCCGCCGCCCGGCCCAGCCGCCGTACGTCCTCCTCGGCCCAGCCGGCGCCCTCCCGGCGCAGCCCCTCGAGCAGGGCCGTGTCCTCCGAGGCGTCGTACGGGGTCAGGGGCGGGGGCTGGTTGGTGACGTCGTGCGTGGCGTTCCGGGACTGCGGCGGTGTGTGCGCGAGTGTCTGGGCCATACGGGCAGTGTTGCACTATCCCTGCGGTCGCATCAATGATGTAACACAAGAACGGCCACGTAGAGTACGAGGCCATGCGGATGAATGAGTCGGAAGGGCCCGGTGAGGTGGACCTGCGCCCGTTGTCCGCACGCTCCGTCGTCCTCAGTCTGCTCCTGGGCACGCATCCGCCCGAGCTGCCCGTACGGGATCTGCTGCGGGCCGTCGAACCGCTCGGCGTGGCCGGATCCACCCTGCGGGCCGCGCTCAGCCGGATGGTCGCCGCCGGGGATCTGCGGAGCGCGGACGCCGTCTACCGGCTCAGCGACCGCCTGCTGGAACGCCAGCGCCGCCAGGACAACGCCGTACACCCCGAGACCCACCCCTGGGACGGCGACTGGGAGCTGACCGTCGTCACCGCGACCGGCCGCGGCCCCGCCGAACGCGCTGAGCTGCGCGCCAAGTTGACCGCACTGCGGCTCGCGGAACTCCGCGAGGGAGTCTGGCTCCGCCCGGCCAATCTGCTACGGCCCCGACCGGACGAACTCGGCGCGGTCGCCCGGCACTTCACCACCCGCCCGGAAGAGCCGGCCCGCCAACTGGCAGGAAGCCTCTGGCCACTTGAGTCCTGGGCGAAGACGGCAGAGGCGCTGCTCGCTCGGATCGACGCCACGGCCGACCGCCCCGCCGACCGTTTCACCGTACTCGCCGCCGTCGTACGCCACCTGCTCGCCGACCCGGTCCTGCCCCCCGAACTCCTGCCCGCCGACTGGCCGGGCCCCGCCCTGCGCGCCGAATACACCAGCCGCCGAAGGGAGTTGATCGCGGCCGTGCTGGGGAGCTCAGCATGAGCCGAGGAGCCCGGCACGGCCGCCTTTATCGCGACCGGCTCACTTCTAGGTGATGTCCGAGGCTGCGTACCTGCAGTAAGTGCCGTCCGCGCCCGTGCCGTTGGTGGTCGGCTCCGCGCGCGTGTTGTTCCCGATGTACTTCTGGCAGGGGATCATCTTCTTGCTGGTGTCCCCGACGATCGTGATGGCAATCACCGTGCCGGTCACGAGCGGCGGAAAGAAGCGCAGCAGCTTTCCGAACACCGGTGCCAGGAGCGCGATGGCGAGCCCCGCGACGATCACGGAGCCGTAGATCGCGGGCAGTCCGCCGCCCGTCGTACCGATCAGCACCATCGGCGACACGGCCGCGAACGTACAGCCCTGCATGATCGGCAGCCGTACCCCGAACCGCCAGAAGCCGACGCACTGGATCAGCGCCGCGATACCGCACACCAGCAGGTCCGCGGTGATCGGATACGCCAGATCGGCGGCCGACAGCTTCATCGCCCCGCCGACGATCAGCGGAACCGCCACCGCGCCCGCGTACATCGCGAGCACATGCTGCAGCCCGAAGGCGGCCAACTGCCGTGCGGGTGGGACCTCGTCGACGGGATGCACGGGTGTGGTCGTTGCCATGGGCACTCCTGAGCGGCGGAGAGGGAGGGGGCGGGGAGGGGGAGGGGGAGAAACATGCGGACAGCGCGAGACCGTAAGTGCCTTGAACAGTTTGTTGATTTCTGAGGTGTCGCCGCCGTGTGTCATGCCCATCCGCTATGCACGCGACGCCCGCACCGCCTCCCGAAGGGCCTCCCAGTCGGGCAGTTTCACCACACCGCCCCGCCCGAGCGCGACCCCCAGCTCGGCCTCGGCCCGCTCGATGGCCTCCCACCCGGCCCACTCGACCGGCTCGATCCCCTCGGCACGCAGCACGGTGAGCGGGTCTTCGGACGCGTCGTGTCGTACGAGCGCGGAGGCGTCCTCCAGCAGGGATGTCACGGTCTCCTTGGCGTCCGGGCGGTTGGTGCCGATGACGCCCGTCGGGCCCCGCTTGATCCAGCCGGCCACGTACTCGCCGGGTACGGGTTTCCCCTCGCGCAGGACGCGGCCTGCCCGGTGCGGCACGACACCGAGCTCGGCGTCGAACGGCAGTCCGTCCAGCGGCACCCCGCGATAGCCCACCG
Organism: Streptomyces hokutonensis; assembly: GCF_042751305.1. Classification (GTDB taxonomy): domain Bacteria; phylum Actinomycetota; class Actinomycetes; order Streptomycetales; family Streptomycetaceae; genus Streptomyces; species Streptomyces hokutonensis_A. The sequence continues at coordinate 63,163 of NZ_JBHYWD010000011.1, forward strand.
AACGCAGCACCAACTGCGCCTCGATGTGCTCCAGTTGACCCGTGCCGCGCACCCCGCCGTGCCCGTCCGGCGCGGTCCGCTCGAAGCGCACCGCGCCCACCCGTCCCGCGTCGGCGAGGAGTTCGACGGGGCGGAGGAAGAAGCGGAGGTGGATACGGCGGGCGGCTCCCGAGGGGGGCAGACCCGCCCAGGTGCGCAGTGTCTCCACGTTGCGGCGTTGCGCGGCGGGCAGCGCTGAGGGGTCGAGACAGTCCGGGTCGAGCGCCAACTCCGCCGGATCCACGGTCACTTCGGTGTCGGGCAGGCCGCCCAGTTCACGCAGCTCCTTCGTGGTGAAGCGGGCCTGCGAGGGACCGCGTCGGCCCACCATGTGAATGTCCGTCACCCCGCTCGCGACCAGCGCGGTGAGCGCCGCCTGCGGCATGTCGGTCCGGCTCAGCTCGGCCGGGCCGCGCGCCAGCATCCGTGTGACGTCCACCGCGACATTGCCCACGCCGATGACCACGGCCGAGCGTGTGCCGAGCACGAAACCGTCGCCGATGGAGTCCGGGTGGGCGCTGTACCAGGACACGAACTCGGTCGCCGACCAGCTGCCCGGCAGCTCCTCGCCGGGAATCCCCAGGTGACGGTCGGTGGCGGCGCCCACGCAGTACACGACCGCGTCGTACAGCTCCCGCAGCCGCGCGACCGACAGCCCGCCGGGGCCCACCTGCACCCCGCCGAGGAATCGCACCCGCTCGTGCTCCAGCACCGTGCGCAGATTGTTCTGCAGCGACTTGATCTTCTCGTGGTCCGGTGCCACGCCGTAGCGCACCAGGCCGTACGGGCACGGGAGCCGGTCCAGGACGTCGACCAGCACCCCGGGTTCCCGCTGGACCAGGCTCTGGGCGGTGTAGACCCCGCTCGGCCCGGAACCGACGACGGCGACACGAAGCACGGCGGAACTCCTCACCCGTCAGACACACAGGAGATCGGTGAATCGTCAGACCGCTGGCAACTCCAGGGTCCCACCACCGGGGCTCCGCTGACAGGGTGCCGTGGGGACCCGTACGCGACGGGGGCGCGCGTGTCCGTTCGTATGGAATGTGATCATGCGGTTACGTTGCGTATGTGCTAGAAGCATCCTTTGTTAATCTTTCCGATCGCTGCCCGGAGGACGGCGCCGTCTCCGTGTGGCCCGCGTGGGAAGTGCAGGAGCACGACGGTGCCACCTCGTGGTTCCATGTCCGGCTGGCTTTCCCCGACGGCGCTCGGGTCGACGCCCTCGCCGTGGTCTCCGACCAGGGCCTCTCCGTCGAGGACGTACGAGCCCAACCGGCCCTGTCCCTGGACGACTTGACGGTACTGGCCGACTGGATCGAGGGGCCGCTCTTCGAGGCGTGCGGCCTGGAGGCGGGGCCGCTGGAGGAAGAGGCCGATCCGGGCGGGGCGCGCCGGGCCCGGCCGCCCTGGCCGCGTGGCATCGAGGGACGGTGGCTGGTCGCCCAGGAGTACCGTGCCGCACAGGAGGAGGGCGTCGACCCCGTCCTCGCGGTGATGTGCGCGACCGGACACAGCCGACGCCGCTCGCTCCGGCTCATCTCCCAGGCGCGCGACGCGGGCTATCTGACACCTCGTCATGCGAGGCGCTGAGCCGGTGAGTCGATCGGGCGGGCTAGGTGGCGGAGGGCTCGGTGGGGTTGTCGTCGGCAGACCGGTCGTCCGTCGCGAAGAACCGTGAGAGGTCCGTGTCGGCCGCCGGGCGCGGTGTGCCGTTGTCGGGCGGGATCCCCAACTCCCAGTCGAGTCCGTACCGTTGGAACAACTCGGTGCGCAGTACTGGGATCGGCATCGGCACGCCGGGCACCAGCGCCGCGTAGACCGCGCCCATGAGGAGGGCCCGCAGCATCGGGTAGTCGGACGGGGTGCCCCCCGACCTGTACCGCGCGATCGTCTCTCCGAGCAGTTCGGCCAGGCGCCGCTGCTCCGGGCACTGCACGAAGCCCTCGCCCTGGAGCAGCCCCGCCATGTGCTGGCGCATCAGCACGGGCCGGTCGTGCGCGAGGCCCAGGATCGCGTCGATCGCCCGCGCCATGCGCTCCCGTCCGTCCGTGGTGCGCGGCTCGCGCTCCAGCGCCTCCTCCAGCGTGCGGTGCATCAACCGGTGCACGGCGGACTGCACCAACTGGCGTTTTCCGGGGAAGTAGTACGACACCAGTCCACGCGCTGAACCGGCCCGGTCCGCGATGTCGCCCAAGGTCGTGGCCTCGAAGCCGCGCTCACCGACCAACTCGACCGCCGCCTGCAGGAGCCGCTCCCGGGAACGCCGTCGCAACTCTTCATTGACCGAGGCGCTTCGCGGGGACATGCTGTAACTCCTGCGTTGACTGGCTATCAGCCAACTATACTCAGGACATACGGGTCCCCGTGGCGGGGATCCGTCGAATGCTGCCGTCCGTCTGGGGCGACGCGGGGGATCGTCTCAGGCGGGCGGCTCCTTTTCACCCCAATGGTTACCTTGGGCGACCTTTGGTCGAAGGTCCGGCGCCGCCTTCTCGCACATCTGTCGCACGGCACGTGATCCGTCCCTAGAGTGGGCACGGGTGACGAGCCGAGGAGGCGCACGGGCATGGACCAGGACCAGCAGATTTTCGCGCGGATCAACGAGATGGTCGACGACGAGCGCAAGCTCCGGGAGGCGCTCGCCTCCGGCACGATCGACAGCACCACGGAACACCAGCGCCTCGGCCAGCTGGAACGCGAACTCGACCAGTGCTGGGACCTGTTGCGGCAGCGCCGCGCCAAGGTGGAGTTCGGCGAGAACCCCGACGAGGCGCGGGTGCGCCCGGAGTCCGAGGTGGAGGGGTATCAGGGGTGACTCGTGGGGCGGGGTCGGCTCCTGGACTTCCGGAGCCGGCCCCGGCTCAGCCCTGACCGATCAAGTCGAGCACGGGGCGCAGAGCGTCCGGCCGTTCGGTGACCGGACGGTGGTCCACGAAGTGCACCCCGCACCCCAGGGCCGCCGCCCCGCCGTCCGCGCGTCGGTCGTCGCCGACCATCAGCACGTCCTTCGGGTCGGCCCCGAGCGCCTCGCAGGCGACCGCGAACAACCGCGGGTCCGGCTTCTGAATGCCGTGTTCGTACGACAGCACATACGTGTCCACGTAGGCGTCGAGGCCGTGCTCGCGGAACACCGGCCGCAGATCCCAGCCGATGTTGCTCACCACACCCACGGCGATGCCGCGCTCGCGCAGTGTCCACAGCACGAATTCCGCGTCCAAGTACGGCGTCCAGGCGGCCGGCGTCATGTGCCGGTCGTACAGCGCGTCGTGCAACGCGGGGTCGGGGAGCGGGACTTGGCGGGAGACGCCGGTGTACGCGGCCCGGTGCAGTTCGGAACTCTGGTCCCGGATCGCCCACATCTCGGCGAACTCCTCGGGCAGCCGCTCCGGTTGCGCCCCACCCGGCATCGCCCCCGCCGACTCCAGCGCCCGCGCCGCCTCGGCCAACTCCGGCTCGGGCAGCGCGATCCCGGTCTCCCGCAGTACGGCACGCAGCCAGGACTCGGTGGACTCGATGCGGAAGAGCGTTCCGGAGAAGTCGAAGAGGACGGCACTCATGCGGTGATCTTACGCAGCCACTCGCTCACGCCCACCGCCGTTCGTGCACCCCGACAGCCATCGCCACTACGAACGCACCGAGAACCCAGCCGCCCACCACGTCCGACGGCCAGTGCACACCCAGCCACACACGGGTCAGTCCCACACCCGCCACGGAGATCACGGCCAGAGTCAGGGCCGTACGCCACACAGCAGGTGCGGTGCCGTAGTGGTGGAGCAGCCACAGGAGGAGGCCGCATACCACGGTGGCGGTCATGGCGTGGCCCGACGGGAAGGCCGCATAGTGGGCGGAGTCGACGGGGTCGGGCCACACCGGGCGGGGTCGGCCGACCAGAGCCTTCAGGGTCTGCTGCAGCAGTGTGCCGAGCGCACATGTTGCCGCCAGCCATAGTGCCGTCCACCAGGCGGAACGCCGCCACACCAGCCACACCATGGTGGCCGCGCACAAGAGGCGCAGGGTGAGAGGGTCCCAGACCCAGTCCGTCAGGATGCGGCACACCTGCGTGACCCCGTGGTCCTCGACCGCCCAGAGGTGCGTCCTTCCGGCGATCCGGCCGTCGAGGTCGATCAGCGGACGCCACTCGACGGCGACCAGGGTGAGGAGCAGCGCGGAGCCCAGGGCGAGGGCGACGATGGTGTGCTGGCGAGCAGGGCGGGACGGACGGTGCATGGAACGATCCTCACCGATCTGGACCGGTCCATGCCGATCCACGTCGACTTCAGCCGAGCGCCCGCAGCCCCGGCACGAACGCCACCAGCACCGGAATCACCGGCACCAGCGCCGCCGTGGCGGTCAGCCCCAGGCGGCGAGTCGTCGTGAGCCGGTCCGGGGGCGTGAGCAACCGGTGCACCCGCTGCGGGACATGGGCATGCGGGGTCGGACACGGCCCGAACACCCCACGGTCCTCGTTGAGTTCGACGAGTGCGAGCGCGGTCGTGAGGCGGCCGAAGCGGCGGGAGGCCATGTCGTCGGCGGAGAGTTCGACCAGACGGTGCATCTCGTCCCGGAACGCGGCGAACACCGGCACCTGCGGAAACCCGGTCGCCAGCGCGGCCGAACAGTGCAGCAGCCAGTCGTGCCGGGCCAGCGCGTGCCCCTGTTCATGGGCGAGCAGGGAGTCCAGCTGCCGCCCGTTGAGCCGGCGCAACGCGGCTGTGGTGATGACCAGTTGAGGCGCGGGACCGGACATCCACCACGCGTCGGGCCGCTCGCCCTCCAGCACGACCAGCGGCTCGGCGCCCGGCTCCTCACCGGGCAACAGCGGTGCGCGCACGAGGAGTTCGGCCCTTCGCCGCCGACGCCGAGACCGGGCCCGTACCACCTCACGGACCAGCATCGCCACCGTCCAGGCGCCGCCGCACGCGAGGGCCACCGCGGTCGCCGCGGCCCAAGGCCCGGTCGTCACAAGGGGATAGGCGTCCAGAACGGCGTGCGGGGCGTTGGCGAAGACATGGCCGCGCACCGCCTGCCAAGCGGCGGCGGCGCTGAGTGTCATCGACAGGGCGCAGCACAGGAGGACGGCCGCCACGACGCACTGCCACACCCACAGCGCGAGCACCGGCTCATGGTCCGGCCAGTCGGCCCGGGCGAGCAGCCGTGGGGCGACGACGGCGGCCAAGGCGCCGAGCAGCAACAGTGCCGCGGGGACCATCATGGGAGCACCCTATGAGCGGCGCGGTGATCAGGGGTACGGCTTGTCACGGCAAAGTGACGCAGACCACGGTTTCGTACAGTGCGCGGATCTTCGGAGCGCCGGGTCCTCAGAGCGTCAACAACATCGCGACCATGGCGATCCCCATCGACAGCCGGCACGCCCGGGCCAACTCCGGCCGGTCGCCCCACCCGACGCTCCCGCCCCCGCCGTCGCCGACGGCCGCGCCGGTCACGGGCACCAGTCGTATGCCCGACAGCAGCACGTATCCCACGAAGTAGAGGAGCAACACCCCTGTCACGAGCGGGACTCCGGAGCCTTCGTGCTCATGGTGGTGTCCGGGGGAGGCGCCCATCGCGAGCGCCATGTAGACCATGGCGGCGGTGCCCAGCAGATGGTGCACATGGTGCGGGCTCCTGCGCGCGGTCCACAGGGCACGCAGCGCCGCCGCGCCGAACACCGCCGCGTAGCCGGGCCAGGCCCAAGACGGGGGTGCGAACACCGCGGCGGGCACGGCCATCGCGGCCATCCCGAAGCCCATCAGGGCCTCGCCGCCGGCGGCCCGCCGCTGTTCCTCGACGGGGCTGCGCATCCGCAGCAGGCAGTAGGCCCCGGTCGCCGCACACAGCGCGACCAGCAGCCAACCGGGCGAAGCCGGTCCGTGCATGCGCATCCCCCCGTTCCGACCCTGGTTCTCACTCTTCGTAGACGATCGGTCACAGGTTGCCCGTGCCGCCCGGGGCGCAATCGAGCGCAACGGTGTACATGGGGAGCACTCGGCGGAGCGCGGCAGGTCGGAGGTGTGCCCGAGGTAACTAATTCACGAGTAAAATACCGGCTAAGCTTCACTTCCATGAGCAGTGCGACCCCCACCTCGCGGGCTCCCCGATTCCGACGCCTTCCGCTCGCCGGTGTGCTGCGCCTCGGCCGGCCCTCCGACATCTGGTTCAAGCCCGCGCTCAGCGCGGTCGCCTCGGTCGCCCCGCCCAACCTTACCCTGCTCGCCCTGGGCCGCCTCGACCTGGCGATGTACACGATGGCCGGCTCCTTGTGCGCGCTCTACGCCCACAACAAGCCCTACGCCGCCCGGGCTCGCGCCCTGCTCTGGGTCGTTCTCGGGATGATCGGCGGTCTCGCCGTCGCGCTGGTCACCGCCTCCCTCACCGCGAACGGCGTCGTGCTGGTCACGGTCGGCGCCGCCCTGGCCGCAGTACAGAAGGGACTGTGCGACGCGACCCGGATCGGCCCGCCGGGCAACGTCGTCCTCACCTTCATCAGCTCCGCCTCGCTCTTCGCACCGCAGACGCCCGCCCAGATCCCCGGCCACCTCGCGCTCGCCGCCACGGCGGGTGTCTGGGCGTGGCTCGTCGGCATGGCACCCGGTCTGGTCCGGCCGTACGGCCCCGAGCGCCGCGCCACTGCCCAGGCACTGGATGCCGCCGCCGTGTACGCCGCCACCCGCGGCACCGGCGACGGCCACGCACGCGCGCGTGCTGCCACGGCAGCGGCCATTCAGGCGGCCTGGCAGTCCCTGCTCGCCACGGGTGTCCGCACCGAGCCCCGCCGCGCTCTCGAACGCCTCGTCGTCCGCGCCGAGGTCGCCCTCGCCGCGCCCGCGGACACCGACGCGGCGCTACTGCGCACCTGGGCCCGCGAACTGCGCGGCAGTGGACCGGTCCCACGGACCGACGACCCGGCCGGCGCCGTAGCCGAACTGCTCGGTGTGGACGCCGAACTCGCCACCCCCGCCCGCCCGTTGTGGACCAGGCTCGGCCCGCTCGCCCCCCTCGTGCTGCGCACGGCGATCGGGTGCGCACTCGCCGGTTACGCCTCCCTGGCCCTCGGTGTCGGCCGCCCCTACTGGGCCCTCGTCACCGCCGCCTCCCTCTACCAGGCCAACATCACCCTCACCTGGGGCCGCGGAGTGCAGCGGGTCGTCGGCAACCTCGTGGGCGTGCTCGTCTTCGCAGGGGTGGCACCGCTCGCGCACACCCACCCGGCGGCCCTCGTCCTGTGCTGCCTCGCGTTCAACTTCGGCGCCGAGGCGCTGATCGGCCGCAACTACTGGCTCGGCAGTGTCTGTGTGACCCCGATGGCGCTGCTCGTCACCGAGTTCGCCCGGACCCAGCAGCCCGGGGAGCTGATCACCGAGCGGGTCGTGGACACCCTTGTCGGCGCCCTGGTCGGCCTCGTGGCCGCTGTCGCCGTCACCAACCGCCGCGCGACCGACCGTATCGAGGAGGCGCTGACCGCGGTCGAAGGGGCGCGCGGGCGGGCCACGCGCCTCCTGACGGAGCCCGCTCCCGCCCCCGGAGCCCTGCATTCCGCGCACCGCGCGCTCGCCGCAGCGCTGGTCGAACTGCGCGCCGCAGTCGACGCCGCGTCCGGCGAGTGGTGGCAGCGCGCCCTGCCCCAGGAGCGGGTCGTGCTCGCCGAGCAGTCCGGACACCGTACGCTCGCCGCGACGGTACGACGCCGGGGACCGCACCCCGGGCCGGCCGCGGATCGGCGCACGGGCAGGAAGACGGAGGGCGTACGGGGATGACGTCAATGAACGGACGGCCGGCGGACGGAAACGGTGTCTCTCCGGATGCGGCCCGCGACGACCCCTCGCCGAGCGCGCCCCACCACGACACCGTCGCCGCCGTCGTCGGGCAGTGGCAGGCCGTGCACCCCGGTCTCGACACCGGGCCGATGGAGATCATCGGCCGAATCAACCGGTGTGCCGCCCTGCTCCAGCAGGCCGAGGACGCGCCGCTGCGCCGGGCCGGGCTCAGCCGCCCCGAGTTCGACCTGCTCGGCGCGCTCCGCCGCACCGGGCACGAGCTGACGCCGAGCGAGCTGACCCGGGAGACCTTCTCCTCGGGTGCCGCCGTCACCAAGCGCCTCAAACAGCTCACCGAACGCGGACTGGTCGAGCGCCGCGGCGACACCCGCGACCGCCGCGTCGCGCACGTCCGCCTGACGGACGCCGGCCGCGAACTCGTCGACGCGATCCTGCCCGAGCAACTCGCCTACGAGACCGCCGTGCTGGCCGGCCTGGACACCCCCGGGCAGGGCGAACTGGCCACACTGCTGGGCGAGTTGCTGGTCCAGCTGGAAGGCCGGCTCGGCGTGCTGCGCGTCTGAGCCGCCGCAGGTGAGCGGTGGCGGACCGTTGACGTGAGGCGCGTGATCTCCCTACGTTCGACCAGGTCGGTTCGGGACGCCGACTGTCGTACGACATGCCGAACAAGGGAATTGATGCCGTGGCAGCCGAAGCCTCCGCCGCCCCCACCTCCGGGAAGCTCACCATCGACCTCGGCACCGACACGGGCCCCTTCCACGGAGGCGCGAGCGGCACGCTCTACGGCCTTTACGGCGACGGCGTCCCCAGCCGCAACGTCGTCGAGGGCATGTACGTCCGCACGGTCTCCACCAAGGCCCAGGACGGCGTCCAGCACCCGGGCGCCGACGCCCTGGAGATGCTGCGCCCCTTCGTCGAGGCGGGCGGCAAGGACGTCTACGTCTACCTGACCGACATCTACCGCGGCTTCCCCTACGAATGGCCCGGCGCCACCGGCCCCGAGCGCCTCGCCGACTTCACGGCACGCGTCCGCAGGCACGTCGAACAGGTGCTGGCGCTCGGCGAGTACCGGTCCCATGTCGTGTACGTCCCGTTCAACGAGCCCGAGGGCAACATGTTCGGCACGGGGGAGTGGAGCTACGACGGGACCTCCTGGCGCACCGACCCGCGCGCCTACTTCACCGCCTGGCGGGACATCTACCGCCTCATCAAGGAGCTCGATCCCGACGCCCGCATCGCCGGCCCCAACACCTGCGAACTGTACGACGAGGTCAAGGGCTTCCTGGAGTTCGCGGCTGCCGAGGGCGTACTGCCCGACATCGTCACCTGGCACGAGCTGTCCTCGCCGGACGAGATCCGCACGAACGTCGCCAAGTACCGTTCCCTGGAAAGGGAGTTGGGCATCGGGCCACTCCCCGTCAACATCAACGAGTACGCCCACAACTACCACTTGTCCGTCCCGGGGCAGATGATCCAGTGGATCGCCGCGATCGAGGAGTCCAAGGTCGACGCCGACATGGCGTACTGGAACATCGACGGCAACCTCAACGACTCGGCGGTCGAGGCCAACAAGGGCAACGGACAGTGGTGGCTGTTCAACGCCTACGGCCAGTTCACGGGCAACACCGTCCAGGTCACCGCGCCCCATCCGAACGTGCAGTACACGCTCCAGGGCGTCGCCGCGCTGGACCGGGACAAGCGGCAGGCGCGGGTGCTGTTCGGCGGCGCGGGCGGTTCGGCAGACGTCGTGTTCGAGCGCGTCGACCCCGAAGTCTTCGGTACGACCGTTCACGCGCGGCTCCTGGAGATCCGCTGGACGGGCCAAGTCGGCGCCTCCGCACAGCCGTTGCGGCTCGCCGACCATGAACTCCCCGTCGTGGACGGAAAAGTGACGCTCCGTCTGGCGGACCTGGAGGAGATGTCGGCGTACCAGGTGATCCTGTCCCCGGGCGGCGAAGGGGCCGTAGCGCTGCCGCCCTCGGTCGGCTGGCGGCGGACGTACCAGGCCGAGGACGCGACCTACCTCGGTGGCGGCCGTTCCCTGAACGGGCCCGAGGGATCGCCGTCCGACGTCGACAAGTTCGCCACCTCGACCGGTTACCACGTGGGCGGACTCCGCACCGGCTCCGACGGCGTGCTCGCCTTCTCGGTCGAGGTCCCGGAGGACGGGACGTACGATGTGAGCGTCTTCGCCAACTCCTACAACCTGGCCGACGCCGTGCGCGAGCAGGGACCCACCAACGTCTTCCTCCGCGTCGACGGCCGCCGGCCGCGCGAACTCCGGCTGCCGCTCGGCTACAAGTGGGCGGTGTGGGGCCACGCCGACACCCAGGTCGAACTGACCGCCGGCGCGCACACCGTCACCCTCGCCGCCAAGGACCCCGACCTCGGTGTCACGCGGGGCGACGCGGTCGTCGACAAGCTCGACCTCGCGCTGCGTGACGACCAGGTGGCCGGGTCCGCGCTGTACGACGCCGAGTTCGCCGTCCTGGGCGGTGGCGCGCGCGTCGACTACGCGGTCAGGGGAGCCTCCGGCCCGGGTGCCGCCGTACTGCCGCGGGGTGGCTCCGCCACCTTCTGGGTGCACGCGGCGGAGGACGGGGAGGCGACGGTGACCGTCGACAGGATCGGCCTCGGGGAGGGCGAGTTGACGATCAACGGTGAGAACGTGGGGATTGTTGAACGATCCTCCGTTCCTCTCTTCCTTACGTCGGGCATCAACAAGGTCACCGTCACCGCCACCTCCGACGCCCTCGTCCTGGACCGCCTCCGGACCGGCCCTTCACGCGGCCTCCTGCCCACCTCGACGTACCCGGCCGAGGAGGGCACAACGACCGGCAGCGCCCGGGTCACCGGCGCCCACACGTTCGCCACCGGCGGCAAGGCGGTCGACGGCATCGGCGGTGGACCCGGGAACGCCCTCACCCTCACCGTGACGGCGGAGCGGGCCGGCCGGCACGCGCTCACGATCCGCTACTCCAACGGCGAGCAGGCGCCCGCCACCCACTACAACCCGGACCCGGTCTGCCGTCACGCGGACATCGCGGTCAACGGGGCCGCCCCGCGGCGCGTCCTGTTCCCCACGACCTTCCACTTCAACAACTTCCACGACCTGACCGTCCCCGTCACCCTCGACGAGGGCGCCAACACCCTCACGTTCACGGCCGACGAACTCCCGGACCACGACGGCCGGTCCAGGAACCAGTACGGCCAACGCTCCGCGTACGCCCCCGTGATCGACCAGGTGACGGTGACACCGCTGGCCTGAGGGCGGGCGGCGGGCGGGCGAACGGGCTCAGCCGTCCCCGCCCGCCGCGTGCACCCCGAACACCGCCCCCTGCGGATCCCGCAGCACCGCGATCCGCCGTACGTCGGCGACGGACCGGGGCTCCATGAGGACCGCACCGCCCGCCGCGGTCGTCGCGGCAGCGGTCGCGTGGACGTCGTTCACCGCGAAGTACGGCAGCCAGTGCGGGGACACCTGGGGCGGGAACTTGTCGTCCATCGCCATCATGCCGCCGAAGTCGGCGCCGTCGATGCCCCACTGCGGGTAGTGCGCCGAGGGCCGGACGGTCCAGCCGAACACGCTCGTGTAGAAGGCCTCGGCCCGCTCCGGCGCCCGTGTCAGCAGCTCCACCCAGCCCAGCGCGCCGGGCGAGTTGAACAGCCCGGCGCCGGGGAAGGTCCGCGCCTGCCACATCTGGAACGCGGCCCCGCCCGGGTCCAGGGCGACCGCGAAGCGCCCGATGTCGAACACGTCGGCCGGTTCCATCAGCAGCGTCCCGCCGGCCGTGCGCACCCGCTCCGCGGTCGTGTCGGCGTCCGCCACCGCGAACGACACGTTCCACGCCACCGGCTGCGACTGCTGGAACAGCGGTGTCAGGCCGGCGACCGCCGCGTCCCCGACGTGCGCGACCGTGTAGCCGCCGGCCTCCTGCCGAGGGTCGGTCTCCGGACGCCAGCCGAGCACGTCCGCGTAGAACCCCTTGGCCGCCTCGAGGTCACTGGTCCCGAGTTCGACCCAACAGGGCCCGCCGGTCACCGGCCTGTCGAGCTTCATGGCGTTCCTTCCGCAGGAAGTACCCCTTCCAGCACGCTAAGCCCGGGCCACGACCCCGGCCAACCGACACGGAACGGCCCTTGCCCGCCGTAGACCTAGATCCCCGGCCGATACCGCAGCGGATGATCCGCCGGCACCTCCACCAGCACGATCCGCGTCCCGTCCGGATCCGCCACCCACATCTCCACCAGCCCCCATGGCTCCTTCACCGGCGGCCGCGCGACCTCGACCCCTTTCGCCCGCAACTCCTCGTACGCGGCCCCCGCGTCCGCGACCTGCAACCACAGCCGCACGGCGGGTGAGGGCGGGGTGTCGGAACGTCCGGAGACCTCCAGGAATCCGCCGCCGAGGAAGTAGACGGTCCCGCGCTCCACCCCCGTGCCGAACTCCCGGTAGACGGGCAGCCCCAACTGCTCACCGTAGAAGGCGCGGGAACGGTCGGGATCGGTCGGGCGCAGCAGGATACGGCTGCTCAGTACGTGCACCATGCGGCCGGAGCCTAGTCCGCGGGCCGCGTTACTCTCGTCACTGCCGAGCCGCGCCTCTGATCGGAGTTGTGCACCATGGACACCGCCGCCACCGGACTGACCTTCCGCGACGCCACCGACGCCGATGTGGACGCCCTCGTCGTGCTGATCGAGTCGGCCTACCGGGGCGACGACAGCCGGGCCGGATGGACCACCGAGGCGGACATCCTCGAAGGGCAGCGGACCGATCCCGAGGGCGTGCTCGCGGTCATCAAGTCGCCCGACAGCCGACTGCTGGTCGTCGAACGCGACGGCCGGGTCGTCGCCTGCTGCCAGCTCGAACACCGCGGCGACCACGCCTACTTCGGGATGTTCGCCGTCAGCCCGCAGCTTCAGGGCGGCGGCCTCGGCAAGGTCATCATCGCGGAGGCGGAGCGCGCGGCCAGGGAGAGCTGGGGAGTGGGGGAGATGCACATGACCGTGATCTCCGTACGCAACGACCTCATCGCCTGGTATGAGCGCCGCGGGTATCGCCGTACGGGTCGGATGACCCCGTTCCCGTACGGCGACGAGCGGTTCGGCATTCCGCAGCGCGACGACCTTCAGTTCGAGCTGCTGGTCAAGGAACTCGCGTAGCCCTCACGCGGTGAAGCGGCCCGTGCGTTTGATCTCCGGGTAGTCGGTGGTCGCGCCGTCCAGCTCCAGGGCGCGTACCAGCCGCAGCTGGTCCTGGGTGTTCACCACCCAGCCGATGATCCTCAAGTCCGCCTTGCGGGCCGCCTCCACGACCTCCAGGGTCAGCCTGCGGATGTTCAGGCAGACCGTTTCGGCACCGGCCTCGGTGGCCCGCTCGACCACTTCGGGGCCGAAACGGCCGGCGATCAGGGCGGTGCGTACGCCGGGCACCAGGCGGGCGATCTCGGTGATCGCCTCGTCGTGGAACGAGGACACCTCGACCCGTCCGACCAGGTCCCGCCGGTGCATGACCTCGGCCAGCGCCCGCGCCGCCGCCAGGTCCTTGATCTCGGCCTGGAGCGGTGACCGGACGGCGTCCAGGACCTCCTCGAAGGTGGGTACGCGCTCGCCGCGGCCCGCGTCCAGGGTGCGCAGCTCGTCGAGGGTCCGCTCGGCGATCGGACCGGTGCCGTCGGTCGTACGGTCCACGTCGGCGTCGTGCATGACGACGAGGGCGCCGTCCCTGCTCAGATGCAGATCGAGTTCGATGACATCGAGGCCGCCCTGCTCGGCGGCGACGAAGGAACGGAGAGTGTTCTCGGGTTCGAGACCCATGACTCCGCGGTGACCGATGGTAAGGAAGTTCAAGGTTCAACTCGCTTCCGTCGACGGCGGCTCGGCTCGCGCGCGTGGGCGCGGCCGGACACCGGCGTCCACGTGGCAGAGCCGCAGCCTAACGGCAGGCCCCGGCGATGTACCCGTGCGTACACGGAGGATCGCGGAGACGGTGGCGGCCGGCCTGCGCGGCACCGGCCTCGACGGTCACCCCCGGGGTGGGCGAGTCCCGGGGCGATTGACCGGTGGCCGGTTTCGACGCCCCGGCCCCTGGGTAGCCGCGCGGTGTCTCTTCGGCGGCGTTCATGGTTTCCGGCAGGAAAAAGTTCGGTCACGGGCAGGGTTCGGCAGGATAATCTCCCGAAGATCCTCTTGCTGGGAGAAACCACATATGTATACGGTTCCCGTACGCTGGATTCTCCCGTGGAGGATGGGACATGACGGAAATTCTTGTGCAGGTGGGTTCGGAGGAGCGGGTTCCTCCCGTGACCAGGGTGGTGGAGCATCCGGCATGGCCCGTGCTCAAGGATGCCGTGGAGCGGATCCGGCCATGGCAGGCCAAGGACGGGTCGATCGACTTCGCCGCCGAGGGGGCGCCGGACCGCGCGGAGGCCGAGTACGCCGTACGCAGGGTGACGGGCGCCGTCGAGGACCTCTCCCCGCTGCTCCCGCACGACGCCGCTTATCACGCCGCTCTGGTCAGGGACCTTGAGCGGTGGGCCGCCGACGGCTTCCAGGTGCCCGACTTCCTCGACTCGCTGCTGGCCTTCCAGCCCGCCGCGAACCGCCGGGACGGACTCCAGCACCTGGTCGTCTTCCCGATGTACACGCAGAACGGCAACCCGGACCGCAACCTCGAAGCGGTCGTCCTGCGCATGGTCTGGCCCGACTGGCTGGCCGAGCTGGAGGCGACCCGCTACGACAACCCGCTGTTCTGCGGCATCACCTTCGAGGACTTCACGTCCGGCTACGACACCAACTCCGCCGTGCTCTTCCCGGAGACCATCGCCGTACGCCAGGCGCCGGAACGTTTCTCCTGGGGTGGCATCTTCTGCGACCGCGAGGCCGCCCGCTTCCGCCGGGTCACCGAGGCCGCAGTTGACATCCTCGGCATGGAACTGCCCGAGGACGTCGCGACGATGGTCGACGACCAGAAGCGCTGCGAGGAGGCCTTCGTCCTGTGGGACATGGTCCACGACCGCACCCACAGCCACGGCGACCTGCCCTTCGACCCGTTCATGATCAAGCAGCGGCAGCCGTTCTGGATGTACGGCCTCGAAGAGCTGCGCTGCGACCTCACCGCCTTCAAGGAGGCCGTGAAGCTGGAGGCGGACGGGATTCCGCAGGCCCGCGACGTGCAGTACGCCGTCCTCTGCGACCGCATGTTCCGCTTCCCGGTCACTGGAGAGCGCGTCCGCAACTACGACGGACTCGGCGGCCAGCTCCTCTTCGCCTACCTCCACAAGCACGACGTCGTCCGCTGGACCGACAACAAGCTGCACATCGACTGGCGGCGCGCCCCCGAGGTCACCAATCAGCTGTGCGCCGAGATCGAGGACCTCTACCGCGCGGGCATCGACCGCCCCAAGCTCGTCCACTGGTTCAAGGCCTACGACCTGGTCGCCACCTACCTCGCCCCGCACCCCGGTTCCAAGTGGGCCAAGGGTCACGACGCCCTGGACCTGAACCAGCCGCCGCGGAAACTCGTGGATGACGTGCTTCCGGACGAGTTTCCGCTGAGCATGTTCTATGAGGCACTCTCCAAGAAGCTCAAGAACGTGATCGCCTCGACCAAGGGCATCACCGCGGAGAGCGCCGAGCGGATCGCCGCGTGAGCGACCGTACGAACGAAGTGGCTCAGGAGGCGAGGACCATGGGGAACGGGGCGCTCAACGGCGCGGTGATCGCGGTGGCCGGAGCGGGCGGGCCGGCGGGCCACGCCGTGCTGCTGCGGCTGGCGGAGGCGGGCGCGACCGTCGTCGGCTCGGACGCGCATCCCGAGCGTCTGGCGGAGGCCGTGGACGCGGCCCGCTACGCGCACGGCGGCGCCACCGTCGTAGGCGACACCGTCGACCTGCTCGACCCGCAGGCCACCCGCGACTGGGCCGCGCACATCGAGAAGGACTTCGGCCGCGTCGACGGCCTCGTCCACCTCGTCGGCGGCTGGCGCGGCAGCGCCACCTTCACCGAGACCGACCTCGCCGACTGGGACCTGCTGGAGAAGCTGCTCATCCGCACCGTGCAGCACACCTCGCTGGCCTTCTACGACGGCCTGGAGCGCAGCGACCGCGGCCGCTACCTCCTGATCAGCGCGGCCGGCGCCAGCAAGCCCACGGCGGGCAACGCGGCGTACTCCGCCTCGAAGGCCGCCGCCGAGGCGTGGACCCTCGCCATGGCCGACGGCTACCGCAAGGCCGCACGCGAGGAGGGTCTCACCTCCGCGGCCGCCATCATGGTGGTGAAGGCGCTGGTGCACGACGCGATGCGCGCCGAACGCCCCAACGCGAAGTTCGCGGGCTTCACCGACGTCAAGGACCTCGCCGAGGCCATCGCCGGCGTCTGGGACAAGCCCGCCTCCGAAGTGAACGGAAACCGTCTGTGGCTGACCGAGAAGCCGTGAACCCTCCGAAGACCGACGCCCGTCGCCATCACGACCCGGAGATCCGCGGCTTCGCCAGCGACAACTACGCCGGCGCCCACCCCGAGGTGCTCGCCGCCCTCGCCCTCGCCAACGGCGGCCACCAGGTCGCCTACGGCGAGGACGAGTACACCGAGAACCTCCAGGGCATCATCCGCAGCCACTTCGGCGCCACGGCGGAGGCCTTCCCGGTCTTCAACGGCACCGGCGCCAACGTCGTCGCGCTCCAGGCGGTCACCGACCGCTGGGGCGCGGTGATCTGCGCCGAGAGCGCCCACATCAACGTCGACGAGGGCGGCGCCCCCGAGCGCATGGGCGGCCTGAAGCTGCTCACGGTGCCCACGCCCGACGGCAAGCTCACGCCCGAACTGATCGACCGGCAGGCCTTCGGCTGGGACGACGAGCACCGCGCGATGCCGCAGGTCGTCTCGATCACCCAGAGCACCGAACTCGGCACCCTCTACACGCCCGAGGAGATCCGCGCGATCTGCGACCACGCCCACGCGCGCGGGATGAAGGTCCACCTCGACGGCTCCCGGATAGCCAACGCGGCGGCCTCACTTGACGTCCCCATGCGGACGTTCACCAACGCGGTCGGCGTCGACATCCTCTCCCTGGGCGGGACGAAGAACGGTGCGATCTTCGGTGAGGCGGTTGTCGTCATCAACCAGGACGCCGTCAGCCACATGAAGCACCTGCGCAAGCTGTCCATGCAGCTCGCCTCCAAGATGCGTTTCGTCTCTGTGCAGTTGGAGGCGCTGCTCGCCAAGGACCTGTGGCTGCGCAACGCCCGCCACGCGAACGAGATGGCCCAGCGCCTCGCCGAGGGCGTCCGCGCGGTGCACGGGGTGGAGATCCTCTACCCGGTGCAGGCCAACGGCGTCTTCGCCCGCCTCCCGCACGACGTGAGCGTGCGCCTTCAGCAGCGCTTCCGGTTCTACTTCTGGGACGAGGCGGCCGGCGACGTCCGCTGGATGTGCGGCTTCGACACGACCGAGGACGACGTGGACGCGTTCGTGGCGGCGCTCAAGGAGGAGATGGCCCGCTAGTCAAGCTTGAACAGACTATGCATAGGTATGCGGTCACCTGAAAAGTCATTGACTCTCGGGTGATCGCTTTCCTATGCTCTCCAGGCATGGAGCTGATCCAGAACACCCCCGACCTGTCCGCCTACTTGGCCGCCGACGAGGTCATCGACCATGGTCACCCCCTCGTGCGCGAGACGTCCGCGCGACTCGCCAAGAGTGCGGCGGACTCGTATGGCTATGCACGGCTGGCGTTCGAGTTCGTGCGGGACGCCATTCCGCACTCGCAGGACTCCGGTGATCAGCGTGTCACCTGGCGGGCCTCCGACGTCCTGGAGCAGGGCACCGGCATCTGCTACGCCAAGGCGCACGCGCTGGCCGCGCTGCTGAGGGCCGAGGACATCCCGACGGCGCTCTGCTACCAGAAGTTCGACGTGGTCCACGGGCTGGTCGCCGTGCGGTTCAACGGGGCCTGGCACCGGCAGGATCCGCGCGGCAACAAGCCGGGCGTGGACGCGCAGTTCTCCCTCGACGGCGAACGGCTGGCCTTCGTACCCGACCCGGAGTTCAATGAGCTGGACTATCCGGTCCTGTACGCTGAACCGCACCCGGTCGTGCTGAACGCCCTGAAGGCTGCCCCCGACCGGTCGTACCTGTGGCAGACACTCCCGACCGCACTCTGAGGCACCTCATGACGCTCACCCTGACCGTGTCCGACGAAGTCCGCGCCCTCGCCCCCGGTTTCACGCACGTCGCGATCGAGGCGACCGGACTGGTCAACGGGCCGAGCACCGAAGCGAGTTCGGCGCACCTCGACGATGCGGCCCGCCGGCTGGCCGTACGGCTGGACGGTCGTGCCCCGCACGAGGACCCCCACATGGTGGCCTGGCGCGAGGTGTACACGGCGTTCGGGTCGAAGCCGTCGCGCACCCGCAACTCCGCCGAGGCGCTGGCCAAGAGGGCGCTCACGGACGCCGGACTGCCCCGGATCAATGTGCTGGTCGACCTCTACAACGCCATCAGCGTCGCGTACCTGATCCCCGTTGGCGGCGAGGACACCGACCGCATCCAGGGCGGGATGACCCTCCAACGGGCCATCGGGGACGAGGAGTTCGTGACCGTCGCGGGCGGCGAGGAGGTCGTCGAACACCCCGATGCGGGCGAGGTGGTGTGGACCGACGCGGTCGGTGTCACCTGCCGCCGCTGGAACTGGCGACAGGGGCCGCGCACCAGGCTCACGGAGGAATCGACGTCCGCCGTCTTCCTGTTGGAGAGCCTGGCGCCGATGCCCGTCGCCGAGGTGGAACGCGCGGGCGCCGAACTCGCCGAACTGCTCGAGAAGTTCAGCCCCGGGGCGCAGATCACCGTCCACGCCCCGGCGTGACGATTCAGCGCGCCTCGGCCGCCTTGACCTCTTCGGGAGTGGGTGCCGTACCGCCGAGATGGGCCGGCATCCACCACGTGTCGTCCGGGCCCTTGGGGCGTACCGGATAGGCGCGCTGAGCGGCCTCCAGCAGCTCCTGGACGCGCTCGCGCAGCCGACGGGTGATCGCGCCCGCGTACTGGTCCTGCGGGGCCTCCACCGGCTCGCCGACCCGGATGGTGATCGGGGTGTGGCTGCGCTTGAAGTTCTTCGGGTGGCCCTTGGTCCACAGCCGCTGCGTGCCCCACAGGGCCATCGGGATCAGCGGGACGCCGGCCTCCTGGGCCATGCGCGCGGCACCGGACTTGAAGCTCTTCAGGGTGAAGGACTGCGAGATCGTCGCCTCGGGGAAGACGCCGACGATCTCGCCGGACCGCAGCGACTCCAGCGCGTGCTGGTAGGCGGTCTCGCCCTGCTTGCGGTCCACCGGGATGTGCTTCATGCCGCGCATCAGCGGACCGGAGATCTTGTGCCGGAACACCGACTCCTTCGCCATGAAGCGCACCAGGCGCTTCTGCGGCAGGGCGGCCAGGCCGTCGAAGATGAAGTCCAGGTAGCTGATGTGGTTGCTGACCAGCACAGCGCCGCCCGAGCGCGGAATGTTCTCCGATCCCTTGAGGTCGATCTTGAGGTCCCAGACCTTGAACAACGTTTGGGCGAGACCGACGACGGGGCGGTAGACAAGCTCAGCCATGGACGGGGTGGACCCTTCTCTCTGCCTGAAGGGGGTCTCCGGGCGGGAAAGTTACGCAGCCGTAGGTTTACGGCATTGCGCAGATCGTGCCCGAAGAACGAACGACTGGCCAGTCCTCGTGCCGGAGAAGGGCGAGATCCTCGTCACGTCCATCACTTGATCCACCTCGGACTTTTAAATTGCCTTTACTCTGCGCGAACCGTCACCCGCCGTACGAGCAGGTACATCTCGCACCCCAAGCAGTACCCGAACGCGGCATTGAGGAACGCGGCGGCCAGCGCGGCACCCGTCGCCGCGAGCCCCAGCCAGGTCGGTCCCACGCCGAAACCGACCAGACCCACCCCCGCGAAGACCAGCCCGACCGCCTGCGCGAACCGCGGCGGCCCCGGCGACTCGAACTCGGTCGGCGGCCCGATCCGCGGCCGTACGGCCTTCCGGAACAGCCAGCCGTACGGCGAACGGCCCACGCCGCGCGCCGCGCCCAGCGCGAACGCCAGGGTCTGCCACGCCAGCAGCCAGAAGCTGCCGGTGACCAGCACGACCGCCAGTACTACGGTCGTCAGGGCCGCGCCGAAGCGCGGTCCTCGTACGTCGATGTCCATGAATCAAGGATTCCGCAGCGGAAAGGATTCCGGGTGCCGGGAATCTTTGCAGTCTCGTGAACGCTGGAAGGGCCGATGACCGGACTTGTGGTGTGCGTGGTGGTGCTCGCGGCGGCGAGCGCCTACGGAGTGCTGCATCGGCGGCGGAGCGGGAGAGTACGGGTGCGCGGGCGCGACGGCGGAAAACGGCTCGGCGCCGCCGAGTTGGGCGGCGACCTCGGCGAGAAGGCGACCCTGGTGCAGTTCTCCAGCGCCTTCTGCGCCCCCTGCCGGGCCACCCGCCGGGTGCTGGGCGAGGTGGCCGGCATGGTCCCCGGAGTGCGTCACATCGAGATCGACGCCGAGGACCACCTGGACCTCGTGCGGGAACTCGACATCCTGAAGACCCCCACCGTGCTGGTGCTCGACGCGGACGGACGGGTCGTGCGGCGCGCCACCGGCCTCCCCCGCAAGGCGGATGTCATCGCGGCCCTGGGGGAGGCGGTTTGACGATTCGGGCGGAAGCGGTGAGTCATCTCCCATATGCCGGAACGTACTTGACTGTGCACACCACCTATCGTCAGCCTGACCGTATGCCTTCGGAACTCCTTCTTTTCGGGCGGGCGCACGTCGACCTCGCACGCACCGCGAGCGCGTGCTGTCCGGGCTGTTGAGCAGCCACGGTCCAGCTCGTCGCCTCCCCAAGAAGGACAGCCCCATGACGGCCACGCCCGATCTCGGCACCTCCCAGCTCGCCTCTCCCGACCTGCTGCGTTCCGTCTTCCGGCAGCACGCCGCCGGTGTGGCGGTGATCACCGCGCGCGGTGAGACCGGTCCGGTCGGCTTCACCGCCACCTCCCTCAGCTCCGTCTCGGCCCAGCCCCCGATGCTGTCCTTCGGGATCAGCACCGGCGCGTCGAGCTGGCCCGCGATATCCGGGGCCGACCATGTCGGCGTGCACATACTCGGCGAGCACCAGGAGCAGTTGGCCGCCACCTTCGCCCGCAGCGGCGCCGACCGGTTCGGGGCGACCACCGTCTGGCACGAGGGTCCCGAGGGCGTACCGGTCCTCGGCGGCGTGCTCGCCTGGCTGGTGTGCCGGGTCGTCGCGCGCGTGCCCGCCGGGGACCACCGCATCGTCATCGCCGAGGTCGTCCTCGGTGACCACGCCGGCTCCGGCCGCCCGCTCCTCTACCACCAGGGCCGCTTCAACGGACTGCGTGACTGAGGCCACTCCCGGTGGGTGACGGGCCACCCTGCGGAAGCGTCGAGTTCCGATTACGCTGCGTTGCACAGGTCACAGTTCAAAGCGCTTGCTTAGCGGGCACCTGCTGAGGGAGCGTAGTCCTGCGTACTGGCGAGTAATATTTCGCTCGGAGCACCGGCCGCCCGCACCGGGAACGGCCGTTCAAGGCGCCTATGCTGCCTGGAAGTAGGCAGCCGAAAAATGACGATGCAGTAGGAGAGCCGGCGTGAGCTTGAGGATCGTTGTCACTGTGAAGTACGTGCCCGACGCCACTGGCGACCGGCACTTCGCCGATGACCTGACCGTCGACCGGGACGACGTGGACGGTCTGCTCTCCGAGCTCGACGAGTACGCGGTCGAGCAGGCGCTGCAGATCTCCGAGAACTCGGACGACGACGTCGAGATCACCGTCCTGACGGTGGGCCCGGAGGACGCCAAGGACGCCCTGCGCAAGGCGCTGTCCATGGGTGCCGACAAGGCGATCCACGTCGAGGACGACGATCTGCACGGCACCGACGTCATCGGCACCTCCCTGGTGCTGGCCAAGGCGATCGAGAAGGCCGGCTTCGACCTGGTCGTCTCCGGCATGGCCTCCACCGACGGCACCGCCGGTGTGATCCCCGCCCTGCTGGCCGAGCGCCTGGGCGTCCCCCAGGTCACGCTGCTCTCCGAGGTCTCCGTCGCGGACGGCGTCGTCAAGGGCCGCCGGGACGGCGACTCCGCCTCCGAGCAGCTGGAGGCCTCCCTGCCGGCCGTCGTCTCCGTCACCGACCAGTCGGGCGAGGCGCGTTACCCGTCCTTCAAGGGCATCATGGCCGCCAAGAAGAAGCCGGTTCAGGCCTGGGACCTCTCCGACCTGGAGATCGACACCGACGAGGTCGGCCTCGAAGGCGCCTGGACCGCCGTCGACTCCGCGGCCCAGCGCCCCGCGCGCACCGCCGGCACGATCGTCAAGGACGAGGGCGAGGGCGGCAAGCAGCTCGCCGAGTTCCTCGCGGGCCAGAAGTTCATCTAAGGCCCCAGGGCCACGGCCCGCCGCAGGCTCCCTCACCGCCCCTCAGACTTCGCAAGCACGCAGGAGACCATTCCCATGGCTGAAGTTCTCGTCTACGTCGACCACGTGGACGGTGCCGTCCGCAAGCCCACCCTGGAGCTGCTGACCCTGGCCCGCCGCATCGGCGAGCCCGTCGCCGTCGCCCTCGGCTCCGGTGCCGAGAACACCGCCGCCGCGCTCGCCGAGCACGGCGCGGTGAAGGTGCTCACGCACGACGCCGCCGAGTACGCCGACTACCTCGTCGTACCGAAGGTGGACGCCCTCCAGGCCGCCTACGAGTCCGTCTCGCCGGCGGCCGTCCTGGTGCCGTCCTCCGCCGAGGGCAAGGA
Organism: Streptomyces hokutonensis; assembly: GCF_042751305.1. Classification (GTDB taxonomy): domain Bacteria; phylum Actinomycetota; class Actinomycetes; order Streptomycetales; family Streptomycetaceae; genus Streptomyces; species Streptomyces hokutonensis_A. Next base: position 85,787 of record NZ_JBHYWD010000011.1, read on the forward strand.
GATCGCCGCCCGCCTCGCGGTGCGTATCGGCTCCGGCATCATCACCGACGCCACCGACCTGGAGGCCGGTGACGAGGGCCCGGTCGCGACCCAGTCGGTGTTCGCCGCCTCCTTCACCACCAAGACCCGTGTCTCCAAGGGCACCCCGGTCATCACCGTGAAGCCGAACTCGGCCGCCGTGGAGGCCGCCCCGGCCGCCGGCACCGTCGAGGCCCTCGCGGTCACCTTCTCGGACAAGGCCACCGGCACCAAGGTCACCGCGCGCACCCCGCGCGAGTCGACCGGCCGCCCGGAGCTGACCGAGGCCGCGATCGTCGTCTCCGGCGGCCGCGGTGTGAACGGCTCGGAGAACTTCGCGATCATCGAGGCGCTCGCCGACTCCCTCGGCGCGGCCGTCGGCGCCTCGCGCGCCGCCGTCGACGCCGGTTGGTACCCGCACTCCAACCAGGTCGGCCAGACCGGCAAGAGCGTCTCCCCGCAGCTCTACATCGCCAACGGCATCTCCGGCGCGATCCAGCACCGCGCGGGCATGCAGACCTCGAAGACGATCGTGGCCGTCAACAAGGACGCCGAGGCCCCGATCTTCGACCTCGTCGACTACGGCGTGGTCGGCGACCTCTTCGACGTCGTCCCGCAGCTCACCGAGGAGATCAACACCCGCAAGGGCTGATGTCTTCAGGCTGTACGAGGCTCCTGCGGCCCACGTGGTCGCGGGAGCCTTCGTTCATCCCAGGCTGATCGTGGACTGCACGGGCAGATGGTCGCTCGGGAACTGGCTGTTCTCGGAGAACGTGTCGATGACCGTACGGCGCACGGTGATTCCCTCGCCGACCAGGATCCAGTCGATCCGGTTCCCCTCCGGGACGAGCGCCCGATAGCCGTGGAAGGTGCCGTACAGCTGCCCGCGCCCGGCCGCCGCGTCCCAGGTGTCCCTGAGGCCGGCGCCCAGCATCGTGGCGTAGACCGAGGTGGTGTACGCGGCGGTGTTGAAGTCGCCGGTGACCACGAGCGGCAGGGAGCGGTCGAGGCGGGCGAGGCGCTCGGCGATGAGTGTGGCGGCGCGCTCGCGGGCGTACTGACTCGCGTTGTCCAGGTGGGTGTTGAGGACGTAGAACTGCCGTCCGTCGTCCCCGAGGTCGCGGAAGCGGATCCAGGTGGCGATGCGCGGGTGGGCGCCGCCCCAGGTGTTCGAGCCGATCACGGAGGGTGTGTCGGAGAGCCAGAACTGGTCGTACTCGACGGGGGCGAGCCGGCGGGTGTCGTAGAAGATCGCCGTCTCCTCGTCGTGGCTGCCGCCTTTACGGCCGCTGCCGATCCAGTCGTAGTGCGGCGCGAGGTCCTGCTTGATGTCCTGGAGCTGCCCGTAGAGGCCCTCCTGGGTGCCAATGATGTCGGGGGCCGCGCGGAGCAGCAGATCGCGCATCACCGGGCGGCGGACCTGCCAGCTGTTGGGTTCCGAGCTGCTCGCGTAGCGCAGGTTGAAGGTCATGACGTCCAGCAGACGGGTCTCGTGCCGGACGGCGTCGGCGCGTACGGTTCCGATCAGTGGTACGGCGATGGCGGCTGCCACCAGCGTGGTCAGCCCCGCGCGACGGGTCACCGTCCAGGCAGTCGACATGTGCATCCCTCCCCTTGCGAGTCAGGATGAAGGGGCGGGGCGTCGGGCGGAAGAGGGCCTCGGGGCGGGAGTGAACGCCGTGGGTTCACGCCGTGGACAGGGTGTTGACCGGCGGGAAGATCCACGGATAACTTCGTTCTACGGATTGTTGATTCCGTAGAGCGGAAACCTGGAGGCTGTGGAATGGGTCAGGGCGAGCAGGAGAAGGTGGCGACGAGCCTCGCGGGCGCGGTCGGCGAGGAGATCAGCGCCTCCCTGGCACCGGTCGACGCCGAACTGGAGCGCAGCTACCCCGGCGACCCGGGCACCCGCCAGCCCGTCCACACGGTCTACGTCCCCGGTGACGTCTTCGCCGCCGACACGATCCGCACCTGGGGCGACCGCGCGCTGGCCGCCCTCGACGAACACGCCCCCGACGCCGCCTCCTTCGCCGCCGTCCTCGGCCTCTCCGACGAACTCGCCGAACCCGTGCACGCGCGCGTGCGGGCCAAGTTGGAGCGCGAGCCCGTCGAGGACCTGCGGGTCGACTTCGAGGACGGCTACGGCCCCCGCCCCGACGCCGAGGAGGACGAGGCGGCCGCCCGTGCGGCCCGGCTGATCGCCGAGGCGTACGCGAAGGGCACGGCGGCGCCGTACATGGGTATCCGGATGAAGTGCATGGAGGCTCCGGTGCGCGACCGGGGCATCCGCACCCTCGACATCTTCCTGACCGGACTGATGGCGGCCGGCGGACTGCCCGAGGGGCTGGTCCTGACCCTGCCCAAGGTCACCTACGCCGAACAGGTCACCGCGATGGTGCGACTTCTGGAGGCTTTCGAGAAGGCGCACGGGCTCGACGCCGGCCGGATCGGCTTCGAGATCCAGATCGAGACCAGCCAGTCCATCCTGGCCACGGACGGGACCGCCACGGTCGCCCGCATGATCCAGGCCGCCGAGGGCCGTGCCACCGGCCTGCACTACGGCACCTTCGACTACAGCGCCTGTCTCGGTGTCTCCGCCGCATATCAGGCCAGCGACCACCCGGCCGCCGACCACGCGAAGGCCGTCATGCAGGTCGCGGCGGCGGGGACGGGCGTACGCGTCTCGGACGGTTCGACCAATGTGCTCCCTGTCGGTCCGACGGCACAGGTCCACGACGCCTGGCGGCTGCACTACGGCCTCACCCGGCGGGCACTGGCCCGCGCGTACTACCAGGGCTGGGACATGCACCCCGGCCACATCCCCACCCGCTACGCGGCCGTCTTCGCCTTCTACCGCGAGGGCTTCGAGCAGGCCGCCGCCCGCCTCGCCCGCTACGCCAACCGGGCCGGCGGCGACGTCATGGACGAGCCCGCGACCGCCAAGGCCCTCAGCGGCTATCTGCTGCGCGGCCTCGACTGCGGCGCGCTCGACATCGCCGAGGTGGCCACGGCCACCGGGCTGACCCGGACGGACCTGGAGGGCTTCGCGGCGCCCCGCCGGGGCGACCTGACGGCGTCCGCGAAGTAGCGGACCTGTCACAGCTGTCGCCGCCCCCTCCCGTTGTCACTGCCGCCCCGTAGGCTGTACGGCGTTCATGGATGTGCCACAGGAACGGAGCGGCAGTGTCTTCGGGGGAGAACGGACGCGTGGACGGAGCCGGCCGGCTGCTGGCCGGGCGCTATCGCGTCGTGGCCCGGCTCGGCCGCGGCGGCATGGGCGTGGTCTGGCGCGCCGTCGACGAGGTCCTCGGCCGTGAGGTAGCGGTCAAGGAACTGCGCACCTTCACCGACGACTACGCGCCCCAGCTCGCCGATCTACGGCTGCGGATGCAGCGCGAGGCACGGGCGGCGGCGCGGGTCCGCCATCCCGGTGTCGTCGCCGTGCACGACATCGCGGAGGTCGACGGACGCCCGCTGATCGTCATGGAGTTGATCGACGGTCCCTCCCTGGACGACGTGCTGAGCGAACGCGGCCCCGTCGACCCGCGCGAGGCGGCCGGGATCGGCGCGAAGGTCATGGACGCGCTGGCCGCGGCGCACTCCGTGGGTGTACTGCACCGTGATGTGAAGCCGGGCAACATCCTCCTGGAGCGCTCGGGCCGGGTCGTCCTCACGGACTTCGGCATAGCGACCATGGACGACCCGGGCGACGGCTCCGCCACGCACCTCACGCGCAGCGGCGAACTCATCGGTTCCCTGGACTACTTGGCCCCCGAGCGCGCGCAGGGCGCCGACCCCGGCCCGGCCTCCGACGTCTGGGCCCTGGGCGCCACGCTGTACGCGGCCGTCGAGGGCGCCTCACCGTTCCGCCGCACCTCGACGTACTCCACCCTCACGGCGATCGTCGACGAGCCCCTGCCGGAACCCCACCGCGCCGGTCCGCTCACCCCCGTCCTGCGCCAACTCCTCGACAAACGCCCCGAGTTGCGCCCCGACGCCGACCAGGCGCGGGAGTTGCTGGAAGCGGTGGCGCAGGCGCCGGAGACGGACTCGCCGACGACCCTGTTGCGGGGGGCCGGGGGAGGGCTTGCTGCGGTCTCGGGCGGCTTCGGGGCGGGGGAACCCGCGCCGAGCGAGAGCGCGGGGCCGGAAGCGGCCGAGTCGGCGTTGGACGGGAGCGCGGGTCCCGGAGTGGGCCGGCAGGACTCCGGTTCAGCTGCGCGGCCGACCGGACCGGATGCCCTTCCGCCCGATTCCACGCCCGTTTCCGCACCTGCCGTCACGCCCGACCCCACGCCCCCTCCCACCTCCGTACCCCAGGGCTTCGGCCCACCCCTCGCCCCGGTGCCCCACCCGACCCCACCGACCGGGCCGATAGCCCACCCCGCGCGCACCCGCCGCAAGGCACAAGTCCTGATCGCCGCCGCTGCCGCAGCGGTCGTCCTCGCCAGTGCCGGAGTGGTCGTCGCCCACTACGTCAACTCCGGTGAAGAGTCGGTCACTTCGCGGGGCGGCTCACCCCCGGCCCAGGACGCCGGTGGCGCCTCGCCCACCGCACGCGCGGACGCCAAGCGCTCGGACTCCGCAAAGCCCACGGGACAGGGCGCCGATGGAACTCAGGCGCCGACGGAGCGGCACACCGGCAAGGGTGGGGACACGACAGCCGGTCAGTCTCCGACCGCCTCGCCGAGCAGGTTCACGTCCTCCGGCGGCGGAGGTACGGGCGCCAACAGCACCCCCACCAACGGAACCAGCCCCAGTTCCAGCCCCGCCCCGGCCTGCCAGTCCATCGGCGGCGGCAAGTACAACTGCCAGGTGTGGCGCACCGCCAAGTCCTACACCGCGTCCGGCACCGAGGCCGGCGTCCTCGGCGCGGGCACCAACTACTTCTACTGCCAGGCGAATCTGGGCCGCCGCGAGACCTACGGCCAGTGGACCAACGTCTGGTGGGCGAAGACGGACGACGACAGTGGCAACACGAACGTCTATGTCAGCGACGTCTACATCAAGGGCGGGGGCAACGACGAACCGGTCCCGGGGCTGCCGGTCTGCTGAGACCCCACGAAGCGCTCCAGGCCGGACACCGTCACCCACCCCTCCTCCCGGAACAGCCGCGTACCCCGCTCGCACAACTCCCGGTCGGCGCGCGCCCGCGCGCAGAACTCCTCCGGCGTCCGCCCGAACAGCTTCCTCAACTCCGGTGAGGCGGCGAGAAGTTCGGTGAGCAGCGCCCGCTCGCCCGGATGCCGGCGCGGCACACCCGTGCCGTCACGCAACACCCCGTACCGGTTGACATAGACATACGCGCCCCGCAGCGACTCCCCGGAGTCCGACGACGTGAAACGGAACTCGGGCCCGGTCAACCACGCCCGGTCGAACGCCACTTCACTCGCGTCCACCACCGCGAGCTGCCGCGCGTCGAACCACGTCACGAACAACTCCCCTACGACACCCGGTGAGTCGACCGGCGACGCGGACACATAGCCCACGCGGCTCACATGCGCGGACACGCCGACGTCGACACCGGTGACCCGGACCTTCACCATCGGGACGGGGGAGTCGATCCCGAACTCCGCCATCTTGTGCCGCAGTTGGGCGGGGGAGGCGTTGGAGCCGATGGCGAGGACGGGGGTGCGGTCCTCGTAGGTGACGTGGTCGTCCAGGGGCAACAGCCGGTCCCCGACGAGGAGTCCGGAGGTGGTGGGCCAGGCACCCGGGTAGTCGAGCGGGAAGTCGCGCGGCGCCCGGGCCAGCCCCAGATCCTCCAGCATACGGCCGTTCACGGGGCGGCTCAGTCCGACGGCGGCAGTTCGCCCGAGCCCCGGGTGATCAGCCGGGTCGGCAACTCGATGCGTTCCGGGGCGATGAGCGTGCCGTCCAGTTGGCGGAAGAGGCGGTCGGCGGCGGTACGGCCGAGGGCCGCCGCGTCCTGGGCGACGACGGTCACGCCCGGCTGGAGCAGGTCGGCGAGTTCGAAGTCGTCGAAGCCCACGAGGGCGATCCGGCGGGCCTGTTCGGCGAGTACCCGGACGACGGTGACCGTCACGCGGTTGTTGCCGGCGAAGACGGCGGTGACGGGGGAGGGGCCGGACAGCATCTCCTCGGCGGCCCGGCGTACCCGGATCGGGTCGGTCACGCCGAGGGACATCCAGGCGTCCTCGACGGCTATTCCGGCGTCCTCCATGGCGGCCCGGTAACCGCGCAAGCGCTCGGCCGCGGTGTGGATGCGGGGCATGTCGCCGATGAAGCCGATGCGCCGGTGGCCGTGGGAGATGAGGTGGGTGACCCCCTCGTGCGCGCCGCCGTAGCTGTCGGACAGGACGACGTCGGCGTCGATCCGCCCGGCCGGACGGTCCACGAACACGGTCGCGACGCCCGCCTTGATCTCCGGTTCCAGGTAGCGGTGGTCGTCCCCGGCCGGGATCACCACAAGGCCGTCCACCCGCCGGGCGCACAGCGCGAGCACCAACTCCTGCTCGCGGTCCGGGTCTTCGGCGCTGGAGCCGTTGATCAGGAGGGCGCCGTGGGCGCGGGCCACCTCCTCGACCGCGCGGCTGAGGGGGCCGTAGAACGGGTCGGCGAGGTCCTCCAGGACGAGGCCGATGCTGGCCGTGCGGCCCTTGCGCAGGACGCGGGCGCTGTCGTTGCGGCGGAAGCCGAGGGCGTCGATGGCCTCCTGGACGCGGCGCTCGGTGTCGGGGGTGACGCCCGGTTCGCCGTTGACCACCCGTGACACCGTTTTCAGGCCGACACCGGCGCGCGCGGCCACGTCCTTCATGGTCGGACGGTTGCCGTAGCGGTTCTCGGGGCGGCGGGCGGTCTCTGGCACGATGCGCTGTCCTGTCCTGTCGTCCACGGGGGATGCATAGGTCCATGGGTTTGTATGAGGATGTGGCGTCGAGCATAGAGCCTGGACAACGTTGTCATGTGCGAGAGAGACTGTCCACCGATATCTCCGGCCTGCGCCCCCACCGCGAGACCGGTCCAACTCACCTACTGGTGGTTCTGATGTTTGACGGGGAGATCTGACACTGATGCACACCGACCTCGTGGCCGCGCTCGACATCGGCGGTACCAAGATCGCCGGGGCGCTGGTGGACGGCCACGGCAAGATCCTGGTGCGCGCGCAGCGCCCGACGCCCTCGCAGGACGACGGCGACACCGTGATGCGGGCCGTGGAGGAGGTGCTCGCGGAACTCACCGCATCCCCTTCGTGGTCCCGCGCGAGCGCCCTCGGCATCGGCAGCGCGGGTCCCGTGGACGCCTCCGCGGGCACCGTGAGCCCCGTCAACGTGCCCGGCTGGCGCGACTACCCGCTCGTCGAGCGGGTGCGCGCGGCGGCCGGTGACCTGCCCGTCGAGCTGATCGGCGACGGTGTGGCCATCACGGCGGCCGAGCACTGGCAGGGAGCGGCGCGCGGGCACGCCAACGCGCTGTGCATGGTGGTCTCCACGGGAGTCGGGGGCGGTCTCGTCCTCAACGGGCAGCTGCACCCCGGGCCGACGGGCAACGCGGGCCACATCGGCCACATCAGCGTGGACCTGGACGGCGACCCCTGTCCCTGTGGTTCGCGCGGCTGCGTCGAGCGGATCGCCAGCGGGCCCAACATCGCCCGGCGGGCGGTCGAGGGCGGCTGGCGGCCGGGCCCGGACGGCGACACCTCGGCCGCCGCGGTGGCCGCCGCCGCCCGCGCGGGCGACCCGGTGGCCGTCGCCTCCTTCGAACGGGCCGCACAGGCCCTCGCGGCCGGTATCGCGGCCACCGCGACCCTCGTCGAGATCGACATCGCCGTGATCGGCGGCGGCGTCGGCAAGGCGGGCGACGTCCTCTTCACACCGCTGCGCAAGGCGTTGAGCGACTACGCGACGCTGTCCTTCGTGCAGCGCCTGACGGTGACGCCGGCTCAGATGGGCACGGACGCCGGGCTGGTGGGAGCGGCCGCGGCCGCGCTCGCCCGGCAGGCGAACAACGCGACCGCGGCCGGCGTGTGAGGCACTGACCGGACGAAACGTTCGGTCAGTGGCCTTCGTCCTTGCTCAGCAGGTGAGTTGAGCGTCCGCCAAGTCCGCGTGGTCCGAGTCGATCCCGTCGCCGCCGTCGGTGACGACGAGTCGGACCACCTGGGCGCCGGTCACGTCCGCCGTGACCGGCTGGGCGGGCATCGCGTTGGTGAGGACGCCGGTCGAGGCGACCTTCGTACCGTCCGCCCAGATCTCGAAGGCGACGGTCCCGTTGGCCCCCTTCTCGTCGTCCACACCGACGTCCGCCGTGACCTTCTCGCACGTCTTCCCGGTGTAGTACGCCACCTCGCTCTCGGCGTGGGGGGGGCGCGCCCGGGCGGGCAACCCACCACCCACACTGTTTCGAGTGACCGCCCCCCCCCCGCGCCCCCCCCGGGGGGGGGTTGGCGCAAAAGGCCCCCCCC
>NZ_JBHYWD010000011.1:94239-150890 GCF_042751305.1 Streptomyces hokutonensis
CCCCTCCCTCCGCCCTCCACTCTCGCGCTCCCCGGCGCCCGCCCCCCCCCCCCCGCGCCCCCCCCCCCCCCCCCCCCCCCCCCCCCCCCCACCACTCCACCGAGAGTGATCGGATGACCGTCCCCGGCCGCGCTCTCCCCGTTGCTCGTGTTGCGCTCAACGGGCCCCCAGCCATTGGCCGTTGACATCCACGGAAGGTCACCGAGGTACGAGGTGCCCGCAGGGGGAGCGATCACCACGGACGCGGTGAACGGCAGGGTGCTGGTGACGCGCGTACCGCTCGGTGAGCGGTAACTCGCCTTCAACGTAAGTTCGTACGACCCGGTGGGCGTCCCGGCGGGAGCCGTCACCGTCCACTTCGTGCGCAGCGTCCGGCCCGTTCGTACGGCCTTGGCGGTCGTCGACGACTTGGCCCGCACCTTCCATCCGGCGGGCCCGGTCAGGCTCACCGAGACCCGCTCGGCGGTCGTACGGCCGAGGTCGGTCACCGTCGTCGTGAGCGGGGTCGCGGTCGCCGCCTGGACCAACGGGGCGCTGTCCAGGCCGAGTTCGACGGCGGGCGGGTTCTTGACCGACTGACGGTCGGCGACGACCCGTACGAGGACCGTGCCGTGGGCTGGGACGGTCGCGGAGATCGTGCCCGCGGTGTTGTAGCTCCTGTGCTGCCAGAGGTCGCGGAGGGTGTAGGCGCGGGCATTAGGGAGGCCGACGGCCGTGGCGGTGGTGGCGATGCGCTGGGCGCTGCCGGACTCGTTGAAGAGCGCGACCGTGCGGCTGCCGTCCTTCATCTCCTTGGCGACGACCCAGCGTCCGCCCTCGGAGGTGACAACGTTGCCCTGCTTGCCCAGCGGGTCCTGGTCGACCGCGATGACCTCCTTGTTGTCGAGGATGTCGAAGGTCGCGTCGGTCGCCTTGCGCAGGTCCGAGCCGATGAGGAGCGGTGCGGCCATGATCGACCACATCGAGAAGTGGGAGCGGTACTCGGTGTCCGTCATCCCGCCGTTGCCGACCTCCAGCATGTCGGGGTCGTTCCAGTGCCCGGGTCCCGCGTACGGCGCGAGGGGGAGGTTCTGCTTGAGGATCGACAGCATCGAGCCCCAGTTGTCGCTGATGTCACCGGTGGTGCGCCACAGGTGACCGACGTCCGAGGCCCACTCCCAGGGCTTGTTCTCGCCCCATTCGCAGATGCTGAAGACGATGGGCCGGCCGGTCGCCTTCAGTGCGTCGCGCATGGTGGTGTAGCGCGACTTGGCGTCCACGCCTTGGTTGTTGCAGTTGTCGTACTTCAGATAGTCCACGCCCCAGTCGGCGAACTGCCGCGCGTCGCTGTACTCGTGGCCCAGGCCGCCCGGGAACCCGGCGTCGTTGCAGGTCTTGGTGCCCGCGCTGGTGTAGATGCCGAGCTTGAGTCCCTTGGAGTGCACATAGTCCGCGACGGCCTTGATGCCGTGCGGGAAGCGGACCGGGTCGGGGACGAGCCGGCCGTCGGCGTCACGGGAGGGCAGGGCCCAGCAGTCGTCGAGGTTGACGTACTGGTAGCCGGCCGCCTTGAGGCCCTTTGCGACGAACAGGTCCGCGATTCCCTCGACCATGGACTCGTTGAACTCGGCACGGCAGTTGGTGGAGTTCCAGTTGTTGAAGCCCATCGGAGGGGTGAGCGCCTGACCGTCGGCCAGGGCGGGGGAGGCGGGGTTCTGTACGGGAGCGGCGATCGCGGGAGCGGCGAGGCCCGCCGCGCACAACAGTCCTGCTGCGAGCGCTCCTGCCACTCTTCGGCGGGGTGTGCGGGTGTGGGGATGACGCATGGTGACCTTCCTCCGGACTGGCGAGAGATGGGATCACTTCCTGTGCGTGCCATGTGCGCGATTACGTTAGGACGTGTCCAACTCTGTTGGAAGAGGTGCGTATTGATTGTTCGACTTTCCATCCCATGACTTTTGAACACGTTCAACTTTCTGCGCTAGGCTCACTCCCGAACAGAAGGGGGAGCCCAGTGAAGATCGTCATTCCCGGTGGTACGGGACAGGTGGGCGCGATCCTCGACCGCGCCCTGACCGAGGCGGGCCACGAGGTCGTCGTCCTCACCAGGCGGCCGAAGCGCGAGGGCGAGGTGTGGTGGGACGGTGAGCACCTGGGCTCCTGGGCCCGGGAGATCGACGGCAGTGACGTCGTCATCAACCTGGCGGGCCGCAGCGTCAGTTGCCGCTACACCCCCGCCAACCTCAAGGCCATGATGGACTCGCGCGTGCACTCCACCCGCGTCGTCGGCGAGGCCGTCGCCGCCGCCGCGCACCCGCCGCGCGTCTGGCTGCAGATGAGTACGGCCACCGTCTACGCCCATCGCTACGACGCCCCCAACGACGAGGCCACCGGCCTGATCGGCGGCGCCGAACCGGGCGTCCCCGACTACTGGGCGTACAGCGTCGAGATCGCCAGGAACTGGGAGCGCGAGCAGGAGCGCGCCGACACCCCGCACACTCGCAAGGTCGCCCTGCGCGCCGCCATGGTGATGAGCCCCGACCGGGGCGGTGTCTTCGACGTGCTGCTCGGGCTGGCAAGGCTGGGGCTCGGCGGTCCGGTCGCGGGCGGCGCCCAGTACGTCTCCTGGATCCACGACCAGGACTTCGTCCGTGCCGTCGAGTTCCTCGTCGCGCGCGACGACATCGCCGGGCCGGTCAACCTCGCCGCCCCGGGGCCGCTCCCGCAACGCGCCTTCATGCGCGTCCTGCGCGCCGCCCGGGGCATCCCCGTGGGCCTGCCCGCCACGAAGTGGATGGCCGAACTGGGCGCCTTCGCGCTGCGCTCGGACACCGAACTCCTGCTCAAGAGCCGGCGGGTGGTCCCGGGGCGGCTGCTCGCGGAGGGGTTCACCTTCGACCATCCGCAGTGGCCCGAGGCGGCCGTGGATCTCGTACGACGGTCGCGCGGCGGAGCGGTTTCCACCCGGCGGCCGGTCCGGGCGTGACCCCGGCGCGCTTCCTCAGTTGAACGGGGCATGAAGAAGCGCAGCATGCTGGCCATCGCCTCCCTCGCCACCGGTTTCGTCGTCGCCGCGATCACTCCGTCGCACTCCCACGACCACGACGTACTCGGCGATCTCAACGTCAAGGACACCGTGGGTTCCATGGACCACCTCGTCAGCGACGGCAGCCTCGCCGTCGACGAGGGCGCCCTCGGAGAGAACAGCTGATACCGGTCCAAAGCCAACGGCGCCGGTGCCTCGTCGGAGGGGGTACCGGCGCCGTCGTATGTGCGCTCTCAACTGGGGCTGGTTTCCGTGGCAGGGTGGAACGGGCAAGCCTCAGGGGGCCAACAGAAGAGGGGGACCTGTGACCGTCGTCTGGATCAACGGCGCGTTCGGTGCAGGCAAGACCGCCACCGCACGGGAACTGATCGACCTGATCCCGAACAGCACGTTCTTCGACCCCGAGATCATCGGAGGGGCACTTCCGAACCTGCTCCCGGCCAAGCACCTCGCGGAGGTCGGCGACTTCCAGGACCTGCAGATCTGGCGACGGCTCGTGATCGAAACGGCCGCCGCCATGCTCGCCGAACTCGGCGGGACCCTCGTCGTCCCGATGACCCTGCTGCGCCAGGAGTACCGCGACGAGATCTTCGGCGGTCTCGCGGCCCGCCGGGTCGCGGTCCGGCATGTTCTCCTTGCACCGGCGGAAACGATCCTGCGCGAGCGAATAGCCGGCCGGGAGATCCCACCGGACCTCCCCGACGGCGAGCTGCGGATGCAGCAGTGGGCGTACGACCACATCGAGCCGTACCGCGCCGCACTCGCCTCCTGGCTCACCGCCGACGCTCATCTCGTCGACACCAGTGCCCTCACCCCGTACGAGACGGCCTGCCGGATCGCCGACGCGGTCGGCAGCGGTACCGTCCCGGTCTGCGACATCGTGCAGACCCCGGAGCCCACCTCCGAGACCGTCGCGGCCGGCGTGCTCCTCTTCGACGAGCAGGACCGGGTCCTCCTCGTCGATCCGACCTACAAGGCCGGCTGGGAGTTCCCCGGTGGCGTCGTCGAATCCGGCGAGGCGCCCGCCCGGGCCGGCATGCGCGAGGTCACCGAGGAGACCGGCCTCGTCCTCGACGACGTACCCCGGCTGCTGGTCGTCGACTGGGAGCCACCCGTTCCGCCCGGCTACGGCGGCCTGCGCCTCCTCTTCGACGGTGGCCGGCTGGGTGCCGCCGAGGCGGACCGACTGCTGTTGCCCGGACCGGAGTTGCGCGGCTGGTGCTTCGCCAGTGAGCAGGAGGCCGCGGACCTGTTGCCGCCGGTCCGCTACGAGCGTTTGCGGTGGGCGTTGCGGGCCCGGGAACGCGGGGCCGCGCTGTATCTGGAGGCGGGCGTACCGCTCGGGTGACGACACGTCAATTTGCGGTCTGATCAACGATGTTGAACGGGACTTTGCCTTTTCGGGGACACCACCTGGCGATTTTGCGGGGCATGGGTCATTCCGATAGCAAAGCGAGGGCGAATTGTCGCCGTCCCGGTATGAACAGGAACGTGAAGAAGGTACATCGGAGCTCTAACGTCTTTGCGCAGCTCAGTTCTCTCGCGGCCGTCGGCCGCCTCGACGGGACCGGACATTTCGCCGGTCGAAGGAGAGGAACATGCGCGCGCCATCCTCGGCCCTCACCCGGGCCCTCACCCTCGCCGCCGGGCTCACCCTGGTGCTCACCGCCTGCAGCAGCGGCGGTGGGGGCGGCGGCCCGAGCAAGGGCAGCTCGGCCGGACTCACGTCCTGCAACACCGTGGGCAAGGCCAACACCTGCAACTCGGCAGCCACCAAGTCCGGCGGAACGTTCACCTATGTGCTGGAGAAGAACATCCAGCAGTGGAACGTGCAGGACGTCAACGGCAACACCTTCGAGAACGCCGAGGCGATGGAGGTCGTCCTGCCTCAGGTGTTCATACCCCAGCCGGACTTCACCGTCACTCTGAACACCGACCTGGTGACCTCGGCGACGCAGACCAGCACCAGCCCGCAGACCATCGTCTACAAGATCAACCCCAAGGCGGCGTGGAACGACGGGACGCCCATAACCGCCGACGACTTCGTCTACTACTGGCGCACCAACGACGGCAAGGACTGTCCGCCGCCGCCCGCCAGCGACTCCACGCAGACCAAGGGCTGCCTGCCCCAGAGCACCGCGGGCTACGACCGGATCAAGTCCATCACGCCGTCCGACAACGGCAAGACCTTCACCATGGTGATGTCCAAGTCGTACTCGGACTGGAAGTCGCTGTTCGGCGGGGGCTATCCGCTCTACCCGGCCCACACCGCCGAGAAGATCTCCGGCGCCAAGGCCGGTGACGCCGCCGCCATGACGGCCACGCAGATGGCGCAGGCCTGGCAGTACTTCCTGAAGACGCCGCCCACCAAGTACCCAACCGCGGGCGCCTACAAGATGCAGCAGTGGGTCGACAACGACCACGCCACCTACGTGCCCGACCCCAAGTGGACCGGTGCGAAGAAGGCGACCCTCCAGCGGCTGATCTTCAAGGTGATCTCGGACGCCACCCAAGAGCCAACAGCGTTGAAGAACAACGAGGTTCAGGGCATCTACCCGCAGCCCGAGGTGGACCTGGTCAACCAGGTCAAGGACATCCCCGGCGTCACCTACACCATCGGCAACGGTCTGACCTGGGAGCACTTCGACCTGAACCTGCACAACCCGGTGATCGGCAAGTATCTGGCGCTCCGGCAGGCGATGTTCACCGCGATCAACATCAAGGACATCATCGCCAAGACGGTCGGTCAGTTCGACCCGGCCGTGAAGCCGCTCGGCAGCCACAACTTCGTTCCCGGGCAGGCCGGTTACAAGGACCTGGTCACCAGCACCGGCCAGGGGTCGGGCGATCTGACCAAGGCCAAGAAGTACCTCACGGACGCCAAGTTCACCGGGGTGGGCACGGCGTTGAAGACGCCGGACGGCAAGGCCGTCGGACCCTTCAACTGCCGTTACACCACCGGCAACCAGATCCGGCAGAGCGAGTGCCAGATCCTGCAGAGCAACCTGGCGAGCCTCGGCATCAAGGTCACCATCAAGCCGATCGGCGCCGCCGACCTCGGCACGGTCCTCGCGGGGCACCAGTACGACATCATCGTGTTCGCGTGGGTCGCGGCACCGTTCCCGACCAGCAACGCCCAGCAGAACTGGTTCACCGGCGGTGGCGGCAACTTCGGCGGCTACAGCAACAAGACGGCCGACTCCATGATCTCCCAGGCCGTGGGCGAGACGGACGCGACCAAGGCCGCGGCCCTGCTCAACCAGGCCGACCAGCTCATGGTGAACGACGCCTACGTCCTGCCGCTGTACCAGAAGCCGACGTTCCTCGCCGTGCAGACGCGGTTCGTGAACATGCGGAACAACGCCACGAACGTGGGCCCGGCGTACAACACCGGCGAGTGGGGCCTGAAGAAGTAGCCCCACAGCCTGGGAGAACAGCTCCACCGGCACGCCCGTCGAGCCCGGCCCCGGCGACACCGGGGCCGGGCCCCGACCAGGGACGGCATCCCCGAACCGCCGGCCTCCGAGAGAAGACCGCATGCTCGCCTACACCGTGCGCCGCATCCTCGTCTCCATACCCGTCCTCATCGTCTCGACGTTCATCGTGTTCCTCGTCGTCGTCAACTCCGGCGACCCGGTGGCCAATTTCGCCACCTCACGCCAACCCGCCCCCAGCAAGGCGGCGGTGGCCGCCTTCGCCCGGCACATCCACGCCAACCAGCCGGTGATGGAACGCTATTGGAACTGGATCACCGGCGTCCTGCACGGCGACTTCGGCCCGTCCGTGCAGGCCAACCTGGACATCGGGCACGACCTGTTCACCCGGTTCAAGGTGACCATCACCCTGGTCGCCGCCGCGATGATCCTCGCGCTGATCATGGCCGTCGTCTTCGGCGTGTTCAGCGCCATCCGCCAGTACTCCGCCGCCGACTACACCATCACCTTCTTCGGCTTCCTGTTCCTCGCCATGCCGGTGTTCTGGTTCGCGGTCCTGCTCAAGCAGGCCGGAATCTGGTTCAACGAGAAGACCGGCAGCCAGTTCCTCGGCACCATCGGCGAGAAGTCCCCGTACCTCGAAGTCGACACCACCTGGAACCAGTTCACCGATCACGTGGGCCACCTCATCCTGCCCACCATCACCCTCGCCCTGGTCTCCTTCGCGTCCTGGACCCGCTACACCCGCGCCTCCATGCTGGAGGTCCTCAACAGCGACTACGTACGGCTCGCCCGCGCCAAGGGACTTCGGCGCGGCAAGGTGATGATCCGGCACGCGCTGCGCACCGCCCTCATCCCGCTGGCCACCGTCACCGCGCTCGACATCGCGATCATCCTGGGCGGCGCGGTGATCACGGAGACGATCTTCCAGTGGCACGGCATGGGCGAGATGCTGGTCCAGGCGGCGACCACGCTCGACGTCTACCGCACCATGGCCTGGCTGCTGCTCTCCGCCGTCGTCGTCATCGGGTTCAACCTCATCGCCGATCTCCTCTACGCCGTACTCGACCCGAGGATCCGCTATGACTGACATCGAGGCACCGGGATCAGCGGGCACTCAACTGCCGCCCCGCGACCGCGAGTTCACCGTACGGCGACGCACCCAGACCCAGCTGGTGCTGCGCCGATTCGTGCGGCACCGCGCCGCGATGGTCAGCCTGGTCGTGTTCGTGCTGATCGTGCTGTGGGCGTTCATCGGCCCGCACCTGTGGCACTACTCGTACGAGAAGTACACCGAGGACAACTCCAAACCGCCGTCCTGGAAGCACCCGTTCGGCACCAACTCCTCGGGATACGACGCCTACGCACAGGTCATGCGCGGCACCCAGACCTCACTCAAGATCGCCATCATGATCGCGCTCGGGTCCACCCTGGTGGGCGCGATCTGGGGCGCCATCGCCGGTTTCTACCGGGGCATCGTCGACGCGGTCATGATGCGCGTCGCCGATCTCGTGCTGACGCTGCCCCTGTTCGCGATCGCCCTGGTCATCTCCTCGCGCACCGGCGGCTCCTGGTACTGGATCGCCATCGTGATCGCCGGACTGACCTGGGCGTACGTGGCCCGGGTGGTGCGCTCCTCGGTGCTGTCGCTGCGCGAGAAGGAGTTCATCGAGGCGGCGCGGGCGCTCGGCGCCTCCGACGTGCGGATCATCTTCCGGCATCTGCTGCCCAACGCCCTCGGCCCGATCATCGTCAACGCGACGATCCTGGTGGCGACCGGCATCCTCACCGAGACCGCGCTCTCCTTCCTGGGCTTCGGCGTCCAACCGCCCGACACCTCCCTGGGGTTGCTGGTCTCCCAGGCGCAGACCGCGGTCGACACCCGGCCCTGGCTCTTCTACATCCCCGGCGCGTTCATCATCGCCATCGCGCTGACCATCAACTTCATCGGCGACGGACTGCGCGACGCCTTCGACCCCCGGCAGCAAAGGGTGCGACAGTGACGACCACGAGTCATGGAGTGCGCGAGGTCCCCGTGACCTCCGCCGTGCTCGAAGTCGAGGACCTCAGCGTGGAGTTCGGCACGGAGGACGGGACGGTACGGGCCGTACGCGGCGTCGGCTACCGGCTCGACCGCGGCGAATCGCTGGGTATCGTCGGCGAGTCGGGATCCGGGAAGTCGGTCACCGCCCTCGCCGTGATGGGACTGCTGCCGACCGGCGCCAAGGTGCGCGGCTCGGTCCGCTTCGAGGGCACCGAACTCCTCGGCCTGTCCGACGCGCGCCTCTCCGACCTGCGCGGCAGCGGCATCGCGATGATCTTCCAGGACCCGATGACCTCCCTCAACCCCGTCTACGACGTGGGCTACCAGATCAGCGAGACCCTGCTCCGCCACAACCCCGAGATGAAGCACAAGGACGCCCGTAGACGGTCGATCGAACTGCTCGGCACCGTCGGCATCCCCAGCCCCGAACGGCGCGTCGACAGCTACCCGCACGAGATGTCCGGCGGGATGCGCCAACGCGTCGTCATCGCGATCGCCATGGCCAACGACCCGGACGTAATTATCGCCGACGAGCCGACCACCGCCCTCGACGTCACCGTGCAGGCGCAGATCCTCGAAGCCCTGGAGACCGCCCGCGCCGAGACCGGCGCGGCCCTCGTCCTCATCACCCACGACCTCGGTGTGGTGGCCGGCCACACCGACCGGGTCGCGGTCATGTACGCCGGCCGGATAGTGGAGACGGGGTCGGTCGAGGACATCTTCTACACCCCGCGCATGCCCTACACCCTGGGCCTGCTCGGCTCCCTGCCCCGCCTCGACCGCGAGGAGGCACGCCTCACCCCCATCACCGGCTCACCGCCGAGCCTGCTCAACCTGCCGCCCGGCTGCCCCTTCTCGCCCCGCTGCCCGATGCGCCGGGACGTGTGCGACACCGACGAACCCGTCCTGCGCAGGGCGGGCGGAGCCCTGCACCTCAGTGCCTGCCACTTCGCCGACGAACTCGTCGACACCGGTGCCGATCAGGTCTTCGACGCGGTCGGCGCGGACACCGAGGCCCTGGCCCGCTTCGCCGACGCGGCGCCCGCCACGAACCCCGAGGAGGACCCCGTATGACCGCGCCCGCGCAGGCCGACACCCCCCTGCCGCCGCTGCCCGGCCACGGCGGCACCGGCGAACCGGTCCTCCAAGTCCGCGACCTGGTCAAGCACTTCCCGGTCATGTCCAAGGGCGTCGTCCGCCGCCGCGTGGGTGACGTGCACGCCGTCTGCGGAGTCTCCTTCGACCTCTACGAGAACGAAACCCTGGGCCTGGTGGGGGAGTCGGGTTCCGGCAAGACCACGATCTCCCGAACCGTCCTCGGCCTGGAACGGGCCACCGCGGGCCAGGTCCGCTATCAGGGGCATGAACTCACCGAGCTGAGCAGACGTCAGATACGGCCCCTGCGAAGGGAGTTGCAGATCGTCTTCCAGGACCCGTACGCCTCGCTCGACCCCCGGATGACCGTCCACGAGATCGTCGCCGAACCGCTGCGCATCCACGGGCGGTACGGGTCCGGGGCGGGCGCCGAGGTGAGCGAACTCCTGCGGCTGGTCGGACTCAACCCCGAGCACGGCAACCGCTTCGCCCACGAGTTCTCCGGCGGCCAGCGTCAACGCATCGGCATCGCAAGGGCGTTGGCGCTGCGCCCGAAGGTCGTCATCCTCGACGAACCGGTGTCGGCCCTCGACGTGTCGATCCAGGCGGGCGTCCTCAACCTGCTGATGGACCTGCAGAGCGAACTGAGCCTGTCCTTCCTGTTCGTCGCCCACGACCTGTCGGTGATGCGGCATGTCGCCGGCCGGGTGGCCGTCATGTACCTGGGCCGCCTGGTCGAGATCGCCCCCGCCCGTCAGCTCTTCGCCCGCCCGGCGCACCCGTACACCCAGGCCCTGGTCTCCGCCATCCCGCTGCCCGACCCGCGCAAGGAACGCGCCCGGAAGCGGATCACCATCCAGGGCGACGTCCCCAGCCCGGTTCGGCCGCCCAGCGGCTGCCGCTTCCGCACGCGCTGCCCCAAGTTCGCGAACCAGCTGACCGAGAGCGAACGTACGTCCTGCGTGGAGGAGGTGCCGGCGCTGGTCGACCGGGGTGGGGGGAACCCGGTCGCCTGCCACTACGCGGAGAGTGTGGAGCTGTTGTAGCCGAGTTCCTCGGCGGACGGGTACGGCGTCAGCCTGCACTCGTCCATGAAGCGTCGGTTGAAGTCACCCACCGTCAAGGCGAGTTGGGCGTACCGGGAGATGAGTTCGGCGGCGGCCTCGGGGATGCCCTCGGGCCGCTTGCCGTCGTCGGCGCACGCGCGGATGAACTCCAGGCGTTCGCCCGGCCCGTAGCCGTATTGGTCGACCACGAGCCAGTGCACCAGGTAGGAGAAGGCGTAGGCGCGGTCGTAGTGAAGGTGGTTGTCGTAGAAGTCGCGTTCGTCCGCGGCGAGCCGGAAGCGCGGGGAGAGGGCGAGGCCGTAGTCGGCGAGGTAGAGCTGCTGCCCGTCGGTAAGGATGTTCCCGAAGTGGACGTCGAAGTGCAGGAGTTGCCGCTCGCGGAGGAAGCCGGTGACTGCTTCGAGGCCCTGCTCCACGAGGGCGCAGGCAGTGTCGGGGGCGTCGCCGCGCAGCTGTCCGGGGAGCCAGTCGTGGAGGGTGTGCGGCAGGTGTTCCATGAACAGCGTCAGGCTCGCGGACGCCGTGCGCAGGGCCTCGATGTGCTCACGTCCGGTGCCCCAGTAGGCCACGGTCCGCTCCACGTCGGCGAGTTCGTCGGGCAGTGGCTGGTCCGGGTCGGGCAGGACCCGCCAGTGATGCAGCAGCGGGAAGCCCGCAAACCGGTCGGACAGCACCCAGTTGGTCGTCATCTCGTGGACGGCCAGCTCCCGCCAGACGCCGAACCCCGGACTGGGGAGCGCGCCGATGCCGTAGTGGCAGTAGGCGGGCGCCCCGAACACATTGGCCGTGGACCGTACGTTCTCCGCCCGCCGCTCCACATCCGTGAGCGGCATCCGCTTCACGAACACCTTTCTGCCGTCCACCTCGACCAGCGCCGAGCGCCCTCCGATGCCGGACCCCAACGGCGTTGCCGCGTCGACCAGTTCGGCGAGCTCGTGGTCGGAGAGGCGGGCGAGGGACGTGGCGATGTCGCTGTGGGCGGCGAGGCGCGCGGTGCGGGACATGCCCCCATCCTCGTTCAGGCGGCGCCGAGTCGGACGGTCATCTCCACGGTCACCTCGTCGTCCGCGCCGAGACCGCGCGGCTTCCGCACCGCGTTCTTGAGCGGCAGCAGGTAGCCGCCGTCCTTGGGGAAGAGCGAGGTCGTGAACACGGCTTCGCCGATCCGCGCCTCGACGGGGATCACTCCCCAGCCGTACGAGGCCAGGGTGGCGACCTCGCGTATGTCCGCCGACTCCTCGTCCGGCACGGGGACGAAGTAGTACGGCGCGGGGCCGCGCCACTCGATCACCCGGCCGGTGAAGACGAACCGCATGGACGCGCTCAGCTGCCCGCGTAGTTCTGGAGGAACACCGCCTCAGCCACCGACAGCCGCTCCAACTCCTCAGGGGACACGCTCTCGTTGACCGCGTGGATCTGCGCCTCGGGCTCGCTGAGGCCGATGAGGAGGATCTCCGCCCGCGGGTAGAGCGCGGCGAGGGTGTTGCACAGCGGGATGGAGCCGCCCTGGCCGGCGTACTGCATCTCCTGGCCGGGGTAGGCGACCGCCATCGCGTCGGCCATCGCCGTGTACGCGGGGCTGGTCGTGTCGGCGCTGAAGGGCTGGCCCTGGCCGATCTGTTCGGTGCTGACGCGGGCGCCCCACGGGGTGTGGGCCTCCAGGTGGGCCTGGAGCAGCTTGGTCGCCTCCGTCGAGTCGACGCCCGGCGGGACGCGGAGGCTGACCAGCGCGCGGGCGCCGGCCTGCACGGAGGGGGTGGCGCCGACGACCGGCGGGCAGTCGATGCCGAGGACCGTGACGGCCGGGCGCGCCCAGATGCGGTCGGCGACCGCGTCGGAACCGATCAGCTCGACGCCGTCCAGCACCTTGGCGTCCTGGCGGAACTGCTCCTCGTCGTACGACAGTCCGTCCCAGGTCGCGTGGGCGGCGAGCCCGTCGACGGTCGTCGAGCCGTCCTTGGCGCGCAGCGAGTCCAGGACGCGGATCAGCGCGGCGAGCGCGTCGGGCGCGGCGCCGCCGAACTGGCCCGAGTGCAGGTTGCCTTCGAGGGTGTCGATCTGGACGCGCACCAGGGTCATGCCGCGCAGGGTCGAGGTGACGGTGGGCAGGCCGAGGCGGAAGTTTCCCGTGTCGCCGATCACGATGGTGTCGGCGGCCAGGAGTTCGGGGTGTTCCTCGGCATACCGCTCCAGGCCGCCGGTGCCCTGCTCCTCCGAGCCCTCGGCGATCACCTTGACGTGCACCGGGATGCCGCCGTTGGCCTTGAGGGCGCGCAGGGCGAGCAGGTGCATGATCAGGCCGCCCTTGCAGTCGGCGGCACCGCGCCCGTACCAGCGGCCGTCGCGCTCGGTCAGTTCGAAGGGCGGGGTCGTCCAGGCGGACTCGTCGAGCGGGGGCTGTACGTCGTAGTGGGCGTACAGGAGCACGGTCTTCGCGCCCTCGGGGCCGGGCAGGTAGCCGTAGACCGACTGTGTGCCGTCGGGGGTGTCGAGCAGGGCCACGTCCTGGAAACCGTCGGTGCGCAGCGCGTCGGCGACCCAGTTCGCGGCGCCCTCGCTCTCGCTCTTCGGGAACTGGTCGAAGTCCGCCACCGACTTGAAGGCCACCAGCTCGCCGAGCTCAGTTCTTGCCCTGGGCATCAGCGAGGCGACGGTCTCGGCGACCGGATTCGACGACATGGGCACGCTCCTTGTGGGTGCGACGTTGTACGAATGATGCCGTCGATCCTCCCACAACGGCCTGTGGCGATGTCCGCCGTAGGATGCGGGGGACAGGTGCGGCAGCGGCTTGATCGGGAGCAGTAGACCATCGTGAGCAGCGAGAACTCTTCGGCGGACGACGTGCAGCGGGTGTGGGACGTCGTCGTGGTGGGCGCGGGACCCGCGGGGGCCTCGGCCGCCTATGCGGCGGCCGTCGCGGGACGGCGTGTGCTGTTGCTGGAGAAAGCCGAGTTGCCCCGCTACAAGACGTGCGGCGGCGGCATCATCGGCCCCTCGCGGGACTCCCTGCCACCCGGCTTCGACCTGCCGTTGAAGGACCGGGTGCACGCCATAACGTTCTCTAACAACGGGCGTTTCACCCGCACCCGCCGGTCCCGGCAGATGCTGTTCGGGCTGATCAACCGGCCCGAGTTCGACCAGCAGCTCGTCGAGCACGCGCAGAAGGCGGGCGCCGACCTGCGCACCGGCGTCACGGTGACACGAGTCGAGCAGCACGGCTCGGCGGTGCCGGACCGCCGTACGGTCGCCGTGGTGCTGAGTGGCGGCGAGACGGTCCTCGCGCGGGCCGTCGTCGGCGCCGACGGCAGTGCCAGCCGCATAGGAGCACACGTCGGGGTCAAGACCGACCAGGTGGACCTGGGCCTGGAGGCGGAGATCCCGGTGCCGGAGACCGTCGCCGAGGACTGGAAGGGGCGGGTGCTCATCGACTGGGGCCCGATGCCCGG
This sequence comes from Streptomyces hokutonensis, assembly GCF_042751305.1. GTDB lineage: Bacteria > Actinomycetota > Actinomycetes > Streptomycetales > Streptomycetaceae > Streptomyces > Streptomyces hokutonensis_A. Next base: position 108,351 of record NZ_JBHYWD010000011.1, read on the forward strand.
GAGTTACGGCTGGGTCTTCCCGAAGGGGGACACGCTCACGGTCGGAGTGATCTCCGCGCGCGGTGAAGGCGCCGCCACCAAGCGGTACTTGGAGGACTTCATCGCCCGGCTCGGCCTCGCCGGCTTCGAACCGAGCATCTCCTCCGGGCACTTGACCCGCTGCCGGGCGGACGACTCGCCGCTCTCGCGCGGGCGGGTGCTGGTCTGCGGGGACGCGGCGGGACTCCTGGAGCCGTGGACCCGGGAGGGCATCTCGTTCGCGCTGCGCTCGGGACGGCTCGCGGGGGAGTGGGCGGTGCGGATCGCCGAGGCGCACGACGCCGTGGACACCCGCCGCCAGGCGCTGAACTACGCGTTCGCGATCAAGGCGGGGCTCGGCGTGGAGATGAGCGTCGGCAAGACCATGCTCGCGGCCTTCGAGCGGCGCCCCGGACTGTTCCACGCCGCCCTCACCGGCTTCCGGCCGGCCTGGAAGGCCTTCATGGACATCACCCGGGGTTCGACGACGCTGGGCGAGCTGGTGCGCAGCCACCCGATGGCGCAGCGCGCGCTGACCGCCTTCGACCGCAGGACCGCGGAGCCGGTGGAATCCGCGGAGGGTGAGGCCGGCTCCTGACCGCGAGGTCAGCTCCTGACCGTGACGTGGAAGACGGGGTGGTCGGGGGCGATCCGGCGCAGTTCGTCGTCGGAGGAGTCGGGGCCGACTCCTCCGAAGAACACGCCGACCTCGGCCTTCCAGCGCTTGAGGTAGGCGCGCAGCAGCGGCACCTTGTCGTCGCCGGTGACCTCGGTCGCGGTGAACACGTCCACCTTCTTGCCGAGCCGCAGCTCGCCGCCGCCCGCCGCGCGCATGTTGTGCGTCCACTGGACGTGCCCGCGCGGGGCGACGAGGTACTGCTGGCCGTCCACCGTCAGCAGGTTCACGGGGGTGGTCCGCCACTCGCCGCTCTTGCGGCCGCGGACCGCCAGCACCCGTGAACCCCAGACACTGAGGCCGCGGCGGGTGAACCAGGCGACGGCGCGGTTGAAGACGTTGACCGTGAACCAGCCGGGCTTCTGGACATGCGTGCTCATGACGACTCCTGGGTTTCGGAGAGCGCGGCTCCCTTTTGTGAGCACTGCTCTCGCTCTCGGGAACAGTCTGCACCGGTTCGGCGATCCATTGCAAGAGCGGTGCTCTCTTTTTTGTTCGCCGCTCTCGTTTGTGTGCACTGATCTGGATCCATGCCACACTTGCCCGTATGAGCACCACACAAGGCGCCCGCGCCCGAGCCAGGATCGAGGTCACCGCGGCCATCAAGGACGAGGCGCGCAGACAGCTCGCCGCCGAAGGCGCCGCGAAGCTCTCGCTGCGCGCAGTGGCCCGTGAACTGGGCATGGTCTCCTCCGCCCTGTACCGGTACTTCCCCAGCCGCGACGACCTGCTGACCGCTCTCATCATCGACGCGTACGACTCCCTGGGCGAGGCCGCGGAGACCGCGCACTCCGAAGTCGCCGACGCCGCCCCGCTGCTCCGCTGGACGACCGTGTGCGAGGCGGTGCGCACCTGGGCCCTCGCGAACCCGCACGAGTACGCGCTGATCTACGGCTCACCGGTCCCCGGGTATGTCGCCCCCGAGACGACCGTCCCGTCCGCCGCCCGCGTCGCCCTCCTCGCCATCGGCGCCGTCCAGGACGCCCACCGGGCCGGCACCCTCACCGAGCCCCCGCTCCCGCCCGGCCTGCACCCCGAGGCGGACCGCATGATCGCGGACTTCGCCGGCGGCCTCCCGCGCGGGTCGGCCATCGCCCTCGTCGCGGCCCTGGCCGAGGCCTACGGCCTGGTCAGCTTCGAACTCTTCGGCCAGTTCCACCGCGTCGTCGAGGACCGCGAGCAGTTCTTCAACCACGCGGTACGACGCCTCGCGCTCGGGGTGGGGCTCACGGAAGGCTGACCTGGGGGACGTACTCCCGGGGAAGTACGCGTGATCACCCCGTCCGGCTGACGCCCCCGGCGCCGCTCGGCGTCTAGCGTGACGTGCATGGACGAGCAGCGCGTACGCGGCGCAGGACCGCCCCAGTGGTGGCGCCACGGACCGCCGTGGGACGGGGCGTCGGCTCCGACGCGGTGGCCGTGGCGCTCCACGCTGCTGGTCACCGTGGTCGTGCTGATCGGCAGCAGCTTCGCCTCGCACAGCCAGCCCGATCGCGTCCCACTCGACCCCTACGCGCGCGTGCTGCTCATCTTCGGCTCGGTGCTGCTCCTGTGGCGCCACCGCTACCCCGTAGCGGTGGCCTTCGGGACCGTGCTGGCCGCCGTGCTCTATTTCGGTGCCGGATACCCGTACGGCCCCGTGTTCCTGCCCGTCGCGCTCGGCTGCTTCGGCGCTGTTGTCGCCGGGCGCCGCTGGGCGGCGTGGACCGCGCTCGGCGCGCTCTGGGTTTCGCACCTCCTGATCGCGCACTGGCTCTACCGGTGGCTGCCCCCGCAGCACGACCACGCGATGCCCTGGGGCCGTGAACTGGCCGTCGCCACCTGGCTGGTGGCCGTCGCCGCGATCTCCGAACTGGCCCGCACCCGCCGCGACCAGTGGGTCCGCGAGCGGGCCGAGCGCGCCGAGGCGGCCCGCCGCCGCGCCGACGAGGAGCGGCTGCGGATGGCCCGCGAACTGCACGACGTCCTCGCGCACAGCATCTCCGTCATCAACGTCCAGGCGGGCGTCGGCCTCGCGCTCCTCGACTCCGACCCCGAGCAGGCCCGTACGGCCCTGACCACCATCAAGGCCGCCAGCAAGGAGGCGCTCGGCGAGGTCCGCCAGGTCCTGGACAGCCTGCGCACCCCCGGCGACGCGCCCCGGGCCCCGGCCCCCGGCCTCGACCGGCTGCCCGAACTGGTGCAGCAGGCGGCGAGCGCGGGCCTCGCGGTGGAGGTCGAGGGAACGCCGCCCCGCCTCCCGCCCGGCATCGACCTCGCCGCCTTCCGCGTCGTCCAGGAGGCCCTCACCAATGTCGTACGGCACTCGGGTTCTCGGCACGCGCGCGTGCACGTCGACCACGATGCCCGGGAGCTGCGGCTGCGCGTCGACGACGACGGGCCCGCGACCGGTGCGGAGGCCGGGGGCAGCGGCAACGGGCTGGCCGGGATGCGGGAGCGGGCCGCCGCGCTCGGTGGCACCATCGAGGCGGGCCCGCGCCCGGACGGGGGCTTCCGGGTGCTCGCCGTACTGCCGTTGAAGGTCACACCGAAGGAGGACGACCGGTGATCCGGGTACTGCTCGCCGACGACCAGTCGCTGGTCCGCGCCGGGTTCAAGGCGCTGCTGGACGCGCAGCCGGACATCGAGGTCGCGGGCGAGGCCTCCGACGGTGAGGAGGCGGTGCGCAGGGTGGGCGAACTGCGCCCGGATGTCGTCCTGATGGACATCCGCATGCCGCTGCTCGACGGCCTTGCGGCCACCCGGCGTATCACCGCGAACGGCGACTTCAAGGACGTGAAGGTCGTCATGCTGACCACCTTCGAACTCGACGAGTACGTCTTCGAGGCGATCCGCTCCGGCGCCTCCGGCTTCCTGGTCAAGGACACCGAACCGGACGAACTCCTGCGCGCCGTAAGGGCGGTGGTCGACGGCGACGCACTGCTGTCCCCCGGAGTGACCCGCCGGCTGATCGCCGAGTTCGCGGCCCGCTCCAAGGAACCGGCGACGGCCGACGCCCTCACCCAACTCACCGAGCGGGAACGGGAGGTGATGGCCCTGGTCGGCATCGGCCTCTCGAACGAGGAGATCGCCCGTCGCCTGGTCGTCAGCCCGCTCACCGCGAAGACCCATGTCAGCCGCACGATGGTGAAGCTGGGCGCCCGGGACCGGGCCCAACTGGTCGTGCTGGCCTACGAGTCGGGGTTGGTCCGCCCCGGCTGGCTGGGCTGACCCGCCGCCTGCCGATAGCGGTACAGCACGGTCGCCACGCGCACGAAGAACACGACGGGCAGCAGCACGAGCCCCGCCCATGTCAGCACTGCCTCCACCGTGCCCGGCAGCGCGAACAGCCACACCGGACCGGCGACCGCCCCGAACACGACGACAGCCGCGAACACCGCGCTGACCAGCGCGTACCCGATCTCGACGGTCATCGCGTCCCGCTCGGCCTGTGTGCGCCGTCCCCCGGTCATGCTCATCCCACGAGTCTCACACGTGTGCGCCCGACGGAGCAATCGGCTCCGCCGGGCGCACACTCGGGGAGGCGTCCCCCTAGTCGCGGACCGAAACGCGATCCGCTTCCGCCTCCTTCACAGTGGACCTGGCGACCACGATGGTCTGTTGGTCACGTCGGCCGCGCAGTCCCGGCAGGGTGATCAGCAGCCCGGCGAGCGCGATGAACGTCACCACGATGAGCCCGGGCCGGTAACTGTCGAGCACCGCCTGCGGGGTGGCGTGCGCGGGGGCGTGCGCGGTGACCACGGCCGTGACGACGGCCAGGAAGATCGCGCCGCCGACCTGCACCGAGGTGTTCAACAGCCCCGAGACCATGCCCTGTTCGTGGTCCTCGACCCCGTTGGTGGCCTGGATGTTCAGCGAGGGGAAGACCAGCGCGCAGGCCGCGCCGATCAGCAGCATCGACGGCAGGATCACCGCCGCGTATCCCGGATCGAGGCTGACCCGCAGGAACAGCGCGTACCCGACGACCATCAGCGCGAAGCCCGTAGCGATCAGCCGCTGTGTGCCGAACCGGTCGACGATCGAGCCGACCTTCGTCGAGGACACGGCCACCACCGCCCCGGCCGGCAGAAAGGCGAGCGCGGTGTGCAGCGCGGACCAGCCGAGCAGCGACTGCATGTACAGCGTGACGAGGAACTGGAATCCGACGTACGACCCGAAGAACGCCATCGCGCCGAGCTGGGCGCGGATCTGGTTGCCGGAGCGCAGCACACCGAGCCGGATCAACGGCCCGGCGGAGCGCCGCTCGACGTACACGAAGACGCTCAGCAGGACGGCAACCGCCAGGAAGGACAGGAGAGTTCGGGCCGATGCCCATCCGGCGTCGGGAGCCTGTACGACGGTGAAGACCAGCAGCAGCATCGACGCGGTGCCGAGGACGGCGCCGGGGACGTCGTAGCCGTTGTGGTCCTTCTCGCGCTCACTGCGCGGCAGCAGCTTCAGGCCGGCGAGCAGGGCGATCAGCGCGATGGGCGCGGGAAGCAGCATGGTGAGCCGCCAACTGGCCTCCGTGAGCAGGCCGGAGAGCACCAGGCCCATCGAGAAGCCGGTGGCCGCGCAGGTGGTGTAGATGGACAGGGCGCGGTTGCGCAGCGGGCCCTCGGCGAAGGTCGTCGTGATGATCGACAGACCGGCCGGTGCGGTGAAGGCGGCGCTGAGGCCCTTGATGAAGCGGCTGGCGATCAGCAGCGGACCCGAGTCGACGAGCCCGCCGAGCAGCGAGGCCACCGCGAAGACTCCCAGGGCGACCAGGAAGACCTGGCGTCGGCCCAGCAGGTCGGCGGTCCGGCCGCCGAGGAGGAGCAGTCCGCCGTATCCCAGGATGTAGCCGCTGACGATCCATTGGAGCGTCGAGGTGGAGAGGTCGAGTTCGGAGCCGATGGAGGGCAGGGCGACGCCGACCATCGACACGTCGAGCGCGTCCAGGAACATCGCGGCGCAGAGCACCAGCAGGGTGCCCCAGAGCCGGGGAGTCCAACGTCCCTCGGACAGGGAAGGGGAGAGCGGAGAGGTCATGCCGCAGAGACTACATGCGTATGCATCGAATGCAAGCGCATTTAATTACGGTGCAATAAATCCGCTTCTCTGCTACGGTGCGCTCTCATGGCGGCGAAGAAGGCCGAGCAGGCGCTCGTGGACCAGTGGCGGGAGATGCTGGCGCTGCATGCCCGCACCCAGTGCGAACTCGACCGCACCCTGCACCAACACGGCCTGTGCGGCAGCGACTTCGAGGTGCTTGACGTGCTCGCCGGTGACGCCTGCGCGTATCGCGTCCAGGAGATCTCCGAGCGCGTCCACCTCAGCCAGAGCGCCCTGTCCCGGCTGATCGCCCGGCTGGAGAAGGACGGTCTCGTCGAGCGCGGCATGTGCGCGGAGGACCGCAGAGGCGTGCGCGTGACCCTCACGGAGAAGGGGCGCGACCTGCACGGCGAGGTACTCCCGTTGCAGCGCGCGGTGCTGACGAGGATGCTGTCCGGCTGACGGGCCGTCAACTCCAGGTGATCGCCGACTTCTCCCGCCACAGCGCGGCGAGCGACGTGTCCCCGGAGACGGCCGGGAACGGCCTCCGGTTCCACAGAGCGAGGTACAACTGCCCAGCGGGACCGGCCAGTTCGCAGTCGGCCTCCCCCGAGCCGCCCCGCTCGGCGGCGGGCGGCTCCTGAGACAGCCGTACGGTCCACACGGCGTCGTCCGCGTCCGTGGCGCGCACCCGCAGCACCCGGGGCTCGGCGCTGCGCACCCTGCTTCGGCTGCGGGCGTGGAAGCCGCGCAGCAACTCGTCGATGCCGTCGGCCGCGAAGTCCGGGGCGATCACGGTGGGGGTGCCGCCGCGTGCCGCCTCCGCGTCCAGCCGGTGCACGGTCGTCTCGTGCGCCTGACGCCGCGCCCAGAAGGCGAGCGGTGACGGCGCCGGCAGGAAGTACCAGCACTCCACGTCGGGCGGGGCGGCGGCAAGGGTGTCCACGAGGGAGCGGTGCCCTGCCCGGAACCAGGCCACCAACTCCGCGCCGTCCAGCTCCGGCAGACCGCCGTCGGGGTGGTACGCGGTGTGTCCCTCGGCGACGAACGCGGTCGCCCAGCGATGCACCATCCCTGTGTGCCGCAACAGGTCCCGCACCCGCCACTCCGGGCAGGTCGGGACCTCGGCGTCGACCCCCGCCGCCTCGGCGGCCGAGGCCAGCAGGCCGCCCTCCCGGTCCAGCGTCCGTACCAACGCGTCGGTGTCCATGGGGGCGAGTGTGCCGTACGGAAGGCGGGGCGGGTGCTCCCGCGATCAGTCGGTGGCGAGTGCCTTGCGCAGTGTGGTGACGGCCAGGGTGATGGCGGCTTCGGCGGCGTGGGTCTCGCGCAGGGCGTTGAGCATGACGAAGTCGTGGATGATGCCCTGGAATCGGACGGCGGTGACGGACACACCGGCTTCGCGGAGTTTGTTGGCGTAGGCCTCGCCCTCGTCGCGCAGGACGTCGGCCTCGCCGGTGATGACCAACGCCGGGGGCAGGCCGGTGAGTTGCTCGGTCGTGGCGCGCAGCGGGGACGCGGTGATCCGGGCGCGTTCGGTCTCGTCGGTCGTGTACTGGTCCCAGAACCACTGCATGCCGTCGCGGCGCAGGAAGTAGCCCTCGGCGAACTGGTGGTAGGAGGCGGTGTCGAAGTTCGCGTCGGTGACCGGGTAGAACAGCACCTGCTGCACCAGGGGGACATCGCCCCGTTCCTTGGCCATCAGTGTGAGTGCGGCGGTCATGTTGCCGCCGACCGAGTCGCCGGCGACGGCGATGCGCGTGGCGTCCAGGCCCTTGGTCGCGCCCTGCTCCACAACCCACTTGGCCACTGTGTAGTTCTGCTCGATGGCGACGGGGTAGCGGGCTTCGGGGGAGAGGTCGTACTCCGGGAAGACGACCGCGGCCTGTGTGCCGACGGCGAGTTCGCGCACGAGCCGGTCGTGGGTGTGGGCATTGCCGAAGACCCAGCCGGCGCCGTGGATGTAGATGATCACGGGGAGTGTGCCGGTGGCCCCGGCCGGGCGGACGATACGGGCCTTGACCTGGCCGGTGGGGCCGCCGGGGACGGTGATCCACTCCTCGTCGACGGCGGGCTTGGGGATGTCGCCGGACTGGACCTCGTCGACCGCCTTGCGGCCCTCGGCCGGAGTGAGGTCGAAGAGGTAGGGCGGGTTCGCGGTCGCCTCGGCGAAAGACTGGGCCGCGGGTTCGAGGACCGGGCGGGGCGCGGTGTTGTCGGTCATGACGATCTCTCCTCCGAACGGGTACCGCGGACGGCTCCGGTGGGGTCCGGGCCGTTGGTGCGGCACGAGCATGAGAGTAGCGCGCGATTAAGTTGTGCACAACTAAAGCGTGCTCGATAGAATCGATCGGACCTGAACGATAAGGTGGTGATTGCCCTGAAGAGCACCGGAGCGAGGAGTCGCACCATGAGCCCAGCCGCCGCGGAACCGGCCGAGGGATCGCTGCTCCTCGACGACCAGCTGTGCTTCGCGCTGTACGCGGCCTCCCGCGCGGTGACCGCCCGTTACCGGCCGCTGCTCGACGAACTGGGCCTGACCTACCCGCAGTACCTCGTCATGCTCGTCCTCTGGGAGCAGGACTCGATCTCCGTACGGGAGTTGGGCGCCGCGCTCCAACTGGAATCCAGCACGCTCTCCCCGCTGCTGAAGCGGCTGGAGGCGAACGGACTGCTGCGCCGCGAACGCCGGCGCGACGACGAGCGCTCGGTCGCCATCCGGCTCACCGACACCGGCGCGGGGATGCGGGAGCGGGCCGCCGCCGTGCCCGTGTCGATCGGCGACGCGATGGGCCTGACCCCTGACCAGGACGCCCTGGCGAAGCAGCTCCTCCGGCTGATCACGGCCAACGTCGCCGCCGGCTGACCGGCCTCCCACCTGCGCGTTCACGCCTCGCGGAGCAGTGTGTCGTCGCCGCTGTTCAGCTTAGGTTGCAGGTCCAACGGCATCTCCAGGACCGGGTCACCGGTATACGGTCCGAAGCGATTTCCCGAAAGGAAATGGCTTACGTCAATGGAGATTCAAGCCGAACACCCACGTCAGCCTCCGGGCCCCGGGACACGACTGACGGAGTCGGCACCGTCACCCCCGCCGTAGCCGCGCACATCACGCCACGCGCAGTTCACACCCGGTCAATCCGCCCCGTTCGACGTCGAAGAGGTGCCATGCCGACCCTGGTTTCCGAAGTCTCGCCTCCGTCCCCCCAGCCGGACTCCCCGTCCCGTCACGTCACCGCCACCATCGTGCTGGCCTGCCTGGGAGTCTTCGTCTCCTATCTGCCGGTCGTCGGTGTGTCGGTGGCGCTTCCGGTGATCCAGCAGGCCCTGAACGCCTCCACCACCGGGCTCCAGTGGATCACCGACGCGTTCATCCTGCCGACCGCCGCCCTGCTGCTGACCTGCGGTGTCATCGGTGACCTCTTCGGCCGCAAGAAGATGTACCTGATCGGTCTGGCACTGTCCTGCGTCGGCTGTCTGGTCGCCCTCACCGCGCACAGCGTCGTCCAGGTCTGTGTAGGCCAGGCGCTCACCGGAGTCGGCACCGCCGCACTGCTCCCCGCGACCCTCGGCCTGATCAGCCACGTCTGCCCCGACCACCGCAAGCGGGCGGGCGCGATAGCCCTGTGGACGGCCGCCCTCGGCCTCGGCCTGACCCTCGGCCCCCTCTTCAACGGCCTGATCGTCGAACACGCAAGCTGGCGCTGGATCTTCCTGCCCACCCTGGCCATCGGCGCCCTGACGGTCCTGGTCGGCGCCTTCGTCCTGGTCGACTCCCGTTCCGACCGCGAACGCCACCTCGACATCCCCGGCCAGCTCCTCGCGATCGTCGCCATCACCGGCATCGTCTACGGCGTCATCGAGGGCGGCGGCGCTCCGGGCTGGGGCTCGGCGGAGGTCGTGACGGCGTTCGTCGTGGCCGCACTCGCCCTGCCGGCCTTCGTGGTCGTCGAACTGCGGTCCCGCTGTCCGATGTTGGACATGCGGCTGTTCAAGTCCACGGCGTTCTCCGGGGCCGCGTTCGTCATGGCGCTCACGCTGTTCGCCCAGGTCGGTCTCGTCTTCTCGCTCAGTGAGTACTTCGGCCTCGTCCATCACGCCTCGACCTGGGACATCGGGGTGCGCCTGATCGCCCTCAACGGCTTCACCGTCGTCCTGGGCCCGGTCGTCGGCCGGCTGATGCACCGCTTCTCGCCCGGCCTCGTGCTGGTGACCGGCCTGCTGGTCGGCGGTATCGGGGCGCTCCTGGTGAACCTGTTCGACGCCACCACCGGCACCGGCGAAGCGGCCCTGGTCATCGCGGTGTTCGGCATCGGTATCGCGCTGGCGATGGCCCCGATCACCACGATCGCCATGAACAGTCTGCCGCGCCGCCTCGGCAGCACCGCCGGCGCCGCCAACAGCGCGCTCCGCCAGATCGGCAGCGCCCTGGGCCCGGCCATCTTCGGCGTCATCCTCACCAACCGCACCCTGGAGACCCTGCCCGGCCACGTCGCCGCGTCCGGCCTGAGCCCGGCCGACCAGGGCCAGGTCATCGGCACGGTGAACGGCGTCGGCATCCAGGCGGGCGCCTTCCTGCACCTCAACTCCGGCGAGGCGACCGGCCAGGCCCTGGCCGCCTACGGCGCGAGCTTCACCGACGCGCTCCACACCTGCGCCCTCGTCGGCGGAGTCGGCATGCTCGTGGCAGCCGCCGTGGCCCTCGTCACGATCGGCGTCCGCGCCCGCGCCCCGCACACGGAGACGGAGCCCGCGGTCGCGACCCAACCGGCCGCCGGGGCAGCGGCCGTTGGCGAGGCCGGTTGACCAACAGCCGCTGTTCCAGGGGTGGTTGACCCTCGGCTACGACACCGACGGCCAACCACCCCTGCTGTACGGCCCGTTCAGGAACTGTCGTTGTCCAGCGCTGGCCCGAGGAGATGACAGAGCGAGTCGGCCAGCAGACGCAGCGGGTCCTTGGTTTCCAAGGGCCACTCGACGGCGATCCAGGCGGAGAAGAACGACTCGGTCTGCAGTACGGCCATCAGCGCACGCTGCCGGGCCTCCGCGGGATCGACTCCTCGCCACCGCCCGTAGTCGCCGACCAGCATGCCGACATACCGCTCGTGCGCCTCGACGTACTGCGTCCGCCCTTCGCCCGGGCTGCGCAGTGCCGACGGGGCCGCCGCGTTGGCGACCCGGCGGATGGGCGCCATCTCCCGCCAGCGGACCGCCGCCTCGTCGAGCCACGCCCGGATGCCCGCCGGCGTCCACCGGGGCAGCGCGGCCAGGTCGGCGTAGGCCTCGCCCATCAGGTGGTACAGGCGGTCCACCAGCGCGTCCACGATCTCGGCCTTGCCGGGGAAGTGGGCGTAGACCGTCACCCGGGTCACCCCCGCGGCCTGGGCGATGTCCTCCATCCGCGCCTCGAGAAAGGGCTTCTCGGTGAACACCGTGACGGCCGCTTCGAGCAGCCGGCGATGGGTGAGGATCTTCTGCTCTTCGCGCAGGTTCCTGCGGGGCGTCGGCTCCATCCGCCCAGTCTCTTGCATGACGCGACTATACGGCGGGTGGGGCGCGGTCTGCTTGGCGATGCTGCCCTGACCTGGTGTTTTGCTGAGGCCGACCGCTACGGCCTGTGGAAGGGCTGGTAGATCTTCCACAGCGCCGACGCCGCCATGACCGACTCCGCCGAGGGAGTTGGGGTGTGCGGCCATGGTGTTCGGGGCGGGGGCAGGGACTCGACCCACCGTTCGTCGCGGGGCCGGCACATGTCGTGGCCGATCGTCGGCGTGTAGGTGTCGGCGAAGGACGTATCCGCCCCGGCGGCCACCGCGTGACGCTCCAGCGCCCGGTCGGCCTGCTTCGTCGTGTCCCGCAGACAGGCGAAGTCGCCCTTGGCGAAAGGGACTTCGGCGCAGGCGACGGCGTCGTCGGGGGGAGCGCCGGATATCCGACGACGATCACCTTCGCGTGCGGGCTGCGCCGCCTGATGTCGGTGAGCACGTCGTGGAAGCGCCCCTCCATGGTGGCGACGCGCTCCGCCAGTACGTTCTTGCCGTCCGCCGTGAAGTACCGCTCGCACGGACTGCCGTCCCGGTCGGACGAGGCGAGGCGTGCGCAGGTGGCCAGCGCACTGGAGAAGCCGACGTCATTGCCGCCCAGCGTCAGGGTGACGAGTCTCGTGTCGGGGGGTGAGGGCGTCGATCTGCGGAGGTTTGCTGCCCCGGGCGTTCCAGAAGTCGCGTGTGGTGGCACCGCTGCAGGTGACGTCCTTGAAGGCGTGACGCGGCCCGACCACGGCGAAGAACCGGGCGATCAGACTGGGGTAACTGCCGCTCGTACGGTCGCACTCCGCGTCCTTCACCCCGGCCGGCCCGGCGCCCGAGGCGTAGGAATCGCCGAGCGCGACGTAGGGGGAACCACCGGTCTCGGCGGGCGTGGACGCGGCGGCCGACGTGACCACAACTGCCGTGGCGATACGGAGCTTTCGTGACCGTCGGCCGGGGAAACAACGCCTCCGCGCTCTCGTGGAACGGGATCGCCGCGGCGCGCTGTGCTGCCGGCGCCACCGCCTGCCGGAGAGCGGGCGGCCGGCTCCGTCGAGGGGCCGCGCGCTTTCTCGATGTGATCGAGGCTATGGCGAGGGCGGGGCGCCGTCCTCGTGCCGCGGGACGATCACCGGGTCCAACCGGAGACAGAGGCCTCCGTCGCGTCAGCTCGGTGTGGCCTGGAGATTGCGGGTGAGCAGTTCGACGGACTGCGGTACGCCGACGCGGTCGTCCCCCGTCTCCGGGAGTCGTCCGTCCGTCACTTTGAGATCGGTCAGAGCCCTGTCCATCGCCTCGTGCGCGGCAAAGAGACAGGGGGTGCTGTAGATCGCGACATCCACACCGAGTTCCGCCAACTCGCCCAGTGACAACCTGGGGGAGCGGCCACCGGCGATCTGGTTGAACAGCAGCGGCTTGTCGCCGATGGAGTCCCGGATCCGGCGGATCGCGTCGATGTCGCGCACTCCGTCCACCAGCACCACGTCGGCGTCGGTGGCGGCGAGCGCCTTGGCACGTGTGAGGATCTCGGCCTCGTCGGTCGCGTCGGTCCGGGCGACCACGGTCAAGTCGCCGGTCCGGCAGGCCAGTACGCGTTCGAGCTTGTCGAGGTACTCGTCGAGCGGGAGCAGCTGCTTGCCCGCCACATGACCGCACCGGCGCGGGCGCTTCTGGTCCTCCAGGATCACCCCCGAGGCACCGGCCCGCTCCAGCCGCCGTACGACATGACAGGCCACCTCCGGGTCGCCGTAGCCGTCGTCGATGTCCACGAGCAGGTGATGACGGGGGAAGGCCCAGCGGAGCCGTTCCGTGAAGGCCACCATGTCCGGCCAGGCGATGAAACCGATGTCCGGCAGGCCGTAGAAGGACGCGGCGAATCCGAACCCGGAGACGAAGAGGCCGTCGTAGTGCTGGGCGGCGATCGACGCCGAGTACATGTCGTACACACCGATCAGAGGAGTCGTGCCGGAAGCGGTGATCGCGCTGCGCAGTGCGCTGCCGTGAGGCATTGAACGGGTCCTCTTGTCTCTTGCGGCGGTTGTGATGTGCGCTTATGCAACGATCGTTATGTTTTGGGGTTACGCGGGCGTGCGGGACACCTGGCGGTAAAGGAGTGGCGTGGTGTCGCGCGTGCCGGGAAACTGCCTCGGTGACCCGCACCGTGCCGCCCCAACTGCTTCGGCCCCGGGCCCTGTTGTCCGGGGATCTCGTCGTCGTCGCCTCGCTGTCCGGGCCGTTGCACGCCGTCTACGAACCCGACCTCGAGCGGGCGGTGGTCGTGCTGGAGCGGATGGGGTTCCGGGTGCGGCGGGCGCCGCTTCTGCGGGCTGGGCGCCAGCGCTGGTGGAGTGCGGCTCGGCCGGTGGAGATCGCCGAGGAGTTCAATGGGCTGCTGCGAGATCCCGACGTGCGGGCGATCGTCGCGCACGACGGCGGTCAGACGGCGCTCGGTTACCTCGACCTGATCGACTTCGAGGCGGTCGTCGCCGACCCCAAGCCGATCCTCGGCTACAGCGACATCTCGCTGCTGCACCTGGTGCTCTACGCCCGCACCGGACTGGTCGGATTTCACGCCGACTTGGCCACTCCGGGACTCGGCGGCCACTGGCAGAGAGAGTCCGCCGCGCGCCAAGTCGTGCTTGAGCGGCTCTACTTGAGGCTGCTGACCGGGGGCGAGGCGATCGGTGCGCTGCCGGCCACCCCGCCCTGGGTGCTGGCGGGCCGGCCGTGCCGAAGGTCCGCTGGTCGGTGGGGTGATCAATCGCATCGTGCTGGCGCAGGCGACGCCGTACGCGCTGCCGCTCGAACGGTTCGACGGCGCCGTGCTGTTCTGGGAGGAGACGGGTGGCCAGGCGGCGTATGTGTGGAGCTATCTGCAGGTGCTGCGGCACTGCGGCGTTCTCGATCGGATCGCCGGCATGGTCGTGGGCGTCCCGCACGAGATCGACGGGCTGGGGACGCCCGGCGACGAATCCCCGACCCTGCGCGAGATAGTTCTCGATGTGCTCGGCGACCGTGACATCCCGGTCCTGGGCAATGTCGAGTTCGGGCATGCCGGGCCCAATCTGCCGATGCCGGTCGGTGTCCGTGCCCAACTGGACGCCGGGCAGCGGACGTTGTCGTTGCTCGAACCGGCGGTCGCCGTTTCGCAGGCCGATTTCTCGTCCGCCGCGAGGTCTGAGGGGTGACGTGACCGAGGCGTCACTTCGATCGTCATGCGTCATGCAGGGGAACAGCGGTAGATCCCACTGGAGTTGGTGCAGCGCCTCGCTGTCGGCGACGTCGAAGACGCTGATGTCGGCGTACTGACCGACGCACCGCCAGACGTGCACCCAGCGGCCCAGAGCGCTGCGACCGGGAACTCTGGGCGGGCGGTCTGCACAGTTCATCTCCGTCAAGGCCGTCCAGTACCACCTGACGCATGCCGACTCGAAGCTCGGCATCCACTGCCGAAGCGAACTCGCCGCGCAATTAAGGGAGTTGCCGTCGAGCGACTGACGTCGTCAGCGCAACACGGCCCAGGCAGCCGCGAGTTCCCGGACGTAGACCGTCGCCCGGACCTCCGCGCAGGCGCGTGACATACGGGCGCGCAGGGTGTCGAGGTCCGCTTTCATGAAACGCGCTGTCCTCGATGAGCTCGGAGGAACAGCGGGCGGTCGAAGCCATTGAGACACCGGCTTCGACCGCCCACGTGAGTCCACGGACATGGCCGGGCTGCCACAGGCGGCCGCCTGCACTGTGCACGGCTCGCCGGCGTCTGCCGAGGCGGCACGGTTCTCGGCGTGGCCCGGCGCACCCGGCCGGCCGGATGAGTCGGCCGGGCGCTGGGGAGAGGGGGCTGTCAGCCCATGTCCGTCAGGAGGGCGCTCAGTTCCTTCTCCTGCTGCGCAGGTGGCATCGGCGGGTTCGAGTGATCGATGCCGAAGGTCCCCAGCACCTTGTCCATCTGAGCGTCGATGGAGGTCCAGCCGGTGTTGTCCAGCGGCTGCAGCGATGCCTGGTCGGCATCCCACAGGTCACGCAGCGACTGGGCGGCCGCGTGCGCTCCCTTCTCGTTCCCGGAGCGTGCGTCCTTGAGCGAGGTGGAGGCGAGGTTCTTCAGCGCGGCGACCTTGGCGGGCGGGAACTTCTTCACAGCCTGGCCGGGAGCCATCTGGACGGCGGAGGTGTTGTCGGCCTCCGGCGCCGGGCCGGTGTGCGGCTGGTTGTGGGCCCAGATCAGCAGGCCCATGGTGGCGACGGCGAGCAGTCCGAAGCCGGCCAGACCGACGCGCTCCTTTCGCAGGTCGCCGGTGGCATGGGTGGCGTGGGCGGCCTCGTAGGTCTCGGTCACGTCCGAGCGCGTCACCGTCAGGTAGACCACGGTGGCCAGGATCAGGCCGAGGAAGATCAGGCTGGTGGTGAAGGTGCCCAGCGCGAGGCCGGTCGGCTCGCCCGGCTGAGCGACCTTCGGGGAGGCGAGCCAGTCGCCGATGTTCGCGCCCAGCGGGCGGGTCAGGATGTAGGCGAGCCAGAAGGACAGCACCGGGTTCGCGCCGGACTTCCACAGCAGCGTGATCGCCGCGATGAGGCCGAGCGGCAGCATCACCGAGGCACCCGGGCTCCAGCCGGTGAGCTCCAGGGTCCAGTCCCCGGTCGCGGTGCCGAGCGCGAAGGTGACGAGAACCGCGAGCCAGTAGAACGACTCACGCGGAAGCGTCGTGACCGAGTGGATCGAGAGGGTGCGCTCACGCAGCCACCACACGCCGAAGACCACGGCGAGCAGCACCGAGAACACGGCGGAGCTGATCCACAGCGGCACATTGAGCTGGTCGGTGAGGATGTCGGTGTACAGGGTGCCCGTGACACTGACAACGACCACGGTCAGCCAGTACGGGAACGGGACGTACCGCTTGAGCCGCATCTGGACGGCCAGGACCACGACGAACACCGCGGTGAAGATCCAGGCCGTGTTCACCAGGCCGACGCCCAGCTTCATGTTGATCCAGTCGGCGAAGCTCTCACCTACGGTGGTGCACAGGATCTTGATCACCCAGAACCAGATGGTGACCTCGGGGACCTTGTTGAGCATGAGGCGCCCGCTGCGTGGGCGTGCTTCCGTTGTCGTCGTCATGCAGGGAGGTTTACGGAGGGAACCTGCAAGCAACCTGACTACGTGGCCGCCTTCGCGGCCGGGAGGGTCACCTGGACGTGACCGCGGCCGTCCGCGATCGCCCGGACCTCCACGCCGGCCGAGGCGGCGATGCGCCGGACCACAGGCAGCCCCAGCCCGTACCCGTCCCCGCCGGTCACGCCCGCTTCGAAGACCCGGTCGACCTCAGCGGGATCGAACCCTGGGCCGTCGTCCAGGACATCCACCACGACGGCCTCGCCCTGGCTGCGCGCGGTGATCCACACACGGGACTTCGCATGCCGCAGGCTGTTCTCCAGCAGGGGTGACAGCAGCGCCACAGCGACGTCGGGCGCCAGAGCCACCTCGACCTTCGCCGGGAAGGCGACCTCGACCGCGCGGCTGCCGATCGCCTGCCGCGCGGCGGAGCGCAGATCACACCGGGTGCCCTCCTCCGTCCGTGCGCGCGCTGCGCGCAATATCGTCGTGATCGCCGCATTGAGGCGGTCGACCTCGCTCAGCACCACCTCCGGCACCACAGGCTCCCCGGACAGCTGCGCCAGCTGCGCCTCGCCCCGCAGGACCGTGAGCGGTGTGCGCAGCTCGTGGGCGATCTCGTCGGTGAGCCGCCGTTCGTCCGCCAGCGCGTTGTCAACGCGCTCCAGGAGCCGGTCCAGGGTCTGTCCCAGTTCCCCGAACTCGTCACGGGGGACTCCGAGGTTGAAACGGCGCCCGGGCTCGTGATGGCCCCAGTCGTCGGCGAGGGCGGCCATCTCGTGCACGACGCGCAGCGCGCGGTGCACCACGAGGTGCGCGACACCGCCGGCGAGGAGGATCGTGAGGCCGCCCAGAATCAGCGACAAGGTCAGGCTGCGCTGCTCGGACGTCTCGTACGGCGTGAGGTCCACCCGGACGATCACCATGACGTGGTGGCCGCCGGTCGGAACCGGCCGCGCGAACAGGAGGTAGTCGCCGACGGTCGCGGTCTGTGATCGTCCCGAGTCCGCCAGCTCCTCGACGCGCCCGACCACGCTCGGCGGCACGTCCCCGTCGACAAGACGGCCATCGGCATACACCCAGGCGACCTCGTCCAGCGCCTCGCTGCTGTTCTCCGTGAGCACGACACGGCCGCCCTTGACGCTGACGTTCGCCGCGACCGCCTCGGCGCGCGTACGGGCCAGATCGTGCGCGTCGGCATCCGTCACCCTGCTCAGCAGCACGTGCGAAACCACGACCAGGATCGCGACCACCGCGGTGGCGATCAGCACGGTGAGCGCGACGACGCTTCGGCGGAATCCCGTCATTGCCATCGGTAGCCCACGCCGCGGACGGTCGCCAGCCGCTCGGCCACACCCAGCGGACCGAGCTTGGTCCGCAGCCGGCGCACATAGGAGTCGAGGGTGTTGTCGCTGACCTGGGCCCCGTGCGGCCAGCCGGCGGCGACGAGGGCGTGTCGGCGTACCGCGTCGCCCTGCGAGGCGATCAGGCGGCCCAGTAGCCGGAACTCGGTCGGAGTCAGGCTCATGCTCACCGCGTCGTGGGTCACCACGTGCTTCGCCGGATCGAGGACGACCTCGTGCGGTGCGGACGCCACGGTGGCCCGGCGCAGCAGCGCCCGGACGCGGACCAGCAGTTCCGGGATGTCGAAGGGTTTGGTCATGTAGTCGTCGGCGCCGGCCTCGAAGCCGCCCACCTTGTGATGCAGGCCGTCCAAGGCGGTGAGCATCAACACCGGCACGTCGACGCCGCGAGCCCGCAGGGCCAGGCAGACATCGCGGCCGTCGGCGTCCGGCAGCCCGAGATCCAGGACGACCAGCTGCGGCGCCGGTGCCAGCTGCCGCAGCAGGCTGTCGGCCGTGGCGGCGACGGAGACGGTGTGGCCGTCGTGCTCCAGGGCGCGCTTGAGGATGCCGCGGACCGCCGCGTCGTCTTCGCACACCACGATGAAAGCCACGCGCTGACCCTAACCTCAACGAACCCGTCCAGGCCGCCGAGGCCGAGCACGGCCGTGGTCATGTGCACGCCTTGTGCACTGGCTCAGGTCACACGGAGCGTCCGAGCAGGTCAAACACGACGGCACTGTCTCCCATCGCTATACGCCATGTATGGTGAGGCGATGTCGCTATACGCCGTGTATAGCGAGCTGGTCGCTGGGGGTTCGTCGGATGAGCACGGCAGTGAACGGGGCGAGCCCCACGGAGACGTCCCCCGCGGCCCGCCGGAAGGTGTTGAAGGCGCTCAGCGGGCTGCTGCTCGCGCTGTTCGTGTCGACCCTCAGCAGTACGGTCGTCTCCAGTGCGCTGCCGAAGATCATCGGGGCGGTGCACGGATCGCAGACCCAGTACACGTGGGTCGTCACCGCGACCCTCCTCACCACCACGGCGACGACACCGATCTGGGGCAAGCTCGCCGACCTGTTCAGCAAGAAGATCCTCGTGCAGGCGTCCATCGCGGTGTTCGTACTGGGCGCCGTGGCCTCCGGGATCAGCCAGACCGCCGGGCAGCTCATCGCCTCGCGGGCCCTGCAGGGCGTCGGCGTCGGAGGCGTGCAGGCCCTCGTCCAGATATCACTGGCGGCGATGATCCCGCCCCGCGAGCGCGGTCGCTACAGCGGCTACCTCAGCAGTGTCACCGCGACGTCCACCATCGGCGGGCCGCTGCTCGGCGGGGTCATCGTCGACACCTCGTGGCTGGGGTGGCGGTGGTGCTTCTTCATCGGCGTGCCGATCGCCGTCGTATCACTGTTCCTGCTCCAGCGGACGCTGAATCTGCCCGTCATCCGCCGGGAGAACGTCAAAATCGACTACCTGGGAGCGACCCTGATCGCCGCGGGAGTCAGTGTGCTCCTGGTGTGGGTGTCCTTCGTCGACAACTCCTTCGGCTGGGGCTCCTGGCAGACCGGGGCCATGGTGGGCGGCGGGCTCGCGCTGATCGCCGTGGCCGTGCGGGTGGAGTCGCGGGCCGCCGAACCCGTCGTACCGCTCGACATCGTGCGGCAGCGGACGACGGCCCTGGCGATCGTCGGGAGCCTCGCCGTCGGTACGGCGATGTTCGGCGCCGCCGTCTTTCTCAGCCAGTACTTCCAGCTCAGCCGGGGGCACAGTCCGACCGAGGCCGGTCTGCTGACCATTCCGATGATGGCCGGCATCCTCGTCGCCTCCACCGTCGCGGGGCGGCTGATCAGCAGTACCGGGAAGATCAAACCGTTCATCATCACCGGCGCCGCCCTCCTCACGGTCGGCTTCGCCGGTCTCGGCGCCCTCGACTCCAGGACGCCGATCCTCCTGCTGAGCGTGGAGATGCTCTGCGTCGGGATGGGCGTCGGCATGACGCTGCAGAACCTGGTGCTCGTCGTGCAGAACACCGTGCCGTTGAAGGACATCGGCGCGGCCAGCTCCACGGTGTCCTTCTTCCGCTCGCTCGGCGGCACGATCGGTGTCTCCGTACTCGGCGCCGTACTGGCCCGGAGCGTCCAGGACCAGATCGCGCACGGTCTCGCCGACGCGGGACTGCGGAGCACCGCCACCGGATCGGACGCCATCGCCGTGCGGGACATCGTCCGTGCCGCCTACGGCGACGCCACCGCACAGATCTTCCTGCTCTCCGCCGGGGCGGCCCTGCTCGCGGTGATCGCCGCGATCCTGCTGAAGCCGGTCAGCCTGCGCAGCAGCCTCGACCTGACCGATAAGAGCGGGGAGGCGGCGGTGCCGGCGGAGGCGGGGTGACCGGCCCTTGGGTGTCCCGCTCCGCCCACCCGGCACTGGCTAAACTGGGCGGACACCGCAAGCCTTGAGGGGGAGTGGGGATGCCGCCGCACAGCTCTTCTGCGGCCGGGGTTCCGGACGAGGGCGACGAGCTGAGCGTGCCGCCCGTCCGGCAGGCGCTGTCGGACAGTGTGTACGAGAGCATCAAGGCGATGGTCATGGACCACGAGATCGCCCCCGGCGCACGGGAGTACATGGACTCGCCGACGGCGACGGGGATGCGGGTCGCCGCCGCGAGCCGGGTGTGCCCACTGATGTCGTCCGCGGGCAGCGGCTCCTCCAGCCAGTACGGGTCGTACGGCTCCAGCGCCGCCGCGAGCCGCAGCACCGAGGATCCCGTCTGCGACTGGTTGGCGTCGGTCATGATGTGCAGCGCGGGGCCCACGGCCTCGCGGACCGCGCGCAGGCGTTCCGCGTCCTCGGAGGGATGGGGGCGGCCCACCTTGATCTTTACGCCGGCCCAGCCCGACTCCTGGGCGCGCAGGGCGCCTTCGACCAGTTCCTCGGTGCTCAGGTGGAGCCGGCCGCCCTCGGTGTCGTAGACCGGCGCCTCCTGGCGGTGGGCGCCGGCCAGTCGCCACAGGGGCTCGCCCGTCCGCTTGGAGCGCAGGTCCCACAGGGCGGTGTCCACGGCGGCGAGGGCGAGCGAGGTGATGGCTCCGGTGGTGGTCGCCCGGGTCAGCGCGAACAGCCGCTGCCACAGCGCCCCGATATTGCGGGCGTCCTGTCCGACGAGGGCGGGCAGCAGGTGGTCGCGCACCAGTGCCAGTACGGAGGTGCCGCCGGTGCCGATGGTGCAGGAGTAGCCGGTGCCCGTGCCGCCGTCCCAGGTCTCCACGTCGACCAGGATCGTCTCCTGGTTGACGAACGACTGGACGGCGTCGGTGCGGTCCTGTTCGACGGCGATGTCGATCAGCCTGGCGGTCGCGGTCGTGATGATGCTCATCCGGCGGTTCCGATTTCTGTCGTGGGGATTGTGGGGGGCGGTCAGCCGAAGTTGAGGATCTTGTCGGCGAACTGCTGCTTCAGCTCTGCCGTCTTCGCCTTCCGGACGGTGTCGCAGGCCGAGACGTTCGCCCTGTCGACG
The DNA here is from genome assembly GCF_042751305.1 of Streptomyces hokutonensis. Lineage (GTDB taxonomy): Bacteria > Actinomycetota > Actinomycetes > Streptomycetales > Streptomycetaceae > Streptomyces > Streptomyces hokutonensis_A. Next base: position 129,547 of record NZ_JBHYWD010000011.1, read on the forward strand.
ACGAACGAACCGGAGTCCACCCGCACGCCGGGCGCGCGCATGGAGCACTGCTTCGTCCGCAGCAGCGCCAGCGCCCAGGCGCCGATCTCGGCCTGGCCGACCGGGCTCTGGACCACGGTCGCCGTGACCGTGCCCTGTCCGATGCGGCTGAGGATCTTGGCGTCGCCGTCGATGGCGACGATGCCCGTGATGGTCTGGAGGAGCTTCACCTTGCCGCCCGTCTCCCGCACGGCCTGGCCGACGCCCTCGCGGCTTTGCGGGCGGCTGGTTGGACGTCAGTCGAGAGGCAGAAGTCCGCCTCGTCCTTGTCTCCGGGCCGGGCAGGAACCGAGCGAAGCCACCGGGAAACCCTGGGACTTGAGGTCGGCGAAGGTCGAGTTGATGTCGGTGGGGGAGACGCCGAACACCCCGAACGCGTTGTAGCCGCGCGCCGCCACGGCGCCGAGGTCGTACGTCTTCCTCGCGGCGGCGCCCGCGCGGTCTTCCAGGGCTGAAAGTAGGGGTGCGCGCCGCCCGGCACCAGGGCCGACGAGGTCGAACCGGCCGACTGGGCACCCGAGTTGCGGTAGGTGAAGGCCGTCGTCCCGGCGCCGAGCAGCGCGACGGCGACAACTCCGGGCAGCACGGATCTGGTGGGGAAGCGCATGCCCGGCCCTCGCCGAATCACATAGGAAATGGATGCAGCGGTCGTGAGGCAGGAACCCTTGTGCGTCAAGGCTTGCGGCAACGGCAGGCGGGAATGGAGGTACCTCTGATCTTCGAAACGCCCGGCGGCCTAAAAAATCGTATGGGAAAGCAAACCTTTGAGCGCGGCGAGTTGACAGCCAAGAGCACCTAAGATGACTGGCCGTAGCGTTCGTCCCCACACAACGTCGCGTGCACCGCAGGGAGATCGACCATGGGTTCCGACGAGGTCTTAACCACACCGCCCGACAGCGCGCTCCTGGACGGCCGTTCGGCCGGCCCCACCGTGCCGCGTCTGGTCCTGGGCGCGCGGCTGCGCGAACTGCGGGAAGCGCGGCAGATTTCCCGTACGGCGGCGGGCGAGGTCATCCGCGCGTCAAGGTCCAAGATCAGCCGGATGGAGGCAGGCCGGCACGGATTCAAACTCCGTGACGTGACCGACCTGCTCACGCTCTACGGCGTCCGGGACGAGGGCGAGCGCGCCACCCTGCTGACCCTGGCGGAAGAGGCCAACGCCCCCGCCTGGTGGCAGTACTTCAACGATGTGGTGCCCACCTGGACGCAGGCCTACCTCGGGGCCGAACAGGCGGCGAGCCTCATCCGCTGCTTTGAGGTCCAGCGCGTGCCCCAGTTGCTCCAGACCCCGGACTACGCGCGCGCCTCCCTGCGGCTCGCCCACTCGGACGCTCGCGGGGAGGAGCTCGACCGGCGGGTCATGCTGCGGATGACCCGCCAGCGGATCCTGCGCCGCAGGCCGGCGGCGCAGCTCTGGGCCGTGATCGACGAGGCGGCGCTACGGCGCCCGGTGGGCGGCATCCGTACGATGCGCGCCCAGCTGAGGCATCTCATCGAGATCTGCCGGCTCCCTCAAGTCACCGTCCAGATCATGCCGTTCGTCGCCGGCGGCCACGCCGGGGAAGCCGGTCCGGTGACGATCCTGCGGCTGCCCGGCGGCCGGCTGCCCGACATGGTCTACCTCGAACAGCGCGTCACCGCCCTCTATCCAGACCGGCCGAACGAGATCGAGTGCTACTGGGACGTCATGAACCGTCTGGTGGTCGAGGCGGAATCGCCGGAGGAGACTCCGACGATCCTGCATCGCATCCTTCAGGAGACCTGAGCGGGGACGTGGACCGGGCCGGGCGGCGTCAGCGCTTGAGGGCTACGCCGCCGTACTGGTGCACCTCGGCGGGCAGGCCCCAGGCGCTGTCGTCGGGACGCCAGCGCGAGCACGAGGCCACACCCGGTTCGAGCAGTTCCAGGCCCTCGAAGAAGCCCGCGATCTGCTCGGGGCTGCGGAGGATGTACGGGATCGAACCGCCCTCGTTGTACTGCCGGATGGCGTCGACGTAGTCCTCGCTCGTGTTCGTGCTGTCGTACTGCACGAAATAGCTGCCGGCGGGCAGGGCCGCGACCAGCCGCCGCACGATCGAGCGGGCCTCGTCGTAGTCCTCGATGTGGCCCAGGATGCCCATCAGCATCAGCGCGACGGGCTGGTCGAAGTCCAGTGTCCTGGCCGCCTCCCGCACGATGGTGTCCGGGTCGCGCAGATCGGCGTCGACGTAGTTGGTGACGCCTTCCGGGGTGCTGGTGAGCAGGGCGCGGGCGTGTGCCAGCACCAGCGGGTCGTTGTCGACGTAGACGATGCGGCTCTCGGGGGCCACCCGCTGGGCGATCTCATGGGTGTTGTCCACGTTGGGCAGCCCGGTGCCGACGTCCAGGAACTGCCGGATGCCCTCCTCGGCGGCGAGATGACGTACGGCGCGGGCGAGGAAGTAGCGGGCGGCGCGGGCCCCGGTCTCGATGCCGGGGAAGATCTCGCGGAAGGCGTCGCCTGCGACGCGGTCCACTTCGTAGTTGTCCTTGCCCCCTAACCAGTAGTTCCAGATCCGGGCCGACTGCGGCACCGTCGTATCGAACTTGGAGAGCGCTTCCTGCTCGGAGCCGACTGCCTCGTCCGTCATGGTCACTCCTGTGTGTACGTGGTGAGAGCCACCGCGGTCGGAACCACCGCGGTGGGAGCCACGAAACCGTCGAACACCGGTCGTGGAGGCCCACGTTATTCCCCCACGCCTCGACTCATGCGCCCCGCCGGCCCCAACCACCCTTGTTCGGCCGCCCGTTGGCTTGTTTGCCACCCCGGGTGAACGGGAGTCAACGCTCTGCCGCGTGCCGGGTGAGGAATCCGATGAGCGCGGCCGTGGCGGCCAGCACCGCCACGCTGGTGAGGGCGGTGGGCAGCGAGTACCAGTCCGCCATGAACCCGATGGCGGGCGGCCCCAGGAGCATGCCGCCGTAGCCGAGGGTGGAGGCGATGGCGACTCCGTCGGGGCCGGCGAGGGTGCCGGCGCGTTCGACGGCGACGGGGAAGAGGTTGGCGAGGCCGAGCCCGGTGATCACGAAGCCGAGGACGGCCGCCCACAGGGTGGGCGCGAGCGCGCCGAGCAGCATGCCCACGGCGGCGGTCGTGCCGCCGGCCACGAGGGTGCGGGTCCGGCCGAGGCGTTCGAGCAGCCGGGTGCCGCTGAGCCGGCCGGCGGTCATGGCCAGCGCGAAGCAGGAGTAGCCGATGGCGGCGGCGCCGGCGGTGGCGTGGAGGTCCTGCTGCAGATGCAGGGCGCTCCAGTCGGCGAGGGCGCCTTCGCCGAAGGCCGTGCACAGGGCGATCAGGCCGAAGGTGACGACGAGGCCGCGGGTGCGGGTGTTCAGGCGGCGGGGCGCGGCCTCCTCCTTCGGTGAGTCCTCGTGCGATGCCGGAGGCTGGAGGCGGAGCAGGGGGCGGCCGATCAGGGCGGTGACGAGGAGGCCGAGCACGGTGAGGCCGAACAGGTGCTGCGTGGGGGTCAGGCTTCCCGCGACCAGCCCGCCCAGGCCGGCGCCGACCATGCCGCCGAGGCTGAACGCGGCGTGGAAGCTGGGCATGATCGGCCGCCGCATGGCCCGGACCAGTTCGACCGCCGCGCTGTTGAACGCGACGTTGATCCCTCCGTAGGCGGCGCCGAAGACCAGCAGGACGAGGCCGAGGGTGAGCGCGGAGTGGGTGAGCGGGGGGAGGGAGACGCTGAGGGACAGCAACACGGCGCAGGCGACGGTGACTTGGTGGTTGCCGTAGCGGTGGCAGAGGCGGCCGGTGAGCATCATGGTGACGACGGCGCCGGCGGAGACGCCGAGGAGGGCGAGGCCGAGGGTGCCGGCCGTGGCGCCGGTCTGCTCCTTGATGGCGGGGATGCGGACGACCCATCCGGCGAAGATGAAGCCGTCGAGGGCGAAGAAGGCGGTGAGGACGGCTCGGAGCCGGGTGAGGTCGGTGGGGGTGCCTGGCACGGCATTGTGCGTCCGGGGTTTGTTTATTTGCGGCACAAATTCAGGTTAGGTGGGTGCCGTGGCTGGGGCAAGGGACGTGGGGTGCGTTGAGGGATCGGCCCGGTGGGCGGTGGGGTCACGAGCGGTGGCCGTTGGGCGAGGTCTGCTGGTGGGCGGCGGTGTGGCGTTCCTGCGAGCCTGGCCGTCAGTTCACCGGCGGGGGAGTCCTGCCGGCGTCGTTCTGGACGCCACCGCCCTGGACGAAAGCGACATGCCGGCCATCAGGGCCGCCCTCGGGTACGTCGAACCGTACGTCGACGAGATCACCATCGCCGACCTCGCGGAGGCGCACGCCGCGACCGAGCTGTCGGCGCGCCGACGATGTGTCCGGCGCGCCGGGACCTCCTGGGTCCGATCGGCGTCCCGCTCCGCACACCACCCGGGCGCTGCACCTGGGGCGATCGCACTCTCGGCACCGCTGTCGCGGCTCACGATCCGCCGTGATCCGAAGGCGACCTCGACCGCTTCATGGCCACGCGCTTCATCAACGCCGTCCGAGCCTGCCTCAAGGAGGGTGGCTGGGCCCGCAAGGACTCCGAGCAAGAACAGGCGGGCGTCTTCCTCGTCGGCATCCACGGCCGTCTCTTCGAGGTCCACGACGACCGTCAAGTGGGCTAGCCCGCCGGGGGATACGCCGCTGTGGGCTCCGGGGACGACCTGGCTCTCGGCGCCCTCCACGCCGCCGCCGGGCTCGGCCTCGAACCGCGCGAGCGCCTGACTGCCGCCCTGCGTGCCGCAGATCATCGCAGCGCAGACGTCTCCGCCCCGTACACCTGCGTCAAGTCACCCCGCTGAACCATTCCCCGGCATGTGCGTCACTCCGTGCTGCGCAGGGCGAGCCAGGTCTCGTGGCCCACGATGCCGTCGGCGTCCAGCAGCTTGTCGCTCTGGAAGCTCCGCACCGCGGACTCGGTTCCGGCACCGAAGTCGCCGTCCACGCCTGTGCTCCCGACGCCGTAGCCGCGCTTCGTCAGCATGCACTGCACCTGCAGCACACGCTTGCCGCTGTCTCCCAGGCGCGTGCGTCCGTTCCCGTTGTAGTACGTGCAGTCCGAGATCCAGGCCGGGGTCGCGGGCTCGGTGGTGGGCGGACTGCTCGGGGACGAGGAGGGAGTAGCGGCGGCCGAGGCGCTGGGATCGGCATCGGGAGCGGAGGGAGTGCCGTGCACCGCCGGTGCGGCGGAGCCGGAATCCCGGGGGTTCGAGGCCGCGCCGTTCGGGTTCGCGGCGCCGTCGACGCTCTTGCCGGACGCGGCTCTCGCGTCCGAGGCTCCGGGTATCGGTGACAGGACGGGGCCGCCGGGCACGGTGCGGTCCGTCGTCGTGGCGGACCCCGGGCCGGATGCGGCGGGCGGAGCGTCATGGCGACTGAGCACGAAGACCCCCGCGGCCACCGCGCAGACGGCGATGCCCACGGCTACGGTCCGCACCGACTTCCTCCGTGCCCAGGTGCGGACCCCGCTCTCCTGAGGGCGTGCCGATGGTGTCCCGGAGGCGGCGTCGGCGGCCGCCGCCGGTGGTTCGAGAACGGGCGGACCGGGTCGGCCGCCCTGCCCGGCCGGTGCCGACGGCATCGCCATCGGCCGTTCGTCCGGAGACCCTAATCGGGCTTGCGATGCGACAGGGAGGTGGTACAGCACCTCGTACGCCCGCTGCCTGGCCAGCAGTTGGCCGGCGAGCGGCTCGGGCCACACGGTCGTTTCGGTGCGTTCCCCGGCGGCATCGGTCAGGTCCTGCCCTGTGGGCCGCCGTTCGGGCTCTTTGGCCAGGCAGGCGGTCAGCAACGAGCCGAGTGCCTCGTCCGCGGCCGAGATCTCGGCGATCAGCTCGGGATCCGGCTCCTCGAACGCCACCCGGTGCATCACGTCGACGCCCGTACCGTCGCCGAACGGGGCACGCCCCGCCGCCGCGTACACCAGGGTCCCGGCGAGTGAGAACACGTCCGACGCCGTGTCGGATCTGCCGGTCCGCAGGTGTTCCGGCGACATGTAGGCCGGAGTTCCCACCCGGACACCCGTGCCGGTGATCGTGCTGGCGTCCATGGCCTTCGAAATGCCGAAGTCGATCACATGGGCGCCCCCGACGGACAGCAGCACGTTGGACGGCTTCAGATCCCGGTGCACGATCCCCGTGGCCGCGAGGTCGGCCAGCGCCTGCCCCAGCTCCGCCACCAGACGCCAGACCGCGGCCGTCTCCAGGGCGCCGTGCTCACGTACGGCATACGCGAGATCGAGCCCCGGGAGGTACTCGGTGGCCATCCACAGCAACTCGTCCTGGAAGCCGGTGCCGCACAGTCTCGGTGTGTGCGAGGTGCTGACCCGTTCGTGCACCGACGCCTCACGCTCGAACCGGCGCCGGAAGCCCGGATCGTCCGCGTACTCCGGCCTGATCACCTTCACCGCGGCCAGACCGGGACCGCCGTCCGCCGGACGTGCGAGATAGACCCGTCCCATACCGCCGCTGCCGAGCAGCGCCAGCGGCACATAGGGGCCGATGTGGTCCGGGTCGCCGAGGCGCAGGGGTGAGGCACCGGTCTGCCGCACCGCGGCGGCCTCGTTCGTTGCCAAGTCCGGTGGCATCGGCCGCTGTTCTGACAAGGAACCCCCGAAGTGATGTGCGCCGTACGTCAGTTCGGCCCCAAGGAATCACGAGGCTAGCCGAGCGGTGGCGTACGTTCTGGGTTTCCCGCACTTCCGTTGACGGCGGGGATGCGGACGACCCGTCCTCGGCGGTCGCGGGCAACCTTCTAACAAAACAATCATCAAAATTGTCAACAATCCTGGGCCTCCTTGCCTACAGTCAGGGACTCGACCGAGCCGCACAAGCAACCCGCTGTACAAGGAGGTCTACGGGTGGAGATCAACCGCAGAACCGTTATCCGGGGCGCAGCCGTCATGGCCGCGTTCGGAGTCGCCGAGGGCGCGGCGGGCACGGCGTTCGCCGGTACCTCGTCGTCCGACAGCTCGTCGACCGCGTCCTCGGCGTACTCGCTGGAGTTCGATTCCACCGCCTGGTCGTACGACGCGACCAACGACGTGTACTACCAGCTCGGGAAGGTGTACGTCGCCAACCCGGCCGCGACGGACTACGAGAACCTGTCGATCTATGTGCCGGGCGCCTATCTGACGGCCACCGCGAACAGCGACGGCACCACATACACCGCGAAGCTCAACCGCAAGGGCACCGTCGGCCAGTACTCGGGAGGCACGGCGCCGATCGTGATCCCGGTCAACACCCCGGGCTACGCCCAGCAGGCGCCGGCCACGTCCTACAGCTACAGCAGCGTGTCGCAGTACCTCAAGGCCGGGCTCGTCTACGTGTGGCCGGGCCTGCGCGGCCGGGACAGTTCGACCAGCACCCGCTCCGACGCGGCACCCTGGGGCGTGACCGACCTGAAGGCCGCGATCCGGTTCCTCCGCTACAACGAGAGCGTCCTGCCCGGCAGCACGGACGACATCGTGCTATTCGGCATGAGCGGCGGCGGCGCCCAGGACACCGTGGCGGGCACCTCCGGTGACAGCCCCCTGTACCACCCCTACCTGCGCACGATCGGCGCGGCGATGGAGGACGCCCAGGGCCGCCCCCTCAGCGACGCGGTCGCCGGCGTCATGGCCTGGTGCCCGATCACCAACCTGGCCGAGGCCAACCTGTCCTACGAGTGGAACATGGGCCAGTTCGCCTCGACCGGCACCCGCGCGTCCACCACCTGGACCAGCGCCTACTCGGCCGACCTCGCGAAGGCCTGGCCCAGGTACCTCAACCGCCTGGGGCTGCGCGACGAGCACGGCAGGCGCCTGGAGCTCACCGAGTCCACCAGCGGCACCTACCTGGCCGGCAGCTACTACGACCACCTGATCGAGGTGATCACCACCTCGCTGAACAACTTCCTGTCGGACAACACCTTCCCGTACACCATCACCACGCAGGGCGGCCCGCCCGGATCGGGCCAGACGGGGACCTCGACGACGTACGAGACGGTCGACGACTACATCGCCTACCTCAACACCGGCAGCACCTGGGTCACTTACGACGCCACGACCAACACCGCGACGGTGTCCGGCCTCGAAGGCTTCGTCAACAGCCAGAAGAACGCGAACAAGCCGGTCGGCGCCTTCGACGGGGTCTCCCGCGGGCAGGGCGAGAACAGCGTCTTCGCGATGGGGCTGGGCGTCCCCTCGCACTTCGCGCCGCTCACGCGTGACGTCGTCAAGGCGAACGAGACGACGTACGCCACGTACTCCGACTGGGACTCCGCCTACGGCGCCGCGGCCTACGACACCGACTTCGCGAAGAAGGACAGCGTCGGCAAGGACATGGCCTGGCGGGCCGACGCGTACAACCCGCTGTACTTCCTCTCGCCCGCCTTCCCCGGCTACCGGCAGTCGAAGGTGGCGCGGCACTGGCGCATCCGCACCGGCATCATGCAGGGCGACACGGGCAACACGACCGAGATCAACCTCCGGTTGGCCCTGCGGAACTACGGCATCCGCGACGTCGACTTCGCCACGGTGTGGGCCATGGCGCACACCATGGCCGAGCGCACCGGTGACGCGACGACGAACTTCATCAGCTGGGTGGAGTCCGTCGTCAAGAAGTGACGAGCGGTTCTGACACACCGGGTGCCCTACCGACGAGCGTCGGCCGGGCACCCGGCGGTGTGTTCTCGCCCGGCCAGGGCCACGGCCGTGATCGAGGGCCACCGATGAGTTTTGCCGAAGGGGCCGGTCTACCAGGACGTACATCATCGAGCCACTGACCGGAGACCCATCATGACCACTCCCGCACACCCCGGCCGCATGCTGTTCCTGAACATCCCCGTGGTGGACCTGGAGCGCAGCAAGGCGTTCTTCGCCAAGCTCGGGTTCAGCTTCAACCCGAAGTTCACCGACGAGACCGCCACCTGCATGCTGGTCGGCGAGCAGGCCTTCGTCATGCTGCTCACCCGCGAGAAGTTCGCGGAGTTCGCGAAGCTGCCGCTGGCCGATCCCACCACCCACACGCTGGCGCTCTACTGCTTCAGTGTGTCCTCCCGCGAGGAGGTCGACGCGGTCAGCGCCGCCGCACTCGCGGCGGGCGGCACCGAGGTGGACGGCGCCGAGGACTACGGTTTCATGTACTCACGCAGCTTCTACGACCTCGACGGCCACGGCTGGCAGGTCATGTGGATGGACCCGGCGGCGGCCGAGCAGGGCCCCGAGGAGTTCGCGGCCTCCGCGCAGGACGCCGAGGTCCGGGCCTGACCCGAGAGGTCGGAACCCTCTTTCGGAGTTCGGTGGTCCGCGCATGTCGAGAACGGGCCACCGACTCCGTCCCAGGGACGGCAGCGGTCGCCACCGGCCGCAAGAGGAAGAGGGAGAGAGCCGGCATGGCGATTCAGCGGATGGACAACGTCGGCATCGTCGTCGAGGACATGGACGCTGCCATCGCGTTCTTCGTGGAGCTCGGAATGGAGCTGGAGGGCAGGGGAGAGGTCCAGGGCCTCTTCGCCGACCAGTGCACCGGACTCGACGGCGTCCACTGCGACATCGCGATGGTCAGGACCCCGGACGGCCACAGCCGGCTCGAACTCGCGAAGTACCGCAGCCCCGCGGCGATCAGCGACGGGCCGCGCAACCGGCCGCACAACATCGTGGGCACCCACCGCGTCATGTTCGCCGTCGACGACATCAAGGACACCGTCGCCCGCCTGCGCCCGCACGGTGCCGAACTCCTCGGCGAGATCGCCCGGTTCGAGGACATCTACCTGCTCTGCTACGTCCGCGGCCCGGAGGGCATCATCGTCGGCCTGGCCGAGCAACTGGGCTGAGAGCGGATCCGAGAACGGACGCCTGACCTGCGATCACCTCACCCAGGTGCGGGAATGGCCGGTGACCTGCCCCGCGTTGCCACGACCATGACGACGAACTCGCCCCGGCCAGAGGTGCTGCGCTACACCGCCTTCTCCAGCGACCCGTCCGGCGGGAACCCCGCCGGCGTCGTTCTGGACGCCACCGGCCTTGCCGACAGCGACATGCTGGCCATCGCCGCAGAGCTCGGATACTCGGAGTCCGCGTTCCTGACCGCGCCCCCGGAGGACCTCGCCGCTCGGGAGGGGCGGTCGTACCGCATCCGGTACTTCAGCCCCAAGGCCGAGGTGCCGTTCTGCGGACACGCCACCGTCGCGACCGCCGTCGCACTGGCCGAACGGATTGGCACGGGTGAGCTGGTGTTCGCGACACCCGCAGGCACCGTCCCGGTCGAGGTGACCGAGGAGAACGGGACGCTCCGCGCCACACTCACCAGCGTCGAACCGCACACCGAGGAGATCGCCGACGCCGACCTCGACGAGGCGCTCGCCGCGCTCGACTGGCCGAGAGCCGATCTCGACCCCGCCTTCCCGCCCCGTATCGCCTTCGCCGGCGCCCGCCATCTCGTGCTCGCGGCGGCGACCCGCGCCCGACTCGCGGATCTCGCCTACGACTTCGGGCGCCTCGAAGCCCTGATGCACCAACTAAACCTGACCACGGTCCAGTTGGTGTGGCGGGAGTCGCCCACCGTCTTCCACGTCCGTGACCCCTTCCCCGTCGGCGGCGTCGTCGAGGACCCGGCGACGGGCGCGGCGGCCGCCGCGTTCGGCGCGTATGCGCGCGAACTCGGCCTGGTCCCCGAGGACTCCATCCTCACGCTGCACCAGGGCGAGGACCTGGGCCGCCCCGGCGAACTCACCGTGACGCTGCGCGCCGGCGACCCCCGCGTCCGGGTCGGTGGCGAGGGAGCACGCATCGGCTGACGCGCGGGCCGTCATGACGGCGCACGGGTCCGTCCATCCCCGGTGTTCGGCGGCCAACGAGCCGATACGCTGCAAGACAGCCATGTCGGGGGCGGGGCTGGGGGCGTGGACATGGATCCGCGAATGCAGTTGTCGGTGGGCGGGTACGTTCCCGAGCGCGAGCTGGGCCGCGGCGGACAGGGCGTGGTGTGGCTCGCTAGGGACCGGGCGGGACAGCAGGTCGTGGTGAAGTTCCTGCTGCCGGGCAAGGAGTACGACGAGGTCGCGCTCGCCCGGGTACGCCGGGAGTTCGGCGCCGCGAGCCGGGTCGGTGAACTGGCCACGGCCCGGGTCCTCGACGCGGACCTCACCGGCCGGCATCCGTACATCGTCAGCGAGTTCGTCCCGGGGCCGACGATCCACCAGCACGTGACCGCAGGTGGCCCGCTGTCCTCGGGGCGGCTGCAGTCCCTGGCGCTGGCCGTAGCGCACGCGCTGGCACAGGTGCACCGAGCCGGTGTCGTGCACCGGGACATCAAACCGTCCAACATCCTGCTCTCCCCGGACGGACCGCGGATCATCGACTTCGGCATCGCCCGCGACGACCGTCTGCTGGAGTCGGCGCTCACCACACCGGGCAGCGTGCTCGGCTCACCCGCGTACATGTCACCCGAGCAGGTCAAGTCACTCCGCGTCACCAGCGCCACCGACGTGTTCTCCCTCGGCGGCGCGCTGTACTTCGCCGCCACGGGGAGACACCCCTTCGAGGGGGAGAGCGACTACGAGGTCCTGGTCGCCGTGTCCACCCGCGACGCGGATCTCACGGCGGTACCGGAACCGGTCCGCTCGGCCATCGCCGACTGCCTCCGCAAGGACCCGGCGGAACGCCCCACCGCCGCCCAACTCATCACCCGGCTCGCGGAAGCGGCAGAAGCGGTGGAGTCGGCGGACGGCGCGCGTACGGAGACGAGCACGCCACAGCCCGGACACGGCGGCGAAAGCAGTGGCTCCGGTCCCGCCGCCGACCCCGTTCCCGCCCCCGGCAGAAGCGCCAAACAACTACGTCTGTGGGGTTTCGCGGCCGGCAGTGCCGCGGTGGCCGTCCTGCTCGCCATCGTGCTCAGCACCACCTCGGGAGGATCGGCGACGGAGAACGGCCCGCAGACGCACGGCTCCGGGAGTTCCACTGGCTCCCAACCCCTCACGTACACCGACGACTTGACCGATTCGGGCGACTGGTCGTACAAGGACCCGACCCTGGCGAAGATCACGCACAAGGGCGGGACCATGCTGGTGGATCCCAAGTCCGAGCTGGAGGTGTGGCCGCAGGCCCCCTTCGACCCGTCGTCCTTCGCGGTACGGCTGAGCACCCAGACGGAGTGGTACGGCGGTGAGGGCGGGGTCGGGTTGTGGTGCGACGGCTCGGGGGACTTCCGCAAGGGCTCCCGCTGGGCTACCTATCTGACGACAGATCAGGAGGCCCTGATCGTGCGGGAGTTCAGGTACAAGGGAGCCTTCCAGCACGACCGGGTCGTCGAGGTCGACCTCGCGGACCTGGGCCTGGAAGTGGAGACCGGGCAGGAGGTCGACATGGCGATGACCTGTTCCTCCGCCGGCACGGGCCGGATCAAGGTGGAACTCGCCGTCAACGGCACCCGGGTGGCCTCGTACACGGGCGTCGCCTTCGACGCGCGGGGCTGCGGGGTTGCCGCCTTCCACTACAGCGCGACCGACCCGCGCGGCACGGCCTTCCACGCGGGCTTCGAGCGCTTCATCGCGTCGGAGCTGCCGACGAGTTGACCCTCCGATCCACTCGCCCGACTGACGGTCCATGACCTGTCGGTGCCCCATGGCACGATCACCGGCATGACATCGATCGACGGGCGGATCGTCCTGGAGACGGCCGCCGAGTACGGCGTTCCCGGCCCCGTGGCACGGGAGTTGACGGCTCGGGCCCGGCTCTGCCCGTACCTGCTGGAGCACAAGGAAGTGTCCGTGTCCCAGCGGGAGTCGGCACGCCCGGCCGCGCGGACCGGCCCGCGACATCCTGGACGTTGAGGGAACCGAGGAGGCCCTGGAGATCGTGGGCACACGGGAGGACATCGCCGCCGGACGGTGGACGAGACCAAACGGTTCGTCCGTCCCCAGGCCGGCTGCATCTCTGCTGCCTGCTCCTGCTCGAGCTCGCGCTGCTCACCGTGCTGGCAACGACCCCGCCCTTCTTTCTTGCCGAGCTCTTCCCTCCCCTTGATGAACCTCGACGCCTCCTTTCACCTCTACAAGATGTAGTAGGGGTTGCCCCGGCGTGAACCACGGGCCGACGAGGGTGGAACGAGGAGGAGAAGGACGCCATGGATGACGGTCCCCGCGCCGGCGGTGGTCTGCGACTGCGGCGCCGTGACACGCCCGCCACCGCCGGGCCGCCGCTGACCCGGCCGCTCACCACCGGGCCCGCCGCGCCGCAGCAGCTGCACCGGGGGATGACGCTGATCGCCACGATCAGCCTGTTCATCGGCACCCGCGCCGCCTGGACGGACGCGATGAGCTCCCGCCCGCCCGTCGCCGGGATCATCTCCGTCTGCTACGCCGGGATCCTGGTCGCCGGCGTCCTGGCCCTCACCGCCCGCACCCGGCGCGCCCTGACCAGGGTCGACGCCGGCGTGCTGCTGCTCGCCGCCGTCCTGGTGCTCTGCGGCTACTGGCTCAACCACGCCGGCACCGACGAGGGCGTGCTCACCGCGCAGGCCGCGAACCAGATCCTGCACGGCCACCCCGTCTACGGCCAGCCCTGGCCCTGGCTCTTCGGCTCCTCGTCCGTCGGCATCACCAAGACGATGGCGGGCAGCGCGGACTACACCTACGGCTACCCGCCGCTGACCGCGCTGCTCGCCGCCCCCGTGCACGCCATGATCCACTCGACGGCCGCCGCCACCCTCGTGACCACCGGCGCGCTCCTCACGGGCGCCGTCCTGCTGTGGCTGCTGCTCCCGGCCCCCTGGCGGTCCGCCGCCACGGCCGTGTGCCTCGGCTTCGGCTTCCTGCCCGGCTACGCCTACTCCGGCTACCCGGCCGTCCTCGCCCTGGTGCTCCTCATCCCGGTGGTGGTCAGGTGGACCGACACCGGGGCCGGCGGCCGGCTCGGACTCCCCGGAGTGCTCCAGGCCCTCTGCCTCGGCGCGGCCTGCGCCACCCAGCAACTCGCCTGGTTCCTCACGCCGTTCCTCCTGGTCGGCCTCTACGCCGTCCGCCGCGGCGACCTCGGCCCCCGGCTCGCCCTCGGCGTGGTCGCCCGCTACACCGGCACCGCCGCACTGACCTGGGCCGCGATCAACGCCTACTTCGCCGCCGAGAACTTCTCCAGCTGGCTGCACGGACTGCTGCTCCCGATCACCCAGAAGGCGATCCTGCACGGCCAGGGCCTGATGGGGATCTCGTACTACTTCACCGCAGGCAGCAGGCACCTCGACTACTACTCCTACGGCAGTCTCCTGCTCCTGTTCGGCCTGCTCGCCGCCACGCTGCTCTTCGTGCGGCGGCTCGGCCCGGCGATCACCGTGCTGCCCTGGCTGAGCTTCTACCTCGCCACCCGGTCCCAGGACGGCTACTTCCTGATGATGACCCCCCTGTGGCTCGCGGCCGCCGCCACCGTCCCCGCCTCCGCGTTCGCCTCGGCCTGGCAGCCGCGCATCCCTCGCCTGACCGCACGCCCGGCGCGGGCCGTGCTCGCCGCGGGACTCCTCGTGCCCGCCGTCGTCTGTGTGACGATCGCCGCGGCCAGTCCGCCGCCGCTGCGCATGAACGTCACGGCGGACATGGTGGAGCGCTCCGGGCACCGCGACATCACGCAGCTCGTCGCCCGGGTCGTCAACACGACCGGCACCCGGCTCACCCCCCACTTCGCCAGCCGCCTCGGGCAGGGCGCCTCCGACTGGTGGACCGCCTCCGGCGGCCCGGAGTCCCTCGCCCCGCACGCCTCCGCGACCTATGTCGTGAAGCCGCCCGGCGGCCTGAGGCGGGTGCCGGGCGGCTCGCATCCGCGCTTCTATCTGATCGCCGTCACCGGTACCCCGATGACCATCACCACCGCCCGCATTCCCACCAGTTGACCGACCTTGACGCAAAATGAAAGTCCGTAAATGAGAAAGCCCCTGCGGTGTTCTCATCTGAGATTGTTATATTGCGCAACCACGCAAGCGAGACGGAAACCCCGACTCGTCCGACCTGACATGGCCGCGCGCCCCTGGCCGCAGCACCGACGGCCTGAACGGCCCGACCGTTTTGTGGGAGTGCCAGATGACCGACCTCGGGGACGGCCCCGTGGGCCACGCCACGCGCAGCCGCACACGAGGGGTGCCCCGACCGCGGGCGGGTGAGGCCGACGAGCCGCTGCCCACCGGTGGCCGGGCCGCCTCCCGCGCCGCGGCCCGCCAGGCGCAGCGCGGCGGATCCCGGGCGGCCGGCCGTGCCGCCTCGCGCCGCAAGCAGCCCCCGCGCGGCAGGCGGGTGCTGAAGATCAGCGCGATATCCCTGTCGGTGGTGATCATGGTGACCGCGGGCGCCGGCTGGTGGTTCTACGAGCACCTGAACGGCAACATCAACAGCGTCCCCATCGACGACGGCGCGGGCGGCAAGGAGAAGGCCGACGCCTTCGGCCGTACGCCGATCAACCTCCTGGTGATGGGCAGCGACGCCCGGTCCAGCACGACCGACTGCAAGCTCGGCGGCGGCTGCTCGACGACCGGTGTGCAGTCCGGGAACGGCAACGCGGACGTGGAGATGGTGGTGCACATCTCGGCGGACCGTTCCAACGCCACCGTGATGAGCATCCCCCGCGACACCATGACCCAGGTCCCCGCCTGCAAGGACCCCAAGAGCGGCCAGTCGACGTCCGGCTACTACGGGCAGATCAACAGCGCGCTCCAGTACGGGCAGGAATGCCAGGTCAAGACCGTGCACGCGCTCACCGGCATCACCATCGACCACTTCGTGCAGATGGACTTCTCCGGTGTGGTGAAGATGTCCGACGCGGTCGGCGGTGTCTCCGTGTGCGTCGACGCCGACGTCTACGACACCTACTCGCACCTGAAACTGGCCAAGGGCACCCACACGCTCAAGGGCACCGCCGCGCTGGAGTTCGTCCGCTCCCGGCACGGCTTCGGCGACGGCAGCGACCTCGGCCGTACCGTCTCCCAGCACCTCTTCCTCAGCGCGATGATCCGCAAGTTCAAGAGCGCGGGCACCCTCACCAACCCCTCGGCGGTCTACAACCTGGCCGACGCCGCCACCAAGGCGCTCACCGTCGACACGGGCCTCGGCACCGTCAAGAAGCTCATCGGGCTCGCCGCGGACCTCGACAAGGTGCCGACGAAGCGCATGACGTTCACCACGATGCAGACCGGAGCCGACCCGACCAACGCCAACCGGGTCGTGCCCGCCGCCGCCGCGAAGAGCCTGTTCGCGACGATCGCCAACGACCAGTCGCTGACCAGCTCGTCCGGCAAGAAGTCGGCGGCGGCCACCGCGACCGCCACGGCAGTTGCCGTACCGGCCGCGCAGATCGCCGTCACGGTGGAGAACGGCACCAGCATCAGCGGCCGGGCCTCCACCGTCGCCACCGGCCTGATAGACGGCGGCTTCAGCTCCCGCACCACCACCGGCAACGCCTCCGTCAGCGCGACCACGACCACCCTCACCTACGGCACCGGACAGAAGGCCGAGGCCCAGACCGTGGCCAAGGCGATCGGCCTCTCCTCCTCCCGCCTCAAGCAGGGCACCGGCACCGGCCTGACGCTCGTCATCGGCACGGACTGGCCCAGCGGCACGACGCTCCCTGGCGGCTCCTCGTCCCCGGCCCCGGCCGACACCAAGGCAGCCACCTCCAACGCCCAGGCCTCGACCGCCGACCAGTCGAAGTCCTGCGCCAAGGTCAGCCCCTACAAGACGGTCAGCCTCAACGGCGTCGCGATGACCCCGACCCAGGCCTACCGGGCGGCGACCAACAAGAAGGACTCGGCGTCCTGACCCACGGCTAACCGACGGCGGCGGTCCAGGTGATGCGCGGGGGATCCACCCGCGCGCACAACGGGCCGCCGTTCGCGTCGGTCAGACCGAGGCGGCCGACCAGCAGCCCGTCGCTCGCGGCGGCGGCCAGGACGTCGGCGGGCACGGAGTCGAGCATGAGCTTGGCGCGCCGGAACATCGTGAAGACACCGTCCCCGTCGACCGTCCCCCAGGACAGATAGACGAACCGCAGGCCCATCCGGTGCTGCACATAGGGGCCCGTGACCACGACGCCGTCCGGGGTGACCTCCGCCGCGCACTCCAGCGTCCAGGTCGCGGACGCGGCGTCCCCCGGCTGCGGATCGAGGAGTTCGGCCGGCCGGTCCCGGCGCTGCACGGCGACGTGTACGTCGTCGTACGTCGGGACGGGCTTGCCGGCGGGGGCGGGGAAGGTACGGCCGGGCAGGTCGACAGCGTCGATGCGGAGGTGCATACGAGCCATCATGCCGCGCCCGCCCTCCGTACCCTCAGTCGATCAAGGGGAAATGGCAGGCTGTCCGGCGTCCGGAAGCCGTCAGGGTCAGCTGGGGGCGCTCCAGCGCGCAGAGTTCACGCGCGTAAGGACAGCGGGTGCGGAACGGGCACCCCGTCGGCTTGTCCACCGGGTTGGGCACCTCGCCGGTCAGCACGATCCGTTCCCGGCGCGGCGCGTCCACACCGTCGTCGATGTCCGGGACCGCCGACAACAGGGCCTGCGTGTACGGATGGGCCGGCTCCTTGTACAGGGCCTCCGTCTCGCCGAGTTCGACGATCTCGCCGAGATACATGACCGCGATCCGGTCCGACACGTGCCGGACCACCCCGAGGTCGTGCGCGATGAAGACGTAGGTGAGCGCGAACTCCTCCTGGAGATCCGCGAAGAGGTTCAACACCTGTGCCTGGATGGACACATCGAGCGCCGACACCGGTTCGTCGGCGACGATCAGCTTCGGGTTGGTCGCCAACGCCCGTGCGATCCCGATGCGTTGGCGCTGTCCGCCGGAGAACTCGTGCGGATAGCGGTCCAGATGGGCCGCCGCCAGGCCTACGACGTCGAAGAGCTCGGCGACCCGACGACGTACGGCGGCGGCGTCGCCGTACCGGTGGACGAGCAGCGGCTCCGCCACGATGTCCCCGGCACGACGACGCGGGTTGAGCGAGGCCTGCGGGTCCTGGAACACCAGCTGCATCCCCGGACGTACGGGACGCAGCCGCCGCGTGGACAGGGTGCTGATGTCCTGGCCGTCGAACTCGACCCGGCCGCCCGTGAGTTCGGTGAGCCGGACCAGACAGCGGCCGAGCGTCGACTTGCCGCAGCCCGACTCGCCGACGATGCCGAGCGTCTCACCGGCGCGCACCTCCAGCGACACCCCGTCCACGGCACGGAGTACTTTGCGGTGCCGGGAGAGCCCGTCCGCACGCAGGGGATAGTGCTTGGTGACGTCCGAGGCGCGCAGCAGAACCTCTGACGGTGTCGTTGGCGCGGTCACGGTGTCGCCTCTCGTTCCAGGTCCGGTACGTCCGTCGCCGCGACGCGTGCGGTCAGGCGCAGCGAGGCGCGGTCGTCATCGGGAAGCCAGCAGGCGTCGCGGTGCGCGCTGCCACCGAAGTCCCTCAACTCCGGTCGCTCCTCGCACTGTTCGTGCCGCAACCGGCAGCGGGGGGCGAACGCGCACCCCTCCGGCAGGTCTCCCGGCGCCACCGGCATCCCAGCGATGGTGGGCAGCCGCCGCAACCGGGGCCCGCCCACGCGCGGCACCGAGTCGAGCAGTCCCCAGGTGTACGGATGTCGCGGTCCGTGGAACACGGCCCGGCGCGGGCCCTCCTCGGCCGCCCGGCCGCCGTACATGACCAGGACCCGGTCGGCGATCTGCGAGATGACCCCCATGTCGTGCGTGATGAGGACGACCGCCGAGCCCTCCGCGTTCAACTCCCGCATCAGGTCGAGTATTTGGGCCTGGACCGTCACGTCGAGGGCCGTCGTCGGCTCGTCGGCGATCAGGAGTGCGGGACCGCACGAGAGGGCCATCGCGATGACCGCGCGCTGCCGCATGCCGCCGGAGAACTCGTGCGGGTAGGCGTTCGCGCGCGAGGCCGCGTCGGGGATGCCCACGTCGGAGAGCAGACCGACGGCACGCGCGTGGGCCTCCTTGCGGGACACCTTCTCGTGGGCCCGGATCTGCTCGGCGATCTGCCAGCCCACGGTGTACACGGGAGTGAGCGCGGTCATCGGGTCCTGGAAGACCATGGCGATCTCCCGGCCCCGTACCGCCCGCATCTCCTTGTCGGGGAGGGTGAGCAAGTCCCGTCCACGGAAGCGGACTTCGCCCTCGACGGTCACGTTCGGACTGGTCAGCAGACGCAGTACGGCAAGCATCGAGACGCTCTTGCCCGAGCCCGACTCGCCCACCACGCCCAGGATCTCACCGGGCGACACCGAGAAGGACAGGCCGTCGACGACCGTGACGGAGCCTCGGCGGGTGCGGAAGGACACCCTCAAGTCACGTACGTCCAGCAGGGGTTGGTCAGGCATGGCGGGCCCTCGGGTCGAGTCGGGCGTACAGGATGTCCACCAGGGCGTTGGCGAGGACCACGAAGAACGCCGCGTACAGGACCGTGCCCATGATCACGGGCAGGTCCAGGTTCTGGAGGGCGTCGAAGGTGAGCTTGCCGATGCCGGGAAGGCCGAAGACCACCTCGGTGAGCAGCGCGGCCCCGCCCACCAACGCGCCGAAGTCCAGGCCGAACAGCGACACGATCGGGATGAGCGAGCAGCGCAGGGCGTGGCGGATCAGGATGCGACGCTCGGAGAGACCCTTGGCGCGGGCGGTGCGTACGTAGTCCTCGTTCAGCGCGGTGACGACCTCGCCGCGCAGCAGCCGGGCGTAGATCCCGGCGTACAGCAGCGCGAGGGTCAGCCAGGGGAAGAGGAGGTGCAGGGCCCACTGGCCGGGGTGGGCGAGGCCGACGTAACCCGGTGGTGGCACCCAGGAGAACACCGAACCGTGCAGCTGCTTCTGGGTGATGAGGTTGACGACCTCGCCGAGCCAGTAGGCCGGCAGTGAGACCCCGACCACGCCGACGAGCATGATCAGCGGGTCGGCCGCCTTGCCGCGCAGGGCCGCCGCTGCCGTGCCCATGACGATGCCGGCCACCATCCAGATCAGCGCGGCGCCGACGACGAGCGACAGGGTCACCGGGGTGGCCTGCACGATCTGCGGGATGACGCGGGAGCCGCGGTTGACGAACGACTCCAGGTCGCGGTCGATCAGCAGGTGCCGCATCATCAGCATGTAGCGGATGGGCATGGGCCGGTCGAGGCCGAAGGAGTGCCGCACCTGGGCGAGCGTCGCCGGGTCGGCGTTGCGCCCGGCGATGCGTGCGGCCGGGTCGACTCCCGGGGTGGCGAAGAAGATCAGGAACACCAGCACACTGATCGCGAACATCACCAGCAGGGCGGACGCGAAGCGTTTGACGATGAACTGGAGCATGTGGCCCTCACACCCCTCCGCGCAGCCGGGCGCCCGGGTCGAGCGCGTCGCGCACGCCGTCGCCGAGGACGTTGAGCGCCGCCGTGGTCAGCGCGATCAGCAGGCCGGGCGCGATCGTCACGGCGGGCCGGGTGTAGAGCAGCCCGAGTCCGTCCTCGATGATCGTGCCCCAACTGGCGTCCGGCGGCTGGACCCCGACCGACAGGAAGGACAGCGCCGACTCGGTCAGCATGGCCAGCGCGGTCATCAGCGGCACGAACACGATCGCGGTCGGCAGTACGTTCGGCAGCACCTCGCGGCGCAGGATGCGCACGGTCGGCGCCCCGGAGCCGATCGCGGCCTGGATGTACTCCTTGTTGCGCAGCACCAGCACCTGACCGCGCAACGGGCGGGCGATGTACGGGACATAGATCGCCGCGATGATCGCGACGGGCAGCCAGAGGCTTCCCGCCTCCACGGTGAGCGGCCCGAGGTGCAGCCCGTCGGTGAGCAGCACGACCGAGAGGCAGATCGCCAGCAGGTACACCGGGAAGGCCCAAATCACGTCCAGGACACGGGAGATGACGGCGTCGACGACACCGCCCGCGTAGCCGGCGACGACTCCGACGACCGTACCGAGGGCGCAGGTGAGGAGCGCCGCCGTGAACCCGATGAACAGGCTCGTCCGGCCGCCGTAGAGCAGCCGGGCCATGACGTCGCGGCCCTGGTTGTCGGCGCCGAGGAAGTAGTGGGCGGGGTCCCAGGTCGGGCCGATCGGGGTGACGCCGAGGCCGAGGCCGGTGCTACTCGGGGTGAGCACCGGCACGGTCTTGCCGCCGACGACCGTGGTGCCGGAGACATGGGACTGGAAGGGGTCGGTGTGGGCGATGTGGTGTGCGTACAGCGGCGCGCACAGGGTCGCCAGGACGACGAGGAAGAGGACGACGGCCGCGGGCGGGGGCGGGCGCGGTGGGGGGGACGGGGGCGCGCCCCCGCGCCCCCGCCGCCCCCCCGGCCCCCGGCCCCGGGCGGGGGCCCGC
>NZ_JBHYWD010000011.1:150900-175460 GCF_042751305.1 Streptomyces hokutonensis
GGTGGGGGGGTGGGGGCGGGCGACCGGCGCGGCCCACCGGGCCCCCAGCACCCGGCCGCGCCGCCCCCCGCCCGCGCCGGCCGCCCCCCGGGGGCCCAACCGGTCGGCGCCGGCCGTCCGCCAGGGGCCCGGCGAGCGCCGGGCCTCCGGGGCGGCCAACTGGGGTGCGGCGGTGCTCACTTGACCCATGTCTGGCCGACGAGCATGTAGAACTGCTTGCTGAACTGGTAGTTGCCCAGCCGCTTCGACGTGAAGTCGATGATCTTCGGGTTGATCAGCGGGACGACCGGCGACTGCCGCATGATCGTCTGGTCGATCGCGCCCCACTGCGTGTTGGCCGCCGTCGGGTCGGTCTGGGCGGTCTTCAGCGCGGTCTGCATCTTCGCGTCGACGCCCTTGTCGCAGAAGCCCGAGATGTTGATGCTGGAGTCGCTTCCCGGGTGGAACGCGGCGCAGGAGAACAGCACGTTGAGGAAGTCCGAGGCCGCCGGATAGTCCTGGTACCAAGAGGTCAGGGCGAGTTGGACCTTGTTCTTGGTGTTCTGGATGTAGGTGAACTGGATGTTCGCCGACAGCGGCTTGAGCGTCGCCTTGTAGCCGAGCTGGGTGAGCAGGCTCTGCAGGTACTGCCCGATCGACTTGTTGACGTCGTCGTCCTGGGTGACGATGCCGACCTCCTGCCCGGCCGTACCGGACTGCTTCACCAGCGCCTTGGCCGTGGCGAGGTCCGCGGCCGTCCAGGTCTTGCCGCCGCCCTTGGTGTAGTCGCAGGAGTCGACGTGCCCGGGGAAGCCCGGCGGCAGGATCGTGCACGCGGGGGAGGCGAGGTTGGTGCCGCCGTACAGCCGCACCACGGCGGACCGGTCCACGGCCCAGTTGATGGCCTGGCGCGCCAACTTGTTGTTGAACGGGGCCATGTTGACGTTCAGCGTCGCGTACCAGAACGCGGTCAGCGGGTTCACATGCGCCTGGGACGTGTACTTGGTGCCGATCTCGTTGAGCCGGTCGGCGGGCGGCGGGTCGTACATCCAGTCCGCCTGACCGTTCTCGACGGCGGTGACCTCGGACTCGACGGTCTGCCCGAAGGTGTAGTCGATCTGGTCCGGGTACCCCTGCGGTTCGGCCTCCCGCGACCACTCCTTGAAGTGCGGGTTGCGCACCAGCTTCAGCTCACGGTTCGGATCGTAGGACGCCGCCATGTACGGGCCGGTCGTCGGCAGCGGCTTCGTGCCCGCGTCCTTCGTCGGCGAGTCCTTCGGCACGATGCTGGCGTGCGGGACGGCCAGCTTGTACGGGAACTCCGAGTCCGGCGCGGTGAGGTTGACGGTGACCGTGTTCGCCGTCGCGTCACCGGTCACGCCGCCCTTGAGCGTGCAGGACGCGGGCGTCTTCAGACAGGCGGTGGCGCCGACTATGCCGTTGTAGAAGGTGCCCGCGGTGGGGCTGGATACCTTGAAGATGCGCTGGAAGGACGCCACCACGTCGTCGGTCGTCAGCGCCTTGCCGTTGGAGAAGGTGATGCCCTTGCGGAGCGTGAAGGTGTACGTCTTCCCGCCGTTGGTGACCTTCGGCATCGTCGCGGCCAGGTCCGGGACGACCGTGAACGACGACTGTCCGCCCACCTTCTTGAACGACAGCAGTCCGTCGTACATCGACTGGTACAACTGCCAGTACTGAAGGGTGTAGTTGACCTGCGGATCGAGGCTGCCGGCGGCCGCGTGGGCGACCAGCTTCAGCGTGCCGCCCTTGTGCTGCGGCAGGAAGGCGGAAGTGCCGGACGCCGACGACGACGTGGTCGGGCCGGAGGAGGAGCTGTCGTCGGAGGACGAACAGGCGGCGGTGGTCAGGGCGAGGGCGACGGTGGCGGCGGCGAACGCGCTCCGTCTCGTGCTGCGGGACATCCAGGGAACTCCCGTCGGAGGAAGGGCTGTTGGGTCGGCCGGGGTGGGCCGTGGGATCGGCCGAAGGCTCAGTCGGTGGAGTCGAGGAACGTGCCCACGACCCGGAGGTAGAGCTCTTCCTCCTCGACGTGCGGCATGTGGCTGGAGCGCTCGAACATGTGCCAGCGCACGTCGGGGATGTGATCGGCGAAGGGGCGCAGCGTCTCGGGAGTCGCCTCGTCGTACCGGCCGGACACCAGCAGGGTCGGTGCCTCGACCAGATGCAGCCGGTCGATCACGGACCAGTCCTTGAGCGTGCCGACGACATGGAACTCGTTGGGCCCGTTCATCGTGTGGTACACGGTCGGATCGGCCGCGATGTTCTCCCAAGTCGCCTGCACCTCGGGCGGGTTGGGGATCAGCCTGCACACATGGCGCTCGTTGAAGACCTGCTCGGCGGCGAGGTAGTCGGGGTGGTCGGTGGTCCCGGCCGCCTCGTGGGCGAGCAGCGTCCGCTGAACCTCGGGCGGTAGCTGGCCGCGAAGTTCGGCCGCCGCAGCGAGCCACAGCTCCATGGACGCGGGGGAGTTGGCGATGACCAGGCCGCGCAGCCCCGCCGGCCGGCGTACGGCGTGCTCGGCGGCGAGCATGCCGCCCCAGGACTGGCCGAGGAGGTGGTAGGAGTCGGCGATGCCCAACTCCTTGAGGAGGTTGTCGAGTTCGTCGAGGAAGAGCTGGACGGTCCAGAAGTCGGCGCCCTCGTCGGGCAGATGGGTGGAGAGCCCGGTGCCGAGCTGGTCGTAGTGCACCACCTGGCGGCCCTGCTCGGCGATGCCCGCGATGCTGAGGGTGTAGTTGTGACCGGCGCCGGGGCCGCCGTGCAGGACGACCAGGGGTGTCCTGCCGGGCGTGCCGGTGATCCGGTACCAGGTGGAATGGCCGTTGAAGTCGACGGTGCCGGTGTGATTCGGTTCGGGAATCGCCACGCGAGGGCCTCCCAGGAGGGCCGTCCGCCAGGCCGAGTTCCGGGCCTGGCCTCTGGCTGAAACGAAAAGGATGTGACGGATGGCTGCGATAGTGATTGGGTAAAAGGTCAGCGCACAAGACCTTTTAGCGGGGGCTGGGCAAGACGTAACGACGAGTTCACGTGGCCCGCCCGCGTTTACAGAAGTGGCACTGAAGGGGGAGGACAGCTGACATCCGTACCTGAGGCATCCGAAGCCGGGGACGAGTTCTCACGCGTCCTCGACCGCGTCCTCCTCGGCGGCTCCCCGTCCTCCGCGCTGCGCCCGGTGCGGGTGGCCTCGGCGGTCGACGAGGTGTCCGACCGGCTGCTCACCGCGATCGCCGTCGGCGACTTCCTGCCGGGCGAACGGCTGCCCGCCGAGCGTGAACTCACCGGCCTGCTCCGGGTCAGCCGCCCCACCGTGCGCGAGGCGGTCGCCCGCCTCCAGGCTGTGGGTGTGGTCGAGATCCGGCGGGGGCGCAACGGCGGGACCTACGTCCGCGACAGCTGGACCGAGTCGACGGCCGCCGCCGTCCGGCACACCCTGCTGCCCCGCTGGGAGGAGTTCGAGCAGCTCTTCGACCTGCGCGGCCTGGTCGAGGGCATGGTCGCCGCCACGGCCGCCCGGCGCCGCGGCCCGAAGGACCTCGACCCCATGCGGGACGCCCTGTCCGCCTACCTCAACGCGAGCACCCCGCGCGACGCGCACACCGCCGACAGCGCCTTCCACCAGGCCGTCCGTGCCGCCACGGGCAACCCCCAGATCGTCATGCTCAGCCAGGACCTGCTGGCCCGCATCAGCCTCGGCTTCCCCGTCGAACCCTGGGGCAAGGGCGAGCAGACCCACTTCCACCAGGGCGGCGAGGACCACAAGGCCCTGTACGAGGCCATCGCGGCGGGCGAGCCCGAGCGCGCCGAGGAGATCGCCCGCGGCCACTTCACGATCAGCGCCGGCCTGATCCGTGACGTACTGGAGCGGGTCCGGGCCCGCTAGAGGCCCAACTCCCGTACGGGAACGGCCACTTCAGCGGTCCCTCCCAGTCGCAGCACGGGCCGCGCGCTCGCGGTGATCGTGGCCGGGCTGCCCAGGGAGTCGCCCATGTCGACGGCGATCTCGGTGATGCCGCGTTCGGCCAGGTCGGCGGCGAGGCATGCGGTGCTGTTGGCGTTCGCGATGTCCTCCGGGACGCCGATCGACGGCGCGAACATGCGTGCCGCGAGCCGACCGGAGTGCTCCGGCGCCGAGTAGACGTAGCAGCCGAGCAGCCCGAACCGGTCGCAGGCCGCGCGGAGCCCCTCGAAGTCCGGTGCCAGCGCCGCGAGTTCGGTGCGTGAGGCGACCGGGACGAGCAGTCGCGCCCGCCCGGCCGAGGCCACGCGGGCGCCTTGGACGATCGCGTCCGGAGTGATGCCCAACGGGGGCAGGACGTGCGCGCACTCGTCCGGGGTCGGCTCGCGCAACTCGACGGGACCCGGCTCGAAGACGGCACGGAACCGTGCCCCCTTCCGTACGGCCCATCCGGCGAACGAACGCCCCGCCGCACGCAGGGTGCCCCGGTGCTCCGCGCCTCCGGAACGGTCCGCGAGGTACGCCAGGGCGGCGACCGTACCGTGGCCGCACGCGGGCAGTTCGCCCTCGGCGGTGAAGAAGCGGAGTGACACCTCGGACCCGCGCACCGAGACGAAGACGGCGTGCGAGGTCCCCGCGAGGACCGGCACCCGGCGCCGCTCGCCGTCGCTCAACGGCACTTCGTCCAGCACCGCGGTGGGGCTTCCGCCGGCGCCCCCGCGCAGACACGCGCGGACGATCGTGACGGACAGTCGGCTGATCACGCGAGAACCGTACTATGTTCTGTCGCAACATCAGACATTCGGAGCAAATATGCCAAAAACGGATGAGCTGCTTGATGTGACGGAGGCGGTGGCCCCGGCCACCGTCCACCCAACCGAGCGGCGGCGCCGCCGCCTCCCGCGCAGACCCCCGCCGACGACGGCGCTCGTCACCGCCCTCGGCCTCGCCGTCTGCGCCCTCCTGCTGTCGGGCACGCCGTGGCTGAACGGCCCCGCCGTGGCCGCCTGGCGCACCGTCTGCCTGGCCATCACCGTGCAGGCGCTGCCGTTTCTCCTCCTCGGCACCGCCCTGTCCGGGGCGATCAACGCGTTCGTGCCGGCCGACCTGTTCACCAAGGTGCTGCCCAAGCGTGCCGTGCTCGCCGTCCCCGTGGCCGGACTCGCCGGAGCCGTCCTGCCGGGCTGCGAATGCGCGTCCGTGCCGGTCGCGAACAGTCTGATCCGCCGGGGCGTCACCCCGGCAGCCGCGTTCGCGTTCCTGCTCTCGGCGCCCGCGATCAACCCGATCGTGCTGACCGCCACCGCCGTCGCCTTCCCCGGCAGCCCCGCCATGGTGCTGGCCCGGCTGCTCGCCTCGCTCGCCACCGCCGCCGTCATGGGCTGGCTCTGGCTCTGGCTCGGCCGTACGGAATGGCTGCGCCCGGTCGTCCGGCACACCGGACACCAGCACGGACACAGCCGCTTCACCGAGTTCCGGCTCGGCTTCCAGCACGACTTCCTGCACGCGGGCGGCTTCCTCGTACTGGGCGCGATGGCCGCGGCGACCTTCAACGTGAGCGTCCCGCGCTCGGTCCTCGACACCTTCTCCGGCTCGCCCTGGCTGTCCGTGCTGTTCCTGGCCGCGCTCGCCGTCGTCCTCGCGGTCTGCTCCGAGGCCGACGCCTTTGTAGCGGCCTCCCTCACAGGCTTCTCACCCACTGCCCGGCTGGCCTTCATGGTCGTCGGCCCCATGGTGGACCTGAAACTGATCGCCCTTCAGGCGGGCACCTTCGGCCGCGCGTTCGCGGTCCGCTTCTCCACCGCGACCACGGTCGTGGCCGTCGCCGCCAGCGTCCTGATCGGAGGCGCCCTGCTGTGAAGCGCACCGCACAGATCACCCTCCTGATCCTGACCGGCCTGGGCCTGCTGCACACCGCCCTCTTCACCGACCTCTACCTGCGCTACGTCAAGGAGGGCCTGCGCCCGCTGCTGATCGTCTCCGGCGTCCTCCTCCTGCTCCTGGGCCTGGCCCACGCGGCGTTCGACCACGACAGCGGTGAGAAGGAGGACCACGCTCACGGACACGACCACTCCACCGCACCCCGCATCGCCTGGCTCCTCTTCGTCCCCGCGCTCAGCCTCCTCCTCTACGCCCCGCCCGCCCTCGGCGCCTACACGGCCGCGCACGCCGGCAGCGAGACCGTCAAGCAGCAGAAGCGGTTCGCCGCACTGCCCGCGACTTCACCCCTCCCGATGACCCTCACGGACTTCACCACCCGGGTCCAGCAGGACAAGGAACGCGCCATCAAGGGCCGTACCGTCGAGATGACCGGCTTCGTGACACCGGGACACGGCGGCTGGGACCTGACCCGCATCATCTTCACCTGCTGCGCGGCCGACGCCCAGACGGTCAAGATCCGGATGTACGGCACCCCCGCGCCGCCCGCCAACACCTGGCTGGCCGTCACCGGAACCTGGCACACCCAGGGCGCCCTCGGCACGAAGTCCGCGGCGGCGGCCCTCGACGTCCACGGCACCCGGCCCATCGCACAACCCGTCAACGCCTTCACGGACGACCTGCCCCTCACACCCACCCGGTAACGCGAACTGCCGCTGCCGACACGGGCGTTCGGACCGCAGGAGTCACGACGCCCCGACCTTGGTTAACCTGCACGGGTGACCACCGATCTGACCCTGCTGCCCCGCGTCGCCCACCGCGGACAGGAAGTCACCGCGCCCCGGCTCCGCGGTCTCCTCGCGCTGCTCGCCGGCGACCTCCGCACCGGCTGCAGCACCGAGCGGCTGGTGGCGGGGCTCTGGCCGGACGAGCTGCCGGAGCGGCCGGGCAAGGCGGTCCAGGTCCTGGTGTCCCGGGCCCGGGCACAGTTGGGCGCCGAGGTCATCGCCAGCACCCCGACCGGCTACCGGCTCACCCTCGCCGAGGACCAGGTCGACAGCTCCGCCCTGCTGCTGCACGCCACGGTCAGCGCCGACCGGTCCAGGGCCGGGGACCACGCGGCGGCGCTGGCCGCGGCCGAGGCCGGGCTCGCCCTGTGGGAGGGCACCCCCGACGGGGACCCCGACAGCGCCGACCCGGTGGCCGTACTGCGCGCCGAGCGCACCCCCGTCCACGCCGCGCTCGTCCGCGCGCGGGCCCTCGCGCTCGCCCGCCTGGGACGGCACGCGGAGGCGGCCGGCCCGCTCGCCGAGGCCGCCGCGGAACATCCCCGCGACGAGGAGGTGCTCGCCGAACTGCTGCGCGGCGAGGCCGCGTCGGCGGGGCCGTCCGCCGCGCTGATGCGCTACGAGGCGTACCGCAGGGAACTCCGCGACGACCTCGGCACGGACCCCGGCGCCGGACTCAAGGCCGTGCACAAGGAGTTGCTGAACGGCGAGGCACCGGTGGTCCGACACGGCGTGCCGCACGAACCGAACCCGCTCCTCGGCCGGGACGAGGACATCGCGGCCGTCGAGCGCGCGCTGGGCACCTCCCGCGCCGTCACCGTCGTGGGCCCCGGCGGACTCGGCAAGACCCGGCTCGCGCACGCCGTCAGCCGCCGGGCCGAACAGCGTGTCGTGTACTTCGTGCCGCTCGCCGGTGTCACGGCCGACGCGGACGTGACCGCCGAGGTGGCCTCCGCGCTCGGCGCGGGCGGGATGAGCGGCCCCGCCTCCGGCGACCCGGTGACCGCCATCCTCGGCATCCTCGGCACCGGCCCCGCGCTGCTGGTCCTCGACAACTGCGAGCAGATCGTCCGGGGCGCCTCGGCCCTCGTCCAGGCCCTTGTCTCGTCCTCGAAGGACCTGCGGGTGCTCGCCACCAGCCGCGCCCCGCTGGGCCTGACCTCGGAGGCGGTGTACGCGCTCCCGGAGCTGGGCCTCGCCACCTCCGTCGAACTGTTCACCCAGCGGGCGCGCGCCGCCCGCCCCGGCGTGGAGCTGCCGTCGGACGCGGTGACCGAGCTGTGCCGCCACCTCGACGGGCTGCCGCTCGCCGTGGAGCTGGCCGCGGCGCGGGTCCGGGTCCTCTCGGTGCCGGACATCGCCCGGCGCCTCGGCGACCGGTTCGCCCTGCTGCGCGGCGGCGCGCGGGACGCACCCGAGCGACACCGCACCCTGCACGCGGTCGTGGAGTGGAGCTGGAACCTCCTCGCGGAGGACGCCCGGGCCGCGCTGCGCACCCTCTCCGTCTTCCCCGGCGGCTTCCTCGCCGAGGCCGCGGAGCAAGTCCTCGGCGAGGACCCGCTGTTCCTCCTGGAGCAACTGGCCGACCAGTCCCTGCTCACCGTCGCCGACACCCCGGCGGGCGTACGGTTCCGAATGCTGGAGACCGTACGGGAGTTCAGCGCGGCCCGGCGCACCGAGGCGGGCGAGGACGAGACGGCCGTAGACCAATTCCTGCTCTGGGCACGGGACTTCGGAGTCGCGTACCACGACTGGTTCTTCGGCTCGGAGCCGCGCGCCGCCTGGGAGCGGATCAGGGGCGAGCAGGACAACCTCGTGCTGGCCCTGCGGTACGCCCTGGCCCGTACGGACTGTCCCACCATCGCCGCCCTCACCGCGGTTCTCGCCGCCCTGTGGTCGACGGGTTCCAGCTACCCCCGCCTCACCGCGCTCGCGGCGGACACCGGCCCGCCGCTGTCGCACTACCATCCCGAGCCCGAGTACGTCGAAGTCGCCCGCGCCGCGGCGGTGTTGTGCACGGCGAGCCTCTTCATGGGCTTCGGCCCGCAAGTCGTACGGCAGCTCGTCACCCTCCGGCGGCTGCCGCCGGCACCGCCGGACACCCTGCTGCGCGCCATCTCGGCCGTGCTGGGCGCGGTCCCCGAGATGCTGCCCCCGGACTACGGCGTGCTGCGCGAACTCTGCGACAGCGAGCGGCCGTTGCTCGCCGGGATCGCCGAGTGCGTCGCCACCTATGTGTGGGAGTACGAGCACGACATCGACCGCTCGCTCGCCTCCGCCCGGCGCAGCATCGAGGCACTGGCACCGGTCGACCACCCCTTCCTCCAGGTCCTCGGGCACGCCCGGCTGAGCGAGCTGTGCCTGCAGACGGAGCAGGGCGAGGCCGCGTACGAGAGTCTCAGGGCGGCGCTCGCGGCGCTGCCGCGCCTCGGTGACGAGCACGACTCCATCGGCGTCCGCTGGGGCCTCGTCCTCGCCTGTCTGCAGCGCGGCGAACCCGACGAGGCCGAGTACTGGCTGCGGCAGGCGGAGGAACGCAACCCCGCGCACAAGGACGACGTCTACAGCCCCGACTTCGGCGGCCGTGCCGAGATCGCACTCGCCCGCGGGCTGACGGAGGTCGGACTCGGCCTGTGGCGCCGCAACGTGGAGGCGATCCCCGAGGCCGGTTCGGCGCAGAACGACGACCCCTTCTACGACCGGTGGCTGCTCCAGGTCCAGTCGGCGGCGGTGACGGCTCACGCGCACGCCGACCGGCTCGGGCTCGTCACGGATGTGGCCGACCGGCTGCGCCGGCGGCTGCGCACCCTGCTCGCGGGTCCGGCCCGCTCGCCCATGGAACTCCCCGTGTTCGGGACGGGGTTGCACGCCCTCGGCATGGCCGGGATCGTCTCCGGCGACGCCTCCGCCGTACGGCTGATCGCACTCGCCGAACGGCTGCGGGTGCTGCGCGACTTCCAGCCCACCATGTCGGCGGAGCGTGCCCGGCGGGCGGCCCGGGACGCCGACGGGGCGGCGTACGCCGACGCGGTGTCGGAGTACGCCGCCCTGGAGCGGGACGAGCTGCGGGAGGCGGCCCGCGCTGTCATGGCGGTTACTTCGGGTCGCGGTTGAACTGTGCCGTCGACCAGCGGTAGCCGAGCACGGTGAGCCCGACGCACCAGGCGAGCGCGATCCACCCGTTGTTGCCGATCCCGGTGCCCAGCAGCAGACCGCGCAGGGTCTCGATGGCCGGGGTGAAGGGCTGGTACTCGGCGATCGGCTGGAACCAGCCCGGCATCGTGTCGGCCGGGGTGAAGGCGCTGGAGATGAGCGGGAGAAGGATCAGCGGCGTCGCCATGTTGCTGGCCGCCTCGGGGTTGGGGCTGGCCATGCCCATCCCTACCGCGATCCAGGTGAGCGCCAGGGCGAAGAGCGCTAGCAGCCCGAAGGCCGCCAGCCACTCCAGGACGGTGGCGTCCGTGGACCGGAAGCCGATGGCCACGGCGACGGCACCGACGAGGATCAGACTGGCGAGGACCTGGAGCACACTGCCGACGACGTGCCCGATGAGGACGGAGCCGCGGTAGACCGCCATCGTGCGGAAGCGGGCCATGAGCCCCTCGTTCATGTCCATGGATACGGAGACCGCGGCGCCGATCACGGTGCTGCCGATGGTCATCACCAGGAGGCCAGGGACGAGATAGGCGATGTAGTCGGAGCGGTCGGCGCCGCCGCCACCGATGCCCGCGCTCATCACGTTGCCGAAGACGTAGACGAAGAGGAGCAGCAGCATGATCGGGGTGAGCAGTAGGTTCAGGGTCATCGACGGGTAGCGCCGGACGTGCAGCAGGTTGCGGCGCAGCATCGTGGACGAGTCGCGGACGGCGAGGGCGAGAGTGCTCATCGGACGTTCTCCTTGGCCTGGTGGGGGATCTTGCTGTCGCCGGTGAGGGCGAAGAACACGTCGTCGAGGTCGGGGGTGTGCACGGTCAGCTCGTCGGCCTCGATGCCGGCGGCGTCCAACCAGTCGAGGACGGCCCGCAGTTCGCGCTGGCTGCCGTCGCTCGGGATCTGGAGCGACAGCGCCTCGTCGTCGCGGGTGACCTCGCGCAGGGCGGAGGCGGCGGACTGGTAGGCGGCCGGGTCGGTGAAGCGGAGCCGGACGTGTCCGCCGGGGACGAGCCGCTTGAGTTCCTCGGCGCTGCCCTCGGCGGCGATCCTGCCGTCGTTCAACACCGCGATGCGGTCGGCGAGTTCGTCGGCCTCGTCCAGGTACTGGGTGGTGAGGAAGACGGTGACCCCGTCGGCGACCAGCGTGCGGATGATGCCCCACATGGTGTGGCGGGAGCGCGGGTCGAGGCCGGTGGTCGGCTCGTCGAGGAAGATGATCCGCGGGCTGCCGACCAGGGTCATGGCGATGTCGAGGCGGCGCTTCATACCGCCCGAGTAGGTGGAGGCGGGCTTCTTCGCGGCCTCGGTGAGGTCGAAGCGCGCCAGCAGTTCGGCGGCCACCCGCCGCCCCTCCTTCCTCGGCAGATGGTGCAGATCGGCCATGAGGAACATGTTCTCCTCGCCCGTGATCAGACCGTCGACGGCGGAGAACTGCCCGGTGACGCCGATCGCGGCCCGTACGGCCTGCGGGTCCACGGCCAAGTCGTGGCCGCCGACGCGCAGTTCGCCCGCGTCGGCGGCGATGAGGGTGGAGAGGATCTTGACGGCGGTGGTCTTGCCGGCGCCGTTCGGGCCGAGCAGGGCGAACACAGTGCCGGCCGGTACCGCCAGGTCGATGCCGTCGAGGACCGTCTTGTCCCCGTAGGCCTTGCGCAGCCCCTTGGCCGCGATGCCGAGTGAGTGCGATGTCGTTGAAGTCATGCCGCAGAGCGTGCGGCAGGCCGCATTCAGCGCGGTTTCACGACGGTTTCACTGCCCCGGAACCGGTCGTCCGGGCCCGCCGCCGGTCGCTCCCACGGGGTTCATGTCCTGATCTCCCGGCACATCCGAGAGTTAACGGGTCATTGGGGCACATGCGGTGTGAAGGCGGGGTCGAGCCGGAAATCATCTTGTCATGAACCTGCGATCCGACGGACGGATCGCGGTCTCATGGAGGTGTTGGATGCACCGCAGACTCGCCACCGGTCTCGCCGCCTCGACTCTGGCCCTGGTCGCCGTCGTCGCCACCGCTACAGCCGCCACCGCCGTACCCGCCGACAAACCCCAGGTCCTCTCCAGCTGGACGCAGACCAGCGCGTCGAGCTACGGCCTCTGGGCCGCCGCCCGCGCCAACCAAACCGCATGGTCCGCCTACGAGTTCGACTGGTCCACCGACTACTGCTCCGACTCGCCCGACAACCCCTTCGGCTTCCCCTTCGCCACGTCCTGCGCCCGCCACGACTTCGGCTACCGCAACTACAAGGCCGCAGGCAGCTTCGACGCCAACAAGTCGCGGCTGGACAGCGCCTTCTACGAGGACCTCAAGCGCGTCTGCGCCGCGTACAGCGGGGCCACCGCGACCGCCTGCAACAGCACGGCGTGGACGTACTACCAGGCCGTGAAGGTCTTCGGCTGACGGGTCGTCAACCGGTCGGCCAGTGCGGGGCGTCGACTGCCGGCGTCCCGCAACTCCGTCTCAGGCGAGGCGGTTTCACACCGCGACGACCCGAACTCCCGCCTCCTCGAACCGCCTTGCCATTTCACTCTCCACCGCCGTGTCCGTAACCAGCGTGTCCACCGACTCGGCCGAACAGATCCGGGCGAAGGCCCGCTGGCCGAGCTTGCTGGAGTCGGCCGCGACAATGACACGCTCGGCGCGCTCGCACAGCAGCCGGTTGATCGCGGCCTCCGCCTCGTCGTGGGCCGCCGCGCCGTGTGTCACGTCGAAGGCCACCACACCGAGCACCGCCACATCGACGGTGATCTGCGACAGCACACCGTCCGCGAGCGGCCCCACGAGTTCGTACGACTGCGGGCGCGCGACGCCGCCGGTCAGCACGATCTTGAACTGGGGCCGTACGGCGAGCTCGTTGGCGATGTTGAGCGCGTTGGTCACGATGGTCAGTGCGGGCGATCCGGAGCTTCCGGGGGCTCCGGACGTGAGGTCACCGCGCACGGCCAGGGCGCGGGCCACCTCCGTGGTCGTCGTGCCGCCGGTCAGGCCCACCGCCTCGCCCGGTGCGACGAGTTCCGCGACCGCCTTGGCGATGCGCTGCTTCTCGGAGGCGTGCCGGGCGGTCTTGTAACGCAACGGCAGCTCGTACGACACCCCGTGCACCACGGCGCCGCCCCGGGTGCGCACCAGCATCTGCTGCTCGGCGAGCTGGTCGAAGTCGCGGCGGATCGTGGCGGCCGACACTGCGAGGTCGGTGGCCGCCTCCTCGACGTCGAGCCGCCCGCGCTCCACGAGCAGCTCCAGCAGCGCCTTCCAGCGGGCGTCGCGCGACATCCGCACTCTCCGTTCCTCGATTCTCCGCGACCCTAGCGCACGTCTCCTTGGTCCGATTGCTTGATTGTGCTCGAAAGCTCGCTATATCTTGCAGGAACGAGCATATCCGGGGAGGGAACGGCATGACCTATGTCGAGGACGAGCTGAAGAGTCAGCCCGAGTGCTGGATACGCGCCGCGTCGGAGGCGCCGGGGTACCGGGATGTGCTGCCGGCGCCGGGGGAGCGGGTCGCGATCGTCGGCTGCGGCACCTCGTACTTCATGGCCCAGGCCGTCGCCGCCCTCCGCGAGGGAGCGGGCCGGGGCGAGACCGACGCCTTCGCCGCTTCCGAGTTCCCGCACGGCCGCCCGTACGACCGGGTCCTCGCCCTCACCCGCTCCGGTACCACCACCGAAGTACTGGAACTCCTGGGTCAGTTGAAGGGCCGCACCCGCACCACCGCGATCACCGCCGACCCGCACACGCCCGTCATGACGGCCGCCGACGAGATCGTCCTGCTCGACTTCGCCGACGAACGCTCCGTGGTGCAGACCCGGTTCGCGACCACCGCGGTCACCCTGCTCCGCGCCCACCTGGGCCTGCACACCGACACCGTCGTCGCCGACGCCCGTACCGCACTCGCCGCCGAACTGCCCCAACAGCTCGTCGCCTGCACCCAGTTCACTTTCCTGGGCCGCGGCTGGACCGTCGGGCTCGCCAACGAGGCCGGGCTGAAGATGCGCGATGCCTCGCTGTCCTGGACCGAGGCCTACCCGGCGATGGAGTACCGGCACGGCCCGATCAGCATCACCACCCAAGGCACCGCCACCTGGATGCTCGGCGAGGCGCCCGAGGGACTCGCCCAACAGGTGCGCGCCACCGGCGGGTTGTGGATCGAGGGCGGCCTCGACCCGCTCGCCGAACTCGTCCGCGCCCAGCGCCTCGCGGTCGCCGTCGCCGCACACCGCGACCTCGACCCCGACCGCCCGCGCCACCTCACCCGCTCGGTGATCCTCGCCCCCTGAAAGGAACGGGACAGGCCGTGCCCCTCGTCACCACCGGCGAACTCGTCACCCGTGCCGCCGAGGCCCGCTCCGCCGTGGCCGCCTTCAACATCATCACGCTGGAACACATCGAGGCCGTCATCGCCGGCGCCGAGTCCGCCGACAGCCCCGTCGTCCTCCAAATCAGCGAGAACGCCGTCAAGTTCCGCCACGGCCGCCTCCTCCCGCTCGCCCGCGCGGCCGTCGCCGCCGCCGAACGGGCCGCCGTACCCGTCGCGTTGCACCTCGACCACGTCCAGAGCGACTACCTGCTCCGGCAGGCGCCCGGCGCCGGATTCAGCTCCGTCATGTACGACGCCGCCCGCCTGCCCTACGCCGACAACCTCGCCGCGACCCGCGCCGCCGCCGACTGGGCACATGCCCAAGGGCTGTGGATCGAAGCAGAGTTGGGGCAGGTCGGCGGCAAGAACGGCGAGCCGCCCCTCGACGCCCACGCACCAGGCGCCCGCACCGACCCCGCCCAGGCCCGCGCCTTCGTCACCGACTCCGGCGTCGACGCCCTCGCCGTCGCCATCGGCAGCACGCACGCCATGACCACCCGTACGGCCACCCTCGACCACGACCTCCTCAAGCGGCTCGCCGCCACCCTGGACGTCCCCCTCGTCCTGCACGGCTCCTCGGGAGTCCCCGACGACGAGCTGATCGCGGCCGTCGCGGGCGGTATCACCAAGGTCAACGTGGGCACGGCCCTCAACCTCGCGATGACCGGCGCGATCCGGGCCTACCTCGCCGAGCATCCCGAGGCGGTCGACTCCCGCAAGTACCTGAGCGCCGGGCGGGAGGCGATGGCCGGGGCGGTCGCCCGGATCATCGGCGTCCTCACGGGACGACCTAGCGTTTGACGGCCTTCAGCACCACGAACTTCGGGTCGCTGGCGACGAGTTGGCTGTTGCCGAACAACCGCTTCAGCTTCACGTGATAGGCGAGATGCCGGTTGCCGATCACGTGGAGTTCGCCGCCCGGCCGCAGCGCGCGCCGAGCGTCGCTGAACATCCGCCAGGCCGTCGCGTCGGTCGTCGCCTGGTGCGAGTGGAACGGCGGGTTGTTCAGCACCAGGTCCACACTGTCGGCCGGGACCCCGGTCAGCCCGTCCCCGACCCTGAACTCGGCCTGCCCCGGCACCCCGTTGGCCTTGTACGTGGCCTCCGCGGACGCCACCGCCTGGAACGACTCGTCCACGAACAGGACTTCGGCCTCCGGATCGGCCAGCGACACCGCCGTACCGACGACACCGTTTCCGCACCCCAGGTCAACGACCCGGCGCGGACCGCGACTTGACGGCAGGTGCTGGAGGAAGAACCGCGTGCCGATGTCGAGGCGCTCGGCACAGAACACACCCGCGTGATTGACCACGGTGTGCCCGGAGACGACCCCGATGCCGTCGGGCAGGGCGTAGCTGTGCGGCCACGGATTGGTGGCACGGACCCCCGACGACCGGGGCGAGCAGTGGATCAGCCGGGCCTTCTTCTCGGCCAGCGAGGTCCTGGTCGGGCCGAGGATCCGCTCGAACAGCTTCAGCGTCGAGGTGTGGATCTCCTTCACCATGCCGGTGCCCACGACGACCGTGCCGGCGTGCACCGCGGGCGCCAGCCGCAGCAACTGGTCCTCCAGCAGCGCGAGACTCTTCGGCACCCGGACCAGCAGCACATCGACGCGCTCGGGCGGCGGGTCCTGGGTGGTGAGCAGCCGTACGGAATCCGGGGCGACCTCGTTCCGTGCCAGGTTCGCCCTCGTCGCCTCCTGGGTGAGGAACGAGTCCGTGATCTGCACCGGGCCGTACCGCGCGAGCGCCGTGGCCAGGGCGCCCCAGCGGTCGCCCACGATCACGACCGTGCCGGACAGCGGGGTGTCCTGTGCGGCGAGATGTCGCAGCAGGTACTCGTCGGAGGCGTCCCAGGCGCGCAGCCGGTCGCGCGGGTCCTCGGGGAAGCGGGCCAGGGCGCGGTCGCCCCACGGAGTCGTCATGCGGTCGATATGGTCGTCCATCGTGCGCCAAGGCTAACCGAGTACCAGCTCACGGCCGGTCGGGGCAGGATGGAGCGCATGGACGCCGAGCTGTTTCCCCGGGCCCGCACGGAGATCGCGCCGGGCGCGGTGCACGTCCCCGACTGGCTCGACCCGGCCCGCCAACGCGATCTCCTGACGGCCTGCCGCGAGTGGGCCCACCCGCCTGCCGGCCTGCGCACGGTCCGTACCCCGGGCGGCGGCACGATGACCGCCCGCCAGGTCTGCCTGGGCTGGCACTGGTATCCGTACGCCTACTCCCGCACGACGACCGACGGCGACGGCACCCCCGTGAAGCCGTTCCCGCCCTGGCTCGACGAACTGGGCCGGCGGGCGGTCGCCGACACCCTGGGGGCGCCGACCGCGTCGTACGACATCGCCCTGATCAATTTCTACGACGCCGACGCCCGCATGGGCATGCACCGCGACAGCGACGAGAAGTCCGACGCACCGGTCGTCTCCCTCAGCCTCGGCGACACCTGCGTCTTCCGCTTCGGCAACACCGAGACCCGCACGAAGCCTTACACGGACGTGGAGTTGAGGAGCGGGGACCTGTTCGTGTTCGGCGGGCCGTCGAGGCTGGCGTACCACGGGGTGCCGAAGGTGCACGAGGGCACGGCGCCGGGGGAGTTGGGGCTCAAGGGGAGACTCAACGTGACGCTGAGGGTCAGTGGCTTCTGAGCGAGGGTGCGTTGTGCAGGGGCGCGGGGCTGTGTCGATATGCGGCTCCGCCGCGCGGGCGCGACCAGCCCTCATCGGCCGCAACTGTGAACACGACCCCGAACGGCTCTCTACGGATCATGGGAGACTCCCCCTCATGAGCGGCGAAGGGACAACCTCAAGAGCGCGGCTGGACCGAGGACGCGGCGCCCTCGGCCCCGCACTGGAACTCGTGCACACCGGCCGCGCCCCCACCCGCGCCGTGCTGACCGCCGAACTCGGCGTGACCCGTGCGACGGCCGGCGCGGTCGCCGCCGAGCTGGAGGCGCTGGGCCTGATCAGGGTCGACGCGAGGCCCGGCGCGGCGGCAGGCTCGCAGGGCCGCCCCTCGCACCGGCTCGCGCTCGCCGAGGACGGCCCCGTCGTCCTCGCCGCCCAGGTGCACGCCGACGGCTTCCGCGCCGCGCTGGTCGGTCTCGGCGGCCGGATCGTGGCGACAGCCCCCGGATGCGAGGCCGTCGACGCCGACCCGGCGAAGGTGCTCGGCTCGGTCGTCGAGGCCGGTGCGGATCTGCTGCGCGAGACGGGCCGGCGCTGCGTGGGCGCCGGACTCGCCGTACCGTCCGCCGTCGCCGAGCCCGACGGACTGGCGCTCAACCCGCTGCACCTGGCCTGGCCCGCAGGCGCGCCCGTACGGCAGATCTTCGCCGAGTGCGTGCGCGCGGCCGGCCTCACCGGACCGGCGTTCGCGGGCAACGACGTCAACCTGGCCGCGCTCGCCGAGCACCGGCACGGCGCGGGCCGGGGCGCCCGCGATCTGCTGTGCGTGGCGACCGGACACCGGGGTGTGGGCGGCGCGCTGGTGCTCGACGGGCGTCTGCACACGGGGAGTTCGGGGCTCGCGCTCGAAGTCGGACACCTCACCGTCAACCCCGACGGCCGCCCCTGCTACTGCGGCAGCCGCGGCTGTCTCGACGTCGAGGCGGACCCTCTCGCCTTCCTCACGGCCGCCGGTCGTGAGCCCGGTCCCGAGGTGTCCCTGCTCCAGGAGTCCAACGACCTGATCCGCCACCACTACGACGACCCGTCCGTCCGCAGGGCAGCAGAGACCCTCATCGACCGGCTGGGGCTGGGTCTCGCCGGGCTGGTCAACATCCTCAACCCCGACCGGATCATCCTCGGCGGACTGCACCGCACCCTGCTCGACGCCGACCCGGAGCGGCTGCGGGCGGTCGTCGCCGACCGCAGTCTGTGGGGGCAGAGCGGGGGCGTGCCGATCCTCGCCTGCACCCTCGACCACAACAGCCTGGTGGGCGCCGCCGAGTTGGCGTGGCAGCCCGTGCTCGACGACCCGCTGGCGGCTCTTTCCTGACCGCGCGGACGGCACGTGACGGAAGGAATTGACGAGCCCGTTGGGAGCCGGGGCAGAGTAGGTCTATCGTCGGAAACCTAAGGCCAGAGGATGGAGGCGGCCGGTGATGCCGCAGGATGATCCCGTGATCGGATGCACGGGGCAGGTGATCATCGGAACCCGTGGAAACGCGGGCCCCGGCGAGATCCTGGTGCGCGTCCGCGGCGGCTCCGAGACCTTCCTCGCCTGGTCTGACGATCCTCTGCCCACGGGGGCGACCGTGCTCGTGATCGAGTCGCGTGGGGGTCGTGAGGTCCACGTCATCGAATGGGTGGATCCATTGGACGCGCTGGGCGGGGACCCCGCCGGCGCAGAGTGAGGAGTACCAATGTTCGGTTACCGCGTTCCCGCTCCCGATGAGGCGATGCTGATCTCGGGTGGCAGGCGGGGACTGGGGGGCGCGCCGTTCCGAGTGGTGACGGGGCACGGAAAGTTCGTGCTCCCGGTTTTCCGCAAGACCCGTTTCCTCACCCTGGCGATGTGCGAGGCAGAGGTCACCGAGACCTGCGTGACCCGGCAGGGCATCGCCCTGAACGTCCGCGCCGTCATCGCCTTCAAGGTCGGCAACGACACCGAGAGCATCATCAACGCCGGCCAGCGCTTCCTGTCCGACCAGGACCAGATGTCGGTGCTGACCGGCCGGATCTTCGCCGGTCACCTGCGGTCCATCATCGGCTCGATGACCGTCGAGGAGATCGTCACCGAGCGGCAGAAGCTCGCCGCCGAGGTCCTGGACACCTCGAAGATCGAGATGGCCAAGATCGGCCTGATCGTGGACTCGCTGCAGATCCAGTCCATCGACGACGGCGACACCGGCTACATCGAGGCCATGTCCGCCCCGCACAAGGCGGCCATCCAGCGCCAGGCCCAGATCGCCCAGGCCCAGGCCACGCAGGCCTCGGCCGAGGCGCAGCAGGTCGCGGCCCGCAACCAGGCCGAGTACGCCCGGCAGACCGCCGTCGTCAAGGCCGAGTACTCGGCCGAGGTGGACCGCGCCCAGGCGCAGGCCGCGCAGGCCGGACCGCTGGCGCAGGCACACGCCCAGCAGGAGGTGCTCGCCGCGCAGACCGAACTGGCCCAGCGCCAGGCCGAGTTGCGCCAGCAGCAGCTCGTCGCCGAGATCGTCAAGCCGGCTGAGGCCGAGGCGCAGCGGATCAAGCTGCTCGCCATCGCCGAGGCCGACCGGATGAAGATCCAGGCCGAGGCGGCGGCC
The DNA here is from genome assembly GCF_042751305.1 of Streptomyces hokutonensis. Lineage (GTDB taxonomy): Bacteria > Actinomycetota > Actinomycetes > Streptomycetales > Streptomycetaceae > Streptomyces > Streptomyces hokutonensis_A. The sequence goes on from NZ_JBHYWD010000011.1 coordinate 170,274, forward strand.
TCCTACGACCGGGTCGCGCTCGACCGCATGCTGATCGACCAGCTCCCGCAGATCGTGAAGGAAGCGGCGGGCGGCCTCGCCGGCGCCAACGTCAACGTCCTCAACGGCGCGGACGGCCTCGGCGAGATCGCGGCCGGTCTGGTCTCGCAGGGCCTCACGATCCTCGACTCGGTCCGGGGCAACCTGGGCAACGCGGACAACGACGGCCGCCGCCCCGGCGACGACGTCAAGAACCTGCTCCAGCTCCCGGCGAAGAAGGACGACAAGAAGGACGACGGTCCGGTGGACCTCGACTAGCAAACGCGCGAGGCGGCCGGTCCTACCAGGGAGCCGTGAGGCTCCACAGCGTCGCCACCAGCGGGCGGCGCAGATCGGCCCGCCGCACGCACAGCCCGATCGGGAGCGGCTCCGGCGCGGGATCCGCCGCGACGACCGCCAGCCGCTCCCGTACGGCACTGCACTCCAGCACCAGCCGGGGCACCACACCCGTCCCGCAGCCCAGCGCGACCAGCGTCAACAGCCCCTCGTGGCCGTCCGGTTCACAGGCCACGTCCGGTGTCGTACCCCGGGCCCGGAACCGGCGGTCGGCCGCCTCCCGGACCACCGCTCCGACATCGTCGGCGAGCGCGCCATCCTGCTCGGCGCGGTCCACGGCATCGTCGAGAGCCTCTACACGCGCTACCGCCTGTCCGGCGACGACCCGGTGACCGCGTACGAGCGCTCCTGCGAGAACGTCACCGGACCCATCGCCCAGACCATCTCGCACGCCGGACTCCGCGCCGTCCGCGAGGAGTTGGACCCGGCCGGACGCGAGGTCTTCGACCGCGCGTACTCGGCGACCTACGGCCCCGCCCGCGAGCTCGTCGCCGAGATCTACGACGAGGTCGCCGACGGCACCGAACTGCGCAGCGTCGTCCTCGCCGAACGGCGGCTCGGCGCACGGGAGATGAGCGGGATCGGCGGCTCACCCATGTGGGCCGCAGGACCGGAGGTCCGCGCCCGCCGGGCCGAACGCGCCCTGCCCGTCGAGCCGTTCACCGCCGGGGTGTTCGTGGCGACGATGACCGCCCAGGTCGACGAGTTCGCCGAGCGCGGCCACCCCTGGTCCGAGATCGTCAACGAGTCCGTCATCGAGGCGGTCGACTCCCTGCTGCCGTACATGCACGCCCGCGATGTGGCGTACATGGTCGACAACTGCTCCCGTACGGCCCGCCTGGGCACCCGCCGCTGGGGTCCGCGCTTCCAGGCGGCCTACGAGCAGATCGCCTACCCGGCGTCCGAACTCCCGCCGAACGAGGCCCTGTTGACGGCCTTCGACACCCACCCCGTGCACGAAGCGCTAGTTGCGGCGGCGAAACTGCGGCCGTCCGTGGACATCTCCGTGGCCTAGGCATCCGTCACCGTGAGGTCGGGAACGGAAAGGCGTCCTGGTAGGCGTTCACCGGCTTGGCGACCTTCTCGACGGTGACGCCGTCGAGCGCGGCCGGGGCGGAACTCGTACCCAGGGTTCCGCCCGCGTGCCAGGTCCCGGTGATCGGCACCCAGGTGTTGGCGGCCAGGGCCGGAATGCGGTGGACCCGCACCTTGATGGACTGGGCGTCCGCAGCGCGGCACGGATCATGATGCGGATCAGGTCCCAGGAGGTGCTTCCTCTGGCGGGCGTGACGAAACCGGTCATCTGGACGGTGCGGCCCGTGATGGTCCCCTTCCGGTCCTGCCGCACACGCGTGAGGAAGAGCAGCCAGGCGACTCGGGGCACCTTGGAGTGGTTGTGCCCACATGCCCTTCGGCGGGTCCGGTGTGGTGGTGGCCTGTGTGGTCTCGCCGTCGGCGCCCGCTTTCGGGCGGGACCACGCCTCCGCGATGCCCAGCAGGATCAGCAGGAACCCCGACACGACGGGCACCGGGCGTACGCGCGGCCTGACGTGGCGCAGGCACAGGTCGGTGAAGAGCGAGGCGTGCAGCAGGCCCAGGCCGCTGAGGTCGAACATATCGGGCCCTCGCCAACCCCCGACGACTGACTCCGCCGAGGAGGCGTACCGCACTCTCGTCTCAAGGCCAGCCGACGGCGAAAGCCCGCGCGGGGTTCTCCCTGAGGATGCGCCCCACCAGCTCATCACCCAGCTCCAGCGCGAGTCGTGGCGCGATCCGCCGCAGTAGATACGGCATCCCCGGCCCGCCGTCCACCGAACGCGCGCCCGCGACCACCGTGTCCCCGCCGAGCAGCAGCCGGTCACCGAAACCGGCCTCGGCCAACGCCCGCACCCCGTCCGGCATACGCCAGTCCGTGGCGTGGTTCGCCCGGGACGGGCCGTCGAACGCGAGGTAGGCGCCCGTTTCAGCGGCCTGGCGCTGGACCACGAAGTCGGGGGAGCGGTTGAGGTGGCCCAGGATCACCCGGTGCGGTTCGACGCCCAACTCCCCGCACAGCAGGTCGAGTACGTCGAGCGCGCCCGTGCCCAACTCCAGGTGGACGGCGATGGGCGCACCCGTCGCCCGGTGTGCCTCGGCCGCGGCGGACATCGTCCACCCGGCGTGCGCGTCGAGGCCGTGGAAGCCGCCCGCCACCTTGATGATCCCGGCACGGACACCGGACGGGCCGACGCCCTCCGTCAGTTCGGCGACGAAGACGTCGGCCAGCCTGCCGCGCAGGCTCTCCAGCAACTCCGGGCTGTAGTGGGCCGCTTGGTGCAGCCCGGTCGCGCAGACCACGTGCACACCCGTCGCCCGCGACAGCACCGGCAGGTCGGCCACCCGGCGCCCCATCCCGTACGGCGTCCACTGCACGACAGCGCCACCGCCGACGGAACGGAACGCCGTCAACTCGGCGCGTGCGGCCGAGGCATCGCCCAATTCCTGGCCGGGGAGTCGCGGACTGCGCAGAAAGAGATGGTCGTGCGCGTCGCACACCCCCAGCTCCCCGGGTTGCACATCCCCCAGCACCGTACGGACGACGCCGACGCCACTCACCACTGCCGACCACGCGGCAAGGCGCCCCGCCCCGGCGCCGAAAGATGCAGCACCTGGAACACATCCCCTTCCGCCTTCGGTCCGTCGGGCTCCCAGAGTTCCCAGAGAGAGAAGTGCACCAGCTCCCAGCCGCGCGGGTCGACGGCCGCCGCAGCGAGCACCGCGCCGTCCTCCCCGGCCAGCCGCCGGGTCTCATCGACCGCGTCCTCCATGACCGCGGCCAGTTCCACCCCCTCAGGTATCCGCCGCCGGCTGCGCACGGCGACGGCGGCGGGGGAGCCCGCGGCCCCGCCCTCCTCGTAGGCGAGGCCGGTCCACTGTCGAACCTCCGGCCGCCCGAAGTCGTCGGCGAGCCGCTGGAAGGCGCCGCCCCAGAGGAAGCGGTTCATGCCCTCCACCGTGTTCCACAGATAGAACGGCGCGTACTGGTTGACCGGCGAGCCGTGCACCCCGCGTTCGCGCAGCAGATACGTCTTGAAGCCGAGCCCGTCCCAGTCGTCGAGCAGATGCCCGACGCGCGCCACCCGCCCCCGGATGATGCCCATGTCGTAGTCGGCGGGCAGGGTGAGTTCGTACTGCATGGCGTGCATCAAGTGCCTCCTCAGGAGGGGTAGTTCGCGGGGTCGACGTGCTCGTGCCAGTCGGCGGTCGTGCCGTCCTCGGCCGCCTCGACGACGGCGAGATGCGTCATGAACGTGCGCGGTCCGGCGCCGTGCCAGTGCCACTCGCCCGGTTCGATCCACACGGTGTCGCCCGCGCGGATCGCCTCCACGGCACCGCCCCTGCGCTGCACGAGTCCCTCGCCCTCCGTCACGTACAGCACCTGGCCGTGCGGATGGGTGTGCCACGCGGTGTGCGCGCCGGGCGTGAAGTGCACGCTGAACATCCGTATCCGGGACGGCGGTTCGGGCGCGGCTAGCTCGTCGAGCCACACCGTGCCGGTGAAGTTCTCCGCCGGACCCTGCCGAGTGTCGGGGCGCTTCCTGGTGATCTGCACTTGCTTGGACTCCTATTCAGGGAGTGGAGCGATGCGGGGTGAGAAGGGAGAGCAGTCCTCGGACGCCCGCGTCGAACGCGCCGGGCGAACCCGACGCGCGGGCCAGGACGTACCCACCCTGCACGGTCGCGAGAATCGTCGCAGCGATCTCCTCGCCGTCCAGCTCCGCCCCGAACTGCCCCTGCTCCTTGCCCTCTTCGACGATTCCGGCGAGCCGCTCACGGATGGCGTCGAGCGCCTCATCCACCGGCTCGCGCAACTCGGCGCTGGCGATGACATCCGGATCCATGGTCAGCCGCCCGACCGGACACCCGCGCAGCACATCGCGCTCACGGCGCAGATACGCCTCGATCCGTTCGTACGGCGTGCCCGGCCCGTCGAGTACTCCCTCGGCGGTAGCCCGCAACTCCTCGGCCGTCCGCCGGATCGCGGCCAGCGCCAGATCCGGCTTGCCCTTGAAGTGGTGGTACATGCTGCCCTGCCCGGCGCCCGCGCGCTCAAGGATCGCCTTGGGACTGGTGCCCACGTAACCGCGCTCCCACAACAGCTCGCGGGTGGACTCGATCAACCGCTCCGGGGTGCTCATGCAGCCGACTGTACATACTAGTAGTTACAGAAGTCGAGACCTTAAGGAGCAGTCGGAACGACCCCACATACTCCCCGGGAGGTACACACACTGCCGCTGGCCGTACGACGACCCGCCCCCCTCCCCGGAGCCAGTCTCGATACATCACCGGAAGCCCCACCCGGGGCTCATCTCAGGGAGATGAATCGACATGCAGACTCTGGCGAACTGGAACGGCGGCGGCCCCGGCCCGTGGATCCTGTTCTTCCCGCTGATCTGGGCGGCCGTAGTGGTCGGCGTGGTGACCGTCCTCCGCCGCACCGCATGGCGCGGACGCGCCGCCCCCTGGCGTGCCATGGCCGACCCCCGCCCCACCGGCGACTCCCCGCTCGCCGTACTCGGCCGCCGCTTCGCCTCAGGCGAGATCGACGAGGACGAGTACTGGCGCCGGCTGTCCGTCCTGGACGAGCAGTTCGGCCGGGTCGGCAAGGGAGGCGGCCCGGCATGACCACCGCGACCACCACCCGCACGGCCGCGCGGGTCGTCGACGCCGTCAAGGTGTACGGCGGCGGCGACACCCCCCGGGGGGCCCAGGGCCGTGGTGTCCTAGACGTACCCGCCCGCCCCGTCACCGCGGAGAAGGGAGCCACCCCGT
>NZ_JBHYWD010000011.1:175470-178881 GCF_042751305.1 Streptomyces hokutonensis
CCCGCGCGGCGGGGTGCGTCCCCCCCTTATGGTTTTCGGGCGGGGGCGACACCGCCGTTCGGGCCCTGGACGGAGTTAGCGTCGACTTCCCGGCCGGCCGCTTCACCGCGATCATGGGCCCCTCCGGCTCCGGCAAATCCACCCTGATGCACTGCGCCGCCGGACTCGACACACTCACCTCCGGAGCCGCCTACATCGGCGACACGGAACTCGGCTCCCTCGACGACCGTCGCCTCACCCTCCTGCGCCGAGACCGCGTCGGCTTCGTCTTCCAGGCCTTCAACCTGATCCCGACCCTGACCGTCGCCGAGAACATCACCCTCCCCCTGGACCTCTCCGGAGCCAAAGGCGACCACGACTGGATCGCCGAACTCATCGACGTCGTAGGCCTCCGTGACCGCCTCCACCACCGCCCCTCCGAACTCTCCGGCGGCCAGCAGCAACGCGTCGCCGTGGCAAGGGCGTTCGCGGGCCGCCCCGAGGTCGTCTTCGCCGACGAGCCGACCGGCAACCTCGACTCGCGCTCCGGCGGCGAGGTCCTCGGCCTGCTCCGCCGCGCCGTACGCCGGACGGACCGCACGGTCGTCATGGTCACCCACGACCCGGTGGCCGCCGCCCACGCGGACGAGGTCGTCTTCCTCGCCGACGGACGCCTGGTGGACCGTATGGAATCCCCTACGGCCGACAAGGTGCTGGACCGTCTCAAGGCCTTCGAGGTGAGGTCATGAACGCGTCCGTACGCCTCAGCATGTCCTCCCTGCGGGCCCACAAAGGGCGCTTCGCCGGTACGTTCCTCGCGGTCTTCCTCGGCGTTGCCTTCCTCGCCGGAACCCTTGTCATGGGCGACACCCTGCGCGCCAACTTCGACACCATGTTCGGCGACGCGACCAGCGGCACGGACGCCGTGGTCCGGAGCGCGGACGCCATCACAACACCCGGCGAGAGCCAGGGCGTACGGCAACCAGTAAGCACCTCCCTGGCCAGGACTATCGCCCGGCTACCCGGCGTCGCGGCCGCCGCCCCCAGCATCCAGGGCGCGGGTCAACTGGTCGGCGCCAACGGCGAACCGATCGGCGGCAAGGGCCCGCCCACCCTCGCCGGCAACTGGATCACCGACCCGAAACTCAACCCGTACCGTCTGGCGGAGGGCCGCACTCCCACCGCCTCCGGCGAGGTCGTCGTCAACCGAGGCGCCGCCGACAAGGGCCACCTGAAGATCGGCGACACCACAACACTGCGCACACCGGACCCCGTCAAGGTGAAGATCGTCGGCCTCGCGACCTTCGCCGGCGAGGACGGCATGGCCCAGGTGACGTTCACCGGCATGACCCAGTCCGACGCCGAGAAGTACCTCACCGCCAAGCCCGGCGAGGCGTCTGGCATCAGCGTGCGCGCGGACCCCGGCGTCAGCCAGCGCCAGCTGGTCGACCGCCTGACTCCCGTACTCCCCAAGGGAGTTGAGGCGATCACGGGCCAGGAGTCGGCGCAGGAGAACACGGACATGATCTCCTCCCAATTCCTGACGATCTTCACCACGTTCCTCCTGGTCTTCTCGGGCATCGCCCTCCTGGTGGCGACCTTCTCCATCCACAACACCTTCGCCATAGTCATCGCCCAACGCACCCGCGAGAACGCCCTGTTGCGGGCCATAGGCGCCTCCCGCCGCCAGGTCACCGCAGCCACAGTCACCGAGGCGAGCGCCGTAGCCGTGACCGCATCGGCAGCGGGTCTCGCAGGCGGTATCGGCATAGCGGCCGGACTCCAGGCACTGTTCCCGGCAATCGGATTCCCTTTCCCCAACGGCGACTTGGTGATCCACACGCTCTCCCTCGCTCTCCCCCTGCTGGTAGGCACGATCGTCTGCCTGGCCTCCGCCCTGATGCCGGCCATCCGAGCGGGCCGAACCGCCCCCCTGGCCGCACTCCGCGAGACGGCAGTCGACGAGTCCGGCACCTCCCGCGCCCGAGCGCTCACCGGAATGGCCCTGGCCGCCCTCGCGGCAGCCGTAACCCTCACAGGCGTACTGGCCTCACCCTCCCTCCTACTGGCGGGACCTGGGGCACTGCTGGCCCTGATCGCCTTCGTGGTCCTGGGCCCAGTCGCCTCCTCCACGGCGGTACGCGTCCTGGGCGCCCCCCTGGACCGACTGCGCGGCATCACAGGCGGCCTCGCCCGCCGCAACGCCCTGCGCAACCCCCGCCGCACGGCCGCCACCGCGAGCGCGCTGATGATCGGCGTGGCCGTCGTATCCCTCTTCACGGTCTTCGGCGCCTCACTGAAGGCAACGATGGACCAGACCGTGTCCCGGTCCTTCGCCGGAGACGTGGCGGTCAGCACCCCCTCCTTCGGCGCGGGCGGCAGCGGACTGAGCCCTCGACTGGCAGGGGCCATCGGCCGATTGCCCGAAGTGGACACAGCAGTCGGACTGGGCCGAGGAGTGGCCGAAGTCAACGGCAAGGGAAGGGCATTGACGGTGACGAACCCCACCGCCCTGGCCCGCACCTTCGACCTGGGAAAGCTCCAGGGTTCCCTGACCACCCTGGGCACCGACGGCATCGCCATCACACGCACAGAAGCGAACCGCCAACACCTCACCACCGGCAGCAAGGCCCAACTCGCCTTCACCGACGGCAAGAAGAAGACCTTCACGGTCCGCGCGGTCTACGGCCAGTCCGAACTGGCCGGCGACTACGTCATCACCCGCGCAGCCTGGGCCCCACACCGCACCCAGGACTCCGACACACTGGTCGCAGTCTCCTTCAAGGACGGAGTGAGCACGGCGAAGGGCAAGGCCGCCGTAGCGAAGGTCGCCGACCACTACGGCGCCCCCCAAGTCCAGACCCGCCACGAATACGCCCAGTCCTCGGCAGGCGGCATAGACATGATGCTGACCCTCGTCTACGCCCTGCTCGCCCTCGCAGTCCTGATCGCCCTGCTCGGCATCGCCAACACACTGACCCTGGCAATCCACGAACGCACCCGAGAACTGGGCCTGTTGAGGGCCGTAGGCCAGACCCGCCCCCAACTGAGGGCCATGATCCGCTGGGAGTCGGTCCTGCTGGCAGCCTTCGGCACGGCAGGCGGCCTCACCCTCGGCGCCTTCCTGGGCTGGGTCCTGGTAAAGGCCTCGGACGGCGCAAGCGACAGCACCTTCGCCTTCTCCGTCCCACCCCGACAACTCCTCCTGGTGGCCCTGGTAGGCCTGACAGCAGGCGCACTAGCAGGCCTCCGCCCAGCGCGCCGAGCCGCACATCTGGACCTGCTCCGAGCCATCGCCACGGAATAACCGACGGTGAGGGCCCACCCACTCTCCCTGTCCCACGCGCCGGCCGAGAGGGAGCCGTAGGGGCGCGGGGGGGGGGGGGGGGGAGGGGCGGACGGCGCCGCGCCGCGCCGCGCCCCCGGGGGGTC
>NZ_JBHYWD010000011.1:178891-224834 GCF_042751305.1 Streptomyces hokutonensis
GTGTCGAGAGGTCCAGCGCGCGGAGGCGCGCAGCGCCGAGCACGGTGGGCCTCTCGACACCGGCTTGAAGCGCCCCGAAGGCGACCGAACCAAAAGAGGGGCGAACGGCGCCTACCCAACACCGCCCCACCTCCCCGGCACCCACCCAACATCGCCCCAGTCAGCCCCCCCAACCCCCCCACCCCAAATCACCGCCCGATCAACCGGCAACGGCCGACCGGGCGGGAGCGTGCTGGGACCGATGTTCGTCCGGAAGGTCAACCTCGCTGACGAACCGCTGCGCAGGCTTCACCGCACCCACCCGACGCGCGGGCGTCGGTGCCGCCGCTGCCTCCGCAGGCGCTGTCGAGGGCGTAGCCGAAAGCATGAACCAAACAACCTTCCCGGACTCCCCCTCCGCCCGCACCCCCCAACTCTCGCTGACCGCAGCAACCATCGCGAGCCCCCGCCCACAAGTGGCAGTGGCCGCGACGTCGGAGATGTCGCCCACGACAGGGAGCCGGGGATCGTGGTCGTGCACGGAGACGACGAGGTGGTCGAGCAGCAGCTCGATCTCGACGGTGCACGTCTTGTCGGGCTGGGCGTGCCGGTGGACGTTGGTCAGAAGCTCGGTCACACCGAGCGCCGCCCGGTCTATGAGTGGATCGAGATGCCAGTAGCGCAACTGCGCAGATACGATTCTGCGGACCTGGCCGATCCGCGACGGCAGGGCTTGGAGCTCTACCGCGCAGTGCCTGCTTGGGTGAGTGATCACGGCTGCGACTCCCCGACGAGAGGCCCGGAAGAACACGGAGTTCGGATCCAGCAGGCTGGTCGAGGGAAATAGGCCGCCTGCTGTTGTGCCCGGCGGCTGGTTCGCAGCGTTATCGCCGGTAAACCCAGAGTGACGTGAGACCAGAGTGACGCAGGGGTGACGGTCTCGCAACTTGCCGCTGTTCACCGCCGGCTCGCGCCACGGTCAGCTGCCACCCTGCTCGGCCTGCCTGCCCGCCCGTCCCGCGCCGCCCGCCCGCCGACGGCACTCGGCACAGACCGGTCAGCCGCCCCCACGCCCGGCGGCCTTACGCACCGCCTCGATGAACCGCCGTGCCGCAGGAGGCCCGGGCTGCCCCGGTGCCGGGTCGTGCTCGCCGAGCGTCAACAGGTACCGATTCCCGTTCAGATCGGCCAGCGCCCGGTCCTCCGGGGCGAACCAGGGCTTCGACGCGCGTACCGCCTGCACCGGCGCGCTGTCGATCTCGCTGCCGTAACTGGTGAGCAACTCCAGTCGGCCGTCATTGATCCGGACCTGTCCGGCCCGGGTGAGTGACCGCAGCCGCTTCCCGATCCGCACGCCCGTGGCCGTGAACTCCGGCTCCGCCATGCTTCCCCGCCCCCTGTTCCAGGACATCCGGTGATCCAGTGTGATCCAGTGTGCGCCCCCGTTCAGGACGTTCGTCCCGCTCCGGTGCAGTCTGCCCGCACCGGGCGTCGAGCACCAGTACGTACAAGGCGGTCACGGTGAGTATCCGAAGCACTCGCACAAATGCGCCCCCAGGATCCGCGGTGATCGCTTCCCGGGATCCGCCGTGATCGCTCCCCAGGCTGCCTTTGAGCTCCCCAAAGGGACGTTTATGCAGGTGAGAAGCGTGCGGAAGGTGCATATGATCGAGGGGTCGGCCGCGCGACGCGCCGTCGGCGCGAAGCGTAAGGAGCCCCGCCGTGAGCACCACCCCACAGGCCCCGCCCGGTGCCACCCTCGATGTCGACCGCAGTGACACCGCCTACCGGAGCTGGCTGAAAGAAGCCGTCCGCAAAGTCCAGGCCGACGCGAACCGCTCCGCCGACACCCACCTCCTCCGCTTCCCGCTGCCCGAGCACTGGGGCATCGACCTGTACCTGAAGGACGAGTCGACCCACCCCACGGGCAGCCTCAAACACCGCCTGGCCCGCTCCCTCTTCCTCTACGGCCTGTGCAATGGCTGGATCCGGCCCACCCGCCCGGTGATCGAGGCGTCCAGCGGCTCCACCGCCGTCTCCGAGGCGTACTTCGCCAAGCTGATCGGCGTCCCCTTCATCGCGGTCATGCCGCGCACGACCAGCGCCGAGAAGATCCGCCTCATCGAATTCCACGGCGGCCGGTGCCACTTCGTGGACGACTCGCGCAGGATGTACGAGGAGTCGGCCACCCTGGCGGTGGAGACCGGCGGCCACTACATGGACCAGTTCACCTACGCGGAGCGGGCCACGGACTGGCGCGGCAACAACAACATCGCCGAATCCATCTTCCGCCAGCTGGAGTTGGAGCGTTTCCCGGAGCCCGCGTGGATCGTCGCCACGGCCGGTACCGGCGGCACCTCGGCGACGCTCGCGCGCTACGTCCACTACACGCAGCGCGACACCCTGGTCTGTGTCGCCGACCCGGAGAACTCCTGCTTCTTCGAGGGCTGGACCACCGGCGATCCGGACGTCACCTGCGACTGCGGCTCCCGTATCGAGGGCATCGGCCGCCCCCGCATGGAACCGAGCTTCGTGCCGGGCGCAGTGGACCGCATGATGAAGGTCCCGGACGCGGCCAGCGTCGCCGCCGTGCGAGCCCTGGAACAAGCCATAGGCCGCAAGGGGGGCGGCTCCACCGGCACCGGCCTCTGGAGCGCCCTGAAGATCATCGCCGAGATGGTGGCAGCAGGCCAACAAGGCAGCGTGGTAACCCTGTTGTGCGACCCGGGCGACCGCTATCTGGACAAGTACTACTCGGACACATGGCTGACGGAACAGGGCCTGGACATCACGCCGTACAGCAGGGCGATCACATCACTACTGAAGACGGGAGTATGGCCGAACTGACTTATGGACGCCGGTGGTGGAGCGCCCCGACAGGGGCGCGGGGAACTGCGCGCTCAGCCACAACGAACCCGCAGCCGAACAACGAGCCCTACCGCCCCAATCGCCGATCCAACTCAGCGACCGCCCCCTTGAACGCCCGCCCCAACCCAGGACCGGCCAACCGGACAACCCCCCGAAACACCGCAGTTCCGTCCGCGGCAAACGTCCACTGAACCCGAGTCCCGCCGTCCCCCGCAGGGACCAGTCGCCACTCCTCGGCCAACGCCCGCGCCCCCGGCGCATTCGTGACGTCGACCCGATACGCGTACACCTCCGCCTCCTTCGCCGCGATCACCGTCTCCCGGAAGTGGCCGCCACCCTTGAGCCGGATGTCGCGCCCGGCACCGTCGTCGACCGACTCGGCCCGGGTCACGGCCGCGAACCACTCGGCCCACCCCGGCACATCGTCGTTGAGGGCGTGGAAGACGGCGTCGGGCGCCGCCGACATCTCCTGCGCGAAGATCAGCCGTACCGGAGCGCTGTCGATGAAGTCGAGCCCGACGGGGCGGAGATGGTTGGCCATGAACGCGAACCCCCTTGACGGAGAAGGGAAGTTGACCCGAGCGACGTTGACCGAAACGACGTTGGCCGAAGCGAGGTCACGATAGCTGGCGATCCGTCAGATGTCTGCCCCGTCCCGTCAGATGTCGTCCTCGTCGTCGGGTTCGCCCGCCACCACGAGCCGCCGCAGATGCTCCGCGATGTCCTCGCGCGCCTCGGCCGGCAGCCCCGCGTCCGTCACCAGCGTGTCGACCTGCTCCAGCGCGGCGAACGAACTCAGGCCCACCGTCCCCCACTTGGTGTGGTCGGCGACCACCACGACCCGCCGCGCCGACTGCACGAGCCTGCGGTTGGTCTCGGCCTCCGCGAGGTTCGGCGTGGACAGCCCGGCCTCGACCGATATGCCGTGGACGCCGAGGAAGAGCATGTCGAAGTGGAGCGCCGCGATCGCCTGGTCGGCCACCGGTCCCACCAGCGAGTCGGAGGGGGTCCGCACCCCGCCGGTCAGGACGACCGTCGCCGCGCCCTGCCGCTGCCCCGAGGTGCGCTGTGCGGCATGGAAGACGTCCGCCACCCGCACCGAGTTGGTGACCACGGTGAGGTCGGGGACCTCCAGCAGGTGATGCGCGAGCGCATACGTCGTCGTACCGCCCGAGAGCGCGATCGCGGTACCGGGCGCGACCAGTTCCGCCGCGGCCCGCGCGATGTCCTCCTTGGCGGTGAGCTCAAGACCCGACTTCGCCTCGAAGCCCGGCTCGTGCGTGCTCGCCTCGACGACCGGTACCGCCCCGCCGTGCACCTTCTCCAGAACGCCCTGACGGGCCAGCGCGTCGAGGTCGCGGCGAACGGTCATGTCCGACACGCCGAGCTTGCGGGTCAGTTCGTTGACGCGGACGCCACCGCGGCGCCGGACCTCGTCCAGGATCAGGGCGCGCCGCTGCTCCGCGAGGAGGTTCTGATTCTCACTCACGTACGCTCCGGTCCTTTCGCCTCAACCCGTCCGACCGTCCGGCGCACCGGCTCGGAGCAGGACCTTCGTCCCGGCTGCGGTGCGCGGACGTCCCATCCTCGCACGCCCCCGCAAGCACTGCGCCATCGCCTGTCCCGACGCGCACATGTCATCGGGACCTCATCCGTCCCCCGCGTTGTCACCCGGATCGGGGGAGATTCGGTCACAGGGCGTGTGCGACGCGCCGAAAGGGGCGATCCTGGTGTGCACACGAACACAGTCAGACGGTACGTCACGGGGGATGTGCGAACAGTGGAGCGTGTGCAGGAACATGCCGTCACGAGCGGGGCCGACGAGCCCGCCGTACGGCCCGACCGGACCGAACCCGCCCTGGAACTCCTGGTCCACGGAGTCGGCGGCGCCACACCCGAGGAGATGCTCGGTGATCCGCGCACGGTGCGGATCACCGGCGACGACACGGCGGCCGTCTTCCGGCGCACCGCCGACGTCGACGCCGAGTCCAGAACCGCCGACGGCCGCGCCGGACCGATCCGCGAGGCGTACGTCTGGTGCAACCTGACCTCCGGAAACGGCACCCGCGCCCTGTGGCTGTTGCTGCTGCCGTTCATGGTCGTCAACCTCGCGCACTGGATGCGCCCCACCGCCCGCGACCGGAAGCGGACGGTGCGCTTCTACGGTCTGCTGGTGCGGCTCGCGGGACTCACCCTGACCGTGCTGCTCGTGGCGGCGGCCTGCGAGGTCGCCCTCGATCTCGCCGCCTGGCAGTGCGCCGGCACGCGCGCGTGCGCCGAGCGCCACTCCTGGCTGGGCTTCCTGTCGCCCGCCGTGTCGCACGACAGCTGGTGGAGCCGCCCCGGCCGCCGCCTCGCGCTCGCCGCCCTGGTGCCGACCGCGCTGACCGTCCTGCTCTGGTACCTCTCGCGCCGAACCTGGAGTGAGTACGAGTCCCAGCAGCCGATGCCCCGCAGAGCCGAACCCGACGACACGCCCGACAGCAGTGCCCTGGGCCGGCCCGGCTTCTGGTACGGCCGCCGCCTGGTCGCCCGACTCCGCGCCGCCCACACGGCGGCCGGCCTCCTGGTGGTCGCCGCTGCCGCCACCGTCTCGGCGGCCCGCTTCGACCGCGGACCCGACGGCTCCCACGCACTGGCCGGCCTCGGCGCGCTCCTGGAGACCGCGCTCGCCGGCCTCGCCTTCGTCGTGGTCTACGTCGTGTGCCGCCGGGGCCGCAGCGAGCACCGCCTCGACCAGGCCCTGGACCGCCGTCTCGTACGACGTTTGCCGCTCGGCGCGCTCCTGCTGCTCGCCCTCGCCCTGCTGTACGCAGGCTGGTCGCGTCCGGGATGGGAGTCCGCCGGGCGGCTGCCGGGCGACCCCGTCTTCGGCGGGATCGCCCTGGTCCAGGGTCTGCTGGTGATCGCCCTCGCGGTCGTCGCCCACCTGCTGCACCGCACCCACCCCGACCCGCGCGCCGCGATGCGCGGCCTCGGCGGACCGGCCGTCGCGATGCTGGCCTGCGCCCTGGGAGGTGTGATGTCCGGCGGGGTGTCCCAGCGGGTCTCCGACTGGCTGGACGGCACCGGCACGTCCATCGCGGGCCCGCCCGTCCTGCTCACCTGGCAGGCCTCGGTGATCCCGCTGCTCCTGGTCGTCGTACTCGTCCTCTGCGCCGTACTCGGGCACCGCACCTGGCGGCTGCGCCGCAGCGAACTGGCCGCCGTGGCGCTCGACTACCCGAGCGGGCGCAAGGACCGGGCGCGCACCGCCCGGATCGCGAGCACGCGCGCGATGGCCACGCTCACCGACCGTGGCCCCCTCCTTGTCGCCGTCACCGCGACCGCCACCCTGCTCCTGGGCGCCGGAGCGCTGATCGGCGCCTTCACGACCGACAGGACACCGTCGCGGGCGGGGCAGGGCGGCCACGCCTTCGTGCACGGTGCGGCCCAGACCTCCCAGGGCCTCGGCTCCTGGCTGATCGGGCTCGGCTTCATCCTCTTCGTCACCTGGGGCAGGCGCGCCTACAAGGACCCCTCCGCGCGGCGCACGATCGGCATCCTGTGGGACGTCGGCACCTTCTGGCCGCGCGCCGCCCACCCCTTCGCGCCGCCGTGCTACGCCGAGCGCGCGGTGCCCGACCTGACCTGGCGGATCGCCACCTGGACCCGGGCCACCGGCGGCCGGCTCGTGATCTCCGGCCACTCCCAGGGCAGCGTCCTGGCGGCAGCCGCGGCCTGGCAACTCAAACCGGCCCAGCGCAAACGAGTCGCCCTCCTGACCTACGGCTCACCCCTGGAGCGCCTCTACGGCCGCTGGTTCCCCGCCCACTTCGGACCGGCCGCGCTCAGCCGTCTGCACCACGAGGTCGACTGCTGGCGCAATCTCTACCGGCTCACCGACCCCATCGGCGGCCCGGTGCGCCTGTCCGGCGACTGCGGCCCCGAGGTGGACCACGGCCCCCTCAAGGACCCGCTGGAGTACGGCCGTACCGCCCAACACCCGCTGCCCGCACCGATCCTGGGCCACTCCGACTACCAGGCCGACCCGGCGTTCGCCGAGGAACGCGCACGGCTGCTGGCCCGGCTGCGGCCCGAGGTGCCGCCTCAGGGCAGCTCGGGCAGGTCCTCCGCGTAGAGCAGGGTCAGGTCGTCCGTGCTCGGCTCCTCGACCTGGGCGACCCGGCTCGCGTGCCGCTCCACCATCGCCTCGAAGGTCTGCCGCGCGGTACGGCCGTTGCCGAACGCGGCGCCCTTCGGGATCGCCGTGAAGTACTTCGTCAGTCCCTCGGACGCGCCCTCCGCGAGCCGGTACTCGTGCTCCTCGGCCTGCTGCTCGACGATCCTCAGCAGTTCCTCGGCGTTGTAGTCGCTGAAGGTGATGGTCCGTGAGAAGCGGGACGCCACACCGGGGTTGACGGACAGGAACCGCTCCATCTCGGCCGTGTAGCCCGCGACGATCACCACGACCGCGTCCCGGTGGTCCTCCATCAGCTTCACCAGCGTGTCGATGGCCTCTTTGCCGAAGTCGCGGCCCGAGTCCTCCGGGGAGAGCGCGTACGCCTCGTCGATGAACAGCACCCCGCCGCGCGCCTTGTCGAAGGCCTCCTGGGTGCGGATCGCCGTCGAGCCGATGTGTTCGCCGACCAGGTCGACCCGGGACACCTCGACGAGATGCCCCTTCTCCAGGACACCGAGCGAGGCGAGGATCTCGCCGTAGAGCCGGGCGACCGTCGTCTTGCCGGTGCCGGGGGAGCCGGTGAAGACCAGGTGCCGTTTGACGGAGGCCGCCTTGAGTCCGGCCTGCTGGCGGCGGCGGCCCACCTCGATCATGTCGATGAGGGAACGCACCTCGCGCTTGACGCTGTCCAGGCCGACAAGTCCGTCGAGTTCACCGAGGACCGCCTTGGAGGTGCGGGACTCCTTCTCCGGCTCCGGCGCGGCGACCGGGGGCGATTGTTCGGCGGTGCGCTGACCGGGGATGGCGCCCAGCACACTGGTCGCCTGGCTCGCCGTCTCCACGGCCGTCTCGTGGGCGGTCGGCTGCTTGAGGCCGCTCTCGTCGCTGGTGCAGTCCTCGACGACGGGCCCGGTGCCGGGCCCCGCGTCCGGTCCGGCGTCCGCGAACTCGTAACCACCGCGCGCGCACCGCTCCGTACGGCACTTCTTGAGCGTCGTACGACAACCGTCTATGACATGGAAGCCGTAGCCGCCGCTGCCCGTCACCCGGCAGCTCTGGAAGGTGCCCCGGCCGCCCGCGGAGACGTAGAAGCCGGCCTCGGCGGGGGAGTCGACCGTGCAGCGCTCGATGGTGGGGTCGGCGCCCTTGGTGACGATCACGCCGGTCTGGGTGGCGTCCACCGTGCAGTTGTTGAGGGTGCCGCCGCTGCCGTGGTCGCGGAACCAGGCGCCCGTGGCCGCGTCCCGGATCCGGCAGTCGTCGAGCTGCGCGGTCGCGCCGTCGCTCACTGACACGGCCGTGTTGCGCACCTGGGAGATGTCGCTGTCGACGACGTCCGCGCGGGAGCCGCGGTCGAGCACGAACAGTGCGTCCGGTACGTCGTGCACCCGGCAGGAGTCGAGGACCACCGTCGCCCCGTCGCTGACCCACACCGCCGGATAGTCACCCGTGCTGTCGAAGATCTCGCACTGGTTGGCGTCCACGCGCGTGCCCGGGTCCCACACCGACAGCCCGTTGCGCCCGAACTGACGCACCGTCGTCCGCGTCAGCGTCAGGACCGAGCGGGAGCGCAGGTCGACCGCGTTCTCCGGGATGTCGTGGATACGGCAGTCGGCGAGTGTCAGCACCGCGTCCGTGTCGAGCGTGACGCCGTCCGCGGCCGTACGGTGCACATCGCAGTCGGTGAGGTGCGCGGTGGCCCGGCCGGTGATCTGGACGCCGCTGCCGCGCGTCTCGTAGACCTCGCAACCCACCGCCTCCAGCGAGGAGTTCTCACCCGTCGCGGACAGGCCCACTCCCGAGGCGTGGTGGATGCGGCAGCGCTCCAGGCGCGGGTGGCCGCCGTCGCGGACCGCGACGCCCGCCTGGCCGGCCGAGACGACCTCGCACTCCTCGAACACCCCGCCACCGCCGTCGAGTACGGCGATCCCGATGCCTGCCGGGTTGTCGACCGTGCAGCGCCGCACGGTGGGTCGGGCACCGCCGCGCACCTCGATGCCGGACGCGGAGCGCGTGACGATCCGCAGATCCGTCAACTCCGGTGCACCGTCCTCGACAAGGAGGGCGGGCGCCGCCGAGTCCTGGCCCTCGACATGCAGGTCCTGGACGATCGCCGAGGCGCGCACGGTCAACGGCACGCCGTCCAGGGGCGCGATGCGCACCGAGCCGGGCGAACCCTCGGGGCCGCGCAGGGTCACCGACCGCTGCACGACGAGGTTCTCGCGGTAGGTGCCGGGAGCGACGGTCAGTACGTCGCCCTCGGCCGCGGCCTCCAGGGCGGCGGCGAGCGACGCGTACTCACCTGTGCGGCGCCGCCACCGCGATGTGCCGGTGTGCGTCACCTGGACCGTGCCCTGTGCCATGGCGCTGCTGTGCCCCCACCTCGTGGTACGCGGGTTGATGCCGAAGCCTTCGCCGGTCCACCGTAGCGTGCGTGCGGGCGGTGGGTTGACCAGAGCCGGAAGGCTGTCAGCTGCCGGTGCCGGTCCTGCCCCAGTCCGGGCCCGCCCGCTCCCATGCCCGGTCCCAACGCGCGTACCTGCGGCGGACCATGCGCCACAGCACGAACCGCCGTCCGCTGTCGACGAGCCCGGCGGTCAGCAGCGCCGCACCGAACCCGGCGAGCACGGCGTGCGTAGTCGCCGTGGCCGAGTCCAGCGGGCGGGCCACTATGTGCCCGTGCTGGTCCGTCCAGAGCCTGAAGTGGTCGCCCGCGTGCGGGGTGTTGAGGCTCGCCATCACCGCGCCGTGCTGGACGGTGCCGTCCGGCGCGGTCCAGTCGGCGAGGACCCGGGTGCGGACGTCCCGCGCGGTGGCCGAGTCGGGGTCGGGGTCCAGCTCGGCCCCCTTCAGCTTCTTGACCACCGTGGCCGTCACGACATGACGGTCCGCTCGCTGCTCACGCACCGACCGCTGCAGGCTGTCCTGCGCGACGGCGCCGACGAGCGAACCGATCAAGGGCGCGGCGACCAGGACCAGCAGCAGGACCACGAGGGCCAGCCAGGCCTCGACCAGATCGGTCGCGCGACGCAGTGGATTGCGCCGCCAGCGCCACAGACCCCTGATTGCTCCCACCGTCCCGCACCCCCTTCCCGCTCCGTGATAACTCCTGGGAGAGCCGTTCGCGCGAGACGAGCGTCGAAGAGAGAGCGAAATCACCTCTCCCCGGGCCTCTCATGAACTTCTCACGGATCTCAACGACCAGGCCCACGGGGAGGGTTCCCGCCCCGCACCTCCAACGACGGATCTTCGGCTACGCGAGAATCCGGACCGGATCACCGACGCGGATCGTGCCGGTGGACAGGGGCACCAGGTTCTGCCCGAAGATCAGCTTGCCGCCTATACGGCGGTGCCGGGCCAGGGTGCGCAACGGCTCCCTGCCGCGATCGGCGGTGCCCTGGTCGGTGGTGGTCACGACGCAGCGCCCGCACATCTTCGCGACCCGGAAGGTGACCTCGCCGATCGCGACGCGCGACCAGTCGTCCTCGGCCCAGGCGGCCGTGCCCGCCACGACCGCGTTGGGCCGGAACCGGTTCATGGGCAGCGGCCCCTCGGTGGGGTAATCGCCTTGCGCGATCAGGGAGTTGAGGGCGTCGAGGGAGGTCTCGGAGGTCAGCAGCAGCGGGTAGCCGTCGGCGAAGCCGACCGTCTCACCGGGAAGTCCGTACTCGGGGTCGACGGGGCGGCGGGTGGCGGGATCGTCCATGTGGACGAGACGGACCCGGAACCCCAGATAGGCGCCGCACCACACATGTGCGGCGGCGGAGGCCGGCACCGCGTCCACCTTGGTGCCGAAGATCTCCATCGCCACAGTGGCGACCGGCTCCGGGACGGGCACGGTCAGCGGGTCGAGGCCGGGCGCGGACAGACGAACACCGCCGCCGGGCAGAAGCTCGGCGGCGGCCAGTGCGAGACGCGGGTGCTCGCGTTGCGTGACGACCTTTCCCCCGTCGTCGATCAGCGCCCAGCGTCGGTCACCGGCCAGCCCCCAAGGCTCCACCTGAGCCTCCCGGGGCGAGAAGCCCCGGAGCGCCTTGACCGGATGAACGTGGACAGACCGCAGCTCCGCATTCCCCATCACTCCATCGTGCCAGGCGGCACCGACAGCGCAGGGTGCGGATCAGTAACCGCGGTACTGCTGGTTGTTGCTGTACGGGTCCTGCTGGTACGGAGCGGGAGCCGGGCGGGGAGCCGCCGGACGCATCGCCTCGTAGCCGGCCGGAGCCGCCATCGGACGCGGCTGCTGTTGCTGCTGGCCGTAGCCGCGCGGCGGGGCCTGCTGCGGGATGTAGGCGGCGGGCGCCTGCTGCAGCGGTGACGGCTGCTGCGCCTGCGGGTAGCCGTAGGGGGTCTGCGAGGGACCCGCCGGGAGGGCGGGCAGCGCCGACGGCAGCGCGGGCAGGTTGCTCCCCGGCATGTCGTACGCGGCGGGAACCCGGATCGGGGCGATCTGCGGGGTCCCCCGCTCGGCCACGAGGGAGTCGTAGATCGGAGTGTCCGGGAAGGAGGCGGAGTAGTAGCCGCCGCCATAAGTGGAGCGGGGGGAGGTCATGGCACATAAGTTAAGCCCACGATGTGGTGGTTGGGGAGACCGATTAGAGGGTTGTTTTCCGTGTCGGCAGTGGCATGGGATCCCCAATGCGAGCGAACTTGTCAAAATAGGGCATGGATCCGTGTTCTGATCGTGTAAAGCCCGAGTTCCCGGCGGGTTACCAGCGGTTGGCCGCGGGTGTTGGCGCGCTCCTCATGGGCGTTCGCGGCCCCGGGGAATAGGTTGTGCGAGTAGACACCCAATGGGCTGCCGGGGCGTGTCCTGGCACGGTGACACGCGATGGGGGCAGGACATGTCAATGCCGAAAGGATCGAATGTTCCGGTGCCGACGACGGCACTGCGCGTCGAATTGGGGTGGCGGCCAGGCCCCGGAGTCCCCGACGCGGACGCCTCGGCCCTGCTTCTGGTCGACGGGAAGGTCCGCACCGACGCCGACTTCGTCTTCTACAACCAGCCTGCGCACTCCTCCGGCGCGGTCCGCCACGAGGGCAAGAACAACGCCGGCGGGCGGATGACCGACACCCTGCTCGTCGACCTCGCGCGCGTGGAGCCCGCCGTGGAGCGTGTCGTCCTCGCCGCCTCCGCCGACGGCGGAACGTTTGGCCAGGTCCCCGATCTGTACATCGAGGTCCGGGACGCCGCGCAGAACACCGTCGTCGCCCGCTTCGACAGTACGGGCGCCACGGTCGAGACCGCCTTCGTGCTCGGCGAGTTCTACCGCCGCCAGGGCGCCTGGAAGTTCCGGGCCGTCGGCCAGGGCTACGGCACCGGGCTCGAAGGCCTGGCGACCGACTTCGGTATCACCGTGGACGAACCGCAGCAGGCGGCACAGGCCGTCACCATGCCGCCGCCCTCGGGACCACCGGTGAACCTGCCCCCGCCGCCCGTGACCGTGGCTCCGCCCGTGACGGTGACTCCGCCGCCCCCTCCGCCCCCGATGCCGCCCACCGCCCCCGTCCGGCTGTCCAAGGTGACGCTCACCAAGGCGGCCCCCTCGGTCTCCCTGACCAAGCAGGGCGGCACCTCGGGCGCCATGCGCGTGAACCTCAACTGGGAGGTGCGCAAGCAGTTCTCGGGCTGGGGCAGCAAGCGCGGCCGGGCGGTCGCGATGCACGCGGACCTCGACCTCGACCTGTGCGCCCTGTACGAACTCGCCGACGGCCGCAAGGGCGTCGTCCAGGCCCTGGGCAACGCGTACGGCTCCCTGCAAGGGCCTCCGTACATCCACCTCGACGGCGACGACCGCACCGGCGCGTCCGCGAGCGGCGAGAACCTCACCGTCAACCTCGACCACATCAAGGACTTCCGGCGCATCCTCGTCTTCGTGACCATCTACGAAGGCGCCCGTTCCTTCGCCGACCTGCACGCCACCGTCACCCTCCAGCCCCAGCACGGCGCCGCGATCGACTTCTCGCTCGACGAGTGCACTGTCCCCTCCACGGTGTGCGCCCTCGCCCTGATCACCAACACCGGGGGCGACCTCGTCGTCCAGCGCGAGGCCCGCTACCTCGTCCCCGACCGTGGCGTGAGCCCGCAGCGGACCGTGGACCGCGTCTACGGGTGGGGCATGAACTGGACCCCCGGCCGCAAGTGAGCGCTCAGCTCTCCTCGCCGACGACGGCGTCAGGACGCGCGTACGTGCGGCCCTTCCAGGCCGCACCGCGTCCCCTGTAGTGCTGCACCGCGGAATCGACCGTCATCAGGAGGTACAGAAACGCGGTGAACGGCAACAGGGGAGCGAGCCACAGCGGCTGTCCGTAGTAGCGGAGCATCGGGACGTACGTCCCCGTCATCACCAGCCACGCGAGCCCGCCGAGAACCGCGGCCCCCGAACTGCCCGCGCCCAGCCCCACGAACAGGGCCACCGGGGGCACGAGATACACCAGCGCCAGCCCCACGACGGTCCCCAGGAGGAGCAGCGGGTTGTGCCGCAGCTGCGCGTACGCGCTGCGCGAGACCATCCGCCACAGGTCGTGCAGCCGCGGATAGGGGCGCACACTGTCCACCCGCTCGGCGAGCCCCAGCCAGATGTGGCCCCCGCCGCCCTTGACGGCACGCGCGAGCGCCACGTCGTCGATCACCGCGTGCCTGATGGCGTCCGGGATCCGCGCCCGCTCGGCCGTGTCGGCACGCAACAGGACACAGCCGCCCGCCGCTGCCGCGGTGCGGGCCCCCTTCCGGCCGATCCGGCGGAACGGATACAGCTGCGCGAAGAAGTAGACGAACGCCGGCACCACCAGCCGCTCCCAGGGACTCTCCACGCGCAGCCGGGCCATCAGCGACACGGCGTCGAAGCCAC
This sequence comes from Streptomyces hokutonensis, assembly GCF_042751305.1. GTDB lineage: Bacteria > Actinomycetota > Actinomycetes > Streptomycetales > Streptomycetaceae > Streptomyces > Streptomyces hokutonensis_A. The sequence goes on from NZ_JBHYWD010000011.1 coordinate 192,752, forward strand.
CGGTGCGCGCCGCCGCCACCAACTCCCGAAGACTGTCCGGGGCGTGCGTGATGTCGGCGTCCGTCAGCAGCAGATACTCGGGGCCACGCGCGCGTGCCAGCTCGACACCGTGCCGTACGGCCCACAGCTTGCCCGTCCAGCCCGCCGGAGGTTCACCGGGGGAGTCCACGGTGAGCGGCAACCCGCCCCGCGTCCGCGCGAGTTCACGGGCCAGTTCCCCGGTGCCGTCCGAACTCCCGTCGTCGACAAGGAAGATCTCCGCCCGCCCCGGATAGTCCTGGGTGAGCAGCGAGGGCAGACTCTCCGGCAGTACGGCGGCCTCGTCACGGGCCGGCACGACCACGCAGACGGACGGCCAGTCGTCCGGGTCGGTGCGGGCCGGCAGTCTGACGTCCGTGCGCCAGAAGAAGCCCTGGCAGAGCAGCAGCCACAGCCAGGCGGCGAGTGATACGGCGGCGGTCCACACGAGGGTGCTCACGGCCGCAGTCTGCCCCAAGGGAGCGGCTCCACAGAGGCCATCGTCTATCGTGGCCGGGTGAAGATCGCGCTCATGGACTCCGGAATCGGCCTTCTGGCGGCCACCGCGGCGGTACGGCGCGTACGCCCCGACGCGGATCTCGTGCTCTCCTTGGACCCCGACGGCATGCCTTGGGGACCGAGGACTCCGGAAGACCTCACACGGCGCGCGCTCGCCGTCGCCGAGGCCGCCGCCGCGCACCGGCCCGACGCCCTGATCGTCGGGTGCAACACGGCGACGGTCCACGCCCTGACCGCACTGCGGGACCTCCTGGAGCCGGGCATCCCGGTCATCGGCACGGTCCCGGCGATCAAACCGGCCGCCGCCGGCGGCACGCCCTTCGCGATCTGGGCCACGCCCGCCACCACCGGCAGCCCCTACCAGCGCGGTCTCATCGAGGACTTCGCCGAAGGAGTGCCGGTGACGGAGGTCCCCTGCTGGGGACTGGCCGAGGCCGTGGAGCACGCGGACGAGACGGCCATCGACGCCGCCATCGCCGCGGCCGCCGCGCTCACCCCCGACGATGTAACGACCGTCGTCCTGGGCTGCACCCATTACGAAATCGTCGCCGAACGCATCCGGGCCGCCGTCCAGCGCCCCGACCGTCCGCCGCTCGTCCTGCACGGCTCCGCCGACGCGGTCGCCGCCCAGGCGCTGCGCCGGATCGGTGCGCAGCCCGCACCAGAGGCGCCGTCCGACGGCACGCTGACGGTGCTGCTGAGCGGTCGTGAGGGCGCGCTGCCCGTCGAGGCGGCGGCCTACGCGGAAGGCCGGCTGCTGCGGGCCGTCACCCCCGCCCACTGACGACCTGCGACGAAGCGGATGCTGTGCGTCCACGTTGTCGGCGCGCAAAACGGTCACCCTCCGCAACGCGGTACCCGCGCAGCGAAACCTGAGTAGTCTCGTAGGCATGAGGGACCACCCCCGCGACGAAACCTTCCCGCAGACCGAGATCTGGACCGGACGGGCCACCAACCGGTTCCAGTGGCTGCTGGCGCTCGCCGGTGCCGCCTGCATGGCGCTCGGCATCGAGCTGGCCGTGGACTCCGCGTGGACGTCCGGTGTCGCCCCGCTCGCCATGTCCGTCGTCGGGTGCATCGCGGCCGGACTGCTGATGCTGTTCGGCACGCTCGCCTTCGTGCACGTCGCCCTGAAGGTGGACACGGAGACCCTCGAAGTGCGCTGCGGCCACATCGGTGTGCCGCGCCGCCGTATCCCCCTCGCCAGCGTCGCGGGCGCCGAGTTCGCCCCGCACGTCACTCCGCGCCAGTGGGGCGGCTGGGGCTACCGCTGGCGGCCCGAGAAGGGCACCGCCGTCGTCGTACGGCGTGGTGAGGGTATTGTGCTGCGGCTGTGGGACGGGCACACGTTCACCATCACCGTGGACAACGCGGAGGCGGCCGTAAGGATCATCACGGACCGGCTGGTGCCGCCCGCGCCCGGCGCGGTGCACTGACGTCACCCTCGCCCCTCATGGGGCAAGGCGGTCGCCACGCGCGCGTGCGTCCGGGGCGGTGCGTGAGGCGTCGTCGGTGATCGGGTGGGCCGTGGCCAGCCCGGCGAGGAAACCCGCGCCTGCCGTGACCGCGGTGAAGCTCAGCGCGTTGCCCACCGAGGCGATGACCGCGAGGCCCGTCAGCGCTGCCCCTGCGGTGAGCGCGACCGGGGTGGAGCGCGGAGTGCGCCACAACGCGTGGAGCACCCAGCAGAAGGCCGCCGCCAGCAGGAGCACGCCGACGATCCCCTGCTCGGCCGCCATCTGGAAGGGCGCCGAGTGCGGCTTCCCGTCCGGCAGCAGGGCATCGGCCGCCGCGTTGCTCAGCTCTCCGAAGCGCCCCGGTCCCACCCCCAGGGCGGAATCCCGGTGCGCCATGTGCAGGGCGTCCTGCCACAGCTGCACCCGGTGCAGGCTCAGCTGGCCCTCCAGGGACTCGGTGAGCCCGTCCGGCAGCACGTTTCCGGCGATGGCCCAGGTCGCCCCGGTCACCAGCGCCGCGGCCAGGCCGAGGCCCACCACACCGAGACCGCGGTGCCGCATCCGGCCGGCCGCGAACGAGCACAGCAGCACCGCCGTACACGTGACGAACCCCGAGACCGAGCCCAGGACGAGCGCGGTGACCGTGATCCCGGCGGCCAGCAGCCACAGCGCGAGCCGCACCGCCGGGGCCGGGGCGGCCCAGGCCGCGCAGCAGGCGCAACCGACGGCCAGGGTCAGCAGGGCCGCCGTGGCACCGGCGTCGCCGAGCGGGGCGACGAACTGGGGGCCGGGGGCGAGACGCGGCTCGGCGAGTGCCAGACCGAGGCCCGCCAGCGCTCCGGCACAGGGCGCGGCGACCGGCACGAGCGCCCCGGAGATCCGCCCCGACGCGTACCCGGCGGAGACCGCCAGGACCGCGAGCAGCACCCCCTCGGGCCGGCCGTCGTGCATCGCCGCGGTGATCAGCGACCACGCGGCACATGCCCCGAGCACCGCGACACCCACGGCATCCGAAACGTTTCGTCTCTCGCTGTCAGCGTCCGGACCGGTCGCCGACGCCATCCCCGTGGAACCCACCCCGCCGCCCCCTGAACCGAGCCCCCCGACCCGTGACCGACCCCGGCCGCCGGCCTGGACCGACCGCACGACAGGGGCTCCGGCACACCGTAACGGCTGATGACCGATTTGTGGACGAGTTGCGCAGGAACGATGCGGCTCCTGTCCTGTTCAGTGCCCCGTGCTGCCATCCGGACCGCGCTGTCGGCCCCAAGGTCAACCGCCGTACACTCCCGGAGTGACCGTCACCGCAACTTCCGTGGACGAGTCGGACCAGCTGGAGCCCCAGGCCGCGCCCGCAGCGCGCCTCGCCCGGCTCGTCCGTCTGGTCCCGGCCGCCGTAGCCGCCCTCTCCGGAGTGCTGCTCTACGTCAGTTTCCCGCCCCGCACGCTGTGGTGGCTGGCGCTGCCCGCATTCGCCTGTTTCGGGTGGGTGCTGCGCGGCCGCAGTTGGAAGGCGGGCCTCGGCCTCGGCTACCTCTTCGGCCTCGGATTCCTGCTGCCGCTGCTGGTGTGGACCGGCGTCGAAGTCGGCCCCGGCCCCTGGCTCGCGCTGGTCGCGGCCGAGGCGATCTTCGTCGCGCTGGTCGGCGCGGGCATCACCGCGGTGTCGAAACTGCCCGCCTGGCCGCTGTGGGCGGCGGCACTGTGGATCGCCGGTGAGGCGGTACGCGCGCGTGTCCCCTTCCATGGCTTCCCCTGGGGCAAGATCGCGTTCGGCCAGGCGGACGGCGTCTTCCTGCCGCTCGCCGCGGTGGGCGGCACCCCGGTCCTCGGCTTCGCCGTCGTACTTTGCGGCTTCGGCCTGTACGAGATCGTGCGCCTGGCCCTGGAGACCCGGCGCACCCATGAGGTACGGCGGTCCGCCGCGGCCGTGGCCCTGCTGAGCGTGGCCGTACCGGTGGTCGGCGCGGTGGCGGCGCGTTCCTTGGTGAGCGACAAGGCGGAGGACGGAACGACGACCGTCGCGCTCATTCAGGGCAACGTCCCGCGCGCGGGGCTGGAGTTCAACGCCCAACGGCGCGCCGTCCTCGACTACCACGTCAAGGAGACACTGCGGCTGGCCGCGAAGGTCAAGGCCGGCAAGGTCGCGAAGCCCGACGTGGTCCTGTGGCCGGAGAACTCCTCCGACGTCGATCCGTTCGCCGACGCCCAGGCCTACGCCGACATCGACGAAGCCGCGAAGGCGATCGGCGCGCCCATCTCGGTCGGCGGTGTGGTCGAACGCGGCGGCAAGCTCTACAACGAGCAGATCCTCTGGGACCCGGTGAAGGGCCCGACCAGCACCTACGACAAACGTCAGATCCAGCCGTTCGGCGAGTACCTCCCGATGCGCTCGCTCCTCGGGGCCATCAACAAGAACTGGACCAGCATGGTCCGCCAGGACTTCAGCCGGGGCACCAAGCCGGGCGTGTTCACCATGAACGGCGCCAAGATCGGCCTGGTCACCTGCTACGAGGCCGCCTTCGACTGGGCCGTGCGCTCCGAGGTCACCGACGGCGCCCAGTTGATCTCCGTGCCCAGCAACAACGCGACCTTCGACCGCAGCGAGATGACCTACCAGCAGCTCGCCATGTCCCGGGTCCGCGCGGTCGAACACAGCCGGACCGTCACGGTCCCGGTGACCAGCGGCGTCAGCGCGATCATCATGCCGGACGGGAAGATCACCCAGAAGACCGGCATGTTCGTGGCCGACTCCCTGGTCCAGAAGGTGCCGCTGCGCTCCTCGGAGACACCGGCCACCAAGCTCGGCATCCTGCCCGAAATGGCCCTGGTCCTCGTCGCCGCGGGCGGCCTCGGCTGGGCGATCGGCGCGGGTCTGCGCCGGCGGCGCACGGGTGACGCGTAGCCGTACACCCGTCGTATACCCGTCGCACACACGGCAGTTCGTGGAGTGGCCATGGATCGTCCCGTTAGGGTCTGACCATGGCTACTCCTGATTTCATTCGTACGATCCGGGAATCCGCCGGGCACCAACTGCTGTGGCTTCCCGGGGTGAGCGCCGTGGTCTTCGACGACGCGGGACGCGTGCTGCTGGGCAAGCGGTCGGACAACCACGAGTGGGCGTTGCCCTCCGGTATTCCCGAGCCCGGTGAGCAGCCCGCGGTGTGCGCGGTGCGCGAGGTGTTCGAGGAGACGGCCGTCGAGTGCGTGGCCGAGCGGATCGTCATGGTCAAGGCCGGGGGACCGATCAACTACCCGAACGGTGACACCTGCCAGTTCATGGACATCACCCTGCACTGCCGGGCCGTCGGCGGCGAGGCCGCCGTGAACGACGACGAGTCCCTGGAGGTCGGCTGGTTCGAGCTGGACGCGCTGCCCGAACTCAGCGATCACCAGCTGTTCCGGATCAAGCAGACCCTGGCCGACGCACCCACATGGTTCGACACCACGACGTCCGACTGAGACGACTGCGCTCCGCCGCCGAGGACCCCGGCTTTCCGGACCCCCGCTCCTCGGCGCGGACCGGCAGGACCCGTCCCGCGCCCCGGAGATCCAACTCACCCTGGGGTCGCGGGTGTTGGCGGCTCCGGGGCGGCGTCGGCGTTCACCCTGGATGACTCGTGCCCCGTGAACTGACACCCCCTCAGGGATCCGCTTCAACTCCACGGGGTCCAGCATTCTCGGGTTCCTCCCCGCCGTGTCTCCGTGGCGATGATCGCAGCTGCAGGCCTGCCGCCCGCCTCGGGATCCTGCCCTACAGGTCGCTGGACTCCGGCTCGCGTTGAGAGGCGTGGCGACCCCGCAGCGCGACAAGGGCCAGCAGTGCCGAGACCAGGGCCGCGCTGCCGCAGACGACGAAGCCGATCGAGTAGCCGTGGCCCAGGGCGTCCAGGGCGAGGGGGTGCAGTTCGGCCAGTTTCGGTGAGGCCGCCGAGGCGCCGTTCACCGCGAGGGGGCCGCCCTCCTCCAGTACGGCCGTGCCCGCGCCCTTCAGTGCCTGCGGCAGGGCGGAGTGGTCGAGGGAGTCGGCGAAGCTGCTTGCCGCGCGGCTCAGGGCGACCGCGCCGATGACGGCCGGGCCGAGGGTGAAGCCGAAGTCGCGCAGCAGGTTGGTGGTGGCGCTCGCCATGCCCGCCAAATGGGTCGGCACGGTGTTCACGGCGGTCGCCGTGATCGACGAGACGGTGATCGCGAAGCCCAGGCCGACCAGGCCGAGTGGCAGGATCAGTGAGGTGAAGGCGGTGTCGGTGATCGGGAGCGTGGCCGCCCAGTAGTCGCCCGCCGCGATCAACAGCAGCCCGGTGCCCAGGAGTAGACCTGGGGCGACGGTTCGCAGCAGTCGTTCCGTCAGGGGCAGCATCGCCAGGGTGATGCCGTTGAGGAGGACGAACGCCAGACCGGTGCGCATGGGTGCCTGGTCCTGCACCGGGCCGAGCCGGATGCTCACGGAGTAGGCGGTGCCGAGGAAGGCGAACATGCCGACCACCGCCACGACCGAGGCGACGGCGAAGGCACGGTTGCGGAAGAGGTCCAGGCGCAGGAGCGGGGACTTGGCCTGCTTCTCCGCCAGCACGAAGGCCGCGAGGAACAGCGCCGCCAGGACGAAGGCGATGACGATCGAGGGCGAGGCCCAACCGTCCGTCGGGCCCTGGATGATGGCGTAGAGCAGGGCGAACAGGCCCAGGCCGATGGTGACCTGTCCCGCGATGTCGAGTGAACGGCCCTCGGGGGCACTGGAGTTGACGGCGAACAGCGCGCTGACCGCGACGCTCGCCACGGCGACGGCGGTGACTACGACGAAGGACCAGCGCCAGGAGCCGTAGGTCGCGGTGACACCGCCGAGCAACGGGGCGATGAACCCACCGGTGGACAGCAGGGCCGCCCACATCGCGATGACGCGGGCCCGTTGCGCGGGTGAGGTGGTGCCGGCGGCCAGGATGGCCAGCGAGGTCGGGAACAGGGCGGCGGCTCCCAGCCCGGCCAGGGCCTGTCCGGCCCAGAGCTGGTGGACGCCGGACGAGGTGGCGCTGACCAACTCACCCACGGCCAGCAGCGCAGCGCCTCCGACCAGCAGCCGCTTGCGGCCGAAGAGGTCGCCGAGCAGGCCGAAGGTCAGCTCCAGTACGGCGACCGGGAGCAGGAACGCGTCGGAGATCCAGGTGAGTTGGGAGCCGACCGGATTCAGGTCGGACTGGAACAGCCCGTTGAGCGTGGCCGGTATGGCCAGGCCGATCTGCGCGAGGCAGACGGCGAGGAGACCGGCGACCAGGGTGCCGGTGCTCAGGCCGGGGCCGGTGGCGGTTCTGGTGGAGGGTTCGGTCGGTTCGGTCGTCATCGACACGGGGGCTCCTGATGCGTGCAGGACGGGCGGGGACGGTAGGGAGATACGGGCGGAGTTTTCGGTGTCAGCGTTTGCCGGTCAGGCGGCTCGGCCGGTAGTCGGTGAAGGCGGCGCCGCCGAGGCCCAACTCGTCAGCGCTGCGCTGGAGTTGGGCGGCGGAGGCGGCGTCGTCCCAATGTCCGGTGTCAAGGCGGTGTTCCACCGCGTGCAGACCGGCGACCACTTCGGCGGTGGCGAAGTTGCAGTGGCTCTGACGGGCCACATACGCCTGGCGGAGGAGCGCGGAGTCGCCGGCCGCGCGCACCCGCCCGGCGAAGGCCGACTCCTGCTCCACGGGCACCAGTTGGTCGGCGGTGGTGTGGATGTCCAGCAGCGGTACGGACAGGCTCTGCCCGGCGGTCGAGGTCCGCTTCAGACGGGCCACCGCGGCGGGGTCGGCCGTGATGTCCGCACCGCGGGTGAGCCGGTTCAGATCGGCGCGCAGGTCGAGCCCGGCGTCGCGGTAGAGCGCCATGACCTGTTTCACGTGGGCGGATTCGCGCAGCAGCCCGGCGTAGTCGACGCCCTTGTTCCAGGAGGTGTTGCCGCCGGCCGACTGCTCCACCGACCAACGCGCCGGGACGATGAACCCCAGCAGACCCTGAGCCAGCCACGCGTACTGCTGCTGCTCCTGGCCCGCGAAGTCACCGCGTGCGGGCGGCTGTTGACCGGGAGCCCAGTCGGTCAGGTTGAGGTAGGCGGCGGCCAGGGCGATCCGGGCGCGTCCCGCCGGAGTCTGCTGCGCCGCTTCCACGGCCTTGGTGAGCCGACCGGCGAGGGCTCCGCCGTCGGCCTGGCTGTCCAGGTTCACCAGGGCGTCGGCGTCGGCCGGGTCGAAGAACGTGGCCAGGGTGTACTCGGCGTCCAGCTGATAGTTGTCCAGATCGACACCGCCCGCGACCAGGCCGCACAGGCCGAGCGCACCGTCGACACGTCCGGCGCCGTCGCGGGCGATCTCCGCGTTGACCAGGCCGCCCATCGACTGGCCCACCGAGATGACCCGGGTCGGGGCGCCGACCTCTCGGCGGAACGCGGTGAGCGCGGCGAACTGGTCCCGCTCGGCCGAGTCGAGCGCCCACATCGAGCCGTTCGGGTCGTAGGAGGAACCGGCGAGGGCGTAACCGGCGGCCAGCAGGGCCTGGGCCACCGCGGGCGACGGGGCGTCGGCAGCGGTCGTAGGGCCGAAGCCGTGGCTGAACAGCAGCAGGGTGCCGTTCCAGTTTTCGGGTGTGTCCGCGATCCAGGTGGCGCCGTCGGCCAGCGTGCCGGAGTAGTGGGCGCTGGTGGTGGCGTGGGCGTCGGTCACCGGGCCGATCAGGGCGGCTGCGAGGGCGGTCGCGCAGGCTGCGGCGAGGGTCGAGAAACGGGGTCGGGGCATGACGGCGGCTCCGCGGGTCGAGTGGGGACCAAGTGGGGGAGCGGGCGGGAAGGCCGAGCGGGAAGAGCGCTGCGAATGTAGGGCTCTTTTTTCATCGCCGTCAATAGACTGACCAATAAAGGGCCGGACGTGTCCGCGTGGGGACGCGCCGGATCCAGTGCGAGCGGGGATCAGCCCAGCGTCAGGGTGTCCAGCAGACGTGCTGCGGCGCGAGCCGCCGGACGCTCCCAGCGGCTCGCCAGACCGCGGAAGACGGTCTCCGCCTGGGCGGCCGGCCAGTCCGCGGGCAGGTGCTCGGCGGGCAGGTGCGGGTCCCGTCGTACGAGGTCCAACCAGTCGGTGTGCAGCAGGAGTTGGCCCGCGAGTTCATCGCCGGAGGCTGCCGCGGGCAGCGGGTCGGTGCGGTCCCAGCGCTCCAGGAACGCCCGGTAGCGCGCGCCGATGGCCGGTACGTCGAAGGCCTGCTCAAGCACCTCGCGGACGTCGGTCGGCGACTCCACCTCCGCCCGGAACACCCGCAGATACGGCTCCAGGCCGAGGCCCGCCACCATCTCGCGGACGTCGACGGGCGCCGGGGCCACCCACAGGCCGTTCTGCAGCGGGCCGAAGCCCGCCCAGATCAGCCGGGAGCGCAGATCGTGCCGCTCGCGGCTCCACGCCTCCGGCAGTGAGAAGCCGACCATCGTCCAGCGGCCGTCCCAGTCCCGGTTCACCGCGCCGGTGTGCCAGATGCGATCACGGCCGTCCGTCAGTACCTGGACGGCGTGCGGTGTCAGTCCGAAGTACGTCTTGCGGCCCTGGCGGCTGCGCTCCAGCAGATCGCGTTTGACCATGCGGTTCAGGGTGGTGCGCACCGCTTCCTCGGTGCTGCCCAGCCTGCCGAGCGCGGCGATCACGCTGCCCGACGACACGGCGATGGGCCGCCCCAGCACATGGGCTCCGAAGAACGTCAGCATCAGGGACTGGGTGCGCGGCTCGGGACCGCTCTCGGCGGCGGGTCCGACGGCGACATCGACACTGGTCACCGGCACAGCGTAGGCCCGGGGCGGGCGTGCGGTGCCGTTGGACCACAAACTGTGTCACGTCCGTAACGGCAGTTTTCTGCGTGCCTAATGAAGAGGTCGTCCGGCCTCGAGGCCGTCAGAAGGCGAACGCCTCCGTCAGGCGCAGGTTGTAGCCGTCCTCTTCCATCAGGACGACCGTGACGCCGAACGGGGAGGGGTGGTCCAGATCGAGGGGAGTGAAGGCGTAGTCGACCGCGGCCTGCACGGGCGGTACCAGCTTGGCGTCGGGCCGGGGAGCCGGGGCCGGCTGCCAGTGCGGTGCGGCCGATGCGGAGTCCTCGGTGTAGGGGAACTGGTGGAGCGTGTGGCCGTCCTTCGTGGCGTGCACCATGTTGAGGCAGGGCGACGGGCCGTCGACGGGAAGTTCGCAGACGGTGGCCACGTCGTGGGTCTCCCAGGCGAGGACGATCTCGTCGGCGCCGGCCGCCGCGGCGATGTTCGAGAGCGACGCGATCGCGGTGAGGGCGTCCCGGCCGGGCTCGACCGGGCGCAGCCAGATCAGGCCGACCAACTCGCCGCGTACGAGCGGCATGATGACCGGGCGCGGCACGGCACCTTCACTGAGACCCGCGACGTACGCGCTCTTCATCGACTCGGTCAGCGCGTCGAACGTACGCGTGTCCATGAACTCCCCATCCGCAGCGGCTGTGTGGCGTCCATTCTGCCCTTGTCGCGGAGTGCGGGAGGTCGCTCCCGGGAGTGAAAGGGGCCCCGGCTGGACGGGGGAGACCAGCCGGGGCCGCACACCTGCACAACGGTCGACCGGCCCGGGTTGTTCCCTCAGTCGAGGTAGTCGGCGATCAGGATGGCGAACTCGTCCGGGGTGGCGAGGCGGATGCCGAGGGTCTCGGCCTTGGCGCGCTTGGAACCCGCGTTGTCGCCCGCGACGACCAGGGTGGTCTTCTTGGAGACGCTGGAGGAGGAGCGGCCGCCGGCGCGCTCGACGAGTTCGTTCATCTGGTTGCGACTGAGCTTCTCCAGGGGGCCGGTCATCGCGCCGGTGACGACCACGGTCATTCCGGCCAGCGGCCCGTCGGCCGCGTCCGGGGCTTCAGCGCCGTCGGCCCCGGGGTCGTCCGACACGGGCGCCGGCGGCGTCGCGCCGGGTTCGGTCATGTTGACCCCGGCGGCGGCCAACTTGTCGATGAGCGGGGCCAGTTCAACCAGTTCGGCGACGATCGAGGGCGCCTTCTCCGTGCCGATGCCCTCGACCCGCTGCATCGACTCCGCGTCGGCGGCGCGGATGTTGTCCATGGTGGCGAAGTACCGGGCGATACGGCGGGACATGGACCGGCCGGTGCCGCGCACCCCGAGCGCGCACAGGACCCGGGACAGCGGCTGCCCCTTGGCCGTGACGATCGCGGCGAGGAGGTTGTCCGTGCTGGTCTCGCCCATCCGCTCCAGGCCCAGGAGTTGGTCGCGCGTGAGAGCGAACAGGTCGGCGAGATCGGCGACCAGGCCCGCCTCGACGAGCTGGACGACGCGGGTGTGGCCCAGGCCCTCGATGTCGAGCTGGTCGCGGCCGGCGGCGTAGGAGAGGGCGGCGACCAGGTGGCAGTTGCGGCCCTGTTCGCAGCGCCAGCGGAGTTCGCTGGTGTCGATCCCGGAACCGCAGCGCGGGCACACCTCGGGGAAGACGATGGGCTGTTCCTCGCCGGTCCGCAGATGCGCGACGGGCGCTTCGACGCGGGGGATGACATCGCCGGCCCGGTGCACCATGACGTGGTCGCCCAGGCGCAGATCGCGGCGGGTGATGTCGCCCGGGTTGTGGAGGGTGGCGTAGGTGATGGTGGCCCCGTCGATCTCCACCGGTTCCAGGACGGCGCGCGGGGCGATGATGCCGGTGCGGCCGACGTTCCACTCCACCTCCAGCAGCCGGGTGATCTTCTCGACGGCGGGGAGCTTGTAGGCGGTCGCCCAGCGCGGGGCCCGTGAGCCCGACCCGGCGGCCCGCTGGTCGGCGGCGAGGTCGGCCTTGATGACGATCCCGTCGATCCCGAACGGCAGCCCGGCCCGCAGCGCGGCGATCTCCCGCACCCGGGTCAGCACCTCCTCGACCGTGTCGGCGGTGATGCCCGGCACAGGGGTGGTGGCGGTGGTGTTGATGCCCAACTCGGCGGTCCGGCCCATGAGTTCGCTGTGCGCCAGCTCGCCCAGTCGCTCCGCCAGCGCCGCCTCCGTGCCGGCGAGGGGGAGCAGGCCGTAGCCGAAGAATGTCATCGGCACGGTGTAGGCGCGTTCCTTGGCGCGCAGCGTGCCCGCCGACGCGCCGCGCGGGTTGGCGAACGGCTGCCCGTCGTGCGCGGTGCGGACCTCATTGGCGTGCTCGAACTGGGCGGTGGTCATGAGGACTTCGCCGCGCACCTCGACGGTGACCGGCTCGGTCAGTTCGGCGGGCAGGCCCTCGATGGTGCCGATCGCGTGGGACACGTCCTCCCCGGCCGTCCCGTCGCCGCGCGTGATCAGCCGGGTGAGACGGCCGCCGGTGTAGCGGGCCGCGATCGCCAGACCGTCGAGCTTCGGCTCCACACTGAACCGCGTGACCTCGTGGCCGGTTCTTCGGGCCAGCGAGACGGTCCAGGCGGTGAACTCCTCGGCGGAGAAGACGTTGTCCAGGCTCAGCATCGCCACCGTGTGCGGGACGTCGCCCTCGACCGCGCCGCCGGCGACCTTCCCGGACGGGGACTCGGGCAGCACCTGATCGGGATGGGCGGCCTCCCACGCGGCGATACCGCGCACCAGCCGGTCGTAGGAGTCGTCGTCCAGCACCGAGGTGCCGCCGGTGTAGTAGGCGGCCGAAGCCTTCACCGCGTCCTCGACCGCCTGTGCGTAGCCGGCGGCATCCACGATCACTGCAGCTGGTGTAGTCATGACGTCCATCCTGCCTGCCACCACTGACAATGCCCCGGGAGCGAGCGGCCGGGGGAGCGCGGAGTCAGGTGCCCGTCAGTCCTCCGGCTCGGACGTGCGCTGGAGGTCGGCCCGGCCCTCGGCGGCGCGGATGAAGCGGGTCATGCCGAACTGGCTCGTGCCGGCGGTGTCCTGGGGAGTACCGGCCGTGGTCTCGCCGGCGCGGGGCGCGGACGGCAGGACGTAGGGGCGGCGGAGCACCTCGTCCAGGATGATCACCGTCTCGGTGGCGCGGACCGCGGGAATGGTGGACAGCCGGTCGGTGACCAGGCGGTGCACGGCGGAGACATCCGCCACCCGGATCTGGATCATGGCGTCGTGCTGGCCGGTGGTGACGGCGCAGTACTCCACCTCCGGCATCTGGGCGAGCGCCGTACGGAACTGCTTCCACAGCTCCTGGCGGACCGTGACGAAGATCAGGGCGCAGATCTCCAGCCCCACCCGGGTGTGGTCGACACGGGCGCTGAAGCCGTTGATCACGCCGTCGGCACGCATGGCTTCCAGGCGGGTGTAGGCGTTGGCGCGCGAGACACCGACGCGTTCCGCGAGGGCCGCGACGGAGATCCGGCCCTGGGTGCGCAGCACGTCGAGGATTTTGAAATGCACCGAATCCAGGCCAAGACCGATGCCGATCCGTCCAGAGCGGCGTTCGCCCGGGGGCTCCGGAGTGGACTGATCTTCCATGTTCGCGCCTCTCCGTCGATTTTCGTCTCGCGCTGGTCCCGTCGGCCGAGAGTCCTGGTTAGTTTCAGCCCACCTTAACGGCGAATCGTCCAGGTCCCCTCCCGGTGTCCGCCCGTTCCCGCCCGGCCTTCTTCCGCTCCGCCCTGCTCACGGAGGCACGCATGCCCAGATCCAGTGCCGGGTCGTACCCGGTGGCACTCTCCCTCGTCGCGGTCGCCGCGCTCGCCCTGAGCGCCTGCTCCGGCGGTACGAGCGCCTCCGGCACCTCGGCCGGCAAGACCCTGGTCGTCGACACGTCGTTCAACCTGAAGACCGCCGACCCGGGCCGTGAGTTCGAGCCGACCGGGCAGATCGTGGACAAGGCGCTCTACGAGACGCTGCTGACCTTCAAGGGCTCCGACGTCACCAAGCCGGTGCCGGGCCTCGCCTCCTCCTACGAGCAGTCCGCGGACGGCAAGACGCTCACCCTGCACTTGCGGACGGGCGCGAAGTTCGCGGACGGCAGTGCGGTCACGGCCGACGACGTCGTCTTCTCGCTGAACCGGGTCATCGCGCTCAAGGGCAACCCGTCGTTCCTCCTCGACGGCGTCACGGTCACCAAGACGGACGCCTCGACGGTCACCCTGGTGTCGAAGAAGGCCAACCCCGCCCTGCCGTTCATCCTCCCCAACCCCGCCCTCGGCATCCTCAGCGCCAAGACGGTCCAGGCCCACGGCGGCTCGGCGAGCTCGACGGACGGGGCGGAGAAGTACCTCAACACCGCGTCGGCCGGCTCCGGCCCGTACACGCTGACCTCGTTCAACACCAACACCGAGGTCGTCCTGACGAAGAACCCCAAGTACACGGGCACGGACAAGCCGTCCTACGACAAGATCGTCATCCGCAACGTCCAGGCCCCCACCCAGAAGCTGAACGTGCAGCGCGGCGACAGCCAGATCGCCCTCGACCTCACCTCCGACCAGGTCAGCGGCATCGGCGGGGGACTCAAGGTGGACAGCGGCGCGTCCTCGGACGTGATCTTCCTGCTGCTCAACCGGAACACCAAGGTCAGCTCCACGACCGCCAACGCCAAGTTCGCGGAGGCGGTGCGCAAGGGCATCGACTACAAGAGCCTGCTCTCGCTCGCCGGCAGCGGCTCCGTCCAGCCCGCCGGGATCATCCCCTCGACCTTCCTCGGCGCGCTGCCCGCCTCCGAGGCCGCCGGCCGCGACCTCGCCGGAGCGAAGGCGGCCCTGAAGGCCAGCGGGATCGCCAAGCCGTCCGTGACACTCGGCTACGCCAGTGACCTGACCGTCGACGGACTCTCCCTGCAGACCCTCGCCGAACGAGTCCAGGCCCAGCTGAAGGAGGTCGGCATCACCGTCACGCTGGCCCCCGCGCCGACCACCACCGAACTGGACAACTACCGCAACGGCAAAGAGCAGTTGGGCCTCTGGTACTGGGGCCCGGACTACCCGGACCCCAGTGACTACCTGACCTTCCTGCCCGGCAACCTGGTCGGCCTGCGCGCGGGCTGGAAGGCCGGCGCCGACCCCGCCCTCACCGCGCTCGGCGACAAGGCCGCCACCACGATCGGCGACGACACCCGAAAGACGCTGTACGAGCAGATCCAGACCAAGCTGAACGCCGACGGCCCCTTCGTCCCGCTGATGCAGCCGAGCCGCAACACGGTCTACGCCGCGTCGGTCACCGGCGTCGCCTACAACCCCGTATGGACGATCGATGTCGCCGCGCTGGGCACGAAGTAGGGACACAGGGGGCGGCAGACGGCTCCTCGCCCGCCACCCCCTCGCCCGCTTCCTCCTCCGCCGTACCGCCACCGCCGTCCTGCTGGCCGTCGGCGTGACCCTGGTGACGTTCGTCCTCACCAACCTCGTCCCGGGCGACCCGGCGGCGGCCAACCTCGGCCAGCGGGCGATCGGCGACCCGGCGATCGTCGCGCAGTTCCGCCACCACTACGGCCTCGACAAGCCGTTGCCGGTCCAGTACGTCACCTACCTCGGCAACCTCCTCCACGGCGACCTCGGCGAGTCCCAGCAGAGCCATCAGTCGGTGCTCACCGACCTGTCCACCGCCGTCCCCGCCACCCTGGAACTCGCCGGGGCCGCGATCGTCGTCTCGCTGATCGTGGGCGTGGCGTTCGGCGTGGTGGCGGCGCTGCGCCGGGACCGCCTCACCGACCAACTCCTGCGTGTCGTAAGCCTGTTGGGCGTTTCGGTGCCGACGTTCTGGCTGGCGCTGCTCGCCTTCTACATCTTCTTCTACCGACTCGGCTGGGCCCCCGGCAGCGGTCGCCTCGACCCCGGCATGACCGCCCCGCCACACGTCACCGGCCTCTACACGGTCGACGCGGCACTCGCGGGCCAGTGGCCGGTGTTCTGGAACGCGGTGGGTCATCTCGCCCTGCCCGCACTGGTGTTGACGGCGTACACCGTCGGCCTCCTCACCCGCTTCACCCGCTCCGCCGTCCTCGAAGTACTGAACCAGGACTACGTCCGCGCGGCCCGCGCCAAGGGCCTGCCCGGCCGGACGGTCCTCTTCCAGTACGTGCTCCGGGCGGCCCTCGTCCCCGTCGTCACGGTCGCCGGACTGGCCTTCGGCGCGCTGCTGTCGGGCACGGTCCTGGTCGAGTCGATCTTCGCCTGGCCGGGCCTGGGCGCCTACGCCTACCGCAGCGCGACCACCCTCGACCTGCCCGCCGTCATGGGCGTCGGACTCGTCGTGGGCCTGGTGTACCTGACCGTCAACCTCGCCGTGGACGTCCTGTACGGCGTGATCGACCCGAGGGTGAGGGTGCAGTGAGGCTCAACCTGTTGAAACGGCTGCCGCCAGCCTGGCGCCGCCCCCTCGCCGTCACCGGCGGCCTGGTCGCCGTGTTCTGGCTGCTGATCGTGGTCGCCGCACCGCTGCTCGCCCCGCACGACCCCCTCGCGCAGAACCTGCCCCGGCTGGCCGCCCCCGGCGCCGGACACTGGTTCGGCACCGACGAGTTGGGCCGGGACGTGCTGAGCCGGGTGCTGTACGGCGCCCGCGTCTCCATCCCCCTCGCCCTCCTGCTGGTGGCCATGTCCCTGCTGGTCGGCGGGGTGTTGGGAGCCTGCGCCGGGTTCTTCGGGCGTTGGGTGGACGAGACCGTGATGCGGATCGCGGACCTGGTGTTCGCGTTCCCCACCGTCATCCTCGCCATGGTGGTCGCCGCCGCGCTCGGCGCCAGCCTGCAGAACGCGGTGCTGGCCGTTCTGGTGGTCTCCTGGCCGTCGTACGCACGCGTCACCCGGGGCCTGGTGATGGGACTGCGCAACCGTGAATTCGTGCTCAGCGGACGGCTGTTGGGCTTCTCCGCCTGGCGTTCGCTGCGCGTCGACATCCTGCCCAACGTCCTCGGACCGCTCCTCGTCCTGGCCACACTCGACATCGGTACGGCGACCCTGTTGCTGTCCGGGCTGTCCTTCCTGGGGCTCGGGGCCAAGCCGCCGACCGCCGAGTGGGGCGCGATGGTGGCGGACGGCACGCAGCAGTTCGACAAGTGGTGGATCGGGGTCTTCCCGGGCCTGGCCATCCTCACCGTCGTGCTCGCCTTCAACTTCCTCGGCGACACGCTCCGGGACGCCCTCGACCCCGGCACGGCCCGAACCATCGGCGCGGAGAAGGAGCGTGTCGGATGACCGCCGGCAATGTGCTGGAGATCAGCGGCCTCACCCTCGACCTGGGCGGCCGGCGCATCCTCGGCGGTGTCGACCTCGCGGTGCGGCCCGGTCAGGTGCACGGGCTCGCGGGGGAGAGCGGCTCGGGCAAGACCATGACCGGGCTCGCCGCGCTCGGTCTGCTGCCGCCGGACGCCCGTACCGGCGGCCGGATCGAGCTGGAGGGCACCGACCTGCTGACCCTCCAGCCCCGTCAACTGGCCGCGCTGCGCGGCCGATCGGTGAGCATGGTGTTCCAGGACCCGTCCACCAGCCTGCACCCGATGCTCAGCATCGGACATCAACTCACCGACCATCTGCGCCATCACCTGAAGCTGAACCGAAAAGCCGCGAAGGAGAGGGCGGTTGATCTGCTGACGCAGGTCCGCATCCCCAACCCCCTTGAGGCGTTGGGGCGTTACCCGCACCAGTTCTCCGGCGGAATGCGGCAGCGCATCGCGATCGCCATAGCCCTCGCCTGCGAACCGAAGGTACTGATCGCCGACGAGCCGACCACCGCCCTCGACGTGACCGTGCAGGCAGGCGTACTGCGCCTGTTGCGCGGGCTCTGCGACGAACTCGGCCTCGCCGTCCTGCTGGTGACCCACGACCTGGGTGTGATGTCCGCGATCGCCGACGAGGTGAGCGTGATGCGCCACGGCCTCGTCGTCGAGACCGGCCCGCGCGGCCGGGTCCTCACCGAACCGCGGCACGAGTACACCCGTCAGCTCCTGGACGCGCTCCCCGGAAGGAGCACCGTATGACCCCCCTCCTCTCCGTCGACGACCTCGTCGTCCAGTACCACCGGCCGGGCGCCTCGCCCACCCGCGCCGTCGCCGGGGTCAGTCTCCAGGTGCGGGCCGGTGAAGTCGTGGGCCTGGTGGGCGAGTCGGGCTGCGGGAAGTCGACGCTGGCCCGCGCGGTCTGCGGCCTCACCCCCGCCGCGGAAGGGCGGATCACCTACGACGGCACACCGGTACGCCCGTTGCGCGTCCGCCGTCGCGATCCGGCCCTCACCGGCGTCCAGATGGTCTTCCAGGACCCTTACGGCTCCCTCAACCCCCGGCGCCGGGTGGGCGCCCAGATAGCCGACGGCATCCGTACCGCGACCGGGCGGGGGGAGGTGGCGGACGGGGCGACCCCGGAGGACCTGCTCACCCGGGTCGGGCTGCCGGCGGAGGCCGCCGAGCGCTATCCGCAGGAGTTCTCAGGCGGGCAGCGGCAGCGCATCGCCATCGCCCGCGCGCTCGCCGCCCGGCCCCGACTGCTCGTGGGGGACGAACCGATCTCCGCGCTCGACGCCTCCGCCCAGCTCCAAGTGGCCACGCTGATGCGGTCGTTGGCCGTCGAGTCGGGCGCCGGGCTGCTGTTCATCAGCCATGACCTGTCCGTCGTACGGCTGATCGCGGACCGGATCGCGGTCATGTACCTCGGGCGGATCGTGGAGACCGGCCCCACCGCCGAGGTCTGGGCCGACCCCCGACACCCTTACACCCGGGCCCTGCTGGCCGCCGTACCCAAGCCGGACGGAGCGGGTGTGCTGCCCGCCGAACTCCCCGGTGACGTCCCCGACCCCGCCGAACCGCCCACCGGATGCCGCTTCCACCCCCGCTGCCCCCAGGCCTTCGACGGCTGCGACCGCGAGGAACCGCAGTTGATCGCGGGGGGTGTCGCGTGTCGTCTGTACGCGGCGTGAGAGGGAGGGGTGGCGGGGGCCGTGCGCTCGCCGCAACGCCGATCCGCACCCCTCGCGGCTCGCGCGCGGCGCCGTTCCACCCCGGCAGCGCTTGATCGCGGTGCCCTGCGCGCCGTCCGTGTGCCCGGGGCTCCCTTCCGCACGCGGCGGAACCTCGCCCGCGGATCGTCCTACCGACCTCACGCCGAGCCTCGCGCCGAACCTCACGGAGAGCCGATGTCCGCCACCCAGCCGCCCGACGGCGACCACCCCCGCCGGCCCGCCGCACCACTCACGAGCCTCTACCCGGCCGACCGCCTCCACCGCGCCCGGCAGGCCACGGCCCGCGCCGGTCTCGACGCCCTGCTGATCTCACCCGGGGCGGACCTGCGCTATCTGACCGGCTACGACGCCATGCCGCTGGAGCGGCTGACCTGTCTGGTCCTGCCGGCCGAGGACGACCCCTTCCTGCTCGTTCCGGCCCTGGAGGAACCCGCCGCCCGGGCGTCCCCGGCCGGCAGTATGGGCATCGAGATCACCGGCTGGCAGGAGACCGACGACCCGTACGCGCTCGTCGCGGCCCGGCTGCCCGCGCGGACGTCCCGAGTGGGTGTCGACAACCACATGTGGGCGGAGAAGACCCTCGCCTTCCGAGTCGTACTGCCGGGCGCCGAGCAGCAGTTGGCCGGAGAAGTGCTCAACGGGCTCAGGATGCACAAGACTTCGCAGGAGGCGGACGCCCTGCGCCGGGCCGGTGCCGCCATCGACCGGGTGCACGCCCGCATGGGGGAGTGGCTGCGGGCCGGACGCACCGAGCGCGAGGTCGGCCGTGACATCGCGGACGCCATCCTCGCCGAGGGCCATGTGCGGGCCGACTTCGTCATCGTCGGCTCCGGCCCCAACAGCGCAAGCCCGCACCACGAACTCTCCGACCGCGTGATCCGCCCCGGTGACCCGGTGGTCGTCGACATCGGCGGTACGACCCGGGACGGCTACTGCTCCGACTCCACGCGCGTATACGCGGTCGGTGAGCCGCCCGCCGAGTTCCGCCGCCTCCACGACGTGCTGCTGCGCGCCCAGCGCACCCAGACCGACGCCGTACGGCCGGGTCTGACGGCCGGTCAACTCGACGCCGTGGGACGGGAGATCATCACCGACGCCGGATACGGTCCGCACTTCATCCACCGCACCGGACACGGCATCGGACTGGAGAGCCACGAGGAGCCGTACATCGTGGCAGGCAACCCGCTCCCGCTCGCGCCCGGCATGGCCTTCTCCGTCGAGCCCGGGATCTATCTGCCCGGCCGGTACGGAGCGCGGATCGAGGACATCGTGATCTGCGCCGACACGGGCGGCGAACGCCTCAACCGCAGGCCGCGGGACCTGGTCGTACTGCCCTGATCGCCCCGCTCCACCAGTCACCCACCCCAAGGACCCGCCATGCCCGCTCCACCGCCCCCCTCCGCCCGTCCCGCAGCCGGCGGCGGCGCCCGCCCGGGTGGCGCGCCCGCCGAACTGGCCGCGGTGTGGACGGTGATCACGGGAATGTACGAGGGCTACACCGCGGGCGACCGGGAACGCATCGACTCCTTCCTCGACCCCGAAGCCACCATCTGGGACTCGGCGACCCGCGAACTCATCCGCGGCAGAACGGAGTTGAACCGCGTCCGGGACGGCCGCCCCACCTCCGAGGACGGCCCCGACGAGACCGGACTCACGGCCTACGGCCAAGTCGTCGACGTCTTCGGGGACTTGGCGGTGGCCCGCTACTGGCTGCGGGTCGACTACCGTGCGGCGCCACCGGAACTGGCCCGCATCACGGCGGTCCTACGGCGGGCCGGCCCCGACGGACACTGGCTCGTCGTGCATCTGCACGAGGACATCCACGGGCAACTGGCGGCCGATGGCGGCCAGTTGGCCTGAAGTCGGTGATCGCACCCCTAGTATGTCGGGTCGGAGCCCGGCCGAGTCGACCTCACGGTGGATCCGGTGATCGTCGGGCCCGCTCAAGGAGGACATGTTCCGTGCTTTCGCTCGATGGCTCCGACCCCTCGCACATAGGCCGCTACCGTCTGGTCGGCAGACTCGGCGAAGGCGGGATGGGGAAGGTGTACCTCGCCCGGTCGCCCGGTGGCCGTCCCGCCGCCGTGAAAGTGATCAACGAGCACCTCCGGCACGACGAGCACGCCCTGAGCCGGTTCCGCCGCGAGGTGGAGACCCTGGGCACGGTCCGCAGCGCCTACACGGCCTCGCTCATCGACGCGGAGCTGGACACACCGCCGTACTGGCTGGCCACCGAGTACGTGCCGGGGCCGACGCTGCACGCCGCCGTGGTGAGCGGCGGACCGCTCCCCGCGGACCTGGCCCGGGTCATGCTGGCCGCGCTGGCCGAGGGGCTGGAGGCCATTCACGTCCGAGGTGTGTGGCACCGGGACCTCAAGCCGCACAACGTCATCCTCTCCGCCACCGGCCCGCAGCTGATCGACTTCGGCATCGCCAGGTCCACCGACGCGTCCAACCTCACACAGGCCGGCAGTGCGATGGGCAGTCCCGGCTACATCGCGCCGGAGACCTTCACGGGCGGCCGTACCGGTCCGGAGGCGGATGTGTTCGCCCTCGGGGCCACCCTGGCGTTCGCCGTCACCGGCCGACCGCCCTTCGGGGACGGGCCGTTCGCGGTCGTGTCCTACCGCTCGGTGCACGGGGAGATCGACCTGCGGGGTGTGGACCCCGGCGTCACCGAGCTGATCGAGGCCTGTGTGCGCAGCGATCCCGCGCAGCGCCCCACCCCGCAGCGCATCATCGAACTCAGCCGGGCCGAGGCCGATCTCGTCCACCATCCCGCCTATCAACGCGCCCTCGCCGTGGGCTCGTCGACCGACCGGGAGCGCGCCACGACCGTCGCCGACCTCGGTGCCGGTGCCGTGTCAGTGGCCCCGGACGCGGTGACGGCCACCCTGGACGGCGCCCGGCAGCACCACGCCGTCACGCTCCTCGCACCCGAAGCGGGCCTCGACACCCCCGCGCCGGGCGCCTACGGTCCCTACCCGCCCGCGCGGCCGGACACTGGCGGGACCGGACGCGGGCGCCGAGTGTTGTGGGTTGCCGTCGGCGCGGCCTCGCTGGTCGTCGCGGGCACCGGTGCGCTGCTGCTGTCCCACGCCTTCGAGGACAAGGACTCCACCTCCGCCCACGCCTCACCGTCCGCGAGCTCCGGCCGGGCCACCGACACGTCGGCCAGTCCGTCCGCGAGCGGAGCGAGGGCGTCTCCTTCCCCGTCAGACACTGGCGCGGCCGGCCTGCCCGACGCCGTGGTGGTGAAGCCGCCCTTCACGTTCGAGCCCGGGAAGTTCGTGGAGACCGTCCGCTCCAAGCTGATCATGCAGCCGGACGGCAACCTGGTGCTCTACGACCAGGACGGCACCGCGCATTGGGCGAGCCAGACCTCGGGCGAGGGGAACACGGCGGTGTTCCAGGCGGACGGCAACCTGGTGGTCTACAACGCCCGGACGCAGCCGGTGTGGGCCAGCAACACAGGGGGCGCCAACGGGGCGACCCTCAAAGTGCTGGAGGACGGCAACATGGTCATCGCGACCGACGGCGGCGTCGTATGGCAGACCAACACCGCGCATTGAGGGCGCGGCGGAACCGACGGCTCAGGGGATCCGCGCGACCGCCGCGTAGATCCCGCTGCCCTCCGGGGTCTCGCCCGGCGCCGGGGGATTCCACTCCGTCGCCGTCACCAGGCCGGGCGGCACCAGGTCGAGGCCGTCGAAGAAGCGGGCGACCTCCGGGCGGGTGCGGAAGCCGAGCTTGATGCCGCCCTTGGCGTATTCGGCGGTGACCTGTGCGGCCAGCTCGGGGTAGAGGTCGGACGCGGCGTGCGACAGGACCAGATAGCTGCCGGACGGCATGGTGGCGACGAGATCGCGGACGATGCCGTGGGCGTCCTGCTCGTCCGGGATGAAGTGCATCAGCGCGATCAGCGAGAGGGCGACCGGGCGGCCGAAGTCCAGGACGTGGCGGGCGTGTTCGACGATCGCCTCGGGCTGTCGTACGTCGGCCTGGATGTAGTCGGTGACCCCGTCGGGGTGGCTGATCAGCAGGGCCTCGGCATGGCGCAGCACGATCGGGTCGTTGTCGGTGTGGACGACCTTCGCGCCCGGTACGGTCCGCTGCACGATCTGGTGCAGGTTGGGGGCGGTGGGGATGCCCGTGCCGACGTCCAGGAACTGGTCGATGCCCCGGCCGGCCAGCCAGGTCGCCGCGCGGTGCATGAACTGACGGTTCTGCCGGGCCGCGTCCTTCGCCTCGGCCGGCAGTTTCTCCCCCACGGCCTCGTCGACCGGGTAATTGGCCTTGCCGCCCAGCAGCCAGTCGTAGACCCGCGCGGGATGTGCCCTGCCGGTGTCGATCTGCGGGGCCGACTGCGGGTCGGTCGTCATGGCGACTCCATCGTGCCGAGTGGAACGGATCGGGACGAGCCCTCGATCATCGTACTCGGGACGGCCATATGGCCTGTGGGGAAGGGGAGTTGGGCCCGCCTGCCGGTCACCGGCCCAGCGGAGCCCCCCCCACGGAGGTCACTGCGCGCGCAGGTCCTTGACCCGGCGGATCTTGCCCACCGAGCGCTCCAGCGTCTCGGGGTCGACGATCTCCACGTCCACGGTCACGCCCACGCCGTCCTTGACGCCCTTGCCGATCGCCGCCGCCGCGGCCGTCCGCTGTTCGGGGTTCGCGCCGGGGCGGGCCTCCGCGCGGACCGTCATGTGGTCCATCCGGCCGCGGCGGGTCAGCTGGATCGTGAAGTGCGGGGCGACGGCGGGGGTGCGCAGGATGATCTCCTCGATCTGGCTGGGGAAGACGTTCACCCCGCGCAGGATGATCATGTCGTCGCTGCGGCCGGTGATCTTCTCGATCCGCCGGAACGCCGGGCGGGCCGTGCCGGGCAGCAGCCGGGTCAGGTCGCGGGTGCGGTAGCGGATGATCGGCAGCGCCTCCTTGGTGAGGGAGGTGAAGACGAGTTCGCCGCTGTCGCCGTCGGGGAGCACCTCGCCGGTGAACGGGTCGACGACCTCCGGGAAGAAGTGGTCCTCCCACACATGGAGGCCGTCCTTGGTCTCGACGCACTCCTGCGCCACACCTGGGCCGATCACCTCCGACAGGCCGTAGATGTCGACCGCGTGGATGTCCATGCGCTCCTCGATCTCGCGGCGCATCTCCTCTGTCCACGGCTCGGCGCCGAAGATTCCCACCTTGAGCGAGCTGCTGCGCGGGTCGATGCCCTGGCGCTCGAACTCGTCGAGGAGGGTCAGCATGTAGGACGGGGTGACCATGATGATCTCGGGCTCGAAGTCCTGGATGATCTGCACCTGACGGGCGGTCATGCCGCCGGAGGCGGGGATCACTGTGCAGCCCGCGCGCTCCGCGCCGTAGTGCGCGCCCAGACCGCCGGTGAACAAGCCGTAGCCGTACGACACATGGACCTTGTGACCGGGACGGCCGCCGGCCGCGCGGATCGAACGGGCCACCACGTCCGCCCACATGGAGAGGTCGTTCTCCGTGTAGCCGACGACCGTGGGGCGGCCGGTCGTACCGCTGGAGGCGTGCACGCGGCGGACCCGGTCCATGGGGACGGCGAACATGCCGAAGGGGTACGTGTCCCGCAGATCGGCCTTGGTGGTGAAGGGGAACCGGGCCAGGTCCTGAAGGGTGTGACAGTCACCGGGTTTGCCCCCGGCCTCGTCGAACTTGCGGTGGTACAGCTCCACGTTGTCGTAGGCGTGCCGCAACGTGGCCTGGAGCAGGCCGAGTTGGTTTGCGCGCAACTCGTCGCGGGTGAGGCGCTCGGCGGCGTCCAGCAGGCCTTCGGGGAGCGGTTCGCCCAGGCGCGGGCTCGTGGCCACCGGGGCCTTCGGGGCGCTGCTCATGGAGACTCCTTCGTCTTCGTGCTGCCGATACTGCGGCTCCGTCCCCGGAACTCCGCGATCACCTGGTCGCCGCGCGCCACGGTCACGTCGTAGATGCCACTGCGGCCGAACCGGGTGCGCTCACGCGCGGTCGCCACCAGGAGGTCGCCCTCGTGCGCCGGGGCGACGAAGTCGATGTCGGCCGCTGCGGCCACGGTCACCGGGCCGTGGCTGTTGCAGGCACAGGCGAAGGCGGAGTCGGCGAACAGGAACAGATAGCCGCCGTGGGCCGTCCCGTGTCCGTTGACCATGGCCCGGGTCACGGTCATGCGGAGTACGGCGGTCCCTTCGCCGTGCTCGACGAGCTCGATACCGAGAGCCCGGGACGCCTCGTCCGCGGCGAACATCCTCTCCACCGGACCGGAGGCCGTGTTCGTGGCCTGCGTCATTTCCACCACCTTGTGGACCGACCGAACATTCGGTTAGCGTGCGCCACGGCCAAGTAATCCAGCATCACCACTGCCTGTCAAGAGGTGTAACGCATGCCCCAGACCAGCTCCGAGCCCTCCTCCGACGAGGTCTTTCTGATCGACGGGGCGCGCACCCCGCAGGGCCGCTACGGCGGCGCCCTGGCCTCCGTACGGCCCGACGGCCTCGCGGCGCTGGTCGTCGGCGAGGCGGTCCGCCGGGCCGGGATTCCGGCCGAGGAAGTGGACGAGGTGATCCTCGGCGCCGCCAACCAGGCCGGCGAGGACAACCGGGACGTGGCCCGTATGGCCGTCCTGCTGGCCGGGCTCCCGCACACCGTGCCGGGCTACACCGTCAACCGGCTCTGCGCCTCGGGACTGACCGCCGTGGCCTCGGCCGCCCAGGCGATACGCGCCGGAGAGGCCGACCTCGTCGTGGCGGGAGGGGTCGAGTCGATGACCCGCGCGCCGTGGGTGATGGCCAAGCCCGGCACCCCGTGGGCCAAGCCGGGAGAGGTGCACGACACCTCACTGGGCTGGCGCTTCACCAACCCGCGCTTCGCCGCGCAGGACACCCTGTCCATGGGCGAGACGGCCGAGGAGGTCGCCGCGCTCGACGGCATCACCCGCGCCGACTCCGACGCGTTCGCGCTGCGCAGCCATCAACGGGCCGTCACGGCACAGGAATTGGGCCACTTCGACCGGGAGATCGTGGCGGTCGCGGTGAAGGGCGGCGAAGTCACCCGCGACGAGGGCCCGCGCCCCGGCACCACGCTGGAGAAGCTCGGCTCCCTGCGCACCATCTTCCGCGCGGGTGGCATCGTCACCGCGGGATCCTCCTCACCGCTGTCCGACGGCGCCGCCGCCCTGGTGGTCGCGAGCGGAGCGGCGGTCCGACGCCACGGGCTCACCCCCAGGGCCCGTATCGTCACCTCCGCCTCGGCCGGAGTGCAGCCGCACCTCATGGGCCTCGGCCCGGTCCCCGCCACAGAGAAGGCGCTCGCCCGCGCCGGATGGGGGACCGGTGACCTGGACGCCGTAGAACTGAACGAGGCCTTCGCCGCGCAGGCGCTCGCGGTCACGCGCCGACTCAAGCTCGACGAGGACAAGGTCAACGCCGACGGCGGCGCCATCGCGCTCGGCCATCCCCTCGGCTGCTCCGGCGCCCGCATTCTGCTCACGCTGCTCGGCAGGCTTGAGCGGGAGGATGCCCGCCGGGGGCTGGCCACGCTGTGCGTCGGCGTCGGACAGGGTGTCGCGATGCTCGTGGAGCGGGTGTGAGCGCCCCCAGGTCGTACGAGACCCTGGTCGTCGAAGACCGCGCGGACCGTGTCGTCGTCACCCTGCACCGCCCCGAGGCCCACAACGCCATCAGCGGGCTGATGATCCGCGAACTGCACGCCGTCTGCGAGCAGTTGGAGCAGGATCCGAAGCTGCTCCTGCTCACAGGTCACGGCGGGGTCTTCGCGGGCGGCGCCGACATCGCGGAACTTTTGGAGCGCGGGCGGGACGAGGCGCTGCAGGGCATCAACAGCCGGCTGTTCGAGCGCGTACGGCGGCTGCCGATGCCGACCCTCGCGGCGGTGGACGGCTGGGCGCTGGGCGGCGGCGCGGAGCTGTCGTACGCCTGCGATCTGCGGATCGCCGGTCCGGACGCCGTCTTCGGGAACCCGGAGCCCGGCCTCGGGATCCTCGCCGCGGCCGGTGCCTGCCGGCGGCTGCCCGAGCTGGTCGGCGAGTCGGTGGCCAAGCAGGTGCTGCTCGCCGGACGGAACCTCGACGCGGCGGCGGCTCTGGCAACCGGACTTGTCATCGACGTCGTACCGGCGGAGAAGCTGCTGGACGAGGCGCACGCGCTGCTCGACCGCATGGCCCGGTCCTCGGCCACCGCGCTGCGGCTCACCAAGCTCGTGGTCGACTCGCCCGGCGCCCACCCCATCGCCGACGACCTCGCGCAGGCCGTGCTCTTCGAGGGGCAGGACAAGAGGGACCGTATGACACGCTTCCTGGAGAAGAGGAGTAGCCGCGCATGAGCCCAACACCCCACTCCGCGCCCGCGGTTGTCGGTGTGATCGGCGGGGGCCGGATGGGCGCCGGTATCGCGCAGTCCTTCGCCGCCGCCGGTTCGTCCGTGACCGTCGTGGAAAGCGGTGAGCAGGCCTCGGCCGCCGCGCTGGACCGGGTCGCGACCGGACTGAAGCGGGCCGCCGAGCGCGGTCTGCTCGGCGAGCCCGCGGAGCAGGTTCTCGCCCGCGTCACCATGACCGGATCGGTGGAGGGGTTGCCCGCCGACGCCGACCTGGTCGTCGAGGCCGTCCCCGAGGACGCCGGGCTCAAGGCGCGGGTGCTCGCCGCGGCCGAGCGGGCGGTGGGTGCGACGACCGTGCTGGCCACCAACACCAGCTCCCTGTCGGTCTCCGAGCTCGCCGCCGCGCTCGGCCGGCCCGGCCGTTTCCTGGGCATGCACTTCTTCAACCCGGTGCCCGCCTCGGCGCTGGTCGAGATCGTCGTCGCGCCCGGCACGGAGGCCGCCGCGGTCAGTGCCGCGCTCGACTGGACGCACGCCCTCGGCAAGAAGGACGTGACGGTCAAGGACTCGCCCGGGTTCGCCAGCAGCCGCCTCGGGCTGGCGCTCGGCCTGGAGGCGATCCGCATGGTCGAGGAGGGCGTCGCCGAGCCGGAGGCGATCGACGACGCCATGAGCCTCGGCTACAAGCACCCCATGGGGCCGCTGCGGCTGACCGACCTGGTCGGCCTCGACGTACGCCTGGCGATCGCCGAGTACCTCCACTCCACCCTCGGCGAGCGCTTCGCCCCGCCGCAGCTGCTGCGCGACAAGGTCGCGCGCGGTGAACTGGGCCGCAAGACCGGACAGGGGTTCTGCACGTGGGAGTGAGCATGGGGCGGGCGGAGGCGTTTCGTGGGCCGCTGACCAGCCATTCGCCCGGCAGGTCTTGCCTCACCGGGGGAAACCCTTCACACTGGGAACCGAACGAATGGTCGGTAGGGGAGTTGAGGTGTCGATGACCAGCACAGGCACGGAGGCGTCAGCCGCCGACCGGGACGACACGCGGTACGAGGAGCAGTTCGACGCCACGATCGCGAAGGACCAGCGGATCGAGCCCCGCGACTGGATGCCCGACGGCTACCGCAAGACCCTGATCCGGCAGATCGCGCAGCACGCGCACTCCGAGATCATCGGGATGCAGCCGGAGGGCGAATGGATCACCCGCGCGCCCTCCCTGCGCCGCAAGGCGATCCTCTTCGCGAAGGTGCAGGACGAGGCAGGACACGGGCTGTATCTGTACTCGGCCGCCGAGACCCTGGGCGCGGACCGCGCCGAACTGACCGAGGCGCTGATCGAGGGCCGGCAGAAGTACTCGTCGATCTTCAACTACCCGACGCCCACCTTCGCCGACGTCGGCGTGATCGGCTGGTTCGTGGACGGCGCCGCGATCTGCAACCAGGTGCCGCTGTGCCGCTGCTCGTACGGGCCGTACGCGCGGGCCATGGTGCGGGTCTGCAAGGAGGAGTCCTTCCATCAGCGCCAGGGCTTCGAGCTGCTGCTCACGATGATGCGGGGCACGGACGCCCAGCGGGCCATGGTCCAGGACGCGGTGGACCGTTGGTGGTGGCCATCTCTGATGATGTTCGGCCCGCCCGACGACGACTCGCCCAACTCGGCGCGCTCCATGGCCTGGAAGATCAAGCGGCACAGCAACGACGAACTGCGCCAGCGCTTCGTCGACATGACCGTTCCGCAGGCGGAGAAGCTCGGAGTCACCCTGCCCGACCCGGAGTTGAGCTGGAACGAGGAGCGCGGCCACCACGACTTCGGCACGCCCGACTGGTCCGAGTTGCAGCGCGTGATCAAGGGCGGCGGACCGCGCAACGCCGAGCGGGTCTCCCGCCGCCGGGCCGCCCACGAGGAGGGCGCCTGGGTCCGGGAGGCGGCCACCGCCCATGCGGCCAAGCAGGCGGCCGCTCGTACGAAGAAGACCGAAGGAGCGGCGGCATGACGCAGGACTGGCCCCTGTACGAGGTGTTCGTACGCGGCAAGCGCGGACTGAACCACGTCCACGTCGGCTCGCTGCACGCCGCCGACGACGCGATGGCCCTCACCCACGCCCGCGACCTCTACACGCGGCGCAACGAAGGCGTGTCCATCTGGGTCGTGCGCTCCGAGCACATCGCCGCCTCGACCCGCGACGAGAAGGACCCGTTCTTCGCGCCGAGCGCCGACAAGGTCTACCGCCACCCCACGTTCTACGACATCCCCGACGACGTCCCCCACATCTAGGAGCAGGGAATGAGTGACGACCACGTCTATCTGTCCCTGGCCGAGGGGCACGACGACGGCGACGCCCGCTGGGCCTTCGGCACCGGCTTCGAGGACCCGCTGCACGGCGTCGACCAGAGCGTGCCGGAGGGCACGGACACCGCCCAACTCGCCGCGTACTGCCTGGCACTCGGCGACGACGCGCTCGTCAGCGCCCAGCGACTGGCCCAATGGTGCACCGCAGCCCCCGAGTTGGAGGAGGAGGTCGCGCTCGCCAACATCGGACTCGACCTGCTCGGCCAGACCCGCCTGCTCTACGCCCGTGCCGGACAGGTCGACGGCACCGGACGCGGCGAGGACGCGTACGCCTACTTCCGTGACCCGGACGAGTTCCGCAACGTACGGCTGGCCGAGCTCCCCAACGGCGACTTCGCGTTCTCCATCACCCGCCTGCTGGTGCTGTCCGCCTGGCGGCTGGCCCTTTTCGAGCGACTCGCCGTCACCACGTCGGACCCGGTGCTCGCCGCCATCGCCGCCAAGGGCGTCAAGGAGCTGGCGTACCACCGCCAGTACGCCGCCGAGTGGGCCGTCCGGCTCGGCGACGGCACGGACGAGTCGCAGCGGAGGATGCGCGATGCGCTGGCCGCCGTCGCGCCCTACCTGGACGAACTCTTCGCGGGGACCGGTGAGTTGAAGGCCGAGGTACTGTCCGTGCTCCGCCAGGTCGCCGATGCCGCGGGGCTCGCCCGGCCCGAGGCGGCACCGGTCCCCGGACACGGCCGCGACGGCGACCACACCGAACACCTGGCCCCGCTGCTCACCGAACTCCAGAGCGTGGCCCGCGCCCACCCGGAGGCGACATGGTGACCACCGTGCTCGACGCGCTGCGCGCCCGGCACATCGCCGCGCAGGTGCCCGACCCCGAGATGCCCATGCTCACGCTGGCCGACCTCGGCGTGCTGCGCGAGGTCGAGGTGGGGGAGGACGGCACGGTCGTCGCGAGCCTGACGCCGACCTACTCGGGCTGCCCCGCCATGGCCGAGATGCGGGCCGAGGTGGCCGCGCGGCTGACGGACGCCGGGTACGCGCGCGTGGAGATCCGTACGGTCCTGAGCCCGCCCTGGAGCAGCGACTGGATCACCCCGGCCGGTCGCGCCAAGCTCGCCGAATCCGGCATCGCGCCGCCCGGCGCCGCCCCGCGCGGACCGGTCGGGCTCACGCTGGCGCCGACCCGCCGTACGGTGGCCTGCCCCCGCTGCGGGGCGACGGACACCGAGGAGACCTCGCACTTCGCCGCGACCTCCTGCAAAGCCCTGTGGCGGTGCCGTGCCTGCCGCGAGCCGTTCGAGTACGTCAAGGAGATCTGATGGCGAGCCCCCGACACCCGCTCGCGGAGGGCACGGCGTGTCCTCAAGTTCCGCTCGTGGAAAGGACGGTGGACCAGTGACCGCCCCGGCCCCCACCACTCCCGCCCGCCCGGCGCGCCGCCGCCCCGCCTTCCACGCGCTGCGGGTCGCCGCCGTCGAGCCGCTGTGCGAGGACGCCGCCGCCATCAGCTTCGACATCCCCGAGCACCTCGCCGAGGAGTTCGCGTACCGGCCCGGCCAGTCGCTCACGCTCCGCCGCGAGGTCGAGGGCCGCGACGAGCGCCGCTCGTACTCCATCTGCTCCCCGGCGGGAGCGCGACCGCGCATCGGCGTACGCGTCGTCCCCGGCGGCCTTTTCTCCTCCTGGCTGGTCAACGACGTACGCCCCGGAGACACCGTCGAGGTGATGGCCCCCACCGGCGCCTTCACCCCCGACCTCACCGTCCCCGGCCACCACGTCCTGATCGCCGCCGGCTCCGGCATCACCCCGATGCTGTCCATCGCGGAATCCGTCCTCGCCGCCGACACCCGCTCCCGCGTCACGCTCTTCTACGGCAACCGGCGCTCCGACACCGTGATGTTCGCCGACGACCTCGCCGACCTGAAGGACCTGTACCCGGGCCGGTTCCAGCTCGCGCACATCCTGTCCCGCGAGCCGCGCGAGGCCGAGATCCTCTCCGGCCGCCTCGACGCCGACCGGCTCACCGCGCTCGTCGACGCCCTCGTGGAGGTGGAGACCGCCGACCACTGGTGGCTGTGCGGCCCGCACGGCATGGTCCGCGACGCCCAGCAGCTCCTCGCCGGACTCGGCGTCCCCGCCGAACGAGTCCACCAGGAGCTGTTCTACGCCGACGACGAGCCCGTCCGGCAGAACGAACACGTCGACAAGGCCTACGACGGCCCCGTCAGCCAGGTGAGCGTCACGCTCGACGGGCGCACCACCAACTCCGCGCTGCTCAAGGGCAGTTCGATCCTCGACGGCGCCCAGAAGACCCGGCCCGACCTGCCCTTCGCCTGCAAGGGCGGCGTCTGCGGCACCTGCCGCGCGCTGGTCACCGACGGCACGGCGGACATGCGGCGCAACTACGCCCTCGAACCGGCCGAGGTCGACGCCGGTTACGTCCTCACCTGCCAGACGTTCCCGGTGTCCGACACCCTCGCCGTCGACTACGACAGCTGACACTTCCACCGACGTGAAGAGCGGGCCGGGAGGGTTACCCGGCCCCCCGTCGGGCACCACAAAACGGGACCCGCGGGCAGCCCGCGGGGGTTGGCCCCCGGGTGGCCCCGGTG
>NZ_JBHYWD010000011.1:224844-294260 GCF_042751305.1 Streptomyces hokutonensis
CTTTCTTTTTTACTTTGGGGGGGTGTGTTTTTTTTTAACTCCCACCCCGACACCCCGCGCCCCACACCCCCCCGGGCTCGGGGGGGGGGGGGGGCGCCCCCCCCCCCCCCTCTTCGGTCAGCTCATCCGGCTACCGGCTGTCAGCCGAGGAGCTTGGCCGCCAGGGTCGCCGCGTTGTACGAACCCCAGCCGGTGGTGAAGTCCCAGCCGCTGGCCGCGGAGTAGGCGCCGTTGCTGCCGCTGGTGATGTCGTGGAAGCCGGTGCCCTTCGCCGCGTAGAGCGCGGGGTTGGCGAAGCCGAGGTTGGCCTTGCCGGCCGCCGCGGCCTGCTGGTTGTAGAGCGCGCCGAAGGCCGCCCACTCGGGCGCGGCGGCGCTGGTGCCGCCGACCGTGCCCCAGCTGCCCTGCGAGTAGATCGAGACACCGGGGCTCGGGTTCGCGAGCGCCGACACGTCCGGGACCTGGCGGAAGCCGCCGCCCGCGGTCTTCTGCACCGCGGTCTGCCAGCTCGGGATCTTGAAGACGGAGGACTTGCCGCCGCCACCGCCCGACCAGGCCGTCTCCTTGCTCCACGCGTTGGCGGAGGTCACGGTCAGCGTGGTGCCGCCGACGCCGGTGACGTACGGGTCGGCGGCCGGGTAGTCGACGGTGGTGGTGCCGTCGCCCGCGTCGTCCGAGCCGTCGTCGCCGGAGGCCGCGTAGAAGCCGAGGCCCTCGGCCGCGCCCGCCTTGAAGACGGCGTCCACGGCGTTGATGTTGGAGGTGGTGCGCTGGCTCTCGGAGGCGCCCCAGCTGATCGAGGTGGTCGGGATGCCGCTGTCGACGATGGCCTGGTAGGTGTCGACCTCACCGGCGTCGGAGTTGGGGCCCTCGAAGACGGTGACGTTGGCCTTCGGGGCGATCGCGTGCAGGACCTCGATGTCGAGCTCGACCTCGACCTGGCCGTCACCGAGCGCTCCGGAACCGCCGTCCACCTTCGACACGGTCGGAGTGGGGGAGCCCAGGCTGTAGTTGGTGTCGTACTTGGTGATGTTGGACTGCTGGAAGCCGTCGAACTCCAGCAGCGCGATCTTCTGCCCGCTGCCGGTGTAGGTGCCGGAGACGTTGTAGCCGCCCTTGATCTGGGCCGGGGTGTAGCCGCCGCCGGGACCGTTGTGCGGGTTGACCTTGGCGGACCCCTGGTGGTGCAGCTGGGCGCGGTTGTTGAGGCCGGTCACGTCGCTGACCAGGCCGGCGATGCCGGTCGGCAGGGTCGGCGCGGTCTCGTTGGCGTAGAACGCGCGGCCCGACTTCGCGTCCTTCCACGTCGACAGCTTGGTGCCGAACGCCTTCTCCAGCTGGGCGGCGGTACCGCTGGCGTCGACCAGCAGGTTCCCCGAGTGGACCTTGCCGACGGTGAGCCCCTGGGCGCGCAGGAAGTCCTTGACCTGCTTCACCTCGGCGTCGGTCCGGCCGAACCGGGCCGCGAACTGGGCCTTCGTCAGATAGTGGCCGTACGAACTCGACCGCGGATTGCTGACGTCGGCGACGAACGTGTCCAGCGCCTTGCCGTTTCTCGGCGTCAGGCTGATGGCCACCGATATGCGCTTGCCGGCGGCGACGGCGCCGGTGCGGGACGCGTCGTGGTTCAGGCCCTTGAGGACATCTCCCGCGACGGCGGCGCGAGTTGTGTGCGGCTGGACGGCGGCGTAGGCGCTGGGGACGGCGGCGGCGAGCAGGGCCGGTACGGCGACGAGGCCGACCAGCTTCAGACGTGACGTCACGGAAGTCCTCCGAGGAGTGGGGGGTTGCTGTCCCGGAAGCGGAACGGCTTCACCGTAGGAACAGCGGCCCCACCCGCATAAGCGGGGGAACCCTTGCGTCACGTGTTAACTGCGGGTGTCACATGAACCGCGGATGACAGGTCAGCGGCGGGTGTCGAGGGTGCGGGACGTCCGCAGCCGGCCCGGCTGACTGATCGTCACCGCCTGTGTGGTGGCCTGCTGTTGGTCGTCGTCGCCGACGCTCACGGTCGCCGCACCGGACGCGATGACGGCGACCGCCATGGCATGGGCGAGCGCGGTGCGCGAGCGGACACCGACCTTGCGGTAGACGCGGGAGAGGGTGCCCTCGACCGTCTTGACGCTGATGAACAACTCGGCGGCGACCTCCCGGTTGGTGGCCCCGCCGCCGACCAGTTCCGCCACCCGCGCTTCCGTGGGCGTGAGTTCGGGCCGTCCCTCGCCGTCCCGGTCGCCCGCCTCCAGCCGGGCCAGTTCGTCGCGCGCCCGCGCCGCCAGCGGAGCGGCACCGATGCGGGTCGCGGTCTCCAGCGCCTCACCGAGCGCGGTGCGGGCCGCGTTGCGGTGACGCGCCCTGCGTTCGACAGCGCCGAGCGAGATCAGCGTGCGTACCAGCTCCACGGGCAACGGGAGTTGGCGCAGCCGTTCCACGGCGGTGCGCAGCCGTACCGCTCCCTCCTTCGCCCGGCCGAGCCCCGCCTCGCGCAGCCCCTCCGCCCGCTCCAGGGACGCCAGTACGCTGCCGGGCGCGTCGCCGGACACCCGTGCGCGAGCCTCGTCGAGCACGGCACCGGCCTCGTCCGTCTCGCCCAGTACCACCAGGGCCTCGGCCAGGTCGCTGTACCAGTGCAGCAGGGGCGGGTCGGCGGCCGACATCGCCTCGCCGAGTTCCTTCACGCGCTGCAGCGCCTCGACCGCCGCGGCGGCCCCGCGCGGATCGCCGGTCAGCAACTCGGCCTGCCCCAGCACCGCGAGAGCCCGCAGCAGGAACAGCCGGTCGCCGTCCGCCTCCGAGGCCCGCACCGCCTGCCCGGCCAACTCCCGCGCCTCGTCGGCACTGCCGCCCGCGGTCGCCGCGAGCGCCGCCACGTACAGCGCCGGAGCGGCCTGTACGCCGGTCTCGGCCACGGCTCGGGTGCAGCGGGCGGCGGTGCGCAGCGCCTCCCGGCAGTGCCCGGCGCGCACTTGGATACGGGTCAGCGCGACCAGGGTCGCCATGACCTCCTCGACCCCGGCGAACTCCCCTATCTCCGTGAGGAGTTGAGCGACTCGCTCCTGGGCCTCGGTGACCTTGTCCGAGTCCAGGGCGAGGATCGCCCGCATCCGGATCAGCCCCCAGCTCTCCGGTCCGGCGCCCGCGCCGCCGGTCAGCGCGAGGGCCTCCGCCAACGCGGCGTCTGCGGCGACCGGTTCGCCGCCCAGCGAGCGCACCCGGGCGAGGGTCGCGAGCGCCCCGATCCGGGTGTCGGTGTCACCGGCCACGGCGGCCTGCCGGGCGGCGCGCCGGGCATGCCGGGCCGCCTGCGCCAACTCCCCGCACAGCAGGCCCCGTACCGCCGCCCAGTGGTGCAGCCACGCCTCCGCCTCGGGATCACCGGCCGCGTCCCGGAGTCCTTCCTCGATCAGCGCGTGGGTACCGTGCAGGGCCTGACCGGCGTTGCGCAGCAGGACCAGCCGCGCCCGCACTCGCTGCCGGGCCGAGCCGGAACCGGCGAGGACGGTCTCGGCCGCCTGCCCCGCCTCCTCCAACTGCCCGGCGTCACAGGCGTATTCGGCCGCCGCCAGCAGCCGGTCGGCGTGCTCGGCCGGCCGGTCGGCAGGAGTGCGCAGGGCCGCCAGCCCGGCCAGTTCGAAGGCCGCGTCGGGCGAGCCGTCGCGGCGGGCGTGTTCTGCGGCGGCCAGCAGGGTGCGGGCGGTGGTCTCGTCCTCGTAGGGGCGGGCGAGCGCGAGATGCCGGGCCCGCTCCACGGGATCGGTGACCGCGTCGGCCAGCAGGGCGTGCGCCTGCCGGCGGCCGTACTCGGGAGCGTCGGCGTAGACGGCGGCCCGGAGCAGCGGATGCCGGAAACCTACGGTCCCGTGGGCGTCGGCCGTCGCGACACCGAGCCGTTCGGTCTCCGCCAGGTCCGCGGCCGGATCGTCGAACCCGGCGGCGCGCAGCAGCGTGAGAGTGGGGCGGGCCGCGGCGCTCATGACGAGGAGCGTGTGCCGTGTGCTCTCCGGCAGGGTGTGCACCCGCTCCAGCAGCAGGTTGCGCAGCCGGTGCGGCACGGGCAGGGTCCGGCCGAGGCCGACGGCCGCCGCCTCGCGCGGCGCCGCCCGCCCCAACTCCAGGGCGTACCAAGGGTTTCCGGCGGCCGTGTCCTGGACGGCCCGCAGCACCGCCGGTGGCAGCTCGGCGGGCAGCAGCCGCGCCACCTCGTCGTCCGTCAGTGGCGGCACGGGCAGTTCGACAGTGCCGGGCGGGACGCAGCGCGGCCGTCCGGGCTGCTCGCCGTCCGCCACCCGCTCGGCGGCCACCACCCTTACGTCGAGGCCCTCGACACGGCGTACGACGAAGGCGAGCACCTCGACGGTCCGTTCGTCGAGCCACTGGAGACCGTCGAGGACCAGCAGCACGGGGCCGGTGGCGGCGAGGGTGCGCAGCACGTCGAGAACGGCGACACGCACGGCGAGCCGGCCACGGTCGCCGACCGGTACCTCGCCGCGCAACAGGGCGGCCCGCAACACCGCTTGGGGTTCGGGCGCCAGGGCATCGAGGCAGCTCTCCGGCACCCGTGCGAACAGGTCGACCAGACCGGCGAACGGCAGCCGGGCGTCCTCCTCGGCGGGCGAGCAGTGCAACACCGTTCCGGACGGCCGGACATGGGCGTCCGAGGACGCCACCAGGGCGGCCACGAGCACGGACTTGCCGATCCCCGCAGGACCGTGGAGCAGGACTCCCTGACGGTCCGTCAACTCGGTGCGGGCGGTGCCGATCAGCTCGCGGTGCCCGCTCAACGACCGCACTTCCGCGCCACGGCGGGGCGGGCGGGTCGGCGCGTACGGCGGGTCTCCGGGCAGTTCAGCATGTGTTCATGACAACCGTTGCGGAATCGCCTTGTCAATGATGATCCGAAATGGCGGGTCATCCATGTCGAGGATTTGGCGCACGATCTCCATTGAGAGCCGCAAAGTGGCGTGCTTACTGCACCAGTGCCCGCCCAAAGTGCATCACTCGGCCGATCGCTCGTACAAAAGCCTGGTCAGCGGATGCACCGAGGAAGTGGGAGAGAACGATGACTGATCACGGAGCCGATCTGGTGATCCGGGCCGAGGCGATCCACCCGCTGGTACCCGGTCGGGCCCCGCAGCGGGCGGTGGCCGTGCGCGGCGACCGCATCGCGGCGCTCTCGCCCGACCCCGCCGGACTCGACCACCTGCTGCGCCCGCACACCACGGTGCACGACCTGCCCGGCGCCACCGTGCTGCCCGCCTTCGACGACACCCACACCCACCTGATCTACGCGGCGCTCGGCGCGCACGACGTCCCGGTCCACCAGGCCCGCGACATCCCCGAGTTCCTGGACCTCATCCGGGAGCGGGCGAAGGCGACCCCCGAGGGCGAGTGGATCCGCACCACCACCAACTGGCAGGAACTCAACCTCGCCGAGCGCCGGATGCCCACCGCCGCCGAACTCGACCAGGCCACCGACCGCCACCCTGTCCTGGTCAAGCGCGGCGGCCACAACGACGTCGTCAACAGCTACGCGCTGCGCCTGGCCGGCATCACCGAGGACACCCCCGTACCGCCGGGCGGCGTCATCGGCCGCGACGCCGACAGCCGGCTCGACGGGCGGCTGATCGACAACGCCATGGGCCTGGTGGAGCGCCTGGTCCCGGCCCCGGACCGGGCCCGGCGGATCGACGGGCTGCGGCTGGCCACCGCCCAGTACGCCGCCACCGGCATCGGCACCGTGCGGGACTGCGCGGTCGGCCTGGAGGACTACGCGGTGCTGCTGGCCGCACGCGAGGCGGGGGCGCTCGGCATCCGGGTGCGCGCCCTGATCTCGGCGCTCGGCATGACCGGCGCGGCCGAGGTGGAGGACCTGCTCGACGCCATGGAGAAGTGGCGCGACGACTCCGACCCGTGGCTGCGGGTGTGGGGCGTGAAGTTCGGGCTCGACGGCGGCCTGGAGGCCGGGGCGACCGAGGAACCGTACGCCTGTGACCACGCCTTCTCCGGGACGCTGACCTGGGAGCCGAACGCGCTGGTGGAGGTCGTCGAGGCCGTGGTCCGGCGCGGCCGGCGGGTCGGCACCCACGCCTACGGCGACCGTGCGGTCCGCACCCTCCTGGACGTCTACGAGCGGGTCCTCGCCCGCAACCCCGGACTGCCCGCAGGCACCCTGGTCATGGAGCACGGCGGCCTGGCCGGACCCGAACAGCGCGCCCGCGCCGTCGAGTTGGGCATCCCCGTCACCATCCAGCAGCCGCTGCTGCACGACACCGCCGAGGTCGAGGAGGGCTTCTGGGGCCCGGAGCGCGTCGCCCGGCTCTTCCCCGCCCGCGGCTGGATCGACCTGGGCGCCCAGGTCAGCGCCGGATCGGACTTCCCCGTCGGCCAGTTCGGCGCCATGCGCTCGGTCTACGGCATGATCACCCGCCAGACCGTCATCGGCCCCAAGGGCCCCGAACACGCCATCACCTACGACGAGGCCCTCACCCTGCACACGGCCAACGCGGCGCTGCTCTGCGGCGACCAGAACCTGCGCGGCACGCTCAGCCCGGGCCGCCTGGCGGACCTCACCGTCTGGGAGCAGGACCCCGCCCGCTGCCCGAGCGACGCCCTGCGTGACCTGAACCCCCTGCACACGTTCGTGGACGGCGGTCTCGTCACCCGGCCGGCATCGTCCTGATCGCCGCGATGTCGAACTGGAGCCGAACCTTCTCGCTGACCATCGCTCCGCCCTCGGCCAGCCGGGAATTGTAGGTCAGGCCCCAGTCGGAGCGGTCGATGGTGGTGGTGCCGTCGAAGCCGACCCGTTCGACCCCGAACGGGTCGGTGACATGTCCGATGTAGGTGAGTTCCAGGACGACGGGACGGGTGGTGTCCTTGATGGTGAGCTCGCCGAGCATGCGATAGACATCGTTGCCAGACATTTGCACCGCCGTACTGGCGAAACGCATACGCGGGTAGGTCGCGGAGTCCAGGAAGTCCCGGCCCACCAAGTGGGCGTCGCGCTGTTCCACACCGGTGTCGACACTGGCGGTGGACACCACGATCTCCGCCTGCGAACGGGCCGGGTTGCGGCCGTCGAAGTAGAGCCGGCTTTTGTATTCGGCGAAGGACCCGCGCACGGTCGTCACCATCGCGTGCCGGACCGAGAAGCCGATCCGGCTGTGCGCGGGGTCGATCATCCACTCTCCGGTGAGCGCCGCCAGGGCGGGGTCGGGCAGGCCGGAGGAGGTGAACGCCGGTGGGGCGGCGGGGCGTTGCGGAGCTGTGGGGGATGCCGGGCGGCGGAGGGGCGCAGCACGGTTGAACAGGTTCATACTTCACGTAGTTACTGCACGAGTGAAATCGCCGCAAGACTTGATGGCGAATCGACAGCTGCGCGAATCGGCACTGACACGCTTAAATACCGCCACCTCGGCGGCCGTTCCACATTTCCCACACATATTCGCCACCCGAAAAACGACGGCCGTCAATTCGGCGCATCGTTCAACACGCGCTCAACGCACTGTTCAACGCATCGGGAAACCGAACGAATACCCCTGCTGCTTCAGCCACGGCAGGATCTCGCGCAGCGCGGCCACGGTCTCGGAGCGGTCGCCGCCAGCGTCGTGGAACAGGATGGTCGGCCCGTTGGGCAGTTCGCTCTTGACGGTGGTGACGATGGTGTTGGTGCCGGGGAGTTCGAAGTCCTTGGAGTCGACGTTCCACCCCAGCGGGCGCATGCCCTGCGCGGCGGCGAGATGCCGGCTGTACGGCGTGAACGCGCCGCCCGGCGCCCGGTAGTACAGCGGCCGTACGCCCCCCGAGGCCTTGGTGATCATGGCGGCGGCGTTGAGGATCTCCTGCTTCTGGTAGGACTCGGACTTCTTGTCCATGGTGGTGTCGTGCGACACCGAGTGGTCGCACAGTCGGTGGCCCGCCGCCACCACCGCCTTGACCAGGTCCGGGTGGGCCTCGGCCATCGGGCCGACCATGCAGAAGGTGGCCTTCACCCCGTACTCCTTGAGCACTTGGAGCACCTGCGGGGTCCAGGTCGGGTCCGGCCCGTCGTCGATGGTGATGTTGACGCCCCGCGCGCCCTTGTCGGAGGCGTGCACGATCTCCGCCGACACGGCCGCCACCCGGGCCGGGGCCGAACTGGAGGCGCCGGGACGCCCGTTGGTTCCGCCCCGCTGCGCGTCGACCACACCGGCCTGCGCGGTCCACATGGAAGTGGCCGCCGCCACCGCCGTCACACCGACCGCCGCCGCGAGTACCCGGCCGTACCAACCCCGCCCGCCATGACGTGCCATGTCCGCCCTGTTCCCTGTCCTGTTGTCCGCTTCCGTGCATTCGTCAGGACGGTATAAACGAGCGAAGGGATCCCGCTGTTACGGATTACGGACAATTTTCCGGGAGTTCGAGGTCGGCGGAGGGCGATGCCGGTCGGCGCAGGGCGAGTCGGCCCCGGAAGTTCTCCGGGACCGGGGCGAAGCGCAGCGCCATCGAGAGGTCCTCGGGGCGGTCGACGCTCAGGTGGTACCGGGTGCACAACAGGTGGCACAGGCCCATGAGTTGGACGGTACCGATGTTCGCGCCGACACACTTCTTGGGCGCCCAGCCGAACGGCACGTAGCAGGTGCGGTCCGCCGGCCCGTGCGGCGCGCCCGGCAGGAAGCGGTCCGGATCGAAGACGTCCGGCTGCTTCCACACCCGCTCGTCCCGGTGGATCAGATGCGGGCTCAGCAGATACCAGTCGCCGGGCTCCAGCCGGGTCCTGCCGAAGTCGAAGGGGAACTGGTTCCGCCGGACCAGCAGCAGCGGCGGGCTCCACAGGCGCAGCACCTCCTTCACGAACCGGTGCGTCACCGGGGCCGCGTGTGTCGGTGCCGTGCGGAACTCCACCGGGTCCACGGCGCACAGTTCCTCGGTGAGCCGCCGCTGCCACTCGGGGTTGCGGACGAACTCGTACAGCAGACTCGCCGCCGCGGTGCCCGGCGGCCCGCCGATGGCGGTGAGGACGGCGGTCACCACGTCCAGCGCGCGGTCCATGCCCATACGGGGCAGCAGGTCGACGAAGGGATCGGCCAGGTCCGGCTCGCGCCTCCGCTTCCCGTGCGCGCGCTGTCGCAGCACCCGGCGCACGACAAGACCGGACCGCAGCTGTACGACGACGAACTTCAGATGGTGCCAAGTGCCGCCCGGATCCGGCGAGATGAGCCGCAGCAGCTTCATCTCCAGGTCCCGGCGGACCAGATCGGCCTCGCCGGAGGTCAGGCCCGTCAGCGCCACCGGCAGCATGGACCGCAGCGCCACGTCCTGGGTCAGCATCACCAGGTCGACGTCGTCGCCGAGCCGTTCGTCGAGGATCCGCTCCATGCGGTCGATCAGATCGCCGTGGTGCTCGGCCGTGGCCAGTGTGTGCAACTGGGTGAGCCATGCCGAACGGACCTCGCTCCACCGTATTTCGGGGCTGCGCCGCCGCCGCACCATGTCGATGAGCCGGTCGTGCATGACGAACCGGCGCCAGTTCGTGGCGCTGACCCGGCGCGCCGCCTCCGGCTCGAACACACCGAGCCGGATGTCGTCGACCCAGAAGATCCCGTCCTCGTTCGCGCTGCGCATTCGCATGAAACGCAGGAAGTCCTCGGGGTGTTGCGGGGTGGTCATCGGATACGTCCCCCTCGTGGGGCGCGGGGCGCCGGTCTGCGGCGGCGTCCCGCGCCGGGCCGGTCAGATGTGGTGGTACAGGTACCAGAAGTACTCGTACTGGCCTCGGATGTTGAGGACAGACTTCGCCTTGAGATACAGGGCGCGCATGCGCGTTCACCTCCTTCCCGGACAGCCGGTGCGGTCGCTCAGCACCGCGGTGAAACGCGGCGGAGCGAGCGCCGGGCCCACCTGGGGACCGGCGCCGTCGTGGGTGACCGACAGCCACCGGTCACGGGTGATGATGCCGACGAGGTCCTCGAGGAGCCGCATGGTGACGGTCGCCCCGGCGCAGGTGTGCGGCCCGTGGCCGAACGGGAGATACGCCCCGTCCGGCACGGGCGCCGCCCAGCGCTCCGGTACGAACTCGTCCGGCCGCTCCCAGTGCCCGGGATGCCGGTGCACCAGATAGGTGCAGACCGCGAGGCGGTCGCGCGGGCCGACCTCCGTCCCGCCGAGCCGCTGCACATGGCCCGGCGTCCGTGCGAACAGCCACGCCACCGGCCACAGCCGCAGCGCCTCCCGGACCGTCCAACTCGGCTCCACGGCAAGGCGGTCGGGGTGCGTGCCGAGCAGATACACCGACCAGCCGAGAGCGAAGCCGACCGAGCCGACCGCGGCGAAAAGGAAGGAGAGATAGACCTCGGCGAGGTCCTTGGGATCCGACCCGGGATCGCTCTCGTGCACCACTACGTCGACCAGGTCAAGTGGCTCGCCGTCGAACTCCCTTTGCCGGG
Organism: Streptomyces hokutonensis; assembly: GCF_042751305.1. Classification (GTDB taxonomy): domain Bacteria; phylum Actinomycetota; class Actinomycetes; order Streptomycetales; family Streptomycetaceae; genus Streptomyces; species Streptomyces hokutonensis_A. The sequence goes on from NZ_JBHYWD010000011.1 coordinate 235,269, forward strand.
CGCGTATTTCGGCATGCAGCACGCTCAACGCGCGACGCCGGAAGAGCAGCCGCGACGGCGGCGAGTGCCGGCGCCGCGCGCCCGCGAGGACCGCACGGTGGACGATCTGCTGCACGGTGGCGTGGAGTTGGGGCGATGAGCCGCGGTGCAGCAGGACGTCCCGCAGATGCCGGAACACGAGCAGGTTCCCCGCGTCCGGCCAGAGGCTGCAGGGGACAAGGTGTTCGGCGACGAGGGCGGGCAACTCCGGCCGTCGCGCGTCCAGATGACGGCGGATCAGGGCGCGGGCCGCCCGGCCGATCCGGATCTGGGCCGCACGCGGGCCGAAGTCGCCGTGCCGGGTGCGGTAGAAGTCGGCCGCCTCGGCGACGGCCCCGCCCCGGTTGCCGAGCACCGCCCGGGCCGGCTCCGGACCCGCCACGCAGACAGTGCCCGCGACCGAGCGCCACACGTCGTGGACGCCGTCGAACTCCGCCGTCAGCAGGGCGAGGGGGTCGCGGACGCGGGGGCCGGTGCCGCGGGGAGTGCGGGCGGGCTCACCGTGCCCCGGACGCGTCACGGACGACTCCATGGTGCCCTCCTTCGAGAACGCGGAAGCGCGGCGCACCAGGTGAGGTACGTGCGACGCCCGACCGACAGCACCAGCCTGCTGGCCGGCCACCGCCCTGTCGCGTGCTGTGCCGTTGAGCGGAACGGAGGGGCGTCCCCCGCTCCACCGCCCTCTCCTCTTGACGCCCGTCACCACCGCACCTAGCCTCGACTGAACACGTCTAGACAGGTAGGTCGACGATGGCGGACTCCCAGACTTCCCAGTCCCGGCAGCTTCAGGTCGAGACCCACGGCCTCGATGTGATCGGCGACGCCGAACGCAAAGGCACCCCTCGCACACTGTTCTGGCCCTGGTTCGGGGCCAACGTCTCGATCCTGGGCCTGAGTTACGGCGCCTTCGCGCTCGGCTTCGGGATCTCCTTCTGGCAGGCGCTGATCGCCGGTGTGATCGGCATCGTGTTCTCCTTCCTGCTCTGCGGCTTCATCGCGGTCGCGGGCAAGCGCGGCTCCGCGCCCACGATGGTGCTCAGCCGTGCCGCCTACGGAGTGCGCGGCAACCGGCTGCCGTCGGTGATCTCCTGGATCCTCACCGTCGGCTGGGAGACCGTCCTCACCGCGCTCGCGACCATGGCCACCGCGACCGTCTTCGACAGGCTCAGCTGGGGCGGCGGCACCGATACCAAGGTGGTCGCGCTGATCATCGTCGGCGCGCTCATCGTCGTCGGCGGAGTCATGGGCTTCGACCTGATCATGCGGCTCCAGACGGTGATCACCGTCGTCACCGCCGTGCTCACCGTCGTCTACATCGCCCTCGTCGCCGACCACATCCACTGGAGCACGGTCAGCGCCGTACCGGCGGGATCCGCACAGGAGTTCATCGGCGCGCTGGTGTTCATGATGACCGGCTTCGGCCTCGGCTGGGTCAACGCCGCCGCCGACTACTCCCGCTATCTGCCCCGGAGTTCGTCCAGCAGAGGCGTGATCGGCTGGACCACGTTCGGCGCCTCCGTCGCCCCGCTGCTCCTGCTGGTCTTCGGCCTGCTGCTCGCCGGTTCCTCCAGCACGCTCAACAAGGCGATCGCCGCCGACCCGATCGGCGCGCTCACGACGATCCTGCCCACCTGGTTCCTGGTCCCGTTCGCCGTGGTCGCCGTCCTCGGCCTGGTCGGCGGCGCGGTCCTCGACATCTACTCCTCAGGCCTGGCCCTCCTCTCGGCGGGCCTGCCGGTGCCGCGCTACCTCGCCGCGCTCGTCGACGGCGTCCTGATGATCGCGGGCTCCATCTACATCGTGTTCTTCGCCGACAACTTCCTCGGCCAGTTCATGGGCTTCCTCACCACCCTCGGCGTCCCCATCGCCGCCTGGTGCGGCATCATGCTCGCCGACCTCGCCCTGCGCCGCCGCGACTACGACGAGGGTGACCTCTACCGCCCGACCGGCCGCTACGGCGACGTACCGCTCATCCCCCTCCTCCTCACCCTCGCCGCCACCGCGATCGGCTGGGGCCTGGTCACCAACACGGCCGCCAGCTGGCTCACTTGGCAGGGCTACCTCCTCGACCCGCTCGGCCTCGGCGGCAAGTCCGGCGCCTGGGCCTACGCCAACCTCGGCGTCCTGGCCGCCCTCGCCCTCGGCTTCCTCGGCACCCTCGCCCTGGGCCGGGCCCGCGTCCAGCGCCAGGAAGAGCAGGCCCCGAGCCCGGAGGCGGTGCCCGCCGTATGACCACCGCACCCGGCCACCTCGCCGTCATCGACATGCAGCGCGTCTTCGCCGAACCCGACAGCCTCTGGGCCACCCCCCGCTTCGACGAAGCGGCAGCAGGTGTACGACGACTGCTGCCGGCCTTCGGGGACGACGTCACCTTCACCCGCTTCCTGGCCCCCGAGAAACCCGAGGGCAGCTGGCGCGCCTACTACGAGCAGTGGCCCTTCGCCGTCCAGCCGCCGGACGCTCCGCTCTGGCGGCTGACCGACGAATTCGCCGCGCAGGCACGGTACTTGGTGGACGCGCCCACCTTCGGCAAGTGGACCCCGGCACTCGCCGAACGTGTCGCCCCCACCGGCCGGCTCGTCCTCGCGGGCGTCAGCACCGACTGCTGCGTCCTGTCCACGGCACTCGCCGCCGCCGACGCCGGAGCCGAGGTCCTGGTCGTCGCCGACGCCTGCGCCGGTGTGGACGACGACTCCCACGCCAAGGCACTGCACGTCATGGACCTCTACCGCCCCCTGATCCGGGTGGTCACGGTCACCGAGGCGGTCGGGGAGGCGTCATGACCGGCGTCCGGCTCAAACACCAGCGCATCACCGAGGTCCTCGCCAAGGAGATCCGCAGCGGCCACCGCGCCGCCGGCGAGCAACTGCCCGGCGAACACGCCCTGGCCCAACGCTTCGGCGTCAGCCGTACGACCGTCCGCGCGGCCCTCGCCGAACTCAGCGAGGCCGGCCTGATCGCCACCCGCACCGGCAAGGGCTCCTACGTCCTCTTCGACGGCCGCCCACTGGACGACAGCCTCGGCTGGGCGCACGCGCTCGCCACCCAGGGCATCGACACCCGGGTCAGGACGCTCGCCGTGGACGCCAGACGGGACGAAGGGCTGGCCCGTCAACTCACCCTGAAGACAACCGAGTTCGTGTGCGTCGAGCGGATACGGGAACTGGTCGCGGACGCGGTCGTGGTGTCGTACGAACGCAGCTTTCTGCCGCCCGTGCCCGGAGTGCGGGAGCTGCCGGCGCGCGGCCTCGGCCAGGAGTCGCTGACCGATGTGATGCTGCGGGCCGGGCTGCGCCCCGACCACGGTGAGCAGCGGGTGAGCGGGCGGCGGATCGACGGCCGGGAGGCGGAGCTGCTGCGCCGCGAACCGGGTGACTGGTTCCTCGACACGCGCCGCACCAGCCGGGCCGCCGACGGCTCCTTCGTCGAACATGTCGTGAGCCTCCTGGACCCCGACCACTTCCAACTCACCCTCGCTTTCGGCTGAACCGCCGAACCCGCTGAACCCTCTCCGGAAAGTACCCATGACCCTCCAGAGCCGCGCCACCGGAGCCCTGTACGGGCTCGCCCTGGGCGACGCCCTCGGCATGCCCACCCAAATGCTGTCCCGCCCACAGATCACGGCACGCTACGGTTCCTTCCTCACCGGTTTCCACCCGGCCGACCCCGACCATCCCCTCGCCGCCGGAATGCCGGCCGGATCGGTCACCGACGACACCGAACAGGCCCTGCTGCTGGCCGAGTTGCTGCTGGAAGGCAAGGGCCGCATCGACCCGGCGGAGCTGGCCCGGCGCCTGGTCGCCTGGGAGGACGACATGCGGGCCCGGGGCTCCCTCGACCTGCTCGGCCCGTCCACCAAGCGGGCGGTCGAGCAGGTTCTCGCGGGTACTCCCGCCGACGAGGTGGGCCGCTACGGCACCACCAACGGCGCGGCGATGCGGATCGCCCCCGTGGGCATCGCGATGCCGGTCACGGACCCGGTCGCACTGGTGGACCGGGTGGTGGAGGCGAGCAGCCTCACCCACAACACGGGGGTCGCCCTCGCCGGTGCCGCGGCCGTGGCTGCCGCCGTGAGCGCGGGAATTGACGGAGCGTCGGTTCCCGAGGCGGTCGAAGTGGCCGTGTCGGCGGCCCGGTTGGCGGCGGGACGGGGACACTGGGTGGCCGCCGCCGATGTCGCCGAACGGATCGTGTGGGCGACCGGCCTGGTGCGGGGCCTCGGCCAGGCCCAAGTCTGCGAGCGGGTCTACACGTTGGTCGGGACGAGCCTCGCCACACAGGAGTCGGTCCCGGCCGCCTTCGCCGTCCTGGCCGCCTGCCCCGACGACCCCTGGCAGGCCGCACTGCTCGCCGCGTCCGTCGGCGGCGACTGCGACACGATCGCCGCGATCGCGGGGGCGGTGGGCGGTGCCTGCCACGGCGTGGACGCCTTCCCGGCCGACGCGCGGGAGACACTGGTCCGCGTCAACCCGGCGCTGGACGTGGACGCCACGGCGACGGCACTGCTCGTCCTGCGGGAGCGGTCATGAGCGCCCGGCTCTGGCACCTCGGCAACGTCGTAGTCGACCTCGTACTGGAGGTCCCCGCCCTCCCCGAGCGCGGCGGCGACGTCCTCGCCACCCGCACCGAACGCACCCCAGGCGGCGGCTTCAACGTCATGGCCGCCGCCGCACGCCAGGGCCTGCCCGTGACCTATGCCGGAGCGCACGGCACCGGGCCCTTCGGTGACCGGGCCCGCGCCGCGCTGCGTGCCGAGGGCATCGACGCCCTGCTAGCCCCGCGCCCGGAACCGGACACCGGCTTCGTGGTCTGCCTGGTCGACGCGGACGGCGAGCGCACCTTCGTCACCAGCCCCGGCGCCGAGGCAACCCTGGCCGCAGCCGACCTCACCGAACTCCGGCCCGGGGCAGGCGACTTGGTGTACATCACCGGATACAGCCTGCTGTACGACAGCAACCGCGCCGCCTTGCTCGACCTCCTGTCCCGACTGGACCCGGCCGTTACGCTGGTCGCCGACCCGGGGCCGTTGGCGGCCGAAATTCCGGGCGGCGCCATGGAGTTGCTCCTCGCCCGCGCCGACTGGTGGAGCTGCAACGCCCGCGAGGCCACGCTGCTCACCGGCGTCGACAATCCGGCCGAAGCCGCTCGCACTCTCCAATCGCGTCTGGGGTGCGGCTCGGTGCTCGTCCGTACCGGCCCCGACGGTTGCCTCGTGCACCTCGCGGGACGCCTTGTCCCCGTCCCAGGGTTCGCCGTGGACGCCGTCGATCTCAATGGTGCGGGTGACGCACACACCGGTGTATTCATGGCCGCCCTGGCCCGGGGGCTCGACCCGGTGGCCGCCGCCCGCCGGGCCAACGCGGGTGCCGCACTTGCCGTCACCGCACCGGGCCCGGCGACCGCGCCGGACGCGGCACGACTGGAAGCGTTCCTGAACTAGCCGTCCATAAAGGTCAGTTGCCGTCCCGGCGGGAGACCTCGACGTTCTCCAGGATGCCGATCGCGTCCGGCACCAGGACCGCCGCCGAGAAGTAGGTGCTCACCAGGTAGGAGATGACCGCCTGCTCGTTGATGCCCATGAACCGTACGTTGAGGCCCGGTTCGAGCTCGTCCGGGATGCCCGTCTGGTAGAGGCCGATCACGCCCTGGTCGTCCTCGCCGGTGCGCATCGCGATGATGGAGGACGTGCGGGACGCGCTGACCGGGATCTTGCCGCACGGCAGCAGCGGTACTCCGCGCCAGGCCGGCAGATGGTGGCCGCCGACGTCGATGCCGCTGAAGTAGACGCCCCGCTTGTTGCACTCGCGGCCGAACGCGGCGATCGCCCGCGGATGCGCGAACAGGTAGCGGGTGTCGCGGCGCATGCTCAGCAGTTCGTCCAGGTCATCGGGGGTCGGCGGCCCGGAGTGGGTGGAGATCCGCTGGTCGTAGTCGGCGTTGTGCAGCAGCCCGAAGTCCCGGTTGTTGACGAGTTCGTTCTCCTGCCGCTCGCGCAACGCCTCGACTGTCAGCCGGAGTTGCTGCTGGGTCTGGTTCATCGGCTGGTTGTAGAGGTCGGTGACGCGGGAGTGCACCTTCAACACGGTCTGGGCGACGCTGAGTTCGTATTCGCGCGGGGCGAGGTCGTAGTCCACGAACGTGCCCGGCAGGTCCGGCTCGCCCACATGCCCCGCGCTGAGCGCGATCGCCGCCTCGCCGAAGGTGTTGAGCGGACCGGGCTCGTCCCCGGCGCGCGCCTCGACATGCGCGCGCAGCTCCGCGTGCCGGTCCGCGACGGCCTGGTACGCCGCGTGCGGCAGCGTCAGCACCGTGGTGGCCGTCGCCGCGCGGGCCGTGAACTCCCAGGTGCCGTCGGGTTCGGCGAGCACCTGGCCGCCGAAGGTGTCGCCGTCGGCCAGCAGCCCGACGACCGCCTCGTCGCCGTAGGGACCCTCCCCGAGCCGTTCCACCTTGCCGTGCGCGACGAGGTACACCGAGTCTGCGGGCTGGCCGGCCTGGACGATCAACTGCCCCGGCGCGTAGTCCCGTTGCTCGAACCGCTCGGCCAGCGCGCCGAGCGCGTCGCCGTCCGCGAAGCCGCGCAGCAGAGGGAGCTCGGCCAACTCGGCCGGGACGACCCGCACTTGCGCTCCGGTCTGCACGAACGTCACCCGTCCGTCGCCGCGCGTGTACGACAGGCGGCGGTTGACGCGATAGGTGCCGCCGGGCACGTTCACCCAGGGCAGCATGCGGGTCAGCCACCGGGAGCTGATGCCCCGCATCTGGGGTTCGGACTTTGTCGTGGTCGCCAGGGTGCGTGCCGCGGCGGTTCCGAGGCTCTGCTGTTCCCGCTCCTCGGCGCCCGCCTCGGGCGCGGTACCGGTCTCGACCGACATGGTGCCTACTCTCCTGTCGCACGGATGACGGAATGCCTGCGTCCCGTCACGTTCCGTGCGTACAGCTACCCGTCATCGGTCACGACGAGTGATGATCCCGGACGGCGGCCGAGGCACATGCCGATCGCACGTGCCTCCGCACGACCCCCGGTTGACCCGGGATCACCCGTTCGGGGCATCCGATCCCGGGCGGCTCACAGGGTCTTGCCGGGATTGAGGATCCCGCGCGGATCGAAGGCGTCTTTCAGCCGTCGCTGCAACGCGTGGGCGGTGGGCCCGAGTTCGTCCGCCACCCACTGCCGCTTCAGCACCCCGACACCGTGCTCGCCGGTCAGCGTCCCGCCGAGCCGCAGCGCCAGCGCGAAGATCTCGCCGGCCGCCTCCCAGGCCGCGTCCGGGAGCCGGTCCAGGGCGTGATCGACCACGATGATCGGGTGGAGGTTGCCGTCCGCCGCGTGCGCGAGCGTGTAGACCGGCACGTCGTGCCGGGCCGAGATCGCGCGGATCTCACGCACCGCCTCCGCGAGCCGGGAGCGCGGCACCGCGATGTCCTCGATCAGCGGCCGGCCCAGCCGCTCCAACGAGGGCAGGGCAAGCCGGCGGGCCGCGAGGAGGGCCTCCGCCTCCACCGGGTCGGCGGTGGTCTCCACGGTCGTGGCCGTCGCCGCGAGCACCCGCGCGACCTGCTCCGCCTCGGCGCCCGCCCCCGCGCCGTCGCACTGCACCAGCAGCAGCGCCGCCCCGCGCGCGCCCAGCGCTGGGTCGACCGAGTGCAGCACCGGCCCGTCGAGCAACTCCGCGAGCGCCGGCACGACCCCGGCCCGCCCGATCGCGTACGACGCCTCGGCCGCCGCCTCGAACGAGTCGAAGTAGGCGGCGATCGTGGCCGTCGCCACCGGCACCGGACGCAGCCGCAGGGTCGCCGAGGTGATGACGGCGAGGGTGCCCTCGGAGCCGGTCAGCAGCGCGGTGAGGTCGTAACCGGTGACCCCTTTGACGGTACGGCGGCCGGTCGTGACCACCGTCCCGTCGGCGAGAACGGCCTCAAGGCCGAGCACGCTGTCCCGCGTCACCCCGTACTTCGCGCACCGCAGCCCGCCCGCGTTGGTCGCGATGTTCCCGCCGATCGTGGAGATCGCCGCACTCGCCGGATCGGGCGCGTACCGCAGCCCGTGCTCGCCCGCCGCCCGGTCCAACTCGGCGGTGATCACGCCCGGTTCGACCACGGCGAGCTGGTCGTCGGCCGACAGTTCCAGGATGCGGTTCATCCCGGACAGGTCCAGCACGAGCACCCCCTCACCGGCCGACGCCCCACCCGACAGCCCGGTGCCCGCGCCCCGTGGCACCACAGGCACGCGCAGCGCGTGGGCGTGCCGGAGCGTGACGGTCACGTCCTCGGTGCGCCGGGCGTGCACCACGGCCAGCGGGACACCGTCCGGCCGGGTGCCCGAGCGGTCGGTTGCGTGTGCGGCCAACGTGCGCGGATCTGTGGCCAGTTGGTCGGGCGGCAGATCCCGGGCGAGCAGGCCGAGGAGCCGGGCGGCGGCGGTGGTGGTCGGGGGAGCTGTGGTCACGGGTTCCGTACCTTCACTGTGCGTGCGTTCACGGATTCAACGCCTTCGTTCCGATCGCGAGCAGGGAGATGTCCTCCTGGGGCGCGTGGACCGGCGCGCACTGGATGTCCCGGAAGTGCCGCTCCAGCGGGTTGCCCCGGGCGAGTCCGGGATTGCCGAGCAGCCGTACCGTCAGCTCCACCGCCCGCACACCGTGCCGGTCGGCCAACACCCTTGCCCCCATTGCCTGTTCGGGGGTGTAGGAGGTGTCGGCCGCGTCAACGCGCGCGGCTCCGCCGAACACCAGCTCCTCGGCGGCGGTCAGCAGCACCTCGATCTCCCCGGCGGTCCTGCGGAACCGCTCCGTACGGGCCACCGGATGACCGAGGTTGGCGGGCACGCGCTCGTGGGCGAACGTGTGGAAGAAGGACTGCGCGGCCCGCGCGACCCCCAAGTAGAGGGCTGCGAGGGGGAGATGGAGGGCCGCGCCCGCCCGGTTGTCCTGCTCGGCCGCCGCGCCGTACGGGCCGATGCCGATGACGTGCTCGTAGGGGATCTCCACATCCCGGAACGTCACGTCATGGCTGCCGCTGGCCCGCAGGCCCAACTGGTCCCAGCGGCCGGTGACTTCGATACCGGGGGAGCCGCCCGGCACCAGGAAGGTGCCGACGCGTGGCTCCGGTTCGTCGGTGGTGGCCCACACCAGGAACCAGTCCAGGCCCTCCGCACCGGTCACGAAGCGCTTGGTGCCGTTGAGCGACCAGCCGTCGGGAGTGCGCCGGGCGAGGGTCGAGGGGAGGCCGCCGCGTGCGGGCGAGCCCAACTCGGGCTCCACACGTGCGTGGTTGACGAGTACCGGCCGTTCGAAGGACTCCTTGACGAGCCGTGCGTACAACTCCTCGGGCCAGTGCGGCTGTACGGCCTGCCGGGCGTGCGTGTTGAGGGTCATCGCCGCGATCAGGGCGACGGACGGGTCGCCCCGGCCGATCCGGTGCAGGATGCGCGCGCTCTCCTCGACCCGGGCGCCTTGACCGCCGTACTGCTTCCCGATGGTCGCGGTGAGCAGTCCGGCCTCATGGGCGATGCGGAGGGACTCGGCGGGGAAGGCGCCCGACCGGTCGTAGCCGGCGGCCAGTTCGGCGATACGGGCGGTCACAGGGCCTTCCTCAGGTCGGCGTTGAGTTCGGTGGTCCAGAAGGACTTCACGTCCAAGTGCTCCTTCAGCGCGCCGAGTTCGGTGAAGGCGTCGGCCACCTTCTGCTGCGAGGCGATCGTGTCGTCGCCCACCGTCCGGGCCTGCGTGGGACGTTGCTTCTGGGCGGCGACCAGGTCCGACTTGGCCTGTGCCACCGGCTGGTGGGTGGCGTCGGCGGTGACCTTCGCGAAGCCGTCCACGTGGCCGTCGCGGATGTAGGCGTAGGCCTTGGTGATCCGGGCGATCAGATCGGCCGCGGCGGCCTTCTGGGCGCGGCTCTTGAGGACGCTGTCGCGCGCCGACCAGAGGAAGTTGCCCGACAGGATGTCCGCGCCGGAGCCGACCGTGCGGGCGCCCTGCTGGTGGGCCGTGATGATCGACGTGCCGTAGGAGGCGAAGGCGTCGATGGAGCCGCCGTTCAGGGCCGCGAGGCCGTCGTTGGGCAGCAGCGGCTTCGCGTCGATGTCCGACCACTTGAGGCCGGCCTGCTTCAGGAGTTCGTACAGGAAGTAGTGGGCGGTGGTGTTCTGGACGTAGCCGACCTTCCTGCCCTTCAGACCGGCGATGTCGGTCACCTTCGAGCCCTTTGGGACGACGACCTCCTGGTTGAGGGTGGTGCCGCGCTGGACGGCGACGACCTTGAAGTTGGGCTTGCCGTCGGCGGCCGAGAAGATGGGCGGGATCTCGCTGGAGGAGGCGAGGTCCAGTGCTCCGGCGCGGACGGCCTGGAGCTGCTTGTCGCCGCCCGGGAACAGGTTCCACTTCACCTTGTACGGGGTGTCGTCGAGGTGGGCGTACTTGAGGACGGCCTCGTCGACCTTCCAGCCGGTGTCACCGACCCGCAGGGTCACGGAGGAGACGTCGGAGGACGAGGAGTCGGCGGTCGCGCTGCCTCCGCAGGCCGCGGCGAAGGGCAGCAGGAGGGCGAGGGCGGCGGTGGACGCGCGCAGGGTGTGACGCAACAACACGGTGTCTCCATAAGGGGGTTCGCAATCAGAGGGGGAAGAGCGGATCAGGCGGCGTGCGAGGTCGTCGCCCGGTGGGCGAGTTCCTGGCGGACCAGGGGCAGGACGTGCCGGGCGTAGTCGATCGCGTCGTTGAGCGGGTCGTAGCCGCGGATCGACAGCAGGTCGCAGCCGATGTCGACGTAGTCGAGGAGTGCCTGCGCGACCGTCTCGGGCGTGCCCACAAGGGCAGTTGACGCACCGGCCGCGTTGGTGGCGACGGCGGGGGCGGTCCACAGGCAGCGGTCCTGGACCTCGCCGCGCTCGGCGATGTCGAGGAGGCGCTGCGAGCCTACGTTCGCCGGGCGGCCGGTGGTGCGGTAGTGGCGGAGCAACTCGGTGTTCTTCGCCTGGTCCTTGAGGACACCGAGCGTGCGGTGGGCCTTCTCCCAGGCCAGTTCTTCCGTGGGTGCGATGATCGGGCGGAACGACACCCAGATACGGGGGTGTGGGCGCCCGGCCGCGTCGGCGACCGCGTTGACGGCGGCGATCTGCTCGGCCGTCTCCTTCAGCGGCTCGCCCCACAGCCCGAAGATGTCGCCCTGCTGGCCGCCCACCCGGTACGCGTCCTGCGAGGAGCCGCCGACCGAGATCGGGACCAGCCCGTTCACCGGCTTCACATCGGAGTAGTAGCCCTCGAAGCGGAAGTACTTGCCCTCGTGCGAGACGGGTCCCTCGGCCTGCCACACCTTCCGCAGGATCTGGATGTACTCGTCCGAACGCTCGTACCGCTCCTCCTTGTTGAGGTAGTCGCCCTCCCGGCGCTGCTCCTCGTCGCTGCCCCCGGAGATGATGTGGAGCGTCAGCCGGCCGTTGCTGATCTGGTCCAGCGTGGCCAGGGCGCGGGCCGAGTGCGTCGGGAAGATCACGCCGGGTCGATGGGCGAGGATCGGGCGGATCCGCTCGGTGTGGGTGGCGACGAACTGGGCGATCTGGAAGGCGTCCGGCGAGGCCGAGTGGTAGGCGACCAGGGTGTGGTCGAAACCGCCGTCGTCGAGCGCGCGGGCGTACTTGCGCAGGTGGTCGACGTCGAGGCCGGTACGGCTCGATGCGGCGGGACCCGAGGCCCCGGAGTCGGTGTGGACGGCGCTGATGAACTCGACAGGCATGAGCGAACTCCTAAGACGTGAAGGTCACTTGAGCAGGGAGGTGTCGGCGGCCTTGGCCACTTCGACGTTCGGGTCGAGGACCCCGATGCCGTTCATGAGGTCGGCGACCTGCTGGACGGTCGTGTCGACGTCCGAGGTGATCGGCAGCACCTGGCTGTAGGCGGCCGAGGCGAGCGTCTTCGCCACCGAGGCGTCGGCGCCGTTGCGCTGCTCGATGGCCTTCGCGTACGCGTCCTGGTGGGTGCTGGTCCACTTCAGTGCCGTGCTCAGGCGGTTGAGGAAGTCGCTGAGGGCGGTCTTCTTCGCCGAGTTCGCGAGGGCCTTGTCGGAGGCGTTGATGAAGCCGATGCCGCTGACCCGGCCGTCCCCGCCGTCGACGAGCAACTTGCCGCCCTGCTCAAGACCGACGGCCTGGTAGACGCCGAAGGTCGCCCAGATCTTGATCTTCCCGGAGGCGAACGCGGCCTGCGCGTCGGTCGGCAGCAGGTACTGCACCTTGACGTCCTTGTAGCTGAGCCCGTTCTGCTTGAGGACGTTGGCCAGCAGATACTCCGAGACGCTGCCCTTCGCCGAGGACACCACGACCTTCTGGCCCTTGAGGTCCTTCACGCCGGCGATGCCGGAGTCCTTGCGGACGACGATCCCGACGTGTGTGCCGTCGTTCTTGAGGGCGGCGATGTTCTTGATCTTGACGCCGCCGCTGAGCGCCTGGAGCGCGGGGAGGTCGGCGGAGAACCCGGTGTCGGCCGCGTTGGCCTGAACCGCCTGGTAGAGCGGGGCCGCGCCCTGGAACTCGGCCCACTTCACCTTGTACTTGGCGCCCTTGAGCGCGTCGGAGGCGGCGATGATCGTCTGGAGGGTCTTGGCCTGGTCGCCGATGGTGAGGGTGACCTGCCCGCCGGAGGCGGTGTCCGCCGAGGAGTCGGCGCCGCAGGCGCTCAGCGCCAGCAGGGCGGTCAGGCTCAGGGAGGCGGCGGCGATTCTGCGGATCACGAGGGGGTTCCTTCCAGGGTGCGGGTCACGCCGAGCCAGTTCAGGAGGCGGGCGCGCAGGGTCACGAACTCGGGGGCGGTCAGATCACGGGGACGGGGCAGGTCGACGGTCAATTCGTGGGCGATACGCCCCTCGTCCATCACCAGCACGCGGTCGGCGAGCAGCAGCGCCTCTTCCACGTCATGGGTGACCAGGAGGATCGCGCACCCGTGCAGCCGCCACAGCTCGGCGACGAGCGCCTGCACCTTGCCCCGGGTCAGCGCGTCCAGAGCGCCGAACGGCTCGTCCAGCAAAAGGAGTTCGGGCTCACGGACCAGGGCACGGGCCAGCGAGACCCGCTGGGCCTGACCTCCGGACAGCGTCTTCGGCCAGACGGTCGCGCGCTCCGCGATGCCGACCTCGTCGAGCGCCTTCTCCGCGAGCGCCCGGTCCGGGCGGCCGGGCAGCCCGAGCACGACATTGCGCCACACCTTCAACCAGGGGAGCAGGCGCGGCGATTGGAAGGCCGCGCTGCGCCGCGCGGGCACGGTCACCTCGCCGCCGATCTCGTCGTCGAGCCCCGCGAGGATCCGCAGCAGCGTCGACTTGCCGCAGCCGCTGTGCCCGAGCAGGGCCACGAACTCGCCCTCGCGGATGTCCAGATCGAGGTCGTGCAGCACGGTGTTGCCGTCGAAGGCCCGCGAAAGGCCTCGTATCTCAACGGAGTTGGCCATCTCTACGCCTCGCCCTCGAAGTTGGCCCGCCAGGTCAGCAGGCGGCGCGACAGGATCCGTACGGCGAAGTCGCAGGCCAGCCCGAGCAGCGCGTACACGACGAGGCAGAGCACGATGACGTCGGTGCGGAAGTACTGCTGGGCGTTGCTCATCAGATAGCCGAGCCCCGCGTCGGCGTTGATCTGCTCGGCGAAGACCAGGGCCAGCCAGGCGGTGGACAGCGCGTACCGGAGTCCCACGAGTGCCCCGGGCAGTGCGCTCGGCAGGATCACGTACTTGATCAGACCGAGCCGGCCGAGCCCCATCATCCGCGCGGCCTCGACGAGTTGGGCGTCGGTGGAGCGGATGCCGCCGTAGATGTTGAAGTAGAGCGGGTAGGTCACACCGAGTGCGACCAGGGCGATCTTCGGGGTCTCCTCGATGCCGAACCAGACGATGAAGAGCGGGATCAGCCCCACCCAGGGGATCGCCCGGAACATGCCCATCGAGGAGTCGATGACGTCCTCGCCGAGCCGGAACAGCCCGGCCGTCAGCGACAGGACGAGCGCGACGCTCGCGCCGATGAGGAAGCCGATGGCGGCACGGCGGCCCGACGCGGCGATGGCGCGGGGGAGTTCACCGTCCTTCGTCAGGTCCACCGCCTGGCGGATGACGTCGACGGGGGAGGCCAGCACGGACTCGGGCAGCACCCCGGTGGCGGAGGTCAGGAACCAGAGCAGCACGAGGCCGACCGGTCCGGCGGCCCGCCGCACGGAACGGGGGACGGTGAAGCGGCGGGCGGTCTTCGCCGTGCCGCGGATGGTGACGCGGGCCGCCGCTGCCGGGGCCTTGTCCTCGGGGGCCGACTGCGCGGGCAGCACCGGCGCGTTCAGCGGTTTTGTCGTCATGGCCGGCCTCCTGTCGCCGCCGGTCGGGCGGGGTCGGCGGACCAGGCGGACCAGGAGCCGGGAAAGAGCGTCGCGTCGAACCCGGCGATCTCCAGTGCCGCGATCTGATGAGCTGCGGTGACCCCGGACCCGCAGTACACGCCGATGCGTGACGCGGCCCCGGCACCCCGCTCCTCGAACCGCTTGCGCAGCTCCTCGGGCGAGTGGAAGATCCCGTCCGCCGTCAGGTTCTCCCCGGTCGGCGCGGACACCGCCCCCGGTATGTGCCCCGCGCGCGGGTCCACCGGCTCGACCTCGCCCCGGTACCGCTCTCCGGCGCGGGCGTCCAACAGCAGCCCGGAGGCGGCGAGTTCGGCGGCGCCGTCGGCGTCGGTGATCGGCAGCGCACCCGCACGGAGTACGACGTCACCAGGTTCCGGATCGGCGGGAATCCCGGACTCCAGCGGCAGCCCGGCCGTGCGCCAGGCGCCCAACGCCCCGTCCAGCAGCGTCACTTCGGCGACACCGGTGTAGCGCAGCAGCCACCAGGCGCGGGCCGCCGCAGTGTTGCCCAGGTCGTCGTAGACCACGACGGACCGCCCGCTCCCGATGCCCCAGCGGCGGGCGGATTCCTGCAGTTCCGCGAGGTCGGGCAGCGGATGCCGGCCGCCCTCCGGGCTTGCCGGTGCGGCCAGTTCGGTGTCCAGGTCGACATAGACCGCGCCGGGGATGTGCCCGTCGGCATAGTGGTCACGGCCGTAGGGATCTCCGAGGGCCCAGCGGACGTCGAGGAGCACCGGCGGCTGCTCGGCGCCGAGGAGTTCGGCCAGCTCGGGGACCGTGGTCGTCACACGGCGGCTCATGTCAACTCCTCGGCGATCGGGGGGAGTTCGGGGGAGAGGCGGAGCCGTTCGAGGAAGAGGACGACCGTCGCGGCGACGGTGCGGTGCAGGGCGTCGTTGAGGACGTCGTGCCGGCCGTCCACGAAGGTCACGGTGTGCACGTTCGGGTGACCGTCGTAGACGCTCAGTGCCCGGTCGAGCGGGCTGATCGTGTCGGCCCTGCCGTGCAGGGCCAGCACCGGGAGACGCACCAGGTCAAGGCGCGGCTCGGGCAACCCGGGGTCGTCGTCGATGGCGCCCCGGCGGAACCCGGGGTCGTTGGTGAGGCGCCCCTGATGGGTCGGGCAGGCGGTGCGTGCCGCGGCCTCCTCCTCCCAACTCCCCGCCGTCCAGGTGCCGGTGGGCAGGCCGGCCAGGATCAGCGCGTCGATGCCCGCGGTCTGCTCCGCGGCGAGCTGGAGGGCGTGAAGCGCGCCGGTGTCGGAACCGACCAGCACCTTCGGGCCCGGCAGTGACTCGTCGGCGAGCAGCTTGGCGGCCCGCTCCAGTACGGCGGGGTCGGCGGCCGGGTCGCCGAGGGCGCGGACGCGATAGGCGTCGTAGCCGAGCCGGCGGCCGAACCGCTCGTAGACACCGCCGTGTTCGCCCCGCCCGGCCAGCACGATCAACGTGCCGCGCGCGGCGAGGCCTTCGGGTTCGTCCCAGGACGAGACGGAGTGAGAGGGCATGGGGTGACAACTCCCAACGAGGGGAAAGGGGAGGGGAATTCAGCGCAAGGAGGGAGGAAGCGGGCAGGCCGGAGCTGCCGTCACGTGTCCGTGCGCAGGGCGGACGTGATCAGCGAGAACTCGGGAAGGGTGCCGCGGAGAGGCGGTTGGTCAACGACAGCGCGCGCTGCACGCCACGCCGAAGTCGATGACTCGGCGCTGCGTCAGAAAGGCAGCGAAAGCGGTCGTGTGCAGCATGCGCTCATCATGACCGGATCCGACCGATCGCGTCCAACGATGATTCCGCATCGAAATCGATCAGCTATCGCGATCGATGCCCGAAACGGCTACCGTCACCGGCATGCCCCAACCTGTCCTCGACATCGTGGCCCTGCGCAGCCTGACCGCGATAGCCGACTGCGGCGGCTTCCATCGCGCGGCCCGGGCCCTCGCCCTGAGCCAGTCCGCGGTCAGCCAGCATGTGCGCAGGCTGGAGAAGACGCTCGGGCTGCCGATCGTCGAGCGGGAGGGGCGCGGCACCCGGTTCACGCCCGAGGGGCGACTGCTCCTCGAACAGGCCCGGCGCATCCTCGCCGTGCACGACGAGGCCGTACGCACCCTGCTCGACGTCGACGGCGACACCGTCACCATCGGCTCCACCGAACACGCGGCCGACCAGTTTCTGCCACGGCTGACCGCGGCAGTCCAGGAGGTACGGCCGGGCTGCCGGGTCCGCTTCCGCATCGACCGCTCGGCTCGCCTCGTAGAGGCGGTGGAACGCGGCAGCGTCGACGTCGCGGTCTACGTCACCGAGGCCGCCGCCACCGAGGGCACACCGGTCGGCGGCCTCCCGCTGACCTGGCACGCCACGCCCGGCTGGCGGCCACCGGCAGCGCCCGCACCCGTCCCGCTCGTCGCCATCGAGGACCCGTGCGCGATCCGCCGCCGCGCCATCTCCACCCTCGCCGCGCACGGCGTACCCGCAGCGGTCGTCGGCGACGCCGGCTATCTCGCGGGCGTCCTCGACATCGCCCGCACCGGCCAGGGCGTCGCCCTGCTCGCCGCCGTCGGATCGGCCCCGGACGGCCTGACCCCGTACGACGGCCTGCCCTCGGTCACCCCGATCCCCATGAGCGCGCTCGCCCGCCCGGGCGCCGATCCGGCGACGGTCGACGCGGCCTTCGCCGCCGTACGGGATCTGCTGCGCTGAGGCGCGCCCCGGTCGCAGATCGGCCGGAACTGCCCCCTGCGACGGGGTAGTCCGGCCCGTTTCGGAGGAAAGATCCCCCGGGGAGATTCGCTGAGTCCATTCCGACGCTGATTCCGATTCTGCAAGGGGGCGCGATCGTCGTGAGGGTCGTCCTGCTCGGTACGGCCGCCGGTGGTGGTTTCCCGCAGTGGAACTGCGCCTGCGCGCTGTGCGCCGCCGCCCGCGACGGGAAACTGCCCCCGCGCACCCAGGACTGTGTGGCCGTCACCGGCAACGAGCGCGACTGGTGGCTGCTCAACGCCTCGCCCGACATCCGCACCCAACTCGCCGCCACCTCCGCCCTCTGGCCGGGCCCCGGCCCGCGCGACACCCCCGTGCGCGGTGTGCTCCTCACCGACGCGGAGCCCCACCATGTGGCCGGTCTGACCGTGCTGCGCGGTGCGGCGGGCCTCAAGGTGTACGCCCCGCGGCCCGTCCTCAGCGCGCTCACCCCGGCCCGGGCAGTCCTCGACCGCTACGCCCCCTGGGAGTGGGCCGACGGCCTCGCCGAGGGCGGGTTCGTGCTTGCCGGAGGGCTGGTCGTCACGGCCCATCCGGTGGGCGACAGGCCACCCGAGTACGTGCCGCCCCGTCGGCCCGACGACCGCTGGGTGGTCGCGTACCGCGTCGAGGATCTGGCGACCGGCGGGGCGTTCGTCTATGCACCGCGCATCGCCGCCTGGACGGACGATTTCGACGACCTGTTGGAGTCGGTGGACTGCGCGGTGCTGGACGGCACCTTCTTCGACACGGACGAGGCGGGCGCCGGACACCTGCCCGTCACCGGCCCCGGCGGCAGCCTCACCGCCCTCGCCAGTCACCCCGGTGTCCGCCGGATCTACACCCACCTCGACAACGCGAACCCGCTGCTCGACCCCGGCTCGACGGCGCGGGCGCAGGTGAGCGGCGCGGGGGCCGAAGTGCTCATGGACGGAGCGGAGTTCGTGGTGTGAGGCGGGCGGGCTGGTGGCGGCTACTCCTGCGTGCTGTCCAACATCCTTGCCAGCACGCCCCGTTGGAGCGGCAGTACCTCCGCGTGCAGATCGCGGCCCTTGCGGGTCAGCGCGACCCACACCCCGCGCCGGTCCTCGACGCACACGGAGCGTTCCACGAGGCCGTCCTTCTCCAGCCGGCCGATGAGCCGGGAGAGCGCGCTCTGGCTGAGATGGACCCGTCCGACCAGGTTCTGCACCCGGCACTGGTCGCCGGCCCGGGGCGCCTCGGACGCGAGCATGTCCAGCACCTCGAAGTCGCTCGCGCCCAGCCCGTGCGGATGCAGCACACGGTCGATCTCGCACATCGTCCGCGCGTGCACGGACAGGATGTCCCGCCACTGGTCCTCTAGTTGCCGGGCGTCGGCCGACTTCACTGCCATACCTGCACGGTAACACCGAACCGGCCAATCGTTGAGTCTGCAACTAGTGCGTGTGCAAGTAGCGCGGGCGGATGGCCTGTCCCGTGCGGCAGCGGTGTCAGGCGGCCGGATTCTGGGTCAGCCCGACGAAGTTCCCGTCCGCGTCCTTCACGAAGGCGATCAGCTTGCCGCCGCCGACGTCCTGGACGTCCTGGACCAGCTCGGCTCCCGCCTCCACCAGCGCCGCCACCCGCGTCCGGATGTCGTCCACGGTCCAGTACGGAACCGGTCCGGTCATGCCCCGGGAGTGCCCGTTCGGGTCGAGACCGACGTCCTGCCCTGCGGCCTTGTAGCCGACGTAGTACGGCTCGTCCGCGTACGGCTCGACCCCCAGCAGGGCGCCGAACAGGGCCTTCGCGCGGTCGAGGTCCTTGACGGGGTAGATGATCGTGTTCAGACCGTCGGTCATGGCGAGCTCCTCCGTGAAGCGTGGTCCGGCGGATTTCGCCGGTGAATTCAGGCTAGGCCGGGGGAGCGGGCGGCGGCTTCTCCAATCCTGACCGGCTGCCGCGGGGGCGGGTGCGCCGCCGGTCGGCGCGCCGGGGGAGGATCGTCTCCGTGACCCGCGACGCGGAGGTCGCGGAAAGGCCGGAACGGCGGAAGAGGGGGCACACCTTCGTGCAGCAGGACGAGACAGAACTTCCATCGCCCGCGCCCGGCGGCGCACTGCTGCTCCGGCACCGTCCGGCGCGTCCGAGGGCCGCCGTCCTGGTCCTGCACGGCGGCCAGGAGACGAGTCTCCGCCCCGCCCGGCCCTGGCAGCTCGCCGCGCTGCGCATGGGACCGTTCCTGCGGGCGGTGTCCGGTGCGCTGCCCGGCGACGACGTCCTCCTCGCCCGGGCCCGGTACCGCGTGCGCGGATGGAACGGCGACCGCGCCGACCCCGTGCGGGACACCCACCGCGCGCTGGACGAACTCGCCGAACTGGCGGGCCCCGTACCGACCGTGCTGCTCGGCCACTCCATGGGCGGCCGGGCCGCCCTGCGCGCCGCCGGTCACCCGCAGGTGCGCGGAGTGGTCGCGCTCGCGCCGTGGTGGCCGCCGGGCGAACCGGTGGAACAGACGGCTGGCCGGCACATCGTCTGCCTCCACGGCGACCACGACCACGTCACGTCACCCGCCGACTCGGCGGACTGCGTGCGCAGGGCGCGGGCCACGGCGACCCGTACCGGAATGGCCCTCATCGGCGGCGGCGACCATGGCATGCTCCGCCGCCACCGCCTCTGGCACGACACGGCAGCCGCGCTCGTCGCCCACATCCTCGACCCCGCCGGCGTACCGGATCCACTGCCCGGGGAGTCCTACGGGACGACCGACTTCCCCGTGCTGTGACCGGGTGACCGAGGCACTGGACGAGGCGGTGGCCCGGCCAGTTCCGCCGCGAACTGCGCCCCCGTGAGCAGCGCCAGGTTCGACAGCCACAGCCAGACGAGGAAGACGACGATGCCGGAGAGCGAGCCGTAGAGCCTGCTGTAGGCGCCGAGGGTCGAGGCGTACGACGAGAAGCCCGCCGAGACGGCCAGCCACAGCGCGGCGGCCAGGGCGCCGCCGGGCAGGGTGTGCCCGCGTCGGCGTGCCGAGGTCGGCCCGGTGTGGAAGACGACCACGACCAGGAGGGCCACCAGGCACAGCAGCACCGGCCAGCGCAGCAGGCTCCACGCCCAGGCCGCGGTGGTGCCCATGCCGAACATCCGGCCGACGACCTCCGCGAGCGGGCCGGTCAGGATGAGGGTGAGTGAGCCGACCAGCAGCAGACCGAGCAGCAGGAGCGCGGTGAGCACGATCCGGTGCGCCTTGCGCCAGGTCGAACGCCGGTCCTCGGTGTGGTGCATCCGGTGCAGGGCGCGGCGGAACACGGCGAGATAGCTGGAGGCCGACCACAGCGCGCTGCCCGCACCGGTCACGAGCAGCGGCCAGGCGGTGCCGTCCGCGGCCAGCGCGTGGGACAGGACGGTGTGCAGATCGGCGCCCGAGTTGGCCGGGGCGTAGGCGGCGACATGGCTGATGAACTCCTGGGCCGTGTCCGGGCTGATCATCCCGAACCCCAGGACCGTCGCCAGCATCGCGGGGAGCACGGCCAGGATCGCGTAGTAGGTCAGCGCCGCCGCGTAGTCCGTGATGTCGTCGTTCCACAGCGCGACCGGCGTCCGCCGCAGCGCGGGCCACCACGCGGCGGGCGGCCGGACCGCGATCATGCCCGCGAACGATGTGCCCATGCCCATCCACCTCTCACCCGGTACCCCTTCTGCCCGTGTTGGGCAGGTCTACTCCACTCGGGCCCGGCGGCGGATCGGTCAAGAACTGGCAAAGAAGAGTCAAGAACATGTAAGGTTCACGGAGATCTGCGAGGAACAGGGGGGACACGCCATGGGTACTCCACGCGTGAGCAGTACGCCGTTGCCGGGTATCGGAGTCCGCTACGACCTGACGACACGTGAGCAGCGCGTCCTGTCGGTGGTCGCGCACCGGGACGGCGAACGGACCCTGAACGCCTACCGCTCGGACGATCCCGACGCCTGCGCCCTGTCCGTACGGCTCACCACGGCGGAGACGGCCGCGCTCGTCGACGCCCTGCTGCCCGAGCACCACAGCCCGAACCTGCTGTCCACCACCGAACTGGGCCTGGTCGCCGAGCGCATACAGCTGTCGGCGCTCTCGTACTGGAACGGGCGGCTCCTCGGCGAGACCAGGATGCGCACCGAGACCGGTGTCTCGATCGTGGCCGTGCTGCGCCGGGCCGAGGCCGTGCCCTCCCCGACACCGGAATTCCGGCTGGCCGGCGGGGACACCCTGATCGTGATCGGCACGCGCGAGGGCGTCGAGTCGGCCGCCGCGATACTCGGGCGGGAGTGAGCGCGATGCACTCCTCCGCGAGGTTCCTGATCGAGTTCGGCGCGATCATCCTGGCCCTGGGACTGCTGGGCCGGTTCGCCGCACGCTTCCAGTTCTCCCCGATACCGCTCTATCTGCTCGCCGGGCTCGCGTTCGGCGAGGGCGGACTGCTGCCGCTCGGCACCAGCGAGGAGTTCGTCGCCATCGGCGCCGAGATCGGCGTCATCCTGCTGCTGTTGATGCTCGGCCTGGAGTACACGGCCAGCGATCTCGTCTCCAACCTCAAGACCCAGTACAGCGCGGGTCTCGTCGACGCCGCCCTCAACGCGCTGCCCGGTGCCGCGATGGCCCTGCTGCTCGGCTGGGGACCGGTCGCCGCGGTGGTGCTGGCCGGGGTCACCTGGATCTCCTCCTCCGGCGTCATCGCCAAGGTCCTCGGCGACCTGGGCCGCCTCGGCAACCGCGAGACCCCCGTCATCCTGAGCATCCTCGTCCTCGAAGACCTCTCGATGGCCGTCTACCTCCCGATCGTCACCGCACTCCTCGCCGGCACGGGCCTCGCCTCGGGCAGCCTCACCCTGGTCGTCGCCCTCGGCGCCGCGGCCCTGGTGCTGCTCGTCGCGGTCCGCTACGGCCGCCACATCTCCCGCTTCGTCTCCAGCGACGACCCCGAGAAACTGCTGCTGGTCGTCCTGGGCCTGACCCTCCTGGTCGCCGGACTCGCCCAGCAGCTCCAGGTCTCCGCCGCCGTCGGCGCGTTCCTGGTCGGCATCGCCCTGTCCGGAGAGGCCGCGGAGGGCGCGCACAGCCTGCTCTCCCCGCTGCGGGACCTGTTCGCCGCCGTGTTCTTCGTCTTCTTCGGCCTGCACACCGACCCGGCGAGCATCCCGCCCGTCCTGCTGCCCGCGCTCGCCCTGGCGATCGTCACCGCCGGCACGAAGATCGCCACCGGCTACTGGGCGGCCCGGCGCGCGGGCATCTCCGCCAAGGGCCGCTGGCGGGCGGGCGGCACCCTGGTCGCCCGCGGCGAGTTCTCCATCGTCATCGCGGGTCTCGCCGTAACGGCCGGCATCGAACCCTCCCTCGGCCCGCTGGCGACGGCGTACGTGCTGATCCTGGTGATCGTGGGCCCGCTCAGCGCCCGCTACACCGAGCCGCTGGCCACCCGCCTGACCGGGCGCCGACGGGACAAGGCCGCCCCCGTGACCGACGTGAGCACTACGGCTCCGGAGCCCCACGAGGTGGCGTAGGCCCGTGTCGGCGCCTCACCAGCCCGTCAGGAGCAGGTGGTTGAGGAGCAGGGCCAGGACGGCCTGCGCGGTGAGCCAGGCGCGGGGCCGGGGGAGGAACGCGCAGGCGGGCAGCAGCCACATCGCGAACGGCAGCCAGATGCGCTCCGTCTCCGCCTTGCTCATACCGGAGAGATCCGCGACGAGCAGGGCGAGCAGGGCGGCGAACACCATGAGGGCGAGCCGGGGTTGGGGCACGGCGGCGCGCAAACCGCCCCGCAGTTCCGGGAGTCGGGTGCCCGCCCGCCGCAGGCCCGCCACCGTCGCCGGGCCCACGATCAGCACGGTGCAGGCCAGGTTCGCCCACACCCAGTAGCCGTACGGCCGGATCCCGCCGACCCCTTCGTAGTAGCGGGTGATCAACAGGCGGTACGCCTCCCACCAGTTGAAGCCGAGCAGCGTGAACACCACTGGTACGACGGCGAGTCCGGCGACGACGTACGGAAGTGGGCGAAGCCGCCGCTGCCCGAGCAACAGTGCGGCGCCCGCGATCACCGCGAACAGCGTCAGCCCGTACGACAGATACGCGGTGAGGCCGAGGAACAGCCCGGCGGCGAGGCCGGCCGAGCGCGGCCGGTCTCCGGTGACCGCGAGGGCGAGAAACGCGACGGACCAGGCGGCGACGGCCGCGAAGTACCCGTCAGCCGAGGTGCCCACCCACACGGCGGCCGGGGCGAGGGCCAGGAACGGGGCGGCGCGGCGGGCGAGTTGCTCACCGGCGAGCACCCGCACGGCGACGAGGACCGCCGCGCCCGCCGTCGCCCCGACGGTGATGCACCAGACGCCCGCCCAGGCCCCGCCGCCCAGTCCGATCCGGTCCAGGAGGACGAAGGTGACGGTGGCCGCCGGGGGATGCCCGGCGATGTGCGCGGGCCAGGGGGCGGGGGAGTGGCTGAGGATGTGGTGGGTGAAGTCGCGCAGCGTGGCGGGGATGTCGTGGAAGCGGCCGATGACCGTCAGGTACTCGTTCGTGGTCGTCAGCCGTCCCGCGATGCCCCGCTGCCAGCCGTCGACCAGGGCCAGCGAGAACGTCCACGCCATGGCGGTGCCCCAGGCGGTCAACAGCAGCGCGCGCCAGGGCAGTCGGGCGGCGAGCGCGGGACCGTACGCCACCACGGCGACCGCGACGGCGAGCGCCGCCGGGGTGCCCGGGCCGACGTGCGGCTGCCACTGGGCGAACACGGGCGGCCAGGCGACGAAGAGCGAGTGGTGACGGTCCTGGATCGCGGTGCCGACCAGCACCGCCACCAGGACGAGCAGTGCGGCGGCGAGGGCGGCCGACAGATCGCGGACGTGGTCGCCCGGAGCGGCAAGGGGACGGTCGACGGGGCGGGCGCCTTGGTGGCGCTCGCGGTCGACGAGAAGATCGCGGTTCACATCGACACGCTAGGTCGGGGTGCGCCCGGCGGAGCCGGCGCCGAGGCAGACGTCAGGGTTTCGTCATGGTTTGCGAACCCGTTCGGGGGGTGTCCCCGGCCTACGGTCGGGGCATGCCACGCTCCCCCTCTTCGCCCGACTTCTGGCGCAGCCCGCTGCGCGGCCCCTGGTTCACCTCCGTGCTGGGCATCGTGCTGCTCGCCGGGATCACCGTGCTGTTCGTGACGGGACTGCTGTCGTACGCGGCCTACAACCCGGACCTCTCGCCGGTCAACGACCAGACCCCGGACAAGGGCCTCCTCGGCTTCTATCTCTTCGCCTGGCCGACCGACCCGTCCTGGCTGTACCGCCTCACCCAGGGCACGCACGTCACCCTCGGTATCGCACTGATCCCCGTACTGCTGGCGAAGCTCTGGTCGGTCGTCCCGAAGCTGTTCGCCCTGCCGCCGGCCCGGTCGCTCACCCACGCGCTGGAACGGCTCTCGCTGCTGCTCCTCGTGGGCGGCGGCCTGTTCGAGTTCACCACCGGCGTCCTCAACGTCCAGCTCGACTACGTCTTCCCCGGCTCCTTCTACCCCCTGCACTTCTACGGCGCCTGGGTCTTCTTCGCCGCCTTCCTCGCCCACGCCGTCCTGAAGACACCGGCGGCCCTGCGCAACCTGCGCCACATCAGAGGCGAACACCCTGCGGAGGAAGGGGAGTTGGTGTCCCCGAACCCCGCCGAACCCACCGTCTCGCGCCGCGGCGCCCTCGGTGTGGTCGGCGGCGGATCGCTGCTGCTGTTCGGCACGACAGTGGGCCGCGGCTTCGACGGACCACTGCGGGAGACGGCCCTGCTCGCACCCCACGGCGGGCCCGAACCGGGCTCAGGACCCGGCGCCTTCCAGATCAACAAGACAGCCGCCGCGGTCGGGATCGACGCCAGGGAGACCTCCGAGGACGCCTGGCGACTGGTCGTCGAGGGCAACGGCCGCACGGTCCGCCTCGGTCGGGTCGCGCTGCTCCAACTCCCGCTGCACAGCGCCGCGTTGCCCATCGCCTGTGTGGAGGGCTGGTCGACGTCCGACCAGTGGTGGCGGGGCGTACGGCTGCGGGACCTCGCGGCACTCGTCGGCTACGAGACGGACACGGCACCCGATGTCCTGGTCGAATCCCTGCAACGGCACGGGGCGTTCCGCCGGTCCGCCCTGCGCGACAACCAGGTCCGCGACCCGCGCTCGCTGCTCGCCCTGTTCGTCAACGGCGCGGACCTCACCCCCGACCACGGCTACCCGGCCCGCGTCATCGTCCCCGCGGCACCCGGAGTACTCAACACCAAATGGGTGGCCCGTATGACCTTCGGAGACCTGTGATGCGCGTTCCGTTCAGGCGGCCGGCCCTCGGCAGCCCGCTCCAACTCCTGCTGCTGGCCTCCTCGTTCGCGCTCGCCGGGTACGCGGGGGTGCGGCTGCTCGCGGACGACTGGTTCGGGGTGGCGCTGTGGATCGTGGGCGCGGCGGTGCTGCACGACCTGGTGCTGGTGCCGTTGTACGCGGGCGCGGACCGGGCGCTCGCCCGGGTGCTGGGCAGCGCCGGACACCGGGAACGGACCGGTTACGTCCGGGTCCCGGCCCTGCTCTCCGGCCTTCTGCTGCTGGTGTGGTTCCCGCTGATCAGCGGGGAGGCGGCGGACCGCTACAGGTCCGCCACCACGCTCTCCGGTGACGGGTTCCTGTCCCGCTGGCTACTCGTCACGGCGGCGCTGTTCGGCGGCTCGGCCGTGCTGCTGGTCCTGCGGCTGCTGCGGTTGCGGAGAGCTAGGAAGAAGCGGCCGTCGGCCGCCCACTGACCCTCCGTGCGCCACCCCGCCCAGCCGGCGTGGCGCAACAGGGCCGGGGTTCCGAGACGGGCCCACGGGAAGGACGCACCGGAGGAACCACGGCCGTCGGCGACCCGCACCCGCACCCGTTCGTCGACGTCGACCGGAGCGGTCTCGGCAATCAACAGCCCGTTATCGGCGAGGAGTTGGGACATCCGCCGCAGCAGGGCGTGCGGGTCGCCGCCGATGCCTACGTTGCCGTCGATGAGGAGGGCGGTGTCCCAGCGGCCCTCGCCGGGGACGGGTTCGAAGACGGACCGGCGCAACGCCTGCCCACCGAGCCGGACGGTGTGCGCGACGGCGGCCTCACTGACGTCGATGCCCAGCACCGGCCGCCCCTGCGCGGCGAGTTCGGCGACGAGCCGCCCGGGACCGCATCCCACGTCGAGCACGGCCCCCTCGCACCGGCGCAGCACCTCCCGGTCCGCCGCGTCGGCCTCCGCGCACCAGCGCTCCACCTCCAGGGGCAGCAGCCAGCCGTCGGTACGGCGGAGGAAGAGCGGGCCTCGACCGGTGCGCAGGGCGTCGGTGTACGGGTCGGCGGACCAGGGGCGTGCGGGGGAGTCCGAGGGCGGGCAGTCGATGAGGGCGGTCACCGGGCGCGGGCCCTCGCCGGTCGGCACCGGACGCGCCGCACTCACCTGCCGACTCCCGTCCGCAGCCGTGCAAGTTCCTTCGCGAACCGCCCCTCCGGAGCCTCGGCGGCGACCAGTTCGGCGTCGTACGCCGTGTCGACGTCGCGCAGGGGCGGGAGGTCGCGGACGCGCAGGCCCGTGGCGGTCAGCCGGGCGCGCTGGACGGCGCCGGTGGTCGGTGTCGACATCGGTACACCACGCAGGAGCGCCGGGTCGGGGTCGGCGAGGCCCAGGGCCCAGAAGCCGCCATCCTCGGCCGGGCCGAAATACGCGTCGCAGTGGGCGAAGTCCACGGTGAGGAGCGCGGGCGTCACCTGGGGCGTGTCCATGCCGATCAGCAGCGCGGGCCCGGCGCAGCCCGCGAAGGCGGCGGCGAGCCGTTCGTCGAGCCCTCCGCCGCACTGCGGTACGACATCGAAGCCCGGCGGCAGCCAGGGGCCCGGCGCTCCGTCGAGCACCAGCACCCGCCGCCGCGCGGGCGTCGCCAGCAGCACGTGCAGGGTGTCGACGAGCGAGGCCTCGGCGAGCGCGGCGGCCTCCTCGGGCGTGAACGGCGGCGTCAGCCGGGTCTTCACCCGCCCGGGCCGCGGTTCCTTGGCGATGACGAGAAGGGTGGTCACCGGGAAAGGGCTCCTTGAAGTGAGAGGGCGGCCTTCGGGGGTTCGGCCAGCACCCGGCGCATGTCCCGTACCGCCTGCCAGGTGCCGCGCCAGGTCCCGGTGACCTTGGAGGCGCCGGTGCGCGGCAGATACGGCACGTCGTGCTCGGCGACGCGCAGACCCGCGTCGGCGGCGCGCACCACCATCTGGAGCGGATAGCCGCTGCGGCGGTCCGTGAGGCCGAGCGCGAGCAGATCCGCGCGACGGGCGGCCCGCAGGGGGCCGAGGTCGTGCAGCCGCAGCCCGGTGCGGCGGCGCAGCATCCGGGCCAGCGCGAGGTTGCCCGCCCGGGCGTGCGCGGGCCAGGCCCCGCGCCCCTGCGGCCGGCGCCGCCCGAGCACGAGATCGGCATCGCCCTCGCGCACCTCGCGGACGAAGTCCACCAGCAGGGACGGGTCGAGCGAGGCGTCGCAGTCGCAGAAGCACACGATGTCCGCGGTGGCGGCCAGCAGCCCGGCATGGCAGGCGGCGCCGAACCCGCGGCGCTCCTCGCGCACGACGGTGGCGCCGAGGCTCTGGGCGAGTGGAGCGGAACCGTCCGTGGACCCGTTGTCCACGACCAGCGCGCGCCAGCCTCGCGGGATGCGGGCCAGCACCCAGGGCAGGGCCTCGGCCTCGTCGAGACAGGGGAGGACCACGTCGACGGGCGCCGGGTCCGGATCTGGTGGGGGAGGTGTCGTCACGGCTTTCACCTTACGAGTGCGAATCCGGCATACCGGACTTCGGTTCCTTACGAAACACGGACGTCGGGCCAGCGGATTCGGAAGGCGGGCGCGCCCGGTGGGACCCTTGATGACATGCAGCAGCCGTACGAATCCCCAGGTGCCGTGCCCGTCGAGAGCGGGCCCGCCCACCCGACGCGCGTCCTCGTGGTCGACGACGACCCGACCGTCGCCGAGGTCGTCTCCGGATACCTCGACCGCGCCGGATACGTCGTGGACCGCGCCGAGGACGGGCCGGGCGCGCTCGCCCTCGCCGCCGCGCACTGGCCGGACCTGGTGGTCCTCGACCTGATGCTGCCGGGCATGGACGGCCTGGAGGTGTGCCGCCGGCTGCGCGGCCACGGACCCGTGCCGGTCATCATGCTCACCGCGCGCGGCGACGAGGACGACCGGATCCTGGGCCTGGAGGTCGGCGCCGACGACTACGTCACCAAGCCGTTCAGCCCACGCGAACTCGTCCTCCGCGTGGAGTCCGTGCTGCGCCGCTCCGGCCCCCCGGCCGTGACCCGCCCTCTGCGCGCGGCGGGACTCACCGCCGACCCCGCCGCCCGCCGCGCCACCAAGAACGGCACCGAACTCGCCCTCACCCTGCGGGAGTTCGACCTCCTCGCCTTCCTCCTACGGCACCCCGGGCGGGCCTTCAGCCGGGAGGACCTGATGCGGGAGGTGTGGGGCTGGGACTTCGGCGACCTGTCGACCGTCACCGTGCATGTACGGCGGCTGCGCGGCAAGGTCGAGGACGATCCGGCCAGGCCCCGTCTGATCCAGACGGTGTGGGGCGTCGGCTACCGCTTCGAACCCGCCCGCACCGGCTCGGTCGAGGAGGGCTGATCATGCGCGACATGCTGCTCATCGCCCTGTTCGCCTTTCTGGGCGCCGCCGGGGCCGGAGTGATCGGCGCGGGCGCGCTCTGGCTGCTGCGCCGGCGGTCGCTCACCGCGTCCGTGTCCGTGGTCGCCGCGGTGGCGGTGACGGCGATGTTCGCGGGCACGCTGGCGGTGGCGCAGGCGATGTTCCTGTCCTCGCACGACCTGTCCGTCGTCACCACCGTCGTCGCCATGGCGGCCGTGGTCTCCCTGGTCACCGCGCTGCTGCTCGGCCGCTGGGTCGTCGCCCGCAGCCGTGAACTCGCCCGCGCCGCGCGGGACTTCGGCGACGGCGGAGACTTCTCGGCCCCCGTGGGCCCGGCGACGGCCGAACTGGCCGACCTGAGCCGGGAGTTGGCCGCGACCAGCGCCAAGCTCGCCGAATCCCGCGACCGCGAACGGGCGTTGGAGTCCTCGCGCCGCGAACTCGTCGCCTGGATCTCCCACGATCTGCGCACCCCGCTCGCCGGTCTGCGCGCCATGTCCGAGGCCCTGGAGGACGGGGTCGCCGCCGACCCCGACCGCTATCTGCGCCAGATCCGCACCGAGGTCGAACGCCTCAACGACATGGTCGGCGACCTCTTCGAACTCTCCCGCATACACGCCGGGACCCTCACCCTTTCCCCGTCCCGGATGTCGCTCTACGACCTGATCGGCGACGCCCTCGCCGGCGCCGACCCCCTCGCCCGCGAGCACGGGGTGCGGCTGGTCGGCGACCGGATCGTGTCGGTGCCGGTCGAGGTGGACGGCCGCGAGATGAGCCGGGTGCTGGGAAACCTGCTGGTCAACGCGATCCGCCGGACACCGGCCGACGGCACCGTCGCGGTCGCCGCCGAGCGGTCCGCCGAGGGCGTGGTGCTGTCCGTGACGGACGGCTGCGGCGGCATCCCCGAGGAGGACCTGCCCCGCGTCTTCGACACCGGCTGGCGCGGCACCCACGCGCGGACACCCCCGGCGGGGGCCGGCCTGGGCCTGGCGATCGTGCGTGGCATCGTCGAGGCCCACCAGGGCCGGGCCGCCGTACGGAACGTGTCGGGCGGCTGCCGCTTCGAGGTGACGCTGCCGATGGCGGAGGGGTAGCCGCCCGGCTGGGCCGGGGGGAGTCGTCCCGGCGGGCTAGCCGCAGGGTAGGGCTGAGGGGCAGTCGCCCGGCGGGAGGGACAGCCGCCCCGGCCGGACCGACGGACAGCCGCCCGGGTAGGGCCGAGGGACAGCCGTCGGGTAGGGCTGAGGGGCAATCGCCCGGCCGGACCGAGGGACAGCCGCCCGGGTAGGGCCGAGGGGCAGCCGGCCCGCCGGGCTGTGGGGTTGCCGCAGGGTCGGGCCGAGGGGCGGCCGTCATGTCGCCCGCTCGGCGTCGGCGAACGCCGGAGGCGCCTCGGCCGCCGGCCGCCCGGCTACCGCTCCCCGCGCAGTTTCGCCACCGCGAACTCCCGCATCCCCTCCGGGAACGCGACCTCAGCCTTCCACCCCAGCTCGGCCCGCAGCCGTGCGGAGTCCGCCGTGATGTGGCGGACGTCGCCGAGCCGGTACTCCCCGGTCACCACGGGCTCGGGCCCGCCGTACGCGGCGGCCAGCACCCGCGCCATCTCGCCGACCGTGTGCGGATCCCCGCTGCCGGTGTTGTAAGCGGTCAGTGCCCCCTCCCGGGGCTCGGCCTCCAACGCGGCCACATTGGCAGCCGCCACGTCCCGTACGTGCACGAAGTCCCGCCGCTGGCCCCCGTCCTCGAACACCCGAGGCGCCTCACCACGGGCGAGCGCGGACCGGAAGAAGGAGGCGACCCCGGCGTACGGGGTGTCGCGCGGCATCCTGGGGCCGTACACGTTGTGGTACCGCAGCGAGACGGCCGAACCACCAGTGGCGCGAGCCCAGTTCGCCGCCAGGTGTTCCTGGGTGAGTTTGGTCGTCGCGTACACATTGCGGGGGTCGACCGGCGCGTCCTCACCCACCAGCCCCGGCGTCAACTCCTCGCCGCAGCGCGGACACCGGGGCTCGAAGCGCCCCGCGTCCAGATCGGCCACCGCCCGGGGCCCCGGCCGCACCGGCCCGTGCCACTCACAGGCGTAGGAGCCCTCGCCGTAGACGACCATCGACCCGGCGAGCACCAGTCGGCGCACGCCCGTAGCGGCCATGGCGGCGAGCAGCACCGCCGTACCGAGGTCGTTGTGCGAGACGTAGTCGGGCGCGTCGCCGAATCCCGTACCGAGTCCGACCATCGCCGCCTGATGGCATACGGCGTCCACGCCCCGCAGCGCGAGCGCGACCGCCTCGCCGTCACGCACATCCGGCCCGTCCCGCAGGTCGAACACCACCGCCTCGTGCCCGCGCGCGGTCAGCGCCTCGACGACATGGGACCCGATGAACCCGGCACCGCCGGTGACCAGTACTCGCATGGTTCAGACGCTAGGACCGCCGGACCACCGCGCGGCAGTGTCACGGCCGTCGTGTCACCGGTCCGTAAGACCTGCTCAGCGCCGCCGGGAGCCGTCCGGTCAGCCGCGTACCGGTGCTTTTCGCGGCCGTCCGCGCCGAAGAAGAAGCTCAGTACGACGGTGACGGAGGCCGCGACCGCGAGCCGCAGCCCCCAAGTGGCGGCGGAGCCCTCCCCGAGGGCGGAGGTGACGGCGGGCGCGTCGAGCAGGACACCACTCAAGGGCAGCGAGCCGACACAGCTCAACAGGCAGACCCACAGCGGAGGTTCGTTCGACACGACGAGGACGGTGGCCGCGATTACCGCGACCGCGCTGAGTACGACGGTGAGCGAAGTGATGTCCATGGCCACGAGCATTCCGGTCGGCGGACGGCGAGGCGTCGGCGCGGCGGAGGATCGGCGTCTCTACCAAAGGGTATAGACACGCCTCCCACCACAACCTTTCGTATCGGCGGACCGTCCAACTCCCGCCCGGCGTCAACGACTTGCCGGGGTCTCTGCTGTACCAACATGGGGGATGTCATGAGATCTGTCTCCGTCGGGCGGCTCCTGCGCCGCGGAGCCTGTACCGGAGCCGTGGGGGCGCTGGTCCTCACCGGTGCTGGGAGCGGGGCTGCCTTCGCCGACGACGAGCCGGGGACCGATCAGCTGGGGATCCAGGCGCCGTACGACCAGTCGGTCACCGTCGCCCCGGCCGGCGGCACGGCGCAGTACCGGACGCTGAAGCTCGGTCTGTACCACGACAACGACAACTTCACCGTGACGGACGGACACCTGACCGTCGACATCTCCGGGCTCGCCGGGGTCGCCGAGGTGGCCTGGCCCGACAACTGCACGCCGAACGCCGCGGGCACCGTCGCGGTGTGCGACACCGGGGACGTGCCCACGCGCTACAGCGCACAGGTGCGACTCCAGGTGCGGGCCGTCACCGGTGCCGCCGTGGGAGCGCAGGGCACGATCGAGTACTCCGCCGAGGCCACCGGAGGACCCGACGGCACGCTCACCGCTCCTGAGGGCAGCGAGACCCCCGTCACTGTCCGTTCCGGCCCGGACCTCGGCATCGCCGCCCCGCAGGACGCGACCGACGTCGCGCCCGGCGCGGAACTCACCGTGCCGTTCGCCGTCACCAACACCGGCAACGAGACCGCCCACGGCTTCACCGTGCAGATGTGGGCGACATACGGCCTCGACGTCGTCACCCGCTACCCGCAGTGCACCTACGCAGAGCCGGACGCCGGCGGCACCTCCATGCCCACGACCCACGCGACCTGCGCCTTCGACACGGACATCGCGCCCGGCGCCACCGTCGAACTGCCCGCGCCGCTGCGGCTCGCCGTCACCGATCACGCGCTCTTCGACCGGTTCGACTACGAGGTCGAGCCCGTCGACGGCATCACCGACCTCGACAGCTCGGACAACGGCCGTGCCTGGAGCATCGTCGCCGACAACACGGCCGACTTCGCCGCGCACGGCACGGAGGTGAGCGGCGCGGCCGGCGACACCGTCACCGCCGCCTTCCGGTTCACCAACGACGGCCCGGCCTGGGTCGGCAACATCGGCTCCGGCGACCCCGTCGCCGTGATCGACTTCTACCTCCCGGAGGGCACCACCGCCACGTCCGTGCCCGAAGGCTGTGAGACCGCCTGGACGTCCGGCGACGACCCGGCCGTCGGCCACTACGCCTGCTACCCGCAGATGTGGGCCAAGCCCGGCCTGGACATCAGCTTCCCGTTCCAGCTGCGCATCGACCGGGTCGTCCCCGACGCGACGGGCCGCGTCGTCGTCCACCCGCACACCGACAAGCCCGTCACCTTCGACCCGTACACCGCGAACAACACGGCCGGGGTGATCGTCAACCCGACCGCCTGACGGCAGTGAGGAGGGGCGCGCCGAAAGCCCGTCCCCTCCTACGTCGACTCGCGCTTCACCAGCTCCGTCGGCAGGATCACCGCCGCCGTGTCCTCGCCCCCGATCTGTGCCAGCAGCACCCGTACCATCTCCGCGCTGATCCGGTCGAACGGCTGCCGCATCGTGGTGAGTTCGGGGCTGGAGGCGAGCGCGGCGGGGGAGTCGTCGAAGCCGCCGACCGCCACGTCCTCCGGCACCCGCCGCCCGGCCCGCTCCAGGGTGGTCAGCACGCCACGCGCCATCAGGTCGGAGGCGACGAACACGGCGTCCAGGTCCGGGACCTGTGCGAGCAGCCGCTCGGCGCCCCGCTCACCGCTGAGGCGGCTGTAGTCGCCGGAGACGACGAGGGAGTCGTCCACCTCGACGCCCGCCTCGGCGAGCACCTCCTTGTAGCCGGCGAGGCGCTCGACACCGCCCGGGGTGTCCAGCGGCCCGGTGACCATGCCGACACGGCGACGGCCCAGGGAGAGCAGATGCCGGGTCATGTCCCGGGCGCCGTCCCGGTCGTCGGCGGCCACATAGCTGATCTTGGAGCCGAGCCCGATCGGCTTGCCGCACGCGACCAGCGGCACACCCGCCTCGCTCAGCTCCTCCGCCACCGGGTTCCCGGAGTGGCTGGAGACCAGCAGCACCCCGTCGACATGCCCGGAGGTGATGTACCGCGTGATGCGCCGCCGCTCGTCCTCGGTGCCGGCCAGCATCAGCAGCAGCGGGATGTCGTGCGCGGCCAGCGCCTGGGTGCAGCCGCGCAGCAGGACGTTGAAGTTCGGGTCCTCGAAGAACTTCTCCTGCGGCTCCGTCAGCAGGAAACCGACCGAGTCCGAGCGTCCGGTGATCAGCGAGCGGGCGTGCCGGTTGACGACGTAACCCGTCCTGCGGATGGCCGCGTTGACGGCCTCCTGCGCGGCCGGGCTGACATAGTGCCCGCCGTTGAGGACCCGCGACACGGTGCCCCGCGAGACACCCGCCTCGCGTGCCACGTCGTGGATCGTCGGCGGCCTGCGCCGACCCCCCGTAGTGCTCATGGTCACGACTCTACGGCTCCCGGGCCCGGAGCCTGAAGCACCGCTATGGGAGCGTTCACAGCATTCGCGGCAGAGAAACATCAGGGACACTTGTCAGCGGTCACGGACGTGCGGTTATGTTGGGGCAACGCTTCAGGGCGCGCTGTGTGCACGTTCCCAAATGATCGACTACGGGAGAGATCCATGCCGGAGACCACACCCAAGGGGCTCACCAGGCTCGCCTTCGGTGGGGACTACAACCCCGAGCAGTGGCCGGAGAGCGTCTGGCAGGAGGACGTCCGGCTGATGCGGGAGGCCGGCGTCACCATGGTGAGCGTCGGGATCTTCTCCTGGGCCCTGCTGGAACCCGAGCCCGGTGTGTACGACTTCGGCTGGCTCGACCGGATCATCGACCTCCTGCACGCGAACGGCATCCGCGTCGACCTCGGCACGTCCACCGTCGCCCCGCCCGCCTGGTTCTACCGCGCCCACCCCGAGGCCCTCCCCGTCACCGCCGACGGCACCCGCTACGAGTTCGGCTCACGCGGCGCGATCTGCCACAGCAACACCGACTACCGCGCCGCCGCCGCGAACATCACCACCCGCCTCGCCGAGCGCTATGGCACCCATCCCGCCCTCGCGCTGTGGCACGTCTTCAACGAGTACGGCGTCCCCGTCTCCGCCTGCTACTGCGACTCCTGCGCCGCCCACTTCCGCCGCTGGCTGACGACGACGTACGGAAGCGTCGACGGCGTCAACGAGGCCTGGGGCACGGCCTTCTGGGGCCAGCGCTACGGCGACCTCGGCCAGGTCAACCCGCCGCGCCTCACCCCGACCGCCGTCAACCCGGCCCAGGCGCTGGACTACACACGCTTCGCGGACGCCACCATGCGCGAGAACTTCGTCGCCGAACGCGACATCCTGCACCGCCTCGCGCCCGGCATCCCGGTCACCACCAACTTCATGGCCGCACTCAGCCAGTGCGAGTCCGTCGACTACTGGGCCTGGGGCCGCGAGGTCGACCTCGTCACCAACGATCACTACCTGATCACCGACGGCCGCCGCACCCACGTCAACCTCGCGATGGCCGCCGACCTCACCCGCTCCGTCGCGGGCGGCGCCCCCTGGCTGCTCCTCGAACACTCCACCTCCGGCGTCAACTGGCAGCCCCGCAACCCCGCCAAGGCCCCCGGCCAGATGGCCCGCAACGCCCTCTCCCACGTGGCGCGCGGCTCCGACGGCGCGATGTTCTTCCAGTGGCGCCAGTCCCGGCGCGGCGCCGAGAAGTTCCACTCCGCGATGCTCTCGCACGGCGGCACCGAGACCCGCGTCTGGCGTGAGGTCGTCGAACTTGGCGCCTCCGTCGAGGAGTTGAGCCGGATCCGCGGCACGCGCACCCGGGCCGACGTGGCCGTCGTATGGGACTGGCAGTCGTGGTGGGCGCAGAAACTGGAGTGGCGCCCGAGTGAGGACCACGACGCCCGGGAGCGGGCCGACGCCTTCTACGAGGCCCTCTACGACCGTCACCTCACGGTCGACTTCGCCCACCCGGAAGCCGACTTGTCGGCCTATCCCCTTGTCGTCGTACCCGCCCTGTACCTGACGACGGAGGCGGCCGGCCGCAACCTCCAGCGGTACGTCGAGCAGGGCGGCACCCTCGTCGTCTCCTACTTCTCCGGCATCGTCGACGAGCACGACGCCGTCCACGAGGGCGCGTATCCCGGACCGCTGCGGGACGTACTCGGCCTGACCGTCGAGGAGTTCTCGCCTCTGCTGGCCGGCGAGCGGGTGCGGGTCACCGGGCCCGACGGTTCCGAACTCACCGGCGACGTATGGACCGAGTTCGTGGCCCCGCGCGGCGCCGACACCGTGTGGACGTACGCAGAGGGCCTCACCGCCGACCACCCGGCCGTCACCCGGCACCGCCTCGGCGAGGGCACCGCCTGGTACGTGTCCACGCGTCTCGACGCGCATGGCCTCGACGCCCTGCTCGGCTGGGCCGCCGAGGACGCCCGGATCGCCCCGCGCGCCGAGCTGCCGTACGACGTCGAAGTCGTGCGCAGGGAAGGCGAGTCGGGCAGTTTCCTCTTCGCCGTCAACCACAGCGCCTCGGACGTCAAGGTGCCGCTGGGCGGCGACGGCACCGAGCTGCTGACCGGCGAGCGGGCCGCCGGCGGTCTCGCGGTTCCCGCCGGAGCCGTGCGGGTCGTACGACTCGACGGCTGAGCCGACTCCCCTCCGCCCGCGAGAGCCGTGAGCCGCGGGCGGAGGGGGACCTCCGACGCCCGGCGGGCGTGCGTTCTTGTGCGGCTGCGGCCGTGTGGGTCGGCCAACTCATGATCCGGAGGCGGGAGTTCGTTCCCCGGCGGGTTACGGCGTCCCGTCCGTTGTTCTGCGCCTCGGCGCGGGCGGTATCGAGCTGCCGACCGGTGAACGAGTCGCGGGCGCGCGGATCGACGACGCCCGGCGCGCGTGCGTTCTTGTGTGGCTGCGACGGTGTGGTTCGGCCAACTCCCGTTGTGGAAGGTGGAGTTCGGTCCCGGCGGTTTCCGCGCGTCCCGCCCGTTGTCGCACGCCCCAGCGGCGACCGCCGCGTCGAACAGGAACGGTCGGTCCCGGACAAGGGGCACCGAGTCCGGGACGGGGCGGACCATGCTGCGGGAGAGTGGGAGGGCGCGGCAAGCGGCGCGCAGGACGGAGGGGCACGCGATGCTGAGGACTCCGGCGAGTCAACGACGACTGGACATCCTGGAGTGGCTGAGAGACCCGGCCGCCCACTTCCCGGCACACCGGTATCTCGACGAGGCCGGGGTCAGCTCGGAGGCGGTGGCGGCCAAGCTGGGCGTGCCCCGCCAGGTGGCCGAGACCCACCTCGAACTCCTCGCGTCCCTGGGCCTGTTGCGCACCCGGCGGATCCGGCTGCGCACCTACTACCGGCGCGACGAGGTCCGTATCGCCGAGGTGGCCCGGATGTTCGAGAAGGGCTGGTAGGCGAGCGCTACCCCCTGTCCTGCCCGGCGTCCGCTCCCTCCGGCGTCTCCGGCTCCGTGCGGAACGACGCGTCCGGGTCCCCGAAGCGCTCGCACAGCAGCCTGCCCACCAGAGCGCCTCCGTAGAGCACGAACCCCACGCCGACCAGCCAGGACTCCACCACCAGCACCGTGCCGACCGGGCCGTAGCTGACCGCGTTGGTGACCAGGAGCGGGGTGAACACCAGGTACGAGAACCAGCGCAGGCCGACCAGGC
Organism: Streptomyces hokutonensis; assembly: GCF_042751305.1. Classification (GTDB taxonomy): domain Bacteria; phylum Actinomycetota; class Actinomycetes; order Streptomycetales; family Streptomycetaceae; genus Streptomyces; species Streptomyces hokutonensis_A. Next base: position 272,658 of record NZ_JBHYWD010000011.1, read on the forward strand.
CCGCCATCGTGGCGAGCGCGCCCGGCAGCAGATAGCGCCAGTGGACCTGCCGGTTGAGCAGGAAGTGCGGGCCCCACCAGAAGAACAGCAGGCCGGCCGCCATGCTGAGCAGGATCCGGGGCGTGCCCCCGAGGACGTTGCGGGTCTGCACCTGCGCGTACAGATAGCCCATCAGCATGACCAGCCAGATGAGTTGGCGCCAGATGCGGTGCCAGGGCGCGCCGGCCGGGCGCCACACGTGCTCGTAGCCGCTCTGCACGCTCGACGCGAAGGACAGCCCGAACAGCGCGAGCAGCGCAACGCTCCACGCGCTGGTGGTGCCGATGACCTTGCGGGGCGGGGTGAAGACATCGGTGAGCGCGCGGGCGGAGCGGCCGGACAGGTCCATGCCGTCAACCAGCCACAACGCGAACCCGCCGTGCCCGATCGGATCGGCCGCAGCCACCACGATCAGCAGCGGCGCCAGCGTGACCAGCGCGAGCGTCGCGAACCCCATGGCCCGGTGCAGCAGCTCCAACTCCCGCCCGCGCCGGTTGAGTTCGGCGAGCCCGAGGCGTCGCCACGCGGTGCGGAGGCGGTTCACCGGGATGCTCCCGCGCGGCGGGCGGCCGACCACGTCATGCGGGGCCCCCTTCTCACTTCTCGCCGACCGGCAGCGCGATCCGGGTCACCGGGAATACGCTCGGCAAACATGACCGGGTGCCGCGATGACCGGGAAGAACAGCAAGCGTACGCGCGCCGGACCCAACCGTGGAGGTGTTCGTGGACCGACCCAGTGCACTGCTCGCCCGCCAATACGTCGCGATCGGCGGTGTGGGTCCCGAGGACGTGGTGGCCGACGCCCGCGGCCGGGTGCTGACCGGCGTCGAGGACGGCCGCATCCTCCGCCTCGACGGACTGATCGACCCCGAGGCGGTCCGGGTCGAGACCCTCGCCGACACCGGCGGCCGCCCGCTCGGCCTCGAACTCCTCCCGGACAACGCCCTGTTGGTGGCCGATGCGGAACGCGGGCTGCTGCGGGTCGACTTGGGGAACGGCTCGGTGCGCGTCCTCGCCGACTCCGTGGCGGGGGAGCCGCTGTGGGGCTGCAGCAACGTCGTCGCGCTGTCCGACGGCAGCGCGTACTTCACCGTCTTCAGCCTCCGCTACCCGATCGAGCGGTGGATCGGCGACATCGTCGAACACACCGGCACGGGAAGGCTGTTGCGCCTCGCACCCGGCGCCGACAGTCCCGAAGTCCTCCTGGACGGACTCCAGTTCGCCAACGGGCTCGCCCCGAGCGCCGACGAGTCCTTCCTGGCCGTCGCGGAGACCGGCGCCCGCCGGCTGACCCGGTACTGGCTCACCGGACCGAAGGCGGGCCACAGCGAGTCCTTCGTCGACGACCTCCCCGGCATGCCCGACAACCTTTGGCGGGCCGGCCCGGAGGGGCCGATCTGGGTGGCGCTGGCCGGCCCGCGCGTCGCGCCGCTCGAACTCCTCCACCGGGCCTCACCCGCCGTACGGCAGGCCGCGGCCCGGGTCGCCGTGCGCGTGCCCTTCCGCCCCACCGGCATGATCGGAGCCATGGCGTTCGACGACGACGGAGCCGTCGTCCACCACCTCGTCGCGCACGGCTCGGCGTACCGGATGGCCACCAGCGTGTGCGAGGCCGCCGGGCACCTGGTGCTGGGCAGCGTGCGGGAGCGCGGGATCGCGCTGTGCGAGCCGCCCGCCCCGAAGTGACCCCGGCACGTCACCGGCGTTACCCTGATGCCCGGCCGCGAGCACCCCTCGCGGCGCGGCGGTGGGGCCCGCCGTACCCGAACCGCGGCAGAGGTGCCGCCAACGGTCCCTACTTGTAGAGGCGTGTGCCCCCAGGGCCCCCGACGAGTAGGAGACGTACGGCCATGACAGCTCCCGAGGCCGAGAGCGTCCGTACCCGGCCACAGGCCCCGCGTCCGTCCGTCTGGCGCGGTCAGGGTCCCGTGGTCGCGGTGGTCGCGCTCGGCGGCGCGATCGGGGCCACGGGACGTTACGGGGCCTCCCTGTGGTGGCCGGCGCAGAGCGGCGGGTTTCCGTGGACGACGTTCTGGATCAATGTGGTCGGCTGCGCCGTCATCGGCGTCTTCATGGTGGTCATCACCGATGTGTGGGCCGCCCACAGGCTGGTGCGGCCGTTCTTCGGCACCGGTGTGCTCGGCGGCTTCACGACTTTCTCGACGTACGCCGTCGACATCCAGAAACTGGTCGACGCGGGCCATCCCCGCACCGCGCTGGCCTATCTCGCCGCGACCCTGCTGGCGGCCCTCGCGGCGGTCCGGCTCGCGGTGACGGCGGCCCGGCGCGTCCTGAACTGGAGGCGGCGATGACCAGACTGACCGGCAGCGCCCTGCGCGTGACCGTCTTCATCGGCGAGAACGACACCTGGCACCACAAGCCCCTCTACACGGAGATCGTCCACCGCGCGCACATGGCCGGTCTGGCCGGCGCCAGCGTCTTCCGGGGTATCGAGGGCTTCGGTGCCTCCTCCCTGATCCACACCACACGGCTGCTGTCGCTCAGCGAGGACCTGCCGGTGGCGATCGTGATCGTCGACACCGAGGAGCGCGTACGGGCCTTTCTGCCCCAGCTCGACGAACTCGTCACCGAGGGACTGGTGATCCTCGACGACTGCGAGGTCATCCGGTACGCGGGCCGTACGGACGAGTCCCGCGCATCGGACGCGAAGGGTAAGAAGTCGTTGTGAACTGGCTGTTGGTCGTCGCTGGAGCCGTCGTCGGCGCCCCGCTCCGCTATCTCACCGACCGTGCCGTGCAGACCAGACACGACTCCGTCTTCCCCTGGGGCACCTTCGCGGTGAACGTCACCGGCTGCCTCGTCCTGGGCACCCTGACCGGAGCGGTGTCCGCCGGGGCGGCCGGCTCGCATCTCCAACTCCTCGTCGGGACAGGCCTTTGCGGGGCCCTGACGACGTACTCGACCTTCTCGTACGAGACACTGCGACTGACCGAGACAGGGGCGGGGCTCTACGCCGCCGCCAACGTCGTCGGCAGCGTGACGGCGGGCCTCGGTGCGGCATTTGTCGGGGTGTCGATCGCGCAAGCCCTGTGGGCGTAAGAAATCGGGCGGATCCCGCGCCTGTGCGGGACCGCCCCCAGCGCTATTGTCTACAGCACTGTCGACCAACCCCGAAGAACTGGATCCCATGAGCGTCATCAGCGTCGGTCAGGCCGCCGTCCTCGGAGTCGTGGAGGGGGTGACCGAGTTCCTTCCCGTCTCCTCCACCGGCCATCTGAAGATCGTCGAAGGGCTGATGAAGATCCCCGTCGACGACGATTCCGTCGTCGGGTTCTCGGCCGTCATCCAGGTCGGCGCCATCGCCGCCGTGCTCGTGTACTTCTTCAAGGACATCGTGCGGATCGTGAGCGCGTGGGGCCGTGGCCTGCGCAACCGCGAGGAGCGCTATCACCACGACTACAAGTTCGCCTGGTGGGTGATCTACGCGACCATCCCGATCGTGCTGGTGGGCCTCGCCGCGAAGCCGCTCATCGACGGGCCGCTCGGCTCGCTGTGGGTGGTCGCCGCCTCGCTGATCGTCGGCAGTGGTGTCATGTGGGCGGCGGACCAGATGGGCCGGCACAAGCGCGGTGAGGACGACACCACCTTCAAGGACGCGATGCTGGTGGGCAGTTCACAGATCCTCGCGCTGCTCTTCCCCGGTTTCTCGCGTTCCGGCGCCACGATGTCCACCGGTCTCATCCTCGACCTGGACCGGGTCGCCGCCACCCGGCTCTCCTTCTTCCTCGGCATCCCGGCTCTGACCGGCGCCGGTATCTACGAGCTGAAGGACGCCCTGGGGGCGGGTGTGGGCGCCGCTCCGCTGGTCGTCGGCACGGTCGTGTCGTTCGTGGTGGCCTACGCCTCCATCGCCTGGCTGCTGAAGTTCGTCGCCAAGCACTCCTTCAACGCGTTCGTGATCTACCGGATCATCATCGGCGTCCTGCTGTTCGGGCTGCTCGGCACGGGTGTGCTCGACAGCTGACAGCCACTGACACCGCACGGACGATCATCACAGCGGGCGTGAAGCCGGATTTTCAGGCTTCACGCCCGCTGAATTTTTCTTTTCCGATCGCTTGACAGCACTGTCCCGTCACCCGCAGGATCACGTCCGTGAACCTGTCAGACAGCCAGACAGGTGGAGTCGGACCGCGGCGCGTCAGCGCCATGGAAGCGGTGCTCGTCCACCTCCGCGGCGCCATCGAGCGCGGCGACTACGCCATCGGCGACAAGCTGCCCTCCGAGGCCGAGCTGTGCCGCACCCTGGAGATCAGCCGACCCGTGCTCCGCGAGGCCCTGCGGGCCCTGCAGACCATGGGCCTGACCGTCTCCAAGACCGGCAAGGGCACCTTCGTGGTCGCCAACGCCGTGGAGGATCCCACCTTCGGCGACTACGCGGCCAGCGACCTGCTGGAAGTGCGCCGCCACGTCGAGATCCCGGTCGCCGGGTACGCGGCACTGCGCCGCACACCGGAGAACCTGGACCACCTGGCCCACCTCCTGGACCGCATGGAACAGGAGACGGACACCACCGCGTGGGTCGCGATGGACACCCTCTTCCACCTCGCCGTGGCGGAGGCCGCGCAGAACCCGGTGTTCCGCCGGGTCATCGAGGAGATCCGCGACGCGCTGGCCCGCCAGTCCGCGTTCCTCAACGAACTCGGCGGCCGGCGCGAGCAGTCCAACCGCGAGCACCGGGCGATCGTCGAGGCGCTGATCGACGGCAGCGAGCCGGACGCCGTCGAGGCCATGTCCCACCACCTCGACCGGGTCGAGACGACCCTCACCGACATCGTGCGCCCCGCGCGCACGGACACCCCCACGGAAGGCGGACCCGAGGCGTGAGCGAGCAGTCCCTGCACGACGGCGTGCAGAAACGATCCGGCCATGTCGACGCCGGAGACGCCGGCTACAGCAAGTCCCTGAAGTCCCGGCACGTCAACATGATCGCCATCGGCGGCGCGATAGGCACCGGCCTCTTTCTCGGCGCCGGCGGTCGCCTCGCCGACGCCGGCCCCTCCCTCTTCATCGCGTACGCGGTCTGCGGCCTCTTCGCCTTCCTCGTCGTCCGCGCCCTCGGCGAACTCGTCCTCTACCGGCCCTCGTCCGGCGCCTTCGTGTCGTACGCCCGCGAGTTCCTCGGCGAGAAGGGTGCCTACGTAGCGGGCTGGATGTACTTCCTGAACTGGGCCACCACCGGCATCGCCGACATCACCGCCGTGGCCGTGTACACCCACTACTGGGGCATGTTCTCCGACATCCCTCAATGGTTGATCGCGTTGATCGCCCTCGCGGTCGTCCTGACGGTCAACTTGATCTCTGTACGGCTCTTCGGAGAGCTGGAGTTCTGGTTCGCGATCATCAAGGTCAGCGCGCTCGTCGTCTTCATGCTGATCGGCATCTTCCTGCTGGCCACCCAGCACCAGGTTGACGGCACCACCCCCGGCCCGTCCCTGATCACCGACAACGGCGGCATCTTCCCCAACGGCCTGCTGCCCATGCTCCTGATCATCCAGGGCGTCGTCTTCGCCTACGCCTCCGTCGAGCTGGTCGGCGTCGCCGCCGGCGAGACCGAGAACCCCGAGAAGATCATGCCGAAGGCGATCAACTCGATCATGTGGCGCGTCGGCCTCTTCTACGTCGGCTCGGTGCTCCTGCTCTCGATGCTGCTGCCCTGGAACAAGTACAGCGCCGGCCAGAGCCCCTTCGTGACCGTGCTGTCGAACATCGGCATCCCGGCGGCGGGCGGCGTCATGAACCTCGTCGTCCTCACCGCGGCCATGTCCTCCCTCAACTCCGGCCTCTACTCCACCGGCCGCATCCTCCGCTCCATGGCGATGTCCGGCTCCGCCCCGAAGTTCACCTCGGTGATGAGCCGCAGCCAGGTCCCCTACGGCGGCATCCTGCTCACCAGCGGCATCTGCGTCCTCGGCGTCGGCCTCAACTACGTAGTCCCGGCGGACGCGTTCGAGATCGTCCTCAACTTCGCCGCGATCGGCATCCTCGCCACCTGGGGCATGATCATGCTCTGTCACCTCCTCTTCTGGCGGAAGACCGAGAAGGGCGAACTCTCCCGGCCCAGCTACCGGTTGCCGGGCTCTCCCTGGACCGAACTCGTGACGCTGGCCTTCCTCGCCTCCGTCCTGGTCCTCATGTACGCCGACGGCGGCGCCGGACGCACCACCGTGCTGTGTCTGCCGCTGATCGCCGCCGCGCTGGTCGCCGGATGGTTCGCCGTCCGCCGCCGAGTGGCGAGCACGTCCACCTCCGCAACCGACGCGTGAGACCCACGCCGTCCTGACCTGACAGGCAGTGATGTACAGCAGTCCCCTCGCGGACCCACCCCTCATCCGTGAACCCCTCCACGCACCCGTCGCCCACCTCATACGCGGCGGAATGATCGAGGGCATCCACTACGGCTCCGTCGTCGTCCTCGACACCGACGGGCAGGTCCAGCTCCAGATCGGCGACATCGAGGCCGCGTTCTACCCGCGCTCGGCGATCAAGCCCGTCCAGGCCGTCGCCATGGTGCGGGCGGGACTGCCGCTCGACGGCGAGCTGCTCTCGCTCGCCGCCGCCAGCCACTCCGGCGAGGAACGCCACCTCGCCGGAACCCGGCGCATCCTCGAACTCGCCGGGCTGACCGAGGACGATCTGCGCAACGTCCCGGATCTGCCCTACGACCCGGTCGTGCGCGACGCCTGGGTGCGCGAGGGACGGGCGCCGTCCCGGCTCGCCCAGAACTGCTCCGGGAAGCACGCGGCGATGCTGTACGTCTCGAAGCTCAACGGCTGGTCCCTGGACGACTATCTCGATCCCGCGCACCCGCTCCAGCAGGCGATCGCGGAGATCGTCGAGGATCTCACCGGGCAGCGGATCGCTCGGGTGAGTGTCGACGGGTGCGGTGCTCCGTTGTTCTCCATCTCGCTGCACGGGCTTGCTCGGGGTGTTTCACGGATCACCACCGCGGCGGCCGGTACGCCCGAGGCCCGGGTCGCGGATGCGATGCGGGAGTATCCGGAGATGGCGTCCGGGGCCGGGCGGGATGTGGCCGCGTTGATGCGGGCCGTTCCCGGGTTGCTTGCCAAGGACGGGTTCGAGGGTGTCGAGGTTGCCGCGTTGCCTGATGGGCGGGCTGTTGCGGTGAAGATCGCGGACGGGGCGAATCGGGCGCGGGTGCCTGTCGCTGCCGCCGGGCTTGTGCGGGCTGGGGTTCCGGGCTCGCTGCTTGCCGAGTTCGCGGGGGAGCCGTTGCTCGGTGGCGGGGAGCCGGTGGGTTGTGTGCGGCCTGTGCGGGCTCTGGACCCGGTGTCGCCGTTGTCCGCGTGTGCCTAGATCGGTTGTTGGGGCGCTGCGGGTCCGTTGTGGCCGGTCGCGCAGTTCCCCGCGCCCCTGAAGGGGCGCTTGCTCTCACCTCTTTGCGAAAGGTCCTGCACCCTCATGTACCGCAGCGAACACGACCTCCTCGGGGACCGGGATGTACCCGCCTCCGCCTACTGGGGCGTTCACACCCTCCGTGCCACGGAGAACTTCCCCATCACCGGGACGCCGATCTCCGTCTATCCGCACTTGATCAACGCTCTTGCCGCCGTCAAGGAAGCCGCCGCTCTCGCCAATGAGGAGTTGGGGCTGCTGTCGGCGGAGAAGACGGCCGCCATTGTCGCCGCGTGCCGGGAGATCCGGGACGGGAAGCTCCACGACCAGTTCGTCGTGGACGTGGTGCAGGGCGGGGCCGGCACCTCCACCAACATGAACGCCAACGAGGTTGTCGCGAACCGGGCGTTGGAGTTGCTGGGGCACGGCAAGGGTGAGTACCAGTACCTGCACCCCAATGAGGACGTCAACCTCGGTCAGTCGACCAATGACGTGTATCCGACCGCGGTCAAGATAGCGACTGTCTTTGCCGTACATGGATTGATCGCGTCAATGTCCGTACTGCAGGACGCCTTTGCCCGTAAGGCCGTCGAGTTCCGTGACGTGCTCAAGATGGGCCGTACACAGTTGCAGGACGCGGTGCCGATGACGCTCGGTCAAGAGTTCTCCGCGTATGCGGTCATGATTGACGAGGATCGTCAACGTCTTGACGAGGCTGTCCAGTTGATCCATGAGATCAACCTGGGGGCCACGGCCATCGGGACCGGGCTCAACGCGCCGGCCGGGTACGCGGAGTCGGCACGGCGGCACCTCTCCGAGATCACCGGGCTGCCGCTCGTGACGGCGGCCAACCTGGTCGAGGCCACGCAGGACTGCGGGGCGTTCGTGCAGATGTCGGGTGTGCTCAAGCGGGTCGCGGTGAAGCTCTCCAAGAGCTGCAACGACCTGCGGCTGCTGTCCTCGGGGCCGCGCGCGGGGCTCGGGGAGATCAACCTGCCGCCGGTGCAGGCCGGTTCGAGCATCATGCCCGGCAAGGTCAACCCGGTGATCCCCGAGGTCGTCAACCAGGTCGCCTTCGAGGTGATCGGCAACGACGTCACCATCACGATGGCCGCCGAGGCCGGACAGCTCCAGCTCAACGCGTTCGAGCCGGTCATCCTGCACTCGCTGTCGGAGAGCATCACGCATCTGCGGGCCGCCTGCCTCACGCTGGCCGAGCGGTGCGTGGACGGCATCACAGCCAACACCGAGGCGCTGCGCGCGAGCGTGGAGAACTCCATCGGCCTGGTGACCGCGCTGAACCCGCACATCGGGTACACGGCCGCCACCGACATCGCCAAGGAGGCCCTCGCCTCCGGCCGGGGTGTGGCCGAACTCGTCCTGGAGAAGGGCCTGTTGCCCGCCGAGACGCTCGCCGGTCTGCTGCGGCCCGAGGTCCTGGCCGGCAGCGGTCCCGTGGCCGGCTGACCGCGGACGCGCACCAGGACCGGCCCGGAGGCACAATGGTGATCATGTCCCCCTCGATGACCTTCCAGCCGGTCCTGGAGCGCATCGCCGGCGAGATCGAGCGGACCCCCGGCCGCGGCCGGCCCGCCGACTACATCCCGGCGCTCGCCGCCTGCGACCCGCGCAGCTTCGGCATGGCCGTCGCGGAGCTGGACGGCACGGTGTACGGCGTGGGGGACTGGCGGCAGCCGTTCTCCACGCAGTCCATCACCAAGGTCTTCACCCTCGCCCTCGACCTGGCCCGTGAGGGCGACGAACTCTGGGAGCACGTGGGCCGCGAGCCCTCCGGCAACCCCTTCAACTCCCTTGTCCAGCTGGAGTACGAGAACGGCATCCCGCGCAACCCGTTCATCAACGCGGGCGCGCTCGTCGTCACCGACCGGCTCCAGACCCGTACCGGCGACGCGGCGGGCGAACTGCTGGCCTTCCTGCGCGCCGAGAGCGGCAACCCGAGCCTCGACTTCGACAAGGAGGTCGCCGCCTCCGAATCCGCGCACGGCGACCGCAATGCCGCCCTCGCCCACTTCATGAAGTCCTACGGCAACATCGACAACGAGGTGCCCGTCCTCCTGGACCAGTACTTCCGGCAGTGCTCCATCATGGCGTCCTGCGCCGACCTCGCCCTCGCGGCCGGTTTCCTGGCCCGCCACGGCAGCCGCGCCGACGGCAGCCGCCTGCTCACCCTCACCCAGGCCAAGCAGGTCAACGCGGTGATGCTGACCTGCGGGACGTACGACGCGGCGGGCGAGTTCGCCTACCGGGTGGGCCTGCCCGGCAAGAGCGGAGTGGGCGGCGGGATCATCGCCATCGTGCCTGGCCGGTGCACCCTCGCCGTGTGGAGCCCGGGACTCGACGAGCGGGGGAACTCCGTGGCCGGCGTCGCCGCGCTGGACCGCTTCACGACGCTCACGGGCGTGTCGGTGTTCTGACGGACACGGCGAACTCACGGGTATCCGGGCCCGATCACACGGAGGTCACGCGCAGTCCGCCGCACGGAGAGCGGGGCGTCGCTTTCCCGCCATCCGGTGTTGACACGCTGAACGAGTGTTGGCCATGGCTTTTCCCGTCGATCTCCGCCGCTGCCAGGTACTCGGTCTGGTCGGTACCGCCGTCCTCGCGCTGGGCGGCGAGACGGCCGGAGCGCTGCCGTCCGCCGACCTCTTCTCCCCGGCCTCAGCGCAGGCCGCGCTGGGGCTGGTCGGGGTCTACTTCGGTGTCGTCCTGCTGATAGCGGCCTGGCTGCTGCTGGGCAAGCTGATCCGCAGCGCCGAACCGCCGAGCCCGCGCTCCCTGCTGCTGGTGCTCGCCGTGTGGGCGACCCCGCTGCTGCTCGCGCCGCCGCTGTTCAGCCGGGACGTCTACAGCTATCTCGCACAGGGTGCCATGGTCGACGCCCACATGGACGTCTACGCACACGGCCCCGCCGCGCTCGGCGGTCCCCTCGCCGACGAGGTCGCCCCCCTGTGGCAGCACACCGGGGCGCCGTACGGCCCGGTGTTCCTCGCCCTGGCCTCCGGCCTGTCCGGACTGACCCGGGGCCAACTCCCCGCCGGGCTCTTCGGGATGCGGGTCGTCGCCCTGCTCGGGGTGGGCCTGATGGCCGCCGCCCTGCCCCGGCTCGCCCGGCAGTGCGGCGCCGACCCCGCCGCCGCGCTCTGGCTGGGCGCCCTCAACCCGCTGGTCCTGCTCCACCTGGTCGCGGGCGCCCACAACGACGCGATCATGCTCGGGCTCCTCGGCACAGGCCTCGTCGCCGCGCGGGGCCGATGGCCGATCCTGGGCGCCGTACTCGTCACGCTCGCCGCTCTCGTCAAGGCGCCCGCCGCGCTCGGGCTCGCCGCGGTCGTGGTGCTCCAGATCCGCGCGGGCCGCAGTCCGGCCAAGGCCGTCACGACGACCCTCGTCGCCTCCGGGGTCACCACGGTCGCCGCCACGGCCTTCGCGGGCACGGGCTACGGCTGGATCGGCGCCCTCGACACACCCGTCTCGGCGCACAACTGGGCCCTCACCAGCCTCCTCGGCCGCGCCACCGGCGCCCTCCTCGAACACCTCGGCAGCGGTCTCGCCCCCTTCGCGATCCCGGCCTGGCACGCCCTCGGACTCGCGGTCACCGGCGCGGCCATCCTCGCCATATGGTTCCGCCTGCGGCCCAGCCCGGTCTACGCGCTCGGCCTGAGCCTCGCGGTGGTGGCCGCCTTCGGCCCGGCCATCCGCCCCTGGTACGCCCTGTGGGGTCTCTTCCTGATCGCCGCCGCCGCGCCCAGCACGTCCGTACGCCACCGGGTGGCCGCCGTGACCGGCGTCCTCGCGCTCGCCGTCCTGCCGAGCGGCGGACCCGCCGACATCGGACAACTCGTGCTGGCCGTCTCCGGCGGCGTCCTCGCGATCGTCGTCCTGTTGCAGGCCCGCCAGGCAGCCGAGGCCCCGGCCCTGGGACGTACGGCATGAGAACACCCGCCACCGACCGCGGCCGAGTCCTCCTGGTGCTGGCCCTCGTCATCACCGTGACCGTCTTCACCGCGACCGTCCCACTGCTGCGCGACTGGTTCGACCTGCGCGTCTACTACGGCACCGTCCACACCTGGCTCCACCACGGCGGCCGGATCTACGACTACCACGTGCCCGGGACGGCCTACGGCTTCACCTACCCGCCGTTCGCCGCCGTCAGCATGGCCCCGATGGGCTACCTCGGGCTCGGCACCGCGATCGCCGCCGCGCTGGTCCTCAACCTGCTGGCCCTCGCCGTGGTGCTGCGCATCCTGGCCGGTCCCGGATGGCGGCGCTACGGCTGGTACGGGTGGGCGCTGGTGGCCTGCGGTCTTGCGCTGTTCGAGCCGTTGCGCGACACCTTCAGCTTCGGGCAGGTCAACCTCCTGCTGCTGGCCCTCGTCCTCGGCGACGGCTGGCTGCTCTCCACCGGCCGGGGCCGCTGGGCGGGCGTCGGCATCGGCCTCGCGGCGGCCATCAAGCTCACCCCGGCGCTCTTCATCGGCCTGCTGCTGGTGGCCAGACGCTGGAAAGCCGCCGCGGTGGCGACGGCTGTGGCGCTCGCGGCGACCGGGCTGGCGGCCCTGGTGGTCCCGGGTGCCTCGAAATTCTACTGGACCCAGGCGATGTGGGACACCACCCGGGTGGGCCGTCTCGACTACGTCTCCAACCAGTCCCTGCAGGGCGTCCTGGCCCGCCTCGGCGAGACCGGCCGCCCGCTGTGGGCGACGGTCGTCCTGCTCGTGCTCTGCGTCTGGGCGGTGCGGGTGCGCCGTGCGGTCGTCGCGGGGGACTGGACGGCGGCCTTCGCGCTGACCGGGCTGACCGCGTGTCTGATCAGCCCGATCACCTGGGTGCACCATCTCGTCTGGCTGCTGCCCTCGTTCGCCGTGCTGGTCCGGACGGGGCACCGGCGGATCGCGTTCGCCCTGTACGCGGTGATGTGCACCAGCGTCGTATGGCTGTGGTTCGACGACTCCTCGGGCATCGACGGCTTCCTCGGCAGCAACACGTACACCTGGGTCACGCTCGGCCTGCTGCTGTTGCTGCCGACCGGTCAGGCCCCGGGCAGCCGCCGGCCCTTCAGCCGCAACGCCAGCACCACCGCGCCCGCGCCGAGCGCGGCGGCCCCGACGACCGCGGCCGTCTCCGCCCAGCCCGCACCTTCGTCCGCTGCCTCGTCCGCCGCCACCGCGGTGGCCACCGGCACGGCGGCGGGACCCGGCCTCGGGCTCGTCCGCAAGGCGTCCAGCGACCCCACCGGATCGACCCGCCCGGCAGCCGCGAAACCCCAGTCGAGCAGCTCGCGAGCCTCCTCGTACACGGTGAAGCCGCCGCCCGCCTGAGGGTTCATCACGGTGACGACGAGCGACCGCCCGCCCCGACGCGCCGCCGCGACCAGCGTGTTGCCCGCGTGGGTGGTGTAGCCGTTCTTCACACCGATGAGCCCCGGATACGGCTCGACGCCGTCGTTGCCGGTCAGCAGCCGGTTGGTGTTCTGGATCGCGTACGACGACCCGTCACCCGGGAACTCGGCCTCGGCGGTGGAGCAGTACCGCGCGAAGTCCGCGTTGCGCAGCCCGGCCCGCCCGAACACCGCGAGGTCGAAGGCGGAGGACACCTGGCCGTCGGTGTCGTAGCCGTCCGGCGAGATGACATGCGTGTCGAGCGCGCCCAGCGAGCGCGCCTTGGCCTGCATTTCGGCGGCCGTGGCGTCCCAGCCGCCGTTGAGGGATGCCAGGACGTGCACGGCGTCGTTCCCGGAGTTGAGGAAGACCCCGCGCCACAGGTCGGCGACGCGGTACGTGTGGCCCGCCTCGACCCCCACCAGGCTGCTGCCCTCGCCGATGCCTGCCAGGTCCTGCTCGCTGACCCGGTGCCGGAGCTCTCCTGGCAGCGTGGGGAGGACGGTCAGGGCGAACAGTGTCTTCAGGGTGCTGGCGGGCGGGAGTCTGCGGTGGGCGTCATGGGCGGCCAAGACGTCGCCGGTGCGGGCGTCCGCGACGAGCCAGGAGAGGGCGGAGACGTCCGGGAGTTCGGGAGCGCCGCTGTGGGGGTGGACCTGGGTGCTGGGATCCGGCCCGGTGTTGGCTGTCGCCGCGGTAGGGGTGAACGCGAGGACGCTCGTCAGACAGAGGGCGCAGGCTGACATAGCGATCCGGGGCGAGAATCCGATAGTCATACCGGCAAACGTAGGAACGGAGTCGTCGTAGACGGCGATGGCGGGGCCGGGCGGGGCGAGCGTGCACCCGGATGCGCTAGTGGTTTGGCTGCCGGCCGGTGGGGGGCTGGTCGCGCCCACGCGGCGGAGCCGCATATCGACACAGCCCCGCGCCCCTGGAAGACGACGGCGCAGGTCAGTTCGAAGGCAGTGTCGGCTGGATGCGGCGCAAGAACGTCGCGTTGTCCGGGGTCTCCCGCATGCGCTCCAGCAGGGTCTCCGTGCTGCTCTGGCCGTCCCTGTTCTGGAGGACGCGGCGCAGACCCCGCACCGCCGTCAACTCGGCCGGAGTGAGCAGGAGTTCCTCGCGGCGCGTGCCGGACGGGTTGATCTCGACGGCCGGGAACACCCGGCGGGAGGCCAGCTCGCGGCTGAGGCGGAGCTCCATGTTGCCGGTGCTCTTGAGCTCCTCGAAGTAGAAGTCGTCGGCGCGGGAGCCGGTCTCGACCAGTGCGGTGGCGAGGATGGTGAGTGAGCCGCCTTCCTCGGCGAGGCGTGCGGCGCCGAAGAACTTCTTCGGGCCGATCAGCGCGGTGGCGTCGACGCCGCCGCTGAGGGTGCGGCCGCCGGAGGCCGCCGCGTTGTTGTGCGCCCGGCAGAGGCGGGTCAGTGAGTCGAGGAGGATCACCACGTCCTCGCCGTCCTCGACCAGCCGCTTGGCCCGCTCGATCACGAGCTCGGCCAGCGCGATGTGCTGCTTGGGGGCCTTGTCGAAGGTGGAGGCGTAGACCTCGCCGCGCACGGAGCGCCGCATGTCGGTGACCTCCTCGGGGCGCTCGTCGAGCAGCACGACCATGAGGCGGGCCTCGGGGTGGTTGCCGGCGACGGCTGCCGCGATCTGCTGGAGCAGTACGGTCTTGCCGGTCTTGGGCGGGGCCACGATGAGCCCGCGCTGGCCCTTGCCGACGGGGGCGATCAGGTCGGCGACACGTCCGGTGAGTCCGGCCGCCGGGTGTTCGAGGTGCAGCCGCTCACGCGGGTGCAGCGGGGTGAGGTCGCGGAAGTGGCGTCGGCCGCGGAGTTCGTCGGGCGTGCGCCCGTTGACGAACGCGACCTCGGTCAGGGCGCGCTGCCCGCCACGGACGCCTTCCACGAGGTCGCCCTTGCGCAGGCCGTAACGGCGGATCAGCGCGGGGGAGACCTGGAGGTCGGAGGGCGAGAGCTCGAGGCTCAGCGCCCGCAGGTGCCCCTTCCCGTTGCCGTCGATGTCAAGGACACCGGTCGCGGTCTGGGTGCGGGGCTGTTCCTGTACGGGGGGTTCGAGTGTGGTGGTCATGATGGGTGGTCCTTTCAAGGACGGTTGCATGTGTCATGCGGAAGGAAGGGGGAGAAGCCGCAGAGGGAGGGCGCATGGGCGCTCCTCGGGGCGGCGGGAACATCACCTCGGGTGCGGCGGAAGAACGCCGGTCACGAAGTGGTGTGAAGAAGCCGTGTGCCGGTCGGAATCGACGGGCCGGTCGGCGGAGAAGAAGTGGTGCTGGCACCGGCGCCCGGAACGGGGCGTACACAAGTGCTGACCGCACCGTAGCACACCCGGTTCGGGTCCGGCTGTGAGATACGGCTCAGCGGCTCGCCAGCAGGCCGTAGAGGAGAGGGATCCGGGGCTTCGGCAAGCGCCACCAGCCGGTCGGGGTCCGCTCCATGCGGGGCCAGCGCGGCCAAGGCAGTTCGTCGCTCTCGCGGAGCCTTCGGATGTTCAGTCCCGCCGTCGTCAACGCGTTGATGACCTCGTCTATTCCGTGCATCCACTCATAGCTGTCGGTCGCGTCCGCCACGGCCGGGCCGTCGGTGTAGGTGAACGTGGCGTCCCGGTGCACCGGACCGCCGCCGCCCAGGTAGTCGTGGCGCAGCAGGAGTTCCGGTCCCTCGCCCGGATTCGGCTTCGGGCCCAGGGAGTTGAGCAGGGGGTGGAATTCGACGATGTACAACAGGCCGCCGGGGCGCAGGAGTCGGGCGATCGCCTCCGCCCAGCGCGGGAGGTCGGGCAGGTAGCAGAGGGCGCCCTTGCCGGTGTACACGACGTCGAACTGCCGCTGTCCCAGAGCCTCTACGGCGTCGTACACGTTCGCCTGGACGTAGTCGACGTCGAGGCCCGCCTTCGCCGCGATGCCGGTCGCGGCCTTCACCGACGCCTCGGAGAAGTCGAGTCCGACGGCTCGTGCTCCGCGCCGCGCGAACGCGAGGGTCTCGGTTCCGAGGTGGCATTGGAGGTGGAGCACGTCGCGGCCGGCGAGTTCGCCGAGGTCGTCCCACTCGAAGGCGGCGAACCAGCGGTCCGGGTCCGGGTCGCCGTCGAGGCCGTAGAACCGGCTGGCGAGGTGGACGGGGGTGCGGGCGTCCCAGTTGGCCTGGTTGGCCCGCATCAGCCGTGCGTGCTCGTCGGTGCTCATGGTTCCATCCAACCGTGATCGGGTGGCGGACGGCGGGAAGAACACCGGTTCCGCGCAGGTTGCCCCGAGACGAGTGACCTACGACGAGAGGGGCAGGTCGTGCGCGCACTGATCGTGGATCCGGAGGCCGTCGGTGGACTGCGGCTCGGGGAGGCGCCCGACCCGCTGCCTGGTCCGGGGCGGTTGCTGGTGGAGGTCCGGCACACCTCCCTCAACTCGGCCGAACTGTACTTCGCGCAGCGGGGCGCGCCCGGTGACGTGATCGGTTTCGACTCTGCCGGCGTCGTCGTGCGCGCCGCCGACGGGGGCGGGCCCGCGGTGGGCAGCCGGGTCGTGGGCTACGGGGACAGCGGCGGATTCGGCGCGCAGCGTGCCCTGGACGTGGCCGATGTGGCCGTGGTGCCGGACGAGGTCGACCTCGGCGAGGCGGCCACCCTGCCCGTCGCGGCCGGTACCGCCTTGCGCGCGCTGGAACAGGCCGGCCCGCTCCTCGGCCGCCGGGTCCTCGTCACCGGGGCGTCGGGCGGGGTCGGCGGGTTCGCCGTACAACTCGCGGCGCTGGGCGGGGCGTTCGTCATCGGAGTGGCCGGTTCCGAGGACGGTGCGCGGTGGGTCGGTGAGCTGGGGGCGCACGAGGTGGTGGCCGGTGTCGACGAGGTGAAGGAGCCCCTAGCCTCGCGCTTTCATGAGGCGGACTGACCGAGAGGTGATCAGATAAGTGAAGAGTGCCTCTGACCAGCAAGAATGAGGATTTTCGAGGGCCTGCTTCCTGCACCAGCCGGAGGCACTTCTCAGGTGAACAACCGCCATGCCTCCCAGACTCACTTACGCGACATCGGGAGTGAGCCGCTCCGTTAGAACGGCGGCGACCACCGGCTTGCCCAGGTCGGTATGTATCCGGCTGGAGGCCGGACGTTGTCCTGTGGGAACGACGGGTGGGCCACATGTGGCCCACCCATTCGCAGTTGGCAAGGGGTCGCCCTTGGTACGCAACATGTGCTGGATGACGGAGACAGGGGTGTGTAAGGAAGTCTGGAGCGGATAGCGACGATTTCGTGGGCCGTCCCTGCCTGCAGGGCGGGGGAAGTAGCCAGGTTCATCAGTACAGGGATGTACGTCGGCCGTGGTGCCGTCAAGTGCTCCGCAAGTACCCCGTGGCAAGCGGGTCCTGTCCGGCTGGGGCGCCGGGACACGCACAGGGACAGCTGGCAAGGGAGAGGGGCATGGGGCAGGACCTGCGCCGCTCAGGTCCTGTGCATTGCCGTCGGAGGCTCGATGAGGGCGCTTCAGGGCGACGGCCTGTAGAGCAGCGCTGTGTGGTCCAGGGATGCGCAGCACTGCACGGCCATAGGTAAGGTACGGCTGCCTGGACGGCCCCGAGACGCAAGCAGGGACGAGGACATCCTCGGCGCAGCCCGGGAGGCCCTCCTGCGCGCCGGTTCATCAGACGCTCTTCTGACCAGCGAGTTCGTACCTGACCGCAGCGGGCTCAGCGGTTTCTCAGTCTCAGGTCTGTGTCATTTCGTCACCGCCGCGCTCAGATCGAACGGCGCATCGAGACGCTCGTCTGGAATCAGGAAGCCGTCCCTCCCTACCTGTCACCTCGTGTGGAGAACGGAGCGGAGTGCCATGTCGATCGTGGGGTGGCTGAAGCTGAAGCCCGCCTTGTCCAGGGCCGCAGGGACGGCGCGGCAACTGCCTGTGATGCCCGTGGCGAACTCGCCGAGCGCCGCTCTGAGGGCGAAGGCGGGGACGGAGGCGATCGTCGGGCGATGAAGGGCGCGGCCCATCGCTCGCGTGATCTCGCGATTCGTCAGTGGTTCGGGGGCTGTGAAGTTGACGGGGCCCGTGAGCGTCTCGTCGTCGATCGCGAAGCGCAGTGCCCCGATGTGGTCGGTCAGCGAGATGAACGGCCAGTACTGGTCGCCGGAACCGAGCCGGCCGCCCAGGCCGAAGCGGAAGAGCGGGAAGAGCCTGCCGAAGGCGCCGCCCTTGGCAGAGACCACCAGGCCGGTGCGAGGGTGCACCACCCGGATGCCCGCCTCCCGGGCAGTGTCCGCGGCGGCCTCCCAGCCGACGCAGACGGCGGCCAGGAAGTCGTCCCCGGGCGGCGCGCTCTCCTCGATGGTCCGGTCGCCGGTGTCGCCGTAGTAACCGGTCGCGGACGCGGAGACAAGGACGCGGGGCGGTGTGGACGACTCGGCGCAGGCCCGCGCGATGGTCCGGGTTCCCAGCGCGCGGCTGCGGCGGATCTCCTCCTTGTACGCGGCGCTCCAGCGCTTGTCTCCGACCCCGGCGCCGGCCAGGTGCACGACGGCGTCCACAGTGTCCAGCGCACCGGGCTGGACGCGGCCTCCGACCGGATCCCATCCCGCCGCCTCGCTGTCGTCCCCCGCGGGGCGTGCCGACCGGTCGCGGACGAGGCGAACGACCTGGTGGCCGTCGGTGAGGAGCGAGTGGGTGAGGGCGGATCCGATGAGTCCGGTGGACCCGGTGATCGCGACGCGCATGGCGTTCTCCCGAACGGGCTTGGGCAGGTGGCCTTGTGGCCACCCCGGATGGTTGTCGGACTTCGAGGGTCTCGGAGTCAGCGGCGATGCCACGGCAGGGCCGCCGGGTAGGCGTCCTTCTCGCCGGCCTGCTTGAGGGAGGTGACCACGGTGGCGGTGATGGTGGCGAGCTGCTCCACCTGTTCAGGGCTGAGGACGTCGAACACCACGCGGCGGACGGCAGTCACATGGCCGGGGGCGGCCTTGGCCATCAACTCCATGCCGGCCTCGGTGAGTTCGGCCAGCTGTCCCCGTCCGTCGGCCGGATCCTCCCGGCGCCGCACGTAGCCCGACTCCTCCAGGCGGATCACCGCGCGCGTGAGGCGGCTGCGGGTGAACTTCAACTGCTCGGCGAGCAAGGACATCCCCAGGGCGCGGTCGGGTGCCACGGACAGGCGGGCCAGGAGGCTGTAGTCCGCGTGCGTCATGGCCGCGTCGCGCCGCAACTGCTGATCGAGGTAGTCGCTCAGCAGCGTCGAGCAGTCGAGGAAGTTGATCCAGGCTCGCAGCTCCTCGGGAGTGAGCCACCGGGGGGATGTCATGGCGACCACTTTAACCGAGATGTTTGCCCGATCAAACACTTCGGAATAGCGTCCCCGGTGTTTGATACATCAAACGCCTGTCTTTCTGGCGCTGCACCTGTCGTTCTTGAGCTCTCCACAGGAGGTCCCCATGTCCGGTTCCGTCCCCGAAGCCGAATCGTCCGCCCCGCCCGCGCCGCGCTCCCGCGGCCTGACCGTGGTCGCGGGGCTTCTCGCGGCGGCTGTCGTGGCCGTCCTCGGAAACGTGGTGGTCGCGGTGCTCGCCCACGCGGCGGGGGCGTCGGACGATTTCGCTCCGCTGCACCTCTCCGCGTACGCGCCGCTGACGGTGTTCGGCGTCGTCCTCGGCGCCATCGGCTGGGCGGTCGTCCGTCGCGTCGCCAAGAACCCGGTGGGGCTGCTGCTGTGGCTGGTGCCCGTGCTCGTGGTCGTGTCGTTCGTGCCCGACCTGTCCCTGCTCGGTGGCGGCACGCCCGGCAGTGGACCGCTGGCCGTCGCTGCGCTGATGGTGATGCATGTGGTGGTCGCGGTCGTCGCCGTCACCGCCTATTGGCGCGTCCTGCCGCTGCCTGTCCGCTGACGCTGCCTGGCGTGCGCGACCGTGCCGGCTGCCGGCTGCGGGCGGTGTCCCGGGAGCCGGGACGACCGAGTTCCGGGACACCGCTGTTCGCGCGCAGGAACGGCCGTGCACGTCTTCCGGCTGCGTGACGGTTGCCCATCCCATCCATGGCGTGGATAACCCGGATACGGGATTCGGATTGCGCTGGGGATGGCACCGGCGCCTTGGCGCCCCCATAGTCGTCGCTACCGCACGCCGCTGTCCGGATGCCGCCGGCGTGCGAGTCCCCCCAGCATGCCGTGCGTCGTCGGCGCCCGTGAGGCATGCCCGCTCCCTTACGCCGTCCCCTGGAGTTGCCATGCCCGGTTCCGTGCCCCCGCCGCCTCCCGCCGCGGTCGACGCCACCGCTCCGTCAGCCGTCGCCGTGTCGGGCTCGGCCCATCTGCTGCGGGTGACCCTTCTGATGGCGGGCAGCTGTCTGCCGATCCTGGGGGCGGTGCTGATCGCCCCGGTGCTGCCGAAGATGCAGGACCACTTCGCGTCGGTCCCGGGGGCCAAGGCGCTGGTGCCCCTCGCGCTGACGGTCCCGGCGCTCGCGCTGGCGCTGCTGGCTCCGTTCGCCGGTGTGATCGTGGACCGCGTGGGCCGCAAGCGCCTGCTGGTCGTAGCGACCCTGCTGTACGCCGCGTTCGGCACCGCCCCGCTCTGGCTGGACTCGCTGGGCGGCATCATCGCCAGCCGCGCCCTGGTCGGAGTCGCCGAGGCCGCGATCATGACAGCCTGCACGACCCTGATCGGCGACTACTACAGTGGTCGGCAGCGGGTGAAGTACCTCGCCCTGCAGACCATGTGCGCCTCGGCATCGGCCACCGTCTTTTTCGTGCTCGGCGGCGCCGCCGGATCGGCGGGCTGGCGCATGCCCTTCTGGGTGTACGCCGTGAGCCTGGTGCTGGCCCCGCTGATGGCAACCGCCCTGCCCAACCCGGCGGCCCGTGCGGACGGCGACGAGGTCCCGGCCGCGGCTCCGGCCGAGGCGGAGGCCCGCCGCCCGTTCCCCTGGCGGCAGCTGGCGGGCATCTGTGCCCTCACCTTCTTCGGGGCGATGGTCTTCTATACCGTCCCGGTGGAGATGGCGTACCTGCTCGACGACCTCGGGGTGGAGAACACCGGCGTGATCGGACTGGCCACCGCGATCGCCAGTGCCGCCACCGTGGGGGGAGCGGTCACCTTCGCCCGGCTCAAGCGTTCTCCCGACCCGATGCTTCCGGTCGTTCTCGCGGTCTGCGCCGCCGGCTTCGGGGTGATGTTCCTCGCGGGCAACGCCCCGCTGCTGGTCATCGGGGCGGTCGTCAACTGTGTGGGCACCGGCATGCTGCTTCCCGCCCTTCTCACCAGTGCCATGTCCCGTCTGTCGTTCGAGGACCGCGGCCGTGGCACGGGGCTGTGGACGGCGGCCTTCTTCGGCGGTGAGTTCGTCTGCCCGCTGGTGCTGCTCGCCGGGGAGTCTGCCGTCGGCAGTCTCACCGGTGCGGTGGGCGTGCTGGGGCTGGCCGCCGCCCTCGTCGCGGCGGGGCTGTGGGCGGCTCGTCGTCGTACGGGTGCCGTCGATGCCCGGCCGTTGCCGGAGCAGTTGGCCTGAGGGAGCAGGCCGGTGTACGGGTGCTGTCGGTCCTTGGCCGTTGCTGGAGCGGATGGCCTGAGGGCGCGCGGACCGGCCGTTGTACGGATGTCGGCCGTTCCCGGCTGTTGCCGGAGCGTTGGCCTGAGGGCAGCCGGTCCGCCCGCTGTACGGGTGTCGTCCTCGGCGGTTGCCGGAGCGGTGGCTCGGAGGGCGTCCAGTCCGCCCGCCGACGGCGCGTCGCTCACGGGCTGCCGCCGGGCCCGGTCAGAGCCGGCCCGGCGGCAGCCCCGCGGTCTGGTCGACGGGCACGGCCTT
>NZ_JBHYWD010000011.1:294270-303946 GCF_042751305.1 Streptomyces hokutonensis
CGGGGGGGGGGGGGGCGCGCCCCCCGCCGCGGGGGGGGGGGCGGGGGCGGGGGGCGGGCGCGGGCCCCCCGCCCCCCGCGGCCCCCCGCCCCCCCCCGCGTTCTGGTCGACGGGCACGGCCTTCCCTGGGCCCTTGCCATTGCCGTAGCCGTTGCCCGCCAGCGTCGCGCCCACCTCCGCGGCCTTCCGGCGGAGCCAGATGTGGGCGGCGTCCTGGGTGTGCACCGGGTGCCACCACATCGCCTCCCGCACCGGTACCGCCTCGAACGGGCAGGGCAGGACGCGCACCGCGGCGGAGCGGACCGCCTTGCGCGCCAGGCGCTCCTGGATCATCGCGATCCGGCGGGTGCCCTCGACCATGTGGGGCAGCAGCTGGAAGGTCTGCACGGACACCTCCACCTGGGGACTGATCCCTATCATGCTGAGCTGGCGGGCGGCCGGGGCGTCGTAAGGACGCTGGTAGACGGCCCAGGGCAGACGCCCCAGCTGGTCAAGGGTGAGTTCGTCACCGATCTCGGGGTGGTCGTCGGCGACCATGCACAGCCAGCGGTCCTGGTGGAGGTCGACGGCGGGCAAGCCGTCGATGACGCCGTGCGGCATCAGCAGTCCGTCGACGGTGCTCAGCACCGTGGCGGTGTTCTCCACGACGGACGGTGCCGGGTGCTGGAAGGTGAGCCGGATGCCGGGTGCCTCCTCGTGCAGGGTGCGGGCGAGCGCGGCACCGAACACGGCGGCGCCGTAGTCGGAGGCGAGCAGGGTGAACTCCCGGCTCTCCGCCGCCGGGTCGAAGTCGGCCTGGCTGGCGAAGACCCGTTCCAGCAGGTCGCACGCGGTGGCGCTGCGATCCCTCAGGGCCACTCCGAGCGGAGTCAGCTCGTAGGCGTTGCCGGTGCGGGCGAGCAATTCGTCGTCGAAATGGCGGCGCAGCCGGGACAGCGCGGCGCTCATAGCCGGCTGGCTCAGCCCAATGCGCTCGCCGGCCCGGGTGACATTGCGCTCCTCCAGCAGCGCGCGCAGGGCGAGGACCAGATTGAGGTCGAGTCGGGACAGGTTCACCGGGCAACCACCTAGCAAGCGAGAGGCATCCATGTCATGGATTCGGCACATCCACAGGATTGATTTCCGTGATTAACCGATCGAGGCCAGAGTAGACCGCAACCCAGCAGGAGGAAATCAGATGGCAACGCTCGCGCAACCTGCCGGCCCGTTCGCGCTCGGCGCGTTCTCCACTCAGGACGGAGAGCCGTTTCCCGGCCTCCTGGCCAAGGGCCGGGTACTCGACTTGAGCAATGTCCTGGCCTGGGCACCGTCCAGCGTGCGCGCCGTGGTGGAGCGGTGGGAGGAGGCCCTGCCCGTCCTGCGCGTCCTGGCGGACGAGGACGCCCTCGGCTGGCGGCCACTGGAGGGCCTGCGGGTGCACGCCCCCATCGAGCCGCGGCAGATCTTCCAGTCCGGCGCCAACTACCGGCAGCACGTGATCGACCTGGAGGTCGCCCACCGCTCCCCGGACGACCCGCGCACGGTCGAGGAGGCCCGCGAGGAGATCGCCGCGGTCATGGACCGCCGGGCCGCCGAGGACCTGCCGTACGTGTTCATCGGTCTGCCGAGCGCGATCACCGGCCCGTACGACGACGTGGTCCTGCCCGCCTGGGCCGAAAAGCCGGACTGGGAGCTGGAGTTGGCCGCCGTCATCGCCAAGCCCGCCTACCAGGTGACGGTCGAGGAGGCCCTGGAGTACGTCGCCGGCTACACCATCGCCAATGACCTCACCGACCGCGCCACCGTGTTCCGCCGGGACATGAAGGCCATCGGCACCGACTGGCTGCGCAGCAAGAACGCTCCCGGCTTCACGCCGCTCGGCCCGTGGCTCGTACCGGCCGAGTCGATCGAGGACACCGGTGACCTGTGGGTCACGCTCAAGCTGAACGGCGAGACCATGCAGGACGAGTCCACCAAGGACATGCTCTTCGGGGTCGCACGGTTGGTGTCGTACGCCTCACAGACAGCTCAACTCCTGCCCGGCGACCTGGTGTTGACCGGCAGTCCGGCCGGCAACGGCATCCACTGGGGACGCCTGCTGCGCGACGGCGACGTCATGGAGGGTTCCATCACCGGTCTGGGCGTGCAGCGCACCCGCTGTGTCGCGGAGGGAACGGCATGAGCCTGGACCGCCGCGACCCGGAGGGCGCGATAGCCGAGGCCGCCAAGGCGTACTCCAATTGGGGGCGTTGGGGTGAGGACGACGTGCTCGGCACGCTGAACTTCCTCGACGAGGCCAAGCGGTGCGAGGGCGCCGCCCTCGTCCGACGAGGAGTCAGCTTCTCGCTGTCACAGCGCTTCGACATGAACGGCCCGCAGAAGGGCTGGCGCCGGCGGACCAACCCGGTGCACACCATGCTCGACACGGGCACCGACGCGGCACTGGGCAACCAAGGCTTCCCACATGGCATCGGCGGCGCCGACGACGTGATCGCCATGCCGCTGCAGTGCTCCACCCAGTGGGACGGACTCGGCCACATCTTCGACCACGGATTCGCCTGGAACGGGCGGCGCGCCGCCAAGGTGGTCACCTCCGAAGGCGACCTCGTCACCGGCATCGAGCACATGGCGCCGCACGTCGCCGGACGCGGCGTGCTCCTCGACGTCGGCCAGGTCGTCGGCACGGACGGCGAGCTGCCCGACGGGTTCGCCATCACCGAGGAGCACCTCACCCGGGCCGCCGAGGCCCACGGGGTGACCGTCGGCCGCGGCGACATCGTGCTCGTCCGCACCGGACACCTCGCCCGCGCAAGACGCGACGGCTGGGGCGACTACGCGGGCGGCCCCGCGCCCGGCCTGTCGTTCACCACCGCCGGCTGGCTGCACGGCAGCGAGATCGCCGCCATCGCCACCGACACCTGGGGCTTCGAGGTCCGTCCCAACGAGTTCGAGGGCGCCTTCCAGCCGCTGCACCAGGTCGTCATCCCCAACATGGGCCTGCTGATCGGCGAGATGTGGGACCTCGACGCACTCGCCGCCGACTGCGCCGACGACGGCGTGTACGAGTTCTGGCTCACCGCCGCTCCCCTCCCGATCACCGGAGCGGTCGGCTCCCCGGTCAACCCGATCGCCGTCAAGTAACCCGCACAACTGCCGGATGCGCCGTTCCCCGGACAGCAGCGGCGCATCCGGCCCCGCACCCCCGTCCCCACCTCTGGCCCGCTCTCGCAGCGGGCGAGCCGCAGCCCCCGCCGCCCGAAGTCGCGCGGCCCAACCCGGGAGGAATCCCCGACATGGCTGACAGCCGCACTCTCCCCCAGCCTCCAGCCGGGGGCACACCCACCGTCCTGGTCATCGGCGGGGGTGCCTCAGGCAACGCCATCACCATCCTGCTGCGCCGCGCCGGCATCGCCGTCGACCTGATCGAGGCCAAGCCGGACTGGAACGCCACCACCGGCTCCGGCATCACCCTCCAGGGCAACGCCCTGCGGGTCCTGCGCGAACTCGGCGTGTGGGAACAGGTGAAAGCCTCCGGATACGCCTTCGGCTCGCTGGGCGTGACCACCCCCGACGGCACCGTCCTGTTCGTCGCCGAGGACATCCAGACCGGCGGGGAGGACCTGCCCGCCACCCTCGGCATGCAGCGCCCCCAGCTGCAGCAGATCCTCATCGACACGGTCCGCGCCTCCGGCGCCGACGTTCGTCTCGGCACCACCGCCGAAGCGCTGGAGCAGGACGCCGACGGCGTCTCGGTGCGCTTCAGCGACGGCAGCGAGGGCAGATACGACCTGGTGATCGCCGCCGACGGTCTCAACTCAGCCACCCGCGCGGCGATCGGCATCACCGACAAACCCGAGCCGACCGGCATGGCCATCTGGCGCATCGCCGCCCCGCGGCCCGAGAGCGTGACGCGCACCGACCTCGCCTACGGCGGCCCCGCCTACATCGCCGGCTACTGCCCCACCAGCGAGAACACCATCTACGCGTACGTCGTCGAAGGGTGCCGCGACCGCACCTCGATCGCCCCGGCCACCTACGCCGACGAGATGCGCAGCCTGGCGCAGAGCTACGGCGGGGTCTGGCCGGAGATCACCAAGCACATCACCGACCCGAAGAAGGTCAACTACACCTGGTTCGACCACCTGCTGGTGGAGGGGTCCTGGCACCGAGGCCGGGTCGTGCTGATCGGCGACGCCGCCCACTGCTGCCCGCCCACCCTGGCCCAGGGCGCGGCGATGTCCCTGGAGGACGCCCTCGTCCTCGCCGAGTTGCTCACCAGCGGACGGGACTGGGACGACGAGCTGCTCCGGGCCTACCACGACCGCCGCATCCCCCGGGTGCGCACCGTCGTCGCGGCGTCCATGCAGATCGGCCAGTGGCAGCTGGACGGCGTGCGCGACGCCGACATGGCCGGGCTGGTCGGCCGCACCATGAACCTCCTCAAGGAGCGCCCGTGACCACCACCGCATCCTCCGCGCCGACCATCGACGTCCACGCCCACCTCCTGCTCCCGGAGGTCGAGGAGGCCGTCGCCGATCATCCCGGTCTCGCCGAGGCCCGCGCCCTCGACGCCCGCCGCAACGGCCCGGCGGCCCTGGCAGTGAACGGTCCGATGGTCGGGGCGCGCGTGCCGAAGCTGACGGACGCCGCGGTGCGCCTCGCGGCCATGGACGCGCAGGGCGTGGACATCCAGCTGGTCAGCCCCTCGCCGTCCCACTACCACTACTGGGCCGAGCCCCAACTGGCCGAGAAGGTCTGCCGGCTGGCCAACGAGGGCACCGCCGCACACTGTGCGAAGGCTCCCGACCGTCTTCACGGCCTGGGCCTGGTCCCGCTCCAGCATCCCGACCTCGCGGTCGAGTTGCTCGACCACGCACTCGAACAGGGGCTGCGGGGCGTGGAGATCTCCTCGCACGCGCCCGGCCGCGAACTGTCGGACCCGGCGTACGAAGCCCTCTGGTCCCGTGCGGAGGAGACAGGCGCCTTCCTCTTCCTGCACCCCTTCGGCTGCACGCTCGACGAGCGCCTGGACCGCTGGTACCTGTCCAACACCGTCGGCCAGCCCACCGAGAACGCGGTCGCCCTCTCCCACCTGATCTTCTCCGGTGTCCTGGACCGCCATCCGGGCCTGAAGCTGATCGCGGCGCACGGCGGCGGCTACCTGCCCACCCACATCGGCCGCTCCGACCACGCCTGGCGGGCCCGTCCCGACGCCCGTGGCTGTGAGCGGGAACCGAGCAGCTATCTGAAGCAGCTGTACTTCGACTCCCTCGTCCACGACCCCCACGTCCTGCGGGAGCTGCTGCGAGCGGTCGGCCAGGAACGGGTCCTGCTCGGCTCCGACTTCCCCTTCGACATGGGTACCGACGACCCGCTCGGCGCGCTGCGCGCCGCGGACCTGCCCGACACCGACTTCCACTCCGTCCGCGGCGGAAACGCTGCCGCGCTGCTCAACCTGGTCTGAGGAGGACCCCCCCATGAGTAACCGCCTGCTCACCCACCTCCGCCACGTCGACCTCGCCGTGCCGGACTACGACAAGCAACTCGACTTCTACGCCGGCGTCTGGGGCCTGACCAAGGTCGCCGAGGACTCCGGCATCTCCTTCCTGGCCGCGGAAGGGTCTCCCGAGCAGTACGTCGTCCGGCTGCGCAAGGCCGACGAGAAGCGCCTCGACCTCGTCTCCTACGGCGCCGCCTCAGCGGCCGACGTGGACACGCTCGCCGAGCAACTCCTCGCCGGTGGCGTCCAGTTGATCTCGCAGCCGGGCAAGGTGGACACCCCGGGCGGCGGTTACGGATTCCGCTTCTTCGACGTCGACGGCCGCACCATCGAGGTCTCGGCCGACGTGGCGGTCCGGCAGCACCGCAGGATCGAGGAGAAGGAGTCGATCCCGGTCAAGCTGTCGCACGTCGTCCTCAACTCGCCGGATCTGGACAAGACCAAGGCGTGGTACGAGGAGCACCTCGGCTTCCGGCTGTCCGACACGCTCGGCCATCCTCACATCGGCGACGTGATGCACTTCATGCGGATCAGCAACCAGCACCACTCCATGGCCATCGCCAAGGGCCCGCACACCTCCCTGCACCACATCTCCTTCGAGATGCGCGGGATCGACGAGTACATGCGCGGCTCCGGCCGGGTCATCCGTTCCGGCGCCCGCAAGATCTGGGGTCCGGGACGGCACATGGCGGGCGACAACACCTTCACCTACTTCCTCGACCCGCACGGCAACACCGTCGAGTACACGACGGAGTTGGAGGAACTGGACGAGGACACCTGGCACCCCCACGTGTACGACTTCTCCCAGCCCGAGGTCACCGACCAGTGGGGCACCGCCAACCCCATGAACGAACTGGTCACCAAGGAGTCCTTCAACGACCCCGATCGCGGCGTCTTCGTCGCCCCGCCGGTCTGATCGGCGAAGCCCTGAGTCCCCGGGGGCGCGGTGACCCTGTCACTGCCCTGACTCCCCTGCCGCGCCCCCGGCCTTCGTGCCCACCCCTCACGCCGACAGCCGACAGGAAACCGCCATGCGTTTCGCCACGTACGAGTACCGCAACCGACGCCAGGTGGCCGTCGTCGCAGAGGACGGCACGCTCCACCCCCTGCCCGGTGTCGGCTCACTGACCGGCCTGCTCGTCGAGGGAGGCGGTCTGCCCGAACTGCTCGACGCGGGCTCCGCGACCCTCGACGTCCCGGCCGGCCCCCACGTCTCCGAGGTACGCCTGCTGGCACCGCTCCAGCCGCCCACCGTGCGTGACTTCGTCACCTTCGAGGAACACGTCGAGGGCGTACGGCGGTCCGTGGACGGGGCTGCCGGAGTACCGGAGCGGTGGTACGCGGCCCCGACGTTCTACTTCGGCAACCCCTATGCGATGTACGGCCCGGGCGACGACGTCCCCATGCCGCCGGGTTCGAGCGTGCTGGACTTCGAGCTGGAGGTCGCCGCCGTGATCGGCAAGGAGGGCCGCGACCTCACCCCCGAGCAGGCCCGCGACCACATCGTCGGCTACACCGTCCTCAACGACTGGTCGGCCCGGGACCTGCAGTCCGCCGAGATGAAGGTCGGCCTCGGCCCCTGCAAGGGCAAGGACACCGCCACCACGCTGGGTCCTTACCTGGTCACCGCCGACGAGCTGGGGAAGTACCGCGACGCGGACGGGTTCCTGCGCCTCGCGCTCACCGCCGAGATCAACGGCGAGGTCGTGGGCAAGGATCTGCTGTCCAACATGAGCTGGACCTTCGAGGAGATGGTCGCCTACGCCTCACGCGGGACCGTCGTCCGCCCCGGCGACGTCCTCGGTTCCGGGACCTGCGGCAACGGCGGCTGCCTCGCCGAGCTGTGGGGTGTACGGGGTGAGCAGTCCCCGCCTCCCCTGAAGCCCGGCGACACGGTCACTCTCACCGTCGAAGGCATCGGTTCCGTCTCCAACACCGTGGTGGCCGGCCCGGACCCCGTGGCCGTTCCCGTCGCCCGACGCCGCACGAGGGAGCGGCCATGACCGATCTCCATCCCAAACGGCTCCTCGGCAGGGTCGTCGTGGTCACGGGCGCGGCCGGTGGCCAGGGCGCCGCGGAGGCCGAGGCGCTGACCCGCGAGGGCGCCCGGGTGATCGCCACCGACGTCACGCAGGCACCCGGCTGCCGCCGTCTCGACGTCACGAGCGAGAAGGACTGGGCGGAACTCGCCGCCGACCTGCGTGAGGCGTATGGGCAGGTGCACGGCCTGGTCAACAACGCGGGCGTCACCTGGCGGGCCCGGATCGACGAGGTACGCCCCGAGGACATGGCCCGGGTCCACGCGGTCAACGTCACCGGCCCGCTGCTGGGCATCCAGCACCTGGCGCCGCTGATGCCGCCCGGCTCCTCGATCGTGAACGTCGGCTCGTCCGCCGCGCTCACCGGCCACTACCCGGTCGCCTACACGGCCAGCAAGTGGGCCCTGCGCGGTCTGTCGAAGACCGCCGCCATGGAGCTGGGACCCCGCGGCATCCGGCTGAACACGATCCATCCCGGCTTCATCGAGACGGACATGACCGCCTCCGCGGCGCCCGCGTTCCGAGAGGCGAACGTCCGGGAGACGCCACTCGGCCGCACCGGCACGGTCGAGGAGGTCGCCCCGCTCGTGGTCTTCCTCCTGTCCGACGAGTCGTCCTTCATCACCGGCGCCGAGATCCCGGTCGACGGAGGC
Source organism: Streptomyces hokutonensis (assembly GCF_042751305.1). Classification (GTDB taxonomy): domain Bacteria; phylum Actinomycetota; class Actinomycetes; order Streptomycetales; family Streptomycetaceae; genus Streptomyces; species Streptomyces hokutonensis_A. Next base: position 302,442 of record NZ_JBHYWD010000011.1, read on the forward strand.
CTCACGGCGCACGGCGGCGTCAAGTCGATCTCCGACGCCCTCCACCAGTAGCAGCAGAAAGGCCCTCCCACCCATGGACAAGGTCCGCGCGAGCGCGGCCGAGGCGGTCGCCGACATCCCCGACGGTGCGTCACTCGCCGTTGGTGGCTTCGGACTCAGCGGTGTACCCGAGGCCGCGATCCGGGCCCTGCACGAGCAGGGCGCGACCGGCCTCGAAGTCGTGTCGAACAACTGCGGCGTCGACGGGCGCGGGCTGGGCGTGCTGCTGGCCGCCGGACGCATTGCCCGGGTGACCGGCTCCTACGTCGGCGAGAACAAGGAGTTCGCCCGCCAGTACCTGTCCGGCGAACTGGAGGTGGAGCTGGTGCCGCAGGGCACCCTCGCCGAACGGCTGCGCGCGGGCGGCGCGGGCATCCCCGCCTTCTACACCCCGGCGGGAGTGGGAACGCAGGTGGCGCGGGGCGGTCTGCCCTGGCGGTACGCCCCCGACGGCTCGGTCGCCGTCGCCTCCCCTCCCAAGGAGACCCGCGACTTCCACGGCCGCCCGCACGTCCTCGAGCACGGCATCACCACCGACTTCGCCCTCGTACGGGCCTGGCGCGGCGACCGCCACGGCAACCTGGTCTTCCGCCGCGCCGCCGCCAACTTCAACCCCCTCGCCGCGATGGCCGGGCGGACCACCGTCGCCGAGGTCGAAGAGCTGGTCGAGCCCGGTGAGTTGAGCCCCGACGAGGTCCACCTGCCGGGCGTCTTCGTCCAGCGGATCGTTGCCCTCACTCCTGAACAGGCGGCCGACAAGCAGATCGAGAAGAGGACGGTACGACCCTGATGGCCTGGACCCGCGACCAGATGGCCGCCCGCGCAGCCGCCGAACTCACCGACGGCTCGTACGTCAACCTCGGCATCGGTCTGCCCACTTTGATTCCCGGCCATCTGCCGGTCGGCGTGGAGGTCGTGCTGCACTCCGAGAACGGCATCCTCGGCACCGGGCCCTACCCGACCGAGGACCAGGTCGACCCAGATCTGATCAACGCCGGCAAGGAGACCGTCACAGTCCTGCCCGGGGCCTCCTTCTTCGACTCGGCCCTGTCCTTCGGGATGATCCGCGGCGGCCACATCGACACCGCCATCCTGGGCGCCATGCAGGTCTCCGCCGCTGGTGACCTGGCCAACTGGATGATCCCCGGAAAGATGGTCAAGGGCATGGGCGGAGCCATGGACCTCGTCCATGGCGCCCGCCGCGTCATCGTCCTGATGGAACACACCGCCAAGGACGGCACTCCCAAGATCGTCGAGGAGTGCACCTTGCCGCTGACCGGCGAGCGGTGCGTCCACCGGATCATCACCGACCTCGGCGTACTGGACGTCACACCGGCCGGCCTCGCGCTCGTCGAGACCGCACCCGGGGTCACCGCCGAGGACATCGCCGCCCGCACCGAAGCACCTCTGACCGGGAAGCCATGAACCATGGACGCGTCGGGCGGGCAGGGACCACGGTCCCTGCC
>NZ_JBHYWD010000011.1:303956-374068 GCF_042751305.1 Streptomyces hokutonensis
GCGACCACCGTGTTCTACACCTCTCATTTCGACGGCAGGCTCAGATGTGTATAAGAGACAGGTTCTCACACCGTCCAGAGAGCGGCAGCGGCCGCGACGAGGGCGGCGATCACCAGCAGGCCAAGGGCGAGGTAGCCGATTAGGGCGGCAGCGGCATCGGCACTGAGGGCCTTGGCGCGGGCCCGCGCGTCGGCGTCGACCCTGCGTTGCGCGTCGTACACGGTGCGGTCGGCGCGAATCATGTTGTTTGTGAACCCCGTGGCGTCGGCGTCGATCTTCGACCCGTCGGCGGCCTTGAGGGCCGCGTTCTCGATGACGTCGAGGCGCTTGGTCACCGGCGAGGAGAACATCTTCACGACGGCATCGCGCTGGGAGGGGGTGGCGATTCTGAAGAAGCGCGTCATGGCGGATACACGGGTCGCCCGCACCTCCGCGAAGTCCAGGTAGTTGGTTCCCCGGAACGAACCCGCGGCGAGAACACCGCTGAGCCGGCTGCCTTCCTGGCTACCGGCCTCCTTCGCGTCGGCGAGGGCCTGCAGGGCGGCAAGGTCGTCCCGCAACTGCCGGTCGCCGCGCGCGGCCTTCTCCTCGGTGGGGTCCGCGGCATTGAGCGCGCTGATCACGCCGGTGTAGTACGCGTAGGTGTTCTTCGGGTCGGCAGAGCCCGCGTCCACGGCGGCGCGGAACGTGGCCAGCCGGTCCAAGCGGCTCATCGCCCCTGCTACGACCGGCTCGTCGCGAAGCTCACTGCGGAAGGCGTCGACCTGCCCCCGGCTGCTGACGACCTGTCAGGCAGTAACTCAAGTGCTCCTGACCTGCAACGATAGGGCTTGTCGAAGGTCCTGTCGTTGCGAGGGAAGAAGCACTTCCCAGGTGAAGAAGCGTATCGGGTCCTCTCCGCGTGTCCGCGTCGAGGGCGGTGGAGTGGTCAGCCAGGCGGGCGGCGTGCTGCTGGTGGAGACCGTCCGTAAGACCGGGCTGGATCAGGCGATATCGAACGCGCTGACGCCCTGGTGCAAGCCGCGGACTGTGCACGACCCGGGCAAGATCCTGCTGGATGTGGCCCTGGCGGTCGCGCTGGGTGGGGACTGCCTCGCGGACGTAGGCATGTTGCGGGCCGAGCCGGGCGTGTTCGGGCCGGTGGCCTCAGACCCGACGGTCTCCCGCCTCGTCGATGCCCTCGGCTCGTCCGGGCTGAAGGCCCTCGATGTGCTCTGGACGGCACGGGCGGAAGTCCGCGAGCGGGTGTGGAAGTTGGCCGGCGAGGAGGCTCCGGACGCGGGCGGGCAAGTGATCGTGGACCTCGACGGAGTGCTCGTCATCGCTCACTCCGACAAGCAGGACGCCGCCGCGACCTGGAAGAAGACGTTCGGGCACCACCCGCTGATGGGCTTTGTCGACCACGGCCCAGGCGGCAGCGGGGAGCCGGTAGCCGGTCTGCTGCGGCCGGGCAACGCGGGCAGCAACACCGCCGCCGACCACATCGACGCCGCGAAGCTCGCTTTGGCCCAGTTGCCCAAGAAGTACCGGCGCGGACGGCAGACACTGATCCGTACCGACTCCGCCGGCGGTACCCACAAGTTCGTGACCTGGCTGGCGGCGAGGGGCCGGTGGCTGTCGTACTCGGTCGGCATGACCATCACCGATGCCATCCACGCCGCGGCGCTCCGCATCCCGGCCACCGCCTGGACGGTCGCCGTCGAGCCGGGCGACGAGATCCGCGACGGAGCCTGGGTGGCCGAACTCGACGGCGACTGCCTCAAGGGCCGGCCGGCGGGGATGCGGCTGATCGTGCGCAAGGAACGCCCGCATCCGGGCGCCCAGTTGCGCTTCACCGACGCCGACGGCACGCGACTGACCTGCTTCGCCACCAACACCAAGGACGTGCCGATCGCCGCACTCGAACTGCGCCACCGCCAGCGCGCCAGAGCCGAGGACCGCATCCGCGCCGCCCGCGCCACCGGCCTGCGCGACCTCCCCTCCACGACACCGCGCAGAACCGGATCTGGCTGGAGATCGTCCAGATCGCCCTGGACCTGCTGGCCTGGATGCCGATGCTCGCCCTGATCGGCACGGCCCGGCTGTGGGAACCCCGCCGCCTGCGGCTGCGGCTGCTGTCCACCGCCGCCCAGCTCGTCACGACCGGCCGCCGACACATCCTCCGCCTCGCCAAGCACTGGCCCTGGACCCACCTGATCACGGAAGCCCTGGCCCGGCTCGACACCCTCCCGAACCCCGGATGACCAGCACTCTCCCGTCCCCGCGAGCGGCACCATCCCGGCGGAGCCGTGGAACCCGGCGCCCACCCGACGCGACAGCCGGGCCCTCAGCCTGCCCCTCACCAGCCCGACAAGCCGAAACGGCCCGCCAATTGAACTGACGAGCCGTCACGACATGCCGAGGCTGGACGTCGTGATCGACATCGTGGGCGGGGCCCAACTGGTGTCCGCCTACGGCCTGTTGGCCCCGGGCGGCAGTCTGCAGAGCGTCGGCTGGGCCGCCGGGCGGGAGGCCGTGCTGCCCGTGGGTGTCACGCTCGGCAGCAGCACACCCAAGGCGATCGTGTCGGTCTACAACGGCGGTGGACTCACCGACCGGCAGGCGCAGTTGAGGCGGCTGCTCGCGCTGGTCGGCGACGGCCGGCTGCGGGTGCCGGTCGGCTGGCGCGGCCCGTGGGACCGGATCGCGGAGGCCGCCGAGGCGCTGAGCGGTCGCAGCCTGCGCGGGAAGGCCGTCCTCGACGTGCTCTGACGTTTCCTGTGAAACGCGGGGCGAGTCCGCCGCTCCGCGCCTCATACCAGCCATACGAACCCCCGATGGCCCTTCGCCGACCCATTTCTTGTTCTCGCCAATGGCCGTACCTACGCTGCCACCACCGCACCACGGCGGCACGGGACAAGGGACTTGGCAATCATGGGTCGACTGGCCGGGAAAATCGCTTTCATCAGTGGAACGGGGGCAGGAATAGGGCGGGCCGCGGCGCAGATATTCGCGACGGAGGGCGCCGAGGTTTTCGGCTGTGACATCGACGAGGACAGTGCCGCGGAAACCGTGGAACTCGTCGAAAAGGCCGGCGGAATCATGTGGTCCCTGGCCCCCGTGGACCTGTCCACCCAGGACGGCGCCCGCGAGTGGATCGAGGCCGGGATCGCGGCCTTCGGCGGGATCGACATCCTCTACAACAACGCCTCCGCGCTGCGGAACGGCCCGTTCGAGGCCATGCCCGCCGAGGACTGGTACTTCACCATCAAGAACGAGCTGGACATCCCCTACTTCTGCACCCAGGCCGCCTGGCCGCACCTGATCGCCCGTGGCGGCGGGGCCGTCCTCAACGTCGCCTCCGTGGCCGCCGTACGCGGGGCGCCGTTCATGCCGATGGTGCCCCACGGAGCCGCCAAGGGCGGGGTGTTGGCGATGAGCCTGCACCTGTGCGCGGCCGGTGCCCCGCACCGCATCCGCGTCAACACCATCGCCCCCGGCATGACCCGCACCTCCGCCACCGCGCCCTTCCTCGACGATCCGGACGGCCCCAGGGCCCAGTTGGAGGCGCGGATCCCGGTCGGGCGGGTGGGGCAGCCCGAGGACATCGCGCGGGCCGCCGCCTTCCTCTGCTCCGACGAGGCGGCCTTCGTCAACGGCGCCAACCTCATGGTCGACGGCGGCGACAGCGCGATGGCCGGCTGAGCCGCCGTGACCGTCCGACTCGACCACGTGGGCGTCAACGTGCGCGACCTGACCGCCCAAACCGCCTGGTACCAGGGCGCGTTCGGCCTGAAGACCGTCTTCGAGTTCCGCCTCGAAGGGCCCGGTCTGAGAGGTGTCGTACTGGAGCATCCGCGGGGTTGGCGCATCGAGCTGCTCGCCAGACCCGGCTCCGCCCCCGGCCTTCGCGCGCCGGACCCGATGACCGCCGTACTCACCGAGGGATACGGGCACTTCGCGGTCACCACCCCCGAACTCGACCCCGTCCACGAGGCGTTGGTGGCCCGTGGCGCGGGCGAGGTCATGGCACCCGGGCCGTCCCCCGAGCCCGGAGTGCGCATGGCCTGGGTCAGCGACCCCGAGGGAAATCTCATCGAACTCATAGAGAAAAACGCAGAGTGAGGGCACGCACGATGACGGAATCGATCTCCTTGAAAAGACTGGACCCCGGAACACTCATAGCATGCTGTCTCGCGGTCGCGGCGGCACAGTTGTGCATTACCGTTCCCTCGCCCATCAACGGGGAAATCCAGGCCGCATTCGGCGCCTCGGGTTCCCAGGTCGCCTGGGTCACCTCCGCGTTCATTCTCCCCACCGCGATTCTGGAACTGAATTTCGGTGTGGTGGGCGATCTCTTCGGCCGCAAGCGGCTGCTGGTGCTCGGCGGACTCGTCCTCGCGCTCGGTGAACTCCTCAACGCCACCTCGCAGAACATCACCATGATGTGGACCGGGCAGGCCCTGGCAGGCATCGGCGCCGCCGCGCTGTTCCCCAGCTCCCTCGCGGTCATCGCGGCGGCCACACCGGACGGCAAGGACCGGGCGAAAGCCGTCTCCACCTGGGCGCTGTCGATCTCCCTGGCCTCCGCGCTCGGCCCGCTGTCCTCCGGGGTCCTCGCCACGGTCGCCGACTTCCGCTGGGCGTTCGTGCCGCCGGTCGTCCTCGGTCTGATCGTCGCGGTCGCCTGCTGGAAGCTGGTCACCGACTCCAAGGCGCCCGAGGGCCGCGCGCTGGACTGGCCGGGCCAGATCACCATCGCCGTCGGCCTCACCGCCCTGCTCTGGGGCGTCATCGAGGGCGGCGACCGCGGCTGGGGCAGCGCGGCGATCGTGGGCGCGTTGACCCTGGCGGCCGTCGCGCTCGTCGGGTTCGTCGTCGCGGAGACCCGCGCGGCCTCCCCGATGTTCAACCTCGGCCTGCTGAAGATCCCCTCGTTCGCGGCGGCGGCGGTCGTCGCGCTGGCCGGCATGTTCGGCTTCATCGGCACCGCCTACTGCGTCTCGATCCGCCTCGGCGCGGTCATGCACCTGAGCCCGCTGCGGGCCGGAATGCCCTTCGTGATCCTCCAGTTGATCCCGCTGCTGCTCGCGCCGATGCTCAGCAGGATGCTCACCAGGATCGACGCCCGCTGGCTCCTGATGGGCGGCCTGCTGCCCATGGCCGCCGGCCAGTTCTGGATCGCCGCGCTGCCCATCACCACCACCTCCCTCGCCGCCTTCATCGGCCCGGTGCTGCTCCTCGGCGTCGGCTTCATCTGCGTGGTGTCCTCGCTGACGTCCGCCGCCGTGAACGCCGTACCGATCAACATGACCGGCATGGCCAGCGGCGCGACCAGCCTGGTCCGCGAGTTCGGCCAGGGCCTCGGCCCGGCCGTCATCAGCACCATCGCGATGAGCGCGGCCTCCTCCGCCCTCGTCGGCAAGCTCAGCGGGGCCGACGCGGGCATGGAGAAGGCGGCCGGACCCCTCGCCGTCGTCAACGCGGGCAGCGCCCAGGCCAAGGCCGCCGCGCAGACCGCCCTCGGCCACGGCATGGCCCTCGGCGTGGTCATCTGCGGCTGCGCCTCCCTGCTGGGCGCGGTCGTCACCCTGCTGCTGGTGCGCAAGAACACCGAGCGCGCGGCGGTGGGGGCGGCGGAGCCGTCGGTACAGGCCGCCACCGCGTAGGACGTACGTCGTAGAAGGAGGCCGGGGCCTTGTCGCCCCGGCCTCTTCGCGTTCTCCCGAAGAAATTCTTCGAAGGGGGTGTCGATCCGGCCCGGCCGCGTTCGTCGGTGGGGTGTAGGAAGCTCATGAGGACCGGGAGGATCCATGAAGTACATGCTGCTCGTGTGCGGAGACGACACCGCCGACGCCTCCGGTATGGCGCCCGTCGAACCCTGGGTGGAGGAACTGGGCGACCGCGGCGTACGGCTGCACGGCCACCGGCTCGCGCTGCCCGCCGACGCCGTCACCGTACGGGTGCGCGGCGGGGAGGTGCTCCGTACGGACGGGCCGTTCGCGGAGACCAAGGAGTACGTCGCCGGATTCGACATCCTGGAGTGCGACACCCTGGAGGAGGCCGTCGAGGCCGCCGCCAAGCATCCCGTGGCCACCATCGGTGCCATGGAGGTGCGCCCCTTCTGGCCGATGGACGGGGAGGAGGACGGCGAGACACAGATCCGCGCGCTCGACGCCGAACGGCCCGGGACCGCCGCCTTCCGCAAGGCCGTGGAGGACGTCGTCGGGGGCGTGACCTGGCCGCTGACCCGCGAGGTGCTGGAGTTCAGCGTCCACGTCGACGAGTCCGTCGCCTTCGGCCACGCCCTCGTCCGGCTGCGCGGCACCCGCAGCGACGGCCGGCCGCTGGACGACGTACTGCGCGTGACCACCGGCTACCGCAACACCGGCCTGCGCTGGGAGATCATCCACGAGCACATCTCACTCGCCACCGAGAAGACCGGGGAGTAGCCGTGAAGTACGTCCTGCTCATCTGCACCCCCGTCGGAGGCGAGGAACTCAGCCCCGCCGAGATCGCCGCCGACCCCCGTTTCACCTCGTACATCGAGGAGGTCCGCGGTCGTGACCTGATGCGCGGCGGGGCCCGGCTGCGGCCGGCCTCCGACGCCACCACCGTCCGCGTCCAGGGCGACGAAGTCCTGCTCAGCGACGGGCCGTTCGTCGAGTCCAAGGAGTACGTGGCGGGCATCGACATCATCGAGGTCGCCGACCTGGACGAGGCGATCTCACTCGCCTCCCGGCACCCCGCCGCGCTCGCCGGCGGCTCGGTCGAGGTGCGGCCGGTCTGGGAGTGAACGTGCCGGACGTCGAGGAGGCGGTCGCCGCCGCCTTCCGCGAGGAGTGGGGCCAGGTCGTCGCCACCCTGATCCGGGTGACCGGCGACTGGGACCTCGCGGAGGAGTGCGCGCAGGACGCCTTCGCCCAGGCGCTCGACCGGTGGCGGCGCGACGGTGTCCCGCGCCGCCCCGGCGCCTGGCTGACCACCACCGCCCGCAACCGCGCCCTCGACGTCCTGCGCCGGGAGGCGGTCGGGGCGGCGAAACTCCGGGAGGTCGCGGTGCTGGGGCGGGACGAGGGACCGTACGACCCGGAGTACGACGGTGACGACAGCGGGGTCGAGGACGACCGGCTGCGGCTGCTCTTCACCTGCTGCCATCCCGCGCTGCCCATCGAGGCCCGGGTCGCGCTGACGTTGCGCACGCTCGCGGGGCTGACCACTCCCGAGATCGCCCGTGCCTTCCTCGTCCCCGAGGCGACCATGGCGCAGCGGCTGGTGCGCGCCAAGAAGAAGATCCGCAACGCCGGTATCCCCTACCGGGTACCGCCCGCGCATCTGCTGCCCGAGCGCACAACGGGTGTGCTCGGCGTGGTCTACCTCCTCTTCAACGAAGGCTACGCGGCCACATCAGGCGCAGACCTCGTCCGGACGAACCTCTGCGCGGAGGCGATCCGACTGGCCCGTGTGCTGGCCCGGTTGATGCCGGACGAGCCCGAAGTGCTGGGCCTGCTGGCGCTGTTGCTGCTGCACGACGCCCGCCGCGACACGCGCGTGGACGCGGCGGGTGAGTTGGTGACACTAGAGGACCAGGACCGTACGGCGTGGGACCGGTCGGAGATCGACGATGGCGCCGCCCTCCTGGAGACGGCCCTGCGCCGGGGCCGCCCCGGGCCGTACCAGATCCAGGCCGCCATCGCCGCCTGTCACACCACCGCGCCCACGGCCGAGGAGACGGACTGGGCCGATATCGCGGGCCTGTACGGCGAGTTGGAGCGCCTCGTGCCCTCGGCCGTGGTGCGCCTCAACCGCGCCGTGGCGGTCGGCATGGCCCAACACCCGCAAGCGGGGCTTGAGTTGGTGGCCGAGCTGGAGCGCTCGGGTGAACTGGCCGACTACCACCTGCTGCCCGCGACCCGCGCCGATCTGCTGCGCCGCAGCGGTCGTACGGCGGAGGCGGCCGAAGCGTACGGACGGGCGCTGGAGTTGGTGGAGAACGCGGCGGAGCGAAGGTTTCTGGAGCGGCGGCTCGCGGGACTCCGGCCGGGCGGCTGACCGAGGGCCGGCCTCAGCGGACGTCGAGCAGGCCGGCGAGGAGTTGGAGTCGTTCGGCGTCGAGGCTGCCTTCGGCGGCGGTGCAGACCATGAGGGCGGGGCCGGGGTTGCCCGGTATCGGGTAGGCGTCCCAGTCCAGGTTCAGTTCGCCGACCCGGGGGTGGTCGAGGCGCATCTGTCCGCGGGTGGGTTCTTCCACGTCGTGGAGGGCCCACAGGGCCGCGAACTCGTCGCTGCGGACGGCGAGTTCACCCACCAGCTCGACGGCACGCGGGTGGCCGGGATCGGCGGCGACGTGCGTCCGCAGCATCCCGATCAGTTCCGCTACCGTGGCCGCCCGGTTCGGACAGGTCCGGTCGGCCTCGGGGCGGAGGAACAGTGCAAGCAGGTTCCGCTCCCGCTGGGGCTGCCGGGTGAAGTCGCCCAGCAGGGCGCCGCCGAGCGGGTTCCAGGCCAGTACGTCGAGGAAGCGGCCGACGACCAGAGCGGGCGCGGTCATGCCGTGCAGCAGCCGTAGCGTGGTGTCCGGTACCTCCTCCGGCTCGTACGAACGCGGCGGGCGGCCCGGAGTACGCGCGGCGGCGGCGAGGCTGTGCAGGTGGCGCGACTCCTCGGCGGAGAAGTTCAGGGCGCGCGCGAGGGCGTCGAGGACCTGTTCGGAGGGGCGGACGTCGCGTCCCTGCTCCATGCGCTGGTAGTAGTCCGAACTCACCCCCGCCAGCAGGGCCAGCTCCTCGCGCCGCAGCCCCGCCACGCGCCGCCTCCCGCCGGGCTCCAGTCCAACGTCCTCCGGCCGCAGCCGAGTTCGGCGGGTGCGCAGGAACTCCGCGAGTTCGCGTCGGGGATCGTCGCTCATGGCGTGGGAGGAGTCGGTCACCGCGCCAGTATGCCGTCGGTGCGGCCCGCGAGGGTGGGTCTGCCGGACCCAGGAAAGGGAGAACGACCGTGATGTCGCGTGCGGGGTCCAGCATCGGATCAACCACACAGCGGGCCACGGAAGGAACAGCGACATGAAGGCCGTTCAGATCACGGGTTTCGGTACGGCGGACGTACTGCAGGTCAACGAGGTCGACCGTCCCACCCCCGACGCGGGAGAGGTCCTCGTGTCGGTCGAGGCGTCCAGCGTGAACGGGCACGATGTGATCGTCCGGGCAGGGGAGTTGAAGCTGGTGTCGGGGCGCCGCTTCCCGATCGGTGTGGGGCTGGACTTCGCCGGTGTCGTCGCCGCGACCGGCGCCGGTGTCGAGGGCTACCGGGTCGGTGACCGGGTGTGGGGCATGGTGCATCCCCGGCAGCGGCACTCCGTCGCGGGGGCGGCGGAGTACGTCGTGGTTCCGACGGAGCGCATCTCGCACGCCCCGGCGGACCTCTCGTCGGTCGAGGCGGCCGCCCTGGTGGTCGCCGGTTCCACGGCGCTGATCGCGCTGCGCGACAGTGTGCGCCTGGCGAGCGGGGAACGGGTCCTGGTGCGGGGTGCGGCCGGCGGAGTCGGTACGGCCGCCGTGCAGTTGGCGCACGCGATGGGCGGCCACGTGACCGCGCTGGCCCGCGACCGGCACGCCGAGCTCCTCACCGACCTCGGCGCCGACGAGGTGCTGGACTACGGCTCCACCACCTCGGAGCAGATCGGGCCGTTCGACGTCATCGTCGACACCGTCGGCACCGAACTGCACTGCTACCGAGGCCGGTTGGCCAAGGGCGGCCGCATGGTCACCGTGGGACTCTCCCCGTCCGCCATTGCCGCGATCGCCGCGTCGAGCGTGCACGGCTCCCGCCGTATCCGCACCTTCAGCGCCAACCCCGAGACGCCCGTGCTGCGCGAGGTGGCCGACCGGGTCGCCTCGGGTGCGCTGCGCCCTGTGATCGACAGTGTGTATCCGCTCGCGGACATCGCCGCGGCGCACCAGGCGTTCGAGCGCGGCGGTGTCGTGGGCAAGCATGTAGTGACGGTGCCGCGCGGCTCCCTCTGACGGAGTCCGGTCAGCGGGGATCGGTGCGCAGGTCGATGCCGCGGGTGTGGGCGTCGGCGGTCACGATCCGCGTCGCCATCCGCGACAGCCGCTCCCGGTCGGTGCCTGGAAGAGGCTCGACACACCTCTCGATCCGCTCGGCGAACTGCGCGGCGACCTGCTCCACGAGCTGTCGGCCGGCGTCGGTGATCGACACCTGGAACGAGCGGCGGTCGACGGTACTGGCCGTACGGGTGACCAGGCCCCGGCGCTGCGCCCGGTCGACGAGGCCTGTCATCGAGGACTTGTCGAGGCCGAGGTGCCGGCCGAGCTGGTTCATCGTCGGCTCCCGGTCCCGCAGTATCCCGAGCATCCGGGTCTGGACGAGCGACAGGTCGTACTGCGCCGCGATTTCGGCGAGTGCGCTCTGCACCAGGAACGACAGCTGGGCGAGGGCGTCGACCAGGCCGAGGTCCTCGGCCGCCGGGGGCGGGGTGTCGTGCGGTGGGGTCATGTTCCGGATTCTACTTGCAAAGGTACGTGGCACCTACTAATTTAATTTGTGCGACGTACTTTCCGCATCACGTACTTTCTGTGTCGCGTACTTTCCGTGCCACGTACCACACCTGAGGAGAGCTCTCATGGACGTCCACGCCGCGGTGGTCAGCTCGTTCGACAACCCGCCCCGCTACGAGCCCTTCGACCTGCCCGCGCCGACCGACGAGGACCAGGAGATCGTCGACGTCCTCGCCGTGGGCCTGCACCCCCGAGTCCGCACCGGCGCGTCGGGCAGCCACTACACCAGCACCGGGAAGCTGCCGATGGTGCCGGGCGTCGACGGGGTCGGTCGGCGTGCGGACGGGAGCCTGGTGTACTTCGTCGCCGACGACGAACTGGTCGGCCCGATGGCCACCCGGACCGTCATCGACAGTCGGCACAGCATCCCGCTGCCCGACGGCGCGGACGTCGTGAAGATCGCCGCCGCGATGAACCCCGCCATGTCGTCCTGGGTGGCGCTGCGCCGCCGCGTCCCGATCGAGGCAGGGCAGTCGGTGCTCATCCTCGGCGCCACCGGCAACGCCGGACAGATGGCCGTCCAGGTCGCCAAGCGGCTCGGTGCCGGGCGGGTCGTCGGCGCCGGACGCGACCGGGCCCGCCTGGCGGCCCTGCCCGGAATCGGCGCGGACGCGACCGTCGCGCTCACCGACGACGCCGAGGCCACCGCGACGGCGCTGGCCAAGGAGGCCGCCGAAGTCGACCTGGTCATCGACTACTTGTGGGGCAAGCCCGCCGGTGACGCGATCATGGCGGTGCTGCGGGCCCGCGCCGACCGGAGCCGTGCCCTGAACTGGATCCAGATCGGCGCCATGGCGGGTCCCACCATCGAACTCCCGTCAGTGGCACTGCGCTCGGCCAACTTCCGGCTCCAGGGCAACGGCCAGGGCGCCGTGTCGACCAGGACGTACCTGGAGGAACTCCCGTCCCTCGTCGAGGAGATCGAGAGCGGCGGCATCGCGGTCACCGCCAAGGCGGTACCTCTCGCCGACGTCGAGAGCGTCTGGAACGCGCCCGAGGTCCCGGGCGTGCGCACCGTCCTGGTGCCCTGACCCCGGCGTCCCCTTCATGCAACTCGTACTGGAATTACCCAAGGAGCCTGGAGCCATGTCCCACACCACGGACACCGACGTCATCATCTGCGGCACCGGCGCGGCCGGTCTGACCCTCGCCCTCGACCTCGCCCGCAGGAACATCGCCTTCCTGCTGATCGACAAGGCGCCGCAGCCGTTCGTAGGGTCCCGGGGCAAGGGCATCCAGCCCCGCAGCCAGGAGGTGTTCGAGGACCTCGGCGTGATCGACCGGATCGTCGCCTCAGGCGGCGAGTATCCCGTCCAGCGCGTCTACACCGCCGACGGGCCCATCGACCAGGTCGGCGTGGAGATGTCGGAGCCGACGCCCGAGGAGCCGTACCAAATACCCTTGCTCGTCCCGCAGTTCCTCACCGAGCGCCGACTGCGCGAACGGCTGGTCGAGCTGGGTCACGTCCCGCACTACGGCCACGAACTCGTCGGATTCGACCAGGACGGCGACGGCGTGACCGCGCGCATCACCACCCCGGACGGCCAACAGGCCGTACGCGCAAAGTACTTGATCGGCGCCGACGGCGGATCGAGCTTCGTCCGCAAGGCACTTGGCATCGGCTTCCCCGGCAAGACCCTCGGGGTACGGGCGATCGTGGCCGACGTGTACGTCGACGGCGTCTCGGCGGACGCCTGGCACCGCTGGGGCGAGGACACCGCGGGACAGGTGTCGATGTGCCCGCTCTACGGCACCGACATGTTCCAGCTCCAGGCCCCCGTCCCCTTCGACGTCGACCTGGACCTCTCGGCCGAGGGACTCACCGCCTTCTTCCGCGAACGCACCGGCCGCGACGACGTCGTCATCCGCTCCGTGTCCTGGGCGTCCGCCTTCCAGATGAACGCCCGGCTGGCCGACACCTACCGGCGGGGTCGCGTGTTGCTGACCGGGGACGCCGCGCACTGCCACCCGCCGACCGGTGGACAGGGCCTCAACACCAGTGTCCAGGACGCCTACAACCTCGGCTGGAAGCTCGCCGCCGTACTCGACGGCGCCCCGGACTCCCTGCTGGAGACGTACGAGCAGGAACGCCGGCCCATCGCCGAAGCCGTCCTCGGCCTGTCCGAGAAGCTGCTCGAAGCCGCCAAGAACCGTGACATCCACCGGGGCCGCGAGGTCAGCCAGCTCGACCTCGGCTACCTGAACTCGCCCCTCTCGCTGCACAGTTCAGCGCGCGACAAGGGCGTACTTGCCGGCGACCGCGCGCCCGACGCGCCCGTCGCCGGCGCGGGCGGCCTCCCCACCCGCCTGTTCAGCCTGTTCCAAGGACCTCACTGGACCCTCCTCGGCCACGACGTCGACGAGGCTTCCGCCCCGGCACCGCGCCCCGGCCTGCACATCCACACCATCGGCACCCGGGGCGACATCGTCGACAGCGGCGACCGCGTCCAGAGCGCCTACGGACTCTCCTCCGAGCAGTGGGTGCTCGTCCGCCCGGACGGATACGTCGCCGCCGTGGTCGACACCGCCGAACTCCCCACCGTAGAAGCCTACTTGGACACCGTCGGCGTACGGCCCCTCGCGGCGACCCGACCCACCGCCACGGAAGCGAGCACCGACATGCCCACAGAGACCTCGTCCGACAGCACCGGCACTCCGCGCACCCGGCGCGAGCACCGGCAGGCCCGAAGCGCCGCCGAGCAGCGGCTCGCCACCGCCCAACGCGAACTCCACCAGCTCTCGCGCCAGGTCCAGCGCGACCTGCGCAGCGTCCGGCGGCACGGCGAGACGACCGCCATCGTCGCCCGCTCGAACTTCGCCGAACTCGCGGTCAAGAGCATCAACCGGCTGACCGCCAACTTCCGCACCGACCGCACCGATCAGTAGCGCCGCACTCCTCGCCCACGACGGCCGGTGTCGCTCAGGACGCCGGCCGTCACGTGGCGTCGAGGGCGTTCGTGATCGCCTTCACCCCGCCGTGCGCCGCGTACCCGCCGTCCACGGTGATCTCCGCGCCGTTGACGTACGACGCCTCGTCCGACAGCAGATAGACGACCAGCGGCGCCACTTCGTCCACCGTCCCCGCCCGGCCCTGGGGCGTCAGCGACAGATGGGCCTGGACGAACACCGGGTTCGCGGACGCCATCAGCGGGGTCTCGATGTAGCCGGGGTGGATCACGTTCGTACGGATGCCGCGCGGCGCCAGCTCCAGTGCGGCGACCTTCGAGAGGCCGCGCAGCGCCCACTTGCTCGCGGTGTACGCGACCGCGTGATGCGCGGTGAGACCCGCGACCGAGCCGACGTTCACGATGGACGATCCGGCCGGCATCAGCAGGGTGAGCGCCTGGATGCCGAGCAGGGCGCCCGTGGTGTTCACCGCGAACGCCTGGTTCCAGTCGGCGAGTTGGACGTCGCCGAGCCGCGCCCGCATGGGGATGCCCGCGTTGTTGACCAGGCCGTGGACTTCGGTGAGGGAAGCCGCGAGGTCCGCCCAGTCGTCCTCGGACGACACGTCCAGGTGCCGGTAGACGACGTCCAGGCCGTCGGCGCGCAGGGACGCGGCGAGCTTCTCGCCCGCCTCGTCCAGGACGTCGGTCGCGATCACCGTCGCCCCCTCCCGGGCCGCGGCCGTCACCTCGGCGGCTCCCTGGCCCTGCGCGGCCCCGGTGACGACGACGGTACGACCGGCCAGACGCGTGCGGCTCACGGTTGCCTCCAAGGGGTGCGGGCTGTCTCCCGTCCACGCTAGGAAGCCGCGGTCAGCTCCGGAAACGCACGATCGGCATGGGTGGCATCCGCGCCGGCGATCTCGCGCGCCACCGGGTCGTCCAGCGACGCGCCCACCTCGCGGACCGTCTCCCGCAGCCAGCGGTGCGCCGGGTCCGCGTGCCGGTTGTGGTGCCAGTACATGGCCTCCACCAGCGGTACGTCCGGGAAGGGCGTCGGTACGACGGCGCAGCGCGCGAAGCCCTCGTAGCGCCGGGCGAGCCGCTCGGGCACTACGGCGACCAGGTCGGTGCCACTCACCAGGAACGGCAGCACGTTGAAGCCGGGCGTGCTCACCTGCACCCGAGGTGTGATGCCCAGGGTCTCCAACTGCCGGTCGGCGGGCGTGAGTTTGCCGACCGCGCAGGCCGCGTGGGGCATCTCGGCGAGGTCACGCAGCGAGAGCCGACCGTCCACCAGACGAGGGTTGTCCGGGTCGACGAGACATACGAACCGGTCGTGCATCACGGCCTCGCTCACCCCCGGCAGCTGATAGCCGAGCGGCACGATCATCAGGTCGTGACAGCGCAGATGCGTCTCGGTCTCCAGTTGCCCCATGACGATCGGGTGGAAGTCGATCCGAATGCCGGGGGCCTCCTGCGCGAGGGCCCGCAGCAGCGGTTCCACGAACACCGTCATGACGTAGTCGGACATCACGACCGAGAACCGCTGCCGACTGCGCGAGGGATCGAAGTGCCTGGTCAGGGACAGTGCCTCCTCCGCCTTGTGCAGGGAGGACCGGACGACCGGCAGCAGCCGCTCCGCGAGCGGGGTCAGCTCGTACTCGCGGCCCACCCGCACCAGCAGCTCGTCGTTGAAGTGCCGCCGCAGCCGGGCCAGGGAGCCGCTCATCGCGGACTGGCTGGTGGACAGCCGCACCCCCGCGTGGGTGACGTTCTTCTCCTCCAGGAGGGCTTCCAGAGCCACCAGAAGATTCAGGTCGATTGCTCCCAGACCCATGCGCCTGTCCTTCCGGCCGCGTCGTTGAAGCTCGGTGAAACCGGAGCGTAACGACCGCCTTCCCGCCGAGGAAGAGTTCGGGAGGCAAGTCACAGGGATCCGATAGCTGCCATCGGATCCCCGGATGATTGCAGGTCGGAAGGGTTGGCGATCGGGTCTACGGCCGTGGGGTCCGGCCGCGCTTGCGGGCGCGCGGCAGGTATACGTCCGTACGGCCGGGCACCACGCGGTTGGAGAGGGTGCCGAGGCGCTCCACCGCGAGGGTGACCTCGTCGCCCGGCTTGAGTGGTGGCGGGGTGCGCTCGCCGACCCGGCCCCAGAACTCGGCCAGCGCGCCCCAGCCGCAGGTGCCCGAGCCGAGGATGTCCCCGGGGCGCACCCAGGCGTCGCGGGAGGCGTAGGCGATCATCTCCTCGAAGGTCCAGGAGACGTTGGCGAGGGTGTCGCGGCCGATCAGTTCGCCGTTGAGGGTGACCGTCATCTCCAGGTCCAGGAAGCCGTCCGGGTCGCGCCGGTCCTCGACCTCGTCGGCGGTGACCAGACAGGGACCCAGCGTGTTCGCGAAGTCCTTGCCCTTGGAGAAGCCGAGCCCGAGGTTCTTCTCCGGCTTCTGGAGATCGCGAGCCGACCAGTCGTTGAAGACCAGATAGCCGGCGATGTGCTCGCGCGCCCGCTCCGGCGTGAGATCACGCCCGGCGCCGCCGATGACCACGCCGACCTCCAGCTCGAAGTCGAGCACCGAGCAGCCCGCCGGGACAGGTATGTCGTCATGCGCGCCGTACGCGGCATGGGGGTTGGTGAAGTAGAAGTTCGGAGCCCGGTACCACTCCTCGGGCACGTGCTCAAGACCGTCCAGTGACTTCGACACCCCCTCGATGTGCGCCTCGAACCCGACGAAGTCCCGGATGGACGGCGGCTTCAGCGGAGGCAGCAGCCGCACCTGATCCACCGTCAAGTCGCTTGCCTGGCGCAGCGCTTCGGTACCGGCTGCGTGCAGCACCTCCTGCTCCAACAGGGTCAGTACGGTGACGCCCTCGGGCAGCGGATGGACGGTCCCGTCCCGGACGACCCCGGCGCGCTCCACGCCCTCGTACTCATATGTCGCGAAACGCATCGCTCACTGCTCCCAGTGGTTGGTGTTGGTGACGGTCTCCGCGCTCAGATAGCCGGCGAAGAGCCCCTTGGGGTCGCGTGCGGTCCTGATTTCCCGCAGCCGCCGCCACTGTTCGTCGCCCATGAACCTCAACTGCCGCACGGTGAAGTCGGAGTCGCCGAGGTACTGGCCGGCCGTGACCGGTCGCATGTCCGCCATCGCTTCGTCCAGCCAGGTGCGCAACTCCGCGTCCCGTGCGGGGTCGTCGTGGATGACGTACGTGGCGCAGTAGATCTCCGACTGCAACGAGAAGGCCATGTCGGGGAGTTGGCGCAGCGGGGCCATGGAGAACCAGATGGTGAAGGTCTGCCGGGTGGGCTGCTCCGTGAACGCCTTGCGGATAGCCGGTACGACCTCGTCGGCTGGGCCCGTCAGCCAGGCGTTGTCGACCAGGTAGCGGTGGCCCTCGGGGTTGGCGATGCGCTGGCCCGCCAACTGCGCTGCCAGCGTGGTCTGTTGGGCCTCCACGCGGAACAGGGCCCGGTCCGCGTACGGGTTGGCGTGCAGTGGCGCCAGCGCCTCGGCGGCCTGCTCGGCGGTGTCGGTCATCGACACGCCCGTGACCAGCAGCACCGGTTCGTCCAGGTCGGGTGGTGTCTGTGTGAGCGCGACGATCTCCACCAGGCCCGAGACCGTGTGATGCATGCCGTGCAGCCAGGTCATGACCTCGTCGAACAGATCCAGCGGATACGCGTGCACCGTGTGTCCGAGGTACTTCGGCAGCGGGCGGGTGCGCAGATGGAAGCGGGTGACGATGCCGAAGAAGCCCGGGCCCGCGCCGCGTGCCGCCCAGAACAGGTCGCTGTGCCGGCTCTCGTCGGCGCGTACCAACTCGCCCTCGGCGGTGACGACATCGATCGCCACGATGTTCTCCGCCGCCCAGCCCCAGCCCCGCGCGTTCCAGCCCTGCCCGCCCTGGAGCAGGAAGCCGCCGATGCCGACGGAGGGACAGTGCCCGCCGTTGAAGAAGCGTCCGAACTCCCCGAGATACGGGTTGAGTTCGTCGCCGCCCCTGACGCTGGGGGTCGCCGTCACGATCCCGGTCCCCGGGTCGTACGCCATCTCGCGGAAGCCCCCGAGGTCGATCAGCAGCGCGTCCTCGCGCACCGACCAGGCGGCCCAGCTGTGGCCGCCGGAGCGGACGGCGACCTGCCAGCCCCGCTCCAGAGCGAGTCGTACTCCCTCCACCACGTCCTGCTCCGACTCGGCCATCAGGACGGCGGCCGGTGAACGGTCGTACGGGCGGCGGGCGTTGAAGACCCGGCCGAAGCACGCCGTCTCGAAGTCCTCGTCGTCGGGGAGGTGGAGGGTGCCGGAGAATCGGTTGAGATTCATGCGCGTGCTCACTTGATCGCGATCGGGTTGACGGGGGCGCCCACCGCGCCGGTCACCGGCAACGGCGCGGCGACCAGCAGGAACTCGAAGACACCGTCGGCCGCGCAGTCCTCCGCCAGTGCCTCCAGGTCCCACATCTCGCCCAGTGGGAGGCCCATGTTCGGGATCGCGATCTGGTGCAGCGGAGACATCGCGGGCTGCGGGAACTCGTACGGCCGTACCTCAAGTCCCCAGGTGTCGGAGGCGATCGCCGCGATCTCGGTGCGGTGCAGCCAGCCGAGGGTGGTGAAGGAGAGGCCGGGGGCGTCACCGGCGGCGTAACCGCCCCACGCGCCGAGCCGCCGTACGCGGCCGAGTTGGCCGGTGCGGATCAGGACGAGGTCGCCGCGCCGGACCGAACTGGTGGCGCCCTGCGTCTCGATCGTGGCGCGCAGATGCTCCTCCAATATGGGGAATCCGTCCGGGAGTTCACCGTGCTCGTCGCCGACCGCACGGCCCACGTCGAGGAGGACTCCGCGGCTGGTGAAGGCGTCCTTCATGTGCTCGATGCCGGTGACGGAGTCGCCGTCGCCGTTGACGATGGTGCACGGACGGCCGTTCCACGCCTGCTTGTTGTCGTAGATGTGGCCCAGGCCGTCCCACTGCGTGGAGGCCTGCAGGGGCATCACGATGTGGTCGTCGGCGCCGCCGAAGCCGTGCGGGAAACCCTGGGTGCCGGCCGCCGCGTCGGAGCCGGTGTCCTTCATGTAGTGCACGGGGTTGATGCGGCCGCGGAAACCGCGTTGCGGACCCGACTCGTTGAACTCCTGGGCGAGGGAAAAGGACCGCCCGCGCCGCACCAGGCCCACCGCGTGGGCGCGGATCGCGTCGTCGATGAAGTTCAGGGTGCCGAGCACGTCGTCCTCGCCCCAGCGGCCCCAATTGCGGTAGGCGGAACGGGCCTTGGCGAGCTCTTCCTCGATCGGGCCGAGAGCGGGGCGTGTCGTCATCGGGTGTGTCCTTTCAACAGCAGGTCGAGAGCGTTGCCCCCGGCGATCGCGGCCCGGTCGGCGGGGTCGAGCCCGGCCGCGTCCAGGCGGGCCACCGGGTCGTCGACGCCCATGTCGAAGGGATGGTCGGTACCGAGGACGACCCGGTCCACGCCCACCTCCTCGACGAGTCGGCGCAGTCCGCGCGGGGTGTACACCAGCGCGTCGAACCACATCCGCCGCAGATAGGAACTGGGCAACTCGGCGCAGCCGCGCGCGTCCTCACGCACCCCCCAGGCGTGGTCCGAACGGCCGATGTACGTCGGCAGATAGCCGCCGCCGTGCGCCGCCACCAGCTTCAGGCGCGGGAAGCGGTCGAGGACACCGGTGAAGATGAGCTGCGAGAGCGCGACGGTCGTCTCGACGGGCTGACCGACCGTGTTTCCCAGGTAGTTGGTCGCCAGGCGTTCGCCGAGTGAGCAGCCCCAGGGGTGGACGAACACGACCGCGCCCAGTTCCTCGGCCCGCTGCCACAGCGTGTCGTGTGATGGGTCGGCGAGTTCGCGGCCGTCGACCGTGGTGGAGACGCTGATGCCGTACAGGCCATGGTCGTTGACCGCCTGGTCGAGCAACGCGACGGCCAGGTCCGGGTGTTGGAGCGGGACGGTGCCCAGGCCGAACAGGCGGTCCGGCGCGGTGGCGCAGTGGGCGGCCACGGCCTCGTTGACGGTACGGGTGAGCCGGATCGCGAGGTCCTGGTCCGCCCAGTAGTGGTGCATCGGCATCGGGCCGACCACCTGGATGTCGACGCACATCGCGTCGAGGTCCGCGAGACGGGCGGTGACGTCCGTCAACTTGGTTGCCAGGCGCTGGAGTTGGGCGCGATTGACGGCCAAGGACGCGGGGGAGTGGGCGCGCTGCTCGGCGGCGAGTTCGGTGGCGAGACCCGGGGTGCCCGCCACCAGGGTGTCGGCGGCGGGGACGGCGAGGTGGCCGTGGAAGTCGACCACCGGTGAGCCGGTCACGCCGCCGCCGTCAGGTTGGCCAGCGTCTCCGACATGATGCGGGCCGGGTCGGCGCCGGGTGTGCCCGGGTGGATCTCCCAGTCGGCTAGCCGCAGGGAGTTCTCCAGGACCATCCGCACCCGGGGGAGCCGCCTGGCCATGAAGCGGTCCAGGGCCTTCTCCGTAGGCTCGTCCGCCGTCACCAGCTCCGCCAGCAGCACCGCGTCCTCCATGCACATCGCCGCGCCCTGCGCGATCAGCGGGGGGCAGGCGTGCGCGGCGTCACCGATGACCATCGCGCGGCCCCGGTGCCAGGGTTCGTCGACGAGGATCGCCTCGATCCAGCGGTAGTCGACCGCCGTGTCGTCGGGCAGCGAGGCGAGGATCTTCCCCCAGGTCCCGCCGTACCCGGCGCCGCGCTCGCGCAGCAGGGAGAGCGGGGCGCGCGGGCCGATGAGCGAGGCGTCGAGGTTCTCGTCGAGGAGGTAGGCGTAGCACTGGTCCGGCGAGATCGGGCTGTAGCCGGCCTTGAAACGGGGGCCGCCGTAGTACACCTCGGCGCAGTCCATCTCGGCCGGGCGCTCCGCGACGACCCGGAAGATCGACATGCCGACGGGAGCGGGCTTGGCGTCGATACCGATCAGGGCGCGCATCGCCGAGTTGATGCCGTCGGCGCCCACGACGAGGTCGTAGCGGCCGGTCGAACCGTCCGTGAAGGACACGTCCACATGGCCGGGCGACTGGTCGAGCCCCTCCACGCTCAGCCCGAGGCGGACCCGCACCCCGTGTCCGCGCACCGCGTCGCACAGCGCGTCCTGCAGATCCGACCGCAACGCGCCCGCCGTGGACGGCAGTTCGGGCCCTCCGGTGTGCGGGGTGTTCAACTCGGTGATCAGCCCGCCGTCGGCCGTACGCAGCCGCATGATGTCGAACGGCACCGCCCGGGCCAGCACCCGGTCCAGAACACCCACGGAACGCAGCGCCTTGAGCGCGTTGCCCTGGACGGTGATGCCATGGCCCACACCGAACCACTGCGGAGAGATCTCGACGAGCTCCACCTCGGCGCCCCGCTGGGCGAGCGCGAGACACAGCACGCTACCGGTGATGCCGCCGCCTACGACGAGCACCTTCTGTACGGGCATGGGCGATCCTTGAGAACGTAGACAGCGGAGCGGGGGTGTCAGCCGGAGAAGCGGGCGCCGAGTTCGTGGAAGTGCTCGACCGCCGGCGCCCCGGCGAAGAACGGTCCGACCAGGGCCCGCCAGCGCGCGAAGGCCTCGGACTCCCGGAAGCCGGCCATGTGTGCCTCGACCGAGTCCCAGCCGACCAACAGCAGGAAGACTCCCGGCCGTTCGACGCCGCGCAGCAACTCGGCCCAGCGGAACCCCTCGGCCTCGGCCAACACCTCGCGGGCCTTGCCGAACACCTCCGCGAACTCCCGCTCCCGACCCGCCTCGACGGTCAGCTCGGCATGCTCGACTATCACGTTCTTCTCCTCGGGAAAGTGGGTGCTCCGAGCCTGCGTGGGCGGTCGATCCACGGTCAACGGATCGAGGCATCGGCAAGGGGGACGTCATGCATCCCGTACGGCGATGGAGGCCCAGTTGAGGGCCTGCGCGGCCGGTGATGGCAGGCATCGCGGATCGTCATTTCCGCCGGATGTCCGGGCTGCCTAGCGTCGAGGGCGAGCCCCCACCCGTACGAGGAGAGCGCCGTGCCCGATCCACAGCCCACCCATGCCGGACCCTTCGCACTCGGTACGTTCGCTGCCGGCGCGGCGGTCTTCCCCGGCCTGGTCACCGGTTCCCGAGTGCGCGACCTCTCCGACCTCGTGCCCTCGGTCCGGGCGCTCGTCGAGGACTGGGACGACTGGCTGCCCCGGTTGGGTGACATCGCCCGGTCTTCCGAAGGCACGTGGCACGAGCTGGCCGCCCTGCGGGTCCTGACCCCGATCGAGCCCGGCCAGATCCTGCAGAGCGGCGCCAACTACCGCAAGCACGTGGTCGATCTGGTCGCCGCCGAGAAGGAGAGCGTGCACGGCGCCACCCCCGAAGAGGCCCGTGCCGACGCCGAGTCGATGATGGACGAGCGCGCCCGCAACGGCGTTCCGTACGTCTTCCTGGGCTCCCCGCGCGCGATCAGCGGTCCCTACGACGACATCGTGCTCCCCGCGCTCGGCGAACAGCACGACTGGGAACTCGAACTCGCCCTGGTCATCGGCAAGTCGGGCAAGAACATCCAGGCCGAGGACGCGATGGATCACGTCGCCGGATACACGATCTCGAACGACCTCACCACCCGCGACCGCCTCTACCGGCCCGACCTGAAGGCCATCGGCACCGACTGGTTCACCGCCAAGAACGCCGACACCTTCCTGCCGACCGGGCCCTTCCTGGTACCGGCGGCCTTCGTCGGAGACCCCGGAGACCTGCGGATCACCCTGCGCCACAACGGAGTTGTCCGCCAGGACGAGTCCACGAAGGACATGATCTTCGACATCCCACGGCTCATCGCCTACGTCTCCACGACCACCACGCTGCGCCCCGGCGATCTGCTGCTCACCGGTTCCCCGGCCGGCAACGGCGCGCACTGGGGCGTCTTCCTGAAGCCCGGCGACGTCCTCGAGTCGGAGATCACCGGTCTCGGGCACCAGCGCAACACCGTCAGGAGCGGACAGTGACCTTTCAGCCCATCACCCATCTGCGCCATGTCGACCTGGCCGTACCGGACTTCGCCCGCCAGCGCGCCTTCTACGGCAGCACCTGGGGCCTGACCGAGGTCGCCGGCGACAGCGGTGTCGCCTTCTTCGCGGCCGAGGGCAGCCCCGAGCAGTACATCGTCCGCATCCGCGAGGACGAGCGGAAGCGGATGGACCTGGTGGCATTCGGGGCCGTCTCGCCGACTGCGGTGGATGAGTTGCATGGGCGCCTCGGGCGGGCTGGCGTCCAACTCCTGGGCGAGCCGGGCGCGTTGGACACCCCGGGCGGTGGCTACGGTTTCCGGTTCTTCGACCCGGACGGCCGGGTCGTCGAGATCTCGGCCGACGTCGCCACCCGCAGCCACCGGAAGATAGCGGAGCGCGAGGCGATCCCCGTCCGGCTCTCGCACTGCGTGGTCAACTCCCAAAACCCGGAAGGGCTCAGGGACTTCTACGTCCAGCACCTCGGGTTCCGGCTCACCGACACCCTGTACTCGACGCACATGGGCGACCTCATGTACTTCCTGCGGTGCAGCCCGCTCCACCACTCCTTCGCCATCGCCCGAGGGCCCCATGTCTCCCTGCACCATGCCTCGTTCGAGATGCGCGGGGTCGAGGAGTACATGCGCGGCACCGGGCGGGCACTGCGCGCCGGGACCCGGTTGACCTGGGGGCCCGGCCGGCATCTCGCGGGCGACAACACCTTCTCCTACTTCCACGACCCGCACGGCAACACCGTCGAGTACACGACCGAACTCGCCGTCCTCGAAGAGGACTTGTGGCACCCCGGCCGCCACGACGTCGACGACCCGATCACCCAGGACCAGTGGGGCACCGCCGACCCGATGAGCGAGTCGGTCGCCAAGGAGCAGTTCAACGACCCCGACGTGCTGTTCGAAGCGCCGCCGGTCTGAGCAGAACACCCAACCCGCATGAGAAAGGCCGCAGTTGTGGCAACGATCCTGAAGCACGCCGTGCCCAAGTCAGAGGTGACCGCCTCCCTCGACCAGGTGCGGGAGACGGTGACCGGCGTCATCGCGGACATCCGCGCGCGCGGCGACGAGGCGGTGCGCGCCTACTCCGAGAAGTTCGACAAGTGGAGCCCCGACTCCTTCCGGCTGACGGACGAGGAGGTCGAGAAGATTGTCGCGTCGGTGCCGCAGCAGGTCATCGACGACATCCGCTTCGTCCAGGACCAGGTGCGTACCTTCGCCCGCCATCAGCTGGACTCCCTGCGGGAGTTCGAGGTCGAGACGCTGCCGGGCGTGCGCCTCGGCCAGAAGCACATCCCGGTGCAGGCGGCGGGTGCCTACATACCCGGTGGCCGCTACCCGCTCACCGCCTCCGCCCACATGACCATCGTCACCGCCAAGGTCGCGGGCGTGCCGCGGGTCGTCGCCTGCACACCGCCCATCCACGGCGAGATCCCGGCCGCCACCGTCGCCGCCATGCATCTCGCCGGCGCCGACGAGATCTGGCTGCTCGGCGGAGTGCAGGCGGTGGCCGCCATGGCCGTCGGGACGGACACGATGCGGCCGGTGAACCTCATCGCCGGACCCGGCAACGCCTATGTCGCCGAGGCCAAGCGGCAGTTGTTCGGGGAGATCGGCATCGACCTGTTCGCCGGGCCGACCGAGATCCTTGTCCTCGCCGACGAGCAGGCCGACCCGTTCGTCTGCGCCGTCGACCTGCTCTCCCAGGCCGAGCACGGCCCGGACTCCCCGGCCGTCCTCATCACCACCTCCCGCGAGGTCGCCGAGCGGACCATCGCCGAGGTGGAACGCCTCCTGCCCGGCATGCCCACCCGCGACTTCGCCGGTCCCGCCTGGCGCGACC
This sequence comes from Streptomyces hokutonensis, assembly GCF_042751305.1. Taxonomy (GTDB): domain Bacteria; phylum Actinomycetota; class Actinomycetes; order Streptomycetales; family Streptomycetaceae; genus Streptomyces; species Streptomyces hokutonensis_A. Next base: position 328,232 of record NZ_JBHYWD010000011.1, read on the forward strand.
ACGGCCAGGTGCACGTCGTCGACACGCTCGACGAGCTGTACGCCCTCGCCGACGAGTTCGCCTTCGAGCACGTCGAGGTGCTGACCGCCGAACCCCGCCTCGCGCTGGAGCGGATGACCCAGTACGGCGCCCTGTTCCTCGGCGAGGGCACCTGTGTGTCGTTCGGCGACAAGGTCATCGGCACGAACCATGTGCTGCCCACACGTGGGGCCGCGCGCTATACGGGCGGCCTGTGGGTGGGGAAGTACCTCAAGACCGTGACCTACCAGGAGGTCACCGACACCCACTCCCAGACACTGCTCGGCCGCCTGTGCGGACGGGCGGCCCGCGTCGAGCTGTTCGAGGGGCATGCACGCTCCGGTGACGTACGGGCGGCGAAGGCGGCGGGCGACGAGCTGCCGTGGAACACCGCATGACCCTGGACGGACGTACGGCGCTGATCACCGGTGGCGGCGGACCGCTGGGGCGCGCCTTCGCGCTCGCCCTCGCGGACGCCGGCGCCCGGGTGATCCTGGTCGGGCGCAACGAGGCGGCGCTGGCGGAGGCGGCGGCACGTGTGGTCAAGGACGGCGGACAGGCCCGTACGGCTTCCTGTGACGTCTCCGATCCGTCGGCGGTGAGCGGCCTGGCCGCCCAACTCGCCGACGAGGACGTGTCGTTGCTCGTCAACAACGCCGGAGTCGCAGGCCCCGTCCGGCCCCTCGTCGACATCGAGCCGGACGAGTGGGACGACGTGTTCGCCGCCAACGTCCGGGGCGTCTATCTGATGTGCCGGGCCTTCCTGCCCCCGATGCTCGCGGCCGGACGCGGCGACATCGTCAACGTGGCCTCGGTCAGCGGCAAACGCCCGCTCCTCAACCGCACCCCGTACACCGCCTCCAAGATGGCGCTGCTGGGACTGACGCGGACCCTCGCCGGGGAGGTCGGCCCGCAGGGGATCGCGGTCAACTCCCTTTCCCCCGGCCCGGTTCGGGGCCCGCGTATGGACCGCAACTTCCGGCTCACCGCCGAACTGACCGGCTGCACCGTGGCCGAGGCAGAACGCGACTTCGCCTCCCGGGCGGCCCTCGGCCGGCTCGTGGAGGAGCACGAGGTCGCGCAGGCGCTGGTGGCGATGCTCGCGATGCCCGGCCTGTGCGGGGCCGACATCGACCTGTCGGCGGGGATGATCGCCCCGGCGTAGCCGCGGCGCGTACGAGAACGGTGAGGTGGACGGCCGACGAGCCGCCCGCCTCACCGTCGTGCGTACGGGCGTTGCCCCCCTATGACGACTCTGTGTGACCGCCATGAAATGGTCGGCACGATCCGAGGCATCGGGCTCCCGTATGTGTGTGCCGCCCGCCTGTTCCCTGGTTCTCATGGCTGCTTCACTCCCTCGTGCGCACCTTCGGTGCCTCCGCCGGGCCCGTCCGCGTCCCGCGTTCGACGGCCGGCCGGTCACACTGCGCAACGGCGCATCGATCCCTGGGAAGGCAAGCAATGACGCTGATCACCCGACGCTCGGTCCTGATCGCCGGTACCGCCACGGCCGGAGCCGTACTCGTGCCGACGGTCTCCGCCACCGCCGCGCCGAGCGCGACGAAGGCTTCGGGCACGCGGATCTCGGTCGGATCCGGTGAGACGTACACGGTCTCCGCGACCACCCGCGTGAGCGAGCTGACCATCGTGCCCGGCGGGAAGATCGTCGCCCCGGACGGCGCCGGCCTCTCGCTGACCGTCGGCGGCGTGGAGACCGGCCAGCTGCTCACCGCCACCGGCGCCACGGCCACCCTGATCCAGGCCGGCACCTACCGAGGCGACGTCGTCCTGACCGTCACCGCCGCCAACGAGGTGACGTACGAGACGCTCACCTTCCCCTTCCGGCAGGCGGTGTACGTCGACGGCGACGGCGTGGTCAAGGACAGGTCCGTCCTCGCTGCCGTCCTCGGCGGCAGGCTCACCGATGCCTACGCCAGGAACGTGTCGATCACCTCGACCGGCGAGTGCTTCGACGGCGTGTACGTCCAGGACGCCACCTACACCCTCGACCGGCCCTCCATCTCCCTGACCGGCAACGGCCGTTGCGACTTCGCGGGCTACGGTGCCGCAGTCGTCGGCGACGGTGCCTCGACCACGCTCGTCGTGGACGGCGCCCGGATCGACAACAAGGGAGTCGTCCGCACCGCAGTCATCGCCAACGACGGCGCCAACGTCATCGTCAAGGACTCCGTCCTCCGAGCCCGCAACGGCGTACTGCCCGCCGACTACCAAGCCACCGTGGAAACGCCGTACATGGAGTCCGTGCCCTGGATGCTGGGCCTCGACGGCAATGTCCGCGCCACCAACCTGATCGGCAAGAACAGCAGGGCCACCTACCTCAACTCGATGATCTTCTCGGAGACTTGGGGTGCCCTGTCGGTCGAGGGCGGCAGCGGGCTCAAACTGACCGCTGTCAACAGCCACTTCGGCAACACGGGGGAGTACGGCTACGGCACCTACGCCATCGGCGACGCGACCGTGCGGGTGCTCGGGTCCCGGCTCGACGTCGGCAGCTACGCGACCATCATCGCGGGCCCCGCAGCCGTCGTGCACTACGGCGACAGTACGAAGGCGGCCGTCTCCGCGCTCAACACCGAGCTGGAAATCGGGCTGTCCAAGGGTGAGTTGGCGTCGATCCCGGTGCGCAACACCGTCGTGAACTCCGGGCGCTTCGGCTACATGTTCTTCGGCACCGGCCAACTCACCCTCGACGGCGGCACGGTGATCAACTCCGAGCGGGCGACCTTCCTCAACAAGGGCCAGCAGACCACGATCAGCGTCGACGGCTCCCAGGGCGCCCGGCTCAACCCGCGCGACGGGATCATCCTCCAGATGATCGAGCTGGACGACCCGGGCCCGGTCCCGGTCAACGGCAAGATGATGAACATCGGCGTCTACACCGAGCCGACGGGCGCCCCGGCGAAGGACGCGAGCTTCGACCCGACCGCCGTGCACACCACCGACGGCGCCGCGACCTTCAACTCCATAGCCCTGAAGGGCGACTTCTACAACGGCATGCGCAAGGGCAAGAACATGGTCCTCACCTTCGAGGACGCGAGCGTCGAGGGCGTCATCTCCGCGACGGCGGCCAGGCACCGGGTGTCCAGCATCGACGCGTCGACCTTCTACGAGCTGGGCATCGTCACCAACACCGCGCAGGCCGCCGTCAACAACGGCGCGATCGTGCAGCTGAACAGCGGCTCGACCTGGACGGTCACCGGCACCTCCTACCTGACCCGGCTCGCCCTCGCCGCCGACGCGACCGTCAAGGCGCCCCGGGGCAAGAAGGTCACGCTGACGGTCGACGGGACGGCCACGGCCATCACGGCCGGCCGGACCTACACGGGCGCGCTCACCCTGACCTTGGCGTGACCCGTGGCGGAGGCGTGAGGCCAAACCGACCGGCGCCTCCTCCTCGTTGGCGATCCGCTCAACCGATCCGCGCCTCCGCCTCCTTGGCGATGGTCTCGAACTGCGCGGCCATCGCCTCCTGGAGCGCCTGCGCCCCCGACAGCGGTCGGACCATGACCATCAGGTCGTCGATCAGGCCCTCCTCGTTGACGTGGATGAAGTCGCAGCCGGTCAGTTGACGGTCGCCGACCCGCGCGCTGAACACCAGCGCGTGGTCGGTGCCGTCCGGGTCGCCGATCTCCCGCTCGTAGCGGAAGTCCTCGAAGACCCGCGCGACGGCGTGCAGGATCGCCGCGGTGATCGCCTTCCCGGGGTACGGCTTGAACACGACCGGGCTGGTGAAGACCACGTCGTCCGCCAGCAGCGCCTCTACGGCGTCCATGTCCTGTGCCTCGACCGCCTCACGGAACGCACGCATCGGCTCACCTCGTAGTCAATTAGTTGAGTAGGTGTGGATGAGACTAATCAACCGCTGTTAGCGTGTCCACATGTCCCTCAAGTACGCGGTCCTCGCGGCCCTCCTGGAAGGCGAGGCCTCGGGCTACGAACTGGCCAAGACCTTCGACGTGTCGCTGGCGAACTTCTGGCCCGCGACCCCGCAGCAGCTCTACCGCGAACTGGAGCGCCTCGCCCAGGACGGACTGATCGCGGCACGGGTCGTACAGCAGGAACGCAGGCCCAACAAAAGGATGTTCACGCTCACCGAGGCCGGCCGCCGCGACCTCGACACCTTCGCCGCCGAGCCGCCCAGGCGCCCCACCGCCATCCGCGACGAGTTCCTCATCAAGATCCAGGCCATGGACGGCACCGACCCCGCCGTCATCCGCGAACTGATCGAGGAGCGCAGGTCGTGGTCGCGCGGCAAGCTGGACCGCTACGAGCGGGTACGGGACCGGCTCCTCGACGGGCGGACCGAGGAGGAGTACCTCCGGGACGCCGAGCGCATCGGGCCGTATCTCACGCTGATGGCCGGGATCACCTTCGAGGAGGAGAACCTGCGCTGGTGCGAACGCGTTCTCGCGATCCTGAAGCACCGGGTTGCCCTAGGCTGACCCGGATGTTCAGCCCCGAAGGTCCCAGCCTGCGTGAACTCGCCGTCCAGGCACTGTCGTCCGTCGAGCACGGCTACGACCTCCTCGCGCCCAAGTTCGACCACACCCCCTTCCGGACACCGGCCCCGGTGCTCGACGCGGTCGCCTCCGCACTGCGCCGCATCGGCCCCTTCGACGACGGACTCGACCTGTGCTGCGGCACGGGCGCGGGAGCCGAGGCGCTCACGACGGTGTGCCGACGGAGCGTCACCGGCGTCGACTTCAGCGCGGGCATGCTCGCGGTCGCGCGAGAGCGCGTGAAGAGCGACGAACCCCGTCTGTCGTGGGTGCGCGGCGACGCCCGGGCCCTGCCGTTCGGGCCCGACTTCGACCTGGTGGTCAGCTTCGGCGCGTTCGGCCACTTCCTGCCCCGCGAACTGCCGGGCCTGTTCGGCCAGGTCCACTCCGTGCTGCGACCCGGCGGATGCTTCGCGTTCCCCCTCCTCGCGCCGCCACGCCCCACCTCGCCCGCGTACTGGATGCTGTCCGGCTTCGACACGGTGATGAAGATCCGCAACGCCGTCTGGCGACCGCCCTTCGTCATGTACTACCGGGACTTCCAACTCGGCTTCGTGGAGCGCGAGTTGCGGCGGATCGGCTTCGACGTCGACCTCTACGCCCTGCCCGAGTTCGGGTACCGGGGCGACGGCAGCCCCCGCGTCCGCATGGTCGCGGCGCGACGGCTGCCGTAGCGGCTGGTGCGGGTGTCAACTCGTTGTGGATGCCGCCGACTTGATGACCTTTGTGACCAGGTCGGGGTGGGAGATCATCACCACGTGAGAGGCGTCCACCACGACCGTGTGCGAACCGGCCCGCTTGGCCTCGAAGCGTTCCAGGTCGGGCGCGATCGCCCGGTCCTGCGCCGCCACGACCGCCCACGAGGGGATGTCGTGCCAGGCCGCCGCCGTGGTGACGTCCGTGAACGCGGCTGAGCTGATGGGGCGTTGGGAGGCACCAAGCAGTGCGGAGGTGGACACCGGGAGGTCGGCGGTGAACACCGTGTGGAACTTCGCGGTCTGGATGGCCAGATCGGTGCCGCCCGAGCCGTCGGGCAGCGGCTGCAAAGCGTCGTTCAGCTGCGACCCGGGGAATCGCGCGGCGAGTTCGCCCAGCTGCTCGCCCTTGTCGGGCACGAAGGCCGCGACGTACACGAGCGCCTTGACGCTCGGGTCGCCGGCGGTCGCCTGGGTGATGACCGCGCCGCCGTAGGAGTGGCCTACGACGACCTTCGGGCCGTCGATGGTCTTGAGGAGCGCGGAGAGATAGGCGGCGTCCGAGGTCAGTCCGCGCAGCGGATTGGCGGGTGCCACGACGGTGTAGCCCGCCTTCTGGAGGCGGGAGGTCACGGCCGACCAGCTCGACGCGTCGGCGAACGCGCCGTGCACCAGGACCACGGTGGGCTTGGGTCCGTTGGGCTTGCCTCCGGTGGCGGATGCCGCCGAGGCGGGGAGAGCGGTGGCCGCGAGGGTGCCTGCTGCGGCAACTGCCCCCAGCAGCAAGGGTCTACGGGACATCGTCATCGGTCAGCTCCAGAGAAGGTCGAGGAGATCGGCGTAGAACGGTTGCTCGTAGGTGCCCGTCCGGGAGTTCAGGCGTAGCGGCGCACGAACGACAGGGCGGTGTCCGCGACTTCCTGCCAGCCGTGGTCGATGGTCAGTGCGTGGCCCCGGCCCTTGATCTCGGTGATCTCGGTGACGCCCTTGTTGTGCTGCTGCTTCTTGTAGGAGGCGTTGGCGATCGACCAGGGCACGGTGTGGTCCTTCTCGCCCGAGATGATCAGGAGCGGCCCGCGCTCGGGGTTCTCCGTGTCGACCTTCGCCTCGGTCCACGGGTTGAGGTTCGCGGTCGCCGCCTGGAACAGCGGGGCGCCGGGCGCGGGCACCGCGAACGTCTCGTACAGCTCCCGTGCCTCCTCCTCGCTCACGGCGTTGGCGAATCCGTAGCGGAACTGGTCGTAGGTCAGGGGGACCGCGCGATTGCGGTTGGCGGGGTTGCTGAGGACAGGTGCGGAGGAGCGCAGTGCGGACACCGGCAGGGGCAGCACGCCCCGGAAGGGTGCCGGGTCGATGGCTACGGACACGGCGGACAGCCCGCGCCCGGCGAGGATCTGGGTGAGGAGTCCGCCGAAGGAGTGGCCGACGATCGCCGGTTTCCGCGTCAGTGTGCCGATCAACTGCGCCAGATGATCGGCGACTTGGCCGACCGTCTTGCCGGCCATGACCTCGGGGTGCGCGTTGGCCTCCGCGACCGTCTCCGGGTCGTCGGGCCAGGACAGGGAGACCGGCGCGTACCCGGCCTGCTCGAAGTGGGCTGCCCAGCGGTCCCAACTGCTCGGCAGCAGCCACAGACCGTGGACGAAGACGACCGGCGTACGTTCGACGGCGTTCGCCTTTTCGATCTGTTGTACGTCGATGTGGGTCATGTTCGGAAGTATGCGTCCAAGGCTGTCCTGGAGTCCGGCATATGACAGCACTGGGTGGAGAGCGACGCCATTGTCGCCTTGCGGGTGATCTCCTACGCTGAGCGGCGTGTGGTCAAGCACGCTGTCCGGGAACGGAGTTGTGCATGCTCAGCAAGGGTGAAGCCGCCGAAGCGGTCCGGCAGGCCAAGGTCAAGACCGGTGTCACATGGGCCCAGTTGGCGGAGGCCGTGGGCCGACCGCTCGCCTGGACCACCGCGGCCCTGCTGGGCCAGCACCCCATGAACAAGGACGAGGCGGCGACAGCCGCCGCCCTCCTCGAACTCGGTGAGGACGCCGCTCTCGCCTTCCAACTCCAGCCGACCCGCGGCGCGTTGGACGCGGCCGTCCCCGTGGACCCCACCATCTACCGGCTCTACGAGGTCATCCAGGTCTACGGCCCCACCATCAAGGAACTGATCCACGAGCAGTGCGGCGACGGCATCATGAGCGCCATCAACTTCCGCCTCGACGTCAGTCGCGTGCCCGATCCCGCGGGCGACCGGGTCGTCATCACCCTGGACGGGAAGTATCTGCAGTACCAGTGGGAGTGACCGGGGCTCCAACGTCAGTGATTCCGGCGGGAGTTGAGCCGGGCCGCCTGCCGGGTCAGGTGGTCGCGTTCGGCGAGGTTGGGGGCCTTGAGCGCCGCCTCCGCGTACAGCCGGGCCGCCGTCGTCAGGTCGCCGTCCCGTTCGTGGAGGTAGGCCGCCACCGCCGTATGACGCGGGAGTGAGTCGTCGAGTGCGGCGAGCGCGGCCAGACCGGCACGCGGGCCGTCTGCCTCGCCGACCGCCACCGCGCGGTTGAGGCGGACCACCGGGCTGTCGGTCAGGGCGACGAGTTCGTCGTACCACTCGACGATCTGCACCCAGTCCGTCTCCTGGGCGCAGGGCGCGTCCGCGTGCAGCGCCGCGATCGCGGCCTGCGCCTGGAACTCGCCCAACCGGTCGCGGGCAAGGGTGAGTTGGAGGATCGTGACGCCCTCGGCGATCAATGTCGTGTCCCACCGGGCGCGGTCCTGCTCGGCGAGCGGTACCAGGCTGCCGTCGGGCGCGGTCCGGGCGGCGCGGCGGGCGTGGTGGAGCAGCATGAGCGCGAGCAGGCCCGACACCTCGGGGTGGTCGATCATGCCCGCGACCTGCCGGGTGAGCCGGATGGCCTCGGCGGCGAGATCGACGTCACCGGAGTAGCCCTCGTTGAAGACCAGGTAGAGGACGCGCAGCACGGTGGCCACATCGCCGGGCTGGTCGAACCGCACCCCGGACACGGTGCGCTTGGCCCGGCTGATGCGCTGCGCCATGGTCGCCTCGGGCACCAGATAGGCCTGGGCGATCTGCCGGGTGGTGAGCCCGCCCACCGCGCGCAGCGTGAGCGCGACCGCCGACGACGGCGTCAACGACGGGTGCGCGCACAGGAAGTAGAGCTGGAGCGTGTCGTCCGTCGCGGGCGTGGGACCGGGCGCCGGCTCCTCGTCCACCAGGTCCTCGCGTCTGCGGCGGGCCGTGTCCGCCCGCGTCGCGTCGAGGAACCGCCGCCAGGCCACCGTGACGAGCCACCCCTTCGGGTCGCGCGGCGGCTCGTCCGGCCACACCCGGACCGCCTCGACCAGTGCGTCCTGTACGGCGTCCTCGGCCGCCGCGAAGTCTGCTCCGCGGCGGACGAGGATCCCGAGCACGCTCGGCGTGAGGCTTCTCAGCAGGACCTCGTTCACTTGAAGGTGCAGTCCGTGGTGGTCGAGTGCGTGCCCAGGAACGGGCGCAGTTCCAGCCACTCGTGGATCGGCCTGCCACCGGCCCCGGGCGCGGCCGACAGCTCACCGGCCAGTTCCACGGCGCGCTCGTAACTGTCGACGTCGATGATCATCCAGCCGGCGATGACGTCCTTGGTCTCGGCGAACGGGCCGTCGGTGACCGGCGGGCGCCCCTCACCGTCGTAGCGGACGAACGTCCCCTCGGGGGAGAGTGCCTGGCTGTCGACGTACTCGCCGGTCTGCTCCAGCCGGGCCGCGAAGTCGTTCATGTACTGCACGTGGGCCGTGATCTCCTCGGGCGTCCACTGGTCCATGGGGACGTCGTTCACGGCGGCGGGGGCGCCGCGGTAGTGCTTCAGCAGCAGGTACTTGGCCATGGTCGTTCTCCTCGGTGCCGGCACGACCCATTGTGGTCGCGTTCACCTCGGGGACGGAGCCGGGCGCCGGTTCTCGACATCGGCGGGCAGACTTTTTCGCCGCGAGTTCCGCGGGGCCTGCGGGGGAGGGCGGAAAGGGAGGCGTGCTCACTCCTCTTCCCTTCTTAACGTATAGCGCACCGGGGGCCTTGCGGCAAGGCCCCCGTCGTACCGCAGAATGTCCGGCCTGAGGGCATGACCTGCGGAAATGGGAGTCGCGGAATGCGTGTGCTGTTGACGACGTGGGGGTCGCGCGGGGATGTCGAACCCGTCGCGGGACTCGCTGCCCGACTGCTGGAACTCGGCGCGGAGGTGAGCGTCGCCGCGCCGCCGGACGATGAGTTCGTGGAACTGCTGGACCGGGCCGGTGTGCCGCTGCTGCCGCTCGGCCCGACTGTGCGCTCGGTGGTGACCGGGGCGAAGCCGCCGACGGCGGCGACCGCGTTCCGGCTCGCGCCCGAGCTGGTCGCCGCCCGCTACGAGACGCTGCTGCCGGCGGCCGAGGGGTGCGACGTGCTGCTGGCGACCGGCCTGATGCCGACCGGCGCCCGCTCGGTGGCCGAGAAACTTGGCATCCGCTATGTGTTCGCCTGCTTCCACACGGCCGGGCTGCCGTCGTCGAAGTACCGGCAGCTGTCGCGGCCCGGCCATCAGTCCTCGCCGGACGAGACCGACATCAAGGTGCTGTGGGACGAGGACGCCCAGCGCGTGAACGCCCTGTACCGCGAGGCCGAGAACCGGCATCGGGCGGCGATCGGCCTGCCGCCGGTCGACAACGTCCGCGACCACGCCTTCACCGAGCGGCCGTGGCTCGCCTCGGACCCGGACCTGTTCCCGTGGCAGGAGCAGACGGATCTCGACCTCGTGGTGACCGGACCGTGGATCCTGCCCGACGAGCGCCCGCTCCCCGCCGATCTGGAGGCGTTCCTGAAGGCGGGCGGGGAGCCGGTGTACGTAGGCTTCGGCAGCATGGCACTGCGTAACTCGCCCGACATTGCCCGGGACGCGGTCGAAGCGGTGCGGGCGCAGGGCCGCCGAGTCGTTCTCGGCCGTGGCTGGGCGCAGCTGGCTTCCGTCGACGACCGGGACGACTGCTTCGTCGTGGGCGAGGTCAGTCACCAGGCGCTGTTCCGCCGGGTGGCCGCGGTCGTGCACCACGGCGGTGCGGGCACCACGACGGCGGCCACGATGTCCGGCACCCCGCAGGTGGTCGTGCCGCAGATCGTGGACCAGCCATACTGGGCCACACGGGTTGCCGAACTGGGCATCGGCGTCGCACACGACGGTCCTACGCCGACCTACGACTCCCTGTCGGCCGCTCTCACCACCGTCCTGGCCCCCGAGGTCCGGGCAAGGGCACGCACGGTGGCCGGCATGCTCCGCACCGACGGGACGACAGTGGCCGCGAAGATGCTCCTCGACCCGGCCGGCGGGGGAAGGCAGCCCACCCGCGCGTGAACCGGCCGAACCCCGCACACGAGAACCGGCCGAACCTCGCACGACAGAGCCGGCCGAACCCCGCACACGAGAACCCGTACGCACCGGTCCCCACGGCCTGCCGCCCGCACGGCCGTGAACGACCGCAGATCGGAATTGATGCCGTGAACCCCCTGACCACCAGCGCCTTCGACCTCCCCGACCGCCTCTCCGCCAAGGCCGACCCGGCGCTGATCGCCGCCGACGAGCAGCACTTCGCGGCCATAGCGGAGTCCCTGGCCCAGTCGATCGCGGAACTGACCGGGCGCCTCGACGCCGAGCGCAGGGCGCCCGGGGGCATCGGCCGGGCGGCGATGGACCGGGACACGGAGATCCACCGGCTCACCACACGGCTGCGGACCCTGCGTCGCTTCGGCCTGGACCTGTGTCTGGGCCACATGGTCGACGCCACCACATCCGAGCGCGTCTACATCGGGCGGCTCGGCCTCACCGACAGCACGGGCCGCCGCCTGCTGCTCGACTGGCGCTCGCCCGCAGCCGAGCCGTTCTTCGGCGCCACCCACGCCAACCCGATGCGCCTGGCGAGCCGCCGCAGGTACCGCTGGACCCGAGGCCGGATCAGCGACTACTGGGACGAGGTGTTCACCGCCGACGGCTTCGCCGGGCATGCCGCGCTCGACGACCAGTCGGCGTTCATCGCCAGCCTCGGCGGCAACCGGTCCGGCCGGATGCGCGATGTGCTCGGCACCATCCAGGCCGACCAGGACGCCATCATCCGCGCGGGATCACGCGGCGCGCTCGTCGTGGACGGCGGCCCGGGCACCGGCAAGACCGTCGTCGCCCTGCACCGCTCCGCCTACCTCCTCTACTCCGACCCGCGCCTCGGCCACCGCAGGGGCGGGGTCCTGTTCGTCGGTCCGCACCGGCCCTATCTGGACTACGTCGCCGATGTCCTCCCCAGCCTCGGCGAGGAGGGCGTGCAGACCTGCATCCTGCGGGACCTCGTCGACGAGGGAGCCGCGGCGGGCATCGAGGCCGACCCGGAGGTGGCCCGTCTGAAGTCGTCCGTGCAGCTGGTGCGGGCGATCGAGCCGGCCGTGCGGTTCTACGAGGAGCCGCCCACCAAGGGCATGAACGTCACCACCCACTGGTCCGACATCTGGCTCAGCGCCGAGGACTGGGCCGTCGCCTTCGAGGCGGCCGAACCCGGTACCCCGCACAACGAGGGACGCGAGCAGGTCTGGCAGGAACTGCTCACGATCCTCGTCGACAAGCATGAGGACACCGGCTCAGCCCCGGACGGCGCGGTCACCCCCGCACTGCTGCGCAAGTCGCTGCGCCAGAACCGCGAACTGCTCACCGCCTTCAACCGCGCCTGGCCGCTCCTCGAAGCGGCCGACCTCGTCGGAGACCTGTGGACGGTCCCTGCCTATCTGCGCAAGTGCGCCCCCTCCCTGAGCCGCGAGGACGTCCAGCGGCTGCAACGCGCGGACGCCCAGGCCTGGACGGTGTCCGACCTGCCGCTGCTCGACGCGGCACGGCAGCGGCTCGGTGACCCGGAGTCGGCGCGCCGCAAGCGCCGGCAGGAAGCCGCGGTGGCCGCCGAACACGCCCGCAGGACCGACGTCATCGACAGCCTCCTCCAGAACGTCGAGATCGACGAGAGCGAGGGCGCGATGGGCATGCTGCACGGACAGGACCTGCGCGACGCCCTGATCGACGAGGCCGCCCAGCCCGGCATCGAACCCGACCTGCTCGCCGGGCCGTTCGCGCACATCGTCGTGGACGAGGCCCAGGAACTCACCGACGCGGAATGGCAGATGCTGCTCCTGCGCTGCCCGTCCCGCAGCTTCACCATCGTCGGTGACCGCGCCCAAGCCCGGCACGGCTTCACCGAGTCGTGGCAGGAACGGCTGAAGCGGATCGGCCTCGACCGGATCGACCTGGCCTCCCTGACCATCAACTACCGCACCCCGGAAGAGATCATGACGGAGGCCGAGCCGGTCATCCGCGCCGTGCTCCCGGACGCCAATGTGCCGACCTCCATCCGCAGCAGCGGCATCCCCGTCGTCCACGGACCCCTCGCCGACCGGGAGTTGATCCTCGACACCTGGCTCGCCGAGCACACCGAGGGGATCGCCTGCGTCATCGGTGACCCGGCCTTCCGGGCGACGCCCCGCGTCCGGTCGCTGACTCCCGAACTGTCCAAGGGACTTGAGTTCGACCTGGTCGTGCTCGTCGACCCGGAGACGTTCGGCGAGGGCATCGAGGGAGCCGTCGACCACTATGTGGCGATGACCCGGGCGACTCGGCAACTCGTCGTGCTGACGAGTGCTTGACGCCGGTCGGCGCGCGGCGAGTTCGGCATCGGGCCCGCCGTGCGCCACCGGGTTCAGCCTGCCGAAGGAACCGTGAACTCGTAGATCAGCGCGTCCTGTTGGGCCTCCACCACCAGGTCGGTGATCTCCAGCGGGCGCGCGTACTGGTCGTGCACGCGCCGGGTCACCCGTACCGAGGGCGCGTTCGCGACCTGGGTGATGGCGTCCCGGTGATGCAGGGTCAGACCGGCCCGGCGCATCCAGTCGTAGGCGCGCCGGAGTTGGGCGGAGGCGGAGCCGCCGGCGCGGTCGCGGTAGCGGGCCAGCTCCTCCACCTCGGCCAGTGCCACCGCCGAGAAGGAGGTGACGGCCGTACGCAGTCCGCTGCCGTCGGCCGCTGCGGACGCGTACCGGTGCACCAGGGTCGGCCGGTCCGGGGCGATCCTCAGGGCCTCCGCGTGCTCCGGCGGGGGAGTCTCCCAGGCCACGGAGGTCCGGTCGAAGCCGGTCGGGTCCGTGCTGCGGGCGCCGACCGGGAAGGTGAGGGAGGACGGGGTCTCGACGGGCAGGCCGGGGAGTGTGGCGTGGCTGCCGCGCCGGTCGGTGGCGACCAGGCCGTCCCTGCGCAGCACCTCCAGCGCCTGGCGGACGGTCTCCCGGCTGACCTGGAAGTGTTCGGCCAACTGCCTTTCGGCGGGCAGGCGTTCGCCGGGCGGGATGGTGCCGTCGTGGAGTTCGGCGAGCAGCTGGGTGGCGACCTTCCCGTAGAGGGGCTGGTCGTCGGCGGTCGGGTGGTGGGGGGTGGTGCGGGCCATGCCGCGCCTCCTGTTGGTGACAAGACTGAGGGCAGAACTGGTGACAAGACGTAGCCGTGCGGGCTCGTTGCGCGACCAGATCTAGCATTGGTCTAAACCACCAGGGAAGGGCGGCAGGGCAGTTAGGCCGAAACCGACCCGCGCCGATCACTTCTCACAGCGCCCCGTACAGGGCGTCGATCAGCGCCAGCTTCCTTGGGTCGTCGGCGATATGGGGGCCCATCCGGTTCATTACGTAGCCCAGCGACACGCCCGCGTCCGGGTCGGCCAGACCGCAGGAACCGCCGAAGCCGTCGTGTCCGAAAGCCCTCGGGTCGGGACCGTACGAGCCGTTCGGACCGCTGAGCCACAGGCCGAGCCCGATCTCCGTCTCGTGCGCGAAGCCCGCGCCCAGTACCAGATCGCGGCAGCTGCCCTGGCCCTCGCGCACCCGCTCGGCCGCCTCGGGGGAGAGGATGCGGCGGCCGCCGTAGGACCCGCGCCCGGCGAAGACGCCGTAGAGCGCGGCTACGGCCCGTGCCGTGCCGTGGCCGTTCGCCGCCGGGATCTCCGCGGCGCGCCACTCCGGGGTGTTGGCCTCGGCCGCGCCCGCGATCGGGTTGGTCAGCGCGGCGATCGCGGCGGGCGCCAACTGGCTGAAGATCGCGGCCTGTTCACTGCTCGACGCGACGGGCGGATGCACCAGCTCGGCTGCCCGCCCGGCTTCCTTCTCCGGCAGCCCGATGGTGAAGTCGATCCCGAGCGGGCCGGTGACCTCCCGCTCCAGGAAGGCGCCCGGGAGCAACCCCGAGACGCGGCGCACCACTTCGCCGACGAGGAAGCCGTAGGTGAGCGCGTGGTAACCGGACCGGGTCCCCGGCTCCCACCAGGGCTCCATGGCCGCGAGCCGCCGAGTCGTCAACTCCCAGTCGTAGAGCTGCGCGAGGGAGTGCGGCTCCCGCAGGCCGGCCAGTCCCGCGCGGTGCGACAGCAGGTGCCGTACGAGAATGTTCTCCTTGCCGGCGGCGGCGAACTCCGGCCAGTAAGTGGCCACTTGGGCGTCGAGGTCGAGCAGGCCCCGGTCGGCGAGGATGTGGGCGCACAGGGCCACCGGGCCCTTGGTCGTGGACCACACGTTGACCACCGTGTCCCGCTCCCAGGGGCGGGACCGTGCCGCGTCGGCCCAGCCGCCCCACAGGTCGACGACGGTCTCGCCCTCCAGGGTGACGGTCACGGCGGCGCCCAGTTCGTCCCGGTCCCGGAAGTTCTCCTCGAACGCCGTGCGCACCGCCGTGAAGCGGGGGTCGCAGTGGCCGTCGATGGCTGGCTGGTGCTCGGACATGGTGCCTCCGTGGTCCGCCGTGGGTCCGGGCCGCGACGCTGCGACCCGGATCCACTGAACATACCGACTGGTCGGACTGGGTGGAAGGTGTCGTACGTTCAGTTGAAGAACAGCTCGCCCGCCGGCTCCCTATGGCCCGGTTCCGTGTGCCAGTAGTCGCGGGTCTCCACCGCGAGACCGGTGTCGTCGAAGCGCACGAAGACACAGCCGGCGAGCGTGGACGGCTCACCGTCCTCCTCGGCCAGGACCCTGAACTCGGCCACGGCGACTCGGTGTTGACCGACGACCGGTGCCGAGAACCGCACGTCGCGCACCCGCTCCGCCGCGAACGACCAGCGCAGATACGCGGCCAACTCGGCCTGCCCCCGGTGCGGTTCGCGGAACGGCATCGAGCGGTGGACGCAGTCCTCGGCGTACAGCTCCAGCAGCGCGTCCATGTCGTGCTCCGCCCAGGCGTGGGCCCAGACGCGCACGAACCGTTCCGCGGCCTCAGCGGTGTTCATCGCGCGCCCCTCAGACGTACGACCGCAGCCAGTCCAGCTTGGCCGCCTCCTGGTAAGGGCCGCCGCCCTCATGGTCGTTGAAGTCGTAGACCTCGATGCGCTTGTCCTCGTGCGCCCAGGCGTTGAACGCGGCGAACACGGTCGAGGGCGGGCAGGTCTCGTCCTCCAGACCGGTCGAGAAGAGGGCGGGGGCGCGGCCGCGGGCCGCGAAGTGGACGCCGTCGAAGTACGAGAGCGTGCGCAGCGCGTCCTCGGTGCGGCCACGATGGGTCTTGAGGTAGTTGCCGATCTCGCGGTACGGGTCGCGGTTCGTGAGGGTCACCGCGCGCGGGTAGTCGCACAGGAACGGCACGTCCGGCGCGATCCCGGCCAGGTCGCCGACCAGCCCGCCCACGGCGAGGGTGATGCCGCCGCCCTGGCTCGCGCCGAGCGCCACCGTGCGGGTGGGGTCGACCGACGGGTGCGAGCGGGCCGCCTCGACGGCCCGCACCCCGTCCGTGAACACCCGGCGGTAGTAGTAGTTCTCGGCGGCGTCGATGCCCCGGGTCATGAAACCGGGGTACGCGGGCGCGCC
Source organism: Streptomyces hokutonensis (assembly GCF_042751305.1). Taxonomy (GTDB): domain Bacteria; phylum Actinomycetota; class Actinomycetes; order Streptomycetales; family Streptomycetaceae; genus Streptomyces; species Streptomyces hokutonensis_A. The sequence goes on from NZ_JBHYWD010000011.1 coordinate 344,347, forward strand.
GCCCACCGGGTCCGGGGTGCCACCGCCGCCGCCCCACGCGCTGCCCTGGCCGCGCGTGTCCATGATGAAGTGGGCGCGGCCGGTCGACGCCCACAGCAGGTTCTCGTGCGGGAGACCCCGCCCGCCGCCGTAGCCGACGAACTCCACGACCAGCGGCAGGGGTTGGGCCGCGCCGGCGGGCAGCCGCAGCCAGCCCTTCACCGGGTGACCGCCGAACCCGGCGAACGTCACGTCGTACACCCGCACTGTCGAGAGTCCCGTGTCGACCGGTTCGAAGCGGGCGTCGAGATCGTGCTCGCGGGTCTCCTGAAGGGTCTTGGACCAGAAGGCGTCGAAGTCCTCGGGTTCGGCGGACGCGCTGCGATACTCGCGGAGTTCGCCGAGCGGAAGGTCGAACAGGGCCATCGATGACCACCTTTGTGAAGGGTGAGCGCGGATGATCACACCGTACGTGTGACATCGGAGGACTCGCCAGGCTTGTGCGGCGCCCCGCGCTTACCATGTCGGCATGTCGTCAGCCGTGGATCTGCTGGTCAAGGACGCCGAACTGCTCGTGGTGGACGGGGAACGCGAAATCCCGGGCGGCTGGGTGGCCGTCACGGGTGGTCGGGTCACCGCCGTCGGCGAGGCAGGGGCCGAGCCCGAAGCGCGTACGACCGTCTCCGCGGCCGGGAGGCTCGTCACCCCGGGTCTGATCAACACCCATCACCACATCTACCAGAACCTCACCCGCTCCTACGCGCCCGCCGTCAACGGCACCCTCTTCGACTGGCTGACCACGCTCTATCCGCTGTGGGCGAGCCTCGACGAGGAGGCCGCGTACGTGTCGGCGTACGTCGGCATGGCGGAACTCCTCATGGGCGGCTGCACCACATCCTCCGACCACCTCTATGTGCATCCACGCCCCTATCTGGTCGACGCCGAGATCCGTGCCGCCCGCGACATCGGCTTCCGCTTCCACGCGACCCGCGGTTCGATGACGCGGTCCGTCGAGGACGGGGGACTGCCGCCGAGGAGCGTCACGCAGAGCACGGACGAGGTGCTTGCCGACAGTGAGCGGCTCATCAAGGCCCACCACGATCCGGAACCCGGCGCGCTGATCCGGGTCGCGCTCGCACCCTGCTCGCCGTTCTCGGTCACCAAGGACGTGATGACGGCGACCGCGGAACTCGCCGAGCGGTACGACGTACGGCTGCACACCCACCTCGCCGAGGACCGGGACGAGGACACCTACTGCCTGGAGACCTACGGCTGCCGGCCCGTCGAGTACTTCGAGGACACCGGGTGGATGAGCGACCGCACCTGGGTCGCGCACTGCATCTATCCGAACGACGACGAACTGCGCCGTCTCGCCGCCGCTGGTGTCGGTGTGGCGCACTGCCCCAGCTCCAACATGCTGATCGGCGGCGGCACGGCACGGGTGAAGGAGATGCGCGAACTCGGTCTGCCGGTCGGCATCGGCTGCGACGGCTCCGCCTCCACCGACCACGCCTCGCTCTGGATGGAGACCCGGGGCGCCCTGCTGCTCGGCCGCTACCGGGGCGGCCCCGGCGCGATGACCGCGCGTGACGCCCTCGACATCGCGACCCGCGGCTCGGCGCGCTGCCTGGGCCGTGCCGACGAACTGGGGCACCTGCGACCGGGCGCGTGTGCCGACCTGGTCGTCTGGGACCTCCACGAAGTCGCCCTGGCCGGCGCGCTGAGCGACCCCGTCGAGGCGTGGCTGCGCTGCGGGCCGGCACGGGCGTGGACCACGGTCGTAGGCGGGCGGGTCCTCGTGGACCGGGGCGAACCGGTGCTGCCCGCGCTGGGGGATGCGCTGCGGGACCATGGGCGGATCGCACGGCGTATGCAGCAGGGGGTGTAGCGGCGGTCGCGCGGCCCCCGTTGCGTGGCTCTCGCGTCACGCCCGCCGTCGGGTCCACTGCGGTTCGGTGAGCGCCCAGTCCCGTTCCCACTCGGCCAGCCGGTGCCGCAGGGAGACCCGGCGGACGACTGCGGACCCGAGCAGCACCAGCCCCGCCACACCGCCCGTGGTCCAGGCGCCGATCGTCAGCGTGTGCTGCCAGACGGCCACTTCACCCGCGGGCCGTGCGACGTTGTGGCCCTGGGCGTCGAACCAGACGTCCACCACGTCACCGCGCCCCGTACCCGCCGGGACCGCGGCCGTGGCCGTACGCGGTCCCTTGCCCGGTTCCGTCCAGCGCACCGCCACCAGGAAGCTGCGCGGGCGGCTGCCCTCCACTGAGGGGAGTTCGGCGGGCGGCTTGCCGATCACCTCGGCGCGGACGCGATGGCGGTCGGCGCGCTGGGCGGCGGCGACGGTCCGGGCCTGGTCGTGGGCCCACAGGCCCGCGGCGGCCCCGGCCAGTGGCGCACAGACGAACAGGACGACGGCGACGGCGACCGCCGTCCACGTCTCCACGACGTCCGACCGGCGCCGCAACGGATTGTGCCGTCTGCGCCGACTCCGTACCCGGTTCCGCACGTCGACCTCCTCGCCGTCACCGGAGCCGAGGAGCGACGATTCCGCCGCCTCGACACCGCGCACGCATGCGAGCGTCCACACAGCAGTCGTACCCCCTTTGGGGCACTTCCCTCAACCGGAGCCGGAGAGATCGGCAGGCGCGGGCCTCAGCCGAAGCGCTCGATGCGGATGCGGTCCACCGGCTGTCCCGCCTCGACCAGCAGCCGCGACGCGTGCTCGGCGAAACCGTTGGAGCCGCACACATAGGCCTCCCACCCACCGGGAGGCTGCTCCGCCAGGAGCGGTGCCACATGTGCCGCGGCCATACGTCCCACCGGCACCCCCTGTGGCGCGCTGCGCGTGAACACGGTCGTCGTCTCCGCGCCGTACTCCCGCGCGTAGATCAACTCCTCGGGACCGCGCGCCGACACCACCAGCCGCAGCGGCACGGACAGATTCCGCACCCGGTGCTGCCGGAGCATCGACATCAGGGGTACGACCCCGGAACCGGCGCCCAGCAGCAGCGCGGGCCGGTCGCCGGGCCAGGCGAAGAAGCCGCTCAGCGGGCCGCGCACCTCGACCGTGTCACCGGGCTCGGCCACCGTGTGGAACCAGCCGGAGACCTCACCGCCCTCGACATGGTCCAGGGTCAGCTCCACATGCCCGGTGTCGTCCGGGTGCGAGGCGATCGAGTAGTGGCGCTGCGCCACATAGCCGTCCTCGGCGCGCAGCCGAAGCATCAGGTGCTGGCCCGCCAGATGGCCGCTCCAGCCGGGCACCGCGAACCGGAACGTCGAGGCGTGCGGGGTCTCCCGGCGGATCTCGGCGAGCGTGGCGGTCTGCCACACGGCGGCGGCCCGGTTGCTCACGGCGATGCGTCCCGGCACCGCGAACTTCGTGGTGGGCGAGAAGGCGTCAGTCACCGGAGTACCGCTGTTCCTCCCAGGGGTTGCCCCGGGCGTGATAGCCGTTCTGCTCCCAGAAGCCCGGCTCGTCGTGGTCGAGGAGACGCAGGCCCGCGATCCACTTGGCGCTCTTCCAGAAGTACAGGTGCGGCACCAGCAGCCGGGCGGGGCCACCGTGCTCGGCCGGCAGCGGCTTTCCGTCGTACTCCCAGGCGATCCAGGCGCGTCCGCCGGTGACGTCGGAGAGCGGGAGGTTCGTGGTGTACCCGGTGTGCGAATAGGCGACCACATGTGTGGCGGACACATGGGGCCGCACCACATCGAGGAACGCGTCCAGCGAGACGCCCCCGAACCGCACGCCGAACTTCGACCAGCTCGTCACACAGTGGATGTCACCCTCGTAGGCCGACGCGGGCAGTTCGTGGGCCTGCGTCCAGTTCCAGGTGCGCGGCTCCTCGACCAGTCCGTCCACACGGAAGGTCCAGTCGGCGGGCGCCAGGTCGGGGGTGACCTCGGCGGACAGGACGGGCCAGTCGTCGCCCGCGTCGTACTGACCGGGCGGCAGACCGGCGTCGGGGACGCGGGGGCGTCCGGTGAAGCCTCGGGTGACGTGCATACGGGTGGAGCCTCCAGGTCGCTGCGGCGCGGGTCCGCCGGGCGAGCGTGATCAGTGGTTTCTGGTTTCAACCGTACGCGTCCACCGGGTATGCCCAGGTCCGAGGGGTACCGCCGATCATTGCGGCCGTATGAACTCTCCGGGCTCCGGGGAATAGCCGTCCGGTGGTCGACCTTGGTGCTGAGTGCCGGGCGATGTGGTGACTGCGAAGGAGAGTGAGGGAGCAGATGCCGAAGGCATACGTCTTCACGCGATACGGGGGACCCGAGACGGAGGCGCTGGCCGAGGTCGACCGGCCGAGCCCGGGTCCCGGTGAAGTCCTTGTCGCGGTGCGCGCGGCCGGGGTGAACCCGATCGACTGGAAGTTGCGCAAGGGCTATCGGCGGCCCGGCGAGACGGATTCCCGCACGTTCCCCGCGGTCTTCGGGAGTGAGGTCTCCGGGACCGTGGAGGAGATCGGCGCCGGTGTGGACGGGTTCGCCGTCGGCGACGAGGTCTTCGGCAACGCGATGGCCGGCGGCTACGCCGAGTACGTCCTGCTCCCCGCGGCCATCACCGCGCACAAGCCCGCCCAGCTGTCATTCCGGGACGCCGCCACCCTCCCCGTCGCCGCGGCCACCGCGTACGACGGCGTCCGCCAGCTCGACCTGCCCGCCGGCGCGACCGTGCTGGTCACCGGCGCGGGCGGCGGCGTCGGCTCCGCGGCCCTGCAGATCGCCCGGGCCTTCGGACTGCGTACCGTGGGCGTGGCGAGCGAGGGCAAGAAGGACTTCGTGGAGTCGCTGGGCGCGGTCCACGTCCCGTCCGGCCCCGACCTGGCCGCACGGGTGCGGGCGGCCGCGCCGGACGGCGTCGACGGCGCCTATGACCTCGTCGGCGGCGAAGTGCTCGCCGAGGCCGCGGCCCTGCTCACCGACCGCACGAAGCTCGTCACCGCCGGGGCCCCCGCCCCCGAGGTCGAGAAGGTCGGCGGCGCCCGCGTCGAACGCGCCCGCAACGCGGCCGTACTGGACGAGGTCGCGCAGCTCGTGGTGAATGGGCAACTGGATCCGCACGTGACCCGGACCTTCCCGCTCGACCAGGCAGGCGAGGCCCTGCGTTCCGTCGAGGACGGCCACGCACGCGGCAAGATCGTGATCGAGGTCTCCGCATGAGCACGTCCGACGAACGCCTCCTCGACAACCCCGCCCGCGCCGCCCTCACCGGCCCGCACGCGCACTTCGCGGAGCGGCGCGGCCGGATCCTGCGCTACCCGGTCGACGTGACCCCGTGGCTGGCCCTGCCCGACGAGCCCGACGCCGACGACTGGGCGGACGTCGCCGCGCTCGCAGGCCCCGGCGCGGAGATCCCGCTCCTCGGTTTCCGGGGCCGGGTCCCGGACGGCTGGGAGATCACCTTCGACATCGACGGCGTACAGATGGTCGACGACGGGCTGGCCGCCGCACCGGACCCGGAGGCGATCCTCCTCGGCCCGGCCGACGTGCCCGAGATGCTCGACCTGGTGGAGCGGACCAGGCCCGGTCCCTTCCTGCCCCGCACCGTCGAACTCGGCACCTACCTGGGCATCCGCCGCGGCGGCGCCCTCGTCGCCATGGCCGGCGAGCGTCTGCACCCGCCCGGCTGGACCGAGATCAGCGCCGTCTGCACCGACCCCGCCGTTCGAGGCCAGGGCCTCGCCAGCCGCCTGATCCTCGCCGTCGCCCACGGCATCCGCGAACGCGGCGAGACCCCGTTCCTGCACACCGGGGCGGGCAACACGACCGCGATACGGCTCTACGAGTCCCTGGGCTTCCGGCTGCGCAGGACCACCGCGTTCCTCGCGGCACGGGCGCCGGAGCACCTGACCGAGAACCGGGCCGTCGGGGTGTCGTAGGACCGACTCCTCAGTTCTCCTCGGCGGGAACCTCGCCAGGCCACGCGTTGTAGCGCTCCAGATAGCCGGCGAACCGCCGCAGATCCTCCTCCGGCCAGTCCGCCAGCCGTTCACGGAAGGCGGCCTGGCGGTTCTCGGTGACCTGGGCGAGGATCCGGCGGCCGGCGTCGGTCAGATGCAGGACCTGGACGCGGTGGTCCTCGGGATCGGGGCGCCGTTCGATGAGGCCGGCGCGCTCCAGGGCGGCGACCTGGCGGCTGACCGTGGACTTGTCGAGGGCGTAGTGCGCGGCCAGGTCGGTGGCCCGGCGGCCGTCGCGCTCCTCCAGGTGACTGAGCAGGGTGTACGACACCAGGGACAGCTCGGGGTGCAGCCGGCCGGCCGAGGCCCGGGCGCGCCGCGCGAAGGTCGTCATCTCGCGCTGGATGGTCTCCACGGCCCGGTCCGCTCGCACTGCGTCTCCTTCGCTCTCCTGGTTGCACAGTACAACTCAGAGGGGAGCCCGGCTCCTCGTCAGCCCTCTGCCTCGGGTACTGTTGCCCTCCGTCGCGGACGTCCGCGGCCCTGAACTCCTGGGAGGTGAGACCCATTTCCGCTGTGTCATGCCGGGTGCTCTCACCTCAGGACAGCTCGGATCACCGGTAGCAGGTGACCGCGAGAGCGCCCTTCGGCCACCTTCCGAAAGGCTCTCGGCTTCCATGCCTCCTCTTTCCCCCGTTTCCCCCGCCTCCGTCGTCGCCGCGCTCCGTGCCGCGGGCTGTGTCTTCGCCGAGGACGAGGCGCGGCTGATCCTCGCCGCCGCCCGCACCCCGGACGAGGTCGCCGCCATGGTGGGCCGCCGCGTCGAGGGCCTGCCCCTCGAACTCGTCGTCGGCCACGCCGAGTTCAGGGGTCTGCGCATCGCCGTGGAACCCGGTGTGTTCGTGCCCCGCCGCCGTACCGAGTTCCTCGTCGAACAGGCCCTCGCCCACGCCCCGCGCGCGTCCGTCGTCGTGGACCTGTGCTGCGGTTCCGGCGCGGTCGGCGCGGCCCTCGCCGCCGCCCTCGGCCAAGTCGAACTGCACGCCGCCGACATCGACCCCGCCGCCACCCGCTGCGCCCGCCGCAATGTCGCCGCTTTCGGCGGGCACGTCCACACCGGCGACCTGTTCGCCGCGCTGCCCGACGAGTTGCGCGGGCGCGTCGACATCCTCGCGGCCAACGTGCCCTACGTCCCCAGCGGCGAGGTGGGTCTGCTGCCCGCGGAGGCGCGTGAGCACGAGCCGCTGGTCGCTCTCGACGGCGGCGCGGACGGCCTCGACATACTCCGCGAGGTCGCCGCCGGGGCACGCGACTGGCTCGCCCCGGGCGGCTGCCTGCTCGTCGAGACCAGTGAGCGCCAACTCCCGTCAGCGGTCGAGGCGTTCAGGAGCGCCGGTCTCGAGACGCGGTCGGCCTACTCCGAGGAGCTGTACGCCAACGTCTTGATCGGTGTCGTTCCGGCCGGCTCCGTCAGGTCGTAGCGCCGCTGCCGGACGGGCTGGGCGAAGGTGAACCGCTCGGGCCGCCGCGTCCCCACGGGCCGTGGCCGTCCGGGAACCCGCCCGGTCCGTCCTGGTCCTTGCGGTCGAGGGTGCCGGTGAAGGCCCGGTCGGCGGTCCTGGTGCCGCTGTCGGAGCGGGTGCCGATCAGGGAGGCGGTGTCGCCCTTCTTGAGGGCGGCGGAGTTCTGGGCCGTGGCATCGGAACCCACGGTCCAGGTCCACGAGGTCCCGTCGTCGCTCTTGACGGTGACCTGGTCGCCGGCGACCTTCGTGACCGTGCCGCGCTGCCAGATCCGCACGACCCACTTGCCGGTGGAGTCGTCCTTGACCGTCGCCTCGCCGTGCACGGCCTTGCCGCCGACCCCGAAGCCGAACCACATGCCGCCCCCGTGCCGGAAGCCGGGCCCGCCGGGCGACGGCGAACCGGACGGCGCGGGGGACCCGGCGGCGGGCATCGCGTCGCTGCCCGAACCTCCGGAGGTAGCCGCGTAGGCGACGCTTCCGCCCAGCGCGAGCACGCCCACGGTGACCGCGGCGATCACCGCCCGGGCCCGCTTCGAACGCTGCCGCCACAGCCGGTCGAGACCGTGGTCCCGCTCGGCGCCGCCGGGCCCGGTGAGCACCTCCCACTCGGGTGCGTGGTCCGGCATCGGCGGTATCGCCCCAGCGCTGTGGTCGTCGTGTTCAGGGTCGTGCGTCACGGCTCGCTCCCTCGCCCCGGGCGTCCGGCATCCCGCGGCACGCCTCCCTGTGATTCTCGACTCCCCCCGATAAGGAACAGGTAACGGCTCCCTGTGAATCCGGGACGTCCGGCCCGTCCATCGCCTTTATGCAACTAGTTGCACAAACACTGCTCCGTCCTCTACAAAAGAGGCACGACACCGCGTACGGAGGGCCCGATGAGCCGTTACCCGCACCTGCTGAACCCCCTCGACCTGGGCTTCACCACACTGCCCAACCGGGTCCTCATGGGCTCCATGCACATAGGCCTCGAAGAGGCCGAGCGCGGTTTCGAGCGCATGGCGGAGTTCTACGCGGCCCGCGCGCGGGGCGGAGTCGGCCTGATCGTCACCGGCGGCATCGCGCCCAACGAGGCCGGCCGGCCCTACGAGGGCGGCGCCAAGCTGACCACCGACGCCGAGGCCGCCCAGCATGCCGGGATCACCGCCGCCGTGCACCGCGAGGGCGGCCGGATCGCCATGCAGATCCTGCACTTCGGCCGGTACGCATACCACCAGGACCTCGTCGCGCCGAGCCCCCTCCAGGCGCCGATCAGCCCCTTCCAGCCCCGCGAGCTCACGGACGCCGAGGTCGAGCAGACCATCGAGGACTACGTCCGCACGGCCCGCCTCGCCCGGCAGGCCGGCTACGACGGCGTCGAGATCATGGGCTCCGAGGGCTACCTCATCAACGAGTTCGTCGCCGCCCAGACCAACCACCGCGACGACCGCTGGGGCGGCTCCTACGAGAACCGCGTGCGCTTCCCCGTCGAGATCGTCCGCCGGGTGCGCGAGGCGGTCGGCGAGGACTTCATCATCGTCTACCGGCTGTCCATGCTGGACCTCGTCCCCGGCGGCTCCACGCTCGACGAAGTCATCAGTCTCGCCAAGGCGGTTGAGGCAGCCGGGGCGACCATCATCAACACCGGCATCGGCTGGCACGAGGCCCGCATCCCCACCATCGCGACCTCGGTGCCGCGCGGCGCGTACACCTGGGTGACCAAGAAGCTGATGGGCGCGGTGGCCATCCCCCTCGTGACCACCAACCGCATCAACACCCCCGAACTGGCAGAGCAGTTGCTCGCCGACGGGTACGCCGACATGGTGTCGATGGCCCGCCCGATGCTCGCCGACCCGGACTTCGTCGCCAAGGCCGCCGCCGGCCGCTCCGACGCCATCAACACCTGCATCGGCTGCAACCAGGCCTGCCTCGACCACACCTTCAGCGGGAAGATCACCTCCTGTCTGGTCAACCCGCGCGCCTGCCACGAGACCGAACTCGTCCTCACCCCAACGCGGTTGCGCAAACGCGTCGCGGTCGTGGGTGCCGGACCGGCGGGACTCGCGTGCGCGGTCTCCGCCGCCGAACGCGGCCATCAGGTGACGTTGTTCGACGCCGCGAGCGAGATCGGCGGCCAGCTCAACGTCGCCCGACAGGTCCCGGGCAAGCAGGAGTTCGACGAGACGCTGCGCTACTTCCGCACCCGGCTCGCCGAGCACGAGGTGGACGTACGCCTCAACACCCCTGCGGCGGCAGATGACTTGGAGGACTTCGACGAGGTGGTCGTCGCCACCGGCGTCACCCCGCGTACCCCCGAGATCCCCGGCGTCGACCACCCCAGCGTCGTCGGCTACCTCGACGTCCTGCGCGACCGCGTCCCCGTCGGCGAGCGCGTCGCGATCCTCGGCGCCGGCGGCATCGGCTTCGACGTCGCGGAGTTCCTCACGGACGGCGGCGACAAGGCGAGCGAGGACCCGGAGACGTACTTCCGCGCCTGGGGCGTCGACATGGACTACGCGGCACCCGGCGGCCTCGCCGCACCCGAGCGGCCCGCCCCGCCGCGCACCGTCCACCTCCTCCAGCGCAAGGAGACCAAGGTCGGCGCCGGACTCGGCAAGACCACCGGCTGGATCCACCGCGCCGAACTCAAGCACCGGGGCGTCACCATGGTCCCCGGCGTCCGCTACGACCTGATCGACGACGCGGGACTGCATGTCACCGTGGGCGGGGAGAGCACGGTCCTCGCCGTCGACACGATCGTGCTGTGCACCGGACAGGACCCGCGCCGCGACCTCTACGACCAACTGGCCGCCGCCGGACGCAGCGTGCACCTGATCGGCGGTGCCGACGTGGCCGCCGAACTGGACGCCAAACGGGCCGTCAAGCAGGGCACCGAGGTCGCCGCCGCCCTCTGACGACCTCCCTAGGATGACCCCATGTCACTCCCGCACGCGATCCTCACCGCCCTTCTGGAGAAGCCGTCCTCGGGGCTTGAGCTGACCCGGCGCTTCGACAAGTCGATCGGCTACTTCTGGTCGGCGACGCATCAGCAGATCTATCGCGAGCTGGGAAAACTGGAGGCCGAGGGCCAGATCAGGGCGCTCACCCCCGAGCAGCCGGCCCGCGGCCAGAAGAAGAGCTACGAGGTCCTGCCCGCGGGCCGCGCAGAACTGGCCCGCTGGACCGCCTCCGCCCAGGACCCCAAGCCGCTGCGCGACACGATGCTGCTGCGGCTGCGCGCGGCGGCGGTGGTCGGCACGGACGGCATCGAGGCCGACCTGCGCCGCCATCTCGACCTGCACCGGCGGCAGTTGGCGGAGTACGAGGAGATCGAGAAGCACGACTTCCCGCCGGACAGGGACAGCCCGCAGGACCGGCTCCGGCATCTCGTGCTGCGCGCGGGCATCGACCTGGAGACCTTCTGGACGCAGTGGCTCACGCACGCGATCGAGGAGTTCGCCGAGTTGCCGTAGGACATGGGGGAGGGGCCGCCCGAGGACAGGGCGGCCCCTCACTCGTGGGGACGGTCAGAGTCGGTACGGCTTCGCGCGTCTGCGCAGGAACCAGGCCGTCGCGATGACGCCGGTTCCCACCAGGCCCGCGCCGACTCCCAGGGTGAGCGGGCCGTAGTCCTTGGCGGCCCCGCCGAGCCCGCCCATGACACCGCGCGAGGGCGAGGCCGTGGCGGTGACTGTGGGGGTCGCGGCGGCGGAGACGATCACGGACTGGGTGCCCGCGGGCGTAGAGGCGTTCTGGCACATGACGATGACGGTGTAGGTGCCCGGAGTGACGTTCGTCCAGGCGGTGGACTGGCTGACGGTGGTGCCCGCCAGGGTCGCCTTCCGGCCCTCGGCGAAGCTCGCCTGGCTGCTGGTGAGCAGTGAGCCGGTGCCCCAGACGCCGGTGGTGCGGTTCTGGGAGCACGCGCTGGTCGTGACCGAGACGGTGGTCCCGGTCGTGCTCACGGAGATCCCCGAAGCCGCGCCGGCCGGGCCGGCGGTCAGGGCGAGGGGGAGAACTGCGGCGGCTGTCACGGTCAGGCCGGAGCGGAGTAGTAGCTGGAAAGTGCGCATGGGACTGCCCTCCAACGGCACGGTTGGCGGAACATCCCTTGCGCCGCCGGGATCGGGAAACGGCCGTGCTGCCTCCAAGGAAGCCAACGCGCCCCGGGCCCGTCCCGCATGCGGACGGCGACCGGGCAGGTGACGGATTCCTTCGTCCGGCTCAGGGACGGGACGCGGCCCGGGTCACGCGCGCGCTCACCAGGCGGGCGCCGCCCGCAGCAGTCGCTCCCGTACGAGGGTGACGTGCGGGTTGTCCGGAGAGCCGGGGCGGCGGGTGAGATACGAGGTGTTGATCGGTGGGTCCTCGGGCGTCAGCAGCGGCACCAGCGCGCCGGACGCCAGCTCGTCCAGGCAGAGATACCGGGGGAGCACGGTGATCCCGGCACCCGCCACGACCGCCGCCAGCACCCCGCGCAGATCGGGCACGGTGATCGCGGCCTGTCCGCCGAGCCGGGTGCCGAACACGTGCCGCCAGTAGCGCCGGGCGATCGGCAGATCCTCCGCGTACGACACGAGGGGCACCCCGCGCAGCGCGGCGGGCCCCTCCGCCGCGACCCGCCCGGCACCGATGCGCTCGGCCCACGCCGGCGCGGCGACCAGCACGAACTCCTCGTCCGCCAGCGGCTCCCAGGTCAGTGTCCGCCCGCGCGGCCGGGCGGTGGCGATCACCAGGTCGTAGCGGCCGCCCCGCAGCCCGTCGAGGAGATCGTCCGTCAGCCCCGGGCTGATCCGCAGCCGTACGCCCTCGTCGGTCAGCGGTGCCAGTGCGGGCAGTACCCGGGTGCACAGCAGCTCGGCCGGTCCCGCCAGCTGTACGGGCTCCGGGGGCTGGTCCGCGCCGACGGTGCCGCGGTCCGCCACGACGGCGAGCTCGTCCAGCGGCGCCGCGACCTGCGCGGCCAACTGGTCCGCCACCGAGGTCGGCACGACACCGCGCGACCGCCGCTCGAACAGCTCCCGGCCCAACTGGTCCTCCAGCGACCGGATTTGAGTCGTCACCGTCGGCTGCGACAGCCCGAGCAGCCGCCCCGCCGCCGTGAACGAACCGGCCCGGTGCACGGCGAGGAACGTGCGCAGGAGGGAGAGGTCGAGCGGTGCGGCGGTGGCCGGGGCGGGGTGCGGCGAGCCATTGGAATTCCCATGGGGCATGAGCCGAATCCTACGGTTCTCCTATGGCCCGGCCGCGCCCGTCGTCACCGTCCGCTCGGCCGAGAACCCTCCCCACGTACCGTCCGGCAGCCGTGCCCTGAGCCGCACCCGGTGGCTGTCCCCGGTCTTCCGGCCCACATAGAAGCTGTACGTCGCCCGGTCGCTCGGGGCGGTCCCGCCCCAGACCAGGGAGGTGGCCGGCTGTCCGTCGAGGTGGATCTGGTACTCCGTGACCACCCCGTCCGTGTGCGGCGGCACCCAGGACAGGTCGATGTAGTACGCCCCGTCGTCGCCCCGGTGCGTCTTGGCGCTGAAGTCGGTGGGAGCGGTGCCCGACCCGTCGTCGCTGCCCGGCGCCGTGGTGAGCGGGACGGCCGTACTCGCGGGGGAGAGGTTGTCGGCGGCGTCCCGGGCCCGCACCGTGAAGGAGTAGCGCGTGCCGGGCCGCAGCCCCGTGACCACGGTCGCCGTCTGGGCGCCGCCCACACTGTGGATCTTCGCCCCGCCCTGGTAGATGTCGTACGACACCACATCCCGGTCGTCCGTGGAGCCGCCCCAGGACAGCTGGACCGCCCCGCTGCCGATGGCCCGGCCCCGCGGTGTGCTCGGGCGGGTGGGCGCCGAGTGGTCGGCCGCGACGGCGACCGGTGTCCGCGCCCTCACCTCCCGGCTGCGCGGTCCCAGGCGGCCGTCGGTGTCCCGGGCCCGCACGGAGAAGGAGTACATGGTCGCGGGCTTGAGCCTGGTGACGTCCATCATGTGCTCGGAACCTGGTACTTCCTTCACTTTCGTGGTGCCCCGATAGATCTCGTAGGTGCTGACGGCCGGGCTTGCCGTCACCGCGTCCCACATGACGTGCACGCTGGTCGCACTCCCCGCCGCGGCCGTGACTCCGGCCGGGGCTCCGGGTGCGTGGCCGTCTCCGTCGCCACCCGTGCCGCAGGAGGCGAGCAGCAGGAGAACGGCACAGGTGAGGGCGGCACGAGGGAGAGCGAGGGTGGCCCGGACGCGTCGCACGATTCTGCCTCCCCGGCGTTGCACGGGCATCACACGAGCTGAAAGGTCCGGACCAATATGACGCGGGTGGGGCAATCGCATCAAGAGGGGCGCCGTTGAAGATCGGTCGCGAACGTTACGTATGCTGAGTTCCTCACGGCTGAACTCACCCCTGTGAGTGGGGAGTTCATGCCGGTGGCGCGGACCGCTGTCGTCGCTGATCCCGCGCCGGCGCGGGCGGTCGGGCGGCCGGAGCCGACATGGCTCGGCCCCCCGGCCCCCGTCGGGAGTGACCCGGACTCGCCGGGATTCGGGGCCGTGCACCGTCCGGCCCCCTATCAGTGGCCGCGTGACCGGACCGGTACCAGGGTGGGCTGAGTGTCCGTCAGATCCCCCAGGAGAGGGTCCTCATCGTGCGTGTCCAGACGCTGACGCTGGTCGCGGCCGGCGCCGCCCTGCTCGCCCCGACCACGCTGCCCGCCTCACCCGCCGCGTTCGCCCGACCCCAGGCGGGACCGGCGGCGCCGCGCGAGGGCGAGGTCGCGGCGGCCGACCTGCTGGCCAAGGTGCGTGACTGCGCCCCCGTCTCGCGCGGCCGGTACCGCACCGACGACGGCGAACCCGCGACGATCCCGGTCTGCGGCACCAAGGAGGCCGTCTACTGGAAGGCCGACATGGACATCGACTGCGACGGACAGGCCGGCGCGCGCTGCAACGCTCGCACCGACCCGCTCTTCTCGGCCATGACGGCGTACCAGCAGTCCGACGGCCGCTATCTGGACGCCGAGCGGCTCCCGTACATCGTGGTCCCGGCCGCCAGCCCCCTCTGGAACCACCGGGACCACCGGATCGGCGGCGGTTCGGTCGCCGCCGTCGTCTACCGGGACCGGGTGCAGTACGCCGTCGTGGGAGACGTCGGCCCGCACGACATCATCGGCGAGGCTTCGTACGCCACGGCCAAGGCCCTCGGTATCCGCGCCGATCCGCGCGGCGGCGGGACGGACACCGGGGTCACCTACATCGTGTTCAAGGACGCCCGGGTGAAGCCCATCGAGGACCACGCCGCCGCCGTGGAGAAGGGGCAGCGGCTGGCGCGGCTGTTCGTAGGGGGAGCGGTCGCGCGGGAGGGGCGTAGGGCATCGGGCGGCTGACGGCGTCAGACCGCCGACCAGCCGTCGTCGACCGGCAGGATCGCGCCGTTGATGTTGCTCGCCGCGTCCGAGGCGAGGAACACGATCGCGGCGGCCTGTTCCTCCGGCTGGGCCACGCGGCCGATGTTGACGAAGTGCGGGCCGAGCGCCGCCGGGCCGAGGGCGGTCTGGTCGGCGTCCACGGAGATGTTGGTCGCCGTACCGCCCGGGGCGATGGCGTTGGCGCGGATGCCCTGCTTGCGGTACATCACCGCGAGGGACTTCGTCAGGCCGACGACCCCGTGCTTGGAGGCCGTGTAGGCGGCGCCCGCCGCGCTGCCGCGGAAGCCGGCCTCCGAGGCGGTGTTCACGATCGCGCCCCGGCCCGCCGCCAGCATGTGCGGCAGCACGGCCCGGGTGAGGAGGAAGGGCGCGGTCAGATTGACCCGGATGACCCGCTCCCACTCCGCGTCGGCCACGTCCGCGAGGGCCGACATCCGGTCCATGATCCCCGCGTTGTTCACCAGGACGTCGACCCCGCCGAACCGCTCCATGGCGGTCGCGGTCACCTCGTCGACGACGGCCTGCTCGCTGAGGTCGCCCGTGACCGCGACGGCGGTGCCGCCGGCCTGTTCGATCTCCTTGACGACGGCTCCGGCGCCGTCGGCGTTCAGGTCGGCCACCACGACCTTGGCGCCCTCCGCGGCGAAGGCGAGCGCGGCGGCGCGCCCGATGCCCGAACCCGCTCCGGTGACGATGACACTGCGTCCGTCGAGTCCACTGGTCATGGGGTGCTCCTGTTCGTCGTGCGAGGCCTCCGGGCCCGTTGCGCACTCACCATACGACTTAATGTCTGCAAGTGACATAAAGTCGCGGGGTGGGTCATGGTGCAGAATCCCGGGAGGTCACCACCGCAGCCGGAGGGGAACTGATGACCGCATCCAGCGGACGCACGGGACGACCGCCGCTCACCGAGGCGCGCAAGGCCGAGATCCGGCTGGAGATCGCCCGGGCGGCGGTGGAACTGTTCGTAGCCCAGGGCGTGGCGGCGACCACCGGCGAACAGATCGGCCAGGCGGTCGGCGTCTCGGCACGCACCGTGTGGCGTTACTTCCCGAGCAAGGAGAGCTGCGTACGACCGCTGCTCTCGGCCGGTATCGACGTCATCGCCGCCCGGCTGCGGAAGTGGCCGCCCGGCCTCCCCCTGGAGGACCTCTGCGACCCGGACCTCGCGACCGGCCTCCTCACCGCGACCGGCCCCGACGGCGCCACCGGCAGCGCCCTGGTACGCCTCACCCGCACCGAACCGGGCCTGCGCGCGATCTGGCTCCAGACCTACGACGAGGCGGAACCGGCGTTCGCCCGCGCCCTCGCCGACCGCGCCGGCCTGCCCGCGGGCGACCTGCGCCCCATGATCCAGGCGGCGATGCTCAACGCTGCACTGCGCGCGGCGGTCGAACGGTTCGCGTGGAGCCCGCCCGGGACCGCGCCGGACGCGGTGACCGGGGAGGCCGAGGTGGCGGAGACGCTGCGGGCGGCGCTGGCGATCGCGGCGGAGGGGGTTTCGTAGTCCCCGAGCCGAGCCGCCCGACAGGTGTGCGCCTCAGACCTTCCGGTAGGTGTACGCCTCCGAGGCCGCCGCCTCCACCGCGTCGAGGTCCGCTCCCGTCGACGCCGTGACGACCGCCGCCACCGCGCCCTCGACGAACGGGGCGTCCACCAGGCGGGTGCCGGCCGGGAGTTCGTCGCCCTCGGCGAGCAGGGCCTTCACGGTGAGCACGGCGCTGCCCAGGTCGGTGAGGACGGCGACCCCGGCGCCGCGGTCGACGGACGCGGCAGCGGCGGCGATCAGTTCGGAACTGGTGCCGAGCCCGCCGCCCTCGGTGCCGCCGGCCGGAGCGAGCGGCACGGCCGCGCCGCCGCCCGCGAGGCCCCGCGCCAACTCGGCCACGGACGCGGCGACTTGGGCGCTGTGCGACACCAGCACGATCCCGACGAGCTTCTCCTCACTCACCGTCGGCCTCCACGGCTTCCTGGAGGGCGGCGATCAGCAGCGCGGACGAAGTGGCGCCCGGGTCCTGGTGCCCGATGCTCCGCTCCCCGAGATAACTGGCCCGGCCCTTGCGGGCCTGAAGGGGAGTGGTGGCCACGGCGCCCGCCTCGGCGGCGGCCCGCGCCGCGGCGAAGCCCTCAGGCAGCGCGTCGACCGCCGGGACCAGCGCGTCGATCATGGTCTTGTCCCCGGGCGCGGCACCGCCGAGGGTCATGACCGCGTCGACTCCGGTGCGCAGCGCGCCGGCGAACTCCTCCTCGCTGACCTCGGCGGCGTCCCCGAGCGCCTTGCCGGTACGGCGCAGCAGCGTGCCGTAGAGCGGCCCCGAGGCGCCGCCGACGGTGGATATCAGCTGTCGCCCGGCGAGGGTCAGGACGGCGCCGGGGGTGTCCGGCGCCTCCTTCTCCAGGGTGGCCGCCACGGCGGTGAACCCGCGCTGCAGGTTCGCGCCGTGGTCGGCGTCGCCGATGGGCGAGTCGAGGTCGGTGAGGTGTCCCGCCTCGCGGGCGACGGAGGCGGCGGTCGCCGTCATCCAACGGCGGAAGAAGTCGGCGTCGAGCACTGGATCTCCTTGCGTGGTGGGTGAGTTGGCCGATCGCGCCGACGTGTCACACGCCCCAGCGCAGTCCCGGCGTCTTCACCGGCGCGTCCCACAGCCGCAGCAGCTCCTCGTCGATCTGGCACAGGGTGACCGAGGCGCCCGCCATGTCGAGGGACGTGACGTAGTTGCCGACCAGTGTGCGGGCGACGGCCACCCCGCGCTCGGCGAGCACCCGGTGCACCTCGGCGTTGAAGCCGTAGAGCTCCAGGAGCGGGGTCGCGCCCATGCCGTTGACCAGCACCAGCACCGGATTGCTCGGCGGCATGTCCTCCAGGATCGCGTGCACGGCGAAGTCCGCGATCTCCCCGGAGGTCATCATCGCCCGCCGCTCCCGGCCCGGCTCGCCGTGGATGCCGACGCCCAACTCCAGTTCGCCCGGCGGCAGATCGAAGGTGGGGCTGCCCTTGGCGGGGGTGGTGCAGGCGCTGAGCGCGACGCCGAAGCTGCGCGAGTTCTCGTTCACCTGCCGGGCGATCGCCGCCACCCGGTCCAGCGGCTGCCCCTCGGCCGCGGCGGCACCGGCGATCTTCTCGACGAACAGCGTGGCGCCGGTGCCGCGCCGCCCGGCGGTGTACAGACTGTCGGTGACGGCGACATCGTCATTGACCAGCACCTTTGCGGTCTGGATGCCCTCGTCCTCGGCGAGCTCGGCCGCCATGTCGAAGTTGAGGACGTCCCCGGTGTAGTTCTTCACGATGAACAGCACCCCGGCCCCGCTGTCCACGGCCGCCGCGGCCCGCACCATCTGGTCCGGCACGGGGGAGGTGAACACCTCGCCGGGACAGGCCGCGGACAACATCCCCGGACCCACGAACCCACCGTGCAACGGCTCGTGCCCCGACCCCCCACCGGAAACAAGCGCGACCTGCCCGGCCACGGGGGCGTCCCGCCGTACGATCACCCGGTTCTCGACGTCCACGGTCAACTCGGGGTGGGCGGCGGCCATGCCCCGCAGCGCGTCCGTGACGACGGTTTCCGCGACGTTGATCAACATCTTCATGGGTACCTCCTGATGACACCAGCAGATGGGGCTCTGACCTGGGACTTTGCTGGGCGGATGGGGTTGCGTCGGATTTCGGTCTTGGCGGTCCTTGGCGGTCGAAAGCGGTTCCTGGCGGGTCTGATGCTGACTTAATGCTGACTTTGATGACGGGTCGTCAGATACTTGGGGGTCGGTCGGACGAGGGGCGGAGGGAGCGCCCCTCTGGAAAGTATCGACCTTGCAGCGGTGAAGGTCACGGGCTGGGACGCTCGGGGGCGAAAGGGCCGCAGAGCTGGAGGCTGTCCGCGCGGCCAACCGCGAACTGACCCGGGTCCTGAACCAGAAAGGAGCTGCTGACCGATAGGGGGGGAGCCTCCGGCCAGAAGTGGCCAGGGGCGCCCGATGTCGCGATGATGGGCAGACCGGTCGGCGCTTGTTCGGGGCGCAAACGCTGTCAGCCACACACGGGATGCCGCCAGACCGGCGGCCGCCCCGATCCCGCCCATCGCCATGATGGCGCCGAACGCACGCGCTCTGGACGCCGTGTCGGTGAACAGCAGCGTGGTCAGGATGTAGACCGGCGGGATCAGCAGCGCCGTACCCACACCCTCCAGGATCGAGTTGCCGAGGATCAGCAAGCCCAGCCCCGGCGCGGCCGCACTGAGCACCGCCCCGACCCCGTAGACCACGAGCCCCGCCAGCAGGCAGCGCTTGCGCCCCCACTTGTCGGTCAGCTTCCCTCCCGGGATCATCAGCGCGGCCATCACCAGCAGAAAGATCGTGATCGCGACCTGGACACCCTGCACGGTGGTGTCCAGGTCCTCGCTGATGTCGTTGATCATCACGTTCATGTTGGAGCCGGCGAAGCTGCAGATGAACTGCGCCAACGCCAGCGGAGCGAGCACCCGCCGTGCCCCCGCCGCACCCCCGTCAGCTCCCACCGCTGCCGTCCCCGCCATGCCGCCACCTGCCCGTCCGCCGAGTCTGATGTCCTGAGGAACCGCGGCTTCGTCTCCGCGAGCAGCCCGGCGCTGACGGAACGCAACCGCCGCCGAGACCGTCGCATGGCCGACCGCCGCGGGGCCGAAGGCGCGCAGCAGCAGCCATCCTCAATTGGCCCCACAGGAACCTCGACACCACCACTGCGGGGGGCCGGATCGTTTTCGGAACGTCGGAGCGTTCAGCGAGCTGCGGCAGGTCGTCACCCCGTCGTTTCACCCGATCAGAAGGTCAAGCTGTGGCCGACGCACAGGAGACTCACTTCCAACACCGTGAGTGATCCATCTGGGCGCATCACCCGAACCAGCGATCGGGCAACGCCTGTTGCGGCTGCTGGCGTCCGGCACCCTGACCCGGATCTCGGGCTGGACTCCTGACCGACACTCACCCCTGGAGCACACGATGAGCGGCGCCAAGCCGATGAAGGACCCCCTCGACCTGCTCGACCTCTCCTCCACCCTCACCGACGAGGAACGCGAGATCCAGGCCACCCGTCGCCAGGTTCCTCGCCGACCGGGTACGCCCAAACATCCCGGAGTGGTTCGAGAACGCGCACTTCGCCCGCGAACTCGCCCCCGAGTTGGGCAAGTTGGGCGTACTCGGCATACCCCTGGAGGGCTACGGCTGTGCCGGCACGAACGCGGTCGGCTACGGCCTCGCCTGCATGGAACTGGAGGCCGCGGACTCCGGATTCCGCAGCTTCGTCTCGGTGCAGGGCTCGCTGTCGATGTACTCGATCTGGAAGTGGGGCTCGGAGGAGCAGCAGCAGGAATGGCTGCCCCGGCTCGCCGCCGGTGAGGCGATCGGCTGCTTCGGCCTGACCGAGCCGGACTTCGGCAGCAACCCCTCCGGGATGCGCACCCGGGCGGTCCGCGACGGCGGCGACTGGATCCTCAACGGCTCCAAGATGTTGATCACCAACGGCGGTATCGCCGACGTGGCCACCGTCTGGGCGCAGACCGAGGCGGGTGTGCGCGGCTTCCTCGTGCCGCGCGGCACGCCCGGCTTCACCACCCAGGACATCAAGCAGAAGGTGTCGCTGCGCGCCTCGATCACCTCCGAGCTGTCCTTCGACCACGTGCGGCTGCCCGACTCGGCGCGGCTGCCCCTCGCGGAGGGTCTGCGAGCCCCGCTGTCCTGCCTGAACGAGGCCCGCTTCGGCATCCTGTTCGGCGCGGTCGGTGCGGCCCGCGACTCGCTGCGGACGGTCATCGAGTACGCCGACTCCCGCGTCCAGTTCGGCTAGCCGATCAGCGCTTTCCAGCTCACCCAGAAGAAGCTCGCCGACATGAGCGTGTCCCTCGGTGGCGCGGCGCTGCTCGCCCTGCACCTGGGGCGTCTGAAGGACCAGGGCCGTATCCGCCCCGGGCAGATCAAACTCGGCAAGCTCAACAACGTCCGCGAGGCCCTCGCCATCGCGCGCGAGTGCCGCACCGTCCTGGGTGCCAACGGCATCTCCCTGGAGTACTCGCCGCTGCGCCACGCCAACAACCTGGAGTCCGTCCTGACCTACGAGGGCACCAGCGAGATGCACACCCGGGTCATCGGGCAGGCCCTCACCGGCCACGCGGCGTTTCGTTGATGCTCCACCCCCGTCAGGAAGGTGCGCCAGCGGAAGCGGGCGGATGCATCGTTCGTTCGCGGCGACCTGATGACGCAGCGCGGCGCGATGTCATCCCCAGGTCGTATCCGGTGCTCCATCTCAAGGATGGCCGGAGCGCGTCGGCTGGTGCAGCGGCACCAAGCAAAGGTGCCAGCACCAGCACGATGCCTCGCCACCCCTAGTCCGGCCAGTCTGGTGATCTACCCGAATCCAGACCTGGAGATCCGTTTCTCGTGGCTACCTTCCTGTACCGGTTGGGCCGGACCGCCTTCCGACGGCGATGGCTCGTGACGCTGCTGTGGGTCCTGATCCTGGGCGCCGTCGGCCTCGGCGCCGCCAAGGCTCCCGCCGCCTCCGACAGCGGCACGTCCTTCATGCCGGGCATCGAGGCGCAGAAGGCTTTCGACCTGATCGGAGAGCGTTTCCCCGGCACGGACGCGAACGGCGCGAGCGCGCGGATCGTGTTCGCCGCACCCGAGGGCGAGAAGGTGACCGCGTCCGGAAACCGCGCAGCCATCGAGGCACTCGTGCACGAGGCCGCCGACGAGCCGGAGGTCGCCGGCGCGGTGAGCCCGTTCACGGCGGACGCGGTCAGCAAGGACGGCTCCACCGCCTTCGCCACCGTGAACTTCAAGGTGAAGGCCGCCGATCTCACCGACGCGGACAAGGCCGCGCTGGAGAAGGCCATCGATCAGGCGCGTGACTCCGGCCTCACCGTCGAGGTCGGGGGAGACGCTCTCGCCGAGCAGCCCGCGGCCGGCGGGTCCGCCGAGGCCGTCGGGATCGCCCTCGCCGCCGTCGTGCTGCTGATCACCTTCGGATCTCTCGCCGCGGCCGGGCTTCCCCTGCTCACCGCCGTCGTCGGCGTCGGGATCAGCACGGCGTCCATCCTGGCCCTGGGCAGCACTCTCGGTCTCTCCCTGACCACCGGGACCCTGGCCTCGATGCTGGGGCTGGCGGTCGGCATCGACTACGCCCTCTTCGTGGTCTCCCGCTACCGGGAGGAGCGCGCGAACGGACACGAGTCGGGTGAAGCGGCCGGCCTGGCCGTCGGCACCGCCGGTTCGGCCGTGGTGTTCGCAGGTCTGACGGTCGTCATCGCGCTGGCGGGCCTGTCGGTGGTCGGCGTCCCGATGCTGACCAAGATGGGCCTGTGCGCGGCGGGAGCCGTGGTCGTCGCGGTGGCGGTCGCCCTCACCCTGGTCCCGGCCCTGCTCGGGATGTGGCCCGACGCGGTGCTCTCCCGCCGTGCGCGCAAGCGGGGCCCGGTCACCGCCCGGCCGTCCACGACCGCGGGCAACGACGGTACCCACAACGGTGGTTCACGGTGGGCGCGGTTCGTCCTGCGCCGCCCGGTGACCGTGCTGGTCGCCGGTGCCGTGGGGTTGGGCGTCCTGGCCCTGCCCGCCGCGCACCTGGAGATGGGCATGCCGGGCGCCGAGTCCAAGCCCGTCTCCTCCACCGAGCGACGTGCCTACGACGCGCTCGCCGCCGGCTTCGGACCCGGCTTCAACGGGCCGCTGACGATCGTCGTGGACGCCAGGGGCGCGGCCGACCCCAAGGCGGCCGCCGCCGGGATCGCCAAGGAGATCGGCGCCACGAGCGGCGTCGTGTCCGTCTCTCCCGCGCGATTCAACCCCGCCGGTGACACCGCGCTCTTCTCGGCGGTCCCCACCGCCGGCCCGAACACCGAGGACACCAAGAACCTCGTCAAGACCATCCGCTCGGAACGCGCCGGTCTCGAAAAGTCGACCGGCGCGACCTTCGAGGTCACCGGCAGCACCGCGATGAACATCGACGTCGCACAGGCCCTTCAGAGCGCCCTCGTGCCCTACCTGGCCGTCATCGTCATCCTGGCACTGCTTCTGCTGCTGGTGGTCTTCCGTTCCGTACTCGTGCCCGTCAAGGCCGCCCTCGGATTCCTGCTGTCCGTGCTGGCCGCCCTCGGCGCGGTTGTCGCGGTCTTCCAGTGGGGCTGGGGCGCGAGCCTGCTGGGCGTGGAACAGTCCGGTCCCATCATGAGCCTGATGCCGGTCTTCCTGGTGGGCATCGTCTTCGGCCTGGCCATGGACTACGAGGTGTTCCTGGTCGCGCGTATGCGGGAGGCGTACGTTCATGGCGACCGGGCTCCCGAGGCAGTTGTCTCCGGGTTCCGGCACAGCGCCCGGGTGGTGGTCGCCGCCGCGGTGATCATGATGGCGGTGTTCTCCGGGTTCGTCGCCTCCGGCGAGTCCATGATCAAAACCATCGGGTTCGGGCTCGCCGTAGCGGTTTTGTTCGACGCGTTCGTCGTACGCATGGCGCTCGTCCCCGCGGTACTCGCGCTGCTCGGCGACAAGGCGTGGTGGCTGCCGGGATGGCTCGATCGGCTGCTGCCCCGCGTCGACGTCGAAGGCGCCGGGCTCACGCGGCCGCCGGCCCACGGCACCGGGCCGGAAGACAGCGCGCCCACGCAGCAGGAACCGGCCCACGTCTGACCGGTCCGCAGTTGTGGGCAGCGGCGCCGGACCTGACGGCGCCGCTGCCCGCCCACGGGCCCAAGTAGTCTGCCCGGAGAACTGTCTCGGAGCGTGATGAGCACAAACTGGCAGCGCAGGGCAGCGGCCCGGCCAAGGGCCGTCGAAACCGCGACCCTCATCCTGCTGTTCGCCCTCACTGTCGGCGGCGTCGCCTTCACCCGCACGGTCATGCCCGAGACACCGTGGCTGTGGCCCGGTGTGGCCCTGCCTGCCGTCGCCTGCGCGGCGCTGTTCCGGCGCCGAGAGCGCCCGCTCCAGGTTCTCGCCGTGGCCCTGGTGTGCACCATGGGCCTCGGCGCCCTCGGCTACCTCCTCACTCCAGGGGTGATGGGTCCCCTCCTGGTCGCGCAGTACGCCGTTAGCGCGCGTGCCGCTCGCCGCACCACCTGGAACAGCGCGCTGACGGCCGCCGCCGGCATGATCGTCGCAGGCCTGTTCCTCCCCTCCTTCTACAACTCCCTGATCCTCGCCATCGTCAATCCGGCGGCCTGGGTGCTGCTGTCCGCGGCCTTCGGCAGCTACGTCCGGGTACGCCGTGAGTACGCCCTGGCCCGCGCAGAGCATGCGGCGCGCGAACGCGAGGAAGAAGCACGACACCGGGTGGTCCAGGAGCGCATGCGCATCGCCCGGGAACTGCACGACGTGGTCGCCCACCATCTGACCCTCGCTGACGCTCAGGCCAGCACCGCGGCCCACGTCGCACGCATCGACCCCGAGAAGGCCTTGGAGATCGTGGCGAACCTGCCGGAGTCGACGGCAGCGGCCCTGCGTGAACTGAAAGCCGCCGTGGGACTCCTGCGCCAGGACACCGACCCGGGAGACGACCTGAGTCCCGCACCCGGGCTTCAGCAGGTGCCCGACCTGGTGGACGCATGCGCGGCGGCCGGGCTGCAGGTGACTGTCACCACCGAAGGAACACCGTCCCCACTCACCCCCGTGCTCGACCTGACGGCCTACCGGATCCTCCAGGAAGCGCTCACCAACGTCACCAAGCACGCCGCCACCCGCACCGCACAGGTCCGGCTCACGTACACCCCACGCTCCCTGACCATGACCGTCACCAACGACACTCCGACAGACCGGCCCACGGCCGCACCCCACTCGGGCGGCTTCGGCCTGCTCGGCATGCGCGAGCGCGCGGCGGCGGCAGGCGGCACATTCCACGCCGAGCACCGCCCGCGAGGGGGCTTCGAGGTCACCTGCACCCTTCCCCTCACCAGCGACGACGAGAGCCCCGCCCCATGACCATCCGCGTTCTGCTCGCCGACGACCAGGCTCTTCTCCGAGCCACCTTCCGCATCCTCATCGACTCGGTCGAGGACATGACCGTGGTCGCGGAGGCCGCCGACGGACACGAAGCCGTCGACCTCACCGCCACCCACCACCCCGACGTGGTGATCATGGACATCCGCATGCCGAACCTCGACGGAGTCGCGGCCACCGCGGTCATCTGCTCCCGGCCGGAACTGGCGAACACCCACATCCTCATCCTCACCACGTTCGAGAACGACGAGAACGTCGCGAAAGCGCTACGGGCCGGCGCGAGCGGCTTCCTCGGCAAGGGCGTTCGCCCCGACGACCTGCTGTCGAGCATCCGCACGGTCGCTGCCGGAGAGTCCCTCCTTTCGCCGATCGCCACCCGGACGCTCATCATGCGTTTCCTGGCCAGCCCGGACACCGACGGCTACCTCGCGCTCCCTGATGCCGTCCAGGCCCTGACCGATCGAGAACGCGAGGTCATGACCCTGGCCGCACACGGCAGGTCCAACGCCGAGATCGCCGACCGGCTCGTTCTGAGCCCGTTGACCGTCCGCAGCCACATCCAACGTGCGATGACCAAACTCCACGCCCGCGACCGCGCCCAACTCGTCGTCATCGCCTACCAGAGCGGGCTGGTGAAACCGCATCAGTATCCCCACGGCTGATCGGCCGGAATGAACCGGCACGTAAGGCACGCTTTGGGTTCCAACGCCGGTCGAGCGTTGGCAGCGGGACGATTCGGCCGTTCGAGAGGTGCGGGAAATCGGCCTTGGACCGTGGATGACGACTTGTGGGACCTGATCGAATCCCTGCTTCGGCCCTGGCCCGAGAAGACGCCGCGACCGAGCCGGTGGCACGAGACCGGTGTCTTCAAGAAGCTGCACCGGATCCTGCCCGCCGGTCTCCCGGTGAGCGTGCCCGGCACCACCGTCAACCGGCGGTGCCGAAGGAGTGGACGGTGACCCTCGGTTAGTCCAATGAGCAGCTCCGGGAGCGCTTCGGTATATCCCGCGAGCGGCAGGATGAGTTCGCCGCCCGCTCCCATCAACTCGCCCACTGGGCAAGGGAGCTGAGATTCTGCGATGACCTGGTGGCGCCGATCGCAGGCGTCGACCTGACGCGCGACGAGGGCATCCGGGCCGGATCCACGCCGGAGGTCCTGGCCGGGCTGCGACCCGTCTTCCGTACGGCGGAGCGGGGCGGCACCATCACGGAAGGCGACGCCGGCTCGCTCAACGACGGTGCCTCTGCGGTGCCGGGCGACGCGGCGCACTGCCTGTGCGCCTCAGCACGCCGGATGCGGTACGCGACGAAGAACCAGATCTGGCGGCTGCCCGGCAAGAGCTGACCGCTGTCACGTATGACGAGGGGGAGGGGTGGTTCACCTGTCCCTCCTCGTCGTTCGACCGGAACGGATCTCGATTCGCCCCCGGACCGATCACTATACATTGAATGTATACGTCATGTGTATAGTACGCGGCCATGACCACAGCAACTGCGTCCCGACGTGACGCCCCTGCCGCCGTCCTCGCCGCGACCGTGGCCTTCGGGCTGCTGCTCGGCTGGGCGACGTACGACCTGCATGGGGCGTCACCCCTGCTGGAGCGGGCGACCAACTCGGTGTCCACCTGGATCATCTGGACCGCTGTGGCCGGTGCGCTGATCCGTGCCCGGCAACTCGCCGTCTGGGGCGGCGCGTTGATGATGCTCGCCACCTGCGGCGGCTACTACGGGGCGTCCGCACTCGGGGACACCTTCGGGGCCGGAGGGCTCGGAACCGCCGCGGTGTGGTCGGCGGCCGGGGTGGCCGGAGGACCGCTGCTGGGATGGGCCGGATGGACGGTGCGGCGTGGGCGGGGGGACATACGGGCCGTGGCCGGGGCGGCCATCGCGATGGTGGTTCTGGGGGAGGCGCTCTGGCTGGGGTTGGCGCTCCACTACTGGGGAGAGGCGGCCGCCTTTCTGGCCGTCGGCGCGCTGATCACCCTTGTCCTGACCGTCTGTCTGGCGCGTGCCGGGGTGCGCCGTTACTGGCTGTGCGCCGTGCTTGCTCCCGTGAGTGGTCTCGCCTTCTACCTCGCCGAGGACGGCATCCTGAACGGCCTGCTCGGCTCGCTGTGAATCCGGTGGGCGGCCCCCGCGCGAGTAGAGCTTTCGTCAGGCGTTCTGCCGGATCGGCAGCACGATGGCGGAAGGATGCTCGGGGTCGTGGCAGACCTGCTGGTCGGCGGCCCGGAGG
This sequence comes from Streptomyces hokutonensis, assembly GCF_042751305.1. Lineage (GTDB taxonomy): Bacteria > Actinomycetota > Actinomycetes > Streptomycetales > Streptomycetaceae > Streptomyces > Streptomyces hokutonensis_A. The sequence goes on from NZ_JBHYWD010000011.1 coordinate 371,325, forward strand.
ACGATGGCGATGACGCGGGGTTCACGGGCGCCGGGGTTGCGGTCGAAGCGGTGGAACGCGCCGCTGGAGACCCGGACGCGGATGCGGTGGCCGCGCTTGAACAGGTAGGCCGTAGGCCACAGTTGCACCGTCGCGCACGTCGTCTCGTCGGCGCCGGTGAGGCTGATCACGACGTCGGAGCGCGCCTCCAGCTCGGAGTTGTGCACGCGGCCGTATTTCTGCAGGGTCCGCATGCGAACGCCGCCGACCGCGGGGGCGGGTCGGCCGGGCCGTAGTGGTATTCGTCCGGGGCGGACTTGACGGGCAGGCGCTGCCGGGCTGGAGGTGGAGGTGGTCGACATTCATGTCGTCGACTCGCCCGTGACCTGGCGGCAGCCTTGATGGAGGTCGAGCAGGTCCCCGACATTCCGATGTTCCGCAAGAACACCGCCGCCTTCGTGCACGAGATTTCCGGGGAGGTTTTTTCGAACGTCGACGGCGACAGTACATATGTGCGTGTCCAAGTGCTCACCAACGCGGGCGCGTTGGACCGCGACAAGCAGCTCGCGGTGGTCCGTCGCTCGTACCACCGCGCATGGCTTGTACTCGATCTTCATGTCGAGCGCTCCGTGGGGTTCGGCGCGGGCCGTTGGTAGCGTCGGCGGGGTGTGCCTCCCGACGGGCACACGACGCTCGACCGGAGAGAGACGTGATGTCCCCGACGATTCGCAGGGCCGTGATTCCCGCCGCCGGGCTCGGCTCCCGGCTGTTGCCACTGACGAAGGCGACACCGAAGGAGATGCTGCCGGTCGGCGACAAGCCGGTCATCGAGCACACCGTCCGCGAGCTGGTGGACTCCGGCATCACCGACATCACCATCGTCGTTTCGGGCGGCAAGTCCCTGATCCAGGAGCACTTCCGGCCCAACCCCGCCCTGGTCGACCAACTCCGCCAGGATGGCAAGACGGCCTACGCGGACGCGGTGGAGGAGGTCGCGGAACTGGCCCGGCGGGGCCACATCACCTACCTCGACCAGTACGGTCCCTACGGCAACGGCACCCCCGTGCTGAACGCGGCCCGTGCCTTCGGCGACGAGCCGGTGCTCGTGCTGTGGCCCGACGACGTCTTCGTGGCCGAGGTCCCCCGTGCCCAGCAACTGGTGCGCGCCTATGAGCAGACCGGCTGCCCGGTGCTGGCCCTGATGCCGATGGACCCCGTCGACTCCCAGCGCTACGGGGTGCCCATCGTCAAGGAGGACCTCGGGGACGGGCAACTGCGCATCACCGGCCTGGTCGAGAAGCCCGAGCCCGCTGCCGCGCCGTCGTCGTACGCGGCCATCGGCGGCTATGTCGTCACCCCCGGAATCATCGACGAACTGCGTGAGCAGACCCGCCGCTGGTACGAGACGAGGACCGGCGAGGTCTACCTGACCGACGCCATCAACGCCTACGCCGCCACCCGCGCGGTGTACGGACAGGTCATCCAGGGCCGCTGGTACGACACCGGAAATCCGGCCGACTACATGGTCGCCCAGATGGCGTTCGCGCTCGCCCACCCCGAGTACGGCCCCGTCCTGCGCGGCCTGGTCGCCGAACTCGACGTCGACCGCGCCGCCGCCCAGGCGATGACGAGCACCTGACCTGCGTGACGATCGCGCCCTCGCGGAACCCGCCGGGCGCGATCGGCAGGCGAGGGCCGCCGTAGCATGAGCGGGCGCTTGCGCGAACCTGGTCGGAAGTGAAGGCGGCACGCATGGGTATCGGGGACGGCACGGATTCCCTCGACGAGGCGGCGGACGTGTTCATGGCGGCGCGTCCCCAGCTCTTCGGGATCGCCTACCGCGTGCTCGGCAGCGCCACGGAGGCCGAGGACGTACTCCAGGAGGCGTGGCTGCGGTGGCAGCACACCGACCGTGCCGTCGTCCGCGAGCCGAAGGCGTTCCTCGCCACCGTCACCGCGCGGCTGGCGCTCAACGTCGCGCAGTCCGCGCGCGTGCGCCGTGAGTCGTACATCGGCCCCTGGCTGCCGGAGCCGGTCGACACGCGCGCGGATCCACAGTTGGGCGCCGAGCGGGCCGAGGCGCTCGACACGGCGGTGCTCCTCCTGCTGGAGCGGCTCAACCCCGTGGAACGGGCGGCTTATGTGCTGCGCGAAGCCTTCGACTACCCCTACCGGCAGATTGCGGACATGCTGGAGACCAGCGAGACCAACACACGTCAACTGGTGAGCCGCGCGCGCAGACACATCGCGTCGGAGCGCCGCAAGCCCGTCGATGCCACCGAGCACAGGCGGCTGATGGAGGTCTTCCTCGCCGCCGCACAGAGCGGCGATCTGGCCGTGCTGGAGAACATCCTCGCCGAGGACGTGGTCAGCTACACCGACGGAAACGGACTGCGCGGGGCGTCCAAGTTCCCGGTCGTCGGCCTCGTGCACGTCTCCCGGTACCTCGCCGCCTTCGCGCCGCGCTTCTGGCCGGAGAAGGAGATCCACTGGGTAGAGGCCAACGGCGGACCGGCCGTCCTCGTCACGGCAGGGGAGACGGCGGTGGTCCTGCTGACCCTCGACATCTCGGAACGCGGCGTCGAGCGCGCCATGTGGGTCATGAACCCGGAGAAGCTGGCACCCTACGTCGCCTCTCTAGAGGGCGGCACCACGTCCTGAGCCGTCACAGATCGCGGGGCTGTCCGGTCGTACTGGGTGAAGACCCCAGTGATCGGAGTGGACCGTGGCTGTCACCGAACAACGTCTCGCCACCATGGTGCTGG
>NZ_JBHYWD010000012.1:0-170884 GCF_042751305.1 Streptomyces hokutonensis
CCCCAGAACCAACCATCTGCCACCGCCTTCTCGGACGTGGCCGGGAAGTCCCGTCGTCCGCCCGGCGGGGGGGCCCCACGGCGTCCGGTGCGTGCTCTGGGGGTCCCCCCGGCCGAAGGCTGGGGGAGTGCCGGGCGGAAGCCCTCGTACTGGACGTACTTGGGCTTTCGCCCGGCACGGCGAGAGTGCGTGCCGGACGCGGGGCAGGCGGGACTTTGCGGACCCGGCCTAGCCCCGGCGGACCGTGATCGTCGTCCACGCCCCCACATGCACCCGGTCCCCGTCCTGCAACGGCACCGGCACGAAGGGCTGGATGGGCTCCTCGCCGCCGTTGACCGTCGTACCGTTCGTCGAGTTCTGGTCGACGACCGCCCAGCTGCCGTCGGGCTGCTGGACCAGTACGGCGTGCTGGTGCGAGACGCCCGGGTCCTCCGGCGGCACCGACAGGTCGATGTCGGGGGACTCGCCGGTGGAGTGCCGGCGGCGGCCGATGGTGATCTGGTTGCCGGTGAGCTGGCGCTGCTGCTCGGGGGAGTACGCGGGCAGGTTGAGACCCGCGGCCTCCGGGCCCGAGCGCTGCATCATCGCCATGAAGTACTCGCGGTCCGGGCCGATCGTCGCCAGCCAGGTCGTCGGCTGCTGCTGGTACGCCGGACGGGGCGGGGGCGGGGCCTGGGTGGAACCGGGCTGCGGGTAGCCGTAGCCGCCACCGCCCTGACCGGGACCGCCGGGGCCACCGGGACCGCCCGGGGATCCGGGGGTCGGCGGGGAGATCACCCAGTCGTCGTCACCGCCGCCGAAGGACGGGCCGCCCTGCTGCGGACGGCTCGTCTCCTGCGGGAACCCGGGCGGGGCCGGCGGGGCGGACTGCTGGAACGCCTGCGGGGCGCCGCTGGTCTGACCCGGGGTCGGGCCGGGCGGCGGCGGGACCGGCCGCGAGGGGTCGGGGCCGAAGTTGGGCGGACCCTGCGGGTTCGAGGGCTCGTTGCCGAACGGCCGCGCCGGACCGGACGGGTCGCCGCCGAAGCCCTGCGCGTTGCCGGGACCGCCACCCTGCCGCTGGCCACCGAACGCGTCGGGTCGGCCGCCGCCGAAGTCGCCCTGGCCGGGGCGCTCGTTGCCGAACTGGCCGCCGGGGCCCGGGGGTTGCTCGTTGCCGAACGGCCGCCGACCGGACGCCTCGTTGCCGAAGGGCGGGGGAGGGGGCGGGCCGGAGGGCTCGTTGCCGAAGGGCCGCGGCGGACCGGACGGGTCGTTGCCGAAGGGCGCGGGACCGCCGCCCTGGCGCTCGTTGCCGAAGCCGGAGGAGTTGCCGGGGCCGCCTGGGCGCTCGTTGCCGAAGCCCGGCGAGCCGCCGGGACCGCCCTGCCGCTCGCCGCCGAAACCTTGGGAGCCGCCGGGACCGCCGGGGCCACCCTGCCGCTCATTGCCGAAGCCCTGCGCACCCGGGCCACCGGGACCACCAGGCCCGCCGGGACCGCCCTGCCGCTCGCCACCGAACCCCTGCGCGCCCGGGCCGCCGGAACCGCCCGGTCCGCCCTGGCGTTCGCCGCCGAAGCCCTGAGCGCCGCCGGGGCCACCCTGCTGCCGCTCCCCACCGAAACCACCGGGGCCGTTCGGACCCCCAGGACCGCCGGCGCCTCCGGGACCTCCGGGTCCACCGGCACCCCCCGGCCTCCCCGACCGGTTCGTCGGCTCGCTGCCGAACGGGGGTATCGGCTCCGCCGGGCGGTTCATCTGCGAGGGGCGCGAGCCCTGGTACTCGTAGGAGTCACCGCCGTACGTCGGACCGGGCGGCGGCTGCTGGAAGCGGGCCGCCGGGCTCGGGCCGGGGTTCGACGGGCGCGGGGCCGCCGGGGTGTAGGAGGTCGCCGTGTTGGTGAGGAAGTTCCACCGGCACTCCTCGCAGAACGGCGCACCGCCCTCACGGGGCGTGCGGCACTGCGGGCAGAGCTCGGCCTCCGCGCTCGGGCGCGCGGGCGGCGGGAAGCCGTAGCCGCCGCCGGGGGGCGGTGGAGGGGGCGGGGGTACGGCACCGGCCATGCGGTGACCGCAGACCTCGCACCAGTCGTCGGAACCCGACTGGTGTCCGTTCGGGCAGGTCGGCATGTCGGCGCGTCCCCCTTTCTCACAGGGTCGTTCTAGGTCTCACGAAGTTGTGCGGGCCAGGTCACTTCTTTACACGAACAGTCTTTGTGGACCGGGTCTCGAGAGTCATCTCGTCGGCCTCCGCGACCTTCGCCTTCAGTCGCACAGTACCCGCCGCGGCGTCGACCACGTCCACCACCTTCGCAAGCAGTTTCGCAGTATCCGCGTTTCCGGAGACGCTGGCGAGCTGAACGGCCCGTCCCAGTTTGGCCGTTGCTCCGTCGACATCTCCCGATTTGCGGAGATCGAGCCCTTGTTGGATGACTTCCGCCAGTTCGGCCTGGCCGGTGTAGTGCGCGACCTGGGGGTTGATGGACGTCGACGCCACCATGTCGTCGGTCCACACGGCCTTCACCAGGCCCTGGGCGCCCAGGTTCTGAGTTGTCCCGTCGGGCTGCGGGACGACCAGCGAGACCCGGGCGGCGAGCATCTCCTGGCCGACGTTGGCGGTCGGGACCTCGACGCACACGTGGTAGTCACGGGACTCGTCTCCCCAGGACCCGGTGGGGTAGTCCCCGGCGCGCGGGCCCGCCTCGGTGCGGCGGTCGGTCAACTCCTCGACCCGGGGCGCGACCTGCTTGACGAACTTGATGGCCGTGCCCACCGGCGTCCACAGCCGCAGCGCGACGTCCGCGACCTCCTTGCCCATCGCCGTCTCCATCATCTTCGTGAAGTCGGCGGCGAGGTTGGCCGGGTCGGCGACGATGTCGGCGGTGCCGAGCAGCGCGGAGGCGATCCCTGTGACTTCTTTCACTTCCCAGTCGGTGCCCACGCCGCGGGCGTCACAGGTGAAGCGTCCGGCGCAGGAGTCGAGGGCGGCCTTCAGGTCCTCCGGCGCCTCGTGCTCGTTGCGGCCGTCGGTGAGGACGATGCCGTGGCGTATGGAGACGTCCGCCGAGGACAGCAGCCGGTCGGCGAGGCGCAGCCAGGTGCCGATCGCGGTGCCGCCGCCCGCGCTCAGCTTGCGCAGCGCCTGCTTGGCCTGGTCGCGGGTCCGCGAGTCGGCGACCGCGAGCGCGCCGCCGCCCGGATAGACCTCCTTGGCGATGTGCGTGCCGCCGATCACCGCGAAGTGCACCCCGTCGCGCAGGGTGTCGATCGCGGCGGCGGTGGCGTCCCGGGCGTTGCGCATCTTGGTCGGCGGGTAGTCCATCGACCCCGAACAGTCGACCATGATCGCAACGGCCGCGTCCGGGCCCTGACCGGGCGAGTACAGGTGGGGTGCCGCGACCGCGCTCCCCACGGTGCCGCCGCCGGTCGAGGTCACGGTGACGATCGCGTTGACCTCCCGGCCGCCCTCGGGCAGGTACTCGTTCTGGTACACGTCCACCGAGAACTGCGGCACGTTCGACTTCGAGAAATTGGCCATGACTGCTCTGATCCCCCTCAACTACCCCACCTGGGCGGGGCGATGACTATGTGCGGACCGGTCCCCTCCGGTCCGAGACCGTCCCCGTTTGCGCGGCCTCAGCCGATTACTGCCCCTTGCGGCGGGGCCGGGAACGGCACGACGGCCACTGTTACGTTGTCGTGGCCCCCGCCGTCCAGCGCGTGGCCGACCAGGACCTGGGCGCTGTGCAGCGGGCGGACCATGGCATCGGGAGGTACGACCTCGGCCATCTCCTCGGCCGACTCCGCGTAGTTCCACAGGCCGTCCGTGCACACGACCACTACACCCGGCCGGTCCGGCTTGAAGGAAGCCGTGTGCGGCTCCAGTTCGTACGCGTCCGCGCCGAGCCAGCCGGTGATCGCGTGGGCGCGCTCGTCGGCGTAGGCCTCCGCCTCGCTCATCAGGCCCGCGGCGACCATCTGCGCGGCCCACGAGTCGTCCTCGGTGAGCCGGGCCGGCGGTGAACTGCGGTCCACCGGGATCCAGTAGGCGCGGCTGTCGCCGACCCAGCCGACCACGAGCAGCGCCGGGGTGACGACGGAGGCGACCAGAGTGCAGGCCGGCGCGTTCTGGTGCGGGGCGTGCTCGCGGGCCGTCGCGGGTTCCTCCGCAAGGGAGTTGACCGCGTGCGAGGCCGCGATGATCGCCTCGTGCATCGCCTGCTGCGGGTGCGTGCCCTGCGGCAGCGCGGCCAGCAGCGACTCGCCGGCCTTCCGCGACGCGGCCAGCGAGGCCGCGTCCGGCCGGGTCGCCGAGGACACCCCGTCGCACACGACGGCCACGAGCGCGGGCGCCCCGTCGGGCAGCGCGCACTGTCCTACGGCGAAGGCGTCCTCATTGCGGTGGTGGCGCAGCCCGCGGTCGCTGACCGCCGCGAGCGGGCCCGACTCCTGTTCCATGTGGTCGCGTTCGCGGGGCTGGGCGTGCCCGCAGTTCTCGCAGTAGCCGTCCGGATCGACCCGGCCGGACCGGCAGGCCACACACACCTTGGTGCCCTCGGCCGGGGTCGGGGGATCGGCGGCGACCCGCGGGTCCGGCGCCTGGAGCGGGTACTCGTCGGGCTCCGGCGGCCGGTCGAACCGTACGCCCGTGGCCGGGGAGAGCGGTGAACCGGTGGGCGGCAGCGGGGAGTTGGACGGCAGCGGGGTGCCGCCCGAGTCGGTGCCGGGCAGATCGGTGGGCAGATGGACCGTCGGCGCGGTCTCGGCGCCCTCCGGCTGGGGGACCACGGGCCAGTTCACGTCCGTGGCCTCCTCGGGCGGGAGTGAACCCGCGCCGTTCATGGTGAGCGTCGGGTGGTCGTCCGGCGGCGCGGGCACGGCCGACAGGTCGTACCCGCACGCGCCGCAGAAGCGGTCACCCGATTCGAGCGGCTCCTCGCAGCTCGGGCAGGCGGACAGCTGGGGCATCTGGGACATCAACTACACCCACGTCCGGGGGCGGTAACGGTTGGCACGTTCCACCAGGTCGATCCTCTCCTCGCCGCCCCGCGCCAGCCGGGCCAGCGTGCGGTACGAACGCTCCAGGCCGAAGCGGAGTCCCCGCTCGTCCAGCTCGTTGCCGAGCAGTTCCCGCCGCGTCGGCGGCACGGAACCCTGGCCTCCGGAGAGTATCCAGTCAAGCGCGCAGCCGAGGACCTCGGCCGACAACTGCTCGCGCCGCACCGCGTCCAGACCGTATCCCTCCAGCGCTTCCACCTGTCCGGCGGACGCGGTCAGATCGTCCAGGAACGGCGTGTCGCCCGCCGTCGCGGTCCGCCACCGAAGCCGCGCCCGTACGGCCGCCACCCGCGCGGCCGTGTAGTGGATCGAGGCCTCCGACACCGACTCCAGCGTCCGTACGGAGCCCGCGCGGTCGCCGGTGGCGAGCTGGACGCGGGCCAGGCCGAAGGCCGCACTCACATAGCTCGGGTCGGTCGACCACACCAGGTGGTAGTACTCGGCCGCGTTGTCCAGCTGCCCCAGCACCTCGGCGCAGAGCCCGAGCGCCAGCTTCGGCGCGGGCTCGCCCGGGAATGCGTCGTAGATCGCGTCGAAGGAGAGCGCGGCGGCCTCGTAGTCGCGGGTCGCGAGCGCGGCCACGCCCCGGTACCAGACCACCCGCCAGTCGTCGGGCCGCTCGTCCTCCAGCTTCGCCAGGGCGTCCAGCGCGGTGTACGAGTCGCCGTTCTCCAGCCAGGCCCTGATCTGCCGCAGCCGGGTCTCCACGGACGGCGAGGGCGCGGACGCGAGGGCGCCGAGCAGTTCGGTCGCCGCGGTCGTCATCAGCCCGGCCAGGAAGCCCGCGTTGGGGTCGGTCGGGTCGACGTGCGGCACGGGCAGGGCGAGTGCCACGGCGGGGGAGTCGACCTGCTTGACGATCTCCGGGGTCGCGCCGACCGACCCATTGGCCGCCCCGTTGGCGGCGGGAAGCGCGGCGTCGGCGCGTGCGGCCGCCTTCTTCCGGGGCCGCACCACCCGCGCCCCCAGAAGTGACACGTCGCCGTCCAGCTGCGGGAACAACTCCGTGTCCGTGACCTTGAGTTCGGGCCCGAACAGGGTGGACAGGGACGGGCGGGCGCGGCCGGTCTGCAGGGAGACGACCTCCCGCAGTACGCCCGTCAGCTGCTCGGCCATCTCCTGCGCGGAGGCGAACCGGCGGGCCGGGTCCGGGTCGGTGGCGCGCACCAGGAGCCGGTAGAACGACTCGTAGCGGCGGAACACCTCGATGTTGTCCGGGTCGGGCAGCGAGTCCACGAAGACGTTCGTGTAGCCCTGGAAGTCGAAGGTGAGGACGGCCAGGGTGCGGCCGACGGTGTAGATGTCGGACGCGACCGAGGGGCCGACCTCCGCGACCTCCGGCGCCTGGTAGCCCACCGTGCCGTAGATGGCCGACTCCTCGTCGTCCATTCTGCGCACCGCGCCCATGTCGATCAGCTTGAGCTGGTCCTCGGTCTGGATCGCGTTGTCGACCTTGAAGTCGCAGTACAGCAGGTTGCGGCTGTGCAGATGGCCGAGCGCCTCAAGGGCCTCGATGCCGTACGCGCAGGCCTGCTCCACCGGCAGCGGATCGCGCTTCCCGGTCGCCGTACGGCGGTCGTTGGCGATCTCCTTCAGGGATTTGCCGCCGACGTACTCCATGACGATGTACCCGTCCAGCGAACCCGTCCGCTGGTCCAGGTGCTCCACGAAGTTGTAGATCCGCACGATGTTCGAGTGCTCGATCTCGGCGAGGAAGCGCCGCTCGGAGATCGCGGCGGCCATCGCGTCCTCGTCGCCGGTGTCGAGGAGACCCTTGAGCACCACCCAGCGGTCGGAGACCGCGCGGTCCACGGCGAGATAGACCCAGCCCAGACCGCCGTGCGCCAGACAGCCCACGACCTCGTACTGGCCGTGCACGACGTCGCCGCCGGTCAGCTTGGGCGTGAACGAGTACGGGTTGCCGCACTTGGTGCAGAAGCCCTCCGTGCGCCCCGGGCTGTCGCCGCGCGCCCGCCCCACCGGCGCACCGCAGTCCGAGCGCGAGCAGAACCGCTTGCGCTCGGGCACCTCCGGGTTCTCCAGCACCATCGCGCGCGGGTCGGGCCGCGGCACGTCCGGCACCTGCACCAGGCCGACCCCGAGCCGGCCGCGCGTCGAGGACGCCGACGACGAACCGGAGCTGCGCACCGACACCGAGCGGCCCGACGACTGCCCCGACACCGAGCGCGAGAGCCGGCCCGACACCGAGCGCCGCGACTTCGACGACTGCGACGACGTACGCGAACTGCGGCCGCTGGAACGGGAACTGCTGCCCGAACCCCGCGAGCCCTTGCCGCCGCCGGTCATCCCGGTGGGAGGTGAACCCAGCGCGCCGTCGGCCGACACCACCGGCGCCAGACCGCAGGTGTCGCAGTACAGCTCGCCGCCGCCCACGTCCTCGTACGACCCCTCGCAGCCGGGCCGCTGACACTTCCGCTGTGCCTCACTCATGACCGACCCCGCTTCTCCCTCGTCACTCACGCGCCCGGCCCCCTCGAGTCCTCGGGACCGCCCTGCGGCGGGGTCCGGGAAGCGCTCAACTGCTCGGCGGCGGCGTGCTGGTAGCGCAGCACCGCCTGTTCCGCGACGCGCAGGTCGCAGGGCGCGCTCCACAGCATGCGGCGCGCCGCGTCGTACCGCTCGATGAGGAACGGGTCCTCCGCGAGGCCGTGCCGGGCGACCTTCGCCTTGTACGCGTCGAGGCGGCCGCGCAGCTCCGCGCGGACCGCCAGCGGCTGGGTGACCGCCGTCAACGACTCGCGGGCGCGCAGCAGTTCGTCCTCCGCCTTCTGCTCCAGGGACTCCAGGAGCGGCGACAGCCGGTGCCACTGGGCGTGTCTGCGGTACTCCGCGGCCGTCGACAGCTGCTCCTGCAGCACGGTCGGCGGTCCGCTGACGACCGGCACCTCCGTGGCCGCGATCTTCGCGAGGACCTCACCGCGCGCGGTGCGTGCCTCGGCGAGTGTGCGGTCCGCGCGGGAGAGCACGTCCCGCAGCTTCACCAGGCGTGCCTCCGCGTCCTGCCGGACGGTCAGCACCGCGTCGATCTCCCGGCGCACCTCCTCCAGGGCGCGCGCCTCCCGGTCGTAGACCGTGGTGTCGGGCCGGCCGCCGCCGGGGGCCGAACTGCCCTGCGCCCGCACCCAGAAGGCCAGCGGGTCGGAGATGACCCGCTCGCGCAGCTCGGTCAGGGTGGTGGTGATGCGCTCCAGGTCGTCGCCCGCCGGGTGCTCGCCCGGGCGGACGCCGACCGAGTGGGCCAGCTGCCGGGTGCGCTGCAGCTCCGCGGCCAGTAAATCGATCCGGGCGGGCAGCGCGGACCACACCGCGTCGGACGTGACGACCATGTCGAGAGAGGTCGCGTACAGCTCGTTCATCTCGTCGACCAGCGCGCTCAGCGAGAACTGGTGGCTGAGCTTGCTCGAACCGCCCGTCAGCGTCGGGGCGTTGGCCGTCGCCGTGGTGGATCCGGCGACCGTGACCGACTCGCCGCGCAGCAGCTCGGTCAGCTCGACCAGGTCCTCACGGTTGGACCAGCGGCGCCGGGAACGGATGCTCTGGGCGGCGTGGAACGCGTCCGTGTACGCGTCGAAGTACGCCCACAGCAGTGTGATCGACGCGTCGGTGGCCGCCCAGCGCTCCTTGGTCGTGCCGGTGAGCTCGGCGCCTTCGAGGAGTCTGCGGCCCGCGTGGTCCTGGAGGGCGAGGAGCGAGGTCTCGATGGCCTCGTGCTCCGCGCCGAGCCGCGCCAGCGCACGGTCCACCTCGTCCCGGTCCATTACCGGCCCGGGGGGTCCCGTGACGCCCATCGATCACCTCTCGCTGCGTTGTGTTCCGTCGGTGGTCCGTGTCTGTGCCGTTCGGTGGTTGACGATCCGTCACTTGTACTGCGGTACGGGCGGGTTGGCCGACTTCGAGTCCGCGCGCAGGGTGGGCAGCAGCCACTTCGTGTACGACGCCCGCCAGCCGGTGGGGCTGGTGCGGTAGGTCTCCAGTATTCGGTTGACCCGGCGTACCAGATCGGTGGCCTTCAGGTTCATCGCCACGCCGTAGTACTCGGTGGTGAAGGGGCTGCCCTTGAGCTCCACCGTCGGGTCCTGCGCGGCCTGGCTGGCGGCGAGCGCGCCGTCGGTCACCACCGCGTCGGCCTCGCCGAGTTGGAGCTTCACCAGACAGTCCAGCTGGTTGGGGACGGGGTCCATGATCGTGACGCTGGCGGGGATCTTGTGACCCTTGTCCGCGTTCAGGTGGTCGTTCGCCGTGGAGGTCGCCGCCGAGCAGACCCGTTTGTTCGCGAGGGTGTCGTTGTAGCCCGTGATCGTCGACACCTTCGGGGCGAGGACCTGCTGGCCGGTGACGAAGTACGGGGCGGAGAAGGCGACTTGCCCGGCGCGTTTGCAGGTGATCGTCATGGTGCGGACGACCATGTCGACGCGGTTGTCCTGGATCGCCGGGATGCGCTCGTTGGTCGGGATGGCCAGGAACTGGATGCTCTTGTCGGTGTAGGCGCTGCCGAAGATGTTCTTGGCGATGGCCGTGACGAGGTCGATGTCGAAGCCGGCCAGGTCGCCCTTGGCACTGTTCGGATCGCGGTAGCCCCAGCGGTAGCTGTTCTGGTCGACGCCCACCTTCAGGACGCCGCGCGCCTTGATGGCGTCGATCGTGGTGCCCCCGGCGTCCGAAGGGGTCGGGCTCTGGTTCTGGACGGTGCTCTCGTCGCACTGGGGGGCCCTGGCCTGGACGCCCTGGGTGGTGCGCTGTCCCCCGAGGTCCGCGCCGGCCTCGCCGCGCGACTGGGTGAGCGGCAGCAGCAGGACGAACGCGAGCGCGAGGACGCAGACGGCCGCCATCGCACCCACCCCGCCCCAGCCCCTCAGGCTGATCCGCAGGCGTCGTACGGCCCTCAGGCGGCGAAGAAAGTCATCGCGTGCTCGCATGGTCACGCCCCCTTTCACCGGTACTCCGACAGCCTGCGCCCGATGCCCAGTACGGCGCCGGCCGCGCCGAGCACGGCGAGCACCGCGGCGCCGACGGTGAGACCGGTCATGGCGTCCAGACCGTCACCCGCGGACCGCTGGAACTCCTTGGTCTCGTGCTTCAGCGCCGTGTCCAGCGAGGCGTCCACGGCCTGGAAGCACTCGGCCGTCGCACCGTCCTTGCCGATGACGCCGTCGCGGGCCGCCTGGTAGTCGCCCGCGTTGTTGTCCGCGCTGACCTTCTTGTGGCGGGAGATCCACACCGTCATGGAGCTGTTGGCGACCGCGACGGGCTTGCGGCCCGCGGAGTCGTCGGCGAGCGAGTCGGCCAGCTTCAGGCCCTTGCCCAGCGCGGCGATCTCCTGGTCGTAGCCCCAGTCGTAGGCGTCCATGACCGTGTCGTCCGGGAGGGTCTTCGTCTCCGCGCCGCGGCTGACCAGTGTCAGGTTCTCGTCGCTGCGGGCCTTCAGGGAGGCGATGCGGGCGTCGTGCAGCACGTTGAGCGACTTGACCCCGTGGTCGTAGGAATCGTTGAGGCCCGCGCGGGCGACGGTGTGGCCGACGACCACCCAGAGCAGGACGACCGCGGTGGTGGCGGAGGCGGCGACCAGGCCGTGGTTCAACACCCGGTTGGTGCGCTGGTAGTTGCGCCGCTGGGCCCAGGCGAGACCGCCGAGCGCGACGAGTCCGAGGGCGATCGCGAACCACGGGTACGGCGTCGCGTTCCCGTAGTCGGTGCTCAGCCGCGCGTTCTCGTTCTTGTAGAGGTCCTGGGCCTTCGGGAGCATCTGGTTCTGCATGGTGTCGTTCGCGGCGCGCAGATAGGCGCCGCCCACCGGGAAACCCTGCCGGTTGTTGGCGCGGGCCGACTCGACCAGACCCTTGTACTGCGGCAGGAGTTCGTTGAGATCCGTGATGATCGCCGCGGACGACGTGCCCGGGTCGGTGTTGGCGGCGGCCGTGACGAGCTTCGCGGCGGCCGTCCTGATGTCCTTCTCGTACTGGTCGCGGGTCGCCTGCGTCTCCTGCAGACCCGCCAGATACCCCGTGGCCGCCATCGTGTTGGCGTCCGCGAGCGAGCGGTAGATGTCCGCCGCGTCCGAGCTGAGCGGCTGGCTGTGGTGGAGCACGTCGTCGGCCGCCGAGGCCCGGCTGTCGGTCTGCCAGGCGGTGACCGCGCCGAACGCGACCACCAGCAGGGCCAGCAGCGCGCCGATGGCCCGCAGCCGCCCCGGCTCGGTGGTGGCGGCCGCACGCAACTGGTCGACGCCCTCGGCGAGGGCCGTACGGCGCGCGGGTGCCGCGTCCGGCGCACGCCGGGGCGCGGGCGCCCCCGGCCGGCCCGACTGCGGCGGCAGCGCCGGCATCGTGGGCACGCCGGCGCCCGGTGGCGCCGTACTGCTCTTCGGCGGTTGTGTCACCGCTGACCTCCCCCAGGGTCATCCCGTCGCCGCAAGTATCGCCGCCAGGACTGACATTCCGCACGGGCCTTCACTGGATCTTGATCGGATCGCAGCGTGATGACCGGATTTCCGGCACCACACAACGCCCCCCACCGCCCCCTTGTCCATGAATACGCCGTGGGAATCTGTTCGGTTCCCGGGTGTCAGTGCTCGTAATACCCTCGCGCCCGCACATGCGCCCCGGCCGGAACACCCACGTGGTCGAGCCCCAGCAGCACCGACCCGAGGACCGGCCGCGCGGTGACCACCGTCGGCACCGCCTTGGGTGCCCGGGCGGCCAGCAACTCCCTTATACGGTCGTCCAGTTGGGGGTGCCGGGCGGCGAGGACGCTGCCGCCGAGCAGCACCGGTGCCTCCTCGTCGAGCAGCTCCAGGCGGGTCAGCGCGACCGTCGCCATCGCCACCACCTCCTCCGCCATCCGGTCCACGATCGAACGGGCCACCGGGTCGCCGTCCGCCGCCGTCGCGAACAGCACCGGCGTCAACTCGTGCCGCCGCTCGTGCGTGACCTGTTCGAGATGCAGCGCCTCGATCAGGCCGTACATGGAGTCCAGGCCGAAGTACGCCGGGAGCGTACGCGCCAGGGCCGTAGGGCCGCCGCGGCCGTCCTCGGCGCGGGCCGCGTGCCACAGGGCCTCCTCCGCCAGGCCCCAACCGCCGCCCCAGTCACCGGAGATACGGCCCAGCGCCGGGAAGCGGGCGGTGCGGCCGTCGGGCCGCATGCCGACGCAGTTGATGCCCGCCCCGCACACGACGGCGACCCCGCGCGGCTCGGGGATGCCCGCCCGCAGCACCGCGAACGTGTCGTTGCGCACCTCCACACTCGTGCCCCACCCGCGCGCGCCCAGCGCGGCGGCCAACTGCTCCTCCTCCACGGGGAAGTCGGCGTTGGCGAGACAGGCCGACACATGCTGGACCGTGCTCACCCCCGCGTCCGCGAAGGCACGGGCGACGGCCTCGGCGACGTTGTCCACGGCCGCCCCGATGCCCACGACCGGAGGCCGGAACCCGCCGCCGCGGGCCGTGGCGAGGATCTCCCCGTCGGCCGCCACGACCGCGACGTCGGTCTTGCTGTTGCCCGCGTCGATGGCGAGGACACTTGCGGTCAGGCCCACGCGAGGTGCTCCCGGTTGTGCGCGACCAGCTGGTCGGTCAGGGCTTCGGCGTACTCGTACTGGCCGATCAGGGGATGCGAGAGCAGCGCCCGGAACACCCGGTCCCGGCCACCGCGCAGCGCGGCCTCCAGAGCGAGGTCCTCGTACGCGGTCACGTTCGCCATCAACCCCGCGTACAGCGGGTCGACCTCGGCCACGTCGAGCGGCGTCGCGCCCTTCCCGCCGACGGCCGCCTGCACCTCGATGACGGCGTCGTCCGGCAGGAACGGCAGCGTCCCCCGGTTGTACGTGTTCACCACCTGGTAGGGACTCCCGCCCCCGCCGAGCAGCGAGGCGGCCAGGTCCACAGCGGCCTCCGAGTAGTAGGCCCCGCCGCGCTTGGCGAGCAGCGCGGGCTTCTCGTCGAGCGCCGGATCGGCGTACATCTTCAGCAGGTTCCGTTCCATCTCGGCCACTTCGGAGGCCCGCGACGGCTTCGTACGGAGTTCCCGTACGACCTCGTCGTGCGCGTAGAAGTACCGCAGGTAGTACGACGGGACGACGCCGAGCCGGTCGAGCAGCACCCGGGGCAGGCTCAGGTCGGCGGCGATGTCGTCGCCGAACTCGCCGAGCAGCTTGGGCAGCACGTTCTCGCCCTCGGGACCGCCCAGCCGCACACCGGTCTCCCAGGTGAGGTGGTTGAGGCCCACATGCTCGAGGTGCACATCGGTCGGGGTGACCCCGAGGAGCCCGGCGAACTTCCGCTGGAAGCCGATCGCCACATTGCACAGCCCGACCGCCTTGTGGCCGGCCTGGAGCAGGGCGCGGGTCACGATCCCCACCGGGTTGGTGAAGTCGATGATCCAGGCGTCCGGGTTCGTACGGCGGACCCGCTCCGCGATGTCGAGCACCACCGGTACGGTCCGCAGCGCCTTGGCGAGGCCGCCCGCGCCGGTCGTCTCCTGGCCGACGCAGCCGCACTCCAGCGGCCAGGTCTCGTCCTGCTCACGGGCGGCCTGGCCGCCGACGCGGAGCTGGAGCAGCACCGCGTCGGCGCCCTCGACACCGGCGTCCAGGTCGTCCGTCGTCACGATCCTGCCGGGGTGCCCCTGCTTGGCGAAGATCCGGCGGGCCAACCCGCCCACCAGCTCCAGGCGTTCGGGCGCCGGGTCGACGAGGACCAGTTCCTCGACGGGCAGGGTGTCCCTCAACCGGGCGAAGCCGTCGATGAGTTCGGGTGTGTAGGTCGAGCCTCCGCCGACCACGGTGAGTTTCATACGGGGTTAACCCTTCACTCCGGTGAGCGTGACGCCCTCGACGAACGCCTTCTGCGCGAAGAAGAACACGAGGATCACGGGGGCCATGACCAGCACGGTCGCGGCCATGGTGAGGTTCCAGTCGGTGTGGTGCGCGCCCTTGAACGACTCCAGGCCGTAACTCAGCGTCCAGGCACCGGGGTTCTCGGACGCGTAGATCTGCGGCCCGAAGTAGTCGTTCCAGGCGTAGAAGAACTGGAAGAGCGCTACGGCCGCGATCCCCGGCTTGGCCATCGGCAGCACGACCCGCAGCAGCGTCTTGAACTCACCGCAGCCGTCGACCTTCGCCGCGTCCAGGTACTCGTTCGGGATCGTCATCAGGAACTGGCGGAGGAGGAAGATCGAGAACGCGTCCCCGAACGCCATCGGGATGATCAGCGGCCACAGCGTGCCCGACAGGTCCAACTGCTTCGCCCAGAACAGGTACATGGGGATGATGACGACCTGCGGCGGCAGCATCATCATCGAGATGACCAGCATCAGCGACAGATTCCGGCCCCGGAAGCGGAACTTGGCGAGCGCGTACGCCACCGGGATCGACGACACGACGGTCAGGACGGTGCCGAGACCGGCGTAGATCAGCGTGTTCTTCCACCAGGTGAGGAAGCCCGGGGTGTCGAAGACCTTCTTGTAGTTGCCCCATTCCCAGGTGTGCGGGATCAGGTCCCGGCTCAGGGCCTGGCTGTCGCTCATCAGCGAGGTCAGGAACACGAACACGAAGGGGAGCGTGAAGAAGAGCGCGGCGGCGACGCCGAGCGAGTGGACCGCGATCCACTCCATGAGCGCCTTGCGGCGGGCGACGCGCTCGGCTGGGGTCACCGACGCCCGCAACTCCACGGGCTTGTCCAGTACTTGGGCCATGGGTCAGTCACCTGCCAGGTTGAGGCCGCCCCGGCGCCGCATCAGGAACGCGGTGAACACCATCGACAGGGCGAACAGGACGAGTGCCACCACGCAGGCAGAGCCGTAGTCGAAGCGCTGGAAGCCGAGGTTGTAGACGAGCTGGGGAAGGGTGAGCGTGGACTTCTCCGGGTAGCCGGGCTCGAACTGCGTGCCCGCGCCCTGGATGACGCCGGACGCGACCTTCCCGGCGATGAGGGGCTGTGTGTAGTACTGCATGGTCTGGATCACGCCGGTGACGACGGCGAACATCACGATCGGCGAGATGTTCGGCAGCGTGACGTACCGGAACCGCTGCCAGGCCGAGGCGCCGTCCAACTCGGCTGCCTCGTACTGCTCCTGGGGCACGTCGAGCAGTGCGGCCATGAAGATGACCATGAGGTCGCCGATGCCCCAGAGGGCGAGCAGGGTGAGGGCCGGCTTGGACCAGGTGGGGTCGTTGAACCAGCCCGGGGCCGGGATGCCGACCTTCTCCAGGATCGAATTCACCGGCCCGGTACCGGGGTTGAGGAGGAACGCGAACGCCATCGTCGCGGCGACCGGCGGGGCCAGGTACGGCAGGTAGAAGAGCGTGCGGAACACGCCCGTCGCCGTCTTGATCTTGGTGATCAGCAGGCCGACGCCGAGCCCGAACACGACCCGGAGCGAGACCATCACCACGACCAGCCACAGGGTGTTGCGCATCGCGGGCCAGAAGTACGGATAGTTCTTGAAGACGTACGTCCAGTTCTTCGTCCCCACCCACGTCGGCGGCTTGAAGCCGTCGTAGTGCATGAACGAGAAATAGACCGTCGAGATCAGCGGATACGCGAAGAAGACCGCGAAGCCGATCAGCCAGGGCGACATGAAGGCGAGTGTCCGAAGCGCCGACTTGCGGCGCTTCGACGCCAGAGTGATGGTGCTCATCCCGTTGCTACTTCGCCTGCGCGATGTCCGTGTCGATCTGCTTGGCCGTGCTCTGCAGGGCCGAGTCGAGATCCTTCACCTTGCCGCTCTCGTAGTCGTAGCCGAGGTTCTGGATCGTCGTCAGATACACACCGCCGTTGATGGAGGCGGGACTTGTCGTCGAGTACTGGTTCGACGCGATGTCCAGGAAGGTCTTGAAGCGCGGGTCGTACTTCAGCTTCGGGGACTTGAGGGCGGCGAGGGTGGACGGCACGTTGTGGATGTCGTTGGAGAAGCCGACCACCGCGTCCGTGTCCGTGGTGATGTACTTGACGAACTCCCAAGCCGCGTTCTGCTTCTTGCTGGTGGCGGCGATACCGGCGATCGTGCCGGTGATGTAGCCCTTGCCGTACTGGGCGACCTGGTCGTCCGGGACGGGCAGCGGGGCAACTCCGATGTCCAGCTTGGGATTTGCCGCCGAGGCCATCCCGAGCCGCCACTCGCCGTCGAGCTGCATCGCGACCTGACCGGTGTGGAAGGGGTGCTTGTCGCCCCACTCGTCACCGAGCGTGGAGCGGTAGCTCTCCAGCTTCTTGAATCCGCCGAGTTCGTCGACGAGCTTCTTCTGGAGGGTGAACCCGGCCTTGAACGCGGGGTCCGTGGCGAGCGTCGACTTTCCGCTCTTGTCGAAGTACGTCGGCGAGAACTGCGCGAAGTAGTGCTCGGTCGTGGTCTCCCAGCCGTGGTAGTCCGGCATGAACCCGAGCTGCGAGTACGTGTCGCCCTTGGCGATCGTCAACTTCTTCGCGTCGGCCTCGAATTCGGACCAGGTCTTCGGCGGGCTGGTGATGCCGGCCTTCTTGAACTCCGTCTTGTTGTAGTAGAGCCCGTACGCGTCGCCCAGCAGGGGAGCGGTGCAGCGGTTGCCGTCGAACTGGGTGTACTCGTTCATCGCCTTCGGGAACGTCGTCTCCGGGTCGATGCCGTCCTTCTTGAAGAAGGGGTTGAGATCGACCAGGGCACCCGAGGAACAGAACTTGCCCACGTTGTTGGTGGTGAAGGACGAGATCACGTCCGGGGACTTGTCGCCGCCGGTGCGCAGCGCCTGGTTGATCTTGTCGTCCGTCATGTTGCCGACGACGTTCACATGGATGTTGGGGTGCGCCTTCTCGAACCCGGCGACCAGCGACTTCACGGCGCTCAGCTCCGAGGCCGCGCTCCATGCGTGCCAGAAGTTGATCGTGACGTCCTTCGACGCGTCGTCGGAGGCACCGGACGAGGACTGGCCGGTACAGGCGGTGGCGAGGAGGGCGATGGAGGCGGAGGCGGCGAGCGCGACAGCCGTTTTCCGGGATGATATGGACATCTTCCGGGATGTTCCGGGCATGGCAAGGTCTCCCAAGGGCGGGCGGGGCGGGGCGAGTTGGGTGCGGGAAGCCGAGGGGGGTGGGTCGGGGGATCAGCGCGAGGTGTCGAAGACCTCGTCGCGGGTGGTTGCCAGCGCGCTTTCCAGCGCGCCGCGCAGCACGGGCTGTTCATGGACGTCGCCGACGACGAGCCGGGGCCGCGACGCCGCCAGCTCCTCCAACTCGGCCTGGACGAGGGCACGCAGCGGTTCGCCGCCGGCGGTCAGCGACGCACCGCTGAGGACGACGAGTTCGGGGTCGAGCACGGAGACGAGCGAGGCGAGACCGGTCGCGAGGTGGGTCGCGTAGATCTCCAGGAGCCGCCGCCGGGGGCCGGTGGTGTGGTCGGCGGCGGCGGCGACGAGGGCGGCGGCGACCTCGGCGTAGGGACCCGTCGGAATCTCGGTGATGCCGAGTTCGCGGGCGAGTTGGGGCAGGGCCTGCGAGCCGGCCAGGGCCTGGTAACCACCGCTGTTGGCCTTGGTCACCTGGCGGACCAGGGGCGCGCCGGGCACCGGCAGGAAGCCGACCTCGCCCGCGCCGCCGGTCCAGCCCCGGTGCAGCCGGCCGCCGAGGACCAGGGCGGCGCCGAGACCGCCCTCGTTCCACAGCAGCACGAAGTCGCCGTGCCCGCGGGCCGCGCCGAGCCGCTGCTCGGCTATGGCGACGAGGTTCACGTCGTTCTCGTACTCCACCGGCATCGGCAGCGCGGCGGCGAGTTCGTCGAGCAGGGCGGGGGAGTGCCAGCCCGGCAGGTGCGAGGCGTACCGCAGCCGGCCGGTGTTGGGGTCGAAGGCGCCGGGGGTCCCGATGACGAGGCGGTGGATGTCGTCCCGGGCGAGGCCGGCGGCTTTCACCGCACCGTCGAGGGCGTCCGTCACCTGCCGTACGACGGGCTGGGCGGGCCGCCGGCCCGGGGTGGCGAGCTCGAACTCGCCCACCGTGCGGCCGGTGACATCGGCGACGGCGGCGCGGATGCGCTCCGGGGTGACGTCGAGCCCGGCGGCGTAGGCGGCACTCGGATTGACCACGTACAGCTGGGCGTTGGGCCCCGGCCGCCCCTCGCTGGTCCCGGTGGCGAGCACGAGTCCCGCCGCTTCGAGCCGGGCGAGCAGCTGGGAGGCGGTCGGCTTGGAGAGCCCGGTGAGCTTGCCGATCCGGGTGCGGGAGAGCGGACCGTGCTCCAGGAGGAGGTCCAGGGCGGCGCGGTCGTTCATGGCGCGCAGGACGCGGGGGGTGCCCGGGGTACCCGTGCCCGGGGTACCGGAGGTTCCTGCCATGTCGACGCCACCTGCCTCTCGAACTCTCGAACCACCCAGCGTGTCATGTGATCACTGTTAGGAAAGTTTCCTATTGGGTGGGAGGAACGTAAGCCCGGGACGAAGGGGGCGTCAATAGACACCGCCCCCGAGGCAACAGACTCGTTACCTGCGGGGGCGGCGGGAGAGGAACTGGTGTTACTTCTTGTCCTACTGAACGTCGATGTAGTCACCGGCGGCGGTGGCCGCGCCGGTGGTGGCGGTGCCGGCGAAGACATAGCGGAAGTAGCCGTCCTTGGCCGCCTTCACGGTCGTCTTCAGCGCGCCACCGGTGGTGGAGGTGACGGTCTTCACGGTGGTGTAGGTGCTCGAACCCTTCGCCCGGAACTGAAGCTTGGCGGGCTGGGACACATAACCGGTGTAGACGCCGTTCTCCCAGTCGGCGCGGGTCAGCTTGCCGGTGACGGTGATGGTCTTGCCCTTCTTCACCGGCTCGGGCGAGGCGTTGGCGGTGAGCTTGGCCGTCCGCTGCACCTTGATCTTGCCCTTGCCGCCCCAGGCCGCGAAGTCGGTCGACGTGCTGATCTTGTCGTCGGAGTCGTCCGCGTCGACGTCGATGTGACCGTAGAAACCGCCGACGTTCCAGGTGGTCGCGTCGGCCGCCTCGTACAGACTCTCCTCCGGATCGATCGTGATCGTGTCGGAGCAGGACTCGGTGACGGTGGTGTCCGTCGTCGCCGTCGTCCTGCAGGTCGGCGCGAGGGTGCTCTCGATGTCGTTGTCCATGTCGGCGAGCCGGCCGCGGTAGAGCATGATCCCCGCGAACGTCGTCTTGCTGTCGATGACCACGTCCGACGGCCGCGTCAGCGTGTACGTCACGGGCACCTTCACCGCGGCGGTGGTGCCGACGACGATCGCCTTCCCCTTGTTGACCGTCACACCCGAGAAGACCAGATCCGGCGTCGCGGCCTGCGCGAGCGGCGCGGCCAGACCGGTCAGGGCCAGGGCACCGGTCAGGGCGGCGCCGATGGCGAGTTTCCTCATTCTTGTCCCCACATTCGAAACGAACCCCTGGGCGTTGCGCTCCAGAACAAGGGCCCGTCGTGGGGCGACCTTAGGCATGAGGGGCCTGCGAGGGAAATGAGATCAACCTGTGAAGGTGATCGCGTCACGGCTTCGTCACGATGGGGAAAGCAGCAGGTGGGAGCGGGTGGCGGCGATTCGACTGATCTGCCGCAATTGCGAGGCCTGTTGGGCGCTTTTCGGCCGCTACGACTCTGCCGCCGAGGCCGATTCGTAATGTCACCGCCGACGCCTGCCAGCCACCTCACAGAATCCTGACTTTTGATCAACCACGTTCGCGGGATGCGGGGAACGGCGAGAGGGGTGCGGGCATGAGCGTGTTGGCCGAGTGTCGGCAGGAGGCGGGGGCCGTGCCCGCCGTCAACGTCGTATGGGCCGTAGCGGTACGGCCGTCCCTGCGACGACGAGCCCGCGCGGCCGGTATCCCCCTCACCCCCGACACCCTCGCCCGCCGCCAGACACACCAACTCCGCGTACTACGGCCCTCCGTGGGCTGGCCCGACCGGATGCGCACGGACCTGAAGGCGTCCGACCGGGCCGTCGTCACCGCGGAGAAGGGGCGCGAGGAGGTCTGGTTCCAGTGGCGCCCGGGCTGGCGCAGGCACACGGTGTGGGGCTCGATCACGTTCGACGAGGCGGCGGGGACGGTGCTGCTGGATCTGCGCGAGGGTGCGGCTTATACGGGGGTCTCGGGGGTGCGGCCGGGGGCGTCCTTCGTGGCGTTGTGTCAGGTGGCCGGCGGGTTGGGGCTGGTGGCGGCCGGGAGCTGATCCGCCCGGGAAATGAGCGGCGGGGTTCCCGGGCAGGCGGTACGGTGCGCCGATGTCTGCGATCAAGAAGTTCCAAGTCACCTTCGACTGTGCGGAACCGGAGCGCGTAGCTCGCTTCTGGTGTGAAGTGCTGGGGTACGTCATGCCGCCGCCACCGGAGGGGTTCACCACCTGGGACGATTTCAACCGGACCCTGCCTCCCGAGAAGCGGGGAGCATGGGCCGCCTGCAGTGACCCTTCGGGCGTGGGCCCGCGCCTGTACTTCCAGCGCGTCCCCGAAGGCAAGACCGTCAAGAACCGGGTCCATCTCGACGTCCGGGTCGGCACCGGGCTCGTCGGCGACGAACGCCTCGCCGCTCTCGAGGCCGAGTGCGCACGACTGGTCGCGCTCGGCGCGACCCACGTGCAGACGCTGTACGCCGACGAGGAGAACGAGTCCTGCATCCCGATGCTGGACATCGAGGGCAACGAGTTCTGCATCGACTGAACGTCGGCAGGTCGTCAACCGGTCCCGAGCGAAGGAGCCGGCACCGCCCGTTTCGACGGTGTTCGAAATGATGGCTGGTATCCACGGACGGCACCTACGGTGTGGCGCGAAGAGGTCGGCCACAGGGAGTTGCGTCGGTCGACCGAAAGGCAGGTCCTCACGGGCAGGGAGACTTCTGGATGCAGTTGCTCAAAAAGAACGTGACCCGTACAGCGGTGGCTCTCACTCTTGGGATCGGCGCGCTCATCGGCGGCTCCAGCACTGCTTCGGCTGCCGACGTCCATCCCCAGTACGTGACCTACAAGTGCGATCCCGGGCGGGCCTGCGTATACGACACTTCCGGGGGTGTCTGGAATATGGACGGCTGTGGAGACAACTGGATCTACGGCCATTTCAACTATGCCAGGGCCCACGGCAACAGCTTCACGGTGTATTACGTGAACGGCACGTGGGATTACGTCTGGGCAGGGGGCCAGCGGACCCTGGACGGCAGCAACTACGTCGAGCGAGTGCACGTGAACTGCTGAGCGCCGACGACAAAAACAGCCCCCCTCCAGCTATACGGAAGGGGGCTGTCTTCTTGACCGGCCTCTCGCTCATGTGCGTTCGACACGGGCAACCAGGGGGTGTTGGTGACACTCGACGAGGCATGGAACCGGCGGGCCGCAGCGGTGTCGGTCAGCCGACAGGGCGCTCGTACCGCTTACGTCATCCCGATGGCCCGGCAAGTGGGTTACAACTCCGGAGCAGAATATATTTCGATCACCGTCGAACACGGCAACGAAGTGGTCACGGCTTTTCCGAGGAGTTGGAACTGATGGAAAAGGTTGCCTGCGCCCACTGTGGCCAGGACTGGGTGCGCTGCTACGAGCGTAAGGACACGGGCAAGAAATTCTTCCTGTGCCCGGAATGCGAGTCAGTATGGGAACTGGAGGACGACCTCCAAGAGGACACGGACATGCACTTGAGCGAGTACCTGCTGACCGGAGATCCCGCGAAGGACTGGGAGATCATCACTCCGTGCGCCTGAGTGAATGGTGACGCGGGCGGCATTACTAAGTACGGCTACTCATGACACTGCGTGCCTGCCGGATGGATTCTGGCCGGGTGAGTACAGATCCTGAACGTACTGGTCGGGCCGTTGCCGTGTCCGTGGGCCTGGCTGTTTTCGAGCTGTTGGCTCTGGGCCTGATCTGGTTGTTCTGGATTTCGTCCTACTGGTCGTCCTTTGGCGACCAGGCCTACGGCGCACCGCCGGGTCCCTACCTGCAGAAGGCTGTGTTCGTGGCGGCAGCCGCCCTGATTGCGGCTGTCGTAGCCGTAGTCCGCCGGGTACCTGTGGTTGCCGTCACCCAACTTGTCATGGTCCTCGCCATCTGCGCGGGCCTGACCAGCGCGAAGACCGCCGGTGAACGCATTTACGACTCCTCCTACCGGGATGCCTGTCTCTCAGGTCTGGCCTGTGACACACCTTCGCCCCCGCGATGAGGTGTTCCTCACGCAGATCAGGCTCCCACCGGTCCAGGCCCGTTCGTTGGGCGCGGCGGCAAGCCCTGAAGCCTCTCCCGCAGCTGACCGGTTGGGGACGCTGTGGCCAGGTACAGATGTTGGACACCGCCACGTGTCAGCAGCATCCCGCTGTTGGTCACGAGGTCATGGGCGGCGGGGCCGATCCTCATGCCGGAGAGTCGTCGGCCCCGTGTGCTTTCGACGACGGCCGGCCTGGTCGCCGCTCGTAGGGCCTTCCAGACAAGGCTCGTCTCCTCGGTCAGGAGCTGATGTCGCTCGGGCCCGACCTGCTGCTCGAACCAGCGCACTGCGAGACGGCCCGCTTCGAAGACTTCGCCCCCGCCGTCCTGAAGGCGGCGTGAGCAAAGGAACTGCACGACGGCCGAGTGCCCGATGTCGGATCTGGGAGCGACCGCGCTGTCCACCAGGACGTCTTCAGGTGCCCGAGCCCCATCCGGCAGAAGCAGAAACGGAGAGCGGGTTGCCGGCGGGGGAGTATGTGGGGCGGTTCTTCGCCACGGGGGCGGAGCGGGAGGGAGTTGAGGCGTGCCCGTGGTCCCGGAATCAGTTCTCCAGGAAAGGTGCCGTGTCCAGGGTGGGGTACGGGCCCGGGAGGACGAGGGGATTGCCCAGGCCGACCTTGGACTCGGCCCCGTGCCGGGTGCCCCGGCAGAACCATGAGCCGTCCGGTGGGCCTATGACCTGGGATTCCGCCCCCGGTCCCTCGAACGAGCGTGCTGAACTGTTCCGCCCGCGCCCCGCGCCCCGCGCCCCGCGCCGTACGCCCTCGTCCCGCTACCGCGCAGAAGGCCGCTGTGAGGAAATAGGCGAAGTCGCCGCCACCTGAGGCGAGTCCGAGTTGGAGTACACCGAAGGCGCCGCGACCGACTCCGTAGGGTCCGCCACGTCGTCCGCCGGGTCCGCCGTCGCCCCGCCCACGATGCGGATGTTCGCCTCGTCGAAGGCGCGCTTGATGCGCCAGCGCAGTTCCCGCTCCACGCCCACCGACTTGCCCGGCATCGTCTTCGCCGAGACGCGGACGACCATCGAGTCGATGAGGACGCTGTCGAGGCCGAGGACCTCGATGGGGCCCCAGAGCAGCTCGTTCCAGGGCTCTTCCTTGCTCATGCGCTCCGAGACCGCGTCCAGCGTCGCCTTCACGCGGTCCAGGTTCTCCGACGCGCGGACCGTGACGTCGACGCCCGCCGTGGCCCAGCCCTGGGAGAGGTTGCCGATGCGCTTGACCTCGCCGTTGCGGACGTACCAGATCTCGCCGTTGGCGCCGCGGAGTTTTGTCACGCGCAGGCCTACCTCGATGACCTCGCCGGAGGCGACGCCCGCGTCGATCTGGTCGCCGACGCCGTACTGGTCCTCCAGGATCATGAAGACGCCGGAGAGGAAGTCCGTGACGAGGTTGCGGGCGCCGAAACCGATCGCCACGCCCGCGACACCGGCGGAGGCCAGCAGCGGCGCGAGGTTGATCTCGAACGTGCCGAGGATCATCAGCGCCGCCGTGCCCAGGATCACGAAGGACGCCACCGAGCGGAGGACCGAGCCGATCGCCTGGGAGCGCTGGCGGCGGCGTTCGGCGTTCACGAGGAGGCCGCCGAGTGCCGTGCCGTCGACCGATTCGACCGTGCGGTTCATCCGGTCTATCAGCTTGGTGATCGCCCGCCGTACCGTCATTCTCAGCACCGCCGCGATCACCAGGATCAGCAGCACCCGCAGCCCGATCGCCAGCCAGGTGGACCAGTTCTGCTCGACCCAACTCGCTGCGTTGGTCGCGCTCTCCTGGGCGTCCTGGAGCGAGGGCACGGTCACCGTGGTCTCCGAGGGGCTCGGAGAGGGCGACGGCGAGGCGGCGGCCAGTAGGACGGCGGACAAGGACACGGCAGGTACCTCCAGGTGCTGCGGCCCACCCCCGGCGCTGCGGTCAAGGTCGTACACGCGGTTCTAGGTCACGAATAGGTCACCGTAGGGGCAGACCCACCACACTATCGGGGCAACGCGTGAGGATCGTTGCCGTCTTCGGGGGAGAGGCTGTGCTCAGCCGGGAAAGAACAGGTGGGACGAACCCACGGCCGTCCCGGGGATGGATCACATGTGGTCGAAAACACTCCCAGCCCGTTACCGGGACATGGTGGCGCTTCCACCAGGCATGAGGGGAGACTGACTACAGATCGTCCCGGCGCGAGCCACGCGCCGCCGACGCACAAGGAGGCATCCGTGCCGCATGTCCTGGTCCTCAACGCGTCGTACGAGCCACTCGGCGTCGTACCGCTCCGCCGCGCGCTCGTCCTCGTCCTGGAGAACAAGGCTGTCTCCCTGGAGGAATCCGGCGCCTATATGCACAGCGCAACCGTCACAGTCCCCGCACCCAGCGTGGTCCGGCTCAAGCGATTCGTGCGGGTTCCCTATCGGGGGCCCGTTCCTCTTACCCGGCGGGCGCTGTTCGCGCGCGACGGGGGCCGGTGCATGTACTGCGGTGGCGTCGCAACCAGCGTCGACCATGTCATTCCGCGCAGCCGCGGGGGCAAGCACGTCTGGGACAACGTGGTGGCGTCGTGCCGCCGCTGCAACCACGTGAAGGCCGACCGACATCTCTTCGAGATCGGCTGGCGGCTGCGCCACAAACCCGCCCCACCCACCGGCCTGGCCTGGCGCATCATCGGGACCGGGCACAGGGACCCGCGCTGGCTGCCGTACCTGCAGCCATACGGCGCGGAGGACGCGATGGCCCGGATCGACGGCATCTCCGCCTGACGATCCGGGCTTTTGTGTACCCCGCTACACCCGGTTCCGTACGACGGTACGGAGCGGTCCGCCCCGGGAGTCCCCTGTGCCCCCGGGGCGGACGGTCATGCGTAGCGCAGTTCGCCGGGACGCACCGAGCGGCGCAGCAGCGGCAGTGACGTGGCCGCCGCCAGCAGACAGGCCGCGTACACCGCGACCGGGACCAGCAGCGCGTCGTACGGCACCGGGACGGCCGTGTGCTCCGAGGCGGCGCTGCCGTACCAGACGCCGATCGTCAGGCCGCCGAGGCCCGCCAGCGTGAGCGCGGGTGCCAGCGGCACCGCGGTCTCCAGCAGGGTCGCCCGCGCGAGCACCGGGTACGGCACCCCGGCCGCCACCTGGGCGGCGAGCCCGCGGCGCCGGGTGGCGACGGACTCGGCGGTGCCGACGGCGAGCGCGGTCAGGACCAGGGCGAGCGCGAAGAGGAGCGCGAGGCCCACGAGGTTCAGCCCGTTCTCGTAGAACCCGATGCCCTTCGCGTACCGGTCCGCCCGGTCGCGCAGGACCGAGAGCAGCACCTGCCGTATCCCCATGAAGCCCGAGCCGACGACCGTCACGAGCAGTACCGCGGCGTGCGTACGGGCCGCCGCCCAGGGATCCTCGCGCAGGCGCTCCGCCGCGATCAGCAGCGCCGGGCGCTGGGCGCGGGCGGCCAGGCCCTCACCGAGCTGCCGGGCCGAGGCACCGGTCAGCCACACCGCGACGGCGCCGATCAGCAGGCACAGGCCGACGACCGTGAGCGGGGTGAGGGCGAACTGGAACGGCACGTCGTGGAAGGGCGTGGTCACGATGTACACCACCGTCAGCGCCAGCACCGCCGTCGCCACCCGGAACAGCCGCCCCGGGCCTTCGGCCGGCCGCAGCCGCCGCAGCCGCCCCAGGGGAGAGGTCACCACCCGGCGCAGCATCAGCGCGCTCACCGTCGCGCCCAGCACCGGCACTCCGACGGTCACCACGGCGATGCCCGCCCAGGCCAGGGGCACGGGGCTGTGCCACAGCCGCAACAGGGCCGGTACGGAGACGGCCGTGGCCACCGCCGAGCCCGCCAGACAGGCCAGCCCGGACTCCAGCGCCGCGATCCGCCGGGTCTGGCCGGGGGTGGCCCCCGCGAGCCGCAGGGCGGCCAGCCGCCGGTCGCGGTGCACAGCGCCGACGCGGGCGCACTGGCCCAGGAAGCCGAGCACCGGGATGAACAGCAGCAACAGCGCGGCGACCGTACCGATCCGGGTATCGGCCCTGTCGAGCAGCCCGCCGCCCACGGGCACGGTGTGGTGCCCCTTCAGCGGCAGCAGCGCGGCGACGACCAGACCGAGGCCGGTCGCCAGCGCCGCCCCGACAGCGGTGAGCAGGACGCGCCACCACTCCCGGCGGTCGGACCCCCGGGTGAGCAGCCAGGCCAGCCGGAGATCGGATCTCAGGGAACTCATGCCGTCACCCCCGCCCGCGCCACGGTTCCGTCCGCCAGCCGGATCTCGCGGTCCGCGTAGGCCGCGACCTGCGCGTCATGGGTGATCAGCAGGACCGCCGTACCGGACTCGCGGGCCGTGCCGACCAGGGCCGTCATCACCTGCTCGCTCGCCAGGGAGTCCAGGGCGCCGGTCGGTTCGTCCGCGAAGACGATCCGCGGGCCGGTCACCAGGGCCCGGGCGAGTGCGACCCGCTGGGCCTGGCCGCCGCTCAGCGCGCCGGGCCGCAGCTCGGCCTGCCCGCGCACCCCGAACCGCTCCAGCCACTCACCGGCCCGCTGCCGCGCCTCGGCGCGGGTGGCCCCGGCCAGCAGCAGGGGCAGGCCCACGTTGTCGGCGGCCGTCAGCTCGGGTATCAGCTGACCGAACTGGAAGACCACCCCGAACTCGGTCCGCCGCAGCTCACTGAGGCGCTTCTCCGGCAGCTCGTCCAGCCGCTCCCCGGCATACGTCACCGTCCCCTCGTCGGGGCGGACGATCCCGGCCAGGCAGTGCAGCAGGGTGCTCTTGCCGCTGCCGCTGGTCCCCGTGACGGCGAGGATCTCGCCGGCCGCCAGGTCGACCGAGGCGCCGTCCAGCGCCCGGGTCCTGCCGTGCGTCTTGGCGAGGTCCCGGGCCGTGAGCAGCGGCGCCGCCGTACCCCCGTTGTCGCTCATGCTGTGTCGACCTCCGCGGTCAGAGTGGTCAGCCGGGCCGCCGTCGTCGCCATCCAACGGAGGTCCGCGTCAAGGTGGTTGAGGGCGTAGTCCGCCGAGAGGACGGTCGCCAGGTCGGCGCCCTTGGCGGTCTTGAGCGCCGTGAGTTCGCGCATCCGCTCCATGTGGGCGGCGCGCTGGGCCCGGAGGTACGCCTCGGGGTCGCCGCCGGACAGGATCGAGACGACGACCTTGGCGAAGATCTCGTTCGTCACGAAGGGCGCGGGCGGCGCGATCTCCCCTGCCCAGTGGGCGAGTTCACGCGAACCCTCGGCGGTCGAGCGGTACGCCGTCCGCTCCGGGCCGCCGTCCGAGCCGGTGCCGTCGACCTCCGCGAGACCGTCCCGGACCAGGCGTTGCAGGGTCGTGTAGACCTGCCCGTAGGCCAGCGGGCGGGCTTGCGGGAAGCGTTCGTCGTGGCGTCGCTTGAGGTCGTAGCCGTGGCTCGGTCCTCCCGCGAGCAGGCCCAGCAGGATGTGGCGGGTGCTCATGGGCATCAGTATGCACTGAATACATGTACTGAGTGAATAGTGATCAGTAGGAAAGCAGCGGGTGTGCGGTACGGGAGTGGCCACGGTGCCGCCCGTACTCCAACCTGGAGGTCTGCCGTCGCGCCCACTGGGTAGGGCTGCGGTAACCGGACCGTCGCCCGACCCGACCATCCCGACAAGGAGGCCACCGTGGCCGCATCGGCATCACTTCCGCTCCCGGCCCGCTCCAAACGCACCGCGGAGCCCTCCGCCACCCTCGAACCCGAGCTCTTCCACGTCGACTCCGAGGGCGCCTGGGCCGAGACCCCGCTCACCAGCGAACCCCCGCTGACCGACGCCGAACCCCTCACCAGCGAGCCGCCACTCGCCGACACGGCCCCGCTCACCAGCGAGTCCGCGGTGTTCGCCGACCCGGACTCGACGAGGCCCTAGATGACAGCACCCCGGCCGGTCGAAGCCCTCGGCGAGGAGTTGTCCCGGCTCGCCGAACTGCACGGCGTCGCCACCGCCTACAGCCCCTCCCCGGACCGCGCGGTCCCGGCCTCGCCCGGCGCCGTCGTCGCCGTACTGGCCGCCCTCGGCGTCGACGCGAGCACCCCGCAGGCGGTACGCGCCGCGCTCGCCGCCCGCCAACAGGAGTCGGCCGAACGGCTGTTGCCGCCCACCGTCGTGGCCCGGCACGGCAGCACCCCCGCCGCGCTCGACGCGCTGCCCGAGGGCACCCGGCTGCACATCGAGACCGAACAGGGCGAGACCCGCACGGGCGTCGAGCAACTCCCGCCCGGAGTCCACCACTTGACCGCCACCGCCCCGAACGGCCGCAGCGCCGAGGCCCATCTCGTCATCGCCCCGGACCGGTTGCCGACGCCCGCCGGACGGTCGTACGGGCTGATGGTGCAGGTCTACTCGCTGCTCTCCCGGCACTCCTGGGGCATGGGCGACCTCGGCGACCTGGGCGAGTTGGCCGCCTGGGCCGGGCGGGCGCTCGGCGCCGGATTCGTGCAGGTCAACCCCTTGCACGCGGCCGTGCCCGGCGCCCCCACCGACCCCTCGCCCTACCGCCCCTCCTCGCGCCGCTTCCCCGACCCGGTATATCTGCGGGTCGAGGACGTCCCCGAGTTCGCGTACGTCGAGGAGCACGAGCAGGTGCGCGGGCTCCTCGAACGAGCCGCGCGGCTGCGTGAATCCGTGCTGGAGAAGGGCGCGTTGATCGACCGCGACGCCGTGTGGGAGCTCAAGCGGGAGGCGCTGGAACTGGTGCGCCAGGTGCCGCTCGGGCCCGGACGGCGGGCCGCCTACGCCGACTTCCTCGCCCGCGAGGGCGAGGCGCTGGAGGACCACGCCACCTGGTCCGCCCTGGCCGAGGTGCACGGTTCGGACTGGCACCGGTGGCCCGCCGGTCTGCGCGACCCCCGATCGCCCGAAACCGCCCGCGCCCGCGCCGAGTTGATGGACCGCGTCGACTTCCACTCCCGCCTCGCCTGGCTCACCGACACCCAACTCACCGCAGCCCAAAGGTCCGCACGGGAAGCGGGCATGCCGCTCGGAGTCGTGCACGACCTCGCCGTGGGCGTGCATCCCGACGGCGCCGACGCCTGGGCGCAGCAGGACCACTTCGCAGCCGGCATGTCGGTCGGCGCGCCTCCCGACGCCTTCAACTCCCTCGGCCAGGACTGGGGTTTGCCCCCCTGGCGCCCCGACCGCCTCGCCGAGTCGGGCTACGCCCCCTACCGCCGTCTGCTCCGCGCGCTCTTCCGCTACGCCGGCGCCCTGCGCATCGACCACGTCATGGGCCTGTTCCGCCTGTGGTGGGTCCCCCAGGGCCGCCCGCCCACCGAGGGCACCTACGTCCGCTACGACGCCGAGGCCATGCTCGCGATCCTCGCGCTGGAGGCCTCCCGCGCCGGGTCGGTGGTGATCGGCGAGGACCTGGGGACCGTGGAGCCGGGTGTGCGCGAGGAGTTGCAGGAGCGCGGGGTGCTCGGCACGTCGGTGCTGTGGTTCGAACGGGACTGGGACGGCGACGGCCGGCCCCTCGCGCCCGAGCAGTGGCGCGCCGACTGCCTCGCCACCGCCACCACCCACGACCTGCCGCCCACCGCGGCCCGGCTCACCGGCGAACACGTCGAACTCCGGCACCGGCTGGGCCTGTTGACCCGCCCGGTGGAGGAGGAGCGCGTCGAGTCCGCCACCGATGTGGGGGAGTGGCTGGCCCTGCTGGCCCGGCTCGGCCTCTACGAACCCGCGACGGGCGGCGGGCGGCCCGCGTCCGAGGAGGAGGCGGAGATCCACGCCGTCCACCGCTTCCTGCTCCGCACCCCCGCCCGCATGATCGGCGTCTGGCTCCCCGACACGATCGGCGACCGCCGCCCGCAGAACCTCCCCGGCACCTGGGACCAGTACCCGAACTGGCGCCTCCCGGTCGCCGACGCGGAGGGCCGGCCCGTGACCCTGGAGGAACTCGCCGCGTCCCCGAGGCTGCACGCGCTGGTGGATGTGCTGCGGGCGGGGTTGGAGACCGGTACGGAAGGGGGCTCGGGCGGGGGCGCGGAAGGGGGGCCGTGACGCCCGTACGCCCCATACGGCACCCCCGGGCGCGCGGCTCGTTCGGGCGTTCGCTACTTTTGCGTTGTGGACAAGAAGAACGCCCTGCGCGCCGGTGCCCTGGTTGCCGGTACGACGCTGATGATGCTGCTCATGACGTCCCCCGCGCTCGCGCTCACCCGCGACGACGGTGACGACCCGGGCAACGGCCTGAGCGTCGCCGAGACGCTGGGGCTCTTTGTCCTGTGCCCGCTGGCCCTGTTCGCGATCATCGCGGGCCTGGTGCTGGTGCTGGACAAGTCCAAGGACCGTGCGCCGAAGGCCAAGTCCACCACGAAGACCGGCGCCGGCACCGCCGCCGACGCGAAGGTCTGACCTCACGTTTCACGAGGGCGTCCACCTCACCACGACGGTGCGGCGGACGCCCTCGGCGTGTTCTCCCGCCGGTCAGATCATGAACGTGGGCTGTCCGGCGATGCCGAGCAGGCTGCGGCCGTAGATCTCGCGGCCGAGATCGGGGTTGACGACGCCGTGGCGTTGCGCGGTTCGCCCTCGTGCCGGCCGGCGTAGGCGCCGGCCAGGACACCGGCCGGCGGGCCGACCTGGGCCCCGGCACCCTCCGTGTCCGTGACCTGCACACCTTCTGGCAGTTCGCCTACACCGCACCGACCGACTGCCGGGTGCTCATCGTGCCCAGGGCCGGCCTGCTCGACCATCTGCACCGGACCCGGCTGCCGGCCCTGACCGTCGCTCCCGTCACGGCCCCGGAGTCCCGGCTGTTCCTCGCCCATCCCGACGCCGCCTGGTCCCTCGCGGACCAGCTCGGCCCGGCGGCCACGCACGCGGCCGGCGAGGCGTTGGCCGGCTGCTGACCGGACTCATCCGCACCCACGCAACCGTCGCGGTCCCGCTCCGGTCGCCGAGGGCCGCGGCCGCCGCCTGCGCCGGCAGCCGGCTGAGGGACCCGGAGCTGACCCCGGCCGCCATCGCCCGGGCGCTGAACGTCTCCGTCCGCACCCTCCACCGGGCCTTCGCGGACGGCGAGTCCGTCATGGCCCATGTGCGCCGCCGCCGTCTCGAAGGCGCCCGCCGCGAACTCGGCCTTCCGGGCAGCCCGTACACCGTCGCCGACATCGCGGCACGCCGGCAGTTCGCCGACCCCAGCCATTTCCGCCGCGTCTACCGCGGCACGTACGGGCAGTCGCCCCGGCGACCGGGCGACCGAAGCGCCTGACACGGCGGGCTCCTCGAAGCGATGTCACTCCCGCGCGGCGGCCGCCGTCCCGTTCAGCAACTCCCGTAGTAGATCGGCAAGTTGTCCGGCCCGTTCCTCGTCCAGCGCGGCGGACAGGGCCTTCTGCTGGGCTGCCAGTCCCGCGTCGACCGCCTCGTCGATCAGCGTCAACCCCTTCTCCGTCAGGGTCACTTGGAGCCCGCGCCGGTCGTGCGGGTCGGGGGAGCGGCGGAGCAGGCCGGCCCGTTCCAGTTTGTCGAGGCGGCCGGTCATGCCGCCTGTGGTGAGCATCAGCGTCGCCGAGAGCTGGCGCGGCGAGAGGGTGTACGGCTCGCCGGCGCGGCGCAGGGTCGCGAGGACGTCGAACTCGCCGCGCGAGATGCCGTGCGGCGCGTAGGCCTTCTCCATGCTGTCGCCCATGGCCCGGGAGAGCCGGAAGATCCGCCCGAAGACCTCCATCGCGGCGGTGTCCAGGTCGGGCCGCACCACCGCCCACTGCTCGACGATCGCGTCGACGGGGTCCTTGCGCTGCTCGGGGCGTGCACTCATGGGTCGAGTATCGGCCGGTCGACGGGTCGACCGCAAGAAAGTGACTTGACGGAAAGTTGCTTGCGGCTAAGCTAATTAACGGCAAGCTACTTCTGAAGGAGATGGCATGAACCGCTCCGCCACCATCGTCCTCACCGCCCTCGCCCCCGTCTCCTGGGGCACCACCTACGCCGTCACCACCCAGTTCCTTCCGCCCGACCGCCCCCTCTTCACCGGCCTGATGCGCGCCCTCCCCGCCGGTCTCGTGCTCCTCGCGCTGGCCCGGGTGCTGCCGCGCGGGGCCTGGTGGTGGAAGGCGACGGTGCTCGGCGCGCTGAACATCGGGGCCTTCTTCCCGCTGCTGTTCCTGTCCGCGTACCGGCTCCCCGGCGGGATGGCGGCGGTCGTCGGCTCGATCGGGCCGCTGATCGTCGTGGGCCTCTCGGCGGTCCTGCTGGGGCAGCGGCCCACGGCCCGGAGCGTGCTCACCGGTGCCCTCGCGGCCTTCGGCGTCAGTCTCGTCGTACTGAAGGCGGCCGGCGCGCTCGACCCGGTCGGCGTGCTCGCGGCCTTCGCGTCCACGGCCTCCATGTCCACCGGCACCGTGCTGACCAAGCGGTGGGGCCGCCCGGACGGCGTCGGCCCGCTCGCCCTCACCGGCTGGCAGCTCACCGCGGGCGGCCTGCTGACAGCCCCCGTCGCCTTCCTGGCCGAGGGGGCGCCGCCCGCGCTCGACGGGCGGGCGGTCGGCGGCTATCTGTACCTCGCGCTGGCGAACACGGCGGTCGCGTACTGGCTCTGGTTCCGCGGCATCGGCCGGCTCTCCGCCACCCAGGTCACCCTCCTCGGCCCGCTGTCCCCGCTGACCGCTGCCGTCGTCGGCTGGGCGGCGCTGGGGCAGGCGCTCACACCGCTGCAGCTCGCCGGGATGGCGCTGGCGTTCGGGGCGACGGTCGCCGGACAGATCGGGGCGCGTCCCCCGTCCGTTCCCGTCCGGGAGGTAGCGTCACGCGGGAACGCCGTGACGCAACGCCGGAGGCGCCCGTGGCCGATAAATCCTGCCCCAGCTGTGGCAAGCCGCTCACCGCGCGGGCGGGCCGTACCGGTCGGCGTTCCGTCTACTGCTCCGCCGCCTGCCGGCAGAAGGCCTACCGGGAGCGGCAGGGGAGTGCCGAGCCAGGTGTCGACGGACTGATCAAGGAGATCGGGCGGCAGGTGGAGCAGCTGGTGCCGCAGCCGCCCTCCGTCCTCTACTCCGGGGTGACGGAACTGTCCTCGTCCGTCGCGCGGCTGAGGCGGGTGGCCCGTACGGCGCGTGACACCGCTCAGGAATCCGTCACCCGCACGGCCGTTACGGAAGTCCCGGTGGACGAAGGCGACTTCGCCGCGCTCGTCGAGTCCCACCGTCGTGAGATCCAGGTCCACTGCTACCGCATGACCGGGTCGTACGACGATGCCGAGGACCTGGTGCAGGAGACGTTCCTGCGGGCCTGGCGGGCCCGGGACACCTTTCAGGGGCGGGCCGGTGCCCGTACCTGGCTGTATCGCATCGCCACCAACGCCTGCCTGGACTTCCAGCGCCGTACGGCCCGCCGCCCCAAGCGCTACGAGCCGCTGCCCGGCATGAACCACGGTGGCGGGGAGCCGCCCGCCCGTATCACCTGGCTACAGCCCTACCCCGACGACGAGTTGCCCTCCGCCTCCGCCGAGGAGCAGCCGGAGGCCGCCGCCGTCTCCCGGGAGACCCTCGAACTGGTCTTCCTGGCCGCCGTCCAGCATCTCCCGCCGCGCCAGCGCGCGGTGCTGGTGCTGCGCGATGTGCTCGGGCTGACCGCCGTCGAGACCGGCGAGGCCCTCGACATGACCGTGGCCTCGGTCAACAGCGCGCTGCAACGCGCCCGCCCCACCCTGCGCGACCGGCTCCCCGGCCGGCGTGCGGACTGGACGGCCGAGGGACCCACCGAGCATCAACGCGCCCTGGTCAAGCGGTACATGGCCGCCGCCGAACGCCTCGACCTGTCCGAGGTCGCCGCGCTGCTCAGCGAGGACGTCACCCTCACCATGCCGCCGAACCCGTTCTGGTTCACCGGCCGCGACGCGCTCGTGGAGTTCCTGAGCGTCAGCCTCGACCCCAACTCGCCCATGTTCCTCGGACATTGGCGTCATCTCCCCGCCCGCGCCAACGGGCAGCTCGCGGCCGGGGGTTACGTCCGACGGCCCGGAACGACCGTCTACCGCGCGCAGGTTCTCGACGTGCTCCGCTTCGGCGCCGACGACCGGATCGTGGAGATCACCTCCTTCGAACCGCACCTGTTCCCGGCCTTCGGACTGCCCCTGCGGCTGTGACCGATGAGTGGTGGGCCCCGCGTGCGTCTGTACAGCCGACTCGAACGACACCCGACCCACAAGGAGATCACCATGCTGCTCACCGACAGGACCGCGGTCGTCTACGGCGCCGGCGGCTCGATCGGCGGCGCGGTCGCCCGTGCCTTCGCCGCCGAGGGCGCCCGCGTCCACCTTGTGGGACGCACCCTGGAGACGCTGGAGGCCGTGGCCGCCGACATCGAGAAAACGGGCCTCAAGGACGCCGAGGTGGCCGTCGTCGACGCGCTCGACGAGACGGCCGTGGAGGAACACCTCGCCCGGGTCGGGGACGTGGACGTGTCCTTCAACCTCGTCTCGCGCGGCGACGTTCAGGGCCTGCCCATCACCGACATGCCCGTCGACGACTTCCTGGCGCCGGTGATCAACGGCACCCGCGCCAACTTCATCACCGCCCGCGCCGCCGCCCGCCGCATGGCCGAGCGCGGCTCCGGTGTCGTCCTCACCCTCAACAGCGGTTCCGCGCACGGCAGTCCGATGATGGGCGGCACCGGTCCGGCCGACGCGGCGACCGACAGCCTGGTGCGCAACCTGGCGATGGAGCTGGGCCCGCGCGGGGTGCGCGCGGTCGGGATCTGGGCCGCGGGCATCCCCGAGACGCTCACCGTCGAGAAGCTCGGCAAGGTCAACCCCGGCCTCAATGAGGCGGCGATCCAGGGGATCCTGGACCACCTGTCGAGCCTGCGCATGACCCGCCGCAACCCCACCCTCGCCGAGATCACCGCGACCGCCGTGTTCCTCGCCTCGGACCATGCGGCGAGCATCACCGGCACGTTCGTGAATGTCACGGGCGGGATGTTCCCGGGGTGACGGCAAAGGGCGCCCGGCGTCACGCCGGGCGCCCCTCATGGCCGTAGAAGAAGTGACTACGAAGCAGCCGCGTCCGCGGCCTGGGCCTTCAGGGCGCGCTCCACGCCCGAGCGGGACTCCGAGACCAGGCGGCGGAGGGCCGCGTTGGGCTCGGCGGCCGTCAGCCACGCGTCCGTGCGGTCCAGGGTGTCCTGGGAGACCTGGATCGACGGGTAGAGGCCGACCGCGATCTGCTGGGCGATCTCGTGCGAACGGGCGTCCCAGATCTCCTTGACCGCCGCGAAGTACTTCTCCGTGTACGGCGCCAGCAGTTCGCGCTGGTCGGTCTGGACGAAGCCCGAGATCACCGCCTCCTGAAGGGCGTTGGGGAGCTTGTCGGACTCGACGACCTGTGCCCAGGCCTCCGCCTTCGCCTCCTCGGTCGGGCGGGCGGCACGGGCGGTCGCCGCGTGGCGCTCACCGGCGGCCGTCTTGTCCCGCTCGTACTCGCCGGCGATCTCCGACTCGTCGAACCGGCCCACGGACGCGAGGCGTTCGACGAACGCCCAGCGCAGCTCGGTGTCGACGGCCAGGCCCTCGATGGTCTGCGTGCCCTCCAACAGGGCGTCCAGCAGGTCGAGTTGCTCCGGGGTGCGGGCCGTGGCGGCGAACGCGCGGGCCCACGCCAGCTGGTGGTCGCTGCCCGCCTCGGCGGAGCGCAGGTGCGCCAGCGTGGCGTCCGTCCAGCGGGTGAGCAGGGCCTCCCGGGCGGCCGGGTCGGCGTACAGCTCGATCGCCAGCTTCACCTGCCGTTGCAGCGACTGCACGACACCGATGTCGGACTCCTTGCCGATGCCCGACAGGACGAGGGAGAGGTAGTCGCGGGTGGCGAGTTCGGCGTCGCGGGTCATGTCCCAGGCCGAGGCCCAGCACAGGGCGCGGGGGAGGGAGGACTCGAAGTCGCCCAGGTGCTCGGTGACGAAGGCCAGTGACTGCTCGTCGAGGCGGACCTTCGCGTACGACAGGTCGTCGTCGTTGAGCAGGACGACATCCGGACGGCGCTTGCCGACCAGTTGCGGTACGGCGGTCAACTCGCCGTCCACGTCCAGCTCGACGCGCTCGTCACGCACCAACTTGCCGGTCTCTTCGTCGAGTTCGTAGAGGCCGACCGCGATCCGGTGCGGGCGCAGGGTCGGTTCGCCCTTGGCGCCGGTGGGCAGTGCCGGGGCCTCCTGGCGGATCGCGAAGGCGGTGATCACGCCGTCGGCGTCCGTCTCGATCTCCGGGCGCAGGATGTTGATGCCGGCGGTCTGCAGCCACGCCTTCGACCAGGCGCTCAGGTCGCGCCCGGAGGTCTCCTCCAGCGCGCCGAGCAGGTCGGACAGACGGGTGTTGCCGTACGCGTGGCGCTTGAAGTACGCCTGCACGCCCGCGAAGAACTCGTCCATGCCGACGTACGCGACGAGCTGCTTCAGGACGCTCGCGCCCTTGGCGTACGTGATGCCGTCGAAGTTGACGAGGACGTCGTCCAGGTCGCGGATCTCGGCCATGATCGGGTGCGTGGACGGCAGTTGGTCCTGCCGGTACGCCCAGGTCTTCATCGAGTTGGCGAACGTCGTCCACGAGTGCGGCCAGCGCGAGTCCGGCGCGTACGCCTGGCAGGCGATGGAGGTGTACGTGGCGAACGACTCGTTCAGCCACAGGTCGTTCCACCACTCCATGGTCACGAGGTCGCCGAACCACATGTGGGCCAGCTCGTGCAGGATCGTCTCCGCGCGCACCTCGTAGGCGGCGTCGGTCACCTTGGAACGGAAGACGTACTGGTCCCGGATGGTGACGGCACCGGCGTTCTCCATCGCGCCCGCGTTGAACTCCGGGACGAACAGCTGGTCGTACTTCTTGAAGGGGTACGCGTAGGCGAACTTCTCCTGGAACCAGTCGAATCCCTGCCGCGTCACCTCGAAGATCGCGTCGGAGTCGAGGTACTCGGCGAGCGAGGGCCGGCAGTAGATGCCGAGCGGGACGGACTGCCCGTCCTTCTCGTACACGCTGTGGACCGAGTGGTACGGCCCGACGATGAGCGCCGTGATGTACGTCGAGATGCGGGGCGTCGGCTCGAACACCCAGGTGTCGTCCCGGGGTTCGGGCGTCGGGGAGTTGGAGATGACGGTCCAGCCCGTCGGCGCCTTCACGGTGAACTGGAAGGTGGCCTTCAGGTCCGGCTGCTCGAAGCTCGCGAACACGCGGCGCGCGTCCGGGACCTCGAACTGGGTGTAGAGGTACGCCTGTTGGTCGACCGGGTCGACGAACCGGTGCAGTCCCTCACCGGTGTTGGTGTAGGCGCAGTCCGCGACCACGCGCAGGACGTTGGGCCCTTCCAACAGCCCGGCCAGCGCGATCCGCGAGTCCTTGAAGACCTCTTCCGGGTCGAGCGGGTCACCGTTCAGCGTCACCTCGTGGACGGCCGGGGCGACCAGGTCGATGAAGGACTCGGTGCCGCCCTCCGTCACATCGAAGCGCACCGTCGTCGCGGACCTGTAGGTCCCGCCCTCCTGCGCGCCGGAGAGGTCGAGATCGATCTCGTACGAGTCAACGGTGAGCAGCGTCGCCCGCTGCTGCGCCTCTTCGCGAGTCAGGTTTGTGCCAGGCACGCGGTCATCTCCTCGTTATGTGTGGGTTGCGCCATCCTTCCACGGGACCTGACCGGAACGCGATGTCCGTATCCCGCCGGTCAGCGGGGCGGACGAGCGCGAGCCTGGAGTCATGACGACGTACACGGCACGACCCATCGACCCCACGGTTCTGAAGGAGCTGCGCTCTGCTGACGATGCGGGGCGCGGAATGGTTCCCGCGACGGATGAGGAGGGCGGCGCTCCGCTCCGCTGCTGCCTGCGCCGCAGCGAACAGGGTGAGCGGATCGCCCTCGTCTCGTACGCCCCGCTGCGGCGGTGGGCGGCGGAGACGGGGGCGGATCCGGGGGCGTACGACGAGCAGGGGCCGGTGTTCGTCCACGCGGAGGAGTGCGGGGGGCCGGCGACCAGCTCCGGGTACCCCTTCGCGGACGCCCATCGGGTGCTGCGGCGCTACTCGGCCGACGGCCGCATCCTCGGGGGCGAGCTGGTCGACAGCCTCGGCGACGGGGCCTTCCAGAGGGCCTTCGACGACCCGTCCGTGGTTCTGGTCCACGTCAGGGCCGTCGAGTACGGCTGCTTCTTCTACGAGGTACAGCGGCCCGAAATCAGCCCCTCCGGCGTCTGAGGAGCGGGGTCTGGGGCGGAGCCCCGGAAGGATGGGACGGGTAGGGGCGGCGGGGGCGAGGAAAACCGGGTCAGCCCTGGAGCTCCGCCGCCACCAGCTCCGCGATCTGTACCGCGTTCAGCGCGGCGCCCTTGCGGAGGTTGTCGTTGGAGATGAAGAGGGCGAGGCCGTTCTCGACCGTCTCGTCGGCGCGGATGCGGCCGACGTAGGACGGGTCCTGGCCGGCGGCCTGGAGGGGGGTCGGGATGTCGGAGAGGGCCACGCCCGGGGCGCCGCCGAGGAGTTCCGTGGCGCGCTCGACGGAGATCGGGCGGGCGAAACGGGCGTTGACCTGGAGCGAGTGGCCCGAGAAGACCGGGACCCGGACACACGTTCCGGACACCTTGAGCTCCGGGATCTCCAGGATCTTGCGGGACTCGTTGCGGAGCTTCTGCTCCTCGTCGGTCTCGTTCAGGCCGTCGTCGACGATCGAGCCGGCGAACGGGATCACGTTGAAGGCGATGGGCCGCTTGTAGACCTGCGGCTCGGGGAAGTCGACCGCGCTGCCGTCGTGCGTGAGCTTGTCCGCGTCGGCGACGACCTTCAGCGCCTGGCCGTGCAGTTCGGCAACGCCGGCCACACCGGAACCGGACACGGCCTGGTAGGTGGCGACGACCAGCGCCTCCAGCCCCGCCTCCGCGTGCAGCGGCTTCAGGACCGGCATCGCGGCCATCGTCGTGCAGTTCGGGTTGGCGATGATGCCCTTGGGACGGTCCACGATCGCGTGCGGGTTCACCTCGGAGACCACGAGGGGTACGTCCGGGTCCTTGCGCCAGGCGGAGGAGTTGTCGATGACGACCGCGCCCTGCGAGGCGACCTTCTCGGCCAGCGCCTTCGAGGTCGCGCCGCCCGCCGAGAACAGCACGATGTCGAGGCCGGAGTAGTCCGCCGTCGCCGCGTCCTCCACCGTCACACCGTCGAGGACCGTCCCCGCCGAACGGGCCGAGGCGAACAGACGCAGCTCGGTCGTCGGGCCCAGAGAATTAAATGCAGCCCGCTCGACGAGGATCCTGCGCATGACCGTGCCGACCTGACCGGTGGCTCCGACGATTCCGACCCTCACAGCGACTCCTTCACCTGTTCCTGTACATCTG
Source organism: Streptomyces hokutonensis (assembly GCF_042751305.1). Classification (GTDB taxonomy): domain Bacteria; phylum Actinomycetota; class Actinomycetes; order Streptomycetales; family Streptomycetaceae; genus Streptomyces; species Streptomyces hokutonensis_A. The sequence goes on from NZ_JBHYWD010000012.1 coordinate 39,499, forward strand.
CGGCGTTTCCATCATGCGGCCGACCCCGGTCCACCTGTCCAATTCTTTGCCCCGCATGCCCGAGGAATGGGACACGGCCCTCGCCAGTGTGACCTACGTCTCCGAACGTTTCCGTGCGCTGCGGCGTCGTAGAGGAAACGCGGGAAGGGGGTGGCTTGTGCTGCGCAGAATGGCCCGTCGGGTCCGGGAGGGTGATGATCCACTGGACGCGGCCCAGGAGCGGCGGGTGCGGGCGGTGCTCGCGCTCGGCGGGGTGCCGCAGGCGGATCTGCCGGACGGGGTCCAGCAGGTACGGCTGCGGTTGCTGGAGCGCGCGGCGAAGGGCGACGAGGCGCCGCGCGACGTCTCGGCGTGGGCGGCGGTCGTCGCCTCGAACTTCGCCATGGACTGGCACCGGGCCAGGCGCCGCCAGGAGCGGGTGGGGGAGCGGCTGGCCTCCCTGCGCCAGCTCGCGCATCCCTCCGGCGAGGACACGAGCGTCCTGTCCCTGGCGGTGGCCCAGGGTCTCGACGAGCTGCCCGACCAGCAGCGCCAGGTCCTCGTCCTCCGCTTCTTCGCCGATCTGCCGGTGCGTTCCATAGCGCACGAGCTGGGCATCCCGGAGGGCACGGTCAAGAGCAGGCTGCACACGGCGGTCCGCGCGCTGCGCGACCGCCTGCACGAGGACGAGGTGGTGTGACGTGGCCACGCAGAACGAGGAGTACGACGGCGTGGACGCGCTGATGGCCGCGATCACGGGCGAGCCGGTGCCTCAGGCGGCCCGCGCGGACGCCGCCTACCTGGCCGAGCACCGGGCCGCGACGGCCGATGTGGCGCTGCTGCGCGAGCAGTTGGGGATCATCGGGGAGGCGCTGGCCGCGGAACGGCCCGTGCCCGAGAGGCGCAGCACGCTCGAGGTGCGACCGCGGCGCCATCCGGGCCTGCGCGCCCTCGCCTACGGCACGCTCGCGATGGCGGTGGTGGTGGGCATGATCACCGGGCTCGCCTGGCTGGTCGCGCACAGCGGGGGCGCCACGGACTCGGCGTCGAGCAGCAGCGCGGACTCCGGGTCCAAGGCGGCGGGCGGCTCCGGCGGGGGCTCCAAGGCACCGGGACCGATGTCCGACCCGGAGCTGTACGTGGCCTGCTCCAGCCTCCTCGTCGAGGGGACCGTGACGGGCGTACAGCCGAGTTCGGACCCGCGGAAACGGATCACGGTCGCCGTCACCCGCTCCTACCGGCCCGCGCACGGACCGGCCGATGTCACGGTCGTGCTGCCCGCCGGGGCGCACCCGGCGCCGCGCCAGGGGCAGCATGTGCTGGTCGGAGTCCCGAAGGGAGCGCACACGGCGAACCTCTGGGTCGTCGGCGAGGATGCCGTCGCCGCGGACCGTGCCGTGATCGTCGGGGCACTCACCGGTGCCGGCACGGGCTCGGGTGACTGCCCGGCCGGCTGACAACGCGAAGGGCGGGCGCCCGCACGGACGCCCGCCCCCTCATCGCCGTATCGACTGCTACGACGTGACCTTCTCGATCTTCACGCTGCCCAGGCCCGCGACCGTGCCGTGGGCGTTGACCAGCTGGACCCGGCCGAAGAACTCACGGCCCGCCGGAGCCGCCGCGAGGGCGGTGACGCTGCCGGAGACGGTCGCCGAGGCGCCCGTCGCGAGCTTGACCGGCGTCGAGTCGTCGACGGTGACCGTGCCGAGCGCGGCCGAGTAGAAGACGTCCAGGTAGTCGTACGCGGTCGACCCGGACGGTACCGAGTAGCCCGCGACCTCGACGGTGTAGGTCCCGGCGGCCGGGTTGGCGACGGAGACCGCCTCCTCCGAGTCGCCGTCGGCGGACTGGCCGACGACCGTACCGGCGGCGTTCTTCACCGTCAGGTCCAGGTCCGCCGCCGTGTCCGAGACGTTGCCGATGGAGACGTCCAGCGAGGTGGCGCCGGCGGGGACGTCGACCGTGGTGGTCTGGGTGACGCCCTCGGTGATGGTGGGCCGCGCGGTCAGCGAGGAACCGAGCGGGCCGCCCTTCAACGTGCCGTCCAGCGCCGCGTACTTGTTGGTCACCTTCCACGAGGCGGTGGCCGGGACGCCTACCTTGGCCTCGGGCACGGTCACGGTCTCCGGGTCGAAGGCCGCGCCGAGGACGGTGGCGTCCAGCTTGTACGGGTTGTCGAGCAGCGGCGAGGTACGGCGCGACTCGACCTCGATCTCCCAGACACCGGCCTGCGGGTCGGCGTACGACCGCACGTCGGGCTTGCAGCCGTTGCCGTCGAGGTAGTTGTTGTAACAGTACGGGGTGCCCGTGTCCTCGACCGGAACGCCGTACGGGTGGATCGAGATGAACCGCGTCTGGCTCTTGTCCTTCAGCCCGCTGATCGCGACCTCGAAGGCCTTGGCGCCCTCGGGGACGGTCACGAAGTACGACTGCGTGCTGTTGCGCTGCACCGAACTCGACTTGGAGTAGGTGTAGTTGACGGGAGTCGAGACCACGACCGTGGTGAGGATCTGCTTGTCGAGGCCCTCGGTCTTCGGGTCGTCGACCTCGAGGATCGCGCTCTTGATGCCCGAACTCTTCGGCGCCGCCTGCACCTTGACGGTCACCGGCTGGTTCAGCGGGAGCTTCACCTCGTCGGAGCCGGCGATCCGGAAGGTGCCGCCGGCGTTGTTCGCGAAGCTCAGCTCATGCCGAACGGCCTTGTCCGCGCCGGTGGTTCGCGTGATGACGACGTCGTACGTCTTCTTCCCGCCGGCCTTGAGGCCGCCCTCGCGGTCGTACAGTCCCGTGCCGAAGCCCGGGGTCTTCAGCGCGTAGTCGATCGCGGTGTCGACGGGAGCCTTGACCGTGTAGTCGTGGGCGGTGGCGCCGTCCCGGATGGACTGCCACGCGTCCCCGATGTCGATGAGGCCCGCGCCCTCCTCGTACGCCTGAACACCCTTGATGTGATGGGCCGTCGAGGTCAGCGCCGTGCGCAGGGTCGCCGGGGTGAGGGCGATGTGCTTCTGCTTGGCGGCGCTCAGCAGCAGCGCCGAGGCGCCCGCGGCCTGCGGGGAGGCCATCGAGGTGCCCTGGAGCATCGAGTAGCCGGCCGGCAGGGTGTAGCCCGCCTCGGCGACCGGGGAGCCCGGCAGCCAGGTCTGGGTGGAGTTGATCGAGGCACCGGGCGCGACGAGCGTCGGCGTGAAGCCGCCGTCCTCACGCGGGCCGCGCGAGGAGAACGGCAGCAGCTGGTACTTCCGCTCCACCTGCGAGCCGTAGTTGGAGGCCCAGGTCTCCTTGGAGATGGCCGCGCCGACCGAGATCACCTTGTCGGCCAGACCGGGGTCGCCGATCGTGTTGGCGCCCGGACCGGAGTTGCCGGCCGAGATCACGAGCTGCACGCCGTAGGTGTCGATGAGCCGCGTGTACAGCTCGGCGCGCGCGTTGTTGCCGTCGTTCAGCGCGGGCAGGCCGCCGATCGACATGTTGACGATGTCGACACCGCGGTTGGCGACGAGGTCGATCATGCCCTCGGTGAGCGCCACGTTGGTGCAGCCGCCGGTCCAGGTGCAGGCGCGCGAGGAGACGATCTTCGCGCCCGGGGCCGCGCCGTTCATCTTGCCGCCGAACAGGCCGTTGGCGGCGGTGATACCGGCGACGTGAGTGCCGTGCTCGGACTCGATGACGCCGATGTTGACGAAGTCGGCGGTCTTGCCGACCCACGACCCGCCGTACGGGTCCATAGGTACGTCCTTGCGGATCTGCACCACGAACGGCTGCCGCTCGACGACGTCCGTCGCCGGGTTGTCGGTACCGAAGTAGCCGATCTGGTACCCGTCCTTGTACGGCTTCATCGGCGTGTCGTCGCCGAAGTCGTGGTTGTTGTTCAGGTCGACCGTCACCGTGCCGGCCGCCGGGTCGTAGAGCACGCCCCACGAGTCGGTGGTGTCACCGTCCCGGTTCGCGTCGCCCTTCGCGTCACCGCCGGTGGTGTACGACTCCCTGAAGGTGCTGATCTCGTACGACCCCGTCGGCGCCGTCCATGTCGAGCCGCCGTAGGTGAAGGTCGGGCCGGACACGGCCGTGATCATCGGGCGCCAGGTCTGGTCGTTGTCGAGGATCGGGTCGGTCGAGGTGACCCAGTCCACGATCTTGCGCTCGCCGGTGGTGGTCTTCTGCAGCGCAGGGTGGCCGAGGTCGACGCCGGAGTCGAGGATGCCGATGGTGATGCCGCGGCCGTCCGCCTTCGGGTTCTTCTTCACGAAGTCGACGGCGCCCGTCTCGAAGGACGGGTTGTACGGGTTCTCGGCGGGGGTGGTCTTGCTGGGCCCCGGGTAGGTGACGGTCTTCGTCGCCTTGGCGGCGCCCTTCGCGGTGTCCGCGCTCGGGGTCGGGTCGTCGAGGGCGATCTCCTGGCGCAGGTCGATCGCGTGGACGGAGGACAGCTTCGCGGCGGCGGCGATGGCCGAGTCGGCCTTGCCCGTCGGGACGGTGGCGCGGACGTAGCCGAGCTTGTCGTAAGTACGGCCCACGGAGCCGCCCTTGACCGCGTCCAGCTGGTCGGCGACCTGCTCGGTCTGGCCCGGAGCGGTCGCGATCATCATCGTGACGTTCTTGTCGCCGTCGGCCTTGGCCGTGGCGAGCAGATCGGCGTCGTCCGAACCTAGCTTGGCGGCCGCGGACTTGACGGTTCCGTCCGTGGGCGCGGCGGTGGACGGTGCGTCGGCGGAGAAGGCCATGGGTATCGGCCCGGCCGCGGAGAGCGCGGCGACGAGACCGGCGGCCGCGGTTATTCGGGCCACGCGTCTCTTGGGGGTGAGGGTCATCGGCATCCCTTGTAGGTGAAGAATCCAGTGCCGGACGAGGGCACAGCTTTACCCAAGGGACAGTTGTTTGGGAAGTGTTGACCGAATCGATATGGATGTATGGGGAAAACCCCATATCCGGCCGGGGGTTCAGGACTCCTTGACGCGCGTGTAGTGGCGGGACGCCTTCGCGCGGTTGCCGCAGGCCGCCATCGAGCACCAGCGGCGGGTGCCGTTCCTCGACGTGTCGTAGAAGTGCAGGATGCACGCCTCGTGGGCGCAGCGGCGGATGCGGTCGGGGGCGGCGGCGAGCAGCTCCAGGTAGTTGCGGGCGGCGAGCCAGCCGGGACCCCACCGGGGGTCGTCGAACTCGGGGATCTCGCCGGGGCCCTCGGCGGTGAGCGTGGCCCGGATCCGTCCCTGGTCGAGGACGAGGTCGAGGTTCTCCGCGCCCTGCGCGAGTGAACCGTCCACCACGGCGTGGAGCGCGTCGCGCGCGATTTTGGTGTGCGCCAGGGTGATCGGATTCGCCTCGAACCGCTCGCCGAGCCCGGCCGAGCCGAGCCATACCGCGAGTCCGCGGGAGCCGGAGAGCAGATCCTGCACGACTCCGTCCTTCATCCACCGCGTGTTGAGCAGATCGAGTGCGAGCGGTTCGCCGACGAGCGGGCGGGGGTCGGGGGTCGTGGTCACGGAGGTGTCCCTTCTGATCTAACCGGTCAAGAGTACGTGACCGGTTGACCCTCTCGATTCTAACCACTAATGTCATCGACAACGGTTAGATCAGAGGAGGGCTTTTTCATGACCCTGCATGCCGGCCACATCGGCCTGAACGTCACCGACCTCGACCGCTCGCTCGCCTTCTACCGGGACGTCCTCGGCTTCGCCGTCCTCGCCGAGGGCAAGGAGGACGACGACCGCCGGTACGCGTTCCTCGGCGACGGCGGCGACCACCCCGTCCTCACCCTCTGGCAGCAGGCGCAGGGGCCGTACGGCGGCGACCGCGCAGGCCTCCACCACCTCGCGTACGCCGCCGACTCGATCGAACAGGTCGAGCGCTACGAGACGGCACTCAAGGCCTACGGCGCCGAGTTCGCGTACGAAGGCGTGGTCGCCCATCGCGAGGGCGCGGCCTCCGGCGGCATCTTCTTCCACGACCCGGACGGCACCCGCCTGGAGATCTCCGTGCCCAGCGGCGCCGAACACGCCCCGGCCCCGCACGCGGAAGCCCCGACCTGCGGCTTCTTCTAGCCATGGCCGCCATGCAGACGTACCACGCGGGATCCCGTGCCGTGCAGGACCGGGCGGGAGTGCGTGACATCGCCGACCACGTCGGCCAGATCATCGGCCAGGGCATCAAACCCGTCGCCGCCGCCTTCCTCGAACTCCAGCCCCTCCTGATCCTGGGCGCCGCCGACCCGACGACGAACCGGGTCTGGGCCTCCCCGCTCACCGGCCCACCCGGTTTCGTACGGGCGACAGGCCCCCACCGGATCTCGGTCACCGGCGGCCCACGCCCCACCGACCCCCTCACCCCGGCCCTCACCGGCGCACGGGACCTGCCGGTCGGCACGATCGCCCTCGACCCCCGCACCCGCCGCCGTATGCGAGTCGACGGCCGACTCCGGTCCACCGCACGGGGGTTCGCGATCGAGGCGGAGCGGGTGTTCTCCAACTGCCCCAAGTACATCCAGCGGAGAGAGTCGTACGAGACGGTCGCGGACCGAGCGCCGGCGCCCTCCCAGCACGGTGGCGAACTCACCCCCGCCCAGGCCGAGTTCATCGCGTCGTCCGACACCTTCTTCCTCGCCACCGTCCACGAGCACGGCGCCGACGCCAGCCACCGGGGCGGCAACTCCGGCTTCGTACAAGCCGTTTCACCCCACGAACTGACCTGGCAGGACTACGCCGGCAACGCCATGTTCCTGAGCCTGGGCAACCTCCACGCCGACCCGCGCGCCGGCCTCCTCTTCCTGGACTGGAACACGGGCACGACCCTCCAACTGACCGGCAAGGCAAGGACGGAGTTCGGGCAGGACGGCGAACGCAGGGTCCGCTTCACTCTCGACGAGGCCGTAGAGACCCCGGGAGCGCTCCCCCTGCGCTGGTCGCCTCCCGAATACTCCCCTGCCAACCCGACCCCGGCGCGCTGAGCGCCCCTTCAGGGGCGCGGGGTTGTATCGATATGCGGCTCCGCCGCGTGGGCGCGACCGGCCACAACGGCGAGGCACCCGAAAGAATTCACATTGCGGCCGTTCCTGCAGACCACCTAACGTCTCCAGATGCGCAAAAAGCTGAGGGTCGCCGCCTACGCCGTCTGCGTCCGGGACGGACAGCTCCTGTTGGCGAGGTCGCCCGCCGAGGGCGGAGGCCACGAGTGGGTACTCCCCGGCGGCGGCATGGACCACGGCGAGCACCCCAACGACACGGTCGTACGGGAGCTGGAGGAGGAGACCGGCTACCACATCGAGGTCACCGGTTTCCTCGGCATGGACTCGAACCACCATGTCCTTCCCTGGAGCTACGGCCGCAAGGTCGACCACCAGGGCCTCCGGCTCGTCTACGAGGCCCGGATCGTCGGCGGCGAGCTCCGCAACGAGATCGGCGGCTCCACCGACATGGCCGCCTGGCACCCGCTGGACGACGTGTCGGGCCTGCGCCGGGTCCCGTTGATCGACATCGCGCTGCGGCTGTGGCGCGAGCGGCCGGCCGTAGGACGGGTCGAACGCGTCCCGGAATAGCTTCAGTACCCCGGCAGATGAACGCTGAGTAGCCGCCTCCCGGCGACTCGACGAGCGTTCACGAACGCACAGGGGGCGCCAAGATCCACGTACGGTGATCGGCGCCACCCGTTGCCGCCTCGTTTACGCGCAGGTCATCCCCGATGCCAAGCATCCAGTACGAGCGGGTAGTTCGCGACCGCGATCGAAAACCGGTCGACGCGAACACCCGCGACCACTGCCGACGCAGTTCGTACTCGGGGAGATCGCGCCATGTCGCGCACACGCTCTGTCGCCAGCTCCGCGCTGGGGGTCAACCGCCGTACCGTCCTCGCCGCCACCGCGGCCGTGTCCGTCTCCGCAGGTGTCGGTTACGCCCTACGGCCCACCGACAGCCAGGCCGCCACCACCGGCGCCGCGGGCACCAACGCCGCCGCCGAGGCGCCCGTGGCCCAGTCCCGCAAGGCACCCGCCGCACCCCTGGCCCCGTACACCAAGGGCACCACCCTCGCCACGGTCGCCGCCCCGCGCACCCACTCAGGCTACCGCCGTCTCGGTGACGGCGCCGGCTGGAAGCGCGTCGTGCGCGCCGACCTCGCCGCCGCCAAGTCCGGGCGCGCGGGCCGCCGTACCGCACTCGCGTCGTTCGTGCAGTTCACCGACCTGCACCTGGCCGACACCCAGCACCCGTTGCGCCTGGAGTACTTCCGCTCGGCCGCCGTGAACACCTGGCGCCCGCAGGAGGCGCTGACCGTGCAGGGCGGGATCTCGCTGGTCGAGCGGGTCAACGCGCTGCGCGGCGCCCCGGTCACCGGCTCCCCACTGCACTTCGTGATGACCACCGGCGACAACACGGACAACAACGCCAAGTCCGAGCTGGAATGGTTCATGAAGACCATGAGCGGCGGCCGGTTCACCCCCAACACCGGTGACCCGCGCCACTACGAGGGCGTCCAGAACAGCGGCCTCAAGCTGTACTGGCAGCCCGACTCCGCGCTCCGCGACGGCGACAAGCAGCTCGGCTTCCCGCACCTGCACGGCTTCCTGGCCGCCGCGATCCGCGAGGTCCGCAGCCCCGGCCTCAACCTGCCCTGGTACTCCACGGTCGGCAACCACGACGCGCTCCCGCTCGGCTGCTACGGCTCGCACGGTGACCCCTACCTCACCGAACTCGCCATCGGCGGCAAGAAGTTGATGAGCGTGCCGGCGTCCGAGTCGAAGAAGCTCCGGGACTCCATCAGGAAGGCCAAGGACCCCAAGGGCGTCGGATACGCCGACTTCCTCAAGGCCCACGCCCGCTCGATGCGCTCGGTCACCCCGGACGAGAACCGCGCCCCGTACACCCAGGCCGAGTACCTCAAGGCCCACCTCGACCCGGCCTACCAGGGCCTCGGCCCGGTCGGCCACGGCTACTCCTCCGCGAACGTCGACGCGGGCACGCAGTACTACGCGTTCCGCATCGCCGACGACGTGATCGGCATCAGCCTCGACACCACGGACGCGGGCGGCCACTACGAAGGGTCCATCGGGGCAACGCAGTTGAGGTGGCTCGACAAGACACTCCGCGACAACAAGGACTCGTACGCGGTGGTCTTCAGCCACCACACCAGCAAGACGATGGACAACACCCGCCCCGACCCGGCACACCCCACCGAGCGCCGCTACGAGGGCAACGCGGTCGTCTCCCTCCTCGGCAGCCACCCGAACGTGCTGGCCTGGGTCAACGGCCACATCCACCGCAACGTCATCACCCCGCACTCGGCGCCCGACGGCCGCAGCTTCTGGGAGATCTCCACCGCCTCGCACGTCGACTCCCCCCAACTCGCCCGCGTCATCGAGCTGGTGGACAACAAGGACGGAACGCTCTCCCTCTTCACCACGCTGATCGAGTCCGCGGCCCCGCACCGCACCGACTTCTCCGACCTCACCCAGACCGGCCTCGCGGCCCTCTACCGCGAACTGTCGTACAACGCGCCGGGCTCCAGCACGGTCCTGGGCGGCGACGCGAAGGACCGCAACACCGAGCTGATCCTCAAGAAGAGCTGAGCCGTTCAGAACGGCTGAAACGCGCTCAACTGACGTACACCGGAGCAACTTCGCATCGCGTGGCTGTGTCCCTTCCCCCGACCGGGCCCCGACCGGGCTCAACGAAGGGGGAAGACATGGCAGTTCGTGCGGTAGTGATGGGTGCGACGGCGGTGGCGCTGTCGGTGGCAGTGGCGGGTCCCGCGATGGCGGCACCCGCCGGAGGAGACCACGCGGCGACCCGGCAGGCGATCCAGGCGGCCGTGCAGGACGGCGTACCCGGGGTCACTGCGACGGTGAGGGACGGCCGTACCACCTGGTCGGCGACAGCCGGTGTGGGCAACCTCCGCACCGGCAAGCCGCGTTCGGCCGACGACCGCTACCGGGTGGGCAGCATCACCAAGGCCTTCGTGTCGACGGTGCTGCTCCAACTGGAGGCGGAGGGCCGCCTGTCGCTCGACGACACGGTGGAGAAGTGGCTGCCGGGCGTGGTCCGGGACAACGGCAACGACGGCGCGCACCTCACCGTCCGCCAACTCTTGAACCACACCAGCGGCATCTTCAACTACACGGAGGACGACGACTTCGGCCGCGCGTACTTCACCAAGGACGGCTTCTTCCAGCACCGTTACGACACGAAGACCCCGGCCGACCTGGTGGCGATCGCCATGTCCCACAAGCCGGACTTCGCGCCGGGCACGTCGTGGCACTACTCCAACACGAACTACGTCCTCGCCGGCATGGTGATCCAGAAGGTCACCGGCCACTCGTACGCGACGGAGATCCGCGACCGCGTCATCAACCCCCTGCACCTGAGGGCGACTTCACTCCCCGGCACGAAGGTGACGGTGCCGGGCCCGAGCAGCCGCGCCTACAGCAAGCTGGCGGAGGATACGACGGGCCCGACGTACGACGTCACAAAGCTGAACCCGTCCATCGCGTCGTCGGCGGGCGAGATGATCTCCAGCTCCGCCGACCTGGACCGCTTCTACGGCGCACTGCTCACCGGAAAGCTCCTCCCGGCGAAGCAGCTCAAGGAGATGCAGACGACGGTGCCGGCGGGCGACAGCCCGACCACGCGCTACGGCCTCGGCATCTCCGACATCAAGCTGCCCTGCGGTGTCCATCTCTGGGGCCACGACGGCGGTATCCACGGCTCGTCGTCGGTCGTGGTGGCGACGGCGGACGGCCGCCATTCGCTGGCGTTCAACTTCAACGGGGACTGGTCGGGGGACGCGGGGGCGGTGGTCGTGGGGGAGTTCTGCGGCAAGTAGGGCTGGGCTGTAGGACTTGGCTTGCATAAGCGGAACGGCGTTCCGTATGGTATTCCGGAACGCTGTTCCGCTTATCTGTCCTCCCGAGGAGAGCCATGCACTACCGCACACTGGGCCGCACCGGTATCAAGGTCAGCCCCTACTGCCTGGGCGCGATGATGTTCGGCGCGATCGGCAACCCCGACCACGACGACTCCGTCCGGATCATCCACAGGGCGCTGGACGCGGGCATCAACTTCGTCGACACCGCCGACGCCTACTCGCGCGGCGAGTCCGAGGAGATCGTCGGCAAGGCGCTGAAGGGCCGCCGCGACAACGTCGTACTGGCCACGAAGGCACACCTCCCGATGGGCGACGACCCCAACGAGCGCGGAAATTCCAGGCGTTGGCTGGTGCGGGCACTGGAGAACTCCCTGCGCCGCATGCAGACGGACCACGTCGACCTGTTCCAGATCCACCGCCCAGACCCGGACACGGACGTGGAGGAAACCCTCTCCGCCCTCACCGACCTGGTGCGCGCGGGCAAGGTGCGGGCGGTCGGCACGTCCTCCTTCCCCGCGTCGGACATCGTCGAGGCGCAGTGGGTGGCCGAGCGCCGCGGCCTGACCCGCTTCCGCACGGAACAGCCGACGTACTCGATCCTCAACCGGGGTATCGAACGCGAAGTGCTGCCCGTCTGCGAGCGCTACGGCATGGGCACGCTGGTCTACAGCCCACTGGCGGGCGGCTTGCTCACCGGCCGCTACCGCAAGGACGGCCGGCCGGACACCCACCGCTCGGCCTTCGGCTTCAAGCACCTGGCGGACGAGGGCCGTTTGGACACGGTCGAACAACTCATCGCCCTCGCCGAGAAGGCGGGGCTGCCGCTGACCCACCTGGCCATGGCCTTCGCGATCGCCCACCCCGGTGTCACCTCGGCGATCATCGGCCCCCGCACGATGGCCCACCTGGAGGACCTGCTCGCCGGCGCGGAGACCGTCCTGTCGGACGAACTCCTCTACCAGATCGACGAGTTGGTCCCGCCCGGCACGGACGTCGGCACCCTCGACATGGCGTACGCACCGCAGGCCATCCAGCGAACGTCACTGCGCAGGCGGGCACTTGGCCAACGTACGGCGGCCTGACCTGCCGTCAGTCGCGTGAGCCCGGCTCGCGGAGGTGGGAGAGGAAGGGGGCCCATGCGGTCGCGGGGAGGAGCAGGGCGGGACCGGTGGGGTTCTTGGAGTCGCGGATCGCTATGGCGGTGGGGGCGAGGTGGGCGGCTTCGATGCAGTTCTGGCCCGCGTCGCTGTAGGAGGACTTGAACCAGGCGGACTCAGGAGCGATCTCGGGGTTCATGGGTCTACAGCTCTCGTTCCAGTCGGCGAAGGAATTCCGGGGTGTCCTCGGGTGGCAGTGCTGATGCTGTCATGGCGTCGAACCGGCGTGTGAAGCGGTCGACTTCGCGTGGCTTGTCCGAGGTGGAGACGGAGCCCCAGGCGCTGTCGGCCTGGACACGCGGTGGCAGCTCGTTGCCGAAGTCGAGAATCGCGAAGTCGTTGATCGAGCGGTAGCTCTGGCGGAACGGCAGCACCTGGATGGTGACGTGGTCCCACGCTGACAACTTCTCGATGTGGCCGAACTGTTCACGCATCACGTCAACACCCCCGATCGGATATCGCAGTGCGGCCTCCCCGAGGATGACGTGCAACTTCACCGGGTTCTCCCGTGTGAGGACCTCCTGGCGCAGCATGCGCAACTCCACGCTGCTGCGGATGAATTCCGACGTGTACTCCTCGATCGGCTTCTGCACTTCGTGCACGGCCCGCGCGTAGCGCTCGGTCTGGAGCAAGCCGTACACCAGTGTCGGGTGGTACGCCTTCATGGAATGGGCCTCGGGCTCAAGGCCGACGAAACCTGGCATGCCCGCCGGCAGGAGCCCCCGGTACTGGGTCAGCCAATCCTGTTGATTGGAATCCCGGTTGAGGCCGATCAGTGACTCGATGACCTCTTCGTCTGCCACTCCGTACTTGTTCAGTAACTTGCGCAAGTCGCCCACATTGCGGAAGTTCAGGGAACCCGACTCGATGCGCTGCAGCGACGCCTCCGAGATGCGGAGCCCTACGACAGCCTGCTTGCGCGTGAAGCCGCCGCCTCGGTCGCCCAGTCCGCAGTTCTCTCGCAACTGGCGGAGTTGCAAGCCGAGTTCCAGGCGCTGGGCCGTGCGCCCGCGCTTTGCCGCCATGTGCATCTCTCCTCGTCCATGTACGCACGGCTGATCCGCGTGTGCAGAGTGTGACATCCCGTGCGCGGACGGCGCAGCCGGTTGTGCAGAACTCGGCATAGTCCAATTTCCAACCGCCTGATTAATCAGCTGAGTTTCGATTGAAGTCGAACGGCCACTCCCCTCACCGTGGTTGGGCACCCCCACCCGAAAGGAACCCCATGCCCACCCCCGACTGGTCCATGAGCTACCCCATGACCCCCCGCAGCGTCCGTCTCGCCCGTCTCCACACCCGCCGTCGCCTCACCCTCTGGAACTGGCCCGGTGACATCGAGGACGCCGTCCTCGTCACCTCCGAGCTCGTCGCGAACGCGGTGCGGCACGGACGGCGACCCGGACACGAGGTCTGGCTTCGGGTCGCCGTAGACGAAGAAAAGGACTCCGTGCTGACGATCGACGTATCGGACCCGGTGCTGGAGTTTCCCGTGGTGAAGCAGACGACCGGTGGGGAATCCGGGCGTGGGCTTTTGGTCGTTTCCGGGGTGTCCGAGTCTCTTGACTGGTTTCTGCGGGGCGACATCGGCAAGACCGTCCGCGCCCGCCTCGCCACCAATTGACCCCGGGATAACCAACCGGACTCAGACACGAGACGCCCAGTTCATTCAAGCGAAATGTCCGTGCCGCCTCATAACGGCTAACCCGCTGTTCACGGGGATGGCTCGATTCATACGCAAGGCGGGTGGTCGTGTGCGCGCTAGACACGAACTGCACGTGCTGTCGGTCTACGAGGGTTTCTTCTCCGGAGGAGCCCGAATCGTCCACAGCGACGTCGTTCTGGGACTGGTGGAGGGCGGCCAGCATCATTCGGTGCTGAGCATCCACGGAGAAGTCCATCGGGAAGCGACCCGGCAGGCCATGGAGAACGACGCCTGCTATCAGCAGCTGACCGCGGCCGGTGTCGGGGTCTCCACCCTCGGCCGCAGTCTCGGCGGTGGTGAGGGCCAGGTCAGTACCGGCTTCACCGGGCCCGAGCTCGCCGACGCGGCCCGCGCCCTGGCCGACGCCGACGTCGTGCTGTCGCTCAAGGAACAGCCGCTCTCCCTGCTGAACCAGGGAGGCCTGCCGCGCCGCCCGGTCGTCGTGTGCCTGCACCGTTCGGACCCCGAACACCAGGGTGCCGCCCTCGACGAACTGAAGGCCGCCATCGCCGACGGCAAGGTCGTCGCCTGTGTCTGCTGCGCGGAGTCCACCCGCGACGCCTACCAGGCCGCCGGCATCCCGCCCGAGGTCCTCCACGTCATCCCCAACGGGGTCGATCTGCTGCGCTTCCGGCCCGACCCGGCCCGGCGGCTCGCGTTCCGCGCCTCCCTGGGGATTCCGGACACCGCCCCCGTCGTGGTGTTCGCCGCCCGCTACGCCACCATGAAGAACATCCCGCTCTTCCTCGGCGCCGCCCACGAGTGGCTACGACGCGAACCCGCCGGCCACGTCGTCATGTGCGGCACGGGCATGACCGACAACCAGCCCGCCCTCTCCGCCGACATCGACGCCGCCTTCGGAGAAGACAGAAACGAACTCGCCTCGCGGCTTCATCTCCTCGGTGTGCGGCGGGACATGGAGACCGTCTACGCAGGGTCGGACGTCGTCGCGCTGACCTCGTCCTTCGGTGAGGCCGCACCCCTCTGTCTCATCGAGGGCATGATGTGCGGGGCCGTACCCGTCGCCACGGACATCGGCGACAGCGCGTCCATCGTCGCCGGGCACGGCATCATCACGCCCCCCGACCCGGACGCCATCGCGTCGGCCTGGACCGATGCGGTCATCGGCCGCGCGGAGTTCGCCAAGGCCCACGCCCGCAGCCGCGAACGCTTCAGCCGTACGCGCATGATCGCCTCCTACGCCGCCCTCCTCGACGGCCTCCACACCAGTCACACGACGACCAGCGCGACCCCGCCCCCTCTCCCCGAACCCCTGTAGCCAAAAAAGCAGCCGTAAATGCAGGCATAAACAATGAGGAGGGGCCACCGACCCCCGGTGGCCCCTCCTCTCCCCTCCTGATGCCGTCCCGGTCCGTCACTACCGGGGCAGCACCACGACATACGCGGCGGGATCACGGTCCGCCGCCGCCATCAGTGCCGTACGGACGACCGCCGCCTGCTGCTCAAGACCGTCACGGAGCTTCCTGGGCGTGATGTGGACGACCGTGATGCCGAGCCGCTCCAGGTGCTCGCGCTTGCGGGCGTACTCCGACCACAGCGCGTCCTCGTCCTGCCGGGGTGCGCGGGTGTCCAGTTCCACCGCGACCGCCTGCTCGGGCCAGTACGCGTCCAGGCCGCCCAGGTGCGGGCCGCCGGGCAGGCGGAGGTCGACGTTCCAGACCGGGTCGGGAAGGCCGTACTCGCTCACCATCCGGTAGAGGCGGTCCTCGGCGATCGCGCGGCCCTCGGCCAGCAGCGAGTCCACCGCGTCCACCACGTGCGGGCGGCTCAGCAGCTTCGCGTCGTTCAACTCCCGTACCACCGCTGCCGGTTCGCAGTGGCCGCCGCGTACCGCCTCGGTGAGCAGCCGGCGGACCGCGTTCGCGTCCGACAGCCCGGCCACCGCGTCCGCGACGGCACGCGGCACCGGGGCGACCGGGACGCCCTTCACCTGGCGCGCGGCCGGGAGCGCCGGGGTGCGGAGGATGCGGGCGCAGCCCGTGGAGCGCAGCCGGCGCATCCGGGGGACCAGGACGTCGATGTGGTCGAGGGAGGCGAGCTGCCCGGCCGAGGTGAAGCCGTACAGGGCCAGTGCGGCCAGGCCGGTGACCATCGCCTCCGCGTACGTCGGCCGGTGCGGCTCCTCCGCGCCGGGCTGGACCGGGACACCTGCTGTCCGCTCCCGCGCCGCGTACGTCAGCACCGCGTGCAGCCGCTCCTCGCCCGTGGGCGGACCGGAGTGCAGCAGGACGACGCCGGGGAGGAGCTGCTGCCAGGGGCCGTCGGGACGGCACTGCTCGTTCACCTCGGCGGCCGGGACGCCGTGGGCGCGGAGCTGAGCCGTCGTCAGAACGCGGCGGTGCACCTCGGAGAGGTGGCTGAGGGGGCGGGGGGAGAGCGGGGTGTTGTGGTTCATGAACCGGGGTTTCCCGCGCCGGATCAGCTCCCTAACCGCTGTTACACGCTCGTCGACAAATCCGGACAAGGCGGTACTAAAGGACGGGTGTTCGGGTGCCGAGTAGGCACCGAAAACCCCTGGTCCGGATGGGGTGGACCAGGGGTTACGGCTGCGATTACCTGTATTCAGTAACGGTCACGCAGAGGCCAATCACAGGCCAACGATCAGCCCGTCAGCCCCGCGGCCCGTCAGCCCTGATCGCCCCGGCCCCCGTTGTCCGCCTCCTGCGCCCGCAGCGCCCGCGCCAGATCGTCCCGCGCCTCCAGCACCAGCCGTCGCAGGGCGGGGGCCGCATCCTCGTGGGAGGTCAGCCACGCGTCCGTCGCGGCCAGCGTCGCCGGACCCTCCTCGGCGGTCGGGAACGCCGGGAACAGACCCTTCACCACATCCATGGCGATCTGGATCGACCGCTCCTCCCACACCCGCTCGATCGCCGCGAAGTACTTCTCCGTGTACGGCGCCAGCAGCTCCCGCTGCGACGGCTGCGCGAAGCCCGCGATGGTCGCCTCGACGAACGCGTTGGACAGCGCGTCCGACTCCACGACCTGCGCCCACGCCTGCGCCTTGACGGCCGCCGACGGGCGGGCGGCGAGACAGCGGACCTGGTGCCGCTTGCCGGACGCGGTGTCGTCCCGGGCCAGCTCGGCGGCCACCACGGACTCGTCGGCGACCCCGTGCGCGGTCAGCGGCTCAAGGAACGCCCAGCGCAGCTCCTGGTCCACCACCAGACCGTCGATCTTCTCCGTACCGTCCAACAGGCCCTGCAACAGCGCCAGTTCCTCCGGCGCCGACGCCACCGACGCGTAGAACCGCGCCCAGGCCAGCTGCTGCTCACTGCCGGCCTCGGCGTCCCGCAGATCCCGCTCCGCGATGTGCGCCAGCAGCTTCGCACCGGTCTCCCGCCACCACGGCGGCGAGTAGTTGACCAGCGCCGAGTTCGCCCACGCGTGCAGCATCTGCAGCACACCGATGTCGGTCTCCCGGCGCCCGAACTGCATCACCAGGTCGATGAAGTCGGGCGCGAGCAGCAGCGCGTCCCGTGTCATGTTCCACAGCGCCGACCAGCACAGCGCCCGCGCCATCGGGTCGGTCAGCGCACCGAGCCGGTCCCGCAGGGTCGCCAACGACACCGCGTCGAAACGGGTCTTGGCGTACGTGAGGTCCTCGTCGTTGACGAGCACCAGCTCCGGCGCGTCCGCACCGGCCAGCTCCACCACGACCGTCCGCGGACCGTCGACGTCCACCTCGGCCCGCTCGTACCGGACGAGGCGCTTGTTCTCCGTCCGGTAGAGGCCGACGACCACCCGGTGCGGGCGCAGCGAGGGGTGCGACCCGGCCGCCTCCTGAAGCACCGTCAGCTCGGCGATACGGCCGCCCTCCACGTCCAACACCACTTGCGGAGTGAGGGAGTTGACCCCGGCCGTCTGCAGCCACGACCGCGACCAGGACGTCATGTCCCGGCCGCTCGTCTCCTCGAGCACCGACAGCAGGTCACCGAGGCGCGTGTTGCCGTACGCGTTCCGCTTGAAGTAGCGGCGCGCGCCCTCCAGGAACGCGTCCTGGCCGGCGTACGCCACCAGCTGCTTCAGTACGGAAGCCCCCTTGGCGTACGTGATGCCGTCGAAGTTGAGCTTCGCGTCCTGGAGGTCGCGGATGTCGGCGGTGATCGGGTGCGTGGAGGGAAGCTGGTCCGCGCGGTAGGCCCACGCCTTGCGGCGGTTGGCGAAGCTGATCCAGGCGTCGGTGAAGCGGGTCGCGCCGACGCTCGCGAACACCCCCATGAAGTCCGCGAAGGACTCCTTCAGCCACAGGTCGTCCCACCACTCCATGGTGACCAGGTCGCCGAACCACATGTGCGCCATCTCGTGCAGGACGACGTTGGCCCGGCTCTCGTACGACGCCCGCGTCACCTTCCCCCGGAAGATGAACTCCTCGCGGAACGTGACCAGTCCGGGGTTCT
The DNA here is from genome assembly GCF_042751305.1 of Streptomyces hokutonensis. Taxonomy (GTDB): domain Bacteria; phylum Actinomycetota; class Actinomycetes; order Streptomycetales; family Streptomycetaceae; genus Streptomyces; species Streptomyces hokutonensis_A. Next base: position 57,603 of record NZ_JBHYWD010000012.1, read on the forward strand.
CCATCGCGCCGAGGTTGTACTCGGGCACGAACGCCTGGTCGTACTTCCCGAACGGGTACGGGTAGTCGAAGTGGTCGTGGAAGAAGTCCAGCCCCTCCTTCGTCACCAGGAACACGTCGTCGGAGTCGAAGTACGGCGCCAGACCCTGGCGGCACATCGCGCCGAGCGGGATCTCCAGCGTCGTACCGTCGTCGAAGGTGCGCGAGTAGGAGTCCGTGACGTAGTGGTACGGGCCCGCGAGGAACGCCGTGATGTACGTCGAGATCGGCTTCGTCTCCGCGAACTTCCATACGCCGTCGGCCAGTTCACCGGCGCCGTTGCTCCACACCGTCCAGCCCTCCGGCGCCCGCACCTCGAAGCGGAACGGCGCCTTGAGGTCCGGCTGCTCGAAGTTGGCGAAGACCCGCCGCGAGTCGGCCGGCTCGTACTGGGTGTAGAGGTAGATCTCGCCGTCCTCGGGGTCGACGAAGCGGTGCATGCCCTCGCCGGTACGGGAGTACGCGCACTGCGCGTCGACGATCAGCTCGTTCTCCGCCGCCAGGTCCTCCAGCTGGATCCGGACGCCGTCGAAGACCTCGCCCGGATCGAGGTCCCGGCCGTTGAGCGACAGCGCCGTCACGCTCGGTGCGATCAGGTCCGCGAAGCTCGTCGCGCCCGGCTCGGCGCAGCGGAAGCGGAGCGTGGTGACGGAGCGGAACGTACGGGGGCCGTCGCCTGGGTCGTCCCCCACGGCCGAGCGCAGGTCGAGGGACACGTCGTACCCGTCGACGGACAGCAGTGCGGCCCGCTCCCGGGCCTCGTCGCGGGACAGATTCTCACCGGGCACGGGGGCACTCCCTCGGATGGTCGTCGCTGTTGGACATCGCAGTGTGGTCAGGGCCGATCCTGCCATGTGCCCCTGACCGCGGGCACCCGGGAATGAGGTGGCGAGGGCCGGTGTTGCCGTGGGGAAACGGCCGTATTCCGAGGAGAGTCATGTCTGAGACCGCCAAGACCCCCGTGGACTTCTGGTTCGACCCGCTGTGCCCCTGGGCCTGGATGACCTCCCGGTGGGTGCTGGAGGTCGAGAAGGTCCGCGACATCGAGGTCCGCTGGCACATCATGAGCCTCGCGGTGCTGAACGAGCCCAAGCTCGACGAGCTGCCCGAGGAGTACCGCGAGCTGCTCGCCACAAAGGCCTGGAAGCCGATCAAGGTGGTCACCGCCGTCTGGCAGAAGCACGGCTCGGACGTCCTCGGCCCCTTCTACACCGCGCTCGGCACCCGCATCCACAACAACGGCGAGGGCCCGACCGTCGAGGCCATAGCCGGCGCACTCGCCGACGTCGGCCTGCCCGCCGACCTGATCGAATACGCCGACCAGGAGGACTTCGAGTTCGACGCCGAGCTGCGCGCCTCCCACAAGGAGGGCATCGACAAGGTCGGCCAGGACGTCGGCACCCCCGTCATCGCCGTCCCCGGCCCCGACGGCGAGCAGATCGCCTTCTTCGGCCCGGTCGTCACCCCCGCCCCCAAGGGCGAGGAGGCCGCACGCCTGTGGGACGGCACCGTCGCGGTCGCCTCCGTCCCCGGCTTCTACGAGATCAAGCGCTCGCGCACCAAGGGGCCGGACTTCAGCAACCTGTAGGTCCTCACTCGTCCGGCTTCGGGAAGAATCCGCCGTCCCGCCAGTTGAGGCGCCGCTGGTAGCGCCTGCAACCAGGGACGGCACAGCGTATGTACGCCTCGGGGGCGAAGTCCTTCTTCTCCCCGCGGACGAACACCTTCTCCTTCTCGTCCAGTTCGCAGAACTCCCGCAACGGGCCAGGGCCACAGCCGGGGCACCTCTTGTGCACCATGTCGAACCTCCACACGAGACGACGCCGGCAGTCCTGCGGCCCGGCTCCGCGAGCGTAAACGCCCGCAGGGCCGGGCCGCAGCCGGTCCGCGAGCGTCCGGGCTACCGTTCCCGCCCCCGCGCCACCTCCAGCCGCGCGAGATGGTCCGCGTAACCCTTCGTGTAGTACGCCGCCCGCCCCGCGTCCGGCTCGACCACCTCCGTCGGCCGCGTCCAGACCGCCGCGTCCAGCGGAACCCCGTACCGCTCCGCCGCCGCGAGCACCGCGCCCCGCGCCCCCACCTCGCCCTCGACCACCCGCAGCGGCCGGCCCAGCACATCCGCGAGCAGCCGCATCCAGGCCGGGCTGCGCGTACCCCCGCCGCACACCGCCAGCGAACCCGTCAGCCCCGCCGCCTCCAGACAGTGCCGGGCCGCGTAACCGATGCCCTCGCAGGTCGCCCGGATCAGATCGGCGGGCGTCGACTCCAGGGAGACACCGGTCAGTTCGGCGCGGAGGCCCGGTTCGACGAAGGGCGCGCGCTCGCCGGACGGCGCGAAGTACGGCAGCACCCGTACGCCGTTCGCTCCCGGCGGGGTTGCGTTCAGCAGCGCGTCCACCTCCTCGTGCCGGACGCCCGTCGTCGACAGCACCCAGTCCAGCGCCGCCGTACCGACCATCGCCGGCATCGCGCGCAGCCAGTGCCCCGGGCGGTCGAGGGAGATGTACAGGCCGGCCGGTTCGCCGGAGAGGTCGAGGTCGGTGGTCGCGACGAGACTGGCGAGGCAGGTGCCGACGATGAGGAGTCCGTCGCCGGGTTCCGTCACGCCCGCGCCGAGCGCGCAGGCGGGGAGGTCGTAGGGGCCGTTCGCGATGCGGGTGCCTGCCGGTAGTCCCTCGCCTCGGGTGCGCGCTGTCGCGATCGGGTCGCTGACCGGGGCCAGCAGGCGTCGGCGGCGGGTCAGGCCGAGTAGTTCTACGACACCGTTGTCGTACGAGCGTGTCCTGGGGTCGAGGAACGGCATTGATGCGTCCGAGACGTCGGTGGTCGGCGGTGTCCCTGTGAGTCGTCGGAAGACCATGTCCTTGCAGAACAGGGCATGCGCTGCGGTGTCCAGCGCCTTCGGGTCGTGCGCTTCGAACCAGGCCAGCACCGGGCCGGGGCAGCCCGGGAACATCGCGCTGCCGGTGCGCCGGAACACCGTCTCGAAGGTTCCGTCCGCCAGCCATTGGTCGAGGAGTTCGTGTGCTCGGCCGTCCATCCAGGACACGGCCGCGTGTACCGGGCGGCCCGCTGTGTCGACCAGCCAGACTCCGTCGCCTTGGCCGGTCAGGCCGGTTAGTTCGATCGGGGTGGGGGTGGTTGCGGTCAGTTCTTCCAGTACGGCGACTACGGCGGCGTAGACCTCGTCCATGTCCTGCTCGACGTAACCACCGTGCATCGACAGCTCCACCGGGCGGGAGGCTACGGCGAGTTGACGGCCGGTGGCGTCGAAGGCGGCGGCTTTTACGGTGGAGGTGCCGACATCGATTCCGACATACATAGGTGACCCCCTGCTGAGTAGTGATGCTCAAGTCGGGCTGCGTTGAGAAGGCGCCGTTCGCGCACCTCTTTTGGTTCGGTCGCCTTCGGGGCGCCTCAAGCCGGTGTCGAGAGGCCCACCGTGCTCGGCGCTGCGCGCCTCCGCGCGCTGGTCCTCTCGACACCGGCGCGCCCCTACGGCTCCCTCTCGGCCGGCGCGTGGGGACAGGCCAACTGGGTGGGCCCTCACCGGAGTTGGTGGGAAAGAGCCTCGCCTCGTGCCCAGCGGCCGACCTCCTCGGCCGCTATTCGCGCCGCCTTCTCGGCTACGGCTCGGGAGGCGCCGCCCAGGTGTGGGGTGAGGACGAGTCGGTCCCTGAGGCCGAACAGGCGTGATGCGGTGGGCAATGGCTCGTGGGTGTAGGTGTCGAGGGCCGCTGCTGACACCTGGCCGCTCTCCAGGGCCTCGCACAGTGCCTCTTCGTCCAGGAGGGGGCCCCGCGCCACGTTCACCACCACCGCGCCGGGGCGCAGCAGTGCCAGCTCGCGGGTGCCGATCAGGCCGCGGGTCTCGGGGGTCAGGCGGGCGTGCAGGGTGATGACCTGGGAGCGGCGCAGGAGTTCGTCCAGCGTCGCGACGCGCAGTCCGTGGATCTCGCCGTGCACATAAGGGTCGTACACCATCACGCGGGCGCCGAAGGCGCAGAGGGCGCGGGCGACGCGGCTGCCGACGGCGCCGTATCCGACGAGGCCGACCGGCAGATCCTCCAGCTCCAACCCGCTGTGCTCGTAGGTGTAGTAGGTGGCTCCCTGCTCCCAACTCCCTTGTCCGGCAAGGAGTTCGTGCGCCTGGGGGATGCGGCGGAGCGCGGCCAGCATCATGCCCACGGTGAACTCGGCGGTCGCGGCGGCGTTGCGGCCGGGTGCGAAGCACACCCGTACGTCGTGGGTCTTCGCCGCGTCCAGGTTGACGTTGACCGGTCCGCCCCGGCACACCACGACCAACTGGAGACCGGGGCAGGCCGCGAGGACGCGTTCGGTGACCGGGCCCATCTGAGTAACCAGGACCTGGGCTCCGCCGTCGCCCCGCAGGGCCTCGATCAGTTCGTCCTCGGCGTCGCTCGCCTCCTCCACCTCGGCGACCTGTCCGAAGGGTTCCAGCGGCCAGCCGAGCTTCAACTCGCCTACAGCAAAAGGGTGTTCGCGCAGTTCCTCGGCGATCGCGGAAGTGATCAGCGACGGCAGGACGAAATGGTCACCGGCGGCGACGACACGCAGGGTCTCGGTCATCGTGGGGCTCCCTCCCTCTTTGCCACGATGAACGGGGAATGCCGAATGCGTAACCCCTGTGGGAGGTCCTGATGATGTTCGAGGGTGACGGCGGGGCGTGGCTGGGCATCGACCTGGGGACGCAGAGCGTCCGCGCGCTGCTGTTCACCGGCGACGGGCGGGTCCTCGGCGCCGGCACCGCCCCGCTGACCGGCCGCCGGGACGGGGTGCGGCACGAGCAGGATCCGGGGGAGTGGTGGGAGGCGGTGTGCGTCGCCACCCGGGCGGCCCTGGCGGAACAGGAGGCGGCGGGCGTACGGCTCGGTGGGCTCGCGGTGTGCGGCACCTCCGGGACCGTCCTGCTGACGGACGGCGACGGGCACCCGCTGACACCGGGGGTGATGTACGACGACGGGCGCGCTGTGGCGGAGGCGGCGCGGGTGGGCATGCAGACGAGCTGGGCCTTGCCGAAGGCGCTGTGGCTGTTGGATGCGTACGGGAGGGGGAGGGTCACCCATCAGCCTGACGTCATCACCGCACGGTTGACGGGCGGTGGGACGGTCCCGGCCGACTCCAGCCACGCCCTCAAGACGGGCTACGACGTGGAGCGCGAGGACTGGCCGTCCCAACTGGCCTATTTGGGTGACGTGTTGCCGGAGGTCGTACGGCCAGGTACGCGTCTGGGGGAAGTCTGCCGGGCCGCCGCCGAAGCGACCGGCGTTCCCGTCGGTACGCCGGTCATCGCCGGGATGACGGACGGGTGCGCGGCCCAGATCGCCTCGGGGGCGTTGTACGAGGGCTCCTGGAACTCGGTGCTCGGCACCACGCTGGTCCTCAAGGGGGCCTCCGCGAGGCCGGTCCGGGACAGTGCCGGGGTGGTCTACAACCACCTCGCGCCGGACGGAAGTTGGCTGCCGGGCGGAGCGTCGAGCGTGGGGGCGGGCGCGTTGCCGACGGGGGTGGATCCGGTGGAGATGGACAGGCTGGCGGCCGCGTACGAACCGTCGGGCGTCCTTGCCTACCCCCTCACCTCACCCGGCGAACGCTTCCCGTTCCTGGCCCCGGACGCCACCGCCTTCACGCTCGGCACCCCCGCCTCCGAGGCGGACGGCTGGGCGGCGGTGCTCCAGGGCGTGGCGTTCACCGAGCGGCTGTGCCTCGACTATCTGCACCACCTCGGCGCCCCGATAGACGGGCCGCTCACCTTCACGGGCGGCGCGGCCCGCAGCGCGTACTGGAACCAGCTCCGCGCCGACATCCTCGGCCGCCCGGCCCGAGTACCGGAACAGATCGAACCTGCCCTGGGGATGGCAGTGTTGGCGGCACACGGTGGAAGGGGCGCCGGTCTGGCGGCTACGGCCGACCGTATGGTCCGCATCCGTACGGTAATCGAGCCCCGTCCGTCGCACACGGCCCGCTTCGTCGAGCCGTACGCTCGCCTGGTGGACGAACTGGAGAACCGGGGCTGGCTGCCGACCCCGATCGCGACCCACACCCGCACCCGCCTGAACCAGGAAACCCCCAACTCATGAGCACCACCCTCCTGTTGGCCCGCCACGGCCAGACCGTCTGGCACGCCGAGAACCGCTACGCCGGCATCAGCGACGTCGCCCTGACGGAGGCGGGGGTCGCTCAGGCCGAGGACCTCGGCCGGTGGGCCGCCGCACACCCGGTCGACGCGATCTGGACGTCCCCGCTGTCCCGGGCCGTCCGCACGGCGGCCCCCGCCGCCCGTGCCCTGCACCTCACCCCCCACACCGAACCCGGCCTCCGCGAATGCGACTTCGGGGTGGTGGAGGGCCGCACCCTCGCGGAGTTCGCGGCGGAGGACCCCAGCGGGGCGGAGGCCTTCCGGGCCGATCCGGTGGCGTGTCCGTTCCCGGGGGCCGAGGATCCTACGGCCGCCGCGACGCGCGGGCTGGCCGCCCTGGAGCGCATCGCCGCCGCGCATTCCGGGAGGCGGGTGCTGGTTGTCGCCCACAACACCCTGCTGCGGCTGGTGCTGTGCCGGGCGCTGTCGATCCCGCTGGGCGAGTACCGGCGGGTGTTTCCGCGGCTGCGGAACGCTGCGGTGAGTGAACTTCAGCTGAGAGGCGGTGAGTTCGCTCTGCTGTCGCTCAATGTGCCCTGTGGTACGGCGGATTGAAGACGGCGGCCCCCGCGAGTCACGTCCTTGCGGGGGCCGCCCTTTTCATCCGCCTGCCCGCGTGAAAGGTGAGAAGACGATCACGAGGCAGGACGTCCCATGGAGTTCAGGCAGGCAGGATCGTCCGGCGGGACCTCGCCGCCTCGTAACGCCTTGCCACGTCCTGCCAGTTGACGACCGCCCACATGGCGTCGATGAAGTCGACCTTCTGGTTCTTGTACTGGAGGTAGAAGGCGTGCTCCCAGGCGTCGAAGACCAGGAGCGGGGTGGAGCCCTGGCCGACGTTGCCCTGGTGGTCGTAGATCTGCTCGACGATCAGTCGGCCGCTCAGGGGCTCGTGGGCCAGTACACCCCAGCCCGAACCCTGCGTGGTCGCCGCGGCCTTGGTGAGCTGGGCCTTGAAGCCGGCGAAGGAGCCGAAGGATTCGGTGATCGCGTCCGCCAACTCGCCTACGCCGTCGGCCTCCAGGGGCTCGCCGCCGCCGTCGCCGGTCATGTTCTGCCAGTAGATGCTGTGCAGGATGTGGCCGGAAAGGTGGAACGCGAGGCTCTTCTCCAGGCCGTTGACCGAGCCCCACTGCTCCTTGTCGCGCGCCTCCGCCAACTGCTCCAGCGTGTCGTTGGCTCCCTTGACGTAGGCCGCGTGGTGCTTGTCGTGGTGCAGCTCGATGATCTCGGGGCTGATCACGGGGGCGAGCGCGGAGTAGTCGTAGGGCAGGTCGGGCAGCGTGTAGACGGGCATGACGGATCGATCCCCTCCGGACCTCTGGGACTCTTATTGCGACTTACTTGCAAGTGCAGGTTAGCAACAAGAAGCCCCCGCGGATGGACCGCGGGGGCGTTTCGGGGTTCGGGGATTGGATCCGGTGCGGGGTCGGGGTGTGTGGTTACTCCGCGACCGACGTGTAGTGCGACGCGTCGCCCTCGATCGAGTAGCTCTCCTTGCCCTCGATGCCGACCGGGACGTCACCGGCGACGGTCACGCGGTTGAGGCGGCGGGGCTGGTCGTCGTAGTTGTCGATGGCGTAGTGCTGGGTGATGCGGTTGTCGAACAGGACGAGCTGGTTCGGGGACCAGCGGTGGCGGAGGATGTTCTCGGGACGGGCGACGTACGCCTGGAGGAGGTCCAGGATCTTGCGGGACTCGTCCTTCGACAGGCCTACGATGCGTTGCGCGAAACCGCCTATGAACAGGCCGCGTTCGCCGGTCAGCGGGTGCACGCGGACCACCGGGTGGACCGTGCGGAACTTGATGGACGTGAACTGGGCGCGCTGGGCGGCCTTTTCGTCGTCGATCTCCTCGTCCGGTACGGCGTAGTCGTAGTCGTTGGTGTGCTCCGCCCACAGGGTGTCCGCGAGGGCGCGGAGGGGTTCGGGCAGGTCGCGGTAGGCGGCGGCCGAACTGGCGATCAGGGTCTCGCCGCCGTACGGCGGGACCGTGATGGAGCGCAGGGTGCTGGCCTGGGGCGGGTTGAGGACGAAGGTCACGTCCGTGTGCCAGTGGTTGGCCCGGCCGCGCTCGCTGTCGACGGGCAGGACGTTCGGGGCGCCGTCGACGGCCGGCACGGTGGGGTGGGCGGTGGTGAGGTCGCCGAAGTGGCGGGCGAAGGTCTCCTGGCCCTCGTCGTCGAGGTGGACGTCGTCGAAGACCAGCGCCTTGTGGACGTTGAGGGCCTCGCGGATCGCCGCGACCTGCTCGGCGTCGAGCGGCTTGTTGATGTCGACGCCCAGGACGCGGGCGCCGATGTGCGCGGTGACCTTCTGGATCTCGATGGACATGGTGAAGTCCCTTCAGGCGAAGGCGGGTTGGGTGTACTGGTTGGCCGGGCGGGGGAGGCCGTAGCGCTCCCGGAGGGTGGTGCGGGGGCCGTACTCGGTGCGGAGCAGGCCTCGGGAGCGGAGCAGCGGGACGACGTGGTCGACGAAGGCGTCGAGCCCGGAGGGCAGGACCGCCGGCATGATGTTGAAACCGTCCGCGGCGCCCTGCGTGAACCAGGTCTCGATCGCGTCGGCGACCTGTTCGGGTGTGCCCGCGAAGGTGAGGTGCCCGCGTCCGCCGCCGAGCCGGCCGACCAGTTGCCGTACGGTCAGCCGGTCGCGGCGGGCGAGTTCGACGACGAGCGTGTAGCGGCTCTTCGCGCCCTCGATGGCGTCCTCGGGCGGCAGATCGGAGGGGAGTTGGGCGTCCAACTCCAGGGTGCCGGGCGGTAGTTGGAGCAGGTTTTCCAGGCGGTCCACTCCGTGCGTGTACACGATGTGGTCCTCCAGGAGGCGTTCGTTTGCCCGGGCCTCCGCCTCCGTCGAGCCGAGTACCGGGACGATGCCGGGCAGCACCTTGATGTGCTCGGGGTCCCGACCGGCCGCCGCCGTACGGGACTTGAGGTCCGCGTAGAACGCCTGCGCGTCGGCGAGGGTCTGCTGCGCGGTGAACACCGCCTCCGCGTAGCGGGCCGCGAACGTCTTGCCGTCCTCGCTCGAACCCGCCTGCACGAGCAGGGGGTAACCCTGGGGCGAGCGGGGAACGTTGAGGGCTCCCTCGACGCTGAAGTACGTCCCCTGGTGGCGCGGTGGGTGGATCTTCGCGTCGTCGCCCCACACACCGGCCGCCTTGTCGGCGACGATCGCGTCGTCCTCCCAGCTGTCCCAGAGCTTCAGCGCCACATCGAGGAACTCGGCCGCCCGTGCGTACCGTTCCGCGTGCGCGGGCTCGTGCTCGAGCCCGAAGTTGCGGGCCGCCTCGGCACCGGCCGTGGTGACGATGTTCCAGCCGGCCCGGCCACCGCTGATGATGTCGAGCGACGCGAACTTACGGGCCAGGTTGTAGGGGGAGTTGTACGAGGTCGAGGCCGTGGCGATCAGGCCTATGTGCTCGGTCGCCGTCGCCAGTGCGGTGAGCAGGGTGAGCGGTTCCAGGGCGCCGGCCGGGCGCTGGGCCAGGTTGCTCCACAACTGCGGTCCGTCGGCCAGGAAGAGCGAGTCGAAGGTGCCGCGTTCGGCGATCCGGGCGAGGTGGGTGTAGTGGTCCAGTTCGACGTGGGCGTAGGGGTTGCTCTCCGGGAGGCGCCAGGAGGCCTCGTGGTGACCGGTGTTCATGAGGAAGGCGTTGAGGTGGAGTTGGCGGGGCATGCCAGGTCCTTAGGTGGGAGTTCCGGGTGTGTATATCCAGCCCGTTGGGGGCCTCCCCTCTGGGGGAGTTCGAGGACGAGGCCCCTTCAGGGCCGATGGGGGTCTGGGGGCGCAGCCCCCGGGCAGCACGAGCAGCGGACGGTCACCGCGAGTCCGACGTCACACCGAGCGCCGCCAGCAACCGCTCCCGGTACTCCGCACGCGGCACCTCGGGGTCGATCGCCAGGTCCAGCCCGATGCGCCCCTCCTCCAGCACCAGCACCCGGTCCGCGAGCACGATCGCCTCGTCCACGTCATGGGTGACCAGCAACACCGAGGGACGGTGCCGCTCCCACAGCTCGCGCAGCAACACATGCATCCGGATCCGCGTGAGCGCGTCCAGTGCGCCGAACGGCTCGTCGGCCAGCAGGAGTTCGGGCTCACGCACCAACGACCGGGCAAGCGCCGCCCGCTGCGCCTCCCCGCCGGACAGCTCGTTCGGCCAGGCCCGCTCGCGGCCCGCGAGGCCCACCTCGGCGAGGGCCTCGCGGCCCTTCGCGGCGGCCTCCTTGCCGTCCGTGCCCAGCAGCACGTTGTCGAGGACCCGGCGCCAGGGCAGCAGCCGGGAGTCCTGGAAGACCACCGACACCCGCTCGGGGGCGCTGAGTCGGCCACTCCCGGCGACCTCGTGGTCGAGGCCCGCGATGGCCCGCAGCAGCGTGCTCTTGCCGGAGCCGCTGTGCCCGAGCAGGGCGGTGAACTGTCCGGCCGGCAGGTCGAGGTCGATGTCGTCGAGGACCGTACGACCGTCGAACGACCTTGTGAGACCCCGGATCCGGACGGTCGGCGCGGTGGTCAGCTGCTGAGTGTGCGGCGCCATGACAGCACCCTCCGTTCGACGAGACGGACCGCGCTGTCGGAGGCCAGGCCGAACACGCCGTAGATCAGCAGGCCGACGAGGATGACGTCGGACTGGCCGTAGTTCTGGGCCTGGAACATCATGTAGCCGAGCCCGCTGGTGGCGTTGATCTGCTCCAGGACCACCAGGCTCAGCCAGGAACCGGTCACCCCGAGGCGCAGGCCGACGAAGAAGCCGGGCAGGGCACCGGGGATGACGATCTGGCGGATGAACTGGAGCCTCGACAGGCCCTGGACCTCGGCGAGTTCGACATAGCGGTGGTCGATGCCGGACAGTGCGGCGTGCAGGTTGAGGTAGATCGGGATGTAGACGACGATCGCGATGATGGCGATCTTGAAGGTCTCGCCGATGCCCAGCCAGAGGATGAACAGCGGGATGAGGCCGAGGGTGGGGATGGCCCGGTTGAGCTGCACGGTCCCGTCGATCAGGGCCTCGCCGACCCGGCTGAGTCCGGCGGCCAGGGCCAGGACGACTCCGGCGGTGAGGCCGAGGGCGAAGCCGTAGGCGGCGCGTTCCAGGGAGGTCAGTACGTCGGTGGGGAGCGTGCCGGACGTCCACAGGCGGCCGGCTGTCCTCAGCACGGTCCAGGGTGCGGGGATCGCGGCCGGGTCCAGCTGTCCGGCGGCGGAGGCCGCGGCCCACAGGGCGAAGAAGAGCGCGGGGCCGATGATCCGGGAGGCGGGCAGGCGTTTGCCGGGGGAGAGACCGCGCCGCCGCCTGCGGGGGACGGCCGTTTTCTCCTCAACGGCCGTCACCGGCACGGTGGTTGTCGTGGTCGTCATGGCCGTCACTTCCGGTACTCCGCCGGTACGGCCTTCGCCGCGATGGACTCGAAGCGCCGGTCGAAGAGAGAGTCCACCTTGAACTCCTTCACAAAGCCGCCCTCCGCCAGCAGATCGGCGGTCTCCTGCTCCCACTTGATCGCCTCGTCCCAACTCGGCGGGAACAAGGGCTTGTTGGCGAGCGCGGTGACCGACTTGGCCTGTGCGAGGGTCAGGTTCTGGGTCTTGACGTAGAACTCCTCGTTCCAGGTGTCCGGGTTCTCGTACTGCCAGACCTGGCCCTGCGCCCACTGCGGGATGTACGCGGCGATCGCGGCGGCCTTCGCGGAGTCGGCCAGCACTGCGGACGGCGCCCACAGCAGGCTCAGCAGGTCCACGACGTCGGTGGTGATCGCGTGGGCGCCCTTCGCCTCGTACTGCTTGAAGTACGCCGGTGCCTGGCTGTTGGCGAGCGGGGCGATGTCGACCTGGCCCGACTGCAGGGCCGTGAGGAACTGGTTGCTGGTCAGCGGGACGAGCTTCACCTCGTCGTACTTCAGGCCCGCTTCCTTCAACGCCCGCAGAAGTACGACGCCCTGGGCCTGGCCCTGGGAGAAGGCGAGCTTCTTGCCCTTGAAGTCGGCGACCGTGCGGATGTCGCTGCCGGGCTTGGTGGCGAAGAGATAGTTGGGCTTGCGGGTGATGTCGATCGCGACGATCTTCGCGTCGAAGCCCTGGTAGTGCGCCTGGATCGGCGGGATGCCCGCGTTGTTGGCCAGGTCGAGGGACTTGGCGCGGAACGCGTTGATGACATCGGGACCGGCCCCGATGTTCACCCAACTCGACACGGTGAACGGCAACTTGGGCAACTTCGCCAGCTTGAACTGGAGTTGCTGGGTGTTGAGATACGAGGCGATCTTCAGGCTCGTGCCGGACGGCACCTTCTCGGCGAGCGGGGCGGACAGACCTGCCCCCGACTTCGAGGCCGCGGCACTGCTCGTGGCGCAGCCGCTGAGGCCGGCGATGCCCGCGGCGGCACCGAGCACGGAGGTGAGGAAGAGCCGCCGGTCGAGGCCGGGCGCACGGGAATTGGGCATGGGAGGGCTCCCTGATTCAGCGGATGAGAAGGCTGGCGAAAAGTCTGGAGAAGGCAGACGGAATTCCGGGCAGTGGAAAGTCCGGGAAGGGAATTCAGGCAGGATGAGGCCGGCGCTCGGGGCGCTTCAGCGGGTCAGCAACAAGAAGTGCGACAACTCATCGGCAGGCTCATGAGCAGGATGTTCCAGGTCCTGCGTGCCCCCTGTCAATATTCCGAGTTTCTGAATTAAATACGCCCCGGTGACACGCTCGACGACACGCTCAGCGGATCCCGGAACAACACGTCCAGCAGCACCGAACCGCCCGCCACGGCCAGCACGGAATCCGGGAAACTCGTCGGCACGACAGCGGACGCCCGCGCGTCACCGACCTCCTCGCGCAGCGCGCGCAGGCAGTCCTCGCGGTGGATGACCCCGAGTTCGGTGACGACCACCGTCTCCGGGTTGAGGATGTCGAGCAGCAGCCCGGCCGCCCGCCCGGTCATCCGCGCCCGCTGCGTCAACAGCCGTACGGCGACCGGGTCCCCGCGCTCGGCCGCGGCCACGACATGGGTCGGGTTCACCCCGTCGACGATCCCCGCCTCCCGGGCCTTCCGGCACAACGTCCGTTCGCTCAGCTCCACTTGGAGGCAGCCGACCCGGCCGCAGTCGCACGGCTCGGTGCCGCCGCGCAGCGGCAGATGCGCGATCGCCCCGGCCTGCGAGCGGGGACCGTGGTGCACCTCGTCATTGGTGGCGAAGGCCGCGTCGACCACATTCCCGACGAAGAGATGCAGCACGCTGCGGCTCCCCCGGGCCCGCCCGAACAGGCGCTCCCCGTTGACCAACGCGCGGGCGTGGCCGTCCACATGGACCGGGAGCCCGGTGCGGGCGCCGAGGATCTCGCGCACCGGCACCTCCCGCCAGCCGAGCAGGGGGTGGTCGACGATGGTCCCGGAGTCCCGGTCGACCCAGCCGCCGGCGGCCACGCCGACGCCGAGCGGGACGGCACCGGACGCGTCCGCGAGCAGGGCGTCCAGCCCGTCGGCGGCCCGCGCCAGCACGCGTGAGGGGTCGGTGGTGTCGTGTCCGATGCGTCGCTCGGCCAGCACCCGACCCCGCAGATCGAGCAGGGCCACCGTCGTATAGGGCACGGCCACATGGACCCCGCCCACGACGAATTGTGAGTCGTCCAGGTCGACGGGCACATGGGGCCGGCCCACACCTCTGGATCGTTCGGGTGCGGCCGACTCTTGGATCAGGCCCAGTCCGGCGAAGTGGGCGCAGTAGTCGGTCACCGACGCGGGGGACAGCCCGGTCAGCCGGGCGATGGTGGAGCGGGCCACCGGCCCGTGCTCCAGCACGGACCGCAGGATGACACTCGCGTTGGTGCGCCGCCGGTCACTGTCGGCGGCGCGGGGTACGGGGGAGCGTAGGAGAGGTGCCGCGTTACGGGGCATGGGGATCTTCCTCGGGAACGGGTCCGACAGTGCGCCGTGGGGATGTCGAGGCGCACCGGATCCGCTCCGCCCGCCTCAGGGGCGGTAACAGGTCGCCGCGGCCTGGCGTCGCAGGTCGACATAGCGACGCGACGCGAAGTTCCGGGCCTGGGCAACCATGCGGTCGAAGCTAGCAAAACGGTGCACCGCTGCCCAGATGGTGACCGGTGTGCGAGACGGCACGGGGTCCGCGTGACGGTCATCACGGCCGAGCGTGTGTAACGGGCATCCTTTGTCCGGAGCCCACCAAGTCCGCGCCGAAGCCTTTGTCGAGCGCTGACGGTGATCGGCCGAAGGGCCCTGGGTTAGCGTCATCGAGTCCCCCTGTACCCCCGTCAACCTGCGGAGTTCCCCTTGAGTACCGCCGTCGCCACCGCCCGCCCCGGACAGGTCCTCGCCGATCTGCTGCCCGCCTCCCGCGTCCGGGACATCGCCCTCGTGCTCGGCGGCGCCGCGCTCACCGGCCTCGCCGCCCAGCTCTCCGTGCCTGTGCCGGGCTCCCCGGTCCCGGTCACCGGCCAGACCTTCGCCGCGCTGCTCGTCGGCACCTCCCTCGGCGCCGGCCGCGGCTTCCTCTCGCTCGCGCTGTACGCGCTGCTCGGCCTGGCCGGCGTGCCGTGGTTCGCCGGCGGCACCCACGGCAGTGGCGCCTCCTTCGGCTACATCATCGGCATGCTCCTCGCCTCCGCCGCCGTCGGCGCCCTGGCCCGCCGCGGCGCCGACCGCTCGGTCCTGCGCATGGCGGGCACGATGATCCTGGGCGAGGCGATCATCTACGCCGTCGGCGTCCCGTACCTCGCGGTCAGCCTCGACCTCTCGACGAGCGCCGCGATCGCCGCCGGCCTCACCCCCTTCCTCCTCGGCGACGCCCTGAAGGCGGCCCTGGCGATGGGCGCGACCCCGGCCGCGTGGAAGTTCGTCAACAAGCAGCGGTAGGGCCGTAGTTCCTGCGGAAGAGGTTCGCCGGGTCGTACTCCGACTTCAACTCGGCGAGCCTCTTCCGCGTCTCCGCGTCGTACGGCCCCTCCGAGAGGGAGGGCCGGGTGCTCCCGCGCCCCGGCCCTCCCCTGTCCGGGCTCCGCTCAGCCCCGCTCGGCCTGCCGCCTCGGCGGTCGCTGGGACCAGTACAGGCCCGCCGCGCCCGCCGCGATCAGGGCCGCACCGGCCGCGCCCAGCGGCAGCACGTCACTGCCGACGCCGGTCTTGGGCAGGGTGTCGCCGCCCGGCGCCACCGGCTTGTTGTCGGTGCCGAGCAGCAGCGGGGTGGCCGGGGCGTTCGGCGACGGGTTCGTCGTACCGAACGGGACCGGGCCCTGCTGCCAGAACGTCTTCTTGCCGTCGGCGGACATCACCGGCAGACAGATCTTCCCGGCCTTGCTCAGGTCGTAGGTCGCGTCGACGGCGTACGACTTCGACTTGCCCGCGGCGAGCGTGCCGACGGAGCACTTGAATCCGCTGTTCGAACCGGGCGGCAGATCCTTTTCGGCGATCGCCGAACAACCCTGCACACCATTGACCTTGAGGCCGTCGAAACCGACGACCAGGAGATTGAGCTCGCCGCTCTCCTTGGTCCCCTCGTTCTTCACCGTGGCGGTGATCGCCGTCTTTTTCGAACTGTTGTCGACCGAAATCCTCTCCGGCAGGAGCGTGGTCAGTTTCACACCCGCCGGGGCCGCGTCCATCGCCTTTCCGCCTTTGCTGCTTCCCGGTCCCTGGTCGTCCGCCGAGGCGGTGCAGGAAAGGATCATCACCGCCGAGAAAGATGCCGTGAGCAGCGATCCTGTGATGGCCGTCGCGATGGTCGTCGCGCGACGAGAACTCATGTTCGTCCCCCTTGTGTTCCCCTGTATCCCCCTGGGACTGCGCCTGAATTCGCAGTACTTGAAGAGGTACCACAAGATTTCTCCGCACTATGCTGGTACGGCATGAAGTGTGACCATTGTGGGGGTGCAGCGGATTGCCGGGGAATACGGGGAACTTGAGGGACGGCGGAACTCCGGGGCTATTGGTGACCGGGCGCTATCGACTGGTCGAGAGCATCGGCCAGGGGGGAATGGGGCGGGTGTGGCGGGCCGCCGACGAAATGCTCGACCGGCGGGTCGCGGTCAAGGAGATGCGCATCGACGGCCTCGACCCGGAGGACACCCGCACCCGCCGCGAACGCACCCTGCGCGAGGCCAGGGCCACGGCGAGGATCGACCATCCCAACGTCGTACGGGTCTACGACGTCGTGGACGAGGGCGAACGCCTGTGGATCGTCATGGAGTTGGTGGCGGGCCGCTCGCTGGAGCGGATCATGGCGGAGGACGGTCCGGTCGGCCCGCGCGAGGCCGCCCGCATCGGACTGGGGCTGGTTGCGGCCCTGCGGCAGGTGCACGCGGGAGGCGTCCTGCACCGGGACATCAAACCCGGCAACGTCCTCGTCGAGAGCCGGGCCGGACGCGTCGTGCTCACCGACTTCGGCATCGCCGCGATCCAGGACGCCAAGGCGCTCACCATGGTCGGCATGCTCGTCGGCTCGCCCGACTACATGGCACCCGAGCGGATCTCCGGCCGCCCGCAGGGACCGCCCTCGGACATCTGGTCCCTCGGCGCGACCCTGTGCGCGGCGCTCGCCGGCCGCTCCCCGTTCTCCCGCGACACCACCCTCGCGACCCTGCACGCGGTGCTCTACGAGGAGCCCGAACTCCCGGCCGCGGCGGGCCCGTTGCGGGAGGTGCTGGCCGCGCTGCTGGAGAAGGAGCCGTCGGTCCGGCCCGGTCTTGAGGAGGTGGAGGAGGCGCTGAGCCCGGTCGCGTTTCCGACGGAGGCCGAGAAACTCGGTTCAGTGGAAACGGAATTGGTGGAGAGGCCCGAGAGTCCAGCGGAACCCGTGGTTCATCAGGAGTCACCCACTCCGGTCTTCCTGGAACGGCCGGTGGTCAGGGCGGCACGAGATCCCCGAGTCCACGAACCCGCCCCCGGACCCCGCGCCGATCCCGACCCGCCCATCGAGGAGGCCATACCGACCCAGCGCCCGGCGGTGGCAGGCGTCTCCCTTGCCCGCCCCGAACACCCCGAACGCCCCGAGCGCCCGGCACCACCGCACCCCGCCCGCGGCCCCCGCCCGGACCTGGGCCCCCACCCCGCCCGGCTGCCCGGCCCCGAGCGGCCGTTCACCACCCGCTCCCGCCCCCAACGCCGTACCGGACTGATCGCGGCAGCGGCCGTAGCCGTAGTGGGCGCGGTAGTTGCGGCGATCCTCGTGAACGGGAACGGCTCGTCCGACGACACGGCCACGGGCCCGGCGTCGAAGACATCGACGGGGTCGACGGCGTCGGCCACCGCCTCGTCGACTCCGACCGAACCCTCCCCTTCCGTCACCCCGTCCCCGTCCCCGTCCCCCTCTCCCACGGTCGAAGGCACCTCCCGCCCCCCGAGCCTGCCCCCGGGTACGCATCAGGAGGCGGGCGGGTTCGCGTGGGCGACGCCCGCCGGCTGGCGGCGGGATCTGAAGACGGGGGCCGAGGTCCACTACACGTCCCCGGACGGCAGCCAGGAGCTCGTGGGCAAGTCCTCCCTCGCCCGCGGCGATCTGATGCGGACGTGGGAGGCCTCGGAGTGGAACGCCCGCCAGGGGCAGGACTACCGGAAGATCCGGCTCGTCAGCACGACGTTCCGCGGCTACCCGGCGGTGGTCTGGGAGTACACGTTCACCCTCAAGGGCACCCCCTGGCACGCCCGGCTGCTCGGCTTCGACGCGGACGGGAAGTCGTACCAGATCAACACCTGGTACCACCCGGACGTGGAGACCCAGGCCCTGAAGACCTACGACAGGGTCAAGAACAGCTTTGTCGTGCTGTGAACTCCCTTATGCCACGGGCACCTTGTCGGTGTCCGTCCCGGCGGCAGCGACCGCCTGGCCGCCGCGCACCCGCTCCTTGATCACCGAGACCGCCACCACGGCCAGCGCGACCAGCAGCGACAGCAGGACGGTCGTACGGCCGCTGCTCTCGCCCTTGGTGTCGGTGAGCATGTAGCCGAGGACGAACACGATCAGGGCGATCGTCGCCCAGGTCAGATACGGGTACAGCCACATCCGTACGACGAGCTTCTCCGGCGACTCGCGCTCGATGATCCGGCGCATACGGAGCTGGGACGCGCAGATGACCAGCCACACGAACAGGGCCACCGCGCCGGAGGAGTTGACGAGGAAGAGGAAGACGGTGTCCGGGAAGGCGTAGTTGAAGAAGACCGCGACGAACCCGAAGACGACCGACGCGATGATCGCCGCCATCGGCACGCCACGGGAGGTCGTCCGGGCGAACGCGGCCGGCGCGTCGCCGCGGCCGCCGAGCGAGAAGGCCATGCGGGAGGCCGTGTAGAGGCCGGAGTTGAGGCAGGACAGTACCGAGGTCAGCACGATGAAGTTCATGATCTGGCCGGCGTGCGCGATACCGAGGGAGTCGAGGGCGGCGACGTAGGAGCCCTGCTCCTTGATGGAGGGGTCGTTCCAGGGGAGCAGGCAGACGACGACGAGGATCGAGCCGAGGTAGAAGACGCCGATGCGCCAGATGATGCTGTTGGTCGACTTGGTGACCGCGCGCTGCGGGTCCTCGGACTCGCCGGCGGCCAGAGTCGCGATCTCGCTGCCCATGAAGGAGAAGACGACCAGCAGGACGCCGGTGAGGATCGCGCCGGGGCCGTTCGGCAGGAAGCCGCCGTGGTCGGTGAGGTTGCCGATGCCCGCCTTGTCGGTGTGGGCGCCGGGCAGTACGCCGAAGACCGCCAGCGCGCCGACGACGATGAACGCGCCGATCGCCACGACCTTGATCCCGGCGAACCAGAACTCGAACTCGCCGTAGGAGCCCACCGATACGAGGTTCGTGGCGGTCAGCACCACCATGACGATCAGGGCCCAGCCCCACTGCGGTACGGCCGGTATCCATCCTTCGAGGATCTTGGCGCCGGCGGTCGCCTCCACTGCGAGGACGACGACCCAGAAGAACCAGTACAGCCAGCCGATCGAGAAGCCGGCCCAGCGGCCGAGCGCGCGGTCGGCGTGCGCGGAGAACGAGCCGGAAGTGGGGTTCGCGGCCGACATCTCACCGAGCATGCGCATCACCAGCACCACGAGCGTGCCGACGAGCGCGTAGGAGAGCAGGATGCCGGGTCCCGCGGTCGCGATGCCGGAGCTGGACCCGACGAACAGACCGGCGCCGATGACGCCACCGATCGCGATCATCGACAGATGCCTGTTCTTGAGACCCGCCTGGAGGCCGGAACCATCAGTCATGGGGGCAGTCATGGGGGGAATTCCTTTGCGCCGTTTGCAAGATGGTCCAGTGAATCGGAGGCAAAGTGATTAGTGAACCTTTGATTCCTGATCGTTACTTGAGGTTTTCTTGAGGTTCCGAGGTGTTTCCCGGTCTTAACCCGGCTGGGCCCCGGAGCTGCTTCCCGGAAACCGCCGTGTCACACTCGTCCCATGCGCGTGTATCTCGGCTCCGACCATGCGGGCTTCGAACTCAAGAACCACCTCGTCGAGTGGCTGAAGGAGGCGGGCCATGAGCCCGTCGACTGCGGGCCGCACATCTTCGACGCACAGGACGACTACCCGCCCTTCTGCCTCCGCGCCGCCGAGCGCACGGCCGCCGACCCCGAGGCCCTCGGCATCGTGATCGGCGGCTCCGGCAACGGCGAGCAGATCGCGGCGAACAAGGTCAAGGGCGTCCGTGCGGCCCTCGCCTGGAGCGAGGAGACCGCGTCGCTCGGCCGGCAGCACAACAACGCGAACGTCGTCGCGGTCGGCGCGCGGATGCACTCGCGGGACGAGGCGACGAAGTTCGTCGAGACGTTCGTGTCCACGCCGTTCTCCGAGGACCCGCGGCACATCCGGCGGATCGACATGCTGACGGCGTACGAGACGACGGGGGAGCTGCCGGAGATCCCGGCGCACCACCCGAAGCAGTAGGCGGGTCCGGGGCGGAGCCCCGAGGCTTTTCGAGGCCCACCCGTCGAGTGACCGAGACGGGTGGGCGGGTGGGAAAGGAATTGCTGCGGTGCCAGAGGGGCACACGATTCATCGGCTTGCGCTGGACTACGGCGGCCACTTCAGCGGCGGCCCCGTGCAAGTCACCAGCCCCCAGGGCAAGTTCAGCGACGCCGCCGAGCTGCTGAACGGCGCCGAACTCACCCGCACCGAAGCCCACGGCAAGCACCTGTTCCTCGGCTTCCGGGACGCCGACTGGGTCCACATCCACCTGGGCCTCTTCGGCAAGGTCAACTTCGGCGACGCCCCCGCGCCCCTGCCCACGGACACCGTCCGGCTGCGCCTCGCCAACGACACGTCGTACGTCGATCTCCGCGGCCCCACCACCTGCGCCCTGATCACGGACACCGAGAAGCGGGCGATACACGACCGCCTCGGCCCCGACCCCCTGCGCCCGGACACCGATGCGGCCCCGGCGTACCGGCGGATCTCCCGCAGCCGTACGACCATCGCGGCCCTGCTCATGGACCAGAAGGTCATCGCCGGTGTCGGCAACGTCTACCGCGCCGAGGTCCTCTTCCGGCACGGCATCGACCCGTACCGCGCGGGCCGGGACATCGCCCCCGCCGAGTGGGACGCGATCTGGGCCGACCTGGTCGAGTTGATGCGCGAGGGCGTGCGCAACAACCGCATCGACACCGTCCGCCCCGAACACACCCCCGAGGCGATGGGCCGCCCGCCGCGCGTGGACGACCACGGCGGCGAGGTCTACGTCTACCGCCGCGCCAACCAGCCCTGCCACATCTGCGGCAGCGAGATCCGCACCGCCGACCTCGCCGCCCGCAACCTGTTCTGGTGCCCCAACTGCCAGAGGCCGTAGGGCTGTTCTAGAACCCGTGCGGCAGCCAGGGTGCGACCGCCGACCCGAAGGCCAGCGACGCCTCCGCCAGCGCGCCCGCCCGCAGCTCCCGCACCCGGCCGGCGCCCGCGAGCGACGCGAGGGAGAACCCGCCGAGATACGCGGACCCCAACTCCCGTACGGACAGCGCGAGATCGGCCGACTCCTCGGTCCGCTTGCAGGACGCGCCCTTCGCGTCGCCCACGAGCCGCCAACGCCCCTCGTTCCAGGGGCAGAACACGTCCTCGACCTCCAACACGACGTCCACCGGCGTCTGGTAGGTGCGCGCCTCCAGTGCGGCCCCCAGGTCCACCAGCCGTACGTGCAGCGAGTCCTGCTGCCGCAGAGCGCACCGGCGGAGGTCGGAGACGAGATGCTGCCAGGAGTCGTCGACGGGACGGCTGCGCACCGTGAGCTTCGACGTCAGGTCGATGCCGAAGAGGAACCGCCACAGCGCCGCGTACGACGCCGGGTCCAGCGCCGCCAGATCGCGCAGCCGGACCTCGCCCTTGGGGACGGAGTCGTCCCACTCGGGTTTGACGAAGTACCGCGCGTAGCCCACGACTTCACCTTCGCGCTCGGCGACCACGCACTGCAGCGGCGACGCGCCCGCCCGCTCGCTCTCCGGGTCCAGCAGCGGCAGGTTCTCCCACCCGGGCCGCCGCGCGAGCATCCCCGGCCGCCCGGCCACCTGCCGCGCGTACACCGCCTCGCACTGCTCGCGCACGGCGCCGGGGTCGGCGTAGCGCAGCCGTACGTCGTCCGTGCCCGGCGGCACCGTCAGCCGTACCCGCGCGGTGTCGATCTCGGCGCTGCCGCGCAGCGTGGCGATGCCGTACCCGAACCGGCCGTAGATCGCGGGCTCGGAGGCGGTGAGTACGGCGAGCGGCTCGCCCCAGGACCGTACGTCGTCCAACTGCCGCCGCATCATGGACGTCAGGAGGCCGCGGCGCCGATGGGTGGCGGCCACGCTGACCATCGTGATGCCCGCGGCCGGCACGGAGGCGCCGCCGGGCACGGTGACCCGGAAGCTGAACGCGCCCGCGGTGCCCACGCACGCGTCGCCGTCCCAGATGCCGAGGGAGCGGTCGACCTCGGTGAGCCCGTCCCACAGCTCACGCTCCTCGGGCGACTCCGGAGTCCCGCCGAACGCGGTGATCAGGGTGTCGTACCAGGTGTTCCACTCGTCCCGCCGCAGCACCCGCAGCTCGGTCCGGTCGGCCCGCGTGTCTCTCGCATCTGTGCCCATGGACCATGCCTATCAGCGCATTGCGGGACGAGCCAGGGAATTTCCGCCGGGGGCCCGCACAGAGGCCTCTGGTGAAGTTCACTGTGAAGTTGAACCTCGCAGGGGGGACAAGTGGGACCTCCCGTGCCAAGCGGCTGGTCGGATGGATAGGGTCCCGAACTAATGGCAGCAGGACGAGAGCGGCGCGCGGAGGCCGACACGTTCATGGCCCGGTTGAGGAAGCTGGTTCACCGGGTCCGCACCGGCCTGCGCAGAAGTGCCGTCGACTACTTCCGCGGGGACGGCTCGGACTGGGTCGCGCTGGCCGGACTGTTGATCACGATCCCGGTGATCGCGGCCATGACCCTCGCCAACGCGGTGTGGTTCTCACCGGCCGCGCTGGTCCTGCCGATCGTCGCGGGCGGCCTGCTGCTGCGCCCCGCGAGCCTGCTCGGCCTGTACGCTGCGGCGGCCACCGGGCTTATCGTCGAGTCGGTGAAGCTCGGCCCGTACACCGAGGGCCCGGCGCGGGTGACCCCGGGCGTGGTGCTCGTGGTGGCCGCGTGCGGCTTCTTCGGGCTGCTGATCGCCCAGTTCCGCAGCCGGGTCGGCGTGCCCTGGCGGCGCGGCGGCACCATGCTCTTCGACCTGCGCGAACGCATCCGGGTGCAGAGCAAGCTCCCCCAGCTGCCGCAGGGTTGGCACCGGGAGATGGCGCTGCGGCCGGCGGGCGGCCAGTCGTTCTCGGGGGACTTCGTCGTCGCGGCCCGTACGAACGGTGGTCGGACCATGGAGGTCGTCCTCACCGACGTCTCCGGCAAGGGCATGGACGCCGGCTCCCGCGCCCTGCTCCTGTCGGGCGCCTTCGGCGGCCTGCTCGGCTCCCTGCCCCCGCACGCCTTCCTGCCCGCCGCCAACGGCTATCTCCTCCGCCAGGACTGGGACGAGGGCTTCGCCACCTCGATCCACCTCGTCCTGGACCTCGACTCCGGCGACTACGAACTCTTCTCCGCCGGCCACCCACCGGGCCTCCAGCTCAGCGCGGGCAGCGGCCGCTGGGAGGAGAAGGCGGCCGAGGGCCCGCTGCTCGGGGTCTACGACGGCGCCCAATTCGACCCCGTGAAGGGGTCGCTACGGCCCGGAGACGTGCTGATGCTGTTCACGGACGGCCTGGTCGAGACCTCCGACCGCGACATCGTCGAGGGCATCGACCGCCTCACCGGCGAGGCCGACCGCTATGTCGCCGGCGGCTTCCACGGCGCCGCCTGGCACCTCATCGAGGCGGTCGCAAAGGACGTCAACGACGACCGCGCCCTGCTCCTGGTCTGCCGGGAAGGTCCTACGGCGTCGGCCTCGGCGTCGGCACAGGGGCTGTCCCGGTGACCTCGCTCCTCACGGTGGCCGAGGTCGAGGCCATCGCCCGCGCCGCGCACGACGGCCAGACCGACAAGGCGGGCCGTCCCTACGCCGAGCACCTGAGGGCCGTAGCGGAGGGTGTGCGGGTGCGGGGCGGGGACGCCGAACAGATCGCGGCGGCCTGGCTGCACGACTCCGTGGAGGACGACGCGCTCACCGAGCGCTGGCTGGCCGAGGCGGCGCTGACCCGCCGTACGAAGGACATCGTGCTGGCGCTCACCAAGCGGGCGGGGGAGAGCCCGGAGACGTACGCCGGGCGCGTGCTCGCGACCCCCGGCGCGCTCCTCGTCAAGGAAGCGGACCTGGCGCACAACGCGGACCCGGCCCGCCTCGCCGTCCTCGACGAGGCGACCCGCGCACGACTGACCGAGAAGTACGCACGGATGCGCGCACTTCTCGGACTCGGCCGCTCCGACTAGGCGTTGACCTTCTCGCGTACGACAGGCTGCGCCAACTGCGTGCGATCGCGGGCCAGTTCGGCCGCGTCGCGCCGGAACGCCCACTCCATGCGCGGCTCGACCGCGAAGCGGAACACCCGCCGTACGGGCGGCGTGCACAGCAGGGTGACGGCGGTGACCGCGAGGGCGCTCACCAGGAGCACGCCGTAGGGCCGGTGCAGCCAGGTGTGGTGGAACAGGCCCGCGTAACCGGCGCCCTTGATCAGGAAACCGTGCAGCAGATAGCCGTACAGCGTGCCCGCGCCGAGCGCCGTGAACCACGTCTTCCGGCCCGGCACCCAGGAGTAGAAGCCGGCCGTCAGCAGCAGCGAGCAGGCGAACATCAGGAGCATCATCACCGGCCCCGCCCACCAGGGCGCGCCGAACTCCTGCGCGGAGTCGTGGTGGTAGAACCAGCCGGCGTTCATCCGCGGCACCGCCCAGTAGCCCACCGCGAGCGCACTGACGAACACCGGCACGGACAGGACCCGCACCGCGCGCCGGCGCACCCACTGGAAGTGCTCGGGCCTGAGGAGCAGACCGAGCACGAAGTACGGCAGGAACTGCGCGAGCCGCTGGAGGTCGAAGTCGTCGGTCATGTCCGGGGTGCAGGAGGCCAGCATGGCGATGCCGAGCGCGAACGGCAGCGGGTGGCGGACCAGTTTCCAGATCGGGGTGGTCAGCCGCCAGATGAACAACGCGCAGAGGAACCAGGTGAGATACAGCGGGTCGAGGAGGGTGATCCTCTGGTGCGGGTCGTCGTTGGCGTACCGGCTGAAGAGCGAGTACGCGATCTCGAAGACGACGTACGGCACCGCGACACCGGTGATGAGCCGCTTCAGGCGGTCGGGGCGGAGGTCGAAACTCCGGGAGAAGTAGCCGGAGATGATGATGAAGGCCGGCATGTGGAAGCTGTACACGACCATGTACAGGCCCTGGAGCACTCTGTTGTCGCCCTTGAGGGGCTCCCAGGAGTGCCCGACGGCGACCAGCAGGATCGCCAGGTACTTCGCGTTGTCGAAGAACGCGTCGCGCGGTTTGGTCTGTTCGTTCTGTTCGTTCTTTTTGCTCTGTTCGTTCTGGCCGGAGGGCGTGGGAGCGTGGAACATCTGAGGCACCCTAGCGTTGCCTGTGGGAATCGGTGAAACCATCGGACGCGCGTCCGAAAAGTTTCTGAGATGTCATGATTCATCCCGAACAAAAGGCGCAAACAGCCATGCTGGGAACGCCCGTTCGTGTGCTGCTGCCAATAATTCGAACTACCTGCGAACGTTACTGTTCCGAACCTTTGCGACCAACGATGCGTCACCTGCCGCATAGGTGGGCCGGGTTGGTGGCACGATGGTTCTGGCGGGGGTGCGCGCGGTGGCGCCCCCGGGCCGGGAGAGCGGACCGACCGAGGGTGTGATCAGTTGTGGCCATTTCACTGTCTGTGGTGCTGCTGTTGGCGATCATCCTGGTGGTGTTGATCCGAGGGGGATCGATCAAGGCGGGCCCAGCCATAGTCGCCATCCTCTTCGGCTTCTTCCTCGCCTCGACCGGCATGGCACCGTCCATCAACCGGTTCCTGAACTCGATAGCGGAGACGATCAACCAGATCAGCTTCTGATGGGTCACCGCTTCACGAGGCAGTCGGCGGGCGCCATGTTCGCGGCCGTTGCCGCCTTCCTGCTCACCCGCGATGCCACGTTCGGCTACTTCCGGCACGCGCTGCCGCGCTGGGCGTACCGGGCCACGACACTCGCCGGCCTCGCCGCGGCGGCCGTCGCCTACGGCCTCGCCGCGCTCTGGCTCCGCCGCCTGCCCCCGGGTACGACTCAGGGCCAGGCAGAGGAATGACCCTCCGACCTGGCCCTGAGATGCATGGAGCGGGCGACGGGAATCGAACCCGCGTAGCTAGTTTGGAAGACTAGTGCTCTACCATTGAGCTACGCCCGCACATGACGCGCCGCAGGTCAGACGACCGCGGCACAGAGAGCATCGTAGCGGGTCGGGCACCTTCGGCGCACACCCCATTCCTCACACCCCCGGCGCTCGTGAAATGCGGCGGCTCCACCGCCTGCGGCCATGTACCCTACGTGTCGCACCAGACGGGGTGTGGCGCAGCTTGGTAGCGCGTCCGCTTTGGGAGCGGAAGGCCGTGGGTTCAAATCCCGCCACCCCGACCACCTGCCGGACCTCCGGGACCGGTACCACACCAGTACCTCGCGCGATCGCCTTTTGGGGCGTCCAGCCGCTGCGGCTACTATGCAAGCTGCGCGCCCGTGTGTCTCTCACACTCTGAAGTCCTCCGGGCGACCAGAAACCGCCGGACCTGTCTGGGTCCGCAAACCAAGAAGTCAGCCCCCAAGGAGACCGAACCGTGAAGAGCGCCGTGGAGACCCTGAACCCGACCCGGGTTCGGCTCAGCATCGAGGTGCCCTTCGAGGAGCTCAAGGACAGCCTCGACGCGGCGTACAAGAAGATCAACCAGCAGGTCACGGTGAAGGGCTTCCGGAAGGGCAAGATCCCGGCGCGCGTCATCGACCAGCGGTTCGGCCGCGGTGCGGTACTGGAGGAGGCCGTCAACGACGCGCTCCCGAAGTTCTACACCGAGGCTGTCAACGAGGCGGAGCTCAACCCGCTCGGCCAGCCCGAGGTCGACATCACGGAGCTGAAGGACGGCGAGACGCTGAACTTCACCGCCGAGGTCGACATCCGCCCGGCCATCGAGATCCCGGACTACTCGGGCATCGAGGTCGAGGTCGACGCCGTAGAGGTCAGCGAAGAGGACATCGACAAGTCCGTCGAGCAGCTCCGCGAGCGCTTCGCCTCGACCTCCCCGGTCGAGCGCGCCGCCGCCGAGGGTGACGTCGTCACCCTCGACCTGGAGGCCAAGGTCGACGGCGAGGTCCTGGAGGACGGGGTCGCCGAGGGCGTCTCCTACACCATCGGCTCCGGCGAGCTCCTCGACGGCATCGACGAGGCCGTCACGGGCCTGGAGGCCGGTGGCGAGGCCACCTTCGCCTCCGAGCTCAAGGGCGGCTCCGCGGCCGGCCAGGAGGCCCAGGTCACCGTCAAGGTGAGCCAGGTCGCCGCCCGCGAACTCCCGGCGCTGGACGACGAGTTCGCCCAGCTCGCCTCCGAGTTCGACACCCTGGAGGAGCTGCGCGCCGACAGCCGCAAGCGCCTCGAGAACATGAAGCAGTACGACCAGGCCACGCAGGCCCAGGAGCGCGTCCTGGACAAGCTGCTGGAGCTCGTCGAGGTGCCCGTCCCCGAGAAGCTGCTCGAGGACGAGATCAACACCCGTAAGCACAACCTGGAGCACCACCAGCTCGGCCAGATGGGCCTCGACCTCGAGAAGTACCTCGAGATCCAGGGCAAGACGGCCGAGGAGTTCGACGCCGAGACCAAGGAAGCCGC
This sequence comes from Streptomyces hokutonensis, assembly GCF_042751305.1. GTDB lineage: Bacteria > Actinomycetota > Actinomycetes > Streptomycetales > Streptomycetaceae > Streptomyces > Streptomyces hokutonensis_A. The sequence goes on from NZ_JBHYWD010000012.1 coordinate 85,070, forward strand.
GGTCAAGGGCATCAAGACGCAGTTCGTCCTTGACGAGCTCGTCAACAAGGAGAAGCTGAACGTCAACCAGGAGGAGCTCACCGAGCACCTCATGCGTCGCGCGGCCTCCTCCGGCATGTCCCCCGACCAGTTCGCCCAGGCCGTCGTCGAGGGCGGCCAGGTCCCGCTCCTGGTCGGCGAGGTCGCCCGCGGCAAGGCCCTCGCGGTCGTCGTGGAGGCCGCCACGGTCAAGGACACCAACGGCGAGATCGTCGACCTGGACGACGAGGACGAGACGGAGGCCGCCATCGAGACGGTCGAGACCGCCGAGGCCGCCGCCGAGGAGCCGACCGAGGCGTAAGCAGCGAACGAGGGGCCCTGGGGTTTGCATCAAGCCCCGGGGCCCTTTGTCATACCGCCCACTGGAGCGCCCTGAAGGGGCGCGGGGCTGTATCGATTTGCGGCTCCGCCGCGCGGGCGCGCTCAGCCCCCACTCACCCGCAGCCCCGCCACGGACCGCACCCACCCCACCGCGAGGGATTCCGCTCAGGCCAGCGCAGCGCTGTGTGCTGACAGCGAACAGTTCCCTTTGCGGGATTCCCCGGAGGAGCCCGCGCGTTAGGGTCCATGAATACGAGGGCAGGGGAGTCCCCGTTGCCCCCGGCAGTACACGTGAGACGGCCCGGCGCCGTCGTAAAGACGAGCAGGTGGATACGTGACGAATCTGATGCCTACAGCCGCCGGCGAGCCCTCTTTCGGTGGCCTCGGCGACCAGGTCTACAACCGACTGCTCGGTGAGCGGATCATCTTCCTCGGCCAGGCGGTCGACGACGACATCGCGAACAAGATCACCGCACAGCTCCTCCTCCTTGCCGCCGATCCCGACAAGGACATCTACCTCTACATCAACAGCCCCGGCGGCTCGATCACGGCCGGCATGGCGATCTACGACACCATGCAGTTCATCAAGAACGACGTGGTGACCATCGCCATGGGCCTCGCCGCCTCCATGGGCCAGTTCCTCCTCAGCGCGGGCACCCCGGGCAAGCGCTTCGCCCTCCCGAACGCCGAGATCCTGATCCACCAGCCCTCCGCCGGCCTGGCCGGTTCGGCCTCCGACATCAAGATCCACGCGGAGCGGCTGCTGCACACCAAGCGGCGCATGGCCGAGCTCACGTCCCAGCACACGGGCCAGAGCATCGAGCAGATCACCCGCGACTCGGACCGCGACCGCTGGTTCGACGCGCTCGAGGCCAAGGAGTACGGCCTCATCGACGACGTGATCCCCACGGCCGCCGGTATGCCGGGCGGCGGCGGCACCGGGGCCTGAGGCCCCGACACAGCCTCCAGCCGACCGCCACAGCCCCCAGGAGAGAGACAGTGAACAACTTCCCCGGCAACGGCCTGAACGACCTCGCACGCGCCGAATACACGGCTCCCGCCGCCGAGTCCCGTTACGTGATCCCGCGCTTCGTGGAGCGCACCTCGCAGGGCGTGCGCGAGTACGACCCGTACGCGAAGCTCTTCGAGGAGCGCGTGATCTTCCTCGGTGTCCAGATCGACGACGCGTCCGCCAACGACGTCATGGCGCAGCTGCTGTGCCTGGAGTCGATGGACCCCGACCGCGACATCTCGATCTACATCAACAGCCCCGGCGGCTCCTTCACGGCCCTGACTGCGATCTACGACACGATGCAGTTCGTGAAGCCCGACGTCCAGACCGTCTGCATGGGCCAGGCCGCGTCCGCCGCCGCCGTCCTGCTGGCCGCCGGTACACCGGGCAAGCGCATGGCGCTGCCGAACGCGCGCGTGCTGATCCACCAGCCCTACAGCGAGACGGGCCGGGGCCAGGTCTCCGACCTGGAGATCGCGGCCAACGAGATCCTCCGCATGCGTGCCCAGCTGGAGGACATGCTGGCCAAGCACTCGACCACGCCGATCGACAAGATCCGCGAGGACATCGAGCGCGACAAGATCCTCACGGCCGAGGACGCCCTGTCGTACGGCCTGATCGACCAGATCATCTCCACCCGGAAGATGAACAACGCCGACGTCCGCTGACCCGGACCCTGTATCGTCCACCACCCCTCGGCACGGTCCACGTGGAAGTGAACCGTGCCAAGGGGGGCCCGAACGGGGGGCCCGGCAAGGTACCGTCGGACATAAGGCAGCACCAGGAGCCGCTGTACCCAGGCGGCTCCCAGGCGAAGGGGAAGCACACCGTGGCACGCATCGGTGACGGCGGCGATCTGCTCAAGTGCTCGTTCTGCGGCAAGAGCCAGAAGCAGGTCAAGAAGCTCATCGCAGGGCCCGGTGTGTACATCTGCGACGAGTGCATCGACCTCTGCAACGAGATCATCGAGGAAGAACTCGCGGAGACGAGCGAGGTGCGCTGGGAGGAACTCCCCAAGCCCCGCGAGATCTACGAGTTCCTCGAGGGTTACGTCGTCGGCCAGGAGTCGGCGAAGAAGGCACTCTCGGTCGCGGTGTACAACCACTACAAGCGCGTCCAGGCCGGTGAGAACGGCGGCGGCCAGAGCCGCGAGGACGCCATCGAGTTGGCGAAGTCCAACATCCTCCTGCTCGGCCCCACGGGCTCGGGCAAGACCCTCCTCGCACAGACCCTGGCCCGCATGCTGAACGTGCCGTTCGCGATCGCCGACGCGACCGCGCTCACGGAGGCGGGCTACGTCGGCGAGGACGTCGAGAACATCCTGCTCAAGCTGATCCAGGCGGCGGACTACGACGTCAAGAAGGCCGAGACCGGGATCATCTACATCGATGAGATCGACAAGGTCGCGCGGAAGAGCGAGAACCCCTCGATCACCCGCGACGTCTCCGGCGAGGGCGTCCAGCAGGCCCTGTTGAAGATCCTGGAGGGCACGACGGCCTCGGTCCCGCCGCAGGGCGGCCGTAAACACCCCCACCAGGAGTTCATCCAGATCGACACGACGAACGTCCTGTTCATCGTGGGCGGCGCCTTCGCGGGCCTGGAGAAGCTCATCGAGTCCAGGGCCGGCGCCAAGGGCATCGGCTTCGGCGCGACGATCCGCTCCAAGCGGGAACTGCAGTCCAAGGACCAGTTCGAGGACGTCATGCCCGAGGACCTGGTCAAGTTCGGCATGATCCCCGAGTTCATCGGCCGCCTGCCCGTCATCACCTCGGTCCACAACCTGGACCGCGAGGCCCTGCTCCAGATCCTCATCGAGCCGCGCAACGCGCTGGTCAAGCAGTACCAGCGCCTCTTCGAACTCGACGGCGTGGAGCTGGACTTCGAGCGCGAGGCCCTCGAAGCCATCGCCGACCAGGCCATCCTCCGCCAGACCGGCGCCCGCGGCCTGCGCGCCATCATGGAGGAAGTCCTCCAGGGCGTCATGTACGAGGTCCCGTCCCGCAAGGACGTGGCCCGCGTCGTCATCACGGCGGACGTCGTCCTGTCGAACGTCAACCCGACCCTCATCCCGCGCGACGCGCGGGGGCGTGGCCCGGGCGAGCAGAAGACGGCCTAGCGCCAACTCGTTCCACCACGAAGGGGCCCCGGTCAGTCCAACTGACCGGGGCCCCTTCGTCGTTGGGCTGTGTGTCAGGCCTTGACCCGGACGTCGTTGCGGAGCTTCGCGGCCAGGGCCGCCGTGCTCTCCACGGTTCCGCCGTTCCCCGCGGCGAGTTCGGCGATTCCGAACGCGCTGACGACGGCGACCGTGCTGTGGTCGCCCCAGATGCACATCGGCAGCTTGATGGTCTTCGGGGCACCGGCAGCCGTGCTCGACGTGTCGTCGTTGGCGATCTCGGCGACCTGGCACTTCATGACGCCGTTGGAGAAGCCCGCCGGAGTGACCTTCTCCGGGCTGCCGACCAGCTTGCCGCTGCTGCTCTCGCTGCTCTGGTCCTTCTCCGACTCCGTCTTGACCTTCGCGAACATCGCGTCCACGACGGCCTCCGGGTCGTCGATCGTGCCGTACACACCGTCGAAGGACAGCGTCTTCTGCGCCAGTCCGCTGCCGTTCTCGTAACCGGCGCTGACCTCCACGGGGTTCTTCACACCCCACTTCTCGAAGTCGGCCTTGTCGTCCTTGGTCATCGTTTCCGCGGAGTCGGCGCTGTCCGACTTCTTGTACGTTCCGTTGATGACCGTCGCCGGCGCGGTGAGCTTGTGCGCGCCGTCGTCGGCCACACCGCCGCTGCCGTTCCCGCCGCCGATCACGAACCACACGCCGACCGCGACCGCGGCGACGACCGCCACCGAGCCGATGATCAGCCCTGTCCTCTTCTTCCCGCCACCGGGCGCCGGCGGCTGCGGAACACCGTACGGCGGCTGCCCGTAAGGCGGTTGCTGCCCGTACGGCGGCTGCGGGTGCCCGTAGGGGGCCTGCGGGGGCTGCTGCGGGTAGCCGTAGCCGGGCTGGGCGGGCGGTGTCTGCTGGGGGTAGCCGTAGCCGGGCTGAGGGGCGCCCTGCGGCGCCTGCTGCGGAGGCGGGCCGTAGGGACCCGGCTGACCGTACGGCCCGGGCTGCTGCGGCTGCCCGTCGTACGGGCCCGGCTGGTTGTAGCTCATTCTGGGTTCCCCTCCAGATGCTTATGTGTTCCCGACATCCTGGCGGAGTCACAGGAAACGCATGGCGCCGGGGGGCGCACCGTTACAGAACAAACGCGTTTCGGGACACCCCCGCGACACCCCTAAACTGGCCCCGTGACCGAGAACGCTCAGCAGCAGCCATCAGCGCCCGACTCCGAACTGCCGACCCAGTACGCGCCGGCCGACGTAGAGGGGCCGCTGTACGAGCGCTGGGTGGAGCGGGGTTACTTCGAGGCGGACGCGAAGAGTGAGAAGCCGCCGTACACGATCGTCATTCCGCCGCCGAACGTCACGGGCAGCCTGCACCTCGGGCATGCCTTCCAGCACACGCTGATGGACGCCCTGACCCGCCGTAAGCGCATGCAGGGTTTCGAGTCGCTGTGGCTGCCGGGCATGGACCACGCGGGCATCGCCACCCAGAACGTCGTCGAGCGCGAGCTCGGCAAGGAGGGCAAGTCCCGGCACGACCTCGGCCGTGAGGCGTTCGTCGAGCGCGTCTGGCAGTGGAAGGACGAGTACGGCGGCAAGATCCTCGGCCAGATGCGCCGCCTCGGCGACGGCGTCGACTGGACCCGTGAGCGGTTCACCATGGACGAGGGCCTCTCTCAGGCCGTCCAGACCATCTTCAAGCGGCTCTACGACGACGAGTTGATCTACCGCGCCGAGCGCATCATCAACTGGTGCCCGCGCTGTCTCACCGCGATCTCGGACATCGAGGTCGAGTACCAGGACGACGACGGCGAGCTCGTCTCCATGAAGTACGGGGAGGGTGACGACACCATCGTCGTCGCCACGACCCGTGCCGAGACGATGCTCGGCGACACCGCCGTCGCCGTCCACCCCGACGACGAGCGCTACAAGCACCTCGTCGGCCGGCACATCAAGCTGCCGCTCACCGACCGCACCATCCCGGTCGTCGCCGACACCCACGTCGACCCCGAGTTCGGCACGGGTGCCGTCAAGGTCACGCCCGCCCACGACCCGAACGACTTCGCCATCGGCCAGCGCCACGACCTCGAAGCGCTGACCGTCATGGACGAGCGCGGTGTCATCACCGTGCACGGCCCCTTCGAGGGCCTGGACCGTTTCGAGGCCCGTTCCGCGATCGTCGCCGCACTGCGCGCCGACGGCCGGATCGTCGCCGAGAAGCGGCCCTACGTCCACTCCGTCGGCCACTGCTCGCGCTGCAAGACGACCATCGAGCCGCGCCTGTCCATGCAGTGGTGGGTCAAGGTCGCCCCGCTCGCCAAGGCGGCCGGCGACGCGGTCCGTGACGGCCGGGTCAAGATCCACCCGCAGGAGATGGAGAAGCGCTACTTCGACTGGGTCGACAACCTCCACGACTGGTGCATCTCACGGCAGTTGTGGTGGGGCCACCGGATTCCGGTCTGGTACGGCCCGGAGGGTGAGGTCGTCTGCGTCGGACCGGACGACGAGCCGCCCACCGGCGAGGGCTGGACGCAGGACTCCGATGTCCTGGACACCTGGTTCTCCTCCGGCCTGTGGCCCTTCTCGACCCTCGGCTGGCCCGAACAGACCCCGGATCTCAAGAAGTTCTATCCGACGGACGTCCTGCTCACCGGCCACGACATCATCTTCTTCTGGGTCGCCCGGATGATGATGTTCGGCCTGTACGCGATGGACGGTGAAGTCCCCTTCAAGACCATCGCGTTGACGGGTCTGGTCCGCGACCAGTTCGGCAAGAAGATGTCCAAGTCCTCGGGCACCGCGGTCGATCCGCTGGACTGGATGAACGCGTACGGCTCCGACGCCGTCCGCTTCACCCTGGCCCGTGGCGCCAACCCCGGTACGGACGTGCCGATCGGCGAGTCCTGGGTCCAGGCGTCCCGGAACTTCGCCAACAAGATCTGGAACGCGACGCGCTTCGCGCTGATGAACGGCGCGACGATCGAGGGCGAACTCCCGCCCGCCGAGCGGCTGTCGGCCACGGACCGCTGGATCCTCTCCCGTCTCAACAAGACGGTCTCCCAAGCCGACGCGCTCTACGACGACTTCCAGTTCGCCAAGCTCTCCGACGCGCTCTACCACTTCGCGTGGGACGAAGTCTTCGACTGGTACGTCGAGTTGTCGAAGACCACGTTCATGGCGGGCGGCGAGCCCGCGAAGGTCTCCGGCCGCGTTCTCGGTGAAGTCCTGGACGTCACCCTGAAGTTGCTGCACCCGATCGTCCCGTTCGTCACGGAGACGCTCTGGACGACCCTCACGGGCGGCGAGTCGATCGTCATCGCGGACTGGCCGAAGGACTCGGGCTTCCGCGACGAGGCGGCCGAGCGCGAGATCGAGACCCTCCAGCAGGTCATCACCGAGGTCCGCCGTTTCCGCGCCGACCAGGGCCTCCAGCCCGGCCAGCGCGTCCCGGCCCGCCTCACGCTGGACGGTACGGCCCTCGCCCCCCACGAGGCCGCCATCCGGCAGCTCCTCCGCCTCCAGCCGGAGGGCGACACCTTCGCGGCGACGGCCACCCTTCCGGTCGCCGGCGCCACGGTCGCCCTCGACCTCTCCGGCACGATCGACGTGGCGGCGGAGCGGAAGCGCCTGGCCAAGGACTTGGCCGCTGCGGAGAAGGAGAAGGCCCAGGCGACGGCCAAGCTCGGCAACGAGGCGTTCCTGGCCAAGGCCCCGGACAACGTGGTCGACAAGATCCGGGGCCGCCTCTCCAAGGCGGACGAGGACATCGAGCGCATCAAGGCCCAGCTGGACGGCTTGCCTCAGGCGTAAGGGTTTCCACGCAGGCGGGGCCCCGGTGCTGTCGCAGCGCCGGGGCCCCGTCCTACCCAGGGGCGCGGGGCTGTATCGATAGGCGGCTCCGCCGCGTGGGCGCGACCAGCCCCCACCGGCCCGCAGACGAAAGAACACCGCGACCTCCGTAGACTGACCCACGTGACTGACAGCGACCCGTTCGACGAGATCATCGAGGCCGAGACCGACCGCGACCCGGATCTCGCGGTCATCGAGGCCGGCAGCCGAACCCTCCGCACCCAGGGCACCGGCGCGCCGCAGGCCGACGTACCCGGTCGCCCCGAAGACCCCCAGGTGGACGCCGCCCTCCGCGAGGTGGAGGCGGAGCTCGCCACCCGCTGGGGCGAGACGAAGCTGGAGCCGTCGGTCAGCCGTATCGCCGCGCTGATGGACGTCCTGGGCGACCCCCAGCGCTCGTACCCCTCGATCCACATCACGGGGACCAACGGCAAGACCTCCACGGCCCGCATGATCGAGGCCCTCCTCGGCGCCTTCGAACTCCGCACCGGCCGCTACACCTCCCCGCACGTCCAGTCGATCACCGAGCGCATCAGCCTGGACGGCGCCCCGATCTCCGCCGAGCGGTTCATCGAGACGTACCACGACATCAAGCCGTACATCGAGATGGTGGACGCGCAGCAGGAGTTCCGGCTGTCGTTCTTCGAGGTGCTGACGGGGATGGCGTACGCCGCCTTCGCGGACGCGCCTGTCGATGTGGCCGTCGTGGAGGTCGGCATGGGCGGCACCTGGGACGCCACCAACGTCATCGACGCGGACGTCGCCGTAGTCACCCCGATCGATCTCGACCACACCGACCGCCTCGGCGGGACGACCGGTGAGATCGCCACCGAGAAGGCCGGCATCGTCAAGCAGGACGCGACCGTGATCCTGGCGCAGCAGCCGGTGGACGCGGCGCAGGTGCTGCTGAAGAAGGCCGTCGAGGTGGACGCGACCGTGGCCCGGGAGGGTCTCGAATTCGGGGTCGTGTCCCGGAACGTCGCGGTCGGCGGACAGCTCATCAACCTGCGCGGCCTCGGCGGCGAGTACGAGGAGATCTACCTCCCCCTGCACGGGCCGTACCAGGCGCACAACGCGGCCGTCGCCCTCGCCGCCGTAGAAGCGTTCTTCGGTGTCGGCGCCCAGCGGCCCGATCCGCTCTCGATCGACACGGTCCGGAAGGCCTTCGCGTCCGTGACCTCGCCGGGGCGGCTGGAGGTAGTGCGGCGGTCGCCGACCGTTGTGCTGGACGCGGCGCACAACCCGGCGGGCGCCCGTGCGACCGCCGAGGCCGTCGCCGAGGCGTTCGACTTCAGCAGGCTGATCGGGGTGGTCGGGGCCAGTGGCGACAAGAACGTGCGCGGGCTGCTCGAAGCCTTCGAGCCGATGTTCGCCGAGGTCGTCGTCACGCAGAACTCCAGTCATCGCGCGATGGACGCGGACGAGCTGGCCGCGATCGCCGTCGAGGTGTTCGGCGACGAGCGGGTGCAGGTCGAGCCGCGGTTGCCGGACGCGCTGGAGGCGGCGATCACGCTGGCCGAGGAGGACGGCGAGTTCGCGGGCGGCGGTGTGCTCGTCACCGGTTCCGTCATCACCGTTGGTGAGGCCCGACTGCTCCTCGGGAGGGGCTGACTTTTCGTGCGTACGCTCTGTTCCTCGACTCTGCTCGGCGAGTTCTTCGTGATCGGTTTCGCCGGTCTGGTCGCCATGAAGGACCCGGATCTGACCACGTCCACGGTGTGGACGGTGTGCGGGATCGCGATGTTCCTGTCGGTCGCCCTGTGCGGCGTGGTGACCCGGCCGGCCGGCATCGCGCTCGGCTGGGCGCTGCAGATCGCGCTGATCGCGGCGGGCCTCGTGGTGCCGTCGATGTTCTTCCTCGGGGCGATCTTCGCGGCCCTGTGGTGGGCGTCGGTGCACTACGGCCGGAAGATCGACGAGGCGAAGGCGAGGTTCGCGGCGCAGGCCGCGCAAGCCGCGCAGGCCGACTCCGCCGCTCCCGGCCCGGCGTGACTCCACTACACCTGACGTTGCGTAATGGCCGCATGGACACGCCCTGTAGCCTCGGCCTTGTCGTGAGACGACCGTGACACGACCGTGAGCCGACCCGCACCATCATGATCAGAAGGAGTCCCGTCGTGACCCAGCGCACCCTCGTCCTGCTCAAGCCCGACGCCGTACGTCGTGGCCTGACCGGCGAGATCATCAGCCGTATCGAGCGCAAGGCCGGCTGGGGGATCACCGCGCTGGAGCTGCGCACCCTGGACCAGGACACCCTGGAGCAGCACTACGGCGAGCACAAGGGCAAGCCCTTCTACGAGCCGCTGGTGGAGTTCATGGCCTCCGGCCCGGTCGTGGCCCTGATCGTCGAGGGCGAGCGGGTCATCGAAGGGGTGCGCGCGCTGGCCGGTCCGACCGACCCGATCGCCGCCGCGCCGGGCTCGATCCGCGGGGACTTCGGTGTGATCGTGCGGGAGAACCTGATCCACGCCTCGGACTCGGAGGAGTCCGCCGAACGCGAGGTGAAGATCTTCTTCCCGGGGCGTTCCTGAATCTCCATCAGTAACCCACTTGCCTGACCAGGGGCGGCCGCGTTTTTCCGGCCGTCTCTTGGCATATGCGTGCCGATCGGGGGAACGAGTGCCCCCGTTGGGCCGTCTCCACAAGCGAGGCGCCGCCTCACATGCTGACAATGGCGAAGACCCTCGCGCAGTGTTCGTGATGGCGCGTCTACGATGGAAGCCTTCACGTCACAGCACCCACTTCGCCGACCTGAAAAGCCCTCAAAGCTCCCAGGAAGGCCAGACGAATCCTGATGGGGAACTCAATGTCGTTCATCGGCCGTGACATGGCTGTCGACCTCGGGACCGCCAACACGCTGGTGTACGTCAGGGGTCGCGGGATCGTACTCAACGAGCCGTCCGTCGTCGCGATCAACACCAACACCGGTGGCATTCTCGCGGTCGGCTCCGAAGCCAAGAAGATGATCGGGCGCACGCCCGGCAACATCGTTGCCGTACGTCCGCTGAAGGACGGTGTCATCGCCGACTTCGAGATCACCGAGCGCATGCTCCGCTACTTCATCCTGAAGATCCACAAGCGGCGCTATCTGGCCCGTCCCCGTGTCGTCGTCTGTGTGCCCTCGGGCATCACGGGCGTCGAGCGCCGTGCCGTCATCGAGGCGTCGTCCCAGGCCGGCGCCCGCCAGGTGCACATCATCGAGGAGCCCATGGCCGCGGCCATCGGTTCCGGCCTGCCGGTCCACGAGGCGACGGGCAACATGGTGGTGGACATCGGCGGCGGCACCACGGAGGTCGCGGTCATCTCGCTCGGTGGCATCGTCACCGCCCAGTCCATCCGCGTCGCGGGCGACGAGTTGGACAACGCGATCATCCAGCACATCAAGAAGGAGTACTCGCTCCTCCTCGGTGAGCGGACGGCTGAGCAGATCAAGATCACGATCGGTTCCGCGTACGACCTCGACGACGACCAGCACACCGAAATCCGCGGCCGGGACCTGGTGTCCGGCCTGCCCAAGACCGTCGTCATCTCCGCCGGCGAAGTCCGCAAGGCGATCGAAGAGCCCGTCAACGCGATCGTCGACGCGGTGAAGACGACCCTCGACAAGTGCCCGCCGGAGCTGTCCGGGGACATCATGGACCGCGGAATCGTTCTGACCGGCGGTGGAGCCCTGCTGAAGGGTCTCGACGAGCGGCTGCGCCGGGAGACCGGTATGCCGATCCACATCGCGGAGGACCCGCTGGACAGCGTGGCGCTCGGCTCCGGCAAGTGCGTCGAGGAGTTCGAGGCGCTTCAGCAGGTTCTGGACGCCCAGCCGCGCAGATGACGTAACACTTCGATTCCGCCGTACGGGATGATCTCTTCTCGTGCGGCGGATCGTTGATACGGAGGCATAGGCTCCGTCATAGGCCTTCGTCCACATCTGACGGGCCCTCGTACACACCTGCATACCCGAACCTCCGCACATTTCTATGAGGAAGGCACGGCCGCCGCACGTGAGGGACACACGAGAGAGCCGGCTGCTCCTGGTGCTGCTGATCGCCGTCGCGTTCGCGTTGATCACGGTGGACATCCGGGGAGGGCAGGACTCGCCGGTCGAGGGTGCCCGCCGGGCCGCGGCCACCGTGTTCGGCCCGATCGAGAACGGCGTGTCGTCCGCCGTGAACCCGGTGGGCGACGCGATCTCCGCGGTCCGCGACTCCGGTGAGCGGCACGACCGGCTCGCGCTCCTGGAGAAGGAGAACGCGGCCCTCAAGGCGAAGCTCGGCAGCGACGACCGCAACCGCAGCCGCCTGGGCCAGCTGGACAAGATGCTGAAGGTGGCCGGCGAGGGCCAGTACGGCATCAAGGGCGCCCAGGTCATCGCCATAGGAGCCGCGCAGAGCTTCTCCTGGACGATCACCATCGACGTCGGCGCCAACGACGGCATCAAGCGCGACATGACCGTCCTCAACGGCGACGGACTGGTCGGCCGCGTCACCACCGTGGGTCCCGACGCCTCCACCGTCCTCCTCGCCAACGACCCCGACTTCACCGTCGGCACCCGCATGGAGGGCAGCGACGAACTCGGCTTCGCCTCCGGCGAGGGCGACGGCCCGCTGCGCGTCGAACTCCTCAACGGCAAGGCGGAGGTGCAGAAGGGCGACCGGCTCGTCACCTTCGGCTCGCAGTCCGACAAGCCGTTCGTGCCCGGTGTCCCGGTCGGCGTGGTCTCCCGCGTCGACCCCTCCGGCGGCGGCCTGACCCGCACGCTCTACGTCACGCCGTACGTCGACTTCACCAAGCTCGACATCGTCGGCGTGGTCGTGGAGGCCCCGAAGAAGGACCCGCGCGACACGGTCCTGCCGGCGAAGCCCAAGCCGACCCCGATCCCGACGGTGACCGTCACGGTCACCCCGTCCGCGAACGCGCCGGTCGACGGCCAGCAACAGCAGTAGGAGCCCTTCCCCATGCGTGTCAACCGGATCCTGCTCTCCGTGCCGCTGGTCGTCGTCGCCATGGTGATCCAGGTGAGCGTCCTCGCCCGCCTCCACCTCCCGGGCGCCGTCCCCGACCTGCTCCTCCTCACGGTCCTCGGCCTCGCCATGGTCTACGGCCATGTCACCGGCGCCCTCATCGGCTTCGGCGCCGGACTCCTCGCCGACCTCGCCCCGCCCGCCGACCACGCGGCCGGCCGCTACGCCCTCGTGCTCTGCGTCATCGGCTACCTCGCGGGCCTCGCGAAGCCGGAGAACGGCCGCCTCAAGTCGGCGAGCGGCCCGATGGCCGTCGTGGTCGCCGCCGCGATCGGCTCCACCCTCCTCTACGCCGGTGTCGGCGCCCTCGTCGGCGACACCGCCGCCCGCCATGTCGGCCTGCCCAGCCTGCTGTTCACGGCCGCCCTGTACGACCTGCTGCTCGCCCCGTTCGTCGTCCCCGGCGTCATGGCGCTGGCCCGCCGCGCCGACAACGACCCCCTCGCCGAGACCAACGCCGCCAAGTCGGCCGACATCTCATCGGGTTGGCTCTCCTCCGGCACCGGCCTGAAGATCGGCGGCCAGCGCGGCGGCCTGCGGATGAAGACGGCTCGCGCGCGGGTGGCCCGGGCCGGGCGCATCAAGGGGGTCAAGCGGCTTTGAGGGCGCGGGAGTTGGCGTACGGGCACACAGGTCCGTCGTATATGACTCATACACACATCGAGAGGGGGAGGCAGCACCAATGACCAACGCCCACCCGTCTCCCACCACCACCCTCAAAGGGATGGGCTTCGCCCATGACTAACATTCCGGAGACCGGACGGACTCCTCGGGTCCAGATCAGGCTCGTCGTCATCCAGATCCTCGTCCTCTCCCTCCTCGGCACCCTCGGCGGGCGCCTCTGGTACCTGCAGATCCGGGAGGGCTCCGCGTACCAGAAGGAGGCGTCCGGCAACCACGTCCAGCAGGTCGTCGATCCCGCGGTGCGCGGTTCGATACTGGACGCGCGCGGTGTGCCCCTCGCGGACAACGAGACCCGGCTCGTGGTCTCCGCCTCCCGCACCGACCTGCTGAAGCAGGCCGACGACGGCAAGGCCGTCCTCACCAAGCTGGCCGGCGTGCTGGGCCTGAAGCCCGAGGACGTCATCCAGAAGGTCCGGCTGTGCGACGCGAAGACCCCGCAGCCGTGCTGGAACGGCTCGCCGTACCAGCCGATCCCGATCACCGACGAGGCCACCGCCAAGCAGGCACTCCAGATCCGCGAGCGCTCCGAGGACTTCCCCGGCATCACCGCCGAGCCCGAGGCCGTACGCCGTTACGCGGCCCCCGGTGACGCCAACGCGGCCCAGGTCCTCGGCTATCTCTCGCCGGTCACCGACGACGAGATCACCCAGGCCAAGGACTCCGACTCGCCGTATCTGCGCTCGGACCAGGTCGGCCGCTCGGGCCTGGAGCGCGAGTACGACAAGGAGCTGCGCGGCAAGGCCGGCGTCACCCGCTACGAGGTCGACAACCTCGGCCGCGTGATCGGCAAGGCCAAGTCCGATGCCCCGCAGCCCGGTTCGAACCTCGTCACCAGCATCGACGCCCGTGTGCAGCGGGTCGCCGAGTACCAGCTCGACAAGGCGATGAAGGTCGCCCGCCAGCAGTTCGACAAGATCACCGGTGAGAACTACAAGGCCGACTCCGGTGCCGTGGTCGTGATGGAGGCCAAGACCGGCCGGATCGTCGCCATGGCGTCCGCGCCGACGTACGACCCGAACGTCTGGGTCGGCGGCATCTCCGCCAAGGACTACAAGCAGCTCACCGGCAAGAACTCCGACTACCCGCTGCTGAATCGGGCCATACAGGGTCAGTCGGCGCCCGGTTCGACGTTCAAGGTGGTCTCCACGGCCGCCGCGGTCGAGGCCGGCTACACCTGGGACGGCGGCTACCCCTGCACGAGTTCGTACTCGGTGGGCGGCCAGGTCTTCAAGAACTTCGAGGGCGAGAACTTCGGCCCCATCTCCCTGGGCCGCGCTCTTGAGGTCTCCTGCGACACGGTCTTCTACGGTCTCGCCGACGCCCAGTGGAAGAAGGACGGCGGCATCAACCCGAAGAAGGGCCAGCCCAAGGACTACTTCTACAAGGCGGCCCACCAGTTCGGCCTCGGCAAGACGACCGGCGTCGACCTCCCGAACGAGGTCACCGGCCGCGTCCCGGACCGCAAGTGGAAGCAGGAGACCTACGAGGCCAACAAGGCCTACTGGTGCAAGACCGGCAAGAAGGACGGCACCTACGTCCAGAAGATCGCCTACGAGAACTGCCTCGAGGGCAACAAGATGCGTGAGGGCGACTCGATCAACTACTCCATCGGCCAGGGCGACACCCTCGTCACGCCGATCCAGGAGGCCATGATCTACGGCGCCCTCGCCAACGGCGGCACCGAGTACGTCCCGACCATCGGCAAGGCGATCGTCAGCGCCGACGGCAAGACGGTCCAGGAGATCAAGCCGAAGGTGAAGGCCAAGCTGCCGATCAGCGCGGCCACCCACAAGGGCATCGACAAGGCCCTCGCGGGCGTGGTCACCAGCGGTACCGCCGCCTGGAAGTTCCAGGGCTGGCCGCAGGACAAGATCACGCTGCACGCCAAGACGGGTACGGCGGAGGTCTACGGCAAGCAGACCACCTCCTGGTTCGCGACGTACACCAAGGACTACACGGTCGTCATGACGATCGCCCAGGCCGGTACCGGTTCGGGCGCCTCCGGTGAGGCCGTGCGCAACATCTACAACGCGATGTACGGCGTCCAGCCCGACGGCTCCATCGACAAGAAGAAGGCGCTGCTGCCCTCCCCGCAGACCAGCCTCCCGAAGGTCCGCGCCGACGGCACGATCGCCTCTCCGAAGATCACCGCCGACCCGGCCAAGGAGCTGGAGAAGCAGCAGGAACAGGCGACCCAGGGCGGCGTCACGGCCGCCGACGGCACCCAGCAGCCCGCCACCTCGCCCACCCCGAACCCCACCAACAGCAACACCCGCAGGCGCCCGCGCAGAAGGGGAAGCCGGAGGATGCTCACATGACCGGCAACAGCTTCTCCGTCTCCGGATACGGCCCCGAGCGGGCCGGCTGGACGCGGGTCTTCGCCCGTGACTCGCTGGCCCGCCGCCTCGACTGGCCGATACTGCTGTCGGCCGTCGGGCTGTCCCTGATCGGTTCGGTGCTGGTCTTCTCGGCGACCCGCAACCGCACCGAGATCAACCAGGGCGACCAGTACTACTTCCTGATCCGGCACCTGATGAACACCGGCATCGGCATCGGCCTGATGATCGGCGTGATCTGGGTCGGCCACCGCACCCTGCGCGTGGTCGTCCCCTTCCTGTACGGCGCCTCGGTGTTCGGCATCCTGCTGGTGCTCACCCCGCTCGGCTCCACGGTCAACGGCGCGCACTCCTGGATCGTGCTCGGCGGCGGCTTCTCGCTCCAGCCCTCGGAGTTCGTGAAGATCACGATCATCCTGGGCATGGCGATGGTGCTGGCCGCCCGGGTCGACGCGGGCGACAAGCCCTACCCCGACCACCGCACGGTCCTCCAGGCCCTGGGCCTGGCCTCCGTCCCGATGATGATCGTCATGCTGATGCCCGACCTCGGGTCGGTCATGGTCATGGTCATCATCGTGCTCGGTGTGCTGCTGGCCTCCGGCGCCTCCAACCGCTGGGTCTTCGGACTGCTGGGCGTGGGCGCGATCGGCGCGGTAGCGGTGTGGCAGCTGCACATCCTGGACGAGTACCAGATCGCCCGCTTCGCCGCCTTCGCCAACCCGAGCCTCGACCCGGCCGGCGTCGGCTACAACACCAACCAGGCCCGCATCGCGATCGGCTCCGGCGGCCTCACCGGCGAGGGCCTCTTCCACGGCTCGCAGACGACCGGCCAGTTCGTCCCCGAACAGCAGACCGACTTCGTCTTCACGGTCGCGGGCGAGGAACTGGGCTTCGTCGGCGCGGGCCTGATCCTCCTCCTCCTGGGCGTGGTCCTGTGGCGCGCCTGCCGCATCGCCCGCGACTCGACCGAGCTCTACGGCACGATCGTCGCCGCCGGAGTCGTCGCCTGGTTCGCCTTCCAGTCCTTCGAGAACGTCGGCATGACCCTCGGCATCATGCCCGTCACCGGCCTGCCACTGCCCTTCGTGTCCTACGGCGGAACGTCGATGTTCGCGGTGTGGATCGCGGTGGGTCTGCTCCAGTCGATCCGAGTGCAGCGCCCGATGTCCGCATAGGCGCAATTTCGCCCGGTCGTTACCTCCCCAATTTCCCGAGTTTCCCGGGGGTTCATTTCGGACGCCCTCTGCCATCCCGGCTCGTCAGCAACTAGATTCGGTTCATGGCGGACACAAAGCGCGAGATCGAGCGTAAGTACGAGTCCGACGAGAGCGGTCTGCCCGATCTGACCGGCGTCGCCGGGGTCGAGACCGTCATCGACAAGGGCGTCGTGAACCTGGACGCGGTCTACTACGACACGGCCGACGAGCGCCTGGCCAGGGCTTCGATGACCCTGCGCCGCCGCACCGGCGGTTCCGACGCGGGCTGGCACCTGAAGCTGCCGGTCGAGCCCGGGGTCCGCGACGAGATCCACGAGCCGCTCTCCGACACCGTGCCGCGCACCCTCGCCGGCCTGGTCCGCTCCCGGGTCCGCGAGGCCGAACTGCTGCCCGTGGTCCGGCTCCGCTCCGACCGGGACGTACGCCATCTCGTGGACGCGGACGGCGCGCTGCTCGCCGAGGTCAGCGTGGACGCCGTACACGCCGAACGCCTCACCGACGGCGGCGCCACCGCCCAGTGGACCGAGATCGAGGTCGAACTCGCCGACGACGGCGACCCGGTCTTCCTCGACAAGGTGGAGAAGCGGTTGCGCAAGGCGGGCGTACGACCGTCGTCGTCTGTTTCCAAGCTCGCCAGAGCGCTTTCGGAGACCGCCCCGAAGAAGCAGAAGAAGCGCAAGGTGCCCGTGTCGCCGCCGCCCGAGCCGGAGACCGCCGGCGACCACGTCCTCGCCTACGTCCGCGCCCAGCGCGACGCGATCCTCGAACTCGACCCCGCCGTACGGCAGGACGCCTACGACTCCGTGCACCGCATGCGGGTCGCCACCCGCCGGCTGCGCAGCGCGTTCCGCTCCTACGGCAAGGTGCTAGACCGCACGGTCACCGACCCGGTCGGCGAGGAACTGAAGTGGCTGGCAGGCGAGTTGGGTGTGGACCGGGACCGGGAAGTGATGACCGAGCGCCTGACCACCGTCCTCGCCGAACTGCCCCGCACCCTGGTCTCCGGCCCGATCCGCACCCGGATGCGCACCTGGGCCAACGCCCGGCGCGGCGGTTCGCGCCGACGGCTGACCGGCGTCCTGGACTCCAAGCGGTATCTCGCGCTGCTCGACACCCTGGACGCGCTGGTGGCCGAGCCGCCGCTGCTGCCGGACGCGGCCGGCACCCCGGAGAAGGTGATCGGCAAGGCCGTACGCAAGGACTTCGGGAAGGTGTCGGCGCTGGTCGAGGAGGCGATGGAGGCCCCGCCCGGCGCGGACCGCGACCTCGCGCTGCACGAGGCCCGCAAGAAGGCGAAGCGCACCCGGTACGCGGCGGAGGCGGCGAGCCCCGCGCTCGGCGCTCCGGCCCGTGGGCTGGCCAAGTCCATGAAGTCCCTGACCAGCCTGCTCGGCGAGCACCAGGACAGCGTGATGGTCCGCGAGACCCTGCGGGAGCTGTCCGCGGTGGCGCACGCGGCGGGGGAGAGCTCGTTCACGTACGGCGTGCTGTACGGGCGGGAGGAGCAGCGGGCGGCGGCCGTGGAGGCCGCGCTGCCGGGGATGTGGGAGGAGATCGGGGCCGGGGTGCCCGGCTGAGCCGTACGGGGGAACTCCGGGTTCGCGTTAGTCTGGATGGTCACCCGTCCGTTCAGTACCGCTCACGAAGGTTCGCGAGATGCCTGCCGAAGTCGCTGCGGCCGCAGAGTCCGTGTTTCCGCAGCTCGAAGCCCTGCTCCCGCATGTGCAGAAGCCGATCCAGTACGTCGGCGGCGAGCTCAACTCCACCGTCAAGCCGTGGGAGTCGTGCGACGTCCGCTGGGCGCTGATGTACCCGGACGCGTACGAGGTCGGCCTGCCCAACCAGGGCGTCATGATCCTCTACGAGGTCCTGAACGAGCAGGAGGGCGTCCTCGCCGAGCGCACGTACAGCGTGTGGCCGGACCTGGAGGCGCTGATGCGGGAGCACCGCGTCCCGCAGTTCACGGTCGACAGCCACCGCCCGGTCGGCGCCTTCGACGTGTTCGGGCTCAGCTTCTCCACCGAACTCGGCTACACGAACATGCTGACGGCCCTGGACCTGGCGGGCATCCCGCTGGAGTCGAAGGACCGGACGCTCGACGACCCGATCGTGCTGGCGGGCGGCCACGCGGCCTTCAACCCCGAACCGATCGCGGACTTCATCGACGCGGTGATCATCGGCGACGGCGAACAGGCCGTCCTCGACATGACGAAGATCATCCGCACCTGGAAGGCCGAGGGCCGCCCGGGCGGGCGCGAGGAGGTCCTCTTCCGCCTCGCGAAGACGGGCTCGGTGTACATCCCGGCGTTCTACGACGTCGAGTACCTGCCGGACGCCCGTATCGCACGCGTGGTCCCCAACAAGTCGGGCGTCCCGTGGCGTGTGTCGAAGCACACGGTCATGGACCTCGACGAATGGCCGTACCCGAAGCAGCCCCTGGTCCCGCTCGCCGAGACGGTCCACGAGCGCATGTCGGTCGAGATCTTCCGCGGCTGCACGCGCGGCTGCCGCTTCTGCCAGGCGGGCATGATCACCCGCCCGGTGCGGGAGCGGTCGATCACGGGCATCGGCGAGATGGTCGAGAAAGGCCTGAAGGCGACGGGCTTCGAGGAGGTCGGCCTCCTCTCCCTCTCCTCGGCCGACCACTCGGAGATCGGCGACATCGCGAAGGGCCTGGCGGACCGGTACACCGAGGACAAGATCGGCCTGTCCCTCCCGTCGACCCGCGTGGACGCCTTCAACGTCGACCTGGCCAACGAACTCACGCGCAACGGCCGCCGCTCCGGCCTCACCTTCGCCCCCGAGGGCGGCTCGGAACGCCTCCGCAAGGTCATCAACAAGATGGTCTCGGAGGAGGACCTCATCCGCACGGTCTCGACGGCGTACGGCAACGGCTGGCGCCAGGTGAAGCTGTACTTCATGTGCGGTTTGCCGACCGAGACCGACGAGGATGTCCTTCAGATCGCCGACATGGCGATGAACGTGATCGCCGAGGGCCGCAAGGTCTCCGGCCAGAACGACATCCGCTGCACGGTCTCGATCGGCGGCTTCGTCCCCAAGCCCCACACCCCCTTCCAGTGGGCCCCGCAGCTCTCGGCGGAGGAGACGGACGCCCGCCTCGCCAAGCTCCGTGACAAGATCCGCGGCGACAAGAAGTACGGCCGCTCGATCGGCTTCCGCTACCACGACGGCAAGCCCGGCATCGTCGAGGGCCTGCTCTCCCGCGGCGACCGCCGCATCGGCGCGGTCATCCGCGCGGTCTACGAGGACGGCGGCCGTTTCGACGGCTGGCGCGAGCACTTCTCCTACGAGCGCTGGATGCGCTGCGCCGAGAAGACGCTGCCCGCGTTCGGTGTCGACGTCGACTGGTACACCACCCGCGAGAAGACCTACGAGGAGGTCCTCCCCTGGGACCACCTCGACTCCGGCCTCGACAAGGACTGGCTCTGGGAGGACTGGCAGGACGCCCTCGACGAGACAGAGGTCGAGGACTGCCGGTGGACGCCGTGCTTCGACTGCGGGGTGTGCCCGCAGATGGACACGTCCATCCAGATCGGCCCGACCGGGAAGAAGCTGCTGCCGCTGACCGTGAAGCAGCCCGCGGGGACGGGTGGCGGGCACGCGCACTGACGTGATTGCCGGGGGTCGTGCGGGGCGGGGGCCCGGGGCCTGGTCGCGGGGGTGCCCGGAGGTCTGTCGGCTGACCTCCGGGCACCCCTTTTCCGCGTGTTGTCCTCGTGTGGTGCGGGGTTGTCACACCCCGCCGTTGGTGACCGTTGGCGACGGCTGGAGTGTCACCTTGGTCCAGGGGTTGGGGGTGTTCCCGGTGTTGCAGTTCAGCGTGGCGGGGTTGGTGCTGTTGACCTCGACGCAGGTGGTCTCCCAGACCTGGCCCGTGGTCGTCATGACGTCGATCTTGATGGGCTCCCCCGCGTTGGCGCTGTGCCCGTTGATGGCGACTCCGCACGGGGTGCCGGCCGCGTCGCCCGCCGGGTAGTTGGCGTGGGTGCTGAGGTCGGTCCAGAGGAAGTTGCGGGGGTTGGTGCCCCGGAGGTCGTGGATACCCGCGTAGGTCTTTCCACCGGTCAGCGCGGCTCGCAGCTCGAAGTTGTTCGAGTCCTGCTGGGCGTCGATGTCGGAGCAGGGAGCGGCGGTGCCTGTTGCCCCGGTGGCACCGGTCGCGCCCGTGACTCCCATGGGTCCGGTCGGGCCCGTGGGGCCCGTGGGGCCCTGCGTGCCTGTTGCTCCGGTGGCTCCGGTCGCACCGGGTGTGCCCCCGGAGGGGCCCGTGGGGCCGGTGGGGCCGGTGACACCGGGTGTGCCAGGCGTGCCGGTTCCGGTCGCTCCCGTGGCACCCGTCGGTCCCGTGGGTCCGGTCGGGCCGGTGGCTCCCGTGGTGCCCTTCGGGCCGGTGGGCCCGGTCGGTCCCTTGCAGTCGCCCTTGCCCCCGCCCTCGGTCACGCGTGACTTGTGGTGGTGGTTCGGTTTGCAGTGATCGCCGCCGTTACCGGCGGCCGCTCTCGTCTGGTCGGTCATGCCGCGAGCGGCCGCGGCGGCCGGATCGACGACTCCGGCCGCCAGAACCAGCGACAGCGAGGCGACCATGCCCGCCTTCTTGAACCGGTCCCGGGCCAGCGGTCCCAGTGGCGCTGTCCGGAACTCGGAACTCATCCTCATCTTCATCTTCGTGCTCCCTTTTCGACCGGTTCGGGTGATGCCCCGAATCCGAGTGCGAGTGCGAGCTTGACCCGGGCCAACCGCGGGGACCCCCGTAGCCGTTCGGAACGCGCCCATTTGTCGTCGTATCGGACTAATCGATGCGTTCTGATGGGGCATTTTTTACCTGTGATCAGCCGTCCGGGCTAAGCCGCCGCTGTTCGGGGGCTCTCGGGCGCGGTCCTCCGCGTGGATGGACGGCTGAGGAGCGGCTGCGTGTCACTGTGGCGCGCGTGTTTCCGACGGGACGTCAGAGTCCGGGACGGGTGAGGCCGTGAAGCAGCAGCAGACTCTCTGCCTGTGCATGATCGTCAAGAACGAGTCGCTCGTGATCGAGCGCTGTCTGGAGGCCGTGCGCCCGCTCATCGACTACTGGGTGATCTCCGACACCGGTTCCACGGACGGCACGCAGGACCTGATCCGCAAGGTGCTGGACGGTGTCCCGGGCGAACTCCACGAGGAATCCTGGGTCGACTTCGGGCACAACCGCACCCGGAACATCCAGCTCGCCCACGGCAGGGCCGACTACCTGCTCACCCTCGACGCCGACCACGTCCTGCGGCAGGACGCCCCGCTGCCGCGGCTGACGGCCGGGTCGTACATGCTGCGCTACGACGGCCCCGGCACCCAGCACCGGTTCAAGCATCTGATGCGGGGCGACTGGCTGTGGCGCTACGAGGGTGTCACGCACGAGTACCCGTGCACCGACGAGCCCGACACCCAGGAGAACCTGGGCGCCCTCGTCATCGAGGACCAGGCCGACGGCGGTTGCCGCGGCGACAAGTTCGAGCGGGACGCCCGCCTGCTCCGGCGCGAACTGGACCGCGACCCCGACAACCCGCGCACCGTCTTCTACCTCGCCAACACCGAACGCGACCTCGGGCACGCGGAGGAGGCGATCGCCCTCTACGAGCGTCGCGCCCGGATGGGCGGCTGGGGCGAGGAGGTCTACTGCTCGCTCCTGGAAGCCGGCGTCCTGCGGGCGGAGCGGACCGACGACTGGCCGGGCGCGATGGACGCGTTCTCCCGGGCGTGGGACGGACGCCCCCAACGGCTGGAAGCCTGCTACGAGTTGGCGTCCCGTCTGCGCCTCGCCGGCCGCTACCGCACCGCGTACGCCCTGCTCGCCGACGCGGTCGGCAGACCGGAACCCGACGACCTGCTCTTCACCAGACCCTGGGTGTACCGGTGGGGGCTCCTCTTCGAGTTCTCGATCACCGCCTACTGGGTGGGCGAGTTCGCGGCCTCCGTCGAGGCGTGCGACAGACTCCTGGCCCTGCCGGACCTGCCCACCACCGTCCGCCAACAGACCCTGGCCAACCGGGAGTTCTCCGCCCCGCACCTCACCACGATCCCCGCACGCAGACCGAAGGTCTCCCGGGCGGGCAAGGCGGCCAGGGGCAGGAAGAGGTAGGCGCTCGTTACTTGTCGGCCCGGTAGAGCTTGATGTCCCTGTTCACGAACAAGTGGACGTACCCGCACCGCCAGCAGATCAGGCCGGTGGCGTTCTCGTCGGCCCAGCCCAGCTTCATGAACTCCATGCCGGTGCTGTTGAGCAGGACGCCCCGCTCGCGGAACAGATCCCCTTGGCAGACCTGGCAGTTGAGCCAGATGCCGTCACCCAGCGCGGCGCGTACCGGTTTCGCCATCGCGTGAACTCCCCCGTTCTTGGCGTGTGTTGACCAAGATTACGGGGTGGGCGCGGTCGCGGTCGCGGAAGCCGACTGCGGCGGGTAGCTCGGGTGCAGGGACGCGGAGAGCGGGGCCAGTGTCGCGCACAGTGCCGTGGGGAACTTGGGCTCCGCGCGTTGTACCGCCTCGCAGCCGCCGGTCGAGCTCGCGGTGATCGTCTTCCAGCCTGCGGGTTCTGCACGGTAGAACACGCGGTCGCCCAGGCGGGACGTGCAGCCGGACGGGGTCGCGGTCGTGTCGCCGCAGACCGGGCCCGTACGCCAGGAGAAGTCGATGACCAGCCACTTGCCGTCGCAGTGTTCGGCGTCGCGGTAGCTGTGCTCGGGAGCGTCGGCCGCGATCATCGCCTGCTCGTAGGAGGCGGTGGTGCAACCGGTGGCCGGCGGGTTGCAGCCGAGTTCGCCGCACAGGCGCAGTGCGGGCAACTTGGCGCCGTCCGCGGTGAATTGGGTGTCCTGGTCCACGACCAGTTTCTGGTTGCCCAGGGGCTTGGGCAACCGGAGTCGCGTCGAGGCCGTACGTTCCCCGGTGCAGCCGGAGCTCCTGTCCCCCGACGGGGAGGAGTAGGTGATCTGGACCCACAGGATGTTCCGCTCGGAGGCGGTGAGCGCGGCCTTGAGCGCCCGTACGCACGGGTGCTTGCCGTCGGGTACCCGTGCGGTCAAGGTCAACGTGCGCTGGTCCCCGGCGAGTTGGGCCGCGGTGACCGCGGAGGGCTCCATCGTGGTCCAGGGGATCGACGCGGTCGGCGTCGCTCCGCTCGCGTCACCGGCCACCTGCGTCCCGCAGCCGCCGAGAAACAGTACGGTTACGGCGCAGAGGGCGGCGGCCACTGCCGCCCCGAGTGTTCTGTCTGGTCGCACGAGCGCTCAATCCCCCCGGATCGCACCGACGTTGACTCCGCGCATCGGATACCGGCGTCAAGTACGGGGATCAATATAGGGAGTTCAGTGCGCGGCGACCCACTCCGCCACCGTCGTGACGTCGGCCTGCATCGGGAACACCTTCTCCGTGAGGACCTGGTGCACCTCCGGGTCTTTGTCGAGGCAGCCGTCGGACAGGACGGTGAGGGTGAAGTCCAGATCGGACGCCTGGCGGAGCGTCGACAGGACGACACCGCCGGTGGCGATGCCCGTCAGGACCAGGTGGTCGATGTCGTTGGCCCGCAGCACCATGTCGAGGTCGCTGCCGGCGAACGCGCTGACGCGGCGCTTGGTGACGAGGATGTCGCCGGGTTCGGGCGCCACGTCCGGGTGGATCTCGTTGGCCTGGGCGGCGGCCGCCGGCATCTGGACGCCCGCGAGCCTGCCGAACATCTTGTTGCGGGCGCTGACCTCCGGGGCGCCGGGGCGGAAGCCGACGGTCACGTAGATCACGGGGACGCCGTCCGCGCGGGCCGCGTCGATCGCCTTGCGCAGGCGCGGCAGATAGGCCGGGTCGGGGTAGCGGTCGACGACGACGCGCTGGACGTCCATGACGAGGAGGGCTTGCTTGGACACCGTTGTCCTTTCGGACGGGAGGGCAGGACGGGAGGGGGCACACGTGAGAGGGCACACCTCAGGCGGGCGGGCTAAGTCATCACGTGATTACTTGCTTAACGTAACCATGCCCTGTAGTCATGTCAACGAGTGATTACTTGACCTGTCCGAGGAGGCTGCCGGTGGAGACGAGTGAGGCCGACGGACCCCGGCGGCGGGACGCGGCGGCGACCCGGCAGGCCCTCCTGGAGGCCGCGAGCAGCCGGTTCACCCGGCTCGGGTACGACCGCACGACGCTGCGGGACGTGGCCGCCGACGTCGGGGTCAACCTGGCGCTCATCAAGCGGTACTTCGACTCGAAGGAAGGGCTCTTCAAGGCGGCGCTGGCCTCAACTCCCCGATTCCTGGGCCGGGATGAGACCTTCCCGCAGGACCGGGAAGGTCTCGCAGAGGCACTCAGTCACCAACTCTCCGCCGGCGCCTGGCCGGAGTTCGGCGAGCACCCCGTGCTGATGCTGCTGCGCGGCTCCGGCGACGAGCGCGTGGACGCGCTGCGCCACAAGGCCCTCGACGAGTTCGTCCGCCAGATCCTCGAAGCGTCCGGCGGGGGGCCGGCGGGGGAGGACGACGACGAACGGCTGCTGCGGGCACAGCTCCTGGTCGCGCTGGGCGTGGGCGTCGCCGTCGTACGGTCCGCCGTAGGGCTGCGGCCCCTGCGCGACGCGACCGCCGGTCAACTGGCCGCGCCCCTGCGGCAGATCGTCGACGCGCTGCTGGCGCCCCCTGCCGACGACCGCTGAACTGCCGCACAATGCACGGGTGGACGACTTCATGATCCGCCCCGCCGAACCCGCCCAGCTGGGCGCCGTCGCGGAGCTGCGGTGGCAGTGGATTCTGGAGGGCGGCGACCAACCCGTCACCACCCGCGGGGAGTTCGTACGGCACTTCGTCGACTGGGCGGCGGAGCACGCCGGTTCGCACCGCTGCATGGTCGTCGTACGGGACGGCGCGGTCATCGGGATGGCCTGGCTGGCCGTGGTCCAGCGGGTGCCGACTCCGAGCGCCCTGCGCCGGGCCTCCGGTGATCTGCAGTGCGTGTACGTGATCCCCGGCGAGCGGGACAGCGGGGTCGGCGGGCGGCTCGTGGAGGCGGTGCTGAGCCGCGCGCGGGAACTCGGCCTCGAACGTGTCACCGTCCACTCCTCGCCCCGGGCGATCCCCGCGTACGCCCGCCGCGGCTTCGCCTCCTCGCCCCGGCTGCTGCACACCCACGTCTCCCGCGCGGACTCGTACCCGTGACCCATGAGGAGGGCGTCGTACCGCATCCGTACAGGGTGTTGAGGCGTCCTGACTGATATGGACGCCCCTGTGAAGTTCGAGAAACCCTCCGCGCAGTCCGCGCCGCAGTCGCCCGAGGGGTGTCTCGTCGTCGCGATCCGGGTTCCCGTGCGGATCGTCGTGCTCGTGCTGGTCGTGCCGGTGCGGGTGGTGTGGGACGCGCTGGTGGTCGGCGGGCGGTTCCTGTGGCGGACCGTGCTGCGACCGGTGGGGCGCGCGTTGTTCGTGTGGCCGGTGGTGGCGCTGTGGCGGTATGCCGTCGTGCCCGGCGCCAAGGCGGTCGGCCGGCTCGTGAAGGTGCTCGTCCTCGTGCCCCTGGTCTGGCTGTACCGGCACGTGCTGACCCCGCTCGGGCACGCCCTCGCCTGGACGGCGCGCGGGATCGGGAGCGGGCTGGCGTGGGTCTACGCGCGCGTGCTCACTCCCGTCGGGCACGCGTGCGTGTGGGTCGCCGACGGGGTGACGGCCGTCGTGGCCCGGCTCGGGCGGTATCTGCTCGTCGTACCCGCCGGGTGGCTGTACGCCTGGGTGCTCGCCCCGGTCGGGCGCGCGCTCGCCTGGTGCGGGCGGGGGCTGCTGTGGGTGGCGAGGGCTGTCGGTACGGGTGTCGGTGTCGTCCTGTACTGGACGGCCCGGATTCTGCTCGTGCTGCCGGCGATCGCGCTCTGGCGCTGGGTCCTGACACCGGTCGGGCGGGTCCTCGCCGTCGTGGGACGGGAGGTGTGGGACGCCCTCGGGCACGCCTGGCGGATCGCCGGGCACATCTCGCTCGCCGTGGGGCGGGCACTGGCGACCCTCTTCCGGTGGATCTTCGTGGCGCCGGTCAGCTGGGTCTACCGGACCGTCCTCACCCCGGTCGGACACGTCGTACGGGACGTGGTGCTGCGGCCCGCCGCCGAGGCCGCGCGCGCCGTGGGCCGGGTCACCCGGCAGGCGCTGGCCGCCGCGCGCGAGTCCGCCCGGCAGGCGCGCGCCGACTTCCGGCGGATGGTCTTCGGCGAGCCGCGGCAGCCGCAGCCGGTGGAGCGACGGGAACCGATGGGCGACGACACACGTACTCTTGGTAGAAGTACGACCGTTCTCACGAAGGACTAGGACACTGGGCAAGCGACAGCCCGAAGGCCCGCCGCCCGCACCCGCGGTGCAGCGCATCCGACTGCGCTACACCAAGCGCGGCCGCCTCCGGTTCACCAGCCACCGAGACTTCCAGCGCGCCTTCGAGCGTGCGCTGCGCCGCGCCGAGGTGCCGATGGCGTACTCGGCCGGGTTCACCCCGCACCCGAAGGTGTCGTACGCCAATGCCGCACCCACCGGCACGGGCAGTGAGGCGGAATACCTGGAGATCGCGCTCACCGCCGAGCGCGACCCCGACAAGCTGCGCGAGCTGCTCGACGAGTCGATGCCCGTCGGGCTCGACATCGTCGACGCGGTCGAGGCCCGGACCTCCGGGCTCGCCGACCGGCTCACGGCTTCCGTGTGGGAGCTGCGGCTCGACGGGGTGGCTCCCGAGGACGCCGAGCGCGCGGTGGCGGCGTTCAACGCGGCCGAGAGCGTCGAGGTCCAGCGCATGGCCAAGAACGGCCTGCGCACCTTCGACGCCCGTTCTGCCGTAGCGAGCCTCGAAGCCTCTTCTGAGACGATCGGTCCACAGGCTGATAGGCCTACCGACCAGGCCTGTGCGATACTGCGGCTGGTTGTTCGGCACGTGACGCCTGCCGTTCGACCCGACGACGTCCTGTCCGGTCTTCGCGCCGTGGCCGACCTGGCGCCGCCGGTCGCCGTAGCGGTGACCAGGCTGGCGCAGGGGCTGTTCGATGAAGAGACCGGCACGGTGACCGACCCGCTCGCGCCCGACCGCGAGGCAGCAGTGACCGGGAATCCCACGGTCGCCGAAGCTGCCGCCGCGAAGGCGCCGGCGTAGGGAAGGTTCCGCGTAGGGACGGACGTCGTAGCGCCGCCCTCGGACTCGGGAGCCACCTGGGTCGGGCAGCGCACCGACCACAAGACTTTCGCCAGGCCGTCCGCAACTGGGCGTACGGAACCGGCGAGACAGGACACAGAGAGCTCCCGTGCGGCGCCCGCGCCCCGGACGGCGGCACCGCGCAACGCGCGAGCCGCGGACGTCACCGGCATCCATGCCGGACCAGGCGCGGCGCCCGGGAGCCTGACGGGAGAAACGCCCGCATGCTCGAACCGACCGAACCCACCGAGGGTTCCGAACTCAACACCCCAAGCGACACGCTGCCGCCGCGCCGCAGGCGCCGCGCCGCGTCTCGCCCGGCGGGACCGCCGACCGCCCCCGAGGGCGCGGTCGAAAGCACCACTCCGGCCATACCGGCCGAGGTGAGCGACGAGAAGAGCGAAACCGACGAGAGCGTCGTCGGGGTCACCGAGGTGACCCCCGAGGCGCCCGTCGTCGTAGCAGAGTCCGTAGAAGCCGCAGAAGAGGCTGCGCCCGCTGGGCGTACGCGTCGTCGTGCGACTCGGCGGGTGTCCGCGCCCGCCGGTGCGCCCGAGGCGAGTGCGGTGGCCGAGGCGGCCGAGATCGTGGTGCCGGCTGTTGCCGCTGCCGCGCCTGAGACCGCTGTGGCGGAAGAGGCCGCGGCCGTCGTGTCCGGCGAGGACGCGGCTCCGCGCCGCACTCGCCGCCGTGCCACCCGCACGGTGACCGCGCCCGAGGCCGTCGTCGCCGGGACCGTTGCCCCCGAGGCCGTGGTGGAGCAGGCGGAGGAGCCTGCCGCGTCGGCCGTCGTGGAGGAAGCCGCAGCTGTCGAAGCTCCGGTGGAAGAGGCTGCGCCCGCCGGGCGTACGCGCCGTCGTGCGACCCGGCGCGCCTCCGCGCCCGCCGGTGCGCCCCAGGCCGCCGAGGCCGTCGAGAACACCGAAGTGGCTGAAGCCGCCGAAGAGACTGAAGCGAGCGCAGCGCCTGCTGCCGCCGCCGTAACCGAAGTGACCGAAGGTGCCGCGCCCGCTGCGTCCGACGAGGATGCCGCGCCGCGCAGGAGCCGTCGTCGCGCCACGCGCCGTGTGTCCGCGCCTGCCGGGACGCCCGTGGGCGAGGAGGCCCCTGTGAACGACGAGACCACCGCGGACGCCGCGGAGCAGAACACCACCGCCGACGCTCCCGCCGAGGACTCCGGGCCGCGTCGTCGGCGCCGGGTCACGCGGACCGCGGCCGGCGGGTTCTCCGCGCCCGCGCCCAAGAACGGCAAGGCCGCCGAGGAGGACGAGGGGCCGCGCCGGCCCGCGCGTCCCGCCGTGGCCGTGTTCCGCGCGCCCGTCTTCACCGAGCCGATGTTCCAGACGCCGGAGCGGGCCGCCGCCGCTGCCGCCGAGGCCGTGGAGGACGACGACGAGGAAGAGGTCGTCGTCGCCGAGCCCGTCGCCGTGGAAGTGGTCGAGGAAGAGACCGGCGGGCGTCGTCGGCGCCGTCGCCGGGGTGCCGCCTTCGAGGCCGAGCCCGTCGCCGCGGCCGTCGTCGAGACCGCCGTGGTCGAGGAGGAGCCGGAGGAGGCCGACGAGGCCGCCGAGGACTCCGCCGACGGTGACGACACCGAGGAGACCGGTTCGCGCCGCCGCCGTCGCCGTGGCGGCCGGCGTCGTCGCCGCGGCGAGTCCGCCACCGGTGAGGACGAGGCCGAGGACGGCGAGGAGTACGCCGCCGAGCAGGCAGCCGAGGACGCCGAGGACACCGCTGAGCAGGTCGAGGAGGACGCCGAGGAGGCGGACGACGACCAGGGCGGCTCCGGATCGAGCAGCAGCCGTCGCCGGCGCCGTCGGCGTCGTCGCGCCGGTGACTCGGGCGGCGAGAGCGAGTCGGTCTCGTCCTCGGACGACCCTGAGCGCACCGTCGTCAAGGTCCGCGAGCCGCGCGCCAAGAAGGACGACCACCCCAGCGACGAGGTGCAGTCCATCAAGGGCTCGACGCGGCTGGAAGCCAAGAAGCAGCGTCGGCGCGAAGGGCGTGAGCAGGGACGCCGGCGCGTCCCGATCATCACCGAGGCCGAGTTCCTGGCCCGCCGCGAGGCCGTCGAGCGTGTGATGGTCGTCCGGCAGACCGGTGAGCGCACGCAGATCGGCGTCCTGGAGGACGGCGTGCTCGTCGAGCACTACGTCAACAAGGAGCAGTCGACGTCGTACGTCGGCAACGTCTACCTGGGCAAGGTCCAGAACGTACTGCCCTCCATGGAGGCCGCGTTCATCGACATCGGCAAGGGGCGCAACGCCGTCCTGTACGCCGGTGAGGTCAACTTCGAGGCGCTCGGCATGGCCAACGGGCCGCGCCGCATCGAGTC
Organism: Streptomyces hokutonensis; assembly: GCF_042751305.1. Lineage (GTDB taxonomy): Bacteria > Actinomycetota > Actinomycetes > Streptomycetales > Streptomycetaceae > Streptomyces > Streptomyces hokutonensis_A. The sequence continues at coordinate 115,174 of NZ_JBHYWD010000012.1, forward strand.
CGCCCTGAAGTCCGGCCAGTCGGTCCTCGTGCAGGTCACCAAGGACCCGATCGGGCACAAGGGCGCCCGCCTGACCAGCCAGGTCTCCCTGCCCGGGCGCTACCTCGTGTACGTCCCCGAGGGCTCGATGACCGGCATCAGCCGCAAGCTGCCCGACACCGAGCGCGCCCGGCTGAAGACCATCCTCAAGAAGATCGTCCCCGAGGACGCGGGCGTCATCGTGCGCACCGCCGCCGAGGGCGCGAGCGAGGACGAGCTGCGCCGTGACGTCGAGCGCCTCCAGGCGCAGTGGGAGGACATCCAGAAGAAGGCGAAGGGCGGCGGCGGTTCGAACGCCCCGTCGCTGCTGTACGGCGAGCCGGACATGACCGTCCGCGTCGTGCGCGACATCTTCAACGAGGACTTCACCAAGGTCATCGTCAGCGGTGACGAGGCGTGGGACACCATCCACGGCTATGTCTCGCACGTCGCCCCCGACCTCGCCGACCGGCTGTCCAAGTGGACCTCCGAGGTCGACGTCTTCGCGACGTACCGCATCGACGAGCAGCTGATGAAGGCGCTGGACCGCAAGGTCTGGCTGCCCAGCGGCGGTTCGCTGGTCATCGACAAGACCGAAGCGATGATCGTGATCGACGTCAACACCGGCAAGTTCACCGGTCAGGGCGGCAACCTCGAAGAGACCGTGACCAGGAACAACCTGGAGGCGGCCGAGGAGATCGTGCGCCAGCTGCGGCTGCGCGACCTGGGCGGCATCGTCGTCATCGACTTCATCGACATGGTCCTGGAGTCCAACCGGGACCTCGTCCTGCGGCGGCTCCTGGAGTGCCTGGGCCGCGACCGTACGAAGCACCAGGTCGCCGAGGTCACCTCGCTGGGCCTCGTGCAGATGACCCGCAAGCGCGTCGGACAGGGCCTGTTGGAGTCCTTCTCCGAGACCTGCGTCCACTGCAACGGCCGCGGTGTCATCGTGCACATGGAGCAGCCGACCTCGGTCGGTGGCGGCGGCAAGCGCAAGCGGCGCGGGCGTGGTGGCGACGGGCAGGACGCCCACGACACGCACGACGGCCACGACACGCACGAGCACGACCACGAGCACGACGACGAGGTCGAGACCGAGGCGGAGGTGGCGGCCGAGGTCGCCATGCCGGTGCCGTTCGCGGAGACCGAGTTCCGGCCCGACGAGGACCTGTACAGCAGCGCCGCCGAGGCGGAGGCCGCGGCCACCCGTGGCGGTCGTTCGCGGCGCCGGACGAGCCGGCGGGCGTCGGCTCCGGCCGGTGCGCCGAGGGCGGAGTCGCGGGAGTCCCGTGACTCGCGGCAGCCGCGCGAGGTGCGCGAGGAGGCCGAGCCGGCCGTCGTCGCGCAGGCCGAGCCGGTCGCCGTGGAGGACCCGGTGGTCGAGGCTCCGGTCGTTGCCGAAGCCCCTGTCGCCGAGGCCGCCGAGGTTGTCGACGACGCCGCGCCCAAGGGGCGTACGCGCCGTCGTGCGACCCGTAAGGCGACCGCGCCCGCCGGTTCCCCGGCGGGGTCCGAGGAGGCCGCCGTGGTGACGGTCACCGAGGCCGCCGCACCGGTCGTGGTCGAGACGCCCGCCCCGGCCGTCCAGGCCGAGCAGCCCGAGGCGCCCGCCGAGAGCGCGGCTCCGGCCCGCCCGAGGCGTCGTGCCGTGCGCAAGGCGACCGCGCCCACCGCGTCGGAGGAGGCGGCCGTCGTGGTCGTACCGTCGACCGTGGCGGAGGCAGCCCCGGCTGTCGCGGAAGCCGAGGCCGATGTCGAGGCTCCGGCCAAGAAGACGGCCGCTCGCAAGGCCGCCAAGAAGGCCCCGGCGAAGAAGGCGGTCGCCAAGAAGGCGGCGGCCACCAAGACCGCGGCCAAGAAGACGGCCGCGAAGAAGACGACGGCCAAGAAGGCCGCCAAGACCACGTCGAAGAAGACCGCGGCGGCGGAGCAGACGAGCCCGTCCTCCGTCACCGCCTCCACCGACGAGGGCTGAACCCACGGAGAGTGCGGCCGGTCCGTGTGACCGGTCGCACTCCCCACGGGCCCGGTTTGACCCGTTCGGCCGCGGCCCCGTAACCTTGACTGTCGGCGTGTCCACTGGTGACACGCCACATCCCCGTAAACCTCTTCCTCCCGGGTGTGTTCCACCGGGAGAGGCCGTCTGCTCTGCAGGGCGGCTGGACTGCGGGGGTGCCGTTCCCGAGCGAGAGAGTGAGATCCGCGTGTACGCCATCGTGCGCAGCGGTGGTCGCCAGCACAAGGTTGCTGTCGGCGACATCGTTGAGGTTGACAAGATTTCCACTGCCAAGGTTGGCGACACGGTCGAGCTCTCGACCCTGCTCGTTGTCGACGGCGACGCTGTGACCAGCGACCCGTGGGTCCTGGCCGGCATCAAGGTCCAGGCCGAGGTCGTGGACCACCACAAGGGCGTCAAGATCGACATCCTTCGCTACAAGAACAAGACCGGTTACCGCCGTCGTCAGGGCCACCGCCAGCAGTACACGGCGATCAAGGTCACTGAGATCCCCGCGGCTGCGAAGTAAGGGACTGAGGAGAGATGGCACACAAGAAGGGCGCATCGTCCACCCGGAACGGTCGCGACTCCAATGCCCAGCGGCTCGGCGTGAAGCGCTTCGGCGGTCAGGTCGTCAACGCGGGTGAGATCCTGGTCCGCCAGCGCGGCACCCACTTCCACCCCGGTTCGGGCGTCGGCCGTGGCGGCGACGACACGCTGTTCGCGCTGAACGCCGGTGCGGTGGAGTTCGGTACCCACCGTGGCCGCAAGGTCGTGAACATCGTTCCGGTCGCCTGATCGGAAGCTTTCGCGAGGCGGACCTCACTTCCCCTGGTGGGAAGCGGGTCCGCCTTTCGCGTGTTAGTACAAAGACACCCCGTAAGTAACTGGAGGCACATCCCATGACCACCTTCGTGGACCGCGTCGAGCTGCATGTCGCCGCGGGTAACGGAGGCCACGGCTGTGCCTCCGTCCACCGTGAGAAGTTCAAGCCGCTCGGCGGCCCGGACGGCGGCAACGGCGGGAGGGGCGGTGACGTCATCCTCATCGTCGACCAGTCCGTGACCACGCTGCTCGACTACCACCACTCCCCGCACCGCAAGGCCACCAACGGCAAGCCCGGCGAGGGCGGCAACCGCTCCGGCAAGGACGGGACGGACCTGGTCCTGCCGGTGCCGGACGGCACGGTCGTCCTCGACGGCGCGGGCAACGTCCTCGCCGACCTGGTCGGCCACGGCACCTCCTACGTCGCCGCGCAGGGCGGCCGGGGCGGCCTCGGCAACGCGGCCCTCGCGAGCGCCCGCCGCAAGGCCCCCGGTTTCGCGCTGCTCGGCGTCCCCGGTGACCTCCAGGACATCGTCCTGGAGCTGAAGACGGTCGCCGACGTCGCTCTCGTGGGCTACCCGAGCGCCGGCAAGTCCTCGCTGATCTCGGTGCTGAGCGCGGCCAAGCCGAAGATCGCCGACTACCCCTTCACCACCCTGGTCCCGAACCTCGGTGTGGTGACGGCCGGCGAGACCGTCTACACGATCGCCGACGTCCCCGGACTCATCCCCGGCGCCAGCCAGGGCAAGGGCCTGGGCCTGGAGTTCCTGCGCCACGTCGAGCGGTGCAGCGTTCTCGTGCATGTCCTGGACACCGCGACGCTGGAGTCCGAGCGCGACCCGATCTCCGACCTCGACATGATCGAGGAGGAGCTCAAGGAGTACGGCGGGCTCGGCAACCGGCCGCGCATGGTCGTCCTGAACAAGATCGACGTACCGGACGGCAAGGACCTGGCCGAGATGGTGCGCCCCGACCTGGAGGCACGCGGCTACCGCGTCTTCGAGGTGTCGGCCGTCGCCCACACCGGACTGCGTGAACTGTCCTTCGCCATCGCGGAGTTCGTCGCCGCGTCGCGCGCCGCGAAGCCGAAGGAGGAGGCGACCCGGATCGTCATCCGCCCGAAGGCGGTCGACGACAGCGGCTTCACCGTCGTACTGGAGGAGGACGGCCTCTTCCGCGTACGCGGCGAGAAGCCCGAACGCTGGGTCCGCCAGACCGACTTCAACAACGACGAGGCCGTCGGCTATCTCGCCGACCGGCTCAACCGCCTCGGTGTGGAGGCGGAGTTGATGAAGGCGGGCGCCCGCTCCGGCGACGGCGTCGCGATCGGCCCCGAGGACAACGCGGTCGTCTTCGACTGGGAGCCGACCGTCATGGCCGGTGCCGAGATGCTGGGCCGGCGTGGCGAGGACCACCGGCTCGACGAGCCGCGGCCCGCGACGCAGCGACGTCGCGACAAGCAGGCCGAGCGGGACGAGGCGGCGCAGGAGTTCGAGGAGTTCAAGCCCTTCTGAAGTGGGCCGGCGCGCTGATCGTCCCTTCGGGGTGAAGATCGTTTGACCGGCGTAACCGACCCTGGCTGAGACCCGTTGCTCTCGAAGCAACGGGTCTCTTGCTGTGTGCTCATTTGTCATGGACGCGATACGTACTGTTCAACAGGCGGGACTCCACGCACTGTGAACCTTCCAAGTGACCCAAGAGGCCAACGTCGCAAGGGAGTTCACGATGACCGGAGCCGTATCACCCGATCGACGACGTTTTCTCGCGGCCGGCGCGGCGGTGCTCGGGGCCGCCGCCTCCGCCCAGTTGTGGCTGCCGAACTCCGCCCGGGCGGCGGAAACCCCGCTGCCCGACGGTGTGTTCAGCCTCGGCATCTCCTCCGGCGACCCGCTGCCCGACGGCATCGTGCTGTGGACGCGCCTCGCCCCGGACCCGCTGCACGGCGGCGGTATGCCCGAGCAAGTGGTCCCAGTGGAGTGGGAGATCGCGGAGGACGACCGCTTCAGAAAGCGCGTGCGCCGGGGTGTCGCGCAGGCGCTGCCCGAGTACGGGCACAGCGTTCACGTGGATGTACGGGGACTGCGCCCCGGCCGTGACTACTGGTACCGCTTCCGCGCCGACGGCCAGCTCTCCGCCACCGGCCGCACCCGCACCGCGCCCCACCCGCACAGCTCGGGCGGCCGGCTGCGCGTCGCGCTCGCCTCCTGCCAGAACTGGCAGAACGGCTACTTCACGCCGTACGCCGACATGCTGTCCCAGGACCCCGACTTCGTGCTCTTCGTCGGCGACTACATCTACGAGTCGGCGCCGTCGAACGCGGGGCCGCGCCGGCACGAGGGCACGGGGGAGCCCTACAGCCTGGTGCAGTACCGCAACCGGTACGCGCAGTACCGCAGCGACCCGGATCTGCTGGCGATGCACGCCAACACCCCCTGGGTGGTGACCTTCGACGACCACGAGGTGGACAACGACTGGGCGGGGGAGGTCCCGCAGGACCCCGACAAGCAGTCGCACGACGCGTTCGTGGCGCGGCTGACGGCGGCCTTCCAGGCGTACTACGAGCACATGCCGGTGCGCGCGAGCGCCGTCCCGAACGGGCCGCACATCCAGATGTACCGGCGGTTGGAGTTCGGCCGCCTTATGCGCCTGAACGTGCTGGACACCCGGCAGTTCCGCAGCGACCAGGCCACCACGCAGGCCGGCGCCGAGGACCCGGCGATGACGATGATGGGCGCCGAGCAGAAGCAGTGGCTGCTGCACGGGCTGCGCCACTCGCCCGCGCGCTGGAACGTCGTCGCCTCGCAGATCATGATGGCCGAGACGGACATCCTGCTCGGCGCGGGCAAGCAGTGGTTCTACGACGCCTGGGACGGCTACCAGGTCGAACGCAACGCCCTGCTGGAGGACTTCAGGAGCGTCCGCAACCCCGTGGTGCTCAGCGGCGACCGGCACCTGACGATGATCAGCGACCTCAAGGAGGACTTCGCCGACCCGGACTCCGCCGTCGTCGGCGCCGAGTTCGTCGGGACGTCCATCTCCAGCAACGGCGACCAGGACCAGGCCGCCTTCCACGCCCAGTGGGACCCGCTGATGGCGGACAACCCGCACTGGAAGGTGATCGACGCCCACCGCGGCTACCACCTGTTCGACATCCGGCGGGACGGCATCGACGCGCAGGTGCGGGTCGTGGACACCGTGCTGAAGCCGACGGCCACGCCGAGCACCTACGCCTCGCTCCGCGTGGAGGCGGGCGATCCCGGAGTCCAGGTCGTCTAGAAGTTCGTGAAGCCTGTGTGACCGGAGCCTGGGACTCATCTGTGTCCCAGGCTCCTCTCAGGTCAAACTCAGGAACAACTCTTACCTTCTGTTAACCATGGAGACGGACTGTATTAAGGAAGCGCTGGCCTCCGGGACCCGGCTGCTGCACATCGGCCCGCACAAGACCGGGACCACCGCCATCCAGGGCGCGCTGTTCGCCGCGAAGGACACGATGCCCGAGCACGGCGTCGACTTCCCCGCGCACAGCAGACACCCGATGGAAGCAGCTCTCGCGGCCTGCGCCCGGCCCGCGATGATGGGCGACACCGTGCCCACCGACAAGCACTGGACGCGCCTTCTCGACGCCGTGCGCGCCACCGGCGGGCGCACCTCGGTGATCAGCAGCGAGTTCTTCGCCGACGCGGAGGACGACGAGACGATCGCCCGGATCGTGGAGCAGCTCGGCGGCGAGCGCGTGCACATCCTGATCACCCTGCGCCCGCTGGCGAAGATCATGCCCTCGCAGTGGCAGCAGTACGTGCAGAACGGCCTGCGCATGGGCTACGACAACTGGCTGGAGCACATGCTCCGCAAGGCGCCCTACGAGCAGCCCAACCCCAGTTTCTGGCGCCGGCACCGGCACGACCGGCTGGTGGAGCGCTGGACCCGGGCCGTGGGTCCCGAGCGCGTGACCGTCGTCGTGGTCGACGACAGCGACCGGGACGGGCTGCTGCGCACCTTCGAGGCGCTGCTCGGACTGCCCGCGAATCTCCTGAAGCCGGTTCCGGACGCGGCGAACCGCTCTCTCACCCTCGCCGAGACCGAAATGCTGCGAAGGCTCAATGTGGAATTCCGCGGCAATGGGCTCCCCGACGAGCTGTATTCCAAGCTCGTGCGCAACGGCGCGGTCATGCATATGAAGAATTCGTGCAGCCCGACCCCGCAGGACGTGAAGATCACGACGCCCGCGTGGGCCGTCGAGGCGGCGGGCGCGATCGGCGCCGAGATGGCCGGGACGATCGCCGCCACGGGCGTACGGGTCGTAGGGGACACCGCGCTCCTGTCGGCCGTACCGAAGACCGCCGGGCAGGCTCCCGACGCGCCGCGGATCGCGCCCGAGGTGGCCGCGCAGGCGCTGTACGGGGCGCTCGCGGCGGTGGCCGCCGCGCCGGTCAGGCACACCGCGCCGGCGAAGGCGCGGACCGTTCACCAGACGTCGTCGAAGGAACTCGTACGAGTTCTCGGTCACCGCTGTCTGAAGAAGCTGCGGCGCCGCTGAGGGGTGTCGCCGCGGGGTCGCAAGCAGTGCAAGATGAATGACAGGTGTCGCTCACATATGCGGCGGAGGTCACTCGCCTTGCACTGCGGTTACCGTGAGTGGGACCATTTGCCAGTTCCCCCGTTGTCCCGAGGTAGGTCAAGGTCACCTGTGTCGCACATAGCCAAGCCCCGCACCACCGCAGTGATCCTGGCCGGCGGTACCGGTCAGCGCGTGGGTCTCTCGATCCCCAAGCAGCTGCTGAAGATCGCCGGCAAGGCAGTCATCGAGCACACCCTGACCACTTTCGAGAACGCCGACTCGATCGACGACATCATCGTTCTGATGGCGCCGGGCTATGTCCCCGACGTCGAGAAGATCGTCGCCAAGGCCGGCTTCAAGAAGGTCACCCGGATCATCGAGGGCGGCAACACGCGGAACGAGACCACCGAGCGCGCCATCGAGGCGCTCAGCGAGGGCCTGGCCGAGGGTGAGGACGCCAACGTCCTCTTCCACGACGCCGTGCGCCCCCTGCTCTCGCAGCGCGTGATCGACGACTGCGTGATCGCCCTGGAGCGCTTCCAGGCCGTCGACGTGGCCATCCCCTCCGCGGACACCATCATCGTGACCCGCACGCACGGCGACGACGGCGAGTTCATCACCGAGATCCCCGACCGCTCCCGGCTGCGCCGCGGCCAGACGCCCCAGGCGTTCAAGCTGTCCACGATCCGCCGCGCCTACGAGGTCGCCGCCGGTGACCCCAACTTCCAGGCCACGGACGACTGTTCGGTCGTACTCAAGTACCTGCCGGACGTGCCGATCCACGTCGTCGCGGGCGACGAGTACAACATGAAGGTCACCCAGCCCGTCGACGTCTTCATCGCCGACAAGCTCTTCCAGCTCGCCTCCACGGCCGCCCCCGAGCAGGTCGACGAGGCCGCCTACCGCGAGCTGCTCACCGGCAAGACGCTGGTCGTCTTCGGCGGCTCCTACGGCATCGGCAAGGACATCGCCGAGCTCGCCGAGGGCTACGGCGCCAAGGTCTACGCGCTCGGCCGCTCCACCACCGGCACGCACGTCGAGAACCCGGAGGAGGTCGACGACGCGCTGTCCAAGGCCTACGCCGAGACCGGGCGCATCGACCACGTCATCAACACCGCGGGCGTGCTGCGCATCGGCAAGCTGGCCGAGACGGACAACGCGACCATCGAGGAAGCGCTGAAGGTCAACTACCTGGCGCCGGTGCAGATCGCCCGTTCCGCGTACAAGTACCTCGCCGAGACCAAGGGCCAGCTGCTGCTCTACACCTCCAGCAGCTACACCCGGGGCCGCGCCGAGTACAGCCTGTACTCCTCGACCAAGGCCGCGATGGTCAACCTCACGCAGGCCCTGTCCGACGAGTGGGCCGGCGACGGCATCCGCGTCAACTGCATCAACCCGGAGCGCACCGCCACCCCGATGCGCACCAAGGCCTTCGGCCAGGAGCCCTCGGGCACGCTGCTCTCCTCCGAGGCCGTGGCCCGCACCTCGCTCGACGTGCTGCTGTCCGAGCTGACCGGCCATGTCATCGACGTCCGCCAGCAGGACCCGACGGCCGGCGCGGCCAAGGCCTCCGGCTTCGAGGCCGCCCTCGCCTCGGTGCTGGACGTCCAGGACGGCGTTTAATTAAGCCTGCCTCTGAGATCCCGGTAAATTACTCAAAACCCCTAAGAGCAGGTTTATCAGTGATTTCCACCGCCATCCGCGTTGCCCGGGTGGGCAGCGCGGCCGAGCTCGCCGCGGCCGTCCTCATGATGCTGGGCTTCCCCGCCCTCATGCTGGCCGCACTCGTCCCGAGCGTCCCCGCCTTCGCCGCGGCGGCCGTCGTGACGTACGTCGCCGACCACTATCTGCACCGCCAGGGCAGCTACCTGGTCAACCGCCTCAGCAAGGTCAGGGCGGGCCTGTCCATCCGCTTCCTGATCCGCCAGCTCCTGCTGATCCTCCTGCTGGCCCGCATGGACCTCTCGGACCACCTGATCTTCTACGGCGCGATCGCCTGCTTCATCGCGTTCTACGGCCTCCAGGCCCCGCACGGCGCGGTCGTCACGCTGATCCGCAACCGCCGCCGGATGCCGGTCGCCACCCGCAACGTCGACCTCGGCTCGCGCATCAACATCCCGGACGCCCCGCCGTTCGGCCTGCTGGAGCGCTCCGCCGAGAAGATGCTCCACCTCGACCTGTTCGCCGTCGTGGGCCTGCTGATCTCCGCGCAGCTGGACTCGGCCGCCGCCGCCTTCATCGGCATCGGCGTCACCCTGTTCCTCGGCACCCTCTACGTCCTCGCGCTCGTCCCGTACATACGGGGCACGAAGATCCCGCCGACCGCCGAGGTCGTCCTCGAGGCCGTCGACGACTGGCTGCACGAGTACAGGCCCCAGACCGTGCTCTGCTTCTCCGGCTCCAAGGACTCCGCCTACCAGGTCAACATGTGGCTGGAGACCATGGAGCAGCTGGACACCAAGCCCCTGGTCCTGCTCCGCGAGCGCGTCATACTGCAGAACCTCGCCCCCACCAAGGTCCCCGTCATCTGCGTCCCCGGCGGCGTGCACCTGATGAACATGGACCTCTCCAGCGTGCGCGTCGCGCTGTACGCGGCCAACGTCGGCAAGAACATCCACCTGCTGCGCGTCCCCACCATGAAGCACGTCTTCATCGGCCACGGCGACAGCGACAAGCTGGCCAGCGTCAACCCGTTCAGCAAGGTCTACGACGAGGTGTGGACCGCCGGCCGCGCGGGCCGCGACCGCTACGCCATCGCCGACGTCGGTGTCCGCGACGAGGACATCGTCGAGGTCGGCCGCCCGCAGCTCGCCCCCATCCAGACCTGGCAGGGCGTGCCCGAGGGCCGTATCCCCACCGTGCTGTACGCGCCGACCTGGGAGGGCTGGGACAACGACCCCGGCAACACCTCCCTGCTGCTGGCCGGCGAGAACATCGTGAAGAAGCTGCTCAAGGCCGACCCGCCGGTCCGTGTCCTGTACAAGCCGCACCCCTTCACCGGAACCGTCAGCTCCGCGGCCGGCTCCGCGCACCGCAAGGTCACCGCCCTGGTGGAGAAGGCCGCCGCCCAGCGCGCGACCGACCCGCGCTTCCAGGCCGACGCCGCCGCCCAGAGCAAGGCCAAGGCCGACATGGCCCGCATCGAGGCCCGGATCACCGAACTGTCCGGCGGCCCCGCCGACAAGGGCGACGAGGCCGAACTCACCCGCGACGGCGTGGTCGACCTGGCCAAGTACGAGGAGATCGCCCGGCTGCGCGCCGAGTGGAACGACGCGTACTGGAAGTCCTTCGGCACCTTCGAGCACCGGGTCATCTCCGGCGCCGAACCCCGCCTGTACGACTGCTTCAACGTGTCCGACGCGATGGTCTCCGACATCTCCAGCGTGGTCTCCGACTTCATCGCGAGCGGCAAGCCGTACGCGGTCACGGACTCCGCGCAGCTCGGCGTCGAGGAGTTCAAGCGGCAGAACACCGCGGTGCGCGCCGCCGTGATCCTCTCCAACAAGGCCGCCGAACTGGGCGAACTGCTGGCCGCCGTGCGCGCCCCGGACGCCGACCCGCTGGCCGAGGACCGCAAGGAACTCAAGGAGTACCTGCTCGGCCCGGACGAGCCCACGTCCATCGAGCAGTTCAACACGGCGGTACGGGACCTGGCGCTCAAGTCCGAGGCCCGCAACGTCGGCCAGGAGCGGTCGGCGGCGACGGGTGACGCGGCGAGTCCGACGGAGGCCCACCTGTCGGCCGATCCCACGGTCGGCTGACCCGCGCGAGTCGGAATCTGGTCAAGAAGAGCCCGGTTTTTGGGGAGTGATCCTCGAAATCCGGGCTCTTTTGCGTATCCCCTGCTGACGGAGGACAACCGTTGCACACGGTCGGCCGTCTTCCAGATGGCGATTCAATGGACAAAGGGGAGCGCGTGACCGTGACGCAGCCTGATGTGACCGTGGTCATCGGGGCGTACGAGGCGATGCCGTACCTGGTCGAGTGCCTGCGCTCGGTCGAGGCGCAGACCCTGGACCCGGCCCGGATCGAGGTCGTCGCCGTCGACGACGGCTCGACGGACGGCACGGGGGAGTACCTGGAGCAGTTCGCCGCCCGCGCCGCGACCCACGTCACGGTGATCCGCCAGGAGAACTCCGGCGGCCCCAGCTCCCCGCGCAACGTCGGCCTCGGCAAGGCGACCGGGCGCTACGTCTTCTTCCTCGACGCCGACGACCGGCTCGCCCCCGAGGCCCTGGAGCGCATGGTCGCGATGGCCGACCGCAACGGCACCGACGTGGTGCTCGGCAAGGTCGAGGGCATCAACCGCGTCCCGCCCAAGGCGGCGTGGGTGGAGACGCTGGAGCGCACCGACGTCTTCCACTCCAACATCAAGTTCACGCTGAGCGCCCAGAAGCTGTTCCGGCGGGCGCTGCTGGAACGGCACAGCATGCGCTTCGACGAGTCGCTGTTCACCGGCGAGGACGCCCTGTTCACGATGGAGGCCTATCTGCGGGCCGACGGCGTCTCCGTGATCGCCGACCACACCTGCTACTACCTGGTGGGCCGCGACGACGGCAAACACGTGACGAAGAGCGGGAGTTACACCCTCCGCTTCGACTCCGCCCGTGCCCTGATGAACCTCATCGCCGAGATGGTCCCGCCGGGCGTGGAACGCGACAAGCTGATGCTCCGCCCGTTCCTGGTGACCCTGCTCCCACAGTTCGGCCCCAAGTACCTGGCGGACAGCGAGCAGGTACGGCGCCACAAGTTCGAGCTGGCCAAGCCGCTGATGGCCGCGCACTGGACCGACGAGGTGGCCGTCCGCCTCAAGGTCGACGAGCGGCTGCGGCTGGAGCTGGTGGCGCGGGAGCGCCCCGAACTCCTGCTGGACGTGGTCGAGTTCGTCAAGTCGAAGAAACGCCCCGATGCGGTGGTGGAGAGGCGGGGGCGTCGGGTGTACCTGGCGTATCCGCACTTCCGCTCCGCGGGCTTGCCCGACTCCCTCTATCTGGCCGAGCCGCGCGAGGCGCGTGGGGTGGAGGGGTATCGGGAGGGGGGAGTGGGGGTGTTCCTGCGCAAGGTGGCGCGAAAGGTGCGGCGGGCACTGAAGTAGTGCGATTAGTGCAGGTATTTAAGGGGCGCGGGGAACTGCGCGACCAGCCCCCACCTGCCCGCACCCTGAGCTCAACCCCTCTGTCCGAGACCTGGACCAACGTGCACACCCCATCCCGGTTCGCGTAAATTGCCGCGGGGCACCCGAACCTACCCGAGGGGAAGTCGCACGTGGCAGGCGCAAGGCAGGCCGTGACCGAGGCCCGCAGGATTGTCGTCAAGGTGGGTTCCTCCTCACTGACCACCGCGGCCGGCGGCCTGGACGCCGACCGCGTCGACGCACTCGTCGACGTCCTCGCCAAGAGCCGCAGCGGAGGCGAGAGAGAGGTCGTCCTCGTCTCCTCCGGCGCCATCGCCGCGGGACTCGCCCCGCTCGGACTGCGCCGCCGCCCCAAGGACCTGGCCCGCCAGCAGGCCGCCGCCAGCGTCGGCCAGGGACTGCTCGTGGCCCGCTACACCGCCTCCTTCGCCCGCTACGGCATCCGCGTCGGCCAAGTGCTCCTCACCTCCGACGACATGAGCCGCCGCTCCCACCACCGCAACGCCTCCCGCACCCTCGACAAACTCCTCGCCATGGGTGCCCTCCCGATCGTCAACGAGAACGACACCGTCGCCACGGACGAGATCCGCTTCGGCGACAACGACCGGCTCGCCGCCCTCGTCGCCCACCTCGTCCACGCCGACCTGCTGGTCCTCCTCTCCGACATCGACGGCGTCTACGACGGCGACCCGAGCAGGCCGGGCACCTCGCGGATAGCGGAAGTCCACGGGCCCGCCGACCTCGCCCACGTCGAGATCGGCAGCGCCGGCAAGGCCGGCGTCGGCACCGGCGGCATGGTCACCAAGGTCGAGGCGGCCCGTATCGCCGCGGCCGCCGGCATCCCCGTCGTGCTCACCAGCGCGGTCCACGCGACCGACGCGCTGAGCGGCGGCGACACGGGCACGTACTTCCACGCCACCGGAAAGCGCTCTGCGGACCGGCTGCTCTGGCTCCAGCACGCGTCCACCCCGCAGGGCTCGCTGACCCTCGACGACGGTGCCGTGCGCGCGGTCGTACAGCGCCGGATGTCGCTGCTGCCGGCCGGAATCGCCGCCGTGGAGGGCGAGTTCAGCGCGGGCGACCCCGTCGAACTCCGGGACGGCGCCGGGCACGCGGTCGCGCGGGGGCTCGTCAACTTCGACGCCAAGGAGATCCCCCAGCTGATCGGCCGCTCCACCAGGGAACTGGCGCGGGAGCTGGGACCGTCGTACGAGAGGGAAGTCGTACACAGGGACGACCTGGTGATCCTCCACCCGTAAAACAACCGAAACGTCCGCCTCCCTCGGTGGACGTTCCGCAAAAGTGCCACACGGACGCCCCGCGCCTGCTCAACTTTGCTCAGGGACCCATCCGCGCGAGCACAGCAGCTCGACCATTGCGTAAGGAGGCCGTCGTGAGACGAGTGCGCCCTGGGGCGGCGGCGTCCCGCGGTGTTGCCACCTCCCGCGCGCCCGGCGAGGAGCGCACGCTCACGAGCGTCGCGGCCGGCGCCCGGTACGAGGGCGAGGAACCCAAGGACCTTCCCCGGCTGTGGCACGTCACCCTCAGCGTCTCCGGCGACGAGGCCCCGCTGAAGGAGGTGCGGCGCGGCCTGGAACAGCTCGCCCACGACCACCCCTTTCTGCTGACCAGCCGCTACGCCAACGACCACGCGGAGATCCGCTACTGGGAAGAGGCCCGCGACCTGCACGACGCCGCCGCCGTCGCGCTGCGCCTGTGGGGCGAGCACCGCCAGACCGCCAAGCTGCCGCCGTGGGAGATCGTCGGCCTGGAGGTCATCGACCGCGAGACCTATCACCAGCGCATTTCCGAGGGTTACGGCCCGCTGCCCGCGACCCCCGTCGGCGTACATCCGTTCTGAGACCCGCCCGCGTCGGACCCCCGACCCTCCGGGATCCGTTTTGAGCCGTCTTCGGGCCCTTCCGCGCCTGTCTCGCGGTTTGGGATAGCCGGTGGACGCCTCCGCCCGGCGCACTACCCTTCCCTCATGACCACGCTCTCGCCGTACGACTCCATGTCCCCGGTCACCCGGGCCGCCTACCGCGCCAAGTCCGCCGCCGCCGACCTCGCGCCGCTGCCCCGGGCCGAGAAGGACGACGCGCTGCTCGCCATCGCGGACGCGCTGGAAGTCCGTACGAGCGAAATCGTCGAGGCCAACGCCAAGGACATCGCCAAGGCCCGCGCGGCCGGCACCAGCGAGACGGTCATCGACCGGCTGACCCTCACCCCCGAGCGCGTCCGGGCCATCGCCTCCGACGTACGGGACGTCGTCGCGCTGCCCGACCCGGTCGGCGAGGTCGTCCGCGGCTCGACCCTCCCGAACGGCATCGACCTGCGCCAGGTCCGCGTCCCCCTCGGCGTCGTCGGCATCATCTACGAGGCCCGCCCGAACGTGACGGTGGACGCGGCGGCGTTGTGCCTCAAGTCCGGCAACGCGGTCCTGCTGCGCGGCTCGGCCTCCGCCTACGAGTCCAACACCGCCCTCGTGCGCGTCATCCGCGACGCCGTCGGCGGCGCCGGACTGCCCGCCGACGCCGTGCAGCTGGTCCCCGGCGAGAACCGCGAGAGCGTCCGCGAGCTGATGCGCGCCCGCGGTCTCGTCGACGTCCTCATCCCGCGCGGCGGCGCCTCCCTGATCCAGACCGTCGTCACCGAGTCGACCGTCCCCGTGATCGAGACCGGCGTCGGCAACTGCCACGTCTACGTCGACGCCCACGCCGACCTCGACATGGCCATCGACATCCTGATCAACTCCAAGGCCCAGCGGCCCAGCGTCTGCAACGCCGCCGAGACCCTCCTCGTCCACCAGGACATCGCCCCCGAGTTCCTGCCGCGCGCCCTGGACGCCCTCGCCGAGGCCGGCGTCACCGTGCACGCCGACGAACGCGTCCTGGCCTACGCCAAGGAGTCCAAGGCCACCGTCGTCGAGGCCACCCCCGAGGACTGGGACACCGAGTACCTCTCCTACGACATCGCCGCCGCCGTCGTCGACTCCCTCGACAAGGCCGTCCAGCACATCCGGCTGTGGAGCTCCGGCCACACCGAGGCGATCGTCACCTCCTCCCAGCAGGCCGCCCGCCGCTTCACCCAGCTGGTCGACTCCACCACCGTCGCCGTGAACGCCTCCACGCGCTTCACGGACGGCGGCCAGTTCGGCTTCGGCGCGGAGATCGGCATCTCCACCCAGAAGCTGCACGCACGGGGCCCGATGGGCCTGCCGGAACTGACGAGCACCAAGTACATCGTCACCGGCGACGGGCACATCCGCCGCTGAGCCGGAGGCTGTTGGCATATGCGTCGGGCATAGGGCCTCGTAGGCCGTGAGACGTCTCACCCTGCGGATGAATTTCCCTACCGCCTGCCCAAATTGACCCCCCAGGTCTACTCTGGAGAGGTGCCGGAGGACGTGGGGGGCACGCCGTTCCCTGACGGCTGGGAGCCCGACGACGACCACGACCGCGGAATGTCGGACGAAGAATTCGACTCCGTGGTCTTCGACGAGGCCTTCGTACGGGCGGCCGTAGTACACGAGCCGACCGCCGTCGAGCGTCTCCTTGCCGCCGCACAGGCCAGAGCAGAGGCCTCCGAGGCCGAAGCCCGCCGCGCCCAGCGCGGCAGAGGCCCACGAGGCGACGACGACCTCTTCGAGGACACCTACGGACGCGATTTCGGCCATGATCCGGAACTCGACGACCTGGACGACGCCGACCTCGTAGAGGGCCGCTACGGCGCCCCGGGAACGTACGGCAAACAGGTCCGCTGGCACCGCCCCGTCGCCTGGCTGCTCGCCCTGGTGATGGGCATCGGCATGGTCGCCCTGGCCTTCTCGGCGGTCTACCGCGGCGCGTCCTCGGGCGGCAGGGACCGCGTCCCGCCCCCGGCCTCCACCGGCGTGGAACAGGGCACGGCGGCGGCACCCTCGGTCTCCGCGGACAACTCCCAGCCACCGCTGTCTGCCGTACCGCGCACGCCCTGAGCGAGTTGCGACCGCTCTGACCGGCTCGGTGAGAACCTGTCAGAACTTGTCGTGTACCAGGGCGTTTACCTGAGGCTCCGGAGACCTACTCTGAAAGTATGGGCGGTCCAGGAGACCCACCCGAGGGGACGCCCGAGGGCGCTTCCGGAGGTGGTGAGGACGAGTACCGATCCGTCGTGTTCGACGAGTCGTTCGTCCGTGCTGCCCGGCTCCAGGAGTTCTCCGCGCGGGAGCGCATGGCCGACCACGCCCCCGCCGTCCGCCGCCGCCCGGCCCTGCGCCGCGGTCTCTCCCGCCAGGCCCTGATCCTGGTCATGCTGATCGCCATCGCCTTCGGCACCGCGATCTACATGGGCGTACGGCACCCCTACACGACCCCCACGGCCCAGCAGCCGGCCGAGCCGCTGCGGATGACCGTCATCCCGCTGTCCCCTCAGAGCAAGGTGCCGGGGGCGGCCGACGCCGAGTACCTCTTCGCGCACAGCCCGGCCGCCCAGTTCGACGTGGGCGGCGACGGCATACCGCTGCCGGCCGCGCGGCGCACCGCGCACTTCTCGGACAGCCAGGTCGTGGCCGCCCTGAGCACCGCCAAGGACTACATCGTGGAGTCCTCGCTCTACCCGGCCGTGCTCACCGGCGGACAGACCCGCCCCGCGCGCGTCCTCGTCGACCCCGACCAGCTCGACCAGTTCGACCAGAGCTTCGAGCACCCGGCCGCCGACGGCCGGCACGAGCCCACCGGATGGCTGGTTCGCTTCGATCCGGCCCGCGCCGAGCTGGCCGACCGGAAGATCCGCGTCCAGGGCACCCTGCAGGCCGCCGAGGTCGACTCGTCCACCCTTGAGGTCATCGCCGACGGAACCTTCGTCTACGCGCTCCGGCCGACCGGCTCCGGCGACAAGGCCCAGGCGTCGCTGTTCACCGTCCGCCGCGAGCTCCAGTTCCGCTTCGACCGCGACGACCTGCGCATGGACCAGGCCCAGATCATCGCCTCCTACGTCCAGGCCGGCCCGCTGTCCTGCGCCGAGGACTCCGTCACCTACCTGCGCCCCCTGCTCGCCGGCCAGACCGCCAAGGCGGGCGGCCCGGCCGGCACCGACCCGTTCGCCACGGGCAGCGCCACGGCCCTGTGCGGCGCACTGGCGGCCGGCGCACAGCCGAAGGTGTGAGAGCACAGCGAAGGTGTGAGAACCCTTCAGCCACGGCTGTGCGAGGCCGTCGTGGGTGTGAGGTCGGTGTGTATCCGCGGGTATCCGATCCGCCGGGTCAGTCCCCGTCGCCGATCCGCCGGGTCAGTCCCCGTCGCGCGGCGGGGTGTCCGTGGGCGGCTGCTCGGTGCCGTTGGCCGATTCGGTGGGCGGTCCGTCCTGCGGGCTGGTGCTCGCGAAGCCCCCGAAACCGCGCCGCACCCGGCCGCCCAGGTCGCCGGCGCCCCCCGCGATGTCGCTGACCAGCTTCATCAGCGGGTCCTTGGAGCTCTTGACGTTGCTGGCGTAGCTCGCCGCCGACTCGCGGAACGAGTCCGTGACCGAGGTGTCCTTGTCCTCGCTGCGCCGCGGGTAGTGCCCGTCCATGATCCGCTGGTAGTCGCGGGACTCGGCCCACTTCTTCAGCTCGGCCGCGCGCACCGTGGTGAACGGGTGGGAGCGGGGCAGCACGTTCAGGATCTTCAGGACCGAGTCGCGCAGGTCGCCGCCCGACTCGAACTCCTCGGCCTGGTTGAGGAACGCGTCCACGTTCATCTCGTGCAGGTGGTTGCCGCCCGCGATCTTCATCAGGCCGCGCATCGAGGCCCGCAGGTCCTGGCCGACCAGCAGACCCGCGCGGTCGGCGGACAGTTCCGACTTGCGGAACCACTCGCGCAGCGCCGTCACGATCGCCAGGATCGCGAGGTTGCCCAGCGGGATCCAGGCGACCTTCAGCGCCAGGCTGGTCAGGAACAGCAGGATCGTGCGGTACACGGAGTGGCCGGACAGCGCGTGGCCCACCTCGTGGCCGACGACCGCCCGCATCTCCTCCTCGTCGAGCAGCTCGACCAGGCCGGTGGTGACGACGATGATCGGCTCGTCCAGGCCGATGCACATCGCGTTGGGCTGCGGGTCCTGGGTGACGTACATCGGCGGGACCTTCTCCAGGTCCAGGATGTAACAGGCGTCCCGCAGCATGTCGTTGAGGTGCGAGAACTGCTGGTCCGACACCCGCACCGAGTCGGACAGGAACAGCAGGCGCAGACTGCGCTCGGGCAGCAGCCCACTGAGCGCCTTGAACACCGTGTCGAACCCGGTCAGCTTGCGCAGCGCCACCAGGGCGGAGCGGTCCGCCGGGTGCTCGTACGCGCGCGAGGAGATCCCCGGGAAGCGCCTGCGCTGCCTGCTCGGCACGTTCTCGTGCGCGTTCTGCTCGTGGCCGTCTTCGGACATGTGGTCCCCCATGTGCGTCTGTGTGCGCTGAGTGCCCCCGAAGCAGAGCCCAGCCTAGGCGGAGATACCGTGGACGGGCAGTACAGCGAAGGAGTCAACGCATGGATCCCCATTCCGCAGCCGCCTGGCTCGCAGAGGCCGCGAAAGCCGCCCCCCAGCACGGATCGGGGGATCTGCTCAGGGTCGTACTGGTCGTGATGTTCCTCGGCTGCATCCTGACCGCGTGGTTCCTGCTGCGCGGATACAAACAGAAGGACGACTGAGACGCCCGTCGAGTTCCCTTCCGACGGTCCGTGTCACGTGTCCGGTTCCCAATGGCGGAGTCGGCGTGATCGCCGCCGGGGTGCCCGCATACCATGGGCCGACATCTTTATCCCGCCCACCGGATAGGTTCTGCTGAAGATGAGCATCCACGGCACTGCTGCCCAGTTGGTCACTCTTGCCGCCGAGGGGGAGGGCGGGGGCAACCACGAGAGCCTCCAGCCGATCATCACCGGTGGCGGCGCGTTCATCGTCCTGATGCTGCTGCTGTGGATCACCACCCGCTTCAACCGCGACCGCTAGGTTCTGTCCCTTCTGTCCACCGGACGGGTCCCAGGGCCTTCACACCGGGCCGGTAGGGTCTGCACGCATGGGAGAGCAGGACATGCCTACCGGTCCGGCGGACGACACGACGCGCGGCACGGAGAACCGAATGGTGAACGGCCCGCGCAACAACGGCCCGTCGAACCCCGGCAAGCGCCGTCTCGGCGTCATGGGCGGAACGTTCGACCCGATCCACCACGGACACCTCGTGGCGGCCAGTGAGGTCGCCGCGCAGTTCCACCTGGACGAGGTGATCTTCGTCCCGACCGGTCAGCCGTGGCAGAAGACCGACCGCAAGGTGGCGCCGGCCGAGGACCGCTACCTGATGACGGTCATCGCGACCGCCGAGAACCCCCAGTTCTCGGTGAGCCGTATCGACATCGACCGCGGCGGCCCCACCTACACCACGGACACCCTGCGCGACCTGCGCGCGCTCAACCCCGACGCGGACCTCTTCTTCATCACCGGCGCCGACGCCCTCGGCGCGATCCTGACCTGGCGGGACGCGGAGGAGCTGTTCTCCCTCGCGCACTTCATCGGGGTCACCCGGCCCGGCCACACACTGACCGACCCGGGCCTCCCGGAGGGCGGTGTCTCGCTGGTCGAGGTTCCCGCGCTGGCCATCTCCTCCACGGACTGCCGTGCGAGAGTCGCCAAGGGTGATCCGGTCTGGTACCTGGTGCCCGACGGAGTCGTGCGCTATATCGACAAGCGCGAGCTGTACCGCGGCGAGTGAGCCGAGAGGGGCACCGGTGAACGACCGATACGACGCCGGGTACGGCGGCGACCAGTACGAGCTCGTCGGCTACGACGAGTACAACCAGCCTGTCTACCGCCAGGTCCCGGCCCAGCAGACCCAACAGCCCCCGCAGCAACAGCCGTATGACCCGTACGGGCAGCAGCAACAGCAGGGCTACGCCTACGACCCGTACGCGACCGGCACCCAGCAGCAGACGCCCGACTACGACACGGGCACTCAGCCGCAGACCCCGCAGCCCTACGACACCGGCGCCCAGCAGGCCTACAACAGCCGTCAGGCGCCCCAGTCCGGCTACGACCCGTACACCACCGGGACGACGACGGCCTACGACCCCTACGGGCAGACCGCGACCAGTGGACAGCAGCCCCGGGTCGCCGAGCAGACCGCCTACATCCCGCAGCAGGGCGGCCCGGCCGAGGACACGGAAGCCCCGAAGGCCCCTCAGGCGGGTGAACGGGACTACCGAACCGAGCAGTTCGCCTTCGTGGAGGAGCCGACCGACGACTCCGAGGACGTCATCGACTGGCTGAACTTCACCGAGAACCGCACCGAGCGCCGCGAGGAGGCCAAGCGCCGCGCCCGTGGCCGCATGGTCGCCCTCGTCGTGGCCCTGGCGCTGGTCGTGTCCGGCGGCGTCGGCTACCTCTGGTACGCCGGGAAGCTCCCCGGAGTCTCCTCGCCCGCCTCGAAGTCCGGCACCACGACGGCCGCCGGTGCCCAGAACCGCGATGTGATCGTGGTCCATCTGCACAACACCGCGAAGGGCGGCACCTCTTCGGTGCTGCTCGTCGACAACACCACCCTCAAGCAGGGCACCACCGTGCTGCTGCCCAACTCGCTCGCCCTCACGGACGACGACGGCAACACGACAACGCTGGCCAAGTCGGTCGACGACGACGGCACCTCCGGGACCGTCGACCAGCTCAACACGGTTCTCGGCACCGACATCGAGGGCACTTGGCGCCTCGACACCCCCTACCTGCAGAACCTGGTCGACCTTGTCGGCAACATCGACATCGACACCAACGCCGATGTGCCCGACCCGTCCGCGACGAAGAAGGGTGCCGCGCCCCTCGTCCACAAGGGCAAGGACCAGACCCTCAGCGGCAAGATGGCCGTCGCCTACGCCACCTACCGTGCCTCCGGCGAGTCCCAGAACACCCAGCTGGAGCGGTTCGGCCAGGTCATGCAGGGTGTGCTGCGCCAGCTGACCTCGGACCCGACGGCGGCGACCACCACCGTGCAGACCCTGGCCCAGATCCTGGACCCGCCGCTCACCGACAAGGACCTCGGCACCTTCCTCGCCAAGCTCGCCGACCTCGCCAAGAGCGGTGACTACAAGACGGCCCTGCTGCCCGTCCAGAACGACGGCACCCTGACCGCGCAGGCCTCGGCCAGTGTCGTCAAGGACGTCCTGGGCGGCACCGCGAAGAGTCCCGACGAGGGTTCGGCGGTCCGGGTCGCGGTCCAGAACGCCACCGGCGTCAAGGACGACACCGAGAAGGCCCGCGTCGTCCTCCTCAACGGAGGCTTCACCTTCCTGGAGGCGGGCACGACGTCCGCGACCTCGGCCAAGTCCAAGATCACGTACTCCGACGCGGCCGACAAGGAGAACGCCACCGAGGTCGCCAAGACCCTGGGCCTGTCCACGAGCACCGTGACCAAGGGCACGGTCTCCGCGAACGCGGACGTCTCGGTCGTACTCGGGGAGGACTACAAGCCGTCGTCGGCATCCTGACGACGGCGCGGTGACCGTGTGACGGAGAGCATGCCCCGGAGGCCGGAGCCGGTGTCCGGGCCGACGTCCGGGGCGTGATCCGTTATTCACGTGGGGTGCCGTCCGCGGTCCGTGAGACCCTTGAGGTCTGTTGACCGCCGACCGAAAGCCGCGTAGTGACCGCCACTGACCGCTCCATCGAGCTCATCTCCGCCGCCGCCCAGGCGGCCGCCGACAAGCTCGCGCACGACATCATCGCCTACGACGTCAGCGACGTGCTGTCGATCACGGACGCCTTCCTGCTGGCCTCCGCTCCCAACGACCGTCAGGTCAAGTCGATCGTCGACGAGATCGAGGAGCGGCTCAGCAAGGAGCTCGGCGCCAAGCCGGTGCGCCGCGAGGGCGACCGTGACGCCCGCTGGATCCTGCTCGACTACGTCGACATCGTCGTCCACGTCCAGCACAGCGAGGAGCGCGTCTTCTACGCCCTGGAGCGGCTGTGGAAGGACTGCCCCGAGCTGGACCTGCCCGCCGACGCCAAGCAGACCCGCGGCAAGGCCGCCGAGCACGCCAAGCTGCAGGCCGAGGAGGACGCCTCCGAGTTCGGGGAGGTGCGGTGAGCGCCGGCGCGGACGGCCGCAAGGCGGGCCGGGGCCGCCGCGTCATCCTGTGGCGGCACGGCCAGACCGCCTGGAACGTGGAACGCCGCTTCCAGGGCACCACGGACGTCGAGCTCACCGAGACCGGCATCGGCCAGGCCCGCCGGGCCGCCCGGCTGCTGGCCTCCCTCAAGCCCGACGCGATCGTCGCCTCCGACCTCAAGCGGGCGGCGAACACGGCCGCCGAGCTGGCCGCCCTCACCGACCTCGACGTCACCCACGACGAGGGCCTGCGGGAGACCTACGCGGGCGTCTGGCAGGGGCTGACGCACGAGGAGATCATCGCCCGCCACGGCGAGGAGTACGCCGCGTGGAAGCGCGGGGAACCGGTGCGCCGCGGCGGCGGCGAACTGGAGACCGAGGTCGCCGACCGGGCCGCGCCCGTCGTGCTGCGGCACGCCGAGAAGCTGCCCGAGGACGGCACCCTCGTGGTGGTCAGCCACGGCGGCACGATCCGCACCACCATCGGACGGCTCCTCGGTCTGGGGTCCCCGCACTGGGAGAGTCTCGGCGGCCTCTCCAACTGCTGCTGGTCCGTGCTCGGCGAGGGCGCCCGTGGCTGGCGCCTGCTGGAACACAACGCCGGCACGCTCCCGGAACCGGTGCTCGGCGACGACGACTGAGCGGCCCTCCAGGGCCCCGACCCCGGATTTCACTTTCCGGCAGGTCGCAGGCTAAAGTTCTTCTTGTTCGCCCGCCGAGCGGGAAGAACACAAGGGGCTATAGCTCAGTTGGTAGAGCGCCTGCATGGCATGCAGGAGGTCAGGAGTTCAATTCTCCTTAGCTCCACAGATCGACACTCTTGAGTTGTCAAAGATCGAGAGTCGTCCATGATCGAGTCGATGAGATCCCATCCCTTTCAGGGGTGGGATCTTTTCGTCGCTGTCAGCGTCTCCGTGCGCCGCCGGGTCTCCTCGTCGGCCGGGGTGTAGGCGACGATCCGGCACTCCGGCATGCCGTTGACCGACAACGACACGGAGGTCATCCGGATCTCGCCCACCTCCTCGTGCCGGAACGTCTTCACCCGCCGCCCCGGCTCCGCCACGTCCCCGCTCCTCCACAGCCGTATGAAGAGCGGGCTCGCCGCCGACAACCGGCGTATGAACTCCTCCCAGGCGGGCTCCCCGGTATGCAGTCCGTAGGCCGAGCGCAGCATCGCCACCATCACCGGCAGCTCGGTCTCCCGGAACATCAGCGGCGACTCCGCCTCCGGCACCGCGAACAGCCTCCACAGCGCGTTGGGCACCGAGCCGTCCGACAGCGGTTCGATCCCGACCAGGGCCCGGTAGACGGAGTTGGCGGCCAGGATGTCGAACCGCGAGTTGTAGACCACCGCCGGGCGTGGCTCGAGGGCGTCGAGGATGCCCTGGATCTCCGGCCCCACCGCCTGCGCGAGCACTTCCGGAGGATGCGCGTACGGCACCTCGGCCAGGTGGTACAGATGCTCCCGCTCCGGCGCGTCGAGCCGGAGCGTGCGCGCCACGGCGTCCAGGACCTGCGCCGACGCGTTGATCGGGCGGCCCTGTTCGAGCCAGGTGTACCAGGTGACGCCCACTCCGGAGAGCTGCGCGACCTCCTCGCGACGCAGCCCCGGCGTACGCCGACGGAAACCCGGCGGCATGCCCACGTCGTGCGGTGTCACCCTCGCGCGCCTGCTGCGCAGAAACGCGGCCAGCTCAGGTCGGCGGCGCTGTGTCGTCCCCATCGTCACATCCCCCATACGTCACATCCCCCATACTCGACGCCCGACTCGGTCCCTGCCAGGTGCTGCCAGTACCAGCATCAGCGGGCTCTCGGCACCCGTACCGGAGCGCCCCCACGCTCGACGGCATGACGACAACACCCCGGACGGAACCGGATTCCGCACCCGTTCCAACTCCTGCCACCAGTAAAGACCCCGGCACTGACAATCGCCGTGGGCCGATGCTCGCGGTCCTGCTCGCGGCCATGTTCATGGCGCTGCTGGACGTGTTCATCGTGAACGTCGCCGCCCCCACCATCGGCACCGAACTCCACGCGTCCGGCGCCGACTTGCAGCTGGTGATCGCCGGCTACACCATCACGTACTCGGTGCTGCTGATCACCGGCGCGCGGCTCGGCGACCGGCTCGGCCATGTCAGGGTCCACCTCGCCGGACTCGCGCTCTTCACCACCGCCTCGCTCGCCTGCGGCCTGGCCCGGGGTTCGACCGAGCTGATCGTGTTCCGCCTGGTCCAGGGGTCCGGCTCGGCACTGATGCTCCCTCAGGTGCTCAGTCTGATCCAGCGGAACTTCATCGGAGAGGCGCGGGTGCGGGCGCTCGGCCTGTACTCGGCGATCGTCGCCGTCGGCGCCGCGGCGGGGCAGATCGTCGGCGGCGTCCTCGTCAGCGCCGACCTGTTCGGCACGACCTGGCGGCCGGTGTTCCTCGTCAACGTGCCCGTGGGTGTCGTACTCCTGTTCCTCGGCAGGCGCGTACTGCCGCGGGACGGCGGGGCGGAGCCGGAGCGGGCGCGGGCCTTCGACGTGCCGGGGCTGGTGCTCCTCGCCTCGGCGGTCTCGCTGCTGACCGTGCCGCTGGTGCTGGGGCAGGAGGAGGGCTGGCCGCTGTGGTCGTGGCTGTCGCTGATCGCGGCGGCGGTGCTCTTCGCGGCGTTCTGCGGGTACGAGTCCCGGCTCGCGCGGCGCGGGGGCGCCCCGCTGATCGCACCGCGTGTGCTGCGTCACCCCGGCATGGGTCTCGCCGTCTTCCGGATCCTGGCCGTGATGGCCGTCAACGCCGGTTTCTTGTTCGCTCTCACCCTGCACGTCCAAGGAGGCCTCGGTTTCAGCGCGTTGCGCGCCGGCCTCACCTTCGCGCCGACGGCGGTCGTCTTCGGGGTGGTCGGTCTCACCTGGCGCAGGTGGCCGGCGGCCTGGCAGCGGGCGCTGACCCCGGTCGGATTCGTGATCGCGATGGCGTCCGTCCTGGGAGTCGGCCTGGCGTTCGAAGGCGGCGATCGCGGCGGGGCCGTACTGTACGTGGCGTACGTCGGCGTGGGGGCCGGGCTCGCGCTCGCCTTCAGTCCGACGCTGACGCGGGCCCTGGCGACGGTGCGGCCCGAGGACGCGGCGGACGCCAGCGGTCTGCTCTCCACGGTCGCACAGCTGGGTCAGCTGCTCGGGGTCGCGGTTTTCGGCACACTGTTCTTGAACCGGCTTGAGTCACTTGGGGCCCCGGGGGCGTATACCTCTGCGAAGGCGCTTTTGGCGTGCATGTTCGCGCTGGCGGGGACGGCTGCGGTGGGTGCCGTGTCCGGACTGGTACTAAGGCGTCGCTGACCGTATTGGTCCGGCCGTGGCAGAATCAAACGGCCGGAAGGGGGCGCGGCCCGACGGGAGGGAGTAGCGATGCCTGCGAGCATCATCGAGGAGGTCGACCACCTCTTCGATGCGGCGTTGATACGAGATACGATCACCCGCCTGAGCTGCCCTTCCTGCGGTTCCGCCCACGTGGCCCAAGTCCTCGGTGACAACGGCGGAGTTTCCTACGTGTGCACGGCCTGCGGCCACAGCTGGAGCTGATCGATGGGTGCACACAGGCGAAAGTGCGACTGGTGCGGCAGTGGGACACCGATCGTCCGTGACATGGAACCGGTGAATCCCGACTACCAGTACTGGTGCGAGGAGTGCGCGCGGGCGCTGATCATAAAAGGCGATCCGATCGAGACGTACCGCGAACTCGAGGGCGAGCCGATCTACGGCCGACTCCTCGAAGAGCACTGCACTTTGAAACGGTTCTATTCGTTCGTCACCGCTTGACTCCGGCCGGGACCCCGCGAGGAGGTCCCGGCGATCACGGTCACGGCCGGGGTGACGGAAACGATTTGGTGGTCCACCGGGTCGCCCGGTAATGTTGGCGTCGCCGCCGGGGAGACCCGGTAGCACACCGCAAGGGGCTATAGCTCAGTTGGTAGAGCGCCTGCATGGCATGCAGGAGGTCAGGAGTTCAATTCTCCTTAGCTCCACAGAAGTCGAAGGCGGGTCATCCCACAGGATGACCCGCCTTCGGTGTGTCCAGGGGGAGTTGGCGCAGCTCATGGAGCGGCGGGCCGCCCCTTCTTGAGAAGAGGGCGACCCGCCGTCCGTGTGCTCAGCGGCCCAGAGCCCGCCGGCCGCGGCCCTGGGAGAGGACCGGCAGGTTGCGGGACGGCCCCTTGTCGCGCGCGGTCTCCTCCTCCAGGCGGAGGGCGAGCGCCGGGCAGCGGCGTACCGCGCGGAGCGCCTTCGCCTCCGCGTAACGCGGCACCTGGGCCTGCGCGACGGTGGGGAAGCCGTCGGCGCCGAGTTCGAAGACCTCCGGGAGGATGTCCGCGCACAGACCGTGGCCCCGGCACAGCGTCCAGTCGACGTAGATCTTCTGACGGCTGGGACCGTTGTCCTCGGCCTCCGCGCCGCTCGTGATGCCCGCGGGGAGCTGGCCGCCCTCGAAGAGCGGCAGAACGCCCTCCACGGGCCTTCCGCAGCCGTTTCCGAGGACATGGGCCGCGAGGTCGTCCGTGAACGCCTTGATGGTCGATTCCAGGAACATCGCGGAACCGTCCGGGTGCGAGCACGCGCCGCGCCGCTTCACGGCCTTGGCGACCTGCTTCAGCGCCTCCAGGGCGGCCGGGCCGCCGCCGTTGAGGATGTCCTCCATGCCGCGCGCGGCGGCGGGCAGACCGAGGTAGCAGGGACCGCACTGTCCCGCGCTCTCGTCGGCCAGCCACTGGGCCACCCGGAGCGACTCGCCGAGGGGGCAGGTCTCCTGGGTGATCGGCATGATCGCGCCCGCGCCGAGCGCACCGCCCACCGCGTCAAGGGAGTTGCGGGAGACGATCGCCTCGTTGACCGTCGCCGCGTCGATCCACTTGCCGTGGTAACCGCCCGTCAGCACACCCTGGGGGACCGGCGGGGCGCCGGCCAGCTGCAGGACGTAGCGCAGCGGCACACCCGTGGGGACCTCGAGCACCATGGGGCGCGCGACCGCCCCGGAGACCGTGAGCATGACGGTGCCGGGCTCGTCGTAGAGGCCGGTGTTGCCGTAGCGCTCGGGGCCGATGCGGGCGGCGATGGCGAGCTGGGCGAAGGTCTCGGCGTTGGAGAGCAGGGTCGGGGCGCCGCCGACGCCGTTCTGGGAGGCGCTGACCTTGCGGCCGGGCGGGATCGCCGGGCCGCCGTCGATCGAGCGGATCAGCGACGCGGCGGCGCCGGTGACCATACGGACCGGGTTGCGCTGGACGAACGCCTTCAGCGCCGAGCGGCGGGTGTTGCTCAGGCCGCGCTCGGCGAGCGCCTGCTCCATGGAGCGCTGCGTCGACTCACGGGTGACCCCCACCACGAGCGTGCGGGCACCCAGGGCCTCGGCGACCAGGAGGGCGCCGTCCAGGATGAGATGCGGGGCACGGTTGATGAGCACCGTGTCCTTGCGGCAGGCGGGTTCGTCCTCACTGCCGTTGACGACGACGACCGGACGTACACCGCGCTTGATCGCCGCTTCGGCGACCGACCGCAGCTTTTTGTGGAAGGGGAAGCCCGCGCCGCCGCGGCCCTTCAGGTTGATCGCCTCGGAGAGCTTCGCGAGCTGCTCCCCGCCCATGGGTTCGAGCGGCCCGTGCACCTTGAGGTGCATGGGCAGGTCGAGTCTCTCGACAAGGTCGAAGCCCGACGTGAGCTGCGGAAGCCCGACGACGCGGACTTCTGGGACGTCGGGCAGGGCCTCGTTCACCTATAGCCTCCGGAAGGCGTGTTCCAAGGTTCGCCCGAGCCGCCCTGCGCGTCGAAGTCGTACGACGCGTTGGGCGTTTGATCAGTGGCGGGACCGCTGTTGTACGTGTCACCAGAGTTGTACGTACCGGAAGCCCCATTCGACTCACCGGTGGGGTACACGTATCCGTCGCCGTACCCGCCCGCGCCCGAATTGTTGTTGTACGTCGGGATGTTGTACCCGGTGTCCTGGAGCGGGTCGTAGGCCGACGGGGGTGCCTCGCCGACCGGCGGCGGAGACGGGACCGGCCAGCTGCCCGAGGTGCTGCCGCCGTTGTCCGCGCGCGGGACCGCCTGCGTGTTCTGCATGTCCATCGGCACGTTCATGCGGGAGGTCTGGTCGGTGACGTACGGCATCTGGCCGGTGGACTCCGGTGTGGCGGTGCGGTAGGCGGCCGCGAAACCGTTCGTGTCGGCGACCGGGGTCATGGACCTCGTCTCGTACTGGGCGGCGGGGTCCACGCGCGGGATCGACCCGGTCTCGGTGAACGAGGGCTGCGCCGACCGCCGGCTGTCGCGCTTCTCGAAGCCCGGCAGCGCGGACTCGGCCACACGGCCCCGGCTCGCGTCGAGATCGTCCAGGCCGGGCCGCTCCTCGTTGCCCAGGAGCATGGCGACCCGGTCGGCGAACTTCCGCTTGAACGAGCGGGGCGCCGAGCGCAGGGCGAGGGCCGCGGCGACACCGACCAGGCACAGCTCGTAGGAGATCATGAAGAACGGCTTCGCCGCGCGGCCCGCGAACAGGCCGTGGACCAGCGCCGCGCACCAGGCCGGGTAGGCCAGCATGTGCATCGCGCGCCAGCGGGCGGCCACCGGCGCCGGGGACGCGAACTGGTTGCGCAGGGCGCCGGTGATGCCCACGAAGATCATCAGCAGGCCGGCCAGGGACCCCAGGCCGATGAGCCCGGCGCTGCCCTTCACGCCGAGGCTGAACGGGATCAGCGCGGCGATCAGGACGGTGTGGTCGAGCGCCAGCTTGACCGTGATGTGAATCACGAGGAACGCGATCGAGCCGACGGCGGTCACCCGGTGGATGCCCTGGGCCACGATCCGCTGGCGGATGTTGAGGACGACCCGGTCCTGGGCGACGAGGCCCCAGATGACCGAGCAGGTGAGCGACACGAGCGAGAGAACGCCCGCGCCGAAGTTGAGGAAGTCCTGTACCTGGCTGCCTCCGAGCAGCACGAACACGGGTATGAAGAGCAGGACGACGAGGCTCACCACGCCATAGGCCGAACGGCCCGGCTTGGGGAGCGAACTGGTACTACGACGAGTGTTCATGGGGGCAACTCCGAGCAGTATCGGGAAAGCGGTCCCGCTGCCGAACTCTAAGTGGCTCCATACCGGTGGGTACGAGGTTTGAGTTATTGCGTTGTTATCAAACGACAATGCGCTTGCTGCGATGTCCCGTAGTGGGTGGTACGCGAAGGTAGTCCTTGAACTTGGTTCAGTGCATGCCGGTGTGGTCAGGGTGCCAAGGGTGATACGGAAGCGCGTCGCGTTGTGCTCAAGCGCTGCGGTACCCTCATGCCATGCGTGCCGTACGCCTTCTGCTTAGCGAGCCGCGCTGATCAGTCCCGACCACCGGTGAACGGTGAGGTCGGAATCGGCGCGGCGTCCCCTCCTGTGCGAGGGGATTTTTCGTTTCTTGAATGTCGCAGCCGCTGGCAGAGACGATCGATGGAGCTTTGAGGATCATGAGCGAGACGAACCCCGCTGCCGCCGCCGAGGTGGTCGCGCCGCACCGCTACACGGCCGCCATGGCCGCGGACATCGAGGCACGCTGGCAGGACTTCTGGGACGCCGAGGGCACCTACGAGGCCCCGAACCCAAGTGGTGACCTGGCCGGCGACCCCGAACTGGCCGCCCGCCCCAAGAAGTTCATCATGGACATGTTCCCGTACCCCTCGGGTGCGGGCCTGCACGTCGGCCACCCCCTGGGCTACATCGCCACCGATGTGTTCGCCCGGTTCCAGCGGATGACCGGCCACAATGTGCTGCACACCTTGGGCTTCGACGCCTTCGGCCTGCCCGCCGAGCAGTACGCCGTGCAGACCGGCACGCACCCGCGCGTGTCCACCGAGGCCAACATCGAGAACATGAAGGTCCAGCTGCGCGCCCTGGGCCTGGGTCACGACAAGCGCCGGTCGTTCGCCACGATCGACCCGGAGTACTACAAGTGGACCCAGTGGATCTTCCTGCAGATCTTCAACTCCTGGTACGACGACGAGGCAGACAAGGCCCGCCCGATCGCCGAACTGATCGCCCAGTTCGAGTCCGGTGAGCGCGCCGTACCTGGCCACACGCGCGCGTGGCCGGAGCTGACCGGCACCGAACGCGCCGACGTCCTGAGCGAGTTCCGCCTGGCCTACGCCTCCGACGCGCCCGTCAACTGGTGCCCCGGCCTGGGCACCGTCCTGGCCAACGAGGAGGTCACCGCCGACGGCCGCTCCGAGCGCGGCAACTTCCCCGTCTTCAAGGCCAAGCTGCGCCAGTGGAACATGCGCATCACCGCCTACGCCGACCGGCTGCTGTCCGACCTGGAGGAGCTGGACTGGCCCGAGGCCATCAAGCTGCAGCAGCGCAACTGGATCGGCCGCTCCGAGGGCGCCCGCGTCGACTTCCCCGTCGACGGCGAGAGCATCACCGTCTTCACCACCCGCCCCGACACCCTGTTCGGCGCGACCTACATGGTGCTGGCGCCCGAACACCCGCTGGTCGACAAGTTCACCCCGGCCGCCTGGCCCGAAGGCACCCACGACGTGTGGACGGACGGTCATGCCACCCCCGTGGAGGCCGTCGCCGCGTACCGCGCGCAGGCCGGCACCAAGTCCGACGTGGAGCGGCAGGCCGAGGCCAAGGACAAGACCGGTGTCTTCACCGGCGCGTTCGCCACCAACCCGGTCAACGGCGACCGCATCCCCGTCTTCATCGCCGACTACGTACTGATGGGCTACGGCACCGGCGCGATCATGGCCGTACCGGCGGGCGACCAGCGCGACTTCGACTTCGCGCGCGCCTTCGAGCTGCCGATCACCTGCGTCGTCGAGCCCACCGACGGCCGCGGCACCGACACGTCCACCTGGGAGAACGCCTTCGGGTCCTACGACGCGAAGATCATCAACTCCTCGAACGACGACATCTCCCTGGACGGCCTGCCCGTAGCCGAGGCCAAGGCCCGCATCACCGAATGGCTGGCCCGCAAGGGCATCGGCGAGGGCACCGTCAACTTCCGCCTGCGCGACTGGCTGTTCAGCCGCCAGCGCTACTGGGGCGAGCCCTTCCCGATCGTCTACGACGAGGACGGCGTCGCCCACTCGCTGCCCGAGTCGATGCTGCCCCTGGAACTGCCGGAGGTCGAGGACTACTCGCCGCGCACCTTCGACCCGGACGACGCGAACACGTCCCCGGAGACACCCCTGTCCCGCAACGAGGACTGGGTCGACGTCACCCTGGACCTGGGCGACGGACGCGGCCCCCGGAAGTACCGCCGCGAGACCAACACCATGCCCAACTGGGCCGGTTCCTGCTGGTACGAACTGCGCTACCTGGACCCGCACAACGACCAGAAGCTGGTCGACCCGGCCATCGAGCAGTACTGGATGGGCCCCCGCGCGGGCATGCCGCACGGCGGCGTCGACCTGTACGTCGGCGGTGCCGAACACGCCGTACTGCACCTGCTGTACGCGCGCTTCTGGTCCAAGGTGCTGTTCGACCTGGGGCACATCTCGTCCCCGGAACCGTTCCACAAGCTGTTCAACCAGGGCATGATCCAGGCCTACGTCTACCGGGACAGCCGCGGCTTCCCGGTGCCGGCCGCCGAGGTCGAGGAGCTGGGCGGCGAGTACTACTACCAGGGCGAGAAGGTCTCCCGGCTGCTGGGCAAGATGGGCAAGTCCCTGAAGAACGCGGTCACTCCGGACGAGATCTGCGAGGAGTACGGCGCGGACACCCTGCGCCTGTACGAGATGGCCATGGGCCCCCTGGACGTGTCCCGGCCGTGGGACACGCGCGCGGTGGTGGGCCAGTACCGGCTGCTGCAGCGGCTGTGGCGCAACGTCGTCGACGAGACGACCGGCGAGGTCACCGTCGTCGACACGGAGCCCGACGAGGAGACGCTGCGTGCCCTGCACAAGGCGATCGACGGCGTCCGCCAGGACCTGCAGGGGCTGCGCTTCAACACGGCCATCGCCAAGATCACCGAGCTGAACAACCAGCTGACCAAGGCCGGCGGAGCGGTGCCGCGTTCCGTCGCCGAGTCCCTGGTCCTGCTGATCGCGCCGCTGGCCCCGCACATCGCCGAGGAACTGTGGCGCAAGCTGGGCCGCACCGACACGGTGGTCCACCAGGACTTCCCCGTGGCCGACCCGGCGTACGTCGTGGACGAGAGCGTGACCTGCGTCGTGCAGATCAAGGGCAAGGTCAAGGCGCGCCTGGAGGTCCCGCCGGCGATCTCCGACGCCGAGCTGGAGAAGGTCGCGCTGGCCGACGAGAGGGTCGTCGCCGCGCTGGACGGCGCGGGCATCCGCAAGGTCATCGTGCGGGCGCCGAAGCTGGTCAACATCGTTCCGGCCTAGCCTTCGATGCGGTCCTCCGACGGGCTCGGCGTGAACGCCTCGGGGTAGTCCCCTACGGGCAGGTTCGGGGTTCTTCTGGAACTCCGGACCTGCCCGTTGCGTTTACCGTTGAAGAGCGGCGCGGCGTGTGCCGCCCGGAGCCGGTGGAGGAGCGTTGGAAGCCGTGATCGCAGTCTTCGCCCTTCT
This sequence comes from Streptomyces hokutonensis, assembly GCF_042751305.1. GTDB lineage: Bacteria > Actinomycetota > Actinomycetes > Streptomycetales > Streptomycetaceae > Streptomyces > Streptomyces hokutonensis_A. Next base: position 148,348 of record NZ_JBHYWD010000012.1, read on the forward strand.
CTTCCTGCTGTTCGTGGTCGCGGGCGGCTACGCGGCGGTCAAGGCGGTGGGCGCGGCCAAGCGAGGCGTCGACCGTACGGTCGCCCAGGCCCGGCGCACGGTCGAGGACCACACCCTGCGCGCCAAGTCCCTTGCCCAGCCCGGCCCACAGGGACAGGTGGCCCAACTGCGGCTCGCGCTGCGCACATCGATGCGCGCGACCCAGGACGCGCTGCACGCGGGCGTGACAGAGGACGAGTCCCTGAAGGAATCCCTCGGCCTCTTCCAGCGACTCAGCGCACACGGCCGCGAACTCGACGGCGAACTCAAACGCCTGGAGTCCGAGCCGGACCGCAGAACGCTCGCCGAGCGGCTGCCCGCCCTGCGCGAGCGCACCGAGCGCATCACGAAATCGGCCGACTCACTGCGCTGGGCCGCCCGCGACCGCGCCGGCCGCTTCGCGGAGGACGACCTCGACGCGCTGAGCGCCCAGATAGACGTGGAAGCAGGGGCCCTGCGGCACTGGACGAAGTCGGAGCACACCCCACCTCCGTGGCCCGACGCCCCGGCCGCCGACGCCACGACGGCCCACCAGACATGGCCGGAGACCCCGCCCTCCCGCGCCGCCGAGGACCCCGCCCCCTCCGCCATCACCCCGCCGGGACGGCGTACAGGCTACCCCTGGCAGAAGAAACCCCGCCCCGAGAGCACGACTTGACCGGGCGGCACCGCCCGAGCGTGCGGCACGGTGTGAACAGGCCGGTTCCGGCCCAGGTGAAAGGGGTCGGGCTGCCGCCCGGCCGCTACGGCAGGTAACCTCCAGCTCATGTCCCGCCATGTCGCGATCGTCACCGATTCAACGGCCTACCTGCCGCCGCTGACGATGGAGCGCCACGGCATCACAGCGGTGCCGCTGACCGTGGTCCTCGGCGACCGGGCATTCGAAGAGGGCACCGAGATCTCCACCCGCTCCCTCGCCCTGGCCCTGCAGAAGCGGCGCCCGGTCACCACCTCACGGCCCAGCCCCCGGCTCTTCGCCGAGACCTACCGCAGGGTCGCCGAGTCCGGCGCCACCGGCATCGTCTCCCTCCACCTCTCCGCCGAACTCTCGGGCACCTACGACGCGGCGGTCCTCGCCGCCCGCGAGGCACCGGTGCCGGTGCGGGTCGTGGACACCGGCATGATCGCGATGGCACTCGGCTTCTGCGCACTCGCCGCGGCCGAGACGGCGGAGGCGGGCGGCACGGTCGACGAGGCGGTCACGGCCGCGGAGAAACGGGCCGCCGGCACCTCCGCCTACTTCTATGTCGACACCCTCGACTATCTCCGCCGGGGCGGCCGTATCGGCGCGGCCCAGGCCCTGCTGGGCTCCGCGCTCGCCGTGAAACCGCTGCTCCAGCTGGAGGGCGGACGCATCGAACCCCTGGAGAAGGTCCGGACGGCGTCGAAGGCGATCGCCCGCCTCGAGGAGATCGTGGCCGAGCGGGCGGGCAGCGCGCAGGTCGACATCGCCGTCCACCATCTCTCAGCGCCCGAGCGCGCGGAGGCCCTCGCGGAGCGGCTGCGGGTACGGGTGCCGGGGCTGGCCGATCTGCATGTGAGCGAGGTCGGGGCGGTGATCGGGGCGCACACCGGGCCCGGGTTGCTGGGGGCTGTGGTTTCGCCGCGGTGACAGGGGTTGCTTGTGGCGTGCGGGGTGTTCGTCAGGGTCGGTAATCGTCGGAGCCGGTAACTCGTGTGGGTGACGGAGTTATCCACAACTGGGCGAGTTTCCCCGAGAATTGACCAAGATCATCGCGAAGTGGCGAGATGCCCGATCCTCGGCGCATGGCACTTCGATCACGCTCACACACAGCGACCGCGACCAGCGGCCCGGGCCGCGCCCCGTCCTCGGACGGCCGCACCCGCCATCGCCGCGCACCGACCCGAGGCCGGGCCCACCGCCAGGCTTCGGCGGACGAACTCCGCCGACGCGCGGAACTCCTCTTCGCCGAACGAGTAGCCGAACGAGTAGGGGAACGGCGGGAGTTGGGGAACGGGCCGCCGGGGGAGTGGGTGGCGGCCCCGCCGGTCCGGGCGTCGGACCGGATGGGAGCGCCGGTGGGTGTTGGGCCGGCATCTGATGTCCGGTACGGCGGAGGGGGCGAGGAGGCGCCCTCCGTGTCAGCGGGGTCCTCGGTGCCTGAGGGGACCGCGAGGGCCGGAGACGTCGGAGACTTCGGCGGTGCAGCGGAGGCCGGTGTCGGAGACGGCCGCGCGGCAGACGTAGGGGCTTGGCGTGAGCGGGCCCGGTCGGCTCTGCGGGAGCGGATGCCGGTGTGGGTGCAGACGCGGTGCGGGCTGGAGCGGCGGAGCGTGGTCGCGCTCGGTGTGCTGTTCGTGGTGGCCGCGGTCTTCGCCGTACAGCACTTCTGGGTGGGCCGGACCCAGCCCGTACGGGCCCCGGAGGTGGTTCGGGCGGTGGCTCCTTACGGGACAGGGGGCGATGAAGGGGGCGGCACTACGGGCAAAAGGGCCGAGTCGCGGACGTCGGCCGGGACGCGGGGCGTATCGAGTGCGGCCGGCGCCGTCGGTGGCGAGATCGTCGTGGATGTCAGCGGCAAGGTCCGTAAACCCGGGGTTCATCGGCTCCCGGCCGGTTCGCGGGTGACGGATGCGCTACGAGCCGCCGGTGGGGTGCGCTCGGGCACGAACACCGAGGGGCTCAACCTCGCTCGGTTCCTTGTCGACGGGGAGCAGATCGTCGTCGGGGGGCCGGCGCCCGCTGCGGTGCCTGGTGCGAGCGGTGCGGCGGGTTCTACGGGCACCGGTGCGGGGGCCGCTGCAGGTGCTCCGGTCTCCCTCAACACCGCCACTGCCGACCAGCTCAACACCCTGCCGGGGGTGGGTCCCGTCCTGGCCCAGCACATCATCGACTACCGCACTCAGCACGGCGGTTTCCGCTCGGTGGACGAACTGCGCCAGGTCAATGGCATCGGCGACCGCCGCTTCGCCGATCTGCGGGATCTGGTACGGCCATGACCCACGTCCGTGACGACTCGTCCCGCCGTGCCGTGCATGCCTCCTCCGTGAACCGGCGGGGTGCCGCGCACCCCCACCAGGAAGGCCCGACAGACCTACGGCTCGTACCACCCGCGCTCGCCGCCTGGGCGACAGCCGCGCTGGCGCTGGACGCGTCACCGGCCCGGGTCACCGGTCTCGCGGTCGCCGCCCTGGTGGCGGGTCTCGCGCTTCTGCTGGCGCGACGGCGAGGCGGGGTGGGCGGCAGCCGTGCTTTCTCCTCCTGGCCCCGTGCCTCGATCGCCGCCCTGCTTCTCTCCATCGCGGCAGCGGCCGCCTCCGCCGGGTTGCACGGGGCGGATCTGCGCCGTGGGCCGGTGCCCGAGCTGGCGCGGCAGTACGCGTCCGTGACCGCGGAGGTGGAGGTCGGTTCCGATCCACGGTTGACCCGGCCCCGGATCAGCGGGGATCACGCGGCTCCGGTCTCCGTCCTGATCGAGGCCGAGGTACGACGGGTGGAGCAGACGGACGGGACGGTCGTGGAGACACGGGCGCCGGTCCTGTTGATCGTCGATCCGGGCTCATCCGCTCAAGGCGCCCGGGGTGTTGAGAGCGCTGCCGGCCCGGAGCATTCGCCCTGGCTGGGGCTGCTGCCGTCCACGCGGGTCAGGGTGACCGCGCGGCTGGCGCCCTCTCTGACCAGTGGGGACCGGGTCGCGGCCGTGCTGCGGGTGCGGACCCAGCCGGTGCCGGAGGTGGTGGGGAAGCCGTCCGGAGCCCAGCGGTTCGCGGGGCGGTTGCGGGCCGGGCTGCGTGAGGCAACCGACGGGTTGCCGGCGGACGCGCGGGCGCTGCTGCCGGGCTTGGTCGTCGGCGACACCGCGCGCATCACACCCGAGTTGGACGAGGCTTTCAAGGAGACGGACCTCGCGCACACCCTCGCCGTCTCCGGAAGCAACCTGACCATCCTGCTCGCCCTCCTCATCGGACCGCCCGGCCTCGCCCAACTCGTCGAACGCCGAGGCCTGGCACCCCGCCTGGGGATCTCGCTCCGGGCGACCGCACTGCTCGGCGGGGTACTCACACTCGGGTTCGTCGTCGTGTGCCGGCCCGACCCGAGCGTGCTGCGGGCCGCTGCCTGCGGTGCCGTCGCACTGCTCGCCCTGGCGACCGGACGCCGTAGATCACTGATCCCGGCGCTGGCGACGGCCGTACTGCTCCTGGTGCTGTACGACCCGTGGCTGGCCCGCAGTTACGGTTTCCTGCTCTCCGTACTGGCCACCGGAGCCCTGCTCACGCTCGCGCCACGCTGGTGCGAGACGCTGCGGCGGCACCGGGTTCCCCCGCGGCTGGCCGAGGCGTTGGCCGCCGCTGCCGCCGCGCAGGCACTGTGCGCTCCGGTCGTGGCCGTGCTGTCGGCGCGGGTCAGTCTGGTGGCGGTGCCGTGCAACCTGCTCGCTGAACTCGCCGTCGCACCGGCCACGGTGCTGGGCTTCGCGGCGCTGGCGACGGCACCGGTACTGATGCCGGTGGCCAAGGTCCTTGCGTGGGGCGCGAGTTGGCCCGCCGGGTGGATCGCGGACGTGGCCAGGACCGGCGCGGCGCTCCCCGGTGGGGGAGTGGACTGGCCGGGCAGTTGGACGGGCGCGCTGCTGCTCGCCGTAGCCGTCGCGGTCCTCGTGCTGCTCGGGAGACGGCTGCTGAGGCATCCGTGGCTGTGCGGTGTCTGCGGGTTGCTGCTCCTGCTGGTCGTGGTCGAGCCGGCGCCGCTCACCCGGGTGATCACGGGATGGCCGCCGCCGGACTGGCGGTTCGCGATGTGCGACGTCGGACAGGGCGACGCGACGGTGCTCGCGGCGGGCAAGGGCACCGGCGTGGTCGTGGACGCGGGACCTGATCCGAAGCTGGTCGACCAGTGTCTGCGCACGCTCGGCATCACCAGGATTCCGCTGGTCGTCCTGACCCACTTCCACGCCGACCACGTCGCCGGACTGCCCGGAGTGCTGCGGGGCCGCTCGGTGGGCGCGATCGAGACGACATCCTTCGAAGAGCCCGCGGACCAGGTTGAGTTCGTACGGAGAGCGGCGGAGGAACGGCACATCCCGATCACCCGGGCCGTCGCCGGGGAACAGCGACACGCCGGTCCGCTCTCCTGGCAGGTGCTGTGGCCGCCACCGGAACCGGCACCGGACCAGGACGGCCCGAACGACGCGAGTGTCACGCTGCTCGTCCGGACCGCCGGACTGCGACTACTGCTGCTCGGGGACCTCGAACCCCCGGCCCAGCAGGAGCTGTTGAGGTCACCGGCGGCGGCGCTGCTGGGAGGCGTGGACGTCCTCAAGGTCGCCCACCACGGTTCGGCCTACCAGGACCCGGACCTGATGCACAGGGTTGCCCCACGGCTGGCGCTGATCTCTTGCGGTGCGGACAACCCCTATGGACACCCGGCCCCCAGCACGGTCGCGGCGCTCCGCGCGATGGGCGCGGTGGTCCTGCGGACGGACCGGGACGGAGCCCTGGCGGTGGGCGGCGAGGGGGCCGGGCTGCGGGTGACGCGGGACTGAGGGAGGCGGGGCGGAGGGGGCGGGGAGGGAGGGGGAGGGGGGAGGGGCCCCCTCCCCGGTATCGAACCCAGCGGCACAGGCGCCGAACCGCCGTCGGCGTGAGACTGGAGGCATGAATCCCGCACAGGTCGATGCCTACCTCCGCCGGCTGGGAGTTCCGCGCCCGGCGCTGCCCACCGCCGATGTTCTGCGCGAGCTGCATCTGCGCCATCTGCAGACCGTGCCCTTCGAGAATCTGTCGGTCCATCTGGGAGAGGAGATCGTGCTGGATGAGAAGCCGCTGCTGGACAAGGTCGTGGGCGCGGGCAGAGGCGGGTTCTGCTACGAACTGAACGGACTGTTCGGCGCGTTGCTCGCCGCGCTGGGGTTCGAGGTCGCGCTGCTGTCGGCGCGGGTGTACGGGGACGGCGGGCGCCTGGGAATCCCGTACGACCATCTCGCGCTGCGGGTGCGGACGGTGGACGGGAGTGTGTGGCTGGCCGACGTGGGGTTCGGGACGCACAGCCACTATCCCCTCGCCTTCGAGGAACGGGGTGAACAGGCGGACCCCGGCGGCGAGTTCAGGATCGCCGCGTCAGCCGGTGACGGGGACGTGGCGGAGACGGACCTGGACGTGGTCCGGAACGGAAAGCCCGAGTACCGGCTGGAGGTGCGGCCCCGGGTGCTCGGTGACTTCGTGGCCGGGGCGTGGTGGCACAGCACGTCGCCCGTGTCGCACTTCACCCGGTCACTGGTGTGCTCGCGGCTCACGGAGGACGGCGGGAGGATCACGCTCAGTGGTCGGGGTCTGACGGTGACGGGGGCGGACGGGACCCGGGACGTGCGTGAACTGGCAACGGACGAGGAGGTGTTGGCGGTGTATCGGGAGCGGTTCGGGATCGAGCTGGGGTCGGTGCCGACGGTGCGTGAGTTCGCGTGAGGGGGTTGTCGTACCGGAACATGTCCTCGTGAGCGATGTGAGACATGTGCTGGTGCTGCCCGACCGTGACGCGGCCGAGGAGGCGGCGGAGGCGCTCGGGGAGCGGTTCGCCCTCGACGAGGAACCGCAGTTGGTGCGGGACGCGCTGGCCGGCGAGGACGACGCCGAGGACGCGCAGTGGCTGCTCGTGCTGCGGGACGAGCGCGGACGGCTCGACCCCAGTGAGCTGGACGCGTTCGCGGGGGAGTGGGACGGCTGGCGCGAGGAGCCGTAACAAGCAAAGAGCCGTAACAGCCAGGAGCCGTAACAGCGACGAGCTCACCCACGGGCCGACGGCACCCGCCCGCACCCACCCCCCGTTGTCAGTGCCGCGTGCGATGCTTTACGAGATGGCCAAGAAGACTGCGAATGACGACCCTCTCGCCCCGGTGACGCTTGCCGTGGGCCAGGAGGACCTCCTGCTCGACCGTGCCGTGCAGGAGGTGGTGGCCGCCGCCAGGGCCGCCGACGCCGACACGGACGTACGTGACCTGACCTCGGACCAGCTGCAGCCCGGCACCCTCGCCGAGTTGACCAGCCCGTCGCTCTTCGCGGAGCGCAAGGTCGTGGTCGTACGCAACGCGCAGGATCTGTCCGCCGACACGATCAAGGACGTGAAGGGGTATCTCGGGGCGCCCGCCGAGGAGATCACCCTGGTGCTGCTGCACGCGGGCGGGGTCAAGGGCAAGGGGCTGCTCGATGCCGCGCGCAAGGCGGGTGCGCGGGAGGTGGCCTGTCCCAAGATGACGAAGCCGGCGGACCGGCTGGCCTTCGTGCGGAGCGAGTTCCGGGCGACCGGGAGATCGGCGACGCCGGAGGCCTGCCAGGCGCTCGTCGACTCCATCGGCAGCGATCTGCGGGAGCTGGCGTCCGCTGTCTCCCAGTTGGTCGCCGACGTCGAGGGGACCATCGACGAGGCGGTCGTCGGGCGGTACTACACGGGGCGGGCCGAGGCGTCGAGCTTCACGGTCGCGGACCGGGCCGTGGAGGGGCGGGCGGCGGAGGCGCTGGAGGCGCTGCGGTGGTCGCTGTCCACCGGAGTGGCGCCGGTGCTGATCACCAGCGCGTTGGCGCAGGGGGTGCGGGCGATCGGGAAGCTGTCGTCCGCGCGGGGCGGGCGGCCGGCGGATCTGGCGCGTGAGCTGGGGATGCCGCCGTGGAAGATCGACCGGGTGCGGCAGCAGATGCGGGGCTGGACACCGGACGCGGTCTCCGTCGCGCTGCGGGCGGTGGCCGAGGCGGACGCGGGAGTGAAGGGCGGTGGGGACGATCCGGAGTACGCGTTGGAGAAGGCGGTCGTCACGATCGCCCGGGCGGCGCGGTCGCGGGGACAGTCGTAGCAGACTCCCGCCCGCCCCCCGGCCGACACCCGGAGGCCGATACCTGTGGGCGGATACAGCAATGCCCCCGAAGTGGGTCCGGGGGCACTGTACGTGGCGTGGCGACCACGATGTCTGTCCGTGAATCGAGGTAGAGGGCTCGACGTTGTCCTCACGGCGGATTGCTACTGGTCCGGTCCGCGCGAGCGCGGGCCGAGGCAAGTGCGGAAGGATCAGCCCTTGAGCGCGGTGACCTTGGAAGCAAGCGCCGACTTCTTGTTGGCGGCCTGGTTCCTGTGGATGACGCCCTTCGAGACGGCCTTGTCGAGCTGACGCGCGGCAGCGCGCTGGTACTCGGTGGCCTTCTCGACGTCACCCGCGGCAGCGGCCTCGCGGGCCTTGCGGATCGCGGTCTTCAGGGAGGACTTGACGGCCTTGTTGCGCAGCCGAGCCTTCTCGTTGGTCTTGATCCGCTTGATCTGGGACTTGATGTTCGCCACGAATGAGCCTTTGCAGGTTCTGGCACGGGGCCGCACGGGTCCCGGGCCGATGATTTTTCTTGGGGTGTGCCTCGTGCCCGAATTTGTGCAAGAGAGGGCAGGAGACACAGCCACCCAGGCTACCAGCAGCCCGCCGACCCACCCAAACCGGCTACCACGGCCCGATCCGTTACCGTCTCGCACCGGCCCAAACCGGACCGCACCTCCCACGCGTGGGACCATGGAGCCTACGTATCGATCCGACCCGAGACCGCAGACACTGCGGACGCCTCAAGAATCAGGACCCTGCGTGCCCGCGATCCCCAGCCATGTGCCCGAGCCGAGCCGTACCGACCCGGCGCTGATCCGCAATTTCTGCATCATCGCGCACATCGACCACGGCAAGTCCACGCTCGCCGACCGGATGCTCCAGCTGACCGGAGTGGTCGACCAGCGGCAGATGCGTGCTCAGTACCTCGACCGCATGGACATCGAGCGCGAGCGCGGCATCACGATCAAGTCCCAGGCGGTGCGTCTGCCGTGGGCCCCCACCGACGGGGGCGACGAGGGCACCACCCACATCCTCAACATGATCGACACACCGGGACACGTCGACTTCACGTACGAGGTCTCGCGGTCGCTCGCCGCCTGCGAGGGCACCGTGCTGCTGGTGGACGCCGCCCAGGGCATCGAGGCCCAGACCCTCGCCAACCTCTACCTGGCGATGGAGAACGACCTCACGATCATCCCCGTACTGAACAAGATCGACCTGCCGGCCGCGCAGCCGGAGAAGTTCGCGGAGGAGCTGGCGAACCTGGTCGGGTGTGACCCCGACGACGTGCTGCGGGTGTCCGCCAAGACCGGACTCGGTGTCGACGCGCTGCTGAACAAGGTCGTCAAAGAGGTCCCGGCGCCGGTCGGGAACGCGGACGCGCCCGCCCGTGCCATGATCTTCGACTCGGTCTACGACTCCTACCGCGGTGTCGTGACGTACATCAGGGTCATCGACGGACAGCTCAACAAGCGTGAGCGGATCCGGATGATGTCGACGAACGCCACGCACGAGCTGCTGGAGATCGGGACGAACTCGCCGGAGATGCTCGGGGCCGACGGGCTCGGGGTCGGCGAGGTCGGCTATCTGATCACGGGTGTGAAGGATGTCCGGCAGTCCAAGGTCGGTGACACCATCACCACCCTGAACAAGGGGGCGACCGAGGCGCTCGGCGGTTACAAGGACCCCAAGCCGATGGTCTTCTCGGGGCTGTATCCGCTGGACGGGTCCGACTACCCGGAGCTGCGCGACGCCCTCGACAAGCTCCAGCTCAACGACGCCGCGCTGGTGTACGAGCCGGAGACCTCGGCGGCGCTGGGCTTCGGTTTCCGCGTCGGCTTCCTCGGGCTGCTGCACCTGGACGTGATCCGGGAGCGGCTGGAGCGCGAGTTCGGGCTCGACCTCATCGCGACCGCGCCGAACGTGGTGTACCGCGTCGAGATGGAGGACGGCAGCGAGCATGTCGTCACCAACCCGAGCGAGTTCCCCGAGGGGAAGATCGACAAGGTCTACGAGCCCGTCGTGCGCGCGACGATCCTGGCGCCGTCGGAGTTCATCGGTTCGATCATGGAGCTGTGCCAGACCCGGCGCGGCACTCTGCTCGGCATGGACTACCTCTCCGAGGACCGGGTGGAGATCCGCTACACCCTGCCCCTCGCGGAGATCGTCTTCGACTTCTTCGACCAGTTGAAGTCCAAGACCCGCGGCTATGCCTCGCTGGACTACGAGCCCACCGGCGAGGTGGCCTCCAGCCTGGTCAAGGTCGACATCCTGCTGCACGGCGACAAGGTGGACGCCTTCTCGGCGATCACGCACAAGGACGCGGCGTACTCGTACGGCGTGCGGCTGGTCGCCAAGCTGCGGGAGCTGATCCCGCGGCAGGCCTTCGAGGTGCCCATCCAGGCGGCCGTCGGCTCCCGGGTCATCGCCCGCGAGACGATCCGCGCCATCCGCAAGGACGTCCTCGCCAAGTGCTACGGCGGTGACATCTCGCGTAAGCGGAAGCTGCTGGAGAAGCAGAAGGAGGGCAAGAAGCGGATGAAGATGGTGGGTTCCGTGGAGGTTCCCCAGGAGGCGTTCATCGCGGTGCTGTCGAGCGACGACAGCGGTGGCGGTGCCAAGGGCAAGAAGTAGCGGTCCCATACATCGGAATTCCGGAGCAAACCGAGGCGACCCCGGGGCCCGTCGTGCTGTGGCGCGGCGGGCCCCGCGTCCTGGCTCTGTAGGAAGCGACAGTCCGCCGCCCCTTACGCACCGGCCGGTCGCGCCTTACTCTGATCACTGCTCGATAGTTACTCGCGAGTTAAACAACAGCCGTAGCACTGAGCCAGCCGCACCGTCGCGGGCCCCCGGAGGATGTCGTGAGCGACACACAGACCCTGATCGAGAACCGTCCGCCGTCCGTCGCGGGCCTCTTCCTGGAGCGAGTGGCGGCCACGCCGGATACCGAGGCCTACCGTCACCCGGTGCCCGCGGCCTCCGGTGAGGGCCCCGACGACTGGAAGTCGCTGAGCTGGGCGCAGGCCGCCGAGCGGGTCTTCGCGATCGCGGCCGGTCTGATCGAACTGGGCGTACAGCCCGAGCAGCGCGTGGCGCTCGCCTCCGCCACCCGGATCGAGTGGATCCTCGCCGACCTGGGCATCATGTGCGCCGGCGCCGCCACGACCACCGTCTATCCGCAGACCAACGCCGACGAGTCGACGTTCATCCTCGCCGACTCCGGCAGCAAGGTCCTGATCGCGGAGGACGCGACGCAGCTCGCCAAGGCCGTGGAGAAGCGCGCCGAGCTGCCCGAGCTGACGCATGTCGTGGTCATCGACCCGGCCGGCGTCGACACCGCGGAGACCGGCGACTGGGTGCTGAGCCTGGCCGAGCTGGAGCAGCGCGGTGCCGCGTACCTGGAGAAGAACCCGGATCTGGTCAAGGAGCGGATCGCGGGCATCACCAAGGACCAGCTCGCGACGATCATCTACACCTCCGGCACCACCGGCCGCCCCAAGGGCGTCCGCCTCCCGCACGACAACTGGTCCTACCTCGCGAAGGCCATCGCCGCGACGGGGCTGCTCGGCCCCGAAGACGTCCAGTACCTGTGGCTGCCGCTGGCGCACGTCTTCGGCAAGGTGCTCACCTCCGGGCATATCGAGATCGGGCACGTCACCGCCGTGGACGGCCGCCCCGAGAAGATCATCGAGCAGTTGCCGATCGTGCAGCCGACGTACATGGCGGCCGTTCCGCGCATCTTCGAGAAGGTCTACAACGGGGTCGCGGCCAAGGCACGGGCCGGCGGCGCGGCCAAGTACAGGATCTTCCAGTGGGCGGCGGAGGTCGCCCGCGAGTACGCGAAGGTCACCCAGGACAACTTCCGCCGCACCGGCACGGCCACCGCGCCCTTCGGCCTCGCCGCCAAGCACAAGGTGGCCGACGCGCTGGTCTACGCGAAGATCCGCGAGGCCTTCGGCGGCAAGCTGCGCGCGTGTGTCTCCGGATCGGCCGCGCTCTCGCCCGACATCGGCTACTTCTTCGCCGGCGCCGGCATCCACATCCTGGAGGGCTACGGCCTGACCGAGTCCTCCGCGGCCTCCTTCGTGAACCCGGGCGAGGCCTACCGCACCGGCACGGTCGGCAAGCCGCTGCCCGGCACGGAGGTGCGGATCGCGGACGACGGCGAGATCCTGCTGCGCGGCCCCGGCATCATGGAGGGCTACCACGGGCTGCCCGAGAAGACCGCCGAGGTCCTGGAGGCGGACGGCTGGTTCCACACCGGCGACATCGGCGAGCTTTCCCCGGACGGCTATCTGCGCATCACCGACCGCAAGAAGGACCTCATCAAGACGTCCGGCGGCAAGTACATCGCGCCCAGCGAGGTCGAGGGCCAGTTCAAGGCCGTGTGCCCGTATGTCTCCAACATCCTGGTGCACGGCGCCGACCGTAACTTCTGCACCGCGCTCATCGCCCTCGACGAACCGTCCATCCTGGACTGGGCGAAGGAGAACGGCCTCGCGGGCAAGTCCTACGCCGAGGTCGTCGCCGCCCCCGCGACGGTCGCCATGGTCGAGGGCTACGTCAAGGAGCTCAACGAGGGCCTCCAGCGCTGGCAGACCATCAAGAAGTTCCGCCTCCTCCCGCGCGACCTCGACGTGGAACACGGCGAGATCACCCCGAGCCTCAAGCTCAAGCGCCCGGTGGTGGAACGGGAGTACAAGCACCTGATCGACGACATGTACGCGGGGTCGCGCGAGGCGTGAGCCCGTGGTGCCGGGGGCCTGGTCTCAACGTCCTTGCCCCCGGCGCATGTCCCGCACCAGTTGCCCCAGCTCCCGCACCTCGTGCCGAAGTTCCTGCACCTCGTCCACCGTGCTGGCAGCCATGTGCGCCTCGATCTCCTTGAGCCGCGAGGCCAGTTCGTCGAACTGCCCCTGCTCACGGGCCAGCATCCGCTCCAACAGCTGGTTCTTCCGGTGCAGTTCGAGAAAGACGGTCACCTTCGCCCGCAGCACCCACGGATCGAACGGCTTGGTCAAGTAGTCGGCGGCACCCGTGGCGTAGCCGCGGAACGCGTACCCCGCGTCCGAGTCGCTGCCGGTCAGGAAGATGATCGGGACGTCCTTGGTCTGGTCGAGCCGTTTGATGTTGGCCGCGGTCTCGAACCCGTCCATGCCCGGCATGCGGATGTCCAGCAGGACGACGGCGAAGCGCTGCCGCAGCAGCGCCTTCATCGCCTCCTCGCCCGAACGGGCGCGTACCAGTGGCTCGTTGAGGGACCCCAGGACGGCCTCCAGCGCGAGCAGGTTGTCCTCCATGTCGTCGACCAGGAGGATGCTCGCGCGCTCGTCGGTCGTTGCCTCAGCGCTCATGATGACTGGCCTCACTCAGTCGTCGGCGGTATCGCCGTCTCCCCTGTACCCGCATCGGTTCCCGCGATGTCGGTCTCGGCCTCGGGGTCCAGGAGGGCGCAGACGACGGTCAGCAGCTGGTCCACGTCCACCGGCTTGGGCACGTAGTCGTTGGCGCCCCGGGCGATGGACTTCTCCCGGTCGCCCGGCATCGCCTTGGCGGTGAGCGCGACGATGGGCAGTCCGGTCCAGCGCGGGGCGCGGCGGATGGCGGCTATGGTCTCGTAGCCGTCCATCTCCGGCATCATGATGTCCATCAGCACGAGTTCGACGTCGGGATTGCGCTCCAGGGTCTCGATGCCCTCGCGGCCGTTCTCCGCGTAGAGCACCGGCATGCCGACGCGGCCCAGGACGTGGGTGAGCGCGAAGACGTTGCGGATGTCGTCGTCCACGATCAACACCCGCCGCCCCGGCAGCACCTGACCGGCCCGGCCGGCCTTCCACGCCTCCAGTTTGGTGGGCGTCGGCCAGGAGTCGTCCACCTCGTGCCCGGTGAACGGCTCGGCCGACAACTGCTCGGCCGTCGTGGGCAGTTCCTGGTCCTCGGTGGTCCGCCCGGTCGCCGCGTGGCCGGGGCTGACGACGGGGACGTAGAGCGTGAAGGTCGAGCCGCTGCCCGGCTCGCTCTCCGCGACGATACGGCCGCCGAGCAGCCCGGCGATCTCCCGGCTGATCGACAACCCGAGGCCCGTACCGCCGTACTTGCGGTTGGTCGTGCCGTCGGCCTGCTGGAAGGCCTCGAAGATCACCGGGAGTTTCTCGGCGGCGATCCCGATGCCGGTGTCGGAGACGGCGAACGCGATGACCTCGTCGCTGTCGTGGGAGTAGCGGTGGTCGGGGTCCTTGACCCGGTTGACGCGGAGTTCGACCCGGCCGGTGGCGGTGAACTTGATGGCGTTGGACAGCAGGTTGCGCAGGATCTGCTGGAGCCGCTGCTCGTCCGACCACATCTCGCGCGGTACGTCCTCGCCGACCGACACCTCGAAGGCGAGCCCCCGGTCCAGGGTGAGCGGGCGGAACGTGGCGTGGACGTAGTCGAGGAGCTTGATGAGGGGGAGCCGCTTGGGGCGTACGTCCATCCGGCCGGCCTCGATCTTCGACAGGTCGAGGATGTCGTTGATGAGCTGGAGGAGGTCGGAGCCGGAGCGGTGGATGGTGGTCGCGAACTGCACTTCCTGGTCGGAGAGATGACCGTCGGGGTTGTCGGAGAGCAGCCGGGCCAGGATCAGCAGCGAGTTGAGCGGGGTGCGCAGCTCGTGGCTCATGTTGGCCAGGAACTCCGACTTGTACTGGGAGCTGGTGGCCAACAGGGCTGCCTTCTCCTCCAGTTCGGCGTTGGAGCGCTGCAACTCGGCCTGCTGTTTCTGGAGTTCGTCCGAACGTTCCTGCAACTGCATGGCGAGCCGCTGGGACTCGCCGAGCAGGGACTCCGTGCGGGAGTTGGCGATGATGGTGTTGATCGCGACGCCGATCGTGTTCACGAACTGGTCGAAGAACGCGAGGTGGACGTCGGAGAACCGGGAGAAGGAGGCCAGTTCGATGACGCCGAGGAGCTTGTCCTCGAAGAGGATCGGGATGATGACCACGCTCGCCGGAGCGGCTTCGCCGAGCCCGCTGTTGATCTTGATGTAGTCCGGCGGGGCCTCCTCCACCAGGATCCGCTTCTTCTCGCGGGCCGCCTGCCGCACCAGGCCGTGCACCGGCATACCGCCCGTGTCCACGGTCGCGCCCTGTGCCGACCCGTACCCGGCGATGAACGCGAGTCCCTTGGCGGGGATGGCCGTTCGCAGGCTGTCCTCGTCGGGATCGGCCAGGAAGAACGCCCCGTACTGCGCGTTCACCAGCGGGGTCAGCTCGCGCAGGATCAGGTCGGCGACCTCCATCAGGTCCCGGTGCCCCTGCATCAGGGCCGCGAGACGGGCCAGGTTGGACTCCAGCCAGTCCTTCGCGCGGGTCGTCTCGCGGAGGTTGGCCACCATCAGGTTGATGTTGTCCTTGAGCTCGGTGACCTCGCCCTGGGTCTCCACCGTGATCGAGCGGGACATGTCGCCCTGTGCCACCGCGGAGGCCACCTCGGCGATCGCGCGGACCTGCGTGGTGAGGTTCAGCGCGAGTTCGTTCACGTTGGTCGTCAGGCGCTTCCAGGTGCCGTAGACGCCTTCCACCCGTGCCTGGCCGCCGAGTTGGCCCTCGGAGCCGACCTCGCGGGCGACCCGGGTGACCTCGGAGGAGAAGGAGGAGAGGGTGTCGACCATCGTGTTGATGGTGGTCTTCAGCTCCAGGATCTCGCCCCGCGCGTCCACGTCGATCTTCTTCGACAGGTCGCCCTGCGCCACGGCTGTCGCGACCTGCGCGATGTTCCGCACCTGCGAAGTCAGGTTGTCCGCCATGTAGTTGACGTTGTCGGTCAGGTCGCGCCAGACACCGGAGACGCCCAACACCTGGGCCCGGCCGCCGAGTCGGCCGTCGGTGCCGACCTCGCGGGCGACGCGCGTGACCTCGTCGGCGAAGGCGCGCAGCTGCTCCACCATCGTGTTGACGGTGTCCTTGAGTTCGAGGATCTCGCCGCGCGCGTCGACCGTGATCTTCTTCGACAGGTCGCCGTTGGCCACGGCGGTCGTCACCTGGGCGATGTTCCGCACCTGCGAAGTCAGGTTCAGGGCCATGAAGTTGACGTTGTCCGTCAGGTCCTTCCACACCCCGCTGACGCCCCGCACCTGGGCCTGCCCGCCGAGGTTGCCCTCGGTGCCGACCTCGCGGGCCACGCGTGTGACCTCGTCGGCGAAGGCGGAGAGCTGGTCGACCATCGTGTTGATGGTCGACTTCAGCTCCAGGATCTCGCCCTTCGCCTCCACCGTGATCTTCTTGCCGAGGTCGCCCTGCGCCACGGCCGTCGACACCAGCGCGATGTTCCTGACCTGTGAAGTCAGGTTGTCCGCCATGAAGTTGACGTTGTCGGTGAGGTCCTTCCAGACGCCGGAGACGCCCCGCACCTGGGCGCGTCCGCCGAGGTTGCCCTCGGTGCCGACCTCGCGGGCGACGCGCGTCACTTCGTCGGCGAAGGCGGAGAGCTGGTCGACCATGGTGTTGATGGTCGACTTGAGTTCGAGGATCTCGCCCTGCGCGTCGACCGTGATTTTCTGCGAAAGGTCGCCGTTCGCCACAGCCGTCGTCACCTGGGCGATGTTCCGGACCTGCGAAGTCAGGTTCGACGCCATGAAGTTGACGTTGTCCGTGAGGTCCTTCCAGACCCCGGACACGCCCCGCACCTGCGCGCGCCCGCCCAACTGGCCCTCGGTGCCCACCTCGCGGGCCACGCGCGTCACTTCGTCGGCGAACGCGGAGAGCTGGTCGACCATCGTGTTCACGGTGAGCTTCAGTTCGAGCAGCTCACCGGTCGCCTCGACGGTGACCGTACGGGTCAGGTCGCCGCGCGCCACCGCCGTGGTGACGAGGGCGATGTCCCGCACCTGCGCGGTCAGCCGGGACGCCATCGTGTTGACCGCCTCGGTCACATCGCGCCAACTGCCCGACAGGCCCTGCACCTTGGCCCGCCCGCCGAGCCTTCCCTCGGTGCCGACCTCGCGGGCGACCCGGGTCACCTCCCCGGTGAACAGGGAGAGTTGGTCCACCATCTTGTTCACCGTGCGGCCCAGGCGCCGTAGATCACCGCGCAACTGCCTGCTGCCGTCGTGCAGATCGACCCGCTGGGTCAGATCGCCGCCCGCCACCGCGTCCAGGACCCGGGTCGCGTTGGCGGCCGGGGCGACCAGGGCGTCGAGGAGCTGGTTGACGTCGTTGACGCGGGAGGTCCAGCCGCCCTGGCCGGGGCTGGCCGAGAGGCGTTCGTCGAGGCGGCCGTGGCGGATCAGCTCCCGTTTGACGCGCTGCGTCTCGGAGTTGAAGTGGGTGCTGCGGTCCATGATCTGATTGAAGGCGGCGGTCAGCTCGGCCACTATTCCGGAGCCCGTCTCCGGTGCCTTGGTGAAGTCGCCGTCCCGGGCGGCCGTCATCACGGCGAGCAGGGGACGGAGGTCCGATGCTCGAATCCAGTCCTCTTTGTGTCCGTCTTCGAGCACACGCGTAGCACTGTTCTCACTCATGGCGGCCCACTTCGGTAACTCGGCGCTTATGGGCGCGGCCAGTCTGTCACTCTGTCGCCATTGACTGAGGCGTATTCGTCCGATCTGCTCGGGGAGCTGTGCATGGGGGCTATTCCGACGCAACGGGAGACCACTTCGCGTGCTCCCGACGCGCCCGCGCACCACGGCGCGGACCCGCGCACGACGATGCGCGCCACGCTGTCCGGAAGCCCCCTCGCGCCCGGTTCCGCCCGCGGCCTGGTGCGTGCCGCGTTCCTCGAGTGGACCGAACTCGGCCTGTCCGGCGCCGAGTTCCTCACCGACCGGTTCGCCGACGACGCGATGGTCGTCGTCAGCGAACTGGTCACCAACGCCGTCGTGCACGCCGGCACGGACGTCGAGCTGATCTGCCGTCTCGAGGACACGGAGTCCGTCGTCCTGGAGGTCGCCGACCACCACCCCTCCCGCGCCCCGCGCGACAACAGCGCCGAACAGATCCACGAGACACCGGAGTTCGGCCGCGGACTGCGCCTCGTCTCCACGCTCGCCGAGGCCTGGGGCGTCACCTACCGCACCGGCACCAAGACCGTGTGGGCCCGACTGCCCGCCGAAGGCAGCCCGGTCGACGAGGAGTTGGAGGCATACGGCGCTGAACGCGGCCTGCGCGTCGCCGAGATCCTCGCCCCCGAACCCCAGCGCGCCGAACGCGACCGGGACTGGCTCGGCCGCGGCGCCCTCTCCTTCCTCGCCGAGGCCTCCGACCTCCTCGCCGGACAGCTCGACGAGGACCTGGTCGCCGCGCTCGCCGGACAGCTGATCGTGCCGAGACTGGCCGACTGGTGCGCCGTATGGCTGGAGGACGAGTCGATGGGACGCGGCGGCTGGGGCGAGGACGCCGGGGCCGGCGCCGGACCGCGCCTCGCCCGCGTCTGGCACGGCAGCGAGAACCGCATCGAGGAACTGCGCGGCGCCCTGGAGAAGGACCCGCCGCGCCCGCAGGACTCGCTGCGGCCCGTGTCCTACCCCTGGCCCGCCGACGCCCTCGGCCCGCACGGCACGCACGGCGCGGCGCTGGCGTACCGGCTGATCGCGGGCGGCCGCCCGCTCGGCACGCTCGTCATCGGACGGTCCGGGCTGCCCTGCTTCCCCGACGAGGTCACCGGCCTGGTCGAGGACCTCAGCCGCCGGGTCGCGCTCGCCATCGGCGCGGCCCGCCAGTACGCCCGCCAGGCCACCATCAGCCGCGTCCTCCAGCGCGGCCTGCTGCCCGGCGCCGTCGCCGAGATCCCCGGCGTGCACAGCGCCCTCGTCTACGAACCCTGCGACAAGGGCGGCCCCAGCGGCGACTTCTACGACCTCTTCCCGGCCGGCGACGGCCGCTGGTGCTTCGCCCTCGGCGACGTCCAGGGCAAGGGCCCCGAGGCCGCCGTGGTCATCGGCCTGGCCCGCCCCTGGCTCCGCCTCCTCGCCCGCGAGGGCTACGGCGTAGCCGACGTCCTCGACCGCCTCAACCAGCTCCTCCTCGACGACGCCACGGAGGCGGCCGACGCGGCGGCCCACGCCCTGGTCGCCGCGGGCGGCATGCCGGGCCCGGTCGGCGACGGCCCCCGCTTCCTCTCCCTCCTCTACGGCGAGCTGATCCCCTTCGACGGCGGCGTCCGCTGCACCCTGGCTTCCGCCGGACACCCGCTCCCCCTGCTCCTCGGCCCGGACGGCACCGTCGCCACGGCCGCCCGCCCGCAGACCCTCCTCGGTGTCATCGAGGACGTCACCTACACCAGCGAGACCTTCGAACTCCGCCCCGGCGACAGCCTGTTGTGCGTCACGGACGGAGTGACCGAGCGCCGCTCCGGCTCCGTCCAGTTCGACGACGGCGACGGCCTGGCGGCCGCGCTCGTCGGGTGTGCGGGGCTGAGCGCCGAGTTGATCGCGGAGCGGATCAAGCGGTTGGTGCACGAGTTCGGGGGGCGGCCGCCGGAGGACGACATGGCGCTGCTGGTGCTTCAGGCGGAGTAACGGGACACGCCTCCCACGCACTGGAATCCGGTGGTACGTAGTGATCTGACAGCCCATTACCCCTAATGGTCCGATTAGTACATCTTTACCTCTTCTATACATGTATCGGTGGGGGCCGGTCGTACGAGACGAGGAAAGAGTGCTGCACACGGACTGGAGAGTGACCGGGCTGGGCGTGCTCAGCCTGGCCCTGTTGGCGGCGGGCACATCGGCCGGCGGAGCGAGCGGGCTCGCGTCCGCCGCCGTCGTGCGGGCCGCCGGAAGCGGTGACGGCAAGGTGACCGTGCGGGTCGTCACCGAGGTGAACGCCGACGGCAAGTACGACAGCGTCCTGGAACCCGGCCTGGCCGGAGCCAAGGTCACGCTCACGGACGACGCGGGCACCGTCCTGACCGCCACGACCGGTGACGACGGCACCGCCGTCCTCACCCCGGCGTCCTCCGCCCTCACCGGCGGCAAGTACCGCGTCCAGGTCGCCAACCCCGACCCCGGCACCCTGTCCGAGGCCGTCGCGGGCCTCGGCACCGGCGCCGACGTCATCCGCAGCAACGTCGGCTTCGTCGACGTCACCGGCGGCAAGGACGCCACGTACACCACCGGGTTCTGGGAGCCCGGCGTGTACTGCCAGGAGAACCCCACCCTCGTCACCTGCAACCTCGCCAAGGGCGACGCGACCGGCTACAAGGGCCTGGTGTCCTTCGCCGGGGACTTCTCCAACACGTCCCCCGGCGGCACGGTCACCCAGCTGACCGGCAACACCCAGCAGCAGGCGGTCTTCGGCATCGGGGCCGACCGCACCGGCAACAAGTACATGGGCACGCTGGTCAAGCGGCACACCGCCTACGGGCCCGCGGGCGCGGTCAACGCGATCTACCGTTACAACGACACCAGCAAGACGGTGACCACCTTCGCCACCCTGCCGGGCACGCTCACCGCGCACGACACCACCGGCAACTGGCTGCACGACGACGCGGTGTACGGCAAGGTCGGCCGCGAGGGAATCGGCGACGTGGACGTCTCCGGCGACGGGAAGACGCTCTACGCCGTCGATCTCAACGACGCCAAGCTGTACTCCGTGCCCATCCAGGGCACCGGAGACTCCGTCACCGCCGGCACCCAGACCTCGTACGCCGTCCCGAAGCCGTCGTCCTGCGTCGGCGAATGGCACCCCTACGGCATCGGCGTGCGCGGCAAGCGTGTGCTCGTCGGCGGGGTGTGCGGCGCGGAGACGACCACGACCACGGCCGTTCCATGGGGTGACCCGTCCCAAGTCACCTCACACGTCTACGAGTTCAAGAACGGGTCGTTCGCCGAACTGTTCAGCACGGCGATGAACTACCCGCGCGGCTGCGCCTACCGCTTCACGGGCAACCCGGCCACCGCCTACCGCTGCACAGACACCACCACCGTCGGCCAGGTGATGAGCGCCCGGTGGGAGGCCTGGAACGAGCGGGTGCCCGACCGTGAGTCGCACTCCTTCGTCAGTGCGCCGCAGCCGATCCTGGCCAACATCGAGATCGCCGACAACGGCGACCTGGTCCTGGGCTTCCGCGACCGCTTCGGCGACATGCAGGGCACCGCGACCTACGCCCATGGCGCCGCCGACGGCAGCGCCCTCCTCACCGGCATCGCCGCGGGCGACGCCCTGCGCGTGTGCAGGTCCGGTACGAGTCAGGCGCTGGAGAACAACGCCGTCTGCGGTTCGCTCACCGGCGCACTGCCCGGCAACAAGCTGGGCCCGGGCAACGGCGAGTTCTATGACGACCTCACGGTCCTGTCGGACGCCCAGCACGACCAGATCACCGAGGGCGGCACGGTCCTGCAGCCCTACCGCAAGAAGCTGTGGAGCACGGCCTACGACCCGTACGACGCTTATCAGCAGGGCGCGCGCCGCTGGGGCTCCGAGACCGGCGTCACCGCGGGCGACCTTCTGATCCAGAGCACTTGGGACAACTCGGCCGCCACCCGTGCCAACCTGTTCGGCAAGGCCAACGGCCTCGCCGACCTGGAACTGGTCTGTGACCAGGCGCCCGTCCAGATCGGCAACCGGGTCTGGTACGACTCCGACGGCGACGGCATCCAGGACCCGTCCGAGCCGCCGGTCGCCGGCGTCGTGGTCACCCTGACCGACGCGGGCGGCAAGACGCTGACGGCCACCACCGACGCCAACGGCGAGTACTACATCGGTACGAAGGAAGGCCTCGAGCCCGACACCTCGTACACCGCCGCCTTCGACTACAGCCACATCAACCCGTCGGCCCTGCCCGGCTCCCCGACCCTCGCCCAGCTCAAGTGGACGACCCGGAGGGCCGGTTCGGACACCGCGATCGACTCGGACGTCGACCCGGCGGGCCGGACCACCGTGGTCGTCGGCGACCCCGGCCACGTCGACCACGCCGTGGACGCGGGCATCGTCGGCCCGGTCAACAAGCTGGGTGACTACGTCTGGTACGACGAGAACGGCGACGGCATCCAGGACAAGGGCGAGAAGCCGGCACCCGGCATCACCGTCCACCTGGTCGACCCGTCGACGAACAAGGTCATCGGCACCACGACCACGGGCACCGACGGCAAGTACCTCTTCGACAAGCTCGCCGACGGCGCCTACAAGGTGTGCTTCGTCCGGCCCGGCGGATATCTGTGGACCAGGCAGGACGCGGGCCGGGTCGGTGACGACTCCGTCGTCGACCCGGCGACCGGGTGTTCCCCGGTCGTCACCCTCGGCCCGGGCCACCGCCAGGACCTGACCCTCGACGCGGGTCTGGTCCGGGAACTGGAACTGACCGTCCTCAAGACCGACGCGAAGACCCACCGGCCGCTGCACGGCGCGGTGTTCCAGCTGTGGCGCGACTCCAACGGGACGCCCGGTCTGCAGCGCGGCGGCGGCACGAGGGACACCCTGGTGGACGACTGCGTCTCCGGCGGGAACGGCAGGTGCTCCTTCGACCACCTGGCGATCGGCACGTACTACCTCGTGGAGAAGGACGTTCCCGAGGGTTACGTCCTGCCGAAGGACCCGGTCACCGGGCCGTACCACCTCACCCTGAAGAACGGCGTCGACGGCGACGGGCTGGTCGTGCGGATCGCCAACAAGCGGGGGGAGCCGTGCAAGGGCAAGTGCTGACCGCCCCGCGGCAGTGACAGCTCCGCGAGGGTGAATGTCGGGCGGGCCGCCCACCGGTGAGGACCGGTGGGC
>NZ_JBHYWD010000012.1:170894-217173 GCF_042751305.1 Streptomyces hokutonensis
CCCGCGCCCGCCGCGGCGCGTCCTCCGCCCGCCGGTGCTGGTGCGGCGGGGGCCCCCCCCGCGGCGGGGGGCCCCCCCCCCCCCCCCCCCCCCGCCTGTAGAGACGTGTCATGCGTATCAAGGCGAAGAAGAAGGCGAGCCGACGGGTGGTGGCCGCGCTCGTCGGCCTCGCGACGGTGGGCGTCGGCGGTGCCGCCGTCCTCGTGTCCAGGGGCGACGAGGGACCGCGGGCCGTCTCGGCCGGTGAGGCTCAGCGGATGGCGCTGGCCCGCTTCCGTACGTACCGCGAGAGCCCGTCGGCCGTCACCCTCCGGGCCGTGACCCCGGGCGGAACCACCGTGATCCACGCCGTCGTCGACCACCGCACCCACCGGGCGGTCGGCACGTACGAGGTGGCGGGCGCGGGGAACGACGGGCAGGGGGTGCTCGCCTGGGACCTGGGGGGCGTGGCGGTCGCGCGGGGCCGGCGGGCAGGGGCGGTCGCCGGTGGCGCCGGGATCGGGGCCGGGGCTCTGCAGCGGGTGGTCCGGGGCGTGGGGGAGCGGGAGTGGGTGCGGCGGGGGTTCAGCGGGGATCCGCTCGACATCGCCCTGCGGCTGACGACGTCCATGGCGGCCGACCGGCCTGACAACGCCCAACTCCTCGCACAGTCAGGCCCGTTGTGGCTGCGGGACGACCGGATCGACGGTCGTTCGTACGGTGTCTTCACCGGGCCGCGGCCCCGCCCCCAGGGCACCGGCCGCCCCACGGTGCCGTCGGCGTCCGGGCGCTCTCCCCTGACGTACTGGATCGACGCGGACGGCAGCCTCCGCCGCCTCACCGCGGACCTCGGGCCGGGCCGGACGGTACAGGTCGATGTGACGGCGGGACATGTGCCCGGGAAGCTGCCTGACGGGCCGTGGAAACGGAGGTCGGGCTCAGCCGGTGCGGATCGGGACCGCGGTCGGTGACTTCGGGAGCCGGAAGGCCCCGGGCTCCACATGGCCCGGCAGACCGGTCGCGGGGCGCGGAGCCGCTGTGGGGGCGCCGGGCATCGCGGGCTGGGCCGGGGGTGCGGGGACGTCCTGGAAGGAGATGCCCGGGGGAGCCTGGACGGGGAGGGCGCTGCCGAGGGGCGGGCGGCCGGTGCCGGGCTCGGCCGGGGCGGCGGTGTCCGGCACCGCGGTCGTCCCCGCCCCCGTCGCCCGGTCGCAGCCCGCGATGCCGGACAGGTTCCCCGGGCTGCTGCTCGACTCGGCGTTGCCGGCGAAGCAGTTGCCGGCCGGGGCGCCGGTGGACAGGACCAGGTCGGTGCCGTTGCCGGTGGCCCGGTTGGCGCGCACGGTGTTGCCGCGGGCGGGGTAGCCCTGGACGTCGCTCAGCAGGACGCCGGCCGACCGGTTGCCGCTGATCAGGTTGCGCTCGATCACGTTGTCCCGGCCGCCGCCCGCGCCGATGCCGATGCCGAAGCCGCCGTCGGCCTGTTCGGGGCTCGCCGCGTCGTTGTTGTCGGTGAAGGCGTTGCCCGCGACGACGGCGCCGTGCTGCGGGCCCAGCGCCTCCAGGTCGTTGGAGTCGAGGGTGAGGCCGACCCGGTTGTGGGAGGCGCGGTTGCCCAGCAGATACAGCCGTTCGGAGGCGTTGGTGACCTCCAGGCCCACCGCGTTGTGCTCGACGGTGTTGTGCCGTACGACGGTGTCGCAGGGCCGGCACTGGCCGACGTAGATGCCGGAGTCGGCCTGCCCGGAGGCGTAGGAGTGCTCGATGACGCCGGAGCGGGCGTCGAAGGCGTAGATGCCGTACAGGGCGTTGTCGTAGGCCGTCACGTACGAGGCCCGGAAACCCTTGAGGGGTGGGAACTTGACCGTGTCCAGCGGGTCGTACGCCGAGCCGCCGGCGCGGCCCGCCTGGAGCGTCGCGTCCGTCACGCCGGTGAACAGGACGCCGTTGGCGAGATGGTCGCGTACGGTCAGGTTCTCCACGGCCGCGCCCGCGCCGGTGACG
This sequence comes from Streptomyces hokutonensis, assembly GCF_042751305.1. Taxonomy (GTDB): domain Bacteria; phylum Actinomycetota; class Actinomycetes; order Streptomycetales; family Streptomycetaceae; genus Streptomyces; species Streptomyces hokutonensis_A. The sequence goes on from NZ_JBHYWD010000012.1 coordinate 172,878, forward strand.
GTGATGCCGTTGGGACGCTTGAACTCCCCGTCCACGACCACCGTCGAACGGTCGGTGCCGCGCAGCACCACGCCCGGCTTGGCGACGGTCACGCTCTCCCGGTAGACGCCCGGCGACACGAGGACAAGGCCGCCGGGCCGCACCCGGTCCACCCCCTCCCGCAGGGACGCGGCGTCCTGCGGGACACGGACGACGGCGGCTCCCGCCGAGCCGCCGGGCGCACCGCCGCCGGAGATGGCACCGCAGGCGGTGAGGACGGCCGTGGCCAGGAGCAGGGCCGCTGCTCGGGACACATGACGGAGGGGACGCGGGAAACGGTTGGGTCGCACCCCGCAGATGTATCGTCCCTTTCGTGCCCATGGCAACGAATGCCGGATTCGACACGCTTGATGTTCCCGCCCGGACCGGCCTCCCCCGCCGGCACGTCCTGGCCGCCGCGCTGCTTCCCCCTGCCGTGACGGCGACCGGCTGCACGCGCGACGACCCGGCGCCCGGGCGGCGCGGGCCCGCTTTCGAGTGCGCGCGGCAGGCCGGGGTGACGACACCGCAGCAGGCCGCGGTACTCGTCATGGCGTACGACCTGCACGCCGGCCTGCGCGGCGCGGCGGGGGCGCGTGCGTTGCGGGGAGTGCTCCGAAGGTGGCGTCGAGCCGTCCCCCAGGCGCCGGACCCGGGCGCGCACCTCACCGCGACCGTCGCCGTCGGCCCCCGGCTGCCCGGGCGCCTTGGCCTCCCGGCGCCCGCAGGCCTGGACGAGCTGCCCCCCTTTCCCGGCGACCGGCTGGACCCCGCCCGCTGCGGGGGCGACCTCCTCCTCCAGGTCTGCGCCGACGACGCCCGCAGTGCCGCCGGTGCCGCCGCCGAACTGAGCCGGCTGGCCGGTGACGTACTGCGGCCACGCTGGCGGCAGGCCGGGTTCCTGCCGCCGACGCCCGACGGCTCCACCCCGCGCAACCTGCTCGGCTTCAAGGACGGCACGGGGAACCCGACGCCCGACGAGTGCGAGCGCTGGGTGTGGTCGCAGGACGCGACCTTCCTCGTGGTACGGCGTGTCCGGCTGCGCGTAGAGGCGTTCGCGCGCCTGGCCGCGCACCGGCAGGAGGAGGTCATCGGCCGCCGCCGGGCCGACGGCGCCCCACTGGGCGGCGGCCGGGAGGACGACGACGTGGACGTCTTCGCCAAGACACCGCAGGGCCGGTACGTCACCCCGCTGCGCTCCCATGTCCACGCGGCCAGCCCCCGCTTCGACGCGGGAGCCCGGATGCTGCGCCGCGGCTACTCCTACGACGACGGCCCCGGTGACCGGGGACTGCTGTTCCTCGCCTTCATGCGTGATCCGGCGCTGTTCGTACGGGTGCAGCAGCGGCTGGCGGTGCGGGACGACCTGAGTCAGTTCACCGAGCACCGGGGTTCGGCGGTGGCGTATGTACTGCCGGGGGTGGGTTCCCATGCGGATCCGGGCGCTCCGCTGCTGGCCTGAGACCGCGTTCCGTGCCGGGTTTCGTCCCCCAGATGTACACCGCGTCGTCCTCCGTGAGCTCGTCCCACAGCCGCCGGGCGTCGTTCAGCTGGAGGTTGACGCAGCCGTGCGATCCGCCCTTGAACAGGTCGACCAGGCTGCCGTGGAAGGCCTGCCCGTCGCTGAAGAACTGGGAGTAGGGCATCGGCGCGTTGTCGTAGAGATCGGAGTAGTGGTCCTGGTCGCGCCAGTACACGGAGAACCAGCCGGTACGGGTCTCGTAGCCGTCGCGCCCGGAGCGGATGGGCACCGGTGCGAACGTCACCCGCCGGCCCTCCTGGACCCACATCAGCTGCCGGTCCAGATCCACGCAGGCCACCTTGTAGTCGCGGACCGGGCAGTTTCCGGCCGCGTTCGGGTCCGGCCGGGCCTGGACGACGAGCATCGTGCGATAGGTCGCGAGACTGGCGTAGCCGTCGGCGGGCCGTACCTCGTTGCGGGACTGGAAGGCGCTGATCGCCGCGCAGTCGGCGGGGGACTGGTGTCCGTCCGGCGGCAGCCGGAGATAGCTCTCCAACTCGCGCTGGTAGGGGCCGGTGCCGGTGGAGCAGGAGGTGGGGGCGGCCGAGGGGGCAGGGTCGGTCGAGGGGGCGGGGGTGGGGGCGGCTCCGGCGGTGAGCGTCAGGGCGACGACGAGGACCGCTGCCAGACTTCCCGCACGGATCCCCGGCCCGCTCCCTGTTCGGCTCCCTGTTCCGCTTTCTGTGCGGATTTCCGTTCGGGGTGTCCCCACTGAGCCTCCCGGGTAGTTCGCGTCCTCCGCCTCGGCTTCCAGGAATACGGCACACCGTCCGCGCCGTCCGCCCGGGCTGGGCCGTCCGTGGCCGGGACGAACGTACGGGACAATGGAGGACATGCCTTCCGCACTCCCCGACGGCGATCCCGTCCCCGACGACGGCGCCCTGCCCCCGCAGGCGCTCGCCGGTGCCGTGGACCGCCCCCTCGGGTTCTATCTGCACGTCCCGTACTGCGCGACCCGCTGCGGCTACTGCGACTTCAACACCTACACGGCGACCGAGCTGCGCGGCACGGGCGGAGTGCTGGCCTCCCGCGACAACTACGCGGACACCCTGATCGACGAGGTCCGCCTGGCCCGCAAGGTCCTCGGCGACGACCCCCGCCCGGTCCGCACGGTCTTCGTCGGCGGCGGTACGCCCACGCTGCTCGCGGCGGGCGATCTCGTCCGGATGCTGGGCGCGATCCGCGACGAGTTCGGCCTGGCGCCGGACGCGGAGATCACCACGGAGGCGAACCCGGAGTCGGTCGACCCCGCCTACCTCGCGGCCCTCCGCGACGGCGGCTTCAACCGCGTCTCCTTCGGCATGCAGAGCGCGAAACAGCACGTACTGAAGGTCCTGGACCGAACGCACACCCCCGGCCGCCCCGAGGCGTGCGTCGCGGAGGCCCGTGCGGCCGGCTTCGACCACGTCAACCTCGACCTGATCTACGGCACCCCGGGCGAGAGCGACGACGACTGGCGTGCGTCCCTCGACTCCGCGCTCGGCGCGGGCCCCGACCACATCAGCGCGTACGCCCTGATCGTCGAGGAGGGCACCCAGCTCGCCCGCCGGATCCGCCGCGGCGAGGTCCCGATGACGGACGACGACGTGCACGCCGACCGGTACCTCATCGCGGACGAGGTGATGTCGGCGGCGGGCTTCGACTGGTACGAGGTCTCGAACTGGGCGACGTCGGAATCCGGCCGTTGTCTCCACAACGAGCTGTACTGGCGCGGCGCCGACTGGTGGGGCGCGGGCCCCGGAGCGCACTCGCACGTCGGCGGGGTGCGCTGGTGGAACGTGAAGCACCCGGGCGCGTACGCGGGGGCGCTGGCGGCCGGACGGTCACCGGGTGCGGGCCGCGAGATCCTCTCCGAGGAGGACCGCCGGGTGGAGCGGATCCTGCTGGAGCTGCGGCTCCGGGAGGGGGCACCGCTGGACCTCCTCCACGAGGACGGCCTCAAGGCTTCCCGCCGGGCCCTCAACGACGGACTGCTGGAACAGCGGCCCTACGACGAGGGGCGCGCCGTGCTCACGCTGCGCGGGCGGTTGTTGGCGGATGCGGTGGTGCGGGACCTGGTGGACTGATCACTCGGGTGGGTGAATCCAAGCAGAACGCCGGTTCGGTCCTTAGGCTGGTTCCCAAGCTGCCGTCGACAGAACGCGGCGGATGCGGAGGGCCACGGAGATGACCGCTGTGGATGATCGCCGAGTGCGTGAGGCGTTCGAGAACCTTGAGGTTCCCGAGGGCTTCAAGGCTGAACTCATCCGGGGGGACATCGTGATGATGGCGGGGCCCGACAAGGTCCACAACCGCATCGTGCAGTCCGTGCAGGACCAGATTCCCTCGAGTCGGTGGGAGCGCCTCCAGACGCAGGATGTGGCATTCCCTGGCGAGAACAGCGAGCCCCAGCCGGATCTCGTAGTCATGGAGATCGGTGCGGACGACGGTCCGGGACGACTCGTGCCCGCTCCCGCCGTGACGATGCTTGTCGAGGTCGTATCGAAGACCAGCGCCCACCGGGACTACGTGGACAAGCGGTCGATCTACGCCGCAGGGGGTGTCCCCGTCTACTTGATCATCGATCCGTTCGAGGCCAAGTGCGTGGTGCTGACGGAGCCGACCGGGACCGGCTTGGCGGCGAACTATCAGTCCGAGCGGACGCGTAAGTTCGGAGACCTCGTAACGCTGCCGATCGTGGGCATCGACCTGGATACGACCACATTCGCCACCTTGCCGCGTCTCATGCCGTGACGAAGTCGATCAACTCCTCCACCCGCCCCAGCAGTTCCGGCTCGAGATCCTTGTAGGACTGGACCTTGGCCAGAATCGCCTGCCACACCGCACCGGTGTTTTCCGGCCAACCCAGAGCCCGGCACACCCCCGTCTTCCAGTCCTGCCCGTGCGGCACGCGGGGCCAGGCCGCGATGCCGACCGAGGACGGTTTCACGGCCTCCCAGATGTCGATGTACGGGTGGCCCACGACAAGCGCGTGCTCGCTGGTGACCGACTGGGCGATGCGCCACTCCTTGGTGCCCGGCACCAGGTGGTCCACCAGGATGCCCAACCGCGCGTCCGGGCCGGGGGCGAACTCGTCCACGATGGCCGGCAGATCGTCGACGCCCTCCAGGTACTCGACCACCACGCCCTCGATGCGCAGGTCGTCGCCCCACACCCGCTCGACGAGCTCGGCGTCGTGCCGCCCCTCGACGTAGATCCGCCCGGCGCGGGCCACACGCGCGCGTGCACCGGGAACGGCGACCGAACCGGATGCCGTACGAGTAGGCCGTAGCGCACTCGACGACGGCGGCCTGACGAGGGTGACCACGCGGCCCTCCAGGAGGAAGCCGCGCGGCTCCATCGGGAACACCCGGTGCTTGCCGAAGCGGTCCTCCAGGGTGACCGTGCCGGCCTCGCAGCGGATCACCGCTCCGCAGAAACCGGTGCCCGGCTCCTCGACCACCAGGCCCGCCTCCGCGGGGACCTCGGGGGCCGGCTTGGGCTTCTTCCACGGCGGGGTCAGGTCGGCGGAGTACTGGCGCATTCGGATGACGATAGGAGAACCGGGCCGACCCTCATCACGACACGCCGAAACGCGTTGCCAACGCGTCCCGTTGGGCCCGCACGAACCCCGCGTCCACCGCCGCTCCGTGACCGGGCACGTACAGCGCGTCCTCGCCGCCCAGGGAGAGGAGCTGGTCGAGCGCCGCCGGCCAGTGCGACGGTACGGCGTCCGGGCCTGCCTGGGGTTCGCCGGACTCCTCGACCAGGTCGCCGCAGAACACGACCGCCGGGGAGCCGGGGACGAGGACCGCGAGGTCGTGGGCGGTGTGTCCCCGCATCGCCAACAACTGGACCTCCGGGCCGCCGTCCATGTCGAGCACCGCGGGGCCCCACACATATTCACGGGGGCACACGAGGACGTCCGCCGCGTTCTCCGCCGCCTCCGGATCCAGCCCGTTGCGCACCGCGTCGGCCCGCAACTCCTCGCCGCCGTGCTCGAACACCTCGCTCAGGCCCCCGGCCACGAGGACCGTCGCCCCGGCAAAGACCGCCGCCCCGAAGACATGGTCGAAATGGGCGTGGGTGAGCGCGAGATGGGTCACACGGCGCCCGGCGAGCGCCTGCGCCTCCCTGCGCAACCGCGCGCCCTCCGCCACACTCGACCCGGCGTCGATCATGAGCGCCGAGCCGCCCCCGACGACCAGGCCGACCGTGCAGTCCCAGCCAGGCAGCCGGCACCGGCCCACCCCGGCGGCGAGCCGCTCCCACCCCGCCTCTTCCCAAGTCACCGTCATACGGCGACGCTAACGGTGACGGCACCCCACGGCGTGACATCGCAGGACCGGCCTTGCCCGGGGTGTACCCCACAGCCGTACACTGGGCCGGGGAACGCTGGCACTCGCGCGCACAGAGTGCCAGGAAAGGGCAGCCCGGTAACAAAACGGCGACCAGAACTGGAGGTGTGCGCGATGCTCAGCGAACGCAGGCTTCAGGTACTGCGCGCCATCGTCCAGGACTATGTCGGCACCGAGGAGCCGGTGGGTTCCAAGGCGCTCACCGAGCGGCACAGCCTGGGCGTCTCCCCGGCGACCGTGCGCAACGACATGGCGGCCCTGGAGGACGAGGGGTACATCGCCCAGCCGCACACCAGCGCCGGCCGCATCCCGACGGACAAGGGCTACCGCCTGTTCGTCGACAAGCTCGCCGGCGTCAAGCCGATGACCGGCCCCGAGCGCAAGGCGATCCAGAACTTCCTGGACGGCGCCGTGGACCTCGACGACGTGGTGGGCCGTACGGTACGGCTGCTCGCGCAGCTCACCCGGCAGGTCGCCGTCGTGCAGTACCCCTCGCTGACCCGCTCGACCGTCCGCCACGTGGAGCTGCTGTCGCTGGCCCCCGCGCGCGTGATGCTCGTGCTGATCACCGACACCGGGCGGGTCGAGCAGCGCATGGTGGACTGCCCGGCCCCCTTCGGGGAGTCCCCGCTCGCGGATCTACGCGCGCGGCTCAACAGCCGGATCGCCGGCCGCCGCTTCGCGGACGTGCCGCAGCTCGTGCAGGACCTGCCGGACGCCTTCGAGAACGAGGACCGCGGCACGGTCGCGACGGTGCTCTCCACCCTCCTGGAGACCCTCGTCGAGGAGACCGAGGAGCGGCTGATGATCGGCGGCACCGCCAATCTCACCCGCTTCGGACATGACTTTCCCCTCACCATCCGCCCCATCCTGGAAGCCCTGGAGGAGCAGGTCGTCCTCCTCAAGTTGCTTGGTGAGGCGGGGGATTCGGGCATGACCGTACGGATCGGTCACGAGAACGCCTACGAGGGCCTCAACTCCACTTCCGTGGTGTCGGTCGGTTACGGTTCGGGCGGCGAGGCAGTCGCCAAGCTCGGCGTGGTCGGACCGACCCGCATGGATTACCCGGGAACGATGGGAGCGGTACGCGCAGTGGCACGGTACGTCGGACAGATCCTGGCGGAGTCCTAAGTGGCCACGGACTACTACGCCGTTCTCGGCGTGCGTCGCGACGCGTCGCAGGATGAGATCAAGAAGGCCTTCCGCCGGCTCGCGCGCGAGCTGCACCCGGACGTGAATCCGGATCCGAAGACCCAGGAGCGGTTCAAGGAGATCAACGCCGCTTACGAGGTGCTCTCGGACCCGCAGAAGAAGCAGGTCTACGACCTCGGCGGCGACCCCCTCTCGCAGGCGGGCGGCGGCGGTGCCGGCGGCTTCGGCGCGGGCGGCTTCGGGAACTTCTCGGACATCATGGACGCGTTCTTCGGTACGGCGTCGCAGCGCGGACCGCGCTCGCGCACCCGCCGGGGCCAGGACGCCATGATCCGGCTGGAGATCGAGCTGGACGAGGCGGCCTTCGGCACCACGAAGGACATCCAGGTCGACACGGCCGTCGTCTGCGGCACCTGCAACGGCGAGGGCGCCGCCCCCGGCACCTCCGCGCAGACCTGTGACATGTGCCGCGGCCGCGGTGAGGTGTCGCAGGTGACCCGGTCCTTCCTGGGCCAGGTCATGACGTCCCGCCCGTGCCCGCAGTGCCAGGGCTTCGGCACCGTCGTGCCGACGCCGTGCCCGGAGTGCGCCGGCGACGGCCGCGTCCGCTCGCGGCGCACGCTCACGGTGAAGATCCCGGCCGGTGTGGACAACGGCACGCGGATCCAGCTCGCGGGCGAGGGCGAGGTCGGCCCCGGCGGCGGCCCCGCCGGTGACCTGTACGTCGAGATCCACGAGCTGCCGCACGCGATGTTCCAACGCCGCGGCGACGACCTGCACTGCACGGTCACCCTCCCGATGACGGCGGCGTCCCTGGGCACGAAGGTGCCGTTGGAGACGCTGGACGGCATGGAGGAGGTCGACATCCGCCCGGGCACCCAGTCCGGCCAGTCGATCCCGCTGCACACGCGGGGCATCACGCATCTGCGCGGCGGTGGCCGGGGCGACCTCATCGTGCATGTCGAGGTCACCACCCCGACCAAGCTCGACGTGGAACAGGAACGCCTGCTCAGGGAGCTGGCGAAACTGCGCGGCGAGGAGCGGCCTCTCGGGCAGTTCCAACCGGGTCAGCAGGGGCTGTTCTCGCGGCTGAAGGACGCCTTCAACGGCCGCTGAGCCGATCGTCGAACCGGTCGTCGAATCAGTCGTCGAACCGGTCTCCGCGCGGGCATGCATCTGTCCTATGCCCGGCGGAAGGGCGGATTCGGACTTGTTCGGAGGACGTGACAACATGCCGTCATGTCCTCCGCACTGACCGATCTCTTCCCACATCCGATCGTGCAGGCCCCCATGGCGGGCGGTGTCTCCGTACCGCGTCTCGCGGCCGCCGTGTCCGAGGCCGGCGGGCTGGGATTCCTCGCCGCCGGGTACAAGACGGCCGACGGCATGTACCAGGAGATCAAGCAGCTGCGGAGCCTGACGTCCCGCCCCTTCGGCGTGAACCTCTTCATGCCGCAGCCGGAGTACGCGGACAAGGCGGCCGTCGACGTCTACGCCCACCAGCTGGCCGGCGAGGCCGCCTGGTACGACACGGAGCTCGGCGACCCGGACAGCGGCCGCGAGGACGGCTACGACGCGAAGCTGTCCGTCCTGCTCGACAACCCGGTGTCCTTCGCCTCCTTCCACTTCGGTGTCCCCACCCGTGAGGTGCTGGACTCGCTGCGCCGGGCCGGCACCTTCACCCTCGTCACGGCGACCACCGCCGAGGAGGCCCTCGCCGTGGAGCGGGCCGGTGCCGACGCGGTGATCGCGCAGGGCGTCGAGGCCGGCGGCCACCAGGGCACCCACCGCGACCTCCCGGAGAACGACGGCTCCGGCATAGGACTGCTCTCCCTGGTCGCCCAGATCCGCGAGACCGTGAGTCTCCCGATCGTCGCCGCCGGCGGTCTGATGCGCGGCAGCCAGATCGCCGCAGCTCTCGCGGCGGGCGCGAGCGCGGCCCAGCTCGGCACGGCATTCCTCGCCACCCCCGAGTCCGCGGCGAACGTCCTGCACAAGCAGGCACTCACCAACCCCCTTTTCACCCGTACCGAGTTGACCCGCGCGTTCTCCGGCCGCCCGGCCCGCGGCCTGGTCAACCGCTTCATGCGCGAGCACGGTCCGTACGCCCCCGCCGCGTACCCCGAGGTCCACCACCTCACCTCCCCGCTGCGCAAGCAGGCCGCCGCGGCCGGTGACGCGCAGGGCATGGCGCTGTGGGCCGGACAGGGTCACCGCATGGCACGCGAGCTGCCGGCGGGCCAACTGGTCGAGGTCCTGGTCGCCGAACTGGCCGCCGCCCGGACAGCGTTGTCGGCCGGGGGTGACCTCCGATGACGGCACCGGTGTTCATCCTCGATCCCCTGGTGATCCCGGATTTCAGTGGCGGCGAGGTCGTTCTCGACGGTTCCGAGGGCAGGCACGCGGTCTCGGTGAAGCGCCTGCGGCCGGGTGAGGACATCATGCTCACCGACGGGCGCGGCCGGTATCTGGACGGTGTCGTCAAGACCGTGGAAGGCAAGGACCGGCTCATCGTTCTCGGCTCCACCGTCTACGAGGAGCCCCAGGAACAGCCCCGCATCACCGTCGTCCAGGCCCTCCCCAAGGGTGACCGCGGCGAGCTGGCCGTGGAGACGATGACCGAGACCGGCGTCGACGCCGTCGTCCCCTGGGCGGCCTCCCGTTGCATCACGCAGTGGAAGGGCGAGCGCGGTCTGAAGGCCCTCGCGAAGTGGCGGGCCACCGCCCGCGAGGCCGGCAAGCAGTCCCGCCGGCTGCGCTTCCCGGAGGTCGCGGACGCCGCGACGAGCAAACAGGTTGCCGCACTTCTCGCCAAAGCCGACTTCGCCGCCGTACTCCACGAGGACCGTGACTACGGCAGCGAGCCCCTCGCCACCGCCGAACTCCCCGCCGAGGGCGAGATCGTGCTGGTCGTGGGCCCCGAAGGCGGCGTCTCCCCCGAGGAGTTGGCACTCTTCGAGGAGGCCGGGGCGAAGGCCTACCGGCTCGGGCGCAGCGTGCTGCGCACATCGACCGCCGGGACAGCGGCCACCGCCCTGCTCATGGGCCGTACCGGACGCTGGTCCTGAACTACCGGAACGACAGGGGAGAACCGTCGTGGAACTGGCCCAAGTGAGGCTGCTCGTCACCGACTTCGCCGCCTGCTACCGCTTCTACGCCGAAGTCCTCGGCCTGAAGCCGCAGTCGGGGGCGGCCGAGGGACCGTACGAGAAGTTCAGCCCGGCGGTCGGGTCGGCCGGGATCGCGCTGCAGGACCGGGCGATGATGGCCCAAGTCCTCGGTGAGCTGGGGGAGTTGGTGACCGGACACCGCTCGCTGGTGGTGCTGCGGGTGGACGACCTGGACGCGTACTGCGAGCAGGTCGCCGACCGGGGGGCGACCCTTCTCCATGGCCCCGCGCCGATGACGGACCGGATGCGGGTCGCGCATCTCAAGGACCCCGAGGGCAATGTGGTGGAGCTTCAGGAATGGCTGCTGCTCCGGGGCTGACGATCGTGCGCCGGTGACCGCGCCCCCGGCGCACGGGTGGCCGTATGCGCTCTTCCGTGTGCGCCCCGACGGTGGCAGGCTGCCGTCCATGGGGGCGTTGAGGCAGAACTGGCGTCGGCCCCGCGGACGGCGGGTGGCCGCCGTGGCGGGGCTCGCGATGGTGTCCGTGGGCGGGGTCGTCGCGTGCCAGCCCGGTGATCTCAGCGCGGCGACCGTCGCGTACACCACCGACAAGACGGCGACCGCGGAGCTCAAGCGGGACCATGTGAGCGTCCGTTATCTGACCTGCACGGGCAACTACGGCAGCGGCAACAAGGCCTACACGCCCGGGAGGACGCCCTCGCCGACCGAGTCCACCGTCGTCTCCGTGGACTGCCAGGGGCAGACGAACGACAACCGGACCATCACCGTCACCGGCAAGGTCACCCGGGCCGTCGACGGCGCCTGTGTGCGCGGCGACCTGGTCGCCAAGGTGGGCGGCAAGCAGGTGTTCCACGTGACCGGGCTCGGCGACTGCAACGCGGCGACACCCTCGTCCGTGGTCAACCCGAACCCGAGCCTCACCTACGGCCCGGGACCGACCGTCACCGTCACGGTCACCAAGACCATCTGGTGCAAGGGCGACCCGAGTTGCTGGCCCGTGCAGGGCAAGTGAGGGCCCTTCCATAGCGGGCAAGTGATCCAAACCGCTGTCCTCACAGGCCCCCGCTGCATACGCTGATCAGGTGACTCAGCCCTCAGCGTCCGCAGCCCAGGCCGGTCTCCAGGCCTATCTCCGCTTCCCGCACCTGCACGGCGAGTTGATCGCCTTCACCGCCGAGGACGATGTGTGGCTGGCCCCCCTCGACGGCGGCCGGGCGTGGCGGGTCAGCGCCGAGAACGTGCCGGTGAACCACCCGCGCATCTCGCCGGACGGCACGACCGTCGCCTGGACCTCCACCCGGGACGGCGCCCCCGAGGTGCACATCGCCCCGGTCGTCGGCGGACCCGCCAAACGCCTCACCCACTGGGGGAGTTCACGCACCCAGGTGCGCGGCTGGACGGCGGACGGCCAGGTCCTCGCCATCAGCACCCACGGCCAGGCGAACCTCCGCCGCAGCTGGGCCCGCACCGTCCCGCTGGACGGCGGACCGGCAACCACCCTGCCGTACGGGCCCGTTGGCGATGTGGCCATCGGTCCCGCCGCCACCGTCCTGCTCTCCGCCCCCATGGGCCGCGAGGCCGCCTGGTGGAAGCGCTACCGGGGCGGCACGGCGGGCAAGCTGTGGATCGACCGCGAGGGCGACGGCGAATTCACGCGGCTGCACGAGGAGTTGGACGGCAACCTCGAGTACCCGGTGTGGTCGGGGGAGAGGATCGCGTTCCTCTCCGACCACGAGGGCACCGGCGCCCTCTACTCCTCCCTCACCGACGGCACCGACCTCCGCCGCCACACCCCGCTCGACAGGTTCTACGCCCGGCACGCGGCCGGCGACGGCACCCGGATCATCTACTCCTCCGCCGGTGAACTCTGGCTCCTCGACGACCTGGACGGCGCCGAACCGCGCCGCCTCGACATCCGGCTCGGCGGACAGCGCACCGACCAGCAGCCCTTCCCGGTGTCCGCCGCCCGCTGGTTCGCCTCCGCCTCGCCCGACCACACCGCGCGCGGCAGCGCCGTCGCCGTCCGCGGCACCGTCCACTGGATCACCCACCGCTCCGGCCCCGCCCGCGCGCTGGCCGCCACCCCCGGCGTACGCGCCCGGCTGCCCCACACCTTCCGCGTCGACGGCGAGGAGTGGGTGGTGTGGGTGACGGACGCCGAGGGCGACGACGCCCTGGAGTTCGCCCCCGCCACCGGTCTCGCCCCCGGCGCCACCCCGCGCCGCATCGCCGCCGGACAGCTCGGCCGCGTTCTCGCGCTCACCGTCGCCCCCGACGGCAGCCGCGTCGCCGCCGCCTCGCACGACGGCCGCGTCCTCCTCGTCGAGCGCGAGACCGGCGAGGTCCGCGAGGTCGACCGCAGCGAGGACGGCGACGCCTCAGGCCTCTCCTTCTCGCCCGACTCCGCCTGGCTCGCGTGGTCGCACCCCGGCCCGCGCCCGCTGCGCCAGCTCAAGCTCGCCAACACCACCGACCTGTCGGTCACCGAGGCCACGCCGCTCCGCTTCCAGGACTACGCCCCCGCCTTCACCCTCGACGGCAAACACCTGGTCTTCCTCTCCACCCGCTCCTTCGACCCGGTCTACGACGAGCACGTCTTCGACCTGGCCTTCGTGGTCGGCGACCGCCCGCACCTGATCACCCTCGCCGCGACGACCCCGTCCCCCTTCGGACCGCAGCGGCACGGCCGCCCCTTCGAGGCCCCCGACAAGGACGAGACCCCTGACAGCGAGGGCCGCCCCACCACCCGTATCGACCTCGAAGGCCTCGCCGACCGCATCGTCCCGTTCCCCGTCGAGGCCGGCCGCTACTCCAACCTGCGCGCCGCCAAGGACGGCGTCCTGTGGCTGCGCCACCCCGTGCAGGGCGTCCTCGGCGCCACCCGCGCGACCCCCGAAGACCCGGACCCCAAAACGGAGTTGGAGCGCTACGACCTCGCCCAGCAGCGCATCGAGCACCTCGCCGGGGACGCCGAGCACTTCGAGGTCAGCGGCGACGGCAAACGCGTCCTGCTGCGCACCGACCACAAACTGCGGGTCGTCCCCAGCGACCGCCGCGCCTCCTCCGAGGACGACGACAGCGACTCGAACATCAACGTCGACCTCTCCCGCATCCGCCAGACCGTCGACCCGGCCGCCGAATGGCGCCAGATGTTCGACGAGACCGGCCGCATCATGCGCGACAACTTCTGGCGCCCCGACATGAGCGGCGTCGACTGGGCCGGCGTCCTCGACCGCTACCGCCCGGTCCTCGACCGCGTAGCCACCCACGACGACCTCGTCGACCTCCTCTGGGAGGTGCACGGCGAACTCGGCACCTCGCACGCCTACGTCACCCCGCGCGGCGGCCACGGCAGCGGCGAACGACAGGGCCTGCTCGGCGCCGACATCTCCCGTCACGAGGACGGCAGTTGGCGCATCGACCGCGTTCTGCCCTCCGAGACCTCCGACCCGGCCGCCCGCGCCCCGCTCGCCGCCCCCGGAGTCGCCGTCCGCCCGGGCGACGCGATCCTCGCGGTAGCCGGCCAACCGGTCGACCCGATCACCGGACCCGCCCCCCTCCTCGTCGGCACGGCGGGCAAACCCATCGAGCTGACCATCTCCCCGGCCGGCGGCGGAGACCCCCGCCACGCGGTCGTCGTCCCCCTCGCCGACGAGGAGCCCCTCTACTACCACGCCTGGGTCGCCGACCGCCGCGCCTACGTCCACGAGAAGTCCGGCGGCCGCCTCGGCTACCTCCACGTCCCCGACATGCAGGCCCCCGGCTGGGCCCAGATCCACCGCGACCTGCGCGTGGAGGTGGCCCGCGAGGGCCTGGTGGTCGACGTCCGCTACAACCGGGGCGGCCACACCTCCCAGCTGGTCGTGGAGAAGCTGGCCCGCCGCATCGTCGGCTGGGACCTACCGCGAGGCATGCGCCCGTACAGCTACCCCGAGGACGCACCTCGCGGCCCGGTCGTGGCCGTGGCCAACGAGTTCTCGGGCTCCGACGGCGACATCGTCAACGCGGCGATCAAGGCGCTGGGGATCGGGCCGGTGGTCGGCACGCGCACGTGGGGCGGGGTGATCGGCATCGACAGCCGCTACCGCCTGGTCGACGGCACGTTGGTCACCCAGCCCAAGTACGCGTTCTGGCTTGAGGGTTACGGCTGGGGGGTGGAGAACCACGGGGTGGATCCCGACGTGGAGGTGGTGCAGAGGCCACAGGACTACGCGGCGGGCAGGGACACCCAGCTGGACGAGGCAATCCGCCTGGCGTTGGAGAAACTGGAGACCGTTCCGGCGAAAACCCCGCCGGGCTTGCCCACCTGAGGGGCGCGGGGAACTGCGCGCCCAGCCCCCACGCACCCGCACTCAACGACGATACGATGCCCCGCGTAAAGCACAGCCCACGCCTCGGAGGGATCCCAAATGTCAGGGGAACCGCAGAACGACTGCCTGTTCTGCAAGATCGTCGAGGGCCACATCCCGGCAACGATCGTCCGTGAAACGGACACCACCGTCGCGTTCCGGGACATCAACCCCCAGGCCCCCACCCACGTCCTGGTGATCCCCCGCGTCCACTACCCCGACGCCGCCTCCCTCGCCGCCGCCGAACCGACGATCGCCGCCGACATACTGCGCGAGGCAGGCGAGGTCGCGGCGGACGAGAAGCTCGACAGCTACCGCGTGGTGTTCAACACGGGCACCGGCGTGGGCCAGACCGTCTTCCACGCCCACGCCCATGTCATGGGCGGCCGCGGCATGCAGTGGCCCCCCGGGTAACTCACCGTGTCCGTACGTGAATTGGTGATCCTCGGCACCGCGAGCCAGGTCCCCACCCGTCACCGCAACCACAACGGCTACCTGCTGCGCTGGGACGGCGAGGGCATCCTCTTCGACCCCGGCGAGGGCACCCAGCGCCAGATGCTCCGCGCCGGGGTCGCCGCGCACGACCTCAACCGGATCTGCGTCACCCACTTCCACGGCGACCACTCCCTCGGCCTCGCCGGCGTCATCCAGCGCATCAACCTGGACCGCGTCCCGCACCCGATCACCGCGCACTACCCGCGCTCGGGCCAGCACTTCTTCGACCGCCTCCGCTACGCCACGGCATACCGCGAGACGGTAGGCATCACCGAGTCCCCGGTGGCGGCGGACGGAGTGATCGCGACCACGGGGAACTACACCCTGGAGACCCGCAGGCTCTCCCACCCCGTCGAGTCCTACGGCTACCGCCTCACCGAACCCGACGGCCGCCGTATGCTCCCCGACCGCCTCGCCGCGCACGGCATCAAGGGCCCGGACGTGGGCCGTATCCAGCGCGAGGGAGTCGTGGACGGCGTCTCGCTCGAAGACGTCAGCGAGGTCCGTCCCGGGCAGCGGTTCGCGTTCGTCATGGACACCCGCCTCTGCGACGGAGTGCACGCCCTCGCGGAGGGCTGCGACCTGCTGGCGATCGAGTCGACGTTCCTGGACGAGGACGAGCAACTGGCCGTGGACCACGGCCACTTGACGGCCGGTCAGGCGGCCCGGGTGGCGCAGGAGGCCGGCGTCCGCCACCTCGTCCTCACCCACTTCAGCCAGCGCTACTCCGAGCCGGAGGAGTTCGAGCGGCAGGCGCGGGCGGCCGGGTTCGAGGGGGAGCTGACCGTGGCGCACGATCTACTCAGGGTGCCGGTTCCGAAACGGCTATAAAACACCCGTACGATATTTCGATGCCCATTCCCAAAGCCGAACTGCACCTCCACATCGAAGGCACCCTCGAACCCGAGCTGGCGTTCGCCCTCGCCGCCCGCAACGGCGTCGAGCTGCCGTACGCGGACACCGAGGCGCTCCGCAAGGCGTACCTCTTCGAGGACCTGCAGTCCTTCCTGAACCTCTACTACGAGCTGATGGCCGTCCTGCGCACCGAGCGGGACTTCGAGGACCTCGCCAACGCCTATCTCGCCCGCGCCGCCGCGCAGGGCGTACGGCACGCGGAGATCTTCTTCGACCCGCAGGCGCACATCGCGCGGGGCGTGGACATGGGCACGGTGGTGGAGGGCCTGTGGCGGGCGCTCGGCGACAGCGAGACCAACCACGGCATCTCGACCCGGCTGATCATGTGCTTCCTCCGCGACGAGTCCGCCGACTCGGCCATGGAGACCCTGGACGCGGCCAAGCCGTACCTCCACCGGATCACCGGCATCGGCCTCGACTCGGCCGAGGTCGGCCACCCGCCGGTGAAGTTCCGCGAGGTCTACGAGGCCGCCGCCGCGCTGGGTCTACGACGGGTCGCGCACGCCGGCGAGGAGGGCCCGCCGGCCTACATCACCGAGGCCCTGGACGTCCTCGGCGTCGAGCGCGTCGACCACGGGCTGCGCTGCATGGAGGACGCGGAACTGGTCGCCCGCCTGGTCCGCGACCGCATCCCGCTCACCCTCTGCCCGCTCTCCAACGTCCGGCTGCGCGCGGTGGACGTCCTCGCCGAGCACCCGCTGCCCGCGATGCTGGATGCGGGCCTGCTGTGCACGGTCAACTCCGACGACCCGGCGTACTTCGGCGGGTACGCGGGCGACAACTTCGATGCGGTGCGTTCGGCTCTGCGGTTGAGCGAGGATCGGTTGCGCGAGCTGGCCCGGAACTCGTTCGTCGCTTCCTTCCTGGAGGACGACGAGGAGTTGCGGGCTCGTTATGTGGCCGAGGTGGAGGCGTACGAGTTCTCGTAGGCGGGTGGTGTTGAGGCTGTGGGTCGGTGGGGGCTGGGCGCGCGGTTCCCCGCGCCCCTGAGGGGGCGCGACACCCGGGCCTCGACAGAGATCTCGACGACCGATTGCGGCAAGCGTCGCCGACCGGAGCGCACCGCTACCGCCGTCATCGGCACCGCCACCACGATCAGCCCCGCCGCCAGAATCGCCCCCATCGCCGGGAACCCCGCCCCCGCCGACAGCACACTCCCCGCCAGCGGCCCCGCCGCCGTCCCCAGTGACGAGGCCGAGCCGACCAGGACCGCCCAACGGCCGCGTGGATCAAGGGAGGCGGCGAGGCCGAGGACGTAGGACAGGACGATCGGGTAGAGGGTGTTCCAGGCGATCTCGCCGGTCGCGAACGTCCTCAGGTCGTGTGCGGACGCGCTGAGCACGATGCAGCCCGCGATGAGCGCCGTGCCCGCGCCGATCGGCACCGCGCGGCTCAGCCGGGAGCCGAGTGCGCCCGCGCCGATGACGCCGACGAGGCCGGTGCCGAGCGCGATGGCGAAGACCACGCCGACGGTGACCTCGGAGAGGTGGGCCTGGGTGAGGCCGATGCGTCCGCTGACGCCCCAGAGGGAGTTCTGGGCGAGGGACCAGCACAGCAGGGTGGCGGCGAGGACCAGTCCGGCGCGGCGGTGGGGGAGTCCGGCGGTCTCCACGCGCGTGTGCTCCGTCGCCGTACGGACCGGGAGGCGGCCGGTCAGCGGCCATACGGCCAGTGCGGTCAGCGCGATCGCGGTGAGCGGCTGGCCGTGGCCCGCGCCGAGGTGCGGGACCGTGAGGTAGACGGCACCCGCGAGCGCGGACACGCACAACAGGCCGAGCGTGGAGGCGCGGTGGGGGTCCTGTTCGGCGGCGATGCCGGACGCGGCGACCGTGGTGGCCGTACCCGATCCGAAGCCGCCGACGATCGCGCCCGCGACGACCGCGGGGACGGCGTGCGTGAGGGCGGCCGAGCCGTAGCCGAGGACGGCCAGCGCGAGGCCGACGCGGGCGAGGGTGCGCGGGCCGATCCGGTCGACGCGCGAGGCGAGCAGGAAGCCCGCCGCCGCCGAACTCAGCAGCAGTGCGCTGCCGACGGCCCCGGCCTGCGTGGCGGACAGCGGGAGCCCGGCGTCGAGGCGGCCGACGGTGGTGGGCAGGAGGTAGGGGGCGAGATACCCGGCCGTGAAAAGGGCGACGAGGGGCCAGGGCGTGGTGGTGCTGCGGGCGGACACGGGCGTTCCCAGGGCATGCGAAAGAAGCGGCTCAAGCAGGGGATGGGCGACGACCGTCGACGGACAGGAACGCGCGGGCAATTTGTATCAAGCACGCGGTTCGGGATGAAGGGCGGGGGGTGTGATGTGGGGCACGTTGTGTTTGGGGTGGGGAGCGCCGGGTAGACGCGCGCCCAATTCCCGGTGCCGGCGGGCGCCGACGCGCCCGGTCCACTTCCTGAGCGACGGAACCGCTATGCATCGCGCCGGTACTGCTGAGAGCATCGGACGCGCACCGCTCGGCCTCCAGATCGTGCCCGGCGGCCCTCCCGGATTCCCGAAGGAGCATGAAGTGCGTGTGAATTCGCGTGTCGGACGGCGCCCGCGACCGACGGGGTTACGCGCAATGGCGACAGTCGCGGTGTCCGCGGCCCTCGTCGTGCCCCTCGCCACGGCCCCGGCGAGTGCCGGCACGGTCCACGGGAGTACTGCGGTACGACAGGACGGCACCGCGGAGAGACGGGCTCAACTGCGGGAGCTGGCGCGGAAGTTGGTGGAAGAAGGAGTGCCCGGGGTGACCGTGCGGGTGGACGACGGTCACGGCAGGCCCATCGAGATCTCCGAGCAGGCCGCCTGGACGAGGAAGGACCATCGGCTCGGCGCGGACGACGAGGTGCGGGAAGCGTCCAACACCAAGACGGTGATGGCCACCCTCGTCCTGCAACTGGCCGCCGAGCACAGACTCGCCCTCACCGACCCGGTCGACAAGTGGCTGCCCGGCCAGGTGCGCAACGGCAGGGCGATCACCCTGCGCATGCTGCTCAACCACACCAGTGGGTTGTTCGACTACACCGACGATCCCGCCCTCGCACCGGCCCTCACCGGCCAGGACACCCACGTATGGACGTCGGCGGAAATCCTGGGCCTGGTGCGCGGGCACCCGGCGCTGTTCGAGCCCGGCAGCGAGTGGTCGTACAGCAACACCAACTACATCGCGATCGGCGCCGTCCTGGAGAAGGCCACCGGCAGGAGCCTCGCGGCGCTGGTGCGGGACCGGATCGCCGGACCCCTGGGGCTCCGGCACACCTTCTACGCCACCGGCTCCGCCTGGCGCGACCGGCACGCGCACGGCTACGAACCCGACGCCGCCCACATGCCACCGGACGTTCCCGAGGAGTTCAGGAACTACGCCGGACCGCAGCACGACGACCACGTGGACGTCACCGGCGACTACGTCACGGCCGACGGAGCGGATGCCGCGGTCGTGTCCACCGCCGGTGACTGGTCCCGTTTCTACGGCGCGCTGATGTCGGGCCGCCTGCTGCCCGCCGCCCAACTGGCCGAGATGCGCACCACCGTGCCGGAGATCGGGCCGGAGGACCCGGACCAGCTCGGCTACGGGCTCGGCATCGAGTCGGCGGAGACCGACTGCGGCACGGTCTGGGACCACGTCGGCATCGTCCCGGGCTACGCGACCTACAACGTCACCGACTCCACCGGCCGTCGCACGGCCTCCTTCTTCTTCGCCACGTCCACTCTTCCCACCAGGGAGGCGCACCAGACAGGCGCGGCCCTGATGAACGCGCTCAACTGCGCCATCTTCGACTGACCGGGCCGCCGGCGAAGTCACGGGCACGGCAGGGGAAGACGTGCCGGCACCGAGTGGCAGCCGCCGGGCCACCGCTAACGCCAGTGGACCGCCCCGCCGGCCGCCCGTGCCGCCGACTCGATCTTCGCCCTGACCTCCCGCATCACCGTCACGATCTCCCCCTCGTGCTCCGGCGTCAGCCGGACCACCGGGACCGAGCAACTGATCGCGTCCAGCGGCGGGTTGTCGTAGCGCAGCGCGAAGCCGAAGCCGACGATCCCGAGGACGCCCTCCTCGCGGTCGACCGAGTAGCCGCGGACGCGGATCACGGCGAGGTCGGCGGTCAGGGACTCCCGCGTGGTGTGGGTGTTGGGGGTCGCCGCCTCGTAGGGGCCGGGCGGCAGTTCGGCGTCGTCGCGTTCCGCGAGGAGCGCCTTGCCGAGGGCGCCGACATGCGCGGGGAGCCGTCGTCCCACCCGGCTGATGGTCCGCAGGTACTCGTGGGACTCCCGCGTCGCCAGATAGGCGACGTCCCGCCCGTCCAGCCGGCCCAGGTGGATCGTCTCGCCGAGCGCCTGGGACGCCTCGTCGAGATACGGCCGTACGGTCCGCACCCGCGGGTCGGAGTCGAGATAGCTGGTGCCGGTGAGCAGGGCGTGGATGCCGATGCCGTAGAGCGAACCGGTGCTGTCGGTGCGGACCCAGCCGTACGCGATCAGGGTCTGGAGCAGGGCGTACATCGAGCTGCGCGGTACGCCCAGCTCGTCGGCGAGTTCCTGGAGGCGCGCGGGACGGTCGCCGCGCGCGGCGAGCAGTTCGAGCAGCTCGACCGTGCGGGCGGCGGACTTCACCTCGCGGACGCCCCCGGGCTCTGACATGGGGAGATGGTAGCGAGCGGGTGCGCCCCATTGACGGCTGTTGTTCGTGTATCTAACCTCTGTCTTCATACGTAGATAGCGTCTACATAGGGAGATGGCTAGGTGAACGGCGAAACGGAGACCGTGGTGCGCAGGCTGCGGGACGGGATGGCGGGCGGAGTGCTCTCCTTCCCGCTCACCTCCTTCCACGACGACGGCTCCCTCGACCCCGACGGCTTCCGCACCCATGTCGCCGCCCAGACCGCCACCGGCCCCGGCGCGATCTTCCCGGCCTGCGGCACCGGCGAGTTCTTCTCGCTCGACGAGGACGAGTACCGGCAGGTCGTCACCATCGCCGTCGAGGAGGCGGCGGGCCGCGTCCCCGTCGTCGCCGGCGTCGGCTACGGCTGGGCACAGGCCGCCCGCTTCGCCCGCATCGCCGAGGAGGCCGGCGCCGACGCGCTCCTGGTCCTCCCGCACTACCTCGTCGCCGCCCCGCAGGACGGCCTGGTGGCCCAGCTCGAACAACTCGCCGCCCGCACCCGGCTCCCGCTCATCGCCTACCAGCGCGGCCAAGTCGCCTATACGGCAAGCTCGTTGAGGCGAATCGCGCGCATCCCCGGAGTCGTCGGCCTCAAGGACGGCCACAGCGACCTCGACCGGCTGCAACGCCTCACCCTCGCCGCCCCCGAGGGCTTCCTCTTCTTCAACGGCGCCTCCACCGCCGAGATCCAGGCCCGCGCCTACGCCACCGTCGGCATCCCCGCCTACTCCTCCGCCGTCCACGCCTTCGCCCCCGAGATCGCGAATGCCTTCTTCGCCGCGCTGCGGGACGGGGACGACAAGGCGGTCGAGAAACTGCTCCGCGAGTTCTACGTCCCGTTCGTCGAACTCCGCGACCGGGTACCGGGATACGCGGTCTCCCTCGTCAAGGCGGCGGCCCGGCTGCGCGGTCGCCCGGTGGGCCCCGTGCGCGCCCCGCTCACCGACCCCACGCCCGCCGACCTGGCCGACCTCACCGCCCTGCTCACCACCGGACTCGACCTCGTAGGAGCCGCGCTGTGAACCTCACCATCGCTGACGTCCGGCTCACCCCGATCCTGGTCGCCGACCCGCCGCTGCTCAACACCCAGGGCGTCCACCAGCCCTACACCCCGCGCCTGATCGTCGAGATCGAGACCGCCGACGGGATCACCGGCCTCGGCGAGACCTACGGCGACACCAAGTACCTGGAACTGGCCCGGCCCTATGCCCAGAAGCTGATCGGCCGTCAAGTCTCCGACCTCAACGGCCTGTTCACCGTCGCCGACGAGCTCGCGGTCGACAGCTCCCGGACCTCCGCACAGGTCGACGTCGGCGGACTGCGGGGCGTCCAGACCGCCGACAAGCTGCGCCTGTCCGTCGTCTCGGCCTTCGAGGTCGCCTGCCTCGACGCCCTGGGCAAGACACTCGGACTGCCCGTGCACGCGCTGCTCGGCGGCAAGGTGCGGGACGCGGTCGAGTACAGCGCGTACCTGTTCTACAAGTGGGCCGACCACCCCGAGGGCGTGGCGAGCGAGAAGGACGACTGGGGTGCGGCCGTCGACCCGGCCGGAGTCGTCGAGCAGGCACGGAAGTTCAAGGAGCGCTACGGCTTCACCTCCTTCAAGCTCAAGGGAGGAGTCTTCCCGCCCGACGAAGAGATCGCCGCCGTACGGGCGTTGGCCGCGGCCTTCCCCGACCACCCCCTGCGCCTCGACCCCAACGGCGCCTGGTCCGTGGAGACTTCGCTGAAGGTGGCGAAGGAACTCGGGGACGTCCTCGAATACCTGGAGGACCCCGCCCTCGGCACCCCCGCCATGGCCGAGGTGTCCGCCGGGACCGACGTGCCGCTCGCCACCAACATGTGCGTGACGACCTTCGCCGAGATCAAGGAGGCGTTCACGCGCGATGCCGTACAGGTCGTGCTCTCCGACCACCACTACTGGGGCGGCCTGCGCAACACCCAGCAACTCGCCGCCATCTGCCGCACGTTCGGCGTCGGCATCTCCATGCACTCCAACACCCACCTCGGCATCAGCCTCGCCGCGATGACCCACGTCGCCTCGACCGTGCCGAACCTCCACCACGCCTGCGACTCCCACTACCCCTGGCAGTCCGAGGACGTCCTCACCGAACGCCTCACCTTCACCGACGCCAAGGTCACCGTCTCCGACGCGCCCGGCCTCGGCGTCGAACTCGACCGCGCCAGGCTGGAGTTGCTGCACCAGCGGTGGCTCGACGACGACGGCGCGCTGCGCGAGCGCGACGACGCGGCGGCGATGCGGATCACCGACCCGGAGTGGGTGACGCCCTCGATGCCGCGCTGGTAGGAACCGGGTGACCGGATCCGGACGCGCCCGGCACGGGCGGCCGAGGGGCACCAGGTCCGCACCGTACGGCCCGGACCTGCGGTTGCCCGACACCGGCGCGACGGGCGGGTCCGGAGCGGGAGTCGCGCTCACGCGTGCGTGGTGGTGCACACTGGCCTGATCCGCATCACGTCAGGGAGCGCACCGTGACCGCGTCCACCGCGTCCAACGGAAAGGGATCGTCGGCCGACCGGGAGAGGAGATCCTGTCCGGCCCAGGTCGACCCCCTGTCCGCACTGCGCGCGCCGGACGACCCGCCCTGGGACGTGTACCTCACCGGCACCGTCTTCCTCGACATCATCTTCACCGGCCTCGAATCCGCCCCCGTACGCGGCACCGAGTCCTGGGCCCGCGGGATGGGGTCGAGCCCGGGTGGCGTGGCGAACATGGCCACGGCCCTGGCCCGCCTCGGACTGCGCACCTCACTCGCCGCGGCCTTCGGCGACGACCACTACGGCGAGTACTGCTGGGACGCGCTGGAACAGGGCGAGGGCATCGACCTCTCCGCCTCCCGCTCGGTACCCGGCTGGCACTCCCCGGTCACCGTGTCGATGGCCTACGAAGGCGAACGCACGATGGTCTCCCACGGCCACGAGCCGCCCCCGGAGACCGAGTTCAGCGAAGGCGGCGCCCCCGACTGCCCGCCACGCGCACGTGCCGCCATCGCCTCCCTCACCCCCGGCAAACAGGCCCCCTGGGTCGCCCAGGCCGCGAGCGAGGGCACCCGGATCTTCGCCGACGTCGGCTGGGACGAGACCGGCGCCTGGGACCTCGCAGGCCTCGCCGACCTCGCGCACTGCGAGGCCTTCCTGCCGAACGCCGAGGAGGCCATGCGCTACACCGGCGCCGACTGCCCCCGCGCCGCCGCACACGCCCTCACCGAACACGTACCCCTCGCCGTCGTCACCCTCGGCGCGGACGGCGCCTACGCCGTGGACCGCCGCACCGGGGAATCCGCCGAGGTCCCGGCCATCGCCGTCGAGGCCCTCGACCCCACCGGCGCGGGCGACGTCTTCGTGGCCGGCTTCGTCACCGGCACCCTGGCCGGCTGGCCGCTCGCCGACCGCCTCGCCTTCGCCGGCCTCACCGCCGCCCTCTCCGTCCAGGAGTTCGGCGGGTCCCTCTCGGCCCCCGGCTGGTCCGAGATCGGCGCCTGGTGGCGCAAGGTCCAGTCGGTCGAGGGCCAGGACCCGACGGCCCTGAGCCGGTACGCGTTCCTGGCCGGACTCGTCCCGGAGGAACAGGGCGGGGCCAGTCCGTGGCCGCTGCGGCGGGCGGTGCCGACGATCGGGTTCGGGCGGTCGACGTAGGGGAGGCGGGGTCCCGTTCCGGGCTGGGTTGGGTTGGGTTGGGTGAACCGTTCCTGCTCTGCTCGGATCAGCAGGTCCCCGCCCGCTCCACCACCCCGACGACCTCTTCCCGTACGGCCTCGAAGACCGCCTCCGGCAGCGTGCCGAGCGGTGTGAGGGCCAGGGCACCGAGAACCCGGCGGACATCCGTGTCGTAGGGGACGGCCTCGCTCAGCACGTCGTAGCCGTCACGCACGGCGACCCGCAGAGTGGGCTGTTCCGCCCCCGTCACGGCGACCGCGACCACGAACGGAACCTCACCCCGCAGCACACCGGTCAGCTTCCGATAGCCAGTGGCCACCGGCTCCCGCCACCGCAGACTCAGCAGCAGCGGGCGCTTGGCCAGCAGCTCGGCGAGGTCGGTCTCGACGGGACCGTCCGGTTCCAGGACGACCGCGCGGGCGTCCAGCACGAGTGCGGGCGGCAGCAGACAGCGCAGCGTGCTGCCCACTATGTTCCCGCCGACCGTCGCGGTCCTGCGCACCGCACCGGTCCCCACCCCGGCCGCCGCCCGCCGCAGCACCTCCGGCACGCGCGCGTCGATCTCGTGCAGCAGTACGGCCGCGCCGAGCGACCCGTCGCCGACCACCCTCGCCTCGGGCACCTCCCGCAGCGACACCGCCTGCTCCGGGAACCCGTCCCGTTGCCAGGACGCCCACACAAGGGTCGCCCCACCGACGGGCACCGCCCCCTCGGCCAGACACTCCCGCGCTTCGGACACGGACGTGGGCAGACGCACGAACACAGCGGCCGACCTGCTTTCCCTGCATGGCTTACCTGACGGACACAGCGCATTGTCCGTACATACGAGGGGGCGCGAACAGGGCTCACGGCGTCACCCTGTGCACGCTCCCTGCGCCGGGCAAGCCGCCGGGAAAACGCGCGTTCCCCCGGTATTTCGTGGCCCGACGGTCACCGAAAAGCCCTACGGCGATGTCAGTGGCCCGGCGTACCCTGGAAATCACCAGGCCGCCCTTGTGGCGGGCGAGTCGTTTCGAGGAGGACGAGCAAGGCCTACAGAGCCGGCCCATGACTCAGACACCCACAGCTCACACCCCCGCGCAGGGACAGGCGAGAGCAGAGTTCACCGTCCCCGCCCAGCACGCCATGGTGACCCTCCTGGGATCCGGCGACGCTCTCCTGCGGGTGATCGAAAGGGCCTTCCCGGCGGCCGACATCCACGTCCGGGGCAACGAGATCAGCGCGGTCGGCGATGCCCGTGAAGTCGCCCTCATCCAGCGCCTGTTCGACGAGATGATGCTGGTGCTCCGCACCGGGCAGCCGATGACGGAGGACGCAGTGGAACGCTCGATCGCCATGCTCAGGGCGAGCGAGAACGGGGATGGCCCTGAGGAGACACCGGCCGAGGTGCTCACCCAGAACATCCTGTCCTCGCGAGGCCGCACGATCCGCCCCAAGACCCTCAACCAGAAGCGCTACGTCGACGCGATCGACAAGAACACGATCGTCTTCGGCATCGGCCCCGCCGGCACCGGCAAGACCTACCTCGCCATGGCCAAGGCCGTCCAGGCCCTCCAGGCCAAGCAGGTCAGCCGCATCATCCTCACCCGCCCGGCGGTCGAGGCGGGCGAGCGCCTGGGCTTCCTCCCCGGCACGCTCTACGAGAAGATCGACCCGTACCTGCGCCCGCTCTACGACGCCCTGCACGACATGCTCGACCCGGAGTCGATCCCGAAGCTGATGGCGGCGGGGACGATCGAGGTGGCGCCGCTGGCATACATGAGGGGCCGCGCGCAACCTGTCTTCACGAACGTCCTGACACCGGACGGCTGGTGCCCGATCGGCGACCTACAGGTCGGTGACCTGGTCATTGGCTCGAACGGTGAGCCGACCCCGGTCCTCGGCGTGTATCCGCAGGGCGAGAAGGACATCTACCGCGTCAGTGCCCAGGACGGTTCTTGGACCCTGTGCTGCGGCGAGCACCTGTGGACTGTCCGCACGGCCTCGGACAAGCGCCGTGACAAGCCGTGGCGCGTCCTGGAGACCCAGGAGATGATCGGCAACCTGCGGGCGGCACACGCTCGCCGGTACGAGCTGCCGATGCTCACGGCGCCCGTGGAGTTCCCCGGACGCGAGGTCCCCATGGACCCGTACGCGCTGGGACTGCTGCTCGGCGACGGATGCCTGACGGGCTCCACGACTCCGTCCTTCGCGACGGAGGATCCGGAACTGGCCGAGGCACTGGAAGATGCGCTGCCGGGTGTCGTCCTGCGGCACAGAGGCGGGCCCGACTACGTCCTCAACCGGATCAAGTCCTCCGGTGATGTGGTCACGTTGGAGAACCCCGTCACCCGGGTTCTGCGTGAGCTGGCCCTGCTTCGTACCCGTTCGACCACGAAGTTCGTCCCGGACGACTACCTGTACAACACCGCCGAAGTACGGCTGGCCGTGCTCCAAGGCCTGCTCGACTCCGACGGCGGACCGGTCACGCAGTCCGACCGCACCTGCCGGATCCAGTTCTCGACCACATCGATCCTTCTGCGCGACGACATCATCGCCTTGGTGCAGTCGCTCGGCGGCGTGGCCTACACGCGCCGTCGTCCTGCCGAAGGCCGGAGGCAGGGCACCGCTCTGGCGGCGCACCGCCATGACAGCCATGTCGTGGACATCCGTCTCCCGGAAGGCATCGAACCCTTCCGTCTCGCCCGCAAGCGCGACAAGTACCACGCGTCCGGAGGCGGCGGGCGCCCGATGCGGTTCATCGACAGCATCGAGCCCGCAGGCAGGGAGGAGACGGTCTGCATCCAGGTGGCGGCCGAGGACTCGCTGTACGTCACACAGGACTACCTGCTGACGCACAACACCCTGAATGACGCCTTCATCATCCTGGACGAGGCCCAGAACACGAGCCCCGAGCAGATGAAGATGTTCCTCACCCGGCTCGGGTTCGAGTCGAAGATCGTGATCACCGGTGACGTGACGCAGGTGGACCTGCCGAGCGGGACGAAGTCGGGGCTGCGGCAGGTGCAGGACATTCTGGAGGGGGTCGACGACGTGCACTTCTCCCGCCTGTCGTCGGCGGACGTCGTACGGCACAAGCTGGTCGGCCGTATCGTCGACGCGTACGAGAAGTACGACAGCGAGAACGGTACGGAGAACGGCACCCACAAGGGTGCCCGTGA
Organism: Streptomyces hokutonensis; assembly: GCF_042751305.1. GTDB lineage: Bacteria > Actinomycetota > Actinomycetes > Streptomycetales > Streptomycetaceae > Streptomyces > Streptomyces hokutonensis_A. The sequence goes on from NZ_JBHYWD010000012.1 coordinate 200,274, forward strand.
CAAGCGGAAGTAGACCAGCACGACCATGTCGATCGACGTCAACAACGAGTCCGGAACCGAGGTCGACGAGCAGGCGATCCTCGACATCGCCCGCTACGCGCTCGCGCGGATGCGCATCCACCCGCTCTCCGAGCTCTCGGTGATCGTCGTGGACGAGAACGCCATGGAGCAGCTCCACATCCAGTGGATGGACCTGCCCGGGCCGACCGATGTCATGTCCTTCCCGATGGACGAGCTGCGTCCGCCGAGCAAGGACGACGAGGAGCCTCCGCAGGGGCTCCTCGGTGACATCGTGCTGTGCCCGGAGGTCGCCGCGAAGCAGGGGGCCGAGGCGGAGACGCAGCACACCATGGACGAGGAGCTTCAACTCCTCACCGTCCACGGTGTGTTGCACCTGCTCGGGTACGACCACGAGGAGCCCGACGAGAAGGCCGAGATGTTCGGTCTCCAGGCGGCGATCGTGGACGGCTGGCGGGCGGAGAAGGGCCACGACGGCCCGTCCCCGGCGCCGACGGTCTCCTAGGGCAGCGGGTCACCACCTCTCATGAGTCCTCAGATCGTCGTCGGCGCCATCGCCCTTGTCGTGGTCGCCTGGCTCGCCGCCTGCGCGGAGGCGGGCCTCGCGCGCGTCTCCAGCTTCCGCGCCGAGGAGGCCGTACGGTCCGGTCGGCGCGGCAGCGCGAAGCTCGCGCAGGTCGCCGCCGACCCGACCCGCTATCTCAATGTCGCGCTGCTGGTCAGGGTGGTCTGCGAGATGGCCGCCGCCGCGCTGGTCACCTACGAGTGTCTCCAGGTGATCCACGGGACCGCGCCCGCGCTGCTCGCGGCGATCGGCGTCATGGTCCTCGTGTCGTACGTCGCGGTGGGGGTGTCCCCGCGCACCATCGGGCGGCAGCATCCGCTGAACACGGCCACGGCGGCGGCGTACGTGCTGCTGCCGCTCGCGCGGATCATGGGCCCGATCCCGTATCTGCTGATCCTCATCGGCAACGCGCTCACGCCCGGAAAGGGTTTCCGGCGCGGTCCGTTCGCGTCCGAGGCCGAGCTGCGGGCGCTGGTGGACCTCGCCGAGAAGGAGTCGCTGATCGAGGACGAGGAGCGCCGGATGGTGCACTCGGTCTTCGAGCTGGGCGACACCCTGGTGCGTGAAGTCATGGTCCCCCGCACGGACTTGGTGGTCATCGAGCGTTACAAGACGATCCGTCAGGCCCTCACCCTCGCGCTCCGCTCCGGTTTCTCGCGGATCCCGGTGACCGGGGAGAGCGAGGACGACATCGTCGGGATCGTGTATCTGAAGGACCTGGTCCGCAAGACGCACATCAGCCGGGACGCCGAGTCCGAGCTGGTCTCGACGGCCATGCGGCCCGCGAGCTTCGTGCCGGACACGAAGAACGCCGGTGATCTGCTGCGCGAGATGCAGCAGGAGCGCAATCACGTGGCGGTCGTCATCGACGAGTACGGCGGTACGGCCGGCATCGTCACCATCGAGGACATCCTGGAGGAGATCGTCGGCGAGATCACCGACGAGTACGACCGGGAGCTTCCTCCGGTGGAGGAGCTGGGCGACGACCGTTACCGGGTCACCGCCCGCCTCGACATCGGCGACCTGGGGGAGCTGTACGGCTTCGAGGCCTACGACGACGAGGACGTGGAGACGGTCGGCGGGCTCCTCGCGAAGGCGCTGGGGCGGGTCCCGATCGCCGGTGCCTCCTCCGTCGTGGAGCTGCCGGACGGCCGCGAGCTGCGCCTCACGGCGGAGGCCTCGGCCGGCCGTCGGAACAAGATCGTGACGGTGCTGGTGGAGCCGGTGGGGCCGGCCGGTCCGCCCGAGGAGGAGGCGAAGCCGGAGTGAGCCCGGAGCAACTGCGCGCGTTCTGCCTGTCGTTCAACGCGGTGGTGGAGGACTTTCCCTTCAACCCGGAGACGTCCGTCTTCAAGGTGCTGGGCAAGCTCTTCGCGCTGACCCGGCTGGACGGCAGCCCTCTCACGGTCAACCTCAAGTGCGACCCGGAGGACGCGATCCGGCTCCGGGAGGAGTACGAGGGGCTGATCATCCCCGGGTATCACATGAACAAGCGGCACTGGAACACGGTGAGGGTGGACGGCGACCTTCCGGAGCGGGTCCTCAAGGAGCTGATCGAGGACTCGTACGACCTGGTCGTGGCCGGGCTGCCGCGTGCCGAACGGCTGCGCCTCGACCGGCCCTGAGGGACATGCGCGATCGGTCCTTCGTATGCTCTGTTCATGACCGACAGCAGCGCGCTCGACCCCGAGGACCGCAAGATCGTCACCCTGGCCCGTTCGGCCCGGGCCCGCAACGGTGTGCCCGAGGGGGCCGCCGTACGGGACGAGACCGGGCGGACGTATGTCGCCGGGACGGTCGCCCTGGAGTCGCTGAAGCTGAGCGCGCTGCAGACGGCGGTGGCGATGGCGGTGGCGTCCGGGGCGAAGTCGCTGGAGGCGGCGGCGGTCGTGACGGAGGCGGAGTCCGCGTCCGCGGAGGACCGGGCGGCCGTACGGGATCTGGGTGGGCCGAAGACGCCGGTGCACGTGGCTGCGCCGGACGGGGTCGTTCGGCTGACGGTCGCCGCGGGCTGAGGTGGTGCTGGGGGCTCCGCCCCCAGACCCCCGATCGGCCCTGAAGGGGCCTCGTCCTCAAACGCCGGACGGGCTGGATATTGGCGGCCTGTATGGAGAAGCGGCCGGACGGGCTGGATGGTGGCGGCCTGTGTGGAGAAGTGGCCCGCAGGGCAGACACGTCCCCGTGTCCGGAAGTAACCCGTCCGGATTTCGCCCTTGCTCTCCCCCCGTCTCCCGCGCATCAATGGAACCGTAAGTTCCGACGGACCGTCAGATTCCCGCTCGCGTGGCGCACCGCACCGCGTCCGTGAGGGGAGCTGAGGTGTTTCTCCCGTCCATCCCCACATGGCATTCCCAGACTCGGGAAGGGAACCGGATCCATGAAAGGCAAGCTGAGAAGCAAGCGAATCGGAACGGGTGCGGCACTGGTGACGGGGGTCCTCGCGGCCACCTCGCTGGCGTTCGCGCCCAGCGCGCTCGCCGTCACTCCCCAGACGGCGACGATCACCGCGGACTGCGGCATCTTCGGCGGCGGCGACGCCACCGTCACGGCCACCCAGGACGGGACGGCGGCGACGGTCACCGTCACCTCGTCCATCACCGCTCCGCTGGCCCTGTCGCAGGACTCCATCTCCTCCACCTTCACGTTCGTGAACGCGAGCGGTGGCACCACTGTGTTCAGCGGTACGAAGAACCCGGCCATCGCGACGGGTGAGGCCGTCACCGTCGGCCCGCTCGACGGCACCGTGGCCTCCGGGGACAGCCTGGAGGCGTACGGCGGCTCGCTGCAGCTGACCATCTTCGGCATCGCCGTGACGTGCACGGCCACCGGACCGCAGTCGCCGGGTCCGTTCGTGTTCGACTGAGAAGTCGCCCGACGATTCCCCCCACGGGCTCAACTGGGCCGTCAGTTCCCGCCGTTGGGCGAGAACTGACGGTCCATCAGTTTCTTTCTCCGTGTCCATTGACTTCTCACGCGATCCCCACATCAATGCCCCCTGTGGGCGCGGACGAGCCGCTGTGCCCACCGTCCTCAGGAGGGGGCACAGCCATGGCTACGACATCCCGAAGACGCCGATGGGCGTCGTTGCTCGGGGTGACCGCTCTCGCGGTCGCCACGGGCGGTGCGCTGGCCTGTCCGGCCGGCGCGTCGACGAACGTGGACTTCGCCACGCACTGCATCCCGCCGGCGGTCGCGGGCATCCCGCCGATCGACGGCACCACGACCGCCGCGATCACGGTGGACAAGACCGCGCCCAAGGTCGGCGACACGGTCACCGTGACATACACGGTGGTCAAGCCGGCCGCCAGCAACCCGACCGCGCTCGCCCTGCCGGCCGACATCATGACGCCCACCGGGAAGGTCACCCTCGGCGGTGCCCAGACCGGCAGCTTCACGGTCGCCGGGCCCAAGAAGAACGACCCGGTGCCCGGCAACGGCGCCTTCCCGTCCTTCTCCATGACCGGCAGCTTCACGGTCACCACCCCGGGCGCGATCACCCTCTCGCCCGGCGACTACAACATCCACACCAGCTACATCCTGGAGCTGGACACCCCCTGCACGGTGACGAACCCGCCGGCGCCGGTCTCCGAGACCGTCACGGCGACGGCCACCACACCCGTCAACACCCGTGCGATCAGCCTGAGTTCGGCATCCGGCAATGCCGGTGACAAGGTCACCGTCACCGGCAGCAACTTCACCCCGGGTGCCACCGTGACGCTGGCCGGGCGGTCCGGCAGCGCGCAGACCGCGGACACGGCGACCGTCACGGCCACCGGCGCCGGCACCATCAGCGGCTCGCTCACCGTCAACGACAAGACGACGACCGGGATCGTGGCGTACGAGGGCAGTGCGTGGAGTGCCGATCTGGGTGCCGGTCCGGCCGCCTATGTCGTCAACGACACCACGCCCGTTCCGCCGGGGAGTCAGAAGCTGACGACCACCGTCAAGGCGGGCAGTCTGTCGATGTCGCAGGCCGGGGACGCCGTGGGCCTCTCCGCCGTCGACTTCGGCAAGGGCGGTGCCTCCACGGGCGCCCTCAACACGGTGACGGTCCAGGACTTCCGCGGCGGACCCGCGGGCTGGTCCCTGACCGGCAAGGTCACCGACTTCACCGGTCCCGGCGCCAAGATCGATGCCGGGGCGCTGAGTTGGACCCCCGCCTGCGCCACCAAGGCGGGCAGCCCGAGCACCTGTGTCGCCGGTTCGGCGGGCACGGTGGGCAGTTCGGGAGCGACGCTCGCGTCCACGCCCGACGGTACGGTCACCGGCGGTCAGTTCACCGCCGACGCCGGACTCTCCCTGAACGTACCGGCGTTCACGCCTCCGGGCTCGTACTCCGGCGTTCTGACGCTCACGCTCACCTGACCGTCCGAACTCACCTCCGGTGGCCGGGCGCCCGCACCCGCCCGACCGCCGCACACCACGTCCGTGGGGGTCCGCACCCATGCGCAAGCTGTACGTCCTCCTCCTGAGCCTCTGCCTCGGCGTGCTCGCCGCGCCCTCCGCCCACGCGGCGGACAACGGCAGTTGGTCCGTGTACCCGGCCGCCTCGCAGATCGCCGCGCGGCCGTACTTCTATCTCTCCGCCGATCCCGGCCAGACCATCCAGGACAAGGTGGTCGTCGCCAACAAGACGGCGCAGCCGCTCACCTTCCGCCTCTACGCGGCCGACGCCTACAACACCGCGCGCGACGGCGGGTTCGCCGTGCGGACGGTGAAGGAGAAGATGCGCGGCGTCGGCGCGTGGGCGAAGCCCACCAAATCCCAAGTCACCGTCCCCGCCCACAAGTCGGTCACCGTGCCGTTCACCCTGCACGTACCCGAAGGGGCCGAACCCGGCGATCACCCGGGCGCGTTGGTCGCCCTCGACGAGCGTGTCGACAAGGGCGACGGAAGGCTCGCGCTCGGCGTGCAGCGGGCCGTCGGCGCCCGTGTCTACCTCCGGGTCAGCGGTCCGACGCTCCCCGCGCTCGCCGTCGAGCACGTCCACATCTCCCATCATCAGCCGCTGGTACCGGGGTTGGGGAGCAGCGACGCGACGATCTCCTACACGCTGCACAACACCGGCAACGTGACCCTCGACCCGAAGGTGACCCTGAAGGCGCAGGGCCTGTTCGGCCGGACGCTGCTCTCGCGCGGACTCACCCGGATCCCGGCCGAGTTGCTGCCCGGGCAGAGCGTGAAGCTGACCGAGCCGTGGAAGGGCGCGCCCCAACTCGACTGGGGCGACGTCACGTTGACCGCGAGCGCGACGGGGACGAAGCAGTCGGCGAGCGTGTCGTTCTTCGCCCTGCCGTGGCTGGCGGCGGCGCTGCTGCTCGCGGTCGGGTTCGCCGGGGGAGTGCTGGCGGTCAGAGCGCGTCGGGGCCGCGTTCGCCCGTCCGTACCCGTACGACCGTCTCGACCGGAATCGACCACACCTTCCCGTCCCCGATCTTCCCCGTCTGCGCGGCCTTGACGACCGCGTCGATCACGGCGTCCGAGTCCGCGTCGTCGACGACGACCTCGATCCGCACCTTGGGCACGAGGTCGACGCGGTACTCGGCGCCCCGGTACACCTCGGTGTGGCCGCGCTGCCGGCCGTAGCCGCTGGCCTCGGTGACGGTCAGGCCGTGCACGCCGAGCTCCTGGAGCGCCGTCTTGACCTCGTCGAGGCGGTACGGCTTGACGATCGCGGTGATGAGCTTCATGGCTGGGACGTGACCTTCTGGAGGGAGGGGACGGACGAGCTGACCGGGGCTCCGTGCCCCAGGACGCCGTGATCGTATGCGGTCTCGGCGTGCACCGTAAGGTCCAGACCCGTCCGCTCCTCCTCTTCACTCGCCCGCAGCCCCATCACGCGGTCGAGCAGCTTCCCGATCCCGTACGTCACGAGGAACGCGTACGCCCCTACGGCGACCACGGCCACCAGCTGCCTGCCGAGCTGGGCGAGCCCGCCGCCGTAGAGGAGACCTTCCGGACCGCCGGTCATCGAGGTGACCGCGAAGACGCCGATCAGGAGGGTGCCGATGACTCCGCCGACCAGGTGGACGCCGACGACGTCGAGCGAGTCGTCGTAGTTGAGCTTGAACTTCCAGCCGACCGCGTACGAGCAGACGGCACCGGCGGCGAGGCCGACGACCAGCGCGCCGAGCAGCGAGACCGAGCCGCAGGACGGGGTGATGGCGACCAGGCCGGCCACCGCGCCGGAGGCCGCGCCCAGGGTGGTCGGATGGCCGTCGCGCTTCTGCTCGACGAAGAGCCAGCCGAGCAGACCGGTGCAGCCGGCGGCGAGGGTGTTGAGGAAGGCCGCGGCGGCGAGGCCGTTGGCGCCGAGCGCGGAGCCCGCGTTGAAGCCGAACCAGCCGAACCAGAGCAGGCCCGCGCCCAGCACGACCATGGGGAGGTTGTGCGGCCGCATCGCTTCGGACTTGAAGCCGAGGCGGGGGCCGATCACCAGGCACAGGGCCAGGCCCGAGGCGCCCGAGGTGATCTCGACGGGGAGGCCGCCCGCGAAGTCGAGGGCGCCGAGGTGCGCCGCGATCCAGCCGCCCGGGCCCCACACCCAGTGCGCGACGGGAACGTATACGAGCAGCGCCCAGACCGGCACAAACACCAGCCACGCCCCGAACCGCACCCGGTCGGCCACCGCGCCGCTGATCAGCGCCGCCGTGATGATCGCGAAGGTGAGCTGGAAGGTGGCGAAGAGGAGAGTGGGGACGGTGCCGTGGACGGCGTCCGGGCCGAGGCCCGCCATGCCCGCGTGCTTCAGCCCGCCGATGAGCCCGCCGCCGAGGTCGTCGCCGAAGACGAGGGAGTAACCGGCCGCCAGCCACACCACCGTGACCAGGGCGATCGACACGAAACTCATCATCAGCATGTTGAGGACGCTCTTCGTGCGGACCATGCCGCCGTAGAAGAGGGCCAGGCCCGGGGTCATCAGCAGGACCAGGGCGGTGGCGGCGAGCAGCCAGGCGGTGTCGCCGGTGTCGATGCTCCCGGCGAGTGCGGTGGCGAGGGTCACGGTCGTCTCCAACGGTGTGGGGGCTCGTCAGAGGGTCACCGGCCCGGGTTTCCGGTTGCGCACGTCCGTGTTTCCGTGACGTTTCATTGCGTCGGGGTTACCGAAAGCTCACCGTGTGAGGCTCCGGTGGACTGTTGTGCGGCGCGGGCCTGTGGATCAGGGACAATGGGCGCCATGAGCGTTCGTACCCCGTCATCCAAGCCGTCCGAGGCTCCTCACCGCGCCGGCTTCGCCTGCTTCGTGGGCCGCCCCAACGCGGGCAAGTCCACCCTTACGAATGCTCTGGTCGGCCAGAAGGTGGCGATCACCGCCAACCAGCCGCAGACCACGCGGCACACGGTCCGCGGCATCGTCCACCGGCCGGACGCGCAGCTGATCCTGGTCGACACCCCTGGCCTGCACAAGCCGCGCACGCTGCTCGGCCAGCGGCTCAACGACATCGTCCGCACGACCTGGGCCGAGGTCGACGTCATCGGCTTCTGCCTCCCGGCGAACGAGAAGCTCGGCCCGGGCGACCGTTTCATCGCGAAGGAACTGGCGTCCATCAAGAAGACGCCGAAGATCGCGATCGTCACGAAGACCGACCTGGTCGACTCCAAGACCCTCGCCGAGCAGCTCATCGCCATCGACCAGCTCGGCAAGGAGCTGGGATTCGAGTGGGCGGAGATCGTGCCGGTGTCGGCGGTCGCGGACCAGCAGGTGGATCTGCTCGCCGACCTCCTCATCCCGCTGCTGCCGGAGGGGCCTGCGCTGTACCCCGAGGGCGACCTCACCGACGAGCCCGAGCAGGTCATGATCGCGGAGCTGATCCGTGAGGCGGCGCTGGAGGGTGTGCGGGACGAGCTGCCGCACTCCATCGCCGTCGTCGTCGAGGAGATGCTCCCGCGCGAGGACCGCCCGGCCGACAAGCCCCTCCTCGACATCCACGCCTTCGTCTACATCGAGCGGCCGAGCCAGAAGGGCATCATCATCGGCCCGAAGGGCGCGCGGCTGAAGCAGGTCGGGATCAAGTCACGCAAGCAGATCGAGGCGTTGCTGGGGACGCCGGTCTTCCTGGACCTCCATGTGAAGGTGGCGAAGGACTGGCAGCGGGATCCTCGGCAGTTGCGGAAGCTGGGGTTCTAGAGGGCCGGTCGGGGTTCTGCGGGCTTTTTCGCCCCCGCCGCCCCTACCTGTCCCATCCCTCCGGGGCTCCGCCCCGGACCCCGCTCCTCAAACGCCGGAGGGGCTGGATTTTCACCCCGTCTGGCGTGGTGTGAGGGACATGTCCTGCAACCCCACCACCCGCAGCAGCTGCAAGCGCTCGTACGACTCCGTGCCCGGCCGTGCCGTGTGGATGATCAGCAGGTAGTGGTCGTCCTGGTTCAGGAGGACCTCGCAGTCCAGTTCCAGGAGGCCGACCAGGGGGTGGCGGAAGCGCTTCGTGGACTGGCGGCGTACAGCCACCTCGTGCTGGTCCCACAGGTGGGCGAACTCCTCGCTTCCCGCCCGTAGTTCGGCCACCAGTGCGGCCGGTTCCGGGTCGTCGGGGCGGGCCGCGGCCACTGCCCGGAGGTTCGCCACGTGGGCGCGGGCGTGGTCCGGGATGTCCTCCGGTGGGAACAGTTCCCGTGAGGCGGGGTCCAGGAAGAAGCGGCGGAGCATGTTGCGTTCCCGGGGCGGGCGGGCGAACGCGTCGCCCGACAGGGCCCGTGCCATCGCGTTCTGCGCGATCACCTCACCGCAGTCGCTGGACACATGCGCCGGGGTGTCGTGCAGCCGGTCCAGGACCAGCAGGAGGGCCGGCCGCAGGTGCGCGGTCCCGCCTCCCCGGCGCGGCGGTTCCTCTCCCGTCAGATGGAAGAGGTGGTCGCGTTCGTCGTCCGTGAGCCGCAGCGCCCGTGCGAGCGCCGTGAGCATCTGGCGGGACGGGTGCGGGCCCCGGGACTGTTCGAGGCGCGTGTAGTAGTCCACCGACATCCCGGCGAGCTGCGCCACCTCCTCGCGGCGCAGACCGGGCGTACGGCGGCGGGCGCCGGTCGTGAGGCCCACGTCGGAGGGGTCGAGGCGGGCCCGGCCCCGGCGCAGGAAGTCGGCGAGTTCGGCTCGGTTCACGCTTCCAGCGTGCGGCAGTCCGCCCGGCTTATCCAGGGACTGCTGATCCCCTGATCGGAAGGTCTCTCCCGGCCGCGGCCCGGCTGCCCAAAGCTGATCGGGACGAGAGGAGCACATGATGCTGACACTGGTGACAGGCGCGACGGGACAGGTCGGCCGCCGCTTCGTACCGAGGCTGCTGGCGCAGAGCCGGGCAGGGGAGCGGGTACGGGTCCTGGTCCGCGACGAGACACGCGGCGAACCCTTCGCCGAGCTGGGCGCCGAGGTCGTACTCGGTGACCTGAGGGACGAGGACGCACTGGGCAAGGCGGTGTCCGGCGCCGACGCGGTCCTGAACGTCGCCGCGTCCTTCCGCGGCGTACCGGACGAGGAGGCCTGGGCCGTCAACCACGCGGCGGCGGTCGCCCTCGGCCGAGCGGCACTGACCTCCGGCGTACGGCGCTTCGTCCAGGTGAGCACCGGGATGATCTACGGCGTGGGGCGCGGCCGGCCGCTGACCGAGGAGGACGAGAGCCGCCCCGGCGGCAAGATGTGGGGCGCGTACAACGAGTCGAAGGTGGCGGCGGAGCGTGAACTCCTCTCGCTCACCGACATGGACGTCCGCGTCGCCCGGCTCCCGTTCGTCTACGGCGAGGGCGACCCCCACCTCGTCAACTCCCTTCGGTGGGCGGCACATTGGGCCTCGAACCAGCGCCTTCACATGGGCCACCACGCGGACGTGGCCCAGGGCCTTCTCCGCATCCTGCACGCCCCGGGAATCGCCGGCCGCGTCTACAACATCGCCGACGACGCGCCGGTCACCGCGGTCGACCTGCACCTGCTCAACGGCGTGGAGATCCCCGCCGAACTCGCCCGGAACACCGACCCCGACCCCTGGTTCGGCGTCATGTCCACGGAACGCATCCGCCGCGAGCTGGGCTACCGCCCGATGTTCCCGACGGCATGGTCGGCACGGGACGCGGGCGTGCTCTGACCCGCCTCACTCCACCCCCCGAATCCGCCGAACCAGCAACGCCCCCGCCATCCCGATCACCGCCGACACCAGATACAGCACCCGGTACCCGCCCAGATACGTCACGATCGGCGCGGCCAGGGCGGGGGCCGCGACCTGCGGAAGCGCGTTGGCGACGTTGATGACGCCGAGGTCCTTGCCGCGGTCCAGGGCCTTGGGGAGGACGTCCGTCATCAGGGCGAAGTCGACCGAGGTGAAGACGCCGAAGCCGATGCCGAGGAGGGCCGCCGAGGCCACCGCGCCGGGCCAGGTCTGCCAGCCCGCGAGGACCGCCGTGGCGACCGCCATCAGCACGCCGGACCAGATCACGAACGGCTTGCGGCGGCCGACCCGGTCGGACCACACCCCGCCGACCACGACCGTGGCCAGGAGTGTCAGGCCGTTCACGGCCGTGAGGATCAGGACCCCCTGGTCCGGGTCGTGGTAGTGCAGACGGTCGCGCAGGTAGTACAGGAGGTAGAGGAGGACCAGTGCATTGCTCAGGTTGATCAGGAAGCGGGTCAGCCATGCCCAGCCGAGGTCCGGATAGCGGCGCGGGCTCAGCCAGAAGCCCTTGAAGAAGCCCTGCCAGGACCACAACGGCCGGTCCGCCGGGCGGAGTTGCAGGTCCTTGTAGCGGAGGACGTACGGGAGCACGCCCACCGCCGTGAACACGGCGCACGCCACATAGCCCGCCCCGATGCCCCCGGCCGCCGTCGCAAGCCCCGTGCCGGCGACCACGCCCAGGATCTGCGCGGCGCCCAACCAGCCGCCCACAGAGCCCCGTTGGAGGCGCGGGACGCGGTCGGGGACGGCCGCCGTGACCGCCGCGAAGGCCGCGTTCAGGGTGAGTTGGACCAGGCACCAGCCGGCCGCCATCGTCCACACCCCGCCCGCGCCCGCGAGCAGCAGCAACGACAGCGCCCCGCCCGCCGACCCGGCCACGATCCACGGCGTACGGCGCCCCCACCGCGAGGTCGTACGGTCGGACAGCGCGCCGAAGAGCGGATTGGCGACCAGGGACACCAGCGCGCCCGCGCCGGTCACCCACGCGAGCATCGTCTCCTTGGACATGCCGGTGCCGGGCGCGAAGTCCTTGGCCTGGGAAGCCAGCAGGATCTGGAGCGGGCCGTACCAGCCCACCCAGATCGCCCCGTTGGCGAGCGAGAGCGCGGAGGTCCAGCCCCGGCCGACGCGTTCGACGGGTTCGGCGAGGGCGCCGGGCGCGGAGACCGCGTCCGCCGCGTCGGCCGTCGTCATCCCTGTCCCCGCTCTCTCTGCGCCCGCAGCAGGCCCTGGAACCAGCCGTACGACGCCTTCGGGGTGCGCGTCAGCGTGTCGTAGTCGACGTGGACGAGGCCGAAGCGGCGCTGGTAGCCCTCCGCCCACTCGAAGTTGTCGAGGAGCGACCACACGAAGTAGCCGCGGACGTCCACGCCCGCCTCCAACGCCCCGTGCAGCGCCCGGACATGGCCGTCGAGGTAGGCGATCCGGTCCTGGTCGTCGAGGCCGTCGTAGGAGCAGCCGTTCTCGGTGATGACGACGGGCGGGAGGCGGTCGCCGTAGCGGTCGTGGAAGGTGGTGAGGAGTTCGGTGAGGCCCTCGGGGACCACCGGCCAGCCGAAGTCGGTGACCGGTACGCCCTCGATCTCCCTTACGGAGAAGGGGAGTTCGGCGGGGAGGGTCAGACCGCCGAACTCGATCTCGGCGCCCTGGGGTGCCCCGACCAGGGTCGGCGCGTAGTAGTTGATGCCGTACCAGTCGATCGGCTCGGCGATCACCTTCAGGTCGGACTCCACGTCACCCGGCATCAACTCGCCGAGCCCGGACGGGTATTCGCCCAGGAGCAGAGGGTCGGCGAAGAGGCGGTTGAGGAGCAGGTCGTAGAAGTTCGCCGCCTCGATGTCCTCCGGCTCCTGCGAGGCCGGCCAGGTCGGGCCGTGGGAGTTGGCGATCCCGATGTCGGCGGCACCGGCCGCGCGCAGCGCCCGTACCGACAGGCCGTGGGCGAGGAGTTGGTGGTGGGCGACCGGGAGCGCGTCGAACAGGAGCGTCTTGCCCGGGGCGTGGGCGCCGAGCGCGTGGCCCAACAGGGTTTGTTCCGCAGGCTCGTTGAGGGTGATCCACTTCTTGACGCGGTCGCCGAGGCGGTCGGCGACCACCGACACGTACTCGGCGAGGCGCGAGGCCGTGTCCCGCTCCAGCCAGTCCAGCCCGACCGGGAGGTCCCAGTGGAACAGGGTCGGCACCGGACGGACGCCCGCCGCGAGCAGGTCGTCGACGAGACGGTCGTAGAAGTCGAGGCCGCCGGGGGAGTTCACCCGCGGCCAGGAGATCGAGAAGCGGTACGCGTCCACGCCGAGGTCGTCCAGGAGGGCCACGTCCTCGCGGTGGCGGTGGAAGTGGTCGCAGGCCACCGCCGCCGTGGAACCGTCCTTGATCCGGCCCGGTTCGGCCTCGAACACGTCCCAGACGGAGGGATCGCGCTTGTCCGCCGCACCCTCGATCTGGTGGGCCGAGGTCGAGACGCCCCAGAGGAAATCGGCCGGGAACCGGGGTATCGGGTTGCCTGCATCAGTCGCCATGCGCCGGATCATCCGTACCGGTGGTAACGGGTGTCAACGGGCGGGCGTGAACAAGCAGTTACGCACCTTCCTTCAACACCCTCTGGATCAACGTCCGTTGCTCCTCCGTAAGCCTGGGGTCGGCCGTGTACACGGTCTTCCCGTCCACCGTGATCTCGTAGTGGAAGCCGTCCGGTACACCGGACTTCGGCGTGCGCTGGCCGTCGGCGACCGCCCGCTCGGCCAGCGCGTGCCACTCATGGGCGTCGGGCCGCGCCGAGGTGTCGACCTCGCCGCGGCGCTCGATGCCACCGAACCCGCCCGTGCGCCGTACCTGAATACGCATGGGTCCTGTCTAGTACGGATACGGGCCCGGCGCGACCGCCGTGGTTACGAGATCGGCACCCCGACCTGCTCCCACGCCTTCTGCACGGCCTGCAGTTCCTCACCGCCGTCCCCGAACCGCGTCTTCGCGGCGGCGACCGTGAGCGTCGCGAAGTCGGTGAACAGGGCGTCCTTCTTGAGTTCGCCGCCGGTCAGCACGTCGTACCAGATCTGTCCTGCCTTCTCCCAGGCGTGGCCGCCGAGCGCGTCGGCGACCAGGTAGAAGGCGTGGTTGGGGATGCCGGAGTTGAGGTGCACACCGCCGTTGTCGCGCCCGGTCTTGACGAAGCCGTCCATCGTCGCGGGCTGCGGGTCCTTGCCGAGCGCGTCGTCGTCGTAGGCCGTGCCCGGGGCCTTCATGGAACGCAGGGCGACGCCGGAGACGCGCGGGGCGAGCAGGCCCGCGCCGATCAGCCAGTCGGCCTCGGCGGCGGTCTGGCCGAGCGAGTACTGCTTGATGAGGGAGCCGAAGACGTCGGAGATCGACTCGTTCAGGGCGCCGGACTGGCCGAAGTAGGTCAGGTTCGCGGTGTACTGCGTGACGCCGTGGGTGAGTTCGTGGCCGATGACGTCGACCGGGATGGTGAAGTCGAGGAACAGCTCGCCGTCGCCGTCGCCGAACACCATCTGTTCGCCGTTCCAGAACGCGTTGTCGTACTTCACGTCGTAGTGGACGGAGGCGTTGAGCGGCAGGCCCTCGCCGTCGATGGAGTGCCGGTTGAAGGCGTTGAGGTAGAGCTCGAAGGTGGCGCCGAGGCCCGCGTAGGCGCGGTTGACGGTCGCGTCCTTGCCGGGGTCGGAACCCTCGGCGCGGACCTTCTTGCCGGGCAGGTCCTGCTTGTGCTTGGCGTCGTAGATCGTGCGCCGCGGCTTGTCGGTCTCGGTGGGCGCGGCGACGGTCGGTGCGCCGAGCACCGTGGTCAGCCGGCGGTGGGTGCGCTCGTAGGCGTCGCGCTGCAGGGTCTCGCGGGCGGGACCGGCGAGCGCGGGGTCCTCGTGCTGGGCGAGCTTGTCGAGGACATGCGGTGGGACGATCGTGCAGAAGACGGGCTCGAAGCCCCCGTGAGTCGTCATGCCCGGCACCTTGGCACTGAGTCATGCGGCTGTCACTACCGGCAACCATGATTGGTGAAATACGGGGACAATCATCACAGTCCCGTAGCAGAGAGTGGTATACGACGGCCGATGTCCCGCATAGTGATACGGCCCCCCGCACCGCGCACGACTCGGCTAGTCTGCTGGACATCATGCGTATCGGGCTGCTTCTCCTTAGCTGCCGCGGCGAGGGCCTGTAGTCGTAGGCCGACCCCCTCCCCGCGGAGTCTGGCGTTGCGCCGTCGGCCGTCCTTCAGGACACCACGAGGAGCCCCCGCATCATGGCAAGCAGCCGCGTCAATCGCCAGCAGCCCAGTTCCATGCCGATCCACAAGTACGGCCAGTACGAGCAGGTCGACATCCCCGACCGCACCTGGCCCGGCCAGCGGATCACCGTCGCCCCCCGCTGGCTCTCCACGGACCTGCGGGACGGCAACCAGGCCCTGATCGACCCCATGTCACCGGCGCGCAAGCGCGCGATGTTCGACCTGCTGGTCAAGATGGGCTACAAGGAGATCGAGGTCGGCTTCCCGGCCTCCGGCCAGACCGACTTCGACTTCGTGCGCTCGATCGTCGAGGAAGAGGGCGCGATCCCGGACGACGTCACGATCTCCGTGCTGACGCAGGCCCGCGAGGACCTGATCGAGCGGACCGTGGAGTCCCTGAAGGGCGCCAAGCGCGCCACCCTGCACCTCTACAACGCGACCGCGCCCGTCTTCCGCCGCGTGGTCTTCCGCGGCTCCAAGGACGACATCAAGCAGATCGCCGTCGACGGCACCCGCCTGGTGATGGAGTACGCCGGGAAGCTGCTGGGCCCGGAGACGGAGTTCGGCTACCAGTACAGCCCGGAGATCTTCACGGACACCGAGCTGGACTTCGCACTGGAGGTCTGCGAGGCGGTCATGGACGTCTGGCAGCCCGGCCCGGGCCGCGAGATCATCCTCAACCTGCCCGCCACCGTTGAGCGTTCGACCCCCTCCACGCACGCCGACCGCTTCGAGTGGATGGGGCGCCACCTGTCCCGCCGCGAGCACGTGGTGCTGTCGATCCACCCGCACAACGACCGTGGTACGGCCGTAGCCGCCGCCGAACTGGCGCTGATGGCCGGCGCCGACCGCGTCGAGGGCTGCCTGTTCGGCCAGGGCGAGCGCACCGGCAACGTCGACCTGGTCACCCTGGGCATGAACCTGTTCTCCCAGGGCGTCGACCCGCAGATCGACTTCTCCGACATCGACGAGATCCGTCGTACGTGGGAGTACTGCAACCAGATGGAGGTCCACCCGCGCCACCCGTACGTGGGCGACCTGGTCTACACGTCCTTCTCCGGCTCCCACCAGGACGCCATCAAGAAGGGCTTCGACGCCATGGAGGCCGACGCCAAGGCCAAGGGCGTCACCGTCGACGACATCGAGTGGGCGGTCCCGTACCTGCCGATCGACCCGAAGGACGTCGGCCGCTCCTACGAGGCCGTCATCCGGGTCAACTCGCAGTCGGGCAAGGGCGGGATCGCGTACGTCCTGAAGAACGACCACAAGCTGGACCTGCCGCGCCGGATGCAGATCGAGTTCTCGAAGCTGATCCAGGCCAAGACGGACGCCGAGGGCGGCGAGGTCACCCCCAAGCAGATCTGGGCGACCTTCGAGGACGAGTACCTGCCGAACCCGGACAACCCCTGGGGCCGTATCCAGGTCAAGACCGGCCAGTCGACCACCGACACGGACGGCGTGGACACGCTGAAGGTGGAGGCGACGGTCGACGGCGTCGACACCGTCCTGACCGGCTCGGGCAACGGCCCGATCTCCGCGTTCTTCGACGCCCTGCAGTCCGTCGGCATCGACGTACGGCTCCTGGACTACCAGGAGCACACGATGAGCGAGGGCGCCTCCGCGCAGGCCGCCTCGTACATCGAGTGCGCGATCGACGACAAGGTTCTGTGGGGAATCGGGATCGACGCGAATACGACACGTGCCTCACTGAAGGCGGTCGTCTCGGCCGTCAACCGCGCTACCCGCTGAACCATCCTGACCGGCGGTTTACCCGTCGCTCAAGGGCCCCGCACGCCGCTCTCCGGCGGGCGGGGCCCCGTCGTTTACCGGCCCATAGATGTGGAGGTCACGATCAGGTGACGTACTGGGTACTGACACCAGCTAAACAAAGTTGCTAAAATAACGCCCGCCCGGCGCTGG
>NZ_JBHYWD010000012.1:217183-287828 GCF_042751305.1 Streptomyces hokutonensis
ATCTCTGCGGTGTCCTCTCGCTCCCACCCCGCCACACCCCAAATAAACTCCCCCCGGCTGCTAACGCCCACCCACCGCGGCCCCCCGCCCGCCGCCGGGGCGGGGCCCCCCCCCCCCCGTCGTTTCCCGGCCATTCGATGTGCAGGTCACGAGCAGGTCTCGTCCTGGGTACTGACTCCAGCTCAACAATGTGGCTAACATCACGCCAGCGCGGCGATGTTGCCGCGGCGTTACGGAGGTGCGACGTGCTGCCAGAACGGGGACGAGACGGCCGAGTTGTCCATGAGGGCCGTGCAGCGCGCGTGCTGGGCATCCGTACCGCGTGGACCAGCGTCGGAGACGGCGAGTTCTTCTGCCCCGGCTGCGGGGGCGACCGCAACTACCAGCGGCTCACCGGGCGCCGCCGCTTCACCCTGCTCGGCATGCCGGTACTGCCGCGCGGCGACACCGGGCCGGTCGTCGAGTGCGCCGCCTGCCAGGGCCACTACGGCACCGACGTCCTCGACCACCCCACCACGAGCCGCTTCTCCGCGATGCTCCGCGACGCCGTCCACACGGTCGCCCTCGCGGTCCTCGCGGCGGGCGGCACCTGCGCCCGTACGTCCCTGGAGGCCGCCGCGGGCACCGTGCGCGCCGCCGGCTTCCAGGACTGCACCGAGGACCAGCTCGGCGCCCTCGTCGAGGCCCTGGCCGCCGACACCGGCCGCGTCTTCGGCGAACCCAGCGGCGCCGGCCTCGCCATAGAGCTCCACGAGGCCCTCGACCCGCTCGCCCCGCACCTCGCCCCGGCAGGCCGCGAATCGATCCTGCTCCAGGGCGCCCGCATCGCGCTGGCCGACGGCCCCTACACCCCGGCGGAACGAGACGCCCTCGCGACGGTGGGCGCGGCCCTCACCATCTGCTCGGACGACGTGACGAGGTTGCTGGCGGCGGCGCGCACACCGTCGTGACCCCGACCTCTCGCCGCTACTCCCCAGGGAGTAATACGGCCGCCCCGGCCGCCCCCGGCAGTACGCCGGAACTCGCCCTCCCGCGCGACGACTCACGCCTCCCGTGCCGGAAGTCTGGAGATCGCAGCCAGACATCCGTGCCGGAGGGGGCCGTTCCACCCCTTGGTCTTCGCAGGGAATCCCGGCCTTCATGCAGGGCGGGAATGCGATCCTCGGCCCGGAGATGCGCGGCGCCGGAGTTCTCTGCGTTTCGGCGGTGGTGATCAGGCGGGGCGCTTCTGGTTCTCGACGTAGTCCTTGACGATGCTCAGTGGTGCGCCGCCGCACGACCCCACGAAGTACGAGGGTGCCCAGAACGCCGACCCCGTGCCGATGCGGTTGATCCGCCCGGTGTACTCGGCGCGCAGGCAGCGGGAGCTGACTCCTTTGAGGCTGTTGACCAGCTTCGACAGGGCGATCTTCGGTGGGTAGTGCGCCAGCAGGTGAGTGTGATCGCCTTCGCCGTTGAACTCGGCCGGCTCCGCGCCGAAGCTCTGTGACCGCCATCCGCGTACTCCTCGCCGACGACCAGACCCTCGTACGGGCCGCGTTCGCCATGCTCGTCGAGTCGGCCGAGGACATGGAGGTCGTAGGGCAGGCCGGCACCGGCCGGGAGGCCGTGGCGCCGGCCCGTACGTCACGCGCCGACCTCGTCCTCATGGACATCCGCATGCCCGACCTCGACGGCATCGAGGCCACCCGCCTCATCGCCGCCGACGAGGACCTCGCCGGGGTCGGGGTCCTCGTCCTCACCACCTACGACACCGGCGAGAACGTCGTCGACGCTCCCCCAGCGCTGAACGCCTGGGGGACCCCCATCGCGCCGGCGCCTCCGGATTCCTGGTCAAGGACACCCGTCCGGCCGAACTCCTCGACGCGATCCGCACGGTGGCGGCCGGAGAGGCGCTTCTGTCGCCCGGTCCGACGGCCCGGCTCGTCGCCCGCTTCCTGCGCGGCCCCGTCGCGCCCCCCACCGGCGGCCCCGAATGCCTCTCCGCACGGGAACGCGGAGTCCTCGCCCTGGTCGCGCGCGGCCTCGACAACACCGAGGTGGCCGAAGCGTTGGGCCTGAGTCCGCTCACCGCGAAGACGCACGTCAGCCGCATCATGGGCAAACTCGGGGCGCGGGACAGGGCCCAGCTGGTGATCGTGGCGTACGAGTCCGGGATGGTGACACCGGGGAGGCTGTGACGGACAGGTCGGCGTCGCCCCGCGAGGGGCGACCTCCGCAAGGGAGCGCGATGACCATCCTGAGCCGCACGCTTCTCGTAGCCGCAGTACTGGCCGCCCCCATCAGCTTCGCCGCCCACGCCTCCGCGCGCTCCGGCTGCACCTCCTCCGTGCCCTACGTCTCGGGAGACGGCGGCTACGACACCTACCGCATCCCCGCGACCGTCACCACCGACCAGGGCACCGTCCTCGCCTTCGCCGAAGGGCGGCACAACGACGCCGGCGACACCGGCAACATCGACGTCGTCCTACGGCGCTCCACCGACGGCGGCTGCACCTGGGGCCCCCTGTCCGTGGTGGCCGCCGGCGACGGGGACACCCGGGGCAACCCGGCCCCCGTGATCGACCCCCGCACCGGCGCGATCGTGCTGGTCACCTCCTACAACAGCGGGACCGTGACCGAGGGCCAGATCATGCGCGGCGAGGTCACGGCCGAGCAGAGCCGCCGGGTGTTCGTGCAGCGCAGCTGGGACGACGGGCGCACCTTTACGCTTCCGCGGGACATTACGGCGGACGTGAAGTTGCCGAGCTGGCGCTGGTACGCGACGGGGCCCGGACACGCGGTCGCCCTGACGCGGGGTGCGTATGCGGGGCGGTTGGTGATCCCCGCGAACCACTCCGCCGCACCGGGCGTCGGGTCGACCGACACAGGCCAGGAGGCCAGGTACTACGGCGGCCACGACCTGTACAGCGACGACGGGGGCGAGACCTGGCGGCTGGGCTTCGTGGACTCCACATACACCGGGGTCAACAACGCGAACGAGTCCTCGGCGGCCGAACTCCCCGACGGGCGGCTGTACTTCAGCTCGCGGGATCAGCTGGGCACGAGCGCGGGCAACCGGCTCGACACGTACTCGAGTGACGGGGGCGAGACGCTTGACCGGCCGTACGCCGTGCAGCACACGCTGGACGACGTGCCGGTGGTGGAGGGGAGCGTGCTGCAACTCCCCGGCACCGGTGGGGCGTTGCTGTTCTCGGCGCCTTCCGTGCCCAACGTCCGTCAGGGGATGGCGATTTGGCGGAGCGGGGACGGTGGAGGGAGTTTCGTGAAGGCGGTCGTACTGTCGGGGCAGCGGGCGGGGTACTCCGATCTGGTGCGGGTGGGGGCGGACACGGTGGGGGTGTTGTACGAGACGGGGGTTACGGGGACGTACGACACGATCGAGTTCCGGCGGGTGCCGATTGCTGAGCTGGGCTGAGGCCTGGGGGCTCCGCCCCCAGACCCCCGTTTCCCGCCCACCCACCCACCCGACTCGGGCGTTTTGACGGTCACCCTTCAAGAGACAGTAAACGGGTGGTGGGCGGGCATAGGCCGGGGGTCTGGGGGCGGAGCCCCCAGGCGGTCACAGCAACCCCGCCGCCGCCAGGAACTTCCCGACCTGCCCCACCTCATCCGCCGACAACGCCACCTGCGGCTCCGCAGTCGCCGCGCACTCGATCACGCCCCGCAGTTGCAGTGCCGCCTTGAACGCCCCGAGGGCCGACGAACTGCCCCCCATCCGCGCCGGGTCACCGACCCCCACCAACCCGAACAACGAGCACAGCCGCTCCTGCTCCGCCCGCGCCCGCGACCAGTCCCCGGCCCGGCACAGCGCGTCGAGCCTGACGTACCCGTGCGGATCGACGTTGGCGAGACCGGGCACCGCCCCGTCCGCCCCCAACGCCAGCGCCGAGTCGACGAAGAGCTCGGAACCGGTCAGCACGCTGAACCCCGTGATGTCGGGATGGGCACGCGCGCCGGTGACGACCGTACGGAAGCCGCCGAGGTCACCGCTGGAGTCCTTGAGCCCGGCCAGAACACCCTCGGCGGCGAGTTCGAGGACGAGGTCGGCGGGCAGCTTGGTGTGGACGGAGACCGGAAGGTCGTAGGCCACTACAGGGACCGGCGACGCGGCGGCGATCAGACGGTAGTGGCGGGCGATCTCCGCCGGGTGGGTGCGCGTGTAGAAGGGCGCGGTCACCACGACCGCGTCCGCGCCGGCGTCCGCCACCGCGGCGACGTGGTCCAGCACCCGGGGCGTCGTCATGTCGATCGCCCCGGCCAGCACCGGGAGTTGGCCTCCCATATGAGCCACGACCGCCTCGACGACGTACCTGCGCTGCCGGTCCGTCAGATACGCCGCCTCCGAGGTCGAGCCGAGCAGGAACAGCCCGTGCACCCCGGCCCCGACGAGATGGTCGACGAGCCTGAGCAGTGAACGGACGTCCACCTCGCGGTCCGGTGTCAGGGGCGTGCAGACGGGCGGTACGACACCGGTCAGCGGGGCGGGGAAGGTCATGAAGGCTCCCTTGGGAGGCTCTGGCGAACCAGGTCGCGAGTGGAAAGGTCCTCCTCAACAGGATGGTGGCAGCGGTAGCGATGTCCCGGCGTCGACGCGGGTGAAAAGTCCGGCATGGCGGATGCGCACACCTCGTCCGCCTTCCAGCAGCGGGTACGGAACGGGCACCCGCTCGGCGGACGGGTCGCCGACGGCACCGGACCGATCAGCGGGATCGGGTCGATGGGGTGCAGCAGGCCCGGCGTCGCCGAGAACAGGGCCCGGGTGTACGGGTGCCTCGCCCGGTCGGTGACCTGGTCGGCCGGGGTCTCCTCGACGATCCGGCCCAGGTACATGGTGATCACGCGGTCGCTCATCCGCCGTACCGTCTGGATGTCGTGGGACACGAACACCAGGGCCAGGCCCAGCCGTTCCTTCAGGTCCAGCAAGAGATTCAGGATCTGGGCGCGCACCGAGACGTCCAGGGCGCTGGTCGGTTCGTCGGCCACCACCAGGTCGGGTTCCAGCGCCAACGCCCGCGCGATCGCGACTCGTTGGCGCTGGCCGCCGGAGAGCTGGCCGGGGAGGCCGTCCGCCAGCGCGCGCGGCAGGCCCACCAGCGACATCAACTCCCGTACCCGTTCCTCCCGTTGGCTCCGGTCACCCCGGCCGTGCACATCCAGCGGGTCCCGCAGTATCTGGCGGATGGTCAGACGGCGGTTCAGCGCGGTCGACGGGTCCTGGAAGACCATGCCGATGCCGGTGCCCACGGCGGCCCGGCGTTCGCCGTCCGGCATCGACCACAGGTCGCGGCCCCGGAACGACACCGTGCCGGACGTCGGCCGCTGTACGCCCACCAGCACCTTCGCCAGCGTGGACTTGCCGCAGCCGGACTCACCGACCACGCCGACCGTCTCGCCGGGCGCGATGGTGAGATCGGCGCCGGTCAGGGCGTAGACCCGGTCGCGGCTGAACAGACCGCCGCTGCGCGCCTTGTGGACGACATGGGCGTCGGACAGATCCACGAGCGTACTCATGACACGGTCTCGCTCTCCGTCGTCACCAGGTCGATCGCCGGGTGGTGGCAGGCCGCCGTGTGCGTGCGCGGGCCGACCAGGTCCGGTGCGGTCGTACGGCAGATGTCGCTCGCCAGCGGGCAGCGGTCGGCGAAGCGGCAGCCGGCCGGGAAGTCGGCGGGGGAGGGGACGACTCCCTTGATCTGGGTCATCCGCTCGGCCGCCGACTCCAACGACAGGACGCTGCCGAGCAGGCCGCGCGTGTAGTGGTGGGCCGGTGACTCCACCAGGTCGGCGGTCACGCCCGTCTCCACGATCTGTCCGCCGTACATCACCACCACCCGGTCGGTGACGTCGGCGATCAGTGCCAGGTCGTGCGAGACGAGGACGAGGGCGAAGCCCAACTCCTCGCGCAGGCCCAGCAGTAGCTCTATGACCTGGGCCTGCACGGTGACGTCGAGGGCGGTGGTCGGTTCGTCGGCGACGATCAGCTTTGGATCGCGGGACAACGCCATGGCGATCAGCACGCGTTGGCGCTGGCCACCGGAGAGTTCGTGCGGGTAGCTGCGCAGGGTGCGCTCCGGGTCGAGGCCGACCATCGTCAGCAACTCGCCTGCCCCACGGTGCCCTCCGCGCCGTATCACCTGCTTGAGCTGGGCGCGGATCGTCATCGCGGGATTCAACGACGACAGGGCGTCCTGGTACACCATCGCCATCTCGTGGCCGAGCAGCTTGCGGCGGACCCGCATCGGCTCGCCCACCAACTGCCGCTGGTTGAAACGGACATGGCCGCGCACCCGCGCCCCCTTCGGCTCCAGGCCCATCACCGCGAGCGCCGTCAGCGACTTGCCGCAGCCCGACTCGCCCACCAGGCCCAGGACTTCGCCCGCCTGCACCTCGAAGCTGATGCCGTCGACGATGTCCACGCCGTGATGGCGGCCCTCGAAGCCGATGGCCAAGTTCTCGACCGCCAGGACCGGTTGACCGTCGGGGTCGGGCAACGGCCGTGCGCGGGACCGGAGTCGTAGCGCCGCCTCCGTCAGGCCGGGGAGCGGGAGGACCTCGCCGGTGCCCGGCTCCGGCGCGTCGAGCGGGTCCTCGTCCGGTCGTACGTCCACCTCGCGCGCGGCCGGGGCCGCCCAGGCGTCCGAGACTCCCTCGGACAGTATGTTCAGGGACAGTACGGTGATCAGCATCAGCAGGCCGGGGAAGACCGTCGCCCACCAACCCCCGGTCAGCACCATGTTCTTGCCGTCCGCGATGACACTGCCCCAGGAAGGATCCGGGGGGCGTACGCCCGCTCCGATGAAGGACAGGGACGCCTCGAACACGATCGCCTCGGCGACCTGCACGGTGCAGAACACCAGGATCGGGGCGGCGCAGTTGACGGCCACGTGCTTGATGACGATGTGCGGGGTGCGGGCGCCGATCACCCGCTCGGCGGTGACGTAGTCCTCGCCGTACTGGTCAAGTACGTTGGCCCGTACGACCCTTGCCACCGGCGGGGTGAACAGGAACGCGATCGCGCAGATCAGTACGGTGATCCCGCCGCCGAACACGGCGACCAGGACGGCCGCGAGCGCGATACCCGGGAACGCCATCACCACGTCCAGGCAGCGCATCAGCGTCTCGTCGACGCCCTTGCGCGCGGTCGCCGCGATCGCGCCGATCAGCGCGCCGACGACGAGGGCCAGCGCGGTCGCCCCGAGCCCGATCGCGAGGGACCAACGGGCGCCGTACACAAGACGGCTGAGGATGTCCCGGCCCAGGCTGTCCTGGCCCATCCAGTGGTCGGCGGAGGGGTGCCCGGTGCCGTCGACGGGGAGCCGCTGGTCGAGCGGGTCGTGCGGTGCGATGAGTGGCGCGAACAGCGCCACCAGCACCACGACCGCCAGGAAGCACACCGCGACTTTCGACGCCAGTGGCAGCCGGCGCCAGCCGCGCAGCCTGATGCCGGGCCGGGACAGGGAGTCGGCGAGGCCCTTGCGGGAGAACTGGGGGAACTGGGTGAACATCAGGAGGCATCCCTCAGGCGCGGGTTGACCAGCAGATAGAGGATGTCGATGACCAGGTTCACCACGACGAACCCGGTCGCCGTCGTGAGCACCACGCCCTGGACGACGGCCGGGTCGCCGTTCTGCACGGCGTCGATCATCAACTTGCCCATCCCGGGGAGGGAGAAGATGGTCTCGATGACGACCGCACCGCCGAGCAGGTATCCAACGCGCAGGCCCAGCACGGTCAGTGGGTTCATCAGCGCGTTGCGGAGCACGTTGCGGCCGACCACCACCCGCGGTGGCAGTCCGCTGCCGATCGCCGTCCGGACGTAGTCCTTGTCCAGCTCCTCGACCACCGACGTCCTTACGATGCGCGTGAGTTGGGCCGCCACCGGCAGCGACAGCGCGAGCGCCGGCAGCGCCATCGTCTTGAGCCAGCCGGTGAGGGAGTCCGCCGGGTTGATGTAGCCGCCGGACGGGAACCAGCCCCGGTCCACCGCCAGGTACTGGATCATCAGCAGCGCCAGCCAGAAGCCGGGCGCCGCGACCCCGGTCAGCGACACCACCCGGATGATCTGGTCGGGCAGCCGGTCCCGGTAGATGGCCGCCGTCACTCCGCCGAGCAGCGACAGCACCACCGCGATCGCCAGCCCCAGGAAGGTGAGTTGGAGGGTGAGCGGCAGCGCGGTGGTGACCTGCTGGACGACCGGCGCCCGGGTCAGCGCGCTGGTGCCCATGTCACCGTGGAGGAGCGCGCCCACGAAATGGACGTAGCGCAGGGGGAGCGGATCCAGCAGCCCGTTGCGCTCGCGGAAGTCGTGCAGTTGCTGCGGGGTCGGGTTGGCGCCCTGGAAGAACGCGGACGCCGGGTCGACGTCCGAGAAGCGCATCACCACGAACACGAACAGCACGATGCCGAGCATCAGCGGCACGAGCAGGACGATGCGGCGGGCCAGAATCCTGACGACGGTGACCATGGTCCAACTCCTGTACGGCTAGGGCCTGTCCGGCGGATCATGCCGGAGACGCGGGGTCTGGCACGCCTTCCCCCACTGCCTTAAAGGCGTGGGGGGACCCCCAGCGGCGTTGTCGTCGGTTGCCGACGCTCCGCGTCGGCGCCCTCCTCCGCCTTGCAGCTGCACGCGCCAGACCCCGCTCACCCGTGCTTGTAAGGCGCCGCTGCTTTCCTCCGACCTGATCCGCCGGACAGGCCCTAGACCCATTTGGCCTGGAGGACGTTTATGCCGGGGTAGGGCTGTGCCCTTATCCCCGTCAGCTTCCTCGGGTCCCAGGCGGTCATCAGCTCGTTGTGGACGACCGGGTAGAGCACGGCCTGTTCCGCGACGATGTCGATGTAGTCCTGGATCATCGCCTTCTTCTTCGCCGCGTCCGGTTCTCGTGTCGCCTGGTCCATGTCCTTGAAGAGCTTTTTGGCGACGGAGTTCTGGGCCCAACGGGCGTAGCCCATCCAGAGGTTCTGCGGGCCGTAGTTGTAGTGCATGATCAGGTCGGCGTCGAGGCCGAACTGGTTGGGGTTCGAGGCGGCGGCGACGACCTGGTAGTCCTGCTTCTGGTCCATCTTGGTGAAGACGGCCGTGGTCTCCTGCGGGGAGAGGGTGGTCTTCACGCCGATCGCGTCCCAGGACGCCTTGATGGTGGGCAGGCAGTCGACGATCCAACTCACGTTCACCGACATGAGGTTGACGCTCAGTCCGCTGACCCCGGCCGCCTTCAGCAGCGCCTTCGCCTTGTCGGGGTCGTAGTCGTAGACCGTCTTCGCGCGCCGGTAGGCCGGGTTGCCTTCGTTGAGGAAGGACGAGGACGGCTTTCCGTGTCCGCGCAGGGCGAGTTGGACCATCTTGCCGGTGTCGATGGCGTAGTGCAGCGCCTGGCGCACCCGTACGTCGTCGAAGGGTTTGTGCTGGGTGTTGAACATCAGGAACAGGTTGTTCATCCCGGCCCCGCCCGCGACCGTCAGCCCGCCGCCGCGCAGCTGCTGGATGTTGGCGTAGGGGATGTTGTCGGCGATCTGCGCGCCCGCGCTGGACCCGGAGATCTTGGCGACACGGGGTGCCGCGTCGACGATCGTCAGCCAGTTCATCGTCTTGAAGGCCGGCGGGCGCGGGCCGTTGTAGCCGGTGAACGCGGCGAAGGTGGTGTTGGACTTCGGGTGGTGCGCGGTCTGCCGGTACGGCCCCGAGCCGACCGCCTTGCCCTTGATCGCGTCGTCCCAGGCACCCGGCTGCGAGAAGATGTGCTTCGGCATGATCTTCGCGAGGGTGAGGCGTGAAATCCCTTCGGGGAAGGGGAACTTGAGGACCAGCTCGACGTTCTGCGCGTCGATCTTCCGGGCCTCCTTCAGCCAGCTCACGAAGAAGCCCTGCGCGAGGGTCGTCGTCTTCGGGTCGAGGATGCGGTCGAAGACGAAGACCACGTCGTCGGCCGTGACCGGCTGCCCGTCGTGGAACTTGGCGCCTGCCCGCAGCGTGAACTTCCACGAGGTGCCGCTGGTGTCCTTCGGCACGGCGGTCGCCAGCGCCGGGTAGGGCGCGCGGGTGATCGGATCGGTGTCGATCAGGCCCTCGTAGATGTGGTTGTTGCCGGCCATGCAGAACGCCGACGCGGTCATCGTCGGGTCCCAGCTGCCGTCGTTGCCGTAGCCGATCACCGCGGTCAGGGTGCGGTTCTTGCCGGTGCCCCCGCCGCCGGTGTCGTTCGTCGACTGCGGCCCGGACGAACATGCCGTCAGGGACGAGGAGATCGCCGCCGCCGCGCCCAGCGCGCCGGAGTACTTCAGGAACGCCCGGCGGTGCAGTGCGGGCACGTTCCGGTTCACGTCTTCGCGCACGGTTCCTCCAGGAGGTACGACGTCCTACGTCCTGCGGTCAGCGCGACCATAAGAGCGCCCGTGGGGGCGGTCAAGGCATCACACACGAATGGCGTAGCCGCCAGAGGTCGGACCAATGGCGGTTTGAAATGGCGGAAGTTGATGCCTTTTCAGGGACGGCCGAGCCAGGACATGGGACGTGGGACCTCCGGTGCGCGTACGATGCGGCGCATGTCCGGGGAGCCAAGGAACAGTCGGATACAGCGCGAGGTCGTCCAGCTGATCCTCGACCGCAAGCTCCAGCCCGGTGCGCCGCTGCCCACCGAGGCCGAGCTGATGGAGGACCTCGGGATCAGCAGAAACTCCGTCCGCGAGGCCCTCAAGGCGCTCCAGGCCCTCGACATCGTGGAGATCCGGCACGGCTACGGCACCTACGTGGGCCGGGCCTCGCTGACCCCGCTCGCCGACGGCCTGACCTTCCGCACCCTCACCAGGCACGAGGACGACGCGGACGCCCTGGCCGAGATCCTCCAGGTGCGCGAGGTGCTGGAGGAAGGCCTGATTCATCGGGTCTCCGCCGTCCTCACCGAACCCGATCTTGACTGCCTGGATGCGGTGGTGAACCGGATGGAGGAGGCGGGCCGTGCCGGCCGGTCCTTCCCCGAACTCGACCGCGAGTTCCACGAGTTGCTCTACGCCTCGCTCGGCAACGAACTCGTCCCGCAGCTCCTCGGCGCCTTCTGGACGGTGTTCCACCGGGTCGCCGGAGCCCGCGGCTGGACCGACGACCCGACCCCCGACAACACCGTCCGCCGCCACCGCGACATCGTCACAGCGCTGCGCGCCCACGATGTCGAGGGCGCGCAGCGCGCGATGGCGGACCACTTCCGCGGCATCGAGGCGCGTGCGGCGCAGGAGTCCCGCGGGGTGGGCTGAACCGTGCTCAGGCAGCGGTGAGTTGGGCCACGATCGACGCGCCGTCCAGCCGCACGTTCTCAGCTCGGCGCCGAGGCCATGTGGCGGACGCTGGTGCGGGCCAGCCTCGAACGCTGGTTCGCCCAGCACGAGCACGGGCACGAGGGCGGCGAACCGGAGATTCCCACCCGCAACCAGACCCGCCTCGGCTACACCCGCACCGCACTCGAACCCCTCGCCGACACCCTCCCGCCCGAACTCCACCGCCGACTGACCACGGCCGTCACCCTCGTGTACGGCGTCGAGGCACTGATCGCGACCCGCGACGCCTGCGGACTCGACCCCGAGGAGGCACGGGACGTGATGCGATGGGCGGCGAGCGCACTGCTGGAGAAGTCGGTGCGCGAGGCACCGGACGTATGAGCGGTGAGTGAGATGACAGTGGTGTGGGACGGGCGGGACCCGGGTGTCCTACGGCTGCCTTCCGGCCGTCTGGTCCGGGGCCGCGGCCTGCGCCGGCCACTCCCGGCCGACAGCCCCGCCCCGACGTACGGCGTGTATCTGCTCGGCAAGCAGCCACCCCAAGTCCCTTGGCAGGCACGGTGGTTGCGCTGGCCGGACTTCCGACTGCCCACCGACCGAGCCGAGGCGCACACGGTCCTCACCGAGGCCTGGCACCGCTCGCTCACCGAGCGCGTCGAACTCGCCTGCCACGGCGGCCGGGGCCGCACCGGCACAGCACTCGCCTGCCTGGCGGTCCTCGACGGGGTACCGCCGGGGGAGGCGGTCTCCTACGTCCGCGCCCACTACGACCGGCACGCGGTGGAGACACCGTGGCAGCGGCGGTACGTGCTGCGGTTCGGGGCGCCGTCAGGCCCGGCGGCCCCGGAAGCGTAGGCGGTGGCTCGCCGTTTCCAGGTCCACCGCCACCTCCGTGAAGCCGGCCCGCTCCAGCCGGGCCGGGAGCGTCGCCGGATCGAGGGTGTTCATGGTGTCCCGGAAGTGCAACAGCCGGAAGCGGAAGCTGCGTTGACCGTCGCTGCCCGCGAAGGTGCCGCCCGGGCGCGGTAACGGAGACCTGCCTCGCCTTCGGCCAGTGGCGGAAACGGCTGCGGATGCAGGCCGGGTTGCCGTACCTGGTCGAGGGGCTGCCGGTGGAGGCCGTGGCACGGCGGGTGGGGTACGCGTCGGCGAGCTCTTTCACGGCGGCGTTTCCACCGGGTGGTGGGGGTGGCACCGAGGCAGTACTTCCCGCGCCGGCCGACAGCCGCTGGCGCCAACTCGGCCGTTTCGGCCACCAGTTGGTTGCCCTACGGCCCGTCGGGCAGCGTCGGCTTCGTGGTCAGGACCGCGAGCACGACCGGGGCACCGGCCTCCGTCCAGGCGATGCCGACGTCGTTGGCGTTGCCGTAGTCGCCGCTGCCCGTCTTGTCGGCGATCGTCCAGCTCGCGGGAAGCCCGGCACGGAAACGGGCGGCGCTCGTCGTGTTGTTGAGAAGCCAGGCGGTGAGCCGGTCGCGGTCGAGGCGGGTGATCGCGGTGGTGACGGCACCGGCGGCGAGGAGCGTACGGCGGCTGGTCGTCGCGGGCCCGGAGGACTGTTCGCGGCCTGGGATCACGCTCTCCTTTGTTCGGTCGACGTCGACGATCGGTCGGTTTCCGTCGACGATCTCTCCAGTGACCGACGCTAGGGCTCATCCCTTCGTTGCCCCGCCGTAGACCATCGGTCGATGCCGGGCCGGGGCCGGGCTCGGCACAGTGGGTGCATGGCGAACACCACGGGGATCAACAGGGCACAGTTCCTGGCGGGGGCGCTGGCCCTCGGGACAGCGGGCGCGCTGCTGCCGTCGGGGCAGGCGGCAGCCAAGGCGCAGACGGTGACCGGCTCACGCGGTCGCGGTCTGCGCCGCCATGGCGTCGTCTACACCGTCGGCGAGGGCGGTACCCCCGCCACCGCCTGGAGCCCGAGCCGGATGCGGGCCGACCTGCGTGCCATCCGCGACGAGTTGCACGCCGACACGGTCGAGGTCACCGGCGACGGCGTCGACCGCCTCACCGCCACTGCCGCCCGGGCCGCCGAACTCGGCCTGCACATCTGGCTCCAGCCCACCCTCGCCGACGTCCCGGAGCGGGACATCCTCGAACACCTCGCGGAGACCGGCCGGTTCGCGGAACGCCTGCGCCGGCAGGGCGCGAGCGTCGACTTCAGCGTCGGCTGCGAGTTCTGGCTGTTCGTCCCCGGGATGGTGCCGGGCGCGACGGTCCTGGACCGGGTGCAGAACCTCCTGAACGGCACCTTCGACCCGGTCAGGATGCAGCGCAAGCTCGACGCCTTCACCAAGAAGGCGGCAGCGCTGGGCCGTTCGGTCTTCCACGGCAACCTCGGCTACGCCGCCGCCCAGGACGACGAGGTCGACTGGAACCTCTTCGACATCGTGGGCATCGACTACTACTCGTACTTCCGCCAACCCGCCTCCTACGTACGCGAGTTGCGCCGCTACCAGCGCTGGGGCAAGCCCGTCGCCATCACCGAGTTCGGCGCCTGCGCGTACCAGGGCGCCGAGAAGACGGCCGGCATGGGCTGGAACGTCGTGGACCACACCAAGAACCCGGAGCAGATCAAGGGCCACCTGGTCCGCAGCGAACACACCCAAGCCGCCTATGTGGCCGACCTGTTGGAGGTCTTCGAGTCGATGGGCCTCTACGGCGCGATGGCCTTCGAGTTCGTCACCCCGGACGCCCCCCACCGCGCGGACGACCCGCGCCACGACCTCGACATGGCGAGCTACGCCATCACCAAGACCGTCGAGGACCGCCCTGGCGACCCGAGTTCACCCTGGCACTGGGAGCCGAAGGAGGCGTTTCGGGCGGTGGCGCGGCGCTATCGGGCAGCTCAAGTGTCATGAGGATGCGATGTTTGCCCGGACCGAGGTAGTCCTTCTGGACGTCTCCGGTCTGAGTGAACCCGAGATGTGCGTAGAGGGAGACGGCTCGGTCGTTGTCGGGGTCGACGGTGAGCCGGACCTCGTGCGCGCGCTCGGAGCGCAGTTGTCCGAGCGACTGCACCATCAGCCAGCGACCCAGACCGTGGCCCCGCGAGTCCGGGGTGACACCGAGGCTGAGGATCCAACTCAGGCCGGCATCGGGCGGAGTCGCGATGAGATACCCGTGCAGAAGGCGCCCGTCGTCCAGCACCAGGAGATGGTCGCGGTAGACGTCGAAGAACTGACGCAGGACGAAGAAGGGGTACGGCTCCATCGGGAACGCCTCCGCGTCGAGGCTGGCGAGCGCGGGAAGGTCGTTCTCGACGGCGGACCGGATGCACAGCGGCATCCGGTCGGGATTGAGCGGCATCCGCCCAGGATTTCCCGTCGTGCCAGGGCTGTTCAAGGGTCTGGGGCAATGCCTGGGAGCGTGTTGCCGCCATGCGCCCTTCATGCATCAGCGCCAGTCGCATGGCGGGAGAAAGGGGGTCCCGTGGATCGATGATGTTGATACGGTGGGGCATGCCTTCTGGATCACTGGAAGACCTTCCGCGGTTGAACGCGGACGTACCCTGGGACGAATTCAACCCAGTGGACTACATCAGTCACAACTACCGCAGTGTGCTTCCTGCCGATGCGAAGATCATCGCCATCGTTCGCGATCATTTCAGTGATCATTTCCGCCGGTTTCCGGGGCGTCGGATCCGGGGCATCGATGTGGGTGCTGGAGCGAATCTCTATCCGGCCTTGGCGATGTTGCCCTGGTGTGATGAGATCACCCTGCTCGACCGGTCGAGTCGGAATGTGGAGTATCTCCTGGGTCAGTCGGACGGTTATGACGCGAACTGGGACGCGTTCTGGCGGGAATTGTGCCAGAACGATGGGTATGCCGCATATCCCCATGACCCGAGGGAGCGATTCAAGCAGGTCGTCCGGGTCGAGGAGGGAGATCTTTTCCACCTGGCGGGGCAGGAGGGACGCTGGACTCTCGGCACCATGTTCTTCGTCGCCGAATCCATCACCGCCTCCAAAACCGAGTTCGAGCAGGCAATCAAGTGCTTTTTTCACTATCTTGAGCCCGGAGCACCGTTCGCCGCCGCTTTCATGGAGAAGTCCGAGGGGTATGAGGTGGGTGGCCTGGATTTCCCCGCGTGCAAGGTACGGAGGAGGCAGATACGCCGCACGCTCAGGGGCCATGCCAAGGGGCTGCGGACGTTTTCGGTGGGGAAGCACGACAAGGTGCGCGACGGCTACAAATCGATGATCGTGGCCCGCGGTTATCGGCGTACGTAGATTTCCTGAGGGGGCAGGGGATGGAGATCAAGCCACGCCAGCATCTGCTGGACATCTGGCAGGCGGTCGCCCGGTACTCCTTCGACGACGGGGAGTGGTCGCGGGGTAAAACGAGCGGGGAAAACAGTGTCGCCGACGCCGAGCGACTGCTCTGCCTGCTGTATCCGGCGACCGAGCTGCCGTCGTTCCGGCTGGACGACCCCGACACCACGGAGAACGACGTCCTGTGGGCACTGAAGCGCGCGGGCGGGCGGCTGGAGATTCCGGCCAACCTCGTCACGGCGGCGGTCGAGTTCATGCGCACCCACACCGACGACAAGAGGCCCACGTTCGCGGGCGGTGACTACTTCAAGTCCCGGGACAAGGATCAGGACCTCACCGACGAGCAGCGCCAACTCGGCGTCACTGACTCGTTCTCCATGTCGATCACGCTCTGCCTGGCCCTGCTCGGCTTCCTCAAGGTCTACGAGTCGAAGACCCGCCGCGGCGACATGAAGGAGACGATCAGGGAACTGAAGACCGCGACCAGCAACCGGCTCACCGCCGCCATGGTGAGCCTGCTGCGCTCGTTCACGGTCAACGTCTACGACACCGACTCCTCCCAGGGCCGGACGCTCGCCGAACTCCTCGGCCAGCGGCAGCTGTCGACGCGTCAGGTGCTGGAGAAATTCCAGCGGCGGTTCCGCCCGCTGCGCGCCGCCATCATCGAGAGCTTCATCCTCGGTGTCGACGTCCAGGAAGCGCTCAAGGACGAGAGCCAGTTCTTTGAGTGCGGCTGGGCCTGGAGCCTGGTGCGGGACGCCCCTGAGGTTATGACCGAGGAACCCATCGGGCCGCAGCCCGCCGGCGTCGCCAACCCGGTCCCGTACCTCTATTTCACCGTGGTCGCGCTCGACGGCATCGAGGACCTGTTCTCGGACCGCACCCTGACCCTGGGCCTGCTCAACACCGAACAGCAGAAGCTCGCCGAGGCGTTGCGGCTGCGCTGGGAGATCACCCAGCAGTACTGGTCGCGGATCGCCCGCTTCGACCGCGACCGCTGGCCACTGGAGGACATCCCCTGGCGTACGACGGGACAGAAGCTGGAGTCCGAGTACTTCTCCCTCTCCGTCGCCGCCATCCTCGTCCACGACCTGCTGCGCCGCCGGGCCACCGACGACGACCTGACCCGCACGGTCCGCGTCATGGAGCGCCTCGGCGAACGCGGCCGCATCACCAGCCGTATGACGCGCGACGACCCCGTGGTCCATCTGCACAACCCCGGCGTCACCCTGCCACTGCAGGGCGGCGGCACCATCGGTCCGCCCATGGACTGGACGATGAACGACTTTTCGACGCAACTCCTCAAGCGCACGGTCCAGTTGTGCACACTCTCCCGCAACCTCTCCGCGCACGACCGGCTGCTCAGGCTCGCCGAGGACACCCTCGGCCATGTGTGGCGGCGCCGCATCGGAGACGGCGAGGGCGCCGGTCTGTGGGACAACGTGCAGGCCGTCTACCCGGAGACCGCGATCCCCGGCGGGCGGGTGTCCTGGAGCATCACCGAGCGGGTCACCGAGGCGATGGTGAAAGCGCACAAGATGTACGGGCAGCCGCCGATCCGCAGCGTCCAACTGGCCGAACAGGCAAGGGCGTTGATCAGCGAAGCCACTCACCTCTTCGGTAATGAACTGATGGAACCCCCGCCTCCCCCCGACGGAAAGCGCGGACTGGAACTCAAGGGCATCGAGGTCTCGTTGCGCCGCGCCCGCGCCCTGATGGACGAACAGCCCGGTACTGCCTACGCGTTGGCGCTCGACGTGTTGCGTCGGCTCGACACACTCGTCCGGGCCCGCGAAGGCGCCACGATCCAGGGAGTGTGAACCGTGCTGATCTTCGCGGCCTCCGACAAGGGAGGCACGGGCCGCTCCGTGACCAGCGCCAACCTTGCCTACCAGCGGGCGCTGACGGGAGACGACGTCTGCTACCTGGACTTCGACTTCGGTTCGCCCACCGCCTCGACCGTCTTCGACGTGCCCGCCGCCCGTCAGGCCGCCGAGGACCGCGGACTGCACTCCTACCTGATCGGTGAGGTCGGCGAACCGATCAGGGTCGACGTCTGGGCGGACACCGAACACCGGGTGCTGCGCAACCGACCGCCCGGCGCAGGCCGGTTGATCCTGATGCCGGGTGATCTCAGCGGCGGCGAGTTCGCCACCACCGGGGACAACCTGCGCCGCTGCGTGGACCTCCTGCTGCGCCTCAACGGCGAGTTCGACCTGATCGTCGTCGACCTCAGCGCCGGCCGCAGCTACGCCGTCGACATGGCACTGGCGGCCACCGCACAACGGGAGCTGAGCGGCGTCGAGGCCCGCTGGCTGGTCTTCCACCGCTGGACCCGCCAGCACGTGGAGGCCGCGGCGAGCCTTGTCCACGGCAAACGCGGCATCCTGGCCGGCGGCGTCGCCCGCGGGCACGACGAGGACGCGCTGCGCCGCGCCATCCGCTTCGTACGGGCCGCGGTACCCGATCCGGACTCGGCGCTGTGGTCGCAGGCCACGCCCACCCAGTCGGCCTGGATGGAGCGCTGCGACAGCGAGTTGAAGCAGCTCGCCTCGCACCACGGCATCGGGTACAGCCAGGTGCTCGGCCAGGTACCCCTCGAACCGGTCCTCCAGTGGCGTGAGCAACTCATCACCGACGAGGACGTGCTGGACAGCCAGATCGCCACCATGGAGACCTGGCAGGCGCTGAACGACCTGGCCGCGCGGCTCACCGACGACAAGTACTGGGAGGAGGCATGACGGAGGCCGTCTTCCGGGAGACCACCGCGGACCCGCGCACCCAGTCCGTGCCCTTGGCCCATCTCTCGCTGGAGTTGGGCCACTTGTACATGGAGGACTTCGAGGCGGGTCCCGAGCGGCTGCGCGCGCACTTCGAGGAGGTGCGGATCTGGGTGGACGCCGTACGCGCCTCCGCCGCCCGCCGGATCGGCGGCAAACGCCCCCGCATCAGCACCTGCTTCCTGATCGACGACTACTTCACCCGCTTCTCCACCCCCGCCGAACTCATTCCGCTGGTCCTCGAAGAGGCCGAGAAGGCCGGCGTCGTCATCGACTACCTCGCCCGCGAGTCGGGTTGCGCGGTCGCCGACCGGATCGAACTGGCCGAGTCCGTCATGCACCGCCTGGTGGAGTCGCCGCCGCCGGGCAGCCACGGCTCCCGGCCGCCGGTCAGCCAGACCGGCTGGCTCGCCAACGGACAGCGCAGCACACCCACGCGCAGCGCGCTCGCCGACGTACCGGCCTGGCAGCCGCCCCAGGAGACCGCTGCCCGCAACCACTCGGTCTTCATGGACGTCGAGTTGTGGTCCGAGACGGACAAGGGCCGCCTGTGGTCCTGCCCGTTCCTGGCCGCCGTATGGCAGTTGGCCCGCCTCGGTCTGCTACGGCACCTGGGCGAGCCCGTGCTGGTCCCGCAGCCCTGGCCCGGCGGGGAGTTCCCGCGCGACTGGGACCGGCTGCCGCCGCTGCTCAAACTCAACGACTCCCGGGCCCCGTTCAGCGCCTACCGCACCTGCACGCTGATGCCGAACCGGTTCCTCGCCGTCGAGGACGCCGTACGGCTCATCCTCGACCAGGTGGACGTCGACTCCGACGCGCTCGAACAGGTCGCCAAGCGGTCCGCGGGCGAAGGTGTCGCGGTACCGGAGGCGGTGGCGCAGCGCGCCACCTACGTCTTCTACGAGGAGCCCCCCAACTCCGTCGCGCAGGGCAGGACTTGAGATGACGCCCCCCGGACGTTCCGCGCGTTCGGTCCTCGCCTGCGGCGAGGTGCGCACCTGTCTGCTGCCGTCCTTCCAGGCACTGGACGGCCCGGCCGCAGCCCAACTGCTGCGGCTGCGCGCCGACGAACACGTCAAGGTCTCCGAGCGACCCAACCAGTACGTCCTCTCGCCCGAGGTCCTCACCGGAGTGGACTGCCGGCTGCCCACGTCGAACGGCGCCAAGGTCCGGGCAGTCGGTACGGTCGCCACCCGCGCGGCGCTCACCGAGGGCCGGGTCCTCCAGTCCACCGCCTACTTCAGCGCCCCGGCCGACGGCCCCGACGTACGCCGTCCCTGGGGGCACTACCTCGTCCGGCCCGGGGTGGTCGAGCCGTTCGGGAAACTGCCCCGACAGGCCACCGCCGAAGGGGTGTTGCGCGGCGGCGGGCGCGGCGAACTGGACCTGGGAATGATCGCCGAGGGGTTGCTGGCGCAACTGGTGCGCCATCCGCTCCTCGACCACAAGGCGCCGTTCAAGTCCCGTCGGACACACCTGCGTTGGGCAGCCCTGCGGACGCTTCCGGGATCGGATCCATCACTCGACCGCTTCACGCTGGCCGAGGACGGGCTGCGGACCGTCGGGTTGCGGGTGCCGGAGGACATTCCGGCCGCCGCAGTCGCGGGACTGTGTGAAGATCTCGCGTTGCACGACTGGCTCCTGACGACGCTGGTGCACATGTTGGAGCACGGTCGGCTCGGTGCGGCGGACGGGCCCGCGGCGGTCGTGGCGCTGCGTCCGGCCGTCGATCACCTGCTGCATCTGTGGATGCCGCGCGCACATGTGGACCGCACACTGAGCCCCCTGTGGGACGTACTCGAACGGGAACCCGGCTTCACCCGGCAGTGGCAGACCTTGGTCCAACGCGTTCGTGACCAACTGGCCGTCCAGGCAATACCGTTGTTGTACAAGGCACTGGCGTCGCGCTGACCGACCCAGGTCCCGGGAACGATCCGGCGGGGGAGAGGCAGACATGGACGGAGAGTCCGGGATACCGAGTCCGGCGTCGGCGGGTGGAGTGCGCATACCTCCCGTGTTGCTGAAGACACTGGTCACCGTCGTCGTGGCCACCATCGCGTACGTGATCACCAACCTGATCAACCAGTCCCAGGACGAGTTGTGGCAGTTGGCGGTCTCCATCGTCATCGGCGGTGCCGCGCTCATCGTCCAGTACATGATCGACTTCGAGCGACGGCTGGCATCGGTGGAGAGCGCGCTCGTGACGCATCACCGCGACATGAAGAACCTGGTCAGCGAGAAGTTCATGCAGGTCGGTGAAGTGACCGGGATCTTCGGGAAGTTGGACCAGGCGGGACTGGACACCGAGGACGTGAAGCTGCTGTTGCAGAGTGCCACAGAGGTGCAGTCGCAAGGCCCGGGCATCGTGAAGTCCTTCGCTCGCGCGGAGTTGGCCCGGCTCGCGTCGACCATGGTCAACCTCACCGGGGGGACCACCGAATGGCCTGGCGAGAACAATGACTGGCTCTTCGGACTTACGGGCTGCGCCCAGCGAAGTGTCGACGCCATCAGCAGCTCCGTCGACCTGGCCTTCTGGGTGACCGAACCCGCGCGCCGCTATCTGGACGTGCAGAGCGAGGCGATCGGGCGGGGCGTGGTCGTGAGGCGCGTGTTCATCGTCGAGACCGTGGCCGACGTCAACGGGGACCTGGAGGAGATCTGCCGGAGCCAAGAGCGACGGCGCATAGAAACGAGGGTCGTGGTCAGATCCGAACTGCCTCATGACCTCAGAGGCGGCCCCATCAACGACTGCGTCATCTTCGACGACCAACTCTGCTACGAGTTGACCGCCGACCGTACACAGGGCAACCCCACCACCACACTGAACGCGTGGGCGTCACGCCTCAGTGGGCGGAGGAAACGCTTCGACGAACTCTGGGAGGAGGGCCGAGAAACCGGATCGGGGTCCCTCTGACTTCACCCCGCGGCTCCACGACCACCACTGCCGACCCGGGTCGTACACCCCCAGGCCGATGACCCCACCCACCCCGCGCTCCTACGATCACCCCATGCCCGCCTCCCCGCCGCTGCCCCTGCTCAAGCGAGTATCGCCGGGCGTCTGGGCGGGTGTGCCCTGGACCTACGGCACGCTGTTCTCGATCCGGGCCTTCTTCCATCTGCCCTTCATGCCGTCCGGGTTGTTGCCGCCCACGCCCTACGGCTGGGCGCTCATCGTGTCGGGCAGTGTGCTCGCGCTGTCCGGCTGCACGCTGCTGCGCCCGCGTCCGCTGTCCGGGTTCGGGCTGCTGCTGGCCGGTACGTACGCCCTGACGCTGGGGCTGGACGGGCTGACCCTGGGCCTGTTCCACTACACGGCGCTCGCCGTCGCCGTGGGCCGGCTCGCCGCGACCGCCGACCGGCGCCGCGGCCTCCTGGCCCTCGCCCTCGCGATCGCCGTACTCCCCGCCTACGAGCTCACCCGCGTCGGCCTCGGCCGCCCCCTCGACGCGCTCCACGACACCGGCCGTGGCGACTGGCGGAGCTGGTCGGCGCTCGCCCTCATGGCCGTCGTCGCGTGGCTGATCGGCAACTCCGTGCGGCAGACCCGCGCGTACACCGAGCGGCTCACCACCCAGGCCGCGACCCAGGCCGTCACCGCCGAACGCCTGCGGATCGCCCGGGAGATGCACGACACCGTGGCCCACAGCATCGGCATCATCGCCCTCCAGGCGGGCGCGGCGGCCCGGGTCACCACCACCCAGCCGGAGGCCGCGCGGGAGGCGATGCGGGCGGTGGAGCGTGAGGGCCGGGAGACCCTGGCCGGGCTGCGCCGCATGCTGGTCGCGCTGCGGGCGGCCGACGGCGAGGTCCCCGTCGTGGCCGCCGGACTCGGCGACATCGACCGGCTCGCCGCGACGACCACGGCGGCCGGGGTACGGGTCGAGGTGCGCCGCCGCGGCGAACCGCGTCAACTCCCGCCCGACATCGACCTGTCGGCGTTCCGCATCGTCCAGGAGTCCGTCACCAACGTTGTACGGCACGCGGGCACCCGCGCCTGCCGGGTCACCCTCGACTACCGCGAGGACGAACTCGCCCTGGAGGTCACGGACGACGGACGCGGCCACGAAACCGGCATCGGCACCGGCACCGGCACCGGCTTCGGGCTGGCCGGTATGCGGGAGCGAGTGGCGCTGCTGCACGGGGAGTTCACCGCGGCACCGCGCCCCGAGGGCGGCTTCCGGGTCGCGGTCCGCCTTCCGGCACCGGCGACGGTGGCCCGGTGAACGGCCCCGTCCGCGTGCTCCTCGCCGACGACCAGCAGCTCATCCGTACGGCACTGCGGATGGTGATGGCCGACATCGACGACATGGAGGTCGTCGGGGAGGCGGCCACCGGAGCCGAGGCGGTGCGGCTGACGGCCGAACTCGCCCCGGACGTCGTGGTGATGGACATCCGCATGCCCGGGATGGACGGCATCGAGGCCACCCGCGGCATCACCACCGATCCGTCGGGGAGTTCGGCGTCGGCCCGGGTCCTCGTCC
This sequence comes from Streptomyces hokutonensis, assembly GCF_042751305.1. Lineage (GTDB taxonomy): Bacteria > Actinomycetota > Actinomycetes > Streptomycetales > Streptomycetaceae > Streptomyces > Streptomyces hokutonensis_A. The sequence continues at coordinate 239,996 of NZ_JBHYWD010000012.1, forward strand.
TCACCACCTTCGACGACGACGATCACGTCTACGGCGCGTTGCGCGCCGGCGCGTCCGGGTTCCTGGTCAAGGACATGGCCCTGGACGACATCATCGGCGCGGTACGGGTGGTGGCCGCCGGGGAAGCCCTGATCGCCCCGAGCGTGACCCGGCGCCTCATCGGGCACTTCGCCGCGTCCCGCCCCGAACAGGCCCGCACCCGCCGCGAGTTGAGGGGCATCACCGAACGGGAACGCGAGGTGCTGACCCTGGTCGGCTCCGGCCTGTCCAACACGGAGATCGCGGCCGAGCTCTGCATCGGCGTCGCCACGGTGAAGACCTATCTGACCCGGCTCTTCACGAAGCTGGACGCCCGTGACCGGGTCCAGCTGGTGATCATCGCCTACGAGGCGGGACTTGTGTCCGTCGGCTAGCCGGCGCCCCGCCGCTCGAACAGTTGGCCATGGCCAACGCCCTTTGTACGCACCGGACTTGTGGCCGCCGTGTGGTCGACAGACTCCCGCCGAGTGTAGGCGCAGCAGGGCACCCCGGAGAGGAGAAGCGTGAAACCCGGAAGGGGAGGGGAGCCAGGTGTGGGCACACTGATCGGAGGCGGAGGACACCTTGAGGGAATCGTGGTCGGTGCCGTTGGTCGCCGGAGTTGTTCGGGTGCGAGGAGTGCGATGAAGCCGACTGTCGGATCGGTCGCCGTGGACACCCGGACCGGGAGAGTGGGCATCGTCATGGGGCACGAGGGACCCTACGTCCAGCTGCGGCCGTACGGCGGCGGGCGGGAGTGGGACGCCGAACCGGCCGCCGTGCGCGACGCGACCCCGGCCGAGCGGCTGAGCGCGGCGACCGCGTACGCGAACGCCCGCAGCCGCGGCGAGGTGCCCTGAGCCGGCGGTGCCCGGGAACGTCGTAGGGCCGCCGGGCCGTAGGGGACAATGGGCGCCATGAGTCTGTTCCGCGACGACGGCATCGTGCTGCGCACCCAGAAGCCGGGTGAGGCGGACCGGATCATGCTGCAGCCTCCCGGGGGGCACTGCATCCAATGGCGGCTCCGCCGAGGGCCGTACCCCCGGCAGAAAACCCGCGGGGGTGCCCGATGAGTCTCTTCCGGGACGACGGCATTGTCCTGCGGACCCAGAAACTCGGTGAGGCGGACCGGATCATCACGCTGCTCACGCGGGGTCACGGGCGGGTACGCGCGGTGGCGCGCGGGGTGCGGCGGACCAAGTCGAAGTTCGGGGCCAGGCTGGAGCCCTTCTCGCATGTGGACGTGCAGTTCTTCGCGCGGGGGAGCGAACTCGTCGGCCGCGGGCTGCCGTTGTGCACCCAGAGTGAGACCATCGCTCCGTACGGTGGCGGGATTGTCGCCGACTACGCTCGGTACACCGCCGGTACGGCCATGCTGGAGACCGCCGAGCGGTTCACCGACCACGAGGGCGAGCCCGCCGTACAGCAGTATCTGCTGCTGGTGGGCGGGTTGCGGACGCTGGCCGGCGGGGAGCACGCGCCGCATCTGATTCTCGACGCGTTCCTGCTGCGGTCGCTCGCGGTCAACGGGTACACCCCGAGCTTCGGGGACTGTGCGAAGTGCGGGATGGCCGGACCCAACCGGTTCTTCTCCGTGGCGTCCGGCGGGGTCGTCTGCGCCGACTGCCGGGTGGCCGGGAGCGTCGTACCCTCACCGCAGGCCCTCGAACTGCTCGGTGCGCTGCTCACGGGAGACTGGGAGACGGCGGACGCGTGCGAGGCGCGTCATGTGCGGGAGGGGAGCGGGCTGGTGTCCGCCTATCTGCACTGGCATCTGGAACGCGGGCTGCGCTCGCTGCGGTACGTGGAAAAGTCGTAGCAGGTCACAGAAAGTAAAGAAAGAGGAGACGAGAAGCACATGGCCGTACGCGGGATCCTGGGGCGCCAGCGGCGCGAGTACAAGGCGCCGGAGCCGCACCCGTCCGGGGCCCGTGCGCCGAAGCTGCCCGGTGAGCTGATCCCGAAGCACGTGGCGATCGTCATGGACGGCAACGGGCGGTGGGCGAAGGAGCGGGGGCTGCCGCGCACCGAGGGCCACAAGGTCGGCGCCGAGCGGGTGTTGGACGTGCTGCAGGGCGGCGTCGAGATGGGCGTCGGCGCGATCTCGCTGTACGCCTTCTCCACCGAGAACTGGAAGCGCTCGCCCGACGAGGTGCGCTTCCTCATGAACTTCAACCGCGACTTCATCCGCAAGACCCGCGACACCCTCGACGAACTCGGCATCCGGGTGCGGTGGGTGGGTCGGATGCCCAAGCTGTGGCGGTCGGTCGCCAAGGAGCTCCAGATCGCCCAGGAGCAGACCAAGAACAACGACGCGCTCACCCTGTACTTCTGCATGAACTACGGCGGGCGGGCCGAAATCGCCGACGCGGCAAGGGCATTGGCCGAGGACGTGCGGGCGGGCCGGCTGGACCCGGCCAAGGTCGACGAGAAGACCTTCGCCAAGTACATGTACTACCCGGACATGCCGGAGGTGGACCTGTTCCTGCGGCCCAGCGGGGAACAGCGCACCTCCAACTACCTGATCTGGCAGAGCGCCTACGCCGAGATGGTCTTCCAGGACGTCCTGTGGCCGGACTTCGACCGCCGCGACCTGTGGCGCGCCTGCGTCGAGTTCGCCCAGCGGGACCGGCGGTTCGGCGGCGCGGTACCGAACGAGAAGCTGCTCGCGATGGAGGCGGAGATGCGGGGGCGGCCCGAGGAGGGCTAGTCGTTGCGGCTACGATCCCGCCTCATGGACATGGGGCGGGATACGCGCGATACGACGGGGCAAGTGGTCGAGCTGGAGTACCGGCCGACCGTCGAGGACTACACGGCGGCGCTGAGAGCGCGCAGGCGGGTCAGCCGGTCGGCGCGAAGACAGGTGTGGCTGATCGCCGTCGCGGCCTTCTTCACCGGCGTGGCGGTGGCGGGAGCACTGGCCTCGGGCAAGTCGGTGCCGGTCCCGCTGCTGGCCGGTGTGCTCGCGGCCGTCCTGCTGTTGGTGTTCCAACCCTGGCTCACGGCCCGCCAGTTCCATCGCGTCGCGGAGCGGCGGGGTGTGTTCCGCGTGACCGTGACGGACGCCGGGGTGTCGGTGGCCACCGACGACGCGTCCACATCGCTCCAATGGACCGTGCAGCCCCGCTACCGGGAGACGGCGGAGGGCTTCTACCTGTTCAGCCCCGAGAAGAACGCCCTCACCTTCACGGTGCTGCCCAAGCGCGCCCTGCCGGACCCCGCCGACGTGGACCGGCTGCGGGCGATCCTCGACGCCCACCTGAGCCGGGTCTAGGACCTAACCGGCCGCCGCCGCGCACTCCGCGCACGTTCCGAAGATCTCGACCGTGTGCGCCACGTTCACATAGCCGTGTTCCGCCGCGATCGCCTCCGCCCACTTCTCCACGGCCGGGCCCTCGACCTCGACCGCCTTGCCGCAGACGCGGCAGACGAGGTGGTGGTGGTGATCGCCGCTGGAGCAGCGGCGGTAGACGGACTCGCCGTCGTCGGTGCGCAGGACGTCCACCTCGCCGGAGTCGGCGAGGGACTGGAGGGTGCGGTAGACCGTGGTCAGGCCGACCGAGTCGCCCTTGTGCTTGAGCATGTCGTGCAGTTCCTGGGCGCTGCGGAACTCGTCGACCTCGTTGAGCGCCGCCGACACGGCGGCACGCTGGCGGGTGGATCGTCCCTTCACGGGCGGGCCGGCCGTCGTCACCGTTGCCTCCTCACATCTGCACTTTGCCGGGCCATTGTGCCAGCCCGGACTGTGCTTGGTCAGACGCCGACCTCGTCGGCGGCCCCCCGGGTGGCTGGAATCACGCACTCCACCGGGTCCCCGGCGGGCCGCGCGGCGGCCGCCGCACGGGCCCGGCGGCGGCCGAGCGGGGTCGCGAGGGCGGTGAACGCGATGAACGCGCCGATGGTCAGCAGCACGATCGTCGCGCCGGGCGGGACGTTCTGGTAGTACGAGGTGACCGTGCCGCCGATGGTCACGCTCACGCCGATCGCCACCGCGATCACGAAGGTCGCGGCGAAGCTCCGGCTCAGCTGCTGGGCGGCGGCCACCGGGACCACCATCAGCGCCGACACCAGCAGCAGGCCCACCACGCGCATCGCGACCGTCACCGTCACGGCCGCCGTGACCGCCGTCAGCAGGTTCAGCGCGCGCACCGGCAGCCCGGTGACCCGCGCGAACTCCTCGTCCTGGCTCACCGCGAACAGCTGCCTGCGCAGCCCCAGCGTGACCACCACCACGAAGGCGGCGAGCAGGCAGATCGCGGTCACGTCGGACTGCGAGACCGTCGAGAGCGATCCGAAGAGGTACGACGTGAGGTTCGCGTTGGAGCCGGTGGGCGCGAGGTTGATGAACATCACGCCGCCGGCCATACCGCCGTAGAAGAGCATCGCGAGGGCGATGTCGCCGCGGGTCTTGCCGTACCAGCGGATCAGTTCCATGAGGATCGCGCCGAGGACGGAGACTCCGGTGGCCATCCAGACCGGCGAGGTGTTCAGGAGGAAGCCGAGGCCGACGCCCGTCATGGCCACGTGGCCGATGCCGTCGCCCATGAGGGCCTGGCGGCGCATGACGAGGTAGATGCCGACGGCGGGGGCGGTGATGCCGACCAGGACGGCGGCGAGCAGGGCCCGCTGCATGAAGGCGTAGTTCAGGAAGTCCATCAGCTCAGCAGTCCCGTGTGAAGCGGCTCGTGCGGGTGTACGTGGTCGTGGCCGGGCAGCGCGTGCTGGCCCAGGGCGCGCGGGGGCGGGCCGTCGTGCTGGACGCAGCCGTCACGGAGTACGACCGCGCGGTCGATCAGGGGCTCCAGCGGGCCGAGTTCGTGCAGGACGAGCAACACCGTTGTGCCCTCGGCGACTTGGCGGGACAGGGTGTCCGCGAGGACCTGCTGGCTCGCCAGGTCGACACCCGCCATCGGCTCGTCCATGATCAGCAGTTCGGGTTCGGCGGCGAGCGCGCGGGCGATCAGCACCCGCTGGTGCTGGCCGCCGGACAGCGCGTTGACCGAGTCCTTGGCGCGGTCCGCCATGCCGACCAGCTCCAGGGCGTGCCGTACGGCCGCGTGGTCGGCCTTGCGCAGCAGGCCGAAGCGGGTGCGGGAGAGGCGGCCGGAGGTGACGATCTCGGTGACCGTGGCGGGCACTCCGCCCGCGGCCGTGGTGCGCTGCGGTACGTAGCCCACGCGCCGCCAGTCCCGGAAACGCGCCCGGTCCGTGCCGAAGAGCTCGATCTCGCCCTCGCTCAGCGGGACTTGGCCGATGATCGTGCGGATCGCGGTCGACTTGCCGGAGCCGTTGGCGCCGAGCAGCGCGACGACCTCACCGCGGCGCACGGTGAGGTCGATGCCGCGCAGGACGGGGCGCGAACCCAGCTCGGCGCGGACTCCGCGCAGCGATATGACGGGCTCGGCCATGACGTCCTCCGTAACGGTCACTTGGTTCCCAGCGCGGTCTGCAGCGCCTTGAGGTTGGCCCGCTGGACCGCGATGTAGTCGGTGCCGCGGGACTTCTCGGTGATGCCCTCGATGGGGTCGAGGACGTCGGTCTTCAGGTTCGCGTCGGCGGCGACGGTCTTCGCGGTCTTGTCGCTGACGAGCGTCTCGTAGAACACGGTGGTGACGCCGTCGGCCTTGGCCATCTTCTCAAGGTCCTTCACGCGCTCGGCACTGGGCTCCGACTCGGGGTCGAGGCCGTTGATGGCCTCCTCGGTGAGGCCGTAGCGCTCGGCGAGGTAGCCGAAGGCGGCGTGCGTGGTGATGAACACCTTGGTCCTGGTATTGGCGAGGCCGGTCCTGAACTCGGTGTCGAGCGCGTCCAGCTTCTTGACCAGTGCCGCGGTGCGCGTCCTGTAGTCGGCCGCGTTCTTCGGGTCGGCCTTCTCGAAGGCCTTGGCGACGCCCTCGGCGACCTGGGCGTAGCGCACCGGGTCGAGCCAGATGTGGGGGTCGAGGCCGGCCAGTTCCTCGTTCTTGGAGGTGTCGTGGGAGGCCGCGTGGCCGCCGACCTCGTTGCCGTGCTTCTCCAGCGTGGTCAGGGAGGCCGCGTCGATCTTCGTCTTGAGCCCGGACTGGCTCACCGCGTCGTCGACGGCGGGCTGGAGGTTCTTGAGGTAGAGCACCGCGTCGGACTCGCCGAGCGCGGCGGTCTGCTGCGCGCTGATCTCCAGGTCGTGCGGTTCCTGGCCGGGCTTGGTGAGGCTGGTGACGTGGACGTGACTCCCGCCGATCTGCTCGGCGAGGTACTGGAGCGGGTAGAACGACGCGACGACGTCGAACTTGTCCGTGTTGGCGGCCGCCGCGCTGTCGGAGCAGGCGGAGAGGGTCCCGAGCCCGAGGGCGGTGGCCGCGGCTATCGCGATCCCGGATATGTGGCGTCGTCGTACGTTCATGACAGTCATTTTCAACTGAGATGGAAACCGTTGTCAACAAGCTGTGGTCAGGGAACCGATTTGATACGAGGGCGGGAGACGCCGGTAACCTAAGTCATTCGCCCGCCCGCCTCCCGACCACCACCCCCCATCGAGGCGCTTCGCGCCGCCCCTCCTTACCGTCCATTCGTCATGAAGAGAGCATCGTGGCCGCCGACAAGATCGACACCATCGTCAGCCTGAGCAAGCGCCGTGGCTTCGTATTCCCCAGCAGTGAGATCTACGGCGGCCAGAAGGCCGCCTGGGACTACGGACCCCTCGGTGTCGAGCTCAAGGAGAACCTGAAGCGCCAGTGGTGGCGCTACATGGTGACGTCGCGCGAGGACGTGGTCGGTATCGACTCGTCCGTGATCCTGGCCCCCGAGGTATGGGTTGCCTCCGGCCATGTCGCCACCTTCTCGGACCCGCTGACCGAGTGCACCTCCTGTCACAAGCGGTTCCGCGCGGACCACCTGGAGGAGGCGTACGAGGCCAAGCACGGCCGCGCCCCCCAGAACGGCCTGGCCGACATCAACTGCCCCAACTGCGGCAACAAGGGCCAGTTCACCGAGCCCAAGGAGTTCTCGGGCCTGCTCTCCACCCACCTGGGCCCGACGCAGGACACCGGCTCCGTCGCCTATCTGCGCCCCGAGACCGCCCAGGGCATCTTCACCAACTTCGCCCAGGTGCAGGTCGCTTCGCGCAAGAAGCCGCCGTTCGGCATCGCGCAGATGGGCAAGTCCTTCCGCAACGAGATCACGCCCGGCAACTTCATCTTCCGCACCCGCGAGTTCGAGCAGATGGAGATGGAGTTCTTCGTCAAGCCGGGCGAGGACGAGAAGTGGCAGGAGTACTGGATGCAGGAGCGCTGGAACTGGTACACGGGCCTGGGCATGCGCGAGGAGAACATGCGGTGGTACGACCACCCCAAGGAGAAGCTCTCCCACTACTCCAAGCGCACCGCCGACATCGAGTACCGCTTCCAGTTCGGCGGCAACGAGTGGGGTGAGCTGGAGGGCGTCGCCAACCGCACCGACTACGACCTCACCGCGCACTCCAAGGCCTCCGGCCAGGACCTCGTCTTCTTCGACCAGGAGGCCCAGGAGCGCTGGACGCCCTACGTCATCGAGCCGGCCGCGGGTGTCGGCCGCGCGATGCTGGCGTTCCTGCTCGACGCGTACGTCGAGGACGAAGCGCCCAACGCCAAGGGCAAGTTGGAGAAGCGCACGGTGCTGCGCCTGGACCACCGCCTGGCCCCGGTGAAGGTCGCGGTGCTCCCGCTGTCCCGCAACACCGAGCTGTCCCCGAAGGCCAAGGGCCTCGCGGCGACGCTCCGGCAGAACTGGAACATCGAGTTCGACGACGCCGGCGCCATCGGCCGCCGCTACCGCCGCCAGGACGAGATCGGCACGCCGTACTGCGTGACGGTCGACTTCGACACCCTCGAGGACAACGCGGTGACGGTCCGCGAGCGCGACTCGATGAAGCAGGAGCGGGTGTCGCTGGACCAGATCGAGGGCTACCTCGCGGCGCGCCTGATCGGCGCCTAGCCCCAAGTCCGCTCAAACGAAAGGCCGGACGGGCCGAGCGGCTCGTCCGGCCTTTCGCATGGGGTCTCCATGCATGGGGTCTCAACGCCCTTGCAGCGCCTTCACGTTGTCGCCGAACGTCCAGTTCTTCGAGCCGTCCCAGTTGATCGACCAGGTCATCAGGCCCTTGAGGGACGTGCCGTAGTGCTTCCAGGACTGGGAGACCAGGGACGGGGTCATGTAGCCGCCGCCCGCGCCCGATTGGGCGGGCAGGCCCGGGACCTGCTTGTCGTAGGGGACCCTGATCGTCGTGCCCTGGACGACCAGGCCCCTGTTGAGGCAGTCGGTCTGGGCGGTGAAGCCCGCGACCGTGCCGGCGGAGTACGAGTCGCCGGAGCAGCCGTACATGCTGCCGTTGTAGTACTGCATGTTGAGCCACCACAGGCGGCCGTTGTCGGCGTACTTCTTGACGATCGGGAGGTACGCGCCCCAGATCGAGCCGTACGTGATGCTGCCACCGGTGACGTAGGCGGTCTCCGGGGCCATCGTCAGGCCGAAGCCGGACGGCATCCGGGCGAGGACGCCGTCGATGATGCGGATCAAGTTGGCCTGGGACGTGGAGAGTTGGGTGATGCTGCCGCTGCCTACCAGGCCCGTTTCGATGTCTATGTCGATGCCGTCGAAGTTGTACTTCTTCAGGATCGGGACGATCGTCGAGACGAACTTGTCCGCCACGGTGGAGGAGTTGAGGTCGATGCCCGCCGCGGCGCCGCCGATCGACAGCAGGATCGTCCGGCCGGACGCCTTCGCCGCGCACATCTCGGCGGGCGTGGCCACCTTCACGCCCGTGTCCATGCCGTCCTCCCAGAGGGCCGTTCCGTCCGAGCGGATGACCGGGAAGGCCGCGTTGATCACGTTGTAACCGTGGCCGGCGATCGCGGAGTTGGTGATCGGGGTCCAGCCGAAGGGCGGGTGGACGCCGTTGGCGGAGCCGTCCCAGTTCTCCCAGTAGCCCTGGAGGACCTTGCCGGCCGGGCGGGACTTGACCGCGCAGGTGTCGGCCGCGGACGCGGCTCCGGCGACGGGGAGTTGGGCGAGGCAGGCCGTCGTCAGGGCGGCGGCGAGCAGGCGCAGGGCGCGACGGAGCATACGGGGCCTCCCGGTGGGGGTGCGGTGAGGTGTCGTAGGCATGACAGTGCGCGTGGTCCAGACCTTTCGTCAAGAGGTCTGGATCGCGCGAGTGGGGAGTTGGAAGTTGGAATGACAGATATTGAAATCTGTCATCTGTCATGGCAGAGTGAGGCGCATGACGATCCCCACGCGTTCCCTCGGAACCACCGGCCCCCAGGTCCCCGCCCTCGGCCTCGGCTGCATGGGCATGTCCGCGCTGTACGGCGAGGCGGACCGGAGCGAGTCCATCGCGACCATCCACGCGGCCCTCGAAGCGGGCGTCACGCTCCTCGACACCGGCGACTTCTACGCCATGGGCCACAACGAGATGCTGATCGGCGAGGCCCTGCGCACCGCCCCCGCCGCCCGCCGCGAACAGGCCCTCACCAGCGTGAAGTTCGGGGCCCTGCGCGACCCGGAGGGCGGCTGGAACGGCTACGACGGCCGGCCCGCCGCCGTGAAGAACTTCGCCGCCTACTCCCTCCAGCGCCTCGGCGTCGACCACATCGACGTCTACCGCATCGCCCGGGTCGACCCCGGCGTGCCGATCGAGGAGACGGTCGGCGCGATCGCGGAGCTGGTCGAGAAGGGGTACGTCCGCCACATCGGCCTCAGCGAGGCCGGCGCCGACACCATCCGCCGGGCCGCCGCCGTAGCCCCCATCGCGGACGTGCAGCTGGAGTACGCGCTGATCACCCGGGGCATCGAGGACCGTGTCCTGCCGACCACCCGTGAACTGGGCATCTCCGTCACCGCGTACGGCGTGCTGTCCCGGGGGCTGATCTCCGGGCACTTCGGCGCCGACCGCCAACTCGGCGCGAGCGACTACCGGGCGCACTCCCCGCGCTTCCAGGGCGAGAACCTCCGGCACAACCTGGGCCTGGTCGAGCAGTTGCGGAAGATCGCAGAGGAGAAGGGCGTCTCGGTCGCGCAGCTCGCCATCGCCTGGGTGCTGTCCCGGGGTGAGGACATCGTGCCGCTGATCGGCGCCCGCACCCGGGAGCGGCTGACGGAGTCGCTGGGCGCGCTGGACGTCGTACTCGACGCGGCCGACCTCGCCGCGATCGAGGCGGCCGTACCGGCGGACTCGGCGCTCGGCGAGCGCTACCCGGCCGCGGCGATGGCGCACCTCGACAGCGAGCGCTGATCCGGCCTGCGGGTACGGTCTTCTCCATGGCAGCGAGCGAGACCCTGACCGCCGAGCGCATCCTCGAAGCGACCGAGGAGGTGCTGCGCCGCCATGGCCCCGCGAAGGCGACCGTGGTGGACGTGGCCCGCGCGCTCGGCGTCAGTCATGGCACCGTCTACCGGCACTTCCGCACGAAGGCCGCGCTGCGGGAGGCGGTCACCCGGCGCTGGCTGGACCGGACGTCGCAGACCCTGTCCCGTTTCGTGACGGAGGACCGCGACCCGGAGCAGCGGCTGCGGGACTGGCTGGCGGGGCTGTTCGAGGCCAAGCGGCAGAAGGCGGGCGGCGATCCGGAACTCTTCGCCACCTACTCGGTTCTCGCCGAGGAGGCGGGCGAGGTGGTCGGCGGGCACATCGACGAGCTGACCGGTCAGCTCACCGAGATCGTCCGGGCGGGGATCGCCACCGGCGTCTTCACCGTCCCCGACCCGGCCGTCGCCGCCCGCGCCGTCTTCCAGGCCACCGGCCGCTTCCACGACCCGTCCTACGTGCGGGAGTGGCGGAAGCCGGGCGCGGACGCGGAGTTCGAGGCACTGGTGGAGCTGTTGCTGCGCGGGCTGCGCGGCTGACGGCCGGCTCCGGTCACGTCACCTTGACGGTGACGGTCGGCGAGCAGGTCGTGCCGGCCGCGATCCGCAGATGCTTCTGGCCCTTGGCGTTGAGCTTCGCGGTGAGCGAGTAGCTGCTGCCGGTCACCTGGTCACCGGCCTTGACGGTGATCGAGCCCATCGCGCTCGGACTCGCCGGATCACGCCCGTCCATGCTCACGCCGGTCGGCCGCGACGGCGACTCGGCAGGGTCAGCGCCCCGCCGCGCACTCCCAGAACTCCCGCATCAGCCGCATCGGTGTCGGGCCCGTCATCGCCACCTGGGTCAGCAGGATCGTCACCGTGTCCGTCGGCGGCACGATGTGGGCCGTGGTGCCGGTGCCGCCGATCCAGCCGTAGCGGCCGGGGACGTTCCACGGGTCGATGGGGGTGACGTCGACCTGGCCGCCGTAGCCCCAGCCCTGGCCCTCAAGGAAGAGGGTCGCGGCCTCGCGCTGGTCGGCGGTGAGGTGGTTCGTCGTCATCCGGCTCACCGAGGTGGGGGTGAGGATTCCCTGTCCGCCGGCCAGCAGCATGCGGGCGAAGGCCAGCCAGTCGTCGGCTGTGGAGACCAGGGCCCCGCCGCCCGAGGGGAAGCGCGGCAGGCGGCCGTAGTCGCCGTCCGGGGTGTCCGTCAGGCGCAGGGAGCCGTCCGCTGCGGGGGCGTAGGACGAGGTGAAGCGGTCTCGTTTCGAGGCCGGTACCTCGAAGCCGGTGTCCCGCATGCCCAGCGGTTCGAAGATCCGTTCCGCCAGGAAGTCGGGGAGGGTGCGGCCCGACACCCGGGCGGCCAGGATGCCCTGGAGGGCGGACGAGGTGCCGTAGAGCCAGGCCTCGCCCGGCTGGTGGAGCATCGGCACCTGGGCGAGCCGGCCCAGCCAGGTGTCGGGGTCGGGCCAGTCCCCGAAGGGGCGGCTGTGGTCCTGGATCGTGAACAGGGCCTGCGCGGCGGGCAGTTCGAAGTCGCTGGGGAGTCCCCAGCCGGTGCGGAAGCTGAGCAGGTCCTCGACGGTGACCGGGCGGTCGGCCGGTACGACGTCGTCGACGGGGCTCGCGGGGGTGCGGACCACCATCGGCTTCGCCAGCTCCGGGAGCCACTCGGCCACCGGGTCGTCGAGCCCGATCCGGCCCTCGTCCACCAGTGTCAGCAGCGCCGCCGCCGTGATCGGCTTGGTGATCGACGCGATCCGGAAGATCGAGTCGCGGGCCATCGGAGCGGTGCCTTCGACGTCGGCGGAGCCGACGGCCACCACCTCGATGTCGTCGCGGCGGGCGACCAGGCCCACTGCCCCCGGCACGGTGCCGTCGTCGACGCGTTGTCGTAGGAGGTCGTGGAGAGAGCTCATCGGTCGGCCTTCCGGTTCGGAGAGTCGTATCGGATTCGCCGGATACGACTCTCCCCGTCCCGCGAACTCATCGCTTCCCGGTCAGTCGGTGGACGGATCCACCGTCGCCTGGTGCTCCTCGGCCAGATGCTCCTCCGCCTTCAGCCAGGGCAGGAACTGCGCGCTCTTCTTCCAGCCGCAGGTGTCGCACACGATCATGCGCTGCGCGCCCTTGCGCTGCACGCGGACGACATGTTCCCGCCCGTGCTGGTCCCAGCGGCTCACCTTGCTCGTGTTGATCTGCAACATGCGCCTCGCCTCCGCTCAGGAGTGTCCGGCAAGGAGTGTGCAGCAAGACCAACATCAACGGGGCGCAATTCACGCCGAGTTGTCCAAGCTGTGAACATGTCATCCGGTGGTTCGTCCGGCTTTCAGCCGATCGCGCGCGGCAGCCGCAGGCTGAGCAGCCCGGTCAGCACCACACCCGCCAGCTGCACCAACAGCGTGGTCACCAGCGCGTCCCGCATGCCCATGCCCGGGATCAGCGACAGGAACAGCGTGCCGAGCGTGGCCACGCCGAGGGCCAGCGCCGACTGCTGGGTGGTCACCATCACGCCCGCGCCCACACCGGCGCGGGCCGGCGGCACCTCGGACAGGATGATCCGGAAGATGATGGGCAGTTGGAGCGCCTGACCCACGCCGGCGACCGCCGCCCCGGGAAGCAGTTCCACAAAGCCGAGGTGCGGCCAGGAACGCCACGCGGCCAGCACGATCAGGCCAAGACCCACCGCCTGCACGACCGAACCGGCCGTCACGACCCGGGTGCCGTACCGGGTCACCAGCCGCGGCCCGGCGAGCGAGGTGAAGAAGAAGGTCACCGCCAGCGGCACCAGCGCCAGGCCCGCGGCCACCGGGCCCAGTCCCGCACCGCGCTGAAGCGCCACCGCGATCACGAACATGAACCCGCTGAAGCCCATCCCGAACGGCAGGATCAGCGCCAGCCCGCGCCGCAGCGAGGTCAGCGCCAGCAGACTCGGCGGCACCAGCGGCGTACGGCCCTGCCGGTCCGCCCTGCGCTCCACCGCGTAGAACGCGGACACGATCCCCGGGAACGCGGCCAGCGACAGCCACGTCCACAGCGGCCAGCCCGCCGCCCGGCCCTCGGTCAGCGGCACCAGCAGCGCCAGCAGGGAGGCTCCGAGCAGGAAGGTGCCGGGCACGTCCACCGGCTCCGGGTGCTGGGAACGCGTCTCCGGTACGACCTTGACGGCCAGGAACAGGCCCAGGACGACGACCGGCACGTTCACCAGGAACACCGCGCGCCAGCCGGTACCGGCTATGTCGGCGGCGACCAGCACCCCGCCGAGGATCTGGCCGGCCACCATGGCGAGGCCGGCCGTCGCGCCGTACAGGCCCATCGCCTTGGCGCGGCGCGGGCCCTGGGTCGCGGCCTGGATGGTGGCGAGGACCTGCGGGAGCATCGCGGCGGAGGCCGCGCCCTGCGCGATCCGCGCGGCGACCAGCGTCCACGCGGTGGGCGCGAGGCCGCAGGCCAGCGAGGTCACGCCGAAGGCGGCCATCCCGCCGAGGAAGAGCCGGCGGCGCCCGAACAGGTCGCCGAGCCGGCCGCCGAGGACGAGCAGCACGGCGTACGAGACTCCGTAGCCGGCGACGACGAGTTCGAGGACGGCCTCGCTCGCCGAGAGGTCCCTGCCGATGGTCGGCAGGGCCACGTTGACGATGAAGAAGTCGATGAGGGGCAGCGCCGCGGCCAGCAGCACCGTGAACAGTCCGAGGCCGCCGAGCACGGGTGGCGCCGCCGGGGACCTGGCGGTACGGGAAGCGATGGTTTCGGTCACGTCGACCAGCGTGCGTCTGTCCTCAGACTGGTACCAGAGTGTCCTTATCCTGGTAGAAGGACTACCTGGAAACAGGGTCGGTGCGGCGTCAGACTGGAGACATGACGACCATGGCACAGGAGACGGCGACAGAGACAGCGGTGGTCCCGCAGACCGAGTCGACGGTCCGGCGCCATGAACTCGCCGCGTTCCTGCGCCACCGCCGCGAGCACATCGCCCCCGAGCAGGTCGGCCTGCCGCGCGGAACCCGGCGCCGTACACCCGGCCTGCGCCGCGAGGAGGTCGCGCAGCTCGCCGCGGTCGGCGTCACCTGGTACACGTGGCTCGAACAGGCCAGGGACATCCAGGTCTCCGTACAGGTCCTCGACGCGCTGGCCCGCACCCTGCTGCTCGACCCGAGCGAGCGCGCTCACCTCTTCCGGCTGGCCGACGCGGCCGACCCGCGGCCGGCGACGGAATGCCCGGTCGTCACGCCGGCCCTGCGGGAGATGCTGGACCAGCTGGACCCGATCCCGGCCTGCCTCCAGAACGCCCGGTACGACATCCTCGCCTACAACCGCACCTACGGAATGCTGCTGTGCGACATGGGCGCGGTGCCGCCCGAGGACCGCAACTGCATGATCCTCTCCTACACGCACGAGGAGTGGCGGTCGTCGATCGTGCACCTGGAGAAGACCCAACGGCTCATGGCAGCCCGCTTCCGGGGCTCCATGGCGGGCCACCTCGCCGACCCCACCTGGAAGACCCTGCTCATGCGGCTGCGCACGTCACCCGAGTTCTGCGACGTCTGGGACCGCCACGAGGTCGTGGGCGCGACACCCCGCCGCAAGGAGTTCCGCAACACGCACGTGGGCCGCATCACCGTCGACCACACCGACCTGTGGCTGGGCCCGTCGACGGGCCCGAGGATGGTGACGTACGTTCCGGCGGACGAGGAGACGAGGGCGAAACTGGAGCGGCTGCACGCAATAGCACTGGCGAGGTGAGTGCTTCTGCTTTCAGGCGCGGGGCTGTGACCTGTGCGGCTCCGCCGCGCGGGCGTGACCAGCCACAACGGACCCGCACTCGCACAACTACGCGCTGATCCCCGCCGCCTCGCGCACCTCGACGGACGACAGCTTCTCCGCCGTGCGCTCGGCGGTCCGCCGGGCCCAGGGGCCGCTGGTCACCGCGCCCAGCACCAGTACGGCCAGACCGCACGCCACGAGAATCCACCAGCCGGGCCGAGCCGCCGAGACGAACGTGTCCTTGTACGACGACGAGCCGATCCCGGAGGCCAGCACCGCGCCGACCACCGCGACCCCGAGGGTCTGCCCCAGCTGCCGGCTCGTGGAGGCGACGGCCGCCGCAACACCCGCTTGAGCGCGAGGCATTCCGGACACCGCGGTGTTGGTGATCGGCGCGTTCACGAAGCCGAAGCCGATGCCGAACAGCAAGTACCCGATGAACCGCGAGACGTTGGACGTCTCCGCCTCGAACCCGGCGAACAGCACCGCGCTCACGGTCATCGCGGAGCCCGCGATCAGGAGGGGTATGCGAGGACCCCGACTGCCCACCAGCCGCCCGGAGAACGGCGCGCAGAGGAACGTCGGCACCGCCATCGGCAGCATCCACAGCCCGGCGTGCAGCGCGTCCAGACCGACCACGTTCTGCAGATACAGCGTGGACAGGAACAGGAAGCCGCCCAGCGCCGAGAACGCGCTGATCGCGATCACCGTGGCCCCGCTGAACGGCGCGGAGCGGAAGAAGCGCAGGTCGATGAGGGGTTCGTCGCGGCGCGGCTCGTACCGGACGAGGCCGACCAGGGCGACCAGGGCGAGCGCCGCGAAGGGCAGGATCGCGGTGAAACCCGAGTCCGGCGCCTCGATGATCGCGTACGTCAGCGAGCCGAACAGGGCGATCACCAGCAGCTGGCCGACCGGGTCGGCACGCCTGGCCTTGGGTGCGCGTGACTCCGGGATGAACTTCAGGGTGAGCAGCAGCGCGGCCACCCCCACCGGCAGGTTGATCCAGAAGATCGAGCGCCAGCCGACCGAGTCGACCAGCAGGCCGCCGATCAGGGGTCCGGCGGCCATCGATATCCCGACGACCGCACCCCACACGCCGATCGCCCGGGCGCGCTCGCGAGGCTCCGTGAAGGTGTTGGTGATGATCGACATGGCGACCGGGTTGAGCATCGAGCCGCCGACCGCCTGGATCATGCGGAACCAGATCAGCGTGTTCAGGTCGGGCGCGAGGGAGCAGAGCAGCGAGCCCAGGCTGAAGACCACCAGGCCGACGACGAAGACCCGTTTGCGGCCGATCCGGTCGGCGGTGGAGCCCGCGAGCATCAGCAGGGAGGCGAGGACCAGGGTGTACGCGTCGATCGTCCACTGGAGACCGGAGGTGCTCGCGTGCAGATCGGTCTGCATGGCGGGCAGCGCGACGTTCAGGATGGTGACGTCCAGGCTCACGATCAGCAGACTCATGCAGCAGATCGCGAGCACCAGCATGCGGCGGCGGGGGCTGAGCTCGGGCATGCGAACCATCGTACGCGAAACTCGATAGTGCGTCTAACTAATTACCGATACATGATCTCTGCCGGTACGCCACAATGGAGCAATGTCCACGCCCGCTTCCCTGTCCGTGTCGCCGACTGTGACCCCTTTGCAGATCGGCCCGCACACCGTCTCGCCGCCCGTCGTCCTGGCCCCCATGGCCGGGATCACCAACGCGCCCTTCCGCACCCTGTGCAGGGAGTTCAGCGGCGGCAAGGGCCTGTTCGTCAGCGAGATGATCACGACGCGGGCGCTGGTCGAGCGCAACGAGAAGACCATGCAGCTGGTCCACTTCGACGCGAGCGAGAAGCCGCGCTCGATCCAGCTGTACGGCGTGGACCCGGCGACCGTCGGCAAGGCCGTCCGCATGATCGCGGACGAGGACCTCGCCGACCACATCGACCTCAACTTCGGCTGCCCGGTCCCGAAGGTCACCCGCAAGGGCGGCGGCTCCGCGCTGCCGTACAAGCGGAACCTGCTGCGGGCGATCCTCCGCGAGGCCGTCAGCGGGGCCGGGGACCTGCCCGTCACCATGAAGATGCGCAAGGGCATCGACGACGACCACATCACGTTCCTCGACGCGGGCCGCATCGCCGTCGAGGAGGGCGTCACCTCCATCGCACTGCACGGCCGCACGGCCGCCCAGCACTACGGCGGTACGGCGGACTGGGATGCGATCGCGCGTCTGAAGGAGCATGTGCCGGAGATCCCCGTGCTCGGCAACGGCGACATCTGGTCGGCGCAGGACGCGGTGCGGATGGTGCGGGAGACCGGGTGCGACGGGGTCGTGGTCGGCCGCGGCTGCCTCGGGCGCCCGTGGCTGTTCGCGGACCTGGTGGCGGCCTTCGAAGGACGTGAACAGGACGTCCTGGAACCGTCGTTGCGCGAGGTCGCCGATGTCATGGTGCGGCACGCGACGCTGCTGGGGGAGTGGATCGGGGACGAGGCGCGGGGTGTCATCGACTTCCGCAAGCACGTCGCCTGGTACCTCAAGGGCTTCGCGGTCGGCAGCGAGATGCGCAAGCGCCTCGCCATCACGTCCTCGCTGGACGAACTCCGCTCCGGCCTCGACGAGTTGGACCTCGACCAGCCCTGGCCCGCAGGCGCCGACGGGCCCCGCGGCCGTACGTCGGGCAACAACAGGGTAGTGCTGCCCGACGGTTGGCTGAAGGACCCTTACGACTGCGCGGGGATCGGCGAGGACGCCGAACTCGACACCTCGGGTGGCTAGTTGGTCTTCGGGTGGGGCGTCGAGCCGTATGCCGTGAGGAACTTGTCGCGGAAGGCGCTCATCTTCCAGACCGGGGCGTCGTGCGCGGGGCGCAGGCCGTCCGTCCAGTTCCAACTGTCGATCTTCGCAAGGACCTTGGGATCCTTCGCGACGATCGAGATCGGCACGTCACGGCTGGCGTGGTTGCCGCTGACCCGGGCGATCGGCTGGTGGTCGCCGAGGAAGACGAGCACGGTGTTGTCGTTGCCGTAGCGCTCCAGCCACTGGGTGAGGGAGTCCACCGAGTACTGGATCGACTTGCCGTACTCCTCGCGGGACTTGGTGGTGTCGGCGATGACGTCGGAGGCCTTGTTGCCGGCCTTCTCGATCGCGTCGAAGATCGAACCGTTGCCCAGCTGGTCCCACGGGACGAGCTTCGGGATCGGCGCCCACGGCTGGTGGCTGGACGTCAGGATGATCATCGACATCAGCGACTTGCCGTCGGCGCGCGGCTTGCTGTGCACCCGCTGCTGGAACTGCTCCAGGGTGTACTGGTCGGGCATCGTCGACCAGCTGAACTTCGGTCCCTTGTAGCCCAGTTGGAAGGCGTTGTAGACCTTGTCGAGGCCGTAGAAGCTCTGCTCGGGCCAGCCCTTCTGCACACCCGGCATCACGCCGATGGTGTCGAAGTCGCCGGTCTTCTTGAAGGCGTCGGTCAGGCTCAGGTGGTCGCTCGCCATCACCGTGCGGTAGCGCTGCTGGTTGTTGACCCACAGCCCCGACATGGTCGTCGAGTGGCCGAGCCAGCTGCTGCCGCCGTAGGTCGCCGAGGTCAGCCAGCCGCTCTTCGCGGCGAAGCCCGCCTTCGACAGGGCCTTGGTGTCGGCGGCGAGGGTCTCGTCGACACCGGGCGCCATGATCGGGTCCTCGATCGCGCTGCGGCCGTAGCTCTCGATGAAGGTGAAGATCATGTCCTTGCCGCGCAGGTCCGGGACGAGCTGGCTGCCCGGGGTGTTGCCGAAGGCGTCGACCTTGGCGACCTTCTTGAACTCCGCCTCGTCGCGCAGGGTGTTGCGGATCGCCTGGCTGCGGAGCTTGAGGATCGCCGCGGTGTGGTCCGCGGCGAGCGGCACGCCGGCGAACTGGAGGCCGAAGGCCGTGCAGGTGATCCAGACCGTGCCGGCGATCAGCGCGCCCCGGGACGCCTCCGCCTTGTGGGCGGCCAGCAGGTTGCTCAGCCGGACCGTGGCCAGCGCGACCAGGACGATCAGCAGCAGCACGAAGAGGACGACACCGACCGTCAGGAGGGAGGTGACCGTCCCGCCGAGCGTGTCCGAGAGATAGCCGCGCGCGTCGGCGAACAGGCTCCAGTCCAGGACGACGTTGAAGCCCCGGCCCAGGTATTCGTTGAAGCCCATGTCGAGCATGTTCAGGATCGCCACGACGGCGGTCAGCGCACCGGAGAACGCCGCCAGCACGATCCGCGGCCGGCGCGGCAGGCTCATCAGGACGACGGCCCCCATGATCGCCTCCGCGGGCAGCCGCATGAACTCCGCGGGCCGCAGGCTGTTCAGCGTCGTCGGCATCTGCAGGCAGACGTAGACGATGACGGCGGCGAGCACGGTGACGGTCCAGGAGACGGCGCGCGCGGCGACGGGGTGCTTCTCCCGCCAGCTCCGCACACGCCGGCGCAGGCCCAGTCGGCTGCTCCAGGTGCGGGGGCCCGGGCGGGTGGGGCGGGGAGTGGTGGTGGGGGTGGTGTCCGAGGCGGGGGCCTCGGGATCGGCGTCGGCTTCGGGTTCCGCGGCGGTCGAGGCGTCTGCGGCGGCTTCGGGAGCCTTGGGGTCGGCTTCCGCCTCGGGTGAGTCGGCGACTTCGGCGTCAGAGGCGGCGATCTCGTGGTCGGCGTCGGCTCCGTGCGCGGTGGCATCGGCGTCGCCTTCGGCGCCGGGGGCGGCTGCGGGTTCCACGTCCGGTGCGGTGACCGGGACGTCGGGGTCGGCGGTCGTGGCCGGGCCGGTCGCCTTCTCGGCAGCCTCGGAGTCCGGGGCCTCGGAGCCGACGGCTTCAGTACCCGCGCCGGCCTCGGTGTCCGCACTGTTCGCGGCCGACCGGGGCTTCACCGCTGCGGACCCGGTTTCGGTCGTGGCGTCTGCCGGGGCCTCGGCCGGAGCGGCTACGGCCTTCCCGGGTGCGGCAGGAGCTTCTGCGGCCCTTCCGGTCGCGGCCGGGGCAGCCGCGGCTTTCCTGGCCTTGGCGGGAGCCCCTACGGCCTTTCCGCTCGCGGCCGGAGTCGCTACGACCTTCCCGGCCTCGACGGGAGCCTCTACGGCCCTTCCGGTCACGGCCGGAGCCGCTGTGGCCGCTGTGGCTTTGCCGGTCGCGGCCGGAGCCGCTGTGGCTTTGCCGGTCGCGGCCGCAGCCGCTACGACCTTCCCGGCCTCGGCCGGAGTCGCCACGACTCGCCCGGTTCCGGTCCCGGCCGCTTCCGGCCGCTCGGGCGCGGCGGTCTCGGAAGGCTCGGCCTCGGCCTTCACCCCGGCCCCACCGTCGCCCGGTATCGCTGTCGCGTCGCCCGGCGTCGGCTCCGTGTCGACGTCCCCGCTGATGTCGACGTCGCCGTCGACGCCCGGCGGCGGAACCTGGCCATCGGCTGCCCCGGCCGTGTTCGGTGACTGGCGTGTGCTCGTGTGCTGAGGCAACCCGAAGGTCCTTCCATGAGGAGCCCGTAGTCGGAGTGGCGGCCCGTTGGGACCTGGCCGGCCAGACCCTCGCTGGGGAGGCAGGGCCGCCGTCATTCCGTACGAGTTGCCTCGTGCGCCCGTTCACGGAACTGGGCAAACACCCGGCAAACGGCTTATCACCGTTCCGTCACGCGCCCCCAACCGCCGTGAGCAGCGCCAGCGGGGCCGCCGCCGACCTGGACTCCCGCACGCACGCGTGCGGGTACGGAACCGGCTCCGGGTGGGTGTCGCGGCCGTAGCCCGCGAGGACCTCAGGGAGCCGGTGGCCGGCCGCTGTCGCCGCGTCGACCAGCGCGTGGGCGACCGTACGGGCCTCGTCGTGCAGGCCGTAGCGGGAAAGGCCCAGCGTGATCAGGGCGTTGTCGTGCGGCCAGACCGAACCCCGGTGGTAGGAGAGCGGGTGGTACGCCGCCTGCCCGGAGGCGAGCGTGCGGACGCCCCAGCCGGAGAAGAAGTCCGGCTCCAGGAGCCTGCGGCCGACCAGTTCGCCGTACTCCTTGTCGAGGAGCCCGGACCAGAGGAGATGGCCCGCGTCGGACGCCAGCGCGTCTACCTGGCGGCCCTCCCCGTCCAGCGCAAGCGCCGGGAAGGAGTGGTCCCGCATCCAGAAGTCCTGCTGGAAACGGTCCCGCAGGTCGGCCGCCGCCTGCTCCAGGAGGGCCGCGTACGTCTCGTCCTCCCACACCGTCCGCGCCACCCACGCGGTGCGGCGCAGCGCGTCGTACGCGTACCCCTGGGCCCCCGCCGCCATCACGGGACCGCTTGCGCGGGTGCCGTCGGCCCCGCAGATGGCGCCGGGGGAGTCCTTCCAGTTCTGGTTGGCCAGGCCGCCCTGGTCGGCGCGGTAGACCAGATAGCCGCGCGAGGTCAGACCGCCGTGGTCGAGCATCCAGCCCACCGCCGCACGGGCGTTGGACTCCAGGCGCCGGGCGAGTGCCGTGTCGCCGGTCTGCTCGACGTACGCGCCGAGCAGCACCAGGAACAGCGGGGTCGCGTCGACCGAGCCGTAGTAACGCCCGTACGGCACCTGCCCGAAGTGCGCCAGCTCGCCGTGCCGCACCTCGTGCACGATCTTGCCGGGCTGCGACACCGACTCGGGGCCGACCGCCGTCGCCTGGGTCGCGGCGAGGGCGGGGAGGGTGGCCGCGGCGAGTTGGGGGCGGTAGGGGAGCGCGAAGAGGGAGGTCAGGAGCGCGTCCCTGCCCAGGAGGGTCAGGAACCAGGGCGCGCCCGCCGCCGGTACCCGCAACTCCTCGCCGTCGAGGCCTATCGCCGGGACCTGGAGCGAGGCCAGGTCCGACAGGCCCCGGGCGCAGGCCGCGGCCAGCTCCGGCCAGCCGGTGGGGAAGGAGACGCCCTGGACGTACTCACCCTCCAGCGCGAGGAGTTGCTCGTTCAGGGCGGCCGGTGAGCGCGGTACCCGCAGCGCCCGCTTGTCGCCGTGCGGGCGGGCCATCACGCGCAGGGCCAGCTCGGCGGTGCCGTGCGGTTCGAGGTCGAGGGTCCACACCATGCGGCGGGCGCCGGTGCCTGTCTCCTCGACGCCGTCGGGGGCGGGCTCGGCCGTGACCGTCGTACAGGATCGCCATTCGCCGCGCTGGTAGGCGAACTCCACGCCGTCGTCGAGGACTTGGCGGGAGCGGGTGGCGCCGGTCTTGGCGTAGGTGCGGTAGTCGGAGCGGAGTTCGAACTGGTCGGTGAAGTCGGCGTCCGCGGTGACCGCGAGCCGGACCGTGGTCGGCACCGGCCGGTTGCTGGTCACCTTCAGCGACTCGACGAACGAGCCGTCGCCGACGGCCTGTTCACGGAAGAGCGTGTGCGCGGGCGGCTCCTGCCGGCCACCGCGCGGGACCAGGACACAGCGCGCCATGTCCCCGTCGGCCACCGGTGTCAGTGCCTCCGGCACCGCGCCGTCGACCGTCAACTGCCAGCGGCTCAGGTGCCGGGCGTCCCGTACGAATAACCCGTCCGGGGAACTGCCGCCCCGTACGCCGCTGATGTCCCCGCCGTCGCCCACGGCTGCGAACGTCCCGCCGTGCACGAGCAGATGATGCCGGTCCGTCATCCCCGGTCCCCTCCCTTGACTCTCTTGGCGCCCTTGGCTTCCGTGCCGTTCACTGCTGCTGCGTTCACTTCTGTGCCACGCATGTCGAACGTGCCGAGACCCGCGCCGGACACGCCGTGCCCGGGGGCTCGTGAAGCAGATCGAGGGTCAGTGCGGCGGTCCAGCTGAAGCCGGTCGCGCCGCACGCCTCGCCGTCGTGCGGGTCGACGTACTCGGCGAAGTCGGTGGCGGCGGCCGTCTCCAGGACGGCCTCGCGCAGTGCCTCCGCCCGCGACTGCTCGCCGTGCAGCCGCAGTCCGCGCTCCAGCAGCCAGCTCGTGTTGAACCAGGCCGGTCCGCGCCAGTAGCGGTGCGGGTCGAAGGCCTCGCCCAACAGGTCGTAGCTGGGCGGGAGTCGGGTGCTGTCGCCGAGCCCGAAGTGCGGTCCGGACGCCGTACGGACGAGGGCCGCGGTGATGTCCCGGGGCAGGTCGGGGAGGAGGAGCGGGATCAGACCGGAGACGCTGCGCTCGGGGATGAGGCCCTCGCCGCGCAGGTCGCGGCAGAAGAACATGCCTTCCGCCGGGTCCCACAGCCGCTCGATCAGGACCCCGGTCAGCCGCTCCGCGCGTGCGTGCCGGGCCGTGCCCGTCGCGCCCAACTCCCGTGCGATACGGGCCAACGCGTGCTCGGAGGCGATGAGCAGGGCGTTGAAGGAGGGGTCCTCCACCGCGAACTCGCTTGCCCCGTCGGCGTATTCGCCGTCCCGGTAGTCCGTCGCGAGCCGCACGTAACGGCCGTAGTCGAGGTCCGTGGGCCGGTCCTCGGCGGCCCCGTGGTCGAGGTCGGCACGGCGGAAGGAACGGGCCGGAGCGGGGGTCACGCGGGAGAGGGGGGCGTCCCAGCAAGGGCTGTTGTCCATACCCTGTTCCCAGGGGTGCACGACGGACGCGAGCCCGCCCCCGCCGAGGTCCCGCCGGTGCAGCAGATAGCGGTGCCAGGCGGCCAGCCGCGGGTAGACGCCTGCCAGGAAGCCGCGCGCGCGGGAGAGGCCCGGGTCCGCGCAGTGCACGAGCCACGCCGCCAGCGCGTGGACCGGTGGCTGCACGATGCCCGAGGTCTGTACGGTGCGCGGGGCGCCCGCGGTGTGGCCCGCGGTCGAGGAGCGCCAGAAGTCGGGGCTCGGGAAGTACGCGTCGAGCGGCACGGAGGGGTTGAAGACGATGTGCGGGATACGGCCGTCGCCCCACTGGGCGGCGAGCAGCGTCTCCAGCTCCGTCTGCGCCCGCAGCGGCGAGAGGTGCCGCAGACCGATCGCGATGAACGCGGAGTCCCAGGACCACTGGTGCGGATACAGACCACGAGAGGGGACCGTTGAGGTTCCCGTCCAGTTCCCTTCGAGTACGGCAGCCGCCCTGAGGTGCAGCGAACCTGACAAAGACGGCGGATCGTATACGAGGTGGTGCTCCACCGGGAGGGCTGTGAGCTGGGCAGTGCGATCCACTCGGGACTCCACGAAACACATCGTGCCGACCGGTTCGGTCATGGCTACCGTAGGGTTACGTCTATTTAACACGCAAAACTCAATATGTAATGCAGGGTTGAGAAACACAAGGGGGTGCGCATGACGGGAAGAGGTCAAGGGAGCGCCGGAGATCTGCTCGAACTGGTGCGCACCGGGCGCGCAACGACCCGAGGCGCCCTCCAACAGGTGACCGGACTCTCACGCGCGACCGTCGGCCAGCGCCTGGACCGGCTCTTCCGCGCGGGCTGGCTGCGCGAGGGCGCGGGCGGCCCCGTGGACTCCCCGCTGGGCGGCAGACCCTCGATCACCCTCGAATTCGACGACGCCCACGCCGTGGTCCTCGCGGCGGACCTGGACACCCGCCACGCGCGCGCCTGCGTCCTCTCGCTCACCGGCGAGATCCTCGCCGAGCACGGCGGCACGCTCGTCATCGAGGACGGCCCCGACGCCGTACTGGGTGAACTCGGCCGCTGGTTCGCCGAGTTGCTGGAGAAGGCCGGACACCGGGCGTCCGAGGTCTGCGGCATCGGGCTCGCGGTCCCCGGCCCGGTCGACACCGACACCGGCCGCGTCGTCCAGCCGCCGATGATGCCCGGCTGGGACGGCTACGACATAAGAGGCCGCCTGGCCCGCGCCTTCACCGAACACACCGGCGCCCCCCGGGTACCGGTTCTCGTCGACAACGACGCCAACCTCATGGCCTACGGCGAACAGCGCACCGGCCACCCCGACTGCCAGGCCTTCGTCCTGGTCAAGGTCTCGACCGGTATCGGCGCCGGGGTCGTCGTCGGCGGCTCCATCTTCCGGGGGATCGACGGCGGCGCCGGCGACATCGGCCACATCCGGATCCCGGCGGGCGCGCAGGCCCTGTGCCGGTGCGGGTCCTACGGCTGTCTCGCGGCCGTCGCCAGTGGTGGCGCCGTCGCGCGGCGGCTGGCCGAGACCGGGGTGCCGGCCGCGTCCGGCTCTGACGTACGGGACCTGCTGGCCTCGGGGCACCCGGGAGCGGCGGCGTTCGCCCGCGAGGCGGGACGGCAGGTCGGGGACGTCCTGGCGACCGTGGTGACGCTGCTCAACCCCGGTGTCCTGATGATCGCGGGAGACCTGGCCGGAACCTCGTTCCTCACGGGCGTACGGGAGCTGCTGTACCAGCGGGCGCTGCCGCGCTCCACCGCTCACCTGCACGTCCTGACCTCGCGGCTCGGGGAGCGGGCCGGTCTTGTGGGTGCGGGGGCGCTGGTCGTGGAGTACCTGTACGCGCCGGAGCGGGTCGAGGAGCGGCTGCTCGCGCTGGGGATGTGACGTCCGCGTTTCGGTTCCGGGACGTGTCCGGTGTCCGTCCGCATGGTGAAATCCGGCTGGGTGTGGAAGCGTGATTCTCACCACCTTTGATAGGGGTGGCGCTCAGGTGAGCGGATCTTGAGCGGCTGCACTTCTCCAAGGGGTGGCACTCCGTGCCACCCCTTGATCGTTCATCGATCGAAATCAGGCGAGCGTGTAGCCCGCTCAGGTGAGCGGAAAATGCCGCAGATGGGCCTGGTCGCGTTCAAGAAGTGAAAACACCCGACGACGTTCGCTTGCCGAGCTTTGACTTTCGATCCGCTGGCGGACGACTGGTTACGGACGCATGACATGCAAGTGGACGTACCCAGGCGCCTTCGATCTGGGTATGTTCCTGGCCGTCAGGGCAGCCACCCGCGTCCCGAGGAGTCGAGACCCGTGTCGGAAAACAAAGAACCCCACGTAGCGAAGTTCGTCTATGACTTCACCGAGGGAAACAAGGACCTCAAGGACCTCCTCGGCGGCAAGGGTGCCAACCTCGCCGAGATGACGAACCTGGGCCTTCCCGTGCCTCCCGGCTTCACCATCACCACCGAGGCGTGCAAGACCTACCTCGACAGTGGCGAGGAGCCGGCGGCACTGCGTGACGAGGTGAGTGCACACCTCGACGCGCTCGAGTCGACGATGGACAAGAAGCTGGGGCAGGCCGACAACCCTCTCCTCGTGTCGGTCCGTTCCGGGGCGAAGTTCTCCATGCCCGGCATGATGGACACCGTCCTGAACATCGGCCTCTCCGACAAGTCCGTGCAGGGCCTGGCGAAGCAGGCGGGCGACGAGCGCTTCGCGTGGGACTCCTACCGCCGCCTCATCCAGATGTTCGGCAAGACCGTCCTCGGCGTCGACGGCGACCTCTTCGAGGAGGCCCTCGACAAGGCCAAGGAGGCCAAGAAGGTCACGGTCGACACCGAGCTGGACGCGGCCGACCTGAAGAAGCTGGTCACCCGCTTCAAGCGGATCGTCAAGACCGAGGCCGGCCGCGACTTCCCGCAGGACCCGCGCGAGCAGATGGACCTCGCCATCCACGCGGTCTTCGACTCCTGGAACACCGACCGCGCCAAGCTCTACCGCCGCCAGGAACGCATCCCGCACGACCTCGGCACCGCCGTCAACGTCTGCTCGATGGTCTTCGGCAACCTCGGCCCCGACTCGGGCACCGGCGTCGCCTTCACCCGCGACCCCGCCAGCGGCCACCAGGGCGTGTACGGCGACTACTTGCAGAACGCGCAGGGCGAGGACGTCGTAGCCGGCATCCGAAACACGGTCCCGCTCGCGGAACTCGAGCAGATCGACAAGAAGTCGTACGACCAGCTCATGCAGATCATGAAGACCCTGGAGAACCACTACAAGGATCTCTGCGACATCGAATTCACCATCGAGCGCGGCCAGTTGTGGATGCTTCAGACGCGGGTGGGCAAGCGCACGGCGGGCGCGGCCTTCCGGATCGCCACCCAACTCGTCGACCAGGGACTGATCGACGAGGCCGAGGCCCTCCAGCGGGTCACCGGTGCCCAGTTGGCGCAGCTGATGTTCCCGCGCTTCGACGAGGACGCCAAGGTCCAGCAGGTCGGCCGGGGCATCGCGGCCTCGCCGGGCGCGGCGGTCGGCAAGGCGGTCTTCGACTCGTACACGGCGGTGAAGTGGTCGCGTTCGGGCGAGAAGGTCATCCTGGTCCGCCGCGAGACCAACCCCGACGACCTCGACGGCATGATCGCGGCCGAGGGCATCCTGACGTCCCGTGGCGGCAAGACGTCCCACGCGGCGGTCGTGGCGCGAGGCATGGGCAAGACGTGTGTGTGCGGCGCCGAGGAGTTGGAGGTCGACACCAAGCGCCGCCGGATGGTCGTGCCGGGCGGACACGTCGTCGAGGAGGGCGACGTGATCTCCATCGACGGCTCCAGCGGCAAGGTGTACCTCGGTGAGGTCCCCGTCGTCCCGTCCCCCGTCGTCGAGTACTTCGAGGGCCGCATGCACGCGGGCGCCGACGACGCCGACGAGCTGGTCGAGGCCGTGCACCGGATCATCGGATACGCCGACCGCGTACGGCGGTTGAGGGTACGCGCCAACGCTGACAACGCCGAGGACGCGCTGCGCGCCCGCCGCTTCGGCGCCCAGGGCATCGGCCTGTGCCGTACGGAGCACATGTTCCTCGGCGACCGCCGGGAGCTGGTGGAACGCCTGATCCTGGCCGACACGGACACCGAACGCGAGGAGTCCCTCAAGGCGCTTCTCCCGCTCCAGAAGGCGGACTTCGTCGAGCTGTTCAAGGCGATGGACGGACTCCCGGTGACGGTCCGCCTGTTGGACCCGCCGCTGCACGAATTCCTGCCGGACATCACGGAGTTGTCGGTCCGGGTGGCTTTGGCCGAGTCCCGCCAGGAGTCCCACGAGAACGACCTCCGCCTCCTCCAGGCGGTCCACCGCCTGCACGAGCAGAACCCGATGCTGGGGTTGAGGGGCGTACGCCTGGGCCTGGTCATCCCCGGCCTGTTCACGATGCAGGTACGGGCGATCGCCGAGGCCGCCGCCGAACGCAAGGCGGCGAAGGGCGACCCGCGCGCCGAGATCATGATCCCGCTCGTCGGCACGGTCCAGGAACTGGAGATCGTCCGCGAGGAAGCCGACCAGGTCATCGCGGAGGTGGAGGCGGCGACGGGCACATCGCTGAAGCTGTCCATCGGCACGATGATCGAACTCCCGCGCGCCGCCCTGACGGCGGGCCAGATCGCCGAGGCGGCCGAGTTCTTCTCCTTCGGCACGAACGACCTCACCCAGACGGTGTGGGGCTTCAGCCGCGACGACGTGGAGGCTTCGTTCTTCACGGCCTACCTGGAGAAGGGCATCTTCGGAGTCAGCCCGTTCGAGACGATCGACAGGGACGGTGTCGGTTCGCTGGTGAAACTGGCGGCGAAGGCCGGCCGCGAGACCCGCCCGGACCTCAAGCTCGGCGTCTGCGGCGAACACGGCGGCGACCCCGAGTCGGTCCACTTCTTCCACGAGGTGGGGCTGGACTACGTCTCGTGCTCGCCGTTCCGGATTCCGGTGGCGCGGTTGGAGGCGGGGCGGGCGGCTTCGGTGGCGCAGGGGAGCGATCACCGATAGGCCGTGGGGCCGACCGCTGGTAGGTCGTACGGCCACTGAACGCCGGAACCGTCGCCTGTCCCCGACCCTCACCGATGGGCGGCGGTTCCGGATCACGAAGGAGGGGCGGCACCCTGTGCGGGGGTGCCGCCCCTCTGTGTGTTGGCCGGCAGGCGGTCGACTGCTGGCGGCTCCGTTGCTCGCGCGGTTCCGTTGTGAGGCACGGGCGAGGATCATTCCCATCGTGGACGATGTACGAGACGGCGTCATCGGTGTGTGGCGGGTCGGCCGGTCCGGTCGGCTCATCGGCTACGTGCTGGCTGTCGGCCCGGCGTGCGGGGCGCTGACCGCCTGGCTGGGCGTGCTCTCCCACCCGGGCACACAGTCCGCGGGCTCCGCGGGGATCGCTACCGCCGTCGCGCTGGGGTTCGGCCTCTTCGCCTGGTGGGGGCTGCTGCGCATACGCCTGGAACTCGCGACGGACATGATCGTCATGGTGAATCCCTGGGGCACTCAGCGTCTGCCGTGGTCGCGTGTCGGCGCGGTGAGCCTCGGCAATGGGGGTGCGCGGTTCCACACGACGGACGGGTTCACGTACACGGCGTACGCCCTGAGTGATCTGGCAGGTGGGACTCGCCAGGATGAGCGGTTCGCTGATGTACGGCGGAAGGTTGAGGATCAACTCCGCAGTGGGCAACCGCTTTAGGCGTTCGATCAGAATCCTGCTGTGGCCGACGCATGCCCGTCGGCCGCCTCGGTACCCCGTTGCGGCTCCGATGCCTCGGCCTGCGAGAGTGGTCCCGTGCTGCTGGATCCTGAGAACACGCTGTTCGTCCGTGGTGCCACGCCCGTGCTCCTGCTGGCCGACGCGCCGGTCCACGATGCCTTGCCGCTGCTGACCGCGTCGGACGGGGCGGTGCCTTTGTGCGAGGGCTGGAGCATCGTTCCCCGACTCACCCTGTGCGTGGTGGACGGACCCGGGGACCACGGGCTCGTCGTCCCCGCTCTCGCTGCGCCGGTGGTCGGCGGGGCCGTCGACGGCACGGCATCTGACGGCATGGGTGACTGGTGCGCGGATGCCGAGCAGGCCGGCGGAGCGGTCGTTCTGTCTTTGGACCACCTGCCCGAGGCCCTCGACTGGTCTGCCCTGCTGTCCTCGGGCACCGCCCGCGGCGGCTTCATGTCCGCGCTGGCCTGACCGTAGGAGCGTCCGACTGGCGAAGCCGACGTTACGCCTATCGGCCTTACGAGCCTCGAACTCTCGACCGCTTCGTCCCGAAGCAACTTGGGCGGGAGCTGCTTTGGGTCGATGCGGCTCTGAACTGCCGTGACAGTTCGTGGTCATGCGTGGGCGTCCGCCGGTGTTCGTCGGCGTTGTGACGCAGCTGGACACTCACTCTGCCCCCTCAGCGCGTGGGCGGCGTCCCGGATATTCGGCGAGCCAACTCCTCGATGACCTGCGGTACGACGCGCTGAGCGTCCTCGTCTTGCAGCGCCTCGACAAGTGCCTGATGGACTGCTGCATACGGTTGTCCGGCATACGAGGCACAGGTTCGGTCAACCGCTCGCTCTACCTTCGCGAGGTGCGCTGCCACGATCGGCATCGCCTTCTCGTACTCGTTGGGATCTGCGGCCATGGGCTCAGCCGATCAGGACATGCTGTCGGGGTCAAGGTCGGCAGCGGGCGATCATTTTGGGAAGCTCGTGCACTTTGGCCCGTCTCCCGTGCTGACCTGCGATGGAAGGTGCCTGTCCACCGAGCTGACTGCCGAGTCGGTCCCCGTGGTTCCCCGGTCGACATGGCACGGCTGTCGTGGCTGCCTGGTCACTTCCCCAACGGCGTTGTCAGTGGGGGCTGTTAGCTTCCGTGGCAGAGATGAGCCGGTTCGATGTTCTCACCGAGGAACACGGCGGCTAAGGGGGGTGGCCGGACAGGAGTCCCCGGACCACTGGGTCCCGGGACGCCGAATGGCTCCGTACCCACCCCCCCTCACAACTTTACCGGGGTGACCATGGAACGGCATGAGCTGGAATCGCTGTTGGCCGGTGACATCCTGCGCCAGTGAGAATGACATGGGCCGCCTTCTGGGCACTGATAGCCACTCTGAACGGCGAAGCCACGCAGGTGAGTTGCCGACGCCTGGCCGAGGAGCTGAGCCGCTGTTCGGTCCCCGACATCATCGGCTTCGCGGAACGACATGCCGAGGCTCTGTACCGCCTCGACCAAGAGAAGTTCGGGACGCTCTCCGTTGTCGACCTGACGGGTCGGAACGGCGTGCCCTTGCCACAGTCCGCCGACGGGTTCCTGTACGCCCGTTGCGCTGTCGTCGCCGCAGGACAAGCCGTATGGGAAGGCGTCTTCTTCGACGTCGACAAGTTCGCCCCGTACACCTCCACCGTGTTTGACGGGGAGTGGCTGCTGTATGTGCCGGATCGGGCATACGAACTCGCTACCGGGAGGGAGTGGGACCGCTCAACCCGGTACTGCTTCGAGAGCTACTCCAACAGGGATGGATGGCCGAGCCTGGGGAGCTGAGGTGCACTACCGCTTGACGGGGACCTCGTAGGTCGGTCCTCCTGGCGCCGGGTATTTGGCAGTGCTGTTTGTCGGTGTGTGGGTTGGTCTGTTCGCGGGTGGGAGCGAGCGGCAGTTCCACAAGCTCGTGGCGCTCGTGCGGCGTCGGGGTGGAGGCAAGCCCACCGGCGGCCGTGGTGGGGCCCCTGCCTCTGGAGGACCGTATGTTGCCGGTGGCGGACGAACTGGTGCTCTCCGCCGAGCAGTTGGAGCGGCTGTCCGCGGTGGCGGCACCGGTCGGTGGCCGGTACGCCGACTTGAGCCGCATCAACCGGTAGTCCCCGCCCGGTCGGAGGGGTGCCGGGTGCCCCACGTCCCCGCCGCGGTCACTCGCAGGCGACCCCGTCCCCGTCCCGGTCGAGGTGGGAGTCGTAGCCGGGATCGCCCCGGTAGAGGGGCGTGACACCGGCGGCGCGGGCGGCGGTGCAGTTCGCGTAGTAGGTGCTCGTGCCGCCGGAGCCGCTGTCGTCGGACCCGGAACCCGAACCGGAGCCGCTCCCCGCCACCGCCTCCGCCGTCACCGTCTTGGTCACCTTGACGGTCTTCGTCGCGGTCACCGTGGGCGCGGGGGACGGGACCGCGGTCTCCGTCGCGGTCGCCGTGACCGTCATCGTCGGCTGGGGCTTCGCCGCTGCCGGCTTCGCGTCGGCCGTCGTGTCCTTCTTCGTGTCCTGGCCGGAGGCGCCGATACCCGCGCCTATGAAGAGGGCCAGCGCGAGGGCCGGGAGCACATACCGCTTGCGGGCCCAGCGGGGTGCGGGCTGGTCCGGCTGGGGCGTCGGTGGTACGGGTGGCATCGCGTACGGATGAGTCATCTCGTCCCCCTGTGTCCGGTGTGGCATGGAAGGTAATGCCGGGACGGGATGTGTGAAGGAGGAGTGACCAACCTGTGATGGTCCGTGACGGTCGCGTCACTCGGCGTGGGAGGCGCGGGGCCGGTCCGGCTCTCGTACGCTCTTCGTGCACCGGGATGCATGCCGGGATTCGCGCGTCGACGGGAGGAGCCGACCATGTCCGGTTGGAGCGAGAAGGCTGTCCCCGATCAGCGCGGCCGGGTAGCCGTCGTCACCGGGGCCAACAGCGGGCTCGGCTACGTCACCGCGCGGGAGCTGGCCCGCAAGGGTGCGCGGGTGGTGCTCGCCTGCCGCAGTGAGGTGCGGGGGAGTGAGGCCGCCGACCGGATCGTCGCCGAAGTGCCGGGCGCCGAGGCGCAGTTCGGGCGGTTGGATCTCGGGAACCTGTCCTCCGTACGGGAGTTCGCGGCCGCCTTCCCGTACGAGCGGCTCGATCTGCTCGTCAACAACGCCGGGGTCATGGCGATGCCGTACGGCACGACGGTGGACGGCTTCGAGACGCACTTCGGTGTCAATCATCTCGGGCACTTCGCGCTGACCGGGCTGCTGCTGCCGGCTCTGCTCGACGCGCCGGAGGCGCGGATCGTCACCGTCTCCAGCTTCATGCACACGCTCGCCAACATCGACATCGACGATCTCAACAGCGGGCGGCGGTACGGTCGTTGGACCGCCTACTCCCGCTCCAAGTCCGCCAATCTGCTCTTCACGCACGAACTGGCGCGGCGGCTCGCGGCGGCCGGTTCGGGGGTGGTCGCCACCGCCGCCCATCCCGGGTACGCCGCCACCAACCTCCAGGCCGCCGGGCCGCGGGCGGAGGGGCGCAGGGGTGCGGAGCGGGTCATGGAACTCGGCAACCGCGTCTTCGCCCAGTCCGCGGAGGCCGGCGCGCTGCCTTCCCTCTACGCGGCGACCGCGCCCGACGTACGCCCCGATTCCTTCTACGGTCCGCGAGTTGCGATGTGGCGCGGGGCACCGGCCCGCTCCTGGCGGGCGCCGTGGACCCTCAACGACGCGATGGGGCAACGGCTTTGGGCGGCCTCGGAGGAGATGACCGGGGTCGTGTACGACCAACTCAAGGCGTAGGGCCGTGGCGGCTACTTCGGCCCTTGGTCCTGGCCATGCTCGGCAGCCCAGGTTCTTCTGGAACGGTCAGTCAAGTGACCGTTGTTAAAGCATCCGCTGTCACGCGCTGCGCACCTCGTACGTCTCCACCCGCACCGACGCATCGTCCAGGCACTCCCCGGACACCAGGTCGAACCGCTGCTTGAGCAGCGGCGAGGCCACGAACGGGCGGCCCTGGTGGGTGCCGGTCAGGCCGCGGGAGAGGACGGCCGCGCCGTTGAAGGGGTCGCGGTTGTCGATGCCGTAGAGGGTGCCGGCGCGGTCGCGGAACAGGGCGACCTGGCGGCCGTCCGGCAGCAGGGCCGCCACCCCGCGGCCGGGGGTGAGCCGGTTGAGGTCGCAGACGGTGAACCAGCCGTCGGCGAGCTGGAGTTGGACCTTCAGGTCGGTCGTCTCGGGAGCCAGGGTCATCGCTGGGCGCTTCCTTCCAGGACGTCGGCGGTCTGCTGCGGCCGCATGCCGATGGTCAGCAGCGGCAGGTCGGGCTTGATCTGGTCGCGCTCGGGGACGAAGCCGACGACCGGGTCCGGCGTGTCCGGCGCGTTCACGAAGGAAACGAATCGGCCCAGCTTCTCGGGGTCGTTGATGGTCTCGGCCCACTCGTCGCGGTACCCGGCGACATGCGCGGCCATCAGCGACTCCAGCTCCTCGCAGATGCCGAGCGAGTCCTCCACGACCACGTCCCGGATGTGGTCCAGGCCGCCCGGGATCCGCTCCAGCCACACGCTCGTGCGCTCGAGGCGGTCGGCCGTGCGGATGTAGAACATCAGGAATCGGTCGATCAGACGGATCAGTTCGGCATCGGTCAAGTCCTGTGCCAGCAGGTCCGCGTGGCGCGGGGTCGCGCCGCCGTTGCCGCCGACGTACAGGTTCCAGCCGTTGGCGGTTGCGATGACCCCGAAGTCCTTCGACTGGGCCTCGGCGCACTCGCGGGCGCAGCCGGACACCGCCGACTTGAGCTTGTGCGGCGAGCGCAGTCCCCGGTAGCGCAGCTCCAGGTCGATCGCCATCCGCACCGAGTCCTGGACGCCGTAGCGGCACCAGGTCTGCCCGACGCAGGACTTCACCGTGCGCAGGGCCTTTCCGTACGCGTGGCCGGACTCGAAGCCCGCGTCCACCAACCTCGCCCAGATCAACGGGAGTTGCTCCACCCGCGCGCCGAAGAGGTCGATGCGCTGGCCGCCGGTGATCTTCGTGTAGAGGCCGAAGTCGCGGGCCACCTCGCCGATCACGATGAGCTTCTCGGGGGTGATCTCGCCGCCGGGGATGCGCGGCACGATCGAATAGGAGCCGTTCTTCTGGAGGTTGGCGAGGAAGTGGTCGTTGCTGTCCTGGAGGGCCGCCTGCTCGCCGTCCAGGACATAGCCGCTCGCGCCGATCGTCGGGGCGAGGGACGCGATGATCGAGGCGACCGTCGGCTTGCAGATCTCGCAGCCGTCGCCGCCCCGGGCGCCCTCACGGCCGTAGCGGTCCAGCAGGTCCTGGTAGGTGTTGATGCGCAGCGCGAGGGCGATCTCGTACAGCTCCTCGCGGGTCTGCGCGAAGCAGCCGCACAGGCCCTTGTCGACCTCGACGCCGTTCGCCTCCAGCTCGGCGGTGACCAGCTGGCCGAGCACCTTGACGCAACTCCCGCACCCGGTACCGGCCTTGGTGCACTTCTTCACCTCCGGCACGCTCGTGCAGGAGTGGTCCGTCACCGCGCCGCGGATCGTGCCCTTGGTGACGTTGTGGCAGGAGCAGATGACCGCCTCGTCGGGCAGCGCGGACGGGCCGAGTTGGACGGCGCCCCCGGAACCGGCCGGCAGCACCAACTGCTCGGGGGAGACCGGCGGTACGGACCCCGTGAACGCGCGCAGCGTGCCGTAGGCCTCCGCGTCGCCGACCAGGATGCCGCCCAGCAGCTCGCCGCCCCGGCCGATCACCAGCTTCTTGTACGTCCCGGCCCGCGCGTCGGAGTAGACGACGTCGAGGCAGTCCGCGGTGGCGCCGTGCGCGTCGCCGAAGGACGCCACGTCCACGCCGAGCAGCTTCAGCTTGGTCGACAAGTCGGCGCCGGTGAACGCCGATTCGTCCTGCGCGATGGTCGCCGCGACCGTCTCCGCCTGCTCGTAGCCGGGCGCCACCAGGCCGTACACCCGGCCGTCCGCCGCCAGCGCGCACTCGCCGATCGCGAAGACGTGCGGGTCGGTGACCGTACGGCACTGTTCGTCGACCGAGATGCCGCCGCGCTCGCCGACCGACAGCCCGGATTCCCGGGCGAGTTGGTCGCGGGGGCGGACACCGGCGCTGAACACCACCATGTCCGTGGCGAGTTCGGAACCGTCCGACAGCTTCATGCCGGTGACCGCGCCGTCCGCGCCGGCGACGATCTCCTGCGTACCGGTCCCCGTGTGGACCGTGAGACCCATGTCCTCGATGGTGCGCAGCAGGGCCGCGCCACCGCCCTCGTCGACCTGCACCGGCATCAGCCGGGGCGCGAACTCCACGATGTGCGTGGCCAGTCCGAGCCCCTTGAGCGCACCGGCCGCCTCCAGGCCGAGCAGCCCGCCGCCGACCACCGCACCCGTCGTGGCCCGCGACTTGGCGTACGCCTCGATCGCGAGCAGGTCCTCGATCGTGCGGTAGACGAAACAGCCGTCGGAGTCCTTGCCCGGGACGGGCGGCACGAACGGGTAGGAGCCGGTGGCGAGTACAAGGGCGTCGTACTCGACCACCAGCCCGGAGCGGGCCGTTACCGTCTTCGCCGCCCGGTCGATCGTCTCGGCCGGGTCGCCGACGTACAGCTCGATGCCGTGGTCCTTGATGAACCCCGCGTCCGTGAGCGACAGTTCCTCGGGGGTGCGGCCCGAGAAGTACGAGGTGAGCTGGACGCGGTCGTAGGCCGGGCGCGGCTCCTCGCACAGCACGACCACGCGGTGTGTCGCGGTCAGGCCGCGCTCGGCGAGCGCTTCGAGGAAGCGCTGACCGACCATGCCGTGGCCGACGAGCACGATGGTGGGCACCACACGCGGATTCGAGGTCATGTCCAGGAGCCTGCGACTTCGGTGTTACCCGACCGCATCCCAGCTGTTTCCCGTGAGGAACGCTGCCCTCAGCGGGAGCACGCGGGGGGTGTGAGGGTTCCGGGCGCGCGCCGGGGGCGGAGTGTGAGGACGGGCCGGTCAGCGCCGGTTCGGTTAACCGAACCCCGCACTTCCGTGCAGGCACCATCGTGTACGGCGGGCGGCGGCGGAACGCTGGAGACATCGGTTTTCGGCAGTTCACGGCCAGGAGGAAGCACCATGGACAGTGTTCGTCAGGTGGAGGTTCGCGACACCGGGGCGGTGCGGGCGTGGCGGATCGCCCGCGAGCCCTTCACCGCCGCGACCTGGCGCCGCACGGCCTACGCGGTACTCGCGTTCCCCGTGGGCCTGGTGTGCGTCCCGCTCTCCCTGCTCGGCGCCCCCACGGCACGCTGGCAGCGGGGCCTGGTCCACCGCTTCCTGGGCGCGGACATTCCGGGCACCGCCCGGCGCGGCGGCCTGCGCCACGCGCTCCTCGCCACCCCCCTCAACCTCCTCACCACCTTCATCACGGTCTACGGCTGGGCGATCGTCCCCATGAACCTCGGCTGGCCGCTGCGCGCCGGCGACGACTACGCCGGCGCGTGGGGCGGCCCGACCTTCGCCGGGGCCTGGGCCTTCCACGCGATTCTGGGCGGTATCGGCTTCCTGCTGCTGACGCCGTGGCTGGTGCGGGGTCTCACCGCCGTCCAGGTCCGTGTCGCCAGGTCGCTCCTCTCCTAGGTTGATCCCATGCCGAGCCTCCGCTCCCGCCTCCGCACGCTCGCGGTCGCCACCTTCGGCCGCCGCGCGCTGGCCGCCGTCCTCTACGGCGTGCTCGCCCTCCCGCTCGCCTTGATCGGCTTCTTCCTCACCCTCGTCGGACTGGCGTTCGGCGGCGCGCTGTCGGTGACCACGCTCGGGCTGTGGCTGCTGGCCGTCACCGTGCGGGGCGCGCTGGCGCTCGGCGCGCTCCAGCGGGGGCTCGCGCGGCGACTGCTCGGACTGGAGATCGAACCGCCGGGCGTATCCGGTGGCAGCGGGCTCCTCGGCTGGCGGCGGGGCGTACTGCTGGACCGGGCGGGCTGGCGGGCCGCCGGCTGCGCGCTGCTGACACCGTTCACGGCCGTCTTCGCGTACGCGGCCGTCGTCATCGGATACGTCTACGGCGTCCTGCTCACCCTGCACCCGCTGCTCAAGCGCTGGAACTACGACGTGGTGCACAGCGCCGACGGCTCCACGCGCCGCGTGTCACTGGAGTTCTTCGGCTTCCAACTCGACTCCTGGCCAAGGTGGTTGATCCCGTTCACGGCCGGACTGCTGCTGCTCGCCGCCGCACCTGTCCTCCTCCGTTACGCCCTCGGCCCGCACCGCGCCCTGCTGACCGTGCTGCTCGGCCCGGACGCCGCGACCCGCCGGATCCGCACCCTGGAGGAGACCCGCGCCCGGGCCGTCGACGACGCGGCACTGACCCTCCGCCGTATCGAACGCGATCTGCACGACGGCACCCAGGCCCGGCTGGTCTCCCTCGCCATGCAGCTCACCATGATCCGCGAACTGGTCACCACCGAGGCCGCACCCGACCGGGTCCTCGCCGTCGTCGACACTGCCCGGGGCAACGCCACCCAGGCCATCACCGACCTGCGCCACCTGGTCAAGGGCATCCATCCGCCCGTACTCGACGAAGGCCTGCACGCCGCGCTCACCACCCTCGCCGCCGACAGCGCGCTCCCCGTCACCCTCACCACCGACATCGGCACCCGCCCCACCCCGGCCGTCGAGACCATCGCCTACTTCTGCGCCGCCGAACTCCTCGCCAACGCGACGAAACACGCCCGGGCCACGGCCGCGGCCGTCGACGTCACCGCCCGCGACGGAGTCCTGCGGCTGCGCGTCACCGACGACGGACAGGGCGGCGCGACCCTCGGCGCCGGTTCCGGACTCACCGGCCTGCTGGCCCGGGTCCGTACCGTCGACGGCACACTGACCTGCGACAGCCCGCACGGAGGCCCTACGGTGGTCACGGTCGAACTCCCGCAGATGTGAACGGAGTGGTATGCGCGT
Organism: Streptomyces hokutonensis; assembly: GCF_042751305.1. Classification (GTDB taxonomy): domain Bacteria; phylum Actinomycetota; class Actinomycetes; order Streptomycetales; family Streptomycetaceae; genus Streptomyces; species Streptomyces hokutonensis_A. The sequence continues at coordinate 278,208 of NZ_JBHYWD010000012.1, forward strand.
CGTCATCGCCGAGGACTCGGCCCTCCTGCGCGACGGACTGGTCCAGCTGCTCCAGCTGCGGGACGTGGAGGTGGCGGAGGCGGTCGGCGACGCGGAAGCCCTACTGGCCGCGGTCGCGGCCCACGCCCCCGACGTCGCCGTCGTCGACATCCGCCTCCCGCCCACCCAGACCGACGAGGGCGTACGGGCGGCCGTACGACTGCGGGAGCAACACCCCGCGACGGGCGTCCTGTTGTTCTCGCAGTACGTCGAGACGACCCACGCGGCTCAACTCCTCGGCAACCCGGCCGGGTTCGGGTACCTCCTCAAGGAACGCGTCGTCGACATCGGCGAGTTCGTCGGCGCCCTGGAACGCGTCGCCGCCGGCGGCACCGCCCTCGACCCCGAGGTCGTCGCCCAACTCTTCGGCGCCGCCCGCCGGTCCACCGCCCTCGACACCCTCACCCCACGCGAACGCGAGGTCCTCGCCCTGATGGCGGAGGGCCGCACCAACCACGCGATCGCCACCGCGTTCACGGTCTCCGAGCGGGCGGTCGAGAAGCACGTGGCCAACATCTTCACCAAGCTCGACCTGCCGCCGTCGGAAACGGGGAACCGGCGGGTGCTCGCCGTACTCCGGTATCTGGAGAACGGGCGCTGAAGCCCGGCGAAGAACAGGCTCACCCGGTGCGATGTCACGCTTTCAGGGCGGTGAGCTGATACAGCGGGTCCGGGCGGGCCGCGTCCTGGTCGGCAGTGCGGCGAGCCGTCGGCAGGCGAGCCGCCGGCACATGTCGGTCACCTGGTCCTGGGCCGCGTGCGTGGCCCAGGGGATGTGCGCCGTTTCGATCACCACGCGCCACCTGCGCGGGCTGCGGCCCTGCCCTGTTCCGGGGAACACCGTCCCGCCGGGTCGCAGCACTCTGGCCGCCTCGGCCGGCACCGGTGCGGGGTCCGGCAGGAGATGCGGCAGCCACACGATCACGACGGCGTCCACCGAGTTCGGCGCGAAGGGAAGCCGCGTGGCGTCGCCGCGTACGACACCTCCGGAATCCGCCGCCCGGCAAGGCCCGGCATCCCGGGTGAACGGTCGATCCCGACCACCGTCCGCTCCGGGCGCCGCAGTCCGCGGGTCACGATGCCCGTGCCGCATGCCATGTCGAGGATCACGCAAGATCCTTGCGGCAGCGGTGCCGCCCACGCCCCGTGATCCAGATCACGCAGCGCAACTGCATCGCGGAAGGCCACCCACAGCCTTTTACCCGGTGTAGGCAACCAGTGGGAGCAGAGACAGTGCGCATCGAGCAGGGTCAGGCGGGTGAGTTCGAGGAGTTCGTGGCGGCCCGCTGGTCGGTACTCCTCCATCTCGCGCGTCTGCTCGTCGGCGGCGACCGGCACCGGGCCGAGGATCTGGCGCAGGAGGCCCTGGTCAAGCTCTGGTTCGTCTGGCCGAAGGTCTCCCAGGACGCGCCGGAGGCATACGTCCGCAAGGTGATGGTCCGCGCGGCGGCGCGCGCGGGCCGGCGTCGCTGGTGGGGCGAACGCCCGGTCGAGCGGCTGCCCGAGGGGGCGATGACCGGGGACGTGTCCGCCGACGTGGCGGAGCGGTCCCGGCTGGAGGCCGCGCTCGCCCAGCTGTCGCCGAACCAGCGCGCGGCCGTGGTGCTGCGCTACTACCAGGACCTGCCCGAGGGCCAGGTCGCGGAGGCGCTCGGGTGTCCGGTGGGCACCGCGCGCTCCCACGCCTCCCGTGGTGTGGCGCGGCTGCGACAGATCCTGACCGATGCCATCGAGCCGACGTGGTGAAGGAGGACCCCATGGATCAAATGGATCCGTTCGAACGGCAGTTGGCGCGGATGATGCGCGACACGCATGAGCCCGTCCCCTTCGAGCCGCGACACCGGGAACGTCTCCACGAGGGAGTACGTGTCCGTCGCCGTACCAGGGTGGTGCGCCGGACCGTCGGCTGCGCCCTGGCCGTCGCCGGCGTCGGTATCGGGCTGCTCCTGCTGCCCGCAGGTCCGACCCGGGTCGAGCCCGCCGAGCCCCACCCGAGGCCGGTGACCAGCCCGACGTCCACCGGCTCGGCCCCGACACCGTCGGAGACCCCGACCGCTCCGCCCACCTCGTCCGCCACGACATCCCTGGCCGATCCCGGCGCCACGACCTCGGACACTCCCACCGCGCCCGTCACGACCGGGAGTTCGGCCACGGCCACGGCAACTTACGGCGGGAACACGGGCGTTACGACACCGCCCGCCACCTCCTCCGCCACACCTTCCGACACGGCGACCGCGGAGAACCTGAGCCGGAGCACGCCGTCGTCCAGCGCGTCGTCGCTCACCGTCTCGCCCGGCTCCGGTTCCTGAACCCACCCCCGCCACCGGTGCCTTCGGCATGCCCCAAACCAGTGCACAGAAAGGGCAAACCATGATGAATGACGAGTCACTCAGTCCGGCGGACGTGATCAGCCGGCTACCGCGACGCACACCGGTGCCGACCCATCACCCGGGCCCCGTCCTGGACGTGGTGGTCCCGGTGTTCAACGAGGAGACGGACCTGGAGCCGAACGTGCGCCGCCTCCACGCGCACCTCTCCGAGGCGTTCCCCTACCCGTTCCGGATCACCGTCGCCGACAACGCCAGCACCGACCGCACCCCGGACATCGCCGCCCGCCTGGCCGCCGAACTGCCCGGAACCGAGTGGCTACGGCTGCCCGAGAAGGGCCGGGGCCGGGCGCTGCGCGCCGCCTGGTCGCGGTCGCCCGCGCCGGTGCTCGCGTACGTGGACGTCGACCTCTCCACCGAACTGGCCGCCCTGCTGCCCCTGGTCGCCCCACTGATCTCCGGCCACTCCGACCTGGCCATCGGCACCCGCCTCGCCCCCGCCTCCCGGGTGGTGCGCGGCCCCAAACGCGAGGTCACCTCCCGCTGCTACAACGCCCTGCTCCGCTCCACCCTCGCCGTCGGCTTCTCCGACGCGCAGTGCGGATTCAAGGCCGTACGGCGCGATGTCGCCGACGTGCTGCTGCCGCTGGTCGAGGACACCGGGTGGTTCTTCGACACCGAACTGCTGGTGATCGCCGAGCGCGCCGGCCTCCGCATCCACGAGGTGCCGGTCGACTGGGTCGACGACCCCGACAGCCGGGTCGACATCCTCGCCACCGCGCTCGCCGACCTGCGCGGCATCGCCAGAATCGGCGGAGCACTGGCCCGCGGCACCCTGACACCGGCGGCGCTGCGATTCCCCGCGCCTGACGACACCACCGCCGCCGCGCCGACCGAACCGTCTGCCCAACTCACCCGCTCGCAGCCTGGATTGGGCGTTCAGCTCACGTCGGCGGAGGCGGGAGAGGGGGCCCGGCTGACTCCCGCGCAGTCCGGACCGGTTGCCCAACTCGACGGTGCGCGGCCTGGATCGGGCGTGCAGCTGACGCGGGCGGAGGTGGGCGAGGGTGCCCGGCTGACTCCCGCGCAGCTCGGACTGGTTGCCCAACTCGACGGTGTGCAGCCTGGATTGGGCGTGCAGCTCACGTCGGCGGAGGTGGGAGAGGCTGTCCGGCTGACTCCCGCGCAGCTCGGACCGGTTGCCCAACTCGACGGTGCGCGGCCTGGATTGGGCGTGCAGCTCACGTCGGCGGAGGCGGGAGAGGCTGTCCGGCTGACTCCCGCGCAGCTCGGACCGGCTGCCCAACTCGACGGTGCGCAGCGTGGATTGGGCGTGCAGCTCACGTCGGCGGAGGCGGGAGAGGGTGCTCGACTGACTCCCGCGCAGTCCGGACCGGCTGCCCAACTCGACGGTGCGCAGCCCGGACCGGCCGTACAGCTCACTCAGGCGCAGCCCGGACCGGCCGTACAGCAGGCGCAGGCGCAGGCCCCGGCCGGACCGCCCGCCCAGCTCACCCGCGCGCACGCCGGACTGCCCGCCCCAACCTCGCAGGCCTCGGCCGGACTGCCCGCCCCAACCTCGCAGGCCTCGGCCGGACCGCCCGCCCAGTTCGCCCACATCGCGCGAGCCCCCGCCGGCCCCGCCGCCCAGCTCGCCCGCTTCGCCGCCGTCGGCGCGATGAGCACCGTAGGACACCTCCTCCTGTACGCGGCGCTGAGCCCGGCACTCGGCGTCCAGGCCGCCAACGCGCTCGCGCTCCTGCTCTGCGCCCTCGCCAACACGGCCGCGAACAGGCGGCTCACCTTCGGGCACCGAGGACGCGGCGGCGCGCTGCGTCACCACGGCAAGGGGCTCGTGGTCTTCCTGATCGGCCTGGCGCTCACCAGCGGATCGCTCGCGGCCCTGCACCACGCGGCACCGTCGGCCGGCCATGCCACCGATCTCGCCGTACTCCTCGCGGCCAACCTGACCGCGACCGTGCTGCGGTTCCTCCTCCTGCGGGCGTGGGTGTTCCGCGCATGAACGAGACCATCACCCCGGCGAGCGACTGGAACGCGAGACTCTCGGAGGAGCGGCCCGCCCCCACGGACCGCGAGTGGCGACGGCTGCGCGGGGCCGTCAGGGAGTACACCCCCGCACTGGCCTTCTACGGCGCCCTGAAAATCATCGGCTTCGTCTCCTTCATGTGGCTGCTGGACTCCGCCGGGAACTACCGCACCAGGAACCCGCGCTTCGGCGGCGGCGCCCACCCGTGGGACGTACTGGCCACCTGGGACGGCTGGTGGTACCAGCAGATCGCCGTCCACGGCTACCACCCAGAACTGGTCCGCATCCCCGGCGCCACCGGCATGATCACCCTCGAAGGAAACTCGGCGGCCTTCTTCCCGCTGTACCCGGCGCTGATCCGCCTGGCCTCCGAACTCACCGGTCTCGGTTCCTACGGCGCCGGCCTGCTGGTCTCCGTGCTCGCCTCCTTCGCCGCCGCCCTGGGGATATATGCCGTCGCCGCGCACCTCCTGGACCGCCGGGCCGGGCTGGCCGCCGCCGGACTCTGGGCCGTGTGGCCCGGTTCCGGCGTCGAGTGGGCGGTCTACTCCGACTCCCTGTTCGTCGCCCTGGCCGCCTGGGCCTGCCACGCCGTCCTCACCCGCCACTGGCTCACCACCGGCCTCCTCACCTGCGCCGCCGGACTCAACCGCCCCACCGCCGCGGCACTGATCGCCGCGGTCGCCCTCGCGGCCCTGCTCGCACTGCGCGACCGCCGCGACGGCGTCCTGCGTCCACTGGCCGCGACGGCCCTGGCACCACTCGGCCTGCTCGCCTATCTCGGCTGGGTGGGCCACCGAATGGGCGACTACGGCGGCTACTTCAAGCTCCAGTCCGGCGCCTGGGCCCACGAGTGGGACTACGGCCGGCAGACCCTCGACGTCCTCACGTCCATCCCGGTCGGCAAGACCACCTACCTCTTCGCCTGGCCCTTCGCGGACCTGATCGGCGTCTGTGTGGTCCTGCTCGGACTCGCCCTGCTCCCGCTGCTGATCTGGCTGCGCCCGCCGGCGGTACTGGTGGTCTACACGGTCCTCACCGTCGCGCTCGTCCTGGGCAGCCAGCAGATCTTCAGCAACGTCTCCCGCTATCTGCTCCCGCTCTTCCCCCTGTTCCTGCCCCTCGCCGCCGCACTGCGCCGCCTCAGCCTCCCCCACCAGTTCACGCTGCTGGGGCTCGCGGCCCTGGCCTCGGGCTCGTACGCGGGCTACGCCCTCTTCGAACTCGGCGTCCCGTGACCGGACTTGGCGACTAGCGACTGCCCGTCAGATGCGCGAACACGACGACATTCCCCTGATAGCCGGTCGACCGCGAGTAGCCGCCCCCGCACGTGATCACCCTCAACTCGGGCCGCGCGGCGGCGCCGTAGACCTTCTGGTCGGGGAAGCGGCTGGCCTGGTACACCTCGACGGCGTCCACCGTGAACAGCGCGACGGTGCCGTCCAGCCGGTCCAGTTCGATGGCGTTGCCCTTCTTCAGGGCGCCGAGGTCGTAGAAGACGGCGGGCCCGTCGGCGTTGTCGACGTGGCCCGCCACGATCGCCGTGCCGGTCTCACCGGGAGTGGTGCCGGACTCGTACCAGCCGGCGAGGTTCTTCCTCGCGGCCGGGGGCACGTCCAGGCTGCCGGTGCTCGTCAGCTTGAGGCCCATCAGCGGGGCGTCCACATGGATGGCCGGGATCCGGATGCGGTCCGGCGGCGACGGCGGCAGCGCGCGGGCCGCGGCGCGTTCGGCGGCCGGGTCGGGGCGGGCCTCGGCGGCGGACGGCTGCGGCGGCGGGTTCGTGTCCCGGCCACTGGTCAGCAGCCACGCACCTGTGCAGAGTGCGACCACGGTCACGGCCCCTATCGCGGTGTTGCCGAAACGCATCACGCACCCCTCTCCAGTGACCAGGGCCTGCCCCGCGCCCCCTCCGGGTCACGAGGGGCGTCGGACCCGGAGGGGGAGGGGCTTGCGGTACCGGCGGACGGACAGCGGAGGGTGTCCGTCAGATCCCGTCGCCTCTCGCCCGGCGATGCAGGAGCCAGGTACCGCCCGCGGCGGCGACGGCGAGAGCCGCCACACCGGCCGCGGTCTGCACGGGGTCGGGGCCCAGGGCGCCACCGACCCCCGTCTTCACACTTCCGCGCGGCTGCACCTGCTGCCGCATCGAGGCCAGCGTCACCATCAGATCGCCGGAGACCTGCTTGCCGTCCGTGCACTTCGCGACGATCTCGTACGTCCCCGGCTGCGCGCTCGGCGGCACCTTGAACTGCCCGATGGCGTCGCCCTCGTGCGTGCTCGGCGCCAGCGTGAACGTGCCGGCGCCCACCGCGCTGGCGTCCCCGGCCGCCGTACCGCCGTCGCCGCACGCGGCCGTGTTGACCGTGACGTCGCCGCCCGGCACGGCGCTCGACGGGAACACCTCCAGGCTGCCGGTCTCGCCGCCGTACGCCGGTGCGGTCGCGAGACCCGCGGCGGCGAGGGCGAGCGCGGTACCGGTCAACAGACGGGCCGTACGACGCATCGGTGCTCCTCCGAGCTGTGGTTGGCTGCCCTTCCGAGGTAAGTGGCACCGGGCCGAGCCCGCTTCCTGAGCGCGCGTCAGAAGTGTGGTGAATGGGTGTCAGGCGACCGCTCGCACGTCCCGTTCCGCCGCTGTTTCAGCAGGTCATAGGGGTACGACGACCCCGTCCCGAAGGAGTACCCGAAGAGCGCACGCCGAGCGTGTGAACGGGTGACGACCGGTCGGGCTTGACCTCAAGAATGGTTGAGGTACCAGGCTGCCAGGCATGGACACCGACACCGCTCCGCTCTCGATCACCGTCGTCATCGGCAGCAACCGCCACGGCCGCTTCGGCCCGGTAGTCGCCGACTGGCTCCTCACCCACGTCAACGACCGCGCCGACCTCACCCTCCAGGTCGTCGACGTAGCCGACACCGCCCACCTGCCGACCTCCCTCGCCCCGACCCCGGAGGCGACCGCCGCGCTCGCCTCCATCACCCCGAAACTGTCCGCGGCCGACGCCTTCGTCGTCCTCACTCCCGAGTACAACCACTCCTTCCCGGCCGGCCTCAAGAACCTCATCGACTGGCACTACACGGAGTGGCGCGCCAAGCCCGTCGCCCTCGTCTCCTACGGCGGCCTCGCGGGCGGCCTGCGCGCGGTGGAACACCTCCGTCAGGTCTTCGCCGAACTCCACGCCGTCACGGTCCGCGACACCGTCTCCTTCCACAACGCCGGCGCGTCCTTCGACGACCGAGGCCTCCTCAAGGACCCCGCCGCCCCGGACGCGGCGGCGAAGGCGATGCTCGACCAACTGGCCTGGTGGGGACGGTCGTTGAAGGAGGCGCGAGAGGCGCGGCCGTACTCCGGGTAGCCCTCCGCCCGCAATTCACCCGAACGGGAACCCGTCCCACACCGCCAGAACGGCCCCGGCGGACCCGGCGCAGGACTGGCAACTCGGCGCGGCGTACGGAGGGTTGCCGCCCGGCCGCGCACCCTTTCCCTCAAGGATCTGGAACCGGGCGCCACTTGTACGGCCGACCTCTACGTCGGCCGCGAACAGCTCCACCTGGCCCGCGTCCTCACCCGCCCCCGGGCTTCGACCAGGTGCTGACCGCCCAACTCGCGGGCGAGTGGTGGGCGTCAGCGAGCGGGGAGGAGACGCCCCCACGCGCACGGTGACGGTCTCTGGCCGCCCGGACGACCTGACCGGACGCCTGTGGCCGGGTGAGCAACTCGCGGCGGACGGCGCGGAGTCGCGGGTGCCGGCCGAGGTGTACCTGGCGACGGCCGACCTGGCCGACGGGGCCCGCGTGCCGGCCGTAGCGCCGGCCCGTCGGGGGCGGCAGCGGCGGCCGTGGTGACCCGAACTGGGTGACGGAGCGTCAGGAACAGGCGGGAAAGCGCCAGTTGGCCGTCCGACCCGCAAAGCGGGATGCGTGGATGGGAGGGTGTTTGTGGGACTCCTGTTTCAGTCGTTCTGCCGAGGGGCGCGCGGTTCCGCCTCGCGTCAGGTCGATGTCGGAGTTTCAAACGCCCGTACGGATCGTGCTGCCTGTAGTGAGTCGGCAGTGGACGCCTGACCAGCGTCGTCAAGGCGTGGGTCGACAAGATCAACGCCAGTCCCGACACCAACTACTCCGTGCGCAACTTCGCCGGAGACGTCTACTCGATGTTCTTCAAGAACTCCGGTGACTGGAACAACAACATGTGGGGCACCCTGATCGGCAATGCCCCACCGATCTGGCAGGACGTCGCGGCCGCATTCTGCGCGGACGGCTCGGTCAGGCCGACACATCTGCAGGACGACCGGGACGCCACGCCTTCCAACGGCATCGTCTTCCAGAGTTACATGCCCGATCTGTACCTCTACGTCGACGACAGAATGACCGACAACCTGGGCCACCCCTCGAGCGTCAGAATCAGGGGAGGAGACTGGAGGAACTTCTCCAACCTTCCCATCCCGCTCATGAAGGGCCATGCCTACGGTTCGTGCGACGCCAGTGACCGGGGCAGCGGCGGGAATCCCTGGAACGTCTCGCCACCTGTTCCTTTCCTCGGGGACGGCCCCGACAACCACCCCGCGAGCGTCGTTCACTGCGACGACTCGGGTACGAAGTTCACTGATAGCCTGACGCCCTGACAGTGGGTCACAGCAACGGAGAAAACGCATGGGGTCGGGGATCACCTTCATATTCATCCCGTTGTTCTTCTACGTGACACTGGTCGCACTGCTGTGCGTGAAAATCGTCGAGAAGAACTCCTGGAAAATGGGGTTGCTGTTCGCGACGGTTCTCATTTTCCTGCCGGCCGGTGTCCTCACTTTCGCCGGCATGTATGACGCCGGTGTCCTGTAGAGGGCGGGGGAGCGGATGGGGAATCCTCGTCATCGCACTGTCCGTGGCATTCCTGTGTGCGGCGTACGCGTGGCCGTTCATTCCGCTTGTCATCTACCCGATGAACCGACGGCGTGGCTTGTGGGCAGCTCTCTACTGCTGCGCCGTCGGTATTTTCTTCGGAATGTGGTCCGGCTACTCGCACTACAACATCGAAGAATTCTTCGAAGCGGCCGTATTCACCTCTGCCGTTCGAGCGATCGCCGAAGCAACAGGCATATTGGAGAAACCTCGTAGCGGGGGGGGGGGGCGGCCCCCCCCCCCCGCGCGGGGGGGGGGACGCCGCGAGGGCCCCCCCGGGCCGCGCCAGCGCCCCCCGCGCCGCCC
>NZ_JBHYWD010000012.1:287838-301059 GCF_042751305.1 Streptomyces hokutonensis
TCCGCCCGGGCCATACACCCCCTCCGCGTTTCGCCCAACCCCCCATCAAACGGGGGGCCCCCCCCCCCCCGCGCCCGGGGCCCCCCCCCCCCCCCCGCTACCGGTCGAGTGAGGCGAACGCGGATCAGCCCCGTCTGGCCTGCCTCAGCTCCCGGTCGACGGCCCAGGCGTCGGCGACCGGGCCGAGGTGGGTGAGCTTGTCGGGGTTGATCACCGCGCGGATGGTCTGGATCTGTCCGTCGAGGACGTCGAGGACCAGGGTGTGGAGCACCTTGCCGTCGCGGTCGCGGAAGAGCGCGCCTGGCTGGCCGTTCACCTCGTGCGGCTCGAACGACACATCGATCCGGATCAGCCAGGGGAAGACCGTGCCGAGCACCCGGGACACGTTCTCCGCACCCATGACGGCCCTGGCCAGCTGCGGGGCCTTTCCACCACCGTCCCCGACGAACTGCACGTCGGCGGCGAGCAGTTCACGCAGCCCGCCCACGTCACCGTCCTTCAGCGCGTCGAAGAACCGGGTCGCCAGCTCCTGCCGCTCCTGCCGGTCCGCGGTGAACCGGGGCCGCCTGTCGGCCATGTGCCGCCGGGCCCGCACCAGCAGTTGGCGGCACGCCGACTCCGAGCGCCCCACGGTCGTGGCGATCTCGTCGAAGCCGAAGGCGAACACCTCGCGCAGCACGAACACCGCCCGCTCCAGCGGGCTGAGTTGCTCCAGCAGCAGGAGCGCCGCCATCGACACCGAGTCGGCGAGCTCCACCGACCGCGCCGGATCCTGGTACGGGTCGCTCAGCAGCGGCTCCGGGAACCACGGCCCGACGTACTCCTCCCGCCGTACCCGCGCCGAACGCAGGACGTCGATGGAGATCCGCGTGACCGTGGCCGACAGGAACGACTTGGCCGAGGTGGGCCGGGTCGCCGAGCCGTCGTAGCGCAGCCAGGTCTCCTGGACCGCGTCCTCGGCCTCGCCCACACTGCCCAGGATCCGATAGGCGATCGAGAACAGCAGCGGTCGCAGCTCCTCGAACTCCCGGGCCTTCCGGTCGGTTTCGCTCACGCGGGATCTCCTTGTCCTGGCCGGTGCGGGTGCGGTGGGGTTCAGCCGAAGATGCCGGGCTCGTAGTCGCCCTTGCACGGCTGGCGGGTGATGATGTTCAGCCGGTTCACCGAGTTCATGAAGGAGACCAGGATGACCAGCGCGGTGAGCTGCTCGTCGTCGTAGTGCTTGGCGGCGTGCGCCCACACCTCGTCGCTCACCCCGCCGGCCGCGTCCGCGACCCGGGTCCCCTCCTCCGCCAGTTCCAGCGCGGCCCGTTCGGCCTCGGTGAAGACCGTGGCCTCGCGCCACGCCGCGACCAGGTTCAGCCGCACCGAGGTCTCGCCGCCGGCCGCGGCCTCCTTGGTGTGCATGTCGACGCAGACGGCGCAGCCGTTGATCTGGCTGACCCGCAGCGCCACCAACTCCTGCGTGAGAGCAGGGAGTTCGGAACTCTTGAGTGACCTGCCGACCGCCATGAACTGCTTGGCGGCCTTGCTCGCGGTCGGGCTGGCGAAGTAGTCGAGTCGTGCGTCCATGATGCCCTCCGTGGGCCGTCGTCGTCAGTGGCTGCATCCACGGGACGAGACAGCACGGACTCCTGTGACATCGGCGCATGTGACCTGGGTCACCGGAGGTCAGGGGGTGTTCGTGGCGTTGCGCAGCCGCGCGAACGACGTATTGAGCCCGTTCTTCAGCAGCCGGGACACGGGCCGCTCCACCAGCCGGTGGACGAGCCAACTCAGCACCAGGAAACCGGAGATGACCGAGACCACCAGGAGCCTGGGGTCCATGGTGTCGCGGAAACGGTTGATGAGCGTCGTACCGGCCGCGTAGTGCAGCAGATAGAACGGATACGTCATCGCCCCGGCCGTGGTGAGCCACTTCCAGCGGACGCGGTCGGTGGCGCCGAGCGCGATGGCGGCCATCACCAGGATGAACACGGTGAAGACGACCATGCTCGCGCGCCAGCTGGAGACGTGCTCGACGGCGTCGATACGGTGCCCCAGCTCCAACTGGCCCATCAGGGAAGCCAGTCCGAGGATGCCCCACAGCAACAGGTCCTGCCCGAAGCGGTACATGAGGTACAGCGCCAGGCCGGCGATGAAGAACCAGGCGCCGTCCGGATTGATCGCCAGGGTCAGCGGCCGGAACCCCGCGGCCGGGGCGATCATCGCGGCGGCGCCCCAGAGACAGCAGAAGATGACGACCTTGCGGTAGGTCAGGCCGGTGACGACGACGGCCATGAAGAGGAGGTAGAACCGCAGCTCCGACCAGAGGGTCCAGTACACGCCGTCGACGTTCGGAACCCCCGAACCGGCTTGCAGCATCGTGAAGTTGAGGAGGATCTCGCGCAGCTTCTGCCGGTCCCACACACCGGGCAGGGCCACCAGGACCACCGTGGTGAAGACGATCGAGAACCAGTACGCCGGGTAGAGCCGGATCACCCGCGAGGTGAAGAACTGCCGTGGCGTACGGCCCCAGCAGGACATACAGATCACGAAGCCGCTGATCACGAAGAACATCTCGACGCCGATCCAGCCGTAGGCCGAGAACCGGAACACCGTCGGCATGATGTCGGACACCGGCCGGCCCCAGATCGCGTTGTCCGGCCGGTCCACTCGTCGGGTGCCCGCGTAGTGGTGCGCGGCCACGAACAGGGCGGCGAGCAGCCGCATTCCGTCGATGGCGTACAACCGCCGCTGAGCTGACGGTCTTTGCTGTAAACTGAGGGAGGCGTGTCTTGGCGCTCTCCGTCTTTGGGACGGGATGAGTACCCGCTCCGTCGCCCCGGCGTACGTAGACATGTCAGTCCATATCAGCTCTGGGGCTCGGGAGCAGGCGCTCCTGACCCACGCGAATCAAGTCTCACGGTTCACAGCAGGAGACCCGCGTGGTGTGGTGATGGTTGTAGCCGGACTCCGAGGATTCCCCGGCTTCACCCCACGGCAACCGCGCTCCATGCGGCGGCCACCGCGTTGTACTCCGGACTTCCCGTCCCGTACAGGTCCTTGGCCGCGTTGAGCGTCGCCGTGCGCGCTCCGGCATAGTTCGTCGAGGACGTCATGTAGACCGTCAGCGCCCGGTACCAGATGGCCCCCAGCTTGTCCCTGCCGATCCCGCCGACCGAAGAGCCGTTGCAGGGGGGGGAGTTGTAGTCGACCCCGTTGATCGTCTTCGCGCCGCTGCCCTCCGCGAGGAGATACGCGAAGTGGTTCGCGACGCCCGAGGAGTAGTGGACGTCCAGATTCCCGACCGTCGAACTCCAGCAGTCCGCGGAGTTCCCGTCCTTGGACGGCTTGTCCATGTACCGCAGCGCCGACCGCCCGAAGCCGGACCGCACGATCTTCTCGCCGATGAGGTAATCCCCTTGGTCGGACGCGTTGTTGGCGTACCACTCCACCAGCGTGCCCATGATGTCGGAGGTCGCCTCGTTGAGCCCGCCGGACTCGCCCGAGTAGGTCAGCGCCGCCGTCTTCGACGTCACCCCGTGCGTCATCTCGTGCCCCGCGACATCCAGCGCCACCAGCGGACCGAGCTGCGTCCCGTCACCGTCGCCGTACGTCATGCAGAAGCAACTGTCGTCCCAGAACGCGTTGTTGTAGCTGTTGCCGTAGTGGACCCGGTTGTACGAGCCCTTGCCGTCGCCCGCGATGCCGTTCCGGCCGTGGACGCTCTTGTAGTAGTCCCAGGTCTCGTTCGTGCCGTACTGCGCGTCCACCGCGGCCGACGAACGGTCCGAAGTCGCCCCCGTGCCCCAGTGGTTGTCGGCGTCGGTGAACACCGTGGACGGCGCCCGGCTGATGCAGATGCCGAGGATGCACAGGTCGGTCTTGTTCGCCGCGTCACCGGTGTAGGTCCCGCCGCGCGTCGCGTCCTTGAGCTGGTACGCCGATCCCGACAGCGTCGTCTCCAGCGGCACCGTCCCGCTGTACAGCGACTTCCCGTCACCGGTCGCCGTCTCCACACTGTCCCAGGCGTCGATCCGGGCGCCGCTGCGGGCGTCGGTCAGCACCGTGCGCCCGACCGGGTTGCCGAGCGAGTCCTTGGCGACGACATTGGTCCGCCAGGCGAGCTTCGGGGTGCCGTGGAGGGCGTCAACTATCAGCTGGGGCTTGGCGGTTACGCCCTTGAGCGCCTCGCCGAGATGGGCTGCCCGCAACGCGTTCACCGCCAGGTCCGCCGCCTTCGGAGCGGCCACCTTCGGCGTGACGGTCGCCAGGGATATGGAGGCACGGGTGGCGCGGTCGGCGCTGCGATAACTCCCGTTCGGAGCCAGGTGCACCACGAAGTCACCGCCCAGCACCGGGAGTTGACGGTACGTCCGGTCGTAGCGGACGTGCTGTGTGCCGTCCGGGTCGACGATCACGTCCCGGACCGACGTGCCCTCCGAGGCGGTCAGCCCCAGACTCGCGGCATGGGCCACCAGCGCGGACGCGGCGTTCGCGATCGCGGCGGACCGGGTCGGCCGGTCGACGGCGTGGGCGGTGGGGGAGAGAGTGGCGGCCAGCAGGGTCGCGGCGCCGGCCGCGATACCTGCCGTGGCGAGACGGGAACCATGAACGTGCCGTGTCCGACTCATCGGTCTCCTCAAGAACGCAAGTGGGGGGCGTGGGGGCTGCGTTGATGTTGAATGAGATTTAAAGGGCCATGACATGTCATGTCCATAGCGCGTCCACAGACTTCCAGGCTCCAGGAGGCCGAGTGGCATCTCTCCCGTTCTTCGTCTACGGCACCCTCCGCCTCGGCGAGCCCAACCACGACGCCTTCCTGCGCGGCCACACGGAGTCGGAGGAGCCGGGACGCCTGCACGGCGCCGTCCTCTACGAGGGCCCCGGCTACCCGTACGCCGTCGAGGACCCCGGCTCGGTGGTCGTCGGTGAACTCGTCACCGCGCGGCCCGAGTCCTACCCCGGACTCCTCCTCGCCCTCGACCGACTCGAGGACTACGCCCCCGGCGACCCGCGCAACCTCTATGAGCGCGTCGAACGCCCGGTGACCCGAGACGCCGACGGCACGGCGGTACGCGCGTGGGTGTATCTTGCGGCTCCGGCCGTCACGGCAGCCCTGCGCACCCACGGCAAACTGATCGAGGGCGGCGACTGGCGCGACCGCCGCTGAATGATTGTTGAACGATCCTCAGTTGCCTCCGGAGGCCAACGCCCGCGTGACCCCTTTCTCCTTCGGCCCGAGGAATTGAGGGTCGGGATGGAACACCAGGTCGAGCGCCGCCTTGCCCGCCGCGAACACCTCGCGGGTGCCGCCGTAGTACCAGGTCGCGTCGTGCTTGTCGTCGACGCCGACGCCGTACGAGTCGACGCCCGCCGCGTCGCACAGCGCGACCGCCCGCCGGATGTGGAAGTTCTGGCTGATCAGCACAGCCTTGTCGACGCCGAAGATCTTCTTGGCGCGGACACAGGAGTCCCAGGTGTCGAAGCCGGCGTAATCGGTCACCACGCGCGCGCGGGGCACCCCGTGCTTCGCCAGGTAGACGCGCATCGCGTCCGGCTCGTCGTAGTCCTCGCGGCTGTTGTCACCGGTCACCAGGACGACCTTCACCCGGCCCTCCCGGTACAGCGTGGCCGCCGCGTCCAGCCGGTGCGCGAGATACGGCGACGGCTCGCCGTCCCACAGTCCGGCCCCGAAGACCACGGCCACATCGGTGCGCGGCGCGTCCTGAAGGGTCCGCAGCCGGTCCGCCGTCGACACCCAGAGCCAGGTCGCCGGAAGCAGCGCGAGGACACACCCGAGGGCGACCCACTGCACGAGCTGCCGCCACCCGGCACGCGTGCGTGGCAGCCGGGGTCGGCGAAGTCTCGGGTGACGCATCAGACGCATCGGACGTATCAACGGGGGCCCCTCACCGTTCGGTTTCGACAGTCACAGACGCGCCGTAACCCGATCCGGTTCGCCGCCGGCAGTGTGACCGGCTTCACTGTGAACGCCGAATCCGCAGGTCACCTCACCTCACACACCACCCGAACCCCACCGTGAACCCCCGGAAAAGACCCGTCACTCCCGTGCAACGGGGAGGCAACCTCCCACCGCCACCATCACTCCATGACGGCGTCGCATCATCCCCACGACGAGTCCACGACCCTCGACAGTACGGCGCATCTCATGAACCGGATCAGCAGTCAGCTCGCCAGCCAGCTCAGCGTTGTCTCCCTGAACGGCAGCCGCCGCCCCGGCCCGCCCGCGCTCGTCCTGGTCGCGCACGGCAGCCGCGACCCGCGCGCCCTGAGCACCGTACGAGCCCTCGTGGAACGCGTCCGCGAACTGCGCCCCGGCCTCCCCGTCCACCTGGGCCACATCGAACTCAACGAGCCCCGCCTGACGGACACCCTCACCGCACTCGGCCCCACGGACGCCGTCCTCGTCCCCCTCCTCCTTGCCCGCGGCTACCACGTCAAGCGCGACATCCCCGGACTGGCCGCCGAGACCCAGGCACGCGCGCGCGTGGCACCCCCTTTGGGCCCCCACCCCCTCCTCGTGGAGACCCTCTACGGCCGCCTGGTGGAGGCGGGTTGGGGCGAGCAGCCGCGCCGGGGCAGCGCGGTGGTCCTGGCTGCAGCAGGCTCCCGCGACCCGGACTCCAAGCTGGACACCAACCACACGGCCCAACTCCTCGCCGACCGCCTGGGAGTCCCCGTGATCCCCGCGTACGCCTCGGCGGCGACCCCCACGGTCTCCACGGCCGTCCGCGCCCTGGCAGCCCGAGGCCACCACAGGGTGGCGGTCGCATCCTGCTTCACGGCCCCCGGCCGCTTCGCGACCCAGTGCGCGGAGGCGGCTCCATGGATCGCGTCGGCACCTTTGGGAGCGCACCCCGCGATGGCCCGCTTGGTCCTCCACCGCTACGACCAGGCTATGTCGACGACGGAGGCTACGGCCCCGGAATTGGCGTCGGCTTAACACTTACGGGAGCTGTCTCTTCCAGGGGCGCGGGGCTGTATCGATTTGCGGCTCCGCCGCGTGGGCGCGCCCAGCCACAACGCACCCGCAGACGCAATCGAACCTCACCCGCCAGACGCATCCGCGCCCCGCAACTCCCGAATTGTCACTACCGCCGCTTACTGTCGAAGCATGGACGGCACAACAGCACCGAACCCCTACGACCCGACATCAGTCGACCGCTGGGCAACAGAGCCCGACAAACGCCCGGGCCGCACCGCTTTCCAACGCGACCGCGCCCGCGTACTGCACTCCGCCGCCCTGCGCCGCCTCGCCGGCAAAACCCAGGTGGTCACACCGGGAACCCGCAGTCAGGCCTGGGACGCCAGCCCCCGCACCCGCCTGACCCACTCCCTGGAATGCGCCCAGGTGGGCCGAGAGCTCGGCGCAGCCCTGGGCTGCGACCCGGACCTGGTCGAAGCCGCGTGCCTCTCCCACGACCTGGGTCACCCACCCTTCGGCCACAACGGCGAACAGGCACTGAACGACTTCGCCGACGACTGCGGCGGCTTCGAGGGCAACGCCCAGTCCCTCAGACTCCTCACCCGCATCGAACCGAAGCGCTTCGTAAAGAGCGATACGACCGGTGAGTTGGTGAGCGTGGGCCTCAACCTCACCCGAGCCACCCTCGACGCCGCCACCAAGTACCCCTGGCCGCGAGGCGCGCACCCCACCACCCCCACGTCCCGCAAGTTCGGTGTCTACGAGGACGACAGACCGGTCTTCGACTGGGTCCGCAAGGGCGCCCCGGGCACCCGCACGTGCTTCGAGGCCCAGGTCATGGACTGGTCGGACGACGTGGCGTACTCCGTGCACGACGTCGAGGACGGCCTGCACGCGGGCCACATCGACCCCAACTGCCTGCACGCGGAACCGGAACGCCAGGAGATCTTCAGGGTGGCCATCGGCCGCTACGTCCCCGCGGACACGGCCCCCGACGAACTCGCCGAGGCG
The DNA here is from genome assembly GCF_042751305.1 of Streptomyces hokutonensis. GTDB lineage: Bacteria > Actinomycetota > Actinomycetes > Streptomycetales > Streptomycetaceae > Streptomyces > Streptomyces hokutonensis_A. Next base: position 295,781 of record NZ_JBHYWD010000012.1, read on the forward strand.
CTGGACCGGCTCCAGAACGAGCCGTGGTGGCCGCACGGCTACGACGGCTCGGCGGTCGCCCAGGCCCGCCTCAAGGACGCCACCAGCCAGCTCATCGGCCGCTTCTGCCTGGCCGCCGAGGCCGCCACGCGCGCGAGGTACGGCACCGGCCGCCTCACCCGCTACGACGCCGAACTCGTCGTACCGCACGAGGCACGGCTGGAGTGCGCGGTCCTCAAGGCGGTCGCCGACCGGTACGTCATGCAGCGCGCCGAGCAGGAGCGCATCCGCGCGGACGAGCGGATCGTGGTCGCCGAGCTGGCGCGGGCGCTGACGGCGCGCGCCCCCGACGGCCTGGAGCCGCAGTTCCGCGCGCAGTTCGACGAGGCGCCCGACGACCGCGCCCGCAAGCGGGTGATCGTCGATCAGATCGCGTCATTGACCGACGCGTCGGCGCGGTCTCTTCACGCGCATCTCACATCCCTGGGGCACAGTGACGCGAAACAAGCCCGAATGTGACCCTCCGTGGCCTGATCGGGCCACACCCCCTTCCCGCATCACGCTGCGTGCGGGACGCTCGCATATGGCGGCACCATTACGAGGAGGCATCAAGTGGTCGACGCGGATCAGACATTCGTCATCGTCGGAGGAGGCCTGGCCGGCGCCAAGGCGGCCGAGGCGCTCCGAGCGGAGGGCTTCACCGGCCGCGTGATACTGATCTGCGACGAACGCGACCACCCGTACGAGCGCCCGCCGTTGTCCAAGGGCTACCTCCTCGGTAAGGAGGAGCGCGACAGCGTCTTCGTCCACGAACCCGCCTGGTATGCGCGCAACGACATCGAGCTGCATCTCGGCCAGACCGTCGACGCCATCGACCGCAGCGCGAAGACGGTCCGCTTCGGGGACGACGGCACCCTTGTCCACTACGACAAGTTGCTCATCGCCACCGGCTCCGAGCCCCGCCGCCTCGACATCCCGGGCACGGACCTCGCGGGCGTCCACCACCTGCGCCGCCTCTCGCACGCCGAGCGCCTCAAGGGCGTCCTCGCCACCCTGGGCCGGGACAACGGCCATCTGGTGATCGCCGGCGGCGGCTGGATCGGCCTGGAGGTCGCGGCGGCGGCCCGCGAGTACGGCGCCGAGGTGACCGTCGTGGAACCCTCGCAGACGCCTCTGCACGGAGTCCTCGGCCCCGAACTCGGGCAGCTGTTCGCCGATCTGCACGCCGAGCACGGCGTGCGTTTCCACTTCGGCGCGAAGCTCACCGAGATCGTCGGCCAGGACGGCATGGTCCTCGCGGCCCGCACGGACGACGGCGAGGAGCATCCGGCGCACGACGTCCTCGCGGCCATCGGCGCGGCCCCGCGCACGGCGCTCGCCGAGGCGGCGGGTCTGGAACTGGCCGACCGCGCGCACGGCGGCGGCATCGCGGTCGACGAACGGCTGCGCACCTCCGACCCCGACATCTACGCGGCCGGAGACGTGGCCGCCTTCCACCACGCCCTGTTCGACACCCGGCTGCGGGTGGAGCACTGGGCGAACGCCCTCAACGGCGGCCCGGCGGCGGCCCGCGCGATGCTCGGCAAGGACGTCACCTACGACCGCGTGCCCTATTTCTTCTCCGACCAGTACGACTTGGGTATGGAGTACTCCGGCTGGGCGCCCCCGGGCTCCTACGACGAAGTGGTGATCCGGGGAGACGCGGGCAAGCGCGAGTTCATCGCCTTCTGGCTGAAGGAGGGACGCGTGCTGGCCGGGATGAACGTGAATGTGTGGGACGTCACAGAGCCCATCCAGCAGCTCATCCGCTCCAGGGCACAGGTGAACACCGAGGCCCTGGCGGACCCACACGTTCCGCTGGACAGCCTGGGCGTCTAGAGATCCTGCTCGTCACTGGTGTCAGTCCGGCCCCGTAGAATTCACGCGTGGCAGGACGGATCAACGACGAGGACGTGAAGGCGGTTCGGGACGCGGTCCCGATCGACGCCGTGGTGTCCGAGTACCTCCAGCTGCGGAACGCGGGCGGCGGCAACCTCAAGGGTCTCTGCCCGTTCCACGACGAGAAGTCGCCGTCCTTCCAGGTCAGCCCGAGCAAGGGGCTCTTCCACTGCTTCGGCTGCCAGGAGGGCGGCGACACCATCACGTTCGTGATGAAGGTCGACCACCTCACCTTCTCGGAGTCGGTCGAGCGCCTGGCCGCCCAGGCCGGCATCACGCTGCGGTACGAGGAGGGTGGGTACAATCCCTCCCACCAGCGCGGCGAGCGCATCCGCCTGGTCGAGGCCCACAAGGCCGCCGCCGACTTCTACGTCGAGCAGCTCGCCGTCAGCCCCGAGGCGGACACCGGCCGCAAGTTCCTCGCCGAGCGCGGCTTCGACCAGTCCGCCGCCGAGCACTTCTCCGTCGGCTACAGCCCGCAGGGCTGGGACCACCTCACCCGCTACCTCCGCGGCAAGGGCTTCTCCGACAAGGAGCTGCTCCTCTCCGGCCTCGCACAGGAGGGCCGCCGCGGCCCCATCGACCGCTTCCGCGGCCGCCTGATGTGGCCGATCCGCGACATCGGCGGCGAGGTCGTCGGCTTCGGCGCCCGCAAGCTCTACGAGTCGGACAACGGCCCGAAGTACCTCAACACGCCCGACACCGCGATCTACAAGAAGTCCCAGGTCCTCTACGGCATCGACCTCGCGAAGAAGGACATCGCCAAGTCCAGCCGCGCGGTCGTGGTCGAGGGCTACACCGACGTCATGGCCTGCCACCTGGCAGGGGTGACGACGGCGATCGCCACCTGCGGCACGGCCTTCGGCACCGACCACATCAAGATCCTTCGCAGGCTCCTGATGGACAACGGCAGCGCGCGCGTGATCTTCACCTTCGACGGCGACGCGGCCGGCCAGAAGGCGGCCCTGCGCGCCTTCGAGGACGACCAGAAGTTCGCCGCCGAGACATACATCGCGATCGCGCCCGACAACATGGACCCCTGCGAACTGCGCCTCGCCAAGGGCGACGAGGCGGTCGCCGACCTGGTCGAACCCCGCACCCCGCTCTTCGAGTTCGCGCTCCGCCAGATCGTCGTCCGCTACGACCTCGACACCCCCGCAGGACGCGCCTCCGCCCTGGACGAGGCCGCCCCGATCGTCGCCCGCATCAAGAACAGCGGCGCCCAGCACGAGGTCGCCGTCCAGCTCGCCGGCATGCTCGGCATCCTCGACACCCAGTTCGTGGTCAAGAGGGTTGCCCAGCTGGCCCGTTGGGCCCGCGACCGCGGCGGCAAGGGCCCCGCACCCACCCGGGGCGGCGCCCAGCAGCAGTACGACACCACCCCCCGCCCGCCCACCGGCGGCCCCGCCCTCACCCTCCGCAACCCGGTCTTCGCCACCGAACGCGAACTCCTCAAACTCGCCCTCCAGCGCCCCGAGTTGGTCTCCCCGGCCTTCGACGCGTACGGCGTCGACGAGTTCACCGCCCCGCCCTACGCGGCCGTACGCGAGGCGATCATCGAGGCGGGCGGCGCCGAGTACGGCCTCCAGGACCCCCAGGACTACCTCGTCCGCGTCCGCGAGGCGGCACCGGACGACGCGGTCCGCGCGATGGTCACCGAGCTCGCCGTGGAGGCCATCCTGCGCCGCACGGTCGACGAGAACTACGCGGGCGAGCAGCTCGTCACCGTCCGCCGAAGAGCCGTAGTGCGCCGGATCCACGACATCCAGGGCGCGCTCACCCGCCTCGGCAGCCACGGAGACTCGGCCGAACTGGCCGCCGTACAGAACGAGTTGTGGGTACTTCAGCAGTACGACCAGGCACTCCAGGTGCACGGCGCCTCAGCGCTCTGAGCGCGTAGTTACGGAACGGACTCAAAAAGTCACCGCACGCCCCTCGTGGCGGCGATGTGTCGTACTCCACACTGGGTTCCGGTGCCTGAGTCCTCGGAGCGCGGCCGATCCGTCCCCAGCGGGTCCTTCACCCCCGCGATTCCGCTCATCGAGTACGGGACGGACAGCGGTGAGGCCGCCGACTCCGCCCCCGAAGTACCGCTGCCGTACCCCCTGGCAGCGATCATCCTGGAGGTCGCCCCCGTGCAGACCCAGACCCTCGACCAGACCGAGACCAGCACGACGGACGGCGCGGAACCGGACGCGGAGACCGATGTCCTCGCGACCGTCCCCCCGCAGAGCCGTGCCGCGCACCACCCCGAGACCGCGGACCTGGAGGGCCCGCCCGGGCTCGAAGAACCGCCGGCCGAAGCGGTGGAGACCGCCGAGGCCCCCGAGCCCGACGAACGGCCCCGCGGCCGGGTCGCCGACACCGGCGCGCCCTCCTCGGACCTGTTCCGCCAGTACCTGCGCGAGATCGGCCGCATCCCCCTCCTCACCGCGGCCGAGGAGGTCGAACTCGCCCGCCGCGTCGAGGCCGGCCTGTTCGCCGAGGAGCGGCTCAGCAGCGCGCCCGACCTGGACAGCCAACTCGCCCTCGACCTGGACAAGTTGGTCGTCATGGGCCGGATGGCCAAGCGCCGCCTCATCGAGGCGAACCTGCGGCTCGTCGTGTCCGTCGCGAAGCGGTACGTCGGGCGCGGGCTGACCATGCTCGACCTCGTCCAGGAGGGAAACCTCGGCCTGATCAGGGCAGTTGAGAAGTTCGACTACGCCCGCGGGTACAAGTTCTCCACCTACGCCACCTGGTGGATCCGCCAGGCCATGTCCCGCGCCCTCGCCGACCAGGCCCGCACGATCCGCGTCCCCGTGCACGTCGTGGAGTTGATCAACCGGGTCGTCCGCGTCCAGCGCCGGATGCTCCAGGAGCGCGGCTACGAGCCGACGCCGGAGGAAGTGGCCGACCACCTCGACCTCGCGCCGGAGCGGGTCAGCGAGGTCCTGCGGTTGGCTCAGGAGCCGGTGTCGTTGCACGCGCCGGTGGGTGAAGAGGACGACGTTGCCCTCGGCGACCTGATCGAGGACGGCGACGCGACGAGTCCCGTGGAGTCCGCCGCGTTCCTGCTGCTGCGGCAGCACCTGGAGGCCGTGCTGTCGACCCTGGGGGAGCGGGAGCGGAAGGTCGTACAGCTCAGGTACGGGCTGGCCGACGGGCGTCCGCGCACGTTGGAGGAGATCGGGCGGATCTTCGGGGTGACGCGGGAGCGGATACGGCAGATCGAGTCGAAGACCCTGAACAAGCTGCGGGATCACGCTTTTGCGGATCAGCTCAGGGGTTATCTGGACTGATGCCGGTGGCTGCGGGCCGGTGGGGGCGGGCCGCGCGGTTTCCCGCGCCCCTGAAAAGACCTCAGCCGAGGGGGTTTCAGG
>NZ_JBHYWD010000013.1:0-18378 GCF_042751305.1 Streptomyces hokutonensis
CCCCTAAAAAAACACCGGTCGCCCTGCGTCTTTTAGGGGCGCGGGGAACTGCGCGACCAGCCCCCACCGGCCTGCAAGCCGAAATCGAACCCGATCAACGCCTGCGCAAATCCGCCACCCGGGCCGCACGCTCCCGCTCAGGAGACTCCCCGGTGAGTACGCCCGCCGAGCGCAGCCCCGGCACTTGACCCCGTCGCGGTGCCGGAAGAGGGACATCCCGGCGGCGTTGTTCCCGCGCCGGGGTCTGATCACCCCCCTGGCTGCCCGCCGCGCCGGCCACGGCGATCTGCACCCCCTGGTCGGCCAGCGCCTGCAACTCCGTGGCGGCGCGGTCGTCGTGGCCCGGGGGCTCGTCGGTGACGAGGCGGGTGATCACGTCCGTGGGCACGGTCTGGAACATGGTGTCCGTACCGAGCTTGGTGTGGTCGGCGAGGACGACGACCTCGGCCGCCGCCTGCACGAGGGCCCGGTCCACGGACGCCGAGAGCATGTTGGACGTGGAGAGGCCGCGCTCGGCGGTGAGCCCGCTTCCGGAGAGGAAGGCCCGGGAGACGCGCAGCCCCTGGAGGGACTGCTCGGCCCCGCTGCCCACCAGCGCGTAGTTGGAACCGCGCAGGGTGCCGCCGGTCATCACGACCTCCACGCGGTTGGCATGGGCCAACGCCTGGGCCACCAGCAGGGAGTTGGTGACTACGGTCAGTCCGGGCACCCGGGCGAGCCGGCGGGCCAGCTCCTGGGTGGTGGTACCCGCCCCCACCACGATGGCCTCGCCCTCTTCGACGAAGCTCGCGGCGAGATCGGCGATGGCCGTTTTCTCGGCGGTCGCGAGATGCGATTTCTGCGGAAAGCCGGACTCCCGCGTGAACCCGCCCGGCAATACCGCACCGCCGTGCCGGCGGTCGAGGAGTCCTTCTGCCTCCAGTGCGCGCACGTCCCGCCGTACGGTCACTTCGGAGGTCTGGACGACGCGGGCGAGCTCACGGAGCGATACGGCCCCATTCGCTCGCACCATTTCGAGGATCAATTGGCGACGTTCTGCAGCGAACACGAAACTGACAGTAACCCCAACGACCGTCTGCTTTCAGCTGTTTGCGGTGAATAGCAGAAGTTGTTCGCACAGGAGGGCGAGAAGTGGTATAGGGGGTAGTCCCGGCGCCTATGCCGTACGAATGGGCGGCAACTCCCCGTGACCAGCGGGGAGTCGGCGCCGCCTCAGACTTCGCCGGTCGCCTTGCGGGTGTGCAGCTGTCGGGCCACCTCGGCGATCGAGCCCGAAAGGGACGGGTAGACGGTGAAGGCGTTCGCGATCTGTTCGACCGTCAGATTGTTGTCGACGGCGATCGAGATCGGGTGGATCAGCTCCGAGGCGCGGGGCGCCACGACCACACCGCCGACGATGATCCCGGTGCCCGGGCGGCAGAAGATCTTGACGAAGCCGTCCCGGATGCCCTGCATCTTCGCGCGCGGGTTGCGGAGGAGGGGGAGCTTGACGACGCGTGCGTCGATCTTGCCTGCGTCGACGTCGGCCTGGCTGTAGCCGACTGTCGCGATCTCGGGGTCGGTGAAGACGTTCGAGGAGACCGTCTTCAGGTTCAGCGGGGCCACCGCGTCGCCGAGGAAGTGGTACATGGCGATACGGCCCTGCATCGCGGCCACCGAGGCGAGCGCGAAGACTCCGGTGACGTCGCCGGCCGCGTAGACGCCCGGAGCGGTCGTGCGGGAGACCTTGTCGGTCCAGATGTGGCCCGAGTCGCGCAGCCTGACACCCGCCTCCTCCAGGCCCATGCCGGCGGAGTTCGGGATGGCGCCCACCGCCATCAGGCAGTGGGAGCCAGTGATCACGCGGCCGTCGGCGAGGACCACTTCGACCTTGTCGCCGACCCGCTTGGCGGACTGGGCGCGGGAGCGGGCCATGACGTTCATGCCGCGGCGCCGGAAGACGTCCTCGAGGACGGCGGCCGCGTCCGGGTCCTCGCCGGGCAGGACGCGGTCGCGGGAGGAGACCAGGGTGACCTTGGAGCCGAGAGCCTGGTAGGCGCCGGCGAACTCGGCGCCGGTGACACCGGAGCCGACCACGATCAGCTCTTCGGGGAGTTCGGTGAGGTCGTAGACCTGGGTCCAGTTCAGGATGCGCTCGCCGTCGGGGCGGGCGTCGTCCAGCTCGCGGGGGTGGCCGCCGGTCGCGATGAGGACGGCGTCGGCGACGAGGGTCTCCTCGGTGCCGTCGGCCGCCTTCACGATCACCTTGCGGGAACCGTCGATCGCCTGCATGCCGTCGAGCCGGCCCCGGCCGCGCATGACACGGGCGCCGGCCCGGGTCACGGACGCGGTGATGTCGTGCGACTGGGCGAGCGCCAGGCGCTTCACACGGCGGTTGACCTTGCCGAGGTCCACGCCGACGACCCGGGCCGCCTGCTCCAGGGGTGGGGTGTCGTCGGCGACGATGATGCCGAGTTCCTCGTACGACGAGTCGAAGGTGGTCATCACCTCGGCCGTCGCGATAAGGGTCTTCGACGGCACGCAGTCGGTCAGCACCGACGCCCCGCCCAGACCGTCGCAGTCGACGACGGTCACCTCCGCGCCGAGCTGCGCTGCCACCAGCGCCGCTTCATAGCCGCCGGGTCCGCCACCGATGATCACGATCCGAGTCACGTACCCCATTGTCCCGCACGCTTCAAGGTGCTTCCGCCCGGGGGCGGCGGGGGTGCTTGGTTTGCCTGCGGTGCGTTGTGGGTCGTCTGCGGTGCGTTGTGGGGCGCCTGCGGTGCGTTGTGGGGCGCCTGCGGTTCGTTGTGGGGCGCCTGCGGTTCGTTGTGAGTCCTGCGGTGCGTTGTGGGGCGCCTGCGGTTCGTTGTGAGTCCTGCGGTGCGTTGTGGGGCGCCTGCGGTGCGTGGTGGGTCGGTGCCGCGTCGGGGGGTGTCCGTCCTCGGAACGGCGCGGAATCGGTCTCGCAGGAATGGGAGCGCGTTGACGCGCCAACCGCTGCGGGCGGACACCCCCCGACACGGCACCTTTGCGCCGTACGCGGCCGACGGGCCCTGAGTGCTCCCGGTTACGGGAGTGACCGGTGTGTCCGCTGCCGTACTCTCGGAGCATGTCGCTCTACGCCGCGTACGCCGGCAATCTCGACGCGCGGCTGATGACCCGCCGCGCCCCGCACTCGCCGTTGCGCGCCACGGGCTGGCTGAACGGGTGGCGGCTGACCTTCGGTGGTGAGCACATGGGCTGGGAGGGCGCGCTCGCGACGATCGTGGAGGCGCCGCGCTCCCAGGTCTTCGTCGCGCTGTACGAGATCGCCCCGCCCGACGAGGACTCCATGGACCGGTGGGAGGGCGTCGGCCTCGACGTCTACCGGCGGATGCGGGTCCGGGTGCACACCCTCGACGGGGAGGAACCCGCCTGGGTGTACGTCCTGAACGGGTACGAGGGGGGACTGCCGTCGGCTCGCTATCTCGGCGAGCTGGCCGATGCCGCCGAGTCGGCGGGCGCACCGCACGACTATGTGATGGAGCTGCGGAAGCGGCCCTGCTGAGCGCTTCCCACACATCACACCCGGCACAGGTCTGGTTGGAAACGACAAGACAACGATCGCAATCCCGTGAGCTCTGTCATCTACGCGCGTAGGCCCAGACCAGCTACCCTCAACCGCGTGAACGCATCTCTTCTTCCGGACGACATCCAGGGCGACCCCCACGCCGCCGCTGACGCCGCCGCCACGCGCCTGCGCGAACTGACGGGCGCCGAGACCCACGACGTCGCTCTTGTGATGGGCTCCGGCTGGGGGCCGGCCGTCGACGCGCTCGGCGTGCCCGAGGCCGACTTCCCCGTCACCGAGCTGCCCGGATTCCCGCCGCCGGCCGTGGAGGGCCACGGCGGGCGGGTCCGCTCGTACGCGATCGGTGACAAGCGCGCGCTGGTCTTCCTCGGCCGCACCCACTACTACGAGGGCCGCGGTGTCGCCGCCGTCGCGCACGGCGTCCGTACCGCCGTCGCCGCCGGCTGCAAGACCATCGTCCTGACCAATGGCTGCGGGGGGCTCCGCGAGGGTATGCGGCCCGGGCAGCCTGTGCTGATCAGCGACCACATCAATCTCACGGCGGCCTCCCCGATCATCGGCGCGAACTTCGTCGACCTGACCGACCTGTACTCGCCGCGGCTGCGGGCGCTGTGCAAGGAGATCGACCCCGGTCTGGAGGAGGGTGTCTACGCCCAGTTCCCCGGGCCGCACTACGAGACTCCGGCGGAGATTCGGATGGCTCGGGTCATCGGGGCGGACCTGGTGGGGATGTCTACGGTGCTGGAAGCCATCGCGGCCCGGGAGGCCGGTGCGGAGGTGCTGGGTATCTCCCTGGTGACGAACCTCGCCGCGGGGATGACGGGGGAACCGTTGAACCATGAAGAGGTGCTGCAGGCCGGGCGGGATTCCGCTACACAGATGGGGTCGCTGTTGGCCCAGGTGCTCGGTCGGCTGTAGGCGCCGTCTCCCAGGGGGCTGCGCCCCCTGGACCCGAACCCGCAAACACCACGAGAGGTTGACCTGACGTGCACGACGACGATCTCATCGCGCGGGCCGAGGCCTGGCTCGCCGAGGACCCCGACGCGGACACCCGCGAGGAGCTGGGGAAGCTCATCGACGCCGGGGACGTCGCGGAACTCGCGGAGCGCTTCGGCGGCACCCTCCAGTTCGGCACCGCCGGTCTCCGCGGTGAACTCGGTGCCGGGCCCATGCGGATGAACCGCGCCGTCGTCATCCGTGCCGCCGCCGGACTCGCCGCGTACCTCAAGCACAACGGCCACACCGACGGAGTCGTCGTCATCGGCTACGACGCCCGGCACAAGTCCGCGGACTTCGCCCGCGACACCGCCGCCGTGATGACCGGCGCGGGGCTGAGGGCTGCCGTGCTGCCCCGGCCGCTCCCCACCCCCGTACTCGCCTTCGCCATAAGGCACTTGGGCGCGATCGCGGGCGTGGAGGTCACCGCCAGCCACAACCCGCCCCGGGACAACGGCTACAAGGTCTACCTCGGCGACGGCTCCCAGATCGTGCCCCCGGCCGACGCGGACATCGCCGCCCAGATCGAGGCCGTGGCCTCCCTGCACGACGTGCCCCGCCCGGACACCGGCTGGGAAACCCTCGACGACGGCGTCCTCGACGCCTACCTCGCCCGCACCGACGCCGTCCTGGCCCCCGCCTCCCCCCGCACCGCCCGCACCGTCTACACGGCTATGCACGGCGTCGGCAAGGACGTCCTGCTGGCCGCGTTCGCCCGCGCCGGGTTCCCGGAGCCGGTGCTCGTCGCCGAACAGGCCGAGCCCGACCCGGACTTCCCGACCGTCGCGTTCCCCAACCCGGAGGAGCCGGGCGCGATGGACCTCGCCTTCGCCCGGGCCCGCGCCACGGACCCCGACCTGATCATCGCCAACGACCCCGACGCCGACCGCTGTGCCGTCGCCGTCAAGGACCGTACGCACGACGGCGATTGGCGCATGCTCCGCGGCGACGAGGTCGGCTCCCTGCTCGCCGCCCACCTCGTGCGGCGCGGCGCCCGCGGCACCTTCGCCGAGTCGATCGTCTCCTCCTCCCTCCTCGGCCGTATCGCCGAGAAGGCGGGCCTGCCCTACGAGGAGACCCTCACCGGCTTCAAGTGGATCGCCCGGGTGGAGGGGCTTCGCTACGGCTATGAGGAGGCCCTCGGGTACTGCGTGGACCCGGACGGTGTGCGCGACAAGGACGGCATCACCGCCGCCCTGCTGATCACCGAGCTGGCGTCCGAGCTGAAGGAGGAGGGCCGCGATCTGCTGGACCTCCTCGACGATCTCGCCGTCGAGCACGGTCTGCACGCCACCGACCAACTCTCCGTGCGGGTCGAGGACTTGACCGTCATCGCGGACGCCATGCGGCAACTGCGCGAGCAGCCGCCAACTCGGCTTGCGGGCCTGCGTGTCACGAAAGCCGAGGATCTCACCGAGGGCACCGATTCGCTCCCGCCCACCGACGGGCTGCGCTACACGCTCGACGGTGCCCGCGTCATCGTCCGGCCCAGCGGTACCGAGCCCAAACTGAAGTGCTATCTGGAGGTCGTGGTCCCCGTGGCCGCGACCGCCGACCTCCCGGCGGCCCGCGCGCGGGCGGCCGAGACGCTGGCGACGATCAAGCGCGACCTGTCTGCGGCGGCCGGTATCTGAGCCGTGTCCCGCGGGGTGCCCTCCATCAGGGCACCCCGTCGGGTGCTTCACCCGAGGCGGCCGGCCCACGCTCCACGGCACGACCCGCCGCGGGGAACGGTGGACCGGTGGCGCAACCGAAGCTCCGGAGCCGCCGCCGTGCGCTCGACGGGCCTGACCCTCCTCGCCTGCCGGGCGCCCGGCGCGCGCCCACCACAGTGCGTACATGATGCCGGGGTGACCAAGTGCCCGGTGATTCACCGGGAGTTGGGCTGTCGCATGCTCCCCGGCTGTCTGTTCCGTCCTGGCTCGTCTCAGGCTGGAGAGAAGTGCGGATGTGCTCCTCACCCCCCTTGGACGCATCCGCCCGCCGGTGTCCCGTGCCCCCTTTCACCAAGTAAAGCGGGATACCACGCATGGGCCGGACACGGGGTTCAGGCCTGCCCCCAGGTAGCTGGACCCCGTGTCAGGTCGTGGGTGCCACCGGCCGCCCCCGGGTTCTTCGGGGACGACCGCCGCGCCGTCCGCAACGGTGTGCACCCCGCGGAGGTGGAACTCCATCCAGCCGAGCGCGAGGTCGAGGTCGAGGTAGTCGCGCGAGTGGACGTTGTCGGGGTTCGCGATGCCGTCGCCGTCGAGCACGGGGCCGGTGATCCGGGTGAGGGTGTCGCCGTTCGCCGCGACGGCGCCGCCGCGCCGACGGCCGCGAGGACGCGGCAGTCGGTGGACGGGGTGGGGTCGGCGGTGGCCGGGGTGGCCGGGGCGGCGCCCAGAGCGAGGGCTGTGGCGCCGCCCCAGGCGCCGGCCTTGACGTGCGTTTTCAGATGCGCGGCCGAACTCCCTTATCCGAAGCGTCCGTTCACGTAGTCCGTCGTGCGCTGGTCCTGGGGGTTGTTGAACATAGCGTCCGTGGGCCCGTGTTCGACGATGGCGCCGGGGGTGCCCTGTTCGGCGAGGAAGAAGGCGCACTGGTCGGAGACGCGGGCGGCCTGCTGCATGTTGTGCGTGACGATCACGATCGTGACCTCTTCGGAGAGTTCGTGGATCGTCTCCTCGATGCGCCGGGTCGAGGTCGGGTCGAGGGCGGAGCACGGCTCGTCCATGAGGAGGACCCGCGGTCGTACGGCCAGGGAGCGTGCGATGCACAGGCGCTGCTGCTGACCGCCGGAGAGGGCGCCGCCGGGCTGGCGGAGCCGGTCGCGGACCTCTTTCCAGAGGCCCGCCTTGGTCAGGCACTCCTCGACGAGGCCGTCCTTGTCCTCACGGCCGGCCCGGATGCCGCCGAGCTTCAGGCCGGCGGTGACGTTGTCGTAGATCGTCATCGCGGGGAAGGGGTTCGGCTTCTGGAAGACCATGCCGATCTGACGGCGGGCGTGGGTGATACGGCGGCCCCGGTCGTAGATGTCGTCGCCGTCGAGCAGCACCCGGCCCGCAAGGGAGGCGGAGCCGATGAGTTCGTGCATGCGGTTGAGGATCCGCAGGAACGTGGACTTGCCGCAGCCGGACGGGCCGATGAGCGCGGTGACCCTGCGGGCGGGCATGGTGAGCGAGACGCTCTCCAGCACCTTGTGGTCACCGAACCAGGCCGAGATGGAATCGGCCTCCAGGGTGGCCGGGTTGCTCTCTCCCGGACCGTGGCCGGCGGTCCGGCCGGGGGCGGCCGCCCGCGCCCGGTCCATCTTCACCGTCGGGTCGAGGATCTCGTCGACGAGTGTCGGGTTCGTGTCGGACATGATGGATGAACTCCTCGTCGATCAGAGCAGGTTGGGCAGCAGGCGGGTGGCGGCGCCGGAGACGGCGAGACCGAGGGCGGCCAGGACGGGCGCCCCGACGATCCAGGTCTGCCAGCGGCCCCACACGCGGTAGGCGGCCATGGTGAGCAGGGCGGCGGCGAGCAGCGCCTGGGACCAGAGGAAGACCGGGAGCCAGGCGGCGTTCTCGGTGCCCATGGCCTGCTCGGACCGGTCGATCCAGCCGAGCGTCAGCGGACGCGGCGGGGCCGGCTGCACGGCACTCGTCAGCGTCGCGTCGACGCGGAGGGTGCCGTAGGGGGTGTACGGCGAGCCGTCGGCCGTGATGAGCGTGAGCCGGCCCTCACCGTCCTTGAGCGTCGGCGGCAGTGGGTCACCCTTGCGGCGGATCGCCGAGACCTGGTAGACGGCGGTGCCCTGACCGGTCGTCAGGCGGATCTCGGTGCCGACGGGCAGTCGGTGCAGGTCGTGGAACGGGCTGCCGTATCCCCACTGGCGGCCCATGAGCACGCTGGTGCCGGGCTGCCCCGGCAACGGGGTGTCCCGGCGGTGGCCGGGGCCGGACATCAGCACACCGGAGGTGGTGCCCTCCCCCACGATCTCCTTCAGACCCAGCGCCGGAATGCGCAGCAGGGCGACGGGCGCGCCGGGGTCCAGCATCTTGCCGTCGTACGTCTGCTGGCCCACCGGTGCGACGCCGAGGGCGAGTTCACGGCGGAACTCGTCGTAGGCCGTCTGCTGGTCACGTGCGTGCTGGAGGTGACCCACGAGGGTGAGGTTGGCGGCGAAGCCGAGCAGCAGCGCGGCGAGCACGCACAGCGCCGCCCCGGCGAACGCGAAGCCGGGGCGCTCGGCCCGCGGCGGCGCCGAGGCGGGCTCGGGTGCGGGCGCCGGCACCGGCGGCGCGTCGGCCGGCGGAGGCGGGGACAACACGGTCACGGGGAGCGCTCCTGTGAATGTGAAGAGGTGTGAGAGGGAGAAACGGCGGCGCGGGCGGCGGGGTGGGGGCCCGCCGCCCGTGCTGTCGAACTGGTGTTACGAGCGGGGCTCACCGAACTTCAGCAGGCCCTCGCGACGGCCGAACCGGACGAGGACGACGCCGGCCGAGACCAGGACGACGGCGCCGATGCCGGAGAACAGCGCGATCTGGCTGCCGGTGGAGGCGAGACCGCCGGTGGCCGAGGTGCCGCCAGTGGTGGAGTCACCGCCGGTGGTGCTGCCGCCGCCGTCGGTGCTGCCGCCGGTCGTGGTGCCGGAGGAGTCGCCCGAGGAGTTGTCGGAGGGGCTGCTGGACTCGTCCGTGGGCTCGTCGGTGGGCTGGTCCGTCGAGGTGTCGGTGGGGCTCGGCGAGGCGGAGTCGGTGGCGGGTTCGGGGACGGTGAACTGCACCGCGCCCACGGATTCCAGGCCGGTGCAGTCCGGGGAGTAGTCCCAGTTGGTCTGCCCCGCGACCGCGTCTTCCGGCACGGTCAGGGTGGGCCAGGTCACCGTTCCGTTCGCGTCGGCCGTGGCGCTGGGGAACGTGGTGTCGTCGTGGAACATGACCATCGAGTACGTGGCGCTCGGGGTGCAGCCGCGGATGATGACCTTCACCGTCTGGCCGCGCTGCAGCTCGGGGTTGACCGCCAGGAGGTTTCCCGAGTCGTCGCGCATCTCGAACCTCGCCAGCTGCACGGTCACCTGGAACGGCGCGGATTCCGAGGCTCCCCACTTGGTGGGGTCCGTGGGAGTGAAACGAGCTGTGATGTCGTGCTGCCCTTCGGACAGCGTCGACGTCTTGAGCTCGGCCTTGCCACCGGCCACCGTGGCCTGACCCAGCGTTGTCGCGCCCTCCAGGAAGGTGACCGTGCCGACCGCTTCGGCCGGCGACATCGTCGCCGTGAGCGTGGTCTCCGTGTTGGGCGCGATCACGGAAGGGGAGGCGGTCAGCGCGACCTGGCTGGCCTTCGCACCGTCGCCGACCACCCAGTCGTTCCCGGTGACCGTGACTTTCTGGGTCCAGTAGTTGCCGTCGGGGTGCGCGCCACCGAAGTCGTCGAGGCACACCAGCTGGAGTTCATAGGTGCCGTCGGAGGTGAAGATCTGCGACGGGTTCTGGAGTCCCAGATCGGGATTGTCCGCCGGAGCCAGGGAAGTCGTCTTCGCCGCGTCGTAGGGCGACGCACTCGTGATCGAGTTCATCAGAATCGCAGAGCCGCCGCCCGGCTCGGCCACGAAGAGGGCGAGGGTGTAGTTGATGGGAATCGACTGGTAGTCAGGGCATGCGGCCGGTGTCGTGAGGGAGGGGCCGAACGGCTCCGCATCGGTCAGCCTGCCGCTGCTGGACGCGAAGGTGAACTCTCCCATGGACGCCGCCGCCCGGGCAGGCTGGGACTGGGACACGACCAGGGTCACGAGACCCAGGGCGACTACGGCGACGGCGGCCACGATGGCGGCCGCTCTTCGGAACGGGTGTAGCACGGTCACGGCTGGGCCCCCGGGGGACGGTTGACGGATTGCAGGGACAGCGCGTGGGGCCGGGCACCTGGAGGGGTGCCCGGCCGTCACGCGAGGATCAGAGGACGTTCACGGATTACCGCTCGCCGGTGACGCTGGTGTCACCGCAGTTGGACAGCAGACCGAAGCCGTAGTTCGCGATGACCGTGCTGGAGGCACAGACCTTCGAGGCCGAACCGACGAACGTGGCGGCGATGACGGAGTCGGCGAGCTTGGCGGTCGGGACGACGTTGTAGACGTTCCGGAGGAAGCCGGGGTCGAAGGACGTGTTGAGCGCCAGCGCGGTGCCCGAGCCCGTGGTGGGGGCGGAGCCGTTGATGTTGCGCAGACGCGTCGTGCCACGGCGGTTCGGGACGTCCGAGAAGCCCTTGCCCTGGGCGATCCACTGGGCGATCGAGTACGGCATGATCTGGTTGGCGTTGGTGACCGCCAGACCGTTGTGCTCCTGGAGGGTCTGGTTGACGCAGGAACCGATCTGCGCCTCGGTGATACCGATGGCCGCCAGCCAGAAGGTACGGGTACCGGAGCCGGACTGCGGCAGCAGCGGCTGCGCGTTCGGGAAGTCGGTGGAGTTGCACTCGTAGATCGAGGCCAGCTGCGCCTTCGTGAGGCCGGCCGTCGTGTTGCCCAGCGTGCTGCCCAGGGCGGTGGCGAAGGTGACACCGTCCTTGCCGTACGGGATGAAGGTGAGGTCCGTGGTGCTGGTGTCCGCCGGGCCGCGCGAGGAACGGGCGAAGTCGATGCAGTTGGTGCCGGCGGTGATGTCGGCGTTCAGCGCGTTGATACCGGCCGAGGATCCGTCCGGGCGGGCGACGGTGTCACAGCCGGTCGCCTTGGTCTTGATCGTGCTCGTGCCGGTGGCGTTCCAGGACGCGATGATCTTGCCGCTGGTGTTGGTGACGGAGTCACCGATGCCGTTCATGACGTACTGCGTGGTGTCCGAACCGACACCCGCCAGCTGGCGGTAGTCGGTGACCGGGCTCGGGTCCGCCGAAGCCGGGGAGGCCAGGATGCCGAGACCGAGAGCCGCGACACCGAAAGCGGCGCCGACCTTGACGCGAGACTTGACGTTCACTTCTGAACCCCTTGTTTTCTGGTTTTCGAAGACTGGACGTTCAAGCTAAATCCGGATCTTTCTACTGCCGACCCGTCGGTCGACCACCGCATACGCTTCCAGCATTTTTGTACGATGGCCAACGAATTAGCTGTGAGAGAAAGGTTACGAGAAGATTTCCTAGGCGCCCCCTAGGGAGTTCGCCGTCGCCCGAGATGCAGCATTACGGGGCCGGAAAGCCCTGCCGCCCCGCCCAGGAATAGGACGCCGAGAAGAATCCAGCGAATAATTCCCAGGACCTCTCCCGGAGTAAATCCTTCCTTGGCGTTCGCGACATTCTGCTGCGGCCCCGAGGAAGGTGGCGTGGAGACGTTCGCGGCGGCCGAGGCCGATGGCGAGGAGCCGCCGGTGCCGCCCCCCGCTGCCGCTCCGCCCGCAGCCGCGCCGCCGGAGGTTCCTCCGGTGCCGGTTCCGCCGCCGGAGGTGTCTCCCGCGGTGCCCGCCGCGGTCGACCCCTCGGACTGGGACTCGCTCACGGTCACGCCACGCTCCAGGGTGTCGGCGGCGGTCGCGGCCTGCTGACGCTGCTTGGCCGGCAACGGTGCGTAGCCGAACGGCAGTTGACCCGCCGACAGGCCAAGTGTCTGGCCGTTCGATCCCGAGACGTACCGGATGAACCTGGCGTAGGCCGTGCGGGCCGTCGCGTCCTGGTTCACCGAGGCCGCGGCGTAGGCCACGGCCGTCAGGGGATACGCCTGCCCCTTGGCCCGCGCCGGATCGGGCTTGAGCACCGTGGCGTCCTCGGACGACGGCTGCATGGTCGCGACGTCCGCCGCGAGCGTGGCGGCCGTGGGCTTCACGTAGTTGCCGTCCGCGTTGCGCAGGGCCGCCGTGATCAGTCCGTATCGCACCGCCGACGCGGTGTCGACGATGGCCATGACGGCCCGCTGACCCGAATACGGGGCGTCGTTGATGAGCCTGGCCGGGCTCTGGGTGTCCCCGGGCTGCCACTGGATGGTGCGGTTGTTGTTGCCCCGGCGGGTTTTCAGCGCCCCGTCGTGCATATCGGCCGTGTAGGGATCCAGGTCGGTGATCGCGTAATTGAGGGCGGGCGTTCCGTTGCCGATGGCCGGTGTTGTGGTCGGGTCCACCTTGGGGTAATCGGTCAGCGAAGTGGCCGTTGCCAGGTTCAGGTCCTTGAAGTAGCGGTTCACCTGCATTCCCCAGGGATCCTTCGTCCCGGAGAGGAATTCCCGGGCGTCCTTGTCCGACTGGAGCCAGTTCCAGACGATCCGCGTGGTGTCGGCATCCTGGAGCGGGACCATTAGGCTCCTAAGCTGACGACTTCTCAGCTCAGGGAATCCCGGATTCAACTGCTTGAATTCCGGATCCTCGTTGAGGGCACTGCTGTTTCCCTTCAAATAATCAGGGACAGCACCCAAGGTCACATCATTCACATAGGAATGAGTGAGCATCTTCGCCACCAGCCGAGGGCTCAGTTTCATTCCCTGCACCACGCCGGACGGGCCTTCTATGAAGAACGCGACGGTCACCCCGGACACCGCCACCGGCGCCTGCACGACCTCGGCCCCGTCCTCCGGCCGGGTGACCGGGTCGACGGTGAAGCCCAGCAGGGGCGAGTCGGCCGTCGTGCCCAGGACCTGGTTCCTGGCCTCCTCCTCCCCGCCCTGGGTGAAGGCGAACGTGCTCCCCGTGGACGAGCACAGCTTGGGCTGCCAGGAGGTGACGGCGTCCGTCACCAGCTCGGAGCCGGCCGTGGGACGCTCCGTCTGGCCTGTCGGGCAGTAGGCCTCGCTCGGCAGGAAGTCCAGTCGGACGACCATGCGCTGGGCCCAGTTCGTCGCTGACAGCGGCGAGGTGTAGAGGTTGTGGTTGCGGGTGCCGCCCGGATTCGTGACATCCGTGCCGTCGGTGTCGTGGGTGCCGCGCGGCACGACGACCAGCCAGCACGACCGTGGGACGGGGGTGCTGCCGGTGGGCGCCGTATTCGCGCCGCACCCGAGGTGGGGCGCCTCGAGCGCGTCCTGCACCTCGAAGGTCACCTCCCCCGTACCGTCCGCGAACGTACGGTTGGCGACCTGCTCGTTCGTGTCCAGCGGACCGAAGTAGGTCGGATCCTTGACGGACGTGGTGGGCGGGAGACCGCCGACGGGACGGAAAGGGACGAACGCGTTGGCACCGGTGTACTGCGTCTCGCCCGGGTCACTGGTGAACCCGCCACCTGCGGCATCCACTCGCCGGCTCGTGGCGAAGGCGCCCGGGACCACGCTGTCGGACGTGTCCGTTTCACCGAAGACACACTGATTGCGATCGGGCCCGGCCGGCCCGTCCCCCCAGCACTGCATGATCTGCAGGTAGTCGTAGGAGAAGTTGCCCGACGAGGTGGGCGCGCCCCCTGCCCAGCTGACCCGCACCCCCTGCGACCGCAGGTTCTTCGTCTGGTGGACGGTCACCTTCAGCCTGGAGAAGTCGTCGTACTTCCCCTGCTTCCCCGTCACCGTCACCGCGGAGTCCTCCGCCGAGCTGTCCGCCGCCGCGGCGGACGTGGTGGCGGACGGCAGGGGAAGCAGAGCCAGCACCAGCGCTGCCAGCAGCGCGCACGCACCGGCGACGACGCTCCGCCGGGATCCCGTCGCGGCGGTCATGCCGCACCCCCGGTCCGGCGGCGGGTCCGGTTGGACAACAGGCGCCCGATCAGGGGCGGGCCGACGACCACGCCGATCAGGAGGACGGCCGACAGCGCCATCAGCGCGGTGCGCAGACCGAGGGAGTCGCCGCTGCTGAGGGAGACCGGGCTGGCGACGACCGAGGTGTCACCGCTACCACCACTGGTGCTGACCACCTGGCCGGTGTCGGGGTCGACGACCGCCCCTCCCGTCGTCGTCGCGCCGGTACCGCCGCCGGTGCTGCCGGCCGTAGTGGCGCCGGTGGTGCCCGTCGACCCCGTGGAGCCCGTCGAGCCGGTGCCTCCGGTCGACGAGGAGCCGGAGCCGCCGGTCGTACCGGAGCCGCCCGTGCCGGAGCTACCGCCGGAGCCGCTGGAGCCGCCCTGCGCGGTGGGCTGCTTCGCGCCGCCGGTGCCGGTGGCGCACTGGTCCGAGCCCTTCTTGTCGCACGCCGCGGGATACGGGGCGTTCTTGGCCAGAAGGTTCTTCCCGTCGCTGGAGAACGTCGGGTTGTTGCAGTTCTTGATGTTGATGCCTGCCGTCACGGCGCCGGGGATCTTCCGCACCTGGTCCATGGCCGCCGACACCAGGTTGATCGGCAGCGGCGAGTAGCCGAGCCGGTCCGCCAGTTGCTGGCCCTCGCAGAGGAAGTAGTTGTCGAACGCGCTCAGGGTGGCGCCCTTGGCCTTGGTGAACCCCATCTCCTCCTTGGTCGGGATGATCATGTAGCTGTAGCTGGACAGGGGGTAGGTGCGCCTGTCCCCGTAGGTGTAGACACCGTCCAGGTTCTGGGTGAGGTAGTCCGCGGAGCGCGAGTCGTTGTTGATCCGCGCCTGGGTCAGGGCGACGGCCACGCTGGAGGCGGTCGGCTCGACGTAGTAGCCGGACTTGTTGAGGAGCTTGACCACCGGGAAGCCCGCGTTCCTGGCGTACGAGTACTCGACGTAGGTGATCGCGCCCTCGGCCTGCGGCTGCCTGGTGTAGCCCGCGACGCCCAGCGAACCGGACTGGGCGACGAAGCCGGAGCCGGGGATGTTCGGGTAGTACGACGTCAGACCGCAGGGGGTGGGCTTGCCCGCCCTGCGGCAGTAGTCGTTCCACAGGCTGCCGTACTGCTTGGACATCCACAGCGTGAACTGCGCGGTCGTACCGGAGCCGTCGGAGCGGATGACCGGGACGATGCGGCGGGCCGGGAGCGTCAGTTTGGGGTTGTCCGCCTTGATCTCCGGCGCGTTCCACATCGTGAGCTTGCCGGTGAAGATCTTGCTGAGGTTCTCTCCGGACAGCCGGAGGTTGGTGACCCGCTGTCCGCCGATCTTCAGGTTGTACATGAAGGACGTACCGCCGGCCACGATCGGCATGTAGGCGTACTTGCGCTGCGGCGGAGTGTCGGTCGTGCCGAACTCCTTGAGCCCGTAGGGGATTTCCGAGACACCGAAGTCGGAGGTGCCGTTCGCGAACTGGGTACGGCCTACCGACGAGCCCACCGACGCGTAGTTCACGGTCATGCCCTGCTGGCGCACGTTGCGGCGCCACTGCTCGATGGCGTTGGCGCTCCAGGTCGAGCCCGAGCCGCTGATCTTCACATAGGTGGCCGCGAAGGCACCCGGTGGATGGACGGCCATGAGCGCGCAGACCAGTGCGACGACCAGCGCGAGCGCCTGGTACACGCGCACGGTGCGCGGACGACGGACGGGTGCGGATATCACGGGGTGCTCCTCGTCGGTGCGGGACTGGTCGAGGCGGGACCGGCGGGTGGCCGGTCGTCGGTTGCGTACTCGGCGAATCGCCGCGCGTCACGGCGGGATCCCCTGACCCTGCGATGTTCCTGACGGCGGGTCAGCTGGCCCGGTCCTCGGCCACCGAAGACACGGGCGATGACGAACAGGACGAGCACCAGCACCAGGAGCACCGCCGCGGTGCCGAAACCGCGGGCGATGTAGGTGGGTTCGGGGGACTCGACGAGCTTGAAGGCGGCCAGCGGCAGCGACACCATCGGGTCGTGCAGCGGGTTGGTGTTGAGTTCCTGGGTGAAGCCGGCGGTCAACAGGACCGGTGAGGTCTCGCCGACACCACGCGCGGTGCCCAGGATGACCGCCGTGGTCAGACCGGACCGCGAGGTGGGCAGCACCACGTGCCAGACCGTGCGCCACCGTGAGGTGCCGAGGGCGTACGACGCCTCGCGCAGCGTGCCGGGGACGAGCCGGATCACCACGTCCGCCGCTCGGATGATGATCGGCAGCATCATCACGGAGATCGCGAGCGCGGCGGCGAGGCCGGACTGACCGAATCCGAGGCTCAGGATGAAGGTCGCGTAGATGAACAGGCCGGCCACGATGGACGGCAACGCTGTCATGGCCTCGACGATGGTGCGTACGAACCGGCTGAAACCGCCGGGTACTTCGTTGAGGAAGACCGCGCACACCAGCCCCGCCGGTATGCAGATCAGGAGGGCGATGGAGATCATCCACAGCGTGCCGACGATGGCGTGCGAGATGCCGCCGACGCTGAGGGGTTCGAGCGGGCCCGCGTCGCCCATCGACTGGGTGTAGAAGTTCAGGTGCGGCAGCGCCTTGCGGCCCTCGTAGAGGGTGTAGACGACCACGAAGGCCAACACGGCCAGCATCACCAGGCCGAGGCTCTGGACGATCGCGGCGGCGACCCGGTCCCGCACCGCGGGTCCGTCCTCGTCGAAGGAGACCAGCAGCGCGTACAGGCCGATGAAGAGCCCGTAGACGATGACGACGAAGCCCAGCGCGCCGTTGAAGGGCAGCAGCCGGTCGAACATCACCCAGGTGATGGCGAGGGCCGCCGCGCCCGCGCCGAGCATGGCGTACACGTCGGTGGCACGCAGCGTGGAGAGGTTCCGGCGCGATTCTCCGCGCGTTGAACTGCCGCCGGGCCGGCGCCCCGGCAACTGGGTCGCCGGGGCGGGAGCCGGCGTTTCCACCGGACCCGCGGGGTTCGGCCGGGTTCCCGGCCCCTGGTCCCCGGGCGGGCTCTGTGAAGTGGTGACGGTCATCGGGCGCTGTCTCCTCAGGAGTCGCTCGTCGCGCCGGAACGGCTGCGGGCGACGATCGACGAAGCGGCGAAGTTGACGACGAGGGTCATCAGGAAGAGCGCGAGGCCGGCGGCCATCAACGCCGACATGCCCATGGGGCTCGCCTCGCCGTAGCGCAGGGCGATCAGCGACGCGACCGAGCTGGTGCCGTTCTGCAGGATGTGCGGCTGGATCACGAACACCGGCGAGATGATCAGATACACGGCGATGGTCTCGCCGAGAGCGCGACCCAGGCCGAGCATGGTGCCGCCGATCATGCCGCCCTTCCCGAAGGGCAGAACGACGCTGCGGATCATGCCCCAGCGGTTGGCACCGAGCGCGTACGCGCCCTCCCGCTCGCCGACGGGGGCCTGGGAGAACACCTCGCGCACCACCGAGCAGATGATCGGCGCGACCATCAGGGACACCACCATGCCCGCGATGAACGTGGAGGAGGTGTAGACCGTCGCGGTGGCAAGCGGGTCCTTCGGATCGGCGCCGTCGACCTTGAAGAGGGGGATCCAGCCCAGGTACGTCGAGATCCAGCGGGACACGGTGACCACGTGCCCCTGGAAGAAGAACAGCCCCCACAGGCCGTATACGACCGACGGTACGGCGGCCATCAGGTCCACGACGCTGATGAGGGTCTGACGGATCCGCTGCGGCGCGTACTCGGAGATGTAGAGCGCGGTACCGAGCGCCAGCGGTACGGCGAACACGATGGCGACCATGGCGATCAGCACCGTTCCGACGAGCACCGCCGCGATACCGAAGTGACCGCCGTCCGGCTCCCACGCCTCGGTGGTGACGAAGTCCCACTTCGCGATCGACAGCGCCTGCCAGGCCCGGTAGGTCAGGAACCCGCCGACGAGCAGCATGATCGCGAGGACCAGCCCGCCGCCACCTCGCAGGATGCCCCTGAACACGCGGTCGGGCACACCCTGATCGGGGTAGAGGCGTCTCGGAGGGTCGTCCGCCGGGGTCACAGTTCGTTCGGAGAGTCGCGTGGTCACATGAGACGACGCTGCTGAGGCGCGATGGACGTACGCGCACGCAAGAGTGAACGAGGAGCCCCTGAGGGGCAACTTTCGAAGTTGACGTGAACGTGGCGACGGGAGTAAGGGGGATCGTGGCGTGTGGGGGGCGCTGGCGGGGTGCCGGTGGCGCCCGCACAAGGACTGATAC
>NZ_JBHYWD010000013.1:18388-36020 GCF_042751305.1 Streptomyces hokutonensis
GTGGGGGGCCGGGCCCGGCGGGGGTGGCGGGCACCTGCCCCTCACGCGTAATTGACGGGCCGTCAGGCCGGCCCGCTCATTCGGCGTCATCCCACGGGATCACCCCGAACGACCCGAGTTCGGCCAGCAGCGCCCGGAACCGTTCGTAGGCGGCCTGACACGTAGAGTGCCGCTCGTAGGCGCGCGCGGACACGGCCACCACTCCGCCGGCCCTGTCACGCAGCCGCCATACCCAGCCGCTGCCCTCCGAGGTGTGGTGCACCGCACCGGGTAATTCCGTGATGCCCGCGCACAGCCGCTCGAACTCCGCCCTGCACTCGTCGTACCCGCGATACATCCTTGCCGCCACAGCGATCACCCGCCCGTTCGTGGCAGTGAGTCGCCATGAATAAGTGCCATCTGCACCTATGTCTATTTGGCAGCGCGTGCCCGGTACGGCCGCGCCCCCCATTCTTGCCGCCATCCATCCCCACTCCTGTATCCCCATATCAGGAAGCCGCGCGAGTCGGCGCTGGTTCGTCGTTCACGCGGCACAGGCAGATTAGTGATGCTAGAGAGAAACTTGATCTACGGGTGGAACATGTTTCACGCGAAGGTTGTCCCTCGTTCACACAGTTGACCAACAGGTCACCCCAAGCCTGGGCGAACTCCCCAGCTCTCAGAGGTGGTTCGAGCCTCCGCAGCACCCGCTCCCAGGGCCTCGGGCGCGCGGGACGGTACGCGTAGGTGGCCGCCAGGTCCGCTGAAATTCGAGTCGAATTTTCCCTTCGGTTTTCCATGGAGTCGATGCACAAGATATTCGCCCGCATTCTATTTGCCGGGAAAACTGCGGCTCCTTTCCGCCCTCATGCCGAAACGTTCCGAAATCTCGCCGCAACGAGTACGCTGCACACGTCAATTCGGGCCCGCCTGTGGCAAATTGGCAGGCCGCGGCATTCACATTGGGGAATTCGCATGCGTATTAGCTCAGCTGTCGCCGCTGCGTGTGGCGTCATCGCCCTGTCCGCCCTCACCGTTCCGGCCGCGCACGCCGACGAGAAGTTCGGCGACACCGACATCACCGGCGTCGTCGTCAACGGCGGCAACCCCGTCGTCGTCGGCACCGGCATGAGAACCGTCACCGTCGCTGTCACCGCGACCGACCCGTCCGGCCTGCAGCAGATCGACGCCACCCTCTACCACGGGACCTTCGCCGCCCAGGACACCGCCGTGGCCTCGGCGAAGGTCTGCGGCCCGACTGCGGACACCACCACCACCTGCACTCTGACCTTCACCCTGGCCCCCGGCACCGCCCCGGCAAACGACTCGCTGGCCGGCGGCTGGAGCGTCAGCGCCTATGCGATCGCCCCCGACAGCGACGCCGTGTTCCTGGACACCGCGGCCACGTTCAACGTGCTGCGCGACAGCCAGGCCAGCGTCGCCACCAGCCCCAAGCCGGTGAAGCGGGGCCGCGTCCTCACCGTGACGGGCGGCGTGACGAACGCGGACTGGGCGACCGGCGCGTTCGCCGGGGCCACGGCCGGCCAGTCCGTGGCCCTTCAGTTCCGCCCGGCGGGCAGCAGCACGTACTGCACCGTCAAGACCGTCCTGACCGGCGCCGGGGGCGCCCTCTCCACGTCCTTCCGCGCCTACACCGACGGTTACTACCGCTGGTCGTACGCCGGCTCGGCCACCACCGCGGCCGCGAACTCCGCGGACTCCTTCGTCAACGTCGTGGGCTGACCCCCGAACCCACCCCGAACCGACAGCGCCGGGCAGCCTTGGGGGGCTGCCCGGCGCCCCGGCGGAGCAAGAGCGCGGTCAAGGGGTGCCGCCCCGCACAGCGGTCAGGACAGCCACCGGGTGACGAGCACCGCGATCCAGGCGATACCGAGGACCGCGGCATACGGCCACAGCGGGCGCCCGCGCTCCTCCTCCCCGCTCTCGCCGGTGGGCCGCCGGGCGGGGTCGGCGATCATCGCGGAGAGTTCGGCGGCGAGGGCGTCGTAGGGATGGATACGGCCGCGCCCGCGTTGCAGCCGGGCCGAGTGCGGGGCCGCGACCACCCAGGAATCGCCGCCGCGCCACCGGAGCTTCAGGTCGAACCCGTCCCGGCGGGCAGAGCGGAGGTCCTTCCAGGGGATGTGCCGCGGCTGCCGCAGACCGTTCAGCCAGATGCCGGTGCGGTCGGCGGTGATGCGCCAGGACAGTTTCACCGGGATCCGGGTGGCGCCCCACATCCCCATCAGGATCAGCAGGAAGCGGTGCCAGAGGCTCTCGTCGGTCGCGATCCAGTAGAGCCAGCCGGCGCACTGCGCCATCAGGAAGGCCGCCAGCCAGTCCACCGGGCCCGCCCGCCAGCGCCGTACCGGCACGGGCTCGGCGTTCCGCGCCGCCACGGCCGCGACCAGCTCCGCGTGCCGCGCGTCGTTCCGGGCCGCCCGGACGGCCGCCCGCTTCTCCCGCACGAGCCGCCGCCGCACCTCCGCCTCCGACAGCGGCCGTACGGGGCCGGTCGACCACTGCGCTCGCGGCGCCCCGCCCGGCTTGGAGGGAGCGCTGACGAGGAGGATCTCGGCGCCGTCGTAGGGGGTGCCGTAGAGGACGGCCTCACGGACGGGGCCGGAGCGCTCGGCGACCGGACCGTCGGTGAGGGCGTCGTCGAGGGTGTCGAGGAGGCCGTCGATGTCGTCGGGGTGCTCGGAGGTCTCCGGGTTCTCAGGGTCCTGAGGGTCCTGAGGGTCATCAGGGTTCTCGTGGGCGTGGCCGGTGCCGTCGGCGGTGTCCGTACGGCCTGCTCTGTTGTACGGGTCCGAGATCGCGACCCGGAACAGGGGCCGTAGCGCGGCCGTGTCGTCGGCGGCGAGGACCTCCGCGTCGCCGAACACGGTCTCCCGGATCAGTACGCGCAGGACCGGGGCCGGAGCCTCGCGCAGCGCCCGGGCCCGCCGCCCGCCCAGCGCGCCGGACAGCAGGACGGTGAGGCCGAGTCCGATCACGTAGACGCCGGTCATCGTGGCGGCCCACTGGTCCTCGCCGTGGAGGACGAGGGGCGCCAGGGCGGTCACTACGGCACCGGGAACGAGAAGGAACGTTCCGGCGCCGATGAGGAACCGTCCGCGGCGAACCGGCCGGTCGGCGTCGGGGAGGCGGGCCGTGACCCCCTCGGACGCGGCGAGGGCCGCCTCCCGTTGCCGGGCACCCGCGCGTACCCGGTATTCGGCGGGCGGCACGGAGAGCACCAGCGCCGGCAGGACGACACCGCCGAGCACCCACCAGGACGCGTGCGGCGGCCACGACGCGTACCCGACCACCGCGACGAACAGGACCGCCGCCGAGTACCAGATGATCTCGGGCCGCCACAGCACCCAGATCGCCTGGAGCGGCAGCACCGCCGCCAGATACGGCGGCAGCCCGCCGTAGTACAGCAGCGCCGCCGCGGCCAGCCAGCCGCACAGCACCGCGAGCTTCACATGGACCACCCGCAACCGCACCGACATCCGGCGCGGCGGCAGCGCCTCCGTCCACCGGCGTACCTGCTCGCCGCGCCAGCGGAGGGCGCCGTCGGGTATCGCGGAGGCGGGCAGCCGCAGCGGCTCCCGGACGTTCGTGTCCATGACTTCCCAGAGACTCGGACCACGGGCGTGGTCGGCGTGGCTCGGCTTCGCCTCCGGGTGGGGGGACCGCCGTCGCGGCCGAGTTCGGGTCGAATGATGACCCGGAAAGCTGTGAGAGCGGGAGGGTGCCGGTCCGGTCAACCGGTCACCGGCATGAGCACGCTCCGGTCAGCCCGTCGCCAGCAGGATCGCCAGTACGACGGCACCGGCGAGCGCCGGGGCGATCACCTCGTACGCCCAGCGCACCGTGACCTCGCCCTGCGCCGACTCGGCCTGCTCGCGGTTCTCCAGCAGCTCGTTCAGGTCGCTCATGATCTGGTCGGACTCCGCACGCGTGGCCTCACCGGCCGCGGAACCGCCGCCCACGCTGCCCCCGAAGCCCCCGAACCCGCCGAACCCGCCGCCGAAGCCCCCGGCCCTGCCGCCCCGGCCGGCCTGGCCGCCCGCCTCCGCCTTGGACCGCGCCTCGCGGCGTGCCGCCCGCTTGCGGCTGCGCAGCGAGACCGGGATCGCCCACAGCTGGAACTTGGTGCCGGACTTGGCGATGACCTCGTTCGAGAGCCCGGAGCGCAGCGCGGCGACCTCGCCCCACGGCACCACGACCAGCCGGAACGGGTTGCGCACGCGCAGCCGGTCGTCGTTGGCGTACACGGCCGGACGGAACGTGAAGGCGACCACCAGCGGCACGACGAGAATCAGTCCCGCGAGCGCGAGCCACGGCGTGCGGCCGTTTCCCCGCACGAGGGCGTCGATGCCCAGCCAGAGCCCGATGGCGAGCAGGAGTACGCCGCCTGCGATGCCCATGGAGGACCTGTAGACACGGTCCGGGGGCTGCGGTGCGGGGGGCTCGTGGTGCGGGGTCGTCATGGTGCCGATTGTGCCTCAGCCGTTCGCCTTGTCGCCGTTGGGGACCTGTGCGTTCGCGACCGCGGGTGCGTTGTGGTTGCTCGCGCCCCCGCGGCGGAGCCGCATATCGAAACAGCCCCGCGCCCCTTAGGTGGGACCAGGAATCCGGGGTGTACAGCAGCTACGCGCGTAGATATGCTCGTCTGGTGACCATGCCCACCACTGCACCCACAGCACACGCTCTCGGTGACGTCACCGCGTCCGACAGCACGCTGCGCCGTTTCCTCCACGGGCTGCCCGGCGTCGACGCGGTCGGCCTGGAGGCGCGTGCCGCCTCGCTCGGGACCCGTTCCATCAAGACCACCGCGAAGGCGTACGCCATCGACCTCGCCATCTCGATGGTCGACCTGACGACGCTCGAAGGCGCGGACACCCCCGGCAAGGTCCGGGCGCTCGGCGCCAAGGCGGTCCGCCCCGACCCGACCGACCGTACGAGCCCCTCGACCGCGGCCGTCTGTGTCTATCCCGACATGGTGGCCGTCGCCAAGGAGGCCGTCGCCGGTTCCTCCGTGAAGGTCGCCTCCGTCGCCACCGCCTTCCCGGCCGGCCGCGCCGCGCTCGACGTGAAGCTGGCCGACGTGCGTGACGCGGTCGCCGCCGGCGCCGACGAGATCGACATGGTCATCGACCGCGGGGCGTTCCTCGCGGGCCACTACATGAAGGTCTACGACGAGATCGTCGCCGTGAAGGAGGCCTCGGGCGCCGCCCGCCTGAAGGTCATCTTCGAGACCGGCGAGCTGTCCACGTACGACAACATCCGCCGCGCCTCCTGGCTCGGCATGCTGGCCGGCGCGGACTTCATCAAGACGTCGACGGGCAAGGTCGCCGTCAACGCCACGCCCGCGAACACCCTGTTGATGCTGGAGGCGGTCCGCGACTTCCGCGCCCAGACCGGCATCCAGGTCGGGGTGAAGCCCGCGGGCGGTATCCGCACCTCCAAGGACGCCGTCAAGTTCCTGGTCATCGTCAACGAGACGGCCGGCGAGGACTGGCTGGACAACCACTGGTTCCGCTTCGGCGCGTCCTCGCTCCTGAACGACCTGCTGATGCAGCGTCAGAAGCTGGCCACCGGCCGCTACTCCGGCCCCGACTACGTGACGGTGGACTGATCCACATGGCTCTCTTTGACTACGCTCCGGCGCCCGAGTCCCGCTCGGTCGTCGACATCGCGCCCTCCTACGGCCTGTTCATCGACGGCGAGTTCACCGAGGCGGCCGACGGCAAGGTCTTCAAGACCGTGTCCCCGTCCACCGAAGAAGTGCTCTCCGAGATCGCCCAGGCGGGCGAGGCGGACGTCGACCGCGCGGTGAAGGCCGCCCGCAAGGCCTTCGAGAAGTGGTCGGCGCTGCCCGGCTCCGAGCGCGCCAAGTACCTGTTCCGCATCGCCCGGATCATCCAGGAACGCAGCCGCGAACTGGCCGTCCTGGAGACCCTGGACAACGGCAAGCCCATCAAGGAGACGAGGGACTCCGACCTCCCCCTGGTCGCCGCGCACTTCTTCTACTACGCGGGCTGGGCCGACAAGCTGGACCACGCCGGCTTCGGCGCGAACCCCCGGCCCCTCGGCGTCGCGGGCCAGGTCATCCCCTGGAACTTCCCGCTCCTGATGCTGGCCTGGAAGATCGCCCCGGCGCTGGCGACCGGCAACACGGTCGTCCTGAAGCCCGCCGAGACGACACCGTTGAGCGCGTTGTTCTTCGCGGACATCTGCCGCCAGGCCGGCCTCCCCAAGGGTGTCGTCAACATCCTTCCGGGATACGGCGACACGGGCGCCGCGCTCGTCGCGCACCCCGACGTCAACAAGGTCGCGTTCACCGGCTCCACGGCGGTCGGCAAGGCGATCGCACGCCAGGTGGCCGGCTCGACCAAGAAGGTCACCCTCGAACTCGGCGGCAAGGGCGCGAACATCGTCTTCGACGACGCCCCCATCGACCAGGCGGTGGAGGGGATCGTCACCGGCATCTTCTTCAACCAGGGTCAGGTCTGCTGCGCGGGCAGCCGCCTCCTCGTCCAGGAGTCCATCCAGGACGAGCTGTTGGACTCGCTGAAGCGCAGGCTCTCCACCCTCCGCCTCGGCGACCCGCTCGACAAGAACACGGACATCGGCGCGATCAACTCCGCCGAGCAGCTCTCCCGGATCACCACACTCGTCGAACAGGGCGAGGCGGAAGGCGCCGAGCGCTGGTCCCCGTCCTGCGAACTCCCTTCCTCCGGCTACTGGTTCGCCCCGACGCTCTTCACGAACGTCACCCAGGCGCACACCATCGCCCGCGACGAGATCTTCGGCCCGGTGCTGTCCGTACTGACCTTCCGCACGCCCGAGGAGGCGGTCGCGAAGGCCAACAACAGCCAGTACGGCCTCTCCGCCGGCATCTGGACCGAGAAGGGCTCCCGCATCCTCGCCGTCGCGAGCAAGCTGCGCGCGGGTGTCATCTGGTCCAACACGTTCAACAAGTTCGACCCGACCTCGCCGTTCGGCGGCTACAAGGAGTCGGGCTTCGGCCGCGAGGGCGGTCGCCACGGCCTGGAGGCGTACCTCGATGTCTGATCGACTCTCAGTCTTCAAGACCTACAAGCTGTACGTGGGCGGGAAGTTCCCGCGTTCCGAGAGCGGCCGGGTGTACGAAGTGACCGACGCAAAGGGCAAGTGGCTGGCCAACGCCCCCCAGGGGAGCCGCAAGGACGCCCGGGACGCGGTCGTGGCGGCCCGCAAGGCGTTCGGCGGCTGGTCCGGCGCGACGGCCTACAACCGGGGCCAGATCCTCTACCGCATCGCCGAGATGCTGGAGGGCCGCAAGGACCAGTTCGTGCGCGAAGTCGCCGACGCGGAGGGCCTGTCGAAGTCGAAGGCTTCCGTGGTCGTGGACGCTGCGATCGACCGCTGGGTCTGGTACGCGGGCTGGACGGACAAGATCGCGCAGGTGATCGGCGGCGCGAACCCGGTGGCGGGCCCGTACTTCAACCTCTCCTCCCCCGAGCCGACGGGAGTGGTCACCGTCCTGGCCCCCCAGGAGTCGTCGTTCCTCGGGCTGATCTCGGTCGTGGCGCCGGTGATCGCGACCGGCAACACGGCGATCGTCGTCGCGAGCGAGAAGTCCCCGCTCCCCGCACTGTCGTTGGGCGAGGTCCTGGCCACCTCCGACCTGCCCGGCGGAGTCGTCAACATCCTGTCCGGCAGGACGGCGGAGATCGCGACCCCCCTCGCCGCCCACCAGGACGTCAACGCGATCGACCTCGCGGGCGCCGACGACGTACTGGCGAAGGAGTTGGAGATCGCGGCGGCCGACAACCTGAAACGAGTTCTCCGTCCACAGCCTGTGGATTACAACGAGACTCCGGGCATCGACCGCCTGACGGCCTTCCTGGAGACGAAGACGGTCTGGCATCCGACGGGTTCACTGGGAGCCGGTGGCTCCTCGTACTGAGCTGGGCCGAAGGCCCAGCTCAGGGGCGCGGGGCGGTATTGGATCTGCGGCTCCGCCGCGTGGGCGCGACCAGCCACAACGGACTCGCACCCGGCAACGAGCCCGCAGCTCCCCGCCCCTCCCCCGCAACAGCTCAACCCCCCAACAGGCCCGTCACCTGCCCGACCACCGGCATGCTCCCGATCGACTGAGCCTCCGCCACCGGCCCCGTCAGCGCCTGCGAGGCCAGCGGCTGAAAGTCGGCGAGCTGCGTGGCGACCCCGTTGTCGAGCGGGTCAACACCCGTACCAGCAAGGGGGTTGGGCTTGAGCCCGGCAATCGGCCCCGTGACATAGCCGACGGTGCCGATGAGCGCGCCAAGACCCGCCGCGGGGTCGATCTTGCCCAGAGACGTGGGCCGCGTCCGCATCACGTCGACGACCGGCGCGGTGTCCGCGGAGGCCGTCGCCGCGCCCGCACCCAGGGCGACTCCGGCCGTCGCGAGGGCGACCAGGGCGCGCTGGGCGTTCGGGTGCTGGGAGGACGTGTGTCGTGCCATTGGGGGTGCCACCTTCTGGTGCGCAGGGTAATCAGGTCAGCACGAAGGGTAGTTGACGTGTGATGCGCGTTCCAATGCCGACCCGCGGGGTCGGCAGGACGTACGGAATACGTCAAACTGGTGTCCCGTGAGCATCCTTTCCCCGTCACCGGCCCGTGTCGTGCTGCTGTGCGGCCCCTCGGGTTCCGGCAAGTCCCTCGTCTCGGCCCGCTCCGGTCTTCCCGTGCTGCGGCTCGACGACTTCTACAAGGAGGGCGACGACCCGACGCTGCCACTGGTGGCGGGGAG
Source organism: Streptomyces hokutonensis (assembly GCF_042751305.1). Taxonomy (GTDB): domain Bacteria; phylum Actinomycetota; class Actinomycetes; order Streptomycetales; family Streptomycetaceae; genus Streptomyces; species Streptomyces hokutonensis_A. The sequence continues at coordinate 27,142 of NZ_JBHYWD010000013.1, forward strand.
TTCGGACATCGACTGGGACCATCCCGACTCCTGGGACGCGGAGGTCGCGGTCGCCGCGATCGTCGAGCTGTGCCGCACGGGTCGTACGGATGTGCCGGTCTACGACATCTCGCTGAGCGCCCGTACGGGCACGGAGGCGGTCGATGTGGGCCGGACGCCGTTGTTCATAGCGGAGGGCATCTTCGCCGCCGAGGTCATCACCCGCTGCCGGGAGCTGGGTGTCCTCGCGGACGCGCTGTGCCTGAGCCGGGGTCCGGTGCGCACCTTCCGCCGCCGCTTCCTGCGGGATCTCCGGGAGGGCCGTAAGTCCGTGCCGTTCCTGTTGCGGCGCGGCTGGCGGCTGATGCGGCTGGAGCGCTCGATCGTGGCCCGTCAGACGACGCTCGGCGCGTACGCCTGCGACAGGGACGAGGCGCTGGGCAGGCTGGCAGCGGCGGCGGTGGGCCGGCGCCCGGCGGCGGCTCCCACACCCGCACCCGCACCCGCACCCGCACCCACCAGCTGACGGCACACACGAAGAAGCGGGACTGGACGGACCCCCCGGCCCTCCAGTCCCGCTCCCTCATTCCCCCGTGGTACTTCCCCCGTGATTCCCCCCAGGACCCCGTCGGCGCCCCCCAGCGCCGATCCCCCGTGGTCCCTCTGGTGCTCCCCCGTTCCCCACTTCCCCCCAACCCTCAGGCGACGAGCTCCCCGAAGGCGTCCTCCTCGTCACGGCCGAAGCTGAGGACCTCGTCCTCGCGCATGCGGCGGAGCGACCGCCAGATGCTGGACTTCACCGTGCCGACACTGATGTCGAGGATCTCCGCGATCTCCGGGTCCGTGCGGCCCTCGTAGTAACGGAGGACCAGCATGGTGCGCTGGAGTTCGGGCAGCCGGGCCAGCGCCTGCCACAGGACCGCGCGCAGTTCGGTGCCGCGCATCGCGTCCGTGTCGCCGGGCGTCTCCGGCAGTTCCTCGGTCGGGTACTCGTTCAGCTTGCGGCGGCGCCACGCGCTGATGTGCAGGTTCGTCATGGTGCGGCGGAGGTAGCCCCCGACCGCGGCCTTGTCGCTGATCCGGTCCCACGCCTTGTACGTCGAGAACAGCGCGCTCTGCAGCAGGTCCTCGGCCTCGAAGCGGTCGCCGGTCAGGTGGTAGGCGGTCGCGTACAGGGAGGCGCGGCGCTCCTGGACGTAGGCGGTGAACTCCGCCTCCGACAGCGAACGACGCTCCCCCGTGTCCTCCCTGTACCCGCTTCCCCCGTGCGCTTCCCCCGTGTGCGCGTCAACCACCGTCATGTAACCGGTGTGCTGACGCCCGGCACCGCGAACGCACCCCCGCCCGCTCACGGCACCGGACTTCTCGGAACCCCGGGTGACGTCGTGCAGACGCGTGATGACTGCGTTGTTGCTGGTGCTGTGCAGCGTGCTCATCTCGCGCCCCCCGTAGTGGACTTGCCCGGTGTTCGGATCTTCCGGCTCGGTTCCTCGTGGTTCCTTGCCTGTGACGAAAATCCTGCCGGGGTCACTTCATGGACGTGTCCGCCGACTGTCACAGACCTGTCACAGGGGTCCCTCTCTGCGGCCGCCCTCAGAAAACGGACAGTCCGGTCACAGAAAGCAGCGCTAGGAGCACGTACCCGTGCAGGTGTCGAAACACCGCCCCCACATGGGCCAGAATGAGCCCGTGCCTTCCCTGTTGCTGATCGAGGACGACGACGCCATCCGGACGGCCCTGGAGCTCTCGCTGACGCGCCAGGGACACCGGGTAGCCACCGCTGCCAGCGGCGAGGACGGTCTGAAGCTGCTGCGTGAGCAGCGGCCGGACCTGATCGTGCTGGATGTGATGCTGCCCGGCATCGACGGTTTCGAGGTGTGCCGGCGCATCCGGCGCACGGACCAGCTGCCGATCATTCTGCTCACCGCGCGCAGCGACGACATCGACATCGTCGTCGGCCTCGAGTCCGGCGCCGACGACTATGTGGTCAAACCCGTGCAGGGGCGGGTGCTGGACGCCCGCATCCGGGCCGTGCTGCGGCGCGGGGAGCGGGAGGCCAACGACGCGGCCTCGTTCGGTTCGCTGGTGATCGACCGGGCCGCGATGACCGTCACGAAGAACGGCGAGGACCTCCAGCTCACGCCCACCGAGCTGCGGTTGCTCCTGGAGCTGAGCCGGCGGCCCGGACAGGCCCTGTCCCGGCAGCAGTTGCTGCGCCTGGTGTGGGAACACGACTACCTCGGTGACTCGCGCCTGGTGGACGCCTGTGTCCAGCGGCTGCGCGCCAAGGTCGAGGACGTGCCCTCGTCCCCGACGCTCATCCGTACCGTGCGCGGCGTCGGTTACCGCCTGGACTCGCCTCAGTGACCGACGCACCAGGGGGGATCCGCGGCTGGCGCCCGGGTCGTAAGGGAGTTCTGTGGCGGCTGCGGTTCACCAGCCTGCGCCTGCGGCTGGTGGTCGTCTTCGGTCTGGTCGCGCTGACCGCCGCCGTGTCCGCGTCCGGCATCGCCTACTGGCTCAACCGCGAGGCCGTCCTCACCCGCGCCCAGGACGCGGTCCTGCGCGACTTCCGCCAGGAGATGCAGAACCACGCCGGCGCCCTGCCCGTGCACCCCACACAGGACGAACTCATGCGCACGGCGGGCCAGATGGCCAACAGCAGCCAGCGCTTCAGCGTCCTGCTCGTCGCCCAGGACACCGACTCCAAGACGGTCTACGGCAACTCCGGCGGCCTGAACGGCTTTTCACTGGAGGACGTGCCCAAGTCGCTGCGTACGGCGGTGAACAAGCAGCAGTCGGTGACCGACGGCAACAAGGAGCCGTACCACCTGTACTGGCAGCGGGTGACCGAGCACGGCACGCCGTTCCTGGTGGCCGGTACCCGGATGATCGGCGGCGGCCCAACGGGCTACATGCTCAAGTCACTTGAGCCGGAGGCGAAGGACCTCAACTCCCTCGCCTGGTCGCTCGGTATCGCCACCGGCCTCGCGCTGATCGGCTCCGCGCTGCTCGCGCAGGCCGCCGCGACGACCGTCCTCAAGCCCGTGCACCGCCTCGGCATCGCCGCGCGCCGACTGGGCGAGGGCAAGCTCGACACCCGGCTGCGCGTGTCCGGGACGGACGAACTCGCCGAACTCTCAAGGACGTTCAACCAGACGGCCGAGGCGCTGGAGAAACGGGTCGCCGACATGGCCGCCCGCGACGACGCCTCGCGCCGTTTCGTGGCCGACATGTCCCACGAGCTACGGACTCCACTCACCGCGATCACGGCCGTAGTTGAGGTCCTGGAGGAGGAACTCGACGCCGAGACCGGCAGCGTGGACCCGATGATCGAGCCCGCAGTACGGCTGGTGGTCTCCGAGACCAAGCGGCTCGGCGACCTCGTCGAGAACCTGATGGAGGTCACCCGCTTCGACGCGGGCACCGCCCGGCTCGTCCTCGACGACGTCGACATCGCCGACCAGATCACCGCCTGCATCGACGCCCGCGCCTGGCTCGACGCCGTCGACCTCGACGCCGAACGCGGCATCCACTCCCGGCTCGACCCGCGCCGCCTCGACGTCATCCTCGCCAACCTCATCGGCAACGCCCTCAAGCACGGCGGCTCGCCGGTCCGGGTCTCGGTCCGCCTGGAGGACGACGACCTCGTCATCGCCGTCCGCGACCACGGCCCCGGCATCCCCGAGGACGTCCTCCCGCACGTCTTCGACCGCTTCTACAAGGCGAGCGCCTCCCGCCCCCGCTCCGAGGGCAGCGGCCTCGGCCTCTCCATCGCCCTGGAGAACGCCCACATCCACGGCGGGGACATCACCGCCGCCAACTCCCCCGACGGCGGCGCGGTGTTCACCCTCCGCCTGCCGAGGGACGCCTCCGCACTCATGGAGGAGACCGACAAGGGCGAGGGCGAAGGGGACAGTTCGAAGGGGAACTCCTCATGAAGGCACGCGGGTTGCTGACTCTCCCCCTCCTCGCACTGCTGCTCGCCGGATGTGGCATCCGGGCCACGGAGGTGCCGACCGACTTCGGACCCGCGCCCTCGATGGTGCCCTGCACGCTCACCGAGCCGGACGTGTCGACGCAGGCCGCGCGCGGGGTGCCCGTGCAGGTGTTCCTGCTGTGCGGGTCGTCGCTGGTGACCGTCGACCGGACCGTACAGGTGCCGGACGGCACCGCGGACGTGCAGCGGCGCGTGATCGTGGCGCAGGGGCTGCTGGACCAGCTCGCGCAGTCGCCGTCGCCGGGCGAGAAGGACGCCCGGTACACGACCGACGTGCGGGGCGGCATGACGGTCAGCGGACCGCGCCCCAAGGACCCCAAGGACGCGCTGCGGCTGAGCAATTCACCGGCCGACCTGACGTCGTACGCGCTCGCCCAGATCGTCTGCACGTTCTCCGACTCCGCCGCGGCCGAGGGCGACGGCTCCGTCATCCTCGGCGGCCCGGGCGACGCCCCGCTCCGCCGCTACGAATGCACGGACGACGTCCGCTCCGCCCCTGGCACGAAGGCGCCGCCTTCCACCGAGGTGACGGGGGGCTGAGGGGGCGGGCGGGCCGGCGGGGCGCGCCGGGCCGACAGGCGGGATGCTCCCGCGCCGGCTGTGCCGCCCTTCGCGCCCTCCTCCTGGTGGCACTCCGCGACCGGACCTCCACGGCGTTCCCCGACGGGTTCGGCCTCGTGGGCCGAATCATGCCGCCTCCTCCGTAAAGCGCCCCGGAGGTGAACCACCCGGAAAAGAGGGGTGTGGCGGAAGCCTCAGCCCGGTGCTTGGGCCCTACCCGGAACCGATCGTGCCGGAGGGGGCGTCTAGTGGGGCGTGCAGCGTCAAGGCTCCATCGGCGGCAGTGCCGCGATTCGCGTCCGTGTGACAGGAGGTGTCCTCCTCGTCGCACATCTCGTGCTCGTCGCCTGGGTCACGCTGCGCCCGCGGGACGTCCCCTGGGTGATGCCGCCGAACCTGCACCCGCTGGCCAGCATCCGGGCCGATCTGGCACTGGGCTGGCCCGAGGCGACGAAGCGGATCGGTGAGGGCCTCGCGCTGCTGGCCCCGCTGGGCGTCCTGCTCCCGATGGTGAGCGGCCGGCTGCACGTCTCGCCGCTCGCGTCCCTGATCCGTACGGTCGCCGCCGGCGCCCTGATCTCGCTCGGCATCGAACTGCTGCAGACCGGTGTGCCGGGCCAGGTCGTGGACATCGACTCGCTGCTCATGAACACGGTGGGCGTGGCCCTCGCGCACGCCGCGATCGTCCCCGCCGCCCGCGCCTGGCTCCGCCGCAGGGGCGAGAGCCCCCTCCCCGCGCCCCTCCTCCAGGAGGAAGCGACTCAGGGACGGACCCCGACGATTCCCAGGGTCGGCATCGCACCGTAGAGCGACGCCCGCCGGCCGACGGCTCCGTACCGTTGAAGGCAGATGGGCAGCCCGCCCACACCAACGAACGCCCAGGGCCCACCAAGGGCCAGTGTCCCCACGCGTCGGCCGGGAGAGAGCCGTAGGGGGCGCGCCGGTGTCGAGAGTGCGAACGCGCGGAGGCGCGAAGCGTCGAGCACGATCGCGCTCTCGACACCGGCTGAGGCGCCCCCGAAGGCGAACGACCCAAAAGAAGGAGTGCGCAAGATGACCGCCATTGCCCGCCCCACCCAAGGCCGCATGATCGGCGGAGTGTGCGCAGCGCTGGCGCGGCGCTTCGGTACCTCCGCGACCACGATGCGGGTGATCTTCCTGCTCTCGTGTCTGCTGCCCGGGCCGCAGTTCCTGCTCTACATCGCGCTGTGGATCCTGTTCCCGTCCGAGGACAAGGTGCGCACCGAGGCCTGGTGAACAACCCACCACGGCCCGGCGCACGTACGCCGATGGGGCGCACCCCTCGTCCAGGGGGCGCCCCATCGGCGCGTTCAGGGGGTGGGCTCGGCCCAACGGACCTCAGCCCAACTGACCTCAGCCCAGCGGAACGCCGTTCAGCGGCAGGCCGTGCGTGGGCAGGCCCGTCTGGGACAGCGGGAGGCCGCCCAGCAGGCCGGCGACGGGCGCGGTCGGGCCGTCGGAGAGGACCTTCTCGGCGGCCGGCTGCACGGCGGACAGGCCACCCGCGAGCGCGGGCTGCGCCTGGCTCAGCGCCTCGCCGGCACCCGGGAGCGCCTTGGTGACGTTCTCCGCGGGCAGCGTGTGGGTCACGGCGCCCAGCACCTGGGTGGTGTCCGGGACCGCCGGAGCCGCGCTCGCGGCACCCGCGCCTACGGCGGCGAAGGCGGCACCGAGGGCGGCGACACCGAGGGTCTTGGCAGCAGACTGCTTCATGGTGAATGCGTCCTTGAATGGGATGACGGGGATGTGAGCGGTCCAAGACCGTAAACACGCGAAGCCGTCCGCCGCAAACATCGAAATGCGGACGGATTGTGAACACCCGCCCGCATTCCCTGCCCTCCGCTCAGTCCCGTTCAGCCCTCTTCGGGCACAGAACCGCTGGTGGAAGCCGTCTGCCGGAACAGCCACTCGGATTTGAGTTCGGCATATCCGGGCTTGATCACGTCATTGATCATGGCCAGTCGTTCATCGAAAGGAATGAATGCTGACTTCATAGCATTGACGGAGAACCATTGCATGTCGTCGAGCGAATAACCGAACGCCTCGACAAGGTGCTCGAATTCACTGCTCATGCTGGTGTGGGACATCAGCCGGTTGTCGGTGTTGACCGTGGCCCGGAAGTGGAGCCGGCGCAGCAGCCCGATCGGGTGCCCGGCGTAGGAGTCGGCGGCGCCGGTCTGGAGGTTGGAGCTGGGGCACAGCTCCAGCGGGATGCGCTTGTCGCGGACGTAGGAGGCGAGCCGGCCGAGCTTGACCGTGCCGTCTTCCTGGACCTGGATGTCGTCGATGATGCGCACGCCGTGGCCGAGCCGGTCGGCGCCGCACCACTGCAGCGCCTGCCAGATGGACGGCAGCCCGAAGGCCTCGCCGGCGTGGATGGTGAAGTGGTTGTTCTCGCGCTTGAGGTACTCGAAGGCGTCGAGGTGCCGGGTGGGCGGGAATCCGGCCTCGGCGCCCGCGATGTCGAAGCCGACGACGCCCAGGTCGCGGTAGCGGTTGGCGAGTTCGGCGATCTCCAGGGCGCGGGCGGCGTGCCGCATGGCGGTGAGCAGCGCCCCGACGCGGATCCGCCGGCCGTTCTCCCTCGCGAGCGACTCCCCTTGCCGGAAGCCCTCGTTGACGGCCTCGACGACCTCTTCGAGGCTGAGCCCGCCGTCGAGGTGCTGCTCGGGCGCGTACCGCACCTCGGCGTATACGACGCCGTCCTCGGCGAGGTCCTCAGCGCACTCGCGGGCGACCCGGATCAGCGCGTCCCGGGTCTGCATCACGGCGACGGTGTGCGAGAAGGTCTCCAAGTACCGTTCCAACGAACCGGAGTCGGCGGCCTCGGCGAACCACACGCCGAGCTTGTCCGGGTCGGTCTCGGGGAGTCCGGTGTACCCGGCGTCCCCCGCGAGTTCGACGATCGTCCCCGGGCGGAGGCCGCCGTCGAGGTGGTCGTGCAGCAGAACCTTCGGCGCCCGGCGGATCTGGTCCGGCGTCGGGGTGTTCGCGGTGCTCTGGCTCGTCATTTCCGCACTCTAACTCCTACGCGCGTAGATCGCCCGTTGTACGAATCCGTCGATACGTAACGGTGACCGCGCGGAAGGATGGCGTACACGCTCACTTCTGACACTGTTCTGTCATGGCACAGCAAGCGACGCCGGTTCGGACGGCCCGGCTGGGGAGAGCGCTCGGTCCAGAACCGACCTCGGTGAGCGGCGTGGTCCTGCTGCTTCCCGGCGGCGACGAGGTCTCCGGGCGCCGGCCGTCCCCTCTCCTGGCGACGGCCTCCGTACGGGCATTGGGGCGCCGGCTGTCCCGGGCGGGCGCGGACGAGGGACTCGCCGCGCATGTCGTCCACTACCGCGTGCGCGGCTGGAACGGCAGCGAGGCGTATCTCGCGCACGACGCCACCTGGGCGGTGGACGAGGTCGTACGACGCTACGGAGACGTGCCCGTGTGTCTCGCCGGCATCGACATGGGCGGCCGGGCCGCACTGCGCTCCGCCGGACACGAGGCGGTCAACTCCGTGGTGGCGCTGGCCCCTTGGCTCCCAGAACAGGACGTGGCCGCACCACCCGAACCGGTGAAGCAGTTGATGGGCCGCCGAGTCCTGATCGTCCACGGCACGAACGACGAACGGACCGACCCCGAACTGTCGTTCCGCCTGGCAGCCCGCGCCAAGAAGGCCAACCGTGACGTATGCCGCTTCGAAGTCCACTCCGACGGCCACGCGTTGCACCAGCACCGCCAGGAAGTACACGCACTGACCGAGGACTTCGTCCTGGGCGCACTGTTCGGACGGGCGTTCGCCCGCCCGGTGGAGGACGCGCTACAGGCTCCGCCACCGCTGGGCCTGCGGATGCCACTGGCGGCGGGCTTCGGGCGTTCCTTGCGGAAGTGAGCGGGGTGCTGCGGCCGACCGGCGAAGACCCGGGTGGCGGGCGGGCAATGCAGGCGTGCCACTACTGCGGGCAAAGCGGCCAACCGGCCCGCGCTCGGGGCGAGCCGGGAATGCGATGGCGGCGAATTCCGGGCGTTCCCTGCGCAGGTGAACCGGGCACGAGCGCGCGGCGCGGCGGCCGACCGGCCAGGCGCCGGGGCGAGTCGGGACAGGCGTTCTCGCTTCCGCCGCGTGGCACTCCGGCCAACTGGCCGGTGTCCCGGGCGAGTCGGGCATGCGCCGGCATCGGGCTTCGGACGCTCCCTGTGCAAGTGCCCCGGACGCGACCGCGCGGCAGGCGGCCTACCGGCCGGCGCCCCCGGGGCCGGCCGGGAAAAAGGCCCCCCCGCCCGGGGCCCCCGCCCCCACCCCCCCGCGGCCCCCCCCCCCGCC
>NZ_JBHYWD010000013.1:36030-62984 GCF_042751305.1 Streptomyces hokutonensis
GCGCCCGGGGCCTCGGGGCCCCCGCGCCGCCCCGGGCGCGGGGCGCCCCGCGCGCGCGCCCGGGGGGCGCGGGCAGAAAGGCCGCGCGCCCCCGCGGTCCCGTCACGCAACGCCCGACGAGCCACGGCCCAGGGCCGGCCGAACATGCGGTCGCTCCGCCACCGCGCGGCACAGCGGCCAACTGGCCGATACCTGGTCCGAGTCGGGAATGAAGCCCCGGCAGCCCGACGTTGACGCCCGCCGACCGACTCCCTCCTCGTCCGGGAAGAAGGCAGGCCCATGACGACGTCCTCGCCGGCCACTATGCGTGCCGTCCAGCTCTCCGCCCCCGGCTCCGTCGAGAACCTGCGCCTGACCACCCTCCCCCTCCCACCCCTGCGGGACGGCTGGGTGCGTATTCGGGTCGAGGCGTTCGGGCTCAATCGGTCGGAGTTGAAGCTGCGGTTGGGGGTGAGTGAGGGGGTCAGCTTTCCGCGGGTGCCGGGGATCGAGGCGGCCGGTACCGTCGACGCGGCGCCGGCGGGCAGTGGGCTCACGCCCGGGCAGAAGGTCGTCGCGATGATGGGGGACATGGGGCGTACGTATGACGGGGGCTATGCCGAGTACACGTCGGTGCCGCTGGCTCAAGTGATTCCCGTTGACACCGAGTTGCCCTGGGAGGTGCTGGGTGCCCTGCCGGAGATGGTGCAGACCGCCTACGGCTCCCTCACCGTCGGACTGGATCTGCGGCCCGGTCAGACCGTGCTGATCCGCGGCGGCACGTCCTCCGTGGGACTGGCCGCCGCAACGCTCGCCCGCTGGCGCGGAGCCACGGTGCTGTCCACCACCCGGCGCCCCGACCGGCTCGCCTCCCTCAAGGAGCACGGTGTCGACCACCCACTGCTCGACACCGGCGAAGTCGCCCCTGCCGTACGGGAGTTGTACCCGGGCGGCGTCGATGCCGCCCTCGACCTGGTCGGCACCCCGACTCTCCCCGACACGCTGCGCGCGGTACGCGTCCACGGCACGGCCTGCTTCGGCGGCAGCCTCTCCAATCAGTGGACCGTCCGCGATTTCTCCCCCAACGAGTACCTGCCGAGGGGTGTCCGTCTCGCGGGCTACTTCGGCGACGCCTCCGACCTCCCCCAAGAGACCTTCCAGGAAATCCTGGACGCCGTCATCGCCGGCCAACTCGCCTTCCCTGTAGACCGCGTGTACGACGGTCTGGAGCAAGTTCCGCAGGCCCACGACGACATGGAGCACAACCGCGCCACCGGCAAGCTGGTCGTGCGGGTCCGGCACCCGAACTGACCTACTCGGGAAGCAAGTTGCCCCTCCTCGACAGCAGGAACTTCTTGAACGCGGCCACCGGGGGTGTGTCCGGGCGGCCGTCCAGCCAGGCCACGCCGATCTCCCGTACCGCCTTCGGGGCGGTGACCGTCAGCTCGGCAACTCCCGGGCGGGGTACGGCCGGTGGGGGAAGGAGGGCCACTCCCAGCCCCGCCGCCACCAGGCCCCGTAGAGTCTCCGCCTCCTCGCCCTCGAAGGCGATCCGGGGCCTGAAGCCGGCCTCCGCGCAGACGGCGTCGGTGATGCTCCGGAGGCCGTAGCCCGGCTCCAGGGTCACGAAGGTCTCGTCGGCCGCCTCCGCGAGGCGGATCCGCCTGCGGGACGCCAGGCGGTGGTCGGCCGGGACGACGAGGCGGAGTTTCTGGACGTCGAGGCGGTGGGCCACGACGTCGGGGGCGTCGAGGGTCGGGGCGGTCAGGAGGCACAGGTCCAGTTCGCCCGCGCGCAGCCGCTCCAGCATGGCCTCGCCGTAGTTCTGGACGAGGCTGAAGCGGACGCGGGGGTGGTCGGCGCGGAAGGCGCGGATGAGTTCGGGGACGGTCTCCGAGCCGAGGGTGTGGAGGAAGCCGAAGGCGACCTTGCCGGTGGTGGGGTCGGCGTCGGCGCGGACCTCGTCGGCGGCCTTCCCGATCTCGGCGAGGGCGCGCTCGACGGAGGTGAGGAAGGTGCGGCCGGCGGGGGTCAGCGACACCGTGCGGCCCCGGCGGGCGAACAGGTCGACGCCCAGGTCCTGTTCGAGGCGGACCATCGCCCGCGACAGGGTGGACTGCGGGACCTGCATCTCCTGCGCGGCCCGGGTGACGTGCTCGGTGCGGGCGACCCCCGCGAAGTACGCGAGGCGTGGCGCGAGCAGCGCGACAATGTCTTCTGTGTCACCGGACGGTGACAGGCGAGCCTGTGAGCTGTACTGATGCACCATGGGAACGATTATGGCGTTTCCGTGCATTGGACGGATGAGCGGGGGCGTACGTAGCTTCGAAGCATGTCTCCCGCCGATACCGGGGCGTCCACCGTCGTGGCCGCCTCCACCACTTCCACTTCCACTTCTCCCGACTCACGGCTGACGCCGGGTGGTCCCGGTTATCGCCGGATGAGCTTCGCGCTCTTCCTCGCGGGTGTGGCGACCTTCGCGCTGCTGTACTCCACGCAGGCCCTGCTGCCGCTGATCTCCGGCGAGTTCGGGGTGGCGGCGAGCGCGGCGAGCTGGACGGTGGCCGCGGCGACCGGCGGACTCGCACTGTTCGTGCTGCCGATGAGCGCCCTGTCGGAGCGTTTCGGCCGCCGTACGGTCATGACCGCGTCGCTGGTGGTCGCGGTGGGCATCGGGGTCCTGGTGCCGTTCGCGCCGTCGCTGGGCGCGCTGGTGGTGCTGCGGTTCCTCCAGGGGGCCGCGCTGGCCGGGCTGCCCGCGTCGGCGACGGCGTATCTGGCGGAGGAGGTCCGGCCGAAGGCGCTGGTCACGGCGATCGGCCTGTTCGTGGCGGGCAACAGCGTCGGCGGGATGAGCGGCCGGGTCATCACCGGCTGGGTCGCGCAGGAGTGGGGCTGGCGGGTCGCCGTAGGGGTCATCGGTCTGATCGCGGTCGGCTGCGCGGTCGCCTTCCGCCTCCTGCTCCCCGCGCCCCGGCACTTCACGCCGGGCTCACTGCGCCCGCGAGTCCTGGCCCGCACGGTCCGCGCCCACCTCGCGAACCCGCTGCTGTGCCGGCTGTACGCGATCGGCGCGCTGTTCATGACGGTCTTCGGCGGCGTCTACACGGTGATCGGCTACCGCCTCACCGAGGCTCCCTTCTCCCTCCCCCAGGGCATCGTCGGCTCGATCTTCCTGGTGTACCTGGTCGGTACGGTGTCGGCGTCCACGGCGGGGCGGCTGGTCGGCCGGCTCGGACGCCGGGGTGCCCTCTACCTGGCGGGCGGTACGACGGCCACCGGCCTCCTGGTCTCCCTCGCCGACTCGCTTCCCCTGGTGCTGCTCGGCCTGGTGCTGATCACGGCGGGCTTCTTCGCGGGGCACGCGGTCGCGTCCTCGGCGGTCAGCAAGACGGCCACCACCGGGCGCGCACAGGCCTCCGCCCTCTACCAGTCCTCGTACTACATCGGCTCCAGCACCGGCAGTACGGTCGGCGCGCTGGCGTTCCACGCGGGCGGCTGGGCGGGCACGGTCGGCGTGGGCGTCCTGGCGGTGCTGGGCGTCGTGACGATCACGGTGCTGGGGTCGCGGGCGGCGCGGGTGGGGCGGGGACTCGCCACCGCCTGAGCGGTCACATCCGCCCGACCCGGTAGTGAAACCTTCCTGACCTGCGCGTTCAGCCACTCCGGGGGCCATTGTCAGTGGGCTGCGCTACGTTGCGGGGTAAGGGAAGAACGGCCACAGGGGTGGGTGGGCGAGACCATGAGCGACGGCACCGCGACGACGACAGACCTCGACATCAGACTGGAGAAACACCGAGTCGAGCTGACCGGGTACTGCTACCGCATGCTCGGCTCCTCCTTCGAGGCCGAGGACGCGGTGCAGGACACGATGGTCCGCGCCTGGCGGAGTTACGACAAGTTCGAGGGGCGGTCCAGTCTGCGCTCCTGGCTGTACCGGATCGCGACCAACGTCTGTCTGGACATGCTGTCCGCGGGCAACAAGCGGGCGCGGCCCGTCGACCTCAGCGACTCCACCCCGCTCGCCCAGGCCGCCCTGTCGCCCCGTCCGGACAACACCTGGCTGGAGCCGATGCCCGACGCGCGCGTGCTGCCCACTGTCACCGACCCGGCGGAGGCGGCCGTCGCCAAGGAGTCGGTGCGGCTCGCGTTCATGGCCGCCCTCCAGCAACTGCCGCCCAAACAAAGGGCGGTGCTGATCCTGCGCGAGGTGCTGGCCTGGCGGGCCAACGAGGTCGCCGAGCTGCTCGGCACCTCGGTCGCGTCGGTCAACAGCGCGCTGCAGCGGGCCCGCGCCACCCTCGCCGAGCGGGACGAGAAGGCGGCCGACGCGGCTGTCTCCGACCCGCTCGACGACGAGCAGAAGAAACTCCTGGAGCGGTATGTCGCGGCCTTCGAGGGCTACGACATGGCGGCCCTGACGGCGCTGCTGCACGAGGACGCCATCATGACGATGCCGCCGTTCGACCTGTGGCTGACCGGCCACGACGACATCACGGGCTTCATGACGACGATCGGCGCCGCCTGCGAGGGCTCCCGCCTGATCCCGGTGGAGGTGAACGGCCTGCCGGGCTTCGCCCAGTACAAGCCGGACCCGGAGGCGGGCGGCTTCAGCCCCTGGTCGGTGCAGGTCCTGGAGATCTCAGACGGCAGGCTCACCGGGTTCCACTTCTTCCTGGACACCGAGCGCTGGTTCCCGCTGTTCGACCTGCCCCTCCGTCTCGAAGCGGAGCCCGACCAGATCGAGGAGGGCGCGTAGTCCGGGGCTGGGCCCGCGCAGCCTGATCCGGCCACCGGCCCGGCGCGCGGTCAGCTCCAGGCGTGCCAGGAGATCGACGGTACCGAGCCCCGGCGGCCCGGGCCCCACGGTCTCGACCGCGACGAGAACGACCCCGGCACCGGTGGCCTCCAGCAGCCGCCGCACCTCGTCGCAGAGCCGCACCACCTCGTCACGGGTGACGGGGCGGTCCGGCACGAGTACAGCGGGTGTCATGGCGTCCACGATCGGTAGACCGGGTGGGCGGTCGTAACTCATCGGGGGCGACCGCCTAGGTTTGCTGTATGCCCCACGGATCAGCCCCGCCCTGGATACCCGACGCCCTCGCGCGCGCCGCGACCGCCGCCGAGGAGGCGCCGTGCAGGGGGTGTTGACCGGGTTCGCGGTCATCGGCGTCGTCATCGCCGTCGGCTATCTGCTCGGCCTGCGCGGCTCCCTCGGCGAGAACGGCCGGGACGTACTGACCAGGCTGGCCTTCAACGTGGCGTCCCCGGCCCTGCTGTTCACCACCCTCGCGCGGGCCGACCTCTCGGTGGTCTTCTCCAGCTGGCTGCTCGTGACGGTGCTGAGCACGGCGGCGGTGTCGGGCGTGTTCGTGGCGGTGGGAGTGGCCCGCGGCTGGGGTGTGGGCCGTACGACGATCGGCGCGCTCTGTTCCGGCTACGTCAACTCCGGCAACCTCGGCATCCCGATCTCGGTGTACGTCCTGGGCAACGCCTCGCTGGTGGCACCGGTGATGCTGTTCCAGCTCGTCGTGGTCAGCCCCCTCGCCCTCACGATCCTCGACCTGTCGGACCGGGGCGAGAAGGACCCCTGGTGGCTGCGGCTGCTCACGCCCGTGCGCAACCCGGTCGCGGTCGGCTCCCTCGCCGGGGTCGCGGTGGCCGCGTCCGGAGTGCACGTCCCCGGCCCGGTGATGGACCCGCTCACCCTGATCGGCAACATGGCGGTCCCGGCCGTACTCCTCGGCTTCGGCATCTCGCTGCGCGGAAGCGCGCTGCCGGCGCGCGGTGCCGAGCGGTGGCCGGTGCTGCTGTCGGTCGCCCTGAAGTCGGTGGGACAGCCGGCGATCGCCTGGGCGTTGGCGACGGGGGTGTTCGGCCTCCACGGGGCGGCGCTGCTCGACGTGGTGGTGACCTCGGCACTGCCCGGTGCGCAGAACCTGTACACGTACGCGAGCCGCTATCGCGTGGGCGAGGCACTGGCCCGGGACTCGATCCTGTTGTCGACGATCCTGTCGGTGCCGGTGCTGGTGGTGATCGCGGCGCTGCTCGGGTGAGCCGCCGCGCACAAAACCCGTTGGCGGAGGACTGCGGCCGCTGCTACCTTGCCCGTGGCCGTGCGAGAGAACGAGGAGGTGGTACCCGTGAACACATCAACGACATGGGTGCTCTCCTCCGGGGTCACGGTCGGGCGATAGGTCGTCCGGGAGCGCCGTTCCGCGTACTCCCGAAAGGCACGACCATGGACACGACCCTGCGGTTCACTTCCGAGCAGCGCCTCGACGACGGCGTCCTCGAACGCGAATTCACCCTCGGCGAGATCCCCGGCACCCTGTGGACACCCGACTCCACCGCACCGGCGCCGCTGATCCTCATCGCCCACAACAACGGCCTGCCCAAGGCGGAGCCCCGGCTGGTGGCCAGGGCCCGGGCCACCGCGGCGGCCGGCTACGCGGCGGTCACCATCGACGCCGCCGGCTGCGGCGGCCGTCCCCGTTCCGCCACCGACGTACAGCTCCGCGCCGACCTCGGCCGGGCGATGCGGGCCGGTGAGCCGACCAACGAGATCTTCGAGTCCCTGGTCGGCCCACTGGTCGAGAACGCGGCCCCGGAATGGCTGACCACGCTCGACGCCGTCCTCGCCCTGCCCGAGGTCGGCGGCCCGGTCGGCTACTCGGGGTGGACCGCCCTCGGCATCCGCCTCGCGGTGACCGAGCCGCGTATCTCGGCGGCCGGCTTCTTCGCCGGGGGTTACGTCCCCCGCGCCCAGCGCGAGGAGGCCAAGCAGGTCACCGTCCCGCTGCTGCTCCTGCTCCAGTGGGACGACGAGGGCAACCCCCGGCAGCGGGCCCTGGACCTGTTCGACTCCTTCGGCACCGAGGAGAAGACCCTGCACGCCAACATGGGCGGGCACACGGGCACTCCGGCGTTCGAGTCGGAGGACGCGTTCCGCTTCTACGCCCGCCATCTGAAGAAGTAGGGCCTGGCCCCAAGTAGGCAGGAGGGGCCGGGACTTGAAAGTCCGGCCCCTCCCCCGCTCCCCCGACGACCGATCAGGCGATGCGCTCCAGCACCACCGGCGAAGCCGTGAACGCCGTACCCCCGGCGCCGATGTCGTAGGAACCGTCGACCGCCTCCAGCGCGTACGCGAAGCGCTCCGGAGTGTCGGTGTGCAGGGTCAGCAGGGGCTGGCCCGCCGTCACCACGTCGCCCGGCTTGGCGTGCATCTCCACTCCCGCGCCCGCCTGCACCGGGTCCTCCTTGCGCGCACGCCCCGCGCCCAACCGCCAGGCGGCGATGCCGATGTCGTAGGCGTCGAGGCGGGTGAGGACACCGGAGGCCGGGGCCGTCACCACGTGCTGCTCGCGCGCCACCGGCAACTCCGCGTCCGGGTCGCCGCCCTGGGCCGCGATCATCCGGCGCCAGACGTCCATCGCGGAACCGTCGGCCAGGGCCTTCGCCGGGTCGGCGTCCTTGATGCCGGCCGCGTCGAGCATCTCGCGGGCCAGCGCGATGGTCAGTTCGACGACGTCGGAGGGGCCGCCGCCCGCCAACACCTCGACGGATTCCCGGACTTCGAGGGCGTTGCCCGCCGTCAGTCCCAGGGGGGTCGACATGTCCGTGAGCAGCGCGACCGTCCTCACGCCGTGGTCGGTGCCCAACCCGACCATCGTGGACGCCAGTTCACGCGCGTCCTCGATCGTCTTCATGAAGGCGCCCGTGCCGACCTTCACGTCGAGGACCAGGGAGCCGGTGCCCTCGGCGATCTTCTTCGACATGATGGACGAGGCGATCAGAGGGATCGCCTCCACCGTGCCCGTGACGTCACGCAGGGCGTAGAGCTTCTTGTCGGCGGGGGCCAGGCCGTCGCCCGCCGCGCAGATCACCGCGCCGGTGCCCTCCAGGACCGACAGCATCTCCTCGTTGGAGAGCAGTGCGCGCCAGCCGGGGATGGACTCCAGCTTGTCGAGGGTGCCGCCGGTGTGGCCGAGGCCGCGGCCGGAGAGCTGCGGGACGGCCGCGCCGCAGGCCGCGACCAGCGGGGCCAGCGGGAGCGTGATCTTGTCGCCGACGCCGCCCGTGGAGTGCTTGTCGGCGGTCGGGCGGGAGAGCGACGAGAAGTCCATGCGCTCGCCGGAGGCGATCATCGCGGCGGTCCAGCGGGCGATCTCGGAACGGTTCATGCCGTTGAGGAGGATCGCCATGTTGAGGGCGGCCATCTGGTAGTCGGCCACCTCCCCGCGGGTGTACGCGTCGATGACCCAGTCGATCTGCTCGTCGCTCAGTTCACCGCGGTCCCGCTTGGTACGGATGACGGAGATGGCGTCCATGGCCATGGCTTGGATTTCCTTCCGGGCGTTCAGAAAATGCGCGGCCCCGCCGAGTGAGCCGTTGGTCAACTCAGCGGGGCCGCACGGGAGTTACCTGGTGAGATGGTCCGGCCCGAAGGCCTGCGGGAGCATCTCCGAGAGCGGCAGGATGCCCGCCGGTGTCTCCACCAGCAGACCGGGACCGCCGAACTCGTACAGCAGCTGACGGCAGCGACCGCACGGGACGAGGATGTCGCCCTTGCCGTCGACGCAGGTGAAGTGCGTCAGCCGGCCGCCGCCGGTGCGCTGGAGGTCGGACACGAGTCCGCACTCCGCGCACAGGCCGAGGCCGTACGACGCGTTCTCCACGTTGCAGCCGGAGACCGTGCGGCCGTCGTCGACGCGGGCGGCGACCCCGACGGGGTAGCCCGAGTACGGCGCGTAGGCGTGGGACATCGCCTCCCGCGCCTCGGCGCGCAGTTCGTCCCAGTCGACGGCCGACTCGGCGGCGGGCGAGATCACTTGCCCTGTCCCTTCCGGTACGGCAGGCCGTCCGCCTTCGGCATCCGCAGATGCTGTGCGGAGAGCGAGAGGACCAGCAGGGTGACGATGTACGGGCTGGCGCCGACCAGTTGGGTCGGGACCTGGTCGGTGGTGGCGTACCAGACGAACATCAGGGCCGCGACGGCGGCGGTGATGCCGGCGGGGACGTACCGCTTCTTCCAGACCAGGTAGCCGACGCCGGCGACCAGCAGGAAGCCGAGCAGCAGGATCAGCGCGTGGACGTTGGTGGCGCCGCCGCGCAGGTTGAGGCTGTCGGTGTAGCCGAACAGGCCCGCGCCGAGGGCGAGTCCGCCCGGCATCCAGTTGCCGAAGATCATCGAGGCGAGGCCGATGTAACCCCGGCCGCCGGTCTGGCCGTCGAGGTAGACGTTCGAGGCGACGATCGACAGGAAGGCGCCGCCGAGGCCGGCGAAGCCGCCGGAGATGATCACGGCGATGTACTTGTACTTGTAGACGTTGACGCCGAGGGATTCGGCGGCCACCGGGTTCTCGCCGCAGGAGCGGAGCCGGAGCCCGAAGGCGGTGCGCCACAGGACCCACCAGGTGGCGGGGACGAGGGCGACCGCGATGACCGTGAGTGGCGACAGGTTGGTGACCAGACCGCCGACGAGACCGGCGATGTCGGAGATCAGGAACCAGTGCTTGCCGTTGAGCGTGTCCAGCCAGCTGGAGAGGCCGGGGATGTCGAAGTTGCCGAGCGAGTCGATGGGTGGGGACTGCTTGGCGGAACCCTCGGAGGTGTTGGCGAAGGTGAACTTCGACAGATAGCGGGTGATGCCGAGCGCCAGGATGTTGATGGCGACACCGGAGACGATGTGGTTGACGTTGAACGTCACGGTGGCGATGGCGTGCAGGACGGCGCCGAGGCAGCCGCCGAGGATGCCGAAGACGACACCGGTCCAGGGACCCCACTGGTAGCCGGCCCAGGCGCCGAACCAGGTGCCGAGGATCATCATGCCTTCGAGGCCGATGTTGACGACGCCCGCGCGCTCGGCCCACAGACCGCCGAGACCGGCGAGGCCGATCGGTACGGCGGCCCGGAGAGCCGTGGACATCTGGCCGGTGGAGGTGATGCCGTCCGCGCCGGTGATCAGGCGGACGATCGAGGTGAGGATCAGCGCGCCCGCGATGATCACCAGGAGCACGGGGAGGGAGAATCGGCGTCCGCCCTTGCCGGGCTGCTTCGCCTGCGGCTTGGCGATGGTCGCGGTACTCATCGGGCCGCCACCTCCTTGTTCTCGGAGTTGTTCCGGGCGGCGGCGGCGAGTTCGGCGCCGACGCGGCTCTGCTGGCGGCGCAGGCCCCAGGTGCGGACGACCTCGTAGGAGATGACGACCGCGAACACGATCAGGCCCTGCATGATCGTCGCGATCTCCTTCTCGTACGCCACCGGGGTCGCGTAGTCGAGGGCGGGCGACGCCTTGTCGAGGAAGGCCCACAGGAGGGCGGCGAGGGCGATGCCCCCGGGGTTGTTGCGGCCCAGGAGGGCGATGCCGATGGCGGTGAAGCCCAGGCCCTCGGGGAAGGTGAGGCTGTAGGTGTGGCTGTCGCCGAGCAGCAGGGGCAGTCCGGCGAGACCGGCGACAGCGCCGGAGATCAGCATCGCGGTGAGCGTCATGCGCTTGGCGTCGACACCGGAGGCGGCCGCGGCGGTCTCGGACTCGCCGGTGGCGCGCAGGTCGAAGCCGAAGCGGGTGCGGTTGAGGACGAGCCAGTACAGGATGCCCATGATCACGGCGAGGAAGACCAGGCCGTAGATCTCGCCGGTGTCCGCGCCCATGTCGATGCCGGGGATCCAGCCGGACTTCTTCATGATGCCGGTCGTCATGTTGTTGCCGACCTGCACGCCCCACGTGTTGGTCTGCGTGAGGTAGAGGATCAGGCTGGTCGCGATGGCGTTCAGCATGATCGTGGCGACGACCTCGCTGACCCCCCGGGTGACCTTGAGGACACCCGCGATCCCGGCCCAGAAGGCGCCGGTGAGGATCGCGACCAGGAGCAGCAGCGGCACCTGGAGGACGGCCGGCAGGCCGATGTGCGCGCCGACGACCGCGGTCATCACGGCGCCGAGGCGGTACTGGCCGTCGACGCCGATGTTGAACAGGTTCATCCGGAAGCCGAGGGCGACCGCCAGGGCGGCGATGTAGTACATCGACGCCTGGTTGATGATCAGCACCTGGACGTCCGAGTACCCGATCTGCTGGAGCATCAGGTGGTACGGCTCGATCGGGTTCTTGCCCGAGGCGAGCAGCACGACCGAGGTCAGCAGGATCGCCGCGACAAGCGCCATGACCGGGCCGGCCACGGCGAGGAGCAGCCGCTCCTTGTCGAACTTCTTCATCGGGCCTCGTCCTCCGGGGCGGCGGTGTCGTCCGTGTTCTCTACGGTGCTCTGCGCGCCGTCTGCTTCTTCCTCGATGTGCTCGAGGTGACCGGACGCGGCGCCGGTCATGGCCGAGCCGAGTTCCTCGGGTGTGACGGTGGCCGGGTCCGCGTCGGCGACCAGCCTGCCGTCGTAGATCACGCGCAGGGTGTCCGACAGGCCGATCAGCTCGTCCAGGTCGGCGGAGATCAGCAGGACGGCGAGGCCCTCGCGGCGGGCCGCGCGGACGTGGTCCCAGATCGCGGCCTGCGCGCCGACGTCCACACCGCGGGTGGGGTGGGCGGCGATCAGGAACTTCGGCGTGTGGCTCATCTCGCGGCCGACGATCAGCTTCTGCTGGTTGCCGCCGGAGAGGGAGGCGGCGGTGACGTCGATGCCGGGGGTGCGGACGTCGTACTCCTCGACGATCCGGCGGGTGTCGGCCTGGGCGCCCTTGATGTCGAGCCAGACGCCCTTCGCGTTGGGCGTCTCGGTGACGTGGCCGAGGATGCGGTTCTCCCACAGCGGGGCTTCCAGCAGGAGGCCGTGGCGGTGGCGGTCCTCGGGGATGTAGCCGATGCCGTGCTCGCGGCGCCTGCGGGTGGCCCAGGCGGTGATGTCCTCGCCGAGGAAGGCGATGGTGCCGGAGTCGGCGTTCTTCAGGCCGATCAGCGCGTCGATCAGCTCGGTCTGACCGTTGCCCTCGACGCCGGCGATGCCCATGACCTCACCGGCGTGGATGGTGAAGGTGACGTCGTCGAGGACGCGCTTGGCGGCGCCGCCGACGGCCGCGTCGCCGACCAGTCCGCCGCCCACGGGCTCCGACTCGGCGCCGAGGGAGGCGCCGGCGGCGTAGACGGTGAGGCCCTTGACCTCGATGACGGGCTGGTCGGTGACCGTCGACTCGGCCGTCTCGGGGGTGGGGAGTTCGCTGCCGACCATCATCTCGGCGAGCTGGCGGGAGCTCGTCTCGGCGGGGACGGCCGTGCCGACCGTGGTGCCGCGCCGGATGACGGTGATCTCGTCGGCGACCGACAGGACCTCGCCCAGCTTGTGCGAGATGAAGATGACGGCGAGGCCCTCGGACTTCAGCTCGCGCAGGTTGCTGAAGAGGGCGTCGACCTCCTGCGGGACCAGGACGGCGGTGGGCTCGTCGAGGATCAGGGTGCGGGCGCCGCGGTAGAGGACCTTGAGGATCTCGACGCGCTGGCGCTCGGCGACACCGAGGCTCTCGACCAGGACGTCCGGGCGGACGTTCAGGCCGTAGCGGTCGGAGATCTCCTTGATCTTCTTGCGGGCGCCGCCGCCGATGCCGTAGAGCTTCTCGCTGCCCAGGACGACGTTCTCCAGGACGGTGAGGTTGTCGGCGAGCATGAAGTGCTGGTGGACCATGCCGATGCCGCGGGCGATGGCGTCGGCGGGCGAGGAGAAGGTGACCTGCTCGCCGTCGACGGCGATGGTGCCCTCGTCCGGCTTCTGCATGCCGTAGAGGATCTTCATCAGGGTCGACTTGCCGGCGCCGTTCTCGCCGACGAGGGCATGCACGGTGCCTTTTCGGACACTGAAGCGGATGTCGCTGTTGGCGACGACACCGGGGAAGCGCTTGGTGATCCCGGCCAACTCGACCGCGGTCGACTGTGCGGTGAGCGGAGGGCTGCTGGACGCGTCGATGGCGAACTCTCCTCGTGGAAAGGGGCCTCTCTACGCGCGTAGCGCCCCTGCTTTAAATAGTGCCCGGACCTGACCGGCTTTGTTTGGCATCCGATCCGTTCCGAGCATTCTGCCGCGAGAACGGGGCGCGGGAAGACATCCTCCCCACACCCCGTTCCGTGGCCGTAACGCTGCCATTACAGCGCTCTTTTGGCCATGGTCGTGACGGGCCTACGACCCTCGGATCAAGAGGTCTTGACCGTGATCGAGCCGTCCTTGATGCCGGCCTCGGCCTTCTTGAGGGCGGCCTGGAGGGTGGCGTTGTTCTTGAAGGTCGGGTTGGAGTCGGCCAGGCCGACGCCGCCGTTGCTCAGCGAGCCGCGGATCTCGCCGCTGAGCGGCTTCTTGTCCTTGATGACGGACTTGGCGAGGTCGTAGACCGCGCCCTGCACGTTCTTCAGGGCCGAGGTGAGGATGTACGGCTTGTAGGCGGCCAGCGCCTTCTGGTTGTACTGGTCGGAGTCGACGCCGATCGCCCACACCTTGTGCGCGGCGGCGGCCTTGATGACGCCCTGGCCGGAGAGGCCCGCGGCGGCGTAGACGACGTCCGCGCCGGCCTCGATCTGGCCCTCGGCGGCGGCCTGGCCCTTGTCGGGGCTGGAGAAGCCGCCCTCGGCCGCGGTCTGGGTCAGGTACTGCGACTTGACCTTCACGCCCTTCTTGGTGTCGGCGACACCCTGTGCGAAGCCCGCCGCGAACTTGTGGATCAGCGGGACGTCCACGCCGCCGACGAAGCCGACGGTGTTGGTCTTCGTGGTCAGCGCGGCGGTGACGCCGGCGAGGTACGAGGACTGCTCCTCGTGGAAGACCATGTCGGCGACGTTGTCGGCCTTGATCTCGTTGTCGTCGATGATCCCGAAGGAGATCTTCGGGAACTTCGCCGCGGCCTCCTTGACGGCCGGCGCGTAGGCGAAGCCGACGCCGATCACCGGGTTGTAACCGGAGCGGGCCAGCGTCTCCAGGCGCTGCACCTTGTCCGCGTCGGACTCGCCGTCCTGCGGCTCCACGTCGCGGCCGCTGACGCCGAAGTCCTTCTCGGCCTTGGTGAAGCCGGCGTACGCGGCGTCGTTGAAGGACTGGTCGCCCTTGCCGCCGACGTCGTAGGCGAGGCCAATACCCTTGGAGGAACCGCTGCTGCTACTGCTGCTGGCGGACGAGCTGGACGAGCTGCCACAGGCGGAGACGGTGACGGCAAGAGCTGCGGTTGCAACGCCTGCAACGGCGATACGGGACACCCGGCGCATGGAACGAGACTCCTTCGTGCAAGCGCCCCAACCAGGCGCTGGTTCCGTCGCAGAGTAACGCGCGTAGACATGGTGGAGAACCCCAACTTGCCAGAGCGTTATCCGACCGTTTTGAACCTTTGCCAAACGCCAAGCACCCGGATGGCGGACACGGCGAACACGGGGAGCCCCGGGACCGTTTCGGTCCCGGGGCTCCCCGCTTCGGCGTCAGGAAGGTGCGCTCACCCTCACTTGGTCGTGGTGGCGACCGTGACCTTGCCGTCGATGATGTCCTGCTTGGCCTTGTTCACCGCGGCCACCGCGGCGGTCATGGCCTTGTACTTCGGGTTGGTGTCGGAGAAGCCGACGCCGTCGTTGTCGAGGCCGTAGCGGATCACGCCGGTCTTCGGCTTGCCCTCGTACACGGACTTCACCAGGTCGTAGACCGCGCCGCCGACGTTCTTCAGCGCCGAGCCCAGGATCGAGTCCTTGTACTTGGCGAGCGCCTTCTGCTCGTACTGGTCGGAGTCCACTCCGATGGCCCACACACCCTTGGCGGAGGCCTCGGAGATGACGCCCTGGCCGGAGAGACCGGCGGCGGCGTAGATGACGTCCGCGCCCGCCTCGATCTGGCCGCTGGCCGCGTCCTTGCCCTTGTCGGGGCTGGAGAAGCCGCCCTCGGCCGCGGTCTGCGTCAGGTACTGCGACTCGATCTTGATGCTGGGGTTGACGGACTTGGCGCCCTGGTCGAACCCGGCCTCGAACTTGTGGATCAGCGGGACGTCGACGCCGCCGATGAAGCCGATGTGGTTCTTCTTGGTCGCCTTGGCCGCGGCGACGCCCGCCAGGTACGAGGACTGCTCCTCGTGGAAGACGAGGTCGGCCACGTTGGCGGCCTTGTCCTGCTCGTCGTCGATGATGCCGAACGTGATGTTCGGGAACTTCGCGGCGGCCTCCTTGACGGCGGGCGCGTAGGCGAAGCCGACACCGATCACCGGGTTGTAGCCGGCCGTGGCGAGGCTCTCCAGGCGCTGCACCTTGTCCGCGTCGGACTCGCCGTCCTGCGGCTCGATGTCGCGGCCGGAGATGCCGAAGTCCTTCTCGGCCTTCTGGAAACCGGCGTAGGCCGCGTCGTTGAAGGACTGGTCGCCCTTGCCGCCGACGTCGTAGGCGAGGCCGATGCCCTTGCCGGTGTACTTGCCGGACGAGGACGACGAACTGTCGCTGGCCTTGTTGGCATCCTTGCTGGAACTACCGCAGGCGGTAGCCGCAAGGGCGATGACAGTGACGGCCACCGCTGCTTGGGAGAACCTGGTCCTCCGAGATGTATGACGCACAGCAAGCACTCCTTCGTCCCCACGGCACCGTCACCGGACCGCTTCCCCAAGCCGCCGCCTCTGTGGCGATTTCCGCGCACAGTAACGCGCGTAGACGAGGAGGGGAACGGGGTTTCTCCTTGCCGTTACCGGATCGTGCCGCCGCCGCGTTACGTTCACGCGCCGGTGGTTACACCCGGGTGACACAAGGGGACGTAGGGGTACCGAACGGGCACCTCTACGCCCCCGTCGCGCTCAGAGCGCCGCGTCGATCAGCGCGGCGGCGGTGAACAGCTCCACGCCCGCCGTGATCGCCGACTCGTCGGCGTCGAAGTCGCCCTGGTGGAGATCCCGTACGGTCCGCTCCCCCGGCGTGCGCACGCCCAGCCGGGCCATGGCGCCCGGCACGTGCTCCAGATACCAGGAGAAGTCCTCGCCGCCCAGGCTCTGCTCGGTGTCCTCGACGGACAGCGGCCCGCGGCGCGCGACCATGGCATCCCGCAACAGCTCGGTGACCAGCGGGTCGTTGACGACGGGCGGCACCCCGCGCACGTAGTCGATGACCGTCTTGGCCCGGTACAGCCCGGCGACCTCGTCGATCGCCGCGTGCACGATGTCGGGCGCCCGCCGCCAGGCGTCGAGATCGAGACACCGTACGGTGCCCGACAGCTCTGCGTGCTGCGGGATGACGTTGGGGGCGTGGCCGGACTCGATCCGCCCCCAGGTCACGGAGACCCCGCTCCTCGCGTCCATACGACGGGCGACGAGCGCGGGCACGTCGGTGGCGACGCGGGCGGCGGCGGTCACCAGGTCGGTGGTGAGGTGCGGCCGGGCGGTGTGGCCGCCGGGCCCGTCGAGGGAGACTTCGAGCCGGTCGCAGGCGGAGGTGATGGGCCCCACCCGCAACCCGATCTTCCCGCTGTCCACCTTGGGATCGCAGTGGACGGCGATGATCCGGCCGACCCCCTCCAGCACCCCGCACTCGATGGCGTCGGCGGCACCGCCCGGCAGGATCTCCTCGGCGGGCTGGAAGAGCAGCCGCACCGGCCGGGGCAGCAGCCCCTGCTCGTGCAGCCGGGCCAGGACGAGGCCGGCGCCCAGCACCACGGTGGTGTGCACGTCGTGACCGCAGGCGTGGGCGCGGTCGGGCACGGTGGAGCGGTACGCGCAGTCACTCTTCGTGTCCGGGATGGGCAGGGCGTCGATGTCGGCGCGCAGCGCGAGCACGGGTACGCCGCTCTCGCGCGGCCCGATGTCACAGACGAGGCCGGTCCCGATGGCGAGAACACGCGGTTCGAGACCGGCCTGCTCCAGCCGGGTCTTGATCGCGGCGGTGGTCCGGAACTCCTGGTTGCCCAGCTCGGGATGCATGTGCAAGTCCCGGCGGAACGCGACGAGTTCGGCCCGCAGGGCCTCCGGCAGGGTGCCCGGAAGCACATTCCCGACGGATTCGGCCCCGGACTCCGCCTCGGATTCCTCGGACTCTGGTGACATCAATTGCTTCACCCTCTGAAGGGTAGGGCGCCCGGGTGGTCAACTGACCCTCGATCAACAAAAGTTCAACCCGTTAGACGAAGAAAATCTGACCGCCGGCCGCATAGCTGCTCGCGGGGATGGGTAAGCTTCCCGCTTCCTCTGGAATACCACGTCCCATCGAGCCTCAGCCTGCCCCGTCCGTATCCCGGAATCCTCACGGCCACGCGACGTCACGGCTACACAGCGTGGCGGTACGAGTCTGGCGGGAAGCGGATCTTGGGGCCAGGAACTCTTGCTAGGGTCCGCCGACGTGACCGACGACTCACACGCGGCAAACGCCCCCGCGGACTTCACAGAGGCCACCCGTTCCTCCTACGACACGATCGCCCCCGCGTACAGCGCGGAACACCCCGACGGCCTGGGCGACGGCCCCCTCGAAACGGCCCTGCTGACCGCCTTCGCCGACCTGGCCCGCACGACGGCGCCCGACGCACCGGTGGTCGACGCCGGCAGCGGCCCCGGCTACGTCACAGCCCGCCTGAACGCCCTCGGCGTCCCGGCCTACGGCATCGACATCTCCCCGCACATGGTGGCCCTGGCCCGCGAGGCACACCCCCGACTCCGTTTCGAGGTCGGCTCGATGACGTCCCTGGACGTCCCCGACTCCACCCTGGCCGGCATCATCGCCCTCTACTCCACGATCCACATCCCGGACCCCGAACTCCCCGGTGTCTTCAAGGAGTTCCACCGCGCCCTGCGCCCCGGCGGCCACGTACTCCTCGCCTTCCAGGCCTCGGACGGCGAACACCTCCACATGACGGAGCGCTACGGCCTGGACATCTCCCTCGACTACTACTTCCGGACTCCGGCCGAGGTGGCCGGGTACCTGACGGAGGCGGGGCTGACGCTGGACGCGCAGGTGCGGGTGGAGCCGCGGGGGGCGCAGAGGCTGGGGCGGGCTTTCGCGCTGGCTCACAAGCCGGTGGGGGCGGCCGAGTAGCCGTCGCGTTTCAGGGCGTCCACGAAGGCGGAGAAAGCTCCAGCCGGGAGGGTGAGCGTGGCGCCGGCCGGGGTCTTGGAGTCCCGGACGGATATACAACGGATATACAGGGGTGCCGATGTGCGACCTCTGCACAGGGGGACCGGGCCCGAGGCGGCCTGGTCCCCGCCCCTCCTCCCCCTACGCCGCCGTAACCGCCGACAGCCGATGCACGTCCTTGGCCGTCCCCGTAACCCCCGACAGGAACCCCTGCGCCCGCGGCGAGGCGTTCTCCGTCAGCCAGGCGGGGTCGATGTCGCAGACCGCGACCCGGACCTCCGTGCCGACCAGGGCCAGCGGCAGGGTGTGGACCACCGTCGACGGGAAGCTGAGGATCGTACGGCCGATGGGACCCCGCCGGGCAATCAACTCCAGCGGAAGATCCGGGCGGACGATCTCCAGGCCCGTTTCGACCGCCAGCCGGTGGAGTTTCTCGGTGCTTTCCCTCCGATGCGCGAAGTAGCGCGTCGCGCCGTGGGTCTTGGCCAGGGCGGCCACCGCCTCGACGTAGCGGTCGGCGTCCACCACGCCCGTTTCGACGAGGGACGTGCCGACCATGTCGGCGCCCTTCGTGATGCGGGGCGGGCCGAAGGTGGCGCGGGTCCAGGCGAACTCGTTCGGTGTGATCGTGACGCCCTTGGGGGGCTCCTCGATCGGCATGGAGGAGAAGACCTCGACCTGGCGGCGCTTGCTCGGGGTCAGGCGGCGGCGGGCCGCCGACGACACCGGGGCGAAGATCAGGTCGCGAGGACCCTGTCGGCCGCCCTTGCGGTGCCAGCGGACCAGGCGTTCGCCGCTGGCGAGTTGGGCGACGAACTCCATCGTGGCCGTGCCGTCGTCGACCACGACCAGGTCGCGGGCCCTGGTGATCGTCAGCAACAACTGGACGTACCGCGAGAACGGGTCGCCCATGACGATCCGGTCCGCCTTGCGCAGCAACCGCGTGAGGCCGCCGATGGTCTGGAAGGGGGCCGCGGGTCCGCCCCGGGCCTCCTCCCAGCGCACGGTGTGGCCCTCGTCGCGGGCGAGGTCGGCCATGCGGCGCAGCTGGCCGCGGGTCATCGGGTCGGTCGGTGACAGGACCACGAGGGTGAGCCCCCCGCCGGGCACGCCGGACG
Source organism: Streptomyces hokutonensis (assembly GCF_042751305.1). Classification (GTDB taxonomy): domain Bacteria; phylum Actinomycetota; class Actinomycetes; order Streptomycetales; family Streptomycetaceae; genus Streptomyces; species Streptomyces hokutonensis_A. Next base: position 55,126 of record NZ_JBHYWD010000013.1, read on the forward strand.
CCTCCTCGGTTCGGGGCGCACTCAGGTGCGCCCACTCCAGCACGTTCAGCAGCTGTACCGGACTCTCCACGAACGCGAGAGTGTGGGGGGTGGGGCCGGCGGTGCCGGCGTGGGGGCTCATTGTCGTACGACCGTCCCGTGACCGTAAGTGACGCTGGCGCTGGCTCTTAATGGCTCAGACTCAGACCGAGACCGGCTCGCCCGCCGCCGCGGCGATCTCCGCCTCGGCGACCACGCCGGTGACGCGGCGCAGCTTCTTCATCGGGCCGAGCTCCGACTCGTAGACCTTCTTGACGCCGTCACCGAGGGAGGCCTCGATGGTGCGGATGTCGCGGACGAGGCGGGTCAGGCCCTGCGGCTCGACGGAGGCGGCCTGGTCCGAGCCCCACATGGCGCGGTCGAGGGTGATGTGACGCTCGACGAAGGTGGCGCCGAGCGCGACCGCGGCGAGGGTGGTCTGCAGGCCCGTCTCGTGGCCGGAGTAGCCGATCGGCACGTTCGGGTACTCGGCCTGGAGGGTGTTGATGACGCGGAGGTTGAGCTCCTCGGCCTGCGCGGGGTAGGTCGAAGTGGCGTGGCACATCAGGATGTTGTCCGAGCCGAGGACCTCGACCGCGTGGCGGATCTGCTTCGGGGTGGACATGCCGGTGGAGAGGATGACCGTACGGCCGGTGGCACGGAGGGCGCGGAGGAGCTCGTCGTCCGTGAGGGAGGCGGAGGCGACCTTGTGGGCGGGGACGTCGAACTTCTCCAGGAAGGCGACGGCCTCGGTGTCCCACGGGGAGGCGAACCAGTCGATGTTCTTCGACTTGGCGTACTCGTCGATCTGGCGGTACTCGTCCTCGCCGAACTCCACGCGGTGGCGGTAGTCGATGTAGGTCATGCGGCCCCAGGGGGTGTCCCGCTCGATGTCCCACTGGTCGCGCGGGGTGCAGATCTCCGGGGTGCGCTTCTGGAACTTGACGGCGTCGCAGCCGGCTTCGGCGGCGGCGTCGATCAGCTTGAAGGCGTTCTCCAGCTCACCGTTGTGGTTGATGCCGATCTCGCCGACGACGTAGACGGGGTGGCCGGGTCCTGCGGTCTTCGAACCGAACTGGCGCAGACGGGAGTTGTTGCTCATGACAGCGGGTTTCCTTACTTGGTGAGGGAGTCGAGAGAGGGGCCGAGGATCCAGCTGGCGATCTCTCGGACAGCGCCGTCGCCACCGGCCACGGTGGTGACCGCGCGTGCGGCGCCGCGTACGACGTCGTGGGCGCTCGCGACCGCCACGGGCCAGCCCACGAGGGCGAAGCACGGGAGGTCGTTGACGTCGTTGCCGACGTAGAGCACGCGCTCCGGCGCGATGCCCTGCTCCTCGCACCACTGCTTGAGTGCGAGGTCCTTCCGGTCGATGCCGTGCAGGACCGGGAGCTGGAGCTTCCGGGCCCGGGCGGCGACGACCGGGTTCTGCTCCGAGGACAGGATGAGCATCTTCAGGCCGCTCTTGCGCAGCGCCGCGATGCCGAGTCCGTCGCCGCGGTGCACGGAGACGAACTCCCGTCCTTCGGAATCGATCAGCACCCTGTCGTCGGTCTGGGTGCCGTCGAAGTCGAGTACGACCGCGTCGATGTCGTCGGCGGTCGGGAGCGAACCGGGGCGGTCCGCGTCGAACAGCGGGGCCAACGCCCTTGCCCGCGCGAGCTCGTGGGGGTCGTCGATCTCCAACACCCTTGCGGGGTCGGTCCGTACGAGTTCGGTGCGGCCGAAGAAGCGGTGGCCGACCTTGCGGAAGCCGGCCGCGTCCATGCCGTATACGGCGCCGGTCTCCAGGAAGTCCTGGGGGCGGTCCTGGCGGCGCGGGCGGAAGGACTTGTCGTGGTTGACACCGTAACCGCCGCTGGTGACAGGGGGGTTGGCGACCTTCGTCGCGCCACCGACCTGACCGGTGCCGGTCGCCTCTACGACCGTGGTCGCCTCGTCGTCGGCGTCGCGCCAGACGAAGCCGTGGAAGGGGGCCACAGTGTGGGCGGTGTCGGCGCCGTTCGCGACGATCGCGTTGACGATGCCGTCGACGTCCTCGCGGACGATGAAGGGGCTGGTGCACTGCACCAGCAGGACCACGTCGACCGGGGCTCCGTGCAGCGCCTCGTGGGCGTCCATCGCGTGCAGGACGGCGGCCTCGGAGGTCGCGGTGTCGCCGGCGATGGCGGCGGGGCGCAGCACGACCTCGGCGCCGGCCTGGCGGGCGGCGGCGGCGATGGCCTGGTCGTCGGTGGAGACGACCACGTCCGTCACCAGGCGCGAGGCTCGGCACTCGCGGACGGCGCGGGCCACCAGCGGGACACCACCGACGGGCGCGAGGTTCTTGGCGGGGACGCCCTTGGAGCCGCCGCGCGCGGGGATCACCGCGAGCACCCGGCGCACCGAAGCGCCTTGGCCCGCTTGCGGGTTGGACATGGGCTCTACTCCTTGAGCGGGAATCCTGACGTTCACAGCTCCCCCATCCGGCGGATGACGGGCGCCACGCGCTGCACGCCGTGGCGGTAGGCGCCGCGCGCGGCTCGGCGCACGATCTGCCGGACGGGCCCGGGCGCCTTGTCGGCGGCCGGGGCGCCGGGCAGTGGGGTGCCGTCCGGGCCGAGGTGGTGGCGGGCGAGGATGCCGGGCAGATAGCCGGGGGCTGTCTCGGGTGTGTAGTAAGGGGTGAGGGCGGGCATGTCGCCGCCGGCCAGGAGCTTGGCGATGCGCTCCCGGGCCGCGTCGAAGGCCGTCTCGTACGAGCCTCCCCCAGAGGGGGGACCCCCAGCCAGGACCCCCTGCCGGGCCACCCACTCCGCGTCCGGCACCGGCTTGTACCCGGCGTCGAGCTGCTCCCAGGAGGCGAGGCATCCCGAGCCGACGAAGTGGTGGTTGCCGAGCCCTTCGCGGATGCCGAGGTCGGTCAGCACGACGGTGGGGATACGGCGGTGCAGGGACTCCAGGGCGGCCGTCGAGCTGATGGTCACCAGGAGGTCGGTGCGGTCGAGCACCTCGCCCATGTGCCCGTACACCAGGCTGAAGTTGGCGGGCAGGTCCTTGCCCTGGACCAGCTTCTGGTAGGGCAACTCCTCGATATGCGTGGTGTGTTCGCCGGGCTTGGAGCGCAGCTTGAGGAGGACCTCGCGGTTCGGGTGGAACCGGGCGTGCTGGATGGCCCTGTTGAGCAGGTAGTCGCGGTCCCGGCGGTTGTCGGGCACCGAGGGCTGCACCGCGAACACGACGGTGTACGGGTCGTGTTCGCCGGTGTAGGTGTCCCCGCCGAGGAACGGCAGGGCGACCTCGGTGACCGCGGAGGAGTCGGCGCCGACCCCGTCGTAGACCTCGCGGAAACGGTCCGCGTCCTGGCGGGAGTTGGCGAGGACGAGGTCCGCGCCGTGCCGCAGGAGCAGGCCGTCGGCGAGCTTCTCGTAGACGACTCCGACATAGCCGGTGACGACGACGGGCCGCTCGGCGCGGCCGTGCCAGGCCCGTGCCAGACCGTGCAGCATCGCCTGGACCCCGCCGCCGACGAGGGAGAGGACGAGGATGTCGTACTGATCCTCGGGGCCTCGCTCCATTGCGCGCAGGAACTCGACGGCGGTCACCTCGCGGAGGGAGTCCGCGGTGACGCCGACTTCCTTCAGCTGGCGGGCTGTTGGGGTGGCACGACCTCGCAGGAGGTATCCGTCCAGAGAGATGTCCGAATTCGCCGGTGCGATGCGGTTCGCGGTGAGCGAACCCCATTTCCACCGGGTGTCGGAATCCGCGAGGACGGCTACTCGCAGGGTCTGCGTTGCACTTGCTGGCACACCGAAGACGCTAGGAAGCCATTCCGTTGCTCGGCCCAACCTGAGGGCAACAAACGGTTAACAGCACAACGCCGAATAGCGAACCGGCACAGGAACGGGCCTCAAAAAAACCCGGTACACAGGTTCGCCACGTGTCGTTCACCCAAAATCAAGGTGGCAGTAAAGACGGATGACGGGCCGCGGCCTAACGTCACTCCCGTGGTCAAGCTCTCCGTCATCGTGCCGTTCTACAACGTGCAGCAATACGCGCCAGACACCCTCAAGAGTCTGCGCGCGAACGCGCGCGCGGACTTCGAATTCATTCTCGTCGACGACTGCTCCCGCGACGGGACACCCGACATTCTCGCGCGCGCGGAGCGCGAGTTGCCAGGCGCGGTGCATGTCCGACACGAGAAGAACGGAGGACTGGCGACCGCGCGCAACACCGGGATCGACAAGGCCCGGGGGGAGTATCTGACGTTCCTCGACGGCGACGACTGGCTCGCCCCCGGATACTTCCCCCAACTGGTGGACGCCATCGAGGAGTTGGGCTGCGACTTCGTGCGCACGGACCATGTCCAGTGCACCGCGCGGGCCCGCACCATCCAGCGGATGCCGCACGGCAGACGCGGCGTCGTGATGAATCCGCGCGACGCGATCCTGCCCGCCGACCGGTCCACCTCCGTCGACTACGCCTACGCCTGGGCGGGCATCTACCACCGCCGGCTGGTCGACCGCGGCCTGCTCCACTTCACCGACGGGCTGCGCACGGCCGAGGACCGGCCGTGGATCTGGAAGCTGCACCGGGAGGCGGAGTCGTTCGCCGCGGTGAGCCTGCTCGGCGTCTTCTACCGGCGCGGGGTCGCCTCCTCCCTGACCCAGATCGGGGACGTCCGCCAGCTCGATTTCATTCGCGCGTTCGACCAGGTCATCGAGGAAACCGCACAGGACCGGGACGCGGACAAACTGCTCCCCAAGGCCGTCCGTACATATTGCGCAATCATTTCCCATCATCTGGGATCCATCGAAAGGTTCGAGCCGGCGGTGGCGAGAAAACTGAAGTCGATGAGCGCCGTCGCCCTGCGGCGCATGCCACAGGACGTGGTGGACGAGGCGCTCGACTCCATGGACATCCAGCGCGCGACGAGGCTGCGCAGGCTGCGCCGCCGTCCCGCCGCCGCGGGGGCCGCCGCGTGAGGACCCAGATCTTCCTGGCGTCGACGCTGTACGGCACCGCCACGCTGGCCGCCGCCCTCGACTCCGACAGCTTCCGCCCCGCCGACCGGCGCATCCTGCTGGTCTGCAACAACGCGGCGACCCCCGAGACCACGGCCGGCCTCGACGAGGCCCCCGGCTTCCAGCGGCTGCGCGAGCGCTTCGACGACGTGCTGTCGTGGAACGAGACCATCTCCCCCTTCCACCCCGGCGGCTGGTCCCCCCGCCTCGACGACGTCCCGCTGTGGGAGCGCCATCTGCGGCTCCTGTGGAACCTCGGCGACGACGACGTGGAGCTGGTCGTCGAGTCGATCCAGGTCAACCCGGCCCTCGGCTTCTGCCAGATCTTCACCGGCGCCCCCGTCACCGTCTACGCCGACGGCCTGATGAGCTACGGCCCGACCCGCAACAAGATCGACCCGCTGGTGGGCACCCGGGTGGACCGGCTGCTCCACCTGGACCTGGTCCCGGGCCTCACCCCGCTGCTGCTCACCGAGTTCGGCGTCGGGCCGGAGATCGTGCCGACCGACGCCTTCGTTAAGGTGCTGGCCGAACTCGGCGACACCGCCGACGAGTTGCCCCCGCTTCCGGACGAACCCGCCCTGCTGCTGGGCCAGTACCTCTCCGCGCTCGACATCCTCACCGCAGAGGAGGAGGAGGACCTGCACGTCCGGATGCTCAAGGGCGTGGTCCAACTCGGCCACACGCGTGTGGTGTTCAAACCGCACCCGTCGGCGCCGGCCCGCTGGTCGCGCGCGCTGGAGCAGGAGGCGGAGAAGCTCGGCGTCGAGCTGACGGTCCTCGACACCCCGGTCCTCGCCGAGGTCCTCTACCAGCGACTGCGGCCCGTCCTGGTCGTCGGCTGCTTCTCCACGGCGCTGCTCACCGCGAGCGCGCTGTACGGCCTGCCGGTCGCCCGCATCGGCACGTCGACGCTGCTGGACCGGCTGACGCCGTACGAGAACAGCAACCGGGTGCCGGTGACGATCGTCGACGCGCTGGTGCCCGAGCTGACGAACCGCGCGGCGGTCACCGACCAGCGCGAGGGCATGGACGTGGCGGTGCTCAACGAGCTGGTGCAGGCGGTCGGTTACGCGATGCAGCCGAAGATCTACCCGAACCTGCGCCCGGCCGCCGAGGCCTATCTCACCCGGCGGCTCGACGGCCACAGCTGGCGCTACTTCAAGCGCAAGCGCCTCACCTCGCTGGCGCTGCCCGGCGCGGTACCGGCCCAGCTCGCGTTCATCCCGCGCAACGCGACCGTGCGCCGGGTGGCCCGGCGGGCCCGGCTGCTGAAGCGGACCGTGAGCCGCTGACGCGCGGCGTACGTACGAGATACCGGCGGGCCGGCTCCCCAGGGGCCGGCCCGCCGCCCTCGTCCCGGCCCCTACACAACAGTTGTGGCGAGGACGCGACAAGGTTGGGTACGCGGAGGCGAAGCCTGGGTGAACGGCCGCGGACGGGGCGACGAAGGGTCGCGGCGAGAACGCAAACCCGCCCGGATGTCGGACTAGTGTGCTGTGATCCAGCAGAGCCAGAACTAGGGGAACCTTGTGATCGACACGCCCGCGGACACGCGGGAAAACCCGACGGGCACCGTGGTCGGCGCCGAACTGCCGCCGACCGTCGAGGAACTGCCGCCGGCCGAGCCGCCGCAGCCGCCCAAGCGCCGGGAGTCCCGCCTCCGCGCCCTGGACGGGCTGCGCCTGGTCGCCGCGCTGATGGTGGCGGCCTACCACTACGGCGGCCGTGACGGCGAGGTCGTCCAGGCCTGGGGCACCTCGCCGAGACACCAGTTCCCCACCCTGCACTCGCTGTTCTCGTACGGCTGCCTCGGTGTGCAGGTGTTCTTCGTGATCAGCGGCTTCGTCATCTGCATGAGCGGCTGGGGCCGCCCGCTGCGCTCCTTCTTCGCCTCCCGCGCCTCCCGGCTGCTGCCCGCGTACTGGGCGGCGATCCTCATCGTCACCGGCGTCTTCGCACTGCCGATGGTGGCGTACAAGGCCGCCGCGCCGAGCGACGTCCTGGTCAACCTGACCATGCTGCAGATGCCGTTGGGCGTCGACCGGGTGCTCGGCGTGTGCTGGACGCTGTGGGCCGAGATCCGCTTCTACGCCCTGTTCGCCCTGTGCGTGGTGCTGCCCGGCGCGAACCGGCGGCGCGTGATCATGTTCTGCGCCGGCTGGACGCTGGCCGCGGCGATCACCCAGGGCGCCAAGTCGCCGCTGCTGGACATCATCCTGATGCCCGAGTACGCGCCGTACTTCATCGGCGGTGTCGGCCTCTACCTCGTGCACCGCGACCGCAAGGACGCCTACGCCTGGGGCATCGTCGCCGTCAGCTGGCTGATCGGCCAGCACTACGCGGTGGCCCGGCTGTGGCACGCGCCCAACGACACGGCCTTCTCCAACCGCTCCGCCTGGGGCATCATCCTGGTCGTCACCTTCGGCTATGTCGCGGTCGCCGCGATCGCGCTGGGCTGGCTGCGCTGGGCGAACTGGCGCTGGCTGACGGTCGCGGGCGCGCTGACGTACCCCTTCTACCTCGTCCACGAACACCTGGGCTGGGTCGTCATAAAGGCCTACCACCGGACCCTGGGCATCCCGTCGTACGCGACCATCGTGCTCACCGTGTTCACCATGCTGCTGCTGGCATACGTACTTAACCGCGTCGTCGAGAACCGGCTGACACCGAAGCTGCGCTCACTGCTGTCGACACCGCGCAGCTGACGGCGGAATGAGAGGGGGGGGGGGGGGGCCCCCCCGCCCCCCCCGCGCGCCCCCCCCCCCCCGAGCGCCCAGAAATTTTTGTTTGCGTGGGCCTGGGGGGCGGGTGGAGGGGGGGGGGGGGGGGGAGTGT
>NZ_JBHYWD010000013.1:62994-70174 GCF_042751305.1 Streptomyces hokutonensis
CGGGCGCCCCCCCCCCCGGGGGGGCGGCCCCCGGGGGGGGGGGCGCCGCCCCCCCCCCCCCCCCCCCCCTCTGCACCCCCGCACAACAGACGCACAGAAATTGGTCTTCCGTTCACCTGGGGGCCCGTTTGGACGGGGGCTGTTGGGCAGATGCTGGGGTGTCCCGCGCGGGCTCAAACAGGCGAGCCCGTCCCTGCCAGGGAGTGTTCTGCACGATGGCCCTCGTACCAGGCACGATACGACCGCCCCGCCGGCTCGACGACGTTCCCGGCTGGTTTCCCGTTCTCGACCAGGTCCTCTTCGAATGGTTCCTGGACCGGCAGGAGGCCACGGGAACGCGGGGCGATCTGCTGGAGGTCGGGGTGTACATGGGGAAGAGCGCGATCTTCCTCGGCCGGCACGGTCAGGACAGTGAGAACTTCACCGTCTGCGACCTCTTCGAGGGCGACGCCCTGGACGACGCCAACCAGGCCGAGTCCACGAAGTCGTACAGCGCGCTCACCCAGCAGATCTTCGAGGAGAACTACCTCGCCTTCCACGAGACCCTGCCCCGGGTCCTGAAGGGCCCCAGCAGCATCGTGCCGGACAAGGTCACCCCGGCCAGCTGCCGCTTCGTCCACATAGACGCCTCGCACCTGTACGAGCACGTCCGCGACGACATCGGCGCGGCCCGCGAGGCGCTGCTGCCGGGCGGGATCGTGGTCCTGGACGACTTCCGCTCGGAACACACGCCCGGCGTCTCCGTGGCCGTCTGGGAGGCGGTGCTCACCAGGGGCCTGCGCCCGATCTGCCTGAGCACCCAGAAGCTCTACGGCACCTGGGAGGACCCGGGCCCGGTCCAGGACGAGCTGCTGGCGATGGTGCGCGAGCGCGAGGACTGCAACCTCAGCATCCAGCAGGCCGCGGGGCACCGCATCGTCCGCCTGAAGTCCAAGAAGGGCATGCAGGCCCCGCCCTTCCCGCCGTCCCGGTTCGCGCACCTCGCGGAGGAGGTCGCGCCGGAGCCCGCACCGGCCAAGGCCCCGCCCCGCCGCCGTAGCGCGACCCGGGCCCGCCGCGTCGCGGCCGACCTGCTGCCGCCGATCCTGACCCGCGCGATCCGCAACGGCCTCAGCCGCTCCTGAACCGGGCCTCGATGCCCGCGATCACCAGGTCGAGCCCTTCCTCGAAGTGCCGGCCGTAGTCCTGGAAGATCTCCGCGCCCGCCGCGGCCGACATCGGGAAGTCGGCCATCAGGCGGGCGCGTTCGTCCATGTCGTAGCCCTCGCGGCGCTCGTCCGGCAGCGGCTGGACGCCCTGTTCCTCGCTGACGAAACCGATCGTGTAGAGGTACGACGTCGAAGTCGCGCGGACCGCCTGGGCGAGGGTGAAGCCGGCCTCCGTGAACAGCCGCAGGGTGTCCTCCATCTGCACCGCGTGCAGGGTGCCGGTGAAGCGTGAGCCGCTGAAGACTTTGGCGCCGTCGCGGTAGCCGAGCAGTGCGGTGCGCAGCCCCCGGTTGGATTTCAGCAGCCGCTGCTGCCAGGTGTCCTCGCGCACGAGCGGGACGTCGGCGACCATCCGCCGGTACATCTCCGTCGCCATCTCGTCGAGCAGCGCCTGTTTGTCCTTGAAGTGCCAGTACAGGGCGGGCGCCTTGACGTCCAGCTCCTTGGCGATGGCCCTCAGGGACAGCCCGTCGAGGCCGACCTCGTTCAGCACCTTCAGGGCGGTGTCCGCGACCCGTTTGCGGTCCAGGGGGATGCGTCGTTCCGTACTCACGCTTGACAGCTTAACGGCGTTAAGGGCACCCTGCTGCCCGTAGCAACTTAACATCGTTAAGGAGATGAGGATCATGACGAACCACACAGATGTACTGATCGTCGGCGCCGGCCCGACCGGCCTCGCCCTCGGCATCGACCTGGCCCGGCGCGGGGTTGACGCGCTGGTCGTGGAGAAGGCGGACGCGCTGTTCCCCGGCTCGCGCGGCAAGGGCATCCAGCCGCGCACGATGGAGGTCTTCGACGACCTCGGCGTGATCGGCGCGATCCTCGCGAAGGGCGGCCCCTACCCGACCGGCGCGGTCTGGAAGGACGGCCGCAAGGTCGGCGAGCACCGGATGTTCGAGCCGTCCGGGACGGACCCCGACACCCCGTACGGCATCCCGTGGATGGTGCCGCAGTGGCGCACCCAGGAGATCCTGTCCGCGCGGCTGACCGAGCTGGGCGGGACGGTTGCCTTCGGCCGGGAGGTCACCGGCTTCACCCAGGACCAGGACGGCGTGACCGTCGAGTTCGCCTCCGGTACGGCCGTCCGCGCCCGGTACCTCGTCGCCGCCGACGGCGGTCGCTCGCTCGTCCGCCGGACCCTGGGCATCGGCATGACCGGCGAGACCGTCGACCCGAACCCGATGCTGGTCGCGGACGTCCGCGTCACCGGCCTGGACCGCGACAACGTGCACGTCTTCCCGCCGCACGGCGAGGCCGGCTTCCTCGCGGTCTTCCCGCTGGCGGGCACCGAGGACTTCCAGGTCGTCGCCCAGTTCCCGGAGGGCACCGACATCGGCCTCTCGCTCGACGGCGTCCGCGAGACCGTGGCCGCCCGCACCCACCTCGCCCCCGAGGACGTGACGGAACTCCGCTGGGCCTCGGACTTCCGGCCGCGCGCCGCACTCGCCGACCGCTTCCGCGCCGGGCGGGTCTTCCTGGCCGGGGACGCGGCCCACGTCCACTCGCCGGCCGGCGGCCAGGGCCTCAACACCAGCGTCCAGGACGCCTACAACCTCGGCTGGAAGCTCGGCGCGGTGCTGCGCGAGGGCGCCCCCGAGTCCCTGCTCGACACCTACGAGGAGGAGCGGCTGCCCAACGCCGCCGACATGCTCGGCATCTCCACCCGGGTCCACCACGGCGAGGTGCAGCGCGGCAAGGCCACCCAGCAGCTCGGCCTCGGCTACCGCGGCCGCTCACTCGCGGTGGACACCCGCACCGACCTGCCCGAGGACGCACTGCGGGCGGGCGACCGCGCCCCCGACCGCACGATCGACGGCGCCCGCCTCTTCGACACCTTCCGCGGCCCGCACTGGACCCTGCTGGCCCTGGGCACGAAGCCCCCGGCGGCCGTCGGCGATTCGGTGCGCGTCCTGGAGGGCCCCGCCGTCGAGACGTACGGCACGGGCCTCTTCCTGGTCCGCCCCGACGGCTACGTCGGCTGGGCGGGCACCACGGAGGACGGCCTCGCGGAGTACGCGAAGCGTCTCGGCATCCGCGTCGGCTAGACGGAACTGGCGAGCGACAGCTTCACCGCGAACCCAAGGAACAGCGCGCCCGCCGCCGAGGTCGCCCCCGCCGCGAGCCGCCTGCGCCGCCGGAAGGCCGCCGCCAGCCGGGTCCCGCCGAAGATCAGCGCACTGAGGTAGAGGAAGCTCGCCAGCTGCGCGAACGCGCCGAGCACGACGAACGACAGCGCGGGATAGGCGTACCCCGGGTCGACGAACTGCACGAAGAAGGCGACGAAGAACAGGATCGCCTTCGGGTTGAAGAGACTGACGACGAAGGCACGCCGGTACGGCCGCTCGTCGGCGGCCTCCGCGGCGGGAGCCGACTCCATGGCCGCCCGCTCCTTCCGGGTCCGCCACATCGCCCACGCGGCCCGCAGCATCCCGAACGCGAGCCAGGTCAGATACCCGGCCCCCGCGTACTTCACGATCCCGAACAGCACGGCATTGGCCTGCAGCAGCGAGGCGACCCCGGCCGCGGACAGCGTCATCAGCACGGTGTCCCCGCACCACACACCGGCGGCGGCCGTGTACCCGGCCCGGGTCCCGCGCCGGGCGGCGACCGAGACGACGTACAGCGAGTTGGGGCCGGGCAGAAGGACGATCAGGACCAGGCCGGCGAGGTAGGTGGGGAGGTCTATGACACCGAACATGAGCACGAGTGTGCCATGGGGGTACGACGGTCAGCCTTCGCCGTCGAGGAGGACGTCCACGGAGAGGTCGAGGGCGACGCCTACGGACTCCGGGACCGGGATGCTCTGGCCTCGCTTGTAGCGCTCAGGGTCGGGGTACTTGCCATCGGCCGGGTTGGAGTAGAGGAGGACTTCGTCGTGCCTGCGGTCGGCGATGACGTAGACGGGAATGCCGGCTCGCGCGTGGATGTCGACCTTGGTGGCCGTATCGTTGGTCCAGTTGGAGGACGTGACTTCCAGTACCAGGCGGAAGACGTGCGGCGCGTAGCAGTTCTTCTCGACGAGTGCGTCCATGAAGTCGGCGTCGACGACAGAGAAGTCGGGCACCGCATAGTCGTCGGGCCCCGTGGGCAGCCACAGCCCGATCCCTTGGACGTACCTCAGCCCTGCCTGTCTGGCCCCAGCATCGGCGAAGTCCTCGATGAGCCGGGTCAGTGTCTCCTGATGCGAGCCATCCGGCGGCGGTGTCACAACAATGCTCCCGTTGAGGATCTCCACCCGGTGTCCGGGCAGCTCCTCCCACAGCCGGTCGGCGGCTTCGGCAAGCGACGACTCATGCAGCATCACGGCCACGGCACCCTCCTTTGGGGAACACCCTCCACGAGCGTAACCGGTGACGTGCAGCTTCCTCCTCCGATCACCCACACGGAGTAATCGACCATCTCAGAACGCATCCACCGGCACATACACCCCCCACACCTCCCGAAGAACCCCGCACACCTCCCCTACCGTCCCCCGCGCCCGCAGCACCTCCTTCATCGGATACAGGACGTTGTCCGTACCCTCCGCCGCCTCCCGCAGCGCGCCCAGCGCCGACTCCACCGCACCCTGGTCCCGTCCGGCGCGGAGCCTCGCCAGCCGCTCCGCCTGCTGGGCCTCGATGGCCGGGTCGACGCGGAGGGGTTCGTACGGCTCCTCGGTGTCCAGGGTGAAGCGGTTGACGCCGACGACGACGCGTTCACCGGAGTCGGTCTCCTGGGCGACGCGGTAGGCGCTGCGCTCGATCTCGCCCTTCTGGAAGCCGAGTTCGATGGCGCCGACCGCGCCGCCCAACTCCTCGACCCGCCGCATCAGTTCGACGGCGGCCCCCTCCACGTCGTCCGTCATGCTCTCCACGGCGTACGAACCCGCGAAGGGGTCGACCGTCGCGGTCACGTCCGTCTCGTACGCCAACACCTGCTGTGTACGCAGCGCGAGGCGGGCGCTCTTGTCGGTCGGGAGCGCGATCGCCTCGTCGAAGGAGTTGGTGTGCAGGGACTGGGTGCCGCCGAGGACCGCGGCCAGGCCCTGGACGGCGACGCGGACGAGGTTCACCTCCGGCTGCTGGGCGGTGAGTTGAACGCCCGCGGTCTGGGTGTGGAAGCGCAGCATCAGGGATTTCGGGTTGCGCGCGCCGAACTCCTCCCGCATCACCCGGGCCCAGATCCGGCGCGCCGCACGGAACTTGGCGACCTCTTCGAGCAGCGTCGTACGGGCCACGAAGAAGAACGACAGCCGGGGTGCGAAGTCGTCGACGTCCATGCCGGCCGCGATCGCCGTACGGACGTACTCGATGCCGTCGGCGAGCGTGAAGGCGATCTCCTGCGCGGGCGAGGCGCCGGCCTCGGCCATGTGGTAGCCGGAGATCGAGATGGTGTTCCACTTCGGGATCTCGGCGCCGCAGTACCGGAAGATGTCCGCGGTCAGGCGCAGGGACGGCTTCGGCGGGAAGATGTACGTGCCCCGCGCGATGTACTCCTTCAGTACGTCGTTCTGGATCGTGCCCGTCAACTGCCCCGCCGCCACGCCCTGTTCCTCGGCGACCAGCTGGTACATCAGCAGGAGGAGGGCGGCGGGGGCGTTGATCGTCATCGACGTCGACACCTTGTCCAGCGGGATGCCGTCGAACAGCAACCGCATGTCGTCGACCGAGTCGACGGCCACTCCCACCTTGCCGACCTCGCCGTGGGCGAGCGGTGCGTCGGAGTCGTGGCCCATCTGGGTGGGCAGGTCGAAGGCGACGGACAGGCCGGTGGTGCCGTGGGCGATCAGCTGCCGGTAGCGGGCGTTGGACTCGGCGGCCGTGCCGAAACCGGCGTACTGGCGCATGGTCCAGGGCCGTCCGGTGTACATGGACGGGTACACGCCCCGCGTGAAGGGGTACTCCCCCGGCTCGCCCAGCCGCTCGGCCGGGTCCCAGCCGGCGAGTGCCCCGGGGCCGTAGACGGGTTCGACGGGCAGGCCCGACTCCGATTCGCGCACCATGGTGTGCACCTCCGGACACCACGATGCCGCGCCGTTCGCGGCCCGTCATCCGGGGGTACGTGTCCGGGTGACACCGGTGAGACGGCGGGGGTCCGGGATGCGTACTGCGGGTATGGGGAGAGCGATCGTCGCCACGGCGGCCCTGTCGGCGCTGCTGGCGGTGTGCGGCTGCACGGTGCAGGGCACGGACTCGGACGGCAAGCACCACCTGCCGGTGCGCATCGAACTGCCGGGAGCCAAGGCCAGTCCCTCGGCCACGCCGAGCACGCCAAGTGCCGAGCCCGCCGCGAACGTCCTGTGGTCGCGCGGCGACAGCGGCTCCGGAGTGCGCGAGCTGCAGGCACGGCTACGGCAGGCCGACTGGCTCTTCGACGGGCCGACCGGGACCTACGACGACCTCACCGAGCAGGCCGTCGCCGGTTTCCAGGGCAAGCGCGGGCTGCCGAAGACGGGCGAGACCGACAAGGTCACCTGGCAGCGGCTGGTGAAGATGACCAAGAAGCCGGGCAAGTGGGACCTGTATCTGATGGGCGGCCAGCCCGCCGGCGCGCCCGACCCGCGCTGTCTGACCGGCCGGGTGCTGTGCATCGACAAGACGACCCGCACCCTGCGCTGGATGATCGACGGGCGGACGGTGTCGACGATGTCGGTCCGCTTCGGCGCGCAGTACACCCCGACCAGGGACGGTGTGTTCCACGTCTACTGGAAGGCCCGGAACTGGGTGTCGACGCTCTACAACTCCCCGATGCCGTATGCCATGTTCTTCAGCGGCGGCCAGGCGGTGCACTACTCCTACGACTTCTCGATGCGGGGTTACGCGGGCGGCTCGCACGGCTGCGTCAACGTACGGGACGAGGCGGCGATCGCAAGTCTGTTCGCACAGGTGCGGACCGGCGACAAGGTCGTCGTCCATCGGTGAGGTGTGCGGGGCGCGGGCGGGACCGCGGGGCCCAGGGACGCCCCCCCCCCCCGCCCCCACCCCCAGTAAGGG
>NZ_JBHYWD010000013.1:70182-79543 GCF_042751305.1 Streptomyces hokutonensis
GTGGGGGTGGGGGGGGGTGTGGGGGGGGGGGGGGGGGGGGGGGGGGGGGGGGGGCGCCCCCCCCCCCCCCCGCGCCGAGTGCACGAGCCGAAGGTACGGGGGGAACCCCCGGCTCTGTGCGACGGCCGATGACCAGTCGGCTCACTCAGTACTGCGCCACGGGGCCCGAAAACGTCACACCCCGCGCGAAAAAAGTTTCGCGCGTCATGAAGTCGCAGGTCAGAGGGCGCTGTACGTCGGGGCCGGCGCCGGTGTCCGCGAGGAGGCGGGGGTGGACGGCGTCCGACGGGCCAGCGGGGCGAAGGCGGAGGGGAGCGGGGTGGCAACCACGCCGTTGCCCTTGTGGCCGCCGACGCTTCCGCCGCTGCCACTGCCACTGCCGCCGCCCGGGGCGAGCGGGGCTATGGTCCCGTTGCCCGTGTCGTCACCGCCCTGGCCGCCGCTCTGGTCGCCCTGGCTGCCGCCGGGTCCGCTCTGGGAGCCGTCGTTCTTGCCGTCGCCGCTGCCGGTGCCCTGGTCGTCCGAGCCGCCGCCGGTCTTCTTGAGCAGGCCCTTGCAGTACGTCCACACATGGGAGGTGCCGCCCGCCGCGCCCTCCAGGGCGCGCTTGCGGCCGGCCTCCAGGGACTTGCCGTCGCGCACGGCGCGGCAGGAGGAGGCGACGGCGCTCCACCAGCTGCCCGAGTGGACGGACTCGTCGTCACCGGAGCCGGCGGCGGGGGTGCGGTCCGTGCCGCCGCCGACCGCCTCGCCGGAGGAGGAGTCGTCGGAGCCGGCCGTGGTACCGCCCGCCGAGGGGGTGCCCGAGCCGAAGGTGCCGCTGGGCGAGGGCGAGATCAGCGGGCGGTCCGGGGTCGCGGCGGCGGAGACGGAGGCGGCGGGCGTCGGGTCGTCGAAGGGCGACGGCAGGACGCCCGTACCGGCCGCGACCGCGACCCCGCCGGCCAGTCCGACGGCGAGCGCCGCGGTCAGCCCGAACCGCGCGGGTCCGCCCAGGCGCGGTCCCCGTACGGTCTCCACGGGCCGCCCGAGCCGGACAAGACCGGCGTCGGAGGAGTGCGCGCGGGAGGGCCGGCCGAGGGCGGAGCGCTCGACATCGTTGCCGGTGCGCGCGGCCCGGAAGGCGGCCAACGCGGCTTCCTCGCCCGGGAGTTCGGTCTTGCCCGAGGTGGGTTCCACGGCCAGCGCGCCGAGGGTCCTGGCGAGCCGTTCGGCCTGGGCGCGGGCGGCCGGGTCGACGGCGTCGAGGGACTCGCCGCGCAGCAGGAGTTCAGCGGTTTCGCGGTCCAGCCATCGGCCGGGGGTCCGGGGGGTGTCCCCCGGCACAGCAGGGCGCTCGTCGGCCATCACATGTCCTTCTGCGTCCGCGCGCGCGTATGCGTCACAGTGGCGGACGTCACCGCGTGGTCGCGCGGGTCTCGCTGGGGTGGCAGGGCGTCGAGAGCCGCGGCCGATTCGGGGTCGCCGCCGAGCAGTTCCGCGAGCCGTTTCAGACCGCGGTGCGCGGCCGTGCGGACGGCGCCGGGCCGCTTGCCGAGGGTCTCCGCGGCGGTCTTGGCGTCGAGGCCCATCACCACCCGCAGGACGACGGCCTCGGCCTGGTCCTGGGGCAGTTGGGCGATGAGGGAGAGGGTGCGGTCGGTGGCCAGCGCCTCGATGGCCTCGCCCGCCGTGTCGGACTCGGCGGCGCGGCCGGTCAGCTCGGTCTCGTCGCCGCCTACGGCGGGGCGGCGGCCGCGCATCCGTATGTGGTCAAGGGCGCGGTTGCGCGCGATCCTGGCCGCCCACCCGCGGAACCGGTCCGCGTCCCCGCTGAACCGGTCCAGGTCACGGGCGATCTGCAGCCAGGCCTCGGACGCCACGTCCTCGGCGTCGGGTTCGCCGACCAGCGTCCGTACGTATCCGAGCAGCCGTGGGTGCACCGTGCGGTACACAGTCCGGAACGCGGTCTCGTCCCCGTCCTGTGCCGCAAGCACCGCGGCGGTCAGCTCCGCGTCGTCCCCCAGCACGTGGTCCCTCGAATTTTGTCGGTCGCGGCCGCCCTCCGGCGCGAAAGGCACGTTACGACCTGAAACCGCTCCTCGTCCATGGCAGTACAACCCGCAACTACTTGCTTCGGGCGCGCGGTGTGACAGAAAACGCACTCCTGACGCTGTAGAGAGTACGGGCCGCCGCGCGGCCCGTGCCGCGCGACGGCCGGGGCCTCTCCTGTGGGGGGTGGCGGCCCCGGCCGTTGCCGCGACGGCCGTCGCGCCGACCCGACGGCGTCCGCATCCGGCCACGGTCGTCCGCCGGTGCGCATGTGTCCCGGCGTCCCCGCCGGCTTCTACCACGAACACGAACGAGCGCTCGTCGCCGACGCCGCGGAGGCGGTCTCGGAGCGGGACCCGATAACGATCCGGTCGCCGTCCGGCGAAGCCCCCGCAGAGCCGCGCCTCGACTGAATCCGGCAGCGGCGCGGGCTCCCGAAGGCCCAGCCTGCGGCGTCGCGGACCCCGGTCCCCCGGTAGGGCCAACACCCCTTACGCAGCAGGCGTGTTAACTCCGTGAAACCCGATGGAGTGGCCTCCGGTACGCACGGTTGACGGTGATAGCATTCCGCCGTCTGCGACCTTGATCCACTTTTGTTCAGGCCTCGAGTCTGAACGCGGTCATCTCTCCGCGTAGGTCAGTCATGCAGTCCCCTGGACGGGTTGCGGATCCTTGCAAGGCGTACCCCCGATGACGCCTGCGTGCCACGCGCCGGGAAAGGTTTCCATGACTCAAGACGTGCTTCTTTGGTGCCTGGTTGCGATAGCGGTGACAGCCGTAGCCGCAGTCGTGGCGCTCGTGCTCCGCAGCAGAGCCCTGGGGAGGAGGAAGAAGGAGTCCGAGGCCGCGCTGGAGGCGCGGCTGCGGTACGCGCAGGGTGAACTCGACCGCGCCCAGGCCGCCTTGGCCACGCTGCGGGACGAGCAGGACGATGTCATCCGCGAGGCGGAGCAGGCCGCCGAGGAGAACACCAAGTCGGTCCTCAAGGGCGCCGCCCGCTTCCTCCAGAGCCTCGCGGCCGAGCAGACCACGCTGCTGGACGGGGTCCAGCGCGAGTACGGCGGCCACGCGGTCCTCTCCGACCTGATGGACATCACCCACGCCAACGCCCAGATGGCCCGCAAAGCGCAGGGCATCGCCGTGATGTGCGGCGCGCCGCTGGGCCGCCGCAACCAGCCCGCCAGCGTCTACGACGTCGTCCGCAGCGCGCAGAGCCAGATCCGCAACTTCCAGCGGGTCGAGATCATGCAGCCCAGCGGCATCGCGCTGAAGGCCTCGGCCGTCGCGCCGGTCGCCCTGGCCGTGGCCGAACTCCTCGACAACGCGGCCAGCTTCTCCCAGGCGGACGCCCCGATCGAGGTCACCTTCCGCCAGGCCCAGAAGAACCTGTGCATCGTCATCGACGACGCCGGCGTCGGCATGGGCGACGAGGACCGGCAGCGGGCCGGCGCGCTGCTGTCCGGCGAGGGTCTGCCCCGGCTGTCCCAGCTGGGCACGCAGCCGAAGTTCGGTTTCCCCGTCATCGGTCTGATCGCCCGTCAGCACGGCTTCACGGTGGATGTCACCGGTGTCTCCCGGTACGGCGGCGTACGGGCCGTCGTACTCCTGCCCGAGGAGCTGTGGACCATGGAGGAGGCCCTGCCGCCGGCCACCGAGGCGCCCGTGAGCACCATCCGGCCGATGGAGACCGGACGGTCGGCGCGTACGGCGGGCGGTCTGCCGAAGCGTGGTTCCCGTATCTCGCCCACCGGTGTCACCACCGGCGGGGAGCAGGCGCCCCGGCGCAGTGCCCGGCGCGGCACCGGCAGCCTGGCGGCCCTGCAGCGCGGTACGCAGTCCGCGCGCGACACGGCCTCCTTCGACATTCCGACGCCCGGAGGGTCCGAAAACGCATGAGTACAGGAGACCTGTCCTGGATGGTCCAGGACATCGTGGACAACGTGCCGAGAGCACGGCACGCCGTGGTGCTGTCCGCCGACGGTGTGCCGCGCGGGTCCACGGACGACCTGTCCGGCCAGGACGTGCGGACCATCTCCGCGGCCATGGCGGGGATGCAGTCGCTCAGCCGGGCCACCGCCCACTTCGCGGGTCTGGCCCCGAGCCGGAACTGGATCCAGACGGTCATCGAGTTCCAGCACGGCTGGGTGTTCCTGATCGGGGCCGGTCAGGGTGCCTATCTGGCCGCCGCCGCGGAGCCCGACGTCGACATGGAGCAGCTGTCGTTCCGGATGAACCGGCTGGTCTCCCGGCTGGGCAACAACCTGACGGTCCCGGCGCGGGTGGCCGGCGCCGACGTGGCCCACCCCGGGGACGGCGCCGGGGCACCGCTGGACGGCGGGGGCGGCGGGGTCTTCCTGCTCGCGGAGCTGGACAAGGCGGTGGCGTCGGTGCCGGGCGCGCTGCACGCGCTGCTGCTCGGCGCGGACGGGCTGCCGCGCGGGGCGAGTTCGGGGATCGGCAGGAATCTCGCGGACACGATCTCGGCGGCCATGACCGGCATCCACGCCTACAGCCGGGCTACCGCGCCGTTCGCGGGCGGGCAGCAGGACGACGAGTGGATGCAGACGGTCATCGAGTTCGAGCACGGCTGGGTGTTCCTGATCGCGGCCGGCGAGGGAGCCTTCCTCGCCGCGGCGGCCGAACACGGCTGTGACATCGAGGAGTTCACCGTACGTCTGGGCGACACGATGCCGGCGCTGACCGCCGGGTCGGCGGCCCGGGGAGGAAGGACCGGCGATGAGTGACGAACTGGACGGCGAGCTGGAGCTGACGGCCCCATTAGTCCCACTCTTCGTCATCGCGCAGGGTCGCGCGCTGCCACGGGAGAGCGAGTACGAGCACACCACGATCATCACGGCCCAGGACGGTGCCGTGGCGGCGGCCCGGACGCTCGCCCCGGAAGCCCGTACGGTCCTGGATCTGATCGCGGACGGCTTCCTCTCGGTGGCCGAGGTCGCGGCCCACACCCGGCTGCCCCTGGGCATCGTCCGCATTCTGCTGGCGCAGATGGCCGAGGACGGCCTGATCCATGTGCGCAATCCGGTGCCCCATGCCGAACGCCATGATCCCGTCCTGCTGACCGCCGTGCTCGACGGCCTGATGCGAATTCGAACCGGAGCGTAGTCCCGTGTATCTGGATCCCGACGTCTCCCGCTCCGTGAAGATCCTGGTCGTGGGCCACTTCGCGGTCGGGAAGACCACGTACATCGGAAGTGTCTCCGAGATAGAACCGCTGCAGACCGAGGAGGAGATCACCGAGGCCAGCGAGGGGATCGACGATCTCTCCGACACCCCGGACAAGACGACCACGACCGTGGCGATGGACTTCGGGCGGCTCACCCTCGGCGAGGACCTGGTCCTCTACATCTTCGGAACCCCCGGGCAGGAGCGGTTCAAGCAGATGTGGGAGGGGCTGTCCCGGGGCGCGCTGGGGGCGCTGGTCCTGGCGGACCCGGAGCGGCTGGAGGAGACGTTCCCCGTCCTCGACCTGGTCGAGGCGTTCGGTCTGCCCTATGTCATCGGCGTCAACACCTTCGAGGGGAAGCACCAGTTCCCACTCGACGAAGTGTGCGAGGCGCTCAACATCTCCGAGGACACTCCGGTCATCCACTGCGACGTGCGTGACCAGGACTCCTCGATGCAGGCACTCATCACGCTCGTGAAGCACCTCTTGTCCTCACTCGGCTAGGAGCCAGCATGCAACAGCCCTTCGACACGTCCGGGGCACCGGCCGGCTGCCCCGCGCACGGGAACGTCCCGCTGTACGGGTCCGACTTCGGCTCCGACCCCGAGAGCATGTACGCCCAGCTGCGCACACTGGGGCCGAGCGCCCCGGTCGACATCGCGCCGGACGTCGAGGTCGAGCTGGTGACCAGTTACGACGCCAGTCTGTACATCCTGCAGAACCCGACCCTGTTCGTGCGGGACTCGCGCCGCTGGAACGCCCTGAACGACGGGGCGATACCGGCGGACAGCCCGGCACTGCCGATGATGGGCTACCGGCCCAACGCCCTGTTCAGCGACGGCGCGGCGCACGCCCGGCTGCGGCAGGCGGTCACGGACAGTCTCGCGACCGTCGACCAGAGCCGGATCGTCCGGCTGACGCAGCAGTCGGCCGACTACCTGATCAGCCAGTTCAGCTCCGAGGCCATGGGTCAGGCGGAGCTGATGTCCGCCTACGCGCAGCCGCTGCCGCTGCTGGTCTTCGGTGAGCTGTTCGGCTGCCCGCCCGAGCTCGGCGACCGGGTGATCGCCGGGATCACGGGCATCTTCCAGGGCACCCCGGGTGCCGACGAGACCCTGGGCGGCGCGCTCGCCGAGCTGATCGCGCTGAAGCGCCGGCAGCCCGGCGAGGACCTCACCACCCGGCTGATGGTGCACTCCTCCCGGCTGACCGACGAGGAGGTGCTGCACCAGCTGGTGACCCTGCTCTCCGGCGGCACCGCGCCCCTGACGGCCTCGATCGGCACCAGCGCCGCGCTGTACCTCAGCGACGACTGGCCGAGCGGGCTGCCGGTCGAGGACGCGGTCGTCAAGACCCTGTGGAACTACGCGCCGATCGCCAACTACGCGGCCCACTACCCCACCCAGGACGTCGAGTTGGGCGAGCGGACGCTGCACGCGGGCGACCCGGTGCTGATCTCCTTCGCCGCCGCCAACAACGACCCCAAGCTGACCGCGCACCGCGAGCAGCTCAGCTCCAAGGCCCATCTGGCCTTCGGCGCGGGCCCGCACGCGTGCCCGGCGAAGGACCCGGCGTTCATGATCGCGGCCACGGCCGTCGAGTCCCTGCTCAACCGGCTGCCCGACGTCGAGATGCGCGTCCCCTTCAAGGAACTCGCCTGGGTGCCGGCGCCGTGGAGCCGTCAGCTGGTGACCGTCCCGATCCGGTACACCCCGCGTACGGTGCCGTCCGCGGCCAAGCCCCGCCCGGCGCGGCCGGCTTCCGCCCAGGCCGCGCCGTCGGCCGCCGCGATGCCGCAGCCGGCCGCGTTCAGCCGGCCGTCGCACGCCGCTCCGAAGCCCAAGGGCGGGATGTTCAGCCGCTTCCGGGCCTGGGTGAATGGTGAGTGACGTAAGTAACCCTACGAAAGCACTGTGTTATTGGATGATTCAAACATCTCACGGGTACGGATGGCGGCTGGCAGAGAGGAGCCACCATCGTGGGAAGCGTCACGACTCCGTCCACGGACCGTCGGGCCACCATCTCCCTGTTCTCCCGTCTTCGGACGGCTGAGGGACAGGCCGATCCCTTCCCCATCTACGCAGAACTCAGGGCGCGCGGCACCGTCAGCCCCGCGCCCTGGGGCGGTCACCTCGTGACCGGCTACGGCACCTGCGACCAGGTACTGCGCAACGGCGTATGGATCGAACCGGACACCGCCTGGCGGGAACAGCAGGGGGCGCGCACCCGCTGGAGCGCCCCCTCGGCACGGGAGATCAGCCGGACCATGCCGGCGCTCAACCCTCCGGAGCACACCCGGGTGCGCCGGTCGGCGGGCTCCTTCGACCGCTCCACCATCGAACAGATCGGCCGCCGGGTGAGCCAGGTCGTCGACCGGCTGCTCGACACTCTGCACGAGCGCCTGCACGCGGGAGAGGCCGACTTCTCGGCACTGGTCAGCGAGGAACTCCCTGTCGCCACCATCGGCGACTGGCTCGGACTGCCCGGCACGGACTGGCCCCGGCTCCGTGAACTGACCCACGACCAGGTCTTCACCCAGGAGTTACTCCCGAACGCCAGCCAACTGGCCCGTTCCGACGCCGCCATGGTGGAGCTGCGCGCCTACTTCCTGGAGCTGATCCGCGACCGCCGCGCACACCCCGGGGACGATCCCGTCTCCCGGTGGATCAGCACCTGGGACGAGCTCGAACCGGACCGGGACAAGGCCGACGAAGCCGTCTACTTCCTCGCCCTGTTCGTCCTGCTGGCCGCCCTGGAGACGACGTCGACACTGCTGTCGACGATGACGCTCCTGCTGGTCGAGGAGCCCGACCGCTGGAGTCTGCTCGCCGAACACCCGGACCTGGTCCCGGCGTTCGTGGAGGAGACCCTGCGCTACGACCCTCCCACCCACGTGATCAGCCGGGTCGCCGCCGAGGACTGCCTCCTGGAGGGCACCGAGGTCAAGGCCGGGGAGATGGCCCACCTCATGGTGGGCGCAGCTCACCGCGACCCCGCCCGCTTCACCGACCCCGGCTCCTTCGCGCCCCGGCGCAAGGCGACCCATCTGGCCTTCAGTGGCGGCATCCACTACTGCCTGGGCGCACCCCTGGCCCGGCTGGAGGCACAGACCCTGCTCAGCCGCATGATCGCCCGCCTGCCGAGACTCACCCTGGTCCGCCGCCCCGTGCAGGCACCCCGGGTGGCGTTCAGGCGACTTCTGAACCTGGACGTTTCACTGACATGAACCCGCCAATAACCTCCGGTACCGCTGTGCACGCCTCCGCGTCGGAGCCCGTGGACGACGCGGAGACCGCACCTCCGGCCGCCGCCGTAAGCCTCACCCGGACCGGGTCCGTCCTCCACGCACGGCTCAACCCGTCCACTCAGGACGACGACGTCCTGAGCTCCGCCGTCCTGGACGCGCTCATCGCCGTACTCGACGGCCTCCACGACCAGCCCGACATCCAGATCCTGGTGCTCTCGTCCCTGGGCGAGGACTTCTGCCTGGGCGCGGACCGCCGGGAGTACCAGGAGGCCCTGGCCGACGACCCGACCGGGACCACGCTGCGGCGCCTCGCGGACAAGGCCCACCGGCTGTGCCAGGCGCTGGAGAACACCCATGCCGTCACCATCGCCCGGCTGCACGGCAGGGTCATCGGCGCCGGCCTCGCACTCGCCGCGCACTGCGATCTGCGCGCGGGGGCGGACACCTGCCGCTTCCGGATGCCGGAGATCGGCCTCGGACTCGCACCCGCCTGGGGAGGCGCGATGGGGCGCCTCATCACGGAGGCCGGTGCCGCCCGGATCCGTGAACTCATGCTCACCTGCGACGAGTTCGACGCCTCCACCGCCCAGCATCTCGGGCTCCTGCACAAGGTCGCCCCCCTCGACCAGCTGGACGACGCCGTCACAGCCTGGACCAGACCCCTCGCCCGGCGCTCCCCGCAGGCGCTCGTCCTGACCAAACGCATGCTCGCCGGCTACGCGAAAGCCGCCCGCACCAGCGACACCGCCCTGCTCGACTCCCACCTCCTCGCCGCCCAACTCGCCCAGCCGCGCTGAGCGTCACGCCCGTGGCGGGCGGGAGTTGTGAACCCACACCAGCCCCCACAAAGTGTGAAACCACCCACCAACAAGCAGAAGAGGGACCCGCGACGAGGAAAA
>NZ_JBHYWD010000013.1:79553-186034 GCF_042751305.1 Streptomyces hokutonensis
GCGCCCGCGCGCGCCCGGGCGGCCGCGGGGCGGCGGGGGGGCGGCCCCGCGCCGCGCCGCCCCGCGCGTCTGTGTCCCGGCCACCGAAGGGCACGTTCCTGGTCCCGACGCTGTCGACCTTCCATGTCGAGCTCGACCGCTTCACGCCCGCCGCCCACGAGAAGAAGGCCCGGCTCGCGGAGGCGGCGGCGAACCGGCTGAGCGAGGCGGTACGGCGCCGGGTGAAGGTGGCGCTCGGCACGGACGCGGGCGCCGTTCCGCACGCGCGGAACCTCCAGGAGCCGGGCCACATGGTCGAGTTGGGCCTGTCCCCGCTGGACGCCATCCGCGCGGGGACTCTGAACGCCGCCCAACTCCTCGGCCTGGACGAGTCGTTGGGCACGGTCGAGGCCGGGAAGATCGCCGACGTGGTGGTGTGCGAGGGGGATCCGGTCGCCGACATCGGTCTGCTCGGGGATCCGGCGAACGTGGTGCTGGTCATGCAGAAGGGCCGGATCGTCAAGCGGGGCAGGCCGGTTGGGGGCGCCGGGCAGTCACGGCCTCACGCGGAGCCGGGGCGCCAGTCGTCCTCGCGGCGGGGGCTGGTCGCGCGGTCGCCGGAATCCCTGGCCAGCCGGAACGCGGCCACCGCCCGCCGCTCCGCCTCGTCGTCCACGACGACATCGCGCAACGCGGCGCCCAGCAGGGCCGGGAAGCCGTCGCCGTTCCGCTGCTCAGTCATGTCCGTGTCCATCCCTCGCCGAACCGTCGTCCGACTCCCCCAGCGTCCTGGTACCGGCATCCGTCACACCCTCCGCGGCGAGTTCACGGGCCAGCCGCTTCAGCCCACGGTAGGCCGCCGTACGCACCGCGCCGGGCCGCTTCCCCAGCACCCGGGCGGCGGACGGCCCATCGAGGCCCACGACGACGCGCAGCAGGACCGCCTCCGCCTGGTCGCGGGGCAGGCCGCGCACCAGGCCGAGGGCATGTTCGGTGGAGAGGGACTCCAGTGCCTGGTCATGGGTGCTGTGCGGACCGGGGAGTTCGAGCACGTCCTGTTCGAGCGCCGCCGACCGGGGCCGCACCCGCTGTCTGCGCAGGTGGTCGAGTGCCCGGTGCCGGGCGATGGTCGCCGTCCAGCCGCGGAAGCCCGCCCCGTCGCCCCGGAAGCGGCCGAGGTCGCGGGCGATCTCCAGCCAGGCGTCGGCCGCCACGTCCTCCGCCTCGTCGCCGACCAGCCCGCGCAGATACCCGAGCAGCCCGGGCTGCACGATCCGGTACGCGACCGCGAAAGCGCCGTCGTCGCCCTCCTGGGCGCGCGCGACGGCGGCACCCAGTTCCCCGTCGTGCGCGTGCCCGCGGCGGGGCTCGCCTGTCTGGCCCAAGGACTGTCCTCGTCCGTACGCGAAGAATCCCTACCGGGCGCGGCGGTCCCCCGCACCCCCCATCGCCATCAGCGCCGGACCTCACGGAAGTGTCACAGCGTTCCCGCGAAGGACGGGCACGCCGGGACGGAGGGTCGGGGAGGCGGGCGAACACGGCGGTGCCGACCCGCTGTCGGCCGACGAGTTCCCGCGGTTCGTACGGCACGGCGGGCCGCACCGGCACCTCACCGGTCGCCGCGCGGTTGCGGCGGCACCCCGCGCGAGGTGCCGCCCCTCGCCCCGGCGCCGCCCGCCTGTTTCGGGCGGGGCCAGCAGCGCTAAAGGGCGGTTTCCACGGGCTGTTGGGGTGTCTCCGCCGGAACGGCGCCCGGTGTCGGTACCCGGTCAGTGTTCACCAGGACGCCCGCGATGAGGGCGGCCAGCAGGAGGGAGCCCATCGCCCACCAGGTGGCGACGTTGAAGCCGTGTACCGCGGCCTTGGCCCCGAGGAGCTGCTTGTTGACGCCGGGGCCGGCGTGGGCGGTGGCGTAGCGCGTGGTGACCGTGGCGGCGATCGTGTTGAGGAGGGCCGTACCGATCGAACCGCCCACCTGCTGGGCGGTGTTGAAGGTGGCGGAGGCCGCGCCGGAGTCGCGCGGTGCGACGCCTCCGGTGGCCAGGGAGACCGAGGTCATCATCGCCGTACCCATGCCGAGGCCGAGCATCAGCATGCCGGGCAGGATGTACGTGGCGTACGCGGGCTCCACCCCGACCTGGGCGATCAGCGCGAGCGCGCCCGCCGCGATCAGCAGGCCCGGGACCATGAGGGTGCGCGGCGGGACCCGGTACACCAGCCGGGCCGCGATCTGTGTGGAGCCGGTGATCATGCCGACGGTGATGGGGAGGTAGGCGACGCCCGTCTTGACCGGCGAATAGCCGAGGACGCGCTGCATGTAGTAGGTGAGGAAGAGGAACACGCCGAACATGCCGATGGTGACGAACAGGATGGTGAGGAACGCCCCGATCCGCTGACGGTCCTTCACCACCGTCATCGGCAGCAGCGGAACCCGGGCCCGGGTCTGCCAGAACCCGAACGCGACGAGCAGCACGACTCCGGCGGCGAGCAGGCCGAGGACCAGTCCGTCGCCCCAACTCCGCGACTCCGCCTCGGAGAAGCCGTAGACGAGGGTGAGCATGCCGCCCGAGCCGAGGAGGGCGCCGGGGATGTCGAGGTGGGCCTCCGGGTGCCGCGAGCTGTCGCTGAGCAGCACCCAGGCGCCGGCGAACGCGACCAGCGCGATGGGCACGTTGACGTAGAGGCACCAGCGCCAGTCCAGGTACTGGGTGAGGAAGCCGCCCGCGAGGAGACCGACCGCCGCGCCGGCGCCGACGATCGCGCCGAACACGCCGAAGGCCTTTCCGCGGTCCTTCGGGTCCGTGAACGTCGTCGTGAGCAGGGACAGCGCGGAGGGTGCGAGGAGGGCGGCGAAGACTCCTTGCAGCGCCCGGGCGCCGAACAGCATGCCCTGGTTGGCGGCGGCACCGCCCAGCGCGGACGCGGCGGCGAAGCCGATCAGGCCGATCATGAAGGTGTTCTTGCGTCCGGCGAGGTCCGCGATCCGGCCGCCGAGCAGCAGCAGTCCGCCGAAGGCGAGGGTGTAGGCGGTGATCACCCACTGCCGGTTCCCGTCCGACATCCCCAGGTCGGTCTGGGCGGACGGCAGTGCGATGTTGACGATGGTCATGTCGAGGACGACCATCAACTGCGCGAGCGCGATGACGACCAGCGCCCACCAACGACGGTTCTCGGCCATGTGCCCTCCCCGGTCCGGCAGTTGCTCCCAATCGTCCTCCCGGAGCTCCCGGCTGGGGAACGCAGGCGTCTCTAATTACGCCGATTTTGCCGAGCGCGGGAACCGTCGGACTCCCCCGTTACCGGGGTGCGCCGTTCACCGCGTCCCGGCACAGCAGCCGCAGCGACCCGTGACCGCCGAAACACCGCCGCGCCTCGTCGACGGGGTCCCACAGGCGCCCGTCCGGAGTACGCAGCCAGTGCTCACCGCCGGTCGCCCACCACTCGGCACCGGTCTGCCGCACGATCACCTCGCCGGCGTACGCCCCGAATCCGCGCAACTCGCTCTCCACGGCGGCGTACGGCGCGCCCTCCCGCCGTATCTCCTCGATCATCCGGTCGACGCGCCACAGGCTCCGCGCCGAGTAGTCGAGGCGCACCCGCGCGCCCTCGCGCATCATCGCCACCGCGTCCGCGGCCCACCGCACGGGCTGCGCGGCGACCCTGGGGCGCGACCGCTCTCTCATCAGCTCTGTCACCACACCAGGAGAACCACGGCCGGGTCCTCTTCCGGCACCACGATCCGGACATTCCCCCGGACCGGCGCAGGACCGCCCCATCCTCACCGCACCACGCTCACAGACCGCGCGGAAACGGGATTCCCCTCATCGTCGTCCGCGGGCCCGGCGCGACACCACCGCACGGAGTACCCGGCGGCCCTCCGTCGACACGGCCAGGACCTGGCGGAGTCCGCCCGGGGCGGGGCCGGAGAGGAGTTCGAGCACGGTGATCTGGCGGCGCAGTTCGGCGGCGACGAGCGGCGAGACCCCGTCCGTACGGCCGGCCCGGCGGGCGTCGACCGGGGAGCCGTCGTCGGCGGGGTCGAGGAGCTGGTGGATCCGCAGCGAGGCGAGAGAGCAGGCGTCGGCCCACTCCCGTACCGCGGGCTCGGCCGGGACGTCCGGGGCGGTGTCGAGCATCCGCCGGGCGAGCGGCGCGGCCAGGTCCTCACCGGGTTCCTCGAAGAGGGCGGGCAGTTCACCGCGCGCCTTCTCCAGCCGCTCGCCCCACTCCTCCCCCACCGCGCCGTCCGCGAGGCCGGACCACAACGGCCGCAGCACCTCGTCACCACCGCCCAGCAGCGGCACGCACCGGTCCAAACAAGCCAGCCCGCTGACGGCCAGCGCGCGTTCGTCGGCCCGAGCGATCAGTTCCACCAGAGTCATCCGAACCTCCCTCGACGGGGCCCCTCCCCTATGAGGCCCGCGTTTCCCCTGACTGCGTGCCGCACCCCGGGAGTGTCACACGGGACGACCTCGCGCAGGTCAAGAAAAGGGAACAAGTGGTTTTCAGCCAACGGGACGGAAGCCGACCGCCCGCTCAACCCACCTTGTCCGCAAGGGACTTGAACTGAGTCCAGGTGAGGGCCGGTGTTCCCGGGTCCCACAGCTTCTGGACCGTGGCCCGCAACGGCATCCGGATCCCGGCCGCGACCTGCGCCTGCGTCTGCGAGTTGGCGAGGTCGCACCAGACCGCGAAGGAGCCGCCGAGGATCTGGCCGTCGTACTTCGCGGGGACCGCCCGGGTGCCGCGCAGCACGCGCGGGGTCCACTGCTCGTAGATCCGCCGCCCGGTCGGATAGACGAAGGTCTGCGGCTCGCCGAGGACGTAATACAGGTACTCGTCGTTGTAGTTGAGGACCTTGCGCCCCGCGCTCAGATAAGCGACGGGCTGGCGTGCGCCGATCTCCTTGCCCGTCCAGTACGCCACTTGGAGGTCCTTGGCGGCCTGCACGGACGTCCCCGCGAAGAAGCCGTCGTTCCACACCCGCATCGTCCGGTCGTGGCCCCGGACCGTGTCGGCGCGGTCGTTGAGCCAGCCGGTGGTGAGGTCGGCGACGGTGCCGCCGGAGCCGTAGGCCTTCGTCGCGGCGGCGGCCAACTGCGGGAAGGACGCCTGGGGGTTGGCGACGGTCAGCGCCTGGTACTCGTCGCCGCCGAGGTGCCACTGGTCGCCGGTGAACAACCCGGCGTACTCGTCGAGGAGTTCGTCGACGATCGCGGCGGAGGCGTCCTTGGAGATGTCGACGGCCCCGCGCCTGGCGACACCCGACGCGTTGCGGAGTTGCAGATCAGGATGGGCGGCGATCACCGCGCCCAGGTGCCCCGGTGAGTCGATCTCGGGCACGACGGTGATGTGCCGGGCGGCGGCGAGATCGACGATCCGCTTCACCTGGGCCTTGGTCAGATGGTCCTTGGACACGACCTCCGGATGGCTGGTGGACTCGATCCGGAAGCCCTGGTCGTCGGAGAAGTGCAGGCCCAGCTCGTTGAACTTCAGGTCGCCCAACTCCCGTACCCGGTCCTCGATCCAGGACGCGGTGAACGGCTTGCGCGCGATGTCCAGCATGAACCCGCGCCGCGGCTTGGCCGGCTGGTCGTGCACGACACCCTCCGGCGCCGAACCACCGCCGTGCACCTCCTGCTTGAGCGTCCGGGTGCCGTAGAACACCCCCGAGTCCGAGGGCCCGCTGATGGTGACCCGCCCGCCGCGCACGGTCATCGCGTACGACTCCGGGTTCGCGCCCTCGTCGTCGTTCAGCGCCAGTCGTACGTCCCCGGCGCGCACGTCACCCGCCTCGCCGGCGTACGTCAGCCCCAGCTCACCGGCGATCAGCCGCCCCTCGTCGACGAGGTCGGTGTCGTCGACGACGACCCGTTCCCCCTTGGCGGGGCGCCAGCCGGGGCCGCGCGCGGGGGTGTGCGAGCGGACGGCGGGGATCGTGCGGGGCGTCCGTGACAGCGGGTAGACGCGGGTGGGGCTCGGGGTGGGAGTGGGGGTGCGGGAGTTGACGGCCCGCGAGGAGGTGGAGGTGGAGCCGGAGGGGCTCAGCGCGGCGCCGACCGGGCTCCCGTCGTCCCCGGACGACGCCCACAGCCCGAGACCGACCCCGCCCGCCACCACGGCAGTGGCCGCGGCGACCGCGATCAGCCCCGGCTTCTGCTTCCACTTCACCTGCTTCGCCGACGAGCGGCGCCTGTGCTGGCTCACGGCGCCAACCTACGGCCCCGGGCGGACCTCGAGTGTCCACCACACGTTCCGAAACTCTCCCGTCCGGGTGAAATTCGGGCATCCAACGGACACGTCATGACCACTCCCGATAACGTGGTGACGCACCTCTCACAACACCTTTCACCGCATCCCCTGCCGCACCATCCGTGACGCGAGGATCCACACTGCCTTCGCACCGCCTTCCCCACCTTCCCGGCCGACTGGCCATACCGGCGCTGCCCGAGCAGTCCCGCACCTCGCCGTCCCCGAATTCACTGGCGACCTTCAACACAGCGCCACCCGAGGACGCCCGCCACACCCTCCTCACCTGTCTCCACAGCCACCGCTGGTCCCACCGTCTCACCGACCACCGCCCCTACCCCGACCTCGACGCCCTACTCGCCGCGTCCGACGAGGCGGCGTACGACCTCACGGCGGGCGACCTGGCGGAGGCCCTGGCCGGCGAGTCCCTCCCGGTCCTCCCGGACGACACCTACGAGGCGGCCCACATGGCCCTCGACGCGGCCCACGCGGCGTACGAGGCGAGATTCGGCCACGTGTTCGTCATCTGCGCGGACGCCGTACCCCCGGACGAGGTCCTGGACCACGTGCTGGCAGAGATCCGGTCACGGCTGACAAACGATCCGGAGGAGGAGCGGGTAGTGGTGGCAGAGGAACTCCGGCGCCTCGCACGAGGGCGGCTGGCCAGAGTTTTCTAGGGGCGCGGGGCTGTGTCCGTTTGCGGCTCCGCCGCGTGGGCGCGCTCAGCCACAACGCACCCGCACCCGACCAGCCGCCCGAAACTAGCCCATACGCGCACCTTTGGGTGCCAGTTTGATCACACAAGCAGGCCCGCCGTAAGACCCGTGTCAGCACCTGGTTACGATGCTGAGGGCCGGTGGACCGTACCCGGCCGGGCCCGACCGACAGAGAAGCCGGCGCGGCCCTAAATCCCCGCTCCCGGAGGGTTCTTCCGTGCCGGCTGGAACGCTGTACCGCGGCCGGGAAGGAATGTGGTCCTGGGTGGCTCATCGAGTCACCGGCGTCCTCATCTTCTTCTTCCTGTTCGTACACGTGCTGGACACCGCTCTTGTGCGTGTCTCCCCCGAGGACTACGACAAGGTCGTAGCCACCTACAAGACGCCGATCGTCGCACTGCTGGAGTACGGCCTCGTCGCCGCGATCCTCTTCCACGCCCTCAACGGCCTGCGCGTCATCGCCGTCGACTTCTGGTCGAAGGGCCCGCGCTACCAGAAGCAGATGCTCTGGTCGGTCGTGGGCCTGTGGGTCGTGCTCATGCTCGGGGCGATCTACCCCGTGCTCGGCCACGCCGCTCGTGTTCTTTTCGGGAGCTGACGCAGATGTCCACGACTGAAACCGCGGCGTCGGGCATCGGCCCCGTCGAGAGCGCGTCCGTCTACAACGTAGACAACCCGGCGCCCCTCATCGAGGCCCCCCGCAAGCGCACCAAGAAGACCCCGAAGTCGACCCGGGGCAATTTCGAGATGTACGGCTGGCTCTTCATGCGCCTGTCGGGCGTCGTGCTGGTCGTCCTGGTCCTCGGCCACCTGCTGATCCAGCTCGTGCTGGACGGCGGTGTCTCCAAGATCGGCTTCGCCTTCGTGGCCGGCCGCTGGGCCTCGCCGTTCTGGCAGGTCTGGGACCTGCTGATGCTCTGGCTGGCGATGCTGCACGGCGCCAACGGCCTGCGCACGGTCATCAACGACTACGCGGAGCGCGCGAACACCCGGCTGTGGCTCAAGGGCCTGCTCTACACCGCCACGGTGTTCACCATCCTGCTGGGCACGCTGGTGATCTTCACCTTCGACCCGAACATCCGCTAGGCCACCGGGCTGAGGGACTGAGGAATTCTGATGAAGATCCACAAATACGACACCGTCATCGTCGGCGCGGGCGGCGCCGGTATGCGCGCCGCGATCGAGTCGACGAAGCGCAGCCGCACCGCCGTCCTGACGAAGCTCTACCCCACCCGCTCCCACACGGGCGCCGCGCAGGGCGGTATGGCCGCCGCGCTCGCCAACGTGGAGGAGGACAACTGGGAGTGGCACACCTTCGACACGATCAAGGGCGGTGACTACCTGGTCGACCAGGACGCCGCCGAGATCCTGGCGAAGGAGGCCATCGACTCCGTCCTCGACCTGGAGAAGATGGGCCTGCCGTTCAACCGCACGCCGGACGGCACGATCGACCAGCGGCGCTTCGGTGGCCACTCCCGCAACCACGGTGAGGCCCCGGTCCGCCGGTCCTGCTACGCGGCCGACCGCACCGGCCACATGATCCTCCAGACGCTCTACCAGAACTGCGTGAAGGAGGGCGTGGAGTTCTTCAACGAGTTCTACGTCCTCGACCAGCTGATCGCCGACGTCGACGGCGTGAAGACGTCGGTGGGCGTGGTCGCGTACGAGCTGGCGACCGGCGAGATCCACGTCTTCCAGGCGAAGGCCGTGATCTACGCGTCCGGCGGCTGCGGCAAGTTCTTCAAGGTGACGTCGAACGCGCACACGCTGACGGGCGACGGCCAGGCGGCGGTCTACCGTCGCGGGCTGCCGCTGGAGGACATGGAGTTCTTCCAGTTCCACCCGACCGGCATCTGGCGCATGGGCATCCTGCTGACGGAGGGCGCCCGCGGTGAGGGCGGCATCCTCCGCAACAAGGACGGCGAGCGCTTCATGGAGAAGTACGCGCCGGTCATGAAGGACCTCGCGTCCCGTGACGTCGTCTCGCGCTCCATCTACACGGAGATCCGCGAGGGTCGGGGTTGTGGCCCCGAGGGCGACCACGTCTACCTCGACCTCACGCACCTCCCGCCGGAGCAGCTGGACGCGAAGCTCCCGGACATCACGGAGTTCGCGCGCACCTACCTCGGCATCGAGCCGTACACGGACCCGATCCCGATCCAGCCCACCGCGCACTACGCGATGGGCGGCATCCCGACGAACGTCGAGGGTGAGGTCCTCACGGACAACACCACCGTCGTCCCGGGCCTGTACGCGGCCGGCGAGGTCGCGTGTGTGTCGGTGCACGGCGCCAACCGCCTGGGCACCAACTCGCTCCTGGACATCAACGTGTTCGGGCGCCGGGCGGGCATCGCGGCGGCGGAGTACAGCCAGAAGGCGTCGTACGTCGAGCTGCCGGAGAACCCGGCGCAGCAGGTGATCGACCAGGTCGAGCACCTTCGTGCCTCCACCGGCACCGAGCGCGTGGCGGTGCTGCGGCGCGAGCTGCAGGAGACCATGGACGCGAACGTCATGGTGTTCCGCACCGAGCAGACGATCAAGACGGCGGTCGAGAAGATCGCGGAGCTGCGCGAGCGCTACCGGAACGTCTCGATCCAGGACAAGGGCCGCCGGTTCAACACGGACCTCCTCGAGGCCATCGAGCTGGGCAACCTGCTCGACCTCGCCGAGGTCATGGCGGTCTCCGCGCTCGCCCGCAAGGAGTCCCGCGGCGGTCACTACCGCGAGGACTACCCGAACCGCGACGACGTCAACTTCATGCGCCACACCATGGCGTACCGCGAGGTCGGCGACGACGGCACCGAGTCCATCCGTCTCGACTACAAGCCGGTCGTCCAGACCCGCTACCAGCCGATGGAGCGTAAGTACTGATGGCTACCCCTGTTCTGGACAAGGAAGAAGCGGCCGGCCAGCCCGAGCCCGGCTTCGCCGACTCCCCCTACATCACGGTCACCTTCCGGGTCCGCCGCTTCAACTCCGAGGTCTCGGCGGAAGCGGTCTGGGAGGACTTCCAGCTGGAGATCGACCCCAAGGAGCGCGTCCTCGACGGGCTCCACAAGATCAAGTGGGACATCGACGGCACACTGACGTTCCGCCGCTCGTGCGCGCACGGCATCTGCGGTTCGGACGCGATGCGGATCAACGGCAAGAACCGTCTCGCCTGCAAGACCCTGATCAAGGACCTCAACCCCGAGAAGCCGATCACGGTCGAGCCGATCAAGGGTCTGACGGTCCTGAAGGACCTGGTCGTCGACATGGACCCGTTCTTCCAGGCGTACCGCGACGTCATGCCCTTCCTCATCACGAAGGACACGAACGAGCCGACCCGGGAACGCCTCCAGTCGGCGGAGGACCGCGAGCGCTTCGACGACACCACGAAGTGCATCCTGTGCGCCGCGTGCACGTCCTCGTGCCCGGTCTTCTGGAACGACGGCCAGTACTTCGGCCCGGCCGCCATCGTCAACGCCCACCGCTTCATCTTCGACTCGCGCGACGAGGCGGGTGAGCAGCGCCTGGAGATCCTCAACGACCGTGACGGCGTGTGGCGTTGCCGCACCACCTTCAACTGCACGGACGCCTGCCCGCGCGGCATCGAGGTCACGAAGGCGATCCAGGAAGTGAAGCGGGCACTGATCACGCGCCGCTTCTGAGGTTCCTTCCGCTACGGCCATGAGGGCCCCGTTCCCGGGTGGGAACGGGGCCCTCGGCCGTACCCGTCCCCAGGGACCCTGGGGAGGAGCGGGTCAAGGGTCTTCCCCAGCCCTCTCCCTGGCGACGCCGTACCCGGCGCGCTGCCAACGTTGCGGTTCCAGGCCCCGGTTCGGGGGTCTGGACAGGTCGCGTCGGCTCACTGCCGGGAGGGGCTGGTCTCATGCAGCCGTACGAAGAGGAATACGGAAGGCGTTACCGCGAGGAGGAAGAGGAGTTCGGTGCCGAGGGCCGCCGCGAGGAGCGGGTGGCCGAGTCGCTGGAGAGCCCCTTCGACGAGGAGGAGGAAGTCCAGCTGGCCACAGAGCTGTTGGGGGTCACCTCCGAGGAGGAGCTGGAGGAGTTCCTGGGCAAATGGCTGAGGGCGGCCGCGCGGAAGGCCAACGGCTTTCTGGGGTCCGCGACCGGCAAGGCGGTCGGCGGCATCCTCAAGAACGTCGCCAAGCAGGCGCTGCCCGCCATCGCAGGCGCCCTCGGGACGGCGATCGGCGGACCCGGCATCGGCACCGCGATCGGCGCCAAGGCGGGCGACTGGGCGAGCAACCTGTTCGAGGTCGAGGGCGAGGGCATCGACCACGAGGAGTACGAGTTCGAGACCGCCCGGCGCTTCGTCGCCCTGAGCGGTGCCGCCGCGCGGAACGCCGCGTTCGGCTCACGCCGGATAGCTCCGCGGGCTCTGGCGCAGCAGGCCGTCCACTCGGCGGCGCGCCGCTACGCACCGGGTGTGGCCCGGCGCTTCAGGACCTTCGCCGTGCCGGCCGCTTGGTTCTGGCCGGGACAACCCTTCCCCGTGCCCGTCGAGGAGCCGGCCGTGGCACCGGCCGCCGCCCCCGCCGCCAAGGAGGAGTGGGGCGCCACCCCGGCGCTGGAGGAGTGGCGGCACGGCGAGGAGCGGCGTGAGGAGTGGCGGCACGGCGAGGAGCGGCGTGAGGAGGGGCGCCGCGAGGAACAGCGCGGGGAGTGGGGCAACCGCGAGGAACGGCGCGAGGAGCGGCGCGAGTTCGGTGAGGAGCGGCGCGAGGCCAGGCGCGAGTTCGGTGAGGAGCGCGGCTGGGAGCACGCCGAGGAGGAAGAGGAGGAGTGGGGCCGCGCCGAGGAGGAGCGGCGCGGCCGGGAGGAGGGCTGGGGCCACGAGGAGCGGACGCACCGCGAGGGCCACCACGAAGGCCATCACGAGGGCCACCACAACGGCCGTGCCCGGTCTGGTCGTTGGGTCCGGCAGGGCCGCAAGATCGTCATCATGGGGGCCTGACCGCCATGGACCTGCGGCCGGCAGCCACCGCGCTGCTCGAAGGCGAGGCCCGCGCTCTGCTGACCCGGCTGAACCGGATCAGGCCGTTCGCGCTGCACGAGACCATGGTGCCTGCCGCCGCACCGTCCGCCGCCGCCCAGAGCGCGATCGAGCGCTTCCTCATGGAGGGGCGGAGCAGACTCCGGCATCGGGTCGGCGCGTATCTGGAGTGGCTGGAAGGGCCGGGCGGCGATCGGGACCCCGAGTGGCAGCAGCACCAATTCTCCTTGCTGCGCTGGGAGTTCAACTCCGTACTCAGCCACTTCGACGTCTTCTCGGAAGCCGTCACCCAGCGCAGCGAGCACGACGTCGGGGTGCAGCTCGCCGGGCTGGACGTCGCGGCGGTCGACGCGCTCGTCACACCGGGCACCCCGCTCGCCGACCCGCCGCCCATCATCTGCTACCTCGCCCGAGGCCCGGGCGGCGCGATCCGCCGGGTGCACACCCGCATCCCCGGCGGCGGCCGCAGCCCGGTCTCCCTGATCCGGATCCCCCGCGAACGCATGGTGGGGTACGGCATCGGCTCGTCCCTGGTCCACGAGGTCGGCCACCAGGCGGTAGCCCAGCTCGGGCTCCTCGGATCGCTGCGGCCCGTCCTCTACGACATCGAGCGGCGGGCGGGCACGGCGGCCGAGCGGACGGCCTTCCACTACTGGGGGCTGACCCTCTCCGAGGTGCTCGCGGATCTCTTCGCCGTCGGGAAGCTCGGCATCGGCGGCACCCTGGGTCTGATGGCCGTGGTGAGCCTGCCGCGCCGGCTGGTGCTCGCACCGGCGCTCGACGACCCGCATCCGTTCCCGTACATCAGGGTCCGGCTCAGCTGCGCCATGGGCGACACCCTGTACCCGCATCCGCAGTGGCGGCAGCTGAGCGCGCTGTGGGCCTCGCTCTACCCGCCGCACCGCGCCCCGCGCGAACTGCGCGAGCTGACCGGGCTCCTCGAACGGTCCATGCCCCGCTTCGTACGGCTGCTGGTGGGCCACCGCCCGCCCGCACTGAGCGGCGCCCGGCTGGCCGACCTGATGCCCCGCTCCAGCCGTACACCCGCGCTGCTGCTGTCCCGCTACCGACGCTGGACACGGCAGCCGGAACTGCTGCGCAACGCACCGCCCACGCTGGTCCTGGCGGTCCTGGGCCAGGCCAGGGCCGCGTCCCTGATCACACCCGAGGAGGAGAGCGGCCTGCTGGGGGAGCTGATCACCCACTGGGCCCTTTCCAACACCCTCGACAACCTCGCGCCCGACAGGGGCGCGGGGAACTGCGCGACCAGCCACGACGGCGCCGCAGAAATCCAACAACCCATAGCCGCAAACCCAGCGGAGCGCACACGTTGAGGAGGCCGTCATGGCCACGATCGAAGTACGGCCCCAGCAGATCCAACAGGGCGGACGCGTCTCGCTGTTCGCCACGTCCAGTCACCCGAACGCCACCGTCACCTGGGAAGTCCTCGGTTTCGGCCCGCTGCCGAGCGACCCGCAGGACCCCGCCCGCGCCATCTGGGACGTCCCCGACGACCAGCGGCCCGGCGCGTACACCGCCCGGGTGACATTCCGCAGCCCGAATGTCGCCGACGACGTGGCCACCGCCGACCTCACCGTCCAGGTGCGCCCGATCGCCGCCGGCGACAGCATCAACGTCCAGCTGCGCAGGGCGGGTTCGGACCCGACGGACGACCAGGCGCTGTGGACGGCGATCCGCCGCTCCACCGACCGCATCTCGTTCAACGAGTACACCGCCTTCATCGACCCGCTCATGTCCGGCACCGGACTGCCCGACCCCAGTGAGCCGCGCAAGAAGATCGGGCCGCGCGCCCTGCCGTTCGCCGGCGTGGACGCGTACCGGCTGCTGAAGGTCGCCACCGAGGTGTTCCTCCTCGTGCGCTGCGGGGTCCACGTCGACAGCGCCGACCTGACGTCCCCGTTCGACGGGGTCGACCTGGAGGAGGAGCGGCGCCGCTACGGCGAGCCGGGCGACGTGGACGGCGATGCCTTCGGGCGGGCCATCCAGCAGCGCTGGCTGCGTTACATCTCGGCCCACTCGCCGGGTGAACGCCGCCCGGACGAGCAGGACTTGGCGCTGCTGCCCTACCTCGGGGTGATCCGGCTGAAGCT
Organism: Streptomyces hokutonensis; assembly: GCF_042751305.1. GTDB lineage: Bacteria > Actinomycetota > Actinomycetes > Streptomycetales > Streptomycetaceae > Streptomyces > Streptomyces hokutonensis_A. The sequence continues at coordinate 93,608 of NZ_JBHYWD010000013.1, forward strand.
GGGCGAGCTGGCGATCACGGAGGGGGACAAGTTCGGTGTGGAGGCCTTCGGCATCCTGCGCGACAAGCTGACCTTCCCCTGCTTCCTCGAACTGATCTGGTCGTACTGGCACGAGGAGGGCATGCTGGTCCAGTCGGCCGAGGCGATCGCCGCGCGTTTCCAGAACGTGCACGGCCCCGGCGACTACGACCCGCTGGCCCATGTCGACATCGATCCGCTGCGCGCCCTCAGCCAGCTGCTGTGGGGCTATGTGCAGGACGAGCAGCACCGGCTGTCGCCGCTGCGCCGGGCCTACGAGTACGACCACCAGTACGGGGTCACCCAACTGGCGCCGGGCACACCGCCGATCAGGCCGGTGGACAGCCGGCCGCGGTTCCTGGAGGCCTTCCACACCCTGCTGAGTCTGACGTCCGTGTTCTTCCGCGAGGACGACGACACCACGATCATCGCGGACGGCTTCCCGGTGCTCAACGCGCTCAAGGACGTCCATCTGCTGCTGACCGAGGGCCAGCACAACCAGTACGGCGACCTGTCCTGGACCGCCCGCCAGGAGATGCTGATGGAGGAGTGGCTGCTGGCCCGCCCGGAGATGCGCGAGTTCCTGCCCGGCCGCACGATGGTCGCCTACCCCGAGCAGTGGATGGACCGCGTCGACACCATGAAGCGGCTCCAGGGCTGGACCCCGGACACCGTCATCCACTTCCGCGACCTCGGCCGGTTCGGCGAGCAGCTGCTCCTGTCGATCCGCTACGGCAACTGGAACGCGGTCAACGACCGTACGCAGGCGGCGAACTGGGCCCGCTACTGGCGTTCGGAGATCCAGGGGTACCTGCACTCGTACCGCTCGGTGACGGGCGTGGACCTCGGTCTTGAGCGCACGGACGGGCGCGTCGACGCCACCATGCCCGCCGTACATCTGCGCCGCAGGCTGCTGGAGCAGCAGGGCCGGCACGCCGTCGCCGCGGGCTCCGACCAGCGCGGCGCACGGCAGCTGGGCCGACCCGAGCCGAGGGAATCCCTGAACCGGTCCGAGCCCAGGGCCCAACTGCCGCGCGCCGCCCGGGCACCGCAGGAACTGCCGCGCGGCCGGCAGCCCGAGCGCCGCCCCGCCGGCCTCCCGCCGGGGCGTTCCACCTCGGCCCGGCGCGGCCGCCCGGAAGGGGAGTGAGGTCATGCCGACGACCTCGACCACCGTACGGAACGGGACGGGGCACCCGCCGCCGGCCCGGGCCGGGCACCTGGCCGGCACCACCGCCCGCAACCGCGCCTACGCCCGTTCGCTCGGCTGGGAGGCCCATCTCCCGGCCGTCCGGCGGGTGTTGGACCCGCACCGCACGGACTGGGACTGGGCGGCGCTCGGCTCCGCGACGTTGAAGTGGCAGACGGCGTACGGCATTTCACCGGCGGACGGTCTCATCGGGCCCGCCACCTGGGCGCTGCTGCGCACCGCCGCGGGAGTGGCCGGGGACCCGGCCATCAGCCGTCAACTCCCCGAGTACGGACCCGGTTTCCGCGTGACGGGCCGGCCCACGCACCGGTTCGGGCGGCCGGAGACCGCCCGTGCCCTGCTGGCCGTCGCCGCCGCCTGGCACCGGGCCCATCCGCAGGGGCCGGTGCTCGACATCCGGGATCTCGGCCGCAGCGGCGGCGGCCCGCTGACCGGGCGCGCCTCGCACCGGCTCGGCCTCGAGGCGGACCTCCGCCCGGTGAAGTCCGACCGCCGCCAGGGACCGACGAACTGGCGTCACCCCTCCTACTCGCGGGCGCTCACCCAGGAACTCGTCGACCTGCTGCGGAACAACGGCGTGCTGCCGGTCCACGCGATCTTCTTCAACGACCCGGAGATACACGGCGTGCTGCCCCAGAAGAACCACGACAACCATCTGCATGTGCGCTTCGCGCCGCCGTCGCCAACACCGCCGTCGCCCGCCGCCCGCAGGAACCCCGGCCCGGCTTTGGAAGTCCCGGGCAGCACAGCGCCCCGCAAGGGGCGCGGGGAACTGCGCGACCAGCCCCCACCGGCCCGCGGGGTCATCACGGTGCCTCCAGCGCGCCCCGGCGTCCTGACCGCCCAGGGCAAGGCGCCGTACCAGTTCACCACCGAGGACGTCGAATGGACCGCACGCTTCGTCATCGGAGAGTCCGGCGGCCGGGACGACGCCGACAGCCACGCGGTCATCTGGGCGATGTTCAACCGGTACGCGCTGCTCACCCGCCCCTACTACCGGACGTTCAACGCCTTCCTGCGGGCCTACTCGACCCCGCTGCAACCGGTCCTCAAGAGCTGGGGGGCGAGCAAACGGAACATGGACCGCGCCGACTTCGTCCGCACCGGCGGCACCTTCGGACCGCCCGCCCCGCCCGGCATCCCGCGCGGTCAGCGCCGCGCCTATCTGGACCTCCAGCAACGGCCCTGGGCCCAACTGCCGTCCGCCGCAAGGTCGGTGGCCGTGCGGGCGCTCGGCGGGGCGATCGCCAACCCGATCGGCAACGCCACGGAGTTCGGATCGACGTACGTCTACTTCCACGACGCGAACCGGAGGTATCCGAACCCCGACGAGTGGCGGCGCTTCACCGAGCAGTACGCCGCGAGGATGGGCTGGCGGTGGATCGGCCCCGTGGCGGGCCTGGACCAGAACTCGAACACGTTCTTCGTCCAGCGCAGGCTCGCCGCGCTGCCGGTCCCGGCGGTGCGTGTCCTGGCGGGGTGAGCCGCGGACTCCGACCTACCGGACCGCTCAACGGCACACGCGTTGAACCGCCATGACGGGGCGAGCATCATGGCCCGGAACACCGACGCAACTACGGGGGTAGACGTCGACATGCCGGTGAACACACTGACACACCATGCGCACCGACCGGCCGAGGCCGGGGAACCGTCGTTCTACGGCCGGGAGCCGCAACTCAGGGAAATGGAGGACAGGTTGCGCGAGGCCCGCGCCGGGGCCTCGCGTCTGATGGTCGTCGAGGGTCCGCCCGGCATCGGGAAGACCGCCCTGGTCCGCCGCTTCCTGCGTACGGCGGACCGGGTGCGCGTACTGGAGGCCAGCGGCGCCGAGAACGAGACGGCCCTGGCCTACGGCGTACTCACTCAACTCCTCAGTCGGACCTCGGTGGGCGAGGAGGCGCCGGGGCCGCGGGACGAGCCCGGCGCGGTCGGCGCGCGGCTGCTCGCCCTCGCCCACCGGATCCCTTCGGACACCGTCGTGGTGCTCGTCATCGACGACGCCCACTGGGCGGACGCGCCGTCGCTGGACGCGCTCACCTTCGTGCTGCGCCGGCTGCTGTCCGAGCCGGTCCTCACCGTGCTGGCCGTCCACGCGCCCGCCGATGCCCAACTCCCCAAGGGACTGGGGAGGTTGCTGGCGGACGACCAGACCCTGCGCCTCGCGCTCGACGGCCTGACCGCCGAGCAGACCGGCGCGCTGTGCGACCGGCTGCTCCCCACGGGCCTGCCGCCGCACGCCGTCGGCCGACTGCACGCCCACACCCGCGGCAATCCGCTGTATCTACGCGCGCTGATCCGGGAGGTGGAGCCGGAGGTCCTGGCCGCTTCCGACTCCCCGCTGCCCGCGCCCCGTTCGTACCAGTCGCTGGTCCGGGACCACCTCGCCCACTGCGACCCTCCGACCCGGGACCTGGTGGCCGCGGCCAGTGTGCTCGGACCGCGCGCGCCGCTGCACCGGGTGGCACAGCTGGCCGGTCTGGAGAACCCGCTGCCCGCCGTCGAACAGGCCGTGGGACAGGGGCTGTTGGAGGAGTGCGCGGCGGGCGGCCCGCCCGAACTGGCCTTCCCGCACCCGCTGGTCCAGGCCGCCGTCTACCACCAGCTGGGCCCGGCCCGGCGGGCCGCGCTGCACACCGGGGCGGTGCGGGCCAGCAAGGACGCCGCCAGCCGCACCTGGCACCAGCTGCTCGCGGGCCGCAGCCCGGACCCGGCACTCGTCGCCGACCTCGCCACCGGCGCCCGCCGGCAGGCCGCCGCCGGTCACTGGTCGAGGGCCGCGTCGATGGCCGCGCACGCCTCCCGGCTGGCGACGACCCGGCCCGAACGTGAGCGGCTGACCGTAGAGGCGGCGGACGCGCTGCTCTGCGACGGGCGGGCGGAGGAGGCCGCCGACCTGGCGCGTGCGCTGCCGGGCGACAGCGCGCGGGCCGCCCACCGCTATGTGCACGGCCATCTCGCGTTCGTCCGGGGCGAGACGCCCAGTGCCCGGGTGCTCCTGGACGACGCGTGGCGGCACTGCGACCCCGCCCTGGACCCGGCACTGGCCCGGCGCATCGCGGAACGGCTCGCCCTCGTCGGCCTCGTCCAGGGCGAGGCGGCGGCCGCCGTACGGTGGGCGCGGCGGGCCGGGGCGCTGCCGCCCGTACCGTTCACCGGCGGAATGCTGCGCTACGCCCAACTGGCCGCCCTCGGCCTGACGGACGCCGTGGAGGAGGGCATCGAACGGGCGGCCGGGCTGCCGGAGTCGGTGCTCGTCCAGTCCGGCGACGTGGACCTGCTGCTCGGCCGCAGTGCGCTCAGGCTCGGCTTCGACGACCTGGAGGGCAGCCGGGCGGACCTGCGCTCGGCCGCGCCACTGTGCCGGAACGGTCCCGCACCCCTGCGCGCGACGGCCCAGCTCCTCCTGGGCGAGACCGAACTCCGCCTCGGGAACTGGGACGTGGCCCTGCGCGAACTCGAAGCGGCGGCGCAGACCGCCGTCACCCGCGGCCTCGGCTGGCTGGAACCGATCGCCTGCGCGGACGCGGCGGCGACGCTCGCGCTGCGCGGGCGGACCGAGCGTGCCGCCGAGTACCTCGCGAAGGCCGTGGGCAGTGGCGGATACGGCCACGGCGCCTCGGGCTTCGCCCATGCGGCAAGGGCGCGGGCCCAGTTGGCGGCGGTCCGGGGAGCGCCGGACGAGGTCGCGGGCGCGCTGCTGCCCCTGCTGGAGCGGGAGCCGGTGGCACGGACGCTCGTCGCGCCGTGGCGTGATCTGCTGGTGGACGCGCTCACCGCGCTCGGGGAACACCGGCAGGCCGAGCGGATCCTGGACGGCCTCGACGCGCCCGCCGCCCACCGGGGCCGGCACTCCCGGCTGGCGGCCGCGGCCCGGGCGCGCGGCACCCTGCTGGCGGCGCGCCGGTCGCCGGGTGCGGCGGAGCTGTCGTTCCGCACGGCGCTGGGCCACGCGGAGCAGGTGCCGGACCCCTTCGAGCGGGCCCGGGTCCAGCTCGCCTACGGCGCGTTCCTGCGCCGCGCGGGCAGGCGCACCGACGCCACCGGCCAGCTGCGCCGGGCCCTGCGCACCTTCACCGACCTGGGCGCCGCCCCCAGCGCGGCTCTCTGCGAACGCGAACTGGCCGCCAGCGGCGGCGCGACCACGCCCGACTCCCCCCTCACCCCCCAGGAACTGGTGATCGCCCGCCTGGCCACATCCGGCCTGACCAACCGCCAGATCGCCCGCCAACTCGTCCTCAGCGTCAAGACGGTCGAGTTCCACCTCAGCAACGCCTACACCAAGCTGGGCATCACGTCCCGCATGGGCCTGCCGGACAAGCTGCGGGACAGTCCCTGACCGTGGCCCCGGCCGAAGCACGAGCACCTGGTTCCCCGATGGTCGCTGCTTCTAGAATCTGTGTCGGAGGCGGCGGACGCGGAGGGGGCTCTGGTGGCAACTTTCGTGTCACCAGAGGTCGTTGCCGCCTATGTCGGTGCCGTCGCCGCTACGTTCGTGGGTGCCCTGGCCTACGCGCAGACGCGCAGTACCGCCCGCGACGGCCGGGATCACGACCAACGCCAGGCGAACCTGCAGGAGTTGCGCGCGGCCACGGACACCACCATCTCGGTCAGGACATTCATCGCGCAGGAACTGCGCACGCTGGAGTACTACGTCGACGTGGCCCGCTCCGGGCAGGCACTGCCTCCGCTGCGGGTGGCCCTGTCCTCGCGGTTGGAGGGCATGTACGGCGAGAGGATGCGGTCGCTGCCCGCAGCGTTCGAGCATGTGCAGGCGGCGTACGAGGGAGTGCTCGGTCAGATCCTGCGGGTCGACCAGATCCTGGACGAGTACGGAGCCTCCGGCGTCCTGCCGAGCGGATCCGTCGTGGCCGACCACCTGTTCACCCTGCGCAGCCGGGTCGACAGCCTCGACGGCCTGATCGAGGCCGCCCGCTACGACTTCAGCACCATCGTCCCGCTCCCGGCCGGCTGGGACTCGTCCTTCACGGTGCCGCCGGGCCGAGGCCGAACTCGGCGCCGTCTCGGCCGGTGAGACCGCGTCGGTCAGGGGCGCCGTCGGTTGATCGCCGCCAAGTCGATCTCGATGTCGAAGGGAACGGAGAGCTTGAGCCGATCGTGGAAGATCCCGGCGAGGCCGTAGGACTTGGTGGCGGGGTCGAGTTCGTAGACGTAGACGACGGGGAGGCCCTTGTTCTCGTCCTGCTCGACGCGCCAGTAGTGGCGTACGCCTGCCGCCGCGTACTTGCGGGGCTTGACCTCACGGTCACGTTCGAGAGAGTCGACGGAAACCACTTCGACAGCCAGCAGGATGTCCTCTGGCTTGTACCAGGTCTGCCCCGGTCCCGTATTTGCTTCCACCGGGAACACCAGGACATCGGGCTCGGGCCGATTCCTGCTGTCCAGCTTGATCGTCATTTCTCGCATGACGTCAATATGGTCCGGTGCCTGCTCCAGGAGGCTGTTCTCCAGCAGACGCATGCAGCGTCCGTGAAAAGCGGTCTGCGGGCTCATGAAGACGAGACTCCCGTCGATCAACTCCGTGTGCGGCGGGAGGCCCGGAATCCGGTCGAGGTCGTCCGCGGTCCAGCCCTCGGCGGGCGGGATCGGCCAGCGGTACGCCGGCTCGCCGTCCAGCCCGTCCTCGGATCCGGCGCTCATCAGTGCTCCCATGCGGCGGAGTCTCGCGTGTCCACTCAGCCTACCCAGTCGGGATCAGGAGTGCTTCACCTCAACGAGTGATCACATGGTCAGCCCGCGGTCGCCTCCCGATGACACCCACCTCCACCCACCTAATCTGACGGAATGTCAGATGAAGAGTCGTACGAACTGCTCGGCTTCGACAACGTCCTCCTCCCCGTGGGGGACCTCGCCGAGGCCGTCCCCTTCTACGAACGTGCCGGATTCACCGTCGGGTTCCGGCTCGACGAGGCCGGTATCGCGATCCTGAGGGTCGGCGGCGAGACGCCGGGAGTGCTCCTGCGACACGAAGACGGACTGGGGCACAGACCACCCCCCTGGCCCGCGCCCCGCGTGTGGCTGGAGGTCCCGGACGCACGGAAGGCCGCGCAGCGCCTCAGCGGCGCCGGTGTCGCGCTGCTCGACGCGCCGTTCTCCGTGGCCACCGGGTGGACCGTCGAGATCGCCGACCCCTGGGGCAACGTCATCGGGTTCACGGACTACACGAAGCGCCCGGAGCTGGCTCGGCGGGTGTGACGCAGGTCCCAGCACGGGCGAGTTGAACGTGTTCAAAAGTGCGCCTACATTCTCCTTGTCAGCATTTTTGAACGCGTTCAAGAAGGGGGAGGCGCATGGACCGCACGGTCGTCGCCTACGTCATCTATCTGATCGTCAGCATCGGACTCACCGTCTGGGTGGCCCGCACGCTCAGCCGCAACGGACGGATCTTCCTCGCCGACGTCCTGCGGGGGAACGAAAAACTCGCGGAGGCCGTCAACCACCTCCTCGTAGTGGGCTTCTACCTCGTGAACCTCGGGTTCGTCGCCCTGTACCTCAGCGGGGACGGCACCATCGAGGACACCCGGGGCATCTTCGAGGCCCTGTCGACCAAGGTGGGCGTGGTGCTGCTGGTGCTCGGCGTGATGCACCTGGGCAACGTGTACGTGCTCAACAAGATCCGGCGGCGCGGGATCATGGAGCGGGAGCAGGTGCCGCCCGTCGCGCCGCAGGACTGGGTCGGGGCGTGAGCGCGGTGCCGGCCGCCCCGGCGGACCGGGCGACCCCGGTCCGCCGGCTCACCGTCCTGTACGACGCCGACTGCGCGCTGTGCACCTTCCTGCGCGACTGGCTCGTACGGCAGTCGCAGCTGGTGCCCCTGGAGCTGGTACCGGCGTCCTCCGAAGAGGCGCGGCGGCGCTTCCCCGGGCTCGACCACCGGACCACCCTCGACGAGATCACCGTCGTCGGCGACTCCGGGCAGGTCTACCGGGGCGCCGCCGCCTGGATCGTCACCCTGTGGGCGCTGCGCGAACAACGGCCCCTGGCGCACCGGTTGAGCACCCCGGCCGGCGCCCGGCTCGCCAAGGGCGCCGTGCTCGCCGCCGCGAAGTGGCGCGGCGCGCAGTGGGGCCCCGGCAGGTGGGGCGGTGGCGTGTACCGGCAGAGCGACGGGTGGACGTACGACCCGAGCCGCGGGTGGTCCTACACCGGGCCGGGCTGCGTCGGCGGTTCCTGCCCCACTGGATAGGCTCTGTCCCCGTGCCCGCGAACAACGACGGCCCCGACGACGGCGCCACCCCCAGCAAGTCCGAGCAGACCCGCGCGCTCATCCTGGAGACGGCCATGCGGCTGTTCCAGGAGCACGGCTATGACAAGACGACGATGCGGGCCATCGCCAAGGAGGCGGGCGTCTCCGTAGGCAACGCCTACTACTACTTCGCCGGCAAGGAGCACCTGATCCAGGGCTTCTACGACCGGATCGCCGAGGAGCACCGGCTCGCGGTCCGCGAGGAGCTGGACCGGGAGACCGATCTGGAGGCGCGGCTCGCGGGCGTGCTCCGGGTGTGGCTCGACATCGCGACGCCCTACCACGAGTTCGCGGTGCAGTTCTTCAAGAACGCCGCCGACCCGGACAGCCCGCTCAGCCCGTTCTCCCCGGAGAGCGAGCACGCGCGCGTGCAGGCCATCGACGTCCACAAGGAAGTGCTGTTCGGCGCGAAGACCAAGGTGGCGCCGGAACTGCGGGACGTGCTCCCGGAGTTGATGTGGCTCTCCCAGATGGGGCTTGTCCTGTACTGGGTGTTCGACCGGACCGAGGGGCGGGAGCGGAGCTACCGGCTCGCCGAGCGCGGGGCCCGGCTCACCGCGCGCGGTGTCTCCCTGGCCCGCTTCCGGGTGCTGCGCCCGCTCGTCCTGGAGGTGCACGAGCTGTTCACGGACTTCCTGCCGGGCATGACCCACGCACTGCCCGACCCGGCGAAGAAGAAGGACAAGGAGAAGGACAAGCGCGGGGCGCCCGCCGCCGGAACCGCCGACGACGAACGCCCCTGAGCGATCGGGTCAGTTGACGGCGTCGACCTCGCCCTCGGCCAGCTCGACGTCGTAGACCAGCGGATCGTCGGTCACCGCCACGTGCCGGGCGACCGAGCCGTACGAGGGTGCCGTCGTCGCCAGGAGGTAGGTCCCCGGGCCGGGCACCGACACGATGTACGAGCCGTCGGCCAGGGACTCGACGCGGTCCAGCTGGCGTCCGCCCGCCGTCAGCAACGTGACGGCGGCGCCCTCCACGGGCTCCCCGTCGGTCGTACGGACGAAGCCGTGGACGGCCGAGGACGGGCCGTCGGGGGCGGCCGGAGCGGGCTCCTCCGCGGGTTCCACCGCGAGGTGCGGCAGGCTCTTGTCGAGCCAGGCCGGGAGCCACCAGTTGGAGTTGCCCAGGAGGTGCATCGCGGCCGGCACCAGGGCCGTACGCAGGATGAAGGCGTCCAGGGCGACCGCGGCGGCCAGGCCGACGCCCGCCGTCGCCGCGCCCGTGTTGCCGCTCAGGACGAAGGCCAGGAAGACGCAGACCATGATCAGGGCGGCGGAGTTGATGACGCGGCTGGTCTCCGCGAGGCCGACGCGGACCGCGCGGGCGTTGTCCTTGGTGTGGACCCACTCCTCGTGCATCCGGCTCACCAGGAACACCTGGTAGTCCATGGAGAGGCCGAAGAGCAGGGACAGCATGATGACCGGCAGGAAGGCGTTGATCGGGCCCTCCTTGCCGAGGCCGAGCATGTCCAGGCCCCAGCCCCACTGGAAGATCGCCACCAGGACACCGAAGGAGGCCGCCGCCGCGATGAGGTTCATCAGGGCGGCCGTCAGCGGGACCACGAGCGAGCGGAAGGCGAGCAGGAGCAGCAGGAAGCTCAGGCCGATGATCGTCGCGACGAAGAGCGGGAGCCGGTCGCCGGTGACGGACGCGAAGTCCTTGGAGATGGCCGTCACCCCGCCGACGTGACCGGTCGCGCCGGCCTCGGGGATCACCTTGTCCCGCAGAGTGTCGATCAGGTCGTCGGTCTCCACGGACTGCGGTGAGGTCTTCGGGACGACCTGGATGATCGTCACCCCGCCCGTGGGCGGCAGCGCGGCGACCCGGGCCACGTCCTTCGTGGCCTCGATGTCCTTGACCAGGGTGGCCGTGTCACCGCTCGAAGTGACCACCTGGAGCGGGCCGTTGAAGCCGGGCCCGAAACCCTCGGCCAGGAGGTCGTAGGCCTTCCTGGTGGTCGTCGAGGCGTTGTCGTTGCCCTGGTCGGTGGCGCCGAGGCGCAGCGACAGCACCGGGAAGGCGAGGACGGCCATGACGACGAGGGCGAGGGCAGCGATCCGGCGCGGGCGCTTCTGCACGGCGGCCGACCAGCGGACCGCGAGGTTGTCGGTGCGCTCCGGCTCGGGACCGTCCGCCAGCTTGCGGCGCTGCTTGCGGCTGAGCACGCGCGGGCCCAGGAAGCCCAGCAGCGCGGGCAGCAGGGTCGTGGCCGCGAGGACGCTCAGGACGACCGTGAGCGAGGTGCCGATGACCACGCCGTCCAGGAAGCGCAGCTGCGTCACCAGCATGCCGGCGAGCGCGATGCACACCGTGCCGCCGGCGAACAGCACCGCGCGGCCCGAGGTGTTGAGGGCGACGACCGCCGACTCCTCGGGATCCATGCCCCGTTGGAGGCCGCGCCGGTGCCGGGTGACGATGAACAGCGCGTAGTCGATGCCGACGCCGAGGCCGATCAGGGTGGCCAGCAGGGGCGCCAGGTCGGGGATGTCGGTGGCGTGGCTCAGGAGCTGCGTGGAGAACAGGCCGGTGCCGACGCCGAAGATCGCGATGCCGATCGGCAGCAGGGCGGCGTAGAACGAGCCGAAGGCCAGGAACAGGACGACGGCCGCCGCGAGGATGCCGACACCCTCGGCGATACCGCCCGGCGGCTCCTCGACCCGCTGGACGGCCTGGCCGCCCAGCTCGACGTGGAGGCCGCCCTGTCGGGCCGCCTGCGCGGTGTCGACGACCTTCTGGACGAGCTCCTTGGGGACCGCGTTCGCCTGCTCGGCGAAGGTGATCTGCGCGTAGGCGATCTTCCCGTCGGAGCTGATCTGGGCCGCGCCCCGGGCGCCGGAGTAGGGGCCGGTGACCTCGCCGACGCCCTTCATGCCCGCGATCTTGTCGAGGGCGGGCTGGATGCGGGTCTGTACGGACTGGTCCTTGACCGAGCCCGAGTCGACCTTCCAGACCACCGTGTCGGTGTCGCCCGAGCTGTTCGGGAACGCCTTCTGCATCAGGTCGTACGCGCTCTTGGAGTCCGTGTCCGGGAGGGAGAAGACGTTCGCGTAGTCCGTCCCCGCCGTCGTCGCCGAGAAGCCAAGGCCGAACAGTGCCCCCACCCACAGCAACAGGACCACCAGCCGGTGCCGATAGCACCACCGTGCCAATGCCGCCACGCTCAACGCTCCTTATTCGAAACCGAGTTGACTCGGTCGATCGGTCGGATGGTCCCCCAGGTCCTGGGCTACACAATTGGCGGTGGCACGCGCGCGTGGACACGTCCTGGCCATGACTCTCAAGGAACTCCAAAGACCGGACGGGCCCGATGTCAGTGGTGCCGCCGATACTGGGGGCATGACGGCTCCAGGAACCGTGCTGGTGGTGGAGGACGAACCGAGCATCGCCGACGTCCTCGCCATCGCGCTGCGCTACCACCGCTTCGAGGTCATGACCGCGGGCACCGTCCGCGAGGCGCTCGCGCTGGCCGAGCGCACCCGCCCGGACTGCGCGCTGCTCGACGTGATGCTCCCGGACGGCGACGGCCGCGCCCTCGGGCAGGAACTGCGCGCCCGCAGGCCCGACCTGGCGCTCGTCTTCCTCACCGCGCGGGACGCGCCGGCCGAGATCGTCGGCGCCCTCGGCTTCGGCGACGACTACATCACCAAGCCCTTCGACATCGACGTGGTCGTCGCCCGCATCACCGCCGTCCTGCGCCGCACCCGCCCTGACGACGTCCTCCCCCAGCGCCCTCCCCTGCGCTACGGCGACCTGGAGCTGGACGAGACGACGTACTCCGTGCACCGCGAGGGCCGCTCGGTCGAGCTGACCCCCACCGAGTACGCCCTGCTGCGCTTCCTGGTGCGCAACGGCGGCCGGATCGTGCCCAAGGAGCAACTGCTGCGCCATGTCTGGCAGTACGAGCACACCCCGCCCGAGTCGACCGTCGTCGAGACCTACATCAGCTATCTGCGGCGCAAGCTGGAGACCCTGGGAGCCCCGGTGATCACCACCCGGCGGGGCGTCGGATACGGGCTCGCATGAAGTTCCGGCTGCCGAACTGCGAGCGCGGCGCCCACTCGCTGCGCGCCAAACTGACCCTGGCCAACCTCGCGCTGCTCGCCCTCGGCATCGTCATGGCCACCGCCGTCAGCCTGATGGGCATGCGGCACTACCTGCTCGCCCAGGTCGACGCGGAGCTCACCAAGTCCCGTGACTCGCTGAGCAGTTCGCAGCTCACCATGGAGCAGATCAACGTACTGAGCTCCCTGGCCGGCATCGGCGACCGGCTGGTGCCCCAGCAGCAGCCCGGCTCCCCGAAACCGGACACGGTGTTCGCGGCGGTCGACGGCCAGGGCAAGGTGCTCACCATCGCCGGGTACGCCCCGACCGCCACCCAGCGGGCCCTCGCCGACGCCTTCGGCGACCCGGCGGGGCTCACCAAGGACCGCACACCGCGCGACATCTCGCTGCGCGGCGACTCCTACCGGGCCACCGGGACCCAACTCACCGACGGCACGTACATCCTGATCGCCGCCTCCACCGGCGGCCTCCACCACGGCATGGCCAAGGCCCTCAAGCTGGACCTCGCCTTCGGCAGCCTGCTGCTGGTGCTGCTCGCCACGCTCACCATGGTCAGCGTGCGGCGGCGGCTGCGGCCCCTGGAGGACATGGTGGAGACCTCGACGGCGATCGCTGAGGGCGACCTGACCCGACGCGTGCCCTCCAGCCACCACCCGACCCAGGAGGTCGAGCAGCTGCGGCTCGCCCTCAACTCGATGCTCCACCAGGTGGAGTCGGCGTACCGCACGCGCGAGCGCACGGCGGCCCAGCTCCGCCGCTTCGTCGCCGACGCCTCGCACGAACTGCGCACCCCCCTGTCGGCGATACGCGGCTACCTCCAGCTCTACGACAAGGGCATGCTGACCGAGCCCGACGAGCGCAGACGCGCCTGGGACCGGATGAACGCGGAGGCCGACCGCATGGGCCGCCTCGTCGACGAACTCCTCACCCTGGCCCGCCTGGACCAGCGGCCCGAGCTGCGCTTCAAGAACGTCGACCTGAGCCGCCTGGTGCGCGACGCCGCCGAGGACCTGCGGGTGCAGCAGCCGGAGCGGCCGGTCACGGTCGGCGCCGACGGCTCCCTGCTGGTGCGCGCCGACGAGTCGGGCCTGCGCCAGATACTCGGCAACCTGGTGACCAACGTCCGCACCCACACCCCCGCCGACGTGCCCGTGCGGCTCGGTCTGGAGCGCGAGGACGGGGTCGTACGGCTGTGTGTCGCGGACCGGGGCCCGGGGCTGTGCCAGGACGACGCGGCCCGGATCTTCGACCGCTTCTTCCGGGCGGGCGGCGGTGCGGGCAGCGGACTGGGGCTGGCGATCGTGCAGGGCGTCGTCCAGGCGCACGGCGGGGACGTGGCGGTGCGGACCGCGCCGGGCGAGGGGCTCGCGGTGACGGTGACACTGCCGGCGCGGACGCCCGTGCCGTCGTAGAACACCGGGCCTGTCAGGGGATGTCGGTCTGGAGGAGGGCCCACACCGTCTTGCCGTGCGCACCGCGGCTCCACACGCCCCAGGCCGCCGCGACGCTCTCCACGAGAAGCAGACCGCGGCCGGCCTCCGCCTCGTCCGTCACGACCCGCAGCCGGGGCTCGACCCGGCCCTCGTCCGACACCTCGATGAGGCACGAGCCGTCCGCGAGGGCCGTCACCGCGACCTCGAACTCCCGCTCCAGGAGCGGCCCGTGGCGTACGACGTTGGTGGCCAGCTCGGACACCAGGAGCACCGCGTCCTGGAGCGCGGGATCGTCGCCCGCGTGCCCCCAGTCGGCCAGATGGTCCCGGACCCGGCGCCGGGCGAGCCCCACCGAGGCCGGATGCCGGGGCAGCCGGAACGAGTTGCGTCTGACCACGTCGGCTCCTCACCCCGCGCACACCTCCGTCACATGGTGCTGCGTGCGCGGGCCGTGCGGCGTCACTCGGCTGGGGCCGGGTCCTGCGGGCGGGGGTCAGATCCAGTCCAGCGCCCACAGCCGGAACACGCCGGTGCCGTCCGTGAGATAGGAGATGCCGCCGACGTCCTCGCTGCTGACGACGTACTCCTTGCGCTGCCAGAGCGGGATCAGCGGCACGTCCTGGGCCACGTCCGTCTGGAGCTCGCGGAAGTCCTCGTCGACGCGGCTGCGGTCGGCGAACTGCTGACTGTTGAGGATGAGCTGGTCGACGATCTTGTTGCTGTAGCCGGTGTTCATGGTGGAGCCGGTGCCGACCAGCGCGGAGCCGAAGGTGTCCGGGTCGGGGTAGTCGGCGACCCAGCCGACCGCCCACGCGTCCAGCTTGCCGGTGGCCCAGCGCTTCTGGAAGTCGGTCCACTCGTAGCCCTTGACGTCCACCTTGAACAGGCCGCCCGCCTCCAGCTGCTTCTTCAGCGCGACGGCCTCCTCGGCGCCGGAACCGTGCCCGATGCCGTAGCCGTAGGTGAAGTGCACCGGGACGGAGACACCCGCCTCTTGGAGGAGGGCCTTCGCCTTGCTGACGCTCTCGGAGGGGTAGGCGTCGAAGAAGGACGTCGTGTGGCCGACGATGCCGGCCGGGATCAGCGAGTACAGCGGGTCGACCGTGCCGTCGTACACCGTGGCGGCCAGCTCGTCGCGGTTGACCAGCCAGGCCATGGCCCGCCGGACGAGGACGTCGTGCAGGGGCGTGCCCTTACGGGTGTTGAGGTACAGGTTGCGGGTCTCGGAGCTGTCGGCCTCCGACACCCGCTGGTTCGGGTCGCTGGCGGAGAGCCCGGAGAGCATCTTCGGCGGCAGCTGCCGGGTGGCTACCTGCACCTGCTTCGCCTTGTACGCCTTCTGCAGCGCGTCCGAGTCGGCGTAGTACCGCAGCTCGATCGGGCTCCCGGTGTTCTTGACCGCGCCCTTGTAGTGGCTGTTGGGCTTCAGGACGGCCAGCTTGCCCTTCGTATACGTCGACAGGGTGTACGGCCCGGTGCCGTCGGCCTGGAACCCGTTGCGCGGCGCGTCCTTCGGGTACTTGCTGCTGTCGACGATCGCACCGGCACCGGTGGCCACCTTGAACGGGAACGTGGCGTCCGGCGACGACAGATGGAAGGTGACGGTCATCCCGGAGGCGGTGACCGAGCCGAGCGTGGAGAGCAGGGACGACGGGCCGACGTCCGAGTTGATCTTCTTGACCCGGTCGAAGGAGTACTTCACGTCCGCGGCGGTCATCGCGCGCCCGCTCGGGAAGGTGAGCCCTGCGCGCACCACACAGCGGTACGTCGTCAGCCCGCTGCCCACGAAGCCGCAGCTCTTGGCCGCGTCCGGGACGGGTTTCGTACCGCCCGAGTCGAACGTCATCAGCGACTGGAAGACGTTGCTGTACAACGCCCAGGAACCCGCGTCGTACGCGGCGGCCGGGTCGAGCGACGTGACCGCGTCGGTCGTCCCCACCGTGATCGTCTTGTTCTTGTTCCCGTCCGACGGCAGCAACTGCCAGCCGCCCACTCCCACGGCCGCCAGAACCAGCAGAGTCGCGAGAATCCGTATGCGAACCGACCGCATCGGTGTGCCCTCCCCAGAACCCTCCCGGGTTCCTGCGCATATGCCACTCCCCTAGTGGCGCGGATCACCTAACCACAGGAGTTTCATCCGGGGGAAGAGGGTTCTGCCGAGATGAGAAAGAACTTACCGACGAGTGTTAATTGCCCGTTTCACAGGCGACTCTCAGCCACTTCGCGGATCTGCCCGACACCTCCAACTAGGCCTGTTTCGACGCCAGTTCGACGACCGTGATGTCCGAAGGCGCCCCCACCCGGGTGGGCGGTCCCCAGGCGCCCGCGCCCCGGCTGACGTACAGCTCGGTGTCGCCGTAACGTTCCAGGCCCGCGACCGTCGGATTGGCGGCAGCGGCGATGAAGTTGCCGGGCCACAACTGGCCGCCGTGCGTGTGCCCGGAGAGCTGGAGGTCGACGCCGTGCTTCACGGCCTCGTGGATCTGCACCGGCTGGTGCGCGAGCAGCACGCACGCGCGCGTGGTGTCACGGTCCCCGAGCGCCTTCCCGAAGTCGGGTCCCTGGCCCTCGCTCTCGCCCTGGAGGTCGTTGACCCCGGCGAGGTCGAACCAGGGCAGTTCGGTACGGGCGTTCTCCAGGGTGTGGATCCCGAGCCTGCGGACCTCTTCCAGCCACTGTTCGGCGCCGGAGAAGTACTCGTGGTTCCCGGTGACGAAGAAGCTGCCGTGCCGCGCCTTCAGCCCGGCCAGCGGAGCCGCCGCCGGCCCCAGGTTCTTCACACTCCCGTCCACCAGGTCGCCCACGACCGCGACCAGATCGGGCTGCGTCGAGTTGATCGTGTCGACGACCTTCTGCGCGAAACCCCGCCCCAGGACCGGCCCCAGATGGATGTCGCTGACGACCGCGATCCTGAACCCGTGGGCGGACCGCGGCAGTTTGGCCAGCGGCACGGTGACCCGCTTGACGCTCGGGCCGCGCAGGACGCCGTAGGTGCCGTAGCCGACGGTCCCCACGGCGGCAGCGGCGGCCGCGCCTCCGACGACCCGGGAGACGAAGAGCCGACGGGAGGGGGCCGCTTCGGGAACCGGGGCTTCGGTCTCTTCCACGGCCGTCTCGGCCTGCCCGCGCCGTTCGACGAACCGGCGCAGCAGCGGCCGCAGGACCTCTCCCGCGAGGACGGCGAGCAGCAGGTAGATCGCCAGCGCCATCCACAGGAAGCCGGGCCAGCCCAGGACGCGCTGGAGCCAGAAGGGGGCGCCGCCGCGTTCGGCGGCGAGGGCCGCGATCATCAGGACCGGGCCGGCGATCAGTACGGCCGTGCCGGTGACCCGGGCGGGGCCCCACGCGCGCGTGGTGTCGCGGACCAGGCGGCGCCAGACGTACCAGTGCGCGCCGCCCAGGACGGCTACCGCGACCAGGACGACGAGGGCGATGACGACGATGGCCACTTCTCTATGACGTCTCGCGCAGTGCGCGCAGGCCACGCAACCCGAGGCCCCCGATGACCGTCCCCAATACGAAGGACACGACGGCCAGGGTCAGATGCACCCAGAAGTACGCCGTCGGGCGGCCGTCGTCGAAGGCCAGTCCGCTGCCGTCCGCGACGAGATTCTTGACGAAAGTGATCCAGATGACCCAGCTCCACACCCCGAAGGCGAGCAGGAACCAGGAGACGGGGCGGCTGAGCTTCATGAGTCCAGTATCGCCGTCGTCCTCCGGGGCCGGTGGCCGGGGTGGGGCCGGTGACGGGACTTCGGGTCCCGGGGCATGTACGTTCACCTGCGTGCCCGCTCCACAGCAGACCATCAGGCGATCCCTGCTGGTGCTTTCCGCCGCCCTGTCGTCCCTCGCGCTCACCGCGCCGCTCGCCCTCGCGGCTCCGAGTCCGACGCCCACTCCGAGCGCCACCACAAGCGCGTCGGCGAGTCCTACGGCCACTCCCCCGGCGAACATGTCGTCGGTGGGCGGCGCCCGGCTCGCGCAGGCCGGGACGCAGGTCAATCTGGCGTCCGGTGTGCCGGTCGTGCCGAAGGACCTGACCGCGCGGTCGTGGATCGTGTCCGACGCCGAGTCGGGCGCGGTGCTCGCCGCGCACAACGCGCACTGGCGGCTGCCTCCGGCGAGCACCCTGAAGATGCTGTTCGCGGACACCGTGCTGCCGAAGTTCCCGAAGACGACCGAGCACAAGGTGGTCGCGTCCGACCTGGCCGGCATGGGCGCCGGTTCCAGCCTGGTCGGGATAAAGGAGGGCGAGAGCTACACGGTCCACGACCTGTGGCTAGGTGTCTTCCTGCGCTCCGGCAACGACGCCGTGCACGTCCTGTCCCACATGAACGGCGGCGTCGACCGGACCGTCGCCGACATGAACGCGCACGCCCAGGACCTCCAGGCGCTGGACACGCGCGTGGTGACGCCGGACGGCTACGACGAGCCGGGGCAGGTCTCGTCGGCGTACGACCTGACACTGTTCGCGCGTTCCGGGCTGCAGAAGAAGGACTTCCGGGAGTACTGCTCGACGGTGAGCGCGAAGTTCCCGGGCGAGACGACGAAGAAGAAGGGCAAGTCGGTCCGCGGGACCTTCGAGATCCAGAACACCAACCGGCTGCTGAGCGGTGACTCGGACGTGTCGGTGTACCCGGGCATCGCGGGCGTCAAGAACGGCAACACCACCAACGCGGGGGCCACCTTCACCGGGGTCGCCGAGCGCGGCGGCAAGGTGCTGCTGGTGACGGTCATGAACCCGGAGAAGGACGAGCACAACGAGGTCTACAAGGAGGCCGCGAAGATCCTCGACTGGGGCTTCCAGGCGGACGGCAAGGTGCAGCCGGTGGGTGAGCTGGTCGCGCCGAAGAACGCGGCGCAGACGAGCGCCCAGCCGGGTGCGACGGCCAGCGGGGAGGCGGGCGGCGACACGGCGGGCACGAAACCGGCCGCGTCCGCCGGCCCGGTGGCCGCCGAGGAGGACGGTTCGGGCGGGGTCGGGATCGCGCTCGCGATCGTCGGCGGGCTGCTGGTGCTGCTGGCCGGTGCTGTCTTCCTGGTCAACCGGCGCTGGCCGCTGCCGGATCTGGTCCGTCGTCGCCCGCGTCCCTGACCTTGGGGTCTCCGGTCTCGTCGGCCGGGACGTAGTCGTCGTCCTCGTCCGGACTGCTCGGGGTCGCCGTCCAGGCGGCGCAGAACAGGACGAGTTTCGAGGTGAAGTTCATCCACAGCAACAGCGCCACGGGGACGCCGAACGCGCCGTACATGCTCTTCGCGGCCACGCCCTGGATGTAGCCGCTGAGCAGCAGCTTCAGCAGTTCGAAGCCGACCGCGCCGATCAGCGCGGCCACGAAGAGCCGGCGGCGCGGGGGCTCGACGCCGGGCAACAGGGTCAGGACGTACAGCAGGAGCAGGAAGTCGGCGAGTACCGCGACGGCGAACGCGGCGATCCGCAGCAGGATCCCGCCCCAGCCGCCCTGGGCGATGCCCAGTTGGCCGTTGATCCAGTCGACCAGTGCGGAGGCGACCGTGGAGACGGCGATCGTCGCGAGGACGGCGCCGCCCAGGCCGATCAGCACCCCGGTGTCGATGAGTTTGCGCAGCAGCGGGTTCTCGTCGCGGTCGGGCAGCTCCCACACCGCGCGCAGGCACTCCCGCATCGAGCCGACCCAGCCGATGCCGGTGAACAGCAGGACGGCGCCGGCGATGAGACCGATGGTGCCCGCGTTGTCCACCAGGGAACCGATGTTGAGCTGGTCGGAGATGCCCGGGACCTGCTCGGCGATCTTGTCCTGGAGTTCGTGCTGCTGGTCGGTGCTGAGGGTGGCGGCGGCGATCGCGGCGGCCACGGTCAGCAGCGGGAACAGCGCGATGAAGCTGATGAAGGTCATGGCCGCGGAGAGCTGCGACCACTTCACCCGGTCGAGGCGCTCGTACGACCGCCACGCGTGCGTGGCCGTCAGGCGCACCACCAGCGGCCCGACGAGGGGGAGCTTCTTCAGCCAGTCCATGATCCGATTCTGCCCCCGACCACTGACACCGATGTGCGCGTACCCCGCGAACGCGGGTGCGTGGCGCCATATTGCCCGGCATCCGATTAATCGCCCATCTCAGGGAGGCCGCCGACGCCGCACGACCAAACGCCCATAATCGGGCGATACGGTCACAGGCATGCGTCCTCCACAGTCCCTCCTCGTCCTCGGCGGTACGTCCCGGATCGCACTGGCCACCGCCCGCAGACTCATCGCCCGCCGCACCCGCACGGTGTGGCTCGCGGGCCGCCCCTCGCCCGCCCTGGAGAGTGCCGCCTCGGAACTGCGCACCCTGGGGGCCGAGGTGCACACCGTCGCCTTCGACGCGCTCGACCCCGGCTCCCACGAGACCGTGCTCGGCAAGGTCTTCGCGGAGGGCTCCGTCGACCTGGTGCTGCTCGCCTTCGGCACCCTCGGCGACCAGGCCCGCGACGAGCGCGATCCGGCCGCCGCGGTGCGGGTCGCGCACACCAACTACACCGGCGCCGTCTCGTCCGGCCTGATCAGCGCCCGCGCCCTGCAGGCCCAGGGCCACGGCTCGCTGGTGGTGCTCTCCTCGGTGGCCGGCGAACGGGCCCGCCGCACGAACTTCATCTACGGCTCCACCAAGGCCGGCCTCGACACCTTCGCGCAGGGCCTGGGCGACGCGCTGCACGGCACGGGCGTGCACGTCATGGTCGTACGCCCCGGGCTCGTCCGCTCACGGACCATGGCCGACCCGAGGGCGGCCTCGCTCACGACCACCCCCGAGGCGGTCGCCACCGCGATCGAACTCGGCCTGCGACGGGGCTCGGAGACGGTGTGGGTGCCGGGGACCCTGCGCGTGGTGACGTCGGTGCTACGGCACCTGCCGCGGGGCCTATTCAGACGACTGGCGGTCTGACCGCGTCAGTGGCTGGGGATCGTTCCACGATCCGTGCGGGCTGCCTGGGGTGGTACGACGGCGCCGCCGAAGGTGAACTCGCGGAGCTTGCGCCAGACGTCGTCGGCGCCCTGTTCGTAGAGCGCGAAACCGGTGCAGGACCACTCGGCGCAGTAGTCGGCGAGCGCCTCGAACGCGCGGTCCATCGACTCGTCGTCGATGCCGTGCGCCACGGTGACGTGCGGGTGGTACGGGAAGTGCAGCTCGCGCGCCAGCGGCCCGGAGGCGGCACGGATCTGCTTCTGCAGCCAGGTGCAGGCGGAGCCGCCCTCGACCACCTGGACGTAGACGACCGGGGACAGCGGCCGGAACGTACCGGTGCCGGACAGCCGCATCGGGAAGGGGCGGCCGGCTGCGGCGACCGAGACCAGGTAGTCCTCAACCTCGGACAGCCGCGAGGCGTCCACCTCGGTGGGCGGCAACAGCGTGACATGCGTGGGGATGCCGTGCGCAGCGGCGTCGCCGAAGCCCGCGCGCCGCTCCTGGAGCAGGCTGCCGTGAGGCTCCGGGACCGCGATCGACACGCCGATCGTTACGGTCCCCACGTCGTCTCCTGTCGTCCTGTCGGTGGTCGTGACGGTGCTGTCCGGTGGTCCCGATATCGAGCGGGGCGGCCACGCGCGCGGCCACCCGGCTATCGACTGTACGGCCACACCTGAGTTGTGGGCAGGCGCAACCGTAGTGATGTGCAGCGCTCTGTCCAGTGGTACGCGGTCGGTGCCCGGGTGCGGTCGTGCGCCTCAGTGCTTGGCGGGCAGGAAGCCCACCCGGTCGTACGCCTGGGCGAGCGTCTCTGCGGCGACGGCCCGCGCCTTCTCCGCGCCCTTGGCCAGGATCGCGTCGAGCGTCTCCGGGTCGTCCAGATACTGCTGGGTGCGCTCCCGGAACGGCGTCACGAACTCGACCATGACCTCGGCGAGATCCGTCTTGAGCGCGCCGTACATCTTGCCCTCGTACTCCTGCTCCAGCTCGGCGATCGTCTTGCCGGTGAGGGTCGACTGGATGGTGAGGAGGTTGCTGACGCCCGGCTTGTTCTCGGCGTCGTAGCGGATCACGGTCTCCGTGTCGGTGACCGCGCTCTTGACCTTCTTGGCGGTCGCCTTCGGGTCGTCGAGGAGGTTGATGAGCCCCTTCGGCGTGGACGCCGACTTGCTCATCTTGATCGACGGGTCCTGAAGGTCGTAGATCTTCGCCGTCTCCTTGAGGATGTACGGCTTCGGGATCGTGAAGGTCTCGCCGAAGCGGCCGTTGAAGCGCTCGGCGAGGTCGCGGGTGAGCTCGACGTGCTGGCGCTGGTCCTCGCCGACCGGGACCTCGTTCGCCTGGTAGAGCAGGATGTCCGCGACCTGAAGGATCGGGTACGTGAACAGGCCGACGGAGGCGCGGTCCGAACCCTGCTTCGCGGACTTGTCCTTGAACTGGGTCATACGGGCGGCCTCGCCGAAGCCGGTCAGGCAGTTCATGACCCAGGCGAGCTGGGCGTGCTCGGGGACATGGCTCTGGACGAAGAGCGTGCAGCGCTCCGGTTCGAGTCCGGCGGCCAGCAGCTGCGCGACGGCCAGCCGGGTGTTGGCACGCAGGTCCGCCGGGTCCTGCGGGACGGTGATCGCGTGCAGGTCCACGACCATGTAGAACGCGTCGTGGGACTCCTGGAGGGCCACCCACTGGCGCACGGCGCCGAGGTAGTTGCCGAGGTGGAACGAGCCTGCGGTGGGCTGGATTCCGGAGAGCACGCGGGGACTGTCTGAGGCCATGTTCACCATTCTCTCAGGTCCCGGGACCCGGTCAGGAACCGGTCGGAACCGGGTCGGAAGAGCCGCGGCACGGGTGGGAACCGATCCGCCTCGGGCGGTGTACCAGATATGTGAAGACGCGGGAGGGGGGCCGCATCGTCGACGAGGTCGCGGTGATCGCACGCGTACGCGCCGGAGAGCCGGAGGCGTACGCGGAGCTGGTGCGGGCCCACACGGGCATCGCGCTCAGGGCGGCCGCGGCACTCGGGGCGGGTGCGGACGCGGAGGACGTGGTGCAGCAGGCCTTCGTCAAGGCGTACTGCGCGCTGGGCAGGTTCCGGGACGGCTCGGCGTTCAAGCCGTGGCTGTTGTCGATCGTCGCCAACGAGACGAGGAACACCGTGCGTACGGCGGCACGCCAGCGCACGCTCGCCGGCCGGGAGGCCGCGTTCGCGGAGGCCGAGCCGCTGATACCGGAATCGGCGGATCCGGCGGTCGCCACGCTGGAGACGGAGCGCCGCGCGGCCCTGTTGTCCGCCCTGGAGCAGCTGAGCGAGGAGCACCGCCTGGTCGTGACCTACCGCTATCTCCTGGAGATGGACGAGCCGGAGACGGCCCAGGCCCTGGGCTGGCCGCGCGGCACGGTGAAGTCCCGGCTGAGCCGCGCGCTGAAGAAACTCGGTCGACTGCTGCCGGATTTCCGGCCCCGGGAAGGGGGTGATGAGTGTGAGTGACGGACGGGAGTCCTACGAGGGCGAGGGCGCCGCCGCCGCTCGGTTGCCGGAGGAGCTGCGGGCGCTGGGGCGTTCGCTGGACGCGCGGGGCGGTGGTGAGGGCGGTGCCGCCGGGCCCGAGTCGATGGTCGAGCGGGTGCTGGCGCAGATACTGGCCGAACAGATCCCGGTCCCCGTCCAGGAGGCCGGGCCGGGCGGGGTCCGGGCGCGGCTGCGCGCCGTGCGGCACTGGGCTCGGCTGCGGCGGCGCGCGCTGACGGCGGCCCTGTGCGGTCTGCTGACGGTGCTCGTACTCACGCCTCCGGTGCGGGCGGCGGTCTTCGACTGGTTCGGCTTCGGCGGGGTCGAGGTGCGGTACGACCCGTCCGCGGTGCCCTCGGCCGGTGCCGCGGTGCCCGGGTGCGGCCGGTCGGTGACCTTGGCGCAGGCTCGCCGGCAGGCGGGGTTCGAGCCGCTGGTGCCGGACGCGCTGGGTGTTCCGGACGCGGTGACGGTGACCGGCGAACCGCGTGGGCGGTTTCTGGTCAGCCTGTGCTGGCGGGAGGGCGGGCACACGGTCCGGGTCGACGAGTATCCGGCGCGACTGGACATCGGCTTCGCCAAGACGGTGAGCCGACCGCCGGAATGGCTGTCGCTGGACGCGTCCGTCTCGCCGGACGGCATACAGGACCCGGCGCTGTGGTTCGCGCGGCCGCATCTGCTGAGTTTCTGGCTGGTGGACGCGGACGGGGACCGCTATACGCGGGCGGAGCGGACGGCCGGTCCGACGCTGCTGTGGACGCGTCCGGTCGGCCAAGTTCCCGGTGGTGATCTGACGTTCCGTCTGGAAGGGGTGGCGTCGAAGCAGCGGGCTGTGGAGATCGCCAAGTCGCTCGACCGGAACGAGTCGGGCGAATAGGGCGGCGGAGTGGGAACCCCGGCGGGTCGGGCGGTGTACCAGAAGTGACAGGCGGCTCGCGGGCGGGCCGTACGGGGATCGGCTGTTTGGGGGTTCGGATGTCCGGAGTCGGAAGTGCGGTCAGGACAAGCGGGGGCGGGATGCGCGAACTGACAGCTCTGGGCGGGGCGTTGGCGATGACGCTGTCTCTGATGGTGTGGGGCTCGTCGGAGGCGGCGGCGGGCGGCCCGACCAGCGTGCTCGTCACCTCGCCGACGAGCGGACAGGCCGCGGCGCTGTAGTACTCGGACGAACGGTACGGAAAGCTCCAGGAGTTGCTCGGCCCCGAGGGCAGGGGCACCCGCGACAAGCCGCCCGAGGCCGATCTGACCCACGCCCGCCAGATCAACGTCACCTGGCTGGCGCACGACATATCGCCGTGGCGGGTCGACCGGGTCTTTCCCGTCGAGTCCCGTCCGCAGGCGGTGTGGATCCACACGGCGGCCGATGTACCGGGGAACGCGAATCTGAACGGCTATTGGCATCGCGCCGAGCATCCGGCCCAACTGCGTGCTCTCTTGCGGAAGTTGGGAGTGACGGGCACGGGCACAGGGTCCGGCGGCTATTCGGGCGTCTTCCCGGCACCGTGGCAGCCGACCGCGTCCGCTCCGGCCATCGCCGTACCTGACCCCGACACGGGGACCAGCACGATACAGGTGACCCTGAGGGACAAGGACGACGACAGCACCGACTGGTGGTGGGCGATACCGGGCGCGGCGACCGGGGCGGTACTGGCCCTCGTGCTGCGGTCGTTCGCCGTGCGGCTGCCGCCGAACCGGTGGTGGAAGGGGCGGGAGCCGGGGCCCAGGCAGGAGTTGCGGGACGTGTGAGGGGTGGCGGGCGCGGGATGGAACGCGGGAGCTTGCGGGGCGCGTTGCTCGTGGGCGCGTCGGTGGTGATGGCTCTGGCCGGATCGGCTCGGGTCCAGGCTGTCGGGATGGATCAGGCGCAGGTTCAGGATCCGCGCCGGGACATCCCGGATCTGGCGCTGGTCGTGACCGCTGACACGGGCCGGACGGAGGCGTGGCACTCCGGGGAGCCGTCGTTCGGGCGCCTGTGGACGTTGTTGCAGCCGACGTACGCGGGGACGGAGCGGGTGCCGCAGGAGTGGGAGGCGGGCCGGTATCCGGCGGTGCGGATCACCGTGGTGTGGGGGCTGACCGGGGTCGGGGGCTGGCCTCGGACGAGTCGGGCTCCGGGTGGTGATGTGGCGGTGGAGCGGGAGGACCAGCTCTTCGTCGCCGGGGACGGCACACCGTGGGTGCGGACGGATCCGGCGCCGGAGGTGGCGGACGACGACATCCGCTGGCATCGGGTACCGCTCCCTGTCTTCACGCGGATGGAGCGGGCGGGGCTGCTCGGTGGGGTCGGGGGCGATACCGGAGCGGGAGCCGGGAAGGGTACGCCCGCACCTGTCTGGTGGGCGGCGGCGGGTCTGGCCGTCGGAGCCGGCGGCACGCTGCTGATACGCCGCGGGGCGGGCCGGCGTGAGGCCGGACCGCCGCGCGAGGAACCACGACAGGAACTCATCGATCTCTGAGAGTCGCCGATCTTTGACAACTCGACAGAGGGCTTGTGCCGGCTGTCAGCCGAGGTCGATCTCCGGGTACAGGGGGAAGCCGGACACCAGGTCCGTCGCCCTGCGGGAGATCTCGTCGGAGACCTTTTCGTCCAGGACGTGGGACGCCTTGCTCGGCGCGCCCGACTTCGTCGTGCCGGGCTCCGCGGTCGTGAGGACGCGGTCGATGAGGGCGGCGACCTCGTCCATCTCCGCCGTGCCCAGGCCCCGCGTGGTCAGCGCGGGGGTGCCGATGCGGATGCCGGAGGTGTACCAGGCGCCGTTCGGGTCGGCCGGGATCGCGTTGCGGTTGGTGACGATGCCCGAGTCGAGCAGCGCGGACTCGGCCTGGCGGCCGGTGAGGCCGTACGACGTCTCCACGTCGATCAGGTTGAGGTGGTTGTCGGTGCCGCCCGTGACGAGGGTCGCGCCCCGGCGCATCAGGCCGTCCGCCAGCGCGCGGGAGTTGTCGACGATGCGCTGGGCGTAGTCCTGGAAGGAGGGCTGCCGGGCCTCGGCGAGGGCGACGGCCTTGGCCGCCATGACGTGCGGGAGGGGGCCGCCGAGGACCATCGGGCAGCCGCGGTCGACCTGGTCCTTGAGGGAGTCGTCGCACAGGACCATGCCGCCGCGCGGGCCGCGCAGGGACTTGTGGGTGGTGGTGGTGACGATCTGGGCGTGCGGGACCGGGTCGAAGTCGCCGGTCAGGACCTTGCCCGCGACCAGGCCCGCGAAGTGCGCCATGTCGACCATGAGGGTCGCGCCGACCTCGTCGGCGATCTCGCGCATGATGCGGAAGTTCACCAGGCGGGGGTAGGCGGAGTAGCCGGCGACGATGATCAGCGGCTTGAAGTCGCGGGCCGACGCGCGCAGGGCGTCGTAGTCGATGAGGCCGGTCGCCGGGTCGGTGCCGTAGGAGCGCTGATCGAACATCTTGCCGGAGATGTTCGGGCGGAAGCCGTGGGTGAGGTGGCCGCCGGCGTCCAGGGACATGCCGAGCATGCGCTGGTTGCCGAAGGCCTGGCGGAGTTCGGCCCAGTCGGCGTCGGAGAGGTCGTTGACCTGGCGGACGCCCGCCTTGGCGAGGGCGGGGACCTCGACGCGGTCGGCGAGGACCGACCAGAAGGCGACGAGGTTGGCGTCGATGCCGGAGTGCGGCTGGACGTAGGCGTGGCGGGCACCGAACAGCGCCTTGGCGTGCTCGGCGGCCAGCGACTCCACCGTGTCGACGTTGCGGCAGCCGGCGTAGAAGCGGCGGCCGATGGTGCCCTCGGCGTACTTGTCGCTGAACCAGTTGCCCATGGCCAGCAGGGTGGCCGGGGAGGCGTAGTTCTCGGAGGCGATCAGCTTGAGCATCTCGCGCTGGTCGGCGACTTCCTGGCCGATGGCGTCGGCGACGCGCGGCTCGACGGCACGGATCACGTCGAGGGCGGCGCGATAGGCGGTGGACTCGTTCGAAAGGGGCGCGGAATTCTCGGGCATGGGGACCTCCGGACGTGGCGTTCGGCGTTCACGGTACGGCCCAGGCGCACGGCACACATTGCAGCTCGGGCCGCTCCCCGATGGTCGGTCCCATCCCAGCGCGCCAGTCACGGCCCGCCGGTCAGCCTACCGGGCGGGCCTGACGGTGCGGCTCCCGCGTCCACCATGCGGGCGAGGATAGGAAAGGGGCACCCTCACCCCCGGGAGACGCCGTGACCAGTACGGAAGCACTCATCGCCGCCGCCGACGCGCACACCCCGCACACCTATCACCCGCTGCCGGTGGTGATCGCCACCGCCGAGGGCGCGTGGATGACGGACGTGGCAGGGCGGCGCTATCTGGACCTGCTCGCGGGGTACTCGGCGCTGAACTTCGGGCACGGCAACCCGCGGCTGATCGCGGCGGCGAAGGCCCAGTTGGACCGGGTGACGCTGACGTCGCGGGCGTTCCACCACGACCGGTTCGGCGCGTTCTGCGAGCAGTTGGCGGAACTGTGCGGCATGGAGCTGGTGCTGCCGATGAACACGGGCGCGGAGGCGGTGGAGACCGCGCTGAAGACGGCCAGGAAGTGGGGGTACCAGGTCAAGGGGGTGCCCGACGGAAGGGCGAAGATCGTCGTGGCGGGCAACAACTTCCACGGCCGTACGACGACGATCGTCGGCTTCTCGACCGACCTGGAGGCGCGGGCGGACTTCGGACCGTACACCCCGGGCTTCGAGATCGTGCCGTACGGGGATCTCACCGCGATGCGGGCGGCGGTCAGCGAGAACACGGTGGCCGTGCTGCTGGAGCCGATCCAGGGCGAGGCGGGGGTGCTGGTGCCGCCGGCCGGATATCTGGCGGGGGTACGGGAGTTGACGCGGGAGCGGAACGTGCTTTTCGTCGCCGACGAGATCCAGTCGGGGCTCGGGCGGACGGGACGGACGTTCGCGTGCGAGCACGAAGGGGTCGTGCCCGACATGTACGTGCTGGGCAAGGCGCTGGGCGGCGGGGTGGTGCCGGTGTCGGCGGTGGTGTCGAGCGCGGAGGTGCTGGGGGTGTTCCGGCCCGGGGAGCACGGGTCGACGTTCGGCGGGAATCCGCTGGCTTGTGCGGTGGCGCTGGAGGTGATCGCGATGCTGCGGACCGGCGAGTACCAGGCGCGGGCGGCGGAGCTCGGGGAGCATCTGCACAGGGAGCTAAGGCAGTTGACGGCCACCGGGCGGGTGACGGCGGTGCGTGGGCGGGGGCTGTGGGCCGGGGTCGACATCGCTCCGGCGGTCGGGACCGGCCGGGAGGTCTCGGAGCGGCTGCTGGAGCGGGGCGTCCTGGTGAAGGACACCCATGGGTCGACGATCCGGATCGCGCCGCCGCTGATGATCAGCGAGGAGGACCTGGACTGGGGACTGGCCGGGCTGCGCTCGGTGTTGGGGGCCTAGAGATCGGTGAGGGGGCCTGCACGGGAGGCGGGTGGCGATCTCCCCTCCCCTAGAGTCCCTTTGTGCTCTTTGGAATGGTGTGCGCGCTCGGCGCGGCGATCTGCTTCGGTACGGCGACGGTCCTTCAGGCGGTCGCCACGCGGGCGGCGACGACGGGTGGGGGCGGGGACGCGGCGCTGTTGCTGCGGGCGCTGCGGCAGTGGCGGTACATGGCGGGGCTCGCGCTGGACGCGCTGGGGTTCGTGTTCCAGATCGCGGCGCTGCGGTCGCTGCCCATCTACGCGGTCGGGGCGGCCCTGGCATCGAGCCTAGCGGTGACGGCGGTGGTGGCCGCGCGGCTGCTGAAGGTGCGGCTCAGCGGGGTGGAGTGGGCGGCCGTCGGGGTGGTGTGCGCGGGCCTCGCGATGCTGGGACTGGCGTCCGGGGCGGAGGGGGACCGGGCCGGATCCACGGCGTTGAAGTGGGCGATGTTGGGGACGGCCGTCGCGGTGCTGCTGCTCGGGCTGGTCGGTGGGCGACTGCCGGAGCGGGGGCGGGCGTTGACGCTGGGGTTGGGGGCGGGGTTCGGGTTCGGGGTCGTCGAGGTGGCGGTGCGGCTGATCGACTCGCTGTCCCCGTCGTCGCTGGTCGCCAATCCGGCGACGTACGCGCTGCTCGTTGGTGGGGGCGCCGCGTTCCTGCTGCTGACGGCGGCTCTTCAGCGGGGGTCGGTGACGACGGCCACGGCGGGGCTGGTGATCGGGGAGACGATCGGGCCGGCGGCGGTGGGCGTGGTGTGGCTCGGGGACCGCACGCGGGGCGGGTTGGAGTGGTTGGCGGTGTTGGGGTTTCTGGTGGCGGTGGCCGGAGCGTTGGCATTGGCGCGGTTTGGTGAACCTGCCCCCGGCGGTGAAGCGGGTGCTGGTGCGGGTGAGTTGGGGTGAGCGTCCCTGGGGGCCGCGCCCCCAAACCCCGGCTTCGACCCTCAAGGGGCCTCGTCCTCAAACGCCGGACGGGCTGAGTCCTGGCGGCCTGCGCCCCGGTCGCCGACTCGACGCAAGGGTCGTCAGCCGCACCCCGACGCCCGTTCGCCCCTTCGTCCTGACGCCCCGTCTCGCCCCGTCGCCCCCCTTCTCGCCCCTGACCAGAGCTCGATCCGCGCGCACACGGCGTCCAGCACGGCCGATCGCGTACGCCGGCCGTTACCCAGGGACGATGCCCGTCCAGCACACCATCGGCGCCAGTGCTCTGCCACGCCTTGGCCGTCCTTGCCCGTTGGCCGCCGGCAGCCGACCACCGGCCGTCTCGGCGCTCCCTTGACCCGCGCCCGTTCCCGCCCCACCCCGCCATGCCCCACCCCGTCCCCCCTCAGTCCATCGCCTCCACGATCCCGTCCCACAGTCGTACCCTCGCCTCCAGCGCCGCTGTCGCCGTCTCCACCGCCTCCTCCCAGCGGGCGTCGTCCGTGCCGCAGAGGTCGGCGACCATCTGCATGGCCATAGGGGTGTGTTCCTCGCCGTCGACCTCGATGTGGCGGGCGAGGTAGTCGCAGAACAGCGGGAAGCGTTCCGTGCCCTCCTTCTTGATCACCTGGTCGAACATGTCCGGGATCAGGTCCTCGCGGGAGAAGGCGAAGGCGGCGGCGCGGCAGTGCAGTGGGCGGTCCTCGATGATGCCGAAGGTGGTGCGGACGAACTCGGAGGCGGGGCCCGGGACTTGGGCGCCACGCAGTGCCGCCGGCACGCCGTGACCCTCGATCAGCAGGGCGAGAAACGCGTCGATCCGGGTCGTATCGGCAGCCGCCTCGGTCATGCCGGCGCGATACAGCTCGAAGTGACTCGTGAAACCACCGTTGAGTTCGTCGCTCTCCTCGACCAGCACGATGTCGTTGATGAGTCGTCGGCTGACCTCCGACCCCCGCGGCACCCAAGGGACGTCGACACAGGTGAGTTCACGTTGCAGAGACTTCAGCAAGGACATGAAGTCCCATACCGCGAAGACGTGGTGCGCCATGAACGTCGCCATGTTCTCGCGACTGTCGATGCGATGGTAAATCGGGTGCGCGGTCACTTCTTTCCGCGCCTGCTCGATCACCGAACGAGCCTTGTCGATTCCCTCGTGCCGCATATCCCAGTCGTACCTGGACATGATTCTCCTTCGATCGGGAGAGCGATCGTGCAGCAATTCAAGTCCAGCCCGCAAGCGCTTCCCGAGATTTAGGAAAGGTTACCCCGAGTACGTCTCGACAGAATGCGCAAAGGCGACTGAAAGGATGATAAAGGGTAACGATACGGGCAATCGAAAAAAATTCGTTGAAGATTTGAACGTGCTGTGAAGAAGCTGCGTACTTGTCCCCGTGACCAGTCATCCCGTCACGGTGACCGTGGCTTATCACGTGGCGTCGGGCCGTGAACCCGACTTCCATTCGTGGGGGTGGTCGATGCTGAACGCGAGCGCTCAGCAGCCGGGCTTCATGGGAGGTGGTGTCCTTGTCGACCGAGAGGCGGAGTGGCATGTCGTCTACCGCTTCGCCAGCGAAGGGACAGCCCTGGCCTGGGAGGACTCCTCCGCCAGGGCCCAATGGGACGTCCGGGCCGCGGACTTCGCCCGACAGACGGGACGCAGGAGCGTCCAGGGCTCCAAGGTGTGGTTCGACTCACAGACCGCCGCACCGAAGACACTCACTCCGCCGGCGAAATGGAAGCTGTGGTTCGTGAACATGAGCGCGGTCTTTCCGCCGGTACTCCTGTTCAATCTGATCATTCTTCCTTATCTTGGCGGCCTCAATCCGCTCGTCCGTACATTTCTGTTGTGTCTCTGCGTGACGGCTCTCGTCACCTGGATTCTCATGCCACGGCTCCAGCGTTTCCTCAAGAAATGGCTGTATCCACCGCTCCAGGCATTTCGTGGACGGCATAAAAGACGGACTGCATAGGTCCGCCGCGAACCAAGGGAGGTGGGCGGGTGAAGACCCTGCTCATCGACAATTACGACTCGTACACGTACAACCTGTTCCAGCTGATCGCCGAGGTCAACGGCGAGGAACCGGTCGTGATCCGCAATGACGCGCCGGACGGAATTCCGGATCTCGCGGATTTCGACAATGTCGTGGTGTCGCCCGGGCCCGGGCACCCGGGCGAGCCACGTGACTTCGGCATCGCCACCGCCGTGCTCACCGACTCCCCGCTCCCCGTGCTCGGCGTCTGCCTGGGCCACCAGGGCATCGCCCTCGGCGAGGGCGCCAGGGTGACGGCCGCACCGCAACCCCGGCACGGGCACATGTCCACGGTCCGGCACGACGGACGTGATCTGTTCCGCGGGCTGCCGCAGGACTTCACCGCCGTCCGCTACCACTCGCTGGCCGTGCCCGAGCCACTGCCGGACACCCTGGAGGCCACCGCCTGGGCCGAGGACGGCGTCCTGATGGGGCTGCGGCACCGCGACCGGCCGCTGTGGGGCGTGCAGTTCCACCCGGAGTCCGTGCTGACCGAGTACGGCCACCGCATGCTCGTCAACTTCCGCAATCTCACCGCGGAACGAGCCGGCAGACCCCGCACGAAGAACACCGCCGTCACGCCGACCGTCGCCGCGATACCGCGTCCCCGGCAAGCGCCCCGCCCCACCTACCGGCTGCACACCCGGCGCATCGCCGGCGCGGTCGACACGGAGGCCGCCTTCGCCTGGATGTACGGAGCGTCGCGCCGCGCCTTCTGGCTGGACAGCGCCCTGGTCGAGGAGGGCCTCGCACGGTTCTCGTTCTTCGGGGACGACAGCGGTCCGCTCGCGGAGTTCGTGCGCTACGACGTCGAGGCCGGCACCTGTGAGATCGAGCGGGCGGGGCGGCCCACCCGCAAGGTCACCGCGAGCGTCTTCGACTACCTGAAACGACAGTTGACGACCCGTCATGTCGACGCGGGAGACCTGCCCTTCGACTTCACCGGTGGATACGTCGGCTACTTCGGGTACGAGACCAAGGCCGACTGCGGCTCACCGAACCGGCACTCGTCCGAAATACCGGACGCCTGCTGGTTGTTCGCGGACCGGCTGATCGCGGTGGACCATCTCAAGGGGTTCACGTACGCGGTCTGTCTCGCCGAGGACACCCCGTCGGCCACGTGGGAGGCCGCCGACTGGCTGGAGAGCGCGCTGACCCAGCTCAGTTTCGTCGCCACCGGGACCGGACGCCCGCCACTGCCCACCCGGGCCGAGTCCGACCTCGGCGCCGCCGAGCCGTGGCTGGTGCGGGACCGGGAGACGTATCTAACGGACATCGAGTCCTGTCAGCGGGAGTTGCGGGCGGGCACCAGCTACGAGATCTGCCTCACGAACGCGGCCCGTTTACCCGCACCGCCGGACCCCTTCGCCTTTTACCGCGAGCTGCGCCGGGTCAACCCGGCCCCGTACGCGGCCTTCCTGCGGCTGGGCGACGTGGACGTGGCCGGTTCGTCCCCCGAGCGGTTCCTGCGGATCACCCGCGACGGCATCGCCGAGGCACGCCCCATCAAGGGCACGGCGCCACGCGGCGGTGATCCGGAAGAGGACGCCCGGTTGCGGGAGGCGCTCGCCTCGGACGCCAAGACGCGCGCCGAGAACCTGATGATCGTCGATCTGCTCCGCAACGACCTGGGCCAGGTCTGCCGGACCGGGTCGGTGCGCGTGACCCGGCTGATGGCCACCGAGACGTACGCGACCGTGCATCAACTGGTCTCCACCGTCGAGGGCCGCCTGCGGGAGGACACCGACGCGGTGGAATGCGTGCGGGCCTGTTTTCCCGGCGGTTCGATGACCGGGGCGCCGAAGCTGCGCACGATGGAGATCATCGACCGACTGGAGACCGAGGCGCGAGGCGCGTACTCCGGCGCCCTCGGCTATCTCGGGTGCAGCGGGGGAGCGGATCTCAACATCGTCATCCGTACGGCCGTTCTCGCCGACGGGCTGATGCACCTGGGCGCCGGGGGCGCGATCGTGCTCGACTCCGATCCGGCCGACGAGTACGACGAGATGCTCCTGAAGACCGCGGCCCAGATGCGGGCCCTGCACCAGTACACCGGAAACCGGATCCGCGAGCAGGGCGACCATACGGCGACCCGAGCCGCCCTGCGCGCCGAGCGTGTCCGCGGCGAGCAGACCGTCGCTGAGGAGCCCGTGCGATGACGACTCCGCAGACCGTGCTCCCGCCGGCCGACGCCGAGGCCCCTGGCAACCTCGCCGCCCAGCTCGCCGGGCTGACCGAGCGGCGCGGCTGGGACGGGCGCGCCGCCTTCCATCAAGGGCACCGGACCTGGACCCACGGCGAGGTGCACGCGCTCGCCGCGCGGGCCGCCACCGTGCTCGCCGGTCACGGTGTACGGCCCGGTGACCGGGTGGTGCTGGCGCTGCCCGACGGCATCGCCTGGGTGACGGCGTTCCTCGCGACCGCCCGGCTCGGGGCCGTCGCGGTACTGGTCAATCCCGAACTCCCCGCGCCCGACCAGGAGTTCATGGCCGCGGACGCCGAGGCCGTGCTCTGCGTGACCGGACCGGGCCTGGAGAACCGTTTCCCCGACCGGCCCCGTCTCGGAGCCGATCAACTGCTCGCGCTCACCGCCACCACCGGGCCGACCCCCGCCCACCCGGTCGACGCGCACGCGCCGCTGTACGTCCAGTACACCTCCGGCACCACGGGCACTCCCAAGGGTGCCGTGCACACGCACGGCGACCCGAAGGCCTACCACGACCTCATCGGACGGCGGCTGCTGCGGATCACCGAGGACGACGTCACGCTGTCGGTGTCCAAGCTGTACTTCGCCTACGGCTTCGGCAACGCCTTCGTCTTCCCGCTCTTCTCCGGTTCCTCCGCCGTCCTGGTGGACCGGCGCCCGAACCCGGCGGCCGTGGACGAGTTGGTGGCCCGGCACCGGGTGACCCTGCTCTACTCCGTGCCGTCCGCGTACGCCGCGCTGGTGGCCGACCGGGGCAGCGGGCACGAGGCCTGTTTCGCCTCGGTACGTGCCGCGGTGTCGGCGGGCGAGGGCCTTCCGGAGCAACTCGGCGCACAGATGGCCGAGTTGCTCGGGGCACCGGTGCTGGAGCAGATCGGCTCCACCGAGGCCGGTCACGCCTTCTGCGCCAACAGCTTCGGGCACAACCACCCCGGCACCGTCGGCCGCCCCGTGCCCGGCTTCGAGGTGGAGCTGCGCGACGGCGCGGGCCGCCCGGTGCCCGACGGCGCCGAGGGCGAGCTGTGGGTGCGCGGCCCGACGGTGACCCCCGGCTATCTGCACCGGCCCGAGGAGAACGAACGCACCCTGGTCGGCGGCTGGTTGGCCACCCACGACCGGGCGGTCCGCGAGCCGGACGGATCCTTCCGGCATCTGGGCCGCGCCGACGACATGGAGATGGTCGGCGGCATCACCGTCTCCCCGCTGGAGGTGGAGGCCGTACTGCGCACCCATCCGGCGGTGAAGGAGGTCGCCGTCGCGGCCGTCACCGACGGGGCCGGGGCCAGCCGCCTGCGCGCCTTCGTCGTCCCGGTCGCCCGGGCCCCCGAACACCTCCAGGACGACCTGCTTCAACTGGCCCGCGCGCGACTCGCCGCCTTCAAGGTGCCGCGCAGCGTGAGCCTCGTCCCGTCCCTCCCCCGCACCTCCACCGGCAAGCTCCGCCGCCACCTGGTCCGCCAGGGCGCCTGGTGACCACGACAGAAAGGAACGGCCAGATGCGCGAGCAGCACTCCCCGCTCACCGACCGCGGCTTCTACCTGGGCCCGATCTTCCGGCGCGCGGCCGAGCGCCACGGAGCCGTCCACGTCACCCTGGACCGCCCCCTGGACACCCATCCCGCACGGGGCGTCGACCTCACCTACACCGATCTCGCGGACATCGTCGAGGACCTGTCCGGCCGGCTGTGGGAAGCGGGCGTACGGCCCTCCGAGCGGGTGGTCGTCCACAAGACCGACAACGTCGACATCGTGCTGCTGACCTGCGCGGTCTCCCGGATCGGCGCGGTACCTGTGCTGCTCTCCCCCGCACTGGCCGGACCGGTCGTGGCCCAGTTGGTCGGAACGCTGCGCCGTCCGTGGCTGATCACCGACCGGGCCAAACTGGACGGACCGCTCCAGGAGTCGGAACTCCCGGTGCGGGGCGTCCTGTCCGTGGACGAGGCACCGGGGGCCGAGTCCCTCACGAAGTACGCGGGTGCCGAGCGGCCCGAGGCCGTACGCCTGCACCCCCGCGAGCCCGCCCTGATCACGCACAGCTCGGGCACCACCGGCCTGCCCAAGCTCGCCGTGCACTGCGCGAACACCATGTGGAACCGGCTGATCCCGCAGCAGGCGATGGGCTGGCCGACGCGCGGGGAGACGGCCGCGCTGCACATGTCGTTCGTGCACTCGCGCTTCTACCATCTACTCGGCGTGCTGCTGCGCTTCGGCAGCCCGCTGGTGCTCATCACCGACCCGGACCCGGCGGCGGTGGCACCGCTGCTGGCCCGGCACCGCCCCGGCATCGTCGAGACCCACCCCAACACCTTCGTCCTGTGGGAGGAGTTGGCCGACGCACCCGGCGCACCGCTGTCGCGGGTGCGGTCCTACGGCTCGACGTTCGACGCGATCCACCCGCGCACGGTACGGCGGCTGCTGGACGCCTCCACCCGGCGCGCCCCCTGGCTGCTCCAGCTCTACGGGCAGAGCGAGACGGGCCCCGTCGCCTTCCAGTGGTTCACCCGGCGCAGCGCGGCGCGGGCCGACGGGCGACGGGTCGGCATCGGGATACCGGGCTTCACGCGCGTCCGGGTCACCGGCGCCGACGGCCGGCCCGCGGCATCCGGGACACCCGGCCGGATCGAGGCCCGTACCCGGGGCCGGATCCTCACCTACCTCGGCCTGCAGGACCGCTACGACCGTCAACTCCACAACGGCTGGTGGGAGATGGGCGACATGGGCTACCGCAGCCGACTGGGCGCGCTGTACCTGATCGACCGTGAGATCGACCGGATCGACTCCGTGCACAGCAATCTGGAGGTCGAGGACGTCCTGATGGACCGGCTGGAGGAGCTGCGCGAGGTGGTCATCGTGCCCGGCGCGGACCGGGAGCCCGTGCCGGTGGTGTGTGTGCGCGGCGAGAAGCCCCTGGACCCCGAGCGCTGGCGGAAGGCCACGGCGGACCTGCCGGCGATGGCCGAGCCCCGGCAGTGGCGGTTCGAGGAGCTGCCGATGACCGCGACCTGGAAGGTGAAGCGGGTCGAGATCACCCGGATGCTGACGGCGGGTGTGCGCGCGTGAACCCGGTCGTGGTGGTCGGCGCGGGACCGGTCGGTCTTTCGGCCGCTCTCGCGCTCCGGGCGCGTGAACTGCCGGTCGTCCTGCTGGAGTCGGACGCGAAGGACCGCGAACGCCCGGGCAGCCGGGCCCTGTTCGTGCACCGGGAGACCCTCGCGCTGCTCGACGGCATGCTGCCGGGACTCGCCGCCGAGATCACCTCCTACGGGCGGACCTGGCAGACGCGCCGCACCCTCTACCGGGGCCGCGAGGTGTACTCCCGCACCTTTCCGTCCCCGTCCGGTCCGCCGCCCTTCACCAGTCTGCGCCAGGTGGACACCGAGCGCTTCCTGCGGGCGGCCTGCGAGCAGGCCGGGGTGGAGTTCGCCTGGGACGCGCGCGTGACGGACGTCCGCACGACACCGACGGGCGTCTCGCTGAGCTGCGCGGACGGACGGGAGCGGGAGTGCTCCTACGCGGTCGCCGCCGACGGCGCCCGCTCCACCGTCCGGGGCTCGCTGGGCATCGCCATGGAGGGCAGCAGGGGCGAGGGCTTCCATGTGGTCGTCGACGTGGCCGACGTCCCCGGCGCCGAACTGCCGCTGGAGCGCGTCTTCCACTACGAGCATCCCGGCGTCGGCGGACGCAGCGTGATGCGGGTGCCGTTCACCGGGGGCTTCCAGATCGACCTCCAGTGCCGGGACGACGACGCGCAGGAGGAGTTCGGGACCGAGGAGGCCGTACGGGACTGGCTCCCGGCGGTCGTGGGCGAGGGGTACGCCGAGCGTGTCCTGTGGGTGTCGACGTACCGCTTCCTGCGCAAGGTGGCCGCCACCTTCACGGACCGCCACCGGCGGGTGCTGCTCGTCGGCGAGGCGGCGCATCTCTTCCCGCCGTTCGGGGCGCGCGGGATGAACAGCGGGATCGCCGACGCGGCGGCAGCGGCGGAGGCGATCGCCACCGGGGCGGTCGAACCCTTCTCCGAGGTACGACGCTCCGCCGCGCTGTTCAACAGCGCGGCGGCCGGAGCCGCCCTGGACCACCTTCGTCCCCGGCGCCGGATCGTCCGGGTGAAGCAGCGCACGGCCGCGGCGCTCGCGCCCGTACTGCCGTGGTGCGGATCGTGGCTGGAGCACGCGCCGTACGGACCGCGGCACGGGGCGCCGGCCGCTGCGGGCCGCAAGTACTGAGAACAGAAAGGGCAGTTGTGACTCAATCCGTCATCGTGGAAGGTCTGTCGACGTGGTCGCCGGGTCAGGGTCTGACTCCTGCCGGGGCGTCCGGGGGGCGACTGCTCGCCGCGGACTCCTGGCTGGTGCGGGACGGCAGGGTGCGTGACCTGGAACGGCATCAGGAGCGGTTCCTGCACGCCTGCGGCGAGGCCGGCGGGCCACCGCTGAGCTGGCTGCTCCAGTTCTGGCGGGACATGACCGGCGCGCTGCCACGCACCGGCGACTGGTTCCCTCGTGTCGAACTCACCGCCGGCTCACTGGAGTTGCGATTCCTGCTGCGGCCCGCGCCACCGCTCGGGTCCGGTGTGCGGGTCTGGGCGGCGGGCCAGCACGATCCCCGGATCGTCCCCCGTCGCAAGGGTCCCGACCTCGACGCCCTCGGCGAGGTCCGCAGGCGGGCGTCGGAGGAGGGCGCCGAGGAGGCGGTGCTCGTCACGCCCTCCGGCTTCGTCCTGGAGGCGGCCACCGCGAGCGTGCTGTGGTGGGAGCACGACACGCTGTGCCTGCCCTCGCCACAGCTGCCGGTCCTGCCCGGAGTGACCGCCGCCCTCATCCAGGAACGCGCCCTGCGCACCGGCATCCGCGTCGCCCACCCCGAGCGGAAGGTGGCCGAGCTGGACGGCCGCGAGGTGTGGCTGGTGAACGCGCTGCACGGCATCCGACCGGTCACGGCCTGGATGGGCGGGCTGCTCCGGACGGCACCGGCCGAGCGGGCGCCGGAATGGCAGCGGTGGCTGGAGAACACCGCGGAGGCACTGCCGGAGAAATAGCGAACCGCGAGGACAGGCCAAACGCGGCGAGCGAACCGCGGCGAGCGGAAAAAGAACGGGCATCGGCCACTACCGCCGATGCCCGTATTCGCCATTTCCCTTTACCGGGTCGTTTACCGTATTCCCTTTACCGCACAGCCCCTATTAGGCCGGCTGATAACCCCCGGGCACCATCCGTGTCGCGATCGCGATCCGGTTGTACGCGTTGATGACGGTCGTTGCCCAGATCAGTGCCGCGACCTGCGCCTCGTCGAAGGCCGCCGCCGCCTCGGCGTAGACCGCGTCCGGTACATGTCCGTCGTGGACCAGGGTCACGGCCTCGGCCAACGCCAGTGCGGCGCGCTCGCGTTCGGTGAAGAAGGGGGTCTCCCGCCAGGCGTTCAGGGCGTAGAGGCGCTGCTCGGTCTCGCCGGCGGCACGCGCGTCCTTGGTGTGCATGTCCAGGCAGAAGGCGCAGCCGTTGAGCTGCGAGGCGCGAATCCTGATCAGTTCCAGGATTTCCGGTTCGACCTTGGCGTCCTGGGCCGCGGTCACGGCGGCGCCGTGCAGGGATCCCATCGCGGCGGACACGTCAGGGGTTATTTTCTTCAGTCCCACACGGGTTATCGCATCACTGTTGCTCATGGCCCGACTCTATCCGCACTCACTGTATTCAGGAATGGGAAACGGTGCGATTACCCGGCGTCCGGGAGACGCACCTGCCCGAATTGGCACACGATCACGCCCTCGAATTGGACCATGCTCATGGGCCGCCACTCGCCTAGGGTCGAGGCATGACCGCTGACGAAACCCCCCGATACGCCCCCGAACACAGCCCCCGTCTCAACTGGGCCGAGCACGCCCCCGAGGTCTACAAGGCGATGGTCCGTCTCGACGCGGCGGCCCGCCGGGGGCTCGACCCGAAGCTGCTGGAGCTGGTGAAGATCCGCGCCTCGCAGCTCAACCACTGCGCGTTCTGCCTCGACATGCACACCAAGGACGCGCTGGCGGCGGGCGAGAGCGTGGAGCGGATCATCCAGCTGGGGGCGTGGGAGGAGTCGCGGCACTTCTACACCGAGAAGGAGCTCGCGGCGATCGAACTGACCGAGGCGATCACGGTCCTCACGGACGGCTTCGTGCCGGACGAGGTCTACGACCGGGCCGCCGCACAGTTCGAGGAGGCCGAACTGACCCAGCTGATCGCCGCGATCACGGTGATCAACGCGTGGAACCGGTTCGGGGTCAGCGCGCGGATGGTGCCGGGGCACTACAAGGCGGGACAGCACAAGTGACCTTGCGGACAAGGGGGTTGGACGCCGGCGGGGTCGAGCTGTTCCGGAGTCTGCATCTGCGGCGGCTGCCCGGTGATCCGCTCGTGCTGCCCGGGCCCTGGGACGCCGCGAGTGCGCGGGCGTTCGTCGACGCCGGGTACACGGCGCTGGCCACGCCCAGTGCCGGGGTCGCGGCCTCGTTGGGATACGAGGACGGGGAGACTCCGGCGGACGAGATGTTCGCGGCGGTCGCGCGGATCACGCGGGCCGTGGACGTGCCGGTGTCGGCCGATGTCGAGGGCGGATACGGCCTCCCTGCCAAGGAGTTGGTGGAACGGCTCCTGGAGGCGGGGGCCGTGGGGTGCAACCTTGAGGACTCCAACGGGGGTGTCCTCAAGGACCCACGGCAGCACGCGGAGTGGCTGGGCGAGGTGCGGGCCGCGGCGGCGGACCGGTTGTTCGTCAACGCGCGGGTCGACACCTTCCTCCACGGCGACGGAGATCCCGAACGGGCCATCGAGCGGGCCGCGTTGTATGTCGCGGCGGGTGCCGACTGCGTCTATCCGATCGAGGCGCCCACCGCTGTGCTGCCGTTGCTGCGGTCCGGTATCCAGGGGCCGCTCAACGTGTTCGCGCGGCTGGACGCCGAGGGCCCCTCGCCCACCGAACTCGGTGAACTCGGGGCCACGCGCGTCACGTTCGGCCCGGGGCTGCAGCGGTGGGCGGCACGCGCGTTGGAAGGGATGGCCCGGCAGCTGAAGCGGTGACCGGGTTCAGGACAGCCATGCCTTCCAGGTGGCGGGGTGGCTGTCCACCCACTTCTCCGCCGCGTCCGCCGGGGAGAGTTTCTGGTCGGCGATCATCAGGGAGACCTCGTTCTGGTCCTCGGTCGTCCACCTGAACTTCTTCAGGAAGGCCGCCGCCTTGCCGCCGCTCTTGGCGAAGTCGGTGTTGAGGTACTTCTGGAGCGGGGTGTGCGGGTACGCGCAGGCGACCTTGGCCGCGTCGGCGTCGCAGCCCTCCTTGTAGGCGGGGAGTTTCACCTCGGTCATCGGGACCTTCTTGAACAGCCACTGGGGTGCGTACCAGTAGGTGAGGAAGGGCTTCTTCTCCTTGGCGAACTGCTTCATCTGGGTGATCTGCGCGGCCTCCGAACCGGCGAACACCACCTGGTAGTCGAGCTTCAGGTTGGTCACCAGGGCCTTGTCGTTGGTGACGTAGGAGGGTGAACCGTCCATCAGCTGGCCCTTGTTGCCGCTCTCGGCGGTGCGGAACAGCGAGGAGTACTTGTCGAGGTTCTTCCAGTCGGTGATGTCGGGGTGCTGCCTGGCCAGGTAGGTCGGGACGTACCAGCCGATGTGCCCGGTGACTCCGAGGCCGCCCGCGCGGGTGATCGTCTTCTTGTCGTCGACGTAGCGCTTCTCCTGGTCGGGGTGGCCCCAGTCCTCCAGGATCGCGTCGACCCGGCCCTGGCTGAGCGCGTCCCAGGCGGGGACCTCGTCGACCTGGACGGTGTCCACGCGGTAGCCGAGCTTGTGCTCCAACAGGTACTGCGCGACAGCCACGTTGGCCTGCGCGCCCACCCAGGACTGGACGGAGAGGGTCACCGTCTTGGCGCCCTGCGCGTTGGCGAAGGGCGAGGCCTGCTTGGTCATGTCGGCGGCGCCGCAACCGGTGAGCAGCACCAGCGACGCCACGGCGGCGGTCGTACGGACTCGCATGTCAGGCTCCCTTCCTGGTGCGGCGTTCGGTCGGCTGGGTCACGCGGTCGAGCATCAGGCCGAGGCAGACGATCGCGGCGCCCGCGACCAGGCCGGTCGCCAAGTCGCCCTGGGCCAGGCCGAACACGGCGTCGTAGCCGAGCGCGCCACCGCCGACCAGGCCGCCGATGATGACGACGGCGAGGACGAGGACCACGCCCTGGTTGACGGCGAGGAGCAACGCCGGGCGGGCGAGCGGGAGTTGGATCTGCCTCAGCTGCTGGGTACTGGTCGCGCCGAGCGAGCGGGCCGACTCCAGGGCGGCCGGGTCGACCTGGCGCAGGCCCTGGGTGGTGATGCGGACCACGGCGGGGAGGGCGTAGACGACCGCGGCCGCGACGGCGGGGGCGCGGCCCACACCGAAGAGCGCGACGACCGGGATCAGGTACACGAACTGCGGCATCGTCTGGCAGACGTCGAGGACGGGGCGCAGGGCGCGTTCGAAGCGGTCGCTGCGGGCGGCGGCGATGCCGGTCGCGAAGCCGAGGACGAGGGTGACCGCCACGGCGGCCAGGACCTGCGACAGCGTGTCGAGCGACGGCTTCCACACGCCGAGGACACCGATCGCGGCCATGGCGAGGACGGCGGTGAGCGCGGTGCGCCAGGTGCCGATCACCCAGGCGAGGGCGGCGACGATCAGCAGCACCGACCACCAGGGCAGCCACTGGAGGCCGTCGCGTACGGGGTCCAGGACCCAGGTGGTGAAGTGGCCGGCCCAGTCGGCGGTGCCGCCGAGGTAGGGGACGCCGGAGTAGAGGTGGGCGGTCATCCAGTCGACGACGCGGTTCACCGGTTCGGCGATGTCCAGGGTCCAGCCGGAGGGCCAGTCGAGGGCGCCGGCCAGACGGACGGCGACCGCTACGACCACGGTGGCGCCGAGCGCGTAGAGCCATCGGCGCGGGTCCGGAGCCGTGGGTTCGTCGGTCTGCTCGCCCGCCGCCGCCGTGACCCGGTCGAGCACGACGGCCAGCAGCACGATCGGGATGCCGGCGGCCAGGGCCGCGCCCACGTCCACCGACGCGAGCGCCTGGTAGACGCGGTCCCCGAGGCCTCCGGCGCCGATCACGGAGGCGATGACGGCCATGGAGAGGGCCATCATGATCGTCTGGTTGAGGCCGAGGAGAAGCTGCTTGCGGGCCAGCGGGAGGCGGGCGGTGAGCAGGCGCTGGCGTCCGGTGGCGCCCAGGGACTCGACGGCCTCAAGAACCTCCGGGTCGGCGTCGCGCAGGCCGAGCGCGGTGAGGCGGGCCATGGGCGGGGCGGCGTAGACGACGGTGGCGAGGACGGCGGCGGGGACGCCGATGCCGAAGACCAGGACGACGGGGAGGAGGTAGGCGAAGGCCGGGAGCACCTGCATGGTGTCCAGGACCGGGCGCAGCGCGCGGTCGGCCCTCGCGGAGAGGCCGCCGGCCAGGCCGAGCAGGGCGCCCACGACGACCGAGGTGAGCACCGCGACCACCATGAGCGCGAGCGTCTGCAT
Organism: Streptomyces hokutonensis; assembly: GCF_042751305.1. Classification (GTDB taxonomy): domain Bacteria; phylum Actinomycetota; class Actinomycetes; order Streptomycetales; family Streptomycetaceae; genus Streptomyces; species Streptomyces hokutonensis_A. Next base: position 137,103 of record NZ_JBHYWD010000013.1, read on the forward strand.
GGTCGGCACCCACATACCGAGCAGCCCGCAGACGAGGAACGCGACACCGGTCCCGACCGCGAGCCGGACGCCCGCGACCCGCCAGGCGACGACCGCGCCGAACGCGGTCACGCCCGCCCAGCCCGCGGCGAGCAGCACCAGGTAGACGGCGCGTACGGAGAGGACGACGGCGTTGCTGATGTAGCCGAAGAAGTAGAGGAACAGCGGGTGGCTGTCGCGGTTGTCGATGATCCAGTCGTTGGCCCGGCCCAGCGGACCGGACAGGTCGACGGTGAGGGCGCCCGGCCAACTGCCGCTGGACCAGTGCGCGTCGGCGAGCGGGACGAGGACCGCGGCGGCGAGCGCGAGCAGCAGGAGCTTGTGCGCGGCCCGGTGCCGGAGGACGCCGGGGAGGGCGAGGCGCGGGGCGGATGCGGTGACCGTGGCCATCAGACCGCCTCCTTGCCGGCACGGGTACCGGCTCCACTCCCGGCTCCGGCTCCACTCCCGGCTCCGGCTCCACTCCCGGCTCCGGCTCCACTCCCGGCTCCGGCTCCATTCCCGGTTCCGGCGCCGCCGTTGGTTCCCGCGACCACCCCGAGCAGCGCGTCCGAGTCGACCATCCCGACGCAGCGTCCGCGGTCGACGACCCGGGCCGGGACGCCGGCGCGCGCGACCGCCTCGATGGCCTCGGAGACGGTGGCGCCGGGGGCCACGGCGGGACCGCCGCCCGCGTCTCCGACCCTGCCGGCCTCCGCCGCCGTCGCCGCCCGCATCGCCGTACGGACCGTCATGACCTCGGCGCGCGGTACGTCCCGTACGAACTCGCGGACGTAGTCGTCGGCCGGGGAGCCCACGATCTCCTCGGGGGTGCCGAGTTGGACGATGCGGCCGTCGCGCATCAGGGCGATGCGGTCGCCGAGTTTCAGCGCCTCGTTCAGGTCGTGGGTGATGAAGACCATCGTGCGGCCCTCCTCGTGGTGCAGCCGGACGACCTCCTCCTGCATGTCGCGCCGGATCAGCGGGTCGAGCGCGCTGAACGGCTCGTCGAAGAGGAGGACTTGGGGGTCCACCGCCAACGCCCGGGCCAGGCCCACGCGTTGGCGCTGGCCGCCGGAGAGCTGGCCGGGCCGGCGCTGCTCCATGCCTTCCAGGCCCACCTTGTTGACGACCTCGGCGGCCCGGCGGCGGCGCTCGGCCTTGCCGATGCCCTGGATCTCCAGGCCGTAGGCGACGTTGTCGAGGACCGTGCGGTGCGGGAGGAGGCCGAAGTGCTGGAAGACCATCGCGGCGCGGTGGCGGCGGAGTTCGCGCAGCCGGGCCTTGTCCATCGCACGGACGTCCTCGCCGTCGATGGCGATGGTGCCCGCGGTGGGTTCGATGAGGCGGGTGAGGCAGCGGACCAGGGTGGACTTGCCGGAGCCGGACAGGCCCATCACCACGAAGACCTCGCCCTTGCGTACGTCGAAGGAGACGTCACGGACGGCGGCGGTGCAGCCGGTGCGGGTGCGCAGGCCTGCGGCGTCCAGGGCGGTGAGTTCGGGGTCGGCCGGGACCCGGTCGGCCTTGGGGCCGAAGACCTTCCAGAGACCCTCAACAGAGAAGACAGGGCTGGTCATCACGCACCACCCCCGATCAGGTCCACGGCCCGTTCACCGACCATGAGCACCCCGATCATCGGGTTCACGGCGGGCATGGTCGGGAAGACGGAGGCGTCGGCGACGCGGATGCCGTCAAGGCCTCGGATCTTCAACTCGGCGTCTACCACCGCGAGTTCGTCGGAGTCGGCGCCCATGCGGCAGGTGCCCGCCGGGTGGTACACGGTGTGCGCGACCTTGCGGGCGTACTCGCTCAGCTCCTCGTCACCCGTGATGCCGGGGCCGGGACACACCTCGCGCTTGAGCCAGCCGGCGAGGGGTTCGGTCGCGGCGATCTCGCGGGCGATGCGGATGCCGTCGACGAGGGTGCGGGCGTCGTAGTCGTCCTCGTCGGTGAAGTAGCGGAAGTCCAGGGCGGGTTTGACGGCCGGGTCGGCGCTGGTCAGGTACAGGCGCCCGCGGCTCTTCGGCTTGGGGATGTTCGGGGTCATCGAGACGCCGAACTCCGGGCGTTCGTAGCCGAGCCGCTCGGGGTTGTCGGTGAAGGGGACCTGGTAGAAGTGGAACATCAGGTCGGGGCCCGGGAGTTGGGGGTCGCGGCGTACGAACAGGCCCGCGTCGGAGTCCATCGCGGAGTTCTCCGGGATCGGTCCGTTCGTCTCCCAGACGATCACCGACTCGGGGTGGTCGAGCAGGTTCTCGCCGACGCCGGGCAGGTCGAGCGCGACGGGGATGCCGAGTGCTTCGAGGTCCTTGCGGGGGCCGATGCCCGAGTGCAGGAGCAGGCGCGGGGAGTCGACGGCACCCGCGCAGAGGACGACTTCGCGGCGGGCGCGGACGAGGAGTTCGTCGCCGTCCTTGGTGCGGACGTGCACGCCCTCGGCACGGGTACCGTTCAGCTCCAGCCGGTGGGCCCAAGTCTCAAGGAAAAGGGTCAGGTTGGGGCGCTCGTCCATCACCGGGTGCAGATACGCCACGGACGCGCTGGACCGCTTGTTGTTCTCGGGGTGGTAGGCGAGGTCGAAGAAGCCGACGCCGTCCGTGAAGGGGGCCTTGTTGAAGCCCTCGATACGCGGGACGTCCAGCGCCTGCTGCGCCGCGTCGACGAAGTCGCGGGCGATGGCGTTCCGGTCCTTCTCGTCGACGGGGACGATGTTGTTGAGGAGGCGGGCGTAGTACGCCTCCATCGAGATCGCGCCCCAGCCCTTGGCGCCGGCCGCCTCCCACTCGTCCCAGTCGGACGGCAGCGGCTTGAAGGCGATGAGGGTGTTGTGCGAGGAGCAGCCGCCGAGGACGCGGGCGCGGCTGTGTCTGATGTGCGAGTTGCCGCGCGGCTGTTCGGTGGTGGGGTAGTCGTAGTCCAGGTCGCCGCCGAGGAGGCCCATCCAGCGGCGCAGGGTCAGTACGTCCTCGCGGCCGACGTCGGTGGGGCCGCCCTCGATGACGGCGACCGTGACGTCGGGGTTCTCGGTGAGGCGGGAGGCGATGACGGAGCCTGCGGTGCCGCCGCCGATGACGACATAGTCGTACATGTGGTCTTTCATGTACTCGTTCTCGGGCATGGGGGTACTCACTCCAGTCGGGCAATCGGAGAAGAAGGAGGTGGGGGGCTCAGCCCGCGAACCAGCGCACCGGCCCCGGCGCCAGGTTCTGGTAGACGTGCTTGGCCTCGCGGTACTCGGCGAGTCCGGCAGGGCCCAACTCCCGGCCCACGCCGCTCTTTCCGAAGCCGCCCCACTCCGCCTGCGGAAGGTAGGGGTGGAAGTCGTTGATCCAGACGGTGCCGTGCCGCAGGCGTCCGGCGACGCGGCGCGCGCGGCCCGCGTCGGTGGTCCAGACGGCGCCCGCGAGGCCGTACTCGGTGTCGTTGGCGAGCGCGACGGCCTCGTCCTCGGTGCGGAAGGTCTCGACGGTGAGGACCGGTCCGAAGACCTCTTCGCGTACGACGGTCATCTCGCGGTGGCACTGGTCGAGGACGGTCGGCTCGTAGAAGTAGCCGCCGGCGGGGCGGGTCGCGGAGGGCTCGGGGCGCCTGCCGCCGGAGCGCAGCACCGCGCCCTCGGCGAGGGCACCGGCGACGTACGACTCGGTCCTGGCGCGCTGCTGCTCGGAGACGAGCGGGCCGCACTCGACGCCGTCCTCGGTGCCCCGGCCGAGACGGATCTTCGCGGCGCGGCGGGCGAGTTCGGCGACGAAGCGTTCGCGGACGGTCTCCTCGACGATGAGCCGGGAGCCCGCCGAGCAGACCTGGCCGCTGTGGATGAAGGCCGCGTTGAGGGCCTGGTCGACGGCGGTGTCGAAGCCCTCCTCGGTGGCGCAGGCGTCGGCGAAGACGACGTTGGGGTTCTTGCCGCCGAGTTCGAGGGCGACCTTCTTCACGGTCACGGCGGCGGCCTGGGCGACCTTCGTGCCGCTGACGAGGCCGCCGGTGAAGGAGACGAGGTCGACGTCGGGGTGTTCGGCGAGCCGGGCGCCGACCGTGTGGCCGGGGCCCGTGACGATGTTGGCGACACCGGCCGGGAGCCCGGCCTCGACCAGCAGGTCGATAAGGGCGATCGTCGTCAGCGGGGTGATCTCGCTGGGCTTGACGACGAAGGTGTTGCCGGCCGCGAGGGCGGGCGCGATCTTCCAACTCGCCTGGAGAAGAGGGTAGTTCCAGGGGGTGATCAGCGCGCAGACACCGACGGGCTCGTACACGACGACGCTGTGGACGTCGAGCGTACCCGCGTCGACGACCCGGCCGGGGGCCTCGGCGGCGACCAGGTCGGCGAAGTAGCGGAAGGCGTCGGCGACACAGTCGATGTCGACCCGGCCCTCCTCGACGGTCTTGCCCGCGTCCCGGCTCTCCAGCAGGCCGAGCTTCTCGCGGTCGCGCACGAGCAGGTCGGCGACGCGGCGGAGCAGGGCGGCGCGCTCGGCGACGGGGGTGCGCGGCCAGGCGCCCTCGCCTCCGTCGAAAGCGGCGCGGGCGGCGGCGACGGCTATGTCGGTGTCCTTCTCGTCGCCCTCCGCGACCACGGCGAACGGCAGCGCGTCGGCGGGGTCGGTGATCTCGCGCGTGGCGCCGGAGACCGCTTCCAGCCATTCCCCGCCCGCGTGGATGGTCTTCCCCGCCTGCTGTTCCGTTGCGTCCGCCATGATCGGTACTGCCTTCCGTTCCTGTTCAGAGCCCGAGCGTCACCCAACTGTCACTCTCGGGGACGGCGAGCGCCTGCCCGGGGACGTCCGTAGGCATGCGCGATCCATGGCTGAAAGTGGGCCGGATCACTGAACAGGGGGACAAAAGCCGCATCAAGGTGAGGATGGCTTGGACGGTCGACGTCACGACGCACGGGCGCTTCATGCCCCGCGGGCATCACAGCGCACGAAACAGGTCTTGGACGGGACCTGCGATCAGGCCGCACGGTGGAGTCGAACCCGATGAACGGCGAACCTGATCGACAGCGAGGGACGGCATGAGAATTTTCCTGACGGGCGGATCCGGCTACATCGGCCGGGCCACGATCGCCGAACTGGTGCGACAAGGCCACACGGTGGAGGCGCTGGCACGCAGCGAGCAGGCGGCACAGGCCGTGACCGGCGCGGGGGCGGTCGAGGTGCGCGGTGGACTCGCCGACCTCGACGTGCTCAACCACGCGGCCGCACGCGCCGAGGCGGTGATCCACCTCGCGCAGGCCACCTCCGCGGAAATGGATCTCGCCGCGGCCACGGCCATGCAGGACGGCGTCGGGGCCGGAACCTACGTGCACACCGGCGGCACCTGGGTCTACGGCGACACCGACGGCGTACAGGACGAGACCGCGCCGTGGAATCCCCCCGGCGTGGTGGCCTGGCGCAGGTCGGTCGAGGACGCGGTCTCGGCGCGCGCCGGCGAAGGCGGTCGCCCCGTCATCGTGCAGCCCGGGCTGCTCTACGGAGGCGACAACCGGCTGATCGAGCACTTCTTCGTCGCGCCCGGCAAAATGAGGGGTGCCGTCCCGTACATCGGCGACGGCGCCAACCGGTGGGGACTGGTGCACATCGACGACATGGCCACGCTCTACGCCGCCGCGCTCTCGGCGAAGGCGGGATCGGTCTACATCGGGGTCGGCGAGGGCCACCCGACGATGAAGCAGGTAGCCGAAGCGGCGGCGCGCGGTGCCGGACTCGACGGCAGGACGGTCTCGATCACGCTGGAGCAGGCCCGCGCCGAGATGGGGCCCGTCGCGGACGCGTTCGCGCTGGACCAGCGCCTCACGTCGGCCAAGGCCCGCCGCGAGCTGGGCTGGGCACCGACGCACGGTGACCCGCTCGCCACCTTCGCGCGCGGCTGACCACCCGGAGGAACCGCATGGACGTCGATCTGCGCAAGCTTCGCTACTTCCTCGCGGTGGCCGAGGAACTCCACTTCGGACGCGCCGCGGAGCGCCTGCACATCACCCAACCCGTGCTCTCCCGGCAGATCCGGATGCTCGAGAGCGAGCTGGGCGTGGACGTGTTCATGCGCGACCGCCGCGGCACCGTGCTCACACCGGCGGGCGAACAGCTCGTCCACGACGCCGGTCCCCTGCTGGCGAGCGCGGACGCACTGCTCCGGCGGGTGCGCGCCGCGGGCGAGAGCGTCACCCGCTTCACGATCGGGTTCATGCCGGGCATCACATTGACCGCCGTCGTCCGGCTGCTGCGCGAGCGCCACCCCGGGCTGGACGTGCGAATGCTGCGCACCGGCTGGCACGACCAGGTGGAGGTGCTCCACGACGCCCGCGCGGATGTCGGCATCGTCCGGTTGCCGGTCGACCCGGCAGGCCTGGAGATCAGGCCGCTCTACACCGAACCGCGCCTCGTCATGGTGGCCTCGGCCCATCGCCTCGCCGGCAAGGAGACCGTGCGAGTGGCCGACCTGGCGGCCGATCACCTGCTGCAGGACCCCGACGCCGTCCCCGAATGGCGCGACATCGCGGTGGAACTGCGAACCGGTGAGCGCCGCCCGGCGCCGGCGATCCACAGCGTCGAGGAGAAACTCGAACTCGTCGCCGGCGGACAAGGGATCGCCGTGATCCCGGCGTCCACCGCGAGCTTCTACACCAGACCCGACATCAGGGCGATCCCGGTCGAAGACCTCGGCCCCAACCATGTGGCGGTGGCCTGGCCCTCCGGGCGAGCCGTCGGCCTGGTCCAGGAGTTCGCCGACGCCGCCACCGCCCTGCTGCCCGAACAACTCGAAGAAGCCCACTGACCAGAGGCACGACAGGGCAGACCAGCCGCACCACCATGGACTCCTCCGACTCCTTTGACTAAAGTCAAAGAAATATGGAGCCAGCAACGGAATCCGCACCAGTACGGCCGGAGGACATCGCCGCCCTCCGCCGCTTCAACCGCTACTTCACCCGCCGTATCGGCGCCCTCGACGACCACTACCTCGGCCAGGACCGCCCGCTCGGCGAGGCCCGGCTGCTCTTCGAGATCGGCGACGGCATCTCCCTGCGCGAACTGCGCGGCCGGCTCGCCCTGGACGCGGGCTATCTGAGCCGGATGGCGAAGTCCCTGGAGGCGCAGGGCCTGGTCCGGCTGACCGTGCCCCCGCACGACACCCGGCTGCGCCTGATCGAGCCGACCCCGGCCGGCCGGGCCGAGGTCGAGGAGCAGCACCGCCGCGCCGACGCGCTCGCCACCGGCCTCCTCACCACCCTCACCCCACCCCAACGCACCGAACTCACCCACGCGTTGGCGACCACCCAGCGCCTCCTCCGGCTGGCCGGCATCACGGTCGCGCTGGTCGACGGCGCCGCCGAGGACGCCCACGCCTGCCTGGACGCCTACGCCGCCGACATCGACACCCGCTTCCCCGAGGGCTTCGACAAGACCGATCTCGTCCGGCCGGAGGAGGTCACCGGGGAGGCGGGCGCGTTCTTCGTCGCGTACGAGGAGGGACGGCCGGTCGCGTGCGGGGCGCTACGGACCCTGGAGCCCGGGATCGGCGAGATCCGGCACGTCTGGGTCCACCCCGACGCCCGCCGCCTGGGCCTGGCCCGCCGCATCCTCACAGAGCTGGAACAGGCCGCTACAGCCCACCACTTCACCGTCGTACGGCTGGACACGCACGCGACACTCACGGAGGCGCAGGCGATGTACCGGGCGTGCGGCTACACCGAGATCCCGGCCTACGTCGACCATGTCTACGCGTCCCACTGGTTCGAGAAGCGGTTGACCGGCGCACGGTGGCCCTGATCACCCACGCGGCGACGGCAGTTGCGGTCCTCGGACACCGCGAGAGAACCACCACACGCACTATCGCGTCCGACCGGGCAACGCGTAATATCGCGTTGCGTCCACCGTCAACTCCCCTCACGCAGCGCCCAGTTGAGGAGCCCCCGTGCCCACCGCCCTCCTGAACCCCGTTCTCGACCTGCTGACCCTCCGCGCCACCCTCACCGCCGCCGAACCGATCACCGCCCGGATGCGCCGGCTGCGCGTCGCGGGCGACACCCTCGCCGGCCTCGACGTCCGTCCCGGCCAGCAGGTGCGCGTCCTGGTCGGCGGCCTGACCCTGCGGACGTACTCGGTGTGGCGCTACGACCCGTCCGGCGCCGTCGAGTTGTGCGTGCTGGACCACTCCGAGGGTGGGCCCGGGGCCCGTTGGGGGAAGGGCGTCGGCGTCGGGGAGCAGGTGCGGCTGCGGAAGCCGGAGGGCACCTTCATCCTCCGGCCCGACGCCGCCCACCATGTCTTCGTCGGTGAGGAGACGGCCTCCGTCGCCTTCGGCGCGATGCTGGCCGCGCTGCCCGAGGGGGCGCGGATCTCCGGTGCCGTGGAGACGGAGTCGGACGCGGACCGGCTGCCGCTGGCCCACTCCGACCGCCTCAACTGGCTCACCAGGGGCGGGACTTCCCTCCCGGACGCGGTGCAGGACCTCGCCCCCGAGCCGGGCGGGATCGCCTACGTCGCCGGGGAGGCCCGTACCGTGCAGGCCGTACGGCAGGTGCTCGTACGGGAGTTGGGCTGGGACCGGAGGTCGGTCCTCACCAAGCCGTTCTGGGCGCCGGGGAAGCGGGGGCTGGAGTAGGGCGGCAGATCGGCAAGTCGCCCCCACCGGTCAGCAGTTGGCGCCCGCCGGGCAGAAGGAAGTCACCGCCTCCGCGAGCGGGTCCCTGATCAGGGCGGGCGACTGGGACTCCGGGCCACTGACGTGGATCGCGTAGAGCGAGCCGTCCGCCGCCTCGAAGCGGTGGTCGATCACGCGGCGGGCGCCCTGGCCGGGGTCGTCGAAGCGGTAGGTGAGTTCGGCCCAGGTGGGGCCGGAGGTGCGGTCGAGGACCTGGTAGCCGGGCTGCCGGGCGAAGCCGTAACCGGGGTCGTTCTCGGCGAGGTCGAGGGACACGGCCGGGGAGTTCTCGGTGATCCGGAAGATCTGGAGGCGGCGGCTGCCGTCCGGGGAGTCGTAGGAGATCACCGGGGCCTTGGCGCCCTGCCGTTGGGCTCGGGTCCAGCCACGGGGGATCTCGACGGTGTAGCCGGTGGGGTCCTGGGCGGTGCGATACGACGATGACGATCCCGGCCCGGTCGCACCCGCGCCCGCGCCCGAACTCGTCCCCGCGCTCGCGCTCGTGGTCGCGCCCACGCGGTCATGGGTGACCCGCTCGTGCGTGACGTACCAGAAGCCGCCACCCGCGCCCGCGCCCAGCACGACCGCGGCGACGACCGCGAGGACCACCCGCCGGACCCGATGGTCGGGAGCGGGAGCGGGTGCGGGAGCCGGGGTAGGGACAGGGGCCGGCGGTGACACCCACGCCGGCGGGGTCAGCGAGGTCTGGGTCTCCGCCGTCGACCACACCGACCAGGGCGCCTGCCCTCTCTCCTCGCTCGGCCCGCGCTCCGCCCCGAAGCCGTTCCAGTCGCCCATCACGAACCCCCCGAATCACCCCACCGCGTGCCTCTTCGTACTCCTTCCGAAGTTAGCGGTGGAAACAGGGAACGGGCCCTGTTCCGGCCGTAACCGGAACAGGGCCCGTGCAAGCCCGTGACAGAGCCGTGGCGAACGGCCCCTGGGGGTGGCTCAGATGAGGCCGAGGGAGCGGACCGCGTCGCGCTCCTCCTCGAGCTCCTTCACCGACGCGTCGATGCGGGCGCGGGAGAACTCGTTGATGTCCAGGCCCTGGACGATCTCGTAGACGCCGTCCTTCGTGGTGACCGGGAAGGAGGAGATGAGGCCCTCGGGGACGCCGTAGGAGCCGTCGGACGGGATGCCCATCGAGGTCCAGTCGCCGTCGGCCGTGCCGTTGACCCAGGTGTGGACGTGGTCGATGGCGGCGTTCGCGGCGGAGGCCGCGGAGGACGCGCCGCGGGCCTCGATGATCGCGGCGCCGCGCTTGGCGACGGTCGGGATGAAGTCCTCGGCGAGCCACTTCTCGTCGTTCACGGTCTCGGCGGCGTTCTTGCCGGCGACCGTGGCGTGGAAGATGTCGGGGTACTGGGTGGCGGAGTGGTTGCCCCAGATGGTCAGGCGCTTGATGTCGGCGACCGTGGTGCCGGTCTTCTTCGCGAGCTGGGTCAGCGCGCGGTTGTGGTCCAGACGGGTCATCGCGGTGAAGCGCTCGGCCGGTACGTCCGGGGCGGCGGCCTGCGCGATGAGCGCGTTGGTGTTGGCCGGGTTGCCGACGACGAGGACCTTGATGTCGTCCGCGGCGTTGTCGTTGATGGCCTTGCCCTGCGGCTTGAAGATGCCGCCGTTGGCGGAGAGCAGGTCGCCGCGCTCCATGCCCTTGGTGCGGGGGCGGGCGCCGACGAGGAGGGCGACGTTGGTGCCGTCGAAGGCGACGTTCGGGTCGTCCGTGATGTCGATGCCCTGAAGGAGCGGGAAGGCGGAGTCGTCGAGCTCCATCGCCGTGCCCTCGGCGGCCTTGAGCGCCGGGGTGATCTCCAGGAGACGCAGCCGGACCGGCACGTCCGCGCCGAGCAGCTGGCCGGAGGCGATGCGGAAGAGCAGGGCGTAACCGATCTGGCCGGCCGCGCCGGTGACGGTGACGTTCACGGGAGTGCGGGTCATGGCGTTCTCCGTTATGACAGCTGGCGGTGGGGCGGCACTGCCCCGGGGTGCTGGGACGTACAAATGATCGATCTCTTGGCGTCAAGAGATCCACCGGTCAGGCTATCGCGCATCGGGGATCGCGGACTGCCCGGTCCGTGTGGCCCACCCCACAGCGCCCGGCCCGGGACACGGAAAAGGCGGCCGTCCGGCTCGGGAGAGGAACACCGGACGACCGCCGTGGGGGGTACCGGGGGTCCGGACTCCCGTGGGGGTGATGACCGCCTGCCCCGATCCGGGACGGACATTCCCCACGTTCACCGAATCCCCACATACGCGCCCTACGTGTCCTGCGTGTCCTAGGTCGTGCACCCCTTCTGCCCCGACGCGAGCGTCACGCAGGCCTTCGCCTCGCCGGCGTCCTTCACCGCCACCATCGGGGTGTAGGCGATGTTGTCGCCGGCCGCCGTGATGCTGTCGCTCTCCTTGACGGTCCCCGCGCTCACCTGGACGGAGTCCCCCTGCGCTCCGGCGGTGATCCGGCCCCAGGCGGCGCCGCAGGTCTTGCTGTAGCGGACCTCGACGACGGTCGTGCCGACGGTCGCGGTCCTGGCGGTGGTCGCCGCACCCGCGTCCGTGGTGCAGCCCATCGCCTCGGCGTCCTTGCCGGTGCAGCCCGCGCCCGCACACTTCACTCCGGCCGGCAGGTCGGGGTTCGTGCTGACGGACGGCGAGGCCGAAGTGTGCGTGGCGCTCGTCGTCTTCTTGTCCCCGCCCCCGTGGTGGGTGAACAGGAACACGGCCGCGATCACGACCAGCACCCCGACGACTCCGGCGACGAACATCAGCAACCGCCGCCTGGCACCGGCCAGTCCGTCCGGCGGCCCCGGCCGGGGCGCCCGCGGCAGCTCGCCGTGCGGCACCGGAACCTCCGGCGCCCGCCCGGCCCCCGGAGGCGCGGCCGCCGCTCCACCGGCGGAACCGCCCACCGGCCCCGAATACCCGGACAGCCCCCACGAGTTGCCGACCTGCGAGGCGCCTTCCCGTACGTCGCTCTCGGGCGCCGCGGGCTGCGGCGGCACCGTCGGGGACACCCCCGCCGGGCCCGCGATCCCCGGGGTCGCGGTGGCACTCCCGCCCTTGCGGGGCGACTTGCCACCCTCGGCCTTGCCGCCCTCGGCCTTACCGTTCTGCGCGTTGGCCGGAGGCGCCCCGAACTCGCCGAGCGCGGCCCGCGCCTGGGAGATCCGCATCGCCTCCATGGTCATGTCGTGCCGCATCTCCGAACGGCTCCAGGCCCGCTCGGCCAGCTCCCACATCGTGGTCAGATGGACGGGATGGGTGCCGGTGACCTCCGCGAGGGCGACGATCGCACCCTTCGGCGCGAGGAGCCGGCCATTGAGGTAACGGTCCCAGGACGTCTTGCTGTAACCCGTGCGGTCGGCCACCGCCGCGACGCTCAGGCCGCTGCGGTCCACGAGCCGGCGCAGCTGACCGGCGAACTCCTTGACCTGCGGATCGAGTTCATCCGGCAAGGCCCTCCAACGAGGCATTGCTTTCCCCCCTCTGCCCTGAATTGCCCACGCTAACGCGGTTGTTGGTCGAGTTCGTTGCAAATCCGCAAACTTGTCAATACAACGTCACACTGGGCACATACCGGCGCTCACCCGAGCACGACGGCTCCCACGACAGTCATGAGAAGCGTCAGAACCAGCAGCACCAGCGCGTAGCGGAGAGTCGTCCGTCGGGTCCGCGCCGGCCACCCGGCACAGCGCGACGACCGCCTGCCGGGGCGGGGACCGGCTCGCCCCACTTGCCCGTTCCGAGCGAAATGACGACGCCGGAAGGGGAACGGTTCCCTCGTCGCGGCGGGGTGCGGACCGCGTAGCGAAACGGTCACCTCCCTGCCACAGCGCGCTGACAGCCGTTGAACAGCCCGCTCACCGCACGGCACGCTGAAAACCAGACGGCGGCGCGTCCTTGCTCGGGGGAGGGGACGGGCCGCCGTCGTGTGTCGTGAACCGACCGGCTGTCAGCCGGTGTTGACCGTGTAGTGCAGCGTGTCCTTGAGGAACGGGATGACCAGCCACGGCTTGGGCTGCGCCATCATCGCCAGCAGGACGATCGCGAGGCCGAGCACGCAGTAGGTGACGACGTCGGTGAAGCGGGAGCGCACGGCGAGCATGCCGACGTCCGGCAGGACCCAGCGCAGGACGGCGCCGGCCAGCAGGGCGGCGCCGATGAGCAGGGTGCCGTAGCGGAAGACGTCGAAGGCGGTCAGCAGGAGGCCGAGGCCGACCGTGCCGAGCACCGCGAGGATCGGCCACTGGCGGGCCGGTGCCGGGGCGGCGCCGGACGCGGCCCGGCCGCCGCCCTCGGGGCGGGCGGTGTCCCGGGTGAAGAGGGGGAAGCGGCGGGTGGTGCGGCGCGGGACGCCCTCGGCGTCGGGGGCGCTGACGGGGTCCGTCACCTCGATGTCGTCCACGTGCTTCGCCGCTCCCTTACCGGGTTCCTTGCTGTCAGGCGACACTGCGCTCCGCCGCCTCGACCACGTTGACGAGCAGTTGGGCGCGGGTCATCGGGCCGACTCCGCCGGGGTTCGGGGAGATCCAGCCGGCGACCTCGGCGACGCCCGGGTGGACGTCGCCCACGATCTTGCCGTCGGCGTTCCGGGAGACCCCGACGTCGAGGACGGCGGCGCCCGGCTTCACGTCCTCGGGCCGGATCAGATGGGCGGAACCGGCGGCGGCGACGATGATGTCGGCGCGCTTGAGGTGGGAGGAGAGGTCGCGGGTGCCGGTGTGGCACTGGGTCACCGTGGCGTTCTCGCTGCGCCGGGTGAGCAGGAGCGGCATCGGGCGGCCGATGGTGACACCGCGTCCGACGACCACGACCTCAGCGCCCTTGATCTCCACGCCGTAGCGGCGCAGCAGGGTCAGCACGCCGTTCGGGGTGCAGGGCAGCGGGGCGGGCTCGTTGAGGACGAGGCGGCCGAGGTTCATCGGGTGGAGGCCGTCGGCGTCCTTGTCCGGGTCCATGAGTTCGAGGATGCGGTTCTCGTCGATGCCCTTGGGGAGCGGGAGTTGGACGATGTAGCCGGTGCAGGCCGGGTCCTCGTTGAGTTCCCGGACGACCGCCTCGATCTCCTCCTGCGTCGCGGTGGCGGGCAGTTCGCGCTGGATGGAGGCGATGCCCACCTGGGCGCAGTCGCGGTGCTTGCCCGCGACGTACTTCTGGCTGCCGGGGTCGTCCCCGACCAGGATCGTGCCGAGGCCGGGCGTGACGCCCTTCTCCTTCAGCGCCGCCACGCGGGCGGTCAGATCGGACTTGATCGCGGCTGCGGTGGCCTTGCCATCGAGAATCTGGGCGGTCATGACCCCATCCTCGCGGATGACAGGGCCCCGATTCCAATCAGGCGTCTCCACAACCCATACGGAAGATGCGGAATATACGCAATATACGGAATTCCGCTGGACGGGGGCAGCCGCCTCCAGAACCATGGGTACACAGTGCCGCGTGCAGTACCGGGGGAACGCAGCGCGTCCGTACCATCCGCACCATCCGCTTGATCCACTTGCTCCACAGGGCTTTCCTCCAGTCGGTGCCGCACGCCGTCCCCGCACTCGTCAGAGGCAGACGGAGGAGAGACGCCATGAGTTACGGCGACCCGAACAACCCGTATCCGTACGGACAGACGCCCCAGCCATCACAGCCGCCCCCACCGCCCCAGCAGCCCCCCACCGCTCCCGGCTACACCTACGGCTACGGCTATCCCCAGCAGCAGCCGTACTCCGGCTACGGCTACGGCTATCCGGGCGGCGCGACGATGCCCGCACAGTCGATGCCCGGGCTGCTCATGACCGCCCGCGTCTTCCTGTTCATCATCTCCGCGACGCAGATCCTGGCCGGTGTGGCCTGGCTCTACGTCGGCGCCTTCGTCAGCGATGTGACGGACGACGCCACCTCCGTGGTCCCGATGAAGTCGGTCGGCGACGCCGGTCACGCGCTGGCCGGTCTCCTCATCTTCTTCGGGCTCGTCAGCCTCGCCTTCGCCGCCCTGTCCATCACCCTGGGCGTCAAGTTCGGCCGCGGCGGCCAGGGCATCCGCGTCACCACGGTGGTCTACGGCGCGCTCGGCACGCTCGTCGGCTTCGTCTTCCTGATCGTCGCCCTCGACAACGGACCGGCCGCTGCGGTCCTCTACACACTGCTGTGGGTCGGTTTCGGCGCGGTCATCACGGCGGCCCCGATGGTCGCCAGTGGCACGGCCTGGTTCGCACGTCCGCGCTACTGAGGACTCCGAGAAAAACAGGCGAACACTTTCGGTCACCCAGCGAAATTGATGTTTCGCTTACACAACACATGAGGATTCCAACTGGACAAAAAGTGATCACCCCCACGAGCATGAGCGGCGCAGTACCGCGGTTCATGTTCGGGGGGAAAACCGCTCAAGCTACGACGTTCCTCCGCGCAACCCGCATCGTCCCCACCTGAGACAGTGCAGACGGAGGAACCTCGCCATGAGCTTCGGCGATCCCAACAACCCTTACGGGCAGCCCCAGAACGCCCCGCAGGGCCAGCCCGGTTACGGCTATCCGCAGCAGCCCCCGCAGCAGGGTTACGGCTACCCCCAGGGCGGCCAGCCCGGCTACGGCTACCCCCAGCAGCCCGGCTACCCGGGCGGCCCCGGCGTGCCCGGCGCCCCGCGCATAGCCTCGATGGGCCGGCGTTTCGGCGCCCGCCTGATCGACGGACTGATCCTCTTCGTCATCTACTTCGTGCTCTCCCTCGCGGGCGTCGCCGGCTCGATCAGCGCCATCAAGGACTGCGACCCGAACGCCTCCGACTACCAGTCCTGCGTCGACGACGCGGCGAGCCACATGGTGGGCGCGATCGGCGCGGTCGTCGGCGCCCTGATGATCTGCAGCCTGCTCTACGAGTGGCTGATGATCGGTCTGGTGGGCGCGACCCTGGGCAAGATGGCCGTCGGCCTGCGCGTGGTGAAGGCCGACACCGGCCAGAAGCCGGGCCTGGGCTCCTCGATCATCCGCTGGGTCATCCCGCTGGTCGGCAGCCTCGCCTGCGGCATCGGCCAGCTCGTCGTCTACCTGTCCCCGTTCTGGGACAAGTCCGGCCGCCAGCAGGGCTGGCACGACAAGGCCGCGAGCACGATGGTCATCCAGAACTGACGGTCCCCATACGGCTCAGGGCCGTGCCACCCGATTCCCCGGGGGCACGGCCCTGAGCCGTATACAAGGCGTATCGGCGGACCTCAGTGGAAGAAGTGCCGCGTCCCCGTGAAGTACATCGTGACGCCGGCCTTCTTCGCGGCCTCGACCACCAGCTCGTCACGGACCGAACCGCCCGGCTGGACAACGGCCTTGACGCCTGCCGCGGTGAGGATCTCCAGCCCGTCCGGGAACGGGAAGAACGCGTCCGAGGCCGCGAACGAACCCCGCGCCCGCTCCTCCCCCGCCCGCTCGACGGCGAGCTTCGCGGAGTCGACGCGGTTGACCTGGCCCATACCGACGCCGACCGAGGCACCGTCCTTCGCCAGCAGGATCGCGTTGGACTTCACCGCGCGGCAGGCCTTCCAGGCGAAGGCGAGGTCGGCCAACTCGGCCTCGGAGAGCGCCTCGCCGGTCGCCAGCGTCCAGTTGGCCGGGTCGTCGCCGTCGGCCTGGAGCCGGTCGGTGACCTGGAGCAGCGCCCCGCCGTCGATCGCCTTGAACTCGACCGCGTTCGCCGGACCGCCCGGGGCCTTCAGCACCCGGATGTTCTTCTTCTTGGCGAGGGCTTCGAGCGCGCCCTCCTCGTAGTCCGGCGCGACGATGACCTCGGTGAAGATCTCGGCGACCTGCTCGGCCAGCTCCTTGCTGACGGGCCGGTTGACGGCGATGACCCCGCCGAACGCCGACAGCGGGTCACACGCGTGCGCCTTGCGGTGCGCCTCGGCGACGTCCGAACCGACCGCGATACCGCAGGGGTTGGCGTGCTTGATGATCGCGACACACGGCTCGGCGTGGTCGTAGGCGGCACGGCGCGCGGCATCCGTGTCCGTGTAGTTGTTGTACGACATCTCCTTGCCGTGCAGCTGCTCGGCCTTGGCGAGACCGCCGCCCGAGGCGTCGACGTAGAGCGCGGCCGGCTGGTGCGGGTTCTCGCCGTAGCGCAGGGTGTTCTCGCGCTCCCAGGTGCCGCCGAGGAAGTCGGGGAACTGCGACTCGTCGACCGGCGCGTAGGCGCTCGCGAACCAGCTGGCGACCGCCACGTCGTACGACGCCGTGTGCTGGAAGGCCTCCGCGGCGAGCCGCTTGCGGGTGGTGAGGTCGAAGCCGCCGTTCTGCACTGCGTTCAGGACGTCGGCGTAGCGCGCGGGGCTGGTGACGACCGCGACCGAGGGGTGGTTCTTGGCGGCGGCGCGGACCATCGACGGGCCGCCGATGTCGATCTGCTCGACGCACTCGTCGGGAGAGGCGCCCGAGGCGACCGTCTCCCGGAACGGGTAGAGGTTGACGACCACCAGGTCGAAGGGGGCCACGCCCAGCTCGTCGAGCTGCTGCCGGTGGCTCTCCAGCCGCAGGTCGGCGAGGATGCCGGCGTGCACCTTCGGGTGCAGGGTCTTGACCCGGCCGTCCAGGCACTCGGGGAAGCCGGTCAGCTCCTCGACCTTGGTGACGGGGACGCCGGCGGCGGCGATACGGCCGGCCGTGGAGCCCGTGGAGACGAGTTCGACGCCCGCCTCGTGCAGGCCGCGCGCCAGCTCCTCGAGGCCGGTCTTGTCGTAGACGCTGACGAGCGCCCGTCGGATGGCTCGCTTGTTGCTCTCGGCGGTCACTGGATAACTACCTTTCGTCCCTCGATGCGATAGCCGTTGCGGGCCAGCCGCCCCACGACATCGACGAGCAGCCTTCGCTCGACTTCCTTGATGCGCTCGTGCAGAGCGCTCTCGTCGTCCTCGTCCCGGATCTCGACCACGCCCTGAGCGATGATCGGCCCGGTGTCGACGCCGTCGTCGACGAAGTGGACGGTGCAGCCGGTGACCCGGGCGCCGTACGCGAGCGCGTCCCGAACGCCGTGGGCTCCCGGAAAACTGGGCAGCAGGGCGGGGTGGGTGTTCACGACCCGGCCGCCGAAACGGGCGAGGAACTCCTTGCCCACGATCTTCATGAACCCGGCCGACACGATCAGATCGGGCTCGTACGCCCCGGTCGCCGCCGTGAGCGCCGCGTCCCACTCCTCGCGGGTCGCGAAGTCCTTCACCCGGCACACGAAGGTGGGCAGCCCGGCGCGCTCGGCACGGGCCAGGCCCTCGATGCCCTCGCGGTCGGCGCCCACGGCCACGATCTCGGCTCCGTACGCCGTCCCGCCCTCGGTCGCGATGGCGTCGAGCAGCGCCTGCAGATTCGTACCGGAACCGGAGACCAGCACGACAAGGCGCTTGGCCACGGGCTTGGCGGCCACGGCGGGGCCCTTTCTCGGGGGAGCGGGGTGCGTGCGGGCGGCCCGTTCGTGCATTCATACGAATGCTTCGCGCCCCGGGATACGGGGAAGTCTACGAAGCGGCCGACCGTCAGCAACGATACCGGCACACCGGACAGCCCCCACGGGACGGGGGCGTGGCCGGAAGGTAGCGTCTGGGGAGAGCGGGCTCGGGAACGCCGTTGTCGTGCGACGCGTTCACGAAGTGACAGCTCATGTCGGAGAGACGTATTCAACAAGGGGAAGACGCTCACTTGATGCCGGACCGCAGTCCCCGACTCCTCACGTTCCCCCCGCAGTCCTTGCAGGGCGGGGAGCGCGGCACCGTGCTGCTCCGGGAGCGGCCCTCCTCGCCGCCCGACGCACCCTCGGAGGGACAGAGCGGTGCGGGGTCGGACGACAACCCGTTCGCCCCGCCGCCCGAGGGCACCCCGGACCGGCCCTGGCAGCCGCGGCGCCCGGAGGGTCGTGACGGCGACGACTCCTCGCAGGGTGACGGCGGCGGTCGTTCGCCGTGGGGCAGTCAGTGGAGCGACCGGCAGCCCGGGCGTTCCCAGGGCGGCTTCGGCGACCGGCCCGGCGGCCAGAGCGGACCGGGCGGCGGCTCCGAGGGCCCGAACAACGGCCCCGGCCCCGGCCAGGGCATGCGCTGGGACCCGACGGACCCGGCCCAGCGGCGCGCCCGCTACGCCCTGCTGAGCGGCATGTGGGCCTTCTTCTTCGCCCTCTTCAGCTGGCCGTACGTGGCCCTGCTGCTCGGCGCGCTCGCCCTCTACTGGGGCGGCAGCGCCCTGCGCGCCAAACCCCGCACCACCGACCCGGACACCCCGCCCGCCCCCGAACCACCGGGCCGCCCCCAGACGACGGCGGCGGTGAGCGGCCTGGTCACCGCGTCCCTGGCCATCGCCCTGGTCGCCGCGATGTTCGTCGCGCAGCTGGCCTACAAGGACTTCTACACCTGCACGAACGACGCCCTGACGAACGAGGCGAAGCAGTCCTGCAACCAGCTGCTGCCGAAGGACCTGCGGGGCCTGCTGGGAACGGCCAACTGACGGACGGCACCGGTCAGTTCGGCCCGGGCCCGTCCGCGGGTTCCGGGTGTTCCGGGTGTTCCGGTGGAGTCGACGCCTCCCTCAGAGCCGCCCAGCGGGCCTCGCGGGAGGCGTCGTCGTACCAGGGGGTGGGCGAGGGCTCCGACGGGACATCGAGGGGCAGGAAGTCGTACGGGTCGAACGTCGGATCGTGGTCGTAGGCGATGTACGGCTGGTCGACGGGAGCCTGGACCGGTACAGGTACCGGCGTCTCCTCCGGCTTGCGGGTGAACCGGCGCCGGCCGACCGTGAACGGCTTCCGGAACCGGCGTCCCACCGGAACATCCGGCGCCTTCTCGGCCTCGGCCTCCCGCGGCTTCCCGACCGTCGGCTTCGGCACTCGCGGTTCCCGCAGCCGCCACGCCCGCAGCCCCGTCGCCGTAGGCACCGCGACCACCGCGAGCCACGCCAGCGCCGCTCCCCCGGTCTGCCACCACACGGGCCCGAACCGCGCGAGCGCGGCACCCCCGAGCGGACCGCCCGACAACTCCGCGAACAGCGCCAGCGTTACGGCGCACAGGGCGGCGGCGAGCAGCGCGGTGGCGGCGGTGCGGCCCTGCGGCCAGGGTGCCGACGCCGGACCGCCTGTGCCGTCCGACTTCGTCAACTCGCCTTCGCTGTCGCCCCGTTGCCCCACCGCGACCCGCGCCACGAACCACCCGACCATCACCCCGGCGGCCAACGGCACCAGTCCCGCCAGCCAGTTGAGCGGGGTTCCGGCGCCCGCGTCCGGGACCGCCGCGAGCAGCGGGAACGGAGGGAGCAGCGGGGCCGGGGCCGAGTTGAGGGGGTCCACCGTGTGGTGGGTGCCGAGCGCGAAGCCGGGGCCGAGGGCGTAGGCCGCCGACCAGACCGCCGCGTTCGGGACCAGCGCGAGGCAGAGCAACAGCACCGCGAACCGGCCCGACAGCGCCTCCGTCAGCCGCAGGAACGACGTCTGCGCCGCTCCTCCGTGCCAGACCAGGGACGCCGTGAGCAGCAGCGCGCCGCCCCCGACGAACACCGCCGTGCCGATACCGGCGGCGCGCAGCGCGGTGCCGATCCGGGCCCGTGACTCGCGGGCCTCCGGGCCGAGAACGAGCCGCCGCAGCCCGGCCGGCAGCAGGACCAGCACGCTCAACACGGGTTCACGCGGGCGCCCGTACGCCGTCCACACCCCGGAACCGGCCGCGCCCGCCGCGAGCAGCGGCAGACACACGGCCGTCCAGCTCCAGGACGGGGAGAGTTCGCCGCTGGACGCATAGAGCGCGGCTGCGGTGCCGACGGCGAGGTAGCCGAGGGCGACGCCGGTCCAGGCGGTGCGGGCCGGGACCGGCGGGATGTCGGTGTCCTCGTCGGCTCCGCCCAACACCGCGTCCCGGGCCGCCCGGTGCAGCAGCCAGACCGGCAGGACGAGGAGGAGCAGCGGGGTCACGCCGACGGGGGCGGGGATTCCGGAGAGGGTGTCGGTGCGGACCAGTTCGACGCCGTGCGCGAGGAGCCAGAGCGCGGCGGCCATGTGCAGGGCGCCGCCGGGTCCGCTGTCGGGGTACGGCGAGCTGATCCACAGCATCATCACGAGCACGGCGAACGAACCGAGTCCGAGCCCCGCCGCGACCGCGCCACCCAAGAGGCTGGCGGCCAGTCCGGGGGATCGGTCGCGCATCCGGGTGAGGAGGGGCGACAACGACGGTCGGCGGTGGGTCATCGGCATCACGACCGCCATGCTCCCAACGACACGCGCTTTCTCGTCGTAACAGGCGAACCTCCGAAGTGTCGCCCAATATACATTTATGTACTTTTTCGTACGGAGGGGCATCCGGTGATGCAGACCCCTGCAACCCCGCTCCCGCCGCCCAAGGAACGCCGACGGCTGCGCGAGGCCGCGTCCCTGACACAGGCTCAGCTGGCCACGCGGGTCGGCGTCAGCCGCGAGACGGTGCGCGCGTGGGAGACCGGCCGCACCTCACCACGGGGCCGGAAACGGGAGGCGTACGCGAAATTGCTCAACGACCTGGCCGAGGACACGCCCGCAGTGGAAGAGGCAGAGGTGGATACAGCCGAGGTGGAGGAGGCTCAACCGGAGTCTCCGCACGCCGACATCGTCGTGGTCGAGATCCCCGTACCGCACACCGATCCGGCGCCCGCTCCCCTGACCCCCGCTCAGGCCTTCGACGCGCTCTACGCGTTCTGCGCGCCCTCCCTCGTACGGCAGACCTATCTGCTCACCGGGCGGCGCGAGTTGGCGCGGGAGTCCGTCGAGCGGGCCTTCCAGACCGCGTGGCAGCGCTGGCCCGAGGTCGCGGTCGACCGCGACCCGGCCGGCTGGGTGCGCTCGGTCGCGTACGAGTACGCGCTCTCCCCCTGGCACCGCTTCCGCCCCAGATACCGCCACCCGGAACCCCCGCCCCCGGCCCCCGCCGACCGCGTCCTGCTCACCGCCCTCCTCGAACTCCCCCCGTCGTACCGCCGGACCCTCCTCCTCTACGACGGTGTCGGGCTCGGTCTCGCGGAGATGGCGGCGGAGACGGAGGCGAGCACGCCGGCCGCGGCGAACCGGCTGCTGCACGCGCGCGAGGCGCTGGCCGCGCAGCTCCCCGAGCTGTCCGACCCGACCGAACTGCACCGACGGCTGACCGAACTGGCCTCCACGGCGCGGCTGCACGCGGCCAAGCCGCCGACGGTGCGGTTCGTCGGCGAACGCCGCACCCAGTTCTGGACCCGGGCGGCGATCGCGTTCACCGTCGCGATCGCCGGCGCGACGACGCTTACGTTGCGGAGTGCGCCCACGCATTACGAGCCGCCGGTGCCGTTGGGGCAGCGGGTGGAGGGGGTGCCGGCGCGGGCTGTGCAGGGGGCGTTGTCGGAGGAGGAGATCCAGCTCCGGGATCGTCTGCGGAACGGGATGACTGTGGGGCCGGAAAGGCTGCTTCCGTTGAGTCGATAGGTGCGGGTGCGTTGCGGCTGGTCGCGCAGTTCCCCGCGCCCCTCCAAACGCACGTGGGCTTGGGAGGGGCGCAGGGAACTGCGCGGGCAACCCCCACCGGCCCGCAGCCGGCAACGCGCCGATGGGCCCGCTCCAACCCACGGAGCGGGCCCATCGACGTGCAGCCAGGAAACTCAGCCGGCCAGAATCTCGCGCGCCAGCTTCGCCGTCTCGGTCGGCGTCTTGCCGACCTTGACGCCGGCGGCCTCGAGGGCCTCCTTCTTCGCGGCGGCCGTGCCGGAGGAACCGGAGACGATGGCGCCGGCGTGGCCCATGGTCTTGCCCTCGGGCGCGGTGAAGCCGGCGACGTAACCGACGACCGGCTTCGTCACGTTCTTCGCGATGAAGTCCGCCGCGCGCTCCTCCGCGTCGCCACCGATCTCACCGATCATCACGATCAGGTCGGTGTCGGGGTCGGCCTCGAACGCGGCGAGCGCGTCGATGTGCGTGGTGCCGATGACCGGGTCGCCACCGATGCCGACGGCGGACGAGAAGCCGATGTCACGGAGCTCGTACATCATCTGGTACGTCAGCGTGCCGGACTTCGAGACCAGGCCGATACGGCCCGGCTTGGTGATGTCGCCCGGGATGATGCCGGCGTTGGACTGGCCCGGGGTGATGAGACCGGGGCAGTTCGGGCCGATGATGCGGGTCTTGTTGCCCTTCGCGACCGCGTACGCGTAGAACGCGGCCGAGTCGTGGACGGCGATGCCCTCGGTGATGACGACCGCGAGCGGGATCTCGGCGTCGATCGCCTCGACCACGGCGGCCTTGGAGAAGGCCGGCGGTACGAAGAGGACGGATACGTTCGCGCCCGTCTTCTCGATCGCCTCGGCGACCGTGCCGAAGACCGGGATCTCGGTGCCGTCGACGTCGACGGACGTGCCGGCCTTACGGGGGTTGACGCCACCGACGATGTTGGTGCCGTCCGCCAGCATGAGCTTGGTGTGCTTCATGCCCGTGGAGCCGGTCATGCCCTGGACGATGACCTTGCTGTCCTTGGTGAGGAAGATAGCCATGGCTGTTTTGTCCCTCGTCCCTTACTTCGCAGCCGCGAGCTCGGCGGCCTTGTCGGCCGCGCCGTCCATGGTGTCCACGCGCTGGACCAGCGGGTGGTTGGCGTCGGAGAGGATCTTGCGACCCAGCTCGGCGTTGTTGCCGTCCAGGCGGACGACGAGGGGCTTGGTGACTTCCTCGCCCTTGTCCGCGAGCAGCTGCAGCGCCTGCACGATGCCGTTGGCGACCTCGTCGCACGCGGTGATGCCGCCGAAGACGTTGACGAAGACCGACTTGACGTCGGGGTCGCCCAGGATGATCTCCAGGCCGTTCGCCATCACGGCCGCGGACGCGCCGCCGCCGATGTCGAGGAAGTTGGCCGGCTTCACGCCGCCGTGGTTCTCACCGGCGTACGCGACGACGTCCAGGGTGCTCATGACGAGACCCGCGCCGTTGCCGATGATGCCGACCTCGCCGTCGAGCTTGACGTAGTTGAGGTTCTTCGCCTTGGCGGCCGCCTCGAGCGGGTTGGCGGAGTCGTGGTCGACCAGCGCCTCGTGCTCCGGCTGACGGAACTCGGCGTTCTCGTCCAGCGAGACCTTGCCGTCGAGGGCGATGACACGGCCGTCGGCGACCTTCGCGAGGGGGTTGACCTCGACGAGGAGGGCGTCCTCCTTGACGAAGGTGTCCCACAGCGTCACCAGGATCTCGGCGACCTGCTCGGCGACGTCGGCCGGGAACTTCGCCTGCGCGACGATCTCGCGGGCCTTCTCGATGCTCACGCCCTCGTTGGCGTTGACCGGGACCTTCGCGAGCGCCTCGGGGTTCTCCTCCGCGACGACCTCGATCTCCACGCCGCCCTGGACGGACGCCATGGCGAGGAAGGTGCGGTTGGTGCGGTCGAGGAGGTACGAGACGTAGTACTCCTCGACGATCTCGGGCGCGGTCTCGGCGATCATCACCTTGTGGACCGTGTGGCCCTTGATGTCCATGCCGAGGATGTCCGTCGCACGCGCGACGGCCTCGTCCGGGGTGGCGGCGAGCTTCACGCCACCCGCCTTGCCACGGCCGCCGACCTTCACCTGGGCCTTGACGACGGACTTGCCGCCGAGCCGCTCTGTGGCTGCGCGGGCCGCCTCAGGCGTGTCGATGACTTCACCGGCCAGCACCGGTACATCGTGCTTGGCGAAGAGGTCCCTCGCCTGATACTCGAACAGGTCCACGCGCTTCCGTCCTCAGTGATCTCGCGGTTCGTTGGATGCGTGGGCGTGCCGCGAAGGGCAACGTGACGTCCGCTGTCACAAGGGAGGCGCACACGGTGACCGAGCGCGCGGCATGTCCGTCTCGCAGGTTATCGCTGCTTGCGGAGGGCCCCTAAATCGAGGGTCACACCTGAGCGGTGATACCTGTCACATGATGCCGGATTCCGTGACACGGAGTGCCGCGGACGGGGCGCGCGGGCGAGTCGTTTCGGGCGGGTCGTCGGGCCGGTCGTTCGGGCCGGTCGTTCGGGCGGGGTCCCGCCGGGTTGGGGCCGGCCCGGCGGGAACCCCCTACCGCGAGACGCACCCCGGACGCACCGACGGCATTCGGCCGTCCGGGGTCACTGCCTCACGGAGTCTGTTACTCCCAGTGCCGGACGGTCCGGGTGCACACAATGTGTGCGGCGCGCGCGGCCCGTGCGGCCCGTGCGCCTTGGATGGCCGCGGCGGCCCTGACCCGGGACCCTCGCGGGACGGAGACCTCGGCATCGACGAGACGTCGTCGGACTTCGGCCGGGGTGATGTGGGTGCTCGTGCTCATGCTGTTGCTCATGGACAGGTCGGTTCCTCAGGCGTTCCAGAAAAGGAGACATGGCGACATTCCGGGCAGACCAACTGCCGGAAGGGCCTGCCTAGCCTGGGAAGACGGGAACGTCCCGGTACCTGTCCCGGGTCTCTGCGACGGCCGCACGCGCGGCGACACCGGGCACGAGCCGCACGGCCACCTTGTTGCCCGACGTCACGGCCTGCGCGTCACAGTGCCGCGAGGTGACGCCGTCCATGGACTGCTGATCGCGCTGGACACCATCCGGGGCACCGTTGGGCGCCTGATGCGCCGGGGCGTGCCTGACGGACGGCACAAGACGTACGGCCATACGCCCTGCGGCGCCGACCTCGTCTGCGGCGACGCGCGGCCCGTACGTCACGCCGCTGCCCACGGCCGCCTCGGCCACCCTCGCCTTCGAACGATGTCCACCACTCGAGGGCCGCGGTGCCGACCGGACGGGCGTCGGCACCGCCACCGGCGCCGGCACCGTGTGCGCCGGAGGCTCCTGGACCGGGGTCACGGGCCGACTCGGCACCACGGGGACCGAGGGCAGGGTGGGCAGCGTGGGCAACTCGGGCAACGAAGGCGCCTCGGCCAACACCTCGGTCACCGTCTTCGTCACCACGTCACTCACGGGCCGAACGACCCGCTCCACTGTGTCCGCGACCGGAGCCGGTACCGGAGCGACGACAGGAACCGGAACCGGCTTCACGACCGAAGTCACCGAGGCCACCGAAGCCCCCGCCGGAATCCCCGGCTGCTGTCCCGGCACGCCGTCCGCGGCCTGCGCCTGTCCCCCGCACACGAAGCCCAGCACGAACAACCCGCCCACCAGCAGGGCCAGTTGGAGCACACACCGCCCAACCGCCGTACGCGTCACGCGCAGGGCGGCACCGGACAGTGCGGCGGGCCGGATCATGAGGCGACGATCCTCGCACGGACCGCCCGAGGACGCGCAACCCCCCTGTCCCCCACGCCCGTTCGTCAGGCCGTGTCGGGTATCGGCAACGGCCGCTTCTCGATCGCCGCCGCCATCACCTCCGGGAACAGGTCGGGCGTACAGGCGAAGGCCGGCGCCCCCAACGCGGCCAGCGCGGCGGCGTGTTCGCGGTCGTACGCCGGCGCCCCCTCGTCGGACAGCGCGAGCAGGGTCACGAACTGCACCCCCGACGCCTTCATCGCCGCGACCCGCTTGAGCATCTCGTTGCGTATCCCCCCTTCGTAGAGGTCGCTGATCAGGACGACCACCGTCTCCGCGGGCCGGGTGATCTGCGACTGGCAGTACGCGAGCGCCCTGTTGATGTCCGTACCGCCGCCGAGCTGTGTCCCGAAGAGCACGTCCACCGGGTCGTCGAGCTGGTCGGTGAGGTCGACGACCGCCGTGTCGAAGACGACGAGCCGGGTGTCGATCGACCGCATGGACGCCAGCACCGCCCCGAACACGGAGGCGTAGACGACGGACGCTGCCATCGACCCGGACTGGTCGATGCAGAGGACGACCTCCTTCTTCACGGACTGAGACGCCCGCCCGTAACCGATCAGCCGCTCGGGCACGATCGTCCGGTACTCCGGCAGGTAGTGCTTGAGGTTCGCCGCGATCGTGCGGTTCCAGTCGATGTCGTGGTGGCGCGGCCGGTTGATACGGGCGCTGCGGTCGAGGGCGCCGGTGAGGGTGGCCCGGGTGCGGGTGGCGAGCCGCTTCTCCAGGTCCTCGACGACCTTGCGCACCACCGCCCGAGCCGTCTCCTTCGTGGTTTCCGGCATCGCCTTGTTGAGGGAGAGCAGCGTGCCGACCAGGTGCACGTCTGCCTCCACCGCTTCCAGCATCTCCGGTTCGAGCAGCAGCGCGGACAGCCCGAGCCGGTCGATGGCGTCGCGCTGCATGACCTGCACGACCGAGGAGGGGAAGTACGTCCGGATGTCCCCGAGCCAGCGCGCGACGGACGGCGCCGACGCCCCGAGCCCCGCCGAACGGTCCTTCCCCGCCCTCCCCTTGTCCTCCCTGCCGTACAGCGCGGCCAGCGCCCCGTCCATCGCGGCGTCCTGCCCGGACAGCGAGCACCCGGTGCCGTCGGCCGCGTCACCCCCGAGCACCAGACGCCACCGCCGCAACCGCTCCTGTCCAGGTTCCAGGTCCGCGACTCCGCCGGCGTCGCCGGTTCCAGCCGCCCCGTTCACCGTCGTCCCCGCCACACCGGTCGCCGTCATCCGCGCACCCCCGGGCGCAGCCCTTCCCACAATGGCACGACCCGCACGGGGGTCGCCGGACGATCCTCGCTCCGACGCCTGGCACCCGCCGCCTGCGCCCGCTCCCCCGGCCTTCTCGTGCCCTGCCTACCGCTGCTCGCCGTCATCATCCCGCCACCCCCGCAAGCTCGTTGTCACTGTTCCCCGTCGTGTCGTCCAGCCCCAGCATCAGCCGCAGCACCGGCACCACCGCGTCCGCGCGCCCGGCATCCAGCTCCGCGCCGAACCCGGATATCCCGACCGCCGCCGCCACCGCCCCCACCTGCTTGCCGGGCCCGCGGCTCACCAGTTCGCCGAGCGTTCTGCGCACTCCCGGCTCGTACGCCGAGAACGTGCGCCGCAGCAACGGCAGTACGTCCGTGAACGCCTCCGCCGACACCCCCGTCAGCCAGGCGTCCACCAGCCCGAGCAGCCGCTCGTCGTGCACGAGGAGCAGCCCGCCCCCGCCGCCGACGAAGCCCTCGATCCACGCTGCCGCGTCCGTCGGCGGTGTCCCGGGCGAGAGCACTAGCCCCATCAGCCGGGCCGCCTCGTCCGGCCCCAACTCCCCACCGTCCAGCAGGAGTCGTACGGCACGCCCCCGGATGACGCCCGGCACGGTGTCCCGCGCGGAGAGCGTCCGAAGCACCCCACGCCAGCGACGGCGCAGGTCACCGTGGCCGAGGGCGGGGGCATCGGCGCCCCCGGCCACGGAGGCGTCACGCCGCTCCGGTCCGGGGGCCTCCCCGTACGCCGGACCGGACCCTTCGCCATTCCGCGGCGCCTGAGCCTCACCGTCCGCAGAACCGGACCCTTCGCCGCGGCCCCGCGCCGAAGTCTCGCCGTACTCAGGACCGGACCCTTCGCCGTTCCCCCGCGCCGAGGCCTCGCCGTACTCAGGACCGGCCCCTTCGCCGTTCCGCGGCGCCTGAGCCTCACCGTCCGCAGGACCGGACCCTTCGCCGTGGCCCCGCGCCGAGCTCTCCCCGTACTCAGGACCGGATCCCTCGCCGTTCCCCCGCGCCGAAGTCTCGCCGTCCGCAGGACCGGACCCTTCGCCGTTCCACGGCGCCTGAGCCTCACCGTCCGCCGGACCGGACCCTTCGCCGCGGCCCCGCGCCGAGCTCTCCCCGTACTCAGGACCGGATCCCTCGCCGTTCCCCCGCGCCGAGGCCTCGCCATGCCCAGGTTCAGCCGCACCCCCGTCACCCGGCGCGGAGGCATCACCACGCCCAAGCCCGGCGACGTCACCGTGTCCGGGCCCCGAGGCTTTGCCCCGCTCGCCCCCGGGGGCTGCGTCCCGCCCAGCCCCACCGGTATCCCCCAGCAGTGCCACCGCCCCGTGCACCGCGTCCACATGGCGTCGCATTTCGTCCGCCGCGTCCGCGTCGAGGGCGGTGCAGGCCGGGGGCAGGCCGACGAAGATCCGCTCGGCGAGGCCCGCGGCGACCTCCGTGAGCGCGCCGGTGTCGGTGCCGCGCACGTCGCCGTAGCGCAGCGAACGGACCAGGGCAGGCAGCGCCTGGGCGAGGTGGCCGACGTCGGTGTCGAGGGCGGCGCGGTCGGCGAGGACGCGCATCACCACGGGGAGCGCGTCCGGGAGTTCGGCCAGCAGGCAGTGCTCGGCGAGGGCGGTGACGTCGGCGAGGCTCTGTGCCGCGACGGCGTCCGCCTCCGCCCTGGCGTTCGCCGCGGCGAGCACCGTGGTGCCCCAGACGCCCGCCTCGGCGACCCGGACCGCCAACTCCGGTTCCCAGCGCAGCCGCCACGTCTCCCGGAACGTACCCGTGCTCCCCCGTGAGGCGACCGGCTCGCCCCACTCGACGCCCAGCAGCCGCAGCCGGTGCAGCAGTCTGCTGCGCGCGGCGTCGGTCTCCTTGCGCAGGTCGAGCTCCAACTCCCGCTCCAGCGCCTCCGGTTTGATCCGCAGCCTGCGCTGCTGCCGGTCGAGGTCGCGCTGCAGCGGCACGGCGGGGGCGCCCGGCGGCACCTCGCCCAGCACATCCCCGACGACCAGCCGGTCACGCACCAGGGACAGCGGGACGTCCGAGCCCTCGCACATCACCGCGCGGACCGCGTCGGTGGTCTCGCCGAGCCCCGGCAACGGGCGGCCGCGCATCACCGCAAGGGTCTCCGCCAGCCGTACCGCCTCGATGACATGGGCCGGGGAGACGATCCGGTCCTCCTCCCGCAGCAGCCCCGCGACCTTGGTCATCCACCGCTCGACCGGCCGGTCCGGCGCGGCGAACAGATGGCCGTACCAGCCCGGCGAGTCGATGCCCGCGCCGTACCCGCCGGCCCGGGACAGCCTGCGGTGCGTCCACGGCACCCAGGTCAGCTCGGCCTTGACCTTGGGCAACCCCTTCAGCAGTGCGCGGTCCGCCGCGACGGCGGTCCGCTGCCGCAGCGCGGGCACATGCCAGGCCCCGCACACCACGGCCACGCCCTCCTCGAACTCCCGCTGCGCCGTGCGCACTTGGAGCCGCATATACGCCTCGCGCACCAGGTCCCGGTCGTGCCCGCCGGCCCCGTACGTCTCGCGCAGCGCCCCCATGGCCTCCTCCAGCGCGGTGAACGGCGCGAACGGGTCCCGCTCCCCCACACCCCGGTGCTCGACGACGTCCTCCCACCAGCGCTCGGGGTCGTCGTACCCCGCGGTCTCGGCGAGCACGGCGAGGGGGTCGACACGGATGTCCGGGCCGGAGGGTGTGTCGGGGGTGGGCGGGTCCTTCTGACGCTCCTCTCCCGTGGACTCGTCCTCCGTGGCCTTCCCCCACGCCAGCGTGTGCGCGGCCGGAAGGTCGATGAAACGGGCCGGTACCCCGTGCTCCAGGGCCCAGCGGATCGCGACCCACTCCGGGGAGAACTCGGCCAGCGGCCAGAAGGCCGAGCGGCCGGGCTCGTCCACGGCGTGGGCGAGGAGCGCGACCGGCGGTCGCATGTCCTCTTCGGCGGCCAGCGGAATCAGCGCGTCGGCCTCGGGCGGGCCCTCGATCAGTACGACCCGCGGCTGGGTCGCCGCCAGCGCTGCCCGCACGGCCCGCGCCGATCCGGGCCCGTGATGCCGCACGCCGAGCAGCAGCGGTCCGGCGCCCGGACCTCCGGCCCCCTCAGTACCCGTCATTTCGTCCCCCTCCCCTCCGGGTCGGACTCCAGGCGGAGTCGTCGTCGACCAGCCCCCTGGACTCGCTCACGCGCTCACCTCCCGGCAGGCGCGGTAGAAGTCCTTCCAGCCGTCGCGCTCCCGGACGACCGCTTCCAGGTACTCCTGCCAGATGACCCGGTCGGCCGCCGGGTCGCGGACGACGGCGCCGAGGATGCCCGCGGCGACGTCGCTCGGCCGCAGCAGCCCGTCGCCGAAGTGGGCTGCCAGGGCAAGGCCGTTGGTGACGACGGAGATCGCCTCGGCCGTCGACAGCGTGCCGCTGGGCGACTTCAGCTTCGTGCGCCCGTCCGCCGTGATCCCGTCGCGCAGCTCACGGAATACGGTCACCACCCGGCGGATCTCGTCGACGCCCTCGGGCACGGCCGGCAGGTCGAGCGAGCGGCCGATCTGGTCGACGCGGCGGGCGACGATGTCGACCTCGGCGTCCGCGCTCTCCGGCAACGGCAGCACCACCGTGTTGAAACGGCGGCGCAGGGCGCTGGAGAGGTCGTTGACCCCGCGGTCGCGGTCGTTCGCGGTGGCGATCAGGTTGAAGCCGCGGACGGCCTGCACCTCCTGCCCCAACTCCGGTATGGGCAGCGTCTTCTCGGACAGGATCGTGATCAGCGAGTCCTGCACGTCGGCCGGGATACGGGTCAGCTCCTCGACCCGTGCCGTCATCCCCTCCGCCATGGCCCGCATGACGGGGCTGGGCACCAGGGCGTCGCGGCTCGGGCCGTTGGCGAGCAGTTGCGCGTAGTTCCAGCCGTAGCGGATCGCCTCCTCCGGGGTGCCGGCGGTGCCCTGGACGAGCAGGGTCGAGTCGCCGCTGACCGCCGCCGCGAGGTGTTCGGAGACCCAGGTCTTGGCGGTGCCCGGCACGCCGAGCAGGAGCAGGGCCCGGTCGGTGGCGAGCGTGGTGACGGCGACCTCGACGATGCGGCGCGGGCCGACGTACTTCGGCGTGATCACCGTGCCGTCCGGCAGGATGCCGCCGAGCAGGTACGTGGCGACCGCCCACGGCGACATCTTCCAGCGGACCGGGCGCGGCCGGTCGTCCTGTGCGGCGAGCGCCGCGAGTTCGTCGGCGAAGGCGTCCTCGGCGTGCGGACGCAGCGCCTCCGGCGGCTCGGCCGTCTGCTTCTCACTCGCCTGCGCGTTGATGGGTTCTGCGGACACAGTCATGGCTGAGGCCCCCTCCAGCTCGGCCGGTTCGGATCTGGTGTCCACCGTGCACCACGCCACTGACAATCCGTTCTGACCTGCGGAAACGCTCGCGCCAGGCCGATTGTCAGTGCCGGGATCTACCTTCGATGTCATGACTCAGCAGGGGGTGCGCTGGACGGCTGACCAGGTGCTGGCACTGGCGCCTGACGCAGCGTCACGCAAGGCGGGAAGCAAGCTCGGGGCGGCGGGGCCGTGGTCCGAGGCGGGGAGTTCTGACGAGGGGACGGTGTGGGGGCTGTGCAAGGGCAGCGGCAGCAAGCCGTATCAGACGGTCGTCGACATCGCGGACACCGCGGGTCCGGCGTACAAGTGCAGTTGTCCGAGCCGCAAGTTCCCGTGCAAACACGCGCTGGGACTGCTCCTGTTGTGGGCGGGCGAGGACGACGCGGTGCCGGCGGGGCAGGCGCCGGACTGGGCCGAGCAGTGGCTGGCGGGGCGGCGGAAGCGGACGGAGGAGAAACGGGCGGCGGAGGCGTCCGGTTCCCCGGCCGCCGCTGATCCGGAGGCGGCGCGGCGCAGGGCGGAGCGGCGGGCCGAGCGGATCACCGCGGGCGCGGGCGAGTTGGAGCAGCGGCTGACGGACCTGCTGCGCACCGGGCTGGCCTCGGCGGAGCAGGCGGGGTACGGGGTGTGGGAGGAGACCGCGGCCCGCATGGTCGACGCGCAGGCACCCGGACTGGCAGCGCGGGCAAGGGAGTTGGGGGCGATCCCGTCCTCAGGACCCGGGTGGCCGGTGCGGCTGCTGGAGGAGTGCGCGCTGCTCCACCTCCTCGACCGGGCCTGGCTGCGCCGCGAGCGGCTGCCCGACGGTCTGGCGGCGACGGTCCGTTCCCGCATCGGCCTGCCCGGTTCGGCGGAGGGCCCGCCGGTGCGCGACAGTTGGCTGGTCCTGGCCCAGTACGACACGGCGGACGCGAAACTGACGACGCGCCGGATATGGCTGCACGGCACGGCGTCGGACCGCACGAGCCTGCTCCTCTCCTATGGTGCGGCGGGCCGCGCCCCGGAGCTCGCGCTGCCCGTCGGGCTGGCCCTGGAGGCGGAGGTGTCCGCGTACCCCGGTGCCGGGCAGCTCCGGGCGGCCCTGGGCGAGCAGTTCGCGCCGCCCGGGCCGACGACGGCACGGCCGCGAGGCGTGACGACGGCACAGGCCGCCGTCCGTTACGGGGAGGCGCTGCGGGACGACCCGTGGCTGGACGCGGTCCCGGTGACCCTGGACCGTGTCGTGCCGACCCCGGACGGCGACTCCTGGCAACTGGCGGACGCCGAGACGGAGTCGGCGCTCCCCCTGACCCCCACCGCCCGCTCCCGGCCCGGCCTGTGGCGACTCGTCGCGCTCTCCGGCGGCGCCCCGGTCAAGGTCTTCGGCGAGCTGGGCCACCGGGGCTTCACCCCGCTGACGGCCTGGCCGGAGGCGGCGGGAGAGCCGGTGTCCCTGTGCTGACCTTGTGCTGAGCGCATCCACCAACCCGACGGAAAGGCACCGCATGAACAGCATCTCTGCCCCGGGCGACTGGGAGGAACTCGTCACCACGGCGCTCCTCGGCACGGACCGCCGTACGCCTCCGTGGTGCGCGCCGGGCCAGGACGCGCCCGTGGCGCTGCTGGACGCGGCGGCCGTGGAGACCGTACGACGGCGGGCGGGGCTCCGTCCCGCGCGGGCGGCCGAACGGCCGGAGCCGGCCGTTCCCGACACGCGTCCGGCGCTGCCCGTGGCGGCGGCCCGCAGACTGGTGATGCTGCTGACCGACCGTCCGGGTGCGGGCGGCGGAGGACGCCGGGGCACCTCGCCGGATCTCATGGAGTTGCTGCCCCAGTGGCTCGCGGCGGCCAACGCGCGCGGTTTCGGCGCGCCCGTCCAGGTGCTGCCCGCGCTGCTGGACGCGGCCCGGGGGCGCACGGATCTACGGCCGGCGGCGCTGGAGTTCGCGGGCCCGCGCGCGCTGTGGCTGGCCCGGCTGAACCCGGACTGGCGGTTCGCCCTGCGCGCCACCCCGGGCGGCGGGACGGCCCTGCCGGACCTCGACGACCCTGGCCAGGTCCAACTGCTCTGGGAGGAGGGGCTGTTCGCCGAACGCGTCGCCCTGCTCGCGGCGATACGAGCCCAACGGCCCGCGGTCGCACGGGAGTTGCTCGTCACCACATGGACGACGGAGCGGGCGGAGGACCGGCTGATGTTCCTCGACTCGCTGCGGACGGGGCTCACGGCCGAGGACGAACCCTTCCTGGAGCAGGCGTTGGCCGACCGGAGCCGCAACGTACGGTCCACGGCGGCGGAGTTGCTGTCGGCGCTCCCGGACTCCGCGCTCGCCGCGCGGATGGCGGTCCGGGCCACGGCCTGCGTGGCGGTGGACCGTACGGGCGAGGAACCCTGCCTGGTCGTGGAGGCGCCGCACGAGTGCGACCCGGGCATGGAGCGGGACGGCGTGGTCGCCAAGGCTCCGGCAGGGCGCGGTGAACGGTCGTGGTGGCTGGGCCAGTTGGTGGAGGCGACCCCGCTCGGGACCTGGGAGCGGCGGCTGGGCGGCCGTACGCCCCGGGAGATCGTGGCGCTCGCGGTGGCGGACGACTGGCGGGGCGAGCTGCACGCCGCGTGGTGCCGGGCGGCGGTACGGCAGCGGAACGCGGAGTGGTCCCGGGCGTTGCTCGGGTCGCCGTCGGCGCCCGAGGCGGGCGGGCCTGGGGCGGTGTCGCTGGCCGAGCGCGCCAAGCTGCTGAGCACGCTGGGCGGGGGCGAACGGGCCGAGTGGGTGGCCGGGTTCATCGCGGCGCAAGGATTGTCCGAGGCGTTCCAGCTGCTCGGGGTGTGCGCGGTGCCGTGGGCCGCGCCACTGGGGCGGGCCGTGGTGGACGCGCTCAACATCGCGCGGGACGCGGGGAGTTACCCATGGAGTTTCAGCGGGGTGATGGGACTGGCCGAGCGCTGTCTCGACCCGGCCGAGGCAAGCCGGCTCGACGGGTTGCTGGCGGTACCGGACGAGTCGGAGGACGCGGCGCCGGGAGCGGGGGGCTATTGGGCGGAGGCGTTCCAGCGGTTGGTGACGACCTTGCGGCTGCGGGCGGCGATGGCGCGGGAGCTGGAGGAGCCGTAGAAACGAAAGGGCTGAGAAGTGGCCGGCACCGCGAAACGAACCCCCGCTCGCCGCGGTCCTACGCGCCGGCCGGTTGCCGCACGTTCTCCCGCACCCAGTCGACGATGGACTGCGTGGTCGCCCCGGGGGTGAAGATCTCCGCGACGCCCTTCTCCTTGAGGGGGGCGATGTCCGCCTCGGGGATGATCCCGCCGCCGAAGACGAGGATGTCCTCCGCCTCGCGCTGCTTCAGCAGGTCGATCACTGCGGCGAAGAGCGTGTTGTGGGCGCCGGAGAGGATGGAGAGGCCGATCGCGTCGGCGTCCTCCTGGATCGCGGTGTCGACGATCTGCTCGGGGGTCTGGTGGAGGCCGGTGTAGATGACCTCCATACCGGCATCGCGCAGCGCCCGCGCGATCACCTTGGCGCCGCGGTCATGGCCGTCGAGCCCCGGCTTGGCCACCACCACGCGGATCGGACCGGCTGCCACACCCATCACTGCCTCCATGAAGCGACTGCGTTCATCCCTACCGACGGGTACCGCGGCACCCGCTCCGGCGCGGGGAGTGAACGAACGTTATCTCCAGCATCCCGCAACCGGCAGTTTCGCGGTGGATACCGAGGGGGAAATCACACGAAGGGACACGTTCACCGCGCAGCGTTCCAGCGGGAACAAGCGCAACGGGAGCCGCAACGAGGTCGCCGCACCACCGCGCCGCAGGCCGCGCGCCGTGGTGGTGCGGCGCATCGGCGCAGGCACGAAGGGCACGCAGGGCAGGTGCGCCACGCCCGCTCCGCGCTTGCCCCTCGCGCACCGTCGGTGATCCTCGTGGTGGCCTCCCACGAGGGCACACGGGGGACGGAGCTGTCGATCCGTGTGCCGACAGGAGGTCGGCCCATGAAGGTCACCAGGGCGATGCAGCCCTTTCTCCCCCTCTGTCAGCGTCTTCTGCCCAGCAGGCTGGCGGGGCTCTCCATGACCCTCCTGAAAGCGACCGCCCTCGAGATCGCGATCCTCGCGGGCCACCTGCTCCTCTATCCGTCCGGCATCACCCAGGAACGCAGGCTGCCGACCGAGGCGAAACCCCCGGTGGTCCTGCTGCACGGGTTCATCGACAACCGCTCGGTGTTCGTGCTGCTGCGCCGGGCCCTGGCCCAGCACGGCCGCCGCCCGGTCGAATCGCTCAACTACTCGCCGCTGACCTGCGACATCCGTACCGCGGCCGAGCTGCTCGGCCGGCACATCGAGGAGATCTGCGAGCGCACAGGCAGTGAGCAGGTGGACATCGTCGGGCACAGTCTCGGCGGGCTGATCGCCCGCTATTACGTGCAACGGCTCGGCGGTGACCTGCGGGTCCGCACGCTGGTGACGCTCGGGACCCCGCACTCCGGCACCGCCGTGGTATCGCTGGCCAACGCCCATCCGATCGTCCGCCAGATGCGCCCCGGCTCGGCGGTGATCGAGGAACTGGGCCTGCCCGCCCCCGGCTGCCGCACACATTTCGTCAGCTTCTGGAGCGACCTCGACCACCTGATGGAGCCACTGGAGACCGCCCGCATCGACCACCCCGACCTGATCGCACAGAACGTGCAGGTCAGCGGCATCGGCCATCTCGCACTGCCAGTACACCCGGCCGTCGCGTCGGGCATCCGCCAGGCTCTCGACGCGCCACGGCCGGAAGCACCGGCGACCACTCACCGGGGCGGCCTGACGGTGGCCTGACCGGCGCCGGGCTTCAAAGGCGCACGACTCCTACTGGTAGCAAGGAGTCCCGCACCGAACGCTGACGGTGCCCGTCTCCCCGACCGGGAACACCGCCGCGCCCTGCGCCGGCGCGGGCCGGTGCGCGCGGCTGGTCTCCCACGGCGCGGGGGCGGCCGATGCCACCGGACCCGCGAGGCCGACCGTCGCCGCGGCCAGCACGACAGCGATCCCCGCACGTTTCCACACCTTCATGACGCTCTCCCCACGTCGAATGCCGCCGAATGCCGTCGACCGCAGTCAACGCGCCCCGCCTCCGGCACGGGAAGCATTTCCATGCTCTTCGAAGCGTCCGCACAGGGCGCCTACAGCGGCTGAACAGTCTCAAGCCTCGAACGCTATTCGAATGCAAGGCCAAACCCGTGCCCGCCGTCCCCCGAAACACGGCCGAATGCCCGTTTCCGGCAGACGCGAAACCTGAGGAAGATTGTCGGGCCCGCGTACCGCCGGGTACAGTCGCCGCACTGCTCTGCCAGCCCCTGTTGTCGAGGCGAAAGAGAAGGAAGTTGGTGAACGACCGTCACCCGTCGGGGATCATGACCACCCCGGCTCCGGCTTCCGATGCCACCTCGGCGCAGTACGCGTCGTACGGCGGACAGGACGCCCAGTACGGTGACTTCACCACGTACGGCGACCACTCCACCACGGGTTTTCACCAGGGCGCGGACAGCGGCCACACCACCGCGAGCTTCGCCACCGACCCCCTCTTCGGCGACATGCAGAGCCACGACACCGGCTCGCACACCACCGGCGCCTACGACTCCTCGGCCTGGTCCACGGGTGGTCAACACACCCTGAACTACGACCCGTACGCGGCCCAGCACCACGCCGCCTACAACGACACGGGCGCCTACGAGACCACCGCCTGGTCGGTCGACCACCAGCAGCTGTCCGCCATCCCGCCGCAGGCCGGCGCCCCCGACCACAGCGGCCAGTGGGACGCCAACGCCTGGCTGCAGCCCGACCAGTCGGCCCATTCCGCCGCCCCCGCCGACCAGACCCAGCACTGGGAATGGGGCACGCAGGCCTTCGACACGGGCGCCTACGACGCCACGCAGTGGAACGCCGACGGCAGCCCGGCCGACGCGACCACCGCCTTCGAGCAGCCGTCGTACGACGGGACGCACGAGGGCACGTACGACGGGACGCACGAGGGCACGTACGACGGGACGCACGGGGAGTCGTACGACGAACCCGCCCCGGAAGACGGCGAGTTGACCGCCACCGGTGAGCTGCCGGCCCTCGACGAGGCCGGGCAGGACCGGGACGGGTCCGAGCCGCGACCCGAACTCCTCGAGGACCAGGAGGAGTTCACCCCGGCCCCGGCGACCGCCTCGCGGGCCGCGGGCCGCAACGGGAGCCGTTCCCGGCGCCGTACGCCTCCGAAGCGGTCCGCGCTGATGACGATCGCCGTGCCGTCCGCGTGTGTGATGGGGGTCGCGGGGATCGCCGCCGCGTCCGTCGGCACGCTGACCGGCGGCGGCACGACGGCGTCCGCCTCCGACGCGACCTCGGTGAAGCCGTCCGTCGCGAACAACAAGCTGGACGCGCAGATCAAGAGCCTCTCGGCCGGCGCCGACGACTTCGCCGACCGGGCCAGCCGTACGCAGGAACGTATCGACCTCAAGGCCCAGCAGGAGGCCGAGAAGAAGAAGGCGGCGGCGGAGGCGGCCCGCAAGGAGCGGCTGCGCCCCAAGTACGTGCTGCCGGTGACGCAGAGGGGCCTCAGCGCCTACTTCGGCCAGGCCGGCGTCAACTGGATGTCCGTGCACACCGGCATCGACTTCCCCGTCTCGTACGGCACGACGGTGATGGCCGCGACGGACGGTGTCGTCAGCACGAAATGGAACAGTGCCTACGGCAACATGCTGATCCTCACGGAGAAGGACGGCACGCAGACCTGGTACTGCCACCTCTCCAGCTACCGCGTCCCCTCGGGGACGACGGTCAAGGCCGGCGACCCGATCGCGTACTCCGGGAACTCCGGGAACTCGACCGGCCCGCACCTGCACTTCGAGGTGCGCCCGGCGGGCGGCGCGGCGATCGACCCGCTCCCGTGGCTTCGCAGCCACGGGCTCGACCCGACGTAACTCCCGCTCCCCCTACAGCTTCTCCACCGGCGCGTACCGCAGCAGCAGCCGCTTCGGCTTGGCCTCTCCGAAGTCGACCGTCGCCTCCGCGTTCGCTCCCGTGCCCTTCACGCCGACGACCGTGCCGAGGCCGAACTGGTCGTGGGTGACCCGGTCGCCGACGGCCAGGGACACGACCGGCTTCTCCGAGGCCCTGCGGGTGGCGAAGCCCGAGGCGCCCGAGGCGGACGAACGCGAACGGGTCGAGGACAGGGAGGCCGCGATGCCCGAGGCCGGGCCCGTGGACGGCGGGGCCGCCATGGCGCCGGTCCGCTTCCACTCCACGTGTGCCGCCGGGATCTCCTCCAGGAAGCGGGAGGGCGGGTTGTACGACGGCTGTCCCCAGGCGCTGCGCAGCGACGAGCGGGTGAGGTAAAGGCGTTCCCGCGCGCGCGTGATGCCCACGTACGCGAGGCGCCGCTCCTCCTCCAGTTCCTTGGTCTGGCCAAGGGCGCGCATGTGCGGGAAGACGCCGTCCTCCATGCCGGTGAGGAAGACGACCGGGAACTCGAGTCCCTTGGCGGTGTGCAGGGTCATCAGGGTGATGACTCCGGAGCCGTCCTCGTCCTCGTCGGGGATCTGGTCCGAGTCGGCGACCAGGGCCACCCGCTCCAGGAAGGCGGCGAGCCCGACGGGCGTCTCGCTCTCGCCGTCCCCCGCCGTGTTCTCCTGTTCGAACTCCAGGGCCACGGCGGCGAGTTCCTGGAGGTTCTCGATGCGGGTCTCGTCCTGCGGGTCGGTGGAGGCCTGCAACTCGGCGAGATAGCCGGTGCGTTCGAGAATCGCCTCCAGGACCGTCGCCGGTCCGGCGCCGGACTCGACGATCGTACGGAGGTCCTCCATCAGCGTGTTGAACTTCTTGACCGCGTTCGTCGACCGCGCGGCCATGCCGTAGGCCTCGTCGACGCGCTTCAGCGCCTGCGGGAAGCTGATCTTCTCGCGCTGCGAGAGGGCGTCGATCATCGCCTCGGCGCGCTCGCCGATGCCGCGCTTGGGGACGTTGAGGATACGGCGCAGCGGGACCGTGTCCTCCGGGTTGGCCAGGACGCGGAGGTAGGCCAGGACGTCCCGGACCTCCTTGCGCTCGTAGAAGCGGACGCCGCCGACGACCTTGTAGGGCAGGCCGACGCGGATGAAGATCTCCTCGAAGACACGGGACTGGGCGTTCGTCCGGTAGAAGACGGCGACGTCCGAGGCCTTGGCCTCGCCCGCGTCGGTGAGACGG
This sequence comes from Streptomyces hokutonensis, assembly GCF_042751305.1. Classification (GTDB taxonomy): domain Bacteria; phylum Actinomycetota; class Actinomycetes; order Streptomycetales; family Streptomycetaceae; genus Streptomyces; species Streptomyces hokutonensis_A. The sequence goes on from NZ_JBHYWD010000013.1 coordinate 176,809, forward strand.
TCTATCTCCTCGGCGACGAACTGCGCCTCGTCGTGCTCGGTGTCGGCGACATAGCCGGTGATCTGCGCGCCCGCGCCCGCGTTGGTCCACAGGTTCTTGGGGCGGCGGGACTCGTTGCGCTCGATGACCGCGTTGGCGGCGGAGAGGATCGTCTGTGTGGAGCGGTAGTTCTGCTCCAGGAGGATCGTCGTCGCGTTCGGGTAGTCCTCCTCGAACTGGAGGATGTTGCGGATCGTCGCGCCCCGGAAGGCGTAGATCGACTGGTCGGCGTCGCCCACGACGCACAACTCGGCGGGCGGCAGGTCGTGTTCGGCCGGCGGTACGTCCTCGTCGTGCGCGCCGGTACCGACCAGCTCACGCACCAGCGAGTACTGCGCGTGGTTGGTGTCCTGGTACTCGTCGACCATGACGTGGCGGAAGCGGCGGCGGTAGTGCTCGGCGACGTCCGGGAAGGCGCGCAGCAGGTTGACCGTCGTCATGATCAGGTCGTCGAAGTCGAGGGCGTTGGCCTCGCGCAGCCGCGACTGGTACATGGCGTAGGCCTGGGCGAGGGTCTTCTCGAAACCGTCGGCCGCGCGGGCGGCGAAGTCCTCCTCGTCGACCAGTTCGTTCTTCAGGTTGGAGATCTGGGCGCTGAACGACTTGGGCGGGTAGCGCTTGGGGTCGAGGTCCAGGTCGCGGCAGACCAGGGCCATCAGGCGCTTGGAGTCGGCGGCGTCGTAGATCGAGAACGAGGAGGTGAAGCCGAGCTTCTTGGACTCGCGGCGCAGGATGCGCACACAGGCGCTGTGGAAGGTCATCACCCACATCGCGTTGGCGCGCGGGCCGACGAGCTGTTCGACGCGCTCCTTCATCTCGCCCGCGGCCTTGTTGGTGAAGGTGATCGCGAGGATCTGGCCCGGGTGCACATGGCGCTCGCCGAGGAGGTGGGCGATGCGGTGGGTGAGCACGCGGGTCTTGCCGGAGCCCGCGCCGGCCACGATGAGCAGCGGGGTGCCGGAGTGGATGACGGCCGCGCGCTGGTTCTCGTTCAGCCCGTCCAGGAGGGCTGCCGGGTCGACCGCCGGGCGCGGGGCGCCGTCCCGGTAGTAGGCGTCCCTGCTCGCGGGCACGTCGAACTTCCCGCCGAACAGGTCGTCCGGAACCGGCTCCGGGCCGTGCTCGTCCTCGGGCGGTGGCGGGGGCTCTTCCTCGTGGGCCCGAGGGGCCTTGAGATCCGCCAGGAAGCTGTCGTCAAAGAGGCTGCTCATCGCCCTCCGAGTTTAGGGCGCCCCACTGACAACCGGCCGCCACCCCGGGAGCTCGGGGAAATTCACGGTCCAGAACCGGTCGATAACGATCAGCGACGGTCAGACCCACTCATGACCGAGTTCACACAAACGTAGCGGGCATATCGGCCATCGACCTTCACACAAGCCACACAAGTTGGTTAGCGTTCGATCAAGTTCCCCGGCCCCACCGACTTCGGAAGGAGTCGCCCCCTTGGCGTCGTCGCGCCGCAAGCCGCGTTCCGCGGGCTCGCGCATCGCAGGCATATGGACCCCCGCCGACGAGGGCGAACCCCGCCTCGGCGAGGTCGACAAGAAGGTCGACGACCTCTACCGGCGGGCCGATTCGGCGACCGAGAGGGAGGACGGGGCAAGGCGCGCGTGGAAGATCAACTCCGTGCGGAAAAAGCCGAGTTCCTTCACCGCCATCCCGCACGACCACTACGACCAGGCCCAGTTGATGAGCCGGCTGGCCGCCCGCCGCAAGGACGCGGTCGCCGCACACCTCACGGAGCGGTCCACGACTACGGGGAAGCGCCAGGAGGCGGCCCTGAGCCTCCAGGCCCCCGCCGGGACGCGGAGCGACCCGAGGACGGCCAAGGCCACCGTCCAGAAGAAGCTCTCCACCGCACGCGCGCTGTTGTCGCAGTCGGCCGCGCGGCAGCACCGCCAAGAGGCAGCGGCGGCACTCGCGAGGCAGGCCCTCACCTTCGCCCGCGCCCAGATCGGCAAGCCGTACGTCGTGGGCGCCGCGGGCCCCGGCTCGTACGACTGCTCGGGCCTCGCCCAGGCCGCCTGGAAGGCCGCCGGAGTCACCCTCCCGCGCGCGACCACCGCCCAGGCCAACGCCGGCACGACGGTCCCCCTGGCCGACGCACAACCCGGCGACCTGGTCTTCTTCCACGACGACATCAGCCACGTCGGCGTATACGTGGGCGACGGCATGATGATCCACGCCCCGAAGCCCGGCACCTGCGTCCGCGAAGAATCGATCCACTACGGGGACACGTCGATCATCCACAGCGTGGTGCGGCCGGCCTGAGCGGAGTCCGGGGCTGTTCTTGACGGCCACGCACGCGTGCAGGTGTTTTTGAGGGCCACGCGCGCGTGGCCCTCTGTCGGCACCGGGGCGGCTCCCTAGCATCGGACCCATGTCCGGTACCGGTACCTCCCGCTTCCGCGCCTGGTGGGCGCAGCGTCCGCCGGCGGCCGGGGCCGTCGTGCTGGCGACCGGCATCGTGTCGGTCGGCCTGAGTCTCGCCGGGTACGAGGTGCTGTCCCGTATCGCCTTCGGGCTGGCCTGCGCCTTCTGGCTCGGACTGGCCGCGGACTTCGCCGTACGGCTGCTGTGGGACCGGCGGCGGTGGCTCACGGAGGCGGGGACGCCCGGTGCGCTGACGGCCGTCGCCGCGACCGCCGTACTCGGAACCCGGTTCTCGATCGCGGGTTGGCAGACCGTGGCCGAGGCGCTGCTCGCGCCGGCCGTGGTGCTGTGGCCGGGGCTGCTCGTACGGGTCCTGGGGAACTGGCGGGGGCGGATGCCCGGGACGGTGTTCCTCGGCTGTGTGGCCACACAGTCGCTGGCCGTTCTGGGGGCGACGATCGCCGGGGCCGAGGCGGTGACGTGGCTCGCGCACACGGCGCTGGTGCTGTTCTGGTTCGGGCTGGTCCTCTACGGGTTCGCGCTGGCCCGATTCGAATGGCGGCAGGTGATCATCGGGGCCGGTGACCACTGGATCGTCGGCGGCGCGCTGGCCGTCTCGGCGCTGGCCGGGTCGAAGCTGATCGCCGCCGACAGCGCCCGCCTGTATCTGTGGAACTCCGACGACCGGGGCGTCCTGCGGGCCGCGACCGTGGCGCTGCTGGTGCTCGACGTGGCGTGGTGCGTGGTTCTGCTGGCCGCCGAGATCGTCTGGCCCCGGCTGCGTTTCGACCTGCGGCGCTGGTCGACGGTGTTCCCGCTCGGGATGACGGCGGCGACCACGCTGTCCGTGGGCAGCGCCGTGGACGTCTCGTGGCTCAGGACGCCCGGGGAGGTGGTGCTGTGGATCGCGGTGGCGGCCTGGCTGGTGGTGGCCGCCGGGACGGTCCGTTTCTACCTCGCCGCCACGTCCGGGGTCAGGTCCACAGGACCGCGATGAAGATGTTGACCATGGTGAGGCCGCCGACCAGCGCGAACTGGTTCTTGTCGACCGTCTCCTCGTCCCGCTTGACGTAGACAAGTCCCAGGATCACGACCAGCAGCGCGAGCTTGATGCCGATCTTGATGTTGTTGACGTGCTGGTCGTCGGCCTGGTTGAGGCCGACCAGGATCGCGCCGGTGACCAGCATGGTCAGCGCGCCGTGCAGCATGCCGGGGACGAAGCGGGCCGTGCCGTGGCCCATCGCCTTCATCTGGGTGAGGAAACCGCCGAGCAGCGCGGCGATGCCGATGATGTGCAGGCCGACGAAGAGATGGATGAGTACGTCCATGGGTCCGGAGCCTATGCAGGTGCTCGGGACCGGCCGACACCGGGCCGCCCTGGCACTCACATGACCTTGCATATATGCGGCCCATAGCACCGCGTCACCACCCGCCGCGCCGGAACCGCCGCATCGGTCAGCGCGCCGCGTGAAGGCGGTGGGCCCGGACCGGAATCACAGTCACTTGACGTCAAAAGACGGTCACCTCACATCATTTCCGTACATGCGTTACCGAGCCGACATCTTCAGGTTTAGCGTCCTCCACCAGGTGACCGGCTCCCCACCGCCGCCCGCACCAGGGGCGGCCGTCGGCCACCACCGCCGAGAAGGTCCGGCGGCGGCCCGCTCCCCCTGTGCGGGCCGCCGCCGGACGCGCAAACCGCCCGCTCCCCCGGCGGTCGTACGAAAGGACGTGCAGTCCACGTGGCAGCGCACCGCAAGCCCCGACAGCGCTCGCTCAGCGGCCATACGGCCCGCACCGCCGCCACGATCGCCCTCGCGGGCGCGGCGACGGTGACCGGCTTCGACGGGACCTCGCACGCCGAGCCGCAGCTGACACCTGCACAGGTCAAGGCCAAGGTGGACAAGCTGTACCAGGAGGCGGAGGTCGCCACCGAGAAGTACGACGGCGCGAAGGAGAAGGCGGACGCGGCCGAGAAACGGCTCAACACCCTGCGGGACGAGGCGGCCCGCAAGACCGAGAAGCTCAACTCGGCACGGGATTCACTGGGTTACGTCGCCGCCGCCCAGTACCGCAGCGGCGGCATCGACCCCGCGGTGCAGCTCATGCTCTCGGACGACCCCGAACAGTATCTGGACGGCGCCGAGTTCGCCGACCGCGTGGGCCACCGCCAGACGGCCGCGGTCGCTCTCGTACGGCAACAGCTGCGGGAGATCGAGCAGTTGCGCGGCGCCGCGCACATCGAACTGACCTCGCTGAAGTCGCGGCAGACGGAGCTCGGCAGGCAGAAGAAGACGATCAACGGGAAGCTGGACCAGGCGCGGCGGCTGCTGTCCGCACTGCCTCCGCAGCAGCGGTCCCAGGTCGAGCAGACCGCCGGCACGACGGATCGCGCGTCACGGTCGGCGACCACGGCACGGGACGGACTGCACGCGCCCGGCTCCTCCGCCGCCACGGCCGACGCCCCCAACTCCCGTGCGGCGGCGGCCGTTTCCTACGCCTATCAGAAGCTCGGCAGCCCCTACGTCTGGGGCGCCACCGGCCCCAACGCCTTCGACTGCTCGGGCCTCGTCCAGGCCGCCTACAACTCCGCCGGAGTCTCGCTGCCCCGCACGACCTACGCCCAGATCAACGCCGGCCAACGGGTCTCCCGGGACGAACTGCGCCCCGGCGACCTGGTGTTCTTCTACTCGGGCATCAGCCACGTCGGCATCTACGTCGGCGACGGCCAGATGATCCACGCCCCTAACCCGACGGCTCCCGTGCGGCTGGCACCGATCGACCAGATGCCGTTCGCGGGGGCTACGCGGGTGGTGTGAGGCACCGGCCGCGTCCGATGCTCCCCCAGGTGAACTCCCTTACGGGTCACACCAGTCGGCGTGCCGTGGCCCAGCGGGTCAGCTCATGCCGGTTGGACAGCTGGAGCTTGCGCAGCACCGCCGAGACATGGGACTCGACCGTCTTCACCGAGATGAACAGCTGCTTGGCGATCTCCTTGTAGGCGTAGCCGCGCGCGATCAGGCGCAGCACCTCGCGCTCGCGCTGGGTGAGGCGGTCGAGGTCCTCGTCGACCGGCGGGGCGTCGGTCGAGGCGAAGGCGTCGAGGACGAAGCCGGCCAGTCGTGGGGAGAAGACCGCGTCGCCCTCCTGGACGCGGAAGACGGAGTTGACGAGGTCCGTGCCGGTGATCGTCTTGGTGACGTAGCCGCGCGCACCGCCGCGGATCACGCCGATCACGTCCTCCGCCGCGTCCGACACGGACAGCGCGAGGAAGCGGACGGGCTGCTCGGCGTCGCTCATCAACGGGGCGCAGCGGCGCAGGACTTCGACCCCGCCGCCGCCCGGGAGGTGAACGTCCAGGAGGACCACCTCGGGGCGGGTCGCGGTGATGACCGTGACCGCCTGGTCGACGTCCGCGGCCTCGCCGACCACCTCGACACCGGTCTCCTCGGTGCGGCCGATCTCCGCCTGGACCCCCGTACGGAACATGCGGTGGTCGTCGACGAGGACCACGCGCACGTGACGCCCGCCCGCGCTCCCGCCGGTCGGTTCCGCAGGCTCGTTCGTCTCGGTCGCGTCGCTCATGACGTCTTCTCCGCCCTCTCCATCTCCAGCTCGACCTCGGTACCGCCGTCCGGCACCGCGCGCAGCCGTGCCGTACCGCCGTGTCGCTCCATACGGCCGATGATCGATTCTCTGACGCCCATGCGGTCGGCGGGTATCGAGTCGAGGTCGAAGCCCGGCCCGCGGTCGCGGACGGACACGAAGACCTTCTTCCCCTCCACCTCGGCGTAGACCTGCACGGCGCCGCCCTCGCCACCGTACTTGGCCGCGTTGACCATCGCCTCGCGCGCGGCCTGCATCTGGGCGCCGATTCTCTCGTCGAGCGGGCAGTCCCCGACGATGACGACCTCGATGGGGACGCCGTGCTTGTCCTCGACCTCGGCCGCGCTGCGGCGCACCGCCTCGGCGAGGGTGTCGGGTTCGTCGGCCTCGTCCTTGCCGGTGCCCTCCGGTTTGTAGAGCCAGGCACGCAGATCGCGCTCCTGGGCACGGGCCAGGCGGCGCACCTCGTTCGGACTCTCCGCGTTGCGCTGGATCAGGGTCAGGGTGTGCAGCACGGAGTCGTGGACATGGGCGGCGACCTCGGCGCGCTCCTGGGCGCGGATGCGCATCAGGCGCTCCTCGGAGAGGTCCTGGGTCATCCGCACGAGGTACGGGCCGGCGAGCAGGGTGATGCCGACGAGGACCGCGAGGGCGGCCTGGAGCACCGAACCGAGGTGGGCGGCGGAGCCCTGCAGCACGAAGATCGCGGTGGCACCGGCGGTGACCAGCAGGACACCGCCGCCCGCGCGCAGCAGGCTGAGCGTACGGCGCCGGCCGCCGACCTCGGCCCAGCGGGCGCGGCGGGCGTTGTCCGCCTGACGCCAGACGAGGGCGACGCCCGCGCCGACGAGGACGACCGGGAAGAGATAGGCCTTGGCGCCGTCGCCCAGATTCACATTGCCGACGAAGACCAGCGCCACGACGACCATGAGGAGCAGGGCGACGATCTGGCCCTTGTCCGGCTTGCGGGCGACGAGTCTGCGGCGGCCGTCCGGCGAGGTCTCCGTGGAGACGAGGGACGGGGGCCGCTGACCGGCGACGCCGCCGACGCCGAGCGGCACGAAGAACCAGAACGAGGCGTACAACAGCGCGCCGAGTCCGTCGGCGAGGAACAGACCCACGAACACCAGCCGCACCCAGATCACCGGCAGGCCGAGATGCCCGGCGAGCCCCCGCGCCACTCCACCGAGCCAGCGTCCGTCACTGCTGCGGTAGAGCTTGCGCGGCGGCCGCGGGTCCTCGACTGGCAATGCTGCGGCTTCCGGCATGCCACCGATGTTCACACGCGCTGCGGCCCATGGCATCAGGGTCGGCCCCGGAGACTCCCCTGATCTTCGGAAACGGCGCGGTTCAGGGGCCTTGCGCAGGGTCGGGGTCGGTGTCGAACACTCCCCCGGTCCCTGTCAGGGCGGATTTCAGGGTTCGGCCAGGGTCGTCCCGACTGCCATCGGCGCCTCGCGGCGGGCAGCATGGACGCATGACAGATCACGAGCGCGCCGCGACGGGTCCGGGACCCGGCTCCGGCCCCGGCCCGGCAGCGGGCGGCGGGCCGCAGGACGCCGTGCCCGCCGCGGGTGCCGCGTCGCCGCCGGGCACCGCGTCGCCGGGTGCCGCGCCCGGCGACACCCTCACGGCCGCGCCTCCGCACCGGTTCCGGCGGGACCGGCGGTTCAAGGTGCTCGCGGGCGTGTGCGCGGGGCTCGGGCGGCAGTGCGACATGGACCCGGTGATCTTCCGCATCACCCTCGCGGTGCTCTCGGCGACGGGCGGCATCGGCCTCATCTTCTACGGCTTCGCCTGGCTCTTCGTCCCGTACGACGACGAGGAGGAGAACGAGGTCCGCAAGCTCTTCACCGGCCGCGTCGACGGCCAGGCCCTGGCGGCCGTGCTGTTCGCGCTGGTCGGCTGCGGTGTGTTCCTGTCGATGCTGAGCAACGGCAGCGTGCTCACCTTCGCCGTCGTCCTCTCCCTTCTGCTGGCCGGTGCGGGGTACTGGTCGCAGCAGCGCGGCGCCCCCGGCCCCGACCCGCTGGCCGCGCAGGCCGTCGCCGACGCCCCGCCGGAGGCCCAGGCACCGCCGGTGCCCGCCGCCTACCCCTCCTGGTGGCGCGACCCGATCGTCAAGGACGGCACCCACGTCGGTGGCACCGGCTATCTCTGGGGCCCCGGCGACTCCCGCACCCGCGACATCACGGACGCGGTCCACATCAGCCTCGATCCTTCGTACCCGCACTGGCCCCAGGATCTGCGGCCCCCGCGCCCGCCCGCCCCGAAGCCGCGCGGCCCGCGCTGGATCGGCGGCTGGGTCTTCCTGCTCGCCCTGCTGGCCGGCGCCCTCGGCACCGCCGCGCGCTGGGACGACCAGGCACTCGGCACCAGCCTGCAGATGGGTCTGGCCTGCGCGCTCGTCGTGTTCGGCCTGGGCATAGCGGTCAGCTCCTTCCTGGGGCGTACGGGGGCGGGCTCGGTGTTCCTCGCGATCGTCACGGCCGGCCTGCTCGCCGCCTCGGCGGCCCTGCCCAAGGACCTCACCACCCACTGGGAACGCCTCACCTGGCAGCCCACGACGGTGGCCCAGGTGCAGCCGCACTACGACCTGGGGAACGGCGTGGGCACCCTCGACCTGACCCGGCTGAGGCTGACGAAGGGGCAGACGGTGGCGACGTACGCCCAGGTGGGCATCGGCCAGTTGAAGGTGATCGTGCCGTCGGACGTGACGGTGAAGCTGAATGTGGACGTGGGCGTCGGGGACATCCAGTTGCCCGGTGACGACAAGAAGGACGTGGACGTGGAACCGGGCAAGCACCAGCAGGTCACTCTCACCCCGGAGACGGGCGTGAAGACCACCGGCACGCTGGACCTGGACCTCCGGGTCGACGTCGGACAGGCGGAGGTCAGCCGTGCTGCGTCATGAGTTCCGGCCCGGGAAGCTGGTCATCGGTCTCTTCCTCGTCGCCGCGGGCGTGGCCTACGCCGGGGACGCGGGCGGGCTGTGGGTGACCGAGTGGTTCGCGGCGATCCCCCTGGTCCTCGCCGGCCTGGTGCTGGCCGGTGTGGTGGCGGGCGTCAACGGGGCGATCCGCAGACGACGCAGGGTGGGGCGGCGGGGGAAGGGGGCCCCCCGGCGCCGGGAATACGTGGGTGTGACCCAAGACCCCCCCGCCGGGGCGGGGGCGCCCGCGGTGTGGGGCGGGCCCGGGGGCCCCCC
>NZ_JBHYWD010000013.1:186044-263697 GCF_042751305.1 Streptomyces hokutonensis
CGCGCCGGGGGGGGGGGGGGGGGGGGGGGGGGGGGGGGCCCCCCCCGGCCCCCCCCCCCCCCCCCCCGGGGCGCGCCCACCCCCCCCCCCCCCCCCCGGTCCAGAGATATCGGGCTGACTACCGATAGCCACCCGTCCGTTGCCTTCGCCTCGCTCGTAGTGCCGCGTCCAGGGAGAACACGGAGGCGCCGGCGAGGACGAGGGGCAGCCAGGCCATCAGGTAGGCGAGGTCGTTGCCGTAGTAGTACGGGTCGGACTGCCAGCTGATGGTCAGCCACAGGCTGAGGGAGATCAGCGCGCCGCCGAGTGCGGCGATGCGGGCCAGCAGGCCGATCAACGTGCCGATGCCGACGGCGAGTTCACCGAAGGCGATGGCGTAGCCGAAGCCGACGGGGCTCTTCAGGGACAGGTCGACCAGGGCCGGGATGGCGGACGAGTCGCGCACCGCGCGCATCGTCTCGCCGACCGACCCGGCGCCGGAGGCCTTCATGAAGGCGCTGTCGGTGAGTTTGTCCAGACCCGCGTAGATGAAGGTGACGCCCAGGAAGACGCGCAGTGGGAGAAGGGCGTATCGGGTGGCGGTGTCCCGCCAGTTCCGGTCGCCGTCGAGGTACGGGGTTTGCGTATCCATTCGAGTGCCGTGAGTCATCGCCCTTAGCCGCCTCTCGCCCGCCGTTGACCCCTCAACAGACCATACGTACGAAAAGGGGGACCCGCTCAACCATGCTTCGGACAGTTTTTCGGACTTCGGCCGAGTTCGGGCGGCGGTCGGCCGCGTTCTATGGATATTCATCAGATGTGGGCGCGGATCTGCCGTACACCCACAGGACGTCCTCGCTCATCGACCGTCGGCCGTCTCAGTCCGTCACATCGACCACGCAGGCGTTCGTCTCCACGCCCGCCGCGGTCACGACCTGTACTTCCACGCGGCCGGGCTCGACGTCCACGGGGACCGGGACGGTGAGGAGCGTGTCCGTCGGGTTGGAGAAGCCGCCGGTGACCGGGACCAGGGGGACGTGGACGTTGACCGGGCCGATGCGGACGACCATGCGGGAGAGCCGGTCCGCCGTCTGGGCGCCCGGGGGGACGAAACCGGCGCCGCGGATCTCGATGTCGTCGCCGGTGCGGATGGGGGCGTCGAGGTCGCCCGCCTCGCGGGACCGCACCACCGAGAGGATGACCGGACGACCGCCCTCCGCGTACTTGCCGGCCAGGTATGTCGCGGCGGAGATCAGGACGACCACCGCCAAGCCCCAGGGCAGGTCCGGCAGTTGGTCGGGGCGGCGGGCGAGTCTCACGGCCGCGAAGACGAGGGCGACGGCGCTGATCGCGACGTACTGGATGTCGGCGAAGGTGCCGCGGCCGGCGTCGTCGGTGAGGAGGTCGGCCGCGCGCGGGCGGTCGGCGGGGATCTTCTGGAGGCGCTGGCCCAGCACGCGCAGGCCGACGACCCGGCGGACGAGCACGGCGATCGCGCAGACCACGGCGAGGACGGTCACCACACCGGCGCCGCGGGCGAGTTCGAGGCCGGAGATGAGGGCGTCGCGCTCGGCGTGGTCGGAGGCGGCGGCGAGGCGGCCGGCCAGGACCAGCACCGCGTACGCCACGAAGAGCACCCAGGAAACGGCCACCGCGCGGGAGGTCGACAGCCGGTTGTCCTCACCGATGACCGGAGCCAGCGCCCCGCCGCGCGCCCGGTGGAACCAGGAGGCGGCACTCAGCGCGCCCGCGACCACGAACGCGGCCAGCAGTCCCGCCGTGCGGGCCGCCGTCCAGCCCGCGCCGATCGCGGTGAGCGCCTGCACCAGGAGCAGGACGACGAAGCCGCCCCACACGGCGAAGGCCGTGCGGTGCCACAGGCGCGCCAGCCAGGCGCCGCCCTCGGCCCGGCCGCGTTCGGCGACGGCGTCGGCGGACTGGGTCAGTTCGTCCGAGACCCACTGCCGGGAGGCGGACGCCGAGTGCGCCACCGCGGCCGGCAGCCCCTCGCCGGCCGCGAAGCCGTCCCGCTTGACCAGGAACGCGGCGACCGCGCGCCGATGCCCCTCGCGTGCTCCGTGCGGGCAGTCCCCGCAGGTGCAGCCACCTCCGTGGGCACCGATGTGCTCGCCGCCCTGTCTCGCCTCCTGCACCGCCACGCCCGACGCCTGCCTTCCCCACGACCCTCATGGACCTCGGCCCTCGAACCCGGGCCCTCACGTTCGGCGACCGGCTCCAAAGCCTTTGGCCACCGCCTTGCAACTCCCGCACGACAACAGCGGATTGTGCCCTACGGGACACGGCCCGCGTCCGGCAGGTCTGGTCAGCGCGGGTGAAGTGACGACCGCCGTGTTGACCCGGCTGCGAGAATTTCCGTATGGCCGAGATCATCCAGCGCGACGGGACCTGGGCCTTCGACGGCACAACGGTCAGGATCACACCGGGACTTCACCGTTCCGTGCCACTGTTCCGGCAGACGTACGGCGAGATCGCGGTGCCCCTCGAAGCCGTCGCGGGCGTCGTCTACGAGCCCGAACGCAAGCGTGGCCGACTGCGGCTGAGGCTGCGCGAGGGGGCCGATCCGCTGTTGCAGGCGACCGGTGGGCGGCTGCCGGACGCGGCGGATCCGTACCGGCTGATCGTGGACATCGACCGGTCGGGGGTCGCCGAGTACGTGGCGGAGGAGATCCGGCACGCGCTGCTCCTGGACCAGATCCCCAAGGAACCCACCAAGGCCTATCTGCTGCCGGGTCCGCCGGTCCCGGTCTCGGTCCGGTCCTCCGACGGCACGGTTTCCTTCGACGGCGCCCAGGTGCGGATCGACTGGGCGGACACCTCGGAGCGCGTGAAGCGGGCGACCGGGCCGCGGATAGTCGCCGTGGGGGATCTGGTGCAGGTGGAGTGGTTGCCCAACTCCGGCTACGAGGACGGGTTCATGCGGTTCGTGACCCGGGAGACGGTGTTCTCCAAGCTGCCGCCGGAGAAGGACCCCTACGCCCTCGACCTGTGGGGCAGCACCCGCCGTGATCTGCTCACCGCGCTGGTGGCGACGGCGGTGACCGCGCGGCTGCCGCATCCGTCGGCCCGTGAACACGAACGCGACAACGGCGAGTTCGCGGACGGTCCTCGACGGGCGGCCGCCGTTCCGCCGCCGGCCGACCATCACGACGTACTCCTGCGCAGGCTGCGGGAGTTGGGCGAGCTGCACCGGGAAGGGGTGCTCACGGACGAGGAGTTCACGATGACCAAGGCGGCGGTGCTCCGCGGTTTCGGATAAGGAGCTCACGCAGAGGGGGGTTCAGCTGAGGAGGTCGGGTTCGCTGCGGCTGATGTCCTGCCACAGGGGCTGGTAGTTGATCCATGCGACGAGGTCGCCGCCGGTCTGTTCGCGGGTGGCGACGGCGAGTTTGTGGTCGATGAGCAGGGGTCTGCCGGCCGCCTTGGCGAGGAGCTGGACCTGACAGGAGCGTTCCATGGACAGGAACCACCAGGCCGCCGCGTCCACCGAGTCGCCGACGGTCAGCAGGCCGTGGTTGCGGAGCACGAGCGCCTTGCGGGAGCCCAGCCCGGCGGCGATCCGCTTGCCCTCCTCGGCGTCGACGGAGACACCGCTGTAGGAGTCGTAGAGCGCGTGGTCCTCGTAGAAGGCGCAGCTCTCCTGGCTGATCGGGTCGAGGAAGTCACCGAGGGCGGAGAGGGCGCGCCCGTGCACGGAGTGGCAGTGGGCGACGGCGACGACGTCCGGGCGGGCGGCGTGGACCTGGGAGTGCACGGTGAAGGCGGCCTGGTTGACATGGTGGCCGCCCTGGAGGACCTGGCCCTCGGAGTTGGCGAGCACCAGGTCGCTGACGGTGACATGCCGGAAGGGCATCCCGAAGGGGTTGACCCAGAAGCAGTCGGTGAACTCGGGGTCGCGGGCGGTGATGTGCCCCGAGACCCCGTCCTCGAAGCCGAGCCGGCCGAACAGGCGCAGGGCGCCCGCGAGCCGTTCCTTGCGGTGCCGGCGTTCGTCCTCGACCGACTCGTGCATCGGCGGCATGGCGAACCGCAGCCGGTCGGTGGGCAGGGGGGAGGGCGGCGTCGGCCCGGGCATCGGTCCTCCAGCACTGGGTTTGTCGTAAGGGCGAGAAGTTACCGCCGGTCGGTCGAAAAGGGCAGTGCCGGTCAGTAAAGAAGACAGAGGTTGTCGGTTATCGGCGGAACACTCGCCGTATGACAGCGAACTGGGCCACCTTCACCGCCGCCGAACCTGACCTCGCCGCGACCGTCGAGGAGCGGTTCGGGGCGTTCACGCATCACATCCTCGCGACCCTGCGCAAGGACGGGTCGCCGCGTACGACCGGGCTCGAAGTGCGGTTCCTGGACGGCGAGTTGTGGCTCGGGATGATGCCCGATTCGCTCAAGGCGCTGGATCTGCGGCGTGATGCGCGCTTCGCGCTCCAGGCGAACCCGGGGCCGGGGACGGAGATGGGCGGCGGGGACGTACGGGTGAGCGGGCGGGCGATGGAGGTGACGGATGCGGCGGCGAAGGGGGCGTACAGCAAAGAGGTGGAACCGCCGGAGCCGTTCCACCTCTTCCGCACCGAGTTGACGGAGGTCGTGCGGACCTACGTCGAGGACGAGAAGTACCTCGTCGTGCAGGTCTGGAAGCCCGGAGGGCCGGTGCGGACCCTCAAGCGGACCTGAGCCCCCTGAGGGCTACTCCCACTCGATGGTCCCCGGGGGCTTCGAGGTGATGTCGAGGACGACCCGGTTGACGTCGGCGACCTCGTTGGTGATGCGGGTGGAGATCTTCGCGAGGACGTCGTACGGCAGGCGGGACCAGTCGGCGGTCATGGCGTCCTCGGAGGAGACCGGGCGCAGGACGATCGGGTGGCCGTAGGTGCGGCCGTCGCCCTGGACGCCGACGCTGCGGACGTCGGCGAGGAGGACCACCGGGCACTGCCAGATGTCGCGGTCGAGGCCGGCCGCGGTCAGTTCCTCGCGGGCGATGGCGTCGGCGTCGCGGAGCAGGTCGAGGCGGTCCTTGGTGACCTCGCCGACGATGCGGATGCCGAGGCCGGGGCCGGGGAAGGGCTGGCGCTGGACGATCTCGTCCGGGAGGCCGAGCTCCTGGCCGACCATCCGGACCTCGTCCTTGAACAGCTTGCGGAGCGGTTCGATCAGCTTGAACTCGAGGTCCTCGGGGAGACCGCCGACGTTGTGGTGCGACTTGATGTTGGCCGTGCCCGTGCCGCCGCCGGACTCGACGACGTCCGGGTACAGCGTGCCCTGCACCAGGAACGCGACCTCGGGGCCCTCGTCCGCGATGATCTCGGCCTGGGCCTGCTCGAAGACGCGGATGAACTCGCGGCCGATGATCTTCCGCTTCTGCTCCGGGTCGGAGACCCCGGCGAGCGCGGTGAGGAAGCGCTCCTCCGCGTCCACGACGACGAGCTTGACGCCGGTCGCGGCCACGAAGTCCTTCTCGACCTGCTCGGTCTCGCCCTTGCGCATCAGACCGTGGTCTACGTAGACGCAGGTCAGCTGGTCTCCGATGGCGCGGGCCACGAGCGCGGCCGCTACCGCGGAGTCGACGCCGCCGGACAGACCGCAGATGGCGCGCTTGTCGCCGACCTGCTCCCGGATCGCGGCGACCTGCTCGTCGATGACGTTGCCGGTGGTCCAGGACGGGGTGAGGCCCGCGCCGCGGTACAGGAAGTGCTCCAGGACCTGCTGGCCGTGCGTGGAGTGCATGACCTCGGGGTGGTACTGGACGCCGTAGAGCTTCTTCTCGTCGTTCTCGAAGGCGGCGACCGGGACGACGTCCGTGGACGCGGTGACCGTGAAGCCCTCGGGGGCGGCGGAGCAGGCGTCGCCGTGGGACATCCAGACGGACTGCTCGTCGGGAGTGCCTTCGAAGAGGGTCGAGGACGAGCGGGAGACGTGCAGGGGCGTACGGCCGTACTCGCGGGCGCCCGTGTTGTCGACGGTGCCGCCGAGGGTGGTCGCCATCAGCTGGAAGCCGTAGCACATGCCGAAGATCGGGACGCCGGCCTCGAACAGCTCGCGGTCCAGGCGGGGGGCGCCCTCCGCGTACACGGACGAGGGGCCGCCGGAGAGAATGATCGCCGCCGGGTTCTTGGCGAGCATCTCGGCGACCGGCATGGTGCTCGGCACGATCTCGCTGTAGACCCGGGCCTCGCGGACGCGGCGGGCGATGAGCTGGGCGTACTGCGCGCCGAAGTCGACGACCAGGACGGTGTCGGGGGCGGGGGTCGCTGCTGACACGGGGGCCTTCCGGCGGTGGGGCGGGGGTCTTGGGTACCGATTCTAACGGGGGTCGCGTGGGACACCTCTCCGTGTGCTGGGGGCTCCGCCCCCGGACCCCCTGGACCTGTGCCCGCCACCGCCCGACCCGGCCCGCCGCAGAAGTGCTGTGGCATACTCGCCCCATGCTCACGCACCCGACCTTCCTCTTTACCTATGGCAACCGGCCCGCCGGCTGCCATGGTCGTGCTGCTTGAGCTACTGACAAGCGACTTCCCAGGCGCCCCGGGCCGACAGGTCCGGGGCGCCTGGTGTTTTCCCGGATCTGTCGACCGGGGGCGCTCCCACCACAAGGAGCCCGGAATGACCACCACCACCCCCGAGCAGACCATCGCCGACGCCCGTGAGCGGATCGACGCCCTCGACGACCGGATCATCGGGCTGATCCAGGAACGGGTCGCCGTGTCGGCCGTCGTGCAGGAGACACGGATCGCCTCCGGCGGCAGGCGCGTGCACCTGTCCCGTGAGAACGAGATCCTCAGCCACTACAGGGACGCGCTGGGCAAGCCGGGCACGGCCCTCGCGATGACGCTGCTCGAACTGTCGCGGGGGCGGATCTGAGTTCGAGCCCCGTCTCACCCGTACGGCGCGTGACCGCCCCGGGAACCGCTTCGTTGGTGGGGGTGTCCGTGCCAGCCAGGGGCGGGCCCGAAAGAACCACGCGTGGCTCGCTGGGGCGATGAGACGTACGGATCGTGCCGTACGTCGTGGGACCTCGCTCCAGGGTCGTGACCGGACGGCAGGGGACAGCAGCCCGGTCACCCAAGAGAACGGTCGGCTCCGGGGACGCCCGGGGCCGCCCGGCGGAAACTGCAAAAATGCACAAAGCCGGACCGAACGGTTGCGATCGTCGTCTCCATCCAGCACGATGCGTAGAAGCCCCCGAGCTCTCCTCCGGGCCCCAAGTCCCAAGGCAGCCACCCGCATTGCGGTGCACCGTCCCACTGCCAAAGGTCGAGACCAAGCGCGCGCCCCGTGTGCGCCGGGGCGCCGACCCGGGGCACTGAAGACAACTTCAGACCAGCGGCGCAACCCCCCGGCGCCGCTCCCAGGCACCGGCGCTGCCCTGACGTCGGTGCTGACGGAGAAGGGCCCCGCGGCTCCGTCCCGCGGGGCCCTTCGCTTGCCCGTCAGCCATGACCGTGACCGGCCTGCCGTGACCGGCCTGCCGTGACCGGGTCTAGGTCCTGCTCACCGTCCCGCAGGTGCCCTGCCCCTTGCTGATGTCCTTGCTGCGGTCGTACGGGTCCGTCGTCGGGCCCGAGGGGGTCGCGCCCGTGGGGGCCGACGTGGCGTCGGAGGCGAACTGCGGGTGCAGATAGCCGTCGTAGATGTCGCAGGCCGAGTTGCCGAAGTCCGCGTTGTTGAGGGTGAGGGTCAGCAGGCCGGGGGTGACCTGGTAGCGGGCGGGGTCGAGGATCTCGGTGTCGATCACCCGGCGGACGATGGTGCGGGCGACCTCGGTGGAGCCGTCGGTCCGGACCAGCGGGTAGACGAAGGTGTAGTCGGCGTGGACGGTGACGCCCCCGCTGGAGTCCTTCGCGAAGGTGATGCGGCCGCGGGTCTTCACCACCTTGCCGACGAGCCGTACGTCCTTGGGATCGAAGCGGCTGAACAGCAGCGTGGGGTCGTTGGCCTTGGTCGGGAGGGCCAGGGAGGCCTTCAGCTCGGTGAGAACCTTGGGCTGCTTCGGGTCGAGGACCGCGAGCGCGGCGGACGGGCGGGCACCGGCGATCGTCTTCGGGTCGAGGTTGGACGCGACGAGCAGGATCTTCGTCTGCTGGAGGGCCAGTTCGACCCGGTCCTTCGAGAAGCTGCCCACGGCGGTCGCCTTCGGCAGGATGATGCCGGCCTCGCCGTCGGCCCAGTTCAGAGCGGGTGAACCGGCGAACGGCCGGTCCAGGGTGGGTATTTGGGGATCGACGGAGGAGGGCGCGGCGGTCGGGGCGGCGGTCTCCGGGGCGAGCGGGGACGCGGAGTCCGAGTCCGCCTTGGCGCCGAAGGGGTCGCCGGGCAGCAGCGAGGGTCGCATCGCGACCACGGCGACGGCCACGGCGAACGGGACGCCGAGTACGGCCCACAGGCGACGCCTGCGCCGGGCCCGCCCGTTCATCTCCTGCCAGGCAGGACCGGTACGCCAGCCCTCGGGCTGCTCGGCCTTCTTGAGCCGCTCGGTCACCTGGCGGGCGCGCGCGGACGGTTCCTTCTGTGCGGAGGCCCGGATGTCACGCTCCGTGTCACGGGCGAACTTGTCCCAGACGTCGTCGGGGATCTCCGGGGTCGAGGACGGTTCCTCGGACGGTTTGTCAGACACCAGGTAGTTGTAGGCGTCCGAAAGCGTGTTCACAAGCAGAACCCAGGTGTGACACAGCCCACATAAGAATCTGGTGAGGATTAGCGCAACCATTCACAGGTTTCCCGGGTCACACCTGCCATAACAAGGGCCACACCCGCGCCCCACACGCGGAGCCCTCCGACCCAGCGTGCTGCACTGTCGCAGCACTCCGGACTTCTTGAGGACTTCATGAAGCTTCGCCGTGTCATGGCCACGGTCGCCACGACGGCCGCCATCGCCCCCCTCGCCCTGCTGTCGGCGCCGGCCGCGTTCGCCGACGGCGACTCGCCGGTCACGTCGTCCAGCAGCCCCGCGGCCGAGGAGAGCACCCCGGCGGGCGACGCGAGCACCCCCGCGGCCGACGGCAGCACTCCCGCGTCGGACACGAGCAGCCCGGCGGCCGACACCAGCACGCCCGCCTCGGACACCAGTTCCCCGGCGGCGGACACGAGCAGCCCCGCCGCGTCGGGCACCCCGAGCGGGAGCGCCTCGCCGAGCCCGTCCGCGTCGCCGAGCAAGCCGGGCGACGACTTCGACCCGTACGCGGACTGCAAGACCTTCGACCTGGACGAGAAGCTCTCCGCGTCGATCACCGGGCTGCCGAACAAGATCGTCGCCGGTTCCGGCTGGCACAACTTCAAGTTCGTGGTGAAGAACGCCTCGGACAAGGACCTGCAGAACGTCTGGATCAACGCGCTCACCGAGTACAGCGACGACGTGAACGAGGACTCCTCGCTCATGCTCGACCTGGCCGAGATCCAGCTGAAGCAGGACGGCAAGTGGACCGACTCCTACCAGGAGACCGTCGGCACCGGCAGCGACGAGACCACGCTGTCCGGCAGCATCGTCGCGGTGCTCCCCACCCTGGAGAAGCAGTCCTCGACCACGCTCGACCTGCGCGTGAAGATCAAGCCCAAGGCCCCCGCGGGCTCGTCGTTCGCGCTGAGCCAGGCGGTGTACGCGGGCAAGGGTGAGTCCTGCTACGTCAACGGCGACTACTACGAGTTCTCCGTGCTCGCCGCCGGCAGCAGCGAGCCGGGCGACGTCGGCGAGGCCAAGCCGACCGGCCAGAAGCCGACCGGGACCAGCGACGTGAAGCCCCAGGGCTCGGTCAACGAGGCCACCGGCAACCTCGCCGAGACCGGCTCCAGCTCCGCCCTGCCGGTGATCGGCCTCGTGGGTGGCGCGGCGGTCGTCGCGGGTGCCGCCGCGGTCGTCATGGTGCGCCGCCGCAAGACCGGAGAGAGCGCGTAAGCACGTAGCTCGCTCGACAAAGGACCTGCGCTCGGAGGGGGGCGCAGGTCCTTCTGTTTGTGCCGAATACCTTTCTCACCTTTCTACGACTCTTACCTTTCTACGACTTTTACCTCTCTACGGCTTTTACCTCTCTACGGCTTCGGCGGCACCGTCGGCATCCCCAGGAACGGCAGCTTCAGCGCGCCGAACGCGCCCTCGGGGACCGCCGGTTGAGTCGGCTCCACCGGCTTCAGCCGTTCGTACGAAGCCCCTTGGCGCGGACGCGGGTCCGGCTCGCCCTTGTTGGGCCAGTACGACATCGCGCGCTCGGCCTGCGCGGTGATGGTGAGCGACGGGTTGACGCCGAGGTTCGCCGAGACGGCCGCGCCGTCGACGACCGAGATGCCGGGGTGGCCGTAGAGGCGGTGGTACGGGTCGATCACGCCGGTCTCCCGGGAGGCGCCGATGGGGCAGCCACCGAGGAAGTGGGCGGTGAGCGGGGTGCCCATCAGTTCGCCGACGTTGGAGCCCGCGAAGCCGTTGATCTCGGCGGCGATGACCGTCGCGGCCTCCGAAGCCGCCCTGATCTGCTTGGGGTTGGGGGCACCGTGACCCTGACGGGCCGTCAACAGCCCCTTCCCCACGCCGTCTTCCTTCAGATACGTCGTCAGGGAGTTGTCCAGCGACTGCATCACCAGGCCGATGATGGTCCGTTCCGACCAGCGGCGGTTGGAGAGCGAGCGCAGGACCAGGAGCGGGTGACGGGCCGCGTTCGCCAGCCAGGCCAGCACCCTCGACGAGCCCTCGGCGTACGGGACTTGGAGGATGGAGAGGCCGCCCATCGAGTTGGAGCCCTTGCCGTAGCGGACCGGTTCGATGTGGGTGTTCTCGTCGGGGTGGATCGAGGAGGTGATGGCGACTCCGCGGGTGAAGTCGGCCTTCGGGGTGCCGGTCGCCCTTCGGTAACGGCGGTCGTCCGTCTGGGCGCCGACCAGCGCCTCCGAGTTGGTGCGGGTGAGCTCGCCCAACTTCTCGGAGAGGTACGGCAGTTGGCCACCCGCCTTCATGCGGTGCAGGAGGGTCTGGGTGCCGTAGGTGCCGGCGGCGAGGACGACCCTGCGGGCCTTGAAGGTGCGGCCCTTCGACGACTTCCTCGCGTCCGTGGGCAGCGTCGCCACCGCGTAGCCGCCCTGCGAGTCGTCCGTGACGGACACGACCGTCGTCATCGGGTGGACCTCGGCACCCGCCTTCTCGGCGAGGTGGAGGTAGTTCTCGTTGAGGGTGTTCTTGGCGCCGTGCCGGCAGCCGGTCATGCACTCGCCGCACTCGGTGCAGGCCTTGCGGTCCGGGCCCGCGCCGCCGAAGTACGGGTCCGCGACCTGTTCGCCGGGCCTGGCCTTCGCGGTGCCGTCGGCGTCCTCGCCGTCGCCGAAGAAGACGCCGACCGGGGCCATGTGGAAGGTGTCGCCCACGCCCATCCGCTGCGCCGCGGCCTTCAGATGGACGTCTGACGGGGTCATCGTCGGGTTGAGCCGCACGCCGAGCATGCGGCGGGCCTGGTCGTAGTAGGGGGCCAACTCCTCCTGCCAGTCCGTGATGTCACGCCACTGGGGGTCCTCGAAGAACGGCTTGGGCGGGACGTACAGGGTGTTGGCGTAGTTCAGGGAGCCGCCGCCCACGCCCGCGCCGGCGAGGACCATGACGTTGCCCAGCAGATGGATTCGCTGGATGCCGTAGAGGTTGAGCCTGGGGGCCCAGAGGTAGTTCTTGAGGTCCCAGGAGTTCTTGGGGAGGGACTCCCGGGTGAAGCGGCGGCCGGCCTCCAGGACACCTACGCGGTAGCCCTTCTCCGTCAGGCGCAGGGCGGTTACGGAACCACCGAAGCCCGAGCCGACGACGATGACGTCGTAGTCGTAGGTGTCCTGTGGCACATGCTCTCCTCGTTGAGAACCGTTGAGAACCAGGGATTGCTACTTGAGACGCAAGGCCTTCATCACCCGGAGGCTCCTGCTCATGAACTGCGCGTACGCCTCGTCGGTCATGCCCAGTGACGGGGCCATCGGCAACAGCCGCTGCTGCGCGACCGTTTGGGCCTCGGTGTACTTGAGGATGCCCTCGGAGCCGTGGCGGCGGCCGAGGCCGGAGTCCTTCATGCCGCCCATGGGGGACTGGACGCTGCCGTAGGCGGAGGCGTAGCCCTCGTTGACGTTGACCGTGCCGGTGCGCAGGCGGGCGGCGACGGCGCGGCCGCGGCGGCCGTCCTTCGTCCAGACCGAGGAATTGAGGCCGTAGGACGTGGAGTTGGCCGCTTCGACCGCCTCGTCCTCGGTCTTGAAGCGGTAGATGGAGACGACCGGGCCGAAGGTCTCCTCGCCGCACACCGCCATGGGGGCCTCGACGCCGTCGAGGATGGTCGGTTCGAAGAAGTACGGGCCGATGTCCGGGCGGGCCACTCCACCCGCGACGAGCTTGGCGCCCTTGGCGACGGCCTCCTCCACGTGGCGCGTCACCGTCTCCAACTGGCGCTCCCCCACGAGCGATCCCATGTCGGCGCCGTAGGCGAGGGAGGTGCCGAGGCGCATGGCCTTGGTGCGGGCGGCGAAGCGTTCCAGGAAGGCGTCGGCGACCGACTCGTGGACGTACAACCGCTCGATGGAGATGCAGAGTTGGCCGGCGGAGGAGAAGCAGGCGCGGACCGCGCCCGCCGCCGCCTTGTCGAGGTCGGCGTCCTCCAGGACCAACATGGCGTTCTTTCCGCCGAGTTCGAGGGAGACGCCGACGAGGCGGGCCGCCGCGCCCTGCGCGACCTCGCGGCCCGTGCGGGTGGAGCCGGTGAACGAGACGTAGTCGGCGTGCTTGACGACCTCGGGGCCGACGACCGGGCCCTCGCCGAGGACGACCTGGAAGACGTCGGCGGGCAGGCCGGCCTCGATGAGGAGGTCGCGGGCCCAGAGTGCGGTCAGGCAGGTCTCGGTGTCCGGCTTCATGACGACCGCGTTGCCCGCCACGAAGGCCGGGAGGGCGTCGCCGACGGAGAGTTCGAGCGGGTAGTTCCAGGGGGCGATCTGGCCCACCACCCCGCGCGGGTGGCGGAGTTCGGTGACCTTGGTGAGGGTCGGGACGGCGCCGGTGTGCCGCTTCGGCTTGAGGTAGGCGGGGGCCTTGCGGCCGTAGTGGCGGGCCGCGACGGCGACGGCCTGCACCTCCTCGTGCGCGTGCAGCCGCGCCTTGCCGGTCTCCAGCTGGATCAGGTCGAGGACCTCGGCCTGGCGGGCGAGCACCAGGTCGTGGAAGCGGAGCAGGACGGCCGCGCGCTGCCGTACCGGCGTCTGCACCCACAGGGCCTGTGCGGCGCGGGCCGCGTCGAAGGCCTTCGCCACGTCCTCGGGGGTGGACTCGGGCAGGTCCGCGAGCTTCTCACCGGTGAACGGCGTGTGGTTGGCGGTCCGCCCGGAACCGGCCACACCCTTTGTGAGCTGGGCGACCAGCTCCGGGGTGACCACATCGGCGGCGGTACGGGCGCCTGTGGGGGCCGGCGCGAGGGGGTTGGTGCCGGTCGTCGTTTCCGTACCGGTCTTTTCCGGGGCCTGCGAGTCCGTCATGTGCGGCAGGGTATGCCGCCACGAAGGGTTTGGGTACCCGTCGGTAATCGGGATTCACCAGGCGCTCACACCACGCCAGCGATCACTGGCAACGAACGCGCTGATCAGGGCGTTGTGCGGGGACGATCATCACTGGATCCCCTACGGCTCACTTTTCCGGGAGGGTGAGCCGGGCTCGGGCGCCCTTGAAGAGCGCGGTGCCCTTCTTCTCCGCGGGTGTGCCCTTGGGCATGTCCACGCGCAGTTCGTACATGCGGTGGTCGGCGGTGCGGATGATCAGGGCCATGGCGCGGGTGGGGACGCCGGACTGTGTGTAGGTGGTGTCGGCGAGGACCGCGTCCTTGTTCCCGCGGAAGCTGGTGCGGGTGTACTGCGGGTTCGCCGTGCCCTGCCCCAGGGCGTGCGCTTCGGCGAGCGGCGCGTCGGCGGCCTTGCCCCACTCGGTGAGGCGGACGCGGAGGGCACCGGTGCCGTAGGTGACGGTGCGGCTGCCGGCTGCCGCCTGTGTCTCGAGAAGCTGGTACTGGGGCGGGAGGAAGAGGACCGCGTTCATACCGTCCCGCTGGTGAGCGGTCCAGGAGCCCGAATCCTTGCCGAGGACTCTCTCCAGGACGGTGCCGAGGACGAGGCCCGCGAGGAGTACCACCCCGAGGGCGATGAGAAGGGTGCGGCGGGGGCGGGACTTGGGCTTGGGCTTGGGCTTGAGTTCGGTCCTGGGTTCGGGTCTGGGCTCGGGTTCGGGTTCGGGTACGGCGGCAGGGGCCGGCTCCTCGGGCGCCGTGTCCTGGACGGCGACCGCCGGCTCCGGTACGTCCTTCCCCGCGGCCACCGCCTCCAGTACCGCGCCGACCTCCTCCGCCCCCGGGCGCTCCGCCGGGTCGCGGGCCAACATCCTTACGATCAGCGGTCCGAGGGGGCCCGCCCGGGTCGGCTCGGGCGGTTCGCCGGACAGGATCGCGCCGAGGGTGGACTCCACGGTCGTACGGCGGAAGGGGGACGCCCCTTCGACGGCCGCGTACAGGAGGACGCCGAGGGACCACAGGTCGGAGGCCGGTCCGGCGCCGGTGCCGGACATGCGCTCGGGGGCGATGAACTCGAGCGAGCCGACGAACTCTCCGCTGGCGGTGAGGGATTCCTCGCCCTGGATGTGCGCGATGCCGAAGTCGGTGAGGACGACCCGGTCGTGGGGGCCGAGCAGCACGTTGGCGGGCTTCACGTCACGGTGCACTATCCCCACGGCGTGCGCGGCGCTGAGGGCGCCGAGGACCGCGCGGCCGATGCGCGCGGACTCGGAGGGGGCGAGGCGTCCGCGCCTGAGCAGTTCGTGCAGGGACTCGCCGCGCACCAACTCCATGACGATCCACGGGAGTTGGTCGTCCTCGACGACGACGTCGTGGATGGCGACGGCTGAGGGGTGGTCGACCCGGGCAGCGGCGCGCGCCTCGCGGTAGAGGCGGTGGGCGGCGCGCTGGAACTCCTCGTCCTCCGGGCCGCCGGGCAACCTCGGCTGTTTCACGGCGACTTCGCGGTCCACGAGTTCGTCGAACGCCCGCCATACGGTGCCCATGCCGCCGGAACCGATCCGTTCGAGCAGCCGGTAGCGGCCGCCGACCAGCCGTCCGTCGCGCACCTGTTCGCCGACTTCGCTCATGCCCCATCAGTACCGTGCCGGATACGGCCTTGTCGACGCGCGTCCTACTTCCCGAGCGTCAGCGTGTCGCCCGCCCGCCGCACCTCCGCGACGCCGCTCCCGCCGAAGTGCGCCGGAATCACCAACTCCCCTTCGTCCGCCGCCCGTTCGAGCACACGCCGGCGGCTCGCAGCGGCCTGGCGCGGATCGAGGCAGAAGCAGCTGCTGCACTCGGGGTGCGCGATCTGGACCGGGCTGTGCAGCAAGTCCCCTACGAACACGGCCCCTTCACCACCAGAGGCGACCCGGAGGACCGCGGAACCGGGGGTGTGTCCGGGCGCGGACTCCAGTGTGAGGTGTTCGTCGACGCGGTGGGTGCCGTTCCACAGAGTGGCCAGCCCGGCGCGGTGCACGGGCGCGACGCTGTCCTCGTAGGTCAGCCGGTCGTCGGGCCGCACCTCGCCGCCGTAGTTGTTCTCGGGGCCGAAGTGGAAGTCGTCGGCGGCGGGGAGGAGATAGCGCGCGTTGGGGAACAGCGGCTGCCAACTCCCGTCCACGTCATGGGTGTTCCAGCCGACGTGGTCGCCGTGGATGTGGGTGTTGACGACGATGTCGACCTCCTCCGGCCGCACACCGGCCCGCGCCAGCCGGCCCGGCAGGTCGCCCTGGCTCATGTGGAACAGCGGATTGCCGGGCCGTTCCCGGCCGTTGCCGACACCGGTGTCCACGAGCACGGTCCGGCCGGCGCTGCGCAGCACCCAGGTCTGGAGCGCCACGACCGCGGGCGTGTCGTGGTCGTCCGGCCACGCTTCGGGGGGCAGGTCCGGGACGAGGGTCAGGACAGGCACGTAGGGCCTCTCCCACTCGACGACTCGGACGACTTCGACGTCACCGATCATGAAGGTCTGTACGTTCTCCTCGGTCATGGAAATAAGCCTAGGAAGCCATAGATGAGTGTCTCAATACGAGATCTGCTCACTTGAATACGCATACAGCTCACCATCGCACCTCTGCCGTAGTGTGCCCTCATGGACGTGGTGAGCGACGCGATCTCCGCCGTGCGGACCGGGCGGGCCTCCTCCAACCGGCTGCGGGTGGGCGGGAGTTGGTGCACCCGGCTGGCGCCGTACGCGGGTGCGGGGTTCCATGTCGTGCTCGCGGGGAGTTGCCGGCTGGTGCCCGACGGGGGCGGTGAGGCGGTGGCGCTGGGCGCCGGGGATGTCGTACTGCTGCCGCACGGAGCCGGGCATGTCCTGGCCGACCCGTCCGGCGACACGGTACGGGCGGTGCCGTTCGAGGAGATGCGACGGCCGCTCGGGGACGGGCCCGAGGTGGAGTTGCTGTGCGGGAAGTACCGGCTGGACCGGAGCCGTACGCATCCGCTGATGGCGGAACTCCCGGAGGTGGTCCATCTGCCGAACCGGGTCGGCCGCCATCCCGAACTCCGTTCTGCCGTGGACCTGTTGGCACAGGAGCTGGACGAACGGCGGCCGGGGGCCTGCCTGGCGCTGCCGAGCCTGCTCGACCTGCTGCTGATCTACATGGTGCGGGCGTGGATGAGCGAGGCGGAGACGGGCAGTTGGCCGTCCGTGCTGAGCGATCCGGTGACCACGGCCGCGCTACGGGCGCTGCACTCCGACCCGGCCGCCCCCTGGACCAACGACCGGCTGGCCGCGGCGGCGGGCGTGTCCCGGGCGACTCTGGCCCGCCGGTTCACCGCGCTGGTGGGGCGGGCGCCAATGGCGTATCTGACGTGGTGGCGGCTGACGTTGGCGGCGACCCGCCTGCGGGACACGGACGCCTCCCTGGCAACTGTGGCCCGCGAGGCGGGATACGGGAGCCCGTACGCCCTGTCGCACGCGTTCAGCCGGGAGTTCGGGGTGACACCGGGGAGGTACCGCGCATCGGGGGACTTCGAGTCCTAGTCGCAGTCGGGGTCGTCGTACTCCTCCGCCAGTCGCAGCCCCAGGTCGGACTCCCAGTCCAGGGCCCACCGCCGCAGTTGCCCGATCTCCTCCGCGTCGAGTCCGTGCGCCGCGAACTCCTCGTCGCTCACCCAGACCACGCTCTCCAGCCGGTCCCGCAGGCCGGTGAGGTCGAACTCCGGCCCGGCGTCCCGCAGTCCGAGCTGTTCGAGTTCGATGACGGAGAAGTGGCGGCAGGCCGCGTACACGGCGAGCACGTCCTGCGGCAGACCTCGGTCGGCGAGCGCGCGCACGCTCGCGACCGCCAGGTCCTCGTGGCCCGCCGACAAGGTCAGTCCCCTCCCAGGAAACCGTGAAGAGAGAATGACCTCAACTACCGCCACTGACAAACCAATCGCGCGCGGCCGCCGCACCGCTCACAGGCTGTCGACGTCCAGGTTGGCGATCGCCGCCCTCGCCACCTCGCGGCCACGGGCGGTGAAGTCACCCTTGCCCGGATAACTGACGGTGAGCCGGTACATGTCCCCGGCGGAGGTCTTGTAGTAGAGGATCCGCAGCTCGCGGGGAAGGGGGTTCTGGGTGTCGTTGGAGTCGTAGACGACCGTGTTCTCGGCGGACGGTTCGCCCCGGTAGGTGCCGGTCGGCTTCGGGACGGTCTTCGCCGCCTTGCCCATGTCGAGGTCGACGCTGCCGTTGGTCTTGAAGTCGCCGTTGTCCGAGTACATTTCGGCCGCCGCCGAGTCCTTGATGTACCCGTTGGTGTCCTCGGACTTCTTGTCGAGGCTCAGGAAGACCCAGATGCTGCCGCTCGGGTCGGTGTACGTGACCCAGTGGCTCTTGTCCGAAGTGCGGTCGGGGGTGGTCCTCTTGTAGGCGGCCGGGACGGCGAGCGTCGCGGCCACATCGGACTCGTGGTGCTTCTTCCAGCCGTGCGGCAGCGGCCCCGCGAACGGGTTCGCGATCACCAGGTACGCGGCTGCCACCGCACCGGCGACGACCACGGCACCGAGCCCGAACCATGTCCTGCGGCCCAACCGGCGTTTTCCCGCGGCTCGTTGGGCGTAAAGCACCTCCTGCGTCGACGCCGGAGCCGGCGGGTTCGCCACCGATTCGAGTACGGCGCGCACCCGGGCCGCGTCCGGGCGGCTCGCCGGGTCCTTGGCCAGCAGGCCGGTGATGAGCCCGGCGAGCGGGCCCGGCGCCGAAACCGGGGGCGCGGGCACGGAGTTGAGGACCGACTGGAGGGTGGCAGGGGTGTTGCTGCGGCGGAACGGGGAGACGCCCTCCGTCGACGCGTAGAGGACCACGCCGAGGGACCACAGGTCGGAGGCGGGGCCGGGGCGCTGGCCCAACACCCGTTCCGGCGCGATGTATTCGGGCGAGCCGACGAAGCCGCCGGTGTCGGTCAGATTCGTCTCGCCCTCGATCTGGGCTATCCCGAAGTCGGTCAGGACGACCCGGTCGTGGCGGCCGAGCAGGACGTTGTCCGGCTTGACGTCACGGTGCAGGACGCCCGCCGCGTGCGCGGCTTCGAGGGCCCCGAGCACCTGGAGGCCGATACGGGCCGCGTCGCGCGCGCCGAGAGTGCCCTCCTGCAGCACCTCGCCCAGCGAGCGGCCGGTCACCAGCTCCATCACGATCCACGGCCGGCCGTCGACGACGGCCACGTCGTGCACGGTCACGACGGCAGGATGGTCGAGCCGGGCCGCGGCGCGTGCCTCGCGGCGCATTCGTTCGAACGCGTTGTCACGTTCGCGTTCGGGAAGATGATCCGGGACGCGGGGCTCCTTGACGGCGACCTCGCGGTCCATCGTCTCGTCCCGGGCCCGCCACACCGTGCCCATGCCGCCGTGCCCGAGCTTGCCGAGCAGTCGGTAGCGCCCGGCGATCAGACGTCCGGTGCCGGTGTCCCGCGAGGGTTGTGGCACCTTCGGTCTGGGCGGTTGCAGAACAAAACTCGTCGTCTCGTCGGACCCGCCGCCCTGTCCCCCGTCGCTGCTCATGGGTCCATCCATATCGCGGCGACCGCTCCCGTATCCACAGTGAACGCGTTCCGGTCACACACCCGTGACTCGAACGGTCACCTATCTCCCTTTTACTCCGGTACGGGCGCGCCGAGTCACGCCGGTACGAACGTGTCCAGCGCGACGTCGAAGTACTCCTTCGCCTCCCGCACCTTCCCGACCGGCGCCGACACCCACACGTCGTACATCCGGCCGCCCTCCTCCCAGCACAGGTCGTAGGTGTGCCGGGGCCCCTCCGTCGTGCTGAAGCCGTTCCAGGTGAACTCCCAGAGGGCGGCGGGGTGTCCGTAGTGGGTGGTGTCGGTGACCTTGCCGTCGCGGTAACCGGGGTTGGTGTCCGCCCCCTTGGCCGCCGCGCTCTTCATCACCGCGAGCGGGCCGCCGACTTCGGGGTCCGACATCTTGATGCCGAGGCGGAAGGTCTCCCCCGGCGACATGTAGAAGATCCGTTCGCCCTGCGGGACGCGTGTGAAGTCCTCCGGTACTGCGAGCGCGAAGCCGTCGGGGTCGTTGGCTACGCGGTAACCGGAGGGCGCGGTGGGCGAGTTGGCGGTCTTCGAAGGCGTGGGGGTGGGCGAGGGCGCGGCCGAGCGGCTGGGTGACGGTGACGTCGGACCGGCGCTCGTCGAGGTCGACGGCGCCGAACTCACCGGCGAGGAAGCCCCCTTGTCGTCCCCGCGCATCAACAGCGCCGCCGCCGACACCCCCGCACCCGCCATCGCCGCGACCAGCAACGCGGCCACGAGGACACCGCGCGTGGACCGCCGAGGGGGCGGCACTTCCGTGACGGGGGGTGTGGGTGACGGCGTCGACGGTTGGGGTGGTGGCGCCAACTCCCGCAGCGGAACGTCCTGTTGGGTCGGCGTGTAACCGGGCGTCGGGTGCGCGGCCCGCCCGGCCGCCGCCTTAGGCGTATGCCCTGTCCCTGTACCTGCCTTCGGCGTGCGCCCCGTCTTCAGGAATGCGCGCAGCATCCGCTCGGCCTCGGCCGCCTCCAGCCGCCGTTCCGGATCGCGTTCGAGCAGTCCCCGTACGACGGGCAGCAGCGGCCGGGCCTCTTCGGGTGGCCGGATCTCGTCGAAGACGACGGCGTGCAGGATGCCGCCCAACGAGTCGCGCCGGAACGGCGATTCACCGCTCAGCACCGTGCACAGCAGCGCGCCCAGGGACCACAGGTCGGACGCGGGACCCGTCCGCACGCCGGACATCCGCTCCGGCGCGGTGTACTCCGGCGAGCCGACGAACGCGCCGTTCTCGGTGAGCGTCGTGGCACCCGCGACCTGCGCGATACCGAAGTCGGTCAGGACGATCCGGTCGCCGTCGGCGTCGGCCTCGTCGGAGGCGGTCTCCAGCAGCACGTTCGCCGGTTTGATGTCCCGGTGCAGGACGCCCGCCGCGTGCGCCGTGCGCAGCGCGCCGAGCAGGGCGAGACCGATCCGCGCGGCCTCGGCGGCGTCGACCGGGCCGTGGGTGTTGATCCGGTCGGCGAGCGAGCCGCCGTCAATCAACTCCATGACGATGTAAGGCCGTTCGTCCTGCTCTACCACGTCGTGCACGACGATGATGTGCGGATGCCGCAACTGCGCGACCGCCCGCGCCTCGCGCAGCGTCCGGTCGCGGTGCTGCCGGGCCTCCTCCTCGGAGAGCGAGTCGTCCTGCGCGATCTCCTTGACGGCGACCTGCCGGCCCAGCAGTTGGTCTGTCGCCCGCCACACGACACCCATGCCGCCGCGCCCGAGCCGCTTCTCCAGTCGGTAACGCCCGGCGATCACCCGGACGTTCTCCCCCTCGGTCCCCATGCGCACCATCATGACGCAACCGGAAGCGGTCAGCCCGAGTCGGGACTCCAGCTCTGCAGGACCGACTTGAACTGTTTGCTCGTCGTGGCCCAGTCCGCGGCCGGTGAGGACATGTAGATCGCGTACTCGACCCCGTCACGGGAGGTGTACGTCTCCTCGATGGCGCGCCGAGGCCCCGGGAAAGGCGTGTCCTTCGCCAGCGCGGTCCAGGTGTAGTCCCACAGGGAGCCGGGACGGTCGCGGTAGGTGTTCGCCTCCAGGGTCACCCTGTTGTAGGCGACCAGCTTCTGGAGCTGTATTTCGAGGTCCAGCTGGTGGGCGTTCGCGGTGGGGAAGTCCGGAGAGGAGTCGATGGCGATGCGGACGAAGTGCTTGCCGTTGTCGGGCGTGTAGTCGACCTGCCTGATGCCGTCGGAGTCGCCGTAGACCTTCCGCGCCCAACCCTTGGGGAGTGATATGTCGAAGCCCCAAGGGTCGTGGTAGACCTGCCAGTTGGCGGGATCCGAGCTCGGCGTCGAACTCGGCGTGGAACTCTGCGAGACCGACGTGCCCGGGGTGCCGCCCGCGCTCTGGTCCCGGTCCTGGTGCCACTTCTGCAGCCCCAGCGCCGTACCGCCGCCGACGAGCGCGGCGAGGACGACCACCAGGACGACCGAACGGAACCGGCGGCGCTTAGGCGGAGCGGGCGCGGTACCGCCGGGACCCACAAGGGAGACGGCCGGCGTCTGCTGCTGGTACGTGGCCCCCGTCGCCGACGCATACGACGGCGCACCCGCACCCGCACCCACACCCACGTACGGCGTCGCGCCCGTGCCCGGGTACGGTGTCGCGCCTGTGCCGGCGTACGGTGTCGCGCCGGCGCCGGGCGTGTTCGTGAAGCTCTCCGCCTGTGAGCCCACCCGCTGCGTCGGCAGCCACTCCTCCGCCGACCGCGGCCGTCGGCCTTCGGCGGCCTCCGCGAGCATCTGCTCGGTCTGGTCCGCGTTCGGCCGCAGGTCGGGGTCCTTGTTCAGCAGCGCGACGATGACGGGCGCGAGGGGGCCGGCGTACCGCAGTTCGCCGGCCTCCTCCTCGACGACGGCCTGCATGGTGGACAGCGGAGAGGTGCGGCGGAAGGGCGACCGGCCCTCGACCGCCGTGTAGAGCGTGGCGCCCAGCGCCCACAGGTCGGAGGAGGGTCCCGGGTCGGCGCCGCGGACGCGCTCGGGGGCGAGGTAGTCGACGGAGCCGACGACCTCTCCGGTGCGCGTGATGGTGCTGTCGCCCTCGATCTGCGCGATACCGAAGTCGGTGAGGAGCACCCGCCCGTCCTGCCCGAGCAGTACGTTGCCGGGCTTGACGTCACGGTGCAGGACGCCCGCGGCGTGCGCGGCGCGCAGGGCGCGCAGCACCCACATGCCGATGCGCGCGGCCTCGGCAGGTTCGATGCGGCCCTGCTCCTTGACCTCGTCGGCCAGCGAGTTGCCCTCGACCAGCTCCATGACGATCCAGGGGCGGCCGTCGTGCTCGAGGACGTCGTGCACGGTGACGACGGCGGAGTGGTTGATGCGCGCGGCGGCGCGCGCCTCGGCGCGGGTGCGCGCCAGCAGTCTCGGCTGGTCGCTCTCGGACACGTAGAGCGCGGCCGTCAACTCCTTGATGGCGACGGCCCGGTGCAGCACCTCGTCGTGCGCACGCCACACCCGGCCCATGCCGCCGCTGCCGATCGATTCGGCGAGCCGATAGCGCCCCGCGAGGAGCAGGCCCTGCATCTGATTCACGTTGCCCCGCAATGCTCTTGACGGGCTCAGCGTAAGGACCGGCCCTCCGACAGGGAACCAGCGGGGTACCAAGGAGACCGCACTGTGACGGTTGTCGCTTCTGCGCCCGAACGGGAACCATTTGGCTCCGGCGCGCCGCCTTCGCGGGTCAGCCGGTGTACTGGTAGGTCGACGACGCCTGCTCGTACAGCCGTGTCACCTCGTCCCGTTGGGCCTCCGGGCCGCGTATCTGCACGATGTGGTAGCGGCCGTCGATGAGGAACACCATGTTGCGCACGAACAGGTCGCCGCCCTGGCTGTCCGTCCAGGTGAACTGCCCCTCGGCCATGGTCTTCCCGCCGACCGTGATGGTCCGCAGCCCGGTCGCAGTGGCCCAGCTGGAGTCGCGGTAGGGCTGCAACTCCCGCTCGGTGTCCCGCTGGTACACCATCGGGTCGCTGCCGTACTTCGCTGCGCTGTCCCGCCCTGCTACGACGATCAGCTCGAAGTCGCCGTGGGAGTAGACCACTTGGCCGCTGCCGTTCTTCGGCGTACGGGTCCAGCCCTTGGCGACGGCGACCTGGAATCCCACGGAGTCCTTGCGCAGCACGAAGCCGTCGGCGACGTTCGAGCCGGTCTGCGTCTCGGTCGAACCGGCCGAGCTGGAGGGGGTGTTGGAGGCTTCGGGTGACGTCTGGTCGGGCTGCGGCTGACTGCTCGCCGCGGCCGAGGACTGGCTGGGCGCGGGGCTGACCTCCCCCGCGGCTCCGGTCTTGTCCCCCTGTCCGGCGCCGGTGTCCTCCCCGGACTTGGGCAGGAAGAGCATGGCGTACGCGACCGCGCCGGCCAGCAGCAGGAAGATGAGCACCAGCAGGGTCCGGCCGAGGCGCCGGGGCGACCCGGTGACCTCCTGTTTGGCCCGCTTGTGCCGCCCGTGCGGACTGGTCGCGGGCAGCCCGGCCCGCCGCCTGCGCACCAGCTCGCCGCGCCGCCGCACGATCGGCAGCCGCCGCGGGTCGGTCGGCGGAGTGGCGACGACATGGACACCGGCCTCGGGCTCGGGCGCCGAGCGCACCAACGACCGCAGCCAGCCCCGCAGTTCCTCGAAGTCCAGCCGCTCGGTCGGGTCCTGCCGCAGCAGCGACTCCACGACCGGCCGCAGCGGCCCGCACTCCTCCGCGAAGGCGGGCGGCTCCGCGCACACGAGCTGCACCAGCTCGGCGGTCGCCTCCTCCGGGTAGGGCGCGTGCCCCTGTACGGCCCGGAAGAGCAGCGCGCCGAGCGCCCACAGGTCGGTGGCGGGCCCGATCGGCGCGGCCAACTGCCAGTTCTCATGCACCGGCACGGCCTGCTCCGGCGCCCACCGCTCGGTGACGGGCCCCACGACGGTCATCCGCACCTGCCGGGCCCGCTCGGCCGCCAGCGCGGTCGCGGGACCACGCCGTACGGGAGCTCCGGCGGCGGCCAACTCGTCCCAGCGGGCGGGGGTTTGGGCCTGGGAGTAGGGATGAGGCTGGGGAGAGTTGTCGGGGACGGGGGTTGTGGTGGGAGGGGCGGGTTTGTTCAGGCTGGGAGCCGAGGCGCCCGCTCCGGTGAACGTGTCCGTCGGGGACGGTGCGGCGGGGCGCGGCGCGGCGCCGTGCCAGGAGGCGGTGTTGCGGACGCCGTAGGGGTCGGTGATCTGGCCCGGCGGCGTACCGCCGCCCGTGTGCTCCACTCCATGGCCACCGGCATACGGCCGTGGCGCCGACGGCAGCGCGGCCGAACCGCCCGGCTGCGCACCGCCGTTCCCGCCCTCGGCGGCGGGCCGGGCGCCGGGCAACGCCGGCCGTCCCGGCTGCTGGGCCTCCTGCACCCGGGCGGCGGCGCGCGCTCCCGCCCGGTAGGCGGCGATGGCCCCGGCCCGCGCGGCCCGGACGTCACCGCCGGTGTCCACTTCCCTGCGGGCCAGCGCGGCCGACGCCCCGCTCCCGCCACCGCCCTCCACCCCGGCTCCGGGCAGCCCTCCGGCGGCCCTGGCCTCGATGGCGGCCCGCCGAGCGGCCTCGGGGTCCACACCGACGGGACTCACGGGACGACTTGGACCACCGGGGCCTTCACCGTGCCGCGCGGTACCAGTGCCGGCTCCGGCTCCGGCTCCGCGGAAGGCACCGGGGACCGCAGGGGCCGTAGAAGCAGCTGGTGCCGTAGAACCCGTAGGAACTCGGGGAGTTGGCGGAGGCGTGGCGCCGCCGTGCTGTCCGGGGTGGCCGCTGCCGCCCTCGGCCTCGCCGTCCTGCGGGGGCACCGGGTCGTAGCCGCACAGTGCCTCCTCCGCCGCGCCGACCGCGAGGCCGGTCAGCATCACGCGGCCGTCGTCGCAGACCAGTACGGTGCGCGCGGTGATGTTCCGGTGCACCCAGCCGTGCGCGTGCAGCACCCGCAGCGCCATCAGCACGTCGGAGGCGATCTCGGCCGCTCGGTACGGCGACAACGGCTTCTCGGCGAGAAGCGCGGCAAGGGGCTGGGCGGACACCAGTTCGCTCACTATCCAGAGCGAACCGCCTTCGGCGAACACGTCGAAGACCTGGTCCAGCCGGGGATGGTCGGGAATCCGCGCCGCGGCCTGAGCGGCCTCGACCGCACGCCGTACCGCAGGATCGGTCGGGCGTCGCGTGGCGGTGCGCGCCGCGGCCGGCCGCCGTGCGCCCCGGTCGCGGGCCGTGAACCCGTCGGGCAGCCCGTCCTCGCCGAGCACCTCCGCCTCGACGACCTCGGGCAACGGCACCTGGCGTACCAGGACTTCCTGCCCGCTGTAGGTGTCGAAGGCCCGGGTCTCGGTGAGTTCGTACTCCTCGGAGGGCGGCAGCGGCAGGCGGTAGCGGTCGGCGAGCACCCGACCCGCATAGTCGTCCACGTTGCCTCCCCCGGCCGCCCGGTTGGTCAATTCCGTTCGCCTTGCGCCCCGTTCCGCCCTCATACCTGGATGCGTACGGTCCGCAACCACTCACGATACGTGCCGGAGGCAACCCACAAAGAGGGGTTGACGGATCTGGCGCGCCAAACCCGGACCCACCCGCCTCACGACTTCGGTTCGAACGTCTTCGTCAGTGTCGTCCAGGTGTCCTTACGCAGCTCACTGTCCCAATTGGCGGCTTTCGCGGTGTACATGAGCGCATAACCGAGATGACCGTTGACGACGAACCCGCGGTCGATGGTCCGGTACTTCGTCCCGCCGTCCGTGTAGGTGAACTCCCAGTCGGCCGTGTTCCAGCCCCGGTAGCTCACCCCCGCTATTCGGATCCGCGTGTACCCGGAGCGCGTCATGTACTGCTCCTGGTTCTGCCAGTCCGCCACCGGATTGTTCTTGGGCGTACTGGTCCAGGCGATCAGCAGCTTCTGCCCGTCGGGGCCGACCAGCCGGACTCCGGCGGAGTCCGTCGACTGGTACGACCAACCGGCGGGCAGGCCTATGGAGAACCCCTGGCTCCCCTTGTACGTCTTCACGACCGCGGCGCCGCCCGAGGCGCCGTCGGTCTGGTCACCGCTGCCGCCGGACGCGTTCGTACCGGTGGACGTGGACGTGCCGCCCGAGGCCGACGCCGTCGACGAGGAGTCGGTCTGCGCACCGCCCGTGCTCGCCGTGTCGCTGTCGTCCTTCTTGGTGTCGGTTCCACCGCTCGCACTCGCGCTCGCGCTGGCGACCGCCTTGCCGCCGCTGTTCTTCTTCGACCCCTTCGAGCCGCTGTCGTCACCGCCACCGAGCGTGAGCGCCAGCACGGCACCGATCACCGCGAGCACGACGACCACCGCGATGATCACCAAGGTCCGCTTCGGCACCACATCGGTGAGCGGCGCCCTCGGCACGGGCCGCGGCGGCAGATCCGGCGGCGTCATCACGGGCCACCCTGAACTCCGCCCGCCCGAACCCGAGTTGGCCCCCCGCGCACCCACCTCGTGCGTCGCCCCGGGATCCTTGGCACCGGGCTCCTTGGCACCGGAGTCCCCCAGCCCGGTCTCCCGCAGCCCCGACGCCTGCACACCCGACGCCTCAACACCCAGGTCACGCGTACCCGAGTCCGCCGCACCGGGCTTCGCCGCCGAACCGGCGGTCACTGCACCGGACGCGCTTCCCGACCGAGCAGAGGGCACCTCAGGCGTCCGAGTCTCAGCACCAACAGGCCCAGCACCAGCAGCCGTTGCGCTCTTCGTCCCGCTGGAGCCACCGACCTCCGAAGTACTGGAGGCACCCTTACCCGGAGCGCTGCCCGAGCCGGCCACATCCGTCCTGGCAGCAGCCGCACTGGCACCCGAACCCGCGCCACCCGGCTTGCCGGCAACGGCAGTTGAAGGCGCGTCTTCAGCGGAATCCACAGTCGTGGCCGAAGCCGCGGCCGCACTCGAACCCGCGGCCGCCGCAGTCGCCGCCCCGGCCCCCGCCGAAGCCCCGGCGGCCTTCCGCATGGACCGCAACGCCCCACGCAACCGCTCGGCCCCCGCCGAAGCCCCGCCACCGCTCTTCTTGCCGCCGGACTCGGCGGGCCCCGGCTGCGCGGGCAACGGCACGACCGTCGTCGCGTCCACCGGTACGGGCTCCGGCTCGGCCTTGGGCTCGGGCGCGTGGATCACCGCGTTGAGCATCGCCCGGGCACCGGCGTCGTCGAGACGCTGGGCGGGGTCCTTGTTCAGCAGACCGTAGATGACGTCCTTCAACGGCCCGGCGTTTTTCGGCTCCTCCAGCGGCTCGGTCATCACCGCGGTGAGCGTGGCGATCGCGGAACCCTTGTCGTACGGCGGTGCGCCCTCGACCGCCGCGTACAGCAGACCGCCGAGCGACCACATGTCGGCCGCCGGCCCCGGCTTGTGCCCGCGGGCCCGCTCCGGGGAGATGTACGAGGGCGCGCCGACGAGCATGCCGGTGGAGGTGATCGACGGGTCGCCCTCGACCTGCGCGATGCCGAAGTCGGTGAGCACGACCCGGCCGTCCTCGGCGATCAGCACGTTCGACGGTTTCACGTCGCGGTGCAGGATGCCCTCGCGGTGTGCGGACCGCAGGACGTCGAGTATCGCGAGCCCGACCTCCGCCGCACGGCGCGGTTCGAGCAGACCGTCCTCCCGGATGGCCTCGGCGAGCGACTTGCCCTCGACCAACTCCATGACGATCCACGGCCGGTCGTCCTCGTCGACCACGTCGTAGACCGTCACCGCGCTGGTGTTGCGGATGCGCGCGATGGCCTTGGCCTCGCGCAGCGTCCGTGTGATCAGCCGCCGTTTCTCGTCCTCGTCGATGCTGGACGGGAACCGCAGCTCCTTGACGGCGACCGTCCGGCCCAGGGTTTCGTCCTCGGCACGCCACACCGTGCCCATGCCTCCGCGGCCGAGCACTTCTCCCAACCGGTACCGCCCGGCGAGAAGACGCTCGTTCTTGTCCCGACGAGTGTCCTGACGGGATGTCCCCGCCCGCTCCGCCTCCGACATGCGTCCCCTCATGCAACCCGCCCTGACAGAGCCTCCATTGTCCCCCACCGAACAAGTGCCCAACGCCCAGGGGGCCTCTCCTCGCGCACCCCCCCGCACATCCCGTCGGACGTCCGGCGCAGGTCACACAGACAAGCCGGGCAGGATGACCGCCGAGAACGGAGGTTCGCGATGCCCATCCCTCGGACACTGCAGGCCATTCCGCTGTCCCTGGCACTCCTCTGCCTGTCCACATCCGCCTCGCAGGCAGGCCCGACGCCGGCCACGAACGCCCTGGTCCGGCTGCTGGTCACCCGGGGCAGAGCCCCCGCCGCGGCGCTACTGGCCCACGACGGGACAGCCTTCCGCTACACGCAGGCCGGAAGCGGGATCAGCCGTGCCGACCACTTCCGCGCCGGCAGCATCACGAAGACCTTCATCGCGACGGTGGTCCTCCAACTGGCCGCCGAACACCGGCTGTCCCTGTCCGACAAGGTGGAGCAGCACCTGCCGGGCCTGGTGCGCGGAGCGGGAAACGACGGGCGCGCGCTGACCCTGCGTTCCCTGCTCACCCACACCAGCGGACTGTACGACTTCACCGGGACCACCAGGGGCACGGTCCCCGTGTCACCTCTTGCCGCCGTCCGTGTCGCGCTCACCCACCCTCCGGCCGATCGAGGCCGCTTCTCCTACTCGAACACCAACTACGTCCTGCTCGGCCTGGTCATCCGGCAGGTCACCGGCCACTCGTACGCCACCGAGGCCGAGCGCCGCATCATCGCTCCGCTGGGTCTGACGGGCACCTCCTTCCCGGGGTCCCGCACCACTCTTCCCGCGCCGCACGGTCGCGCCTACGCGACCGACGGCTCCGACGTCACCGATCTCGACCCGCGGGTGGCCGGCGCCGCGGGCGAGCTGGTGACCACGCTCACCGATCTGGACCGCTTCTACTCGGCCCTGCTCGGCGGCGGACTGCTGCCCTCGCACTGGCTGCGCGAGATGCTCAACACCCGTACCGCACACGGCTCGTACGGCATGGGGCTGTTCCCGGTGAAGCTGCCGTGCGGCACCACGGTGTGGGGGCACAACGGCCGGATCTCGGGCAGCTACGTGCGCACCGCAGCCACCGTCGACGGCCGTCACGTCCTCACCTTCCGGGTGAACACGAGCGAGATCGCAGGCCCCGGCCTCGAACCGGCCCTGCTCGCCGCCGAGTTCTGCCCCCGCACCTCGTAGAACGGCCGGGTTCCGGACAAAGATCCCAGCTCACGACACTCGTTCGAGTGAAGCCGACGGCGAATGAAGCAGCAGTGCGCGCCCGGCGGAGTCTCAGTCGCCCTCCGTGGGCACGATGTCCGGCGCACCCAACCGCGCCGCGTCCGCCGTCAGGTCGTCGGGCTGGCGTTGCGACTCACGCTCGGCCTCCACCCGCTTCTCGTAGTGCTCGACCTCGCGCTCGATCTGGTCCTTGTCCCAGCCGAGCACCGGTGCCATCAGCTCGGCGGCCTCGCGGGCGCTGCGGGTGCCCCTGTCGAAGGTCTCGATGGAGATGCGGGTGCGGCGGGTCAGCACGTCGTCCAGGTGGCGTGCGCCCTCGTGCGAGGCGGCGTAGACGACCTCGGCGCGCAGATAGTCGTCGGCGGCCTGGAGGGGTTCGCCCAGTGTCGGGTCCTTGGCGATGAGGTCGAGGACCTCCTCCGCCATCGAACCGAAACGGTTCAGCAGGTGCTCCACGCGCACCACATGGATACCGGTCTGTGCGGCGATCCGCGCTCGCGCGTTCCACAGCGCGCGATAGCCCTCCGCTCCGATCAGCGGCACGTCCTCGGTGACGCACTCGGCGACCCGCATGTCGAGCCCGTGCACCGCCTCGTCCACGGCGTCCTTGGCCATCACCCGGTACGTCGTGTACTTGCCGCCCGCCACGACGACGAGTCCCGGCACCGGATGTGCCACGGTGTGCTCGCGCGACAGCTTGCTGGTGGCGTCCGACTCGCCGGCCAGCAGGGGCCGCAGCCCCGCGTACACACCCTGGACGTCGTCTCTGGTCAGCGGTACCGCGAGGACCGAGTTCACATGCTCCAGGAGGTAGTCGATGTCGGCGCTGGACGCGGCCGGGTGGGCCTTGTCGAGGTCCCAGTCGGTGTCGGTGGTGCCGACGATCCAGTGCCGGCCCCAGGGGATGACGAACAGCACGGACTTCTCGGTGCGCAGGATGAGTCCGCTGCTGGAGTTGATGCGGTCCTTGGGGACGACCAGGTGGATGCCCTTGGAGGCGCGGACGTGGAACTGTCCGCGCTCGCCGACCATGGCCTGGGTGTCGTCGGTCCACACCCCAGTGGCGTTCACGATCTGCTTGGCGCGGATCTCGTACTCGCCGCCCGCCTCGACGTCCTCCACCTTGGCGCCGACCACCCGCTCGCCCTCGCGCAGGAACCCGGTC
This sequence comes from Streptomyces hokutonensis, assembly GCF_042751305.1. Taxonomy (GTDB): domain Bacteria; phylum Actinomycetota; class Actinomycetes; order Streptomycetales; family Streptomycetaceae; genus Streptomyces; species Streptomyces hokutonensis_A. Next base: position 216,502 of record NZ_JBHYWD010000013.1, read on the forward strand.
ACGCGCGCGCGGTTGGCGACCTTCGCGCCGTACGACGACGCCGTGCGCACCAGGGTGGCCACATAGCGGGCGTCGTCCATCTGAGCGTCGTAGTACTGAAGCGCCCCCACCAGGGCGTCCTTCTTCAACGCGGGCGCCACGCGCAGGGCGTGACGGCGGCTCAGGTGGCGGTGGGTGGGCAGTCCGCGTCCGTGGCCGCGGGCCATCGACATGCCGTCGTAGAGCGCGACGCCCGAGCCGGCGTACAGGCGCTCCCAGCCCTTGTGCTGGAGCGGATACAGGAACGGCACCGGCTTCACCAGGTGCGGGGCGAGCCGCTCCAGGAGCAGTCCGCGTTCCTTCAGGGCCTCGCGGACGAGCGCGAAGTCGAGCATCTCCAGATAGCGCAGGCCGCCGTGGATGAGCTTGCTCGACCTGCTCGATGTGCCGGACGCCCAGTCGCGCGCCTCGACCAGTCCCGTGGACAGGCCGCGTGTCACGGCGTCCAGGGCGGTGCCCGCGCCGACCACGCCTCCGCCCACCACGAGCACGTCCAGCTCGCGCTCGGCCATTCCCGCCAGTGCCTCGGCCCGCTGCGCCGGACCCAGTGTCGCTGTCCTCACCGCTGCCTCCCGCTATCGGTAGCGCCGGCCGCACCCGTTCGGCGAAGCCCGGTTCGTATCCCTCCTGCCCAAATTCTGACCGGGTTGCCCGACTTCAGCCACCACTCGCCCCCAGCCTGTGGACAACAATCACAGGACTGCCGAAAAACACAGCCACCCAATCCCACATAACGGTCATATTTACTCCTAGTCTGACATTGCGCTCGCTCGTTCTGTCCACAGGGCTTGCGCACCTGTCCCGCTTCGGTTACTGGGAAGGACGGCCCACGCCATGCCCGCAGATCTCGCCGTCATCGGACTCGGTCCTCTCGGCCTGCCCCTGGCCCAGGCCGCTGTCGCCGCCGGTATCGCCACGGTCGGCTTCAAGACCGGCCCCGAGGCCGGCTCCCTCAGCCCCGCCGAACTGCGCCGGATGCTCTCGGGGGGCTTCCGGCCGGCCACCAACCCCGCCGAGCTCGGCCGCGTACGCACCGCCGTGATCTGCGCGCCGACACCCCCGGACGCGGACGGCGGCCTCGACCTCAGCCAGGTGGAGACGGCCGCCCGCGCCCTCGCCGCCCACCTGCGACCGCACACCACGGTGATCCTGGAGTCACCGGTGCACCCCGGCACCACCGAGGACTTCCTGCGCCCCCTCCTCGAAGAGGGATCCGGCCTCCGCGCGGGCCGCGACTTCCACCTCGCCTACTCCCCCAGCCGCGTCGACCCCGGCAACCGCGACTTCACCCCCGCCAACACCCCCAAGGTGATCGGCGGCCTGACCCCGGCCTGCACCGAATCGGCCGCCGCCTTCTACGGCCGCCTCACCGACAAGGTGGTACGCGCGCGTGGACTGCGCGAAGCGGAAACCGTGCAGCTACTGGAGACCAACTTCCGGCACGTCAACATCGCCCTCGTCAACGAAATGGCCGTCCTGTGCCACGACTTGGGCGTCGACCTCTGGGACGTCATCCGCTGCGCGGAGACCAAGCCGTTCGGCTTCCAGGCCTTCCGCCCCGGCCCCGGCGTCGGCGGCCACGCCGTCCCCCAGGACCTGACCGCACACGGCGGCCGCCCGCTCCGCATGGTCGAACTCGCCCAGCAGGTCAACAACCAGATGCCCCGTTACGTCATCCAGCGCGCCGCCACGCTCCTCAACGAGCACGGCAAGTCCGCGCGCGGAGCACGGGTGTTGCTGCTGGGCGTCACCTACAAGGCCGACCTCGCCGACCAACAGGCCACCCCCGCCCAGGAGATCGCGATCCGCCTGATGGAACTCGGCGCCTCCGTCAGCTACCACGACCCGCACATCCCCTCCTGGAGCGTCCTCGACCACCCGGTCCCCCGCGCGGACTCCCTCTACGAGGCGGCGGCCGACGCCGACCTGACGATCCTGCTCCAGCAGCACCGGACGTACGACCTCCAAGGCCTGTCGGTGAAGGCCCAGTTGCTGCTGGACACGCGGGGGGCAACACCGACCGGGGCCGCACACCGGCTCTGAGCGCGAAAACGACTGGTCGCCGGGCCACTTCAACCTGCTAATCTCCCCTCACTCGTCGCACAGCTGTCTCATATGCGTGCGCGCGCATCTCCGCTTCACCTTTCTTGTCTTCGTATCCCGTGGGGGGATTTCTGTCATGAGCCAGTCAGCCACGCCACCGCAGCCGCAGGCCGAGGCGCAGGCCCAGCAGCCCGCGCCGCCGCAGCCGGTCGACGGCAACCCGTACGCCCAGCAGCCCGGCGCGGTACCGCCGCCCCCGGCTCAGTACGCGCCGCCCGCTCCCCCGAAGAACAACATCGCGCTCGGCCTGGTGACCGCCGTCGTCGCCGCGCTGGTCGCCGCCGGCATCTACGGCGTCGTCATCGGCACCACCAAGCACGAGATCGGCTGGGCGGCGGTCGGCGTCGGCTTCGTCATCGGTCTCGCTGCGGGCAAGCTCGGTGGGCGCAACCCCGCGCTTCCCGTAGTCAGCGCCGTGCTGGCCCTGGGCGCGGTCTACCTCGGCCAGCTGGTCGGCGAGGCGATGATCGGCGCGGACGAGCTGGGCGTGAACTTCAGCAAGGTCTTCTTCGACCACTTCGACGTCGTCCAGGACGCCTGGAAGGCCGACGCCGACCCGCTCACCTTCGTCTTCTTCGCCATCGCCGCGTTCGCCGCGTTCTCGGGCGCCAAGAAGGCCGCGCTCTGACCCCGGCGCACGGGTTGTGCAGGGGGGCGCTTGGGGCGGGGTGTGCGTCGGGGGCTGGTGGCGTGCGACTCGCGGCGCCGGTACCGTGAGAAGTAGGTGGAGCCCACCGCAGTAGGCCCTGCGGCAGGCTCCTGAAAAGTGAACGGAGTGTCCACCCCTAGTTCTTATAGGGGTGGCCGCTCACTTTCCGCCGTGAATCCACAAGATCCACCTCCTCCGTTGCTTCACCATCCGAAGACGGATCCGGTCCCAGCGGGTGGGCTTGCGGTGACGACCCATGGGTGCGCCCCCTTCCACGACGCCACCCATTGACCCGGTAGGCGGCTCGTCGGAACTCGGGCCGGGCCCCGAGAGCCCGGGTCCGGAACGATGTCCCTGGAAGGGGGCGACCCACAAGAACTGGGCCGCCGATCAAGGACCCTAGCCGCCCGACACGGCCATACCGCGGGTAATCACCCCGAACGCAACCGTGCGCCCCGTAAGTCCCAACACGCGCCCCACCAGCCCCACTTGGGCACACGAAAGGGCCCGGACCACCCAGGCCCGGGCCCTTCGAAGCGTCGTAGAACCGCCTACCGACTACCGCTTGTGCTGCGAGTCCGCCACCGTCACCTCGACGCGCTGGAACTCCTTCAGCTCGCTGTAACCGGTCGTCGCCATCGCCCGCCGCAGCGCTCCGAAGATGTTCATCGAGCCGTCGGGGATGTGGGACGGGCCGGTGAGGATCTCCTCGATCGTGCCGACCGTGCCGAGGTCGACCTTCTTGCCGCGCGGGAGTTCCTCGTTGACCGCTTCCATGCCCCAGTGGTGGCCCTTGCCGGGGCCGTCCGTGGCGCGGGCGAGCGGGGAGCCCATCATGACCGCGTCGGCGCCGCAGGCGATCGCCTTGGGGAGGTCGCCGGACCAGCCGACACCGCCGTCGGCGATGACGTGGACGTACCGGCCGCCGGACTCGTCCATGTAGTCGCGGCGGGCGGCGGCCACGTCGGCGACGGCCGTGGCCATCGGGACCTGGATGCCCAGGACGTTGCGCGTGGTGTGCGCGGCGCCGCCGCCGAAGCCGACGAGGACGCCGGCCGCGCCGGTGCGCATCAGGTGCAGGGCCGCCGTGTACGTGGCGCAGCCGCCGACGATCACCGGGACGTCCAGCTCGTAGATGAACTGCTTCAGGTTCAGCGGCTCGTGCGAGCCCGACACGTGCTCGGCCGAGACCGTCGTACCGCGGATGACGAAGATGTCCACGCCCGCGTCGACGACGGCCTTGGAGAACTGGGCCGTGCGCTGCGGGGAGAGCGCGGCGGCGGTGACCACGCCCGAGTCGCGCACCTCCTTGATGCGCTGCCCGATCAGCTCCTCCTTGATGGGAGCCGCGTAGATCTCCTGGAGGCGGCGCGTCGCGGCGTCCACGTCGAGGCCGGTGATCTCGTCGAGAAGCGGCTGCGGGTCCTCGTAGCGCGTCCAGAGGCCTTCGAGGTTCAGCACGCCGAGGCCGCCGAGCTCGCCGATGCGGATCGCGGTGGCCGGGGAGACGACGGAGTCCATGGGGGCGGCCAGGAACGGCAGTTCGAAGCGGTAGGCGTCGATCTGCCAGGCGATCGAGACCTCCTTCGGGTCCCGCGTACGGCGGCTGGGGACGACGGCGATGTCGTCGAAGGCGTACGCCCGGCGGCCGCGCTTGCCGCGCCCGATCTCGATCTCAGTCACGTGTGTGGCCTTTCCTTCTGCGTCTCAGCGTCTTCCAGTATCGCCGACGGGCACGACAAGGGCGGCCCCGGTGTGTCCGGAGCCGCCCTTGAGGAAGCCTGCCGACTACTTGCTGCGGCTGTAGTTCGGTGCCTCGACGGTCATCTGGATGTCGTGCGGGTGGCTCTCCTTGAGGCCCGCGGACGTGATCCGGACGAAGCGGCCCTTGGTCTCCATCTCGCCGATGGTGGCCGCGCCCACATAGCCCATGGTCTGGCGCAGACCGCCGACGAGCTGGTGCAGCACGTTGGCCAGCGGGCCGCGGTAGGGCACCTGGCCCTCGATGCCCTCGGGGACGAGCTTGTCGTCGGAGGCGACCTCGGCCTGGAAGTAGCGGTCCTTGGAGTAGGACCGGCCCTGGCCGCGGGACTGCATCGCGCCGAGCGAGCCCATGCCTCGGTACGACTTGAACTGCTTGCCGTTGATGAACTGCAGCTCGCCCGGCGACTCCTCGCAGCCCGCGAGCAGGCTGCCGAGCATCACCGTGTCGGCGCCGGCGGCGAGCGCCTTGCCGATGTCGCCGGAGTACTGCAGGCCGCCGTCGCCGATGAGCGGGACGCCGGCCGCGCGGGCGGCGAGGGAGGCTTCGTAGATCGCGGTGACCTGCGGGACGCCGATGCCGGCGACGACGCGGGTGGTGCAGATGGAGCCGGGGCCGACACCGACCTTGATGCCGTCGACACCGGCGTCGACCAGGGCCTGGGCGCCGTCGCGGGTCGCTACGTTGCCGCCGATCACGTCGACGCCGACGCTCGACTTGATCTTCGACATCCAGCTGAGGGCGTTGCTGTTGTGACCGTGCGAGGTGTCGACGACCAGGAAGTCCACGCCGGCCTCGGCGAGGGCCTGGGCGCGGTCCAGCGCCTCGGGGCTGGCGCCCACGGCGGCACCGACGATCAGGCGGCCCTCGGCGTCCTTGGCGGCGTGCGGGTACTGCTCGGCCTTGACGAAGTCCTTGACCGTGATGAGGCCCTTGAGGACACCCGCCTCGTCGACGAGGGGAAGCTTCTCGATCTTGTGGCGGCGCAGCAGCTGCATGGCGTCCGCGCCGGTGATGCCGACCTTGCCGGTGACCAGGGGCATCGGGGTCATGACCTCGCGCACCTGACGGGAGCGGTCGGTCTCGAAGGCCATGTCGCGGTTGGTGACGATGCCGAGCAGCTTCTTGTTGCCGTCGGTCACCGGGACGCCGCTGATGCGGAACTTGGCGCACAGGGCGTCTGCCTCGGCGAGCGTGGCGTCCGGGTGCACGGTGATCGGGTCGGTGACCATGCCGGACTCGGAGCGCTTCACGAGGTCGACCTGGTTGACCTGGTCCTCGACGGACAGGTTGCGGTGCAGGACGCCGACGCCGCCCTGGCGGGCCATCGCGATGGCCATCCTGGACTCGGTCACCTTGTCCATCGCCGCGGAGAGCAGCGGGATGTTGACCCGGACGTTGCGCGAGATGCGGGACGAGGTGTCGACCGCGTTCGGAAGCACCTCGGATGCACCCGGCAGCAGCAGCACGTCGTCGTAGGTCAGCCCCAGTGTCGCGAATTTGGCGGGCACTCCGTCGACGTTGGCAGTCATGACACCTTCCCCAATGGCCTTGATCGGTGCGGATGTCCATGCTAACGGGAAGCAGGGGCCGCGAATTCCATGATTCGACGGCTACGCCCGACTCCGGGCTTCGTATATTCGTACGGAACCCGGTGCCCGGCTGTTCAAAAAAGGCGCCGCCCGTGCCGGTGTTACTGCTCGGCCAGTGCCCGCAGCCGGCTCAGCGCGCGGTGCTGGGCGACCCGGACGGCGCCGGGTGACATTCCCAACATCTGGCCGGTCTCCTCGGCCGTGAGGCCCACGGCGATGCGCAGCAGGAGCAGTTCGCGCTGGTTCTCCGGGAGGTTGGCCATGAGTTTCTTGGCCCATTCGGCGTCGCTGCTGAGCAGGGCGCGCTCTTCGGGGCCGAGGGAGTCGTCCGGCCGCTCGGGCATCTCGTCGGAGGGGACCGCCGTAGAACCCGGGTGGCGCATCGCGGCGCGCTGGAGGTCGGCGACCTTGTGGGCGGCGATGGCGAAGACGAAGGCCTCGAAGGGGCGGCCGGTGTCCTTGTAGCGGGGCAGTGCGAGGAGGACGGCTACGCAGACCTCCTGGGCGAGGTCCTCCACGAAGTGCCGTGCGTCGCCCGGGAGTCGGGACAGCCGGGTGCGGCAGTAGCGCAGGGCCAGTGGGTGTACGTGGGCGAGCAGATCGTGCGTTGCCTGCTCGTCTCCGTCGACCGCGCGAAGGACGAGTCCACCAATCGCCCCTTGGGCACTGGCCCCCTCGTCGTCACGCATCGGTCCATGGTGCCTTGCGGCCGTGTGGTCCGTGGCACCGCGTCCGTTGTTGTGCACCGAAGCGTTATGAGCAGGTGCGCCGGAACTCATCTCCTGCGCCCTCCCCTCCCGCTCGACCGACTCGTCCCCGAGGAACTCCACACCTCAAGGATGCGGCATCCGCGGCGAAACGAGCAGCGGGCACCCGGCGGGCCCCGTCACCCTCCCCGCCCGCCCTGAGGCGGGCGGGGATTCCCGTACCCCCGCTACGACCCACTGACCTGGCCCTAACGGACCAGACCCCAGCGGAAACCGAGCGCCACGGCGTGCGCCCGGTCCGAGGCGCCGAGTTTCTTGAAGAGCCGCCGGGCGTGGGTCTTGACGGTGTCCTCGGAGAGGAAGAGCTCACGGCCGATCTCCGCGTTGGAGCGGCCGTGGCTCATGCCTTCGAGGACCTGGATCTCGCGCGCGGTGAGCGTCGGCGCGGCGCCCATCTCGGCGGACCGCAGCCGGCGCGGGGCCAGCCGCCAGGTCGGGTCGGCGAGGGCCTGGGTGACCGTGGCCCGCAGTTCGGCGCGCGAGGCGTCCTTGTGCAGATAGCCGCGGGCGCCGGCCGCGACCGCGAGGGCCACGCCGTCCAGGTCTTCGGCGACGGTGAGCATGATGATGCGTGCGCCCGGGTCGGCGGAGAGCAGCCGCCGCACGGTCTCGACACCGCCGAGTCCGGGCATGCGTACGTCCATCAGAATGAGGTCCGAGCGGTCGGCGCCCCAGCGGCGGAGGACTTCCTCCCCGTTGGCCGCGGTCGTCACGCGCTCGACACCGGGTACGGTCGCGACCGCCCGGCGGAGCGCCTCTCGGGCAAGCGGGGAGTCGTCACAGACGAGGACGGATGTCATGGCCGCCCTCCGCAGCTGATGCGCGTCACCTTGAGCCTCCAGGCTGGTACGAAATCGTCACCTGTGCGGTCGACCGTCTCGGACGCCTGCCCGAGCACTTGTGTTTGCAACCGCCTCGCACTCTCAACGACGGTCACTCGAAAGAGTTACGGGGCCGTGTGTCGTCTTCGGCACTCTACGTGAGGGTGCGGACACGGTGGAGGCGTGCGCGGCCGACCCTCAAGCTTTCATCACAACCGGTGCCCCATTCAGCCCTATTTCTTCCCTTTTACTGGTGTCTGAGGCTAGATTCGCAATGAGTCATATTTTCATCTCCTTAGATCGTAGTTGTACGGTCGTGGACACCGTATCCGCCCATAACGGCTACAAGGGGTCACGCAATGGCAGATTTCTCCCGCCTTCCCGGACCGAACGCGGACCTGTGGGACTGGCAGCTCCTGGCTGCCTGCCGAGGGGTCGACAGCTCGCTCTTCTTTCATCCCGAGGGCGAGCGCGGTGCGGCACGAAGCGCTCGTGAGAACTCGGCCAAAGAGGTCTGCATGAGGTGCCCGGTCCGCGCACAGTGCGCGGCGCACGCGCTGGCGGTGCGCGAGCCGTACGGCGTCTGGGGCGGCCTGACCGAGGATGAGCGCGAAGAACTCATGGGGCGGGCCCGCAACCGGCTGGTGTCGGCCTCGGCCGCCGGCGGGGACACCGTTTCGAACAACTGAAGGAACGTTTCTGCAAGAACGGGCACGCGCACGCGTGCCCCTTACTTTTCGCGGCTCGCCGTGGCCGCCCGCGCCAGCTGGTCCAGCGTCGCCGCCACCGCGGGCACCTGCGCCAGGTCGGGCAGGGTCAGCGCGACGATCTCCCGCCGCACCGCCGGTTCCAGCGTCACCGTCCGCGCGCCCCGGGGCCGTACGGACTCGATGGCGAGCTGGGGCAGTACGGCGACGCCCAGGCCCGCGCTCACCAGGCCGACGACCGCCGGATAGTCGTCGGTCGCGAAGTCGATGCGCGGGGTGAAGCCCGCCGCCTCGCAGACCTCGACCAGCTGGCCGCGGCAGCGCGGGCAGCCGGCGATCCAGGGGTCGCGGGCGAGGTCTCCGATGGCGACCGACCGCACGCGCGCGTGGCGGTGCTTTTCCGGGACCAGGGCTACCAGGCGGTCGCGGAGCAGGGGTCGTACCACCAGGTCGGACCAGTCCTCGGCGGCCGTCGCGGTCTCGTAGCGGAAGGCGAGCGCGATGTCGCAGTCGCCCTCGCGGAGCAGCTCGACGGAGTTCGGCGGCTCGGCCTCCTCCAGGAAGACGCGGGTGCCGGGGTGGGCGGCGCGCAGGGCGGCGAGGGCGGTGGGGACGAGGGTCGAGCTGCCGCTCGGGAAGGAGACCAGGCGGACCCGGCCCGCGCGCAGGCCCGCGATCGCGGCAACCTCCTCCTCTGCCGCCGTCAGACCCGCGAGGATGCCGGCGCCGTGCCGGACCAGGGCCTCGCCCGCCTGGGTCAGGCGCATCTCGCGACCGGTGCGGATGAGGAGAGGTGTGCCGACCGAGGTCTCCAGGGCCTTCATCTGCTGGCTGACGGCGGGCTGGGTGCAGCCCAGTTCGCGCCCGGCCGCCGAAAAGGAGCCGGTGGCGGCGACTGCGCGCAGCACACGGAGATGTCGGGCCTCGATCACGCACCGAGCATAAGCCGACCTTGGGGGTGCAGGTGAATAATGTGGTGCGCCTTTGAGGTTCCCTCGCCTACCGTGACGTCATGAAGCTTCTCTCGCTGAATCTGGGCCGGGCCACGGCCGTGCCGTACACGGACCAGCCGGACGGCGTGACGGGGATCGACAAGCGGCCTGCCGACGGGCCCGTCCGGGTGAGCGCGCCCGGTCCCAAGGGGGTCGCGGGGAGCGGGCTCGACGGGGACACGGTGTGTCATCTGCGCCACCACGGCGGCGACGACCAGGCGGTGTACGCCGTCGCGCGCGAGGATCTCGACGACTGGGAGCGGGAGTTGGGGCGCCCGCTCGGCAACGGCTCGTTCGGGGAGAACCTGACGACCCTGGGGATCGACGTGTCCGGCGCGCGGATCGGGGAGCGGTGGCGGATAGGGGCCGATGTCGTCCTTGAGGTCACCTCGGGGCGGATTCCGTGCCGTACGTTCCAGGACCATCTGGGCGAGCGGGGGTGGGTGAAGCGGTTCACCCGGAAGGGCGCGCCGGGGGCGTATCTGCGGGTGATCGAGTCCGGTGAGATCCGGGCGGGGGACGCGATCGAGGTCGTGCACCGGCCGGGCCACGAGGTGACGGTGGCCCTGCAGTTCCGGGCCGTGACGACCGAGCGGGCGCTGCTGCCGCGGCTGCTCCTGGCGGGCGAGGCGCTGCATCCGGAGGTTCTCGCGCAGGCCCGGAAATATGTGGCGGAGCACGCGGGCTGACCTGCCGTCACGGCCTGTTCGACGCCTTGTTCGACACGTGTTCGTCACGGATCGGGAGGGCCTGTGCAGAGATCGGACCGGCTCGCCCCGGGTCACTAATCTTGCGCCATGACAACGGCATTGATTACGGGATCGACCGCGGGGATCGGTGCCGCGTTCGCGCGGCGGCTCGCGGCGGACGGACACAACCTCGTGCTGGTGGCGCGGAACACCGAGCGGCTCGGCGAGCAGGCCACCGAACTGCACGACCGGCACGGCATCGAGGCGGAGGTGCTGACCGCCGACCTCGCCACGGACGAGGGCATCGAGACGGTGGCCGCCCGCCTCGCGGACCGCAAGAACCCGGTCGACCTGCTGGTCAACAACGCGGGCTTCGGCAACAAGGGCCGCTACCTCGACGTACCGATGGCGGACGAGCTGAAGATGCTCAAGGTGCACTGCGAGGCGGTACTGCGGCTGACCAGCGCGGCGACCGAGGGGATGCGGGAGCGCGGGCGCGGCGGTGTCGTCAACGTGGCGTCGGTGGCGGCCTTCGTGCCGCGCGGGACGTACGGCGCGTCGAAGGCGTGGGTGGTGCAGTTCACGCAGGGGGCCGCGAAGGACCTGGCCGGGACCGGCGTACGGCTGATGGCGCTGGCGCCCGGTTTCGTGCGGACCGAGTTCCACGAGCGGGCCGGGATGGGTACGGACAACATCCCGAACTGGATGTGGCTGGACGCGGACAAGCTGGTCGCGGCGGCGCTCGCGGATCTGGCGCGCGGCAAGTCGCTGTCGATCCCCGACCCGCGCTACAAGGCGCTGATGGGCCTGGTGAAGATCACTCCGCAGTCGGTGCTGGGCGGGATCACGTCGAAGACCGGGCGGAAGTACGGGCCGCAGTGACTGGGTGACGCCGCCGCTCCGGTGGGAGAATGGGCACATCTACCGGACCCAGGGGGGCCGGAGGCGGTGTCATGACGTTCGTACAGCTCATCGACTGCAAGACCAGTCGGTTCGACGAGATGAACCGGCTGATGGACACCTGGGTCGAACAGACCAAAGGGAAGCGGACCGCCGCCCACAGCGTGATCGGCAAGGACCGCTCCGACGCCTCCCACTTCGTGGAGATCGTGGAGTTCCCCTCGTACGAGGAGGCGATGCGGAACTCGAAACTGCCGGAGACCGACCGGATCTTCCGGGAGATGGTCGCCCTGTGCGACGAGACGCCGACGTTCACCGATCTCGACGTGGTGCGGGACGAGGCGCTGTACGCGGCCACCGCACGGCGGTTCTTCGAGACGGCCGCCGTGCCGGGCGAACTGCCGCCGCTGGACGATCTGGTCGCCGAGGACTATCGCGACCACGATCCGTCCAACGAGCAGGACACCACCGGGGTGGACGAGCTGCGGCGCGTGGTCGGGACGTGGCGGAGCGGGTTCGACTTCGGCTTCGTGATCGAGGACCAGATCTCCGAGGGCGACCGGGTGTGCACGCGGTGGACCTGGAACGCGACCCACACCGGTGACTTCATGGGGCTCCCGGCGACCGGGAAACGCGTCGTCATGACCGGCGTGACGATCCACCGGTGCGGTGACGACGGCCGGATCGCCGAGGCCTGGTGGCAGTACGACCGGCTGGGACTGATGGCTCAGCTGGGGGCGCTGGACGCGCTGGAGCGCTGAACGCGTCGGGGCAGGACCCCCGGCAACAGGACCGCCCGCGAAGGGAGAAGCCCCCGTTCCGCACCGGAACGGGGGCTTCTTCGTGCGGGGTGACTCAGTGGGAGTGGCCGTGGCTGTGACCACCGGCGGCCGGCTCCTCCTCTTCCTTCTTCTCGACGACCAGGGTCTCGGTCGTGAGGAGGAGGGAGGCGATGGAGGCGGCGTTCTCCAGGGCGGAGCGGGTGACCTTGACCGGGTCGATGACGCCGGCCTTGACCAGGTCGCCGTACTCGCCGGTCGCGGCGTTGAAGCCCTGGCCGGGCTCGAGGTCGGCGACCTTGGAGGTGATGACGTAGCCCTCCAGTCCGGCGTTCTCGGCGATCCAGCGCAGCGGCTCGACGACCGCGCGGCGCACGACCGCGACGCCGGTGGCCTCGTCGCCGGTCTTGCCGAGGCCGCCGTCCAGGACCTTGGCGGCGTGGACCAGAGCGGAGCCACCACCGGAGACGATGCCCTCCTCGACCGCGGCGCGGGTCGCGGAGATGGCGTCCTCCAGACGGTGCTTCTTCTCCTTCAGCTCCACCTCGGTGGCGGCGCCGACCTTGATCACGCACACGCCGCCGGCCAGCTTCGCGAGGCGCTCCTGGAGCTTCTCGCGGTCCCAGTCGGAGTCGGTGTTCTCGATCTCGGCCTTGATCTGGTTGACGCGGCCGGCGACCTCGGAGGCGTCACCGGCACCGTCGACGACGGTCGTGTCGTCCTTGGTGACCGTCACGCGGCGGGCGGAGCCGAGCACGTCCAGGCCGACCTGGTCGAGCTTGAGGCCGACCTCCTCGGCGATGACCTGACCGCCGGTGAGGGTGGCGAGGTCGCCGAGCATCGCCTTGCGGCGGTCGCCGAAGCCGGGGGCCTTGACCGCGACCGCGTTGAACGTGCCGCGGATCTTGTTCACGACCAGGGTCGACAGGGCCTCGCCCTCGACGTCCTCGGCGATGATCAGCAGCGGCTTGGAGGCGTTGGCCTGGATGACCTTCTCCAGCAGCGGCAGCAGGTCCTGGATGGAGCTGATCTTGCCCTGGTGGATGAGGATGTACGGGTCCTCGAGGACCGCTTCCATCCGCTCCTGGTCCGTCACGAAGTACGGCGACAGGTAGCCCTTGTCGAAGGCCATGCCCTCGGTGAAGTCCAGCTCCAGACCGAAGGTGTTGGACTCCTCGACGGTGATGACACCGTCCTTGCCGACCTTGTCCATCGCCTCGGCGATGAGCTCGCCGACCTGGCTGTCCTGCGCGGACAGACCGGCGACGGCCGCGATGTCGGCCTTGTCGTCGATGGGCCGCGCGGTGGCGAGCAGCTCGTCGGAGACGGCCTTGACGGCGGCGTCGATGCCCTTCTTCAGGGCGGCCGGGGAGGCACCCGCGGCGACGTTGCGCAGGCCCTCGCGGACGAGCGCCTGGGCGAGCACGGTGGCGGTGGTGGTGCCGTCACCCGCGATGTCGTTGGTCTTGGTCGCCACCTCCTTCACCAGCTGGGCACCGAGGTTCTCGTACGGGTCGTCGAGCTCGACCTCGCGGGCGATGGTGACACCGTCGTTGGTGATGGTGGGGGCGCCGAACTTCTTGTCGATGACGACGTTGCGGCCCTTGGGGCCGATCGTCACCTTGACCGTGTCGGCAAGCTTGTTGACGCCGCGCTCGAGGGCGCGACGGGCGTCCTCGTCGAACTTCAGGATCTTCGCCATGGGAGCGGTTCAGCCCTCTCGGAAAACGTGGGTGAAACGAACTGCGCCCCTGACGCCCGGCTTCATAAGGTCGCGGGGGCCAGGGGCGTAGCTCACATACTGAATGTGAAGCGAATTACTTCTCGATGATCGCGAGCACGTCGCGGGCCGAGAGGACGAGGTACTCCTCGCCGCTGTACTTCACTTCGGTGCCGCCGTACTTGCTGTACAGCACGATGTCGCCGGTCTTCACGTCGAGCGGAAGACGCTCGCCGTTCTCGAAGCGGCCCGGGCCCACGGCCAGGACGACGCCCTCCTGGGGCTTCTCCTTGGCCGTGTCCGGGATGACCAGGCCAGAGGCCGTGGTCTGCTCGGCGTCGAGCGGCTGGACCACAATGCGGTCCTCAAGCGGCTTGATGGCAACCTTGGAGCTGGTGGTCGTCACGATCCGACCTCCCCCTTCGGAGATCTCACGGGGTTAACTGTCTGAGGTGGCGACCAGGTGGATCCGTCGTCGCGGGTGCCGGACCTGCCCGTCGCTATTGGCACTCTCCAGGGGGGAGTGCCAGACCTGAGACTATGACTGCGATTAGCACTCGGTCAAGCGGAGTGCCAATGCCTGCGGCGCTTGGGCGGAATTTTGGTGACCGTTGGCTGTGGTTGCCGTCCCTCGGGGCTGCGCCCCCGGACCCCCGCTTCGGCCTGGACGGCCTCGTCCTCAAACGCCGGACGGGCTGATGGGGCCGACCAGCATTTGAGAGGCACTAGTCCGCCGTGCATCCCCAGTAGCCGATCTCCGTCGGCTCGCCGTCGCGATAGAGGATCGTGCAACGGCCTGTTCCGCGGCCCGGGAAGTCCAGGGTCCAGGTGCGGAGGGCGGCGATCCACTGCTCGCGGGTGGGTCTGCCCTCCGGTGCCCAGTCGCGCACCTCGTCCTCGGTCAGGGGTCGCATCATGGCGAAGTCGTCCCCGGACTCGGCGTCGACGAGGTCGTAGAAGTCGAGCACGGAGGAGGTGCCGCCCGTCAGGATGTACTCCCTCCAGCCGTCGTCCTCCCACAGATCGACGATGTCCCGCCCCGGGAACCCGTGGTCGTCCTCGGCCAGTTTCTGTTCCTGCGCCTGCCGGAAGGCCGACTCGAGATCCTTCCGGTACGGCCCCGTCGAGGTCCACTGGTCGCCACCCATTCGCAAGCCCCTTTCCGCTCACCGCCGTTCGACGTGCGCGGCAGGCTATCCGGGACCTCTGACACTCCCGCCCGGCGCGTCAGAGGTAGTCCTCCAGGCGGCCCACCGTCAGGCCCCGCTCCTGGATCCCCCGGAGCAGCCGGGCCGTCGTGTCGGTCGGGGTGATGCGGACGATGTCGCCCGCGGTGAGGTGGTGGGGGCCTCGGGCGTAGGTGACGGTTCCGGTGGTCGTGGAGGCGCGCCAGAGGACCAGGGCGGAGACGCCGCAGTCGGCGGCGGCCCGTCGGGTGGTCGTGTCGTACGTGCCGTAGGGGGGCCTGAGCAGCCGGGTCCGGGTGCCGCAGATCTCGGTGCGCTGGGTGTCGTAGGGCAGGCCCGCGACGGGGCGGCGGTCCTGGGGAGTGCCGAACTCGGTGACGGGCAGGCGCAGTTCGCGGACCATGTCGGCGAAGCCCGGGTCCGGGCGGGCGCCCGCGTCGTGGTCGTAGGTCAGGAAGACGACCTTGTCGCGGGTGCGGACGTGGTCCACGACGGGTGGGAGGGCCGGGCCCGCCGAGCGGGCGGGGGGTCCTGGGGACGGCTTCGGGGCGGGGGCCAGGGGGGCCGTCAGACCCCAATGGCGGTACGGCTGTTCGCGGGACGATCCGTGCGGGCGGACGTGCTGGGCGGCCTTCTTGCCGAGCCGTTCGATGGGGTCGACGGACTGGGCGCAGCCGGTGAGGAGGGTGGCCGCCAGGGCGACGGCCACCGGTACCCGGACCCTCACAGGTAGTCCTCGAGGCGCGCCACCGCGTACCCCTCGGCGGTGACCTTGCCGAGGAAGCGGCGCATGTCGTCGACCATGGTGCCCTTCCAGTCCGCGCGGCCCCGGAAGTGGGTCAGGACGATGTCCCCGGGGTGCAGGTCCCGGTCGTCCTCACGGTACTCCCAGTGGTCGACGTAGACCTCCTCGTCCCAGATCGGGGCGTACTTGATGCCGCAGGACTTGGCGGCGACGAGGGTGTCGTGGTTGTAGTTCCCGTACGGCGGCCGGAAGACCGTCGGCGCCTGGCCGAACTGCTTCTTCATGATGTCCTGCATGCCGCAGATCTCGCGCTTCTGCTCGGCGTAGGACAGGCCGGGCAGGTACGGGTGCGTGAGGGTGTGGTTGTTGAGTGTGTGGCCCTCGGCCTGCATCTTCTTGAAGTAGCCGTAGTCGTCCTTGACCAGGTAGTTGCTCAGGAAGGCGGTGTACGGGATCTTCAGGTCGCTCATCATCCGCAGGAACGCGGGGTCCTTCTCCTCGCCGTCGTCGATGGTGAGGAACACGATCTTCTGCTTGGTGGGGATGGTGGTGAAGACCGGCGGGAGGTTCAGTTCCTCCTGGTCGTCCACCTCGAAGCCCTTGCGCGCGGTGATCTCCGGCTTGTGCGCGGGCGCCGGCGGGGCCTGGAGCGGCACCTTGGCCAGCCCCCAGCGCTTCGCGGCGGCGCCCCGGGCGGCGTAGGCGGCGCGCAGCCTGGAGGCGTAGGAGTCGAGCGCGCGGGCCGGGGGCGCGTGCAGGGGCTGCGCGCCGTGCGCCGGAGGGGCGGCCTTGTCGGCGCCGCCTGGCTGGGTGCAGCCGGAGACGACGGCGGCGAGCGCGAGGGCGGCGAGCGCGCCACGGACGCCCGCCCTCCGACGCCGAGTCGCCCCGTTTCCGTACGCCCGATTGATGTCATTTTGTACGACTACTCGCATGACGTCGGATCTTTTCAGGCCCCGGCCCCGATCCCGTGGCGACACCGCCAACACACCGCCACCGGAGGCACACCGTCCACCGACTGGCCCACAATGTCCCGGTGAACGACCCCGTACTCGCCTTCGCCGCCCTGCTCACCCCCGAGGGCCACGCCCTCCTCGACGAGGTCCGCGGCACCGACCCCGCCAAGGAACTCGCCGTCGCGACCCGGCTGCGCCGCGAGTACCCCGCCGACCTCGTCTCGGCGGCCCTCGGCCAGGCCCGGCTGCGGCAGCGGGCGGCGGTGGCGAAGTTCGCGCCCGAGGACGCCGACCGGATGTTCTTCACCCCGAACGGCTTCGAACAGTCCACCCGCGCGGCGGTCGCCACCTACCGCGCCGGACGCCTGCGCGAACTGGGCGTGACCTCCGTCGCCGACCTCTGCTGCGGAATCGGCGGCGACGCGATCGCGCTGGCCCGGGCGGGCGTACGCGTGCTGGCCGTGGACCGCGACCCGCTGACGGCCGCCGTGGCGCGCGCGAACGCGGAGGCGCTCGGCCTGGCCGACCTGATCGAGGTACGCGAGGCGGACGTCACGGACGTCGACACGTCCACGTACGACGCCGTGTTCGTGGATCCGGCCCGTCGAGGCGGCCGGGGCCGCATCTTCGACCCCGAGGCCTACTCGCCCCCGCTGTCCTGGGCCGTCGGCGCCGCTACGACGGCCCCGCTCGCCGCGCTGAAGATCGCACCCGGCGTGCCGCACGAGGCGATCCCGGCGACGGCCGAGGCGGAGTGGATCTCGGACGGGGGCGATGTGAAGGAGGCGGTGCTGTGGTTCGGGGCGGGGGTACGGCCGGGTGCCGTACGGGCAACTCTCCTCCCCGGCCCACGCGTTCTGCACGGCCGCGGACTACCCGACCCCGAAGTCCGTTCCGTGGGCCGGTACTTGTACGAACCCGACGGCGCCGTCATCCGCGCCCACCTCGTCGCCGAGGTCGCGGAGGAGGTCGGCGGGGGGCTCGTCGACGAGACCATCGCGTATGTGACGGCCGATGACCTACGGCCGACCGCGTACGCCTCCGCCTACGAGATCACCGACCAACTCCCCTTCGGCGTAAAGAAGTTGAAGGCGCTGCTCCGGGAACGGGAGGTGGGCGTCCTCACCGTGAAGAAGCGGGGGTCGGCCGTCGAACCGGAGGAACTGCGGCGGAAGGTGAAGCCTCAGGGGCCCAACTCGGCGACGGTGTTTCTGACTCGGGTGGCGGGGGCGCCGGCGATGTTGATCGGGCGGCCGGTTTAGTGCACATCAGCAGTAATTCGGTGGGGTGAGGCGGAGGAATCTGCCACGCTCGTCGGATGGGTGCATTGGACGCTGTGGCGGGCAGGGTCGCCGGTGGGGCCACCGTGACGTTCCGGCCCAGCGGCTCCTCGATGGTCCCGCTGATACGCAGTCGGCAGCGGGTGGTCGTCGCTCCGGTCGACCCGTCGAAGGTGGAGGTCGGAGACATCGTCCTCGCCCGTGTCGCGGGGACGGTCCACCTGCACCTGGTGTCGTCCGTGGACCTCGCCAGGAAGCGGGTGCAGATCAGCAACAACCGTGGCCGCGTCAACGGCTGGACCGGCCACGACCGCGTCTTCGGCATCTGTGTGGCGGTCGGCGACGTCGCCCGGTCAGGGGTCGCGGGCAAGACCGCAGCGGCCGACTCCGACGAGTCCTCCCGGACCTGAGCGGGCAGCCACTAGTGCGCCTCTTCGGCTCTGCGCAGCAGGAGTTGGCGTTCGCGTTCGTTGCGTGCCAGTGAGGCCGCCCGTACGAACTCCGCCTTCGCCTCCGCCGTACGGCCGAGGCGCAGCAGCAGGTCGCCGCGGACGCTGGGCAGCAAGTGGTAGTCGCGCAGGGCGGGTTCGGTGGCGAGGGTGTCGATGATCTCCAGGGCCGGGGCCGGGCCGTCCGCCATCGAGACGGCTACCGCGCGGTTCAACTCGACCACGGGGGACGGGGATCGGGCGGCGAGAAGGCCGTAGAGGGTGGCGATCGTCGGCCAGTCGGTCTCGTCGTAGGTGTACGCGTGGGCGTGGCAGGCGGCGATGGCGGCCTGGAGGGCGTAGGGGCCGGGGGCGCCGGTGGACACGGTGTCGGCGCGGCCGAGGGCGGTGATGCCTCGGGCGATGAGCAGGCGGTTCCAGCGGCGGCGGTTCTGGTCCCTGAGGAGAACGGGGTCGCCGTCCGGGGCGGTGCGGGCGGCCGAGCGTGAGGCCTGGAACTCCAACAGGGCGGCCAGGGCGTGTACTTCGGGCTCCTTCGGCATCAGGCCCGTCAGCAGACGGGCCAACCTGAGCGCGTCCTCGCAGAGGCCGGGGCGGAGCCAGTCGTCGCCCGCCGTCGCCGCGTAGCCCTCGTTGAAGATGAGGTAGATGACGTCGAGGACGGAGCCGAGGCGAGCCTCGCGGTCGGGGCCGTAGGGGACCTCGAAGGCGACGTTCTTGGTGGCCAGGGTGCGTTTGGCGCGGACGATGCGCTGGGCGATCGTCGGTTCGGGGGCGAGGAAGGCGCGGGCGATCTCGGGGGTGGTCAGGCCGCCGAGGAGGCGCAGGGTGAGGGCGGTGCGGGCCTCCGGGGACAGGACCGGGTGGCAGGTGGTGAAGACGAGGCGGAGGAGGTCGTCGTCGATGTCGTCGGGGGCGGAGGGCTCCTCGGGCGGGGCCGTGGTCTCCAGGGTTCGGCCGATCTCCTGGAGCTTGCGGGCGTAGTTCTCGCGGCGCCGGACCAGGTCGACGGCACGGTGTCTGGCGGTGGCCATGAGCCAGGCGCCCGGGTTGTCGGGGACGCCGTCCCGGGGCCACTGTTCTAGGGCGGCGACCAGGGCGTCCTGGGCCAGTTCCTCGGCGATGCCGACGTCACGGACCGTGCGGGCGACGGCGGCGATGATGCGCGGGGACTCGATGCGGAAGACGGTCTCGATGGCGGTGTGCGGGTCGGTGGCGGTGCCACGTCGGTCCGTGGGGGCGCCGTGCGGGGCCGCGGTGGGCTGTGATTCCGGAGTCACAACCCACCATGCAACACCCCCGGCGGCCTCGGGCCAAGGAAGACCGGGACCGGCCACGGCAGTACGGGGGCCGCTCAGCCCTCCGCGATCTCCCGCACCTCGCACGTCACGGTCCAGAACTCCTCGTGCACCTTCAGGAACCGCTTCGTCCACTCCAGCGCCTCGGCCATGTCCTTGCACTGCATGATCGCGTAGCCGCCGACGACCTCCTTGGACTCGGTGAAGGGCCCGTCGGTGACGGAGATCTTCCCGCCCTCCCAGTGGACCCGGGCGCCCTGGGCGGTCGGCGTGAGGCCGGCGGTGTCGAGCATCACTCCGGCCTTGGTGATCTCCTCGATCAACTCGCCCATCCGCTGCATCAGTTCGGCGCTCGGGCCCTCGGCGGGGGCGGTCTTCTCGTCGATCTGCACGAGGGAGAGATAACGGGGCATGGTGACTCCTCGGGTCGGATGTCGGCCGGGTCCTTCCCGGCCTTTCAACCATGCGTCGAACGAGGGGGCGGCGGATCGACACACTCGCCGGGATTTCCCGAAGATTTTTTTCTCGTACGACTGCGTGATCCGGCTGGGCGTCGAGGTAGCGGTACTCCCCGGCCGGAAGACCGATCACCGGATCGCCGTTGCCGACCCGCCACTCGCTCATGCCGTCGACGTCGTGGCTGACCAGGAACAGGCACGGGCCTCTCGTCGTACTCGTCGTCCGGGTCGGTGGCCGGGATCCGGGCGATCCGCCGCAGCCTCTCCTCGAACCGGTCGAGGGCCACCGCGCGGATGCTGCCCCCGTCGAAGGCCCGGCCGAGGTTGTCGTACTGCCGGGCGGGGAAGGCCCGGCCCCCGCTGTAGGTGCGCTCCGGATCGTCCGCTTCCACGGTCTGCCTGATCCGGGCCGGCTGTCCGTCGTCGCACTCCAGCCAGCCCCTGACCGAGACCATGGTTCCCACGGCGGTCCCTCCGACAGGTCACCGAACGAGACCGCTCAGCGCGCGCTTCGGTTGTGGCGGCCGGTCACTTCAACGACTCCCACAACTTGCTAGCCGCCGGCTCCTCGGCAACCACCCGGTTCGGATCGGACGGAGCCGTCACCACCGGCATCGTGATCGTCGTCACCGCGTCCGCCGACAGGCCCTTCAGGCTCTCGCCGAGGCTGATGAGTTCGCTGAGGGAGTCGAGGCCGGTGTCGGTGGTGAGGCTGTCGGTGATCGCGTCGGTGACCTCGTAGAGCTTGGTGGGGTCGGTGAGGAGGTCGTGGGAGGAGATCTGGGTCAACAGGGCCTTCACCAGCATCTGTTGGAGGCCTATTCGGCCCAGGTCGCTGCCGTCGCCTATGCCGTGCCGGGTGCGGGCGAGGGCCAGCGCCTGCTTGCCGTTGAGGTGGTGGGTGCCCTTCTTCAGGTGCAGGTGGCTGTCGTCGTCGTCGATGTCCTCGGTGGTGGTGACCGTCACGCCGCCCAGCGCGTTCACCAGCTTCGCGAAGCCCGCGAAGTCGATCTCTATGTAGTGGTCCATGCGGACGTCCGTGATCGACTCGACCGTCTTGACCGCACAGACCGGACCGCCCACCGAGTACGCGCTGTTGAACATCGCGCTGTACGCCACGGAGGTCGAGCCCCCCGACTTCAGCGGGCAGGACGGGCGGGTGACGAGGGTGTCGCGCGGGATGCTGACGATCGTGGCCTTCTTACGGCCCGCGTCGATGTGCACGACCATCGCCGTGTCGGAGCGGGCGCCGGAGCTGTCGCCGCCGCCGAGCGCCTGGTTCTCCTTGCCGCTGCGCGAGTCCGAGCCGAGGACCAGGATGTTCACGGAGCCGGTCGGCACGGGGGCGGCGGACGCGGAGGCGGACGTCGAGGGTGTGGTCACCGCCTTCGCGGGGCGGTCGGCGCCGAGCGCGCTGTCGATGTCGACGCTCTTGATGTTGTTGTTGAGGTGCCAGTAGGCCCAGCCCGCCGTGGCTACGCCCAGGACCAGGACGCCCGCCAGAGTGAGGCCGGCGATCTTCAGCACCCTCGACCGCCGGCCCACTCGTCTGTCCCCGTCGGCGTTCTCGTTGTCCGTCACGGAGAGGAACGTAAGTCCGAATTATTAGGAGAAAGTTAGGGGAGACGTCCCGGGACGGTTTTCTGCGGAAAATCTCACGGTTCTCACCCTCGTTTCACTCCCCCCGCCTCCCTCATCCCAAGGTCACCACCGGTACCGGGTTGCCTCCGCTCCAGGACGCGTTGAACCCGAACGTCACGGAGCCGCCGTCCGGGACCGTGCCGTTGTACGTCGCGTTCGTACAGGTCACGGCCGCCCCGGACTGGGTGCACGTGGCGTTCCAGGCCTGCGTGAGCTGCTGGCCCGCGCCGTACGTCCAGCTCGCGTTCCAGGACGACAGCGCGGTGCCGGTGCAGGCGATCGTCACCTGCCCGGTGAATCCGGTGCTCCACTGGCTCGTCACGCCGTACGTGGCCGCGCAACCAGCCGTGGACCGAGTGCCGCCGAGTGCCTCCGCGATGCCGTAGTACGCCGGTTTCGGCGCGTAGTTCTCGTCGTACGGCGTCGCCGCCCCGTAGCCCGGGAAGGTGCCCGGCACCCAGGAGTCGGAGTCGGTGAAGCCCCAGACGGTGATGTTCACGCAGCGGGCCACTGCCGCGCAGGCGGCGACCACGCTCTTGAAGTCGGCCTTCTGCTGGGCGAGTTCGGCGCTGTCGGCCGGGAGCGCGACGCGTACGTCGAGTTCGGTGATCGCCACGTCCACACCCAGGTCGGCGAAGCGCTGGATGTTCTGCTGGAGGGTGGCCGGGACCTGACCGAGGATCAGGTGAGCTTGCAACCCCACTCCGTCGATCGGAACGCCCGCCGCTTCAAGGGACTTGACCAGGTTGTAGAGGGCGGTGGACTTCGCGTTGACGCCCTCGACGTTGTAGTCGTTGATGTACAGCTTCGCCGCCGGGTCGGCCGCGTGGGCCCAAGTCAGCGCCTGCGCGATGTAGTTGGCGCCGAGGCCGTTGTACCAGAGCGTCGAGCGGTAGGTGCCGTCCTCGTTGAAGGGCTCGTTGACCACGTCCCAGGCGGCGATCTCGCCCTTGTAGCGGCCGACTTCGGTGCTGATGTGGTTCTGCAGCAGGCTGCTCAACTGGGCTGACGTCCATGTCCCGTTGGTCAGCCAGCTCGGGTTCTGGCTGTGCCAGACCAGGGTGTGGCCGCGCACCTGCTGGTTGTGGGCCTGTGCGAAGGCGACGATCCGGTCGGCCTCGGTCCAGTCGAAGCTGCCCTGCGTGGGCTCTACGGTCCCCCACTTCATGGCGTTGCCGGGGGTGAGCGAACTGAACTGCGCGCCCGCGATGTCGCCGTAGCTGCCCGTGAGTTTGGAGCCGGTGACCGCGGTGCCCACGACTTTGCCCTTCGCGGCGGCGAGGTCGCGCAGCGGGGTGTCGGCGGCGTGCGCGGCGGGTGCCGTGAAGAGGAGGGCGGCGCCGGTGACCAGGGCCGCCAGGGACAAGCCGGTTCTCAGAGATCTCATGCGGATGCCTCCGAAAGTTTCGGTTGTGCAACCGATTGGCCTCGGAGGAGTGTGGGGCGGCTCCCCCCACTCGTCAATACGTCACCTTCCGGCCACCGGCGTCACTCCGCGGCCGGCGGAGCCGTACTGCTGCGCACCACCAGGCTCGTCGCCAGCTCCACCCGCCGCGCCGCCGAGGACTCCGGCTCGCGCGCGAGGTCGAGCACCAGCTTCGCCGCCGCCTCGGCCATCTCGGTGAGGGGCTGTCGTACGGTCGTCAGCGGCGGGCCGACCCAGCGGGCGACCGGGAGGTCGTCGAAGCCGACCACGCTCAGGTCCTCCGGGATGCGCAGGCCGAGTTCGCGCGCGGCCTCGTACAGGCCGAGGGCTTGGAGGTCGTTGCCGGCGAAGACGGCGGTGGGCCGGTCCGGGCGGCGCAGCAGTTCCAGCCCCAGCCGGTAGCCGGCCTCGTGGTGGAAGTCGCCGGTGGTGATCAGCGAGCCGTCGACCGGCAGCCCGGCCGTCTCCAGCGCGGCCCGGTAGCCGTCCACGCGGGCGCGGCTGCACATCATGCGGGAGGGTCCGCTGATCGCGCCGATCCGGGTGTGTCCGAGTTCGACCAGGTGCCGCGTGGCGGCGAGCCCGCCCTGCCAGTTCGTCGCGCCGATCGACGGCACGTCGGCGCCCGGGTCGCCGGCCGGGTCCATGACCACGAACGGGATGGAACGGCTGGTCAGCAGCGCCCGCTGGGACTCGTCGAGCCCGGACAGGACCAGGACCACGCCGTGCGGGCGGCGGGCGGCGACCTGGTCGGCCCAGGTCCGGCCGGGCGTCAGCCGCCCCGCGCTCTCGCTGAGCACCACGCTCAGCCCGGCGTCCCGCGCCACGTTCTCCACGCCCCGGATGACCTCCAGCGCCCAGGCGCTCTCCAGCTCGTGGAAGACCAGGTCGATCAGCGGGGAGCGGGTCGCCTCGGCGCGGCGGCGCCGGTAGCCGTAGGCGCGCAGGAGTTCCTCGACACGGGTGCGGGTGCCGGGGGCGACGTCGGCGCGACCGTTGAGGACCTTCGAAACAGTCGGAGCCGAGACTCCGGCCTCGCGGGCGATCTCAGCGAGTGTCGCAGTCTGCGCTTCTACGGCCTTCGAAGGTTTCATGCCCGCGATCGTATCCCTGCGCGACCTCTTGACGAAGCTCCAGACCCGCCATACGTTCCCGGAACATTCGTAACACTGATCGAAACATTCGCGAAAGAGGCCGTCATATGGAGTCCTACAGCAGGCGCTGGGTGCTCGGCGCCGGTGCCACCACCCTGCTCACCGCCGGACTCACGGCCTGCGGCTCCAGTGACAGCACCGGCAGCAGCAGTACGGTCACCGCCTTCGTCTACGGCGACGACGCGACGAAGGTCCAGGTCAAGGCCGTCACCCGGTTCAACGCGTCGGCGGCGGCCAAGAAGGCCAAGGGCAAGATCAAGCTGGAGAAGGTGCCCGGTACCGACTACCCGGCCAAGCTGCGCACCGCGATGGGCTCGCCGAACGCGCCCGACGTCTTCTTCAACTGGGGCGGCGGCTCCATCAAGGCCTACCAGGAGGCCAACCAGCTGGTCGACCTCACCGACACCATCAAGTCCGACCCGGTCCTGAGCAGCGGCTTCCTGCCCTCCGTGCTCGCGGCGGGCGCGCTCAAGGGCAAGAACTACGGCATCCCGATGCGCGGCATGCAGCCGGTGATCCTCTTCTACAACAAGTCGGTCTTCGCCGCGCAGAAGCTCCAACCACCCACCACGTGGGCCGAGTTGCTCGACATCAACAAGAAGCTGAAGGCCGCGAACATCACGCCGTTCGCGCTCGGCGGCGCCGACATCTGGCCCGAGCTGATGTGGCTGGAGTATCTGGTCGACCGGATCGGCGGACCCGAAGTCTTCGATCGCATCAAGAACGGCGACGCGTCCGGCTGGGGCGACCCGGCTGTCCTCAAGGCCGCCGAGACCGTCAAGCAACTCATCGACGACGGCGCCTTCGGCAAGGGCTTCAGCTCCGTGTCGTACGTCAACGGGGGCGCGCCCGCGGTCTTCGCCAAGGGCAAGGCGGCGATGCATCTGATGGGCTCGTGGGAGTACTCGACGCAGCTCGGCAAGTTCCCGGACTTCGCCAAGACGAACCTCGGGTGGGCCGCGTTCCCGAAGTACGAGGGTGGCGCGGGCGACATCCGCAACGTGGTCGGCAACCCCACCAACTACTGGTCCGTGAACGCCCGTACGGGCAACAAGGACGCGGCGATCGCGTTTCTGCGGGACTGCGCGTCGGAGGCGTACGCGAAGGATCTGGTCGCCAACGGCGACATCCCGACCACCTCCAACGCGGAGAAGCTGCTCGACTCCTCCCCCAACCCCGAGTTCGCCAAGTTCCAGTACCAACTGGTGCAGCAGGCACCCGCGTTCACGTTGAGCTGGGACCAGGCGGTGGATCCGGATGTGTCCACGCCGATGCTCACGGAGATCAACAAGCTGTTCGTGGGGAAGAGTTCGCCGGCGGAGTTCGTGTCGGCGCTGAAGGGGTTGAAGTGAGTAATCGCTCCGCGGCGGGGGTGGTTCGTCGGGTGCCGGCGCGTCGTGGCTGGTCGCGCAGTTCCCCGCGCCCCTATCGGGGCGCTGCACCTCACGGCGTTTGGGCTGTGCCCGGAGTTCTGTTCTTCGTCTTCTTCGCCGTCGCCCCCATGGTCCTCGCCGTCTATCTCTCCTTCACCACCTGGAACGGGCTCGGGGACCCGAAACCCGTCGGGCTCGCCAACTGGCAGAAGCTTCTGCACGACGACCGGCTCACCCAATCCCTCACCGTCACCGTCCTGTTGACGGTCACCAGCTGGGCTTTCCAAACGGTCGTGTCGCTGCTGCTGGGTGTCTGGGCCGCCGGCCGCCAGCGCAACCGAGCCGTCCTCTCCGCGATCTTCTTCGTGCCGTTCCTGCTGTCCTCGACGGCCATCGCGCTGCTCTTCTACGCGCTGCTCGACCCGAACTTCGGCGTCATCCACCAGGACACGCTCGGCTCAACCAGTGGCGCGTTCCTCGCGATCGTGTTCGTCGGGGGCTGGCAGTTCATCCCCTTCCACACGCTGATCTACCAGGGCGGGGCCCGCCAGATACCCGAAGTGCTCTATCAGGCGGCGGCAATCGACGGCGCGGGCCGCTACCGCCAGTTCTTCTCGATCACGCTGCCGCAGCTCCGCAACACGGCCACGACCTCCAGTGTGCTGATGATCGTCGGCTCGCTGACCTACTTCGAGACCGTCCTGATCCTCACCCAGGGCGGCCCGGGTACGGACACGGCGATCCTGCCGTACCTGATGTACGAGGCCGGCTTCAAGAGTTACGACTTCGGCTACGCGAGCGCGATCGCGACCTTCCTGGTCGTGGCCGCCACCGCGCTGTCCCTGGTCCTGGTCCGGCTCACCGGTTTCGGCGCCATGCGCAGTACCCGCGAAGGGATGTGACGGAGTGTCACACGACACCTTGCCGCGTCCGGTGAAGACGGAGGAGAGGCCCGTGGAAGAGCCGCGGCCCCGACGGCGCCGGCACTGGAGCAGGCGCCCCAACCCCCTCGCCGGTCTCGGTTCCCTCCTCTGGCTGGCCGTCGTCATCGTCCCGATCTACGCGATGATCTCGGCCTCGCTCACCCGCCAGGACAAGGCCCTCGGCAACAACGCCCTGAAGCCGCCCACCAATCCGACCTTCGCCAACTACAACACCGTTCTCCACAACGGCTTCGGCCACTTCCTCGCCAACACGGCACTGGTGGCGGCAGCGGTCGTAGGAATCGTGCTCGTGCTGTGCGTGCCGCTCGCCTACGTCGCCGTACGCACCCGCACGGTCTGGTCGAGCGCGGCCTTCCGCCTGTTCCTGCTGGGAGTCGCCATCCCGGCCCAGGCAGTGGTGGTCCCGCTGTACCTGATGATCGCCAAACTCAACCTGTACGACAGCCTGTTGGCGGTCATCCTCCCCACCGCGGCCTTCGCGATGCCGGTCTCCGTTCTGGTGCTGACCGGCACCCTGCGGGACATCTCGGAGGACCTGTACGAGGCGATGGCACTGGACGGCGCCTCCGCGACCCGGATGCTGTTCCAGCTGGTCATCCCGCTGACCAAGGGCGGTATCAGCACCGTCGTCATCTACACCGCGCTCCAGGCCTGGAACGGCTTCCTCTTCCCGCTGATCTTCACCCAGTCCGACGGGCCCCGGGTCCTCACCCTCGGACTCTTCAACTACGTAAGCCAGTTCGGCGTGAACATCCCCGCGCTGCTCGCCTCGGTCGTCCTCTCCGGCATCCCGATCTTCGCCGTCTACCTGGTGGCCCGGCGCGCCCTGGTCGGCGGTCTGATGGGCGTAGGCGGAAAGTAACCCCCTTCCTCTGACAGGAGTTTCATGACCACCGCCCCCTGGCGCGACCCCGCCCTGCCCGCCGCCGCCCGCGTCGACGACCTGCTCGCCCGGATGACCCTGGAGGAGAAGTCCGCCCAGCTGTACGGCGTTTGGGTGGGTGCCGACACCGACGGCGACGGAGTCGCCCCGCTGCAAAGGGAGATGACCTCCGACTACGACTGGGACGAGCTGATCACAAAGGGTCTGGGGCAGCTGACCCGTTCCTTCGGTACGGCCCCGGTGGACCCGGAGTTGGGCGCGCAGGCGTTGGCCCGTGCGCAGCGCCGGATCGCGGCGGCCGGCCGGTTCGGCATTCCGGCCGTCGCCCACGAGGAGTGCCTCGCGGGGTTCACCGCGTGGGGTGCGACGGCGTACCCGGTGCCGCTGGCCTGGGGCGCGAGCTTCGACCCGGCGCTGGTCGAGGAGATGGCCCGGCACATCGGCGCCGACCTGCGCGCGGCAGGCGTCCACCAAGGGCTCGCCCCGGTCCTGGACGTCGTACGGGATCCGCGGTGGGGGCGGGTGGAGGAGACGATCGGGGAGGACCCGTATCTGGTGGGGACCATCGGTGCCGCCTATGTGCGGGGGCTCGAGTCGGCCGGGGTGGTCGCGACGCTGAAGCACTTCGCGGGGTACGCGTCCTCGGTGGGGGCGCGGAATCTGGCGCCGGTGCGGGCCGGGGTGCGGGAGTTCGCGGACGTGGTGCTGCCGCCGTTCGAGATGGCGTTGCGGGAGGGCGGCGCGCGGTCGGTGATGGCGGCGTACAACGAGACGGACGGCGTACCGGCGTCGGCGGACCCCGTGCTGCTGACCCGACTCCTGCGGGAGGACTGGCAGTTCACCGGGACGGTGGTCGCCGACTACTTCGGCATCGGTTTCCTGGAGACGCTGCACCGGGTGGCGGGCAGCCCGGCGGAGGCGGCGCACGCGGCGCTGGCGGCGGGGATCGACGTGGAGCTGCCGACGCTGAAGTGCTACGGGAAGCCGTTGGTGGAGGCGGTGCGGGCGGGGGGCGTACCGGAGTCGCTGATCGAGCGGGCCGCGCGCCGAGTGCTGTTGCAGAAGGCCGAGTTGGGACTCCTGGACGAGGACTGGGCGCCGGAGCCGACCGGCAGGATCGATCTCGACTCGGCGGCGAACCGCGCGCTGGCGCGCCAACTGGCCGAGGAGTCAGTGGTGTTGCTGGACAACCCGGACGGCGTACTGCCCCTCCCGCCGGACGCCCGGATCGCGGTCGTGGGCCCCAGGGCGGCCGACGCGCTGGCGATGCTCGGCTGCTACTCCTTCCCGTCCCACGTCGGCGTCCACCACCCCGAGGTGCCGATGGGCATCGAGATCCCCACCCTGCTGGAGTCGCTGCGGGCCGAACTCCCGGACGCCAAGGTGATGTTCGCGGAGGGGTGCGACGTGTCCGGCCCGGACACGGCCGGTTTCGAGGAGGCGGTCGCGCGGGCGTCCGAGGCGGATGTGTGCGTGGCGGTGCTGGGCGACCGGGCGGGCCTGTTCGGGCGCGGCACGTCGGGCGAGGGCTGTGATGTCGCCGACCTCCAACTGCCCGGTGTCCAGGCGGGCTTGCTGGACGCGCTCGTGTCGACGGGCGTCCCGGTGGTCCTGGTCCTCCTCACCGGCCGCCCCTACGCGCTGGGCCGTTGGCACGGACGCCTTGGCGCGGTGGTCCAGGCGTTCTTCCCGGGGGAGGAGGGCGGCCCGGCGGTGGCGGGAGTGCTGTCGGGCCGCGTCAATCCGTCGGGCCGCCTCCCGGTGAGCGTCCCGCACGTGCCGGGCGGCCAGCCGTGGACGTACCTCCAGCCCCCGCTGGGCCTGGCCGACGAGGTCAGCAGCCTCGACCCGACCCCGCTGTACGCCTTCGGCCACGGCCGCTCGTACACGACGTTCGCGTGGGAGCCCGCCGAACCAAGTCAGTCGGAGATCGACACGAACGGCTCCTACGACCTGACCCTCACCGTCCGCAACACCGGCGACCGGGCGGGAGCGGAGGTCGTCCAACTGTACCTGCACGACCCGGTGGCTTCGGTGACGCGCCCCGACGTCCGCCTGATCGCCTACCGGCGAGTGGAGTTGGACCCGGGCGAGGCGTCCCGGGTGACCTTCCACTTCCACGCCGATCTGTCGGCGTTCACCGACCGGTCGGGGCGGCGGGTGGTTGAACCGGGGGCGCTGGAGCTGAGGTTGGCGGCGTCCAGCGCGGAGGTACGGCACACTGCCCGGGTGACGCTGACGGGGCCGGAACGCGTACTGGGCACGGACCGGCGGCTGTTGTGCGAGACGGAGGTACGGGCAGAGGGATGAGACCCGGTGCGGCTCAGATCTTGATCACGTGGACTCCGGCACCGCACAGGTCCCGGAGGTCCTCGGGGTCGGAGGTCAGCACGGTGACGGGCGCGGGCGACGCCAGCGCTGTCGCGGCGACGATCGCGTCGAGCGCGTACTTGTGACCGTGCAGTCCGGCCGAGGCGAGGAGCTTGCTCGCCCGGCGGGCGATCGCCTCGCTGGGCGGGACGACGTTGACACGCGAGACGGCGTGGTCGAACCGGGCCTGGTGGGTCCTGGGGTCGCGCGCCTCTACGAGGGTCACGGAGCTGACGACCACGCGAATGTCCTCGGCCTCGGCCGCGACGAGCCACTCGGTGAGTTCCGGAGTGCGGCCGACGAGCTTGGAAAGGCCCTCGCAGTCGAGGACCAGCGTGCCGCTCACGCGGCGTCGGCCGAACCCGTCGAGCCGCCGCGCAGGAGGGCCCGTTTGGCCTCGACCCCGGCCGGATCCACCGGACCGTGGGCGGCTTCCGCGTCCTCGATCAATTCACGCAGCCGATCCCGCTCCAGCTGGCGCTGGATGAGTGCTTCCACGTAGGCGGACATGCCCCGCTTGCCGGTGCGCGCCTTGAGGGCGGCGATGGTGCCCTCGTGGAGCGACACCGACACCGGACGGACGGGGCCTTCACCGGGCAGGGGAGAATCAGCCATGACCCCATTTTAACAAAACTCTTGTTATTCGCCCACCGACTCGAACCGCCACCGATGCACCGCCCGCATGACCAACTCCCCCTCCGGCTCGGGAAGTTCGGGCAGCTCGGTGTCGTAGTCCGCGTCCCACCACGTGATGACGAGGACGCGGTCCTGGGGGGCGCGGAGGAGCTCCCGGCGCAGGGGCTCGGCCGACAGCCGTTGTGCCCGGGCCCAGGACAACAGCTCCTCGCCCCGCCCTTCGGCCGCCCTCGCCTCCCACATCAGTGCGACCGTCACGAGTACAGGTTCTCCTTGCTGACCTCGTGCACGTGGTCGTGGGAGTGGCCGGGGACGTGCGTCTCCGTGACCGGAAGCGACGAGTCCGCCGAGAGGTCCCAGTCCGAGGGGGCCCGGTTGCGGGCCACCATCTCCGCGCCGAGCGCGGCGACCATCGCGCCGTTGTCCGTGCACAGCTTCGGGCGCGGGACGCGGAGGCGGATGCCGGCGGCCTCGCAGCGCTCCGCCGCCAACGCCCGCAGCCGCGAGTTCGCGGCGACTCCGCCGCCGATCATCAGGTGGTCGACGCCCTGGTCCTTGCAGGCCCGTACGGCCTTGCGGGTGAGGACGTCGACGACGGCCTCCTGGAAGGACGCCGACACATCGCGCACCGGCACGTCCTCCCCGGCCGCCCGCTTCGCCTCGATCCAGCGGGCCACGGACGTCTTCAGCCCGGAGAAGGAGAAGTCGTACGCCGGGTCGCGCGGCCCGGTCAGCCCGCGCGGGAACGTGATCGCCGTGGGGTCGCCCTCCTTCGCGTACCGGTCGATGACCGGCCCGCCGGGGAAGCCGAGGTTCAGAACACGCGCGATCTTGTCGAAGGCCTCGCCCGCCGCGTCGTCGATCGTCGCGCCCAGCGGCCGTACGTCCGAGGTGATGTCCGAGGAGAGGAGGAGGGAGGAGTGGCCGCCGGACACCAGCAGGGCCATCGTCGGTTCCGGGAGTGCGCCGTGCTCCAGCTGGTCCACGCAGATGTGGGAGGCGAGGTGGTTCACGCCGTAGAGGGGCTTGCCGAGCGCGTAGGCGTACGCCTTCGCCGCCGAGACGCCGACCAGCAGCGCGCCCGCGAGCCCGGGGCCCGCCGTGACCGCGATGCCGTCGAGGTCGCTCGCGCTGACGCCCGCGTCCTTCAGGGCGCGCTGGATCGTGGGGACCATCGCCTCCAGGTGGGCGCGGGAGGCCACCTCCGGTACGACCCCGCCGAAGCGGGCGTGTTCGTCGACGCTGGACGCGACCGCGTCGGCGAGAAGGGTGTGGCCGCGGACGATGCCGACACCGGTCTCGTCGCAGGAGGTCTCGATGCCGAGGACGAGAGGTTCGTCAGCCATTGATCTCGGTTCCTTGTACGGAAGTTGACGGGTCGGTCAGGCGCATCACCAGGGCGTCGACGTTGCCCGGCTGGTAGTAGCCGCGCCGGAAGCCGATGGGCGCGAAGCCGAAGCGCTCATAGAGCTTCTGCGCGCGGACGTTGTCGACGCGGCATTCGAGCATGACCTCGGCGCACTCGAACTCGCTTGCCGCGCTGAGGAGTTCGGTCAGGAGGGTGGAGCCCAGGCCGGTGCCCCAGTGGTCGCGGGCGACTGCGATGGTCTGGATGTCGGCCTGGTCGCCGGTGGTGGCGAGGCCCGCGTAGCCGACGACCCGGACACCGCCCTCGTACTGTTCGCCGGTCACCTCCGCCACCAGGTACCGGCGGGTCGCCTCGGCGCCCCGCGCATGGGCCAGTTCGGACCAGAACATGCCCCGGGACCAGGCGTCCTCGGGGAAGAGGTCCTTCTCCAGTTCCAGCACGGGGTCGATGTCCCACCAGCGCATCTCGCGCAGCCGAGGGCTCGTGGATTCGGTCACTTGGGGGTGACCACCTTGTAGTTCTTGGGGACCTGGGCGTCGGGGCGGCGCAGATAGAGCGGCCGGGGCGCGGGGAGTTCGACGCCCGCCGCCAGTCGCTCGGCGGCCAGGGAGGCGAGTGCGGCGGCGGACACGTGCTCGGGCTCGTGGACGGCCGGGAAGGTGTCCGGGTAGAGCAGGGCGCCCGCGCCGACGGCGGGCACTCCCGCGACCCGGCCGGCGATGTCGGCGGGCCGGTCGACGGCCGGGTCGGTCACCCTCGTACGCGAGTCGGCGTAGCGCGCCCAGTAGACCTCCTTGCGGCGCGCGTCGGTGGCCACGACGAAGGGGCCGGCGAGGTCGGCGGCGTAGGCGAGGCCGTCCAGCGTGCACACACCGTGCACGGGCACGCCGAGCGCGAGCCCGAACGTGTCGGCGGTCATCAGTCCGACGCGCAGCCCGGTGTAGGGGCCGGGGCCGATGCCGACGACGATTCCGGTGACGGCGTCGAGCTTGAGTCCCGCGTCGGCGAGCACACGGTCGACGGCCGGGAGCAGCAGCTCACCGTGGCGGCGCGCGTCCACCTGACTCGACGAGGCGATGACGGCCTCGCCGTCGTGCAGGGCGACGGTGACTGCGGGAGTGGCGGTATCCAGAGCGAGCAAGAGCACGCAAACAGCCTACGGCTCCGGCGCCCCGGGCACGGCCGCCGCGGTCGGCCCGGCCCGACTGCTACCGTCACCTACAGTCACCGCACTTACTGGACATACAAGACACGGAGGTGGGCGCCGATGGCCGGCAGCAGCTCGGGAATCGTGGCCGGGCTCACCGTGGCGGCCGTCGCCACGGTCGGTTTCCTCGCCTATCAGGCGTCGGCGAGCGTCCCGGCCGGGCTGGGCAGTACGGCCCGCGCGAGCGCCCCGCCGGCGGTGGCCACCTCGAAGGCGCCCCGCGACAAGAAGAACCCCGCCGCGCTGCCCGCGGGCTCCGGCAAGGGCGAACGGGTCGTGTACTCGCTGGACGACGACCGGGTGTGGCTCGTCGCCGAGAACAACAAGGTCAACCGCACGTTCAAGGTCACCCCCGGCACGGTGGATCCGACCCTCGGCTCCTACTGGGTCACGTCCCGCTCGAACGCGGTCACCGGCACCGACGGCACCCCCATCCAGCACGTCGTCCGCTTCGCCAGCACGGACGGGCTCGCGATCGGCTTCAGCGCGGCGGTCAACGGCGCGACCCGGCAACCCGACTCCACGGTCAGGTCCGGCGGCATCCGCGAGTCGGTCGAGGACGGCACGGCGATGTGGGAGTTCGCGACGATCGGGCAGTCGGTGGTGGTGATCCACTAATCGGGGGCGCGCCCGGTAGGGGCGCGGGGCTGTATCGATCTGCGGCTCCGCCGCGCGGGCGCGACCAGCCCCCACCGGCCCGCGGACAGACGACTACGCAGCTTTACGCCGCTCAACCGGCGGAGCCACCGGCGCGCGGGGCGGCGTGCAGACCGCCTTCGCCGCCTCGCCCGCCGCCAACAACTCCCGCATGGACACCCCGGCGAACACATACGGCTGCGGGCGGTCCTGGTTCTCTGAAGCTGACGAAGCCGACATGGACGCCTCCTGGGACCTGGGGGCGGACGTAGTTAGGTAGACCTAACTACGAACTGGATACCATGTGACCACGCGCGAGACCCGAAACGCAACATCTTGCCGACACCTTGTCGGAACCCACCCGCCCCGCCCCGGGACGTCACGCGCCGAGCACGCCCAGTTCGACCGCGGCCCAGCGCTCACCGAGCCCGGTGACAGTGACGTGCCGTACCTCGTCCGTGGTGTCTCCGACGGCCCGGTGGATGACGACCGACAGGCGGTCGTCCGTCAGCTCCTCGACCTTGCCCTCGCCCCACTCCACGACGATCACCGACTCGGGCAGCGAGACGTCGAGGTCGAGGTCCTCCATGTCGTCGAGCCCGCCGCTCAGGCGGTACGCGTCGACGTGGACCAGCGGCGGTCCCTCCCCCAGCGAGGGGTGCACGCGGGCGATGACGAACGTCGGCGAGGTGACCGCGCCGCGCACGCCGAGCCCCTCCCCCAGTCCCCGGGTCAGCGTGGTCTTGCCGGCGCCGAGCTCCCCGGTCAGCATCACGAGGTCGCCCGCGCGCAGCAGTTTGGCCAGGCGGCGGCCCAACTCCCCCATCTGCTCGGGGGAGTTGACGGTGATCGAGACGGACAGGGGCTCAGCCGCGTCGTGCGGTGCTGCTGGTGCTTCCATAGCCACTTACGGTAGCCCCTGCGGGCACCGCGCCCGCGCGGGTGAGCAGGTCGGCGAGGCGGTCGGTGACCACTTCCGGGTGCTCCAGCATGACCAGGTGCCCGGCGTCCGGCACGAGCACCAGCTCGGCGTCCGGCAGCAGGTCGGCGATGGCCTCGCTGTGCTCACTGGGCGTGACGAGATCGCCGATCCCGGCCAGCACGAGCACCGGCATGTCCTTGAAGTGGGTGAGGGCCGCCGTCTTGTCGTGGTCGGTGAAGGCCGGGTAGAACTCGGCGACCACGTCGATGGGCGTGCCCTCGATCATCCGCTCGGCGAACCGCGCGACCGCCGGGTCGACGTCCCGCGACGCGAACGAGTACCGCTTGATGATCCCGGCGAACAGATCGGCGGTGGCCCGCCGCCCCCGCTCCACCAGCGCGGCCTGCTGTCCGAGCGCCTTCAGCACGCCGGGCAGCACCCGCCGTACCGCGTTGACGCCTGCGACGGGCAGCCCGAAGTTGACCTCGCCGAGCCGCCCGGAGGACGTACCGACGAAGGCGGTGGCCACGACCCGGTCGCGGATGAGGTCCGGGTACTGGTCGGCGAGCGCCATCACCGTCATGCCGCCCATGGAGTGCCCGACGAGCACGATCGGCCCCTCGGGCACGGCCGCGTCGAGCACGGCCTTCAGGTCTCGGCCCAACTGGTCGATGGTGAGCGGCATGTCGTCCTCGAGCTGCGCGACCCCGCGCGCGGAACGGCCGTGACTGCGCTGGTCCCAGTGCACTGTCCGGACGACCCCGCGCAGGGCCGCCCGCTGGTAGTGCCAGGAGTCCTGGTTGAGGCAGTAGCCGTGACTGAAGACGACGGTGACGGGGGCGGGCGCCTTGCGCCCGAAGAGCCGCCGCCGCTTGGGCGTGACGGCGACCTCCGGCTCGATGTCGTCGACCTCGTAGTACAGCTCGGTGCCGTCGTCGGCCCGCGCCGTGCCAGGGGTGCCGCGCAGCGAGCCGTACGGTCCCGTGGAGTCCAGGGCGAGCCGCGCCCGCTCGCGCATGCCGCGCCCGACGGTCATCCGCTCTATGGCGACACCGGCCGCGGCACCCGCGGCGATCACGCCTATCGCGGCGCCCGCGATGCCGGCCACCTTGCTCCAGTTGCCGGCCACCCCCGTGGCGGCGGAGGCGAGTTCGGCGACCGCCTCCGCACTGCTCTCGCTCACGTGCCGCTCCTCTTCCCGTCCCGGCCCTGCGCTGCGTCGTCCGACTCATACCCGGGGACGACCTGATCGACGACGAGGGCGACCTCGTCCTCCACGGGGACGTCCTCATTGACATAGACGCGGGGAACGCGCGTTCCGATGCGGGTCACGATCTCGTAGGCGATGGTGCCGGCCGCCTGTGCCCAGTCCTCGGCGGTGGGCTCGCCGCGGTCACCGGGGCCGAAGAGGACCGCCTCGGTCCCGGGCTCCGGCTCGTCCCCTCCGAGGTCTACGACGAACTGGTCCATGGCGACCCGCCCCGCGACCGTGCGCCATTTGCCGCCGACCAGCACCGGGCCGGTGCCGGAGGCGTGCCGGGGGATGCCGTCCGCGTAGCCGACGGGGATGAGGCCGAGGGTCGTCGTGCCCGGGGTGACGTAGTGATGGCCGTAGCTGACGCCGTGCCCGCCCGGCACCTGCTTCACCAGGGCGACGGACGCCTTCAGGGTCATCACCGGCCGCAGCCCGAAGTCGGCGGACGTGCCCACCTCCGGGCTGGGCGAGATGCCGTAGACGGCGATACCCGTGCGGACGAGGTCGAAGTGCGAGTCGGGGCGGGTGAGGGTGGCGGGCGAGTTGGCGATGTGGCGGACCTCGGGCCGTACGCCCTGGCCCTCCGCGTACGCGACCATCTCGCGGAAGAGGGCGAGTTGGGCGTCGACGGAGGGGTGCCCGGGTTCGTCGGCGCAGGCGAAGTGGGACCAGAGGCCGGTGACGCGGAGCAGGCCCTCGGCCTCCGCGCGCAGGGCCTCACCGACGAGTTCGGCCCAGTCGTCCCCGGGCTGGCAGCCGTTGCGCCCGAGTCCGGTGTCGGCCTTGAGCTGCACGCGCGCGGGGAGACCGGATTCACGGGCGGCCGCCACGACCTCCCGCAGCGCCCACATGCCGCTGAGCGACATGTCGAGGTCGGCCTCGATTGCTTCGCGCCACGGCCCGCCGGGCGTCCAGAGCCAGCACATGATCCGCACCCCGGCCGGCAGCCCGGCACGGGCCCGCAGATCGAGGGCCTCCTCGGGGGTGGCCGTACCGAGCCAGGTCGCCCCCGCCCCGACGGCCGCGCGGGCGCAGGGCACGGCGCCGTGGCCGTACGCGTCGGACTTCACGACGGCCATGAGGGCGGCGCCCGGCGCGAGGGCGCGCAGGGTCCGCACATTGGCCCGCAGGGAACCGAGGTCGATCTCGGCGCGGGCGCGCAGGGGCGCGGTCGGCGCAGGTGCTGTCTCGTTCATGACGCCCCCAGTGTCTCAGAGGGGACCGACAAGCCCGCAGGCCCGCCTAGTTCCCGGGCCTGCGGCCCCACACGTAGACGCGGTCGCCCTTCTTGAGGACGCTCCACAGTTTGCGGGCGTCGGCCAGTCGGAGGTTGACGCAGCCCCAGGAACCGGTGGTGGTGTAGATGCTGCCGTAGACGGCGTGGAAGGCGATGCCGCCGTCGAAGAACTGGGCATACGGCATGGGGCTGTTGTAGAGCGTCGACCAGTGGTTCTTGTGCTTCCAGTAGATCTTGTGCCAGCCGCCCCGGGTGACGTGTCCGGTGCGTCCGCTGCGCATCGGGACCGGTCCGAAGACGACCTTCTTGCCCTTCTGCACCCAGGTGAGCTGCCGGTCGAGATCGACACAGGCGACGCGGTACGAGCGGACGGGGCACTTACGGGCCGCGTTCGGGTTCTTCTTGGCGGCGAGGAACTGCATGCGCGCCCAGGTCACGGGTCCGGCGAAGCCGATCGCGGGCTTGATGCCCTGCTTCTTCTGGAAGGCCCTGATCGCCTTGCAGTCGGCGGCCGACTGCCGGCCGTCCACCTTCAGCTTCAACCACCGCTCCACGCCCCGCTGGTAGGGCCCGGTCTGCTTGCTGCACGAGACTTTCGCCACGGCGTCCCCGATCGGCACGTACTCGACGAGCGCGTACGTCCCCGGTGCCGCGTCCCTCGGCTCGACGCGGTCCTCCTCTGCGGTCGGCGTGTACACCTTCGGTGGGAGGGCCTGGTCGGGCGTGTCGATCTGCCAGGGCTGATACGGCCCCGGGGGCACGCCCGGGACGAGCTCGGTCTCGCCGGGCCCGGGCGCCGGTGCCGGCCCGTCGGCCCAGGCGGTCCCGGCCCCGACGGGGAGGGCGATCACCGCGGTGAGCAGCACCGCGATGCTTCTGTGCGCGATTCGTGTACTGATCATGCGATCAGAGAAACGCGGCGGTACGACAGCGGGCGGGTGCCGCGCGGAGGGGTCACCCTTATTGACGAGCGGGGGTGCCGCAGGTGCGGGAACGCTTCAGTCCCGCACGTCCCGCCACGCCGTCCGTACCGCCTCCGCCACGTCGTGCGCCCCCACCGGCGCTCCGTCCGCCGCCAGCCGCCCCGCGAGACCGTGCAGATAGGCCCCCACGCTGCCCGCGTCGAACGCCGGCAGCCCCGCCGCCAGCAACGAGCCCGCGAGCCCCGACAGCACGTCCCCGCTGCCCGCCGTGGCCAGCCAGCCGGTGCCCGTCGGATTGACCCGCACGGCACCGCCCCCGGAGTCGGCGACCAGCGTCGTCGAGCCCTTGAGGAGCACGGTCGCCCCGTACCGCCGCGCCAACTCCCGCACGGACGTGAGCCGGGCCGCCTCGACCTCCGCGCGCGGGACCCCCAGCAGCGCGGCGGCCTCCCCCGCGTGGGGGGTCATCAGCGTCGGCGCCGTACGCGCCCGTACGGCGTCCGGGTCGGCCAGCCGCAGCCCGTCCGCGTCGATGAGCACCGGCACGTCGGCCGTCACCACCTCCGCCACGGTCGCCGCGTCGTCGCCCGCCCCCGGCCCGACGACCCACGCCTGCACCCGCCCCGCCTTGTCCGGACCCCCGTCCGACACCAGGGTCTCCGGGAACCGCGCGATCACCGCGTCCGCGGCCGGACCGACGTACCGTACGGCCCCCGCGCCGCCCCGCAGCGCCCCCGCGACGGCGAGCACGGCCGCGCCCGGGTAGCGCCCGGACCCGGCGGCGATGCCCACGACCCCGCGCCGGTACTTGTCGCTCTCGGCGTCCGGCACCGGCAGCAGCGCCGCCACGTCCGCGTGCTGGAGGGCCTCCAGCTCGGGTTCGGGGGGCAGTTCGGCGCCGAGGCCGATGTCGACGAACCGTACGGAACCGGCGTACTCGCGCGCGGGGTCGATCAGCAGCCCCGGCTTGTGGGTGCCGAAGGTAACGGTGAGGTCGGCCCGGACCGCGGCGCCCAGCACCTCGCCGGTGTCCGCCTCGACACCGCTCGGGAGGTCTACGGCGACGACGACACCCCGGGAGTCCCCGGCGAGGGTCGCGAGCCGTGCGGCGTCCGGCCGCAGCCCGCCCCGGCCGCCGATCCCGACGATGCCGTCGACGACGAGGTCGGCGCGCAGGACCGGTTCCTCGGCGGCGTCCGGCGACACCGCACGACCGCCCGCGCGGAGCAGCGCCGCGAGCCCGCGCGCGTGGGTGCGGTCGGGCACGAGCAGCACCGCCGTGACGGCCGCCCCGCGCCGGGCCAGCCGTGCCCCGGCGTGGAGCGCGTCGCCGCCGTTGTCACCGCTGCCGACCAGCAGCGCGACCCGGCTGCCGTAGACCCGGCCCGTCAACTGGGCGCAGGCGACGGCCAGTCCGGCCGCGGCGCGCTGCATCAGCGCGCCCTCGGGAAGCCGTGCCATCAGCCGCCGTTCGGCGGCCCTTACCGTCTCCACGCTGTACGCAGTACGCATGCGGTCGAGTCTGCCCCGGAACGGGCACGGAACGCACCCGGGCGGACCGGGCTCCCCGTCACCCCTCCGCGATCACCACCGCCGAAGCAACCCCCGCGTCATGGCTCAACGACACGTGCCAGGAGCAGACGCCCAGTTCGGCCGCCCGCGCGGCGACCGTGCCCGTCACCCGCAGCCGGGGCCGCCCGCTGTCCTCGACGTAGACCTCGGCGTCCGTCCAGAGCAGCCCGGCCGGCGCGCCCAGCGACTTCGCCAGAGCCTCCTTCGCGGCGAAACGGGCGGCCAGGGAGGCGGCCCCCCGGCGCTCCCCGCTCGGCAGCAGCAACTCGCTGTCCAGGAAGAGGCGTCGGGCCAACCCGGGCGTACGCGCCAGCGACGCCGCGAACCGGTCGATCTCGGCCACGTCGATACCAACCCCGATGATGCTCATGCCGAGCACCCTACGGCGGCACCGGTCCTGCCCTTGTGGGCAGGTGGAGCGGTTTTCCGGCGCGGGTTAGTTGCCCCTGAGTACCTCGCGGGGGCGTCCGCTCAGCCTGTGGACAACGGAGATCGCGGCTCCAGGCCAGAGGTGAGGACGTGCCCGCCCGAGAAGAAGCCCGCGCGCGGGACGCCGTATCCCGGCGTGCCCCGCTGAGCGGACCCGCGGCGGACACCGCGCGGCCCGCGCACGAGTTGCTGTCGCTCCTGTCGAGCGCGGGCAACGCCAGCGTCGCGCGGATGCTCGGCCAGGAGGGGCGCCCCGCACCGGCCGTGCAGCGGGCGCCTGTGGTCCAGCGGAGCAAGCTGGTGAAGGGGAACATCTCGTTCACCAACGTGTCCCTCAAGTTCCCGGAATCGCAGGGCAAGGCCACCCGGGTGCTGGACCTCCTGTCCGTCAACACAGCGATCAAGTCCTTCCTCGACGGCCGGACCTGCCGGATCACGCTGGAGAAGCGGACGTCGCAGGCCCTTGCGGACGTCGTCGACAAGGGGGCCGACGGCGCCTTCGTGACGATGGCGGCCGCCGCCCCCAACATGCGCGACGAGGAGGATGCCTTCCGTAGCGTGCCCTTCCCGGTGCCGGGCCTTGAGGACAAGCCGCATCCCGACGGGTTCGCGTCGACGAACACCGACGCCGCCAAACAACCCGACCATGTGCTCGGCGTCATCCCAGGGAGCCCGCGGTACACGATCTACCGCGACCTCACCCTGGAGATGGCGGACCTGCTGCTGCGGGACGCCCGCAACAAGGCTCCGGACGCCCGGGAACAGGACGTCACCGACCTCATCGACCGCTTCCTCATGGACGTGGCCTCGATCGCCGCGACGAACGACAACCGCCTGCGCGGAATGCCCTTCCCGGGCAACAGCGAGGGCCAGGTGATCCGCCAGGACATCGCGGCCGTGTACAACGCCTACAAGTCCCGCCTCGCCGCCGACCTCTCGGAGGAACGGCAGCCCATCAAGCCGCTGTTCCCCCCGGAGAAGACCCCGCAGGCCGTCAAGGCCGACTTCAGCACCCTTGTGGGGCGCATCACCAAAGGCGCGTTCCGCGCGTGGAGCATCGACAACAGCGACTGGACGGGCCGGACCGGTCAGGCGGCGTCGAGGGCCGCGGTGATCTTGCGGATCATCTCGTTCATGGCGGGCCCGGGTCCGCCCTTCAGGCTCCGGACACCCTCTTCCACGGCGACGAGCACGGTGGCGCGGAAGTTGTCGGCCTCGGCCGGGTCCTGTTCCTTGAGCAGCGCCATGGTCGCGGTCAGGGCGGGCAGCACCCGGTCGGCGAGTTCGGCCGCGGACCTGCCGTCCAGGCCCTCGATCTTCGACTTCTCGGTGAGAACGTGGCCGACCTGACCGGTCGCGGAGAACAGCGCGATGCTGCCCCGGGTGGCGATCCGGTGCGGGGAGCCGGTGGCACCGGCGGCGACCAGCAGCGAGACGGCGCCGTACGCGGCGGTCCGCAGGGTCTGCTTGTCCTGGTCGGTGAGGGTGAGTTCGATGGCCATCATGGTGTGCTCCTCGTAGTCGCCGGAATCGGTGGGCTTTCCTTGTGGAGCAGAGCCTGCGCCCGGCCGGTTTCACCGCGGCCTCAGCACGCTTTCAACCCCGGTGTCGGGTGTCTGTCGGGACTGTCGTTCCGGTGTCGGGCGCCTGTCGGCACGGCCATGGAACGTCTCACTCACCGCACGTTCCATGACGATCGGAGAGACCGTGTCCGCCTCCTTTTCCCTGTCCGTCCCCGTCGCCACCGGCATCGCGCCGCCCCGATCTCGCCGACAGCACACTGCTGGACGTCGACCCGGACACGCAGATGTCCCTCGGCACCGTCGCCGTGGACAGCCTTAGCGACGTCACGTACGCGACCGTCGAACTGCCCGACGGGGCGCGGCGCGAGCTCAAGGCCGATGTCCTGCGGCCGGCCTGCGACGAACGGCTTCCGCTGGTCGTCCACCTCCCCGGGGGCGCGTTTCTCCGCTGCAACAAGGCGATGGCGTTCGAGGCGCGCCGGCATGTCGCCGAGTCCGGTTTCGTCGTCGCCAGTGTCGAGTACCGCGTCGCCCCTGATGGCGTCACCTTCCACGACTCCGTCCGCGATGTCCGCGCCGCCCTCGCGTATCTGCGGTCGCACGCCGACGAGTTCGGCATCGACCCCCGGCGCGGTCGCCCTGTGGGGCGAGTCGGCGGGCGGTCATCCGGCGGCGCTGACGGCTGTCTCGGACGGTCTGCCGGCGTTCTCCGACGCCTGGGAGCAGACCTCGCAGGGGCAGGTGCGGGCCGTGGTCGACGCCTACGGCAGCTCCGAACTCTCCGCCATCGCCGACGGCTTCGACGAGGCGGCCCAGCTGCACCACCGGCGGGAGGCCACACACTTCTCGGCGTATCTGGGCAGGCCGGGTGTGCCGTTCCCGGAGATCCCCGACGCGGTGCGGGCCGCGGACCCGGCGGCCCACGCGACCGCCTCGGCACCGCCGTTCCTGTTCCTGCACGGCAGCGAGGACATGCTCGTCTCGCCCTCGCAGACGCAGCATGTGCACCAGGCGCTGCGCGCCGCCGGGGCCGACAGCACCCGCTACGTCCTGAAGGGCACCAACCACGGAGACGTCGCGTTCCTCGGCGGCCCGAGCACGGGGCTGCCCTGGACCTCGGCCACCACGATGGGCGTCATCGCCGAGTTCCTGCACCGCCTGCTCTACGGGATCGACGCGACGGAGCGATGAGGTCCCGCCGTCGTCAGACGGTCCGCGTGCCCCGCCGCCACACCCCGCTGACCAGCGGCACGCCCGGCCGGTACGCCAGGTGCACATGGCTGGGCGCGTCCAGCAGGATCAGGTCGGCGCGGGCGCCCGGTGCGATCCGCCCCACGTCGTCCCGGCGCAGGGCCGCCGCTCCGCCCGCCGTGGCCGACCACACCGCCTCGTCCGGAGTCATCCCCATGTCACGCACCGCCAGCGCGACGCAGAAGGGCACGGAGGACGTGAAGGACGAGCCCGGGTTGCAGTCGGTGGACAGCGCGACGGTGACCCCGGCGTCCAGGAGCCGGCGCGCGTCCGGCCACTGGGCCCGCGTCGAGAACTCGGCGCCGGGCAGCAGGGTCGCGACGGTACGGCCGCTCGCCAGCGCGTCCACGTCCGCGTCGGTCAGGTGCGTGCAGTGGTCGGCGCTCGCCGCGTCGAGTTCTACGGCGAGCTGGACGCCGGGGCCGTAGGAGAGCTGGTTGGCGTGGATGCGCGGGTGCAGGCCCTTCGCCTTGCCGGCGCTCAGGATCGCGCGCGCCTGGTCGCCGTCGAAGGCGCCCTTCTCGCAGAAGACGTCGATCCAACGGGCGTACGGAGCACAGGCGTCGAGCATCTCGCCGGTCACCAGCGCCACATACGCGGCGGGGTCGTCGGCGAAGTCCGGGGAGACGATGTGCGCGCCGAGGTACGTCACCTCGTCG
Source organism: Streptomyces hokutonensis (assembly GCF_042751305.1). Lineage (GTDB taxonomy): Bacteria > Actinomycetota > Actinomycetes > Streptomycetales > Streptomycetaceae > Streptomyces > Streptomyces hokutonensis_A. The sequence continues at coordinate 259,805 of NZ_JBHYWD010000013.1, forward strand.
GTGTGCGCGGCGGCGATCCGCAGGGCGCGGGACTCGTCGGCGACCGTCAGGCCGTAACCGGACTTCGTCTCGAAGGTGGTGGTGCCCTGGCGGAGGGCCTCGTCGAGGTAGCGGGTGAGGTTCGCCTCCAGTTCCGCGTCGCTCGCGGCGCGCGTCGCCGCGACGGTCGTGCGGATGCCGCCCGCGCTGTAAGCACGCCCGGACATGCGGGCGTTGAACTCCTGCGTGCGGTCGCCCGCGAAGACGAGGTGCGAGTGGGAGTCCACGAAGCCCGGCAGGACCGCCCTCCCACCGGCGTCGACCCGATTGTCAGTGGCGGGTGCTTTGCTTGTTTCACCGGTCCACGCGACGCGGTCGCCGTCGATGACGACGGCCGCGCCCTGGATCAGACCGAGGGGGGATCCGTCACCGAGGGAGGGGTCGTTGGTGACCAGCGTGGCGATGTTGGTGATGACGGTGCTGCTGCTCATCGTGTCCTCGTGGGTGGTTGTCAGGCCCGCAGGGCTTCGACTGCCTGCGCGAGCGCTTGCGGCACATCCGGTACGAGCGCGTGCGCTCCGTCGCGTACGACGTGCCGGCCGCCTACGACGGTGTGCCGTACGTCCGCTGCCGTCGCCGCGAATACGGCCGTCTCGGCGCCGAGCCTGGGCACCGGCCCCGCTGTCCTGACCGAGTCGAGCGCGATGGTCGTGAAGTCGGCGAGGGCGCCTGCCGTGATGCTGCCCGCCTCGTCCCAGCCGAGAGCCGCGTGGCCGTCGGCGGAGGCCGCGCGGAGCAGGGCGGCCGCCGTCCAGTGACCCCGGGTGCGGGTGCGCAGGCGCTCGTTCAGCTCCATCGCGCGGGCCTCTTCGAGGAGGTCGATGACGGCGTGGCTGTCGGAGCCGAGGGAGAGCGGTGAGCCGGCTCGCTGGAGGGCCACGGCGGGGCCGATTCCGTCGGCGAGGTCGCGTTCGGTCGTCGGGCACATGCAGGTGCCGGTGCCCGAGCGCCCCAGCAGCGCGATGTCCTCGTCCGTGAGGTGCGTGTTGTGGACGCCGGTGGTGCGCGGGCCCAACACGCCTTGATCAGCGAGGAGTTGCGTCGGCGTGCAGTCGTGGGCGGCGCGGCAGGCGTCGTTCTCGGCGGTCTGCTCGGAGAGATGCACATGGAGCGGGGCCCGCCGCTCCTCGGCCCAGCGGGCCACGGTCGCCAACTCCCGCGCGGGCACGGCCCGTACGGAGTGGATGGCGGCACCGATCCGCGCGTGATCCCGTTCCTTGAGAAGTGAACAGCGTTCCGCCCAGGCGTCCGCGCTTCCGTCGGAGAAGCGGAGCTGGTGGTGGTTGGGGGGCTGTCCGAAGCCGGAGGAGAGATAGGCGGTGTCGAGGAGGGTGATGCGGATGCCGGCTTCGGAGGCGGCGGCGATGAGCGCCTCACCCATGGCGTTGGGGTCGGCGTACGGGGTGCCGCCGTGGGCGTGGTGCACGTAGTGGAACTCGCCGACCGCCGTGATCCCGGCCAGCGCCATCTCGGCGTACACCGCGCGGGCCAGGTCGTGGTACGTGTCCGGGGTGAGCTGGTCGGCGAAGGAGTACATGAGCTCCCGCCAGGTCCAGAAGGTGCCGGAGCCCACCTGGACGGTACCGCGCAGGGCACGGTGGAAGGCGTGGCTGTGGGCGTTGGCCAGCCCGGGGAGGGTGAGTCCGCGCAGAATCTCGGCGCCGGGGGGCGGGGTGTCGACCTCGGTACGGACGGCGGTGATCCGTCCGTCACTCACCTCCAGGGCGACGCCCGGCTCGACGTTGGTGTCGAGCCAGGCGTGTTCCAGCCAGTACGTCCGCGTGGTGGGGTGCGTGGTGGGGTGCGTCACCTGCGGGCCAGCCCTTCCAGTACGTCGGCGAGTGCGGTCACCCCGGCCACGCAGTCGTCCTCGGCCGCGAACTCGGCCGGGGAGTGCGAGACGCCCGTGGGGTTGCGCACGAACAGCATGGCGGTCGGGATGCTCCCGGAGAGGATTCCGGCGTCGTGTCCGGCACCGGTGCCCAGGACGGGGACCCTGAGGTCGGTGTCCTTGCCCAGGACACGGGCGAGTTCGTCGCGCAGGGCGTGGTCGAACTCGACGACCGGGGTGAAGGACTCACGGACGATGTCGAGGTCGACGCCGTGCGCCTCCGCGTACTCGCGGGCCGCCTTCTCGACGCCGGTGACCACCGTGTCCAGGGTGTCCTGGTCGGCGGCGCGGGAGTCGAGCCAGCCGCGCACCAGGGAGGGGATCGCGTTGACGCCGTTCGGCTCGACGGCGATCTTCCCGAACGTGGCGACGGCACCGGCGAGTTGGGCCTCGCGGCGGGCGGCGAGCACGGTCTCGGCGTACGACAGCATGGGGTCCCGCCGGTCCACCAGCCGCGTCGTACCGGCGTGGTTGGCCTCACCCCGGAAGTCGAACCGCCACCTGCCGTGCGGCCAGATGGCGCTGGCGATGCCGACCCGGTCGCCGGACAGATCCAGCGCGCGGCCCTGCTCGACGTGGAGTTCGACGAACGCGCCGATACGGGCGAGCCGTTCGGGGTCGGGCCCGATGGCGTCGGCGTCGTAGCCCGCCGCCGCCATGGCCTGCGGCAGCGTGACCCCGTCCCCGTCGGTCAGCCGGTGCGCCTGCTCGACGGTGAGCGCGCCGGAGGTGAGGCGTGACCCGACACAGGCGAGCCCGAAGCGGGCGCCCTCCTCGTCACCGAAGTTGACGATGGCGAGCGGCCTGGTGAACTCCGCTCCCCTGCCGCGCAGTTCATCGAGCGCGGCGAAGGACGACACGACGCCGAGGGGACCGTCGAAGGCCCCACCGTCGGGTACCGAGTCGAGGTGCGACCCGGTGACGACGGCGTCCCCGGCCTCGGGGTCACCGAGCCAGGCCCACTGGTTCCCGTTGCGGTCGAGTTCGTAGGTCAGCCCACGGGACTCGGCCTGTGCCTTGAACCATTCCCGGCATTCGGCGTCGGCGGCGGTCCAGGCGTAGCGGCGGTAGCCGCCGGAGTCGGGGTGCCGGCCGATGGGGAGCAGCTGGCGCCACATCTCGTGGAAAGAGGGCGCGCTGTGGCTTGCCAGCTGGCTGTGACCCTCAGGCACCACAGGCCGTGGGCGGTCGTTCGGCGGGGCGATGGGGGTCCCCCCGCTCGAACGCAGTTGAGAGTGGGGGAGGGTGGGCACGGCCGGACCCGCACTCGGCGACGAGACGTCCGCCCCCACCGAAGAGTCGCCGCCCCGCTCATCTCCCGGAAGGGTCACGCCTCTCCACCCTCGCGCATCGGCACCCGCACGCCCCGCTCGTCGGCGGCCCGCTCCGCGATCTCGTAGCCGGCGTCGACGTGCCGGATGACGCCCATGCCGGGGTCGTTGGTCAGCACGCGGCGGATCTTCTCGCCGGCGAGAGCCGTGCCGTCGGCGACCGTCACCTGACCCGCGTGGATGGAGCGGCCCATACCGACGCCGCCGCCGTGGTGGATGGAGACCCAGGACGCGCCGGAGGCGACGTTCACCATGGCGTTGAGCAGCGGCCAGTCGGCGATCGCGTCGGAGCCGTCGAGCATGGCCTCGGTCTCACGGTAGGGGGAGGCGACGGAGCCTGCGTCGAGGTGGTCGCGGCCGATGGCCAGCGGGGCGGCCAGCTCACCGGACGCCACCATGTCGTTGAAGCGCTCGCCGGCCTTGTCGCGCTCGCCGTAGCCGAGCCAGCAGATCCGGGCGGGCAGGCCCTGGAAGTGGACGCGCTCACCGGCCAGCTTGATCCAGCGGTGCAGGGACTCGTTCTCCGGGAACAGCTCCAGGATCGCCTTGTCCGTCTTGTGGATGTCGGAGGCCTCGCCGGACAGGGCGGCCCAGCGGAAGGGGCCCTTGCCCTCGGAGAACAGGGGGCGGAT
>NZ_JBHYWD010000014.1:0-19025 GCF_042751305.1 Streptomyces hokutonensis
TCCACCACCCCTCCCCCCTTCGGTGGGTTGTCATCCTGTGTTTTTGGTTGTGTTGACACCCCCCGGGCTCAACACTTTTTTTGGGGGGCCCCCCCCCCCCCCCCCCCCCCGATTCGCGTGGTTGAGCCTGGGCTTGTGCTTGGTCTAGGGAGTGCTCCGCTCCCGTACCGGCTCCGCGGAGGAGACGGCGGCGGACACGGTCTCCCGCCGCACCGCCACCCGCCTGCGCTGCGGAACGAACGCCGGGGCGGGCGCGGGCGCGGCCTCGGCCGCCGCGCGGGCCGCGGCTGCGGTGCGGGACTTGGGCTGTGGCACCGTCAGGGAGACGAGCAGCCCGAGGGCGAGCGCCGCGAAGGCGACGACCGCGATCCCCAGACCCGAACTCGTCTGTGACAGCAACAGCATGGCGAGCGTCGAGAAGATCACGGTGAACGAACCGTAGGCGAGCTGTGCGGCGGTCGGACGAGGCATGGCAATCGAGTCCTCGTTAGGCGATGGAGGGGAGCTGTGAAAGGGGGGTGCGACAAGGATGTCGGCCTGGCTTTCCGCCGGTTCCGGGCGATCCGCCAATCGACTCTATTCGCCTGCATGCCCGAGTGGAACGCGCAGTAAGCGTGACCTAACACACGGCTCCGGAGCATGGGGGGCGCACGGAGTCATACCGTCCACCAAGTGGACGGACCCGCGCGCCTGTTGAGCGATGCACGAGTAAGCCTCAAGTGTCCGTAAAGCGGACCCCCGCTTCGCATAGTGCACTTGTCCTGCTCAAGTCAAGGTCTGTCTTTTCTCGTAAACCTCTAGTCAAATAACGTCACTTGACTATCACGCGTACACCGCGCGCGGACCTTCCATGACTTCCAGGACCCCCCTTCCGCGCGGTCGGGTACGCAGGGGAGGACATCAAGTGACCAGCAGACCCTGGACGTTCAGAGCGGCCGCGATAGGTGTCGCCCTCGCGGCGGCCACGGCCACGTTCTCGACGTTTGCCGTGGCGGAGGCCAACACCTCGGCCGAGTCCGCAGCCGTCGACCGGCACGACCCCGCGCCGGTCGCGCAGAAGGAGCACGACCTCGACGGCCCGCTGAGCAAGACGCAGGACGCCCAGCGCCAGGAGGCCCTCAACGAGGTCATAGCCGGCAAGGCGTCCGTCAAGGACCGCAACGGCTCGAAGGTCGTCCAGCTCAAGAGCAAGGGCGGCAAGAGCAAGTACGTCGAACTGAGCCGGGAGAAGACCGACAAGATCTTCACGATCCTGGTCGAGTTCGGCGACCAGGTCGACAGCCGCTACGGCGGCACCGCCGGCCCGCTGCACAACCAGATAGCCGCGCCCGACCGCACCAAGGACAACTCCACGGCCTGGCAGGCGGATTACAACCAGGCGCACTTCCAGGACCTGTACTTCGGCACCGGCAAGAACACCGAGTCGCTCAAGAAGTACTACGAGAAGCAGTCCTCGGGCCGCTACTCGGTCGACGGCGAGGTCACCGACTGGGTCAAGGTCCCCTACAACGAGGCCCGTTACGGCTCCAACAAGGCCTCCACCGGCGCCTGGTACGCGGTGCAGGACGGCGTCAACGCCTGGGTCGCCCAGCGCGAGGCGGCCGGTGACACGGCCGCCGAGATCAAGACGGAGCTGGCCCAGTTCGACCAGTGGGACCGCTACGACTACGACGGCGACGGCAACTTCAACGAGCCCGACGGCTACATCGACCACTTCCAGATCGTGCACGCCGGCGAGGACGAGTCCGCGGGCGGCGGCGCGCAGGGCACGGACGCGATCTGGGCCCACCGCTGGTACGCCTTCGGCACCGACGCCGGCTCCACCGGACCGGACACCAACAAGCTCGGCGGCACCCAGGTCGGCGACACCGGCGTCTGGGTCGGCGACTACACCATCCAGCCGGAGAACGGCGGACTCGGCGTCTACGCCCACGAGTACGGCCACGACCTCGGCCTGCCCGACGAGTACGACACCGCGGGCGGCGAGAACTCCACCGGCTTCTGGACGCTGATGTCGTCCGGCTCCTGGCTCGGCACGGGCAAGGAGGCCATCGGCGACCTGCCCGGCGACATGAACGCCTGGGACAAGCTCCAACTGGGCTGGCTGGACTACGACGTGGCGAAGGCCGGCGTCAAGTCCAAGCACACGCTGGGCGTCGCGGAGTACAACACCAAGAACGCGCAGGCCCTCGTGGTGCAGTTGCCGGAGAAGGAGGTCACCACGACGGTGGTCACCCCGGCGCAGGGTGCCACGCAGTGGTGGAGCGGCAGCGGCAACGACCTGAGCAACACCCTTTCCCGCACGGTGGACCTGACCGGCAAGTCGTCGGCCGCGCTCACCCTGGACGGCTGGTACGACACCGAGCAGGACTACGACTACCTCTACACCGAGGTGTCGAAGGACGGCGGCGCGAACTGGGCCCCCATCGACGGCAAGCTGGCCGACGGCTCCGCCATCCCGCGTGACGGCAGCGGCAACCCCGCCCTCACCGGCACGGCCGCCGCCTACCAGAAGCTGACGTACCCGCTGGACGCCTACGCGGGCCAGAAGATCGACGTCCGCTTCCGCTACCAGACGGACAGCGGTGTGGCTCAGAAGGGCTTCGCGGCCGACGAGATCACGGTGACCGCCGACGGCGCCACCCTCTTCTCCGACAACGCCGAGTCCGCCGACGCCGCCTGGACGGCGAAGGGCTTCTCGCGCATCGGCGCGTCCTTCGCGGACGACTACGCGCAGTACTACATCGCCGAGAACCGTCAATACGTGTCGTACGACAAGGTGTTGAAGGTCGGCCCGTACAACTTCGGCTTCTCGACGACCCGTCCGGACTGGGTGGAGCACTACGCCTACCAGAACGGCCTGTTGATCTGGAAGTGGGACACCTCGCAGGCGGACGACAACACCAGCGAGCACGCCGGTGAGGGTCTGATCCTCCCGATCGACTCCCACCCGACGCAGCTGAAGTGGTCCGACGGCACGCTGATGCGCAACCGCATCCAGGCCTACGACTCCCCGTTCAGCTGGTACCCGACGGACTCGGTCACGCTGCACAAGGCCGACGTCGCCACCAAGATCAAGTCGCAGCCCGGCGTCCCCGTCTTCGACGACGGCAAGTCGACCTACTACGACACGTCGAACCCGACAGCCGGTGTCAAGATCACTGACACCAACACCCGGATCAAGATCGTAAAGGAGCCGCTGGACGGCTCGACGGTCACGCTCCAGGTCGGCCCCTCGGCGAAGTAGTCGGTAAAAGCGCAGGTCAGAAACGTATCGGCGGTGACCCCCTGGCGGGTCGCCGCCGATCCGTGTTTAGGTGCGTCCTGTGCTTGGCTTATTGACACCGACCTCGACTTCGACCCGCACGGGGGTGTGACCGCATTGTCCGCAGGAGGTTTCTGCAAGCTGCCCACAGGCAGCGTGGTGGTGGCGTTGAACCTGCCAAGACCCACCGCCCAGGGCGACGGCTGCGTCCGCGTGCTGGTCCACGCCCGCAACCGCGCCCGGGCCCTGACCCGGCTCCGCAACCTCGGCATGCGGGCCGTCTACCTGCGCGGCAACGCGGAGCCGCCGACGCCGGACGAGATCACCGCGGTCCTGCACCACCCCGACGGGCTGATATGGCGTACGGCCCCTGACAACGCTGTCGTGGCCCCGGGCGCGGAGCTCCCGCACGAGCTGTGGCATCCGATCCGGGCGCTGCTGCGGAGGCCTCCGGCGGCGGTCTGAGGGGGTTGTGCGTCGCCTGAGGGCCGGTGAGGGCTGGTCGCGCAGTTCCCCGCGCCCCCTGAGGGGCGCTGCAGGCGCCGCGGGCCTTCGCAACATGCCCTGAGCATTGTCAGGGGCCTCGCGCCCCGTTAGGGGCGCGGGGAACTGCGCGACCAGCCCCCACCGGCCCGCGGCCAAAGAACTACTCAGACGACCGGCTTCCCAGTCAGCTCGACCCCGGCCGCCCGCAGTTCCTCCAACGCCCGATCCGTCGTCTCCTTCGCCACCCCAGCCGTCAGATCGAGCAGCACCTGCGTACGGAACCCCTCCCGCACGGAGTCCAACGCGGTCGCCTTCACGCAGTGGTCCGTCGCGATCCCGACGACATCCACCTCGTCGATCTCCCGCGCCCGCAACCAGTCGCCGAGCGACACCCCGTTCTCGTCCCGCCCCTCGAACCCGCTGTACGCCGCCGCGTACGCCCCCTTGTCGAAGACGGCGTCGATCGCGCCGGAGGCGACCGCGGGGGCGAAGTTCGGGTGGAACCCGACCCCCTCCGTGCCCGCGACGCAGTGCGCGGGCCAGGAGTGGGCGTAGTCGGGGTTGTCGGCGAAGTGGCCGCCGGGCGCGATGTGGTGGTCGCGGGTGGCCACGACATGCCGGTAGCCGGCGGGCGCCTGCCCGATCAGCTCGGTCACGGCGGCGGCCACGTCGGCACCGCCGGCCACCGCGAGACTGCCTCCCTCGCAGAAGTCGTTCTGCACGTCAACGACGATCAAGGCGCGGCGCATGGTGGTGTCCTTCGCGGAGAGTGAGATTCGAGCCTAGAGACTTCGGCGCCACCGCGGGAGGGCGCACTCCTGATTTTCGTACTGGTCTTAACCGGCGGGACGTGAGTGGCGGGTCTTAACTACCCGAGCGCAGCTGGACGTACTCCGTGGGAATGACGGCCTCCCCGCGCGACAACTGCGTCGCCGACAACGGCAGGTTGGCCCGTGCCGCCGCATGCCGGTCCCGTACGACGTCCAGCGGTTCGCGGGCAACGACCTCGCCGCCCTTGACCAGCTCGACGAGGAGCTGCCGTTCGGCCAGTTCGGCGGGGACCGGCCCGGTACCGATGACCTCGGCCTCGGCGAACCCGTCGCCGTCCAGCCGCCGCGCGGCCCACTTGCGTCCGCCGATGGACGTCTTGCCGCCGCTGGACTTCTTCGCGACCGGCACCAGCGGCGCCTTCGGGTCGGCGGACTCGGCACGCGCGACCAGCTTGTAGACCATGGAGCAGGTCGGGTGCCCGGAGCCGGTCACCAGCTGGGTGCCGACGCCGTACGCGTCCACGGGCGCCGCGGCGAGCGAGGCGATGGCGTACTCGTCCAGGTCGGAGGTCACGATGATCCTCGTGTTGACGGCGCCCAGCTCGTCCAGCTGCTGCCGCACCCGGTGCGCGACGAGCAGCAGGTCGCCGGAGTCGATGCGGACGGCGCCCAGTTCGGGCCCGGCGACCTCCACGGCCGTACGGACGGCCTCGGTGACGTCGTACGTGTCGACGAGCAGCGTGGTGTTGCGGCCGAGCGAGTCCACCTGGGCCTGGAAGGCGTCGCGTTCGTTGTCGTGGAGCAGGGTGAAGGCGTGCGCGGAGGTGCCGACGGTGGGGATGCCGTAGCGGAAGCCGGCCGCGAGGTCGGAGGTGGTGGTGAAGCCGCCGACGTAGGCGGCGCGGGAGGCGGCGACGGCGGCGAGTTCGTGGGTGCGGCGGGCGCCCATCTCGATCAGCGGGCGGTCCCCGGCGGCGGAGGCCATGCGGGAGGCGGCGGCGGCGATCGCGGAGTCGTGGTTGAGGATGGAGAGGATCACGGTCTCCAGGAGCACGCACTCGGCGAACGACCCCTCGACCCGCATGATCGGCGAGCCCGGGAAGTACACCTCGCCCTCCGGGTAGCCCCACACGTCACCGCTGAAGCGGTAGGCGGCGAGCCATTCCAGAGTCTCCTCGTTGACGACGTTCCGCTCGCGCAGGAAGCCGAGGACGTCCGCGTCGAAGCGGAAGTTCTCCACCGCGTCCAGGACGCGTCCGGTGCCCGCGACGACGCCGTAGCGGCGGCCCTCGGGCAGCCTCCGGGTGAAGCACTCGAAGACCGAACGCCGGTCGGCCGTACCCGCTTTGAGGGCGGCCTGCAGCATCGTCAGCTCGTAGTGGTCGGTGAAGAGCGCCGTCGAGGGAACGTCCACCGGCAGCCCAAGGTCCGCTGTGTTCATGGCAACGGATGGTACTCCCATCTCGTCACTCTGACGATTTGTGGGGTCCATTTGTGCGGGCACCCCCTTCTGGTGGCAGCATGGGCGCTGTGACGTCACCCGCACCCCTGGAGATCGAACGCACCGAGTCGGCGGAGGAGGTCTTCGCCGTACCCGAGCCGGACGTCCCCTGGGTCACGATCGTGCACAACGACCCGGTCAACCTCATGAGCTACGTGACGTACGTCTTCCAGACGTACTTCGGCTACTCCAAGGACAAGGCCACCAAACTCATGATGGACGTCCACCACAAGGGCCGCGCGGTCGTCTCCAGCGGCAGCCGCGAGGAGATGGAACGCGACGTGCAGGCCATGCACGGCTACGGTCTGTGGGCCACCCTCCAGCAGGACCGGAAGTAGCGACTCAGCCCGATGCCAGGACACTTCGAACCGCTGCGCGGCGGCGGTGCCGCCGTCGCCCTCGACGACGTCGAGATCTCCATCATCCGGTCACTGGCCGTCCAGCTCCTGGAGCTGATCGGCCCGGGCCCGGGCGAGGACGCCCCCGACGACCCCCTCGCCGAACTCTTCGCCGAGGGCCCGAGCGAACCGCCCTCCGACCCGGTGCTGCGGCGCCTGTTCCCGGACGCGTACACCGACCCGGAGCAGGCCCCGGACTCCCCGCAGGACGCGGAGGAACGGATGGCGCACTCCGCCGAGTTCCGCCGCTTCACCGAGAACGACCTCCGTGCCGGCAAGCGCGAGAACGCCCTCGCGGTGATCCGCACCCTCGACTCGCTCACCCCCGGCGGCGACGGTGGCGCGGTCCTCAAACTGACCGCCGACGAGTCCCGCCAGTGGCTCGGCTCCCTCAATGACCTGCGCCTGGCGATCGGTTCCCGCCTCGACATCACCGACGAGGACGACACGGACGACCTCTACCGCCTCCCCGACGAGGACCCCCGCAAGCCCATGGTCATGGCGTACCTGTGGCTGGGCGGCCTCCAGGAGACGCTGGTCACGACGTTGATGCGCTGACTCTCGACGGCGCGGCCTGACTGTCGCCACCGGCCGTCCGGGCTGGAATCCCATGGACCGCGCGGACCGGGCCGCCCGCGCCGGTCGCTCGGGTCGCGCCGTCCGGGGTCTGCCGGTTGTGTGGACCGGGCCGCCCGTGCGGCTCGCTCGCGTCGTGCGGGTCGGGGGCGTGCCGGTTGTGTGGGCCGGGCCGCCCGCGCCGGTCGCTCGGGTCGCGCCGTCCGGGATCTGCCGGTTGTGTGGGCCGGGCTACCCGTGCGGCTCGCTCGCGTCGTGCGGGCCGGGGCCGCGCGGCTGTGCGGGGCGTGCCGTCCGGGATCTGCCGGTTGTGTGGGCCGGGCCGCCCGTGCGGCTCGCTCGCGTCGTGCGGGCCGGGGCCGCGCGGCTGTGCGGGGCGTGCCGTCCGTGCTGTCCGTGCTGTCCGTGCTGTCCGCATGGAGTGTGCCGCCGACACGGGCCGGCCCGTCCGCATCGTCTTGCGCGGCACATCGCCCGCGCCGTCCGCTCCGGCTGTACGGCCCGCGCCGCCGGCGATCCCCCCCGCCGCCCGCATCGCCAGCCCGCCCGCCCCTGCTCCGCCGGAACCGGACCCCGTCATCCGCCGCCCACCCTTTACCCCGTTCGCTCAGCGGAGCCTCAAATCCAAATAACGATCACGTCACCGCGACGGTCGGGAATGCCGACCGTCGCTCAATTTTGTCCGGTTCTTCCTGTGGTGTGCGCCACAAAAGTCCATGTCGATCACCATTTCGATCGTGATAGATCTTCACGACCGCCCGGCGGACGCCACCCATGTCCCGCCGGGTTCGCCATGCGGCCGACGGACCTCGGCCGGGCAGCTCCAGTCCATGGGGGGATTCGGAGAAAGGCGCACCACACATGACCTCCGCTCAGGTCGAGACGGACAAGGCCCCCGAGGAGGGGTACGAGCGCGGGCTCGGCAGCCGTCAGGTCCAGATGATCGCGATCGGCGGCGCCGTCGGCGTCGGGCTGTTCCTGGGGGCCGGGGCGAACATCGCCAAGGCCGGACCCAGTCTCATCTTCATGTACGCCCTGGCCGGCGTGATCATCTTCTTCATCATGCGGGCCCTGGGCGAACTGCTCCTGTACCGCCCGGTGTCGGGCTCCTTCGCGGAGTACTCCCGCGAGTTCCTCGGCCCGTTCTTCGGCTACTTCACCGCCTGGACGTACTGGCTGATGTGGGTGGTCACCGGCATGGCCGAACTCACGGCCGCCGCCATCTACGTCAACTACTGGTTCCCCGCCGTCTCCCAGTGGGTGACCGCGCTCGCCTTCCTGGTGATCCTCTTCGTCGCCAACCTGATCTCCGTGAAGCTCTTCGGCGAGATCGAGTTCTGGTTCTCGATGGTCAAGGTCACCGCGCTCATCGGCATGATCGTGATCGGCCTCGGCGTGCTCACCTTCGGCTTCAGCAGCGCCGGCGACACGGCCTCCGTCGCCAACCTCTGGCAGTTCGACGGCTTCTTCCCCAAGGGCATCGGCTCCTCCCTGATGACCCTCCAGGGCGTGATGTTCGCCTACCTCGCCGTCGAGCTGGTCGGCGTCACCGCGGGCGAGTCCGAGAACCCGGAGAAGACCCTCCCCAAGGCGATCAACACCCTCCCCTGGCGCATCGCCCTCTTCTACGTCGGCGCCCTCACGGTCATCCTCTGCGTCGTGAAGTGGACCGAATTCGCCCCGGGCGTCAGCCCGTTCGTCGAGGCGTTCGCGAAGATCGGCATCCCGGCGGGCGCGGGCATCGTCAACTTCGTGGTCCTGACGGCCGCCCTGTCCTCCTGCAACTCGGGCATGTACTCGACGGGCCGCATGCTCCGCACCCTGGCCGACAACGGCGAGGCCCCCAAGGCCTTCAGCAGGCTCTCCGCCTCCAAGACCCCCGCCCTCGGCATCACCGTCTCCGTCGCCTTCATGGGCATCGGCGTGGTTCTCAACTACGTCGTCCCGGAGAAGGCGTTCGGCTACGTCACCTCGGTCGCCACCGCCGCCGGCATCTGGACCTGGCTGATGATCCTGATCAGTCACGTCCTCTACCGCCGCGCGGTCGACGCGGGCCGCCTCCCGGCCTCGTCCTTCCCGGCCCCGGGCGGCGCGAGGTTCTCGTACGTGGCCATCGCGTTCCTGCTCTTCGTCACGGGCCTCATCGCCTACGACCCCGACTCCCGCGTCTGCCTCTACGTCATGGCGGGCTGGACCCTCGCCCTGGCCGCCGGCTGGTTCGCCCTGAAGGCCCGCAACCCGCAGGTCACCGAGCGCCGCGAGCCGCAGTTCGAGAAGGTCGGCTGACCCGTCCGATCCCGGCATCCGGGCCGCCTCGTACCACCACTCGGTACGCGGCGGCCCTTCTGCTTATCCTGACGACCATGCCGACCCTGACCATCACCCAGGACCTCTTCGACCAGATCGTCACCCACGCGCGCGCGGACCACCCGGACGAGGCGTGCGGAGTCGTCGCGGGCCCGGCGGGCACGGACCGCCCCGAGCGCTTCATCCCGATGCTGAACGCGGCCCGCTCGCCCACGTTCTACGAGTTCGACTCGCAGGACCTGCTGAAGCTCTACCGCGAGATGGACGACCGCGACGAGGAGCCGGTGATCATCTACCACTCCCACACCGCGACCGAGGCCTACCCCTCCCGCACCGACCTCTCCTACGCCAACGAGCCCGGCGCCCACTACGTCCTCGTCTCCACCGCCGACACCGACGACGCCGGCCCCTTCCAGTTCCGCTCCTACCGCATCGTGGAGGGCGAGATCACTGAGGAGGACGTCAAGGTCGTAGAGGCGTACTGAGAGGCATACTGACCGCGTACGCAACAGCCCAACTCGCCGTGACGGAGATGGTGTTGACGCAGCGGTCGAACGCACGGCGGCCCACGCTGGAGGATGTCGCCCGCTGGTCGGGGGTCTCGAAGTCCACGGTGTCGCGGGTGGTCAACGGCGAGCCCAAGGTGAGTCCGGAGGCCGCGGTCCGGGTCCGGGAGGCGATCTCGGCGCTGGGCTACGTGCCCAACCAGGCGGGCCGGCAGTTGGTCACCCGCCGCACCGGGGCCGTCGCGGTCGTCGCCGCCCAGCCCGAGGACCGGCTGTTCCTCGACCCGTTCTTCGACTGTCTGCTGCGCGGCATCCGCGGCGAACTCGCCCGGCACGGCGCCCAGGCGGTCCTGCTGTTCGTGGACGAACCCGACGACTACGCGCGCGTGGCCGACTATCTCGGCGGCGGCCATGTCGACGGCGCGATCCTGTTCTCGCTGCGCCCCGGCGACCGGATGCCCGAGATGGCCGACCGGCTCGCCCTGCCCGCCGTCTTCGGCGGCCGCCCCCTCCTGCGCGACGGCGACCCCGTGCGCGGCCAGGCCTACGTCGACGGCGACAACCGCGGCGGCGCCCGCCAGGCCGTCCGCCACCTCCTCGCCCTCGGCCGCGAGCGCATCGCCACCGTCACCGGCCCCTACGACCAGGAGCACTCCGCAGCGGAACGGCTCGCCGGCTACCGGGACGCCCTCCCCGACACCGCACCCCACCTGGTCGAACGCGCCGACTACACCCGGCAGGGCGGCGCCGACGCGATGGCCGCGTTGCTCGACCGCCATCCCGACCTGGACGCCGTCTTCGTCGCCTCCGACCTCATGGCCTCCGGCGCCCTCCAGACCCTGCGCGAACGCGGGCGCCGGGTCCCGCAGGACGTGGCCGTGGTCGGCTTCGACGACCTCGTCTCCATCTCCGAGTCGACCGACCCGCCGCTGACCACCGTCCACCAGGACGTCGCCGAGATGGGCCGCCTGCTGGCCCGGCTGCTGTTCGACCGCGCCGAACAGCACTCGGGGGAGGACCTGCCGTCGGCGATCGTGCCGACCCGGCTGGTCGTACGGCAGTCCGCCTGAGCTGCGCCGTCTCAGCCCCCGAATGAATTTCGTCCGAATTGTGAGATCACCTACCGGGGCCCGGACCGGGAATCGATACGATGAGCCCATGGTTCTTCTCGACGTGAGCGACAAGGCGCCGGGCACGCTGCTCGTGGCGCGGCTGCACGTCGACCTGTGCAGGCTGAACAGCGCCATCTGTTGACAGCGCGCTGTCGCCGTACAGGCCGTGCGCCGCGGCAAGAGACGTGTGCCCACCGACACCAGACGACCCCTCCCGCTTCCGACAGGAGCCCCTTGCCATGGCCATCGAGGTCCGCATCCCCACCATCCTCCGCACCTACACCGGCGGCGAGAAGGCCGTCGAGGGTGCCGGTGAGAACCTCGCCGCGCTCTTCGCCGACCTCGAGACCCGGCACGCGGGCATCCAGGCCCGCATCGTCGACGGCGGCGAGCTGCGCCGCTTCGTCAACGTCTACCTGAACGACGAGGACGTCCGCTTCCTCGACGGCATCAACACCAAGCTGACCGACGGCGACAGCGTCACGATCCTGCCGGCCGTGGCCGGCGGTATGGCCTGATCCTCGATGCGCTACGACTCCCCGCTGGCCGCGGTGGGCAACACCCCCCTGGTGCGCCTGCCGCGGCTCTCGCCGTCCACCGACGTCCGCATCTGGGCCAAGCTGGAGGACCGCAACCCGACCGGCTCGGTCAAGGACCGCCCGGCCCTGCACATGATCGAACAGGCGGAGAAGGACGGCCGCCTGACCCCCGGCTGCACGATCCTGGAGCCGACCTCCGGCAACACGGGTATCTCGTTGGCCATGGCGGCGAAGCTCAAGGGCTACCGCATGGTCTGCGTGATGCCCGAGAACACCTCGCAGGAACGCCGTGAACTGCTCGGCATGTGGGGCGCCGAGATCATCCCGAGCCCGGCGGCGGGCGGCTCCAACACAGCCGTACGCGTGGCCAAGGAGCTCTCCGCCGAGCACCCCGACTGGGTGATGCTCTACCAGTACGGCAACCCGGACAACGCGGGCGCCCACTACGCCACCACCGGCCCGGAGATCCTCACCGACCTCCCGTCCATCACCCACTTCGTGGCGGGACTGGGGACTACAGGGACGTTGATGGGCGTCGGCCGCTACCTCCGCGAGCACAAGCCGGACGTCAAGATCGTCGCCGCCGAGCCGCGCTACGACGACCTCGTCTACGGCCTCCGCAACCTCGACGAGGGCTTCGTCCCCGAGCTCTACGACGCCTCCGTCCTCACCACCCGCTTCTCGGTCGGCTCCGCCGACGCGGTCACCCGCACCCGCGAACTCCTCCAGCAGGAGGGCATCTTCGCCGGCGTCTCCACCGGCGCGGCCCTGCACGCGGCGATCGGCGTGGGCAAGAAGGCCGTAGCTGCGGGGGAGACCGCCGACATCGCGTTCGTGGTCGCGGACGGCGGCTGGAAGTACCTGTCGACCGGCGTGTACACGGCGGCGACGACGGAGGAAGCGATCAAGACCCTCCAGGGTCAGCTCTGGGCCTGACGCGAGCGCCCCGGGCGGTCACTCCCCGGGGCCCCAGGAGATGACCGCCTCGCGGGCACAGTCGTCCTTGAGCCTCGCGTCGACGCGGCCGAGCACCGCGAAGCCGTGGAGCGCGACCGCCATCCGCACCTGGCCCGGGTCGTAGGGCTCCGTCGCCGGGCGCGTGGCCGGATCCAGCTCCGCGTACCGTTCGAACGCCATCCTGAGCACCTCGTCCCCCTTGGCGGTCGTGGGAGGCATCAGCCGGGGCGTGAACCGACCGCCGGGCAGCGCCCACAGCACAGTGAACGCACCGATGACCAGCGCCAGGGCGGCCCGGATCCAGGCGTGGTCGAGGAGCAGCACGGCCACCGCCGGCACCGTCGCCGCCGTGGCGACCGTCGACCAGCGGCCCCGGGCCCGCGGTGCGCCGGGCACGCGCTCGGACGGTTGCCGCAGATAGCCCTCGCTGATCAGCCGCGCCTTCGCGTCCTCCAGCAGGTGCCAGGAGTTCGGTATCCGCAGGTCCCACAAGTACTCGCCCTCCGAGTGGCCGGGGGAGTGGGCGGGGTCGCGCACATGCCGTGGCAGCGCCGCCGCCACAGTTCGCGCTCGAACGCGTCGGCGGTTTTGGGCAACGTGCCACGAGCGACCCAACGCTGCCTGGCGGGTCCGTCGGGCGACGTCCGGCGCAGCAGACCGTCGGCCACCAGTCCGGCCATCGCGCCCTCTCTCATCCTCGACGGGTCCTGGCCGTTCAGCCGGACCAGGGCCACCGGACCGAGTCGTTCCACGGCATCCGGCTCGACGCGGACCTCGTTCCGCTCCCGGGCCAGGATCGCCTTCAGCCGGGCGTCCTCGACAGCGTCACGCGCGCGGTTGTCGAGACCCCACGCCAGCCGCGCGACCACCAGACAGCCCGCGAGTACGAGCCAGCCCGTCATACGGGTCAGTATCCCCGCACGAGGGCGTTCGACCCCTTCGCGCACCACCCCAATTGCCGTGCAATCAGCGGTCGTTGCTCCCCGCACGCCTACCGGGCGAGATGCCGTACCTGGTCCCACAGCACCGGGTCCGCGACCCCGACCCGCCGTCGGAAATCGGCCACCGGCACGGACCGCAGCTCGGCGGTCTCCAGATAGCTGGCCCGCCCCTGAGCGTCCCCGACCGACCCCGGGGGCAGCGCGATCACCCCGCCCCGCTCGTCGTGGTACTTGCTGGTGATCTTCGCGACCGTCGCCGTCCGCCCGCGCACCGCGAGCACCAGACACGGCCGGTCCTTGGCCGCGCCCGGCTGATCCTCGTAGGGGACGTTGGCCCACCAGATCTCGGCGGGCTGAGGCCGATCCCCCCGCACCTTCCGTGCGGGCCGGCGCCCGCGCCCCCACCCGTCGACCAGCGTGGCGACCAGCGCCAGCAACATCACCGCCGCGAGCGCGAGCCACCAGAACCTGTCCATGGGACGACGTTACCGGCGCGCAATCCCTGCTGCGCGCCCTCTCGCACACCCCACACGCCCCGGTTCCAGCCGAACCGGTGACACCACAGGTGAGTTCCCCCACAACAGCCCTTGGCGGAGGAGCGACCGGCCCTTTTGCGCCTTACGCTCGACGGACCGCACGACCCCCGTCACCCAACTCCAGAAGTTATCCGCCAGCGGAGGTTTCTGCTTTATGAAGCTCACCGTCGTCGGCTGCTCGGGGTCGTTCCCGTCCGCGGAATCGGCCTGTTCGAGCTACCTCGTAGAGGCCGACGGCTTCCGGCTGCTCCTCGACATGGGCAACGGCGCCCTTGGCGAGCTGCAGCGCCACTGCGGTCTCTACGACCTCGACGCGATCTTCCTCAGTCATCTGCACGCCGACCACTGCATCGACATGTGCGCGTACTTCGTCGCGCGCTACTACCGCCACGACGGCGGCCGTTGCGACCCCATCCCGGTCTACGGCCCCGAGGGCACCGAGCACCGCCTCACCACGGCCTACGCCGACACCCCCACCGCCTCCTCGATGAGCGAGGTCTTCGACTTCCACACGGTGAAGCCGTCCACGTTCGACGTCGGCCCCTTCACCGTGCACACCGAGCGGGTCCGTCACCCCGTCGAGGCCTACGCCATCCGCGTCGAGCACGGCGGCCGGTCCCTCACCTACTCCGGTGACACGGGCGTCAGCGAATCCCTGGACGAACTCGCCCGGGACACCGACCTGTTCCTGTGCGAGGCCGCGTTCACCCACGGCAAGGAGAACATCCCCGACCTCCACCTCAACGGCCGAGAGGCGGGCGAGACGGCGACCAGGGCAGGAGCCCGGCGCCTGGTCCTGACCCACATCCCCCCGTGGACCGACCCCCAGGCCAACCTGGCCGACGCCCGCGAGGTCTTCGCCGGCCCGGTGGAACTGGCGGCGCCGAGGGCGTCGTACGAGATCTGACGTCCGCGCCGCGGAATGTGAGCGGGCGGGCGACCTACGACGATGCCCGGCCCGGAGTGAAATCCGGACCGGGCATCGGGTGTTGTGCGGGCTATGGCCTCACGCCTTGGTGAGGTCCTCGAGCTCCTCCTCGGGCTCGCGGCCCGGGGTGGGGAGGTTCCACTTGGTGATCGCGAAGCGGAAGACGAAGTAGTAGATCGCGCCGAAGACCAGACCGATCGGGATGATCAGCCAGGGCTTGGTGGCGAGGTTCCAGTTGAGGGCGTAGTCGATGAAGCCCGCGGAGAAGGTGAAGCCCGCGTGGACGCCGAGCGCCCAGGTGATCGCCATGGACAGGGCGGTCAGCACCGCGTGGATCGCGTAGAGCGCCGGGGCGATGAACATGAACGAGAACTCGATGGGCTCGGTCACACCGGTCACGAAGGACGTCAGCGCGAGCGAGATCATCATGCCCATGATGGCCTTGCGGCGCTCGGGACGGGCGGAGTGCGCGATGGCGAGCGCGGCGGCCGGCAGGCCGAACATCATGATGGGGAAGAAGCCCGACATGAACTGTCCGGCGGACGGGTCACCCGCGAAGAAGCGGGTCAGGTCACCGTGGACGACGGCACCGGTGGAGTCCTTGTAGTCGCCGATCTGGAACCAGGCCACGGAGTTGACGAACTGGTGCATGCCGACCGGGATCAGCCCGCGGTTGATCAGACCGAACAGACCGGCACCGAAGGCACCGAGACCGGTGATCCACTCGCCGAAGTTCGAGATGCCCTCACCGATCGGCTTCCAGACCAGGCCGAAGAAGACACCCATGAGCGTGCCGACGAAGGCCATGACGATCGGCACCAGGCGGCGGCCGTTGAAGAAGCCGAGCCAGTCGACCAGCTTGGTCCGGTGGAACTTCTGCCACAGCACCGCGGAGAGCAGACCCATGACGATGCCGCCGAAGACACCGGGGTTGTTGTAGGTCGCGGCCACGTCCGCGCCCTTGAGGATCTTGGCGTCGGTGACCGGGAAGGCCTTGAGCACATTGCTGTAGACAAGGAAGCCGACGAGCGCCGCCAGCGCCGTGGAGCCGTCGGACTTCTTCGCGAAGCCGATCGCGACACCTATACAGAACAGCAGCGGCAGGTTGTCGAAGATCGCGCCACCGGCGGTGGCGAAGACCGCCGTGACCTTGTCCGGCAGGTGCAGCTTGTCGTGGATGTCGGCCTGGCCGAACCGGAGCAGGATGCCCGCCGCCGGAAGCACGGCGATCGGGAGCTGGAGGCTGCGGCCGATCTTCTGCAGACCCTGGAACAGGCCGGATCCCCACTTCTTCGCGGGGGCCGCCGTTGGCGCGGTGGCGGTGGACATAGACTTCCTCCATCGGGTGGTGGTCTACACCACTCAGTGGTGTAGACCTGTTGTAGCAGATGAAGTCCGCATAAAGGAACCCGCAAAACCTGCGACCGAATCGCTACCCCACGTACACGGCGACGGGCACGGCAAAGGGCCCCCGGACCGATGGTCCGGGGGCCCAACTCACTTACGCCGTCAGGCTTTTGTGACGTCCTCCTGCTCATCCTCCGGCTCCCGACCCGGAGTCTTCAGATCGAACTTCGTGATCGCGAAACGGAAGACGACGTAGTACACCGCCGCGAAACACAGCCCGATCGGAATGATCGCCCACGGTCTCGTCGCCAGATTCCAGTTGATCGCGTAGTCGATCAGCCCCGCCGAGAAGCTGAACCCGTCGTGCACCCCGAGCCCCCAGGTCACCGCCATCGACACACCCGTCAACACCGCGTGGACCGCGTAGAGAAGGGGCGCGATGAACAGGAACGAGTACTCGATGGGCTCGGTGATACCGGTCACGAAGGACGTGAGCGCGACCGACAGCATCAGCCCGCCCACCTCCTTGCGGCGGCTCGGCTTCGCGCAGTGTGCGATCGCGAGCGCCGCCGCCGGCAGCGCGAACATCATGATCGGGAAGAAGCCCGAGGTGAACTGCCCCGCGTTCGGGTCGCCCGCCAGGAACATGTTGATGTCACCGTGCACCACCGTCCCGTCCGGCTTGGTGTAGCTGCCGAACTGGAACCAGATGGGCACGTTCAGGAACTGGTGCAGCCCCACGACCAGCAGCGCCCGGTTGGCCAGACCGAACACCCCGGCACCCACCGCGCCCCGGGCGCTCAGCCAGTCGCTGAAGTGCTCGAGGGCGGTGCCGATCGGCGGCCAGATCCACAGCGCCACCGCCGCCACCGCGATCGCCACGAACGACATGATGATCGGCACCAGCCGCCGCCCGTTGAAGAAGCCCAGCCAGTCCACCAGCTTCGTACGGTGGTACCGCGCCCAGAAGAACGCGGTCAGCAGCCCCAGCACGATCCCGCCGAACACCCCGGGATTCTGGTACGTGAACGCCGCGACCGAGTTGTCCGCGGCCTGGCACCCGATCCCGGGCACCACCGTCGTGCCGCCCGTGCAGTCCTTGGGGAACTGACGCAACACGTTGTAGTACACGAGGAAACCGACAACCCCGGCCAGCGCCGTCGACCCGTCCGACTTCTTCGCCATCCCGATCGCGACACCCACACAGAACAGCAGCGGCAACCCCAACTGCCCGTCCAGCAGCGCGCCGCCCGCGCCCGCCATCACCTTCGAGACATTGGTCCACCCCAGCCCGTCGGCCCCGAACACGTCCGGCTGCCCGAGCCGGTTGAGGATGCCGGCGGCCGGCAGTACGGCGATGGGGAGTTGGAGACTGCGTCCCATCTTCTGCAGCCCCTGGAACACCTTGTTCCAGGAGACGCGCCCGGGACCGGCGGCGGCACTGTCGGCACTCATGGACGCCCCTCGGTAATGTGGTGTAGACCAGTTGGCGACGTGATCGTCACCATCATTCGGCACGCACGACATGACCGCTCGCGAAGCTGGGCCAACTGTGGGTTACTGCGACAAAGCGGTTCGGATCAGGGAGAGAACACCATGGCCACCAAGGCTGAGAAGATCGTTGCCGGGCTGGGCGGCATCGACAACATCGAAGAGGTCGAAGGCTGCATCACCCGCCTCCGCACCGAGGTGAAGGACCCGAGCTTGGTCGACGAAGCCGCCCTCAAGGCCGCCGGCGCCCACGGCGTCGTCAAGATGGGCACCGCCATCCAGGTCGTCATCGGCACCGACGCGGACCCGATCGCGGCGGACATCGAAGACCTGATGTGAAGCACGGGGACCATCCCCGGCTCCGAGCAGTGAGGGCTCTGAGAGGCCCTGAGGGGCTCTTCCCGACCCGGGAGGAGCCCCTTCCCCGTTGAGGGTCCGGCCCTACCACTAGGCTCTTCGCCATGTCTCGCATCGACGGCCGAACCCCCGAACAGCTCCGCCCCGTCACCATCGAACGCGGCTGGAGCAAGCACGCCGAGGGCTCCGTCCTCGTCTCCTTCGGCGACACCAAGGTCTTCTGCACCGCCTCCGTCACCGAAGGCGTCCCCCGCTGGCGCAAGGGCAGCGGCGAAGGCTGGGTCACCGCGGAGTACTCCATGCTGCCCCGCGCCACCAACACCCGCGGCGACCGCGAATCCGTCCGCGGCAAGATCGGCGGCCGCACCCACGAGATCAGCCGCCTCATCGGCCGCTCGCTGCGCGCCGTCATCGACTACAAGGCCCTCGGCGAGAACACCATCGTCCTCGACTGCGACGTCCTCCAGGCCGACGGCGGCACCCGTACGGCCGCCATCACCGGCGCGTACGTCGCGCTCGCGGACGCCGTCACCTGGGCCCAGGGCAAGAAGCTGATCAAGGCCGGCCGCCAGCCGCTCACCGGCACGGTCTCGGCCGTCTCGGTCGGCATCGTCGGCGGCGTCCCGCTGCTGGACCTCTGCTACGAGGAGGACGTCCGGGCCGAGACCGACATGAACGTCGTCTGCACCGGCGACGGCCGCTTCGTCGAGGTCCAGGGCACCGCCGAGGCCGAACCCTTCGCCCGCGACGAGCTCAACGCCCTCCTCGACCTCGCCGTCGCCGGCTGCGGCGAGCTGACCGCCGTACAGCGAAAGGCGCTTGAGGCCGCGCTGGAGAAGTAAGAGGCTGAACGGGCCAGGTCAGTAAAGGACGTACAAAGAGAAGCGGGGGGGGGGGGGGACCCCCCCCCCCCCCGCCGCGGGCCCCAGACAACACACAAGAAAAAGAGGGGGTGTGCCGCGGCCCACCCCCCCCCGCGCGAGACACAACGACTAGCCGCCCCACACC
>NZ_JBHYWD010000014.1:19035-111546 GCF_042751305.1 Streptomyces hokutonensis
GGGTGTTGTTTTTTTATTTGTTCGATTTGTACTTTTTATTTTTTTTTTTTTTTTTCGGGGGGGGGGGGGGGGGCCCCCCCCCCCCCCCGCGTCCGCGTCCCTACGCATACGGAACGGAAACGGGGAGTGGCCGCAGCAGCCCACCCCCACGGGGAGGAAACCGAACCATGGCCGCCGCAAGCCGCCGCCGCAGTCGTAGCCGTATCGCCCTGGCCGCCACCGTGGCGGTGATCGGCCTCACGGCCGGACTCGCCACCGGCTGCGACGCCGTCGACAAGGCCATCGACTGCGTCCAGACCGCCGACACCATCGCCGACAGCGTCACCGGCCTCCAACAGGCGGTGGAGAACGCCGCCAACGACCCCACCCAGACCGACCAGTCCCTCAACTCCATCGAGAAGGACCTCGACAAGATCGGCGACAAGACCGACAACGCGGACGTCAACAAGGCGGTCGACGACCTCAACAAGGCCGTCGACAACGTCCGTACGGCGGTCAGGAACGGCGACAACACCCCCGACATCAGCCCCGTCACGGACGCGGCGGGCGAGCTGACGAAGGTCTGCACGTCGTAGACGTCGTATGGACGGGCGGCGGGGGTTGGGATACTGAACGCCATGACACGCCTGATCCTCGCCACCCGCAACGCCGGGAAAATCACCGAACTGAGGACGATCCTCGCCGACGCGGGACTGCCCCACGAACTGATCGGCGCCGAGTCCTACCCCGACATCCCCGACGTCAAGGAAACAGGCGTCACCTTCGCCGAGAACGCACTCCTCAAGGCCCACGCCCTGGCCCGGGCAACGGGCCTCCCCGCGGTCGCCGACGACTCGGGCTTGTGCGTCGACGTCCTCAACGGCGCGCCGGGCATCTTCTCGGCCCGCTGGTCCGGCACCCACGGCGACGACAAGGCCAACCTGGACCTGTTGCTGGCCCAGCTGTCGGACATCGCGGAGGAACACCGGGGCGCCCACTTCGCATGCGCGGCGGCGCTGGCGTTGCCGGACGGCACGGAACGGGTGGTCGAGGGCCAGCTGCGGGGCGTACTACGCCACACCCCGACCGGTACGAACGGCTTCGGCTACGACCCGATCCTCCAGCCGGAGGGGGACACGCGGACCTGCGCGGAACTCACGGCGGAGGAGAAGAACGCGATCTCCCATCGGGGGAAGGCGTTTCGGGGGTTGGTGCCGGTGGTGCGGGAGTTGTTGGGGTGAGTGACAGACGAAGGGCCGCCCAGCTGGGCGGCCCTTCTGCGTGTGCGGCCGGTGGGATTCGAACCCACACGGGTGTTAACCCACTGGGACCTAAACCCAGCATGACTGCCAATTCCATCACGGCCGCCCAAAACGGTCATCACGCTCGACCGGCAGCGTTCAGTCTAAGGGCAGAGCAACCTACGCGACGAGGGGCGCCCTTCCCTTCTGGCGGCACCAGGTCTCCGTCAGTGCATGACAGTTGGGGCAGAGGTACCGCAGGTTCTCCCGGCGGTTGTCGCGCCAGTCTCCGTTGACGTGGTCGATCTGCAAGGTGATCGGACGGCCAAGCCACTCGCCGGTGTTGCCGCAGGTCTCGCACGTGTAAGGCACCCCAATCTCGGTCAGGGCTCGATGCAGCTGGGTTCGGTTGGTCCGGCCCGCGCCAGAAGGCAGGACGACCAGAATCCTGTGGGAGACGGGCTCGGGAGAGGGGCGTTCCGGCCGTGCCCATGACCGGCGCTTGAAATGGCTCGTGTCCAGGCCGAGTCGAGCCGCCGCGCGTCGGACCCGCCGGTGATTGGTGTCGTCGACGTTCAGGCCGAGACCGCGCAGGACGTCCGCATAGCTTGTCGAGTGTTGTACGAGGCCGCGGAGTCTGTCCTCGGGCAGTGATACGCGTTGGTGAGAGAAGTGCGCGAGGTCGATGCCCTCGGCGCGCAGCATGCGATGCAGGGTCGCCCGTGAACGGCTGTCGTCAGGTACGCCCAGGGTGCGAGCAACGCCACGGACACTGGTTGCCGCTTCGGTAGCCGCCTTGAGTTCTTCAGCGGTGAAGGGCAGGTCCAGGTCGGGCCTGGCGATACCGGGAAAGTGGCTGACGTCGATGCCGGCCGCGTGAATACGGCGACGAATGTGCGACAGCGTCCCTGTCGCCGGGGTGGCGCCAAGTTTCAGAGCCACTTCGCGCAGCGATGAGGATGATGCGGCTGCTTCGGCGATGGCCGAGTCCGGGTATTTGCGCCACGGGCTGCGCTTGGCGAAGTGGGTCGTGTCGATCCCGTGCCCCGCTACCTTCTCCTGCAGCACACGCCGTTGCCCTCCGCTTGCCTTGAGTCC
Source organism: Streptomyces hokutonensis (assembly GCF_042751305.1). Taxonomy (GTDB): domain Bacteria; phylum Actinomycetota; class Actinomycetes; order Streptomycetales; family Streptomycetaceae; genus Streptomyces; species Streptomyces hokutonensis_A. Next base: position 21,354 of record NZ_JBHYWD010000014.1, read on the forward strand.
GAGCCGCCGCATCAGATCGGTCCAGTTGCGGGCCTCGGCGACGACCTGTGCGAGTTGTTCCTTGCCGTACACGCAGATCCCCTCTCCGCTGCCGACCACACGTTCGTGGCCTCGTACGGAGTAACGAACCGCTTATCGGACAGTCACGCCCGAACCGTAAAGAGGATTGGTAGACTGCAAGTCGCCGAAGCCTCCCCAACGCGGACCCTTGTCCGCCTGGGAGGCTTTTTTCATGACCGGAACCTCATCCACGACCGTGGACATACGACCCGCCACCCCCGCCGACCGCCCCACCATCGAGCGGCTCTGGTTGATGTTCAGGCACGACCTGTCCGAGTTCGACACCGCGGCGGAGCCTCAACTGCCCAACCCCGACGGCACGTTCCGCAGTGAGCGGGTGGACTTGGCGTTCGGTGGGGGTGGGGAGGACTGGGCGCCGTATCTCTTCGTCAGGGGGGAGCGGCCCGTCGGGTTCGCGTTTGTGCGGGGGCTCAGTGGGCCCACTCGGGTGCTCAACAGCTTCTTCGTAGTGCGGGGGATCCGGCGCGGCGGGGTGGGGCGGAGGGCTGTGGCCGAGGTGGTCGCGCGGCACCCGGGGGACTGGGAGATCGCGTTTCAGGACGCCAATCCGGGGGCCGTGGCGTTCTGGCGGCGGGTCGGTGAGGACCTTGCCCCGGGGGAGTGGAGCGAGGAGCGCAGGCCGGTGCCGGGGCGGGCCGACCTGCCTCCCGATGTGTGGATCTCGTTCCGGTACGGACAGGCGCTGGAGGGCTAGATCCCCAGGTCCTTGATGATCTTCGCCACGTGGCCCGTCGCGCGGACGTTGTACAGGGCGTGTTCGACCTTGCCGGCCTCGTCCACGATGATCGTGGAGCGGATCACGCCCATGTAGGTCTTGCCGTAGTTCTTCTTCTCGCCGAAGGCCGCGTAGGCGTCGAGGACCTGCTTGTCGGGGTCCGCGAGGAGGGTGACCTTGAGGTTCTCCTTCTCGCGGAACTTGGCGAGCTTCTCCGGCTGGTCGGGGGAGATGCCGATGACGTCGTACCCGGCGCCGGCCAGCACCTCCAGGTTGTCCGTGAAGTCGCAGGCCTGCTTGGTGCAGCCGGGCGTGAGGGCGGCCGGGTAGAAGTAGACGATGACCTTGCGGCCCTTGTGGTCGGCGAGGGACACCTCGTTGCCGTCGGCGTCGGGGAGCGTGAAGGCGGGGGCAACGTCCCCGGGCTGGAGTCGTTCACTCATCGCGCTAGCGTAACCGGGGGTGCTGACAGTGCACTCCGCGCGAGAGCTGACAGACTGTCCGGCACAAGTACCAGCAGACTTCGGAGGCCGTACGGTGACGGACACGTCGAACACGCCGGACACCAGAACCCCGGCGCAGATCGAGGCGGACATCAAGCGTCGCCGCGACGTCCTGGCCGACACGCTCGACGAGATCGGGGTGCGGGTGCACCCGAAGACCATCGTGGGCGACGCGAAGGCCAAGGTCGCGTCCAGCATCGATCACACCCTCGGGAAGGCGTACGTCGGCGTCAACCGGGTCGTGAGTGACGTCAAGGGACAGTTCGTGGACGACGAGGGCGCGCCGAGGATGGAGCGGATCGTTCCGGTCGCTCTCGTCGCCGTCGGGGTCGTGGGGCTGTTCGTCCTCGGTTCCCGGCGCGGCAAGGGTCGTAAGGGCTGATTTCGTGGGGTACCCGACTGCGTACCGACGGGTCCGAGGCAGGTAGGTTCGTGGGTGTGAGCGCCAAGAGAGACGAGCAGAGCACCCAGCACGACAAGCTGCCCATCCGGATGCTGCACGACCGTGTGCTCGTGCGGCAGGACAAGAGCGAGGGCGAGCGGCGTTCGGGCGGCGGGATCCTGATCCCGGCGACGGCCGCGGTCGGGCGGCGGCTGGCCTGGGCCGACGTCGTCGCGGTGGGCCAGAACGTACGGACCGTCGAGCCCGGCGACCGCGTCCTCTACGACCCCGAGGACCGCGCCGAGGTCGAGGTGCGCGGGATCGCCTACGTCCTCATGCGCGAGCGCGACCTGCACGCGGTCGCTGCGGACCGCTTCGAGGGCTCCGAGGACTCGACCGGGCTGTACCTGTAGCACGAAGTCTCGAAGGGGCTGGTGACCATCGTCACCAGCCCCTTTGCCGTGCGCTCCCGCTCAGCGCGTACGACCGTTCACTCCTTCTTCCGCGCCGTGCTCTGCGGCCCCGCCGTCGTCCCTCCGGTCGTCGTGCCGTCGGTGGTGCCGCCGTCCGTGGTGGTTCCCGTGGTGCCGCCGGTGGTGGTGGTGCCGCCGTCCGTGGTGGTTCCCGTGGTGCCGCCGGTGGTGGTGGTGCCGCCGTCCGTGGTGGTTCCCGTGGTGCCGCCGGTTGTCGTAGTGCCGCCGTTGGTGGTGGTCGTGCCTCCGGTGGTGTCGCCGGCGGTCGTTCCGCCGTTGGTGGTGCCGCCCTGGGTCTGGCCCTGGTCGCCCTGGCCGCCGGTGGTGGTCGTGCCGCCGTTGTCCTGGCCGTCGGTCGTGGACGGCTGGGAGGGCTGGATGCTCGGGGGCGCGACCGTTTCGGCGCCGTCCTGGAGCTGGAGGTCGAAGTCGTTCGCCGGGGTGCCCTTCAGCGCCGACTTGGTGAACTGGGCCCAGATCTCGGCGGGCGCCCCGCCGCCGTTGACGCGGGCGAGGCCCATCGCCCCGTAGAGCGGCTCGTGGGCGGCGGTGGTCGGGTTCTGGCCCATGACGGAGACGACGGTGGCGAGGTCGGGGGTGTAGCCGGCGAACCAGGCCGCCGTGTCCTTCTCCGCGGTGCCGGTCTTGCCGGCCGCCGGGCGGTCGGCGCCCTGCGCGGCGGTCGCGGTGCCGTTGTCGACGACGCTCTCCAGGACGTTGGTCGTGGTGTCGGCGGACTCGCGGCTCACCGCGCGGGTGGTCTTCTGCGCGGGCAGCTTGATCTGGGCGGTGCCGTCCTTGGTGATCTTCGAGATCATCGTGTACGTGTGCCGCTGGCCGTGGTTGGCGAGGGTGGCGTAGGCCTCCGCCATGTCGAGGACGCTCGCGGTGGACGGGCCGAGCGCGATGGACGGGGTGGCGGTGAGGTCGGGGGTGTCGGCGGGGATGCCGAGGGCGATGGCCGTCTGTTTCACCTTGGCGGGGCCGACGTCCACCGCCAGCTGCGCGTACACCGAGTTGACGGACTTGTCCGTCGCCGTACGGACGGTGATGTCGCCGTAGGAGACGCCGTCCTCGTTCTCGGGGGCGTAGGAGCCGCCGCTCCACCCTTCCACGGGGCGCTTGTCGGTGCCGTCGTAGTAGGTGTTCGGAGTGATGGTCTGGCCGTCCTGAGTCTGCGAGCCGTTCTGGATCGCGGAGGCGAGGACGAACGGCTTGAAGGTGGAGCCGACTTGGAAGTCGCCGCGGGTCGCGCCGTTCGTGTACTGCTTGACGTAGTCGATGCCGCCGTACATCGCGACGATCTGCCCGGTCTTGGGGTCGACCGAAGCGCCGCCCGCGCGCACGTAGTTGTCGACCTTGCGGCTCTTCTTGTCGAGCTTGGACATGACTTGGTCGTTGACGGCCTTCACGAAGGCGTCCTGCTTGCTCTTTTGCAGGGTGGTGGTGATGCGGTAGCCGCCGGCTTCGAGGGTGTCCGCGTCGATGATCTTGTTGGTGGCGAGGTAGTCCTTGATCGCGGTGACGATGTAACCCCGCTGCCCGGACATGCTCGTTGAGGCCGTGGCCTCCTTCGGCATCGGGAACTTCATGCCGGCGCGCGCGGACTGGGTGAGCCAGCCCTTCTTGACCATGCCGTCGAGGACGTAGTTCCAACGGGCCACCGCCGCGGCCTTGTTCTCCGGGTGCGCAACGACGTCGTACTCGCTCGGCGCGTTCAGCAGCGCGGCGAGGTAGGCGCCGCGGCCGGCGTCGAGGTCGACGGCGTCCTTGCCGTAGTAGGCCTGGGCGGCGGCCTGGATGCCGTAGGCGTTGCGGCCGAAGTAGCTGGTGTTGAGGTAGCCCTCCAGGATCTGGGACTTGGACTCCTCGCGGTCCAGCTTGATCGAGATGAAGAACTCCTTCACCTTGCGGGTGACGGTCTGTTCCTGGCCCAGGTAGTAGTTCTTGACGTACTGCTGGGTGATCGTGGAGCCGGACTGGGTGCCCTTGCCGGTGGCGGTGTTCCAGCCGGCGCGCACCATAGCCTTCGGGTCGACTGCGGACTCGGAGAAGAAGTCCCGGTCCTCGGCGGCCAGTACGGCGTGCTGGGCGTCGGCGGAGACCTGGTCGAGGCCGACGTTCTCGCGGTTGACCTCGCCGTCGCGGGCGAGTTGGGTGCCGTCCGCGTAGAGGTACACGTTCGACTGCTTGGTGGCGAGCGCGTTGGCGGGCGGGATCTTGACCAGCGAGTAGCCGAGGTAGAAGGCGCCGATCAGCAGCGCCACGAGCGTGACGACTCCGGCGAGCGTCATCCGCCAGGTCGGGATGATCCGCCGCCACCCGGTGCGCTTGGGCCGCTTGGGCTTCTTGCCCCCCGGCGCCTCAGGCTCGTGAGCCGCTGTTTCCGGCTCCCTGGGTGCCCAGCCCTGCTCGGGCTGCTGCGGTTGCGGCTGGTCGCTCATGTCGTGCACGGACTCCTGTTTCGCGTCGTACCGTCCCGTACGGCCCCGCATGTTCCCATACGGGTGCGTATGTTCCTGTACGGCCTTGTGCGCTTCTGCGCCCCCAGACGAAGACTCTCGCACCATGCGTTCCGTTCCCGCCCATCGGCACGCACTTGCCCGGAAAATGCGTGGCGTGCGTCACCACCTGCGCACTAGGCTCCTGCGCTTCGGTGTCAAGAGGGCGTGGAGGGTGGGTTTCTGGTGGATGCCGGTCGGTTGTACGCGGCCGTCGCGGCGGGGGGTTTCAGACGGTACGCGACGTATCGGGCGGCGACGCTCGCCGGGGTGTTCACCAACACCGTCTTCGGCGTGGTCCTCGTCTACACCTATCTGGCGCTGTGGGACGAGCGCCCGCATCTCGGGGGCTACGACCAGGCGCAGGCGGTGACCTATGTGTGGCTCGGGCAGTGTCTGTACGCGACGCTGGCGATCCAGGGCGGCGGCTTCGAGAAGGACCTGATGGAGCGCATCCGCACCGGTGACATCGCCGTCGACCTGTACCGGCCCGCCGACCTCCAACTGTGGTGGCTGGCAAGCGACTTCGGGCGGGCCATGTTCCAGATGCTGGGGCGCGGGGTGATCCCGTTCGCCGTCGGCGCGCTGTTCTTCAGGATGGCGCTGCCCACGGACGTCGGCTCCTGGGCGGCCCTGCTGGTGGCGCTGCTCCTGGCGGTGCTCGTCAGTTTCGGCATCCGCTATCTGGCCGCGCTGAGCACGTTCTGGCTGCTGGACGGCACCGGTGTCAACCAGGCCATGATGATCCTGGGGATCTTCTGCTCGGGCATGGTGCTCCCGCTGAACGCCTTCCCGGGCGCGCTCGGCGAGGTCGTACGGGCCCTGCCGTGGGCGGCACAGATCCAGGTTCCGGCGGACCTGCTGATGGGGAAGACCGACCCGCTGCACGCGTACGCCTTCCAGGCGGCCTGGGCGGTGGCGCTGCTCGCGACGGGGCGGCTGTTGCAGTCGGCGGCTACACGGAGGGTGGTGGTGCAAGGTGGCTGAGACCGTTCGACTGCCGGACGACGTGCGGGAGTTGCCGCGCTGGCGCGAGGGGCTGCGCGCCTACGGGCTGATCGCCGGGATGTGGGTCCGGTCGAGCATGACCTACCGCGCCTCCTTCGTCATCACGGTCGTCGGCAACCTGCTGGTGACCGGTCTGGACTTCGCCACGATCCTGCTGATGTTCTCGCGGGTCGACTCGCTGGGCGGCTGGTCGCTGCCCGAAGTCGCCTTCCTGTACGGCCTGTCGGCGACCGCGTTCGGGATCTCCGACCTGGTCCTCGGCTCGATGGACGTGCTCGGCACCCGCATCCGCGACGGCTCCTTCGACACGCTGCTGGTGCGTCCCGCGCCGGTGCTGGCGCAGATCGGCGCCGACCACTTCGCGCTGCGCCGGCTGGGCCGGATCACCCAGGGCGGGCTGGTCCTCGGGTACGCGCTGGTCTCCGTCGACGTCAACTGGACTTTCGGAAAGCTGCTGTTGGTGCCGGTGATGCTGGTCTGCGGGGCGGTGATCTTCGGGGCGCTGTTCGTGGCGGGCGCGGCCTTCCAGATCGTGGCGCAGGACGCGGCCGAGGTGCAGAACGCGTTCACGTACGGCGGCAACACCCTGCTGTCGTATCCGCCGGTGGTGTTCGGCAAGGACTTCGTGCGGGGCGTGACCTTCATGCTGCCGCTCGCCTTCGTCAACTGGGTGCCCGCCTCCTATGTGTTGGGGCGGCCGTACCCGCTGGATCTGCCGCCGGGCGCGGAGTTCGCCTCGCCGCTGGTGGCGCTCGTCTGCTGCGTGCTGGCCGGGCTGGCCTGGCGGACGGGGCTCAAGTCGTACCGAAGCACCGGGAGTTGAGGGTGACAGAGCAGGCGTTCATCGAGCTGGACCGCGTCGAGAAGGTCTTCGACGTGCGCAAGAAGACCGGGTTCATGAAACGGGAGCGGCGCCAGGTGCGGGCCGTCGACTCGATCTCCTTCGCCGTGGCGCGCGGCGAGATGGTCGGCTACATCGGGCCGAACGGCGCCGGGAAGTCGACCACCATCAAGATGCTGACCGGCATCCTCACCCCGTCCGGGGGCCGGCTGCGGGTGGCCGGCATCGACCCGTCCCGCGAGCGCACCCGGCTCGCGCACCGCATAGGCGTGGTGTTCGGGCAGCGTACGACCCTGTGGTGGGACCTCCCGCTGATCGACTCGTACAAGCTGATGCACCGCATGTACCGCATCCCGGACGCCCGTTACGCCGAGAACCTCGACCGCTGTGTCGAACTCCTCGAACTGGGCGCCCTGTTGGACGTCCCCGTACGGCAGCTCTCGCTCGGCCAGCGGATGCGCGGCGACATCGCGGCGGCCCTGCTGCACGACCCCGAGGTGCTCTACCTCGACGAGCCGACCATCGGCCTGGACGTCATCTCCAAGGCCAAAGTGCGGGAGTTCCTGCGGGAGTTGAATGCCGAGCGCGGCACCACGGTCCTGCTCACCACCCATGACCTCCAGGACATCGAGCAGTTGTGCTCGCGGGTGATGGTCATCGACCACGGCCGTCTGATGTACGACGGTCCGCTCACCGGGCTGCACGAGGCGGGGGAGAGCGAGCGGACCCTTGTGGTGGACCTGGAGCGGGAGTTGCCCCCGATCGAGGTGCCGGACGCGCGGACGGTGAAGGTGGAGGGCCCGCGGCAGTGGCTGACGTTCCCGGCCTCGGCGTCGGCGGCTCCGCTGGTGGCGCGGATCGCGGCGGAGTACCCGATGGTGGACCTGTCGGTGCGCGAGCCGGACATCGAGGCGGTCATCGCGAAGATGTACGCGGAACAGGCGGAGAAAGCGGTCTCGTAGCCCTCCGCCGAACGGTCTCGTAGGCTGCCCTGTATGACCGACGACGCAGTCCCGGAGCTCCGCGCATCCGACGCCGACCGTGAGCGGGTCGCCGAGGTCCTGCGCGACGCCGTCGCCGAGGGCCGGCTCGACATGGAGGAGTTCGAGGAGCGTCTTGAGGCGACGTACAAGGCGCGGACGTACGGCGAACTGACCCCCATCACCGCCGACCTGCCCGCGCCCGGGGTCACCCCGCCGCCGGTGAACATGGTCAAGGAACCGGTGGAGAGCGGGAGTTGGGCCTCGCGGATCGTCGGCGGCGAGGGGTCCTCGAGCGCCGCCGTGGCCATCATGTCCGGATTCCAGCGCAAGGGACGCTGGACGGTCCCCAAGCGCTTCACCGCCGTCGCCTTCTGGGGCGGCGGCGAGATCGACCTGCGCGAGGCGAACTTCGCGGACCGCGAGGTCGAGATCAACTGCGTCGCGATCATGGGCGGTGCGCAGATCATCGTGCCGCCGGGCGTCGAGGTCGTCGTGCGCGGCATCGGCATCATGGGCGGCTTCGACCACAGTCAGGAGGGCGTGCCGGGCGACCCCGGTGCCCCGCGCGTGATCGTCACGGGCTTCGCCTTCTGGGGCGGGGTCGGCGTGGAGCGCAAGCTCCCCCGGGCCGAGCGCCAGCGGCTCAAGGAGGAGCGGCGCCGGCAGAAACTGGAGGGCGGTTCGTCGGCGAAGGAGCTCTACGGCTCCCACCGCGACGCCCTCTCCGGCCTGGACGACGCCCACCGCGAGGCCATGGAGGAGCACCGCGAGGCGATGCGCCGCCGGCACGAGGAGCGGCGGGAACGGCACGAGGAGCGGCGCGAGCGGCACCGGGAGCGGCGGGAGCGCAGACACCGCGACTGGGACTGAGGGCCGATCCTTGAAGGCGGCTCACAACCGGGCGGGGGCCGCGCCCTTGAGGTCCGTCAGGTCGATCGTGTCGGCCATCTCGCGGTAGCCCCGGTCGCTGGGGTGGAGGTGGTCGCCCGAGTCGTACTCGGGGGCGTATCTGCGGGGGTCGTACGGGTCGCGCAGTGCCTTGTCGAAGTCGACGACGGCGTCGTAGACCTTGCCGCTCCTGATCCCCGCGTTGACTTTCTGCCGTACGGCCTCGTGGGCCGCCGAGTAGCGGGGGTGGCCGCCGAAGGGCATCAGGGTCGCGCCGACGACCTTGACGCCGTGGGCGTGCGCCTGGCGGACCAGGGTGCGCAGGCCGGTGAGGATCCGGTCGGCGGCGGCGTCGTGCAGGACGTCGTTGACGCCGAGGTCGATGACGACGACCTTGACGTTCGGACGGCCGAGCACGTCACGGGCGAAGCGGTCGATGCCCCTCTGGTTCTCGGCGGGCCGGCCGGGGAAGCTCGTGAGTATCCGGTTGCGGCTGATGCCCGCGTTGACGACGCTGTAGCGCGGCACGTCCTGCTGCCCGGCCGCCACGGCCGCGCGCAGCCGCCGCGAAAGGGCGTCCGGCCAGCGGCGGTCGGTGTTCTCGGTCGAGGTTGAGCCGTCGGTTATCGAGTCGCCGAACGCGACGACCGTGCCGTTCGCGTCGTGGCTCAGCACGTCCAGCGCGGTCAAGTAGCGCCACACGGCGGTCCGTCGGGTGTACGGCGTGGCGCTCGGGTTCTCGACCCGGTCGCCGTCGGCTATGTAGGAGATCTGCCGGGCGTACGGGTGGTAGGTGACCGGGCCGGACCCGGCGGGGGCGTAGGTGGTGACCAACACGTCGGCGCCCTGCGGGAGTTGGAGGCGGACGGCGTCGCTCAGCACCTGCCGCCCGGCCGGGACGGTGACGGAGGCGGCGCCGCCGAAGGTCAGCCGGCGCATGGTGCCGGGGGCGGCGGCGGAGCTGTCGTGGCGGGCGGCGAGGGCGACCGAGGCGTGGGTGAAGGTGAGCGGGGACCGGCCGTAGAGGTTGGAGAGGGTGATCCGGGCGCTCGTCCCGGCGGCGCTCGTGTGGACGACGTTGCGCACCGAGCGGCCCGCCATGCCCGCAGCCTCGGTGCCGGGCTCGCCGCCGACCGGTGCGGCGGACCAGGCGCCGACCCAGGTGCCGGCCGAGGCGGGGTCGGCGGAGTGGGCCCCGGCGGAGTTCGTCCCGTTGCCGCGGGTTCCGTCGCCGGCGGAGACACCGACGTAGATGCCGACGGAAAGGACCACGATCAGGGTGATGATCGCGGACAGCAGGGCACGATGCTTGGTGGGGGACACCCCCTCGCCTTCGGCAGGTCGCTCGGTCACGCGGCGCGGATCTCCTCGGGTGAGTGGCAGGGCCCTGCCATTTTGCCCTTTCGGGTGACGTCGGGAACTCCTGTTCTGTCCCGGGAGTCGGTCAGGAAGGGACAATATGCACGGTACCGGCGAACGGGTGGAGCGGATGGAACGTACGGAAGTGGGTGCTGAGAGCGACGGGGCCCCGTCCCGCCGCACGATGACCACGTTCAGCGCGGCCGACGAGGAGAAGCAGCGCGGCGTGCGCCGGATGAAGCTGACGGCGCTGGCCCTGCTGCTCTTCGTGGCCGTCGTGTACGTGCTCGCCAAGTGGGCGTCGAACTCGGGCGCGGGCCCCTGGGCGGGCTATGTCGCCGCGGCGGCCGAGGCCGGCATGGTCGGCGCGATGGCCGACTGGTTCGCGGTCACCGCGCTCTTCCGCCACCCGCTGGGCCTGCCCATCCCGCACACCGCGATCATCCCCACCAAGAAGGACCAACTGGGCGTCTCCCTGGGTGAGTTCGTCGGCGAGAACTTCCTCTCCGAGGAGGTCGTACGACAGCGGCTGCGCGCGGTCGGCATCGGCAGCCGCCTCGGCGCCTGGCTGGCCGTACCGGATCACGCCGACCGGGTGACGGCGGAGCTGTCGGCCGCCCTCCGCGGGGCCCTCACGGTGCTGCGGGACTCCGACGTCCAGGCGGTGGTCGGCGAGGCGATCACCCGTCGCGCCGACGCCCAGGAGATCGCGCCCGGCATAGGGAAGATGCTGGAGAAGATCGTCGCGGACGGCGGTCACAAGCGGGTCGTCGACCTGATCGTCACCCGCGCGCACGACTGGCTGGTCCTGCACGACGAGCAGGTCATGGACGCCGTCGAGGGCGGCGCCCCCGGCTGGACCCCGAGATTCGTCGACAAGCGGATCGGCGAGCGCGTCTACAAGGAGCTGCTCCGCTTCGTCACCGAGATGCGCGACATGCCCTCCCATCCGGCCCGCGGCGCCCTGGACCGCTTCCTCGGCGACTTCGCCGCCGACCTCCAGTCCGACACGGACACCCGCGCGCGTGTGGAGCGCCTCAAGGGCGAGGTTCTCGGCCGCGGCGAGGTCCAGGACCTGATCGCCAGCGCCTGGACGTCCGTACGCTCGATGATCGTGTCGGCCGCCGAGGACGAACGCAGTGAGCTACGGCTGCGGGTGCGCGCCTCCCTGCTGTCGCTCGGCGCGCGGATGGCGGTCGAACCGAAGCTCCAGGCGAAGGTCGACGGCTGGCTGGAGGGCGCCGCGGTCTACGTCGTCACCACCTACCGCAAGGAGATCACCTCCCTGATCACGGACACCGTGGCGAGCTGGGACGCGGAGCACACGACCCGCAAGATCGAGGCGAACATCGGCCGCGACCTGCAGTTCATCCGGATCAACGGCACGGTGGTGGGGTCGTTGGCGGGGCTGCTGATCTATACGGTGTCGCGGGTGGTGGGGGTGTAGAGGAGTCGGGCAACCCGCGGTCGCCGAACGCGAGTTCGCCGGATCTGAGTACGCGTACTCTGTCGCGCCCCGGCCGGTGCGGGAACCCTCGTACACATGACCGAGAAGTTGCTGAGCCCTCTGCGGACCCGCCCCTGGCCGGAACGCTGGCTGACCCGCGTGCTCGGTGCCGGGGCCGCGACGGCGGCGTACGTCGTCTGCGTCCACGTCCCGTCGGGGCCGGTGCCCGTGTCGGACGACCGTGTGCCCGGCGGCGGTGGGCTGGTGCTGGTCGTGGTCCTGCTGCTCCTGGCGGGCTACCTCGGTCACCGGGACGGTCTGGCCTGGCCGTTGCTGCTGGTGGCGGTGCCGCCCGCGGTGCTGATGTACGTGTCGTTCGAGTCGGAACAGCCGCTGGAGTGGGCCTTCGCGACGCTGGTGATCGCGGCGGGCGCGCTGCTCGCGACGGCGGTGGGACGCCGTTTCAGGCCCCGCCGGGACGACCCGACGGACGGCCTGCTCTGCGCCCGCCGGCCGTGAGGCGCCGTACGCCGGCGGAACAAGGTCGTTCTCCGAGCTGTTGGCTGTCCCGTCGGGATGTCACCACTCGGTAGAGGGAGCAGCGATCATGACCAAGGGATCCGCGCTTGTCGTCGGAGTCGGACCGGGCCTCGGCCTGGCCCTCGCGGAGGCGTTCGCCGCGGACGGCCACCCCGTGGCGCTGTTCGGGCGGGACGCGGCCCGCCTGGAGAAGTACGCGTCCGAGCTGACCGCCGAGGGCCGCACCGCCCGCGCCTACGCCGTGGACGCGGCCGACCCCGAGAGCCTGACCGCCGCGCTCACCCGCGCCGCGGACGAAGGCGGGGCGCCCGAAGTGCTCGTGTACAACGCGGCCCTGATCAAGCAAGACGCGCCCACCGAGCTGGACGCGGGGGAGTTCGCCGACAGTCTCGCGGTCAACGTCACGGGAGCCGTCGTCGCGGCCCGTACGGTCCTCCCGCTGCTGCGCGAGGGCCGGGGGAGCCTGCTGTTCACCGGTGGCGGTCTGGCACTCGACCCCTCGCCCGACTACACGTCCCTGTCGGTGGGCAAGGCGGCACTGCGCTCCTACGTCCAGTCCCTCCACAAGCAGCAGCAGGGCTCAGGCGTCCATGTGACGACCGTGACGGTCGGCGGCTACATCGGCGGTGACGACCCGCGCTTCGCTCCCGCGACCCTGGCCGCGGCCTATCTGGACCTGCACCGGCAGCCGCAGGACCAGTGGGAGGCCGAACTCCTCTACGTCTGACGGCAGTTGACGGCAGTTGACGGCAGTTGACGGCCGTTGACGGCATGGCGTGCTGAAGGGCGGGGCGTGCTGAAGGGCGGGGCGTGCTGAAGGGCGGGGCGTGCTGAAGGGCGGGGCGTGCTGAAGGGCGGGTGCGGCTCGGGAGCCGCACCCAGCCCACTCAGTACTGGCTGATGGCCAGTCGGTTCACGAGGAGAGCCACTCGGTTGCGTTGAGGGCGAGGGCTGCGTTGGTGGCGCCGGTGTCGTTCCAGCCGTCGTAAAGCGTGTTGCCGGACTGCCCGGTGCCGTCGTCGATCGGCGAACTGTCGCCCCAGAAGGCCACCTTGCCGCTCCCGAAGGTGCTGGTAGCGAAGAAGGCGCCGGTGTTGCCGGAGTAACCGCTGCGGTACAGCAGCCCCTTGGCGGCGGAGTTGTCGGCGGGCTTGATCGTGGCGGTCGTACCGTTGGCGATCAGGCTCTTGGTGACGGTGCCGAAGGAACCGTGCAGCACCGGGTTGCTGCTGTCGCTGATGGCGGCCGGGTAGCCGGAACTGATGTTCAGCGAGTCGATGGAGAACCCGAACGGGTCGGTCGAATCAACGCTGTTGTTGGTCATCAGGTCGTTGAGGATCTGGACCGCGTCGTACCCGTCGTTGTTGCGGTCGGCCCCGGTGTGGTCGGAGATCATGAACAGCCCGCCACCGGCCTTCACGAAGTTCATGATGGCGGTCTTCTCGGCGGCGGTGAACTTGATGTTGGGCTCGGGCAGCACCAGCGTGTCGAAGTTCGAGAGGTCGTTCGCCGACGAACCCCCGTAAGTCAGCGCGCTGGTAGCGGTCTTGAGGCTGTAGTTACCGGTCTTCTGCAGCGCGATGCCCCACGAGGAGAGGGCTCCGGTCCAGTCCTTGTCGGAGGAGGGGGAGGAGTCCTGGGCGAGCGGGTCCGGCTTGCTCGTGGAGATGATCCAGTCGGCGTTGCCGGCCTCCTCGGCGTGGCCGTCGTCGAACAGCACGCGGTGGGTGGTGGCTGCGGCGGCGGGGGTGACGGTGGCGGCCTGGGCGACGGCGCCGGTGGCGAGCAGACCGAGGACGGTGAGCGCGGTGGTGAGCCTACGACGTGACGTGAACTTGCCAAGACTGGGCATCCGGTGAACCTCCGTGAAGTGGGGGGATTCCATGAGTGGGGGGTGGAATGAAGTGGAGTGAACAGGGGGTGCGGGTGCGGGTGCTGCGGTTGTCGCCGACTGCGGTGCACTGGGGCGAACCGCGGTGAATCTCCGCGCGTAGAACGGTGGTTGAGTGATCACCGATCAACACAAGGGAGGACGGTACACACGGGACCGGGACCGGCGGGAGGGCCTCCCGCCGGTTCACGTAGATCTCTTACTCGGCGGAGCGGCCGAGCGGAAATGACGCGCTGCGACTGACCGAACCGAGCCTGAACGGAACCCGAACCGAGCGGAGTTGAGCCGCTTACCGGACGTCGACGAAGTCGCCGGGCGCGGTCGCCGCGGCGGTGGTGGAGGTACCGGCGAAGACGTACCGGTAGTACCCGTCGACCGTGGCCGTGGTGGTGGCCTTCAGGACACCGGTGCTGTTGGTCTTGACCGTCTTGAGGGTGGTGTAGGTGCTGCTGCCCTTCTTGCGGAACTGCAGCTTCGCGGGCTGGGACACGTACCCCGCGTACTTGCCCGTCGACCAGTTCGCCCGGGCGAGCTTCCCCGTGACCGTGATGGTCTTGCCCTTCTTGACCGGCTCGGGCGTGGCGTCGGCGGTCAGTGTGGCGGCCTTCTTGATCGAGGCGGTGGCGACGTCGTCGTTGTAACTGGCGTTCGCGTACAGGTCCCAGGCCCCCAGGAACAACTTCCAGGTCCCGGCAACGCCGTTGTCCTTCATGTCGGTGGCCGGGTGGATGTTGAAGACCGCCTTGCAGGTGTACGTCCCCTGCGTCGCCGTCTCCGTGCAGGCGGGGTCGTCGTCCGTCCCCAGTCCGCCGGTGATCCCGTCCGTGGTCGAACTGTCCGTCCCCTGCCACAGGAAGGCCTCGGTGAGAGCGACACCGTTCTGGTCGGTCGCGGTGTACGTGACGGTGACGGACTTCGTGCCGCTGACGCCGAGGACGATGTCCTTGCCGCCGTTGATGACAGCGTGCGAGAACTTGGTGTTGCCCAGGGAGTCTCTGGGCTGAACAGCCGCCGAGGCGAAGGACCTCAGCTCCGCCGAGGCCCCCTTGCGCTCCGCCGCCTGAGCGGCAACCGGAAGAGCGAGCGCGGACAGAACGACAGCACCGGAGACGACACCGGCGGCAACGCGTATACGCATGAAACCCCCACAGGAACCCGAGAGGCCCGCCCAAGTCTCCGCTTGGCCGGGCCAGTTGATCTCCGCATCATATGAACTCACGTCGGAAATGGTGAAGATCTCTTGTGCAATAAGTGCGTAACGGGACAGTGGGGATGGGGGAGTTGGCGTCGACTCGGAGAGGTCGCGCCGCGGAGCTCGGATCACCACTCAGGACCTCACCAGCGCAATCCGGCCGGTCATCAGCACCTCGTGATTGGCGAAGAGCGCGTCAAGCTCGAAGCGCCGGTTGATGTGCGCCGTCCACTTTGCATGCGGCAGGTCCGCGTACGCCCTGACCACCCGCGCGCGACTCGCCTGCGTGACGATCCATCGGGCTTGATCCTCACCGTTCGCACGCCCGCCGAGGTCGCGCGCCAACCGCCAGAGAGAGTCCCCGTCGTCTTCACCACCTTCTCTTCCTTCTTTGCCTACGACGGCGACCAGCCCGATGTCTCCCAGCCCGCGCTCGTCGCTGGACTGCGTGGTGTAGGCGACGGTGAGGCCTTCGAGGGGAAACACGGTCACGCGACTGGTGGCGGTCAGCACGGTGAGCGGCACGGTGCGAGTCCGTTCTGGGATGGAGGAGCGGACGGGGCGGCCCGGCCTTGGGATGCTGGGCCGCCCGGGGGTTGGGGAAGGCTCAGCAGCAGGGCCCGTCGCCACAGCAGGCCGGCGGATTGCACTCCGCGGCCGTACCCCACAGCCGTTTATCGACCTCGAAGCCCGCCGCCCGGATCTTCTCGACGACCTGGGTCATTAGCCCGCCGGTACGGGTCTTGCTGTTCGGCTGGTGATGCAGGAAGTAACCGAACTGCTCCTGACACCAGTTGGCGTACCAGTCGGTGTGGAGGATGAGCGTGTGCCAGCCGGGATCGACCTGTTGGGACGGCGCCATGGAGGCGCCCTCGCCAGTCGAGCCCATGACGAAGACCAGCGCGAGTGCTTGGTCCACGACCCGGTCTGCGACGGCGCGTTCGAGTCCGTACTCGTCGGCGCAGAACGCGGCGAGCATGGCGAAGTCGGCGTCGGGGACGAGGGAGCGGCCGGTGCGGATTGTGGTGGCTACTGCGGTAGTCATCGCATGCTCGCTTTCGTGCTTGTACTCGGACTGGGCGGGGTCGGACCGGGTGGCCTTTCGGGCGTTGGCGGGGTCGTGTGGAGCACTGCTTCACCTCGCGGTTGAGGGATTGTCGGGCAACCCACTTCTTGGAACTGGGCATGGGGGTAGCACATTTGGGCGAGAGATTTCGGGGTGCCATCAAGCTCGGGGCGGCCCAGAGGGCGTGTGCCGGCTTTGTAGGCTCACATTCGTGTGCCGATTGCGATCCGGTCGTTGTTGGCCAGCCGAAGCATCGCCTGGAGCACGATTTTCAGACGGCGCTCATCGAGGTATTCCACCGCGGCGAGGTAGCTCTGCTGCACGCCCACGATCGACAACACCAGCCCGAGGAATGCGCGGTCGCTTGCGTCGAGCCCCAGCGTGTAAAGACGCCCGGCCATGCCCTCCCAGCGGCATGCAGTGACGCCGTCTTGCTCCGCCACAAGCGCTTTGCGGACCGCGTCCCGAGCGAGGAGTAATTCTTCCGCGACGAGGGCCTGCACCGCGACACGGTCGCGCAGACCGATGGCGGATCGTAAGAGAACTTCGCTGAGCGCCGGTGATTCGGGCTCGGTATCCGTGGTGTGCGCGGAAGGTGCACTGGTCGCCATCCAAGGGCCGTCGCACAAGGCGGGCTTTGTGGTCATGACCAGGACGTTAGACGGCGCGATTGCGCATGAGGATGGCGATTGCTCGTGATTGCGCACCCAGAGAACAGGCTTGCAGCTGATTGCTCATGCGGGATTCAAAGATGCCCTTGCCCGCCCGATCAGACGGCGTGCTGACGACCCGTGCTCGGCTGATTCGGCGAGCCAGTCCCAAGCTCGCTCGTACAGTTGGATGTCCTCTTCGCCGGTGAGCCACAGCTCTTCGCTGATCGTCTCGACGATGACCAACCGACGGTCGTAAATCCAGAAAGCATGCGGGGCTGTACGCCGCAACTGCGCACCGAAGGGCAGGATGCCGAGCTCGATCCGGCGCTGGCCCACCAGGTTGTACAGCCTGTCCAACTGCTCAGCCATTACGTCCACGGGGCATGAGCGGTGGTAGAGGGCGGCCTCACAGACGAGGAACCGGAAGGACTTCTCAGGGTCGTACAGCGACTCCTGACGGCGCATGCGCGCTTCTACGGCGGACTCGGTGGTCGGCGGGATGCCCCTGAACTCGGCGTTGGAGTCGAAGATGACCCGGGCGTATTCAGGCGTCTGAAACAGCCCGGGCACGCGTGACACCTCAAGTCCCCGGATCACTCCGGTGGCCTCGGTCTGGCGCACGGCGATCTCCTGACGGCCCCGGTGTCCGCCGGCCAGTTGGCGTCGCCAGGAGCGGTGCCGCTGCTTCAACTCCAGTCCGGCTCGAAGCCCTTGGAGCTCAGCCTCCACGTCAGTCCGACCGCAGCCCTGCGCCCAAGCGGTCAGATCGGCCGCGGTCGGAGTCTGTTTGCCGTTCTGGAGGCGGGAGACCTTCGACGGCTGGCAACCGAGCTTGGCAGCAAGGTCCTTGCCCTCCAGACCGGCCTCGGTGCGCAACTCGCGCAGCCGCGCGCCAAGAGCTTCTCTGGCGGTCTGGTAGTCCGTGCTCACACGATGGAACGTACCCGCCTGGCGAACTCTTCGGTACGGACGGCGTGGTGCCAAGCGGCGTCCCTGGCCTGGCAGGCGGCGAGTACTTCGGCGGGGTCCTCGGTGACGTAGACACCCAATGTAGTGTCCTCGTCGTCGAACGCGAAGCGGGCGAGGACCTTGGAGTCGAAGAGCCAGAAGTCCTGGTCCGGCAGCCGCAGTTGCTGTGCTTGGGCGCGGGTCAGGTTGCGAATGTCCTCTCCTGCCGCGACGTTGCTGGGCGCCCTCGCGAGGAGGAACTCCTGTCCCTGTGTGAGCGGTTGGTCAACCACCCGGACGCGCTCGAACCGCTTGCCCAGCGCGGCTTGCGCGCGCACGTTCTTCCGCCAGGAGTTGTCCGGTTCACCGGCGATGTCCTCACCCGCAAGGAATCGGGCCCACTTGGGGTTGTTGCGGTCGGAGGCGTAGCCACGGCGGGTCTCCAGGCGCCAGGCCGTGTGCTTGAAGTCGCGAAAGAGACCGGAGATCGAGGCGAACGGCTGGAGTTCGGGTGCTGCACCACTCGGCGCGTAGCGGCTGAGCAGACTGCGAGGCACACGGACGAAGGTCTCGGACTCCTTGACGTCGCGTAGTTGGGCAAGATGCTCGGGGTCGGCCTCTCGCTCGCCCTGGACGAGGATCTCGTCGCTGCCCTCGATCTCGTACAGGGTGGGGCAGTCGCCGTCGTCGCTGGTCGTACCGAGGAACCTGAGCGTCATGTGACCCTCCAGCTGCGGTTGTTGGGGATCCAGGATGCGTGGGCGGGGCGCGCGTGCGTCTCAGGATTGCAGCAGATTGCGCATGGTGGGCAGTGCGCTGAGATTGCGCACAAGTAGGGTAGAGCGAAGCTTCGCTAGCTCCCCAGCCGTCCGATCTGGTCACTTCTGGGCGGAACCAGTGTGAACTTGATGTGAGACATACTCCGCTGCTGTAGCCTCCGTTCTATATGTCGTGACCTGCGTTTCCGGCGTACTTCATGAGAAGCGCAGTCGTGGGGGTCCAGTGACATCGGCAGTACCGCACAATCCCTTGAGTGTTGCATTGGTCCACAGCCCAAGTGGCTCTGCTCCGCTGCCCTTCTGGGCTTCCTGGTTCGTGCAATTCGGTAGTTGGCTCGGGACTCTCGCCGACCGTGGAGAGCGCGTCGGTGTGGCTGTTACGGTGCCAGTCCTGCGGATGGCGTCCGTGCTGATCTCTTGTGGGGCTGCTCACGCGTTGTTTCGGCCTCAGCTGAACCTCGATCCGAGTGCAGGTGCAGAGCAGTTCAGCCGGGCGTACTGCCTGCCTCCGCGACAGGCCGTACGCCTCGTACCCGTAGACGGCGGTACGTTGCAGACCGGCATCCTCATTGCAGTTCGTGACGATGCCCGGGGCGCTCGCTATCAGGTCGGGGCGAGTTCATTCCCTGCTGATCGCTACCGTCTTGACGTTTTGCGCTGGCCGGACACTGGTGACGACTGGGCGGGACGGCCCACAGTTTCACAGCCGCTGGGCTGTCCGCCGGGGCTCGCAGAACTGCTTCCGGGGCCACCCGCTGACTATTGCGGATTCAGTTCGTGCTATGCGGTGCTGGTGGGACACCGAACCCGCCTTGATGAGGATGCGTTGCTCCCGGTAGCTGCGGGGCCTGGTCAACCAGCGGTCGCTTTGCAGCACATCCTGCGCATTCGGGATGCCGAAAGGCTGACTCAGCCGTATCGAAGTCTGCACGTGCCGGTTTATGACGATCCCGCCGACTGGGCGGGACACCTCTCGGTCCTGTGCCGCTCGGTGTGTGTGCTCGACGGGGCAGTCGCAGTTGCGCGCTGGGCTGCTGAACCCCTGTGCCCGGTGACCGTGTCTGTGGTGGAGCGCACCGCACCAAGTGCGGAGGCGGCCATTGATGCGTTGAAGGAGCAAAGAGCGCGCAGCGCTGCGGATATCCCCCTTCCGCAGGAGCTGAGACGTGTCCCCTCAGGCATTGAAGTGCTCGCGTGGCGATACGAGGGAGGCGGGCGCTGATGTTTGCGGATGTGCAGGCGATTTACCGATGCGCCGAGGTCTCGGAGGCATGGGATCAGCCTGTTGAACATGAGCTGACTGAACGGTTTGTGCGCGTTGCTACTCGTTTCCTGCGGTCTCTGGGTGAGAGCGCGGAACTGACTCGCTGGTCTCCTCATGCTCAAACCGTCAGGCGTTGCCGACGCAGGGTCACGCACGTGCCACTGTCAGGTAGCGCACCGGAACTCGGGCTCCTTCATGCTGCCGAGCAGCTCCGCGGGGCTGCCGATGCCGTAGATGCCCACGAGACGGAACGCCGAGACCTGATTCTGGAGTGCGCTGCGGTCTTGTCCACACTGCACAGGCAAGGAGAAGATCCACTAGGAGACTGTGTTCGTGACTTTCTCAGTGTTGGCACCCCGGGCGGGCGTCTGCTGACCCTTTCGAGCCGTGAGTTCAGTAGTCAGGTCGCCGAGTCGATGAGGCGATCTGGCGTACCTGTGTTCGTGGACGCTTACCCTGCGCTTCAGGGCGAACGTGTCATCGAGTCTGCTGTAGCCGTCGGGCCCCCCGAGTGGATTCCTCCGGCTGTACTTGATGCCCCGCGTGCTGAGAATCTCTCCGTTGTTTACTTCCGTTGCTTTCGTACCAGGTCTGATGCGACGCCCCTACTCAGGTCCGTGTTCGGAAACGCTGTCACTGGCCGGGCAGTTGCACACCCCATCACTGCGGCCCCTGTGTTCGTTGCTGGTCAGGGGCTTCCCCAGGCTCTGGAGAGCAATGCTGAGCATGCAGCGGATGAATCGACAGAGGACAGCTTCACGCTGAGCCGTGAGGAGTCCGCACCCGGCGAGGAACTGCTCGATGCGATCCGGCATGCGCGCCTCCGCGAAGGCACATCCAACGAGCCCGTTCCGTTGGTGCCTGCCCGGATGGCGCTCCTCGCTGATTCCTCGTACACGCTGGTTCCAGCCCCAGGCAGCGGCAGCACGCTCAGGGTGCGTTTGGATCCTGCCGGAGGCCAACGGGCTATACAGGTGCTCAACGGATTGTTGGAGGAAGGAGACTTCCTGGTGCTTCGGCGGTCTTCGCATGACTTGTATCTCAAAGACCGTGCGGATGCGCTCCTGGGAGTTGATGCCCTGCGGCTTCGCGCGTTGCAGAAGAAGTGGAAGCACCAACTGTGGCAGCGTGTCTCGGCTCATCCACAGGGTTCTGCGGGCGTGGCAAACGACCTGCGCCGACTGGGCGCCGAGACGGCGAACGTCAACTACTGGACCAGCGGACACTGCATCAGGACTCGAAGCCTGGCCACGTTTCGTATCGTCCTAGCCTACCTCGGCCGTAGGGACGAGGCTGACTGGCTCTGGAGGGAACTGGGCCGAATTGACTCGGCACACAGACAGGCTGGTCGTCACTTTGCCACGGATCTGGAGCGCGCTCTCAGCGCCGTGGACCTACGTGCCGTGGTTGAGCATGGGTTCAGCGAGATGGCACTTTCAGTGCAGGGTGAACGTACTGACCTCGTCCGCGTTGACCAGATTCTTCCCGAACCTCTGATGGTTCCAAGCCATATGTTGTGCAGCCGCCACACTTTTGAGGAGAGTCAATGGCACGGATGATTCCGCCGTCTTTCAATCTTGAAGACACTCCGTCTCCGGGCGAGCGGGAATTCTTCGAACGGCTGCGGGACGATCCCGGGACTGAAGGATGGATTGCCCTGCACTCCCTAGGAATCGCCGAACATCCACGGCAGCTAAGAGGGGAGGCTGACTTTGTAGTGATCGTGCCTGGCGAGGGGATTATTTTCCTGGAACTGAAGGCGCACACGACGGTTAGCCGTCTGCCGGACGGACGCTGGCAGCTTGGCCTCCGCCCACCTACGGAACGCAGTCCGTTCAGGCAGGCCGAAGAGGCCATGTACGGGTTGGTCAAGTATGTCAATCAGGTCGCCCGGGATATTCCTATGGTGCCGGCCGTCGGCTTCACGCATGCTGAATTCACTCCACCTCGTTCCCCCGAGTGGCATAGCTGGCAGTTTTTCGACAGTACGGCATTTCATCGGCGTCCGGTCTCTGATCTACTGCTGCGGATCTTGCGCAACTGGCGTCGTCACTTGGCCTCAACGAGCAGCGCCAAGGGCTGGTTCCGGGCCGATTCAAAGGCGCCAACGGGGAGGCAATCTGAGCAGCTCCTCCAGAAGCTTCGTCCGTCCTTCGAGTTTGCTGAGCCTCCTCAAATCCGGAGATATCGACGTGAGACAGAAGCCATTCATTTCACAGAGGAACAGTTCCACCTCCTTGACGCCATCGCTGGCAACCCGCGATGCCTGGCCACTGGGCCGGCTGGGACAGGAAAGACCTTCATAGCCCTTGAGGCTGCCCGGCGGATGGCTGCAGAGGGCAAGAACGTCCTCTTCTGCTGTTACAACCGACTGCTTGGCGACTGGCTAGATACTGAAACCGCCGGTGACAAGCTGATTTCAGCCGGCACCCTGCACGGCCATCTGAGAAGTATCACAGGGCATCAGAAGAATCCTGTTCCTGAGCAATCGGCCGCCCGTAGGTTGTACTTCGAGGAGGAACTACCCGAGGCCGCGTTGACCGTACTCTTGGACGATGAGTTGACGCCTCGGCCGCCATACGATGCGCTTGTCCTGGACGAAGCCCAGGACCTGATGGCCGAACCCTATCTTGACGTATTTGACGCATCACTGCGCGGCGGCCTAAGCGCAGGAGAGTGGCTGATTGCAGGCGACTTCACCAATCAGGCAATATTCGGCAATCCAGACAGTGGTTTGGAACTGCTCAGAAGCCGAGCTCCGTTCCTCACATCGCTCACGCTGGGGAAAAACTGCCGAAATGTGCCCGCCGTAGCGCAATATGTGGAAACGAGCTCTCGACTGGTTCCGGGGTATGTTGGTTACCTGCGGCCAGAGAACGGCCGCGAGCGTGTCCAGGCTTTTTGGAAAGACGATTCTGAGCAATTGGCTTTGCTTGATCAGCACCTCAGTCGACTGCTAAGTGATGGATTCGGCCCTGACGAGATTATTGTTCTCTCGCCGCTATCCAATGAGAGTGCTGCCCAGAAGCTCTCCCGTTCACAGAAGTGGAGCCGTCGTCTCGGTTTAATCGGTAAGACAACATTGCGGCAGATCTCTTACGCGAGTGTCGGGGCTTACAAGGGCATGGATGCGGCAGCTGTGGTCGTCACAGATTTCGACAGAGTGGCTGGGCCGCGAGAAGAATCCCTCTTCTACGTCGCTACCTCGCGGGCTCGGGACGACCTCACCGTGCTGGCCTCAAGGGAAGCCCGCGAAGACCTCCGCCGCCTCGTACTCGGAGAGCAAGCATGAACAGTTCCACAACAGGACGCGAAACCATCGTCACGGCGCTGCGCCGCGAGCTACTCGGGCCGGCACCCGATGGCAAGCCTTTGGCATTGCCTTTCGCGGATAAGGAATCCTCGTACGGCCCATGGACCGATCCGGAAAACGGAGAGGAAGTTCTTGAGCGAAACCCGCTTGTAAGGTACGGAGTGGGTGTTCTGTACCCGGCCCCCACCGGCGACGGAATTCAGCAATCGGATGAGCAGACTGAACTCACCGGCTTGTTCGAGCCTGAGGCGCCCGAAGGCTCGGATCCAGCACCAAGTCTTGTGCTCCCAACTGCGACTGGTCCGGCCGACGACGCCGACTTCGATCTGTCAGGAGCCAACGAACGCAAGCCGACAGCAGTGGGCCTGTCCTTCTTGCTGGAGTCCGGCAGCACGGGTGGTCTTGAGATCTTGCTTGAAGGTGGCCGCTACCGAGAGCTTCGCGTTGATGTGCCATCGTCGAGGCAGCGGACCTGGTGGGTGCGTAATAGGATTGCTGCCCGGTGGCGACTGAGTCCACAGCAGCTGGCTAAAATTCCTGACGTGCTGCGTGATTGCCTCCCGGAAGCCGACCAAAGTATTGGCCTCGAAGGCATCGATGTACGCCTCACGGTGCATCTGGCTCAGCACCCAGATGGTGTCCTGGTCACAGCAGCAATCGTTAATAAATCGCAGCCTGGCGGGCGGGCGCTTGCTTCGAAGTGTCTCTTCCAAACGAAATTCACCGCAACGCCACAGGACCGTCGTCTGCTGCCTTACCCCGAAGCTCAGGATACTAGTGAACACTCCGACGATGCTTCATTCAGGCTTCTCTACAGCAAGGTACGAACTTATGCTGTGGGTCACGGGTGTGCCGCGACATGGGAAGACTCGTTTGACGGGTCCCAACCGGCATGGGTGGCGGCTGACCCCTTGCCTGAATTTGATGTACCTCGGATCACCCCGGACATTGTGCGTGAAGACGGCGCTGAACTGACCGTCTCTATGGAGGACTTGGCTTCTGGAAACGAAGCAGGGCTGACGCAACTACACGAGCTTCTTGCCGCATACAAGGCGTGGATCGATGAGCGCAAGGCTGAGGCTGAAGCTCTAGAAGGTGAGTTCAGAACTACCGCCGATCGGCACATCCGAGAGTGCGTGCATGCATTGGAGCGCATGCAGGAGGGGCTAGCCCTAGTCCAGGGAGGTGATGATTCGCTGATCACTGAGGCCTTCCGTATTGCGAATCAGGCAATGTTCAAACAGCAGGTTCGGTCGGGCCGGGAGCGTAGGAAGACCACGCTGGCAGAAGACGGCCGGTTCCGGGTAGAGCCATTGCCGACACCGGCTAAGGATGACGAGCCCCCCCGCCGAGGCCGGTGGCGTGCGTTCCAGATCGCCTTCCTTCTGGCCTCCATCCCTTCTGTCGCGGACCCGGGTCACCAACACCGCAGCAGTGTGGACCTGATCTTCTTCCCGACAGGTGGCGGCAAGACGGAGGCGTACCTGGGTCTTTCGGCGTTTTCCATGGCGCTTCGGCGTCTACGCGATCCGGGAGACGTGGGTGTAACGGTTCTAATGCGCTACACCCTTCGGTTGCTGACCACTCAGCAGTTCTTGCGGGCTGCAGCCCTAATCTGTGCCCTTGAGACGATCCGTGACAGCCGGGACGATCTGGGAGAGGAGCCCTTCTCCATCGGTATCTGGGTGGGCGGTGACTCCACACCGAACAGCCGAAGTGACGCCGTCTCCTACCTCAATAATATGGAACGAGGAGGCGAGAACCCTTTCCTGCTGCTGCGATGCCCTTGGTGTGCCGCCCAGATGGGCCCGGTGGAATCAACTGGTGGCAGCAGCCAACAGGGGGCTCGACGGCGTGGAGGCAGACGAAACACAAGGCAGGGATCCGTAGCTGGATATGTGAGACAGGGCAGCCGAGTCGTCTTCCAGTGTCCAGACCTTGGGTGTGACTTCTCCAAGGCTGAGCGACGCCTTCCCGTTCATGTGGTTGACGAAGACGTGTACGCGGCCAGGCCTTCCATGGTCATCGGCACGATCGACAAGTTCGCCCTGCTGGCCTGGCGTCCCGAAGCGCGGGCAATCTTCGGTATCGATGACGATGGGCAACGCACGTATTCACCACCGGATTTGGTAATCCAGGACGAGCTACATCTCATCGCCGGGCCGCTCGGCTCGATCGCGGGCCTTTACGAAGGTGTCATCGAGGAGCTGTGTACCGACCACAGTGGCTCTGCCCCTGTGCTTCCGAAGATCATTGCCTCGACAGCAACGATCCGGAGATACGAAGAACAGGTCAAGTCGCTCTACGGCCGCGGCTCCGTGCACCTCTTCCCGCCTCACGGACTTGACGCCTCCGACTCATTTTTTGCTGTGTATGCCCGCGACCGCGAGACCAGGAAGTTGCTACCTGGCCGTAAGTACATCGGGGTCCATGCGCCGGCGCTTGGCTCGATGCAGACGGCGCAGGTGCGTTCATTCTCCGCCCTGCTGCAGGCTGCGCAGGATGCCCAGGAGAATGAGAAGGATCCATGGTGGACGTTGATGGCCTTCTTCAACAGCCTCCGGGAGCTGGGAAATTCGCTTTCTCTGCTTCAGTCCGACATTCCCGACTACCTCATCACGATCAATCGCCGCTCGGCACAAGACCGCACCGATCGACGCCGGTTGCGGATCGTGGAGGAGATGACCAGCCGACTACGGCAGGACCAGATCCCCGAGGCCATGGAGAAGCTCGCCCGGACAACGGAGACAGCCGGAGCGGTGGACGTCTGCCTGGCCTCCAGTCTGATCGAGGTCGGTATCGACATCGACCGTCTCTCCCTGATGACTGTGGTTGGTCAGCCCAAGTCAACTTCTCAGTACATCCAAGTCACCGGGCGGGTAGGACGCCGCGTCGACCGGCCGGGCCTGATTGTCACGCTTTATGGTGCAGCAAAACCTCGCGATCGCTCGCACTTCGAGCACTTTCGTAGTTACCACCAGCGCTTGTACGCCCAGGTCGAGCCAACCAGTGCCACTCCCTTTGCTCCACCTGTGCTGGATCGTGCTCTGCACGCCGTGTTGGTGGCCTACATTCGGCAGATGGCCCCCCGCGTTCTGGATGATCCTTTCCCATTTCCGGAAGATCTCTTCGAGCGGGCGGCAAACCTTCTGCGCGCTCGCGCCGTGGTGTGCGACGTGGCAGAGGTCAATCGAATCGACGAGCTGATTGACAAACGGCGCAGGGAGTGGACCCATTGGCAGCCATCTGAATGGGGTCAGCCAGGCGGTGAGGTGGGCACCAACCAGCTTATGCACCCAGTCGGGAAGCACGTTGAGGGCCGGTTACGGACCTCAAGCTGGCCGACCCCGACCTCAATGCGCGGCGCTGATGCCGAATGCCGTGCTGAAGTCACGAGGCTGTACGCCGAAAGGGGAGCTCAACAGTGATTATCCGTGGTGCGGTACGGCGCTCGCAGTTTGTCATGCCATTTGGTCCAGGAGCAATGCAGGTTTTGGCCGACGGTACCTCGGTGATCACAGCTGGTCTCGATCACTGGTTCACGCCTACGGACCGTCCATTTGATGCAGATGAGTTCCGCATCGACGAGTGGCGGCTTGAACAGCAGCTCGGTGTACGCGCTCTGCGAATGCCGCCCGACTACAGACGTCCGACGGCCTACAACAGCAGCGAAGAGAACCTTGGCCTGGTCGTCCCCGTGCTTCGGTTTCCTCGATGGAGTTTCTGTCCTGCTTGCCGACGTCTTTCCCAGTACGGACTTAACCAGCAGGAACATCCACGGTGTGATCACTGCACCTCGCCGAAACGCAAGAAGGGGCCTTTTCTTTCGCAGGTTCCCTTTATTGCCCTTTGCGAGCACGGGCACGTTCAGGACTTCCCTTGGAAGGAATGGGTGCACCGTAGTGCCTCGCCAACGTGTAGACGCATGGTTCTGGAGCTCCGCTCCTCTGGTGGCGGCACACTTGCCTCGCAAATGGTGCATTGCATTGGGTGTGATCTTAAGCGGCCCCTGGAGGGCATCACATCGCCCGCGCGTGGTGCAGACGGCACCGAGTCCAGCTATCTCACCGAGGAATTAGAGCCCGGTACGCCGTACATGTGCAGGGGAGCCACTCCTTGGCTCGGGCGTTCCGAGTTGGATGGTATGCCCTGCCGTAATCCGCTGCGTGCTGCTCTACGCGGCGCTTCGAACGTCTACTACCCTCTCGTGATCAGCTCGATCTTCATCCCAGAGCAGATGATTGGCGGCGCAGACGCCGACCCTTCTGCGATGAAGGCGCTGGATGAGTTGGCGCTGCAGCGGGTTCGCCGTGAGCTGCACGACTACGAGGACGGTGACGACGAGCGTGCGGTCCTGCAAGCGAAGGCTGTACGCAGATTGGCCGGCCGTGCGAAGTGCGCCTATTTGATTGAGGGCTTCGGTGACGACGTTTTGCAGAAGGCCCTGGACGTCGTAGAGGGGCTGACGAACACACAACCACAGACGCAGCACTCCCAGGCTGTGTCGTCTGCGGCCAGCACCATGGAACTCCGGCGGCGCGAGCATCAGCTGATGCGAGAGTCCGTTGACTCCCAGCAATTGGTCGTACGGAGCGCCGGTGGAAGCTATGACCAGCAGATCTCCGCGTTCTTCCCACGCATTCGCCTGGTCGAGAAGCTTCAGGAGACCCGAGCGCTCTGGGGCTTCAACCGGGTGTACGCCGAGCAGGACACAAAGTTCGCATCCCGCATGGCGCTACTGCGTCGAGACCCCGTGGATCATGGTGATGCTTGGTTGCCGGCCTACAGTGTTCTCGGTGAAGGTATCTACCTTGAACTTGATCCTGTCCAGTTGACCGAGTGGGAACCGACTTCCTCGGCTCGTCTGCAGAACATGGCGCAGGCTTTCCATGCCATGGCAGAGCAGCGTCACCTGGAGCAGCGTGAAATTTCGCCCAGATTCACCCTGATTCATACTCTTGCGCACTTGCTCATCAATCAGCTGACCTATGAGTGCGGCTACAGCTCTGCCTCGTTGCGGGAGCGCCTCTACGTGAGCCCGGATCCCGATGGCATGGCTGGACTGTTGATCTACACCGCGGCGGGCGACGCTGAGGGCACTCTCGGTGGGTTGGTGCGGATGGGGCAGCCAGGCCGCTTCGAACAGGCGCTCCGCAGTGCTCTCTCCGCAGCGCGGTGGTGTTCCTCCGACCCTGTGTGCATCGATAGCCGAGGCCAGGGTCCTGACTCGTGCAACCTTGCCGCCTGTCACAGCTGCGCACTGCTGCCAGAGACTGCCTGTGAAGAGTTCAATCGCTTTCTGGACAGGGGTGTAGTTGTCGGCACCCTTGATCAGCCAAGCCTTGGGTACTTTCACGGCCTTCTGTAGCAACAGGGGACGTATCTCGTTCTGTGTCTAACTACGTTGGCGCGGGCGGGTAGGCGCATCGATGGTGCCTACCCGTACAGACCGCCTCATCTCAACGAGTAGGCCACGAAGCTTTTCCACGCCTTTGCCGACACTGCGAGGCAGGGACCTCGGCGCTGCTTGGAATCCCGTATCCGCACACCAGTCGAAACGAAGGCAGCTTCCACACACTCGGTTGCGTTGCCGCCGCTGTATGAGGACTTGAACCACGCGTAGTCAGGTATGGGCTGAGGGGTGCTAAGCATTCATAGCTCCTTGCGGATGCGGTGGATCATGGATGAAGAAGCCTCCATGTCCAACGCTTGCGCCCGGAGGTACTCGAACGCAAGTCTGTATCGGTTCAGTTCCTCGTCCTTCTCCAAGAAGAGCGAGCCCGTATGGAAGTCGACGTAGACCACATCAAGGGCTGGTTCGGTGCCGCCGATGATCACGAAGCTTCCGAGGGCAGCCGCGTGGGCTCCCTGAGAGAAGGGCAGCACCTGGAGCGTGATGTGGGGAGACTCGTTGGCTTCGAGCAGTCGGTCGAGCTGCTCCTTCATGGTCTGCGGTGATCCGACAACACGGCGGATCACGGACTCGTCCAGGATCGCCCAGAGTCGCGGAGGCTTCGGGCGCGTGAGGATCTCCTGCCGTTTCATGCGGATGTCGACCAGCCGCTCGATCTCGGCGGTCTCCAAGGGCACTTCGTTGGCCTTCTGTAGCGCGGTGCTGTAGGCGCGCGTCTGCAAGAGACCGGGAACGTAGACGCAGGCGAAGTGACTCTCGTGCACGGCTTCGTCTTCGAGAGTGAGCAGCAGGTTCATGCTCTCCGGGATGGAGTCGGCGAAGGAGCTCCACCAGCCCTGCTGCTTGGCGTCCTTCGCCAGCCCGACAACAGCCTTGCGCTCGGCCTCAGTTGCTCCGTACTCGCGGCACAACGCATCAACGACGAGCCATTTCACGGGCCCTGCCTGAGTCTCGTACCTGCTGACCGTCGCTTTCGATACGCCGACGAGCCCGCCTGCCTCCTCAAGGGTCATCCCCTTTCGGGCACGCAACTTCCGCATCATCGCGCCTAGTTGGCGGCGGCGGGTTGTGGTCCGTTCTGACATGCGGCTCCTTCGCCAGGCGCCGGGCGGTCGGCCCGGAGATCCCCATCAGGCTAGGCACCGGAGACGGGGACCCTCATCAGATTCACTCGATAGATTCTCGTGAGAAGTTACACAGTGAGAGTTCTCTGTGTCATGCTCGCTCGCGGATCGCTACGCAGCGCAGCCGTACGGACATGGCGGGCGCGGCAAGTGCGTGGCTAGGGAGGGAGGAGTGGTCATGCCTGGTGGTGAAGTCACCGAACCCCAACTCCGCTGTGTACTGCCTTTCGAGGCGGCGCCGGCTGAAGTGCGCCTGCTGCGCAGAGCTGCTGCCAAGCAGCTTGGCCAGTGGGGCTTGCTTGCAGCCGTTGACGAGGCGGAGCTGCTCGTCACAGAGCTAGCCACAAACGTGGTCAAGCACGTTGGCGAGGGGACCTCGGCAACCTTGATCCTGGAGTGGCGAGGCGAGCGGCTGCGGCTCGAAGTGCACGACAAGAGTCATGTGCTGCCCTTGCTCAAGTCGGCTGAGTGCAGCCAGGAGTGTGGCCGCGGGCTGCATCTGCTTGCTGAGCTTGCGGCGGACTGGGGCACGGTCATGTCCGCCGTGGGCAAGGTGGTCTGGTGCGAGGTTTCTGTGGATAGGGGACTCGCCTGCTTGCGCCTTGAGCGGGCGGTTGAAGCGCTCAAGAACTACCAGGGAGCGGGTGATGACACGCTCTTGCAGGGCCGGCGGCGGGATGCAGTCCTTGCGGAGTCAGCGGTCGAGCTGATCGCCGATCTGCTGCACTGGAGTGCCGCTGGCGGACATGATCCGGACGACATCCTCGATCGTGCTCAGATGCACTACGAAGCCGAGTCGGAGGCGGCGTGAAGGGCTCTGTCGAGGGAGGTCTTCTGTATCTCGGCCCGCAGGGCGTCGGGGGTGCGCCAGGATTCTCCACGGAAGCTCTTGTGACACATGCGGTGACAGTTGGCGCACAGGAAGGCCAGGTCCTTCAGTTTGGTCTCTGTGGGGCCGGATACGTGGAGGGGCAGCCTGTGGTGAACCTCGACATAGTCGGTGCCCAGGTCGCCGTAGGCGTGTGTGAAGTTGAAGCCGCAGACCTCGCACTGGATCGCCTCGCCGAGACGCCGGGCTTGCAGGATCTTGCGGTCCCGCAGCCCGCGGTCACGTTCGCGGTGGATCGCCCACCGCGCCAGCAGCCGGCCTTCGCGTGCAGTGGTCTCCTCGTCGTCGCCGACTTCTTCCGGCTGGGGCTGGATGCGGTGAAGCTCCCCGGAAGCGATGCCGGAGCGAATGGCGTTGGCGGCAGCTGCCATTTCTGCTGGGTGCTGGAGGAAGTCGGTGACGACATCCCGCGTTGGCTGGCCGCCTCGCGTTGTTGTCCCTGGGTAGTCAGGGTGCGCCGTGGCGATGTCTGTGGTCTTGCGGCTGACACTGTTCGGCGAGCGGAACTTGGGGTCGGACTTTGCTGCAGTGCCATGCAAGGGCAGGGCGCGCAGCAAGTCGGACAGTTCCAGGACCTCGGGGTCGGTCTGCCGCAGCTCGTTCCAGCTGTTCTCGGCAACAAGCGCACAGGCGAGCAGCAGCTCGTCCCTGGTCCAGGAGATTCTCGCCATGGGCGATATCGTACGGGCATTCGATGTCGTTTCGGGAGTGGCTTGAGTCGGGTGTGTGATGACGCAAACTGGTGGAGGCCGCGATGTCGGCCGCGATGTCAGTGGCATCTGTCACCCTCTGTAGTGGCTGGCGATGCGGGGCGTCAGCGGAGTTTCGTGCAAGAGGAGGGTCCATGACCGACACTGACCAGGACTGCTACACGTCGATCGAGATCTGCGCGGGCGCGGGTGGCCAGGCCATCGGTCTGCACGCCGCAGGCTTCAGGCATCTCGCGCTTGTCGAGATCGACAAACACGCGGCGGCTACCCTGACCAGCAATATCGCGGCACGCTCGGAATGGAAGTGGGAGCGTCAGCACTGTGACGTGCTGTGCATGGACGTCGTGAACTTCGATCCCAAGGGGAGTCTGGAGAAGAGCAAGGAGCTCTACCGCAAGGGGGAGGTTGACCTACTTGCTGGTGGTGTTCCGTGCCCTCCGTTCTCTCATGCTGGGAAGCAGCTGGGCGAAGATGACGAGCGCGATCTCTTCCCGCGCATCCTGAAATTGGCGCAGGACATCCGTCCGAGGGCCGTGATGATTGAGAACGTCCGCGGTCTTATGGATGCGAAATTCGATGGCTACAGGGAACGCATCAAAGCTCAGCTTGAAGACATGGAACCGGACGAGGATGGGCTACCGGGATACGAGGTCGTGGGATGGAACGTCTATGAGGCGGAGCAGTTCGGCGTCCCTCAGCTTCGGCCCCGTTCCATTCTCGTGGCCTTCCGCAGAGACGTCCTGAAGGACCTCAAGTATGAACGTCCTGCGCCCAGCGCCGAGCGAGTCACGGTTTACGATGCCCTCAAAGAAACGATGCAGGCACGTCTCAAGCCGTTTAAGCAGGGGGCCCATGCTGCTACTGCGCGGCGGGTGTACGAGACGTGGGAGGTCGCGGCGCGCAAAGATGTGGCACCCACGCTCGTCGGCGGCTCGAAAAAACATGGTGGTGCCGACCTGGGCCCTAGCAGGGCCAAGAAGGCATGGAAGGCCCTAGGCGTATCCGGCATGGGTGTGGCCAATGCTCCTGTGAACGGTGAGCCGACTGGAACAGAAGACAGGGACCTGTTCGGCGATGACGGTCCGATGCTCACGGTTCCGCAAGCGGCGATCATTCAGGGGTTTCCTCGGGACTGGAAGTTCACCGGGGGAAAAACGGCACAGTACCGCCAGGTCGGAAACGCTTTTCCGCCCCCCGTTGCCCAGGCCATCGGGAAGTCGATCATCGAGGTGCTGAAGGCTCACCGCGAGCGCGATAGCAGGAAGTGCTAGCTTTCCTTCTGCTCGGATTTAAGGGCTTCGCGCCTCTGCTGTACTGCAGTTGAAATCCGCGCTGCACATTCGTCAGATGGCTCGTGCTCCCAGAAGCGGAGTACGAGCCATCCTGCGTCTTTCAATTTCTGGTCCGTGTCCCGGTCGCGGGTCATGTTCCCGGCCACCTTGTCGGACCAATAGCCCGGGTTGGTTTTTGGCGGAATGTAGTGGTACGGGCAGCCGTGCCAGTAGCAACCGTCGATGAACACTGCGACCTTGGCAGGGCGGAACACCATGTCGGCCGTACGCCGGAGATGCGGCAAAGGCCTCGCGGCAACGCGATAGCGCAGTCCCTGGGCGTGTACAAGCCGGCGGATCAGCTGTTCGGGTTTCGTGTCTCTACTGCGGATTGCCTGCATGTTGCGGCGCCGGGCGGCAGAGGAGGCCCAGGATCCCTCTGGCGGAGTCCAGTTGTCCACGGCTCTATTTCATCTTCTTCCGCTTGTCAATCTCAGCTTTAATGCGGCCCTCAGGCCAGGGCTCCCAGTGTGTGAGTTTGTACTCCGAGATGTGAGGTTGACCGGCAGGGCGGCGCACATGATTATCGATGATCCAGTCAAGGTGACGGAGTTCACGTAGCCGCCGTTCCCAGTCATCCTGGTATTGCTTCATCGACGCCACAACGCCGATGAGTTCGGAGGGTACCCATTCGCCTTCAAGTGCTTTGAGGAGCTCGCCGATACGACCATGAGGTTCGTCATGCTGTGCGGCTGCTCTGATCTGCTCCGAGTAGGTGTCGTAGGTTGCGTAGAAGTCGCGCTTTCCGCCGTTACATTCTTCGCAGAGGGGCTGGAGATTGAAGAGGTCGTTGGTGCCGCCCCATGCCACGGGGAGTTTGTGGTCAACGACCAATTTTACGTGGTCATCAAGAGGAGTGAGCCCACACTGGGCACAGCGCTGAGGGGCGAGCACCTGGGCTCTTACACGCGAGCTCACATTGGCCCGCACACTTCCAGCGCGGGCCTTCTTCCAAGCGGTTAGCCGGTATCGGTGAATCCGGCCTTTCTGGATGCGTTCCACCTGGAAGCATTCGCGAAGCGAACGGAGCCGCCGCATTGACTCTGATTGCTCCTCGCTGTACTTCTGCGTAATGAAATCCTTGATTTCGTACGTTGACGGAGGATCCTCGCGACGTTCGTAGAGAAACCCGTAGAGCGCGCGAACACTGTCAAGACTGAAGAGTTCCAGGATCTCCGGGGAATCGGGTTGTGGCAGTGGGCGCTCGGTTTCTTCGGGCAAGGTATAGCCGCCTGTAGTGATCTATTGGTTACTGTCAGGAGAACTGGATCAAGCCGAGGTGCTCCTGTGGTCTGGCAAGCTAGGTCCCACCTCTATGGCGTCGTTCGCTTGGGCTAGAACCCAGCTTTCTCCGCTTAGCTCGACTTGCTTCTGATGCGCGTTATGAGCGCGGGCTCGGACTACGCGTGCGCTGATGAACTCGCCATCCGAAGGAACGGGCAAACCGAGTTGTTCGGCCACCCGACGGTGCTTTTCATAGTCACCCATGATCAGTATTCCTTCACGGGCGAGAGCAGAGCGGGCGCCACCATTTCCCCGGACCCGCTTCATGTAGTCCTTCTGCTGCGCTACCGTGCGCACCACGTTGCGGCTGATGACGCGGCGCTGTGCGCGCCGGAAGAGTTCGTTGAGCCGCTCTTGCCCAGACGTGGGAGTAAATACAGCTTTTACGTCATCGGGCGGCAGATGCAGCAGAACGTTCTCAGGCAGTTCGCACTCGTTCTCCGGCCAGAGCCACTGGATCTTGTCCCGATGGCTGCTGGCGATCGTGGACTTCTGGTCCCGGTTGCTGCCGCTGTTCAGCCACTCCTGACGTATCCGCATGATCCCTGCACGCCAGCGTGACTTGGAGTCGTCGGCCCAGACCAGGAGGCACAGGTGTCCCAGAGCTTCTGGCGGAATCATCCAGCTCCCGAACTTCTGCGAGTACTTGCAGTCCACGTCAATGCCTCGGATCCGGTAGTCCATAGGGTCGCCGTCAGCGAACTTGAACTCCCGCTGGAGGTTTATCTCAACCAGCGTGCCGGCGTGGGTTCTCTCGGTCTTGTACAGGCTGTTCCAGTCGTAGCGTCCGGTGTTCTCCCCGTCGAGCAACTGGTCGATGGTGTTCCGCAAGACCTTGGCGAAGCGCAGCTTGCTGTGCGGCAGGGAACGAATGTGCTCGATGACCTTGGTGAGTTCATCGTCGGTCCCAGGTGAATCCTCTTCGGTGGACCAGAGCGCGAGTGCCGTGGCAGCTCTGATGTCGTCGTCGAGTGGTGACAATTCTGGTCCCCGTTCCGCGAGTTGAGGAGGTGAGAGTAGCCGAGCCTGAGCCGACACCAACGATAGTCAACCTGTGCTCCGTCTCGCCTGAGCGCCTTCGACTTGGGCTGCTTCGCATGCTCGGAAACTGTGCGGGAAGCAACCGTCCATGAAGATCGCGATCTTGGCCTTCGGGAACACGATGTCGATCGTGCGACGCGGCATGCCAGGCACCGGCACGTTCACCCGGTACCGCAGGCCCTCGGCGTGCAGGAGGCGTCGGACCGCCACCTCGGGGGCCGTGTCGCGGGAGCTCTGTCGGCTCATGCGGGCGGACACGGCAGGGGAGGACGGGACGGCATCTGGCACGGAAGTATTGTGCCGGCATACTTGAGACGTTGTGGTGAGAGCCGCAGATCACGCCCGTTCGTCGCGCCGGTACGTCCACATTTCCGCCAGCAGGCCGTCCCGAACGCGGATCAGCCAGATCAGCCCGCTCGCCGTCGCCGTCGAACCGGCTCCACGGCTCACCTCCCCAACCGCAGCCAGCAGTTCCCCTTCGCTCAACACCGCGCTGATGTCGAAGCGCAGATCCGCCTGGGCGGTCCGGACGCGTTCCACCGCCCGCCGAACATCGTCCGGCCCCGTGATCTCCGGATGCGCATGGTCCCGCCACTTCGGATGGAGCACCTCACCGGCGACCGTCGAATCGCCGGTGTTCCACATCTCGAAGTAGCGGAGCACCAACTGGCGTTCAGTGGACGTGTGTTGTTCAGGTCCAGCAGTCACCATCGCCCCTCAGTCCCCGTGGCACTCCGCATAAGCCCGTCCCGACCCACACCAACAAGAAGCCCCCCGCTGAGGCGGCCAAACCACAGCCCGCCCCCGCGCAGCCAGCGTCGTCGCGTACTGCGGCAACAGATCAACATCCCCGGGCGAAGCCCCCTCCGAAGCCGCGAACGCCTCATAAGAAGGCACCGTCCCCGTCACGATCCCGAGGTTCGGGGTCCCCGAAGCCGCCAGTTCGCGCAGCGACCCCTCTATCGTCGCCAGGTGCTCCTCGTGCGAGGGGTACTCCTCCGCCAGCGAGGCATACGACCCCACCAGTTCCGCCAACTCTCCCTCGGGCCAGTGCAGTACGGCCACCGGGAAGGGGCGGGACAGCGCCTCCCGGAACGCCCCCAGCTCTGCCCGCAGTCGCGAGATCTCGGCCTCAAGCTCCGCCGGGTTGTCGGAGCCGAGTGACCACACCCTCTTCGGGTCGTGCAGCTCGTCCAGCGACACCGGCGACGAGTGAAGGGTGTCCGCCAGCGTGTCCCACTCGTCGTGCGACACGCCCAGCATGCGCCGGACGCGGTGGCGGCCGAACAGCAACGGGTGGGTGGAGTACGGCGGTTCGGGTACGTCTGTCAGCAGAAGAAGCACTCCCTCCGTGAACGTCTCCTGCGCCGCCTCCAGCTCGTCGTGGGACTCCAAGGACTCCGCGACGATCACCCAGGGCGCGGGATCGCGCGGGGACGCTGCGCGGACACCGTCGATGATCGCCCTGGCCTCGGCCTCGTGGCCGTACTCCCAGAGGTTCGAGGCCTTGAGGGCTCGTACCAGATGGGGGGTTTCCAGGTTGTCCGGCGACGACAGCAGGCGGTCGTAGAGCGCGGTGGCGGCGGGGCGGTCGCCGGCCAGTTCCAGGTGGGCCGCGGCCTGGATGAGCAGGGCCTCGGCGTCCTCGGGGTAGCGGGCGGCCGTCCGCTCCAGGCGGGCCGCTTCGGCGGGGTGGTCGACGTTCTCGGCGGGCGTGTCGGGGCGCATGAACGACACGGTACTGCCGATGCCGACGCAGATGGAGGCAAGGGGAGAGATATCCGCAGGTCGGCCAGTGAGAGAGACGTGAGCCAGGTGTGAGACGGACGTGAGGCAGACGTGAGCAGACGTGGGGAGGCCCGGCCATCGCGAACCCCGGGTGGCTCCCCGGCTTCCAGCAGGTTTAGGACCGCCGCGCCACCGCGTCCTCTGACGGCGCCGTAGCCGGCGCCGTAGCCCCTGCCGCCCCCGCCGGGCGTCCCGACCACGCCGCCCACCCCATGACCCCCACCCCTACCCCCACAATCCCCGCCCCCACGAACAACGGCCCCGTATACCCCCACCCCGCGCTGATCACGACACCCCCCAGCCACGCCCCCACCGCGTTCCCCACATTCGACGCGGAGACATTCGCGCTGGCCGCCAGCGGCACCCCGCCCGCCGCGTCCGTCACGCGTGTGATCATCCCGGGGACCGTCGCGAACCCGAACGCGCCCAACAAAAAGACCAGGATCACCGACGCCGGACGGCTGCTCGCCAGCAGCCCGAACGCCGTCAGCGTGGCCGCCAGGCCCACCAACGAGACGATCAGCGTCACGTCCCTGTTGTGGTCGGCGCCCCGGCCGCCGGCGATGTTGCCTACGACCAGGCCCGTGCCGTAGACCACCAGGAGCCAGGCGACGTCCGTCGTGGAGAAGCCCGTGACCTCGGTGAAGGTGTACGCGATGTAGCTGAACGCGCCGAACATGCCGCCGTAGCCGAGGGCCGTGGCCGTCAAGGTCAGCCAGACCTGAGTCGAGCGGAAGGAGCGGAGTTGGACCCTCAGAGTTGCACCCCCACTCACCCGGCCCGCCCAGCCCGGCACCAGTACCGCGATCGCCGCCAGCGCCACCGCCCCCGTCGCCGTGATCGCCCAGAACGTCGCCCGCCAGCCCCACCGTTCGCCGACGAGGGCGCCGAACGGGACGCCGAGCACGTTCGCCACCGTCAGGCCGGCGAACATCATCGCGACCGCTCGGGAGGCCCGTTCCGGTGGGACCAGGCGGCGGGCCACCAGGGAGCCGATGCCGAAGAACGTGCCGTGGCAGAGGGCCGCCACCACGCGGCCGAGGAGCATGGTCGGGTAGTTCGGGGCGATCGCGCAGAGCAGGTTGCCCGCGACGAAGAGGGCCACCAGGCCTACCAGGACCGGTTTGCGCGGTAGGCCTGCCGTCGCCGCTGTCACTCCTATCGCGCCCACCGCTACCGTCAGGGCGTAGCCGGAGATCAGCCAACCCGCTGCGGCCGTCGACACGTTCAGGCTGTGGCTGACCTGCGGCAGCAGCCCGGCGATCACGAACTCGGTCAAGCCGATTCCGAAACCGCCGAGCGCCAGCGCCAGCAGGCCCAACTGCCCAGCACCATCCCGGAGCCGCGCGGTCAGATCACCACCCCGTCGATCTGCAACGTCTGCACCGCCCCGGCCGCGAACGTCGCGCTCACCGTCTTACCGCTCAGATACGTGTCCGAGTGGGAGGTGTAGAGGTCGCCCTCGCCGCCCGTCACCGTGTTCCAGCGCGGGACCAGGCCGCTCGTACCGCCCGCCACCGTCGTGAACTTGGAGAGGTCGAAGGTGAGGGTCGTCGAGGACGTGCCCGTGTTCGCCGCGACGATCACCAGGCGCTTCGCCGACGCGTCGTAGCCCGCAGCCGCGTAGCTCACGCCCGTGTCCAGGATCGTCATGCCGGGGCGGATGTGGCGGCTGAACTGGGCCATCACGTAGTACTTCGTCTGCACCGCGCCGGCCGTGAGCGTGTTCTGGTCGTAGGCGATCATCGCCCAGCCGGACGACGGGTCCATGACCTGCCAGTACGTCCACGCCGTGGGGTGCAGCCAGCGGAAGTCGTAGAGGAGGTTGCTCGCCATCGTGAGGCCGGTGGCGTCGCTGTCGCCCGTCTCGGAGTTCCAGAGGGCCTTGCCCGCCGTTGTCACCACGTCCGTGTACAACAAGTCCCTACGGCCGCCCGAGCCCTGGTAGCCGTGGACGTTGACGCGGTTGACGTAGCCCTTCGTCGTGGAGGAGAAGGAGCTCCAGGTCGTGCGCGCCAGGTCGTAGCTCGTCTCGTCGGAGGCCGAGATCTTCGTGCTTGTCAGGCCGCGACTGTCCAACTCGCTTCTGACATAAGGCAGTACGGCCGCCTGGACCGTCGAGTCCATGTGGCAGCCCTCCTGGGTGCCGGTCGCCGTCCACCAGCTCGACGAGGGCTCGTTGAAGGCCTCGACCGTCGCGAAGTTCACGCCCCAGTTGTTCTTCGCGTAGAGGGCGACGGCAGCCAGGTGGGAGGCGTGCTGGCGGTAGTTCCAGGACTGGAGGTTGTTGCCGCCGCCCGAGGCGCCGGAGGGGTTGTGGTTCAGACACATCCACCACATGGGGGAGTTGGCGAAGAGCTCGGTGGTCGCGCCGCGTGCCGTCGCCTTCACCAGCATCGCGCGCTGGGTCGCGTCCGCCGTCCACTTCCATGCCGACGACGTGGGGTCCTCGTTGTTCCAGTCCTGCCAGTAGCCCTCGATCTGCTTGAACGCGGGGATGTTGGCGGAGGCGACCATCGACGCGCCGCTCACCGAGTTCCAGCTGCACGCGCCGAGGTTGTAGCGGGCGATGTTCAGGCCCAGGCCGGGGAGCGAAGTGCCGTTGTACGTCGTCGACTTGGTGGTGAAGAAGATGTCCGCGAAGTCGTCGCGGGCGCCGAAGACGTTCGCCCACCAGGCCAGCGAGGTGCCCCAGCCCTCCCAAGTGCCGTACTTCGTAGCCGGGTTGACCGCGATCGTCGCGTCGGCGCGCGCGGTACCGGTCGCCAGGGCGGTGCCGAGGAGGCCACCGCCCGCCGCGGCCAGCAGGGTTCTGCGTCGGATCATCTCTACTCCCGATTCGCTCAAACGCCGGTCGTCCCACCGGCGTCGGCCATCCCCCCCGGCTCGTGCCACCAGGAAGCATCGGGTGTGGTGCCTGGGGTTGTCGAGGGTTGTGACACCCCTTTCTAAAACCCGTGTACGAAGGATCGAACGGCGACCTTCACGTGTCAACGGGAGCTTCGACCGGAGTGCCGTCGGGAGTGCCATCAGGAGCGTCAACGTGAGCCATGGCTCTGGTGAGTTCAGGAACCCGCCCTTATCGTGCCGCCCATGCGGGTCCCCGTCGTGCAGCAGCACATCCGTCGACGCCGTGCGCTGCGCCGACGCGTTCTGTGGACCGGCGGGGAATTGCTCGTCACCGCCGGGGTCGTTCTGCTCCTTCTCGTCGTCCAGCAGTTGTGGTGGACCAACCGGGAGGCCCGCCAGGGCGCGGAGCGCCAAGTGCAGGCGCTGGAACGGCAATGGGCCACGCAGACACCGGCGCCGGGGGCAACATCGACACCGGCCAACACGGCTGCCGGCGACGGCAGTTCACCGCACCGGACCACCACCGCCACCACTGCCACCACGGGATCCGGCGGATCCACGACCACCCTCCACCCCTCCCAGGCCTACGCCATCCTCACCATCCCCCGCCTCCACCTCCGTGTCCCGATCGCGGAAGGCGTCAGCAAGCAGAAGGTGCTGAACAAGGGGTACGTCGGCCACTACCCCGGCACCCAACAGCCGGGCCAGGCAGGGAACTTCGCGCTCGCCGGGCACCGCAACACCCACGGCGAACCCTTCCGGTATCTTCCGCGACTGCGGCTCAAGGACACCGTCCAGGTCGAGACGAGCACGGCCATCTACACCTACACGGTCGACAAGATCCTGCCGCAGACCTCCGCCGCCGACTCCGGCGTCATCCGGCCTGTCCCGCGCTCGACCGTCAAACCGTCCTACGGCTACAGCCGGCCCGGTTACTACATCACCCTCACCACCTGCACCCCGGAGTTCACCTCCCGGTACCGGATGGTGGTGTGGGGCACGCTCACATCCACGCGGTCCCGGTGAGCGTTCAGAGGGTTCACGCCCGTTCGCGCAGGACCACCACACTCCCCGCCGCCAGCACCGCGAGTGCCGCCGACACCACCATCGCGATGTCCGCGCCGCGGGCGAGGCCGCTGCCCGCCGACGTGGCGATCGCGATCGTCAGCGCGACGCCCGCGCAGGAGCCGATGTAGCGGAAGGTCTGCTGCGCGCCGGAGCCCATCGCGGCCCGGGCCGCCGGTACCGACTCCACCGACAGCAGCGGCAGCGCGGCGTTCAGCAGGCCGCTGCCCACCCCGGCGATGACCAGGCCCGGCAGCAGCCGGGTCCAGGAACCGGAGTCGAGTGCGCCGAGCATCGTCAGGACGCCGGCCGCGTGGAGCAGGAATCCCAGGGCGAGTTGGTGGCGGGAGGAGACGCGGCCGGAGAGGCGGCGGGCCTGGAGGGCGACCGTGAAGGACAGGCCCGACCAGAGGAGGAACAGCCACGCCGTGTCGATCGCGGACAGGCCCAGGGTCTGCTGTAGCAGCGCCGGCAGGAAGCTGAACAGGCCGATCACCGCGAAGCCCGTGAACAGGCCGCCCGCCGAGGAGGCCAGGAAGGGGCGGTGGCGCAGCAGGCTCAGGTCGATCATCGGGGTCGTACCCCGGCGTTCGACGAGGGCGAAGACGCCGACGAGGAGTACGGCCGCCAGCAACAGCAGGCCGACCGGGGCCCGGAGCCAGCCGTCGCGGCCGAGGGTCAGGGCTGCCACGAGGGCGACCAGGGCCAGGCCGAAGGTGACCGCTCCGGCCAGGTCGGGGCGTCCGCCTCGGGGCGCGCGGGACTCGGAGAGGGTACGGATGCCGAGGGCGGCGACGATCAGGGCGGCGGCGCCGAGGACGGCGTAGGCGAGGCGCCAGTCGGGCATCGCGCCCGTCACCAGTGGACCGACCGCTATGCCGCCGCTGACGAACGCGCCCCACACGCCGGTCGCGTGCAGCCGGCCGCGCGGGGTCGGGAAGGCGTGCACGATCAGGCCCAGGCTGCTGGCGAGGAGCGCCGCGCTGGAGGCGCCCTGCGCGATGCGGGTCAGGGTGAACAGCAGGGTCGAGGAGGTGAGCGCGGAGAGCGCGGTGGTGATGCCGAGCGCGAAGGTGCCGGCGAGGAAGATCCGGCGGCGGCCGTAGTCGTCGGCCAGGCTGCCGGCGACCAGGAGCAGCGCGGCGAGGCCGAGCGGGGTGCCGTTCAGCAGCCAGGCCTGGGCGGAGAGCGGGGTGTGCAGGGCGGCGGCGATGTCGGGGAGCGTGACCATAGGTGCGGTGTACGTCATCAGCGCTACGGCGGTGGCCGCGCTGGTCACGGCGAGGGTGGCGCGGGGGCGGGGCGCGTCTGCCTCGGTGACCTCGGGTTTCTCGGAAACCGGGGAGAGGGTTCGTTCACTGAACCTAGTCATGCGGAGTACCGTAGCATTGTGGGTTCGTTCATTGAACCTTGAGTCGGAAAATGGCTAAGGTGGACGGCATGGCACTGGGCAAGGACTACGCGACGCAGGAGTG
Source organism: Streptomyces hokutonensis (assembly GCF_042751305.1). GTDB lineage: Bacteria > Actinomycetota > Actinomycetes > Streptomycetales > Streptomycetaceae > Streptomyces > Streptomyces hokutonensis_A. The sequence continues at coordinate 63,151 of NZ_JBHYWD010000014.1, forward strand.
CTCGATCGCCCGGGCACTGGAGGTGGTCGGCGAGCGCTGGACGCTGCTCGTCATCCGCGACGCCCTCTACGGCGTACGGCGCTACAACGACTTCCTCGTCCACCTCGGCATCCCGCGTGCGGTCCTCGCCGCCCGCCTCCAGGCGCTCACCGCCGAGGGCATCCTCGAAAAGCGCCGCTACCAGGAGTCGCCGCCGCGCGACGAGTACATCCCCACGGCCCGCGCGCTCGCCCTGTGGCCGACGCTGCGCTCGCTCGGCCGCTGGGGCCGCGAGCAGTTCGACGAACCCCAGCTGCGCTACTTCCGGCACGCCGACTGCGGCACCGAACTCGGCGTCTACGGCGAGTGCCCGCGCTGCGCGGTCGTCGTCCCCGTCGCCGACGTCCTCATGGACCCGGGCCCCGGCCTCGATCCGAACCCGACGGACCCGATCAGCCGCGCCCTCCTCCAGCCGCGGCGACTGCTTCAGCCGTTCGAGACCGACCCGACGGCGGGGCGGTAGTAGGGGGCGGTGTTCACGGTCCAGTCCGTGAACCGGGTATTGCGGACTGGACCTTGAGCTTGGAGGATCGACCAGTCCTCCGATGGCTGCACCCGTCGGTCGACGGCGCCCGCGCGATCGATGGAGATGGTGAAGATGAAGCTGCTGCGAGTCGGTACGGCAGGGGCGGAGCGGCCCGCGCTGCTCGACGCCGAGGGGATCCTGCGGGACCTGTCGGGGATCGTCCCGGACATCGACGGGCCGCTGCTCGCCGACACCGCCGCGCTCGGCCGGATCCGCGCGGCGGCCGACGCGGGGTCGCTGCCCGCGCTGGACGCCGACGGGCTGCGGGTCGGGCCGCCGCTGGCGCGGATCGGCAAGGTCGTGTGCATCGGGCTGAACTACCACGACCACGCCCGCGAGACCGGCGCCGAGCCGCCCGCCGAGCCGGTGATCTTCTTCAAGGCGGCGGACACGGTCGTCGGGCCTTACGACACCGTGCTCGTGCCGCGCAAGTCGGTGAAGACCGACTGGGAGGTCGAACTCGCCGTCGTCATCGGCCGTACGGCCCGCTACCTGGACTCCCACGAGGAGGCGCTCGCGCATGTCGCGGGGTACGCGGTCGCGCACGACGTGTCCGAGCGGGAGTTCCAGATCGAGCGGGGCGGGACCTGGGACAAGGGGAAGAACTGCGAGACGTTCAACCCGCTGGGGCCGTGGCTGGTGACTTCCGACGAGGTGCCGGACCCGCAGGCGCTCTCGCTCAAGCTGTGGGTCAACGGGGAGTTGAAGCAGGACGGCACCACCGCCGAGCAGATCTTCCCGGTCGCCGAAGTGGTGCGCTACGTAAGCCAGTTCATGACCCTGTACCCCGGGGACGTCATCAACACCGGTACGCCGGCGGGGGTCGCTCTCGGGCAGCCCGAGCCGAAGCCGTTCCTGCGGGCCGGGGACGTCGTGGAGCTGGAGATCTCCGGACTCGGGCGGCAGCGGCAGGAGTTGAAGGACGCCTGACGAACAACGGGGAACCATTGTGAGGTGAATCACCGGAACGCCCTTCGCCTGTAGGACAGTTCCGGGTATGACGTACACCCCTACGGCCGCCGGTCCGGCGCGCGACACGGCACCGGACCCGCGGCCCGCCCATGCGGCGAGGCCACCGCTGCGGCCCGACATACAGGGGCTGCGCGGCCTCGCCGTCACGCTCGTCGTGCTGGCGCACTCCGGAGTCCGGCACGTCGCCGGCGGCTATGTCGGGGTCGACGTCTTCTTCGTGATCTCCGGATTCCTCATCACCTCGGGCCTGTTGCGCGAGACGGAGCGCACAGGCTCGCTCTCCCTGCGGCGCTTCTACGCCCGGCGGGCCGTGCGCATCCTCCCGCTGGCGACCCTGGTGTCGCTGGCCACCATCCTGGGCTGCCGGCTCTTCGCCTCGAAGATCCGCTACGCCGAGTTCATGCACGACGCGGCGGCGGGCGCGCTGTACTTCGTGAACGTCGACCTCGCGCGGTCGGGCACCGACTACCTCCAGGAGGGCAGCTCGCCGTCGCCCTTCCAGCACCTCTGGTCGCTGTCCGTGGAGGAGCAGTTCTACCTCCTGTGGCCCGTACTCCTGCTCGTCAGCTGGAAGTTGATCCGGCGCCCGTGGCTGCGGGTCCTGCCGCTCGGCGTGTTGTGCGCGGTGTCGTACGTCCTGGGTGTCCGGGCGACCGAAGTCTCGCCGTCCTGGGCTTACTTCGGTCCGCACACGCGGCTGTGGGAACTGGGCGTCGGGGCCCTGCTGGCCTTCGGCGCCGGGTCACTTGACCGACTTCCGCGCCAACTGGCCGCAGCCGGTGCCTGGTTGGGGCTGGCCGGCATAGCCGCGGCGGCGACGCTGTACGACGCCGACACCCCCTTCCCCGGCCACTTCGCGCTGCTGCCCGTGCTCGGCGCCGCCCTGGTGATAGCGGGCGGCTGCCGCGCCGACGCCCCGTCCGCCGCCTCCCGGCTGGTCGGAGTGCGTCCCCTGGCGCGGCTCGGCGACCTCTCCTACGGCTGGTACCTCTGGCACTGGCCGCTGCTGGTGATCGGCCCCATGGCCCTGCAACGGGCGGCCGGGCCCCGGACGAACCTCGCGCTGTGCGCGGTGGCCCTGGCGCTGGCCTGGGTGAACCTGCGCCTGGTGGAGAACCCGGTCCGGTTCAGCGGCGCGCTGCGTCAACGACCCACGGTGGCCGTGGCGTTCGGCCTCGGTCTGTCCGCGACCGTCGTGTCCGTCGCCGTCGTCGCGACGTCCTTCCCGCCATCGATCGGCTCCACAACCCGCGTGCCCGGCCTGGCCGAGGCCCTCACGAAGGCGCCCGACCCCCAGGCCCGGCTCGCCGGCCTCCTCACCGGCTCCGAGACCGCGCTGCCGAGCAACCTGTCACCGGAACTCACCGCCATCAAGGCGAAGCGCTCGGCGGTCTACCTGGACAGCTGCCACCTCAACTACGTCAAGACCCGCTCGCCCGCCTGCGTCTACGGGGACCCTTCGTCCACCAAGGTCGTCGTCCTCTACGGCGACTCCCATGCCGCCCAGTGGTTCCCGGCGTTGCAGAAGCTGAGCCGCCGATACGGCTGGAAACTCGTGTCGTTGACGAAGTCGTCCTGCAAGACGGCCGACATCACGACCGTCAACAACCACGGCCCGTACACCTCGTGCGACACCTGGCGGAAGGACGCGCTGGCGCGGATCGCCGACCTGCACCCGATGCTGGTGGTGGCCTCCTCCTCCGAGGTGGCCGCGCCGTACAAGGCGATGCAGGACCCGTCGGCCGAGTGGACGGCGGGCTACGCACGCGTCTACGACCGCCTGACCCGCGCCGCGGACCATGTGGCCGTCGTGCTCGACACCCCCTGGCCGCTGGGCGACCCCGTCGAATGCGCGTCGGCCCATCCCCTGCGGCTGGAGAAGTGCGAGCCGGACCAGCGCGACGCGACCAAGAACCGCACCCTCCGCGAGGCCAACCGCGAGGGCGCACTCCGCGCCGGCGCCACCGTGATCGACCCCAAGCCCTGGCTCTGCCCCACGTCGGGCCGCTGCCCCGTGGCCGTGGGCAACACCTTCGTCTACCGAGACGAGAGCCACATGGCGGAGACGTACGCGGAGGCGCTGACTCCGGTGCTGTGGCAGGAACTGCGGAAGCTGGGGGTCTGACCCCCGGTTCAGGCCAGCAGGGAAGCGAGGGTGCGCCATGCCTCGCGGGGGAGGGACTCGCGGGAGGCGCCGTCCACCACCTGTAGTGCCACGTGGTCCGCGCCCGCGTCGACGAACTCGTCGATCCGGGACCGGATCCGGGTCTCCTCGCCCCACGCGAACACCGCGTCGACCAGGCGGTCGCTGCCGCCGTCCGTGATGTCGTCCTCGGTGAAGCCGTTGCGCAGGAAGTTGCCGGTGTAGTTCGGGAGCCCGAGGTAGGGGGCGAGGGCCTCGCGGGCCAGGGAGCGGGCGCGGGTGGGATCCGTCTCCAGGACGACCTTCAACTCCGGTGCCAGCAGCGGTGTTTCACCCAGGATCTCGCGGGAGCGTGCCGTGTGCTCCGGGGTGACCAGGTAGGGGATCGAGCCCGCCGCCCGGTCCCGGGCCAGCTCGATCGTCTTCGGGCCCAGCGCGGCGAGGAGGCGGCGGTCCGCGGGTACACCGGCCGTGTCCAGGGCGTTCAGGTAATCGACCAGGGCCGAGTACGGGCGGCGGTACTCGGCCGTGTTCCTGGCGTGGGCCACCCCGAGGCCGAGCAGGAAGCGGCCGGGGTGGGCCCGCTCCAGCTCTCCGAAACTCGCCGCGCTCTCGGCCGCCGGGTACTGCCAGATGCTCTGGATGCTGGTCCCGAAGACGATCCGTGAGGTCGCCCCGATGAGCGGGACGGCGTTGCGGGCGGCGCTGCTGCCGCCCAACCAGACCGCGCCGTAGCCGAGTTGCTCCAGCTCGGCCGCGGCCTCGGCCAACTCGCCCTGCCGGGACGGCTCTTCGGAGCGCAGCCCCACGCTCCAGATGCCGTACCGGCCGACCTTCTCCTTCAGGGCACTGCTCATCGGTCCCGTTCCCTCCGGTGTCGGATGCGCTGGAAGTGCTGGACAGTCCCAACCGGATGGGGCCCGGGGTTAATTCCGGTCGTCGTCCAGGAACCGCTCCAGCGCCGCCACCACGAACCGGTGGTCCTCCAGCTGCGGCAGGCCGCTCACCGTCACCGTGCCGATGACGCCGACGCCGTCGACCCTGATCGGGAACGAGCCGCCGTGGGCCGCGTACTCGTCGGGGTCGAGGCGGGAGGAGTCCTCGAAGGTGGTGCCCTTGGCGCGGAAGCGGGTGCCGACCAGGTAGGAGGCGGCGCCGAAGCGCTCGACCACCCGGCGCTTGCGGTCGATCCACGCGTCGTTGTCGGGGCTCGAGCCCGGCAGCGCGGCGTGGAAGAGCTGCTGGCCGGCGCGGCGGATGTCGATGGCGACCGGGGCCTGGCTCTCGCGGGCGAGTTCCACGAGGAGGGAACCGAGCGCCCAGGCGTCGTCGTAGGTGAAGTGCTGGAACACCAACCGGCGTTCCTGCGCCTCGAGTTCCTCCACCGTCGGGGTGATCTCGGGGGCGATCCGCTGGGTCATCGCGGGCTTGTGCTGGGTCACAGGGTCACCGTCACTCCGTCGCGGGCGCTGCGGCGCGCGGCTTCCAGTACGTCGAGGGCGGCGGCCGCCTCCAGGGCGGTCACCGGGTTGGGGGCGCCGTCGCGGAGGGCGGCGGCGACGGCCGCGTAGTACGCGGGGTAGTCACCGGGGAGGGTGGGTTCGGGGCGGCCACCGCCGGTTAGCGGGGACTCGCCGGACCCGACACGGCCGTAGAGCGACTCGGGCTCCTCGCCCCAGCCGTCCGTCGTGCCCGGGCGCTTTCCGTCCCGGAGGTCCGCCTCCTGGGGGTCGAGGCCGTACTTGACGTAGCCCGCCCTGGAGCCCAACACGCGGAAGCGCGGGCCGAGTTGGGCGGTGGTCGCGGAGACGTAGAGGTGCGAGCGGACGCCGTTCGCGTGGGTCAGCGCGATGAACGTGTCGTCGTCCGTCTCCGCGCCCGGCCGGCGGATGTCCGACTCGGCGTACACCGAGGTCACGGGCCCGAAGAGGGTCAGTGCCTGGTCGACGACATGGCTGCCGAGGTCGTAGAGCAGACCTCCGATCTCTGCCGGGTCGCCGGACTCGCGCCAGCCGCCCTTGGGCTGCGGGCGCCAGCGCTCGAATCGGGACTCGAAGCGCCACACGTCGCCCAGCTCGCCCTCGGCCAGGAGCTTGCGGAGGGTCAGGAAGTCGTTGTCCCAGCGGCGGTTCTGGAAGACGGAGAGGAGGAGGGAGTGTTCCTCGGCGAGGGCCGCCAGCTCGCGGGCCTCGGCTGCCGTGCCGGCGATCGGCTTGTCCACGACGACCGGCAGGCCGGCCTTCAGGGCGCTCGTCGCGAGCGCGACATGCGTCTTGTTCGGAGACGCGATGACGATCAGGTCCAACTCGGCGGCGCGGTCCAGGAGTTCGTCCGGGGACGCGGCGATGCGGACGTCGGGGAACTCGGCGCGGGCCTGGTCCTGCCGCTCCGGGTTCGAGGTGACGACCGTGTCGAGGGCGAGGCCCTCGGTGGCGGCGATCAGCGGGGCGTGGAAGACGGAGCCCGCGAGGCCGTAGCCGACGAGGCCGACGCGGAGGGGTGTGCGAGTGGTGCGTCCAGTCATGCCCTCCACTTTCGCAACGCTGTTGCCAAAGTGCAAGTGGTGGGGAGAATGGGGGAGTGAACAGTGCGCGGAGCGGGAGTGGAACCGGAGCTACGGCGGGTACGGGCGCGGGGGCCGGTGCGGTGGGGGCCAATCTGCTCGCCGTACGCAGTCACAACACCGCGCTGGTGCTCGACCTGCTGCGGACCGCCGGGCCGGACGGGATCAGCCGTCTCGAACTCGCCGACCGCACCGGGCTCACCCCCCAGGCCGTCAGCAAGATCACGGCCCGGCTGCGGGAGCCCGGCCTGGTCACGGAGGCCGGCCGCCGCGCCTCCACCGGCGGCAAACCGCGCACGGTACTGCGGCTGGTCCCGGAGGCCGGCCACGCGGTAGGTGTGCACCTGGACCGGGACGAGCTGCGGGTCGTCCTCGTCGATCTCACCGGCACGGTGGTCGGCGAGCGGAGCGCCCCGCTGGACCTGGGGGCGGGCGCCGCGGTGGTCGTGGAGGCGGTGGCCCGGGAGGTCGAGGGGCTGGTCGGGGAGGTGGCGCGCCTTGCGCCCGACGGTCATCCGCTCGGTGTGGGCGTTGCCCTGCCCGGTCCGCTCGACCACATCCACGGTGTGCTGCATCGCGTCACCGGATTCCCCGAGTGGGACGGGTTTCCGCTGCGCGACGCGCTCTCGCGGCGGCTCGGGGTTCCGGTCGTCGTCGACAAGGACACGAACGCCGCCGCGCTCGGGCTGGCCGTCGGCGGGGAGGGCGGGGCCTTCGCCTATCTGCATCTCGGTACGGGGCTCGGCGCCGGTCTTGTGATCGGCGGCGGTGTGCACCGGGGGGCGCGGACCGGGGCCGGGGAGTTCGGGCACCAGGTCATCCAGCTGGACGGGCCGCCCTGCGACTGCGGGAACCGGGGCTGCATCGAGGCCCTGTGCCTGGCCGCCGTGGCGCGCGGGGACGTGGGGGAGGCGGCGCGGGTGCTGGGCGCGGGCGCCGCGAACCTCGTGGGTCTGCTCGACATCGACCTCGTACTGCTGGGCGGCCGTACCGTCGCCGCCGACCCGGAGCCCTTCGTACGCGGAGTCGCCGCGGTCCTCGACGAACGCGCCCGGCGCGAGGGCGCGGGCGAGGCCGCCGTACCGGTGCGGGTCGCCGCCGGCGGGGCGCGGGGTGTCGCGGAGGGGGCGGCGCAGCTGCTGCTCGGACCGCTGTTCGGCCGGGCGGGCGGGTAGGCCGTCCGGCCATCCGGCAGTCCGGCTGTCCGGCCATCCGGCCATCCGGCTGTCCGGCTGTCCGGCTGTCCGGCTGTCCGGCTGTCCGGCTGTCCGGCCATCCGGCCATCCGGCTGTCCGGCTGTCCGGCCATCCGGCTGTCCGGCTGTCCGGCCATCCGGCCGTCCGGCGGGGGTGTTCTGAAAAAGTGTGTCACTTTCTCCGAGACCTGTGACACATCCGTCGAACAGGGGTCCCGCCGCGCCCGTTCGAGGCACAAATCCGCGCCCGTTCGAGGCACCCCACCGGCCGCGTCACCCTCCATCGGCCCCCGTCTCCGGCACGCTCATGTGCTTATGCGACTGCCCCTGAGACCGCGCAACCCACTGCGCACCCCCCTGTCCCTCTGCCTCGCCGCAGCCGCCCCCCTCCTCCTCCTCACGGCGACCACGCCGGCGCGCGCGGCGGACCCCACCCCCACCTGCGCCGCCCCCGGCGCCCGCACCTTCCCCCTCACCACCCGCATCCACGACGGCCCCGACACCTACGAGGCCGGCGGTGGCTACGGCACCTGGTACCTCGACCTCACCAACACCACCGCCCGCCGCTGCACCGCGATCCACCCGGTCGTCGTCCTCGTCGACCAGCAGCGCGCCCTGAAGCCCGCGCAGCCCCGACTCGACTTCTACGACGGCACCGGCCCGCGCCCGCACCCCGTCCGCTTCGCCACGACCGACGAGGCCGAACTCGTCGGCGCCTTCGACGACGGCTTCCCGGGCTTCACCGTCGACCCCGGCAAGACCCTCACCGTCAAGGTCCGTCTCGCGCTCGCCCCGGACACCGGACCGAACGAGATCATCGCCAACGCGGCCGTCGTACAACGCCATGCCGACGACGGCGACTGGGTCGGCCAGTCGAACGACTACCGCTTCGACGTCGAAGCGGCGGCCCCGGGAGCCGCCACGCCCACCCCCGCCACAACGGCTCCCTCCGCCACGACCCCGCCCGCCGAGGACCTCTCCTTCGCCGACGAACTCGCCCGCACCGGAATCGGCACCGCCCACCTCGTCCTCGCCGCCACCTCCGTCCTCCTCGTCACCGCCGGCGCCCTGCTGCTGGCCCGGAGGCGCCGATAAACGGGGGACGTCGTTTCTGCGACCATCTCCACGTGGACTACCCGAACGACCAGGCCCCCGGCGCCCCCGTCCGCGACGGCATCCCGGAGCACGGCCGCATCCCCAAGTACTACGCGGTGAAGGCCCAAATCGCCGCGCTCGTCGACGAGTTGGGGGAGGGCGCGGTGATCCCCACCGAGCGCGACCTCACCGAGCGGTACGAGGTGGCCCGCGAGACCGTCCGCCAGGCGCTGCGCGAACTCGTACTCGAGGGCAGGCTGCGCCGGCAGGGCCGGGGCACGGTCGTCGCGGGACCCAAGATGGAGCAGCCGCTGTCCCTGGCCAGCTACACCGAGGGCGTACGGCGGCAGGGGCGCACCCCGGGCCGCAGCCTCGTCACCCTCGACCGCTTCCCCTGCCCCGCCGCGCTCGCCGCCGAGACCGGACTGACCCGCGGCGAACCCGTCTGGCACCTGGAGCGCGTGCTGCTCGCCGACGAGGAGCGGGTCGGCCTCGAAAGCACCTATGTCTCCGTCGCCCGACTCCCGCACCTGGACACGGACTTCGACCCCGACTCCTCCTTCTACGGCTACCTCGGCGCCCGAGGTATCCGCTTCGGCGACGCCGACGAACGCATCGAGACGGTGCTCGCCACCCCGCGCGAGGCCCTGCTCATCGGCACCCCGCCGGCCCTGCCGATGCTGCTGATCCACCGCGTGTCACGGGACACGGACGGGCAGCCGCTGGAGCGGGTGCGCGGCCTCTACCGGGGCGACCGCTTCTCCTTCACCACACACCACGCGGGCTGAACCGCACCCACGCCGCTCACCTCAGGATTGTCACGAATAGATAACGGGTCTAGCCCAAACGTGATGGCTCGTTCACGCTCTCGTTGGGAGCCGGACCTTTCCGGTTCCCGGATCCCGAGGAGCGTGGCCGTCGTGAGAGTGACAGTGGTCGGAGGCGGCGTGGTCGGCACCATGCACGCCTGGCAAGCAGTGGAACGCGGCCATGAGGTCGTACAGATCGAGCGCGAGACGGAGGCTCGTGGCGCGTCCCTGCGCAACTTCGGGCAGATCTGGGTGAGCGGACGGGCGGGCGGCGAGGAACTCGAAACCGCCCTGCGGGCAAGGGAGTTGTGGGCGGAGATCGGCGCCCGCGTCCCCGGGCTCGGCTTCCGGGCCAACGGCTCGCTGACCCCGGTCCGCGGTGACCGCGAACTCGCCGTCGCCGAGGCGTCGGTGGCCCGCGAGGACTCCGCCGCCCGCGGCTACAAGCTCCTCACCCCGGCCGAGGCCCGCGCCCTCAACCCCGCCCTGCGCGGCGACTTCACCGCCGCCCTGTACTGCGAGCGCGACGCGGCCGTCGAACCCCGCACCGCCCAACTCGCCCTGCGCGCCGAGCTGTCGAAGTCCCCGCGCTACACCTTCCTGCCGGGCCGCGAGGTCCGCGAGGTGGTCGGCGACCACGCGGTACGCGACGACCACGGGGACGTGCACCCCGCCGACGCCGTGATCCTGTGCACGGGCGCCTGGCTCGGCGGCCTCGTCCGCGAACTCGCCGGACCCCAACTCCCCGTCCGCCGCGTCCGCTTGCAGATGATGCAGACCGACCCGCTCGGCGAACCCCTCCCCACCTCGGTCGCCGACGCGGACAGCTTCCGCTACTACCCCGCCTACCGAGGCCCCGCCCTCGACCAACTCGCGGCGCACCAGCCGCAGTTGCCCACCGCGGCCGCGCACGCCATGCAACTCCTCATGGTGCAGCGCGCCGACGGCGGCCTGACCATCGGCGACACCCACGAGTACGAGCACCCCTTCGCCTTCGACACCGTCGAGGACCCCTACGACCACCTCACCGAGGTCGTCGAGTCACTGCTCGGCCGCCCCCTCCCGAAGATCCGCCGCCGCTGGGCCGGCGTGTACGCCCAGTGCACCGACCCCGCCCGGGTCGTCCACCGCCAACAGGTGCGCGACGGCGTGTGGTTGGTCACCGGTCCCGGCGGACGCGGCATGACCTGCTCCCCCGCGATCGCCGAAACCACCGCGAACGAACTGGACTGGTGACACCCCCATGAGCCTCATGACCCACGACATCCGTCTCGTCGTCCTCGACATGGCCGGCACCACCGTCGCCGACGACGGCCTCGTCGAGGAAGCCTTCACGGCCGCGGCCCGGCACCTGGGCGCGGAACCCGCCGGCATGCTCGACCACGTCCGCGCCACCATGGGCGAGTCCAAGATCTCCGTCTTCCGGCAGCTGTTCGGGACGGAATCGCAGGCCCAGGAAGCCAACAAGGCCTTCGAGGCGGCATACGCGGACCTCGTCGGCGCCGGCCGGGTCACGGCCCTGCCCGACGCCCGCGAAACCATCGAGACCCTCAAGTCCCAAGGCCGCACAGTGGTGTTGACGACCGGCTTCGCCCGCGCGACCCAGGACGCGATCCTGTCCGCCCTCGGCTGGCAGGACCTCGCCGACCTCGCCCTCTGCCCCGCCGACGCCGGCGGCCGGGGACGCCCGTACCCGGACATGGTCCTCACCGCGTTCCTGCGGACGGCCGCGGCGGACGACGTACGGCAGCTCGCCGTCGTCGGCGACACCTCGTACGACATGCTCAGCGGGGTCCGCGCCGGAGCGGGCGTGGTCGCCGGTGTCCTCACCGGAGCACACGACGCACACGCGCTGCGGACCGCCGGAGCGACCCAAGTGCTGGACGGCGTAGGACAGTTGCCCGGAGTCCTCGCATGACCGGCGGCATCCGCTTCGAGTCCGTCACCGTCGCCTACGACGGCACCGTCGTCCTCGACGCCCTCGACCTCACCGTCGAACCCGGCGAGGTCATGGCGCTGCTCGGACCGTCCGGCTCCGGCAAGACCACCGCGCTGCGGGCGGTCGCCGGCTTCGTGCGGCCGGTGTCCGGGCGGGTGTTCCTCGGCGGACGCGACGTGACCGACCTGCCGCCGTACCGGCGCGGTGTGGGGATGGTGGTGCAGCAGTACGCCCTCTTCCCGCACCTGCGCGTCGAGGACAACGTGGCCTTCGGGCTCAAGGCGCAGAAGGTCGCGAGGAGTGAGATCCGGCCCCGGGTCGCCGAGGCGCTGGAGCTGACCGGGATGGCGGAGTACGGGCGCCGGTATCCCCGCGAGTTGTCCGGCGGCCAGCAGCAACGGGTCGCGATCGCGCGGGCGTTGGCGATCCGGCCCGGCGTCCTTCTCCTCGACGAACCCCTGTCCGCGCTCGACGCGCAGCTCCGCTCCGGCATGCTCTCCGAACTCGCCCGGCTGCACCGGGAGTTGCCGGACGTCTCGATCCTCTACGTCACCCACGACCAGGTCGAGGCGCTCACCCTGGCCGACCGGATCGCCGTGATGGACAAGGCCCGGCTCCAGGAGTGCGGGACACCGCGCGAGCTGTACCGGGCGCCGAGGAGCGAGTTCACGGCGGGCTTTGTCGGGAGCGCGAATCTGCTGCCGGTGTCGGTGGGGGAGCGGGGCGTGTTCTTCGGGGAGCAGCGGATCGAGGTGCGGGGGGTTGTGGAGGGAGCGGCGACCTTGTGCGTACGGCCGCATCTGGTCGGCCTGGGGGCCGGGCCCAATCAGCTGTCCGGGACGGTGAGTGAGGTGCAGTGGCGCGGTGCCACCCACCGCGTCTCCGTCGAGGTGGACGGGCATCGGGTCATGGCCGACGTGCCGGAACTCAAGGCTCCACCCGCGCACGGGGACGTCGTAACCCTGCATTTCGCACCGGAGGACGCGACGCTGCTAGCTGTTGGAGTTGGCCATGAGTGAGGTTGTTCGTCGGGTGCGGGTCGGTGGGGGCTGGTCGCGCCCACGCGGCGGTAGCCGCAAATCGAATACAGCTCCGTGCCCCTGGGGGGTTGCCCTCGCGCCTGTTGCCCTGCTCAGCCTCCTTTTCCTCTATCCGCTCGCCCTCGTTGTTCGGCAGTCGTTTCAGCCGGTTACCGCCTACGCCGACGTCTTCTCCTCGGAGTTGTTCCGCACCGCCCTCTGGACCACCGTCTGGATCGCCGTCGTCTCCACCGTCGGGTGTCTGGTCCTCGGGTTCGTGCTCGCGCTGGTCATCGCCTTCGTGCCGTTCCCCGGGGCGAGGACGGTCGCGCGGTTCATCGACGTGTATCTCTCCTTCCCGTCCTTCCTGATCACGCTCGCGCTGCTCTTCATCTACGGCACGACCGGCATCGTCGGCTCGTTCCAGTTCCTCGCCACGCCCTGGGGGGTGCTGCTCGCGGAGGTCACGTACTTCACGCCGTTCGTGATGCGGCCGCTGCTCGCCGCGTTCTCGCAACTGGACACCGCACAGTTGGAGGCGGCTTCGAGTCTCGGGGCGCGGGCGCCGAGGATCATCCGGCAGGTGATCCTGCCGGAGGCGCTGCCCGCGCTCGCCGCCGGCGGGAGTCTCGTGCTCGTCCTCTGTCTCAACGAGTTCGGGATCGTGCTGTTCACCGGCGCGAAAGGGGTCACGACCCTCCCCATGCTCGTCTACAGCAAGGCGATCCTGGAGTCGGACTACCCGGGCGCGTGCGTGGTCGCCGTCGTCAACGTCCTTATATCCGTGGGGCTTTACGGCCTCTACCGGGTGGTGAGCCGTCGTGCTGGTGCATAGCCGCAAAGCGAAGTGGGCCGTGTGGCTCGTCTTCCTCGTCCTCTTCCTGCCCCTGTTCGCGCTGCCGCTCCTCGTCGTGCTCGGCGCCTCCTTCGCCACCAACTGGTCGAGCGTGCTGCCCTCCGGCTTCACCACCGCCCACTACACCGCCGCCACCCGGGGCGAGGCCCTCCAAGCGCTCACCACCAGCCTGGTCACCGCCCTCACCGCGAGCCTGCTCGCACTCACGCTCGGCACCTGGGCCGCGCTCGCCGCCACCGGGCTCAAGAAGCGTCAACGCAGGCTGCTGGACGCCCTGTTCATGCTGCCGGTCGCCGTGCCGTCCGTCGTGGTCGGCCTGGCGATCCTGGTCGCGTTCTCCAAACCGCCGCTGCTGCTCAACGGCACCCGGTGGATCGTGATCCTCGCCCACACCGTGCTCGTGACCGCCTTCGCCCACCAGTCCGTGTCCGCGGCGCTCGTCCGCCTCGACCCGGCCTACGAACAGGCCGCCGCCTCCCTCGGCGCCCGGCCCGCCCACGTCCTGTGGCGCATCCGGCTGCCCCTGCTGCTGCCCTCGCTCACCGCCGCCGCAGGGCTCTGCTTCGCCCTGTCCATGGGCGAGTTGAGCGCCACGATGATGCTCTATCCGCCCGACTGGACCACGCTTCCGGTCCTGATCTACTCGGCCACCGACCGCGGCGCGCTCTTCGCCGGTTCCGCGCTCGCCGTGGTCCTGATGACGGCGACCCTGCTCGTCCTGCTCGTCGTCTCCCGCGTCCGCACCAGAGCCTCGTACCGCTGACCCTCAAACACCTCTGAAACGCCAGGAGTTGGCCTCGCCATGCCCAGAAACAGCCTCACAGCCGCCATAGCCCTCTGCCTGCTGGCCGCACCCCTCACCGCCTGCGGCGGAACCTCCGCCGCCTCCGACGCCAAGGTCGTCACCGTCTACAGCGCCGACGGCCTCAAGGGCGAGAACGGCGACGGCTGGTACGACGAGATCTTCAAGGACTTCCAGAAGCAGACCGGCATCAAGGTCAAGTACGTCGAGGGCGGCTCCGGCGAGATGGTGCAGCGCGCCGTCCGCGAGAAGACCAACCCGCAGGCCGACGTCCTGGTCACCCTCCCGCCGTTCATCCAACAGGCCGACAGCAAGGGGCTGTTGCAGAAGTACACCCCGGCGGGCGCGGATCAGGTGAGCGGCGCCGACAAGGCGGCGGACGGCACCTGGACCTCCGTCGTCAACAACTACTTCGGGTTCGTCTACAACAAGAAGCAGCTCACCAAGGCGCCCACGACGTGGGAGGAACTCCTCGACGGCTCGTACAAGAACAAGCTCCAGTACTCCACGCCCGGTGTCGCCGGCGACGGAACCGCCGTACTGATCAAGGCGATTCACGACTTCGGCGGCAAGGACCGGGCCCTCGCCTATCTGAAGAAGCTCCAGTCCAACAACGTCGGCCCCTCCGCCTCCACCGGCAAGCTCGCGCCCAAGGTCGACAAGGGCGAGCTGCTCGTCGCCAACGGCGACGTTCAGATGAACTACGCCCAGTCCAAGACCATGCCGAACCTCGCCATCTGGTTCCCGGCGAAGCAGGGCGGCAAGCCCACCACCTTCGCCCTCCCGTACGCGGCCGGCCTGGTCACCAAGGCCCCGCACAGCGCCAACGGCAGGAAGCTCCTCGACTACATGCTGAGCCGCACGGCCCAGCAGCAGGTCAGCTCGATCGGCGGCGGCTTCAGAGCCCGCCAGGACGTCAAGGCCACCGACGCCAACGCGACGGCCCTCACCAAGCTCATGGCCGGCGTCGAGATCTTCGAGCCCGACTGGACCGAGATCGACAAGAACCTGACCTCGTACGTCGAGTCGTGGCAGGAAGCCACCGGAAGCTGACCCGCTGACCCTGACCGTCAGACGAGGTCGACGATGTCCGCGATGGAGTCCACGACCTTCGTGGGCCGGTAGGGATAGCGGTCGAGGTCGGCCTTCGTCGTCAGGCCGGTCAGCACGAGGAAGGTCGTCATACCGGCCTCGAGACCGGCCAGCACGTCCGTGTCCATCCGGTCGCCGATCATGGCGCTGGTCTCCGAGTGCGCCCCGATGGTGTTCAGCGCGCTGCGCATCATCAGCGGGTTCGGCTTGCCGACGAAGTACGGCTCCTTGCCGGTGGCCTTGGTGATCAGCGCGGCGACCGAGCCGGTCGCGGGGAGTGCGCCCTCGGGGGAGGGGCCGGTGTTGTCGGGGTTGGTGGCGATGAACCGGGCCCCGTCGTTGATCAGCCGGATCGCCTTGGTCAGCGCCTCGAAGGAGTAGGTCCGGGTCTCGCCGAGGATCACGAAGTCGGGGTCGGAGTCGGTCAGGACGTAACCGGCGTCGTGCAGCGCCGTCGTCAGTCCGGCCTCGCCGATGACGTAGGCGGTGCCGCCGGGATGCTGGTTGTCCAGGAAGGCGGCGGTGGCCAGGGCCGAGGTCCAGATGTTCTCCACCGGCACCTCCAGACCGATCCGGTTCAGCCGGGCGTGCAGATCGCGCGCCGTGTAGATCGAGTTGTTGGTGAGGACCAGGAACGGACGCCCGGTCTCCCGCAGCTTCTTGATGAACGCGTCCGCGCCGGGCACCGGGATGCCCTCGTGCATCAGCACCCCGTCCATGTCGGTGAGCCACGATTCGATGGGCTTGCGCTCTGTCATGGCGACCATGCTATGCACTCCAGGTGTCACCTCCCCCATACGGAGCAATCGGGCCCCGCCAGGGATGCGCGACCAGGTGACGAGGAGGAGTCTCCAGATATCTGGAGGTTCACGATGGGCTCACTGAAAGTCACTCTCTGTGCAAGCGTCGCGGTCCTGGCGGCGCTCACCCCCACGGCGTACGCGGCGGACGGAGGCACCGTCTCGGTGACCCCCGCGTCCCCCGCCCCCGGCGCCGACGTGGCGCTCAGGATCAGCGGCTGCTCCGGTACGACGGGCTCGGCGGCGTCGGACGCGTTCGTCGCCGACGCGAAACTCGTCGGCACGGCCGGCACCCTCGCCGGCGAGACCCGGGTCCGCTCCTCGCTGGAGCCGGGCAGCTACGACGTGAAGATCACCTGCGGCAGCGTGACGGTGAAGGGCGCGATCAAGGTCGTGGCGAACGAATCCGGGTCGCCCTCCGCGCAGCCCCCCGCCTCACCCGTAGCCCCCGTCCACGCGGGCGGTGGCGGCACCGCGCACCTCGCCGCCGTCGACGCCCGCGCGGCCGGTCCCGGCACCGCGCAGGCGGTGGTCGGGCTGCTGCTGGCCGGTGTCGCCGCTACGGCCGTGGCGCTGCGCAGCGTCCGCCGGAGCCGTAGGCCCGGCCGGACGGACTGACCGGCCGTGTTCGAGCACGACCCGCCCGCCGAGCACGCGCGCTCCACCGGCACCGGACGACTGCTCACCGGCGTGGCCTGGGCCATGCTGCTGCTCGGCCTGTGGCTGTGGGGCCAGGACCTGACCGACATACGGCAGGGCATATCCGCGCCGACCACCGGCGACGTGGCCGCGGTCGGCCGCCCCGCCGAGGCCGGACTCCCGCCCGCCGCAAAGCCGTTGGGCAACGCCCTGCCGCAGCGCATCGACATCCCCGACCTCGCCGTACAGGCGCCGGTCGTGACCCGCGGCCTCGACCGGCAGGGCGCGATCGACCCACCGCCGTTCGACCAGGCCTCAGTGGTCGGCTGGTACGGCGGCGGGGTCCGGCCGGGGGCCGCCGGCACCGCGCTGATGGTCGGGCACGTCGACACCGAGACCCGGCCCGCCGTCTTCTACAAGCTCAGCACGCTGCGCCCGGGCCGCGTCATCCGCGTCGTCCGCGACGACGGCAGGGTCGCCGACTTCACCGTCGACGACGTACGCGTACTGACCCGCGCCCACTTCGACGCCCAACAGGCCTACGGCACACGACAGTCGGGCCGCGCCGAACTGCGCCTCATCACCTGCGGCGGCACCTTCGACCGCGCCGACCGCAGCTACACGGCGAACGTCGTCGTGTCCGCCTACCTCACCGGAACCGGTTCCTGAACCGCACCTGGCCCGGCCGACGACCCGCTCCCCCGGAAGCCGCCGACCGGGCTGGTCCTCCACCGCGCGCGCCCGGGCTGCGGGAGTAGCCCGGCGAACTGCGCGGGAGGCATGGGAAAACACCGTGGTGGAAGGTGTGAAGCGGCCGGGGACCGGGGCCGTTGGAGTCGACTGTAGAACGAATGGGCGCCCGGGCCTAGAGGGCGAATAACGCCATGTCCCGGTGTGGTAGCTCCCTGTCATATGCACAGGTGGTTCAGGGTTCTACGGAGCCCTCAACTCGGCGTCGTCCACGCCCCGTTCGATCACCGAGCGCGCCACCTGGTCCAGCGGCAGCCGGCGCCGCCGCGCGTACCGGCGCAACTCGACGAACGCCTCGTCGGTACCGACCCGCCAGCGTTCCGCGAGCATCCCCTTGGCCTGCTCGATCCGTACCCGGCTCGACAGCGCCTCCTGCAACTGCCCCGCCAGGGAACGGTATTGGGCGTACGCGCGGTGATTCTGCAGCCCAAGTCCCGCCGCGTCGGCCAGCGCCTGCGCCACCGTCAACTCCCAACGGCCGCCGTCCGGGCCGCCGTTGGGCAACGTCGGCACGAACACGTTGAGCGCGCCGAGCAGCGTGTCCCGCCGCCGCACCGGCACCGCGAACGTCGCCGCGATCCCGTGCCGCAGCGCCCGCTCGGTGAACTCCGGCCAGCGGGCGGCGGCATGGGCCACCCCGATCGACACCGGCGCCACGGCACGCCCGGAGCCGTAGCTCTCCAGACAGGGCCCGCCACCGTGCTGGGCCGCCAGCAGATCGAGCGCCACCGCCTCCCGATGACTGCTCCCGGCCAGCGACACGGCCTCCCCGCCGTCGATCAGCATCACCCCGGCCGTCCACGCGGACAGCAACTCCACGCAGTGGTCGGACAGCCGGCGCAGATAGTCCCCGACGTCGAAGGTCTCGGTCAGAGTGTCGGCCGCCTCCACCAGCGCCGCGGCCAGCCGCCCCTCCCGGGTCGTGTCGTGCATGACGGCCACCCTCCCGTCCCCTGAGGCCGGGCGCATACCCAACCCGGCCGGGCTGTAACAACCGGCCGACAACATCCCGGGCGTTCTCGTGGGCGGCACGCCACGTATGTCACGATTGAGCCTTGGATCGGTACAGCCAAGGGGGAGTTGGATGTACGGCAGCCAGGGGACCCCGGTTCCCTTCGGCACGCGGGCGTCGGCGCTGGTCCTGGGGGCGGCACTGCTCCTCGTGGGCTGTTCCTCGGGGGGCGGGGACGGCAGGAAACCCGACGCGGGGGCGAAGATCAGCCAACAGCCCGGCGGCAGCGACCCGATCTGGGTCAACCCGGACACCAACGCGGCCCGGCAGGTCGCCGCCTACGCCAAGGCAGGCAAGACCGCCGACGCCGAACAGATCAGGAAGATCGCCGAACAGCCGACCGGCGAGTGGATCGGCCCGGAGAACCCGGAGGCGGAGGCCCAGGGCTTCACCGAGGCCGCCGACAAGGCCGGCCGCACCGCCCTCCTCGTCCTCTACAACATCCCGCACCGCGACTGCGGCCAGTACTCCCAGGGCGGCGCGGGCGACGGCGACTCCTACCGCGCCTGGATCGACGCCGTCGCCCAGGGCATCGCCGACCGCTCCGCCACGGTGATCCTCGAACCGGACGCCCTGCTCCACCTGGTCGACGGCTGCACCCCCGCCCAGTTCCAGGACGAGCGCTACGACCTCCTGAACTACGCCATCGCCAAGCTCAAGTCCCTCCAGCACACGAAGGTCTACCTCGACGCCGGAAACGCCGGCTGGGGCCACCCCGACGAGATCTACCAGCCTCTCCAGCGAGCGGGCATCGCCAAGGCCGACGGCTTCGCGGTGAACGTCTCCAACTTCTACTCCACGGAAGACTCCATCGCGTACGGCAAACAGCTCTCGGCGAAGGCGGGCAACAAACACTTCGTCATCGACACCAGCCGAAACGGCAACGGACCGTATACGGCGGGCGACGAGGACGAGAACTGGTGCAACCCCCCGGGCAGGTCCCTGGGCGAGACCCCGACCACGAAGACGGCGGATCCCTTGGTGGACGCCTACCTGTGGGTCAAACGCCCGGGGGAGTCGGACGGCGAGTGCAAGGGGGGACCGAAGGCGGGCCAGTGGTGGGCGAGTTACGCACTGGCCCTCGCCAAGTCCAGCAAGTGATCAGGGAACTTTGACCCACACCGCCTTGCTCGGCGTCCCCAGGTCGTCGTCCACGAACAGCATGTACCACCCCGACTGCACCAGGTTCTTGTCCTTGGGCACAGTCACCGTGATCTTGTTCCCGGACGTCTTGAAGTCCAGCGCGATCGACCGCTGATCCACATCCGTGACATGCGTCGAAGCGCTGGGCCGGATCAGCCGCACCTTCTTGATGGACGACGCGTGCTGCGAGGTGAACGTCCCCGACGAACCCCGCGCAATGCTCTCCGGCCCCCCGGAGATGTCCGGCCGCGAATCCCGGTACAGATACGGCGGCGTATAGATCTCGATCCGCTGCTCGAAAACCCCCGGCTTCGTGTTCGCCTTGTCCGCGTACAAGGAGTTGGACCCGAAGAACATCACCCGGCCGTCCGGCAGCAGAATCGACCCGGAGTGGTAGTTCCGCCCCACCAGTGGATCGGCGACCTTCTCGAAGGTGTTCGTGTCGGGGTGGTACAGCCGAGCCTGAAGGATGTTGGAGTCGCTGCGCCCCCGATAGTCCTCGGAACCGCCCGACACCAGCACGGTGTCGTCCGGCAGGATCGACGTCTGCGGATACCGCGTCCCCTTCTCCAGCGAGGGCCCGTCCACGAACTTCGGGTCGGCGTCCTTCAGATCGACCAGCCGCGTCTTGTTGGTCGACAGCTTCGACTCACCGACGCCCCCGCCCCCGATCACCATGTACTTCTCGTCCTGCGCCGGAGGCAGCAGCACGGTCGCGGACGTCTCCAGCATGTTGGGATCGCTCAGCCCTGGAATCTTCGTGAACTGATTGGTGTCGACGTCCCAAATGCCAGGATCCCGGCCCACGTTGTCGGGTCCGTACCCCGCGTTCGACCCCGAGTAGAACAGCTTCCCGTTCTCCGTCAGGAACAGCGCCGGATACGTCGGGAACTGCCGCTTCGTCTTCGTGTACGTCCACTTCTTCGTCGCCGGATCGAAGATCTCGTTCTTGCCCGGCACCAACTGCCCGATGTCGTCGAGCCCGGAGACGCTGAGCACCTTCCCGTCCGACAGCGTCGTCAGCGTCGGATACCAGCGCGCCTCGTTCATCGGATCGACCTTGATGTACTTCTCGGCGACCGGATCGAACTCGTAGGCGTTCTTGATCCCCTCGAAGTCCCGCTTGTCGAGCCCGAACTTGTTCCCGATGCCGTACGTGTTGCGCTCGTCGGCGCCGGTCAGCCCCTGGATACGGTAGTTGTCCTGGGTGCCGGTCTCGTACTTGGTGCCCTCCTTGGGTGCCTCGACGACGACCCGGGCGTAACCGGGGTTGTTCCGCAGGAACCTGCCGGTCTTCTTGTCGAACACCTTCGTGGCGCGCGGGATCAGCGCCGAGTCCGTGGACACGAAGGTCCTGCCGTTCGCCTTGCCGGTGAACTTCGTGCCCTGGGGCAGGGTCATCGGCTTGTCGGGGTTCTCGTTGTACAGGATCATGACGCCGCCGGCCTTCTTGACGTCCCCCTTCAGCTTCTCGTACTTCTTGGTGCCGCCCGCGATGAGGATGTTGCCGTTGGCGAGCTGGGTGTGCCCGGTGCAGAACAGGTCGGCCGGGGTGGGCACCTTCTTGATGGTGCCCTTGACCGGGTCCCAGATCCGGGTGTCGAACTTCTTCGCGTTGAAGTTGTCCTGGTTGTTGCCCGACCCGGCGATGAGCAGCACCTTGCCGGTGCGCAGCAGTGCCGCGTGGATGGTGTCCTGCCGGTACTTCTTCGGGAACTGGATGATGTCCCAGTGCCCGTTGTCGGCCTTGTACTCGGGCTTGTTGATGACGTACTGGTGGTATCTCTCGGTGCTGAATCTGTACAGCCAGGGCCCGTTCATCCCGGCCAGGGCGATGACGACCACCGTGCTGATCGCGAGTCGACGGGCACGGCGCCGGCCGGCTTCCTTCATTCCTTACGTCCCCCCGGTCCACCGAGCGCGATCTGCATCGTCTGCTCGCTGTTGGTGGCCGTGGCCGCCCAACTGGGCTTCTGCTGAGGTACGTGCGAGGCCGGTACCGGCTGCGGGGGCGGGACGGTGTCGCGCGGCTCGTCCGGGAGCGCGGGCGGCTGCTTCCTCTCCTGGCGCAGCATGTACCGCCAGGCC
Source organism: Streptomyces hokutonensis (assembly GCF_042751305.1). Lineage (GTDB taxonomy): Bacteria > Actinomycetota > Actinomycetes > Streptomycetales > Streptomycetaceae > Streptomyces > Streptomyces hokutonensis_A. The sequence goes on from NZ_JBHYWD010000014.1 coordinate 84,633, forward strand.
AGGATCGGCGACGCGGTGATCAGCAGGGCGAAGGTGGCCCAGGTGATCATCGCCGGGTGGGAGTGCCCGTTCTCGAACCCTGCCATCAGCGAGCCGCCGAAGATCAGGATGAAGAACCAGTGCACCCGGAACGTCCCGAACAGCGTGTCGGGGCTGGCCGAGTCGCCCTTCGGCGTCACGACGAACTTGCTCTTCCTGCGGAGTACGGCGTCGAAGAGCGAGCGCGCGTATATCGGTGCCGACAGCGCGGACATCACCATGCCGGCGACCCCGCCCGACCCCTCCGGCTCGTGCGGGGAGACGTTGTGGCGGCGGTTCCAGATGTAGAGGCCGATCTGCAGCGCGGACGCGTTGCCGTAGAGCATCAGCCACATCGTCGGGTCGATGTTCACACCCGAGGCGCCCAGGCCCAGGAACAGGGCGCAACTCAGCGCGGCCAGTATCCAGTTGAGGGCCGACATCGGGTAGAAGATGATCATCATGGTGTAGTTGAAGAGCTTGCCCGGAGGCATCGAGAAGAAGCCCTTCCAGTACTGCTTGAGGATCGTCTCGTACGTCCCGCGCGACCACCGCAGCTGCTGCGTGAAGAAGTCCGTCCAGGCGCTGGGGCCCTCGCCGACCGCGAGCACGTCCGGTGTGTAGACCGACTTCCACTTCTTGCCGGTGGCCGGGTTCTTGGCCCGGTGCATCTCGAAGCCGGTGGCCATGTCCTCGGTGATCGAGTCGTACAGCCCGCCGATCTGCTGAAGTGCCTTGATCCGTACGGCGTTCGAGGTGCCGACGAACATCGGCGAGCCGTAGCGGTTGCCGGCCCGCTGGATCAGGGCGTGGAAGAGGAACTGCTGCGACTCGGCGGCCTTGGTGACCGGGGTGTCGTAATTGCCGTACACCTGGGGGCCGATGACGAAGCCGACGTCCGGGTCGCGGAAGAAACCGAGCATCCGCTCCAGGTAGTTGGGCAGCGGCACGTGGTCGGTGTCGACGGAGGCGAAGTAGTCGTACTCGTCGCCGTGCGCCTCCAGCCAGGCGTTGTAGTTGCCGTGCTTGGTCTTCGCGCGGTTGGGCCCCTTGGGCCGGTTCCACTTCTCAACCCCCTTGCGGGAGAAGTGATGTACGCCGAGCCGCCCGCACACCGCCTTGACCTCGGGGTCGTCGCCCTCGTCCAGCAGCCACACATGCAGAAGCCCCCGGTGGCGCAGCCGTACGGCCGCCTCCAAGGTCTTGGTGACCATCTCCAGGGGCTCCTTGCCGGGCACGAACGTCGTGATGAACGCGACTCTCGTGCCGGTCTCGGGCACCACCGGGATCGGGTCGCGGGCGACCAGCGTGGCGTGCGCGTTGGACAGCACGTTCATGCAGCGGAAGAACTCGATCAGCCCGATCGCGACCAGCATCACGATGTCCAGCGCGGGCAGGAAGTCGTAGGCGGGATAGTCGCGTTGGGTCCAGTGCCCCGGCTGCAGCAGCCAGCCCAGCAGGATCAGGGACAGCAGCGGCGCCGCGCCCAGCATGAGCGCGGCGCGGACGCGGTGCGTCTCCTGCGACAGCAGCGACCGGTACTGGACCTTGTACGGCCGGTCCGGGGCGGGCTGCGTGAGGGGTCCCGCAAGGCGGCTGTAGTGCTCGTAGTCGTATCTCGGAAGCGTGTTCCTGATCCGGCGGAAGCTGCCGGTCCGGTGTCCCGGGACTCTGAGTTCGGTGGTTTGTGACGGGTCGAAGCCCTGTCGGGCGCCCGTCGGCGTCGACGTCATGAGTCATCCCCCCACACGCGAAAACGCGCGTGTCTGTTTGGCGCGGCCGCCCGTCAGGGTCCCCCTCGACCCACGACGGACGTGTCAGTGGTGGCCACAGTCACCACACAGTCCATTCACAAAGACATGCGACTGCGACCGTCCGGTTGCGCGATGCCCCCTCAGACATCTGTTCCTACGCGGGGCCCCTCCTCCCCGCGAAACCGCGCAACCGGTTACGTACCCCCTCAACTGCCGTGTATCGACAGCATCTTCAAAACCAGGGTTCTACGGTGCTCATCATGATCGCAAGAGACGAAACGCGGTGTTTACCGGTCATACGCGTTCATTGGGGCGCGTGTGGGGATCAGGTGGAGTCGTTGTGGACAGTCTTGTGCGCACGTTGTCGAAGTGCTGCCTTATGGCTTTCTCGGCGCGCTTCGCGTCCCCGGACCGGACCGCGTCGAGGATCTCCCGGTGCTGGCGGCAGGTGACCCCGGGGTCCTGCGGGCCGGTGGCGAGATCGGTGTGGACGCGGTGGAATGCGTCCCAGAAGGCCTCCAGGACCTCGCTCAGCAGCGCGTTGTCCAGTCCCCGGTACAAGGTGGCGTGAAAGGCCCGGTCGGTGGCCGCGAGCCCCACGCCCTCGGCGGCCTCCCGCTCCATCTGCCGTATCAGTGCGTCCAGTTCGGCGAGATCCCGCTCCGGCAGCCGCCCCGCGAGCCGGGCGACGAGCCCCGACTCCACCGCCTCCCGCAGTTCGAGCAGCTGGAGCAGGCTGTCCTCGCCCCGGTAGTGCCCGACGACGGTACGGAACGCGAGACCCTCGACCATCGGCGCGAGCGACATCGGGCCGACGTACGTCCCGAACCCGTGCCGGATCTCGACGATCCCCATCGCCTGGAGCGCCTTGAGCGCCTCGCGCACCGAGTTCCGGCTCGCGCCGAGGAACACCATGAGCTCGGGCTCGGTCGGAAGTGGCGCCCCCGAGGCCAGCCGACGGTCGAGGATGAGCTTCTTGATCCGCTCCTGGAGGTCACGGGCTGCCATGGCGAGAGGGTATCCGGCCAAACGGGGGGGGAGCTGTGTTCCGCCCGTACGGATGTTCTGCCTCCGTGGCCGCCCATGCAAAAGGCCCCCCGCAGTGCGGAGGGCCTCGCTGTCTGTGCGCCGCCAGGGACTCGAACCCCGGACCCGCTGATTAAGAGTCAGCTGCTCTAACCAACTGAGCTAGCGGCGCCTGCTGACCTGCACAACTCTACCGGACGCGGAGGAGTGCTCCCGACCACCCCCTCGGGCCCCGGCGGGCCCCTGTACATCATTCGGACCGTCAACATGCGAGTCCGGAAGACAGTTGAGAAACTGGCGGACGTGCACGAGCGCGGAATTTTCCACCTGGAGTGTGAGGGGCATCGCATGGAGACTCCGGTATTCGAGGAATTCGATCCCGCGAGCGATTGCGATTGCCCCGGATGTGTTCACCGGCGGCGCGCCCTGCCGCATTCCCCGACCGGTCACCCTCTCGCCGGACGGGTCCTCGTGGTGGCCGCCGCCGCGTCCGCGACCCTCGCCGCCGGGCACGCCGTACCGGCCCTCGCCGCCCCCCACACCTCGCCCCGCCCCGGCGTCCCCGCAGGTGACACGGGTGACGAGCCCGCCACCCCGCAGGGCACCAAGGCCCCGCTGCACGGCCCGAGCGGCAGACCGGCGAAGCCGGCCGGTGTCCTCAAGGCGCCCGCGACCACCCGTGCGGAGATCATCAACCGGGCCAAGACCTGGATCGCGGCGCAGGTGCCGTACAGCATGAACGAATACTGGTCGGACGGTTACCGGCAGGACTGCTCGGGGTTCGTCTCGATGGCCTGGGGGCTGCCGGGGAACGAATGGACCGGCAGCCTCGACCAGTACGGGACACGTATTTCCAAGGAGGAACTGGAGCCCGGCGACATTCTGCTGTTCCACAATCCGGAGAATCCCGAGAAGGGCTCCCACGTCGTCATTTTCGGCGGCTGGACCGACTACACGCACACCTACTACATCGCCCTGGAGGAGACCCCCTCGCACGCCCGGCGCCAGTCCACGCCGTACGCGTACTGGAGCCACTCCGCCAACTACGTCCCCTACCGCTACAAGGGCCTGACGCTGAGCGCGGCGGAGGTGAACCCGAAGCCCGCGGTGCCCCCGGTGACACCGGCCGGCGCGGTCACGCCGAAGACGGCGTACCCGGGAGCGGCGTATTTCGGCCCCGGAGCCAACAACAAGTACGTCGCCCAGCTCGGCACGATGCTCGTCGCCCGGGGTGCCGGCGCCTACTACACCGCGGGTCCCGGCCCGGTCTGGTCGGACGCGGACCGGCTGGCCACCCAGGCGTTCCAGCAGGCCCAGGGCTGGACCGGCGCGGACGCGGACGGCCTGCCGGGGCCGCTGACCTGGGAACTGCTCGTCACCGGCAAGGGCAGGAACATCGGCGGCACGGTCGTGGGAGCGGCGGGCCCGCCCGCGCCCGCCTCGCACGGCGTTCCCGGCTACCCGGGCCGGGGCATGTTCCGCCCCGGCGCGACCAACAAGTACGTCACCGAGCTCGGAAAGCAGCTGGTCAAGAAGGGCTTCGGCAAGTACTACACGACCGGCCCGGGACCGCGCTGGGGCGAGCCGGACCGGCGCAACGTCGAGGCCTTCCAGCGCGCCCAGGGCTGGCGGGGCGGCGCGGCGGACGGCTACCCGGGGCCGGAGACCTGGCGCCGGCTCTTCTCGTAACCACGTTCATCACCCCGCTCATCCCCACCCGTTGTGACGCATCTGGCGCGGAGGCTGGAGGCAACCATGAGTACGACGACCACTTCACAGACGCCCGAGAACGAGGAACCCGCGGGGCCGCACGAGGCCGCGCAGGCCCGGACCGCGCGCCTCATCCAGAACGAGGCGACCACCGAGATCCCCGTCCACCTGCTCTTCCGCGACGACCCCGACCCGGTGTCGCTGCCCCTCAGACCAGCCGTCGTGGGACGCAGACAGGGCACCGGCGAACAGCCGCGCTTCCGCCGTCCCCTCCCGGCCAAGCCGCGCCCGGCACCGGAGGTCGACCCCGAGCTGGTGGAGCGGCCGGCCCGGGTGCTGCCGGGCACGGCGGGCGTGCTCGCCGGTTCCTGCGGACTCGCCGGCTGTCTCGCCGCCTCGTGGTGGGCGGGCGTCCTGCCCCCGCTCGCGGCCGACGCGCTACGGCTGCCGGTCTACGCCGGTGCCGGGCTCGGTCCCGCGCAGTGGGCGGCGTACGCCGGGGCCGGCGCGCTCGGTCTGTTCGGCTTCGGCGGGCTGGCCCGGGGCCGTACCGGACGGGCCTGGGTGCTCGGCCTGTTCGGGCGGTACCGGGGGACCGTCCGGCGCACCGGGCTGATGTGGGTCAACCCGCTGCTGCTGCGCCGCCGGGTCGACGTACGGCTGCGGCACTGGCGCAGCGAGCCGATGCCGGCCGCCGACGCGAACGGGGTCGCGCTGCGGGTCGCCGTGCTCGTGGTGTGGCGGGTGCGGGACACCGCGCGGGCCACGCTCGGGGTCGAGGACCACGAGACGTATCTGCGCGAGTGCGTGGAGGCGGCGCTGACCCGGGTGCCGGTGGAGCCGCCGGGCGGTGGCGCGAAGGGCGCGGCCGAGCTTGCCGTCGACGCGCTGACCCGGCTGGTCGCGGCGGACGCGGGGCCGGTCGGCATCGAGGTGTTCTCGGTGCAGCCGCTGCGCGTCGAGTACGCCCCCGAGGTGGCCGCGGCGATGACCCGCCGCCGTATCGCCACGCTGGACGCGCAGCAGCGGGCGACGATGCTGACCTCGGTGGTCGACTCGGTGGAGGACACCGTCACCCGGCTGACCATGCGCGGCCTGGTGGAGCTGGACGACTACGAACGCAAGGCGCTGGTCAAGGACTTGACGGTCGCGTTCTGCTCGGGGCGGGGGGAAGGCGCGCCGTGAGCGGTATGGACACGGTCAAGTAAGGGCAATAATCTGGGACTTGGTCTAGACCTGCACGGCTCACGGAACTCCCCACACGTTCTCCAGGAGCGGCAGCATGCGCAAGAAGACCAAGTGGTACGCGGGCGTGCTCGGGCTCACCACGGCCGGGGCCATCGTGCTCTCGTCCGGGGCCGCGAGCAGCCACGGTTACACCGACCTCCCCATCAGCAGGCAGAAGCTCTGCGCCAACGGCACGGTGACGAACTGCGGTGACATCCAGTACGAGCCGCAGAGCGTCGAGGGCCCCAAGGGCTTCCCGGCCGCCGGTCCCGCCGACGGCCAGATCTGCAACGGCGGGATCAGCCGCTTCAGCCAGCTCGGCGCGCCGAAGACCCCGTCGGGCACCGCCTGGCCGACGACAAAGGTGACGGGTGGTCAGTCGTACACCTTCCGATGGCAGTTCACGGCGATCCACGCGACGACGGACTTCAAGTACTACGTCACGAAGCAGGGCTGGAACCAGAACCACGCCCTGTCCCGCTCGGACCTCAACACCACGCCGTTCCTCACCGTCCCCTACAACGGCCAGCGCCCCTCGTCGTCCACCATCTCCCACAGCGGCACGCTTCCGTCCGGCCTCACCGGCCACCATGTGATCGTCGCGGTGTGGACGATCGCGGACACCACCAACGCGTTCTACTCCTGCTCGGACGTCACTTTCTGAGCATTGGTTGAGACAGTCCGGTGTTCCCCGGGGGTAGGTTCCCTCCACCAAGCTGTAACTGACCTCGGGGGACACCATGGAAGCACTGCTCTACATCGCGCCACTCCTCATGATCGCCCTGGCGGTGTTCGGCGCGATCAAGGTGATCCGCCGGTCGCGGGAGGTCGACAGCGCCTGGAGCAGCGGGCTCACGGCCGAGGCCCGCTGTCTGCGGACGTACACGACGGCCAGCGGCGGCGAGGACACCATGGTGTCGACGACGCTGCACCACGTCTACGAGTTCACGACGCGCGAGGGCCGGACCGTCAGGTTCGAGGAGGGGAACGGGCCGGGGACGACCCTGGAGGGCGACTTCGTCACCGTGTACTACGCGGCGGACAATCCCGAGCGGGCCACCGCCCACGCCCCGGCCCGCGGGAAGCTCGTGGCGGGGACGGGCTGCGTGCTGGCGTTCCTCGGCGTGTTCGTCACCTTCTGCCTCGTCTTCATCGTCGCGGTCCACGAGGCCTTCACGGTGGCGGACGACTTCTTTCCGTAGACTCCACATCTGACGGTACGTCAACTACCGTGCGCCCCCATGGAGTCCAGGAGGCGTACCGTCGCGGAACTCGTACAGGCACGGTGGGAGGACCACCGCCCGGGGCTGTGGTGCGAGGAGCGGACGCTCACCCACCACGAGGTGGCGGCCGGCGCCGCGGCCAGAGCGGCGCTCCTCACCGACCTCCTCCCACCCGGCACCGCACCCCACGTCGGCGTCCTGCTCGACAACACCCCTGAATATCCTCTGTGGTTGAGCGCGGCGGCCCTCGCGGGCGCGGCCGTCGCCGGCATCAACCCCACCCGCCGCGGCCCCGAACTGGCCCGCGACATCCTGCACACCGAATGCCGGATCCTGGTCACCGGGCGCGCACACCTTCCGCTCCTCGAGAACCTCCAACTCCCCGGCGTACAGCTCTTGGTGACGGACACTCAGGCCTACGACGACCTCCTCGCGCCGTACGCGAACACCAAACCGGACGCCTTCACCCGGGCCACCCCCGACGACCGCATCCTGCTCTACTTCACCTCCGGTTCCACCGGCGCCCCGAAGGCCGCGATCTGCACCCAGGGCCGGCTGGCCGCCGCCGGAGCCTCGCTGGTCGACAGCTTCGGGGTGCTCGCGGACGACGTGCACTACATCTGCATGCCGATGTTCCACGGCAACGCGGTGATCGCCGACTGGGCACCGGCGCTGGCGGCCGGGGCCGGGGTGGCGCTGCGCCGCAGGTTCTCGGCGTCGCGCTTCCTGGACGACGTACGGGCGTACGGGGCCACGTACTTCACCTATGTCGGCCGTGCCGTGCAGTACATCCTGGCCACCGAGGAACGCCCCGACGACCGGGAGAACCCGCTGCGGATGGGCTTCGGCACGGAGGCGGGGGCGGTGGACGCGGCGGCGTTCGAGCGGCGGTTCGGGGTGCGGCTGGTGGAGGGGTACGGGTCCTCGGAGGGCGGGGCGGCGGTGCAGTGGTCGCCGGGGACACCGTCCGGGGCGGTCGGTCGGGCGGCGCCCGGTCTCGCCGTACTCGATCCGGAGACGCGGGCGGAGTGCCCGCCGGCGGTCTTCGACCCGGGCGGCCGGCTGCTCAACGGTGAAGAGGCGATAGGGGAGTTGGTGAACCGCGCCCCCAACCCCTTCGAGGGCTACTGGCGCAACCCGGAGGCGGACGCGGAACGGCGCCGGTGGGGAGGCTGGTACTGGACCGGCGACCTCTTCTACCGGGACACCGACGGCTACCTCTACTTCGCCGGCCGCACCGACGACCGCCTCCGCGTCGACAGCGAGAACCTCGCCGCCGCGATGATCGAGAACATCCTCGCCCGCTACGAGGGCGCCGACGCCGTGGCGGTCTACGCGGTACCGGACCCGGTCACCGGCGACCAGGTCATGGCCACCATCGCCGGGCACTTCGACCCGCACGCCTTCGCCGAATTCCTGCTGTCCCAGCCGGACTTGGGGACGAAGATGGCACCCCGGTTCATCCGGGTGGTGGGGCGGATGCCGGTCACGGCGACAAACAAGATCCATCGGGCGGGGCTGCGGCGGGAGGGGATCCGGTGTACCGATCCGGTGTGGTGGCGGCCGCCGGGGGAGGCGGCGTATCGGCGGCTGACCGCGCAGGACGCTGTCGTGGCAGCGGGGACCAGTCGGATCGGCTGAGGATGTCGGCCAGTTCGCGGCGGGTACGGACGCCGAGTTTGGCGTAGGCGTGCCGGAGATGGTTGTCGACCGTGCGCACGGACAGGTGCAGTGCCTCCAGCAGGGCGACGACCTGTTCGTAGTCGAGGACGTGGCGCGCCAGCGCGGCGGCCCGGACGATCAGGCCGGGATCGGCCGTACCGGTCGCGGCCAGTTGGGAGATGGCCACCCGGAGGGCGTCGTCGTGGCGTCTGCCGCCGTACGCACCGATCCGCAGGATCTGCCGGAGCAGCAGCGCGCGGCGGCGGACGAGCGAGAGCCCCTCCCGCAGGGCCTCGCCGTAGAGCGGGTGGCTCAGGACGACGAGGGTGCGCCGTTCGTCCTGCCGGACGTCGACCAGTCCGGCTTCGTCGAGCTCCGCCACCACATCCGTCGACGCGGCCGAGGCCGCGTCTGCCAACGAGACCGACCCGCACACCGCGAGCAGCTCCAGCACTCTGCGCGCCGAAGTGTCCACGGCGGCGAGGCGGTTCCTGATCAGCTCGCCGAGCCGTGGCGTCGTCGGCAGCGCTCCTTCGGCGAGGGTCCGGATCTCCCCGTCGCCCGACAGCGTCCCGGTGTCCAGCGCTCCGTGCACCAGCTCACGCAGATACAGGGCGTTGCCCCCGGACGCCTCGAACAGGCGGTGGAGGGTGCGGTGTCCGAGAGGTGCGCCGAGCACGGTGCGCAGCAGCCGTTCCGCCCCGCCCCGGTCGAAGGGTTGCAGGTCGATACGGCAGACCGCGTCGCCCCGGGCCAGTGCCTCCACGGCGTCGGCGGCCCGTCACACGGGCGCGACGCTGTCCCACTTCGGCTCCTGGGAGGAGTTCCGGCTCGCCTGCGTCTTCGTGTGACGGGCATCCGACCCACAAACGGCCGAGGGCGTTCTCCACGGGGGGAGAACGCCCTCGGTTATCTGTGCGTCTGTCCCGGCGGTGGACCTACCAGCGGCCACCGGTGACGTGTGCGGGCCTCCAGTAGACGGCGGCCCAGATCCCGTGGTTCGCCGCGGCTCCCCAGCCCCGGCTCCAAGAGGTCAGCAGGTTGCCCGCGTTGGTGCAGAGCCAGGCCGGGACCTTGGCGGTACAGGCACGTACGGCGCCCGCGATCGCCCCCCGGGCGATGTCACCGTAGGAAGCGATGATCCAGAAGTGGTCCCCGGTCACACCGGTCGCCAGTGCCTGGACGACGTGCCCCTTGTCGGTGGACGTCGCGGAGGTGACGGTCCCGGTGTTCTGTACCAGTGCGTCGGTGCGGACCGTGGCCACACCGGCGAAGGCCTCCTGGACTTCCCTGACGAGTCGCGTCCGGCTCTCCGGAGTCGCCGTCAGTCGCTCCCACTCCGCCGACTCGGCAGAGGTCGGCCCTTGCGGGTTCACCGCGAACTGCCGGGCGGCGACGGGACCGGTCGCATTCTTGGAATCGTCTTGGACACTGCCGGCCAGCAGACCGCCGGCGAGGGCGGTCACGACCGCGGCACCCAGCGCCGCGGCGATCCATCGGCGCCGCGGGGATCGGCGTACCGCGGACCGCTCCGTTTCATGGGTCTTCACTCGGTGTGCTCCCCTTCGTGGTGCTTACTGGTAGCGCACGATGGTTCCAGCCGAGTCGGCACAAAGGGTGATATCTATGGATTTTATGATCAATTGATCGGTCGTGATCATCTTGGCGTTCGTCTTGAGCGGCCCGCACACGACCAAGGGCACCCTCCCGAAGGAGGATGCCCTTGGTCGCACACAGTGCGCCGCCAGGGACTCGAACCCCGGACCCGCTGATTAAGAGTCAGCTGCTCTAACCAACTGAGCTAGCGGCGCATGACTCACGCCTTCCGCTGGATCGGTGTCTCGCGGAGGGCGACGAGAAAATACTACCTGGTCCGGAGGGGTGCTCCGGACCAGGGTCGTGCCGACCGCTAGATGGCCAGGGAGAGAAGGACCGGGCCCGCTTCGCGGTTCAGGGTGTCCGCCGCCTGGCGGAGGCGGTGGGCGTGTTCGACCGGGAGGGACAGGGCGAGGCAGCCCACCGAGGAGCCGGCCGTGATCGGGACGGCCGCGCAGACCGTGCCCACCGCGTACTCCTGGAGGTCGAGGTGGGGGACGGTCGGCGGCTGGGTCTCCAGGCGGGAGAGGAGCAGCTTGTCGCTGGTGATGGTGCGCGAGGTGAGGCGGGCCATCTTGTGGCGGGAGAGATGGTCGCGGCGGCCGTTGTGGTCGAGCTGGCCCAGCAGGCTCTTGCCGAGCGCGGTGGCGTGCGCGGAGAAGCGGAAGTCGACCCACTCGTTGACCGCCGGGGTGGTGGGCCCGGCCGCGTACTGGGTGATCGTGACCTCGCCGTCGACGTACCGGCTGACGTAGACCGCCGCGCCCAGGGAGTCGCGCAGCCGGTCCAGGGTCCGCTGGATCTGATCGCGCACGGCCTGGTCGCGGCCGGCCGCGGAGCCGAGCCGGCCCAGGGCCTCGCCGGTGACGTAGGCGCCGTCGGTGAGCTGCTCGACGTAGCCCTCGCGGCGCAGTGTCCGCAGCAGTATGGTCAGGCGCTCGACGCCGAGGCCGGTGCGGCGGGCCAGTTCGGTGTCCGTGACACCGGTGCTGTGTCCCGCGACGGTCTCCAGGATGCGCAGTGCTTCCTGTACCGAGTGGTAGGGAGCGGTCGGCTCGTGCATCAGCGCCACGGTGTTTCTCCCTGCGCTCGCTTTTTGGGCCGTGATACCGGACAGCGAATCCTCTCCACGATAGCTGTCAAACGGCCGATGTGGAGCGGCTGTTGGCGAGATTGTGTCCCTGCTCATGCCCTCCCAACTGGGACGCGGGACCTTTGGCATATGCCACCGACATGCCACGTGGCGTAGACCTTGGGTGTTCGGTCGTTCACTTGGCGTAGTTGAACAAACGTCAAAGAATCGCGCCGAGAAATTCCCGGGTCCGCCGGTGTTCCGGATCGCCGAAGATCCGCTCCGGCGGGCCCGATTCGACGACCTTGCCCGCGTCGAACATCAGGACCTGGTCGGAAATGTCCCGGGCGAAATTCATCTCGTGGGTCACACAGAGCATGGTGATGTCGGTGGTGCGGGCGATGTCCCGGAGCACGTCGAGCACGCCCGCGACCAGCTCCGGGTCCAGCGCGGAGGTCACCTCGTCGAGCAGCAGCACCTGCGGGCGCATCGCCAACGCCCGCGCGATCGCCACGCGTTGCTGCTGGCCCCCGGACAGCCGGGTCGGGCGGGCGCCGGCCTTGTCGGCGAGGCCGACCAGGTCCAGCAGTTCCAGTGCGCGCGCCTCCGCTTCGTCCTTGGGCATGCCGAGGACGGTGACCGGCGCCTCGGTGATGTTGCGCAGCACGGTCATGTTCGGGAACAGGTTGAACTGCTGGAAGACCATCCCGATCTTCTTGCGGATCTCCCGGACCCGCTTCTCGGGCGCGGGGAAGAGCTGCTCCCCGTCGACGGTGATCGTCCCCTCGTCCGGCTTCGTCAGGGTCATCAGCAGCCGCAGGATCGTCGTCTTGCCCGACCCGGAGGGCCCGATCAGGGTGACGTGCTTGCCGGACTCGACGGAGAAGTCGAGGTCGTCGAGGACGGTGTTGGACCCGAAGCGCTTGGTGACGTGGTCGAGGCGGATCAGCTCGCTGCCGTCGACCGGCGGGTTGGCGTGGGCGTCGGGATCGTTCATGAGGGGTGTGTCAGCGGACAAGGCGTCGCTCCAGGGCTCGGATCAGCAGGGAGGCGGGATAGGAGATGAGGATGAAGGCCACGCCGATCACGGTGATGGGCTCGGTGAACCGGAAGTTCTGCTGGGAGAAGAGCCGGGCCTGCCCCAGCAGTTCCAGCACGGTGATCGCCATCAGGATCGGGGTGTCCTTGAGCATGGCGATCACGTAGTTGCCCAGCGCCGGGACCACCCGGCGGATCGCCTGCGGCAGGATCACGGCCGTCCAGGTCCGGCGCACCGGCAGGTTCAGCGCGGTCGCCGCCTCCCACTGGCCGACGGGCACCGCCTCGATGCCCGCGCGGTAGACCTGCATCGTGTACGTCGAGTAGTGCAGCCCGATCGCGAGGACACCGGTGGTCAGCGCGGCGAAGGTCAGCCCCCACTCCGGCAGTACGTAGAAGAGGAAGAACAGCTGCACCAGCAGCGGGGTGTCGCGCACGAACTCGGTGACGATCCCAACGGGCCAGCGTATCCAGCGAGTTGGAGCCCTCATCAGCAGCGCCCACACCAGCCCCAGCCCGAACGAGATCAGCGAGCCGAGGAGCAGCGCCTGCAGGGAGACCGCCAGGCCGTCCCAGAAGTACGGCATGAAGTCGCGTACGGCGTTCCAGTCCCAGTTCACGCGACGCCACCTCCGACGCCCAGGTTCCGGCCGGGCTTGGACTCGCTGCTCACGGGCCCCTTGCCGATCCCGGCCTTCAGCCGCTTTTCCAGGCCGCGCATCAGCCGGGTGAGGGTGAAGGCGATCGCGAAGTAGATCAGCAGGACGTACGTGTAGATCTCCGCGCTCTGCTGGAGCGCGAGCCGCACCAGGTTGGCGCTGAAGGTGAGGTCGCCCATGCCCATGACGGACACCAGGGCGGTGCCCTTGAGCAGTTCGATCAGCAGGTTGCAGAAGGGCGGGATCATCTCCGGCACCGCCTGCGGCAGCAGGATCAGCCGCGTCCGCTGCCAGGGCGTGAAGCTCAGCGCGACCCCGCCCTCCTGCTGCGCAGGGTCGACCGCGCTCAGCGCGCCGCGCACGATCTCCGAGCCGTACGCCCCGTAGGTCAGCCCGAGTGCGAGGGTGCCCGCCCACAGCGGGACGAGTTGCCAGCCGAAGGCGACCGGCAGCACGAAGAACACCCAGAAGATCATGACGAGGGCGGAGGTGCCGCGGAACACCTCGGTGTAGAGACCGGCCAGGAAGCGGACGATCCACAGCCGGTGGGTGCGGGCGATGCCGACGACGAACGACACGGCGGTCGCCAACAGCGCGCTGAGGACGAGGAGTTGGACGGTGGTCCAGATCCCCTCGACGACGAGTTCCCAGAGTCCTGAGGTCATGAGCCGCAGAGCTCCTTCGCGGTGAGGTCCGTCATCTCGGCCTCGGTGAACCCGAAGGGCCGCAGGATGCGGAACAACTCCCCGCTCTTCTTGAGCTGTTGCAGCTCCACGTTGAAGGCGTCGCGCAGCTTCGTCTCGGTCGGCCGGAACGCGAACGCGCCCCCGTCGATCCGCGGTTTCCCGTCGACGAGTGGTGCGAAGGGCCGGGTCGACTCGGCCTTCGCCGACTTCCGCACGACCGCGCGGGTGGTGAGCGCCGTACCGGCGAAGACGTCGACTCGCCCTGCCTCTACGGCGTTCAGCCCGGCGACCTGGTCCGGGACGATCAGGATGTCGCCCTGCTGGTACCCGGCGTCGACGGCGTGCTGGATCTGCGCGTACCCCGTGCCGGTGGCGAGCTTCGCCTTCTTCGCGACGACGTCCTTGTAGTCGTACAGCCCCTTCGGATTGCCCTTGCGGACGACGAACGCGTCGAGCACCTGATAGTCCGGGTCGGCGAAGATGACCTGCTCACAGCGTTCCGGGGTCACATACATCCCGGCGGCCACGACGTCGAACTGCTGCGAGTTCAGCCCCGGGATGAGCGAGCCGAACTCGGTGGGCACGGGCTGCACCCTGCCGACGCCGAGCCGCTTGAAGATTGCTTTCGCCAACTGCGGTGCCTCACCGGTCAGCCGGCCGTCCTTGTCGATGTACCCGAACGGGATCTCACCCGCTATCCCCAGCCGTACGACGCCCTGCGCCTTCAGCCGGTCGAGCAGATCGCCGCCGCCGGTGGCCGACGCGGTGGCCACCCGGCTGCAGCCGGCCGCGCCCAGCGCACCGGCCGCCGCCACCCCGGCGAGCAGTGCCCGACGGGTGTGACCGGATGCGTGTCTGTCTTTCCCATGTGGTGGAGCCATGGGCGCGCAGCTACCCGATCGCAAACGGGTTATGCGCCCCGGATTCCGAACAGCGCGTGCGCCGCCCGCAGCACCAGATCGTCCCGGTGCCGGGCCGCCACGAGCTGCATCCCGATCGGCAGCCCGTCCCCGTCCTCCCCCACGGGGACGGTTGCGGCGGGCTGCTGGGTCATGTTGAAGGGGTAGGTGAACGGGGTCCAGCCGGTCCAGCGGCGGTGCCCGGAGCCCTTCGGGACCTCGACTCCCGCCTCGAACGCGGTGATCGGCAGGGTGGGCGTGACGAGGAGGTCGTAGCGCTCGTGGAACAGGCCCATGCGGCGGCCGAGTTCCGCGCGGACGTCCACCGCCGCCAGGTGGTTCAGCGCGGAGACGCCCGCTCCTGCGGCACAGATCTCCCGCAGTCCGGGGTCGAGCAACTTCCGTTGCCGCGGGGCGAGTTGCTGGGTAGCGCGGGCCGCCCCGCTGAACCACAGGGTGTGGAAGGCGTCCACCGGGTCCGTGAGGTCGGGGTCGGTCTCCTCGACGTACGCGCCGAGTGCGGCCAGCCGCTCCACGCCCCGCCGTACCGCCGCCGCGACCGCCGGACGGACCGCGACCTGGCCGCCGAGGGACGGGGAGTACGCGATCCGCAGGCCCTGGATGCCGTGCGCGAGCGCCTCCGTGAAGGATCCCGACGGGCGGTTCAGGCACGACCAGTCGCGGGCGTCCGGGACGCCGATCACGTCCAGCAGCAGGGCCGCGTCCGCCGCGTCCCTGGTCATCGGGCCGACGTGCGACAGCGTGCCGAACGCGCTCGCCGGGTACAGCGGCACCCTGCCGTACGTCGGCTTCAGTCCGAAGATCCCGCAGAAGGACGCGGGGATACGGACGCTGCCGCCGCCGTCCGTGCCCAGCGACAACGGGCCCGCGCCGAGGGCAACGGCCGCCGCGCTGCCGCCACTTGAACCGCCGGCCGTCCGCGAAGGGTCGTGCGGGTTGCGGGTGATGCCGGACAGCGGGGAGTCCGTGACGCCCTTCCAGCCGAACTCCGGGGTTGTCGTCTTGCCGAGGAACACCGCGCCGTGCTCGCGGAGCCGGGCAACCGACGGCGCGTCCTCGTCCCAACTGCCCTGCTCCGCAACGGTCCTGGAGCCGCGCAGGGTCGGGGCGCCGCGCTGGAGCAGGATGTCCTTCACGGTGACCGGCAGTCCGTCCACGAGCCCGGCCGGCTCGCCGCGCCGCCAGCGCTCCGCCGACTCGGCCGCCCGTGCCAACGCGCCCTCCGCGTCAAGCCGTACGAACGCGTTCACGACGGGCTGGATCTCCTCGGCCCGCTCCAGGGTCGCGCGGGTCGCCTCCACGGGGCTGAACTCCCCTCTGCGGTAGCCGTCCAGGAGTTCCAGGGCGGTCAGCTCGGTGAGTTCGGTCGTCATCCGGCCCTCCAGAGTGGGGAGTTCAGTGCCCCGGTACGTACCCGCGCTTCTTGTCGACCACGTTCCGCAGCGGCTTGCCCACCGCCCAGCGCTCGTACAACTCCACGAACTGCGCGCCCAGTTCGTCCCGCCAGCCGACCGTGTCGCCGCTCATGTGCGGGGAGACGATCAGCCCCGGTACCTGCCACAACGGGCTCTCGGGGGTGAGGGGTTCGGTCTCGAAGACGTCCAGTGCGGCGCCCGCGATCCAGCGCTTGGTGAGGGCCTCCGCGAGCGCCTCCTCCACCACGAGCTGTCCCCGGCCCACGTTGATGAAACGGGCCGAGGGCTGCATGCAGCCGAACCGGCGGGCGTCGAACATGCCCCGCGTCTCGTCGGTCAGCGGTGCCGCCGAGATCACCCAGTCGGCGCGGGCCATCAGCCGGTCGAGCTCGCCGGGGCCGTGGATACCGGTGCGCGGGGTGCGGCCGACCAGCGCGGTCGTCACGCCAAGTGCCTTGAGAACACGGACGATCGCCCGCCCGATCGGCCCGGAACCCACCACACAGGCCCGGGTCCCGGCCACCCGCTGCGCCTCGCGGTGCCGCCAGGTCCGCTCGCGCTGGAGGTCCAGCGTCCTCGGCAGGTCCTTGGCCATCGCGAGGACCAGGGCGGCGACGTACTCGGCGATCGGCTCGTCGAAGATGCCGCGCGCGTTCGTCACCACCGTGTCGGAGTCGGCGAGTTCGGGGCACATGAGGTGATCCACGCCCGCGCTCGCGGTGTGCACCCAGCGCGGTCGCGGGCCACCGCCCGGCCACGCGGAGCGCACCGCGCGCGAGGTGAAGTCCCACACCAACAGGACGTCGGCGGACGGCAGTTGCTCCGCGAGTGTCGACGCGTCGGCGTGCTGCACGCGCACGCGGCCGGTGAGCTTTCCGAGGCGGGGGAGCGGGTCGGCGTCCAGGACGAGAAGGGTGGGCAGGGCAGCGGGAGTCGCGGTCATCGCACTCGAACCTACCTTCGCCGCCGGACGGGGTCGATGCCCCGGCGGGGGGTACCAGTCTGAAAAAGTGTGTCACTTCTGACCGGAAGTGTCACACTTTTCCGGAGAGTACCCCATGCCCCCCGCGCCCCGAGCGCCCGGACCTCCCGGGAATAAAGCGGAGACTGCCTCCTGTTAGCCGGGGAAGACACCGCACAGCTCACAACAGGAGGCACCCACCGTGGCGACAGACGACGAGATCCGGGGTACGGCGCAGGGCACCGCCCCCGTCCCCCTCTCCGTACTGGACCTGGTGACCGTGGGCGCCGGCCGCACCGCCACGGACGCGCTCCGTACCAGCGTGCGGATCGCGAAGCTCGCCGAGGCCCGCGGCTTCCACCGCTACTGGGTCGCCGAGCACCACTCGATGCCGGGCGTCGCCTCCTCCTCGCCCGCCGTGATCCTGGCCCACCTCGCCGCCCACACGGACCGCATCCGCCTCGGCTCGGGCGGCGTCATGCTCCCGAACCACGCCCCGCTCGTCATCGCGGAACAGTTCGGCACCCTGGAGGCGCTGGCCCCGAACCGCGTCGACCTCGGCCTCGGCCGCGCCCCCGGCACCGACGGCGCCACCGCCGCCGCCCTGCGCCGGACCGAGCGCCTCAACGAAGGCGCCGACGACTTCCCCGAGCAACTCGCCGAACTGACCCGCTTCCTGGACGACGACTTCCCGAGCGGCCACCCCTACGCCCGTATCCACGCGGTCCCCGGCCCGATCCAGTCGACCTCGCCCGGCGGCGTCCAGTCCCCGCACCGCCCCCCGATCTGGCTCCTCGGCTCCTCCGGCTTCAGCGCGCGCCTGGCCGGCATGCTCGGCCTGCCGTTCGCCTTCGCCCACCACTTCTCCGCGCAGAACACGATCCCGGCCCTCGACCTCTACCGCGAGTCGTTCCGGCCGAGCGCGGTGCTCGACGCGCCGTACGCCCTGATCGGTGTCTCCGCCCTCGCCGCCGACGAGGAGAAGGAGGCCCGCCGCCAGGTGCTGGCCGCCGCCCTCAACATGGTCCGGCTGCGCACCGGCCGCCCGGGACTCGTGCCCACCCCGGAAGAGGCCGAGGCGTACGAATTCAGCCCCATGGAGCGGGAGTTCATCACCTCCTGGAACGCCAACGTCATCCACGGCACCGCCGACCAGGTCCGTGACGGCCTCGACGACCTCCAGAAGCGCACGGGCGCCGACGAGTTGATGCTCACGTCCCACGCCCACAACGCCGACCTGCGACTGCGCTCGTACGAACTGATCGCCGACGCGTATGAGTTGACGGCTGGTCAGGACGCCTGATTGCAGGCCTTGGTGCCCAGCAACTCGGAGATACGATCCGGCGTCACCGGGCGGGAGTAGAGCCACCCCTGTCCGGTGTCGCAGCCGATCCGGCGCAGCCGGGACGCCTGTGACGAGGTCTCCACGCACTCGGCGGTCACCGACAGGCCCAGCCGGTGGGCGAGTTGGATCATCGCCTCGACGATGACCTCGTCGGCCGGGTTCGGCGGGACGCCCTCACCCTCGTACTGGAAGCCGCGCACGAAGGAGCCGTCCAGCTTCAGGACGGAGACCGGGAGGCGGCTCAGGTACGCCAGGTTCGAGTACCCGGTGCCGAAGTCGTCGATGGCGATGTGCACACCCATGTCGCTGAGTGCCTGGAGCGCCTGCAACGGGCGGCCCGCCGAGCCCATCACCGCCGACTCGGTCAGCTCCAACTGGAGGAGATGCGGGGCGAGTCCGGTCTCGGCCAGGACCTCCGCGACGTCCGCGACCAGGTCCGAGTCCCACACCTGGCGTACGGCCACATTGACGCTCACGAAGATCGGCGGCTCGTCCGGGTGGTCGAGCTGCCAACGGCGGGCCTGGCGGCAGGCGGTGACCAGCACCCAGCGGCCGAGCTGCACGATCGAGCCGTCCTCCTCGGCCAGTCCGATGAACCGATTCGGCGTCAGCATGCCGAACTGCGGGTGGTTCCAGCGCACCAACGCCTCGACCCCGCGCAGCCGTCCGTTCTCCATACCCACCAACGGCTGGTACTCCAGGGTGAATTCACCCCGCTCGATGGCCGGGCGGAGCGTGGAGGCCAGCGCCTGGCGGGTCATACGGTGCGCGTTGCGCTCCGGATCGAACAGCGTCCAGCGGGACTTGCCGTCCGCCTTCGCCCAGTACAGCGTGGTGTCGGCGGCCTGCATCAGCCCGGTGGCCGTCGTACCGGCCGCCTGCCGCTCGACCACCCCGATCGACGCCGACAGCGACAGCCGCTGCCCGGAGAGGTCGAAGGGCGCCTGCAGCGCCTTGAGCACCGACTCGGCGAGATCGGCCAGTTGGTCGGTGCCGGTCGAGTCCTCGACGAGCAGCGCGAACTCGTCGCCGCCGAGCCGCGCCACCAGCGGGGCGGTGGCCCGGGCAAGGCCCGCCTCGTCCGCGCACCGCGTCAGCCGCTCCGCGACGGCGGCCAGCAGCCGGTCGCCGACGCGGTGGCCGAGGGTGTCGTTGACGGCCTTGAAGCCGTCCAGGTCCAGATAGCACAGGCCGATCCGCCCGGTGCCGCCCTGTTCGTAGGACTCCGCCTCCAGCGCGGCCGAGAGCCGTTCGAAGAAGAGGGTGCGGTTGGGCAGCCGGGTCACCGGGTCGTGCATCTCCAAGTGCCGTAGCCGCGCCTGGAGTTCACGGCGGTCGCTGATGTCGGTGAGTGACAGCAGCACGCCGTGCTCGGCGGCCGGCAGCGGTGCCGCGGTCACCTGCACCCACAGGGAGTGCCCGTCGGGGTGCTTGACCCGGCGGGTGCGGCTCAGCTTGGCCTGCCGGCCGCGCAGCACCTCGCGATAGGCGTGCCAGGTGCGGGCGTCCGATTTCAGGTCCACCAGATCGGCCGCGACCAGCCCCGCAAGGGCCGCACCGCCCTTGCCGAGCAGCGCGCCGAACGTGTCGTTGGCGCTCACCACCAGCCCGTCGCGGTCGACGACGGCCATGGCGAGGGGGGCCGCGGAGAAGGCTGACCCGAGCCGGCCGTCCACGGGAAGACTGACACGAGGCGATGCCTCGCAATTACTCTCTGTCACGGCCGGCCGGATGAGGTCTGCCGCGGGTGCCGGCCCTTCGGACGTTCCGCTCACCGCTCGCTCCCGCAGTGCACTCGATCTTCGGATGGGTCTCGTCGGGATGGCCGACCGGGTGGGAGGCCGCCGTGCCGTGTCCGTGCAGGAAAGTGTGCCGATCATAGAGGTTGGCCCCCGGCCCTTCCAGCCACTCTCCAGTGTCCCGGAACAACGGCCCGTTCCGGCAGATCGATTCCGCCCGCACCTGGACGGGTTCGCCAAAAGGCCGACCACATGTGACGTTCCGTGAGTGTTTCCGGATGTGGGCCCGGGCGTGTCTCAGCCGTCCCAGGCGTCCCCCTCACTCATCTGGTGCAGATAAACGAGGCATACCCCAACAAACCATCACAGGCTGGGTGTCGGTGTCCCGCGAACCGCTCCCGGAGGTCCTCGTGCCGTGTCAGCTCCCCCTCAAGGGGCTCTCCCGTACGGCGCTCAAGGGGCTCGGTCAGTGGCGGAGACGCCCCCGGCTGCGCAGCACCGCGGCCGTGTTCACCACGATGTCCGCGCTCGCCGCGACCTCCATCATGTCCAGCCAGTCGGTCGCCGAGCCCTACTCGTCCACCCCCTGCGCCCTCAAGCGCACCGACGCCCACCACTCCGAGGGCCTGGACACCTGGAACGCCGCCTACCCGCGCCCCGTCCGCCCGCTCGACGCGGTGATGATCTTCCTCTCCTTCCCCGACGCGACCCCGCGCACCACCCCCGCCGAACTGGCCGCCGACCACTTCCCGGCCACCACCCGCTTCTACGAACGCGCTTCCTACGGCAGGTTCACGCTCCGCCCGCACCCGCTGCGGAACTGGATCCGCATGCCGAAGCCGTCGACGTCGTACGCCATACAGCGCGACTGGAACCCGGCGAACCGCGCCGCGTACCTCCGCGACGCGCTCGCCGCCGCCGACCCCGAGGTCGACTTCTCCCGCTACGACGTCGTCTACTTCGTGGCCGATCCGGACGCGCCCGGGGTGGACTCGGACGCGACGAAGGTGGTCAACCTGGACACCCCGCTGCGGGCCGACGGCACGGACATCCGCCGGGTCGTCACCGTGTTCGAGAAGCACCCGCCGGACCGGCTCGTCCTCGCCCACGAGACGGGCCATGTCTTCGACCTTCCCGACCTCTACCACCGTCCGGTGGACGGCAAGGGCGACTGGGACACATATGTCGGCGACTGGGATCTGATGGGCAGTCAGTTCGGCCTGGCCCCCGACCTGTTCGCCTGGCACAAGTGGAAGCTGGGCTGGCTGGATCCGCGCCAGGTCGTGTGCGTACGGGGGTCGGGGCCGACCCGGCTGACCCTGGAACCGCTGGCCGCCGAGCCCCCGACGGCCGGCAACGCGGGATCGCCCGCGTTCGGACTCGGTCTCGGCGTCAAACTGGCCGTGGTGCGGACCGGCACCGACAGTGCGCTCGCCTTCGAGGCCCGCAGCCCCGTCGGCAACGACAGCACGGCCTGCAAACAGGGCATCCTCGTCTATCGGGTGCGCGGCGGCGCGGCCTCCGGAAGCGGCCCGATCGAGGTCGTCGACGCCCACCCCCGCACCGAGGCCTGCTGGGAGACCTCGGTCTACCCACCCCTCGCCGACGCCCCGGTGGCCCTCGGCGAGACCTTCACCGTGCCCGGCGACAACGTACGGGTGGCGGTGGAGGGACGCACGGATTCGGGGGCGTGGACGGTGACCATCACGCCGGGGGACAACCCCTGAGTACCGGGTACGTCAAAGGGCCCCTCGCTCTCGCGAAGGGCCCTTCACAGGTGCGCCGCCAGGGACTCGAACCCCGGACCCGCTGATTAAGAGTCAGCTGCTCTAACCAACTGAGCTAGCGGCGCCTGCTGACGTCGTAGACCTTAGCATCCTGATCGGCGGGAGGAAAAATCGATATGCGCACGGTCGCGCGAGCGGCGCGCACGGCCGCCCAGAGCAGGATTTCCGCGCCGGGGAGCCAGGGCCGGTGGGTGTCGGGAGCGACCAGCCAGCGGGAGTCGAACGGCGCCCGGGCGGCCGCGCCGGCCGGCGCCGGGACGGTCACCGCGTCGCCCTTGCCGTGGCACAGCAGCGGCGGGACCGACCCCGTACGACCGCGCTCCGGGGCGTCCGCGCCCCACTCCTCCCAGCCCAGTAACGAGGGCAGCCGCTGCGCCGTCCCGGGAGTGGCGAACAGGAGCATCCGGCCCCGGTACGTCGCGACCGGCCCGGAGCCGGGACCCTCGTCCCACAAGCGGTCGACCATACGGCGGCCGAAGATCGCCGGAGCGGTCACCACATCGAAGGCGGAGCCGCAGGGCAGGACGACCGGGGCGTCCGGCCGCTCCCGCCACAGGGCGAGGGTGCTGCGCGGATACGTTCCTGCCGAGGCGAGCCAGGCGGCACCGTCCGGTGTCACGTCCGAGATGTCGAAGCGGTCGGCGATGGGGTCGTCCTGAGTGCGGCTCATGGCGAACAGGTCTACCGGCCGTGACCGCGCGCTCTCCGAGGGTTGCCCGAAATCGGGACAGTAGGGGGCGGGAGGGAGTATCTTGCCCGCCGGGCATATGCCAAACGCTGGGCCGAAAGCTGGGCCGCCAGCTATGCCGAAAACCCCGTGTCCCTCGGGTCACACCGGGTCGGCGCCCCCGCTGTCCCGCCCCTCGGTGCCGCGCAGCAGATCCCGCCCGAACTCGACCATCTTCTTCGCGTAGTCCTCGGTCCACCCGGCCCGCTCGGCGATGTCCGCAGGCGTCAGCCGGTCGAACCGGCGCGGATCGGCGAGCTGCGCCGCCGCGATCGCTTGGAACTCCACCGCGCGGTCCGTCGCGGCGCGGAACGCGTGCGTCAGCTCCGTCGCCCGCGCCAGCAGCGCGCGCGGGTCGTCCATCGACTCCAGGTCGAAGAAGTGCTCCGGGTCCTCGGCCGCCTGCGCGGGCTCGAAGAGCAGGGGCGCGGGGCGTAGCCGCGATTCGTTGCGACGCGGCGTGTGCTCCGCCATGTCTTCTCCTCCTCGTAGTCACCGATGACCCGCCTCACGAGCCGGACCACCGTCCATTGTCTCCCGACCGCGCAAGAGGCCCCGGGCATACCACCGGGGCACGCTCCCGGAACCCTCAAGCCTCCCGGCCCCCGCGATGTTCCCCGAGGTGCACCAGCACCGCGTGATTGGCTGCCCAGCCGTCACGGTCTCCACACCACCCGGTGTTCTGCGAGGTGCGCCAGCACCGCGTGATTGGCCTCCCACCCGTCGGGGCTGTATCCGTTGGCCGCCTCCGGCGGCGTGCCGGAGTCCGTCCGGCGGGAGGACGGCTGGGCGACCGCCGGTCCGGCGCCGGAACGCCGGTTCACGGTCTCCACACCACCCGGTGCTCGGCCAGGTGCGCCAGCACCGCGTGATTCGCCTCCCACCCATCAGGAAACTTCACCGTCACCCCCAGCTGCACCGGCTCCGTCGACGGGTGGTCGTCCAGCAGTTCGCTCACTCCGGCCCGGCAGACCACGATGCAGGCGTGCCGGTGGCGGGAGGTGAGGACGCAGAGGCGGCCCGTCTCCAGGTGGAAGGCGGTGGCGTCGGGGCGGCCGGAGAGGGGGTGGAGGACCACCGTGACGTCGAACTCCCGCCCCTGGAGCCGGTTCGCCGTGTCCACCGTCACATCCGTGACGCCCAGTTCCGCCAGCGCCGCGCGGACCGCCGCCGCCTGGTCCCGGTGCGCGGTGCCGACCGCGATCCGGTCGGCGGTCAGGGGCGTGGGGTCGGGCGAGCGCTCCGACGTGGCCGCACCACCCCGGTCCAGCAGCCGCCGTACCACCGTCGCCACCGCGCGCACCGCCTCCGGGTCCGTGCGGGGCGTGTGGCGGGCGGGGAGTTCGAGCAGCCCCCAGCCCGACTCCACCGCCTCGTCGAGCACCCGGTCCGGGCCCGAACCGTCCGACGGGACACCGAAGTTGAGCCGCCGGTCGCCGTGGTCCGTGCCGCTGCGGAAGCGGGTGTACGGGTAGAACGCGTTCGAGACGAGGGGGGCGGCCGAGGCCGGGAGGCGCCAGGACACCGGGAGGCGGTGCTGCGGCAGTTCGGGGTTGTGCGCGAGGAGCGTGGTCACGGCCGAGGCCGAGGGGTCGTACGACAGGCCCGCCCACTGCTCCGCGCCGACGATCGCGAACGGGTCCAACTGCCCCGGGTCGCCCACGAACAGCGCCCGCTCGAACAGTCCGGCCACGGCCAGCAGCGAGTCCGAGCGCATCTGGTACGCCTCGTCGACGATCGCGTGCCGCCACGGCTCGTCGACTTTGACGTGTGCCCACTTGGCCGCCGTGGAGATGACGACCGGGAGCCCGGCGAGCTCACCCGCCTTCGCCGACTTCCGTACGTTGGGCATGTCGTCCAGCGCCTTGTCGTACGGGTCCGCGTCACTGCTGTGCAGCCGGCCCACGGGCAGCTCGGCGTTCTTCTCGGCGAGCCGCACGACGAGGTCGTCGACCTGGGCGTTGGTCTGCGCGACCACCATCAACGGGCGCCCCGCGTCGGCCAGTTCGAGCGCCGCGCGGACGACGAGCGTGGACTTGCCGGCGCCGGGCGGGGAGTCGACGACGACCCCGCGCGCGGTGCCGTGCAGGGTGTCACGGAGGATCGCGCCGGTCGCGCGACCGGCCTCGGCACCGGGGTCGAAAGTCGGGTCCGGGGTCACAGCACGTCCTCCTCGGTCACCGGATCCGCCGACTCCCGTACGGCACTCTCCTCGCCCGGCGGGCCGCCGTGCGTCCACGGAGTCTCCTCCGGGTCGGGCAGTTTCGCGCCGCCGCGCTGCTCGTGCTCGAAGAGCGTGAAGCAGACCCGGTCGCCCTTCTCCGGCACGGAACCGGTCTCCGGCTCCTTGCCCCGGCCCATCTTGTCGACGACCCGGAGGACGACGAGGGCGCCGTCCTCCTCGTGGCCCACGAACTCCGCCGACTGCGGCTTGCCGCCCAGCGACCGGAACACCTTCGCCCGCTCACCGAGATGCGGCCGGTCGTCCGTGCGCACGGTCACCAGCGGGCGCGGGCGGGGGCTCTTGCCCTCGCTGTACGCCATGACGACATCCGTCACCTCGCCCGCGAAGGCCTCCCCGGCGAGCCGCCGCCCGGCCATCACCAGCGGGTCGTCCAGGGCCTCCTGGGCGTCCAGACGGGCCTGTTCGCGCTCACGCGTGGCGAGTTTGTTCGCGGCGGTCACCGCGTCGTCGCGGCGCGGCTGCGGGGGCTCACCGGCGGTGATCCGGTCCCGGTGACCGGTGAACGACCAGCGGTCGCGCGTCCACCGGTCGACGGCGTGGGCGCCCTCCGGCAGCGCCCGCAGCAGGTCGAGCCCGTGCCACACCGCGTCCCAGGTGGGGCGGGTGACGCTCTCGACGAGGGCCCTGATCTCCCGCTCGGCGGCGGTGAGTTCACCGAGCCGGTCGTCGGCCTCCAGGCCGTCCTCGGCGGAGGCGAGGGCGGTACGGGCGCGGTCGTAGCGCTCGATCGCAGGGGCGAGGAGCTTGTTGTCGAACGCCGGGTCGGTGGCCGGGCCCGCCGGCGGGCACACCAACTGGCCCCGCGCGTCCCGCCGCAGCTCCGCGTCGAGCGCGGCCTCGGCACCGGAGACACCGTCCGGCGGGTCGATCCAGGCGAGCAGCGCGCCCAGGTGCTGGTCCTCCAGGCTGGACTGGCCGGTCGCCCAGTGCCGGCCGAGCACCTCGGTGAGCGCGAGCAGCAGCGCGGAGCCGGGCACCCGGGCCCGCTCCCCGAAGTGCGTCAGCCAGCGCCCGAGCAACGGCACGCGCGGGGGCGCGGGATGCGGGGTCTCCGGGTCCTGCTCGGCCGTCCGGCGAAAGCGCATCGAGCGGCCGAGCAGCCGGACCAGCTCGATGCCCGCGCGGCTCGGCACGATCAACTGCGGGGCGTCCGCGCACAGTTCGACCTCGACCTTGACCCGCTTGCCGGTCTCCGGATCGGTCTCGTTGCGCTCGGCGGCCTCCACGTCGTCCGCGAACGTGTCGATGTACGGCAGGACCACGTCCGCGAGTTCGGCCAGGAACGCGAACCTGAGGTCACGGTCGCGCGGCTGCGGTACGACGAGCAGCCGCGGTGCGTCCCGGTCCGTGCCGACGAGGGCGCCGAGGGGCGCGCCGGCCTCACCGGCCGTGGTGAGCGGCACCAGGACCAGGGGGCGCTCGGACAGGTGCCGATGGCGGACGGTGGCGGTGGGCTGGGCGCGGCCGGAACTGACGGCCTCCAGGCGGGCGAGGGTGGTGATCAGTGACATACGGCACCCTCCGGGGCCGGCGCCGACACGCTCGCCAGCGCCTCGGCCCGCAACTCGGCCGCCCTGCGCAGTGCCGCCACCGCCGGGTCGTCCGGGTCGCCGGTCTCGCCGTGGGCCGCCGCCAGGACCTCGTCGATCGTGGTCAGGTCGCCCAACTCGGCGCGCAGGGAACGGCCCAGAGAGGTGACCGCGCCCGACGCGCGCGAGCGGTCGCGGCAGTGGAAGGCCAGCTCGCAGGCGGCCAGGCACTCGGGGGCGTAGGCCGCCGGGACCGACTCGACGGCGGCGGTGAGTTCGGCGGCCGGGCGGTCGGGGGCGAAGCAGGTCCCTTCGGGGAGGGTGTCGGCGATGTCCTCGATGCGGGTGAGCCGGGCCAGTTGACGACTGGTGACCGCGCGCTGCTTGCGGACGTCGACGGCGGAGGCGGTGGGCAGGTTGGAGAAGTCCTTCGGGCAGACGAGCAGCACGCGCGTGCGTACCTGGGGGATTGGACCGCTGCCCTGGGCGCTCCGCCTCCGGGGCGCTTCAGCCGGTGTCGAGGGGGCGACCGTGCTCGACCCTTCTGCGGTCTCGTAGAAAACTCACCGAGCCCA
>NZ_JBHYWD010000014.1:111556-133994 GCF_042751305.1 Streptomyces hokutonensis
GTGCTCGACCCTTCGGGCCTCCGCGCGCTCACCCCCTCGACACCGGCGCGCCCCTCCGGCTCCGCGCCGAGGCGCGCGGCGACCTCCTCCAGTGCCAGCACGTACACCGCCGACTGGCGGGCCGCAGCGCCGACCTTCGCCGGGTCCGCCGAACCGTCCAGCATCGGGAAGGACTTGATCTCCACGACCGTCCAGCTGCCGTCCGGGTGCACGACCACCGCGTCCGGCTCCAGGAAGGCCGGGGAGCCCGCCACGTCCAGGGCGAGCATCGGATGGTCGAGCAGCGTCCAGGCGGCGGCCTCGGTCGCCTCGCGCAGCGCCAGCGCCGTACGCGCCGCGCGTCCCTCGGGGCCGACGGCCGTCAGCTCGGGCACCCGCGCGCGGGTCGGCGGTTCGGCGCCCGGGTCCAGCTTCTCGTGCACCAGCCGCAGCAGCTCCGCGCCGCCGTCCGCCTTCACCCGGGCCTCGAACGCGTTGCCCCGCATGAAGGCGAACTGGGACTGCCCGAAGGCGGAAGGCGAGCCGAGCGCGTCGGCCAGCACCGCCTTGTTCACCCCCGCGCCGTCCAGGATCGCCCGCCGCTCGCAGCCCGGGTTCGCGGCCAGGGCCGCGAGGGCGCGGGCGTCCAGCGCCTTGGCCGGGACGTCGGGGCCGCGCAGCTCAGCGAGCCGGTGCCGGAGCGCCGTCCCCCGCGTCCGTGGGGGAGGCACCCGGCTCGGCTCCGGTACCGAGCTGTGACTCGCGCTGCCGTGGAATTCGCTCACCCGGGGAAGTCTGGCATCCGCCACTGACAATTGAGGTTTCTGAGCCGAGAGAGGCGCCCGGTGCGGCGTCACGGGAGCGGGCCGCGACGAGTGAGCCGCGCCCCTCGAACCGCGTCCTGATCCGGTCCGCGGCCTTCATGACCTGCGGCGCCAGCAGGAACCCGAGCCCCATCACGACCACACCCGCGACCGCGTCGAGGAGGTAGTGGTTGGCGGTGCCCATGACCACGATCGCCGTGAGCAGCGGATAGGCGACACCGAGGACCTTCGTGAGCCGTGTGCCGCCGTAGCGCCACAGCATCACTCCGCACCACAGCGCCCAGCCGCAGTGCAGGCTCGGCATCGCCGCGTACTGGTTGGTCATCCCGCCCAGGCCCCGCGGCGCGCTCGCGTCGCCGCCCCACCAGCCGTACGAGCTGTACTTGGCCATCGTGTCCACGAAGCCGTAGTCCGGGGAGAGGAGCCGGGGCGGGCAGGTCGGGAGCAGGGTGAAGCCGATCAGGCCGATGAACGTGGACGTCATCAGCCAGGTGCGGGCCGCGCGGTAGACCTGTGCACGTGAACGGAACAGCCAGATCAGGATCGCGGGCGTGATCAGGTAGTGCAGCGACGCGTACCAGAAGTCGGCCGGTACGCCTAGCCAGGACTCGCGCGTGAAGAGCCGGTTGAGCGGGTGCTCGGCGTTGATGTGCAGGAACTTCTCGATGCGCAGGATCGCCAGCCCGTGGTCGACGGCACTTGCCGTGTCGCCCCTGGCCAGCAGGCGGCCCGCCGAGTACGAGGCGTACACCATGAGGATCAGCGGCAGCTCGGTCCACCAGCGCAGCCGGCTTCGCCGGTCCGCCTCGATGCCTGGTGTCTCGGTCTGCGGCATCCGATCGCCCTCCCCCTTCTGTCCTGGTGCGGTGCCCGGTGCTCCGGCTTCCCGGTTGCTCGGTCGGGACACTTTACGGCGTATGTGCGCGCCCCGTTTCGGGCGCCCCCGGACCTCAAAGACGCAGAGATCGCCCCCCGGGTTGCCCTTTTCCAGGGTGCGGGATGATGGAGTGACCCGCCTCTGGACATATCCCGGAAAGGTCCCCCATGGCACCGCGCATCCTGCTGGCCCGGCACGGACAGACGGCTTGGTCGCTGTCCGGGAAGCACACCGGCAGGACCGACGTCCCGCTCCTCGAAGAGGGCCGGCGCGGCGCCAAGGTGCTCGGCGAGCGACTGCACCGTGCCCCGCTGGACGGCCTCCCCGGGGTCGAGGTGCGCACCAGCCCGCTGGCACGCGCGCGTGAGACCTGCGAACTCGCCGGCTTCGGCGACCGCGCCACCGACTGGGACACCCTCATGGAATGGGACTACGGCGCCTACGAGGGCATGACCCCGGAGGAGATCCAGGACATACGCCCCGGCTGGCTGATCTGGCGCGACGGCGTCCCCGAAGGGGAGACCCTCGCGGAAGTCACCGCCCGCGCGGACGAGGTCGTCGCCTGGGCCCGCGCCGAGGACCGCGACGTCCTCGTCTTCGCCCACGGCCACATCCTCCGCTCGATCGGCGCGCGCTGGCTGGACCTGCCGATCGACTTCGCGTCCCGGATACGCCTCAACCCGACGTCGTTGTCGATCCTCGGGTGGGCCTACGGCGAACCGGCGATAGAGAGCTGGAACGACTTGGGTCACATGGTCGCCCCGTAGGGGCGCGGGGAACTGCGCGCCCAGCCCCACCGGCCGCAGGTAAAAACTACGCAGCCGTCCGAGGCAGACTGGAGTGCCTCTCCAGAAACGTAGAAACCCCCGAAGCCCGCCGATGAGGCAGCAGCACCCGTGCAGTCCCCGCCAGCATCGTCTGAATCCGCGACGACTGCACCAGGTCCAAAAGATCCAGCACCCGCATCCCCGCAGTCGCCGCCTCGTCGGGCCGCCCCCCGCGCGCGAGATCGTCGGCGAGCTCGGCCGTGTACAGCGCGATGTTCCGCGTGAAGTGCGGATCCTGAAGCTGGGCCGCACGCCGAGCGTGCCGAGAAGCCCGCGGCCAGTCGCCCAGCGTCGACCAGCACTGCGCCTCGAGCCCCTCCAACTCGGCCTCTCCGTAGAAGCTCATCCACTCGGGGTCGGCCTCCGAGCGGCCCCGCTCGTAAAGGGCCTGCGCGCGGGCCAGCGCCTGTTCGCAGCCGGTGCGGTCGGCGAGCCCCGCCCAGCCGCCCGCCTCGCGCAGCGCGAGCAGCGACATCAGGCGGGCGGAGCCGAGGGGGCGGGCGACGCGCTGCGCGGCCTGTGCGGCGCGCACGGCCTCGCGCGGGCGTCCGGCGTCCCGCGCGAGGAACGCCGTATTGCAGAAGGCGTGTGCCTCCAGGCCCGCGTCGCCGGTCACCCGGGCCGTGGCGAGGGCTTCCGCGTAGTGCGAGCGGGCGTCGTCGAAGCGGCCGGAGTCGTGGGCCAGCCAGCCCACGGAGATGGCGAGTTCGCCGGCTCCGGAGTGCAGTCGCTCGGCGACGGACTGCCGGGTGGTGCCCGCGTCGAGCAGGGCGTAGGCGGCGCGCAGCGGGGCCGCCGCGCGCCGGTAGAGGCCGTCGGCGCCGTGCCGGTCGTCGAGCAGCCGGATTCTGCGGACGGCCTCTTCCAGGGCGCCCGCCTCGCTCGTACCGGGACGGCGGACGGAACGTTCCGCTGCCACGGCGTCCAATGTGAGCGCCAGGGGGCCCAGCGTGCCGGCGGCCACCGTGACGGTGCCGCCCCTCATGAATGCGCGACGCAGCACGTCGCTCTCCTCGTGGTTCTCGTGGTTCTCGTGCGTGTCGTACGGGTCCGGTGTGTCATACGGCTCGTACGCCCCTCGCGTCTCATCCGGACCACCCGTCTCGCCCGGGGTGTAGTCCGGGCGCGTGGAGTGTGCGGGGGGCGTGTCCTCGCCGGTGCGCGCCCCACGTCCGCGCACGGACGAGCGGGGCGCGAAGCCGAGGTCGGCGAGCGTGCGGCCGGGGAACATGTGCAGGAACACCCGTTCGTACGCGTAGTTGGGGCAACGGATCTCACCGGCCTCGACGCGGCCGACGTAGCGCGCGTCGCAGCTGACCCGCTCGCCGATCTCGCGAGCGGACCGGCGTACGGCCGCGGCGAACTCCGCCGGTGAGCGCTGTCCGCGCAGCCGCCGGAAGGCGAGATTGGGTCTCGGTGGTTGGGGGGACTGGGGCGGGGTCACCATTGACGACGCCATGGCCAGGTCCTCTCGTGCGAACCGTCGAACCATGCCGGATTCAGGGTGACTTGTGTGAGTGACGCCCTGTTTCCAGCGGGCAAGAACGTACCTGCTGTGCACGACCCGCCACGCAGGGTTTGGCTACAAACCGGATATCTCATCCGGGATCTGCCATGAACTGCCATCCTTTGCGGCGGACTTGTGCCGTAGCCGTTGACGCCTCGACGCGTTGAACTCCATGGATCCGGGAGCCACCCGACTCCCGACCCGCTCGTCCAAGGAGGGGTTCCGTGGTGGAGACCGGGATGGAGACCAGTCAGAGCGTCGATCCTCGAATGCCGAGCGCGGAGTGCAGTGCGCCACCGTTCGCGGACTCCGCCTGCGATCTGGTGACCGTGCCGACGCGGCAGGGCCTGGAGGCCGTCGACATCCTGCGACGCGGCGCGGGCGACGGGGTCGGGCCCGTGCTGCACGACGACGGCGGCGACACCCTCGGCTTCCTGGTCCCGCCGGGCACGGCGGCGGCCTGGGACGTCCCGGGCAGCATCTGTACGGAGACCCATGGCCGTGGCCTGCGCCTCGCCCCCGACCCCGAACCCCCGGTCGAGGGCTCCGACTGGCTGCTGCCCCCCGGCGAAGCGGACCTGGCGACCGACCCGGCGGTGCTGCGGGCCGCGCTGGACGAGGCGGCGCGGTTGATCGAGGCGGCGGACGGCTGTCGGTGAGCGCTACGCGCTGAGGCCGGACGCGCCGGACCACCCCCGCCCCCCGATAATGGGCCAATGGGAAAGTCCAGGAACACCCGGCGAGGTGGTGCCGGCTCCGCCGAAGCCGTCGTCGAGGCCGTCGACGGCGGGCTCGCCGAGCTGATACCCGACCGGGACCGCGCACGGGCCTGGACCCTGCTGATCGACGGCGCGCCGCAGTCCTACGTCGACCTCGACGACCCGGCGTATCTGTCCTTCGAGTACCAGCGCCGCCTCGGCCACGTCATCGACCTCGCCGCACCGGCCGGCAAGCCGATCCAGGCCGTGCACCTCGGCGGCGGCGCCCTCACGCTCGCCCGGTACGTCGCCGCCACCCGCCCCCGATCCACCCAGCAGGTCGTCGAGTTCGACGCGGCACTCGTCCAACTGGTCCGCCGCGAACTGCCGTTGGACCCGAACGCGCGGATCAGGGTGCGCTCCGCCGACGCCCGCGCGGGACTCGCGAAACTCCCCGAGAGCTGGGCGGACCTCGTCGTGGCGGACGTCTTCAGCGGCGCCCGGACACCCGCCCACCTCACCTCCACCGAGTTCCTCGACGAGGTGCGCCGCGCGCTCCGACCCGGCGGGATCTACGCCGCCAACCTCGCCGACGGCCCCCCGCTCACCCACCTGCGGGGCCAGATAGCCACCGTGGCCGCCCGGTTCACGGAACTCGCGCTGATCGCCGACCCGACCGTGCTGCGCGGCAAACGGTTCGGCAACGCCGTCCTCGTCGCCTCCGACCACCCGCTGCCCCTCGCCGAACTCACCCGCCGCGCCGCCTCCGACCCGCACCCGGGCCGGCTCCAACACGGCCGCGAACTCACCGACTTCACGGGCGGTGCCGTACCCGTGACGGACGCGGCGGCGGTCGCCTCACCGGCACCGCCGCCGTCGGTGTTCCGCTAGCGGTCACGCACGTCTAGTAGTTGCCCACATCGACCCGCGGCGCCCCGTCGTGCCACGTGCAGATCACCGACACCTTGCCCGTGCCCTTGGTGAACTCCACCCGGAGCCACGAGTCCGTCTTCCACACCTGCATCGACCAGCCCATACCCGGCGTGGCCGACACGAGCGTCACATAGGCCGGATCGGTGTCGAGTTCGAGCACCACCCGCCCGCCGTCGGTGTCGTAGCTCTTGACCTGGCCGGTGGCGGACGCGGAGGGGGACGGGCTCGCCGTCGCCGTCTCCGTGGGGGTCGGACTCGGGGTGCGGGTCGGTGTCGGGGGGCTGGACGGGGTCGGGGCCGCCTCGGCCCGTACCGTCGGCTCGGCGGGCGGTGTCGCCTCCTGGGCGGTCGCGCCGGCCGCCGTGATCGGCAGGGCGCGCGGTGGGTCGTAGGCCGTGCCCGTCATGACCGTGTGGACGCCCCACCAGGACAGCGTGACCGCCGCGCCGGTGGCGAGCGACCAGGCCAGCACGTGCATGAATCCGTTGACGAGTCCTCTGGGCATCGCGGCCATACTGCCTCACGCGCCCCACGGGTGTCGCGGTGACGGCCATCGCTTTGTGCACAGGCGGGAGTTGTCCACAGGCCCGGATACGGGTCGCCCGCATGGCGTACGGTGCGGCGCATGGCAAGTGTGCTCGTGGTCGAGGACGACCAGTTCGTGCGCTCGGCCCTCATCCGGCATCTGACCGACGCCGCACACACGGTGCGCAGTGTCGGTACGGCACTTGAGGCGCTGCGCGAGGTCGCCCATTTCCGTTTCGACGTGGTCATCCTGGACCTCGGACTGCCCGACCTGGACGGGTCCGAGGCCCTGAAGATGCTGCGCGGGATCACGGATGTTCCCGTGATCATCGCCACCGCGCGGGACGACGAGAGCGAGATCGTCCGGCTGCTCAACGCGGGCGCGGACGACTACCTCACCAAGCCCTTCTCGGTCGACCATCTCTCCGCCCGCATGTCCGCCGTTCTACGGCGCTCCCGTGCCACCACCGGTGAGACGCCCCCGTCCTCGGTCCTCCGCGTCGGCGGACTGACCGTCGACCCGCTGCGCCGCCAGGCCGACCTGGACGGCGTCCGACTCGACCTCACCCGCCGTGAGTTCGACCTCCTCGCCTTCCTGGCCGGCCGGCCAGGTGTGGTCGTCCCGCGCAAGGAACTCCTCGCCGAGGTCTGGCAGCAGTCCTACGGCGACGACCAGACGATCGACGTCCATCTGTCCTGGCTGCGCCGGAAGTTGGGGGAGACGGCGGCCCGGCCGCGCTATCTGCACACCCTGCGGGGTGTCGGAGTGAAGCTGGAGCCACCGGGAGCGGAGTCGCCGCGATGAGGTGGGCACTGGTCAGGGTCTGTCTGGCGATCGCGGCCATGGTCGTCGTCGCCTTCGCGGTGCCGCTGGGCCTGGTCATCAAGGAGATGGCCCGCGACCGCGCCTTCTCGAACGCCGAGCGGGAGGCCGCCGCCGTCGCCCCCGCGCTGTCCATCACCACCGACCGGGACCAGCTGGAGAAGGTCGTGGCCTCGGCGGGCGCGGATTCCGGGATGGCCGTCCACATACCGGCGGGGGAGGGGAAGGCCGCCCTCGACATCGGGCTGCAGCGCGCCGCCGACAAGGACATCGCGACCGTAAGGAAGTTGGGCCGCGCCTCCACCACGGAGGTGCCCGGCGGCTCCGTCCTGCTCCAGCCGGTCGCGCTCAGCTCCGGCGAGATATCCGTCGTCGAGGTCTACGTCCCGGAGTCCGAGGTCAGCAACGGCGTCGGCACGGCCTGGGCGGTGCTCGCCGGGGTCGGCATCGCGCTGATCGTCGGTTCCGTCGCGGTCGCCGACCGGCTGGGCGTACGGATGGTGCAGCCCGCGCAGCGCCTGGTCGAGGGCGCGCACGAACTGGGGGAGGGGAAGCTGGGCGCACGCGTGCCGGAGGAGGGGCCGACCGAACTGCGGCTGGCTGCGGTCGCGTTCAACTCCATGGCCGACCAGGTCGTACAACTGCTCGCGAACGAGAGGGAGTTGGCGGCCGATTTGTCGCACCGCCTCCGTACGCCCCTCACCGTGCTGCGGCTCAACGCGGCCTCGCTCGGGGACGGTCCGGCCGCCGAGCAGACGCGGACCGCCGTCGCGCAGCTGGAGCGGGAGGTCGACACCATCATCCGGACCGCGCGCGAGGCCAAGCCGCAGACCGTGGCGGCCGGCCCCGGCGCCGGGTGCGACGCGGCCGAAGTGGTGCGCGAGCGGATGCGGTTCTGGTCCGCGCTCGCCGAGGACGAGGGCCGCAAGGTGCGGGTGGCCGGGGTGGAGCGGCCGGTGCGGATACCCGTGGCCCGCGCCGACCTGGCCGCCGCCCTGGACGCCCTGCTGGGCAATGTGTTCCGGCACACGCCCGAGGGCACGGCCTTCGCGGTCGACGTGCACAACAGCGAGGACGCGGTGATCGTGCTCGTCTCGGACGCGGGCTCCGGCATCCGCGACCCCGAGGCGGCGATCACCCGCGGGCGCGGCTCCGGCAGCGACGGATCGACCGGGCTCGGCCTGGACATCGTGCGCAGGCTCGCCGAGTCGACGGGCGGGGACGTCCGGATCGGCTCCTCGATGCTCGGCGGCACTGAGGTGCGGATCTGGATCCAGCTGGACGGGCGGGAGCCGGAGCGCAAGGGGCACCGAGGGGCCGTACGACGGCGCCGGCGCGGCAGATTGGTCTCTACCTTTAACCGTTCCCGATCCCTTCCTTAAGCGCGCCCTAAGATCGCCGACCCCCGCCCGGAACAGGAACTTTGCCCGATTCCGGATCGCTAGCGTGCTGCCGCACCCACCCCCGTACGGCGAAGGCAGGCACGCGATGAGCACCCACCGGCGCAGGATCAGCAAGAGAAACAAGGTGATCGGCGGAGCGGTCGCCGCGGCGGTGGTCGGCGGCGGCGCGATCCTGCTGACCGGCGTCGCGCAGGCGGCGAGCGTCGGCGCCGCGTACACGAGAACCAGTGAGTGGTCGACGGGGTACACCGCGCAGTACGTCGTCACCAACACCACCGGTGCCGGAAAGGCGGACTGGACGCTGGAGTTCGACCTGCCGTCCGGCTCGAAGCTCAGCTCGCTGTGGAACGCCGAGTCGAGCGTGAGCGGTCAGCACGTCACCGTGAAGCCGCCGAAGTGGGACACGGACGGGCTCACGGCCGGTGAGTCGGTCACGGTCGGCTTCGTGGTCAACGGCACGGGCCAGCCCACGAGTTGCCTCATCGACAACGCCAAGTGCTCGGCCGACGGCACCGCGACCCCCGAGCCGACCGGCCGCCCGACGACCTCGTCGCCGACGCCCACGCCGACCGTGAAGCCGACGTCCACACCGACCCCGACGGCCACGCCCACCCCCACCCCGACGCCGACCACGAGCACCGGCACCACGGCCGCCGGCGGCTTCGCCCCCTACGTCGACACCTCCCTCTACCCCGCGTTCGACCTCCTCGCCAACGTCACCGCGACCGGCGTGAAGAACTACAACCTCGCCTTCATCACCGACGGCGGCGGCTGCACCCCGAAGTGGGGCGGGGTGACCGACCTCGCGAGCGACGGCGTGGCCTCCCAGATCGGCGCGCTGCGCGCCAAGGGCGGCGACGTACGGGTCTCCTTCGGTGGCGCGTCCGGCTCCGAGCTGGCGACGACGTGCGGTTCGGCGAGCGCGCTGGCGAGCGCCTACGGCAAGGTCGTGGACGCGTACGGCCTCACCAAGGTCGACTTCGACATCGAGGGCGGCGCGCTGCCCAACGCGGCGGCGAACACGATCCGCGCCCAGGCGATAGCCAGGCTCCAGCAGCAGCACCCGAATCTGGACGTTTCCTACACCCTCCCGGTGATGCCCGAGGGGCTCACCCAGGACGGTGTGAACCTGCTTTCCGACGCCAAGTCCAACGGCGTGAAAATCGGCACGGTCAACATCATGGCGATGGATTACGGACCGGCCTACAGCGGCGATATGGGAACGTACTCAGAGCAAGCGGCTACAGCGACTCAGGCCCAAGTCAAGAGTGTTCTCGGGCTCTCTGAAAGCGCTGCATGGAAAGCGGTTTCTGTCACTCCGATGATCGGTGTGAACGACGTGTCATCGGAGGTCTTCAAGGTCGACGACGCGACCCAGCTCGTCGCTTTCGCCAAGACGAAGGGGCTCGGCGGCATCTCGATGTGGTCCGCGACCCGCGACAAGCAGTGCGCGGGCGGGGCCAGGCCCACCGCCGACGCGACCTGCAGTTCGGTCGTGCAGGCCCCCTCGGCCTTCTCCAAGGCCTTCTCCGCCTTGCAGTAGTCGCCCCATGTGCCCCGGGAGCCTCTCGCGGCTCCCGGAGCCCCAGTAGCCCCGTAGCGGACGTATGGCCACTTGGCTGTACGTCCGCTTCTCTTGCTGCTGCGTGTCGATTACGTTTCGACAAATGAAGGCGGCGGGTGTTGACGCATGACCAGACATGGGACTGTTATTACGCCACCGTGTTTGGTCGCGTTGGTTTCTGGTCGGTTACGACGACCTGGGGCGTGGCGCATTCCGGCCGAACCCTGTCCGTCAGGAGCCGTTCATGCCCGACTTCTCCCTCCCCGCCGCGAGCCGCCGTTCCGTCCTGCGCGGCATAGGCGGTGCCGCCGTCCTCGGAGCCGGTATCCCCCTGCTGAGCGCGTGTGGCAGCAGCACCGGTTCGTCCGACTCGAAGACCGTGACGCTGGGGTCCAACGCGTCCGACGCCGTGCCGAAGAAGGCGTTCGCGAGCGTCTACGCGGACTTCAAGAAGACCTCCGGCATTACCGTCAAGGTCAACACGAAGGACCACAACACCTTCCAGGAGCAGATCAACTCCTACCTCCAGGGCACGCCGGACGACGTGTTCAACTGGTTCGCCGGGTACCGCATGCAGTTCTTCGCGGCCAAGAAGCTCGCCACCCCGATCGACGACGTGTGGGCGAAGATCGGGGACAACTTCCCCGACGCGATGAAGAAGCTCAGCAAGGGCGAGGACGGCAAGTACTACTTCGTGCCGCTGACCACGTACCCGTGGGCGATCTTCTACCGCAAGAGCGTCTTCGCGGCGAAGGGCTACACCGTCCCCACCACCTGGGACCAGCTGGTCGCGCTCTGCAAGCAGATGAAGAAGGACGGACTGGTCCCGATCGCCTTCGGCGACAAGGACCAGTGGCCGGCGATGGGCACCTTCGACCAGATCAACTTCCGCCTCAACGGCTACGACTTCCACAAGGCGCTGATGGCGGGCACCGAGTCGTGGACCGACCCCAAGGTCAAGGCGGTCTTCGACCACTGGTCCGAGCTGCTGCCGTACCACCAGGAGGGCTTCATGGGCCGCACCTGGCAGGACGCGGCGCAGGGCATCGTGTCGAAGAAGTCCGGCATGTACCTGCTGGGCTCGTTCGTGGCGCAGCAGTTCACCAACAAGGCCGACCTCGACGACCTCGACTTCTTCCCCTTCCCGGAGGTCAACTCCGCGTACGGCCAGGACACCGTCGAGGCGCCCACCGACGGCTTCATGGTCAGCAAGGCCCCGAAGAACCACGACGGTGTCGTCAAGCTCATGGAGTACCTGGGCAGCCCGGCGGCCGAGGAGCTGTACCTCAAGACCGACCCGAGCGTGGTCGCCGCCTCCAGCAAGGCCTCCACCGCCGCGTACTCGCCGCTGCAGAAGAAGGCGTTCGACATGATCGGCGCCGCCAAGACCCTCACCCAGTTCATGGACCGTGACTCCCGTCCGGACTTCACCTCGACGGTGATGCAGCCCGGACTGCAGAAGTTCCTCCAGAACCCCAAGGGCGTCGACAGTCTGCTGTCCTCGATCGAGCGCCAGAAGAAGACGATCTTCGCCTCCTCATGATCTCCGAGACGACTACGACGAGCCCGGAGGCGGACGCCGTTCCGCCTCCGGGCCCCGCGCCTGCCGACAAGCGGGTCCCGCAGGGCGCCAAGCGCCTGCTGACCCGCCGTGACCGCATCACGCTCGCCTTCATGGCGGGCGTGCCGACGGTCCTGCACGTGGCCCTGGTCTGGGTCACCGCCCTCGCCTCGATCGCCCTGGCCTTCACCAGCTGGGACGGCATCGGCTTCGACTCGATCAAGTGGGTCGGGCTGGACAACTTCAAGCAGTTGTTCAACGACAACCCGCAGTTCTGGCCCGCCCTCGAGCACAACATCATCTGGTTCGTCGTGCTCATCCTGCTGCCCACGCCGTTCGGCCTGTTCCTGGCCGTGCAGCTGGACAAGAAGATCCGCTTCAGCCGCGTCTACCAGACCGCGTTCTTCCTGCCGGTCGTCATGTCGCTGGCGGTCACCGGCTTCGTCTGGCAGCTGATCTACAACCCCGACACCGGCCTGATCAACAGCCTCATCGGGGCCAACAAGCCCGGCCACTACATCGACTGGATCGGCGACCCCAAGCTCAACCTGTGGGCCGTCCTGATCGCCGCCTCCTGGCGGCACGCCGGCTACATGATGATCCTCTACCTGGCCGGCCTCAAGGGCGTCGACCCGTCCCTGCGGGAGGCCTCCGCACTGGACGGCGCGAACGAGTGGCAGACGTTCAAGAACGTCATCTTCCCCACCCTGCGCCCCACCAACACGGTCGTCCTGGTCGTCACGATCATCGAGTCGCTGCGCGCCTTCGACCTGGTCTTCGTCTTCAACAAGGGCGCCCAGGGCACCGAGCTGCTGTCGATCCTGATCACCAACAACATCATCGGTGAGTCCAGCCGGATCGGTTACGGCTCCGCGATCGCCGTCGTCCTGCTGGTCATCTCCCTCGCGGTCATCATCCCGTACCTGATCGCGACCTTCCGGAAGGAGCGGCGCGCATGACCACCCCCACCGCCGCACTCGGCGTGAAGCAGCGCACCCCGCTCCGCCCCGCCCGGGTCCTGCTGCACACGTTCCTCGTCGTCACCTCGCTGGCCTGGCTCGCCCCGCTGCTGTGGGCGGTCTACGCGGCCCTGCGCCCGTACGCGGAGACCAGCAACAAGGGTTACGTCTCCTGGCCGGACACGCTGAACTTCGACAACTTCAAGAACGCGTTCCAGCAGTCCGACATGACGCACTACTTCGTCAACACACTGATCATCGCGGTCCCGGCCGTGCTGCTCACGCTGCTGCTGGCGTCGATGGTCGCGTTCTACGTCAGCCGCTTCGACTTCCGCTTCAACATCGCCCTGCTGCTGGTGTTCACGGCCGGCAACCTGCTGCCGCAGCAGGTCATCATCACCCCGCTGTACCGCCTCTACCTGCTGATCAACCTGCCCGGCATCACCACGAGCGGCAAGCTCTACGACTCCGCGCTGGGCCTGGTCCTCATCCATGTGGCGTTCCAGTCCGGCTTCTGCGCGTTCGTCCTCAGCAACTACATGCGGATGCTGCCGCACGAGCTGACCGAGGCGGCCCTGGTCGACGGCGCGTCCGTGTGGCGCCAGTACTGGCAGATCGTGCTCCCGCTGTGCAAGCCGGCGATGGCGGCCCTGGCCACCCTGCTCTCCATCTGGATCTACAACGACTTCTTCTGGGCGATCGTGCTGATCTCGACCGGCGAGAACATGCCGATCACCTCCGCCCTGAACAACCTCTCCGGCCAGTACTTCACCGACCCCAACCTGGTCGCGGCCGGCGCCCTGCTCACCGCGATCCCGACCCTGATCGTGTACTTCGCGCTCCAGCGCCAGTTCGTCAGCGGTCTCACGCTGGGCGCCAACAAGGGCTGACGCCGCTCCGGTTCGGCCCTTCCCGTTGAAAGAGAACCACCGTGCACGACCACCCCTTCACCGCGCTCGCCTCCGTCCCCGTGAATCCGCGCACCGCCCGGGTCC
Source organism: Streptomyces hokutonensis (assembly GCF_042751305.1). Lineage (GTDB taxonomy): Bacteria > Actinomycetota > Actinomycetes > Streptomycetales > Streptomycetaceae > Streptomyces > Streptomyces hokutonensis_A. The sequence goes on from NZ_JBHYWD010000014.1 coordinate 125,032, forward strand.
ACGAGGAGGGCTGGCAGTCCTGGAGCCCGAGCGGCGCCTACCCCCTCGGTTCGCGCCCGTACCGGCCGGCCAACGCCAACTGGGCGACGGTGTGCTACCGCCCAGGCGCCACCGTCCCGGCCGATGTCTTCCAGGGCGAGGGTCTGCTCGCCCTCGACCCCGGCGACGGCTCACCGGCCCGCCTGTGGGCGGCGGTCGACCCCACCGGATCGGTCCCGTCGATCCGGCTGTCGGTACGGGACGGGGTGGCGGAGCTCGCCGCCGACGGCCCGGTGAAGGAGTGGACGGGCACCACCGTCCAGTCCGTGCTGGGGGACTGGGCCGACAGCCTGGCCCTGCCGTCCCCCCGCCCCGCGCCCACGGTCTGGTGCTCCTGGTACGAGTACTTCACCGCCGTCACCGAGGACGACATCCACGAGAACCTCCGCGCGATGGACACCCTCGACCTGCCCATCGACGTCGTCCAGATCGACGACGGCTACCAGAAGGCGCTGGGCGACTGGCTGACGCTCTCCGGCCGCTTCCGCTCCCGGGCCGGCATCGCCGACACGATCCGCGCGCGCGGCCGCAGGGCGGGCATCTGGACGGCCCCCTTCCTGGTCGACCCGGCGAGCGACCTGGCCGCCGAGCGTCCCGAGTGGCTGGTGCGCGACCCGGCCGGCGGCTTCGCCCACGCCGGCCGCAACTGGGGCCACGACCTCTGCGTCCTGGACTCCACCCACCCCGGCGCGGCGGCCTGGCTGACCGAGGTCTACGCCACCCTCCGCACCGAGGGCTACGACTACTTCAAGGCCGACTTCCTCTACGCCGGCGCCCTGGACGGCGTACGCCACAAGGAAGTCGACGCCATCGAGGCCTACCGGGCCGGGATCGCCCTGATCCGCGAGGCGATCGGCCCGGACGCCTACCTCCTGGGCTGCGGAGCGCCGATCCTCCCCTCCCTCGGCCTCTTCGACGCGATGCGGATCAGCCCCGACACGGCCCCGCACCGCCGCCCCGAGGCCGACGACCACTCCCAACCCGGCCAGGACTCCGCCGAGTTCACGGGATTCGCCCGCCAGTGGCAGCACGGCCGCCTCTGGACCAACGACCCCGACTGCCTGATGGCCCGCCCGGCCGTGGAGACCCGCGAACGCTGGGCGGCCCACGTGGAGGCCACCGGCGGCCTGATGGCGTCGAGCGACCGCCTGCTGTCGCTCGACCAGTGGGGCGTGGCGACAACTCGCCGCCTGCTGACAGGAGTTGCACGATGACCATCGCATACGGCGGCGACTACAACCCCGAGCAGTGGCCGGAGGAGGTCTGGGCCGAGGACATGCGCCTGATGCGCGAGGCCGGGGTGACCATGGTCAGCATCGGCATCTTCTCGTGGGCACTGCTGGAACCGGCCGAGGGCGTGTACGACTTCACCCTCCTGGACAAGGTCCTGGCCCTGCTCCAACAGAACGGCATAGCCGCCGACCTGGCGACCCCGACGGCGGCACCCCCGGCCTGGTTCTTCCGCGCCCACCCCGAGGCGCTGCCGGTGGACCGGGACGGCCGGAGACTGTCGTACGGCAGCCGCCAGACGTTCTGCCCGTCCAGCCCCGCGTACCGTACGGCCGCCCTGCGCATCGCGGGCGAACTGGCCCGGCGCTACGCCGACCACCCCGCGGTCGCGATGTGGCACATCCACAACGAGTACGGCTGCCACAACCCGGCCTGCTACTGCGACGAGAGCGCGGAGGCGTTCCGGGTGTGGCTGCGCGCGAAGTACGGCGACAGCCTGCCGGCGCTCAACGACGCCTGGGGCACGGCCTTTTGGAGCCAGTGGTACTACGACTGGGCGGAGGTCCTGCCCCCGCGCGCGACCGGCGCGGTCCCCAACCCCACCCACCAGCTGGACTGGCGCCGCTTCTGCAGCGACGCGCTCCTGTCGCTGTACAAGGCGGAACGGGACGTACTGCGGGAGGCGGCTCCTTCGCTGCCCGCGACCACCAACTTCATGGTGATGTTCAACTTCGACGCACTGGACTACTGGCGCTGGGCACCGGAGTTGGACGTCGTCTCGAACGACCACTACCTCCGCTCCACCGACCCCGAGTCGGAGATCGACATCGCGATGAGCGGCGACCTGGTCCGCTCGCTGGCGGGCGGCCGTCCGTGGCTGCTGATGGAGCACTCCACGGGTGCGGTGAACTGGCAGCCGGTCAACAGGGCGAAGTCGGCGGGGGAGTTGAGGCGCAACGCACTCGCCCATGTCGCGCACGGCGCGGACGGTATCGCCTACTTCCAGTGGCGGGCGGCGAAGGCGGGCGCCGAACAGTGGCACTCGGCGATGCTTCCGCACGCGGGCACGGACAGCGCGATCTGGCAGGACGTGGTCCAACTGGGCGCGGATCTGCGGGTGTTGGCGGAGGTGCAGGGCAGCAAGGGCACGGCGTCGGTCGCGGTGGTCTGGGACTGGAACGCCCGCTGGGCCCTGGAACTCCCGTCCCAGCCCAGCGAGAAGGTCCGCTACCTGGACCAAGTCCGCTCCTGGTACGAGCCGTTGTGGCGCTCGGGCATAGCGGTGGACTTCGTCCGCCCCGACGCGGACCTGTCGCCGTACCGCCTGGTCCTGGCCCCCAGCCTGTACCTGGTGGACGACACCGGCGCGGCCAACCTCTCCGACTTCGCGTCGTCCGGCGGCACGCTGGCGGTGGGCTTCCACAGCGGGGCCGTGGACGAGAACTGCCATGTGCGGCTGGGGGGTTACCCAGGCGCCTTCAGAGACGTGCTGGGCGTCCGGACGGACGAACTGTTCCCGCTGCTCCCCGGGGAGTCGCTCGCGCTGAGCAGCGGCGGCGGTACAGCGTCCCTGTGGTCGGAGCGGGTCGCCCTGGCGGGCGCCGAGGCGATCACGTCGTACGCGGAGGGCCCGTTGACCGGAATCCCGGCGGTGACGCGGCACGCGTACGGCGAGGGCACGGCCTGGTACCTGGCCACCCGCCCCGACCCGACGACCCTCGCCGGGCTCCTGGACCTCATCCGCCGCGAGGCGGGAGTGAAGCCGGTGCGGGCGACGCCGGAGGGCGTGGAGGCGGTGCTGCGGCGCGGGGCGGAGGCGGACTATCTGTTCCTCATCGACCACGCGGGGACGGGCGCGGAGGTCGCGGTCAAGGCGGACGCGGTTGAACTTCTCACAGACGAGCGGGAGTTGGGCGGCTCGGTGAGTGTTCCGCCGGGCGGAGTCGCGGTAGTAAGGGAGCCACGCAGGCCCTAGCTCAGAACGGCCCGGGCCCGCCGAACCCTCCGAACCCACCCGGTCCACCGGGCCCGCCGCCGAACATCCCGCCGCCGCCCGGCCCGTGATGGTGGAAACCGTCGAAGAGCGCGTCCGCGAGCAGCATGCCGCCGACTCCGGCGGCGCCCGCGACGAGGGCGGTCTTCCACCACGGGGTGGTGTACCAACCGCCGGGCATGGAACGGCCGTTGACTACCCCGCCGGGGTAGTAGTACGGCGTGTTGGTGCTGGGCTGCGCGGCCGCGGCGTACGTCTGTCCGCCGACCGTGACCTGGCAGCCGGCACCCTGCGCGGGCAACTCGGGCCCCGGGTCAAGTCCCAACGCGGTACGGGCCGTTCGGATGTGGTGCAGCCCCTCGATGGCGGTCTGTGTCACCAGCCCGTACTGCATGGGGGAGTAGGCGGTGGCGAGTTGGCCCTCGGCGGCACGGAGTCGCTCGGCGGCGTCGGCGAGGGCCTGCCGGGCGGCGGTGTTCCCACCCGCGTCCAGCGTGGACAGACTCCCGCCGAGCCGCTCCACCCACCGGGTGGCCTCCGCGCCGGCATCGGCGTCGTATACCTGCTGCGCGTTCCCGGCTCCGTACCCCGAACTCCCGCCGCCCGCCTGGCGTTTGCCGTACGCGACCGCGCCGCCGACGATCAGGGCCAGCAGCACCAACACGATGAAAAACATGACGTCCTCCCGTCCGCGCCGGGATCGGATCACCCCGTACACAGGGATTGGACGACTTGGGGCTGGGAGGTTGCTGCGGGGGGTCTGAGGGGTGGCTGTGAAAAGGGTGGGTCGGCGGGCCACGTGATTCCTACTCGTTTGATAATCTGGCTGCATGAGTGAGACTCCGTACGGCGTCGGCGAAGGACCCGCTACCAGGGTCAGCCTGTCCCTCCCGGAAGGGACGGCCGAGGCGATTCGGCAGCGAGTCGGCAAGCGGGAGTTCTCCGCGTTCATCACCGAGGCGGTGGAACGCGAGTTGCGTGGTCAGATCCTGGATGAATACCTGGCCGACTACGAGCAGCGCAACGGGCCGGTTTCAGAGCGGGAGCAGGAGCAGGCTCGCCGTGTCTTCGACGAGGTGTTCGCCGAGGAGGGACAGTGGCCCACCGCAAGCTAAGTCACGAGGGAACCCTGGTCCTGGACTGCGAAGGGCTGTCCAAGTTCGTCGGTGATCACGAACCCGTCGTCGCTCTGGTCGCCGAGGCGCGCAAGCGGGGCATGGAAGTCGCCATCAGTGCCCTCACCATCGTCGAGTCGGTTCACCGGCGGACGGACCGGGCGCGGCTTGCCTGGGTGTTGTCGGGCATGCGTATCGTGCCCGTCGGTGACGAGGGGGCGAAGGCCGCGTCAGCCCTGCTGGTCAATGCCGGTCTGCACGGTCACAAGTACGCGATCGACGCCGTGGTGGCCGAGATGGCGCTTCGACAGCACCGCCCAGTGGTCATGCTCGCCTCGGACATCGACGACATGGCGAAGCTGTGCGGGGATCGGGTGCGGCTCGTCGCGGTGTAGTCGGTGCAAGGCGCCGGCTTGCGCGCGCCGTGACCCATGTCCGGCCTCAGTGGTGCAGCGTGCCGACCACGCCTTCGACCACCCGCAACGCCTCCCCGTTCCGCACCAGTTCGGCGATGTGCTCGATGTCGGCGTGGAAGAAGCGGTCCTCGGTGACGGTGGGTACGGTCTCGCGGATCCTGGCCCGCAGGGCCTCTGCCGCCGGGGAGGGCGAGAGCGGTGCGAGGAGGTCGAGGGCCTGGGTCGCGCACATCAGCTCTATCGCGATGACGTAGGCGAGTTTGCGGGCCGCGCGGTAGGCCTTCAGGGCGGCCAAGTAGGCGTTGCTGACGGCGTCTTCCTGGTTGGCGGAGGTGGTGATGGTGTCCGCGGACGCGGGGACGGCCATGGCGCGCAGCTCCATCGTCAGGGCGGCGGCCGTGTACTGGGCGATCATGTAGCCGCTGTTGAGGCCGGGTTGCGGTGCGAGGAAGGCGGGGAGTTCGCTGAAGTTGCTGTTGATCATGCGGTCGGTGCGGCGTTCGGAGATCTTGGCGAGGACTGTCATCGCGTTGACCATGGTGTCGGCCTGGATGCCGACGTAGGTGCTGTCGCAGTTGGCCCCGCTCAGGGCGACCCCGTCCTCGCCCTCGGGGTGGATGACCGGGTTGTCGCCGACGGAGTGCAACTCCTCGACGATGACCTCCCGCGCCTGTGCGAGCGCCCGCTTCGCGCCGCCGTGGATCTGCGGGACGGCGCGCAGGGAGAGGCTGTCCTGGAGGCGGTGGTCGAGGAACTCGGTGCTTATCGCGCTGGATGCGGTGAGCCGTCGTAGGTTCTCGGCTACGGCGGCTTGCTCGGGGTGCCGTTTGCGGGCCTGGAGCCGGGCGTCGTAGGCGCGGACCGTGCCCTTGAGGGCCTGTACCGACAGGCTCGCGGCTATGTCGGCCGTCGTTGCCGCGACGCCGGCGTCGTGGGCGGCGAGGACGGCTATCGCGGTGACGGAGTGCGTGCCGTTCGTCAGCGACAGGCCCTCCTTGCAGGCGAGGCGGGTGGGTTGTTCTCCGATGCGGGCCAACGCCTCGGCGCCGGGGAGGAGTTGGCCGTCGTAGGATGCCCGGCCCTCGCCCAGGAGTACGAGGGCCATGTGGGCCTCGGGGGCGAGGTAGCCGACTGAGCCCTCGCCGGGGACGTGTGGGGTGACGCCGGCGTTGAGCATGCGGCGGATCAGTTCCAGGGTTTCGAAGCGGATGCCGGAGTAGCCCTCGCCGAGGCCGACCAGTTCCATGAGTGCGATGGCTCGGACTATCTCGGTGGGGAGCGGTTCGCCGACGGACACTGCGTGTGAGCGGACTATGTTGCGTTGCAACTGCTCGGCGTCCGCCGGGGCGATGACCTCCGTGACGTTGTCGCCGAAGCCGGTCGTGACGCCGTAGACGAGGCGGTTCTCGGCGAGGAAGCGTTCGACCAGTGCGCGGGACTTGCGGACTCGGTCGACGTAGGTCGCGTCGAACTCGACGTGGGCGCCGTGGCGGGCGACGGCGACGAACTGTTCGACGGTGATCGGCTCCCGGCCCAAGGTGACCGTCACGGCCGCCTCCCCACGCTTGATGTGCATCCATTCACTTGCGTTGCGAATGAATCACTTTATTTACGGCTTGGCAAGGGCGGGAGGGACTTCACCGCGTGGAGGAGGGCGGCGAGGGTGTGGGACGGGAGTGTGGCTATGCGGTCAGGATCGTCGCTCTCGCGGAGGTGGACGTGGGGGCCGGTCGTCGCTGCCGCCAGCTCCACGCACTCGCCCTCGCCGCCGGTGCTGAACGACGACTTCTGCCAGACGAGGTGGGGCATGGCGGGTCCTCTCAGAGGGCGTACATGACGTGCTGGATCAGGCTCAGAGAGTCGCGTGACTCGTGCGACTCCGGCGCCGATTCCGGGTCGACCGGCGCCAGCGCCAGCTCCGAGAGTCGCTCGAACATCTTGGCGTACTCGTCGAGTTGCTCTCCATCCCGCAGGAAGAGCGAGGTCGTCGGATGCTCCAGGTAGACCGTGTCCAGTTCGGGGGCCCCGCCGCCGAAGAGGACGAAGGAGCGGGTGTGCGCGGAGTAGACGCCGGCTTCGAAGGGGTAGATCTGGACCGTCACGTTCGGCAGTCTGGAGACCTCCATCAGCCTCACCAGTTGCCTGCGCATGACCGCCGGGCCGCCCACCCGTGTGTGGAGGGCGGATTCGTGGATGACGGCGCGGTAGGTGACGGGTGGGTCGCCGGTCAGTACGCGCTGGCGGGCCAGGCGGAACTCGGCGTATCGGTCGGCGTGTTGAGGGGCCGACTCGGTGGCGGCCAGCACCGCGCGGGCGTACTCGTCGATCTGCAGCATGCCGGGGATCACCAGGGGGTTGTGGGTGCGCAGCACTGTCGACCGGGATTCCAGCTCGGCGAGGTTCCGGGCCGCCGGGCCGATCGTGTCGTTGAACTCGTCCCACCACCCCTTGCCGCTCTCCTGGGCCATCGCCATGATCCCGTCGAACAACGGGCCGGGCGGGCAGCCGTATTCGCGCAGCAGCTTGTAGAGGCGGTTGCGTGATACGTCGATGCGGCCCGCCTCGATGTTGCTGATCCGGGTGCGGTCGGCGTCGAGCAGTTCGCCGGCCCGGTCACCGGACAGCCCGGCGCGGTTGCGCAGTTTGCGGAGCTCCAGGCCGAGCCGCCGCTGACGCTCGCTGGGGTTGTTCCTGGGTGGCATGAGTGACCTCCTCCGGGCAGTCTGCACGGCCGAACTCCCGGGGTTCACAAGGTAGTTCGGTAGTCACTCGCGAGGGTGAAGAGAACGGAAACGGTTGCAACTCTCGGAACGGGTTCCCTACCGTCGAAGACAACGGCGCCACCCGGAAGTACCCCCGCCCTCAAGCCACTTGGCAAGGAGGACCCGGACCTGGTCACCGTGTGAGCGCACCCCACGCTGAAGGAGCCCCATGGCCGACGACGACCCCTCGCCCCCCATCGACGTCTCCCTCGTCTTCCCGCCCCACCCCGCCTGGGTCCGCACCGCCCGTGAAACGGTCCGCACCCTCCTCGCCACCTCCCACCGCCCCGAACTCACCGACACGGCCCTGCTGCTGACCTCGGAAGCCGTCACCAACGCCATCAACGCCTGCAAGCTGGACGGCAACCTAACCCCCGTAACCCTCTACGCAGGTTGGTCCAACCCCCACAGCTTCCGGGTCCTGGTCCACGGCGAGGCCCCGGGCCTCCCCACCTGCCGTACCTCCACCCCCACCGACGAGGACGGCCGCGGCATGCACCTCATCGCATACGGCGCCGACGCCTGGGGCGTGTGCGCGCACGGGCCCGGCCGGGGGAAGGCGACCTGGTTCGAGCTGGGAAGCCGCTGATCGGAGCGCGGTGGAAATACTGGATCCCGGTCCGTATATCCAGGAGGTCTCCATGACCAAGACGCTGATCGACATCGACGAAGACCTGCTCGCCGAGGCGGCCATAGCGTTCGGGACCAAGACCAAGAAGGACACGGTCACCGCCGCGCTCAAGGAGGGCGTCGAACGCAAGAAGCGCGCGCTCGCCCTGGCTCGGCTCGCGGCCCGCGCGGACGCGGGTGACTTCGACCTGTTGCTGGACAAGGAGAACTACCGGCGATGAGCGCGGCGGCCTACCTCATCGACACCAGCGCCCTGGTCCGCATCCTGAAGCGGCCCGCGCGCGCCCTGTGGGAGAAGCCTCTGGAGGAGGGGCTGATCGCCCGCTGCCCGCTCACCGAGGTCGAGTTCCTGTACAGCGCCAAGAACGCGGAGGACCGGGCCGCCCTGGTCGACGACCTCGATGCGCTGTTCTGCTGGACCCCGCTGGACGACCGGGCCGTGACCCGCGCCTGGGACGTGCAACGCGAACTCACCGAGAAGGGGCGCCACCGGTCCGCGGGCGCCGTGGACCTGCTCGTCGCCGCGACCGCCGAACTCCAGGGGCTGACCATGCTCCACTACGACAACGGCTTCGAGGCCATCGCCTCGGTGACCGGGCAGCCGACCCAGTGGCTGGCGCCCGCAGGCAGTCTCTGACCGTCCGCACTCCGCCGGGGGGGGGGGGGGGGCCGCCGCCGCGGGCGCGCCCCCCCCCCCCCCCCCCCCCGGGCCGCGACACGCCCCCCCAACACACGCGCAGCACACCGGCTCAGAGTGAGACACCCCGCCACCGCGGCG
>NZ_JBHYWD010000014.1:134004-240275 GCF_042751305.1 Streptomyces hokutonensis
CACTCGGCCGGGAGCCTCCCCCACCCCCCTTGGGGGCCCCCCCCCTCTCTTTCTCCCACCCCCCCCCCCCCCCCCGGGGGGCGCCCCCCCCCCGGCCCCCCCCCCCCCCCCGTCCCCCGGAGTCCCCCGTCGGTCAGGCTTCCCCCACCGTCGGCAGTACGCCCGTCCGCGCCGCCTCCCCGTACCACCGCGCGCTCGACTTCGGGGTGCGGGCCAGCGTCGCGTAGTCGACGTACACCGCGCCGAACCGCTTCTGGTACCCGTACGCCCACTCGAAGTTGTCCATGAGCGACCACAGGTAGTAGCCCCGCACGTCCGCCCCGTCCGCGATGGCCCGCCGTACGGCCGACAGGTGGCCGTGGAGGTACGCGATCCGTTCCGGGTCGTGCACGCGCCCCTCGGGGTCCGGCTTGTCGTCGTACGCCGCGCCGTTCTCGGTCACGTACAGCGGCAGGCCCGGGGCCTCCCTCGTGTAGCGCATGATCAGGTCGTACAGGCCCGTCGGGTCGATCGTCCAGCCCATCTCCGTGCGCTCGCCCGGGGTTTGGAGGAACGCGACATCGTCCGCGCCCGGCCAAGGGGAGTACGCACTCACGCCATGGCCGTCGGCGCGCGGACCCGCCGAAACAGAGGCCGCCGCCTCCACCAGCGTCGGCGTGTAGTAGTTCAACCCCAGTGCGTCCAGCGGCTGGTGAATCAGCGTCAGGTCGTGGTCGAGGAGGTACGACCAGTCCGTGATCGACCTCGTCGCCTCGAACAATGACTGCGGATACGCGCCGTGCAGCATCGGACCGTGGAACACCCCGTTGGCCAGGTCGTCGATCTTCCGGGCCGCCGCCAGGTCCGCCGGTGACTGCGAAGCGGGCCTGACCACCGATGAGTTGAGGCTCACCGCGATCGAGTTCCGGGCCGGGATCGCGGACCGCAGGGCTGAAGTGGCCAGCCCGTGCGCCAAGTTCAGGTGGTGGGCCGCTCGAAGCGACGCCGCCGCGTCCGTGCGGCCCGGCGCGTGCACCCCCGAGCCGTAGCCCAGAAACGCGCTGCACCACGGCTCGTTGAGCGTGATCCACTGCTCCACGCGGTCGCCCAGCGCCTCGCCCACGATCTGCGCGTACTCGGCGAAGCGGTACGCCGTGTCGCGCTCCGGCCAGCCGCCCGCGTCCTCCAACTCCTGCGGCAGGTCCCAGTGGTAGAGGGTGAGGGCCGGCTTGATGCCGACCGCCAGCAGCTCGTCGACCAGGCGGCGGTAGAAGTCCAGGCCCACCTGGACCGCCGGGCCCCGGCCGGTCGGCTGCACCCGTGACCAGGAGACCGAGAAGCGGTACGCCGTGAGGCCCAGGTCCGCCATCAGCGCCACGTCGTCGCGGTAGCGGTGGTAGTGGTCGACAGCGATGTCACCGTGCTCACCAGCGGCCGTACGGCCCGGCGTATGACTGAAGGTGTCCCAGATCGAGGGCGTACGGCCGTCCTCCCGCACCGCCCCCTCGATCTGGTACGCGGAGGTCGCGGCGCCCCAGAGGAAGGCGGGAGGGAAGGCCACGGTCGTCAGGTCGGACATGGAATCGCTCCCATGGGGTCGGGTGGCGACCATTATGCATGGGAGCGCTCCCATGCACAAAGGGTGTCCGGCCCTTTCCGTACTTCGACCCACTCGGGTGCTGCCGGTACCCCGCTCACGCGGACTCCCGCACCACCAACCGCGTCGGCAGGACCACTCCGCGGTGATCGCCGTCGCGGTGGGCGATCTCGTGCAGCAGGAGGTGCGCCATGGTCCGGCCCATCTCCTCCAGCGGCTGGCGGACGCTGGTCAGCGGGGGATCTGTGTGCCGGGCCACGATCGAGTCGTCGAAACCGACGACGGCGACGTCGTGGGGCACCCGCAGGCCCGATGCGCGCAGTTCCAGCATGGCGCCCGACGCCATCACGTCGGAGGCGGCGAAGACCGCGTCGAGACCGGGCCGTCGGCGCAGCAACTCCCGCATGGCCGCGCGTCCGCCCTCCTCCCGGAAGTCGCCGTACGCGATCAGGTCATCGTCGACGGTCATGCCCACGTGCTCCAACGCCTCGCGGTAGCCGTCGAGTCGAGCCCGGGCGGCGTCCATGTCCAGCGGGCCCGTGATGGTGCCGATGGTCCGGCGTCCTTCGGCCAGCAGGTGCTCGACCGCGATTCTGGCGCCGCCGCTGTTGTCCGCGCGGACATGCCCGAGCGGCTCCCCGGGGCCGCGCCGGCCGGCGAGCACGGTCGGTACGGCGAGTTCGTGAAGGCGGTCGGGGAGCGTGTCGCCGCTGTGGACCGAGAGCATCAGCACGCCGTCCACCCGATGCGCGGACAGGTACGTGGCGAGCCGTGCGTACTCCTTCTCGTCCGGCACCAGGACCAGCAGCAACTGCATCCCGGCGGCCGAGAGTTCGGCGGAGACGCCGCGGATGATCTCCGAGAAGTAGGGCTCGGAGAAGAGCCGGGCCTCGCCCTCGGGGACGACCACGGCGACCGAGTCGGTGCGGCGGCTGGCCAGCGAACGGGCGGCCGGGTTGGGGACGTAGCCGAGTTCGGCGATCGCCTGCTCCACGGCCGCCCGGGTGGGGGCGCTCACTTTCGGGGAGCCGTTGATGACCCGGGAGACCGTGCCGCGGCCGACGCCGGCGAGCGCGGCCACGGCGTTGAGGGTCGGGCGCCGGACCTCCGCGCGCGGAGGTGGCTGCTCGGCAGAGCTCATCGTTCACCTTCCGGCGATCAGTGGGGTTCGGCCTCATTCTGGCCCAGAAATTTGCGCGACGGCCCGGACGGACGTCCCTGGCTCCCCGTCCGCGCGGTGGACCCCTGGGCGACCTGCGGGAATTCTGCGCGGGACCGCTCCGTGTCCGGCCGATGACGGCTCGTGGAGCGACACGTTCCCGTGACGTGCTGAACACGCTTGCGCAACAACGCCGTTTTCAAGTCTTGACACCCGGCCCGGCACGAAGGAGTCTTCCGGCATGCCGCGTGGGAGCGGTCCCACGGAATCTCGGGGACTTCCTCCCGTGTGGACCGAACCACCAACGGCCCGTCCCTCTATCTCGCATGGCACACCGTTGACCAGCACCTTTTCGTCGCACGACCAGTGCTGTGGGCTGGCCGCTGCTCGAAACGAGAGGGCAGGTCCGGATCGTCGAGCCTCGGCGGTCCGATTCCTGAGATCCCGTTCCCCACTGGAACAAGGAGTAGTGGAATGAGCATCACCCGTACCGCCGGCGGCCGCGGCCGCAGAGTGGCGGCCGTGACCACGACGGTCCTGACGGCCTCCGCCCTGCTGCTGACCGGCTGCAGCAGCGACGACAGCTCCTCGGACGCCAAGGACTCGAACGGGAACATCACTCTCACGGTGGACGACTTCGGGCAGTTCGGCTACAAGGAAGCCGGCCTGTTCGCCCAGTACCACAAGCTGCACCCGAACATCACGGTCAAGGAGAACACCACCGCCAACGAGCAGGACTACTACCCGAAGCTTCTTCAGCAGCTGAACACGGGCAGTGGCCTGGGCGATGTCACGGGCATCGAGGTCGGCCGCATCAAGGAGGTCGTCGACACCCAGGCGGCCAAGTTCGCCGACCTGAGCAAGACGATCAACGTGAGCGACTGGGTCTCCTGGAAGGAGAAGCAGGCCACCGCGTCGGACGGTTCGGTCATCGGTGCCGGCACCGACATCGGCCCGATGTCCCTGTGCTACCGCTCGGACCTCTTCAAGGCGGCGGGCCTGGCGAGCGACCGCGACTCCGTCGCCAAGGCCGTCGCGGGCGGCTGGGAGGACTACCTCAAGCTCGGCGAGAAGTTCAAGGCGAAGGCCCCCAAGGGCACGTACTTCATGGACTCCGCGAGCGCCATGTACAACGCGGTCGTGGGTTCCTCCGCGCAGCAGTACTACGACGCCTCCGGCAAGGCGGTCTACAAGAACAGCCCCGCAGTGCAGCAGGGCTGGAACCTGGCGGCGGAAGCCGCGTCCAAGAAGCTGACCGAGGGTCTGCCCCAGTTCACCGACGCCTGGACGGCGGCGCTGCGCAAGGGCACCGTGGCCACCGTGGCGTGCCCCGCCTGGATGGCCGGCCAGATCTCCACCAACGCCGGTGACGCCTACAAGGGCAAGTGGGACATCGCCCGTGCACCCGGCACCAGCGCGGCCAACTGGGGCGGCTCCTTCCTGGCCGTGCCCAAGAGCGGCAAGCACGTCAAGGAAGCCACCGACCTGGTCAAGTGGCTGACCGCTCCCGAGCAGCAGGCCTCCGTGTTCAAGGCGATCGGTGTCTTCCCGTCGAACAAGGGCGCCTACGAACTCGCCAGCGTGAAGAACGCGACCCTGCCGTACTTCAACAACGCCCCGATCGGCCAGATCTACGCCGACGAGGCGAAGGCCATCCCCGAGGCGGTGCTCGGCGCGAAGGACGGCACGATCAAGGACACGATCTCCACGCAGATCAACAACATGGAGCAGCGGGGCACCGCGCCCGCCAAGGCGTGGAAGGCCGCGACCGAGTCGATCGACAAGGTCATCGGCTGACACAGGCCGCGGTGCGGGCGACCCGGCGGGCGCCCGCACCGCGTCACGTGCGTGGGACCGTGCGGCGGCTCCTGCCGTAGGCGCGGGGCCCGGACGGCCTCGGTGCCCCGCACCGGCCCCGGTCGTCAAGTGCCGGTCCTTTCAGCGGTGTTCGGCGCACACTCACCGGACACCGCCGCACCGTGTCCGCCGGGACCGGCGACCCGAGTTCGACGACGTGCCCCCAGGCCGGATCTCCGGCCCTCGCCCCGCCCGTACCCCGGCCGAGATCCAGGGAAGGACTTCCTCCGTGGCAACCACGACCCCCACACGGGGTGCCCCCGCCCCGCCACCCGGCGGCTCCGGCACCGTGTCGAACCCGCCCAGCGTGTGGCGCACCCGGCTGTGGCGCTTCGACGACAAGGCGTCGCCGTACGCGTACATCGCCCCCTTCTTCCTCATCTTCGGTGCCTTCGGCCTCTACCCGATGCTGTACACGGGCTGGATAGCCCTGCACCGGGTGGAGATGACGAGCCTGAACCAGTCCGAGTGGGTCGGCTGGCACAACTTCGCCACGATCCTCCAGGACTCCGAGTTCTGGACCGCCGTCACCAACACCTTTGTCATCGGCGTCATTTCGACCGTTCCGCAGCTCCTGATGGCCCTGGGCCTGGCTCATCTGCTCAACTACAAGCTGCGCGCCAGCACGGTCTGGCGGACGGTGATCCTCACCCCGTACGCCACCTCGGTGGCGACCGCGGCCCTCGTCTTCGCCCTGGTCTTCCGGGCCGACGGAGGTCTCCTCAACTGGGTGCTGCACTTCGTCGGTATCGGCAACACCGACTGGGGCAACGGGGAGTGGACGTCCAAGATCGCCATCTCGGTCATCGTGATCTGGCGCTGGACCGGCTACAACACCCTGATCTACCTGGCGGCCATGCAGGCCGTGCCCGCCGACCTGTACGAAGCGGCCTCGATCGACGGCGCGACGCGCTGGCAGCAGTTCCGCAAGGTGACCGTTCCCTCGCTGCGGCCGACGATCCTGTTCACCATCGTCATCTCGACCATCGGTTCCATGCAGCTGTTCGGTGAGCCGCTGCTGCTGCAGGGCGGCACGCTCGGCTCCACCGGGGGCAGCGAGCACCAGTACGAGACGCTCAGTATCTATCTCTTCAACTACGGCTGGAAGCTGGGGCACTTGGGCCCGGCGGCGGCCGTGGCCTGGGCCATGCTCGTCCTGCTCCTGCTCATTGCCCTGATCAACTGGATCGTCGGCCGGTTCGTGCGCAACAGCGCGGCCTGACGGGAGCGATATCGATGACCACGACCAGCCCCACCAAGACCGCGCCGGACCTCGACCCGGCACCCCTTTCCGTCACCCCGGGCAAGGGCCGCCGACGCTTCAAGATCGGCGCCGGCCAGCAGCTCAAGGGCGGCCCGTTCACCTACGCCACCCTGATCGTCGTAGGCCTGTTCTCGATCTTCCCGCTGTACTGGACGCTGGTGGCCGCCTCGCACGACCAGCAGCGGGTCCTCGACAGCCCGCCGCCGTTCCTGCCGGGCGGCCGGCTGTGGAGCAACCTCCAATCGGCCTGGGAACAGGCCCACTTGGGGAAGGCGATCGTCAACACCGTGATCGTGGCGGGCTGCATCACCGCCGCCACGCTGTTCTTCTGCACCCTCGCCGGCTACGCCTTCTCCAAGATGCGTTTCCGCGGCCGCAGCGTCCTGATGACCGCGGTCATCGCCACCCTGACGATCCCGCCCCAACTCAGCGTCGTACCGCTGTTCATGATGATGGCGGACATCGGCTGGGGCGGAAAGCTGGAGTCGGTGATCTTCCCGACCCTCGTCGGCGCCTTCGGTGTCTTCTTCATGCGCCAGTACCTGTCGGAGGCCCTGCCCTACGAACTCATCGAGGCCGCCAAGGTGGACGGGGCGAGCAACATCCGCATCGTCTGGAACGTGGTCCTGCCCGCCGCGAGGCCCGCGATGATGGTGCTCGGGATGCTCACCTTCGTGCAGGCGTGGAACGACTTCTTCTGGCCCTTCCTCGCCCTGAACCAGGACAACCCCACCATCCAGGTGGCGCTCGGCCAGCTCAGCGCCTCCTACACCCCCGACCAGAGCATTGTCATGGCCGGAGCGCTGATCAGCACCCTGCCGCTGCTGCTGGTGTTCGTGATCTTCGGCAAGCAGATCATCGGAGGCATCATGGCGGGCGCCGTCAAGGGCTGACGCCGGCCGCGGCCGCCGGTCGCGCAATCTCCGTTCACCGTCCTGTACGGCCCGCTGCGGGCCGTACCCGGCCGGGCGCCCGTCGTCGTGCCCCCGTCCGCTTCCCCTCACCGCCGGATCGCCGTCCGGCGTTTCCTCACTCAGCTCCGGGAGCGCTCACATGACTGCCGTACGACATGAGACCAAGGCCGCGTCGGCCTCCGCCACCTCCTTCCCCCCGGGCTTCGTCTGGGGTGCCGCCACCGCCGCCTACCAGGTGGAGGGCGCCGCCGCCGAGGACGGCCGGACCCCCTCCATCTGGGACACCTTCAGCCACACGCCGGGGAAGGTGCGCAACGGCGACACCGGCGACATCGCCGCCGACCACTACCACCGCTACCGCGACGACGTGGCGCTGATGAAGGACCTCGGCCTGAAGGCGTACCGGTTCTCGATCTCCTGGTCCCGGGTGCAGCCCACCGGCCGCGGACCGGCCGTGGAGCGGGGTCTCGACTTCTACCGCAAGCTCACCGACGAACTGCTCGCGGCGGGCATCACCCCCGTCGCCACCCTCTACCACTGGGACCTGCCACAGGAGTTGGAGGACGCGGGCGGCTGGCCGCAGCGCGACACCGCGCACCGCTTCGCCGACTACGCCGGGATCATGGGCCGGGCCCTCGGGGACCGCGTCGGCCTGTGGACCACCCTCAACGAACCCTGGTGCAGCGCCTTCCTGGGCTACGGCTCCGGTGTGCACGCCCCCGGTCGCACCGACCCGGCGGCCACCCTGCGCGCCGCCCACCACCTCAACCTGGGCCACGGCCAGGCGGTCGGGGCGCTGCGCGAGGTCCTGCCGACGTCCGCGCAGACCTCCCTCACCCTCAACCTGCACCAGGTGCGCCCGCTCACCGGCAGCGCCGAGGACACGGAGGCCGCCCGCCGGATCGACGCGGTCGGCAACAGGATCTTCACCGGGCCGGTCCTGGACGGCGCCTACCCCGAGGACCTGCTCGCCGACACCGCGCACCTCGTCGACTGGACGGAGCTGGTGCGGGACGGCGACCTCGCCGAGATCTCCCGGCCCATCGATGTGCTCGGCGTCAACTACTACGCGCCGACCGTCGTCTCGGCGGGCGACGGCTCCGGTGTCACCAAGAACGACGGCCACGGCGCGAGCGACCACTCTCCGTGGACCGGCTCCGAGAACGTGGACTTCCACCTCGCCAACGACCAGCTGACGGCGATGAACTGGGCGATCGACCCGAGCGGCCTGCACACCCTCCTGACCGACCTGGCCGCGTCGCACCCCGGGCTGCCGCTGATGGTCACGGAGAACGGCGCGGCGTTCGACGACTACGTCTCCCCCGAGGGCCTGGTCAACGACCCGCAGCGGATCGCCTACCTCCACGCCCACCTGGACGCCGTTCGCCGGGCGGTCGCCGACGGAGCGGATGTCCGCGGCTACTTCCTCTGGTCCCTCCTCGACAACTTCGAATGGTCCTACGGCTATTCGAAGCGTTTCGGCGCCGTCTACGTCGACTACTCCACGCAGCGCCGCATCCCCAAGGCGAGCGCCCACTGGTACGCCGAGGTGATCCGGGGGAACGCGCTGCCGACCGTCGGCGAGGACGGGTGAGGCCCGGCCGCCCGGTCTGAGAGGCGCCGCCCGGACGCCGGCCGTGTTCCGCCCTGCCGTTCCGCGGCTCGGCGGGCGAGGCCCCCGGCCGACGAGGCACGATGGAGGCGGGGCGTCCGGGGCTGGGCTGTTACATTCCTGGCCTGAAAGCTGCGAACGGAAGGCGGCGACCATGGCGGTCAGCGGTGGGCGGAACCGGGGCGGCAGACGGCCGACCCTGGAGGAGGTCGCCGCCCGTGCCGGTGTGGGCCGCGGCACGGTCTCCCGGGTGATCAACGGCTCGCCCAGGGTCAGCGACGCGACCCGTGCCGCCGTCGAGGCGGCGGTCGCGGAACTCGACTACGTCCCGAACACGGCGGCCCGGGCGCTGGCCGCCAACCGCACGGACGCGATCGCCCTCGTCGTCCCCGAGCCGGAGACCCGCTTCTTCGCGGAACCGTACTTCTCCGACATGCTCAAGGGCGTCGGCACCCAGCTGTCGGACACGGAGATGCAGCTCCTGCTCATCTTCGCGGGCAGTGACCGGGAGCGGCAGCGCCTCGCCCAGTACCTGGCCGCGCACCGCGTGGACGGCGTCCTGCTCGTCTCGGTCCACGCGGACGACCCGCTGCCGGACCTGCTGGCCGAGTTGGAGATCCCGGCGGTGATCAGCGGCCCCCGGTCGGCCGGCGAGCCCCTGACGTCGGTCGACTCCGACAACTACGGTGGCGGGCGCTCGGCCGTGGAGCACCTGCTGTCCCGCGGCCGCACCCGCATCGCCCACATCACCGGCCGCCTCGACGTCTACGGTGCCCAGCGCCGCGTCGACGGCTACCGCGAGGCACTGCTCGACGCGGGCCACGAGGTGGACGAACACCTCATCCAGCCGGGCGACTTCACCGAGGAGGGCGGCCGACGCGCGATGAAGGAACTGCTCGCCCGACGCCCCGATGTCGACGCGGTCTTCGCCGGCTCGGACGTCATGGCGGCCGGTGCCCGCCAGGTGCTCCGCGAGGAGGGCCTGCGCATTCCGGAGGACGTGGCCCTCGTCGGTTACGACGACTCGGCGATCGCCCGCCACATGGACCCGCCCCTGACCAGCGTCCGCCAGCCCATCGAAGAGATGGGCCGCGCGATGATCGACTTGCTGCTCGCCGAGATCGCCGACCGCCGTCCATCGGCGCCCCGCGACCTGGAGCGGCAACACGCGGTACTGGCAACGGAGTTGGTGACGCGCGCGTCGTCGTGAGGGCCGCGGTCACCAGGTGTCCGGGGGACGCGCGCGAGGTTTCCGCGCGCAGTGCCGACCGTTGGTGACGAACCCGGCTCATACCGTGACAATACGCGGCGATCAACTGGGCTGTGCGGCTTCCCGACCCAGCCCCACGGGTGCGGCGCGGTCGGCGACGAATGCCGCGAGCGCCTCCCGGGACGGGTGTCCCCAGCCGATGCAGAACGGATGCCCGGCCGGATCCGCGTACACCTGGTGCCCCTCGGCGGCGTCGAGGTCGGGAGCCGGCCGGAGCAGCCGGGCGCCGAGGGCGAGCGCCTCTTCGTGCGCCGCCCGCGGGTCGTCGACGTGGAGATCGAGATGCACTTGCTGGGGGGTTCCATGAGGCCAGTCGGGCGGAACATGGTCCGGTGCCAGTTGCACGCCGATCCGCCACTGTCCCGCGGCGTCGATGACGCTGTGCCAGTCGTCGTCCTCGAAGACGTGCCCGCCCAGAACGCCGGCCCAGAACGCGCTCTCCGCGCGCAGGTCCGCCGCGTCGAACACGATCACCTGTCGCACCATGTCCATGCCGCCCACGCTACGGGAATCAGCGCGCCTCACCCCGCGGAAAAGACTCCTCGGCGACCTCCACGTCCGAGAAGCTGACCGCCGTGACTTCCCATCCCCTCCTGGCCGTCGACGAGATCCCCGAGACCGAGCCCTACCTCCGCACGGTGGGCGAGGTCTTCCGCACCTTCCGCGAACAGGACTCCGGCTGTGTCTCCTACGGCGTCCAACTCCCGGACGGCGAGCGCTGGTTCGTGAAGGAGGCCGCAACCGTCGCGGCCCAGGCCTCACTTGACCGTGCCTGGGTCTTCCACCAGGCCGTGCGGCACCCGGTGGTCGTCCCGCAGTTGCACCGGATCGCCGTGGCGGATGGCGGCCGTACGGCGGTCGTCATGCCCTGGCGTCACGGGGAGTCCCTGTACGGTCCCGCCCTCGCCCGCTTCCGGGCCCTGCCCCTCGCCTCCGTGCTGCGCGCGGTCGACCGGGTCCTGGACGCGCATCTCGCGGTGGAAGCGGCGGGCATGGTGGCGGTGGATCTCTACGACGGGGCGTTCCTGTACGACTTCGGGGGCGATGTGCTTCACCTCATCGACCTCGACGAGTACCGCCCCGGCCCCTTCGTCCTCGACCAGGACCGCCTCCCGGGCTCGGCCCGCTTCATGGCCCCCGAGGAGTGGTACCGGGGTTCCGTCATCGACATCCGTACGACGGTCTACGCCCTCGGCCGTAGCGCCCATGTCCTCCTCGACGGTGGCGAGCGGCGGGCCTGGCGCGGTACGGCGGGTCAACTCGCCGTACTGGAAAGGGCGACCCGTGCCGATCCGGCCGAACGGTTCGCGGGCGTAGGGGAGTTCACGGAGGCGTGGCGCGCTGCCACCTGATCTCGCCGTGCTCGGAGGTGTCGGCCGCGGCACAGTACCCTGACCTTCCAGGCAGACCGAGTCCGGAGACCCGGCTGATGGGGGGAATGTGGAGCTCATCGGTCGGGACGATCAGCTGGATCTGTTGCGCCGGCTGCTGGCCGAGCCGCGGAGCCACGGGAGCGCGGTGCTGGTCCGCGGGGCCCCCGGCATCGGGAAGACGGCGTTGCTCGCCGAGACCGCCGCCCTCGCCGAGGGGCTCGGTCACCGGGTCCTGCGCACCAGCGGTGTGGAGGCCGAGAGCGACGTCCCCTATGCCGGTCTGCAGCTCGTGCTGCGCCCCCTTGCCGCGGGAGCCGCTGACCTCGCCACCCCGCACCGGCAGGCCCTGGACACCGCTCTCGGACTCGCCGGGGCCGGCGTCCCCGACGTCTTCCTGGTCGGTCTGGCGGTCCTCAACCTGCTGGCCGACGCGGCCGCGGTCGCGCCGGTCCTGGTCCTGGTCGACGACGTCCAGTGGCTCGACGACGCCACCGCCAGCGTCCTGGCCTTCGTGGCACGCCGAGTCGGCACCGAGCCGGTGGTCATCGTGGGAGCCGCACGCGACGGCTACCGCTCGCGCCTGAACTCCGACGAACTCACCTCCGTGCCCCTGGGCCCGCTCACCGACGGCCAGGCCGCGGAGATCCTGGCGGACCAGGCCCCGGACCTGCGGCCTACCGCGCACCGCCGACTGCTCGCCGAAGCCGCCGGCAACCCCCTGGCCCTGACCGAGCTCTCCCGTTCCCTCGGGGCGTCGGCCGATCCGTACATGTCCCAACTGCCGCTCACCGAGCGGCTGGAGCGGGCCTTCACCGACCGCCTGGAGACCCTGCCCGACATCACCCGGAGCCTGCTGCGGATCGCCGCCCTCGACGACAGCCCGTCGCTCCCCGAGATCTACCGCGCGACCCGGCTGTTCACCGGCGCGACGGCCGGAGCCCCGGAACTCGAGCCGGCCGTCCGCGCCCGCCTCGTCCATGTCGTCGGCGGCGAACTGCGGTTCGGGCACCCGCTGATGCGGTCGGCGATCCACCAGACCATGCCCACCGGCGCCCGCCACGCCGCACACGCGGCCCTCGCCGCCGTGCTCTGGGAAGACCCGGACCGCCAGCTGCGGCACCGGGCCGCCGCGGCCGACGAACCGGAGGAGACGGTCGCCGCCGCGCTGGAGGACGCCGCGCACCGGGCCGCCCGCCGTGGTGGCATCGCGGCGGCCGTCACGGTCCTCGAACAGGCCGCCGCGCTCAGCGAGGACACCGACCGCCGAGTGGAACGGCTGCTGCGCGCCGCCGACTTCGCCGTGGAGCTCGGCCGGCCCGAGACCGTGACCCGGCTGCTGGACCAGGCGCTCACCAATCCACTGTCACGACGTCAGCACGCCACGGTCGTCTGGCTCCGCGGCAGCTTCGACGAGGGACTGCACAGCCATGCGTCGGGCGCCAACTCCCTGACCGCTCTTGCCGAGGAGATGGCCGCTCAGGACCGTGCGCTGGCGCTGCGGATCCTGTGGAGCGCCGCGCAGTTGTGCTTCTGGTCCGACCCGGGCCCGGAGGGCCGCCGTACGGTCCTGGAGGCCGTCGAGCGGCTGGAACTCGACGAACTCGATCCGTGGCGGCTGGCCATCTGCGCCTACGCCGCGCCGGTCGAGCGCGGCACCTTCGTCCTGGAACGGGCCCGGCGCGTCGCCCTGAAGGAGGGCGACGACGGCCGCGCCTACCGCATGCTCAGCACCGCCTCCCTCCTCGTCGGCGGCTTCGACCTGGCGCGGGCGTTCTCGGCGGCCGGCGCCGAACCGCTGCGTGCCCAGGGACGCCTGGGGCTGCTGGCCCGTACGGTCGGCGCGGACGCGTGGAGCGCGCTCGTGGTCGGCGACCTCGGCGCGGCGATCGCCGCGACCGAGGAGTCGCGAAGACTGGCGCGCGAAACCAGCCAGACGATGATGTACGCGTTGATGACCGCCACCGCCGCCAAACTGGCCGCGCTGCGCGGTGAGGTGGATTCCGCCCTGGGGCTGGCCGAGGAGGCGGAGGAGATCGGGCTGCCCGCCGGGGCGCGTCCGGTGCTGGCCACCGCTTCGATGGCCCGCGGACTGGCGGCGCTGGGCGCGGGGCGCTTCGAGGAGGCCTTCGGGCATTTCCGCCGGCTGCACGATCCGGCGGATCCCGCGTTCCAGGTCGCCCTGCGGCTGACGGCCGTGTACGACCTCGTCGACGCGGCGACGCACTGCGGGCGGACGGAGGCCGTGCTCCCGGTCGTGGCGGAGCTGGAGGAAGTCGCCACGGTGACCTCGGCGCCGGTGCTGCACGCCGAACTGCGGCTGGTCCGGGCGCTGTTGGCCGCCGACGAGGAAGCCGACCCGCTCTTCGCGGACGCGTTGCGCGCCGACCTCGGAGCCTGGCCGCTCATCAGGGCCCGCACCCACCTGGCCTACGGCGAATGGCTCCGGCGCCGGCGGCGCAGCGTCGAGTCCCGCGACCACCTCCGTGCCGCCCGCGACATGTTCGACGCGCTCGGCGTGATCCCCTGGGGGGAGCGGGCCCGCCGGGAACTGCGCGCAGCGGGCGAGACCAGCCGCCGCCGGGCCCCGGACGCCCGGGACCAGCTGACCGCCCACGAGCTGCAGATCGTCCAGCTCGCCGCCGACGGGCTGACCAACCGCGAGATAGGCCAGCGGCTCTATCTGTCGCACCGCACCGTCAGCTCGCATCTCCACCGGATCTTCCCCAAGCTGGGCGTGGCCTCGCGCGCCGAGCTGCGGACGGTGGTCAGCGCACTGCGCTGACCGGCACACCACCGTCACATGACGCTCGCTTCCGCGGGCACGGCGTTCCTAACGTTCCCCATGTCAGGGCATCGACAAGCGGGGGAGCGGTCCCATGGTGTGGAACGGCGACCGGCACACGACCGGGCCGCAGATGGTCGGACGCCACGCCGAACGCGAAGCCGTCGGGCGGCTCCTCGACGCGGTGCGCGACGGCTTCAGCGGAGTCCTGGTCCTGACCGGCGAACCCGGGATCGGTAAGACCCGGCTCCTCGAGTACGCCGAGACCCGGGCCGCCGAACTCCGTGTGGTCCGGCTGACCGCCGCCCAGCCCGAGACCGGTCTCGGCTTCGGCGCGCTGTACCGCCTGCTACGGCCCTTCCTGAACCGGACGGACCGGCTGCCCGGGCCGCAACGTGCCGCGCTGGACGCGGCCCTCGGCCTGGTGCCGGGACCGCCCGCCGACCGCTATCTGGTCGGCCTCGCGACACTGACACTGCTGTCCGAGGCCGCCGCCGACCAGCCGCTGCTGTTCCTGCTGGACGACGCGCAGTGGCTGGACCGGGAGTCGGCCGAGGCGCTCGCGTTCGCCGCCCGCCGGCTGCACGCCGACTCCCTGGGCCTGATCATCGCCGTCCGCGACGGGCTCGAGGACGACGGCCTGTTCGACGCGCTGAGCGCGCACTCCGTGACCGGCCTGCCGGAGCCGGAGGCCAAGGCCCTGATCTCCTCGGGCACCCGGCGGGTGGACACGGCGGTGGCCGACCGGATCGTCGCCGGTACCGGCGGCAATCCGCTCGCGCTGCTGGAACTGGCCGAGGCGCTGACCGCCGGGCAACTGTCCGGTATCGCCCCACTGCCCGATCCGCTGCCGGTGGGCCGGCTCCTCGAGAGCCACTTCCAGCACCGGGTCCGGGCCCTGCCGCCCGAGACCGTAACCCTGTTGCTGCTGCTCGCGGCGGCCCCCTCGGACGACACGGGACTGATGTGGCGGGCGGCCGGACGGCTCGGACTGTCCGCCCGGGCCGTCCAGCCGGCGGTCGCCGCGGGAGTCCTCGGCCGGGACACGCCGACGGCCTTCCGGCACCCCCTGATCCGCTCGACGGTCTACGCCGCGGCCGAACCCGGCGAGCGCCGCCGGGCGCACGCGGCACTGGCCGCCGCCTGCGACCCCGTCCGGGACGCCGACCGCCGCGCCTGGCACCGGGCCGAGGCAGCCGAGGGCATGGACGACGACATCGCCGACGACCTGGCGGCCGCCTCCGAGCGGGCCCGCTCCCGAGGCGGCCACTCCCAGCAGGCCCGCTTCCTGTCGCGCGCCGCCGACTTCACCGGCGACCCGGACAGGCGGGCCGAACGGCTGCTCGACGCGGCGCAGGCCCATCTGGTGTCCGGCGACGCGGCGGCGGCGCGGATCGCGCTGGACCTGGCCGGCGCCGGCATCCGCGGCCCGGTGATGCGCACGCGCGAGCTGCGGATACGGTCGACCGCGCAGATGTTCCAGATCGCCGTCGCCGACGTCCCGGCGATGCTGATGGACGCCGTGACCAGGCTCGGCCCGCGGGATCCCCGGCTGACCTGGGAGCTGCTCCGTGAGGCGCTGCACGCCGCGCTGGTCGCCGACGGCTGTCCGCAGGGCACGCCGTTGACCGAGGTCGCGGCGGCTGTCGTCGCCGCCCGGCACGCCCCGGACACCGCCGCGTACGGCCGTGACCTACTGGTGGAGGGTCTGGCCCGGCGCGTGGCCGAGGGCTACGCGCACGGCGCGGCCATGTTGCGTACCGCCCTGGACCGGCTGCTGGACGGCGCCGAGATCGGGGACGCGAACAGCCCCTTCGCGGTGGTGCTCTCCATGGCCTGCGACGACCTCTGGGACGTACGGGCCGAGCGCGAACTCACCGACCGCCTCGCGGCGGCGGACCGCGACGCCGGCGCACTGTACGCGCTGAGCATCACGCTGCTCGTCGCGGCCCGCTGCGACCTCTGGGACGGACGGTTCACGGAGGCGGAGGTCCGCTACGCCGAGTTCGACGACATCGCGGCCGACACCGGCTTCCGCGGCGGCGGAGACATCAACCGGCTCCACCTGTTCGCCCTGACCGGCCGGGAGTCCGAACTGCGGGCGGCGGTGCGGCAGGCCGCGGAGATGAAGAGTATGGGCCACGGCCTGCTCCAGCTGCTGGCACAGCACGCGCTGACCCTGTTCGAGCTGGGACAGGGCCGCTACCGGCAGGCGCTGCGGCACGCGCGGGCCGTTTTCGACGGCGACCCCCCGGCCTGCGGCAACCTCGTTCTCCCGCTGCTCATCGAGGCCGGAGCGCGTACCGGAGACCGGACCGTCACCCTCGCCGCACTGTCCCGGCTGGAGGAACGCGCCCCGCTCGCCGGTACGCCCTGGGCCCTGGGCGCCCTGGCCCTCGGCCGGGCACTGACGGCGGACGGCGACGAGGCCGAGAAGTCCTACCAGGAGTCGGTCGACCTGCTGGGGCAGGCTCCGCTGGGTCTGGAACTGGCCCGTGCCCGGCTGCTGTTCGGCGAGTGGCTGCGCCGCCGCAAGCGGCGTGCCGATGCGAGGAAGCAGTTGCGCGCCGCCTACGAGAGCTTCGACGCCTTCGGTGCGGTGCCGTACGCGGAGCGGGCCCGGATCGAGCTGCTGGCCACCGGGGAGACGGCACGCAGACGTACGGTCGACACCCGGTTCGACCTCACACCGCGGGAACGGCAGGTGGCCTCCATGGCCGCCTCGGGGCTGACCAACGGTGAGATCGCGACGCGGTTGTTCGTCACCGCCTCGACCGTCGAGTTCCATCTGAACAAGGTGTTCCGCAAGCTCGGCATCACCTCCCGGAAACAGATCCCCCGCGCGATCGGCGAACCGGACCCGGTGGCCGGGGACTGACCCCGGCCGCCCCGACGGCCGGCACCGGGCACTCCAGCGGGACGGCGAACTGCGGCCGGTTCTGGGCGGCGCCGGTCTCGGTCGCCCGGTACAGCTCGAACACCGCGTGGCTGCCGCCCGGCTCTTCGAGCCCCTCGTTCTCGTCGTGCGGCAGGCCGAAGAACGGGAGCGATGCCGGCCGGTACGGGGATCCTCGGCGGCGAGCGGCCCCAGCTCGGGAACCGGGAGGCCGGGCAGTCCGGTCTCCCGGAAGACGAGCTGCCAGGGTCCGGGTGTCGTACCCGGTCGCCGGACGTCCCGGGCCGCCGAACCCGCGCAGGTCCACCGCGACGACCGTGTAGTGAGGTGTGAACAGGGGGATGACGTGGCGCCAGAAGAACATGGCCATGACGGTGGCGGTGACCGTCAAGTGACGCAACGCGTTGTGCGCGCGCCTACTTGGCCAGGAAGGCCAGCAGCGCGGCGTTGACCTCTTCGGCGTGCGTCCACAGCAGGCCGTGCGGGGCACCCTCGATCTCGACGTACTCGGCCGAGGGCAGCAGCGCGTGGAAGGGCCGCCCGGTGGCGTCGATCGGCAGGATCCGGTCGGCCGTGCCGTGCAGGATCAGCGTCGGTACGTCGATCCTGGCGACGTCGGCGCGGAAGTCGGTGATCCAGGTGGGCACGCAGGCCACCGACGCGTACGCCGACGCGCCCGCCGCCACGTTCCAACTGGCCCGCACCGCCTCCTCGCTGATCCGGCTCCCGAGCGTCTCGTCGAGGTTGTAGAACGCCTCGTAGAAGCCGGTGAAGTAGGCGTAGCGGTCCTTCGTGACCGCCTCCAGGATGCCGTCGAAGACGGACCGGTCGACGCCGCCCGGGTTGTCGTCGGTCTTGACCAGGAACGGTTCGAGGGAGGCCAGGAAGGCCGCCTTGGCGACCCGCCCCGAGCCGTACGTCCCCAGGTAGCGGCCGACTTCCCCGGTCCCCATGGAGAAACCGACGAGTACCGCGTCGGTGAGGTCCAGCTCGGTCAGCACCGCGTCGAGATCGGCGGCGAAGGTGTCGTAGTCGTAGCCCGTGGTCGGCTGCGCGGACCGGCCGAAGCCGCGCCGGTCGTAGGTGATGACCCGGTGGCCGGCGTCGAGCAGGGCCGGGAGCTGCTTCTCCCACGAGTGGCCGTCCAGCGGGTACCCGTGGATCAGCACGACGGGCTGCCCGCTCCCGTGGTCCTCGTAGTACAGCTCGATGCCGGCGGAGTTCTCCCGGCCGACGGTGATGTACGGCATGTCGGTTCCCTTCCTGGCTGTGGTGGACCGGCGCACGGGGACGGCGCCGGGTGGTGCCGTGGGTCTCATGTCGGGGCGGTCCGGCTCACCAGGACGGCGGTGGTCCGGTGACGCGCAGGTGGAAGGCCTCGGCGGAGGCCAGGACCGCCGCGAGGTCGAACTCCGGCGGGAGGTCCCCGGCCTCGGCCACCGGGGTGCCGTTGGCCCGGAAGTACTCCTCGATGCAGGCCGGGCTGAACAGCGCCGCTATCCGCGCCCCCTCGGGCGAGCGCACCAGATAGCTGTGCGGAACCCCGCGCGGCCCGTACGCGACCTGTCCGGGCACCAGGTCGTGGCGCCGGTCGCCGACGAAGAACGTCACCTCGCCGTCGAGGACGAACCAGACCTCCTCCTCGTCCTCGTGGACGTGGTGCGGGGGCGCGTGGCCGGCCGGGTCGGCGAACTCCATCAGGCTGAGCCGGTTGTCGGTCGCGGTACCGGGCAGCAGGATCCTGGCCTGGCCGCCGAGGAACCAGAAGGGTTCGCGCTCGGCCGTCGGGCCGAAGGTGGGGAAGAACCTGGTCATGTCCGCTCCTGACGTCATCGGTGGCTGCTCAGGAAACGCAGGAGCATGTCGGTCATCTCCTGCGGGTGCTCTTCGTGGATCCAGCGGCCGGAGTCGGCGAAGACCGCCGGAGTGACGTGGGTGGCGTGGCGGCGCACCTGCTCGGCGCCCGCCGCGCCGTCACGGCCGGTCAGAGGGATTCGACGAGGCCGCCGTCGATGACGAAGTCGGCGCCGGTGATGTTCGCCGCCTGAGGACCGGCGAGGTAGAGCACGAGATCGGCCACCTCCGCCGGCCGGGTGAAGCGGCCGGTCACGGACTGGTCCGCCGCACCGCGGGCCACCTCCCGGGGGTCGACGTCCCGGGACCGGGCGACCGTGGCGGCGACCCCGTCGGCGCCCTGCCACAGCGCCGTCTCCACCGGCCCGGGACCGACGGTGTTCACCCGCACACCACGCGGCCCCACCTCCTTGGAGAGGGCCTTGCAGAAGTTGGTCAGCGCCGCCTTCGCCGCGCCGTAGTCGATGACCAGGGGGTCCGGCAGCCGGGCGTTGACCGAGGAGACGGTGACGATACGGCCCGCGCCGGTGGCGAGCAGGTGCGGCAGGGCGGCCCGGGTGGCGCGGACGGCGGCCATGAAGTTGACCGTGAACGTCCACTCCCAGTCCTCGTCCGTCACTCCCAGGAAGCCGTCGACCCGTGGCCGTACCGCCCCGACGTTGTTCACCAGGACGTCGACACCGCCATGGAGCGCCACGGCCTCGGCGACCAGCGCGGCCGGACCGTCGGGCGTCGCGAGGTCGACTTCCACGACGGTCAGCTCGGCCCCCTGCTTCACGTGCCGGTCGAGGGCATCGGTGCGTTCCCTCGAACCCGCGACGACGCGGGAACCGGCCGCGAGGAAGGCCTCGACGACGGCCAGCCCGATACCGCGCCCGGCGCCGGTGACCACGACGGTCCGCCCGGCCGGGCCCGCGTCGGCACCGGACGGGCCGGCAGCCCGGGGACTCATCGCCCGGTCCCGGGATTCTGCTGCCGCAGCCAGGTGAGTACGGTGTCCGCGACCTCGCGCCAGCCGCTGTCGATCGTCAACGAGTGCCCGCGGTCGGGGAAGTTGATGATGTCGGTGACCGCCTCGGAGTGCCGGTACTGCTTGAGGGTGGCCCGGGTGACGACCTCGGGCACCGTGTGGTCCTTGCCGCCGGAGATGAGCAGCAGCGGGCCGCGTCCGCTGTTGTCCGTGTCGACCTTCGCCGGCGAGTGGGGGTTGAAGTTGGCGGAGGCGGCCTCGTAGAGCGGCTTGCCCGGCGCGGGGATGGCCCAGCGCTCGTACAGGGCCGCCGACTCCTCCTCCGCGACGGCGTTGCCGAACGCGAACCGGAACTGCTCCGCGGTCAGGGAGACCGACCGGCGCTTGTTGGCCGGGTTCTTGAAGACCGGGAGCGTGGCCTTCAGCGCGGACAGCGGCAGGGGCAGCACGCCCTTGATCTGCGCGGCGTCGATCGCGACCGCCGCGGCCGCGCGGTCCTGGCCGAGCAGCTTCTGCGCGATCATCCCGCCGAAGGAGTGGCCGATCACGAGGGGCCGTGCGGGCAGCGTCTCGATCAGGGCCGCGTAGTGCTCGACGACGTCGTCGATGCCGTGGCCGGCGATGCTCTCGGGGTTCTGGCGCGCCTCCTCGACGGTGGCGGGGTCGCCGGGCCATCCGGGCGCGGAGGGGTCGTAGCCCTCGGCGCGGAACAGATCGATCCACGGCTGCCAGGAGGTGCTGTGCAGCCAGAGCCCGTGGATGAAGACCACGGGAAGGGGGACGGTCATGGCTGGGCCTCTTTTCTGTGGGTGTCGTGACCCGGCATGTGCCCACGAAACCGGGAACCCCGGTGCCCTCGCACTGGGGAAACACCCCAGAACTCGCGTGATGCGGGCGGGAGTTGAGGCACTCCTGCGCTCCGCCGACAACCGAAAGGCCCCTGTCCCGCGCTTCCGCGGGCCAGGGGCCTTCGTTCAAGGGTGAGTGACGGGACTTGAACCCGCGACTTCCTGGACCACAACCAGGTGCTCTACCAGCTGAGCTACACCCACCATGCCCGGTCGTTCACTTAGAAAGTTTCCGACCGGCCGAGAAAAAGTGTACAGGGTCCGAAGGGGTGCTCGCGCCCGGCTTTTACGGGGTGGGCTGGACGTGCTTCGCGGCGATCGTGCGGGCCGTGTCGGAGTCGGGGCCGGGCTGCGGGACGAAGATCGCCTCGCGGTAGTAGCGCAGCTCGGCGATGGACTCGCGGATGTCGGCGAGGGCGCGGTGGTTGCCCTTCTTCTCGGGGCTGTTGAAGTACGCCCGCGGGTACCAGCGCCGGGCCAGCTCCTTCACCGAGGACACGTCCACGATGCGGTAGTGCAGGTACTCCTCCAGGGTCGGCATGTCACGGAGGAGGAAACCGCGGTCGGTGCCGACCGAGTTGCCGCACAGCGGGGCCTTGCCCGGCTCCTTGACGTGCTCCCGGATGTAGCCCAGGACCTGCTCCTCGGCGTCGGCCAGCGTCGTACCGCCGGCCAGCTCGTCGAGCAGGCCGGACGCGGTGTGCATCTGGCGTACTACGTCCGGCATCGTCTCCAGCGCCCGGTCCGGCGGGCGGATGACGATGTCCACCCCCTCGCCGAGCACGTTCAGCTCGGAGTCGGTGACGAGGGCGGCCACCTCGATGAGAGCGTCGTCTGACAGCGAGAGGCCGGTCATCTCGCAGTCGATCCACACCATGCGATCGTTCATGTGTCTAACCCTAAGGTGCGCGCTGCTCAGCTGAGCCAACCGTGCGGTGACCTTGTGGCGCGGGGGGCGTGCGAAAGCCCTCGGGGATCTCCCGACTGACGGAGATCCCCGAGGGCGATGCTGTCGCTACGTCCCGCTACGTCCCGCTGCGCTGCCCGGGCAGGCTCGCCGCCGCCCGGCTCGTGGCGTACGCCTCACGGCCGTTGTCCGCCGCCGAGGCGGAGGAGGCCGCCGCGGCCGACAGCGCGCTCGCCGCCGTACGGCGGGTCTGCATCGGGACCGGGCCCTCCGGGTGGAGCGAGGGCGGCAGGCCCGCCGGGCCCAGGGACGACGGACCGCCGGGCTGGCCCGGGGCGCCGTCGCCGTCCACCTGCTTGTCGCCCTGGGGCCTGCGGGCGCGGTACGCGGCCCGGTAGGCGGCGGGCGACGAGCCCAGCTGGCGCCGGAAGTGGCCGCGCAGCGCCACCGGTGAGCGGAAGCCGCAGCGCCCCGCGACCTCGTCCACCGAGTAGTCCGACGTCTCCAGCAGACGCTGTGCCTGGAGCACCCGCTGCGTGATCAGCCACTGCAGGGGAGCGCTCCCGGTGAGCGAGCGGAAGCGGCGGTCGAACGTACGCCTGCTCATGTACGCGCGTGCCGCCAGCGTCTCCACGTCGAACTGTTCGTGGAGGTGCTCCAGCGCCCAGGCGACGACCTCCGCGAGCGGGTCGGCGCCGATCTCCTCTGGTAAAGACCGGTCGAGGTAGCGCTCCTGACCGCCGCTTCGGCGCGGGGGGACCACCAGGCGCCGGGCGAGCGCGCCGGCCGCCTCGTTGCCGTGGTCCGTCCGCACGATGTGGAGACAGAGATCGATTCCGGCCGCCGTACCGGCGGACGTCAGTACGTCTCCGTCGTCGACGAAGAGTTCCCTCGGATCCACGTGCACCGACGGATAGCGCTTGGCCAGCGTCGGCGCGTACATCCAGTGGGTGGTCGCGGGACGGCCGTCCAGCAGACCCGCAGCGGCCAGCACGAAGGCGCCGGTGCACAGGCCTACTATGCGGGCCCCTTCTTCGTGCGCCCGGCGCAGTGCGTCGAGCGCCTCCTCCGGCGGCGGCGCGGTGATCGACCGCCAGGCGGGCACGACGACGGTGCCTGCCCGCGAGATCGCCTCCAGGCCGTGTGGCGTGGTGAGTTCCAGCCCGCCGGTGGTGCGCAGCGGACCTTCCTCGCCGCCGCACACAAGAAGGCGGTAGCGCGGAACTCCGGCGTCCTGCCGGTCGATGCCGAACACCGACAGCGGTATGGAACTCTCGAAGATGGGGCCGCCGCTGAACAGCAGCACCGCGACGATCTCCTTGCGGCGTCGCCCGGAAAGCTTCCGGGCCGCGGCTTCCGGCGCGGCAGTGGAGTCGTGGCTCATACTGCTAAGCCCCCCTCGGTGGTCGCGGCTCCTCGGTTGTGTCGCTCCTGCACGTTTCCCCTCGGTCCTGCACGAGTCCCCCGCCGTAAGACGTCAAGATCGAATCTACTGTGTCCAGTGGTGCCGGGGTGACCAGTTCGGCAACCGGCACATTGTCGACATGGCAACTTGGCGTGAAGCATTCGATCACGAAGCGTTGCACTCGTGGGCCGTGCAGGGAAGTACGCCTCCCCTTAGTGGCCAATCCCCGTAGGGTGCGCAGGGCCTCCCAGACCCTTTCGGTGCAGGTGGAACGGGGGTTGGGGGGTGGTTCGGACAACAGATGCGCGGTGGCCGGAAGTTGGCTGAAAAGCATCGGGCGCGTGCGCGGAAACCGGTCAGTCGACCGGTGTACTTCCTCCGGCGTGCCGACCGCCCCGGTGCGCCCCCGCCACCGCCCGGTGACGGTGGCCGCGGTGCGGCGCCTCCTCCTCGTCCAGCAGCCGGGCCGTGCCCCGCTCGGAGCGGCGCAGCAGCACCCGGCAGGCGGCGGTGACGGCCGCGAGCCCGAGGGCCGTACCGGTCGCGCCGGCCAGCGAGGCGCCGTACCAGAGGAGGACCAGGGGGACGAGGACACAGCTGAAGACCGCCCAGCGGACCACATCGGTGGCGGTGTCCGGGCCGGGGTGTGCCTCGGAGGTCGTGCGGTGTCCGGACATGGCGTGCTCCCTGGGGCGGCGGTTCGCCGGGTTCAACGCTTGTTCGATGCGTCGGTCACTGTAGGGCAGCCCATGGGTGGACGCGGGGACAAGTGAATCCTGTGCAAACCGCCTGTACGGGGCAGCAACCATTGCGTTACGGGCGCCCCCTCGTGCATGCTCCGGGGAACTCCGCCGGAGCGTGTGCGGGATATGGGCTAAGGAGGACTGGCGCCGTACCCTTGGGGGTATGGGGTTGGGAAGATGATTCCCGGACACAGCTCCGCCGCACACTGTTGTCCCCTCCCAAGAGGATCAAAAAGCCGAGACATCCATGGCCGGTCACGAATCTTTCGAACCCGCGGACCGCAAGCGGCCCGTCGCCGATCCCACGGCGGCCGAGCCCCTGGCGGCGGAACAGCCACGCCATTCCTGCGATCCCGCCTTCAAGCACGGCGTCGTCGTCGGTTTCGACGGCTCCACGTCCAGTGAGCGTGCCCTCGCGTACGCCATCGGCATGGCCCATCGCTCGGGCTCGGGCCTGGTCATCGTGCACGTCGCCAACCGGCTGCCCACCACGGTGTGGGCGGGCTGCGAGCCACCGGTCTTCGTCGACGTGCCGGATCACCGCACCGAGGTGCTGGGTCTTGAGCTGGCGTGTGCCGAATACCTCGCCGAAGTGCCCTGGATCCTCGTCGAGCGCGGTGGCGACATCTGCCACGAACTCGAAGAGGTGGGGCGGGAGTACGAGGCGGACGCGATCGTCGTGGGCTCGACCCACGGGATCGTCGGGCGCATCTTCGGCTCCGTCGCGGGGCGGCTCGCGAAGCGGGCGCAGCGGCCGGTCGTCGTCATCCCGTAAGTCGTAGGTCCAACTCGCTGGTCGGCTCCGAATTCACTGCTGTGCAGAGGTGTTTGTGTCCTTGTGAAGGGCATATATCGGTCACACCGCACAATCGCACATGCATGAAGGGAGCCCGCCGTGGACAATGACGTCTCCGCGGGAAGCACGGGAAGCACCACCTCGATCGTCGGCCGACTCGCCCTGGGAATCACCCTGTTGGCCTTCGGGCTGGGGTACACCGATGTCATCAACGGCGTGTCGGCATCTGACGCCGTTTCACTCGCCCACTACGTAGGCGGAGTTGCGCTCTTCGTCGCCGGGCTGTTCGCGTTCCGCGACGGCGACACGGCCACGGGGACCGCCTTCGTGGCCTTCGGCGCGCTCTGGTTCACCTGGGCCGTCAGCGCGGGCGGCTCCGCCTCGGACAACGCGGCGGGGTTGTTCCTGGTTCTGTTCGCCCTGGTCGCTCTCTCGGTGACCCTCGCTGGTGGGGATCAACTCACCCAGGGGACATACGGGTTGTTCTTCGTCTCCCTTGCGCTGCTTGCCATCGCGCAGTTCGCCGGCAACGACGGGCTGGGCAAGGTCGGCGGGTGGTTCGGTGTCGCTGCGGGGGCTGTTGCCTGGTACTCGGCGACGGCCGCGTTGGCTCACTGGCCGACGGTTCTTCCGCGGCGGGCTGCGGGTCGGGGCGTGACGGCTACCGGCTAGCGGCGCAGGCCGGGAGTTGGACAACTCCCGGCGATATGAACGAACCCCCCGTGTTTGAGGCACACGTGGGGGTTCGTTCTGTTCCGTTGGCCGCTGCGGGTGCGCGGGGGCTGCTCGCGCAGTTCCCCGCGCCCCTTTGGGGCGCTCTACTCCACCGTGACCGACTTCGCCAGGTTCCTCGGCTTGTCGATGTCCCGGCCCAGCGCCAACGCCGTGTGGTACGCGAGGAGTTGGAGAGGAATCCCCATCAGGATCGGGTCCAGCTCGTCCTCGTTCTTCGGGACCACGATCGTCTGGTCGGCCTTCTCCTGGTGCTGGTGGGCCACCGCGAGGATGCGGCCGCTGCGGGCCTTGATCTCCTCCAGGGCGGCGCGGTTCTTCTCCAGGAGGTCGTCGTCGGGGACGATCGCGACCGTGGGGAGGGCGGGCTCGATGAGGGCGAGGGGGCCGTGCTTCAACTCCGAGGCGGGGTAGGCCTCGGCGTGGATGTACGAGACCTCCTTGAGCTTCAGCGAGGCCTCGCGGGCCACCGGGTAACCCCGGACGCGGCCGATGAAGAGCATCGAGCGGGCCTCGGCGTACTCGGCGGCCAGCTTCTTGATCTCCTCCTCCCGGTCGAGGATCTCGGAGATCTGGGCCGGGAGCTTTCGCAGGCCCTCGATGATGCGCTTGCCGTCGCGGACGGAGAGGTCGCGGGTGCGGCCGAGGTGGAGGGCCAACAGGGCGAACGCCACTGTGGTGTTGGTGAAGCACTTGGTCGAGACGACACAGACCTCGGGGCCCGCGTGGACGTACATGCCGCCGTCCGCCTCGCGGGCGATCGCCGAGCCGACGACGTTCACCACGCCGAGGACGCGGGCGCCCTTGCGCTTCAGCTCCTGGACCGCGGCGAGGACGTCGTACGTCTCACCGGACTGGGAGACCGCGATGTAGAGGGTGTCGGGGTCCACGACCGCGTTGCGGTACCGGAATTCGGAGGCCGGCTCGGCGTCCGCGGGGATGCGGGCCAGTTCCTCGATCAGCTGGGCGCCGATCATGCCCGCGTGGTACGAGGTGCCGCAGCCGAGGATCTTGACGCGGCGGATCTGCCGGGCCTCGCGGGCGTCCAGGTTGAGGCCGCCGAGGTGCACGGTGGAGAAGCGGTCGTCGATGCGGCCGCGCAGCACGCGGTCCACGGCGTCGGCCTGCTCGAAGATCTCCTTGTGCATGTAGGTGTCGTGGCCGCCCATGTCGTAGGAGGCGGCCTCCCACTCGACGGTGGTCGGCTCGGACGTGGTGCGGGTGCCCTCGGTGGTGTATGTCCGGAAGTCGTCGGCCTTGAGGGTCGCCATCTCGCCGTCGTCGAGGGTCACTATCTGGCGCGTGTGCGTCACGAGCGCGGCGATGTCCGAGGCTACGAACATCTCCTTCTCGCCGATCCCGAGGACCACGGGGGAGCCGTTTCGAGCCACCACGATGCGGTCGGCGAAGTCGGCGTGCAGGACGGCGATGCCGTACGTCCCCTCGATCACCCGGAGCGCCTGGCGGACCTTCTCCTCCAGGGTCTCCGCCTGGGAGCGGGCGATGAGGTGGGTGAGGACCTCGGTGTCGGTCTCGGAGAGGAACTCGATGCCGTCGGCTTCGAGCTTCTTCCGGAGGTCCGAGGCGTTGTCGATGATGCCGTTGTGCACGACGGCGACCTTGTTGTCGGCCGACAGGTGCGGGTGGGCGTTCACGTCGGAGGGCGCGCCGTGCGTGGCCCAGCGGGTGTGGGCGATCCCGGTGGTGCCCTTGAAGCGCGCCGGGACCTTGGCCTCCAGGTCACGGACCCGGCCCTTGGCCTTGACCATCTTCAGGCCGGCCGCCTTCGGGGTCGTCACGACGATGCCCGCCGAGTCGTAGCCGCGGTATTCCAGCCGCTGCAGGCCCTCCAGCAGAAGCGGAGCAACGTCACGCCTGCCGATGTAACCGACAATTCCACACATATATAGGTGTTCCTAGCCGTAGACGATGCGGCGCAGCTGCCTGAGCGTGAGCTCCGGCGGTGCGACCGCCCGGTATTTCAGGTCCGCCTCGATCCGGTCGAAGATCGTCGCGTTGACCAGGCCCTGGGCCTGGAGCTCGCGGTGGCGGCGACGGACGTAGTCCTCGGTCGTCTCGTCGAAGTACGCGAGCACGTCCTGGATCACCCGCAGCGCCTCGCCCCGGTTGAGGGTCGTGGAGCGCGTCAGATGATCAACGAGTTCGTCGTGCACCCGGTTGATCCTGGGGTACCGGGGGAAGGTTTGCAAGAATCCTGCCCGATATCGGGCAGCGGCCTGTTGAATGTCTTATGGGACTCTGTTCGCAAGCTGTCCATCCTGTGTCTTGTGTTACGTCGCTCATATGGACGAGTTTCAGACGCCATGGACATTCCTCGTATGGGAGTACCCGAAGAGCTCGCCGAGCGCATGAGCATGGCTGAGCAGCACGAGTACCTACGCTCGAAATTCTCCCGGCGCACGATGATCAGAGGCGGCGCCGTGACCCTCGGCGCCGTCGCCGGTGGCGTGTTCGTCCCGGGCGCGGTCGCCCAGGCGGCCGTCCCCAGCCAGGCCTCCGCCACCTATGCCTCCACCCCCTCCAGCGAGTCGATCGACGGGGCCCTCGTCTCCCCGTTCGGCCGCCACCTCGCGTTCGGCAACGACCCGAGCACCGAGGTCACGGTCTCCTGGCAGGTCCCGACCAACGTCAAGAAGCCGTTCGTCCGCATAGGCGCGCACCCCTGGGACCTCTCCCGCAAGATCGAGGCCGAGGTGCGCACGCTCTACACCCCGGCGGGCGTCGGCGCGAGCGGCGACCACACCCAGTACTACCTGCACGCCAAGCTGACCCACCTGCGTCCGGGCAAGACGTACTACTACGGCGTCGGCCACGCGGGCTTCGACCCGGCCGAGGCCCACCTGCTCGGCACGCTGGGCACCTTCAAGACGGCCCCCGACCGCGCCGTGCCGTTCACCTTCACCGCCTTCGGCGACGAGGGCGTCGGCTACCACGGCCTGGCCAACAACAGCCTGCTGCTCGGCCAGAACCCGGCCTTCCACCTGCACGCCGGCGACATCTGCTACGCCGACCCGGCCGGCGCGGGCAAGACCGCCGACACCGGCTTCGACTCGCGCGTCTGGGACCAGTTCCTCGCCCAGACCGAGTCGGTCGCCAAGTCCGTGCCGTGGATGCCCGCCTACGGCAACCACGACATGGAGGCCTGGTACTCGCCCAACGGCTACGGCGGCGAGGACGCCCGCTGGAACCTGCCGGACAACGGCCCCGACAAGACCAACCTGCCGGGCGTCTACTCCTTCGTCTACGGCAACACGGCGGTCATCTCGCTGGACGCCAACGACGTCTCGTTCGAGATCCCGGCCAACCTCGGCATCTCCGGCGGTACCCAGACGACGTGGCTCGAGGGGCAGCTCAAGAAGTTCCGCGCGTCCAAGGACATCGACTTCGTGGTGATCTTCTTCCACCACTGCGCGTACTGCACCTCCACCGCGCACTCCTCGGAGGGGGGAGTGCGCAACGAGTGGGTGCCGCTGTTCGAGAAGTACACGGTGGACCTGGTCATCAACGGCCACAACCACCAGTACGAGCGCACCGACGTCATCAAGAAGAACGCGGTCGTCAAGAAGCTGCCGATCGGCGGCACGGCGTACCCGGAGACCGAGGGTGTCGTCTACGTGACGGCGGGCGCGGCCGGCCGCAGCCTGTACGCGTTCTCCGCCCCGGACTCCTACGAGGGTCACGTCGCCGACGTCGACTCGGTCGCCGCCTTCATCAACACGAAGGACGGCAAGGTCAACGAGACGGTCGCCTGGTCGCGCGTGCGCTACCTCAACTACTCGTTCCTCCGCGTGGACGTCCAGCCCGCCCACAAGGGCCGTACGGCCACCCTGACGGTGCGCGGCATCGCCGAGACCGGCGCCGAGATCGACCGCTTCACGGTCGCCCGCAAGGCCAAGTAACTCCGGTCACGGCCACGTGACTTCCGTCGTACGCCCGGAAGGCGGGGCGTAGACACACCGCAGGCGGTCCTCACATGCGTTTGAGGACCGCCTGTTTGGCCATCGAGAACTCCTCGTCGGTGAGCACCCCGTCTCGGCGCAGCTCGCCGAGTTCCCGCAGCCGCCGCAGCAGCGCGTCGTGGCCGTCCTCCGCCGCGGCCGTCAACTGCCGTACGGGCTGCGGTTGTTCAGGTCGTACGTCCGTCTCGGCGGCGGGGTGCGGGAGCCGCGCCTGGACGGCCGCGGCGATCAGGGCCATCAGCGGGTCCTTCTTGAAGCCCCACAGCTCAACGGAGTTGGGGTCGTATTTGGGCGGAGCCTTGGTCGGCGCGTGGCGCACCGCGAAGCGGATGTAGCCGTTCTCCAGACCGGCCGAGGGCCGCCACTCCACGCCCACGAGGTCCGTGACGGCGAGAGTGCGGGCACCGGCGGCGGACTTGGCGTCCTCGGTCTTCCAGTTCCACTCCAGCCGTACGTGCTCGCCGTCGAAGCTCGCGGTGCCGTCCCCGGCGGAGACGGAGAGCGGCACGGCCGGGCCCGGCAGCAGGTACTCGGCCACCGGGTCCGCCGGAACCCCGTCGAGCAGCAGGGCGTTGCGCACCTCGTCCACGAAGTACTCGGCGACCCCGTACCGGTCCGATTCCACGGTGAGTTGATAGGGGTCGTCGCCCTCGGCGAGCCGGCCGCCGGTGGCGTGCAGCAGCGGGTCGGCGCCGTCGCGAAGCCGCAGTCGCAGCCGCCCCGACTTCCGGCCCTGTTCGAACGAGACGCCCGCCAACGCGCCCAGGGGAACGACGAGTTCGCCCAGCGTCCTGCGGAACAGGCCGGCGTTCTTGTCCCGTCCGGGAGTCAGCCGCAGGGCGTCGCCGTCGAAGATCCAGGTGCCGTCCTTCTGGATGATTTCCGCCATAGGAGAGATTGTTCCATCGCCTTGGCGACAGAATGGTCTGTACCTGTCCGGCTGCATGGAGGGACCGCTCGTGAGACACCTTGTGAGACAGCGCCAGAGAACGACCCGCCTCCTCGGTTCGCTGCTGCTAGTCGCCGCCGCGAGCGTGTCCGTCGCCGGCGCCGCACCCTCCGCCGAGCCGGCCGCCGTCACCCCGCTGGGCCGGGTGGTACCGGCGCCCGCGTCCGTCACCCCCGGCGGCCAGCCGTACCGGATCACGAGCTCCACCCGGATCCGGGTCGACGACACCCGGGAGTCGCGCCGGATCGGCGAGTACCTCGCGGGCATCCTGCGCCCCTCCACCGGCTACCGGCTGCCGGTCACCTCGCGGGGCAAGGGAGGCATCCAACTCCGCCTCACCAAGGGCACGTTCGGCGCCGAGGGCTACCGGCTCGTCAGCGGGGCCTCCGGAGTCACCATCACCGCGAGCAGGCCGGCCGGACTCTTCCACGGCGTCCAGACCCTGCGCCAACTCCTGCCCGCCGCCGTCGAGAAGAACTCCGTGCAGCGCGGCCCCTGGCAGGTCGCGGGCGGCACCGTCGAGGACTCCCCGCGCTACGCCTACCGCGGCGCCATGCTCGACGTCTCCCGGCACTTCTTCACGGTCGCCCAAGTCAAGCGCTACATCGACCAGTTGGCCCTCTACAAGATCAACGAACTGCACCTGCACCTCAGCGACGACCAGGGCTGGCGCATCGCCGTCAACTCCTGGCCCCGGCTGGCGACTTACGGCGGCTCGACCGAGGTCGGCGGCGGCGCGGGCGGCTACTACACGAAGGACGACTACAAGGAGATCGTGCGGTACGCGGCCTCCCGCTTCCTGGAGGTAGTCCCGGAGATAGACATGCCCGGCCACACCAACGCGGCCCTCGCCTCCTACGCCGACCTGAACTGCGACGGCGTGGCACCCCCGCTCTACACGGGCACGGACGTCGGCTTCAGCTCGCTGTGCGTCGGCAAGGACGTCACCTACAGTTTCCTGGACGACGTGATCAGCGAGCTGGCCGCGCTCACCCCGGGCCGCTATCTCCACATCGGCGGCGACGAGGCGCACTCCACCAGCCATGAGGACTACGTCAAGTTCATGGACCGGGTGCAGCCGATCGTCGCCAAGTACGGCAAGACGGTGATCGCCTGGCACCAGATCACCGGAGCGCATCCGATCAAGGGTGCCCTCGCGCAGTACTGGGGTCTCGACGACACCGACGCCGCCGAGAAGGCACAGGTCGCCGAGGCCGCGAAGAACGGCACCGGGCTGATCCTCTCGCCCGCCGACCGGGTCTACCTCGACATGAAGTACACCGAGGACACCCCGCTCGGCCAGGACTGGGCGGGTCTGGTCGAGGTGAAGCGGTCCTACGACTGGGATCCCGGCAACTACCTTGCCGGGGCGCCGAGTTCGGCGATCCGGGGCGTCGAGGCACCGCTGTGGTCGGAGACCATCGTGACCGACGCCAACATCCAGTACATGGCCTTCCCCCGGCTGCCGGGCGTGGCCGAGCTGGGTTGGTCGCCGGCCTCGACGCACGACTGGGACACCTACAAGGTGCGGCTCGCGGCACAGGCCCCGCGCTGGGACGCGCTGGGGATCGACTACTACCGGTCGCCCCAAGTGCCTTGGCCCGCAAGGTAGTTGTTTCTTGCCATGAAGGCGGGCACCCCGGGGGACCGTACCCCGGGGTGCCCGCCTGCTTCGTGGGTCAGAACCCGGCGATGGGGTTCTTCAGGGTGCCGACGAGCTGGAGCGCGCCGGACGGGTCCGCCAGGTCCACCATCTGCTCGTTGTTGCGCAGCTGGAGCCGGTTGAGGCAGGACAGCGAGAACTCAGGGGCGAACATGTCGTACTGCCGGAACTTGTCGGCGAGTTCGGGCGCCGAGTCCTGGTACTCGCGGGTGACCTCCGCGACCGTACGCCAGAAGTCGTCCTCCTCCAGGACGCCTTCTGCGGCCAGGTTGGAGGCGAGGAAGCGGAAGAAGCAGTCGAAGACGTCGGTGAAGATCGACAGGAGCTTCTTGTCCTCGGGGACCTCGACCCGCAGTCGCTCCACCGTCGGCGGCAGCACCGCGTCCGGGTCCATGACGGCGATCTCCTCGGCGATGTCCTTGTAGATCGCGCGCTGGACGACACCGTTCTCGAGGACGAGGATCACGTTCTCGCCGTGCGGCATGAAGACCAGGTCGTAGGCGTAGAAGCTGTGCAGCAGCGGGGTGAAGTACGCCCGCAGGTAGCGCCGCAGCCACTCCACCGGGGCCAGCCCCGAGCGCTCGATCAGCGCGCCGGCGAAGGAGGCGCCCTCGTGGTCGAGGTGCACCAGCGAGGCCATCGTCGCGAGGGACTCGCCGTCCCGGAGCGAGGACACCGGGCTCTCGCGCCACAGGGCGGCGAGCATTTTGCGGTACGGCGAGTAGCGGTCGGTGGCCGCCTCGTACTCCAGGTGGCGGTAGCCGACGGCGGCCCGCTCGCGGATGATCGACAGACCGGTTGACTTCAACACCGGGTCGTTGTCGATGAGTTGGGCGAGCCAGTCGTTGATCGCCGGGGTCGCCTCCATGTAGGCGGCCGAAAGCCCGCGCATGAAGCCCATGTTGATGACCGACAGGGCCGTCTTCACGTAGTGCTTCTCGGGGTTGGACCGGTTGAAGAACGTCCGGATGGACTGCTGGGCGAGGTACTCGTCGTCGCCCTCGCCGAGACAGACGAGGTGGCCGCGGGCGACCTCGGCGGCGAAGGTGACGGTGAGCTTGTTCCACCACTGCCAGGGGTGGACGGGAATGAGGAGGTAGCCGTCGGGGTCGAGACCCTGGTCGGTGAGGGTGGCGCGGAAGCGGTCCAGCGTGGCGCTGCCCAACTCGTCCTTGACGAACGACTCGTACTCGATGCCAACACCCGCCGTGAACGCCGCCCGTGAGCGGTGCGCCGCCAGCCAGACCAGCCGGACCGGGCTCGCGGTCTCGGGGGCGTACGACAGGTACTCGTGGACGCCGAAGCCGAGCCGCCCGTTGTTGGCGACGAAGCAGGGGTGGCCCTCGGTCATCCCGGTCTCGATGGCCTGGAAGCCGCTCGTCACCAGCTCGGCGACCGGAATCTGCGGCTTGGTGAGCTTGTAGCAGGTGCCGGAGAGGGTGGAGGAGATCTCCTCCAAATAGACCGGCAGGATCGCCTCGCTCAGACCGAGCGCCTGCTTCAGCTCGATGAAGAAGTCCAGTGCGGCGAGGGGGAGTTCGGCGCCGTCGCGGTGACGCGTGATGGAGTCGGCGTCGACCTGCCAGTGGTCGAGGGCGCGGCGGACGGCGGTGAACCGGTAACGCGTCAGCCCGTCGTCACTGCGGACGACATACAAGTCGCTGTCCTGCGAGGCCGGTTCGGGGGTGATCAGCCGCTCGTGCGCGAACTCGGCGAGGGCCTTGCGGATGAGGAGGCGGTTGGCCTTCTCCCAGCGCTCGGGGGAGAGGTGGGCGACGGCGTCGGCGAGGCTCATGCGGACACCGCCGTGGCTGTGAGGAACTGTTCCCGGGTGCAGAAGCTCAACAAGGCTTTCTTCTCCGGCTTCTGGATCTCGCGCTCGGGCACGAACCCGACCGCCTTGTTCAGGGCGTGCACGGCGGTGTTGGACACATCCGGCTCCACGACGACACGGGCGACGGCCGGGTTCTCGAAGAGGCGGGCCATCACGGCGGTGATCACCGCACGGGTGAAGCCGTGGACGGGCGCCTCGGTGGCCGGCGTCAGGAAGTGCATGCCGACATCGCCGGGCAACGGCTCGTACAGGCCGACCAGTTCGCGATACCGCGGGTCGTAGTACTCCATCAGGAAGACGGGCATCCCGTCCTGGAGCCCGAGCAGCGCCTGCTGGTGCTCGTCGGCCGCGATCTCCATGTAGGCGCGCTCGACGTCCTCCGGTTTCGCGTCCTGCATCATCCAGTACGCGGCCTTGGGATGGGTGACCCAGCGGTGCAGCAACTCGGCGTCGCGCAGCGGGTCGAGGGGGCGGAAGGTGAAGGTGCCTGTGGTGGTGAGGGCGCTCATACGGCGAACTCCTGGAACGCGATGGTCTGTTCGACCGGGTAGTACTCGGTGCCGAGCAGCTCACGGATGATGTACGAGTTGCGGTACGCGCCCATGCCCAGGTCCGGGGACGTGATGCTGTGCGCGTGGACGCCGGCGTTCTGGAGGAAGACGCCCCGGCCCGTGGTGTCGATCGAGTAGTTGCGCGCGATGTCGAAGTTGCCCTGCGAGTCGTAGCGCAGCCGCTCGTGCACGGGCTTGAGGAACTCCGGCTCGGCGTACTTGTAGCCGGTGGCGAGGACCAGGCCCTGGGAGCGCAGGGTGTAGTCCTTCTGCTGCTCCTCCTGGCGCAGGGCGAGTTCGTACACGCCGTCGCGGTAAGTGGCGTCGTTGAGGGAGGAGTTGGTGAGCAGTCGGGTGGGGACGGGTCCGCCGACCTTCTTCTGGTACAGCAGGTCGAAGATGTCGTTGACGAGGTCGCCGTCGATGCCCTTGAAGAGGCCCTTCTGCTCGGCCGTGAGGCGGTAGCGGGTCTGCTCGGGCAGGGCGTGGAAGTAGTCGATGTACTCCGGGGAGGTCATCTCCAGCGTGAGTTTCGTGTACTCCAGCGGGAAGAAGCG
Source organism: Streptomyces hokutonensis (assembly GCF_042751305.1). Taxonomy (GTDB): domain Bacteria; phylum Actinomycetota; class Actinomycetes; order Streptomycetales; family Streptomycetaceae; genus Streptomyces; species Streptomyces hokutonensis_A. Next base: position 168,497 of record NZ_JBHYWD010000014.1, read on the forward strand.
CGGCGAGCGCGTCACCCAGTTCAACTCGTAGCCGTGGACGTCGATTTCGCTGAGCAGGTCGTAGTAGATCTCGGCGGCGGACTGCCCGCTGCCGACCAGCGTGATCGACTCCTTGGCCTGCAGCGCTGTTTTGTGCTGCACATAGCGGGAGTTGTGGATGAAGTCGCCGCCGAGTCCGGCGACGGCCTCGGGGAGATACGGCGGGGTGCCGGTGCCCAGGACCAGATGACGGGCGCGGAACACGTCACCGGCCTCCGTCCGGACGACGTAGACCCCGTCCTCGTCCTCGTACGTCACTTCCGAAACCGTCGTGCTGAAGCGCACGTTGGACAGGCGGTTGGCGGCCCAGCGGCAGTAGTCGTCGTACTCGACCCGCAGGGGATAGAAGTTCTCGCGGATGTAGAAGGGGTACAGACGCCCCTTCTCCTTCAGGTAGTTGAGGAAGGAGTACGGCGAGGTCGGGTCGGCGAGGGTGACCAGGTCCGACATGAACGGGGTCTGGAGGTGGGCGCCGTCGAGGAACATGCCGGCGTGCCACTCGAAGTCGGGCTTCGAGTCCAGGAAGATCCCGTCTAGTTCGGCGATCGGCTCGGTGAGGCAGGCGAGGCCGAGGTTGAAGGGCCCGAGCCCGATGCCCACGAAGTCGTAGGTCTTGCCGGCGGGTTCAGGAAGCGCGGTCAAGGGACTCTCCCAGGTACTGCTCGGCGTGGCCGGCGATCAGGTCGAGGACGGCGGCGATGTCGCCGGCCGTCGTCTCGGGGTTGAGCAGGGTGAACTTCAGGTAGTGGCGGCCCGCGACCTTGGTGCCCGCGACCACCGCGTCACCGGAGGCGAACAGGGCCTTGCGGGCGTACAGGTTGGCGCGGTCGATCTCGGCGGGGTCGGTGACGGCGGCCGGGATGTAGCGGTAGACGAGGGTGGACAGCGAGGGTTCGACGACCACGTCGAAGCGTGGGTCGGCGGCAAGGAGTCGCCACCCCTCCTCGGCCAAGTCGCAGACCTCGTCGAATAGTTGGCCGATGCCGTCGGCGCCCATCACGCGCAGCGTCATCCACAGCTTGAGCGCGTCGAACCGGCGGGTGGTCTGCAGGGACTTGTCGACCTGGTTGGGGATGCGCTCCTGCACCATGCGGCGCGGGTTGAGGTAGTCCGCGTGGTAGGTCGCGTGGCGCAGGGTGTCGGCGTCGCGGACCAGCAGGGCGGACGAACTCACCGGCTGGAAGAAGGACTTGTGGTAGTCCACGGTGACCGAGTCGGCGCGCTCGATGCCGTCGATCCGGCTCCGGTGCTTGAGTGAGGCGAGCAGCCCGCAGCCGTAGGCCGCGTCGACGTGCATCCACACCCCGAACTGCTCGCACAGCTCGGCGATTTCGGGCAGCGGGTCGATGGAGCCGAAGTCGGTGGTGCCGGCGGTGGCGACGACGGCCATGGGCACGAGCCCGGCGTTCTTGCAGCGCTCCAACTCCCGTGCGAGCGCGACCGTTTGCATCCGCTTGTCGGCGCCGACGGGTATCGACACGACGGCGTCCTGCCCGAGGCCCAGCAGCTTCGCGGACTTCTTCACGCTGAAGTGGCTGACCTCAGAAGCGAAGACACGCAGTTTGGCGAGGGTGTCGGTCTTCGCCTCCTCGCGGGCCAGCAGCAGGGCCTGGAGGTTGGACTGGCTGCCGCCGGAGGTGAACACCCCGTCCGCGTGCGGCCCGAGGCCGATCCGCTCGTTCGTCCAGTCGATCAGCTTGCGCTCGATGAGGGTGCCGCCGGCCGACTGGTCCCAGGTGTCCAGGGAGGAGTTGACGGCGGAGAGCACCGCCTCGCCGAGCACGGCGGGGATGACGACCGGGCAGTTGAGATGGGCGAGGTAGCGGGGGTGGTGGAAGTAGACCGCGTCACGCAGGTACACCTCGTCCAGCTCGTCGAGCACCGCGGCGGTGTCGTGGAGCGGACGGTCGAGGTCGATCCGGTCGATGAGGGGGGAGAGGGCGTCGACCGTGACGCCGGTGAACGGTCGTTCCGTGGTGGCGAGTTTGGCCGCCACCCGCTCCACGCCTTGAGTCACGGAGCGGCGGTAGTGCTCCGCAGTCGTGTCATTGAGCAGGTGCGAGCGCATGTGGGGGTCCTCCGGGGTGGGGACGGATTTGAACTTAGGTAAGGCTAACCTAACTTAGATCTTTCGGAACCCACCCCTCCCGTGACTGCCGTCACTCACACACCGGCCGTCTCTCACCCCGCTTCGCGCAACTGCTCCTCGCTGAGCCCCTGCCGCCAGTACCCCACGAAGGTCACGCGCCGCCGGTCGAACCCGCGCTCACCCACGAAGTGCCGCCGCAATGCCTTCACTTGACCGGACTCGCCCGCGATCCACACGTACGGCCGCGAGGCGGAGGGGAGTTGGGCGGCACGCAGGGCGCCGAGGGCCATGGGGGACCCCTCGGAACCCTGGTTCTCCCGCACCAGCCAGGTGACTTCGGCGTCGGAAGCGGTCACCAGGTCCTGTACGTCACCGGCATGTTGGACCTCCAGCCACACCCGCGCACGCGTGCCCGCGGGCAGCGCTTCGAGAATGGCTGACACGGCAGGCACAGCGGTCTCGTCACCCCAGACGACCACGAGATCGGTGTCCTCCGGCGGCCGGAACCGAATCGCCCGGTTGTCCGCGACGGCCGGCCCGAGCACCACGACCCGGTCCCCGGTGGAGGCATGGGAGGCCCACAGGGAGGCGGGCCCGGCGGGTTCGTGGAGGACGAAGTCGATGTCGATCTCGTCGGGGTCGCGGCGCAGCGCACGAAGCGTGTACGAGCGCATCACCGCCCGTACGTCGTCGGGCAGTTCGCGCCAGGCCTGCCACCACCCGTCACCGAGTTCGTAGGGAACGGCGGGCTCCGGCCGGCCGGGCTGCGGCAGGAAGAGCGACAGGGACTGATCACACCCGTCGGAAGAGAAATGCGCCAGGTCGTCCCCGGCAAAGGTGACGCGGACAAGAGACGGCCCCAGCCGCTCCGTCCGCACGACCTGGAGAGAAAAGAAGCGGAAGGGGGCGGCTACGGCCGTAGTCATGGAGGGGGGCTCCTCTGGAGGGGCGTCAGGTGTCCTGCCTGAGGGGCGCGGGGAACTGCGCGACCAGCCACAACCGGCCCGCGGCTCCCCACGAAAGCGAAACCACCCCTGAATCAGCTGACCTTCTTCGCGTTCTCGATCGCCTCGGCCAGATCCTCAAGCAACGGCGCACACTTGGCGTACGACAGAATCGGCTCAGGGTTCCGCGCGATGACTTGCCCGGCCTTCACAGCCGGCAGCTTCTTCCACGTGCCCTCGGTGATGTCCGCGGGCTGAATCGCCGACGTCCGGTTGTCCATCATGATGATGTCCGCCCCGTACTTGTCGACGTTCTCCCAACTGAGGTTCTCGTACCAGCCACCGCTCGCCTTGAGCGCAGCCGCCGACGGCTCGACGAAGTTCACGCCGAGAGCCTTGTAGTACTCCAGGTCGACGGAGAGGTTGGACCCGGAGACGTAGAAGATGTCCTGGCTCGCGGACCCCGCGAGAACCTTGATGTCCGGCTTGGCCTTGGCCGCCGCGCGCAGCCGTGCGGCGGCGTCCTCGAAGCGCTTCTTGGCCGCGGTGATCGTAGAGGAAGTGGTGTCCGCGCCAAGGGACTTGGCGAGTTCCAGCATGCGGGCGAGCGGCGTCGGCAGCTGGACGTCGTACACGGAGATGCCGACGGTCGGGGCGCCCACGGCGAGGATCTTCTTCTTCGACTCCTCCGGGACGTACCAGAGCGTGCCGGCCGCGTCGAACATCGTGGTGAGGAGAACGTCGGGGGAGAGGGCCGCGTACTTCTCGATGTTGAACTGGCCCCACTCGTTGCCGATGACCGTGACCTTGCTGATGTCGAGGTCACCGGCCTGCACGTCGGCCTTGCCGTCCTTCAGCTTCGTCGGGCCGAAGACGCCCTTGGATTCGATGCCGTAGTCGTGCAGCGCGGCGGCGACACCGATGAAGGAGACGATGTTCGCCGGGGTCCTGTCGGTCTTCGCGGTCTGGCCGCGGTCGTCCTTGAAGCTCCACGGCCCGGACTTCGCGGCCGTCGTCTGCTTGTCCGAGCCACCGCTTTTCGCGTCGTCGTCGCCGCAGGCCGCGAGCACGGCGCCGAGGCCGAGGGCGCCGCCCGCGGCGAGGATGCCGCGGCGGGAGAGGTGGGTGGCACGGGCGTTGGACATGTGTGGCTGCTTTCGAACAGGGCGGAGCACCCGCCGGACAATTCGAAGGTAGGTTAGCCTAACCTCACTGAGTGTCCAGTGGGCGGGGTGGCCGCCGCCCACGCCCCGCCCACTTTGGCTTTCAACCTCCTTGTCCCATCGGTCCGTTGTGATCACGCTCGTCCTAGCGAGCTCTGCGCACCGGCGTTCGGCGACCCCCGGAGGTGGAAGTGGCTGCCACGGTGGAAGCGACGGATGTGGACGCGGTGGTGCGGAGCGACGCGGCACTGCTGGAGGACGACCTCGCCGAGTTCCTCGGCTCGCTGACCGCCCCGGCGCGGGCAGCCGCCTCCGTCTACGACACGGCGCTACGGCGCTCCCTGTACGAACCGGTCGCCGACGCCGTCGGCTCCAAGACCGGCCAGCAGGCGCTGCCACCCACCGCCGCCACACCCGGCGGCCGGGCTCCGCTGCGCCCCTCGATGGTCTACTGGGCCTATCGCAACTACCGAGGATTTCCCGGTGAGTTGGCCGCCGGGTACGACACGGCCGCCGAGCTGGCCGTCGTCCGCCGCACGGCGGTTGCCGTAAGGATTCTGCTGAAGGCCGCCGTCGCCCTCGACGACATCCAGGACGGCAGCGACGTCCGCTACGGCGAACCCGCCCTCCACGCCACCCACGGCACACCCCTCGCCCTCAACGCCGGCGCCTGGCTGATCATGTCCGCGCTGCGGCACGCGGCCCACCCGGCCGTCGTGGACAGCCTGGTGCGCTCGGTCGGCGACGGCTTCACCGGGCAGGCCGTCGACATGTCCTCGCGTACGGCGCTCACCCGCGCCGAGCTGCTGGCCGCGCCGCGCGCCGTCCGGGTCGGCTTCTGGGAGCAGACGGCCGCGCTCAAGACCGGCACCCTGTTCCGGATGCCGCTCGACGCGGCGGTCGCGGGACTGCGGGTGGTCGAGGACGACCGGCTCGCCCTGGACGGCGCGATGCGTCAACTCGGCCTCGCCAGCCAGCTGTTCAACGACCTGACCGACTTCGTGCCGGAACTCGGCGGCGCCAACACCCACGAGGACTTCGACGGCCTCGGCAACCGGGTCCTCCTGGAACTCCTCGACGGCGCACCGCCGGAAGCGGAATCCAAACGGCACGTTCTCGGTCACCCCCAGCTGGAGCGGACGCTGCTCGCGCTCGCCGAGGAGGCCGTGGCCCTGAAGCGCGCCGCGAAGGACACCGTCCACGGGGTGTGCCGCTCCCAGCGCAGCGCCGCCTACTTCGACGTGACGATCGAACGCAAGGGCCACCTCATCGACCGTCTGCTCGCGACGGTCCGGCAGCGGAGCGGCTTATGACGGACAGGGCGACCCATCGGCTGAGGAACGGCACCCGCACCTGGCACGAGGCCCTGGAGACCGCGGAGTTCGCCACCGCGATGCTCTCCGGAACCCTCCCGCTCGACCGTTACGTCGGCCAACTCGCCGCCTACCGCGTGGTGTTGGAGCCGCTGGAAACCGAACTGGCCCGCGCCACCAGCCCGTTCGTGGCCTCGGTGTGGTCGCCGGACCTGGCCAAGGTCCCGCTCCTCGAATGCGACCTCCGCCACTTCGCCACCCTGGGCGCGACCCCCGAACCCTGCCCGGCCGCCATGGAGTTCGCCGACGAGATCCGGAACTCCGGCGCCACCGAACTCCTCGGCTTCCTCTACGTGTTGGAGGGCTCCACCCTCGGCGCCCGCTTCCTGCTCCGGTACGTCACCGAGGCGTACCGGCTCACGGACGGGCGCGGCACGTCGTACTACGGCAGCGGCGACCGCGCCCGCTGGGCTGCCCTCACCGAGCGCCTCGACCGCGCGCTCGGTGAACCCGCCGTACAGGACAGGGTGTTGGCCGCCGCCGAGCGGGCCTACCGGCATGTGGCCCTGATCTCGGCGGAGTTGTCGGTGGGCCTGGGCAGCCCGGCCCCCGAGCCGGTCTGAAGGCTCTCAGCCCGTGAGGCCCAACTCGCGGGCGATCAGCATCCGTTGGACCTCGCTGGTGCCCTCGCCGATCTCCAGGATCTTGGAGTCGCGCCACATGCGGGCCACCGGGTACTCGTTCATGAAGCCGTAGCCGCCGTGCACCTGGGTGGCGTCGCGGGCGTTGTCGACGGCGATGGTGGAGGAGTACAGCTTGGCGAGGGCCGCCTCCTTCTTGAAGGGCTCGCCGGCGACCAGGCGGGAGGCCGCGTCGCGCCAGGCGAGGCGGGCGGTGTGGGCCTTCATCTCCATGTCGGCGATCTTGAACTGGATGGCCTGGTTGGCGCCGATCGGCCGCCCGAACGCGTGCCGTTCCTTGGCGTACTTCACCGACTCGTCGACACAGCCCTGCGCGAGGCCGGTGGCGAGTGCCGCGATGGCGATCCGGCCCTCGTCGAGGATGCGCAGGAACTGGGCGTAGCCGCGGCCCTGTTCACCGAGGAGGTTCGCCGCCGGGACCCGGACGTCCGCGAAGGACAGCTCGCGGGTGTCCGAGGCGTTCCAGCCGACCTTCGAGTACGGCGCCGCGACCGTGAAACCGGGTGTCCCGGACGGCACGATGATCGCCGAGATCAGCGGCTTGCCGTCGGGCTTGCGGCCGGTGACCGCGGTGACCGTCACCAGACCCGTGATGTCCGTACCGGAGTTGGTGATGAAGCACTTGGAACCGTTGATCACCCATTCGTCGGTGTCCGGGTCCAGGCGGGCGGTCGTCCGGGTCGCGCCCGCGTCGGAGCCGCCGTCCGGCTCGGTCAGCCCGAAGGCGCCGAGGATCTCGCCGGAGCAGAGCCGGGGCAGCCACTCGGCCTTCTGCGCGTCGGTGCCGAAGAGATGGATCGGCATCGCGCCGAGCGAGACGCCCGCCTCCAGGGTGATCGCGACCGACGAGTCGACCCGGGCCAGCTCCTCCAGGACCAGGCCCAGCGCCAGATAGTCGCCGCCCATCCCGCCGTGCTCCTCGGGGAACGGCAGCCCGAACAGGCCCATGCGGCCCATCTCACGGACGATCTCGTACGGGAACTCGTGCCGCTCGTAGAAGTCGCCGATCTTCGGCGCCACCACGTCGTGCGCGAACTCCTCCACCGTACGGCGGAGTTCTTCCAGCTCGGGGGAGAGACGGTGGTCCATGGCGGTCACTGGTCCTTGTGGGAGAGGGCGCGGACGGTGCGGGACGGGCTGGGTCGGCCCAGTTGTTCGGCCATCCACACGCTGGTGGCGGTGAGACGGTCGAGGTCGACTCCGGAGTCGATGCCGAGACCCTGGAGCATCCACACCAGGTCCTCGGTCGCGAGGTTGCCGGTGGCGGACTTGGCGAACGGGCAGCCGCCGAGGCCGCCCGCGGAGGCGTCCACGGTGGTGACGCCGTGCTGGAGGGCGGCCAGGGTGTTGGCGAGAGCCTGGCCGTAGGTGTCGTGGAAGTGCACGCCCAGCACATCGGTGGGGACGTGCTGTTCGTTGAGCGCGGCGAGAAGTTCCAGAACGTGCCCGGGAGTTGCCACGCCGATCGTGTCGCCGAGGCTCAGCTCGTCGCAGCCCATGTCGACCAACGCCCGGCAGACACGCACCACTTGGGCGATGGGGACCTCGCCCTCCCAGGGGTCTCCGAAGCACATCGAGAGGTAGCCGCGCACATGGGCGCCCTCGTCCTTGGCGCGGGCCACGACCGGGGCGAACACGGCCAGCGACTCGTCCACCGTGCGGTTGAGGTTGGCCTTGGCGAAGGACTCGGTGGCACTGGCGAACACGGCGACGCGGTTCGCGTCCAGGGCCAGGGCCCGGTCCAGACCACGGCCGTTCGGCACCAGGACGGGCAGGTGTACGCCCTTCAGGTCGCGCACGAGCGGGAACAGCTGCTCGGCGTCGGCCAGTTGGGGCACCCACTTGGGGTGGACGAAGCTGGTGGCCTCGATGGTGGTCAGGCCCGCGTCGGCCAGTCGCCGGATGAACTCGGCCTTGACCTCGGTGGGCACGGTCGACTTCTCGTTCTGGAGTCCGTCACGGGCCCCGACCTCGTGGATGCGCACCCGCGCGGGCAGGTCGGGGGCCGGTACGACCATCGGGAGTGTCACTGGTCCTCCTCCGCAGGTGTGACGACCGCCAGCACCTGGTCCATGGCGACCGTCGCGCCGGGGGTCACATCGAGTTCGGTGACGATGCCGGCGTGCGGCGCGGAGACGACGTGCTCCATCTTCATCGCCTCGACCACCAACAGGCTCTGTCCTGCGGTCACTTGATCCCCGACGGCGACCTTCACCACGGTCACCGTCCCCGGCATCGGCGCGGTCAGCGAACCGGCACCGGAGCGGTCGGCCCCGCTGAGCGAGGCGGCCACCGGATCGTGGTCCCGCACCTGCCAGGCGTCCCCGTCCCGGCCCAGCCAGTCACCGGCCCGCCGGAAGGTGTGCCGGACCCCGTCGAGGGTGACGGCGACCTGGTCCTCGGTGACGGTGTGGCTCCCGCGCGGGACGTACTCCACGGGCTCGGTCACCCGCAGCTGGAAGCCGACCGACTTCGGAGCACCGCCCAGCCGCCAGCCGCTCGGCACCGAGAACGGATCCGTCCAGCCCCCGCCCTCCGGCCGCAGCGCCTCCAGCCGTACGGCGGCCGCCGCCTCGTAGACCTCCTCGGGGACCTCGTCCGAAATGAGGGAGTCCGCCTCGCGCTCGACGAGCCCGGTGTCCAACTCGCCCGCCACGACGGCCGGATGGGCCAGCAGCCGCCGTAGGAAACCGGCGTTGGTCGGCACGCCCAGCGTGACCGTGTCCGCGAGGGCGGCCCGGAGTTTCCGGAGCGCGGTCGCGCGGTCGGGGCCGTAGGCGATGACCTTGGAGAGCATCGGGTCGTAGAGGCTGCCGACCTCGGTGCCTTCGGAGAGCCCGGAGTCGGTGCGGATGCCGTCGCCCTGCGGTTCGTGCAGCTTCAACACCGTGCCGCCGGAGGGCAGGAACCCGCGCGCGGGGTCTTCCGCGCAGATCCGAGCCTCGATGGCATGCCCCGTGAGGGTGATGTCCTCCTGGCCGAAGGGCAGCCGCTCACCCGCCGCCACGCGCAACTGCCACTCCACCAGATCGAGCCCGGTGACCAACTCCGTTACGGGGTGCTCCACTTGGAGGCGGGTGTTCATCTCCATGAAGTAGTACGACGACGGGTCGTTCCCCGGGACGATGAACTCCACTGTGCCCGCGCCCGCGTACCCGCACGAGCGGGCCGCCTGGACCGCCGCCTCGCCCATCGCCGCGCGCGTGGCCTCGTCCAGGAGCACGCTCGGGGCCTCCTCGATGACCTTCTGGTGCCGGCGCTGGAGGGAGCACTCGCGTTCGCCGAGGTGGACGACGTTGCCGTGGCCGTCGGCCAGGACCTGGATCTCGATGTGGCGGGGGCGGTCCACCCAGCGCTCGACCAGGAGGGTGTCGTCGCCGAAGGAGGCGCGGGCCTCGCGGCGGGCGGCGGCGATCTCGTCGTCCAGGAGGGTGAGGTCGCGGACCAGGCGCATGCCCTTGCCGCCACCGCCGGCCGACGGCTTGAGGAGGACGGGCGCGCCCAACTCGTGTGCCGCTTTGGCGAGTTCGGGGTCACGGCCGCCGGGGACGACCGGGACACCGGCCGCCTCCACCGTCTCCTTGGCGCGGATTTTGTCCCCCATGAGGGCGATCGCGTCCGCCGGAGGACCGATGAAGACCAGCCCGGCGTCGGCGCACGCGCGCGCGAAGGCCGCGTTCTCGGCGAGGAAGCCGTAGCCCGGGTGCACGGCTTGCGCGCCGGTACGGGCGGCAGCCTCCAGCAGCCGTTCCGCGGACAGATAGCTTTCCGCCGCCGGGGCGGGACCGATCCGTACCGCCGTGTCGGCCTCCCGGACGTGCCGGGCGTCCGCGTCGGCGTCGGAGAAGACGGCCACCGAGCGCACACCGAGCGAGCGCAGGGTGCGGATCACGCGGACCGCGATCTCGCCCCGGTTGGCCACCAGGACCGTCTCGAACATGTCGACCATCTCGGGCACCCTCATCACATCCGGAAGACGCCGAACTGGGGGTCTCCCAGCGGCGCGTTGGCACAGGCGGTCAGGGCGAGGCCGAGGACCTGGCGGGTCTCCAGCGGGTCGATGACCCCGTCGTCCCAGAGGCGGGCGGTCGCGTAGTAGGCGTTGCCCTGACGCTCGTACTGCTGCCGGATCGGGTCCTTGAAGGCGTCCTCGTCCTCGGCGGGCCACTCCTCGCCGCGCGCCTCCAACTGGTCCCGCTTCACGGTCGCGAGGACCGACGCGGCCTGCTCGCCGCCCATCACGGAGATCTTGGCGCCGGGCCACATCCACAGGAAGCGCGGCGAGTACGCCCGGCCGCACATCGAGTAGTTGCCCGCGCCGTACGAGCCGCCGACCACGACCGTCAGCTTCGGCACGCGCGCGCAGGCGACGGCGGTGACCATCTTGGCGCCGTTCTTGGCGATGCCGCCCGCCTCGTAGGCCTTGCCGACCATGAATCCGGAGATGTTCTGGAGGAACACGAGCGGGATGCCGCGCTGGTCGCACAGCTCGATGAAGTGGGCGCCCTTCTGGGCGGATTCGGAGAACAGGATGCCGTTGTTGGCGACGATGCCCACCGGGTGGCCGTGGATGCGCGCGAAGCCGGTGACCAGGGTCTGCCCGAACTCGGCCTTGAACTCGGAGAAGCGCGAACCGTCGACCACGCGCGCGATGATCTCCCGTGCGTCGTAGGGGGTACGGGAGTCGACCGGGACCGCGCCGTAGATCCCGTAGGGGTCGACCTTCGGCTCCACCGCCTCGGTGACCTCCCAGGGCAGCGGCCCGCGCGCGGGGAGCGTGGCGGCGATGTTCCGGACGATCCGCAGGGCGTGCGCGTCGTCCTCCGCGAGGTGGTCGGTGACACCCGACACGCGCGCGTGGACATCGCCGCCGCCCAGCTCCTCGGCGGTGACGACCTCACCGGTGGCGGCCTTCACCAGGGGAGGCCCACCGAGGAAGATGGTCCCCTGATTCCGGACGATGACGGCCTCGTCGCTCATGGCCGGCACATAGGCGCCCCCGGCGGTACAGGACCCCAGCACGGCGGCGATCTGCGGAATCCCCGCCCCCGACATCCGGGCCTGGTTGAAGAAGATCCGCCCGAAGTGCTCGCGGTCCGGGAACACCTCGTCCTGCATGGGCAGGAAGGCACCCCCGGAGTCGACGAGATAGATGCACGGAAGCCGATTCTCCAGGGCGATCTCCTGGGCGCGCAGATGCTTCTTCACGGTCATCGGGTAGTACGTCCCGCCCTTGACCGTGGCGTCGTTGGCGACGATCACGCACTCGCGCCCGCTCACCCGCCCGATCCCGGCGATGACACCGGCGGCCGGGGCGGCCCCGTCGTACATCCCGTCGGCGGCCAGTGGCGCCAGCTCCAGGAAGGGCGAACCGGGGTCGAGGAGTGTGTCCACGCGGTCGCGGGGAAGCAGCTTGCCGCGCGCGGTGTGCCGTTCCCGGGCCCGCTCACCCCCGCCGAGCCGGGCCGCGGCCAGCTTCGTGCGCAACTCCTCGCCCAACGCGCGGTGCGCCGCCTCGTTGGCCCGCCACGCCTCCGACGCGGGATCGGCCGCGCTCGTCAGCTCCGGTGCCTCTTGCATTCCGTGGGTCCCCTCGCACAGCGATCGGCCGCTCTCGGCTGTTAATGAGCGTTAACCATCTCCTTCAGGTTAACGACCGCTAACCTCTCTGTCTAGAATTGCTTTCATGACCACGAGAACCGACGCCCCCACCCGCCGCGAGCAGATCCTCAAGGAGGCCGCGCGGCTCTTCGCCGAGCGGGGATTCCACGGCGTCGGCGTGGACGAGATAGGCGCCGCGGTCGGCATCAGCGGCCCCGGCCTCTACCGCCACTTCCCCGGCAAGGACGCGATGCTCGCGGAACTCCTGGTAGGCATCAGCGGCCAACTGCTGACAGGCGCGAAGCGCCGACTTGCGGAGGCGGAAGGCGTCACCTCCGCAGAGCCCCTCCTCGACTCCCTCATTGAGGGCCACATCGACTTCGCCCTCGACGACCGCCCCCTGATCACCCTCCACGACCGCGAACTGGACCGCCTCCGCGAGACCGACCGCAAGCTGGTACGTCAGCTCCAGCGCCAGTACGTCGAACTGTGGGTGGAGGTCGTACGGGACGTGTACCCGGACCTGACCGAACCCAGCGCACGATCGGCGGTCCACTCGGTCTTCGGCCTCCTCAACTCGACCCCACACCTGGGCCGCCCGGGCTCGCTGCCCGGGCGCGGGACGACGGCGGAGCTGCTGCACCGGATGGCCCGGGGGGCGCTCGGGGCGGCGGCTTCGACGGGCTGACGAGGGCGGATCCGGGCCGGGACCGGTCGCCGCAAACCGAAGGCCACCGGACGAGAAACGCAAGCCGCAAGCCGCGAGCCGCAAGCCGAAGGCTGGAGGCTGGAGGCGCGAAGCCACGAACTGGCAGCCGGGGGCCGCAGGCGCGAAGCCTAAAACCGTCAGCCAAGGGCCGAGGGCCGGAGACCGGAAGCCCATCGGGCAAAGGCCGGGGCGCAAGCCGCGGACCGGGTGCGGTCGGCGGACGCAGGCGAGGCCGGCGACGCGGGCCCGGACGAGCCGCCCCCCGGGGTCCGGGGCGGAGCCCCGTGTCGGGGCCTCTCGGCCTGCCGAGCCGAGCGGGTGGGCGGGGCGGCGTGATGGGTGCCGTTGGTGGTTGAGTCCCGGGGGCTGTGGCCGACGGCCGTGGCGTCGTCGGGGTCCGGGGTGGAGCCCCGTGTCGGGGCCGCTGGGTCTGCCGGGCCGAGCGGGTGGGTGGGGCGGCGTGATGGGTGCCGTTGGTGGTTGAGTTCTGGGGGGCTGTGGCCGACGGCCGTGGCGTCGTCGGGGTCCGGGGTGGAGCCCCGTGTCGGGGCCTCTCGGCCTGCCGAGTCGGGCGTGTGGGTGGGCGAAGGCGGCGTGACGAGCGTTACGTGCCCGTTCCACTGGACGCCCCTGTCTACCGGCCGGTACGCTCGATGCTGAGCAAGCGCTTAGCCATCGATGGCGAGCAACCACATCCGCGAGAGCGGCGCCGGTTCAGGCGCAAAGGAAGGGTGGCGGCGGTGCGCCGTACTGTGTTCAACGAGGACCACGAGGCGTTCCGGGAGACCCTGCGGGCCTTCATCGAGGCCGAGGTCGTCCCCGTCTACGACGAGTGGTTCGCCGCCGGCCAGGCGCCGCGCGAGTTCTACTACAAGCTCGCCGAGCTCGGCGTCTTCGGCATCCGCGTGGACGAGGAGTACGGCGGCGCGGGCATCGACTCGTACAAGTTCGAGGCCGTCCTCTACGAGGAGACCGCGCGCGCGGGTGTCTCCTTCGGCGGCTCCGGTGTGCACGTGCTGCTCGGCCTGCCCTACATCAAGCTGCTCGCCAACGAGGAGCAGAAGAAGAAGTACCTCCCGAAGTTCGTCTCCGGCGAGGAGATGTGGGCCATCGCGATGACCGAGCCGGGCACCGGTTCCGACCTCGCGGGCATGAAGACCACCGCCAAGCTCTCCGAGGACGGCACGCACTACGTCCTCAACGGCGCCAAGACCTTCATCACCGGCGGTGTGCACGCCGACCGCATGATCGTCTGCGCCCGCACCTCCCCGTCCACCAAGGAGGACCGCCGCCACGGCATCTCCCTCTTCGTGGTGGACACCAAGGCCGAGGGCTACTCGGTCGGCCGCAAGCTCGACAAGCTCGGCCTGAAGACCTCCGACACCGCCGAGCTGGCGTTCGTCGACGTCAAGGTGCCCGTCGAGGACCTCCTCGGCGAGGAGAACAAGGGCTTCTACTACCTCGGCCACAACCTCGCCTCCGAGCGCTGGGGCATCGCCTTCGGCGCCTACGCACAGGCGAAGGCCGCCGTCCGGTTCGCGAAGCAGTACGTCCAGGACCGCGTGGTCTTCGGCCAGCCCGTCGCCGCGTTCCAGAACACCAAGTTCGAACTGGCCGCCTGCCAGGCCGAGGTGGACGCCGCCGAGGCCGTCGTCGACCGCGCGACCGAGGCCCTGGACGCCGGTGAGCTGACCCCCGCCGAGGCGGCCAGCGCCAAGCTGTTCACCACCGAGGTCGCGCACCGCGTGATCGACCGCTGCCTCCAGCTGCACGGCGGCTACGGCTTCATGAACGAGTACCCGATCGCCCGCCTGTACGCGGACAACCGCGTCAACCGCATCTACGGCGGCACCAGCGAGATCATGAAGACGATCATCGCCAAGGACATGGGTCTGTAAGGTCCCGGCAATTACTGCCCGGTACAACTAACACCATGAACCAGGCACTACAGGATCTCCTCGATCTGCTCGACCTCGAGCAGATCGAGGAGAACATCTTCCGCGGCGAGTCCCGCTCCGCCGTCGTCCCCCGCGTCTTCGGGGGCCAGGTGGCGGCCCAGGCCCTGGTCGCCGCCGGACGGACGGTCCCCGCCGACCGGTACGCGCACTCCCTGCACGCGTACTTCCTGCGCATGGGCGACCCGGGCGCGCCCATCGTCTACACCGTCGAGCGGATCCGCGACGGCCGTTCCTTCACCACCCGCCGCGTGCTCGCCGTCCAGCACGGCCGGCCGATCTTCGCGCTGTCGGCGTCCTTCCAGGCGTACGAGGAAGGCCTCGACCACCAGACCCCCATGCCGACCGCCCCCGACCCGGAGACGGTTCCCACCGGCCAGGAACGGCTGCTCGGCTACGACCACCTCGACCGGGGGATCGTTGAACGATTCCTGGAGGCCCGCGAGGCGATCGACCTCCGGTACGTCGACGACCCGCCGTACGGCCGCTTCGGCGAGCCGCGCGAACCGCACTCCCAGGTCTGGTTCCGCACCAACGGCAAGCTGGTGGACGACCCGCTCCTCCACGTGGTCCTCGCGACCTACGTCTCCGACATGACACTCCTCGACTCGATCCTCCTCGCACACGGCCGCGGCGGCTGGGCCGTAGGGGACGTCGTAGGGGCGTCGCTCGACCACGCGATGTGGTTCCACCGGCCGTTCCGCGCGGACGAGTGGCTGCTCTACGACCAGGAGTCGCCGTCGGCGTACGGCGGGCGCGGGCTCGGGCAGGCCCGGATCTACACGCAGGACGGGCGGCTGGCCGTTTCCGTCATCCAGGAGGGTGTCGTCCGGGTTCCTCGGGAACACTGAGGACCATGGCAGAAGCAGAGGAAACCGAGGGCGGCGGCGAGTCCACCCTCACGGTGATCGTCGCGGCCGTCGCCAACCTGGGGATCGCGCTGGCCAAGGCGGTCGCGGGCGTCATCAGCGGCTCCAGCGCGATGCTCTCCGAGGCCGCGCACTCCGTCGCCGACACGGTCACCGAACTCCTCCTCCTCACCGCCCTCAAACGCAGCGAGAAACCCGCAGACGAGGAACACCCCCTCGGCTACGGCCCCGAGCGCTACATCTGGGCGATGCTCGCCGCCGTCGCCACCTTCGTCGGCGGCGCCGTCTTCTCGATCTACGACGGCATCCACACCCTGGTCGCCGGCGAGGACCTCGGCGACCCGCTCATCTCCTACATCGTGCTCGGCGTCGCCTTCCTCCTGGAGGGCTACTCCCTGCGGACGGGCGTACGCCAGGCGCGCGGCGAGGCGGCCCGCTTCGACGCCTCCTTCAAGCGCTACCTCCGCTACACCCCCGACACCGCGGTGAAGGCCGTAGTACTGGAGGACTCCGCCGCCCTGGTCGGCCTGGTCCTCGCGGCCGGCGGTCTGCTCGGCGGACAGCTCACCGGCTCCGGCGTCTGGGACGGCCTCGCGTCCCTCTGCATCGGCCTCCTGCTGCTCTACGTCGCCTGGGTGCTGGGCCGCTCCAACGCGGAACTCCTCATCGGCCGCCCCCTGCCCAAGCCCATGCGGGACCGCATCCGCGAGGAACTGCTCGGGGTCGAACACATCGAAGCCGTACTGGAGTTGACGACCCTTGTGCAGGGCCCGCGCGAGGCGCTGGTCGCCGCGAAGATCGACTTCCGGGACAAGTCGAGTGCCGCGCAGATCGAGTGGGCCTGCGAACAGGCCGAACAGCGGCTGCGGGAGGCGTTCCCGTCGGTGAACCGGGTCTACCTGGACCCGACACCGGGATACGCGCAGCGCCGGGCGGAGGGGCTCAACCCGTGGCCGTGAACCCCTGGCCGTGAACTCATGGCCATGAACTCCTGGCCATGACAAGGGAGTTGGCCACTGCCCCTCAGCTCAGTTCAGCCTCCGCCAGCAGATACGCCGTCAGCGGGTCGTAGTACCTGGGGCTGACCACATGGTCGTCGAGCGGGACGGCCACCTGGAGGGTGCCCTCGGACTCGGCGAGGAAGAGCGCCGGGTCGTTGCAGTCCGCGTAGCCGACGGAGTCGACGCCGTGCCGGCCCGCGTAGCCCGCCCAGCCGTGGTCGGCGACGACCAGGTCGGGCAGCGGGCGGCCCTCGCGCTCCATGGCGGTCAGGATCGCCTTCATCGGCTCACCGGAGTGCGTGTGCCAGAGCGTGGCGCCGTGTTCCAGGACGGCCACGTCCGCGAACTGCATGACGTACCCCTCCTCCGTCTGCAGCCCCTCCGGGATCACCACGATCTCGCAGCCGGCCGTGCGCAGCGCGGCGGCCGTGGAGTGGTGCACCTCGAGCAGGCCGCCCGGGTGGCCGGTGGCGAAGAGGACCCGCTGCTGCCCGTCGGCCGCCTTGCGCAGCCGCGCGGCGAGCCGGTCGAGCGCCGCGACCGTCAGCTCCGGGTCGATGGTGTCCTGGCCGTAGCGGTACTCGGGATCGTCGTTCACCCCCACCCGCTCCGCCATCACCGCGAGCACGTCCTGCTCGTCGGACCACCGGTCGCCGAGCTCCAGGCCGAACCAGTAGTGGCGGTCGCCGTTGGCCAGCTTGCGGTAGTGGGAGAGGTTGTTCTCGCGGGGGGTGGCTACGTCGCCCGCGATACGCGTCTTCACAAGGTGATCGACGAGCTCGGCGCGGCTTGGGGTCCCGGGTATCGGCATGGTCCCCATTGTGGAGCAGCGGGCTGTGCCGGTGCCCGGCGTCCCGCACGCTGGGATGTGGATCACTCGCCCCGCCCGCTCACAGCTGACGCAGGCCGAACCACAGCTCCATCCGTACGTCCGGATCGTCCAGATCCGCGTCCAGCAGCGCCGCGCACCGGGCGATCCGCTGCCGCACGGTGTTGCGGTGCACGGCGAGCGCGACCGCCGTACGGTCCCAACTCCCGTGCAGGGAGAGCCAGGTGCGCAGGGTCTCGGTGAGCGCGGGGTTCGCGGCGAGCGGGGCGAGGAGGGCGCGGGCGTGTGCCTCGGCTTCCCCGTGGGGCACCAGTTCGGCGAGGCCGGGGCGGCCGGCGGCGCCGTGCCGGACCAGCGGGGCGCGGGTGGCACGGGCCCGGGCCAGGGCACGGGCCGCCTGGGTGTCGGCGGCGGACCAGTCCTGGGGAGCCACGGGGGTACTGACACCGAGGGTCCAGCCGGGCTGCGCGGCGGGTTCACGATCGGCGGGGACCAGTACCCGTACCACCTCCGGCGTCAGGTCGATCATCGCGGAACCGAGGGCGGCCCCCAGCGCGGACGCGGCCACCGGGTCCGAAACAGGGGTGTCGGGCGCCGCGTGCACGACGGTCCACCGGTCCGCGCCGAGCAGCGGCGCCACGTCCTCCGGCGGAGCGCCCAGCAGCAGTCGTACGAGCGCCGAAGAGCGGTTCGCCCCCGTGCGGCTCTGGTGTTCACCGGTGAGGAGGGAGAGCAGTACGGCGGCGACGGAGGCGATGGTGTGGTCGCCGGGGTCGCGGTGCGGGGCGGCGACCCCCAGGACGAAACCCTGACCGGTACCCAGGGCGTAGGCCGCGAGATGGGCGCCGGGGACGGTGTCGGTGGCGGAGGTGGGGGACGTGGACGAGGGACTTCCGGCGGGACGCACGATCCGCGCCAGTCCCGCCAGCGCGTCCCGCACCTCCGCCGCCTCCCGCCCGGCCGCCGCGATCTCGGTGCCGTCGGGCCCGTACAGCACGGCCCGGCCGCCCACGCGCTGGGCGAGTTGCCGCAGCACCGAAGGGACCGGATCGGGGCGGGAGGCCGCCGCCGCCAGGCTCTGCTGGGCCTCGGTGACGCGGCGGAGTTCGGCGAGGCGGGCCTGCGCCATCAGCTGCCAGACCGCGCGGGCCACCCCGGAGAAGGTGGTGCGTGGCGGGACCTCCAGGAGCGGCAGGTCGTAGTGCTCGCAGGCCGCGACCAGGGCCCTCGGCACGGTGTCGTGGACCGGCGCGACGCCGAAGCCGAGGGCCACACCGCCCGCCTCGACGATCCGGGAGACGTAGTCGGCGAAGTACTCCCCCAGTCTCGGCTTCGCTCGACCGGGGGGACCCCCATCGGAGCCCGCCGCCTCCGGGATGTGGACGCCCGCCGTCAGCAGCAGCTCACCGCCCAGCAGATACGGATACGGGTCCGGCATCTCCGACGTGTGCGCCCAGTGGACGACGATGTCGGGGTCGGTGGGGCCCGCGATCTGCCGCAGCCCCAGGTCCTCGCGGGCGAGGAGGGCGGTGAGGGGTACGGGGGGCGTAGGGGGCGTAGGGGGCGTAGGGGGTGTCGGGGGTGTCGGGGGTGTCGTGAGGTCCGGCATGGTGGACGTTTCCTCCATCACCTCGTGCTCGAATGGATGAAACGTACACTTCGCAGCCGCTTTCCGGCCACCTAGGGTCGGTCGCGACGCAAGCCCCCCGAGACATCGGGACGACCCCGAGAGCGCGCGAAGGAGGCCCCCGTATGGCCGTCGACTACACCGTCATCGTCGTCTACCTGGCCGGCATGCTGGCCATGGGCTGGTGGGGCATGCGCCGCGCCAGGTCCAAGAGCGACTTCCTGGTCGCGGGCCGCCGGCTGGGCCCGGTCATGTACTCCGGCACCATGGCCGCCATCGTCCTCGGCGGCGCGTCCACCATCGGCGGCGTGGGCCTCGGCTACCAGTACGGGTTGTCAGGGGCGTGGATGGTCTTCACCATCGGCCTCGGCCTGCTCGCCCTCTCCGTCTTCTTCTCCGCCCGCATCGCCCGCCTGAAGGTGTACACCGTCTCCGAGATGCTCGATCTCAGGTACGGGGGCCGCGCGGGAGTGATCTCCGGCGTGGTCATGTGGGCCTACACCCTGATGCTCGCGGTCACCTCGACCATCGCCTACGCCACGATCTTCGACGTCCTCTTCGACATGAACCGCACGGTCGCGATCGTCCTCGGCGGCTCGATCGTCGTCGCGTACTCGACGCTCGGCGGCATGTGGTCCATCACCCTCACCGACATGGTGCAGTTCGTGGTGAAGACGATCGGCGTGCTCCTGCTCCTGCTCCCCATCGCGGTCGTCAAGGCGGGCGGCTTCGGCGAGATGAAGGCGAAGCTGCCCACCGGCTACTTCGACCCGCTGGGCAT
Source organism: Streptomyces hokutonensis (assembly GCF_042751305.1). Lineage (GTDB taxonomy): Bacteria > Actinomycetota > Actinomycetes > Streptomycetales > Streptomycetaceae > Streptomyces > Streptomyces hokutonensis_A. The sequence goes on from NZ_JBHYWD010000014.1 coordinate 188,118, forward strand.
CGGCGGCGAGACGATCTTCACCTACGTCCTGATCTACACGTTCGGCATGCTCATCGGCCAGGACATCTGGCAGCGCGTGTTCACGGCGGGCAGTGACAGGACGGCCAAGTGGGGTGGCACGGTCGCCGGCACCTACTGTCTCGGCTACGCCCTCGCCGGTGCCGTCATCGGCACGGCGGCCAAGGTCCTCTACCCCAACCTCGGCAGCGCGGACGACGCCTTCGCGACCATCGTCAAGGACGAACTCCCGGTCGGCGTACGGGGGTTGGTGCTCGCGGCCGCCCTCGCCGCCGTGATGTCGACATCCTCCGGCGCGCTGATCGCCTGCGCCACGGTCGCCAACAACGACATCTGGTCGAAGCTGCGCGGAGCCGTCCGGCGGGACGCCGGGGAGGAGCAGCACGACGAGGTGCGGGGCAACCGTGCCTTCATCCTCGTCATGGGCGTAGCGGTGATCGTCACGGCGATCGCGCTGAACAACGTCGTCGAGGCGCTGACGGTGGCGTACAACCTCCTCGTCGGCGGCCTTCTCGTCCCGATCCTCGGCGGCCTGCTGTGGAAGCGCGGCACCGCGCAGGGCGCGCTCGCCTCCGTCGCCGTCGGCGGCCTCGCGGTCGTCGGCCTGATGGCGACCTACGGCATCCTCGCCAACGAGCCTGTCTACTACGGCCTGTTGTCGTCCCTCGTCGCCTACGTCACCGTGTCACTCGCGACGCCGGCGACCGACGCGGCGGTACTGGCCGCGTGGCGGGAGCGGCTCGCGGGGCGCGGCGCCCCCGAACTGGCGTCCGAACCGGTCGCCGCCCACCAGTAGAGTCGTAGCAGACGCACAAAGAAGCCCATACGCGACGAAGCGTAGGAAAGAAGGCAGTCCCCATGACCAGCAACGAGACGCCCCGCGGCCCCGTCGACTCCTCGCGCACCCCGCGCTACGCCGGGCCCGCGACCTACGCCCGGCTGCCGCGGCTGGACGAGGTCGGCAGCGCGGATGTCGCCGTGGTCGGGGTGCCGTTCGACGCCGGTGTCTCCTACCGGCCGGGCGCGCGCTTCGGCGGCAACGCGATCCGCGAGGCGTCCCGGCTGCTGCGGCCGTACAACCCGGCGCAGGACGCGTCCCCGTTCGCGCTGGCGCAGGTCGCGGACGCCGGTGACATCGCGGCGAACCCGTTCAACATCAACGAGGCCGTCGAGACGATCGAGGAGGCCGCGGACCAACTCCTGGACACCGGCGCCCGGTTGATGACCCTGGGCGGCGACCACACCATCGCGCTGCCGCTGCTCCGGTCGGTCGCGAAGAAGCACGGCCCGGTGGCCCTGCTGCACTTCGACGCCCATCTCGACACCTGGGACACGTACTTCGGCGCCGAGTACACGCACGGGACGCCGTTCCGCAGGGCAGTTGAGGAGGGCATCCTCGACACCGAGGCGCTCTCGCACGTCGGCATCCGCGGTCCGCTCTACGGCAAGCAGGACCTCAAGGACGACGAGAAGATGGGCTTCGGCATCGTCACGTCCGCCGACGTCTACCGCCGGGGCGCCGACGAGGTCGCCGACCAGCTCCGCCGGCGCATCGGGGACCGCCCCCTCTACATCTCCATCGACATCGACTGCCTCGACCCGGCCCACGCGCCCGGCACCGGCACGCCCGAGGCCGGCGGCCTGACCTCCCGCGAACTTCTGGAGATCCTGCGCGGCCTGTCATCCTGCAACCTGGTGTCGGCGGACGTCGTCGAGGTGGCACCGGCGTACGACCACGCCGAGATCACGTCGGTGGCCGCGTCGCACACCGCGTACGACCTGATCACCATCATGTCCCGTCAGATTGCAGAGGCCCGTTCGAAGTGACCCACGACCACGACCTGGAACTCCGCCCCACGGCCGCGCAGATCACCGCCGCGCTGAACCCGCCCCCCGGGCGCAACGGCGGCGACCTGGTCGTGGAGACCCTGGCCGGGCTCGGCGCGACGACCGTCTTCGGCCTGCCCGGCCAGCACGCCCTCGGCATGTTCGACGCGCTGCGCCGCTCCGACCTCCGCTACATCGGCCTGCGGGTGGAGAACAACGCAGGGTTCGCGGCGGACGCGTACGGCCGCATCACGGGCGAGGCGGCGCCGCTGCTGCTGTCCACGGGCCCGGGTGCGCTGACGTCACTGGCCGCGCTCCAGGAGGCACGCGCGGCCTCGGCCCCCGTCCTGGCGATCAGCAGCCAGATCCCGACGGCGGGCCTGGGCGGCGGCAGGCACGGCTATCTGCACGAACTCCCGGACCAGTCGGCCTCGTTCAGGGGTGTGGTGAAGTCGCTCCACACGGTCCGTACGCAGTCACAGATCCCGTCCGCGATCGCGGAGGCGTGGAAGTCGGCGCTCACGGCCCCGCACGGCCCGGTGTGGGTGGAGATCCCGCAGGACGTGCTGCTGGCCGAGACCCTGGTGCCGGTGGTGACGGCGGTGGACGCGACCCCGGAGGACCTGGTCCCGCGCCCCGAACTGACCGCCGTAGCAGCCGACTTGCTGTCGAAGGCTTCCCGTCCGGCGATCATCGCGGGCGGGGGAGTCGTACGGGCGGACGCGTCGAAGAAGCTGCGGCAGCTGGCGGAGAAGCTCCAGGCGCCGGTGGTCACGACCCCCGGCGGCAAGGGCGCGTTCCCGTGGACGCATCCGCTGTCGCTCCAGTCCTGGCTGGAGGACCGTCACACGACGGACTTCCTGGAGGACGCGGACGTACTGCTGGTGGTGGGCTCGGGTCTGGGCGAACTGTCGTCGAACTACCACACGTTCGGGCCGCGCGGCCGGGTGATCCAGATCGAGGCGGACCTCGGCAAACTGGAGGCGAACCACCCGGCGTTGGGCATCCACGCGGACGCGTGGCACGCGGTGCAGGCGCTGTTGGAGACGGTGACGGAGCGGACGGACGCGGGCGCGGCGGGGCGGGTGTCCGAGTTGCTGGGCCGCGTCCGGGAGCGTATCGACGCTCAGGAACTGACCCTGGAACAGGGCGTGTTGGATTCGGTGCGCAAGGCCCTGCCCGCCGACTCCCCGTCCTTCTGGGACATGACGATCCTCGCCTACTGGGCCTGGTCCGCGTTCGACGCGAAGGGCCCCAACCACCTCCACTCCGCCCAGGGCGCGGGCGGCCTCGGCTACGGCTTCCCTGCGGCGCTGGGCGCGGCGGCGGCGGACCCGACGCGGCCGGTGCTGGCGGTGTCGGGTGACGGGGGCGCGCTGTACTCGATCGCGGAACTGGCGACGGCGCGACAGTACGACCTGAACGTCACGTGGCTCATCGTCGACGACGGCGGCTACGGGATTCTGCGGGAGTACATGACGGACGCCTTCGGCGAGGCGACGGCGACGGAACTGACCCGGCCGGATTACGTGGCGCTGGCGGAGTCGTTCGGGGTGCCGGGTGTGCGTACGTCGCCGGAGGCGCTGGAGTCGGACCTGGCGAAGGCGTTGGGGGAACCGGGGCCATCCGTGGTCGTACTCCCGGCTGTGTTGCGGATGTTCGCGGCTACGCATTTGGGGTGAGGGGGGGCCGGCGGCCGTCTTCGCCGGCCCCTCCCACGTTCTCGGTCACATCCGCGGGTCCGGCTTCAGCAGGGCGAAGGCCGCGCCGAAGGGGTCCGCGAGCCAGGCGATGCGGCCGACCTCCGGTACGTCCGCCGCCGGCATCAGTACCGAACCGCCGTTGGAGCGGGCCGAGTCGATCGTGGCGTCGACGTCCGCCGAGTGGAAGTACGGTACCCAGCGCGGCTGTTCGCCCTCGCCCGCGTTGAGCGGTGCGACCCCGCCGAAGGAAGCGTCCTGCTGGTCGCCGGCGCTGGTGCTCAGTACCCGGTACGTCATGCCGGGGGCCGGCATGTCCTGGCTGCGCCAGCCGAACAGGCCCTGGTAGAAGGCGATGTCGGCCTCCGGGTCGGTGGCGTGCAGTTCCGCCCAGAGCAGGGTGTTCGGGGCCGAGGTGAGCTCCAGGCCCGCCGTCCTGCCCGGCTGCCAGAGCGCGAACTGCGCGCCCTGCGGGTCGGTGGCCTGGGCCAGCATGCCCTCACCCATGACGTCCATGGGCTCCATCCGTACGGTTCCGCCGCCGGCCGTGACGGCCTGGACGGTGGCCGTGATGTCCTCGGTCTTGAAGTGGATCATCCAGGCGGACCGCGCCCCTTCCTCGGTGAGCGGTCCGAGGGCGGCGACGGTCTTGCCGTCCACCTGGAAGAAGCCGTATCCACCCGTCTCGGGCCCGGCGGAGACGAACTGCCAGCCGAAGACAGCGCCGTAGAACGCGGCGGCGGCGTCGGTGTCCGGGCTGCCGAGGTCGAGCCAGTTGGGCGATCCGGTGACGAAGTCGGTGCCGAGCATGAAGTCCTCCTGGACGGGGGTTGGGGGTGGGTCGGGTCGGGAGCCACGATGCCGTTCCGGCCGCCGCCGTCGGCGTACGAGCGCGGACGGGACCCGGGTTTCCTCCGAACGGCCGAATGTTCGCCGGTACCGGTGTCCCGCGCGCTGACAGACTTCCTGCCATGGGTGGACATGGGGTGGGCGAGGGCGCCCCTTGCCGTCGAAGTCGGTGTGACTTTCGGGCTGTTGGCGGCCTGGGCGGTACACGATCTGGAGGAGGTGGCCGCGATGCCGGGCTGGACCCGAGGGCGGGTGCCCGGGCTGCGGCGGCGGTACCCCCGCGTGCCGGAACTGGTGTGGCGGCGGCTGGAGGCCACGGACGGGCGGGAGTTCGCCACAGCCGTCGCCGTCCGCGGATACACGCCCGAGGTGGTCACCTCGCCGCTGGTGGCCGTCCCATTCACGCTGTGGGCCCGGGGGCGGTTGCGGCGGGCTGGTGTCGTGCGTCCCACGGGACCGCGTGATGTGACACGGGGTTGCGGTGCTTGCCGGGGTGGCCACGGTCGGGGCGCATGCGGTGGCGCGGCGGCTGCTGCGCCGGAGGTGATCAGGAAACGGTTGAACTCCCCCTGAAATAATAGGAGTTCAACCCGCTATGCGAGCGCTGGGAGCACCTGCAGCGGAACCTCGGCGCGAGTCCTGGGTGCGATGACATCTCGGTAGTGATGGTCGAGGGCGAGGACAACCGGCTGTGGCAGCGCCCAGGCCAGAACGGCGTTGACCGCGTCGGTCATGCCGATGGCGTCGTGATCCGCGTACGTACGCATCAGACGCTCGGCCTCGCTCAGGAGCGGCCAGCCCACCGTGGCGAGTGTGAGCCGATCCGTACTCGCCCAGGCGCGCATGCTCGCCAGGGCGTCCGCTGCCGCCTTGCCGCTGATCTTCGTCGTCAGGTGGTAGTCCAGCTCGGCCAGGACCATCGGTGACACCACGAGTCGGTCGACCAGGGAGAGCGCTTGTACGGAGGACTCATGATGAGCGTCCTTCCGGTTGTAGACGGCGAGGAGCACCGATGTGTCCGCGACGCCGAACAGATGCCGCTTCAACGGCCACCTTCCTCGAACAGGTCCTCGCTGGATCGAGTGGCCAAGTCTGAAGGTCCGTCGAACATGGCCCGCGCCAGAACGGCCATCGCCTCCGAGTCCTCCCCCAAGGGCGAGGTGAAGGACAACGGGATGCCGCGTGCGATGTGGTCCAACGCCACTTCCTCTGGTGTACGTCCCTCCAGGAGTGCGAGAGTGCGCAGCACTTCGGCCTGGTCGCCGGTGTAGGTGAGCGTCACCGTGACGGCGTCGTCCGGCGTGGCCGGTCGGTCCGGCGGGGGTACGGAGGCGTCGGCCACAGGGATCTCCTTATATGGGCGGCGAGATGCGGTGTACGACGATTTCAACGGTATCGACGCATCAGCGGTACCGCAGTGTTGCCCGCGTTGATCGTGGCAGCGACAGCTCCGCCCATGTCGCCTTTCCGATGCCGTGCAGGCGGGGACAGCATCCCCAGCGCTTCGCCAAGGACTGCACGAGGGCCAGCCCCCGGCCTCCTTCGTCTTCGAGGGCGGCTTCTCGGGGCTGGGGCCGGTGGTCGCTCGCGTCTGCGACCTCCACGCGCAGCCGTCCGTCGTACGTGGCGAAGCGCACGCCGATTTCGCGGCCGGGCGGAGTCCGTGCGTGCCGGACGGAGTTGGTGACGAGTTCCGAGAGCAACAGCTCGGCGGTGTCGGCGACTTCGCCGGCGATCTTCCAGTCCGTGAGCTGCAGGCGAAGGAGCGCGCGTGCGTGCCCAGCACTGCGCGGACTGTGCGGGAGTTGCCACAAAGCCTCCCGCATGTCGGGGCTTGCGGGCTGTGCGGTCGCGGTGTGGGCTGACATGAAGACCTCCACGGCAGGCAGCGGACGGACGCACATCTCTAGAGATGTGATCCGTGGTCAGTGAAGCGGCCTACGTCTAGGTGCGTCAATAGATCTCTAGAGATGTGAGAAATTGCTCGTCCGAGATCGGCGGTCGGCTGTGAAGGTGTGGCGGCTGATGCCTAAGATGTCTAGAGATGACCGGAGGAGAGGCCTGGATGAGCGGCGGGGACACGGGGCGTCAGCCGAAGTACCAGCGCATCGCGGCGCAACTGCGAGCGGCTGTCGAGGCCGGCGAGTACGGGCCCGGTGAACGGCTTCCCGGCGAGAACGACCTCATGGCCGAACACGGCGTGGCTCGGATGACGGCCCGACAGGCTCTCGGGGTTCTCCAGACGGAGGGCATCGCGGAAGCGCGCAAAGGAGCCGGGGTGTTCGTCCGTGACTTCAAGCCCATCCGGCGACGCGGGCTCGAACGCCTCGCGCACGCGCAGTGGGGCGAGGGGCGTTCCATCTGGGCGACCGATGCCGGAGACCGCGAACTCGTCGTCGACTCGGTGGAAGTGGCCGAGGAGGATGCTCCGGCCGCGATCGCGGGAGTGCTGAATCTGAGTGACGAGGGGGTACGGGTCTGCGTGCGTCGCCGCCGGTACGTTCTCGACGGCAAGCCGGTGCTGCTGTCCACCTCCTACCTTCCGGCCGAACTGGTCGCCGGTACGCGGATCATGCAGCCCGAGACCGGCCCCGGCGGTATGTACGCCAGGCTTGAGGAACTCGGCCGCAGGCCCGTCCGCTTCCGCGAGGAAATCCGCTCCCGCATGCCCAGCGCCCAGGAGGCCGACCGGCTGGCCCTGTCGTCCGGGGTGCCTGTGGTGCTCGTCGTACGTACCGCGTTCGACGCGGAGGGGCGGGTGGTCGAGGTGAACGACATGGTGCTGGACGCGGCGTCGTACATCTTGGAGTACGACTTCGAGGGCTGAGTGCGGCTCGGACGGTTGCGCGGTCTTGAAAACGCAGCTGCCGGCCGTCGGATTCAACGTATTCGCCCTCTTGTGCTTGATGCTGTGGGCTGGGGTGCGGCCGGTATTTGAGGCAGGGCGAGCCCACGATGGGGTCACCGGTGGAGGCGGCGGCCGTCAGGGATACCCTCTGGCAATGTCGAATCGGGCGGTGGCAGTTGGGGTAGGTCTCGCGCAGGTGATGGCGCACTGCGGGGGCAGCCCCGCAGCGGCCGTGCACTATCTGGCGGGTGCCATCGCCTCCGCACCTGAGGATCCCCAGCCCTATACGGTCCTTGCCGAGTTGTGGAGGGACAAGCCGTCCGAACTGGCCGAGGTCGTTCAGGGTGCCGACTCCTTGAGGGCGCTGCTGGCGCTGTCGTACGTCAGCTTCCTTGACGGTGACATGGACCGTGCGGCGCTGGCGATCGGATCGGTTACGGGTGCGCGACCCGACATCGCATGGGCCCATGCCCCCTGGTTCGGCGATGCACGGTTCCTCGGCGTGGTGAGTGCCGATGCGTTGGCCGAGGCCGCAATGCGGACGATGGGCCGTGGCCGTGTTCTGGACAGCGAAAGCACGCGGGAACGGTTCCGGCCCTGGTTCCGGGCGATCGACGCGGTGGCTGCCCGCCGGCCCTTGCCGGACGCGTTGGCCAAGATGGCGATCCTGCTGCGGACCTGCGGTCTCACCGACGCGTCGTTCGCCCTCTGCGACCGGGCGGACTCCGTGGAGCGGATCATGCTGACGGAGGTCGTGCGAGCGGGGACATGGCGCAAGCTGGGTGATCCTGAACGGACGGTGGCGGCGTTCGAGCGCGGTATCGCCCTGGACCCGGCCAACTGGTCGCTCCACCTCGACCTGGCCGACGTCCACGCCGAGCAGGGCGACTTCGCCGCCGCGGTCCGCCTGATCGACCAGGGAATGAAGCACGAGCCGACCGAACCCACACTCCGCGCTGCCGGGGCCGCCTACCGCGCACGGCTGACCGGCTCACCCGCCGAACTGGGCGAACTCATCGAACTGGCGCCGAACCTGCCGAACGACTCCTACCGGGACCTGCTGATCGACTACGCGTGTGCCGGTCCCGCGCTGCCTGCCGAACTCGTGACCGCGGCCCGCCGCATCCAGAACAGCTGAGGTTCCTGACAGCGGTTGGCCGGGCTCCCCGCAGATCACGAGGAGCCCAACCCGCAACTCCCGCCTACCAGATCGCCTCCACCCACTCCGGGTGGTCGATGAACGGGTTCCGGTTGTGCTGGTACGTGTTGTAGATGACGTTGTTGCGGTTCTCCTCGAAGGCGCTCGGCGGGTCCGCCTCGTTCCAGGCCTTGAGGACGGAGAGCTTGCCCATGTAGGGGTTGCTGCCGTTGTTGACCTTCTCGTTGGGCTCAAGGTCGGCGAAGCCGTCGTCGCCCTCGTAGCGGACGGCCATGTAGAGGATCATGCGGGCCACGTCGCCCCGGTCCGCCGCGCGCGGTGCGAAGGAGTCGGAGTCGACCGTGCTGCCGCCGCCGTTGGTGACCGCGCTGCCGCCGTTGTCGAAGTCCAGGTTGCCGCGGATGCTGTTGACCTGGACGTCGGCGGGACGCAGGTGGTGCAGGTCCGTGCCGGGGCCGACCACCTCGCCGAAGTCGCCGTGGGACTTGGCCCAGGTGTGTTCGCGGTTCCAGTCGCCGACGTCGCCGCCGTTCAGGGACTTCGCGCGGGAGACACCGCTGTACAGCAGGATCACGTTGTTGCTGTTGTTCGGGTCCTGGTCGGTGGCCTTCAGCGCGTCCCAGACCGCGGAGTACGAGATCTTCGTGACGTTGGTGCTGATGATCGTGTGCAGCGAGGACTTCAGGCTCGTACCGGTCTTGCCGACCGCGTTCTTGTAGTACGTCGAGTCGTACGCCGTCGTCGTGGCGGAGGCCGGAGTCGCCGTCAGGGTCGGGGCCGCGAGGCCCACCAGGACCGCTGCGGTGGTCAACGCCACCGTTTTCCAGCGGTGCATGCGAGTCACCAACATAAAGAGTGTCCCATCTACGCGGGTTGAATGGGGCGGCAAACGGGAGCGTGACATGCACATGCGGTCCTGTAAATAAACGAGGCGTGTCGATCAGGTGACCGGGCGCGACAATTTGCCTCGTGTCTACGCGAGTTGACCGCGCGGAGGCGCACGGGAACGGCCCCCGACCGGGTGGGTCGGGGGCCGTTCGGCGTTGTCTACGGCAGTCGCGTCGGCGTCACTTCACGTCCGACGGGTCCAGCCGGTACAGCGTCGACGTGTTGGTCGTCGACGTCGACGACGTGGAGGTCGAAGAACTCGACTCCGTCGCCGCGCTCTTGTCGTACGCGCTCTCCTTCACCGCCGTCGCGTTCTTCTGCACCCACGCGGTGATCTCGGTGTTCAGGGTGCTGTTGCCGCCCATCCCGCCGCCACCGAGCTGGATGTAGTGCAACTCGCCCTTCTTCACCAGTTCCTTGAGCTTGGCGAGGGTCATCGCCTTGTCGGAGCCGGTGAAGCCCCACATGGAGATGACGGGCTTGTGGGTGCTGAGGATCAGCTGGCCAGCGCTCTGCGAATTGGACACCGCGAGCAGCCACTTGGCGCCGTCCTGGTGCTTCTCCAGGTAGGAGATGAGCGCGCTGGACGTCGTACCGCCCATGCCGCCGCCACCGCCGAAGCCGCCGCGCGTACCGCCGGTCCCGGTCCCACCGGGAGCCGTACCGCCGCCGGGCAACTCCCCGGTCGTACCGCCCTGTTGACCACCGGCCGCGCCACCGGTCGTCGGTGCGCCGCTCGGCGCTCCGCCGCCCTGCGGCACCTCGCCCGTGCCGCCGCCACCCGGCGTCATCCCGCCGGGAGCCGTGCCGCCGCCGGGAAGTTCGCCGCCGGCCTGGCCGCCCGCCTGGGTGCCGCCGGGCAGCTCGCCGCCCCGCTGGCCGCCGAAGCCGCCGCGGTTGCCGCCGCCCGGACCGCCGCCGCCGAAGCCGCCGCCGGTCGACGGACCGGCCGTCGGGTTGGTGCCGCCCATGCCGCCGCCGGAGCCGCTGGACGCGGCCGGGGTCACGGCGTACGCCGTCGGACCGGCGAGCGCGGCGACGATCGCCGCCGCGATGGAGGCGGTGAGGAGCCGGCCGCGGTTGCCGGAGCGGAAGACGAACAGGCCGATGATCGCCGCGACCATCAGCACGCCCACCGTCGGCCACAGCCAGGTGTTCCAGCCGGAGGCGCGGCGCAGGACGACGATCGCCCATATTCCGGTGACCGCGAGGCCGGCCGGGAGGACCCACGACCAGCGGGCGTCGCCGCTGCGGAACGCGCGCCACAGCATCACGCCGCCGCCACCGCACAGGGCCGCGATGCCGGGAGCGAGCGCGGTCGTGTAGTACGGGTGCATCGTGCCCTGGGCCATGCTGAAGGTGACGTAGTGGAGCAGGGTCCAGCCGCCCCACATGATCAGCGCGGCGCGGGTCGCGTCGGTGCGCGGGGCGCGGCCGACCAGCACCAGACCGGCGATCAGGGCGATCGCGGAGAAGGGGAGCAGCCAGGAGATCTGGCCGCCGAGGATGTCGTTGAACATACGGCCGATGCCCGCGGTGCCGGCGAACGTACCGCCGCCTCCGCCACCACCCGCGCCTCCGCCGCCGTTGCCCTCGCCGCCGAAGACGCGGCCGAAGCCGTCGTAGCCCATGATCAGGTCCCAGGCCGTGCCGTCCGTGGAGCCGCCGATGTAGGGGCGGTCGGAGGCGGGGACGAGGGAGACGGCGGTGGCCCACCAGAAGCTGGAGACGGCCAACGCGACCGTGGCCACGGCGAGTTGGACCAGCTTCTTCTTCCAGCCGAGCTTCGACGCGAAGAGGTACACGGCGAAGACGGCGGGCAGTGCGATGTAGCCCTGGAGGAGCTTGGTGTTGAAGGCGAGGCCGAAGCAGACCGCGGAGCCGACCAGCGGCAGCAGTCGCTCGGTGCGCACGGCGCGCAGGCCGAGGGCCGCGCCCGCCACCATCAGCAGGACGAGGAGGGTGTCGGGGTTGTTGTCGCGGTTGATCGCGACCGTGATCGGGGTGAGGGCGAGGACCAGCGCCGCGATGGTCGCGGCCACGTGGCCGAAGTACCGCTTCACGGAGGAGTGCAGGATCCAGATCGTGCCGATCGCGGCGGCGACCTCCGGCAGCATCATCTGCCAGGTGCCGAAGCCGAAGATCCGGCACGACAGGCCCATCACCATCAGGGAGAAGGGCGGCTTGTCGACCGTGATGAAGTTGCCCGCGTCCAGCGAGCCGAAGAACCAGGCCTTCCAGCTCTGCGTGCCGCTGTAAATGGCGCTGCTGTAGAAGCTGTTGAGGCTGGAGCCGGTCAGGTTCCAGGAGTACAGCACGGCGGCCAGGACCATGATCGCGACCAGTGCGGGCAGCGACCAGCGGGGCGCCTTCTCGGGCGGGGCCGTCTCGGGTGGGGCCGGCGGCGGCCAGTCGGCGGACGCGGGTTCGGTGTGGGGGTGTGGATCGGTGGCAGATGTCACCCGGCCATCGTGCGAACGCAGGGTGGGTGGGTGCTGTGCCAGACCTGGTGCTCGGCTGTGAATTCGCAAAGGCCCGGGTAACGGGCCGTACAACCGTTCCCCAACCCGTACAACCTTTCACGCCTTCCTGTGAGTCATGTCATGCATGACTCAATGGATATCCCGCCGGGCCAGAGTGCTGGCGGCCGGCGCGGGCGCCGGGGTGCTCATACCCGTGCTGGCCGCCGCAACGCCCGCTGCCGCCGCCACCCCGACGGTCAGCTGTACGTCGGCCAGGGCCGGCCTCGCCGACAAGCTGAAGAAGGACATCACCGCCGCCCTCGCGACCCGTAAGGGAACCGTGGCCGTCGGCCTCTACGACCGCAAGACCAACACCACCTGCACCCTGCGGGCGGCGACCGCCTACGACTCGGCCAGCACCGTCAAGGTGACCGTGCTCGCCACGCTGCTGTGGGACGCGAAGAAGCACAACCGCTATCTGACGACGCGGGAGACCACGCTCGCCACGGCCATGATCACCAAGTCGGACAACGACGCGACCTCCACCCTGTGGAGGCAGCTGGGCCTGACGAAGATCAAGGGCTTCCTCGCCGCCGCCGGCATGACGCAGACCAAGCCGGGCGCGAACAACTACTGGGGTCTGACCCAGGAGACCGTGACCGACGAGCAGAAGCTGCTCAAGCTGGTCACCGCCAAGAACACCGTGCTGAGCGACAACTCCCGTGCGTACATCCTGAAGTTGATGAACCAGGTGATCTCCAGCCAGCGTTGGGGCACTCCGTACGGAGCCCCGTCGACCGTCACCGTGCACGTCAAGAACGGCTGGCTGCAACGGTCCACGCACGGCTGGCGCGTGCACAGCCTGGGCACCTTCGACGGCGGCGGCCACGACTACATGATGTCCGTGCTCACCCAGGACAACAGCACGATGAGCTACGGGATCACCACGATCCAGGGCGTCGCAAAGGCGATTCACAAGGACCTGGCTTAACCGACGGGTCTCCCGCACGTCACCCACCCGTCCTACGGTGGCGCCCATGCGCCTGAGAACCGTACTCGCGACCGCGACCGCCGGCCTGGCGGCGGCCACCTGCCTCACCGCCGCCGGGCCCGCGAGCGCCGTCAGCAACTCCCTTACCAGCAACGCCTGTTCGTCGTCCGTCTCGATCGACCGCTTCTCCGACGCGCTCGACAAGACGACGTACGACGGCACCTTCGTCGGCAACTTCTCCGCGCTCGCGGTGGACAAGGACGGCTCGCTCGCCGCGCTGGAGGACCGTTCCTCCCTGTTCGACCTGGACGCGAAGACCCTCCAGCCGGAACGGGTCGTCCCGCTCGCCGACGAGAACGGCGCCGCGCTCGACTCCGAGGGCCTGGTCATCGACCGGGACGGCACCCGCCTCATCACCTCCGAGACCGAGCCGTCGATCCGCCGCTACTCCACCGACGGCAAGATCCTCGACCGCCTCCCGGTCCCGTCCTCCCTCCTCGTCGCCCCGGCCGGGCGGGCCGTCTCCAACCAGACCTTCGAGGGCCTGACCCTGCTGCCCGGCCGTCACACCCTCCTCGCGTCGATGGAGTACCCGATCGACGGCGACACCTCCGGCGCCGTCCGCTTCCAGACCTGGACCCGGACCAAGGGCGACCACTTCAAGCTCGCCGCGCAGTACGCCTACAAGACCGACGCGGCCTTCCTCGGCGTACCCGAGGTGCAGGCGCTCCCCGACGGCCGCCTCCTCGTCCTGGAGCGCGGCTTCACCAGCGGCGTCGGCAACACCGTCCGCCTCTACCTGGCCGACCCGCGCCACGCGACGGACACCGGCAAGATCGACACCCTCACCGGCCAGCCCGGCGTCCGCCTGATCAAGAAGACCCTGCTCGCCGACATCGCCGACTGCCCGTCCCTCGGCGCGACGGCGAAGCAGCCCCAGCCCAACCCCCTCCTCGACAACATCGAGGGCATGGTGATCACCGGCCACGACAAGGGCCGCCTGAAGGTCCTGCTGGTCAGCGACGACAACCAGAACGCGGTACAGACGACCCGCTTCTACTACCTCCGGGTGCGCGTCTGATCCACCCGCCGTCCCCCTGTTTGTTGCGGAGGGATGAAATCCGCTTCGATTCGCGTTGGTGCCTTCCGTAGATCGGCGAACGGAAGGCACCCGCGTGGCAGCGAAACAGGGGGAGACACAGGGCTGGGCCCGAAGGCTCGCCGGGTACGCCTGGCGGTACCCAAAGGACGTGGTCCTGGCTCTCGGCGCCTCCCTCGCCGGCATGGCGGTCACGGCCGTCGTCCCGCTGGTCACCAAGGTGATCATCGACGACGTGATCGACGGCCACACCCGCTCCATGGCCCCCTGGGCGGGCGCGCTGATCGTCGCCGCGCTCCTCGTCTACGTCTCCACCTACATCCGGCGCTACTACGGCGGCCGCCTCGCCCTCGACGTCCAGCACGACCTCCGTACCGAGATGTACGGCACGATCACCCGCCTCGACGGCCGCCGCCAGGACGAGCTGTCCACGGGCCAGGTCGTCGGCCGCGCCACCAGCGACCTCCAGCTGATCCAGGGCCTCCTCTTCATGCTCCCGATGACGATCGGGAACGTGCTGCTCTTCGTGATCTCCCTCGCGATCATGGCCTGGCTGTCGCTGCCCCTGACCCTGATCGCCCTCGCCGTCGCGCCCGCGCTCGGCTGGATCGCCAAGCGCAGCCGCAGCAAGCTCCACCCCTCCACCTGGTACGCGCAGGCCCAGGCCGCCGCCGTCGCGGGAGTCGTCGACGGCGCCGTCAGCGGCGTACGCGTGGTGAAGGGCTTCGGCCAGGAGGACCAGGAGACCGGAAAGCTGCGCGAGGTCGGCCGCCGCCTCTACGCGGGACGCCTCCGCACCATCCGGCAGAACGCCCGCTACACCCCCGCCCTCCAGGCCGTCCCCGCCCTCGGCCAGGTCGCGATGCTCGCCCTCGGCGGCTGGCTCGCGGTGCGCGGGCACATCACGCTCGGCACGTTCGTCGCCTTCTCGACCTACCTCGCCCAACTCGTCGGCCCGGTCCGCATGTTGGCCGTCGTCCTGACGGTCGGCCAGCAGGCCCGCGCCGGCACCGAACGCGTCCTGGAGCTCATCGACACCGAGCCCTCCATGACGGACGGCACCAAGGAACTCCCCGCCGACGCCCCGGCCACGGTCGAGTTCGACGACGTCTCCTTCGGCTACGACGACGACCGCCCGGTCCTGAACGGCCTCAGCTTCGAGATCCGCCCCGGCGAGACCCTCGCGGTCGTCGGCTCCTCCGGCTCCGGCAAGTCCACGGTCTCGCTCCTGCTGCCCCGCTTCTACGACGTCACCCACGGTGCCGTCCTCATCGGCGGCCACGACGTCCGCGAACTCACCCTCGACTCCCTCCGCGCCGCGATCGGCCTGGTCCCCGAGGACTCCTTCCTCTTCTCCGACACGGTCCGCAACAACATCGCCTACGGCCGCCCCGACGCGACCGAGGAGGAGATCCTCACCGCGTCCCGGGCCGCACAGGCCGACCGGTTCATCAAGGAACTCCCCGAGGGCTACGCCACGACAGTCGGCGAGCACGGCCTCACCCTCTCCGGCGGCCAGCGCCAGCGCGTCGCCCTCGCCCGCGCGATCCTCACCGACCCGCGCCTGCTGGTCCTGGACGACGCGACCTCGGCGGTGGACGCGAGGGTCGAGCACGAAATCCACGAGGCGCTGAAACAGGTCATGGAGGGCCGCACCACCCTCCTCATCGCGCACCGCCGCTCCACCCTCAACCTCGCCGACCGCATCGCCGTCCTTGACGGGGGCCGCCTCGCCGACATCGGCACGCACGAGGAGTTGCAGGAGCGCTCACCGCTCTACCGCCGCCTGCTCACCGACCCCGACGAACTCGGCGGTGTCTCGCCCGGTCATGCCCTGCCCACCTCCGAACCGGCCGAAGACACCTCCGTACGCGCGGAGTTGGACGCCGAGTTCGACGCCGAGCGCGGGGTCACGCCCCGGCTGTGGACCGGCGACCGCGAACCCAAGGACACCGCGCTGTCGGGCATGCCCGCGACGCCCGAACTCCTCGCCCAGGTCGACGCGTTGCCCCCGGCGACCGACACCCCCGACATCGACGAGGCGCGGGCGGTGCGCGCCGAGGACTCGTACGGCCTGCGCCGGCTGCTGCGCGGTTTCGGCGCCCCGCTGCTGATCAGCCTCGGCCTCGTCGCCGTGGACGCGAGCATGAGCCTGCTGCTGCCGGTCATGATCCGGCACGGCATCGACCAGGGCGTGACGAAGATGGCGATCGGCGCGATCTGGTCCGCCTCGCTGCTGGCGCTCGTCGCGGTGGCGGTGCAGTGGGCGGCACAGCGCGGCGAGACGAGGATGACCGGACGCACCGGGGAGCGGGTCCTCTACACCCTCCGCCTCAAGATCTTCGCCCAGCTCCAGCGACTCGGACTCGACTACTACGAGCGGGAGTTGACCGGCCGGATCATGACGAGGATGACGACGGACGTGGACGCTCTCTCGTCCTTCCTCCAGACGGGCCTGGTCACGGCCTTCGTCTCGGTCGTCACCTTCTTCGGCATCATGGTCGCCCTGCTGGTGATCGACGTACAGCTGGCGCTGGTCGTGTTCGCGACGCTCCCGCCGCTGATCATCGCGACCTTCTTCTTCCGCCGGGCGAGCGTGAAGGCGTACGAACTCGCCCGTGAGCGTGTGTCGTTGGTCAACGCGGACCTCCAGGAGTCGGTGTCGGGGCTGCGGATCGTGCAGGCGTTCCGGCGCGAGAAGGACGGCGGCCGGCGGTTCGCCGAACGCAGCAGCAGCTACCGCGCCGCCCGCACCCGGGGCCAGCGGCTGATCTCGGTCTACTTCCCCTTCGTGCAGTTCCTGTCGTCGGTGGCGGCGGCGTCGGTACTGATCGCGGGCGCGGGAAGGGTGGACGACGCGACGCTGACGACAGGCGCGTTGGTCGCCTACCTCCTCTACATCGACCTGTTCTTCGCCCCGGTCCAGCAGCTCTCCCAGGTCTTCGACGGCTACCAGCAGGCCACGGTCTCCCTGGGCCGCATCCAGGAACTCCTCCAGGAACCGACGTCGACCCGAGCGGCGGACGAACCGCTCGAAGTCCTCTCCCTGCGCGGCGAAATCGCCTTCGAGGACGTGCACTTCGCGTACGGCTCCGCCGAAGAGGCAGATACTGAAGAGGCCATCGGGGGCGTCGAGTTGAGGATCCCGGCGGGCCAGACGGTCGCCTTCGTCGGCGAGACGGGCGCGGGCAAGTCGACGCTCGTGAAGCTGGTGGCCCGCTTCTACGACCCGACGGGCGGCCGGGTCACGGTCGACGGCACGGACCTCCGCGCCCTGGACATCACGTCGTACCGCCACCACCTGGGCGTAGTCCCCCAGGAGGCGTACCTCTTCCAGGGCACCGTCCGCGACGCCATCGCCTACGGCCGCCCCGAGGCCACCGACGCCGAGGTGGAGGCGGCGGCCCGCGCGGTCGGCGCGCACGAGATGATCGCCACGCTGGACGGCGGCTACCTCCACGACGTCGCCGAGCGCGGCCGCAACCTCTCGGCGGGCCAGCGCCAGCTGATCGCCCTGGCCCGCGCCGAACTGGTCGACCCCGACATCCTCCTCCTGGACGAGGCGACGGCAGCCCTTGACCTGGCCACAGAAGCCCAGGTCAACCAGGCCACCGACCGCCTGGCAGGCCGCCGCACCACCCTTGTGGTGGCCCACCGCCTGACGACGGCGGCCCGCGCGGACCGGGTCGTGGTGATGGACCACGGGCGGGTGGTGGAGGACGGTACCCACGACGAGCTGTTGGCGCTCGGCGGGTATTACGCCGAGCTGTGGCGGACTTTCGTCGGTGTCCCCGGGACCGAGGAGCCGGTCGGTACGGTCCGCTGAGGGGTGGTCGGTAGGCCCGCTGAGGGGTGGTCGGTAGGCCCGCTGAGGGGGCGCGCAACCGTTCGACATACGTCGTGCGTCCGTACATCAGTACGCTGTTCGGCTGCTGTGCGGGAGGGATGACTGTGGACATGGGTGCGCTTCGACGGCGGGTGGCGCTCGGCATGGCCGTGCTCACCGCGTCCGGACTGCTCGCGCTCGCGGCCCCCGGCAGTGCCCAGGCGGCCTCGGTCTGCCCGGGGCGGGAGGTGGCGACGCTGCCCTTCTCCACCGGTACCGTCCATGTCTTCCGCCGGGGCGGCTACATCTGCGCGTACACGGCCCCCAAGAACCCCGGCGCGAAGCGCACGATGTCGGTCAGCGTCCAGGCCCGCGGCAGCCGCCCGGTCGTCGACAAGGGGCGGTACACGCGCAGAGCCGGACCGGTCACCGTGCACGCCGGCCATCGGTGCGTGCGGATCAAGGGTGCGGTCGCGGGCGGCTCGGTCAGTTCGGGCTGGATCCTGTGCTGAACCGCCGGCCAGTGTCCTGAGTGAACAACCCCCTCTGGTGTGACGGTAGTTGCTCGGATAGCTTCCGGTTCACAACTGCCTCACAGGGGAGACCGCATGCGCAAGGCGCTCAGATGGCTGCTGGCGCTCACCGTGCTCATAGGCACGCTGAGTACGGCCGGGGTGGCCACCGCCGCCCAGGCCGGCCAAGTCACTGACATCAAGGACCAGTTGCTCGCGATACCCGGCATGAGTCTGGTCCAGGAGAAGCCGTACACCGGCTACCGCTACTTCGTCCTGAACTACACCCAGCCGATCGACCACCGGCACCCGTCCAAGGGCACGTTCCAGCAGCGGATCACCGTCCTGCACAAGGACGTCTCGCGCCCGACGGTCTTCTACACCAGCGGCTACAACGTCTCCACGAACCCCAGCCGCAGCGAACCCACCCGGATCGCGGACGCCAACCAAGTCTCCCTGGAATACCGCTACTTCACGCCCTCCCGGCCCGAGCCCGCCGACTGGTCCAAGCTCGACATCTGGCAGGCGGCCGGCGACCAGCACCGCGTCTTCAAGGCCCTCAAGTCGATCTACACCAAGAACTGGATCGCCACCGGCGGCTCCAAGGGCGGTATGACGGCCACCTACTTCGAGCGGTTCTACCCGCACGACATGGACGGCGTCGTCGCCTACGTCGCCCCCAACGACGTGGTGAACAACGAGGACTCGGCCTACGACCGCTTCTTCACCAAGGTCGGCACCAAGGAGTGCCGCGACCGCCTGGACGCCGTACAGCGCGAGGCGCTGGTGCGCCGGGCGACGCTGGAGCAGAAGTACGCGGCCTACGCGGCGGAGAACGGCTTCACCTTCACCACCGTCGGCAGCCTGGACAAGGCCTACGAAGCCGTCGTCCTCGACTACGTCTGGGGCTTCTGGCAGTACAGCCTGCTCTCCGACTGCGAGAGCATCCCCGCGAACGCGGCGACCGCCACCGACGACGAGATCTGGACCTCGGTCGACACGATCTCCGGCTTCTCCTTCTACACCGACCAGGGCCTGTCCCCGTACACCCCGTACTACTACCAGGCCGGCACCCAACTCGGCGCCCCCACCATCCAGTTCCCGTACATCGAGAAGAAGTACATCCGCTACGGCTACCAGCCGCCCCGCAACTTCGTCCCGCGCTCCATCCCGATGAGGTTCCAGCCGGGCGCGATGCGGGACGTGGACCGCTGGGTCCGCCACCACGCCGACCACATGCTCTTCGTCTACGGCCAGAACGACCCGTGGGGCGCGGAGCGGTTCGCCGTCGGCAAGGGCTCGAAGGACTCGTACGTCTTCACCGCGCCCGGTCTCAACCACGGCGCGAACGTCGCGGCCCTGACCGCCGACCAGAAGGCGCTGGCCACCGCCCGCATCCTGGCCTGGGCGGGTGTCCCCGCCGCGACGACGGCACAGGCGAAGCCGCTGGCACCGTACGACGCGAGGCTGGACCGGCCGGGCGTTGAGCGCGAGCCGACCCTGCGCCCGTAACACCCTTGCCGCGCCCGGCCATTGGTGGTCGTACGACTACACCGGCCGGGCGCAGCCCACGGGTTGGCTGCCGCCGAGCTGGACGTACAGGGCGGTCGAGGCCGGGCAACTCGCGCGTTTCAGCACGGCCTTGACCACCTTGTACTGCGGTTTCCTCTGCCCCGAGCCGTCGCACGCGGTCTCCCGGACCTGGCCGCTGCCCGAGCCGTAGACGCAGTCGCCGACGATTGTGCGGGGGCCGCCTCCGCCGCCCGGGTCGCCGGGGTGCGGGGGTTCGAGGTTGCGCATGCAGGCGTAGCCCTTCGGTACGGCGCTGTCGCGGCCCGTGCCCGGGGTGCCCTGGGCGCTGATGTGCAGCACGAAGTCGGTGGTCGCCGGGCAGGCGGGGCCGGTGCCGACATCGCCGTCGTAGCGGGCGACGACCCGGGCGGCGGCCCGTTCGCTGGTGCAGGGCACCTCGGTGAAGCTCGTCGTACCGAAGGAACTGCACTCGTCCACGCCGAGGAACACCGCGCCGTAGCCGGAGGGTTGGGTGGTCGAGGACGCGGACGCCTTGGCGCCGGAACTGCTGTCACCGGCGTCGGAGCCGGACGAGCAGCCGGTCAGCAGGGCCGCGAGCAGCGCGCACACCGCCCCGGCGCTCCATCTCTCACCCATCGTTCCCCCCGGACTGCCCCCGCCAAGCGTGACCCTCGGTGGCGGGCGCACGCCAGCGGTGTGGGGGGCTTTGGGCCAGTTGGCGGGGGCGGGGCGGGTGGCCAACGTACCTCTAGTACGACAGTCCGTGACCGACCGGATACAGCACCTGCGCCGGGTCGTCCGCGCGCTGCACGGCCACCGGGAGCTTCCCGCGCGGGGACACCCGGCCCGCGATCACCCGTGCCGTGGCCCGCAGTTCGACGTCGGTCCAGGAGTAGGACGCCAAGTAGGCGGGGACGGCGGGCAGTTGGGCAACATCGTAGGGGTTGCGGACGGCGACGGCCACGACCGGTGTGCCGGTGGCGACCAGTTGCTCGACCAGGGTCTTCTGCGGATCGGCCGCCGTGACGTTGTAGGTCGCCACCACCACCGCGTCCGCCGCCCGCGCCGCCGCCACGGCCTTGGCGACGGTCTCGGGGGAGGGGGCGGTGCCGGTGGACAGGACGGTCGCGGTGAAGCCCAACTCCCTCAGGGCGGCGGCCAGTACGCCGGTGGGCGGTCCCGTAGTACCGGAGGGGGAGGCCGGGTCGGCGCCGACGACCAGGACGTTGCCGTGCGTACGGCGGGACAGCGGGAGCAGCCCCGCCCGGTTGACCAGCAGGGTGGTGGTGCGTTCGGCGATGCGGTCGGCGGTGGCGAGATGTCCGGCGCTGCCGACCACGAGGTCCACGCCCGCCCGGCTGACATACGGCTCTTCGAAGAGTCCGAGGCGTGACTTGAGCCGCAGTACCCGCAGCACCGACTCGTCGAGCCGCGCCTCCGTCAACTCCCCGTCCCGCACTGCCTTGAGGACGGCGTTCCAGGCGATGTCCAGGGAGGGCGGGTCGAGGAGCTGGTCGACCCCGGCCTTCAGCGCGAGCACCGGCACGCGGTCGTCGCCGTACTTCTGGCGGACGCCCGCCATGCCCAGCGAGTCGGTGACCACGACGCCGTCGTAGCCGAGTTCGCCGCGCAGGACGCCCGTGACGATCGGCTGGGAGAGGGTGGCCGGGTCGCCGGAGTCGTCGAGGGCGGGGACCTTGAGGTGCGCGGTCATGATCGCGTCGATCCCGGCCTTGACGGCGGCCCGGAAGGGAACGGCGTCCAGCTTCCCCCACAGCTCGCGGCTGTGCGTGATGACGGGGAATCCGGTGTGGCTGTCGACGGCGGTGTCCCCGTGCCCGGGGAAGTGCTTGGCGGTCGCCGCGACCCGGCTGCCCTGGTACCCCGTGACCTCGGCGGCGACCAGGCCGGCCACCGCGTCCGGGTCGGCGCCGAAGGACCGTACGCCGATGACCGGGTTGGCCGGGTTGACGTTCACGTCGGCGTCGGGGGAGTAGTCCTGGTTGACGCCCATCGCGCGCAGCTCGGCGCCGGAGATCCGGCCGACCGTGCGGGCGTCGGCGCGGGAGCCGCCGGCGCCGAGCGCCATCGCGCCGGGGAAGAGGGTGGCGGGCTTGCCGATCCGGCAGACGATGCCGTGCTCCTGGTCGGTGGCGATCAGCACGGGCAGCCCGCGCGGCTGGGCCAGGGACGCCTTCTGGATGCCGTTGGAGAGGCCGGCGACCTGGTGCGGGTCGCGGGTGTTGTGCGCCCAGCTGAAGTAGATGATCCCGCCGACCCGGTACTTCGCGATCAGCTCGGCGGCCGTGCGCACCCCGAGCTCACTCAGGTTGGCGTCGACGTCGACTTGGTCGGGGGCGGTGGCGGAGTGGCCGTAGACCCGCGTCACGAAGAGCTGGCCGACCTTCTCCGGCAGCGTCATACGGGAGATCAGCGAGCGGAGTCTCTTGTCGTCGGCGTGTGCGGTGCCGCCGGCCGCGAGGGACGCGGTGACGCCCATGGTCGCGGCGAGGACGGTGCGTCTGGAGGGCACGTGCGCTCCTTCGGGAGGTGATCCGATGAAGGAAACTTCCGAGCTTTCAGCAGTATCCGGGAAGTTTCTGCCAGTCAAGGGAGCGCACAGGGCCTGTCCGGCGGAGCAGGCCGGAGGAAAGGAACGGTACCCATATAGCGCAGGGGAGCGGGGCGTGGTGCGTGCAGCTGCAAGGCGGAGGAGGGAGTCCGACGCGATGCGGGTCCCCCCCCGGTCGAGCGAAGCCGAGACCGGGGAGTCGGCGACCGGCGACAACGCCGCTGGGGGTCCCCCACGCCTTTGAGGCAGTGGGGGAGTGCGTGCCACGCCCCGCGTCTCCGGCATGGTCCGCCGGGCAGGCCCTCAACCCGAGGAGGGGCCGCCATCGGCGCAGTTGGAGGGGGGCGCGCCGATGACGGCCTGCTGCCGGCCGCGGTACGGAGGAGAGGGTTGGTCAGCGTTCGCAGCCAGCAGCGAGGCCGACGCCGTACCGCGGAGACTCGTCCGGCAGCATGCCGGTTGGACGGAGTCGAACGGGCCCGGGTTCCCGTCCGGGGGCCGATTCCCGGAAGTTGGTGAACCGGTGCACAACGGGACGGATGCGGTCACGCACAGGTACGCGCGGGCGAACGGAGGTCGTCCATCCCGTGGACGTCCCGGCGGAGCGGGCGGCCACGGACCGATCATGAGGGCATGACCGTAGTCGACATTCCCGGTTCCAAGTCCGTCACCGCCCGCGCGCTCTTCCTGGCCGCCGCGGCCGACGGCGTCACCACCCTCCGGCGTCCGCTCCGCTCGGACGACACCGAGGGCTTCGCGGAGGGACTGACCCGGCTCGGCTACCGGGTGGGAAGGACCCCGGGCGCCTGGCAGATCGACGGCCGCCCGCAGGGCCCCGCGGTCAGCGAGGCCGACGTGTACTGCCGGGACGGTGCGACGACGGCCCGCTTCCTGCCCACCCTCGCGGCGGCCGGCCGCGGCAGCTTCCGCTTCGACGCGTCCCCGCAGATGCGGCGGCGGCCACTGGGTCCTTTGAGCAAGGCGCTGCGCGACCTGGGTGTGGACCTGCGGCACGAGGAGGCCGAGGGTCACCATCCACTGCGCATCGAGGCGTCCGGTGTCGAGGGCGGCGAGGTGGTGCTCGACGCCGGCCAGTCCTCGCAGTACCTCACCGCCCTGCTCCTGCTCGGCCCGCTGACCAGGAAGGGCCTGCGGATCAGGGTCACGGACCTCGTCTCCGCGCCGTACGTCGAGATCACCGTCGCGATGATGCGGGCGTTCGGGGTGGAGGTCCGCAGGGAGGGCACGGTCTACGTCGTCCCCGCGGGCGGCTACACCGCGACCACCTACGACATCGAGCCGGACGCCTCCACCGCGAGCTACTTCTTCGCGGCGGCGGCCGTCACCGGCGGCGAGGTCACCGTCCCCGGCCTCGGCACCGGCGCGCTCCAGGGCGACCTGGGCTTCGTCGACGTACTGCGCCGCATGGGCGCCGAGGTGACGGCCGACGCGCACGGCACCCGGGTGCGCGGCACCGGCGAACTGCGCGGCCTCACGGTCAACATGCGGGACATCTCGGACACCATGCCGACGCTGGCCGCGATCGCCCCCTTCGCCTCCGGACCGGTCCGTATCGAGGACGTCGGCAACACGCGGGTCAAGGAGTGCGACCGCCTGGAGGCCTGCGCGGAGAACCTCCGGCGGCTGGGCGTGGAGGTGGCGACGGGGGACGACTGGATCGAGATCCGCCCGGGTTCGGAGGCTCCCGCCGGCGCGGAGATCAAGTCCTACGGCGACCATCGCGTCGTCATGTCCTTCGCGGTGACCGGACTGCGGGTGCCGGGTATTTCGTTCGACGACCCGGGGTGCGTACGCAAGACTTTCCCGGCTTTCCACGAGGCGTTCGCCGCGCTGCGGGGGCAGCTGCCGACATGAGGGGATGAGCGTGGGGTTCGAACTGAAGGCACCGGTCCTGACAGGTGAGTCGGTGCGGCTGGAGCCGCTCGACCACCGGCACGCGGCCGACCTGGCGGTGGCGGCGGAGGAGGACCGGGGGTCGTACGCGTTCACCTGGGTGCCGAGGGCGGACCAGGTGTCCGCGTACATCGACGCCCAGCTGGCCCGCGCGGCCACGGGCATGCTCGCGCCGTACGCCCAGATCTCGACGGCGACCGGGCGGGCGGTCGGCGCCACGGCCTACTGGGAACCACGGTCCTGGCTGACGGACGATCAACTCGACGCCGTCGAGGTCGGGTTCACCTGGCTGGCCCGTTCGGCACAGGGCACCGGCATCAACACCGAGGCCAAACTCCTGCTGTTCCGGCACGCCTTCGAGGAGTGGCACGTCTCCCGCGTCGACCTCAAGACCGACGCCCGCAACGAACGCTCCCGCGCCGCGATCCAGCGCGTCGGCGCCCGCTTCGAGGGCGTCCTGCGCAACTGGTCCCGCTCCTGGGCACCGGGCGAGGACGGCCGGCTGCGTGACTCCGCGATCTACTCGATCACGGCCGAGGAGTGGGAGGAGTGCAGGAAGGCGTTGGAGAAGCGGGTGGGACGGGAAGTGTCCACGTCATGACCGCCTACCTCCTCCTCCACGGCTGGCAGAACCACCGCCCCGAGGGCCACTGGCAGCACTGGCTCGCCGACCGGCTGCGCGCACTCGGCCACCAGGTGACGTACCCCCAGCTCCCCGACCCCGACGACCCCGAACTGGACGTATGGCTGGGGGAGTTGCGCCGTCACCTCGACGGTCTCGACGGACCGCGGGTCGTCCTCGCGCACAGCGCCTCCGCCCTGCTGTGGCTGCACGCCGTCGCCCGCGGGGTGGTCCGGGACGGTGACGCGGACCGGGTGCTGCTCGTCGCACCGCCGTCCGCCTCCGTCGTCGTGCAGTATCCCGAGGTCGCCGAATTCGCGCCGCCCACCGGCGAGTTGGCGCTCCCCGGAGCCACCTTGCTGGTCGCCGGCGACGACGACCCGTACTGCCCGGAAGGCGCCCGCACGGTCTTCGGTGACCCGCTCGGCATCCCCACCGAGATCATCCCGGGCGCGGGCCACCTGGACCTGGACGCGGGGTACGGGTCCTGGCCGGCGGTACTGGAGTGGTGCCTGGACGGGACGGCGCGGCTCACGGCTCGTCCGGAGTGACACTCGGAGTGACACCCGCTCCGGCGCGCAGTTCGGGCGTGCCTCTGGCCACGCCCGCCACCGCCAGCACACAGAGCAGGCCGCCGGTGAGCAGGGCCGTCGCGCCGGAGGTCCAGCCCGCGACCAGGCCGCCGCGGAGGTTGCCGAGGTTGGGGCCCGCCTGGCCGACGATCTGTTCGGCGGCCGAGACGCGGCCCAGCAGGGCGTCCGGGGTGTGGGTCTGGATGATCGTGCTGCGGGAGATCACGGACGTGGAGTCGGCGGCGCCGGCCAGGGCGAGGAGGGCGAGACCCGCCCACGGGCTCGTCATCAGCCCGAACGCGGCCAGCGCGGCGCCCCAGGTGCTCGCGCCGAGCAGCATCACCGGGCCGGGCCGGCCGAGCCGGGTGACCGCGCCGGAGAACGCGGACGCGGTGATGCCGCCGACCGAGATCGCCGACAGGAACAGACCCAGGGTGCGCGGACTGCCGCCGAAACGCTCGGAGTTGATCAGCGGGAAGAGGCTGACCGGCATCGCCAGGACCGTCGCGGCCAGGTCGGTCAGCAGCGCGCCGCGCACCACCCGATGGCCGGCCAGGAAACGCAGGCCGTCCAGGACTCCGTGCAGTCCGGCCCGTGACGGCTCGCCCTCGGGCGGCAGCGCGGGCAGGCCGACGGCGCCGTAGAAGGCGACGAGGAAGCTGAGCGCGTCGGCCAGGTAGCAGGCGCCGATGCCGGCCCAGCCGATCAGCAGGCCGCCGAGTGCGGGGCCGACGAGCATCATCGTCGTGAAGGACATCGCGTTGAGGGCCAGGCCCGCCGCCACCTGGTCCTTCGGCAGCAGCCGGGGTATGAACACGCCCGACGCCGGGCCGCCCACCGCGCCGAAGCACGACTGCGCGCCGACCAGCGCCAGCACGCCGAGCACCGGCACGTGACCCGTGAACCCCTGGGCGGCGAGGAGCAGCGAACAGACCGCCTGTCCCACCGTGTTGACGAGGTAGATGCGCCGCCGGTCGCCGCGGTCCACCCACGAACCGGCGAACAGGCCGACGACCACCGTGGGAACGGCGTTCGCCAGCCCGACCGCGCCGGTCCAGACCGTGCTGTGGGTCATGTCCCAGACCTGGTACATGACGGTCACCATGGTCATGAACCCGCCGAGCACGGACACCGTCCGACCGATCAGCAGCCGCCGGAACACCGGGGACGTCCGCAAGGGCCGGACGTCGAGCAACGTACGGGAGAGGCTCATGAGGGCATGACGGGGCACGGGGCGGGTCGCTTGGGCACCGGGGGACCTTATGCGCCGGCCGCCGCAGCGGCGAGCGAATTACGCCGAGTCGTTGAGCAGCCGTGCCAGATGCCGGCGACCGGCGGCCAGCAGTTCGGGGAGCGGCGCGGCGGTCTCGTACCAGCGCTTCTCGTACTCCCAGCAGAGCCAGCCGTCCCAGTCGTGGCGGGTCAGGAGTTCCACGCATTCGGCGAGGGGGAGGACGCCCGCGCCGAGGGGGAGCGGGGTGGTGTCCTCGGGCGATGCGATGTCCTTGACCTGGACGTATCCGAGGTACGGGCCCAGCGCGGCGAGTGTCTCGGCCGGCTGTTCGCCGCCCAGCCAGGTGTGCATGACGTCCCAGAGGGCGCCCACCTGGCGGTGTCCGACCGGGCCGAGCACGCGGAGTGCGTCGGCGCCGGTGCGGTGGGAGTCGTGGGTCTCCAGGAGGATTCGTACGCCCAGATCGGCGCCCCACTCCGCCGCCGTGCCGAGGCGGCGGGCGGCGGTCGCGTCGGCTTCCTCGGGAGGCTGCTCACTGCTGCCGCCGGGAAACACCCGTACGAACGGAGCTCCCAAGTCCCGTGCCAGTTCCAGGAGTTCGCGGATCTCCGTGAGTACGGCGGTGTCGTCGCCCGGCGCGGCCACGCGTGCGTACCCGGCGAGGCCCAGGACTTCGACCCCGGCGGCCTTGAACTCGGCGACCACGTCGGCCCGTTGGGCGGCGTCGATGCCGGGATGGACGGGCTCCTCCGGGTGGGCGCGCAGTTCCACGCCGTGGTAGCCGTGGGTGACGGCGAGGTGGAGCACGTCGGCCACGGGGAGCCCGGGGACGCCGAGGGTGGAGAAGGCGAGCTTCATGGTCACGACACTACTCGTCACTCTCCGGTTCCGTGCAGGTCGAGGCGCCAGTCCTGGCCGACGAGGTCCTGGCCGAAGGAGCGGTGGGGTTTCTCGGCGACGAGGACGAAACCGTGCCGCTGGTAGATGCGGCGGGCGGCGCCGAGGATGTCGTTGGTCCACAGCACGAGGTCGCGGTAGCCGACACCGCGCGCGAACTCGACCACCGCCGAGACGAGTTGGTCCCCGATACGGAGCCCCCGGGCATCCGGCTCGACGAGCAGCAGCCGCAGCCGCGCGGTCCCCGGGGCGTCGTCCCGCACGCACATCACACACCCCACCGGCCGCCCGCCCAGCTCGGCGATCCACACCCGCTCCAGATGCGGGTCGTGGTCCTGGGCGAAGTCGGCGACGATCCGTGCCACGAGCCCTTCGTAGTCGGCGTTGAAGCCGTACTCGGCCGCGTAGAGCGCCGCGTTGCGCTGCACGATCCACCCCAGGTCACCGGGCCCGGGCTCCCGCAGCACGACGTCCTCGGACCGGGGGAGCGGAGACTCGTCCGACAGGAGGGTGCGTACGGTGTGCAGCGCCTCGGAGAGCCGGGGCCGGTCGGCGGCCGGCACGGTCGCGAGCAGCGCGCCGACGGATTCGTCCGCCCGCTCGGCCAGCAGGCCGGCGGTCTCCCGCCCCCGCGCGGTGAGCGTGATCTGCCGCCGCCGCGGATCCCGCCGCGAGGGCGCCCGCTCGATCAGCCCGTCCTGCTCGAACCGGTTCAGGATCCGGCTCAAGTACCCGGCGTCCAGGGACAGTTCGGAACGGAGGTCGGCCGCGTCCGTGTGCGGGGAGTGCGCGAGCTCGTACAGGACACGGGACTCGGTGAGGGTGAAGGGGGCGTAGAGATGGCGGCTGTAGTCGAGGGCGCCGATGACGTTCGTGTAGAAGCGGTTGAAGGCACGGATGTCCTGGACGGTCATGATCAGTCCCCGGTGCTCGCTCAGGGTAGTTGACTCAGTCAGAGGTATTGCGGTTCTGACGGTAGTACCGGGGAGGGGCGCCCGTCCATCGTTCTGCCCCGGAACGGCTCACCGGGGGGCGTCGGATCAGCCGATCCCCCACAGCAGCACGCCCGGGATAGCCACGAGGGCGGCGGTGCCCACCACCGTCAGGCCGAGGAGAAGCGCGGGCAGCAGGATCAGCAGGGTGAACCCGGCGTCGGCCCGCGATCGGGCGCCTTGCTTGCTCCCGGGGGCGACGGTGACCGTCCTGGTCGGCGGGGGCTTCGAGCCGCGCAGCAGCGGACCGGTCAGGTACTCGGACTCCTGACCGTCCAGGCCCGTGTACCGGTACACCCAGGTGCGCGCCATCCGGCCGCTGCTTCCGGGACGCATTTCGGACCTGACGTAGTCGGCCTCCACCTCCACACCCCGGGTGAGGAACGCCCACGGGTCGCGCGCGACCGAGATGACATGACCGGCCAGGTCGACACAGCCCCACCAGGCGAAGAACCCGAAGCAGCTCAGCACGGCGGCCGTGAACCGTCCGGTCGCCAGGACGGCCAGGAAGTTCAGTACGACTACCCCGACCAGTACGCGAAAGCCCAGCTCACCCCGGGTGCGGCGGGCTGGCGGAGCCGCCGCGTGCGGCTCTTCCGTCACGGACGGGACCGCGTCCGCCGCCGGCCGGGCGGCGCGCTGCGCGAGTACGGCGCGTACGAAGGTCTGGGCGGAGCGCCCGCCGCACACCAGCTCGTACCCACCGGGCCGGCCGCGGGCACCGTCGGCGAGCTCGATACGCAGCCGGACCCGCCGGGCGCCGACCGGTTCCGCGGCTGCACGGACGACGGCGAGGTAGGGAATGCGGGTGACGGTGGCCCGCTCCTCCCACACGACACCCTCGGCCGTCAGCCGGGCCACGGCGTCCGGCGACCGCACGATCAGCGTCGGCGGCCCACTCCGCCCCGCACTCGTCATTCCCGGCCCTCTCCTCATGGCTGGAGCGGTACATCGGGCCGATTGTTCTCCGCCGCTCCGAGGCCGTCGACGCCCTGAACCAGCAGAAATGGACGGGGACTTCCTGCTGGAGACCGGAAGCGGTGCCCTTACCCTCGCGACCGGCCCGCGCTACTTCCGAGGCACCCCGGAAGACCCCCGCACCATCAACTCCCCGCGAACCGTCGCGATCCCGCCCGGCGGCGGCTCCTCCCGACCCATTGCGATCCGCCCGGCCCGCGCGCCCGCCTCCGACAGCGGCAACCGCACCGTCGTAAGAGAGGGCACCGCGTCCACGCTGAACGGCAGGTCGTCGAAGCCGGCGACCGAGACGTCGTCCGGGATCCGCCGGCCGGACTCGCGCAGGGCCGCGCACGCGCCCACCGCGACGGAGTCGTTCGCCGCGACCACGGCCGTCAACGACGGGTCGCGGCGCAGGAGTTCGAGGGTCGCCTCGTAGCCGGAGCGGCGGTCGTAGCGTCCGTGCACGGTCCAGCGGGGGTCCTCCGCGATGCCGTGCGCGGTCAGCGCCTCGCGGTGGCCCTCCAGGCGGTGCCGGGTGGTGGTCCGTTCCTCCGGGCCCGCGATGTAGCCGAGCCGCCGGTGGCCGAGGCCGATCAGGTGCTCGGTCAGCTCCCGCCCGCCCCCGCGGTTGTCGAAGGTCAGCGCGAACGCCCCGGTGTCCGGCGCCGGCGGGCGCCCGCACAGCACCACCCGCGTCCCGGCCTCCCCGAGCTTCCGCAGCTTCGCCGCGACGGCGGCCGCGTGCGGCGCGTTCTCCATGGCACCGCCGGTCAGGACGACGGCCGCTGCCCGCTGCCGTTGCAGCAGGGTCAGATAGGTCAGCTCGCGCTCCGGGGAGCCCCCCGTGTTGCACACCACGGCCAGCCGTTCCCCGCCCGCCCGTCCGCCCGGCCCCCCGATCTCCGACTGGATCGCGCTCGCCATGATCCCGAAGAAGGGGTCGGCGATGTCGTTGACCAGGATGCCGACCAGGTCGGAGGTGGCCGCCGCGAGCGCGCTCGCGGGACCGTTGAGGACGTAGTCCAGCTCGTCGACCGCCCGCAGCACACGCTCGCGGGTGGTGGCCGCGACCGGGTAGTTGCCGTTCAGTACGCGCGACACCGTCGCGGGGGAGACCTGGGCGCGGGCCGCCACGTCCGCCAGGGTCACCGTCATGTCGTTCGTCCTCCGGTCGCGCATCTTGTCGTACGCCGTTGTGCACAGGCTGCCCAAAGGAAGCCCCCGTCCGAGCAGACGATAAGGCCATACACCCCCGTCGTTCGCCCCCTCGAACAACTCGACCCCATCACGGTCTTGTACAGACCTATGTGCAAAGGCTAGCTTCTGCATATATAGAAAGCGCTTGCTGCGTTGTTGAGACGTATGTGGACGAAGGGAAACACGTGACACGCAAGACGGTGCGTATCGCCATGAACGGCGTGACGGGGCGCATGGGCTACCGACAGCACCTCGTCCGCTCGATCCTCGCACTGCGGGACCAGGGTGGTCTAGACCTTGGCGACGGAACCGTGCTGTGGCCGGAGCCGATTCTCGTCGGCCGCCGCGAGCACGCGCTGAAGGCGCTTGCCGAGCAGCACGGCCTCGACCCGGCGAACGTCTCCACGGACGTCGACGCGGTCCTCGCCGACCCGACCGTCGAGATCTACTTCGACGCCCAGGTCACCTCGGCCCGCGAGGAGGCGCTGAAGAAGGCGATCGCCGCGGGCAAGCACATCTACACCGAGAAGCCGACCGCGACCGGCCTGGACGGCGCCCTGGAACTGGCCCGCCTCGCCGACGCCGCCGGCATCAAGCACGGCGTCGTCCAGGACAAGCTGTTCCTCCCCGGCCTGCTGAAGCTCAAGCGCCTTATCGACGGCGGCTTCTTCGGCCGGATCCTGTCCATCCGGGGCGAGTTCGGCTACTGGGTCTTCGAGGGCGACTGGCAGTCCGCCCAGCGTCCCTCGTGGAACTACCGCGCCGAGGACGGCGGCGGCATCGTCGTCGACATGTTCCCGCACTGGGAGTACGTCCTCCACGAGCTGTTCGGCCGCGTCAGGTCCGTCCAGGCCATCGCCACCACCCACATCCCGCAGCGCTGGGACGAGAACGGCAAGCCCTACGACGCCACCGCCGACGACGCCGCCTACGGCATCTTCGAGCTCGACAGCGGAGCCATCGCCCAGATCAACTCCTCCTGGGCCGTCCGCGTCAACCGCGACGAACTCGTCGAGTTCCAGGTCGACGGCACGGAAGGCTCGGCCGTCGCGGGCCTGCGCAACTGCCGTGCCCAGCACCGCAGTTCCACCCCCAAGCCGGTGTGGAACCCCGACATCCCAGTCACCGAAGTCTTCCGCGACCAGTGGCAGGAGGTCCCCGACAACGCCGACTTCGACAACGGCTTCAAGGCGCAGTGGGAGCTGTTCCTCCGCCACGTCTACGCCGACGCCCCCTACCACTGGGACCTGCTGGCCGGCGCCCGCGGTGTCCAGCTCGCCGAGCTGGGCCTGAAGTCGTCCGCCGAGGGCCGCCGTCTCGACGTCCCGGAGATCTCGCTGTGACCATCCAACTCCCGGACGCCGGAGGGGTTTTGAGGGCCTACGAGCCCCGGTCCGAACCCCTCACCGTCACCACCGGCACCCCGTTCACCTCTCGTACGGTGTTCTCGGCGGCGCATGTCGTCGCCGACCCCTTCGCCGACACGAGCCCCGACTCGCCCGCCGCCGTCGACTGGGACGCCACCCTCGCCTTCCGCCGCCACCTCTGGTCGCACGGCCTCGGTGTCGCCGAGGCGATGGACACCGCGCAGCGCGGAATGGGCCTGGACTGGGCGGGCGCGGCCGAGCTGATCCGCCGAAGTGCCGCCGAGGCCAAGGCAGTTGGTGGTCGGATCGCGTGCGGTGTCGGCACCGACCAGATCGTCGGCGGCACTCTGGCCGACGTACAGGCCGCGTACGAGGAGCAGTTGGCCCTCGTCGAGGAGTCGGGCGCGCAGGCCATCCTGATGGCGTCCCGCGCGCTCGCGGCCGTCGCGAAGGGCCCCGAGGACTACTTGGAGGTCTACGGCCATCTGCTCCGCCAGGCGTCCGAACCCGTCGTCCTGCACTGGCTGGGCCCGATGTTCGACCCGGCGCTGGAGGGCTACTGGGGCTCGTCCGACCTGGACGCGGCCACCGGCACCTTCCTCGAAGTCATCGCGGCCCACCCCGACAAGGTGGACGGCATCAAGGTGTCGCTCCTGGAGGCTCAGCGGGAGATCGACATCCGGCGCCGACTGCCGCAGGGCGTCCGCTGCTACACCGGCGACGACTTCAACTACCCCGAGCTGATCGCGGGCGACGACCAGGGCTTCAGCCACGCCCTGCTCGGCATCTTCGACCCGCTCGGCCCGCTGGCGGCGGAGGCGGTACGCGTCCTGGACACCGGGAACACGGCCGGTTTCCGCGAACTCCTCGACCCCACCGTCGAGTTGTCCCGCCACCTCTTCCAGACCCCGACCCGCTTCTACAAGACGGGCGTGGTGTTCCTGGCCTGGCTCGCGGGCCACCAGTCGCACTTCACGATGGTCGGCGGCCTCCAGTCGGCCCGCTCCCTCCCGCACTTCGCCCGCGCCTACCAACTCGCCGACGGCCTGGGCCTGTTCCCCGACCCGAAGCTCGCGGAGGAACGGATGAAGAACCTGCTCGCCCTGTACGGAGTGACCCAGTGAGCGATCCGGATCTGTCCCGCTTCTCCATCAACCAGATGACGGTGAAGCAGCTGAGCATGCCCGAACTGGTGGAAGTCTGCCTGGAGTTGGGCGTCCCCGGCGTGGGCCTCTGGCGCGAGCCGGTCCAGTCGTACGGCCTGGACGCCACCGCGAAGCTGGTCCGCGACGCGGGCCTCGTGGTGACAACGTTGTGCAGGGGCGGCTTCTTCACGGCGCTGGACCCGGCCGAGCGCGCCCGCGCCCTGGACGACAACCGCAAGGCCGTCGACGAGGCGGCCACGCTCGGCACGGACACCCTCGTGCTCGTGTCCGGCGGCCTGCCGGTCGGCTCGAAGGACCTGCACGGCGCGCGGGAGCGGATCGCCGACGCGCTGGGCGAGTTGGGGCCCTACGCCGAGGAGCGGGGCGTACGGCTGGCCATCGAGCCGCTGCACCCCATGTTCGCCTCCGACCGCTGCGTGGTCTCGACGCTCACCCAGGCCCTCGACCTCGTCGAGCGCTTCCCCGCGCGGCAGGTCGGCGTCACGGTGGACACGTACCACATCTGGTGGGACGACCAGGCCCCGGCGCAGATCGCCCGGGCGGGCGCGGGCGGCCGTATCCACACCTTCCAACTGGCCGACTGGACCACCCCGTTGCCCGAGGGCGTCCTCAACGGCCGCGGACAGATCGGGGACGGTTCGGTCGACATGCGGGAGTGGAAGTCGTACGTCGAGGCCGCCGGATACACCGGCCCCATCGAGGTCGAACTGTTCAACGACGGCCTGTGGGCCCGGGACGGGCGCGAGGTGCTGGCGGAGACGGCGGCGCGCTTCGTGGAGCACGTGCTCTCATGAGTCCGTGAGCGACTCGAACACGTCACCGGGCCCGCTGGAACGGGCGGACGCGCGCTGGGACTCCCTGACGCGGGCGTCCGCCCAACCCGTGATCGTCCTGGAACGGGTCGCCCGCGCGGCCGGCCGGACGAACTGGTTCGCCTGCCGGACGGCCACCGAATACGACGGGATCGTGTCCGGGTTCCTCCCCGGCAGCAAGGTCAGTGCCTACTTCGACGGCCGTCTGTCCTTCCACCGCTACGACGACTCGGTGCGCGCCGAGATCCTCCGCATCGCGCGCCGGGACCACGACTGCGTGGTGGCCGTCCTCGGGGCGGCCCCTCCGCGGCTGGAGGTGGAGTTCATCGCGGGCGCGGGCGAACTCGACGAGTTCGAGGAGACCCTGGGCGACCTGTCGGAGGTCTGCTTCGGCGCCCATCCCGGGGACGAGAACGACGGTACGAACGCCCTCACCTGGACGGTCCCGGACGCGGACGGGGTCGTCCGGGCGCATCCGCACTGAGGGCCGCGTAGCCGCCCGGCACTGGAAGTTCATCACCGTCAGAGTGTTCTGCCCCGCATCGGCGATTCGTCATGCGGGGCGGTTTCATGTCCGCCGCCGGAATGTGAGAGCCACCTTCACACAGGTCTCTTTAATAAATGAAGATCACGGTGTGTGTAATGGCCGCAATTCCTGTGATTGAGCTGTCGATTCACCTTTTTCGGAGCCTTCCGGAACCGTATCTCCCCAGGTCGTGTCTATAGGATCGTGCTCGCCGCGGGGCCGGGATAAATCCCGGAAACGCGGTTGGCCGGGCTTTCTCTGGCATGAGAGAAGTCTGAGAGTCGCATAAGGGAAGTAATTCTCGGAATCGAACAAGGAGTTATCTGTGAACCTGCGTATCGCCGCCGTCTCCCTGGCTTCCGCCGCGCTCGTCGCCGTCGGCGCCACCGCCGCCGTCGCCGCGCCCGCCCCGGCGCCGAGCATCACGCTCAAGGCCAACCACACCACCGTGAAGCTCGGCGACGTGGTGACCTTCACCGGCAAGTCCGCCGGTCTGAAGGAGGGCTCCAAGGTGGCGCTCCAGGTCAAGTCGGGCGCGACCTGGAAGTCCCTGCCCGTGACCGCCAAGGTCAACCACGGCGCGTACAAGCTGACCGACAAGTTCCAGAAGAAGGGCGTCCAGGTCCTGCGCGTCAAGGACGGCGCCACCGTCTCCAAGCCGGTCTCGGTCACCGTCCGCTGACGCGGACCGACCAGCACTTGACACACCCCTGAGCCCTGCCCCACCCCGTTCGATCCGGGGTGGGGCAGGAGGTCAGGAGTATGCCGTACCCGCCCGCCCTACTTCTTCGCCGCCCGCTTCGTCAGCACCGCCAGCACCACCGGGACCAGCATCTCGACGACCCGCGTGACGGTGGCCGGCGGCAGCCCCGTCTTCTTGGCGACCGCGTTCGCCACCGGCTTGGCCGCCTTGGCCAGCACCCCGGCCATGAGCCCGCCGGTCGCGAAACCGCCCAGCGTGGCCACGCCCTGGAGGGGAGCCTCCTGAGGTGTCTCCACGGTCGCCGCCTCGCCGGACAGCGCCGAGACCGTCGTACCGACGACCTCCCTGGCGCCCGCCTCGTCCGTCCCCAGCAGGCCCGCGATCTCCTGGACCCTGGCATCGCCCAGCTCGTCGAGAACGTCGCCCTGGAAGGCCGTAGCAGAGTCTTCGCTCATGCCTGAAACGCTACGTCTGCCCCGTTTCATCGGCACCTGGAGGCCGGCCGGCGGCCGTTTTGAAAAATTCTCAAGACGGCGTACAACCCTCCCCGCAGTCCGCGGGTCCTACTTGGCATCAGGACTCTTGGAGGGGGATCTGGGGGGATCTTGAGGGGTCCTGATGTTGGAGGGGAATAGCCGAGGGGGCTTGGTCGACGGACCGGGCCCCCTCGAATTTGTGCCCGGTCCGTGGCCGAGAATGACGCTCCCGCGGTGACAGCGGGGAGCGGCCGGATCCATACGTTGTCCAGGGGTGGGTGAGGCCCCAGGCTGCTGCCTGGCGGACGGGGGACGACCGCCGATCCGGGGGGCTCCGTGCTGCGTATCCACTTCACGCCCGACGACCTGACCCGCATCCGGGTGGCGAACGCTCCCGACCCGCTCTGGGAGATCACGTTCAGCCTGCACCGGCTCCAGACCTCGCAGGGCCGCTGGGCCTACGCCGCCTGGCACCGCACCACCCGGGCCGTGCTCACCGGCAGCCGACTGGGCGCGGCCGTCCGCAGGGTGCTCGTCCCGATACTGCCCAGGGCGCGGTACTGGCCCGACTTCCTTTCGCCGCAGGAGTCCGCCGACGGGCTGGAGCAGGGGCTCGCGGCGATCCTCGACACCCCGCCGGCCCGGGTCGCCCACGAGGTGGGCCTGCTGGCGCGGTTCGTCGGCGCCCCCGACTGGGCGCCCCGGCTGACGGAACGCAGGCCGCGCGAGGAACTGGTGCGGGTGCTGCGCGCCTACCACGAAGCCGTCGTGGCACCGCATCAGGACCGGATGTACGAGTCGCTCGCCGGTGAGAGGGTGCTGCTCTCCCGCGCGATCCTCGACGGCGGTGTCGCCGGACTGCTCACCGACCTCTCGCCCGCCATGCGCTGGTGCGCGCCGGTCCTGCACGTCGACTACGTGGAGGACCGCGACCTGTACCTGGACGGGCGCGGACTGCGCCTGGTGCCCTCCTACTTCTGCTGGCAGGCACCGGTGTCGCTGGCCGACCCCGCCATGCAGCCGGTGCTGGTCTATCCCGTGCACAGCACCCGGCTCGCCGCGCCCGCCCGCCCCGAGGCCTCTCTGTCCGCGCTGCTCGGCCGTACGCGGGCCGCCGCGCTGGCGACGCTCGCGCACGGCGCGACCACCTCGGAACTGGCCCGCCGCCTGGGTGTCTCGCCCGCCACGGCCACGCATCACACCACCGTGCTGCGCGACGCCGGCCTGATCATGAGCAAGCGCGCGCAGAACACGGTCCTGCACACCCTCACCCCGCTCGGCGCGGCGATGCTCTACCCGCCGCCACCGGGGCCGCACCTGACGACTTCCGGCCAGCCGTCCCCGTTTCCCCCAGCGGGCGGAACAGCGCCGGCCGTTCCCTTGGCCCCACCCGTCACGCACGTTCCGCCGGAGCGATGAACTCCGGCTCCGGGCCCGGGACTTTCGAGACTGTTCGAAGGTCGTGGTTCGGACGGGACCCACGCTGCGACCGTGTCCGGCGGTACCACACGGGCCGGTCCGTACACCGGCGCCGAACACGAACGAACAGGGGAAACAAGCATGTCGAAGTGGAGCATGAACCGGGCCTTCGTCGCCGGGGCGCTCGTATTCGTATCCGCCGCGACCGGAGTCGCGCTCGCTCCTGCGGCGTCCGCCGCCCCGCAGGCGTGCGTGACCCAGTCACTGACCACCGGGGACTACGAGAGCGTGGGCACGATCCGCTACAAGTCGGCCACCAGTAGCTGCAACGACCTCAACCTCACCTACTCGTACAACACCAACTCCCGCAACTACGACGACTACGCGGGCCGCCTGCGCCGCTCCGACGGCACCTGGTTCACCTGCGCCAAGCGGTACGTCGTCGCCTACGACGGCTACCACAGCGTCACCGACTCGACCTACGCGCTGTGCACCGTCGTCAGCGACAACACGCCCTTCACCGTGGCCAGTCTGCTGGACCCCAGCGACAACGTGTCGATCACCCACTGACCCCGACCCGTGTCTCCCGGAGTGCCGCCGACCGGCGGTGCTCCGGCCCGGCGGAAGGACGGACGTGACCCCGAAGACCCTCGCGCGCGCCGCCATGGCCGTCGCGGCAGCCCTGCTCACCGGCGCGTGCTCGACCGCGGCCGGCTCGACGACGGCCGCCGGGACCCGCGCCTCCGCCCCGGCGCCCGCCCGGCTCACCTACGCCCTCCCGGCGGACCCCGCCCGCATGGTGCTGCCGACCACCGGCGCCGAGTCCCGCTGGACCCAGGGCCTCGACGCCTTCGGACAGCAGGTGGCGCGTTCCGTCGCCGCCGACTGCGCACGCGAGCACGGATTCGCCCTGCCCGAGC
Source organism: Streptomyces hokutonensis (assembly GCF_042751305.1). Lineage (GTDB taxonomy): Bacteria > Actinomycetota > Actinomycetes > Streptomycetales > Streptomycetaceae > Streptomyces > Streptomyces hokutonensis_A. Next base: position 226,179 of record NZ_JBHYWD010000014.1, read on the forward strand.
AGGTCCCGCCGGCCTTCATCTCGTACTCGAACCTTCCCGATCTGGCCTTCCTGGGCCGCCACGGGTTCGGTCACGGGGCGGAGGTGCCGGGGCCGGGATCGGCTCGGAGCCGGCAACCGGCGGGAAGTCCGGGATCGGTGACGAGCCCCTCCCCGGCGGAGACCCCCGCTCCGTTGGTGAGTCCCGCTCCCACCGAGTCCGGCAGCCCCGCTCCCGCGAAATCCGGCAGCCCCGCCCAGATCCGCGACTGTCAGACGCGGGGCTCGGCGGCGGCTGGGAAGGTGCGGAGCGTCTATCTGCCGCTCCAGAAGCGGTGGTTCGGCGAACTCGCCGCCACCCGCGACGATCCCGCCGCCGAGGCCATCACGGCCCTGCCCCGCTGCCTGGCGAAGCAGGGCTATCGGGTCCGCGACGAGGACGCGTTCTTCTCCCTCGTCGACAGCCGCCTGATGACCGCCTCCTCAGCCGACTTCGCCCGCGTCGACACCACACTCGGCAGCGTCTACGCCACCTGCATGCGCCCGGTCGAAGCCGTACGGGAGCCCGCCCGTCGGGCGCTGCGTGAACGGTTCCTCGCCGACAACGCCCAGGAGATCCGCGCCCTGCGCGCCACCCTCGTCCCCGCACTCCGCCGCGCGGAGAAGGAGTACGGCGTACGGCTGGCCTTCCCCGCGCCGTGACCCCGCGCGGGGTCAGCGGCTCAGAAGAACACCCCGCACCGCAACAGCACATTCGCGTACGGCCGTGCCTCGCCCGTCCGTACGACCAGCCGCGCGCCCGCCGACAGCTCCTTGAGCTTCTCGTGGGGGACGAGGTCGAGGTCGGGGAAGCGGGCGTCGAGGAGGGCGGTGGCGGCCCGGTTGGCGCCGCGGATCTCGCGTGCCGCCGTCGCACCCTCCACCACCAGCTCGGCCAGCAGCCCGTCCAGCACCTCCGCGAAGGACGGCACCCCGGCCCGGAACGCCAGGTCCACCACGCGGGGCCCGGCCGGTATCGGCATCCCGGCGTCGCACACCAGCACCCCGTCCCCGTGCCCCAACTCGGCCAGCGCGCCGGAGAGATGACGGTTGAGAATCCCTGCCTTCTTCACAGCGCGGCGACCTCGTCCGCCGTGGGGAACGACTCCTGCGCGCCCTTCCTGGTGACGGCCGCCGCCCCGACCCGGGCCGCGTACCCCGCTGCCTCCGCCAGGCCGGAGCCCGTGCCGAGCTTCCAGGCCAGCGCCGCGGTGAAGGCATCGCCCGCACCCGTCGTGTCCACGGCGTCCACCTTCACGGACGGCACCCGGGTGACCCCCTCCCGCGAGGCCACCAGCGCGCCCTCCGCGCCCAGCGTCACGACCACCGAACGCGGCCCCTTCGCCAGCAGGATCCGCGCCCAGTCCTCGGGCCGGTCGCTCACACACGCGTCCCCGAGGATCACCTTCGCCTCGTGCTCGTTGACGATCAACGGGTCGCAGGCGGCCAGGACTTCGGAGGGGAGGGGCCGGGGCGGCGACGGGTTCAGTACGAACCTGCTGTCGGGCGCCAGACTCCGTACGACCTCCACGACCGTCTCCAGCGGGATCTCCAGCTGTACGGAGACCACCCGGGAGGCGTGGAAGAGGCACGCGGCGGCCTGGATGTCGACGGGGAACAGCTTCCCGTTGGCCCCGGGCGACACCACGATGCTGTTGTCGCCGGACGGGTCCACCGTGATCAGCGCGACCCCGGTCGGCGCCCCGCCCACCAGCACGCCCACCGTGTCGACCCCGGCGGCCCGCTGCGAGTCCAGCAGCAGCCGGCCGTACGCGTCGTCGCCGACCCGGGCCAGCAGGACCGTACGGGCTCCCAAGCGGGCGGCGGCGACCGCCTGGTTGGCGCCCTTGCCGCCGGGGTGGACGGCCAGGTCGGAACCGAGGACCGTCTCGCCGGCGCCCGGCCGCCGCTCGACGTCGATCACGAGGTCGGCGTTGGCCGATCCGACGACCAGGAGGTCGTAGTCGTACATGAAGTGACTCCCCACAGTGGTGACTTGGCGTGGTGACCGGTCCGCTGTCAGCCGGTGAAACCGGCCACGTTCTCCTGGGTGACCACCTTCACGGGCACCTTCACCGTCGTCTCCACCTTCTTGCCCTGAGCCGCGCGCAGCGCGTTGTCCACGGCGATTTTGCCCAACTGGCTCGGCTGCTGCGCCACGGACGCGTACAACGTGCCCTGCTTTACGGCGGTCAGCCCGTCGGGCGTGCCGTCGAAGCCTACGACCGATACCGACTTGCCCGCCTTGGAACCGAGCGCCTTGATGGCGCCGAGGGCCATCTCGTCGTTGGCCGCGATGACGCCCTGGACGTCGGGGTGCGCCTGGAGCAGGTTCGACATCACGTCGAGGCCCTTGGTGCGGTCGAAGTCGGCCGGCTGCTGGGCGAGGACCTGGATGCCGGGGTAGGCCTTCAGGCCCTTGGCGAAGCCCTCGGCCCGCTCGCGCGCCGCCGAAGTGCCCGCCTGCCCCTGGAGGATGACGATCTTCCCGCTGCCGCCCAGCTTCTCGGCGACGGTCTTGGCGGCGAGTTCACCGCCCACCACGTTGTCGGAGGCGACCAGCGTGTCGACGGTCGCCTTGTTGACGCCTCGGTCGACCGCGATCACCGGGATCTTCGCCTTGTCGGCGGCCTTCACGGAGTTGCTCGCCGCATCCGAGTCCACCGGGTTGACGATGATCGCGCCGTAGTTCGAACTGGTGAAGTTCTGCAGCTGGTTGGCCTGCTGCGAGGCGTCGTTCTGCGCGTCGGTGACCGTCAGGTCAAGGCCCAGCTTCTTCGCCTCCGCCTGCGCACCGGACCGGATCTGCACGAAGAACGGGTTGTTGAGCGTGGAGAGGGAGAGGCCGAGCTTGGGCTTCGACGTCGTGGAGGAGTCGTTGTGCAGGAAGGAGGTCGCGCCCACGATCGCGATGGTGACGACGGCGGCGAGGGCGTACGTGGTCGCCTGCTTGCCCTTGCCGCCACCGCCAACACCCGCACCGGCGGCGGGAGTTGCGCCCGCCTTCCGACGCACGGTGTCGAGCAGGACGGCCAGCGCGATGACGACACCGATCACGACCTGCTGCCAAAAGGCCGACACCGAAAGGAGGTTGAGGCCGTTGCGCAGCACCGCGAGGATCAGCGCGCCGATGAGAGTGCCGGACGCCTTGCCGGTGCCGCCCGCGAGGGAGGCGCCGCCGATGACGACCGCGGCGATGGCGTCCAGCTCATAACCGTCGGCGGCCTGCGGCTGCGCGGAGGAGAGCCGGGAGGCGAGGACGATGCCCGCGGCGGCGGCGAACACGCCGGACAGGGCGTAGATCGCGAGCTTCTGCTTGGAGACGCGCAACCCCGAGAGCCGCGCGGCCTCTTCGTTGCCGCCGATCGCGTACATGGACCGGCCGATATACGTCCGCCCGAGGACGAAGGCCGCGATCAGCCCCATCACGATCATCACCAGGACCGGCACCGGCAGCCAGCCGCCCAGCGTGTCACCGAGGTGCGAGACCGAGTCGGGGAAGGCGATCGGCGAGCCCTGCGAGATCACCAGCGACAGCCCGCGCGCCACCGACAGCATCGCCAACGTCGCGATGAACGGCGGGAGTTTGCCGTAGGCGACGAGGAAACCGTTGACGAGACCGGCCGCGATACCCGTGGCGATCGCGAGGATCACGGCGAGGACCACCGGGACGCCGTGCTGCGTGGCGCTCCACGCGAGCACGGTGGCCGACAGCGCCGCCACCGAACCGACCGACAGGTCGATGCCCGCCGAGACGATCACGAAGGTGACACCGAAGGCGAGGATCGCGGTGACGGCCGCCTGGACACCGACGTTGAGGAGGTTGTCGGTGGTGAGGAAGTCGCCGGAGAGCGCCGACATGGCGATGACGAGGACGATGAGCGCCGTCAACGCGCCGTTGTCCAGGAGCAGTCGGCGGATTCCCGAGGCGCCACTCGCGCCCGGCGTGCTCTTGAGCGTGTCAGTGGCCACGGTGGCCCTCCACAGCGGTAGTTGCTTGAGTCGGTGTGCTGACGGCGAGTGCCATCACGGAGTCCTGCGTGGCCTGTTCGGCGGAGAGCTCGCCCGCGATCCGCCCCTGGGCCATGACCAGCACCCGGTCGCTCATGCCGAGGACTTCCGGCAGATCACTGGAGATCATGAGCACGGCGGCCCCGGCGGCCGTGAGTTCATTGATGAGTTGATAGATCTCGACCTTGGCGCCGACGTCGATCCCGCGCGTCGGCTCGTCGAGGATCAGCACCTTGGTGTCGGCGAGCAGCCACTTGCCGATGACGACCTTCTGCTGGTTGCCACCGGACAACGTCCGTACCTGCTGCCCAAGTCCCGCCATCCGCACGCCCAGTTGCTCGGCGATCCGCGCGGCGGCGGCCCGCTGCCCCTTGAGGTCGACGAGCCCGCCGTGGGTCGCGGCGCGCATGGTGACGAGCCCGAGGTTCTCCTCCACGGACTGGTCGAGGACGAGCCCCTGCCCCTTGCGGTCCTCGGGCACGAGCCCGATCCCTGCGGTCATCGCCGCGTTGACGTCGTGCCCGCGCAGCGCGGAGCCGCCGACCTTCACGGCCCCGTGGTCGTACGGGTCGGCCCCGAAGACGGCCCGTACGACTTCGGTACGACCCGCCCCCACGAGCCCGGCGATCCCGACGACCTCACCGGCCCGCACCTCGAAGCTGATGTCGTGGAAGACACCGTCCCGGGTGAGCCCCTCGACGGAGAGCAACGCGGCGCCGGTGTCGGCCCGTTCACGCGGATACTGCTGCTCGATGGACCGCCCGACCATGAGCCGTACGAGCTCGTCCTCGGGGGTGGAGGCAGGCACCTGCCCCACACTCTTCCCGTCCCGGATGACGGTGACGCGGTCACCGAGGGCGGCGATCTCCTCAAGATGATGGGTGATGAAAACGATCCCGACGCCGTCGGCGCGCAGTTGACGCACGATGGAGAACAGCTTCTCGACCTCTTCGGAGGTCAGCACGGCGGTCGGCTCATCCATGATCAGCACACGCGCGTCGAGACTCAGCGCCTTCGCGATCTCGACCATCTGGAGCCGTGCGATACCGAGTTCACGCACGCGCGCACGCGGCGACACGTTCACGCCCACGCGCTCCAGCAGCACGGCGGCCTCGGCCTCCATCCGCTTCCGGTCGATCATCCCGAGGCGACGCGGTTGCCGCCCCAGGAAGATGTTCTCGGCGACCGTCAGATCTGGAACGAGGTTGAACTCCTGGTAGATGGTGGCGATCCCGAGGTGCGCGGAGTCCTGCGCGCTGTGGATGCGCACCTCCTCGCCGCCGGCCAGGATGCGACCGCCGTCGGGACGGTAGGCGCCGGAGAGCATCTTGATGAGGGTGCTCTTGCCGGCACCGTTCTCACCGAGCAGCACATGGACCTCGCCCCGGCGCAGATCGAAGTCGACGCCGTCCAGCGCGACGACACCGGGGAAGGTCTTGCGGATGCCCTCGATGCGCAGCAACTCGTCGTCGTTGCTCACGACTTGCTCCTTCGAACAGTTCCAACAGTTCCGACAGGGGGTTGCGCGGGACCCGGCTCACCGCACGAGCGCCGCACGACGAGCCGGGCGGGAAGGGTGACGGACTCCGGCACCCGCCCCTCGATCCGGTCGACGAGCGCGCGCACGGCGGCCCGCCCCAGCTCGGGGGTCGGCTGGGCGATCGCGGTGATCGGCGGATCGGTGTGCACGAACCACCGGATGTCGTCGAACGCGGCCAGCGCGAGGTCGTCGGGAACACGAAGCCCACGCGCGCGTACGGCGTCCAGGGCGCCGAGCGCCATCAGGTTGTCGGTGGCGAAGACGACCTCGGGCGGCTCGGCCAGATCGAGAAACCCTTCAGTCACCCGCCGCCCGCTCTCGGCCTGGAAGTCGCCCTGCCCGATGTATTCGTCGGGAAGAGGAATCCCGTACTCGGCGAGCGCGTCCCGGAAGGCGGCGACGCGCTCACTGCCGGTCGTCGTGGCGGCGGGGCCCGCGATGATGGCGAGCCTGCGATGCCCGAGCCCGTGCAGATGCGCGACGAGATCCCTGATGGCGGCGCGTCCGTCGGCCCGCACGACGGGCACGTCGAGCCCCGGGATCCACCGGTCCACGAACACCATCGGCGTGCCGGCCCGCGCGGCGTCCAGCATCCCGGGGGAGCCGCCGTCGGTGGGGGAGACGAGCAGTCCGTCGATACGACGGTCCAGCAGCGTCCGCACGTGGTGGTCCTGGAGCTCCGGCCGCTCGTCGGCGTTGCCGATGATCACGCTGTACCCGAGGGCGCGGGCCTCTTCCTCCACGGAACGGGCCAGCTCGGTGAAGTAAGGGTTCAGCACATCGCTGATGACCAGGCCGAGAGTGCGGGTCTGATCGGTGCGCAGCGACCGGGCGACGGCGTTCGGACGGTAGTCCAGCGCCGTTACGGCGGCCAGGACGCGCGTGCGTGCGTCGTCACTGACCGACGGATGGTCGTTCAGCACCCGCGACACCGTGGCCACGGAGACCCCGGCCTCGGCGGCGACGTCCTTGATGCTCGCCATCGCCGTTCCACCTCCTCGTGGAATCGATTACATGGAGGATTGGAATCGATTACATGGGAGTTAACAAGGGGGTGTGACCGGATTGTGATGTAGGGAGGCGGCCCTGAACGGCAACGCCACTTGATCACAGGACGTCGAATCAGCCCCCGTTGTCCGGGGCGACCCGCTCTCCTAACCTGACGGGCAGACCCGGGCGCGAGACGCCCGATCCCTCCTTGGCACGGGCGCGTCTGTTCCGCGTATCGCGGAGTCACTCTCGACGGGAGTCGGCATGGCGCTCGGAAATCTCTCGCGAAGATCCTTCGTTCTGCTGGCCTCCGCCTCGGCGGGCGCCCTGGCCCCGGGCGCGAAGGCGTGGGCCGCCGGCCCCTCTGCCGACCCGGCCGCACTCGCAGCTTCGTCCCCGCCCCTGGTCCGTGTCCGCTCCGCGTCGAGATCGCTGCCGATTCTGGCCGCCATCGCCAACCAGTACTTCGTCAAGGAGAACCTCGACGTCGACTACGCCCAGTTCGTTTCGTCCCGCCCCACGTTCATCCAGGTCGACCAGCGTGAAATCGAGTTCATCGTCTCGGCGACGGACAACGCCATCAACTACCAGCTGAACCCGGGCAATCCGGCCGGGCGGATCCTGGACAACGTCATCGTCGCGGCGCACGACCTCGGCCTGGGGCTGGCGTTGGTGGGGGCGGCCGGGTACCCGACGGCGGAGAGCCTGCGGCATCAGCGGGTGGGGGTCGACGTCCCGCACTCCGGATTCGGACTGCCCGCCGAGAAGATCATGCTCAACGCCGGCCTGGCCGCCGGAACGGACTACACGCTGATCTCGGCCGGTAGCACGCCGGCACGTTTCCAGGGTCTGCTCGACGGGCTGTGGGAAGCGGCCATCATCAACGCCGAGGGCGTTGTGCGTGCCCGGGAAGCCGGTCTGCCCGTCATAGGGGTCGTGGCGGACACCGTCCAGCCGTACCAGGGAGGAATGCTCGCGTCGAGCCGCGGCTGGCTCCAGGACAACCCCGGTGCAGCGGTCCGCTTCCTCCGCGCCTTCATTCGCGGCATGACGTGGGTGTTCGACCGACGCAACCGTGACGCGGCCATCCAGTTACTGGTGGACGACGAGACCTCGCCCGAACTCGCCGCGAAGATATACGACCTCAACGTCGCAGCCGACGGTCTCTCCAGACGTGCCGCGCTAAGCCCGGCGGGCTTCCGCAACGTGCTGGAACTGCGGGCCGAGTTCAACGGCTTCGAGCTACCGCAGGACCTTGACCTGCTTGCCTCGCCGCAGGGCGGGTTGTACGACCTCGGCTATTACCGCGAGGCGGTGCGGAGTTGCGGATACCGGCCGGCTTCGGGTGCGCGCCTGTAGGGAGGGGTGGGCTGGTGTGAACGTCCCATCCGCTCCCCCTCCTCGAACTGGCCCGCCCTGCGCGGCAGTTCCGGCAAACCAGCACCTCAAGCCGCGGCAAGCTCGCACCATACGAGCTTCCCCCGGTTGCCGTTCCGGGACAGCGGCTGCCAGCCCCACTGGTCGGCGCAGGCCCGGACCAGCGCGAGGCCGCGGCCGTCCTCCGCGTCGCCGAGTTCCTCCAACTGCCTTGGCGGGTCCGGTGGTTCGGGATCCGCGTCCCAGGCCCCGAGCCGGAGGACTCCGTCGGACCATTCGACTCGCAGGGCGGCAGGCCCCTTCGTGTGCTGTACGGCGTTGGCGACCAGCTCCGTCACGAGGAGTTCGGCGGTGTCCGCCAGGCGGATCAGACCGTGCATGGTGAGGATCAGGCGGAGGGTGCGGCGGCTGACGGTGACGGCAAGCGGGTCGTTCGGGATGCGGAGGCAGTACTCCCAGGGTGGGGGTGAGGTTTCGGGCATGCGTCAACTCCGGTTCGGTGGTGAGGGGTTGGAGAGTGCCGGCGGTGGCTCTGCCGCGGCCGTCACGGCAGGACGGGGCGGTGCGCTTCCGAGGTCCGGCGTTTCCACACAGTGTGCGTCGCGTCACCGACGGTATATCTAAATATAGAGATCCGGCGAGCCGTTCGCATATTCTGACCCCCGAACGAGGAGCGCGCACAGGCGTGTTGAACCGAGGAGTGGTCGAGAGCTTTGAGGCGCGAACCAACGGCCCGCCAGCTGCGTCTGGCCACTGAGCTACGCAGGCTCCGCGAAGCGGCAGGACTCAGCTCCCGTGAGGCGGCTGCTCTGCTCGGAGTGAGCCCGGCTCAGATCACGCACATCGAGTCCGCTCTCGCGGGAGTGAGTGAGCAACGGCTCCGGCGCCTCGCATCCCATTACGCCTGCACGGACGCGGAGTTCGTCGACGCTCTCGTCGCGATGGCCGCCGACCGGACGCGAGGCTGGTGGGAGGAGTACCGAGGGGCACTACCCACCCCTTTTCTCGACCTCGCGGAACTGGAGCACCATGCCACGTTCCTGCGAGAGGTCCAGTTCCTGTTCATCCCCGGCCCGCTTCAGACAGAGGGCTACGCTCGCGCCGTCTACGCCTACCGCGTCCCGGAACTCCCGGACGAGGAACTTGAGTCGCGCGTCCGCCATCGGATGCAACGCAAGGTGATCCTCGAAGGCCCCCGCCCTACCCCGTACGAGGCGGTCGTCCACGAGGCGGCGCTGCGCATCATGGTGGGAAATCGCGCCGCCTCACGAGCCCAGCTCGCCCGCCTCGTCGAACTCTCCGAAGCCGACCACGTCACCGTGCGCGTCATCCCGTTCCAACTGGAAGCGTTCGCCGGCGCTGCGAGCGCCATGACTTATGCGGGAGGCCTCGTACCCAAGCTGGACACCGTCGTACGCGATGCGCCCCACGGTGCGGCCTTCATCGACTCCGAAGCCCAACTGGGCGCCTTTCGAACGCTTTTCCGTAAAGTGGAGGCTGCATCGCTCGACCCTGAACGGTCGCGCGACTTTATCCACAGGTTGGCGAAGGAGTTGTGAGGCACCCCATGGGCACCCCCGACAACTGGAGGAAGTCGTCCTACTCGGGCCCGGGCGACGGTGACTCCTGTGTGGAGATCGCCCATCGTCATCCGCACATAGCCATCAGGGATTCCAAGGTCCCGACCCGCGCGACCCTTACCTTCCCCGTCGAGGTCTTCACCGCCTTCATCCATAGGCTGGCGAAGGAACTGTGACCGCATGATCACGCCTGACAATTGGCAGCAGTCGTCGTACTCCGGTGGCGGCCAGGGCGATGCCTGCGTGGAGGTTGCCCGTCGTCACCTGCACATAGCCGTCAGGGACTCCAAGGCCCCGACCCGCGCCACCCTCACCCTCCCCGCCGAGGCCTTTACCGCTTTCATCGACAGGCTGGTCAAAGAGCTGTGAGGCACCCCATGGACCCCCTCGACAACTTGCGCAAGTCGTCCTACTCCGGCGCGGGCGACGGAGACTCCTGCGTGGAGATCGCCAACCGCCCCACCCGCATAGCCATACGCGACTCCAAGACCCCGGCCCGCGCCACCCTCACCTTCCCCGCCCCCGCCTTCACCGCCTTCGTCGAAGCCCTGAAGCGGCAGCACCCCCACCCCTGACTCCCCACCCCACTGTCACACCCTCCCGGTACCGTCGACCCATGCCCACCCAGCAGCCGACACCCCCGGGGAACTCCACAGGCGAGCGCCACCTCGCCGTCCTCGAAGGTGTCCTGGAGCGGATCACCTACGCCAACGAGGAGAACGGCTACACGGTCGCCCGTGTCGACACCGGCCGCGGCGGCGGCGATCTGCTCACCGTCGTGGGCGCGCTGCTCGGTGCGCAAGCCGGTGAGTCCCTGCGGATGGAGGGGCGTTGGGGGTCGCACCCGCAGTACGGCAAGCAGTTCACCGTGGAGAACTACACGACGGTCCTCCCGGCCACCATCCAGGGCATCCGCCGCTACCTCGGCTCCGGCCTCGTCAAGGGCATCGGACCCGTCTTCGCCGACCGCATCACCCAGCACTTCGGCATGGACACCCTCCAGATCATCGAGGAGGAGCCGAAGCGGCTGATCGAGGTGCCGGGGCTCGGGCCCAAGCGGACCAAGAAGATCGCCGACGCCTGGGAGGAACAGAAGGCGATCAAGGAGGTCATGCTCTTCCTCCAGACCGTCGAGGTGTCCACGTCCATCGCCGTGCGCATTTACAAGAAGTACGGCGACGCCTCGATCTCCGTCGTCAAGAACCAGCCGTACCGCCTGGCCTCCGACGTCTGGGGCATCGGCTTCCTTACCGCCGACAAGATCGCCCAGTCCGTCGGGATTCCCCATGACAGTCCGGAGCGCGTAAAGGCGGGGCTGCAGTACGCCCTCTCCCAGGCCACCGACCAGGGCAACTGCTATCTCCCCGAGGAGCGGCTGATCGCCGACGCGGTGAAGCTGCTGCAGGTCGACACCGGCCTCGTCATCGAGTGCCTCGCCGAACTCGCCCTCCCGGACGAGGAGTCGGGCGACCCCGGTGTCGTACGGGAGAAGGTCCCCGGCCCCGACGGCAGCCCCGACCCCGTCACCGCCGTCTACCTCGTCCCCTTCCACCGCGCCGAACTCTCCCTCGCCGCCCAGCTCCGCCGCCTGCTGCACTCGCCGGCGGACCGTATGCCCGGCTTCCACGACGTGGCCTGGGACAAGGCGCTGGGGTGGTTGAAGGGGCGTACGGGCGTGGAGTTGGCGCCCGAGCAGGAGGCCGCCGTCCGGCTCGCGCTCACCAAGAAGGTCGCCGTACTGACCGGTGGGCCCGGCTGCGGGAAGTCGTTCACCGTGCGCTCGATCGTCGAGCTGGCCCGCGCGAAGAAGGCCAAGGTCGTCCTCGCCGCCCCAACCGGCCGTGCCGCCAAGCGACTTGCCGAACTCACCGGCGCCGAGGCCTCGACCGTCCACCGGCTGCTGGAGCTGAAGCCCGGGGGAGATGCCGCCTACGACAAGGACAGGCCCCTGGACGCGGACCTCGTCGTGGTCGACGAGGCCTCCATGCTCGACCTCCTCCTCGCCAACAAGCTCGTTAAGGCCGTGCCCCCGGGCGCCCATCTCCTCTTCGTCGGCGATGTGGACCAGCTTCCCAGCGTCGGTGCCGGCGAGGTGCTGCGGGACATGCTGGCCGAGGGCGGTCCCATTCCCGCCGTACGCCTCACGCGCGTGTTCCGCCAGGCGCAGCAGTCCGGTGTGGTGACGAACGCCCACCGGATCAACTCCGGCCAACACCCCGTCACCGACGGCATGAAGGACTTCTTCCTCTTCGTCGAGGACGACACGGAGGAGGTCGGCCGGCTCACCGTGGACGTGGTGGCGCGCCGGATCCCGGCGAAGTTCGGGCTCGACCCGCGCCGGGACGTGCAGGTGCTCGCGCCCATGCACCGGGGACCGGCCGGCGCGGGCAACCTCAACGGGCTGCTCCAGCAGGCGATCACGCCCGGCCGGCCCGACCTCGCGGAGAAGCGGTTCGGCGGCCGGGTCTTCCGGGTCGGCGACAAGGTCACCCAGATCCGCAACAACTACGAGAAGGGCGCCAACGGTGTCTTCAACGGCACGGTCGGCGTCGTCACCTCACTCGACCCGGTGGACCAGCGCCTCACGGTGCTGACGGACGAGGACGAGGAGGTTCCGTACGAATTCGATGAACTGGACGAGCTGGCGCACGCGTATGCGGTGACAATTCACCGGTCGCAGGGAAGTGAGTATCCGGCCGTGGTGATCCCGGTCACGACGAGCGCGTGGATGATGCTCCAGCGGAACCTGTTGTATACGGCCGTCACCCGGGCCAAACAGCTGGTTGTGCTGGTCGGATCGCGCAAGGCGATCGGCCAGGCCGTGCGTACGGTGTCGGCCGGGCGGCGGTGCACGGCACTGGACTTCAGACTGACCGTAAAAAATGATCGATCAAATGAGTCATGAAGGTCACACAGCACTTCCAGTTGCCGGGGTGGAGGGGGCAGGATGAGGAAGTTGGCGGCACTGAGTGCCGCCGATAGGCCCAATGGTCGACCCCGAGTGCACTCTCCTGCGCCAAATGGGGGATGGTAGAGACAGTCAGGGCAACCTCGAAGAAGAGGCACAACGTCGGTGAGGGATGACGTGAGCGACAACTCTGTAGTACTGCGGTTCGGCGACGGCGAGTACACCTACCCGGTGATCGACAGCACCGTCGGCGACAAGGGCTTCGACATCGGGAAGCTCCGTGCTCAGACCGGTCTGGTGACGCTGGACAGCGGTTATGGGAACACCGCCGCCTATAAATCCGCCATCACCTACCTCGACGGTGAGCAGGGCATCCTCCGGTACCGCGGCTACCCGATCGAGCAGCTGGCCGAGCGTTCCACGTTCGTGGAGGTCGCCTATCTGCTGATCAACGGCGAGCTGCCGACCGTCGACGAGCTCACCGTGTTCAAGAACGACATCACGCAGCACACCCTGCTGCACGAGGACGTCAAGAACTTCTACAAGGGCTTCCCGCGCGACGCCCACCCGATGGCGATGCTGTCGTCGGTCGTCTCGGCGCTGTCCACCTTCTACCAGGACAGCCACAACCCGTTCGACGAGAAGCAGCGCAACCTCTCCACGATCCGGCTGCTCGCGAAGCTTCCGACGATCGCGGCGTACGCGTACAAGAAGTCGATCGGCCACCCGTTCGTCTACCCGCGCAACGACCTCGGCTACGTCGAGAACTTCCTGCGCATGACCTTCTCGGTCCCCGCCCAGGAGTACGACCTCGACCCGGTCGTCGTCTCCGCGCTGGACAAGCTGCTGATCCTGCACGCGGACCACGAGCAGAACTGTTCGACCTCCACGGTCCGCCTCGTCGGCTCCTCGCAGGCCAACATGTTCGCCTCGATCTCGGCCGGCATCAACGCGCTGTGGGGCCCGCTGCACGGCGGCGCCAACCAGTCGGTCCTGGAGATGCTGGAAGGCATCCAGGCCAACGGCGGCGATGTCGACTCCTTCATCCGCAAGGTGAAGAACAAGGAGGACGGCGTCCGCCTGATGGGCTTCGGCCACCGGGTGTACAAGTCCTTCGACCCGCGCGCGAAGATCATCAAGGCCGCCGCGCACGACGTCCTCTCGGCCCTCGGCAAGTCCGACGAGCTGCTGGACATCGCGCTGAAGCTCGAAGAGCACGCGCTGTCCGACGACTACTTCGTCTCGCGCAACCTCTACCCGAACGTCGACTTCTACACGGGCCTGATCTACCGGGCCATGGGCTTCCCGACCGAGATGTTCACGGTCCTGTTCGCCCTGGGCCGCCTCCCGGGCTGGATCGCCCAGTGGCACGAGATGATCAAGGAGCCCGGATCGCGTATCGGGCGTCCGCGCCAGATCTACACGGGAGTTGTCGAGCGGGACTTCGTGCCGGTCGAGGGTCGCTAGACGCTCCGCTGGGCCCGCCGGTTTTTGTCTGCGGGCCCGGTGGCGGCTGGTCGCGCAGTTCCCCGCGCCCCTGAAAGCCGCAAACAGGTCCGCTGCAACACGGCGCCCCTTCGGCTCACGCGGCCCCCCGCCCGCGGGAGCGCGTAGCGGCGGGGCGGGGTGGGCAGGCGGCCGCCCCGGGGCCGCCCGGGGCGCAGCGCGGGCGGC
>NZ_JBHYWD010000015.1:0-21535 GCF_042751305.1 Streptomyces hokutonensis
CCAAATCCGGTGGGGCCCCACGCGCGCGTGCCGCAGGTTGGTTCCCAGTCGTGCCGGTTGTGCGTGCTCAGCGGCCGGCCGGCTCCATGACCGACTCGGCCCCGGAGCCTTCGGTCGACTCCGCCGACTCGGCCACCTTCACGAGTTCCGCCGCGCGGCGCCTCGTCGGGATCAGCAGGGTCGCGATGCCGGCGAGGGCGACCACGCCCGAGCCGGTGACCAGCGCGGGCTTCAGTCCGTCGACGAAGCTCTGGCCGGTGTCGTAGCCGCCCTGTGCCGAGAAGATCGACGCCATGATCGCGATGCCGAGGGCGCCGCCCACCTCGCGGAGCGCGTTGTTGGCGCCGGAGGCGATGCCCTGTTCCGACGGGCGGACGCTGGACATGACCAGGTTGGCGGCCGGTGCGAAGTACAGGGCCATGCCGATCCCGCTGAGGATCAGACCGGGCAGCTGGGCGGCGTAGGAGACGTCGGTGGTGACGATGTACGCCATGTAGCCGAGCCCTGCGGCCTGGAGGAAGAGGCCGGCGGCGACGACCGGGCGGCCGCCGACGCGGTCGGAGAGGATGCCGGCGATGGGCGCGACCAGCATCGGCATACCGGTCCAGGGCAGCATCCGCAGGCCCGCCTCGGTGGGCGAGTAGCCGAGGACGCCCTGCATGTACTGGCTGAGCAGGAAGATCGACCCGAACATCCCGAGGAACATCAGCAGGCTCGCGGCGTTGATCCCGGAGAAGGCGCGGGAGCGGAACAGCCGCATCGGGAGCATGGGGTTCTTGGCGTTGACGCTGTAGATGACGAAGCCGACGATGAGCGCGCCGCCCGCGAAGAGCCCGGTGAGGACGAGGGGGCTGGCCCACCCGTCGGCGGGGCCGCGGACCAGGCCGTAGACGATCCCGAAGAGGCCGCCGCTGACGAGCAGGGTGCCGGGGAAGTCGAGCGGGGCGCCGGTGCCGTGGGACTCGGAGAGGCGGAGGCGGGCGAGCGGGATCAGGGCCAGGCCGAGCGGGACGTTCAGCCAGAAGATCCAGTGCCAGGAGACGTGTTCGGTGAGGCTGCCGCCGATGAGCGGTCCGGAGGCGACGGCGAGTCCGTTGACGGCGCCCCAGATGCCGTAGGCCATACCGCGTTTGGCGGCGGGTACGGCCGCGGTGAGGAGGGTCAGTGTCAGCGGCATCATGATCGCCGCGCCGACGCCCTGGACCGCGCGGGCCGCGATCAGGGAGTTGATGCCGGTCGCCATGGCCGCGGCGGCGGAGGCGCCGGTGAATATGGTGATGCCGACGAGGAAGAGCCGCCGCCGGCCGAACCGGTCACCGAGGGCCGCGCCGAACATCAGCAGGACGGCGAAGGTGAGCGTGTAGGCGCTGACGGTCCATTCCAGGTCGCCCAGCGCGCCCCCGAGGTCCTTGCGGATGGAGGGCAGGGCAGTGGTGACGACGAGGTTGTCGAGGGCCGCCATGAATCCGGCGACGCTGGTGATGACGAGGGCCCAGACCATGCCCCCGCGCGGTGCGGTCTGTTCTGACATCGCTCCCCCAGTGTGGGTGATCACTACTGGCAATTAGTTATTGATGACTAACTTTGACGGTCATGAAAAGGCGCAGAATCCGCCTCTCGTCCGCCGCTACGACTTCTCCAGCCGACCGGTGACACGGGCCTCCGGGTACAACCCCTCCCAGACCCGGTGCTCCGGCGGAAAACCCATGGCCGCAAGGGTGTTGATCAGCATTCCGTACGCCAGGAAGGTCGTGGTCCCGTCCACATCGCCCCCCAGGGGCAGATGCACGACGTCCCAGAGCTTCATCCAGCCCTTCCGCACGGCCTCGCCGAACTCGTGGTCGCCCTCCGCCTCGGCGGCGGCCACCGTGATGTAGGTCTGCATCTGCATCTGGAGCTTCTCGGGGTGCTCCGTGATGAGCCGCACATAGCCGTTGGCCATGGCATGCAGGGCCTCTTCGCCCTCAAGCCCCTTGGACGACTCCTCCATGACCCGGCACACGTCCTCGACACACCTGAGCGCGGCCGCCGCGAACATCGCCTTCTTGCCCGGGAAGAGCCGGAAGAGATACGGCTGCGAGACACCGACCCGCTTGGCGATCGCCTCCGTGGAGGTGCCGTAGTACCCCCGCTGCGCGAACTCGGCGACCGCCGCGCGGACGACGCTCTCGCGCCTCTCTTCTGCGCTCATCCTGACCATGCGAGAAAGTTAGTACTCAATCACTAACCAAGTCAAGGGGTGGGTCCGGCGGAGTTCCGGGCAGCGGCCCGGATACTGCTCCCGTGCTGCTGACCTGGATCGCGGAGCTCGCGGACGAGCCCCTCATACTGAACCCCGCCGACCGGAGTACGGAGGTGGACACCAACACCTGGCGCCTGGGCCCTGAGCCGGACGACGGGCCCGCTCCCTCCGTCGCCGCCGTGGTGACCGCCTTCGAGCGCACCGCCGAAGCCCTCCGGTCCCGGATCCGCGAACTGGGCTTCCCGGGAGTCGCGACGTTCTACGTGTGGCACGACACACAGTCGGGCCACCTCCGTTGCTCGACGGCGTCACTGCCGGTGACCGAATTGCCGTTCGGCGGGAGCTACCGGCCCTCGTACGACCTCGCACCCATCGTCGAGGCCTTCCTCGCCACGGACATGTCCGAGCCGGATGGCATGCCATTTCCCGTATGGGTCCGGCAAGTCGGAGGCGGGGCTCACTGACCGACGGCGGGTGCTGGGGCCGCCGCTCTGCGAGTAAGGGGCGCCCGCAACGGCGGACGCCCCTTACTTCAGCTCAAGTTCACGCCAGTCGTACGACGGCTCGTGACATCCCGAGCACCTTCTGGCCGGCGCTGGTCGCCACGAGGTCCACGCGGACCGTGTTGTCGTCGAGCTTGGCCGCTACCTTGGCGCTGACCTCGACGGTCGCGCCCTGGTCGTCGTTCGGGACGACGACGGGCTTGGTGAAGCGGACGCCGTACTCGACGACCGCGCCCGGGTCGCCGGCCCAGTCGGTGACCACGCGGATCGCCTCGGCCATGGTGAACATGCCGTGCGCGATGACGTCCGGGAGCCCGACCTCCTTGGCGAACTTCTCGTTCCAGTGGATCGGGTTGAAGTCCCCGGAGGCGCCCGCGTACTGGACGAGAGCGGCGCGGGTCACGGGGAAGGTCCGGGCCGGCAGCTCGGTGCCGACCTCGATGTCGTCGTACGCGATCTTCGCGGTCACGTCAGTTCTCCTCCGCCGCGCGGGCCACCAGCTTGGTCCAGGCGGTCACCACGTGTTCGCCCGCCTCGTCGTGGACCTCGCCGCGGACGTCCAGGATGTCGTTGCCCGCCATCGACTTGATCGCCTCGATCGTGGACGTGACCGTGAGGCGGTCGCCGGCGCGCACGGGGCGGACGTAGACGAACTTCTGGTCGCCGTGCACCACACGGCTGTAGTCGAGGCCGAGTTGCGGGTCCTGGACGACCTGTCCCGCGGCCTTGAAGGTGATGGAGAAGACGAAGGTGGGCGGGGCGATCACATCGGAGTGGCCGAGCGCCTTGGCGGCCTCCGGGTCCGTGTATGCCGGGTTGGCGTCCCCCACCGCCTCCGCGAACTCACGGATCTTCTCCCGGCCCACCTCATAGGGGTCGGTGGGCGGGTAGGTCCGCCCCACGAAGGACTGGTCGAGCGCCATGACTCGGCACCTCCTGATGTGTCTGCTCTGCTGATAACGACGCGAGGCCGCCCCCAACGTGCGGGGACGGCCTCGTGTACGAGCCTGTATTTATCGCGTTTCGCGGTGCGCGGTGTGCGCATTGCAACGCGGGCAGTGCTTCTTCATCTCCAGTCGGTCCGGGTTGTTACGCCGGTTCTTCTTGGTGATGTAGTTCCGCTCCTTGCACTCCACGCAGGCCAGCGTGATCTTCGGGCGGACGTCGGTGGCAGCCACAGGAGTGCTCCTTGACGAACGGATGGGACTATGAACGCATAACAGAGTAGCCGATCGAAGGACCGACCCCACAATCGGCTACTGTCAGTAGCGGTGACCGGACTTGAACCGGTGACACAGCGATTATGAGCCGCTTGCTCTACCGACTGAGCTACACCGCTGTGATGGGATTGGTTCCCACCTTGCGGTAGGAACCTCTCACACCAGAGCCCCAATACGGAATCGAACCGTAGACCTTCTCCTTACCATGGAGACGCTCTACCGACTGAGCTATTGGGGCGAGCGATGAAGACATTACACGCTCCGCCGCCGTTCACCCAAATCCGTTTCCCGGCACCGCTCCAGCCCCTTCCACGGCCCTCCCGAAGGCCTCTCGGGCCCCTCCCGCACGGCGGACCACACCGGTACGACTATTGCGCTCCTCCGCGCCGCGAGCGGATCACCGCCCTAGGCTCGACTCACTCTGCGTGATCTTGCGCCCCTTTGCGCAGCCCCCCGCCGTGAGCCCCGAAGCCGAGCCCGCGAAGCCCTGAGCCCCTGGAGCGCGATGCCCGACAGCCAGCCCCAGCCGTCCCACTCGTCCTCGGGTCCGTCGGGTTCCTCGGGCTCGTCGGGACCGGCCGACCCGGCCGCGCTCCTGCTGTGCGGGGCCCGGCTGACCGACGGCAGGACCGTGGACGTACGGCTGGGCGGCGGGCGCATCGAGGCGGTCGGCACGGCGGGCAGCCTGGCGACGGAGGCCACGCGCGCGTGCGGCGCGCGCGTGGACCTCGGCGGCTATCTCCTCCTCCCTGCCCCGGCCGAACCGCACGCGCACAGCGACACCGCTCTGTCGGCCGAGAACGGCGGACCCGTCTCCTACGACCCCCAGGACGTCCAGCGCCGCGCCACGGAGGCCGCGTTGCTGCAGCTCGGGCACGGGGCGACGGCGCAGCGGGCACACGTGCGCGTGGGGGACGTCCAGGGGCTCACCGCACTGGCCGCCGTACTGCAGGCGCGGCGGGCGCTGCGCGGGCTGGCGGAGTTGACGGCGGTGGCGATGCCCCGGCTGCTGACCGGGGTGGCGGGGGCGGACGGGCTCGCGATACTGCGGGACGCGCTGAAAATGGGTGCCTCCGTAGTGGGCGGTTGTCCAGATCTGGACCCCGATCCGACGGGGTACGTGGAGGCGGTCCTCGATGTCGCGTCCGAGCACGGCTGCCCGGTCGACCTCCACACGGACGCCGCCGATCCGGCCCGTCTCGCCCGGCTGGCGGCGGTCGCGGGCGGGATGCGCCCCGGGGTGACGCTCGGCCCGTGCGGGGGCCTGGGGCGGCTGCCCGCGGACACGGTCACCCGGATCGCGGACCAACTGGCCGCCGCCGGCGTGACGGTGGTGTGCCTGCCGCAGGGCGGCTGCGGCGGCGTCGACCGGCGGGGCACGGCTCCCCTACGGCTCCTGCGCACGGCCGGCGTCCAGGTGGCCGCGGGCAGCGGCGCCCTGCGCGACGTGTCCAACCCTGTGGGCCGCGGCGACCCCTTGGAGGCGGCCTACCTGCTCGCCTCGCGGCACGGGATGCGGCCCGAGGACGCGTACGACACGGTGAGTTCGTCGGCACGGGCGGCGCTCGGTCTGCCCGAGGTGCGGGTCGAGGCGGGATTTCCGGCCGAACTCCTCGCGGTGCGCGGCGACCGGCTCGCGGGCGCGCTCTCGCTGGCGTACAGCCGGATCGTGGTGCACCGGGGGCGCGTGGTGGCACGGACGAGCGCGGTGCGGGAGTACTGCAACACGGCGGCGGGCGCGGAGTTGGGGCTGCCACGGCAGGGGCGGGGCGAGGTGTCGTGAGCCGGGCCGGAGACGGGGCGCGGTGTCTGAGCTGCTCGACATGACCTAAGGCAGCAGCCGAGCGCGGTCCGTAAGCCGCTCGACGCAACCCGAAGCAGGGGTTGGGTGCAGTGGGTGATCCGCTTGGTGTGACCGGTGCCGCTCGGGGGCGTACGCCTGGGGCGCGAAGGCCCGTACGCATCCCTGCTCGCGCGCCCGGCGCGTGCGTCGCGGGGGTGTGCTGCTGGGACGCGGCTGAAGTCATGCGGCGCGTGCGGCCGTCCGGGCGTACGGTCGAAGGCATGCGCATTGTCATCGCTGGAGGTCATGGTCAGATCGCGCTGCGGCTGGAGCGCCTGCTCGCCGCGCGTGGTGAAGAGGTCGCGGGCATCATCCGCAACGCCGGACAGAGCGACGATCTGCGGGCGGCCGGCGCCGAACCGCTCGTGCTCGACCTGGAGTCGGCCTCGGTCGAGGAGGTCGCGGCGCTGCTGCGGGGCGCGGACGCGGCGGTCTTCGCGGCGGGCGCGGGCCCGGGCAGCGGTACGGCCCGGAAGGACACGGTGGACCGGGGTTCGGCGGTGCTGTTCGCCGACGCGGCGGTCCTGGCGGGCGTACGGCGTCATGTCGTCGTCTCCTCGATGGGCGCGGATCCGGCGCACCGCGGGGACGGTGTGTTCGACGTGTACCTGCGGGCCAAGGGCGAGGCCGACGCGTATGTACGCGGACTGGATGCCCTGGACTGGACGATTCTGCGCCCCGGTTCGCTCACGAACGACGCCGGCCGGGGCCTGGTCCGCCTGGAGGCCCATACCGGGCTCGGTTCGATCCCGCGCGACGATGTGGCCGCCGTACTCGCGGAGTTGGTGGACACTCCGGCGACGGCCGGGCTGACGCTGGAGTTGATCGGTGGATCCGCGCCGGTGTCGGTGGCGGTGAAGTCGGTGGCGGGGAACTGAGCTTGTCCGCCGGACGTTCTCCTACTGCCTAGAACAGCGGCATCTGGCCCGGGAAGTCCGGCACCGCGTAACCGTCCAACGCGGGCTGGGCCGCCCCCAGTTCCGCCTGTCGCCGCGAGCCGGGGCACGACACGAGCTCGCCGCTCTCGCGTGCGCCGGGCGGGTCGTGACGCGCGAACCGTCCGGCGACGACGGCGATCTCGCGACGGCACTCGGGGCAACTCCTGCGGCGTGACGACATGGGATCAGTCTGCCCCGCCGCGGGCCGCGTCGGCCGTCGAGGCTCGCTCAGCTGTGGGAGACGGTGAGTCCGTAGAAGGCGACCCGGGCACCCTTGGTGGTGCTGTCGGAGGACGACTGGTTGTACGAACCGGCCTTGAAGTACTGCTTGTAGGCGTTGAAGGACGACGGGATGGCGTAGTGCGTGGTGCTCCCGTTGACCGTCAGATTGATGGTGTTGCCGCCCGAGACGCCGATCGTGTAGCTCCATGTCTTGCCGACCGCCACGTTGCCTACGGTGTGCAGCGTCTGTCCGCCGTCGGGCGAGTTCTCCGTGCCGAGGACGATTTCGCCGCTCGACCGGTAGTAGAGCTCCAGCAGCGGCTTGGTGGACGTGCCGCCCGTGCCGAGGTGGATCTGGCCCACGCAGACGTTCGAGGTGACGGAGACGACCCGTAGCGTCGCCTTCATCGTGTGCGTGCCGCTGAGCGACCAGTTGG
The DNA here is from genome assembly GCF_042751305.1 of Streptomyces hokutonensis. Lineage (GTDB taxonomy): Bacteria > Actinomycetota > Actinomycetes > Streptomycetales > Streptomycetaceae > Streptomyces > Streptomyces hokutonensis_A. The sequence goes on from NZ_JBHYWD010000015.1 coordinate 7,406, forward strand.
CGGCGCTGCCGCTGCGGTTCATCTCCCGCAGTTCGGAGCGGGCGTAGTTCGAGTTGGGCGTGGTGACGCCCTTCTCCGGCGCCCAGAAGGTCATCGCACCGTCCCGGGTGTCCGTGTAGAAGTACGAGTCCTGGAAGCCGTTGGCCCCCTGGAGCCGGGCCGACGAGATGGTCGTGGGCGAGCCCGGGGAACCCACCGGCTCCTGGAGCTGCCACGCCCCCAGGTCGAAGTTCCCGCCGGGCGCGACGGTCGGGTCCGCGAGGGGTGAGGCGACGGTGCCGGTGACGTCGGTACTGCCCGACGCGGCCGGAGCCGTGAGGGCCAGCCCACCGGTCACGGCGGTGACGGTGGCCAGGGAGGTGAGCAGCGTACGCATGCGCATGGGGGGTGCCTTCCTGTCTGCTCGATGGACTCGGTTGGCGATGCGCGTTCATATGTGTTCACATATATGAACTTTGTGTTTCAACATGAACGCGATGCCGCGACAGTAGGGCTGTGGCACGGTCACGTCAAGACTGGGAACGGGGCGGCGGAAGGCGGCGGAACGCTCCGGGAACGACGAAAGGGTCTGTGCTCAGCAATGCTGCTGAGCACAGACCCTTTCGATCATGTGGCGGCGCCAGGGTTCGAACCTGGGTAGGCTGAGCCGGCAGATTTACAGTCCCCTCAAGATTGCACACTCAAAGCGCCGTTGACCTGCGGATACGGAGAGATCCGAGACCAACTCACCCCCTGGCGTCCGCACCTCGTCCGCCGACGCCTGGATCCAGCTGGGCAGACGCGACACCTGAGTGCACATCACCCCTCCCTGAGTGACCCTTCGGCATGTGCGCTCACATCGCCTTGCCAACCCCCTCGTGGGGATACAGCGAGCAGGTCTTGGGGCATGGCGAGTTCGCCTGCTGGCCGTTGAGCGAGCCACCCAGAGCGCCTGTGAGATGGCGCTTCTGTGCGCACATGCCTGAAGCCCAACCGCTCGTAGTAGGCGTGCAGACCTGTGTTTGTGCGCCATGTATCAATGCGCACCCAGGTTCGCCCCTCTAGGGCTGCAAGACGAGACATCCAGTCGACCACCCGTGTACCGAGATGCCGGCCAGAAGCCTCCCGCGAAACGATCAACTTGTAGAGGTAGAGCGCGGTTTCGGGGTGATCGGCATCTGTCCAGAAGTCCCGATCCACGGCACCTCGGCTGACGGTGGCGAGCACCTGCTCACGCTCGCCGACCACAACCCAGGCACGGCCTTCATCGATGTTGGTGTGCCACTTCGAAATCGCGCGCTCGCCCGTCTCGGGGTCGCTCCACTGGTCAGTTCCCTTGGTGCGCAGCCACCCTTCCGCTTCCGCACGAAGCGCCATCAGGGCGGGTACATCCTCAGCCGATGCGGGGCGGAGGTACTCAGTCTGTGCTGACTTCATAGAGGATCTTGTGCCTGTCTCCGGGAAGGATGGTGACCATGCAACGGAGCGGTCGACCGTCCGCGTCATAGCCCGTTCTAGTGTGTTCCGCGACCGGTGTTGCGGCTGGCAGGGCAAGTAGTTCGGCCTCCTGTCGGGTCGGCATGCGCACTGCAATCTCATCCCTGTACTTGGCTTGCACGAGCCCCACCGAAGCCAGGATGCCGCCGGGAGCCGAGACATCGCGAGGCTCCATCAAGGGTGTGCCTGCCACGAGTTCCTGAGGGAAGTACGAGTCCGCGAGTGCATAGGGACGGCTGTCGACGTACCGAATGCGTTTCCGCGCTACGGCCAAACCGTCCTCAGGCAGTTCGAGGCACTCGCGGACATGGTTCGGCGGTTCCACGATCGACACCGTGATGTCCTGGCGAGGCGCCTTCCCGTCCTGAGCGATGGCGCTTGCCCACTGGTCACCGGCCGTTTGGCCCTCTACCGCATTGGCGTGACGACTACGGCTTTCCAGCGTCGTCCAGTTCCACACGACTGGCGGGTAGTCCTCACGGACGTACTTCCCCTGGCCCTGGCCTGTGACGACTAGCCCTTCCTCAATCAAGGTGCGCACGCCGGCGCGAATGGTCTCCCGGCTGTAGCCGTACTGGCTCATCATCTGAGCCTCGCTCGGCAGAGCCTCTCCGCCCTTCAAGTCCCCAGACAGGATCCGTTCGCGCAGGTCAAACGCGATCTCCTGCGCCTTGGTCATCCCTCGCCGCATCGGCATTCCATTCCCTCCACTCCAACTCCTCCGTACAAGTTAGACCAGGGGGCTTGACTCTCCAAGCCGGAGTCGTGCAATCTCATGTCACGGCACTCCTCCAGACAAGCCAGACGGGGTGTCACGTACGACCTTGCCGTACGAGTATTGGCGCCCGGAGGAAAGCCCGCAGGGGTGAGTACGAAGGAAGTGCCTGTTGTTTGAAAACTCAACAGTGTGCCTGAGGGAATCCCGCCCCCCTCGCAATCAAAGAGGGCAGGCGCGTGCGGGTTCTGCCCCCGTGCGCGGTGCAGCGCATTTCGACCATTTCGCAGCACAACGGCTGCGGCCGGTTGCCTCCGTCGCTCGTCTCGCACGAGCGGCGCTGAGGGGAGCCGGACTTTCCGACTTCAACGGCGCGCGGCTCCCGGGGTGCCACCCGGGAGCCGCTGTTCGGGCCGTTCCATCGACTAAGGAGTCACGACCCAATGAACCACATCGTCACAGTTCAGGAAGCTGTTACCGCGTTCGCCGAGTGGCTTGAGCCCACGGACGCGGAGCTGGACGAGATCGAGCGTGAGGCTCCGCTGATCAACGCTGAGCTTGAACTGCTGGACGTGCAGATCGCGCTGTTGGACCGGCCGGTCACGGAGACGGACACCCGCCGACTGCGCCGGGCCCACCGCAAGGTGCTGGCCACCCGCCTCGCAGTCACGAACCAGGCCGCTTCGGTCTCCGAGGCCGCCGCATGAGCGCCGCGCTGAGCCTGGACGACCTGTCCGTGCCGTTGCGGGTGCTGCGTCTGCTGACCGCGGACTTCGGACACCTGCCGGCACCGAACGTGCACGTGTCCCCCATCTACCCGAACCGGCTGGAGCTGTCCTTCCACTCCGGTCTGCCGGACTTCGAGGCCTGGCGCGAGGCACTGGACGTCACCCCGGACGCGGTGACCTACACCGTGCAGCGCGACGGCCGTACACAGATGCTGCGCACAGTCGTCGACCACGCGGGCACTGAGCTGGAACTGATCGGCTACGGCGACCTCTGCGCCCCGGTACCGGTCGGTGCGGCATGAGCGCCGCCGCCCGCGTCGACGTGCGGTCGACGCCCGTCGAAGCGCCGTTGACGCCCGTCGCCGTGGACTACGCGATCACCACCCTGGCGAGCGTCCTCACGGTGGTACTGACCGCGGTGGCGTTCTGGCTCTCCTACGAACACTTGCAGGAAGTCGCCGCCGCACACGGCATGGCCCAAGCGGTCGCCCGCTCGTGGGCGTGGCCCGCCACAGTGGACCTGTTCATCGTCATCGGTGAGCTGCTGATCCTGCGTGCCTCGCTCGCCCACCGGGTCGACTGGTGGGCAATCGGCCTGGTCACCGCAGGCGATGGAGCCTCCATCGGCCTCAACGTCGCCGGCGTCGGCCAGGACGCGGGCGCCCTCAACTACGTGGTCGCCGCCGTTCCCCCGGTGGCCGCGCTGCTCGCGTTCGGCGCGCTCATGCGGCAGGTCCACGCCTACCTCGCCCGCCGCGCGTCGACGGGCGTCACTCTCCCGCCGCCGGGCGTCGAAGCCCCGTCGACGCCCGTCGAAGTGAGCGTCGACCGCCCCACGTCCACTTCGTCCACGGTGCCCATGCGGGAGACCGAGTTGGTTCCCGAACTACCGGCGTTCGTGCCGGAAGTCGAGCCCGCGTCGACGCCCGTCACTGTAGAAGCGGCACCCGTCGCGGTGTCATCGACGGCCGTCGATCTGTGCGCTCCGGTGGTCTACGCGAACCGGGTGGATCAGTTGGTGCGGGCCCTGTACGGGAGCGACTTCACCCAGCCGAGCACCACCCGCATGGTCATGGCGATGGACGCCGCGGGGCTGGGCACGTCGCAGTCCACCGCCCGCACGGCCCGCGGTCGGGTCAAGGCTCGGGAGCCGCACCTGGCCAACTTCCCTTCCACTATCGCCAGTTGAAGGGGGAGCGGGTCATGTCGCTCACGTTCGCCAAGTGCTTCGACCCCAACGGCGCCCGCTACGGGATACCCACCTTCCCCTGGCGCCACGTCCCCGACGGCTACGCCACCCGCCGCCAACTCCGCGCCCGCGGCTTACGCCCCGGTGGCCAGGAGGTCGCCGCGCAGGCCTTACGCCCGCGCTACCGGCGCGGCCCGCTGGTCGCCTACTTCTACCGACTCGACCACGCCAAGCCCGTCCGGCCGATGACGCCGGCCAAGCGGGCCGCGCTCGCCAAGGCCAATCTCGCCCGCCGCACCTGCCCGAACTGCCGCGCGGACGCCGGCTACGTCATCCCCGCCTCGCTCGGCATGTGCGTGCCCTGCGCCTACCCCGACGACGAACAGCGCGCCGCCTGAACACCCCTACTGCACTTGGGAGTTTCGCTGTGTCCAGCCGTACCCGAGCCCGCGGCACCGCCGGGGTTCACACCGTCCGTATCCCGCACCAGCGCGGGCGCCGCTCGCAGCCGTTCCTGATCGTCGTCCCCGACCGCCCCTCGCTGACCCGCGAGGCGTTCGGCTTCCTCGGGCGGACGCTGTGGCACTTCCGCCGCGCGCTCGCCCCGACCGGCCTCGCCCTGCTCGCGCTGGTCGTGACCGCACTCCTGCACGCGCTCGGCTGGTGGACCGGCCTGGTCCTCGCACCGCTGGCCATCGCCCCGGCGGTGTGGCTGGGCATCATGCAGCACCGCCGCCCCGCCCACCGTTCCGCGCTGGCCTGGCGCATCGCCCTGACCGCACTCGCCACCCTCACCGGCTCGTGGGCAGCACTGGCCGCCGGGTTCGGCCCGCTGGCCGGCTCGCTCGGCCTGGTCTGGCTGCTGGCCCTGATCATCGCGCAGTCCGCATGGCTCATCGTCCGCCGCACCCACTGAGCTTGAGGAGACACGTCTGATGGCAGACAACGGATCGGCCAACCGGGCCGCCAACCGGCAGCACCGCCAGGCTCAGCACGCGGGTAGGCCGCGCGTCAACACCACCACCGGAGCCAGCGACAAGGGACAGAAGTTCATCAACACCGGGGCCGGTATCGGGGCCGGTATCGGCGCCGCGGCCGGCAACTTCGTTGGAGCGGTGGGCGGCTCGTTCGTCCCGCCGATCAACGTCACGGTCAACAACACCAAGCACCAGGGCGGCGCCCGCCACGGCGGGGGCCGCTCGCACTCGGACTCCCTGCTGCCCGCCCCGGAGTTCGGCTCCCCCGCGCAGGTCCGCAACTACTGCAACTCCCTGCGAGCAGCTGGCGTGATGCTCTCCATCGAGGTGGCGATGGCTGCCGAGATCATCCAGGGCGTACTGAGTGCGGTGCCGGACCCTGAGGGCCGCGCGTTCGGCTCCCGCCTGCGCGCCCGGAAGGTCTCCCGCAAGATGCGCAAGTCCGCCGACGCCCTGCGCGACGCGGCGAAGAACGCCGCCTCCTGCTACTCCACCTTCCAGCAGGAGTTCGAGGAAGAGATCAACCGCGTCCGTCACCGCGCCCGCAAGCCGGCACAGCCGGTCATGAACTGGGCCCAGCAGTAAGGAGGTTCGACCATGGCTCAGCAGTGGACCGACCAGGAGGGCCGGACCTACCCGCTCACCCTCCCCACCACCACGCACGACGCTTCCGGCGGCACCATCCGCGCCTACCTCCTGCACCGGGCCAAGCCGCACCTGCCCCCGTGGCTCGGGTGGCTGGCGACCGGCGCGGCCGGAGCCATCGGCCACGAGCGGTGGCCCGACAGCGCCGCGGCCGGCGTCGGCCTCACCCTCGCCTCCGTCGCCCTCACCGGAGTGGCGTGGGCCGCGGGCAAGGGCGTCAGCAAGCAGCGCCGCCTCCACTCCGCTGTCACCGTCGCCGCCGGTTCGGCATGGGTGACCGCGGCGTGCCTGGCCGGACCCACGGCCGGGCCGATCGATGACCTGTTCCTGATGGGCGGGCCCGCGATGGCGCTGTCGTGGAACGTGCGCATGGTCATGCGTCACAACCCCGAAGGCGCCACCGCAAGTTCGGACGGGGGCCTGCTGGAGAAGGTGGGGCTGGCGCGGGCGCAGATCGGTGCGGCGAAGGTGGAACCCAACCGGGTCACCGCGCCAATCGCCTTGCAGCCGGGCGAGCAGACCAACGACGACGTCGCCAAGGCCCTGGTACGGATCGCCTCCGCCCTGGACCTGCCGACGTCCGCCGTGCGCTACACACCCGACCCCAGCTCGGTCCGCCGCGGCGAACTCGTCATCGTCCCCGAGGACATGCTGTCCGAGGTGCTGGAGTGGGAGGGCCCCTCCAACCTCGGGGGATCGATCGCCGATCCGCTGGTCATCGGCCGCTACGACGACGGCTCCCTGCTGGTGATGTGGCTGCCCGGCGACCCCGACGCGGGCCGCAACTCCACCCACGGCCTGATCGCAGGCCAGTCCGGCTCCGGCAAGGGCGATGCCGCCCTGAACCTGCTGACGGAGGTCCTCTCCCGCCGGGACGTCATCGTCTGGTTCTCCGACCCGAAGGCGTTCCAGGACTTCGCGCCCTTGCGTCCCGGGCTGGACTGGGCTGCCGAAGGGGGCAGCCAGACGGAGATCATGGTCGCGGCCGTCGAATCCGTCATCCCGGCCCGTACGCGCTGGCTCGGGGCCCACGGCTACCGGCAGTGGGTGCCCGCAGCGGCAGAGACGCAGAACGACCCGGAACACTCCTGCCGCCCGGACGGCCGCGCCTGCGGGTGTGAGGGGATGCCGTTCCTGGTCGCCTGGTTCGAGGAAGCCGCCAACACCCTGCGCAACCTCGGGGACGACGCGTTCACCGGGATCGCTCAGGAGGCCCGTAGCGCGGGCGTCTCGCTGATCGTCTCGTTGCAGCGGCCGTCCTACGACCAGATGTCCACCTCCACCCGCGCCTCGCTCCCGTCCGTCATCGCACTCGGCTGCGACGCGCGGGATGAGGGGTTCGCACTGCCGGAGACGGTCATCGACGCGGGCGCCCACCCCGGCGCGTGGGGCAACCGGCGCCCCGGCTACTGCTACGTCGTCTCCCCCGGGATCGACGAAGCGCGCTACCCCTCCCCGGGCCGCACCCGCCGCTTCACCACCCGCGCCGTGCCCGTCATGGAGCAACTCGCGGCGTGGGTGCAGCACAACGGCGCCACCGCGGACCCGATCACCGCCGGGGCCGCGTCCTCGGTCGCCGGCCGCGCCTACACCGGCCGCACCACCGACACCGACACCAGTGTCGGGCCGCGGCCGGCCGGGCTGCGGGCCGTTGCCGAGGAGGACGACATGGAACCGGCCGGTCTGCTCGTCGACCCCGAGGACGCAGACATCGACCCCGAGGTGGAACTCCCCGGGGTTGAAGAGGGCGACGACGCCCCGATCTTCGGACAGGAGACAGGCCACAAGCCCTCCCCGGAGGAAGCCCGGGAACTGTTCGCTCAGGCGCTGGAGGAGTTCGAGGAAGCCGGGCACATGGTCGTGGGTCCTGTGGACTTCATGGACTGGTGCGACCGCCACAGCCTCTCCCGCTCGTGGGTGTCCAAGCGGCTGAAGGACGCGGCCATGGAAGGCCGCCTGGAGCAGACGAACACCACCGGCCGGTGGCGCATCGTCCCCGCCCTCACAGCCGCCTGACACCCGTCACATGTGACGGGTCCGTCACACCCAAACCCCTAGGCGGGAGCGGGTGTGACGCGCCGGAACAGCGGCCCGTCACACCCCCTCACACCATCACGTCACACCCGCCCGCGGGCCCCGTCACACCCTGGCGCGAGCCCGCTCCCGTCCCGAAGGGAACCCCTCGTGACGCACCTCGAACACCGCCCCGCCCCGCTCGAACTCCACACCCCCCAGCCCCTCACCACCCCCGCTCCCGCTCCCGCTCCGGTGGAGCTGTACGGCGAGCGGGGACCGGTGGTGTGGGTGCCCGACGCCTACGGCCGCATGGTCCCCATGCCCAAGCACCTCGCCCCCGCCCCCATGGTCCGCCCCGAGCCGCGCGACCTGACCCCGCTCCCGCTGCTCGACCCGATCGCCCAACGGCTCATCGGAGCCGGGATCGGCGGGGGCGCGCTGTCCGGCGGTCTCGGCTACGGCATCGGCCAAGTCATCAGCGCCGCCGCCGGATTCGGCTCCGGAGCCGCCATGTGGATCGCCCTGCTCGTCATCGCCCTGCGCATGCCCGCCCGCGCCATCACCAACGGCCGCGACGGGAGCACAGTCCACATCCGCAAGGCCGTCATCAAGCGCAACCACTTCTACGGCTAACAACCCCAGGAGAGCCATGCAACCCCCATTCGAGCCGCAGCCCATCTCCGACGTCCCCTTGGACTCGCCACCGATCGGCCACATGAGTCCGAGCAAGCAGCACGCCGCCCTGCTCAACGAACTCGACAACGCCGACGTGGTCCTCGGCTCCCACGACCGCTTCATCGTCGGATGGCTCGCCAACCTCGACTGGTCCACCGTGGCCACGATCGCGAGCCTGATCCGACGCGCGGGCAACAGCCGCCACTAGCTGCGCCAAGGGCGGCCCCGGTTCTTTGGCGAGACATGGGGGCCGCCCTTGCCAACCAGTCCTCAACAGACCTGTTGGAGGTCTCCAGCATGACCCAACCCACCCACATCCGGCGAGTACGCGGCAACCCGCCGCGGCTGCTGGACGCGTTCTGCCGACAGGGCGGCGCGGGCAAGGGCTACGCCGACGCCGGCTTCGACGTGACCGGCATCGACATTGACCCGCAGCCCCTCTACCCCTTCCCGTTCGTGCAGGGTGACGCGGTCGACTTCATCCGTGAGCACGGAGCCGAGTTCGACTTCATCCATGCCTCGCCGCCGTGCCAGTTGGACAGCGACTGCCAGCGCCTGCACGGCAACGCCCACCCCGACCTGATCGACCCCACCCGCGCCGCCCTCGAAACCACCGGGCGCCCCTGGGTGATCGAAAACGTGCGGGGCGCGCTGCCCAAGCTCCGGACCCCCGTGATGCTCTGCGGGGCGATGTTCGGGCTTCACACCTACCGGCACCGGTACTTCGAAACCGGCGGGGGCTTCACCCTCCACCAGCCAGAACACCCCGCCCACACCGTGCCCCAGGCCAAGATGGGCCGCCCTGTCCCGCCCGGCTGGTACGGGCAGTTCGTCGGCAACTTCTCAGGCGTCCCCCTCGCCCGCCGCGTCATGGGTGTGGAGTGGATGACCCGTGAGGGCATCCGCGAGTGCATCCCGCCCGCCTACAGCGAGTTCATCGGCCGCGCCTACCTCGCTGGTGCGGGGACGCTGGGGGCGGTCGCATGACCACCGCAATCGCCCATCTGCGGACCGCGCTCAACCTCGCGGCGGCTGGCGTTCCGCCGCTGCCGCTGCGGGCGGGAAAGGTACCGTTCGGCAACTGCCGCACCTGCGCGAAGAACACGTGCGGCGGCCGGCCGAACATGAAGACCCCGGGCCCCTGCCGCTGCATAGCTCCCTGCCACGCGTGGGCCGCCGCCACCACCGACCCGCACGTCCTCACCTCCCCCCGGTGGGAAGCGGCATGGCGGCAGGCGGCGGCGGTCGCCTACCACCCCGGGGGCGCCGGGGTGACCGTGGTCGACCTCGACAACGCGGCGGCGGTCGCGTGGGCCCGCGAGGCGCTGCCCGCCACGCGGTTCGTGTCGACGACCCGGGGTGAGCACTGGATCTACCGGGGCGTCATGCCCTCCCACAACGCCGTACGGGCGGGTGTGGACGTCAAGTCGCTCATGTCCTACGCCCGTTGGCTGGGACCCGGCACCGGATACATGGCCACACTGCCATCGGCCGTCCGCGACCTGGTCGAAGGTGAAGAGACCACCCTCGCCCCGGGCAGGGTGGTCTCTTCCCTCCCCGGGCGAACCGTGTGGGATCCGACCGTGGCCACGGGATGCCGCCACACCCCCGGCTACGTCGGCACCGGCCTGGATCGCGGTGTGGCCATGGTCCTCGCCCGTGCCGATTCGGGCGCCGGATCACAGGCGTTCGGCGTGGCCCGTTTCCTGGCCAGGCAGCACGCGCAGTGCCCCGGACCTTGCGACCTGGAAGGGATCGGCCGTCAGATCATCACGGCTGCCGTCTCGGTCGGCGTCCCCGCCGCATACGCGGAACGCGCCGTCACCAACGGCATGGCGGGCGCCTTCCCCCACGCTCCACGAGCCGCCCAACCCACCTCGCCCGCAACGGCTTTGGGCGCGAAAGACGCCGCCCGCCAGGGCGTCCGAAAAGCCGTTGTCACTGACCCGCACCCGACCGCCGGAGGGATGCCCGCATGAGCATCAACGACGTTTCCCCGGACCTGTGGGAAGGGTTCGACCTGACCGCCGAGGACATCACCGGACCCGTCTGGGACGAACCGGTCCCCCTCAAGTCCCGCCCTCCGCTCCCCCCGTTCCCCGTCGACGCCCTCCCGCCGTGGCTGGGCGCTATGGTCTCCGGCGTGGCGGAGGAGACCCAGACCCCCGCTGACCTCGCCGGATGCCTCGCCCTCGCCGTGATCGCCACCGCCGCCGGCGGACGCGTGAAGGTGTGCGTGCGCGGACACTGGCGCGAGCCCGTCAACATCTACACCGCCGTCGCGCTGGACCCCGGCAACCGCAAGAGCGCCGTGTTCGACCTCATGGTCCGCCCGCTGCTCGCCGCGGAAAAAGCCCTGATCGAGCTGTCGGGGCCGATCCGGGCGGAGGCTGAGACCACCATCCGCCTGGCCAAGTCGGCTGCCGACAAAGCCGCCGGTCGGGCCGCCGGCGCCGAACCCGGCGAGCGCGACACGCTGACCGCGGAGGCCGTCCAACTCGCGCAGGCGGTCGACGAGTTGAGCGTTCCGGCCGTCCCGCAGCTCGTCGCGGACGACGTGACGCCGGAGAACATCGGGACCCTGCTGGACCAGCAGGGCGGGCGGATCGCCTGCCTGAGTGCCGAGGGCGAACTCTTCGACATCATCGCCGGCCGCTACAGCGGAAAGCCCAACATGGGCATGTTCCTCAAGGGCCACGCAGGCGACATGATCCGCGTCAACCGCCAGGGCCGCGAAGCCCAGCACATCGACATGCCCGCCGTCACCATCGGCCTCGCCGTCCAGCCCGAAGTCCTCGACGCGCTCTCCCGCATCGACGGAGCGGACGGCCGCGGCCTGCTCGCCCGCTTCCTCTACTCCAAGCCGCTCTCTCTGGTCGGGCGCCGCAACCTCTCCCCCGACCTGCTCGATGAGCAGGTAGCGGCCACCTACGCCCGGCAGTTGGGCGGGCTCACCCTGGTGCTGTCCGGCTGGACCGATCCTGCCCTGCTCCAGCTCACTCCCGAGGCGGACGCGGTCCTGCTCGCGTTCCAGAAGGTGACCGAGTCCCGGCTCGGACCGGACGGGAGCTATGCCCCGATCGTGAAGTGGGCCTCCAAGCGGGACGGGGCCGTGGCCCGCATCGCCGGACTACTGCACCTGGCCACCCACCCCGAGGACGGCTGGCACAAGCCCATCGACGCCGCCACCATGGCCGCCGCCACCACCCTGGGCGACTACTTCACCGCGCACGCCCTGGACGTGTTCGACACCATGAGCGCCGACCCCGCCCACGACGCCGCCCTCACCGCCCTCGCGCAGCTCGTCACGGGCAGCCTGGCGCAGTTCACCAAGCGGGAGCTGTTCCGCATGCTCCGGCGGGCGGACTTCCCCGCCATCAGCGACCTGGACCCCGCCCTCGCCCTGCTCGAAGAACACGGGTGGATCCGGCAGGTCCCCCCTCCCCCGCGGACCGGACGCGGCGGCCGGCCGCCCTCGCCCCGCTACGAATCCCACCCTCGCATCGCCCGCGCCACCTGACACAACCTCCCAAGCGCCGACACAACTGACACTACCCTCCGTGCACGCCGCTGACCTGCACAGACAGCCATGATCGCAGTTTTGACAGAACCGAGTTAAAACTCGACAGAACTTCTCGCCCCACGTCGGAGGCTCTGTGACAGAACCTCGTCGACCGAGGTTCTGTCAGGTTTTAACCCAGTTCTGTCAAAGATCACGGACCGGACGAAACCCCAGTTCAGCGGCCTATCGGCGAGGTTCTGTCAGTTCTGTCAGCGGATTCCTAAGCGAGGATCCAAAAGGACTCCTCGTTCTGCAATTCCCTCCTTCTACCCCGAGGAGATCCGCGCATGAGCACCCCCACCCGCCGGCGCCGCGCGCCAAAAGACGAACTACTGCCTCTGAGTGACGTCCTGGTGGAACTCGGCATCAGCCGGCCGACCTGGTATCGATGGCGTGATCGCGGTTACGGGCCGGAAGCGCGCCGCACGGAGTCAGGCCGCATCTGTGTGCGCCGAAGTGTCCTGGACGCGTTCAAAGACGAAATGGAAATTGCGTGACCGAGTGGAGTTACACCGTCAAGTTCTGGGCCATCCGGAAGCGCGATTATCGGAAGCCCTACCAACTCCGCTGGTTCGTGGGCACGAGTTCCCACTCGGAATCGTTCCTCACATCGGGCCTTGCAAAAAGCTTCGAAGCTCAGCTCATCACCGCAGCCAACGCAGGTGAACCGTTCGACGTGGAAAGCGGGCTCCCCAAGTCACTGGTCGTCAGAGACCGGGACATCTCCTGGTACGAGCACGCCCGCAACTACATCGATATGAAATGGGACGACGCCCCGGGGTCCACGCGACGCACCCTGGCCGAGGCCATGGCGACCGTGACACCCGCGCTGGTGAAGGACACCAAGGGTATGCCCGACGCTCGCGCCGTCCGCACCGCCCTCTATAGCTGGGCATTCAACAAGAACCGATGGGATAAGGAGATACCGGCTGACGTAGCCAAGACTCTGGACTGGTTCGAACGAAAGTCACTGCCCACGTCCTCACTCGCCGAACGTCTGCTCGTACGGGCCGCCCTGAAAGCCTTGTCCAAGAAGCTGGACGGTAAGACCGCAGCGGCTGGAACGATCCAGCGAAAGCGCGCCATCTTCCACAACTCACTTGAGTACGCGGTGGATGCCGAACTTCTCACCGAGAACCCTCTTACTCGCATCAAGTGGAAAGCCCCGGAACAGGTGGGAGAAGAGGTTGACCCCGCCTGTGTGCCGAATCCGGGGCAGGCCTCGAAGCTCTTGGCCGCCGTACGTGAACAGAGCCCCCGTGGGCGGCGCCTGGTGGCGTTCTTCGGCTGCATGTACTACGCGGCTGCGCGCCCGGCGGAGGTCATCGGGCTGCGCCTCTCTGACTGCGACCTGCCGCGCCGTGGGTGGGGCATGCTTCGCATCGGGGAGACGCGCCCCCGGTCGGGCTCAGCGTGGACGGACAGCGGAGAGCCACACGAGAAGCGGGGGTTGAAGCACCGGCCGCGGAAGGCGGTGCGGCCGGTCCCGATCCCGCCCGAGCTGGTGGCTCTGCTGCGGTGGCACGTCACTGCGTACGGCATCGCTCCTGACGGCCGACTCTTCCAGACGCAGCGTGGTGGACTGATCCAGGACACCGGTTACGGGGAGGTCTGGGCAGAGGCTCGGTCGCGGGCCCTGACTCCTGCCGAGTACGAGTCGACATTGGCCAAGCGCCCTTATGATCTTCGACACACAGCGGTTTCCACCTGGCTCAGCTCCGGGGTGGAACCACAGCTCGTGGCGAAGCGCGCTGGCCACAGCGTCGCCGTCCTGCTGCGCGTCTACGCCAAGTTCCTCAGTGACGGAGACGAGGCCGCGAACGCCAAGATCTCCGAACGGTTGGGGCGGCATCGCTGACGAGCCTGTGGCCGCCGTCCGCGCCCCGTCCGCGAAATCCGAGAGAGAACGTTCGAACACGAGACAGAGTGAGACAGTGCACTGATCCCACGGACGCATGACAAACGGCCCGGGGGGGGGGGGGGGAGACGACGGGCGGGGGGGGGGTGTGTGTTTGTGGGGGGGGCGGGGGGGGGGTTGGGCGCGCCGCCGCCGCCCCGCCCCGGGGGGGTCGGCGACGGCCGGGCGGGCGCCCGCCAGACACCCGAGACGCTCTCCGCGGGGCGCAGGATGAGCTTTTGTTTGTATT
>NZ_JBHYWD010000015.1:21545-22606 GCF_042751305.1 Streptomyces hokutonensis
CCTCACAACTACTGATCCAATTCTAACCCACCCACACAACAAAAACACACCACCTCAGACCTACTAAAAACCTCACCCCCGCCCCCTTTTGTTTTTCCTGTGGCGGCGCCAGGGTTCGAACCTGGGTAGGCTGAGCCGGCAGATTTACAGTCTGCTCCCTTTGGCCACTCGGGCACACCGCCGGGGATGCTGCCCCTCGAACCGCTTTTCAGCGGTGCTCTGTGGCAACGACGTAAACGATACCCGATGCCCAGGGGTGCTTCGCCACCCGATAGATCGGCACTCGACGGGGAGGGGATGGCTAGGCTTATACGGATGCGGCCCGGCGCCTACACCGGGCTCGGCGGCCGTCCCCACGCACGCCGATACGCAGTGACACGCATCGATACGCACCCCGATACAAGGAGCCACAGGACATGGCCGACTCCAGTTTCGACATCGTCTCGAAGGTCGAGCGGCAGGAGGTCGACAACGCCCTCAACCAGGCCGCCAAGGAGATCTCGCAGCGCTACGACTTCAAGGGCGTGGGTGCCTCGATCTCGTGGTCCGCCGAGAAGATCCTCATGGAGGCGAACTCCGAGGAGCGGGTCAAGGCGGTGCTCGACGTCTTCCAGTCCAAGCTGGTCAAGCGCGGCATCTCGCTGAAGGCGCTGGACGCCGGTGAGCCTCAGCTCTCCGGCAAGGAGTACAAGATCTTCGCGTCCATCGAGGAGGGCATCTCCCAGGACAACGCGAAGAAGGTGGCGAAGATCATTCGCGACGAGGGCCCCAAGGGCGTGAAGGCCCAGGTGCAGGGCGACGAGCTGCGGGTCAGCTCGAAGAGCCGCGACGATCTGCAGGCCGTGCAGGCCTTGCTCAAGGGCAAGGACTTCGACTTCGCGCTGCAGTTCGTCAACTACCGGTAGGACCAAGCCTCGCGCGCCCGACGCGCAGCGATACGCGGTAGGAGGAAGGGTGGGGGGGGGGGGGGGCCCCCCCCCCCCGGGGGGCGGGGGCGTGGTCGTGCGCGACGCCTCGGCGTGTTCTTTTTGGGTTTTTGCAAGATAATTAGGGTGTGGAGC
>NZ_JBHYWD010000015.1:22616-40023 GCF_042751305.1 Streptomyces hokutonensis
CCGGGCCTCGTCCTTGCTCTCCGCGCTGCTGTGCGTAAACCCCGGGTGCCACCGCCCCGCGCCCGCCCGCGGGGCGGGGGCCCGGGGGGGGCCGGGGGGGGGGGGCCCCCCCCCCCCCCCCCTTCTCTGCTGGCGGCTACGGTACGGGGCACGCCAGGACAGGTTCTAGTTGCGCGAGTTGCCGAAGAAGATGCGGTAGGCGATCAGGAGGACGAGGGCGCCGCCTATTGCCGAGGCCCAGGTGGCGCCGTCGTAGAAGTTCTTGGCGACGGGGTGGTCCAGCCAGCGGGCCGATATCCAGCCGCCGATGAACGCGCCGGCGATGCCGATGACGGTCGTGCCGATGAAGCCGCCCGGGTCGCGGCCCGGCAGCAGGAATTTGGCGATGGCTCCGGCCAACAGTCCCAGGATGATCCAGCTGATGATGCCCATGCCGTGAACCTGCCCTTTCACACTGTGCTTGCGCTGATCCGAAGCTGTGAATTCCGCCCGGACAGGCTGTGTTCGTAGGTCCTGCGCACGGCCTGTCGCTGCATGTTCCGCCGTGTCGATGAACAGGACGCCACGGATGCGTGTGGTGGTTGCAGGCATCGACGGGGTGGTGCCGGGAGGGTCGCCCCGGTACCGGGAGTGGGTCAGGACGCCTGCGTAGTCGTGCGTATGCGGAAGTCGGCCCACGGCTCGGGCTCGATCCCGATGTTGGCGTCGACGTACCAGCCCGTGCCGTCGAGCCAGCCCTGGAGCCAGTCGGCGAGGCTGGGCGCGTCCACGTACCACGCGTGGTCCGCCTCGTCCGCGTTCGGTTCGTAGAGCAGGACGGTGGCCTGCGGGGTGCGGCAGTCCACGCACGCGTACATCGCGCAGCCCCAGTGGGATATCGGCAGGACACCCTCGGGCCAGGGCCAGTCGGGGTCCTTGCGTCCGCTCTCGCGGTTGGCGAGGTACTGCGTGACGGCGGCGGGCTCGCCGGCGGGCGGACTGTCGAGCAGGGGCAACAGGCCGTACTCCGGGCCGAACCCGCCGTCTCCTATGCGCGAGTAGAGCGCCGCGAGCAGTGGGGGCAGGCTGAAGCCGAGGGCGGCCTCGGCGCGGGTCACCGTGGCCTCGTCCACCGGGGCGGGGACTGAAGTCCAGCCCCACGGCAGGGTGTTGCGGGCCTCGGCGGCCACCCGGGTCAACAGTCGCTGCTCGTTCTCGGTCATGGCTTCATAGTGCAACGCGCCACTGACAATCGGGCCGGCCTGTGGACAACCCGGCGGTTGTGGAAAAACGGCTCGTCGGGGGTCCGGTGACGAACGGTCAGGCCAGGCGGACTTCGACGTGCCTCTCGGCTAGGAGGGCGAGCAGTTCCTCGAACGTCGGTGGGCGCATGCCCGTGAGCGGGGTCAGGCCGAGGCAGGCGCGGGCGACGGTCGCGTCGTGCCAGACGAGGGTGAAGCGCGGGGCCGCTCCCCAGCGACCGCACAGGCAGTCGTCCAGAGCGTCGACGCCCCAGCCGAAGTATCCGCCGGGCCCGTTCACCGCCTCGCCGAGAGCGCAGAAGAAGCCCTGTGGGTCGGTGATGTGCCTGCCGTCAAGGTGGTAGGTGGTGCCCGGCGGCCGGTCCGGGGCACCGTGCGGGTGGTTCGCCAGCGCGGTGTCGAGCCAGAACCGGCGGCCGTCCGCGTCGCAACCGGCCCAAAGGCCGGGCTCGGAGGGGCGCCCCTCTCCCCACAGGTCCCACACCGCCCGGGCCGCGAGGGGTGGCCGTTCCGCCCAGGGGTCGAGGGTGAGGTCGACCAGGCCGGGGCCGCGCGCGGACGGGATCCAGGCCCGCAACTCGCCCTCGGTGGCGGGCTGCAGGGGCCGGCCCGAGGAGTCGATGCGCAGCACCTTGGCGTGGCCGAGGTCCTCGTCCCCGCTGTCCATGGCCGCCCGCAGCGCGCCGCGCGGGGCACAGCCGAGGAGGCGTACAGGAGGGTCGAGCGGTTCGGGCCGGTCCTCCTGGGGATGGGCCAAGTCCCGGCAGGCGCCCCAGGGTTCGCCGTCCGGGCCCAACAGCCGGTAGCCCGGGGAAAGTGGCGGGCAGTGCGGGTAGTCGTAGGGGTTGTCGTCGGACGGAAGCCCCTCGACGGTGACGTCCCTCAGGGACAGGTCACGCGCGCAGGGCCGGTCGCCGACAACGCGTACGTCCTCCAGCCACCAGTCGCCGTCCATTCCCGCGCCGGTGCCGGTCTTGTCGAGAATCTCCAGGGTGAGCAGGCCGAGCGGCGCCGAACCGTCGGCACGCGCGCGTGCCATGGCCGCGGCGAGTTCGCCCTCGGGCGCGCAGCCGAGGAGTTCGTACGTCTCCCGGACGGGTGGGGGCGGGTCGGCGAAGAGGTCGTCGGCGTCCTGGCACAGCGCCCAGGTCCGCTCGTACCCGTGCTCGCCGGCGGATTCGGGGACTTCGTCGTACGACAGCAGGACGTACTTCGGCGCCCCCACCACGGTCGCCCCCGTCAGCGGGTGGCGAACGGCTGGTCCGTGGGCACGATTTCGCGGCCCAGGGGGAACAGCGAGATGGGGATCAGCTTGAAGTTGGCGATGCCGAACGGGATGCCGATGATCGTGATGCACATGAGGATGCCGGTGACGATGTGCGCGAGGGCCAGCCACCAGCCCGCGAGGACCAGCCACAGGACGTTGCCGACGCAGGACGCGGCGCCCGCGTCACGGCGCTCGACCGTGGTGTACCCGAAGGGCCACAGGGCGTAGACGCCGATGCGGAACGCGGCGATGCCGAACGGGATGCCGATGATGGTGATGCACAGCAGCGCGCCGGCGAGCAGGTACCCGAGGAACAGCCAGAAGCCGCTCAGGACGAGCCAAATGACGTTCAGGATGGTTTTCACTGGGGGCGACCTGCCATCTTCTCGAGCCGGGCGATGCGCTCCGCCATCGGCGGATGTGTCGAGAACATCTTGGAGAGTCCCTGGCCCGGGCGGAAGGGGTTCGCGATCATCATGTGGCTCGCGGTCTCGATGCGGGGCTCCGGGGGCAGCGGAAGCTGCTTGGTGCCCGCGTCGAGCTTGCGCAGGGCGCTGGCGAGGGCGAGGGGGTCCCCTGTCAGTTGGGCGCCGGACGCGTCGGCCTCGTACTCCCTGGAGCGGCTGATGGCCAACTGGATGAGGCTGGCCGCGAGGGGTCCCAGGATCATGATCATCAGCATGCCCAGGATGCCGGGTCCGTCGTCGTCGTTCGAGCGGCCGATCGGGATCAGCCAGGCGAAGTTGACCAGGAACATGATCACCGAGGCGAGGGCGCCGGCGACCGACGAGATCAGGATGTCGCGGTTGTAGACATGGCTCAGTTCGTGGCCGATGACTCCGCGCAGCTCGCGCTCGTCCAGGATGCGCAGGATGCCTTCCGTGCAGCACACGGCGGCGTTGCGCGGGTTGCGGCCCGTCGCGAAGGCGTTGGGTGCCTCCGTGGGCGAGATGTACAGGCGAGGCATGGGCTGGCGGGCCTGGGTGGAGAGCTCGCGGACCATGCGGTACAGGGCGGGGGCCTCGAACTCGCTCACCGGGCGCGCGCGCATCGCGCGTAGCGCCAGTTTGTCGCTGTTCCAGTACGCGTACGCGTTCGTGCCCAGCGCGATCACGACCGCTACGACGAGCCCCGTGCGGCCGAAGAAGCTGCCGATGACGATGATGAGTGCGGACAGTCCCCCGAGGAGAACTGCGGTCCTGAGCCCGTTGTGCCGGCGGTGCACGGTACGCCCTCCAAATCGTGCAGCAGGGGAACCCTTTGCTTGCTGATCTCTGATGCCACTGGTGCCGTGGTGCCACGTCCAGTGGACCCTTCCGCACTGGTCAACGCCAGGCGAGGGCCACTAGTTCCCTTGTGCGTACGGCGCCGGGCGTGGGCCGTCCGGGTGAGGACGGTGGTATGTGCCGGTGGCTCAGAAGAGTCCGGTGTCGGCGAAGCGCAGGACGAGTTGGGGTGCTCCGGAGAGGGCGATTCCGAGGGCGCCGGTGAGCGCGAGGGCGGCGGTGAGCGGGGCGGGGACGCGGTGCTTGCCGTGCTCGCCCTCGGGTGCGCGGAACAGCAGGGCCGTCCACTGAAGGTAGTAGAAGAGCGCGATCACCACGTTGACGGCCATGACGACCGCGAGCCAGCCCAGGCCCGCGTCGACGGCCGCCGAGAAGACGGTGACCTTGGCGAAGAGCCCGATGACACCCGGCGGCAGTCCGGCGAGGCAGAGCAGGAAGAAGGCCAGGAGGAGGGCTGCCAGGGGGTTCGACGCGTACAGGCCTCGGTAGTCGCTGATGCGGTTCAGGGCTCTGCTACGGCCCACCAGTGCGGCCACCGCGAAGGCGCCGAGGTTCACGGCGGCGTACATGAGGGCGTAGGCGACGGTGGAGCCGATCGACTTCTGGGCGTCCTCGGAGTACGCGGCGGCGGCGATCGGCACCAGGAGGTAGCCGGCCTGGCCGACGGAGGACCAGGCGAGCAGCCGTACCGCGCTGTACGCGCGCGTGGCCTGTTGGCGCAGGGCGCCCAGGTTGCCGACCGTCATGGTGAGGGCGGCCAGGGCGGCGAGCGCCGGGCCCCACACGTCGGCGTACGAGGGGAAGGCGACGACGGTGACGAGGATCAG
Organism: Streptomyces hokutonensis; assembly: GCF_042751305.1. Classification (GTDB taxonomy): domain Bacteria; phylum Actinomycetota; class Actinomycetes; order Streptomycetales; family Streptomycetaceae; genus Streptomyces; species Streptomyces hokutonensis_A. The sequence goes on from NZ_JBHYWD010000015.1 coordinate 27,238, forward strand.
CCCGGAGAAGCCGACCGCCTTGCCGACGACCGACAAGTAGGCGGCGATCGGGAGGGGCGCTCCTACGTAGGTGTCGGGTACCCAGAAGTGGAAGGGGACGGCGGCCGTCTTGAAGGCGAAGCCGATGAGGGTGAGGACGACGCCTGTCTGGGCGAGTGTGTGGAACTGGCCGTCGACGTGCTGGATGCGGTCGGCGATCTCGGTGAGGTACAGGGTGCCCGTGGTGGCGTACACGAAGCTGACACCCATCAGGCTGACCGCGGTCGCGGTGACCGAGGACAGGAAGAACTTGAGGGCCGCTTCGGCGGACTTCTTGTCGCCGTGCCGGATGCCGACGAGGGCGAACGCGGGCAGGGAGGCGACTTCCAGGGCGACGATCAGGGTCGCGAGGTCGCGGGAGGCGGGCAGGAGAGCGGCGCCCGCGGCGGAGGACAGCAGCAGGAACCAGTACTCCCCTTCGGGGAGTCCCTTGTCGGCGTCCTTCAGGGTGGTGATCGACAGGAGGGCCGCGAGGAGTGCGCCGCCGAGGACCAGGAACTGGATGACCAGGGTGAAGCGGTCCGCCGTATAGCTGCACGCGGTCGCGTCGCCGGTGAGGCAGAAGGTGGCTCGGTCGCCGTCCAGGAGGGGCAGCAGCATGAGCGCGGAGGCGGCGAGGCCCGCGACCGACACCCAGCCCAGGAGGGCTTTTCGGGCCTCCTGGAGGAACAGGTCGGCGACGAGGACGACCAGGCCGACGACCGCCGTGATGGTGGGCGGGGCGATCGCGAGCCAGTCGACGGACTGGACCACCGACTCCGCGAGGGGCTGGGCCAGGGAGCTCATCGGGTGCCTCCTGCGAGGAGCTGCTGCACGGCAGGGTCGGTCAGGCCGAGGAGTGCCTTCGGCCACAGCCCGGCGGCCACGGTGAGGGCGACGAGCGGGGTCCAGGCCGCGAACTCGTACGTCTGGACGTCGGCGAGCTTCGGCGCCTCCTGCGCCACGGCGCCCATGCAGACGCGGCGGACCACGGCGAGCATGTAGGCGGCGGTCAGCAGGGTGCCGAAGGCCGCGATCGCCATGAAGGTGAGGAACGCGGGGCGGCTGAGGTCGGCGGCGGGCTTGAACGCGCCGAACAGCGCCAGCATCTCGCCCCAGAATCCGGCGAGTCCGGGGAGTCCGAGCGAGGCGACGGCGGCGAAGGCGAGCAGGCCGCCGAGGCGTGGGGCCTTGCCGTAGAGGGCCGCGCCGGTCTCCTCGGCCAGGGTGTCCAGGTCGGTGGTGCCCGTGCGGTCCTTGAGGGCGCCGACGATGAAGAAGAGGAGGCCGGTGATGAGGCCGTGGGCGATGTTGGCGAAGAGGGCGCCGTTCACGCCGATCGGGGTCATCGTCGAGATGCCGAGCAGGACGAACCCCATGTGGCCGACGGAGGAGTACGCGATGAGGCGCTTGAGGTCGCCCTTCGCGCCCTTTTTCGCGAGGGCGAGGCAGGCGAGGGAGCCGTAGATGATCCCGACGACGGCGAAGGCGGCGAGGTAGGGCGCGAAGGTGTGCATGCCGTCGGGGGCGATCGGCAGCAGGATGCGTACGAACCCGTACGTGCCCATCTTCAGCAGCACGCCGGCCAGCAGGACGGACCCGACGGTCGGAGCGGCGGTGTGGGCGTCGGGAAGCCAGCTGTGCAGCGGCCACATCGGCGTCTTGACCGCGAGCCCGATCCCGACCGCCAGAACGGCGATGACCTGCACGGATGTGGTCAGCGACCGGCCGTTGTCAGTGGCGAGTGCCACCATGTCGAATGTGCCCGCCTTGATTCCGATCAGGAGCAGGCCGAGCAGCATGACGACGGAGCCGAGCAGTGTGAAGAGGATGAACTTCCAGGCGGCCTGGGTCCGTTGGGCACCGCCCCAGCGGGCGATGAGGAAGTACATCGGGATGAGGACGGTCTCGAAGGCGAGGAAGAAGAGGATCAGGTCGAGGACGGCGAAGGTGGCGAGGGTGCCGGACTCCAGGACGAGGATCAGGGCGACGAATGCCTTCGGGGACGGGCCCGCAGCCTGCGGCGTCAGCCGCTGAGGTTGCTGCTTGAAGTAGGAGTAGAGCGCGCAGAGGAAGGTCAGCAGCGCGGTCAGGACCAGGAGGGGGAGGGAGATGCCGTCGATGCCGAGGTGGATGCGCACGTCGAGTGCGGGGATCCAGCTGATGTCGGTCGTGGCCTGCATCTTCGACGGATGGTCGTGGTCGAAGCCGAGCGCGAGGACGATCGCGGCGACGAGGATCACGCCGGTCACGGTCACGCCGTGCCGTAGTACGGCCTGCTCGGGCGACTTCCCCTTCAGCCCGGGCGGGGCGGGCAGGAGGGCGGCGACGGCGCCGAGGAGCGGGCCGACGACGACGAACGCCAGAAGGACCTGCATCACGGACTCGTTGATATCGATCACGCCTGCTCACGCTCCCGTGGCGACGAGGATGACGGCGACCGTCAGGACGACGGTGCCGGCGAGCAGCGCGCTCACATAGGTCTGCAGATTGCCGGTCTGGGCGCGCCGTACGGCGGCTCCGAGGAGGCGGGGCAGGGTGGCCGCGCCCTGTACGTAGGTGTCGACGACCTCGCGGTCGAGGAACCGGACGAGGCTCGCCGCCGCCAGCACGGGCCGGACGAACAGCGCCCCGTAGACGGCGTCCAGGTGGAAGCCGCCGGCCGCGTGGCGGTGCAGCGGGCCGAGCAGGAGGCGGCCCGGGTCCGCCGGGTCGGCTGCCGAGGCCACGTCTCCGTAGGCGGGCGTGTGGCTCGCGATGGCCTCCGCCTCGACCAGTCCCGCGTCGCCCTCCGGGTGGGCCGCGACCGCCCCCATCGGTGCGCGGGCCGCGAGCGCGCTGGTGTGCCGCCAGGCGCCGTAGGTGACGATGCCGCCGACGAGCGCGACACCCGTACCGAGTACGGATGTGGTGAGCGTCGGGGTGAGGTCGCGGCCGTCGAACCAGTCGGGGAGCACGCGGTAGGCGAGCCCGCCGAGGGCGAGGGACGGGACGGCGAGCACCCACAGCACGGCGTTCATCACGATGGGCTGGCTGCCGTGGTCGGGGGCTTCAACTCCCTTGCCGTGGAAGGCGAGCAGCCACAGGCGCGTCGCGTACGCGGCGGTGAGCAGGGCCGTGAGCAGGCCGGCGACGAGGACGATCCAGCCCGCGGCGCCGGGGATGTGCGAGGTGTGCTCGGTGGCCGCGTGTTCGGCGGCGCCGAGGACGGACTCCTTGGAGAAGAAGCCGCTGAACGGCGGGATCGCGGCGAGCGCGAGGAGCGCCACGGTCATCGTCCAGAAGGCGTCGGGGACGCGGGCGCGCAGGTTGCCCATGCGGGACATGGCGGCCAGTGAGTTGGTGCCGGAGGCGTGGATGATCACGCCGGCGGCAAGGAAGAGCAGCGCCTTGAAGGCGCCGTGGGACAGGAGGTGGAAGACGGCGGCACCGCGGTCGCCGACGGCGAGTGCGCCGGTCATGTAGCCGAGTTGGCCGATCGTCGAGTAGGCGAGGACGCGCTTGATGTCGTCCTGGGCGAGCGCGGCGAGACCCGAGCCGGCCATGGTCACGGCGGCCATGACGGCGAGGACGACCATCGCGGCCGAGGAGGCCTCGAAGACCGGAAGGAGTCGGGCGACGAAGTAGACACCGGCGGCGACCATCGTCGCGGCGTGGATCAGCGCGGAGACGGGGGTCGGGCCCGCCATCGCGTCGGGGAGCCAGGTGTGCAGCGGGAACTGCGCCGACTTGCCCGCCACACCGGCCAGGAGCAGCAGCGCGATCAGCGTCGGGTGGTGCAGCCCGCCGCTCGCGACGGTGCTCAGGACCTTGGTGATGCGGAAGGACCCGGCGTCGGTGGCGAGCGCGAATAGGCCGATCAGGAAGGGGACATCGCCGAGCTTGGTGACGAGGAAGGCCTTCATGGAGGCGGCGCGGGCCTCCGGAGTCTCCCAGTAGTGGCCGACGAGGAAGTAGGAGCAGATGCCCATGACTTCCCAGCCGACCAGCAGCACGATCAGGTCGCCGGAGTAGACGACCAGGAGCATCGCGGAGGTGAAGAGGGAGACGAGCGCGGCGTACGAGGGGTAGCGCGGGTCGTCGCGCAGATAGCCCGTCGAGTAGATCTGCACACAGGTGGCGACGAAGGCGACGAGTACGGCTACCAGGGCGGCGAAGCCGTCGATGTGCAGGGCGAGTTCGACGGGGACCGAGCCGGTGGGCGTGAGTTCGGTGGCCGAGTCGATGGCCGCGTCGCCGCCCTGGCGTACGGCGACGACCGCGGCCAGTGCGAGCGCAGCGAGCGTCGGCAGTACGGCGAGCGGGCGGACGAAGCCGGGAGCGGTGCGGCCCAGGAGCAGGCCGGCCGCGGCGCCCAGGAACGGAAGGAGGGGGACGAGGACGGCGAGGGTGGTCGTGGTCACGCGGTGGCCTCAGCCTTCTCGGCCGCGGGGGGCTCGGTGCCGTCGCTGCCGGCGGGGTCGCTGTCGGCGCCGTCGGTCTCGTGGCCCTCGGCGGTGTCGCGGAGCTTGTCGATGTCCGAGGTGCCGCGGGCTCGGTATACGGCGAGGACGATCGCCAGGCCGATGCCGATCTCGGCGGCGGCGATGGCGATGGTGAACAGCGTCAGGGCCTGGCCGGAGTGGAGCTTGTCCTCGGCGGTCCGGCTGAGCCAGACGTCGAAGGCGACCAGGTTCAGGTTGACGGCGTTGAGCATCAGCTCGACCGACATCAGGACGAGGATCGCGTTGCGGCGGGCGAGGACGCCGTAGAGGCCCGTGCAGAAGAGGAGGGCGGCGAGCACGGCGGGATAGACGAGGTGCATCAGCGGGCTCCTTCCTGCTCGGCCGGGTTGTTCGGGCCGGCGGAACCGTTGCCCTCAACCACACCTTTTCGCCCGATCGTGTGATTACGGGAATCCGGAACGGATGGGGAACTACCGGTCGCGGGCCGGGAGTTCACAGGGGGAGAGCTCGACTCCGCCTTCGACTTGCGGGACAGGACGATCGCACCGACCAGGGCCGCGAGGAGAAGGACAGAGAGGGCCTCGAAGGGGAGGACCCAGTTCTGGAACAGGCTCGCGCCGGTCACCGCGGTGGAGCCGGCGGCCGGACCGTCCAGGTCCGTCCAGGTCGCGCGGAAGGCGTCGACGACGACCCACACCAGGGCCGCCGCGGCGGCGACGGCCACGGCTAGGGCGACCCAGCGGTTCTCCGAGTCGGCGTCCGGGGAGCGGCCGATGGGGGCCTTGGTGAGCATCAGACCGAAGAGAAGGAGGACGACGACGGAACCGACATAGATGAGGACCTGCACCCAGGCGATGAACTCGGCGGTGAGCAGGAGGTATTCGACGGCGATGCCCCCGAGGGCCACCACGAGCCACAGGGCGGCGTGCACCAGCTGCTTGGTGGTGACGGTGACGAGGGCGGCGCCGAAGGTGACCAGGCCGACGAGGAGGAAGGCGATCTCCACGCCGGTCGGGGAGAGGAAGCCGTGGGTGTGGGCGGCGGCGAGGGTTGCCGTGGCGTTGGCGGTGGCGGCGAGGGTCACGACTGTCCCTCCGGCGGGTCGGTGGGCGAGGCCGACTCGATGTGGCCGGGCTCGGCGGGCCGGGTGGGCTGCTCGGCTTGCGGTGCCTGCCCGGCCTGGGCGGCTTCGGCAGCCCGGGAGGCTTCGTCGGCCCGGCCGGCCTGGGCTGCCGGCTGACTGGCCTGAGCTGCGGCCTGGCCGGCCTGCGTCGCGGCCAGTTTCTCCGCGGTCTTGCGGGCCGCGGCGATCTCCTTGGGCTCCTCCGCGCCGGGGTCGAGGGCGGGTGGGGCCGGGACGGTCCACATCCACTCGCGGAGCTTGTCGCGTTCGTGGGTGAGTTCGTGGATGTCGGTCTCGGCGTACTCGAACTCCGGGGACCAGAACAGGGCGTCGAAAGGACAGACCTCGATGCAGATACCGCAGTACATGCACAGGGAGAAGTCGATGGCGAAGCGGTCGAGGACGTTGCGGCTGCGCTCGCGGCCACCGGGGGCCGCCGCCGGGACCGTCTCCTTGTGGGAGTCGATGTAGATGCACCAGTCGGGGCACTCACGGGCGCAGAGCATGCAGACCGTGCAGTTCTCCTCGAACAGGCCGATGACTCCGCGGGTGCGGGGCGGGAGGTCGGGCTGGGTGTCCGGGTACTGCTCGGTGACGGTCTTCCTCGTCATCGTGCGGAGGGTGACGGCCAGGCCCTTGGCCAGCCCGGAGCCGGGGAACGGGGTCACTGGAGGAACACCACCTTCACGATGCCGGTGAGGGCGATCTGAGCGAGGGAGAGGGGGACGAGGAGGGTCCAGGAGAGCTTCTGGAGCTGGTCCTCGCGCAGCCGGGGATAGGTGACGCGGAGCCAGATGACGACGAAGGCGAGGAGCGCGGTCTTCAGCAGGGTCCACACCCAGCCGAGGCCGTCCGCGCCCCACGGGCCGTGCCAGCCGCCCAGGAAGAGGACGGTGGTCAGGCCGCACAGGACGACGATTCCGGCGTACTCGGCGAGGAGGAAGAGGGCGAAGCGGAGACCGGTGTACTCGGTGTAGGCGCCGAAGATGATCTCGGAGTCGGCGACGGGCATGTCGAAGGGAGGGCGCTGGAGTTCGGCCAGGCCCGCCACGAAGAAGACGATCGCGCCGACGATCTGCCAGGGCAGCCACCACCAGTGGAAGGCGTCGAGGATGCCCGGGAGGGAAACCGTGCCGGCCGCCATCGCCACGGAGGCGGCGGTGAGCAGCATGGGGAGTTCGTAGGCGAGGAGCTGTGCGGCGGTGCGGAGGCCGCCGAGGAGGGAGAACTTGTTGGCGGAGGCCCAGCCGGCCATGAGGGAGCCGAGGACGCCCACGCCCATCACCGCGAGGACGAAGAAGATGCCCGCGTCCAGGACCTGGCCGACGGCGCCCTCGCCCGGGCCGATCGGGATGGCGAGGAGGACGAGCAGGTACGGGAGGAGGGCGACGGCGGGGGCGAGTTGGAAGATACGGCGGTCCGCGCCCGCCGGGACGATGTCTTCCTTCTGGGCGAACTTCACGCCGTCCGCGACGAGTTGGGCCCAGCCGTGGAAGCCACCGGCATACATCGGGCCGAGGCGGCCCTGCATGTGGGCCATCACCTTGTGCTCGGTCTGACCGACGATGAGGGGGAAGGTGAGGAAGACGACGAAGACGATCAGGAGTCGCAGGGCGACGTCGAGCGCGTCGTTCACTGCGGGCCTCCTGCGGGGGTTTCGGGGGTTGGGTCCTCGGGGGTTTCGCCTTCGGGGGCTGGGTCTTCGGAGGTTGGATCGGCTGCGGCTGACGGCCCGTCGGCCGGCCTCGTCTTGGAGTCCGGCTCGGACTCCGACTGGGATGCCTGCTCGTCGAAGGCCGGCCGGGCGTGGTGCCACGGTGCGTCCGGGCTGCGGGGTGCGGTGGGGGGCTGGGCGGGGGTGTCCTCCCGTGCCGGTACCGGGGCCGGGCCCTGCTGTGAAGCTGAGCCGTCGCTCGCGCTGCGTGAAGGTCGGGGGGTTGCCGTACCCGTCGGTTGTTGACTCGCCGAGCCTTCCGAGGCGCTGCGGGCGCGGCGCGGTGTGGCCGGGGTTCCCGAGGCCGGTTCCCCGGCATTGGTCCCGCCGACCTCAGCGCCAGCCTCGACCCCAGTCCCTGCCGCGGTCCCAGCCCCGGTCCCGGCCTCGGTCCCAGTCCCCGCCTCGCGGATCTGGCTCGCAGAACCCTCGCTCGCGGTCCGCGCCCGGCGCGGCCCGGTCGACGGCACCGCAGGGCTGCCCTCGGCCGCCTGCCCCTCGGCCGCCTGCCCCTCGGCCGACGGCACCGCGCCCTCCGGCGCCGACGCCGGCGCCGCCTTCTCGGCCTGCGGCGCCCCACTCCCGCCCGGTGTCGCCTGACTCGCCGAGCCCTCCGACGCCGTACGGGCGCGCCGGACTGGCCGGTCGCCTGGTGCGCCTGCTCCTCGTACCGGGCGGTCCCCCGCCCCGCCCTCTCCTCGCACCGGGCGGTCGCCCGCCGCTCGGGCAGCGCCTCGGGCGGGGCGGGCAGGAGCTGGCGGGAGTTGGCCCTTCAGGGGGCCCCATTCGTTCGGGTCGGGGACGCCCGGCGGGAGCATCTGGCGGCGTTTGGGGCCGCCGTGGTCGGACTCGCCCGGTTCCTTGGCGCCGGGCCAGGCCTTGGCCACGCGGGCCGCCAGGACGAAGTCCTTGCGGAGAGGGTGGCCTTCGAAGGTTTCCGGGAGGAGGAGGTGGTCCAGTGCCGGGTGGCCCTCGAAGTCGACGCCGAACATCTCGTGGGTCTCGCGTTCGTGCCAGGCGGCGCCCGCGTAGACGTCGACGGCGGTGGGAAGTACCGGGGTCTCGTGCGGGACTGTCGTACGGACGAGGAGTCGGCGTACCGGTGACAGCGCAACGACGTGGGCCGAGACGCGGAAGCCGGTTCCGGGTTCGTCGACCGCGCTCAGCCAGTCGAAGTAGGTGCAGCCCAGGTCGTCGCGGGCGGTGCGCAGGGCGGCGAGCCAGGTGGTGGGCGGTACGTCGACCGTGAGGAGGTCGTAGGACTCCTCGGCCGTGGCCTCCGTGCCGAAGAGTTCCTCGGTGGACGCGGGCAGCCAGCCGACGGCGGTCATCGGGCGTCCCCCGAGCCGGAGTTGGAGTCCGAGCCGGAGTCCGAGCCGGAGGGAAGCTCCTCAGCCGCGCCCGAACTCCCGCCACTCGCCGGTGATGGCGCCGGCGCCGCAACCAACCCGCTCTGCAACGCCGCCGTCGAAGGCCGCGCCCCCGGCGCCCCGTACCCGTACCGCTCCCCCAGCGACTCCCGGGCGATCTTCTCCTGGAGTTTGAGGATGCCCTGGAGGAGGGCTTCGGGGCGGGGCGGACAGCCGGGGACGTAGACGTCGACCGGGATGATCTGGTCGACGCCCTTGGTGACGGAGTAGGAGTCCCAGTAGGGGCCGCCGCAGTTGGAGCACGCGCCGAAGGAGATGACGTACTTGGGCTCGGGCATCTGCTCGTAGAGGCGTTTCACGGCGGGGGCCATCTTGTCCGTGACCGTGCCGGAGACGACCATCAGGTCGGCCTGGCGCGGGCCGGGGGCGAAGGGGATCACGCCGAGGCGGATGAAGTCGTGGCGGGCCATGGACGCGGCGATGAACTCGATGGCGCAGCAGGCGAGGCCGAAGTTGAAGACCCAGAGGGAGTAGCGGCGGCCCCAGTTGAGGACGACCTTCATCGGTTCGGGGGCGAGGCGGGCGAGGGTGCCCAGCCGTTTCGGCTCCGGGAGCAGCACGGGCTCGGGGGTCACGTCCATGCCAGGACGCCCTTCTTGTATGCGTACAGCAGGCCCACGGTGAGGAAGCCGAGGAAGACGAACATCTCGACGAGGGTGGTCGCGCCGTAGCCCGGGGCGGCGAAGACCGTGGCCCAGGGAAAGAGGAAGATCGAGTCGACGGCGAAGATGACGTAGAGGAACGCGTAGACGTAGTACCGGACCTGGGTGTGGGCCCAGCCCTCGCCGACGGGGTCGACGCCGCACTCGTAGGTGAGGAGTTTCTCGGGGGTGGGGACGACCGGGCGCAGCAGGCGGCCGGCTCCGAAGGCCACGGCGACGAAGAGGACGCCGACGACGGTGAGCAGTCCCACGACGGAGTAGGAATGGAAGTAGTCCGACGCGACGACCACGGCCGGTTCCCGCAAGGCCTCCGGCAAGGTCACCGGCGAACCGTCCGGCAAGGTCCCCTGCACCATCTCCCGCAAGTCCGACCCCTCCTCTTCCCCACAGGCCCGCTCCGATGCCCCGGTGACCCATGTGAACTCTGTGTTCGACGATGTGTACGCACGGGAGTCTAGGCCCTGTTAAAGGGGCGGTAAGCAGCCCGTCGCGGCTTGAGATCTGCTCGGAATGATGAGATGGAGGCGATGGTGGGGTTTTCCCCAGGGAACCGGGGCGGCGGACCTCATGGCGTCGGCGCCCGCCACGCGGCACGCTGGCCCATATGACCGTACGCATCCCCTACGCCGACCCGGCGGCCTCCGGCGGCGACACGTTCGACGAGCCGTTGCCGCCGGCCCGTTTCGCCTACGACAGACACACCTGGAAGGAGATCGCGCATCTTCTGACGAATCTGCCGGTGTCGGTGTTCGGCTTCGTCTATGTGGTGACGATGCTGTCCGTCAGCGGCGGGCTGACCATCACGGTGGTCGGGTTCCCGCTGCTCGCGCTGGGGTTGATGGGCGCGCGGCTGATCGGGAAGTTCGAGCGGGGCCGGGCCCGGCGGCTGCTCGGGGTGCGGATCGAGGAGCCGAGCCCGTTGCCGTTGCGCAAGGGCGGCGGGCTGCTGCAGCGGGTGTGGATGGCGCTGAAGGATCCGGTGGGCTGGCGGACGGTGCTGTACGACGGGATGCGGTTGCCGTGGGGCATCGCCACCTTCACGATCACGCTGACCTCGTTGTTCGTGCTGTGGCCGGTGCTGCCGTTCATCGCGCGGGGTCTGACGAACGTGGACCGGGCGATGGTGCGCGGCCTCCTGTCCCCCTCGGACGAACTGGAGCGCCGTATCGCCGAGTTGGAGTCGGACCGGGGTGTCGTGGTCGACACGGCGGCGGCGGATCTGCGGCGGATCGAGCGCGATCTGCACGACGGGGCGCAGGCCCGGCTGGTCAATCTGGCCATGGGACTTGGGCTGGCCAAGGAGAAGCTGCTCGAAGGCCAGGCGGACGAACATGTCGCCGCGATGGTCGACGAGGCGCACGGCGAGGTGAAGCTCGCGTTGCAGGAGCTGCGGGACCTGGCCCGCGGCATCCACCCCGCCGTACTCACCGACCGCGGACTCGACGCGGCCCTCTCCTCCGTCGCCACGCGCTGCACGGTGCCGGTGAAGGTGACGGCCGAGCTGGGGGCTCGCCCGGCGGCTGCGATCGAGGGGATCGCGTACTTCACGGTCTCCGAGCTGCTGCAGAACATCAGCAAGCACAGTGGCGCCCGTTCCGCGTCGGTGGACGTGTGGCGGACGGACGACCGGCTGCTGATCCAGGTGTGGGACGACGGCCGCGGCGGCGCGCGCCTCGACGGCGGCACCGGCATGCGCGGCCTCGCCGAGCGACTGGGCGCCGTGGACGGCCTGTTCGTCCTCGACTCCCCGCCCGGCGGCCCCACGACGGTCACCGCGGAGCTGCCCTGGCGCCCCCGGACCGCCGAGCCGGGCCGGGGGTAGGGAAAACCCCCCTCCGAGGACGCCGACGGACTCCATGGCCCGCGGACCTGCGACCGAGCAGGGTGGAGATACGACAGCACGGCTGCGGAAACCACCCGACTGCGCGAGCAGGCGGACGACTAGGACAGGACTACGCCGATGGCCACGGAGTACGGACAGGGGTACGGATCGCACGGCGCGTTCGACCTCGACGAGCGGCGCCGGCGCCGGCTGCCGACCGCGCTGCGCGCACCCCTCGAGGCACGCAGCTGGCGCGAGTTCGGCTACGTACTGCTGAGCCTGCCGATCAGCATCCTGCTCTTCACCTACGCGATCACGATGGTGTCGCTGGGCGCGGGCCTGCTGATCACGTTCCTCGGCGTGCCGGTCCTGGCGGGCGCCCTGGCCGGCTGTCGCGGCTTCGGCGCGCTGGAGCGGGCACGGGCCCGCCGGCTGCTCGGCCTGGAAGTCGCCGACCCCGAGCCGCTGCGGATGAGGAAGAACGGCCCGATGGCCTGGATGGGCGCCGTCCTCAAGTCCGGCACCTCCTGGCGCCATCTGCTGTACGCGGTGCTGCACTTCCCGTGGGCGGTCTTCTCCTTCGTCGTCGCCCTCAACTTCTGGGCCTATGGCTGGGCCCTGCTGACGTACCCGCTGTGGTTCTGGCTCTTCCCGATGTACGGCGGCCAGGGCGGCCTTCAGCTCTACGGCGACGGACAGCACCAGATCTATCTGGACAACCCCTTCGAGATCACCGTGACCGCGCTGGTGGGACTGCTGTTCACGCTGGCCACCCCGTGGATCGTGCGGGCGCTGACGATGGTGGACCGGCTGATGGTGCACGGGCTGCTCGGGCCGTCGAAGCTGGCGACGCGGGTCGTGGAGCTGGAGTCGGACCGGGGTGTCGTGGTCGACACGGCGGCGGCGGATCTGCGGCGGATCGAGCGCGATCTGCACGACGGGGCGCAGGCCCGGCTGGTGGCGCTGGCCATGGATCTGGGGCTGGCGAAGGAGAAGCTGACGGAGGACCCGGAGGCCGCGGCGCGGATGGTGGGCGAGGCGCACGGCGAGGTGAAGACGGCGTTGCAGGAGCTGCGGGACCTGGCCCGCGGCATCCACCCCGCCGTACTCACCGACCGCGGACTCGACGCGGCCCTCTCCTCCGTCGCCACGCGCTGCACGGTGCCGGTGAAGGTCGACGTGGACCTGCCGTCGCGTCCGGCCGCCGCCATCGAGGGAATCGCCTACTTCACCGTCTCCGAGCTGCTGCAGAACATCAGCAAGCACGCGCAGGCCACCTGGGCGGCGGTCGACGTGTGGCGGGTGGAGAACCGGCTGATGCTCCAGGTCGTGGACAACGGGGTGGGCGGCGCGGATGCCTCCGGCGGTTCGGGGCTCGCCGGTCTGGCCGGACGGCTGGACGCGGTGGACGGGATCCTGGTGGTCGACTCACCGGCGGGCGGGCCGACCAGGATCACGGCGGAACTGCCCTGGCGCGGCTGAGCGCCGACCACGAGCGTGGGGGGGGGGGGGGGGGGGGGGCGGGGGCCCCCCGCCCCCCCCCCCCCCCCCCGCCCACCCCCCCCCCCCCCG
>NZ_JBHYWD010000015.1:40032-235391 GCF_042751305.1 Streptomyces hokutonensis
CCGTCGGCTCGCGGCGCGCGGCCGCGCGCCTGCCCGGCGGCCCGGGCGCGCGCGCCCCGCGCGCCCCAGTCCGGGGGCCGCGGGGCCCCCCCGACCCCCCCCCCCCCCCCCCACTCCTCTACGCCGGGTCGCCCACCGCCAGCACCACCTTCCCCCGGTTCCGCCCCTCCCCCAGCAGCCGGTGCGCCTCCGCCGCGTCCGCGAGCGCGTACTCCTCCGTGACATCGATCCGTACGGCACCGGAGGCGGCCAGGGCCAGGGCGCTGAGCGCGTGGGCGCGCACCGTCGCCGGGGCGCGGCGGCCGAGGTCGCCGATGTTGTAGCCGGTGAGGGTGCGGTTGTTCTTCCGGATCGGGAGGACGGGGAGCTGGAGGTCGGGGTGGCGGGCCGCTTCGCCGTAGACCGCGAGGCGGCCGGAGGGGGCGAGGACCTCGAAGCTCGCCGGTCGGGTGGGGTCGCCGACCGGGTCGAGGACGATGTCGACGCCCCGGCCGGAGGTGGCCGCGAGGACCGCCTCGGGGAATGCCTCGCGGACGAAGACCTCGTCGTAGCCGAAGGAGCGGCGGGCGTACTCCGCCTTCTCCGGGGTGCTGACGGTGCCGTAGGCCTCGGTCGCCCCCAGCGCCCGGGCGAGCTGCGCCGCCACACCCCCGACACCGCCCGCCGCCGCGTGGACGAGAACCGTGTCACCGGGCGCGACGCGGGCCGCGCCGGCCAGCACGCCGTAGGCCGTCGTCAGGACGAGCGCGGCGGCGCCTGCGGTCCGCAGGTCGAGGCCGGTCGGCCGCAGACCAGGGGCGCCGGTACTCGAAGAGAAGCCGTCCGGCCGCCGGTCGGAGTCGCCGGTACGCCCGCCGGAGTAGTCGGCACGCCCGCCGAGGCCGTCCGGCAGCGGCAGAGCCGAGGCGCCTGCCAGCGGGAGAGCCGAGGCGCCCGGGGCGAAGCCGCCCTGCGGCCGGTCGGGGTCGCCGGTACGCCCGTCGACGCCGCCCGCCGGCGGAAAAGCCGAGGCGCCCGCCAGTGGAAACGTGAACACTGCCGGAGCCACCGCGTACTCCGCGTAACCCCCGCCGTCCGGAAGGTACGCCGTCACCGCGTCGCCGACCGAGACTCCCGTGACGCCCTCGCCGAGCGCCGCCACCCGGCCGGAGGCCTCCAGGCCCGTGACGGTCTCGCCGTCGGGTTCGCCGAAGTCGCCGAGGCGGTGCTGTATCTCGCCGTAGTCGACGCCCGCGTAGGCGACGCGGATCAGGATCTCGCCGGGGCCCGGTTCGGGGTCGGGGAGGTCCACGAGCCGCAGTACCTCCGGTCCGCCGGTCACCTTGAACGCACTCGCCCGCATGGGCCCACCCCTCCGTGTCGAGTGCCCGGTGCCCGGTGATCGGGACCGGGTCGTGCGGAAAGCCGAAACCCGCGGTCTCCTGTCTCTGTTCCGGCCGTCCGGAGGCACGTCATTCCGGCCTTCCGGTGGCGTGCCCCGGTCCGAATTCGACTCGCCCCGACGCACCGCGGTCCGAATACTGGAATGCTGGGCCTGTCGTGCGGACGGACGCGAACAGGGCGCGGACGGGCAGGGCGGGCTATGGGGGGCCGAACATCGTGGAGGACAGGGTGCGTGTGGTCATCGCCGAGGACTCAGTGCTGCTGAGGGAGGGCCTGACCCGGTTGCTGACCGACCGCGGGCACGACGTGGTGGCCGGGGTGGGCGACGGGGACGCGCTGGTCAAGACGATCACCGAGCTGGCCGACCAGGGCGCGCTGCCGGACGTGGTGGTGGCGGACGTACGGATGCCGCCGACGCACACCGACGAGGGCGTGCGGGCCGCGGTGGAGCTGCGCAAGGCGCATCCCGGCCTCGGGGTGCTGGTGCTGTCGCAGTACGTGGAGGAGCGCTACGCCACCGAACTGCTGGCCGGTTCCACCCATGGCGTCGGCTATCTGCTGAAGGACCGGGTCGCCGAGGTGCGGGAGTTCGTCGACGCGGTGGTGCGGGTGGCTTCGGGGGGTACGGCGCTGGACCCGGAGGTGGTCGCGCAGTTGCTGGGGCGCAGCCGCAAGCAGGACGTGCTGGTGCGGCTCACCCCGCGGGAGCGCGAGGTGCTGGGGCTGATGGCGGAGGGGCGGACGAACTCCGCGATAGCCCGGCAGCTGGTGGTGAGCGACGGCGCGGTCGAGAAGCACGTCAGCAACATCTTCCTGAAGCTGGGGCTGTCGCCGAGTGACGGGGATCACCGGCGTGTTCTGGCCGTCCTGACCTACCTCAACTCCTGACAAACTGACACGGTGTCAGACATCAGCCGTTAGTCGAGCCCAGAACCGGACAATGCATGGGGAGCGTCTTCAAAGGAAGCGTCGGGGGGCGAGAAATCATGACAAGTCAGGTTGTCAAGCCGTCTCAAAACAGCGTCCAACATGCGAACGGCCCAAGGAAGGCGACCCTTACGGACGTAGGGTTGATCCTGGGAGGGTCGGCGGTTCGACCATGCCCGGACAGCGTCCTCGAAGAGGAGGTCCAGTTCAGTGACCAGCCAGGTCAGTAGCCCAGCGGAACAGGCCGACGGAGCCGACAGCACGTTGGTCGGGGAGCAACGCAAACCGGCGGGGGTGAAGGACGTCCACCGCCTGGACCGGGTGATCATCCGGTTCGCCGGTGACTCGGGTGACGGTATGCAGCTCACCGGCGACCGCTTCACCTCGGAGACGGCGTCCTTCGGGAACGACCTCTCCACACTGCCGAACTTCCCGGCCGAGATCCGCGCCCCCGCAGGCACCCTGCCGGGGGTTTCGTCGTTCCAGCTGCATTTCGCCGACCACGACATCCTGACTCCGGGCGACGCGCCCAACGTGCTGGTCGCGATGAATCCGGCCGCGCTCAAGGCGAACATCGGTGACGTTCCGCGCGGTGCGGAGATCATCGTCAACACGGACGAGTTCACCAAACGGGCGCTGCAGAAGGTGGGTTACTCCGCCTCGCCCCTCGACGACGGCTCGCTGGACGGCTACAGCCTCCACCCCGTCCCCCTCACCACCCTCACCGTCGAAGCGCTCAAGGACTCCGGCCTGTCCCGCAAGGAGGCCGAGCGCAGCAAGAACATGTTCGCGCTGGGCCTGCTGTCGTGGATGTACCACCGGCCGACCGAGGGCACCGAGAAGTTCCTCAAGTCGAAGTTCGCGAAGAAACCGGAGATCGCGGCGGCCAACATCGCGGCGTTCAGGGCGGGTTGGAACTTCGGCGAGACGACGGAGGACTTCGCGGTCTCCTACGAGGTCGCGCCGGCCGCCACCGCGTTCCCGACCGGCACCTACCGCAACATCTCCGGGAACCTCGCCCTGTCCTACGGCCTGGTCGCCGCGTCCCAGCAGGCGGACCTGCCGCTCTTCCTCGGCTCCTACCCCATCACCCCGGCCTCCGACATCCTGCACGAACTCAGCCGCCACAAGAACTTCGGCGTGCGGACCTTCCAGGCCGAGGACGAGATCGCCGGCATCGGCGCGGCCCTGGGCGCGGCGTTCGGCGGCTCACTGGCCGTCACCACCACGTCCGGCCCGGGGGTGGCGCTGAAGTCGGAGACGATCGGCCTCGCCGTCTCCCTCGAACTCCCGCTCCTCATCCTGGACATCCAGCGCGGCGGCCCCTCCACCGGCCTCCCGACCAAGACCGAGCAGGCCGACCTGCTCCAGGCGATGTTCGGGCGCAACGGCGAGGCCCCGGTCCCGATCGTCGCCCCGTGCACCCCGGCCGACTGCTTCGACGCGGCGCTCGAGGCGGCCCGGATCGCGCTGACGTACCGCACCCCGGTGTTCCTGTTGTCGGACGGCTACCTGGCCAACGGCTCCGAGCCCTGGCGCATCCCCGACATCGACGAACTCCCGGACCTCACCGTCCAGTTCGCGCAGGGCCCGAACCACACCCTGGACGACGGCACCGAGGTCTTCTGGCCCTACAAACGCGACCCGCAGACCCTCGCCCGCCCCTGGGCCATCCCCGGCACGCCCGGCCTGGAACACCGCATCGGCGGCATCGAGAAGCAGGACGGCACGGGCAACATCTCCTACGACCCCGCCAACCACGACTTCATGGTCCGCACCCGGCAGGCCAAGATCGACGGCATCGACGTACCGGATCTGACGGTCGACGACCCCCACGAGGCGCGCACGCTGGTACTGGGCTGGGGCTCGACGTTCGGCCCGATCACGGCGGCGGTCCGCCGCCTGCGCGCATCCGGCGAGTCGATCGCACAGGCGCACCTCCGCCACCTCAACCCCTTCCCCCGCAACCTCGGCGCGGTGCTGAAGCGCTACGACAGAGTGGTGATCCCCGAGATGAACCTCGGTCAGCTCGCCACGCTGGTCCGGGCGAAGTACCTGGTGGACGCGCACTCGTACAACCAGGTGAACGGCATGCCGTTCAAGGCTGAGCAGCTCGCCACGGCTCTCAAGGAGGCCATCGATGGCTGAGACGTCCACGGAAGGCACGGGCACGATCGAGGCGCTTTCGCTCGTCCCCAAGGCCGAGGCAGTGCAGTCCATGAAGGACTTCAAGTCCGATCAGGAAGTGCGCTGGTGCCCCGGCTGCGGTGACTACGCGATCCTCGCGGCGGTGCAGGGTTTCATGCCGGAACTAGGCCTCGCCAAGGAGAACATCGTCTTCGTCTCCGGCATCGGCTGCTCCTCCCGCTTCCCGTACTACATGAACACGTACGGCATGCACTCGATCCACGGCCGCGCGCCGGCGATCGCGACGGGCCTGGCGACGAGCAGGCGGGACCTGTCGGTGTGGGTGGTCACGGGCGACGGAGACGCCCTCTCCATCGGCGGCAACCACCTGATCCACGCCCTGCGCCGCAACGTCAACCTCAAGATCCTGCTCTTCAACAACCGGATCTACGGCCTGACGAAGGGCCAGTACTCGCCGACCTCCGAGGTCGGGAAGATCACCAAGTCGACGCCGATGGGTTCCCTGGACGCCCCCTTCAACCCGGTGTCGCTGGCGATCGGCGCGGAGGCGTCCTTCGTGGCCCGCACGATCGACTCGGACCGCAAGCACCTGACGCAGGTCCTGCGCGAGGCCGCCGCCCACCCCGGCACGGCGCTCGTGGAGATCTACCAGAACTGCAACATCTTCAACGACGGCGCCTTCGACGCGCTGAAGGACCGCCAGCAGGCCGAGGAGGCGGTGATCCGCCTCGAACACGGACAGCCGATCCGGTTCGGCGCGGACGCTGCGCGGGGCGTCGTACGGGACGCGACGACGGGTGACCTGAAGGTGGTCCACGTGACACCGGAGAACGAGTCCCGGATCCTGGTCCACGACGCCCACGCGACGTCTCCGACCACCGCCTTCGCCCTGTCCCGCCTGGCCGACCCCGACACGCTGCACCACACGCCGATCGGAGTACTGCGGTCGGTGGAGCGGCCTGTCTACGACACACAGATGGCCGACCAGCTCGACTCCGCGATCGTGCAGAACGGGAAGGGTGACCTGGCCGCGCTGTTGGCGGGCGGGGACACCTGGACTGTGGTGGGCTGACGGTCGTCCCACTAAAACGTGAGGGCCTGGGCGTGCTGCCCAGGCCCTCTTCTGCGTTCACGTCACGCGTCGGGGATGTCCCTCTTGGCTCTCAGGAGAGTGTCGCGAGTGATGACGACGATGCGCTCGTAGTCCGCGCGGGCGGCGTCGTGGGGGAGGAGGGCATCGAGTTCTTCTGTGCGATCGGTACCGATCACGGCGAAGTTGCCGTCGCTCAGCTCGAAGAGATCAGGGCACGTCTCCTGGGTGAGGCTCCCTCGTTGGCGCGGTGAGTCACCGAGGCGGCGGACGATGTTGACGGCAGAAGGTTCGCTGTGCACGCGCGCGAGCCTAGTGCCCCAAGTCGCCCTACCCCAAACCTAGTTAGGCCTCCGGAATGAACGGCTTCACACCTTGGGGCGACAGTCGCACGTCAGGGCGACGGTTCGGTGGGCGACCCGACCACCCACCATTCCTCGGGATCGTCGCGAAGCTCCTCCACCATCACGTCCACCGCCCTGCCCACGCGGGCCTCCAACGAGTCGGCGGGCAGGCTCCTGCGGTGTTCGCGGGTCATCTCCCAGTAGTGGTCGAAGACCGGGTTCCGGCACAACACCCTTAAATGGCCGATGAGTTCACTCCAGCCGATGGCTCCCACCCGGTGATTCAGGACGATCATGCCGTACTGCGCGTTGACGTAGATCACCTGGCGACGCTCGCGCTCGGACAGGTCCGGCAGGGCGGTGGTGGCCTCCGCCAGCACCGGATCCGCCATCGCGCGCTCCGCCTGAGCGACGGCGATGCCGTGCAGGTTGATCAGGTTCGCGTGCCGGATCTCCCGCGCGAGCGCCGTGAGCTGGCTCAGTAATTCCTCGGCCAGCCGTTCCTGGCGACGCCGGCGGGACGTGCGCTGGAACGGACTGCGTGTCCAGCCCGGCCGTACCCCTGCCGAAGAATCGTTCCCTCGCGCGTCCGAATTCTCTGTGGCCAATGCGAACCCCCGAGTCAGGCATCCGGACGTCGGCCTGCTGCCCCGTGGGCGGCACGGGAGACCGGCGCGCGGTTGGGCACAGCGCCCCGCCTCAGCATGCCCGGCATTTCAAGACAGCGTGAGAGGCGGAGAGGGGGCGCATGGATGGACGTACCGCTCATGTCAACCGGCGCCCTGACTTGTGTGTGCCCGGCGAGCGCCCGCCGCATTCCTGCGCCGGAGGCGTCCGCGCTGCTCAGCCCCGGGCCTTCGCCTCGTCGTAGGCCTGCCGCGCCTTCTCCACCTCCCCCATCCGCGACTCCGTCCACAGCGCCAGCCCCCGCACCTGTTCCGCCGCCTCGCGGCCCAGGTCGGTCAGGGAGTAGTCGACGCGTGGAGGGATCACCGGCTTGGCGTCGCGACACACGAAGCCGTCCCGCTCAAGCGTCTGCAGCGTCTGCGCCAGCATCTTCTCGCTCACGGGCTTCACCCGCCCGACCGCCCGGCGGAGTTCGCTGAAGCGGTAGGGGCGGTCGAGGAGTTCGATGAGGACGAGGACGCCCCAGCGGGAGGTCACGTGTTCCAGGACCAGGCGGTACGGGCACATCGCCGCGCCCGCGGTGTACTTGTCCGCCACCTCGCTGCTTACCGTCATGCCAGTACCTTACTTCAAAGTGGGTACTTTCCCAGAGTTAGCGCACACCCTAGGGTTAGTGCCATCGCACCCCACAAGGAGTAGTCATCATGAGCATCGTCGTCACCGGAGCCACCGGACACCTCGGCCGTCACGTAGTGGAACAGCTGCTGGAGAAGGTTCCGGCCGACCAGATCACCGCCGTGGTCCGCACCCCGGAGAAGGCCGCCGACTTCGCCGAGCGCGGCGTGAAGATCGCGGTTGCCGACTACAACACCCCCGAGACCTTCGACTCCGTCTTCGCCGCCGGCGACAAGGTGCTGCTGATCTCCGGCAACGAGTTCGACAAGGGCCGGGTCGAGCAGCACAAGGTCGTCATCGAGGCCGCGAAGGCCGCCGGTGCGGCGCTGCTCGCGTACACCAGCGCGCCCGGTTCCCTCACCGCCGCCCTGGCCGACGACCACCGCGGCACCGAGGAGGCGCTGCTCGCCTCCGGTCTGCCGTACACCCTGCTGCGCAACGGCTGGTACAACGAGAACTACACCGAGCAGCTGGCCCCGGTCCTGGAGCACAGCGCCGTCGTGAACGCCGCCGGTGACGGCCGTGTCTCCTCCGCCTCCCGCGCCGACTACGCCGCTGCCGCCGTCGCCGTACTGACCGGCGAGGGCCACGAGAACCAGACGTACGAGCTGGGCGGCGACGAGGCCTGGGGCTTCGCCGAGTACGCGGCCGAGCTGAGCCGGCAGACCGGCAAGGAGATCGCCTTCAACAACGTCCCCGTCGAGGTCCTCATCGGCATCCTCACCGGCGCGGGGCTGCCCGAGCCGTTCGCCGCGATCCTCGCCGGTGTCGACGCCTCCATCGAGAAGGGCGAGCTGGTCGTCGCGACCGGCGACCTGTCCCGTCTCGCGGGCCGTCCGACCACGCCGATCGCCGAGTCGATCGCGCTCGCCCTCAAGGGCTGACACCGCCCGCGCACGGAGCACCCTCGTCTGTCATGACCGTATGGCGATACGGGCATGACAGACGGGGGCGCTCGGCGCTACCTTCGTGCAGGTTGCACCGACGCAGCCGGGCAGGCGCGCGAAGGAGGGGCCCGTGAGCGGGAAGCCGAGCGGGAGGCCGAAGGGCGAACAGCACCACATAGGACTGCTGAACGGCTTCGCGGCCTACGGCATGTGGGGCCTGGTCCCGCTGTTCTGGCCGCTGCTCAAGCCGGCCGGCGCCGCCGAGATCCTCGCCCACCGGATGGTGTGGTCGCTCGCCTTCGTCCTCGTGGCGCTGCTCGTGGTCCGGCGCTGGGCCTGGATCGGCGAACTGCTGCGCCAGCCGCGCAAGTTGGGGCTCGTCGCGATCGCCGCGGGCTTCATCACCGTCAACTGGGGCGTCTACATCTGGGCCGTGAACAGCGGCCATGTCGTCGAGGCCTCGCTCGGCTACTTCATCAACCCCCTCGTCACCATCGCGATCGGCGTCCTGCTCCTGAAGGAACGGCTGCGCCCGGCGCAGTGGGCCGCGGTCGGCGTCGGTCTCGCCGCCGTGATCGTGCTGACCGTCGGCTACGGACAGCCGCCGTGGATCTCCCTCTGTCTCGCCTTCTCCTTCGCGACCTACGGCCTGGTGAAGAAGAAGGTCAACCTCGGCGGCATCGAGTCGCTGGCCGCGGAGACCGCGATCCAGTTCCTGCCCGCGCTCGGCTATCTGCTGTGGCTGGGCGCGCACGGCGAGGCGACGTTCGCGCAGGAGGGCGTCGGCCACGCCACACTCCTCGCCTCCACCGGCGTCGTCACCGCACTCCCCCTCGTCTGCTTCGGCGCGGCGGCGATCCGGGTGCCGTTGTCGACACTGGGCCTGCTCCAGTACCTGGCCCCGGTCTTCCAGTTCCTGCTCGGCATCCTCTACTTCCACGAGTCCATGCCACCCGCACGCTGGGCGGGCTTCGCCCTGGTGTGGCTGGCCCTCGTCCTGCTGACGACGGACGCGTGGCGCACCTCGCGGAGGGGCAGGGCGGCAGCGGCGGCGGCAGCGGTCCTACGGGACGAGGCCGCGACCGCGCGTACGAACCCGGTGGACACGGTCGAGGCGTAGCCCGGCGGATGGGGCAGGCGCGTCCTGTCGGCGCCGACTGGGCCTGAGTACCAGCATCAATGTCAGTGCCGGGTGCCACAGTGGAAGGCATGACACAGACTCCCGAGCCGACAGGCACCCCCGCCCCGGTCCACTGGAAGCTCGTCGTCGACGCCGCCGACCCGCACGCGCAGGCGGACTTCTGGGCCGCCGCGCTGCACTACGAGGCCGAGGACAACAGCGCCCTCGTCGAGCAGTTGCTGAAGATCGGCGCGTTGCCCGCCGCCGCGACCGTCGAGTTCCACGGCCGCCCGGCATTCCGCGACCTGATGGCCGTACGGCATCCCGACGACCCCTACGACAAGGAGCGCGGCACCGGGCTCGGCCGGCGGCTGCTGTTCCAGCGGGTACCGGAGGCGAAGACCGTCAAGAACCGGCTGCACATCGACCTGCATCCGGGAGAAGGACGGCGGGAGGCGGAGGTGGAACGGCTGACGGGGCTGGGCGCGAGCGTGCTGCGCCAGGTGTCGGACCCCGCCGGCGCGTGGGTGGTGATGGCGGACCCGGAGGGCAACGAGTTCTGCGTGTCGTAGGCCTTCCAACAACCCTTCCCGCGGCCTTTCCCGCGACGGGGTTCAGTCGGCGGCCCGGCGGGCGCGTTCGGTGAGGCGGCCCATGCGGGCGCGGGCGGACTCCAGTTGCTCGATGTCGTCGACGGCGGGGCCGTCCTCGGTGGCGAGTTCGGTCCACAGGTCGATCAGGGCGCGGCCGAGGGACAGGCCCTGCGCGGGGTCGCGTACGGCGCGCCAGGCGGTGGCCGCGCTCTGGACGTTGCCGTAGGCACCCTCCGCGTCGTGGGCGCGGTGGCGGATGCCGGCGAGGTCGAGGGAGAGGTGGAAGGAGCGGACCGGGTCACCCGCCAAGTAGGCGATATAGGCGGTGAGTTCGCGCAGCCGCAGTACTTCGAGGTGGTCGGGCCCGAGGGCGCCGGCGGCCTCGTCCACGGTCCGCTCCGC
Source organism: Streptomyces hokutonensis (assembly GCF_042751305.1). Lineage (GTDB taxonomy): Bacteria > Actinomycetota > Actinomycetes > Streptomycetales > Streptomycetaceae > Streptomyces > Streptomyces hokutonensis_A. The sequence continues at coordinate 50,229 of NZ_JBHYWD010000015.1, forward strand.
CAGCCCCGCCGCCTCCTCGATCCGGCCCGCCTTCACGGCCTCGTTGATCAGCGCCATCGGCTCCGCGAGAAACGCGACACCTTCACCGGCGGTCACCATCGGATCGTCCCCGAGCACGGCCTCGGCCACCGCGTCGAAGCCACGGGCGGGCGTCGGCTTGGGGTCCGGTTCGGGGGCGGTGAGCACCAGGTCGGGGATGGGGGCGGGAGCGGGGGCAGGGACAGGTTGGGGGGCGCGCTCGGCAGTGAAGGGAAGCGGCTCCGCGGTGAAGGGAAGCCGCTCCGCAGCGAACGGCGGTGCGTCCGCGACCGGCGGAACACCCGTGATCGACGGCGGGTCCGCGACCGGCGTGACGTCCCCGCCCGGCGGAAGGGCGGGCAGGGCCCGCGGCGGAGCGTCCATGCTCGGCGGCGGGCCGAACTGTCCCGTCGGGGGCTGGACCGAGCCGAGCGGTGTGCCGGTCTGCGCCGACTCCGGTACGGCGGACAGGGGGAAGGTCGGCGCCGACTCCCCCGCCGACTCGGGCACCGCCCGCAACGGGAAGGTCGGGACCACCTGCCCCGCGGCCCCTCCCTCCGGTTCCGACACGGGCACCGCCCGCAGCCGATGCGTCGCAGGGTCGCCGCCCTGCCAGCGGTCCTCGGGCTCCCGCTCCGGCTCCGGGTGCCCGGGGTGCCGTTCCGCCGCTACGACCGCTGCGGGCGCCGACACGGGCGGCAGCGAGGGCGGGAGCGCCGGCGGAAGCGTGGGCTGTGGCGGAGGAAAGCCCGCCGGAGCACCCGTATCCGAGGGCGCCGCCGCGAACTCGCCTCCCGCAGCCATGCCCGCCGGAACACCCATCGCACCCGCCGCCCCCGTCGCCCGCGGCTCCGCCGTGAAGTGCGTAGAGCCGTCGAGGTCGATCTGGAGGGGGACGACGTAACCGATGCGGTCGTCGTGGATCGTGGCGTGGACGGGGTGGCCGGTGGCCGTGGCGATGCGGTGGAGGTGGGTCAGGATCACCTGCTGGACCTCCTCGCCCGGGGGCACGGTGACCGGCACGCCGCCGATCGACGCGCCGCCCGCGCCCGGGCCGTCCACGGGGACGCGTACCTCGAAGGGCGACGCCGCGGGTGCCGAGCGTGCCGCTCGCTTCTGTTCCCGCTTCTTCTCGCGGCTGAGTCGAGACATCGGTTCCCTCACTCGCATGCGCCGGGGAGCCGGCCGGCGCTCCCCAGCGTCAAGATCCGTTCGTACGCGTACTGTTGAGTCTCGCCGTTCCCTTCCGGTTCTCAGGTCACCGCGACGTCACAGCCTCGTCCCAGGAGTTCCCGGACCCGTCGCGCCCGTTCGGAGGCCGTGAGGATCCGGCGTGGGCCACGAGGGAGGAGCTCGGTCATGCAGACAGGTGGACGGCGGGGGCCGGAGATCTGGCTCCGTGGACCGGTGGACACCGGACCACGCGCGGACACACCTGCGGAGCCCGGGCGCATCTCCAGTATCCCCGCCTCCCCGCGCCGCTTCTCCTGGGTCGCCACCCACGGCGGCGCCGGCGTCACCACCCTCACGACGGTCTACGGCGGCCAGGACTGCGGACGCGAGTGGCCCGGGCCCCAGGACCCGCCGTCGGTGCTGTTCGTCGCCCGTACGCACGCGGCCGGGCTGGCGTCCGTCTCGCGGGCCGTGGAGATGTTCCGGCGCGGTGCGGCGCCGGCCGGGCTGGACCTCGACGCGGTGGTCCTGGTCGCGGACGCGCCGGGGCGGCTGCCGCGCGAACTGGCCGCGCACGTCAGGGCGATCGAGTCGGTGATCGACGTGTACCGGGTGCCGTGGGTACCGGCCTGGCGGCTGGGCGATCTGAGTGGTGAACCGCCCCGCGAGACCGAGGCACTGGTCCGGCTCACGGGGGCCGATCGGCGCCCTCGCTGACGTCCCGGGTCCCTCTGTGCGCATCACGATGGACAATTAGTTGCGCGCGCATATAATGCAGACGGCTATAACGCTCGCACGCCGACTATCCCTGGGGGACCCATGAACCGCCGTTTCCTGTTCGTCCTGGGCAGCGCCCGCGCCGACGGCAACACCGAACTGCTCGCCCGCCGGGCCGCCGAGCAGCTGCCCCCGGACGTCGAGCAGGAGTGGATACGCCTCGCCGAGCACCCGCTCCCCGACCTCGTGGACCTCCGGCACGACGGCCCCGTGCAGGCGCCCACCGACGACGGCGCCACGCGGCTCCTCGACGCCACCCTCGCCGCGACGGACGTCGTGATCGCCTCGCCGGTGTACTGGTACTCCGTGTCCGGCCTCACCAAGCGCTACCTGGACTACTGGTCCGGCTGGCTGCGCGTTCCCGGCGCCGACTTCAGGGCGACGATGGCCGGCCGCACCCTCTGGGGCGTCTCCGTGCTCGCCGATGAGGAAGAGGTGGTCGCCGATCCGCTGGTGGGCACGCTCAACAACTCGGCCGCGTACATGAAGATGCGCTTCGGTGGGGTCCTGCTGGGCAACGGCAGCGACCGGGGTGACGTACTGAAGGACGAGCGGGCACTGGCCCGGGCGAAGACGTTCTTCGCGCGGGACGCGGCCCTCGCTCGATTCCCGCACGAGACCGAAGGCTGACCGGGCGCCCCTACGCCGTGATGTCCTTCGCCGTGAACCTCGCCCAGGCCGCCGAGCCGAACACCGCCGCGTACAGCACCTGCAGGCCGAGGTTCTTCACCAGGTCGTCCCAGTAGACCGGGTCGCGCATGAGGTCGGCGAAGGACAGCCAGTAGTGGGAGAAGAAGTACGGCTGGAGCGCGTGCAGTTGGGGAATCTGGTCGAGGATCTGGACGGTGATCAGCAGGCCCACGGTCGTCGCCATCGCCGCGATGCCGCTGCTGGTCATCGTCGAGATGAAGAGCCCCAGAGCCGCTATGCCGATGAGGGAGGCGGCGACCACCAGCGCGATCAGCAAAGCCCGGCCGAGACCGTCCGCGAAGCTGATCTGGGTGCCGGAGATCGTCGTCAGGTCGCCCAGCGGGAAGAGCAGCGCCCCGACCGTGAGCGCCGAGAGCGCCACGACCAGGGTCGCCACCAGGCAGAACGCCATCACCGTCGCGTACTTGGTCAGCAGCAGCCGGGTGCGGCCCGCGGGGGCGACGAGGAGGTAGCGCAGAGTGCCGCTGCCGGCCTCGCCCGCGATCGCGTCGCCCGCGACGACCCCGATCGCCATGGGGAGGAAGAACGGGAGGGTCGCGGCCAGGGCTGTGAACACCAGGAACAGACCGTTGTTGGTGATCTGTGCGATGAACGCCGGCCCTCCGCCGCCGTCCCCGCGTCCGGGCCCCGATCCGTCCTGTGTCTCCAGCTTGACCGCGATGCCGACCAGGATCGGCACGGCGGCCAGGACGCCGAGCAGTGCCAGGGTGCGCCAGCGGCGGAACGTGGTCACCAGCTCGCTGCGCAGCAGTCCGAAGGTCCACACCAGGCGCGGCGCCCGTACGGCGAGGTCAGCCTGCGACATCGAAGCCCTCCCCCGTGAGCGCCACGAACGCGTCCTCCAGGGAGGCCCGTTCGACGCCGAAGCCGCGGACGCGGACCCCTGCGGTCACCAACGCCTTGTTCACCTCGGCCAGTTCACGGTCCGGCGGCTCCGCCGTCACCCGCTCCTCCGCCACGACCACGTCCGCCAGTCCCTGTTCCTTCAGCACGCGTGCCGCGTCGCCGGTGTCGGGGGTCGTCACGAACAGCCGCCCCCTCGTCCCGGCCGCCAGCTCGGCCACCGAGCCCTGGGTGATCAGTCTGCCCTGGGCCATCACGGCCGCGTGGGTGCAGACCTGCTCGATCTCGTCCAGGAGGTGGGAGGAGAGGAAGACCGTCGTACCGTCGGACGCCAACTCCCGGATCAGGGAACGGATTTCACGCATGCCCTGCGGGTCGAGGCCGTTGGTCGGCTCGTCCAGGACGAGCAGTTTGCGGGGCTGGAGCAGTGCGGAGGCGAGACCGAGGCGCTGCTTCATGCCCAGGGAGTAGGCCTTGGCCTTCTTCCCGGAGGCCGCCGTCAGGCCGACCCGGTCGAGGGCGGCGGCGACGCGGGTCCGCCGGGTGCGCGGGTCGGCGGTCGGGTCGGCGGCGTCGTAGCGCAGGAGGTTGTCGCGGCCGGAGAGGAAGCCGTACAGGGCGGGGCCCTCGATCAGGGCGCCGACGTGCGGCAGGACCGTGCGGACGGATCTCGGCATGGGGCGGCCGAGGACGCGGGCCGTGCCGGAGGTGGGTTCGATCAGGCCCATCAGCATGCGGATGGTGGTGGTCTTGCCGGAGCCGTTGGGTCCGAGGAAGCCGAAGACGCTGCCCGCCGGTACGGTCAGGTCGAGACCGTCCACGGCGAGCTGTCCGCCGCGGAAGCGCTTGGTGAGGCCGCGGGTGGCGATGATGCCGCCGCCACCCGCGTCCGCCTGGTCCGTCTCCGCAGCGGACGGTTCGTCCATCGGCTCCCTCAATTCCCGTGCTCCACAGGGTACTTGCCTACTTCGCGGCGTCGGCCGCCTTCACCAGCGCGCTCTTGGTGACCGCGCCGACGTAGACCTTGCCGTCGTCGGTGACCAGGGCGTTGATCAGCCGGGTCGAGTAGACCGTGCCCGAGCCGAAGGAGCCCTTCACCTGGTCGCCGAGCGAGCTCAGGAAGCCGCCGAGGTCGCCGCCGCCGGACGAGGAGCCGGACGGGATGCCCTGGCCACCGGTCTCGAAGACGGCGATGGAGTTCCAGCCCTTGCCGAGGACCGTCGGGTCGTCGGCGCCCTTGTTGAGGTCCTTCTCGGACTTGCCGGAACCGGTGGAGTGCTTCGGGGCCGGGACGGCCTTCTCCGCGCTGTCCTCCGTGGTGACCTTCGCGCCCTTGGGCGTCTTGAAGTCGAAGGTCGAGGCGGCCGGCTTGGCGAGGCTGAGCTGGGTGAAGCCGACGTCGACGACGGCCGCGCCGCCGCTCGCCGGGGTGAGCGTGAACTTGAGCGGCAGGCCGGTCTTCGCGTCCACCGCGACGCTGATGGTGCCGACCGTCGTGCCGGACTGCTTGGGCTTGATCAGCAGTTTGTAGGCGTCGCGGCCGGCCACGTGCTCGGTGCCGTCGACCGTGACCGAGGTGGTGTCGTCGACCGACTTCAGCGCCTCGTCGGTGAGGCCCTTGGGCGTGGCCCGGGTCTCGTCGCTCTTGGACGTGTCGGCGGAGGTCGTGCCGTGGTAGACCTCGTTCGACTGGCTGTCGTAGCCCCAGACGTCCTTGCCGTTGTGGATGAGGCTGTACTCCGCCGCGTTCTCCAGGAGGGAGACCTTCTGCTTGTCGGGGCCGTCGGCCGCGACGCGCAGGGTGTGGGTGCCGGTGGCCAGCTCGGTGAGCTTGGCGGTGGGGTCGGCGGAGGAGCCGTCGCCGGACTTCGTGGCGCCGGACATCAGGCTGCTCTCCAGGCCGCCGAGGTCGGGCAGGCCCAGGTCCGTGCTGATCTTCACCGTGCCGGACAGCTGCTGGACGTCCGACTTGGCGACCTTGTCGAGGAGCTGCTGTGCGGTGATCTTCGGGAGATTCGGGTCGCCGGAGTCGGCGAGCGCCGGGACCAGTCCGATGGTCGCCGCCGCCACCCCCACCACGGTGACCGGGACGATGTACCGCGCCGCCCTGCGTCGCCCGGACCGGAGCTCGTCGGCCTCTCCGGTGTCCGTGCTGTCGTCGGTTTCGTACGGTGCCATGTCTGCCTTACCTCCGTCGTCGGCGGCGGCCAGTCCGTCCTCTGCACGTCCCACCCTGTGCCGCCATTCTCACCCGAATCGGTGAGGAGTGGTGATTTCCGTGTTCTCCATCTGACCAAATCCGCGAGGGATAAGCGTCAGACCCGGGAGCCAACTCCGCGTACGCCTGGGGTATGACACACGGAGGCGGCGCCTCCTCGAAACCCCTAGGGGAAGGGGCCCCTCGCGCGGGGCAGTTGACCGGCATCGAGTAGAAACCATCCCGAATCCGTACATATGGGTGGCAGCACACCACATCGACCGAAGGGGTCGCCATGCACGCCACCCAGCACCTCACCGGATACGCGGCCACGGGCGCCGCGGTCCTGGCACTCGCGCTCGCCGGCTGCGGAAGCAGCGGCAGCAGTGGAAGCGGCGGCTCGGCCGGCGCTCCGGCCGCGGTCACCTCGGGGACGACCCTCATGACCGCCAAGGTCGACAAGGTGGGCACCGTCGTGACCGACAGCAAGGGGTACGTCCTCTACCGCTTCGACGCCGACTCGGTCCACCCGACGAAGGTCAGCTGCTACGGCACCTGCGCCGTGGTCTGGCCCGCCGCGACCGTCAAGGGCTCCGTCACCGTCAAGGGCATCGACAAGAAGCTCGTCTCGACGGTCAAGCGCTCCGACGGGACCTCACAGCTCACGCTGGCCGGCTGGCCCCTCTACTGGTACGCCAAGGACGACCAGCCCAAGGAGGCCTACGGCCAGGGTGTGGACGGCACCTGGTGGGCGGTGACGCCCAGCGGAGCGAAGGCCACGGCCGCCACCTCCTCCGGCAGCACGGGAGGGAGCGGCTACTGAACGGGCTCAGCCCGCGCGGTGCACCACCGCGTCGCACATCTCCAGGAGGGCGATCTTGGCGTCGCACTCGGGGAGCGGGGCGAGGGCCGCGCGGGCGTCCTCCGCGTAGCGCACGGTGTCGCGGCGGGCCTGCTCCAGGGCCGGGTGGTCGCGGAGCGCGGAGATGGCCTCGGCGAGGCGGGCGTCGTCCGTGAGGTCGGAGTCGAGCAGTTCGCACAGGGCGATGTCCTCGGCCAGGCCCAGGCGGTCCGCGCGCTCCCGGAGCCGCAGCACCGGCAGGGTGGGGATGCCCTCGCGCAGGTCGGTGCCGGGGGTCTTGCCGGACTCGTGGCCGTCGGAGGCGATGTCCAGGACGTCGTCGGCGAGCTGGAAGGCGACGCCGAGCCGCTCGCCGTACTGGGTGAGGACGTCGACGACCGTGTCGTCGCAGCCGGCCATCATCGCGCCGAACCGGCAGGCGACCGCGACCAGGGAGCCGGTCTTGCCGCCGAGCACGTCGAGGTAGTGCTCGACCGGGTCGCGGCCGTCGGAGGGGCCCGCGGTCTCCAGGATCTGGCCGGTGACCAGGCGTTCGAACGCCTCGGCCTGTACGCGCACCGCCTCGGGCCCGAGGTCGGCCAGGGTGTGCGACGCGCGCGCGAACAGAAAGTCGCCGGTGAGGACCGCGACCGAGTTGCCCCAGCGGGTGTTGGCGCTCTCCACGCCCCGGCGCACGGCGGCCTCGTCCATCACGTCGTCGTGGTACAGCGTGGCGAGATGGGTCAGCTCGACGACGACGGCCGAGGGCACGACACCCGGCGCGTAGGGATCGCCGAACTGCGCGGCGAGCATCACGAGGAGCGGCCTGAACCGCTTCCCGCCCGCGCGCACGAGATGCTGGGCGGCCTCCGTGATGAAGGGCACCTCGCTCTTGGTGGCTTCGAGCAGACCCTCCTCGACTGCCGCCATTCCGGCCTGGACATCGGCTTCCAGAGCCTGGTCCCGCACGCTCAGCCCGAACGGCCCGACGACGGTCACGAGGGGTCTCCTGTCTGCTGGTGTCCCTGGGCGGTCACACGGATTGTCGATAGGTCGCTGCCATCACTCAAGTCAGCGTATCCGGTCGGCTTTCGATCACCCATGCCGCCCACCCCGTCCACCCCGGGCGGTATCGGATCATGACCGGTATGTTTTTGATCACCTGATAAGAACGGATATTTATCGACTTAGATGGAAGCAGTGGATCGTGTCTCGCACCGCAGTTGAAGCCGAGCCCGCCGACCAGCCGCCTCCCGGGGACGACCACGCCTTCTTCGGCCGGCCCAAGGGGCTGCTCACGCTCTCCGGTCTCGAGGTCTGGGAGCGTTTCTCGTTCCTGGGCATGCAGGCCATCCTCGTCCTCTACTTCGCGGATACCGTCGCGCACGGCGGTATGGGCATGTCGTCCGGAACGGCCGCATCCGTATCCGCAGCCTACGGAACACTGGTCTATCTCGTCTCGGTCGCGGGCGGCTGGCTCGCCGACCGCATCCTCGGCTCGTACCGCGCGGTGCTGTGGGGCGGGATCCTCATCGCCTGCGGGCACTACGCGATGGCGGTCCCCACGGCCACGATGACCTGGGCCGGCCTCGGTCTCATCAGCGCCGGCACCGGCCTGCTCAAGCCCAACGTGGCCACCATGGTCGGCAGGCTCTACCGCACCGACGACGACCGCCGGGACGCCGGTTTCGCGCTCTACTACATGGCGATCAACATCGGCGCCTTCGCGGGCCCGCTGATCACCGGCTGGCTCGGCGACCACGAGGGCTGGCACTGGGGCTTCTCGGCCGCCGCGATCGGCATGACCTTCGGACTGATCCAGTACGTCGCCGGACGCCGTCATCTCGCCGGCCGCCGGAACACCGCCGAGTTCGCACTCGCACCGGACGCGCTGCGCCGCGCGGTGCGGCTGATCGCCGTGGGAATCCTGGTGGCCGCCGTGCTCGCGACCGGCCTGGCCCTCGCCGGCCGGCTCACCATGGGCCGCTCCGTCGACCTGCTCACGGTCGTCTCGGTCGTCGCGCCCGCCTTGTACTTCGCGGTCATGTTCATGAGCCCGCGCGTGACCCCCGGGGAACGCGGCCGGCTGCGCCCGTACATCGTGCTCTTCCTGGCCTCCACGGTCTTCAACTTCATCCTCTTCCAGGCCTATTCGACGATGATGCTGCTGGCCGCGTCGAACGCCGAGACGACCATCCTGGGCTTCGACTTCCCCGCGAGCTGGTACGCAAGCGCGCTCGGCGCCTTCGAGGTCGGGCTCGCGCCCGTGGTCGCCGCGATCTGGGTCCGCATGGGCCGCGGCCAGCCGCACGCCTCGAACAAGATCGCGATCGGCGTCGTCCTCGGCGGACTCTCCTTCCTCCTGATGGTCCTGCCGACGAGCGGGCACAGCGGCGACGCCTATCGCATGTCGGCCTGGTGGATCGCCGGCTCGTACTTCCTGCTCGGCCTCGGCGACATCCTCCTGGAGACCTCCGGCATGTCGGCCACCACGAAGCTCGCCCCGGCCGCCTTCTCCAGCCAGACCATGTCCCTCTGGTTCCTGTCCCTCGCCCTCGCCAACGGCATCCAGGCCCAGACGGTGAAGCTCTACGACGACGTCTCCAAGTCGGCCTACTTCGGCGTCAACGGCGCGATCGCGGTGGCCGCGGGCCTCGCGGTGATGGCCGCCGCGCCCTGGCTGCGCCGCACCATGCACCCGGTCCACTGAACCCAGGGGTCCCCATGCGCATCCGTACGTCCTTCCCCCACGAGACGGCCCACGAGGACATCCGCATCCCGATGCCCGACGGAACACGCCTCTACGCGCGCGTGTGGCGCCCGCTGACGGACGAACCCGTGCCGGCGCTCCTCGAATACCTCCCGTACCGCCTGACCGACTGGACCGCGCCCCGCGACGCCCAGCGCCACCCCTGGTACGCGGGCCACGGCTACGCCTCCGTCCGGGTCGACGTGCGCGGCCACGGCAACAGCGAGGGGGCGCCCGGCGACGAGTACGACGCGCAGGAACTGGCGGACGGCGTCGAGGTCGTCAACTGGCTTGCCGCACAGCCCTGGTGTACCGGCAAGGTCGGCATGTTCGGCATCTCCTGGGGCGGCTTCAACTCCCTCCAGATCGCGGCCCTCGCCCCGGAGCCGCTGAAGGCGATCGTCACCGTCTGCTCGACCGACGACCGCTACGACAACGACGTGCACTACATGGGCGGTTCGGCCCTCGCCGTCGACCTGCACGCCTGGGCCGCCACCATGCTCGCCTTCGTCGCCCGCCCGCCGGACCCCGAGTACACGGGCCTGATCTGGCGCGACATGTGGCTGAAGCGCCTGGAACAGATCGACCCGTTCATCCACACCTGGCTCGCCCACCAGCTCCGCGACGACTACTGGAAGCACGGCAGCGCCTGCGAGGACTACGGCGCGATCGGCGCCGCCGTCCTGGCGGTGGGCGGCTGGCACGACCCCTACCGCGACACGGTCCTACGGCTCGTCGAACACCTCCCGCCGGAGCGCGTGCGCGGCCTGATCGGGCCCTGGTCCCACCAGTACCCCGACCGGGGTCTGCCGCCAGGACCCGCGATCGGCTTCCTCCAGGAGACCCTGCGCTGGTGGGACCAGCATCTCAAGGGCATCGACACGGGGGTCATGGACGAGCCTGCGCTGCGGGCCTACGTCAGCGACTCGCATCCTCCGGCCACGGTCTACGACAGCCTGCCGGGCCGTTGGGTCGGCGAGCCCGCGTGGCCCTCGCCGCAGGTGAAGACGACGACGTACGGCCTCCGGGGCGCGCCCGTGCTGGTGCGCTCCCCCATGCACACCGGTGTGGACGCGGGCCGTTTCTTCCCGTTCGGGAACGACGCCGATCTGCCGCCGGACCAGCGGGACGAGGACGCGCGGTCGGCGTGTTTCGAGTTCGAGGTGCCGGCCGAGACCTGGGTGCTGGGGCGGCCGAGGGTGCGGTTGCGGTTGACCTGCGGTGTGCCGCGCGGGCAGGTGATCGCACGGCTGTGCGATGTCGCGCCGGACGGGTCGTCGACGCTGGTCACCCGGGGTGTGCTGAACCTGTCGGCTCGCCACGGGCGGGACCGGGCGGTGCCGTGGACGCCGGGTGCCACGGAGGACGTGACCTTCGAGCTGAACGGCATCGGGCATGCGTTTCCGCCGGGGCATCGGATCCGGCTCGCGGTGTCGTCGGCGTACTGGCCGTGGATCTGGCCGCAGCCGGAGTCGGGGGCGGGGTTCACGCTGGATCCGGAGGGGAGTGCGATGGAACTTCCGGTGCGCGAGCGGGAGTTGACGTACGACATTCGCTTCGAAGAGCCCGAGGAGGCCGCGCCGATCGGGGTCAACCACCCGGCCACGCTGGACGAGCCGCGGCCCGAGCGGCTGATCGTGCGGGATGTGGCGAAGGGCGAGTGGCGGCTGGAGGTCGACCCCCGGTACGGCGGCACGCGCGTGTACCCGGACGGGCTCGAGTTCACCGAGGACGCGCTGGAGACGTACACGATCGACGAGTCGGATCCGTTGTCCGCCCGTACGCGGTCCGACTGGACGATCCGGCTGCACCGGCCGGAGCTGGGATGGGACACGACCGTGCGCACGCGATCGGAGATTACTTGCGACGAAACGGACTTTATTACCTCGAATGAGGTGATCTGCACCGAGGGCGACGAAGTGATCTTTCACCGCACTTGGGAGAAAAGGATTCCGAGAACTGCCAGTTGAGGGTGAATGCCCGATTTGCCGTTCTTAATCCTGCCGTGAGTTGGGTCACGCATTTCTGTGCATGACCTGTGTCCTGGTTCGTTCGTGTTTCCCCTTGTGGCGATTGACAGTTGAGCCTTGGCTTACGCAAAGGATCAAGTGCCCCATACGCCTCAGACCAAGGTCAATAGGGGTTAGGTGTGATTCCGCCACTTGTTCCGGACATGTGCTCTCGCATAGTTTCCGGGCCTGTCGAGCGGAACGCCGAATCCTGCCGCCGCCCGGCATCCCAGTCACGAACTTCTCGCACGGCAGGAGCGGGGGACCCAGGTAAGTCGCCGGACCGGTCGCTGCGACCGGGACGGCTTGGGGTTAAGTCACGTCCGTGAGGGCGTGGCCGGGCACCTCCCAGCCCGAACCCGACAGCTCACCTCGCAGGCGACGGAGAGGAACCTCGTCATGCCTGCATCCGCTCAGTCCCGCCGCGCCCGCCTTGTCCGCCGTGTCGTTGTCGCCGGTACCGGTGTCGCGATCCTCGCGCTGCCTGTCGTCGGCGCGACCACCGCCTCGGCCGCCACGACCTCGTCGACCACGCTCGCCGGATACCCCAACACCCTTGACGGGTGGATCCGTGAGTCGCTCGCGATCATGGCGCAGAAGGGGATTCCGGGTACGTACAACGGGATCTACCGGAACGTGATCCGTGAGTCCTCCGGCAACCCGTACGCGATCAACAACTGGGACTCCAACGCGGCGGCGGGTACGCCGTCGAAGGGGCTTCTCCAGGTGATCGACCCGACGTTCAACGCGTATCACGTTGCCGGGACTTCGTTCGACCCGTATGACCCGGTTGCGAACATCACGGCTGCTTGCAACTACGCGGCGGCGGTGTACGGGTCCATCGACAACGTGTACGGCGCTTACTAGAAACCGGCAGCAAGAAGCAGTCTCTCGAGGACGACGGCGATGCCGTCGTCCTCGTTCGACTTCGTCACCTCGTCCGCCACCGCCTTCAGTTCCGGGTGGGCGTTGGCCATCGCCACTCCATGTGCCGCCCAGTCGAACATGGGGATGTCGTTCGGCATGTCGCCGAAGGCGATGGTGTCGGACGGGGTGAGGCCCAAGTGGCGGGCGGCCAGCGCCAGGCCCGTCGCCTTGGTGATGCCGAGTGGCTGGAGTTCGACGGTGCCGGGGCCCGACATGGTGACCGAGGCCAGGGAACCGACCACCGAGCGCGCCGTGGACGCCAACTCGTCGTCCTCCAGGGCGGGGTGACGGAGCAACACCTTGCTGATCGGTTCCGACCACAAGTCGTCGCGCCTTCCCACCCGTACCGCGGGGAGCGTGGGGTGTGGCATGAGGTAGCCGGGCTCGATCAGCGTGAGGCCGTCCACTCCGTCCTGGTCGACCGCCGCGTAGACCTGGCCCACTTCCGCCTCGATCTTGCCGAGCGCGGTCTCCGCCAGCTCACGGTCCAGGGTGACCGACCAGAGCAGACGGTCCGCGCCGGCGTCGTACAACTGCGCGCCCTGTCCGCACACCGCGAGCCCCCTGCTGCCGAGGTCCTCGAGGAGCGGTCGCACCCTCGGGGCGGGCCGGCCGGTGACGACCAGGTGCCGGGCGCCGGCCGCCGCGGCCCTCGCCAGCGCGTTGCGGGACCGGTCGGAGAGTGTGTCGTCGCCGCGCAGCAGCGTCCCGTCCAGGTCGGTGGCGATCAGTGCATATGCGAGGGGTGCGGCCATGATCAGAGAATACGGATGGAACGCCCCACCGACTCGACACGAACCGGACGGCTGCTGCCTTCACATCCGTTGACCCGAGTTCCGGTTGGTTTGACAGTTACGGCACTTATGCCGACTCCCGGACGACCAGTTCCGTCGGCAGTATCACGCCCGCCGTGTCCTCGCCGGCGATCTGGGCCAGGAGCATGCGGACCATTTCGGCGCTGATGCGGTCGTAGGGCTGGCGCATGGTCGTGAGGGCCGGGGTGATCGCCGTGGCCGCCGCCGAGTCGTCGAAGCCTCCGACAGCGATGTCATCCGGGACCGAACGGCCGGATTGCTGGAGGGTGTTGACGACTCCCAGGGCCATGAGGTCCGAGGCCACGAATACCGCGTCTATGTCGGGGGCTTGAGTCAGGAGCCTGCGGGCTGCTTCCTCGCCTCCCGTGCGGCGGTAGTCGCCCTCCACCACCAGCGCCGGGTCCTGTGGGAGGCCCGCCTCCGCCAGGACGTCCCGGTAGCCGGCCAGGCGGTCGGGGCCGCCCGGTGCGTCGAGCGGGCCGGTGACCATGGCGATGCGGCGTCTGCCACGGGAGATGAGGTGGCGGACCATCTCCTGGGCGCCGTCCCGGTCGGCTGCGGCCACGTAGCTGTACTTGGAGGCGGGCCCCAGCGGTTTCCCGCAGGCCACCAACGGGATGCCGGCGTCGCGGAGTTCGGCCGCCACCGGGTCCCCGCTGTGGTTGGAGACGAGCAACACCCCGTCCACGTGGCCCGAGGTGATGTATCTCGTGAGGCGGCGGCGGTCGTCCTTGGAGGACGCCAGCATCAGGAGCAACGGGATGTCGTGGCGGGCCAGGTGTTCGGTGCAACCCCGCAGCAGGACATTGAAGTTGGGGTCCTCGAAGAACTTCTCCTGCGGCTCGGTGAGGAGGAACGCCACCGAGTCCGACCGTCCGGTGCTCAGGGAGCGGGCGTGCCGGTTGACGACGTAGCCCGTCTTCCTGATCGCCGTCTCCACGGCGGTGCGGGCGGCCGGTGAGACGTAGTGGCCGCCGTTGAGGAACCGGGAGACGGTCCCCCGGGAGACCCCTGCCTCCCGGGCCACGTCGTGGATGGTGGGCGGTTTGCGGCGTCCGTTCGGACTGGTGGTCATGGTCCTCGTTCTGCGGGTTCAGTGCGGTGGGGGGAGGTACTCGCTACATACTTCTCACGCCTTGACCGAGCCGCTCAGCAGGTCCAGGGACCAGAAGCGCTGGATCACCAGGAAGAGCGCGATCAGCGGCAGTATCGCGAGGAAGCAGCCCATGATGACCAGGGTGTAGAGGGCGGGTTGGGAGGCGCCCTGGTTGAGCAGGGTGTAAAGGCCCAGCGTGAGCGGGAACTTGGTGTCGTCCGCGAGCATCACGTACGGCAGCAGGAAGTTGTTCCAGATGCCGACGAACTGGAACAGGAACACCGTGATGAGCCCCGGCATCATCATCGGCACCGCGATCCGCGAGAAGATCCGCCACTCGCTCGCACCGTCCATGCGGGCGGCTTCGAGGAGTTCGGCGGGCACGGAGGCCGCCGCGTAGATACGGACGAGGTAGACGCCGTAGGGGGAGAGGATCGACGGGAGGAGCATCGACCAGTACGAGTCGGCCAGGCCCAGCTTCGAGAGGAGCAGGTACTGCGGGACGGTCAGGACGATGCTCGGGACCAGGACGCCGGCCAGCATCAGCTTGAAGACGAACTCCCGGCCGCGGAAGGCGAATCGGCCGAGCGCGTAGCCGCCGGCGGCCGAGACGGCGGCGGAGAGCAGGGCGCCGCCGCCCGCGTAGAAGAGGGAGTTGACCATCCACTCCCAGTAGATGCCGTCGCGGTAGGAGCTCAACTCCTTGAGGTTGTCGAGGAATCCGGTGCCGGGGGCGAAGGTGAAGGTGGAGAAGAGCTCACCGTGGCCCTTGCTGGCCGCGATGACCACCCAGGCCACGGGGATCAGGCAGTACAGCGAGCCGAGGATCAGCACCAGGGTCGGCACCCACGCGGTGCGCTTCGGCTTGGTGAGTCCCCGGTTGGCATCGGCGGTGAGGGTGAGGGGGGTCATGCCCGGTCCTCCCGGGTGTAGCGGTCGGAGACGCGCAGCAGCGTGAAGGAGAGCGCGAAGGTCGCCAGGGCCAGCACCACGGCGGTGGCGGAGGCGCCGTAGATGTCCGACCTGAGGAAGGCGGCGTCGTAGATGGCCATCAGCGGACTCCAGGAACTGGAGAGGCCGTTGGTCAGCGGCTTGAGCGCCATGGGCTCGGTGAAGACCTGGAGGGTGGCGATGACCGAGAAGAAGAACGTGAGCACCAGCGACGGCATCACGATCGGGATCTTGATCCGCAGGGCGATCTTCAGGTCGGAGGCGCCGTCGATGCGGGCGGCCTCGTAGATCTCCTGCGGGATCGAGCGCAGGGCCGTGTAGATCACGATCATGTTGAAGCCGGTGCCGCCCCAGACCGCGATGTTCGCGAAGGAGAGGTACAGGTTGCCGCCGTCGAACAGGTCGGGCTGCGGGAGGTCGAACTCGCGCAGGATGTAGTAGAAGGGGCTGACCGTCGGCAGGTAGAGGAAGCCCCACATGAGGGCGGCGATGATGCCGGGGACGGCGTACGGCAGGAAGATCGCGAGGCGGGCGAACTTGGCGCTGCGCGCCTGCGGGGTGTCCAGCATCAGCGCGAAGACCAGGGCCAGACCGAGCATCGTGGGGATGACGATCAGGCCGTAGCCGAAGGCGCGCAGGACGCTGTGGCCGAACTCGGAGTCCTCGAAGACGGCGGTGTAGTTGCCGATGCCGTTCCACACCTGTTCGCGGGCGCCCTTGCCGAGGCCGATGCCCTTGACCTGGACCTTGTGGAGACTGAGCCACACCGCGTACCCGATCGGTACGACGGTGAAGGCGGCGAAGAGGAGCACGGCCGGTACGAGAAACCAGTACGGCGCGCTGCGGCCACGGCGGCGGATGCGGCGGGGGCGGACGGTGGTGGCGGTGCCGTCCGCCAAGGGCCCGGCCGGCGCGCGGTCGGAGCCCTTGAGCGGAGTGGCGGTCATGCCTCGGTCACCTTGAAGCCCTGCTTCTTCATGTCGGTGAAGGTCGCCGACTGCATGGTGGCGAGCGCGGTGTCGAACTGCGCGGCCTTCTTCGCCTTGGTGGCCTTGCCGAAGGCGTCGCTGAAGGTGTCGTAGGCGACCTGGACGTTCGGGCCCCAGGCGGAGGCGGCCGTGGTGGCGGCGATCTTCGCGGCGGTGTCGTAGAAGTCGGTCTGGTTCGGGAAGAACGCGGGCGGGGTGAGCACCGAGCCGGACTGGCCCTTGGTGGCCGCCGGGTAGATGGCGACCTCCTTGACCAGGGCGGCCAGCGCCTCCGGGTCGGTGTTCAGCCAGGTCGCGAACTTGGCCGCGGCCTCGGCGTGCTTGGTGTCGGTGGAGACACCGGTGGAGGAGCCGCCCCAGCTGCCGGTGACGCTCTCGCCCGCGCTCCACTGCGGCAGCGGGGCCATGCGCCACTTGCCCTTGGTGTCGGGGGCCGAGCTGACCAGCACACCGGGCGCCCACACGGCGGAGACCCAGGCGATGTTGGTGCCCTTGTTCAGGGCGTTGTTCCAGGCCGGCGTGTACATCGGCTGGTTCTCGATCACGCCCTCCTGGACCAGACCGCCCCAGAAGTCCGCGACCTTCTTGGTGGCCGCGTCGTCGATGCCCACGGTCCACTTGCCGCCGTCGCCCACGGTCCACCACTTGGCGCCGGCCTGCTGCGCCAACCCGGCGAACAGACCGGGGTCGTTGGACGAGAACGTCGTCAAGTAGGCGTTCGGAAGTGCCTTCTTGGCGGCGCGGGCGGTCTTGGCGAAGTCGTCCCAGGTGGTGGGGACGGTCAGGTTGTGCTGCTTGAACAGGTCCTCGCGGTAGAAGAACATCAGCGGGCCGGAGTCCTGCGGTATCGCGTAGACCGCGTCGGTGCCGAGCGTGACCATGCCCCAAAGGCCCTCGGCGAACTCGGACTTGGCGGACTTCGCGTACTTCGAGATGTCGGCGAGGACGTCGTTCGAGACCAGCGTCGGCAGCGACTGGTACTCGACCTGGATGAGGTCGGGGGCGTTGCCCGCCTTCTTCGCGGTGATCAGCTTGGAGACGATGTCCTTGCCGGCGGCCTGCTTGGAGACGGTGACCGTGATGTCCGGGTTCTTCTTGTTCCAGATCGCGGCGACCTTGTCCATGTTCGGCGCCCAGGACCAGTAGGTCAGCTTGACGGGCCCGCTGCTCTTGCCGGAGCTGTCGTCGGAACCGCCGCAGGCGGCGAGGGTGCCGGTGAGGCCGACAGCTGCTGCCCCGGCAAGGATGCTGCGCCTGCTGAACTGGTGGCGGTGGATCGACATCTTCATCTCCCCTGACTGAGTGCGAGCCGGCCTCCGATGTCCCATCGGACGTCCCACATGCTCCGCACGGCTCTGTGACCGTGCACAGTAGAGAATTGTTTCGGACCCTTGTCAATGGGTGTCGCCTGGGGTTACCTACTTGTTGCTGATGGGTGAGAGCCGCAACCATCCATGTGCACGATCACAGAAATAGCCGATTCTTACCCGTCGACCTTCGGGAGCGAACCCATGCCGTCCCCCGCCCCGCACGACCGTCTGCCGCTCGCCTTCGGAGGTGACTACAACCCCGAGCAGTGGCCGCGGGAGGTCTGGGAGGAGGACGTACGGCTGATGCGGGAGGCCGGTGTCACGGCGGTCTCCCTCGGCGTCTTCTCCTGGGCCCGTCTCGAGCCGCGCCCCGGCGCGTACGACTGGGAGTGGCTGGACACGGTGATCGGCCTGCTGCACGGGGCGGGCATCGCGGTGAACCTCGGCACGCCCACGGTCGTACCGCCCGCGTGGTTCTACCGCGCGCACCCCGACGCGCTGCCGGTGACGCGTGAGGGCGTGCGCCTCGCCTTCGGCTCGCGCGGCGCGATCTGCCACTCGAACCCCGACTACCGTGCCGCGGCGACGACCATCACGCGGATGCTGGCCGAGCGCTACGGCAGTCACCCGGCCGTCGTCCTGTGGCACGTCCACAACGAGTACGGCGCCCCCGTCCTCGCCTGCTACTGCGATGTCTGCGCGGCGGCCTTCCGGGGGTGGCTGCGCTCGCGCTACGACACCCTCGACGCCCTCAACCACGCCTGGGGAACGGCCTTCTGGGGCCAGCAGTACGGCGACTGGGAGGAGATCACTCCGCCCCGGGCGACCCCGTCCGTATGCAATCCCACCCAGCAGCTCGACTACCACCGCTTCGCCGACGCGCAGGCCCGCGCCAACTTCGTCGCCGAGCGGGACATCCTGCACCGCCTCTCCCCCGGCGTGCCCGTCACCACCAACTTCATGGTCGCGCCGAGCCAGGGCCAGACCGTCGACTACTGGGCCTGGGCGAAGGAGGTCGACCTCGTCACCAACGACCACTACCTGATGACCGACGGCCGCCGCACCCACGTGAACCTGGCGCTGGCGGCGGACTTGACGCGTTCGGTGGCGGGCGGCGGCCCGTGGCTGCTGCTGGAACACGCCACGTCCGGGGTCAACTGGCAGCCGTACAACCCCGCGAAGCGCCCTGGCGAGATGGCCCGCAACTCACTCGGGCATGTGGCGCGCGGCTCCGAGGGCGCGATGTTCTTCCAGTGGCGGCAGTCGCAGTCGGGCGCGGAGAAGTTCCATACGGCGATGCTGGCGAACTCCGGTACGGACAACCGGGGTTGGCGCGAGGTGACGGAACTCGGGCGCCGGGTCGGGGAGTTGAGTGAGGCGGGCCTGCGGGGCACCCGGACGCGGGGCGACGTGGCGATGGTGTGGTCGTGGGACTCCTGGTGGGCGCAGAGCCTGGAGTGGCGGCCGAGCCAGGACCTGGACGCGCGGGAACGGTTGGATTCCTTCTACGAGGCGCTCTACGACCGGCACCTGACGGTGGACTTCCTGCCGCCGACGGGGTTGGGGGACCTTGACCCGGCGCGGTATCCGCTGCTGGTGGTACCGCAGTTGTACTCGGCGCCGGTCGGGGTGGGGGCGGACCTGGAGCGGTACGTGTCGCGGGGCGGCACGCTGCTGGTCTCCTTCTTCTCCGGGATCGTCGACGAGAACGACACCCTCCATCCGGGCGCGTATCCGGGGGCACTGCGGAACGTACTCGGCCTGACCGTCGAGGAGTTCGACCCGTTGCTGCCGGGCGAGACCTTGTCGGTGCGGGGCGCGGACGGGGCGTCGTACACGGCGGATCTGTGGTCGGAGGTCGTGATCCCGGGTGCGGGCTGCGAGACGGTCGCGGTCTTCGCGGACGGTCGTACGGCGGGCGGGGCGGCGCTGACGCGGCACGCGCTGGGGTCGGGGGCGGCCTGGTATCTCGCGACGCGGCTGACCGGCGCCGACCTGGCCGCCGTGGTGGATCTCGCCCTCGCGGACGCGGGGGTCACGCCGGTCGATCTGCCGCGCGATGTCGAACTCGTCGTACGGGAGGGCGAGTCGGGGACGTTCCGCTTCGCGGTGAACCACACCGGGAGCGAGGTGAAGGTGGTGCTGCCGGACGGGAACCGGGCGGCGGTACCGGCGGGCGGGGTGGAGGTCTTCCGCGATCCGCGCTGACCCCGACTGTTTGCTTCTTCGGCTCAACTCGCTTGTTTCTTTGGTTACTTGATGAAGGGAAGTCTTGTGATGCGCAGACGAAGTGTTCTTACGGCGGCGGGTGCGGCGGCACTCTCGATCCCGGTGCTGGCGGCAGCGCCCGCCGTCGCCGCGGACCGGCGCCGGCTGGAGATCCGGGGGATGGACATCTCGTCCCTCCCCAAGGACGAGGCGTACGGCGCGGTGTACCGCCGTGCGGACGGGCGCCGGGACGACCCGATCCGCATCCTGGCCGACGCGGGTGTGACCCACGCCCGCCTCAAGGTCTGGGTGAACCCGGCCGACGGCTACAACACCAAGCAGCACATCCTCCCGCTGGCCAAGCGGCTGCGCCGGGCCGGGATCGGCATCTGGGTCGACTTCCACTACTCCGACACCTGGGCCGACCCGTCCCACCAGACCAAGCCGGCGGCCTGGGCGGACCTGGACGTGGCGGGCCTGACGAGGGCGGTCTACGACCACACCGCCGATGTGCTGGGCGCGTTGCGCCGTCAGGGCACCCCGGCCGACCTGGTCCAGATCGGCAACGAGATCAACGGCGGCCTGCTCTGGCCCACCGGCAAGAACTGGGGCGACGACGCCGGGGGTTGGGGCAACCTGACGGCCTTCCTGAAGGCGGGTCTGACGGCGGCGCGCGACACCACCCCCCGCATCCGCACGATGCTCCACATCGCCTCGGGCGGCGACAACGGCACGTCCCGCTGGTGGTACGACAACGTGGTGGCCGACGGGGTCGACTTCGACATCATCGCCCAGTCGTACTACCCGTTCTGGCACGGCGCCCCGGCGGCAGCGGCTGCCAACTTGGCGGATCTGGCGGCCCGTTACGACAAGCCGGTGCTGATCGCGGAGACGGCGTACCCGTTCACGCTGGAGAGCGAGGACGCGACGAACGACATCATGTACGACCCCTCACAGCTCACGGAGGGCTACCCGGCGACCCCGGCGGGCCAGGCGGCGTGGCTGCGCACGGTGGCGGACCTGATGGTCGACGTCCCCGACGGCAAGGGCCTCGGCTACTGCTACTGGGAAGGCGTCTGGACCTACCGCAAGGGCGACGGCTGGGACCCGACCGACCCGACGTCCGGCAACGCGTGGGAGAACCTGGCACTGTTCGACTTCGACGACAAGGCGCTGCCGGGGTTGCGGACGCTCGGGCGCTATCGCTCGTAGAGCTGGTCGTGGGGTGACCTGTCCGGAGCGACGTACGCGCCCGAAGCCTGACTCCCACCCCACCCTTCCCCAAAAAGTGTGTCACTTTCCTAACGAACCGTCACACTTCCACGCCCCCTCCCCCGGGACCGCCCCGCCATGTTCCCCCCCGAACAACGCGACCGCACCCAGGCCCAACTCCTCGCCCACGCCGAAGCCGACGACTCGATCGTCGGCTTCGCCCTCACCGGTTCGCATGCCACCGGCGACGGCGACCGCTGGTCGGACACGGACATCGTGCTGGCCGTGCGGGGCGAGGTCCCCGAAGCCGTGCAGCAGTGGACGGCGTGGATCTACGACGAGTTCGGCGCCCGGCACCACTGGGACCTCGGTGCGGGTGGCGCGGGCGTGATCCGGGTCTTTCTGCTGCCCGGATGGGTGGAGCTGGACGTCAACTTCTCACCGGAGTCGGAGTTCGGCGCCCGGGGCCCGCAGTGGCGGACGGTCTTCGGCAGCCCGCGGGCACAGCCGCCGTTCGCCCCGCCCCACCGCAACACACTCGTCGGCTTGACCTGGCACCACGCCCTGCACGCCAGGATCTGCATCGAACGCGACCGCCCCTGGCAGGCGGCGCACTGGATCAACGCCCTGCGCGACCAGCTGATCGCCCTCGCCTGTCTACGACTTGGCCTCCCCATCGCCTACTCCAAGGGCGCCCATCTCCTCCCGGAGGAGGTGACCGCCCCACTGGAGCCGACCCTCGTCCGCTCTCTCACCGCGCCGGAACTCCGCCGCGCGCTGAGCGCGACGATCACCGCGGCGACGGCCGAACTGGACCTTTCCGCCCCGGAGTTGGCGCCCCGCCTCCGCCCGATGCTCATGGAGCTGGCGTAGGGGAGGCACCCCCGACCGGCAGACCGTCAACTACCCGTGTGCCGCCGCCAGATGCTTCGCCAACCGCGGTGACGCGAACTCCGTGCCGCACACGAACCGCATCACCGGCCCGTACGACGACGCGGCCGGCAGCCCCGTGAAGTACACCCCCGGCACGGACGACACATACCCGGCACCGAGCTTCGGCGTACCCCGGCTCACCGCGAGCTGGGTGCGCAGCTCGTGGCCCAGGAAGTCCATCGCCGCGATGTCGACCCGGTAGCCCGTCGCCGAGATGACGTGGTCGGCGGTGAGGCGCTCGGTACCGCCGCTGTGCGTGCCGACCGTCAGGACGGGACTCCCCGTCTCCGCGTCCGCCCGTACGATCCGGTCGACCTCGCTGACCTGCACCTTCCCCTCGAACCGCTCGCGCAGCCACCACGCGCCGAGCGGACCGAGCACCCGGCGCACCAGGTAGTGGCGGGTCCCCTCGGGGAGGTAGCGGTACGGCTGGGGGTAGTAGCTGAGCGCCCACAGCGACCAGGCGCGCCCGAAGGGGGACTCGGGGCGCAGCTTCGGCTGTTCCCAGGGCGCCGCGCCGAACGCGACCCGGCCGCGCCCGCGCGAGACGATCCGCACCTGCGCGCCCGCCTCCGCCGCGAGTACCGCGGTCTCGAGCGCGGACTGGCCGGCGCCGACGACGATCAGTTCCTTGCCCTTGAACCCGCTCAGGTCGTGGTGCTGGGAGCTGTGCGAGACGGGACCGGTGGGCGCGGGGCCGTCGGCCGCCGCTGCCGCCAGTTCGGGCGGGAGGTGGGCCAGGCCGTACAGACCCGTCGCCACCACGACCGCCCGGGCGGTGAACAATTCCCCCGAGTCCAGCTTGAGTTCGAAGCCGCCGCCCTTGTTCCGGTCCACCGACACGACCCGTACCCGCTCCAGCTCGGGCACCAGCTTCTGCTGGAACCACTCGCCGTAGCCGATGAAGGTCTCGACGGGGATGATGTCCTCGTCGGTCACCAGGCGGGGGATGCCGGCCGCGTCGCAGTAGTCGACGAGGTTGTGGCCGGGCTGCGGGGCGTCGAAGTTGGAGGCGGCCGGGGTCGACTTCAGGAGCATTCCGGCTGGCATGTGGTCGCGCCAGCTGACCATGGGCTCGCCGAAGACACGGACCGGGATGCCGCGCGCCCGCAGATGGGCGGCGGTGGACAGGCCGAACGGGCCGGCGCCGATGATTGCTACCGGTTGAATCACGAAGTCCCTCCCCAGGACGTCAATTCGTCACTTCGTGCTGGAGCTGCCGCCACCTGTTCCTTATTGACTACTGGTGGCCGCTACTGGTGCTGCTGCCGCGCCGGTTGGTGCGCCACAGCTGATACAGGTGCTTCGCGCCCGGCCGCACGAAGCGTGCGAGCATCGTGAAGAACGGCCGCAGGTCGTCACCCGCGAGCCAGGCCAGCTCGGTCCCGCTCGCCTTCACCGGCGCGTGCGGCGTCGTATAGCCGCTGCGGCGGTAGGCGAGGAGGGCGGGCAGGTCGATGTTCTCCACGATGTACCGGTGGCCGGCGCGCTGTTCCCCCTCCGGGACGGGGCGGCCGGTCAGGTCGAGGTGCATGGCGCGGACGACGTCCACCCCGGACTCGTTCTCGAAGAGCCGGAACTGGGCGCCCATGCGGGGGTTGAAGTCGAGCAGTTTGTACTGACCGTCGCGCCGGTCGAAGCGCAGGTCGAGGTCGATGATGCCGGTGAAGCCGATCTGTTTGATGAAACGCGCGGCGAGATCCGCGAGTTCCGGATTGTCCACGACGTATGCATTTGCCGTCATGCCCGCGTGCGGCGGCCAGGAGCGCACCTTGACGCCGGTGAACATGGCGAGCGGGGTGGAGTCCTGGTCGAAGTAGGCGTGCACGATCCAGTCCTCGGCCTCCTCCCTCGGCAGGTATTCCTGGAGGATCACTCCGGGGTGCTCGCCCCAGTCACGGGCGAGCGCGAGCAGTCCCTCGCGGGTGGCGATCTTCGTCGTGCCGTTGACCGCGGGCCGGGAGCGTCGTACGAACGCCTCCCGGTTCTTGGCCACGACCGGGAAGCGGGCCTTCTCCGCGAAGTCGACGATGTCGTCGTAGGACTGCGGGAAGGCGGCCGCGGGGCTGGGGATGCCGTGCTCCACGCAGAGTTCGTGCAGCCCCTGTTTGCTGGCGAGGTGGCGCGGAAGCTTCGGATCCACGCGCGGTAACAGGAATCGGCCGGTGAGTTCGTCCTGATGTTCGGCGATCAGGACGGCGGCCTCCTCGTCGGTGGGGATGAGGACGGTGGGACGGCCGATGCGGCGCCCGATGCGCAGCAGTCCCTCGACGAGTCGTTCGGGTTCCTCGGTGCCGGTCGTCGGCCAGACGAACGCGCGTTCCAGATAACGGGATGCCGCGGCCGGCGTGTATCGGTCCTCCGTGATTGCATACATCGGCACGCCGAGACGGCCGAGACTGCGGATCGCGCCCACCCCGCCGTGATGCAGCGGATAGGAGCCGAACTTCACGATCAGGCCCGGCACTTCGCGGTCGGCCTCGAAAGGCACGCTGCTGGTGCGTTTGGCCACGGGTCCCCCCACGTGTCCCCCCTACGGACCGGACCCACCCCGTCCATGTCCCCAAAGGACGCTAAGCCGGAATTGCCTCCTCCGACAAGGCCTATTCGGACATTGCGAACTCTTTAGACACTGCCGGTCCCTGCAACTCACCCGTAACGTGTGGCGCGGCCACATGCGAGTACGTACGAGAGTGAGGCAGCACCCCATGCCCCCCTTCGATCTTCCCGAGGGCGACCCCTTCGGCCCGCACAACCTTCCCTACGGCGTCTTCTCGCCCCTCGGCTCGGACGAACGGACCGTCGGCGTCCGGTACGGCGACCAGGTGCTCGACGCGGGCGCCGCCGCCGCCGCGCTCGGCTCACCGTATGTCTCCCTGCTCGCGCACCCCACGCTCGACCCCCTGCTCGCCGCGGGCCGTACGGCCTGGTCGGACGTCCGGCGCGCGCTGACCGCGTGGGTGACGGTGCCGTCCCACCAGGAGACGATCGCCCCCTTCCTCCACCCCCTCTCCGCGGTGACCCTGCACCTCCCCTTCG
This sequence comes from Streptomyces hokutonensis, assembly GCF_042751305.1. Taxonomy (GTDB): domain Bacteria; phylum Actinomycetota; class Actinomycetes; order Streptomycetales; family Streptomycetaceae; genus Streptomyces; species Streptomyces hokutonensis_A. The sequence goes on from NZ_JBHYWD010000015.1 coordinate 75,027, forward strand.
AGGTCGCGGACTACGTCGACTTCTACGCCTCCGAGAACCACGCCCGGAACGTCGGCCGCATCTTCCGCCCCGACGCGCCCGACTCCCTGACCCCCAACTGGAAGCATCTGCCCATCGGTTACCACGGCCGCTCGGGCACGATCGTGGTCTCGGACACCGACGTCGTACGACCGTCCGGGCAGCGCAAGTCCCCGTCCGACCCGGCGCCCGTCTTCGGCCCGTCGATCCGCCTGGACATCGAGGCGGAGGTCGGCTTCGTCGTCGGCACACCGTCGCGGATGGGCGAGCCGGTGGCGCTCGCCGACTTCCGCGAGCACGTCTTCGGACTGTGCCTCCTCAACGACTGGTCCGCGCGCGACATCCAGGCCTGGGAGTACGTCCCCCTCGGCCCGTTCCTCGGCAAGTCCTTCGCCACCTCGGTGTCGGCGTGGATCACCCCGTTGGACGCGCTGGAGGAGTCGCGGGTGGCGCCGCCGGAGCGCACGCACGAACTCCTCCCCTATCTGGACGACTCGGCGGAGGAGCCCGGCGGCTACGACCTCCACATCTCGGTCGCGATCAACGGCCATGTCGTCTCCGAACCACCGTTCTCCACCATGTACTGGACGGCCGCGCAGCAGCTCGCCCAGATGACGGTCAACGGCGCCTCCCTGCGCACCGGCGACCTGTACGGCTCCGGCACGGTCAGCGGGCCCGCCGAGCGCGAGCGCGGTTCGCTGCTGGAGCTGACCTGGAACGGGCGGGACGTCCTCGAACTCCCGGACGGCAAGCGGACGTTCCTGGAGGACGGGGATGTCGTGACCCTGTCGGCGTGGGCACCGGGCGCGAACGGAACTCGGGTGGGGCTCGGCGAGGTCACCGGGCGGATCGTGGGCCGGGGCTGAGGCGGATCGCGGGCGAGGCGTGAGGCGGCTCGCGGGCCGGAGTCGGAGCGGTCGCGGGTGCGTCCGGTGCTCGCCGTACACCTGACTCCGGCCGCCCGGACAGTCATACTGACGGCGGGCGGGCCCACACCTCGTGCGCCCGCCCTCGGGTACAGCCGCACCCGCAGCCCCCGTTGTTCCCCCTGTCTGTGCCGTTGACCAGGATCCGGAGCCCGTGGCATGACTGTCTGCCTGCTCCTGCTGAGCGTCGTCGCCCTCTCGGCCGCCGTGCCGGTTCCGCGCGCGCTGACCCGGGCCGTGTGGCCGGAGCGGGAACCCGTGGTCGGCCTGTGGGTGTGGCAGTGCCTGGTCGCCACGGTCCTGCTGTGCTGTCTCGGCGCCCTCGTGCTCGGCGCGGCGGCCGTCTTCCACACCGTCCGCGACCATGTCTTCGCCCCCGCTCCACCCGCCGTCACAGCGGCCTACGACCTCTCCGCCGCCCCGGTCTGGGCGGTCGCCCTCACGCTGTCCCTCGCCTGCGGCGCCGCCTGGACGACGGCGATGCTGGCCCGCGAACTCGCCGAGGCCCGCCGCCGGCGCGGTCAGGCCCGCGCGCATCTGCGGGAGCGCGCCCCCGACCTGCCCGCCGGGCTGCCCCCGGCACGCGGCCCCCTCCTCGTCCTGGAGGACGAGTACCCGGACGCCTGGTGGATGCCCGGCCATCCACCCCAACTGGTCGTCACCACAGGCGCCCTGCACCGCCTCACCGGCCACCAGCTCGACGCGGTCCTCACCCACGAACGCGGCCACGCCCGCGCCCACCACGACTGGCTGCTGCATCTGTCGACCGCGCTGGCCTCCGGTTTCCCGCGCGTCCCCCTGTTCGCCCACTTCTGCGACCAGACCCACCGCCTGGTGGAACTCGCCGCGGACGACACCGCGTCCCGCCAATGCGGCCACCTGACCACGGCCCTGGCCCTGATCGAACTCAACAACCACCGCGGCGTCCTCTCCTGCGCCTCCAGCCACCGCCTCCTCGGCGAACGAGTCGACCGCCTCCTGGACCCCCGCCCCCGCCTGGGCCGCCGCCGCCGCGCCCTGACGACGACGGTCGCGGCACTGATCCCGCTGCTGCCGCTCCTGATCGTTTTCGCACCGGGGCTGACGGCGCTGGCCTGAGGCCCGAGGCATGGCGGACGCTGCCACTGATCCGCTCAGGTGCGAGCGGCTATATCCAGTCCTCGGGCTCCGGCTCCGCATCCATCTCCGGCCAGTAGTCCTCACCGGGGTCAACATCCTTCGCCGCCCGGCCCCGTGCGGGCGCCGACGCCTGCACTTGCGCGGGCACCTGAGCCGCGGCCGGAGTCACGGTCGGCGCCTCGCCCAGCGAAGCCAGCACCCCGATCACGCCCTCCCCGTACGTCGCCAGCTTCTTCTCGCCGACCCCGCTGATCTCCCCCAACTGCCCCACCGACGTGGGCCACACCGTCGCGATCTCCCGGAGCGTGGCGTCATGGAAGATGACGTACGCCGGAACCCCCTGCTCCCGGGCCTGCTCCGCACGCCAGGCGCGCAGGGCCTCGAAGGCGGGCTGCAACGACTCGGGCAACTCCACCGCCGCTGCCTTCGCCTTGCGCTCGCCCCGACCGGAGGACGACGACCGCGATGCCGCCGGCTTCTTGGGCTCCTTGCGCAGCGGCACCTCCCGCTCGCGCCGCAGCACCGTGCCGCTCGCCTCGGTGAGCACCAGCGTGCCGTACTCCCCCTCGACCGCGAGCAGCCCCTGCGCCAGCAACTGCCGTACGACGCCCCGCCATTCGCCCTCGGCCAGGTCCTCGCCGATGCCGAACACGGACAGCTGGTCGTGGTCGAACTGGATCACCTTGGCCGTCCGGCGCCCCATGAGGATGTCGACGATCTGCACCGCACCGAACTTCTGGCCCCGCTCGCGCTGCAGCCGTACCACCGTGGACAGCACCTTCTGCGCGGCGACCGTGCCGTCCCAGGTCTCCGGTGGGGTGAGGCAGGTGTCGCAGTTGCCGCAGGCCGCCGCGTCCGGGTCCTGCCCGAAGTAGGCGAGCAGCTGGCCGCGCCTGCACTGTGCCGTCTCGCAGAGCGCGAGCATGGCCTCGAGGTGGGCGGCGGCGCGGCGGCGGAACGCCTCGTCGCCCTCGCTGGACTGGATCATCTTGCGCTGCTGTATGACGTCGTTCAGGCCGTACGCCATCCAGGCCGTGGAGGGCATTCCGTCACGCCCGGCGCGTCCCGTCTCCTGGTAGTAGCCCTCCACCGACTTGGGCAGGTCGAGGTGGGCGACGAACCGTACGTCCGGCTTGTCGATGCCCATGCCGAAGGCGATGGTCGCGACGACGATCAGCCCGTCCTCGCGCAGGAACCGGGACTGGTGTGCCGCGCGGGTGCCCGAGTCGAGGCCCGCGTGGTACGGCACCGCCTCGATGCCGTTGCGGGACAGGAACTCAGCGGTCGCCTCCACCGACTTGCGTGACAGGCAGTACACGATGCCCGCGTCGCCCGCGTGCTCCTCGCGCAGGAAGCTCAGCAGCTGCTTCTTCGGGTCGGCCTTCGGCACGATCCGGTACTGGATGTTGGGCCGGTCGAAGCTCGCCACGAAGTGCCGGGCGTCCGGCATCTTCAGCCGCTGGGTGATCTCCTTGTGCGTGGCGTCCGTGGCAGTCGCCGTGAGCGCGATCCTCGGGACGTCCGGCCAGCGCTCGCCCAGGAGCGAGAGGGAGAGATAGTCCGGGCGGAAGTCGTGGCCCCACGAGGACACGCAGTGCGCCTCGTCGATCGCGAACACCGAGATCTTGCCGCGCGAGAGCAGGTCCAGGGTGGAGTCGAGCCGCAGCCGCTCCGGCGCGAGATAGATCAGGTCCAGCTCACCGGCGAGGAACTCGGCCTCGACCACCCGCCGCTCGTCGAAGTCCTGCGTCGAGTTCATGAACCCGGCGCGCACGCCCAGCGCCCGCAGCGCGTCCACCTGGTCCTGCATCAGCGCGATGAGCGGGGAGACGACAACGCCCGTACCGGGTCTGACCAGGGACGGGATCTGGTAGCACAGCGACTTGCCGCCGCCGGTCGGCATGAGGACCACGGCGTCGCCGCCGGCCACCACATGCTCGATGACCTCTTCCTGCGCGCCGCGGAAGCTGTCGTAGCCGAAGACGCGGTGGAGCGTGGCCAGTGCCTCGCTCTCGCCGTGTGCCTGCGGCGTCCGTACTTCGGTCGTCACAACCGTCCCGCCCATCCCGTGCATCGCTCGTCCCCCGTACGTCGTCCCTCGACCACTGCGTCCACGATAGGGCTCCGTGCTGACAGCGTCGGAGTTATCCACAGGCCGGTGGCGGTGACCGGGTGTGGTCAGTCGAATGGCTGCCGTCACATGGCGCGACGGATCGGGCCGGAACATGCTGCTGGGGCGGGACCGGGGAAGGCCCGCCACGCCCCCGAACGGACGGCGCGCCCTCGTGCGGACGCCTCCCGAAGTCAAGGAGCTCCACCATGTCCTCTCGGTCCCTGCAGGGTGTCGTCAAGACCGCCGTCGCCGTGGCGACTGCCGCGGCCTTCGCGCTGACCGCCGCCCCGGCCCACGCCGCGTCCGACCCCGACCCGTCCGCGTGGACCACGCTGAGCAAGACGTACCAGGCCACGGCGAAGTACGGGTACGAGGCGTTCGCCGCCGGTGGCGGATACGTACGCACCGACACCTGTGCCGACGACCTGGCCGAGGGCGGCATGGGCTACCACTACGTCAACCTGGCGAACGCCGTCTCACCGCCCGATCCGGAGAAGCCGGCAGCCCTGCTGTACGCGGACGGGTTCAACGACGAGTACACGGGCGAGTCCGACTTCGGCGGCGGGCGCAAGCTGGTCGCGGTCGAGTGGATGGTGAAGGACACGGGTCAGACGACCGCGCCGACGCTGTTCGGGCAGACCTTCCAGAAGGACCCGAAGCTCGGCTACTTCACCCTCCACGCCTGGATCTACAAGCCCAACCCCAAGGGCCTGTTCGCGCCCTGGAACCCCGAGGTGGTCTGCCCGAAGGTCTGACCGCACATGCACGAAGGCCCCGGCCCCACGAGGGGAAACCGGGGCCTTCGGCCTGACCTCAGCGAACGAAGACTCCCGCCTGGTTCGCCAGGTGCAGGAAGTACTGCGGGGCCACACCGAGGACGAGCGTGGCCGCCACGGCCACCCCGATCGTGGCCATGGTCAGCGGGGACGGGACCGCGACGGTGGGGCCGTCGGGCCTCGGCTCGCTGAAGAACATGAGCACGATCACGCGGATGTAGAAGAACGCCGCGATCGCGGAGGAGAGCACACCGACCACGACCAGCGGGGCCGCGCCGCCCGACGCCGCCGCCTTGAACACGGCGAACTTCCCGGCGAAACCGGCCGTCAGCGGAATGCCCGCGAAGGACAGCAGGAACACCGCGAAGACGGCCGCGACCAGCGGCGACCTGCGCCCGAGCCCCGCCCACTTCGACAGGTGCGTCGCCTCGCCGCCCGCGTCCCTTACGAGGGTGACGACCGCGAAGGCGCCGATCGTCACGAACGAGTACGCGCCGAGGTAGAAGAGCACGGACGAGACGCCGTCCCGGGTGGTCGCGATGACGCCGGCGAGGATGAAGCCCGCGTGGGCGATCGACGAGTACGCCAGGAGCCGCTTGATGTCGGTCTGGGTGATCGCGACGACCGCGCCGCCCAGCATCGTGATGATCGCGACGCCCCACATGACGGGCCGCCAGTCCCAGCGCAGGCCCGGCAGCACGACGTAGAGGAGCCGGAGCAGCGCTCCGAAGGCGGCCACCTTGGTCGCGGCGGCCATGAAGCCGGTGACCGGGGTCGGCGCGCCCTGGTAGACGTCGGGCGTCCACATGTGGAACGGCACCGCGCCCACCTTGAACAGCAGCCCCATGACGATCATCGCGCCGCCGATGAGCAGCAGCGCGTCGTTGCCCATGGTGTCCGCGAGGGCAGGGTTGATGTTGGTGATGGAGCCGTCGACGACCTGCGCGATCGTGGCGTACGACATCGAGCCCGCGTAGCCGTAGAGCAGCGCGATGCCGAAGAGGGTGAACGCGGAGGCGAAGGCGCCGAGGAGGAAGTACTTGACCGCCGCTTCCTGCGAGAGGAGCCGCTTGCGGCGGGCCAGGGCGCACAGGAGGTAGAGCGGGAGGGAGAAGACTTCCAGGGCCACGAACAGGGTCAACAGGTCGTTGGCGGACGGGAAGACCAGCATTCCGGAGACCGCGAAGAGCAGGAGCGGGAAGACCTCCGTGGTGGTGAACCCGGCCTTGACGGCGGCCTTCTCGCTGTCGCTGCCGGGCACTGACGCGCCCTGTGCGGCGAAGGAGTCGACCCGGTTGCCGTGTGCCTCGGGGTCGAGCCGCCGCTCGGCGAAGGTGAACAGGCCGACAAGGCCGGAGAGCAGGATCACGCCCTGGAGGAACAGGGACGGCCCGTCGACCGCGATCGCGCCCATCGCCGCGATGTGCGCCTTGGTGGTGCCGTACCCGCCCGCCGCGAGTGCCACGACCGCCGCGAAGGCGGCGCAGAGCGCCACGACGGACACGAACACCTGGGCGTAGTAACGGGACTTGCGCGGGACGAACGCCTCGACCAGTACCCCGATGAGTGCCGCGCCGAGGATGATCAAGGTGGGCGACAATTGCCCGTACTCGATCTTCGGTGCGGGGATCTTCGAGATCGGGTCCGCGCCTGCCGCCGTTGTCCACAGGCTGTGGACGGCTGTTGCGCTCACTTGGCCGCCTCCACCGAGGGCTTGGGATCCTTCTTGTGTACGTCGGACAGGGTCTGCTTGACCGACGGGTTCACGATGTCCGTGATCGGCTTCGGGTAGACGCCCAGGAAGATCAGCAGCACGATCAGCGGGGCGACGACCAGGAGTTCACGCGGTCGCAGGTCCGGCATCGCGGCGACCTCGGGCTTCACCGGGCCGGTCATCGTCCGCTGGTACAGGACCAGGGTGTAGAGCGCGGCGAGGACGATGCCGAAGGTGGCGATGATCCCGATGGCCGGGTAGCGCGTGAACGTGCCCACCAGGACCAGGAACTCACTCACGAAGGGCGCGAGTCCCGGCAGCGACAGGGTCGCGAGGCTGCCGATCAGGAAGGTGCCGGCGAGCACCGGGGCCACCTTCTGCACCCCTCCGTAGTCGGCGATGAGACGCGAGCCGCGCCGCGAGATCAGGAATCCGGCGACCAGCATCAACGCGGCGGTGGAGATACCGTGGTTGACCATGTAGAGGGTCGCGCCGGACTGTCCCTGGCTGGTCATCGCGAAGATGCCCAGGATGATGAACCCGAAGTGCGAGATCGACGCGTACGCCACCAGCCGCTTGATATCCCGCTGGCCGACGGCGAGCAGCGCCCCGTAGATGATGCTGATCAGGGCGAGGACGAGGATGACGGGCGTCGCCCACTTGCTGGCCTCCGGGAAGAGCTGGAGGCAGAAGCGGAGCATCGCGAAGGTGCCCACCTTGTCGACGACCGCCGTGATGAGCACGGCGACCGGCGCGGTGGACTCCTGCATGGCGTTGGGCAGCCAGGTGTGCAGCGGCCACAGCGGCGCCTTCACCGCGAAGGCGAAGAAGAAGCCCAGGAAGAGCCAGCGTTCGGTGTTGGTCGCCATGTGCAGCGTGCCGTTGGCCCGCGCCTGCGCGATCTCCGCGAGCGAGAAGTTCCCGGCCACTACGTAGAGGCCGATCACGGCGGCCAGCATGATGAGCCCGCCGACCAGGTTGTAGAGCAGGAACTTGACGGCCGCGTACGACCGTTGGGTGGCCGCCGCCTCGTCGCCGTGCTCGTGGGCCCGGTCCCCGAAGCCGCCGATGAGGAAGTACATCGGGATCAGCATGGCTTCGAAGAAGATGTAGAAGAGGAAGACGTCGGTGGCCTCGAAGGAGATGATCACCATCGCCTCCACCGCAAGGATGAGGGCGAAGAAGCCCTGGGTGGGCCGCCAGCGCTTGCTGCCGGTCTCCAGGGGGTCGGCGTCGTGCCAGCCGGCCAGGATCACGAACGGGATCAGCAGGGCGGTGAGCGCGATGAGCGCGACCGCGATGCCGTCCACACCCAGCTCGTAGCGGACCCCGAAGTCGGCGATCCACGCGTGGGACTCGGTGAGTTGGTAGCGGTCGCCGCCCGGGTCGAAGCGCACCAGGACGGCGATGCCCAGCGCGAGCGTGGCCAGCGAGACGAACAGCGCCAGCCATTTCGCGGCGGTGCGCCGGGCGGCCGGGACGGCGGCCGTGGCGACCGCCCCGAGGGCCGGGAGCGCCGCCGTCGCTGTCAGGAGGGGAAAGGACATCGGTATCAGACCGCCCTCATCAGCAGGGTCGCGGCGACGAGGATGGCCGCACCGCCGAACATCGAGACCGCGTACGACCGCGCGTAGCCGTTCTGCAGCTTGCGCAGCCTTCCGGAGAGGCCGCCCATGGAGGCCGCCGTGCCGTTGACGACGCCGTCGACCAGGGTGTGGTCGACGTAGACCAGGGAGCGCGTGAGGTGCTCGCCGCCGCGCACCAGGACGACGTGGTTGAAGTCGTCCTGGAGGAGGTCGCGGCGGGCGGCCCGGGTGAGCAGCGAACCGCGCGGGGCGACGGCCGGGACCGGACGGCGCCCGTACTGCGCCCAGGCGATCGCCACGCCGACGACCAGCACGGCCATGGTGGCCAGGGTGACCGTGAGGGCGCTGACCGGGGAGTTGCCCTCCTCGTGGCCGGTGATGGGCTCCAGCCAGTGCAGGAAGCGGTCGCCGATGCTGAAGAAGCCGCCGGCGAAGACCGATCCGAAGGCCAGCACGATCATCGGGATCGTCATCGTCCTCGGGGACTCGTGCGGGTGCGGCTCGTGGCCGTTCTCGTCGGGCTGCCAGCGCTTCTCCCCGAAGAACGTCATCAGCATCACGCGCGTCATGTAGAACGCCGTGATGGCCGCGCCCAGCAGGGCCGCGCCGCCGAGGATCCAGCCCTCGGTGCCGCCCTTGGCGAAGGCCGCCTCGATGATCTTGTCCTTGGAGAAGAAGCCGGACAGGCCCGGGAAGCCGATGATGGCGAGGTAGCCGAGGCCGAAGGTGATGAAGGTGACCGGCATGTACTTCCTGAGGCCGCCGTACTTCCTCATGTCGACCTCGTCGTTCATGCCGTGCATGACGGAGCCGGCGCCGAGGAAGAGCCCGGCCTTGAAGAAGCCGTGTGTCACCAGGTGCATGATCGCGAAGACGTAGCCGATGGGGCCGAGTCCGGCGGCGAGCACCATGTAGCCGATCTGCGACATGGTCGAGCCGGCGAGGGCCTTCTTGATGTCGTCCTTCGCGCAACCGACGATCGCACCGAACAGGAGCGTGACGGCGCCGACGACGGTGACGACGAGCTGTGCGTCGGGCGCCGCGTTGAAGATCGCTCCGGAGCGGACGATCAGGTACACGCCCGCGGTCACCATGGTCGCCGCGTGGATGAGGGCCGAGACCGGGGTCGGGCCCTCCATCGCGTCGCCGAGCCAGGACTGCAGCGGCACCTGGGCGGACTTGCCGCAGGCGGCGAGCAGCAGCATCAGGGCGATGCCGGTGAGCTTGCCCTGGGAGGCGTCGCCGACGTGGCTGAGGACCGGCCCGAAGGCGAAGGTCCCGAACGTCGTGAACATCAGCATGATGGCGATCGACAGGCCCATGTCGCCGACCCGGTTCACCAGGAAGGCCTTCTTCGCGGCGGTCGCCGCGCTGGGCTTGTGCTGCCAGAAGCCGATCAGCAGGTAGGAGGCGAGCCCGACGCCTTCCCAGCCGACGTACAGCAGCAGGTAGTTGTCGGCGAGGACGAGGATCAGCATCGCTGCGAGGAACAGGTTCAGATAGCCGAAGAAGCGGCGGCGGCGCTCGTCGTGCTCCATGTACCCGACCGAGTACAGGTGGATGAGCGAGCCGACACCGGTGATCAGCAGGACGAAGGTCATCGACAGCTGGTCGAGGCGGAAGGTGACGTCCGCCTGGAAGCCCTCGACGGGGACCCAGGTCCACAGGTGCTGCATGAGCGTCCGGTGCTCGGCGTTCTTCCCCAGCAGGTCGGTGAAGAGGACGACACCGATCACGAAGGAGGCGGACGACAGGAGCGTGCCGATCCAGTGGCCGACGGCATCGAGCCGCCGGCCGCCGCACAGCAGGACGACCGCTCCGAGCAGAGGCGCCGCTACCAGCAGCGCAATCAGGTTCTCCACGATTCAGCGACCCCTCAGAGCTTCATCAGGCTGGCGTCGTCGACCGAGGCCGAGTGGCGGGAACGGAACAGCGACACGATGATCGCGAGCCCGACCACGACCTCCGCGGCGGCGACGACCATCGTGAAGAAGGCGATGACCTGACCGTCGAGGTTGCCGTGCATCCGGGAGAAGGTGACGAACGCGAGGTTGCAGGCGTTGAGCATCAGCTCGACGCACATGAAGACGACGATCGCGTTCCGCCTGATCAGTACGCCGGTGGCGCCGATCGTGAACAACAGGGCGGAGAGATAGAGGTAGTTGACGGGGTTCACTTCGACGCCTCCTCGGTCCGCTTGAGGTTCGCCGGTTCGATCGCGGTCCGCTCCAGGCGCTCCTCGGCGCGCTGCTCCAGGGCCCGCAAGTCGTTCAGCGCCTCGCTGGACACGTCACGGATCTGGCCGCGGTCGCGGAGCGTCTTGCTGACCGTCAGCTCGGACGGGGTGCCGTCGGGCAGCAGGCCCTGGACGTCCACCGCGTTGTGCCGGGCGTAGACGCCGGGGGCCGGGAGCGGCGGGACGTGCTTGCCCTCGCGGACGCGCTGTTCGGACAGCTCGCGCTGCGTCTTGGGCCGCTCGGTGCGCTCGCGGTGCGTGAGCACCATGGCGCCGACGGCCGCCGTGATCAGCAGGGCGCCGGTGATTTCGAAGGCGAACACGTACTTGGTGAAGATGAGGGCGGCCAGGCCCTGCACGTTGCCGTTCGCGTTGGCGGTGCTCAGGCCGTCGAACTGGTTCAGCGAGGCGTTGCCGATGCCCGCGAACAGCAGGATGCCGAAGCCGAGCCCGCAGAGAAGGGCCAGCCAGCGCTGGCCCTTGATGGTCTCCGTCAGGGAGTCGGCGGCCGTGACGCCGACCAGCATCACCACGAAGAGGAACAGCATCATGATCGCGCCGGTGTAGACGACGATCTGGACGACGCCCAGGAAGTAGGCGCCGTTGGCCAGGTAGAACACCGCCAGGATGATCATGGTCCCGGCGAGCGATAGGGCGCTGTGCACGGCCCTCTTCATGAGGATGGTGGACAGGGCGCCGATCACCGCGACCGTGCCGAGGACCCAGAACTGGAAGGCCTCGCCGGTCGAGGTGGAGTAGGCGGCGGCGAACTGCGCGCTCATGCGCCCACCCCCTCTTCCTTGGGCTTCTCGCCCTTGGAGACGGCTACTTGGGGCACCGTCCCGGGCGCGGCCTCCGTCACCAGGCCCCGGTAGTAGTCCTGTTCGTCCATCCCCGGGTAGATGGCGTGCGGGCTGTCGACCATGGTGTCTTCGAGGCCGGCCAGCAGCTGTTCCTTGGTGTAGATGAGGTTGGCGCGGCTGGAGTCGGCCAACTCGAACTCGTTGGTCATCGTCAACGCGCGCGTGGGGCACGCCTCGATGCACAGGCCGCACAGGATGCAGCGGGCGTAGTTGATCTGGTAGACGCGGCCGTACCGCTCGCCCGGCGAGTAGCGCTCCTCGTCGGTGTTGTCGGCGCCCTCCACATAGATGGCGTCGGCGGGGCAGGCCCAGGCGCACAGCTCGCAGCCGACGCACTTCTCCAGGCCGTCCGGATGGCGGTTGAGCTGGTGCCGTCCGTGGAACCGGGGGGCTGTGGTCTTCTGCTGCTCCGGGTACTGCTCGGTCAGCCGCTTCTTGAACATGGCCTTGAAGGTCACGCCGAAGCCGGCCACGGGGTTCTGGAAACCGGGTGTGGTCTCCTTGGGCTCCTCAGCCATCGGACGCCTCCTTTCCATCCAGAGATCCGTCACTGCCAGTATCCGGGCCACCACTGACAATCAACTCCCGCTCGCGTCGCGAGGGGCGCCGAGGCACCGGCGGCAACTCCTGTCCCGGCAGCGGCGGTACGGGGAATCCGCCCGCCATCGCGTCGAACCCGGCGGGTTCCTCGGCCAGTTGCGCGTCCTCCTTGGCCTTCTGGCGGAACATGTCCGCGATGAAGGACAGCAACAGCAGGGCGAGCACACCGCCGACGATGTAGAGGGTGATGTCGGCGAAGTCGTAGTTCTGGTTCCTGAGGGTCCGTACGGTCGCGACGAGCATCAGCCAGACCACGGAGACCGGGATGAGGACCTTCCAGCCGAGCTTCATCAACTGGTCGTAGCGCACACGCGGAAGGGTGCCGCGCAGCCAGATGAAGAAGAACAGCAGCAGCTGGACCTTGATGACGAACCAGAGCATCGGCCACCAGCCGTGGTTCGCGCCCTCCCAGAAGGAGCTGATCGGCCACGGGGCCCGCCAGCCGCCCAGGAAGAGCGTGGTCGACACCGCGGAGACCGTCACCATGTTCACGTACTCGGCGAGCATGAAGAGCGCGAACTTGATGGACGAGTACTCGGTGTTGAAGCCGCCGACCAGGTCGCCCTCGGACTCCGGCATGTCGAAGGGGGCGCGGTTGGTCTCGCCGACCATCGTGACGACGTAGATGATGAAGGACACCGGCAGCAGGATGATGTACCAGCGGTCGTGCTGTTGTTCAACGATCGCCGACGTCGACATCGACCCGGAGTACAGGAACACCGAGGCGAACGCGGCGCCCATGGCGATCTCGTAGGAGATCATCTGCGCGCAGGAGCGCAGGCCGCCCAGGAGCGGGTAGGTGGAGCCGGAGCTCCAGCCCGCCAGGACGATGCCGTAGATGCCGACCGAGGCGACCGCGAGGATGTAGAGCATCGCGATCGGGAGGTCGGTGAGCTGCATCGTGGTGCGGTGGCCGAAGATCGACACCTCGTTGTCGGCCGGCCCGAAGGGGATGACCGCGATCGCCATGAAGGCCGGGATGGCCGCGACGACCGGCGCGAGGACGTAGACCACCTTGTCCGCGCGCTTGACGATGACGTCTTCCTTGAGCATCAGCTTCACGCCGTCGGCGAGCGACTGGAGCATGCCCCAGGGGCCGTGCCGGTTGGGGCCGATGCGCAGCTGCATCCAGGCGACGACCTTGCGTTCCCAGACGATCGAGAACAGCACGGTGATCATCAGGAAGGCGAAGCAGAACACCGCCTTGACGACGACCAGCCACCAGGGGTCGCGGCCGAACATCGAGAGGTCTTCCGCGGCGAGGTACAGATTGCTCATGCCTCCACCTCCTTGGGAGCCCCGCCCGCGGGCGTGGCCGGGCCGATGCGGACCAGTGCGCCGGGCAGCGCCCCGGTGTCGGAGGCGACGCCCCCGCCGGTGGAGTTCAGCGGGAGCCAGACCACGCGGTCGGGCATCTCCGTGATCAGCAGCGGGAGTTCGACGGTTCCGGAGGCGCCGGTCACGGCGAGGATGTCGCCGCCCTTGACGCCCGCCTCGGCGGCGGTGGCGGCCGACACGCGCGCGTGGGCGGCGTGCCGGGTGCCGGCGAGCGCGTCGTCGCCCTCCTGGAGGGCGCCCTGGTCGAGCAGCAGCCGGTGCCCGGCGAGCACGGCCTCCCCGGCGGCGGGCCGGGGCAGTACGCCCGCGGTCTCCAGCGGTTCGGTGGCCCGCGGTCCGTCCCAGGCACCGAGCCGGTCCAACTCCGCGCGCGCGGTGCGCAGATCGGGCAGTCCCAGGTGGACGTCCATGGCGTCGGCCAGCATGTGCAGGACACGCGCGTCGGTGGGGGCGAGGGTGCGGGTCATCTGGTCGGGCTTGAGCGCGGCGTCGAAGAAGCGCACCCTGCCCTCCCAGTTGAGGAAGGCACCCGCCTTCTCGGCGACCGCCGCGACCGGAAGAACCACGTCGGCGTGTTCGGTGATCTCACTCGGCCGCAGTTCGAGCGAGACCACGAAGCCGACCTCGTCGAGTGCCGCACGCGTGCGTGCCGGATCGGGCAGGTCGCCCGGCTCCACACCGGCGACGAGCAGCGCCCGGAGTTCACCACCGGCGGCGGCCTCGACGATCTGGCCGGCGTCGCGGCCGTAGCGGTGCGGGAGTTCGGCGACACCCCAGGCGGCGGCGACCTCCTCACGCGCGCGCGGATCGGTCGCCGGACGCCCGCCCGGCAGCAGCGACGGCAGCGCCCCCGCCTCGATCGCGCCGCGCTCCCCGGCCCGGCGCGGAATCCACACCAGCCGGGCACCGGTCGCGGACGCGGCCCGTACGGCGGCGGTGAGGCCCCCGGCGACGGCCGCCAGCCGCTCGCCGACGACGATCACCGCGCCCTCGGTGCGCAGCGCCTCGGAGGCGCGCGCTCCGTCATCCTCCAGGCCGACCCCGCTCGCGAGCGCGTCCAGCCACTCGGTCTCGGTTCCGGGAGCGGCCGGCAGCAGCGTGCCGCCCGCCTTCTCCAGGCCCCGCGTGGCGAACGTGGCCAGCGAGAACACCCGCTGCCCGTGCGTGCGCGAGGCCTTGCGCAGCCTCAGGAAGACGCCGGGCGCCTCCTCCTCGGACTCGAACCCGACCAGCAGGACGGCGGGCGCCTTCTCCAGAGAGGTGTACGTGACGCCCTCGCCGTCGAGGTCCCGGCCGCGCCCTGCGACCCGGGCGGCCAGGAAGTCGGCCTCCTCGCTGCTGTGCACGCGCGCGCGGAAGTCGATGTCGTTCGTGTCGAGCGCCACGCGCGCGAACTTGCTGTACGCGTAGGCGTCCTCGATGGTGAGCCGGCCGCCGGTCAGGACACCGGTGCGGCCCCGCGAGGCGAGCAGCCCCTGGGCGGCGATCTGGAGTGCCTCCGGCCAGGAGGCGGGGACGAGTTCGCCCTCGGGGTTGCGGATCAGCGGCGTCTCCAGCCGGTCGCGCTGCTGCGCGTACCGGAAGGCGAAGCGCCCCTTGTCGCAGATCCACTCCTCGTTGACCTCGGGGTCGACGGCCGCCAGGCGCCTCATGACCTTCCCGCGCCGGTGGTCGGTGCGGGTCGCGCAGCCCCCGGAGCAGTGCTCGCACACGGACGGCGTGGAGACCAGGTCGAAGGGGCGGGAGCGGAATCGGTACGCCGCCGAGGTCAGCGCGCCCACCGGGCAGATCTGGATGGTGTTCCCGGAGAAGTACGACTCGAAGGGGTCGCCCTCACCGGTGCCGACCTGTTGCAGCGCACCGCGCTCCAGCAGCTCGATCATCGGGTCGCCCGCGATCTGGTTGGAGAAGCGGGTGCAGCGGGCGCACAGCACGCACCGCTCGCGGTCGAGCAGCACCTGGGTGGAGATCGGCACGGGCTTCTCGTAGGTCCGCTTCTTGCCTTCGAAGCGGGACTCGGCGTTGCCGTGGGACATCGCCTGGTTCTGCAGGGGGCACTCGCCGCCCTTGTCGCAGACCGGGCAGTCCAGCGGGTGGTTGATGAGGAGCAGTTCCATCACACCGTGCTGGGCCTTCTCGGCCACCGGCGAGCTGAGCTGGGTCTTGACGACCATGCCGTCCGTGCACGTGATCGTGCAGGACGCCATCGGCTTTCGCTGGCCCTCGACCTCGACGATGCACTGACGGCAGGCGCCGGCCGGGTCGAGGAGAGGGTGGTCGCAGAACCGGGGGATCTCGATGCCGAGTTGCTCGGCGGCGCGGATGACCAGAGTGCCCTTGGGCACGCTGATCTCGGCGCCGTCGATCGTCAGCGAGACGAGATCCTCCGGCGGGACCGCCGCCTCCCCTCCACCGGAGGGAGCGCTCGTGGTCACCGTCATGCGTTCACCTCCGTGCGGTCGGCCCAGGCCGTGGACTTGGCCGGGTCGAAGGGGCAGCCCCGGCCCGTGATGTGCTGCTCGTATTCCTCGCGGAAGTACTTGAGCGAGGAGAAGATCGGCGAGGCGGCGCCGTCACCGAGGGCGCAGAAGGACTTGCCGTTGATGTTGTCGGCGATGTCGTTCAGCTTGTCGAGGTCGGACATCGCGCCCTTGCCGGCCTCGATGTCGCGCAGCAACTGCACGAGCCAGTACGTCCCTTCGCGGCACGGTGTGCACTTGCCGCAGGACTCGTGGGCGTAGAACTCGGTCCAGCGGGTGACGGCACGCACGACGCAGGTCGTCTCGTCGAAACACTGCAGAGCTTTTGTGCCGAGCATGGAACCCGCGGCACCCACTCCTTCGTAATCAAGAGGGACGTCGAGGTGCTCGTCGGTGAACATCGGCGTGGAAGAACCGCCCGGCGTCCAGAACTTGAGGCGGTGCCCGGCGCGCATCCCGCCGCTCATGTCGAGCAGTTGGCGGAGTGTGATGCCGAGCGGCGCCTCGTACTGACCGGGACTGGTGACATGGCCGCTGAGCGAGTAGAGCGTGAAGCCCGGAGACTTCTCGCTGCCCATCGACCTGAACCATTCCTTGCCTTTTTGCAGAATCGCGGGAACTGACGCGATCGACTCGACGTTATTCACGACAGTCGGGCACGCATAGAGGCCCGCGACGGCAGGGAAAGGGGGACGGAGCCGCGGTTGACCACGGCGGCCTTCGAGCGAGTCGAGCAGTGCGGTCTCCTCACCGCAGATGTACGCGCCGGCGCCCGCGTGCACGGTGAGCTGCAGGTCCAGGCCACTGCCCAGGATGTTCTCGCCGAGGTAGCCCGCCGCGTAGGCCTCACGCACGGCCTCGTGCAACCGCCGCAATACGGGGACGACTTCACCACGCAGATAGATGAAGGCATGCGAAGACCTGATGGCATAACACGCGATGACAATGCCCTCGATGAGGCTGTGCGGGTTCGCGAAGAGGAGCGGGATGTCCTTACAGGTTCCGGGCTCCGACTCGTCGGCGTTGACAACTAGATAGTGCGGTTTTCCATCCCCTTGGGGAATGAATTGCCATTTCATTCCGGTGGGGAAGCCGGCGCCACCGCGACCGCGCAGACCGGAGTCCTTCACATACGCGATGAGGTCGTCCGGCGACATCGCGAGCGCCTTGCGGAGCCCCTCGTATCCCTCGTGCCTTCGGTACGTGTCCAGAGTCCAGGACTCGTCCTCGTCCCAGAAGGCCGACAGCACGGGTGCGAGCAGCTTCTCGGGGCTGTGGTCTTTCAGTTCGGGTGCCAAGGTCATCACTCCCCCTCCTCGGCTACGGGCCCCGCCGGGTGGGCGGGGTCGGAGGCCGATGTGTCCTGCGGCGCATCGTGCGAACTGAGGTGCTCGGCCGGCGGCTCGTTCTGCGGCGCTCCGGAGCCGCGCGGATGGACCACGCGCGCGGGTGCGGTCTCTCCCCTTGCCAGGCGGAGTCCCACCAGCGACGCGGGTCCCGCACCGCCGCTCGCCTCGACGGCCCCGGGCCGCTCGTCGGGGAAGCCGGCGAGGATCCGCGCGGTCTCCTTGAAGGTGCACATCGGCGCCCCGCGCGTGGGCTCCACGGGTGCGCCCGCGCGCAGGTCGTCGACGAGGCGCCGGGCGCTGGCGGGGGTCTGGTTGTCGAAGAACTCCCAGTTGACCATCACCACCGGCGCGAAGTCGCAGGCCGCGTTGCACTCGATGTGCTCCAGGGTGACCTTGCCGTCGTCGGTGGTCTCACCGTTGCCGACGCCCAGGTGCTCCTGGAGGGACTCGAAGATGGCGTCGCCGCCCATCACCGCGCACAGCGTGTTGGTGCAGACCCCGACCTGGTAGTCGCCGCTCGGCCGGCGCCGGTACATCGTGTAGAAGGTCGCGACGGCGGCGACCTCGGCCGTGGTCAGCTCCAGTAGGTCCGCGCAGAACTGCTGCCCCGTGCGCGTGACATGGCCTTCCTCCGCCTGCACGAGGTGCAGCAACGGCAGGAGGGCCGAGCGGGAGTCCGGGTAGCGGGCGATGATCTCCCGCCCGTCGGCCTCCAGCCTGGCCCGGACGTCGTCCGGGTAAGCGGGCGCGGGCAGTTGGGGCATGCCCAGGCTGACGCCCTGCTCCGAAGAACTGGTGGTCACCGGTCGACGCCTCCCATCACGGGGTCGATGGACGCGACGGCGACGATGACGTCGGCGACCTGGCCGCCCTCGCACATCGCCGCCATGGCCTGAAGGTTGGTGAAGGACGGGTCCCTGAAGTGGACCCGGTAGGGGCGGGTGCCTCCGTCGGAAACGGCGTGCACCCCGAGTTCGCCCTTGGGCGACTCGACCGCCGCGTACGCCTGTCCCGGCGGTACGCGGAAGCCCTCGGTCACCAGCTTGAAGTGGTGGATCAGGGCCTCCATGGAGGTGCCCATGATCTTCTTGATGTGGTCGAGCGAGTTGCCCAACCCGTCCGGCCCGAGGGCGAGTTGGGCGGGCCAGGCGATCTTCTTGTCGGCGACCATGACCGGCCCGGGCTGCAGCCGGTCCAGACACTGCTCGATGATCCGCAGCGACTGGCGCATCTCCTCAAGACGGATGAGGAAGCGGCCGTAGGAGTCGCAGGTGTCGGCGGTCGGGATGTCGAAGTCGTAGGTCTCGTAGTCGCAGTACGGCTGCGCCTTGCGCAGGTCGTGCGGCAGACCGGTGGAGCGCAGGATCGGGCCGGTGGCGCCGAGGGCCATGCAGCCGGCCAGGTCGAGGTAACCGACGTCCTGCATACGGGCCTTGAAGATGGGGTTCCCGGTGGCGAGCTTGTCGTACTCCGGGAGGTTCTTCTTCATCTTCTTCACGAACTCGCGGATCTGGTCCACCGCGCCGGGCGGCAGGTCCTGGGCGAGTCCGCCGGGGCGGATGTACGCGTGGTTCATCCGCAGGCCCGTGATGAGCTCGTAGATGTCGAGAATCATTTCACGATCACGGAATCCGTAGATCATGATCGTGGTGGCGCCGAGTTCCATACCGCCGGTGGCGATGCACACCAGGTGGGAGGACAACCGGTTCAGCTCCATCAGGAGCACCCGGATGATCTTCGCCCGCTCGGTGATCTGGTCCTCGACGCCGAGGAGTTTCTCGACGGCGAGACAGTAGGCGGTCTCGTTGAAGAAGGACGTCAGATAGTCCATGCGCGTCACGAACGTCGTGCCCTGCGTCCACGTGCGGTACTCGAGGTTCTTCTCGATACCGGTGTGCAGGTAGCCGATGCCGCAGCGGGCCTCGGTGACCGTCTCGCCGTCGATCTCCAGGATCAGCCGGAGCACACCGTGCGTGGAGGGGTGCTGGGGCCCCATGTTGACGACGATGCGCTCGTCGTCGGCCCGGGCCGCGGACTGGACGACCTCGTCCCAGTCGCCACCGGTGACCGTATATACGGTGCCCTCGGTGGTCTCGCGCGCCGAAGCGGCGGAAGCGGATGCTGACTGCGTGCTCACGAGTACGACCTCCGCTGGTCCGGAGCCGGGATCTGGGCGCCCTTGTACTCGACGGGGATGCCGCCGAGGGGGTAGTCCTTGCGCTGCGGGTGGCCCGGCCAGTCGTCCGGCATCATGATCCGCGTCAGCGCCGGGTGACCGTCGAAGACGATGCCGAAGAAGTCGTAGGTCTCGCGCTCGTGCCAGTCGTTGGTCGGATAGACCGAGACCAGTGACGGGATGTGCGGATCGCTGTCCGGGGCGCTGACTTCGAGGCGGATCAGCCGGTTGTGGGTGATCGAGCGCAGGTGGTAGACGGCGTGCAGCTCACGGCCCTTGTCGTGCAGGTAGTGAACTGCGCTCACGCCCGTGCAGAGCTCGAAGCGCAGGGCCGGGTCGTCGCGCAGGGTCTGGGCGACGCGGACCAGGTGCTCGCGCTCGATGTGGAAGGTGAGTTCGCCGCGGTCGACGATCGTCTTCTCGATCGCGTTGCCGGGCAGCAGGCCCTGTTCCTCCAGGGCGCCCTCCAGCTCGTCGGCGACCTCGTCGAACCAGCCGCCGTAGGGCCGGCTCGCGGCTCCCGGCAGGCGGACCGAGCGGACCAGGCCGCCGTAACCGGAAGTGTCGCCACCGTTGTTGGCGCCGAACATGCCGCGCTGGACGCGGATCTCCTCACCGCCGTCCCCGCGCTGGCCGGGGAGGTTGGAGCCGCTGAGATCCTTCTCGGGGTTGGTGCCGTTCGCGTCACTCACCGCAGCAGGCCCTTCATCTCGATGGTGGGCAGTGCCTTGAGCGCCGCCTCCTCCGCCTCGCGGGCCGCCTCCTCGGCGTTCACGCCGAGCTTGGAGGACTGGATCTTCTGGTGGAGCTTGAGGATCGCGTCCATCAGCATCTCGGGCCGTGGCGGACAGCCCGGGAGATAGATGTCGACCGGGACGATGTGGTCGACGCCCTGCACGATCGCGTAGTTGTTGAACATGCCGCCCGACGAGGCGCAGACCCCCATGGAGATCACCCACTTGGGGTTCGGCATCTGGTCGTAGACCTGCCGCAGCACCGGCGCCATCTTCTGGCTGACCCGGCCCGCGACGATCATCAGGTCCGCCTGGCGGGGTGAGCCGCGGAAGACCTCCATGCCGAAGCGCGCCAGGTCGTACCGTCCGGCGCCGGTCGTCATCATCTCGATGGCGCAGCAGGCGAGTCCGAACGTGGCCGGGAAGACGGACGCCTTGCGCACCCAGCCCGCGGCCTGCTCGACGGTGGTGAGCAGGAAGCCGCTCGGCAGCTTTTCTTCGAGTCCCATGAGTTAAAGGCCCCTCAGTCCCATTCCAGGCCGCCGCGCCGCCATACGTACGCGTACGCGACGAAGACGGTGAGCACGAAGAGCAGCATCTCCACGAGCCCGAAAACACCCAGGGCGTCGAAGGTGACGGCCCAGGGGTAGAGGAAGACGATCTCGATGTCGAAGACGATGAAGAGCATCGCCGTCAGGTAGTACTTGATGGGGAAGCGCCCGCCGCCGGCCGGCGTGGGGGTCGGCTCGATGCCGCACTCGTACGCTTCGAGCTTGGCCCGGTTGTACCGCTTCGGACCGATCAGCGTGGCCATGACCACGGAGAAGATCGCAAAGCCTGCCCCGAGGGCTCCCAGTACGAGGATGGGCGCATACGCGTTCACCGCTCCTCGCTCCTCTCAGTCGGCACTGACTGCTGGCGATGGCGTCGGACTCACACCCACCTCACACACTCGGCAACTCCCGCCCGTCCCGGCGAAGATCGCGAACATGTGAAGCAGGTCACAAGCCCAACCGCTCCGCATCTTATGCCCGTCGCTCTGTGATCTGCGACACGGGGTATTGCACAAGCTTTGTGATCTCCACCACCCGGCGAAGGATCATCACGTCGAGTGAGCGGCGATCTTCACACGCGAAGCGCCCACACGATCACCGGACGTGACATTTGCGCTCGTCATCGCAGGCCGAGAGCGGCGTCTCAATATCAAGAGACTTCCCTTGCATGCAAATTGGAGTTGGACGCGACGGCTTGATAGTGGGAGCCCGTTCACACGTCGGAAGGAGTCGCGCGGCACGGTGTGGACGCGTGCACACGTTCACGAAGTCGACCGCTCGCGATACCCACGCGAGACGCGAGCATTCCGGTAACCGTTCCGTGACCTCCGCCACACCCATGAGAGGCGCATGAGAACCGGGGTTGGCCACCTGTCCCAACCGGTGGTAGGCGGCGGGCAATTCGGGCGTAACGACGAAAGACCGTGATCACGGGCCGGATCACCCAGGTCCGCAATGTCCGTTACGGCGTCAATAAGGAACGAGGCACCCGAAGTTCGTGGGTCCCGTTGAACAATTGTGGCGCAGCACACGTTTCTTGAAGGTATGGAGGAGCCCCTGATACCGGTTGGTCTCATGTCCCACACCGCTCACATACGCAGCCACCGGAAACCCCGCCGCAGCGCGACGACGAACATCGCCGTGCGTGCCGGAGTTGCCGGTGGCGTTCTCAGCATGGCGGCGGCGGGCGCGGCCTCGGCCAACGCGGCCGAGACGACGCAGACCCTGCAACTGCCCACCCTGACCGCCGACCTGTCCGCGCAGGTAGCCCAGTCCGCCGAGGCCACTCAGCAGGCCGCGGCGAACTATCAGCTGCAGGCCGAGCGCGACACGGCCGCCGCAAACGCCGCGAAGCAGGCGAAGGCGGACCTGGCGGACGCCAAGAAGAAGGCGGAGGCGAAGAAGAAGGCCCAGGAGGAGGCCCGTAAGGCCGCTGCGGAGCGCGCCACGTCGCGCAGCACCGAGCGGACCACCCTGGCCACCTCGGCGAGCACCAGCACCTCCACGAGCTCTTCTACGGCCACGGGTTCGGCCGCGGCCGTCGTGGCCTTCGTGAAGGCGCAGATCGGCAAGTCCTACGTCCTGGGCGCCACCGGCCCCAGTGCCTACGACTGCTCCGGGCTCGTCGGTGCCGCCTTCAAGCAGGTCGGCATCAGCCTGCCGCGCGTCTCCCAGGACCAGTCGACCGCCGGTACTCAGGTGTCCCTGAGCAACCTGCAGCCCGGCGACATCCTTTACTGGGGCAGCGCCGGCAGCGCCTATCACGTGGCCGTGTACGTGGGCGGCGGCATGTTCGTCGGCGCGCAGAACCCCTCCACCGGCATCGTGGAGCGGCCCCTCTCCTACGACCCGCCGACCGGCGCGGTGCGGGTGCTCTGAGCCCGCGCACGACGCCGTGAGCATGGGACCGTTGCCTCGGGGGCAGCGGTCCCCTCGGCGTACCCTCGCCAGGCCTCTCCCCTGCCGGAGTTCGCGGCTCTCCTGAAAGGCTCTTCTCTCAAGGTTCTTCAGTTCGGCTGACCGGACAGCCGGACGCCAAACCCGAGGAGAGCAAGTCGTGCCACGTGTCTTCGTCCAGGGAAGTCCCGTCGACTCCTACCCCCGCCCCGCACCCGAGGCCGGGCGCGGCCGCGTGCGCCGCGTCACCGAGGTCGGCGAAGAGGTCCTGCACCGGCCGAGCCGGGACGTCACCGAGTTCGGGCCCGACCTCGCCGCACTCATCGACGACATGTTCCTCACCATGTACGTCGCCGACGGAGCCGGCCTCGCGGCCAATCAAGTGGGCGTGGATCTGCGCCTGTTCGTGTACGACTGCCCGGACGACGACGGTGTCCGACATGTCGGACACATCGTCAACCCGGTGCTCGACCCGCTCGGCCCGGCCGGGCGCCGGCTGCTCGACGAGGGCGAGGGGTGCCTGTCGGTGCCCGGTGCGGTGATGGACGTACCGCGTCCGGACCGGGCCGTGGTGCGCGGGCTCGACAAGGACGGCAACGCGCTTGTGATCGAGGGCACAGGGTACTTCGCGCGCTGTCTCGCCCATGAGACCGACCACGTCAACGGTCAGGTCTATCTGGACCGGCTCTCCAGGCGGGACCGCAAGGAGGCGCTGCGGCAGGTGGCGGACCGGCGGGACGAGGTGTTCGCCCGCCGGGCCGCCAAGACCAAAGCCCTGACCACCTGATCACCGCCAGGGGTCACGCCTTCGGCGCCACCTTGCTCAGCCCGTTGATGATGCGGTCCATCGCGTCGCCGCCCGTGGGGTCGGTGAGGTTGGCCAGCATCTTCAGGGTGAACTTCATCAGCAGGGGGTGCGTCAGGCCGCGCTGGGCCGCGATCTTCATGACCTTCGGGTTGCCGATGAGCTTCACGAAGGCGCGGCCGAGCGTGTAGTAGCCGCCGTAGGTGTCCTTGAGGACCTGCGGGTAGCGGCGCAGGGCCAGTTCGCGGCCGGCGGGGGTGGGGCGGGCGTGGGCCTGGACGATGACGTCGGCGGCGATCTGGCCGGACTCCATGGCGTAGGCGATGCCCTCGCCGTTGAAGGGGTTCACCAGGCCGCCGGCGTCGCCGACCAGCAACAGGCCCTTGGTGTAGTGGGGTTGGCGGTTGAAGGCCATCGGGAGGGCGGCGCCGCGGATCGGGCCGGTCATGTTTTCGGGGGTGTAGCCCCAGTCCTCGGGCATGGACGCGCACCAGGCCTTCAGCACCTCGCGCCAGTCCAACTCCTTGAAGGAGTCGGAGGTGTTGAGGACACCGAGGCCGACGTTCGAGGTGCCGTCACCCATGCCGAAGATCCAGCCGTAGCCGGGCAGGAGACGGTCCTCGGCGCCGCGGCGGTCCCACAGTTCCAGCCAGGACTCCAGGTAGTCGTCCTTGTGGCGGGGGCTCTCGAAGTAGGTCCGCACCGCCACGCCCATCGGGCGGTCCTCGCGGCGGTGCAGGCCCATCGCGAGGGAGAGGCGGGTGGAGTTGCCGTCGGCGGCGACCACCAGGGGCGCGTGGAAGGTGACTTCGCGTTTCTCCTCGCCGAGCTTGGCGTTGACGCCGGTGATGTGGCCGGTGCGCTCGTCGATGATCGGGGCGCCGACGTTGCAGCGCTCGTAGAGGCGGGCGCCCGCCTTCTGGGCGTTGCGGGCGAGTTGTTCGTCGAAGTCGTCGCGCTTGCGGACGAGGCCGTAGTCCGGGAAGGAGGCGAGTTCCGGCCAGTCCAGCTGGAGGCGGACGCCGCCGCCGATGATGCGCAGGCCCTTGTTGCGCAGCCAGCCGGCCTCCTCGGAGATGTCGATGCCCATGGCCACGAGCTGCTTGGTGGCGCGCGGGGTGAGGCCGTCGCCGCACACCTTCTCGCGCGGGAACTCGGTCTTCTCCAGCAGGAGGACGTCGAGTCCGGACTTGGCGAGGTGGTAGGCGGTGGCGGAGCCGGCTGGCCCCGCGCCGACGACGATCACATCGGCGGTGTTTTCGGAGAGGGGCTCGGTCACGGCGGGATCTCCCCAAGTTCGGAATCTGCGTGCCGACCGGCACTGGACATGGGCAGTCTATTCAGCGCCACTGATCACCAGGCTGAAGGGCTGCCCCCGTGAACCGAGCTCTCCCCGCAGTACGGCTGCGTGTCCCCACC
The DNA here is from genome assembly GCF_042751305.1 of Streptomyces hokutonensis. Taxonomy (GTDB): domain Bacteria; phylum Actinomycetota; class Actinomycetes; order Streptomycetales; family Streptomycetaceae; genus Streptomyces; species Streptomyces hokutonensis_A. The sequence continues at coordinate 99,729 of NZ_JBHYWD010000015.1, forward strand.
GACGAGGACGCCGTGGCCTGGCACCGGGTGTTCGACCACCCGGACGTCATGGAGTTCCACGGCGGCAGGCCGGCGGAACTGTCCGTCTACGAGGAGCTCACCGCCCGCCAGCGCCGGCACGACGCGGAGCGCGGTTTCTGCCTGTGGACGATGCTCGACGACTCGGACCGGGTGATCGGCTTCACCGGCGCCCAGCCGTGGCCGCAGGAGTGGGGGCCCAAGGGCGAGATCGAGATCGGCTGGCGGCTCGGGCGGGAGTTCTGGGGTCAGGGCTATGTCACGGCGGCGGCGGAGATGACCCTGGAGCGGGTGCGCGCCGCGGGTGTGCCGAGCGTGGTCGCGATGGTGCTGGCCCGCAACACCCGGTCGATCGCGGTGACCCGGCGGCTGGGGATGAGCCTCGACGAGGTGTTCACCACGCCCTCACGCGCGGAGGAGGGACACTGCTACCGGCTCGTACTGTAACCGACAGTAACCAACAGCTACAGAACGACACTTGACGCTTCCGGTCGGGACCGGACCGGGGTTACCCTTCCGGTACCGCTGGGGGTGACATCTGTGCGCTTAACGCCCAAAACACCTGAAGTGCGCGTGCCGCGGCTCGTCGGCCTGATGGCCGTGGACGCGCGCGAGACAGCCCAGGCTCGCGGCCTGTTCATCAACGCGCCGGACCGGCCCGACTTCCACCTCGCCGTCGTCGACTACGTCGTACGGCAGTACCCGCAGCCCGATGCCGAGGTGCCGCGGGACTCCATGGTCTATGTGTGGTTCGACTTCGGTGAGGGGGACGGCGGAGGCGGTATGCGCGAGCCGCGGATACCGAGGCCGCCGAGCGGCGGGATGCAGCGCGAGTTGGACGAGCCGCCGGGCGACGCGTTCTTCGCGACGGTGATCAGCTAGCGGAGCCGCCCAGCCCTCAGAGTTCCCCGGTCCCCTTGAAGCCGCGGTGCAGGGCGACGATTCCGCCGCTCAGGTTGCGGTAGGCGACCTTCGACCAGCCGGCCTTGCGCAGTCGCTCGGCCAGCGCGGGCTGGTCGGGCCAGGCGCGGATGGACTCGGCGAGGTACACGTACGCGTCCGGGTTCGAGGAGACCGCGCGGGCGACCGGCGGCAGCGCGCGCATCAGGTACTCGGTGTAGACCGTGCGGAAGGGCGCCCAGGTCGGGTGCGAGAACTCGCAGATCACCACCCGGCCGCCGGGCTTGGTCACCCGGTACAGCTCGCGCAGCGCTGTGTCGGTGTCCTGCACATTGCGCAGCCCGAAGGAGATGGTCACGGCGTCGAACGTGTCGTCCTTGAAGGGCAGCTTGGTCGCGTCGCCGGCCGTGAGCGGCAGCCAGGGGTGGCGCTTCTTGCCGACCTGGAGCATGCCGAGGGAGAAGTCGCAGGGGACGACATAGGCGCCGCTCTGAGCAAACGGCAGCGAGGACGTGGCCGTACCGGCGGCAAGGTCCAGGATCTTCTGCGCGGGGCGGGCGTCGACCGCCTTGGTGACCTCCTTGCGCCATCGGCGGTCCTGGCCGAGCGACAGCACGTCGTTGGTGAGGTCGTACCGTTCCGCCACGTCGTCGAACATCGAGGCGACTTCGTGCGGCTGCTTGTCCAGGGATGCGCGGGTCACCGGCCCATTGTGGCAGTACGGACCGGACACCCCGAAGGCGCCCGGCCCGTACGTCCACCTTTAAAAAGCTCACGACGGCAGGAGTCTCGGTTTCTTCTTCGCCGCCACGTCCTCCACCCAGCCGCAGAGCACGATGAAGACGGCGATCAGAATCCAGCCGATGCCGAACATGAACCACTGGCTCCCCAGCGGCAGCCACTTCTCGAAGGCGGGCACCTTCCAGAACTGGTCGGTCAGCGGCACCGCCAGCACGAGGGCGATCTCGTGCCACAGATAGATCGTCACGGCCCGGGAGTTGAAGATCGTGACGACCCGGTCGGGCCGCTTGAAACGGGTCAGCCAGGCGAAGTCGATGTTGAAGTAGGCCTTGGCCCACATCAGCAGCATGACGTAACCGGCGGACCAGTAGGTCTGGGCGAGCGGGTTCTCGTCCAGGTCGTAGGTCCCGGCCTCGGCCTGGTGCGTGAAGGCGTACCAGCCGCCGAAGACGATCGCGGCGATCGACAGCGTGACCACCAGGAAGGGCTTCAGCTTCTGGAGCACACCGTCGCGGTGGGCGAAGCCGAGGATCCAGCAGAAGAGGTACGTCGACAGGTCCCAGAGGGCGTTGCCGAAGCGGTTGTCCGGCCCGGACCACACATACTTCAGGACCACGATCGGCACCAGCGTCAGCAGCAGCACCGGGATCGGCGCCTTGCGGAAGATCCACAGCAGCGCCGGCGAGAGCAGCACGAACCACAGATACGTCCGCAGGTACCAGAGGATCTCCCAGGCCTGCAGCCCCCAGGAGTTGCCCGGCGGATCCCCGACCGGCACCACCCAGAAGATGATCTGCCAGCCCGGCATCCAGTCGTGGATCATCATCGCCACCACCACGAAGAAGCCCCAGAACCAGAACGGCGGCAGCAGCCTCCGCATCCGGCTCCTGACCACCTTGAAGGCGGGCCGCTCCAGCGACTTCGCCATCAGCGTCCCGGCCAGCCCGAACATGATCCCCATGGAGGGGAACACCATCCCGCACCAGGCCCACCCGAAGGTGTGATACGTCACGACCCGGATCAGCGCGACGGCCCGCAGGGTGTCGAAGTACCGGTCCCGTCCCGCCGGTTTGGGCGCGGCCTTCGCCTCGGGAGCCTCCTCGACGACCTTCTCGGCAACCGGCTCGGGCCGGGGTTCCGTCTCGGCCTCCGGCTCCAACTCCGGTTCTACGACCGGAAGAGGCGCCGTGGCGTACACCGGCGGCCCGTAGTCGACGTACTGCGGAGGCTGTTGCTGCGGCTGATACGCGTACGGCTGCTGCGGCTGGCCGTACGCGTCGTAGCCGTAGGGCTGTTGGGGGTACTGCGGTTGCTGGGGCGGGCCGTAGCCACCGCCGTATCCCGGTTGCTGTTCCCAGGTCATCCGTTCGCCCCCGCTGGTGTGCCGACCTCGCCGGTGCGCTTGAGTTTCTGCCAGCGCAGCCGGCCGCCGGTCAGGGCGGTGATGCTGGAGTGGATGAGGACCAGGTACATCATCTGGCGGTAGGCCAGTTGCTGGAGCGGCATCATCAGCAGGTAGCGGTACTTCTCCCGGTCCAGCCTGAACGCGTAGGCCGCGCACAGGAGTTGGATGCCGAGGACCGCGAACCACATCGCGAGGGACGCCCAGAAGTCGACGAAGATCATCGAGTAGACGGTGAAGACGTCGATCAGCGGGGCGAAAACCGGCGTGATGATCTGGAAGATGACCACCAGGGGCATGCCGACCCGGCCGAAGCGCCCCGAAGGACCCTTGTCCGTAAGGGACTTGCGGTGCTTCCAGAGGGCCTGCATGGTGCCGTAGGACCAGCGGTAGCGCTGCGACCAGAGCTGTTTGAGGGAGGCCGGGGCCTCGGTCCAGGCCCTGGCGTGCTCCTGGTAGACGACCCGCCAGCCCTCGCGGTGCATGGCGATGGTGATGTCCGTGTCCTCGGCGAGGGTGTCCTCGCTCATGCCGCCGACCTGGAGCACCGCCTCGCGGCGGAACGCGCCGATCGCGCCCGGGATGGTGGGCATGCAGCGCAGCAGGTCGTACATGCGGCGGTCGAGGTTGAAGCCCATCACGTACTCGATGTGCTGCCAGGCGCCGATGACCGTGTTGCGGTTGCCGACCTTGGCGTTGCCCGCGACCGCGCCGACCTCGGGGTCGGCGAAGGGCTGCACGAGCTGCCGTACGGTGTCGGGTTCGAAGACGGTGTCGCCGTCCATCATCACGACGATGTCGTAACTCGCGCTGCGCACACCGTTGTTGAGGGCGGCCGGCTTGCCGGCGTTCTCCTGGCGGATGACGCGGACGTTCGTCATGCCGAAGGAGCGGGCCGCCTCGCGGGCGATCTCGGAGGTACCGTCCGAGGAGCCGTCGTCGACGACGATGATCTCGATCGGGTGGGTGCTCTTCGCCAGCGACTCGAGGGTGTTGGCGATGCACTCCTTCTCGTTGTACGCCGGGACGATCACGGTCACCGGCCGGGTGACCTCCGGCCCCCAGCTGAACCGGCGTTTGTTGCGCTGTCTGTAGTGGCGGCGGGCGAGGATCAGCATCATCCCGAACCGGCTCATGACGGCCACGCCGACGACCGTGAGGCCTGCCGCGAGTCCCGGCACCACCCACTCGGCGACCATGACGGCGTAGATGAGCGCCTTGCCCTCGTAGAGGGTCATGCCGGCGGCCTCGCGGTGGGCGCCCTGCTGGACCGAGATGCGCCGCGTTCCGCTCTGGGTGCCGCTCCCGGTGCCGCCGACGGCCGAACCGACCGTCTGACCGCCGCCGGTGGTCGTGCCGGCGGGCGCTCCGGAAGGTGCCGCGGAGGGCTGCGCGCCGGCCTCGACGGTGCCCGTGCTCGTCCCGGCGGCGGCACCAGCACCCGCACCCGTGCCGTTGGCCGCCCGCTGGGCGGAGGCGTTCTTGGCGATGGCGCCGCTCACCGTGGTGAACGAGTAGCCCTTCGCCTTCATCTTCTCGATGTACTGCGGCAGCGCCTTCATGGTCTGCGTGCGCACACCGCCGGCGTCGTGGAAGAGCACCGAGGAGCCCGAAGTCCCGGACGGCGTCGCCCACTTGATGATCTTCGCGACACCGGGCTGCTTCCAGTCGTCGCTGTCGGTGTCGACGAAGACGCTCGTGTAGCCGGAGGCGCCGAGCTTCTTGTAGACGGGGTAGCTGTAGTTGTCGATGGCGTCCGTCTCCGAGGAGTACGGCGCGCGGAACAGCGTGGTGGTGATGCCGGCCGCGCCCGCGAGCGCGAGCTGCGTCTGTTCCATCTCCCGCTTGATGCGGGCGTCGCTCTGGTAGGAGAGGTCGACGTGGGTGAAGGTGTGGATGCCCACCTCGTTGCCCTGCGCGACCATCTGCTTCACGATGCTCGGGTAGCGCGAGACCATCGAGCCCACCAGGAAGAACGTGCCCGGCACGTCGTACTTCTTGAGGATCTTCAGGACCGTGGGCGTGTAGGTGGGGTTCGGGCCGTCGTCGAAGGTGAGGACGATGGTCTTCTTCGGGATCGTCTGGGTGACCGGCGAGCCGTTGCGGAAGGTCAGGATCGGGCCGCCGTTGAGCACCTTGTCGGGGACCTTGCTTGCGCTCGCGCCGTCCCGGACGCGCTGGTCGCCGCCGACTTCCGCGCGCAGGTAGCCGTCGAGCAGCATCACGCAGGTGAGGCCGAGGAGAAGCAGCAGGGCGAGGATCACTCGGGGCCGTTGGAGCGCGGCGGCCTTGCCGGCCGCGCGCTCCATCCGAGTGGGGGCGCGTCGGCGCCCGCGCGAGGGAGTCGTCGTAGTCATGGCTGCGGTGGCGCTCCGGTCAGTGTGCGGTGGCTGAGGAGGACGGGGCCGCACCCGTGGGGGTGCCCGAGGGGATGTCGGTCGGAGCGCCGGTCGGAACACCGGAGGGCGCTACGCCGCCTCTGCCGCCGCCTGGGCCGTAGCCGCCCCCGGGGGCCGAACCGGCCTGGCCGCCGCCGAACGGCAGCAGCGAGGAGGGGTTGAGCGAGATGCCCCAGCCCATGAACGCCATGCCGAGTACGAACGCGTACCCCAGGCAGACGATGCCCATGAGGAGGCCGATCCGGCGCAGCACCTTTGACCGGCGGCCGGAGTTGTCAACGAACACGGGGCCTTCTGCGGCCCCGTTGCCGGCTTTGCGGCGGCGACCGCGCGCAGAGGCGTGGTTATCGATGGCGGACTCGGATTGCATTCCCCAGACATTAGGCCGCCTTTATGTGACAGAAACTCTGGTTCTCTTGTGAGCCCGCCAAGAAAAACGCCGCAACCTGTGCCTTTACTTAGAGAACCCAGGAAATGCCTTATGAACGGCCGGTGTCAGTAGTGTCCTCAATCTTCCGCTTCGTCGCCCGACTTGACCGATTCGAGCAACGATACCCGTGGGTTTCCTATGTTTCCTCTGTCTTCGTAAGACACAGCCCCATGTGCTTCATTTAGGCTGCGGAATCCGACTCTGTTTCCATCCTGAGACAGAAATCACCGTCCCCACGCGGAAAGGGTGCATGCTCAATGAGGAGTTTCCTGAAACCGGCGGCCGGGCTCACCTGCTTGTTTGCCCTGACGGTCACCGGCTGCTCCTCGAGCTCCGACGACTCGTCCGACGCGGCCCCGTCTCCAGCACAGAAGGCGAGTGCGACCCCCTCCGAAAGCGCGTCCTCGACACCCTCGTCGAGCACGTCCTACGCCCCGTACGTCAGCGTCACCACCGCCTCCGACATGGACGGCACGGGCTCACCGACGACGTACAACCTCGCCTTCGCGATCGCCTCCGGCAGCAGCTGCACGCCGAAGTGGAACGGTACGACCGCGATCGACAACGCGGCCGTGAAGTCCCGGATCGCGGCGCTCAAGACGTCCGGCGCGACCGTCCGCGTCTCCTTCGGCGGGGCGTCCGGCAAGGAGCTGGCGGAGACCTGTACGAGTGTCACCGCGCTCGCGAAGGCCTACGGCGAGGCGCTGGACGCGGCCGGTTCGACACAGGCCGACTTCGACATCGAGGGCGACGCGCTCACCGACTCGGCGTCGGTCGCCCTGCGGTCCAAGGCGATAGCCGTACTCCAGAAGGAACGCACCGACCTCAAGGTGTCCTTCACGCTCCCCGTGATGCCGTCCGGGCTCGACTCCGACAGCCTGGCGCTGCTGGAGTCCGCGAACGACAACGCGGTCGCCGTCTCCACGGTCGACATCATGACGATGAACTACGGCGAGTCGTACACCAAGGACATGGGCGACTACGCGATCACGTCCGCCACGGCCACGCACACCCAGTTGAAGAAGGTGTTCGGGCTGTCGGACGCCGGGGCGTGGCAGGGGATGGCGCTCACCTCGATGATCGGGGTGAACGATGTGTCGGGGGAGACGTTTTCGCTGGCCGATGCGGCGCAGGTGCGGAAGTTCGCCGAGGAGAAGGAGATCGCGTGGGTTTCGATGTGGTCGACGTTTCGGGATCAGCAGTGTGAGAGCGGGAGTTCGAATGATGACGCTGCTACTGATTGCAGTGGGGTGACGCAGAGTTCGGGTGCGTTCGGGAAAGCTTTTGCCGGGTGACGGGTGCGTTGCCGGGTGACGGTGCGTTGTGGCTGGGCGCGCAGTTCCCCGCGCCCCCAAAGACAAAAGACCCACACCTACCGGCGTCTGTGGACCAGCCGCCCTGCACACACCGTTGCGATGCACTCGCCGGCCTCGTCGAATACGGCGAGGTCGGCACGGCTCTGGTCAGCGGCCATGGGGTGGGCGAGGATCAGGACGTCGTTCCGCTCCGCCGCTGCCCGGAGTTCAGGCGAGTCGACATGTTCCGCCAGGACGGCGGTGGCTCCCAGCTTCAGTACGGCGTGGATCCGCTCCCGTGGGCTCGGGGCGTCCGGGAGAGGGCCCTCGTGGACGCGGGCCGGGCCCAGGACGCCCGGCCAACTCCGCACCCGGGCACCGGGAAAGCGGCCCTGGATCTCCGCCAGCGTCCCGGTGCCCACGACCCTGGCGCCCTCGACGGCGACCGCCCCGCCCTCGTCCGCAGTGTGAATCGTCAGCACGGCAGCCCTAGTTGGCGGACAGGAGCTTCAACTCGGGGTGGGCCGTGCCGCCTTCGATCGCCGTGGACGAGATGTGGGACATGACGCGCTCGTCGACGGGGTCGTTCGCCGGGTCGTCGTGGACGACGATGTGCTCGTAGGTGGTGGTGCGCTGGGCCGGGACGCGGCCCGCCTTGCGGATCAGGTCGATGATCTCCAGGCGGTTGGAGCGGTGCTTCGCGCCCGCGCTGGAGACCACGTTCTCCTCCAGCATGATCGAGCCGAGGTCGTCCGCGCCGTAGTGCAGGGAGAGTTGGCCGACCTCCTTGCCGGTCGTCAGCCAACTGCCCTGAATGTGCGCGATGTTGTCCATGAAGAGACGCGCGATGGCGATCATCCGCAGGTACTCGAAGAGCGTCGCCTGCGTCCGGCCCTTCAGGTGGTTGTTCTCGGGCTGGTAGGTGTACGGGATGAAGGCGCGGAAGCCGCCCGTCCGGTCCTGTACGTCACGGATCATCCGCAGGTGCTCGATGCGCTCGGCGTTGGTCTCGCCGGTGCCCATGAGCATGGTCGACGTCGACTCGACGCCCAGCCCGTGCGCGGTCTCCATGATCTCCAGCCAGCGCTCGCCGGACTCCTTGAGGGGCGCGATCGCCTTGCGGGGGCGGGCGGGGAGGAGTTCCGCGCCGGCGCCGGCGAAGGAGTCGAGACCGGCCGCGTGGATGCGCGAGATGGCCTCCTCGACGGAGACCTTCGAGATGCGGGCCATGTGCTCGACCTCGGACGCGCCGAGGGAGTGGATGACCAGCTGGGGGTACGCGGCCTTGATCGCGGCGAAGTGCTTCTCGTAGTACTCGACGCCGAAGTCCGGGTGGTGTCCGCCCTGGAACATGATCTGCGTGCCGCCGAGTTCGACGGTCTCCGCGCAGCGGCGCAGGATGTCGTCGAGGTCACGCGTCCAGCCCTTGGCGGTGTCCTTGGGCGCGGCGTAGAAGGCGCAGAACTTGCACGCCGTGACGCACACGTTCGTGTAGTTGATGTTCCGCTCGATGATGTACGTCGCGATGTGCTCCGTACCCGCGTACCGCCGCTTGCGTACGGCGTCGGCGGCGGCGCCGAGCGCGTGCAGCGGGGCGTCGCGGTAGAGGTCGAGCGCCTCTTCGGGGGTGATGCGCCCGCCCTCGGCGGCACGGTCGAGGACGGACTGAAGCTCGGCCTTCTCGGTCACCGGGAGGTCCCTTTCGTCAAGGGTTGCGGACGGACTCGGCCAGCCTACGCCAGCGGAATTCCCGAACCGACCTCAGGCCGTGTACGCCCCGACCAGCAGCCCGAGGAAGGCGCCCGCGAGCAGAAACGGCCCGAAACGGACGCCGACCCGCCCCCTCCGGCCGAGGACACCCCCGTAAAGCCCCCTGAGCACAAACCCCGCGAACGCGCCCAGCATCAGCGTCGGCCACCCGTACCACCCGAGTACGGCCCCCGCCCCGACCGCGAGTCTCACCTCCCCGGCGCCCAGGCCACCGCCGCCGGGGTCGAGGCGGGACAGCGCGTAGTACGCGGCGCCGAGCGCGAGCGCACCGCGCAGGGCGGTCGTCCAGTGACCGGCGTGTTCGGGCAGCAAGGTGACGACACCGAGCAGGGCGAGGGCGGCACCCGTGGCGGGCAGCGCCAGTTCGGTGACGGCGGGCAGCAGCGCGACCGGTGCGAGCAGCAGCCAGACCGCCAGCTCGGGTCTGATCCCGGTGGCGACGGCGAGGGCGACGCACACCAGGACGACGAGGAGCGCGGTACCGGCACCGCGCCGCCCGGCCCGCGCGACCACCGCGCCCGCACCGGCGCCCCACACCCCCGCGAGGGCGATGAGCAGATGGTCGTAGTCCATCGGACCGCTACCCGACCTTGGACAGCCGCGCGGTCGGGGAGCCCTCGGCGGAGCTGTCCGAGGCGTAGGTGAGGTCGTCGCCGGTGGGGGTGAGGGTGACCGTGTGGGCGGCCTGGTTGCACACGTCGCGGTTGGTCTTCGCGCCCGCCGCGCTCGCGACGAGCCGGGTCCTGGTCACCTGCTTCAGGGTCAGTACGTCGTCGCAGACACCGCCGAGCTGGTCGGTCTGCCGGAGAACGCCCAGCTGCTGCCCGACGCTCGCCTTGGCGATCGTCAGCCGGAAGCTCCCGTCCGGGAGGGTGCCGCCGAGCGCGGTGCCCTCGCCCTCCCAGGTGCCGAGGTAGGAGGCGGGGACGGACTGCGGCAGGGTGGGGGCGGGTGAACTCGGGCCGCTGCTCGGCTCCTTGCTGGCCGCGGTGGTCGTCCCGTTGCCCGGTTCTCCGGTCGAGGTCGAGGTCGCGGTGGGGGCCGAGCCCGCGGAGGCGTCCGAGCCCTTGTCGCCCGGGTGGATCCAGTACAGGAAGGTCGGCACGAGGGTCGCCACCGCGAGCGCCCCGGCGACGGCCAGGGCCACCGTGCAACCGACCCTGCGCCCCCGCCCGTCCACACCCGGAGCCGACGTGGCGGCGACGGACACGGAGAACTTCCCCGGCCGCTTGCCGGAGTCCGGCGGGACGGTGTCGTCCAGGGGCAGGCCGTCGCGCGGAGGCGCGTCACGGGGCTCGGGCACAAAAGTGGGCGGTCCCACGGGCGGCCCCACGGGTGGCCCCACGGGCTGCTTGGGCATCACCGGCGCCGGCCCGAACGCCCCGCCCTCAACGGCACCGCCCCCCGCCCCCACCGAGGGACTGCTGAACGCCACCGGCCCCGACGGCACTCCCTCGGCCACCCCCGCCGCCTCAAGGTTCAGCAGCTGTACGGCACTTCGGCTGACCTGCTCGACCAGTGCCCCCGGCAGCCACCCACCGGCGACCAGGCGCGCGGCCCCTTCGGGAGCGAGCCGCCTGGACACCTCGCCCGGACTCGGCCGCGAGGCGGGGTCCTTGGCGAGACAGGCCATGGCCAGCTCCCGCAACTCGCCGCCCAACTCCCCCAGTTCGGGTTCCTCGTGGACGACCTTGTAGAGCAGCGCGGCCGAGGAGTCACCGCGGAAGGGCGACTCACCGGTGGCCGCGTAGACCAGCACGGCCCCCAGGGAGAAGACGTCCGACGCTCCCGTCGCGCCCTTCCCGAGGATCTGCTCGGGGGCCATGTAGCCGGGCGAGCCGACGGAGACGCCGGTGGAGGTGAGGGAGGCCGTGCCGTCCGTGGCGCGGGCGATCCCGAAGTCGATGAGGAGGGGGCCGTCGAGAGTGAGAAGCACGTTGGACGGCTTCACGTCCCGGTGCACGAGCCCCAGTTCGTGGACGGCCGTCAGCGCCTCGGCGAGCCCCGCGCCCAGGGCCCGTACGGAAGCGGTGGGCAGTGGCCCGCCGTCCGTGACGGCGGCGGAGAGCGAGGGACCGGCCGCGTACGCCGTGGCGACCCAGGGCACGGCGGCCTCCGGGTCCGCGTCCAGGACCGGCGCGGTCCAGGCGCCGCCCACCCGGCGCGCGGCGTCGACCTCGCGGCGGAAGCGGGCGCGGAACTCCTCGTCGAGCGCGAAGTGCGGATGCACGATCTTGACCGCGACCGTACGGCCGCCCGCGCTGCGCCCGAGATAGACGCGTCCCATCCCGCCGGAGCCGAGCCGTCCGAGCAGCCGGTAGGGCCCCACGACCGTGGGTTCGTCGCTGCCGAGCGGTTGCATGCCGTCCACCCCTCCCCCGTACGACTTCCAGCAGGGTAGTGCGCCGCGCCCCTCCGGTTCCTAGGGCTGGAGCAGATCCACCTTCACGTCGGCCGGGAAACCGGTGGTCGCCCCCACCCGGCGGGCGAACTCGGCGACAGCGGCCAGCTGGGGTGCGCCGAAGCGGAAGTCGAGGGTGGTGAAGTAGCGCTCCAGGATCTCTTCGTCGAAGTCCTCCCAGCGGGCGGCCTGTTCGGCGACCTTTCCGACCTCTTCCAGGGAGAGGTTGCGGGACGCGAGGAAGGCCTCGTGCACCTTGCGGGTGATGCCCGGTTCGCGCTCCAGGTAGTCGCGGCGGGCGGCCCACACGGCGAAGACGAACGGCAGCCCGGTCCACTCCTTCCAGAGCGTGCCGAGGTCGTGCACCTCCAGCCCGAAGCGGGGCCCGTCGAGCAGGTTGGCGCGCAGCGCCGCGTCACCGATGAGCACGGCGGCCTCGGCCTCCTGCATCATCAGGCTCAGGTCGGGCGGGCAGGTGTAGTAGTCGGGGCGCACGCCGTAGCGCTCGGCCAGCAGGAGCTGGGCGAGGCGGACCGAGGTGCGTGAGGTGGAGCCGAGGGCGACCCGGCGGCCGTCCAGCTGGTCCAGCGGGACCTGCGAGACGATCACGCAGGACATCACCGGGCCGTCGCAGCCGACGGCGATGTCGGGGAAGGCGACCAGATCGTCCGCGTTGCGGAGGAACTCGACGAGTGTGATGGGGCCGATGTCGAGGTCCCCCCGCACCAGCTGCTCGCTGAGCTTCTCCGGGGTGTCCTTGGTGAGCTCGAAGTCGAGAAGCGTGCCCGTTCTCGCGAGCCCCCAGTACAGGGGCAGGCAGTTCAGGAACTGGATGTGGCCGACGCGCGGCCGGGTGCGAGAATTGTCCACAACGCGAGGCTAGACCTCATGAGGTACGCTCCATACTTCGGCCCCACAGTCAAGCGTTTGGCGATCTTCAAACGTCCGGGTGATGTGATCTTGGCCTCTATTGCTTTCGGCTGCCCGCGTGCTAGGCTCGCCGCAAGTTGCAGTTTGGTTTCCCTTGCAGTACAGAGCCTGCGGAGCATGTAACCGCAGGCTCTAGTCGTTTTCAGACGTATGCAGTAGTGCGGGACTTGTTTTCACACTTGCAGGGTTCTGGAGCAGGGCAACCCTTTGGGCCCAAGGAGGGCTTATGGCTACCGGAACCGTGAAGTGGTTCAACGCCGAAAAGGGCTTTGGCTTCATCGCCCAAGAAGGCGGCGGCCCCGACGTCTTCGTTCACTACTCCGCGATCAACGCGAGCGGTTTCCGTTCGCTGGAGGAGAACCAGCAGGTCTCCTTCGACGTGACCCAGGGCCCGAAGGGCCCGCAGGCGGAGAACGTCACCCCCGTCTGAGTCACACGATCGTAGTTATTCGGTCTCGGAGCCTGGTGCTTTGATCCGGAACAGATAGCAGTACCCAAGGAGCCCCGCGCCGCAAGGCGACGGGGCTCCTGCCTTTGCCTCCGGCGGTCGGGCGGGCTGTCGGTGGGGGTCGGTAGGGTCCCGGCCCATGACATCCACCGAAGACGAGGCCGAATCCGAGGCCCCATCCGAATCCGAAGCCGGCTTCGTGACCACCACCCGGATCTTCTACGACGCGATCGCCGAGGACTACGCGGAGATGTTCGCCGGGGAGCTCACCGGGCCGCGGGACGGGGCGGTGCTGGCCGATTTCGCGGAGCTGGTGATCCGGGCCGGAGGCGGACAGGTGGCCGACCTCGGCTGCGGGCCGGGGCGGGTGACCGGGTACCTCTCCTCACTGGGCTTGCCGGTCTTCGGCGTGGACCTGTCCGAGCCGATGCTCGCGATCGCGCGCCGCGAGAACCCGGACCTGTGCTTCCGGCAGGGCTCGATGCTGGAGCTGGACATCCCGGACGAGACGCTCGCGGGGGCCGTCTCCTGGTACTCGTCCATCCACACCCCTGTGGACCGACTCCCGTCCCTCTTCACGGAGTTCCACCGCGTCCTGGCCCCCGGCGGCCACCTCCTGATCGCCTTCCAGGCGGGCGACCACCCCCTCACCCTCGACCGGCCCTTCGGCCACCCGGTACGCCTGGACTTCGAACGGCGGCGACCGGAGGCGATGGCGGAACTGCTGGAGGCGGCGGGGTTCGAAGTCCGGTCACGGACCGTGCGGGAGGCGAAGACGGAACTCGGGGAGTCGTCAGCCCAGGCGTTTCTGACCGGCCGCAAGGCGGTCCCGGTTCTGTAGGGCTTGGCGGGCACCGACCTCGCTGGGGTATTCGCGGACGGTGAAGGCGGCGGCCAGCGTGCCGACGCTCCATGCGAAGAGGGCCGGTACGACGGGGAGCACGAGCAGCGCTGGGATGAGAGCGGCGCGGCCCAGGTTCTGGCCGCGCCGGGTGTCATAGCGCTTGTCCGTCCAGGCCTGGGCAGGGGTCGGCGGGTTCAGCAGCTTCTTGTGAATGGCCCGGCGCTGTTGCGACCAACCCCAGACCGCGAATCCGCACGATGCGGCCGCCTGCGTCCAGTCCCACACCAGGCGCAGGGCCGGAGGCAGGTGAACGCGGAACGACTGGTAGAGCTCGACGACGACGCCACACATCAGGGCCATCAGTACGAACCAGAGGAGCGCACCGGAGGCACGGCGCAGCCAGTAGCCGAAGCCGCGCTTGTACCAGGTCCTGCCGAGGCCGGGAAGCTTCGGGATGTCGGAGGGGGTGGTCATGTTCCGGACGAGTGCTCCTGCAGCCAGCGGCGGGCGCCGACCTCGCTGGGGTATTCGCGGACGGTGAGCCAGGCGACGAACCAGCTGACGGCGTAGGCGAGAATCGCCGGCAGCACGGGAGCCACGATCAGCGCAGGGAGCACGGCGGCACGAGCCAGACCCGGTGCCCGCGTGCTCTGCCCGCGTCTGGCGGCCTGGGCCTGCTTGGGAGTGGGCGGGTCCAGGAGGCCCTTGCGCAGTTCCCGGCGCTGCTTTACCCACCCCCAGACCAGGGCGGCAGAGCACATGATCGCCTGCACCACGTCCCAGACCCTACGGACGGTCGGCGGTAGATCAGTGCGGGGAACACCCAGGTAGAGCCTGAGCTCGATGTAACAGAGGAAGGCCAGAACCGAGAGCCACAGCACGGCCGTCGCGATCCTGCGCAGCCAGTAGCGCACCCCGCGCTTGTACCACGTGGTGCCCAGCGCAGGCAGAGCCGGGATCTGGGCGGGACTTCCCGTCACCGGGGTATCAGAAGAGGCTCTTGATGCCATGCCACACGTCATCCTTCAGTCGTACGACGTCGTCCCCGGTCTCCGAGGCGACATTGCCGACGCCGTGCAGCACGCCGCCGACCACACCGTGGTCATGAACGTCCTCGCTCCAGTGCTCGTGGAACGAGTGGTCAAGGACATCCGTCCCGAGGATCGCCGCCCCGACGCCGACCGCCGCCACGGCCACCGCGCCTTCGACGGGCGCCGCCGCCACCGCGAGGGCGCCGACGACCACACCACCGACAGCCGCACCGACATCCACCGTCACCGAGTGCTGCCACGACCACCCCTTGTCATGGTCGTCCTTCGCCTCGATCAGCCCACAAGCGGCCGCCGCCGCGACATCCAGGACCGGTATCTCCTTGAGGAACTCCGGCACTGCCTCAAGCCCCTTGCCCAGCCTCAACGCGTCCGCCGCGTCCGCGAGTTTGACGTTCAGGAGCCGGTCGTAGGGCAGCTTGCTGCTGCCGACGTCGGCGCGGGCGACGGCCTCCTCCAGGGAGTCGACCTGCATGACGGCGTCGCGGTAGGCGCTCTTGGCGGGCAGGTCCTTGGGGAGGGAGCGGCCCGCTTTCTGGTACGCCTTGCGTTCCGCGCGGAGTTCCTTCTTCGCCGTCTGCTCCGCGGCCTTCGCGTCGTCGAGCTGGGCGCGCGCCTTCTTGCCGCCGGCCCGCGCGTCCTCCGCGTCGTAGGCGTACAGACCGCGCAGCGCGTCCGCGATGGTGATCTTGTCGCCGGTCGACACCGGGTCCGTGACCTGGGCGTACAGCCCGCGCAGCTTGTCCGCGGCGACCAGCCGTGCGTGCTGGGCGGTGTGCTCGACCTGCTTGCGGACCGTGTCGTACTCGGTCATCGCGGAGATGGCTTTCTGGTCGGCCGCGCTGGGTGGGTTCGCCGTGAGCATGGGCAGGGGTACGCCCTTGTCGCCCATGGACACGCCCTTGCCCGTGGCGACGTGCTCGGCGTTCTGGAGTGCCGTCTCGCAGGTGGACAGCGCGTCGGCGAGGGTGCCGAGGATGTCCCCGGCCTCGAACACCAGGCTGGCGAACGCGCCGGCCGTCAGCGCGTCCTCGCTCCACTTCGCGCGGAACTCCTCCGCCGCGTCGCCCTTCCACCCGGCGTCTTCGACGAGCGACTCGACGGCATTGGTCACCGGCCGTACCACGTCGTCGAGTTGGTCCTTGGCGTTCTTGTACGTGGTGGCCATCGTGTGCAGTCCGCCGATGTCGCCGCCGATCCAGCTGTCGCCCATCAGTCCTCTCCCACCATCAGGTCGTCGAACACCCCGTGGACGTCGACGTCGTGCCGATGGAACGAGTCACGTGCGTACGCGACCTTGTCGCCGTGGTCGTCGAGCCGGTCGGCGAAGAGGCCGTGCAGGCCGAGGATGAGATGGGCGACCTCCTTGATCGCGTCGTCGAGGCCCGCGTCCCCGCCGCTCACCACGGGCGGGGAGACCTGGGGCTGGAGTTTGCGGTAGTCGGTGGCCTGGTCGTGGAAGGTGGTGGCCATCGAGGTGAGGTCGCTCAGCACCGCCTTGAAGTCGGCCGACATCAGCGCACCTCCCGCGCGTAGGCGGCCACGTCGGCCGGCTGCCAGTTGTGCCGCCCCGGGGCGACCTTCGGGTCGAGGACGACGGTGGCTCCCCGCTCCCCCAGCGCCTCGGCGAGCGGCCCGATCGAGGTGAGCACCCACGGCTGGGCCTCGCCGAAAGCGGCCACCAGCTTCTCCACCGTGGTGAAGGCGTAGGCCGCGGTGTGCCGCGCGGGATGCTCGAAGAGTTCGTAGACGACGAACGGCACACGGACCGGCCGCCCGTCGTCGTCCACGACGTCGACGTACCGGGGATGGGCGGGCACGAATACGGGCGTCTCGTACGGTGGCACCCCGGGCCGTGGCCCCGGCCGCCCGTCCGCCGAAGGCCCCGGTGGCGGTGTCGCCTCCGCGTAGTCGAGCAGGCTGGACCGGCGCACCTCGGGCGCCTCCGCGGCCGCCGGCCCCTCCGTGTACTCAAGAAGGCGTGAACGGTTCGGCTCCCCCACCGCCGTCTCCTCATCCCCGTAGGTCGTGATCGTCGCTGTGGACGTGTTCGCGCCATCACAGTAGCCATCGACCGAGGGCTCAAATCCGGCTATGTCCGCCCTACCGGCCCGTTGCATGCGCAATGCATACGGCCGCTTGGGCGCAGCCTGGCCATCACTTGACCGGGTGATGACCAGGCCGGCCCGCGGCGCCACGACCGCTACAGCACCCCCGCCAGATCCAGCGCCGCCACATACCCGAACGTCATCGCCGGACCGATCGTCGAGCCCGCGCCCGCGTAGCTGTGGCCCATCACCGCCGCGCTCGCGTTGCCCGCCGCGTACAGACCGGGGATCACCGAACCGTCGGCCCGCAGCACCCGTGCCCGTGCGTCCGTGCGCATGCCGCCCTTGGTGCCGAGGTCGCCGGGGACGATGCGGAGGGCGTAGTACGGGGGGAGCCAGAGCGGGGCGAGGCAGGAGTTGGGGAGGATCGCGGGGTCCGTGTAGTAGTGGTCGTAGGCGCTGTCGCCGCGCCCGAAGTCGGTGTCCTTGCCGCTCGCCGCAAGGGAGTTGAAACGGGTCACTGTGGAGCGCAAAGCCGCCGCCGGGACGCCGATCGACGTGGCCAGGGCGTCCCACGTCCACGCCTTGTGGGCCGCGCCCGAGCTGTACCAGTCGTCGGGGAAGGCGAACGTCGGCAGCACGTCCCGGAAGAGGTAGCGGTTGCGGTAGTTCTGGTCGACGATCAGCCAGGCCGGGATGTCGGGGGCGGCGGCGTTGCGGTCGTACATCGTGTGGACGACGTCGCTGTAGGGGGCGGCCTCGTTGACGAAGCGGGAACCGGCCTGGTTGACCAACAGGCCGCCGGGGAGCGTGCGTTCGGCGAGGCAGAAGTAGGGGTCGGCGGGGAGCGGGATGGCCGGTCCCCACCAGGCGTCGTCCATCAGCGCGAGCGAGGCGCCCGCCCTCTGGCCCGCCCGGATGCCGTCTCCCGTGTTCTCCTTCGCGCCGACCGTCCAGTCCGTGCCGATGGGCTGGCGCTGGTACTGGGCGCGCATGGCCGCGTTGTGCTCGAAGCCGCCGGAGCCGACCACGACCCCGCGCCGGGCGCGGACCAGTCCGGCGGTTCCGTTGCGGGTGACGACGGCTCCGGTGACGGCGCCGCTCTCCAAGTACAGGTCGGTCAAAGGGGTGTTGAGCCACACCGGCACCTGCGCGGACTGGAGTCCGGCGCGCAGACCGGCGGCGAGGGACTGCCCCATGGTGAGCGGCTTCTGCCCGAGCAGCGCCGCCTGCGTCCCCCGGGCCAGGCACTCGGTCGCCACGGCGGCGCCCTTGACGTTGACCGCGGCCAGGTCGAGCCACTTGTAGTCGGCGCTGAAGACGACCATGCCGGCCGGGACGGCGAGGTACGGCGGGTTGAGGTGGGCGAGTTCGGTGCCGAGGATGTTGCCGTCGAGCTGATCGGGTTCTATGGAACGGCCGTTGGGCAGGCCGCCCGGCAACTCCGGGTAGTAGTCGCTGTATCCCTCCATCCAGCGGAAGCGCAGCGGGCTGTTGGCCATGACGAAGGAGATCATGGCGGGGCCGTGGGCGAGGAAGGACTGCTGGCGGTCGGCGGGGACGTCGGCGCCTACGACAGCGGAGAGGTAGGCCGCCGCCTTCGCGGGGGTGTCGGGGACTCCCGCCGCCACGATCACCGGGTTGTTGGGGATCCAGATCCCGGCCCCCGAGCGGGCGGCCGAGCCCCCGAAGGTCGGCGCCTTCTCCACCACGACACAGCTCAGGCCCTGTTTGGCGGCGGTCAGCGCGGCGGTCATCCCGGCCGCTCCGGACCCGATCACCACGACGTCGTAGGTGCCGAGGAGGGGGAGGTCGGCCGCTTGGGCCGAGGAGGAGACTCCGGCGACGGCGAGCGCGGCGACCGCACCACCGGCCAACACGCTTCTTCTGCCCGGGAGTTCCGCATGTGCGTCCGTGCTCGGGGTCATGGTCGCTCCAGCCCGACGGGGAAATGGGCTGGGAATGTCGCGCGGGGGTCTTGTGAAGTCAATAACCGAGACTCCCTCAAACCACCCTGAACGACGCTTAGTTCGCGTACAGCGCCTCGATGTCCCGTGCGAAGTCCCGCATCACGACCTCCCGCCGCAGTTTCATCGACGGGGTGAGGTGGCCCGCCGCCTCCGTGAAGTCCACCGGGAGGACGCTGAAGCGGCGGATGGACTCGGGGCGGGAGACGAGCTTGTTGGCGTCGTCCACGGCCCGTTGCAGGACCCCTCTCAACTCGTCGTCGTCGACGAGGAGTTCGGCGGGGACCGGGTGTTTGCCGTTCATCTGGCGCCAGTGGGTGATGCCTTCGAGGTCGAGGGTGATGAGGGCGGCGACGTAGGGGCGGCGGTCGCCGACGACGATGCACTGGGCGATCAGGGGGTGGGCGCGCAGCCAGTTCTCGAGCGGGGCCGGGGCCACGTTCTTGCCGCCGGCGGTGATCAGGATCTCCTTCTTGCGGCCGGTGATGGTCAGATAGCCGTCGTCGTCGAGGTGGCCGATGTCGCCGGTGGCGAGCCAGCCGTCCTGGGAGGCGGGGGTGACCCCGTCGCCGTGCGGGTCCCAGTAGCCGCGGAAGACCTGGCCGCCGGCGAGCAGGATCTCGCCGTCGGAGGCGATCCGGACCTTGGTGCCGGGCATCGGCCAACCCACCGTCCCCAGACGGGGTTTGAGGGGTGGCGTGCAGGTCGCGGCCGCCGTGGTCTCGGTGAGGCCGTAGCCCTCGAAGATCTCGATGCCCGCGCCGGCGTAGAACGCGGCGAGCCGGCGGCCCAGCGGGGAGCCGCCGCAGATGACGTAACGGAGCTTGCCGCCCAGCGCGTTGCGGATCTTGCGGTAGACGAGCGGGTCGTAGAAGGCGCGGGCCGTCCGCAGCGGGCCGCTGGGGCCGGAGCCCTGGCCGGACTGGCGGGTCTCCAGGGCCTCGCCGTAGCGGACGGCCGCGTTGGTCGCGCGGTCGAAGACCTTGCCCCGGCCGCCCTTCTCGGCCTTCGCCCGGGCGTTGTTGAAGACCTTCTCCAGCATGTACGGGATGGCCAGCAGGAAGGTGGGCTGGAAGCTCGCCAGGTCCGCCAGCAGGTCCTCGGACTTGAGGCTCGCGGCGTGGCCGAGGCGGACCCGGGCGCGGATGCAGGCGACCGCGACCATCCGGCCGAAGACATGGGAGTAGGGGAGGAAGAGGAGGGTGGAGGGCTCTTCGTTCGCCTTGTTCTTGAAGACGCCGTAGAGGAGTTCGATCGCGTTGTCGACCTCGGCGAGGAAGTTGCCGTGGGTGATCGCGCAGCCCTTGGGGCGGCCGGTGGTGCCCGAGGTGTAGATGACGGTGGCGAGCGTGTCGGGCAGCAACACCCCGCGCCGTACGGCGACTTCCTGGTCCGGGACGGTCCGGCCCAGTTCGGCCAGCCGGTCCAGATGGCCCTTCTCGAAGATCCACATGTGGCGCAGGTCGGGCAGCCGGGGTGTCTCCGGGCCGAGCGCCGCCGCCTGCGCGACCGTCTCGGCGGCCATCGCGACCGCGCCCGTGTCCTGGAGGATCCAGCGGATCTGGAAGATGGAGGAGGTCGGGTAGATGGGGACGGTGACCAGACCGGCCGCCCACGCGGCGAAGTCGAGGAGCGTCCACTCGTACGACGTACGCGCCATGACCGCGATCCGGTCGCCCGGCGCGAGGCCCTCCGCGATCAGCCCCTTGGCGACGGCCTGCACCTGCTCGGCGAACTCGGCCGCGGTGACGTCCGCCCAACTCCCGTCCTCCGCCTGTCTGCTGAGGACCAGGTGGTCGGGGGCCGCCGCCGCGTTCTCGAACGGCACGTCGGCGAGCGAGCCGTGGGTGGCCGGCGCCACCAGCGGCGGCACGGAGACCTCACGGACCACGCCGTCCAGCCGCCGTATCTCGGGCTCCACGAGTACGGGCGCACCGTCGTAGTCGTAGCCGGACGGGTAGGCGAGGGACATGGCAGCTCCTGAGGCGCGCAGCTTGTACCGCTCTGCTGCATTAGGTACGCATGATGCGTACCGAGGTGTTCATCCACGACCGACGGCCGGGTGTTACCTCGGGTCAGGTCGAAGATCGTACGGGTCCCTCGTGGGGACTTTGTGCGGGTTCGGGGGTGGTACGGAGCCGGGCCTGTGCAACCTCGGCGGGTTCGCAGCGTTTTGTCGGCCATACGTCGGCCGTGCGTCACCAATGCGTCACCCATGCACCCACCATGGACCGCCCGGCTCGCCCCACTTGGCCTTACCTGCGGTAACCTTACTCCGAAGTAAGCCGAAAAGAGCCGCCCAGGACATCATCCGGGAGTGGGACATGGCCAACCCCTATCCACCCCTCACCGACACCCCCGCGCTCACCCCGCTCCTTCTCCGCGGCGCCCTCCTCTCCCCCTTCAAACGGCCCCGCGCCGACGCCGAGTTCCCCCGCACCCGGCTCGTCCTGCCCGGCGTCCGCGTCGACCTGGCCAAGCTGGCCGCCTACGAGCGGGTGTGCGGTTTCCCCACCGGCGACGACGCCCTGCCCATCACCTATCCGCACGTCCTCGGCTTCCCGCTGGCCATGCGCCTGATGAGCTGCCGCGCCTTTCCGCTGCCGCTGCTCGGCCTGGTCCACACCTCGGTGGAGATCACCCGGCACACGGCGACACCGGCCACCGGCGAGTACGAACTCACGGTCTACGTCGACGAGTTGGCCCCGCACCGGCGCGGCACCGAGGCGACGGTCACGACGGAGATGCGGGCCGGGGGCGTACTCGCCTGGGAGTCACGGAGCACCTATCTCGCCCGGCACCGCACGGAGGCGCAGCCCCCCGCAGCGACCGGGGAGCCCGAACCCCTGCCCACTGTCGCCGAGTGGCGGCTCGGCGAGGACGTGGGCCGGCGCTACGGCGCCGCGTCCGGCGACCGCAACCCGATCCACCTCCACCCGCTCACCGCCCGCCTGTTCGGCTTCCCCCGGGCCATCGCGCACGGCATGTGGACGGCGGCCCGCTGTCTCGCCGCCCACGGGACCCCCGAACGGGCGCTGGTGCGGGCCGAGTTCAGGGCGCCGGTGCTGCTGCCGGGAACCGTGGAGTACGCGGCGCTCGGCGACCGGTTCGCGTTGCGGGACGTGACCGGCCGGACACACGTGGAGGGGTTCGTGCGCCCGCCCGTTGTCTGATCTCCAGTGAACACTGAGCGAACAAAAAACGTCCGGCTCCTTTCGGCGCTTCACGGAACCCCAGGCGAACAAAGGGTCCTTGAGCATTCCGCACAGGAAAACCCCAGCCCACCCAAGGCACTTTCAAGCGATCGCTCATGCATTCCTCAGGGTTCCTTCTTACCCTCGCCTCACTTCGCCGGACCCGCCAGGAAGGGCCCCTGAGCCATGCCCCCCAGACGCATCGCCGTACTCGCCGACTCGGACACCCGCTGGAAGTGGGGCGCGTCCGTGGCACAGCAGATCGCCCCGGGGCACGCCCTCGACGCGTACTTCCTGCGCGGCCGGTCGACCCCGACCGAGCGGCAGCTCGCCGAGATCGGCATCGAACCCGACACCGCGCGCGAACTCCCCACCGCCGAACTGGTCGACGACGCGGACCTGGCCGACGCGGACATCGTCGTCATGGCCGTCTCCGGCGGCACGGTTCTCGCCCTCACCCACAGCCTCGGCCTCGCCTGGTCGGGCCGCGAACACCGGCCCATCACCGTCACCGGATACGTCGGCGTCGTCTACGAGAAGATGATCGACGGACTGCTCACCCGCGGCGGCACCGACATCGTCCTCGCCAACTCCACCTACGACGCACGCCGGTTCGGCGCCGCGTTCGCGAGCGTCGGCGTCGACCCGGACTCGGTCGTGGAGTGCGCGCTGCCCTTCCTCGGCGGCGAGCCCTACCGGCCGTCCACCGAACGGCCGTTCACCCTCACCTTCGCCGTCCAGCCCTCCGTCCCCAAGGGCAAGCAGGACCGGATGCGGCTCCTGGAGCGGGCCGCCGCGCACGCCCGGCGCCACCCCGACCGCCAGGTCCTGATGAAGCTGCGCAGCCTCCCCGGCGAACACACCACCCACGTCGAGGCCGACCCCTACCAGCTCCTCATCCAGAACCTCGCCGAACCCGCCCCCGCCAACCTCCAGTTGGTCTACGGCAACATGGGCGAGGTCCTCGACCGCACCGACCTCCTGGTGACCGTCAGCTCCACCGCCGCCCTGGAGTCGATGCAGCGGGGCATACCCACCGCGATACTCACCGACTTCGGCGTCCGCGAGGCACACGGCAACCACTACTTCATCCACTCCGGCTGCCTGGCCTCCTGGGACGAACTCGACGCCGGCGCCCTCCCGTTGCCCGACCCCGCCTGGGCCGACGCCCAGGGCATCGGCAAGAGCGACCCCTACGCCGCCGCCCGCGCCCGCGTGGCCGCGCTGCGCGCCGCGGGACCGCTGCCGACGCTGCGCCCCTACTACACACCGGAACGCGCCGGCATCTACCTGGGCGGCCTGCTGGCCCGCAACGGCTTCGACGAGAAGGGCCGCCCGCTGGGCACCCCGCTGGGCACGGGCGGTTCGGGCCTGAAGAGGGCCGTACGAGGAGTCGCCCGGCGCGGTGCCAAGGCCGTGTACCGGGTGGGATACCAGCGGGTGGCGCCGACGCTGCGCAAGTGGGGGGCCGTCTGAGACCTCAGGGCCGGTCCTCGGTGACGGCCGGCGGTGACCAGGGCCGCCCCTCCATCAGGTTGCCGAGGCCGGCCCACGCGAAGTTCATCAGGGTCGCCGCCGTCTGCTTCGCGGTGACGCCCGGGGTCGCGTTGGACCAGGCGGCGAGGGACTCGGCGGCACCGACCAGCGCCTCCGCGAGGCCGGCCACCTCGCGCTCGGCGAGGTCGGGGTCACGGTCGCGGTGCGCCTCGCGGGCGGTGACCGCGATCAACTCGGTGACGAACGCGACGAGTTCGGCGCGCAGCGCGGCCACCTCGGCCGCGAAGGGCTCGCCGTGCGTGCGGGCCTGGAGATGCAGGACGGACCAGCCGTCCGGATGTTGGGCGGTGTGGGTGAAGAACGCCCGCAGCCCGTCCCAGAGTTGGCGGTCGGCGGGCAAGCGGGTGTCGACCCCGGCCCGTACCGCCTCGGTGAGGGCCTGGCCCTCGCGCCGGATGCACGCGGTGAACAGGTCTTCCTTCGAGTTCAGATAGAGATACACCAACGGCTTGGACACGCCCGCGAGTTCGGCTATCTCGTCCATCGACGCGGCCATGTAGCCACGCTGTCCGAAGGTCCGCACGGCGGCGTCGAGCATCTGCTGCTCACGGACCGCACGCGGCATCCGCTTGGTCTTCACGGCACCCATGGGGGCAAGGGTAGTTCGGCCCAGGTGTCAGGAAGTCTGCCCCTGCGCACCGGCGGCGTCGACGGCCTCGTCCTCCTGGTTGCGGTTGGCGTCCAGGTTCGCCTTCATCCGGTCGACCCGCTCGACGATCTGCACCGAGGCCCGGTCCCGCACCCCGCGCAGCACCACGAAGCTGATCGGCGCCGAGATCACCAGCGCCAGCAGCACGATCCACATGCCGTTGGACTCACCGAAGCCGCGCGGGAAGACGCCGAGGTAGACGAGGCCCCAGACGACTCCGAGGCAGCCCGCGAAGACTCCGAGGCGCATCAGCGTGTAGCGGAACATCTCAATCCACTCTTCCGTAACCGTGACGAACAGGCCCAACCAGTGAAGCACGCGCCCCCACCGATCTTCGGGCGGGGTACGCGGCTCACCTCAGCGGCTCACAGCAGGGGCAGCAGCATGAAGATGTCGTCCCGGTCGTCACCCGGGGCGACGCGGATCGCGCCGGGCACCCGGCCGACCTCCTTGTAGCCGCAGGAGCCGTAGAAGCGCTCCAGACCGTGGCCGCCCCGGCAGGTGAGGCGGATCGCCTCGATGCCGTCGAGACCGCGGGCCGCCGTCTCGGCGGCGGCCAGCAGATCCCGCCCGTAGCCCTTGCCCTGGTGGCGGGGGTGGACCATCACCGTGTAGAGCCACAGCCAGTGCAGCATCAGGCGGTGGGTGTTGAACGCGAGGAACACGGTCGCGGCGACCGTGCCCGTCTCGTCCCGGCCGACCAGCAGCCGGGTGCGGCCCTCCGCCATGGAGACGAAGTGCTTGATCAGCTCGGGCCGTATCTCGTCCACCGTGACCGGTGCCACGAAGCCGACCGAGCCGCCCGCGTTGGAGACGTCCGCCCAGAGCGTGAGGATCTCCTCGCGCAGGGCAGGGGTTATCGCGGGGTCCAGTTCGAAGGTGAGCGCCATCGTTCCGTGTTCACACTCGCATCGGCTGCGGCGACTCCCGCCGCGCCGGGTCCGGGCCGTCGTACTCGCGGATGATCTCGTAGCGCGTGTTCCGCTCGACCGGCTGGAAACCGGCGTCGCGGATCAGGTCGAGGAGGTCGTCGCGGGTGAGCTTGTTCGGGGTGCCGTAGTTGTCGGCGTCGTGCGTGATCTTGTACTCGACGACCGAGCCGTCCATGTCGTCCGCGCCGTGCTGGAGCGCGAGCTGGGCGGTCTGGACGCCGTGCATGACCCAGAAGACCTTGACGTGCGGGACGTTGTCGAAGAGCAGCCGCGAGACCGCGAAGGTCTTCAGGGCCTCCGCGCCGGTCGCCATCTGCGTACGCGCCTGGAGGCGGTTCCGTACCTTCCCGTCCTTCATGTCCACGAAGTCGTGCTGGTAGCGCAGCGGGATGAAGACCTGGAAACCGCCGGTCTCGTCCTGGAGTTCACGCAGCCGCAGCACGTGGTCCACGCGGTGGCGCGGCTCCTCGATGTGGCCGTAGAGCATGGTGCACGGAGTCTTGAGCCCCTTCTCGTGCGCCAGCCGGTGGATGCGCGACCAGTCCTCCCAGTGCGTGCGGTGGTCCACGATGTGCTGGCGGACCTCCCAGTCGAAGATCTCGGCGCCGCCGCCGGTCAACGACTCCAGACCCGCGTCGATCAGCTCGTCGAGGATCTCGGAGGCGCTGAGCCCCGAGATCGTCTCGAAGTGATGGATCTCCGTCGCCGTGAAGGCCTTCAGCGAGACGTTCGGGAGGGCCTTCTTCAGCTCGCTCAGGGAGCGCGGGTAGTAGCGCCAGGGGAGGTTCGGGTGCAGGCCGTTGACGATGTGCAGCTCGGTGAGGTTCTCGCCCTCCATCGCCTTCGCGAGGCGGACGGCCTCCTCGATCCGCATCGTGTACGCGTCCTTCTCGCCCGGCTTGCGCTGGAACGAGCAGTAGGCGCAGGACGCCGTGCACACGTTGGTCATGTTGAGGTGGCGGTTGACGTTGAAGTGGACGACATCGCCGTTCTTCCGCGTCCGCACCTCGTGCGCCAGCCCGCCCAGCCAGGCCAGGTCGTCCGACTCGTACAGCGCGACGCCGTCCTCGCGGGACAGCCGCTCACCGGAGCGGACCTTCTGCTCCAGCTCGCGCTTGAGCCCGACATCCATGCCCATACCTCTTCCTGAGACAACTTCTTAAACGGTACGCCTACGCCACTACGCCTCTTCGGGCAGCTCTCCGACCCGGTTCTCCCACTTCGTGGAGAGCACGATGGTCGTACGAGTACGGGACACGCCCTTGGTCCCGGACAGCCGCCGGATGGTCTTCTCCAGGCCGTCCACGTCCGGTGCCCGCACCTTGAGCATGAACGAGTCCTCGCCCGCGATGAACCAGCAGTCCTCGATCTCGCTGAGGTCCTTCAGCCGGGCCGCCACGTCCTCGTGGTCGGCGGCGTCCGAGAGGGAGATGCCGATCAGGGCGATCACGCCGAGGCCGAGCGAGGCCGAGTCGACGGTCGCGCGGTAGCCGGTGATGACACCGGCCGCCTCCAGCCGGTTGATGCGGTCGGTGACGCTGGGTCCCGACAGGCCGACGAGGCGCCCCAGCTCCGCGTAGGAGGCCCGGCCGTTCTCTCTCAGGGCCTGGATGAGCTGCCTGTCCACCGCGTCCATGCGATCGATTGCCTTCCGGTGATGAGGATGAATAGGTGCGTGCCGTACGTCAGTTGCCGGTGGAGCGGGAACCCCCGAGGTCGCCCTTCCACCGGCGGTAGAGATCGTGCTCGACGCCCGCCGCGTCCAGGACCCGCCCGGCGACGAAGTCCACCAGGTCCTGGATGTGGGTGGCGCCGGCGTAGAAACCGGGCGAGGCCGGCACCACGGCCGCGCCCAGGTCGTCCAGGGTCACGAGGTGCCGCAGCGTCTGCCCGTTCAACGGCGTCTCGCGTACGGACACCACCAGCCGGCGCCGCTCCTTGAGGGTCACGCTCGCCGCCCGCTGCAACAGGTCCTTGCTCAGCCCGAGGGCGACCCCGGCGACACAGGCGGTCGACGCGGGCACGATCAGCATGCCCTTCGCGGGGTACGACCCCGAGGACGGCCCCGCCGCGAGATCGCCCGCGCTCCAGTGCCGTACGGCGGCGATGTCGGGCTCGAAGGTGCCGGGCTTGCCGTCGGCGCCGCGGGCCAGCCATTCGCGCAGGTCGTCCCGCCAGTGCGCGTCCCTGAAGGAGATCCCCGTCTCGTCGAGGAGGGTGAGCCGGGACGCCCGGGACACGACGAGGTCGACACTCTCGCCCGCGTCGAGGAGCCCGCGCAGCACCGCAGCCGCGTATGGGGTGCCGGAAGCGCCGGACACCCCTACGATCCAAGGCGTACGCGGCGTCTCTCCTGGCTTGACTGGGTTCACGGGACCGAGCCTAGCTGGCGTCGCGGAACGGGAACCGGCCAAGGGGCCCGGGGCGTTCTTCTGTGGGGACAAGTGGACCGCGAGTGGACCGTGGGGGGTGCCATGTCGGGTACGGAGTCGGAGTGGTCGCGGGGCGACCGCGCGAAGGCCGCGGCCAAGCTGATGGTGGGCTGGGTCGCGCTGTTGTGGCTGCTCGAAGTGGTGGACGTGGTGTCCGGCCACGCGCTGGACAGCCTCGGGATCGTGCCGCGCGAGCCGTCCGAGCTGCTCGACATCGTGCCGGCCGCGTTCATCCACTT
This sequence comes from Streptomyces hokutonensis, assembly GCF_042751305.1. GTDB lineage: Bacteria > Actinomycetota > Actinomycetes > Streptomycetales > Streptomycetaceae > Streptomyces > Streptomyces hokutonensis_A. The sequence goes on from NZ_JBHYWD010000015.1 coordinate 127,374, forward strand.
CGGCTTCGCCCATGTGGCGGCGAACAGTGTGCCGCTGCTGGTGTTCGGCTTCCTCGCCGCGCTGGGCGGCCTCCGCCGCTTCGCCGCGGTCTGCGCGCTGATCATCGTCGCGGACGGCCTCGGCGTCTGGCTCATATCCCCGGCGCACACCAACACGGCGGGCGCCTCCGGCCTGATCTTCGGCCTCTTCGGCTTCCTGCTGGTCACCGGCTTCGTCGAGCGCCGCCCGCTGGGCATAGCCGTCGGCCTGCTGATCGGCGTGGTCTGGGGCACGTCGATCCTGTTCGGCCTCGCGCCCACGCAGTCGGGGGTCAGCTGGCAGGCACACCTGATCGGACTGGCGGCGGGGGTGACGGCGGCGTTCGCGTTCCGGCGCCCCGCCCAACAGAGGCCGGCGCTTCAGGCCTGAGGGCGGGCTTTCGGGTCGACCGGGAGGTGAGCGGTGGGGATGGTCAGCTTGCCCAGGGGGGAGTCGACGGCGACCTCGGTTCCGTACGGGATGGTGTCGCGGCCACGGTAGCCGTCAGGTCCCGGGTTCCACATCGTGACGCAGTGGCCCTTGAGGGAGTCGAGGATCAGGTAGTTGGCGATGCCTCGGGAGGCGTACCAGCGAGGCTTGACGTCGTAGTCGCGGCGGATGCTGCCCTCAGACACCACCTCGGCCACGAACTCGATGAGGTCCGGCGGATACGCACTGCTGTTCTCGGCCTCCGCCATGGCGGGGATGACCGCGAGGTCCGGGCAGAACTCATTGGCGTCGTCGAACGGAAAGGCCACATCGCTCACCAGGACCCACTCCGACGGCAGCTGCTCCTCGATGACGGCCCACACACCCTGAATCGTGTGCCCGTGGTGCGGTGTGACCGGTGTCGCCACCACGCTGCCCTCGACGATCTCTGTCAGGAAACCGGGAAACGCGTCCTCGAAACGAGAGAGCTGCGCGTGCAGACGGTCCATGGACGCACGCTACTCACACGGTCAGCCCCCGGACCAGAAGATCGAGAAGCGCACACGCGAACAGGGCGATCCCGATGAACCCGTTGACGCTGAAGAACGCCCTGTTCAACCGCGAAAGATCATGCGGCCGGACGATCGAGTGCTCGTACACGAACGCGCCCGCGACGATCAGCAGGCCGAACCAGAAGAAGGCACCCGCGCCGGTCGCCGCGCCGTACCAGGCGAGGAGGGCCGTGGTGATGGTGTGGCAGACGCGCGCGCCCCAGATGGACGCGGGGATGCCGAAGCGGGCCGGGACCGACATGACGCCGATCTCGCGGTCGGTCTCGATGTCCTGGCAGGCGTAGATCAGGTCGAAGCCGCCGATCCAGATGCCGACGGCGAGACCGAGGATCACCGCGTCCCAGGACCACTCGCCGGTGATCGCCAGCCAGCCGCCGACCGGGCCCATGGCCTGGGCGAGACCGAGGATGGCCTGCGGGAAGTTCGTGAACCGCTTGCCGTAGGGATAGATCACCATCGGGATCACCGCGATGGGGGCCAGCGCCAGACAGAGGGGGTTCAGCAGGGCCGCCGAGCTCAGGAACACGACCAGCGCGACGAGCGCGCCCGTCCACGCGTGCTTCACCGTCATCGCGCCGGTGACCAGCTCGCGGTGTGCCGTGCGCGGGTTACGGGCGTCGATCTCCCGGTCGATGATCCGGTTCACCGCCATCGCGAACGTCCGCAGCCCCACCATGCAGATGGTGACCAGCAGCAGCCGCCCCCAGTGGATGTTCCTGTCCCACTGGAACATCGCGGTCAGCGCGGCGATATAGGCGAAGGGCAGGGCGAAGACGGAGTGCTCGATCATGACGAGGCGTAGGAACGCCTTGGTGCGCCCCGGCTGCGGGATCGCGGCTGACGCGCTGCTCACAGGCCGTACTCCTTCCACCGGCGGTCGACCTTCGCCGCCGTCTCCGGGTCGGACAGCACCATCTCGGGCCAGCCGCCGTCCCGCGTGTAGCCCTCCTCGGGCCACTTCCTCGTCGCGTCGATGCCCGCCTTGCCTCCCCAGAACTGCTGGTAGGAGGCATGGTCGAGATGATCGACGGGTCCTTCCACGACCGAGAGGTCACGGGCGTAGTCCGTGTTGCCGAGGGCCCGCCACGCGACCTCGTGCAGATCGTGGACGTCGCAGTCGGAGTCGACGACCACGATCAGCTTGGTCAGGGACATCATGTGCGCACCCCAGACCGCGTGCATCACCTTCTGGGCGTGCTTCGGGTACTTCTTGTCGATGGAGACGATCGCGCAGTTGTGGAATCCGCCCGCTTCGGGCAGGTGGTAGTCCACGATGTCCGGCACGATGATCTTCAGGAGGGGGAGGAAGAAGCGCTCCGTCGCCCGTCCCAGCGGTCCGTCCTCCGTCGGAGGCCGGCCTACGACGATCGACTGAAGCAACGGCCGCTTCCGCATCGTGACGCAGTCGATGGTGAGCGCGGGGAACGGCTCCTGCGGCGTGTAGAACCCGGTGTGGTCGCCGAACGGCCCCTCCGGCAGCATCTCGCCGGGCTCCAGCCACCCCTCGATGACGACCTCGGCCTGCGCCGGCACCTGCAACGGCACGGTCTTGCAGTCGACCATCTCGATCCGTTTGCCCGCGATGAACCCGGCGAAGAGGTACTCGTCGATGTCACCGGGAAGGGGCGCGGTGGAGGCGTAGGTCACGGCGGGCGGACACCCGAAGGCGATGGCGACCGGCAGCCGCTCCCCGCGCCTCGCGGCGACCTGGTAGTGGTTCCGGCTGTCCTTGTGGATCTGCCAGTGCATGCCGATGGTGCGCTTGTCGTGCCGCTGGAGCCGGTAGAGCCCGAGATTGCGGATCCCGCTCTCCGGGTCCTTGGTGTGCGTGAGCCCGAGGTTGAAGAAGGACCCGCCGTCCTGCGGCCAGGTGAAGAGGGCCGGCAGCGCGTCGAGATCGACGTCGTCGCCCTGGAGGACGACCTCCTGCACGGGCGCGTCCTTGACCTTCTTCGGCGGTACGTGCGTCATCGAGCCGAGCTTCCCGAAGGCGTCCCGCACCCCCACGAACCCCTGCGGCAGCTCGGGCCGCAGCAGCCCGCCGATCTTCTCGGAGATGTCGCCGTACGACTTCAGCCCGAGGGCTTTGAGCAGCCGCCGGTCGGTCCCGAAGACGTTCATGGCGAGGGGCATGGACGAGCCCTTCACCTTCTCGAAGAGAAGCGCGGGCCCACCGGCCTTCTGAACCCGGTCGACGATCTCCCCGACCTCCAGATAGGGGTCCACCTCGGCCTTGATGCGCTTGAGGTCTCCCTCGCGCTCCAGTGCCCTGAGCAGGGAGCGAAGATCGTCGTAAGCCATGTGTCCCAGTATCCGGCACGGGCCCGGCGACCCGGCTCACGGGTCGCCGTTGCGGGTCGCGCGGTCGGTTGCCTGCCGCACCAGCCGGAAACGTCCGCATTCGGGACATCTCTGATAGCGCGATCGTCCCAGCCGCACGGCTTTGAACGAGGCGAAAGGCACCCACACCGTCGAGAAGCGATGCCCCTGACTGCACTGCACGACCACTCGCGCCATCCCCCCATCCTGCGCGCGGTACCGAACAGGACAAGGCGGGGACCGCGTTTCTTACCCACCCGCTAACCTGACCCCGTCACCGGGGCCGTCCCACCACTCAGGAGAATCTCGCCGCCATGCTCAGGTATCTGCCCTTCCTGCTGGTCCTGGCCCTGTGGATCTACGCCTTCGTGGACTGCCTGAACACGCCCGAGGAGGATGTGCGGGGCATGCCGAAGCTGGCGTGGGTGTTCGTGATCCTGCTCTTCGGCGAGGTGCTGGTCGGTCCGGTCGCGTGGCTGATCGCGGGCCGGGCGCGGCGTACCCAGGACGGGGCGTCGGCAGCGCAGGGCCAGTGGGTCGCGCCGGACGACAACCCCGAGTTCCTGAAGTCCCTGAACAAGGACGACCCCAAGCCGGACCCGAAGACCGAGTAGACCGAGCAGTACGTGCAGGTTGTACGCCGGTGAGCGGCCCGGTACGGACAATGCGCCTCTGTGCCCGGACCGGCAGGAACCGGACACTTACCTCGCATGACGACTGCTCCCGCCGACGCAACCGGCACCCTCGCCCCCGAATACGGTGACAAGGTCATCGCCGTGGAGACGGCCGGTGCCGAGCCGATCCCCGACGCCGAACGCCACGGCAGTCCCCTCCAGCTCCTGTGGACCTGGGCGTCCCCGAACATCGAGTTCGCGACCGTCTACATCGGTGTGATCTCGGTCCTCTTCTTCGGCCTGAGCTTCTGGCAGGCGACCGCCGCGATCGTCCTGGGCACCGGCCTCGGCGCGATCACCCAGGGCTTCCTCTCCCTGGACGGCCCGCGCTTCGGCGTCCCGCAGATGGTGATCGGCCGCTTCTCCTTCGGCTTCCGCGGCAACATCCTCCCGTCGGCGGCCAACGGCCTTGTCGCGGGCGTCGGTTGGTTCGCGGTGAACAGCGTGAGCGCGGCGTTCGCACTGAACACGCTGACGGGCCTACGACCCCTCCCGTCGCTGTTGCTGGTGGTCGTGGCCGAGATCCTCATCGGCTTCATCGGCCACAACTTCGTGCACACCTTCGAGAAGTACGCGTTCCCTGCGCTCGCGGTGATCTTCCTGCTGGCCGGCGTGTGGACCTTCAAGGACGCGCACCTCGGCGGGGGCGGCACGGGCGGCGGAATCGGCGGCTTCCTTCTCGCACTCAGCGCGGCCTGGGGCTACGCGGCGGGCTGGAACCCGTACGCGACGGACTACTCGCGCTATCTCCCGCGCACGGCGAACAGGTTCAAGACGATCCTCTACCCGGCGGTCGGCCTGTTCGTGTCGGTGACGTTCGTCGCCGTCATGGGCGCGGCCTCGGCAACGCTGCTGGCCCCCAAGGACGCGACGCCCACGGCCGCATTCACCGGCCATCTCCCCGGCTGGCTGGGCGACTTGGTGCTGATCGCGATCATCCTCGGCGCGGTCTCGGCGAACGCCCTCAACGTCTACTCCGGCGCGATCTCCCTCACCGCGCTGGGCCTGAAGCTCCCCGCGTGGCTCAACCGCAGTGTCCTGGTAGTGGTCTCGGGCGTGGCCGGTACGGCGGCGGCGTGGGCGTCACTGTCCGACGCGGGCTCGGCGTACGAGGCGTTCCTGCTGGTCATCGCGTACTGGGTGGCGCCGTGGCTGGGTGTGGTCCTGGTGGAGCGCTGGTTCCAGTCCCGCACGCCCACCGAGGAACTGGCCCCCCGCCTGACCGACCCCACCTTCACCAACTGGCCCGGTCTGGCAGCCCTGTTGATCGGCATCGCGGTCTCGGTCCCGCTCTTCTCCAACCAGGAGGACTACGTCGGCTACGTCCCGAAGCACTGGCCGTCGTTCGGCGACAGCACGCCGATCGTGGGGTTCGTGCTGAGCGCGGTGCTGTATGTGGTGCTGCGGTCGGTACTGGGAACGAAGGGGCGGGTTCAGGCTCAACCGGTCAAGGCCGACGCCTGATTCACGTGCCCGACCTTGATGTACGGGGCGTTCTTCGCCCCGTACGCCTTCTTGATGATCGGCTCGGCCTTGTCGGGGTCGTCGACCCCGACCCGCACGAACCCCCGCTCGTCCACGCCGACTTCGCGCATCTGGAAGGTGCCGTCCCAGCGGCTCATGTCGTCGCCGACCCGCTCGGCCAGCGCGTCGAGCGTCTTCCGGTCGAGGTCGGCGTCGTGCAACCGCACGGTCACGCCTTTCACCACGCTCCCGCAGACGTCGTCGTCGAAGGCGGCCGAGGACACGCGCCACACGTCCACGCTCTTACTGTCCTCGTCGAGGGAGAGGCCGGTGTAGGCGGCGGCGTAGCGGTGGGCGTGGGCGAGCTTGTCGATGCGGGCGACGACGCGTTCGAGGGGTTCGAGCGGGGAGCTGTCGTCGTAGGCGTGGGGGAGGCTGTCGACGGGACGGGTGCCGACGCACTCGCGATCGACGCCGGTGCCGGTGCCGGTGCCGGCACCGGCCTTCGGCCGGGCGTCGCTCACGGTCTCCTCGTCGGCGCCCGGATTCATGAGCCCGTGCACGGCCAGGGCGACCAGGACCGCCACGGCGACGATCGCGACGACCACGAAGGTCCACAGGTACTTCTTCAGGTGCTTCTTCACGCCGACGCCCCCTCTACGCCCCACTCGGCACTGTGACGCGGAGGCGGCCGGAGGCGTTCAGTCCCCTTTGCCGCGCTGCCCGGCGGGGCGGTGCGGGACGCCGGGACGGTCAGCGCACCCAGCTACCGGTGAGGCTCTGGACGGCGGAGCCGTCGGGGTCGGCGAGGGTGGTGGCGACGAAGTCGCGGGCCCACTGCGAGGTCTGGACGCGGAAGGGCGGGTGGGCGGCGGTCAGGGCGTCGACGATCGGAGCGGCCGCCTCGGCCGGCGTCTGGGCGTTGCCGAACGACTGCTGGGTGCGGGCGATGTAGGCCTGAAGCGCCGGGGCGTAGGGACCGGCGGCGGCGAGCAGGGCCGGGACGTCCAGGCCGAGGTTGGCGACGAACTCGCTCGCCACCGCGCCCGGTTCGACCACGGTGACATCGACGCCGACGGTCGCGGCGACCGGCGCGAGCGACTGCATGAAGCCCTCGACGGCGAACTTGGCCGCGCAGTACGCCTCGTTGAAGGGCTGGCCGACGGCGCCGCCGACGCTGCTGACGGTGATCACCCGGCCCTTCGACGCGCGGAGGTGCGGCATGGCGGCCCGGGTCATCGCCACCACGCCGAAGAAGTTGACCTCCATGGCCGCGCGGACGTCCTCGACGCTGCTCTGCTCGATGGTGCCGACCTGGGCCGCGCCTGCGTTGTTGACCAGCGCGTCCAGGCGGCCGTGCTCGGCGACGACCTCGTCCAGGCAGGCGGTGAGGCCGGCGGTGTCGGTCACGTCCAGACGCCTGACCTGGACGCGGTTCGCGACGCCCGCCTCGGCGGCGGCCTTGAGCAGGGCGTCCGCCTTGCCGGTGTCGCGCATGGTGGCGATGGTCGTCCAGCCCGCCCGTGCGGTGCCGACGGCCGTGGCCAGGCCGATGCCGGAGGACGTACCGGTGATCAGAACCGTCTTCGGGGAGGTCATGAGGTCTTCCTTGCCTGGAGATACGACGGGCCCGCGTTCAGCACGTGACCCGACTCATTCTGCACGCAGTACGAGTTCCAGCAGCCCCGGGAACCGGGCACCGAACTCTTCCCTCCGCAGCCGGTTGACCCGCTTGGGCCCCTCGTCCCGCTGTTCCACGATCCCCGCGCCCCGCAGCACGGCGAAGTGGTGACTCAGGGCGGCCTTCCCCACCGGCACGTCAAAGCTGCCGCAGCTGCGCGACCAGTCCGCCGAACCGGCCAGCTCCCGCACCAGGGTGATGCGTACGGGATCGGCGAGGGCGGCGAGAGCCGTCTGTACAGGGACGCCGTCGGGGTGGGTGTGTTCCGGGGCGGCGCGGTGACTGGTGCCGACGCCGGTCCGCTGTGCCGCCATGTCCGCCTCCCGCTTGCCGAGTGTTCGATGAAAACCATACACTCGCGAGTGTTCGCTTTTCATTGAACAGTCGAGCGGGGAGTGTGTGCGGCATGCGCGCAGTCGAGTTCCAGGAGTACGGCGGTCCCGAGGTCCTGAAGGTCGTGGAGACGGAGATACCACGCCCCGGCCCCGGCCAGGTGAGCGTCGACGTGGCGTACACCGGGGTGAACTTCGCCGACCTGAAGGCGCGGGCCGAGGGGTACCGGGTGCCAAGTCTCCCGTTCGTACCGGGACTTGAGGTCTCGGGGCGCGTACGGGAGATCGGCGCGGGCGTCTCCGACGGCCTGACCGTGGGCCAGGAGGTCGTCGCCCTCACGGCGGGCGGCGCCTACGCGGACGTCGTCGCCACCGACGCGGTGACCGTCTTCCCCCTCCCCGAAGGCATCGACCTCCGCACAGCCGCCACCCTCCCCACCGTCCTCCCGACCGCCTACGCCCTCGTCCACACCGTGGGCCGGCTGCAACCCGGCGAGACGGTGCTCGTGCAGGGCGCGGCGGGCGGAGTCGGCACGGTGGTGGGGCAGTTGGCGCGGGCGGCGGGGGCCGGGGCGGTGTACGGGGTCGTATCGAGCGCGGGGAAGGCGGAGTTCGCGCGGGGATACGGCTACGACGAGGTGTTCGTGGGCGAGTTCGAGGCGCCGGTGCGGGCGGCGACGGGCGGACGTGGGGTGGACCTCGCGCTGGACCCGGTAGGCGGCGACACTCTGCGCGCCGGTCTGGCCTCCCTCGCGACCTACGGCCGCCTCGTCTCCTTCGGCAACGCGAGCTCGGCGGCACCGTGGCAGGTGGGCCAGCCGGAGCTGTACCCCGGCGCCCTGTCCGTTTCCGGCTTCTCGATCCTCACCCTCGCGAAGACCGACCCGGTGGCGCTACGGGCCCTGACCGAGCGGGCATTCGCGACGGTGGCCGACGGCACGGTGTCGCTGCCGGTGACGGCGGAGTTCGGGCTGGAGGAGGCGGCGGAGGCGCATCGGGCGATGGGGGCGCGGACCAGCACCGGGAAGCTGTTGCTGCGGGTTGCGGGCCAGGAACTCCTCACGAAATGATCTCCAAGGTGGCTGGATCGCCGTTATCGCAGGGTCAGCCTGAGTACTCGTGCGCCATTTCGCCAGACCGACCGGAGGTCGTCCCGGTCAGGCTCGCCGTCCTCGTCGAGGCGGATGCTGTTGAACCTGGCGAAGGTCGGGTTGGCGCGCACCATGTGGGCGTGGGCCGAGACGACTTCGGACTCTTCGGTACAGGTCTGGACATCGGTCCAGCGACGCCTGCCTCTGAGTCGGATCGCGACCTGCTCGCCCGTTTGCAGGTTGCGTCCCCATCCGGCGGAGGCACCGATCAGAAGTTCGTCACGTTGACCCAAGTAGGCGACTGGGACGACATAGCGCCGTCGCGACGTACGACCCACGACGTAGAGGGTGACCAGTCGAAGGCCGATGATCCGGGACAGGACCGGCGTTCGCAGTAGGCCGCGGACCAGCAGGTTCACCAGGCGCTGTCCGCGCACCATCCGGGCCCGGGGCTCGGGCCGGGAACCTGAACCGCCCGCACTCGCGTCAGTGGTCGTCGCTGCTCGTGGTGACCTGGTCGACTTCGGGGAGTCGCTTGTCGTTCGCCGAGGTGGGGACCATCCGCGTAACTGCGGTGGGCATCGCGCCGACAGTGAACACGCGGACCAGGTCGTCGACGGCGACGGTGACGAAGGAGGCTTCGAACGGCACTTGGTCGGGCAGCGGGATGACGTGGACTCCGACCCCGTGATCGCCGTCGAAGACCCGCGTCGAGGTGCTCTTGGGCTCGGGAGGCACGAAGGACGTGAGCCACAGAGCCTCGACAGTCACGTGCGCGGGTTCCTTGAGCGCCAGTTGCACGGACCGGCGGACGACGTCGTAGGTGATCTCGGCTCCGCCCGGGTCTTGTCGCTCGTCAGCGGTGAGGGCCTCGACCTGGGCGGCGATGACGCCGGCGATGCCGGCGAGTCCCTGGACGAAAGTCACCTGCGGGTTGCGCCGGGAGACTTCCCCGCGCAGGTACTGCTTGGTGTCGGCCGGGACCATCCCGCCGAAGACCAGCACGTCGAGGTCGGTGACCTCGTAGTCGTCGAGAACATGGTCGAACTGGTTGGTCGCGTCGGCGATGTAGCCCTTGGCGCGCAGGATGTCGACCGTGGCAACGAGAACGCTGGGGCTGCGGCCGACCACGAGGACGCGATCGGGTTCGTCGGTGGGCGTGGAGTTCATCGTCAGATCTCCTTGGTGATGGATCCGCCGCCAACCCGGCCAGTGTTGGCTTGTCCAATGTTGGCTCATCCAACATAGAGGTTGTTGGCCGCACCCACAATCAGTAATCTGAGGGCATGCCCGCGCATCCCGTTCAGCCCGGCCGTACGCCGGATCGGCTCAAGGACCGCCCGACCTGGCTCATCAGCCGCGCCTACGCGCGCTCCACGGCATTGCTCAACGCCGGATTCGAGGCCGGGGGCAACGGCCTGCGCAGTTATCACTACCGGCTGCTAGCCGCACTCGAACAGTGGGGGCCCGCGAGCCAGGCCGCCCTCGGTCGCGACACCGGGATCGACCGGAGCGACGTCACCGCGGCGCTCACCGAGCTCGAATCACGCGGCCTCGTCGAACGCAGGGTCGACCCCGACCACAAGCGTAGAAACATCGTGACGATCACGCCTCAGGGCGTGGACACCCTCCTCGACCTCGACGCGGTGATCGACCAGATCCAAGAGGACGTGTTGGCACCCCTGACAGCCGCCCAGCGACGTCAGTTCGTCAGCCTCATGTCACGACTGCTCGCTGTCACCTGACGGTGAACCCTCAGGAGTCTTGGTGTCACGCACGGGGACCACGGTCGCCGCGCCGAGTTGCTGCGCATCCATGGGCGTCACCGCAGAGCCGCCGTGAACGCGGACCAGGCGGAGCGGGTGACGACCAGTACCGGGCCCTCGGACACCTTGCTGTCACGCACCGGAACCACGGCGGGGAAAGCGGGGGCGATTTCTACGCAGTCGCCGCCGTTGTCGCCGCTGTAGCTGCTCTTGATCCAGGTCGCCGCGCCGAGTTCGTGCCTGCCCATGGTGCTCGTAACCCTCCATCACGTCGCTGATCAGAGCGGCGGATTCGCGGGCTGACAGGATGTCTGCCCTGAGCACATCATAGGCCTGACTGTGACGCGCGAAGAGGGCCGGATCATCGTTGAAATGCCCACGGTCCAGCGACTCCGAGTACACCCACTCATGTCCGTCCGGCAGCTTGATCAACGACACGGACGTACGCGGGCGGATGAGCCCGAAGAGGTCCGAAGGGGCAACCTGGATACGGATGTTGGGACGCCGTCCGACACTCAGCAGATGGGCGCACTGGTCCCTCATGACCTGCGGACCACCCACCGCGTTGCGCAGGCAGCTCTCGTCCAGGACAGCGATGTAGAGCGGCCCGTCATCGGCGAGGAATCGCGGCTGACGGCTCAATCGAGCCCGGACACGCGACTCGACCTCATCGACATCCGTACCCCTACGACTGAACAGCGCATGCGCATAAGCGGGCGTCTGCAACAGACCTGGTACGACCTGCTCCTGATAGGCCCTCAGCGCGACCGCCTGCCCATCCATCTCAGCCCGCCGCTCGAACCAATCGGGATGCTGAACCTCGGGATACCAGTCGATCTGGCGCCACATGCGCAGCAACGCCCCACCCGTGCCCAGGATTTCGTCGCACTTCTTCGCGAACGACTCCTGCGGAACCCGCGTCCCCGCCTCGACCTTGGCCACATGGGAACGGTCGCAAGGGATCTGCTTGGCCAGCGCCTCCTGAGTGAGCAACTCGGCCTCGCGATAGAAGCGGAGTAGGTCACCGAAGAGCACCGCGTTACTGACTCCGCCCGTGGCCTCCGCATTTCGCTGGGTCACAGAACCCGCCTCCCCTCCGTGGCAATGGCCCAGTGGCACGCGTCAAGCATTGATACGCACTGTTCCCCTGGGCGACTCTCAGTACACCCAGAGTGATGAAGTGGCCCCGGAGTGAACATGGTTGAGCCGATCTCGAAGCGGATCGAACAAGGAACGCTCGTTTACGACGCCAGTACGAACAAGGTCGGTGAGTACCGAGGCAAAGCGGGCCCCTACGCGATGCTGCGCCCCGTAGGCGGCGGCCGGGAGTGGGAGGCCAACCCGGGGTCCGTACGTCCCGCGACGCCGGAGGAACGGCTGAGCGCGAGCGTGAAGGCAGCCAACTCCCGCTCCGGCGAAGGGAATTCGGTGCCCTACGACATCGGTACGCCACCCTCCCCCATCCCCGGCTGCGCGTCCTGCGCCGACCTCGCCGCACTCCGGCACGACGCCCGCGCCCGCGGTGACGGCACCGCCGAGACCGACGCGAACGTCCTGCTGCGCCGGCACCAGCACCGGGATCACGACATCCGGCACCGGCGGATCTTCCGGTTCGTGCCGTACGCGATCGTGCAGGACCCGGGCGCGGAACCGGAGTACGAGGCTCGCTGCGTCTCCGGCGACGAGGACGACTGCGGTGCCGCGTCCGGACCGTGCGGCGACCCGACGACCGTAGAGGAATGGCAGCGCAACCACACTCAAGCGACCCGGCACACCCGCTACCGCCGCAGCTTCGCGGACTACGCGGTGCTCGAACCGCAGCCGTAGGCCTGGCTGCGGAGCCGGCGTGCAGACTGCCACGCCGACTCCGCGCCGAGCCCCCTCTTTGGCCCCTCTCCTCGGGTCAGCCGAACTTCGGCAGGTCGCTGGAGCAGGTCAACTGACTTGTGTCCGCAGGGACGATGCGCTCGACGGAACCAGGCCGACCGTCGGTGATCTTCAGTTGAGCGGCCGACAGGTAACCGATGAAGAACTGCTTCCCGTTGGGCACGGCGGCGGGATGGAAGTCGAAGACGACCCGGTCGTCAGCCTCCCGGTGGGCGGTGCGCACCTTCTCGACGCCGGGCCCGGAGCCATGCCGGTCCAGCGTCGCGGGGTCACCGATCCCCCGGCAGAACTCTCCCACCTTGATGAGCACCGGGAACCCCGCCGCGTCCAGCGCCCGCTCCAGCCCCGCGTGATCGTCGAAGTAGGCCTGCTTGTCCCAACTCACCCTGACCGAACCGTTCTTGAGGCTGTCGACGGCGTAGGCGGCGGTGTGGATGTGCACGGTGCCCACACCGGTGGCGAGTTCGTCCGACGGCGGTGCCGTGGACGGGTTGCCGTAGGTGGACACCCCGAGCGCCAGCCCGGTCACGGCCACCGCGCCCACCAGGGCGACGACGCGCCGCCTGCTCCGCCGCGCGCGTCCGGCGGCGGTGATCCGCTCGACGGGGGTGTCGAGAGTGACGTCGGCGAACGAGGTCCGCAGCGCGTCGAGTACGTCGGTTACGTCCGTGTCGTGTTCGGTCATGGTCCGGCCTCCGGGGTGACGAGATGGCCGCGCAGGGTCGCGACGGCCCGTGACAGGTGGGCGGTGACGGTGCCGGGCGCGATCCCGAGGGCCTTTGCCGTCGCCTCGGTGTCGAGGTCGAGGAAGACCCGGAAGGCGATCACCTCCCGCTGACGGCGCGGCAGTTGGCGCAGCAGGACGAGCAGCGCGGGGTCGAGGCCGGCCTCGGCGACCGCGGGTCCGGCCAGGTCGTGCCCGGCATCATCGAGGGCGAGGGCCACCTCGCGCCGTCTCCGCCGCCACCACGAGACACGCGCGTTGAATGCCGTACGCACGACCCATGCCCGGGGCGCCGGATGCCGCCCGACTTTCGGCCAGGCCACCCATGCCCGGGTGAACGCCTCGGCCACCAGATCCTCGGCGAGCTGCCGCTCCCCCACACCGGCGAGCACGGCCCTGAGGCACACGTCCCGGCTACTGCTGTAGAACTCCGCGAACTCCAGCTCCTTCACACTCCCTATACGCGCCGGGGTCGGGATTCGCTTACTCGGGGATGTCGAGGGTGGCCCAGGGGGGGGCGGTGGAGTGGACGCGTGCTGATACGTGAACGTCGGGCCGCCCGCTTCTCTGCCAGTGTCGGGCTTCCACGGCCCGACACTGACAAAGAAGCGAGTGGCCCAACGGTGACTTGTGAAGTCCCATCCCTGAACTCTGGACAATCCGGGGCGAATTTTGACACGGTTCGGTGTCATGCCCCTCGACTCCCGCACCTTCTACGCCACCCAGAGCACGTACTCCACTCCCGGCACCCTCGCCCACCTCTACACCGACCTCCCACCCGACCCCGCCCAACTCGCCCTCATCACCCGCGACTTACTCATCCACCGCCTGGAGGCCGGTTTCTACGACCACACCCACCCCACCGACCGCCTGCACAACGACGCCGAGACCCGCTACATCGACGACATCCTCCGCATACTCGTCGACCGGAACGACGCCCCGCTCGACCGAAGACGCGCACCAGGCGACCGGTTCGTCGGGATCTGCCGGGACTTCTCGCTGCTGCACTGCTCGTTCCTGCGGCACCTGGGCATCCCGGCCCGTATCCGCTCGGGCTTCGCCGACTACTTCACAGAGAACACCTCCGACCGCTTCCACAGCGATCACGTCGTCACCGAGTACTGGCACGACGACCGCGGCTGGCTCCTCGCCGACTCCCAGCTCACCGACCCCGTCATCACGGACCACTGGAACATCGACTTCGACCCGATGGACGTGCCCCGCGACCGTTTCCTCGTCGCGGGCGAGGCCTGGCAGGCCATCCGTACGGGCGGAGCCGACCCGGCGACCTTCGGACTGCATCCGCCGGAGGAAGGGCCGTTCTGGGGCGAGCGGTTCGTCGCGGGCAACATCCGCCTCGACCTCGCCGCCCTCAACAAGGTCGAGACCCTGCTCTGGGATGTGTGGAGCGAGGACGAGGGCAAGCCCGGCGAGCCGTTGCCGGAGCCGTCACGCCTCTTCTACGACCGTGTCGCCCCGGTCGTCAGCGGCGAGGTCTCCTTCGACGCCGTACGGAAACTGTTCGCCGAGAACGACATCCTGCGCACCCCACCCACGGTGACCTGCTACGCCCCCTTCAACGGGCCCAGCCAAGTCACCCTGCGCCACTAAGACGGCGGGGTGGGCTCCCAGATGCCTTGCCGAATCAAGCGTCGCTGACGGGCCCGCTCGTAGATCGCTGTCAAGTAGCACATCAGGCCGAGGAGAGCGCCGCCGACGATCCCCACCTCGACGTCCACGGTCTGTCGGCCAGGGGGCCCGGCAATCAGCGCGGGGTAGAACAAACCGATTGTGACAGCCAGGGCCAAGGGGTGGCGCGCGGCAAAGCGCTCGAAACGGGTTGGCGGTCGATTGCCTCCGATGCGGCGATCAAGCGCCCAAAAGCCCCTTACCAGAGCTCGCAGTATCTTCGGCATGCTGGTGAGGGCAAGGACTTCCGGAACGGGCCACTAGGCCACGGTCCGCAGCCCCCGCACCTGAGTCGCTCCCATCCCCCGCACCACCCGATGCGCGCACACCGCCGCCAGCAGCTCCCCCAGCAGATCGGGGTCGTCGATCTCCAGGCCGAGCAACGACTCGATGCGTTCGAGGCGTTGGTAGAGCGACTGGCGGCCTATGTGCAGCAGGGCCGCCGTGCGGGTGGGTGAGCAGCCGTGTCGTAGGTGTACCTCCAGCGTGCGCACCAGGTCGCTGGGGTGTGCCGCCTCCCACGCCAGCAGCGGGCCCAGCGCGTGCTGAACCAAACGGGCCAGGCGGTCGCGGTTCGCGTCCACACCGCCCCGCGTCAGCTCCCGTTCCAGTGCGAGCGCCCGCGCGGAGGTCACCAACGGGCCTTCCGGTGCGGCGGGTTCGGCGGCCGGGACCGTCAGCGCGAGTTCCAGGGTCGTACGGGCCGCCCGCAGGGTGTCGCTCCAGCGGAGCCAGCCACTGCCCGCGTCGACCACGTGCCCGACCGCGACCGTCAGCCCGGGATCGGCGGCCGTACGGAAGGCCTCCTGGACAGCGCGGATCGGGTCGCCCGAGACCGAGCCGGACAGCGCCAGCAGCGCCAGTACGTCCCCCGGAAACGCCGCCCGCAGCACGCTCGCCCCGCCCAGCAGCCGTACCGCCCGGTCGACGGAGGAGACCTCGCGCGTGCCGTGGACCGAGACACCGATCAGGCGGGCGCCGGGGCTGGGGTGGAAGCCGGCGAGTGCGGACCGTGCCTCGACCTCCGGCTGGTTCAGCGCGGCCCGGTCCGCGAGGTCGGCCAGCAAGGCGGCGGTGTGGTCGTCGCCCCACGGCCGTACGACGGAGCGGCCGGACAGGCCACGGGCGACGATCGCCCGGTTGGCGGCCTCGGTGATCCGTACGAAGGGGACGACCCGGTGGAGGGCCAGGAGGGGAAGGCCGAGGCGGCGGGCCTCGTCCGTGACCTCCGGCGGCATCGTGGGCAGGGAGCGGCCGATCTCCACCGCCAGGCCGGACGCGCCCCGGGCCGCCAGCTCGCGGACATAGCGGCGGCGGATCTCGGCGTCCGTGTCGGTGAGACCGAAGCCGTTGGTGAGGAGGAGTTCGCCGCCGTCGAGGAAGTTCGCGCCCTCGTAGACCTCGCTGGAGTGGACCCAGCGCACGGGGCGGTCGAGGGCGGCCTCGCCGGCGAGGAGTTCGGGCTCGGAGGCGCGGACCGGGTCGAGGGCCAGGACCTCGCGGAGGGTGAGTGCGGGCACGGGAACCTCCAGAGGCGCGGACAGTTCGTCCGGGTACGGGTTGCGGGGAGAGTACTTTCCGCACGTTGCCCTCGTGTTTCGGCCACTGGAGAGTGAGCACATGAAGCCTTTGGATCAGGCACAGGCGAGCGCCTGGCTCGCCACCGCCGTCGAGGAGGCCCGCGCCGGGCTCGGCGAGGGCGGCATCCCGATCGGTGCCGCGCTCTACGGCGCCGACGGCACCCTGCTGGGGCGCGGCCACAACCGGCGCGTCCAGGACGACGACCCCTCGATGCACGCGGAGACGGCCGCCTTCCGGGCGGCGGGGCGGCAGCGGTCGTACCGCGGGACGACCATGGTGACGACCCTCTCGCCGTGCTGGTACTGCAGCGGGCTGGTCCGCCAGTTCGGGATCTCGCGGGTCGTCGTCGGTGAGGCCGCCACCTTCCACGGCGGGCACGACTGGCTCGCCGAGCACGGTGTGGAGATCGTTCTGCTCGACGACGCCGAGTGCACCCAGCTGATGCGCGACTTCATCAAGAACAACCCGGCACTCTGGAACGAGGACATCGGTGACTGAGCCCCGTATTCCGACCATTGATCTCCGTCCCTGGATCGACGGGGACGAGGAGACCCGTAAGGACATCGCCCGTACCGTCGACAATGCCCTCCAGACGGCCGGGTTCCTGCTCGTCACCGGGCATGGTGTCGATCCGGCGCTGCGGTCCCGGATCCGGGAGGCCGCGCGCGCCTTCTTCGCATTGCCGACAAACCTCAAAGAGCCCTACTCCGCCAAGGTCGGCGGGCGCGGGTGGCTCGGGCCCGGCGCCGAGGCCAACGGGTACTCGGAGGGGACCGAGACCCCGCCGGATCTGAAGGAGTCGCTGACCTTCGCCACGCACCGGCCGTTCGAGGACCCGGTGATCAACGCCGAGTGGTACGCGCCGAACGTGTGGCCGACGGAGATCCCGGGGCTCCAGGAGCTCTGCGAGGAGTACCTCGACCGGATGGGCGAGCTGGAGAAGCAGCTGCTGTCGCTGCTCGGGGAGGCGCTCGGGCTCGAACCCGACTTCTTCTCGCGGCACATGGACCATCCGACGTACGGGTTCAACATCAACTGGTATCCGGGCGTGGAGGTCGTCGGGGAGCCGGAGCCGGGGCAGTTCCGGATCGGGCCGCACACCGACTTCGGGACGGTGACGATCCTCGACCGGCAGGCCGGGAAGGGGGGACTTCAGGTCTTCACCGACGAGGGCGGATGGGAGGACGCGCCGTTCGATCCGGACGCGTTCACCATCAACATCGGTGATCTGATGGCCCGTTGGACCGGTGACCGGTGGCGTTCGGGGCGGCACCGGGTGCTGCCGCCGCCCGCCGACGCGCCCGCCGAGGAGCTGATGTCGCTGGTGTACTTCGGCGAGTGCACGCCGGGCACGCCGGTGGAGTCGGTGCCCGCGCCGGTCGGGCGGGTGGCGTACGAGGCCGTCGACTCGCATGTCTATCTGCGGGAGAAGCTGGACTCGATCACCGTCGAATAGGCCCCTGTTCCGACATTTTCGTAACCCAACGGACACCACGTGACCTAGTCCGAACCAACTCCCCCTATTTACCCTGGTGTTGATAGACAGGTTCCGGTGTGCCGGGCGACCGCTCAGGGGGAGATGCGGTGGGTAGAGGGCTGCACGGCCGCGGGGCGCTGTTCGAGGCACAGCCGCCCGGTCTCGCCTCGCGCCTGACCGGGCTGCGCCCCTACCAGCTGCTCACCTCGCCGTACGAACACCCGGAACCGCCCTTCGTGGTGCTCGCGGGCGCGCGCGGGCTCGGCAAGAGCACGGTGCTGGCCGAGTTGCGGACCGCGTACCGCGAGCACACGCCGGTCGCGCTGATCGACTGCGAGGCCGACCGGCTGACCAGGCTGCCGGACGGGCGGCCCGCCGCGACCTGGTCGCCGGTGTGGCAGGCGCTGACCACGATCGCGGAGCAACTGCGGGAGCCGGTGGTGCACGGCGCCGGCGCCATCGACTTCCCGCGCCTGGAGGCCGGGCTGCTCGCGGTGTGCGCCACCGGCTGGGACGCCCGGGACGAGGACAGTGCCCGTGAGGAGGCCCGCCGGATCCTGCTGCTGAGCGATCCGGCCCGGCGCTGGTCCGTGATCGCGCAGGGCTGGGCGACCAAGGTGGCCTCCCGGCTGATCGCCAACGTGTCGGGTACCGGTCCGGTCGGCCAGGCCTTCATCGAGGCGACCCTCGACACCCTCTTCGACCTGGTGTGGACGCCGAACGGGCTGCTGAAGGCGGGCGCCGACTGGTATCGCGACTATCCGGGCGCGAGCGGCGACCCCAAGCGCGGGCTGATCGAGATCGCTCGCGACTTCCGCGCCGACGGCACCTCCCGCACGGACGCGGAACGCTGGCTGCTGCGCGCGCTGCTGGCCGACCTGGGCGACACCTACCGGCGGCGGTGGGAGCGGATGCGCCGGGTCGGGCGGCCGGTCGTCCTGATCGACAACGTGCAGTCGGGGCCGGGTCCCGGGCTGATGAAGGCCGTACTGAAGGAACGTTCGGACGGTGTCGGCGACCAGGTGGCCTTCTTCGCCGCGCTGCGCGGTGACCGGCATCCCGATCTGCCGGACGCGGTGCGTCATCCGCTGCCGGAGGTGGGGCGGGCGAGCGGCTGGGTGCCGGGGGCTTCGCCGTCCTCGCGGGCCCTGCTGGTGACGCTGCCGCCGCTGACTCCGGAGGAGACGCGGCGGGTGATCGCGGACGTGTGCGCGGCCGAGCCGATCCGGGTCGAGGTGCCACCCCAACTGCCGTACGCCATCCACCGGTTGACGGCGGGCAGTCCGCTGGGTGCGGCGCTGCTCGGGGAGGCGGTACGGCAGACCCGGCCGGCGGGGGCCGTGAGTCCGGGGGAGCTGCTGACCGCCGGGCTGAAGCCGGAGGGTGACGTGGCGAGTGATCCGCGGCCCGTGTACCGGGAGTTGCTGGACCGGCTGGTGGCTCCCGGGGTCGCGGAGGAGCTGGCGGTGCTGGCCACCGCGCACGACGGGGAGTCGGCGCGGGCGCTGGCCCAGGGGCGGCGGCTGCGGGACAGTTTCGGCGCGTCGGGGGTCAACCGGCTGCGCACGCAGCTCACTTCGGAGGGGCTGCCGCCGGCTGCGGGCTATTTCGTGGGCGATCCGTTTCTCCGCACGCTGCTCCTGCTGCGGCTGCATCTGGACGACGCGGACCACGGGCGGTGGCGGGCCGTGCACCGTTCGCTGCTCTCGCACTACGAGGGGCTGCCCGGCAGCCCGGACGCCCCGGCCCGCGCCCGCTACCGGCTGCACCACGAACTCGCGCTCGGCGACACGGCGGACGCGGTGGAGTACCTGCGGGACAACTTCCGTCTCATCCCGCCGCGGGCCTGGCTGGAGACGCTGCTCTTCGTGACCGCCGCGCCCTACTACCACGCGCACGATCCGCACGGCCGGGACATCGGCGCGGCCGGCGACCACCGCAAGGCCGTCGCGCTCGCCCGTACGGACGCGGCGGAGCGGCCGCCGGAGGGCGTGGACCCGGTCCTGCATCTGACGGTACGGCGGCTGCTGCACGCGGTGTGGCAGGTGACGGATCCGCTGGTGCTGCCGGACGGGGAGGTCGCGGACCGGATGCACTTCGATCTGGAGCAGCTGTCGACCGTCTGGCCGGCGGGCAGCGAGCTGCTGTACCGGGCCGCGCAGCGGTGGCCGGAGGACGCGTTGGCGGGGCGTGCGCTGCGGGTGCCCGCGGGGGCGGACGGCGACGACGGAAGCGGGGGGCTGCGGTGAGGCGACGGCTGCGCGAGCTGTTCGAGGAGATCCGGACCATCCCGGTCTACCGGTACACGGCCCTGGTGGTGGCTGCCGTCCTGGTCGCCGGCCTGGTCGTGCTGGTCCGTACGGCGCTGCGCGAGGACCGGTCCTGCGCGGCCGGGGTGGCCCGTCCCGAGGGCAGCGACGAGTGCGTGGGGGTGTCGACGTCTGCGTTCGACTTCGGCCGGCGGCGGCTCGCCGACACGGTCAGGGCGGTGGCGCGTGAGAACAGCAGGCTGAAGGCGGGGACGTATGTCTCGGTCGCGCTCTTCGAGCCGTTCACCGCGACCGACACCGACACGATGAACGACGTACTGCACGAGTTGCAGGGCGCCTATCTCGCGCAGTACGCGGCCAATCACGACAACAACGGCGAGACGCCGTTCATCCGGCTGGTGCTCGCCAACCCCGGTGCCACGGGCGCCCATTGGGAGCAGGCGGTCGACCGGATCGTGGCGATGACGAAGTCGTCGGACCGGCTGCGGGCGGTCACCGGGATAGGGATGAGCACCGACAACAACAAGAAGGCCGTGGCGGAGCTGACCCGGCGCGGCATCCCGGTGGTCGGCTCCTCCATCACCGCCGACGACCTCGCCAACGGGCAGCGGGGCAAGGACCCTTACCCCGGTCTCGCCCGGGTCTCCCCCACCAACACCGACGAGGCCCGCGCACTGGCCTCCTTCGCCAAGGTGACGGCGGACCGCGCGCTGCTGGTCTACGACAAGCCGGGCGACCCGTACACGAAGACACTGCAGCAGGCCTTCACCACGCTGCTGAAGGGATCGCCGTACGGCTCCTGGCCGTTCACCCCGCCCGCGGACCGCAGCCAGGAGGGCAGCACGCCCAACACCTTCCGGCAGATCACCGACCTCGTCTGCGACACGGACGCGAAGCTGGACACGGTGTTCTTCGCCGGGCGCCACACCCAACTGCGCCAGTTCATCAACGCGTTGGGCCGCCGCGGCTGCCAGTCACGGAAGTTCACGGTGCTCACCGGCGACGAGGGCTCGTACCTGACCGGCGACAGCCAGCTCGACGCCAGTGCCCTCCAGCACGGGGTCTCGGTCCGCTACACCGCGCTCGCCCACCCCGACGCCTGGCTCAAGAACGCCCCGGCGACCGGGGGTTCGGCCCAGGGCTCGGCGGAACTCGACAAACTGCTCGCCGCCGCCAAGGCCGCACCGGTCGGCCCGATCGGCACGGTCGCCCTCGCCGACGGGCAGTCGATCATCGCCTACGACGCGATGCAACTCGCCGTCCACGGCGTCCGCGAGGCCACCCCGAACCAGCAGAAAATCCCGCCCCTGTCCGACGTCGGCCTCCAATGGCCGCAGGTCAAGGGCTCGTTGCGGGTGAGCGGGGCGAGCGGCTGGATCTGCCTGGACGTCCACGGCAACCCGTACGACAAAGCCGTACCGATCGTCGAACTCACCCCGAAGGGCACCGCCCGCTTCGTGAAACTCGCCTGGCCGGAGGGCAGGCCCCCGTCGAAGGAGTGCCTGCCGCCGGCCTAGGCGCCGTGAGGGACGTCAGACGCCGGCGTAGGAGTGCTTGCCGCCGACGAAGATGTTGACGCCGTAGTAGTTGAACAGCCAGCAGCCGAAGGCGATCAGGGCCAGGTAGGCGGCCTTGCGGCCCTTCCAGCCGGCCGTGGCGCGGGCGTGCAGGTAGCAGGCGTAGGCGACCCAGGTGATGAACGCCCAGGTCTCCTTCGGGTCCCAGCCCCAGTAGCGGCCCCACGCGGACTCGGCCCAGATGGCGCCCGCGATGATCGTGAACGTCCAGAGGGGGAAGACGGCCGCGTTGACGCGGTAGGAGAACTTGTCGAGGTTCGCGGAGGCGGGCAGCCGCTCCATCACGGAGGTGGCGAAGGTGCCGGGAGTGCCGCCGTTGGCGAGCTTGTTCTCGTAACTGTCCTTGAAGAGGTAGAGCAGCGTGCCCACCGCGCCCACGTAGAAGACCGCGCCGCAGATGATCGCCGTCGAGACGTGGATGTACAGCCAGTACGAGTGGAGGGCGGGAACCAACTGGTCGCTGGCGGTGTACAAGACAGTGACGGCGATACCGAGATCGAGGAGGACCGTGGTGACCAGGAACAGGCCGAGCCAGCGCACGTTCTTCCTGAGCAGCAGCAGCGTGAGGTACACGCCGACGGCGACCGTGGAGAAGGTGATGTTGAACTCGTACATGTTGCCCCAGGGCGCCCGCTCCACCGAGGCCGCGCGGGCGAGGACACCGCTCAGCTCGACGAGGAACGCGAGCACCGTCAGGGACACGGCGATACGGCCGTAGAGGTCGCCCTGTTCGTCGCCGCCGTGCGCGCCGGGACCGTCCGGCACGTCGCGCGAGCCGGACGCGGCCCGGACGACGACCTTCGGCCGCTCCAGGACGGCGGTGCCGCCCGCGGTCTGCACGGTGACGGCGGGCGCGGCCGCCTTCTTCGCGGCGGCACCGGTCAGCGCGGCGGCCGTACGGCCGATCTTGCTGCGGCTGCCGAAGGTCCACTCGGCGATGTACGCCAGGAAGGCCAGGGTGTAGACGGCCATCGAGGAGTAGATCAGCGTGTTGCTGACGTTGGCGAGGTGTTCGTTGGTGGCGGCGGCGAGATTCACTGCTGCTCAGCCCCTTCGGGGGGTACGGAGGGTTCGTCGTCGGTCTTCGTCGGGGCCCGGTCGTGCACGAGTGCCGCCAGGTCGCCGAGTTCCTCGGGGAGTTTCGCGGACTCGCTGCGGCCGAGCCCGGCCATCTCGACGACGGTGGTCCCGTCGTCGCCGGTGGTGGCACGCACCCAGACGCGGCGGCGCTGGATGAACAGGGAGCCGGCCAGACCGAAGATGGCGGTGAGCGCGCCGGCCAGCGCCCAGTCGGTGCCGGGCTGCTGGACGACCTGGAAGCCCGCCCATTCCTTGATCTGCTTGTCGAAGGTGATCGACCCGGCGCCGTTCGGCAGGGTCATCGTCTCGCCGGGCAGCAGCTGTTGCTTGAGGATGTTGCCCTTGGAGTCCTTGAACTGCTTCAGGTTCTTGGTCTCCAGCTGGTACACGTTCTGCGGGATGCCCGAGTTGACGCCCAGGTCGCCGTGGTAGCCGGTGACGTTGAGCACCGGGTAGTCCAGGCCCGGGTACTGGGAGAACATCGTGCCGCTGCTCTTGGCGTACGTCGGCACGAACACGGCGGCGAAGCCGAGCTGTTCGGTGACGCCCTGGGCGTTCTTGTAGCCGTCGAGGACCTTGATCGCGCCCTGCGAGGTGACGTTGGAGTCGATCGGCAGCATCGGCACGGCCTGGTGGAAGACCACCTTGCCCTTGCCGTCCCGGACGGTGACGACGGGGGCGTAGCCGTGGCTGACGAGGTAAACCTTCGAGTCGCCGATCTCCAGCGGCTCGTTGACCTTGATGGTGTGCTTCTTGGCCTTGCCGTAGGCGCCGAGGCTGTAGGTGATGTCGGCCTGGAAGGTGCGCGGGGTGCCCCGGTTGGGGCCGGTGCGCTCGTAGGTGCCGACGAAGTTCTTCAGGTTGAAGCTGAAGGGGACGAGGTCGTCGTCGCTGAAGAGGTTGCCGGACTTGAAGTCGTCGTACTGGGTGAGGGTGTTGGAGAAGCCGTCGCCCTCGACGATCAGTTTGTCGCCCTCGGACTTGAAGAGCTGGCCCCAGGCGAAGGCGATCAGCATCACGATCAGCGCGAGGTGGAAGAGCAGGTTGCCGGTCTCCCGCAGATAGCCCTTCTCGGCGGCTACGGCGTCTCCGGCGACGTGGGCCCGGAAGCGCCGCTTCTTGAGCACCTGGAGGGCGACTTCCCGGACCTCGTCCGGCTCGGCGGCGGTGCGCCAGGTGGCGTACGCGGGAAGGCGGTTGAGGCGCTTGGGCGCACCCGGCGGCCGACCGCGGAGCTGGCCGACGAACTGCCAGGTGCGCGGGATGATGCAGCCGATGAGGGAGACGAAGAGGAGGACGTAGATCGCGCCGAACCAGGCGGAGCCGTAGACGTGGAAGAGGCCGAGCTTCTGGTAGATCGGGCCGAGCGTCTTGTGCGCGGCCTGGAACTCGGACACCTTCAGCGCGTCGGTGCCGGACTGCGGGATCAGCGAGCCGGGGACCGCACCGAGCGACAGCAGGAACAGCAGCATCAGCGCGACCCGCATCGAGGTCAGCTGCCGCCAGAACCAGCGCGCCCAGCCGAGCACCTCACGGCCGGTCCAGGCGAGCCAGCCGGTGACACCGGGGGCGCGGTTGCCGCCGAAGGAGCCGGGCATGGCGGTCTCGACGGGGGCGGTGGAGAGCTGGGAGCCGGCCGCGCCGAGGTCCTGTTCCTCGGCGGCGGACGTGTCGGTGGTCGTCTTGCTCATCGATCAGATCCCTACAGTGAAGCCGTCGGACCAGCTCTGCATGTCCTGCACCAGCGCGTCCCAGGCGCCGGTGAGCAGCAGCACGCCGGTCACGATCATCATGGTGCCGCCGACGCGCATCACCCAGACGTAGTGCCGCTTGACCCAGCCGAAGGCACCGAGGGCCTTGCGGAACGCGACCGCGGTGAGGACGAAGGGGACACCCAGGCCGAGACAGTACGCGACGGTCAGTATGGCGCCGCGACCGGCACTCGACTGGTCCATCGAGAGGGCCTGCACCGACGCCAGGGTCGGACCGATGCACGGGGTCCAGCCGATCCCGAAGAGCGCGCCGAGCAGCGGAGCTCCTATGAGCCCGGTGGCCGGCCGCTTGTGGAACCGGAACTCGCGCTGGGTGAGCCAGGGCATCATCCCCATGAAGAACACACCCATGAGGATCATGAGCACGCCGAGGATCTTGCTGAGGACGTCCTTGTTCTCCTGGAGCGTCTGCCCGAAGAAGCCGAACAGGGCGCCGCCGGACACGAACACGACGGTGAAGCCGAGGACGAAGAGAGAGGCGCCCGCGACCATCCGCCCGCGCCGGGCGTCACCGAGGTCGGTGCCGGTGACTCCCGTGACGTAGGAGAGGTAGCCGGGGACGAGCGGCAGGACGCACGGCGAGAAGAAGGAGACGAGTCCGCCGAGGACGGCGATCGGCAGCGCGAGCAGCAAGGCCCCGTGGCTGACCGTGGTGTTGGGCTCGGTAACGGCGGCGAGCAGCACGTCGGCTCACTTCTCCGCGATGACCGGGTCGAGCATCTCGCGCAGCTTCTCCTCGCTGAGTGCCTGGAGTGCGCGCGCCGCGATCTTCCCGTCCCGGTCGATGACGATCGTGGAGGGGATGGCCTGCGGGTTGAGCGTGCCCTTCTTGAACCGGAGCATCAGCTTGCCCGTCGGGTCGTACAGGCTGGGGTACGGGACGGCGTACTTCTTCTCGAAGGCCACGGCCGGTTCGGTGCTGGTGTCGCGGGTGTTGAGGCCGACGAACTGGACGCCCTTGCCCGCGGTGGCCTTGGCGACCTGGACGAGGTTGTCCGCCTCGGCGCGGCACGGGGAGCACCAGGAACCCCACACGTTGACGACGACGACCTTGCCCTTGTAGTCGGCGGTGTCGATCGTCCTGCCGTCGATGGTCTTGCCGGACAGGTCGGGGGCGGCCTGGCGGTCGCCCTTCTTGACGGTCGCGATGCCGTCGGAGCCGGTGATGAAGTTGGTGTTGCCGGAGCCTCCGGAGGTTCCTCCGGAGCTGCACGCGGAAAGCACCAACGCGGCGACGGCAACGCCGGCGGTCGACAGGACGGCGCGGCTACGGGCGCGACTGGCGGCACTCATGTGAAAAGTTTCGCATGCCCGTTCTGAGGATCTTGCGCGCCCCCCTCAAGGGCGCCCGGCGGGCGGAAACCCGCATTTCAGGCGGCGTCTCCGGTGGCCGTGGAAGAGGCGGTGGGGCTCGCGGCCAGGTACGACTTCCAGCCGCCGGCCGGCGCCTGGCCGACGTCGAGGCCGCGCAGCTTGGCGAGCACCTCGGGCTTCTGCACGTCGATCCAGTCGGTGAACTGCTTGAAGGAGACCATGCGGACGTCGGCGCCCTTCTCCTTCTCCGCCGCGATGTGCTTGAAGGCCTGCTCGACGGCGTCCATGTAGATGCCGCCGTTCCAGTGCTCGAAGTGGTTGCCGATGAAGAAGGGCGCGCGGTTGGTCTCGTACGCCCGCTGGAAGCCGGAGATGTAGGCCTGCGCGGCCTGGGTACGCCAGCCCGGGTAGTTGTAGGCGGGCGCGTTGGTGGAGTTGACCGACTGGTTGGCCAGCATGTTGTAGTCCATCGAGAGGACCTCGAAGCTGTGCCCGGGGAAGGGGACGGCCTGGAGGGGGAAGTCCCACACGCCGTTCTTCTTGTCGGGCCAGACCTGCCGGCCGCCGGGCGAGGAGGCGTCGTAGCGCCAGCCGAGCGAACGGGCGGTGGGCAGCAGCTGGTTCTGGCCCAGGAGACAGGGCGTACGGCCGCCGACGAGTTCCTTGTCGTAGTCGAAGGGCAGGGCCGGCAGGTCGTGCCAGCCGGTGTTGGTGCGCCACTCCTTGACGAAGGACTTGGCCTGGTCGATCTCGCTGCGCCACTGCTGGGGCGTCCAGTTGGCGACGGTGCCGTAGCCGGAGCAGAAGTGGCCGTTGAAGTGGGTGCCTATCTCGTGGCCCTCGAGCCACGCGCGGCGGACGTTGGTGAGGGTCGCCTTGACGTGTTCGTCGGTGAGGTAGCCGATGTCGGAGGCGCCGCGCGGGTTGTTCGGCGGGTTGTACAGGCGCTTCTTCGACTCGGGCAGCAGATAGATGCCGGAGAGGAAGAAGGTCATGCTCGCGCCGTGCTGCTTGGCGAGGTCGAGGAAGCGGGGGAAGAGTCCGTTGCCGACCTCGCCCGCGCCGTCCCAGGAGAAGATCACGAACTGCGGCGGGGTCTGCCCGGCCTCCAGCGGCACGGGCTTCGTGGGCTGCTTGGGCTGGGTGCCGGTGAAGGAGGTGGAGCCGTCACCGATGGGCTTGGCCCGGGGTTCCATGGACTTGGTGGGACCGCCGGAGTGGCCCTTGCCCGAACCGGTGGAAGGGCTCGACCCCTTCGACCCGTCCGAACCGAGCGTGCCGCACCCCGCGAGTCCTACGGCTGCCGCGGCGCCGGCACCGACTCCGAGCGCTCCTCGTCGAGTGAGACTCCGCATTGCTTCCCCATCCGTCGCGTCCTCTGTGGTCTACCTGTGAGAGGACGCGACGGACGGGAAAGTTCGCCGGGAACCATCTGGGTTCCGAAACAAATGTCACAGGACTGTCCGTGACTCTTACCTTGACGAGCGGTCAGGCGTTGTCGGTCGGGCGTTGTAGGTCAGGCGCCGAACGCCTTGTCCTTCCCCTTCACCGGCTTCGCGCCCGCGAGGAGATGCGCCGGGACGAGATCACGGGCCGGCTCGGTGTAGCCGACGGACACGATCTTGTCGCCGCGGTAGGTGAAGCTCGTCAGGGACGCGAGCGTGCACTGCCGCTTGCGCGGGTCGTGCCACAGCCGCCGCCGCTCGACGTAGGACCGCACGATCCAGATCGGCAGCTGATGGCTGACCAGCACGGCTTCATGTCCACGGGCGGCATCCTTCGCGGCGTCGAGCGCCGCGACCATCCGCACGACCTGGTCGACGTACGGCTCGCCCCAGGACGGCCGGAACGGGTTGACCAGGTACTTCCAGTTCCCCGGCTTCTTCAGCGCGCCGTCGCCGACGCCGAAGGTCTTGCCCTGGAAGACGTTGTCGGCCTCGATGAGCCGCCCGTCGGTCGCGAGGTCGAGCCCGTGCGCCTTGGCGATCGGCGTGGCGGTCTCCTGCGCGCGCTCCAGCGGGGAGGCGACGACATGCGTGACATCGCGGGAGGAGAGGTGCTCGGCGACCCGGTCGGCCATCTGCCGCCCGAGTTCGGAGAGGTGGTAGCCGGGCAGCCGCCCGTACAACACCCCTTCGGGGTTGGCGACTTCGCCGTGCCGCATCACATGGACGACGGTGATGTCGCTGGTGTCCTTGGTGGGGTTGTCGCTCATGCTGCCGTGGCCTCCGCCGCCGCTCGGGCCGCTGCCGGGAGGGCGTCGGCGATCCGCTGGATGGCCCGTTCGTCGTGGGCCGTGGAAACGAACCAGGACTCGAAGGACGAGGGGGGCAGATAGACACCCTGCGCCAGCATCGAGTGGAAGAAGGCGGTGAAGCGGTACGACTCCTGCGCCTTGGCGTCCTCGTAGTTGCGCACGCTCCGGTCGGTGAAGAACACGGAGAACATGTTGGAGGCGTTCTGCAGCCGGTGCGCGACACCCTCCTTGGAGAGCGCCTCGGTGACCAGCGCCTGGATCTGCGCCGATACGGCGTCCACGGTCTCGTAGGCCGCGTCGTCGAGGAGCCGCAGCTGCGCGAGACCGGCGGCGGTGGCGACGGGGTTACCGGAGAGGGTGCCGGCCTGGTAGACGGGCCCGGCGGGAGCGAGGTGCCCCATGATGTCGGCACGCCCGCCGAACGCGGCGGCGGGGAAACCGCCGCCCATCACCTTCCCGAAGGTCATGAGATCGGGGACGACCCCGTCGATCCCGAACCACCCGGCCCGGCTGGTCCGGAACCCGGTCATGACCTCGTCGGAGATGAAGAGGGCACCGTTCTTCGAGCAGGCGTCCTTGAGCCCCTGGTTGAACCCGGGAGCGGGCGGCACGACGCCCATGTTCCCCGGCGAAGCCTCGGTGATAACGCACGCGATCTCACCGGGATGCCGGTGGAAGGCCTCGTTCACGGCTTCGAGATCGTTGTACGGCAGCACGATCGTGTCGCCGGCCTGGGCACCGGTGACGCCGGGGGTGTCGGGCAGCGCGAAGGTGGCGACACCGGAACCGGCGGCGGCGAGAAGCGCGTCGACGTGACCGTGATAACACCCGGCGAACTTGATGACCTTGGGCCGCCCGGTGAACCCGCGGGCGAGCCGGATCGCGGACATGGTCGCCTCGGTCCCGCTGCTGACGAGCCGCACCTGCTGCACGGGCTCCACCCGGGCGACGATCTCCTCGGCGAGCGCGACCTCGCCCTCACCGGGGGTCCCGAAGGAGGTCCCGCGCGATACGGCGTCCTGCACGGCGGCGATCACGTCGGGCTGGGAGTGCCCGAGGATCATGGGCCCCCAGGAGCACACGAGGTCGACGTACTCGCGGCCGTCCGCGTCCGTCAGATAGGGACCGTTGCCGGACACCATGAACCGGGGCGTGCCGCCGACCGCGCGGAAGGCGCGCACCGGGGAGTTCACGCCGCCCGGTGTGACGACCGACGCACGGTCGAAAAGAGCCTGCGAGACGGGTGCTTCGTAGGGATAGGGCAGTGTGCTGGGCAGTACACCTGCCGGTTCGCTGGGCGTTTCGCTGGGCGTTTGGCTCATGACCTGCGACTTCTCCGACTTCTCGGACTCCGGGACCTCAGTTACCTCCTCAGGGTAGGCGGCGGGAGCGCGGGCACGGGCCCCCACCCATCTGCGAGACTGGGAGGTGATACACACAGATACACACAGCTCATGCGGGCGCCGGTGTACAGGGCTTGCGCAGATCCTGCGGACAGGTGTTTCAGCGCACGTTTCGGCGGGCGGCCGTGGGGGAGGTCACTGACACGATGATCGGGTTGCGCGGCTGGGGCCACGCGTCCTAGAAAAGCAGTCGGGTGGAGATATGCATCGCGGTGGCGGACTGGGCGAGGGGACTGACGATCTGGGTCCTCGGCGTGCCCGGCGGGGGAAGCACCGACGCGACGCGGAGGAGGCCGCCGAGGCGGCACGGCAGAGTGGTCCCGGGTCCGGTGGATCCGCTGGATCCGGTGTGAGTTCGGATGAGTCGGATCGCGACGAGCGACGTATCGAACGTCGGATCGATCAGTTGCGGGCGGGGAGCAGGAATGGTGGTCGGGTGGGGGTGACGTACAAATACTTCGGCGCGCCCGACGGCGCGACCGCGGCCCGCGTCCCGATCTCGATGCGCCCCGAGGAACTCGGCGGCGACGAGCTCGGGATGAACGGCATGTTCACCAAGATCAAGCCGGAGACGATGGCCGCGATGGTCCTCACCGGCATCGAGGGCGTCCCCCTCAACAAGGTGCCCCCACTGGAACTGGTCGTCCTCCACCCCGACTACGCCGTAGTCAAACTCCCGATGACGGTCGTCGACCCCCTCCGCGGAATCGGCGAGGAGGCGGTGGGCGCGGCGGCGTTCATCTGGTCGACGGTGCCGGACCGGGGCGGGCCTCGGGACGCGTTCAATGTGTACCAACTCCTGCACGAATGGCAGGACTTCAGCCATCGGCTGCATGAGGCGGGGCATCAGCCTTATTGCCTTGTCTGGCCTTGAGCGGGCTGAGGGTTCATGGGTGAGGGTTGGGCGGGGTTCTCGGACCCCGCCTTTTCATGTCTCGGGGCGTACGAGCCGGTCGGAACGCCGAAGCCGAGAACGGCCGCCTCACCACCGCGCCAGCGCCCAGGAGCATTGCGACCCCATCAACAACACCACCCCGCGCATCCGCGAACTCAACCTCTACCGCGAGTACTTCGACCTCGTGGCCGCAGGCAGCAAGACCGTTGAGATACGGGTCAAGTACCCGCAGCTCGCCGACCTCACGGCCGGTGACGTCATCCGGTTCCGCGTCAAGGGCACGGACGGGACCTGCGAGGTCGAGGTCGTGCGTGTGACCGAGTACGCCGGCTTCGGGTGAATGAAGCCCTCGGCGCTCTGGCCATCGAAATCCGGCTTCTGGCCTGACGCCCGGTCGTCGCCGCGAGCGGTCCGAGCCGCGGCTCGATACAGGCGTGACGTGTCGTGATGTTCGCATTCATTCGCGGGCAGCCCTACAGATCCGCCCACACATGCCCAGGCACATACGGCGAGACACCGCTGACGAGCCAGTACTGCAGATCCCTCAGCCTCTCCAACGCCGCCTCGTAGTACGCCGGAGGCCCGGGGCGGGGAAATCGCGGATGGGCCGTGTGATCGGGCAGCCAGTCCACGCAGATCCAGAACCCCTCCACGACCCACCGCGGCAGATCCTGCTGATCGCGTTGCTCGAACGTCTCGCACACCTGCCGCATGGCCCGCTCCAGCCGGGAGAAGGCGTGCTCGTCCCAGCGTTGATCACGCATCACGATCGTGAGAAACGCGTCGTCGTCCTCCGAGAACTCACGCCGTAGCAGAGCGAGATCGTCCATCTCTTCATCATGGCGGTCCCCGCTGACGATCACTTACTCGGCGTTCATGGGGGCGGGACATGAGCCTCCGACGCCTGTCAGAAGTAGTCGTCCGGTTCAAGGGCGTTGAGCGCGATCCACCGCTGCGGTGGCGCAGGGGTCGTCACGCCGGCGCTCTGCGACGCGGCGCGGAAATAGCCCTGTGCGTCGAGAGCCACCCGCGGATCGTCGTCGACGCGGCGCGCCATCTCGTAGTAGGCGGCCAGCGCATGGACGCATCGGGGAGTGGCGGCCGGGCAGGTGCAGTCGATGGCGGCGATGTGCGGTGCGGGCCGGCGGCCCTCGTCGGTCAGGGTGCGGTACAGGTCGTCGGTGAGGGCGGGGCGGGTGCCGGAGAGGCGGCGGGTGATGGCGGCCGTCGTCTCGGGGGGCATCGGCGTGAGTTCGATGCTCGCCGTGAAGGCGTTGCGACCGTGGAGGACGAGGGCCCGTACCGTCCGGTCGTCGATCGTGATCTCGACCTTGCCGGCGCGGGCGAGGCCGCGCGCACGCGGGAGTTGCGGGTCGGGGCGGGTCTGGCGCAGTGGTTCGGCGAGGCGGACCCAGTCCTTGCCCCACGCGGTGTAGCCGAAGTCGCTGTCGGGCATGGTCAGTTGTCCCGCTTCCGGCGCAGGATCTCGATGAGGCTGTTGTCGTCCAGGAGTGCCAGTTGCGCGACACCGGACATGTCGGCGGTGTCGGTTACGCCGGTGAGCGTGGATTTGCGTGTGTGCATGGCCGCGATGTGCTCCTCGACCGTCGTCCCGGTGGTCAGGGTCGTGATGGTGACCGTGCGGGTCTGCCCGATCCGGTGGACGCGGTCGGAGGCCTGTGCCTCCACGGCCGGGTTCCACCAGCGGTCGAAGTGGATGACGTCGGCCGCGCGGGTGAGTGTGAGCCCGGTGCCGCCGGCTTTCAGGCTGAGGACCATCACCTGCGGGCCGTCGGGGGACTGGAAGCGGCGGACGAGAGCGGAGCGCTGGTCCTGTCGCAAGCCGCCGTGGAAGAACGGCACTTCGATCCCGAACTGTTCAGCGCAGTGCCGCACCAGCAGTTCACCGGTCCGCACGTACTGCGTGAAGATCAGGGTGGGCGAGCCGTTTTCGAGGTTGTTGGCCACGATGTCGGTGCAGAGGTCGAGCTTTCCCGACCTGCCCGCCAGTTCATCCAGCCCGTCCAGCTCGTCCAGGCCGTCGGTGAGCAACGCCGGATGGTTGCAGACCTGTTTGAGCGCGGTCAGGGCCGCCAGCACCTTGGTCCGGCGCCCCGGCCCGCTGCCGAAGCCGTCGTCGACGACCCGGTCCAGGACGCGGTCGTACGACCGCTGCTGTTCCTCGGTGAGGTCGCAGATCAGGTCGGCGTGGATCTTGGCCGGGAGCGAGCCGGCGACCTGGGCCTTCTTCCGTGCCAGGACCACCGGTTCGATCACGCCGCGCAGTCGGGCCGCGGCGGCGACGGAGCCCTCCGCGATCGGACGGACGAAGCGGCGGCGGAATTGTGTCCGGTTCCCGAACTGGTGCGGTGCGACCAGGTTGAGCAGCGCCCAGAGTTCTTCCAGGTGGTTTTCCACGGGCGTTCCGGTCAGGGCGATCCGGGTGTCGGCGGCAATGGTCCGCGCGGCTTTCGACACCTGGGTGCGGGGATTCTTCAGGACCTGTGCCTCGTCGAACACCGCGGTGATCCAGCGTTGTTCCGTCAGTGCGGGGCCGTGCAGGCGCAGTGTCGGGTAGCCGGTGAGGACGACCGTGCCGGCGGCCACCGTCTCCAGTGGGCCGCCGCGCCAGATCGCCGTGCGCAGGGCGGGGGCGAACCGTTCGATCTCGTGGGCCCAGTTCCCGACCAACGACGTGGGACAGACGACCAGTTGGGGGCCTTCCGCGGCCCGGCCGGTGAGGTAGCCGATGGCCTGGAGTGTCTTGCCGAGCCCCATCTCGTCGGCGAGCACCGCGCCGCCATACACGTCGGCGGTCTCCCGCAGCCAGCTCACCCCGCGGACCTGGTACGGCCGTAGGGCGGCGGTGAGTGCGGCGCGCAGTTCGGTGGCGACGGCGCGGGTGTGGCGGAAGACGGCCACGGCGTGCGCGGCGGACGTCACGGCGACGCCGGTGGCGTCGGGGACGGCGTGCGCCGCGATCGGGAGGGCCGCGTCGCCGCCCGCGAGCAGTTGGCGCCAGGCGTCCACCGACCGGCCGGGCGCGTCGAGGGGCGCGTCGGCGAGCCGTTCCGGCTCGATGAGCGCGCAGTCGACGTCGGTCACCTCGAACCCGTCGAGGTCCGGGGTCGGGACGACCAGGGCTACGGCCTCGACGTCATCGGCGGGCGGGGCGGCGCCCACGGCGTGGCCGGACCAGTTCCACAGAGCGAACATGTGCCGGTCGGGCAGATAAGTGGCCTGCACGAAGAAACAACCTCGGGTGCGCTCGAATAAAGAACTGACGCCTGGAAGGTAGGGAACGCAAAGCCTTCTGTCAATTCCATCTCCTCATGAACCGGCTTATCCGCAGAGGGAGTTACGGGGACCACACCACCCCTCCCCTGTCAACTAATTCAAGAGAAATAGCGACCCGTTTCATAAATCCACCGAGGACATATCGAAATGCGTTTTGTCAATTCCCGATCCGCCGGAGTCGTCTCCCGGACCACAGCGGGCGTGTCAGGATGATGATCTGACAGCCACTCACCAAGACGGAGCCTGGCCTCATGACCTCTCCCAGCGGCGGCAGCAGCGGTGCGCAGCCCTTGCAGATCGACACCAGCAAGCCCCACCCGGCGCGGATGTACGACTACTTCCTCGGGGGCAAGGACAACTACCCGGTCGACCGGGACGCCGCCGAGCAGTTCATCAAGGCCGCTCCCGAGGTGCGGGAGGGCGTCCGGGCCAACCGGCGCTTCATGCACCGGGCCGTCCGGCATGTGGTGGAGGAAGGCGGGGTGCGGCAGATCCTCGACATCGGGACCGGGCTGCCGACCGAGCCGAACGTGCATCAGATCGCGCACGCCGTCGCCCCGGACACCCGGATCGTCTACGTCGACAACGACCCGATCGTCAGCACCCACTCGATGGCCCTGATGGAGGACACCGACACCTCCGTCATCCTGGCCGACCTGCGCGATCCCCGCGCCATCCTCGACCACCCCGAGGTCCGCAAGGCGATCGACTTCGACCAGCCGGTGGCGGTACTGCTGGTGGCGGTCGTGCACTTCCTCGCCGACGACGGGGATCCGTACGGCATCGTCGCCACCCTGCGCGACGCGCTGCCGGCCGGTTCCTATCTCGTCCTCTCCCACGCGACGGGTGACGTCCACGAGGACCAGCGCGAGGAGGCGGCGTCCGTCTACAACCGGGCCACCGCCACCCTCAACCTCCGCACCCACGCCCAAGTCCTGGACTTCTTCGGCGACTTCACCCTCGTGAACCCGGGCCTGGTCCGCGTCACCCACTGGCGCCCCGAGCAGACACCGAACCCGGACGCCCCGCCGATCGGCATCTACGGCGGGGTGGCGCGCAAGGACGGTTAGTCGCCGACCGTGATCGTCCGGCCCTCCCGGGCCGGCAGTGAGAAGCCCAGCACGGTGCTCGTGTCGCGCAGGGCTTCCGGGAGGGCTCCTGCCGGGCCGGTGCCCCGGGCGCGTTCGAGGCGTTGGGGGCGGGTCATTCAGCGCGGACGGCGCGGACGCCGTCGATCAGGGCGGTACGGAGGGCGGTGTCCGGGTGGTGGCGTGTTCTGGTGAGGAGGACGCCGGGTCGCCGGCGTAGTACGCCTCGCTCGACGAGTGCGCTCGTGTGCAGCGCGAGTGCTTCCCGGCCGCGTTCCCTGAGCCAACGGGTCATCGTGAGGGGGCGCTCTGTCTCGCCGCGGAGTCGGTAGATCTCGACGCCCAGTTTCCTGGTCTTCCTCGGCCTGACCAACAGCCCTCTCCGCACGGCCGGTTCACCGAGTTCCGCCGCCGCGCAACCGGCCGCGGCCTGACGGGAGTTGGGCACCCTGCCGTTCTCGTCCTCCTCCTCGCCTACCGGCGTGACGGTGGAGCCACCTACACCCCCGACCCGGCAGCCCACCCCCTCGTGGCGGCGGCCCGCCGGCGGGATCGTAGATCTCAGAAGGCCTAAGCCAAGGCCGAGTTCAACGGCCCACCGGAAGGAACCCGACATGCCGCACGCCGCCGCCACCTCCCTCACGAAGAACACCCGTACCGCCGCCCAGCCGTCGGCAGCCGCTCCCCGGCGGACCCCTCGCTCCACGCCCCGCGTCATGCCCCTGTGGCAGGCGATGGCCCACCTGTTCGCCCCGGTCGAGAGTGCGGAGAGCGCCGTACGGCCCTGAACCCGACGTCACTCCCAGTGCACCCGGCGTTCACATCCCCCGCGAAACATGCCGCTCATGAGACGTGTCACCCCCGCCGCGGTCCTCGGCGTGGCCGCGCTGCTGGCCACCCCGTTCGCCGCGCAGGCCGCCCCCGGCGGCAACGCGCACACCGACAGCTACGGCACGAAGGCCGTGTACGCGCCGGAGCAGAACTCCCGGTCGTACCAGAAGGCCCCGGCCGGCTTCACCCCCGTCTTCACCGAGAACGTCTCCCGGCACGGCTCGCGCTCAGCGACCGACAGCTCGGACGGCGACCTGATCCTCGCGCTGTGGAACAAGGCCGAGGCGGAGGGTCAACTCACCGCGATGGGGAGGGAGTTCGGGCCGAAGACACAGGCGCTCGAAGCCGCCATGAGCACGATCGGCTACGGCAACCTCAGCGCGCGCGGCAAGGCGGAGATCCAGGCCACCGCGACCCGGATGGCGAAGCGGCTGCCGACCCTCTTCGCGTCGATCGCGAAGAACAAGGAGCCCATCGACGTCGTCAGTTCGGGTCAGGGACGCGCCGTCGACAGCGCCAACCTCTACGGCGCCGCCCTCGCCCAGAACGACCCCGACCTCACCTCCCTCATCGGCGCGACCCGTACCGACAAGGACCTCCTCTACTTCCACAAGGCCGCGGGCGGTGCCGCGTACCGCGACTACATCGCCAACAACCAGCGCCTCGCCACCACCCTGACCTCCATCACGGACCAGCCGAAGACCCACCGCGCCGCCCGTGACGTACTGAGGAAGCTGTTCACGCCCGCGTTCGTGGACCGGATCACGGCGGGCGAGTTCGCGTCGATCGGCACGGACGTCGAGGCCGCCACGGCCGTCTACAACCTCTACGCCATCGCCCCCGCGATGAGCGAGGAGAGCCCGGGCGGCAAGGGCTGGGGCATGGACCGGTACATCTCGGCGCGCGACGCCGACTGGTTCGGGTACATCTCCGACGCCGAGGACTTCTACGAGAAGGGGCCGGGCTTCGCGGACAGCGACATCACGTACAAGATGGCCGGCGTCCTGCTCGACGACTTCTTCAAGAAGGTCGAGGCCAAGCGCGACGGCACGAGCGACCTGGGCGCCGAACTCCGGTTCACGCACGCCGAGGAGATCATCCCGCTGGCGGCGCTGATGGGCCTGCCGGGGAGCACGAAGGCCGTCACGGTCGAGCAGCCGTACACCTACGCCGGCAACCCCTGGCGGGGCGCGACCGTGGCACCCCTCGGCTCGAACATCCAGTGGGACGTCTACCGCAAGGGCAACACCTACCTCGTGCGCATGCTCTACAACGAGAAGGAAACCGCGTTCAAGGCCGCCTGCCGTCCCGTCTCGAAGGGCAGCAAGTTCTACGACCTGAACGAACTGGAGCGCTGCTTCGGGCGCACGCCCTCGAACGGCTGACAGGCTGTACACAGTGCGGGCGCACACCGGACGTCCCTCCGGCAGCCCTCCCGGACCCTGTCCCGAAAAAGTGTGTCACTTTCCCCCCAAAGTGACACACTTTTTCGCAACACCCACCACCCTGAGACCGTCAGCCCCGGCCACGTGCCCCAGCCCCGGTACGCGGTTCGACCACTCCCCCGACCGTGAACCCGATCACCGCGCCGCCGCCCTCCCGTCGTAGCGCGAAGGGGGCTCCGGCGTGGGCGAGGGCCACCTCGCGGACGATGGAGAGGCCGAGGCCGGAGCCGGGGAGGGAGCGGGCGTCGGCGGCGCGGTAGAAGCGGTCGAAGATGCGGAAGAGGTCGGTTTCGGAGACTCCGGGGCCTCGGTCGAGGACCTCGACGCGGACCGTGCCGGGGCGGGCGGGGCCGGAGACCGCGATCTCGATGGGGGTCTGGCCGGCGCGGTCGAACTTGGCGGCGTTCTCGACCAGGTTGGAGATCGCGCGCTGGAGCATGCCGGGGCGGCCGTCGGTCGTCGTGTCACCGCTCGCGCGGACGGTGATGTCGCGGCCGGTGCGGCGGCGGGCCAGGACCGCGACGTCCTCGGCGATGTCGGCGAGGTCGACCTGCTGGGGCGGTTCGGTGTCGGACTGGCCGGCCGCGAGGTCCACCAACTCGTTGACGAGGTCGGTGAGTTCGCGGGCCTCCTGGGAGAGGTCCGCCACCAGTTCCTCGCGGGTGCCGGGAGGCAGTTCGTCCATGCGGCGGAGCAGGGAGATGTTCGTGCGCAACGACGTGAGGGGGGTGCGGAGTTCGTGGCCCGCGTCCTGGACCAGGCGGCGCTGGTCCTCCTCCGACTGCGCGAGCCGGCCGAGCATCCGGTCGAAGGCGCGGCCGAGCCGGCCCACCTCGTCGTAGCCGGTGACGGGGACCTGCACGCCGAGGCGGCGGGTGCGGGCCACGTCCTCGGCGGCGGCGGTGAGGATGATCAGGCGCCGGGTGATGCGCCGGGCGAGCCACCAGCCGCACAGGCCCGCCAGCACCACGACCGCCGCCATCAGCACGAACGTTCGCTGCTGCAGGGCCCGTAGGAGATCCTCGGTGTCGCTGAACTCCTGCGCCACCTGCACCGCGCCCTGCCCGCGGCCCAGCGAGACGGTCGCGATGCGGTACACGTCCTCGGCGACGGCGACGTCCTTGTGCTCGACCGTCTTCCCGGCCACCTTCTCGCCCGCGACCGCCCGGTCGTCACCGGTGACGGGGAGCGCGGGACTGCCGCTGTCGAGGACGGCGCCGGCCGGTCCGAGCACCTGCACGTCCGTACGGGCCGGCCGCACGATGTCGTGGCCGGGCGCGGAGGAGGAGAAGTCGTCGGGCGCCATCTGGTGCGTGCGCACCTCGTCCTGCAGGTCCTGGACGACCTGGTCGAACACGGACTCCTGGTCGACCCGGACCAGCCGGGCCGCGGCGCCGTAGGAGAGCACGCCGACGAGGAGGGTGACGGCCGCGGTCACCGCCGCGAAGGACAGCACGAAGGTGGTGCGGAGGGAGACCAGTCGGGGCCGCCGGACGGCCACCAGCCGCCGCAGGCGGCCCACTCAGTCCTCCCGCAGCACGTAACCCACGCCCCGCACCGTGTGGATCAGCTGCGGTGCGCCGGGCTCGTCGAGCTTGCGGCGCAGATAGCCGACGTAGACGGCGAGGTTCTTGGAGCCGGGGCCGAAGTCGTAGCCCCAGATACGGTCGTAGATGGTGGAGTGGTCGAGGACGATGCCCGCGTTTCGGACCAGCAGTTCGAGGAGTTCGAACTCGGTGCGGGTCAGCTCCAGTTCACGGGTCCCGCGCCAGACGCGGCGGGCCTGGAGGTCCATGCGCAGGCCGGCCGCCGAGATCTGCTTGTCGGAGGAGGAGGAGAACGCCGAGGGCTGGGGCTCCTCCCTGAGCGCGTCGGCGGCGGTGCCGGTGACGCCGTTCGCCGGGACCGGGCTGGTGCGGCGGAGCAGGGCGCGCAGCCTGGCGAAGACCTCCTCGACGTCGAAGGGCTTCACCACGTAGTCGTCGGCGCCCGCGTCCAGGCCCGCGATGCGGTCGGCGGTCTCCACGAGGGCCGTCAGCATGAGGATCGGGGTGCGGTCGCCCTCGGCGCGCAGTACCCGGCAGACCTGGAGGCCGTCGATGCCGGGCATCATCACGTCGAGAAGCAGCACGTCCGGTGGGGTGCGGTGGGCCTGCGCGAGCGCCTCGACACCGTCGGCGACCGCGGTCACCTGGTAGCCCTCCAGAGTCAGGGCCCGCTCCAGGGCATGACGGATGGCACGGTCGTCTTCGGCGAGCAGCACAGTCTGGGGCACGTCCCCCAGTGTGCCAAGGCCTCCGGCGGTAGGGCGGTGGGGGCAGGTCTACGATCACCCTTTTTACCTGCCTCTCACCGTGGTGGACGCAACCCGGTCCGAGCTCCTACCGTCTTCTCACGGTCGGCACCCGATGACCTGATCCGTGCCGACCGGTGCGGTTACTTCGAGGGCGCCAGCGCCGCCAGCTGCTCCGCGAACGGTACGACCGTCTGCTTCTTCTCCGGGCGGGCTGTCGACAGGCCCGCCATCAGCGCGCTCAGCTCCCCCGCCGCCCGTTCGATCCGCTCCGGCAACCCCTCCGCGCCCCAGTCCTCGGAGGCGGCGTAGACACCGGTCGGGACGACCACTGCCCGGAGGTAGGCGAAGAGCGGGCGGAGGGCGTGTTCGAGTACGAGGGAGTGGCGCGCGCTGCCGCCCGTCGCGGCGATCAGTACCGGCTTTCCGGTCAGGGCGTCCTTGTCCAGGACGTCGAAGAAGGACTTGAACAGTCCGCTGCACGACGCCGAGAACACCGGGGTGACGACGATCAGCCCGTCCGCCTCCGTCACCGCGTCCAGCGCGGCGGCGAGGGAACGGCCGGGGAAGCCGTTGGTGAAGTTGTGCGCTATCTCGACCGCGAGGTCGCGCAGTTCCACGACCTGGATGTCGACGGGGGTCCGGCGGTCCACCGCCGCCGCCAGCCGGTCGGCCAGCAGGCGGGTGGACGAGGGCACACTCAGCCCCGCCGAGACGACTACGAGCTTCATGCGACGGTCACCTTCTCCGATGCGGCTGCGAGCAGCGACTGATGGGTCGGCGCCTCCGGCACGTCCGCCGGGCGGTTCACCGCGAACTCCTTGCGCAGGACGG
The DNA here is from genome assembly GCF_042751305.1 of Streptomyces hokutonensis. GTDB lineage: Bacteria > Actinomycetota > Actinomycetes > Streptomycetales > Streptomycetaceae > Streptomyces > Streptomyces hokutonensis_A. Next base: position 167,435 of record NZ_JBHYWD010000015.1, read on the forward strand.
GTACGACCTCCTCGCCCAGCAGGTCGAGCTGCTCCAGGACCGTCTTGAGCGGCAGGCCCGCGTGGTCGAGCAGGAACAGCTGGCGCTGGTAGTCACCGGCGTAGTCCCGGAACGCGAGGGTCTTCTCGATGACCTCCTGCGGGGAGCCGACGGTCAGCGGGGTCTGGTCGGTGAAGTCCTCCAGGGAGGGCCCGTGGCCGTAGACCGGGGCGTTGTCGAAGTACGGGCGGAACTCGTTCACCGCGTCCTGGGAGTTCTTGCGCATGAAGACCTGGCCGCCGAGGCCGACGATGGCCTGCTCGGGCGTGCCGTGGCCGTAGTGCGCGTACCGCTCCCGGTACAGCTCGACCATCCGCTTGGTGTGGTCGGCCGGCCAGAAGATGTTGTTGTGGAAGAAGCCGTCGCCGTAGAACGCGGCCTGCTCGGCGATCTCGGGGCTGCGGATCGATCCGTGCCAGACGAACGGCGGTACGCCGTCCAGCGGGCGGGGCGTGGAGGTGAAGCCCTGGAGCGGGGAGCGGAACTTGCCCTCCCAGTTCACGACGTCCTCGCGCCACAGGCGGCGCAGCAGGGCGTAGTTCTCGATGGCGAGGTTGATGCCCTGCCGGATGTCCTGCCCGAACCAGGGGTAGACCGGGCCGGTGTTGCCGCGGCCCATCATCAGGTCGACCCGGCCGTCGGCCAGGTGCTGGAGCATCGCGAAGTCCTCGGCGATCTTCACCGGGTCGTTGGTGGTGATGAGGGTGGTGGAGGTGGAGAGGATCAGCTTCTCGGTCTGCGCGGCGATGTAGCCGAGCATCGTCGTCGGGGACGAGGGCACGAACGGCGGGTTGTGGTGCTCGCCGGTCGCGAAGACGTCCAGCCCGACCTCCTCGGCCTTCAGCGCGATGGCGACCATGGCCTTGATGCGCTCACGCTCGGTCGGCGTCCGTCCGGTGGTCGGGTCCGGTGTGACGTCGCCGACGCTGAAGATCCCGAACTGCATGGTCGTTCACCCTCCAGGTTGTTGATTATTCAACTATACCCCCCAACGGCCACCCCGCCGCACATATTCCAGGCACCGGGACGCGGCCATCCGCCCACTGTCAGTGGCCGGTCCTACGATCCCCACATGGCCGCCCCACACCGCAGCGCCTCCGGAGAAGCCGACGACACCCGGGGAATCGTCGACCCCGCCGAACTCCTCACCCGCGTCCACTTCCGCCGCCCCGAACCGGCGCCGCCCCTGCGCCCGTACATCGAGCACTACTGGCTGATCGACTGGGACCTCACCGAGCCCTACGTCTCCCACGTCGTCCCGCACCCGGCCGTGCACATCGTCTTCCAGCGACTGGCCGGCGAGGACGCCTTCGTCGAGATCGCGGGCATCCCGCACGGCCTCTTCGCCCAGAAACTGGAGGGGCGGGGGCGCGTGTGCGGGATCAAGTTCAGGCCCGGCGCCTTCCGGAGCGCCGTCCCCGACCGCCCGGTGTCCGAATGGACGGGCGCGCGGATACGGCAGCCCGAGGTGTTCCCGGACACCGACCCCGCCACCGTCCTCGACCCGCTCGACGAACGCGACCGCGTCGCCGCGCTCGACGCCTTCCTGCTCGCCCTCGACCTCCACCCCGACCCCCAGGCCGAACTGGCCACCGCCCTCGTCGACCGCGTCCGCACCGACCGCACGATCCGCCGCGTCACCGACTTCGCCCGCGCCGAGGGCCTGTCCGTACGACTGCTCCAGCGCCTCTTCGCCGCATACGTCGGCGTCGGCCCCAAGTGGGTCATCCTCCGCTACCGCATCCACGAGGCCCTCGAGCGCGCCGGCGCCGACGAACCCGTGGACTGGGCAGACCTCGCCGCCGACCTGGGCTACGCCGACCAGGCCCACCTGATCCGCGACTTCACGACGACGGTCGGGGTGTCGCCCGCGGCTTACGCACAGGGCCAGTCCTAGCCCGTGTCCGCACAGTCCCGCCTCCCCCTTGTTAATCCGGTTGACCCGACCGAGGGCACCCATGGATATTCGTCTGCGTGACGCAGATATTGCATGACGCAAACAAACCCGGCGAAGACCCTCCCCTCCCCGCCCGCACCCGCTGGGCGATCCTCGCCGTCGTCCTCGCCGCCGACGTCCTGGACCTCCTCGACTCGACGATCACCAACATCGCCGCCCCGACCATCACCCGGGACCTGGGCGGCGGCCCCGGCCTCGTCCAGTGGCTCGGCGCCTCCTACGCCCTCGCCCTCGGAGTGCTCCTCGTCCCCGGCGGACGGCTCGGCGACCGGTACGGCCGGCGGCGGCTCTTCCTCGTCGGACTCGCCGGGTTCGTCGCCGCCTCCCTGGCCTGCGGACTCGCCCCCGGCCCCGCCTTTCTCGTGATTGCCCGGCTGACGCAGGGCGCCTTCGGGGCACTCGTCGTCCCGCAGGGCTTCGGCATCCTCGGCGCCACCTGGCCCCGGGACCAGATCGGCAAGGCGTTCAGTCTGTTCGGGCCGGTCATGGGACTGTCGGCGGTGGGCGGGCCGATCCTCGCCGGGTTCCTCGTGGACGCCGATGTCGGCGGTCTCGGCTGGCGGTCCATGTTCCTCATCAACCTCCTCCTCGGCGGCGCCGCCCTGCTCGCCGCCCTACGTCTCCTCCCCCGCGACACCGGTGACGGCACCGCGCCCGTCGACGGCCCGGGCTCGGCGCTGATCGCGGGTGCGATGCTCGGTCTGCTCGGCGGGCTCATCGAGGGCTCGCAGCACGGCTGGACGGGACGCGCCCCCGCCCTGCTGCTGCTCGGCCTCGCCCTGTTCGCCGGGTTCTGCCACCGCCAGCGCACCGCTCCCGAACCGCTCATCCGGCCCTCGCTCCTCCACAACCGGGGCTTCACCGCCGGCCTGCTCCTCGGTGTCGTCGTCTTCGCGGCGGTCGCCGGACTCCTCTATGTCGTCTCCCTCTTCTTCCAACAGGGCCTCGGCCGCTCCCCCGCGGGCACCGCACTCGGCCTGATCCCCCTCTCCGCCGGGATCGTCGTCGCGTCGATCGCCTGCTACCGGCTCGTCCACCGCTTCGGCCGCCGGCTCGCCGCCACGGGCCTCCTGATCATCCTGGCGGGCTGCGGCTGCCTCGCCGCGCTGGTCGCCAACTCCGGTACGAGGGTGAGTGGTTGGGCTCTCGTGCCACCTCTCCTTCTGGTCGGGCTCGGTATGGGTACCTGCTTCGGCACGGTCTACGACGTCACCATCGGCGACATCGAACCGGCCGAGGCCGGCAGCGCGAGCGGTTCGCTCAACGCGGTGCAGCAACTGGCCAACGCGATCGGCGCGGCGGCCGTGACCACCGTGTACTTCAGGGCGGTCGGCGGCGGCGCTGCCCACGCCCTGCTGGTGAGCCTCGCCGTGGTCGGCGCGGCCGTCGCCCTGTGCCTGTGTCTCGTACGGCTGCTGCCGCGCACGGCACCGGAGGACCACGGTCACTGACGGCCGACGGGCCCGCTGATAGCTTTCGCTCCGGCCGGACGGCAGTGGGAAGCGTGCCCGGACGGGAGTGGGAAGAGAAGAGAGCCGCAGTGAACCGAACTCAGGCCCTGAACCGGTGGTTCACGGCGGACAACAACCCCGTCCAGATCTTCGGCACCGCCGTCGCCCTCACCGTCGGCGCGCTCGTCGTGCGGCCGGTCGGGACCTCGGGGACCGGGCTCGCGGTGCTGTGTCTGCTGGTCGTGGTGTCGCTGCTGCTGTGCACGCGGCTCATCCCCGAGGGGACGTTCTCACCCGGTGTGCAGCTCGCGGTGCTGTCTGCCTGGGCCCTCGGGGCTGCGGCGCTGATGAGCCTGGAGACCTCCGGGGCGTCGGCGCTGTTCGCCTACTTCGTGACCGGGCACGCCGGGTACCGTCTCGAAGCCCGCCGCGCGCTGCCCTTCGCGGCGCTCACCAGTGCCCTGTGCGCGGGCGCGCTGCTGCTGCCGTGGGGCGGCGGCACCTCGTGGATCGTGGGCGCCTTCACCGGTGTCAGTGTGCTGGTGGGTATCTCCAACCGGGCCCGCGCCGACGCGTTGCGCTCCGCGCGGGCCGCCGCCGAGCAGGCCGAGCTGGCCGCACGGGCCGTGGCGCGGGCGGAGGCGCTGGCCGAGCGGGCCCGGATCGCCCGGGACGTGCACGACGTACTGGCCCACTCGCTGGCCGGGGTGAACATGCAACTGGAGGTCACCGACGCCCTGTTGGAGTCCGGTGACGTCGACCGGGCCCGGCAGGCCGCCCAGCGGGCGCAGAGCCTGGTCCGCTCGGGGCTGACCGAGGTGCAGCGCACGGTCGGGGACCTGCGTGAGGACGCGCTGCCGCTGGTGGAGACGCTGCGCTCGCTGCTCGCGTCCGCCTCCGACGCCGGTACGCTGACCGTCGACGGGCCGCCGCGCGAACTGCCCGTCCGCCTCGCCCAGGTGATCGTGCGCTGCGCCCAGGAGGCGCTGACCAACGCGCACAAGTACGCGCCCGGCGCCCCGGTCCGCATGCGCCTGGAGTATCCGGAACAGTCCGCCGAGGAGACCGTCTTCGAGGTGGTGAACTCCGCGCCGCCGGCCGGTTCGCGGCCGTTGGCCGGTGCGGGGAGCGGGATGGGTCTGGTCGGGATGCGTGAGCGGCTCGACCTGGTGGGCGGCGCGGTGACGGCCGGGCCGATCGTGGACGGCGAGGACACAGGAGGCTGGCGAGTGCGTGTGGTGATCCCGGGATGAGCGACGAGCGGCAGGACCGACAGCAGCCTGTTGTCAGGGTGGTTGTGGCCGACGACCAGACCGCGGTGCGGGAGGCGCTGGCGACCGTACTGGATCTGCAGTCCGGTGTGGAGGTCGTGGCGACGGCGAAGGACGGCGGGGAGGCCGTGCGGGCGGCCGAGGAGCACACGCCCGATGTGATCCTGATGGATCTCAACATGCCCCGGGTGGACGGGGTGGAGGCCACCCGGCTGATCGGCGAGCGCTTCCCCGGGGTCGCCGTCGTGGTGCTCACCACCTTCGCCGACGAGGAGTACATCCTCGCCGCGCTCGGCGCCGGCGCCCGCGGCTACCTGACCAAGGAGTCCGGCCGGGAGGACATCACCCGCGCGGTGCGGGCGGCTGCCGCCGGGCAGTCCGTGCTCGACCCCGCCGTACGGGACCGGCTCGTCGCCGCCGCCGCGCGGGGCGGCGCCCCTGCCGAGCGGCCGGGCGCCGGACTGGCCGCGGACCTCACGCCCCGGGAGATCGAGGTCCTCACGCTGATCGGTGAGGGCCTGACCAACCGGGGTATCGCCGAGCGGCTGGTGGTGAGCGAGGCCACGGTGAAGACCCATATCAACAACCTCTTCTCCAAGGCTCATCTGCGGGACCGGGCGCATGCCGTGAAGTACGCGTTCATCCACGGACTGGTGAAGACCCCTGGGTGAGGGCCTGCCCCTGCGCTCCGGCCGGCGCGAGGAGGCGCACGCGGGCCAGGAGCAGGAACACCCGGGTGAGGACCATGGCCAGCGCCATGATGACGAAGAACGGCGCGATGGCGTCCTGGACTATGTGGTGCTCCGCCATGAACGTGCCCAGGTGGTCGCGGAACCAGGTGTTGTGCTCGGCGAGGTGGATGAACGCGACGCGCAGGCCGACCACCGCCGTCCAGATCGCGACGAACCCGACGCCGCAGCGGGTGTGGACCCTGCCCGAGGCCGGGTCCCGCTCCACACCGGTGGTGAGCGTGGCGACGACACCGCAGGCGAGCCCGATCGCGGCACCCACCAGATAGACCACGACGTCGACCTGCTGGCCGGGCATCCCCTTCAGATAGAAGTAGCCGATCGCGGACACCGTGCCGATCGGCATCAGCACCTTGTGCAGGTCGTACTTCCGGCGCCCGTACTGCGTCAGCATCATCACCGCGAAGATGCCCCCGCTGATCGTCAGCGCCTGCTCCATGTCCGTCATGACGTCCCACTCCTCGGTCTCCGGCGGTCGCCCCGCCACGCGTTTGCCTGAGATCGACTCTCCCGCCGAAGCCGGAAAAGCTCCCGGACCCACGGGTGGAAATCCGGGTGGAGACGCAGGGTGGAGGCTTCCCCCAGGGGCGGCTCGGGGGTCGGGCGCCAGGGGGCGAGGAGACGGAGGCCGTACGGAGACCACGGGGACCGAATCCCCTACGGCACCAGCACCAGTCGCCCCCGCACCCCGCCCTCCGCGAGTCGTGCGTGCGCCTCGGCCGCGTCCGCCAGGGGGTATGTGTCCGCCACCCGCAGGGTCAGTACGCCCTTCTCCACCAGGGCGACCAGTTCGGCGAGGCGGGTGCCGTCCGGGCTCACCTCCACCGCCCCGGTGCGCACCCCGCGCTCCGGGGCCGGCGCGGCCTGCGGGATCACCCCGGTGAACGCGCCCCCGGCCCGCACCCACGCCAGCGCCCGCTCCCCGAGGACCGCCGCGTCCAGCACCGCGTCGACGGTCCCCGCGGGCACGCCCTCACTGGTGAACTCGGCGGCGCCCAGGGCCCGTACGAACTCCTCGTCACCGGCGCGGGCGAGTCCGGTCACCAACACTCCACGCTGCGCGGCGAGTTGGACGGCGAAGGCGCCCACGGCACCCGCCGCGCCCGTGACCAGAAGTGTCTGACCCGGCGTCAACTCCAGTAGATCCAGGGCCTGTAGGGCGGTCAGCGCGTTGAGTGGGAGGGTGGCGGCATGGACCGCGTCCACTCCCTCCGGTGCCTTCGCGACCGCGTCCGCGTCGACGACGACGTACTCGGCGTGCGTGCCCAGCGGCTTGACCGCGCCGTAGTGCAGGGCGACCACCTCGTCGCCGACCTGCCACGCGGTCGCGGCGCCGGTCGCGTCCACCGTCCCGGCTACGTCCCAGCCCAGTCCAAGCCGTTCGCCCGCGCCCCCGAACGCGCCCGCTCGCACTCCCGCGTCCACCGGGTTGAGCGAGGCCGCCGCGACCTTGATCCGCACCTGCCGGGCGCCCGGCTCGGCAATTTCCGTCTCCACGACCCGAACCGCCTCGGGCCCGCCGAACGTCGTCACCACTGCAGCACGCATGCCGGACAGCTCCTCGTATGGGGTGTTCGCTTCGGTATCTCCTCAGCTGTCGACAACCCTAGGAAGAGCTACTATCCATCGGGAAGTAGTTACCCGAAGGTGCGTACCTACCCCGCAAGTGAGTGCAAGTGAACGGAGGCCACGGCCCATGGCGACCATGACAGCGGCCCAGAAGCGCGAACAGGCACGTGTCGAGTACGACGCGTTCATCCGCAGCTGCCCCACCAACCAGCTGCTGGACCGCATCAGCGACAAGTGGGTCAGCCTCGTCGTCGCCGCCCTGTCCCGCGGCCCGATGCGCTACAGCGACCTCGCCCGCAAGATCGCCGGCGTCAGCCCCAAGATGCTGACGCAGACGCTCCGTTCACTGGAACGCGACGGCATCCTCTCCCGCACGGTCACCCCGTCCGTCCCGGTCCGCGTCGACTACGAACTCACCCCGCTCGGCACCAGCCTGAGCATGCTCCTGCTCGCCGTGAAGGACTGGGCGGAGACCCACATCGAGGAAGTCCACGAGGCGCGTGGGCGCTACGACGGGGACGAATGACGGCGGGGCCGGCCCGGTGCCCGGAGCGCGAGCCACGCGCACAGCGCGGCCAGCGGCAGTTCGGCTCCCAGCGCCATCGTCGCCGCCGCGGCGAGGTCACCACCGGCGGCCGCGGTCGTGGTGTCGAACCAGGCGTCGACCACCAGCAGTGTCGCGGTCGCGGTGGCCGTGAGGACGTACCGCCGGTCGCCGCGGGCGGCGAGGACGCCGGTGGCGATCAGACCGGCCGCCTCCAGGGCGTCGAGCCCCACCCAGGCGACCGGCCAGTGTGCCGCCGTCGCGGTGTCCGGCAGCCCCGTCGCCAGCACGTACAGCCAGGGCAGCAGCGCGAACCCGCAGCCGCCCAGCAGCCACCCGACCCGGCCGACCAGCCGCGAGCCCGGCTCCGGCCGGACAAGGTCCGGGAGCGGAACGTCCTCCGTGCTCCCACCGCCTCCAGCCGTGAACTCCCGTGTCTCCAGGACCGGTTGACGCATGCTCTCGTTCCCCTCCCCGTGGGTGCTCTGCTCCATGACCTCCAGCCTCCGCCGCGCACCCGGGCGTCGTCAGTCACGCAGGTATCCGACCCGAGGTGGAGAAAAGTGCACCCCGGCACCGGGCGGAAACGTCATGGTCCGGGCAGTGGCCGCGGTTCTACTGTTCGGGCATGCCCTTGAAGACATGGCCACCGGGCCTTCTGCGGCGGCCGTTCCGGGGCGCGGGACGTGCGACCGCCTTCCACTGCGCCGGCATCGCGATCCAGTTCGCCGTGCTGCTGGTCCTGTCACTGCCCTGGATCTATTTCGTGCCGGTGGCGACCTGGGCCGTGACCGTCGCCCTCGTGGTGCCGTCGGCCGCCCTGGTGCTCGCCGGTCCGCTGCTCACCCGGGTGCAACGGGCCCGTTTCCGCGAGCGGATCGGCGTGGTCGTGCCCGCGCCCGCGGGCCTGTCGGAGCGGCCCGGACGGCAGGGCATCCGGCGGTGGCTGAGCTCGCCCCTGGGCCGCCGCCAGTTGCGCTACCACCTGCTCGACGGTCCGCTGCACGCGCTCGGCGGGCTGCTGGTGCTGACGCTGTGGGCGGTGGGAGCCACGGCCACCTCGGTCCATGTGTGGCTGTGGGTGTTCCCGTGGCAGGAACGGGCGGAGAACGCGGGCTACTCGGTGAAGGGGACGTACGTCACCGCCGCGGCGGTCACCGTCGCAGGCGTCGCCTTGCTCTGCGCGACCGCCTGGCTGGCGAAGTGGCTGGCCCGCCACGACACCCGCGCGGCACGGGCGCTGCTCGGGCCGAGCCGGGAGGAGGAACTGACCCGACGGGTGGCCGACCTCGCCGAGAGCCGCGCCGGCGTGGTCGACGCGGCCGACGCCGAGCGGCGGCGGATCGAACGCGACCTGCACGACGGCGCACAGCAGCGACTGGTGGCGCTCGCCGTCAACCTCGGCCTCGCCAGGGCCACCCTCGGTGACCTTCCGGAGGAGGCCCGCAAGGTGATCGACGAGGCGCACCGCGAGGCGAAGGAGGCGATCTCCGAGCTGAACGACCTGGTGCGCGGCCTGCATCCGGCGGTCCTGGAGGACCGCGGCCTCGACGCCGCCCTCTCCGGTGTCGCCGCCCGTATCCCCCTGCCGGTGCGGCTGTCGGTGAGTCTGGAGCAACGCCCGTCGCCCACCGTCGAGGCGGTCGCGTACTTCGTGGTCTCCGAGACCCTGACGAACGTGGTCAAACACGCCCGGGCCTCGCGGGCCGACGTGACCGTCGGGCAGAAGAACGGGACACTGTCGATCGCCGTCACGGACGACGGCGTGGGAGGCGCGGATGTCTCGGGCGACTCGGGCACCGGGCTCGCGGGACTCGCCAAGCGCGTGGCGTCGGTCGACGGCACGTTCTCCTGCCGCAGCCCCCTCGGGGGCCCGACCGTCGTAGCCGTGGAGCTGCCGTGCGCGCCGTGATCGCCGAGGATTCCGTCCTGCTGCGGATCGGGGTGGTCAAGGTGCTGGAGCGGGCCGGCTTCGAGGTGTGCGCCGAGGTGGCCGACGCGGAAGGGCTGCTGGCGGCGGTCGAGGAGCACCGGCCGGACCTCGCCGTGGTCGATGTCCGCATGCCGCCCGGCTTCACCGACGAGGGGGTACGGGCCGCCCTCGTGATCCGCCGGCAGTGGCCGGACACCTCCGTGCTGCTGCTGTCGCAGTACGTGGAGGAGCGGTACGCGGCCGATCTCCTCGCCGCCAACACGTCCGGCGTCGGCTACCTGCTCAAGCAACGGATCGCCGACGTCGAGGAGTTCGCGGAGTCGGCACGCAGAGTGGCGGCCGGCGGCACCGCGCTGGACCCGCAGGTCGTCGCGCAACTGCTGGTACGCCGCCACAGCGATCCGCTCGACCGGCTGACACCGCGCGAGCGCGAGGTGCTGGAGCTGATGGCGGGCGGCCGGTCCAACGCCGGGATCGCGGCCGAACTCACGGTCGGCGACAGCGCGGTGGCCAAGCACATCAACAGCATCTTCACCAAACTCGACCTGCCCAGGGCCGACGCCGACCACCGCCGGGTCCTGGCCGTCCTCCGCTTCCTCGGCCTGGCGGCTGCCTAGGCCCTCCCGACCGGACAGGCCCTAGACCTCCCCCGCCCGCAGCCGCGCGATCTGCCGCCCGCTGAACTCCACCGTCCGCCTCATGTGCCCGACGATCACGGCGAGTTCGGCGTCGGCGAGGTCGTCGAAGAGTGTGAACCAGCCACCGCCCAGCCGGTTCCACATCCGGCCGAACTCGGTGATCTTCTCCGGGACGGTCGCCACCAGGACCCGCCGCCGGTCCTCCGCGTCCCGCTCCCGGACGACGTACCCCGCCCGCTCCAGCCGGTCCACGAGCCGCGTCGCCGACCCGGTCGTCAGCCCGGTCAGCTCGGCGATCCGGCCCGTCGTCACCGGGCCCGCCTCCAGCGTGAGCAGGTTCAGGCACTGCAGATCGGTGGGGTGCAGCCCCAGGCGGTCGGCGACGGCCTGGTTGAACAGGGCGTACGACGCCATGTACCGGCGCGAGACGGTGGACAACTCGTCCAGCAGCCGCGCCCGCGCGTTCCCGGACATGTCGAACCCCTCGTCGCCTGTGCCGTGCGGAGATCGAGATCGTACGACGAGCTCGGCCAAGTGGCTCAGGGGTACTACGGGCGTGGCTCAGAAGTAGTAGCTGTCACCGGTGTCGAGGACGAGCACCCGCTGCTGGTCGTTGGCCCGGTTCCCGTCCACCGCGCCGCCGCCCCACACCGTGTCCAGCTCCAGCAGCACCTCGGAGGACGCGTCCCGCAGCCGTACCCGCAGCTCGATCCGCTCACCCACCTCGTCCGCCGCGAGCGCCCCCGTCCGGCACACCACCACCCGCTCCCCCGACCGCGCGCACCCCTCCGGCAGCGTCTGCCGGTCCGCGAGCGGCTTCGACCAGCGCAGCCGTACGGTCGCGTCGGGGACGGCGGACGGACCGTGGTTGCGCGGGGTGAACCGCACGTCGATCCGGCCGGCGGTCATCGCGACGGAGCCGTGGTACGAGAGATCCGCCTCCGGAGCCGACGAGTCGGGAAGACCGGGCGCCGCTCCCATCACCGCGAACGCGGCACCCACTACGGCACCGACCCGTAGTACCCGTACGACTTCCCGCATGCCACCCACTCCTCAGTACATCCGTAGGCCATCGTGGTCGTACGGATGTATCCCACGCGGAGCACGCGACAGGCGCCGTCCATCAGGTGACACCCGTGTGGTCGGGTGACGGCCGTGTGATGGGGTGGCGGTCATGCTCGTACTTCGTTCCGCGGCCCTCTTCGTCCTCGCCGCCGTCTTCGAGATCGGCGGCGCCTGGCTGGTCTGGCAGGGGGTGCGCGAACACCGCGGCTGGTTGTGGATCGGCGGCGGGGTCATGGCCCTCGGCGTGTACGGCTTCGTCGCCACCTTCCAGCCCGACGCTCACTTCGGCCGCATCCTCGCGGCGTACGGCGGGATCTTCGTCGCCGGGTCACTGGCCTGGGGCGCGGTCGCGGACGGCTACCGGCCCGACCGCTGGGACATCACCGGCGCCCTGATCTGCCTGGCCGGGATGGCCGTGATCATGTGGGCACCGCGCGGAAACTGAGCCGCCGCCGGGCCCGCCTATCCTGGACGGAGTCGTACACACGGAGTCGTACGCACGAACCAGTTGATCCCTCCCGAGGAGCAGCCCATGGCCACCGCCGCACCGTCCGCCGCCTCCCGTATCGCGGTCGTCACCGGGGCGAGCGGCGGAATCGGCGCCGCCACGGCCCGCAGGCTCGCCGCGGCCGGTTACCGCGTCGTCCTCACCGCCCGCCGCAAGGACCGTATCGAGGCGCTGGCCGAGGAGATCAACAAGGCGGGCCACAAGGCGACGGCGTACGAGCTCGACGTCACCGACCGGGACGCGGTCGACGAGTTCGCGACCGCCTTCAAGACGATCGGCGTGCTGGTCAACAACGCGGGCGGCGCGCTCGGCGCCGACCCGGTCGCGACCGGCGACCCCGCCGACTGGCGCACGATGTACGAGACGAACGTCCTCGGCACGCTGAACGTCACCCAGGCCCTGCTCCCCGCCCTCACCGCCAGCGGCGACGGCACGGTCGTGGTCGTCTCCTCCACGGCGGGCCACGGCACGTACGAGGGCGGCGCGGGCTATGTCGCCGCCAAGCACGGCGCCCATGTCCTCGCCGAGACACTGCGCCTGGAGATCGTCGGCACCCCGGTCCGGGTCATCGAGATCGCGCCCGGCATGGTCAAGACGGACGAGTTCGCGCTGACCCGGTTCGGCGGGGACGCGGAGAAGGCGGCGAAGGTCTACGCGGGCGTCGCCGAGCCGCTCACGGCGGACGACGTGGCCGACACGATCTCCTGGGCGGTCACCCGCCCCAGCCACGTCAACATCGACCTCCTCGTCGTCCGCCCGCGCGCCCAGGCCTCGAACACCAAGGTGCACCGGGAGCTGTGATGCCGGACGAGGAGGGACGCCCGGACAACTCCCAAGAGGCCCTGGACAAGCGCCGGCTGGCCGAGGAGACCAGGAACGAGCGCAAGGTCTGGTACTTCCTCGCCTACTTCCTCTTCGGCATCCACATCGTCGCGTTCGTGATGATCTACGCGGTGACGCACGCGCCGAACAAGTGAGGGGCGGCCTTCAGGCCTTCAGACCTGATCGCCGTTCCCGTTCAGGAGCTCGCTCGCCGAGCGGTGGACCTTCCGCAAGGCGCTGAGCAGGGCCGCGCGTTCGGCGTCGGTGAGGTCCGCGGTGACCCGCTCCTCGATCAACTGCCGTTCCGCCTCGACCGGTTCGCGCAGCGCGCGCGTTTGTGATCCTCGGATCCGCCGACGTCAAAGGCCCTTCAGGACACGATCAAGTGCGGACCGGCCCACGGGCCCCCAGTTCGACTTTCCGCCGGGCAGACCAAGGTCGCCGTTACGCCCCATCGACATCAGGAACAGGCTCTTCATCGCGGCCAGCCCGCGCGCCCGTCGCACCGCCGCCTCGTCCGCCCGCGCGTACCGGTCGAAGAACCGTGCGGCGCCACCCGCCGGGAGCAGCAGCCACGCGGCCACCAGATCCCACGCCGGGTCGCCGGCGAAGAGCGCGCCGAAGTCGACGACACCTGCCAGCGTCCCGTCCGCGACGACGACGTTCGCGGGATGCAGGTCGCCGTGCACCCACGCCGGTGCGCCCTCCCACTCCGGGGCCGCCACAGCCTCTCCCCAGACGTCACGGATTGCGTCGGCGAGGTCGGCGGGGGCGGCTTGGAAGAAGTGCTCGAAACCGTCCGTGCAGTGCTTGGGGTGGGCGCCGAAGTCTGCGGAGGCCGGTGCGTCGGCGGGTGCCTCCACGTGCAGCGCGCCGAGGAAATCGGCCAGTGTGTCGGCCGCGTGGTCGCCGCGAGTGATCGAGCCGTGGTCCAGCGGCGTGCCCTCGACCCACGTCATCACGGTCCACATCTTGGGGAAACGCTCGGACGGCACACCGTCCCGCAGGGGCACCGGAATCGGCAGCGGCAGGCGCGGGGCCAGCACCGGCAGCCACCGGCGCTCCTTGAGCTGCGGATCGGGGCTCGTGTCCATCCGCTGCATCCGAACGGCCAACTCGTCCCCGAGCCGCCACATCTGATTGCCCCAACCACCCACAACTTCACGGATGGGCAACTCGGCCAGATCCGGATGCTGCTCCCGAAGCAGGCCGCGCACCAGGTCCTCGCTGATCTCCTTCTCGGATTCGATCATGCGGAGCCACAGTACGGGAGGTGGCCGGAGGCCCGCCACGCATCTCTGGATTCACCCACAAGGAGGAACCGTATCGATCACCAGCACGCCGTCCGAACGGTCGATCCAGGCTCGCGCCACAACATCAACACGACGGCCCTCGACCGGGACGGCAATCCCGACCGAGGGCCTGACCAGCACGGAAGTGGAGCTTCCCTGTGGCTGATTGCGAGCCTATCGCTCACCGGTTCATGGACCTGTCAGTCCCTGAGTACGCGTACATGTTCGGGTTCTTGCAGGCGGACGGGCACCTCCAGCAAGGGGCCGGACAAAAGGGCCCTCTGTCCGTCGAACTCAACGCGCGGGACATCGATCTACTGCGCGAGTTCCAGAAACTGACGCCGTACTACAGCAGCGTCCGCGAGCGCACACGGTCCACGAACTTCGCCGAGACGCACACTCGGCGGTCTGGAGTCTCTGCCCCCTCGAAGCCAGGACCAAGATCAACGAACTCGGGCTGCCTTACGGTCGCAAGTCCAAGAGCGTCGCTCCTCCTACAGGCGAGTTCTCAAGTCGCGACTACCTCCGAGGACTCATCGACGCAGACGGTTCGGTGGGGCACACGAACAAGGGCACCCCCTTCATCTCTCTGATCTACGGCCAGCACAGCCATTGGCACTTACCTGTGCTTCTACGCATGGCAGATCACAGGTGTCGATCGCCATTCGCGGCGCAACCAGCGGGACGGCGTCTACAACATCACCCACGTGGGCAAGGCTGCCCGCTCTCTGACTGAGCACCTCTACTACTCGAACCGCCTGTCGCTGAAGCGCAAGCAGTCAGCTGCCGATAGCGTCGCGGCCTGGGTCCGTCCGGCCGGCAGGAAGCCAGGGCCGGAGCGGATCCAATGGACTTCCGACAAAGACAGGATCCTGCTCTCCGCGCCAACAGTCGACGACGCCTGCGCCGAGTTGGGCCATTCTCGGAACGCGTGCCGAGCGCGGCTCACGAAACTGCTCGAAGGCATGGTGCCTCTACCCAACTGAACAGCACGGTGGGGCACGGCTCCTCCGCCGCGCCCCACCGATGTAGCTAACCCTTCACGCACACAACCTGCTTCAGCTTGGCCACGACCTCCACGAGGTCCCGCTGCTGATCGATGACCTGCTCGATCGGCTTGTACGCGCCAGGGATCTCGTCCACGACGCCGGAGTCCTTGCGGCACTCCACACCCCGCGTCTGCTCCTCCAGGTCCTTGGTCGAGAAACGGCGCTTGGCCGCGTTGCGGCTCATACGGCGACCGGCGCCGTGGGAGGCCGAGTTGAAGGCCTTCTCGTTGCCGAGGCCCTTCACGATGTACGAACCCGTGCCCATCGAGCCCGGGATGATCCCGTACTCGCCGGAACCGGCGCGGATCGCTCCCTTACGGGTGACGAGCAGGTCCATGCCCTCGTACCGCTCCTCGCTCACGTAGTTGTGGTGACACGAGATCTCCGGCTCGAAGGCCGGCTTCGCCTTCTTGAACTCCTTGCGGATCACGTCCTTCAGGAGCGCCATCATGAGGGTGCGGTTGTACTTCGCGTACTCCTGCGCCCAGAACAGGTCGTTGCGGTACGCCGCCATCTGCGGGGTGTCCGCGATGAAGACGGCGAGGTCGCGGTCGACCAGCCCCTGGTTGTGCGGGAGCTTCTGCGCCGTGCCGATGTGGTGCTCGGCCAGTTCCTTGCCGATGTTGCGGGATCCGGAGTGGAGCATGAGCCACACATCCCCCTGCATATCTATGCAGACCTCGGTAAAATGATTCCCTCCGCCGAGCGTCCCCATCTGCTTCGCAGCCCGCTCCTCCCGGAACTTCACCGCATCCGCAACCCCCTCGAACCGCCCCCAGAAGTCGTCCCACCCCGCAGTCGCGAACCCATGCATCCGCCCCGGATCGACCGGACTGTCATGCATCCCCCGCCCCACCGGAATCGCCTGCTCGATCTTCGAGCGCAGGCGGGACAGGTCGCCGGGGAGGTCGTTGGCCGTGAGGGAGGTCTTGACCGCGGACATTCCGCAGCCGATGTCCACGCCCACCGCGGCCGGGCAGACCGCGCCCTGCATGGCGATGACGGAGCCGACCGTCGCGCCCTTGCCGTAGTGGACGTCGGGCATGACGGCGAGGCCCTTGATCCAGGGGAGGGTGGCGACGTTGCGGAGTTGCTGGAGGGCGCCCTCCTCGACCGACGCCGGGTCGGTCCACATGCGGATGGGAACCTTCGCGCCCGGTATCTCTACGTATGACATTTCGTCCTCATTCCCCCGAAAAACAGCAGAAGTCTAAAATCGCAAAACCGTCGCCAAGGTCAACGAAAGGGACACCGGACCGGCGTTCACGGCTGTGCGTGCGATACACATTGTCTCCAGGGGGTCCCCCGGTGCGGCAAGCGATTAACCAGCGGGGACACTGGCAGGACCCTTGATCATCGTCCAGAGCCCTTGATCGTCGTCGAGAGGAGCCCGTCCGTGCAGCGGAAGGCATACGTACCCGGCGCCGCCGCGCTCCTCGTGGCGCTGCTGGCCAGCTGCACGAGCGGTTCGGGCAGTGGGGGTACCACGGACGACGCCAATCCGGGCGACGCCGGTACGGCTACCGCGGCGGCCCAGCCGGGCAAGTACCGCACGCTTCCGGAGCCCTGCGGCGCGGTCGGCCAGAGCACGCTGGACTCGCTGCTCCCGGGCATCAAGCAGATCACGGACGCGGAGCAGCGCGCGGCGGCCTACGCGGGCGAGGCGACGCTGACGTACGACACGGACCGCAAGGTGGGCTGTCGTTGGAAGGTGGAGTCCACGGACGCGACCGACCATCTGCTGGTCGACTTCGAGCGGGTGGTGTCGTACGACAACGCCGTGAGCGACGACAGCCAGGCGAAGGCGATCTTCGCGACGAAGGAGACGGCGGCGGATCTTCCCGAGCCGGCCGCCGGCACGACGACGACGACGACGGACTCCGCGTCCCCCTCTACGTCCCCCACCCCCTCCTCCTCCGCGTCCTCCTCCTCCGCGTCCTCCTCGGTCTCCGCCTCCCCCTCCGACTCCACCACCCCGTCCGCCCTCCAGCCCCGCACGCTCTCCGGTCTCGGTGACGAGGCGTTCCTCGACGACGCGTTGAGCAGCTCCGGTTCGACGGCCAAGCAGCGGACGGTGACTGTGGTGTTTCGCACGTCCAACGTCATTGTGACCATCGAGTACGAGGAGCAGCCGGCGACGGTCGGCGTGGTCCCGGACAGTCAGAAGATGCAGGACAGGGCGCGGAAACTGGCCGCGCAACTGGCCGACTCGCTCAACGGTTAGGGGCTCGTACGGCCGCTTCCGGGGGTGCGTTCAAAGCCCGTGAACGGAGACCGCACAGCTGACTCACCGCGTACCGTGGCCCCTCGGACCCGATCCGACGGCAGGAACCACGAGCGTCATGAGTGAAGGAACCATGCATCAACCAGCACAGCGTGACCGGCAGACCCACCAGCGAGCGAAGCGTCTTCACCGCGTCCTTGTCTGCGCGGCAGCGGTCCCGGTGATGCTGATCGCGGCCGGCTGCTCCTCGGACTCCGGTTCGGACGGCGGCTCGGCGAAGGACACGGCCGGTCTCGGCGCGACGACCTCCGCGGACGCGACGGCCGCTCCGACGGTGCAGGCGGCGGCGTACAAGAAGTTGCCGGAGCCGTGTGCGGTGGTGTCGAAGAAGACGTTGACCGAGTTGGTCCCGGAGGGGGCCAAGTCGGGCAAGGAGGGTACGTCGACGGACACGGCGTCGCGCGGCAGCTGCTCCTGGACGAGCCTGGACAACAACGGGGTCAAGGGTTCGCAGTTCCGCTGGCTGAACGTGTCGTTGCTGCGGTTCGACTCCTCGCAGACGCAGGGCGAGGGCGACAAGCTGGCGGCGGCGTACTACGCGAAGCAGGTGCAGGAGGCGCGGTCGGTCACCGGCGCGAAGAACACCAAGTCGGAGCCGGTCGCGGGTGCGGGTGACGAGGCCACGGCGGTGCGCTACGACCTGAAGAAGAAGGAAGGCGCCTTCAAGCAGCAGACGGTGGTGGCGCGGGTCGAGAACGTGGTCGTCACGATCGACTACAACGGCGCGGGTCTGGCGGGCGACAAGACGCCGAGCGCGGACACGTTGACGAAGGCGGCGGAGAAGGCCGTGAAGGAGGCCGTGGCTGCGGTCTCGTCGGCCAACGGCAGCGGCGGTGACACCTCCGGCGGCGGTTCCCCGTCCCCCTCCAGGTCCGCGTCGCCCTCCGCGTCCTCCTCCAAGTCCGCCTCGCCCTCCAAGTCGGCGTCGAAGGCCGCTCCTTCCGCTTCCGCGAGCAAGAAGAGCTGACTGTCACATTCACACCGTTTTCCGCCCTCAACTCGCAGGTCAGCCAAGCCTTTTGACGGAGCCCGGTCCCGCCTCGGTGCCGGGCTCCTGGTAGACCGGCACCCGGGACGCCGCACACATGTGCCACCCTGTTCCGCGCAAGACCATGCAAGGGGAGGGGAGTACGGGTGTCCGCGCCCATTCAGCTCACACGTATGCACCGGGTGCTCATCGGCGTGGTGGTCTCCGGTGCGATGGTCATCGCCGGTATCGGCTTCGCCGGTTCGTACGCCGCCGTACGCGAACTCGCCCTGAAGAAGGGCTTCGGCAACTTCGCGTACGTGTTCCCGGTCGGTATCGACGCGGGTATCTGCGTCCTGCTCGCCCTGGACCTGCTCCTGACCTGGATCAGGATTCCCTTCCCGCTGCTGCGCCAGACGGCGTGGCTGCTGACGGTCGCGACGATCGCGTTCAACGGCGCGGCGGCCTGGCCCGACCCGCTCGGTGTCGGTATGCACGCGGTGATCCCGATCCTGTTCGTGGTCTCCGTCGAGGCGGCCCGGCACGCGATCGGCCGGATCGCCGACATCACGGCCGACAAGCACATGGAGGGCGTCCGCCTCACCCGCTGGCTGCTCTCGCCCCTGCCGACGTTCCTTCTCTGGCGCCGGATGAAGCTGTGGGAGCTGCGTTCCTACGAGCAGGTCATCAAGCTGGAGCAGGATCGTCTCGTCTATCAGGCGCGGCTCCACTCCCGCTTCGGCCGCGCGTGGCGCCGCAAGGCCCCGGTGGAGTCCCTGATGCCTCTGCGCCTGGCCCGCTACGGCGTTCCGCTCGCGGAGACGGCTCCCTCGGGTCTGGCGGCGGCGGGCATCGAGCCCGTACTGCTGCCCCCCGCCCCGCAGTTGGAGCCGGCACGGGAGCCGGAGCCGGCGCCTGCGGCTGTGCAGAACAACCCGGCACCGGTCCAGCAGCTCCCGGCCCCCGCGCCGAACGAGCAGCCCCAGCAGCCGCAGCAACGGCAACAGCCGGAGTACGTCGAGGCGCAGAG
This sequence comes from Streptomyces hokutonensis, assembly GCF_042751305.1. Classification (GTDB taxonomy): domain Bacteria; phylum Actinomycetota; class Actinomycetes; order Streptomycetales; family Streptomycetaceae; genus Streptomyces; species Streptomyces hokutonensis_A. Next base: position 186,603 of record NZ_JBHYWD010000015.1, read on the forward strand.
CCCGTGGCTCCAGGCGCGCGATCCCCAGTCCGTGGCGTACCAGGGCGGCTACGACCCGACTTACGACCCGGATGCCGCGTATCAGGAGTGGTACGCGGAGCAGCAGCAGGCGGAGCAGTTCCAGCAGTACGAGGAGGAACAGCAGCAGTTCGCGCAGCAACGGCGGTTCGAGCAGCAGCAGTTCCAGGAACAACCGCAGTTCCCGCAACAGCAGCAGCGGTACGAGGAGCAGCCGCCGGAGCCGGAGCCCTCGCCCGAGGACACCGGTACGTTCCCGATCCCGGCGGGTCCGGGTCGTACCCGTGAGCTGGGTGCGGGCGGCGGCACGGAGCCGTCCGAGGACGACTACTACCTGATCTTCAAGAAGTCGATAGACGGCAGCTACCCGACCGGCGGCCAGTTCCGGGGTGACGTGGAGGCCACGTACGGCATCACGCTCCCGCAGCGGGAGGCGGACCGGATGGTCAACCGCTTCACGAACCGTCACACGGCGGAACTCCAGGAAGACCACATCGCCTGAAACGGGTGAGGGGCCCTCGGCGAGGGCCCCTCACCCGTTTCGGTCGTCTACTCCCCGAGCAGGCTGCGCACCTTCTCCTGTCCCACCGCGAGCAGCAGCGTGGGCAGGCGCGGGCCGGTGTCGCGGCTGACGAGCAGGTGGTAGAGGAGGGCGAAGAAGGTCCGCTGGGCGGTCTTGATCTCCGGCGGGAGTTCCTTCGCGGTCGCGTCGGCGGAGAAGCCGGCCTGGACCTTCGGGACGCCGTAGACGAGGTGGCTCAGGCCGTCCAGGGACCAGTGGTCGGCGAGTCCGGCGGTGAGCAGGCGCAGGGACTGCCGGGCGGGCTCGTCGAGGGACTTGAGGAGGTCGGTGTCGGGTTCGTCGCGCACGATGGTCCGCTGGTCGGCGGGGACGTGCGTGTTGATCCAGGCCTCGGCCTTGTCGAGCCGGGGGCGGACCTCGTCGAGGGTGGACAGGGGGTTGGCGGGGTCGAGTTCGCCGAGGATGCGCAGCGTCTGGTCCTCGGCCCCGGCGGTGATGTCGGCGACGGACGCGAGGGTCCGGTACGGCAACGGGCGGGGCGTGTACGGGAGTTCACCGGCGGCGGTGCGTACGGCACGGGAGTGCGCGGCGACGTCGGCGGGCAGGGCGGAACCGTCCGCGACCTTGCCGTCGAGCTTGTCCCACTCGTCGTAGAGGCGCTGGATCTCCTGGTCGAAGGCGATCTTGAAGGACTGGTTGGGGCGGCGGCGGGCGTAGAGCCAGCGCAGGAGCTGCGGTTCCATGATCTGGAGCGCGTCGGCCGGGGTGGGGACCCCGCCCTTGCTGCTGGACATCTTGGCCATGCCGCTGATGCCGACGAAGGCGTACATCGGGCCGATGGGCCGCTCGCCGCCGAAGATCCCGACGATCTGCCCGCCGACCTGGAAGGACGAGCCCGGAGACGAATGATCCACACCACTCGGCTCGAAGATGACGCCCTCGTAGGCCCAGCGCATCGGCCAGTCGACCTTCCAGACCAGCTTGCCGCGGTTGAACTCACTCAGCAGGACGGTCTCGGTGAAGCCGTCCTCGGTGCAGACGTACGTCAGCTCGGTGGTGTCGTCGTCGTAGGCCGTGACGGTGGTGAGGTCCTTGCCGCAGGCGCCGCAGAAGGGCTTGTACGGGAAGTACCCGGCGGACCCGGAGCTGCCGTCGTCCTCTTCGGCGGCCCCCGACCCCTCCTCGGCCTCCAGCTCGGCGGCGTCGACGGCCTTCTGCTGCTGCTTCTTGGCCGGGGCCTTCTTGGTGCGGTACTGCTCCAGGATGGCGTCGATGTCACCGCGGTGCTTCATGGCGTGCAGGATCTGCTCGCGGTACACGCCGGAGGTGTACTGCTCGGTCTGGCTGATCCCGTCGAACTCCACGCCCAGCTCGGCGAGGGACTCGACCATCGCGGCCTTGAAGTGCTCCGCCCAGTTCGGGTACGGCGATCCGGCCGGGGCCGGGACGGAGGTCAGCGGCTTGCCGATGTGCTCGGCCCAGCCGGCGTCGGTCCCCTCGACCCCGTTGGGCACCTTGCGGTAGCGGTCGTAGTCGTCCCAGGAGATGAGGTGCCGGACCTCGTGGCCCCGGCGGCGGATCTCGTCGGCGACGAGGTGCGGGGTCATCACCTCACGCAGATTGCCGAGGTGGATGGGCCCTGACGGGGACAGCCCGGACGCGACGACGACCGGTTTGCCCGGGGCCCGACGCTCCGACTCCTCGATGACCTCATCCGCGAAACGGGAGACCCAGTCGGTGGTCTCGGTGCTCTGAGCCACGATCGGCACGTCCTTCTTTCTGGCACGGGGCAGCCGGTACGGTCGCACGACTGACCCTGCCATTGTCCCAGGCGACCCGACATCCACGAAAACGGCTTTTCCAAGGCCGTGACTCTGAAGCGTGCGCTGGGGGTGGCGGGTTTTTTGCTGCGGGCCGGTGGGGGCTGGCCGCGCAGTTCCCCGCGCCCCTGAGAGGCGGCTGCGCCGCCATCCAGGCTCAAGCCCCCCCACCGCCCTTGGACGGCGGCACAGCCGCCTTCAAGGGGCGCGGGGAGCTGCGCGACCAGCCCCCACCGGGCCCGCAGCCGACGAGGCCCGAGGCAAAGATGCCGGCGCACCCGCCTCGCAGGCGCGCGAGGACCGAGGCCTGGGACGGCGGCGCAGCCGCCTCCTGGGGGCGCGGGGAACTGCGCGACCAGCCCCCACCGGGCCCGCACCCGAAAAACTCGCTTTACCCCCCGTGGGATACTGACCGTGTCTGCACAAACCCACGAGGAGAACGGCTCCCACCCCATGGCTCCGGTCACGTCGCTCACCGACCTAGTCCACCAGCGCCTCGCGAACGCCCTCTCGGCCACCCTGCCGGAGGCGGACGCGGACCCCCTGCTGCGACGGAGTGACCGTGCCGACTTCCAGGCGAACGGCATCCTCGCCCTCGCCAAGAAGGCCAAGGCCAACCCCCGGGAGCTGGCGACGCAGGTCGTCTCGCGGATCACGACCGGTGATGTGATCCAGGACGTCGAGGTATCCGGCCCCGGCTTCCTGAACATCACGATCACCGACAGGGCGATCACCGAGAACCTGGCCGCGCGCTACGCGGACGAGGCCCGCCTCGGCGTGCCCCTCGCGGAGCACCCCGGCACCACCGTCATCGACTACGCGCAGCCGAACGTGGCGAAGGAGATGCACGTCGGTCACCTCCGTTCCGCGGTGATCGGTGACGCGCTGGTCCAACTCCTGGAGTTCACCGGCGAGTCGGTGGTGCGGAGGCATCACATCGGCGACTGGGGAACGCAGTTCGGCATGCTGATCCAGTATCTGGACGAGCACCCGGGCGAGTTGGACCACGGCGACGCGCAGGTGACCGGCGAGGAGGCGATGTCGAACCTCGACCGGCTCTACAAGGCCGCGCGCAAACTCTTCGACTCCGACGAGGAGTTCAAGACGCGGGCCCGGCGCCGGGTGGTGGATCTCCAGGCGGGCGAGCCGAAGACGCTGGCCGCGTGGCAGAAGTTCGTGGACGAGTCGAAGATCTACTTCTTCTCCGTCTTCGAGAAGCTGGACATGGAGATCCGGGACCCGGACATCGTCGGCGAGTCGGGCTACAACGACATGCTGGACGAGACCTGCCGGCTGCTTGAGGAGTCGGGGGTCGCGGAGATCTCGGACGGCGCGCTGTGCGTGTTCTTCGACGACATCAAGGGCCCGGACGGCAACCGGACCCCGCTGATCGTGCGCAAGTCCGACGGCGGCTACGGCTACGCGGCGACGGACCTGTCCGCGATCAGGGACCGGGTCTTCAACCTGAAGGCGAACTCGCTCCTGTACGTGGTCGACGTGCGGCAGTCCCTGCACTTCAAGATGGTCTTCGAGACCGCGCGGCGGGCCGGCTGGCTGAACGACGACGTCACGGCGTTCCAGCTGGCGTTCGGCACGATCCTCGGCAAGGACGGCAAGCCGTTCAAGACGCGTGCGGGTGTCTCGGTGAAGCTGGAGGACCTCCTCGACGAGGCGGTCCAGCGGGCGACCGCGGTCGTCCGGGAGAAGGCCGAGAAGGTGGGCCTGACCGAGCAGGAGATCGTCGAGAACGGGCGGTACGTCGGGATCGGCGCGGTGAAGTACGCCGACCTGTCGACGTCCGCCGTGCGGGACTACAAGTTCGACCTGGACCAGATGGTGTCGCTGAGCGGCGACACGTCGGTGTACCTGCAGTACGCGTACGCCCGTATCCAGTCGATCCTGCGCAAGGCGGGCGAGGCGCGGCCGCTGGCTCACCCGGAGCTCGAACTGGCCCCGGCGGAGCGGGCGTTGGGCCTGCACCTGGACCAGTTCAGCGAGGTGGTCACGGACGCGGCGAAGGAGTACGCCCCGCACAAGCTGACGGCGTACCTGTACCAACTGGCGTCCGTGCTCACGACGTTCTACGACCAGTGCCATGTGCTGTCGCCGGACAACGCGCCGGAGGTCGTGGAGAACCGTCTGTTCCTGGTGGACTTGACGGCCCGCACCCTGCACCGGGGGATGGCTCTGCTGGGCATCAGGACGCCCGAGAAGCTCTGACCGTTCCACGGAGCGCGCGACCGCGGCCCGTCCTTCCCTCGGGGAGGACGGGCCGCGGTCTGTCGGTCAGCTTCCGTAGACGCTCACGCACCAGTTGGCGAAGGTCGCGAACGCCGCCTGGGTGCCGGAGCCCGCGATGCCGTCGATATTGCCCGTGTAGCCCCAGCCGTTGTCCCGCAGGAAGCGCTGGAGCGCGGAGACCGTGCCGCCGCCGACGATGCCGTCGATGTTCCCCGTGTAGCCGTGGTGCGCTTTCAGGAAGCGCTGCATGGCCTGCCAGCTGTGGGTACCGAGCTGTCCGTCGATGCCGTCGGTGTAGTTGTAGTTCGCCGCCAGCCAGCGCTGGACGCCCTTGGCCTGAGCGGTGCTCAGGCCGAGGTTGACCGTCGCCTGGATCTGGACAGGCCGCGTGACCGCTGCCGGCTTCGTGGTGTGCGTGGCGGCGAAGGCCCCGCTCGCGCCGGCCAGGCTGCCGGCGGCGAGGCCGACGAAGGCGGTGACGCTGACGAGCGCCTTCGCGACAGTGCTGGATCGCATTGCTTCCCCTCGGGTCGTGTTCGGGTCGTGTTTCGGTGCCGGATGGTGTCGGCGCCGGGTGACGACACGACAATGCGGGCCGGGTGGCGGGGGCGGCCACAGTCGCCGCCGAAGTGACGCCTGCGCGGGACGTCCCCTCCCCCGGCCTGCGGGGACGCGGTGCGCCGGGACGGTACGGCGGGACGGGTGTGACGCGAGGTGGCCGGTTCCCGACCGGCGCCGGGAACCGATCACCGCCCTTCCTCGTGCACAATGCGACGGCGAACAGGGACCGTTGACCGCGGATGCCCTGAACTGAGCGCGAGTGGGGGATACATGTCGCGTTGGAAGCACCTGCCCGCTGAACTCGACCCGCGTGTACGTCAGTTGGTGATCAGGATGCGCCGGCTGAAGGACCACGGCGGGCTGAGCATCCGTCAGCTCGCGGCGAAGACGGGGTACAGCCCGAAGTCCTGGGAGCGCTACCTGAGCGGCCGGACTCTGCCGCCCCCGGAGGCTGTCGAGGCCCTGGCCCGCATCGCGGGCGAAGCCGATCCGACCCGGCTCCTCGCCCTGCACGAGGTAGCGGCGGAAGGGTGGGCGTCGCCACGGCACCTGGCCGCCGAACCGGGGCCCGGGCCCGACGTGGAACTCCTCTCGGCCGGGTCCGCCGCCAACAGCCCGGCCCCTCCCGGGCGTTCCCTCCTCATCGCCCTCATAGCGGGCGCGGTGACCCTCGTGCTGGCCGTCTCCTCGGCGGTCCTCATCACCGTACGGATCATGGACGACAACAACGACGGCGCCCCGAACGCCGGCGGCAGCGCCACCACCTCCACCGCTCCCCTCGCCGCCCCGGCCACCCTCACACCCGCGCCGCCGCAGCTGTCGTACACCTGCCGCCCGAAGCGGGTCGACGGCCTCTGGTACGCGGGCAACAGCCGTACCCGGGAGGACGTCGTGGCGTACGGCAACAAAGGGGTGGAGGTGGCCGAGGCGCAGTGTCTGCTGCGGCGGGCGGGGTTCTCGCCGGGTGGGATCGACGGGGACTTCGGTCCGCTGACCCTGGGCGCGGTCAGGGCGCTGCAACAGCACGCGGGGCTGCGGGTGGACGGGATGGTCGGGCCGCAGACCTGGAAAGCTCTCCGGAGATGAACCAACTGGTCTCCTCCCTGCGGGAGTTGAAGGCACGCACCGGGTTGAGTCTGGCGGGGCTGGCCGCCAGGACGCCGTACAGCAAGTCGTCGTGGGAGCGGTATCTCAACGGCAAGACGCTGCCGCCGCGGGAGGCGGTGGAGGAGCTGTGCCGGCTGGCCGGGGAGCCGGTGGGCCGGTATGTCGCGCTGTGGGAGATCGCGGAGGCGGAGGCGAGCGGACGCGGCGCGTCGGAGGGCGGGACCCCGACCGTGCCACCCCCGCCACCCCCGTCCCCGTCCCCGTCCCCGGACGGCACGGAGGTCACGGAATCCAGCCATCGCTGGGGCGTGGCCGCCCTGGCCGTGCTCGGCTCGGTCTGTGCCGTGGCGGTCGGCGGCGTGGCGGTCGCCCTGCTCCTCCTCCCCCACCACTCCGCCGCCTCCTCCTCCACGCCCCCGTCCTCGTCCGGCGTCGCCGACGGCTCGGGCTGCCGCGAGGCGGGCTGCGAGGGCCGGAGCCCGATGACGATGCGCTGCGCAGGCCGGCCGGACACGCTCGTCACGCGCCGGACGGCGACCGGGGCCTGGTTGCAGTTGCGGCACAGCAGCGAGTGCGGGACGACCTGGGCGCGGATGTGGGGCGGCCGGATCGGGGACCGGATCGAGTTCGCCGTGCCCGGCCGGGCGGGCTCCGGGTACGCGGCCGAAGTGGGCAACGCGGTGGAGGCGGACACGTACGTCTACACGATGATGGCCGTGACCGCGCCGGGAACCGCGGTCCGGGCCTGCTTCCTGCCCGCGGGAACCGATACGGGGAAAAGGGAGTGCTTTGACGGACGTGTGACGTAGCTGTGTAGTGTCCGGGGATGCCCAGAGTCAAGGTCAGTGTGATCGTTCCCGTCTACAACACCGGGAAGTACGTCGACGAGTGCGCCCCCTCGCTGCTGGGGCAGAGCCTGCCCGCCGACGAGTACGAGATCGTCTACGTCGACGACGGCTCGACCGACGACACCCTGAGCCGCCTGGAGAAGATCGCCGCCGGGCACCCCAACGTGCAGGTGCACACCCAGCCGAACTCGGGCTGGCCGGGCGCCCCGCGCAACCTGGGCATGCGGCACGCGAAGGGCGAGTACGTCCAATTCGTCGATCACGACGACAAGTTGGGGCCCGAGGCGCTGGAGCGGCTGTACGAGCACGCGAAGCGCACCGACGCCGACGTCGTCCTCGGCAAGATGTCCAGCACGATGGTGCGGCCGAGGCGGCTGTTCCGGCACACGGTGGACGCCTGCACGATCGAGAACGACGAGCTGATGCAGAGCATGTCGCCGCACAAGATGTTCCGGCGGGCGTTCGTCGAGGAGCACGGGCTGCGCTTTCCCGAGGGCCCGTGGATCCTGGAGGACCTGGCGTTCGTGAGCGCCGCGTACCTCAAGGCGGAGCGGATCGCGATCCTCGCCGACTATCCGGTCTACTACTGGATGAAGCGTGACGACGGCGGCAACAACACCCAGCACCGTTTCGACCCCCGGCACGGCTTCTGGGCCAACACCCGCACGATCATCGGCCAGATCAAGGACGGCACCCCCGCCTCCGACGACATCGACGCCCTCCAGAACCGCCTCCTCCACCGCCTCTACCACGTGGAGGTCCTCTCCCGGACCCGCGAGCCCGAGATCCTGCGCGAGGACCCGACGGAGCAGCGACAGCGTTTCGAGGCAGCGCGGGAGGTGGCGGTGCAGGACTTCCCGGCGGCGGTCCGCGAGGGCCTGCCCGCCGTGTCCCGACTGCGCGCCGCACTCCTGGAGGCCGGCGACTTCGACGGCGCGGTGACACTCGCCGAGCGCGTCCGCGAGATCAAGCCCCGCACCACGGTGGGCGAACCCCGCTGGGAGAACGGCCAGTTGACCGCCGACATCACGCTGGAACTCCTCCGCGGCGACGGCGAACCCCTGACCCTGATCGAGCGCGACGGCAAGCAGTGGCTCGACCCGGACCTCCTGGACGGCGTCCCGGGCACGGCGGACGGCTGGGAGGTCCCGGACCCCTTCCGCCTCGCCTACGCGGAGCTGATCGTCAAGGACCGCGACCGCGAGGACTGGTGGTACCCGGAGGGCGACCTCGTTCTGGGGCTACGACCGCTCGGCGAAGGCCGCTCCCAGGTCGTCGCCTCCGGCCAACTGCGCCTCGACCCGGAGCGGCTGGCGGGCGGCCGTCCGCTGGAGCGCGGGGTGCACGACGTATGGGCCTACGTCCAACTCCTGGGCGTGGACCGGATGGTGCGCGTGACGGGGAGCGACGCCACGCCGGGCACCCCGGCGGCAGGCCCGGCCCTGACCGGCGGCAGACTCTCCCTCCCCTACTGGACCGGCAGCGGCCAGCTCGCCCTCGACGTGGACCAGCGCCAGCGCAAGCTGGGCCAGGACACGTCGACGCCGGCGGCGACCAACGCCGCCCGGGGCGAGGGCAGTTCACTCCCGCTCCCGTACCTCGCGGCGGCGGTCGACAGCGCCCCCGTCCGCGTCAAGGTCACCGTGGGCACGCTCGGAGTACAGGCCGAACTGCTCCCGGCCCCGAGCAGCGATGTGGCCCAACTCCGCCTCCCCGCCCGCCTGAAGCTCCCCGCCGGCCGCCACCCGGTCAACCTCCCCAAGACCGCCAAGCCCCTCGCCTACGCCGTCGTCCGCAACGGCACGGTGCTCCGCGTGGAGGGCCCGGCATACGACTCGACCGGCGGACGCCGCTTCCTCGACGCGGTGGCGGACAACCGTCAAGTACGGCGGGTGCGGGGGCTGTTGGGGCGCAAGAGGGCTAGCTAGGGCTGCCCGGCAGCTCCCCCAGCAGGGTTCTGGCGGCCGGGACCAGATCGTCGAGGCGCTGAAACGCCCTGGTGTGTTCCAGCGCCTCCGAGGACCACAGGACGTAGCCCTCGTCCCCGTCCCGCGGGTTCGGCTTGAGGAAGAGGAGGCCCGGGTCGGAGGTGTGGCAGTCCGTGGCCAGCCGCAGGACCCACATGGAGAAGTAGGGGAAGGCCAGGCGCAGTTGGGGGTCCGAGCGCAGGGCCAGCAGCAACGGCCGGTACGCGAGGAACGTGTCGTCGCCGGTGAGGATGTCCCACTGGGTCTCGACGGGGTTGCCGTCCTCGTACGCCTGGCTCAGCCTGCGGAACTCCATGAAGGGGAAGCGCTCGGCGAGTTCGGCGAGCTTCGCGCCCTCCCGCCAGTACGCCATCATCGCAACGCCCTCGGCCAGGTCGCCCGTGCTGCCGCTCGCCCAGACGTGGGTGTGGTTGCTGTCGAGGGTGAAGGAGAAGCGGCGGACGCCGTGGCCGAGGAGGATCCGCATCGTGCCTCGCGGGGACGGGAATTGGGCCGCGTTCCAAGGTTCGCCCGCGGTGGCACCGGCGGCGACGGTGACTCCGAGATCGATCCCGTTCTCGCGGGCGAGGTCGAGGACGACGACCCGCAGTCCGCCCCGCTCGACGATGTCCGCGTAGGGGTACGGCCGAGACTCCATGGCCCCGGATCCTAGGAGACCTGCCCCGACACCGCACCGGGATACCGATCGATCTCCCCCGCCCGGGAGAAGAACGACGGTGCGTCGACAGGCGCTTCGGCCATCGCCCATGAAGGGTTGCCCGAGACCAGGAGTCCCTCTCCGCTGGGGGAGTCCAGCAGGAACATGTGGTCCAGGTGCTCGGTGATGCCGTAGTTCCGCGCCATGAGCTCGGTTTCGGCGAGAGCGGAGACCCTTCGGAGGGTGAGCCCCCTCATCAGCGATCTGAGGAACATGACCTGGACGTTGCCCGCGCTCAGCTCGATGCGCGGGCGGGATTTCAGGGCGAGGTCGGAGTCGCTGCGCAGAAGCAGCGTGCGATGAGTACGAGAGTACTCCCACACTTTGAAGAGCCGCTCGGGCTCACTGAACTGCACGGGTGGCCGCTTTCCCGGACCGACTTGGCGGCATTGTTACGTGAGATTAATTCACGTCGCCCGCCGAAAGCTCACCAACAGCCGCAAGAAGCCCTTGGGCCATATTCGTCAAGTTCTCCCTGTAAGCCCCGACCCTGGCGAAGAAGGCTTCTTCAGAATTGAAGGACGTGGGCAGCCACATCAGGAGAACGTAGAGGGCATGAATCTGCCCACCCGACAGGGAAAGTTCAATCCCACCATTGGCTTCGCTCCCTTTTTCGACATCTTCGACAGCGGACAGCAGTTCACGCGAAGACGGCCCAAGAATTAGCGATCGCTGGTCAGGATCCGTAACATACCGCGAGAATGTCATGGCACTGTTGACCACCATCAAGTACTGAGACTTGACCAGGTCAAGCACAAAGATTCCATTCTTGCGAGCGACGACCACTTTCCTTCTCACGGATCACTCATCCCATCACTTCGGCACGTAACGCGCCGCGAATTCCGCAGGGGTCATCATATAGCCGTGGATCATTCGAGTATTCCGAATGATCGCTACACCCTTATTCGCATCGTAAAGGGCCTCTGCCGCAAAGGTACCACTCCTCACAATGGCGTCCACATGCGTGAAAGTCGCATTCTTGAAACTCGCAAAGTAGTTCCCGAGCGCAGCAGGGTCGTGCCCTATATTCGGAATTACGTGGTCAGCAGCATTGCTGACCTCTTGAGCCGTGGCCTCCGGATGATCGGCTGAATGCATCCGCTGCACCTGATAGTCAACGCCATCAGCGATCTGTGGCCCGTGAGCCTCATCGATGGAATTGTATGTATCTTCATCGAGTCCGCCAAGTTCTTCGTCAATGCCATCGCAGTTGTGAACCAGGACTGGTGCAGCCCCCGCCAGCGCATAGTACGTATGCGTGCCGGAGACGGTCAGGTTGTTCACCGTCGCCGTCTGCGTCCACGCCCGTACCGCCCTGACCTGGACATACGTCCCGGCCGACGTCTGCAGCCAGTCCCCCGGCCGCAGTTCCTTCGCCTTCGCCCAGCGGTGCAGCTTCGGCAGCCAGATCGGGTGGCCGTCCGTGGCGGTGAGGGACTTGCCGTTGGCCAGGGTCAGGCGGACCAGGTGCTTGGTGCCGTGGCCCTGGATCGTAGCCGTGACCGTGCGGGACGCCGTCGTGCCGAGGACCGGGTCCGTCGATCTCACCTTGTCGCCGGGGCGCAGGTCCTTGATCGCCTTGGTCTTGCCGTTCGCCAGCAGCACGCGCGTCATCGGTGTGAAGCTGTTGCACTTGCCGCCGGACTCGACCGCGTCCTCGCCGGCGTCCGACGCCTTGCCCGCGTCCTTCTCCGCGGTCTTCGCGGCCGACTTCTCCATGGCCTTCGCCGCGGCCTTCTTCTCGACCGCCTTGGCCGCCTTCTCCTCGGCCGTCTTCACGACCTTCTTCTCGACGGCCTTGGCCACGGTCTTGGCGGCCGTCTTCTCGGCCGTCTTCACCGCCGCCTGTTCCGCGCCGCGCGCCAGCACCCCGCCGCCGAAGCGCATTCCGCCGCGGGCCGCGGCCAGGGCCACGCCCCCTTCCCCGAAGGTCGCGACCGTGATGATGATGGTCGCCGCCGCCATCAGGCAGCCGCCGAGCGTCGGGTTGGTGGCGCAGTTGACGATGTCGGCGAGGCCCGAGTACTCGTAGGCCACGTGCGCGACCGTCTTGGTGGCGGACCAGGCCGCGTGCTTGATCTGGGACCAGCCCCACATCTGGCCGTTGGGGTCCTCCTTCGTCACCGGGCTGTTGTCCGCGTACGCGTAGCCGCCCAGTTGGAGGAGGTCCGAGAAGTCCATCACCGTGTCCAGTGATGTGAAGCGGCCGGTCACCGGGTCGTAGTCGCGTGCGCCCAGGTGCATCAGGCCCGTGCTCGACTCGTCCGTCCCGCCGATGTACGTGCGCGAGCCCGCCCAGCCGGTCAGCGACGGTTCCTGGTCGCCGCGCAGGTTGCCCCACGCGTCGTAGGACCGGGTCTGGACGGCCATTCCGGAGGCCAGTTTGATCTGGACGGTGGCTGTGCCCTGCGGGTTGGTGACCTGGGCGACCAGGGTGTGGGCGCTGGTGGCGCTGGAGGTGTAGCGGACGACCGTGGGGGCGCCGGCCTGGGCGTAACTGCGCATCGCCTTGGTCGCGGTGGACGTCTGGGAGCCCATCACCTCGGTCTCGCCGAGGTACAGGGTCGTCCAGCCGCCCGTCGTCTTGGAGATGCGGTTGCCGTCCGCGTCGTAGAGGTACGACGTGCTCGCGGCGAGGGTGAACTTCTGGGTGTCGGCGCTCGCCGTGCACGCGGCCAGGGTCAGGTCGGCGCTGACCGTGGCACTCGCCACGTTCAGGCAGAGCTTGGATGCCGCGTTGTAGAAGGTGCCGTCGGTGCGGAGAACGAAGGACTGGGTCGTCGCGTCCGGTACGCACGTCTTCAGCGTGATCGTGGAGCCGGTCGTCGTGCCCGAGGCCGTGGCGCACTTGCCCAGGACCGTCAACTTGCCGCCGTTGGCGGTGAACTTCTGTCCTGCCGTGCCGTTGCAGGTGTAGATCTGGATGATGTTGCCGTCGGCCGTGTGGCCGCCGGAGTCGTCCATGCACAGCCCGCCCGGACCGGTGATCGCGCCCGAGCCGGCGCCGAACCCGGTGACCGTCTTCAGCAGGCCTTCACCGTCGTAGACGAAGGACTGGGCATCGCCGTTGATCGTGCGGGTCTGGGTGCGGCCCGCGTCGTCGAAGGTCGCCGCGTTCGCCTCGGTGACGGTCTTCGTGCCGGAGTCCGCCGCCGTCACCGTCTTCTGCGTCCAGCCCGTCAACGTGTCCGGCTGGCCGGTGTCCCCGTAGGCGTACGAAGTCGAGCCGTCCAGCGCGGTGTTGAGGGCGCCGGTGGAGGTGCGCTGGGTGCTGTGGTCGGTGAGCGTGGAGCGGTTGCCGAGGTCGTCGTAGCGGTACGACTGCCAGTACGGGAGGGAGCCGTACGCCGCCGTGCCCGTCGCGATCGTCGAGGCCGACGGGGTGGTCCCCACGCCGCCCGATGCCGTCGCCGAGGAATCGGTCGCCTTCCACGTCGTGCCCGCCGAGTCCGTGCAGGACTTAGCCGTGGCGCCCGTCCAGGCCTCCACCAACTGGCCGCGCGCGTCGTACGTGAAGCATTGGTTGTCCCAGGTCGTGGTCGTCCCGGAGGTCGAACCCGTCGCCAGCAGGCTGGTGTTGCCGGCCTGGTCGTAGGCGTAGGCGGACTGGGAGACCAGGCCGTTCGCCGTCTGGGTGGCCGCGTAGGAGTGGAGGAGGAGGCCGGTGGAGTCGTCGTACAAGGCACTTGTCCACACGCGGTAGGGGTTCTTGCCGCTGGTGGAGCGGGTGATCTGGCCGTACGGGTTGTAGACCGCGCCGGTGGTGTACCAGTCCCAGCCGGAGGTGGAGACGGGCAGGTCCTGGGTGTTGTAGCGGGTGACGACCTTCTCGGCGGTGGTCATGCCGCCGGGGGTGGCCGGCAGGGTCGTCGTGAGCGGCTTGCCGGTACGGGTGTAGGTGTACGACCAGTGGTACGAGCCCGAGAGGTTGTCCGTGCTGCCGCTCACCGCGGGGACCGTGACCGTCTTGCCGGTCAGCTGCCCGTCCTCGGTGTAGCTGGTGGCCTCGCTGACGATGTCGCCTGTGGTGGAGCCGAGCGTGGTGTGGCGGATCGACTTGGCGGGCAGGCCGATGCCCTTGGTGGCGGTGTCGTAGGTCCACTCGTCGGTCGGGAACGTGTCGGAGCCGATGGTGAGGGTGCTCTTGCGGCCGAGCGGGTCGTAGCCGTAGTGCAGGATCTTGCCGGTGGCGTCCTTGGTCTGGGTGACGTGGTCGGCGTCGTCGTACCAGGTCTGGTTGGTGCCGGAGTCCGGGTCGGTGCTGAGGCGGACGCGGTGCCGGGAGTCGTAGGTCCAGGTCCAGAGGTGGCCCGACTTGTCCTTGACCTGGGTGCGGTTGCCGAGCGCGTCGTAGGTGGTCTCGGTGTAGGTGTTCGCGCTGCGGTCGGCGTTGGTGTAGGTGATCGCCTTGACCGCGCGGCCCAGCGCGTCGCCGATGGTCTTCGTGACGGTGGCGCCGGTGGGCGGGACGACGGTGGCGGAGGCGTCGGTGTCGCTGTAGGTGGTGGTGGCGGTGGCGAAGTCCGCGTTGTGGTGCAGGGTCGTCGAGGTGAGCGGGCGGCCGAGGCCGTCGTAGGTCGCCCGCGTCGAGTTGGGGATCGACTGCTGGCTGGTGGGGATGTACGGCGTGGTGGCCGGCAGACCGAGGACGTAGTAGCCGTTGTCGGTGCGGACGGGGGCGCCGTGGTCGTTGTAGCGGACCGAGGTGACCAGGCGGCCGAGGCCGGTGGCGTCCGGTGCCTGGGTCTGCACCGTGCGGCCCATGCCGTCGTAGAAGGTGACGGACTGGGTGTAACCCCCCTTGTCCTTCAGGCTCTTGGTGATGACCCGGGTCGGGGTCTTGGTGCCCAGCGCGTAGCTGATCGTCGTGGAGGGCAGGTCGTCGGCGTCGCCGGGCTGCCAGCCCTTGACCAGGCGGCCGAGGAGGTCGTACTCGTAGCGGGTCTTGTTGCCGTTGGGGTCGGTGGTGAGCGTGGTGAGGCCGCGGGCCGGGTCGATCGTGGTGATCGTCGCCTGCTGCTTGGCGTTGGTGATGGTGGTGCCAGTACGTCAGCTCGATGTCGGCGCTGTTGGCGCGGACCCGGTTGGGATAGGCGGTGCCGTCGAAGACGACGGCCGGCAGGGTCTGGCCCGGGGCGTCGTCCGGGTCGGTGGTGTCGGTGTAGTAGGCGCCGTGCTGCACGGAGGACAAACCCACCGCTTCGTTCGTCCAGCCCAGTTCATCCAGCACGGTTCGTTCAGTCCTGGCGTACGACGTTCCGCCCCGGCCCGCCCGAGAGCGTGTCGCGGCCCGTGCCGCCGTACAGCTTGTCGTTGCCGCTGTTGCCGTAGAGCGTGTCGGCGCCGCTGTCGCCGTACATGAGGTCGTTGCCGTAGCTGCCCAACAGGGTGTCGTTGCCCGCGCCGCCGTACATGAGGTCGTCGCCCGCGCCGCCGCGGATCTCGTCGTTGCCGGCCCCGCCGATCAAGGTCTGACGGCCCCCGCCGCCGTAGATGAGGTCGTCGCCCGCGCCCGCGTCCACGCGGCTGCCGTCACCGCTGGGGTAGAACACGTCGGAACCGGTCCCGCCCAACGCGTTGGACCGGGCACCGACGTAGATCGTGTCGGCGCCCTCGTCGCCGAGGACGAGCGCGTCGGTGCCGGCGAAGACGCTGTCGTTGCCCGCCCCGCCGTCGATCTCGTTGCCGTCGATCTCGCCGGAGTCGATCGCGCCGTCATTGCCGGAACCCAGGCTCAGAAAGACCGAGTTGCGGACCTGGCCGGTGCCGTTGTCGTAGGTGAAGTAGTCGTCGCCGTCGCCGAGGACCACGGCCAGGACGGTGTACCGGTGGCCGCTCGTCCTGCCGGTGCCCGTGCAGGAGATTCTGGTGAGGTCCGCGCTGTCGGGGTGGGTGCAGGGGGCTCCCGCCGCGATGGTGATCGGGACCAGGTCGTCGATGGCGTAGGTGAGGTGAACGCCGTCGCTCGACCTCGCGACGACACTCACGTGGTTGGTCTGGCCGGGCGCCGCGTCGTACTCGAACGTCCCCGCGGCGGCCCGGCTCTTGACGGTCGCCGGTGCCGTCGCGGCACCCGCCGTGCCGGGCAGGGCGACCGACATGGCCAGCGTCGAGCCGACGGCCAGGCTCAGGGCCGAGGCGGCGCGCAGGGTCCTGCGGCTGATGCGGGGACAGCGGGGCGAGCGGGGAGAACGGGGTGAGGGCATGGCACAACCTCCGTACAACGCAGGGGATTCCGACCATCACGAGTGACCGCCGGTGCGTATGGGGGGTTGTGCAGCCCCTTACGGAGTTCATGGTTCCGAGGGGCAGTGTTCAGCGACGCCGCCGCGATGTCCGTCACCTCGATGGCGGTCCGGGCGTCGACGGCGTACGCCGGACCCGCCATCCCGGCGGCCCACCGTTCCGCCTCGGCCATGGTGTTCTCCGGACGACCCGGGCTGTCGCGATGCGGGACGAGGGAGAAGTCGACGACTCCCAGCGTGCGGTCGTCACCGGAGGGCGGCGTCCGGTCGACGCGGGCCTCCCCGATACGCGGGGTCAGCACCATGCTCCCGGCACTGATCCCCACGTGGACCGTGTCGCGCAGCGAGGGGAAGAGGTCGGCCAGTCCGGACTCCCGTATCCAGTGGGACAGGTACGGCGCGTCGCCGCCGTTCTCCAGCAGGGCGTCCGCCTCCCGGACCCAGGAGATCGACCAGCGCCGCCAGGATGCTCGCGTTCCTGACACCGGAGTCGGTGAGGAGAAGCTTCATCGTGCCCCCATCTGTCCCGGCTCCGTGGGTAGGTCGAACGGGCCACTCATTGTGACAACGGCCGCTGCCCCGCACAGGCTGAAAACGCGCCGCCCACGTACCCGAACTCCGCCCACACCACCTTCCCCAAGTCCCGTTCCCCCACGCCCCACTTGTCGGCGAGGGCGGCGACGAGCAGCAGCCCGCGCCCGCCCTCGTCGCCATCGCCGGCCTCGTCGACGTGCGGTACGCCGCCCCCGCTGTCGTGGACCTCGACCCGCACCGCGTGACCGTCGTAGCGCAGGAACACCCGGAACTGGCGTCCAGGCGGCACCCCGTGCACCAGCGCGTTGGTCGCCAACTCGCTGACGCACAGCAGCACATCGCCGCCGCGCTCGGCCTCCGCGAGTCCGCACTCGGCGAGGAACGCGTGCGCGAAGTGCCTGGCGGCGGGCACGGACCGGCGTTCGCGCCGGAAGAACTTCTCACTCGGGTTCACGGGACAAGAGTTGCTGAGCGTCACTACTGTTGACAGGGCGTGAGGTCTGGATCCGTTTTTGTACGGGCGGAGTACGGGTGCGCGCGGGGTCCGTAACGGGTGGATGTGGGGAGCACCACAGCATGAACTCCAAGAAGAACCGCTCGACGATGCGGCTACTGGGCTCACAGGTCAAAGCGGCCCGCATGGCCGCCGGACTGACGCAACGTCAACTCGCGGAACGCGCCATGGTCGACGAGGAGACCATCGCGTCGATCGAGCAGGGCAGGCGGCGGCTGATGCTGTCGCTCGCCAAGACGTTGGATCTGATCCTCGACACGAAGGGGACGTTGGCGGCGGGCGTCGACAACCTCCCCGACATCGACCAATTCCCGCTCTACGCCGAGGAATACATGCTGCACGAGCGCGAGGCCATCGCTCTGTCCTGGTACGACAACGCCGTCATCCCCGGTCTGCTCCAGACCGCCGAGTACGCCCGCGCGGTCCTTACGGAGCGCATTCCGGCGTACGACGAGGACGAGACCGCAGCCAAGCTCGCGGGTCGCATCGAACGGCAGGAGATTCTGCAGCGCAAAAACCCGCCGACGATGAGCTTCGTGATCTGGGAGCCGGTGCTGCATCTCGGCATCGGGACACCGGAAGCCCGTCGCGAGCAACTCCGCTTCCTGCGCGAGTGTGCCGAACTCCCGGGCCTCTCACTCCAGATCCTGCCGATGAACGCCTCCTCACATGCGGGGCTCGCAGGCCCCTTCACCCTCCTGGAAACACCGGACCACCAACACCTGGCCTACACCGAAGGCCAGCGCGGCAGCCAGTGGGTTTCCGACCTGGATGAGGTGTCCATCCTCGCGCGCAAATATGCGATGCTGCGGTCACAGGCCCTGTCACCCCTAGAGTCCAGGAGCCTGCTCGACCGTCTGCTAGGAGATCAATGAGCACCGCACTTCAGTGGTTCAAGTCGAGCTACAGCAGCGACGAGGGCGGCCAGTGCCTCGAAGTCGCCTACGCCTGGCGCAAGTCCAGCTACAGCAGCAGCGAGGGCGGCCAGTGCGTCGAGGTCGCCACCTGCCCCCACACCATCCACATCCGCGACTCCAAGAACCCCGAAGACAGCGGCCCCACCCTCACCGTCTCCCCCACCGCCTGGACCGCGTTCACGGCCAACTCGGCAGCCCGCTAGCCGATCGCGCGAAGCGTGCGGTGGCGGAGGCGCTCCACCGCCTGGGCCGTCGCCTCGTCGGCGGGCAGGAGGACGACCAGTTCCTGCGCGTCCGTGCGCGGCAGCTCCAACCGCTCGCGCTGCCAACGCAGTTCGTGCCCGGTGCGGAGCGGGACCTGTGGTGGAGGCAGGTGGCGGTTGAGGCGTCGGGTGAACTCCTGCCCGGCCAGCGGAGCGAGTTCCGCCGTGAACCACTCCGAGGTCTCCAGGGACGGGCCGAGCCACAGGTCGAAGGCCTGCTCGTCGGCCACCTGGTCCCAGTCGGGGAAGAAAGTCCGGGCGCGCGGATCGGTGAACACATAGCGCGTCAGGTTCGGTTCACGGGTCTCCAGCAGCCCGCTGCCACGCATCACCAGCTCGAACCCCGTGGTGTGCGCGAGCACGTCGCCGAGGCGGTTGGTGATGAACGCGGGCGCGGGCTCAAGGAGTTGGAGGGTCGCCAGCACAGTCGGGCGAACCTCGCGGCTGGGCGGCGCGGGCCGCCGGTGCGTGGGGCAGGCTCCGCCGGTGATCTTGGTGAGGTAGCGGAGGTGCTCGCGTTCCGCCGCGTCCAGGCTGAGGGCGTCGGCGATGGCGTTGACCACGGCGGGGGACGGATTGCGGTCCCGGCCCTGCTCGATACGGGTGAGGTACTCGACGCTGATCCCGGCGCGGGCGGCCAGGTCAGAACGTCGTAGGCCCGGTGAGCGTCGGCGGCCCCGCTCGGGGATCCCGAACGACTCGGGCTGGATGCTGTCGCGCTTGGCTCGGACGAAGTCCCCCAGTGGCGTGCCCATAAGTCAAAGGTTAGTGGCGGGGCCGGTTCGCCCGGCCGCCTCAGCGTGGCCCTGCGGGGGCCAGCCTGCGCCCGGTCTGGTTGCCGCGCCGGACGCGGTGGACCGTGGATCACATGAGCGAGAACGAGAAGCAGACAAACCACAAGCTGGTCATCGTCGTCGGAAGCGTGCGGGAAGGGCGGTTCGGGCCGGTCGTCGCCTCCTGGGTCGCCGAACAGGCGCGTGTGCACGGCGGGTTCGACGTCGAGGTCGTCGACCTGGCCGACGTGGAGATCCCGTTGTCGTTGCCCGCGGAGTCACCGAAGTACGCGGGCGACTCCTACCCGCGGCCCGAAGCAATGGCGCCCCTGACGGCCAGCCTGGCGGGAGCGGAGGCGTTCGTCCTGGTCACGCCCGAGTACAACCACAGCTACCCCGCCGCCCTGAAGGCCGCCATCGACTGGCACTTCACCCAGTGGACGGCGAAGCCCGTCGCCTTCGTCAGCTACGGCGGCGCGGCCGGCGGCCGTCATGCCGTCCTCCACCTGGAGAACGTCCTCACCGAACTGCACGCGGTGACCATCCGCGACGGCCTTGCCTTCCCGAACTACTTCACCGCGTGGGAGGACGGGCAGCCCCTGGACCCCGCGGCGCCCGGCTACGCCAAGACCCTGCTGGACCAACTCGCCTGGTGGGCCGCCGCCTTGAGCGCGGCACGCGAGGCGAGCCCGTACCCGGCCTGACCGGAGTCCGGCTGTCAGTGGTCGCCTCTAAAGTCTCTGACATGGCGACTCTTCCCAATCCGCTGCCGAAGCTGGCGGCCGACCCGAGCGGCAGCTCGCTCGGGCTTGAGCTCCCTCCCGGGAGACTGTTCGACGTGACTGCCGAAGGCCCGTCGGACGAACCGTTGTTGTGGTGCGCGGACGATCCGGCGAAGCCCGGTGACTACGACGCGCTGCGGTCCGCGCGCACCGCCGGGCTCCTCCCGCTGCTCATGGACGTGAGCGGCGACCAAGGCGGGCCGGAGGAATGGGAGTTGAGCCCCGACGAGATGTCGTATCCCGGGGACCACGACGCCGACGAGGTGCTGGAGGATTTCTGGGAGGAGTACACGGACGAGGGCGACGAGTGGCCCGGTCTCGCCGAACCGCTCACCCTGGTCGCCGATCCCGACGAGCGGGCGGCCGAGGTCGCCGACTCGCTGACGGGTGGCGGGCCGGGGTTCAAGGCACCGCACCTCGCCCTGGTGCCGGCCCGGCGCAGCGCGGACATCCCGGCGGCGATCGGCTGGATGGGCCCCGCCAATCAGGAGAACGACACGGCTCGCCTCTGCGCGGTCCTCCGTTCCTGGGAGGACCGCTTCGGCATACGGGTCGTGGCCCTCGGCTTCGACCGGCTGACCGTGTCCGTGGCGGCCCCGCCCGCCGATCTCGACGAGGCCGAGGAAGTGGCCGCCGAGCACTTCGCCTTCTGCCCGGACGACATCGGCGACCTGGAGACGTACGCCCAGAAGCTGATCGGCCAGCCCACTTGGTCCTTCTGGTGGGACTGACCCGGGCCTGAGCCGTCGCCGCACTCCGGTGGTGGGGCCCGGCGGCCCGGGTTACGTTCGGGAGGCCCGTCCCCTGTGTCGCCCACCGGAGGCTGTGATGAGCGGAAGTGACCCGGCCCGGCCACAGGACCTGGCCGGTCAGACCGTCGTCGTGATCGGGGCGAGCTCGGGGATCGGGCTCGAGACCGCACGCCAGGTCCGCGCCGCCGGTGGCCAGGTGGTCATGGCCGCACGGGATCCACAGCGGCTGGAGCGCGCCGCTGCGGAGGTCGGGCCGCTGAGCACCGCGATCCTCGACGCCTTCGACGCGGACCAGCTCCGGGAGTTCTTCAGTGACCTGCCCGCCCCGGTCGACCACGTCCTCTCGACCGTCGGCGGCCCCTTGTACGGGCCCCTGGCCGACCTGGACCTGCCGGAGACCGGCCGGTACTTCGGCGAGCGCCTGGCCATGGTGCTCGGGATCGCCAAGTACGGCCGGGAAAGGGTCCGCGCCGGGGGCACGCTGCTGTTCATCGGCGGTACGGGCGGTCGCCGCCCCGCCGTCGGCATGTCCGTCATCGCCGCGATGACCGCCGCCCTCCCCGCCCTCACCGCGAACCTGGCCCTCGAACTCGCCCCGGTCCGCGTCAACGTCATCGCCCCCGGCTTCGTCGACACCCCGCTCTCGGCCGCGCTCCTGGGCGACCGGCTCGACGCCCGCCGCGAAGAACTCCGCGCCTCGCTCCCCATCCGCCGGGTGGTCGGCCCGGCGGACGTCGCCGCTCTCGCCGTACACATCATGCGCAACGAGGCCCTGACGGGCACGACCTACGACATCGACGGCGGGCAACAGCTGCTGCCCCAATGACCGTTGCTCGTCGTCCGTTCAGGTCAGCAGCTTCATGCCCTCCGGCGCCTCGATGTCGAACTCCTCCTCCAGCACCCGCCGTACGTCCCCCTCATCCGCCAACTCCCGCTTACGCACTTCCCCGTCGGCCCGCGTCTCGGTCAACAGGCTTCCGTGGAGCAGGAGATGGCGCTCGGCAGTCACCCTCTGAACGAACAGACGCTGGGTGAAGGGGGAGCGCGGGTTCGTCGCGATGTGCCAGTTGATGACCTCGAAGTCGACGTGCTCGAAGGGCTCCTGGGTGAAGGCGTACTGCGGCTGCCAGGAGCCGCCGGCGCCGTAGGCCTCCAGCATCCACATCTCCAGCGGGCCGAGATGCGGCACCCGGACGAACCGGTGTCGGCGCCCCGCGTCCTCGAACTCCCCGCCGAGCACCAGCGGCACCGGTTCCAGCAGCGCGCCGATCGCCCCGAACCCGACGTCGGCCAGATAGGGCTGCGGGTCACCCGGCACTTCGACCCGGAGCGTCATATGGGTGCGCGGGCGGCTCTCGATCCGGTCCGTGCCCACGACCACCCGCGCCGTCAGCAGGGTCACCCCGAAGCCGAGCGCCCGGAGCGCGGTGGCGAGCAGCGTGTTCTGTTCGTAGCAGTAGCCACCGCGCCGGCTGCGCACCAACTTGGCCATCAGATCGGGCAGTTCGAGGGAGGGAGCGGTACGGCGGAGCGCGTCGAGGTTCTCGAAGGGGATGCCCCGCATGTGCGCGAGGTGCACCCCCTTCAGCGTCGCCGTGTCGGGCCGCCGCTCCCCCGCCCACCCGAGGTGTTCGAGGTATTCGTCGAGGTCGAAGCCATCACTGTCGGACATGCGACCAGCCTAGGCAACACAAGGGATCCCCCGGCTCACTGCTGCGTGGCCGGCTCCAGCGCCTCCACCGCCGCAGCCGCCGCCGAGGAGTCGGGGCCGTAGAAGATGTCGATGTCGACCTCCTCGCCGCCCATCGTGAGGGTGTCCCAGGCGCCGCTGAGGACGAGCATGCGCAGGGTGCGGTCCTCCAGGGTGCCGAGGCGTTCGAGGATCGCCTCGTCGTCCGGCATGCCGGGCAGGCGGGGGGCGAGGCGGTCGCGGATCGCCGCCATGCGTGCCAGCAGCGTGGCCGTGTCCGCCTCGCGGTCGGGTTCCTCGGTGATGCCGTCGATGCCGTGGTCGATGATGTCCTTGATGGCCCAGGTGACGCCCTGGTCGTCGGTGGTGACCATGGCCTTCCAGGCGCGGCTCTTGTGCCGGTACTGGAGCATCGACATGGCGGCCTCGTGCCGCAGGAAGTCGGCGTCGCGGAAGGGCCGGCCGTTCCAGGCGCTGTTGAGGGAGCGGGCCAGTGAAATCGCGGACGCCAGGCCGCTGTTGAGGCCGCGGCCGGGCCAGAAGTGGATGGAGTTGGCCGCGTCGCCGAGCAGGAAGCCGTAGGTGCCGGGGGTGTTGACGGTCGGGGGCAGCAACTCGGCGGAGAAGCGCGGGCGTTGCACCATGTCGAGGCGGAAGCTGGTGACCGCGGACAGGTCCTGGGACTTGACGTCGAAGAGCCGCAGCCCTTCGTGCACCCGCTTCCACAGGGGCGAGCCCTTGATGAGGGCGGGGAGGAACAGCGTGCCGTGGGTGGCGCACTGGAAGTCGCCGTGCTCGTCGCGGTTCATCAGACACGGGCGGGAGGCGATGCACTCCTCGAAGACCCGGCGGACCGGGTCGATGCCGATGACCTCCGTCAGCTCGGAGTCGGTGAGCCGCATGTTGAGGAAGCCCTCGCCGCGCAACGAGTTGAGCAGGAACCGGTTCTGAGCGACCGTCAGCAGGATCGCCATGGGGTCGGGGAGTTCCGACTTGACGCGCAGGCCGAGAACGACGTCCCGCAGATGGACGCCGTCGAGGGAGTAGATCGACTCGTCGGCCTTGCCGAACCGGCCCGCGAAGTGCTCCCGGGTGCGCGACCGGCCGCCGTCGCAGATCGCCAGCACATGCTGCGAGGCGAGTTCGTCCCGCTGTTCCGCCGCGTCGAACTTGGCGGGGATCAGCCGGATGCGGTCCCGCTTCTCGTTCGCCAGCTCCAGCAACTGGTCCTCGATGTAGGCGATCCGCATGTTGCGCGGATGGTGGTCGCCGATCGAGTCCGGGCCCGACGGCCACATCTCGGTGAAGTTCTCGGGGTCGAAGAGCCGGTCCTGCACGTACTGCGGCCAGGCGAGGTACTGCCGGCTCTGCACGGTCACCACCTGCTGGCGCCGTACGTTGCCCTCGTCCGCGCCCTTCCAGACGACGGTACGGCCCTGCCTGCGCCACCGGCCCTCGTAGACCGTGATCCTGACCTGGGCGCCGAGGAAGTGCTCCAGGAGCAGGGCCGTGGTCAGCCCGACCGGGCCGCCGCCGACGACGGTGACCCGCAGCACCGAGCCGTCGCTCTCCTCAGGGTGGGTCACCGAGCGGGGCAGGTTGAGCGCCATGAGGGTCTGCATGGCGTCCGCGACCTCGAAGCGGAACTCCTGGTCGCCGATGGTGATTTCATCGCCTGCCTGGAGCAGCCTGGACTCGATCTCCTCGCCGTTGACCTGCGTGCCGTTGCTGCTGCCGCAGTCGCTCAGGACGTAGCCCTGGTCCTGGTCGAAGACGATCTCCGCGTGGAAGCGGGAGACACTGGGGCTGGCGATGACGACCGTGTTCCCCGCGTTGCGTCCGAAGGTGACGCGGGTGTCGACGATCGGGATGCGCTCTCCCGCGAGCAGGCCTTCGCGTCCGACGAGCACCGGTGCCATGGCACTTCCTTCCAGGGTGATGACATCAGCAGCGCTGTGACACATCGACTCTATGCTTGCTTGATCAAGTATTCCAGAGGCCAACTCGACCCGTTACCAAGGGGATTCAGGCCCCGGCCCTCAATCCCTCCCCCAGCCTCCTGAGCCCCTCCCGGATCTCCCCCGGCGTCTGCGTCACGAAGCACAGCCGCATCGTCGACCGCTCGGGCTCCCCGGCGTAGAAGGGCGCGCCCGGCACATAGGCCACGTCCTGCCGCACCACCCGCGCCAGCAGCTCCGTCGTGTCGTACGACTCCGGAAGCCGCGCCCACAGGAACATGCCGCCCTCGGGCCGCTCCCAACTCGACCCCTCGGGGAGTGAGTCGGCAAGCCCGCCGAGCATGGCGTCCCGCCGCTCCCGGTACACGGCGGCCACCCGTGCCACATGCGCGTCGAGGTCGTTGTCCGCCAAGTACCGTGCCGCCGCGAGCTGGTTGAGGGTCGGCGTGTGCAGGTCGGCGGCCTGCTTGGCGACAACACAGGCCCGCAGCAGGTCGATTGGCGCCCGCAGCCACCCGAGCCGCAGCCCCGGGGCCATCACCTTGGAGAAGGAGCCGAGCAGCACCGTACGGTCCGCCGCCCCCTCGTGGGCCGCGATCCACGGCAACCGCGCGCCCTCGAAGCGGAGTTCGCCGTAGGGGTCGTCCTCCACGATCCACAGCCCGCGCCGCGCGGCGACGGCGGCGACCGCGCCCCGGCGGGCGGCGGGCAGAGTGCGGCCGGTGGGATTCTGGAAGGTCGGCACGGTGTAGAGCAGCTTGGGCCGTTCGCGGACGACGAGTTCGTCCAGCACCTCGGGATCGAGCCCCTCTGCGTCCCCCGGCACGGCGACGATCCGCGCGCCGGCGAACGCGAAGACCTGAAGTGCCGCCAGATAACAGGGACTTTCGACCAGGACGACGTCCCCCGGCTCCAGCAGCGCGGTCGCCAGCAGCGAGAGCGCCTGCTGCGAACCGGTGGTGACGAGCAGGTCGTCGGCGTCGGTGGGCAGCCCGCGGACGGAGATCCGCTCGGCGAGCGCGGCCCGCAGCACCGGCTCGCCCTCGGTCGTCGCGTACTGCAACGCCCGCGCGGGCGTCCCGTCGAACACCGCCTGGTAGGCCGCGGCGATACCGGTGGCGTCGAAGAGTTCGGGGGCCGGGAGCCCGCCCGCGAAGTTGATCACCTCGGGGCGGGCGGTGACGGCGAGGATGTCCCGCACCGGCGAACCGCCGATCGCACGGGCCCGGGCGGCGAGCGGCGGGAGCGGGGCAAGGGGCACGGGGACTGACTCGGTGATGGCCATGCCCGGCAGCCTAGGAAGATACCTGGCGCCTACAAACAGGTTTCCGCGATCCGGTCGCCTTCGGGTTTTCGGCCCGGCGCGATCAGGCCTTCGTGCCGGTCGCCCCGTACACGTTGATGTCGTCGTCCGTCACATCGTTGATGTCCCGGTAGGTGATCTTCTCGATGTCGTCGAGGGTGTCGAAGTACGCCGGGTCCACGGCCGGCGGCGCGGGCGCCGGGCCGGGGTGCCACTGGTGGGCGGGGATCACACCGGGCTCGTCCAGGGTCAGCCCCGGGGTCTCGGTGAAGAATCGCTCGACCTCAGCCTTCGTACGGAAGACGAAGGTGAACCCCCGCTCCGTGTACGTCCGTTGCACCGCGCGGGTCGGGATCGGGTGCATCTCGTCGGTGAGGTGGCTGAGCACGACATGACTGCCGGACGGCAGCACGTCCACCAGATCGCGCACCAGCGGATACGCCTCCTCGTCCTCGACGAAGTGCAGGACCGCCACCAGCAGCAGCGCGATCGGCTCGTTGAAGTCGAGGGTCTTGGCGGCCTGTTCGAGGATGTCGTCCGGGCGGCGCAGGTCGGCGTCGATGTAGTCGGTGCGACCCTCGTCCGTGCTGGTGAGCAGCGCGCGGGCGTGCGCCAGGACCACGGGGTCGTTGTCGACGTACACGATCCGCGACTCGGGGGCGATGCCCTGGGCGATCTGGTGCACGTTCTCCGCGGTGGGCAGCCCGGTGCCGATGTCGAGGAACTGGCGGACCCCGTGCTCCTGCGTCAGCCGGGTCACCGCGCGGCGCATGAAGTCCCGGTTGTGCCGGACGTCGAGATAGCCGCGCGGGTTGGCGGCGAGCGCGGCGGCGGCCGCCTGGCGGTCGACGGGGTAGTTGTCCTTGCCGCCGAGGAAGACGTCGTAGACGCGGGCCGGGTGCGCCTTGGTGGTGTCGATCCTCCTTCTCAGCTCGGCGGGATCTTGGCTGAGGGCGTCGCCGGGCATGCGTGTCTCCCAGAAGAGTGGGTCATTCGAACGTCAACCGGTGCAGTGGTCAACAACCTAACTCCCGGCGGGACTTGATGGTGCCCAAGTGGGAGGAAGGGCCCCGGCATCCTCCCGGCGTCCCGTACCGCGCCCGGACGGGACGACATCCCCGCAGGTCAGCGAGGGCGGGACGGTCCGGGCGTCCCGAATCCCGCGCCGGCCGCAGCGCGCGGGCCCGACCGCCCGAGCTGCAACCCGTACCGCATCGCATCGCTCCGGCGGGGGGACCCATGCCCGTCCGCACGATCCGCGTCCGCCTCCTGGCCGTCTCCGCGACGGCGGCCGTACTCGCCGCGCTGCTGCTCACGGGCTGCGCGGACGGCATGGGCGTACGCGACGAGGGCCCGTCGGGCACGACTCCCGCACCGACCGCGACCGCTCGCTGACCAACAGGTCAGGCGTGCGCCGGAATCCGCTTGGGACACGGACCGAACCGGTTCTCGCCCGGCTCGCTCTCCGTCAGCAGGAAGATCAGCATCACGACGGTCCCGACGAACGGCACGAGCCCGACGAGGGCCCACCACCCCGAGTGGTCCGTGTCGTGCAGCCGCCGCACGGTCACGGAGAGGCCCGGCAGCAGAAGCATCACGCTGAACACGAACGCGGCGACGACGAGCGCCGGCGACCACCCCGAGGCGCCGAATCCGACCAGCACGACATAGCCGACGTTGACGACCGCCACGAACGTCCAGTACTCCAGGCGCCGCGCCCGCCCGCCGAAGTCGGCGTACTTCCGCATCGCCTCAACGAACCAGTGCACAGCTGCCCCCTGCCCGGCCGCCGGATCCCGCATTCTCAGTCGCGCAGCTTAAGGGCTGCCTCGACCGCCCAGTAGGTCAGGATGTTCCGCGCCCCGGCCCGCTTGATCCCGGTCAGCGTCTCGAAGATCGCCCGGTCCCGGTCCAGCCAGCCCTTCTCGGCGGCGGCCTCGACCATCGAGTACTCGCCGGAGATCTGGTAGGCGGCGACCGGCACGTCCACCGCCTCGGCGACCTTCGCGAGGATGTCGAGATAGGGCCCGGCCGGCTTCACCATCACCATGTCGGCGCCCTCTTCGAGATCGAGCGCCAACTCCCGCAGGGATTCCCGGGCGTTGGCCGGGTCCTGCTGGTACGTCTTGCGGTCCCCCTTGAGCGAGGACCCGACAGCCTCGCGGAACGGCCCGTAGAACGCGGACGAGTACTTGGCCGTATAGGCGAGGATCGCGACGTCCTCCCGCCCGATCTGGTCGAGCGCGTCCCGGACGACCCCGATCTGCCCGTCCATCATCCCGCTCGGCCCGACCACATGAGCCCCGGCGTCGGCCTGCACCTGAGCCATCTCGGCATACCGCTCAAGGGTGGCGTCATTGTCGACGCGCCCCTGATCATCAAGCACGCCACAGTGCCCATGGTCGGTGGTCTCGTCCAGACACAGGTCGGACATGACGAGCAGCTCGTCCCCCACCTCGGCCCGCACGTCCCGCAGCGCGACCTGGAGAATCCCGTCCGGATCCGTCCCCGGCGTCCCGAACGCGTCCTTCTTGCTCTCCTCCGGCACCCCGAACAGCATGATCCCGGAGATCCCGGCGGCCACGGCCTCGGCGGCGGCCTTCTTCAGACTGTCCCGCGTGTGCTGCACGACCCCGGGCATGGCCGCGATCGGCACCGGCTCACCGATGCCCTCCCGCACGAACGCCGGGAGGATGAAGTCGGCCGGGTGCAACCGGGTCTCGGCCACCATCCGCCGCATGACGGGGGTGGTCCGCAGCCGCCGGGGGCGCGAGCCGGGGAAGGATCCGTACGTCGTCATGCCATCTACGCTACGCCCGCCCCACGGGTGCCTTTGCCGACGGTCAGTCGGCCCGCGGGGTGTCTCACGACGAGGAGTGCCGCCAGGCCAGCACGGTCGGCCGGGCGCCCCTGGAATCGGCGAACTGGTAGGGGTCGTAGACGACGTACAACGTGTCGTCGTAGCCCCTGGGCACGCCGAGCCCGACCGCGTCGGCCGCGAAGACGGTCGCCTTGGTGGGCTGTCGGACGTCGTTCAGGGCGTAGCCGCTGATCGACCAGGTCACCAGGCGGTTCCTGGTGATCCAGTCGACGGTGTAGAAGCCGTTGATCGTCCTGCCGACCTCGACCGGAGCGGTCCTCGCGCCGATCGTGAGGACCTTGATCCTGGTGTTCTCGTCGGCGGAGCGCGGGTAGTAGGCGATGCGCCCGCCCCGGACGGCGAACCCGCCGCCGCCGGTGAACGTCGCCACCTTCGCGGCGACCGCCGTCCGCTGCCGCAGGGCCACGCGGTAGGTGGTACGGGTACTCGTCCCGCCGTCCCGCGACAGCTTGCCCTCGGTGAGGTACAAGGTGCCGCCGTCCGCGTCGAGTTGACCGAAGCCGGTGCGGGTCAGGACTCGTACGGCCTTGCCCCCGCCCGGTGTCCAGCGGAAGACGCCCGCCTTGGCGCCGGTCACGGCCTCCTCCCACACGAAGGAGCCGCCGTCGGCCAGCGGATGCGGCACCTGGCTCTGGCGGCCGGCGTGCGCCGACTCGGCGAGCAGCACCGGCCTGGACGAGGTGAGGGGCTGGCCGTACAGCCGCCAGCGGTAGCAGTCCGCGGCCTGCGAGTCCGCGTCCCCGCAGTCGGAGCCGTCGAGTTGGCGGCTCTCCACGCGCAGCAGCCAGCCGGATCCGAGGGTGACCGTGTTGGCCGTCCAGCCGGAATCGACCTGCCGGTAGCGCCGGGCCGTGCCGGTGGCGGGGTCCACGACCCAGGTCTGGGAACCCCGGCCGTCGGACGCCGAGTCGGTGGGCGGGACGGCGAGGAAGGCCAGGTTCCGCCCGGAACGGACCACGCCCGAGCCGTCGATGTTCCAGCCCCTGGGCATACCGAGGGTGCCGTCGGGCGCGAGCTTCGCCAGGGCGCGCGGCACCGGGGAGACCGGCTTCAGGCGGAGGGGGGTCAGTGCGGCCTGTGAGGCCGAAGTCCGGTCCGCCGCCGCCGAGTTGCCGTCGCATCCGGTGGCCAGCAGTGCCGCCGCGCAGAGCAGCGGCACCAGCAGCCGGGAACGCCGGAGCACTACCACACCAGCTCGTTGTCGGCCTTGCTGTCACTGCCGTACTTGGCGTTCATCGCGGCGTAGACGTACTTCCGGTTGACCACGTGGCGACCGTACAGGACGTCCGCGTCGGCCGGGTCGAAGTACTTGATGGAGACGCCGTCGCTGCCGTAGCCGTAGAGGCTGATGAAGTGCAGGCCGTGGTAGCCGTTGCTGGTCCAGATCGGCAGGGAGTGGCCCTGGACCAGCGGGATCACCGGCGCCTTCAGGCTCCCGATGTCGGTCTTGACACGGGCGAAGAGGTACTTCGCGCTGGCCGTGCCCTTGTCGTCGTAGTAGAAGTTGCGGCTCTCGTAGGTGTTCAGGGTGGTGTAGATCTTCGAGGCGGCCGTGCCGCCGACGGTCGTCCTCATGGAGGTGGCCAGCGCGCCCTGGGTCTTGGTGACGCCGAAGGCGGTGAGTGTGGCGCGGCCCGCGGCCGGGCCGCACCAGTACGAGCGCTGCTGCATCTGCGTGGTGATCGTGAGCGTCTTGTACGTGACGGCGGCGGTCGCCCCGCTGTCGTCCGTCGTGGTGGCGTCGTCGTCGTCCGGCAGCGTGGCCAGCGCGGCGATCACCCGCAAGGACTTGGCGGTCGCGGCGGCCTTGCCCTCGGTGTCCGCGGCGGCCTCGTCGGCGTCGTCGGTGATCGCGCCGGAGAGGGCGTCCGAGGTGGCCATCTCCGTCGACGAGCGGTCGGTGTCGTCGGGCCCGTCGGCGTCGTCGGCGGCGAGCGCCGGGCCCGCGACGAGACCGGCGGTGAGCACGCCGACGGCCAGCGCGCAGGCGAGAGCGGGACGATGGCGTCTGTGCATGGTGTGGTTCCCCCTTGAGGAAGCGCCGTGACGGCGCTTCGACAGCCCTGGCGATCAGGTCGAAGCGCCAGTCAACCGGTCGGGAACTCACGGCACATCGGCTCCCCAGCCAGTTACCAACAGGTAACTACCCTAGGAAACCGCCGACTTGGGCCAGCACCACCGCGCAGGCGATCTCCACCCGGCTGGTCGCCTCCAAGTGCCGCAGCACGTCGGCGACATGCGCCCGCGCCGTGCGCGGACTGATGAACAACCGGACCGCGATCTCCGGATCGCTCAACCCGCCCGCCACCAGCTCGGCCACCTCCCGCTGGCGCGGACTGAGCCGGATCAGCCGGCGCGCTCTCGCCCGATGCCCCGCGACGATCCCGTCGAGCGGCAAGCCCCCGTGGCTCATGCACTCCCCCTCATCCCCATGCCGGTCAGAGCATGGACATGACGTGAAGATAGCCGGGGAAGCTCCGGCGGGCTCAGATATTTAGGGCACGCAAAGAGGCCCGGGCACGCGAAGAGCGCGGCGGCCCCCAAGGACCACCGCGCTCACCGCGATGCCTGAACCGACTCCGGCCGTCAGGTCGTCCGCCGCCGCCGAGCCCCCGGCCGACGCTCACTCGGCCGAGTAACGGGATCCCCCGCCTCCTCCGCCGCCGCGCGCCTCCGCAGCCCGAAGTTCGCCAACGCCTCGGCCAGCTTGTGCACGGACGGCTCCGGCGCCATCACGTCCACCCGCAGCCCGTGCTCCTCGGCCGTCTTCGCCGTGGCGGGACCGATGCACGCGATCACGGTCACGTTGTGCGGCTTCCCGGCGATACCGACCAGGTTCCGCACGGTGGACGACGACGTGAAGAGAACGGCGTCGAAGCCACCCCCCTTGATCGCCTCCCGCGTGTCCGCCGGCGGCGGCGAGGCCCGCACGGTCCGGTAGGCCGTGACGTCGTCGACCTCCCAGCCCAGCTCGATCAGCCCGGCGACAAGCGTCTCGGTGGCGATGTCGGCACGCGGCAGGAACACCCGGTCGATCGGGTCGAAGACGGGGTCGTACGGCGGCCAGTCCTCAAGCAGACCGGCGGCCGACTGCTCACCGCTGGGCACCAGGTCCGGCTTCACACCGAACGCGATCAGCGCCTTGGCGGTCTGCTCGCCCACCGCGGCGACCTTGATGCCCGCGAAGGCACGCGCGTCGAGCCCGTACTCCTCGAACTTCTCACTCACGGCCTTCACCGCGTTGACCGACGTGAAGGCGATCCACTCGTAGCGGCCCGTCACCAGGCCCTTGACCGCGCGCTCCATCTGCTGGGGCGTGCGCGGCGGTTCGACGGCGATCGTCGGCACCTCGTGCGGGACGGCGCCGTAGGACCGGAGTTGGTCGGAGAGCGAGGCCGCCTGCTCCTTCGTGCGCGGGACGAGGACCTTCCAGCCGAACAGCGGCTTGGACTCGAACCACGACAACTGGTCGCGCTGGGCGGCCGCGGAACGCTCACCGACCACGGCTATCACCGGCCGGCCACCGTCCGGGGACGGCAGCACCTTCGCCTGCTTCAGCGTCTGCGCGATCGTGCCGAGCGTCGCGGACCAGGTCCGCTGACGAGTGGTCGTACCAGCCACTGTGACCGTCATCGGAGTGTCCGGCTTGCGGCCGGCCGCCACCAGTTCGCCGGCGGCCGAGGCCACCGAGTCCAGCGACGTCGACACGACCACCGTGCCGTCCGACGCGCCGACCTCGGTCCAGCAGCGGTCCGAGGCGGTACGGGCGTCCACGAACCGGACGTCCGCGCCCTGCGCGTCCCGCAGCGGGACACCGGCGTACGCGGGCACGCCGACGGCCGCGGCGACACCGGGCACGACCTCGAAGGGAACACCGGCGGCGACACAGGCGAGCATTTCCTCGGCGGCGTACGTATCTAGTCCGGGATCCCCGGACACCGCACGCACGACCCGCCTGCCGCCCCGCGCGGCCTCCATGACAAGATGTGCCGCATCCCGCACAGCGGGTAGGCCAACGGTTGTTGACACGCCGTCAACAACCGTTAGTTGAGGCGTGCCCGTGCCCGGGAACGAGTCCGAAGAAGGACCCGGATCCGGATGCACGACGGCAACGCCAGGTCGGGCGTGCGCACGTACGACGTCGAGCACCTCGTGCTCGGCGACGAGTACGTCCGCGTTCGCCAGCGCCTCGACGGCGCGCAGTGTGAGCAGTCCCGGATCTCCGGGTCCGGCACCCAGGAAGGTGACGTGCCCGTGTTCCGGACCGGCGGCGGGAAGAGTGGTGGGGCTCACTTGGCTTGCTCCCCCATCAGACCGGCCGCGCCCTGGGCGAGCATCTCGGCGGCGAGTTCGCGACCGAGCGTCAGTGCTTGGTCATGCGTCTCGGGCACGGGACCGGTGGTGGACAGCTGCACCGTACGCGAACCGTCGGTCGTGCCGACTATTCCGCGCAGGCGCATTTCCTTGACAATCTGCCCGTCGGCCAGAAGGTCGGCCAGCGCGCCCACAGGGGCGGAGCAGCCGGCCTCCAGGGCGGCGAGCAGGGACCTTTCGGCAGTCACGGCGACCCGCGTGAACGGGTCGTCGAGCTCGCCGAGTGCCGCGATCAGGTCCGCGTTGTCCGCGGCGCACTCGATCGCCAGGGCCCCCTGGCCGGGGGCGGGCAGAACCGTGTCGACCGACAGGAAGTCGGTCACTTCGTCGAGCCGGCCGATCCTGCTCAGTCCGGCGGCGGCCAGGACGACGGCGTCCAGCTCACCGTCCCGCACGAAGCCGATCCGGGTGTCGACGTTGCCCCGGATCGGGACCGTCTCGATGTCCAGGCCGTGGCCGCGCGCGTACGCGTTCAGCTGGGCCGTACGACGCGGGGAGCCCGTACCGATGCGCGCCCCGCGGGGCAGGTCGGTGAACTTCCGGGCGTCGCGCGCGACCAGCACGTCCCGCGGGTCCTCGCGCTCGGGTACGGCGGCGAGCACCAGGCCCTCGGGCTGCGTGGTCGGCAGGTCCTTCAGCGAATGAACCGCGAAGTCGACCTCACCGCCGAGCAGCGCGTCCCGCAGCGCGGTCACGAAGACTCCCGTGCCGCCGATCTGCGCGAGGTGCTCGCGGGAGGTGTCGCCGTAGGTGGTGATCTCGACGAGCTCGACGGGCCGTCCGGTCACCTGGCTCACGGCGTCCGCCACCAGCCCGGACTGGGCCAGGGCGAGTCTGCTTCGCCTCGTCCCCAGTCTCAGTGTCTTGCTACTCATGCGAGCCCTCGGTTCTTGCTGTTCTTCTCAGAGTCTTCTTCGGCCCGCGAGACGGAGGCCACCGTCTCCTGGTCGAGGTCGAACAGGGTGCGCAGCGCGTCCGCGTACCCGGCACCGCCGGGCTCGGCCGCGAGCTGCTTGACCCGTACCGTCGGCGCGTGCAGCAGCTTGTCCACAACACGTCGTACCGTCTGCGTGATCTCGGCGCGGTGCTTGTCGTCGAGGCCGGGCAGCCGTCCGTCGAGCCGGGCGATCTCGTTCGCCACGACATCGGCGGCCATGGCGCGCAGGGCGACCACGGTCGGCGTGATGTGCGCGGCCCGCAGAGCTGCCCCGAAGGCCGCGACCTCGTCGGAGACGATACGCCGGACCGCGTCCACATCGGCCGCCATCGGAGCGTCCGCCGAGGCCTCGGCGAGCGACTCGATGTCCACCAGCCGCACCCCGGCCACCCGGTGCACGGCCGCGTCGACATCCCGCGGCATCGCGAGGTCGAGCAGCGACAACACCGGCGCCGGGCGCGGGATCCGTACCACGGGCTCGGGCCTGCGCCGCTCGGGGATCCGGCCGACGGTCACGGCCATGGTGGCGAGCTCGGCGATGAGCTCCGCCTCCGCCTCGGGCGTACGACGGCTGCTCTCGCGCCGGTCGACACCGGCCCCGGCGACCCAGGCCGCGTGCTGCTCCAGCGTCGCCGCGTCCATCCCGGCCACGGCCGCCTCCCCCATCACGGAGAAGCCGGTCGCACCCTGCACCGCGGAAAGGTCCAGCGGACAGCCGTCCTCGGCCCCGACGGACGTCGGCGGAAGCGTTTCGCGTACGTCGTCCTTGACATCCGTACGACCGGCCGTGGCGTCCTGCGGCACCCGGCCCTCGACCGCTCCCGCGATCGTGTCGGCCGTCAGGACCAGGCCCGTCGCGCCCGTGCAGGACACGGTGACATCGGCACGTGTCAGCTCGAACGGCACCGATTCCATCGGTACCGCGCGGGCCGACACGTCCGTTTCGGGGCTCTCGGTGATGATCTGGGCGAGCCGCTCGGCGCGGTCGGAGGTGCGGTTGGCGACGACGATCTCGGCGACCCCGGCACGCGCGAGGGTCGCGGCGGCCAGCGACGACATGGAGCCCGCGCCGATCACCAGCGCGCGTTTCCCCTTGGCCCAGGCCTCGACCGGCGCCCCGGAGGAGAGCTGCTGAAGGCCGAAGGTGACCAGGGACTGGCCCGCGCGGTCGATGCCGGTCTCGGAGTGGGCGCGCTTGCCGACGCGGAGGGCCTGCTGGAACAAGTCGTTCAACAGCCGCCCGGCGGAGTGCAGTTCCTGCGCCTTGGCCAGCGAGTCCTTGATCTGGCCGAGGATCTGGCCCTCGCCGACCACCATCGAGTCGAGGCCGCAGGCCACCGAGAAGAGGTGGTGGACGGCCCGGTCCTCGTAGTGCACGTAGAGATAAGGAGTGAGCTCGTCCAGGCCGACCCCGCTGTGCTGGGCGAGCAGCGTGGACAGTTCGGCGACGCCCGCGTGGAACTTGTCCACGTCGGCGTAGAGCTCGATGCGGTTGCAGGTGGCCAACAGCGCGGCCTCGGTGGCCGGTTCGGCGGCGACCGTGTCCTGGAGGAGCTTGAACTGGGCGTCCGTGTTCAGCGTCGCCCGCTCCAGGACGCTGACCGGGGCGCTGCGGTGGCTCAGCCCGACGACGAGGAGACTCATGCCGGCATCACGGCGGGGACGTCCCCGTCAGGGCCCTGCTCGGCGGAGTCGCCGCGGTGCGCGGCGGCCGGGTGCGCGGCCTCGGCGGCGGCTTCCTCACCGGCCTTGCGCTGCTCGTGGAAGGCGAGGATCTGCAGCTCGATGGAGAGGTCGACCTTGCGGACGTCGACGCCGTCCGGGACGGTCAGCACGGTCGGCGCGAAGTTCAGGATGGACGTCACACCGGCGGCCACAAGGCGGTCGCAGACCGGCTGGGCGGCACCGGCGGGGGTCGCGATGACGCCGATCGAGACGCCGTTGTCGCTGATGATCTTTTCCAGCTCGTCCGAGTGCTGCACCGGGATGCCCGCGACGGGCTTGCCGGCCATCGCCGGGTCGGCGTCGATGAGGGCGGCGACACGGAAGCCGCGCGAGGCGAACCCGCCGTAGTTGGCGAGGGCGGCGCCGAGGTTTCCGATGCCGACGATCACGACCGGCCAGTCCTGGGTCAGGCCCAGTTCGCGGGAGATCTGGTAGACGAGGTACTCGACGTCGTAGCCCACACCACGGGTGCCGTAGGAGCCGAGGTAGGAGAAGTCCTTGCGCAGCTTCGCGGAGTTGACGCCCGCGGCGGCGGCCAGCTCCTCGGAGGAGACCGTGGGTACCGAGCGCTCCGACAGTCCGGTCAGCGCGCGGAGGTACAACGGGAGACGGGCGACGGTGGCCTCGGGAATCCCTCGGCTACGGGTCGCCGGTCGGTGAGTTCGGCCAGTTGCCACGGTGCTCCTGCGGGTAGAGCGGGGCTGTGGGCGGTCACACGAACCCAGACCGCCCCGTCGGAAGCAGGCTATGTCTTTGTGAACGCGTGCACAAAGATGGTGTCCGATTTGCCCACCCAACGTGACCGGGGTCACGCACACGCGTTCCCGACGCATTCCAGGGGGCAAAACCGCCACACTCCTCGTAATTCCCGCCCCCGAGACCAAACCGCCGTCGATCCTAAGCGACGTTCGGGTGCGCGTTGAACTACTTGGTCAGTTCCCGGCGCAGGCGGCCCTCGTCCACCCGCCAGAAAGTGTGCTGTTTCCCATCCACCAGGACGACCGGGATCTGCTCCCAGTACTCGTCGTGCAGACGCTGGTCCACCGTGATGTCCTTCTGTTCCCAGGCGACCCCGAGGTCGGCGCAGACCTTCTCCACGACGAGCTGCGCGTCCTCGCACAGATGACAGCCGGGCTTCCCGATAAGGGTGACGACATGACTCATGCACCCCATTCTCACGCCGTCGGGCCACTTCTTTAACGGCCCGGTCGCGGAGAGTTCACAGCCTCCGTACCTCTCGGCTCCGGAACCACCGAACAAACTG
The DNA here is from genome assembly GCF_042751305.1 of Streptomyces hokutonensis. Taxonomy (GTDB): domain Bacteria; phylum Actinomycetota; class Actinomycetes; order Streptomycetales; family Streptomycetaceae; genus Streptomyces; species Streptomyces hokutonensis_A. The sequence continues at coordinate 223,318 of NZ_JBHYWD010000015.1, forward strand.
GCTATGCTCACGACATGGCCGCTCTCGGATGGCTCACTCCCCGTAGGCGCTCCGCCACGGCGCGGAGCGTGTTGGCAGGCGAGGCCTCTGCGGAGGCAGCGCGCAAGTCGTCGCAGGATGTCCAGGACATAGAGGACGCCCTCGCCGAAGAGGCACCCCAGGAACCGGAGTTCCCGGTGCTCGGTGACGACAGAGCAGCCGCCTTCTTCGACCTCGACAACACCGTCATGCAGGGCGCGTCGATCTTCCACTTCGGCCGCGGCCTGCACAAACGGAAGTTCTTCGAGACCCGCGACCTCCTCAAGTTCGCCTGGCAGCAGGCCTGGTTCAGGCTCGCCGGCTCCGAGGACCCCGAGCACATGCAGGACGCGCGCGACTCCGCGCTGTCCATCGTCAAGGGCCACCGCGTCGCCGAACTCCAGTCGATCGGCGAGGAGATCTACGACGAGTACATGGCCGAGCGCATCTGGCCCGGCACCCGCGCCCTCGCCGAGGCGCACCTCGCCGCGGGCCAGAAGGTGTGGCTCGTCACAGCGGCCCCGGTGGAGATCGCCAATGTGATCGCCCGCCGCCTCGGCCTCACCGGCGCGCTCGGCACGGTCGCGGAGTCCGTCGACGGCGTCTACACCGGCAAACTGGTCGGCGAACCGCTGCACGGCCCCGCGAAGGCGGAGGCGGTCAAGGCGCTGGCCGCGGCGGAGGGCCTGGACCTCTCCCGGTGCGCCGCGTACAGCGACTCGCACAACGACATCCCGATGCTCTCGCTGGTCGGGCACCCCTACGCCATCAACCCGGACGCCAAGCTGCGCAAGCACGCCCGGCAGTTGGACTGGCGGTTGCGCGACTACCGCACGGCCCGCAGGGCGGCCAAGGTCGGCATCCCGGCGGCGGCCGGTGTGGGCGCGGTGGCGGGCGGCACGGCCGCGGCGATCGCATTGCATCGCCGACGCCGGTGACGCGGTAAACACAGCCAATCCACGTGTCGTACCCGCGTAACCCGCTGTCCAGTCACGTTGGCTGCACACGGCCACAACACGCCCTGCTCCCTGACTGAATTCGGACTGTTCTGATCAACAACCGTTCACTCTGCGGTACTTGATCGAGCGTCAATCGGTTACAGAAGCGACGTAATCGATGATTTGAGCAACTGGGTGTAGCAGCGCCTGTACGAAGCGTTATTCTCCTCAGACGCAATCCGGCACCTCTCTGTCGCTACGACGGGTGAACGTTCCGGTACTGCACGTGATGGAAGCTCTGCCTCTGGGAGTCCCGTGTACCCACACGTCGGGGTTGACGCCTCGGGCCTGGCTACGCTGCGCGCAACGGTCCAGGACCTGTTGCGCGGCTTCGTCCCCACCGCGTACGCCGTCCCCGCCGCCTTCGCCACCACCGCACCCGTCGGTCCGTGCTATGCACTGGCCGACGGCGGCGCGGCCGTTGGCAGACGAGGGCGCTCGGCCGGCGCCGCCACCGCACGCCGTCCGGCCGCTGACAGCGACAGCGCCCGGATGATGGACCTCGTGGAGCGTGCCCAGGCCGGCGAAGCCGACGCCTTCGGCCGCCTCTACGACCAGTACAGCGACACTGTGTACCGGTACATCTACTACCGAGTGGGAGGCAAAGCCACCGCCGAGGACCTCACCAGCGAGACCTTTCTGCGCGCCCTGCGCCGCATCGGCACCTTCACCTGGCAGGGGCGCGACTTCGGCGCCTGGCTGGTGACCATCGCCCGCAACCTCGTCGCGGACCACTTCAAGTCGAGCCGCTTCCGGCTGGAAGTGACCACCGGCGAGATGCTCGACGCCAACGAGGTCGCGCGCTCCCCCGAGGACTCCGTCCTGGAGTCCCTGTCGAACGCCGCCCTCCTCGACGCCGTACGACGGCTCAACCCCCAGCAGCAGGAGTGCGTCACGCTCCGCTTCCTCCAGGGCCTCTCCGTCGCGGAGACCGCCCGCGTGATGGGCAAGAACGAGGGCGCGATCAAGACCCTCCAGTACCGGGCCGTGCGCACTCTCGCCCGGCTCCTCCCGGACGACGCCCGCTGACGGCACACGCTCGGTAACGCCCAACTCGCGCTCAGTGAAAGTCCGTTGAGTTCGCGGTCGGATCATCCGCCGTCCGTAACCCAAGTGCCGCGCCACTCGTTGTGCGGGATACAGGCTCCCTGTGGTCACACCCTGACCCTCCCCGATCACTCGATCGTGTGGATGCGGTCAGGAGGTGCAACCCTCAGGACCCCCTGGGGAGTCGACCGTCATGACGAGAGGAGGTGCCGCCAGTGATCGCGAACGTATCGGCGCACCGGCGGGCGAACGCCTTCGCCCAGGCCCTGGAAGAGGAGCAGTCCGACCGGGGCACGGCGGCCGAGCAGTCCGAAGGACCGGCACCGGCCCCGGCTGCTGCGGAACAGACCGAGCAGGGCCGCATGCTGGCCTTCGCCACCGGTCTCGGCGAGCTGCCCAAACCCGTGCTGGACCCCGAGGTCAAGGTCGTTCAGCGGGCTCAGCTGGTCGCCGCGTTCGAGGCCATGCTGCAAGGAGGCGAGGCACCACAACCTTCGGTACCGGAGCAGCGATCCCACCGGTCCCGGGGCACCCACCGGGCCACCGGACTGGGCAAGCTGCGACCCCGGTCCCGGCTCAGCAAGGGCCTCGCGGCCGGCGGCCTGAGCGTCGGAGTCGCCGCCGGAGCCTTCGGCGGAGTCGCCGCCGCCAGCTCCGACGCCCTGCCCGGCGACGGCCTCTACGGCCTGAAGCGCGGCATCGAGGACTTCAAGCTCAACTACCTGTCCGACGGCGACAACCAGCGCGGAGTGGCCTACCTCGACCAGGCGTCCAATCGCCTGAGCGAGGCACGCCGGCTGATGGAGCGGGACCGTAGCGGCCACCTCGACCACGAGCAGCTCGGCGAGATCCGCCGCACGCTCGCCGGGATGACGCACGACGCGTCCGAGGGCCACCGGCTGCTGCACGAGGCGTACGAGCAGGACCCGAACTCGCTGGGGCCCATCCAGGCCCTCTCCGCGTTCTCCCGCTCGCACCGCGAGGCATGGGGCGCCCTGCGCGACCGCCTCCCCGTCCAGCTCGGCGACGTCAGCGACCAGGTCTCCTCGGTCTTCGACGCCATAGACGAAGAGGTCGCCCCGCTCCAGTCGCTGCTGCCCCAGCCCCCGGCCAAGACCGGCGGCGGCACCGGCAGGCACCGCGCGCCCGACACGGAGTCCACCGGCTCCACGGGCTCGCACCGCTCGACCACACCGAGCGACACAGCGGACTCCCCGGCGAGCAAGGGCGGCCACTCCAGCACCCCCAGCGAGTCCACCACCGACGGCGACGGCCTCCTCGGCGGCAACACGGGCGGCCTCCTCGACCCCCCGAAGTCCTCCGGCACGGCTTCCCCGTCCACCAGCAAGCCCTCGATCACCGAACCGGACGTCACGCTCCCACCGCTCCTGCCGGGCCTGCTGCCCGGCCTGGGCATCGACGGCGAGGACGCGAGCTAGGCGATCAACACCTGTGCGGCTACGGGGAGTTCCTCGTAGCCGCACAGTCATGTGTCAGGTTTCTCAGACGAAGCCCGCGAAGAACCCTTCGCCCTCAGAAGAACACCGACCGCCGCTGCACCAGCAACTTGTACAGCGTGTGCTGGATCTGCTCCCTCACCTGGTCCGTGAGGTTGAACATCAGCATCGGGTCCTCGGCCGCCTCCGGCGGGTAGCCGTCCGTGGGGATCGGCTCGCCGAACTGGATCGTCCACTTCGTGGGGAGCGGGATCGCGCCGAGGGGGCCCAGCCACGGGAAGGTCGGGGTGATCGGGAAGTACGGGAAGCCCAGGATCCGGGCCAGGGTCTTGGAGTTGCCGATCATCGGGTAGATCTCCTCCGCGCCCACGATCGAGCACGGGATGATCGGCACGCCCTTGCGCAGCGCCGTCGAGACAAAACCGCCCCGCCCGAAGCGCTGGAGCTTGTAGCGCTCGCTGAACGGCTTCCCGATGCCCTTGAAGCCCTCCGGCATCACCCCGACCAACTCACCGCGCCCCAGCAGCCGTTCCGCGTCCTCCGCGCAGGCGAGCGTGTGACCGGCCTTGCGGGCCAGCTCGTTGGCGACCGGCAGCATGAACACCAGGTCCGCCGCGAGGAGGCGGAGATGGCGGTTCGCGGGGTGGTTGTCGTGGACGGCGATCTGCATCATCACGCCGTCCAGCGGCAGCGTCCCCGAATGGTTGGCGACGATCAACGCGCCACCATCCGCCGGGATGTTCTCGATGCCCTTCACCTCGACCCGGAAGTACTTCTCGTACAGCGGGCGCAGCGTCGGCATCAGGACCTGGTCGGTCAGCTCCTCGTCGTAGCCGAAGTCGTCGACCTCGTAGTCCCCGGTCAGCCTGCGGCGCAGGAAGGCCAGGCCATGCGCGATACGGCGCTCCAGGCCCCCCTGGCCGCTCTCACCCACCTCGCCGCCCTCGTTCTGCGGCTGCTCCGGCTCCTGCTCCTCACGCGTCACAGGAACATCATCCTGCGCGAAGTCCACGCCCGGCAGGGGCTGGACCTCACGGACCAGCGCGGGTTCGCCGTTCTTGCGCCGGCTTCCCGCGCTACGGCGCCGCTGCGGCCGCTGCACGGCACCCGCGCGGGACCGGTCGTCGTCGAACGGAATGACCTTGGCATCCGCCATCGTTGATGCGCTCCTCAGTTGGCGCTCGGCGTCGGGGGGTGACCACTGTCCGGCCGGGACAGCGCGGCGATCCGGTCGACGGCCCCCGCGAGGGCCTCCGGCGGCAGCAGCCCTGGCCCCTGACTGCGCGCGAAGTCCGCGAAGGTCTCGGCGGTCGTGTACTTGGGCTTGTACCCCAGGGTCTCGCGCATCTGCACCGTCGACACGACCCGGCCGTGGGTGAGCAGCCGGATCTGTTCCGGGGAGAAGTCCGTCATGCCCAGCGTCCGCACCAGGGAACCGGCCCAGGTGACCGCGGGAAGCAGCAGCGGCACGGTCGGCCGGCCCAGCCGCCGCGAGCACTGCGAGAGCAGCAGGACGCCGTCCCCGGCGATGTTGAAGGTGCCGCTGTTGAGCGTGCCCCGCTCCGGTTCGTGCGAGGCGATCCGCAGCACCTCGATCACATCGTCCTCGTGCACGAACTGCAGCCGCGGGTCGTAGCCGAACACGGTCGGCAGGACCGGCAGCGAGAAGTACGAGGCGAGCGGCGAATCCGCCGTGGGACCGAGGATGTTGGCGAACCGCAGCACGCACACGGCGACGTCGGGCCGGCGGCGCGCGAAGCCACGCACATACCCCTCGACCTCGACGGTGTCCTTGGCGAAGCCGCCGCTCGGCAGGGACTTCGGCGGGGTCGTCTCGGTGAAGACGGCCGGGTCGCGCGGGGCGGAGCCGTAGACGTTGGTGCTGGACTTCACCACCAGCCGCTTGACGACCGGCGACTTCTGGCAGGCGCCCAGCAGCTGCATGGTGCCGATGACGTTGGTCTCCTTGACCGTGGTCCGGCTGCCGCTGCCCAGCGCGGTGCCCGTCACGTCCATGTGGACGACCGTGTCGGCGCCCGACTCGGCGAGCACCCGCGCGATGGTGGGCTGCCGGATGTCGGCCTGGATGAACTCGGCGCCCCCCAGATGGTGCCCGGGCGGGACCGCGTCCACGGCGATCACCCGGTCAACCTCCGGGTCACGCTGAATGCGTCGTACGAACCGGCCCCCGAGCTGGCGGGCCACTCCGGTCACGAGCACGACCTTCCCCAAGATCAGCGCCTTCCTTCCGAGTTACCCGTGTGCGGCCCAACCTAGCGGTTCGGTGTTGCGCTGTGATGACCGCCAGACCGACGAAAAACTGTGGCCCCCCACCGAATTCGGTGGGGGGCCACAGGAGACGCTTTCGCGGCGCCGCGTCGCCTACTTCTTGTTACGACGCTGCACGCGCGTGCGCTTCAGCAGCTTGCGGTGCTTCTTCTTAGCCATCCGCTTGCGCCGCTTCTTGATAACAGAGCCCACGACTACCCTCGCTCACTTCTCATCACTCGGTGCTGGGCATCATGGGCCCATACGACCTACAAGGGGCCAGCCTACCCGTCCGAGCGCTGAGGTCGTAATCGAGGGTTCGCCTCAGGCTGTCTCCACCCCCACGTAGCTCTCGCGAAGGTACTCGTGTACCGCTTGCTCGGGGACGCGGAAGGACCGCCCCACCCGGATAGCGGGCAGATGACCGCTGTGCACCAACCGGTACACGGTCATCTTCGACACTCGCATCACCGAGGCGACCTCCGCCACGGTAAGGAACTGAACCTCGTTCAGAGGCCTCTCGCCAGCTGCAGCCATGACACACCTGAACCTTCCGCACTCGACGGTCACCGGCTTCCCCTTCCGGTGACTCTTCGTCGTTGCGTGCTCACTCCCCAATGTAGGGGCGGGTGATGCGAGTGGGGAAGAGGTGCACCCATCGGCGGCCTACTGTGACAGACACGCTCGATTGAGTACGTAGCGGGTAAGCGGGCGGTAGTAATCGGACCGCACGGCGTCATCAAGTGGAACTGCCACGGACACCGACCCCTCGGCCTCCCCCACGAACAGCGCGGGGTCGTCGGTATCGGCAAGACCAATGGCCTCGAACCCCAGCTGACCTGCTCCGCAGACCCATCCGTGGTCCCCGATCACCAGCTCCGGAAGCACCCCGCCGGCCTCCGCCGCCGCACCCAGCACGGTACGAACCGGGAGCGGTGAGTGCGTATGTGCGCCGGGCTCACAACCGGGGCGTTCGGGACCCGGATCGCGGACGAGGGCGACACCTCGTACGTAGGCAAGGTTGTACGTGCGTAGACCGAACCGGGTCGTTATGTCGACACAGCGACCATGCGCAGGGGTGAGAACAGCACATCCCGCCGCCGACAGCGCGTCCGCCAACGCGGCGTAGAACCCGAGCAGCCGGTGCGGGTGCCCGGTGCCGAGAAGCACGGGTCCGTTGCGCTCAGCCACCGCACCCAGCCGGTCGGCGAAGGCGTCCAGAGCGGTCAGAGTCCGTTCCGGGTCGATCACATCATGCCCGGAAACATGTCGAGGGTCGGCCGAAACCCCACACTTGTCCGCCATGAGACCGATCAAATCCCCTTGCCCCCATGTCCATTCGGGATCAAGTCCGATCAACACCCGGGGGTCACGAGCGGCGAAGGCCCGATAGCTCCGCAGGCTCTCCTCCCGCGAGGTGGCCACGGGCCCGGCCAGCCGGGCGGCCAGCAGATGCGCGCGAAGCGCGCCGGTGGTCAACACGGGAGCGATGGTGACGGACGCGGGCCCCGGGGACGGCGGGAACGCCGGAAACACCGCACCGTTGGCGTAACACCGGTGACAGGACGGTGACACAACCGACCACAACTGTCGTACGGGTTCCCCGGTCTCACCTTGCGTGGACGGAACGACCAACCGTCCCGAGCAAGTTGACCGGCACTCATGCCAACTGGGGGAACACCATGATGAAGCTGTCCCGTCGCACCACGACCGCCGCCGCCCTCGCCGTCCTGGCGCTCGGCGGCACGATCGCCGCAACCGCTCCCGCGTCCGCGGCCACCACCACCAAGGCGGCAGCCGCCGCCACCTACAACGGCGCCTGCGGCACCGGCTACAAGGTCATCGACTCCACGCCCGTCGGCAACTCGGGCAAGGTGTTCGTCACCTGGAACGAGTCGACCGGCAAGAACTGCGCCGTGACCGTCCGCAACGCCGTCGGCAACAGGATCAACATGCGGGTCACCCTGGACGCCCTCGGCGACTCCGACGACCCCGCCGTGGACTCCGGCACCTACACGAGCTACGCCGGCCCGGTCTACGTCAACGGCCGCGACTCCTGCATCGCCTGGGGCGGCACCATCGGCAACGCCTCGGCCGAGGACTCCGGCCACTGCAGCTGACACACCACGCCGGGGGCGGCCCAACCGACCGCCCCCGGCGCACCATTGACCAGCACCCACCGCCCAACACCGGCCACCACCATCCAGCCCGTCCGGCGTTTGAGGACGAGGCCGTCCAGGCCGAAGCGGGGGTCTGGGGGCGGCAGCCCTCAGTGACGATGGGGGTCCCCCCGCTCGAGCGAAGCCGAGAGTGGGGGAGGGCAGGGGCGGCGGGGGCGAAAAGAGCCCCGCGACACCCACCAGAGACCTACGCCAACAACCCCCGCAACGGAAACACCGCCCGCCGAGTAGCCACCACCGCCTGGTCGAGCCGGTCGGCGGGGTCATACCCCGACTCCCACTCCGCGTAGGCCACCGGCCACCGCCCGTCAGTCATCCGCTGCGGCCCCAACTCCCGAGTCCGCGCGAACACTTCCTGCCGCCACCCCTCAGGAATCACCGCCTCGGGCGCGATCTCCCGCCCCGCAGCGATCGCGACAAGATGCGTCCACGACCGTGGCACCACCTCCACCACGGCGTACCCGCCCCCACCCAGCGCGACCCACTTCCCGTCCGCGTACTGGTGCGCCAGCTCATGGCACGCCACCTGCACAGCCCGCTGCGCGTCCAACGACACGGCGAGATGTGCGAGCGGATCCTCGAAGTGCGTATCGGCCCCGTGCTGCGTCACCAGCACCTGCGGCCGAAAGTCCGCGATGAGTTCCGGCACGACGGCATGGAAGGCCCGCAGCCACCCCGCGTCCCCGGTCCCGGCCGGCAACGCCACATTGACCGCCGAACCCTCCCCCCGCCCCGCTCCGGTCTCCTCAGGCCACCCGGTCTGCGGGAACAAGGTCCGGGGATGCTCGTGCAGGGAGATCGTCAGCACCCGGGGGTCCTCCCAGAACGCCGCCTGGACCCCGTCCCCGTGATGCACGTCCACATCCACATACGCGACCCGCTCGGCCCCCAACTCCAACAGCCGGGCAATGGCGAGCGAGGCATCGTTGTAGATACAGAACCCGGAAGCGGCCCCGGGCATAGCGTGATGCAGCCCACCCGAGAAGTTCACGGCGTGCAGCGCATCCCCGGCCCACACAGCCTCAGCCGCCCCCACGGACTGCCCGGCAATCAACGCCGACACCTCATGCATCCCGGCAAAGGCAGGATCATCCATGGTCCCGAGCCCGTACGCCCCGTCCGCCGACTCCGGATCGGCCGAGGCGGCCTTCACCGCCTCGACGTAATCCTCCCGGTGAACCAGCCGCAACGTCGAATCACCCGCAGGCTTCGCCGCCACCACATCCACGTCCTTGTCGAGCCCGAAGGCGTCGACAAGTCTCCGCGTCAGTGCGAGCCGGACCGGGTCCATCGGATGGTCCCGGCCGAAGTCATAGCCCGTTACTGCCTCGTCCCACATCAGCTGTGCGCGCCCGCTCATGCCCGTCACCGTACCGGCCCTCCTGCGGCGCGAACGAGCGGGCGTACACCAACGTCACCAGCACCAACACCATCGGCACGAGCATCGCCCCGCGGTAACTCCAGGCGTCGCCCAGCGCCCCCACCAACGGCGAACCGATCAAGAACCCCACGTAATTGAAGACATTGAGCCGGGCAATGGCCGTATCCGAAGCCCCCGGGAACAACCGTCCGGCCGCCGCGAAGGTCTGCGGCACCAGCACACACAGCCCGAGCCCCAGCAGCGTGAACCCGAGCATCCCGACCCCGGCCCCGGGCGCCACGGCCACCACCGCGAACCCCACCGCGGCCACCACCGCCCCCAGCCGTACGACGGCGACAGCCCCGAACCGCCGCACCCCGAGGTCCCCGATCCCCCGCCCGACCAGGCACATCACCATGTAGACGTTGTACGGAACGGTCGCGACCTGCTCCGAACTCCCCAGCACGTCCTTCAGGTACTTGGCACTCCAGTTGGAGACGGTCGAGTCCCCGATGTAGGCGAAGGTCATCACCAGACACAGCGGCAGCAGCAGCTTGAAGACGAGCGGCCCCGCTTCCGCGCCCTCCGCCTCGCCACCCGGCGCGTCCCCGTCGACGTACCACCGACTCCCCACAAAGGCCGCCGGCAGCAGGACGGCCACCACGGGCAGATACGACACCCACAGCGCGAGATGCCAGTGCGCCCCCGCCCACGCGAGCGAGGCCCCCACGATCCCGCCCAGGCTGTACGCGGCATGGAAACTGAGCATGATGCTCCGCCCGTACGTCCGCTGCAGACTGACCCCGAGCATGTTCATCGAGGCGTCCAGCGCACCCACCCCGAGCCCGAACGCCCCGAGCGCGACCGCCAGTTCGGCCATGCTGTCGCCCGCCCCGACCCCGAGCAGCGCCAGCAGCACGACCGGCTGGGACCAGCGCAGCAGCACACTGGGCCGTATTCGCTTCACCAGCTGCTCGGTGGTCACACTCCCGACGCCGGCGAGGATCGGCACGGCGGCCAGGAAGACGGGCAGCAGCCCGTCCGAGACCCCGTACCGGTCCTGGATCGCGGGGATACGAGTCACGAGCAGCGCGAAGGTGGCGCCCTGAGCGAAGAAGCTGAACGCCAACGAGGCCCTACCGCGCCGCAGCACATCTGTCATGGCGGCGAGCGTAAGGGCCCCGGCGTACTCGTGGGTAGATCCAGCCAAAGATGAATTCGGTTCACCTTTACCGAGCGACGACGAGCGAGGGCAGAACCGCAGGTGCGGAGGCATCCCCGCCCTTCAGCTCAGCGGCGATCATCTCCGCCATCGGCCCGGCGGCAAGACCACCACTGACGACGGCTGTCACCCCCATCGTCCCGATCATCACGACCGTCCCCAGCCACACCATGGTGTCCACGGGCAGCGTGTACGCCCCGACGACCCGGGCGACACACTCACCGAGCAGCCCGACACCCCACACCAGCGAGAACCGCCGCTCGGCCCGCCGAAAGGCCGCCGACCCGCTCAACAGCCGCTCAAAGGCGGCCTCCCGCTCCGGGTCCCCCTTCACGAGCCAGGGCTTCATCCCGGCGGTCATCATCGGCCGCCCCATCGCCACCGACACCAGCACCCCGATCCCAATGGCACTGCTGACCCCGCTGTCCTTGGCCAGCATGAGCCGCGGATCACCGGCGACGAGACTGAGCGACAACCCGACGACATTCACGAAGAGGATCAACGCGGCAAAGGCGTTGACCTTTCGCTCGACGACAACCCCCCACACCGTCCGCACCGCCGGCAGCACGCTGCTCCACCCCAGCGCCGCCACGGTCCCCATCCCGAACCCGTTCTTCAACAGGTAGTACGACCCGACCGGCACCGCCACGTCCATGAGGAGCGGCGCGAAGTTCTGCTTCTTGGACCCCGTGTTCGTCGTCATGCCCTCAGACTGCCGCGAGGACCGGGCCCTCCAGTAGAACCGATCGTCCGGACCTCGGCATGACAAATGTCAGACGAGCAGGTCAGGCAACTCCCGCATGTCACCGAAGAGTTGAGTGGCCCCCACAAGCCGCTCAGCAGGCGTCATCGCGGTGAACCCGTACACATCCATCCCGGCCGCCACACCAGCCCGCACCCCCAACGGACTGTCTTCCACGACCACACACCGTTCCGGCGCCACACCCATCTGCTCGGCGGCATACAGGAACAGGTCCGGCGCCGGCTTCCCCCGCCCCACGTCCTCGGAGCTGAAGACCCACTGCTCCTCGAACCACTCGTCCAGCCCCGTCGCCCGGTGCCCCGTCCGAATCCGCGCATGACTCCCGGACGACGCCACGCAGTACGGCACCCCGTCCGTGACCAGCCTCTCCAGCACGTCGACGGCCCCGGCGACCGGCTTCAACTCCCGCTCGAACGCGGCGAACACCCGAGCGTGGAAGACGTCGTCGAAGTCGTCCGGCAACCGCTGCCCGGTACGCTCCTTGACAAGATCGTGGACGCGGTGCATCGCGGCGCCCATGTAGTCACGGAGGGACTCCTCGTACGAGGTCGGATGCCCGAGCTCCGTGAGATAGCCGGCCAGGAGCCTGTTGGAGATGGGCTCACTGTCGACGAGGACACCGTCGTTGTCGAAGATCACGAGGTCGTAGCGCATACCGCTGAGCCTAAACGCAGAAAACCCCTGTACCGAATAAACGGTACAGGGGTTTTCGCAATATTTGTTCGGCGGCGTCCTACTCTCCCACAGGGTCCCCCCTGCAG
>NZ_JBHYWD010000016.1:0-122777 GCF_042751305.1 Streptomyces hokutonensis
CCGCGCCCCCCTCCCCGCCGCCCCCCGCCCCCCGCCCCACGCGCGCGGGAGGGCGCCCCCCGGTGTTCTCCCGAGAGCCCCCCGGCTCGCACCCCCGCTCGGAGACACGTCCGAAGGTCCCTGGTCAGAGCGACGCCCAGGCCACGTATCCCCTCTCGACTGACGGGGACCGAAGCCAAGGCGATATTCCGTGGTCGGCGGGCCTCTGCGCCGTGCCCCGACTGCTGCCTGGGTGAGCCGGGCCGCGTTGGTCCGTGCGAGTCAGCGCACTTGGTAGCAGGAGCCACCGGCTGTGCGGCCGGCGCTGTGCGCGCCGATGTGCTGCGCCGCCTCGGTTCGGGCACGTCCAGTCCGGGACACCGCGTCGTGGACCACCCCTCGGGAGATCAGGGTGTACCGGACCTGGGTGGCGCGGATGTCCTTTACTGGCACCTTGGTGATGTCCCGGTCGAGGATGATGAGATCGGTTCGTTGGCCCGGTCGGACGGTTCCCGAGCCGGCGTCGTGCAGCTGGCGCCGCGCCCGCGGTGTGCATGAACAACGACTGAGTGCGGGTCAACGCTTCGCGGGCGAATCTTTCCCCCGGCGGACAGGCCACGATCATAGTCACGGTCCATTGCGGGAACCTGCCCGAACGCTCAGGCTGGCCCCAAGGGTTCAGAGTGTTCGCCTGACGCATGCAACATGGCGCCCCTGGTGTTCCGCGCGCCGCACCATCCTGCTCGTCCACGCACTGACGGAGCGTCGGAAGTACTGTGCCCCGCGCACACGAGGCTGGCCCCATGCCGTGGTCTCCCGATGTCGCACCGTCAGCCAGATCCCTCCGTCACGTCGCGAGATCCATCAGCGCGCCCGAAACCACCCCGGCGCATCCGGACAAGAGCAGTCAGCTGCCGCGACCGCACTGCGCCGACGCGCAGTTCCTTCCGTAAGGTCTCGGCAGAGATCGGCCGTTGCCGCACGGCCCGGTGCCGGGCATCAAGCACCAACGCTCTCGCCAACAAAGGGTCATCGCCCTGCGGACCGTCGTCCTCCCCCGAAATACCACCCTCGGAGAGATCCGCCATCTCACGATCCGGTCTGTGCACCAGAAGTTCAACCGACAGGAGCAAGGCCACCGGCGGCCACCCCGCAACAAGCACCGGCTTCCACTCCAAAGCCGGTGCCGCCGCGACGTTCGCGGCCAACGAGACCGCGATTCCCAGCAGAAAGGCGGTCCACACGGCACCCCGCGCTCGCCGTGTCCGCAAGCCCGAGGGTTTCAACAGTCCCACCGTCGCCAAGAGCAGTAGCCCGTCGACCGACAGCGGCCACAACGAGGCGCTGACCGCGTCCGCTCCACCCTGGTGAGCGAACTCCCGCTGGTGCACGTACGAGGCGTATGCGGCCACCCCCGCCACAACCAGAGCGCACAGCGGTCGGATCCAGGCGTCGAGATCGAAGGCCCGACTCGTGACCGCACCCTCCCGCTGGGCATCGGCAGCGGTCATCCCGACCACCATCCACCGCCCGGACCCAGTGCACAATCAGTGCACATTTCCGCGGGAACTTCCGGGAACTCGCAGGTAGAAGCGGTGCGCCCTTCGACCCTCGAACCATCCGCTACCAGCCCAAAAGACCTGGTCAGAGTCCCCGCAGTAAACACCTTGTAGCGTACTACGCGTATAGTTTCGCTGTGAGCAACTACAGTCCAGATACTGAAACGACAGGTTCGCAGTCCGGCGGGGTGCAGTCCGTGGACCGCGCCATCAGCGTGCTGGAGATTCTCGCGCAGCGCGGCGAGGCCGGGGTCAGCGAGGTGGCCGGGGAGATCGACGTGCACAAGTCGACCGCGTTCCGGCTGCTCGGGGCGCTGGAGGCGCGCGGGCTGGTGGAGCAGGCGGGTGAGCGGGGCAAGTACCGGCTCGGGTTCGGGATCGTGCGGCTGGCCGGTGCGGTCACCGGGCGGATCGACATCACGCAGCAGGGCCGCCCGGTCTGCGAGCGTCTCGCCGAGGAGATCGGCGAGACGGTCAACATCGCGGTGATGCAGGAGCAGTACGCGATCAACCTGTACGAGGTCCGCGGCCCCGGCGCCGTCACCGCGCACAACTGGGTCGGTGAACTGACCCCGTTGCACGCCACCTCCAGCGGCAAGGTCCTGCTCGCGCACATGCCCGCCAAGGAGCGCGCCGCGCTGCTGTCGGAGGCCGGCCTGAAGAAGGTGACCCCGGGGACCATCACCTCGAAGACGAAGCTGGAGAAGAACCTCGCCGACGCCCGGGAGCGCGGATACGCCTGGACGCTGGAGGAGTTGGAGGTCGGGCTGCACGCCGTGGCCGCACCGGTGCGCAACCGGGACGGCGAGGTCATCGCGGCGGTGAGCGCCTCGGGACCGGCGTACCGGTTCACCGAGGAGCGGCTGCACGAACTCGCCCCGATCCTGGTCAAGGGCGCCGAGGAGATCAGCCACCGCATGGGCTACCTGGGCTGAGTCACCCCGCGTTGATCCCCAGGCGCTCGTTCACCCAGTCGTGGAACGCGCCGATGTGATGCTCGCTGGGCACCAGCACCCCGCCCTTGGCGTACATCCGTGAGCTCATCCCGGGCTGCGTGCGCTCGCAGGCCTCGAAGTCCTGGCGGTTGACCCGGTCGAAGAGTTCCACGGACCGGCTGACGTCCTTGCCGCTCTCGACGACGTGCGGGAGGTAGAGCCAGTCGCACTCGACGATCGTGCGGTCGACGGCCACCGGGTACATGCGGTGGAAGATCACGTGGTCGGGGACGAGGTTGATGAACACCTGCGGCTTGATGGTGATCGCGTAGTAGCGGCGGTCCTGGTCCTCGCTGACCCCGGGGATGCGGTCGAGCCCCTCCGAACCGTCAACCGTGAATCCCTGGACCTCCTCGCCGAACTCCGCGCCGTGGCCGACGTAGTACTGGGCGGCGTAGCCGTCGGCGAACTCCGGGAGTACTTCGGTGAGTTCGGGGTGGATCGTGGCGCAGTGGTAGCACTCCATGAAGTTCTCGATGATGAGCTTCCAGTTGGCCTTGACGTCGTAGACGATGCGCCGGCCCACCGAGAGGTGGTCGATGTCGTAGTGCTCCAGCGACTCCACGTCGCCGAGCCGGGTGACGACCTCGCTGATGACGTCCTCGTCGAACGACGGCGGGTTCTCTGCCAGGTTGACCCACACATAGCCGAGCCATTCGCGGACGGCGACGCTCACCAGTCCGAATTCGGTACGGCCGACGTCGGGCATCTTGGTGAGGTTGGGTGCCGCGACCAGCTTGCCGTTCAGGTCGTACGTCCAGGCGTGGTACGGGCACTGGAAAGCCCGCTTGACCTCGCCGGCCTCCTCCGTGCAGAGCTTGGCGCCGCGGTGCCGGCAGACGTTGAAGTAGGCGCGTATCGAGTTGTCGCGGGCGCGGGTGACGAGGATGCTCTCGCGGCCGACGTCCACGGTCCGGAAGGCGCCGGGTTTGGCCAGGTCGGAGGAGCGCACGACGCAGAACCACATCGTCTCGAAGATGCGTTCCTGTTCCTGGGCGAAGAGGGCCGGGTCCGTGTAGGAGGAGCCGGGCAGGGTGGCGATCAGGCTGTCCGGCAGGCTGGTCGAGGTCACAGTGCACTCCTCGGAGAACGTCGTGGGTCGGTCATTCACGCGCCGGGAAGAGCGACTCCGGACTGCGTAGGTACGGGTCAACTCGCGCTGGTGGCAAGCTGCTTGCGCCACCGCATGAACAGCCGCGGCTGGTCCATCGCGAGCACGGCGACCGGCTGCCCGGCACACCGGTAGACGGCGAGGAAGCTCCGGTCGCCCGGGGCGCCCTCCTCGACGGTCACACTGTCGGCACCGGCCGCGTGACCGGCGAACTGGATCTTCACGCCGTACTGGTCCGACCAGAAGTACGGCGGCCGGGGCACCCCCGGCTCCGCCGCCCCCCAGGACAGCAGCGCGGCAACGGCCGCGTCGGGCCGCTCCCGCGCACCGGTCCAGTGCTCGACCCGCCGGTGCGAACCCGCCCGCGGGTCGTACCAGTTGGCACAGTCTCCTACGGCGACCACGCCGGCGAGGCCGGTACGGCCGTCCGCACCGCACTTGACGCCGTTGTCGAGTTCGACGCCGGAGCCTTCGAGCCAGTCGACGCACGGGCGGGCGCCGACACCTACGACGACGATGTCCGCGGGGACGGTACGTCCGTCCTCCAGCAGCACCGCGTCGACACGGGTCTCCCCGCTCAGCCCTTTCACCCCGGCACCGCACAACAGCCGTACGCCGTGGGCCTCGTGGAGGGCGGAGACGATGCCGCCCATGGTCTCGCCGAGGGGGCCGGCGAGGGGGGTCGGTGCCGCTTCGATCACCGTCACGTCGAGTCCGAGGGCGTACGCGGTGGAGGCGACCTCGGCGCCGATGAAGCCGCCGCCGATCACCACCAGCCGTCCGCCCAGGGCGAGTTCGTCGCGCAGGGCGCGGGCGTCGTCCAGGGTGCGCAGGGTGTGCACGCCGGCCAGACCGTCCGTGCCCGGCAGGTTGCGCGCCACCGCGCCGGTCGCGAGGACGACCCCGTCGGCCCGGATCTCCCGGCCGTCCTCGAGGGTCAACACCCGTTCCGTGCCGTCGGCTTGGAGGGCGACGGCACGGACGCCGAGCAGCCACTCGGCGCGCAGGTCCTCGTCGTCCGACTCCAGCGCGAGATCGGCCTCGCCGAGGGTGCCGACCAGGAACTCCTTGGACAACGGCGGTCTGTCGTAGGGGCGATGGGGTTCGTCGCCGATGACGACGAGCCGTCCGTCGTAGCCCTGTTTCCGCAGTGAGCGTGCCGCCGACAGCCCGGCCAGCGAGGCGCCGACCACGGCCACGGTCCTCACGCGGGTCCGCCGGCGAGCCGGGACGCGACGCAGGGCGGCAGGTTCGGGGCGTCCGTGGACGGCACGACGTAGATCATGCCGTCCTGGACGAGCACCTCATGGGTACGCACCGGGCGCTTGGCCGGCGGGGCGTCGACCGCTCCGGTCCGCAGGTCGAACTTCGAGGCGTGCAGCGGGCATTCCACCTCGCAGCCCTCCAGCCAGCCGTCGGCGAGCGAGGCGTCCTGGTGAGTGCACGTGTCGTCGATGGCGAAGACCTCGCCGTCGTCGGTGTGGAACACCGAAACCGGCGGATCGATGTCGAGCCGGTAGGCCTCGCCTCGCGGCAGATCCACGAGAAGGCACGCGGGAATCATCATGACACCTCGGTGCGTATAGCGAAACGGATTGCGGTAAGCGCAACGTCAGTTTGAGGGCGCCCCCAAACCCTTGTCAAGGCATCCAGAGGACAGGTGAACCCCGGACTCGACGTTGCCTCTCACGCAACATGCCGCACTATAAGCAACTCCACGGACCGGCGCTCCCCAGTGGCTCAGCCCCCGTGGCCCGCGCGCAGGCGGGCCTCCCTGCGGGCGTGGGCGCGGCGGCCGAAGAGGCGCCAGAGGAGGCGGGCGGGGGCCGGGGCCTTGGCGAGGAGGGTGCGCTGTTCTTCGGGCGTCGCCACGGCCATCAGCGCGCTGAAGGCGCGCAGCAGGTGCTTCTCCTCCAGCTTCGCCAGGCTGATCTCGCCGAGTTCCTCCCACCGCCGTTGCCACCTGCCGGATTCCCGCGGCCGGGAACCTCCTCATCTGCGTGTCCTCGATGCCCAGGAGTTAGGGTGCTGATGGCTCACGAAGGGGACACGAGGGGGGCTCGCGTTGGATCGTGCGGCAGGAGAGGACCTGGAAGCCGGGCCGGGCGAGAGCGTGGCGCGTGCGGTGCTGCCCGCGTCGCTGGGGCCACGGCTCGGGCTGATCGGGGTGCTCGGCGCGCTGGTGGTCGTCGTGATCGGGGTGCTGTACTCCGGGCACAGTGCGCCCGGTGCGGTGGACCGGTGGATCTTCCCGCCGACGTCGGACAGTGTGCGGGCGCCGTGGCGCCAAGTCGCTCTGGTGCTGGACTTCTTGGGGGAACCCGTGGGGTCGGCGTTGGTGATCGTGGGCGGTGTCGTGGGCTGCCTGGTGGTCCGGCGTCCCCGTATGGCCGTGCTCGTCGTCGCCGGGGCCGGGGTGACCGTGGGGACGACCACGGTGCTCAAGCATGTGGTGGGGCGGACCATCCACGGGCCCGGCAACCTGTCGTATCCGAGCGGGCACACCGCTTTCGCCACCGCGCTCGCGCTCATGGCGGCGCTGCTGGCGACGGACCGGCTCGGCCTCGGGAGGGCGGCCGGTACGTCACTCGTGCTCGGGGCGGGGCTGGTGGCGGGCGTGATCATGGGGTGGGCGGAGGTCGGGCTGGGCGCGCACTACCCGACCGACGCCCTCGGCGGCTGGTGCACCGCGCTGGCGGTGGTTCCGGCGACCGCGTGGCTGGTCGACCGGGCGGCCGACCGGCTGGGTGACCGGCCGTCCCGCAGGACGGCCGACGCCGGTCGGCGCGAGCGCCCCTGACGTCACGTCACCTCACGCCAGGCGGCGGAACACCGGCTTCACCGGCCGCCCGGCCAGCCAGGGGGTGGGGTCGGCGGCGTCAAGTGCCTTGCGGTACACGGCGCATGCCTGGGCCACCACGTCGACGGTGCGGTCGATGTCCTCGTCGTCGAGCGCGCTGCTCACCACGAAGGACGGGGCGAGCACCCCGCCCGCGAGAAGCCGGCGCAGGAACAGGGTGCGGTACTGCTGCGACGGCTGCAGGTTCTCGTCGAGGGTGTTGAAGACCAGGTTGCTGGCCCGGCCCCGGACGACTACGTGGTCGCCCACGCCCATGGCCTCCGCGACGTCGCGGACACCGGCGGCCAGCCGCTCTCCGAGGGAGTGCAGCCGCGCGGTGATGCCCTCCTCGACGTAGGTCGCCTGCACGGCCATCGCGGCGGCCAGGGAGTGCGTCTCGGCGCCGTGCGTGGTGGACAGCAGGAACACCCGGTCGCGGTCGCCCGAGTCGCGCAGCCCGCCGCGCTCCATCAGGTCGCGGCGCCCCGCCAGCGCGGAGACGGCGAATCCGTTGCCCAGCGCCTTGCCGAACGTGGAGAGGTCGGGGACGACGCCGTAGAGGCCCTGGGCGCCCGACTCGGACCAGCGGAAGCCGGTGATCATCTCGTCGAAGATCAGGACGCAGCCGTGCCGGTCGGCCAGTTGGCGGAGGCCGGCGAGGTAGCCGGGCGGGGGCTCGGTGTGGGTGGCGGGTTCGAGGATCAGGCAGGCGATCTCGTCCGGGTAGCGGGTGAACAGCTCCTCCGTGGCGGCCAGGTCGCCGTAGGGGAAGGACGCGATGAGTTCGGTGGTCGTGGACGGGATGCCGGCGGACATCGGCGTCGTGCCGATGAACCAGTCGTCGACGGAGAAGAACGGGTGGTCGGAGCAGAGGGCCACCCGTGAGCGGCCGGTGACGGCGCGGGCGAGGCGGACCGCGGCGGAGGTGGCGTCGGAGCCGTTCTTCGCGAACTTCACCATCTCGGCGGTCGGCACGGTGGCGAGGAAGCGTTCGGCGGCCTCGACCTCCACGATGGACGGCCGGACGAAGTTGCTGCCGCGGCCGAGTTCGCGCCGTACCGCCTCGATCACGCGCGGGTGGGCGTGGCCGAGGCTGACCGACCGCAGGCCGGAGCCGTACTCGATGTAGCGGTTGCCGTCGACGTCCCACACGTGGGCACCGCTGCCGTGGCTGATGACCGGGGCCAGGTTCTCGGGGTACTGGTCGTCGCCCTTGGCGTAGGTGTGAGCGC
This sequence comes from Streptomyces hokutonensis, assembly GCF_042751305.1. Classification (GTDB taxonomy): domain Bacteria; phylum Actinomycetota; class Actinomycetes; order Streptomycetales; family Streptomycetaceae; genus Streptomyces; species Streptomyces hokutonensis_A. The sequence continues at coordinate 7,716 of NZ_JBHYWD010000016.1, forward strand.
CCCCGGGGATCAACGCGTGCAGCCGCTCATTGGCTGTCCGCGACAGGGGCAGGTCAAGCACTTCGGTGTCCACGAGGACCTCAACTTTCTCTGTGCTTCAGGACCTCGGCGAGGCTCGGCGCCTCGCGGTCCCGCTGGGACATCAGTGCAACCGGCAGCGGCCAGGGAATGGCCAGCTCCGGGTCGTCGAAGGCGATGGTCACGTCCTCCGACGGATCGTGCGGGCGGTCGATCCGGTACGAAGTGTCGGCGGTGTCGGTCAGTGCTTGAAAACCGTGCCCGCAGCCCGCGGGAATGTAAAGAGTTGGTTGTGATTCTCCTGTGAGTTCAAAGGAAGTCCAATTGCGATACGTCGGCGAATCCGGCCGCAGGTCCACGACGACGTCGAAGATCCGCCCGTACGAGCAGCGCACCAACTTGGCCTCGCCGGCGCCGGATCGCAGGTGCAGGCCGCGCACCACGCCCCGGACCGAGCGGGACAGGCTGTCCTGGACGAAGGCGTCCGGGTCGATCCCCACCGAGCGGACCACGTCGGCGTCGAACGTGCGGCAGAAGAAGCCGCGTTCGTCGGTGTACGGCGTCGGCTCGAAGAGGAACGCGCCGGCTATCTCCGGGACTTCGGTGACTTTCATGGAGACTCCTGGCGGGCGTGGGTGTGGTGGGTCGCGGGGAACACGGCCGCGGTCAACGAGCTGAACTGGTCCTGCAGTTGGCGGGCGGCGGCCTCGTTCCGCTCGGTGAGGGTCTGGCGCAGCTCGGGCGCTCGCTTCTCCAGCGCCCGGAATTGCTCCAGCAACCGGTCGGCGTCGACCTCGCGCGCCGGGTGGCAGTACGCGCCGAGGCCCATCCGCTCCATGAGCGCGTCGCTCTTGGCCGCGTAGCTGAGCGCGAGCACCGGTGTGCCGGTCTTCAGCGCGCAGATCAGGTTGTGGTACCTGACCGCCACCACGGTGTCGGCGGCCGTCATCTCCCTCATCAGGTCGTCCAGGGAGGTCGGTTCGGCGGCCGTCACCAGTGGTGAGTCGACCGCTTCGAGGATCGCGGCGACCACCGTGGCGTCGCAGCGGTCGCCGGTGAGCAGCCGGACCGGCCGGCCCTCCTCGACCAGGGTGCGGACGAACCGGATCGTCCCGTCGAGATAGCGCCCGTAGATCTCGTCGGCGCGGGCGCGGTCGTCGTTGCCGCCGTGGAAGTCCATGACGCCGACGCAGACCGTGCCCGGCGTGTCCGAGGGCGCGCTCGACTGCGGGGCCGGCAGGGAGAAGGCGAGGTCCGGGTAGACCTCGTCGCGCGCGGTGTCCACGCCCATCGCCCGCATCGCGTCCCGGGACTGGGCGTCCCGATAGGAGCGGTAGGCGGCCAGCCGCCCCGACCAGCGGACCAGGGCGCGGGTGGGCCGGTTGCGGATCTCGGCGGCGCCGACGCTGACCAGCGCGACCCGGGTGCCCGTCAGGCGGCCGCTCGCGCAGAGCAGGAAGAGAGAGTACGGGAAGCCCCACGGACGCAGGGGCAGCGTCGCTTCCAGGACGCCCATGCCCGGCACGATCACCACGTCGTGGCGGCGCACCCAGGCGGCGGTGCGGAAGATGTCGACGAACTTGCCCAACCCCTTCGCCGCGATCGACCCCAGGCGGGACGCGGTGCGGTACTCGGCGCGGTTCCAGTGCATCCGGGTGGCGGGGATCCCGAACCGGGCGGTCACGGCCTCGGGCCCGCCGCACAGGGCGTCCACGATCGCGTCCGGGTGGTCGGCGCGGAGGTAGCCGAGGACGGCTTCGAGCGATCCGTCGTTGCCGAGGTTGCCGGAGCCGAGCAGGCCGAACACCCCGACGCGCACCGGCAGTTCGGGCACGGACGTCATGCGTGCCTCCCTTCGCGGCCGGCGACGAGTGCGTCCACGGAGACCGTGAGCTGGGCCGGGTCGACCGGGGCGCGGTCCTCGACCCGCTCGCCGGCGCCCGGGCGGACCCGGCTGGTCATCCAGGAAGCGAGGTGGCGGTAGCAGGCGCGCCGGTCGGCCGGGGACAGCGGTGCCCGTCGGATCGCGGAGGCGAAGCCCCAGATGTACTCGGCGAGCAGCCGGGGCGTCGGGTGCAGTGCGCCCGCCCGGCGCGGGTCGAGGTTGACGCAGCGGGCGCGCTTGGAGGGGTTGGCGCGTTCGGCGCGGGTGGGGTGGTCGCGGCGGAAGTAGAGGAGTTCCGGGACCTGGTGGAAGCGTCCGTGCAGGGTGATCTCGGCGACGAAGGTGCGGTCCGCGTGGTGGTAGCTGTCCATCGGTTTCACCCGGCGCAGCATGTCGGCGCGCATCACGCCGTAGAAGTCGTCGCCGCCCGGCTCGAACAGCAGACTGCGGAAGCGCTCCGGCGCGCTCGGGGATCCGGTGGCGAGCGTGTACTCGTACGGGACCGTCACCTGGCCGTCGCCGTCGATCACCGCCTGGTCGGTGTGGGCGAGGATGACGTCCGGCCGCTCGTCCAGGGCCTCGATGCAGCGCGTCAGCAGGTCGCGGCCGTAGAGGTCGTCGTGCGAGGCCCACTTGAAGAGTTCGCCGCGGGACTCGGCGAAGACGTGGTTGTGGTTCGGGGTGGCGCCGATGTTGCGGGGCAGCCGGATGTACCGGATGCGGGAGTCCTGGGCGGCATACTTGCGGCAGATGGCCTCGGTGCCGTCGGTGGAGGCGTTGTCGGAGACGACCAGTTCGAAGTCCTCGTAGGTCTGGCCGAGGAGGGCGTCGAACGACTCGGCCAGGTACTCCTCGCCGTTGTACACGGGCAGGCCGATGCTCAGCCGCGGTCGGTCGGTCATGAGGTCCTCACTTCGGGGATGGTTTCGCGGTGGTGCTCGCGCAGGGCGGAGCGCAGTTGCAGCCACCACACGGCCGAGCCGCTGATGGTCGCGGCGGCGACGCCCCAGGCCGAGCCCGCTGTGCCGCCGAGGGCCGCTCCGCCGAGTCCGCCGCTGACGTAGCAGGCGGAGGCGAAGAGCTGGCAGCGCAGGCTGCGGCGGGCGGCGCCGAGTGCGCGGAGTCCGGCGGCGGCGCCGGTGCCGAGGCCCGCTCCGGCGACGCTGAGGGTGATCTGCACGATGAGGTGCGAGGAGGAGTGCCAGACGTCACCGAGCGCCAACTCGCCCAGCCTGCCCGGCATCAGCAGCAGCGCCGAGCCCCAGAGCAGGGCTCCGGTGGCCTGTCCCCCGCCGAGGTAGAGGCAGAACCTGCCCAGTCGGTGCGGGGCCTGTCGCAGCACGCGGGCCGCCTCGGGGACGGTGACCAGCGAGAGCCCCATGAGTACGGCGAGGAAGGGGCCGAGGAGGAGTTCGGCGCCGCGCACCGCGCCGACCGCGCTCACTCCGACGATCACGCCGAGGCCGTACGCCCGGAGTTGGCTCGCGCCGCTGAGGCTGACGTTCTCGACCAGGTACCGGTAGCCGAGGTCGCGCTGTTCGCGCAGCCAGCCGCGGGCCTGGGCCGGCCGGGGCCGGATGCCGGACTGGACGCAGCCGTATCCGGCCGCGACCGTGGCGGACGCGCCCCAGGCGAGCACGAAGGCTGCCACGGTGTCGACATGGGCCGCCACCACCATGGCGGGGATCAGCGCGATGCCCCACACGATGTCGTTGACGAACGCCTTCCGCCCGTCGCCCGCGGCGAAGAACGAGAACCGCCAGGCGTCCTGGAGCAGCAGTCCCGGCATCATGAGGCCGAGGGCGGCGAAGGCGGGCCCGACCCGGCCGCCGAGGCCGAGTCCGGCCGCCAGGCAGAGCACTCCGAGGGCCGTGCCGACGCCGAGCGCGGTGCCCGTCGAGCGGGCCACCGCCCCGCGCCAGGACGCCTGGGGCACTCCGCTGAAGCGGACCACGAGCGGGTCGGTGGCCAGGCCCCGCGAGACGTTGAGCACCACGCCGTAGGTCACCCAGGCGAGGCTGAACACGCCGAACGCGGTCACCCCCAGCGAGCGGGCGACGTAGATGCCCACCGCGAAGTTGCTGATGCTGGAGGCCGCCTGGTCGGCCAGTCCCCAGGAGAGCCGGCCGACGAGGGCCCGTTTGGCGGACCGGGCGGGTCTGTCGGTCGTCTGGGGGTTCTCCCCGTCGGTGGTCATCGGTGTCATGTCTTGATCAGTCCGGCCTCGTGCAGGGCGTCGGCCGCTCCGGCGACGCTGTCGAACGGCAGCCCGGACCGCTCGGCGACGTCCAGCAGACTGTGCTCGCCATCGGAGAGGTTGAGTACCCAGAGCATGGCCATCTGTGCCTGCTTGGTGTCGCTGCGGCCGCCGAGCGCGTCGTACAGCCCGCGCCGGCCGAGCTGGGGTTCGCCGCAGGGGCTGAGGTTGAGATAGCGCCGGTTGCGGTCGAGAACGGCGAACGCCTCGCGGCAGACGGCGAGGGTGTCGGCCATCGCCTCCGGGGAGACGAAGTCCGGGTTGTCCGCCGAGGTGTGGTACTCGGGGTAGCCCGCGTACGGGGTCCGGCTGAGCGAGCCCACGCCGAGGTTGAACCCGGGTGAGCAGTACTGCCGCTCGTCGTAGCCGTAGGGCGTGAACTCGTTGATGTGGTGCGGGCGTTCGGACGCGGCCAGTACGTGTTGCAGCACGCGGTCGATCTCCGCGTCGCCGCGTCGGCTTTGCTTGTACGTCAGTTGGCCCGTGTCTCCGGCGCAGGCAAGCACGAGCCCGTGCTTGACCCGCTCGACGCGTTCCGCGTTGCGGGCCAGCCAGGTAATCGCCCCGATGGTGCCGGGGGCGTAGATGAACCGGTAGGTGTAGTACGGCGTTTGCCGGGCCAGCGCGCGGGCCAGGAAGGTCGCGACCGCGATGCCTGCCAGGTTGTCGTTGGCCAGCGAGGGGTGGCAGGTGTGGCAGGAGACGATGACCTCGTCGGCCACCTGCCCGGGGACCACGTGCTCGGCGTAGGTGAGGTGGCCGTCCGCGAGGGTGGAGTCGATCCGCACCTCGTACTCGCCGTCGGGCAGCGCGTCCAGGGTCTCCTGGGCCAGGCAGAAACCCCACTCCGGCTTGTAGTAACTCGTGCGGTACGGCACCCAGTTCGGGTGCTCCGGCAGCGTGTGCAGGTGTTCGCGCAGCTCGGAGAGCGGCATGGTCCTCGACACCGGAACGCTGTAGCCGAGCACGTGCAGGCTGGACTCGGCGAAGTCGACGACCCGCCGGCCGGTGGCGTCGGCGATGTACGCGTCCCGGATGTTCCACTCCTGTGGAACGGTCCAGTCGAGCACCTGCGTCCCGGTCGGCACCTCGTGCACCTGCAAGGGGACGTACTCGCCGACGATGTCCAGGGTGGCGCGCACGCCGTCGCCGGTGATGCTCCGGCAGAGCGGGTAGAGCCGCTCCACCAGTGCGTGCATCTCCTCGCCGACCGATGTCATCGGCGCCACCGCAGGGTGTCGTCGACGGTGCCGGCCTCGGAGGCCGCCTTGAGCACCGCGAGGCGGGTGAAGCGCTGCTCGAAGTCCTCCCGGGTCAGGTCGAACTTCCGGTAGGCATCGGCGAGTTCGAGGGCGCCCTGCTTCACCGTCCACTCGCAGTCGAAGTCGGGGATGGCGTTGCGGAAGCGGGAGAAGTCCACCCGGTACGAGCGCGGGTCGGCGCCGTTCTCGCCGGTGATCACCACCTTCGCGCCGGACACCGCCTCGGCGACCTGCTCGGCGATCTCGGCGACGGTGACGTTGTTGATCTCGCTGCCGATGTTGAACGCCCGGTCGTGGACCGCCTCGCGCGGTGCGGTGAGCGCGGCCGTGAAGGCGCGCGCGATGTCGGCCGCGTGCACCAGCGGGCGCCAGGGGGTGCCGTCGGAGAGGACAAGGACCTCGCCGGACAACAGGGCATGCCCCACCAGGTTGTTCAGCACGATGTCGGCGCGCAGCCTGGGCGAGTAGCCGAAGGCGGTGGCGTTGCGCATGAACACCGGGGTGAAGTCGTCGTCGGCCAGCGCGTGCACGTCGTCCTCGACCCGCACCTTCGACTCCGCGTACGGCGTCACCGGGCGCAGCGGGGCGTCCTCGGTGACCAGATCGTCGCCACCGGAGGCGCCGTAGACGGAGCACGTAGACGCGTACAGGAAGCGCCCGACTCCCGCGTCACGAGCCAGCTTCGCCAGCCGTACGGAGGCGTGGTGGTTGATGTCGTAGGTGAGTTCCGGCGCCAGCGAGCCGAGCGGGTCGTTGGACAGCGCGGCCAGGTGGATCACCGCGTCGAACCCGGCCACGTGCTCCGCGGTGAGGTCGCGCAGGTCCACCCGCACGCCGGGCGGGTCGGCGGGCTGCGGGCCGAGGACGGAGTCGGCGAACAGGCCGGAGTCGAGGCCGACGACCTCGTGTCCTGCGGCGGTGAGGACGGGTGCCATCACGGTGCCCAGATATCCCTGGTGTCCGGTCAGAAGTACGCGCAAGGTGTTCAACCCCCCAGGTTGAGCGTGAGTTTGGTGACGGCGAAGGCCTCGGCGTAGCGCGCGTGGCATTCGATACCGCGGATCCGGGCGAGGCCGAGGAAGGCCTCCCGGTCGTACCACGGGCGGTGGCGCTGCGAGGGGTAGTGCTCCTGCAGCAGCCGTACCTTCTCTTCGGCGGTCTCGGTCTCCAGCGGCTGGTAGGCCGCCGGCCGGCCGAGGTCGCCGTCCCACTTGACGATCTCGTAGCCGAGCACGAGGTGGTCGCGGAACGCCGTGGTCATCAGTTGCGCCAGACCGCGGTGGTCCTGGTGGGCGTCGTCGGTGCGCGGCGCGAGGACCAGCTCGGGCTCGGTCTGCGCGCGCAGTTCCTCGACGGCGGCCTTGGCCTCCTCCCAATGGGCGGGCAGCCGGCCGTCCGGCAGTTTGTGCACGGTCAGCCGCAGGTCGGCGCCCGGGCAGAAGGCGGTGAGCGCGGCCTGTTCCTCCTGCTCGCGCTCGCTGCCGCCGCCGGAGAGCACCAGCGCGTCGACGCGGATGCCGGGCCGCGCCTGGCACAGCGTCAGCAGAGTGCCGCCGGCGCCGATGGCGATGTCGTCGCAGTGCGCGCCCACCGCCACGATCCGGTCGAGCCGACCGGCTCCGAGCCTGATCACGCACGCACCCCCGCGCTGTCCCGCTCCCACACGGCCCACGGGCGGTCGCCCCGCGCGTAGGCCTCGTCGAGCGCGGCCCGCTCCTTCACGGTGTCGGTCGGCTTCCAGAAGCCGCGGTGCTGATGGGCCACCAGCCGTCCCCGCTTGGCGAGTTGGGAGCAGCCGTCGGCGACCAGATCGCCGTTCTCCGGTATGTGGTCGAAGACCTCCTGGCGGAGTACGAAGTAGCCGCCGTTCTCCCACAGCGGCATGTCGCTCACCGCGGTGATGCCGCCCACCAGTCCGTCCTCACCCAACTCCACGCAGTGGAAGGAGGATTGGGGCGGCACGACCATCATCGACGCGCCGGCGTCGCGCTGGGCGAACTTGTCGATCATCTCCGGCAGCGGGGCGTCGGTCAGCACGTCGGCGTAGTTGGCGAGGAACATCTCGTCGCCGTCCAGGTGGTGGCGCACCCGGCGCAGCCGCTCCCCGATGGGCGACTCGATGCCGGTCTGCGCGAAGGTGATCGTCCAGTCGGCGATGTCGGTGGAGAGCAACTCGGTCTGTCCGCCGCGCAGTACGAAGTCGTTGGACACCGTCTCCTCGTAGTTGAGGAAGAAGTCCTTGATGTGGTGGGCCCCGTAGCCCAGGCAGAGGATGAACTCCTTGTGCCCGAAGTGCGCGTAGTAGCGCATGACGTGCCAGATCAGGGGTCTCGGCCCGACCATCGCCATGGGCTTGGGAACGTCGTCGGAGGTTCCGTTGCGCATGCGCATCCCGTAACCGCCGCAGAACAGGACGACCTTCATGCTGTGACCTCTTTCGGCTGCGCGACCTCGACGATGCTCAGTTCGGGGATGGGGAAGACGAGCCGGCCGCCCCACTCGTGGACGAAGGACAGCTGCTCGACCAGTTCGGCCCGCAGGTTCCACGGGAGGACGAGGACGTAGTCCGGCTTGTCGGCGGCGATCTGCTCGGGCGGCAGGATCGGGATGCGGGTGCCGGGGGTGAACCGGCCGTGCTTGTACGGGTTGCGGTCGACCGTGTACGCGAGCAGGTCGGGGCGGATGCCGCAGTGGTTGAGCAGGGTGTTGCCCTTGCCGGGAGCGCCGTAGCCGACGACCGTCTCGCCGCGGTCGGCCGCGTCGATGAGGAACCGGAGCAGGTCCCGGCGCACCTTGGCGACCCGGGCGGAGAACTCGGTGTATCCGGCCAACTCCTGAAGCCCGGCGGCCTTTTCGCGGGCCAGTACGTCGGCCACCCGCTGCGAGGGCTCCCCCGCGGCCTCGGCCGGGCGCGACCACAGGCGGATGGAGCCGCCGTGGGTGGGCAGCAACTCGACGTCCACGAGGGTGAGTCCGCCGCTGGCGAGGGCCCGGATCGCGGAGGCGACGGTGTAGTACTGGAAGTGCTCGTGGTAGATGGTGTCGTACTGGTTGTCCTCGATCAGGGTCAGCAGGTGCTGCACCTCGATGGAGACCCAGCCGTCGTCGGCGACCAGGGCGCGCAGGCCCTGGGTGAAGCCGACGACGTCGGGGATGTGCGCGTACACGTTGTTGGCCACGACCAGGTTCGCCGGGCCGTGCTCGGCGCGGACGGCCGCGCCGGTGTCGGGGCTCAGGAAGTCCGTGAACGTGGGCACGCCCGCCTCGCGCGCCGCGGCACCGACGTTCACCGAGGGCTCGATGCCCAGGCAGCGGATCCCCCGGTCCACCACGTGCCGCAGCAGGTAGCCGTCGTTGCTCGCGACCTCGACCACGAAGGCGTCGGTGCCGAGGCCGAGGCGCTCGACCGCGCCGTCGACGAACGTGCGCGCGTGCTCCACCCAGGACGTCGAGAACGAGGAGAAGTACGCGTACTCCTTGAACGTCTCCTCCGGCGTGATCAGCGGCGGTATCTGCGCCAGCCAGCAGTCGGTGCAGACCCGCAGGTGCAGCGGGTACGCCGGTTCCGGCAGGTCCAGTTGGTCCGCGGCGAGAAAGCTCTCACACGGCGGTGTCGCCCCCAGGTCGACGACGCTCGCCATCGCTTCCGAGCCGCAGAGTCGGCATCGTGTCATGTGCTGTCCCCATCCCCCCTGCCCGCGTGGGTGTCCCCACCGCGAGCCAGTGCTGACCGTCCCGCGATCGCGGTGCGGTACTCCTCCAGCAGGCGCTCCAGGCCGACAGCCGGGCTGAACCCCTGCTCGTAGCGGCGCCGGGCGGCCTCGCCCATCTCCCGGTTGCGGTCCGGAGCGGCAGCGATCCGGCGGATGCCGGCCGCGAGCGAGGCGGCCTCGCCCGGCTTGTGCAGCAGCCCGGTGACGCCGTCCTCGACGAGTTCGACGAAGGCGCCGTGGCCGGCGGCGACGGTCGGCACCCCGGCCGCCATCGCCTCCACGACCACCAGGCCGAACGCCTCCAGCCAGGTCGAGGGCGCGATCACGGCGACGGACCGCGCGATGGCCTTGCGGCACTCCGCCGGGTCCAGCAGGCCGACGTAGCGCACGTCGTCCCGGCCGGCCGCCCAGGCGGTGACCTCCTTCTCCAGCGGCCCGGTGCCGGCGATCGCGAGCGGGACGCCCACACCTCCGCCGGCCGCGACCTCGTCCCACGCGGCCATGAGCAGCCGTACGCCCTTGGCCTCGGCGAGCCGGCCGAGATAGAGCAGCTGCTCGCCCGCTCCCTCCCGGCGGATGTCGGGTTCGGGGACGAAGTTGTGCTTCACCGCGAGGCGTTCGGCCGGCATGCCCGAGCTCACCAGGACGTCGCGCTGCGCGGCGGAGATGCACAGGAAGCGCTCCACACCGGTCCACCAGCGCCGCCGGTTGACCGAGAGGCTGACGGCGAGCGGCACGGTCGCGAGGCTGGAGTTGCGGTAGCAGCCGTGCCGGACGGCGGGCAGCGGTGTCGAGCCCACGCACTCGGTGCACGGGCGGCCGTCCCGCTGGAGGGTGCCGGGCGGGCACACCTGGGTGTAGTTGTGCAGCGTGGCGACGGCGGGCACTCCGGCGTCGGCGCAGGCGGCGAGGACCGCGGGCGACAGGAGCGGGAACACGTTGTGGACGTGCACCACGTCCGGCCGTTCGGCGCGCAGCTTGGCGGCCAACTCCTTGCGCACGGCCGGGTTCCACGGCACCAGGAGCGGCACCGCGACCTTGCCGAGGAGGGAGCGTCCGCCGATGTCGTCGCTGCGCCGCTCGAACAGCTCGACCCGGTGGCCGGCCGCGCGCAGCAGCTCCACCTCCTGGTCGACGACGTTGTTCTCCCCGCTCGGCTGCGCCGAGTTGTAGCGGTTGTGCACCACGAGAACGTGCATGCTCACTTCACCTCCGATCCACGGGCCCAGCGCGGGACGCGCCGTCGAGGGGCTTCGGGCAGCGCGAGCGGAGCGGCCTTGGCCGGTGCCGCCAACAGCGAGGCGGCCAGGGCCAGATGGAGCAGATACGGCGAGGCGTCGCCGAGTCCCGCCTCGGTGTACGAGGCGATCGCGCAGTAGCTGATCAGGAAGATCGCGCAGGCCCGCTGCAACGACGGCGGGCGCAGCAGCGCGACACCGCCCAGCACGACGATGATCACCGCGACGAGGGTGACACCGACCAGACCCTGCTCGTTGTAGACGGCCAGCCAGCTGTTGTCGATCGGCAGCCCGCCGAACGACTTGTCGCCCAGCCCCACGCCGAACAGCTGCTGCGCGGTCGACCGGGGCTCGGCCAGCAGAGCGTTCCAGACCTTGGCCCGGCCGGTGAGGCTGGAGAAGTTCTCCTGGCTCTGGCCGCGCAGGAACCAGGTCTGCAGCGCGGAGGCGAAGCCGACCGCGGCCACCACGGAGATCAGCACCGACCAGCTGAAGAAGCGGCGGGCCGCGGCACTGGTCAGGACGAGCGAGCCGATCGCGAGCGACAGCCCGAGCAGCAGGCCGAGGGTGGCCGTCCGGGTGTGGGTCAGCGCGAGCAGCACCAGCGACGGCACGATGACCAGCACGGCGCTGGTCCGGTCGGTCCGCCTGCCGATGACGAGCAGCGCGGTGAGCCCGATGATGACCGCCGCGTACTGCCCGATCTGCGGCGGGGTGAGCGGCCACAGCGCACCGACCAGGCGTCCGCCGTAGAGGTCGGGCAGAGCCTTGCCCGGGGAGACGACCAGGCCGAGGGCCACCGAGCCGAGGACCGCGAAGTAGGCCCGGATGTGGTAGCGGACGAAGGTCAGGCTGCCGTCCCACCAGCGGCTGAGCAGCCACAGGGTGCCGACGAAGAGGGTCAGCCGGAAGCAGCGGAACAGCGCGCCCATCCCGGACTCCAGGCTCGCGCTGGAGATCACGCTGGACACCAGCAGCAGGGAGAGCAGCAGCACGTAGGAGCTGGACCGGACGCGCACCCGCTGGTTGACCAGGAGGGCCAGACCGAACGCGGCGACCAGCGAGCCCATGGTGACCATCTGGATGAGGGAGCGGGGCAGCGGGACAATGGTCTTCGCCCCGGCGGAGCCGAGCGTGTTGAGGACCAGCAGCCCCCAGACGATCCCGACGGTCTTCGGTGTGCCGGCCGGGCGAGGCGGCTCGGTGCCGGGCAGCGTTCCGACCGTGTCCGGTTCACGCGTGGAGTTCTCACTCATCTCAACCACCGGCCTGTAGGTCGAGGGTGCTGTCCTTGTCCTGCTGGTACGGCGCCATCTGCCACTGCACGAAGTCGAGCACCTTGCTCTGGTCCTCGGCGACGAACTTCCACGGGCCGACGTAGACGTTGGCGTGCCAACTGTTGTGCTGCTGCTCGGTGATGGCGTCGGCCACCCCTTCGCCGTGGTACGGCGACCAGTCCGGATAGGTGCCGTAGTTGGACAGCACCGCCATGCGGTCGCACATCTCCGTGCACTTGACGACGGACTCGTCGAGCACGAAGCGGTTGTCGTGGATGTCCACCCACTGGGTCTTCCACCGGCAGTCCGAGTAGAGCGGTGCCTTGGCGATCGCCGGGCGCACACAGCTGCTGGTCTTCTTCACCAGCAGCGTGCAGTCACCGGAGGAGGTGTTGGCCGGGCTGTTGCAGAACCGGTCGGCGTTCTCCCACAGGGTGATCCCGTTCCAGTTGTTCTCCAGCACGTTCCCGTAGATCTCGATCTTGTGGGTGCGGGCCTTGACCCGTGGCTCGCCGCCGGACTCCGACAGATAGATCGTCGCGTACGGGAAGTTGTCGCCGCCGTCGGCCGCCTTGCGGCCCTCGACCCAGTTGTTCCGCCGGATCGTGTTGTCCCGGATGACCGCGTTGTAGCTCGTCTCGTAGATCAGTGCGGCACCGTCGTTGGCCTCGATCACGTTGTTCTCGATGAGGAAGTCGTTGTTGTTGGTGTCCGCCCACAGCCCGGTGCCGCGGTTGTCGTGCACCCAGTTCCCGCTGATGTCGGCGCCGTTGACCTCCCAGAACTTGATGCCTCCGGTGCAGCCGCAGCCCTTCTGCTTCCGCTCCCAGTCACCGGTGTTGTTGCCGACGATCTCGTTGCCCTGGACCACCAGGCCGGTGAGGCGGCCGTTGCCCTTGTAGGCGTTCATGCCGTACTGGCCGTTGTCGCGCAGGCAGTCGGCGCGGACCTGCTGGCGGGCGCCGGCCATCAGTCCGGCGCCGGAGTTGTCCTCGATCGTCGAGTGTTCGACGACCCACCCGTCGGCCGAGTCGTGGTTGACGACGCCCTCGTCCTGCGGCGCGACGAATCCCCGCACGGTGAGATAGCGGATGGTGACGTCGGCGGCGTTGCCGGTGAAGGCGTACTGGTTGACCTTGCGGCCGTCGAACACCGCACCCGGCGCGCCGATGTAGTGGTCGCCCTTCTTGGGGATGACCTGTGCGTAGCGGTCCCGCTCAAGCGTGTGCGTCCCCGGCTTGAGCCAGAACGTGGTGTTCGGGGGGCTCTTCTTGGTCTTCGCCGCCAGGTCGCCGACCACCTTGGGGTCCACGGTCACCGCGCCCGCCGGCGCCGTCGCCGGTCCGGCGGCGGGGTTGGCGCACACCCGGGCCACGGACCGGGCGGCGGACGTGGCCGTGGACGGCGCGGCGTGCGGCTTCGTCGCGGCCGGGGCGCTCGACGTGTTGTCGCAGCCGGTGACCGTCAGGAGGAGCAGCACCAGCGGTGCGACCGCCGGTGCCCAGTGCCGTCTCATGTTGCCCACGCGCCCCCCTGGCCGCGGAACCCGAGCACGGTGGTGAACCCGTCCGTGACGTCGGAGGAACCGGTGCCGATGAGTGTGGTGGTGGGTTCCTTGCGTCCGAATCCGGCGGAGTACCAGCCCAGCGGCGGTTCGCTCTCGCCGCGGTGCGCCCGCCAGGACAGCTGCTCGGGCAGGTCGAGCACCGCGGAGCGCCCCTCGCCGTCCCGGATCCAGGTGAGCACCGCCCGGTGCCCCACCAGGTCCGCGGCGACCGCAGGCCCGAGGTGGAACGCCAGTCGCACGTCCCGGCGCGGGCCGGTCACCTCGTCGACGATCCTCAACTCCTGGCTCTCGGCCGTGAGTTCCACTCGGCGGCGGTGCACCGAGCCCTGGTAGCCGTCGTGTTCGGCGGCCCAACGGGCCACCCCCGCACGGGAGTTGTCCACGTCCAGGACGCGGGTGCGGGCGTGCCGGGTCCACAGGAACGGGCCGCCGGAGACGGACTGGTCACCGCCGTCAAGCTCCAGGGTGTTGTGACCGAGGGTCGACCGGAAGTACCGCCGCCACTCGGGCTGTCCGTGGTAGCAGTACGTCCCCGGGTCGGCGAGCACGTCGATCCCGTCGTGCCGGACCTCCACGGACAGCGCGTCGGCGTGGGCGTGCGCGGCGATGGACAGGAAGCCGTGCGGACCGCCGTCGCAGCGGCACCAGATCTCCTCCGGACCGCGCAGGACGGTGAGCCCCGCGTCGGCGAAGCGGTCGGGCCTGGTCGCCGGGCGGGCGGTTCCCTCGTTCGCGTACGGCCTGATGAGCGCGGCCAGCAGCGGGGTGCGCACGTCGGTGCCGGTCACCTGCGGCCACCAGTCGAGCCGGCCGAACACGGCCGCGCCGGTGGCCAGCAGCGAGCCCCAGCGGTCGGTGCCCTCGCCGTCCACGATCAGGCCGAAGCCGTCGTCCGCGTCGCCCTGGCGGGGCGGGCGCAGCCGGTTGTCCACGACGGCCGCGAGGGCGTCGGTCATCCGCAGCAGCACCAGCCGGAGCGACTCGGGGACCGGCACGTCGGCGGCGTCGGCCTCGGCCAGCGCGGCCAGGCCGAGTTCCAGCACGAGTCCGTGGTACTCGGTGGCCAGCTCGCGGTTGAGGCCGGAGTCGAAGGTGTTGGCGCGCAGCTGCCGCTCCAGCGAGCGCAGCGCGTCGGAGCGCCAACGCGCCGAGGAGGGGAACCAGTTGAAGGCGCAGGCCGCGCCGAACTGCCCTGCGGTCTCGGCGATGACGTGGTTGTTCGCCGAGGAGCCCCGGCTGGGGAAGGCGGCCAGCCAGCGCTGGTGGTGCCAGATCTGGTTCAGCGCGACCGGGTTGTCCTCGAACAGCTCGGCCGCGCCCGGCCAGCCGTCGAGCAGCCGGCGGATCCACACCCAGGACAGCAGCCGGATGCCCAGCTCGATACCGCTGATCCAGTGCACGCCCTGCAGCGGCGGGTTGGCCGCCCACCAGGACCGCAGGTGCGCGGCGACACGCTCGGCGTACCGCTCGTCGCCGGTGACCGCGTAGGCGGCGGCGAGCACGGTGAGGTACTGGTGCCGGGACGGCTCCCAGATCTGCTTGATGTCCCCGGCCACGTTCTCGTCGCGGTACGGCACGTCGAAGGCGTAGCCCGACGGGGCCCGGCGCCCGGTCTTCGGGTCGTGGAACCAGTCCGGGTCGGTGAGGTCGTCGCGGTCCACCCCGAAGAACTCGGCGTGCCCGGCCATCAGTCGGTCCGCCTCGGCGACGAGCCGTTTCACGGCGTCCGGCTCCACCTCGGCGACCGTGCCCGCGGGCAGGACGGAGGTGAACCGGGCGCCGGTGACGGTCGGGGAGTCGGGCCGCGCCGACCGCCAGCGCCGTCTGCGCACGGTGTCGCCCGCCCGGCCCGCGATCTCACGCGGGCCCATCCGGGACAGTCGGCGCAGGTACCAGCCCGCGCTCATGCTCATGGCGTCCTCGCCAAGGTCACCGGCGCGCCGCCGGCCAGGCCGGTCCCTACGGCGAGGGTGGCCGCCGTGGTGGCGACCAGCGACTCCAGCGGCACCGGCATCGGCCCGCCGGTCCGAACAGCCTTGATGAACGCGGCGAGTTCGGCGTTCTGCCCCTTGTCCCGGGCCTTGGGCAGCCGCGAACTGACCCACTTCTTGGGGCCGTGGACCGAGGCACGGACGAAGTCGTCGAGCTTCAGCACCTTGCCGTCCCCGACCAGGTCCAGGGTCTCCTTGGGGAAGCCGGAGGCGCCGGAGGTGACGTAGCTGATGGTGGCGGTGGAGCCGTCCGGGTAGCGCAGGACGACCTGGAGGTCCTCGTTGCCGGGCGCTGCCGTCGCGTACACGGAGACCGGGTCGGCGTCGAGGAGCCAGCTCGCCGTGTCGATGAAGTGGCCGCCCTCACCGGCGAACCGCGTGCCCTCGGCGCCCTGTTGGAGGTACCAGCTGCCGTGCTGGAGCTTGCCCGCGTTGACCAGGTAGCGCAGGCTCGCCGGACCGGTCCGGGCGCCGAACCGCTCCTTGGCCTCCGTCAGCAGCGGTGCGAAGCGGCGGTTGAAGCCCACCTGGAGGCGGTCGTTGCCGGACTCCTCGACCGCCGCGAGCACTCCGGCCAGTTCGTCCTCGGTGAGAGCGAGGGGCTTCTCCACGAACACGGTCTTGCCGGCCAGCAGCGCCTGCCGGGTCAGTTCGGCGTGCGAGCTATGCCGGGTGACCACGAACACCGCGTCGACGGACTTGTCGCCGAGGACGGCGTCGAGGTCGGTGGTCGCCTTGGCGAAGCCGAACTTCCGCTGCGCGTTGGCCCCGGAGAGCGCGGTCGTGGTGACGACGGTCGACAGCTCGACGCCCTCGCGCCGGGCCAGGTGCGGCAGCAGCATCGAGGTCGCGTAGTTGCCCGCGCCGACGAACGCGAGGCGCACCGGAGTCTTCGCGGACCGGGCCGGGGTGGACGTCCCCTCACTGCGGCGGACCGCGGGCACGGCCACCGACGGGGCTTCCGCCTCCCCCGCTTCCTCCGTCTGCTCGGGGTAGCGGAACAGCACGGCCACGGCCTTCAACTCGCCGTCCTTCAGCCGCTGGTACGTCTCCACGGCGTCGTCGAAGTCGGCGATGTGGGAGACCAGGGGCTCCACGTCGACGCGGCCGCGGGCGACGAGGTCGAGGAAGCACGCGAGGTTGCGGCGCTCGGTCCAGCGGACGTAGCCGATCGGGTAGTCGCGGCCCTCCAGCTCGTACGACGGGTCGTAGCGCCCGGGGCCGTAGGAGCGGGAGAAGCGGACGTCGAGTTCCTTCTCGTAGTACGCGTTCCACGGCAGGTCCAGGCGGCACTTGCCGATGTCGACGACCCGGCCGCGGTCCCGTGCGAGCCGGGCGGCCAGTTCGACGGGCTGGTTGCTGCCGCCGCCTGCGGCCAGGAACACCTGGTCCACGCCGTGGCCGTCGGTGAGTTCGGCGACGGCCGCCTCCACGGCGGCGGAGGCGGGGTCGCCGCAGGCGGCGGCGCCGAGGCGTTCGGCGAGTTCGCAGCGGGTCGGGTCGGGGTCGGCGCCGACCACGCGGACGCCTGCGGCGGTGAGGAGCTGGACGACCAGCTGTCCGATCAGTCCGAGGCCGATGACCAGGGCGACCTCGCCGAGCTGCGGCTCGCCCTGGCGGACGCCCTGCATCGCGATCGAGCCGACGGTGCCGAAGGCCGCGTGCTGCGGGGCGAGGCCGTCGGGGACCGGGGCGTAGAGGTTCTTCGGCACCCAGTTCAGCTCGGCGTGCAGCGCGTGTTCATTGCCCGCGCAGGCCACCAGGTCGCCGACCTTCACGTCGTCGATCCCGGCGCCGACCTGCTCGACCACCCCGCACAGCGAGTAGCCCAGCGGGGTGTAGGAGTCCAGCTTGCCCATCACCTTGCGGTAGGTGGCGGGCAGTCCGTTGGTGGCCACGCTCTGCATGACCTTGGCCACCTGGTCAGGCCGGGAGCGGGCCTTGCCCAGCATCGACATGCCGGCCTCGGAGACCTTCATGAGCTCGGTGCCGGTGGATATCAGCGAGTAGGCGCTGCGCACCAGCACCCCGCCCGGCTTGCACCCCGGTACCGGAACGTCGAGCACCGCCAGCTCGCCGCTCTTGTAGTTCTGTACAACCTGCTTCACCAGAACTCCTGATTCCTAAGCCGTCGACCGAGTGCTCTGGGCGGAGCCAGAGGTCGCGTCGCGATACCAGTACTCGAGGGTCAGTACGTGCCACAGATGCTTGGAGTAGTCCGCCTGTCCGGCGGCGTCCTCGGCGACCATCCGGGCCAGCGCGTCACGGCGCAGCAGCCCGGACCGGACGAGCTCGCCGTCGTTGACCACCTCGCGCACCAGCGGCGCCAGGTCCCGGCTCATCCAGGCCCGCAGCGGGGCGCTGAACAGGCCCTTGGGCCGGTACACGATCTCCTTGGGCAGGATCGAGGTGGCCGCCTCCTTGAGGACGGCCTTGCCCTGCCTGCCGACGATCTTGCGGTTGCCGGGCACGGTGAACGCCGCCTTGACCACCTCGATGTCGACGTACGGCGTCCGGACCTCGGTGGAGGCGGCCATGCTGGAGCGGTCCGTGTAGGCGAGGTTCAGACCCGGCAGGAACATGCGGGAGTCGGTCAGGCACATGCGGTTGACGAAGTCGTCGAGGTCGTTGTCCTCGTAGACGTCCGTGTGCTCGGTGATCACGTCGTCGACCGTCCCGGCCAGGTCCGGGTTGAGCAGGGCGAGCAGCTCGTCCTGGTCGTACATGGTGTAGCTGCGCCGGAACGCGGTCTCCTCCGGCAGATCGGCGAAGGAGAGGAACCGCTTCGCGAAGCGCACCGACCGGTAGCCGCGGGTGGCCGAGGCGACGGGCAGCCGGTCCACGACCCCGGAGACCCCGCGCCGCAGGGGTCGCGGGACGCGCTGGTAGCGCAGCGCGAGCAGGTTGGCGAAGTGCTTGCGGTACCCCGCGAACAGCTCGTCGGCGCCCATGCCCGAGAGCATCACCTTGACCCCGGCCTCCCGGGCGGCCATGCAGATCAGATACGTGTTGATCGCGGCGGGGTCGCCGATCGGCTCGTCCAGGCTGTACGTCATCTGCGGCAGCAGGTCGAGCACGTTGGGCGCGATCTCGATCTCGTGCAGGTCGACGCCGAACTGCTGGGCGACCTGGCGGGCGTAGCGCAGGTCGTCGGGCATCGCCTCGAACTTGGCGTCTTCGGCGCGGAATCCGATCGTGTAGGCGGAGATCCCGGGCTGGTGGCGGGCCGCCAGCGCGGTGAGATAGCTGGAGTCGAGGCCGCCGGAGAGGAAGGTCGCCACGGGCACGTCGGAGATCAGATGGCGGCGGGTCGACTCCTCGACGATGGCGGCGAGGTCCGGCCGCTCACCGGCCAGAGCGCGGTCCCGGCCCTCGGCGGCGACGTCCTTCAGGTTCCAGAAGCTGCCGCGTTCCACCCGGCCGTCGGGCCGGCAGCGCAGCCAGCTCCCCGGCGGCAGCTTCTCCGCCTCGCGGAACGCGCAGCGCGAGTCCGGCACCCAGTAGTAGAGCAGGGAGGCCACGAGCGCCGCCTGGTCCACCTCCAGGGACTTGCCGGTCGCGGCGGCGAGCGCCTTGAGCTCGGAGGCGAACATCAGGCCCTCGCCGCGCCGGAGCAGGAACAGCGGCTTGATGCCGAGCTGGTCGCGGACGAGCACCAGGTCGCCGGTGCGCTCGTCGAAGATGCCGAACGCGAACATGCCGCGCAGCCTGGGCAGGCAGTCGGTGCCCCAGCGCCGCCAGGCCTCCAGCAGCACCTCGGTGTCGGAGGTGCCGCGGAAGCGCACCCCGGCGGCCTCCAACTCGGCCCGTAGTTCTGGTGCGTTGTACAGCTCGCCGTTGTACGTCAGGGCGAGGCCGTCCGAGACCATCGGCTGGGCGCCGGTCTCGGACAGGTCGACGATGGCCAGCCTGCGGTGTCCGAGCTGCACCTCGCCGTCGCCCAGGGGGTGGCCGTAGCGGCCCGAGCCGTCCGGGCCCCGGTGGGCGAGGGTGTCGGTGAGCCGGTCGGTGACGGCCTTTCCGTCCGGCCATCGGTAGGTGCCCGCGATGCCACACACGTCTACCGCACCTCCTGGTCGTTGTCCGGGACACGTGCGGCCCGTATCGGCTGGCGTTCGGTGAGCCGCCGCCCCGTCGCGTTCTGCCAGGTCGGCCGCTCGGTCCGGCCGCGCAGCGCGTTGGCCAGGCCGTCCCACAGGGTGCCGTCGGTCCGGTCGCGCGGGTCGGGGTCGATCAGTACGACACCGATCACCGGGATGCGCTGGTCGGCGAGTTGGCGGGCCACGGTGTGCAGCCAGGCGGCGTTGCCGTGCCCGGCGCGGACGACGAGGACGGTGCGGGTGCCGAGGTACTGGAGGTCGGTCCACGCCGTGCCCGGCGCCACCGAGCCGACACCGATCCGCTGGTCCTGCGGGGACACGGTCGCGGCCCTTTCGCCGCCGACCACCGTGGGGTCTCCCGGTTTCGGGCGGCGGCGCGAGAGCTGGGTGCCGGGGAGGCCGTCGACGACGGTCACCGGGCCGTCCTCCCCCAGTGCCCGGGCGAGGCCTAGGGCGATCCCGGCCGTGCTGCGCGCACAGCCGAGTTCCAGCAGCGACAGGGGTTCCGCCGAGCCGCGCGAGGTGCGGGCCAGCGTGGTGGTGAGCCGTTCGCGTGCCACCCGGGTCCGGCGGCGCTGCCACAACCTGCCGGAGCGGCGGGGCAGTTCGGCGATGACCGAGGCGCCGAGGTTCGCCGCGATGTCCCGGCGCAGCACGGGCCGGTCCGCGACGACCACGCCGACGGCGGACAGCGCGAGCCCGAGGAAGAGCCCGAGGACGAGGCCGACCACGCCGTCGGTGACGAGCGCCTTGGGCAGGGAGTGTGCCACCGCGCGCGGGGCGTCCACGATCTGGGTTCCGGCGACGAGTTGGGGTGCGCCGACGCGGGCCTCCTCGGCGCGCTGGCCGAAGTCGGAGATCTGCGAGGTGAGTTCGGCCCGCCGGGCGAAGAGCGACTCGAGGTTCGCCGCGTCCTTGGGGTCGGTGTCGGGCGACCGGCCGCCGATCGTCTTGTTGACGTCGGCGAGCTCCGCCTGCATCCGGGCCTGCTGGTCGAGCAGGCCCTGGGCGTTGGCGTTGGCGATGTCGTTGATGCGCTTGGCGTGGTCCGCGACGAACGCCTGGGCCAGTGCCTTGGCGCGGGCCACCGCCTCCGCGTCGGTCTTGCCCGTCACATCGATCTCGAGGACGTTGTTGGTCAGTCCGGTGCCCCGGTAGTCCTTCATGAAGTCCTCGGGTTTCTCCGGGGACTTGAGGATCTTCAGGGCCGCACCGGCGATCCGCGAGGTGGCCAGCAGCTGGGCGTCGGTGCGGATCAGTGTTCCGGTGTCGTTCGGCTGGTCCTCCTGGTGCGCGACCAGCACCTTGGTCACGGCGGCCGGGGCCGGTGGCATGAGGACCGCCACGGCCGCGCCGGCCAGCAGTCCGAGGAGCGCCATGGCGCCCCACAGGCGGCGGCGTCTGCGCACCGCGACCACCAGCGCCTGGAGGTCGAGGAGCGGGGTGGCGGCCGACGACTCCGAAGTCGTGCTCGTCGTCACGCTGGATCTCCTGTCGCGCGGCCATGGACCGCGAACGTCAAAGTGGCGTCGTCGGAAAGTCGGTCGGCGGTCTCCGTCGGCCGGGTGCGGACCGTGCCGGCGACGACGACGCCGACGAGCTCGTGCCCGCCGTCCGCGCACGCCTCGGCGATGCCGGCGAGTTCCGCGGCGGTCCAGCTCCCCGCGCTGAGGACGGCGAGGGCACCGGACTCGGTGTCGCGGTCCGGCACGATCGGCCGGTCCACCGAGACCTCCACGACCCGCAGCCGGGGGTCGTTGGTGGCCTCGGCGACGAGCTGTCCGGCGGCCAGCCGGGCGACCTCGTCGCCTTCCGGTACGACGACCAGCAGCCGCCTGGGGGCGGGCAGTTGGTCCCTTAGGCGGGCGCACACCCGCCGGTAGCGGATCCGCCGCTCGGCCTCGTCGCCGGACCGCTGCGGGGCCGGTACGTCCCACCGGACGTCGATGCCGAGCAAGTGGCGGAGCCGGGCCCGCGTGCCGTGGCTCTCGGGCCGGTGCCCGTGCCGTTCGCCGGGCACGTCGACGGTGCCGAGGAACGGCGAGCCGAGCGCCGCGGCGATCTCCGCCTCGGTGCGCAGCCGACGGCTCACCCGGGCGGCGGCGAGATGGCCGACGACCGCGAGCACGAAGAACAGCAGCGCCCCGGCGACGATGAGCTGCATGCGCGTCGGCGCCGCCGCGCCGGTAGGCCGGGGGGCCGGACCCATGACGACCATGTTGGCCTTGGCGGACGCCGGGTTGGCCTCCTCCAGCTTCTTCATGGCGTCCTGCAGCCCGGTGCGCAGCCCCTCCAGCTCGGTGCGGGCCTGCACGCCCTCCACGGTCTGCCCGGGATTGGCCGCCTCGGCCAGGTCGGTGATACGGCGGTTGGTCTCGGCCACCTGCTTGCGCAGCGCCTGCGTCGCCGTGTCCGCCGCCGGGTCGGTGTCGCCGCCCGCGATCCGGGTGGCGAAGGTGACGAACTGCTGGGCCAGCTGGTCGGCGAGCCGCTGCGCGTGCTCCGGGGTGTCGGACGTACCGGAGACCTTGATGATGTTGCCGTCGTCCGCCTTGGCGCTCACGTCTTTCTGCAGCTCGGTGCCGCTGACGCCCCACTTCAGCGCGGTGGCCGCGCGGTCGACCACCGCCGAACTGGTGGCAATGTCCACCTGGGTCAGCAGTTCGCGCTCTTCCCACTGGCCCGGCAGCAGCACCGATGCCTCTGCCGTGTAGCGCGGCGGAAGCAGCAGCACCGAGGTGCCGTAGCCGAAGAGCGCGCCCGCTACCGCGAGGACGGCCAGGAGCCGCCACCGCCGCCGGAGAATCCGCCCGATCGTGACCAGGCGGATCGTGTCGTCATTCAATGGTGCGGCCTCTTCCCCGTACGGAGCGGCCCACCCGCCGACACCGGGGCTTGGTCCCGGCAGGCGGCGGCATAGGCGGCGAGCAGTGACGCTTGCGAGTTCTCCCAGGACAGCGGCCCGCCGATCCGCTCCTGGCCGGTCTTCCCCATCCGGGCCCGCTTCTCCGGGTCGTCGAGGAGCAGCGCGATCAGCTTGGCGAACTGGGCCTCGTCGTTGGCGGGCGCGTAGACGGCGGCGTCACCGGCGGAGACGCGCGCCTCCCGGAGGTCGAACGAGACGATGGGACGTCCCATCGCCATGTACTCCAGGACCTTGTTCATGGTCGACACGTCGTTGAGCGGATTGTGCGGGTCCGGGGAGAGGCATACGTCGGCGGTACACAGGTAGCGCACCAGGTCGGCGTCCGGGATGCGTCCGGTGAACTGGACCTGGTCGGTCAGACCGAGCTGCCGGGACAGTTCGACCATGGCGTCGAAGGCGTCGCCGGCGCCGACGAAGACCGCGTGCCAGTCGGTCCGGCCGACCTCGTCGCGCAGTTTCGCCAGGGCCCGCAGGGCGTAGTCGACGCCGTCCTGGGGGCCCATGACGCCGAGGTAGCACAGCAGATGGGGTTTGCCGCGCTTCAACTCCGGCTCCGGGGGCACCGGTTGGAAGCGGTCGGTGGCGGGCGCGCTGCGCACCACGAAGACGTCCTCGGGCCGCTTGCCACCACGGCTCAGCGCGACGTCCTTGTAGCTCTCGTTCGTGGCGAGCACGATGTCCGCGGCCCGGTAGGTCCGCCGCTCCAGCGCGCACACGGCGCGGTAGAGCAGGTCCTCGCCGCGGTCGAAGCGGGAGAGGTACAGCTCGGGCACCAGGTCGTGCTGGTCGAAGACGAAGCGCGCGCCGCGCCGCTTCATCCACAGGGCCGGCAGGAACAGCAGGTCGGGCGGGTTGCAGGCGTGCACCACGTCGACCGGGCCGACCTTGCGGGCCAGCCGGAGCGTGTGCCACAGCGCCGTTCCGTACTCCCGCAGATAGCCGGCCGGACCTCCGGTGGCCGCGCGCAACGGGTAGCGGTGGATCCGCACCCCGTCGATCACCGCCTCCGCCTCCGTGTCCCGCTTCTCCCCCCGGGGGCAGATGACGTGCACCTCCCAGCCCGCGTCGCGCAGCGTGGTGCACTCCTGCCACACCCGCCGGTCGAAGGGGACCGACAGGTTCTCCACCAGGATCAGCGCGCGACGGCCTGTGCCGTCGCCGCCGGTCTCGTTACCAAGCAAGGCCCATGTATCCCGGTTCGGTCCGGCGCGCGTCGGCGTCGGGAAGGCGGATGAGGTCGATGATCGCCGGGTCGCCCGTGTGGGGCAGCGCCGACAGTACGGTCGCGTCCTTGGTGCCCACCAGGCACACCTCGGCGTGGTCGATCACCTCGTCGACGGAGTCGGCGAGGAGCTGCGCGAGGTGCGGCAGGCGGCTCTCGATGTACTCGCGGTTGGCGCCGAGCAGCCGGGAGAGGCTCACGTTCGCGTCGTAGATCTTGAGGTCGTAGCCCTTGCCGAAGAGCCGTTCCGCGAGTTCGACGAGCGGGCTCTCGCGGAGGTCGTCGGTGCCGGGCTTGAAGGAGAGCCCGAACATTCCCACCTTGCGCTTGCCGGTGCGCTCGACCAGGTCCACCGCGCGCTGGAGGTGGTCGGCGTTGGAGGCGAGGACGTGGGAGAGGATGGGCACCGAGACGTCGGCCCGCTGTGCCGCGTGGACGAGGCTGCGCAGGTCCTTGGGCAGGCAGGAGCCGCCGAAGGCGAAGCCGGGGCGCAGGTAGGCGGGGCTGATGTTCAGCTTGCGGTCGGCGAGGAACACGTCCATCACCTGGTGCGAGTCCACACCGAGGGCCTGGCACACGGCGCCCAGCTCGTTCGCGAAGCCGATCTTGAGGCCGTGGAACGCGTTGTCCGCGTACTTGATGGCCTCGGCGGTCGGGACCGGCACCCGGAACACCTCGCCGGGCAGGCCCTCGTAGAGCGCCGCCACCGCGTCGCCGCTAGCGGCGTCGAGTTCGCCGATGACGGTCTTCGGCGGGTCGAAGAAGTCCTTCACGCTGGTGCCCTCGCGCAGGAACTCCGGGTTGACCGCGACCCCGATGTCCACGCCGGCCAGACCGCCGACGTGCTTCTCCAGGATCGGCACCAGCAGGTTCAGGCAGGTGCCGGGGAGCATGGTGCTGCGGAACACGACGGTCTGCCGTCCGCCCCGCTCGGCGAGCGCGGCACCGATCTCCTCGGTGACCCGCTCCAAGTAGGTGGTGCACAGGCTGCCGTTGGGCTCCGACGGGGTGCCCACGCAGATCAGCGACACCTCGCTGTCCGCGATCGCCTCGCGGACGTCGCGGGTGGCGCGCAGCGCGCCGGTCCGCACGACTTCGGCGATGAGTTCGCCGATACGTTCCTCCACCACGGGTGCCTTGCCGTCGTTGACCAGGTCGACCTTCACCTGGTTGACGTCCACCCCGATGACCTCGTGGCCCATGCTGGCCAGGCACGCGGCCGACACACAGCCCACGTAGCCGAGCCCGAAGACGCTGACTCTCATGACCGGTCTCTCCCCCCAGGCAGGCCCCTGCGGCCTGCGGTCCGCGCGCCGGTCGGACGACCCCCGCGCATCAGTAGGCCCCCTGCCCGTGGATCACGGCACGCAAGGTCTTCCACAAGATCACTGTGTCGAGGGCGAGCGACCAGTCCTCCACGTACCTCAGGTCGAGGCGGACGGCCTCCTCCCACGGCAGGTCGCTGCGTCCGCTGATCTGCCACAGACCGGTGAGCCCGGGCTTGACCAGCAGCCGTCTTCGGATGTCCGGGTCGTACGCGGCGGACTCCTCCGGCAGCGGGGGCCGGGGTCCGACGAGCGACATGGATCCGGTGAGCACATTGAAGAGCTGCGGGAGCTCGTCGATCGAGTACCGGCGCAGCACCGTGCCGACCCGGGTCACCCGCGGGTCCCGGCGGAGCTTGAACAGCAGGCCCGCGCCCTCGTTGCGGTCGGCCAGCGCCGCGCGTGCCCGGTGGGCGTCGGCGACCATGCTGCGGAACTTGAACATGGTGAACTCGTGACCGTCCTTGCCGACCCGGCGCTGGCGGTAGAACACTCCACCCCGGCTGTCCAACAGCACGAGCAGTGCGACGAGGATCATCAGCGGCGCGAACACGAGCAGCAGGATCGCGGCGCCCAGCCGGTCGACGACCCCCTTGATCGCCCGGCGGCCTCCGGTGAAGGTCGGCATGCTGACCCGCAGCAGCGGTATCCCGAGCACCGCGTCGACGTGCAGCCGCGGGCCGGCCACCTCCATCAGCACCGGGGCGACGATCATCTCGGCGTCGCTGCCCTCGAGGTTCCAGGCCAGGCGTTGCAGGCGGTCCGGTGACCAGTGCGGGTCGGGTGTGACCGCGACGACCCGGTAGCCGTCGTGGCGGACGTGCTTGGCGACGTCCTCCAGCAGCCCTATGACCGGCACTCCGTCCAAGTGGTCGCCGTCCAGGCCGCCTTGATCACCGTCGAGCCCGCGGCCGTCCGTCGTGCACACGGCCTCCACGCGCCAGCCGAGGTGCGGAAACTTGCGGGTGCGGCTGATCAGGTCGCGCACGGTCGCCGGGCTCCCGGCGGCGAGCACCGGTCTCAGGCAGCGTCCTTCGTTGCGCTGTTTGTGCAGCCGGAGACGGAGCACATACCGCTCCGTCATGGTGACGATCGCGATCGCCGGGATCGCGACGAAGATCCAGAGCTTGATGTTGGTCGAGGTCAGGGCGATCCCGCCGAGCGCCAGGACGACGGTCGCCGTGAACAGTGAGCGTCCCAACCGGCGGAATTCCTCGGCGCCCTGCCCGAGTACGGCCGGGGACCAAGCGCGGCTCACCGCCAGCGCGCCCAGCACCAGCACCTGGGTGCCGAAGGCGAGAATGCCCCACTTCTCATGCCAGTTGGCCGCGTCCCGGGCCCCGAAGAAGTCACCGATCGACGCCACCACACAAGCGGTCGCGACGGTGTCGCTGATGATCACGGTACGTCTGTACCGCTGCTCCCATTCGATCGCCGGCTGGCCGATCGCCCCGTTCGCCAGACGCCCGCGCGCCGACGGAAAAGGGCCGACTATTCCCCCCTGCCGCACAGAACCCCCCAAGGTCCACAGTGGTTTGACGTGGTCGCCGCGCACTGTTCGTCCCCTGCGGAAGGCCCCCGCCTCCCGCTCTGCAGCTCCCCTACGGAAGCTCACACTCCGCTGTTCCCCCTCGGGAAGTCCGCGCCCCCGGCGCACGACGTCCCGGCCATGTCAGATCCTCGCGAACAACGCACCCTGGCAACACCGGACCCGCAGGCCCTGCCAGCCTCCTGAAGCGCACGGGAACCCGTCGCGATCTCGGATGCTCTCCACGCCCCAAGCCCCCCTCGGGCTAACAGAATTGACCGCCCCCACGCTCCGCACGAGAGCCACAACCGCTGGCCACCCGCATCGCCGGACCCATAGATCATCCTTTGTCGCCTGGTGTCACACCGTGCGAAGCAAGGTCAATCTAGACCATGTGTGCCCGCCTGGAGAGAGGTCTGTGTGGAATTTGTGCACAACATTTGACGCCGAGTCGATAGATCTGCGACTGCCCGCAGGTACACCGGAGACGGAAAACATACGCTGCGCCCAGTGACGGCGGGAGTTCTCCGGACCGTTGGCTATGGCAACCCGTGCGTGCCCACACTGATCGAGACTGATCAATCGTGCCAGGAAAAGGGAGTTCACCTCTCCGGGTACGGCCGAGGCGGTTGGCGCGAACCCGTCGACCCGGCCGCCGCGAACGCGGCCGACGATTGGCGGGAAAGCGACGATCGCGGGGGAGGTGGAGGCCGCGGGGGTGGGGACGGTCCGGCCGACCGGCCGGGGTCGTGATGGACCCGGCCTCGCCGGATCACCTGCCGCGCAGGTGCTGTTCGATGATCTCCTCGGCCACGACCAGATCCTGCCAGGACATTCCCACGCTCTTGAAAACCGCGGTGCGATCCGGGGGAAGCGTCCGCGCGCCCCGGACCACGACCGCCATCGGGATCAGCCCGTCGACATGAAGGTGCACCTCGCGATTCGCCGGCACGACGTCCTCGGCCTCGCGCAACACCGTGCGCACGTCCTCGACGACGACGTGTGCGCGAGCCATCAACGGGCCGTACCGTCCGTCAAGTGCGCGGAGTCGAACAGCGGGGTACGGGCGCTGGTGGCGCGGGGCGGCAACTGCTCGCGGGCCCGGTCGGGGTGGCGCACCACATAGACGACATCGACCAGTTCGACCGAGTCGACGCCCCGGATCGCGTCCACGTGACCGACCGCCCGGGACCCGCCCCGAAGACAACCGGCACGATCGGCCCGGTGAACCGGGTGAGCTGCGGAGCGGTCGCCGCGACGGAGACGGCGGGTGTCCGGAGGTTCGTCACCGCGGTCCCGTCCATGAGCGCCCGCAGTTCGAGCGTCCCGACGGCGAAAGTACCGTGTCCGCCGCAGAGACCACCACGGTCGCGGCAGGCAGGCCCTCCCGCCGCGACGAACGGACCACGGCGGACGGCGACTGCGTGAGAGGCAAGAGACCTGGCCCCCACGCCGCCCCGGCGTCTGCTGGAAGACTTCACCCCGCATCTCTCCCGCACTCCCCTCTGTCTTAAAGGTCTGTCTTAAAGGCGCGGGGAGGATGTCAACGTCTCCTCCGCCTTGCAACTGCACGCGCCACGCCCCACTCGGGTCAACAGACAAGGCACCGTGAGCCAGGCCGGCCTGATCCGAACGACAGGCTCTGGCTGATCCAGCGCGGGCGCGAAGCCCCGACGACATCACTGCCCGAACCCCCACGCATCTGATCCGTAGGTCATGAGCCCCGGCCGTCCGTCCGGCATCGCTCAGCCCTTCACCCAGGTCAGCCAGGTGGCTATTACAGCCAACCCCGTGGCCGGATCCGCAGCTCAATTTCATTCCGAACACTTTGTTGGTACGTCCTGACATACCTGTTGACATCCCCACAGAGACGGCCCCATAGTCTCTCCAACTAGAGCGCGCTACTAAAGCGCTCCAGTCGCTGAACAGGCGGTCTACACCAACGACCGCCACAGAAGAAGAGCCGCCACGCCCGGCACATACACACCACTCGCGCACCGCGTCGCCATTCGGTGAACACGCATCGGCCGCCGACGCGGGACGCGCTTCCGTCCACCAGAGACTCCACCCTGACAAGCACAGCGAGGTGCAAGGGACATGCGCAGAAACCACCGAGCCGCAGTTTTCACCGCCACCGTTCTGGTCGGCACTCTGTTCGCCGCCGGCTGCTCCAGCAGCTCGGGCGGCAAGAAGTCCGAGGGAGGAGGTGCGGACGCCTCGGCCGGCAAGGCCACCACCCCGCGTATGACGGTGGCCATGATCACCCACGCCGCCCCCGGCGACACCTTCTGGGACCTGGTCCGCAAGGGCGCCCAGGCCGCCGCCGCCAAGGACAACGTCAAGCTCGTGTACTCGAGCGACCCCAGCGCCGGCAACCAGGCCAACCTGGTGCAGAACGCGATCGACCAGAAGGTCGACGGCATCGCACTCACCGCGGCCAAGCCGGACGCCATGAAGGACGTGGTGGCCAAGGCCAAGTCGGCCGGCATCCCCGTGGTCGGCTTCAACTCCGGTGTGAGCGACTGGAAGAAGCTCGGCATGCTCGAGTACTTCGGACAGGACGAGAGCATCGCCGGCCAGGCATTCGGCCAACGCCTCAACCAACTCGGCGCCAAGCACGCCCTCTGTGTCATCCAGGAACAGGGTCAGGTCGCCCTCGAGGCCCGCTGCGCCGGTCTGAAGAAGGGCTTCAGCGGCAAGACCGACATCCTCTACGTCAACGGCACGGACATGCCGTCGGTGAAGTCGACCATCACCGCCAAGCTCAGCCAGGACTCCTCCATCGACCAGGTGGTCACCCTCGGCGCCCCGATCGCGCTGACGGCGATCCAGTCGTTGTCCGACTCCGGCAGCAAGGCCAAGCTCGCCACCTTCGACCTCAGCAAGGACCTGGTGACGGCCGTCCAGGACGGCAAGATCGAATTCGCCGTGGACCAGCAGCCGTATCTCCAGGGCTACTTGGCGGTCGACTCGCTGTGGCTCTACAAGACCAACGGCAACTTCAGCGGCGGCGGCAGCGCGCCCGTCCTCACCGGACCGGCTTTCATCGACAAGACCAACGTCGACAGCGTCGCCAAGTTCGCCGCCAACGGAACCCGGTGATGAGCATGACCCAGCACGCCGACCCGGCGGTGACCACACCGCCGGTCCCCGGCCCCAAGGTGGTTGACGGCCGCACGGCCGAACGTCCGCAGGCGATAAGGCTGTTGGCCCGCCCCGAGGTCGGAGTCTTCCTCGGCGCGGCGGCGGTGTACGTGTTCTTCCTGATCGCCGCCCCGCCGGTGCGCGAGGGCGCCTCGATGGCGAACATCCTCTACGGTTCCTCAACCATCGGGATCATGGCCCTGCCGGTCGCACTGCTCATGATCGGCGGCGAGTTCGACCTCTCCGCCGGTGTCGCGGTCATCACCTCCGCGCTCACCGCGGCCATGCTCAGCTACCAGCTCACCATGAACGTGTGGGTCGGTGTGATCGCCGCCCTGGTCGTGTCGTTGGCAATCGGCTTCCTCAACGGCTGGCTCGTGGTCAAAACCGGGCTTCCCAGCTTCCTGATCACCCTGGGCAGCTTCCTGATCCTGCAGGGGGTCAATCTCGCCGTCACGAAGCTGGTCACGGGCAACGTCGCCACCGATGACATCAGCACCATGGACGGTTTCGACCAGGCCAAGAAGGTCTTCGCGTCGTCGTTTGATGTCGGCGGTGTGCAGGTGAAGATCACCATCGTGTGGTGGCTGGTGTTCGCGGCGATCGCGACCTGGGTCCTGCTGCGCACCAGGTACGGCAACTGGATCTTCGCGGTCGGCGGCAACAAGGACTCCGCGCGGGCGGTGGGTGTGCCGGTGGCGTTCACGAAGATCTCGCTGTTCATGCTGGTCGGTTTCGGTGCCTGGTTCATCGGGATGCACCAGCTGTTCTCCTTCAACACCGTGCAGTCCGGCGAGGGTGTCGGGCAGGAGCTGATCTACATCTCGGCGGCGGTGATCGGCGGCTGTCTGCTGACCGGTGGCGCCGGTTCCGCGATCGGCCCGGTGTTCGGGGCGTTCATGTTCGGCATGGTCCAGCAGGGCATCGTCTACGCCGGCTGGAACCCCGACTGGTTCAAGGCGTTCCTCGGTGTGATGCTGCTGGGCGCCGTCATGATCAATCTGTGGGTGCAGCGCACCGCGACCCGGAGGTGACCTCGATGACCGACAACACGACCGGCACCCACGGCGCGATCCTGACCGACACGCCGGCCACGGACGGGGACCATCCCCTCGTCCAGCTCCGCAACGCCGGCAAGTCCTACGGCAACGTCCGCGCCCTGCACGGCGTCAACCTCGCCGTCCGACCCGGCCAGGTCACCTGCGTCCTGGGCGACAACGGCGCCGGCAAGTCCACCCTGATCAAAATCATCTCCGGACTGCACCAGCACACGGAGGGCGAGTTCCTCGTCGACGGGGAACCCGTGCACTTCACCACCCCCCGCCAAGCACTGGACCGCGGTATCGCGACCGTGTACCAGGACCTGGCCGTGGTGCCGCTGATGCCGGTGTGGCGCAACTTCTTCCTCGGCTCCGAGATGACCAAGGGCCCCTGGCCCGTCCGCCGCCTCGACATCGAGAAGATGAAACAGACCGCCGACGAAGAGCTCCGCAACATGGGCATCGTCCTGGACAACCTCGACCAGCCCATCGGCACCCTCTCCGGCGGCCAGCGCCAGTGCGTGGCCATCGCCCGCGCCGTCTACTTCGGCGCCCGCGTCCTCATCCTCGACGAGCCGACCGCCGCCCTGGGCGTCAAGCAGTCCGGTGTCGTGCTGAAGTACGTGGCCGCGGCCCGGGAGCGGGGTCTGGGGGTCATCTTCATCACCCACAACCCGCACCACGCCTACATGGTCGGCGACCACTTCAGCGTCCTGCGCCTGGGAACCATGGAACTCTCCGCCGAACGCAGCGAGATCACCCTCGAAGAGCTCACCAACCACATGGCCGGCGGCACCGAACTCGCCGCGCTCAAGCACGAGTTGTCCCAGGTCCGCGGCGTCGACGTCGAAGAGCTCCCCGACGCGAGAGACCTGACGGCGCTGTAGCGGCATGTCCCCAGCAGGCAAGGTCGAAAGCCCCGACTGCTGGGGGACATGGCCGGTCGCCGATGTCTCAGGCCGACGTCTCCGGTGCCTTGCCGCTGGTACCGCGTACCACGAGCTTCGGATCCAGTACGGCCTCTCGGGCTTCCAGTTCCGGGTTCTCCAGCCGTTCGACGGCGAACCGCACGGCGTGTTCCGCCATCAGAGTCGCGTCCTGGCGGACGGTGGTCAGGCCGATCGGCATCAGATGGGAGAGGTGACTGTCGTCGTACCCGACAACCGACACATCACGCGGGACATCGACGCCTGCCCGCGTCAGGGCCATCAACAGGCCCCACGCACAACGGTCGTTGCCCGCGAGGACCGCCGTCGGCAGGGCCTGCCCATGATCGCGTTCCGCCAGGAACAGGCGGCCCGACTCGATGCCCGACTCCTCCGTGTGCTGCCCGGGGACGACCCGCACCTCGGCTTCCAGCCCGTGCCGGCGCATCGCGGCCCGGTAGGCACGCCGCCGCTCGACCGATCCGGGCCCCCGGCCGCCGTCGATGTGCACGATTCGGCGGTGCCCCAGTTCGACGAGGTGCTCCATGGCCTGGTGCACTCCCTTGCCTTCCGCGCTGTGGACGAAGTCCACGCGGGCGCGGGGCACTCGGCGGCTGACCGAGACGGTCGCCGCTCGGCGTCCGAGTTCGTCGAGATACCCGGCCTCCGCCTCGGGGCCGAGCAGGATCAGTGCCTCGCAGCGGTGGCTGAGCAACGCCTCGGCCGCCTTCGACTCGCTGCGACCGTGGGTGGCCGCCGAGAGCAGGACGTCGTAGCCGAGGCGTTCGGCCTCGGGGTAGATCCCCGCGATGAGGTCCGCGTGGAAGGTCTGGTGCACGGTGAACATCACGCCGAGCGTGCGGCTGCGGCCGCGGGCCAGCAGCCTGGCCGCGCTGTCGGGGTGGTAGCCGATCTCGTCGGCCACCCGCAGCACCCGCTGCCGCGTCTCCTCGCTCGCGCCCGGCTGCCCCCGGAAGATGATCGAGACGAGCGCCCGCGACACGCCCGCTTTCGCAGCGACGTCCGCCATCGTGGGCCGCTGCTTTCCTGCCGCATCCACCTGTGAATCCACCTTCCGCCGCGGCCAACCCTACGGGCCCTCTGAAATCTCCCAGCAACAAGGTATTGACATGACATTTGGACAGGAGTCATCGTACACAGACTAGAGCGCGCTAGTAGAGCGCGGCAGTGAATCTCCTGTACGCCTCCGTCTCTGGCATGAAAGGGAAACCAGCGTGATGCCGTTCGAAGTGCTGACCATGGGCCGCGTAGGGGTGGACGTATATCCGCTCCAGACCGGTGTGGGGCTGGCCGAGGTCACGTCGTTCGGCAAGTACCTGGGCGGCAGTCCGACCAACGTCGCCGTCGCCGCGGCCCGTTACGGGCACTCCGCGGCCGTGATCACGAAGACGGGCCGGGACCCGTTCGGGGACTTCGTCCGCACGGCCTTGGAGGGGTACGGCGTCGACAGCCGGTTCGTCGGTACGTCGGACATCGCGCCGACGCCGGTGACGTTCTGCGAGATCTTCCCGCCGGACGACTTCCCGCTGTACTTCTACCGGCTGCCCAAGGCTCCCGACCTGGACATCCAGCCGGACGAACTGGACCTGGACGCCGTCCGTGACGCCCAGATCTTGTGGTTCACCGGGACGGGGCTGAGCGAGGAGCCGAGCCGCTCGGCCACACTCTCCGCGCTCGCGCATCGAGCGAAGGCGGGGACGACGGTCTTCGACCTGGACTGGCGGCCGATGTTCTGGAAGGACGCAGGTCAGGCGCGTTCGTACTACGCCGATGCCCTGCGCCGTACCACCGTGGCCGTCGGCAACCTCGACGAGTGCGAGGTGGCGACGGGTGAGCGCGAGCCGTACGCCGCCGCGAAGGCGCTGCTCGCCGCCGGGGTGGAACTGGCGGTGGTGAAGCAGGGCCCCAAGGGCGTCCTGGCAGTCGACCGCGACGGTTCGGCCGTCGAGATACCGCCGGTCCCGGTGGAGGTCGTCAACGGGCTCGGCGCCGGTGACGCGTTCGGCGGCGCGCTCTGCCACGGTCTGCTGTCCGGCTGGGACACCCGCCGCACGGTCGCCTTCGCCAACGCGGCCGGGGCCGTCGTCGCGGGCCGGCTCTCCTGCTCCGACGCGATGCCCACCGAGGCCGAGGTCGACGCCAAGCTGCGCGAGGCATCCCTCGCCGCCACCTCCCCCACCATCGAACGAAGGGCGTGACGACGTGCTGTCCGACAACGTGAGCCGGATCGTGTCCGCCCGGGTGGGCGACCCCGGCGCCGTCGCGGCCGCCGCCGCACGCCGGGTCAGAGCCACCTCGCCGCTCGGCGAGCACGGCAGGGCGATGATCATCGCGGCCGACCATCCCGCACGCGGCGCCAACGCCGTCGGGGCGAACCCCAACGCGATGGCCGACCGCTTCGAACTCCTCGACCGACTGTGCACCGCGCTCGAACGGCCCGGTGTCACCGGCGTGTTGGCCACCGCCGACATCCTGGAGGACCTGCTGCTGCTCGGCGTCCTGGACGGCAAGAGCGTCTTCGGCTCCATGAACCGCGCGGGCCTGGCCGGTTCGGTCTTCGAGATCGACGACCGTTTCACCGGCTACGACGCCGAGACGATCGCCGCGATGGGCTTCGACGGCGGCAAGATGCTCACCCGTATCGCCCTCGACGACCCGGCGACGCCCTTCGTCCTGGAGAACACCGCCCGCGCCGTCAACGAGCTGAACGACCGTCAACTCATCGCCATGGTCGAGCCGTTCCTCTCCTCCTGGCAGGACGGCAGGATACGCAACGACCTCTCGACGGACGCCGTCGTCAAGTCGATCACCATCGCCTCGGGCCTGGGCCGCCGCACCGCCTACACCTGGCTGAAGCTGCCCGTCGTGGACGGCATGGAACGCGTCCTGGCCTCCTCCACCCTCCCCGCGCTCCTCCTCGGCGGCGAGGTCAAGGACGCCGAAGCGGCCTTCGCCTCCTGGGGCAAGGCCCTCCAACTCCCCACCGCACAGGGCCTGGTGGTCGGCCGCTCCCTGCTCTACCCGTCGAACGGCGATGTCGCCGGCGCCGTCGACAAGGCGGTGAGCCTGCTGTGAGCGACACGAGCAAGTACCACCTGCCCAGCGGGACTTCGGCCGACGGCTCCTACGACCTCCTGGTCACGCCCGAGTCGGCGGGCTGGGGATACTCCGGCCTCAGGATCCTGACCCTGAAGCCGGGCGAGGCACACGCCCTGTCCACCGGAGATTCCGAGTTCCTGGTCCTGCCGTTGACGGGCTCCTGCACCGTCACCACGGACGGCACGGCCTTCGAACTCGCCGGCCGGACAGGCGTGTTCGCCTCGGCCACCGACTTCGCGTACCTCCCCCGCGAGTCGGCGGCCCTGATCAGCAGCGCGGACGGCGGGACGTTCGCACTGCCCAGCGCCCGTACCGAGCGGAGCTCACTCTCCGCTCGGTACGGGTCCCAGAAGAACGTGCCGGTCGAGCTGCGCGGCGCGGGAGCGTGCTCCCGCCAGGTCAACAACTACTGCCTGCCGGGCACCTTCGACGCCGAACAGCTCCTGGTGTGCGAGGTCCTCACCCCCGGCGGCAACTGGTCCTCCTACCCGCCCCACAAGCACGACGAGCCCCGGCCTGGCCAGGAGTCGGAGCTGGAGGAGATCTACTACTTCCAGATCGCGGGCGAAGGCGGCTTCGCCTACCAGCGGGTCTACGGCACACAGGAGCGGCCCATCGACGTGCTCGCCGAGGTCCGCTCCGGCGACACCGTGCTGATCCCGCACGGCTGGCACGGCCCGTCGATCGCGGCGCCCGGCTACGACCTCTACTACCTCAACGTCATGGCCGGCCCTGGCCAGGACCGCGCCTGGCTGATCTGCGACGACCCCGTCCACGGATGGGTGCGGGAGACCTGGCGGTCCCAGGACGTCGACGACCGCCTGCCCTTCGAAGGACTCACGCAGCGATGACCACCGTACGACTCACCACCGCCCAGGCCCTGGTCCGCTTCCTCGCCAATCAGTACAGCGAGCGCGACGGCCAGGAACAGCGGCTCATCCCCGGGGTCTGGGGCATCTTCGGACACGGCAACGTCGCCGGCATCGGACAGGCACTGCTCCAGGCCGCCGTCACCCAAGAAGCCGACCTGCCCTACTACTTGGCCCGCAACGAACAGGGCATGGTCCACGCGTCGGTGGCCTACGCCAAGATGCGCGACCGCCTGGCCACCTTCGCCTGCACGGCCTCCACGGGCCCCGGCTCGACCAACATGATCACGGGCGCGGCCCTCGCCACGACCAACCGCATCCCGGTGCTCCTGCTGCCCAGCGACATGTTCGCCACCCGCGTCGCGGAACCCGTCCTCCAGCAACTGGAGGACACCCGGGGCGGCGACGTCACCGTCAACGACGCCTTCCGTGCGGTGTCGAAGTACTTCGACCGGATCTCCCGCCCCGAGCAGCTGATCCCCGCCGCGCTCGCGGCGATGCGGGTGCTGACCGACCCGGTCGAGACGGGCGCCGTGACCCTCGCCCTGCCGCAGGACGTGCAGGCCGAGGCGTACGACTGGTCGGTCGCGTTCTTCCGGCGCCGGGTGTGGCATGTGGGCCGCCCGGTGCCGGAACCCAGCGCCGTCGAGCGGGCCGCGCGGCTGCTGCGCAACGCGCGCAAGCCGCTGATCGTCGCCGGCG
Source organism: Streptomyces hokutonensis (assembly GCF_042751305.1). Taxonomy (GTDB): domain Bacteria; phylum Actinomycetota; class Actinomycetes; order Streptomycetales; family Streptomycetaceae; genus Streptomyces; species Streptomyces hokutonensis_A. The sequence continues at coordinate 43,826 of NZ_JBHYWD010000016.1, forward strand.
GCGGTGCCGTGTACTCCGGCGCCGAGACCCAGCTGCGGGCCTTCGCCGAAGCCACCGGCATCCCGGTCGCCGACACCCACGCGGGTAAGGGCGCGGTCCCTTGGGACCACCCCTGCGCGGTCGGCGGGATCGGTTCGACCGGCTCGTACGCGGCCGACGAACTGGCGAAGGAGGCCGACGTCGTCCTCGGCATCGGCACCCGCTACAGCGACTTCACCACCGCCAGCCACACCGTCTTCGCCAACCCGGACGTCGCCTTCGTCAACCTCAACGTGGCCCGCCTGGACGCGGTGAAGCACTCCGCGGAGCCCCTGGTGGCCGACGCCCGGCTCGGCATCGAGGCCCTCGCGGGAGCGCTGGCCGACTGGGAGGTCACCCCGGAGTACCGTGCGCGGACCCGCCGACTCATCGCCCGTACACGGGAGATCGAGGACGGCTGCTTCACGGTCGGCCACGGTCCACTGCCCGCGCAGACGGAGATCCTCGGCGCGCTCAACGACGTGCTCGGCGACCGCGACGTCGTCATCAACGCCGCCGGATCCATGCCCGGCGATCTCCAACAGCTGTGGCGGGCAAGGGATCCGAAGGCCTACCACGTCGAGTACGCGTACTCCTGCATGGGCTACGAGATCGCCGCCGGCGTCGGCGCCAAGATGGCCGATCCCTCACGCGAGGTCGTCGTACTCGTCGGCGACGGCTCGTATCTGATGATGGCTCAGGAGATCGTGACCATGGTCTCCGAGGGCCTGAAGGTCATCGTCGTCCTCGTCCAGAACCATGGCTTCGCCTCCATCGGCGCGTTGTCGCAGGCGCTCGGTTCACAGCGGTTCGGCACCAAGTACCGCTATCGCGACGGCACTTCGGGTCAGCTCGACGGCGACGTCCTCCCCGTCGACCTCGCCGCGAACGCCTCCTCGCTCGGCGCGGACGTCCTGCACGCCGCCTCCGTCGACGATTTCCGTACGGCGATGGAGAAGGCGAAGGGCGCGAGCCGCACCACCGTCGTCCACGTCGAGACCGACCTCTACGGGCCCAACCCGCCCGCGCACGGCTGGTGGGACGTGCCCGTCGGCCAGACCTCCGCCCTGGACTCCACCCGCAGCGCGTACGAGACGTACGCCCACAACAAGCACGCCCAGCGCCACTACCTGTAAGGACACCTTGCCGTGAATACCATTCAGCACTGGATCGACGGTTCGGCCGTGCCCGGCACGGACACCGCCGCGGTGTTCGACCCGGCCACCGGCCAGGAGCGGGCCCGCGTGGCCCTGGGCGGGCCCGAGGTCGTGAACACCGCCGTCACCGCCGCCGAGCGGGCCTTCGAGACCTGGTCCGAGTCGTCGCTGTCGCAGCGCACCCAAGTGATGTTCGCCTTCCGGCAGTTGCTCGTCGAGCACGAGGAGGAGCTGGGGCGGATCATCTCCGCGGAGCACGGCAAGACCGTGGCCGACGCGCGGGGCGAGATCACCCGCGGCCGCGAGGTCGTGGAGTTCGCCTGCGGTCTCGGCGACGTCCTGAAGGGCTCGTTCTCCGACCAGGTCTCGCGGGACGTCGACGTGCACAACTTCCGTCAGCCGCTCGGCGTCGTCGCGGGCATCACCCCCTTCAACTTCCCTGCCATGGTGCCCCTTTGGATGCACCCCATCGCCATCGCGACCGGCAACACCTTCATCCTCAAGCCCAGCGAACGGGACCCGTCCGCCGCGAACTTCGTGGCCGAGCTGTACCGGCGCGTCGGGCTGCCGGACGGTGTGTTCAACGTCGTGCACGGCGGCAAGGACGCCGTCGACGCGATCCTCGCCCACCCCGGCATCGCGGCCGTCTCCTTCGTCGGATCGACGCCGATCGCCAAGTACGTGCACGAGCAGGCCACTTCGCACGGCAAGCGCGTCCAGGCGCTCGGCGGGGCCAAGAACCACGCCGTCGTCCTGCCCGACGCCGACCTGGAGTTCGCCGCGAACCACATCACCGCCGGCGCCTACGGTTCGGCCGGTGAGCGCTGTATGGCCGTCTCCGTCGCCGTGGCCGTGGGTGACGCGGCGGACGGCCTGGTGGAGGTGCTGGCCCGCAAGGCCCGCGAGGTGAAGGTCGGACCCGGTCACGTCCCCGGCGTGGAGATGGGACCGCTGATCACCAAGGTCGCGCAGGAACGCGTCGAGAACGCCGTCGGCATCGCTGCCGCGCAGGGCGCCACCGTCGTCGTGGACGGCCGTGGCCTCAAGATCGAGGGGCACGAGGAGGGCTTCTTCACCGGCCCGTCCCTCCTCGACCACGTCACCGCCGAGATGGACGCCTACCGGGACGAACTCTTCGGCCCGGTCCTCGCGATCGTCCGCGTCGACACCCTCGACGAGGCCATCGCCGTCATCAACGCCAACCCGTACGGCAACGGCACCGCCCTGTTCACCGCCTCCGGCGAGGCCGCGCGCCGCTTCCAGCGCAAGGTCACGGTCGGGATGATCGGCGTCAACGTGCCGGTGCCCGTGCCGATGTCCTACTACTCCTTCGGCGGCTGGAAGGACTCCCTCATCGGCGACTCCCCCATCCACGGCCCCGAGGGCATCCGCTTCTACACCCGCCCCAAGGTCGTCACGACCCGCTGGCCGCGGGCCGCCCAGCAGGTCGCCGCCGGCTTCGACTTCCCCACCTCCAGCTGATCCACAGAGTCCCCTCTCCCCCCTTCGCAAAGGACCGACCATGGCAACGGCGCCAACTCCCCTCCGCACCACCGCCGGCAACCTCTGCCTGGGCTCCGCCCCCGACTCCTGGGGCATCTGGTTCCCCGAGGACGAGCACCAGGTGCCGTACACCCGCTTCCTCGACGAGCTGGCCACGGCCGGCTACCAGTGGCTGGAGCTGGGCCCGTACGGCTATCTCCCCACCGACCCGCAGCGCCTGAAGGAGGAGCTGGACGTCCGTGGGCTCCAGGTCTCCGGCGGCACCGCCTTCGGCGCCCTGCACCGGCCCGAGGCCTGGGACGAGATGCTCGCCCACGTCCGCCAGGTCGCCGCACTGACCGCGGCCGCCGGCGCGCACCACCTCGTCCTGATCCCGCCCATGTACCGGGACGAGAAGACCGGGGCGTTCACCGAGTCGCCCGAGCTGACCGCCGACCAGTGGGCGGGCTTCGGCCGGTCCGCCGACCGGCTCGGCAAGCTGCTGCTCGACGAGTACGACGTACGGCTCGTCCTGCACCCGCACGCGGACAGCCACATCCAGACCCAGCCGGAGATCGAGCGGCTGTTGAACGAGTCGGACTCCCGCTACACCAACCTGTGCCTGGACACCGGGCACGTGGCCTACGGCGGCGGCGACAACCTCGATCTGATCCGCCGCTTCGGCGAGCGCGTGGGCTACGTCCACATCAAGCAGATGGACCCGGCGATCCTCGCCCAAGTCGCCGCGGAGGACCTGTCGTTCGGCGAGGCGGTCAAGCGGGGGGTGTGCGTGTCACCTCCCGCGGGCGTGCCGAACCCGGCCGACGTGGTGGCCGAACTCTCGCGGCTGGACGCCGAGTTGTTCGTCATCGTCGAGCAGGACCTGTACCCGTGCGCTCCCGAGGTGCCGCTGCCCATCGCGGTCAGCACACGTGAACACCTGGCCGGCTGCGGCCTGACGGGCACCCGCCGCCCGCACCTCGACCGATAGGAGGCAACGGCTATGGACGTCAGGGACGACACGACCACAGCCACGCCCACCGCGATCGCGGACGACGCCCCTCCGGCGGTGTCACGGCGGCTGCGGCTCATCACCGTCATCGCCACCTTCGGCGGCCTGCTCTTCGGCTACGACACCGGCGTCATCAACGGCGCCCTGCCCTACATGACCGACGACCTGGGCCTGACCCCCTTCACCGAGGGCATGGTCACCAGCTCGCTGCTGCTCGGCGCCGCGCTGGGCGCGATCACCGGTGGACGGTTCTCGGACGCACGCGGACGGCGCCGTACGATCCTCGTCCTCGCGGTGGTGTTCTTCGTCGGCGCACTCGGCTGCACGCTCGCGCCGAACACGGCCGTCATGGTGGTGGCACGGTTCGTGCTGGGCCTCGCGGTCGGCGGCGCCTCGGTGACCGTGCCGGTCTATCTGGCCGAGATCTCGCCCGCCGAGCAGCGCGGGGCACTGGTCACCCGTAACGAACTCATGATCGTCAGCGGGCAGTTGCTCGCCTTCACCTTCAACGCGGTGATCGCGCGGGTCGGCGGTGAGTCCGGCGGAGTGTGGCGCTACATGCTCGTGCTCGCCACCGTCCCGGCCGTCGTGCTCTGGTTCGGCATGCTGGTCATGCCGGAGAGCCCCCGCTGGCTGGCCTCCAAGACCCGCTTCGCCGAGGCCCTCGAAGTCCTCAAGCAGGTCCGCTCCCAGCAGCGGGCCGAAGCCGAACTCGCCGAAGTCTCCGCGCTCGCGGTCAAGGAGGACCAGCAACGACTGGGCGGCTGGCAGGACATGAAGTCCACGCCATGGCTGCGAAGGCTCATGTTCGTCGGCTTCGGCATCGCGATCGTGCAGCAGATCACCGGCGTCAACACGATCATGTACTACGGCACCCAGATCCTCACCGACGCCGGTTTCACCGCCGACAGCGCCCTGACCGCGAACATCGCCAACGGCGCCATCTCCGTACTCGCCACCTTCGTCGGCATCTGGCTGCTGGGCCGGGTCCCGCGCCGGCCGATGCTGATGACCGGTCAGATCGGCACCACAGCAGCCCTGTTGCTCATCGGGGTCTTCTCCCTGCTGCTGCCGTCGGGCGACGGACGGGCCTTCGCCGTCCTCGCCATGACGGTCACCTTCCTCGCCTTCCAGCAGGGGGCGATCTCGCCGGTGACCTGGCTGATGCTGTCGGAGATCTTCCCGATGCGGATGCGCGGCTTCGGCATGGGCGTCGCGGCCGTGGTGCTGTGGCTGACCAACTTCGCCATCGGCCTGGTCTTCCCGACGCTGGTCTCCGCGATCGGGATCTCCAACACCTTCTTCCTCTTCGTGGTGGCGGGCGTCTTCTCGTTCACCTTCGTCAGGCTCTACGTCCCCGAGACCAAGGGCCGCACCCTCGAAACCCTCGAAGCCGAACTCCGGGCGCGCTTCTCCTGACCCCTGAAATCCGACCTCTGCCGCATAAGGAATGACCATGACCGTACGTGTAGGCGTCATCGGCGCCGGCTGGATCGGCAACGAACACATCCAGCGCCTCACCCACACCGTCACCGGCGCCCGCGTCACCGCCGTCACCGACATCGACCCCGACCGCGCCGCAGAGGCCGCGGCGCCGGTCGGTGCCCGGGTGCTGCCCGACGGCGCGGCCCTGATCGCGGCGGACGACGTGGACGCCGTACTCGTGACGTCGTGGGGCCCCACCCACGCCGAACACGTCCTGACCGCGATAGCCGCCGGGAAACCGGTCTTCTGCGAGAAGCCGCTGGCCACCACCGCCGAGGACTGCCTGCGCATCATCGAGGCCGAGCAGGCGCACGGCCGCCGCCTGGTCCAGGTCGGCTTCATGCGCCGCTACGACGCCGGATACCGGCAGATGAAGCAGGTCATCGACGCCGGCCGCATCGGCGAGCCGCTGATCGTGCACTGCGCGCACCGCAACCCGACCGTCCCCGAGTCGTACACCTCCGCCATGGCGGCCCTGGACACGGCCGTGCACGAGGTGGACGTACTGCGCTGGCTGCTCGACGACGAGATCGTCTCCACCCAGGTGGTCACCCCGCGCGCCACGAGCAAGCGGTTCGCCCACCTGAAGGACCCGCAGATCATGCTCTTCGAGACCGCCAAGGGCGTCCGCATCGATCTGGAGGTCTTCGTCAACTGCCAGTACGGCTACGACATCCAGTGCGAGGCCGTCGGTGAGGAGGGTCTGGTCCGGCTGCCCGACCCTGCCGCGGTGGGCGTCCGCACCGCCGGCCGGCACAGCACCGAGGTCCTCACGGACTGGGTGGGCCGCTTCAAGGAGGCCTTCGACACCGAGTTCCGCGAGTGGATCGCGGGCCTCGCGGCCGGCAGCGAGCCGACCGGGCCCTCGGCCTGGGACGGCTATGCCGCCACCGTGATCACCGCCGCGACCGTCGAGGCCCTGGAATCGGGCCACGTCGTCGCCACCGACCTCAAGCCCCGTCCCGCCTTCTACGGAGGTGCCGCGTGAAGATCGCCCTCGACCCCTACATGTTCCGCGCCCTGCCCATCGACGACATGGTGCGCACGGTCGCCGAACTCGGCTACGAGTACATCGAGTTGTCGCCTCGCGACGACTTCATGCCGTTCTTCCTGCACCCGCGTGCCGACGACGAACGGATCGCGGAGCTGAAGAACTCCCTGCGCACGCACGGGGTTCAGCTGTCCTCCGTGCTCCCGCTGTACAAGTGGTCGTCCCCGGACGAGACGGAACGGCAGACCGCCGTACGGTACTGGAAGCGGATGATCGAGATCACCGCCGACCTCGAATGTCCCCTGATGAACTCGGAGTTCAACGGCCGCCCCGAACGCGCCGCCGAGAGCGAGGCCGCCTTCTGGCGCTCACTGGAGGAACTGCTCCCGGTCTTCGAGCGGGAAGGCATCGCCCTCAACCTGGAGGCCCACCCCGACGACTTCTGCGAGGAGAACACCCCCGCCGTCGACCTCGTCCGCGCCATCAACAAGCCCTGGGTGAACTACCTCTACTGCGCCCCGCACTCCTTCCACCTCTCGGGCTCCGACCCGACCGCCGACATCGCCGCGATGATGCGCTACGCAGGCGACAAGCTCCAGCACGTGCACATCGCCGACTCCTTCAACCACAAGGGCTCCAGCGGCCTGCGCTACATCCTCAACCCGCCCGGCACCACCGCCCGCATCCACCAGCACCTCGACATCGACCAGGGCGAAGTCGACTGGAACGCCTTCTTCGGCACCCTCCGCGAACTCGACTTCGACGGCGTCGCCACCGCCTGCGTCTTCGCCTGGGAGGAACGCGCCCGCGAATCCTCGACGTTCATGCTCGACCGCATCACCAAGGAACTCACGGTGTGAACGACCACCTCATCAGGCCGACTTGAGATGCGCTCCGGGTGTTCGGGAGCATGGTGGGATTCGGTGACATCGCTCATCGAGCCCCACGCCCCCGAACAATCACCAGCTCACGGGCAGCTCCCGCACGCCGTGGACCGCTCGTCCCTCGAACGCGTACTCCTCCGCGGCGGGACCGGTCAGGCGCAGAGCCGGCAGCCGGTGGAACAGCATCGGCAGCGCGATCCGGAGTTCGGCCCGGGCGAGCGACTGGCCGAGGCAGTGGTGCAGTCCGTGGCCGAAGGCCAGGTGCCGGCCGGCGTCCCGGGTGAGGTCGAGGGTGTCCGGGTCGGCGAAGACCGCAGGATCCCGGTTGGCCGCCTGCAGGGCGACCACCACGCCCTCGCCCGCCCGGACGGTGACACCGCCGACCTCGACATCCTGGGTGGCGATACGGCGCAGGCCGATGTGGACGACGGTCAGGTAGCGAAGGAGTTCCTCCACCGCGCCCGGCACGAGTTCCTCGTCGGTGCGCAGTGCGGCCAGTTGGCCGGGATGGCGCAGCAGCGCGACGACGCCGAGGGAGAGCATGCTCGCGGTTGTCTCGTGCCCGGCGATGAGTGTCTGGACGAGCAGGCCGGCGGCCTCCGCCGGGGTGGCCTCGCCGGTGGCGACCCGTTCGGTGGCGAGCTTGCTCATCAGGTCGTCGCCCGGTTCGCGCGACTTGGCGGCCAGCAGTTCCTGCAGATAGCCGAAGAGCGCCGCCCATCCGGCCCGCATCGCCTCCGGCCCGGCCGAGACCGTGGCGAAGGCCGCGGCCTGCCGGTGGATGAAGTCCCGGTCCGCGTACGGCACTCCGAGCAGTTCGCAGATGACCAGAAGAGGCAGCGGCAGGGTGAAGTGCTCGACCAGGTCGGCGGGTTGCTGCTGTTTGACGAGGCCGTCGAGGAGTTCGTCGGTGATGTGCCGGATGGCCGGCCGCAGTTGCTCCACGCGCCGGAAGCTGAACTCGGGGATGAGCATGCGGCGCAGCCGGGTGTGGTCGGGCGGGTCCATGGCGAACAACTGGCCGGGAGTGCGCGGCGGTGTCGTCGGCTGGAGCCCGGGGAAGCCCGGCCGGACGTTCTCCGAGCTGAACCGCGGGTCGCTGAGGACGGCGCGGGCGTCCTCGTGGCGGGTCACGAGCCAGGGGTGGGTGTCGCCCCACAGGCTGATCCTGGTCAGGGGCCGCTCACGGATCCACCGCCCGTACTCGGCGGCGGGGTCGAGGAGGGGGCGATGGCGGGGCAGTGGTGGCGGCGGACTGTCGGTCGAGTGCATGTGGGGGGCTCCTGCGGTCAGGGGGTGGTGATGCCGGCGAGGGTGAGGAGGAGGTCCTTGACGTCGGTGGCGTCGATCGCGTCGCGTGCGGAACCGGGCTGCGAGCACAGCAGGACGGGACTGTCCTGCGGATCGTGCGGGAGACGCCCGTGGCTGCCGCGCACGCCCGAGGGGTCCAGGGGGACCGTCTTGATGCGGTAGCGCAGGCCGGCCTTCTTACGGGCGACCTGGCCGATGGCGCGTGCCTTCACGCCGGACACGGTCGGGTCGTAGAGGAGTTCGGCGGGGTCGTAGCCGGGCTTGCGGTGGATCTCCACCTGGCGGGCGAAGTCCGGGGCGCGTTCGTCGTCCAGCCAGTAGTAGTACGTGAACCAGGCGTCCGACTCCGCGATGGCCACCAGTTCCCCGGAGCGTTCGTGGTCCAGCCCGTGGAACGCCTTGCCCTTCTCGTCCAACACCTGCTCCACGCCCGGGAGTTCGGCGATGATGTCCGCCACCGCGTCCGTGTCGGCGGGGTCGCGGACGTAGACGTGGGCGACCTGGTGGTCGGCGACCGCGAAGGCACGGGAGGTCCACGGGTCGAGGTACTCCATGCCGTCCTGCGTGTGGACTTCGAGCAGCCCGGCCCGGCGCAGCGCGCGGTTGATGTCGACCGGGCGGGAGACGGGCGCGATGCCGTACTCGCTCAGGATCACGACCGTGGCGTCCTCGCGCCGGAAGTGGTCCAGCAGGGGGCGCAGCGCGTCGTCGAGCCGTCGGGCCTCGCGGGCGGACTGCGGTGAGCCGGGGCCGGAGCGCTGGGGTTCGTAGTCGAGGTGGGGGACGTAGACCAGGGTCAGGTCGGGGTGGTGTTCGTCGAAGATCTGGCGGGCCGCGGCCAGGATCCACTGGCTGGAGGGCATGCCCGCGTTGGGGCCCCAGTAGGTGAAGAGGGGGAACGGGCCCAGTCTGGTGGTGAGTTCGTCGTGCAGTGCGGGAGGCCAGGTGTAGCAGTCGGGTTCCTTGCGGCCGTCGGAGTAGTAGACGGGGCGCGGGGTGACGGTGAGGTCGACGTCGGCGCCCATGGCGTACCACCAGCAGACGTTGGCGACCTTGTAGTCGGGCTTGGCGCGGCGGGCGGTGTGCCACAGCTTCTCGCCGCCGACGAGGGCGTTGTGCTGGCGCCACAGCAGGACTTCGCCCAGGTCGCGGAAGTACCAGCCGTTGCCGACGACACCGTGCTCGGCGGGCGGCGCACCGGTGAGGAGGGTGGACTGCACGGAGCAGGTCACGGCGGGCAGCACGGGGTTGAGCCGGGCCTGGAAGCCCTGTGCCGCGAGGGCCGAGACGGCGGGCATGTGCTTCAGCAGGCGGGGGGTGAGGCCGGCGATGTCGAGAACGACCAGTCTCGTCATGAGACGGTCTCCTTTCGCGTGAGGGACTGGGGAAGCAGGCCGAGTTCCTCGAACCGGTCGCGGGTCCAGGCGAGTTCGGCGGCCAGGCCCGCGACGAGACCGGCGCGGTCGTGCGGGCGCAGGTGCTCGGGCAGGACGGACCAGGTGTAGGTCTCGACCTCGACGTGGTCGCAGACGGCGTGCGGGCCGCCGAGCAACTCGCCCAGCGCGGTGGTCAGTTCGGCCGCGGTGGTACGCAGCGGTGGTTCGGGCTCGGCGTGCAGCGGCGCGTGGAAGTGGACTCGCCAGGCGGATTCTGGGTCCAATCCCCCGGCGAGGGCGTCCGGTAGGTCGTCCACGCCGGTGACGGCGCCGCCAGGGGCCGTACGGGTCTGGTGCAGAAAGCGGGGTTCGGCGAACCGGGCGAGCGCTCGGCGCGCGGCCGGATCGGTGGGGTCGTCGGCCTGGAGGGCGCTGGAGGCCTGGACCTTGACGACCGGGAGGCCTGCTTCGGCGAGGCGGCGCAGTGCTTGTGCCGGTTCTTCGAACTGCACGGCGAGATGGCAGGTGTCGAGGCAGATGCCGAGCCGCTCGGGGTCCAGTCCCCCGAGTTCCCGGGCCGCCTGGACGGTGTCCTCCACCACGCATCCGGGCTCGGGCTCGAAGCCGACCCGGATCGTACGGCCCGTGTCGCGCTCCAACTCGGCGAGTTCGGCGCCGAGTTGGTCCAGGGCCCGGCGGGCGGTGTCGCGGGCGGCGGTCGGCCAGGGTGTGCGCCAGGCCAGGGGCAGGGTGGAGACGCTGCCGCGCCGCGCGTCCTCGGGCAGCAGTCCGGCGAGCACCCGGGCGCAGTCGACGGTGTAGTGCAGGCGCGCGGGGTCGGTCCAGTCGGGCAGGTAGACGTCCTTCTTGACCACCTCGCGGTGGAAACCGCCGTAGGGGAAGGCGTTGAGGGTGACGGTCTCCAGTCCGCGTGCGGTCAGTTCGGTCCGCAGACGGTGGACGGCGTCGGGCCGGGCGGACAGTTCGGTGACCACGTCACGGGCCAGCCACAGGCCGATGCCGAGCAGGTCGGCGCCGAGTGACTCCCGTACGGGCTCGGCGTAGGCGGCGAGTTGGGCGACCACTCCGTCGAGGTCCTCTGCCTGGTGGACGTTGCTGCAGTAGGCGAGGTGGACGGTCGTGCCGTCGGTGTGCCGGAAGCGCACGGCGGCCTCACTCCCCGCCGCGCTTGATCGAGTTGCCCTCGAAAAGGGCCGTCTCGTCCGGCTTGACGTCCTCCAGGTCCAGTCGGCCGCTCTGCCCGTAGAAGGCCACCGGGTTGCCCCACATGACCTGGTCGACGGTGTCGGCGTCGAAGCCGGCGGCGAGCATCGCGTCGGCGGTCTTCCGGGTCTTGAGGGGGTCGCTGCGCCCCCAGTCGGCGGCCGAGTTGACGAGCATCCGCGCGGTGCCGTGTTCCTGGAGGATCCGCACCATGCGGTCCTCGCTCATCTTGGTGTGCGGGTAGATGGAGAAGCCCAACCAGCAGCCGCTGTCGGCGACCATGGACACGGTGAGTTCGTTGAGGTGGTCGACGAGGACGTGCTCGGGCGGGATGCCGGACTCGCGGACCACGTCGAGGGTGCGGCGGGTGCCGACGGCCTTGTCGCGGTGCGGAGTGTGGACGAGGACGGGCAGGTCGTGCTCGACGGCGAGTTCGAGCTGGCGGGCCAGGGCCTCGTCCTCCTCGGGTGTCATGGAGTCGTAGCCGATCTCGCCGACGGCCACCACCCCGTCCTTGGCCAGGTAGCGCGGCAGCACGTCCAACACCCCAGCGCAGCGCGGGTCGTTGGCCTCCTTGGGGTTGAGGGCGATCGTGCAGCGGTGCTGGATGCCGAACTGCGCGGCGCGGTACGGCTCCCAGCCGAGCAGCGCGTCGAAGTAGTCGGTGAAGCTGTCCACGGAGGTGCGGGGCTGGCCGAGCCAGAACGAGGGCTCCACCACCGCCCGGACACCGGCCGCGTACATCGCCTCGTAGTCGTCCGTCGTGCGCGAGGTCATGTGGATGTGGGGGTCGAAGATACGCATCATTCAGCTCCGGTGAAGGCGGCGAGCGCCGCTGCGGCGGCGGCTCGGCGGTCGGGCGAGGACGAGGTGGCTTCCCCGGGCAGTCCCGAGGCCTCCAGCGCGCCGGGGTGCGCGCGCACGATCGGCCAGATGTCGGAGGGCACGTCACGGCCGGCGGCGACCCGTTCGTGGGCGAAGTCGGCCAGCATGCGGGCGAGTTCGCGGTCCGCGCGCTCCGTGAGGCCCGCCACCCGGTCGAGGGGGATGCCGCAGAAGACGCACTTCAGTACGGCGTGCCGGTAGCCGTCCTCGTCCAGGTGCCGTCCGGCGTAGGGGCCGAGGGCCGCCTCGATCAGGTCCGTGTCGTTGCCCCACAGCGCCGCACGCACGAGGGGCAGCCCCAGGTCGGCGAACGAGGCGTCCGTGTCCTCCAACAGCGCCAACGAGCGCAGCACCGCCCGCTGTTCGGCACTGTCGCCGTACCGGTGCAGGGCGGTGATCTCCTCGACGAGGGCCGCTCCGCGCAGCGGCAGGGCGGCGAGCAGCCGGGCTCGGGCGGCGTCCGCCACCGCCCAGCCGTCGACGAGCGGCCCGCGCCCGCAGCGCCGGCCGACGGCGGGGAAGACGCTGCGCACCGCTGTCGGGTCGTCGCCGACGCGGGCGACGGCATCCGCGAGCCAGCGCCGCGCCTCCGGTGTGAGGTGGTGATCGAGGGCGGTAAGGATGGGTGGGGCCACCGCGCATGCCTCCTTCTGGATGCGTGTTCGACAACGGCTTTGTGGGAGTGGTGAGTTGGTGGTGCGGAGCGAAGGGATGCAGCGCCGCGGCGTCAGACCGGCTCGGCGGCCTTGAGGAACTCCAGGGAGCGGCGGGCGACTTCGGGGGCGTTCAGGGACGCGCCCTGGATCTCCACCGAGACCGGCCCCTGGTAGCCCGAGGCCTTCAGGGCGGCCAGGACGGGCGGGAAGTCGATCTCACCCGTGCCGAGTTCGAGGTGTTCGTGGACGCCGCGCCGCATGTCCTCGATCTGCACGTTCACCAGATACGGCGCCGCCAGTTCGACACAGCCCAGCAGCGGCAGGTGGTCGACACAGTGGGCGTGACCGATGTCGAGCGTGATGCCGAACAGGTCGGGGTCGCCGAGCCGGCGTCGCAGATCCACCACGCGTTCCACGGTGTCGACGAACATGTACGGCTCGGGCTCGAACCCCAGCGCCACCCCGTGCTCCTGTGCGATGCCCAGGACTTCTTCACAGCCGGCGGCCAGCCGCTTCCAGGCCTCCCCCTCCGCCATACCCTCGGGTGCCGGGCCGCTGCACAGCTGGACGGCCGGGGCGCCGAGGTCGGCCGCGATGCGCACCGCACGCGCCAGCAGATCGACGCGCCGCCCGGTGCCCGTGGCCGACATCAGCGTGGGGACGTGCTTCTGCCACGGGTCCAGCAGGTACGGCGCCCCCGTCTCCACCATCACCGCAAGGCCGAGCCGGTCCAACCGCCGTGCGAGACGGGCGACTTGCCGAGGCAGGTCGGCGGCGAACGGGTCGAGGTGACCGTGGTCGAGCGTGAGGCCGACCGAGTCGTACCCCAGGTCGGCGAGCACACTCAGCACGTCGTCGAGCCGGTGGCAGCCGAAGCCGTTGGTCCCGAATCCGAACCGGAGCCGCCCGGGGGGACCGGGTATCGGGCTCACGTCGGTGACACCTTCCGGGCGAGCCTGCGGGCCAGCGGATGCGCCACGGCCAGCACACCGGCCAGGCCCGTGCCACCGCCGGCGGCGGTGAGCGCCGCCTGGAGGGGCAGCAGCGACATGATCCCGGTGCCGACGGCCTGCCGGACGTTCGCGGCCGACGGCTCCCGCGCGGCCCGCGCCTGCGCCGTGCCGTACGAGGCGATATAGCCGAGCGCTCCGACAGCGGCACCGACCCGCGCCGCCCGGCCGCCCCGGCGCAGAGCGGGAAGCGCGGCGGCGGCCAAGGCGGTTGCCGTACTGCCGGCCAGGGTGACGGCGGGTACGGCGCGCGGCGCGCCGGACACCTCGTGACGGCTGAGCGCGGTGACGGTGTAGGTGTGCGCGCCGACCAGCAGGGCGGCCGGCACCGCGCTCGCCCGGCTCCCGGGCTCCGCTCCGGCCAGCACGTTCAGCGTCCGTGCGCCCGCCATCGCTGCGGGACCGGCGGGGGTGGACTTCAGACCCAGGTCGTACGCCCACACCAGTCCGGTCAGGGGAAGCGCCACACTCAACGCTCGCCGCCCGCCGGCCAGGGCGGCGAGGCCGAGGCCGGCAGCCGTGAGGCCGCACGCGGTGCCCAGCGCGGTGCGGCGGGCAACCCGCCCGGCGGGTATGGGGCGTTCGGGGCGCTCCACCGCGTCGACGGTCGCGTCCGCGTAGTCGTTGAGCGCCATTCCGGCCCAGTAGAGCGCGATGGACGACGCCATCGTGGCGACAATACGGGGACGGGGCGTCTCACCCGCAGCGACGGCACCGGCAAGCACGTCACCGGGAACGCTGAGGGCGGCGGGAAATCTGATCAGGCTCGCCAGATCAGCGAGACCAGGAGAAGGACGGAACTCTTTCGGGCCTTTCATGATCGGACCCTAATGCGAGTACTTGAACCTTCATACATAATTCCGCCCTCATCTTTGTGAAGAAATCGTGCAACCTCGAACTGAACAGCCGTCAGGCCGCCGGTTGTACGAGGCCGGATTCGTAGGCGTAGGTCACCGCCTGGACGCGGGAGCGGGCCCGGATCTTGGCGAGGATGTGGCTGACGTGTGATTTGACGGTGGCCGGGGCGATGCACAGCCGGGCGGCGATCTCGGCGTTGGACCAGCCGGAGGCGACGGCGAGGAGGACGTCGCGTTCGCGTCCGGTGAAGGTGTCGGACCCGGTGTGCAGGTCATGGGGGTAGGGGGTGCGCTGTTCGCGGACGGCGTCGATGAGTACGCGGGTCAGGCCGGGGGTGATGACGGCGTCTCCGGTGGCGACGATGCGGACAGCGGCGGTGAGTTGGTCCGGGCCGGCGTCGTGCGGGAGGACTCCGCCGGCACCGGCGCGCAGCGCGGCCTGGGCGTGTCCCTCGCGACTGGTCGACGCCAGGACCAGGACGCGGGGCGGGACCTGATCTGCTCCGGCGGAGGCGGGGAGAAGGCGTACGGGTCGGGTGATGCGTCGGATGGCCTCGATGCACTCCGCGTCGAAGGGAGGGATGGCCATCAGGACGACGTCGGGCCGGAGCGAAGCGCTCAGGCGGACCACCTCGGCTCCTCGGGCCGCTTCGCCGACGACGGTCAGATCGGGCTCGGCGGCCAGGAGCATACGGAGGCCGAGTCGCTGCAAGGACTGGTCGCTGACGATGAGTACGGAGGCCATGCCGGTCGTTCTCCTTGCCGGGTGTGGGGGATGCGACGTCGTCGACGACAGTGCTCGGGCGCCGGGCCGAGGCGACCCGCCGGGTTGGCGGGCGGGCCGTCTCGGGGGGGGCGGTCGGTCGCGGCCCGTCGGGGTCCTACATGTGGACGACGGGCGCCGCGTCCGGGTCCTGGGTGGGTACGCCTCGGCGGTAGAGCACGACGCTGATGACCAGGCCGACGGCGAAGAATCCGGCCGACCACCAGTAGGCGGTGGAGTAGCCCTCCAGACTGGCATGGGCCTGGACGGCCGGGTCCGCCGGGTTCCTGCCGTCGAGGTAGTTGGTGACGGCACTGGAGAAGAGGGTGTTGAGCAGGGCGGTGCCGAGGGAGCCGCCAACCTGCTGCATGGTGTTGACGGAGGCGGAGGCGACGCCGGCATCCTCGGCACCCACGCCCGCAGTGGCCAGGCTCATGGCCGGGGCCATCACCAGGCCCAGACCGAGGCCCGCCAGGACCAGCGGGGGCATGATGTTGGTGGCGTAACTGCTGTTCAGGTCGAGGCCGGTGAGCCAGACCATACCGGCGCCGGCGAGACCCATGCCCAGCGGCACGATCGTCTTGGGGCCGATGCGGGGGATCAGCACGGTGGTGGCGAGAGTGGAGGCGAGCATGAGACCGGCGACCATGGGCAGGAAGGCCAGCCCGGTCTTGACGGGCGTGTAGCCCAGGCTCTGCTGGAGGTAGTAGGTCAGGAACAGGAACACGCCGAACATGCCCGCGCCGACGATCAGAACGGAGATGAAGGAGGCGCCGCGGTTACGGTCGAGCAGGACCCGCAGCGGCAGCAGCGGGTGGGCGGCGCGCGTCTGCCACCAGGTGAAGGCCGCGAGCAGGACGGCTCCGGCAACCAGGAAGCCCCAGGTCTGCGGGGAACTCCAGTCATGGCTCTCGGCGTTGGAGAAGCCGTAGACCACGCAGAACAGGCCGCTGATGACCAGGACGGCGCCCGGGATGTCGATGGTGGCGGACTTGTCGCGGGTGGTGCGCTGCAGCAGGAGCACTCCGCCGACGAAGGCGACCACGGCGAAGGCGAGGTTGACGTACAGCGTCCAGCGCCAGTCGAGGTATTCGGTCAGCACGCCGCCCAGCAGCAGCCCTACGGCACCGCCAGCGCCGGCGATGGCACCGTACACGCCGAAGGCCTTGGCGCGTTCCTTGGCATCGGTGAAGGTCGTGGTCAACAGGGAGAGGGCGGCCGGTGCAAGCAGGGCACCGAACAGGCCCTGCGCCGCCCGCGCGACGATGAGCACCTCGAAGGTGGGGGCGGCGCCGCCCAGGGCGGAAGCACCGGCGAATCCGACCAGCCCGACCAGGAAGGTCATCTTGCGGCCGAAGAGGTCGGCTATGCGTCCCCCGAGCAGGAGCAGGCTGCCGAAGGCGAGTGCGTAGGCGGTGACGACCCACTGCCGGTCGCCGTCGGAGAAGCCCAGGTCCTTCTGGGCTGAGGGCAGGGCGATGTTCACGATCGTCGCGTCGAGCACCACCATGAGCTGGGCCAGGCCGATGACGACAAGGATCCACCAGCGGTGGCGAGGCGGTGCGTCTGCAGACGGGAGGGCGGACACGGTGGCAACTGCCGACGTGTCAGCGGGTGTTCGAGACATGAGTAGGACTCCAGAACCGGGCGAAAGGACAGGGCGGTTGGGCAGTGCGGGGGCAGGCAGCAGGGACGTGCGGCGGCTGCGGACGGCTACTGTCCGCCGGTGAGTTCGACGTAGGTGGTGCCGGTGACCGGGCGGTGGCCGTAGGTACCGGTGACGGCCGCGCTGCCTTCGTAGCGAGGCCCGGGGACCGTCAGTTCCTGGTCCTTGGCGTAGGTCTTGACGTTCAACTGGGCGTGCTCGCCCGGGATGGTGACCTTCCAGCGGGTGGGGTACTTCTTGCCGGTGGTCGGGCTGGTCCAGAGGGTGGAGCTGTCAGGTGTGAGGGTCGCCTCGGCGACGGTCTGGGTACCGTCGGGCTTCAGGACGGTCGCCCAGGTGTTCTCCTTGTTCTCCTTCGTCTTCCAGAGACTGACCTCGTCGCCGTTGGAAAGGTCGAGATTCATCCAGGACCACGAGGCCTTGCCCGCGGCGATGTCGGGAAGGGGCCCCCACTGGTGGTCCAGCCAGGACTGCCCGCGGACCTTTTCGGTGCGGCCGTTCAGGGTCAACGTCCCCGAGGTCTGCATGGTGGGGAAGGCGTATTCGTAGTTCGGGTACTTGGCATCGCCGAACATGGGGAAGTAGCCCGTCCCCATGTTGTACAGAACGTTGCCCTGCGGCAGGAAGGTGACGTCGATGGTCCCCTCGGGGACCCTGGCGTGCAGCTTCTGCTCCTTGGCGTCACCGGTCCAGCTGATGTTGTCGGTGTGGATGTCCACGCCCTGCTTGTCGGACAGACCCGTGCGGGGCGGAAGAGCAATCTCCGACTTGGTGTACCAGCCGGTGTCCTCGTCGGTGAGCGAGACGGTCGAGAGGGTGTGCCCCGTCTTGGCGTCGCCGGAAGTCAGGTGGTTGGCCATGAATCCGTAGTGGTGGCCTCCGGCGGTCACGTGGGCGGTGACGTACCAGGACTCGTTGAGCCGGTCGGGGTGGGCGGTGAGGTCCGCGGCGGGGTCGACGGCGACCGGGAGGCTGGTCTGCCTCAGTCCCTGCCCGGAGGCCGTGGTCGCGGTGGCCGTTCCTCCCGAGGCGAGGGCGAGCGAGGCGATGAGTGTGGCGGTGACGGCGGTCGCGCCGACAGTGGTCTTGCGCATGATGACTCCTTGTGCAGATGTCCTGGACGGATTGCACGGAGATGAACTGTACGAAACTGTTTCGTACTCTCGATGAACGCAGTTGTGGGCAGAAGGAAAACCTGCTGACGCCGGATGGACGCTGCGCCGGCTCGTCGGCGGGCGGCGCGTGTCCTCGGGCGCTCACATCGGCCACCCGAAAGAAATATCCAACACCCGTAGGATTACCGATACGGCGGCCCGTGTCAAGCCGGTGTCCGGTCAGCGACCGCGACCACCACGCGGCGCCGAGGCCGTCCCGGCGCGGACGTGCTGCTGCGCGGTGTCACGACTGGTGCAGAAGCCACTCGCCCGGCGAACATGGCCCAGTAGCCGTACTGGAAGCGACAAACCGACTCGGCGCTGCGCGCCGAACCCCTCCGGGAAGATGTCGGCGTCCGCCTGCGACACACGGGATCCCCGGGAACCGGTCCTGGCAGCGCTCCTGCCCCCGCGCTCCGAGCCGTCGTCGGTGCTCTCCAGAGGTGCGGCGCTCCCTCCGGCGAGGCGTGCACCGCCCTTCTCCGCTCAGCGGGCAAGGACCCCTCAGGCGTTCCGTGCCTGCCAGGCGCGCACGTAGGCGCGGCCGTAGTCGTTGCCGTGCGGAGTACGCAGCACGGTGTGGATGTGGAAAGGCTTGGGGGTGTCGTAGTCGAGGAAGACGCCGCAGTGGTGGTCGAGTTCGGCGATGAGCACCGGCGACTGGAGACGGTAGTAGAAGACGTCGCCGACCTCGTGCCCTCCGATCCAGCTGAACCAGGTCTCGTCGAGGTGGTCGCGGATCTCGCGCATCCGGGCCGCGCGCGGGCCGTCGGGCAGCAGGGACACGAACGACTCGGCGATCAACAGGAGGAGCTGCCGGGCCTGTTCGGGCATGTCCGCGGCCCGCAGGCCCTCGGCCGGAATCACCCGGTTGTCCTGGAAGGCGCCGGCGAGGTGCCGTTCGTCGCCGGGGTGGATGCGGCCGGGCGGCATGGCGGGGTCGACCATGTGCTCGTACACGGTCGCGGTGGTGCGCTGATCCCGCGGAAGCGCGGCCATCAGGTCCGTGCCGAGCCGGATCGGGTCGGTCAGGGCGGCCGTGCCGGCGTGCGGGCCGTCGTCGATCTCGTTTGGTTCGGCGCCGAGGAACACGGGACTGACGACCATGCGCCCCTCGACGACAAGGCAGTGGACGGCGCAGTGGTGGCCGAACAGCTGCCAGCCCCAGGGCTTTTCGGCATCGGGGTCGCCGTAGAGCGCGACGTTGTAGCTGAACTCGTTGAGGATGGTCTCCAGCCCCACGACCTCGCCGAGGAAGCCGTTGATCAGCATCATGTCGTGCACCAGGCGGAAGCCCTCGGGGCTCAGCGAGGCCTCCACCAGGGCGAGGGCCTTCTTGCGGACCTCCGGTGGCTGAAACTCCAGGCGGACACCGGTGTCGAACTGCAGGAACTCGGGGTTGGCCCAGGTCTGCCACTCGACCCCGTCCACCGGGTGGCACAGCTTGGCACGGGCGTCCTCGTCGAGCGCCGCCAGCAGGTCCCGCGCCGCGGCGACCATGTCGGCGACGGGAGCCTCCTCGCCGGGGCGGGCGGGTTCCCAGGCGTGCACCTCGGGCCGTGGCGTGCCGTCCTCGCTCACTCCACGGAAATCGGCGAGTTGGAGGGGTTTCCAGCCGCGGATCAGCTCGCCGGTGAACGGGTTCGCCTTGGCCGCCTCCCGGTATGCGTAGGCGTCCAGGCCTCTGATCGAGGACAGGCGCGGTGAGTCGGACGGGTAGAGGTACTTGCGGTACTCGGCTGATGGCATGACAGCTCCGGTGACCCCGTGCGTTCAGTCGGTGTGGTTGTGGCGTGCGACGGCCGCGCGAACGGCGCCCTCGTCCCCGGCGGCGATCGCCTCCACCAGGTCGGCGTGGATCCGCAGCCGCCTCGCCCGGTAGGCGTCGGCGTCCCGGTCGGCGGCGCGCGCGGTGGACGACGTGAGATGTCCCAGCGTGCCGATGTAGACCGCGCGGGCCATGGCGTTCGGGCACAGCACCGCGATGCGCTCGTGCAGGGCCCAGTTGGCGCGTATGAACCCGTCCCAGTCCGGCGCGGCCGCCATCTCGTCCAGGCAGGCCCGCAGCGGCGGGATGTCGCCCGCACCCGCGCACCGGGCGGCGCCGACGGCGACGAGTTCCTCCAGGTGGTTGCGGAGCTCGACGGCGTCCGCCACCGTGTCCGGTTCTCCCGCGACGCTCAGCAGGGTGTGCCGCAGCCGCACGACCGGGCTCTGGTCCGCGACGAACAGTCCGCCACCGCGACCGGGGCGGATCTCGAGCACCCCACGGTCGCGCAGGAGCCGGATGGCCTCGCTGACCGTGGCGCGTGCCAGACCTGACTCCTGCCGGACCTCCTCGATGGTGCCGATCGCGGAGCCGGGACTCAGTTCACGGACGCGGTCTTCGAGGGCGTCGGCGAGTCGGTCGGCCCGGCTGCCGCCGGGGGCGCGCAGGCCGGCCAGCAGGGCGCGGTTCTCGGTGACCATGACCTCATTCAATCACAAAGGTTATAACCTTTAGAAGGTATGGCTTGCTGTCTTCCCGAGCGGAGAAGTGCGGATGCAGATCGTCGGAATGGCGTACGGCGACGAGGTGCGGGTTGCGAACCTGTCGCCGGACGGCGACCGCCTCACCGTGGTGGCCGGGCTGCGGGAGTTCTGGGCCGACCCCGAAGGATGGCTGGCCCGCCCCCCGACCGGCGAGGTGGTGCCCGCGGGTGAGGTGCGCCTGGTGCCGCCGGTACTGCCGGAGGCACAGATGCTGTGCGTCGGTCTGAACTACCTCGAACACGCCGCCGAAGGGTCCTACCGCGACCAGGAACTGCCCGAGCACCCCACGCTGTTCGCGCGGTGGACGCGGTCGCTGACGGTCAGCGGCGCCGAGATCCCCGTGCCCTCCACCGAGGACGGTCTCGACTGGGAAGGCGAGATCGTGGCCTGGGTGGGCCGACGCCTGGTGGACGCGGACCCCGCCGAGGCGCTCGACGCGGTGGTCGGCTACTCGACATTCAACGACGTCACCGCGCGGCGGGCACAGAAACTGACCTCACAGTGGACCCTCGGGAAGAACGCCGACCGCTCCGGCCCGCTGGGCCCCATGGTGCCCGCCGGCGAGGTGGGCGACCTGCGGGACGGGCTGCGGGTGCGGACCCGGGTCAACGGCACGACCGTCCAGGACGCCTCAACCAGCCAGATGATCCACCACGTGGGCGAGACGCTGGCCCACATCTCGCGCACCCTCACGCTGCGCCCCGGCGACCTGCTGGCCACCGGCACCCCGTCCGGTGTCGGCTACGCTCGCACACCGCCCTGGCTGCTGCGGCCCGGCGACACAGTGGAGGTCGAGGTCGAGCGCCTCGGGATCCTCCGCAACACGATCGTGGGCGGGGACCACCGCCACAAACCCCCACTGTCGACCCATAATGCGGTTAAGTGAACCACTATACGGACCGAAGGGGCCGCAACTACGATCAGAAGCACTCCCCATGGCGTCCTCACTACGATGACGGGGTCCACCACCGAAGGAGAGAGCGTGAGTGAGTCGTCGGGCACACGGCAGGGAATGCAGTCGGTGCTGCGGTCCCTTGATGTCCTCGAGGCCGTCGCCCTGTCACAGCCCGTCGGCATCAGCGCCCTCGCGAGGTCGCTGCAGATCCCCAAGGCGACGGTCCACAGGATCCTGCGCACTCTCGGCGAGGCGGGCTGGCTGGCCCCGCAGGGGGCACCGGGCGAACAGCGCTGGGTCCTGACCGCCCGGGCTCTCGCGGTCGGCGCGAGGGTCATGACTCAGGACGACCTCCGCGAACGAGCCCGCCCCATCCTCGAAGAGCTCGGCCGGCAAACGGACGAGAACATCCACCTGTCCGTCCCGGACGGCGATTCGCTGGTCCTGATCGACAAGGTGCCGTCCACCCGGCCCGTTCAAACGGTCGCGCAGGTCGGCGAGCGGGTTCCCATGGTCCTTACGGCGTCGGGGTGGGCCTACCTCTCCCACCTCCTGGCTGCGGAGCGGGCCGCCCGCATCCCGCCCGTCGTCGAGCTGGCCACCGGCGCACGCCTTACCCGCAAGGAGGTTCTCGCCGAGCTGGAGACCGTCGCGGGACGGGGTTTCGCCGTCAACCCGGGGCGGTGGCGACCGGACGTCTCCGCGGTCGGTTCGGCCATCGACGATCGCCAGGGACAGCCCGTGGCCGCCCTGTCGATCTCGTTGCCCAGCTACCGGCTCACCGACGATCTCCACGAGCCCTACGGGCAGTTGGTGATGGCGGCGACCGAGCGGATCGCGGCGGAACTGGCGCGCCGCTGACGAACGCGTCAGAAATTCGGGACCTGCCTCATGACTCGAACGAGGTCGGAACGGCAGGGCAACTGGTCAGCAGTGCGGGCATGATGGCCAGGTCGATGTAGCGCGTTGCGTACTCCATGTCGAGGAAGACGCCCTCCGTCAGCGGCCGGCCCATCAGCATGACGAACATCAGCTGCGGCAGGAACTCGACGGCGGCCGGCCTGGCGGTCAGTTCACCGCGCCGGACGGCCCGTTCCACGAATCCGTCCAACGCGGCGGACTCGGGTTCGACGAGCGACGTGCGCATGGCCGAGGCGAGCTCCGGGTCGATGAGCACGGCGTGGGCGAGCGCCGTCAACAACTCGGTGTCCCGCTGCACATCCGCCACCAGCTGGCCGCACAGGGCCAGCAGGTCACCGCGCAATGTGCCGGTGTCGATCGCGCCTGTGTCCACCCGCCGCGTGGCGTGCAGCGCCGCCACGATCAGCTGCGGCTTGCCACGCCAAATGCGGTACAGCGTGGCCTTGCTGCAGCGGGCCCGGACCGCCACCGCGTCCATGGTCATGGCCTCATAGCCCTCCTCGCGCATCACGTCGAGGGCGGTGGTGAGCAGTTCGACCCACCGCTCGGCCGTCATTCGCTTGCGGCGGACCGGCTGCTCCGGCATACGAGGGCCTCACCGTCTGGTCGTGGCCGAACCGACCCGGTCCGTGACGAAGGTCTCGACGAGATCGACGACTTCCTCCGGTGCGGTGTTCTGCAGGTCGTGCCCGCCGCCGGGAACCAGCCGGAACTCCCCCTCGGGCAGGACCGTGCGGAAGGTCTCCTCCAGGGACGGCTTCAGGACCTCGTCGTCGGTGCCGAGAAGCCCCAGTACCGGGATCCCGCGCTCACGTACGACGGCGATCGCCTCGGCGGCGTCCATGTCCGGGGGTGTCAGCTGGATCATCCGCATCCGGTTCGCCATCTGGTGCGCGACGTACGCGGGGGTGGCCCACGGCTTGTTGGGGTGGATCGCGGGAGCGCCGGTAGGCAGAGGGTGACGGTCCTCCGGTCGGCTCGGCGTCATGGACGCTTCGAGGATGATGCCCTGCACCCGGTCCGGGATCCTCGCGGCCATGTGCAGCGCGTTGGCGCCGCCCATGGAGGTGGCCAGCAGGACGAACGGCCCGTCGACGAGGTGCCCGACCGCCTCGGCCAGCACCCCACCGATCTCGCTCTGGGACAACGGCCGGGACACGTCCGTCTGGTCGCCCCAGCCCGGGGGGTTGATCTCCACGACCCGGTACCGCTCGGCCAGGCGGTCCTTGGCGGTGGACATCTCCAGGCCGGCGGAACCGGGCAGCGACACGATGGTGCCGAGAGGGGCCGCGGGGGCGGATTCGGCGTAGTGCAGGGTGAATTCGCCGGCCGGGACCGTCGCCCGGGTGAAGGCGGCTCCGGGCTGCGGGACGGGTGACTGTGTGGCGGAGGAGACAGAGGGTTCGGTGCGGGTCAACGCGGCGGACAGGGCGTCGATCAGTGCGGGGAGGTCTTCAGCCGTCGCCGCCGTACCGAAGAGGTAGAAGTCCGGGCGGCTGAGGTAGGCGACCAGGCCGTTCTCGTCCAGGAAGCTTCGGTAGGTGCCGTCGACGTCCTCGACGTCGTCCGGACCGAGGACTACGACATGAACGCCCAGTCGCTCGAGCAGGGCGGTGTGGGCCGGCGTGAGCAACGCCGCGACCGGGACCCGGCTGACCAGTTGGAAACCGAAGCCGACGAGATCGTCGAGCAGCCCGCTGCGCTCACCGATACGCACGCGCCCCTGCGGGCTCAGCGTGCCGGCCAGCGGAGCCAGGTCGCCCTCGGGGGTGTCCCGCAGGAATCCGGTCGTCAGCGAGGACGCGGCCGGAAGTGGCGCCTCGCCGGTGCGAAGGAAGGCGTCGCGGGCGGCGGCCTTGTCCGGGTCCGACTCCGCGGCCAGGGCCCACCCCATCAGCGAAGCCTGGATGATGGGGGCGACATGGGCGAGCCGCTCCGGCCCATAGGTGTCGAGAACCGAGTCGGAGGTCCGGCCGTCGAGCACGAGGTCGAGACGCCACGCGAGGTTGATGGCATCCCGCATCGCGCTGCATGACCCCTGCGCCCCGGAGGGGGTCATGAGATGGGCGGCGTCACCGCCGAGGAAGACGTTGCCCACCCGCATCCGGTCGGCGATCTGGGAGCGGAACCGGTAGTTGACCTGCCGTGTGACGCGCACCGAACGCGCTTCGATGCCGGTCTTGTCCCGCAGGAAGCCCAGTGCGTGCTCGTGGGTACGGACCTCGGCGGGGTCGTCGGGCAGCAGCCTCATGTCGATGCGGCAACGCCGGTCGCCGTTCGGCCCCCAGTAGTAGGCACGGGGGACTTCCAGGTGGAGCTCGGTCGGCGGTGTGGCGACCTCGGGATCGACGATGTCGTAGTCGGTCATCAGCCACTCGTCGTCATGGCGATGGATCACGTCCATACGGATGCCGACCGCATCCCGGACGAAGCTCGAGCCCCCGTCCATGCCGACGGCGTAGCGGGCGTTCACCCGGATCTGCTCACCGTCGGCGTCCCTGACGGCGGTGACGACGACCCGGTCACCGAGGTCCTCGACACCGGTGGCAGGCGTGCCCCAGTGGACCTGCACCGACGGGCTGGCGTCCACACGGTCGTGCATGGCGGCTTCGATGTTGGGCTGGTGGAGGCTGAGGTGGAGCGGGTGGCCGCACACCGTCCTGTTCCAGTCGCCCACGAGAGCCAGCTTGCCGTCGGCGCCGTAAAGGCTCACGCTCGCCTGGGGCACCGAGTCCTTGAGCGCTGCGACGGGGTCCGCGGCGTGTTGCAGGACACGGGCGATCTCGCCGTCGAGCGTGCTCATCCGGGGCAGGTTGTAGGGGGCCGGGAACTTCTCCAGCACGGCCACCTTGTGGCCTCGCTGTCCCAGGAGGGAAGCCAGTACGGCACCTCCCGGTCCGTACCCGACGATGACGACATCGACATTGATGTCCATAGCGGCTCCTCATGTGGCGTGGGCAGTCAGGGATTCCCTGCGGCCCGGTGTCATGGGCTGTGGCTGGGTGCCGTCCGCACCCGAGATGCGGGTGGGAGCCGGTCCCCTCAGGTACGGGGCTTCCACAGCAGCCGGCCGTAGTCGTTGCCGTTGGGCAGCCGCTGGATGGTGTGGATGTGGAAGCGGGCCGGTACCGGATTGGTCAGAAACATGCCGGCGTGGTGGTCGAACTCGATAAGCACCACCGGGCTCTGCACCCGGTAGTAGAACGGCTGCTCGTCGTCGACGCCGCCGATCCAGGTCAGGTACGTCTCCGGAAGGTGCGCACGCACCTCGCGCATGCGGGCGGCCCGTGGGCCTTCGGGCAGCAGGTCGTTGTACTGCTCGATGACGGCCAGCAGCAACTGCTGCTGCTCGCCGTCCAGTTCGGTGGCGCGGATGCCCTCCACCGGGATCACCCGGTTGTCCTGGAAGGCCCCCGCGAGGAACCGCTCCTCCACCGGGTGCACCCGTCCTTCCGGCATCCGTGGATCGCGCACCTCCGGGTAGGTGCGGGCCACGGCGAGCTGTTGCGGAGTCAGGCTGTTGACGAACGACAGCCCGACCCCTTCACGGACACCCAGCGGCCGGACACCGGCATCCGGACCGACGTCGGTACTGTCCGGCTCGGCACCGAGGAAGACGGGGCCGATCACCATCCGGTCCCCCGCCACGAGGGCGTTGACGCACACGTGGTGGCCGTACAGGTGCCATCCCCACGGCTGGTCCTGGGACGGCTCGCCGAAGACGGCGAACTGGTAACTGCCGGGATTCATGACCCCGCTCATGTCGGTGAGCTCACCGAGGAAACCGTTGAGCCGCATCAGATGGCGCACCACGGTGTAGCCGTCCTCGCTGAGGGTCGCTCTCACCAGCCCCAGCAGCGCGTCCGCGGTCTCGTCCGGCACTTCCTCCAGGCGGAGGCCGTTGTCGTACAGCAGCGCCTCGGGGTTGCTCCAGGTCCGCCACTGCGGTGCCTCCAGCGGATAGGTGAGCCGCTGCCACTGCTCGTGCGTGGTGTGGCGGCGGATCTCCTCGACCGCGCTGAGCATCGCCTCGGTGGGCGGGCGTTCGGCGTCGGGGACCGCGTCGAGTTCGTAGACGCCGTGGCGGACGCGGCCGTCGGTGGTGATGCCGACGTACGGTTCTTCCGCGCTCTCGCGCCACTGGCGTACCACCTCGGCGAGCACCGGAATGCTCAGCCGGGCGTCGGCGTACGTCCGAGCCGTGTGCTCGTGCAGGCCGGCGACGCGCGGGTCGTCGGAGGCGGGAACGTAGCGACGGAACCGCGTGGCGTGCCGCGCGTCGGTCTCAGGCGGTTTCGGCATGATGACTCCCCTCATTTCACTCGGTCCGCAATGTGGACCAGTGAACCGGGATAAGAACCTCTGGCAAACTTAGGCCTGATCTTCCGGGAGCGTCAAGCAGGTGGGAAGCGTGCCCCCGAGGACTGCGGACCCGGGGTCTCCACCTGTCAGAAATCGAGCACGGTGGTGAACTCGTGGGAGCGGTCCGCCAGCGCCGGAGCCGCCTGGCCCACCGCGTACTTCGTGAAGTGGGGATAGTCGCCGTGCGCCTTGAGCGCGTCCTCGTCGTCGTAGATCTCGAAGAACCTGAAGACCGTGGGCCGCTCAGGGTCCTGGTGAACGACGTATGCCTGGCATCCGGGTTCGGCACGAGCGGCTGGGACCAGTTTGGCCAGGGCGTCGCGGACGACGTCCTCCCTGCCGGGGTGGGCCGTCCAGGTGGCGGAGATGGCGATGGCCATGGGAGGTGCTCCTCAGCGTCTTCTTGTGGAGGGGTGCGATGCGATTACGGCGGCGCCGACCGGGCCATGGGGGGCGGACCGTCGATGGCGGACGCGGCGCCCGGGACGGGGCGGCCGGCGGATGCGTGGCCGACGGCCGCCCCTGAGAAGCCTCGCGACGGTCAGAACGCACGGAGGCGTTCAGGAAACTATCCCGCCGACCCAGCGGACCGCTAGCGGGTCCCCCGGTCCGGCATGCGGTTCACTGGCGTCCTTCCCACCTGCTTGACGCTCCCGGAAGACCAGGCCTAAGTTTGCCAGAGGTCCTTATTCCGGTCCACTGGTCCACAATACGGACCGAGATGAAATGAAGGGCGCCATGACAGCGACAACGGAGTCCGCCGAACCCGGGCCGGCCTTCCTACGAGGCGTACGCGTCCTGGATGTGACTGGAGCCTTGGCCGGCCCCTACTGCACGACCATCCTGTCCGACCTCGGCGCGGACGTCCTCAAGATCGAACCGGTCAGGGGTGACGGCATGCGCGCCCGGCGGATGGGCCCGGAGCGTAGGTCGATCCCCTTCGACCTGACCCACCGCGACAAGCAGAGCCTCGCGGTCGACATGAAGTCCCCCGCCGGCGCCGACATCGTGCGCTCCCTGGCACGACGCAGCGACGTCCTGGTGGAGAACTTCCGGGTGGGCGCGATGGCGCGGCTCGGGCTGGGTTACGAGGACCTGCGGGCGGAGTGCCCAGACCTCGTCTACTGCTCCATCTCCGGCTTCGGGCAGTTCGGCCCGATGCGCGACGCGAAGGGCATCGACCTGATCGCGCAGGCCTACAGCGGGCTGATGTCCGTGACCGGGTCGGTCGACGGGCAACTCGCCAAGGCGGGCTTCCCCATATCCGACGTGGGCACCGGCATGTGGGGAGCGATCGGCGTCCTGGCCGCCCTGCTGCGCGCACGCGCCGGTGGCGGCGGGGCGTACATCGACGTCGCGCTCGCGGACTCGGTGGCCGCCTGGTCGCTGTGGGAGGTCGCCGACTACGTGGCGACGGGGGTTGAGCCGGCCCCGCTGGGCACGGCGCACCGACTGGCCGCCCCTTACGAGGCGTTCACCTGCCAAGACGGCGCAACTCTCGTGCTCGGCGCGGTCGACCGGGCGTGGGAGGCGCTGTGTGCCGTCCTGGAGCTCGACCTGCGCGACGACCCACGTTTCGCCACCGAGTACGAACGCTTCCAGCACCGGGCGCCCCTCGCGGAGATCATCCAGGCACGTTTCGCGACGGCTCCCCGGGACCACTGGATGGACGCGCTGCGCGCGGCGGGGGTCCCCTGCGGTCCGGTCAACGGCATCAGCGACATCCTCACCGACGAACAGTTCGCCGCGCGCGGCCTGTTCGTGCACGACGACAAGCGCTTCGCGGAGCGGACCATCGTGAACACCCCCATCGTCGCCGACGGCGCGCCGCGCGCCCGTGGCCGCGCACCCGAGCTCGGCGGGGACACGATCGCGGTCCTGGCCGAACTGGGATACGACGACGACCGGATCGCCGCCCTGGTCGAGGCCGGTGTCGTCGGCGTGCACGATGCCGACACGGCCACGGCCGCTCACGCGAGGACGGAGGCGGCCACCCCGGCCGCCCGCAGCGCCGAGGCGCAGAAATGAATCAGGAGGGCACCTTCATGACCACTCCGACGCCCGCTTCACCGGCGGACTGGACCGACGGACTCGGCCTCGCCCGGGTCCTGCACGGTGGTGGCCCTGTGGTCGCGCTCAGGCGGGACGGGGCGGCCAAGGCGCGCCTCGCCCTCGTGGAGGGCCAGGTCTTCGAGGATCTGCCCCCGCTGCTGGAGGCGGCTCAGGGCGACCCGGCGGCCATCGAGGCCGGCCCCGTGATCGACGCGCCGGACCATCGGCTGCTGAGCCCGGTCGGACGCCCGGGCAAGGTCATCTGCATCGGGCAGAACTACCTCACGCACGTGCAAGAGGGCGGCCGTGACACGGGACCGGCCCACCCGGATCTCTTTCCGAAATGGCACACCTCACTGGCGGCGCCCTTCGCGGACGTGGCCCTGCCACCGGAATCGGACCAGATCGACTACGAGAGCGAACTCGCCGTGGTCATCGGTGCCCGTGCGCGCCGGATCGCGGCCGAGGACGCGGAGAGCGTCATCTTCGGGTACACTGCGGCCAACGACGTCTCCGTGCGTGACTTCCAGTTCCACACCACTCAGCGGGTCGCCGGCAAGGCGTGGGACGGTCTCACCCCCGTCGGGCCGGTCGTCGTGCCCGCCACGCGACTCGGCGGCGCACGACCCGACCTGGCCATCAAGGGCACGCTCGACGGCGAGGTTCTCCAGAGCGACCGCACCTCCTCGCTCCTGTTCGGTGTACCGGAGTTGGTCGCCTACATCACCACCGTGATGACCCTGGAGCCGGGTGACCTGATCCTCACCGGCACCCCGTCGGGGGTCGGATTCGTGCGCGAGCCGAAGGTGCTCCTGCGCGACGGCTCGGAGTTCGAAGTGCGCATCGAGGGGATCGGCGCGCTGCGCAATCGCTTCGTGGCGGAGAAGGTCGGATGACCGCGGTGACCGTGACCTCCTCGCCACGGATCCGCACCGACGTACGAAACGCGGTCGGCACCGTGGAGATCAGCAACCCGGCCCGGCGCAACGCGCTGTCCGTGGCGATGATGACCGAACTCGCCGCCGCGCTCAGGGCGATGGACGAAGACCCGGAGGTGCGCGTGGTCGTCGTGCGCGGCGCGGGCGAGCAGGCCTTCGTCTCCGGCGCGGACATCAGCGAGTTCCCGGGCCGACAGGACGAGGCCGCACGACAGGCGGCGGACGACGCTGCCACGACGTTGTTCACCCAGCTGTCGGCGCTCTCGGTGCCCGTCATCGCCCGGATCCACGGCTACTGCCTGGGCGCGGGCATGGCCCTCGCCCTGGGCGCGGACCTGCGCTACGCGGACACCCGCAGCGTCCTGGCCATCCCGGCCGCCCGCCTGGGCGTCGGCTATCCCTTGGCGCAGACCGCCGCGCTCGTCCAGACCGTGGGGCCGTCGGTCGCGAGCGACCTGCTGTTCACCGGACGCCGGCTGCCGGCCGCCGAGGCGCACGCCGTGGGCCTGGTGGACCGGGTCGTCGAACCCGACGAACTGGGCAAGGTCGTCGACGAACTCGCCGCGACCATCGCGGCGAACGCACCTCTGTCGGTCCGCGCCGCCAAGGCGTCCGTACAAGCCGTCCGCCGCCTGAGCGAGGGCGACGAAGCGGCGGGCAGTGCCGCGCTGAGTCACGCCATCGAGGCCGTCGCCCGCTGCCGCACCTCGAACGACCTCCGCGAAGGCGCCCTCGCCTTCCTGGAGAAGCGGCCCCCTCACTTCACCGGCCGCTGAACCCGACGCACGATCGACGACAGGAGCACCCCGGCATGGGGACATCACTGAAGGGCCGGACCATCGTGATGTCCGGCGGCAGCCGTGGCATCGGGCTGGCCATACTCACCGCCGCGGCCCGCGAGGGCGCCAACGCGGTGTTCCTGGCCAAGACCGACACGCCCGATCCGAGGCTGCCGGGCACCGTGCACACGGCGGTCGCCGAGATCGAGGCGGCCGGCGGATCCGCCGTCGCGGTGGTCGGCGATGTCCGTGAGGAAGCCGACGTCGAGCGCGCGGTGGCCACGGCGGTGGACCGGTTCGGGGGCGTCGACGTCTGCGTCAACAACGCCAGCGCCCTCGACGTGCGGGGCACCGAGGAACTGCCCGTCAAGCGCTTCGACCTCATGCAGTCGATCAACAGCAGGGGCACCTTCTTGCTGACTCGGGCCTGCCTGCCATACCTGAAGCGGTCCGACCACGCCCACATCCTGACCCTGTCACCGCCGCTCAACCTCGCCCCGCGCTGGCTCGGCGCCCACCCCGCCTACACCCTGTCGAAGTACGGGATGACGCTGCTCACCCTCGGCTGGGCGGCCGAGTTCGCGGAGGACGGCATCGCGGCGAACTGCCTGTGGCCGCAGACCCTGATCGCGACCGCCGCGGTGGCCAACGTCCTTGACGGCGAGAGCCTCACCGCCCGGTCACGCGGCCCCGAGATCATGGCGGACGCGGCCCTCGCCGTGCTCTCCCGCCCGCCGCGTGAACGGACGGGCCATACCCTCGTCGACGCCGACGTGCTGACCGAGGCCGGTCACACGGATCTCTCCGGGTACGGCGGGGGCTGGGAGCCGGAGCTCGACTTCTTCGTGGATCCGCCGCGGGTGAGATGACCGTTCGGGTGTGCGATGACCTGCCGATGGTGATCATCGGCAGGTCATCGGTGTCGCCCCTTCAGAACCATGTGCCATCAGAACCAACTGTCGTCGGTGCCCAGCGTCGTCGTGTCCAGGCGCGCGAGGAGGTCGAACTGCGCTGCGGTACGGGGCAGTTCATAGCGGTAGAAGTAGCGGCAGGCCTGCCGCTTGCCCTGCCGGAGGACCTCGTCGCCGTCACCGGTGGCGAGGAACTGCTCCAGCCAGATCCAGGCCAGGACGACATGCCCTGCGGCCTCCAGATACACCGACGCATTGGCCAGGCGAACGCCGACGGGCACGTCGGCGGTGTGAATCGTCCGGGTCACCTCGACGAGCCGGGTGAAGGCACGATCGAGGTCGGCCGCGAGATCACGTGCCTCACCTCCGACGGCACGGGCCCGCCCGACCGTGGCCGTTACCAGCGCCTCGACCGCGGCAAGGCCGGCCCCGTCGTCCATGACCACCTTGCGGCCCAGCAGATCGAGGGCCTGAATTCCATGGGTTCCCTCGTGAATGGGGTTGAGCCGGTTGTCCCGGTAGTGCTGCTCCACGTCGTACTCGCGGGTGTAGCCGTAGCCGCCGTGGATCTGGATCGCCAGGTCGTTCGCCTGCAGGCACCACTGGGAAGGCCAGCTCTTCGCGATCGGGGTGAGAACCTCCAGCAGCAGGTGGGCCCGTGCCCGCTCCGTCTCGTCGGTCGCGCTGCGCTCCTCGTCGAGCAGCCTGCCGCAGTACAGGACGAGTCCCAGCGCCCCTTCCACGTAGGACTTCTGGGCCAGGAGCATCCGCCGCACGTCGGCGTGCTCGATGAGGGGCACCGGCGGTGCGGTGGGGTTCTTGTCCCCTGCCGGACGTCCCTGGCCGCGAGTACGGGCGTACTCGAGGGACTTCAGGTAGCCGGTGTATCCCAGTGCCGTCGCCCCCGCTCCGACGCCGGTCCGGGCCTCGTTCATCATGTGGAACATGGCGGCCAGTCCCTGGTGCGGGCCGCCGACGAGGTGGCCGACCGCCCCGGGCTCGCCGCCGGGCCGGTAGGTGCCCTCGCCGAAGTTCAGCAGTGTGTTCGTCGTGCCGCGGTATCCCATCTTGTGGTTCAGCCCGGCGAGGACCACGTCGTTGCGCTCGCCGAGCGTGCCGTCGGCGTTCACCAGGTACTTGGGTACGAGGAGGAGTGAGAGGCCCTTCACCCCGGGCGGGCCGCCCGGAATCCTCGCCAGGACGAGGTGGACGATGTTCTCCCCCAACTCGTGGTCTCCTGCCGAGATCCACATCTTGTTGCCGAAGATCCGGAAGGTGCCGTCGTCGCGGGGCTCGGCACGGCAGGTGAGGTCGGCGAGCGAGGATCCCGCCTGCGGCTCCGACAGACACATGGTGCCGTGATAGCGGCCCTCGATCATGGGGCGGACGTAGGTGGCGACCTGCTCGTCGGTGCCATGGGCGAGCAGGAGGTTGGCGCCCGCGACCGTCAGCATGGCGTATGCCCACGTGCTGATGTTCGCCGCCTGGAACCAGAGGAAGCAGGCGCTCTGGACCACCTGCGGGAGTTGCAGGCCCCCCACGCGGGCATCCATACCGCCGCTCAGCAGTCCGGCGTCCGCGACCGTGTCGAGGGCGGTCTTCACGTCGGGCTGCACCACCGCCCGGCCATCGACGACCCTCGGTTCCTCCTGGTCGTTCAGCCTGTTGTGCGGAGCGAAGCGTTCTTCGGCGATCTCCGCACACAGGTCCAGGACGGCGTCGAACGTCTCCCGCGTGTGGTCGGCGTACCGCTCGCGCCGGGTCAGCGTTTCGACGTCGAGCCAGTCGTAGAGCAGGAACTCCAGGTCACGGCGGGACAGCAGGAGTGAGCGCGGGGCGGAGTATGAGGCGGTCATGGAGCGCTCCCGAGGGCAGGGCTGATGGCAACGGGACCGGGCGTACCTGGTCACCGTCATCGCGTCGACGCGCTACCCCGAAACGTGTGCGCACGGGGTGGTCCACTATACGGACCATAGAACCATGATGCGGTTCGATAGGAACCTATGCCTCATGCAGCTGGGTGGTCAAGCAGGCGCTCAGCCCGCCTC
The DNA here is from genome assembly GCF_042751305.1 of Streptomyces hokutonensis. GTDB lineage: Bacteria > Actinomycetota > Actinomycetes > Streptomycetales > Streptomycetaceae > Streptomyces > Streptomyces hokutonensis_A. Next base: position 77,195 of record NZ_JBHYWD010000016.1, read on the forward strand.
GACATCGCGACCTCTGGGCTGAGCCGAGCGCATCCGTACACCTCGGAGACCTTTCGAACCTGCGGGCGCCGGATGGCGCCGGATGCTCGTCTTCGGCGCCGACAGGCGTCCCAGGTCAGCCTGGATGCGGTCGCGGGGACGAACACCCGCCGGAGACGTACGGCCCGCACGTCGTCACCGGGCCCGTGGCACTGATCGGCGCACGACTCGGCGACGGCCGCCAACTCGCCTTCCTCCTCCGCCCGTTCCTGGCCATCATGGGCGTCGCCCCGGCCACCGAATCCGCCGTCCACTCCGACCGGGCGGCGAGGTAGCCGGGTCCCCGCCCAGTCGGCGGGGGTGGGTCACGAGGCCGCAGGCGTGCGCAGTGGGCGCAGGGCCTCGGTGACCCGCGCGAGTTCGTCGAGCATGGCTGTCGCGGAGCCGGTCATGATCTCGTTCGGCATCAGGCCCTCCTCCTCGTCGATGAGTTGGTGGACGAAGGGAATCGAGACCGACTCCACGACCGGCGTCATCTTCAGTGTGGTCACCACCTGCTTGATCATTTGCGCGGCCCGGGTGCCGGCCGAGACGCCCCCGTAGCTGACCAGGCCGACCGCCTTGTACTGCCACTCGCGGTGCAGGTAGTCGATGGCGTTCTTCAACTCGGCGTTGTAGCCGAAGTTGTACTCCGGCATCACGAACACGAAGGCGTCCGCCTCCGCGACCTTGGCGCTCCAGTCACGGGTGTGCTGGTGGGTGTACCGGCCCAGGCGCGGGTGGTGCGGCTCGTTCATGAACGGCAGGTTCACCTCGGCCAGGTCGACCAGCTCGATCCCGTCGAAACCGCCGTGCTCCTTGGCGTGGGTCTCGAACCACTCACCGATGGTCAGGCCGATCCTGCCCGGCCGCGTGCTCGCGATGATGATCTTCAGCTCGGCCATGGGGAGTTCTCCGCTCCTTTGAAAAGAGGTGGGGGTCTGCCAACTCGGACAGCTCGCTCAACTGATGCCAAGTCCGGTTGTGGTAGACCAGCGGACGCGACGCGTCGCTCCGGGCGTCGTCCGTCGGCGCGTAGTGCGCGTGGGTGGCGTTGACGACGACGAGGGTTGAAGCTCCCGCGGCGAAGGTGGCGGCAATGGCGCCGCGGATGCATACCGGAGCCGCGATGAAGTACGGCTCGCCGGTCGGCAGCCGGGCCCAGGCACCGGTGTCGGCGAAGCGGTCCGCTCCGCTCGTCGCACAGAGCCTGGCGAGGTCGACCTGACCGGCCCCCAGCAGATGCACGACCAGGGACGACGACTCCAGGATCGTCGGCGTCGCCGAAGAGAGGGCGGACACGGAGAACACGAGGAGCGGAGGCGTCGCGCTCACCGATATCACCGACGTCGCGGTCAAGGCGACCGGACCCCGGCCGGCGTCGGCGGTCACGACCGCGACTCCGCCCGCGTGGTTGCGGAAGGCCTCACGGAAACCGTCGGCCGACAACCCCGGCTCCAGCGAGGCTTCGTCGATCAACGCGATGTGCTGGCGTATGTGATCGCGATCGCGGTCAGTGGTTTCCGACATCGGCGCGTCTCCAGTCAGCAGTCAGCATTGACGAAACAACGTGTCCATACAGGGGCCACGACGGGGCGGCAGGCCCCCTTGTCCCTGATGCGGTGCGCCGACCAGGGGCCCGACGGCGACTCCCTTGCCGTCGGGACGCCCTTCACCGCGGGCGGGCCGTGGGCCCTCTCAGTCGTTGCCGGATGGCGTCCCCAGCACGGAGGCGAGGACGCCACGGAGTGTCTTCACCGGGTCGTCGACCGCGTTACGGGAGCGCCACGCCACATGGCGGTCCGGGCGGACCAGGAGGCAGCCGTCGTCGTCGAACTCGCGGTTCCTGGTCCACTCCCCGAGCACGTCGTCGTACTCGGAGCGCATGCCGATCGTCCGCGCCTCGATGGTGAGACCTGTTTCGCGTGAGACGGCCGCCGCGGCCTCGGTCCAGGCCGCTCCGTCGACTCCGGTGAGCACGGTGAACCGGCCGTGCCCGACGAGGTCGAGGGTCGAGACGTACTCGGTGCCGTGCTGGAGCCGGACGTGGGGCAGGTGGGCGCCGGGATGCGTCGTCGGGTGGTAGTGGAGCTCGGGGTCTCGTGTGTACTCGGGGAACGGTGTGCCGTCGTCGGCGACGGCGGTGGACGTGTACCGCTGCCCCAGCTCCACGCCGTGGGCGTTCAGCTGGTAGTTGACCAGCTGCACCGCGTCCAGCAGTTTGGCTCGGCGGGCCGCCCCGGCTTCGCCCGGGGCGAAGAGCTCGTCGACGATCGCCCAGCCCTGCTCGGGGGTCTGCCCGTAGGCCAGGCCAATCGTCTCGCTCAACGGCTGGAGCTGGGCGAGGCTCTTGATCGCCCGGTCGATCACCTGACGTCCCACCGGCTTGCGCTCGTCGTGGTAGCTGTCCAGCAGCTCCTCGCCGGCGTCTCCGCGCAGCACGAGGGCCAGTTTCCAGGCCAGGTTGTAGGAGTCCTGGATCGAGGTGTTGCTGCCGAGTCCGTTGGACGGCGGGTGACGGTGTGCCGCGTCGCCGGCCAGGAAGACCCGGCCTTTGCGGTACCGCTCGGCCACCACGTGGTTGACCTGCCACTGCCCGATGTGCTTGATCTTGAACTCGACGTCGGGATCCCCGATTCCGGCCCGGACGATCTCGGCGACCGCCTCGTCCGAGGTGTCGGCGGGCAGCAGGTCGTGCATCAGGAACAGGGCCATCCACTCCGTGTGGGGCACGATGGTGGTCCACGGGCTCCACAGCACGTTGGTGCCGGGGGGCGAGACCCAGAACAGGGCGCCGGGACGGTGCTCGGTGAAACGGGTCAGGTCCGCCTCGATCCAGACCGTGAAGGCCGAGCCGATACCGGCCTCGCCCTCCATCGCGAAGTCGAGAACGCGGGCGACGGTGCTGTTCCCGCCGTCGGCGCCGATCACATAGCGGGCCTCGACGGTGTATTCCGTACCGTCGTCGCGCCGCCGCAGTGTGGCCCGTACCCCCTCGTCGTCCTGCTTGATGTCGATGAGTTCGGTGTTGAACCGGATGTCGGCCTTGCGTTCCCGGGCGGCGGCGAGGATCACGGGTTCCAGTACGTTCTGGGGCGCGTTGCACATGTCGCACGGGCTCGCGGCCGCGTACTCGCTGCGGCGGTCCAGGCCCTGACCCCAGGTCATCATGCGTGCCAGTTCGACGCCCGCGAACGAGGTCGCCCACACGTTGGTGCCCATGAGGTCGGCGGGCATGGCGATCTCGCGGACCCGGTCCTCGATGCCCAGGTCGCGCAGCACCTCCACGGTCCGCTGGTTGGTGATGTGCGCGCGAGGGGTGGGCGCTGTCGACGGGTACTTGGTCACCGTGATCGCGTCGACGCCGTACTCGGCCAGAAACGCGGCCGCGGTCAGTCCCGCGGGTCCGGCGCCGACGACCAGAACGTCCGTGTGGACGACGTCGCCCGCTTGCGGCGCCTGTTTTGTCGCCATGTTTTCATCGCTCCTCATGGAGAACCGCCGACGTGGGCGGGTGGATGGTCCGCGTGAGAGTCGGGAGGTTCTGTTCAGAAGACGGCGATGGGCTCGAGGCCCAGAAGTGCCCGGGCGTAGGTCTCGGCTCCGATGCCGGGGTTCAAGATGGCGTGCCGCGCGCCTGTTTCGAAGTCACGCCATACCCGGTTGGCGGGGTTCGCGGTCGCGAAACTTCCGGCGCCGCCGATGCTCATGGACAGCGTCACGGCTTCGCGGAGACTCTGCAGTGCGACCGCGATGTCCATGCGGATCCTGCCCCGGGTCACGTCGTCAGGCGGCTCCGTTCCCACCGACCGGTCCACATCGTCGGCGGCACGAAGGACATGCAGATACGCGGTGTCCAACCGCGACACGGCGGTCGCGTAATTGAGCTGGTGGGTGGGTGAATCCGCCGCCTTCTGATAAATGGACCCGATCACCGGGCGTCCCTTGTCGATGGCCTCCCGGGCCAGGTCGACGGCGGCGTGAGCGGCTCCGAGCAACGGTCCCACGAGTCCCAGGATCATCGCGATCTGTACGGATCCCGGGATCTCCTGTGCCTCCGGATGCTCGGACAGCGAGCCCCCGGACACGATCCTGTCGAAATCGATGATGCGGTGGTCGGGGACGAACACGTCCGTACCGACTGCCGTGTTGCTTCCGGTGCCACGCATTCCCGCGACGTGCCAGGTGTCCTCGATGGTGAGATCCGTATAGGGAACGAGGCCGAACCTGACGCCCGCCAGGCCGCCGTCCTCGCCGAGAATCGGGAACGGCGTCATCGTCCAGTCGGCGTGCAGACAACCGGAGTTGAACGGCCATTTCCCGTTGACCACGTAGCCGCCGTCCACCTTCACCGCCGTGCTGCCCATGAAGTTGGACGTGCCCGCGACGGCCGCGTCCGGGTTGTCTCCCCAGATCTCCTCCTGCGCCCGGTCGGTGTTCAAGGACGCCGCGAGGTTGGTGACCGCGTAGATCATCGTGACCCAGGAGGCGGCCGCGTCGCCCCGCCCGAGTTCGGCGAGTACCTGGAGGGTGGTCCGCATGCCTGCCTGATGGCCGCCCCACCGCCTGGGTGTGCCGAGCCGGAACATACCCGCGTCGCGCAGCGCGGCAACGGCGGTATCGGTGATGTTGCGCTGCTCGTCCCCGACAGCAGCCTCCTTGCAGAGCAGTTCACGCAGGTCCGTCGCCCTCGCGAGGAGGTCGGCGTCGGTAGCTGTGCGGTCGGCTGACTGGCTGAGTGTTTCGGGCATCGGAGGCTCCTGTCCGCGTTGACAGTCGATTGCGCAAGTCTCAGCGGGCTGCCGATGCTGTGCGATCCGGATTCCGAAGCGGACGATCCGGGATGCGAAAGTTTGGTCAGACGGGGACCGACCGGCTACGACGGCGGGTCTGCGACGGAGACTCGCCGTACCGCTCGCGGTAGGCACCGGCGAATCGCCCGAGGTGGGTGAATCCCCAGCGTGTGCAGAGATCGCCGACCGGTCCCGCATCGTTCAGGAGATCGCGATGCACTCTTTCCAGGCGAACGTTCTGCAGGTACTTCATCGGGGACATCCCGAGCTGAGCGTGGAACCCCTGCTGCAGGCGGCGCCCGCTCACCCCCGCCACCTCCGCGAGCCACGTCAGCGTCCAGGCCAGCTCCGGGGCATCGTCGATGGCTTCGACGGCACGCTTGACCGACGACCAGCGCGCCGGCGCCTGGCCGCTCCACACGTCGTCCGAGTAGTCGTGCGACTGTGCGCGAAGGAGCGTGCTGATGACCAACCGCTCCAACTGCTCGCGATGATGTTTCGAGGTGCGGGAGAGGCTGTCCGGTGTCGCGAGGTCGTTCAGCAGCAGACCGAGCACGGAGAGCCAGCTCTGGCCCGCGGGCGTGGTGAGACCGAGCCCTATTCCGAGCCGCACGGGCGGCCGGACCGGCCGGCCGATCATCGCTGCCAGCTCGCTCTCCAGCGCGTCCTGCCGGATCTTGATGCAGAGGACTTCGGCCCCCGCGCTCCAGTGCGGCATGAACGCGGGGTTGCCGGTGGTCACCGCGGAGGCGAGGCCGGGACCGACCGTGACGTCGCGAGAGCCGAAGTGGCACAGCACTTGACCGGTGATCGGCACGGTGACGTGGTACGCCTGAATCGGGTCGATCACGATCCGCACCTCGGTTCCGAACTGGACGGAGCAGAGCGTCAGATGCGTCAGCTCAACGGCCCGGACGACTGACGGCTCCGGCTCGGCGCCGGGACTCAGCAGTTCCCAACTGCCGGAGCAGGCAGAGACGTCTTCGAGCGTTCTGGTGACCACGCCGAGGTCGGTGTCCCGGCACAGCTCGAACGCCGACAGCGTGTCGGCGCCGAGGCGGTCAGGCACCGCGGCGGCTTCCCGGCCGGCGTCGTAGGCGAGTGTCACCGGCGTCCCCTTTCAACCGGAATGCACATTCATGCGCGGATAGTGGATATCTGGGTTACTGGTGATGGTCGCGTTGCCGACTGAGGACGACAACAGTCAGTCGCTGATGAACTGCACCGGCTGAAGCCTGGAGTTTCCCGCCATGCCAGGTTGGTTACGCGGTGGCGTCGACCTGCGGGTTGAACGCCGGGACAGCGCTCTGCGGGGTCAACTCCACGGGGTGGGCCTGCTCGACGCGGTCACGCTTGGTGTACATGTCCCAGTAGTGTTCGGCGAGTTCGTCCGGGTGGACGACGGGGAACTCCACACCGTTGTCCGGAAGCTCGATATCGCCCTTGGCGGTTGCCTCGGCCGCCTCGCTGCCGGTGATCATGGCGGCGATGGTGAGGGTGCCGGCGTAGACACCGGTACCGGCGAGTTCGCCGTTGAGCGCGTACACGTAGTTGCGGGCGGCGGACATCACCGGGCCCGGGCCGCTGAGGTGAGGCACGCCCTGCACGGCCGAGTAGCCGGTGGTCATCAGGAGGGCGCCGTCGCCGCGGTCGGTCATCTCCGGCAGCACGGAGCGGAACACCTCCACCGGGGTCAGGAGAAGCACCCGGGAGATCTTTTCCAGAGTGGCCGCGTCCAGTTGGGCGGCGGGGGTGAAGGCCTCCTCGGCGCCGATCGGCCCGTACTCGACGACGTCGATCCGGCCGAAGTGGCCGCGGATGGCGTCCAGCAGGGCGGGAATCCCGTCGGGGTCGGACAGGTCGGCGGGGAAGGCGACGGCCTCGACGCCCTCGTCGGCGAGCTGCGCGACGAGGGCGTCGAGCCGCTCCTTGCGGCGGGCCACCAGGGCGACGCGGAAGCCTTCCCTGCCGAAGCGGCGGGCGACGGAAAGGCCCAGGCCGGTACCGGCCCCGAAGACGGCGATCACTTTGGACATGGGGGTTCTCCTTGCCGCGAGATATCTTGACCCAAGGGTCAACTTCAGCTCCGACGCTACCATCGAACTTGACCCACCGGTCAAGTTCCGAGGTGCCCGAGAATGCGACCATGGACGCCGCTTACACGACCAGGAGGGCGCCGGATGCGGGCCGACGCGCAACGCAACGCGGAGAAGCTGCGAACCGCGGCAGCCGAGCTCTTCCGTGAGCGCGGCCTCCAGGTCCCCCTGAAGGAGATCGCCCGCAGGGCAGGCGTGAGCCACGGCACGCTCTACAACCTCTTCGGCAGCCGCGAGGCGCTCATCGACGAGGTGGTCGCCGAGCTGGTCGCGGACCGGCTCGACAAGGTCGCCGAAGAGGCCCTGACCAGTGACGACGCCTGGGACGGATTCACGTACTACATCGAGAAGATGTGCGAACTCCAGGTCACCGATCCCGTGATCAGGGACGTGGTCACCGGCAGCTATCCGGACGCCGAACGCCTGATGGCTGTCTGCGAGAGCACCGACGCCGCCTCCACGCGCATCATCCGACGGGCGCAGAAGGCCGGCACCCTGCGCCCCGACTTCACCAAAGAGGACCTGCTGTTCGTCTTCGGCACCAATGGCCTGCTGGCCCGGGCCTTCACGGACGCGGCCTCCGAGGGCTGGCGCCGGGGCATCGCCTTCACCCTCGACGGCCTGCGCACCGAGGCCGCCCACCCGCTCCCGGCCGCCCCGCTGACCCCGCCGCAGCTCCACGCGGTGATGCGCAACCTCACCGGCGCGCCGTAGCCGCCGCGGCGGGACGAGCAGGTCCGTCGGCCGCGGTACAGGAACCCGCAGCCCGGGTCACGCCAGCTTCGAGCGTTCGTCGAGCCGGTGCCAGGACCGGGAGTGGTAGACGAGTGGAGCCGACCCGGGCTCGGCGGCCCCCTCGGGCACGGCCGCCGACACCGCGTGGACGACGAAGATCGAGGCCTCGCCCGCCTCGATACGGGAGACCACCTTTCCCCGCACCCACGCAGGAGCTGCCGAGAAGACCGGTTCGCCCGTGGCCAACCGCGTCCAGGCACTCGTGTCGGCGAAGCGGTCGACCCCGCTGGTGGCCCCGAGCTGCGCGAGCCAGAGCTGGTCGCTGCCCACCATGTGGACGACGACGCTGTCAGCTCGCCGTAGGACCGAACTGCTGGAGGCCTTCGAGGAGACGGAGAAGACGATCAGTGGCGGTTCGGCGCTGACGGAGGCCAGCGAGCTGACCGTGATCGCGACCGGCCGCCCGCCCAGTTCGGCGGTCACGACGGCGACCCCGGAGGGGTGCATCCGGAACGCCGACCTGAAGGTCTCGGCCGGCAGTGACTCCGCCCGCTCCGCCGTGGTCAGGTGGATCGGGGGGTGAGCGGGCGAAGGCATGGCGAATGTCGTCATGGCGGAACTTCCCTTCTACGTGTCGAGTCGCGCCGTGGAGGCCCGAGGGCCGGGCCGCTAGGCCCTGTCGTCAAATTCCCGCCGTCGCCCGAAGGGCTGCCGGGCGGCGTCAGGTGCGTGCTCTCGGCGTGCCGGGCGTAGACCCTCGTACTGGTTGCACGCGGGTCTACGCCCGGTGCGGCGAGAGTGCGTGCTGGCGTCGCCCGGCAGGCGGGAATTTGACGACAGGGCCTAGGGCCCGGCCGTGACGGCCTCAGAGCGAACCGATCTCCGCGGTGTCGCGTCCGACGAGGCTCTGGCCGTAGATCTCCCGGTTCAGCAGGGGGTTGTTCAGCCCGTGGCCGCTGGCGACGGTCAGGTCACGCCAGACGCGCTGCAGCGGGTTGGACTGGGCGAAGCTGCTGGTGCCGACGATGTCGAGCATGAGCGTGACGGCCTGGCGGAAGTTGCGCGTCGCGATCTCGGAGTCGCCGCGGATCCGCGCCCGGGCCGCACTGTCGAGGACCCGGCCCTCGCGTGCGGCGTCGTCCATCTCGTCGGCGGACCTGAGCAGATGCATCCTGCCCGCGTCGATCGCGACCCGCGCGTCGGCAAGGGCGAGGCGGTAGCTGGGGGCGTCCCGGCGGTCCGAGTAGGCCCAGTAGCTGATGGGGCGGCCCTTGCCGAGGTTCTCCGTCGTGAAGTCCCAGGCGGCCTCGGCCATGCCCAGCAGCGGACCGCACAGGCCGAGACAGGCGAGACTGTTCAGCGACGCACGGTAGCTGGTCTCGTCCTCGTGCCAGATCGGGAAGACAGCCGTACCCATGAACGTCTGGAGGTCCAGGGTGCACCGGTCCTCGACGAAGAGGTCCTCGGCCACGAGGGTGTTACTGCCGGTCCCTGCCATGCCGACGACGTACCACGTGTCCTCGATCCGCATGTCGGCCAACGGCATCAGCGCCCAGCGCACCTCCGAGGGCTGCCCCTCCGCGTCGAGGACCAGGAACGCGTTCAGCGTCCACTGGGCCTGGTAGCAGCCCGAGGCGAAACCCCACTTGCCGTTGATGCGGTAGCCACCGTCGACCTTCTCGGCGGTCCCGCCCGGGGCGAACTGGCTGATCGCGACGTTGCGGGGGTCCGGGCCGTACACCTTTTCCCGTACGTCGTCGGGGAAGAGGCCCATGCCGAACGCGGTCGTGTTCGCGATGAAGGCGACCCAGCCCGCGGACGAGTCCCCCCGAGAGATCTCGGCCGACAGCTCGATGAGGGTCCGGACGTCTCCGCCGGCCCCGCCCGACCGGCGCGGCGCGTTGGCCTGGAACAACCCGGACTCGCGCAGGGCCCGCTCCGATTTCTCGGCCAGGCGGCGGTTGCGCTCGGACTCGTCGGCGTGCTCACGCAGGAGCGGCCGCAGCTCGCGAGCGGTCTGCAGGAGACGTTCGCGAACCTCGGCCTGCGCCTGCGGTCCGAACGTCGTGACGTCATCGAGAGTCGTCATGAGGCCTCCTTGCCTCGGCGGCTCATCCGCCGAAGCGGTGGCCGGTGCTGTCGTCCTGCCCTCGATTGAAGTCCGGGCGTGACGAGGGCCTCTATGCCTGACCCACCAACGTTTCGCCGCCGATTGGACCCGGGGTCCAAAACGGGGTCTGACACGGTGACACGGTCGCCGGGCTCGCGGGTCGCGCGGCGTGAGCCCGACGGCAGTGGCGGCGTGCGGGATGCGTGACTTGTGCCCGTCAGTGACCGGTGTCGTCCGGATCGGGGAGCAGTTCCGCGAGGCGGAGCGCCGCGTGCAGCTCGAGCTGGGAGTCCCTGATGGACCGGCCGAGGAGCTCCTCGGCCCGCTTGACCCGGTAGATGACCGTGTTCTTCGCGACCTGGAGCTCCTTGGCGGCCTCCTGCGGACTGCCGTGGCAGTCGAGGTACGCCCGCACCGTCCGACGGAGAACCTGCGCGGAACCCGCGCTCGACCCCAGTGCGCCGAGCTCGTCCCGCACGAAACGAGCGGCCTTGTCGGGGTCCGCGATCAGCAGCGAGAGCAACCGGACCTCGTCGTACCGGACGACACTCGCGTCCGCCGTCGAGCGCACGCCGAAGGCCCCCACCCGCGCCGCGTCGAGGGCCTCCTCGTGGGTGCGCCGGAAGCCCTGGACCCCCCGGTGAGGTGACGCCATGCCCACCAGCACGTCGGACCCGCCGGGCAGCAGCGGCTTTTCACTCGGTGGCCTTGCCTTGAACGCTCCCCACGCCCATGCCTCGGTACGGTCCACCGCCACCACCAGTTGAACGTCCGCGCCGATGCCGCGCAGCAGGGATCGGGCCACCTGGTCCAGGTGATCCGCGGTACGGCTCGGAGAGGTCGCGGGATGCAGCACCAGGCCGACGTGGTACGCGTTCGACAGGGGGTAGGCCAGCTGTCGGGACGCCGTCTCCACGGCGCCCTCTCCCGCCAGCAGCGCCAGAACCGTCTCGTACCTGGCGGCGGCGGTGCTCCTCAGGAATCGCTCGTTCTCGGCGGTGTACGACTCGGCGGTCATGGTGGCGAACGTGTCGGCGAACTCGAAGAGCACATGGGAAACGTGCTCGAGTGACGCCGCGAGATCGGGGACCGGTACCAGGGAGCGGCAGCCGCCCATGAAGTGGTCGGCCAGCTGCGAGTGGATCCTGCGCTGATGAGTGAGGAGCAGGTCGAGAGGAACCCGGCGGTGGACCATGTCCACGAGCTGCGCCTCCGCCTCGGGCGGGAGCTGGGCCGGTGGGTGTCCGTCGGCCTCGATGGCGAGGAGCGTCGAGATCACGATCGACTCGATGGCGGAGCGCAACACCTGCGGGCCTTTCGGGCCGCCGCCGGTCAGCTCCGGGTATGCGTTGCCCTGGACGATGTCGGCCGCCACCCCGACCGCCCACGCGACCGGCTGGTCACCGACCTGGTCGGTCGCACGGCGGACCGTTTCGAGCGTGCAGGTGGGCTCCTCGGCATCCACGGCCGCCGGGCGCAACCGCCTCACCCACGCCCCGATGTGCTCGCCCAACCCCGTCTCCCGCCTCGGCCGTCCTGCGACGAGCCTGTGCCAGTCCACGTGGCTCGGCCTGGCGGCTCCCAGATGAATATGAAGATTGGACCACTCCGACCGCCCGCGCGCAGCATCCAGCACAGCCCGGTCACAGGCACCCCTATGTCGAGCGCGTCCGACAGCGGCCGTCCACGGAACGGCCGTCTCGGTGTACGGGGACCACGTGTGCACCGCTCCCCAGCGCCGACCGAGCGCTCGCGCAAGCCGTGGCAGAGGACAGCCGCATCCCCACCGGCCGACTGGCGCGCCTGCTCGGCGTCGCCGAATCCACGGCTCGTCGGCGGCTTGAGGCCCTTCGACGCGACGGCCGGCTGACGATTCGCGCGGTGGTGGAACCGCACCACCTCGGCCTCGGCACCGAGGCAGCGCTGTGGCCGAGGACGGCCCGCATGACGTCGACCGGATCGGCGCTCTCCTCGCCGCCGACTCGCGCAGCCGGTACGCCGCCGCGACCGTCGCGAGCTCTACGACGTCGTGACGACCGAGCGGCCGACCCTCATGAGGTGCGAGAACTCCGGTGCGAGGGCGGTCACCGCCGACGGACCGCCGGTTCCGGCGGGGTCGTCGGCGCCGGCTGATCTGTGAGCCGAGAAAGCAGGATCCGGAAGGTGGAGCCCTCGCCGGGGGCCGATTCGACCTCGATGTGTCCGCCGTGGGCGGTGATCAGGGAGTGGACTATGGACAAGCCGAGGCCCGAGCCGCCGGTGGCGCGGTTGCGTGAGGTGTCGGCGCGGTAGAAGCGTTCGAAGATACGGCTGCTCTGTTCCGGAGTGAGGCCTGGTCCCTGGTCGGCGATCTCCAGGACGGCGTGGTCGTCGACCGTGCCGACGCCGATCCGGAGGGGAGTGCCGGGCGGGGTGTGGGTGACGGCGTTGCCGACCAGGTTGGTGACGACCTGGCGCAGCCGGGCCTCGTCGGCGAGGGCCGGTGCCGGGGCGGGCGGGCCGTCGTCGGCCGGTCCGGTGAGCGTGACGGTGCGGGCCGGGTCCAGGGCGCGTACGTCGTGCAGGGCGTCGGCGGCGAGGGTGCGCAGGTCGGCGGGGGCGAGGTCGAGGTCCGGTGGGATGCCGGGCGCGTGCGCACCGGTGGGGCTCCCCGTGGTCCTCAACGCGTGTTCGTCGAGGCGGGCCAGCTGGAGCATGTCCTCGACGAGCCGGGTGAGGCGCTCGGACTCGCGGGCGATGCGGTCCATCGTGCCGTCGACGTCCTCGCGTGCGGGAAGGGCGCCCATGCGGTGCAGGTCGGTCAGGCCCTTGATGCCGGCGAGCGGGGTGCGCAACTCATGGCTGGCGTCGGCGACGAACCGGCTCATCCGAGTCTCGGACTCGGCGCGCGCGGCGAACGCGGTCTCCAACTGCCCGAGCATGCTGTTCAGCGCGGCGGCCAGACGCCCCAACTCCGTTCTCGGCCCGGCCAGTTCGGGCACCCTGCGCGACAGGTCACCGCCCGCGATCTCGGCAGCGGTCTGCTCGACGCGGGACAGCGGACGCAGCCCGGAGCGGACCGCGAACCAGCCCGCCACGGCCAGGATGGCGAGCAGGGCGAGACCGGTGGTGCGGTAGTTCTGCCACATGCGGCCCACCGTGCCGTCCACCTGGTCCAGCGACATGGCCACGACCACACTGCCGGAGGCCGCAGCGCTCGTGACCGTGGTACCCGTGAGTGCGGTACGCGTGACTCTGGGCAGGGCGATCACCCGCCAGCGGGCGTCGCCCTTCGTGCTGTCGACGGTGAAGGGGTGGCCGCCATGGGCCGCGACCGCGGCCGTGTCCAGCCGGGTGAGTGCCGGACCGTGCGCGCTGTTCGTCCGGTCAGCCCCCGCGAAGGAGTCGATGCTGCTCTCGACGGTGCCGGCCGCGGTGACGTATGTGATGACGGGATTGCCGAGGATGTCGGTATTGAAGTCGGCGAGGTACGCCGGCGGCTTCCGGTCGGCTCCGTTCTCCGCCACCGTGGGCGGCAGGACGGCGAATACCTGTGCGGCGGCCCGGAGTTGGGCGTCCACACGGTTCTCCATATAGCCGCGCAGGGCGTTTCCGGTCACCAGGGCGAACGCCGAGAAGCCGGCCGCCAGCAGGACGACGCACAACACCAGCACTCGGCTGCGCAGGGAGCCGCGCGCCCACAGGGCAAGGACCCGCGGGGGCCTGGTCACGTTTTCGCTCCGCGCAGCACATAGCCCACGCCGTGCACGGTGTGGATGAGCTTCGGACCACCGTTGTCGATCTTGCGTCGCAGATAGCTGATGTAGGTGTCGACGATGCCGGTGTCGCCGTTGAAGTCGTAGTCCCACACCCGCTGGAGGATCTGCGGCTTCGAGACCGTGCGCCCTGCATTGGCCATCAGGTAGTGCAGCAGCCGGAATTCGGTGGGCGACAGGCGCAGCGGCTCTCCCGCACGGGCCGCCTGGACGCCGTCCGGGTCGAGTTCCAGGTCGGCCACGCGCAGCAGCGCGGTGGGGTCGCCGCTCGTGCGGCGCAGCACGGCACGGATGCGCGCGATCAGCTCCTGGAGGTCGAACGGCTTGGTGACGTAGTCGTCGCCGCCCAGGACCAGGCCCTCGATCTTGTCCTGGGTCGCGTCACGGGCGCTGAGAAACATGACCGGGATGTGGCCTGTGCGAGGCGCCGCCGCCGACCCGTACCGCTCACGCAGCCGGCGGATCACCTCGAAGCCGTCGAGGTCGGGAAGCATGACGTCCAGCAGGACGAGGTCGGGCGAGACCTCCTCCGCCCGGTCCAGGGCCTCCTGGCCGGTACAGGCGGCGGCGACGGTGAAACCGGCGTGCCGCAGGGCCGCGCACAGCAGTTCCCGCACGGTGGGCTCGTCGTCCACGACCAGCAGGTTCACGCCGGTCGAGGCCGCTGGCCGGGGCATGCCCGCCATGCCGGTGCCAGGTGGGGCAGAGCGCTCAACGGGTGTCAAAGGAGGCCTCCAGGCGACCGGGAAACGCTCCCGGCCCCGCCGGATACGCGGACACGGTAGAAGGCACGCACCCCGCGGCGGGCGGGATCCTGCCCGGCAGGATACGAAAGAAGGCCGTCATCACCGCGCAAGGCCCCCTGTCATCACGGCGCAAGGCACCTGGCACCACCACGTAAGGCCCCTGTCATCGCGGCCCACGGATGCCGCGCACCCCGGACAGCAGGCTCCCGGCGAATCCGGCCAGGCCCCCGACGAGCAGCCCGAACACAACCGTCCGCAACACGCTGCCGCTCAACTCGGCCTCCATTCCCCCCATCCGACTGCCGAACATGCCGACGCCGAAGTTCCCGGACGCTCCCGCCAGCCAGGCCGACAGGCCCAGGCCCACGGCCGTGACGGCACCGAACCGTTCGGCCATCGCGAGGTGCCCGGACAGCGGGCCCCGATAGGGAAGCAGGGGGAGGGTCCGGGCGGGGGGCGTGGCCCGGGCTGCCCGATAGGCGCAGGCGAGCAGGATCAGGCAGGTCACCGCGAGGGCCGCGAGCCACAGCGGCCATCCGCCCGCCGACAGGGACCTCAGGTGCTCGGTACGGTCGGGCTGCCGACCGCCGCCCATCCCACCATCCGCACCACCCATGCCGCCCATGAGCGCGGCGAGCGGGTTGCTGCCGCCGTCGCTCTGCACCGGGTGCACCGCGGCCGTCCACGAGGAACCGACGCCGAGCGTCAGGAACACCGCCAGGGCGTTCGGGGCGACCAGCAGGACGGCGCCCGCCGCCGAGGCGGCCCGCCCACCGACGACCGTCCCGACGATCGTCAGGGCCACCAGCGGAACGGCCGCCAGGACCAGGGTCGTACGAACGATGGCAGAGAGGCTCGGGCCCCAACCGGCGCGCAGCCCGTTCAGCGCACCGCCCACCGGCAGCCGCACCCTGCGGCTGATCAGACATCCCGCACCGAGTACGACAGCCACCCACAGCACCGCGCCAAGGCCCGCCGATCCCGCGTTCACGTGGTACGACATCGCCGGCTGCGTCCCCGTACCGCCACCGCCCATGAGATCACCCAGGCCGCCACCGCCACTGAATCCGTCGGCAGACCGGTCGCCGCCGATCCCTCCCATCCCGGTCATCGCCGAGGCGGGCATGCTGGCCGATCCCCCTGCGAGGCCGGCCACGATCATGAAGGTCACCAGTGCCGCGGATCCCGCTCCGGCCGCCCGCACGGCCAGTTCGCCGGCGGTGAACCGCCGCTGCCGCTCCCGACGCAGCCGCCGGGAGAACGCGATCCACAGGACGACGGCGCCGACCAGTGTGACGCCGAGCGGTACGGCATCGGCCGCACCGCTCATCGACGGCCCCATACCGCCACCACCGCCGAGAAGGGAAGCCAGACCGCCCATCGACCCGCTGTCCGCGGAGACATCCGAACCCGCGCTCACCGAACCGCCGACGGCCATGGCTGTCAGGGTCATCGAAAGCGACCCCAGCGAGCCGAACGATCCCGCGTCCAACAGGGCCAGCGCCAGCGCGGACAAGGCCGCCATGGCGACCACCGCGCACAGCACGGCCGCCGCGCCTTCGAGAGCGTTCTGCCAGGTGCCGATCAGCCGGATCGGCACGGTGCGGCGCGGGGACCGCGGATCCGTAACGGGCGGCCATGGGCCGGGACCAGGCATGGTCCGGGGGCGGGGCGTGGTGGCAGTCATAGGGACGGACTCCGCTTCGCTCGCGGGGGCGCACGCGGCGCCGTGCGGGGGACCACGGCGCCGCGTGCGAGGGGACGCGCACACACTGGCGGTCCCGGGTACGACGTTCCCGAGAGGTTCTGGGAGGTTTCTGAGAGCCCGTGGGAGAGCGACGCAGGTCACGCGGCGCCCACGACCGTCGTGCCGCCCCGTTCTCAGAAAGTTCCCAGAGTTCTTCCCACTGCGTGGGGCAGTGGCCGGCGCGTCGGCCGCGCCATCGGCTAGATCGGCATCCGTTCGCCCGGGTCCCGCCCGCCGGCCTCGGCCAGTGTCACCGAGGGTGCGGCACCGAAGCGCCGGCGATAGACGGCGGAGAACCGGCTCAGGTGGGTGAAGCCCCACCGCCCGGCCGCTTCGGTGACTCCGGTGGCGCCCGTGAGAAGGTCGGCGTGGACACGGTCCAGGCGGACGTTGCGCAGGTACGTCAGCGGGGTCACGCCGAGGTGCTCCCTGAATCCTTCCTGGAGACGTCGGACACTGACGCCTGCCGCCCGGGCCAGGTCCCCGACGGTGAACGGGGTCTCGGGGTGGGCCTCGATCAGGTCGACGGCCTTGCGTACCGTCCGCGGGTAGGCGGGAGGCTGCGGACGCAGCAGCGCCTCCGTATAGTTGTGCGTCTGCGCCAGCAGCAGACTGCTGACGAGGAGGCGCTCGAAGTGCCGCTGCACCGGGAGCCGGCCGATGAGCCCGCCGGTGCTGTCGGACTCCGCCAGCAAGAGGTCCAGGGTGCTGCGCCAGCTGCGCCCGGTCGCGGTGGTCAGATCGAAGTCGAACGCGAATTCCAGTGGAGCCTGCAGCGTGTGGCCCAGGAGGGCCTCGAGTTCGGCTTCGACGAGACTCCGGTCGATCTTGATTCCCAGGTGTTGTTCGCCCTGATCGCAGCTGAGCAGCCGATGCTGCTGTGACGGTGTGAAGACCATCGCGTCTCCGGCGGTGGCCAGCATTTCCTGGCGGCCGGTGGCCGCTTCGATGGCCCCTCGCAGGACGACGTTGACGTGGTAGTGCGACGGTGTCCGCCCGGGATCGACACGCGTGCGCTGGCCGAAGGTCATCAGGCCGAGCGTGAGGTGTTCGGTGCGCGTGCCACGGAGTTCGCCGCCGGGGCCCTCAGGACCCGACAGCCGGGTGACCTCCGCCGGGTAGAACAGGTCGTTGAGGCGTTCGCGGAAGTCCTCGAAGCCCGAGTCGCGGCACAGCACGTGGCTCGCCAAGGGGAAGCGGCCCATGCGTCATTGTTATCCGCGCCCTGTCCGCGCAACAAGGGGTGATCGACGGGTTTCGACAGATCATGCCAGGTCATCGGTCTGCTGCGAGCCTCGTCACACAGGCGATGGACACGAGTCCTCCATGAGCCCTCCTGACCGCGCCCTGGACCGGCCGTCCGAACACGTCGCGCGATTCGGCTGCCGCTCGCGCTCCGCGGATATCGCCCCCGGCCGTGGCTCCCTAGCGTTTCCCTCAACTCGTTCGCCCGGCACCGCCCGGCGTGCGACGGCAGCAGACGCACATCAGGGCCGCGACCCCGGCCGAGGAACGCGCCACCACTGGAGGCATGTCATGCCCGGAACCGACGAGGCGACGAAGGCCATCACGGCCGCCACCGTGGACAGTTTCGCTGACACCCCGGACCCGCGCCTGCGTGAACTGCTCCAAGGGCTCGTCCTCCATCTGCACGACTACGTCCGTGAACTGCGCCCAACGATCCAGGAGTGGGAGTACGCCGTGGACTACCTCACGGCCGTAGGGCAGAAATGCGACCCCACCCGCCAGGAGTTCATCCTGCTCTCCGACGTGCTGGGTGTCTCCATGCTGGTCGAGACCGTGAACGAGCAGGGCGGCGGCACCGAGAGCACCGTCCTGGGCCCCTTCCACGTCGTCGAGTCACCCGAGCGCGAGACCGGCGACAACATCGACCTCATGGGCACGGGAACACCCTGTGTCGTCTCGCTCCGCGTCACCTCGGCCGACGGCGGCCCACTGACCGGAGCGAGCGTCGATGTGTGGCAGTGCACCGAGGACGGCTTCTACGACGTGCAGCAGCCCGACGTCCAGCCGCTGGGCAACGGACGCGGACTGTTCAAGACCGACGACGAAGGCCGCGTGTGGTTCCGCACGGTCGTGCCGAGCCACTACCCCATCCCGACCGACGGCCCGGTTGGCGTGCTGCTCGACGCCACCGGGCGGCACCCCTACCGCCCGGCGCACATCCACTTCATCGTCGAGGCCGACGGCCACCGGCCGCTGACGACGCACATCTTCGTCGCCGACGGCCCCTACCTGGACTCGGACGCCGTCTTCGCCGTCAAGGAGAGCCTCGTCGTCGACTTCGCGCAGATCGACGACGAGGAGAAGGCCCGCGAGTACCGGGTCACCGCTCCGTTCCGGCTGGCCGACTTCGACATCACCGTCGAGCCGGCTGCGGACGAGGACGCCCGGTGAACACCCCGCTCGCCTTCAGCTACGAGGCACTGCCGATGCGGGTGGTGCTGGGCACCAGCGCCCTCGACCGGCTCGCCGACGAGATCGACCACGCAGGACTCGAGCGGATCATGGTGCTGTGCTCTCCCCGACAGCGGGAGCTCGCGGCGATGGTCGCTGGCCTCATCGGTCCGCGCGCGGTGGACATCCACCCCCACGCCCGTATGCACGTGCCCGCCGAGTCGGCGGCCGAGGCCCAACGACGTGCGAAAGAGGTGAACGCGGACGGCTGCGTCGCCGTCGGCGGCGGCTCGGCGATCGGCCTCGGAAAGATCGTCGCCCTGCGGTACGGCCTGCCGGTCATCGCCGTCCCGACGACCTACGCCGGCTCCGAGATGACGCCCGTATGGGGCCTGACCGAGAACGGCGTCAAGCGCACCGGCCGCGACCCACGCGTCCTGCCGGTCTCGGTACTGTACGACCCCGCGCTCACCGTCGCGCTGCCGACGGACGTCTCGGTGACCAGCGGCATGAACGCGATCGCGCACGCGGTCGAGGCCCTGTACGCCCCGGACGCCTCCCCGGTCATCAACCTGATGGCTGAGGAAGGAGTACGGGCGCTGGCCGCCGCACTGCCTGACGTCGCCGCCGACGGCACCGACCTCGATGCCCGCGCCCGGGCCCAGTACGGCGCCTGGCTGTGCGGCGCCTGCCTCGGGGCCACCACCATGTCCCTGCACCACAAGCTCTGCCACGCCCTCGGCGGCACCCTCGACCTGCCCCACGCCCCCACCCACACCGTGATCCTCCCCCACGCCCTCGCCTACAACCAGGGCGCGGCGCCCAAGGCGGTGGCCGCGCTCAACCGCGCCCTCGGCACCCCCGCCGACCCGGCCACCTACCTGTGGGACCTCGCGGGCCGGCTCGGCGCCCCGCGATCCCTGCGGGAACTCGGCATGGCCGAGAGCGCTATCGACCGGATCGTCCAAGTCACGCTGGCCAACCCCTACGCCAACCCCAGCGAGGTGACCGCGGAAGGCCTCGGCAGGCTCCTGCGTACCGCTTGGTCCGGACAGCCGCCGACCTTCTGAGAACACCGGCGCCCGGCTGGGAGCCAGATCACGACGGAGCCGGACCACCGAGCCCGGGCGGGCGGCGATGGGGTTGTTCGCGATCCGCTCCAGCGGCGCGCAGGACCCGTCCTCCGACTTGGTCCGTGAGCCGCTCGCCACCGGGCGGTGTCGTCCTTCTGCCGCGACGGCGGCTCGTGCTCTCGGACCCCGAAGGCGTGGGCAGGGCCCGGTCGTCACTCCAGCCCGCGCCTACCCGGCGCCTGGAACGACTTGGTGAGGACCGACCGTCGGTCCCAGCCGGCCTCCCGCACAAGCCCGTGCCGCACCGATCCACGGTCCGCGCCTCCCGGCGACCTACGCGACGCCGCCGGGCACAGAAGCGAGTCGTCGTACCGGGGCCGGCAGCGATGTACCGCCCCTGACCAGCCAGTCGAGGCGGTCGCCGTGGGCCAGCGGCAGCCCGTCCGCCGGCGTCTCCGTCTCCACGCAGCCCGAGAATCGTGCGTCCTCGGGGAGCGCGGCCAGCATCGCCCCGAAGGCGACGGCCGCGGTCCCGTCCCCGGCGAAGACAGGGTGCGTGGCGTCCGGGGGCAGCACGAAGGGACCCTCTGGCCGACTCACCCGCCCCTGGTCTCCTACCTCGGCGGTCCCGCCCCCACCGGGCGACGAGGGAGGGGAGTTCGGGGGCTGTCCGGCGCAAGCGGGCCTCGGCACGGATGGCCGCGCGGCCTGCGCGGCGGGACGGACGTGGCCGGGTCGGCGCTGGATCACCGCGCCGAGTTCAGCGGCATGACCCTGCGGTACGCCGACACCGCGATCACGGCGACCACGACATGCATGAGCAGCAGTGCCACCACACCAGTCACCTTGCCGGCGCCGAACTGGAAGAAGTCGGGAACGAAGGAGACCACGACGACCGAAGGGACGAGCCGGCGGAGCAGCCGTTCGGGATTGCGGGAGAACCTGCGGACCAGGGCCCATCCGACGGTTCCTCCCAGCACTCCCAGCGTGGTCAGGAAGAGGTACGCCGGGGGCTTCAGCGGGCCGAAGTCGTCCGGTGCATCCAGCGCGTGCGCCAGCACGGCGATCAACGCGTTGGCCAAGGAGGACAGCAGGATGGCGCCGAGGACACCTCCCGCCACCACGAGCGGACCCCGACGTACGGGAAGCGCCTCAGAGACGGAGGACATGGCGACTCCAGATGGTGAGAGGGAAGATGATGCGACCGGCGGCGTACCACCCGAACCCCCGGGCCTGCCCGGAACAGCAGGCCGTCGTCGCGGGCCGATCGTCGCCGTCCGCGCCCCTCCCGCACATCGACCGATCGACGCGCTCCTCGTCCACCGATCGGTGGACCCGCGCCCACTGGCCGGCTGATTCTTCCGCGACGCGGCTGCGCCTACGCTGAGGGCCATGGCACTGCAACAGGCGTGGGAGTGGGAGCGCTGGAAGGTCATGGGGCAGCACGCCTTCTTCGCGACCGTGTTCGCTCTGTCCATGCCGGGGTCGCTGGCCGGGACGCACATGACGACCGGCGCTGCGCTGTCGCGGATCGGCCCAGCGCTGGGGCTCGCCCTCTGGTACGTGTACTGGATCGCGCTGCGCGGCGGCGCCGATCGCCCGCCGCCGCTCTACCTTGTCGGGGCCTTGGCCGTGTGGGCGGTCATGGCCGTGGTGGACTCCGCGTTCCTCCCCGTCGCCGTGGCGGTACTGAGCCCGTACTGGCTGCGGCGGCCCTGGTGGTCGACCGGCGGGGTACTGGTGCTGGGCGCCGCCTGGTCGTTGCAGAGCTTCGCCACGCACGGCTCCGTCGACGTGCGGGAGCTCATGGGCTGTGTGTTCGGCACCGCGGTGGCGGTCACCATCACCTGCTACGTCGCCACCCTCGACCACGAGAGTCACAAGCGGCAGCGGCTCCTGGACGAACTCACCGCCACCCAGGCCGAACGAGTGGCAGCGGAGCGTCAGGCGGGCACCCTGGCCGAACGCCAGCGCCTGGCCCGGGAGGTCCACGACACGCTGACGCAGGGGTTCGCGTCCATCGCCATGCTGCTGGACGCCGTAGGTGACGATCTGCCGCCCGGCTCCCCCGCGGCCCGCCGTGTCGAGCAGGCCATGCGGACAGCCCGGGACAACCTCGTCGAGAGTCGCCGCCTGGTGCACGCCCTTCGCCCGGCGCCGCTGGACCGCACGCACCTGGCGGACGCGGTCCGCGAGCTCACCGCCCGGTTGACGGAGGAGACCGGCATCGAGGCCTACACGGTCGTGACCGGCCGACCGGTCGCCCTGCCGACCGCTACGGAGGGCGAGTTGCTGCGCGTCGTGCAGGAGGCACTGACCAACGCCCGGCGCCACGCCCGCCCGGTGAGCGTGGCGGTCACGCTCTCGTACCTCGGCGACGTCCTGGCCATCGACGTCCAGGACGACGGCACCGGTTTCGCACCCGCCGCCCGGCACACCGGCATCGGGCTGATCACCATGCGGGAGCGCATCGCCGCCCTGGACGGCACCTTCGCGGTCGAGAGCACCCCGGGCGAGGGCACGACCATCGCCGTCACGGTGCGGCTCCCCGTCGACTCCCCGGCCCCCGAAGCCTCGGCCGCCGTGTCGGGCACCGAACGTCTGGCCCCGGCGTCATGAGTCCTGCGACCGGTCCCACGATCCGGGTGCTCCTCGCCGACGACCACCCCGTGGTCCGCGACGGGCTCGCCGCCATGCTCTCGACCCAGCCCGACCTCACTGTTGTCGGCGAAGCCTCCACAGGTGCCGAGGCACTGCGCCAGACCGCCGCACTCGCACCCGACGTCGTGCTGATGGATCTGCAGATGCCCGGTATGGACGGCACCGCCGCGACCGCCGCCATCCGCGCCGCCCACCCCGAGGTGCGGGTACTCGTCCTGACGACCTATGACACGGACGCCGACATCACCGCCGCGATCGACGCCGGCGCGGTCGGCTACCTGCTCAAGGACACCGCACGACACGAGCTCTGCGAGGCCCTCCGTACCGCCGCCCGGGGAGGTGCGGCACTGTCGCCCACGGTGGCCGCCAAGGTCCTCGCCCATATGCGCGGCGACCGGGGCGGCGGCTTGTCCGGCAGGGAACTCGAAGTCCTGTCCGCCGTGGCCCGGGGACAGAGCAACAAGCAGATCGCCCGCGCCCTGCGCCTGTCCGAGGCCACGGTCAAGACCCATCTGCTGCACATCTACGCCAAGCTCGACGTCGGCGACCGCACCGCCGCCGTCACCGCCGCACTTGGCCGGGGAATCATCCGTATGGACTGAGTGTCGGCGACGTCGCCTGCCGACCGGTGTGTTCGCCACATGGGAACCTCTGGACCTGTGACTCGGTCACCACCGTGCTGTCGGCGAGCGGAGGCGCGTACGGATGGGCATCGCCGAGAAGACCCCCATCAGAGCCGTCGATCCGTACTGTGGACCAGTGGACCACCAAAGGGACCTGTGGCAAGGTTGGTCCCGGCCTTCGGAACGCCGTACGGCACTCAACCCGCCGCAGGCAGCGGCGGGCTGCTGAGCGCGCGATCGAGACGACAGGACAGAACAACCATGGACTTCACGGTGACCGAGAAGATCCGGGATCTCAAGCTACGAGCCACCCAGTTCCTGGACGAGTTCGTCATCCCCGCGGAACCGGTGTATGCGCGGCAGAAGACCGAGATCGGGCCGTGGGAGACCCCGCCGGTCATGGCGGAGCTCAAGAAGGCAGCCCGCGACCGTGGCCTGTGGAACCTCTTCCTTCCCGGAGAGCGGGGCTCAGGCCTGACCAATCTCGAGTACGCGCAAGTCGCCGAGACAACAGGCCGAAGCCCGTGGATTATGCCGGAAGCGCTGAACTGCTCCGCGCCCGACACGGGCAACATGGAAATCCTCGCGCACTTCGCCACGCCGTCGGTCCGGGAGCGGTGGCTCCAGCCCTTGCTGGACGGTGAGATCCGCTCCGTCTACTCGATGACCGAGCCCCTGGTCGCCAGCTCCGACGCGAACAACATCGACACCCTGATCACCGAGGACGAGGGCGGCTTCCGGATCAACGGCCGCAAGTGGTGGTCCAGCGGCGCGATGAGCCCCGCCTGCAAGGTGGCCATCGTGATGGGCCGTTCGAACCCGGGCGGAGAACACCACCGCACCCACAGCATGGTCGTGGTCCCGCTCGACACCCCCGGGGTGAACGTCCTGCGATCGACCAGCGTGTTCGGGTACTCCGACAGCGGTCACGGCGGTCACGCCGAGATCCTCTACGACGACGTCCGGGTCCCTCGCGAGAACCTCCTGGGCGAGTTGCACGGCGGCTTCGCCATCGCGCAGGCACGCCTCGGTCCCGGCCGGATCCACCACGCCATGCGCCTGGTCGGCATGGCGGAGCGCGCATTCGACCTGATGTGCACCCGAGCCCACGAGCGCTCCCCCTTCGGCAAACCGCTCGCCGAACAGGGAGTCTTCCAGGAGTGGGTGGCGGAAGCACGCATACGCATCGAGACGACCCGCCTCCTGGTGCTGAAGACGGCATGGCTGATGGACACCGTCGGCAACCGCGGTGCGGCGATCGAGATCTCGGGCATCAAGGTGGCCGCACCGCGGATGGCCGCCTGGGTCATCGACCATGCGATCCAGGCCCACGGCGGTGGCGGCTTGAGCCAGGACTTCCCCCTGGCCGAGCTGTACGCCCAGGCCCGCATGCTGCGTATCGCCGACGGGCCGGACGAGGTGCACAAGATGTCCCTGGCACGCCGCGAGCTGCGCCAATACGTTTAAATATTCTCTAACTCCGATATGGCACTTCAGAGACCTCGTCATAACATGGCGTTCGTCAGGCCACACCGGTGTGGTACGCCGCACCGATTTGCGCGACGTTCGGCCGAGAGGCGGGACCATGGCGGACAGACGGGCTCCGGCGACAGAAGCCCAGTCGCCCGAGGACGTTTACCGCATGCTGCGGACCCGGATCATGACTGGCGAACTGGTCCCCGGCCAGCCGCTCACCGAGCGCGCCAGCGCGGTTCGATTCGGACTGGGGTCGCCCCCGGTCCGCGACGCGTTGACGCGCCTCGTGAGTGACGGCCTGGTCCAGGCGGTCTCCCCCCACGCGTACCGGATCACCCCACTCACCCTGAAGTCGGTCAATGACTTGTTCGCCGTCTGGGCACTGCTCGGCCCGGAGATGGCCGCGCTGGGCACCAGCCGGGCCGACCCGGAACAGGCCGCCCAGCTGCGACAGCTGATGGTGGACGGGAACGCCGTGCTCGCCGGCCCACTGGACCGGGACGGGGTCGTCCGGTTCATCGACATCACCGAACAGACCTTCGACCTGGTCGCGAACGCCTCCCGCAACGACCGGATGATCGAGGTCTACCGGTCGCTGTCGTGCGAGATGTGGCGTGTCCTGGCCTTGATCCTCATCTCGGCCGACTGCGTCGACACACTCCTGGCCGCAGGCGTGGCATGGCACTCGGTGATCGACCGGCGCGACGCGCTCGGAGTCACGCGGCTGACCCGCCGTGCCGCGGCGGCAACCCGCGCGTCGGCCGTGCGCCTGCTGACCGACCGGACGAAGAGCGGCGACGGCGTAGTGCTTCCGCTGCGGCGCTGAGGCCACGCCACACCACCCACGTCGCCGGATGAGGCACGGGGGCCGGTCGGTGTCCGCCCGTGAGGGCTATCATCGGTTGACTGGTATATCACCGAGCGCCTCGATCGCGGGAGCGAGCAACGTGTCAGTGCCCTCGTCCGAACCCCTGTCCCTCGGCGACGCCGCCTACCGACAGCTACGGGCCGACATCGTGTCCTGCCGGATCGTCCCGGGCCGGCGCCTCACCGAACGCTCACTTGCCGAGACCACGGGCTTCGGCATCTCCCCGATCCGCGACGCACTCAGCCGCCTCAGCCACGAGGGCCTCGTGCAGACGATGCCGCGCAAGGGCTACCAGGTGACCCCGCTCACCCTGAAGTCCGTCGACGATCTGTTCACGCTCTGGCGGATCGTCGGACCCGAGACCATCAGACTCGGCGTGCAGGACGCCACCGCCGAACAGCGCCGGCACATCATCGCCGCGCTCTCCACGGCGATACGCGGCAGCGACGAGGTCGACGAGCAGCCCATGCGGCGGGTCGAAGCGGTCGCCGCATGCTTCGCACACCTTGCCGCGGCGACCGACAACGACTACCTGATCAGGATCCACGACAGGCTGCAGAACGACATCACCCGCGTCCTGGCGCTCATTCTCACCGAGTCCGACACCTCGATGGCCGCTCCCTCGCTCGACGCGGAGCTGGTCGAGTTCGTCGAACGCCGCGACGGCGATGCCGCCGCCGCGCTTGCCCGCGACTACATCGGCGACCTGCACGCGCGCGTCCTGAGAATCCTGACCCGCTGGCCGTCCGTCGTCGCCAGCGAGATCACCACGGTGCGTGACTGACCGAGCCAGTTTCTTTACACGGCCAGCGCGGTTCCCTCTACGGATGCCAGCCCCTGTTTCTCGGCCGACCCACCGTCGCGGGGGCGAAGGAAGATCACACCGAAGAGCAGGGTGACGAAGGCGACTCCGGCGACGGCCAGCAAAGCGGTCGAGATACCGGAGTCGCCGTAGATGAGCACACCGGGCGCCGGAGATTTCGCGGTGGGCGTCATGATGGCGAACACAGTGGTGGTCATGACGGCGCCGATGAGGCCCGAACTGAGCCCGCCGGCCGACGACATCGCCCCCTGCTCCGACTCCGACGTGCCCGCGATCACCAGGTTCGGCATGGAGGCGATCGCCGCACCGCTCCCGAGACCCGCGATCGTGCAGGCGACGAGGATCTTGCCGAGCGTGTCGTGGGCGGACACCAGGACCAGCGAGCCGGCGGTGAGCAGCCCCAGGCCCAGATACATCAGCAACCGGGGGCCAACACGCCGGACCAGCACGCCGACCGCGATGCCGGCCACCACGCTGGCAAGGGTGAACGGCACCGTCACCAGGGCGTAGTGGGTCGCCGAGAAGCCGAGACCGTAGGTTCCGCCCAACTTCCGCGGCGTCATGGCCAGCAACGCCAGCAGCGTCGTCAGCACCAGTGCGAGGCTGTTGCCCATACCCCCGCCCAGCACGCCGAACAGGACGGGCCGACGGAACAGGACCCGCAGGTTCAGTACCGGTTCCTGGGTCCGAAGCGAGGCCAGAGCATAGACCGCGAGCACGACCGCGCCGCCGATCAGCAGGCCGATGACCCGGGCCGAGCCCCACCCCCAGTCCGCGCCCTTGCTCACCGGCAGCAGGATCAAGGTGACACCGCCGGCCAGCAGCAGCACACCGAGCACGTCCATGCGCGCGGGACGACGCACGCTCGTCTCCGGCGTGGTCAGCACCAGGACTACCCCTGTCACGGCAAGCCACGCGAGGTTGAAGACGTACACCGAACGGAATCCGAAGTTGTCGATCAGCGCGCCGATCAGGAATGGCGCACCGACCAGCAGCAGCCCCATGCCCGTCACCGACACGCTCGCCGCGAAGGGAACGAGTTTCTTCGGATAGACGTCCCGGATCAGCGAGTAGCACAGGAACAGCAGGGCGGTGAGCGCGCCGAGCAGAACATGGCCGACGATCATCACCCAGAACGCGGGAGCGGCCGCCGCGAGGATCTCGCCGAGGCCGGCCACGACCAGCGAGATCAGGATCATCCGGCGCTTGCCGTACAGGTCGGCCAGTTTGCCGAACAGTGGGGAGGAGGCTGCTCCGGCCAGCGCGGAGACCGTGACCAGCCAGCCGCCCTGGGTGGTGTTGAAGTGCCCGATGATCCGCGGGAGCGCGGTGTTGGTGGCTATGTTGACGAAGGCCGCCGACTCGACGAGGCAGACCAGGGAGATCAGGGACAGGACTAGCCGCGGAGTCCATCCGGCACTGCGGAAGGAGACCGCACCGGCGGTAACGGGAGTGGGCGAGTTCAAGGGGTCCTCCGAACGCGTCGTCATTGATACGCCGTGAGTTCCTTGAAATATCAGTTCATCTCTTTGATATGTCAACTAGTCGGGTTGGTTCCAGACGACGGGAGCCTTGCGGATCCACGTGCCCTGCTCGACGGTGTCCAGGAGGAAAGCGGCGAGGTCACCGCGGTTGATCCGCGGGCCCGGCTTCTCGGTGCCGGCCTCGGCGGCCCGCACCGGGGTGACGAGGGGCTTGTCGGCGAGCAGGACCGCCCGCACGAGGGTCCAGTCGATGCCAGAGGCGCGTACGACCTCGTCCACCCCGTCGTGGTCGTCGAAGGTGGCCTTGAGGTTGGACAGCTTGACGAGGGCCCTGAAAAACGGGTTGGACTGATCCCTGCCGTCTCCGGAGTTCTGGGTGGAGGTGAGGACGATCCGGCGGATGTGCTGCTCGCCCATCACGGTCAGGGTGTTGCGGATGGCGTCGGTCATGAACATGGGCGGGCTGACGGGCTTGGCCCAGGGGTTGTCGGAGGCGCGGGAGTTGTTGAGCGCGCTGATCACGGCCTCGCTGCCCTGGGCGGCCTTGCGGAGGTCGTCGACGTTCGAGGGCGTGCCCCGGATCAGCTCGACGCCGGCCGGAGCCTGGACGGCGTCGGGGTCGCGCACCAGCGCGCGAACCCGGTGCCCACGTCCCGCGGCCTGAACGAGCACATGGATTCCGGTGCGGCCACTGCCGCCGAGAACCAGCAGGTTGGTCATGGAAGTCACCTGGTCAGGGAGAACGGACGACGCACATGACTCGGGCGGTCGCCGGAGGGGAGCCGGTGGAGGCGGCCGATGAACCCGGGCGCCTCCACCGGACTGTGCGGGACGGTGTTCAGGAGCGGGTGGACGGTTCGGGTTCCGGGGCCGGGCTGTCCGACGACGGGGACGGGAGGGGTTCGTCCGGCGGGTCGACGGAGAGGTGGGGCATCCTGCGGTCCAGCCAGGCCGGGAGCCACCAGTTGGCCTTGCCGAACAGGTGCATGGACGCGGGGACCAGGATGGTGCGCAGGATGAAGGCGTCCAGGGCGACCGCGGAGGCCAGGCCGATGCCGAACTCGGCGATCGTGCGCTCGCCGCCGAAGACGAAGGCGATGAAGACGCAGACCATGATGGCGGCGGCAGCGGTGATGACCCGCGCGGTCTCCACCTGGCCGACCCGCACCGCTCGGGCGTTGTCCTTGGTGTGCACCCATTCCTCGTGCATCCGGCTGACCAGGAACACCTGGTAGTCCATGGACAGACCGAACAGGATGGAGATCATCATCACGGGGAGGAAGGCTTCCACCGGACCGGCCCGGCCGAGCCCCAGGGCGTCCGAGCCCCAGCCCCACTGGAACACCGCGATCAGGACGCCGAAGGAGGCTCCGGCGGCCAGCAGGTTCATCACGGCCGCGACGGCCGGGATCAGCAGACTGCGGAAGGCGAGCAGGAGCAGCAGCCCGCCGAGGATCACGATCACTGCGATGAACAGAGGCAGCTTGCCGGTGAGCACGGTCGCGAAGTCGTTGAATATCGCGGTCGATCCGCCGACGTGGACCTTGAGGGTGGTGCCCTTCTCGGCCGCGGGGATCACCTTGTCACGCAGGTGATCGATCAGGTCGGAGGTCTGCTTGTCCTGCGGGGAGGTGGTGGGAACGACCTGGACGATGCCCACAGTGGAGCCCGGCCGGATGGGCGGCGCGGCGACGCTCGCGACCCCTTCGACGTTCTTCAACTGGGCCGACAGTTTCGTCAGGGCGGCCTTGTCCGCGGCCGTGGGGGCCTCGGCGACCAGTTGCAGCGGCCCGTTGAAGCCGGGGCCGAAGCCGTCGGCCAACAGGTCGTAGGCCTTGCGCGTGGTGGTGGACGCGGGGTTGTTTCCCGCGTCGGACGAGCCCAGACGCAGGGAGAACACGGGAAGGGTGAGGACGACCATCACCACCAGGGCGACCAGGGACAGCACTCGCGGGCGCCGTTGCACCAGAGCGGCCCAGCGCGCCCAGGGGCCGGATGTGGCGTTCTCGGGCAGTGGCTCGCCGTCGGCCAGCCGGCGCCGTGCCCGGCGGCCGAGGACCCGCGTGCCGAGCAGCCCCAGCAGGGCCGGAAGCAGGGTGACCGCGGCGAGCACGGTCAGCGCCACCGTCAGCGCCGAGGCGACGGCGACCCCGTTGAGGAACTTGGTCTGGAGGACGAACATGCCGAGCAGGGCGATGCAGACGGTGCCGCCGGCGAACAGAACGGCACGTCCCGAGGTGTTCACCGCCCTGACCAGGGATTCCTGGACGTCGAGCCCGGACTGCAGGCCCTTTCGGTGCCGGGTGACGATGAAGAGGGCGTAGTCGATGCCCACACCGAGGCCGATGAGGGCGGACAGGGTCGGGGCGATCTCCCCGATGGTCGTCGCATGACTGAGCAGGCCGGTGGCGAGGATGGCGGTGCCGACGCCGGCTACCGCGGTCAGGATCGGCAAAAGCATGGCGAACAGCGAACCGAAGGCGAGGAAGAGCACCACGGCGGCAGCAACCACGCCGACGAGTTCGCTGGTGGCCGGCGGTGTCTGCTCGGTGCTCTGGATCGCCTGGCCGCCGAGTTCGACCTGGAGGCCGTCGGTCCTGGCCGCCTCGGCGGTGTCGATCACCCGCTGGATGTCCGACTTGTCGAGGTCCTGCTGGACCTTGGCGAAGTTCACCTGAGCGTAGGCCGTGCGGCCGTCCTTGCTGATCTGGGCCGCGCCCTGCGGATCGTAGGGGCTGGTGACATCGCTGACTTCGGACAGCTTGGAGATCTTGTCCAGCGTGCCCGTCATCCGCGTCTTCGTCGCGCTGTCGCGCACGGAGCCGGTCTTGACATGCCAGACCACGGTGTCCGAGTCACCTGCCTGCGCCGGGAAGGACGACTTCAGCAGGTTCAGGGCCCGGGTGGATTCGGTGTTCGGTAGCGAGAAGCTGTTGTTGTAGGCACTTCCGGCGCCCTGCGACAGGGCGGCGAGCCCGATGAGCATGCCGAGCCAAAGGAGGACGACGACGAGCCGGCGTCGATAGCACCAGCGGGCGAGAGCGGACAATTCGGGCTCCACGTTCGGGGTGAGCAGTTCAGCAAAGCCGATAGCTGGAAGGTGCCGACTCGTCGCCGGCGGAATGCCCTGACTCTGCGCGGGGGGCGGCGTGACGCTCCCCCGGAAGCCGGGGCCTGTCCTCGCGTGCGGGCGATGACGAGGTCAATGGGTGGAGCTCGTTGCCCAGGGACTTGGGAGCGACCGCCGCGACCCGGGTGAGCGCCAGGTGGATGACGTGACGGGCCGTATGCCCGCGAGGCGGCGGGCTACGGCGCCGTCGACGAGCCCGGTGGCACCGATCGAGAGGATCTCCACGGCGGTTTCCTCACACCGGCAGCCGACTGGTCTCGCCGCCGTCGGCGAAGATGATCGCGCCATTGATGTAGCTGCTCGCGGGGCCGGCGAGGAAGGCGGCGATGTCGGCGATCTCACTCGGCTCGCCCGCCCGGCCCCGGGCGCTGGCCTGGTCCAGTACGGAGATCTGGTCCCCGAGCGCGGCGGAGAGGCCTTCAGTCACCACCGGACCGGGCGAGACGGTGTTGACCCGTACCCCGCTGCCACCGAATTCGGTGGCCCAGTACCGGGTGAGGAGCTCGACGCCGGCCTTGGAGGCCCCGTAGGCCGCGCCGATCGGCGCGGGAGTCCTGACGGAGCTCGACCCGATCGTGATGATCGAGCCGTGTCCCCGGGCGGCCATGGCCGGGGCGAGGGCACCGACCAGCAGGAACGGGGCCCGGGTGTTGACCGCGACGTGCAGGTCGAAGGCGGCCGCGTCGGTCTGCGCGGTCGGCGTGAAGGCGGTGAAGACACCCGCGTTGTTCACGAGGATGTCGATGTCGCCCGCCTCCGAGGCCAACCGCAGGGTGTCCTCGGCGTCGGCCAGGTCCGCGGCGACGAACCGGGCGGATCCGCCCGCCTGCTCGATGGTCTTGGCCAGAGCCTCGCCGCGGGTGCGGTCTCTCCCGTGAAGGACGACCTCCGCGCCCTGCTCGGCCAGTCGCTGCGCCACGGCACGGCCGATGCCCGCGGTGGCTCCGGTCACGAGGGCAGTGCTGCCCTGCAGCGGGGTACCGGCACTCATCACGTTCTCACTTCCTGTCCGCGCAGGTTGGGTTCCTGGCCAGAAACTATGCACGACAGATGTTCTGGCGACAAGACTATCTGGCAGGCTGTGCGAGTGCGGTAGATTGACCGGATGAGCGCATCCCCTTCCTCTGCCAACGGAGCCGGGGTCGAGTCGGAGCTGGGGTGGGCGCTCCGCATGGTCTCCTCGACCTTCGGCCGAATGGCCACCAGTTCCGTGGCGGACCTGCCGGGCGGGCCGCGGGGCTACCTCGTCCTGGTCGCCCTGGCCCACGGCGAACCCCCGTCCCAGCTCGCCCTCGCGCAGCAGGTGAACCTCGACCGCACCGTCATGACATACCTGCTCGACGATCTCGAGGCCCGCCAGATGATCACGCGCAGGCCCGACCCGCGGGACCGACGGGCCCGCCAGGTTCTGATCACCGACGAAGGACGCGCCCACCTCGAACGCGCTCAACACGGCCTCTCCCTTGCCGAGGCACGCCTGCTCGCCGACCTCGACGAGGACGACGCCAACCACCTCCGCCGTCTCCTCATGCGAGTGGCCCAGACGGCTCAGCGCGAGGCGCTCATCCCGGACAACGACTGCTGAACCCCCACCCGACCGGCGGGCGTGTGTCAGCTCTGGGGCCTCTTCGCTCAACGCATATAGAGTCATCGCAGGTGCGCGCCGGGATGACTTTCAGCGTGCGTTGAGCGAATTGGGTGATGTGATGTCGGATACGCCGATCAACACCAGGGCGCAGCGCCGCGCCCGTACGCGTTCGGCCATCCTGGATGCCGCCCGGCAGGAGTTCTCCAAGTCCGGCTACCAGAAGGCCACGATCAGGGCGGTGGCCGAACGGGCGGGGTGCGATCCCTCACTGGTCATGCAGCACTTCGGCAGCAAGCAGGAACTGTTCCGGGCCGCGGTGCAGCTGAATCTGGACATGGCGGCGGTGGCAGCCGGACCGGCTGAGGGATTGAGCGAGCGGATGATCCGCGCGGTGTTGGAGGCGATGGACGAGCAGCCGGAGGCGACCGCCTCCACCTTCCGCTCCATGCTCACCCACGACGAGAGCGCCGAGGAGGCGTTGAAACTCTTCAACGTAACGGCCATCGCCCAGCACAGCCGCGTTTCGGGTGCATCCGACGGCGAATCGAGCGAGCTGCGTGGCCAGCTGGTGGGCGCGCTGACGCTGGGTGTTGCCATCACGCGTTATGTGCTGAAGGCCCCCGCCGTCGAGCATGCCAGCGTCGATGACCTCGTCGCGCATCTGCGTCCGGCCGTCGAGGCACTGCTGCCGGAATCAGCGCTGAAGGGCCATCATAAAGCCGACTGATGTCTCGTCTCGCCCGTCCTCCAGCCGTGACGGGGCGGACAGTGCCGCCCTGAGACACCAGAGGCGGCTGTGATGGGTGCGGCCGGCGCGCATGTCGCCCTGCGGCCGACCATATGATCCACCGCCCGTATCAGGCGTGACCGACCACAACGCCGGACAGGCCAGCGACCAGAGGCCCGCCGGGCACCCCGAGCGGCTTTCGGGCCGGGCCCGGCGGTCGTACGCAATGAGCGACTCAAGCCGCCGCCGCGGTCCGAACGGGACCCGCCGAGGCGCACCCGCCGGGGAGCTGGATCGAGACCAGCGGGGAGGGGATCCGGCCCTCCCCGCTCGCCGCACACCACTGCGGCCACCGGCGTGCCCGCGCGGGTCAAGTCCGGCGTCAGGGCGTTCAGTTGGGCACCGGGGGCCTGCTTGGTGAACCGCATCGCCGCTCCGTACCTGACCAAGGGTCATCCCATGGCCGTTCACCCTCCCACAGCCGACAGGCCAGGCAATGGCACCTGCCTCCGCACGGTGTTCCACGTCACCCCGCCAACTTACTCAACAGACATTGAGCGAATCACCCTCGCACTCCTATGATCACTCCACGAGCGTTGAGCGAAAGGCTCGACAGCCGTCCCCCGCACTCCAGGGAGAACATCCATGAAGATGAGCAAGCGGGCAAAACTGGGCATCATCTCCGCCGCCACCGCAGCCATGGTCGGCATGGCGGCACTGCCCGCCGCCCAGGCCTCGCCCCAACAGCGCAAGGCGGCCGACGTCACCACCGACAAGGGGATACCGGCAGCGTTCGACCCCGCGACCGGTCTCGCCGCCCAACCCGCCACCAGCGGCAAGACCTGGACCGACTCGATCTACGTCAACAGCGAAGTGAAGGCCGGCGGTCACGACTTCGGCATTCACGTCATCACGCTGCGCCAGCCCAACGTCGATCAGTACTCGCTCTCGGTCGTCGTGACGGACGAGACGAGCGGGTGGTACAAGAGGTACGGCGTCCCGATCGCCAAGAACGACTACCACTGGAGCACCACCGGGCTGGACATCAAGATGCCCGGCCTGACCTGGAAGGGCAACGCGCAGCGCATGTCACTGCAGGCCACCACCCCGTGGGGCGGCCTCGACATCAAGCTCGTTCCCAAGGGCCCGGCCCTGAACTACGCGGGGACCGGCACCTGGTCGATGCTGGGTGACACACAGTACGAATTCGCCCTGCCGTCGATGCGGACCAGCGGCACCCTCACGCTGAACGGAAAGACCCAGAAGATCTCCGGAAAGAGCTGGCTGGACCGGCAGTGGGGCGAAACCCCCGTGGACGATCCCACCATGCGCTGGACCTGGATGAGCGTCCGCCTGCCGAACAACGACACGCTCGCCCTCTGGGACACCGTGAACAGCAAGAGCGAGAACTCCTGGGCCACCGTCCTGCATCCGGACGGCTCCTACGACCTGGCGGCGGTCAAACCCCTGGCCGACGGCGTGGACAAGACCTGGACCAGCACCAAGACCGGCAAGACCTATGCCACCGGCTGGCATGTCGAGATCCCCTCGCTGAAGACCCGTCTCACCGTCCGCGTCAACGGCCCCGAGGACCAGGAGGCCGCGGACAAGGCCGGCAACGGCGTCTACGAGGCACCCGCTGTCTACACCGGGGTCTACGAGGGCAAGAAGGTCACCGGCACGAACTACACCGAGCAGGTGGGCGACTGGAGGCGCTGACCACGTCCTGGACGGTGAGCGCAGTAGTCCTCCCGCGCGGAACATGCCATTTCACACCTCGCTACCGGCTCTTTGCGTTACCCGGGGCCAGTAGGCCGTCCATCACCAGTGCGGCCAGGGCCTCCGCCTTGGCGAGACGGTCCGCCTGCGTCATGTGCTCGTAGCCGCCCACGCGCCGGGCGAGCGGCTCCTGCACCAGTCCTGACACGGGAGTCATGATGGCGAAGAACACGACGTCGATCGAGACCCGTGCCATGCGCCCGGATGCCATCAGCCTCTCGATGCTGGGCGTGACGAGGGCGAGCGCCGGTTCGATGTAGCTCTGGTAGAGGTAGTCCAGCCGCTCGGTGTCCCGCGCGGATTCGTCCGCCATCAGCATGGCCAGGTACGGCTCGCCGATGGTGGTGCGGTAGAACTCCCTGACGAACTGCCGCACCACGTCCTCGTCGTCGCTCCCCGGGGCGGCCGGCACCATGCGGGTGAGCTGAGCCCCCAGGGCAGCATCCACCACCGCACGCCAGTAGGCCGCCTTGGAACCGTAGCGGTCGTTGATGAAGGTGGGGCCGACCCCGAGACGGCGTGCGAACTCCCGCGCGGACGCCCGGTCGTATCCCAGCTCCGCGAACGCCTCCAGGCCCCGCTGCAACACGTCCGGCGCCGAGGGCATCTCGGCGGAATCCGCGCCCGGACGCCCCGGGCGTCGCGTGGTGGTCGGCTTGCCTCCCACGTGTCCTCCTCAGTCGGCTGTGCGGGCGGGTGCGTGCCCGTCAATCGCACCAGCGTATCCGCCCCTGTCGGTACAGCTGAGCACCGTCCCAGGTCAGCGCCGGTCCCGGATCGGACGCAGCGGCCCCTGCCCGGAGACCGGCTTGACACGGGCCACCATATCAATAATCCTACGGGTGTTGGATATTTCTTTCGGGTGGCGATGCGAAGCGCCCGAGGGCAGACGCCGCCCGCCGACGAGCCGGCGCAGCGTCCATCCGACGTCAGCGGATTTCCCTTCCGCCCCCAACTGCATCCATCGAGAGTACGAAACCGTTTCGTACGTTCATGCCATCCGTGCAGGACATCTGCACAAGGAGTCACCATGCGCAAGACCACTGTCGGCGCGACCACCGTCACCGCCGCACTCATCGCCTCTCTCGCCCTCGCCTCGGGAGGAACGGCCACCGCGACCACAGCCTCCGGCACGGCTGCGGCGCACACCACCGCCTCCGGGAAGGGGCTGAACCAGACCAGCCTCCCGGTCGCCGTCGACCCCGCCGCGGACCTCACCGCCAACCCCGACCGGGTCAACGAGTCCTGGTACGTCACCGCCCACGTGACCGCCGGAGGCCACCACTACGGCTTCCTGGCCCACTATCTGAGCGCCGGCGACGCCAAGCAGGGGCGAGCCTCCTCGGCTGTGTCGATCACCGATGAGGACACTGGCTGGTACACCAGGTCGGAGGCAATCCTCCCGGCTCGGGCAGGCCTGTCCGACAAGCAGGGCGTGGACATCCACACCGACAACATCAGCTGGACCGGCGACGCCAAGGAACAGAAGCTGCACGCCAAGGTCCCCGAGGGGACCATCGACGTCACCTTCCACCCCCAGGGCAACGTCCTCTACAACATGGGGACGGGCTACTTCCCCATGTTCGGCGACGCCAAATACCCGAACTACGAGTACGCCATCCCCACCATGGACACCTCCGGCACACTGACGCTCAACGGCCGCACCGACAAGGTCCGCGGAGAGTCCTGGCTGGACCGCCAGTGGGGCCCCCTCCCCAACATCGCGGCGGGCGAGGCCTCATGGGGCTGGATGAACCTCAACCTGTCCAACGGTGACAAGGTCAGCCTCTGGAAGACGGAGGACAGCAAGGAGAACAGCTGGGCAACCGTCCTGAAGCCCGACGGCACCCAGACCGTCGCCGAGGCGACCCTCACGCCCGACAACTCCACCCTCTGGACCAGCCCGACCACCGGCAAGAAGTACCCCACCCGCTGGAAGATCACCATCCCCGGCGAGCACGCCAAGCTCAACGTCAAGACCTACGCCAACG
The DNA here is from genome assembly GCF_042751305.1 of Streptomyces hokutonensis. Classification (GTDB taxonomy): domain Bacteria; phylum Actinomycetota; class Actinomycetes; order Streptomycetales; family Streptomycetaceae; genus Streptomyces; species Streptomyces hokutonensis_A. The sequence continues at coordinate 113,836 of NZ_JBHYWD010000016.1, forward strand.
ACCAGGAACTGGTGATCACCGGCCCCCGCTACGAAGGCGGCGCCGCCGTCACCGGCACCTACGACCACCGCCCGGTCACCGGCACCACCTACATCGAGGTCGCCCCCTCGAAGTAGTCCTGACCTCCGTCTGACCGCACGAGCCGCATCGTCGGTGATCTCGGCGCCGCCCCTCAGGGGCCGGCGTCGAGATCGAGCAGCAGCTCGCTTGTGCGCACGGCGAGGTCACGACCCCCTGGTCGGCCGAACTCGTGGTCCATGTGCGAAGAGTCGCGTCTCGATGTGGCCGACCGCGCGTCCCACGGCGTCGGCGACATCCCGAACCCGTGCCGTCGGCATGCGGCTGATCGGGGCCGCGACTCCCACGCTGCCGATCGGCTGCCCGAACAGGTCGCGGATCGGCATGCCCACCCCGGCGACGCCGACCGTGATCTGGTCCTCGATGTGGGCGTAGCCCTGGTGTCGGGTCCGGGTGATGAGCTCGTCGAGAGTCTGTTCGGTGATTCCCCAGTCGTGCTCGATCTGCTCCACGACGTCCCGCAGCACGTCGTCGCGTTCCGGTTGCTCGATGGCCGCGAGGATGGCGAGACCGGCGGCGCCCACACCGAGCGGACGGCGGCTGCCGATGCGCAGGGTGACGACCTGGATCGGCGCCGGGCCGCTTTCGACTTCCAGACAGACGGCTTCCGACCCACTGCGCATCATGAGGAAGACGGTGTCGCCCAGTTCGGTCGCGAGCGTGATCAGCGCGGGACGGCTCCGGCCCCGGATGTCGAACTGTTGGGCGGCGGCGACACCGAGCTCGAAGGCGAGCGGTCCGAGGGAGTACATCCCGTCGGGTGAGTCCTGGTGCACCAGATGAGTTTCGCGGAGCTGGCTCAGGACTCGGTGGGCGGACGAGTGGGGCAGGCCGCACCGCTCGGCGATCTGGGTCAGCGCGAGACCGCCGGGACCGGCGCTCGCGAGAGCCTTCAGTACGACGACTCCACGCTTGAGCGAGCCCACGGTCCCTGTCTGCGGCATGGTCCGGATAGTGGATCCGATGGACAACGGAAGTCAAGGACCGTCCATGCCTCAGCCCGGTAGCCACGGCAGAAGTAAAAGAATTTCCATTCCGATAAACGGAAACCTGCCATGACAGCGCGTGCGAGCGGACTCTTCAATGGGCCCATACCCGACCGACTGGGGAAGGACCACACAGTGAAGCTGGGCAGTTTGGTTGAAGGAGGCCGTGACGGCACTCTCGTCGTCCTCGATCGCACTCTGACCCGTGCCGTACCGGCGGCCGGGATCGCGCCGACGCTCCAGGCCGCGCTCGAGAACTGGACCGAGGTGGAGGAGCCGCTGCGGAAGCTGAGCGAGGCCCTCGACGGGGACGGTGTGGCCGACGCTCTGCGCGTCGCCGACCTCGAGATGGCGAGTCCGCTCCCACGGAGCCACCAGTTCCTCGACGGCGCCGGCTACCTCGGCCACATGCGCAAGGCGCGAGCCGCCCGGGGGGCTGAGATGCCGCCGAACTGGGACACGGACCCGGTGATGTACCAGGGCCCCTCCGACAGCTTCCTCAAAGTCTCGGACGAGATGGTGATCCCCGACGAGGGGGTCGGCCTCGACTACGAGTCCGAGATCGCGGCCGTGCTCGACGACGTCCCCATGGGCACCCCCGTCGAGGAGGCGGCAGGACACATCAAGCTGTTCGTCCTGCTCAACGACTACACGCTGCGGGCCCTGACGAAGACGGAGCTCCCCAAGGGCTTCGGGTTCCTCCAGGCGAAGCCGACCAGTGGCTTCGCACTCGCGGCGGTGACCCCCGACGAACTCGGTCCCCGATGGGACGGTGAGCGCATCCGGCTCCGGGTGCGGACCAGCGTCAACGGATCGGTGGTCGGCGAGCCCGACTCGGGCATAGGCATGCACTTCACGTACCCGCAGTTCATCGCCCACGCCGCTCGTACGCGAGACCTTGCCGCCGGCACCATCCTCGGCGCGGGCACGATCGCGAACGAGGACGCCGAGAACGGCTTCGGGTGTCTCGCCGAAGTGCGTCACTGGGAGACCGAGACCTACGGCGCCGCACGCACCCCCTGGCTCCTTCACGGCGACGTGCTCGAAATGGATGCCTTCGCCGACGGGCAGTCGGTCTTCGGCCCGCTCGAGCATCACATCAAGGCGACGAACAGGACGAACGAGCCTGCGGACGCGCGGCGATGAAACGGTACGACGCGGTGATCGCGGGCATGGGTCCGACCGGGGTCACTCTCGCCAACCTCCTCGCGCGCAGAGGGTGGAGGGTCCTGATCGTGGACCCCGCGCACGAGGTCTACCCGCTGCCCCGGGCGATCACCGCCGACCACGAGGCGATGAGAACCTTCCAGACCATCGGCGTCGCCGATGAGGTCGCACAGGAGTGCATCCCTCATCCGGGATCGGACTACCTGGGTGTCGACGGCGAACTCATCAAGACGTTCTACCCGGCTCCGCCTCCGCACCCGCTGGGCTGGGAAGCCAACTTCCTCTTCTACCAGCCGCGGCTCGAAGCCCGGTTGAGGCGGGAGCTGGAGCGCTACCCGTACGTCGAACAACGACCGGGTACCTCCCTGGTCGACGCGGCCGAGAACGCGGACTCCGTCGTGGTCGTCGTGGACCGTGACGGAGAGACGGAAGAGGTCGAGGCGGAGTTCCTGGTCGGCTGCGACGGCGCGCGGAGCCGGACCCGCGCACTCGTCCAACCCACGATCACCGATCTCGACTTCGACGAGTGGTGGGTGATCGTCGACGCCGAACTCGTCGCCGACACCGACCTTCCCTCCAGGGCCACGCAGTACTGCCGCCCCTCCCGGCCGGGCACCTTCATCATCGGCCCCGGCTCGCTCCGGCGCTGGGAGATCAAGGTGCTTCCGTCGGAGGACCCCCAGGACTTCAAAGACGATGCCGTGCTGAGAAAGGTCCTGTCCCATTTCGTCGATGTCGACGCTCTCGAGATCGCGCGGGTCGCCGTCTACCGGTTCCACGCCCTGGTCGTCGACAACTGGCGGCGCGGACGCATCCTGCTCGCCGGCGACGCGGCCCATCAGATGCCGCCCTTCCTCGGGCAGGGCATGTGCGCAGGGATCCGGGACGCGGCCGGGCTCGCCTGGAAACTCGACGCCGTCGCCAAGCGCGGCTGGCCCGAACACGTCCTGGACACCTACGAGGCCGAAATGCGTCCGCACGTGGCTGAGGTCGTCGGGCTCGCGAAGTCGTTCGGCGAGATCATCGGCGAACTCGATCCGGACCGCGCGAGAGCTCGGGACATCCGGCTCCGTGAGGCACGCCGACTGCGCCCGGACCCCACCCGGCAGCAGGTCATCCCGCCGCTGTCGGCAGGGCTGATCGCGTCGCCGCCGAACGTGGCGGCCGGCACCCAGTTCCCTCAGCCGTGGGTGAGGGACGTGAGCGGTGACCGGGTCCGCCTCGACGAGGTGCTGGGTGACTGGTTCGCCGTCGTGAGCATCGAGAACGACGACGAGTCCGACCCGGTCCCGGGCGACGACTCCGGGCGGTTCTTCGAGAGCGCGTGCCGAGCACTCGGTGCCCGGCACGTGACCGTCAGGGCATCGACCGGTGGCGAGAACGGCCGTAGGGCCAGTGCCGGGGACGCGGAAGTGGTCGACCTCGACGGCACCCTCGTGGACTGGGCCTCCGGGCTGGGAATCTCCTGGGCCGTAGTCCGGCCGGATCGCTACGTCTATGGCACGGCCACCTCTCGAGGCGCCGCCCTCGGACTCGTGGAGGAGCTGTGCCTGCAGGGAGAGACGCTCGCGTCCGAGCCGGTCGTCGAACGGCACTGAGCGCTCCGCTGGAAGAACGGTGACAAACCTGCGGGCCGGTGGGGGCCGGCCGCCCCCACGCGGCGGAGCCGCACATCGTGAGAGGAACCGACATGGCTGTCATCAACCCCACCGCCGCCGAGGCGCTGCACGATCTGCTGTCCGACGGGATGACCCTGGCCGTAGGCGGGTTCGGCCTGAGCGGAATCCCGGAGGACCTGATCGCGGCGGTCCGCGCGTCGGGCGTCCGGGATCTCACCGTCATCTCCAACAACATGGGGGTGGACGGGATCGGCCTCGGCGTCCTCATCGAGGGCGGCCAGGTCCGCAAGGTCATCGCCTCCTACGTGGGTGAGAACAAGCTCTTCGCGCAGCAGTACCTCGACGGAGTGCTGGAGGTGGAGTTCAACCCGCAGGGCACCCTGGCCGAACGGCTCCGTGCGGGCGGCGCCGGGATCCCCGCCTTCTACACCCGCACGGGGGTGGGCACCGAGGTCGCGGCGGGCAAGAAGACCGAGGTCTTCGACGGCGTCGAGTACGTCCTCGAACGGGGCCTGGTCGCCGACCTCGCCCTGGTGCGCGCCCACCGCGCGGACACCGTCGGCAACCTCGTCTACCGCTACACCGCCCGCAACTTCAACCCGGTCGTCGCGACGGCCGGCCGGGTCACCGTGGCCGAGGTCGACGAGGTCGTCGACGAAGGCGCCATCCATCCCGACCACGTCGTCACGCCGAGCATCTACGTCCAGCGCGTCGTACGGACGTCGAGCCGGATCAAGCACATCGAGCAACGCACCACGCGGCAGCGCACCGAGAAGTCCGCGTGAGCGCGTACCGCGCGAGCCGCGCAAAAAGAAGAGCCGCGTGCGAAGAAGAGGAGCAGTCATGACATGGTCCCGCGACGAGATGGCCGCCATCGCCGCCTCGGAGCTGAAAGACGGCGCCTACGTCAACCTCGGCATCGGCATCCCCACCCTGGTCGCCAACCACCTCCCCGAGGGCGTGAAGGTCACCCTCCAGAGCGAGAACGGCCTCCTGGGCATGGGCCCCTTCCCCTACGAGGGGGACGAGGACGCCGACTTGATCAACGCGGGCAAGCAGACCGTCACCGTGCTGCCCGGCGGCAGCGTCTTCGACTCGGCCGCCTCCTTCGCGATGATCCGCGGCGGGCATGTCGACCTGACGATCCTGGGAGCCATGCAGGTGTCGGGCTCCGGAGACCTCGCCAACTGGAGCATCCCGGGATCCGTCGTCAAGGGCATGGGCGGAGCCATGGACCTGGTCGCGGGAGCGCGCCGTGTGATCGCCCTGACGACCCACCGCGCCAAGGACGGATCCTCCAAGGTCGTCCGCGAGTGCACCCTCCCGCTGACCGGTGTAGGCGTGGTGAACCGTGTCATCACCGACCTCGCCGTCTTCGACGTCGTCGAGGGCGGCCTGCTGCTGGCCCGGACCGCCCCCGGAGTGACGGTCGACGAGCTCCGTGCCGTCACCGAGGCCGAGTTCACCGTCGGCTCCGCGTACGAGGCGGCTGCCTGATGACTCTCGCCCAGACCTTCGGAACCGACATCGTCATCTCCGGCTGGGGGCACACGCGCTTCGGCTCACTGGGTGACCAGTCCCTCGAAGACCTCGTCGTCGCCGTCGCCCGCGACGCGATCGTCTCTGCGGGGATCGAGGCCGGGGATGTCGACGAGATCTGGTTCGGCCAGTTCAACTCGGGCCTGTGGCCACTGGCCTTCGCCTCGTCCCTGGCCCTCCAGATCTCCGACGACCTGTTCGGCGTACCGGCCACCCGGGTCGAGAACGCCTGCGCCTCCGGCTCGGCGGCCGTCCACGGCGGTATCAAGTCCCTCCTCGCGGGCACCGCCCGGACCGTCCTGGTGATCGGCGCCGAGAAGATGTCCCACGCCCCGGCGGAGCAGGTCGGCGCCGCCCTGCTCGGGGCCGACTACGAGCTCGCCGGCCAGGAGTCACGTACCGGTTTCGCCGGGCTGTTCGCGAAGGTCGCCGAGGCCTATCAGGAGCGTTACGGCGACCTGGGCGACGTACTCGGACAGATCGCTGCGAAGAACCACCGCAACGGCCTGGCCAATCCGTGGGCTCATCTCCACAAGGAACTCACCCCCGAGTTCTGCGCCACGACGTCGCCCAAGAACCCTGTCGTCGCCGGTCCGTTGCGGCGCACCGACTGCTCGCCGGTCTCCGACGGCGCGGCGGCCCTCGTCCTCACGACCGCGCCGAGCAGCGGGGCGGCCCAGAGCCCGGTCCGGCTGATCGGCTTCGGCCAGGCGAACGACTTCCTGCCCGCCGCCAAACGCGACCCGGTCGAGTTCGCCGGCAGCGCCACCGCCTGGAACCGCGCGAAACACATGGCCGGCGTGGAACTCGGCGACCTCGACCTGATCGAGCTGCACGACTGCTTCACCATCGCCGAGCTGGTGATGTACGAGGTGCTCGGGATCGCACCCCGCGGGAAGGGGCGCGTCGCGCTCGACGAGGGCACCGTCTTCCGGGGCGGCAGCCTGCCGGTGAACCTCTCCGGCGGGTTGAAGAGCAAGGGCCACCCGGTCGGCGCCACCGGGGTCTCCCAGCACGTGATGGCCGCGATGCAAATGTCCGGCACCGCCGGTGACATGCAACTGCCGGGAGCCCGTCGCGCCGCCGTGCACAACATGGGCGGACTCGCGGTGGCCAACTACGTCAGCGTCCTGGAGGCGACCTGAGCCCGTCCCAGGTCCCCAACACCCAACGGAGTTACTCATGACCACAGTTGACAGGTCACTCACCGACATCACCGGACCGGCTTCCGCGCGCGACCTCGCGTATCTCTCGGGTTTCGGCAACCAGCACGTCACCGAAGCCGTCCCGGGGACCCTTCCGCAGGGCCGCAACAGCCCGCAGAAGGCACCGCTGGGGCTCTACTCCGAGCAGCTGAGCGGCACCTCGTTCACCGCGCCGCGCCAGGACAACCTGCGTACGTGGGTCTACCGCATCCGACCGTCCGCGAAGCACTCCCCGTTCCGGCAGGTCGACGCCGGCGGCCTGACCGCGAGCCCGATCGCGAACGCCGCTCCCTCCCCCAACCGCCTGCGGTGGGACCCCTACGAATTCCCCGCCGAGCCGAAGACGTTCGTCGAGTCGCTGTTCACCATCGGCGGCAACGGCGATGTGCGCGCGCAGTCGGGTGTCGCCATCCACATGTACGCCGCGGCCAGGTCGATGGACCGCGAGTACTTCGTCAACAGCGACGGCGAGATGCTGGTCGTCCCGCAGCAGGGCGGTCTGCGCGTCGCCACGGAACTCGGCGTCCTCGCGGTCTCCCCCGGCGAGATCCTCGTCCTCCCCCGCGGCCTCCGCTTCAAGGTGGAGCTGCCCGACGGCGTGGCCCGCGGATACGCCCTGGAGAACTACGGCCAGATCTTCAGGCTGCCCGAGCTCGGCCCGATCGGCGCCAACGGCCTGGCCAACCACCGGGACTTCCTGTACCCGACGGCGGCCTTCGAGGACCGGGACGAGGAGGTGCGGGTCTTCAACAAGTACCTCGGCAACCTGTGGGTCTCCGACTACGACCACTCCCCCCTCGACGTCGTCGGCTGGCACGGCAGCCTCGCGCCCTACAAGTACGACCTGAGCAACTTCATGGTGATCGGCACGATCTCGTTCGACCATCCGGACCCGTCGATCTACACCGTGCTGACCTCGCCCAGCGGAATCCCCGGGACGGCGAACGCCGACTTCGCGATCTTCCCGGACCGCTGGCTCGTCGCCGAGAACACCTTCCGCCCGCCGTGGTTCCACCGCAACGTCATGAGCGAGTTCGTGGGGCTCGTGCACGGCACCTACGACGCGAAGGCCGAAGGCTTCCTCCCTGGCGGCGCCAGCCTGCACAACTGCTTCGCCTCGCACGGCCCCGACCGTGAGACCTACGAGACCGCGAGCACGGCGGAGCTCAAGCCGCGCAAGATCGACAACGGGCTCACGTTCCTGTTCGAGACCCGGCTGCCCGTCATCCCGACCGCCACCGCCCTCGCGCTGCCGACGCTCCAGGACGACTACGACGCGGTCTGGGACGGTCTCCAGCGCCACTTCGAGGACTGACACCGCCCTACGACATCCGTTTCCGGCCCGCGTCCCTTGGCGGGCCGGAAACGGATGTCGTACTTGACACTTCAGATCGCAATTGAAATATTTACGTAAGGTCATTTAAACATGTCTCAATGGGGCCTATGAGGCCTCTGTGAGAGAAAGTTGGCCCCCCATGACATCCGCATCCGCAAAGTACGGTTCCGCCTTCGCCGAAGGCGTCGCCCAAGCCGACGGTCACCCCATCCGGTACTTCCGCGCCGGCTCCGGCGACACCCTCGTCGTGATCCACAGCGCCGTCGGTATCCGCTTCACCCCCATGCTCGACCGCCTCGCCGAGCAGTACGACGTCATCCTGTTCGCGCTGCCCGGCTGGGGCGACGAGCCCGACGGCGGCCGTGACCTGACGCTCACGGAACTGGCCGAGACCGTCCACCAGGCGACGCAGGACCTCGGGCTCAAGAGCTTCCACCTGCTCGGGAGCACGCTGGGCGGCGACGTCGTCCTCAACCTCGCCCTCGATCACCCGGAACGGGTGGCTTCTCTCGTCCTCGACACACCGGGCACGTTCAACGAAGGGGCCGACCCCTCACCGGGGAACATCACACCTGAGGAAGCCCTTGCCAAGGTTCGCGTCCACCCCGAGCGGGAGCCGGTCTTCGTACCGCCTCACCCCGACTCCCAGGCCCGAATGTTCGCGTTGATCACCAGGCTCCAGGGAGCGAACCCCGACTACTCGAAGCAGATCGCCGAACGCCTGCCTGAACTTTCCGTTCGCACGCTGGTGGTGTTCGGCGAGAAGGACGGCTTGATCCCGCCCCAGAACGGACGCACTTTCACCCGTCTCGTGCCCGACTGCAGCTTCGTCCTCCTGCACGATGCCGCACACGACGTGCAGGGCGACCGCGCCGAGGATCTGGGCGCCCTCGTGGCCGACTTCCTCGCTCACGGACCGGACTTCCAGCTTCCCCCGGACGCCACCCTCGTCACCCGGTGAGTCACGCCGTAGCGGCATGAAAGTGGGCGGTCGGTTCGGGATCCCGAACCG
>NZ_JBHYWD010000016.1:122787-215342 GCF_042751305.1 Streptomyces hokutonensis
CCCCGCTCGCCGGCCGCGGCCCTAGCGCGTGCGTTGCGCTAGTTGGGGCTGTCATGTCCCGCCTCCCCCCCACCCCCCCCCCACTTCGCACAACTGGTGCCTCGCGGTCACAGACCGGGAGGCATGGCAACAAGTGCCGTTCCCATCCACTGCAACTCCGGCGGCGCGCCGACGAGTTCATGACCGATGTCCGCCAGCTGGCTGCGGCTGATCACCGCGTGCTGACAACCGGAGATGGCGTCGCGGATGACGCGCTGAAGCGTTCCGGCGCGCAGTGCGGTGCCTCCGCCCTTGTTGAACGCCCACAGGGCTACGTCCCGGCAGACGTCGTGCATGTGCACGCTGGCGCCGGCGAGCAGACTGGTCTGCCGGCGGCTGAGGGGCTCCCCGCTCGCCACCGAGGCGTCGACCTCGGCGAAGACTTCGGCCCCGAGTGCGCGTGCGGAGCGGTAGGCCAGTTCGAAGTCCGCGTACTCGGTGCGGAAGACCGGGTTGTCCGCGAGCCGGGTCGCTCCGGGCTTGGGATCACGGTTCGCGAAGGCGGCGATCTCGTCGAGGAGTCGACGGGTGGTGCCGGACGCCCACGTCTGGCGCCCGAGGTGAACCATTGCCAGCATGCCGGCGGCCAGGCGAGGAGACATCGGGACGGCGTGGTGATCCGGAACGAAGTAGTCGGTCACGGTGAAGTCGACGGAGCCGGTGCCGCGGAGCCCTATCGTGTCCCAGTTGCCCCGGAGGGTGGCCGCCGAGGCCGGTACGAGAAATATGACCGGCGGGCCGGGAACGGGCTGGTCGCCGTCGAAGACGAAGGAGTTGCACAGCACATAGTCCGCGTTCGGAAGCCCGCTGCAGTACGAGTAGGACGCGGTGAGCCGGTAACCGCCCTCGACCCGGACGGCGCGTCCGCCGGGGTAGGCGGTCGCGGAGAAGTTGGGCACCCCGTCGGCCAGAAGTGATTTCTCGACGGCTTTGTCGAAGAACGCCGTGAGGTAGCCGACGCCCGCGAAGATTCCTCCCGTCCAGCTGATCGACCCGTCGATGTAGGCGAAGCGTTCCAGGACCTGAGCCGAGTCGCTGGGAGACAACGCCAGGCCACCCAGGTCCTTGCCGACATACATCCAGCCGAGGCCGCTGTCTCGCAGCAACTCCACCGTGCGTTCCGTGAGCTTGCCCGCGTCGTCGCAGGCCGGCCCTTCGGCCTGGAGGTCGTCGGCCATCGCGTCCAGGGTGGCGAGCAGTCGGTCGCGGCCGGCGGCGGAGTCGGTGCCTGTCACATCGGCCAGGTCAGTAGTGGTGGTCATGGGAACCTCGATCCGTGAGAACAGTGCTGTCAGGGCGAGGGCCGCGGGAGCGGTCCTCCTGTGTTCGGCTCGGCCGAACCTTTCTGTGATGCGGGGGTTACGAGGGCAGCAACACCAACCGCCCCCGCACCCCGCCCTCCGCGAACCGGGCGTGCGCCTTGGCCACGTCCTCCAGGGCGTAGGTGCCGGCCACCCGAGGGGTCAGCGCCCCCTCGTCCGCGAGCCGGACCAGCTCGGCCAGGCTCGCCCCGTCGGCGTTCACCTCGACGGCATGGGTCCGCACGCCGCGCTCCGTCGGCGGCACCAAGGGCGGCAGGAGGCCGACGTAGACGCCGCCGTCCCGCACCCACGCGAGGGCCTGCTCGCCGAGGATCGCCGCGTCGAGGACCGCGTCAACGCTCTTCGGCTCCCCGCTCGTGACGTGCGCCGCCCCCAGCGACCGTACGAACTCCTCGTCGCCTTCGCGCGCCTGTCCCGTCACCACGAGCCCGCGGCGGGCGGCGAGTTGCACGGCGTAGGCGCCGACCGCGCCCGCGGCGCCGGTCACCAGGACCGACTGTCCCTCCGTCAACTCCAGGAGATCCAGGGCCTGGAGCGCGGTCAGTGTGTTCAGCGGCAGGGTCGCGGCGTGCGCCCGAGTCCACCGTCGTGGGCGCGTTGGCGACGGCGTCCGCGGGTACGACGACGTATTCGGCATGGGTGCCCAGCGGCTTGACCAGGCCGAAGAGGAGCGCAACGACGTTGTCTCCGACCTTCCAGTCACTCTGCTCGCCGACCGCGTCGATCGTCCCGGCGACGTCCCAGCCGAGCCCTATCCGCTGTCCCTCTCCCCCGTAGACCCCGGAACGGGCCGCGATGTCGCACGGGTTCAACGCCGCCGCGGCCACCTTGATCCGCACCTCCCGCGCCCCCGGCTCGGGCACCTCGGTGTCCACGACCTCCACGACCTCGGGTCCGCCGAAGCTGTTCACTACTGCAGCACGCATGGCATGTCTCCTGAACTCATTGATCACTTGTCTGAAGCGGCGGTGGTCGTGGGGTGCTGCCAGGCCCGGAGTTCGGGCATGACGTGTTCGGCGAACAGGTCCATGGAGTGGTGGACCGCGGCCGTGTCCATGAACACCTGGCGGAAGGAAAGGGCGAGGTTCGTGTGTCGAGCCGACCTGACACTCTTGAGCAGCGATTCGGCGACCTGGTCGGGGGTGCCGACGTGGTACGGGATCAGTGGGTTGGCGGCCCAGTCACGCAGCTTCGCGGGTTCGGGCACGTCTGGTTTTCCACTGGTGACTCCCATCCCCACAAATTCGTGACCGGCGAGCCAGCTGAGCCAGTGATGGACCCCGCGGCCGGCCTCGGCCCAGGCCTGGTCCTCGTCCTCGGCGATGTGCACCATGGTCAGGGTCCCTGACCCGTGGTCGGCGGGGTTGTGCCCATGGGCGCGCAGCTCGCTGTCGAACAGTTCCACCATCTGCGGACTGAACGCGGACGCACCGGCGACGTTCAGTCCTCGGCGCGCGACACGCTTCACTCCGACGGGACCGCTGGCGGCGACCCAGACCGGCAGCTTCTCCTGCAGCGGCTTGGTGGTCATCCGCACGTCGGGGAAGGTGAAGTACTTGCCCTGATGGCTGAACTCGTCCTCGGTGAAACACTTGAGGATGACGTCCAGTCCTTCGTAGAGACGGCCCTGGCGTTCGGCGGCGTCGACGTTGAAGGAGCGGAACTCCTCGTTGAACGACCCGGCGCCGACGGTGAGTTCGAATCGGCCCCCGGAGAGGATGTCGAGCGTGGCGGCCTCCTCGGCCACCAGGAGCGGATGCTGGAAGGGCAGCACGGTCAGGTAGGTCCCGATGCGGATCCGGCTCGTGCGGCCTGCGATCGCGGCCAGCACCGGGAACGGGCTGGGGGCCGCCTGATCCCACGAGAAGTGATGTTCGCCGAACCAGACGTGGGTGAATCCGAGCTGCTCGGCGTAGGCCGCGTCGTCGATGTGGTCCTGGTAGATCTGCTGCAGGCTGCGCAGCTCCTCGGGGTGCCGACGAATGACGGGCATGAAACCGACGTCCATGGCGGTCTCCCATCCGATACGAGTTGTCCAACGTCACGTGTGCGGGTGCTGGTGCTGGTGCGCGTAGTGCTGCCGCAGCAGGTCCTTGCCGTAGTCACCGCCGTTGGGGGTGCGCACGATGGTGTGCACGTGGTACGGCTCCGGTTCGTCGTTGTCGAGGAAGATGCCGGCGTGGTTGTCGTACTCGATCAGCACGACCGGACTGTGCACCCGGTAGTAGAAGGGCGCGTGGGGTTCCCACGTCCCGATCCACCCCAGGTGGGTGTCGTCGAGGAAGCGCTTGATCTGGTCGCGGCGGTGCGCACGAGGCTCTGGGGGCAGGTTCTCCAGGTAGGGGTCGGTGAGCGACAGCAGCAGTTCCCGCTGGCCCGGCGTCAGCCGGTCGCCCTCCAGACCGACGTAGGGGAGCACACGGTTGTCCCGTCCCGCTGCCGCGCGGTGGCGGCCGTCGACGATGCCGGACAGTTCGGGCGGGAGGTCCGCGGACAGCATCGAGCCGTACATCAGGGCCCGGTCGCGCTGCGCCGCGCTCAGGGACTCCATGAACTCCCGGGCGCGCTCGCGATGGTCGGCGAACACGGCCTCACCGCCGAACTCCACGCCGAGGAAGGTCGGTGTGAGCACCAACTGGCCGCCGATGAAGACCGCGTGGAGATCGATGTGGTGCCCCGCCAGCTGCCAGCCCCACGGCTGCTGGAGCGACGGCTCGCCGAACAGGGTGAACCGGTAGCAGTACTCGGTGAGTGTGTCCGGGTACTTGCCGACCAGCTTGCCCAGGTCGGCGTTGAGACGCATCGCCTCGCGCAGCAGCTCGTAGCCTTCGGGGCTGACGGTGGCTTCGATCACCGACAGCGCCGCCTCGCGCGCGGGACCGGGCAACTCCTGCAGCAGCAGGCCGTGTTCGGGGAACGTCAGAAAGGCGTTGGACCACACCCTCCATTCGGTGGCGTCGACCGGCAGCACGCCGAGCGCCTGTTGCTCCGCCGTGAGCCGGTCCAGATAACCCCGTGCGTTGTGCACCGCCCGCTCTGTCGGTGCGCCCTCGTCGGCCAGGGCGAAGAGGTCGGTCAGGGGCTGCCCGTCGGTCGTGATCCCCACGAAGGGATCGCCGGCGGTCTCCCCCACCGGCGGCAGCTCCGCGCCCGCGACGAGCTTCATGATCGCCGCCACACCGTCGTCGTCGGAGAAGTCCACCGCGCCCCGCTTCAGCGCCAGGCGCTCCGGGCGCGGCCGGTACCCACCGTCCAGAGAGGTCATGACCGCCCCGCTCCGATCTGCTCGAAGACGGACTGCGGGCCGGTGGCGTCGTGGCCGTTGGCGCTGAAGTCGACACCGCTGTCCCAAGGCTTCACCGGTTCCGGCGCGGGCGAGAGAACCGCCAGATGCTTCTCCGTCACCGTGCCCGCGTTGTACTGCCGGTGCGGCACACCGGCCGGCAGCACCACCAGCGTGCGGGGGCCGACGACATGCTGCTCCAGGGCGATCTCGACGGTCAGTTCCCCCTCCAGCACCAGGTAGTACTGGTCGAAGGCATGGATGTGGGTGCCCGGGCCGGCCCCGCCGGGAGCGACTTCCATGTAGTTGACGACCGTGTGCCGAGCGCCGGTCGCCGGACTGGCCAGCGCCAGCATCCTGAGACCCGGCATCGCTTCGTCCAGGGCGTCGGGATCGACGCGCCGGGTGTAACCGGGGTGGTCGGTGCGGTGGGAGGCCGGTACGTCGTCGGGAGAGTCCACCATGAACGCCAGCTGGGCCATCGGCCCGGGAGCGGGGATCAGCATCTCGAAGTGGGTCTCGGCGCCCGGTCCGTCGTTCCAGTTGCGGTGTGCCAGCCCCGCCGGGATGAAGACGAGGGTGCCGGCACCGATGTGCTGGACCTCGTGCCCCAGCTGGACGTTCATGGTGCCCTCGACCAGGTAGTACAGCTGGTCGACGTGGTGGTAGTGCAGGCCGGGGCCGCAACCGCCTTCCTCGATGTGGCTGTTGATCAGGATCGCGCTCTCCAGATGGGAGAGGAACTGCGCGCGGTAGCCGGGGAACCCCGTGTCGATGGCCCGGTCCGGGTCGAAGGGGCGGATGTACTGCATGCGGGTGGGCGGTGTGATGGGCGGCATCGGCCAACTCCTGCGTCCTGGTGTGGGTCTCGTGATGTGGGCGGCTCAGCGGGAGAAGGCGGCTTCGACGTCCTGGGTGGTGACGATCTCGCCCAGCAGCGTGAAGGTGTCCAGGGCGGCCTGGTGCGTCTCGTCGTTGGCCGCCGAGCACGCGTCGGAGACGATGAGGGTGCGGTAGCCGTGGTTGACCGCCTCGCGAGCGGTGCCCTGGACGGCGTGGTCGGTGGCGACCCCGGAGAGGACGACGGTGTCGATGCCCTTGCCGCGCAGGATCCCGTTGAGGTCGGTGCCGTGGAAGCCGGTGAGGCGGGTGTGGGTGATGGTCAACTCGCCGTGCTCGGGGCTGAGTTCCTCGATGAGATCAGCGCCATGCGTTCCGTCGACGAGGGCCTTGCACTCTTCCACCAGGGCCAGCAGAGGGGAGTTGACGATCAGATCGGTGTAGCCGGGCCGGAAGGCCGTCCGGATGTGGATCACGGAGGCTCCCGCGGCTCGGGCCGCCCGGGTGAGCCGCTGGTTCTTGGCGATGACGCCGTGCCGCTGCACTCCCTCGGCGAAGAACGGTCCGAAAGCACCCTCGGGTGTCACGATGTCGTACTGCCAGTGGATGTTGATGACGGCGGTACGGGCTGGATCGAAATCGGTCATGGTGTCCTCCGACTGGCAGGCCCGCGGGCGTCCGGTTGACCGCTGAGCAACCATGTTTCTGATCGCAACACGACAGCTCACAACTGTCAATAGAAATGTTTGTTTTCAATACAGACATGTCTGTGTTACGTTCACATTGGCTTCCCAAGGGCGTCGCCGGACGGTTCGCGCATGGCCGCGGCACCGCTGGTCCGGCGGCGAGAGCCGATCCCAGGAAGTTGTCGCGCGACGACGTGGTCCCCGTCTGACCGGAAAAGGACTGCAGCAATGGCATGGACATCTCTACCGGCCTCACCGAGCGGCTCTGCCGAGAGTGGGGCGACCCTGGAAGCCGCACGCTTCCGCGACGTCCTCTCCGCGGTGCCCACCAGCGTTGTCGTGGTGACCGCCCTGGACGGCGGCGAGCCGGTCGGGCTGGCCGTCGGCACCTTCCTCTCGGTGTCGATGAACCCACCACTGGTCGGGTTTCTGCCGGCGGCGACATCGAGCAGCTTCCCCCGCATACGACAGGCCGGCGCCTTCTGCGCGAACGTGCTGACCGTGAACCAGCAGCACGTCTCCCAGGCGTTCGCCACGAGTGGCGCCGACAAGTTCGCCGGCCTGTCCTGGCGTCCGGCGCCGGTGACCGGATCGCCCGTGCTGGAGGGCGTGGCCGCGTGGATCGACTGCCGGATCACGACCCAGCACGAGGCCGGGGACCACTTCATCGTCATCGGTGAGGTCGCCGACCTCGACGCCGCGCCGGAGGAGACACCGCTGGTGTTCCACCGTCGCCGCTACACGGGCGCCGTCGGGCCCACCGCGGCCTGAACGCCGTAGACCTCGCCGGATGTTCGCGGGACACAGGTCGCGGCCGACAGCGCGTGGCGGCCCACACACCGCAAGGAAGACCGCAGATGTTCGTCCGTATCACCGATGGCCCCGGCCAGCCGGTCCCGACGGAGGACCCCGGCGACTTCGGGCGGTCCCCCGTCGAAGTCGCCGGCCTCGACACGGCGCGGACGCGCGCCGGCATCCATGAGGAGAAGCACCGATGAAGCTGCTCACGTACCGCATCGGCGACAAGGTGTCGTTCGGGGTCCTCTCGGCCGACGGCGTCATCGACGGCGCCGAGACACTCGGCGGAGAGGCCGCCTCGATCCGAGAGCTCCTGGAACGCGGTCCCACGGGCCGACTGGAGCAGCTCAGCGCGGGCCGCGAGGCCACCCACTCGCTGGCCGAGATCGAGTACCTTCCGCCGGTCCCGGACCCGGCGAAGATCCTTTGTGTGGGCGTCAATTACGTCGACCACCGCGAGGAGACGGGGCACGTCGACAAGCCCGAACACCCCACCGTCTTCAGCCGGTTCGCCGATACGCAGGTCGGACACGATCAGCCCGTCGTCCATCCGCCGAACACAAGGCAGTTGGACTACGAGGGAGAGGTCGCGATCGTCATCGGCCGGCATGTGTCGGTGATCGAGACGGACGCCGACGCCCGGGCGGCGATCGCGGGACTGTCGGCCTACAACGATCTGAGCGCGCGGGACTGGCAGTTGCACAACAGCCAGTGGCTGCCCGGCAAGAACTTCCGCGGCGTCGGCTCCTTCGGTCCCTACCTGGTCACGCTGGACGAGTTCGACGACCTCGGATCGGTACGGCTCACCACCCGGGTCAACGGCGAGGTGCGGCAGGATGCCACGCTGGACCAGCTCGTCTTCGATTTCACGGCGATTCTGGGGTACGTCACCGGGTTCACCTCCCTGGCTCCCGGCGACGTGATCGCCACCGGAACGCCGGGCGGTATCGGACTGGCCGCGAATCCGCCGCGTTTCCTCTCCCCCGGTGACGTGACCGAGATCGAGGTGTCGGGCGTCGGGGTCCTCCGGAACGAAGTCGTGGCGGCGCCCGAGGACCCGCGGTGAACCGGCGTCCCTGGCTGGCCACGTACCCCGGTGATCTGCCGAGGGAGATCGCCCCCGAGTCCGAGTCGATGCTCGAACTGTTCGCGACCACCGTCTCCAGGTTTCCCGACAGAACCGCGATCGCCTACTTCGACGGCGCCGTGTCCTTCCGAGACCTCGACCAGCGCTCGGACGCCCTGGCGATCGCCCTGACGGAGGGCGGCTTCGCCGCCGGCGACCGGTTCGCGCTCTACACCCAGAACAACCCGGCGTTCGTGGTGGGCCTCCTCGCGGCCTGGAAAGCCGGGGGCGTGGCGGTTCTCGTCAACCCCATGAACAAGGCGCGCGAACTGTCCCACCTGCTCAGAGACTCGGGCGCGACGGCCCTGCTGAGCCTCGACGATCTGTACGTATCGGTCGCGCGTGAGGTGCTCGACGGCGGGCAGACCGAGGTGCGGCAGGTCTTCGTGGCATCCGCGCGCGACGACCAGAAGCGCGACGACGAACGAGTCATCCCGGTAGCGCCAACACCCGCGATCCCCGGGACCCTCCGGCTGACGGACGTGTTCGCCCGACACGGTGACCACAAGCCGGCACCGCTCGGCGTGGACACCGAGAAACCGGCGGTCCTGACCTACACCTCCGGCACGACCGGAGTACCGAAGGCGGCCATCAACACCCACCGCAACCTGGCCTTCAACACCCACACCTACCGCGAGTGGATGAAGCTGAGCCAGGACGACGTCGTCCTCGGTATCGCTCCGCTGTTCCACATCACCGGGCTCGTCGGGCACGTCTGCGTCTCGTTGGTGGTCGGCTCGGAACTCGTGCTCGCTCACCGCTTCGACGGCGGGGTCGTCCTGGACGCGATCCGCGAGCACCGGCCGACGTTCACCGTCGGCGCCATCACCGCCTTCAACCATCTCTCCGGACTGCCCGGGGCGACGAAGGACGACTTCGCCTCGCTGCGGGCGGTCTACTCCGGCGGTGCACCGATCGCACCCCAGTTGCGCGACAAGATCCTGGCCCGCACCGGGATGGACATCCACAACTGCTACGGCATGACCGAGACCACCTCGCCGACCCACGCCGTGCCGCTGGGTGTGTCGGCGCCCGTCGATCCCGACACGGGGGCCCTGTCGATCGGCGTGCCCGTCTTCAACACGTCCGTGCGCGTCATCGACGACAACGGCACGGAGGTGCCGCCGGGAGAGACCGGCGAACTCGTCGTCTCCGGTCCGCAGGTCACCCCCGGCTACTGGAACAAGCCGGCGGAGACGGCCGAGAAGCTCGTCGACGGCGAGCTCCACACCGGTGACATGGGCCTGATGGACGAAGACGGCTGGTTCTACCTGGTCGGCCGGCAGAGCGACATGATCATCGCCTCCGGCTACAAGGTGTGGCCCCGGGAGGTGGAGGACGTCCTCCTCGGTCACCGCGCCGTCCGTGAGGCCGCGGTGATCGGCGTCCCGGACGAGTACCGCGGCCAGACGGTCAAGGCGTTCGTGTCCCTGCACTTCGGGCGGACGACCAGTCCGGACGCCCTCATCGTGTTCTGCAAGGACCGTATGGCGGCCTACAAGTACCCCCGTGTCGTCGAGATCGTCGACGAACTGCCCAGGAGCCCGGCCGGCAAGATCCTGCGGCGCGAGCTGCGGTGAGGACCGAGAAGGAATGAGCAGATCATGAACGACGCCGTCATCGTCGCCGCCGTGCGCACCCCGGTGGGGAAGCGCGGCGGTGCGCTGTCGTCCATCCACCCGGCCGACCTGTCCGCCCACGTCCTCGAAGCCCTCGTCGAACGCACGGGAATCCACCCGGCGCTCGTCGACGACGTCGTGTGGGGATGTGTCAGCCAGGTCGGGGAGCAGACCTTCGACATCGCCCGCACCGCGGTTCTGTCAGCGGGTTGGCCCGAGTCCGTACCGGGGACCACGGTCGACCGTCAGTGCGGCTCCTCGCAGCAGGCCGTGCACTTCGGAGCCGCGGGACTCATAGCCGGCTACTACAACGTGGTCGTCGTCGGTGGTGTGGAGAACATGTCCCGGGTTCCCATGGGGGCCGCGGCGGCGACCGGCAATCCGCTGGGCGAGCGCTATGCCAAACGGTACGGCCCGGAGTTCCCCAACCAGGGCATCGGCGCCGAGATGATCGCCGAAGCGTGGGGGCTGTCCCGGACCCGGCTCGACGAGTTCGCGCTGGCCTCGCACGAGCGCGCGGCCACCGCCACGGATGCCGGACTGTTCACCACGGAGATCGAACCCGTCGTGGCGGCCGACAAGTTGGTCACGAAGGACGAGGGCATACGACGCGGCGGGACCCTCGACAAGCTGAGCACGCTCCGCCCGGCCTTCCGCGAAGACGGCCGCGTCACCGCCGCCAACTCCTCGCAGATCTCGGACGGAGCGGCCGCGTTGCTGATGACGACGAGCGAGGCGGCGGCCGCTCTGGGCCTGACGCCGCTCGCCCGCGTCCACACGGCGGTCGTCACCGGTTCCGCGCCGATGCCGATGCTGACCGGCCCGATCCCGGCGACACGCAAGGTGCTGGCCAAGTCGGGAGTCGCCCTCGACGAGATCGGCGTCTTCGAGGTCAACGAGGCCTTCGCCTCGGTGGTGCTCGCATGGGCGGCGGAGTTCGACGTGGACATGGCCCGTGTGAACCCTCGCGGCGGCGCCATCGCACTCGGCCATCCCCTGGGCGGATCAGGGGCCCGGCTGATGACCACCATGCTCCACCACATGCGCGCCGAGAACATCCGCTACGGCCTCCAGACGATGTGCGAGGGCGGGGGCCAGGCCAACGCGACCCTTCTCGAACTCCTCTGACCGCCCCCACCGCTGAAGCCCCCTTCCCTCAGGAGAGAACTCGCGATGAACCTGTCCTTCGACTTCACCGGCCAGTCCGTGATCGTGACCGGCGGCGCGCGAGGTATCGGTCTCGAACTCGGCCGGTTCTTCGCGGACGCCGGTGCCGACGTCTTCCTCATCGACTACGACGGCGAGGAGGTCACCAAGGCCGCGGCCGAGGTGGGAGCGCGAGCCGTCGCCGGTGACGTCAGCAGCACCGAGGACATCGACCGGGCCGTCGAGCAGGTCATCGCCGAGACCGGCCGGATCGACGTCGTCGTCAACAACGCCGGAATCCTGCGCGACAAGGTCCTGTGGAAGCTCACGGACGACGACTGGGAGAGCGTCCTGGACATCCACGCCGGCGGTACCTTCCGCCTGACCCGCGCGTGTGTTCCGCACTTCCGCGCCCGGGGCTACGGCCGGGTCGTCAACGTCACTTCCTACACCGGCCTGCACGGCAACACCGGTCAGGCGAACTACGCCACCGCCAAGGCGGGGATCATCGGATTCACCAAGACCGCAGCCAAGGAACTGGCCCGGTTCGGGGTCACCGTCAACGCGATCTCCCCCAACGCGGAGACCCGGATGGTCGCCTCCATCCCGGAGGACAAGAAGGCCGAACTGGCGGCGGGCATCCCGCTGGGCAGGTTCGGCGACGCTTCCGAGATGTGCGCCGCGGTGGGCTTCCTCGCCTCCCACGAAGCGGGATACGTCACCGGCGTCGTCCTGCCTGTCGACGGCGGGATCTCGATCTGATCAGGAGGCACGTTCGACGTGCAGGGGAACCGACCGGATGGACTCCGCGGCCTGAAGAATCCGGTAGAGCTCCGAGGCGCCGACGTGAATCACTTTGAGGACCGCCTCCCTTGCGCGTTTCTCATCGCGGGCAGCCAAAGCTTCAAAGAAGACGTTGCGCCAGCGGACGTGAGCGCGGTCCAGGAAATTGTCATGCAGCAGTCCGAATCTGAGAACTCGTTCCACATGCGTCGCCAAGGGAAGCGCCATTTCCGTCATCACCGGATTGCCGCAAATCTGGACGAGATAACGGATCGGCGCCGACTTCATCAGGTCAGGACTGAGTTCGGGCGCGGGGCGGTCGTCCGGCGCCGTCGTCGTCACCAATTCGGCGAACGTGGCGATCTGCTCATCAGTGGCGTTGCGGATGATCAGCGCCACCAGCGACGGGGCGGTCAGCTCGAAGGCTTCGAGGATGTCCTGGACACTCTGCAGCGTCATCGGCGTGACCTGCCAGCCCTTGCGCTTCACCGGGCGGGCGAACCCGGCCGCCTCTAGGCGCTGCAGAGCCTGCATCGTCGGCGTCCGCCCCAGACCGAGCGACTCCGAAAGCTCGGACGCCTTGATCCATGTCCCCGGCGCCAGTTCGCAGCTCACGATGGCCTCGCGGAGCGTCTCGTAGGCCTTGTCGCTCATCAGCCGAGCCTTGCTCTGCCTGGCGTCCCCCATCATCGTCATAGCTGTACTATAAACGAAGATCAGCGCGTACCGGACGGCTCCGTAGCCGACTTTTTCGGCACTGTAATTCGTTCGAACTATTCGGCTTTTTCCCGCCGACCACAGTGCGATCTCGCTCCGCTTTTCCACGTGGCACTACCGGTATCTTCCGGCAGATGTGGCGACGATATGCACCAGCCGCCTTGCGGCAGGACCTGGCCGGATCTCCGTATCGCGCGCCAGAAACAGCGGGCAGCCTCAGCAGGGCCGGCGGCCACTGACCAGGTGGCCGCCCTTCAAGAACTCGGTCAGCCGAGTCCGTCGGCCCCCACCTGGACGGCGGACTCGTCCAACAGGGCGCTGCCCACCGGTTGTTGCCGCCCGTCGAGGTCGAGGACCGGGGTCGCCTCCTTGTACCAGGACTCGATCACCGCGTTGCCCCAGAAGTCACGGCGGCGGTCGTCGTGGACGTTCCACCGGTACGTCTCGTGGTCGGGGTCGCCGGTGTAGTAGTCGGAGGTGTAGATCTCCACCCGGTGGCCGTCGGGATCGCGCAGGTAGACGTAGAAGGCGTTGGAGACACCGTGCCGGCCGGGCCCGCGCTCGATGTGCCGCATCCCGTTGGACAGGCTCAACGTGCACGGTGGGGCCATCGCGCTGGGCCATCCGTTCGGCGCGACCGGCGCGCGCATCATGACCAGCCTGATCAACGGGCTGCGCACGCGCGACGCACAGTGGGGCGTGGAGACCATGTGCGTCGGCGGCGGGCAGGGCATGGCCATGGTGCTGGAACGCCTCAGCTGAGTGGAAGTCGGCCGGGTCCTGGCCGTCGTAGCCGACCGACCGGTCCGCCGCAGCAGGCCGGTCGCTCCGGCAACCGGGCCTCTCTCAGTCGACGGGCCCGACGTCGTTCTCAGCAGCTGTGCCGACGGATTGCGCGGCCGGGGTGAGCTGGTCATCGCTGCCGGGCTGTTCGGCTTCCCACAGGGGGTGATGGCGCCTGGCCCAGGAGCGGGACACGAGGCCGGTGCGCAGGCCGGTGCGCGCCTCGGGGTCGTTGTACGCCATCCAGATATGACCGCAGACCAGGGCACCGATGAGCAGGGCCAGCCAGTCGTGGACGAACGTCGCCCCCGTGCGCAGGAACAACGGGGTGAGACGCGGGAACCACATGATGAGGCCGGTGCCGATCATCACCAACACGGCTCCGGAGATCACCGCCGCGTACATCTTCTGACCCGCGTTGAACTTCCCCGACCGGTGAGGACGCCGGCGCAGCGTCGCCCGCAGCCAGCCGCGGTCGTGGGCACCGAACCGGTTCAGGCGGACGAGGTCGGCGCGGAAGGCCCGGGAGACAAGCCCGGCCAGGAGCGGGACGGGCAGGATGATCCCCGCCCACTCGTGCACGGTCACCAGCAGGCTTCGCCGGCCGACGAGCTCCGCCAGCGCGGGCAGGTAGAGGAACGCGGCGGTGACCAGGGCCGTACCCATCAGCGCGGCCGTGGCGCGGTGGATCCAGCGCTCCGCGGCGGTGAAGCGCCGGATCAGCTCGGACGGTTCAGCCGGTCGAGTCATCGTCGCGTCCGTTCGACTTGCCGACCCATGCGTCGATGTCGTAGCCGCGCGGCTCCCAGTAGCCGGGTACGACCCGGTCGGTGACCGTGATCCCGGCGAGCCACTTCGCCGACTTGTAGAAGTACATCGGCGCGGCATACAGCCGTACGGGTCCGCCGTGCGCGGCGGTGACCGGCTTGTCCTGCATCTCGTAGGCGACGAGCATGTCGGGGCGCCGCGCCTGCTCCAGGGTGAGGCTTTCGGTGTACACCCCGTCGAAGCACGTGAAGTGCAGGGCTTTGGCCTCCGGTTTCACCCCGGCCGCCTCCAGCAGATGGGACAGCCGCACGCCGGCGAACGGCGTCTGCGGCACCCGCCAGCCGGTGACGCACTGGACGTCCCGGACCAGGCGGGTGCGCGGCATGGCTTTCAACTCCTCCAGTGTGTACGTCGCCGGGCGGTCGACGAGGCCGTTGACCGTGAGCCGGTAGTCGGCGGAGGAGCGGTGCGGGATGCTGTCGGCCACGGAGTAGAAGCGGAAACCCCCGCCGCCCGGCAGCAGCCCGGTCAGACCGGTGGGGTCCTTGCTGCTCACGGTGGCCAGCAGGCTGTCCGTCACGTCCTGCAGGCGCCCGCCGACCGGCACCGCGACGGCGCCGAGTCCAAGGATGCCGAGAACGACCCGCCGCCCGACCGGCCTGCCCTCACCGTCCGCGTTCTCGGTCAAGCCCCCGCTCCCGCCCGCAGTTTCCTGACTCCGCCGACGAGCAGGATCGCGCCGACGACGCCCACGAACACCCCGATCACCAGCCACTGAGCCTGCCCCGACATGCCGCTGCCCCCGATCACGTCCGAACCCTGCAAGCTCCACACCACGCCGAAGAAGAGCAGCAGAACCCCGACGACCATCCGTATCCAGACCTTCATACCGTGCTCCCAGGAAGCTGTCGAAGACTCACGCGGGTCAGTGGGCCGGGCCGGACTCCGTCGGCAGCGGGCCGGTGTGTCCGGCGCCCGGTCGTGCGGACGTTGATCATCCGCTCGTCGCCACGCTATACCTGAAGACGGAGCTCAATAAGTACAACTCTCAACTTCATGTGTGAAATTCACCGGCCGCAATCGTCAGCTCAGCCCCCGGCCGACAACCGTTCAACACATCAGGTCCGCCTTGGAGATGCGGCCGTGGACGCCCTTGACGATGTCGACCACCTGGGAAACGTGGAAGTCGGCTGCCGCGCTGAGGTAGGCCAGGCCGACGGGGCCGGGGATGGCGTACCGGTCGGTGAGGAGGGTGAGTGCGTCGCGTACGGCGTTGCGCAGGGCCTCGTCGAGGTCGCGGTCGAGGCCCAGCACGATGTGCTCGGACCGCGTCTCCGCGAACGGTGCGCGCAGCCGGGCGGCCAGAGAGCGGGTCGCCGGGTCCGTGTGCACGGTGAGGCGGAGGGTGGCGCGCAGGGGTGCTTCGAAGGCGGTGAGGGCGACTTCGCCGTCGCCCTGGGAGAAGTGCGGGTCGCCGACGTAGAAGAGGGCCTCGGGGACCTGGACGGGGAGGAAGAGGCGGGCGCCGGTGCCGAGGTGGCGGACGTCGATGTTCCCGCCGTGCGGGCCGGGCGGGACGGAGTGGACGCGGGATTCGGTGGCCGGGGCGACGCCCATGATGCCCAGGAACGGGCGCAGGGGGAAGGCGAGTTGGCGGCCGTCGCCGATCGGGAGCTGGCCCCGGCCGTCCTCGCCCACGGTCGCGACCAGGCTGGACGGCTCGCCCTGGGGTGTCTGCGGGTATTCGCCGGGCAGGGCCCCCCTGCCGTGCCGGTTGCTGATCACTCCGTAGGGAGCGCGGCGGAGCAGGGTCAGGACCTCGACCTCCAGTACGTCGCCGGGCTGTGCGCCGTGCAGTGCCACGGGTCCGGTGACGACGTGCGGGCCGTGCGTGTGCGGCAGGTGTTCGCGTGCGGAGGCGGCCAGTTCGACGGCGTCGTGCAGCAGGCCGTTCGCGGCGATGCCGGCCGCCCCGAAGAAGGCGGCCGGGTCGCGGCCCTGGTCTTCGAGGATGCCCTCGTGGCTGATGGTGTCGAAGGTGACGGTGTCGCCGGAGCGGACGGTCAGCGCCGGTTTCGCGGTGGCGTTGGGCAGCAGGCCCCAGTGCACGCGGGACGGGTCGGCGGGGAGGTAGTGGTCACCGTCCAGGGGACCGAGTCCGGGTTGGAGGAGGTTCACTTCAGGGCCTCCCGCAGGGCTCCGGCGGTGAGGGTGAACCCGAAGCACTGGCGGACGTTGTAAAGGGTGGCGTCCATGCAGTAGGCGGGTGAGGTGGTGGCCACCGCGTCCTCCACCATGACCACGTCGTAGCCGAGGTTCGCGGCGTCCATGAGGGTGGCCAGGACACACTGGTCGGCGTTGACGCCGGCGAACAGCAGGGTGTCGACCCGCAGGTTGCGCAGCACGCTGTCCAGCTCGGTGTCCTGGAAGCCGCTCATCCGGTACTTGGAGACATGGAGGTCGCCGTCCGCGGTCTCCAGTTCGGCGACGATCGCGGCCGAGGGGCTGCCCTGCTCCAGTACCCGGCCGCGCGGGAGCGGGGCGCCGATGCCGCCGCCGGTGCCGTCGGGGTCGTAGACGTGCAGGACGCCGGGCGGGAGGTTGGCTCGGTCGGGGCGGTTGCCCCAGTTGAGCCAGATGACGGGGACGCCGGCGGCTCGCAGCGGGGGCAGCAGGCCGGCGATGACGGGGATGGGGGCGCGCGCGGGGGTTACGTCCACGCCGATGGAGGCGAGCCAGCCGTCGGGCGAGCAGAAGTCGTTCTGCATGTCGACGACGATCAGCGCGGTCGCGGCGAGGTCGGCGGTCACGGTCTGTGGGAGTGCCTCGACGGTGACCGGGTGCGGGTCGCGGTGGGGGCGGGCCAGTACCACGGTCTTGCCGTCCGGCTGCCAGGCGTTGCGGGAGTTGGGCCCGATCAGGCCGTGGCGCTCAGACATGCGCGGAACTCCTCGTACGGCCAGCAAGATCCAGGAACGGACCTCGGTCACGGTCCGGGCAGGCCGGGGTGACGATCCGTCCGCCGCTGCCGGAGTCGGGCCCGGTCTTGCTGTGGTGCTCAGACATGCGTGGGGCTCCCCAGGTCGGCGGCGAGGTCCAGCAGGGCTCGGTCGGTGCCCCGGGCGCCCAGCGCGCACAGGCCGACGGGCAGCGAGCGCACCCGCAGCAGCGGGGCGACGACCGACGGGAGTCCGGCCAGGGAGGCGAGGCAGGTCAGCCGGAGGGTGGCGGCACGGACGGCCTCCACCTCCTCGGGCGGCGCGTCGGCGAGAGGGGCGGGACCACTCGTGGCGGGCAGCAGCAGGGCGGTCCCGGGCGGAAGTACGGCGTCCAGCGCCTTCCGCCCGTCGGACAGGACCTGTTCCGCCTGCGCCCGTTCGGCCGCGCTCACTCTGCGGCCGTTCTCGAAGCGCGCCGCGACGTCCGGGGCGAGCGCGCCCGGGTGACGGGTGATCCACGCGCCGTGCTGCTCCCAGGCTTCGGCGGCCTGGACGGTGCGGAAGGCGGCGAACCACTCCTCCAGGTGCTCGGCGGCTCCGGTGCGGGTACGCGTCAGGGGCAGCGCGGTACGCAGGGTCAGTGCCCGGCAGGCGGCCTCGAAGGAGGCGCGGACCTCGGGTTCCGCGAGCGAGACCAGTTCCTCGTCCACCATGCACTGGGTGATCGGCGGGGTGGTGTCGCCCGGTGTCAGCAGCGCCTCGGCCGCTGTCCGCAGCAGGACGGGGTCGCGGGCCAAGAGCCCGGCGGTGTCGAACGAGGGGGCCAGCGCCAGCAGGCCCCCGTCGGGGGTGGCGCCGTGGGTGGGCCGCCAGCCGTACAGGCCGCAGTAGGAGGCGGGCACGCGGATCGAGCCGGCGGTGTCGGTGGCCAGGCCCAGGTCCGCCCAGCCGCGGGCCACGGCGGCGGCCGGGCCGCTGCTGGAGCCGCCGGTGATCCGGCCGGGTGCGCCGGGGTTGGCGGGGGTGCCGTAGTGCGTGTTGGTGCCGGCGAGGCTGAAGGCGAGTTCGTCGGTCTGGGCGATGCCGGTGAGTTCGGCGCCCGCGTCGAGCAACTGCCGTACGGCGTCCGCGTGTTCGAGTTCTGTGCGGGCCTCGGCGAGCCAGGCGGGGTTGCCCGCGCCGACGCGCTGTCCCGCCGCCGCGAACAGGTCCTTCACCGCGAGGCGTACATGGGCCAGCGGGCCCTGTCCGGTGGACGCCACGAGCGGCCCGTTGGACACCCGCCACACCGCCGGGTCCGGGCGGCCGTCCGGCGTCGGCGCGGATACGGCGCTCACGTGCGCGGCGGCGATCCGCCACCCGGCGTCGGTGTGCTGCCACACCTGCGTCTGGAGCCCGCGCGTGCCGTCCTGCCGCCGGGTCTCGGCGGTCACGACCGCGGCCCCCGCCGCCGGCCGGACCACGTGCACCCGCTCGACCACTCGGGCGGGAGCCCCTCCCCTCCCCCGCCGGAAGTCTGCGATGGCGGTGTGGCCCACCAGGACGTTGTCGCCCTCGGCGCGCAGGGTGTCGGGCGCGTCGAGGAACCAGTGGTCCAGCCCGGTCAAGTCGTTGGCGGCGAGCGCCTGTTCGTAGGCCCAGAAGGCGGCGAGGAGATCCATGCTCATGGCGTTCCCGCTCGCAGGACGGCCAGATCCTGCTCGTCCAGGGCGGCGACCGGTCCACGTTCGATGAGATCCGCGAAGCCCTCGTCGGGGGCCATCACGGTGAGGGTGTAGAGGCGTTCGGTGGCGGACGTGTTCACGATGCGGTGCTTGGAGCCGACGGGCAGGACCAGGACGTCGCCGGGGGCGAGGTCGCGCTCGTGCTCGTCGCTGGCGGCGCGGCCGTGGCCGGCGAGCACGACGAACGTCTCGACGGACTCGGGGTGCCAGTTGAGGGGCTGGGCGCCGCCCGGTTCCCAGACCTCGAAGACGACGGTGGTGGGCGAGCCGTCCCGGGGGCCGGTGAGCACGGCGAGCTTGACGGTGTCGCCGGCGGTGATGTGGTGGGCGGTGATGTCACGCAGCGGGGTGTGGAGCGGGGGGTTGGCCATGGAGGGCTCCCGGTCAGCGGTTGGGCAGGAAGCGGGCGCATTCGCGCAGGGCGGCTGCGCCTGCGGCGATCGACGCGTCGACGAGCTTGCGGCCCAGTTCGGGCGTGGCTCCCGTGGGATCACCGATGAGGCCGTTGCCGGTGGCGAAGTCGTCGCTGGTCCAGCCGAAGGACACCGGCTTGCCGAAGCCGATGTGCTCGTACGCGGTGAGGTGTTCGGGGACGCTGCGGCGGGCCTGGCTCATGTCCACCAGGTCCGGGCGGAGGTGGAGCATGGCGGCGGTCTCCTTGAGTCCGCCGTGCACGCCCATGCCGTGCTCCGTGGCCGTGGACGTGCCGCCCTGGTCGGCGGGGAGGGAGGCGTGCAGCAGGAAGGTGCGCAGGCCGTGGCGGGTGCGCAGTTCGCGCAGGGCCACGCCGAGCAGGGCACTGTTGCCGCCGTGCGCGTTGAGGAAGGCCAGCCGCCGGATGGGCCCTGCGGCCAGGGAGCGGCCGAGATCGTCGAGGACGGACAGCAGGGTGCGGGCGCTGAGCCACAACGTGCCCGCGGACCAGGCGTGTTCGTCGGACTTGGTGTAGGCGAGGCCGGGCAGCAGCGTGACGTCGCAGCTCTCCCCCGCGAGCTGGGCGGCGCCCTCGGCGACGGCTTCGGCCATGTAGTAGTCGGTGGCGACGGGCAGATGGGGCCCGTGCTGCTCGATCGCGCCGACCGGCAGCACGGCGACGGTGTCCTCGCCGAACCGCTCGATCTCCGGGCCGCTGAGGTCGATGAACCGGGTGAAGGTCACGGCGTCTCCTGCGAACTGGCGGGAATCTTGCCGGGGTTGAGCAGACCGAGCGGGTCGGCGGTGCGGGCCGTCTCCCGGACCAGGTCCAGACGGCGGTCGACGTACCAGTTGTGCGGGCTGTGCACGCGGACGCCCAGGGCTTCCAGGGCGGCTGTGCCGGCGTACACGGTCTGCTCGTCCTGGTAGCGGGCCATGAGCATGCCGACCGTGCCGGAGCGCATGCCCTCCAGGTGGAGCAGGGTGTCCGGGAAGACCTTCCGGATCTCGGTGGTGTCGCCGAGCAGGACGTCGCCACCGATCTCCAGGTGGAACCAGCCGTCCTCGGCCTTCATCAGGTGGTAGGTGGGGTGGTTGAAGGACATCGAGCTGATCAGCGCGGGGCCGTCCGGTGCGGGCCGGATGTCGAGGACGCTGCCGCCGTGCGACCGGACGATCGCCCGTGCCTGGTCGACGGCCTCCTCCTCGATGATCGCGCGCACACTCAGGGCCGTGGCGTCCAGCGCGGGGTCCGCCGGGTAGACCCCCACGAGGCCGGCCTCGTCCAGCGAGGCCAGGCGCGGTGCCGGTTCGAGGCGTACGAGCGCCGACAGCGCGGCAGTGGCGGACGCCCAGTCGGCGAAGGCCGCGAAGAGGCCCGTCCAGGTGCGGGCCCGCTGGAGCCGTACGGTCGCGGTGGCAATGATCCCGGTGGTGCCGTAGGCGTGGATGTACGGCAGTGCGTCCGTCTCGCTCACGGTGAAAGGTTCGGCGTCCGCCGTGCACGGTACGACCGTCAACTCCCGTACGAAACCGTCGCTGTTGGTCTTGTGCACCAGGGACCCGGTGCCGCCGCTTCCGCCGGAGAGGAAGCCGCCGACCGTGGTGCCGAAGGTCGACGGGAACATCCACAGCTCCTGGCCCAGGGTGCGGGCGTGGCCTTCGAGGTCGGACATCCTCGCCCCGGCCTCGGCGCGGATCCAGCCGTCGCCGGCGTCGAGGATCCGGCCGCAGCCGGTGAGGTCGAGGACCGCGCCGTCGTACAGGGGGATCGCCTGGCCGTAGTTGCCGGTGCCCTTGCCGCGCGGGGTGAGGGGGATGCGGTGACGGTGGGCCAGGGCCAGGATGCCCGGGATCTGCTCGTGCGCGGTGGGGCGCAGGACGGCCTCGGCGTGGCCGGCGGGAAGGCGCGCGGACAGGATGGGCGACATGTGAGCCCAGTCGCAGGAGGCCTTCTCCCGTGCCGCCGGGTCGCGGATCACCCCGTCGGTGCCGAGGAGTTCGGCGGCCTCGGCGCAGAACTCCTCGATCCCGGGAGTCGGTCGGCGTTCGGCCAGGCCCAAAGCCCGTCCGTCGTCGACGAGTTCGGTGAGTGCGGTCAGGTTTCCGGTCGTCATCACTTCAGTCCGATCGAGGGGTCGATGAACTCGTCGGTCGCCAGGTCCTGCGCGGTCAGTCCCGCCTTGACCTTGGCGCCGCTCTGCTCGACGAGGGGGGTGAACGTCTTCAGGGCGGAGGCGACACGCTTCGTGTCGAAGCTCCCGACGCTCCCGTCGGCCTCGTTGCCGAGAATGCCGAGCTTGACCATCTGCTTCGCGGCGAAGGTGCCGGTGCCCTCGGAGTAGACCCAGCCGGTGTTGTACTGCTGGACCAGGTCGGCGATGAGCTTGACGGTCGCCGACGGCTTGGCCGCGTAGTCGGCGGTCGACTGCTGCAGTACGGGGACGAGCTTCTTCAGGCAGGGGCTGAGGGACTTCAGCTCGCCGCTGCGCACCGAGAGGGCTTCCGGGTAGACGTTGTAGCCGACGTCCGCGAGCAGCTGGTACTTGATCGGCTTCTTCCAGGCCGACACCTCGTGCTGGTAGATGTACGGCTCGGCGGTGGCGAAGCCCTGCTGGGCGATGCCCGGGTTGGAGACGAAGCGGGCGGGCGCGCCGTCGTAACTGCCGTCCAGCTGGCTCTTCTTGATCAGGCCTTTGGAGACCAGCAGCGAGGCGTAGGTGCTGCCGTTGACGTAGACAACCTTCGCGTTCGACTTTCCGATGTCCGCGATCGTCTTCCAGTCGGGGTGGGTGGCGGGGTCCCACATCAGGACCTGCGGGCTCTTCTTCATCAGTGCGGCGACGGCCGTGACCGGCTGCTTGGCGGACGCCGTGATCGCCACGTCGGTGGTGACCGTGCCGAGGGTGATGCTCTTGTCGACGTACATCTGCGAGGGGACGGTCTGGTAGCCGATGGCGGAGCCGCCGGCCCGGATCTGGATGTCGACGCCGGTGTCCTTGCCGCCGATGACCAGCGGTCCGGTGATGCGCTTCTTGTCGGAGTCGACTTTGTAGCCGGGGCCGACGAGGTTGTAGAGGGGGCCGTGTTCGGCCTCGGGCTCCCAGTCGACCTGGACGACGACCGTCTTGGGGCAGACGCTGGCCAGGTTCTGCGCGGCGGGAGCTGCCTGGAGCTTGTCGGCGGAGCCGGTGGAGGCCGTGGAGCCACCGCCGCAGGCGGTGATCGATACCAGGGCGATTGCGGAGGAAACGCCCGCGATGGCGACGCGTCTGTGTGAAGAGGGCATGACTGAACTCCCTGAGGGACGGGTGAGGAGGAGGAAGAGGCGGGAGCGGGCTACGGCCGGTCGGCCGAGGCGTGCCAGGAGCCCACGGCGAGGCGGGCCACGAGGGTGAAGACGGCGAAGACCGCGACGCCGAAGAGCGAGGCGAGGATGATCGCGGCGAACAGGTCCTCGGACTGCAGCCGGGAGCGGTAGACGTCGAGCAGGGTCCCGATGCCGGGTTCGCCCTGCTTGAAGAACATGTCACCGACGATCGCGCCGATCACGGACAGGCCGGAGGAGGTGCGCAGACCGGTGAAGACCGAGGGAAGGGCGGCGGGCAGTTCGAGTTTGCGCAGCCTGGCCCAGCGGCTCGCCCGCTGGAGGGTGAACAGATCGTGGTGGGTGCGGTCGACCGACTGGATGCCGAACAGGGTGTTGGCGATCATCGGGAAGAGGGCGATCAGGACACAGACGACCACCCGGCTGGTGAAGCCGAAGCCGAACCAGAGGCCGATCAGCGGCACGATCGCGAGGATCGGCACGGTCTGCAGAATGACCGCGTAGGGGTACAGGGAGCGCTCCAGCCAGCGGGCCCTGCTCATCAGCACCGCCGCCGTCACCCCGAGCAGGGATGCGATGAGCAGCCCGACGAGCGCGACCTGCGCCGTGAGCCACAGCGCCTGGAGCATGGGCTGCAGATGGGTCCAGTCGAGGAAGGACACGGTCAGCACCTGCTGCGGGGGCGGGACGAGGAAGCGCCGGTCGGGGCTGAGCAGCAGATAGCTCGCGGCGTACCAGAGGCCGAGGGCCACGCCGAGCGAGCCGAGCGGGGTGAGTACGGCGGAGGGCCGGATCCGGCGCCGGCGGGCCTGCCGCGCGGTCTTCGTCAACTGCGGTGCCGTTACGGCCACTTCGGCCGGTGCGGTGATGTCGGCGCTCACTGGAGACCTCCTCGCAGAGCCGCCGAGACCTCGCCGGCGATGCGGCCGAACTCGGGGTCGTAGCGCAGCTCGGCCGGGCGGGGATGCGGGAAGGGGACGTCGAAGGAGGCGGTGATCCGCCCGGGGCGTGCCGACATCACGACGACCCGGCCGGCCAGGAAGACGGCCTCGGTCACCGAGTGGGTGATGAACAGCGCGGCGAAGCCGGTCTCGGCGTAGATGCGCTGGAGTTCCTCCTGCATGCGCAGGCGGGTCATCTCGTCGAGAGCACCGAACGGTTCGTCGAGGAGGAACAGCGAGGGCCGGGTCATGAGGGCGCGAGCCAGGGACACGCGCATCCGCATGCCTCCGGACAACTGCCCCGGCAACTGCTTCTCGAAGCCCTCCAGGCCGACCAGCCGAAGGGCGTCCAGCGCCCGCTCGCGACGTTCGGCCTTCGGGGTCCCGGCGAGTTCGGCGGGGAGTTCGACGTTGGCGAGAACGGTGCGCCAGGGCAGCAGGGTCGGGTCCTGGAACACGTAGCCGACCGAGTCGATGGGGGCGTGGACCGTGCCGCCGGAAGCGGTGTCCAGGCCGGAGGCGAGGCGGAGCAGGGTGGACTTGCCGCAGCCCGAGGGGCCGACGACGGCGACGAACTCACCTGGGGCGATGGAGAGTTCGAGGCCGGCGAGGGCGGTGGTCCCGTTGGCGAAGTGTTTGTCGACGCTCTCGAATCGCAGCGTCGCGTCGAGCGTCTCTTCGGCGATGGTCGGCACATCAGCTCCCTTCAGTGCCACAGTACGGAATGTTGATAGCATGAACATTGATTGTTTCCAGCCAGTGTCACGGCCGTATCCATTCGCCAGGACCCGGCGATGGCCGGCCTCAGTAGAGTTCGCGGACCACCGACGTACGGCTGACCAGCCGCCCCCCGGCGAAGACGAGCCGCTCGGGACAGGACGCGCCGAGCGCCTCCGACACGGTCTGCCCACGCACCGCCAGAAGATCGGCGACAGCCCCCTCGTGCGGTCCCGCCGCGGGCAGGCCGAGGACGGCGCGGGCTCCCGCGGTGACCGCGTGCAGCGCCTCGTCCGGGGCGAGATGACCGGCCGTGACCAGCAGGGACGCGGTCTCCAGCGGATCAGCCCGGCCCACCGGGTTGAACGGATCCCGGATGTTGTCACCGCCGGCCGCGACCCTCACGCCCGCGTCCAGCAGCGCGCGTACGGCGGTGAGCCCGCGCGGAGTGGACGACGGGTGGCCCCGGCCCTGGAGGTAGAGGTTCGTGAGCGGGAGGGCGACCACGCCGATCCCGGCAGCCGCGACCTCCTTCGCCGTACGCGCCGCCTCGTCCGGCTCCATCGCGCCCAGGCTGACACAGTGACTCGCGGTGACACCCGGGACGAAGCCACGCTCCCGCACGGCACGGGCGAGCAGGCGCAGGTCCCCCGCGCCCGGGTCGAGGGTCTCGTCCGCGTGCAGGTCGACCCCCACATGGTGCTCGGCGGCGATGCGCAGGGTGCGTTCCACGGAGGCGGCGGGGTCGGCGGACAGGTGGGGGCAGCCTCCCAGCAGGTCCGCACCGAGTTCGAGCGCCTGGTGCAGCAGTTCGTCCGGGGAATCGATGTGCAGGACGGCGATCTGGAGCCGTACCCGCCCCCGGAGCTGTCCGCGCAGCCGGAGCAGGGCGCGCAGGCCGCGCAGCGGATCACCGGTGCCGTAGCTGCCGTCGTCCGTCAGGAGATCCACGTGGGTCCTGACGGCCGTCACACCGTTCGCGCACAGCTCGTCGACGGCCCGCCCGGCGCGCTGGAACACGTCCTCCTCGGTGACCCGCGCGGCGTACGCGCGCCAGGCGGTGACGGCCGAGAGCAGGTCTCCGGGCAGGGCGCCCGCCAGGTCCCAGGTCAGGGCCTTGTCCAGGTGGGCGTGCGGTTCCGCGGGGGCGGGCAGGAGCAGGTACCCGGTCAGGTCGAGTTCCTGAGGGCCCGGGGGAAGCACGCCGGGTGGGGCGACCCGGACGACGAGACCGCTGTCCGGGTCGAGCAGGAGGTCGCGGACGTCTCCGTCGGGCAGCCGGGCGCCGCGCAGCAGCAGAGGTGGCATGTCAGCGGTCCGTTCCGTGCGGCGCGGTGAGCACCGCGAAACCGTCGAAGTCATGACGGCGTACGGGGACGCCGAACATGTCGGTCGAGGCGTACGGGTGGGTGCGGCCGTCCCGTACGGCCGCGAACGCCTCGGCGACCCGGCCCACGAAGTCCGCCGACTCCCGGTGCCGCAGATTGTGGCCGAGCAGCGCGGTGGTGACGGGCAACTCCGCGAGGCGGCGCGTCGAGTCGGCGAAGGCGGCGACGTCGGCGCCCGGCACGTGGGCGAAGAAGGTACCGCTGATCAGTGTGTCCCCGGCCAGCAGCAGCCCGGTCTCCGGCTCCCACAGGCAGATGCCGTCCGGGGAGTGCCCCGGGGTGTGCAGCACCTCCAGGCGACGCCCGCCCAGATCGACGACGTCTCCTTCGCGCAGCAGGCGGGTGGGGCGTACGGCCTCGATGCGCCAGTCGGCCAGGTCGGGGATCGGCCGTACCTCGACGCGGGAGTCCGTCAGGAAGAAGCCGCCGGCGTCCAGGGCGTGGAACTCCTCGTACCGCTTGCGCAGGTCCTGCGCGAGGTGCGTGTACGCCTCCAGCCACTCGTACGGAGCGGGAGCCGTGTGCAGGGCGGCTCCGTCGGCGTGTACGGCGATGTCCTCGGCGTACGTGGCCAGGGAGGCGTTGCCGCCGCGGTGGTCGAAGTGATGGTGCGAGTTGACGACGAGCAGCGGCAGCCCGGTCAGCCGCCGCACCCGCTCGCCGATGTCGGCGATGCCCATGCCCGTGTCGTAGAGCAGGGCCGTCTCGTCGCCGAGCAGGAGGTAGCTGTTGACGTGGCCGGGCTCGCCGATCAGGAAGGCGCCCGGGCCGATCTCGGTGACCTGGAACCAGTCGGGGCCGCTCACGCGGCACCGAGCGCGTGGTAGCGGCGGTCGTGGTGCACGAGCGCGGTCGGTCCGCCGGTTCCGGTCACCACGTCCTCGACGGCCGCGACGATCAGGTGGTGGTCCCCGGCCGGGAGGTCGCGTACGACGCGGCACAGCACCGTGTACGAGCTGTGCGCGAGCAGCAGCGGCAGCCCGCCGCGCTCGTCGGCCGTCCACTCCAGGTCCGCGAACCGGTCGGCGGTGCGGTCGGCGAAGCGCCGGGAGACATGCTCGCCGCCGGAGTGCAGGATGTTCAGCGCGAACCTGCGGCCTCCGAGCAGCGCGGGCAGCGAACGGCCGCCGCGGCCCACCCCGATGGCCAGCAGTCGCGGTTCGCGGCTCAGACTCATCACGGCGGTGCTGGTGAAGCCGACCGGGCGCCCCTCCGGGGTCAGGGCGGTGACGACACAGACGCCCCCGGCCAGGCCGGCCATGGCGTCGAGGAAGGCGGAGTCCGGCGGGCAGGCGACGGAACGGTCGGAGGTGGCCGCGGCCATGAGGGGGCTCCCTTGGGGCTGGGCGGGACGAGGAGGCACGTACGACCCGTGCGACTCGATGGACTCGACGACACCTAGAATGTTCGTGCCATCAACATTGAGCGTAGGGCCTCGGTGTTTCACCGGCGTAAAACCTCCTGCTGTCCGCCTCCGCGGCCTCAACGGCCCGCTGACCTCGCCCCTTAGGATTCCTGCTATGCCGGCCCAACCCGCCCACAGCACGTCGCCCGCCACCGGGGACACGGACGCGCCGCTGCGCGCCGAACTCGGCAGCGCGATCCGCAAGCTGCGCAAGGAACGGGGCCTGACCCTCGTCCAACTGGCCGAGCGCGCCGCGCTCTCCCACCCGTTCCTCAGCCAGCTGGAGCGAGGGCTGACCCGCCCGAGCATGTCGTCCCTGCACCGCATCGCCCGCGCCCTCGGCACCACCCAGCAGGCACTCATGACCGTGGCGGCGGTGCCGCATCCCGGCACCTCGGCCGACTCCGTCCACCTGATGCGTTCGCACGAGGGCCTGCCCGTGGCCAACCGCGGCGGCGGAACGGCGCGCATGCTCGGGGCCCCCGCCTACCCCGTCCACCCCGTGGAGTACACGGGGGTGGGGGAACAGTTCGACGAGTACTTCGACCACCCCAGCGACGAGTTCGTCTACGTCGTGGCCGGCGAGATCGAGATCGACCTGCAGACGGCGGACGGGCCCCGTCTCCACGTGCTCGGCCCCGGAGACAGCATCTACTACCGCGGAGGGACCCCCCACCGCTGGCGCGCGGTCGGTGACGGTTCACAGGTACGGCTCCTCACCGTCCAGAACGCTACGGGCGAGGCCGACCACCATCCCTGATGCGGACATGGCGGGACACGGCTGAGGGAGGCGGGCGCCCGCGTCGTCCCGGTTCGACTTCGCCTCAGTGGGGCGCGGAGGATTCCGTGCGCAGGAACTCCGCGAGGCTGCGGGTAGCCGTGTTGTGGTCCGTCGCGGCGAACAGCGGGTCCAGGTGGTTCATGCCGTCGTCCGACTCGTAGACGCCGTACGGCACCCGGGAGCCGGCCGCGACCTTGCGGGCGCCCTCCAGAACCGTGCCCTTGGAGTAGCTGGTGGCGAAGGCGTAGAGCGGTACGTCGATGCCGGCGCCGTGGTACAGCCGCAGGTCCAGCGAGCGGGTGAGGTCGGTGTCGGCGTAGACGTCGGTGACGTCGAGGTCCACGGAGAGCCGGGCGGGCCAGTACCACTCCCAGACACCGGGCACCGGACCGGCGTACGCCTCGGCGACGCGCGCGAGGGGCGTGATCCCGTCGTCGACCCACCCCCGTACGCCATCGCTGTCCGCGCTCTCGGCG
Organism: Streptomyces hokutonensis; assembly: GCF_042751305.1. GTDB lineage: Bacteria > Actinomycetota > Actinomycetes > Streptomycetales > Streptomycetaceae > Streptomyces > Streptomyces hokutonensis_A. Next base: position 150,811 of record NZ_JBHYWD010000016.1, read on the forward strand.
AAGTGCCCGGAGTGGACGGTGATGTCGTTGGGCCAGCCGAACCCGGCGTCGACGAGCAGGCCGAGCAGGGCCGCGTTGCTCACCGGGAACGAGGGCCGCAGCGCGTCCGGCAGCCGGGGCTGGAGCACGGAACGGCCGCCCGGGTCCCGGTGGGCGTACCACCCGGCGAGCTGGTACCAGATCTGGGTGCTCTCTGCCCGGGTGCCCACTCCGACCGCGCTCAGGGTCATGTCGAACACGGCCCCGCCCTCGATCGCCGCGAGCCGCTGCCGGACCTCCTCCGGCGAGTCCTGCACGGGCGAGCCGGTCCCGTCGAACGCCCCGAGCACCCCGCCGTCGATCACGGCGAGCCCGGCCAGGTCCCGGAACCCGGGGCTCCCCGCGAAGTCCCAGGCGGCGTACGCCAGTGCGGTGGTCGCACCCCAGGAGTGCCCACCGAGCACCACCCGCCGGGTACCGCCGGCCCGGGCGGCCAGCACGACCGTGCGCAGGTCGCGCAGGGTGCGCGAGAGCCCCCACCCGGCGGCGAAGGCGGAGGCCGCCGGATCCTGGGACCGGTAGTGACCGTCGAGGTAGTAGGCGGCGGGATCGGAGCCGCCGAACCCGGCCCGGTCCGCCAGGTTCTCCTCCCGACGGTCGAACACCCACACCTGCACCCCGGGCACGGACGCGACCAGATCCCTCGCCATCAGCCGGAAGTCATTGGCGGCCCCGAACATGCCCGGCACCAGGACCAGCACGGTGGCCGCGTCCCGGGGGCCGATCCTGAGCACGTGCACACGGTCGGTGGGGGCGGGGCCGCCACCGGGGGCGACGGGTATCGCGGTGTACGACTCGGGGGTTGCCACTCGTCCGGTACGGGCGGGCGGTGCGGCGGACGCCGCTCGCGCGGCACCGGTGGTGCCCGCGGCCAGGGCGAGACCGCTCAGCGCAGTCGCGCTCATCAGGGTCCTGCGGGACGGATTCCCTCGCGTCGGACGGTTCGTCATCTTCGGGTCTCTCCTTCGGCGTTGGGGGGTGTGAGACACCGTTGATCCCCAGCTTCTCCCGAGTCCTGTGCGGGCCTGTCGCCGGGGTAACGCGGTGACGCAGCGCGTCGGCCGAGCCGTACGAAGGTGCGGCGCGGACAGCGAGCCAGGTGTTGGTCTCCTGACGGACCGTCACCTCTTCGGCAGCCAGGGCGCGAGCGCGGCGTCGACCAGGCTGACCACCAGGTCCTTTTCAAGGTGTACGCCGTGCAGGAAGCGTTCGAAGAGCAGCGGTCCGATGATGCGGGCGACGAGATCCCTGGCGTGTTCCTGGGCGCCGGGGCGGAGTTCGCCGCGTTCCACGGCGGCGGCCAGCGCGCGGGTGAAGTCTTCGTCGGCCTGGCCGAACATCTCCTCGCGCAGGCGCCGCGCTCCCTCGTCCCGCTCGGCCCGCTGGATGACCGTGACGAGGATCGACACGGCGCTCGGCCGGTTGAGGCGATGGGCCAGCTGTTCCGCCTGACTCACCAACTGGTCACGGACGGGGCTGTCGTCGAAGGAGAGCAGGGGACGGACGTCACCTGCGAGCGCGTCGAGGAGGAGGGCCTGCTGATCGGGCCAGTGCCGGTACACGGTGGCGCGGCCGATTCCGGCTCGTTTGGCGACAGCGGAGTGGGTGACGTTCTCGGGGCCGCCTTCGACGAGGAGTTCGGTGGCGGCGGCCAGGGCGGCGGCGCGGCTGCGCAGAGCGCGGGGGTCGTCGTTGCTCCGGAGCATCGGAACACCTCTTTCTCGGCAACTTGTGAGACGCATTGACTCACAACCTCTCTTCGATACATACTGTCTCACAGATGGTCGTGGAAGTCCCGTCGAGGTCGACACCGTGGCCGTCCCCCTCGTACCTGACCCCTTGCGGGTCCACCGACCGAAGGAGAGCTCATGTCCGTGAACGAGAACGCCGTCACCCTGCGTTTCCCCGATCGCGCCGCCGCCTACCAGGCGCTCAGCGACCTGAAGCACCTCAGCCCCGCCACCACGGAGGTCCGTGCCGCCGTGCTGATCGAGCGCCTCGAGGACGGCGCGGTGCGCGTCCCGGAGGGAATGGACACCGAGCAGGGGCGCAACACGGCGGTCGGCGGACTGGTCGGCTCGCTGGTCGGCATCCTCGGCGGACCCCTCGGCGTCCTGATGGGCGTGGGCGTCGGCGCGCTGATCGGCGGAGGCTACGACTACCAGCGGGCAGAAGAGACCACCGCCGCCGTCGGCACCTTCGTCCAGCAGGTCCCGCCCGGCGGCACAGCCCTCCTGGCGGAGGTCAGGGAGAGTGACACCCAGGCCCTGGACCTGCTGGCCATGCGCTACGACGCCGTCCTCGAGCGCCGCCCGACCGACTCCGTACGAGCCGAACTGAAGGCCATGGAGGAGGCCGCCGAGCGGATCCGCAAGGACGAGGCGAAGGCCAGGCGCGAGCACAAGCGCGCCGAGATCGCCCAGAAGCTCGGCCGGCGCCCCGGCGGACGCAAGGAGGACGACGCTGCACCGAAGGAGACGCTCGCCGTGTGAGGCGGTGCGAGCGCCACGGACGCGGGGCACGGACCGCACCGCGGTTCAACTCCCCCTGCCCCGCCGGTCGGGGCGAGCCGACACCCCCGGCCCGCCCCGACCACTTCAACCTGACACCGTGCGCGAACACCCGCGCTCTCGGCCTTGCCGATCTCCCGCAGGACCTGTGACACATCCTGGCCGCCGGACTGCTCCTGCTGGACGTGGCCGTGCAGCGCGGCCAAGTCGCCAACCAGGCCCGCATCTTCGCCCTGCGGCCAGAGGCCCGCAACCGTCTGAACACCGGCTACATGACCTGCACGTTCCTCGGCGGGAGTGCCGGATCATGGCTCGGTACCCGTGCCTACGCCCAGTTCGGCTGGGGTGCCGTCTGCGGCCTCATCGCCCTGGCCGCACTCCTCGCCCTCGCCGCATACCTGGTCGGCCGCGGTCGGCACAGCGCGGTGAACACCCTGGCTGCCGGTTCCCTTCCGCGCGACTCACGCAGAAGGGAACCGGCCAGGTCACGCGTTGAAGCGGTACGAGCCCGCACGCGCCCGGTAGACCTTGTAGGGCGCACCGCCCGAGGTGTCGTCACGAACGAAGGCGGCACCCCGGGGCGCGCTGACGGGCTTGCCCTGTGTGGGCACCCAGATCTCGGCCTCGGTGTTGTACGGCACGGTCACCGCGAGGTCGATCCGGCCGTCCGGGCGGCGTCCCCACTCCGAGGACACCGTGCCGCGCACGGTGTCGATCGAGGCACTGACGTGGTCGAGGGTCGCGGGAGACAGGTCGGTGTCGTCGGTGTTCTCCGGGACCCGGCTGTTGACGGCGGCCGTGGGGATGTACGGGCGGATGCGCAGCGACTCGTAGGCGTTCGCGGTCGGCCTGATGCCGGCCAGGCTCTGGTAGAACCAGGTGGCCACGTTGGAGCGGTAGTGGTGGTCGACCGAGAGCCGGTCGGTCCACTGTTCCCACAGCGAGGTGGCGCCCTTGGCGATCTGGTAGACGTAGCCGGGCAGGCCGGTCTGGGTGACCGCCTTCAACGCCACGTCCGTATAGCCGTATTCGCTCAGGATGTTGAACTCGTAGCGCGAGCCGTACATGTCGTTCTGGATGTGCTGGTCCGCTGCCACGATCCGGTCGGCCAACAGCTTCGCGAGGGCCTTCTTGTTCTCCGCGAGCGTCTTCGTCCCTGCCAGGTAGCGGGGGTCGTCGGACTTCAAGTCCGAACCGGGGACCAGGTCGAAGGCGATGGCGAGTGTGTTCTCACTGGAGACGCTGCCCTGAGTGAAGTAACCCAGTGAGGCGTCCCAGTAGTTCGCGATGAACGCCTTGCGCAGCGTGCGCGCCAACTTCGCGTAATGGGCGGCTCGTTCGGTGCGGCCCAACCTGCGGCCCGCCTCGTCCATGTAGTCGCAGAAGTGGATGTAGAAGGCGAGGCTGATGACGGCGTTGCTGCCGGACGGCTCGGCGCCGGAGTAAGCGCCCAGCGAGGCCTCGAACTTGTAGTCGTTCTCGGCGGTGAACAGCGTCTCGTAGTACGTCAGGAGCGTGTCCTGGTGGTCGTAGAGGTCGGCGAAGAGGCTGCTGTTGCCGTAGTACGTGTACAGCTCCCTCGGGATGACGAAGTACGCCGAGTCCCAGGCCGGTACCGCCTTCCACGTGGCGTTCCAGCCGGGGGTGCGGTCGTAGCCGTAGCCGCCCTTGGCGATGGGGACGAACATGGGCAGCTGGCCGGTGGAGATCTGGGTGTCGGGGAAGTGGCGCAGGTAGTTGGTGAGGACGGCGTTGACGTCCCAGGTCAACGACTCGGACTCGGAGCTGGCCATGGCGTCGCCGGTCCAGCCGTTCTTCTCACGGGACGGGGTGTCGGTGGGCTTCTGGACGAGGTTGTTCTGCTCGGCCCACTCCAGGTTGTGCTGGAGGCGGTTGATCAGCGCGTTGTCCGTGGTGAAGGTGCCGGTGCGGGCGAAACCGGTGCGGGCAACACCTACGGTCAGCAGGTCCGCGTCCCGCTTCGGGTCGGGGGCCCGTCCGAGGACCGCCTCCAGGTTCATCACTTCCAGGTAGCGGAAGCCGAAGTGGCTGAACTGCTGCTCCCAGGTCTGCGTCGGCCGCTTGCCGAGGGTGTAGTAGTGCGTCTGGAGGTTGGCGTCGTGCTGGAAGTTCTCCTCCTCGACGGACAGCGGGGAGGCGGCCGTGCCGTCGCCCGCGCTGATCCGGTTGCCGCCGCGGATGCGCAGGGTGAGGCCCTCCTTGTCCGGGCGTATGCCGGTGAGTTGGACGCGGACGAGGCCGGTGAGGATCTGGCCGTAGTCCAGGACCCAGGTCCCCGATCCGGGGGCCGTTTCGGTGAGGGAGAGCGGGCGCAGCGTCTGACTGACCAGCACCGGCTCCGCCTCGTGGGCCCTCATGACGGCGGGTCTGAAACCGTCGGGGATCGTCGTGGCGGGCAGCGCGCCGTGGTACTTCGGTGAAGGGCCCGAGCAACTGCCTGGCGGGATCAGCACGGTGGCCGGGCGCCACTCGCGGCCGGTGCGGTGGCCGGCCGAGCGCCACTCCCCCAGTTCCTCCGCACGCCGGGCGTCGTACTTCTCGCCCGAGTAGACGGAGTCGTATGTCGTGGGCCCGTCCGTGCCGAGCCAGTCCTTGTCCGTGATCAGTGTGGTGGCGGAACCGTCGGTGTAGGTCACGACGAGCTTCGCGCGCAGGCGCGGCTGGCCGGCGTAGGGGGCGAGCTGCCAGTACCACTCCTGGGGCGTGGTCACGCCGTACCAGCCGCGGCCGAGTTCCGCGGCGACGACGTTCTCCCGTCCGGCGTGGAGCAGTTCGGTCACGTCGAAGGTGTCGTAGAGGACCGTGCGGTCGTAGGTGCTCTGGTCGGTGAGCAGTCTGGGCACGTTGGTCCGGCCCGTGGTCGGCCGCTCGCCGTCGACGGTGATCGGGTCGCCGTTGACGGTGAACGTGACGTTGCCCGCCGCACTCAGGTGCAGCCGGGCCTTGGCTATGCGGCGGCCCTTGGGAAGGGCGAACGCTCGGCGCAGGACAGGTGCCGGGTTGGCGATGGGCAGCACGCTGTTCTTGGACGGGATGAACGGGTTCTTCGGGGGGAAGGTGAGGCCGGCGAGAGTGCCGATGCCGTTCTCGAACGGGTTCGCGCCCGTGGTGAGGTCGACGGAGAAGTCAGCGGCTCCGGTACCGGTCACCTCGACGCTGCGGACGGTGGCGCTGGTGCCGCCGGCGAAGCCGAAGCTGCCGTGACGGCGGATCTGGTCGCCGGTGAGGGTGCGGCTGTCGACCTCGACGCCGTTGACGGTGGTGGTCACGGTGAGGCCGGTCACGGCGACCACCACCGTGTGGTCACGCGTGGCCCAGGTGTCCTTGGTCAGTCCGGTGGAGGCGGGGAGGGTGACCGTGCCGACCGGGACGCTGCGGGTGCCCGCAGTGGTGGGGTTGGTCTCGCTCTGCGGGTCGTAGTGGTTGACGCCCCAGTCCGGCTCCGAAGTGCCGTCGTCCACCCAGGTGTTGCCGGCGTAGTGGCTGGTCCTCATGACCAGCTGCATGTCGTCGCCGCTCTGCCGGACGGTCCAGTTGAGGCCCTCGCCCCAGGTCTTGCCGATGGGTTCGGCGCGCAGGAGCAGGGCCAGCCCGCCGGCGGGGTCGGGGCCGCCGCGGAAGACGACGGTTCCGGTCAGGTCCTTCCAGTCGTGGTCCCGCGTCTCGCGTCCGCCGATCCATCGCGCACCCGACCAGTCCTTCTCGCCCTTCAGCAGGCCGGTCTCCCAGGTCGCCGGCTCACTCCAGGGGCCGGGTGCGCCCTTCTCGTCCCAGGCCCGCACCCGCCAGAAGTAGGCTCGCCCCGAGTCCAGCGGCCCGCCCTGGTAGGCCACCTCGATGCTGTTCGAACTCGCCACCTTGCCGCTGCGCCAGACGTCGGCCCTGCCCGGCCCGGTACCGACCTGGATCTCGTACGCCGTCTGCCCGGCCACCGGAGGCAGCCAGCTGAACGCCGGTGGGGTCTCCGTTCCCACGGGGGCGACCCGCGAGTTGACCTGCAACTCCGCCGGTGCGGAACGGTGCCCGCGCGCTGCCGCCGTGCTCGCCGCCTCGGCGTTGGGCGCGGCGGCGAGCGGGAGCGAGGCCCCGGCCGCCGCGGCCGTCATGATGCCGAGCATGTGTCGGCGGCTCAGCGCACGTCTGTTCTCCTCGGTCACGGCTCAGATTCCCTTCGTAAGCACACAGCGCTGGAAGCAGGGGTGTCCCTCCCCCCGAAGGTATTGAAACGTTTCAATACCTTCCATGTGGAAAGCTTACGAACAGGTTCGGACAAAACACAATGGTCTGGAGCGACGGCTCACGGCGCGGAAGCCGGTCAGAGCGTCTGCCGGGCCATGTCGGCCTCGGCCTTGGCCGCCCACGCCGTCTCCACCGCGTCCGCGAGGGCCTCCCCCTTGGCGAAGCCGTAGTACGCGGCGAACTGCAGCACGATCTCGTCCATCTCCTCCTTGCCGAGGTCCCCGGAGTGGAGCGCGGCCCTGACATGCGTCTGGAGGGGGACGGGCGAGTCGTCGAGGGCGACACTCGCGACCGTGACGATCCGGCGCTCGCGCCTGGTCAGCCCGGGGCGCTGCCAGACGTGCCCGAACACGAAGTTGAGAATGCCGGCGTGCCGGTACGGCGAGTTCGGGGGCGGTGCGGGCGTGAGGTTGACGTCGATGAACTCCTCCACGCCGCGTGCGAGCCGTTCGTCCCAGGCTGCGGGACCGAGGGTGTCGTCGCTCAACTGCGGCCAGGGAGGGGTCTGTTCGCCGCGTTCGCGGTGGATGCGGTCCCACTGCCGGGCGATGGCCCCCTCCACGTGGGACGCCTTGGGCCAGCCGCAGTACACCGCGAAGTGCAGGACGAACTCCAGCATGGCCTCGAGGCCGATGTCGCCGCTCGCGAGTGCCGCGTGGACGTGGTCCTCGATGGGCTGGGGCGAGTCGGCGGCGGCCACGCACGTGAGGGTGACCCAGCGGCGGTCCCGGCGGCTCAGACCGGGGCGTGACCAGACCTCGCCGTAAAGGAAGTCCCGTGCGGCGCGGCCGAACGGGGTGGCAGCCGAGGGTGGTTCGTGGGCGGGCAGGACCTCTGCCAGGGTGCGGTCCGCCTGGGTGTCGTCCATGAGGCCTCCGTAGGTTGTGGGGTGGCCCTGGCGGGCCGGATGTGGCTGACAGGGTCCTGCCTTCGGTGACCGTCCGGGGCTGTTCCCCGGGGACACGGCACGCTGTGCGGAACGAGGAGGGGCGAGTGAGTCGCTGAGAGGCCGTTGCCGGAACGACGAGTCGGCGATCCTGGCCTCCTGCGGCCGGATGGCCCGCCGCCTTACGCGCGGATGAAGACGTTCTTGGTCTGGAGAAACTCGTAGAGGCCCTCCTTGCCGCCTTCACGCCCGTAGCCGCTCTGCTTGTAGCCGCCGAAGGGGGCGCCCGGCGGCTGTCCCGATGCGCCGTTGACGAGGACGGTGCCCGACTCGAGGTGCGGCACGATGCGCTGGACGCGGGACACGTCGCGGGTGTGTACGGCGGTGCCGAGGCCATAGGGCGTGGAGTTGGCCAGTTCGACCGCCTCGTCCTCGGTCTCGAAGGGGATCAGGGACAGCACGGGGCCGAAGACCTCGTGCTGTCCGACCTCGCTGTGCGGGTCGACGTCGGCGAGGACCGTCGGGTCGATGAAGTAGCCGTCGCGGTTGTCCGGGGGCAGCGTGGACGGGTCGGTGGCGTGGCCGCCTGCGATCACACGGCTGTCCTTGGCGGCGCGTTCGATCATGCCGAGGACGCGCTCGTGGGCCGCCCTGCCGACGACCGGGCCGAGGGCGGTCGACTGGTCGAAGGGGTCTCCGACGCGCAGGGCGCCGGCCGCCTCAGCGGTGGCGGCGACCACCTGGTCGTACACCTCGCGGTGGACCAGCATGCGGGTGGTGAGGTTGCAGCCCTGGCCGGAGAGGGTGTAGCAGGAGCGGACGGTCTCGGCGACGGCCTCGTCGAGGTCGGCGTCGGGGAAGACGATGTCGGCCGTCTTGCCGCCGAGTTCGAGCAGCACGGGCTTGAGGGTGTGGCGGGCCGCGTCGAGGATCTTCTTCGCGGTCGGGATGCCGCCGGTGAAGGAGATCTTCGCGACGTCGGGGTGGCGGACCAGCCGCTCGCCGGCCTCCGGGCCGCCGGGCAGGACGTGCAGCACCCCCGGGGGCAGCCCGGCCTCCAGGGCGATCTCGGCGAACCGGGCCACGGTGAAGGGGGCCAGGTCGGGGGACTTGACGACGACGCAGTTCCCGGCGGCGAGCGCGGGGGCGATCTTCATGCCTACCGACATGATCGGGCCGTTCCAGGTCAGGATGATCCCGATGACGCCGTACGGCTCGGGGACGGTGTAGTCGAGACCCTGCACCATGCGCGGGCTGGCCGGGATGGTGGCGCCCTCCAACTTGTCGGCCCAGCCGGCGTAGTAGCCGAACCAGCCTGCGGACAGGTGGGCCAGCCCCGCCGACATACGGACGGGGACGCCGAGTTCGAGGGTGTTGAGCCGGGCGAGTTCCGGCACGCGCTCCAGCATCAGATCCTCGACGCGCTGGAGGATGCGGCGGCGCCGGTCCGGGGACATCGCCCGCCACTCGGGGAAGGCGTTCTTCGCGGAAGCGACGGCCGCGTCGACCTCCTGCGGTCCGGCGAGCAGGACGGTGCCGTTGGCGCGGGCGGTCGCGGGGTTGATGTGGTCCTGGCGGCCGGCGGAGGTGGTGTCGAGCCAGGTGCCGTCGACGAGGGGGCCCGTGGTGCCGAGGTCGTGGGACAGGGATGTGGTCATGTCGGTGCCGCCTTGGGGTCGTCCGGGTGGGGCGGTGGTCAGGGCGCCGGACTCCGGTCCAGCGTCGACAGGGTGTGCGTGGTGAGGTCCGCGAGCGTCCGGGGCCGGGGAGCGCGGGCCGTGTCGGCGACGTCGAGCAGGAGGCCGACGTCCTTGCGCAGCAGCGGCAGGGCCCGGCGCAGCCCGTCGGTGTTGAAGCCGGAAGCGGCGAGGACAGCCGCGGCGCGGCTGCCGCCGGTGCCGTGCGCGAGCACCTGTGCGACCGCGGTGCGGTCCATGCCGAGTCCGTCGGCGAGGGAGAAGGTGTCCAGCGCCAGACCGACCTGGGCGGTGAACACGAAGTTGTTGAGCAGCTTGGCGAGTTGGCCGCTGCCCAGCGGTCCGAGGTGGATGACCGGGTCGGCGAACGTGTCGAACACCGGGCGGCAGCGGGCGACGTCCGCCTCCTGTCCGCCGGACATGACCAGAAGCCTGCGTTCCGCGGCCGCTCCGCCTCCGCCGCTGACCGGAGCGTCCACCACGGCGATCTCCCGCTTGGCGGCCTCGTCGGCGACGCGTCGGCAGGTGTCGGGATGGATGGTGGAGTGGAGGACGACGACCCCGCCGGGAGCCATGCCGGTCAGGACACCGTCGGGCCGCAGGAGGACGTCCTCGACGTCGGCGTCCGCGACGACGCACAGGCACACGATGTCGCTCGCCGCCCCCAGCTCGGCCGGTGTCGCCGCCACCGTCGCGGCCGTATCGGCGAAGGCGTCCGTGGACGTACGGCGACGCGCCCACAGCGTCAGGGGGAACGACTCCTCGGCGATGCGGCGGGCCATCGGCGCGCCCTGGCTGCCCAGCCCGATGAAGCCGACCCGGGTCGTGGATGTCACGGTGCCGGTCACAGCCGGGTGACCCAGCCGCCGTCGACGCTGATGGCCTGGCCGTTGATCCACTCGCCGGCCGGGGAGGCGAGCAGCAGCAGCGTGCCGAGCAGGTCTTCGGCGGGCGCGGACTTCTTGCCCGGGATGGCGGCCGTGAGGGCGGCGCGTGCGGGGTGGTCGGCGGGCAGGCTGCGCAGGCCGGGTTCGTTCTCGACCAGGCCGGGGGCGATGGCGTTGACGTTGATGCCGAGCGGGCCGAGCGAGCGGGCGAGGCCGACGGTGATGTTGACCAGGGCCAGTTTGCTGACGCCGTAGATGCCGCCGCCCATGAAGGCGCCTGCGGAGACCTGGTTGATGATGCGTCCGCCGCCTCGCTCGACCATGGAGGCCTTCACCGCGCCCGCGCAGATGACGGCGCCGAGGACGTTGACGCGCATGACGCGGTCGAACCAGTCCGTGGGCAGGTCCAGGATGTCGACCTGGGGGATCTCGGCCATGAGGGCCGCGTTGTTCACCAGGATGTCGATGCCGCCGAAGGCGTCGGTGGTCTTCGCTGCCAGGTCGGCCGCGGAGTCGCGGTCGGTGATGTCGACCTGCACGCCGAGCGCGCGCAGTCCGTCGCCGGCCAGTGTCTTGGCGGCCTGCTCGGCTCCTTCGCCGTTGAGGTCCGCGAGGACGACGGCGGCGCCGGCCTCGGCGAGTGCCCGGCCGTAGACCTGGCCGATGGCGCCGGCGCCCCCGGTGACGACGGCGACCTTGCCGTCCAGGCGGAGCCGGTCGAGTGTGCTGCTCATGGGGCATCCTTCGTCAGACGGGACAGATAGGCGTCGACATCGGCACCGTGCTCGCGCAGTTCGTCGGCGGCCTGCGGTGCGGTGAGGATGAGGAAGCGGTCCTGGGTGACGCCCTCGGCGACGAGTTCGCCGACCGAATCGGCGTCCAGGACCGGGAAGTCGGGGCCTCGGGGCGGTGCCGGTTTCCCGAAGAAACTGATCTGCTCGACGATGTTGGTGGCGACGCCGGCCGGGCACAGGCAGGAGACGCCGATGCCGCGCGGGCGCAGGTAGAGCGCGAGCGCCTCGGACAGGCCGACGACGGCGTGCTTGGTCGCGGTGTACGGCAGGCGGTCGAATCCGTAGGGCAACAGGCCTGCCGTGGAAGCGGTGTTGACGACATGGCCCGACCCCTGCTCCAACAGGTGCGGCAGGAAAACCAGGTTGCTGCGGACGACGCCCAACAGGTTGACGTCCACGACGCGTTGCCACGCGTCCAGGGGAATGTCCTCGACGGGGCCGACGGCCAGGATGCCGACGTTGTTCATGACCAGGTCGATGCGGCCGAAGCGGTCGAGGGCCAGTTTCCGCACCGCTTGCAGGTCGTCGAGGCTGGTCACGTCGCACTCCAGGGCGGCGCCCCGGTCGCCGAGTTCACCGGCCACGGTGTGCGCCCGCTCGCCGACGAGGTCGGTGACCACGACACGCGCGCCGCGCCGGGCGAAGGCGTGGGCGGCGGCACGGCCGATGCCGCTGCCGGCGCCGGTGATCACCGCCACGGCGTTGTGCAGATCGATACTCATCGCGACGTCGTTCCTCCGCTCGTGGGTGGGAGGGCGGCTGTTCAGGGATGAAGCGGCAGGACCGGTTCGCTCGCTCCGGTCCCGGTCCCGGTCTCGTTCTCGGTATCGCCGAGCACGGACGAGGTCGTCGAGGACACCGGGGCCTGGAGGAAGCCGACCAGGCCGTCCAGCAGGTCCCCGACATGGACGGCGAAGGACAGCACGTGCCCGCCGTGGGCCCGGGTGCGTTCACGTTCGGAGGCGGCATGCACGCCGAAGGCCAGGGCCTGCGAGATGCGGTGGCCGCGCAACGGCTCGGGGAGGTGCGGCAGTAGGGTGCCGATCCGCTCGACGAAGTCGTTGGTGGGCTTGCTCAGTTCGGGCGAAAGGCGTTCGAAGACGTCCCGGCGGCCGTGCTGCTGGAGCATCGCGACGAAGCTGAGGTAGTGGCTGCCCTCCTGTTCGCCCTGTTCCAGGACGGGCAGGAGGTGGCACTCCACCCAGGTCCTGAGATCGTCCGGGCGCCGACGCGCGACCAGCAGCCTGCGTCGTTCGTTCAGCTCAGGCAGCCGGTACTCGAAGATCTCCTGGACGAGGTGTTCCTTCGTGCCGAAGTGGTACTGCACCGCCGTGTTGTTGCCGTTCCCGGCCGCCGCGCTGATCTGACGCAGAGACACCCCGTCGAGGCCGTGCTCGGCGAAGAGCCGCTCGGCGGCCAGGACGATCTGTTCCTTCACGGACGGTTGAACCACGACACCAGACCCCTTGAAGAGCAGTGTTGCGCAGATTCGAGAACGTCATTTCCGCATAACAGGAATCTAGTTTCGTCGTGGCGTGAAGTCAACTGCCTTAGCAGTCAGTCAGTTGGAGAAATGTTCAGGCGCCCGGCGGCGGGAAGACCCGCTCACCGGTGTCCGCGCCCCTGATACCGATGGCCTCGATCGGGCACGACTCGGCCACCTCCAGCACCTCTTCGGATGCCGGAAGGGTGGCGGACCTCGCGTGTCCCTGGCCGTTCTCGTCGAGTTCGAAGTGCTCGGGCGCGGAGGCGGCGCACAGCCCGGTGCGGACGCACATCCGTGTGTCGACGGTGACGTTCCACCGCTCGGTCGTCATCGGGCTCCTTCGATGACGAGCGGCAGGGTCTTCCAGCCGCGCACGGTCGAGGTCTGCGCCAGCTCGGCGTGGTCCCAGTCGACGTCCCAGCCGGGGAACCGCTCGAGGATCTCCTCCGCGGCGATCCGGCCCTCCAGCCGGGCCAGGGCCGCGCCCAGGCAGTAGTGGGCGCCGACGCCGAAGCTCATGTGCTGGGTGACGCGGTGGATGTCGAAGCGGTCGGGGTCGTCGAAGCGGCGGGGGTCGCGGTTGGCGGCGGCCTGGATGAAGAGGATGGCGCTGCCGGCCGGCACCGTGCGGTCGTACAGCTCCACGTCCTTGGTGACGTACCGGCCGGTGAACGGCCCGGTCGGCTCGAAGCGCAGGATCTCCTCGATGGCGTTGGGGATGAGGGTGGGGTCGGCCGCCAACTCCCGGCGGGCTTGCGGGTATCGGGCCATCAGCGCGCCGAACCAGCCGATGAGGCGGCCCGTGGTCTCGTTGCCGGCGCCGGCGACCACGGAGCAGTAGGTCAGGACCTCCTCGTCGGTGAGTGTGCGCGTGACGCCGTTCTCGTCCTCGAACTCGGCGGTCATCAGCTCGGTCATGAGGTCGTCGGAGGGGTGCCGCTTGCGCCACTCGATGTAGTCCTTGAAGGCGTCCGTACTGAGGATGTCCTCGTGGTTGATCTTTCCGCCGCCCTCGGTGCCCAGTGTCTCGTCGGTGAGGTCGCGGATGGCGGGCTGGTCGGCCTCCGGGATGCCCAGGAGCATCCCGATCACCCGCATCGGCATCTCGGCGCCGACGGCCTCGACGAGGTCGAACCGCTCGGCGCCGGTCACCGGCTCCAGTGCGCGTCGGCAGTAGGCCCGTACACGCGGCTCCAGGGTGGCGATCCGGCGGGGTGTGAAGACCCGGGCGAGGAGCTTGCGGTGGATGTCGTGGACGGGCGGATCCTCGAAGATGAGGGTGCCGGGCGGGAGTTCGATGTCCGCCTGGATGATTTCGAGGATGTCGCCGCGGGACGAGGAGTAGGTCTGCCAGTCCGCGAGGCCGCGCTGGACGTCGGCGTGGCGGCTGACGGCGTAGAACTTGTGCTGGTCGTTGTAGTAGAGCGGCGTCTCCTCGCGCATGCGTGCGTAGAGGGGGTAGGGGTCGCGGGCGAGGGCCGGGTCATAGGGGTCCCAGTAGATCGTCTCGGTGGTGGTCATGGGCACAACTCCTTTGCTGTGCGGCTCACTTGAGCAGGGCGCCCGCGTCGATCGGCAGGGTGACGCCGGTGACGAAACGGGCCTCGTCGGAGGCCAGGAAGAGGACGGCGTTGCTGATGTCCACCGCCTCCACCCAGGGCGTCGGGAGCATGTGCATGCCCTGGGAGACCGCCGCGAAGTCGTCGGCGGTGGGGTTCTCCAGGTCGGGGCGGAACATCCGGTAGGTGCCCTCGTGCATCACCATCGGGGTGTTCACCTGGGTGGGGTGCAGACTGTTGACACGGATCCGGTGCTGCCCCAACTCCGCCGCCAGCGTGCGCATCAGCCCCACCACGCCGTGTTTGGCGGCGATGTAGTGGCCGATGTTCGGATAGGCCTTCAGGCCACCCACCGAGCTGGTCAGGACGACCGAGCCGCCCCGGCCGCCCGCGACGATGTGCGGGGTGGAGACCTTGGTGGACAGCCAGACGCCGGTCAGGTTGACGTCGATCATGTCGCGCCAGGTCCTCTCCTCCATGGCGTCCAGCGTGGCGCCGTCGCTGCCGAGGCCCGCGTTGGCCACCACGATGTCCAGCCGGCCGAACTCGGCGACCCCGTCGTCCACAGCCGCCTTGAGCGCGTCGTGGTCGCGCACGTCCGCCTGTACGGCGTGGATGCGCCGGCCGAGTTTCTGCACCTGGTTGACGGTCTCCTCCAGGTCCTCGGGCGTGGACATGGGGAACGTGACGCCGTCGAGCTGCTTGCACACGTCGATCGCGATGATGTCGGCGCCCTCCTCGGCCAGCCGTACGGCGTGGCTGCGGCCCTGACCGCGGGCGGCACCGGTGATGAAAGCGACCTTGCCTTCGACTCGTCCGGGCATGACTACCTCTTTTCTGGGGGCGGATCAGGATGTGGTGACGGAGCACCGAGCCGAGTCACCGGTCGGCGCACAGGAGGAGTGCGAAGAGGGACGGCACGACAAGTGCGGTGACGGCCGGAGCGAGGAGGGCGCGGGCCATTCGGCACCGATCCCGCGCGCCCGCATCGGCACGGGGCCGTGAGCCTGCCGGTGGGCGGTCGCACTCACCTCGCGCGGGGCACCGCCGAAGAGGGGCGCCAAGTCGTCCGTCGGACGTCCGGCGTCCGCAGCCGTCGAGGACGACCGTCGCCACCTGGTCGCCGACCGACCGCGCCGCACCGCCGGCGAGGGGTCGGCGACGTGTGTCCGGCGCGTAGCGTCCGTTGAGCGCGTACCACTGCTCACGTACACCCGGTTCGAAGACGAGGACGACCAACACCACCTGTACGCCGTCCAGTTGGAGCGCCTCCGACCCGTCGGTCCCAGCGGCCCGGGCCCACGCGACCGCACGGCGCACCAAGCAGGCGTGCGGCCTGCCGGGTCGTACGACGTCGTCGATGTGTGTGCCGGTGCCGGTCAGCAGCCGCGAGCCCTCCACGCACGGAGAGCGGGTGCCCGTACAGCGAGCCATGCGTCTGGCCCTCCGTTCACGCTAAACAAGTGTTCAACACGAGCGCTGAACAACTGTTTAACAGCGCGGACCCGGGCCGTCAAGGACAATGAGCGGCATGACTGCGCCTCGCCGCATGGGCACCGAGAACTCCAAGACACGCCGGCTCCTGCTCGACGTCGCCGAGCGACTGATGCTCGAGGAGGGCTACGCCTCCGTGGGCATCCGCCGGGTGGCGCGTGAGGCCGAGGTGGCGCCGGCCCTGGTCCTGTACTACTTCCGCACCCTCGACGACCTCTTCCTCGCCGTGCTCCGACGAAGGGGCGACCACGAAGTGGAACGGGTGGCCCAACTACTGGAGGGCCCGCAGCCGCTGCGCACTCTCTGGCAGATCGCCAGCCACCCGGGCAACGCGCTGACCACGGAGTTCGCCGCGCTGGCCAATCACCGCAAGGCGATTCGCGCCGAACTCGCCGCCTTCGCCGAACGCTACCGCGAGGCACAACTGGAGGCCCTCACGCGCCGACTCACGGAGACGGGCACGGAGTTGCCGCCCGAGGTGTCCCCGGCCGTGCTGCTCATGCTGACGAACGCGCTGGGCCGGATCATCATGATGGAGAACACCATGGGGATGAACGCCCGGCACGCTGAAGCCCTCGCGTTCGTGGAACAGTTCCTCCAGCACCACGAAGGGGCTGACGCGGACGCCTGAAGGCGGGCGACCGGCCAATCAAATCCCGACCGTATGGTAAGTTTTCAGGTCGCCGAGGAGAGGGAGCGCCACTGTGGGGCAGGCAAAGGTGCGGGGACCGTACGCCAAGACACCGGCCCGCCGGGAGGAGATCGTACGGGCGGCGCGCGAGAGCTTCGCCGAGCGCGGCTACGCCAAGGCCTCCCTGCGCGACATCGCCGAGCGGGCCGGCATCACCCACGCCGGGCTCCTGCACCACTTCCGCAACAAGGACGAACTCCTCGCCGAGGTGCTCGCCGACCGCGACTCGGAGGAGTGGCAGCAGGGCCTGGACGATGTCGACAGCCCCGACCAGCTCGAGCCCTACCTCACCCGGCTGATCCGTCACCACCAGAGGGCCCCTGAGCTGATGCGCCTGTGGATCGAGCTCGCGGCGGCGGCCTCCCGACCGGATCATCCCGCGCACACCTACTTCGTCGAGCGCTACGAACGCAGCCGCGCGCAGTTCGCCGACGGATTCCCCGACGAGAAGGCCCGCGCACGGCTCCGCGAAGGAGTCGGCCCCGAGAACGCCGCGGTCCTCTTCCAAGCGGTACTCAACGGGCTCCAGTTGCAGTGGATCCTCGATCAGGACCTCGACATCGTGGGGCCGGTCACCGACTTCGTACGGCTGCTGTTCGAGCGGGACGACGCCGAGGACGCCCGCTGAACAGTGAGGGCGCACGGCCGCACCCGGTGTCCGCGGCGGTCGCGCTGCCGACCCGGGGCAGCCAGGGACGCCATGCCGTTCCACGGGCAGGGCACTGGTCCCGCAACGGGCCCAGGTCATCCTCCCGGGGCAGGGCGCCGGCGGCGAGGTCCACCGCGCACAGGTGGTCCGACCCCGGGCCGAGATGAGCCCACTCGGCCCGCCGGAGAGCGCGAAGACCGAGCCGCCGCCTCAACCCAACCGGTCCACGCACCTCACACGTGGCCGCCCCAGGGCACACGCCCGGCCCCTCTCCGACGGCAGCGCCGACCGCCGCCGAATCCGCGCTCGGCGGCGGCGTTTCGGCGCCACTGGGGCACCCCGATCCGGCAGTTGAGGAGAGGCCCGCCCCCGAGACAGGCGCGGGAGCGGACCTCTCCCTGCCTCCGTGGTCCCGCCCCGGCACGGGACCCGAGCCGGGGGCCACGGTCGTGAATCCGGCCGGGCGCGGGATCGGCATGGCGCTGCGGGACGGTACAAGCGCGTCAACTCAGGATTGGCGGCCCCGCGAATCGCGCCGATGATCGTCCCGGACAGCACTGTCCGGCGGAGCGCCACCTCGCCGCACTCGGCGCGGATCGCCCGGCTCCGGGCGACTTCCCACAGAGCGAAGCGGCGAGAGCCGGCTCGCCGTCATCGACGGCTGGGCCGGTGCCGCCGCACGCCCCGGCACAGGAGTCAGCCCGTCTGCAGAATCTCGACCTGGTTGCCCCATGGATCGAGGACATCGACGGATCGGGACTGGCCGTCCGGGCCACCTTCGAACTCGCCCTGGACCGTGGCGCCGTTCGCGACCGCCCGTGCCTTCGCGATGTCCAGGTCCGGGACCTGGATGATGAAGCTCCCCTTCTTCTTCCAGTCGTGAGGGCCCCTCTTCAGGAGAACGAGCCCGGGCCCTCCGTTCGGAAACACCACGACATGCGCGGTCTCTCCCTGGGCGACGGCGAATTTCGCGCCGAACACCCGGCCGTAGAACGCTTCGCCGGCATCGAGGGTGCCCACGTAGAGCTTGACCATGATGATGGTTCCGGTCGGCGCAGCCGAACTGTCCGAAGCCAGGCGGTTCGTCGACACAGCGGTGGCCGGCGAGCCGGCGAGCCGCGCGGCGACCGCCTTTCCGGTGGTCACGTGTGAGTCCGTCGCCGCTCTGGTCCCGGCGGGCGCACCGCACCCGACCGCAAGCATCAGCGGCACAGCAAGCAGAATCGCTCGTCGACGCATCAAGGAGCCTCTCCATCTCTCGGGCGAGTGTGGCGTGATCTGTGTTCGACGGCGAGCGGTCGGTCGGTGCGCGTGAACGCGACGGGCCTTCGTGTGCAGCCGGAAAGGTGCGCTGGTTGCCGCCGTACGGCGCACCGACGCCGCCACCACCGCGTCATCCCGAGAGTTTCAATCTCTCCCAGGAGAGCGAAACTCTCGCATGATGCGAGGCAGCTTTCAATATCCAGGAGTCTGGTTCTCATCACGGTCCGCCGACGCACTCGGGGGCCGAGAGAGCCCGTCCGAATGTAACGCTCAGGTTACGAAATCACCCGGCCATCTTCCCCGCCGCTCGATCCCGGTTTACGTTCCAGCGAAAACCAACCACATGGTAACAGTTGGCGTCCGGACGCAGCCACCGTCCGGATCCACGTCCAGCACTCGCGCTCCCGGCCGCTCAGGCAGGTCGGACCGCCCCGGCGGGCCGCGCATCGCCGGGCCCGTCACCATCGGCACTCAGGAAGGCAGTCGACGATGACCGAACTCGCTCCCGGTTTCCTCTGGGGCGCATCCACCGCACCGCACCAGATCGAGGGCAACAACCTCAACAGCGACTTCTGGGCGAACGAGGGACGCGTCCCGGGCATGGAGCGCAGCGGCGACGCCTGCGACAGCTACCACCGGTACCGCGAGGACATGCAGTTGCTCGCGGACGCCGGGCTCAACGCCTACCGCTTCGGCATCGAATGGGCCCGTATCGAGCCGATCCCCGGCCTGGTCTCGCGCGCCGAACTCGCCCACTACCGGCGCATGATCGAAACAGCCCTCGAACTCGGCCTGACGCCGGTCGTCACCCTGCACCACTTCACCAGCCCACTCTGGTTCGCGGAGGAAGGCGGCTGGCTGGGCGACCGTGCGGTGGACCGGTTCCGGACCTACGTCGAGACGGTCGCGCCGATCCTCGAAGGCGTCGAGTGGGTCGTCACCATGAACGAGCCGAACATGCTGGCCATCATGATCGGCATGGCCCGGGCCTTCCAGAACCCGCAGGCCGCCGGGGAGTGGCAGAGTCCCACCCTCGACAACGAGGGCCCGCGCCCGCAACTGCCCGCCCCCGACGTGGTGATCGGCCAGCGGCTCGTCGAGGCACACCAGGCCGCGCGAACGGTGCTGCACGAGCGGACCGACGCCAAGGTCGGCTGGACGGTCGCCAACCGCGCCTTCGTGGCCCGTCCCGGAGCGGAGAACAACAAGCGGGATCTCGAATACGTGTGGGAGGACCTCTACCTGGCCGGCTCGCGCGGCGACGACTTCGTGGGCGTGCAGTCCTACTCCAGCCAGTGGGTCGACCTGGACGGCATCGAGCCCCACCCGCAGCACCCCGACAACACGCTTGTGGGCACCGCCTACCGGCCCGACGCCCTGGGCATCGCGGTACGGCACACCGCCGAGGTCACCGGCGGCCTGCCGATCCTGATCACCGAGAACGGCATCGCCACCGGCGACGACACCCGACGCATCGCCTACACGGGCGAGGCCCTGGAACACCTCGGCAAGGCGATCGCCGACGGGGCGGACGTACGCGGCTATCTGCACTGGAGCCTGCTCGACAACTACGAGTGGGGCCACTGGGCGCCGACCTTCGGTCTGGTCGAGGTCGACCGCGAGACGTTCGAGCGCCGCCCCAAGCCCTCGCTCTACTGGCTGGGCGAGACCGCCCGCCGCGGCCGGATCTGACCCGCACTTCCACCGGAGGGACACACCGTGCAGATATCCGTACCCGAGGTCTCGTCCAAGTCCCTGACCGAACTCGTCTCCCTGGCCGGGCGGCGCGCCGTCGTGACCGGCGCGGGCCAGGGGCTAGGCCGGGCCGTCGCCGAGCGGCTGGCCGAGGCGGGAGCCGATGTGCTCGTCGCGGACATCCATGACGAGCTCGCCACCGCCGCCGCCGAGGAGCTCGGCGCCCGTGGTCCCGGCCGCGCCCTGGCCGCCCATCTGGACGTCACCGACCCCGACAGCGTGGTGGCCGCCGCCGACCTCGCGGTCCGGGAGCTGGGCGGCATCGACATCTGGGTGAACAACGCCGGGATCTTCCCCAGCGTGCCCGCGCTGGAGATGTCCGCCAAGGCCTTCGACGAGGTGTTCGCGGTCAACACCCGCGGCGTCTTCCTCGGCTCCCGGGAGGCCGCACGCCGGATGAGCGAGGCCGGCCGCGGGGGCGTCATCGTCAACGTCGTCTCCACGGCCGGGTTCCGCGGGACGGCCCCCGGGCTCGCCGCGTACGTCGGCTCCAAGCACGCGGCACGCGGCCTCACCCGCCAACTGGCTCTGGAGTTCGCCCCGTTGGGCATCCGCGTGCTGGGCGTCGCACCGACGTTCGTACCGACCGAGGGGAACATGGCCGCGGCCGCCGCGGCCGGAGTGGACGCCGACTCCTTCATGTCCGTGATGCAGCCGGGCCCGCTCGGCCGGCTCGGCGTGCCCGACGACATCGCCCGGGTGGTGTTGTTCTGCGCGAGCGACCTCTCGGCCTTCATGACGGGCAGCACGCTTCTCGCCGACGCCGGCGAGACCGCGTAACCGCGCACCGCCCCCCACTGCTCCGACGACCCGGTAGGAACCCCATGCTCTCGCCCCGCACCACCCCCACCCGCGACCTCGTCGGCCTCGACGGCCTGTGGCGGTTCGCTCTCGGCACCCGGGCCGGCGCGACCCCGTGGGCGTCGCGTCTCGCCCCACCGCTCGAAGTCCCCGTGCCCGCCAGCTACAACGACCTGTTCGTGGACCCGGAGATCCGTGACCATGTCGGAGTCGTCTGGTACCAGCGGGACGTGCGCGTGCCGCGCGGCTGGACCGGCGAACGCGTGGTCCTGCGCTTCGGTTCCGTGACCCACGCCGCGCAGGTCTACGTCGACCAACGGCTCGTGGCCGAACACACCGGCGGCTACACACCGTTCGAGGCGGATCTCACCGGCGTCGTCGAACCCGGCGCCGAGTTCCGGCTGACGGTCGGCGTCGACAACCGGCTGACCAACGTGACGATCCCGCCCGGTACCGTCACGACCGGCCCCGACGGCCGCGAACGGCAGTCGTATCTGCACGACTTCTACAACTACGCGGGCATCGCGCGCCCGGTCCGCCTGTACAGCACACCGACGACCTTCGTCGAGGACGTCACCGTCGTCACCGGACGGGACGGCGCGGCCGGCACCGTCGAGTACCGCGTGGAGACCGTCGGCGAGCACGCCGACACCGTCACCGTGCGGGTGCGTGCGGTGGACGAGGCCGGCCGGACCGTCGCGGAGGGCCACGGCCCCGAGGGCGTCCTGCGCATCGAGGACGTCACGCTCTGGCAGCCGGGCGCCGGCTATCTCTACGACCTCGTCGTGGAACTGGCCGTCGACGGCGAGACCGTGGACAGCTACACCCAGCCCTTCGGCGTCCGTACCGTCGAGGTGCGGGGCACCGACTTCCTCATCAACGGCGAGCCGTTCTACTTCACCGGCTTCGGCAAGCACGAGGACACCCCGGTCCGCGGCAAGGGCCACGACGACGCCTACCTCGTCCACGACTTCCAGCTGATGCAGTGGACGGGCGCCAACTCCTTCCGCACCTCCCACTACCCCTACGCCGAAGAGGTCCTCGACTTCGCCGACCGGCACGGCATCGTCGTCATCGACGAGACCGCCGCCGTCGGCCTCAACCTGGGAGTCCAGGGCGGCCTCACCGGCATTCCCCCGACCCCCACCTTCGCGCCGGAGAACTTCGGCGGGACCACGAGGGACGTACACGCCCAGCACCTGCGGGAGCTGATCGAGCGGGACAGGAACCACCCGAGCGTGGTGATGTGGTGCCTCGCCAACGAGCCCGCGTCCAACGAGGACGGCGCCCGCGACTACTTCGAGCCCCTGGTCGAACTGGCCCGCAAGCTCGACCCGACCCGGCCCCTCACCTACGCCGCCGTCATGTTCGCGACCCCGCAGAACGACCAGATCGGCGACCTGTTCGACGTCCTGAGCATCAACCGCTACTACGGCTGGTACATCTTCACGGGGGACCTCGCGACCGCCGAGGGGTATCTGGAGCAGGACCTGCGCGGGTGGGTCCAGCGCTTCGGCAAGCCCGTCATGATGTCCGAGTACGGCGCCGACACCCAGCCCGGCCTGCACTCGGTCTGGGACGCTCCGTGGAGCGAGGAGTACCAGAGCGACTTCCTCGCCATGTACCACCGCGTCTTCGACCGCATCCCCGAGTTCGTCGGCGAACACGTCTGGAACTTCGCCGACTTCCAGACCTCGCCGGGCATCCACCGCGTCGACGGCAACAAAAAGGGTGTGTTCACCCGCGACCGCAAGCCCAAGTCCGCCGCGTTCGCCCTGCGCCGGCGCTGGCACGGCCTGGCCGGCCGCAAGCCCGGCGAGGCCACGGCCGGCTGACACCTGCGGGGCGCGCGGCATCGCGCTTCCGTTACGCAGCACAGGGCTTGCGTTGCGCAGTACCGGGCTGCCGCTGCGCCACGCGACCGCGAAGGCGGCCCATGCCTCGGCCCCGGGACCGGTCGGCGCAAGGCCACTGCCGCCGCTGTGCGTTCGCCGCAGCCCCGGGCGTCCCCTCACCGGCGTCGCCTGGGTCGGGATCCCAGACCTGACGGTCCCGGCGGCCACAAACTCGGGATTCTCCGGTGCCGCACCACCCCGGGACCCGTCGGCGGTACGGCACCCACCGTGCCGCCGGCAACCCCGCCCGCCGTCCCGCAGACGGCCGTCCCTGGCGCCCGCCGGCTGCCGCCACCCCTCGTGACCATGTGACAAAGGAGTCCTCATGCCTCACGCCGACCGAGACGTCAGCGTGGCGGTGCCCCCTTTGGCGGTGTCGCCGCAGGACGCCGCCGGGGCTCCCACCGAGCCGCCCGCCGAACCCGAGATCGAGGCACCGCCGCTCCAGAAGGTCGGCAGGGACTACCTCCTCTGGCTGATGATCGCCAGTTTCGGCGCTTCCCTGGCCCTGATGGTGCCCCTCTCGTACTCGCTCGCGGTGCGGATCTCCGACCTGGCGCCCGGGCACGAGGAACAGCTCGGCTACGTCACCGGGTCCGCGCAGTTCGTCTATCTGCTCCTCAGCCCCCTGATCGGCCTCTGGAGCGACCGGACCCGTTCCCGGCTCGGCCGCCGGACCCCCTTCATGATCGGCGGCGCCCTGCTCGGCACCGTCGCGCTCGTCGGAGTGGCCCTCGCACCGTCGGTCCTCCTGCTGGGCCTGGCGTGGGTGGTCGGCATGATCGGCTGGTCCACGACCGGGCAGGCCGTCCAGAACGTCCAGGCGGACCGGGTGCCCGAGGAGCAGCGCGGCCGGGTCTCGGCGCTGACCAGTGTCATGACCCAGATCGCCCCCGTGATCGGCATCGGCCTCGCGTACGGGGTGGCCTCCAGCACGTTTCTGGTGTTCCTGGTCCCGGGCGTGCTGGGCGCGGCCCTGGTGATCCTGTTCCCGGTGTTCAAGCCCGAGGGCGACTCCCGCGCGCTCGTGCGCACCGGCGGCGTGACGCTGCGGAACGTGGTCGCCAGCTACGGCTTCAACCCGCGTAGGTACCCGGACTTCGGCTGGAACTGGCTCGGCCGCTTCGTCTTCTTCATGGGCCTGTACTTCAACACCACCTTCGGCACCTTCTTCTACGCGCAGCGGCTCGGCCTGCCGGTCAAGGAGGTCGCCGGGATCGTGGCGGTCATCGGGACCGTGGGCGTGATGGCCGCCGCCGGCGGTGCCATCGGGGGCGGCTTCCTCTCCGACAAGCTCGGCCGGCGCAAGCTGTTCGCCCTGATCGGCTCCGCGGCGTTCGTCGCCGGGGCGGTCACCGAGGCGTTCGCCCACTCGCTGCCCCAACTGGTCGTCGGCGCGGTGCTGATGCAGTTCGCCATCGCGTTGTTCAGCGCCGTCGACCAGGCGATCGTGTTCGCCGTCCTGCCGGACCGGGCCGAGGCCGGCCGCTATCTCGCCGTCGTCGCCTTCGCGCAGAAGGTCCCCAGCGCGGTCGCCCCGCTGATCGCCCCGCTCGTCATCACCCTCGGCGTCGGCGACGGCGGCGAGAAGAACTACACCCAGCTCTACCTGATCGGCGCTGTCCTGGCCCTGGTCGGTGGCCTCATCGTCAAGTTCAAGATCAAGTCTGTCCGGTAGCGCCGCCCCCGGCCGGCGTCCCGAGAACCATCCTGTTCCACCGAGTTCGGAGAAGGCACAGCATGCACAACGCACCGTACGACCTGGGCATCGACAGCGGCGGTGACAGCTTCCCCGTGTCGGGGCCCGCGCCGCGGCTGTCGTGGAAGCCGCCGTCTGACGCGGCACGCCCGGTGGCGTACGAGGTGGAGTGCACCGTCGACGGCGAGGCGCAGCCCGCTGTGACCACTGCGGTGGGCGGGCACCGCTTCTTCTCCTGGCCGTGGGCGGCGCTGGACAGCGGCCGTCGGGTGGCCTGGCGGGTTCGGGCGCTCGGCGGCGACGGCGACTCGCCGTGGTCGCGGTGGCACACGTTCGAGAGCGGTCTGCTGGCCGCCGACTGGCGGGCGCGCTGGATCAGTCCCGCCGAGTCCGGCGACCGCGGATACGGCAGGCGGCCCGCGTACGCGCTGTCGGTCCGGTTCCCGGTGCGGGCCGGGGTGCGCTCGGTACGGCTGTACGCGACGGCACTCGGGCTGTACGAGGCGTACGTCAACGGCGAGCGGGCCGGCACCGCCGAACTCACCCCCGGGGCCACCTCCTACGACCGTACGCTCCACGCCCAGGCCTACGACGTCACGGACGCCGTCGTCACGGGCGACAACCGGATCGAGATCCTGCTGTCGGACGGCTGGTACCGGGGCCAGGTGGGCGCCTTCCGCCAACCGGCAGGCTGGGGCACGGTGCCCGGCGCGCGGGCCGAGCTCCACCTCGTGCACGAGGACGGCACACGGCAGGTCGTCCGCACCGACGGGACGTGGACGAGCGCGGAGTCGGCCATCACCCGGGCCGACCTCATGGACGGGCAGACCAACGACTTCCGCATCGGGCCCGGCACCGAACGGCCCGTCCTCGTGGACCGGGTCGAGGCACCCGCGATCACCTGGTCGCCGGCACCGCCGGTGCGGGTCGTGGAGTCGCGCCCCGCACAGTCGGTCCGGCGGATCGGGGACGGGCTCTGGATCGCGGACTTCGGGCAGAACGCCTCCGGCCGGATCACTCTGAGCGACCTCGGACCGGCCGGGACCCGTACCGTCATCGACTACGGCGAACACCTCGGCCCCGACGGCGACCTGACGACCCGTCACCTGGACGCGACCCGGCCGGGCCAGGCATCGATCCCCTTCGTCCAGCGCGACGAGGTGGTGTCCGCGGGCGGCGATGAGACGTTCGAGCCGCGCCACACCGTGCACGGCTTCCGCTACGCCCGTGTCCGCCGCGACGGCGCCCCGCTCGACCCGGCGAGCCTCGTCATGCGGGTCGTCCACACGGACCTGCGCCGCACCGGCACCTTCACGTGCGGCCACGAGGATCTCAACCGCCTTCACGAGATCGCCGATTGGAGCTTCCGCGGCAACGCCGTCGACGTACCCACCGACTGTCCGACCCGTGAACGGCTCGCCTGGACCGGCGACTACCAGGTCTTCGCCCCCACCGCGACACGCCTCTACGACGTCCTGGGGTTCAGCCGCAAATGGCTGCGCTCCGTCCGCGACGACCAGTTGCCCGACGGCCGGATCGCCAACTTCTCGCCCGACGGACGCCGTATCAAACACCACCTCGACGACCAGTTCGCCCTGATGACCGGCTCGGCCGGCTGGGGAGACGCGGTCGTCGCCGTCCCGTGGGAGCTGTACGAGTCGTACGGCGACCGGGAGGTGCTGGCGGAGAACTGGGAGGCGATGGTGGGCTGGGTGGAGTGGGCGCTCACGACCGCCCGTACACTCCGCCACCCGTCCCGGACCGAGCGCTCGGCCGAACCGCTGCCGCACGAGCGGTACTTGTGGGACGGCTCCTTCCACTGGGGTGAGTGGACCGAGCCCCGGGTACGGGCGGCCGACGGCACCCGCGTCGACCCGGTCAGGGACGATCCCGTCGCCTGGTTCCTGGCCGACAAGGGCGAGATCGGCACGGCCTTCCTGTACCGCTCGACGGCGACCCTGGCCCGCGTGGCACGGGTGCTGGACCGCACCGAGGACGCGGACCGCTACGCCGAGATCGCCGAGCGGGTACGTGACGCCTGGCGCACCGAGTTCCTCTCCCCCGACGGACGCACCGTCGGCGACACCCAGGCGGGCTATGTGCGCGCGCTGTCGCTCGGCCTCGTCCCCGGTCCACTGCGCGAGGCCGCCGCCACACGCCTGGTCGAGCTGATCCGCACGGCCGGCACCCATCTCGGCACCGGCTTCCTCGCGACCGGCGACCTGCTCCCCGTCCTCGCCGACACGGGTCACCCCGACGTCGCCTACGAGCTGCTCCTCCAGCGCACCGCGCCGTCCTGGCTGTACATGCTCGACCGCGGCGCGACCACCATCTGGGAGGACTGGGAGGGCGTCGACGACACCGGCACAGCACACGAATCCCTGAACCACTACAGCAAGGGCGCGGTGGTCCGCTTCCTGCACACCCACGTCCTGGGCCTGCGGCAGACGCCAGGGTCGGTCGCCTGGGAGTCCTTCGAGGTCGCGCCCGTCCCGCACCCGTCCGTGCCGTGGGCCCGGGGCACGCACGAGTCCCCGCAGGGCACGATCGCCGTCGAATGGCGGACGGACGGCGACGAACTCACCGTCACGGTCGACGTCCCGCCGGCCAGCACCGCACGCGTCGTCTTCCCCGACGGCACCACCGTGGAACACCTCCCGCACGGCACGTTCAGCGCCACCCGCCGCGCGGGGAAGGCAGGTTGAGCCGACCGGCGGGCATTTCCCGAGGACGACGGCCCCGGAGGGCTTGCCATCAGCCGTCCCGCAGAACCTCTCGCATCGCCGCCACCCTGGCCTGCCGCAATTCCCTGACAACGGGATGCTCGGGCGCGACCAGCTCGAACGCGTGATGGGTGATCTGCTGTCCGTTGACCGTGACCTCGTACACGCCGTGGGCCGTGATGTACAGGCGAGCGTGCTCCGGGCGACGGCCGAGGGTGAAGACCTGGCGTACCAGGGGGCTCGGATGCAGACGGTCCTCGACGGGCGTCCGCGGGGTCGGCGACAGCGCCGCCGTGTCACTGAGGTCGACGGGCGCTTCGCGGGTGACCGGCTTCTGCTCGGGCCCGATCCAGTCCGCGACCCAGTCGGCCGGCTCGAGAATCCTCGTGGCGAACCGGGACCCGGCCCATTCGCCGGGCTCTTCCTCACCGGTCCAGATCCGGACGCGCCATGTGTAGCGGCCTCGGGAGGTGAAGGGTAACGCCGGGGATCACGACCGCGTGCGAGACGCTGGACGACAGTTTTCCGGTGGCGGCGACCAACGCGTCGGTGGCGGCGTCGCGGACCTCCAGCTCGTAGGCCGTCTGGCGGTCGGTGGTGCTCTCGACACGCCAGCCGAATGCCGGACTCGGCGTCCAGAGGGCATCCGGCTCGCTGAGCCGCTCGACGGTGAGGTCGCGTGGAGTGGGCGATGCCATGTGATCGTTTCTCCGTTCCTGCACTGTGCGGTCACGTCGTCTCCGGCTCACGTCCCTCGCCCGGGGCCACCACAGTTGAGGGTGTGTCAGGAGACGGTCAGGCCGCCCGCCAGCAGGGCTTGCCGGTTGGCCGCGAGCAGTTCGAAGCGGTCGGCTTCGGTCTGGTCGATCTCGGTGATGTGCCAGAGCAGATGGCTTCCCGCGCGCAACGCGGCCGG
The DNA here is from genome assembly GCF_042751305.1 of Streptomyces hokutonensis. Taxonomy (GTDB): domain Bacteria; phylum Actinomycetota; class Actinomycetes; order Streptomycetales; family Streptomycetaceae; genus Streptomyces; species Streptomyces hokutonensis_A. Next base: position 178,815 of record NZ_JBHYWD010000016.1, read on the forward strand.
GATGTCGATGTCCCCGGTGCCGATGGGAGTCTGCGGTGTGTCCCGTTCGGCGGGCCCGTCCTTGAGGTGGACGGTCACGGCGCGTTCTCCGAGACCTTTCAGGACATCGGCCGGGTCCTGGCCGGCGACGGCGGCCCAGTAGACGTCGACCTCGGCGAGGATCTCGGGGTCGAGGAGATCCCACAGCACGTCGAAGGCATGGGCACCGCCCGGCAACCGGGCCCACTCGAAGTGGTGGTTGTGGTAGCCGAGCCGGATCCCCGCACCGGCCAGCTCCTTTGCCGCCTCGTTGAGACGGCCGGCGAAGGCACGTATCCCGTCGCGGGTCTCCAGGGATCTTTCGTCGAAGCCGTCGACGAGCCACGGAATCGGCACGAAGGCGGTGTCCGTGCCGAGGATGCGGCAGGTCTCGATCGCGGACGCCTGGCTGTCGGCCGAGACGGCGATGTGCACGGAGCTGACACCGAGGCCGGCCTCGTCCAGGTCCGCACGCAACGCCCGTGCGGAGGCGGCCAGTTCGTCGGGAGGCGTGTTCCACAACCCGAGCGCGAACGGCTCGACGTGGCGGAAGCCCAGCGCGGCAAGGCGGGCGAGCGTGCCGGGGCGGTCGGCCTGCAGAGCGTCGATCACGCTGTACAGCTGGACGGCGAGGGTGCCCGGTCTCATTCTTCGTCCTCCGGTCGCGCGGCCTGCGGGAAGGTCATCCTCATGAAGGCCCGGACCGGGCCCACGATGTCGAGCTCCTCGTCGAGCAGCCACTGCAACTGCAGGCCGTTGAGCACGGCTTGGAGCAGGATGGCCGCGTGTTCGGGCGCGAGCGCCTCGTGCAGCTCTCCCCGACCCGCCTTCCCCTGCATGCCTCGTGCGAACTGATCGCGTCCCCAGGCGTAACGCTCCACGAAGTAGCCGTGCGCCGGATGCTCCGGACGGGAGGCGGCCGCCGTGAGCTCGATCCACAGGCGCATCAGCTCGGGGGCCCTCTGGTGGTGGCGCAGCATGCCCCCGAGGTACGGCGTCAGGTGGTCCATGTCCGGGACCTTCGACTCGGCGTACCGCCTCTCCTCCGTGTCGCGTTCGGCGAGCACGGCGGCGAGCAGGTCGTCCTTGTCTCGGAAGTGGTGCAGCAGCCCGGCGTGGGTGATGCCGGCCCGCTCGGCGATGCCCCGCAGCGAAGCCTTCGTGAACCCGTGCTCCGCAAAGCTCTCGCGCGCCGCCCGGACGATCTCCGCCCGCCTGGCCGGGGTCTTGTTGTACGGGCCGCGGGCCTTGACCTGGGTCACTGTGCGCTTCCCCTTCCCGAATCCCGGATCACGATCCGAAAACCTTCCAAGGCGTAGATTTTCAAAACCTGATCGGAGTCTGAGCGGTGGCCGCCACGAGCGCAAGGGGCGGTACAGGGCGATTTCGCGCCAGGTAACGCTCTGATTACGAACGCGACCGCCACTCTTCCCGCACCTCCCGCCGAGGCTTACCTTCCGATTGAAAATCGACCACGTGGTAACTGTTCGCTTGGCGGGGCGCACCGGCGGATCCGCGACCGCCGTGCACGACCGCACCGACGCACTCACCGATGCCTCGGCTCACCAGGTTCCAGGACGAAGGAATCCACCCATGCGCATCCGCTCCTCGCACTCCCGGCCCAGGCCACGGCCGCGGCAGCGCTCGCAGGCCCTGGCCGCCGTCGTGACCGCAGCCCTGCTGGCGACGGTCACGACGGCGTGCGACAGCACCCCGGCCGCCACGTCGAGCTCCGGCTCCGACACGACCCTCGCGCTGTCCATCCTCGGCACGCCCAACTCGTTCGACCCCGCCCAGCTCATCGAGGGCCAGCAGACCTACGTCTGGGACTCGATCTTCGACACGCTCCTTCTCCAGGACAACAAGGGCGAGCTCCATCCCGGCGCGGCGCAGAGCTGGTCGTACTCCAAGGACGGCCGCACGCTGACCCTGAAGCTCCGCCAGGGCATGAAGTTCAGCTCGGGTGAGCCGGTGGACGCGAACGCCGTGCGGGCCACCCTGGAGCGCACCCGCTCGACACCGGGGCAGAGCCAGCAGGCGCTGACCTCCGTGGCCTCGGTCGAGGCTCCTGACGCCTCGACGGTCGTCATCCGGCTCAAGCAGCCCGACTCCTCGCTGCTCAGCCTGCTCTCGACGGCGCCCGGCGTGATAGGCGACCCGAAGACGATGGCGAACAAGTCCACCGCCCTGAACCCGGTCGGATCGGGCCCGTACACCCTCGACACGAAGGCCACCGTCAACGGCTCGGTGTACGTCCTCAACCGGCGCGACGACTACTGGAACAAGAAGGCGTACCCCTTCAAGACGGTCAAGATCCGCGTGATCACCGATCCGACCGCGTCGGCCAACGCCCTCAAGGCGGGCCAGACCAACGCCGGCACCGCCGACGTCTCACAGCTGTCCGCGCTCAAGGCGGCCGGTTTCCGGATCACGCACGTGCAGGCGACCGCGGGCGCCTTCCTGGTGCTCGGCGACCGCGCCGGCACCAAGCTGAAGCCGCTGGGCGACCTGCGCGTCCGCAAGGCCGTCAACATGGCCTTCGACCGGCAGAAGATGGTCACGCAGGTGCTGCGCGGCTCGGGCAAGGCCACCGACCAGTTGTTCAACCCGAAGGGGAAGGCCTACGACGAGGCGCTCAACAAGGTCTACCCCTACGACGTCGCCGGGGCCAAGAAGCTGCTCGCCGAGGCCGGTTACCCCAAGGGCTTCTCGGTCACCATGCCGAGCCTCGTCTTCACCAAGTCCTTCGAGCCGCTCTTCACCCAGGCACTCGCCGACATCGGCATCAAGGTGACCTGGGAGCCGGTACCCGCACAGCAGACCACCTCCGCCGTCGCGTCGGGCAAGTACCCGATGTTCCTGCTCGTGGAGGGCCTCAGCACCGACGCCGTCATGACCAAGAGCTTCTACAGCGCCGGCGGCTTCCGTAACGTGTTCCGTTCCGCCGATCCGAAGCTGTCCGGGCTGCTGGACCGGGCCGCCCGGGAACTCGACCCGGTGAAGTCCGCGGGAATCTACCGGGAGATCAACGAGTTCGGCGTCCAGAACGCCTGGCTGGCGCCCGTCTTCTACCTCGGCAGCGACTGGGCCACCAAGAAGGGCATCACCTACCTCGGCGACGGCTCCTCGACGATGTCCACCATCCGGCAGTTCGGTGTGGCCGGCTCCGCACCGTCCCGAGGGTGAGCCGCCGCCCATGACGGTCTACGTGCTGCGTCGCCTGACCGCGGGCCTCGTGCTCGCGGTCCTGGTGACCATGATCACCTTCCTGTTGCTCAGCACGTCCTTCGACGACGTGGCGAGCAGCATCCTCGGCAGCGGCGCGACCCCGAAGCAGATCGCCGCCCAGAAGGCCCTGATGGGGCTGAACCGACCCCTGTTCACCCAGTACCTGGACTGGCTCTCCCATGCCGTCCGCGGTGACCTCGGCGCCTCGTACTTCACCAGCGAACCGGTCCGCTCCGCGATCACCGCCCGGCTCGGCGTCACTCTGTCGATCGTCGTGGTCGCGCTGCTCGCCACCTCGGTCATCAGCGTCGCCCTCGGCGTGGCCGCCGCCGCGCGCGGCGGCGGTGTCGACCGGTTCGCGCAGGGCGCCGCGATGATCGGCTACCTCGTCCCCAGTCTGCTCGTCGCCATCGCACTGGTCTACGTGCTCGCCATCAAGCTGCACGTGTTCCCGGCCACCGGCTACACGGACTTCAGTGAGAGCCCGGCTCGCTGGGCCGGTTCCATCGCCATTCCCGTGGTCGCCCTGATGATGGGCGGGGTCGCCGGCCTGACCTCGCAGATCCGCGGCGCCATGATCGGCGAACTGCGCAAGGACTACGTCCGTACCCTGCGCACCCGGGGCATCCCCACCCGTTCCATCGTGCTCCGGCACGCCCTGCGCAACGCCGCTGGACCGGCCCTGACGGTGCTGTCCCTGGAGTTCATCCAGATGCTCGGCGGAGCTCTGATCATCGAGCAGATCTTCGCACTGCCCGGCTTCGGCCAGTACGCGTTCAACGCCTCCCTGCAGGGCGACGTGCCGATCATCATGGGCATCAGCCTCTTCGGCGTCCTGCTCGTCGTGGTCGTCAACCTCGTCGTCGATCTGCTGGGTGGCTGGCTCAACCCGAAGGCGAGGACGGTCAGTTGACAACACCGAGTACACAGGCGCGCCGCCGGTCGGCCCTACGGCGTCTCCTCGCCGACCCCCAGGCCGTCGTCAGCGCGAGCCTGCTCATCGTCATCGTCCTGCTCGGACTGCTCGCACCCGTCCTCACCGACCACGGGCCCAACCAGGCAAACCTGGACGCGGTCGACGCCGGCCTCGGCGACCACGGCTATCTGCTCGGCGGGGACAAGAGCGGCCGCGACATCTACGCCAGACTCCTGTACTCCATCAACACCAGCACGGTCTCGGCACTCGTCGGCGCGAGCATCGCCCTCGCGATCGGGATCACGTCCGGGCTGATCGGAGGGTACTTCGGACGGCGGGTGCGCGGAGTCACCGAGTGGCTGTTCAGCCTGATCATGACCTTTCCCGGGCTCCTGCTGCTCATCGTGCTGATGCCGGTGACCAAGGGCGACTACAGGGCCACCATGCTGATCTTCGGGGTCCTCCTCTCCCCCGGCGTCTACCGGCTCGTACGCAATCTCGTCCTGGGCGTGAAGAACGAGCTGTACGTGGACGCCGCCCGGGTCTCCGGACTGCCCGACCGGCGCATCCTGCGGCGGCATGTCCTCGCCGTGGTACGCGGACCGGTGATCATCGCCACCGCGTTCCTCGCCGGTTCCTCCATCGGCGTCCAGTCCGGCCTGGCCTTCCTGGGCGTGGGCTCGAACACGGTGCCCAGCTTCGGCGCGATGATCTCCGAGGGGTTCACCAACCTGTACGAGAAGCCGCTGCAGTTCCTGTGGCCCAGCCTCGCACTCGGAATCATCACCGCCTCGCTGGTGCTCCTCGGGAACGCCCTGCGGGACGCCCTGGAGGGCGGGCGTCCGCAGCCGTCCCGGATCGTCACGGCCACCACGTACCGGCCGCCACCCGCCACCGAGGACGCCGCGTCCGCACTTCTCACCGTCGACGACCTGGCGATCGCCTACCCGACACCGACCGGCGAACTGAAGGAGGTCGTCAGCGGCGTCACCCTGAGCGTGGCGGCCGGCGAGACCCTCGGCCTGGTCGGCGAGTCCGGCTCCGGCAAGACACAGACCGCGTTCGCCGCGCTCGGCGTCCTGCCCTCGGAGGCGGTCGTCACCCGCGGTTCGATCCGGCTCGACGGCCGCGAACTGCTCGGCCTGAGCGAGCGCGAACTACGGGCGGTACGGGGAACGGCCATCGCCTACGTCCCCCAGGAACCGATGTCCAACCTGGACCCGTCCTGCACGGTCGGCGCGCAACTCGTCGAGGGCGTACGCGCGGCGACACCCATGGCGAGGAACGAGGCCCGCGAGCGGGTCATGGCGCTCCTCGCCAGGGTCGGCATCCCCGACCCAGAGCGCACCTTCCGCTCCTACCCGCACCAGATCTCCGGCGGCATGGCACAGCGCGTCCTCATCGCGGGCGCCGTCGCCAGCCGGCCTCTGCTGCTGATCGCCGACGAACCGACCACCGCCCTCGACGTCACCGTCCAGGCGGAGATCCTCGACCTTCTGCGCGACCTGCAGAAGGACCTGAACATGGCGGTGCTGCTCGTGACGCACAACTTCGGTGTGGTCGCGGACATCTGCGGCCGGGTCGCCGTCATGCACGAGGGCACGGTCGTCGAGACCGGCACGACGGACGAGCTGTTCGCCGCGCCCCGGCACCCGTACACACGCAAGCTCCTGGACTCGATCCTCGACGACACCGCGCTGCGCACCGACCCGCCGGCCGTCCCCGTGGACGCGCTCGAAACGGAGACCCGATGACCACACTGCTGGAGGTGAGCGACCTGTGCGTCACCTACCCCGGGCGGGGCTTCCGGGCCCGCCCGCACGAGGTTCTCCACGGCGTCTCCCTCACCGTGGGGCAGGCCGAGACCCTGGGCGTCGTCGGCGAGTCGGGCTCCGGCAAGACGACCATCGGCCGGTCCGTGCTCGGCCTCGTCCCACCCAGCGGCGGCACAGTCAGCTTCCGGGGCCACGACATCACCCACGCCGGCCGCAAGGAGCGCCGCGCCCTGGCCCGCGACATCCAGGTGGTCTTCCAGGACCCCTACTCCTCCCTCAACCCCGCCCTCACCGTCGGCGACATCCTCAGCGAACCGCTGATCGTGCACGGCACCGCGGCGGGTGAGGCCCGGCACCGGGTCGCGGAACTGCTCGACCAGGTGGGGCTGCCGAAGGACGCGTCGCAGCGGCTGCCGCGGGAGTTCAGCGGTGGCCAGCGCCAACGCGTCGCGATTGCCCGCGCGCTGGCACCTGCCCCACGGCTCATCGTGTGCGACGAGCCCGTCTCCGCACTCGACCTCACCACCCAGGCCCGCGTCCTCGATCTCCTCGTCGACATCCAGCGGCGCACCGGCGTCGCCTACCTGTTCATCTCGCACGACCTCGCGGTCATCCGGCACGTCAGCCACCGGGTGAGCGTCATCCACCGGGGCGACATCGTCGAGACCGGACCGGCGGGCGATGTCACCGCCGCCCCCGAACACCCCTACACCCAGAGGCTGTTGCTCGCCGCTCCGGTCGCGGACCCGGTCGAACAGCGCCGACGGCGCGAGGCTCGGCAGCGCCTGTGACCTCATCGCCACGGGCGCGGGCGAACACCCATGGGCCGGGCCGCCGGACCCTCCGCTCGAAGCCGCGGTGCACGAACTGCGGCGCCGCCGACGGGGACCGGCAGGCCGCAAGCCGTCGTCCGCCGAGAACTGAAGACCTCGAGAACCTGCTGACAGGAAGCCCCAAGTGACCGCTTCAGAACGCACTTTCTGCAATCCGCTCGACATCGCCTACCGCTATCAGGACATTCAGTTCTCCGGCAAGGTCAGAGGCATCGAACTCGGCGAGCCGCGGCGGAGCGTGCACCGGGAGGCAGCGGATCCGTCGATCGTGCCGTACCGGGGCCGCTACTACATGTTCGTCTCGATGTCCGCGGGGTTCTGGCACTCGACGGACCTTCTGCGGTGGGAGTACCGCGCGACGTCCAAGCTGCCGGCCCTCGACTACGCGCCGGACGTCCGCGAGGTGAACGGAGCGCTCTGCATCAGCGCCTCCCGCAAGGAGGACAACTGTCCCTTCTTCCGGAGCGTGGATCCCCTGAACGACGACTTCGTCGAGGTCACGCCGGGCACCTTCCCCTTCTGGGACCCGAACCTGTTCCAGGACACCGACACATCGGTGTACCTCTACTGGGGGTGTGACAACCAGACACCGATCCACGGAGTCCGGCTCTCGGACACGTTCAGCCCGATCGGTGAGCCGTCGCCTCTGATCAGCTCCGATGTCCTCGCCCACGGCTGGGAGCAACTCGGCGAGGACTACGTCGTCGTACCGCCACAGACCGAGCGGGAGAAACTGCTCAGTCAGGTCACCGGCACCGCCCCCTACATCGAGGGCGCGTGGATGACCGAGCGCGACGGTACCTACTACCTGCAGTACTCGGCGCCCGGCACCCAGTTCAACACCTATGCCGACGGGTACTACACGGCCTCGGCACCTCTGGGCCCCTTCACCTACTCGCTCGACAGTCCGTTCTCGTCGAAGCCGGGCGGGTTCATCACCGGAGCGGGCCACGGCAGCACGTTCCAGGACCGGCACGGAAACTGGTGGCACGCGGCCACCATGCGCATCTCGGTCAACGACGTGTTCGAGCGCCGCGTCGGACTCTTCCCCGCGGGCTTCGACGACGACGGCGCGCTGTTCTGCAACCAGAACTTCGCCGACTACCCGATGACGGTCCCGGACGGACCGTTCGACCCGTGGACGCCCCCCGCCTGGATGCTGCTCAGCTACAAGGCCGACGCCGTCGCCTCGTCCTCGGCCCCCGGCCACGACCCCGCGTCCGCCGTCGACGAGAACGTCCGCACCTGGTGGGCGGCCGCCGGCAGCGAACCGGGCGAATCCCTGACCGTCGACCTCGGCGCGAACAAGACTGTCCACGCCGTACAGATCAACCTGGCGGACCACGAACTGGCCGGTACCGCCCCGCACGCTCCGGACGGAGTGGATATGGGCCATTCATGGCGGGGCATCTTCCCGGGCCATCAACCGGCGGAGACCCTGATCGAGATCTCGGAGGACAGCCGGGAGTGGACCGTCGTCCGGGACTCCCGCGGCACGGGCGCCGACGCTCCGCACGCCTTCGTCGTCCTCGACCCGCCGCAGGAGACACGATTCGTCAGGGTCACCGGCGGCCGAATGCCGTTCGAAGGCACCTTCGCCGTGAGCGGTGTCCGTGTCTTCGGGACCGGCGCAGGAGAGGCTCCACCCGCAGTGCGCGCTCGGGCCGCCCGTGTGGACGACCGCACCGCCCGAGTCGAATGGGACTCTGCAGCCGGAGCCATCGGCTACAACGTCCGCTACGGCCGTCACCCGCAAAAGCTTTACCACAGCTGGTTGGTGTACGAACGCACGGCCCTGGACCTGCGTTCCCTCAACGCGGGTGCGGATTACTGGGTGGCCGTCGACGCGTTCGGCGAAGCCGGCGTCACCTCCGGTGAGCCCGTGCCCGTGGCGCTCAACGCCGAACCGGACGAACAGGGGGCCGGAAAGCAGCGTTGAGAAAGCGAGTTCCGAAAGGGCGGACCGAGACCGGGCTTTGATCAGCCATCACCCGCATTTGGCCATGGTCAACCGGTACGTGCTGTGTTACGTTGCAGTCACTGTTACGTTGCCGTCATTCGGCACCGTCGCCGTAGAAGAGCGGTTCGTCATGAACAGTTACGCGCCAGTTAAAGCCATCGCATTGCAGCGCACACCGGCCGCTGTTATTCGGGCCGCCGTGGACGTTGCGCGAGACGCGTTGGGTTCTGACGTCGCCTTCGGGGCGATCGGTTCTCGCGCCGCGGAATTCCCGATCGCCTCGGCGAAAGGGATTCGCGACCCGCGGTGGAACAGCATCGTCGTTCGACCGCACACCGGGCTCGGGGGCGAGGTCCTGGCACGGGGACACCCCATGATCGTTGCGGATTACGCGTCGGACGCACATATCAGTCGCGACTTCGTCGAGATCGTGGCGCGGGGAGAGGGCCTGCGAGCGGTTGCCTGTGCCCCCGTGCTGGGTCCTGCGGGTGTTGAGGCGCTTCTGTACGCCGGTGCACACCTCGAAGGAGTGCTCGGCGACCGTGCGGTCACGGTCCTCGAACAGCTCAGCGCGTTCGCGTCGGTGGGGCTCGAGCAGATTCGTGCGCGCGAGCTGGAACTCGAACTCGCCCGGCTGCGCGAGCGGGAGCGTCTCGCCGGCCGGCTCCACGATTCGGTAGCACAACGGCTGTTCACGATCGGCGCGGTCGCCCAGGCATCTCGCGCCCAGGGCGATCCGAACAGCCTCATCGACGCGATCGAGGAGATCGAGGCGACGGCGGCGGACGCGCGCCGGGAACTGCGCGAGACACTCCTCAAGCTCCACCGTGATCCTGAGAACCTCGCATTCGACGTACAACTGGACGGTGAGCTGCGCCTGTTGGAGAACGTCACCGGTTGCGCGGTGCGCGTTGTGCGGCACCGTACCTTCACCCGCATGCCGGACCACATCGCCCGACTGGTGATCGACGCGGCGGTCGAAGGAACGCGCAACGCCGTGAAGCACGGTCACGCGGGTGTCATCGAAGTCGAGATCGTGTACGACGAGGGAAGACTCTCGCTCGCGGTCAGGTCACTGGCCGTCGACGGGCCGCTGGAGCAGCCCGGCAGCGCATCGGCGACGGGGACGGGGACGGGTATCCGCACCCTGCGCACTCGCGCGGAGCGACTGGGAGGTTCGCTGCGGCTTACGGCGGTCTCAACCGGCCGGGCCGTGCTGCGGCTCGACATTCCGTACAACGATATGGCGGTTCGATGAAAGTCCTCGTTGTCGACGACCACCCGGTGGCACGCCGCGGACTGCGCGCGGTGGTGACCTCCAACCTCGGGGAATGCGAGATTTTCGAAGCCGACGACGCGACAACGGCTCTCACTCTCGCTCACGACGAGTGTCCGGAGATGATCATTCTGGACGCCCGGATGCCTGAGTCCTTGCCACCGGAGGAGCTGTGCCGTGAACTGCGCGAGTCGCTCCCGAACGTCGTCATCGTCATCTTCACCGCCTTCGACGACCCGGAGGTCCTTCGTGCGTGCGTCGCCGCGGGCGCGAACGGGTGCCTGTTGAAGGACACCTCAGAAGTCAATATCGGCGCTGCCCTTCGAGCCCTGCTGGCGGGTCAGTTCGTGCTCGACCCGCGGATCGCCAGGCAGCTCGCCCCAGAGTTCACCAGGCGCCAGGCAAGAGGAACGGTACGGCTCACGGATCGGGAACAGGAGGTGCTCGGGCTCCTCGCGCACGGCTACTCGAACCGCAGGATCGCTCAGGAGCTCTGTCTCTCCGAGACGACCGTGAAGGGGTACGTGACCGACCTTCTCCAGAAGCTGGACGCCACCTCCCGGCTGGAGGCAGTGGTCCGCGCGTACGAACTCGGGCTTGTCGCGCCCGGTGCGGAACGAGTGTGATCGCTCCGGAGGCCTGCCGGAAGTCCCTGTGGGGTTTCCAACATGGGCTGGATGAGCGTGCGTGAGACGAGGCAGATTTCTCGCGTAGCCGTCACGTGACAAGGGAGTCGCCCAGGATGAATACGCAAGAGCCGTCGGCGATCGCCCGCGACGTGGAGCGCGGCAAACGCGCCGTGGAAGGCCTGTTCGAGATCATCTACGGACCGGCCGAAGGACTCGCCCGCCTCGACGAGTTCGTCGCCGAGGACTACGTCCAGCACAACCCGAACCTCGCCCAGGGACGTGAGGGGCTGAGGGAGTTCTTCACCCACATCCTGTCCCTCCCGCCGTCGGAGCGACTCGACTCCTCGAAGACAGTGACGGTCAACCTGGTCGCCGAGCGCGACCTCGTCCTGCGACACGAGATCCGCACGGACGGAGTTCTCTTCGATCTCTTCCGGGTGAAGGACGGCCTGTTGCAGGAACATTGGGACGCGTTCCGCCCGAATCCCGACACACCACCGATCTACGGGCTCTAGCGCTCCACGCTTAAGCCGTCAGGAGATTTCCTCCTGACGGCTTGAGCAATCCTCAAAACATCGCGGACACGCTCGACTTCGAGATCTCTTGAGCGACGTCCCAATGCTCCGCGAGCTTTCCGTTCTCAACGCGCCATATGTCGACGATCGCCAGATCCGGGCTCCCGTCCGCGAATTCCATGTGCAGGTGAAGGGCAACCATCTCCCCGTCACCGATAATCCGCTTGACCGTGGCCCGGCCGCCCTTGGCCGCCTCTTCTTCCAGATATGCGATGGCGCCTTCCCTGCCTTTGCCGGCTCTGGGGTTGTGCTGAACATAGTCTTCAACGGCATACCGCTCGAAGGCTTGGCGAGCGCCATGAGCCTGAAGGGCCGAGAGGAAACCTTCGAGCACATCACGGCTCGTCGGGACGGTCATTCGTCGGCCTCCTGGTGCGACACCCGGTCAACATTGCACATTTCCATGAGTGGGCAACGATCCCGAAGCCCGGCGACAAGCTCGACAGCCGAAGACTGCGCCCCCCGCCGGACATGCCGCAACGGCCATGTTCATTCAACGAACGTCTTCAACGGCGCAAGGCTGAGCAGAGGGGGCGGCACACGCCGTGCATGTCACCGGGCGCGGTACCGCGCGGGCCAGATGCCGTGCCGGCCCGGGGAGAGAATCCCCTTCGGGTCGACGGCATCCTTGATCGTCTCCGCGAAGCGCCGGTAGGCGTGGTCACCGAAGGCGAGCTGGTCCTGCGCCAGATCCGAGAAGTCGAGGTGTGATCGGTACTCGGCGTAACCCTGCTGCCCGAGCTGCGCGAGCAGTTCCTTCGCGGTGTCGATCGTCGCCCGCAGGTGGCCGGCGTCGTGCCGGTTGAAGAACATCGCCGACACGACGATCGCGGAACGCTCGTTCGTCACGAACACCTGCGCCGAGAAGTTGACGCCCGTGCGCTCGACGACCTTGTCCTTGATCTGCTGGACGACTTTCGCGACCTCCTCACCGCGCAGCGGCACGACGGGCGAGAAACCGACATGCCCCACGAAGTCGGGAAGGCTGTCGAGGATGTCGCTGCTGGGCACACCGCCGGAGATGCGGTCGATGAGCCCGGCGTCCTTGATCTCGTGCCAGTTCTCCGCCGTGTACGTCGCGAGACGACGCACCTCGCCACCCTCGATCGCGCTCCACGCCTCGCGGATCCGGCGCTCGTGCACGTCGATCACCTCGGGGTCGCCCCACAGGGCTGTACGCACGCCCCACCGGCCGAGCCCGGTCTCGTCGGCGATCGCGTCGAGCCGCTCCTCCGGCATCGCCGGGGTGCCCGGCGGCGGGATCCTGCCCTTGAACTCGGGGAAGTGCGCGTCACCCACCGTCAACAGGTCGAGCACATAGGGGATGCCGCGGAGGATCCCGTCCAACCGCAGCTCGCGCACGACGTCGATCACCTGCGCCAGCTGGTGGTAGCGCGGGACGGAGAGGTACAGCGGCGCGTACGCCTTCGGCCGGCGCTGGAGCCACACCCCCGCCTTTGTGACGATGCCGTAGTTCGACTGCGCGAACAGCGGGTCGACCACGGGCCCGAGCCCTCGCTTGTAGAGGTGCCAGGTGGGGTTGTCCTCCTGTGCGCCGAAGCCGGTGCGCAGAAGCGAGCCGTCCGCGAGCACGACCTCCAGCCCGTTCAGCGTGTTGAAGTCGGAGCCGTTCGGCAGGAACGTCTGACCGTTGTCGAGCGAGTTGCCGATGACGGAGCCCCAGCCGATGTCCGGTACGGACACGAGCAGTTCGTCGCCCTGCTCGTGCAGCACGTCGTAGAGGTCGTACCACCGGGCACCGGGCTCGACGACCGCGTACGCGAGTTCGGTGTCGACCTCCAGGACGCGGTCCATCTTGCGGAAACTGATCAGCACGGAGCCCTTGACCCGCGCCGAGGGGCCGCCGTAGCCGTTGTTGCGGCCCTGCGACGATGCCCACACCGGGACCTCGTGGCGGTTCGCGACGCGGACGATGTCCTGCACCTGCTCGGTCGTGGTCGGGAACAGGACGAGGCTCGAGTCGTACGTCCGGTCCTCCGTGGGCCAGTACGGGTCGCGGTACTCGTCGCGTTCCTCGTCGGTGACGAGCGCGTTGTCACGGCCGACGACAGCGACGAACTCGTCTCGCACGGTGTCGGGTAGCTCGAAGGGGATGAGATCACTCATGCCCGTACCTCCGTCGCGCTCAGTCGGACACCGGGAACATCGTGCATGGTTGTCTCTCCTTCTGACGTCCTCGGTCGCGGACCGACCTGCCGCTGCGAGCCTGCTCGGAGCGGCGGGTGATCGGAAGCGGGAGTGGAATTTGCCACACTGGTTTTCGAGGGACTGCGCCGCCCTGTCGTGCAGGCCTGGGGCTCGTGCTTGGCGTGGTGGGCGAGCTGCTTCTCGTCGAGGACGACGATCTCGCATCCGTCACGGCGGACCCATCCCTGCCGGGCGAAGCCCGCGAGCGACTGATTGACACTCTCCCGGGAAGCGCGCACATGCGATGCGAGCTCTTCCTGGCTGAGCCCGAGATCCACTCGGATGCCCTCCGGTGTACGGCGGCCGAACCGCTGGGCCTCGCGCAGGATCGCGCGCGCGAGCCGCGTTCCGACGTCCAGGCCGAAGACGTCTTGCAGCGCGTCGTTCTGGCGCTGCTGCCGCAGGACGAGGAGGTGGATGAAGCGCATCGCAGCCTCTGTGTGGGCAGCGAGCCAGTCGAGCATCGACCCGGTCGAGAGCTCCGCGACCCTCGCCGGGCCGAGAGTGACGGCCGTCGTGGGCTGCGGCCGCGGGTCGAAGAGGTCGAGGCTGCCCAGCAGTTCACCCGGTCCCGCGATGACGAGGATGTTCTCACGACCGTGCTCGCCGAGCCGCGAGATCTTCACTCGGCCGGAGACGACGAGATGGACGCGGGTCGGGTCACCCGCCTGGAAGACCGTGTTGCGCGGGGGAAACGTGACAAAGCGCGCCCTCTCGAGGAAGTCATGTACGACGTGCTCGGGGAGTTCGTCGAGCAAGGAGGCGCGCCGGACGTCTCCGGTCGCACCCGGGGGCACCGTCACCATCGTGTACTCAGTCGTGCACGACATTCAGATCGCCGCGCCGGCGGGCAGGGATACCGAGGGTCCGCCGGCGCGGACCTGTCGTGCGGTCAGGGCGCTGTCGTGGCCGAAGATCCAGCGCATGACGTCCTCCCTGCCGGCCAGCTGGTCGGTGGTGGAGAACTCCGCGTGGCGGCCGTCGTACTGCAGCCCGAGGCGGCGGGAGAACCGCTGGATGTAGGAGGCCCGCTCGCGGCGTGCGCGGTCGTACTCCTGGAAAGCGGTGGCGACCTCGGTGAGCGGACGGTCGCGCAGCACTTCCACCAGCGCGGCCGCGTCCTCGATCGACTGGTTGCCGCCCTGCCCCACGTGCGGCAGCATCGCGTGCGCGGCGTCGCCCGCCAGCGCGACGCGGCCGCGCACCCATGTCGGGAGTGGTTCGCGGTCGTACAGCCCCCACCGGAAGGTCTTGTCGATCCGGTCGATCAGGCCCCGTACCGACTCGTTCCATCCGGCGAACTCCTTGGCCAGCTCGGCCGGGTCGCCGGGCGCGGACCAGGACTCGCGCATCTCGTCGTCCGCGGCCACGAAGGCGACGAAGTTCAGCAGCTTCGCACGGCGGACGGGAAAGGAGATGAAGTGCCGCCCCGGCCCCGTGTACAGCTGTGCCTCATGGATCGGCCAGTCGGGGAGGCGTTCGGCGGGCACGAGTCCCCGGTAGGCGATCATGCCGGAGAAGACCGGATGCGGGGCGTCCACGACGAGGGGGCGCACGGCGGAGTGGATCCCGTCCGCCCCGATCACCGCCGCCGCGGTCTCCGTACTTCCGTCCGCGAAGCGCAGGACGAGTCCGTCGCCGTTCTCGTCCACCCCGACGAGCCGTGCCCCGAGCCGGAGCGCGTCCGGTTCCAGCCGCCAGGACAGCATGTCGATCAGATCGGCCCGGTGGATCGGCCTCGCGCCTCTCGCGTCGACCTCCGAGTCCTCGGACCGAACGCCTTTGTGGTTGTAGAAGGCCATTCTGAGCGGCTCGCGGGACTCGATCTCGCTCAGGCGGTCCGTCAGCCCGAACGAGTCGAGCACCCGCAGCGAGTTGGGAGCGAGCGACACACCCGCGCCGACCTCGCCGAGTGCTTCCGCCTGCTCGTACACCCGGACGGGGATCCCGGCATCGGCCAGCCCGGTCGCCGTCGCGAGCCCCGCGATCCCGGCGCCGATCACTGCGACGCTCTCCGCCGTACGTGCCACCACTGTCTCCATTCATCGACGACCGTGAGGGGGATGGGTGGCCGGCCTTCTCCAGAAGACCGGCCGTCTCCTGTGTCTGCGGCGGTCAGTCCTCTTCGGTCTCCTGTCCGACCGAGGCGCGCAGGAAGCCGGAGAACGTCTCCGCGGTCTGCCAGGTCAGGCTTTCGAGCTCGACGGCGTCGAGCAGGATCCGATATCCGCGGCGGTGGGCGTGGATCTCCAGTCGTTCGCCGTTGCGTGTGTAGACCTTGCGGACGCGTATGTCGGCGAACTCGTTGGAGATCCGGATCGGCGGGTCGTCGCTGTACTGGTATTCGGACATCGCGATCCCGCCTAGAGGAAGACGCCGAGGTTGGCCGTGCCGAGGATCGTGTGGTTGAGCAGCACTTCGCGTCGCCGCAGGCGCCACCCACCCGCGTCCGAGCGCAGGGTGTCCCGGCGCTCGGCCACCAGCAGGTCGTAGTCGGTCGTGTCCCACTGGGAGCGGTGAAGCGTCAGGTAGCTCTTCACCTCCACCTCGCCCGGTCCCAGCTCTCGCACACGTACGTTGGTCACGACACGGCGGGTGCGGGAAGGCGGGTCCTCCGCCCATGCGTGCTCGGTCAGCAGCCGGTCGACGCGCAGCCGCATGCTCGCGTAGGTGTCCTTCATGTGGAACGCGTCTCGGCTGAATTCCGAGATCCCCGACGAGCGTTCCCGCGTGGTGCGGATAGGGATCAGGTACTCGAGCTCCTCCGACAGGCACGTGTCGGCCCAGCCCGTGTAGTCGGCCTCGTCAAGGAGCTCCGCCTCCCGGTACAGAAACTGCGTGCAGGACCGCTCCAGCTCCGCACCGACCAGTGGGGTACTCGTCTGTTCTACCGTCATGGCTTCGCCTTTCGCGCGGGGTCAGGAAGATATGGACGGGGCGTCGACCCGCTCGCCGCGTGAGCCGCTCTGAGCCAGGAGGCGCCGGTACTTGAGCATGCTGCGTGTCGAGTTGAGCGCGACGACTCCCGTCAGCCGCTCCTCGCGCTCGTAGAGCGCTACGAACCGCTGCTCGGCGAGCGTTCCCTCGACGATCCGGATCCGATCGGTCGGTTGCGGGACTCCCGCGATCTCGATCTTGACGCCGTACTGCTCGGACCAGACGAAAGGGACCGGTGAGTAGCTGCCGGACTGCCCGCCGTCGAGGAGGGCACGGGCGACGAACGCGCCCTGCTCCGAAGCGTTGGTCCAGTGTTCGACCCTCATGGTCTGCTCGAACAGCGGGTTGAACCACCGCGCCACATCACCCGCCGCGTAGACATCGGCGACCGACGTGGCGCAACGGTGGTCGCACAGCACCCCGTCAGAGATGTGCACGCCCGACCCGGCGAGCCAGTCGGTCACCGGCCGTGCGCCGATCCCCACGACCACGACATCGGCGTCGATCATGCGGCCGTCTCTGAGACGTACGCGCTCCACGCGCGCACCTCCGTCGAACCCCTCGGCCGACGAGCCACAGACCAGGCGCACTCCCGCGGCCAACGGAACCTCGGCACACGCGAGCGCGATCTCGGACCCGAGAATGCGTGCCATCGGAGCCGCGAGGGGCTGGATGAGCACCACGTCGCAGCCGAGTCGGCGGGCGGTCGACGCGACCTCGGAGCCGAGGAAGCCCCCGCCGACGACGGCGACGCGCGGCGAGCCCTGGAGCGCGGACCGGATCGCGAGGCAGTCGTCGACCGTGCGCAGCGGGTAAACGCCCTGGAAGAGGTCCCAGTCGCGCGGCATCCACGGTGCGCTGCCGGTCGCGATCACCAGTTGGTCGTATGCCAGCGGTTCGCCGTCGTCGAGCTCCAGTGTCTTTCCGGCCGGATCGAGGGCGCGCGCTCGCCGCCCGAGCCGCAGGTCGAGGTCGAGCGCGGCCAGCCGGTCGGCGGACAGCAGCTGGATGTCGTCCGGCGAGGCCTGTCCCCCGAGCACCGCCTTCGACAGCGGCGGACGGTCGTACGGCAGACGCTTCTCGGCTCCGACAAGCACGACCTCACCGTCGAACCCTCGATCCCGCAGGGTCTCGGCGGTTCGGATGCCCGCCAGCGAGGCGCCGGCCACGACGACGCGCCGTTGTCGGTGCATCGTCAGCCTCCCAGGTTCAGCGCACGCGCCGGGCAGTCGCGAACGGCGTGCCCGACCTGGGCCCTCAGATCCTCCGGGGGCTCCTCGATCAGAAGCTGGACGAACCCGTCGTCGTCGAGATCGAACACACGCGGCTCGGCGATGACGCAGTTGCCGTAGCCCTGACACTTCCCGCGGTCCACCAGTACCTTCATGTCTCCCGTCCCTTGTCGGCGACACGTCGCCCGCCACCAGCCGCAAAGCGCTGAGGTCGATGGGAGCCGACTGTAATGACGCTGCCCTGACGGTGAACAGCGTCCAAAGGTCGGGGACGGGTTGCTTCCTTCGGAGGGGTCACGCCGGTGGATGGCGGGGTTAGCGTCGGCGACGCTGTCGCCTGGAATCTCGACGGGGCGCCCTTCTGGAAGGGACACCCGTTCGGCCGGCGCCTTGGAGAAAGCAAACTTGAGGAGGATCTCATGGTGGCTGCTGACCGGCAGGCCGGGACGGGCGGTTACGGCTCGCTGAACGGGACGATGCAGGCCTTCCTATCCGAGGTCCAGAAGGATCTCGCGCAGGGGATGCTCTCGCCACGGGTGCTCAACGACCCCGACATCCACCGCGCCGAGCTGGACCGCATCTTCACCAAGTGCTGGGTGTTCGTCGGACACGTCTCGGAGATCCCCAGCCCCGGCGACTACGTACTGCGCTACATCGGCGAGGACCAGTTCATCCTGGCACGCGACGAACAGGGCGATATCCAGCTGCTCCTGAACAACTGCGTGCACCGCGCCTCACCGGTGTGCCGGGCGGAAAAGGGAAACACCTCGCACTTCCGCTGCCCCTACCACGGCTGGATCTACAAGAACTCCGGCGAATGGAACGGCGCCCCCTACCGCGCCAAGGCGTACCGCACCATCGACACCGCCCGCTGGGGCCTGCGCAAGGCACCCCACGTGGACAGCTACCAGGGGTTGATCTTCGCCTGCCTGGACCCGGACGCGGTACCCCTGCGCGAGTACCTCGGCGACATGTGCTGGTACCTGGACATCGTGTTCGGCCTCAACGAACAAGGCATGCGGGCCGCCGGCGATCCCCACCGCTGGATCGTGCCCGCCAACTGGAAGTCAGGCGCCGAGAACTTCGTCGGCGACGCCTACCACGTCCAGTCCGCACACAGCTCGCTCGGGGACATCGGCCTCCTCCCCGACAACTCGAAGTCGGTGACCGAGACCTTCCATATCGCTCTCGAGGGCGGACACGGGCTCATCGCCATCCCGAAAGCCCTCCCTGAGCCGTTCGGGGTGGGGAACTATCCGCCCGAGGTGACCTCGACCTTCGATCTGGACCGGCTCGACGACGACCAGCGCGCCTTCCTGGAGAGCGGGTACGGGGTGGTCGGCTTCACGATCTTCCCGAACCTGTCGCTCTTCCAGGCCCCTGGTTCGACGGAGGTGGGCGGGTTTCCGGCGGTCAACACCTCCCTGCGGCAGTGGCAGCCGCGCGGGCCCGAGCAGTTCGAGCTGTGGAACTGGCCCATGGTGTGGAACTCAGCCCCGCCCGAGTTCAACCAGGCCTCGTACGACGCCGCCGTTTTCAGCTTCGGGCCCTCGGGGGTGTTCGAGCAGGACGACACCGTCGTCTGGCGCGGCGGCCCCATGGTGGGCCGCTCGGCGTTCGCCCGCCAGGACATGAAGCTCAACTTCCAGATGGGCCTGGACGGAATGAGCGACTACAAGCCCAGGCCCGACTGGATGGGGCCCGGCGAGGCCAGCACCTCGGCCTTCGGCGAGAGGAACCAGCGGCGCTGGTGGCAGCGCTGGAGCGAGGCACTGGCGTCGAGTTGAGGATGCGGTACCGCCGCGTCGGTCGGCGTCGGCGGCTCATCGCGGACGTGACGAACGACGCGGTATCACAACACCGATCTTGAGGAGGAGTTCATGGCGACCGTTGAACAGCGAGAGGAATCAACCAGCACGGGGGCTCGCCTGCCCGACATGGCGAGGTTCATCGACTTCCTGGAAGCCCGGAAGGCGGAGACGGAGAATCCGAAACATGCCGCGATGATCGACCTGCTCATCGAGCACTCGGTCGCCGAGGTACGCGACCACGACATCGACCGAACCATGGCGACACTGGTGGACGACTGCGTCTACCACTGCTACGGCGACCCCGTCGCGATCGCGCAGCAGGGCGGGCGGGTCGCCGACAGGGACACACAGCGCGCGAACTACCTCCAGAACATGGCCAACGGCATGCTGGCGATGGACAGCCTCGAAGTCGAGGTCGAGCACTTCTTCATCAGCGACGACGCCATCGCCTGGGACGGCTACACACGACTTCGGCTGCCTGGTACGGCACTGGCCCAGGCGGGCGTACCTCTGCCGGACGGGGGAACGGCCGACGACGTCTTCGTGCACAGGTCGAGGGCGGCCGTCGTCATCCCGTTCCGCGACGGCCTGATGGTCGGAGAGGACTTCTACCTCGACGGCCAGGGCACCTTGGAAAGGGCGGCCTGACCGCAGGCGAGAAGGCTCCAAGCGCTCCCATGCAGGTGATCCACGGGGCTGGTACGCCGGCTGCGTGGATCCACATCGAGTGACCGCGTCCCCTCAGGGGGACCGGTTCACGGCAGCAGGCGCCGCGGCCTGGGGTGTGAAGGTCCGGGCGAGGAGGTCGGCGCCGCGCGCGAGCAGGCCTACGTCCACACCGACCGCGGTGAATGTGGTGCCGAGGTCGATGCACCGTCGTGCGAACGCGGGGTTGGTGGTCAGCAGGCCTGCCGGTTTGCCGGCCGCGCGCACGCGTCCGATGGCCTCCTCCACTGCCGCGACGACGCTGGGCGCGTTCGGGTCTCCTGGGTGGCCGAGGCTGGCGGCCAGGTCGCCGGGGCCGATGAAGATCCCGTCCACGCCGTCGACGGACGCGATCCGCTCGATCTGCCCGAGGGCGCGCCGCGACTCGACCTGCACGAGGACGCACAGTTCGGTGTGCGCGAGGGCGGCGTAGTCCTCGACCCGGCCGAACCGGGTGGCCCGGGTCAGCGCCGCTACGCCCCGGACCCCCGTGGGGGCATAGCGGGTGGCGGCGACCGCCGCGCGCGCCTCCTCGGCCGACTCGACCTGCGGTATCAGCAGCGACTGCGCGCCGACGTCCAGCAGCCGCTTGATCACGACGGGATCGTTGACCGGCGGACGCACCACCGGCGAGCAGGGGTAGGGGGCGACCGCCTGGAGCTG
Source organism: Streptomyces hokutonensis (assembly GCF_042751305.1). Lineage (GTDB taxonomy): Bacteria > Actinomycetota > Actinomycetes > Streptomycetales > Streptomycetaceae > Streptomyces > Streptomyces hokutonensis_A. The sequence goes on from NZ_JBHYWD010000016.1 coordinate 199,581, forward strand.
TGCGAGCACGGTCACGACATCGGCGTGCGAGTGCTCGGTGTCGAGCAGCAGCCAGTCGAAGCCGGCGCCCGCGACGATCTCGGCCGGGTACGGATCGGCCAGCGAGCACCACAGACCGATCAGCTGCTCGCCCCGGGAAAGCGCCGCCTTGAACGCGTTCGGTGGCAGCGGCCACTGGCCCGGCGCCGGCTGCGCGCTCACCGGAACGCCACCCCGATCGAGCCCAAGGGGCCGTAGTCGGCGTGGATGACGGTGTTCGGTTCGACCGAGACGGGCCGGGTGAAGGAGCCCGACAGCAGCAGCTGACCGGCTTTCAGGTGCTCACCGACCGCGGCGAGCTTGTTCCCGAGCCATGCGATGCCTGCCGCCGGGTGTCCCATGACGGCGGCCGAGACGCCGGACTCCTCGATCACCCCGTTCTTCGACAGCGTCGCGGCCACCCACCGGACGTCGACGTCCATCGGGCGTACGACACGACCGCCGACGACCATGGCAGCGGCGGCGGCGTTGTCCGCGATGGTGTCGGTGATCGAACGCGGCACCTCGGTGCGGTAGTCGATCACTTCGAGGGCGGGGACGACATACTCCGTCGCCCGCAGGACGTCGTGGACGCGCAGGTTCGGCCCGTGCAGGTCCGCTCCGAGCACGAACGCGAGCTCGACCTCCAGTCTGGGCTTGAGGTAGCGGTTCACGTCGAGAGTGGCGCCGTCGCCCACGACCATGTCGTCGGTGAGGAATCCGTAGTCTGGCTCCGTCATCTGCGAGGCCATCTGCATGGCGCGGGACGTCAGTCCGATCTTGTGCCCGACGAGCCGGGCGCCTGCCGCCACCCGCTCCGCCGCCCAGAGCTGCTGGATGGCATAGGCGTCGACGATCTCGAGATCGGGATAGGTGTGGCTGAGCTGGGTGATCGGTCGCCGGTCGCGGTCGGCCTGGATAAGGGCAGCCGCGGCCGCGCGACGTTCCGCTTCGGTGATCACAGAGGTCCTCTCAATGGCTGCGCTGTGCGGACACGGGCGGGGTCGGCAGCCAGGCCTCACCCGGCTCGACGACGAAGGTGAACTCGAGGCTGTACCAGGGCTCGGTCACGTCCGGGTCCGGCGCCGGCTCGCTCTCGTGGCGCGCATAGGTACCGATCAGGCGCTGTACGACGCCGAACTGCGCGTCGGTCTCAAGCATCGGGTCGTCGTGGCTGTAGAGCTGGGAGGCGATGGTCTTGTAACCCGGTTTGTAGATCAGCGCATGGAGATGGGCCGGCCGGAAGGGATGGCGCTTCAGCGCGGCCAGGAGATCACCCACGGGCCCGTCCGTGGGTATCGGGTAACCGGAGGGCTTGATACTGCGGAAGGCGAAGACACCTTCCTCGTCGCTGAAGAACTTCCCTCGGAGATTCCACTCGGCCTGCTCGGGATCCTGGTTCTCGTAGAGGCCTGCCGGTGACGCGTGCCAGACATCGACTTCCGCGCCGGCGACCGCGTTCCCCTCGGTGTCGACGATCCGGCCGGAGAAGAACAACGGCGGTCCCTCGGTGGGCGAGCGGACGATCGACTCGCCGTTGTCCATCCTCGGACTGCCCTGGCGCCAGAACGGACCGAGCAGGTTCGCCGAGGTCGGACTGTCCTCGGTGCCGTTGTTCATCAGGGAGACCAGCGTCGACAGACCCAGCGAGCCCGCCATCAGTCTGACCTCGTTGTGGCTGGGCGTGGTGAGCCGCCCCAGCCTGGTCACGATGTCGAGGGAGGCGGCGAACTCCTTCTCGGTCAGCCGTACTTCGCGGGCGAAATCGTGCAGGTGCCGGACCAGCGCCCGGACGATCTCCCTGACACGCGGATCACCGGCCCGCTCCGTCTCGGCAAGTACCGCCGCGGTGAGCTGGTCCTCGTCTTGGATGATCACGTCGGTGTCCCCTGGTGACGGTCGGCCGCCGGCCCGCGGCACGCACTGCCACGCGAGTATCCGAAGGCCCTCCGGCCCGCACAACACCACTGTTCATCCAGTGGACAACGAGGCACCGCGACCTCGACGAAGCTCCGCAGACGTTGTTCGTTCAACGGCCACCGCAGTGCGCCCGCAAGCCGAGTCCATGCACCATGGCCGGTCAGGACTTTCCACGGGCCCCGGACTCGCGTGCCCCGGCCCGGAATGTCGGCGAGCCGCCGCACGGACAGGGAGGACACCATGTCCAGCCATGACAGTACCGGCCACGCCGGGCCCGAGGTCTCGTACTGCCCATACCCCCAGTACGCCCAACTGCGAGAGCAAGGTGTGGCCTTCGTCGAGGAAGCCAACGCCTTCATGGTTACCAGGGCCGACGACATCGACGCGGTGCTGCGAGATGTCGAGACGTTCTCCTCTCTCGACGCGCTCGGACTCCCCCCGATCGAGCCGGGGAACGAGCCGACGAGGACGGGGTTCCATCTGATCACCAGTGATCCGCCGGAACACACCGGGCGCCGTCGCCTGGCGGCCAGGGCGTTCACGTCCCGCCGGATCGCTCCCTTCGAGCCGCAGATCCGGGCGATGTCCACGGAGCTGATCGAGGGCCTGCGCGGACGCGACGAGGTCGACTTCGTGGCCGACTTCGCCGTCAAGCTGCCCATCGCTGTCATCGCCACGGTGCTGGGCGTACCGGAAGCGGACACCGCCGAGATGCGGCGGCTCTCGGAGAAGGTGCTCGCCTTCCTCACCTACTCACCCGACCTGCAAGGCTTCATACGGGCCTGCGAGGAGTTCGGCGCGCTTCTGGCGCCGGCACTGGAGGCGGCGGCAGGTGTCGAGGAGGAGACCACCATTCTCCATACGATCGCGGCATCCGGGCTCGACGCGGAGGACGCCACTCGGTTCGTCCTCGAGCTGCTGTTCGCCGGCAATGTGACGACCGCCGATGCCATCAGCAGCGGCGCCAGGCTGCTGGCCGAGGATCCGCCGCTGGCCGACCGCTTGCGGCAGGACCCGTCGCGGCTGGCCACGTTCCTGGAGGAGTTGCTGCGCCTGGAATCGCCGGTTCAGGGGCTGTATCGGACCGCGACCCGTGACACCGAGCTCGGCGGCACCCCGATTCCGGCCGGCGCTCGCCTCCTTGTGAGTTTCGGAGCCGGCAACCGTGACGCGAAGCTGGCCGAACGGCCCGACGAGATCGACCTGGACCGTGTCTCGCCCCACGCGCACCTCGCGTTCGGCCGGGGAGAGCACACGTGCCTGGGTCATGCCCTCGCCCGTGTGGAGGCACGCACGGCTCTGGAGGAGCTGCTGGGCACGGTGCCACGCTTCGAGTTGGCGATTCCACCGGAGCAGCTCGACTACCAGCCCGGCCTCAACGTAAGGCACCTGCAGTCCCTGCCGCTTCGTCTGCGCTGGTCCTGAAGTACCGTGCGGAGAAACGGCTGCTGGGGCGGCCTTCCTCTGATCCTGTGCTCCGTCCGAGGCCGAGAGGCTTCCGCCGATGCGCGCACCGGAGGGCTGCCGCGGACATCCACCAACCGTTCGCCGCCCACGATCTTGGTGTAGGTGATATGCCGCAAGGGGGAGCAGGTCCACCGGCAGTTGGTATCGACCGGGTGGAGAGTGTGCGGTCGCCTGCGTTCGTCGGCCGGGATGTCGAGCGACGGTGGCTCGAAGAGGCGCTGATCCGGCCGTCGACGAGGTTAGTGGTCATCGAGGGTGAAGCCGGAATCGGCAAGTCCCGGTTCGTGAAGGAGACCATTCAGGCCCCGATGCCCGGCCACGAGGGTGTGCTGGTCCTGCGATGCCCCCCGATCAGCACACCGTTCCCCCTGGGCACCCTGATCGAGGCGCTCTCACCGACTCCGCTCGACGGCGTGCGGCTCGGGCGCCTGGCCGGGGCTCTGCGGCCGCTGTTCCCCGAGTGGTCCGACTCCCTACCCGAACCGATGCCGCCGACGGAGAGTGCCGGGCTGGAGCGGCATCGCCTTTTCCGGGCTCTGGACGAGCTGTTGCGCGCGATGGGTGCCCATACGGTGGTGCTCGAAGACGCGCACTGGGCGGACGACACCTCCCACGAGTTCCTGCTCCACCTGGCAACCGTCGAGGTCGACACCCCTGTCCGGGTGATCGAGACTTGGCGCAATGAGGAGCGGCCGCCCCGCGAACTGGTCGCGCGGATCCTGCGCATAGCCTCCGGCGACACTGGCCGGGTGATCCGCCTCGGCCCTCTCGACCTGGCCGGCACGGAGAGGTTCGTAGCGTCGATGCTGGGGGGCGTCGCCTCGCCCCGCGTCGCCGGTCTCCTCCACCGTCGCACACAGGGGGTTCCGCTCCTGCTCGAAGACCTGATCCGGACGTTGCACGACCGAACTCGGAAGAGCCCCGGCGAGGAGCACTGGAGCCCCGCCGGCATCGCGGCTCTGGCGCCGCCCGCCAGTCTCCGCGAGTCGGTGACCTCGCGTATGGATCGGCTCGCGCCGTCGGCCCGGCTGGTGGCCTGGGCACTCGCCGTCCTCTCCGAACCCGCCTCCGTCCCCTTGCTCTCCGTCGTGACAGGACTGGACCACCAGGCGACCAGCACAGCGGTCGACGAACTCGTCGCCTCGCATCTGCTGAGCCTGCTCGCGGACGGTGAGGTCTCCTTCAGACACGCACTGGTCCTCGACGCGGTCGCCGAAGAGGTCCCACTGGGAGAGCGTTCACGGCTCCACGCACGTGCGGCAGCGGCGTTGGGCGCGCTACCGGCCCCGCCCGTGGTCCAACTGGCGCGGCACCTGAAGCAGTCCGGTGACACAGAGGGCTGGGCACGGTACGCGGAAGAGGTCGCCGACCTCGCCCTGGGCCGCGCCGACGACCGCACGGCGGCCGACATCCTGCTCGAGCTCGCGACCGCCGTCACCCAAAGCCCCACCGACCTGACCCGGATCGTGTCGAAGATTCCCTTTCCGGTCTTTCGCAGTGTCGATGAGTACCAAGTCGTCGTGGACGTCCTTCGGTCGGTGGCGCAGGACCGGACCTTGCCGCAGCTGGACCAGGGGCGCGTCCGCTGGCAGTTGGCCCGCGTCCTGATCATGGCGGACCGGATGAGCGAGGCCGCCGAGGAGACCGAGCGGGTGATCCCGTTGCTCGCGGACGACCCGGTGCTCGCGGGGCAGGCGATGATCAGTCTGGTGCATCTGTCCTGGCCGAACTGGGAATCGGCGACACGGGCCGAGTGGCTGCGGCAGGCATCACAGCTCCTCGCGAACCGTGACCCGGCGTCCGAGCTGCATCTCGTCACCGATCTCGCAACGGTCCTCCTGCGATTCGGATCCGCGGAGGGATGGACGGAAGCCGCCAAGATCCCGACACACGACATAGCGGTCCGCGACCGGCTGACCGTGGCCCGCGGCCTGGGCAACGTTGCGCACTGCGCACTGGTCTGGGGCAGATACGGCACGGCCCGCGCAACCCTGGAAGCCGCAGTCGACCTGGCAAGCACCTATGAGTACCTCCGTCTGTCCACCGGACTCGAGGCCATGGGTCTGCACCTCGACTATCTGGAGGGCTCCTGGGACGGGCTGCGGCAGCGTGCGGCGGCGCTCGCGTCCGCCGGCCGTGGAGCGGTGGGCGAGCGCCTTGAGGCCGAGATCGTGGAGGCGCGACTCCTGGCCGTGGAAGGCGACTTCGCCGAGGCGGGCCGTCGCCTGCGCACCATGCTCGATCACCCCGCCAGCCAGTTGGGACCGGAGCTGGTGATGGAGACCCGTGCGGGGCTGGCCGAGGTCGCGATCGCCCGGGGCGAACCCGAGGAGGCCCTCTCCCTGACACATGAGCCGTTCCGTCTGATCCAGCACACGGGGGTGTGGTTGTGGGGCGGCGATCTGGTGCGGACACGTGTTCAGGCGCTCCTGCTCACAGGCCGGAACGCGGTTGCTCGCGCCATCGTCGACTCGATGGCGGTCGGCCTGGCCGAGACCCACTACACCGCCACCGACGCCGCGCTGGTGAGCTGCCGTGCGATGGTGGCGCGCGCCGACGGGGATCTGGCCCGCGCGCGGGAGCTGCACCACAGGGCCGCCTCCGCGTGGCGAGGGTTGCCCCGACCGCATCACGAACTGCGCGATCTCGAGGCGGCGGCCCGGTGTCTGCTCGACGATGGGCACGGGGCAGGAATCGCGGAGCTTCGCGACATCCTGAATGGGTACTCGCGGCTGGGAGCGATCGTCGACGGTGAACGGGTCGTCGAGGTACTGCGGACGGTCGGTGTCAACGCCCGCCCGCCGGGAAGACGTGGCGGAAGAACCGGGTACGGCACTCGGCTGTCTCCTCGCGAGCGTGAAGTCCTCCGTCTCGTCGCGGCCGGGGAGACAGACGCGGCCATCGCGGCCAGACTGTTCAAGTCGCTCAACACGGTCCATTCACAGGTGAAGTCCGCCAAGCGGAAACTCGGGGTGTCCACCCGGGCCGAACTGGCACGCGCCGCCGCCGACCTGGTGGAGGAGGACGGCGACCAGCGCCTGGATTCGAGCGGCGGGTGAGGCCCCGTCTCGTGGTCGCACGGGGCCCCACCACCATCAGAACGCGCCGACGCCGTTCGGCGAGCCGAGGCCGGTCGCACCGTCGTATCCCTTGACTCCTTCGCAGAGATAGAGGGCCGAGCAGGTTCCGTTGCTGCCTGCCGTCACGTCGTACAGGGAGCCTTTGGGCGCCGAGTACAGGCGCTGCGCCGGATTGCCGCCGGTGTGACCGGTGCGTCCGTAGACGCCGGCGATGACGGGTGCCGCGACACTGGTGCCGCCGACGACCGACCAGCCCTGCAAGCCGTAGGAGTCGTACACCGCGACGCCCGTGGCCGGGTCCGCTACTGCGGACACGTCGGCGACCGTGCGGTTGGCGCAGGCGGAGTCCTTCTGCCAGCGCGGCTTGGCGACGAACCGCGAGCAGCCGCTTCCGGCGCCCTCCCATGAGGTCTCGGAGGCTCGGGTGCCGTCGGGGTTCAGGGTCAGCGAGGTCCCGCCGACCGCGACGACCGTGTTGAAGGCCGCCGGGTATGAGATTCCGTAGCCCCCGTCACCACTGCTCACCGTGATCGCGACACCGGGGTGGGTGTAGTACGCGTCCTGTGCGTACAGGGCGTCGGCGGACTCGTCGCCGCCGTAGGAGTTGGAGACGACCTTGGCTCCGAGGCGGACCGCGGTGTTCACGGCGGTCCCCAGGTCGTTGAAGCTCGCGGAGTCGGCGCCGACGTAGAGGATCTTGCAGTCCGGGCAGGCGGCCGAGACCATCTCGAGGTCGAGCATCTCCTCGACGCCCCAGTTCGCGTTGGCCTCCGGCAGTGTGGAGCCGCCGTCCTGGTTCACCTGGGTGATGTCGGCCGGTCCGAGACCGAACTGACTGCGGTAGGTGTTGAGCGACGCCACCGCGTCCGGATTCGCGTAGGCGTCCACGACCGCGACGGTCGTCGCCCGGGACGCGCCCGTGAGCCCGTACGCCGTCTGCAACTGGGTCGCCGAGAGGCCGTCCTCGTAGTCGGCGGTGACCAGTGGCTGCAGGGACTGGTCGGCGGCGATCTTCACACCGCAGGTAGTGCCGTCCGTCGCCACGTCACCGCAGACCGACGCCGCCTGACGGGAGCGGTCCAGGATCGGATGGTCCTGTCCGGCTGTCGCGGACCTCGTCAGGTGCCGGGTGTCCGAGAGGTCGAGCGGCCCATGAGCGCCCGGCTCGTGCGGGGAGCCGGCGGCCCGAGAGAGGGACCGGGGACCGACCGGGGCGAGGAAGCCCGAGGGACGGGCGAGGTCGTAGACGTAACCGGCACCGGCGGGATAGTTGTACGAGACCGTGGGCGCGCCCAGCATCGCGGTGCGGCCGTCGGCGGACAGCGCGACGGACTTGCCTGCTCCGGCGAGCACCATCCATCCCGCGTACTCGGAAGGCACCAGCATCGCCTTCGGGGAGTAGCGCGCTCCTGATTGTTCGAAGACTTGGGCGGCGCCCTGCAGAGTGTTGCGGGCCGGGAGTCCGACCATCAGCACGGAGCCGTCGTACGACGCGGCCACGGAGACGGCGTCACTGGGGTAGTCGGACTTCTGGGTCGGCTGGAGGGTCTCGCCCGTGGTCCAGCCGTCGCCCCGGAGACGATAGGCGTAGGCGAGACCGTTGCCGTGATAGGGAGCACTGGCGATCAGCACCCTCCCGTCACCCGAGAGGGCCACACCGTTGCCGAATCGCTCGGCCGACACACCGTCGGCGCGGGTGAGCTCGGCGGTCTGGGACCATGCGCCACCGTCCCGGTCGAAGGTGTAGACGGCACCGTCGTATTTGGACCGGCCCTTGGCGCCTACCGCGAGTCGTGAGCCGTCGGCCGAGAGGGAGATCGCGGACCCGAAGAGATCGTTGGGCGCGGAGTCGGTGCCGACGATCTGGGTGGGGTCGGACCAGCCGCCGTCGGTCTTCGCGGAGACGAAGACCGAGCCTCGCCTCGCCTCGTCGAACTGGTCGGCGATGGCGATGGTCGTGCCGTCACCGGATATCGAGACGGAGCCTCCGAAGTCGTCGACCGTGAGACCGGGCACGGTGAGGGTGGCGCTGAGCTGCCATCCGTCCGTCCGCGTGAGGGCGAACACATAGGCACGGCCGCCTTGTTGGAACGGCGCCCCAGCCACGATCGTTCGGCCGTCGTCCGAGATGGCCACCGAGAACCCGAGCTCCTGGTACCGCGTGCCGGGAACGTTGAGGACCGTCGGCTGCGCCCAGCCGGTGTGTGTCCTGTCGTAGACGTAGACGGCTCCGTTCAGGCCGTTCACCGTGGGCGCGCCCATGACAGCCCGGCGCCCGTCGGCAGAGAGCGCCGTGGACCAGCCGATCGTGGAGCCTTCGGGCGCGTCGGCACTCAGAGTGCCGTCGAAAGCACCTCTGGCCAATGCCGTCGGTTCGGCGGCCGCGATGCCGTTCACACCGGTGGACCCGAGGATCACCACGGCGGAGACCACCAGGGCCAAGCGGGCTCTGAGACGCCTGAACTTCTTCCGCATCGTCTGCCTTTCATCGGGGGTGCCGAAAGGCTCCCGCGTGTTGCGGGCACCGGGGTATGGCAGACGTGGGTGAATGTTGGGAAACGGGGGGTGAATCAACTTGTGCCGAACGGCCGTCCCGGCTTCGCCCGGGGACCCGCCGCCGACCGGGCGACGACGGCGTCCCGCATGAGGCTGCGGACGATCACTGCACGGGGTGCGGGCGACTGCCGGGGCATGCGCGTGGTGACGGTCCGACGTGGGCCGCCGGTGCGGGTCTTCGGGCGGATGAGGTATTACGACCGGTGGCTGCCGCTTCGTCGTAGGTCCCCGCATCATCCGACCACGCCCCGCGGCGTGGCACCCTCCCATGGGTGGACGGCGGGTGCTCGGGGGCGTGGGCCCGCGTGAATCTCCGTTCACCGGCGGACGAGTCATGCCCAACTCTGCCGTCGGGAACGGGAGTTCACGCGGACCCACTCGGAGTCGGAGAAGCCCGAACTCCTCTCAGACCCAGCCGACGACCGGTACGAACCGGTTGACCAGGTGGGTGATCTGCCCGTCGGCGTTGACGGTGGCCTGCTCGATGCCGCTCTGGCCGATGAGGCGGCCGTCGGTCCCGCGGGCGGCCTGGATCCAGTGGCACTCCAGCCTGCCGTCGTCGAGCTCCGTGACGGTCCAGAAGTGCTTGCTGTCGGCCATGCCCTTGGCCAGGTGCTCGTACACCGCCATGATCGCGGGCAGACCGGTCGCCGGTTCCATGCCGTCAGCGAGTTCGACGACTGCGTCTGGTGCGAAGATCGCCTCAAGCTCCTTCAGGGCCTCGGGCTCGTACGCCGTACGGTCGTAGATACTGATGTAGCGGTCGATGACGGTGTCGTGGACGGGAGTTGCCCCGGTCGTCTCGGTCATGGTGTTGCCTCCGTCGTTTCTCAACTGGAACCGGGAACGCTCCGGTTCCCGACTGTGGGGTGTTGCGGTCAGGTGGCGATGAGGGCGAGCACGGCGTCGCGTCGCTCGCGCAGCAGCCGCAGGCCCTCTTCGGCGGCTGCGCGGGTCTGGGCCGGGTCCGCCTCCTCGGGGCCGAGCAGGGCCGTCACCGCGGCGGCCATGACCCTGTCGGGCTGGTCGACCGTGACCACGCTCGGGGTCCGCGGCCCGGTGAAGGCTCCGAGGAAGCCGGTCATGAGTGCCTGCAGGGCGTAGGCCTGTTCGTCGAGGGGCCAGTCGGTCCGTACCAGCCGGTGCTCGCGCCACACCGGCAGGACCGTGTACATCAGCGCGGTGGGGCCGATCAGGTCGAGCAGTTCCACGCTGCGCGGATGCTCGGCGAGAACGCCCAGCAGGTCGTCGTCGCCGGCCTGCATCGCGCGTACGAACGGGTAGCTCACGGCGTTGCGGGCGATCCGCGGGAAGAGCCGATGCGGACGGCAGCTGGCCGGGTCGGCGCCCAGTGCCTGGATCTCACCCTCCAGGAAGGTCAGGAAGTCCCTGGTGAACAGCCCGAACAGCAGGTCGTGCTTGGTGCCCCAGTACAGGTACACCGTGCCCTTGCCGATGTGCGCCTTCTGCGCGATCTCGGCCACGGTCAGACCCTTGACGCCGCGTTTGAGGACCAGATGCCGGGTCGCGGCGAGAATCCGGGCCGCCGTGGCGGAGTCGTGTTCGGCCAGGACTGTCATCGTCGGCCTCCTTGTCGATGTCGATGCCGACGCCGAGGAGTGTCAGCGGGTGGTGTGCCCTCCTCATGTCGGGGAGAGGTCCCGGTCCTTCAGCAGGCCCGCCTTGTTGCCCGTCACCATCCGTTTCAGCAGGCGGGAGGTGACGGGAAGCCGCATCCCCAGTCCGACGGCCCTGCGCATGGTCAGTTCCTTGTTGTCGGCGGGCACGAAGAACCTGCGCTGGTCCAGGCCGTTCTGCTGGAACACGGTCACATGGGGTCGCAGGGTCCGCTCCCACACGGCCAGCGCCTGGCGCGCGTCGGACGGGTGGCGGTCCAGCATCGTGCCGAGGAGATCCGCCCCGGTGATCCCCATCGAGACGCCCATGCCGGCGTAGAGGCTGACACACCAGGCGGAGTCCCCGACGAGGACGACCCGGCCGTGATGCCAGGTGTCCATCCGTGCCTGCTCGACCGAGTCGAACAGCAGGTCGTCGGCGGTGTCGAGCGCGTCGAGCACCTCGCCCAGCAGACGGCCGGGCGGCTCGGGGCCGAACGCGGCGCGTACGCGTCGGGCCGGTGGCTCCGTGAATTCGGCGTCCACGTCGTCGGTGTGGTAGTTGAGCAGCACCGTCTGCACGCCGCCGTTGAAGGGGAAGACCCACAGCGACCGGTTGGCCTCCATCAGGGTGGCGCCGTCGTCCGGATGGAGTTCGCTGAGCCGGCCGGGAAGCCTGTAGGCGACCGCCATGTAGTTCATCCGGTGCAGGTACTTCTCGTGCGGCCCGAACACGAGGGACCGCACCGTGGAGCGCAGCCCGTCGGCGCCGACCACGAGGTCGAACCGCTCCGTGACCGAGGTGTCGTCCGTGGTGTCGGTCAGCGTGACGTCCACGCCGTGGGCGTCCTGCTCGATACGGGTCGGCACCGTCGAGTAGCGGATCTCCACGTCGTCGGGCAGCGCCATGAAGGCGGCCTCCTCGACGTCACCGCGCACCGTCATCCAGGGAGTACCGGGCAGGTCCCCGTAGCTGAGAGCACCGCGCCGACGGCTCCCGGCGCGGTCGAACTCGTACTGGACGGTCCCCGGAGGGGTTCGGTTGCTCAGTTTGTCGAGGATGCCCAGGCGCTGTGCCGGGTGCCTGCCCCCGCCGAACAGTGCGATGAAGTACCCGCCGGTGCGCCGGGCCGGGGCCCGTTCGACGACGACCGGTGTCCAGCCGATCTGTCGCAGCCGCAGGGCGGTCGAGATTCCGCTGATGCCCAGCCCTACGACGAGGGCACGGCGTTCCTTGCTGTTCTGTGCCTCCATGCCTGTGTACCTCCTGGCATTTCGGGGTGCGCGGACTGACCGAATTCGTCATTCGGTCAGCCCACAAGTCGGCTCATACGGGAAGCGAGACGAGGGTCAGGAAGTGGAGAGAGACCCTGACTACATCGGCTTGATGTTGAAGTTGTGGCTGAACAGGTTGGTGGGATCGAACTCCGTCTTGACCCTGCGGAGCCGCTCGTACTTCGCGGCGCCGAACACGTCGGCCAGCGCGTTCTCGCCCGGCTCGAAGTTCAGGTTCACGTAGGACGTGCTCAGGTCGAGCAGCTTCTTGGTCTTCGTCCAGGTGTCGCGGGTCCAGGGGACGATGCGCTCACGGTCCTCGGCGGTGGTGAAGCCGACCTCGACGCCGATGTGCCACTCGGCGGCCCGGCCGCTGTACGCGGTGGCGTCGTCGTCCAGGTCCTGGACCGCGCCGCCGAGCGACTGCACGGCGAAGACCTCGCGCTGGACGGCGCCGGACGAGATCTTGTCGTGGTACTCCACGGCGTGCTCGACCACGCACTCGGTCAGGGGCCGGGACAGTTCGCGGGTCAGCCCGGACTTCATGTACCAGCCCGCGCCGTAGCCGGCGATCTCGTCGAAGGCCGTTTGGACGGCGCGGAAGTCGGTGGTCGCGACCGCGCCGAACAGCGGCTTGCCCACACTGCGGACCTCGCGCAGGATCTCGTCGTCCTGCTCCCCGCGGTAGACGACGTTGGCGATCATGAGGCGCTGGCCGGCGACCTGCTCGGCGAGGAACGGGAACGCGTTGGGGTCGAGGCCCAGCGCGCAGGTGATGCTCATCGTGCGGGGCGCCTGCTTCATGAGCTGCCCGAACCTGTACAGCACGTCGACGGCGTCCGACATCAGGTAAACCAACGGGCCGCCCTGGACCGGACCGAGGGGCTGCGTCCTGCATTCGAACTCGGTGACGACCCCGAAGTTGCCGCCGCCGCCGCGAAGGGCCCAGAAGAGATCGGGGTTCTCGTCCTCGCTCGCGTGGACGATCTCACCCTCGGCGGTGACCACGCGCAGCCGCACGAAGGAGTCGCAGGTCATGCCGAACGACCGGGTGAGGTAACCGATCCCGCCGCCGAGAGCCAGTCCGGCCAGTCCGGTGTGGGACACGATCCCGGCCGGCATGACCAGCCCGTGCTCAAGGGTCGCGTTGTCGACGCTGCCGAGGAGAGCGCCTCCCTGGGCGCGTACGCGGCGGGTCGTGGGGTCGGCGACGACGTTCCCCATGCCGGAGAGATCCAGCGTGATCCCGTCGTCGCACATGGAGTGACCCGGGTAGCTGTGACCGCCGGCCCGGATGGCCAGCGGCAGACCGGCCTCGCGGGCCAGCCGGACCGCGGCGACGACGTCGTCGTCGTCCGTGGCCTTGACGACCGCCAGCGGCCTGCGGTCGATGTCCCCGTTCCACAGGCTGCGTGCCGTGTCGTACGAGGGCGAGGCGGCGGTGATCACCTCGCCTTTGAACGCGGACAGAAACGCGGTTCCCCCGGAGACTTTCTCGATCGAACTCATGCGGGCTCCTTCAAGCCGTGTCGGGCGATGCCTGGTGGGGAGGGTTCAGCGCGCCGCCTCGTCCTGCATGATGTCCGCGAGGTACTCGCCGATCATCATCGCGGTCGCGTTCGGGCCACGGGATGTCATCGTGGGGAAGATCGAGGTGTCGGCGACCCTGAGACCGTCGATTCCGTGCACACGCAGCCGCTGGTCGACGACGGCCTGGTCGTCGGAGGCCGGTCCCATCCGGCAGGTGCCCGAGGGATGGCCGCCGCCGACGCGTTCGAACGCCCACGCGTCCAGCTTCTTGTCGTCCTCCACCGTCCTGGCGTCCAGCCCGACGATCGAGGCCCCCAGCTCGCGGAGTCCGGAGGTGTTGAAGAGTTCGAACGCCACGCGGATCGCGACCCGGAACCGCACGTAGTCCTGCTGCTCGCTCAACAGGTTCCAGCGCAGGTCCGGCAGCTTGTCGGGGTCGCCGGACACCAGCGTGACGGTGCCACGGCTCTCCTGCTTCTGCACGACGATGCCCAGCATCGCGTGCCGCAGCGCGCGCGCCTGCCGTGTCACCGCCTTCGGGGAGGTGCCGATCATCGCCTTGGCGGCCTTGAGGGGGCGCGCGAAGACGTCCGTGACGCCCAGCATGTCGCTGTTGCGCGTCACCATCGGCAGGAGCTCCAGATCCGATCCCTCGGCGGTCCAGTGGAGCGTGGAGGTCATCGTCCCGCGATCGATCTGCTTGACCAGGTGGAGGCGCGAGTCCCACGACGCCGTGACCATGGAGTTGTCCGTCAGCTGCTGACCGACCCCGGGCAGGTCCCGCACGACGTCGACGCCGTGTTCCCGCAGGTGCGCCGCCGGGCCGATGCCCGAGACCAGCAGCAGATGCGGTGAGCGCAGTGCGCCGGCCGAGATGACGATCTCGGTTCCGTGGAAGACCTGAGGGCGGCCGTCGACCGTGGCCTCGATGCCCACCGCGCGCGTCTTCTCGGTCAGCACGCGCCGCGCGACCGCGTTGCCCACGATGGTGAGGTTCGGCCGGCCCGTCGCGGGCAGCAGGTAGGCCAGGGCGGTGCCGAACCGGTGGCCTTCGAAGATGTTCAGCGGGACGGGTCCCACACCGCCCTCGGGCCGGGGGTCGTTCTTGTCGGGGTCCGACCCGAAGCCCAGTGCGTGACAGCCCTCGTCGAACGCCGTCGTGAACTCCGGAGCCCGGTCCAGGGGCTCGCGCCGCACCGGGACCGGACCGTCGGTGCCGTGGGCGTCACCGCCGAAGTCGAGGTCACGCTCCATCCGCTTGTAGTACTTGAGGACCTTGTCGAAGGCCCACAGGTCGTTCCCGAGCTTGGCCCAGGTGTCGAAGTCGTCCCTGGTGCCCCGGATGTAGTAGCACCCGTTGATCGAGCTGGATCCTCCCAGCCCCTTGCCGCGCGGATACGGGATGCTGAGGCCGCGCCGGACCTCGCCCATGTAGGCCCAGTTGTTGGGGTGCCCGGGGGCGCCGGCCGCGACGATGGCCGGAGCCAGCAGCTCCTGGGGCATCTCCTCGACCCGGGAGTAGACCGGGCCCCCTTCCAGCAGGAGGACGCTGAGGTCGGGGTTCTCGCTGAGTTTCGCCGAGAGGGCTCCGCCGGTGGATCCCGCACCCACCACGATCACGTCGTACTTTTTTTCCGCCACGAGTCCGCTCCGTTCTCGATTTCAGAGATGCAGAACACGCTGGAATGCCGCTCCGGCGTCGTCACGAGGCTCCTGACAAGCCTGTGTGGAATACGCCACCAGCGACTGACTGGCAGTCAAATCTGCCGGAATACTGACACCCGTCAGGCTGGGAGTCAATCGTCGTGCCCGGAAAGGTTTCGCCAATCGGAGGCACCGCCTCACAGGCTTCGGAAAGGCCGTGCACGACCCTTGACGCCCCTGGTCAGCGGGAGCAGGCTGGGGCGCACTGACCGGCAGTCAGTCCCTTTCGGCGGAGCTGTGCTCCGTCGCATTCGCGATGCGAGCAGGTCCGATGGACCCCGCTGAGAGCGACCCATCCCAAGGGCACCTTCAAAGGAGAACCCGATGGCGACTGCTGACCGGTCCAGGAACGAGATCGACGGCACGTGGCAGATCACAATGCGCCCAGACCTGTCTCCCGCGCACAGCGCGGTACTGGAGTTGTCCCGGGACGGCGACTCCCTGTCCGCGAAGATCGAGAGCGCCGACGGCACCGGAACCGGCGAAGGATTCGTCGACGGGAGCCGGATGGCGTGGGGGGTTTAAGTAGGGGGTAATGCGGCGCCCCCGCGGGGGGAGGGGGGGGGCAGAGAGAAGGCCACGGTGTCGAGTGGGGC
>NZ_JBHYWD010000016.1:215352-220185 GCF_042751305.1 Streptomyces hokutonensis
GCGCGCCGCCCCCCGCCGCCCCCCCCGCGCCCCCCCCCCCCGCCGCCCCCGCGTGCCCGGCCGGCGGGGGGGGGGGGGGGGGGCCGGCCCCCGCGCCCCCCCCCCCCCCCCCGGCTCCCTGGCGGTTCTCGGCGGAGATCGACGGAGATGTGCTGCAGGGGCGCGCGGAGGCGGAGTTCGGACAGTTCAAGATGATCGCGTCCATCGAGGGCGTACGCGTCGGCTCCGACGCCCGGGTGGGCTTCCGCGAGGGCTCGGAGGCGCTCGTCGAGACCCTGACCGCGTGCGGGGTCGAGTACGTCTTCGGCTACTCGGGCGGCATGACCACCTCCGTGCAGCGCAGCATCGTCGGGCAGGGCGTGCCCAACATGAACGCCCGCACCGAGCTGTCGGCGGCCTGGATGTCGTACGGCTACAACCGGGTGAAGCGGCGGGCCGCCTCGGCGACGCTGAGCTGGTGCGTCGGCTCGCTGCACGCCGCACCGGTGGTGCTCGCGGCCAAGCTCGACTCCACCCCCCTCGTGTACATGCTGATGGAGAACTCGGCGGCCTGGGACCTGCGCGACGCGCTGCAGGACGGCACCGAGCTTTACTCGGCTTTCAAGTCCCTGGCCAAGTACGTCAGGCGGATCGTCGACGGCCAGGACCTGCCGCTGGCCGTACGACAGGCGGTGCTCGCGGCGAGCACCGGCAAGTTCGGCCCGGCGGTGCTCGACCTGACGCACGAGGCGATGTACGACCGGACCACGATCAGGACCGAACCGCTCACCCTGCCGTCACCGCCCGCGGCCGACGAGGAGGCCGTCCGGCGGACGATCGAGCTGATCGGGTCCGCGTCGAGGCCCGTACTGCTGGCCGGTGCGGGCATCCACATGGCCGACGCGACGGGCGAGCTGCGCCGGTTCGTCGAGGCCAGCGGGATTCCGGTGGTAACCAGCGGCCCGGGCGGCCGGGGAGTGCTGCCCGACGACCATCCGCTGTACGCCGGCGACATGAGCGGCTGGGGCTACTTCGGCACCGGCACCCGGCTCGCCGAGGAGGCCGACCTGTGGATCGCGGTCGGGTTCTCCTTCTCGCAGACGGCGACCGCCTCCTGGTCGCTGGCCAAGCCGGACAACGTCGTCCATGTCGACGTCGAGCAGTCGCAGCTGGGGCGGATCTTCCAGCCGACCGTCGGTGCCGTCGCCGACGCGGGGAAGTTCCTGGCGCAACTGGGCGACCGGCTGGACGAATCCGGCCTCCGGCGCACGGACGGCGGCGACCCGGCCAGGCTCACGGAGATCGCCCGGGCCAAGGAGTCCTACCTGGAAGTGCTGCGCTCCTTCACCGGGTCCGACCCGATCATGCCCGCCGCCGTCGGCCAGGCACTGGCGGCGGAGGTCCCGCCAGACACCATCCTCGTCAACGACGAGGGCTTCATGGTCCCGGGGATGGTCTTCAACGAGGACAAGTACCCGTCGGGCTTCGCCAACCCGCTGGGCTTCCACTACGACTCACTGGGGTCGACGCTGCCCGTCGCGATCGGCGCCAAGCTCGCCGCGCCCGACCGGCTGGTGGTCAGCGTCGGCGGCGACGGCGGCTTCTTCTACGACTGCGCCGACCTCTCGGTACTGGCGGAGCGCAACCTCAAGGTCGTGAGCATCGTCCTCAACAACGGCGGCCTGTACGGCGGCCGGCGCGGCCGTGAGCACGGCGTCAACGCGCTGCCCCTGACGCACTGGACGGACCTTCCCGAGGAGACCGACTACACCGCGATCGCCAGGAGCATGGGCGTGGCCGGCGAGCGGGTCGAGAAGGCGGCTGACATCGCGCCGGCGATCCGGCGCGCGATCGAGGCGGACGGCCCCTACTTCATCGAGGTGATGACGTCGGGGAGCACTCTGCACCTCTCGCTCAACGCGTGGCCCGACCCGGATCCCAAGACCGTCCGCAAATTCGGCCACGGCGACCGTTCCGTCGAGGGCTCGTGGCCGAGCTGACGCGCAACGACCCGATCAGGGCCGGCCCGTGAGGCCGGTCGGCGTGGCCGCGCCGATCCGCTCACGTTGACGCTCGACAGAGGAGTACCCACCCGTAACACGGGTCAGCGCGTCCAGCTCCGCCGCGGCGTCCATCGGCATCCTGTAGGCACTGCGAACGGAAGCCACCAGGACCTGGGCGCACATGTCGGTGACGTCTTCGACGCTGATCCGGTCGAGGTTGTCGAGGTAGGTCACCGTGACAGCGTCGACATAGCCGCTCCAGCCGGTGAGCGCCGCCTGCAGCTGCGGCGGCGCGCTTTCCGGGCATCCCAGTGACGCGGAGATCTCGGCCAGCGCGTCGAGCCGTGCCGCCTGGAGCACCTCCCGGACCTGCTCGTCCGCGTGGCCCGTCCTCATCATGATCGCGAATCGCTCGGGGTGCAGGCGCGCGTACTCGAAGTGCCGGAACAGAAAGCCGTGGACGCGCTCGACGGCCGTCAGCTCCGTGTCACGTGGCCTCTCATAGGAGACGAGTTCTTCCCATGCCTGCCGAATGGCGGCCGCAAAGAGGCCGCGCTTCCCTCCGAAGTGGTACGACAACAGGCCGTGCGCGACTCCGGCCCGCCCACAGACCTCGTCGACCGAGACGTCCTCGTACGGCTTTCTCGCGAACAGCTCAAGCGCCGCCGCGATGAGCGCTCCGCGACGACCGACATGGGTCTCACCGACAACGCCCTCGCCGGGCACGTTCTCGGCTTGTATCGGGGGCACTCCTCGAGTGTCACTGGTGGTCGCCACGGTGGGAATTCTAGGGCAGCGAAAACCTGTACCTGCCAAGTTCTCCCGTCAACCTGCCCTGCTTCACGCGCGGCGAGACCGACCTCGCCATCGCCAACGAAAGGAATCGGCATGAAGATCATCGCTCTCGAGGAGCACTTCCTCACCCAGGCGCTGCGGGAAGCGACCGCCGACCATCCGGTCAGCCGTCTGTACGAGGAGACGATCCCCCACTTCATCGGCCCGCTCCTCGACCTGGGTGATCGACGCCTCGCGGACATGGACGCCGCGGGCATCGACGTCCAAGTGCTCTCCCACACCGTGCCCGGCCCGGAGAGCCTCCCGGCGGACGCGGCCGTACGGCTGTCCGTGGTGGCCAACGACGCCTTGGCCCAGGCCGTCGCCGCCCACCCCGACCGGTTCGCCGGCTTCGCCGCCCTGCCCATGCCCGACCCCCGGGCCGCCGCGCGGGAGCTCGACCGGGCTGTCACCGACCTGGGCTTCGTCGGCGCGATGATCAACGGCCATGTCGGCGGCCGCTACCTGGACGACGAATTCTTCTGGCCGGTGTTCGAGGCCGCCCAGAACCTCGGCGTGCCGGTCTATCTGCACCCCACCCGGCCGCCGGAGCCGGTGTTCGAGGCCAGCTACGCGGGCTTCACCCCGGTCGTCAGCGAGATCCTCGCCAATGCGGCCTGGGGCTGGCACATCGACACCGGACTGCATGTGCTGCGGCTGATCCTGGGCGGTGTGTTCGACCGCTTCCCGAACCTGCAGATCATCATCGGGCACATGGGCGAGGCGCTTCCGTCGATGATCTGGCGGGCCAACTCGGTACTCAACGCGGTCGCCGGCCTGGACAGGCCCGTCGTCGACTACTTCACCGACAACCTCTACGTCACCACCAGCGGACTGTTCGACTACGCACCTTTCGCGGCGACCCTGCACGCGCTGGGCACCGACCGGATCCTCTTCTCCGTCGACTACCCCTTCAGCGGCAACACGGCGGCTCGTGAGTTCCTCGACCGCCTGCCCTTGAGCCGACCGGACAAGGAGAAGATCGCCCATATCAACACCGAAAAGCTGCTCAGGCTGGGCAAGTGAACCGCTGAACGTACCGGTCGTGAACCCGGCAAGTGGGCCCTTCCTCCGGTCGGTCACCGCCTCCGTGGTCAACTGGTCCCGATCCTGAATGAGGGTCCGTCAGCTTGCTGAAGGACCCTCTCCACAAGCCGCAGGCGCTTGGCCTCCCAGAGCCGGTCCCGCTGCCGGTGGCGCAGTTCCAGTTCGGTGTGATCGGGGTGCTCGGCGTTGGTGACGAAGCAGGTTAGCCGTATGCCGTCGGCGCCGATCTCGGCGAGCCGGGCGTCGGCGCGGATATCGACGTCCGGCTCGACGGCCGGTGTCCCGCGGACGCATGGATCTTCGAAGGAGGACTGGCACCGCCCGCGTGGGGACTGCCGGTTGACGAACTCCTGGGTGCCGTTCCCGAGGTCGGTCGAAGCCGACTGCCGTGGCCTGTTCTGACGGTGAACAGCGTCCAAAGGTCGGGGACAGGTTGCTTCCTTCGGAGGGGTCACGCCGGTGGATGGCGGGGTTAGCGTCGGCGACGCTGTCGCCTGGAATCTCGACGGGGCGCCCTTCTGGAAGGGACACCCGTTCGGCCGGCGCCTTGGAGAAAGCAAACTTGAGGAGGATCTCATGGTGGCTGCTGACCGGCAGGCCGGGACGGGCGGTTACGGCTCGCTGAACGGGACGATGCAGGCCTTCCTATCCGAGGTCCAGAAGGATCTCGCTCAGGGGATGCTCTCGCCACGGGTGCTCAACGACCCCGACATCCACCGCGCCGAGCTGGACCGCATCTTCACCAAGTGCTGGGTGTTCGTCGGACACGTCTCGGAGATCCCCAGCCCCGGCGACTACGTACTGCGCTACATCGGCGAGGACCAGTTCATCCTGGCACGCGACGAACAGGGCGATATCCAGCTGCTCCTGAACAGCTGCGTGCACCGCGCCTCACCGGTGTGCCGGGCGGAAAAGGGAAACACCTCGCACTTCCGCTGCCCCTACCACGGCTGGATCTACAAGAACTCCG
>NZ_JBHYWD010000017.1:0-19624 GCF_042751305.1 Streptomyces hokutonensis
CTTCGGGCCTCCGCGCGCTGGGCCTCTCGACACCGGCGCGCCCCTGCGGCTCCCTCTCGGCCGGCGCGTGGGGACAGGGAGAGTGGGTGGGCCCTCACCGTTGGTTGAGCAGGGCTTTGCGGAACCAGTGTTCTGCGTAGGGGTCGTTGTTGTGGGGGTCGGTCTCCCTGTAGCCGAGGTGGGTGTAGAGGGTGCGGGCCTCGATGAGGTCGTGGCGGGTGTCGAGGATGATGGTGTGGGCGCCCAGGGCGCGGGCTGCCTCCTCTGCGGCTGTTACCAGCTTTGCGGCGCCGCCCCGGCCGCGCAGCTGCTTGTGGAGGAAGACCCTTGTCAGCTCGGCTGTTGTGGGGGAGAGGAGGCGTACGCCTGCCGATCCTGCTGGCGTGCCCTCGTGCCGGGCTACCAGCAACTGGCCGTCGGGCGGGGCGAGTTCGGCACCCGTGCGGGCGGCGATCTCGCGCTCCAG
Organism: Streptomyces hokutonensis; assembly: GCF_042751305.1. Lineage (GTDB taxonomy): Bacteria > Actinomycetota > Actinomycetes > Streptomycetales > Streptomycetaceae > Streptomyces > Streptomyces hokutonensis_A. The sequence goes on from NZ_JBHYWD010000017.1 coordinate 467, forward strand.
CTCGGCGGGGTCCGTTCGCCGGTTCTCGTGGAGCAGGTACCAGCGGTCGCTGACCTCCGTGTAGTACGCCCTCCAGAGCGCGGCGGCTACGGGGGAGTCGTAGGGCTCCGGGGCGATCGTCCAGGTCATGCGGGCATTGTCAGGAGGCCGCGGGGGTGCGGCGCAACCGAATATGGGTGACCCCCGGAGAGTCCAGAACCTGGGTCTTGGTCCACTCGATGTGCTGGTCGCCCACGTTGTCGAACAGGCGCCGTCCGCCGCACGCGAGCACGGGCACGACATGCAGGAGGAGTTCGTCCAGCCATCCGGCGCGGATGAACTGCTGGACCAGGTCGGCGCCGCCGGCGAGTGAAATGTCCTTGTCGCCGGCTGCCTTGCGGGCCGACTCCAGTGCGTGGTGGGGGCCTTCCGTGACGAAGTGGTAGGTCGTGCCGCCCTTCTTCGACACCGGTTCGCGTGGATGGTGGGTGACGACGAACACGGGGGCGTGGAAGGGGGGTTCGTCGCCCCACGGGGTCTCCCCGGTGATGAACATGCCGTGGCCCATGACCACCGCGCCCGGTCGTTCGATCCATTCGGCGAGCAGTTCGTCGTCCGGGCCTGTGTCCCCGCCCGCCATGCCCTGCATGCGACGGAAGCTCCGGAGCCCGAACACCCATGAGTGCAGGCGCTCCCCGCCGATCCCGAGCGGATGCTCCCGACCTGACTCCGGCCCCGCGATGTAGCCGTCCAGCGACATGGCCAGCCGTGCGATGACCTCACCCATGACAGTCTCCTCGATTGTCTCAACCGGTCCTTTATCCATGCGTCGATCGGGCCGGGGCGGAATCGACACACCGGCATCACGGAATCCCCGTAGCCGTGGCCGTCGTTTGAAGGGGACCTTTGCGGCAACCCGGTACGGGAACCGACCGACTACGAGAGCCGGTTGACCAAGAATCCGGAAGGCACTCATGTCCACAGGCGTGATCATCGTTTTGATCGTGATCGTGGTCGGCGTGGTCGCTGCCGCGGCGGCCCTCGCACCGCGTGCCCGGGGCGCGATGGGCGGCTCGGGCCTGAAACGGCGCTTCGGGCCCGAGTACGACCGGACCGTGGCCCGGCACGACGGCGACACGAAGGCCGCCGAGCGGGAGCTCGGCGAGCGTGTCCAGCAGCACGGTTCGCTGCGGGAGCAGCCGTTGGAGCCCGCGGCCCGTGAGCAGTACCAGGCCCGTTGGGCCGCCGCCCAGGAGCTCTTCGTCGACTCGCCCCGCCAGGCCCTGACCGACGTCGACCAGCTGCTCGGCGAGGTGGCCGGGGCCCGGGGCTTCCCCGGCGTCGAGGAGTACGACAAGCAGTTCGACGCGCTGTCCGTGCACCACGCGGACCACGTCCACGGCTACCGGCGCGTGCACCGCGTCGTCCAGTCGCGCACGAACGGCGCGCAGGAGAGCCAGGCCGGTACCGAGGAGATGCGCGAGGCCATGCTCGAAGCCCGCGCCCTCTTCGACGACCTGATCAGCGCGGACGACGGCGGCGGCCGTGGCAACGGCAGCAGCCGTACCGGACGCCACGCGTTCGGCTCATTCAACAGGCAAGCAGTGAAGGGAAGTTGAGCCGCATGACCGATGTGACACGACCCAACGGCGACACGAGCGACGAAACCCGCGAGAGCCGCGAGCGCCGCGAGACCGGCGAGCGCAAGGGCGCGAGTACGGACACCGGCACGGACCGTACGGACATCGGTGCGGGTACGGCTGCGGGTACCGGTACGGCTGCGGGTACCGGTTCGGGTATGGGTACCGGTACGGGTATGGGTACCGGTACGGGTATGGGTACCGGCGCGGGTAGCGAGCGGCGGGACCCGGCCAAGGCCGGTGACCGGCGGGAGGCCACGACGGTCACTCCGATCCCGCGGCAGACCGACCGGCAGGTCGACCGCCAGACCGGGCAGACCGGGCAGACCGACAAGGCCGCCCCCGTGCACGCCCCCGAGCCCCCGCCCGCATCCGCGTCCACCGCCGCCGACAAGCGGCACGACCGGCTGGACGCCGAGAACGGGAGCCTGCTGCCGCACGACGAGAGCGACAAGTTCAACCTGCGGCTCCAGCACGCGGTGACCGGGTTCGTCGACGAGCCGCGCTCCGCCGTCGAGGAGGCCGCCCACGTCCTGGAGGAGGTCGCCGACCGGCTGACCCAGGCCGTCACCAAGCGGCGTGACAGCCTGCACAGCTCCTGGGAGTCCAAGGGCTCGGACGACACCGAGCAGCTCCGGCTGGCGCTGCGGGACTACCGCGAACTCACGGAGCGGCTTCTACACATCTGACCCGCCGGGTCCACCGGACCCGTCGGCCGCCCGGCGCTCCCGCCACTCCCGTGCGACCTCTTCCACGTCGTACGGCTTCATTCCCAGCGGCGGGCCGGGCGGTGGCTTGAACATCATGTCGCGGATCTTCACGTTGACTTCGGTGATGATCTGCCGAGCGATCCGCTCCGAAGGGGCCGAGTACGCCGCAGCCAGGGCGTCCTCGGCCTCTTTGCGCAGTGCCAGCGTCGGCGGGAGCACGGAGATGCCCTCGCGGGCCATCTTCTGCTTGATCCACCACAGTTCGTCGTACGTCGTGTCGGAACCGGACGGCAACGGCTTGCCCGCGCCCGGGAGTTGGGCGAACTCGCCGGCTCGCTCGGCGTCCCGGATCTGCTTGTCGACCCAGGACTCGAAGGACACACCCGGTGGCTTTCGCTCGGTCATGACTCCATTGTGCCGGACGTGGATCGGCCGGGGGATTTATCATGCGGCGGCTGTGTAAGGACACCTCAAGGGGGAAGCGCACGTGCTCGAACTCACCATGGCCTCGGTCTCCGGGACGGACGAGGGCGCCACGGCCGGCATGCTGATGGCCGAGGCGCCCAGCGACCCGGGCGCGGTGCTGCGGGTGGGCCGCGACGAGTCGGTGTGCCGGCTGGTGACACCGGACGACTGGCTGTTCATCTCACGGGTCCATCTGGAGTTCCTGTGCGGTCCCGAGGGCATCTGGCAGGTGAGCTGGCTGCGCGGCTCCCAGCCCGACCCGTCCTCCGAAGTACGGCTGATCGTCGGGGAGTACGCCCAGACGGTCGGCTACGGCGGGAGCGTCCCGTTGCCCCGTGGTGGCAGCGGCGAGATCGTCATCAAGGACCGCACCGGGCCGCGCAGCATCAACGTCGGCTTCTATCACGAGAGTTGAGATGGACTGGTGGAGAGCTCCTAGTCGATGACCCTGGCGAGCGCGAAGCCGTCGTAGCCCTTCTCGCCCACCGTCTGGATCGCCGTGCCGGACAGGCGCGGGTGCGAGCCGATCAGTTCGATGACCGCGCGTGTGCCGAGGACGTCGGGATCCGTGTTGGCCGGGTCGGCGACCCGGCCGCCGCGGACCACGTTGTCGACGATGATCACGCTGCCGGGGCGGGTGAGCTTGAGTGCCCATTCGACGTAGTTCGGGTTGTTGGCCTTGTCGGCGTCGATGAAGACGAGGTCGAAGGGGGCCGCGTTCTCGTCGGCGAGTGCGGCCAGTGAGTCCAGGGCCGGGCCGACCCGGATCTCGACGATCTTGTCGAGGCCCGCGCGGGCGATGTTGCGGCCCGCGACCTCGGCGTGCTTCGGGCTGTACTCCAGGGTGATCAGACGGCCGTCGGCGGGCAGCGCGCGGGCCAGCAGGATCGTGCTGTAGCCGCCGAGGGTGCCGATCTCCAGGATGCGGGTGGCGCCCTGGATTTGGGCGAGGAGGTGCAGCAGCTTGCCCGCGGCGGCGGACACCGCGATCTGCGGGAGGCCGGCGGAGTCGCTGTCGCGGAGGGCCGCCTCCAGAACCTCGTCGTGCGGGGAGAGGTGGCCGATCAGGTAGTCGTCGACGTCGTTCCACAACTGCGACTCGCTCATGTGCCGGTGCCCTTCGTGAATCCGGTGATCGTGAATCCGGTGAGAATTGCTGCGACCCGTTCGTGTGCAATCACTCACTCTACGGATACACGGTTATTTGCCGTGCCCAGGCAACCCGGGGCCGACTATCGTCATCCGGACAAAAGGAGGGCGGCCGTCAGGTGAAGAGGGGGTTGCCTGCGTCCCTCCCGCCGGGGGTGCGAACCTCATAGGGTTCGCAGAGGGAACAGCCACGCGTGTGACGCGTGGGACGAGCGGGGCGGGAGGCCTACGAGGCGTGGCGAACGTGGAGCACAGCGGGCGACCGGCGGGAGCCGTGGGAGCTTTCGGGTCGACGGCCACCGGGACGGCCAGGGCACGGCTGCGCGCGGCGCGCCTGGGCCTGTGGCTGGTGGCCGCGGTCCTGGCCGTACGCCAGGTGGCCGTGGTCCTCAGCACCCCGCAGGGGGAGCGGCTGACGGACCTGGAGACCTGGGTCGGGCCGAACGGCGTGCTGCATGTGAAGGGCTCGCTGTACGACTCGACGCAGTTCACCGGCACCCCCTTCGGCGGGCTCGTCCTCAAGCCGCTCACCCGGGCCGCCGAGCAGGCCCTCGGCTGGGGCTGGACCTTCGGGACGCTGCTGCTCGTCGTCGCGCTCGGTCTCGTCGTCTCCCGGGCGCTCCCGCAGCCCGTCACCCGCCGGGCCTCGCTGCTCGCCGCGCCCGTCGCGATCAGCCTGCTGATGCTGTCGCTGCCGGTGCGCAACACGCTCTGGCTCGGCCAGACCAGCATCATTCCGGTCCTGCTCGTGCTGCTCGCCTGCTTCACGGTGCGCGGCGAGCGGGCCAGCGGCGTGCTGATCGGTCTCGCCGCGGCCCTCCAGCCGACGGTGCTGCTGTTCGCGCCGCTGCTGTGGTTCACCGACCGGCGCCGGGCCGCCGTGACCTCCGCGCTGACGTTCGCCGCGAGCGTGGTGGTCGCCTGGGCGGCGATGCCGCACGACTCGTACACCTACTGGGTGCACCACATGGCCGGTGCCGGTCTCGGCGGCGCGGCGGACGGCCTCGGCAACCAGTCGCTGCACGGCGCGCTGCTGCGCCTCGACCTGACCGGGCCGCTGGAGATCGGTGTCTTCCTGGCGCTCGGCGCGGTCGTCGCGTACGTGGGCCTGCGCCGGGCCGTGGGCTACGCGCGCGACGGGCAGCTGCTGCTCGCGGTCGCGGTCACCGGCTGCGCGGCGATCGCCGTGTCGCCGACGACCTGGCAGCACCAGCTGCTGTGGGTGCTGCTCGCGGTGGTCGGCCGGGTCGGCAAGCGGGCCTCGGACCGGTACGTGTGGCCGGTGGCGGTGGTCCTCGTCGTCACGCTGCCCGCGAAGATGATGCTGCCGAACATGCCGGCCATGTACCCCATCCGCGACAACGTCGTCCTGCTCGCGGCCCTCGCCGCCGCGACGGTCATGCCGTTCCTGTCCCGTACGTCGGAGTACTACCGGCGGCCGATCCCCACGGAGTACGCCGAGCCGGTCCCGGCCCGCTGGAAGCACGTCCCGCTGATCCCGCAGCTGCGCCGCGTCCTGACCCGCCCGAACCTCCTCCTCGAACTCCTCCTCATCCGCGTCACCTACGCCGCCTACCAGCAGGTCCGCCTGGCGGCGACGGGCGGCACCAACGCGGGCGGCCGGGCCACGGCGGAACACCACGGCCACCAGATCCTCTCGATCGAGCAGTTCCTGCACATCGACATCGAGCACGCGGTCAACCACTGGGTCGTGAAGGTCGACTTCCTGCGGGAGTTCTTCAACTTCTACTACGAGTCCTTCCACTTCGTGGTCCCGCTGAGCGTGATGGCCGTCCTCTACTGGCGCCGCCCGGTCGACTACCGCTGGGCCCGCTCCTCCCTCGGCTTCGCCACCCTCCTCGCACTGGTCGGCTTCTGGCTCTACCCGCTGGCCCCGCCGCGCCTCCTCCCGGGCCTCGGCATCATCGACACGGTCCACGGCGTCCAGGACTTCTCCAAGCCGGACTACGGCACCCTCACCGCCCTCACCAACCAGTACGCGGCGATGCCGTCCCTGCACTTCGGCTGGTCCCTGTGGTGCGGTGTGGTCATCGCGATCATCGCCCCGAAGTGGTGGATGAAGGCGCTGGGCCTGCTCCACCCCTTCTTCACCGTCACGGCGATCGTCGCGACCGGCAACCACTGGGTCCTGGACGCGGCGGGCGGAGCGGCGGTCGTGGCGGCGGGCTTCGGGCTGGCGTACGTCTTCCAGGGGCCGCGGGCGCGGTTGTCGAAGAAACCGGTGGAGATCGGGGCGGAGTTGGAGCCTGCGGCGGCTCCCTGATCAGCCGGGGCCGATACCGACCGGCCGCAGGCTGGAGGTCGAGTCAGTTCTCGGGGTTCCGGCCGTGTGTTCCCGCTGTCGGGTTGTTGTTCCGTTGGCTGTCGGCGCTCCAGCCGGCCAGGAGCAACGTCGGCTCCATGCTCGACAAGCCCAGGGTCGTGTAGCGGGTGGCCGAAAAGGGTGTTCAGCGGACTTCGGCGCCGAGGGCGATGTCGAAGCCGGCGCCGTTGCGGGCCAGCCCCATCAGCAGGATGCCGGTCCATTCGAGGACCGAAGCCATCGCGAGCCCTCCCGTGTCGAGGGGGCGCAAGTCGATGCTCTCCAGAAACGCCGAGACCTGTGCCTTCGCTGCGGCGTCGTCGCCGGCAACAAAAACGTCCAGGGGCGTGTCGTGAGCGAGGACGTGGCCGAAGACCGAGTTCAGCGCCTTCACGACGGGTGTGCCCTCGGGGGCGGCAGCAGCGATCTCCTGGGCCGCCGAGCTGTCTGGGGTGGTCGCGAGTCCGCTGGCGTCGGCGTTGAAGGGATTGGAGATGTCGACGAGGATCTTGTCGGCAAGCGCGTCGCCGTAGTGAGTGACCACGTCGACTGCGCCGGTGTACGGGACGGCCACGATGACGATGTCACCCGCCGGCGTTGCGCCGAGCGCGCCGACCGTGGCTCCGTGGCCGATCTGGTCGGCCAGCGCCAAAGCCTTGGCGGTGTTGCGGCTCATGAGCTCGATCGCGTGGCCGTGCTTGGCTGCCCGGGTGCCGATGGCGGTGGCCATGTTGCCCGAACCGATGATGCTGATGGTGGTCATGACGTGTTCCTTTGCTGTCCATGGAGCTGCCGGTAAGGAATGTGTTGCCGGTCTGTTGGGCTGCATCAAGCACTTCGGCCACGCAGCATTGGCTCGCGGACTAGGTGCGTTCGCGGGCGACGTGTTCGCGTACCGCGGGGATGGTTTCAGCGGCGAAGCGCTCGATTACGTCCTGGTCGTCGCTGGCCAGAATGAAGGTGCTGACGCCGTCCTCGACGGCCAGCCGGGTCAGTGCCTCCGGAGTCTGCCGGCCCGGGAAGATGTTGAGGAGGCGGGTGATCTCGTGGGGATCGCGGCCGGCGGCCCGGGCGGCATCGTCGATGATCGCGTTTCCCTTTGCCACGCCGCCCGGCTCCATCATCGGCAGCGACGGCAGCCAACCATCGGCCTTGCGTCCCACCAAGCCCTGCATCTTCGGCTTGTGGGCGCCGACCCAGATCGGGATCTCGTGGGCGGGCGCGGGTCCACGCTCGGCGCCGTGCACCGAATAGAACTCGCCGTCGACGTCCACGCCGCCGGGCCCGTCGGCATCCCAGACCCCGCGGATGATGTCGATTGCCTCGCCAAGTGCCGCGACGCCCTGTAGCGGGGTCAGCCGCCGTCCGCCGATCGCCTGCACGGCATCCCAGTAGTAGCCGGCTCCGAGTCCGAGGCTGGTCCGTCCACCGGAGAGCAGGTCGAGGCTGGCCGCCGCGCGGGCGAGTACGGCGGGGGGCTGACGCAGCGGCAGGTTCAGCATGTTGCCGGACACTCCGATGCGCTCGGTCCGCGCGGCCACCCAGCTCAGCAGAGTCCAGGTATCGAGAAAGCTCGACTGGTAGGGATGGTCCTGGAAGGTGACGAAGTCGAAGCCGAGCCGCTCGCTCAGCTGCGCCAACTCGACCGGACGGCTCGGCGGGGAGTTGGTGGGACCGATGAATGTTGCGAAACGCAGGGGATGACCGTAGTCGGGCATCGACGTCTCCTCCAGTCGTTCGTTCGTGGTCAGCCGCGACGCGACCTCGTCGCGCACAGCGTGTCGTCAGATCAGGACGCCGACGATTTCGTCGAGAGGCTCGGGCCGGCCGGCCTCGTGGTGAAGGCCGGCGCCACCGCGGATCAGAGGCCCGCAGACGGCAGCGGCGGCCCAGAACAGGCCGGCGGCCCACCAGAAGCCGACAGTGAACTCGTGCACGGTGGCACCGACAACGGCCGGTTCGACACCAAGTAGTTGAGCGCCGACATGACGCACTCCTCTGCTCGGCACTCGCCGTCAGATCTGGCTGAACCCGCCGTCGACGACCAGGTTCGCGCCGGTGACGAAGCTGGCGTCCGAGGAGGCCAGGAACAGCGCGGCAGCCCCGATTTCCTCGCTGGTTCCCAGCCGTCCCAGCGGAATGGCGGCGGTGATCTGTTCCCGGAACTCGGGGGGCACGGTGCTGAAGAGCGCGGTGTCGATCGAACCGGGACTGACGACATTCACCCGGATACCGCGGACCTTCAACTCCTCGGCCCAGGTGCGGGCAAGTGAACGAATGGCGGCCTTGCTCGCCGAGTAGACACCGGCACCGGGGATGCCCTTGGTCGCGCTGCTCGTGCCGTTCAGGATGATCGACGCACCGTCGCTCATCAATGGCAGCAGGTACTGAACGGTGAACACGGTGCCGCGGAAGTTCACGCCCACCAGCGCATCGAACGTATCGGGGGTGATGCTTCCCAGCGGGTCGGACACCGACGCGACGCCGGCGCTCGCGAAGAGGACGTCGACTCGTCCGTGGTGCTCCCGCACGGTCTCGGCCAAGCGAGCCAGGTCGTCCAGGTTTCCCGAGTCCGCTTGTACGCCCGTCACGTTGTGGCCGATGGCCGCGACCGCCTCGTCCAGTCTGTCCTTGTCCCGCCCGGTGATGAACACGTAGGCGCCTTCGGTCACGAACAACTTGGCCGCCGCCAACGCCATCCCAGAGGTTGCTCCAGTGATCACGGCGACCTTGCCATCAAGTTTGAGCATGTTGACCTTCACCTTTCTGTCGGCCGAAAGGCCGAACGGCCGTTCCGTGAACGGGGATGGTCTCCCGTTCCCGACTACATGCCTACCGTAGCAGATGCGTGCGCGCGCACCTAAATGGGCGAGCATCCAATTTCGGGTATGCTGCCGCGCATGAGGGCACCCGTGTCGCAACCGCGAATCCTTTCCCCGGACCAGGTCAACGGCTGGTTCGCGCTGCTGTTCACGCACGCCACGGTCACCGGGCGGATCGACGCCGTGCTGATGGACCAGCACAAGATCTCGTTCAGCACTGTCGAGATCCTGTGCTGGCTCTTGGAGGCCGAGCCTCAGTCGGTTCGAGGTCTGTCCGGCAAACTCGTCAGCGTCAGCCCGACCAGGGCATCACGGTTGGTTCAGCAACTGATCGATGCCGGGCACCTGCAACGTGGAGCCGACCAGGGCGACGGTCGGGTGTCTCTCATCAGCTTCACCAAGAGCGGACGGCGCTTCGCCGAGACGGTCAGGCGAACCTTCGAGGATTCGGTCAAGAAATATTTCGTCGATCCCCTCGACGACGATGACATCGCTGCCCTCACCCGGATCTGGGCCAAGCTCGAAAACGCGGAAGGTCCTGGCTGAGGGGCTCCCGAGCTCGCGGCACGCGTCGGTGACGTCTTCGCTGATCGCCCGCGGCCTACCGGTAGAGGAAGGTCTCACCCTCGCCGATCCGTCTGATCCCCATGGCTTCGATGGTCTTGTCGCGGTCCTGGCATCCGTCGAAATCGCGCAGCGCCGCCAGGCCGGACGGCGGGAGGTGGCGGGACACCTGGGTGATGAGACCGGAAAACGGGGTGCCGATCAAGGACGCGCTGTCATGGAGCGCGGCGAGCCCGTACAGATTGTTGCGCGGGTCCTCAAGATGCGCCTGGGCCAGGCCTACGGCGACGAGTCCGCGCCGCAGTGGTTCGGGGGCCCGCGTCCTGACCGCCACGGACGCCATGCGCTGGCCATAGGCACTCAGCACCCCTGCGGCCCGCCGACCCAGGTCGAGCGGCTCCGGACGGCTCATGTACGCGATGACGAAAGCGTCGACCTCGCCGTCCAGTTCGTGCGGAAGCCTGACCCCCAGGTATCCGTTGAACCGCCTGTCCTGGAAGCGTGACCAGCTGGTCGCGTCCCGCCCGCGTTGCGTCATCGGCACGTCTTCCTTCCGGTTTCCACGCCGAGGCCCATGACATTCCCTTGCCCCGGCTTTTATTACTTGGGCACCAATTTCCGTCCCTGAATAAGATCGTGCTCTTGACCGGTGTGAATACGCCTGATTCCAGGGGGAGTTGTGGGGATTTCGGTGTGTGCGGCCGTGTCGCGGAGAGCGACCGGCGTGGCGTTCGCCGCTGTGCTGCTCGGTGGGGGAGCGGTGGGGTGTGGGGGTGACTCCGCGGACGAGGACTCGGCCAAGCCGGCGCCTGCGGCGGCCGTGGCCAAGGCGGTGGAGAAGGCCGAGGACATCACCTCGCTGCACTACCGGGTCAGCGGGACCGTGCCCGAGAAGGGGCGGCTGACGGCCGAGGCGTCCATGAAGGCGAAACCGGCGGTCATGACCATGGTGATGACCGTGGTCGGCGCGCTCAAGCCCGGCGAGTTGGACATCCGGTTCGTCGACAAGGCGATCTACGTCGGCGGGAGTGGGGTCGACGCGTCGAAGTTGGGCGGCAAGAGCTGGTTCAAGGCCGAGCCGGCTGTGTGGGGGCGTGGCGCGGCGGACAACCAGTCCTATGGCGTGCTGCCCGGTTCGATGGAGGGGAGCCCGGTCGTGCAGTCCACGATCATGGTGGGCTCCCAGGACGTGCGGAGGATCGGCGCCGAGACGGTCGACGGCACGAAGGCCACGCACTACCGGGGAACGGTCACCGAGCCCGGCCTGCGCGACGCCCAGAGCGCCGCCAAGGGAAAGGCGGCCTGGCAGCGCCGGACCGACAGCCTCGACCAGTTCGTGGCCATGCAGGTCGACGGGACCATGACCATGGACCTGTGGGTCGACGGCGACGACCACCCCAGGCAGTTCCGGGTGCGGGGCAAGACCTATCCCACGCGGAACGACGCCGACGGCGGCAGGCTCGACCTGACCGTCACCTTCCTCGACATCAACCAGAAGGTGACCGTCAAGACCCCGCCCGCCGACGACACCGCCGAACTCGGGGGCTGACGGCCCGAGTTCACGAGCACTCGAACCACACCGTCTTCCCGCCCCTCGACGCCGGTGACACCCCCCACTTGTCGGTCACCGCGTCCAGGATGACGAGCCCGCGGCCGTTCTCCGACTCGGGGTCCAACTCCGGGTTCAGGGTGGGGAGTTCAGGGATGCCGTCGGTCACCTCCACGCGGATTCCGGCGAGCTGGCGTTGCAGCCGCAGTCCGCAGCGCCGGTCCGGGACATGCCGGACGACGTTGGCGAGGAGCTCCGTCACGGCCAGTTCCACCGCGTCCGACAGCTCCGGCATGCCCCACTCCAGCAGGAACGAGCGGACGATACGGCGGATGTGCCGGGCGGAGTGTTCACCCACGGTGAGGTGCATGACGTACTGCCGGCGGTCGGGAAAGGCCAGCATGGCGGGGGGAGTTGGTTCATTCACGCTACGAGGCTGACGCCCCGCCGCTACCCTCGGCAACGGTACGAATACAACCCGTTCGCGGGTGGACACTTCTGGTTGGTTGTCGGGAGGCAGGGGCTCCGCGTGCACATCAACACCCTCGATCCAGGGGCGTCGCCGCTGGACTACTACGGCTTCGAGCTGCGCCGTTACCGGGAAGCGGCCGGTCTCACACAGCGAGAACTCGGCAAGATCGTCAACTACACCGGGTCACTGATCGGCCAGATCGAGACGGCCCGCAAGCTGCCCACGCTGGAGTTCAGCCAGCGGGTGGATGCCGCGCTCGACACGGGTGGGCTGCTGACCCGGTTGCTCGATCTGGTGCTGCGCAGCCAACTCCCGTCCTGGTTCCAGCAGGTGGCCGAATTGCAGGCGCGGGCACTGGAGATCTGCTCGTTCGAGGCGCAGATGATCCACGGTCTCCTCCAGACCGAGGAGTACGCCCGCGCCGTGCTCGGCACGCTGGACCAGAGCAACCTGGACGACCGGACCGCCGTACGAATGGCTCGTCAGCGCATCTTCCAGAAGGAGGAGCCGCCGGTCTTCTGGGCGATCCTGAGCGAGGCCGCGCTGCATCTGGAGATCGGCGGCCGACAGACCATGAGGAACCAACTGGCCCGCCTGTTGGCGTACGAGAACAATCCTCGGATCAACATCCAGATCCTGCCGCACTCGACTGGAGCGCACGCGGGACTCCAAGGCTCGTATGACCTCTATCGCTTTCCGAGCGACCCGACCATCGTCTATACGGAGAGCTACGGAAGCGGGCATCCCACAGCCAACCCGGACACTGTCAAGGACTGTTCGCTCCGTTACGATCATCTCCAGGCCGCCGCCCTCTCCCTCAGGGACTCGGCGGAGCTGATCCGGCGCGTGATGGAGGAACGTTATGGGGAACAACGCGATGCCGACGGGGACCCAGTGGCGGAAGTCCAGCTACAGCAGTGATCAGGGCGGCAACTGCATCGAGTGCGCGCCGATCGGCCTCCTCGCCTGGCGCAAGTCCTCGTACAGCGGTGATCAGGGCGGCAACTGCGTAGAGATCGCCGAGTCCACCTGCCCCACAACCTCCACCACCCTCCTCATCCGCGACTCCAAGACCCCGGCGGGGCCGATCCTCACCCTCGACCCCGCCGCCTTCACCACCTTCGTCAACTGGACCGCTACGACGGTTGGTTGAAGTAGTAGTCGTGGTCCAGGTCGGCCAGCAGGCCGATTCGGGTCGGAGTCCAGCCGAACCGCTTCTGCGTGAGCGTGCTCGTTCCCGTGAGGTCGGACGAGACGAAGTGGCCCAGCCAGCCGAAGTGGTCCCCGGCCTGCTCGACCGGCACGCTCGTTACGGGTAGGTCCAGCCGCTTGCCGATGACCTCGGCGATCTCCCGTACGGGTACGCCCTCGTCGGCGACCGCGTGCAGGACGGTGCCCGCGGGGGCGTTCTCCAACGCCAGTCGGTACAGCAGCGCAGCGTCCTCGCGGTGGACGGCGGCCCAGCGGTTGGTGCCGGCGCCGACGTAGGCGGAGACGCCCTTGGCGCGGGCGATGTCGATGAGGCCGGGGACGAAAGCGTGGTCGCCCTCGCCGTGCACTTGCGGCAGTCGGATGACGGACGCGCGGATGCCCTGCGCTGCCGCCGCCAGGACCGTCACCTCCGCCGGGAGGCGCGGCAGGTCGGGGCGTGCGGATGGGTCGGGTACGTCGTCCTCGGTCGGGCCGTGGCTCATCACGGAGCTGATGACGAGGGGGCGGTCCGTTCCGGAGAGCGCGTCGACCAGGGCCCTGACCGCGTTCAGGTCCGTCACGACGGAGGCCGCGTAGTTCGAGAAGTCGTGGATGAAACCGGTGTGGATCACGCCGTCGGCGGCGGACGCGCCCGCGCGGAGCGCGTCGAGGTCCTCCAGGGAACCCCGGTGGACCTCCGCCCCGGTCGCGGCCAGCTGTTCCGCCGAGGTGTCGGAGCGGGCGAGGCCGAGGACCTGGTGTCCCGAGTCGAGCAGTTCGCGGACGACCGCGCCGCCGACGAATCCGGTCGCGCCGGTGACGAAAACACGCATGACGAAATCACCCCAGGTGGGTCGGGAAGTGGTGTGCTTCCAGCCTGCGCCCGCCCGGGTGCGCCCGTCCAAGACCGACTCCGGAACACGTGATTCAGTTCCGGTATCACCCCAGCTCGTACGGACGTACAGTCGACGTATGACTGACCTGGACCTGCGTCTGGTGCGCTGTTTCACCGTCGTCGCCGAGGAACTGCACTTCGGCCGGGCGGCGGCCGTGCTCCATCTCGCCCAGCCTTCGCTCAGTCGTCATGTGCGGCGGCTGGAGGGTGAGTTGGGGGTGCGGCTCCTCGACCGGACCACGCAGGGCACTCAACTCACCGAGGCGGGGGCGGCGTTCCTGCCCCGGGCCCGGGCGCTGCTGCGGTCGGCGGAGGAGGCAGCGGCCGAGGCGCGGGCGGTCGGGCAGCCCAGTCGTATCGTCATCGGGTTCATGACCGGGCTCATCGTCACCCCGGCGGTGCGCGCCCTGCGCGGGCGCCACCCGGACGCGGATGTGCACAGCCGCTTCCTGGGCTGGGGCGAGCTGCCGGCCGCCCTGCTGGAGCACCGGGTGGACGTGGTCGTGGGCCGATTCCCGTTCCCCACCGAGGGGTTGAGCGTCACCGTCCTCTACGAGGAGCCACGCGTGGTGATGATGCCGGTCACCCACCGGCTGGCCGGCAAGGAACTCGTCACCCTCGACGACATCGCCGACGAGCCCGTACCCCGGTTCCCCGACGAGGAGTTCAACGCGTTCTGGCGTGTCGACCCCCGTCCGGACGGACGCCCGGCGCCGGACGGTCCGCTCGTCAAGAACCTGGAGGACAAGCTCGAACTCATCGCCGCGGGCGAGGCGGTGTGCCTCGCCCCGGCGGGCAGCGTGCTGAAGGGCATGCGACCCGACCTGACCACGGTCCCACTGGAGGGCGTGGACCCCATCCAGGTGGTCCTGGCCACCCGCGCGGGCGAGGAGAACCACCGACTGCTCGCGGCCTTCCGCGCCTGCGCGGTGGAGCAACTGCCCCCTGCCGACCGGTCCGCTACAGCCGCTGAATGATCGTGCCCGTCGCCAGCGCCCCGCCCGCGCACATCGTGATCAGCGCGAACTCCTTGTCGGCGCGCTCCAGTTCATGCAGCGCGGTGGTGATGAGGCGGGCGCCGGTCGCGCCGACCGGATGGCCGAGGGCGATCGCACCGCCGTTCACGTTGACCTTCTCCAGGTCCTGTTCGAAGACCTGCGCCCAGCTCAACACCACTGATGCGAAAGCCTCGTTGATCTCGACGATGTCGATGTCCTTGAGGGTCATGCCGGCCTTGCCGAGCACGGCACGGGTCGCGTCGATCGGGCCGTCGAGGTGGTAGTGCGGGTCGGCGCCGACCAGTGCCTGGGCGACGATCCGGGCGCGGGGGCGGAGCTTGAGCGCCCTGGCCATCCGCTTCGACGCCCACATGATCGCCGAGGCGCCGTCGCTGATCTGGGACGAGTTGCCCGCCGTGTGGACGGCCGTCGGCATGACCGGCTTCAGCCTGGCGAGGGCCTCCATCGACGTGTCGCGCAGGCCCTCGTCCCGGTCGACGAGCCGCCACATGCCGAGGCCCGCGCGCTGCTCGTCCTCGGTCGTCGGCACCTGGACGGCGAACGTCTCCTTCTTGAAGCGCTCCTCGGACCAGGCGATCGCCGCCCGCTCCTGCGAGATCAGGCCGAGCGAGTCGACGTTCTCGCGGGTCAGCTTCCGGTTGCGGGCGATGCGTTCGGCGGCCTCGAACTGGTTGGGCAGGTCCACGTTCCACTCGTCCGGGAAGGGCTTCCCCGGCCCGTGCTTCGAACCCGACCCCAGCGGCACCCGCGACATCGCCTCTACCCCGCAGCTGATCCCGACGTCGATGACGCCCGCCGCGATCAGGTTGGCGGTCATGTGCGAGGCCTGCTGCGAGGAGCCGCACTGACAGTCGACGGTCGTCGCCGCCGTCTCGTACGGCAGGCCCATCGTCAGCCAGGCCGTGCGCGCGGGGTTCATGGACTGCTCGCCGGCGTGGGTCACCGTGCCGCCGACGATCTGTTCGACGCAGTCGGCGTGAATGCCGGTGCGGCCGAGGAGTTCACGGTAGGTCTCGCCCAGCAGATAGGCGGGATGCAGATTGGCGAGCGCGCCGCCGCGCTTGCCGATGGGGGTGCGTACGGCTTCCACGATGACGGGTTCCGCGGCCATGGGACACGTCCTCTCCTCGTCCACCGCGCGGCGCGGGCGTCCCGGCCACCCGCCACGCAGAACTAGTACGCGTTCTAGTTCTGTGTGCAGTCTGCTGACAGGCCGTCCACAACCGCAAGGGTCGTGCAGGGAATTCGGCTTGCCGCACCTCTTGCGACTTCTAGAACCCGTTATTACCTTCACGGCAGCCGGGTTCCTGATGGACCGTCAGATGACGGGAGTTGCGCCGATGCCCTGTCCAGCGTTGCCCGAAGGGTTCGACTTCACCGACCCCGACCTGCTCCACCACCGCGTGCCCCTACCGGAGTTCGCCGAACTGCGCGCGGCCGAACCGGTCCGCTGGATCCCGCAGGCCGCGGGCATCGCGGGGTTCCAGGACGAGGGCTACTGGGCCGTCACCCGGCACGCCGACGTCCGGTACGTGTCCACCCACCCGGAGATCTACTCCTCGACCCTCAACACGGCGATCATCCGCTTCCACGAGCACATGGAGCGCGAATCGATCGACGCCCAGCGGCTGATCCTGCTCAACATGGACCCGCCCGAACACACCCGCGTCCGCCAGATCGTCCAGCGCGGCTTCACCCCCCGCGCGATCCGCGCCCTGGAGGAACGCCTGCGCGACCGGGCCCAGGCCATCGTGGCGAACGCCCGCACCCACTCCGGCCCCTTCGACTTCGTCACCGAGGTCGCCTGCGAACTGCCCCTCCAGGCCATCGCCGAACTCATCGGCATCCCGCAGGACGACCGCGTCAAGATCTTCGAGTGGTCCAACAAGATGATCGCCTACGACGATCCCGAGTACGCGATCACGGAGCAGGTCGGCGCCGAGTCCGCCGCCGAACTCATCGCCTACGCCATGGGAATGGCCGCCGAGCGCAAGCAGTGCCCGGCCCACGACATCGTCAGCACCCTGGTCGCCGCCGAGGACGAGGGCAACCTGAACTCCGACGAGTTCGGCTTCTTCGTGCTCATGCTGTCGGTCGCCGGGAACGAGACGACCCGCAACGCCATCACCCACGGCATGCACGCGTTCCTCACCCACCCCGAGCAGTGGGAGCTGTACAAGCGCGAACGTCCGTCGACCGCCGCCGAGGAGATCGTCCGCTGGGCGACCCCTGTCAACGCCTTCCAGCGGACGGCGACCCAGGACACCGAGCTCGGCGGCAAGCACATCAAGAAGGGCGACCGCGTCGGCATCTTCTACGCCTCCGCCAACCACGACCCCGAAGTCTTCGAGAACCCGGACGAGTTCGACGTCCTGCGCGACCCGAACCCGCACCTCGGCTTCGGCGGCGGCGGCCCGCACTACTGCCTCGGCAAGTCCCTCGCGGTCCTCGAGATCGACCTGATCTTCAACGCGATCGCGGACGCGATGCCCGACCTGACCCTGACCGGCGACCCGCGCAGGCTGCGCTCCGCCTGGATCAACGGCGTCAAAGAGCTTCAGGTGACCGCCGGTTGAGGTGAACGCACAGCTCGGGCCGGCGGCATCCCGGCGCCGCCGGCCCGTTCTCGTTCACCGCTGTGCTTACTTCCGTACCGCGAACTTCATGAGCTCCCGCTCGTCCCCCTGCTTGATGTTCCCGGTCTCGTTGATGACCTGGAGCTTCCAACTGGCGCCGTCCCGGACCGCCTTGGCGACCGCGCAGCCGTTGTGGCTGCTGAGCAGGTTCGGCCAGATCTCGGCGACCTGCTGGGTGCTGCCGCCCGTCGCGTCGTACACCTTGAAGGCGATGTTCCGTGCCTTCTGGAAGGAACTGCCCTTCTTGTAGGCGGCGGCGACGAAGACGATCGAGGTGATGTTGCCGGGTATCCGCGCGAGGTCGACGGTCACCGTCTCGTCGTCGCCATCGCCCTTGCCGGTCTGGTTGTCGCCGCTGTGCACCAGCGAGCCGTTGCCCAGCGGGTCCACGGAGTCGAGCCCCGCGAGCCGTACCGGGTCCTGACCCTGCATCGCGATGGCGATCAGATCGAGGTCGGTACCCGCCTTCTGCCGCAGCTTCCCGATGATGCCGCCGCTGCTGCCGACGGTGGGGTCCCAGGACGCCCCGATCTCCAAATGGGTCACTCCGTCCAGATCCGCCGGACCGTCTTCCTTCGTGAGCGTGATCATGTGTGATCGATCCTCTTGATCGTGGGACTCAGACGCACGAATTCTGCCTTCTTGGGCGGGCTTTGGGCTAGGACCTGTCCGGCGGAGCAGGTCGCAGGAAAGTGGCGGTGCCTGAACAGCACCGGTGAGCGGGATCTGGTGCGTCCAACTGCAAGGCGGAGTAGGGAGTCGACGCGGTGGGGGCACCTCCCGGCCGAAGGCTGGGGGACGTCGGCGAGTGACGACGACGCCGCTGGGGGTCCCCCCACGCCTTTAAGGCAGTGGGGGAGGGCGTGCCAGATCCCGCGTCTGCGGCATGATCCGCCGGACAGGTCCTATTCCCGTCCGGATGCGGTTACGGCGAACACCGCGGCGACCAGGGCCGCGAGCAGAAGCGGGTAGCGCAGATCGTGGTGCAGGATCAGCCACGCGCCGAAAAACGCGCCGGCGGCCATCGCCACGGCCGCCGAGAGGCGGCGGAAGGTGCCGGGGCCCCAGCCCTCGCCCGCGACCGTGTCGGCGACCAGTCCGGTCAGGGTCATCGTCAGAACCGTGGTGGTCGTGAAGCTGGTGACCTTGAGCTTGCGGACGGTCGCGTTGCGCAGGCCCATCGCGAAGGCGGTGAGGGCGATCAAGGGGTGCGTGGTGGCGCTGTCGCCCGGCGCGACGAAGGCGATCACCGCGGCCACGCCCACGAGCAGCGCCTCCGCGCCGAGGCTGACCCGCGCCCAGGTCCTGCGCGAGCCGGTGTCCATCCGCAGCGCGATCCGGCCCCCGGCCGCCGCGCCCACGAGGAAGGCGCCGAGCGAGGTGAGGGTGCGCGACACCGAGAAACCGGGCGCCCCGGCTGCGGCGAAGCCGAGCACCACCACATTGCCGGTCATGTTCGCGGTGAAGACATGCCCGAGGCCCAGATAGCTGACGGCGTCGATCAGCCCGCTGACCACGGTCAGCCCCAGCAGCACGACCACCAGCCGGAGTCCGCGCGCCTCACGGTCGTAGGACTTGGGCTGTGGGTTCTGGTCCGTGTTCTGGTCCATGAACGCAATGTAGCGGCGGGGGCCCCCCGGGGGGGGGGGGGGCCCCCCCCCCCCGGCGGGGGGGGGGGGGGGGGGGTTGGAAAAAAAAAAAAAAACCCCACAAAAAAACAACACGAGAATGTGGGAGGGACGGG
>NZ_JBHYWD010000017.1:19634-43201 GCF_042751305.1 Streptomyces hokutonensis
GCCGCCCCCCCTTACCTACCCCCTCGTTTTCCGGCGTCCCTGTTATTGTTGTTTACCCCCCCCGCGGTTTTTTGGTCCCCCACTTGATTGTTGCGCGGGGGGGGGCGGCGCCCCCGGGGGGGGGGGGGGCCCCGCCGCTGCGCGCGTGCGTGTGTGTGGGCCGGTGATCAGTACCAGCCGTTGGACTGCCAGAAGTTCCAGGCCGCGGCGGGGGAGCCGTAGCGGGAGTTCATGTAGTCCAGACCCCACTTGATCTGCGTGGCGGGGTTGGTCTTCCAGTCCGAGCCGGCCGAGGCCATCTTCGAACCGGGCAGCGCCTGGACCAGGCCGTAGGCGCCGGAGGAGGAGTTCGTGGCGGTGACGTTCCAGCCGCTCTCGTGCTCGACGATCTTGCTGAACGCGTTGTACTGCGCCGCGCTCGGGATCATCTTGTGCGCGATCGCCTGGGCGGAGGAGGCGGAGGTCGTCGCGGCCTGCGCGGGAGCCGAGGTCAGCACCAGACCGGTGGTGGCGGCGGCCAGAGCGGCGGCGGTCAGGGCCTTCTTCGGGGAGGCGATGCGAGCGACGATGCGGGAGACGGACACGGAGAACCTGTTTCTTCGGGGACAAGGACGTCGTATGCCAGCCGGTGTCACGCGGGGCGCGGCCCCGGCAAGGCGTCGGCGCCGAGGCCCGTGAGGACTCGTCGGCGCCGTGCGACTGCTCCACAGAAGCACTCTCGATCCGTGCCCGCAAAGACCCCTTTTACTAGTTGTGGTCGCATGTGGGTGAATCGTCAACTGTGTGATGTGGCTCTCAAACCCCAGGTCAGAGACCTGTGGGCCGCGTACATGTCACGCTGATGTCCTACTAATCCGCATCGTTGGTGACATGCGTCATGTGGGACGCTTCACCCGGTTCGTCCGTCGAAAGTGACCCGCGTCTCGAAGGCCGCCCGCCGGGTCGCCCGGCGCAGCGCCCGCAGCAGCGCCGGACCCACGGTCAGCGTCAGCACGACGGTGACGACCGCCCGCCCCAGGTCCCAGCCCAGCGAGGTCGCCACGCAGTACGCGACGAAACGCGCCAGGTTCGCGGGGACCGCCGCCCCCGGGTCGAAGGCGACCGACGAGGCCAGCGCCCCCATGAAGGGCCAGCCGGCCAGGTTCATCGCGGTGCCGTAGGCGAACGCGGCGAGGAAGCCGTAGCAGGCGAGCACCGCGATCTCGCTACGGCCGCGCAGCCGCTCCCGGCCCGGCAGCAGGCCCGCGCCCAGCGTGAACCAGCCCATCGCCAGCATCTGGAACGGCAGCCACGGGCCGACCCCGCCGGTCAGCAGCGCCGACGCGAACATCGTGACGTTGCCGAGCACGAACCCGAAACCGGGTCCGAGGACGCGTCCGCTCAGCACCATCAGGAAGAACATCGGCTCGATACCGGCCGTACCGGCGCCGATGGGGCGGAGGGCTGCACCGGTCGCGGCGAGCACACCGAGCATGGCCACGGCTTTCGGGCCGAGCCCGGACTCCGCGATCGCCGCGGCCGCGACGGCTACGAGCAGGACCAGCAAGCCCGCGAACAGCCAGGGCGCGTCCTGCGAGTGCGCGGCGACCTGCGAGGTGGGCGGGGCGAGGAAGGGCCAGGTGAAGGCGGCGATCCCGGTGGCGGTGACGAGGGTGAGGGCGGCGGTGGAGCGGGGGGTGAGGGGGATCGGGCTCATGCCAGTGCCTCCCGTACCTCGGCGACCGTCAGCCACTGCTGCGGGGCCAGGATCTTCGTGGTCTGCGGGGCGAAGGACGGGGACGCCACGACCACCTCCGCGGTCGGGCCGTCCGCGATCACCTCTCCGTCGGCGAGGAGGACGACCCGGTGGGCCAGTTCGGCGGCGAGCTCCACGTCATGGGTGGCGAGGACGATCGCGTGACCCTCGGCGGCGAGCGCCCGCAGGATCGTGACAAGGCGGGACTTGGCCGCGTAGTCGAGACCCCGGGTCGGCTCGTCGAGCAGGAGGAGGGGCGGTCGGGCCGTGAGCACGATCGCGAGGGCGAGCGCGAGGCGCTGTCCCTCGGAGAGATCACGGGGGTGGATGCCGTCGGTCACATCGGGGAGCAGATCGGAGACGAGGGCCCGGCAGGTACCCGGCTCGGCGCCCGCGTCCGTGTCGGCAGCGGCGCACTCGGCGGCGACCGTGTCCGCGTACAGCAGGTCACGGGGTTCCTGCGGGACCAGACCCACACGGCGTACGAGGTCCCGGGGCGCCGTGCGATGCGGGGTGAGGCCGCCGACCTGCACCGATCCGGAGGTGGGCGCGACCAGACCGACGAGGGTGTTGAGGAGGGTGGATTTGCCGGCGCCGTTGCGGCCCATGAGGGCGACGGTCTCGCCGGGGGCGAGGGTGAGGTCGACGCGGCGGAGGGCGTCGACGCCGGCGCGGCGGACGGAGAGGGCGCGGACTTCCGCTGTGCGGGCGGGAGTTGGGGCCGTTTGCTTGCGTACGCGCCAACGGGAGTTTGGCGGACGGGAGTTGGGGAGCTGGCCCGTGAACGGGGTTGCGCTGCGGTCCGGTTCCCGCCCCGCCAGGCGCTCCCGCAGCCCGGTCGCCCGGCGCCGTGCGTCCCGCACGGTGAGCGGGAGTGGCGTCCACTCGGCGAGCCGGCCCAGGGCGACGACCGGTGGGTACACGGGGGACACCGCCATCACCTCGGCCGGGCTGCCGAGGACGGGCGGGGCGCCCGGGGCCGGAAGCAGGACGACCTGGTCGGCGTACTGGACGACCCGCTCCAGGCGGTGTTCGGCCAGCAGGACCGTGGTGCCGAGGTCGTGGACCAGGCGCTGGAGGACGGCAAGTACCTCCTCGGCGGCGGCCGGGTCCAGGGCCGAGGTCGGTTCGTCGAGGACGAGGACCTGGGGGTGCGGGGTGAGTACCGAGCCGATCGCGACGCGCTGCTGCTGCCCGCCGGAGAGAGTGGCGAGGGGGCGGTCGCGCAGTCCGGCGAGGCCCAGCAGATCGAGGGTCTCCTCGACGCGGCGGCGCATCACCTCCGGGGCGAGGCCCAACGACTCCATGCCGTAGGCGAGTTCGTCCTCGACCGTGTCCGTCACGAAGTGGGAGAGCGGGTCCTGGCCCACCGTGCCCACCACGTCGGCGAGTTCGCGCGGCTTGTGGGTACGGGTGTCGCGTCCGGCGACCGTTACCCGGCCGCGCAGGGTGCCGCCCGTGAAGTGCGGGACCAGTCCGCTCACCGCGCCGAGAACCGTGGACTTCCCGACCCCCGACGGGCCGACCAGCAGCACGAGTTCGCCCTCCGGGACCTCGAAGTCCACGCCCTGGACGGCGGGTTGGGCAGCCCCGTCGTACGTCACGGAGACATCCTCGAAGCGGATCACGACGGCTCCTTGAAAGTGGGCAACGCGGGGGCCAGGCCCAGCAGTACGGCAGCCGCCGGCCAGAGGGGAAGGGTCGGCGCGACCAGCGGCACCACCCCGGGAGTCAGCGCGCCGGGGTCGCGGACGGAGGCCAGCGTCAGCAGCGCGGCGACCGCCGCACCCGAGCCCGCGACCAGCCACGCCCGCGCGTTCCACGGGTCGGGGCGGTACCGGGTGCGCAGCGTACGGCGACCGCCCAGCCGCAGCCCCGCCGCCGCGGCGATGACCCCGGCGAGCAGCAACGGCAGCCCGTAGCCGCCGCCTTCGGCCGTGAGCAGCCCGTACGTCCCCGCGCACACGCCCAGCAGCCCGCCGAGCGTGAGGGCGGTCGTCGTCCGCCGTACGGAGACGGGCACTTGGGCCGTACGGCCGTAGCCGCGCGCGTCCATCGCGGCGGCGAGGGCGACCGAGCGCTCCAACGCGCCCTCCAGGACCGGGAGTCCGACCTGCAGCAGGCCGCGCAGGCCCCGGTCGGGGCGGCCACGGAGGCGGCGGGCGGCACGCAGTCGCTGGACGTCGGCTACGAGGTTCGGGGCGAAGGTGAGCGCCACGACCACCGCGACGCCGGTCTCGTACAGCGCGCCCGGCAGGGACTTGAGGAGCCGGGCCGGGTTCGCGAGGGCGTTCGCCGCGCCCACGCAGATCAGCAGCGTGGCCAGCTTCAGGCCGTCGTAGAACGCGAAGGCCAGTCCCTCCGCGGTGACCTTGCCGCCGAGGCGGATGCCCTGCGCCCAGTGGGGGAGCGGGACTTCGGGGAGCGTGAGGAGGGTGTGCGTGCCGGGGATGGGGGAGCCGAGGGCGATCGCGAAGAGGAGGCGGATGAGGAGTACGGCGAGGGCGAGTTTCGCGAAGGCGGTGTAGGAGCGGGACCAGGGGGCGGGGGTGCGGTTCGTTGCCACGACGTATGCCGTGACCGTGATCAGGAGGGCGAGGAGGAGGGGGTTGGTGGTGCGGGTGGCGGCGGTGGCGAGGCCCAGGGACCAGGTCCACCAGGCGCCGGGGTGGGTGATGGGGGGTGGGGTTGTCGGTTGTCTGCGGGTTCGTTGTGGCTGGTCGCGCCCACGCGGCGGAGCCGCAAATTGACACTGCCCGCGCCCCTTCAGGGCGCTGTCGTCACGCATGTTTGCGCCTGCGGGTCTGCCATATCGCTGCTGCGCCGAGGAGTGCGACTGCTGCCGCGCCTGCCAGTAGGCCGACCGACGGGCCGTCGTGATGTGTTGCGGTGATCTGCTCTCCGCAGCCCTGCTCCGGATATCCCCCGATCGCGCACAACAAGGCGTTCGTGTCGTAGCGCAGGGGTTTTGCGACCGATGCCAGGGCCTCCGCCGTCGTCGCGTCGGGGGACACCGTGGCGCAGGCGGTGCGGGCGGTGGGTGGAGTCTCGCCGGACGGGGCGTCGGACCGCGTACCGAAGTCGATGACGAGAGCGACGCGCTTCTTCCCTTCCACGGCCGGGGAGTTGGCGCAGATCGTCGCGAAGTCGGGTGCCGGGCCCCGGGGTTGTTTCGCGTCCGCCGAGTCCTCGCTCACCGCGAAGCGGAAGCCCTGGATGTCGCCGTCGGCGGGGCGGGCGGTGGAGGGGCCCTGGGTGGCGTAGGTCCAGTGGGTGCTGGTGCGGTCCCAGAAGGACCAGTAGCGGTAACCGGCCGCCTGGGCGGGGGAGTTGGCGGTGAGCGTGAGCAGGAGGGTGGCGAGGAGGAGGGCGAGGGAGGCGCGGCGGGTCACTGTCGCTGCCCGCGCTTGCGGTTGCGGGCGACCAGGACGGAACCGGCGATCGCGACGGCGAGGAGCGCGCCGCCGACGGTCCAGGCGACGTTCAGGGAACCGTCGTTGTCGTCGGATGCCGCCTTGGCCTCCGGGCCGGCGGTGACCGGTTCCTCGACGTCCGCGGGGGTCGGGCCGGTCGCGTTCAGGAGGGTGACGAGGTCCTGGCCGCCGAAGTCGTGGACGTCGGCGCCCTTCGCGGTGGTCGCGACGAAGACGAGCTGCGCGTAGGCGGCCGGACCGCCGTGCGCGGCCCATGACTTTGCGTGGGTCTCCAGCCAGCGCAGCGGCTTCGCCGCCTGGTCGTGCAGACCGAGGGAGGACAGGGCGACGACCGCGTCGGCCGTGTTGCCGTAGTCGGGCTGGGGCTTGGCGCCGGGGAGCGCGGAGGTCAGGTGGCCGTTCTTCGCCATGGCCTTGGCGAGCCACGCGGCGCCGTTGACCGCCGACTGCTCGGGATCGGCGCCGGGCTTCTCGCACTTGGCGGGCGAGTCGGCGTCGTCCTGCGGGCTCCCGGTCAGCGACTGGCCGTCCAGGCCGAGCACGGCGGCGGCGGTCGCGTCCGCGTTGGCGAAGAGCTTGCCCTTCTTGTCGGGCTGGTAGGCGAAGGCGCCCGCGTCCGCGCCGTCGTCGCAGGGCAGCGCGAGCTTCCGGAGGGCGTCGTAGGGGGACTTCCCGTCCTTCCGGACGTTCGGCACGGTCACTCCGGCGTCGGCGAGGGCGCCGATGACGACGGCGGTGGAGTTCGCGTCACTCGCCCCGCCGGGGGAGTACCCCCAGCCGCCGTCGGCGTTCTCGACGGACTTCAGCCACTTGACGGCCTTGGCCACCTGCGCGTCGTAGGAGACGGTCAGCGTCGAGAGGGCCTGTACGGCGGCGGCCGTGCTGTTCGTGTCGACCATGACCTTGGCGTCGCACGCCCTGCCGGGGTCGGCCCGGAACGCCGCGAAGGCGCCGTTCGCGCACTGCTGTCCGGCCAGCCACGCCACCGCACTGTCGGCGGGCTGCACGCCCACGGCGTCCTGCGCGAGCAGGGCGAGGGACTGGCGCCAGACGCCGTCGTAGGTGGGGTCGGAGGTGCCGTAGAGCCCGGCGGGTATCGCCACGGACGGGGACGGTGACGGACCGGCGGCGACGGCGGGCGTCACGGCGATCACGGTCACGGTGATGCCGGCGGCCAGGACCGCGGCGCTGCGGCGGACGTTCATGATCGGCGGATGCCTTCCCCTACGGGGAGCACGGCAGCACGGGAACACCCCCGGGCGGCTCGGCTCCGTATTCCTCGACGGTGCGTATGAGCCGGTCACGTACCGTGCGGGGCGGTCCGACTCACCGGCCCCGGACGGGGACGGATCACGGTTGCGGGTCAGCGCCGGAATTGCACCGGCTTCCCCCCGTACGGGTGTGATGACGACTCCGCCACTGTACGGCCCGGCTGAGCGTCCGCTGTGAGCAGGGGTTGCGCGGTCCGGCGGGCCCGATAGGTTCTGGCCATGCCGACGACGGGGAAGCTGATCGGCTCCGGCCGGACCGCGGACGTGTACGAGATCGACGAGGCGTGGGTGCTGCGCCGCAACCGCGAGGACTGGGGGGACGCGGCGGCCGAGGGCGCGGTGATGGAGCATGTGCGCGCGTACGGCTATCCCGTGCCCCGGGTACGGGTACGGCCGGGGGACTCGCGCACCTCGCGCACCGACCTGGTGATGGAACGGCTGACCGGGCCCACCATGCTGGAGGCCCTCGTCGCCGGCTCGATCGACGTGCGGGAGGCGGGGACCGTACTCGCCGCGCTGCTACGGCAGTTGCACGCGATACCCGGTCGGCGCCCCGGCGCCCGCGTCCTGCATCTCGACCTCCACCCGGAGAACGTGATGCTCACCCCGGCCGGCCCCCGCGTCATCGACTGGGGCACCGCGGAGGACGGCGACCCCGGGCTCGACTGGGGGCTCTCCGCGATCATCCTCGCCCAGGTCGCCGTGGACGACCAGCCGATCGCCGACCCGGCCCGCGCGATACTCGCCGCACTCCTCGCCGATCCCGCCGGCCTCACGGAGACGGGGCTGGGCGAAGCACGGCGGAGGCGGGCGGCCAACCCTACGATGACTCCGTACGAGGTCGAACTCCTCGGTGCGGCAGAGGAGTTGATCCGGTCGCTCGCGTCTCCGCGGGAACCGTGAATCAACGTGGACGCGTCACCGCCGACGAGTGCGTGAGGGGCCGGGGCGCCGGACGGCGTCTTCGGATGGGTTCCGAGGGCTGCGGGGCGGTGTGAGGGAACTTCGGGCACGTGGGGAAGAGAGCGGGTTGTCGGGCGGTGTCGGCGTGTTTCGTCGGCGGCTTTTTGCCGGGGTCGTGGCGTCGGTCGCCGTGCTGGCGCTCACGGTGTCCTGCGCCAACTCGGGTGTACCGCAACGGCGTTCGGCCGCCGGGGCGCGTGCGTCCGCTTCCGCTCTCGGCGCCTCCGCCTCCGCCTCCGCCTCCGCCTCCGCCTCCGCCTCCGCCTCCGCCTCCGCATCCGCCTCCGCCTCCGCCTCCGCCTCCGCGGCGGCCGGCGCGAGCTGCGATCCGCTGCGGTCGCTGAAACCGCTCGCCCACATGCCGACGCCGGGCGGCAAGATGCCCAGCGGTACGGCGATGGAGCGGATCGTCGCCCGGGGGCGGCTGATCGTGGGAGTGGACCAGAACACGTATCTCTTCGGCTACCGCAATTCCGACACCGGACAGCTGGACGGGCTCGACATCGACCTGGTGCGGGAGATCTCCCGCGCGCTGTTCGGGCGGCCGGACCGGGTGCAGTTCAAGGCCGTGCCGTCCGCGCAGCGGATCGGGATACTGCGGAGCGGTCAGGTCGACCTCGTCGCCCACTCCATGACGATCACCTGCGAGCGCATGGAGCAGGTGCTGTTCAGCAGCGACTACCTCGACTCCGGCCAACGCGTCCTGGTCACCGACACCTCCCCGGTGAAGACCCTCGCCGATCTCGCCGGACAGAAGGTGTGCACGGCCCGGGGCACCACCTCGCTGACCGAGCTGCAACGCGCCCGCCCGGCGGTGCGGCCCGTGACCGTCTCCGACTGGACCGACTGCCTTCTGCTGCTCCAGCAGGGCGCGGTGGCCGCCGTGTCGACCACCGACAACGTCCTCGCCGGACTGAGCGCCCAGGACCCCGCCACCCGCATCACCGGACCGCGGTTCACCTACGAGCCGCACGGAATCGCCGTACCGAAGACGACACCGGAACTCGTCCGATTCATCAACGGCGTGCTCGCCCACCTGCGCACCTCGGGCAAGCTCCGCGCCCTGCACGAACGGTGGTTGGGCCCCTACGGCGACTTCTACCCGCCCGCGCCGCGCTACCGCGACTGACGACCGAGGACGGGCGCAGGCTAACCGGCCGGCACCTCACCCGCCCTGTCCGCGACGCCAACTCCCAGGAGGGCGGCGTCGGTTGTGCCCCGATAGACGAGGCTCGACGCGTCGAAGACCCAGGCGTAGCCCTTCGGGGCGTTCTTGAACGTGAGGCCGACGCCCTCCCGTCCCGCCGCGTCCTTGACGTGGTCCACGACGCTCACGCCCGGGAGCTCGGCCATGGCACGGTAGATCGCGGCACTGAGATCGGGCAGCAGGGTGGCCTCGTCGACGATGGCGCCGAGGTTCTCCACGACAACTTCCGTACGGCGGGCCGCCGATACGTTCGCGGCATCGCCGGCGAACTTCTTCAGCAGGGTGTCGGGGTCGGTGGGCAGGGCCTGGAGCTGACGGAAGGTCAGATATCCGGTGCCCTTCATGTCCATGGACATCTTCTGGGTCGGATCGGCGACCGCGACTCCCTTCCGCAGACCGTCCCGCTTGCCGTCCACCGCGTCCCACTGCTCCTGCTGGACCGCCCCGTTGTACGGCTTCGGCGTGAAGAGCCCCTTGTGCTGGGAGAGTTCGGCGGCGCTGTGGAACTGGACGCCCAACTCGGCGGCCGATCCCTGGGACTTGGTGTAGATGAACTGGTCGTCGCGAGCCGTGACCGCGGTGCGGTCGGCGGCGGCCAGCGCGATCCGGTCCAGCAGCTGTACGGCCTTCTGGTGGTCGTCGTCGGCGGCCGTGCCGTGCTTGCCGTCCCCCGCCTTGTCGACCGCGACCACGCCCAGGCCCACGGCGGCGGCGAGGGCCAGGGGCGCGGCGACGAGGACGAGGCGCCGGCGGGCGAACGGCTTGGGCGCGGTGACGGTCGTGGTCGACTGCTCGCGGACGGTGTCGTGTTCGTGGGTGATGTGCTGCATCAGGTGTTCCCTCAGTACGCGGTGGCGGTCCCGCGAGAGCACCGGACGGCCCGGGGCGGGCAGCAGCTCGGCCAGTTCCTGGGGGTCGGTGGTCATCGCGTCTTCTCCTGCGTGGACTTGGGTGTGGACCGAGCCGCCTGGAGGCGGCTACCCGGTGACTGTCCGACCGGCGCCGGGCGTTGCGTTTCCTGTGCTTTTTTCTTCTTCTGTACCTGTCCGAGTTCGAGGTCGGTGAGCTTGCGCAGGCGTTTCCTCGCGCGGGAGAGCCGGGACCGTACGGTGCCGACGGCCACGCCCAGGGCCGCCGCCGCCGTGGCCGCGTCCAGCCCCTCCCACACGCAGAGCGTGAACGCCTCCCGCTCGCCCCGGCGCAGCTTGCTCAACGCCCTTTGTGCGGCGGCCAGTTCCTCGGTGTCGGCCATGCGCCGGGTCACCTCGTCGGCGAAGTCCGGCACGGGATCGGGCGGCGGGATTCTGACGAGCGCGGCCTGATGTCTTCGCGCCGCCCGCGAGGTGTTGCGCGCGACGTTCGTCGCGATACCGAGCAGCCACGGCCGCAGGCTGTCGTCGCCGGGCAGCGCGCGCTCGCGCAGCCGCCATGCCTCCAGGAAGGTCAGCGACACGATGTCGTCGGCCGTGCCCCAGTCGCCGGTCATCCGCACGGCGTGCCGGTGGACCACCGAGGCGTGCTCGTCGAAGAGCTGCCCGAACGCGTCCGGGTCTCCGGCTCGCACGCGGGCCCGTAGTGAGGTCTCCACACTGTTCCCTGTCCACCGGGCCGACCGCGCTGCGGTGAGCCGCGTCACACGGCCCTACCCGGTCACCTCGGACCGGGAACGGCCGGCGTCGGGTGTACGGGTCGCGGACGCGAGGAGGGACAGTTTCTCGGCGGCGTCGGTGCCGGGGTCCGGGTGGTAGAGGACGAGGGTCTGGCCCGGTACGCCGTCGATGCTCAGGCGCTCCCGGTTCAGCTCCAGGCCGCCGACCTGGGGGTGGGCGATGTACTTCGGCGCGGCCTCGCAGGCCTGTACGTCGTGGCGGGCCCAGAGTCGGCTGAACAGGGGGCTGGCGAGGGAGAGTTCGCCGACCAGCTCGATGAAACGGGGGTCGTCCGTGTCGGGGCCCACGGACTCGCGGAACGCGGCGACCATGCCTCCGACGGCGCTCTCCCAGTACGGGTAGAGCGCCTGCTCGGCCGGGTCGAGGAAGAGGGACAGCAGCCGGTTGGAACCGGTCGCGAAGCGCGGGGACAGCGCGGTCGCCAGGGAGTTGGCGGCCAGGACGTCGAAGTAGCGGCCCTCGACCAGCGCGGGGAGCGGGAGTGTTCCGAGGAGCTTGGCGATGCCCTCGGGCACGGTCTCCTTCGCCGGTCGGGGCCGGCGGCGTCGGGGCTTCGTGGCGCCCAGTCGTAGCAGGTGGGCCGTCGCGTCCTCGTCGAGCCGCAGCACCCGGGCGATGGCCTCCAGGACCTGCACGGAGGGGTTGCGGTCGCGGCCCTGCTCCAGGCGCAGGTAGTAGTCGGCGCTGATCCCGGCGAGCAGCGCGACCTCCTCCCGGCGCAGGCCCGGCACCCGCCGTACCCCGTAGGCGGGGATACCGGCCTGTTCGGGGGTGACGAGTTCGCGGCGGGCGCGCACGTACTCACCCAGCAGATTCGGTTCACCGGCCATCCCCGCACTGTAATTCGGCCGCCGCGCCCGTGCCTGGTCCTGTCACCCCCAGGGGCGCGGGGGCCCTGGCTGGGGCCCGGGCCGGGCGGCAGCGTCACCGGTGGCGTGCTGATCAGCGACGCCGGCCACCACAGCGAGGAGCAACAGCCATGTCCACATACCTACTGGTGCACGGTGCCTGGCACAGCGGAGACAGCTGGCAGCGGGTGGTCCCGCTGCTGACGGCGGCCGGACACCGGGTCTTCGCACCCTCGCTGACCGGCCACGGCGACAAGGCACATCTGCTCGCCCCTGAAGTGGGCCTCGACACGCACGCCGACGACGTCGCCGGGCTCATCACGGAGGAGGACCTCACCGAGGTGATCCTCGTCGGGCACAGCTACGGCGGCCTGGTCATCTCGTCGGCCGCCAACCAGGTCCCCGACCGGATCGGCCGGCTCGTCCACCTCGACGCGATGGTCCCGGAGGACGGCGAGAGCGCGCTCGACATCATGCCCGTGACGCAGGTGCTGATCGACATGGCGGTGAGTTCGGGTACCGGCTGGCGGATTCCGCCGATGCCCGAACTGCCGCCGCCAGGGGGCCTGTTCGGGGTCACCGATCCGGCGGACGTCGCCTGGCTGCGGACCACGCTCTCGGACCAGTCGGCGCGCTGCCTCCAGCAGTCGGTACGGCTGGACAACCCGGTCGCGCGCTCGATCCCCCGCACCCACATCCACTGCGTGGGCAGCGAACCGGAGGGTTTCGAGCGGCGGCCGGTCCCCGCGATCCAGCCCAACGGCACCCCGGCCCAGGTGTGGGAACTGGAGACCGGCCACGACTGCATGGTCACCAAGCCGGCCGAACTGGCCGACCTGCTCCTCAAGTTGGGCTGATCCGGAGCCGGCCTCAGACCCGCGCCGGCGCCGTCACCCCCGTCGGCTGGCACAGGACGAGGGCCAGGTCGTCGGCGGGCGGCCCGCCGGCGTGGGCGAGCAGGCGGTCGTACAGCGCGTGCAGCGCCCCGTCCGGCGTCGGCTCGCTCAGCGCCGTCGCGCACTCGGTGAGCAGCGCGAACGGGGTGCCGTCGAGGGCGCGGGACTCGGTGAGGCCGTCCGTGTAGAGGAGGAGGCGGTCGCCGGGCTGGAGGCGGACCCGGTACTGGCGCGGGTCCGGGCGCAGGCCCAACGGCAGTGCGGGGACCCGGGGTTCGAGGAGTTCCAGGCGCTGCCCGGAGCGCAGGGGCGCCGGATGACCGCAGTTGACGAGCCGCACCTCGCCAGGGCCGAACTCGGCCAGCACCGCCGTCACGAAGTCCTCGGGGCCGAGACCGGGCGTGAGCCGGGCGTCCAGCTCCTTCGCCAGGGTCGTCAAGTCCGGTGCCGTATGGACGAGTTCACGGAACCCGATGAGCGTGTCGGCCGCCGTCCGCAGCGCGTCGAGCCCGTGCCCGCGCGCGTCCCCGACCAGCACCCGCAGGCCGTACGGCGTCACCGCGAGGTCGTACAGGTCGCCGCCGACCGAGGACTCGCGGTTCGCGCAGTGGTAGCGGGTGCTGACATGGGTGCCGGAGAGGATGCGGGAGACCGGCCGCAGGATCGCCTCCTGGGTGATCCGGGCCACCTCCCGCGCCTCCGCGAGCCGTTCCCGCAGCCTGGCACGCTGTCTCGCCGCGTACACACTGCACACGCAGCCGAGGAGCAGCCCGCCCCAGCGGACGGCGAAACCGGCGTTCAGCTGTGCCCCCGAGCCGAGCCCCGCCGCCAGCGCGAGCAGTACGGTCCAGCAGCAGACCAGGAGCGTACGGCGGGCACCCAGGAAGGTGGCGGCCATCAGCGGTCCGATCGCCAGCAGTGGCAGGATCGGCTGCACCCGGCCGATCAGCAGCCCCGGCGTGGCCGCCAGCAGACAACCGACCGGTGCGACGAGCAAGCGGCGTCCCCCGTCCATCGTGTTCACGGCACGACCATTGCGGAATTCCGCTTTCCGGACCCGCGCCAACGGAGAGTTGATCAGCTCTCGATCGCAACTCGTCCAATCGGACAGGAAAGTGATCGGAATAAGGTGCTTTTCCGATGGTGACGCGATTCTTTTGTTCAGTCGTGGGCTGGGTTCCGGGACCCGCGCATGGAGCCGGTGACGTACGGACACACTGACCTCGTGCCGGACAGGACCGACCGTGCGAGCTCGGGTGACGTCAACAAACATGGGAATCTGCCGCCCGAGACACTGAGTTTCGTCGGGCGCGGTGCCGAACTCGCCCGGCTGCGGGCCGCGTTGGACCCGGACTCGGGACCGGCCCGGCCGGTGACCGTCGTCGGGGTCGGCGGGGTCGGCAAGACCCGGCTCGCGCTGCGCGCGGCGGCACGGGTCCGGGACGCCTACCCCGACGGCGTCTGGCTGACCGAACTCTCACCCCTGCGCACCTCGGGACCCGTGGACCTCGCCGTCATGGAGAGCCTCCGGCTCGCCGACCGGTCGACGCGCCCGGTGATCGACGTCATCACCGAATGGGCCCACGGCAGAAGGCTGTTGCTGATCCTCGACTCCTGCGAACACGTCCTCGCCGACTGCGCCAGGTTCACCGCCGCGCTGCGCTCCCGCCTCCCCGGCCTGCGCGTCCTGCTCACCAGCAGGGAACGGCTCGCACTACCCGGCGAGGAGGTCCTCCACCTCGAACCGCTGCCGGTGGACGGCCGCCCCGGCGTCGACGAGGACGCCGGGGCCGCCGTAGCCCTGTTCGCCGAGCGCGCCGCAGCCGCCGGACGCCCCCTGGGGGACGGCGATTCGGCCGCCCGCGCCACCGCCGTCGCCGTCTGCCGCCGCCTCGACGGCATCCCCCTGGCCCTCGAACTCGCCGCCGCCCGCCTCACGGAGTTGACCCTCGACCAACTCCACACCCGCCTGGGCGAACGCCTGCCCACGCTCCCGCCCCTGCCGGACCCGTCCGCGCCGGGCACACCAATCCCCTCCTCGCCCCTCGACCTGCTCGTCTCCGCCCCCGGCGAACGCCCGCCCCGCCACCAGACCCTGCGCACCGCCATCGGCTGGAGCCACGAGCTGTGCGCTCCGCTCGAACGGCTGCTGTGGGCGCGGCTGTCCGTCTTCAGCGGCGGCTTCTGTCTGGAGGCCGTCCGGCAGATCTGCGCGGGCGGCCCGCTGCCCCCGGAGCGGATCGCCGGGCTGCTCGACCGGCTCGTCGCCCAGTCCATCGTGCTGCCCGACCCCGTCATCTCGGCCCGCTACCGCATGCTCGACACCGTCCGAGAGTACGGCGCCGACTGGCTGCACGCCCTCGGCGAGGAACGCGCCGTACGCCGGCGCCACCGCGACCACTACGCCCGCCTCGCCCGCGAGGGCTGCGCCGAGTGGAACACCGGACGGCAGGTCGCCTGGTGCGAGCGCGTACTGACCGAACACGCCAATCTGCGCACGGCAGTCGACTACGCGCTCGCCGAACCGGACGGGGCGCCCGCGACCACCGTGGAGATGGCCGGCCACGTCGGCTTCCTGTGGCGGCACTGCGGCTACCTCCGCGAGGCCCAGCACTGCCTCGACCAGGCCCTCGCCGCCGAGTCGCCGCCCGGCCCCGGCCGCACCCTCGCCCTGTGGTCGCGCGGCGCGGTCGCCCTCCTCCAGGGCGACCAGGAGGCGGCGGCCAACTGGGCGGTCCGCTGCGCCGACGCGGCCCGCGAACAGGGCTCCCCGGTCGCCCAGGTCGCCGCCGCCTACCTCAGGGGCGGCCATCTGGCACTCACCGGCCGCCAGGCCGAGGCCATCGCCGTCCTCGACGCGGCACCCCGACTCCCCGTCCATGACGACGGGTTCGGCGCCGCCCAGCTACAGGCCCGGCTCGCGCTGTCCCTCGCACACGTGCTGCGCGGCAAGTTCGAACGGGGCCGTGAGGTCGCCGACGAGGTGCGTACGGCCAGCCGGAAACAGGGCGAGTACTGGTGCGGGGCCTTCGCCGACTACCTGATCGCCCAGGTGGACCTGGCGCACGGCGACATGCAGGCGGCCGTGCTCGGCGCCCGCACCTCGATCGCTGGCCACGCCCTGCTGCACAACACGGTCGGCGCCGCCATGTCCCTCGACCTCCTGGCCGCCGCCGTCGTCACCACCGGCGACGCCCACCGCGCCGCCCGCCTCCTCGGCATCGGCACCCGCCTCTGGGAACTCACCGGCCGCGCCCAGATGGACTCCCCGGACCTGATCGCCACCCGCCGCACCTGCGAACTCCGCGTCCGTGAGCAACTCGGCGAGGACGCCTACGAGACGGGATACCGGGCGGGCCTGGCGATGACGTACGACGAGGGGATCGCGTACGCGGCCATCGGTCAGTGACGCGGGGTGGGGCCGCCGAACGGCAGGAACAGGGTGCGGGCGCTGATCAGCCAACTCCCGTCCACCTGACGGAAGGTGTCCTCGTAGTGGCCCACCTGCACCGGAGGACCGGCGGGGACCATGCCGCCGTGGTGGCCGTCGACGCGGTACGTCGTGAAGTACGCGGTCGAGATCGCCGTGTCGGGGGAGGTGAGGGTGACCAGGACGTTCGACATCAGGCGGCGCGAGAGCCGGCCTGCGGGGCGGGCGCCGAAGTACTTCCGCAGCGCCTCCCGCCCCTCGACCACTCTGTCCCCCTCCGGCCACTCCCAGCGGCCGTCCTCGGTGAACAGCCCGGCGACGGAGGACGGTTCACCGAGATCGAACCGGCGGACGAAGTCCAGGATCACGCGTTCACAGGCACGTTCGGCGAGCAGTCGCTGCAAAGGGTCCAGGTCCATGGGGTCGTTCGTATCAGCCGCACCCCTGGCCCCACGACCGAATTACACCGCCACGTAGGTCACCGGCTCGCTCCCCGTCACGACCTCCGCCTGGCCCAGCTTCACCAGCCGCCGCAGATGCGCCTCGGCCTCGGAGACCGCGATGTTCCTTGACGGGAAGGGGATTTGGGCCCAGGGACGGTTCCACTCCATCCGCTCGGCGACCTGCCAGGCGGTGAGGGGTTCGGAGAGGAGGGCGAGGAGGCCGGTCAGGCGGTCCTCGTGGTGGGTGAGCAACTCCCGTACACGGCCGGGGGCGTCGGTGAAGGTGTGCTGGTGGGCCGGGAGTACTTCGGCGGGTGCGAGGCGGCCGACCCGCTCCAGGGAGTCGAGGTAGTCGCCGAGCGGGTCGGCGATCGTGGTGTCGTCCGGGTCCTCGTACAGGCCGATGTGCGGGGTGATCTCGGGGAGGAGGTGGTCGCCGGAGAACAGGCGGCCGTGGCCCGGGAGTTGGGCCGGGTGGTCCTCCTCCAGGTGCAGACAGACATGGCCCGGCGTGTGGCCCGGGGTCCAGATCGCGCGCAGCCGTCGGCCCGGCAGGGCGAGGAGTTCGCCGGGGACGATCTCCCGGTCGGGCAGCGCGGGCGCGAGGCCGGGGACGCTGCGCGGGCGGGCTGCCCGGAGCGGGGCGAGGTGTTCTTCGGGTGCACCGGCCGCCGCGAGCTTCGCGGTCATGTACGTCAGCCAGCGGCCCGGTTCGGTGGAACGGGCCCGGCGGACGATCGCCGTGTCCGCCGCGTGCATCGCGAGCCACGCCCCGGACGCCTCGCGCACCCGCCCGGACAGGCCGTGGTGGTCGGGGTGGTGGTGGGTGATGAGCACGCCGTGCACCTCGCCCACCTGCGTACCGCAGGCGTCGAGACCCGCGACGAGGGTGTCCCAGGAGGCCGGGTCGTCCCAGCCGGTGTCGACCAGGACCGGACCGCGGTCGGTGTCGACGACGTAGACGAGCGTGGTCCCAAGTGGGTTGTCGGGGATGGGGACTTCGATGGAACGAACACCGCCGCCGTGGTCGTGGACCTGACCCGTGGACGTCATGGACTCCCCAATCGCCGCCGTCCGGCCACTATACGTGGACTCCATCGACCGGAACTGGTATTCAGTCCTCGTATCTGATGGATCGTCAGACTGCGGTTCAGGCAGCGGCACCGGGGAGGCGTTCGGCCATGACGGAGCTCGTGGAACACCGACAGCTGTTCATCGGCGGGGAGTTGACCGACCCCCTGGGCAAGGACGTCATCGAGGTGATCTCCCCGCACACCGAAGAGGTCATCGGACGCGTCCCGCACGCGTCGCGGGAGGACGTGGACCGCGCGGTCGCTGTGGCCCGCCGGGCCTTCGACGAGGGACCCTGGCCGCGCATGACCCTCGACGAACGGGTCGCGGTCGTCACCCGCATCAAGGACGCGATCGCCGCCCGGTACGAGGAGATCGGCCGCGTCATCTCCTCCGAGAACGGGTCGCCGTACTCCTGGAGCATCCTCGGGCAGGCCCTCGGCGCGATGATGGTGTGGGACGCGGCGATCACCGTCGCGAAGGACTTCACCTACGAGGAGTACCGGGACGGCGTCCTCGGCAAGATCCTCGTACGCCGGGAGCCGGTTGGAGTGGTGGCGGCCGTAGTCCCTTGGAACGTCCCGCAGTTCGTGGCCGCCGCCAAGCTAGCGCCCGCGCTGCTCACCGGCTGCACGGTGATCCTGAAGCCGTCGCCCGAAGCGCCCCTGGACGCCTATCTGTTGGGCGAGATCGCGAAGGAGGCAGGGCTGCCGGACGGCGTCCTGTCGATCCTCCCGGCCGACCGCGAGGTCAGCGAGTACCTCGTCGGACACCCCGGCATCGACAAGATCTCCTTCACCGGTTCGGTCGCGGCCGGCAAGCGCGTGATGGAGGTCGCCGCCCGTCATCTCACCCGCGTGACACTGGAGTTGGGCGGCAAGTCGGCGGCGATCGTGCTGCCCGACGCGGACATCACGACCTCCGTCCCCGGCATCGTCTCGGCGGCCTGGATGAACAACGGCCAGGCGTGCGTCGCCCAGACCCGCATCCTCGTACCCCGCTCGCGCTACGACGAGTTCGCGGACGCCTTCGCGGCGGCGGCGAGCGCCCTCGTGGTCGGCGACCCGCTCGACCCCGCCACCCAGGTAGGCCCGCTGGTCGCCAGGCGCCAACAACAACGCAACCTCGACTACATCCGCATAGGCCAGGAGGAGGGCGCCAAAATCCTTACGGGCGGCGGCCGTCCGCCCGGCCTCGACCACGGCTGGTACGTCGAGCCGACCCTCTTCGGTGACGTCGACAACTCCATGCGCATCGCCCGCGAGGAGATCTTCGGCCCGGTGATCTGCCTGCTCCCGTACGGCGACGAGACCGAGGCCGTGAAGATCGCGAACGACTCCGACTACGGGCTGAGCGGCAGTGTGTGGACGGGCGATGTGGCCCACGGCATCGACATCGCCCGCCAGGTCCGCACCGGCACCTACAACGTCAACACCTTCAGCCTCGACATGCTCGGCCCCTTCGGCGGCTACAAGAACTCAGGCCTGGGGCGGGAGTTCGGGCCCGAGGGCTTCTCCGAGTTCCTCGAACACAAGATGATCCACCTGCCGGCCGGCTGGGAGGGGTGAGCCGGATGGGGGTACCTCCCGCGCGAGCGTATTCGAGCGTGGGGGCGGGTGACCGCTGGCAGGTCGAGGTCGACCGCTCCGTCTGCATCGGCTCGGCCCAGTGCGTCCACCAGGCCCCCGACCGCTTTCGCCTCGACTCGGCCATGCAGTCCCACCCGGCCGAACCGGAGACCGACGCCAACGAGCGGATCCTCGCGGCGGCCGAGGGCTGCCCGGTGGAGGCCATCATGATCACGCTGCTCGGGAGCGGGGAGCCGGTGTTCCCGCCCGAGGAGTAGCAGCGACAGGGGAGTTGGCGTCCTAGGAGTCCTGGACGGCGGCGAACAGCGCGCGGACCCGGGTGCCGTCTGCCTGCGCCCAGGCGCCGGTGACCTGGCCGAGCGCGCCCTCGGGAGGCGTCGAGCCGGGGGTCAGCACCCGGTGCAGCCGCAGGACCGGACCGTCCGGTACGGCGAACTCGGTTGTCTCGTCGGTGTCGTTCGGGGCGCCGAGGGCGGGGAGGGGTGCCGTACCGGTCCAGGAGCGGGCGACCTCCCGGTCCAGGGTGTCGGAGACGCTCTGCGCCTGCGCCTGAGTCCGCCCCTCGATGAACGCGACCAACTCGGCGGTCAGCACCGGGTCGTGGCAGCCGTCGTAGGCCCAGCGCGGACCGAGCACACCGTGCTCCATGGTGCCGACGAGGGCGTGTTCGGCGCCGGGGAGCGGGGCGCCGCGGTAGGTGAGCGGGACGAGGTAGGCGCCCGAGCCGTCGGTGACGACCATGAACTCGATGCCGACCTCGCCCTCGGGGTCGTCGAGCCGGAACCCGCCGGACTTCACCAACTCCGGTGCGGCGGGGCCGTGATACCAGGGGCGGGTGGGCAGCCAGGTGGTGAGGAGTTCGAGCTTGGTGGGCTTGACGTGGGTGCGGTGGATGATCGACATACGGGAATTATCGGTTCGCGCCCGGCTCCGTGAGGTCGATGAGACGGCACACCGTCTCGATGTCGATCTTCACCTGGGCGATGGACGCGCGGCCCGAGAGCCAGGTGATCAGGGCCGAGTGCCAGGTGTGCTCGATCACGCGGACGGCGGAGAGCTGCTCGGGCGTCGGGTGCTCCAGGCCCATCGCGTCCAGGATGATCACCGTGGTCTGCCGGGAGACCTGGTCGACCTCGGGGGAGACACTGCGGTCCGCGAAGGTCAGCGCGCGGACCATCGCGTCGGCAAGATGCGGCTCGCGCTGGAGCGCGCGGAAGGCCCGCATCAGGGTCTCCGCGACCCGCTCGGCCGCCGTCTCGCCGCCCGGCGGCTTCTTGCGGAGCGTGCCGTGCATGTGCTCCAGCTGGTCCTGCATCGTGGCGACCAGGAGATGCACCTTGGACGGGAAGTACCGGTACAGCGTGCCGAGCGCGACCTGCGAGGACTCCGCGACCTCGCGCATCTGCACGGCGTCGAAACCGCCCCGGCTCGCCAACTGCGCGCTCGCGTGCAGGATGCGGCGCCGGCGCGCCTCCTGCCGCTCGGTGAGGGGCGGCGAGGTCCGCGCAGTGGTTTCGGGCTTGGCTTCCACTGGCATGGCTCCCGTTCCGTGACTGTTCCCGTGACTGTCGGTGAGGGCGGGTGATCGGACCGATCATGGCAGGGTCTCGGCCGTGGTGTGAATCACCTGATCCACTTCTCACAGCGCCCGTACCGGCCGGTAGATTCAGAACCTCCTGGACGATCAAGTCTGAAACTTGTTCTAGATTAGCGTCCCGGCGTAATCTCGCGGGACAGTGCAGGCAGAAGGGGGCTCAGAGTGACCGCTGAGGCCAGTCAGGCGGGCCCCCAGGAGGGCCCGGCCGCCGACGGCGAGCGACCGCTCCGTATCGCACTCCTCACCTATAAAGGGAACCCGTTCTGCGGTGGTCAGGGCGTCTACGTCCGCCATCTCTCCCGCGAACTGGCCCGCCTCGGGCACCGCGTCGAGGTCATCGGCTCGCAGCCGTACCCGGTCCTCGACGAGGGCTACCCCGGCATCTCCCTGACCGAGCTGCCCTCTCTCGACCTCTACCGCTCCCCGGACCCCTTCCGCACGCCCAAGCGCGACGAGTACCGGGACTGGATCGACGCCCTCGAAGTCGCGACGATGTGGACCGGCGGCTTCCCCGAACCCCTCACCTTCTCGCTCCGCGCCCGCCGCCATCTCCGCGCCAGACGCGGCGAGTTCGACGTCGTGCACGACAACCAGACGCTGGGCTACGGGTTGTTGGGGGATGTCGGTGCACCGCTGGTGACGACGATCCACCATCCCATCACCGTGGACCGGCAGTTGGAGCTGGACGCGGCGGAGAACCGGCGCCAGCGGATGTCCAAGCGGCGCTGGTACTCCTTCACGCAGATGCAGAAGCGGGTCGCCCGCCGCCTCCCCTCCGTGCTCACCGTCTCCGGCACCTCGCGCCAGGAGATCGTCGACCACCTCGGCGTCCGCGACGACCGCATCCACGTCGTCCACATCGGCGCCGACACCGACCAGTTCGCCCCGGACCCCGCCGTACCCCAGGTACCGGGCCGGATCGTCACCACGTCCAGCGCGGACGTCCCCCTCAAGGGCCTGGTCTACCTCGTCGAGGCCCTGGCGAAGGTCCGCACCGAACACCCCGACGCCCACCTGATCGTCGTAGGCAAACGACCGACGGAGGGCCCGGTCGCCCAGGCCGTCGAGCGCTACGGCCTCGAAGGCGCCGTCGAGTTCGTCAAGGGCATCTCGGACGCCGAACTCGTCGACCTGGTCCGCTCGGCGGAGGTCGCCTGCGTGCCCTCGCTGTACGAGGGCTTCTCGCTCCCGGCGGCCGAGGCGATGGCCACGGGGACGCCGCTCGTCGCGACGACCGGCGGGGCGATCCCGGAGGTCGCCGGACGCGACGGCGAGACCTGCCTCGCGGTACCGCCGGGCGACCCCGGCGCGCTGGCCACCGCCCTGAGCCGCCTGCTGGCCGACCCGGAGCTGAGAGCGCGGCTCGGCCGGGCGGGCCGGGAACGCGTGCTCGCGCGCTTCACCTGGGCCAAGGCCGCCGAGGGCACGGCCGCCAGGTACCGCGAGGCCATCGCGGGCCGTACGACCTCTCCGTCCCCGTCTCCGACCAGTGTTACCGGCGTCTATCCCGAAAGCAGGGCCACG
Organism: Streptomyces hokutonensis; assembly: GCF_042751305.1. Lineage (GTDB taxonomy): Bacteria > Actinomycetota > Actinomycetes > Streptomycetales > Streptomycetaceae > Streptomyces > Streptomyces hokutonensis_A. The sequence goes on from NZ_JBHYWD010000017.1 coordinate 41,313, forward strand.
TGCTGACCGTCGACTTCTCCCGGTTCCCGCTCGCCCCTGGCGACCGTGTCCTGGACCTCGGGTGCGGTGCCGGGCGGCACGCGTTCGAGTGCTACCGGCGAGGGGCACAGGTCGTCGCCCTCGACCAGAACGCCGAGGAGATCCGCGAGGTCGCCAAGTGGTTCGCGGCGATGAAGGAGGCCGGCGAGGCCCCGGCCGGTGCCACCGCGACCGCGATGGAGGGCGACGCGCTCCAACTCCCCTTCCCCGACGAGTCGTTCGACGTCGTGATCATCTCCGAGGTGATGGAGCACATCCCGGACGACAAGGGCGTGCTCGCCGAGATGGTCCGGGTCCTGAAGCCCGGCGGCCGGATCGCCATCACCGTCCCGCGCTACGGCCCCGAGAAGGTCTGCTGGGCGCTGTCCGACGCCTACCACGAGGTCGAGGGCGGCCACATCCGCATCTACAAGGCGGACGAACTCCTCGCCAAGATCCGCGAGGCCGGCCTCAAGCCCTACGGCACCCACCACGCGCACGCGCTGCACTCGCCGTACTGGTGGCTGAAGTGCGCGTTCGGCGTCGACAACGACAAGGCGCTGCCGGTGCAGGCGTACCACAAGCTCCTGGTCTGGGACATCATGAAGAAGCCCCTCGCCACCCGGGTCGCCGAACAGGCGCTGAACCCGCTGATCGGCAAGAGCTTCGTGGCCTACGCGACCAAGCCGCACCTCCCCCTGGCGGAAGCCAAGTGACCGCTCCCCGGACAGAACACCTCGTCCTGCCCGGGGTCCTCACCGCGGAGGAGGCCGCCGCGACCGTCGCCGGCATCCTCGCCGTGCAGCGGGAGGACGGGGCGATCCCCTGGTTCCGGGGCCATCACCTCGACCCGTGGGACCACACCGAGGCCGCGATGGCGCTCGACGCGGCGGGCGAGCACGAGGCCGCCGAGCGGGCGTACAACTGGCTCGCCCGGCACCAGAACGAGGACGGTTCCTGGTACGCGGCCTACGCCGACGGCGACGCGCACGATGTCACCGACCGGGGCCGCGAGACCAACTTCGTCGCCTACGTGGCCGTGGGCGTCTGGCACCACTACCTCTCGACCGGCGACGACACGTTCCTGGACCGCCTGTGGCCCACGGTCTACGCGGCCGTCGAGTTCGTCCTCCGGCTCCAGCAGCCGGGCGGGCAGATCGGCTGGAAGCGGGACGCCGACGGCACGGACACGGCCGACGCGCTGCTGACCGGTTCCTCCTCGATCCACCAGGCGCTGCGCTGCGCGCTCGCCATCGCCGAACAGCGCGAAGAGCCCCAGCCGGACTGGGAGTTGGCGGTCGGCGCGCTCCGGCACGCGATCCGCCGCCATCCGGAACGGTTCCTGGACAAGGACCGCTACTCGATGGACTGGTACTACCCGGTCCTGGGCGGCGCGTTGACCGGCACGGAGGCCAAGTCCCGGGTGGAGGAGGGCTGGAGCCGCTTCGTCGTGCCCGGGCTCGGGGTGCGGTGCGTCGTCCCCAACCCGTGGGTCACCGGCGGCGAGTCCGCCGAACTCGCCCTGGCGCTGTGGGTGTTGGGGGAGTCCGACCGCGCGTTGGAGATTCTCCAGTCGATACAGCATCTGCGCGATGCGGAGAGCGGGCTGTACTGGACGGGGTACGTCTTCGAGGACGATGCGATCTGGCCGCGTGAGTTGACCACGTGGACTGCGGGGTCGTTGCTGCTCGCGGTGGCGGCGCTGGGGGGCCATGACGCGACGTGTGCGGTGTTCGGGGCCGAGTTGTTGCCGAATGGGTTGGATCCGGACTGTTGTTAGGTGCGGGCCGGTGGGGGTTGCTCGCGCAGTTCCCCGCGCCCCCAAAAGGAGCAACACAATACATGTCGCCGGTGGGGTTGGAATATCCGCG
>NZ_JBHYWD010000017.1:43211-139649 GCF_042751305.1 Streptomyces hokutonensis
GGTTTGGGGTGGGTCGGGGTGTTTGCGGGGGGGGGGGGGGGGGGGGCGAGCCGGCGGCGCCCCCCGCCCCAAACCGGGCCGCCGCCTCGGGGCGCGGGGCTGTATCGATTAGCGGCTCCGCCGCGTGGGCGCGCTCAGCCCCCACCGGCCCGCACCCGCCAAACGGTCAGGAACGGTTCACCCGGTTGGCGATCGCGTGCCCGATAAACAGGTACACGATCGCGGCGAGGCCATACCCGCACACGACCCGCGCCCACGCCTCGTCGAAAGTGAACAGGTCACGGGACCAGCCGGCCAGCCAGTTCGCCGTGCGGTGGACGAACTGCACGAGGTCGTTCGCGCGGTTGGCGTCCAGCAGGTACATCAGAATCCAGAGGCCCAGGATGAGGGCCATGATGTCGGCGATGATCACGATGACATTGCCGGCGGAATTCGAACCGCGTCGGTAGTAGGGGGACATGCCAACCGGGTTGCCGCTCCGCCCGCGATGAAACCAGGCATCGGTGAAACCCGAACGGCGTCCCCCGGGTGGCGCAACCGCCCGGGCCGGGTGAGGCTGCCGGGGTAAGGACACCCACTCGGGGAAACCCCCGGAGGATTCCGTGCCCGTACCGATACGGCGCCTCTTCGTGGCGCTCACCCTGTGCTGCGCCCTGCTCGCCGGTGCCACCGCCTGCGGCAGCGCGACCGACGACGCCACACAGAACACCGCGGCCGTCGTGGCCGCCGCCTCCACCCCGAGCCCCAGCACGACCGCCGAGCGCCAGAAGCTGGCGAAGACCCGCTTCGTCGCGAACGCGGGCCTCGCCGCCGGTGCCACCTACCAGTGGATCGTGAAGCCCTGGAAGGCCGGCAAGTTCAAGAAGGGTGCGAGCGGGCGCAGGTTCGCCCTCGTCAAGGCGGGCCTGGCGGGCGCGTTCGCGTACAACCGGCTCAAGGCGGCCAAGAAGAACGCCCAGGGCGACCCCACGCTCTCCAGGGCACTCGCCCCGCTGACCGCCGGCATCGACTCCCTCAAGGACCTGCCGTCCAAGCTCCGCAAGGGCGACTCGACCGACGCGACGGCGAGTTCCTTCAACGACATCATCAACAAGGTCAAGGACGCCGCGAAGAGCGCGGGCGCGGAGGTGACCGACCAGGTGCCGTCGGCAGGCCAACTGGCGGGCGGTTCCTAGGAGTTCAGTTCGGCCAGCACCCGCAGCGTGTGCGGGTCGGGCGCAAGGGCCAGCAGGTCCGTGACCGGGCCCTTGCGCCACAACTCCAGCCGTTCCGCGATCCGTTCACGCGGGCCGACGAGGGAGATCTCGTCGGCGAACGCGTCCGGCACGGCGAGGACGGCCTCCTCCCGGCGCCCGCCGAGGAACAACTCCTGTATCCGGCGGGCCTCTTCCTCGTACCCCATGCGCGCCATCAGGTCCGCGTGGAAGTTGCGGGCCGCGTGCCCCATCCCGCCGATGTAGAAGCCGAGCATCATCTTCACGGGGAGCAGGCCTTCGGCGACGTCGTCGCAGACCTTCACCTGTGCCATGGGCGCGACCAGGAAGCCGTCACGGAAGCCGGTGGTCCCGTAGACCTCTGGGCGGCTCGGCGACCAGTACAACGGCAGCCAGCCGTCGGCGATTTCGGCCGTCTGTGCCACGTTCTTCGGCCCCTCCGCGCCCAGCAGGACCGGCAGGTCGGGGCGGAGGGGGTGGGTGATGGACTTGAGCGCCTTGCCGAGCCCGGTGCCGTCCGCGCCCCGGTACGGATGCGCGTGGAACAACCCCGCCACCTCGACCGGCGCCTCCCGCCGCAGCACCTGCCGTACGACCTCGACGTACTCCCGGGTCGCGGTCAGCGGCGACCTGGGGAACGGCCGCCCGTACCAGCCCTCCACCACCTGCGGCCCCGACAGCCCGAGCCCGAGCATCATCCGTCCGCCCGAGAGATGGTCGAGGGTGAGCGCGTGCATCGCGGTGGTGGTCGGTGAGCGGGCCGCCATCTGGGCAACGGCCGTTCCCAGCTTGATCGTTGACGTCTGCGCGGCGATCCAGGTCAGCGGGGTGAAGGCGTCGGAACCCCACGACTCGGCCGTCCACACCGAGTCGTACCCGAGCCGCTCCGCCTCCTGGGCCAGCGGCACATGGCCGGCGGAGGGCCCGCGCCCCCAGTACCCGAGTGTGAGACCGAGCCGCATGTCGCCTCCACAGTCAGCAATCTGACGGATCGTCAGCCAGTCGACGGGACGGCTGCGACTGTACGACAACGGCCCCCCACCCGGAAGGGCGAGGGGCCGTGGGAGACGGTGCGGGGCTCAGCCGCGCTGGATCCCCGAGGTGTCCTGCAGTACGCCACGACGGCCGTCCTGCGTCTGCGCGATCAGCGCCGGACCGCGCTGCTCGACGGCCAAGTACCAGGTGCCCGGCGCGAGTTCGGCGATCGGCGACGGCGAACCGTCCTCCGCGAACAGCGGCCGGGCGACCGGCACGGCGAACCAGAACGGCGAGAAGTCCCCGGCCGGAGGCGGCGTCGGCTGCGGCTGGGGCTGCCCGAACGGCTGCGCGGTCCCTGCCTGCTGCGGCGGAGTGCCGTACGACGGCTGCGGCGCACCGGCACCCGGGTAGCCGTAACCACCGGGCGGCTGGGCGCCGTAGGGCTGCGGGGCGACCGGCTTGGGCGCGGGGACGAGGGCGGCCTGGAGGGCCGGGACGAGGGGGGTCGCGACGGCGGCGCCGGCCAGGACGAGGGCGGCGATGAAGCCGAGGATGAGGCCCGCGCCCGCGCTGACGTTGTCCCCGACGTCCACCAGCGTCCAGAACAGGGCCCACGCGGTGAGGACCGTGAACGCCACGCCGACTGTCCCGAGGTCCAGGCCCAGGATCTTGCGCGGCTGGGGCAGGCTGCGGTTGACGACGATGAGAGCGGCACCGATGACGCCACCCATGTAAGTGCCGAGGCCGTTACCGAGGCTCGTCCACGCGGTGATGTCCAGGTTGTACCCGGTGGCCGTGTAGAACTTGAGGAACGAAGCGATGAAGAGCAATACCGCTGCCCCGATCACCACACCGTCGCCTCGTGTGAGGGAGCGGATATTCACTTCAGGTCCTTCGTAGGTCGTCTCGTCGTCAGTTGACCCTATCGTCCACCTTGCCAGGGTGTCCGCCCGGATCAGCCCACTGATCGTTACCCGCGCAGGAAACTCACGATTCCCTCAGAGATCCCCTGCGCCGCCGCCTGTCTCCAGGCGCCGTTCGTCAGCAGTGCGGCATCCTTGCTATCGCGCATATTGCCGCACTCGAGGAACACCTTGGGAACCGTTGACAGATTGAGACCGCCCAGGTCCTTACGCGTGACGAGACCGGTGCCGTCACCGACGTAGTTGGAGGGCTGTTCGCCCGTCGCGCGACGGTAGCCGCTCTCGATGTCGCGGCCGAGAACGGCGGAGGGGGCGACGATCGCGCGGGTGTCGGCGCCACCCGCGTGCACGGAGGCCGGCAGGATCACATGGAAGCCGCGGTCGCCGGCCGGTGCGCCGTCCGCGTGGATGGAGATCGCGGCGTCCGCGTGCGCGGCGTTGCCGATCTTCGCCCGCTGGTCGACACACGGCCCCCAGGCCGGGGAGGAGCCGTCGTGCGTCAGCTTCACCGTGGCGCCCTGCCGCTCCAGGATCTTCCGCAGCCGGTGGGACACGTCCATCGTGAACTGGGCTTCCGCGTAACCCGAGTTGGTGGACGTCCCCGTGGTGTCGCACTCCTTCCAGTTCGTGCCGATGTCCACCTTGCGGTTGATCTCGGCGGTGTGCTGGAAGTTGGTGACGTTGTGCCCCGGGTCGATGACGACGACCTTGCCCGTGAGGGGCCTGGAGTTCGGCGGCTTGTCGTCGTTCGAGGCGCTGACAGAGGGCGAAGCGGACGCACCGGGCGCGCTGGTCGCCGCCTTGCCCGAGTCCCCCGGGCCGCCCACCGCCTCGTACACGAACCACCCGATCAGCGCCCCCGGCACCAGCGCGGCCAGCGCCACGGTCAGGGGCCCTCGACGGAAACGACGGGGCTGCGGAGGATTGAAGTCCGGACCTACGTACGACACGTGAGCCACCCTAGCGGCCCGGCGGTACGGTCCCGCCGAAGCGGCGGCAAGCGCCGCCAGGAGTCGCGGCCGATCTTCAGATCCCGGCGCCTGTGCGCCGTAGCACCCGCAACGAGTCCGTCACCGACACCTCCGTGAACGCGCCCGATTCCAGGGCCCGTTGGTACACGCGGTACGGGGCCTGCCCGGTGAACTCGTCCTCCGGGTCCGGGAACACGTCGTGGATGACGAGCAGCCCGCCCTCGGCGACATGGGGCGCCCAGCCCTCGTAGTCGGCGTTCGCGTGCTCGTCGGTGTGCCCGCCGTCGATGAAGACGAGGCCGAGGGGAGCACCCCAGACCCGCGCCACCTGCGGCGACCGCCCGACCAGGGCCACCACATGCTCCTCGAGCCCCGCCCGGTGCAGGGTCCTGCGGAACGTGGGCAGCGTGTCCATCAGCCCGATCTCCGGATCGACCGTCTCCGGGTCGTGGTACTCCCACCCCGGCTGCTGCTCCTCGCTGCCCCGGTGATGGTCCACCGTGAGCGCGACGACACCGGCAGCGCGAGCGGCATCGGCGAGCAGGATGGTGGAGCGCCCGCAGTACGTCCCGACTTCCAGCAACGGCAGCCCGAGGCTTCCGGCTTCTACGGCGGCGGAGTACAGGGCCAGTCCTTCGCCGACCGGCATGAACCCCTTGGCGCTCTCGAATGCGGCGAGGATTTGAGGCTTGGGTGCCAGGGGCATGGCGGTTCCTTCGGTACCGGCGACTTGTGAGCGCCGCCAGGCTACGTCTTTTAGGGGCGCGGGGAACTGCGCGACCAGCCCCCACGCACCCGCGCAAGACGACGAAACCGATTACGCGCTGACAGTCTCACCGGGCAACGACAGATCAAGGTCAACCGCAACCTCGTCACCGCCGTGCGTCGCAGACGAGGCCAGCGGACCATGCCCGGTGGCACGTGCCGCCAGGACGTACGCGCCCTGGGACGGGACCGCGAGGGCGTAGCTGCCGTCCTCGTCGGAGAGCGTCGCCCCCGCCTGCCGCCCCCGCCGGTCGATCAACGTGACCTTGGCCCGCGCGACAGGCGAACCGTCGGCGCCGAGCACCCGCCCCCGGAAGCCCCGCAGGATCTCCTCGGCGCGCTCCAGGTTGGCCTCCTCCTCGCTGCTGAAGTTCAGCTGCGGCGCACGGTTCGGCTTGGGGAGGAACAGGGCCATCAGCAGGCCGACGGCGACCGCACCCGTCGCGATCATGAAGGACACCCGGAAACCGTGCATGGTCGGGATCGCGACCCCGCCCACATGGTTCGCGGTGTTCGCCAGCACCATCCCGATCACGGCGCTCGACACGGACGTACCGATGGACCGCATCAGGGTGTTGAGCCCGTTCGCCGCACCGGTCTCCGACGCCGGCACCGCACCCACGATCAGCGCGGGCAGCGACGAGTACGCGAGGCCGATGCCCGCGCCCAGGACGACCGCGATGACGAGGCTCTGCCAGGCCGCGCTCATGAGGCCGAGGCCGGCGCCGTAGCCGATGCCGATGATCAGCATGCCGAGGATCAGGGTGACCTTGGGGCCGTACTTCGCGGAGAGACGGGCGTAGACGGGGGCCGTGAACATCATCGTCAGGCCCAGCGGCGCGACCAGCAGACCGGCGGTGACCATCGACTGGCCGAGGCCGTAGCCCGTGGCCTTCGGCAGCTGGAGGAGCTGGGGCAGGACGAGGGAGACGACGTAGAAGGAGACGCCGACCATGATCGAGGCGAGGTTGGTGAAGAGGACCGCCGGGCGGGCCGTGGTGCGCAGGTCCACCAGCGGGGCCTTCACGCGCAGCTCCATCACGCCCCACAGGAGCAGGACGACGGCCGCCGCGGCGAACAGGCCGAGCGTGGTGCCGGATGTCCAGCCCCAGTCGCTGCCCTTGGTGATGGGGAGAAGGAAGAGGACCAGGCCGGCGGAGAGGCCGATCGCGCCGAGCACGTCGAAGGTGCCCTCCGCGCGCATCGGGGACTCCGGTACGACGAGAAGGGTGAGGACGATGGCGAGGACACCGAGGCCGGCGGCGCCGTAGAAGAGGGCGTGCCAGTCGGCGTGCTGCGCGACCAGGGCCGCGAGCGGCAGCGCGAGGCCGCCGCCGACGCCGATCGAGGAGCTCATCAGGGCCATGGCCGAGCCGAGCTTCTCGCGGGGCAGCATGTCGCGCATCAGGCCGATGCCCAGCGGTATCGCACCCATCGCGAAGCCCTGGAGCGTACGGCCCGCGATCATCGTGAGGAGATCGCTGGTGAGGGCGCTGACGAGGGCGCCCACCACCATGATGGCCAGGCTGGTGATCAGCATCCGCCGCTTGCCGAAGAGGTCGCCGAGGCGGCCCATGATCGGCGTGGCGACGGCTCCGGAGAGGAGCGTCGAGGTCAGGACCCAGGTGGCGTTGCTGGGCTCGGTGCTCAGCAGCTGCGGCAGGTCCTTGATGACCGGGACGAGCAGGGTCTGCATCACCGCGACAACGATGCCCGCGAAGGCGAGCACCGGCACGATGGCGCCGGACGGCCTCCGTGCGGGCTGGTCGGTCGACGTGTGCGTCATGGAGTGAGGCCTCCAGGCCGTAAGTGTGAAGTGATCCGTGCGGGATAAGTGCACGGTAAACCTCGTATGCATGGGCAACTATTCCGATGCTTCGGCGTACTAACGAATCCTTGACCGTCCCATGAATATCTGACCCTCCATCACCTCTGGTCATTTACTGGAACGTGTTCTAATCTCGCCCGCCATGAAGGCCTATGTCGCTGGCGTCGGGATGACGAAGTTCGAGAAGCCGGAGAGCCGGGAGTGGCAGTACTGGGACATGGTGCGGGAGGCCGGGAGCGCCGCCCTCGCGGACGCCGGGATCTCCTACGGCGACGTAGAACAGGTTCCGATCGGCTACTGCTTCCAGCCCTCGACCGCCGGCCAGCGCGCCGCCTATGAACTCGGTCTCACCGGCATCCCCGTCTACAACGTCAACAACAACTGCGCCACCGGCTCGACCGCCCTCATGCTCGCCCGCCAGCTCGTCGAGGGCGGGGCCGCCGACTGCGTGCTGGCGGTGGGCTTCGAGAAGATGAAGAGGGGTGCGCTGGGGGGCGGAGCCGACGGGGGCGACTTCGCGACCTCTCCTGTCGCCCGCCACTACGGGATCATGGCCGCCCGGCACGGCTTCGAGATGACCCCGCCCACCGCGCAGATCTTCGGCGACGCGGCCCGCGAACACATGGAGAAGTACGGCACGACCGAGGCCCAGCTCGCCGCCGTGGCCGCCAAGAACCACCGGCACTCCGCGCACAACCCGAACGCCCAGTTCCAGGACGTCTACGACGTCGACGACATCCTCGCGGCCCGGGTCGTCCACCACCCGCTGACGAAACTCCAGTGCTCACCGACCTCGGACGGCGCCGCGGCGGCGGTCGTGGTCTCCGAACGCTTCGCGCGGTCAGGGCAGTTTGCGGGTCGGCCCGTCGAGATCGTCGCCCAGGCGATGACCACCGACACCGAGGACTCCTTCGCCTCCGGCTCCTGCATCGAGGTCGTCGGACAGCCCATGTCCCGGGCCGCCGCCCGCCAGGTCTACGAACGGTCCGGACTCGGCATCGAGGACGTGGACGTCGTAGAACTCCACGACTGCTTCTCGATCAACGAACTGCTGACGTACGAGGCGCTCGGCATGTGCGAACCGGGGGAGTCCGGGAAGCTCGTCGAGTCCGGGGCGACGACGTACGGCGGACGCTGGGTGGTCAACCCGTCCGGCGGGCTCATCTCCAAGGGGCATCCGCTCGGCGCCACCGGGATCGCCCAAGTCGCCGAGCTGGTGTGGCAGTTGAGAGGGACGGCGGGGGAGCGGCAGGTACCGGGCGCCGAGGTGGGGCTCGCGCACAACATCGGGCTGGGCGGGGCGGCGGTGGTGACGTTGCTGCGGGCGGCTTAGGACCTACGGCGGTGGTACGGCTGAGGCGAAATGCCGATGCCGGGGGTGCGGGCCGGTTGAGAGTATGACGACCATGTCCCGAGCCGATGGTGCCTCCCGAATATCCCGCCTGTTCAGCACGGGCGCGCCGCCGCCCGCCTGGCTGGTGGTGGCGCTCGCGTGTGCCGGACAGTTCCTCGTCGTGCTCGACGTGTCCGTCGTCAACGTGGCGCTGCCGTCGATGCGGACCGACCTGGGCATGAGCGCGTCCGGGCTCCAGTGGGTGGTCAACGCGTACGCCATCGCCTTCGCGGGGTTCATGCTGCTCGGCGGGCGCGCCGGTGACCTCTACGGCCGCAAGCGGATGTTCCTCGTCGGGCTCGCGCTGTTCACCCTGGCCTCGCTGGCCGGCGGACTCGCCCAGGACGGCTGGCAACTGCTCCTCGCGCGGGCCGCGCAGGGACTCGGTGCCGCCGTGCTGGCGCCCTCGACGCTGACGATCGTCACCTCGGCGGTGCCGGAGGGCGCGGCCCGCGCGCGGGCCATCGCCACCTGGACCGCGGTCGGCGCGGGCGGCGGGGCGGCCGGCGGACTCGTCGGGGGAGTGCTCGTGGACACGCTGTCGTGGCGATGGGTGCTGCTGATCAACGTGCCCGTCGGCGCGGTGGTCCTGCTCAGTTCACTGCGCTGGCTCCCGGAGAGCCGGGCCGGGGACGGGCGGCGGCTCGACCTGCCCGGTGCCGTCCTGGTCACGGCGGGCCTCGGGGGGCTGGCCTACGGCATCTCGCAGACCGAGGCCGAGGGATGGACGGCCGCCGCGACCCTGCTCCCGCTGGCCGCCGGACTCGCGCTGGTCGCGCTCTTCCTGGTCGTCGAGGCCCGTACGGCGGCTCCGCTGATGCCGCTCGGGCTGTTCCGGTCGCGGGCGGTGTCGTCGGCCAACGCGGCGATGTTCCTGTGCGGCTCCGCGATGTTCTGCATGTGGTTCTTCATGACGCTGTACGCGCAGAACGTCCTCGGGTACAGCCCGCTGGAGGCCGGGCTCGCCCTGGTGCCGAGCTCCCTCGCCGTCCTCGTCGGCTCAAAGTCGGCGCCCCGCTTCATGCCGGTCCTCGGCGCGCGCAACGTCGCCGTCCTCGGGACGGTCGTCGCGGCGGTGGGCTTCGGCTGGCAGTCCCTGATGACCGCGCGGGGCGACTACCTGACCGAGATCATGCTCCCCGGAATCCTGATGATGCTGGGGGCGGGCCTGACCGCCACCCCGCTCGCCGCGCTCGCCACGTCGGGAGCCGCGCCGGGCGAGGCCGGTCTGGTCTCCGGGCTGATCAACACCTCGCGCACGATGGGGGGTTCGCTGGGCCTCGCCGTGATGTCGACGATCGCGGCGGCGCGGACGGCGAGCACTGGCGGGAGTACGCCGGAGGCCCTGACGGAGGGATACGCGCTGGCGTTCCGTACGGGGGCGGGGGTGCTGCTCGGCGGGGTGGTGCTGATGCTGGTGTGGCTGCCGTGGGGGAAGGGGGCGGTGCCGACAGCGGCTGCGAAGGTCGCCGAGGGGACGGCCTCCACAAACGCGGAGGGCCCGACTTCCACGGCTTCCCCGACTTCCCCGAATTCCACGGCTTCCCCGAATTCCACGAGCTTCGAGAAGTGAGGCAACGGTCCGGGCGGCTCATGGACTCCTTTACACATCTAGGAGGTGCCCATGGGGGATCGCAAGGAGGCTCGGGGGGCTCGGGATGACGAGTTCCAGAGCTTCGTCATCGGCCGCTGGCCGCGGTTGATGCGGACGGCATTTCTTCTCACGGGGGAGCAGCACGCGGCGGAGGACCTGGTCCAGTCGACGTTGGAGCAGGTCTTCGTGGCCTGGCGCAAGGTCGGCTCGGCGGACGATCCGGAGGCGTATGTACGGCGCGTGATGATCAACGCCCACGCGCGCAAACACCGCAGACGGCTCAAGGAGTTCCTCGCCCCGAAGGACGACTCGGGACTCGTGCGCGAGATCGCCGACACCGGTGACCGCATCGCCCAGGCCGAGGACCGCAACACCCTGCTGAAGGCGCTGGCCCAACTGCCCGCGAGGCAGCGGGAGGCGGTGGTGCTGCGGTACTGGGAGGACCTGACCGAGACACAGACGGCACAGGCGATGGGCTGTTCCGTCGGCACGGTGAAGAGCAACGCGGCCAAGGGGATCGCGAAACTCCGCGCCATACCAGGACTCGCCGAGACGGTGACGTACGGAGGGCGGAAGTGATGAGCGAGGACCGGGAGACGAACCACACCATGACGGACAGGGACATCGCCCTCCTGCTGGCCGACGCGGCGGACGAGGTCGAGATCGGCATAGCCCCCTACCAGGCGGTCATTCGCGGCGGCCGTCGCCGCCGGGCCCGCCGCTGGGCACTCGCCACGGCCGCGGCCCTGGTGATCACGGGCGCGACGGGCACCCTCGCCCTGGCCTCACTGCGCGACGGGGACGGCGTGGAGGTGACGCCCGCGGTGACCCAGAAGCCGACGCTGCCGTCGACGCCGGAGGAGCGGCATGTGTACGCGCCGCAGCGGACGGCGCTGGCCATGGGCACCTACCGCGACAAGCCGTGGCGGGCCGCCATCGAGGTGTGGGGGGCACCGCGCGACAAGGCCGAGGCGGACAAGCAGCTGGCCGCCATGACCGAGCTGGGCCTCGAACCCCCGGACGGACACAAGGCCACCGCCTTGATCGGCAAGACCTCCTTCTTCGTGACCCGGGCCTACGGCGACGCCCGCCCCCAGCAGGTCATGTTCAACACGCAGGCGAAGCAGGAGACCCTGGTGGGCACGGACATGGAATTGGCCGCGACCCGCCTGGGCACGAGCGGCGAAAGCTCCGAGCGCCTGGTGATCGGCGAGATCGCCAAGACCGCGCAGCATGTGACCTGCCACTGGAAGGACGGCACCTCGACGGTGGCCGGCAAGATCAATGCGAACTACGACATCTACACCGAGGACCCGGTGATCCGCTCGGTGGACGGCTATCCGGGGGCCAACTGGTTCGTGTGCGTGGCTCCGACGGGGACGAGCTATGAGTCGGCGGAGGTGACGACGGCGGACTAGCAACGCCGAAAAGTACGGCCGGCGCAGCCGGGACTGCCCTGCCGGCGGCCCTTGGGCGGGGTCCCGGCACGATTGCGCCCCGCCCCCGGGGTGGCGTGCTTCCGGTGACAACTCCAGCCCCGCACAGGGTTGTTGACGGAATCCGCACAGGGGTCCCCGAGAGGCGCCGACCTGGGCCTCCTGCCTGTCCGCTCCTACGATCGACGCCTCGGAGAGGGGGACCGGATGGACCAGACCCGGCACGGGCGTGACATCCGCACGGTCGACGACGTGCTTCGGCTGCTGGACGGGCTGTTCGCGCCGGAGGCCGATCGCTGGAGTTCCCGGGGCGCCTCCTGGTGGGACGGCTTCTATGCCGACCGGGACAGGGCGGTGCCGTTCTTCGTGGCGAAGCCGGACGAGAGTCTGGCCGGGTATCTCGACCGGGGGCTGCTGCCTGGGGGTGGCCGTGCGCTGGACCTGGGGTGCGGTCCGGGGCGCAACGCTCTTCAACTGGCCGCGCGGGGCTACGAGGTGGACGGGGTTGATCTGTCGCCGACAGCTGTCGCGTGGGCGGAAGAGAGGGCCCGTGACTCGGGAGTCCGGGTCCGGTTCCACTGCGGGGACGCGTTCGCCCTGGCCGGCGCGGAGCTCCCCGGCCCCTACGACCTCGTATACGACTCCGGCTGCTTCCACCACCTGCCCCCGCACCGGCGCATCAGCTACCTCGCCCTGCTGGACCAAGTCCTCGCCCCCTGCGGTCACTTCGCGCTGACCTGTTTCGCGGCGGGCGGGATGGGCTCGGAGCTGCCCGACGCCGAGCTCTACCGCGGCTCCGGTCTGCAGGGCGGACTGGCCTACACGGCCGACGAGTTGCGGTGGATCTTCGGGGAGCTGGAGGTGGTCGAGCTGCGTCGGATGCGTGACGAACCGGCCGAATCCCCCTGCTTCGGCGAGGACTTCCTCTGGACGGCGCTGTTCCGCCGAGCCCCGAAAGCGTAGGCCGCGCTACAACCAGCCCTGTTGGCGGGCCTCTCGCATCGCTTCCATGCGGTTGCGGGTGGCCGTCTTGCCGATCGCCGACGAGAGGTAGTTGCGGACGGTGGACTCGGAGAGGTGGAGCTTCGTGGCGATGTCGGAGACTGTCGCGCCGTCCACCGAGGCCTTGAGGACGTCGCATTCGCGGGCGGTCAGCGGGTTCGGGCCGGCGCTCAGCGCGGCGGCGGCAAGGGCCGGGTCGATGACCGTCTCGCCGGTGAGGACGCGGCGGATCGCGGCGGCCAGGTCCTCCACCGGGCCGTCCTTCACCAGGAAGCCGGCCGCGCCCGCCTCCATCGCCCGGCGGAGATAGCCGGGGCGGCCGAAGGTGGTGAGGATCAGCACCCGGCAGTCGGGGGCCTGTTCGCGGAGTTCGGCGGCGGCTTCGAGGCCGCTCATGCCGGGGAGTTCGATGTCCAGGAGGGCGACATCGGGGCGGTGGGTCAGGGCGGCGTCCACGATCGCGTCCCCCCTCCCGACCTGGGCGACGACCTCCAGGTCCGCCTCCATGCCGAGCAGCAGGGCGAGGGCGCCGCGCATCATGCCCTGGTCCTCGGCGAGCAGCACTCTGACGGACTTGGCGGGCCGGTGGTCCCGGGGCATCTCATCCACGGGGCAAGGGTAAGGCCCGGGGCGGTTATCAAAAACTCTTCATTGTTCGCGTCCGCGAGTCTTGACGGCCTTCGGCTGCGGGCAAACAATCGCCTCGGCATTCCGCCGACATCCTGGAATTCCCCGAGCAGAGCCGTTTTCGGAAAACTTTCGACAGTTCGACATTTCGATCGCGAATGGTTCGGCATTTCGATCGAACGACGTTCGGTATATCGACCATCGCCCGCCCGCCCCTCCGGATGTCGGCCACCCGCACCGCCCTACCAGGAACAGAAAAAGAGGTGCACCGTGTTCTTGAGACTCCTCCGCACTCGGCCGCACCGGCTGAGAAACGCGACCCTGGCCGCACTGTCGGCCCTCGTGACCGTCCTCGCACTGGCCGTCGGTGTTCCGCAGGCGTCGGCCGCCACCTCGCTCCCGTGCGACATCTACGCCACCGCCGGGACACCGTGCGTCGCCGCGCACAGCCTCGTCCGGGCGCTCTACTCGTCGTACAACGGCTCGCTGTACCAAGTGCAGCGCGCCTCCGACAGCGCCACCGCGAACATCGGGCTGCTGGCGGCCGGGGGATACGCCAACGCGGCGGCCCAGGACTCGTTCTGTTCCGGTACGACGTGCATCATCACCAAGATCTACGACCAGTCCGCGCGCCACAACGACCTCACGGTCGAGGGCGCGGGCGGGGCCGGCGTGGCCGAGGTCGGGGCGCCCGCGGACGCCCTGCCGGTGACCGTCGGCGGGCACCAGGTCTACGGCCTGGAGATCTCGGCCGGGATGGGCTACCGCGACAACTCCACCTCGGGCGTGGCCACGAACGGCGCGGCCGAGGGGATGTACATGGTGACCTCGGGCACCCACGTCAACGGCAGCTGCTGCTTCGACTACGGCAACGCCGAGACCAACAACCAGGACACCGGCAACGGCCACATGGACGCGATCAACTTCGGCACCGAGTGCTGGTTCGCGCCCTGCTACGGCAGTGGCCCCTGGGTACAGGCCGACCTGGAGAACGGACTGTTCCAGTCGGACTCCGGGTACAGCAAGAACACGGCGAACACCGGCACCGGGGCGATACCGTTCGTCACCGCTTTGCTCAAGAACAACGGTCAGGACCATTTCGCGCTGAAATACGGAAACGCGCAGTCGGGGAGTCTCACGACCACCTATTCCGGGGGTGAGCCCACCACGAGCGGTTACTCGCCCATGCACCAGGAGGGCGCGATCGTCCTGGGCACCGGCGGCGACAACAGCAACGGCTCCATCGGCTCGTTCTTCGAGGGCGTCATGACGGCCGGCATCCCGACGGACGCCGCCGACAACTCCGTACAGGCCAACATCGTGTCCGTCGGCTACGGCGGCTCGACCGGCACCACCGGCACGCTGGCGGCAGGGTCGGAGATCTCGCTGCGGGCGACCACCTCGTGCTGCACGGCCGACTACATCCGCCACCAGAACAACGCGGCGGTCATCTCCGCCATCACGTCGAGCAGTTCGACGCTCGACAAGGGCGACGCCACCTGGATCGTCCGCAAGGGTCTCGCCGACAGCTCCTGCTACTCCTTCGAGTCGCGTAACTACCCCGGCGACTTCCTGCGGCACTACAACTACCAGCTCTACCGCCAACCCATGGTCGGTACCGCCCAGTTCAGACAGGACGCCACGTTCTGCGCCTCGACCGGCAAGAGCGGCACGGGCACCTCGTTCGCGTCGTACAACTACCCGACCAGATATCTCCGGCACTACAACTACAACGTCTACATAGCGAGCAACGGCGGCTCGAACGCCTTCGACAGCGCCACCTCGTGGACGGACGACGTGAGTTGGGTGGTCACGGCTCCCTGGGCGCCGTAGCCACGACCGAGGACGTCAAGTCCTCCTGCTCCACCGGGAGTTCGGCGGTCACCGTGAAACCGCCGCGCGGCGACGGGCCGGCCCGCAGGGAGCCGCCCGCCGCCGCGAGGCGCTCGGTCAGCCCCTTCAGGCCGGTGCCGCCGACGCCCTCGGCGGCACCGGACGCAGTGGAGTTGCCGGTGCCGTCGTCCGCGACGGTCAGGCGGGCGCGGTTCAGTACGCCGTCGAGGGTGATCTCGCAGCGGGTCGCGCCGCTGTGCCGTACGACGTTGGTCACCGACTCGCGGACCACCCAGCCGAGCAGGGCCTCGGTCCCCGGGGTCAGCGGCGGGCCCGACTGGCGGACCACCGGGTCGATGTCGGCGGCGGACAACGCGGAGCGGGCGCGGTCCAGTTCGGTGGCGAGGCTGCCCTCGCGGTAGCCGGTGACGGCCTCACGGATCTCGGTGAGCGCCTGCCGGCCCACGGCCTCGATGTCGGTGATCTGGCCGAGCGCGGCCTCCATGTCACGGCGTGCGAGGCGCCGGGCCGCCTCCGACTTCACCACGATCACCGAGAGGGTGTGGCCGAGCAGGTCGTGCAGGTCGCGGGAGAAGCGCATGCGTTCCTCGGCCACCGCACGGCGGGCCAACTCCTCGCGGGCGGCGCGCAGTTCGCGTACGGCCTCGGAGAGGGAGAGGATCGCGGCGGTCACCATCGTCGACAGGAACGTGCCGTAGGCGACGTTGATCGCGTCCCAGCCCGCCCGGAACACGGAGACCGCGGCGGCGAGCGCGGTGAGCGCGAGGCCGACCTGGCCGAGGCGCGGGCCGCGCACGACGGCTCCCGTGGCGAGGCCGAGCAGTGGGAAGAAGTACAGCCAGCTGCCGCCGTAGCCGAGGGCGAGGGCGCAGGTCACCAGGCCCATCACGACGAGCGCCACCCGGGTCGAGAGCGCCTCGCGCTTCTCCTTCACGAAGGAGCGGAACACCACATAGATGTAGAGGGAGTTGAAGGTCAGCAGGCCCAGGCCGCCGATCCAGGGGTTGTCGGCCTTGCCCTGGAGGAGGTTGGAGAAGGAGCCCAGGCCCATCAGCAGCCACGGCAGCAGGGAGAAACCGTTCGGCGGCGGGCCCGGGTTCTCGGGCCACTCGCCCCTGCGGCGCGCCTCCTTCTGCGCGACCTTGAACTCCGCCATGTCGGCCCGCCATCGGGCCCGTGCCGCCCGCCAGGCGCGTACCTGGCACCTGATCCCTCGCATCCAGGACATCTCTCCCGCTCCCCCGGTCACACGGTCCGCCCGGTCCGGCGGTACGCCAGCACAGCGTACGAACCGAACGCGAGCAGCCAGGCTGTCAGCACTACGATCCCGCCGAGTGCCGGGGCGTGCCCGTCGGCGACGGAGGTGCCGAGTTCGGCGAAGCGATTCGTGGGGGTGTAGTGGGAGATCGCGCGCAGCCAGCCGGGGAACAGGCTGATCGGGAACCACAGGCCGCCGATCACCGCGAGCCCCAGGTTGCAGGCCATGTTGGCGACGCCGGTGGTCTGCGAGGTGAGGCCGTAGCCGTTGCCGAGGCCGAGCAGGGTGAAGGGGACCGAGCCAAGCCACAGCAGCAGCGCGATCAGTGCCCACTGCCAGGCGGCCAGCCGTACGCCGTTGACCAGGCCGCCCGCCGCGAGCACCGCGACGATCGCCGGCAGCACGGTCACCGAACCGGTCAGCGCCCGGCCCAGGACGACCTGGCGCGGGGTCATCGGCGTCACCCGCAACTGCCGCAGCCAGCCGATCGCCCGGTCCTCGGCGACCCCGCCCCCGGTGTTGAGCGCGGAGCCGACCGCACCGTAGGCGGCCATGCCGACCATGGCGGTGGCCTTGTAGCCGCTGTCGTCACCGCCGAGGTTCGTGAACAGCAGGTACATCATCACCGGCATCGCGATCCCGCCGATCACGAAGCCGATGTCACGCAGGGTCCGGCGGACTTCGAGGCGCAGGTAGTCGAGCATCACACCGTCTCCAACTCGTGTGCCGTCAGGGCGAGGAACGCGTCGTCGAGGGACGCCGGGCTGACCTCCAGGCCGCGGATCGCGTCCAGGTCAGCCAGTGCGCGCACGGTCGCGTCCGAGTCGTCGGTGCGCAACAGGGCGCGGTCGCCGCGCACTTCGAGGGTCCGTACGCCGGGCAGCCGGTCGAGGCCCTCGGTGGAGCGGCCCGCCAGGTCGATGGAGACGAGGCTGCCGCCGGCCGCCCGCTTGAGCTGTTCGCCGGTGCCGTCGGCGACGATCCGGCCGCGGTCGATGACGACGATGCGGTCGGCGTGCGCGTCGGCCTCCTCCAGGTAGTGGGTGGAGAAGAGGACGGTGTGGCCGCGCCGCGCGTACGCCCGCATCGACTGCCAGAACGCGTGCCGCGCCTCCACGTCCAGCGCGGCGGTCGGCTCGTCCAGGACGATCAGCGACGGGTTCCCGGCCAGTGCTACGGCGAACCGCACCCGCTGCGTCTGCCCGCCCGACAACCGGTCCACCCGCCGCCCGGCCAGCTCGCCGATCCCGGCCAGCTCCAGCGCCCGCGCTACGGGCATCGGCGCCGGATAGCGCCGGGCGACGAACGCGACCAGCTCGCCGACGGTGACCCGGGGCACCGCCCGCGACTCCTGGAGCATGGCTCCGACCAGGCCGCCGCGTACGGCCGACTCCGGTGCCGCACCGAACAGTTCGACCGTTCCGGCGTCGGGCGCGTTCAGCCCGAGCAGCAGCGAGATCGCCGTCGACTTGCCCGCGCCGTTGCGGCCGAGCAGCGCGACCGTCTCCCCGCGCCCGATCTCCAGGTCGACTCCGTCGACGGCCAGCACCGCGCCGAAGGTCTTGACCGCCCCCGCGAAGGACACCGCGCGCTCTGTCCCACCTGTCTGTGTCATGGGTACGACGCTACGAAGCCGCACCCCTCGCGCGGCAGATGCGGTTGTACGGACTCGGGCAGGACAAATGTCACCGGTCCTCAGCCGCGGCACCCGGACCTGACACAGTGTCAGGAGCCTTCACAACTGCCGGGTGCTGGGCTATACAAGGGTCGCCGGACTGGAACGCGTTCTAGGTCGGCCCGTGACGACCTCGGTGCGGCCGACGGTGCGGACGGCCGCACCGAGGTCTTCGACCACCGGCGATCAGGAGCCCCATGCCCATCGACGCAGCCCTGGCCCTCGCGGCCGAACCCCGGACCGGCGAGATCTCCTGGACCACCAAGGACGTCCAGCTCTACCACCTCGGCCTCGGCGCGGGCACCCCGGCGACCGACCCCGACGAGCTGCGCTACACCCTGGAGTCCCGGCTGCACGTCCTGCCCAGCTTCGCCACCGTCGCGGGCAACGGCTCGCCCGGCGTGATCAGCGGCCTTTCCATGCCCGGCATCGAGGTCGACCTCGCCCGCGTCCTGCACGGCGGCCAGTCCCTGCGCCTGCACCGGCCCATCCCGGTCCAGGGCACCGCGACCGGCACCGGACGCATCGCCGCCGTCTACGACAAGGGCAAGGCGGCCGTCCTCGTCATGCGCACCGAAGTCGCCGACGCCGACGGCCCGTTGTGGACCAACGACGCGCAGATCTTCGTACGGGGAGAGGGCGGCTGGGGCGGCGACCGCGGCCCCTCCACCCGCCTCGAACCACCAACAGGCGCCCCCGACAAGGTGGTCGAGCGTCCCATCCGCGAGGACCAGGCCCTCCTCTACCGCCTTTCCGGCGACTGGAACCCGCTGCACGCCGACCCCGAGTTCGCCAAGCTCGCCGGATTCGACCGCCCCATCCTGCACGGGCTCTGCACCTACGGCATGACGCTCAAGGCCGTCGTCGACACCCTGCTCGACGGCGATGTGACCCGGGTGCGGGGCTACGACACCCGGTTCGCCGGAGTCGTCTTCCCCGGCGAGACGCTGCGCATCCGTATGTGGCGCCAGGGCGACACCGAGGTGCGGGTCGCGGTGAGCGCCGCAGAGCGGGACGACGCGCCCGTACTCGCCGACACGATCGTCGAACACTCCTGAACCAGGCCGGACTTGAGGGGAGCCGCACCATGCGCGCAGCCGTACTGCACGAGATAGGCCAGGACAAACTGGACGTCCTCGACGACGTCGGGACGACGGGATTTGGGCCCGGCCGGGTCAGGATCCGGGTGCGCGCCACGGGGCTGTGCCACTCGGACCTGTCCGCGATGGCCGGCGTCCTGCCGCAGCCCGCGCCGTTCGTGCCCGGGCACGAAGGCGCCGGCGAGATCCTCGAAGTCGGCGAGGGCGTCAGCCACTTGAAGCCCGGTGACCGGGTCGTCGTCTGCTGGCTGCCGGCCTGCGGTGTGTGCGCCGCCTGCAAGCGCGGCCAGACCCAGCTGTGTCTGGCCGGTTTCATGAACGCGGGCACCCCCAACTTCAAGCGCCCCGGCGGCGATGTGTTCGGCTTCGCGGGCACCGGCACCTTCGCCGAGGAGGTCGTCGTCGACGCCGGCTGCGCCGTGCCGATCCCCGACGACGTGCCCTTCGACATCGCGGCCCTCATCGGCTGCGGCGTCACCACCGGACTCGGCGCCGCCCTCAACACCGCCGACGTGGAGGCCGGTTCGTCGGTCGCCGTGATCGGCTGCGGAGGCGTCGGCATCTCCGCGATCCAGGGTGCCCGGCTCAAGGGCGCCGCCGAGATCGTCGCCGTCGACCCGGTCGCCTCGCGCCGCGAGGCCGCGCTCAAGTTCGGTGCCACCAGGGCGGTTTCACCGGACGAGCTGCCCGCCGCCAAGCAGGAGGTCACCGCCGGCGAGGGCTTCGACTACGTCTTCGAGGTCGTCGGCCGCTCCGCCACCGCCCGCACCGCCTACGAGAACACCCGGCGCGGCGGCACCCTCGTCATCGTCGGCGCGGGCGCCCTCGACGACTTCCTCCAGCTCAACATGTTCGAGCTGTTCTTCGACGAGAAGCGCATACTGCCCTCGATGTACGGCGGGGGAGACGTGCTGCGTTCCTACGAGCGCACGATCGCCCTGTGGCGGGCGGGCCGCGTCGACCTGGAGGGCCTGATCACCCACCGGGTGCCGCTCGCCGACATCAACGAGGCCCTGGACCAGATGCGTTCGGGGACGGCCCTGCGCACCTGCATCGAGATCTGAAGGCCGGTCATGACGCTGCCACTCGAGGGCCTGGTCGCGATCGTCACCGGCGCCGGACGCGGACTCGGCCGGGCCGAGGCGCTCGAACTCGCCCGGCTCGGCGCGGCCGTGGTCGTCAACGACTACGGCCAGCCCGGCCGGGACGGCTCCGGCGAGGCCTCCGCGGGCCCCGCCGAGCAGGTCGCCGCCGAGATCCGCGAGGCGGGCGGCCGGGCAGTCGCCCACACGGGAGACGTGGCCGACACCCAACAGGCCAGCCAGCTGGTCGAGTTGGCGATCGACGAGCTCGGCGGGCTCGACATCCTCGTCAACAACGCGGGCATCCTCCGCGACCGCATGGTCTTCTCCATGACGGAGGGAGAGTGGGACTCGGTGATCCGGGTCCACCTCAAGGGCCACTTCAACACGACCCACTTCGCGTCCGCGCACTGGCGCCGCCGGTCCAAGGAGGCGGGCGCGCCGGTGTACGGGCGGATCGTGAACACCTCCTCCGAGGCGTTCCTCGCCGGTTCCGCCGGACAGCCCAACTACGCGGCGGCGAAAGGCGGAATCGTCGGCCTGACCACCTCCACCGCGCTCGCGCTGGCCAAGTACGGCGTCACCGCGAACGCCATCTGCCCGCGCGCCCGCACCCGGATGACCGAGGACGTCTTCGCCGGTTTCCAGGAGCCCGACGAAGGCCTCGACCCGCTGGCCCCCGAGCATGTCGCCCCGCTCGTCGGCTACTTGGCCTCACCCGCCGCCGCCCGGATCAACGGGCAGCTCCTCGTCGTCCACGGCGGCATGGTCGCGATCGTCGAACGCCCCCACGTCCAGGCCAAGTTCGACAGCAAGCAGGACACCTTCACCTACGACGAGCTGGACGCCGTACTCACTCCGCACTACGCGAGGCGGCCGGCGGAGGAGACCTTCGCGGCGGCCGAGGTGCTCGGGCTCAGGCGGGAGCCGGGCGGAGCATAGGGAACGCGACGGCCCCGCCCGTCCGGAGACGAGCGGGGCCGTGTGGTGCAAGGTGCCCGACGTACCGTCAGGCGTTCGCGTACTCGGACTGCTCGGACGGCTTGCGGTGACGGCCGTGGGCGGCAGCGTCGCCGTCCTGTGCCGAGACCGGGCCCCGGTGCTTGCCGTGGCCGGAGGTGTCCTGGGCGTCGGCGGACATCGTCTGTGTGCTGCTCGTGTCGTTCATCGGAAACTTCACCCCGTAGTAACAAGATCCTTCATACAGCTCGGCGATCTTATCCAGCCGTTCCGGGGCCGACGCGAGGCGGACCGCCGTCCGGAACGACTTCGTTACCGAGCCGCACCACTTTGTTACCCGACCGCCACCCGTCCTTCGAGCGGCGCCTCCCGCAACGGCACCGGACGCGGTGCGACCGGCACCGGAGGATCCGGTTCGGACGGTTGGGACGGCTCCGGCGCGGCCTCCCCAGGCGCGCCCACCGTCCCGTCCCGAACCGGATCCCCCGGGCGTGTATCCCCCGTACCCCCTGTTTCCCCGATTACCCCAGGGGTCCCCCCGACCCCCGGGCCCCCGTTGTCCCCCGCCCCCCTGGGCACCGCGAACCGCACCACACCGCACGGCACTTCCCGTGTGGCGTACGGCAGTTGCAGCACCCCGTCCTCGCTCCACAGCCCGGCGCCCGCCAACCACCCCTCGGGCGCCGGGAGTTGGAGCAGCTGCCGGTCCGTGGGCCGCCAGACGCCGAGCCAGCTGCCGGCCGGCCCGTCGATGCGCAGCGCCACCCCGCAGTTCTCCGGCGTCAGCACCTGCCCCGGCTGGATCGCGAACGGTGTCACCGTGCAGTCCGGCACCCGCAGGCACTCCGGGAACCGCACCGGCAGCGTGGAGCCGATCACCCCCCAGCCCAGCCGCTCCTCCCGCCCGGGCGACGGCGCGTCCGAGCGGATGAGCAGCAGCCCGCTGTCGGGATCGGCCGCGAGCAGCCGGTCGTCGCTGTCCGCCGCGATCTGCAGCAGCGGCGACACCTCCCCGTCCCGCTCCAGGTCGACCACGATCGCCTTGGTCCGCCCGCCGACCTCCCGGTCGAGCGCCAGCATCCGCCCCGCCCGGTCCAGCCACACCCCGCCCGAACACCGCCCCGGCACCATCGCGAGATGCTCGGGCCCGAAGGCCCCGCCCGCCACCAGCCACACGGCCGTCGACCGCCGGCCCACGGCGAGGGCGTACGCCTTCTCGCCCCCCGGCGCCGGCGGCAGCAGTCGCAGCCGGGTGTCCGGGTCCGGGCACTCGATCGCGCCGAGCGGCAGCTCACCGGTGCCCGGGCCGGTCGGGTAGAGCAGCGAGAACGTGTGCCGCCCGTCGACCAGCCGCCGGATCAGCACCCGCCCGTCGCCCATCGGCTGCACCTCGCTGCCGGGCTCCTCCGGCTGGTTGCCGGGCAGCGGCACCGCGTACGGCTCGGGGCCGTCCAGCGTCCACCGCTCCGGGAACAGACACTCCCCGGCCGGCGCGAGGCGGGCCGCGTACGCCCCGTCCGCGGTGATCGCACACTGGGTGCCATCGGTCCGCGTCTCCCCGTCCTCGTCCGCCGCCGTGGGCTCGATCGCACAGGCCGTCATGGTTCGGTCACCTCCGGCGACGAAACTAGTTTTCGTACGTACGGACGTGGGACCGATGAGCATCCGGATCACACATAAGGGTGGCCAAGTAACGATTCGCCTGAGGAAACCGGGGCCGGTGTGCTGAACGGGGCCGTAGACCGTCTACGGCAGCTTCAGCGGTTCAGCCCCACAGTGCGGCCAGGTAGCCTTTGCCCGTGCCCCGTCAGCCCGTATCCCGTCAGTCCGCACCCCGTCTGTCCGAAGTCGTCGCCGCGCTGGAGAACCTGTGGCCCGCCGAACGGGCCGAGTCCTGGGACGCGGTCGGCACCGTCGTGGGCGACCCGGATCACGACGTCACGCGCGTGCTGTTCGCCGTGGACCCGGTCCAGGAGATCGTCGACGAGGCGGTGAAGCTGGGCGCCGACCTCCTGGTCACCCACCACCCCCTCTACCTCCGCGGTACGACCACGGTCGCGGCCTCCACCTTCAAGGGCCGCGTGGTGCACACACTGATCAAGCACGACATCGCGCTGCACGTCGCCCACACCAACGCCGACAGCGCCGACCCGGGAGTCTCCGACGCCCTCGCGGGCGCGCTCGACCTCCGTGTCGTACGACCCCTCGTGCCGGACCCCACCGACCCGGACGGCCGCCGGGGCCTCGGCCGGGTCTGCGAGCTGGACCACCCCCTGACCGTTCGCGAACTCGCCGCCCGCGCCGCCGAGCGCCTCCCCGCCACCGCGCAGGGCATCCGCGTCGCCGGCGACCCCGACGCCCTGGTCCGCACGGTCGCCGTCAGCGGCGGCTCCGGCGACAGCCTCTTCGACGACGTACGCGCGGCGGGCGTGGACGCCTTCCTGACAGCGGACCTCCGCCACCACCCGGTCTCCGAGGCCCGCGCCCACAGTCCTCTCGCGCTGCTCGACGCTGCGCACTGGGCCACCGAGTGGCCCTGGTGCGAGCTGGCCGCCGCCCAGCTCGACGAGATCTCCGACCGCGAGGGATGGGACCTCAGGGTCCACGTCTCCAAGACGGTCACCGACCCCTGGACCGCCCACGCGGCGTCCTCCTCCCACCCGTCGCCCACCACCACCCTTCCAACGAGCGCTTCGCGCCCCCCTTCCTCTTCTGACCCACTGGGAGCCCCCAACTGAACGCCGCGCCCGCCGACCAGATCCGACTTCTCGACGTCCAGGCCCTCGACGTACGCCTCCAGCAGCTCGCGCACAAGCGCAACTCGCTGCCCGAGCACGCCGAGATCGACGTGCTGACCAAGGACCTCACGCAGCTGCGCGACCTGCTCGTGGCCGTGCAGACCGAGGAGAGCGACTGCGCCCGCGAGCAGACCAAGGCCGAGCAGGACGTCGACCAGGTCCGCCAGCGCGCCACCCGCGACCAGCAGCGCCTCGACTCCGGTGCCGTCACCTCGCCCAAGGACCTGGAGAACCTCCAGCGCGAGATCGTCTCCCTCGCCAAGCGCCAGGGCGACCTGGAGGACATCGTCCTCGAGGTCATGGAGCGCCGTGAGTCCGCGCAGGAGCGCACCGCCGAACTGACCGAGCGCGTCGGTTCCGTGCAGGCCAAGATCGACGACGCGACCGCCCGCCGCGACGCCGCCGCCGAGACCCTCGACGCCGACGAGGCCAAGGCCGAGAAGGAGCGCGAGGTCATCGCGGCCACCATCCCGGCCGACCTCCTCAAGCTCTACGACAAGCTCCGCCAGCAGCAGGGCGGCATCGGCGCGGCCAAGCTCTACCAGCGCACCTGCCAGGGCTGCCGCCAGGAGCTCGCCATCACCGACATCAACGAGATCCGCGCGGCGGCCCCCGACACGGTGGTCCGCTGCGAGAACTGCCGCCGCATCCTGGTGCGCACGTCCGAGTCCGGTCTGTAAGTCCTTCAAGGAGCGTTCACGGTGCGGGAGTTCATCGTCGAGGCAGACGGCGGTTCCCGGGGCAACCCGGGACCCGCGGGCTACGGCAGCGTGGTCATCGACGCGACGACGGGGGAGACCCTGGTGGAGGAGGCCGAGTACATCGGCGTCGCCACGAACAACGTCGCCGAGTACCGAGGCCTGATCGCGGGCCTCCGCGCCGCCCACGCCCTGGACCCCACCGCCCGGATCCACGTCCGCATGGACTCCAAGCTCGTCGTGGAACAGATGTCGGGCCGCTGGAAGATCAAGCACCCTGATATGAAGCCCTTGGCGGCGGAGGCGGGTTCGGTGTTCCCGGTCGGGCAGGTGAGGTACGAGTGGATCCCCAGGGAGAAGAACAAGCACGCGGACCGCTTGGCCAACGAGGCGATGGACGCGGGCAAGCGCGGCGGGCAGTGGTCGGCGGCGGATTCGACGGCCGAACTGCGCAGCACGGGCTCGGCCGAGGTTTTTCAGGGGCGCAGCAGCCCCCAGCTTTCCAGCGCAGGCTCAGGTGATGCCCTTGAAGGGCGCGGGCCCGTGACACATGCGGCTCCGCCGGGCGGGAGCGACCAGCCCCCACCGGCCCGCACCGTGACTACCGTCAAAGCCGTCGCAGATGCTCGTGCCGCCCGCAACGTCGCCGCCCCCAGCGCAGGTTGGGCCCCCGCAGACATGGGCGCCCCCGCAACCTTCGTCCTCCTCCGCCACGGCGAAACCCCCCTCACCCCCCAGAAGCGCTTCTCCGGCAGCGGCGGCACCAACCCCTCCCTCTCACCCGTGGGCCAGGACCAGGCCGCCCGCGCGGCAACCGCGTTGGCGGCACGAGGGACCATCCAGGACATCATCGCGTCCCCCCTCACCCGCACCCGCGAGACCGCCGCGGCCGTGGCGGAGCGTCTCGGCCTCGACGTGACGATCGAAGAGGGCCTGCGCGAAACGGACTTCGGCGCCTGGGAGGGCCTCACCTTCGGCGAGGTCAGGGAGCGCTACCCGGACGACCTGACGACGTGGTTGGCCGATCCCACGGCCCAACCCACGGGCGGCGGCGAGAGTTTCGCGGCGACGGCGACCCGAATCGCCGCCACCCGCGACAAGTTGATCGCGGCCTACGCGGGCCGCACGGTCCTGCTCGTCACGCACGTCACGCCGATCAAGACGTTCGTCCAACTCGCCCTGGGCGCCCCGCCGGAGTCCCTGTTCCGCATGGAACTCTCGGCGGCCTCCCTCTCCGCGGTGGCGTACTACGCGGACGGCAACGCGAGCGTACGGCTGTTCAACGACACGTCCCACCTGCGCTGAGCGTCGCCGCCTCGCGGGCCAGCGCCTCGATCCGCCCCCAGTCCCGCGCGGCCAACGCGTCCGCCGGGATCATCCAACTCCCGCCCACACAGCCGACGTTGGGCAACGCCAGGTATTCCGGCGCGGAGTCGATCCCTATCCCGCCGGTGGGACAGAACCGCGCCTGCGGCAACGGCCCGGCCAGCGACCTGAGATAGGCCGTACCGCCGGCCGCCGCAGCCGGGAAGAACTTCATCTCCCGCACCCCGCGCTCCAGCAGCGCCACGACCTCCGACGTGGTCGACACCCCGGGCAGGAACGGCACCCCGGCCCCCCGCATCGACTCCAGCAGCAGCTCCGTCCACCCGGGGCTCACCAGAAAACCGGCCCCCGCCGCCACCGACTCCTTCACCTGCCCCGGAGTCAGCACGGTCCCCACCCCGACGACCGCCCCCGACACCTCGTCCGCGATGGCCCGCAGCGCCTCCAGTGCGGCCGGTGTCCGCAACGTCACCTCGATCGCCGGCAGCCCCCCGGCGACCAGTGCCCGCGCGAGCGGTACGGCGTCGGCCGCGTCCTCGATGACGACGACGGGCAGCACGGGAGCGAGATCGAGCAGCGAGGAGAAAGCCATGGAAGCCATGGCCTCATCCTGCCGAGCGGAAGCATTGTGCGCAAAGCTCATTGCGTAGAGTGCAACGCCCACGCGCCCCGGGAGTTGCTCAGTGAATCTCGTCCACCAGCACATCCAGCGACCAGGCCCGCCCAGCCTGCCCGGGCGCCTCGGCCTCCACCTCGTACCCCAGCCCCCGCAACGCGTCCACCAGCTCGGCCGGCGTCCCGGGCGCGGCCGACGCGCTCAGCAGACTGCGCACGATCCGCCCCTTCGTAGCCTTGTTGAAGTGGCTGACGACCTTCCGGGTCGGCGCGTGCAGCACCCGTACGGTCGCCGTCCGTCCCGCGATCTCGCCCTTCGGCTTCCACGCCGCCGCGTACGCGGAGGACCGCAGGTCGAGTACGAGCCCGTTCCCGGCGGCCTCGGGCAGTACGGCCGCCATCGGCGCCCGCCAGTGCGCGCCCAGCGCCCCGAGCCCGGGCAGCCGTACCCCCATCGAGCAGCGGTACGACGGGATCCGGTCCGTCACCCGCACCGCGCCCCACAGCCCGGAGAAGACGAGCAGCGAGCGCGCGGCCCGCTTCTTCGCGGCGGGTTCGAGGGAGGCCAGGTCGAGAGCGTCGTAGAGGACACCGGTGTAGATCTCTCCGGCGGGCCGCGCCCCGGCGGTCCGGAGGTCGACGTTCTTCGCGATCTCGCCGCGCAGGCCCTCGCTCAGCCCGAGTACCTCGCGTGCCTTGTGCTCGTCGGCCGCGCACAGGTCGACGAGTTCGTCGAGTACGGCCGCGCGGGCGTCGGCGAGTCCCGGCAGCGACAGCGATTCCGGCTTGAGCGGGGCACCGCGGCCGGAGGAGGCCTTGCCTTCGGAGGGCGGCAGCAGGACGAGCACGGTGGGTATCTCCTTACGGTGGGTGCTGCGCCAGCGTAAAGGGTGCGGCCGGGCGGATTGTGCCTACGCTCGTGTCATGCCCCGCCGCCGCATCAGGGTGACCGGCACCCCCGAAGCCCCGCTCCGCGCCGCCCTCGCCGCGCTCCGCACCGAACTCGGCGTACCCGAGAGCTTCCCGCCGGAGGTACTGGCGGAGGCGGAGCGGGCAGCCGCGGCGCCGCTGCCGCAGGTACCGGACGTCACGGACATCCCCTTCTTCACCGTCGACCCGCCCACGTCCATGGACCTCGACCAGGCGATGCACCTGTCCCGCCGGGGGACCGGCTTCCGGGTCCGGTACGCCATCGCCGACGTCGCCGCCTTCGTCGTACCCGGCGGAGCACTCGACGCGGAGGCCCACCGCCGCGTCACCACCCTCTACTTCCCGGACGAGGAGACCCCGCTGCACCCGCCCCTGCTCAGCGAGGGCGCCGCGAGTCTGCTGCCGGACGTGACCCGGCCGGCGGTGCTGTGGACGATCGACCTGGACGCGGACGGCCGTACGGTCGCCGTCGACGTCCACCGGGCGCTCGTCCGCAGCCGGGCCAAGCTCGACTACGCGACCGTGCAGCGACGGATCGACACGGGCACCGCCGAGGAACCGCTCGCGCTGCTCAAGGACATCGGCGAGGCGCGCGAACGCCTGGAGGTGGAGCGCGGCGGCATCTCCCTCAACGTGCCCGAGCAGGAGATCGTCGAGCGCGACCGCACCTACGAACTCGCCTACCGCGCCCCGCTCCCCGCCGACGGCTGGAACGCCCAGATCTCCCTGCTCACCGGCATGGCCGCCGCCGACCTGATGCTCGCGCACGGCACGGGCGTCCTGCGCACCCTGCCCGCCGCCCCCGACGGCGCCGTGGGCCGCCTGCACCGCACCGCGCACGCCCTGGGCATCGACTGGCCGCACCACGTGTCGTACGCCCAGCTCATCCGCTCCCTCGACCCGCACCTCCCGCACCACGCGGCCTTCCTCCAGGAGTGCACGACCCTGCTGCGCGGCGCGGGCTACACGGTCTTCAGGGACGGCGACCTCCCGGCCATCACCACCCACGCGGCGGTGGCCGCCCCCTACACCCACTGCACGGCTCCGCTACGACGCCTGGCCGACCGCTACGCCGCCGAGATCTGCCTCTCTCCCGCGTCCCCGCCCGCCTGGGTCCTGGCCGGCCTCGACGCGCTCCCCAAGCAGATGGCCGACGGCACCCGCCTCGCGGGCACGGTCGAGCGCGAGTGCGTCGACATCGTCGAGGCCGCGCTGCTGAAGGACCGTGTCGGCGACCTCTTCGACGGCTATGTGGTCGACGTGGACGAACATCAACCCGCCGTGGGAAAGGTGCAGTTGGACTCCCCGGCCGTCGTCGCCCGCCTCGAAGGCGGTGCGACTCCGCTGCCACTGGGGGAGCGGCTGCGGGTGCGGCTCACGCAGGCGGACCCGGGGACGTCGAAGGTACGGTTCGCGCCATGGGACCAGTGGAAACGCTGACGCTACGGCAGGGTCAAGCGCCGGCCGGTGCGCCGAACCACAGCCGCAGCGCGTCCGAGGGATCGCCGTCGGCGCCGTCCGTGTCCGCCGCCCACGCGGTGAACCCGTCGGGCCGCACCAACAGCCCGGCGAGCTCCGGCCGCCCGGGGCAGGAGCCGGTGAGGACGTCCACCACACCCTCGTAGCCGTCCGCGCGGGCCCGGAGTTTCGGGTCGTCGGCGAGGTCGAGGAGGAGGGCGCGGCCGTTGTGGAGGTGGTCGGCGAGGCGGGTGCCGTCGGCGAGTTCGAGGTCGGGGGCGCTGCGGCCGGTCAGCGGGTGGTCGCCGGGGAGGTCGTAGTGCTGCCAGACACCGGAGATCCGCTTCACGAGATACGTCGTCCCGTCCACCGTCCCCGCGAGGTCGGTGACCACCGAGCGCAGGGCCCGGGAGTGCGGCTCGGGGCGCATCACCGCGATCTGGGCGCGCGTCCAGTCGAGCACCCAGGCGCCGATCGGATGCCGCTCCGCCGTGTAGGTGTCGAGCAGCTCGACCGGTGCTTGGCCGCGCACCACCAGGGCGAGCTTCCAGCCGAGGTTCATCGCGTCCCCGACACCGAGGTTGAGTCCCTGCCCGCCGAACGGCGAGTGGACGTGCGCCGCGTCGCCCGCGAGCAGCACCCGGCCCGCCCGATAGGTCTCCGCCTGACGGCAGTTGTCGGTGAACCGGGTCGAGGAGTGCACCTTGTGCACGGTGACGTCGACGCCGGTCACCCGGCGCACGCTCGCCTGCAACTCCTCGGCGGTGACGGGGGATTGACGGTCGGCGGGCGGCCCGTCGAACTCGACGGTGAGGATCCGTCCCGGCAACGGACCGAAGGCGTACGTCCCCACGTCGGTGGTGTTCCAGCCGCCGCTGAGCGGCTCGGTGCCGGTCATGTCGGCGATGGCCTGGTAGCCGGTGATCTCCGGTGCGGTGCCCGGGAATTGAATCCCGGTGAGCTTGCGCACGAGACTGCGGCCACCGTCGCAGCCGACCAGCCAGCCAGCCCGGACGGCGTACGGCGCGGAACCGTCCGTGGGAGCGAGGCGGACCGTCACCCCGTCCTCGTCGGTGTCGAAGCCGGTCAACTCGACCTGCCTGCGCACCTCGACGCCGAGTGCGTCGGCGTGCCGGCCGAGCAGCCGCTCCAGCGGGGCCTGCGGGACGAGCCCGACGCGGTCGGCCGGGCCGAGACCCGCGAAGGCCGGGTCCGACTCGTCGAGCAGATCGGCCCGCAGCATGATCCCGGAGAAGTGCCCGGCGAACTTGGGCGGCGGCACGGGGTTGTTGCCGCTGTCGGTGTCGCCGTCGCCGTGCGTCCGCGTGAACTCCTTGAAGCGGTTCATCGCCTCCTGGTGTATCCCGGTCAGCTCGGGGAGCAGCCCGCGCCGGTAAAGAGCCACGGTGGTCGTAGAGTTGAGGCCGCCGGCCTTGATGGTCTCGTCGACCTCGGCCAGCCGCTCCACGACCAGTACCCGGGCCCCGCCGAGGGTCAGCTCGGCGGCCAGGAGCAGGCCCACGGGACCGGCTCCGGAGACGACGACGTCGTAGTTCGTTTCGGTGTTCTGAGTGTTCTCGATGTCCATGACTAAGAGTGTAGTCACTAAAAAATTATGTTCGCTACACTGTTCTCATGAGCGATGGTGAGCTCTCGCTGAGAGAGCGCAAGAAGCGGGCGACCCGGCAGCGGATCTCGAACGTCGCCACGGCCCTGTTCAAGGAGCGCGGCTTCGACGGGGTGTCGGTGGCGGAGGTAGCACGCGCAGCCGATGTCTCCACGATGACCGTCTTCAACTACTTCCCGCGCAAGGAGGACCTGTTCCTCGACCGCATCCCGGAGGCGGTCGAGGTGCTCAGCGGCGCGGTACGCCACCGCGCCCCGGGCGAGACCCCGCTCGCCGCACTCCGTCGCCTCACGCTCGAACTCCGCGACCAGCAGCACCCGTTGGCCGGCCCCAATGACAGCTTCCCGGCCTTCTGGCAGGTCGTGGTCGACTCACCGGCCCTGCGCGCCCGGGCCCGCGAAGGCCTGGAGGAGATCGAGGACGCCCTGTCCGACGCCCTCGCCGAGACCGCCCCGGACACCCCCGACCCCGCCCTGACCGCGGCCCTGATCGTCGCCGCGTACCGCTCGGTGTACGTCACCACCGCGCGCCGCCTGCTCGCGGGCGAACGCGGGGAGGCGACGGCCGAGGACCACCAGGCCCGGATGAACGCGGCCTTCGACATCCTGGAGCGGGCGCTGACCTGGGCATAGCGTGTGTCCCCGCCGCGTTGCACTCTTGAGGAAAGGGGGTGCCACTGGTGAACGCACGCGAACAGGCCCTGTGGACGAGGGCGAGACTGGGCCACTGCGGCCCGCCGCTCGACCTCCTGACGGCCCGCTTCGACCGGCACGTGTACGCCCCGCACGCCCACGAGGAGTTCACGATCGGCGTCTGCGTCGACGGCTCCGAACTCATCGACTACCGCGGCGGCCACATCCGCACGGCCCCCGGCTCCATCGTCGTACTCGCCCCCGGCGAAATGCACACCGGCGGCCCCGGCAGCACCACGGCCGGCTACGCCTACCGCGCCCTCTACGCCGACCCCGCACTGCTGACCGACGGCACCCTCGGCGGCGTCCCGCACTTCCGCGAACCGCTCCTCGACGACGCCGAACTCGCCCGCGCCTTCCGCCTCGCGCACACCGAACTCAGCGCCTGCCCCGACCCGTTGGAGGCCGAGTCCCGCCTCCCGTGGCTGCTCACGGCCCTGGCCCGCCGCCACTCGACATCCCGCCCGGCACCGGACCTTCTCGTCGGCGCGGCCTGGGTGGCCCACGCGGTACGGGACCGCCTCGCGGACGAACTCCTGACCCCGCCGTCGCTCTCGTCCCTGGCGGCGGACTTCGACCTGTCCCGCTACCAACTCCTCCGGGCCTTCCGTACGACGATGGGGATACCGCCGTACGCCTGGCTCGCCCAGTACCGGGTCACCCGGGCCCGAGCCCTGCTGGAGGCGGGCGGGCGCCCCGCCGAGGTCGCGGTCCAGGTGGGCTTCGCCGACCAGGCGCATCTGACCCGCTGGTTCCGGCGGGTGCTCGGGGTGACCCCGGCGGCGTACCGCAACAGCGTTCAAGACGCCCGATGAGGCGGCGGCGCATCCTCGCCGTATGACTGCACGCGGCTGGTTCCTGTTCTCCCTGATGGGAGTGGTGTGGGGCATCCCCTACCTGATGATCAAGGTGGCGGTGGACGCCCCGTTGTCCCCGTCCATGGTCGTCTTCACACGCTGTGCCCTGGGCGCCGTACTCCTGCTCCCGTTCGCGCTACGACAGGGCGGCCTGACCCGTATGGTCTGGTCGCACTGGCGCCCGATGCTGGCCTTCGCGTGCATCGAGATCATCGGCCCGTGGTTCACGCTGACGGACGCGGAACGGCACCTGTCGAGCTCTACGGCGGGCCTGCTGATCGCGGGCGTACCGATCGTGGGCGTGCTGATGGCACGCTTGTTCGGCGACGCGGAACGGTTGGGCGCCAGGCGGGTGGCGGGTCTGGCGCTTGGCCTGTCCGGGGTCACGGTCCTCACGGTCCCGCATCTGACGGGCGGCGACGCGCGCTCACTGGCGGAGGTGCTGCTGACGGTGCTCGGTTACGCGACGGCGCCACTGATCGCGGCGCGCTACCTGAAGGACGTCCCGACCCTCCAACTGACGGCCCCCTGCCTGGCGTTGGCTGCGCTGGTCTACGCCCCGGCGGCGGCGCTGACGTGGCCGTCCACGGTCCCCTCGCCCCAGGTACTGGCGTCCCTCGCCGGCCTGGGCGTGATCTGCACGGCGGTGGCCTTCGTGGCCTTCCTCGAACTGATCAAGGAGGTCGGCCCGACCCGCTCGACGGTGATCACCTACGTC
This sequence comes from Streptomyces hokutonensis, assembly GCF_042751305.1. Taxonomy (GTDB): domain Bacteria; phylum Actinomycetota; class Actinomycetes; order Streptomycetales; family Streptomycetaceae; genus Streptomyces; species Streptomyces hokutonensis_A. The sequence goes on from NZ_JBHYWD010000017.1 coordinate 75,591, forward strand.
AACCCGGCGGTCGCGGTGGCGGCGGGGGCGCTGTTCCTGGGGGAGGACCTGACGGTGGGCATCGGAGTGGCGTTCACGCTGATCCTGGCGGGGTCGGTGCTGGCTACGGCGGGGCCGGGTAGGGGCGGATCGGACGTCGGTCGGCGGGGCCGCGCCCGCCCGGTAGCATGGTCGACACGGCAGACGAGCCGGGCGGACGGCCGCGTGGAGTGCCCCTAGCGGGAACTCCCCGAGGAACGTCCGGGCTCCACAGGGCAGGGTGATGGCTAACGGCCACCCGGGGTGACCCGCGGGACAGTGCCACAGAAAACAGACCGCCGGGGCTGCGCTCTTGAAAGAGGGCGCTCCTCGGTAAGGGTGAAACGGTGGTGTAAGAGACCACCAGTGCCCAGGGTGACCTGGGCAGCTAGGTAAACCCCACCCGGAGCAAGGTCAAAAGGAGCCGCCGCTTCGAAAGAGGCGTGGCTCTGCGCGGACGTTCGAGGGCTGCCCGCCCGAGTCCGCGGGTAGACCGCACGAGGCCGGTGGCAACACCGGTCCTAGATGGATGGCCGTCGCCGGGGGGATCGTGAGGTCCCTCCGGACACAGAACCCGGCGTACGGCCCGGCTCGTCTGCCGGCGGGGCTCTGACCTGGCCTTATGGGATGGTCGGGGCCCTTTCTCGTGTCCGGGGCTTCCTGCTCTCATCGTGGCCGGGATCGCCGCCCACGCCCCTTACGTACACGCGGGAGTTCGCACTGCGGGGCGGCGCCGCACGCGCAACCCCTGTGGTTTCACGGGGCAGTTGGTGCTGGAAGGGCCGCTGTGCCGCAATGGACTGTTCCACCGCGCACAACCTTCTGGAAGGCCGCCGGTCTGAAAGGACACACACCTACGCGAGCTACTGGGGGGTAGTCATGCGACGGATAGGTACTGCACTGGCCGCGACATTGCTGGCGGGCGGCGGCCTGTTGGCCGGCACGGTTCCGGCGGTGGCCGCGCCGACGGCCGTGGACTGTGCCGTGACGTGGGGAAGCCTGGACAAGACCGGTGACTCGGTCGGCAACAGGCGACTGACCGACGTGAGGACCGGGCAGCACGAGTGCTTCGACCGGCTGGTTTTCGACGCCCAGGGCACGGCGGCCGACCCGATCGGCTACACGGTCCACTACGTCGACGTACTGCACCAGGACCCGAGCGACGTCGTGGTTCCGATCAAGGGCGGAGCCATTCTGGAGATCTCGCTGTTCTCCTCGCGCTACGACCCGGGGACCGGACAGCCCTACCCGCCGCTTCCGTCCGTCGACGTCACCGGGTACCGGACCTTCCGGGAGTTCAAGATCACGGGCGGCTCCGAGGGATACACCCAGGCCGGACTGGGCGTCCGCGCCCGGCTGCCGTTCCGGGTCTTCCAGACGGCCAACCATCTCGTGGTGGACGTGGCTCACACCTGGTGATCTGTCAGCCCGCCGAGCGGGAAGTCCGGTGGAAGCAGGGGCGCTGCCAGGGCGGTGATTTCCGAGAGTTCCGTGCGGTGGTGCGGGAGTAACGCCCACACTCGGCGCTGCACGGCCGCGAACCGGGCCGCTTCGGTGTTCGTGTAGGGGCGTTGCCGCTCCCTTTCCAGGATGGCGGCGGTACCACCTTGCCGGTTCCGCGGCGCGCGAACGTTCCGGTCGGTCACCGTGACGGTGTGCACTGCCGGATGGCGGTCGAGGGCCGGTGCGAGTGCGGTGAGCGCTCGGTAGCACCGGTCGTGCCCGTGGGGGGTGGTGAAACGGGAGGGCAGTCCTTGTTCCAGGCCGAGGGCGAACCGGTGCGCTGTGCCCTGGCGGCTGTCGGCCGCGCCAAATGGCCCGCTACTACCTGGCCAAAGCCCACCGTGACCTCGGTGACTCAGCCGCCTCCCTAACAGGGATGCAGCAGGTCGCCGACGGCGGTGGCCGCCTCGCCCCCGCCGCCCGCCGCGGACTGGCCCACCTCGCCCGCCTGGCCGGCGACTTCCCCGCCGCCCTGACCGTTGCCGAGACCCTGGGGTGGGCCGGCCGGCGAAACCGCGTACTCGGCGACATCCACTGGCCTCAAGGCGACATCGCACGAGCGGCCGACGACTACGAACATGCCCGCAACGATGCCGACCAACGCGGTATCACGGGAGAACGCGCAACCGCCCAGGCACACCGCGCACTTGTACTGGCCTTCGTGGACCCCACGGCCGCGGACGGCGAAATCGCCCTCGCCCACCAGTTCCTGACCGACCTCACACTCCACGCCACCACCCTGACCCTCGGCATCGCCACGCTCATCCGCGACGCGGGCCGCGGCCCGGACCTCGACGAACGCGCCCAGGCTCTGCGTGCCGAGACCGAGACCGCCGGGCTGACTTCTCTCCTCCCCCTGCTTGAGCTCGCCGTCTGCTTCCACCACGCCGTCCGCGGCGACGACGGACCCCTTGCCGCCGCCATCCACCGACTGCGCAGGATCACCAACGACGGCGATCACGCCTACCTCGCGGACATCGCCTGCTTCATGGACAACCGGCCGATCACGCCAGGCGGCCACCCTGTCCGGTGGTTGGAGAACGAGGAGACCATCCGCCGACGCTGGCGCGGGTTCGTCACCGACAGACGTGGCACTTACTGGGTGTCTCGCCCCTAATTCCGCAGGCCAGGTAGCGAAGACGGGCGGCACGTACCTGCTGGCCTACCGCTTCACCCCAGGCCGACGAACCGTCGGATCAGGATGCCGCCGCCCCGGACGGGGCAGCGGCATTGAGTTCCCACCTTGATACAGGGCGTCATGCCCGTGGTTGTGCCTGGCGTTCGCGAAGGATGGCAACGCCGTCTCCATCGAGCGCATCGAGGTAGGACACGCGACCGGCCATCGCCATGATCAGGGCCAGGGTCGTGCCGGACACGCGTGGCCCCTCGCCGGTGGTGAAGGGGCTGTCGGTGGCGGTCAGGCGCAGTTCGCGGATGCGGGTCTTGGTGAAGACGGGCAGATCGGTGCGCTGGTAGTAGTCGGCCAGGGTGGTCAACGTGCGGACGGGGTAGTCGCGTTCGATGCCGAGCGGCCGGCGGATGTCCTCGCCGTGCACGATGGTCTCGCCGAGCATGGCCACGGTCGAGGGGATCGGCTTCGTCGTGCGGGTGGTCACTCGGCGGAACCGGTCGAGCGTTTCGGCAGGGGTAGCGCCCAGCTGTTCGGCCAGCCGCATGGCGACCTGCTTGTCGAAGTCGAAGCGGCAGCGGATCACGCCCGCCATCCACCGGACCGGGTTGAGGCCGGCCGCCGAGGTCAGGTGCGCGAGCACCTCACGAACGGTGAGCCCCTCGCACAGCGACGGGGTGCCCCACTGATGGTCGGTCAGCTGCGCGAGGTCGGCGGCCAGGGCGGTCCGCTCGGTGTGGATCAGTGGCCAGGTTCCGGTGGCGGGTGTCGTCATGGGCGTGGTGCTCCTGTGCGGTGGTCGGGCGGGCAGGGGACCGGTCAGCGGCTGATCAGGCCGACGAGGTTGCCGTCGAGATCGGTGAAGACGGCGATGCGGCTGGCAGGCGTGTCGGTCGGGGAGAGGATTCGGGTGGCGCCGAGCCGCTCGGCGCGGGCGAGCGCGGCATCGACGTCGTCGACCGGGAAGTAAGCGACGAGCCCGGTGTACGGGCTGTCCGGGCCCGCCTGCCCGACCCCGCCGGTCGGTCGGCCGTCCTCGTCGCCGACCAGGGCGTAGGTGTCGTCCAGCACGTGGACCGGCCAGCCGAACAGCTCCTGGTAGAAGCGGCGGGCGCGCAGCGCGTCGGGAGTGGAGATGTCGAACCAGGCGGCACTGCTCATCGGGGTCTCCTCGGGGTGTGAAAAACGATCGGTCGAAGAGGTGACTCCCGCAGTGGGGCAGAATCGTCCCTCGTGGGCGAGGAAATTTCGGCGGGATCCGCGACGGGCGACCTGGCCAGGGCGCGCGAGGGGGACGACGCCGCGTTCACCCGACTGGTGGCGCCGCTGCGCCGCGAGCTGCACGCGCACTGCTACCGGATGCTCGGGTCGACCCACGACGCGGACGATGCACTGCAGGAGGCGCTGCTGCGGGCCTGGCGGGGCCTGGACCGCTTCGAGGGGCGTAGTTCACTGCGCGCCTGGCTGTACACCGTGGCCACCCGCACCTGCCTGGACGCCGTCGACCGGCGCGGCAGGCGGGCGATGCCTATCGACCTCGGCCCGGCCAGCGACCACGCGATGGTCGACGCCACCCCGCTGACCGAGGTCGCCTGGCTGGGGCCCTACCCCGACGCGGGCCTGCCCGCCGGCCCGGCCGGACCGGCCGCGCGGTACGAGCAGCGCGAGGCCGTCGAACTCGCCTTCGTCGCGGCCGTGCAGCATCTGTCAGGCAACCAGCGGGCCGCGCTGCTCCTGTTCGACGTGCTCGGCTTCTCCGCCGCCGAGATCGCCACCATGATGGACACCTCCACCACCTCGGTGAACTCCGCGCTGGCCCGCGCCCGTCGACTGCTCGCCGAGCGGGTCCCGGCGCGCTCGCAGCAGCAGACCCTGCGCAAGCTCGGCGACGCCCGGGTCCGCGAGACCGTCACCGCCTTCGCCACCGCCCTGGAAAGCGGCGACGCCGACGCCCTGGTCGCCCTGCTCACCGAGGACGTCGCCTGGTCGATGCCGCCGCTGGCCCAGTGGTACCGGGGCCGGGCCGCCGTCATGGACTTCGCCGTTGAGGTCCCGCTCACCCGCTGCCCGAGCTGGCGCTACCACCTCACATCCGCGAACGGCCAACCGGCAGTGGCCTTCTACGTGGGCACGAGCCGGTCGGCCCCGCACCTCGCGTGGTCGATCACGGTGCTGACCCTGCGCGGCGAGCTCGTCGAAGGCCTCACCTCGTTCCTGGGCGCGGAGCACGTGCAGCGGTTCGGGCTGCAGACGGAGTGGGCTTGAGCCAACGTCAGCCCCCGAGGCCCCCAGAGTGTGGCTACGGCCGGGACCATGGACCATGGAGGCCAGACGACGGCGTTTCCCATTCTGAAACGATCAGTTAGCCCGCACGGGCACGGGAGGCCGGATCCCCGACGATGTGGTGATGCGCGGTAGGGGTTGTTGGCGGGCGTACCGTGGCTGGCCTGGTCGGTGTGACGGCAGCGAGCCTTGAAGATCTTGGCCTCTTTGTTGTCGGCTCGGTGGACGAGGCGGTGTTCGTCGTCGATCCGGTGCGACCGGTAGCCGGAGAGGTCCCCCGCAGCCGCCCCCGCGGCGCCGGTACTGGCTCTGATAGGGGTCGGCATCAGCGCGGTCGTGGCAGTCGACGCGTGCGTCGCCGACCCCATCAGCCTGGGCTGTGGCAACGCCCTCGTCGGCGTGGCGACCGGATTCGTTCCGATGTTGAAAACCGGTGAGGCCCTGGAGGCCATCACCACTATCGGCAGCAACGCCAGCCGGGCCGGGGGAGCGATCGCAAGCGGCGCGCGCAGCGCCTGGCGGGGCGTCAGCGGCCTGTTCGGCGGCTGACGCACAGGTCCCCGTCGTTCCCCTCGGGGGGTGCCTGAAGCGCCCTCCGAGGGGACCGATCCGCAGGAGAGAATGAGGAAATGACGAAGAACCTGGAGCGCATCAGCCTCTGGTGGGACCGCCGGGTCATGGGCGGCCTGCTCGTCGCGGTCCTCCCCGTGACGGTGGTCGTCGCGGCGGCCGGGTCGATGCCCGAAGTGAGCGTGGTGAAGGTCTCGCTGCTTCTCGCCCTGTGGTGCGTGATCGTCTGGGCGGCGCGCACACAACTCGTGCCGTCCGCGTCCGTGAGCGCCTCCGCCCTGGTGGTCCGCAACCTCTACAACACCTACGAGATCCCCTGGCAGACACTGACGGGTATCGACTGGGAACCCCGCTCGGGCGTGCTCTCCCTCGAACTGGCCGACGGCCGACGGGTTCCGGTCCAGGCGTTCAGCCGCTGGCCCTCCTTCGGCCGCCACCGGAAGGTGATCGCGACCCTGGAGGAGGGGCGTCGTCTGGCGGCGGGTTCGGCGGAGGACGAGGTGCGTGTCACCGATGTCTCCGGGATCACCGAGTTCCTCTTGGCGCTCTGCTTCGGGGCCGCCCTGGTGGCACTCCTGATCGAGGGTGTCATCGCGCTCGTGTGAACGGCTTGAGTCCCAACAGGGTCTTCCTGAAACCCTGTTGACCCCTGCGCGGAAGGTCGCCCCGATGATCGTGCCCCGCGGACAACCGCGGTAGCGGAAGCCCATCCACCGCTACCCCGCGCCCCCGCGGAACGCCCCAGCCACCACCGGCACCAACTGCCGCTCCAATCGCTCGGCGGGCATGGCGGCCAGTTCGCTGCCGATGGGCGTCAGGGCGAGCCAGTTCAGCAGGCCGGCCGCGCAGCGGGTACGGAGGACCAACTCCTGCTCGTCGACTCCGGGGATGTTCGGCGCCAATACCCGCAGGACGTCCGGGCGGCCCTTCTCGAACTTGCCGGTCAGCCGCTCCTGGTCGACCTCTCGCGGGCCGCGCGGAACGCGCAGGAACTGAAGGACGTCTCCGCCGAGTTGTACGCGGCGACGCGCCGCCGGCTTCTGACCGGCCGGCTCGGGCCTTGACGTGACGACTGGATCCGGGGTCCGGAGCGCCCCCCGCGCGCCCCGGACCGTGGACCCCCCATCCCCCCGTCGTCATTCAGCTCCTGGGTGCCGGGCGGAGCGTGGTGGGTGTGCTGTGGGCGAGTGCCTCCGGCATATCGACCCCCGTCGACGCCACAGGTTCGCCCGAAGGCATGACCAGTGCTCCTGTTCCGCCAATGGGCACGCCCCTGTGCCCGGTAGGCTCCCGGCACAGACAGCTTCGTCGGTAATCGTGCCGGTCCGCAGGGGTCGGGTGTTGCCAGCGGGTATTTGGCAACACCGGTCGGCCGGCGTGTTGTTGGGGGGATGGTCATCGAGCACGACGGATTCGGCGCGGAGTTACGCCGGCGCCGCATCGCGGCCGGTATGTCGCTGAGTGAACTGGCCGGCAAGGTGTACTGCAGCCGCAGCTTTCTCAGCCGCGTCGAGAACGGACGCCGCAGGGCGTCCCTGGAGTTGGCCCAGCTGTGCGACGAAGTCCTGGGCGCCAAGGGCGCGTTGGCCGGCCTGGCACCACCACCCGGCACCGAAGTGCCGCCGAGGGCGGTTGGCGGGGAGACCGTCCGACTGGTCAAGTCCCCAGGGAAGAACGGCCGTTCGGCCCCGGCACAGGAACGGGCCGAGTTCCTGCGGCTGTTGCGGCGCGGTGATCTCAGCCATGCCGCCGGTGAGATGCGGGAGGCTGAGCGGTACTACACAGCCGCCTATCGCGGCGCCGCCGGCGACCCGAAGGCGCAGGCCGAGGCCGTGATCAGGCTGGCCCGCCGCTGGTCCGACCCGGGGCAGGTCGACCGTGAACTGATCCAGTCGATCAAGGGGTGCCTGGCAGCGCTGGAGGGTGACGCCGGCTCCGAGGCCACCGGGCTGCGGCTGCGGCTCGAAGCGCAGCTGGCGAAGAAGATGGCGCTGGCGGTCAGCCAGGACACCGCGGCCGGACTCGCCGGTCCCGCCGAGGGCGCCCGGCTCGCCGAGGACACCCTGCGCCGATTACCCGACGACGCCGACGACGAGGTGCGCTGCGAGGTCCTCACCGAATGCCGGTGGGCACGCTACGACTTCATGAGCGCCCCCGATTCACTGGACCTCTCCGAGCGGCTGCGCGAGGCCGCGGCGCGGCACGAGTCCGCATACTTCCGCGGCGAAGCGCTGATGGCCGTCGCCGTCGACCAGTTGCGCAACGGCCGGATCTTCAGCGCCCTGGCCACCGCCAACCAGTACCGCAAGCACGCGGCGGACACCCAGAGCGCCCTGGCCCGCTGGCAGCGGCACACCCTCGACGCCCTGCTCGACCTGTGGCACGGCCGGTTCGACGCCGCCGCCGAGTGGATCTTCGTGGAGTCGCTGAAGTTCATCGAACTCCTCCGCGCCGACTACGCCGTACCGGCGGACAACCTGACGCAGACCCGGCTCGGCCAGGCCTACTGGCTGCTGCGTCAACAGGGCCGACTGGCCGAGCTGTTCACCTCCGACCTGGCCGGCGACGTCGAGCGCCACGCCTACTTCCCCGTCTGGCGGGCCGGGCTGGCCCTCGCCCTGTGCGAGACCGGGCAGCACGCCGAGGGGGCGGACTTCTTCCTCGGCTGCGTCGCCGACGTCGACCGGTTCCCGCCGTCGGGCTGGGCGGTCCCCGCGCTCGTCCTGCTGGCGGAGGTCTGCGCGGCGCTGGACCTGGAGGGCGGATTCGAGGCCGAGTTGGCGCAGGCGGTGCCCTCGCTCCGCGCGCGCCTCGCGCCGCACGACGGCGAGCAGATCGCGCTGGGCGGCTGGCCCACCGTCCTCGTCGGCCCGACCGCCCGGGCCTGCGGGTTGCTGGCGCTGGCGGCAGGGGAGCCGGAGACCGCCCTCGACCACTTCCGGCAGGCGGCGGTCCCGGCCCGCTCCTCGCAGCCCGAACTCGCCCGCCTCCGCCTGGCCCAGGCCCGCGCGACGCGCCGGATGGGCGGTCCGGGCAGCGAGCCGCACGCGGTCCGGCTGCTGCGGGAGGCGGCGCGCGGGGCGGAGACGTACGGCATGACGTCGCTCGGGGCGCAGAGTCTGGCGTTGCTTGAGGAGCCGGGGCGGGCGTGAGCAACGACCGCGGAAACCGCTGGAGTTGGTGTGCGTGGACGATGTTTATGCTGTGAACTAGGTCACATTGGCGTCCGGCCCGGGCGCCCCGTCCGGCCGCTCCCGTAGCGCCCTCGGTGTCACCCGAACCGCCCTCTGCCCCGCACTTCACCCAGGGTAGTCAGCCAAAACGTCTTTGTGGGCGGATGGTTGGGCGGGCAGGCCGCCGGATTGTCTACGCGCATAGTGTACTGACCGCCCTAAACCGCTGTGCCTGGAGTGTTTGTGGGGTCCCTTGACCCGGGTCGGATGGCTCGGTTTCATAACTGACCAACTGCGCGGGGGGCTCGGGCGCCCGTCGGGAAACCGCAGCTCGTCATTGGCGTACGTGCCGTGCTACGCCGCCAACTTCCCAGTCTTTGCAGGCGTGTTGACGTATGCCCGCGATTCGACGCGTCACGCGCCACCCCGGAAAGGAAACCACCGGTGTCGCAGTTCCTCACCGCAGCCCGCCTCCATCGTCGCGCCGTCGGACACCGGTGGGTGAAGTGAGCAGACACCGGGACACGTCCACGCAGACCAGACCCGGTTTCGGTCGCGGGCGCAGCATCCGCGCCTCGCTCATCACGCTCGCCGTGGTGCCGGCGGCGGCGATGGTCCTGCTCTGGGTCAGTGGTTCGTTCGCGCTGTTCGACCAGTGGCACAAAGCCAACGCGGAGGGGCAGCCGGCGAAGACCACGTACGCCCTGGTGCCCGCGATCGGGGAGTTCCAGAAGGAACGGCAGCTCACGACAGTGCTGTTGTCGTCGCACGGCGGCCGTGCCGCGCTGGACGCGCAGCGGCGCCGGACAGACGCCGTGCTCGCCGGTTTCCGCAAGGCGGACACCGCTTCCGGGAGTGACGGATCGACTCAGTACCGGGCCCAGTTGGCGACCGTGCGGAGACGACTCTCCGACCTGGCTGCCGAACGGGTCGCGGTGGACGCGGGGAAGGGCAGTCGGCAGCACGCCTACACCGTCTACTCCGGCACCGTGACGTCGGTGCTGAACCTCTTCGGGACGCTGAACACGGACAGCGGCGACGCGGCCACCGCGGCCGGCGCCAGCCATGCTCTGGCGTTCCTGCGCGGAACGGAGGCTCTGACGCAGGAGGAATCGATCCTCGGCGGCGTCGCCGCCTCCGGGAGGCTGAGCGTCCAGGAGCGGGCGGCCCTGGCTTCGGCCGCAGCGGTTCGTGGTTCCGTGCTGTCCAACGAGGTCGAACCGTATCTGCCCGCGGATCTGGCGGCGGCACTCGGGACAGCTATGGGCGGGCAGAACGGGGACGCCATGGCGGCCTTCGAGACGACCGTCGGCACGGCGACCGCGGCGCACGACGGCACGATCGACGTGCCGCGCCCCGCGGCGGCCCGGGCGGCTGCCCCGGGGCAGGTGTCCTCCGCGGTGCAGGCCGTGGAGGGGCAGTTCCTGGGGCTGGTCACCAAGGATGCCTCGCACCGGACCCACATGGTGCTCGTCAAGGCGATGTGGGGCAGTGTCGTCGCGTTGGTCGCCGTACTCGCCGTCGCCCTGCTGTCCTGGCGCATCACCCGCTCCCTCCTCGGCCGGATGTCCGGCCTGCGCGCCGAGACCCTCGAACTGGCCGAGGAACGGCTCCCCGAGCTGATCACCCGGCTGCGCACCCAGGGCAAGCGCGCCGAACTCGACGACCTGCCCGAACTCGACTACGGCACGGACGAGTTGGGCAAGGTCGCGGAGGCCTTCAACAGCGCCCAGCGGACCGCGGTGAGCGTCGCCCTGGAACAGGCCTCGCTGCGCGAGGGCGCGCGACTGGTCTTCCACAACATGTCCCGCCGCATCCAGCTCCTGGTGCACCGTCAGCTCACGGTGATTGACTCCATGGAACGCAAGGAGCAGGATCCCCAACTCCTCGCCGATCTCTACCGCGTGGACCACCTCGCCACCCGGATGCGCCGCAACGCGGAGAGCCTCACCGTGCTGTCCGGCGCGGCCCCCAGGCGCCGCTGGAAGCACGCGGTGCCACTCGCGGACCTGCTGCGCAGCGCGGTCTCCGAGATCGAGGGCTACACCCGGGTCGTCGTCGAACCCCTCCCGCCCATAGCGGTGTTGGGCCCGGCGGTCGGCGACACGATCCACCTCATGGCCGAACTCATCGAGAACGGCGTGACGTTCTCCCCGCCGCACACCGAAGTACGCGTCCGCGCACTGCCGGTGGCGCAGGGGTACGCCGTCGAGGTCGAGGACCGGGGGCTCGGCCTCGCCGTCGACGAGTACGCGGCGGCCAACGAACTCCTGCACCATCCGAAGGACTTCAGCTTCACCACCCTCGGCGAGGACCCGCGCCTCGGCCTCTTCACGGTCGGCCACCTCGCCCAGCGCCACGGCATCACCGCCAGCCTCCAGGCCTCGTCCTACGGCGGCTCACTCGCCGTCGTCGTACTCCCGCACGCCCTCACCGAGCCGGTGACCGACGGCGTGCCGTCACCGCTGGACGCCCGCGCGGAACGCCACCTGGCGTCGGTGGCCGGTTCCCCCGCCGACCCGCTCCCGGGCCAGCCCACCGGCCCGGTCGGCGGCCCGCCCCGCGCGGGAGTGACAGCGGGCGGCATGCCGATGCGTACCCGCCGCACGCGGAACGCCTCGGCGGCGGGCCCCGTTGGCACCGACACGACACCGCCCCACGAGGACACACCCTCCTACGAGGCCGCACTGTCCCGCGAGGCCGCACTGTCCCGCGAGGCCGCACCGTCCCGCGCGACCACGCCCTCCTACGAAGCGGCGCCTTCCCACGAGGCCGGGTCTTCCGCCGGTTCCCGTGCGGGAGACATGCCGTCCGAGGGCCCGCACGCGGGGGACGCGCCATTCCTGGGTTCGCATGCGGGAGACATGCCGTCTGCGGGCTCTCGCGCCGGGGACAGCCTGTCCGGGGGTTCCCGAGAGGGGAACCCGCCATCCAAGGGGTCCCGCATCGGCGAGATGCGGGCGTTGGGGTCCCGCACGGGGGGCGCGTCATCCGCGGGTTCCCGCGCGGGGGAGACTCCGGCCACAGGTCTTCACTCCGGGGATGCGGCTTCCGCCGGTCCTCGCGCCGGGGAGATGGGGTCCCTGGGTTCCCCGTCCGCCGGTCCTCGCGCCGGGGAGATGGGGTCCCTGGGTTCCCAGTCGGGGGACGCGCCGTCCGTGGGCTCCCGCACGGGGGACGTGCCGTACGCGGGCTTCCGCAGCGGCGAGATACCGTCCGCCGGTCCTCGCGCCGGGGAGATGGGGTCCCTGGGTTCCCAGTCGGGGGACGCGCCGTCCGTGGGCTCCCGCACGGGAGACGTGCCGTACGTGGACTCCCGCACGGGGGACACCCCGTCCATGGGCTCCCGCACCGGTGAGATGCCGTACACGGGTTCCCGCGCGGGAGAGACGCCGTACGCGGGTTCCCGCACCGGTGAGACACCGTCCGCAGGTCTTCGTGCCGGAGACGCGGCTTCGGTCAGTTTCCGTCCCGGCGGTGGTGTGATATCCGGTGGGTTCCGTCCCGGTGGAGGCGCGTCGTCACTTGGGACCCGGGGCGGGTCCGGGCGGTTGCCGCGGCGGGTGCGGCAGGCCAATCTGGCGCCGCAGTTGCGGGACCGGGTCGTGGAGGCCGACGGTGAGCACGGGCCGGGGCGGGAGGCGGAGCGGCGGCCGGAGCAGGCGCGGTCGATGCTCGCCGCGCTTCGGGACGGTACCCGCCGGGCCCGTGCGCAGGAGGAAGTACCCATGCCCGCCTGGCCGTTGGCGACGCGCGGGCAAGGCTCCGCGCCCGGCCGTCCGGCAGCCCCGCAAGACGAGTTTCCGCCGGCCACCCGGCCCACCACCCCGACCGAGCGGCGCCAGCTGCCCACCCGTCCCCGTCCGACAAGGAACAATCCATGACTGCGCCCAACACCACGCACGGCGGACTGGCCTGGCTGCTGGACAACCTGATCGAGCGGATCCCCGAGACCCTGCACGCCATCGTCCTGTCGGAGGACGGGCTCCTCGTCGGCTCCTCCGAGAAGCTCGCGCAGGACGACGCCGAGCAACTCGCCGCCATTTCCTCGGGAGTTCACTCGCTCGCGCTCGGCACCAGCCGTCACTTCGGCGGCGGCCGGGTGCAGCAGACCGTCATCGAGATGGACGACCTGTTCCTCTTCGTCACCACCGCGGGAGGCGGCGCCCGGCTCGCCGTCCTCGCCACCTCCGAGGTCGACGTCGGCAACGTCGGCTACGAAATGACCATGGTGGTACGGCAGGTGGGGCAGTTCCTCAGTGCCGCTCCCCGGTTCCCGGAGTACAGCGGTGTGCCCTTCGCGGGTGAGCATGAATGAGACATTGGTCGGAGGAAGATCCCTGGGAGGACGAAGACCCCGCGCTGCTCGTCCGCCCGTACACGGTGACGGGCGGACGCACCCCGACCGCCCACTCCGGCATCGAGCTGATCACCCTGATCAGCACCGTCCGGCCCCCCACCCGCGACCAGCGCCTCCAGCCCGAACAGAACCGGCTGCTCGCGCTCTGCCGCACCCCGACGGCGCTGGTGGAGGTCGCCGCCCTGCTCGACCAACCCGTCGCGGTCATACGGGTGTTGCTCGATGACCTCCTGGACAACGAACTCGTCTCCGTCTCCCCGCCCGCCGCGGCCGGTACTCCCGACGCCCGTTTCCTCCAGGCAGTGATCGATGGCATTCGCAGAATCTGACCCCCGCGCAAGCCGCTCTCGCGCCACCGCCGTCGCGCCCAACGCCGCCACGGCCAAGATCCTCGTCGCGGGCGGCTTCGGCGTCGGCAAGACCACGCTCGTCGGCGCGATCAGCGAGACGACACCCTTGCGCACCGAAGAACTCATCACCGAGGCCAGCGTTGGCATCGACAACCTCGCCGGCGTGGAGCAGAAGACCACGACCACGGTCGCCATGGACTTCGGCCGGATCACGCTGAGTTCGGCCCTCGTGGTCTATCTCTTCGGCGCCCCGGGCCAGGACCGGTTCTGGTTCATGTGGGACGACCTGTCCCGCGGCGCGCTCGGCGCGGTCGTCCTCGCCGACACCCGGCGGCTGGAGAGCTGTTTCCCGTCCGTCGACTTCTTCGAGCACCGCGGCATCCCCTTCGCCGTGGGCGTCAACTGCTTCAACGGCATCTGCGAGGAGGACCCCGAGGAGATCCGCACCGCCCTCGACCTCGCCCCCGACATCCCGCTCGTCCTGTGCGACGCCCGCGACCGCGAGTCGGTCAAGACGGTCCTGCTCGCCCTCCTCGAACACGTCATGCGGGGCTTGGCGGTGGAGGCGTCGGGCGACCGCCAGTCGGTGTAGCCGCACGGCCGGACAGCCAGTCGTACGGCCAACCACACGGTCGTACGGTCAGGAGGGCTTCGTCGCCGTCACGGCGGTCGCGGTCAGCGTGCCGTCGCACTCCGCGAACTGCCCGTCGTCAAGGGCGACTTGGTGTTTTCCGGCGCCGGGCAGTCCGATCACCATCGTCGGGTAGATCACCGGTGCCGAACCGGACTTGCAGTAACCGTCCCCCTCACCCTGCACCTGCACGAACGTCAGCTTCAGCCAGGCCTGGCCGCCGGGCGACAGCGTCACGGGGGAGGCGGTGCCGGTCGGGGTGACCTCGAGCGGGACGTTGAGCTCCGGGGAGCCGTTGGCCGCGCCGGCCACGGTCGGGTGCCCCTGGAGGACACACGCCTTCGCGGTGGTGTTGGTGAACTGCACGACCGCCGCCCCGGTTCCGGTGCCCTGCGGCCGGTCGGCGGCCTGGTAGGCGATCGCCTTGAGCGAGGCCGCCGCGCACGTCTTCACCGCGGTGCCCGCGGGCGCGGACGACCCGGTGGATCCTGTGGAGCCGGACGACCCCGTCGACCCGGAAGTTCCCGTCGACCCAGTGGATCCGGAAGTCCCCGTGGACCCGGAGGAGGTGGGGGAGGCGGTCGCGGTCGGCGACTGTGACGACACGTCGGACCCGGCGGATCCGGCGGATCCGGTGTCCGTGTCACCCGGCTGACATGCCGTCATCACCAATGTCGCCGACAGCGCGGCCATCGCCATCGCGGCCCTGCGGATGCTGCTCTTCTGCATGACGTCCCCCGAGTTCGGTTCGTGCGACCGGCCGTGCCGGCATTTCGGCTGGGGAGACAGTTCGGGCCGTACGACCGGTTTCTTCTGTGCGCTCGCTGTGTCCTGCCTGTGACGAGATCAAGGTCGGATCAGGACGGATCGGCCGGCTTCCCGTCGGCCCCCGCCTCGAAGCTGGCGAAGTAGGCCGCCGCCATGTCCTTGTCGCCGTGCCCCTGTGCCGCCGCCCGAGCGAACCGTTCCGCGCCCGCCGCCGCGACATCCAGCCGTACGCCGTTCGCCGCGCCGGCCTGGACGATCAGGCGGGCGTCCTTCTCGGCCGTCGTGACCGCGAAACTCGCCGGAGTCAGCTGGTCGCCCAGGATCGCGGCCGACTTGGCGTGCAGGTAGCCCATGTCGAGGGGGCCGCCGGCGATGAGGTCGAGGAAGCTCTGGGGGTTCACGTCCAGGGCCTTGGAGAGGGCCAGGGCCTCGCCGGCCGCGTTGGTCGCGGCGAGGACCCAGCTGTTGGCGACCAGCTTGAGGCGGGTCGCGGTGGCCGCCGCGCCGTCCTCGCCGACCCACATCGTGCGGGCGCCGACCGCGTCGAAGACCGGAGTCACCGTCTCGCGGCCGGACTCCGGGCCCGCCGCCAGGACCGTGAGCTGACCGGCCTCGGCGGGCTGGCGAGTGCCGAGCACGGGGGCGTCGTAGAAGAGCAGGTCGTGGCGGCCGGCGAACGCGGCCAGTTCGGCCACCGATTCGAGGCCCGAGGTGGTCGACTGGATCCACGCGGCGCCGGGGCGCAGGACGGGCGCGGCCTCGCGCATCACGTCGAGGACGGTGTCGCCGTCGTAGAGCATGGTGAGGATCACGTCCGCGTCGCGTACGGCCTCCGCCACCGTGTCGGTGACGTGCGCGCCGTCGGCCGACAGCGGTTCGGCCTTGGCGCGGGTGCGGTTCCAGGCGTGGACGGTGTGTCCGGCGCGGGCGAGGTTGCGGGCCATCGCGGCGCCCATGATGCCGGTGCCCAGGACGCCTACGGTGAGCTTCTCGGTGGTCATGACTCGGCTTTCGTCCTCGACGGTGTTGTCGAGGACCAGGGTGCCAGGGTGCCGCGCGCCCGGCCTCCCCGCGGTGCGGGCGACACCCACCGGCTTCGGCCGGCAACCCGGTACCCGTTCCGGGCACGCGCGCCCGTCGCCTTGGGTCGGGCGCGCGGCACCCGTCGTTTCTGACCGCGCAAGTGTTTCTCACTCGGCTTCGGGTCGGGCATCCGGCACCCGTTCCGGGCACGCGGCCCGCCGCCTTGGGGCAGGCGCGCGGCACCCGTCACCTCTGACCGCGCGCGCGTTCCCCACCCGGCTCTGGCCGGGCGCCAGGCACCGGCCAGTTCTGGCCGTGCGTAAGCCGCCGCGGGTAAGCCGCCGTGCGTCAGCCGGTGATCGTGAGCTGCCCCCGTGAGCTGCCCTCCGCAAGCCGCCGCCAGTCAGCCCGTGATCGTGAACCAGGTCGAGCGGGACTTCTGCCACTCCGGGTGGGTGAGGTCCTTCGCCTCGGTGCCGTCGCCGTAGAGGTCGGCCGAGCCGTCGTCGGTGATCAGCTGGGCGCGGGCGCCCGCCGCCGTCAGGTCCGGTACGTCGACGACCGCTTCCCAGGCGCCCGGGTCCGTGGTCGGCAGGTCGCGCAGCTTGACCGGCTTGTCGGACGCGTTGCCGGTCCAGGAGTAGAGGGCGTACGGGTCGGAGTTGTCGTCGGCGGCCCAGGAACCGGCGACGATCAGGTACTGGTTCGCCGCGTTCTTGCGGATGTCGCGTACCGAGAGACCGCCGAGGTCCAATTCGATCGGGGTGCCGAATGCCGCCGCCGTGCCGTTCGCCACCACCTTGTCGATGTTGGTGACCGGTACGAGCAGCGCCTTGCCGCCCGCCACCGCCGGGGCCAGCGGCGCGCGGAATCCGATGTACGCCGTGGTCGTCGAGCCGGGCGCGAACTCCAGGCCCTCCACGTTGAATCCGTCGATCTCCTTGGGGATCTCACCGGCCGCCGTGCCCGCCGCGAAGCCGTACCTGTTGCCGTTCGCCTTGTCCCAGGCCACCAGGTCGTCGCGCAGCTTGCCGTACGAACTGCCGTAGGAGAGCGCGGTGTTCGCGCCGCTGCCGGTCACCTTGGTGGTGAAGACCGTGTTGCGGGCGGCCTTGTACTCGCCGTCCTTGTTGTTGCCGAGCGAGCCGGTCCAGTAGATCGTGTCGCCGACGCGGGCCCCGCCCTCGATGTCGATCTCCTTGTCGACGCCGATGTCGTCGCTGAAGTCCCAGGTCCTGACGGGAGCGCCGGACGTCGAACGGTCGTACAGGCGGAGGACGTTGGACTCGTCGTCCGCCACGACGACGTAGCCGCCGCCCACGTCGACGGCGGCGGAGGCGTCGCTCGAGCCGGTCAAGTAGCGGGTGTCGGCGGGCTGTTGGACCGACGCCGAGGCCGCGTAGTGCAGGGTCTTGGTGGCCGTCCTGCCGCCGAGGCCGGTGACCTTCACCGTCAGGTCGGTGTAGCCCTGCGCGGCTGCCGCGACGACGAGTTGAGGGGTGGCGCCGGTGCCGGTGACGGTCACCGCGCTCGTGGGCGCCACGGATGTCTTGCTGCTCTTGCTCGCCGCGACCGTCAACGCGCCGGCGTCCGCGCCACTTTGGGCGACCGTCACCTGGACCGTCGGATCGCCGACGCCGCCCACCGCGCCCGAGAGGTAGCCGGCCGAGAGGGAGATGGTGGGGGTGCCGTAACTCGCCGCGTGCGCCTGGCTGTTCAGGCCCAGGCCCAGGCCCAGGCCGAGGGCGGTGAGGGCGAGGCAGCTGCCCGCCACGGCGACCGTCCTGCGCCCGCTGGTGAAAACGTAGTCCTGCACTGGGACCCCTTCGTCGGCTCGGTGTCGACGAGAAGGCTCAGTGGATCTCACCAACTCCGCGCGGCGCGGGCAGATCCTGAGGGTGAACAACGGCGGACGGGCCGAGGGAGCGTTCCATGACCCGGGCCAGGTGACGGGTGAAGACCTCCTGCGTGTCGGGGGTCAGGGTGCGCAGCGCGATCAGCGCGGTGATGACGACGTCGCAGAGTTCGGCCTGTACGTCGTCCCAGGTGTGGGTGACGCCCTTGCGCGGGTTCTGGCCGGTCACGCCGATCACCGCCTGGGAGACCTCACCGACCTCCTCGGACAGTTTCAGGATGCGGAGGAGGAGCCCCTCCCGGCCGTCGAGGGGACGGTTCGCGTCCACCCAGGTCCAGAGGCTGTCGATGCCGGCCCAGAGGTCGGCGGGCTGGTCCTTCTGATCACTCATGGGCTCAGCCTGCCATCAGGTACCTACTCGTCGAACAGCGCTTCCTGCCCGAACTCCGCCGACTCCCGCACCCGCCGGTTGCGCAGGCCGATCACCACGGCCGTCGCCGCCCCGGTCACCGCGAGCGCCGCCGGGACCATCCAGCCCCGGTTCACCGCGTGGCCGAGCGCGTGGTCCAGGGAGAGGCGGCCCGGTCCTGTGACCGCGAGGCCGGCCGCGGTCAGGGCGAGGGAGGCCGCGTACTCGTAGCCGCCGCCCGCCGCGAAGAAGCCGTTGGGTGCGTGCACGGCGGTCGCGCCCGCCATCGCGCCGGCCGCCGCGGCGCCCGCGGCCGGGGTCGCCAGGCCCAGCGCGAGCAGGGCACCGCCGCCCGCCTCCGCGAGGCCCGCCATCGTGGCGCTCTGTCTGCCGGGGGAGTAGCCCATCGCCTCCATGGCCACGCCGGTGCCCGCGATCCCGCCGCCGCCGAACCAGCCGAACAGCTTCTGCGAACCGTGCGCGGCCAGCACACCGCCGGTACCCAGCCGGAGCAGCAGCAGGCCCAGATCTTGTCGGTCGTAACAGGTCACGGTGACTCCCTGGACGGACGGCGGGGACGGTCCCTCCACCGTCGCACCTCCGGCCTGCGGCGGGCCTGCCCAGACAGCCGTTCGGGTGGCGGCCCCCGGTGAACGGTGTGAGTCTGGCCCGCATGACGATTCAGCCAGCCAAACTCAGCGATCCGGCCGTCCGGGCCTTCGTCAGCGCCGTCAACGCCCATGACCGCGACGCATTCCTGGCGTTGCTCGCGCCGGACGCGACGATGGCGGACGACGGCTCCGACCGTGACCTCGCCGAGTGGATCGACCGGGAGATCTTCTCCTCCCACGGCCACATGGAGGTCGACCGCGAGTCGAACGGCGGCCGGGCCCTGGTCGCCCGCTACTCCAACGACGCATGGGGCGAGATGCGCACCCGGTGGAGTTTCACGGTCGGCGAGGACGGCAGGATCGCCCGCTTCGAGACCGGGCAGGCATAGAAATACCGACGGGCCCCACCGACGCAAAAACCCTTGCCTTGGTGTGCACTCCAACTCCTAGTGTCCGCAGGCATGGAGACGAACAGCAGGACTCTCGGACGCACTGGCATCGACGTGAGCGCTCTCGGCTTCGGCTGCTGGGCCATCGGCGGGGAGTGGCAGGACGCGAGCGGGCAGCCGCTGGGCTGGGGCAAGGTCGACGACGAGGAGTCCGTACGGGCGGTCCGGCGCGCCCTCGACCTGGGTGTCACCTTCTTCGACACCGCCGACACCTACGGCGCCGGGCACAGCGAACGCGTCCTCGGGCGGGCGCTCGGCAAGCGCCGGGACGACGTGGTCCTCGCCACCAAGTGGGGCAACGTGTTCGACGAGGAGACCCGCACCCTCACCGGCTCCGACGACTCCCCGGAGTACGCCCGCCGCGCACTCACCGCGTCGCTGGAGCGGCTCGGCACCGACCACATCGACCTCTACCAACTCCACCTGTCCGACGCCGACTTGGAGCGTGCCGCCCAACTCCGCGACCAGTGCGAGGAGTTCGTGCGCGAGGGGCTGATCCGGGCCTACGCCTGGAGCACCGACGACCCCGCGCGCGCCGCCGTCTTTGCCGAGGGGGAGCACTGCGCTGCCGTGCAGCACGCGGCGAACGTGTTCCAGGACGCGCCCGAAATGTTCGCGCTGTGCGAGGAGTTGGGGCTCGCGTCCATCAACCGCAGCCCGCTGGCCATGGGCCTGCTCACCGGCAAGCAGGCCGCCGGGCGGACCCTGGAGGCCGGCGACATCCGCAACACCCCGCCCGCCTGGATGCAGGGCTTCAAGCAGGGCGCCGGCGCCGACGAGGACTGGGTCGCCCGGGTGGACGCCCTGCGCGAGATCCTCACCTCCGAGGGCCGTACGTCCGCCCAGGGCGCCCTCGCCTGGCTGTGGGCGCGCAGCCCGCGCACGGTCCCGATCCCGGGCTTCCGTTCGGTAGCCCAGGCCGAGCAGAACGCGGGCGCGATCGCGAAGGGGCCGCTCACTGCCGGGCAGTTGGTGGAGGTCGACCGGGTGCTGGGGCGGTGAGCGGTTCATCGGGGCGGCGGTTGTGGGCGGCCGGCCCCTGCCGTGGGGCAGTGTGGGCGCGGCGGCGGAGCAGCGGTTCACCGCCTGGGGGTCGGCCTCGGCCGTACGGGAACTCTGGCGTGATCGCGAAGGGGCCGTTCGCCGCCGGGCAGTTGGTGGAGGTCGATCAGGTGCTGGGGCGGTGAGCGGTTCATCGGGGCGGCGGTTGTGGGCGGTCGGCCCCTGCCGTGGGGCAGTGTGGGCGCGGCGGCGGAAGAGCGGTTCACCGCCTGGGGGTCGGCCTCGGCCGTACGGGAACGCCGGGGTGATCGCGAAGGGGCCGTTCGCCGCCGGGGCGGTTGGTGGAGGTCGATCGGGTGCTGGGGCGGTGAGCGGTTCAACGGGACGGCGGTCGTGGGCGGCCGGCCCCTGCCGTGGGGCAGTGTGGGGGCGGCGGCGGAAGAGCGGTTCACCGCCTGGGGGGGTCGGCCTCGGTCGTACGGGAACGCCGGGGTGATCGCGAAGGGGCCGTTCGCCGCCGGGCAGTTGGCCGAGGTCGACCAGGTGCTCGGGAGGTGAACGGCCCCGACGGGGTCGACCGGCGGGCTCAGTAACCCTGGTTGCCGTGCTGTGCGTACTGCTGTTGGGGGGTGAACTGGCCGCCCCGTCCCTGCTCGGTCAGCGTGATCTGGCCGGCCTTGATGGTGGCCAGGCGCGGGGCGCGGCGGGCGATCGACGAGTCGTGGGTGACCATGACGAAGGTCAGCCCGTACTCGTGCCACAGGCCTTCCAGCAGGCCCATGATGTCGTCGCGGGTGCCCTCGTCGAGATTGCCGGTCGGTTCGTCGGCGAGCAGCACCTTCGGCTTCTTGACCAGCGCGCGGGCGATCGCGACGCGCTGCTGCTGGCCGCCGGAGAGCTCGGAGGGGGCGTGCTTGAGGCGGTCGCCGAGGCCGACCGAGGTCAGCGCCTCGGCGGCCCGCTCGCGCCGCTCGGCCGGCTTGACGCCGAGCGGGACCAGGGCGGTCTCGACGTTCTCCTGCGCGGTGAGCGTCGGGATGAGGTTGAAGGACTGGAAGATGATGCCGATCTTCTCGGCCCGCAGCCGGGTCAGCTTGGCCTCGCTGATGGTGGCGAGGTTGACGCCGTCCAGCTCGACACTGCCCTCGGAGGGGCGGTCCAGACCGCCGATCATCTGCAGCAGCGTCGACTTGCCGCCGCCGGTGGGGCCCTGGATGACGAGCTGGTCGCCGTCCTCGATCGTCAGGTCGACGCCGCGCAGCGCCTCGACCGTCTCCTTGCCCCGCGTGTAGCGCTTGGTGACGCCGGTGAGCTTGTACATGGGATCTCCGTCGATGAGTCCGTGAAGAAGAAGGGAGTTGGGGCGCCGTCTCCCGGGGGGAGTGGAGGCGGCGCCCCGGATCAGGGGGTGCGGCGGTCCGTGACAGTGACCGCTCGCGGCAGCCGCCGTCCTACGACACGCTGCGCAGGGCGTCCGCCGGGCGCATCCGGGAGGCGCGCCAGCCGCCCATCGCGCCGGCGATCAGACCGCCGGTGACGGCGAGGCCCACCGCGAGGGCGATCGTGGTCAGCGAGACCGGCGCGTTCAGCGCGATCTCCAGGGTGTTCTGGGTGGCCTGCTGGCCGGGGCCGCCACCCTGACCGCCGCCGGGGCCGCCCTGGCCGCCACCGCCGGTGTTGCCGAGCTGCGCGGTCAGCTTGGGGCTGATCGCGGTGACCGTGTAGGCCGCGGCGAGGCCCAGCGCGATACCGAGACCGCCGCCGATCAGACCGTTGACCATGGACTCGCCGACGACCTGCCGGGTGACCTTGCGGCTCGGCCAGCCGAGCGCCTTCAGGGTGCCGAACTCACGCACCCGGCGGGACACCGCGGACGAGGTGAGCAGCGCGGCCACCAGGAACGCGGCGATCAGCACCGCGATGGACAGCCACTTGCCGACGCTGGTCGCCAGGTTGGAGGCGGTGGACAGCGAGCCGGAGACGGTGGAGGCGAGGTCGGCGGAGGTGGTGACCGTCGTACCCGAGATGTTCTTCTGGATCGTCGACTTGACGGCCGAGATCTGCTTGGAGTCGGTCGCCTTGACGTAGATCGTGGTGACCTTGTTCTTCGAGTCGCCCAGCGTCTGCGCCTGCTTCAGCGGCAGGTACACGTCGATCGTGGAGTCGCTGCTGTTGGGCGTCGCGATGCCGATGACCGTGAACTTGGTGCCGGATATCGAGAAGGTCGAACCGACCTTGTACTTCTTCGACTTGGCGTACGAGGCGCTGACGACGGCGGCCTTCGCGTTGGTCTGCGAGGCCGTGAACGTCTTGCCGGAGGTGATCTTCGACGTGGACAGCGGGCCGAGCGTCTGGTTGGTGACGTCGATGCCGGCGACCGAGTACGAGTTCACGTTGAAGTTGGCGCCGCCGCCCTGGACCTGGGGTGCGCCGGTGCTGCTGGTTCCGCCACCGCCGCCGGGGCCGCCCTGCTGCGAACCGGAGGAGGAACCGGACGTGGTGGTGGACTTCGCCTTGCCCTGGGTGAAGGAGCCGTCGACCTTGGTGACGTTCAGGGTGAGCGAGCCGACCGCGCTGGACACGCCCTTCTGTGCGGCGACCTTGGTGACCAGGGAGGACGCGAGGACCTGACCGCCCTGCGTGTTCACCCGGTCCGAGCTCTGGGAGCTGCTGGAGGAGGAGGTGGCGCCGAACTTGAAGCTGGGACCCCCTGAGCTGCCGGCCTTGGGGGCCGACTGCGCCTTGGTCACGGTCATGTCGGTTCCGAGACCGTAAAGAGACTTGAGGACCTTGTCCTGAGCCTGATTCATGCCGGCCGACACCGAGTTGACGGTGATGACCAGCGCGATACCGAGCGCCAGACCCATGGCGATGACCAGGGCCGCCTTCTTGCGCCGGCTCAGCTCGCGCTTGAGATAGATGCCAAACATCCCATTCCCCAAAGGTTCTTGGCGCCCGCTGTGGGCGCGGCCACAAGCTATGGAGAAACCTTTGAGTCGGCCTGAGTAAAGGATGTGTCTGACCTGAGAAAAAGACGCCCGAAATCAGAATTGTGTCAGACAGCTCATTCCTAAGCTGTGGAGGGCTTCCTGCCAGGAAACCCCAGTTCAATGGCGTGTTGGTGTGGGGTGCCGCGCCTTCGCGGCGGCTTCTTTTCGCCACCCCCGCCGTGCACCGCCCGGCCGCGATTTTGTACGGTCCCCGGATGCGCGATTCCTCTCGGCTCACCCGGCGTGCCGCTCTCGGCCTGACCGCCGCCGCCCTTCCCGTGGCGGCGGCCACTCCAGTTTCCGCGGCGACGGTGATAGGCGGTGAGCGTCTGGCCCGCGACGGCATCCAGCTGAGTGGTGCGACCGGTCTGCCCAAGAAGCTCACGGCCCGCTCCTGGCTCGTCGCCGATCACAGGACCGGTGAGGTGCTCGCCTCGTACCGCGCGCACCAGCGCCTCGCCCCCGCGTCCACGCTGAAGATGCTGTTCGCCGACACCGTGCTGGGGAAGTTCGAGAAGACCCGCACCTACCGGGTCACCGACGCCGACCTCGCCGACGTCCCCTCCGGCTCCAGCATGGTCGGCGTCAAGCCCGGCATCACCTACACCGTCCACCAGCTCTGGCAGGGCGTCTTCCTTCGCTCCGGCAACGACGCCGTGCACGTCCTGTCCCACATGAACGGCGGGATCGCCAGGACGGTCGCCGAGATGCAGGCCAAGGCGAAGGACCTCCAGGCCCTGGACACCCATGTGGTGAGCCCGGACGGCTTCGACCACCCCGGGCAGCTCTCGTCGGCGTACGACCTCACGCTCTTCGCCCGGCACGGCCTGCACGACGAGGACTTCGGCGCCTACTGCTCCACCAGGACCGCGAACTTCCCGGCCGGCGGCAAGAAGACCTTCCAGATCCAGAACACCGACCGCCTGCTCACCGGCGCCTACGGCCTGCGCCCGTACCAGGGCATGATCGGTGTCAAGAACGGTTACACCAGCCACGCCGGAAACACCTTCACCGGCGCCGCCACCCGCGACGGCCGCACTCTCCTCGTCACCGTGATGCACCCCGCCAACGGCGGCAACGAGGTCTACAAGGAGGCCGAGGCGCTGCTCGACTGGGGCTTCGGCAAAGGGAGTTCGGCCCAAGCGGTGGGCACGCTGGTCGAGCCGCTGAGCGAGGGCGGGGCGAGCGTGAGCCCGACGCCGTCGGGGAAGGGCGCCAAGGGCGCCGCAGGGGCCGCGGGCGCGGCGGCCTCGTCGTCGGACGGACCCTCGCCGTGGCGGCTGCTGGAGGGCGCGGCCGGGACCGTGGTCCTGCTCGCGGGCGGCGCGTTCGCGCTGCGCAGGCGGCGGGCGGCCGTAGCGGCTGCGAAGTCCGGGGAGGACGACGGGAGTTGAACTGTGCGACAGCCGTTCCACCGCCCGGTGCGAAACCCCGCGGTCCCACGCGAGGTCCACCCCCACCCGGGCAGTGGAACGGCTGCCGCCTCCCCCCTCGGGTTGGCCTGCGGAAGCTCGGTGCTCCAACTGTGAAGCTTTGGTGGAGAAGAGTTGAGCATAAGTCAGTAACCGGGCGCAATGGTGCGGACGGTCAAATTCCGTTTGTGCAACTTGCCTCAGCCACGGCCCACATACGGCATCGAGGTCGCCAACACCGTCGCGAACTGCACATTCGCCGCCAACGGCAGCTCCGCCATGTGCCGCACCGTCCGCGCCACATCCGCGACGTCCATCACCGGTTCCGGGGCTACCACCCCGTTGGCCTGCAAGGCCCCGGTCTCCATCCGCCGCGTCATGTCCGTCGCCGCGTTCCCGATGTCGATCTGCCCGACCGCGATCGAGTACGGCCGCCCGTCCAGCGAAAGGGACTTGGTGAGGCCCGTCAGCGCGTGCTTGGTCGCCGTGTAGGCCACCGAGTGCGGCCGGGGCGTGTGCGCGGAGATCGACCCGTTGTTGATGATCCGCCCGCCCTGCGGCGCCTGCTCCTTCATCTGCCGGAACGCGGCCTGCGCGCACAGGAACGCCCCGTTGAGATTGGTGTCCACCACGTGCCGCCACGCGTCGTAGGGCAACGCCTCCACCGGCACCCCGCCGGGCCCGAACGTCCCCGCGTTGTTGAACAGCAGGTCCACCCGCCCGAACCGCTCCACGGTCGCCGCGAACAGCCCGGCCACGTCCTCCGGCCGCGCCACATCCGTCGCCACGGCGATGGAGGCGCCCCCGGGCACCAGCGCGGCGGTCTCCTCCAGCGTCCCGGTGCGGCGGCCGGCCAGCGCCACCGACCAGCCCGCGCGCAGCAGTTCCACGGCGACGGCGCGGCCGATCCCGGAGCCCGCGCCGGTCACCACGGCGGTCCTCGATTGCTCAGCGTTCATGGACCGCAGCCTACGAGCCGGAGTCAGCCCTCCTGCGGGTACCGCACCCCGATCCGCTCCCGCACCGCGTCCAGCGTCCGCATCACCGCGAGCGTGCCCGCCAGCGGCACCAGCGGCGACTCGGTCTCACCGGCACGCAGCGCCCGCATCACCTCGGCCGCCTCGTGCCGCAGCGTGTTGCGCGGCCCGTCCGCCGGGTCGAGGACGAACTCCTCGGGGTCACGGCCGTCCCGGTGCAGCACGAACCGCTCCGGGTGGAAGAAGCCGTCCGGGATGTCGATCCGCCCGAGCGCACCGGTCACCGACGCCGAGGTCCCCGTACCGCCGACGATCGAGCAGTGCAGCGCCGCCAGCGCACCGCTGTCCCAGGAGAACAGGGCAGCGGTCTGAAGGTCGGCACCTTCGGCGGACAGAACGGCCGACGCCTTGATGTCGGCGGGCTCACCGAGCAGCAGGTGCGCGAACGACACCGGGTACACCCCGAGGTCCAGCAGTGCGCCCCCGCCCTGCGCCGGATCGCGCAGCCGGTGCGAGGGCGGGAAGGGCCCGGCGAGCCCGAAGTCGGCCTGGATCGTGCGGACTTCACCGATAGCGCCATCGTCCACGAGGGCCTTGAGTCGCCGTACCAGCGGATTGCAGTACATCCACATGGCCTCCATCAGGAAGCTGCCGCGGTCGGCCGCCAGCGCGACAAGTTCGGTCGCCTCACGGGAGTTGAGGGTGAAGGCCTTCTCGACGAGCACGTTCCGCCCGGCCTCCAGGCAGAGACCGGCCGCCGCGCGGTGCGCCGAGTGCGGGGTGGCGACGTAGACGACATCGATGTCCCCGTCCGCCGCCAGCGCGGCCCAGTCGCCGTAGGCCCGCTCGATCCCGAACCGCTCCGCGAACGTCTTCGCCGACTCCTCCGTCCGCGAGGCCACCGCGACCACCTCGGCGTCCGGCAGATCGACCAGCGCCGCCGTGAACGCGGCGGCGATCCCGCCGGTCGCCAGGATCCCCCAGCGCACGTTCTCTTCCGTCATCGCGGCCCCACCCTCGCTCACCAGTACCTCGGCACCCTGTACGAGCTGAGAGCATAGGTGGCGGACCGGCCAGGGAGGGAGGGGCACATGCCCGAGCAGAGGGCGCAGGCGCCCGCCGCGCCGCAGTCCGCCGTACCGTCGTCGCTCACGGCGACCCGCCGCGCGGGCCTCCTCGTCATCCTGATCCTCGGCGGCCTCACCGCGACACCCCCGCTGTCGATGGACATGTACCTCCCCGCGCTCCCGGCGGTCACCCGCGCCCTGCACGCGCCCGCCGCGACCGTGCAGCTCACCCTCACCGCGTGCCTCTCCGGCATGGCGCTCGGGCAGCTGGTGGTCGGCCCGATGAGCGACCGATGGGGCCGCAGACGCCCGCTGCTGACCGGCCTCGCCGTCTACGTCCTCGCGACCGCCCTGTGCGCGGTCGCGCCGAACGTGGAGCTCCTGGTCGCCTTCCGCCTGCTCCAGGGCCTGGCGGGCGCGGCCGGAATAGTGATCGCACGAGCGGTCGTCCGCGACCTCTACGACGGCGTCGCGATGGCCCGCTTCTTCTCCACCCTCATGCTGGTCTCCGGGGTCGCCCCGATCGTCGCGCCGCTGGTCGGCGGCCAGATCCTGCGGGTGACGGACTGGCGGGGCGTGTTCGTGATCCTGACCTTCGTCGGAGCCGCCCTCGCGGTCCTCGTCTGGACCCGCCTCCCCGAGACCCTCGCCCCCGCCGACCGGCACGTCGGCGGCACCGGCGAGGCCCTGCGCTCCATGCGCCGCCTCCTCGCCGACCTCCCCTTCACCGGCTACATGCTCACCGGCGGCTTCGCCTTCGCCGCCCTGTTCGCCTACATCTCCGCGTCCCCCTTCGTCGTCCAGGAGATCTACGGCGCCTCCCCGCAGACCTTCAGCCTGCTGTTCGGCGTCAACTCGGTCGGCCTGGTCGCGGTCGGCCAGACCAACGGCAAGCTGCTGGTCGGCTGGGTCTCCATGGACAAGGTGCTGGGGGCGGGCCTGGCGGTGGTGGTAGCGGCGGCGACGGCCCTGCTCCTGATGGCGACGGGCGTGTTCGGCGAGGTGGGCCTGGCCCCGGTGGCCATCGCCCTCTTCGTCCTCATGTCGGCGATGGGCGTCACCCTCCCCAACGCCCAGACCCTCGCCCTCATGCGCACCAAGCACTCCGCGGGCTCCGCCTCCGCGCTGCTGGGCACCTCCTCCTTCCTGATCGGCGCGGTGGCCTCCCCGCTCGTCGGCATAGCGGGCGAGCACACGGCCGTCCCGATGGCCGTCGTCCAACTGGCGGCCGCACTGGTGGCGGTGGCCTGCTTCGTGGGAATGTGCCGTCCCTGGAACACCCGTACGACCGCGGAGGGAGTGGGGAGCTGAGCGCCCCGAGACTGCGCAGCGACACACCGGAACGAGCGGGCCTCGACCCCGGGGAACTCCGTCATCTGATCCGGGAGGTCCACGACCTCACCACCGGCGACCGCCCCTGGGCGGCGGGCACCGTCGTGGTCGCCGGCCGCGGCCCGGTGATCGCCGTGGAGGAGGCGGCGGGCTGGGCCGTACGGTATTCGGCCTACGACCCCGAGACGGACGCGGGCGTGGAACTGCCGCCGTCCTCCCGCGTCCCGATGACGGTGGACACCCCTTTCGACCTGGCGTCCCTCACCAAACTCTTCACCTCGGTCGCCGCGATGCAGCAGATCGAGCGGGGCACCCTCGGCATCGACGCCCGCGTCGGCGCCTATCTCCCGGACTTCCGCGCCGCCGCCCGCCACGACATCACCGTCCGCCAGCTCCTCACCCACACCTCCCGCCTGCGCCCCGAACTCCCGCTGTACGACTGCGCGGACGACGCGGAACGGATGGCGATGCTCCGGGCGGAGGCGCCGGTGGCGGAGCCGGGCGAGTACGTGTACTCCGACCTGAACCTGCTCCTCCTCCAGTTCGTCCTGGAACGCGTCAGCGGACGCACCCTCGACGTCCTCGTCCACGACGGCATCACCCGCCCCCTGGGCATGACCGCCACCGACTTCGGCCCCTGCCCCGGCGCGGCGGCCACCGAGGACCAGCGCCGCCCCTGGGCCAAGGCGGACCGCGGAATGCTGCGGGGGGTCGTCCACGACGAGAACGCCTGGGCACTGGGAGGCGTGGCCGGCCATGCGGGCCTCTTCTCGACCGGCCGCGACCTGGCGGTCTTCTGCCGCACGCTCCTGGCCGGGGGTTCCTACGGCCCTGCCCGCATCCTGGGCGCGGACTTCGTGGAGCTGATGCTGACCCCGCCCGGGCTGGGCTTCGGGGTCGATCAGGCGTGGTTCATGGGGGAGTCGGCGGGACGGGGGGCGGTGGGCCACACGGGCTTCACGGGAACGTCGCTGATGCTCGATCCGGCGACGGACACGTTCTTGGTGTTGCTGGCGAATACGGTGCATCCACGGAGGCGGGGGCCGGACAGCGGGCCGCGGGCGGCGGCGGGGACGCGGGTGGCGCGGGCGGTACGGGGTTTTTGAGCCGAACTTTTCAACTTCCGATTCGGGTGGTGGGTGGGCATGGGTCCCGGGGGTCTGGGGGCGGAACTCCCAGGGACGGTGGCACCCACCCCGGGCCACTTAGAATCGGCGGGTGAACGACCCCGTGACCCCGGCCGAAACCCTCCGTACCGCTCTTGCCGCGCTGCTCGGCGGGCTTCCGCCCAGGCAGGCCGCCGGTGCCGTGGAGCGCCTGATCGGCAAGTACCGCGGGGCCACCCCGACCGACGCCCCGATCCTCAGGGACCGTGCGGATGTGGTCGCCTACGCCGCCTATCGGATGCCGGCGACCTTCGAAGCCGTACGCTCCGCGCTGGACGCGTTCGCAGACGCCGTACCCGACTGGGCCCCGCAGGGGCACACGGACATCGGCGGCGGCACCGGCGCCGCGACCTGGGCGGTCACCGCCACCTGGTCCGGCGACCGACCGGTGACCGTACTCGACTGGGCCGAGCCCGCACTCGCCCTCGGGAAAGAGCTGGCCGCCGCCAACCCCGGCCTGCGCGACGCCAGTTGGCGGCGCGCCCGGATCGGCTCGGCGCTCACCCTCGACGCCACCGACCTCGTCACCGTCTCCTACGTCCTCAACGAACTCACCGTCCCCGACCGGGCCGCCCTCGTCGACGCCGCCGCCGACGCGGCCCAGGCCGTGGTGATCGTCGAGGCCGGCACGCCGGACGGCTACGCCCGCGTCATCGAGGCCCGCGACCGGCTGATCGGCGCCGGGTTCCGTATCGCCGCCCCCTGCCCGCACAGCGCCGCCTGCCCGATCGTCCCCGGCGAGGACTGGTGCCACTTCTCGACCCGGGTCAGCCGCTCCTCCCTGCACCGGCAGGTGAAGGGCGGCTCCCTGCCGTACGAGGACGAGAAGTTCAGCTACGTAGCCGCCACCCGCCTGCCCGTCGAACCCGCTCCCGCCCGGATCGTCCGGCGCCCGCAGATCCGCAAGGGGCAAGTACTCCTCGACCTCTGCGAGAGCGACGAGCAGCTGCGCCGGACGACGGTCACCAAACGTCACGGCGACCTGTACAAGGCGGCCCGGGACGCGAGCTGGGGCGACCCGTGGCCGTCGTAGCGCCGCAGCGCCGTGGCGTCGTAGGCCTGAAGCTCGTAAATCCTGGCAAATCGTGCGGTAGGTGGTGATCCGGGTCTCGGTGTGTCTTGTCCCACCTGCCCCGCATGTGGGGTACCGCCACCCGGGGCGCAGGATGGTGCGACGATGGGGGAGGTTCTCCGTACAACAACAGGACAAGAACAGCAGGGCGACAACAGCGAGGCGAGGAGATAGATGAGCGCGACGTTCGGTGGCCGGACCGGTCGGCAGGGCAGACTCTCCTCGTGGCTGCGCGGACGCCGCCCGCAGGACGAGGCCGCCGACGGCAGTGAGCGCGAGGCGCTGCTGCTCGCCGCCGCCGGAGCGGGACTGCCGCTCGCGCCCGCCGCGCACCCGGCCCCGGGGTACCGATGTTCGTGCGACCGTGTGGGCTGCCCCACACCGGCCCGGCACCCGGTGTCGTTCGCCTGGCAGACCCAGTCCACGACCGACCGCGCGCAGATCGAGCGCTGGGCCCGCCACCAGCCGCAGGCCAACTTCATCACCGCGACCGGCATGGTCAACGACGTCCTGGACGTCCCCCTGGAGGCCGGGCACGAGGCGCTGGAGCGGCTGCTCGCCGCCGGTATCGAGGTCGGGCCGGTCGCCGCGAGCGACGACGGGCGGCTGCTCTTCTTCACCCTCACCCGCGGCACCCCCGAGGACGAGGACGAGTGGTGGCCGTGCGAACTGGACTGCCACCCCGAGACGATGGACGAACACCCGGGGCTGCGCTGGCACTGCCGCGGGTCCTACGTCCTCGTCCCCCCGGCCCAACTGCCGGGCGAGAACCAGTCGGTGCACTGGGTACGCGGCCCCGAGCATCCGCTGCCCGACCCGCTGACCCTCCTCGAAACCCTCACGGACGCCTGCGCCCGATACGCCGGCCAGGAGCCCGACCACGCCGACGCGGCCTGGCCGCTGGGCCGTTGACCATCAGGGGTTTTTGACCGCCTGATCCGTCAGCCGCCCTGCGCGGAGGTCAGCCCCTCGATCCGGCCCAGCACCGACACCTTGCCGCCCCGCTTCGGGTCCAACGCCACCTGGTTGGACATGAGTTGGAGGGTGAGGGACTGCTCCACGGCACCCGTCGTCAGCGCCTGCACGTCCTTGTTCTGGGCCGGTACCGAGGTGCCCGTCGCCGCGGTCTCCTTCTGGAAGTACCGCGTGGTGTAGAACACCAGCGCCCCGCCGTCCGCCGTGCGCAGCGCCAGCGGCGCGTAGTCGCCGCTTGTCACCGGCTCGTCGAGGAACTGGACGGCCAGACCGGGCTTGGTGGCCTTCGCGCGGTCCGCGCGCCACCCGCTGGTGTGCGCGCCGTCCGCGAAGTCCGTCCCGCCGCTCTTCAGATACGTCGCATAGCTCTTGCTCAAGTCCCCTGGCGCTACGGCGAGTTCGGCCGAGTTCGTCGGCACGGCCTCGGCCCAGCCGTCCTTGTCCGTCCTGAACTTCGGTACGGCGGTGGGCGCGAGCAGGGTCAGATACGCCACCTGCCACGGCTCGGACAGGTCGTTGCGGGTGAACACCAGCAGCCAGCGGGCGCTGCCGCCCTTGTTGGCGGCGGTGTCGGCGAGGAACCAGCGCGGCCAGCCGGCCTTCTTCGGGATGGTGAACTTCGCGTCCGTCAGCTCCAGCGGGGTGTAACTGGGGTTCCCCGACGGGTAGTTGGTGTGCCCCGCCTTCAGCCGCGCCGCATCGATGTCCCCGAGCGCGCCGGTGACATGAGCGGCGTCCAGGGCGCTGTCGTACGCCTTGTCCGCCGCGTTGTACGCGGTCGTGAACTGCTGGAGCGCCTTGGCGGCCTCGGCGCGCGTGGTGGCCGGGAGGACCTCGCGTTCCCCGTGGACCACCACGCAACCGCTCGCCGTCAAGGACAATGCGGTCAAGGAGGCCGCTATGAGGGCGCTCCGGTCAAGCCTTCGAGGCCTCCGAGGGCTTCGGTCCCTGCTCATCAGCTGCCTTCACCTTCCCCTTCCCGGAGGCGAACCCTACCGGGACGAAGAACAGCGTGAGCGTGGGGATCAGGTACAGCAGCCACACCGTGATCTGCAGGACGGTCGGGTCCGGCTGGAAGTTGAAGACGCCCTTGAGGAGGGTGCCGTACCAGCTGTCCGGCGGGATCGTGCCGCTGATGTCGAAGGCCACATTCGTCAACCCCGGGATCCAGTCCGCCTCCTGGAGGTCGTGGAAGCCGTACGCCAGCACGCCCGCCGCGACCACGACCAGCATCGCGCCGGTCCAGGTGAAGAACTTCGCGAGGTTGATCTTCAGGGCGCCCCGGTAGAACAGCCAGCCCAGGAACACGGCGGTGGCCAGGCCCAGGGCGACCCCGACCAGCGGGCGCGGGGTGCCGTCGCTCGCCGCGTGCACCGACGCCCACACGAACAGCGCCGTCTCCAGGCCCTCGCGGCCGACGGCGAGGAACGCGGTGGCGACCAGCGCGCCGGTGCCCATCGCGAGGGCCGCGTCCAGCTTGCCGTGCAGTTCGGACTTGAGGTGCCGGGCGGTGCGCCGCATCCAGAACACCATCCACGTCACCAGACCGACCGCGAGGACCGACAGCGAGCCGCCGAGCGCCTCCTGCGCCTCGAACGTCAGCTCCTGGGAGCCGAATTCGAGCGCGCAGCCGAAGCCCATTGCGATGAGGACGGCGACACTGATGCCGATCCAGATCGGCTTGAGCGCGTCCCGCCGCTCCGTCTTGACCAGATAGGCGATCAGGATGCAGACGACGAGGCTGGCTTCGAGGCCCTCGCGCAGACCGATCAGATAGTTGGAGAACACGGGTCACGCCTCCTTGGAGAACAGCGTGCTGCCCCACCAGTCGTCCTTGTCGCGGACGCCCGGCGGGACGGCGAAGACCGCCGAACCCACGTGCTGGATGTACTCGTTGAGCGCGTCGGTCGCCGAGAGCCTGCGCTGCAGCGGGATGAACCCCTTGCGGACGTCGCGCTGGTAGGCCAGGAAGAACAGGCCCGCGTCGAGCCGGCCGAGGCCGTCGGTGCCGTCGGTGAAGGAGTAGCCCCGGCGCAGGATGGTGATCCCGCCGTTGGAGTCGGGGTGCGCGAGCCGGACGTGCGCGTCGGGCTTCATCGCCTTCAGGAACGGCGCGTCGTGCTCCTTGGCCTTGCCGACCGGAGCGCCCTCGCCCTTGTCGCGGCCGAAGACGTCCTCCTGCTCCTGGAGCGAGGTCCGGTCCCAGGTCTCGATGTTCATCCGGATACGCCGGGCGACGAGATACGAACCCCCGGTCATCCAGGCCGAGTTCTTGTCGACGTCCCCTTCGCCGACCCACACGTACTTCTTCAGCCGGTCCGTCTCGGTGCCCGCGATGTTGCGGGTGCCGTCCTTGAACCCCATGAGATTGCGCGGGGTCTGGGCCCCGGGAGTCGTGGACGACGTTTTCCCGAAGCCGAGTTGGGACCAGCGGATGGCGACCTTGCCGAAGCCGATCCGGGCCAGGTTGCGGATCGCGTGCACGGCGACCTGCGGGTCGTCCGCACAGGCCTGCACACAAAGGTCGCCGCCCGTACGGGACTTGTCGAAGTTGTCGCCCGGGAACTGCGGCAGGTCGACGAGTGCTTCGGGTCGGGAGTCCTCGAGCCCGAACTTCTCGAAGAACGACGGCCCGAACCCGATGGTGAGGGTCAGCCGCGAGGGCTTCAGCCCCAGCGCCTCACCGGTGTCGTCCGGCGGCGCCTCGGCGAGGCCGCCGTAGGCCCCGTCGCCGACCGCGAGCCCGCCGGTCATCCGGCGGGCGGCGGCCGTCCAGTCCTTCAGCATCTGCACGAACTCGGCGCGGTCGTCGGTCTTCACGTCGAACGCGGCGAAGTGCAGCCGGTCCTGCACGGGCGTGGCGATGCCCGCCTGGTTGGCGCCGTGGAAGGCGACGGCGGCACCTGTGTCGGCGCCCGCCGGATCCACGTCCTCGCCGACCCGGGTCATCGCCACCGCACCACCGGCCGCGACGGCGCCGAGCGCGAGTCCGGCACCGCCCCAGCCGATCAGCGAACGACGGGAGGGAGCACCGCTCTGCTGGACTTCGTTTTCCTGAACTTCGGTCATCTCAGGCCTACTTCACAACCGCGGCGGCGAGCTTGGACAGCGGCTCCGCGAGCGCGTTGACCGCGTCCGACAGCTCCTTGCGCTGGTCCTTGGTGACCTTGTCGTACGACACGAAGCCGTCCGACGTCGAGGTCGACCGGTACTTGTCGAGCAGCGTGTCGATCGCGGCGAACTGCTTGTCCAGCTCGGTGGTCAGCGCCGCGTCGTTCTTCTGCGCGACCGGCTTCAGCAGCTCGTACGCCTTCTCCGCGCCGTCGACGTTGGCCTTGAAGTCGCTCAGGTCGGTGTGCGAGTAGCGGTCCTCCTCGCCGGTGACCTTGCCGGTCGCGACCTCGTCGAGGAGCTCCTTGGCGCCGTTGGCCATGGAGGTCGGGGTGATCTCCGCCTTGCCGACCCGCTTCTGCCAGTCCTTCAGATCGGTGAGCAGCTCATCGGCGAGGGCCTTCTGCTCGGCGCCGATCTTCTTGTCCTGCCACAGCGCCTTCTCCAGCGCGTGCCAGCCGGTCCACTTCTGGCCCTTCTCCAGGTCGTTGACGCGGGTGTCGGTCTTGGGGTCGATGTCCCCGAACGACTCGGCGATCGGCTCGGTGGTCTCCCAGCCGACGCGGGAGGGGGCGTAGGCGTTCTTGGCGGCGGTGAGGTCGCCCGCCTTGATGGCGTTGACGAACGTCTCCACCTTCGGGATCGTCGCGTCGGCCTCGTTCTGCGCGTACTCGCGGTAGGCGGCGACGGCCGCGTCCAGCTTGGGATCACGCTTGGCGACGCTGCCCCCGGTGACGGTCAGCTTCTGCCGCACGCCGTGCCCCTTCATCCCGGGCCGGCAGGCGATCTCGTACGCCCCCGCCTTCACCTCGGCGGTGAGCGTGTACTTGGTGCCCGGCCCGATGTTCTCCTTCTCGGAGACGATCCGGTCGTCCGGGAAGAGGATCTCGACCTCGGTCGCCTTCGAGCCGGTGTTCTCGATCTTCAGCGTGACCTGGCCGGCCGGTATCGACTTGATCGAGGTCGTGCACTTGGAGTCGGCCGCGGTGACCTGGATCGCGTCGCCGTCCTTGGCGTCGCTCTTCGCGGTGCACGCCGTGACGGCGGTCAGGGCCGCCGCGGTGGCGACGGCGGTGACGACGGGAAGTCGGACGGCACGCATGCAGGCTCCAAGCGGGAGTGTCTGGTGAGGCGGTGTGGTGAGGCTGCCCTAACTTACCTGAGGCTTACCTCACTCATACCCACCCGGTCCGGTATTCACTGACCACAGAAAAATCACAGACACGGCTTGATCTCGACGGCGGAAAACGCACGTCAAGGAGAGGTCAAGAAAAGGTCAAGCAGGCTGTCGCGGAGTCACGACGGCCGCCCCCGTCCGCGGATGCGGAAACACCTCGACTGCCTGGTCGTAGACGTCCGAAAGCAACGCCTCGGTGAAAACCTCCCCCGGCGGACCCTCGGCGGCGACACGACCGGCGCGAGATCGTGCAGCACCACGACCACCGCGTCCCCCACGTGCGCCCTTTCCCGGTTCAGCCGCAGCACCAGTTCCTGATGCCGGAGGTCGAGCGCGGCCGTCGGTTCGTCCAGCAGCAACAGCGGCGCCCGCTGAGCGAGCACCCGGGCGAGCGCGACCCGGGCCCGCTCGCCCCCACTGAGCGCCGAGAACGGCCGCAGTGCGAAGTCCGTGACCTCCGCCCGCGCCATCGCCTCCGCGACGGCGAGATCGTCCTCGGCGGGCTCCGACATACCGGCAACGGCCCTGCGCGCGGCGGCCGCGGTCACCGTTGCGGCAGGCGCGGGCGTGGTGTTCGCGACGCGCAGGCGGCGCACGGAGAGCACCCAGGCGTAAGACTGTGCCCCATGGACACCAGGGGGCACAGAGAGATCCTGTCGGAGGACGGACTGGTGCTGACCGTGACCGGTCGGCCCGGTCCGGCCCCGTTGCGTTTCGAGACGGCGGACGGCGGACGCAGACTGCTCCGGCAGGGCGAACGCCCTTTGTTCCTGGGCCGGTTGGATGGCGACGGCTGCTGCCACGACCTCGTCCTGCACCGCTTCGACGGCTACCGCCCACCCCTGCCGCCGCTGCGCGCCGCGCAACAGCGCCGGGACGTCAACTGGGTGCACCAGTACGCACGCTGGCTGGAGGAGACGCCGAACGGACCGCTGCACGACGGCCGTTGGGTCCTGTCCCGGCGCGACTTCTTCGCCCCCGGCATCTGGACGACGGACTTCGTCCAGGAGTGGCCGAACGGCACCCTGGAGCTGTACTGCGGCGGCGGCTGGCACGGCATCCTGCCCCTGCGCCGGCTCTCCCCGCCCGACGCCCAGCGCGTGAAGGCGTACCGCAAGCACGCGCGCGAAGGCACCCTCGCGCCCGTCCTCCTGTGGTGGGTGACCTTCCTCGACGGCTGGCTGATCCTCGACGGCCACGACCGCGCGGTGGCCGCGCTCGCGGAGGGCACGCAACCGGCCTGCGTGGTCCTGCGCCGCGTACCGGACGAGCAGGACTGGCGCCGCACCACCGACGAACTGACCGAGGCGCACGAACAGCGCATGCGCCGTCCCACGGAGTGCCCCGCACGCCAACGGGCCGCCCTGGAACGGGGTTTCGGCGACGCCCTGGCCGCGCTGCCCTACGAGGACGCGCGCACCGTGACCTGGCCCGTTCCCGGCGGTCCGGCCGCCTGGGACGACCTGGCCGCCGATGTGATGCTTCAATTCCCCCGTGACTGACTACGACGTACTGCGTGTCTTCTGCGGCCCAAGCGGCGGATACGGCAACGAACTCGGCGTCGTCCGCGAGGGTTCCGTCATGCCGGACCGGGGCGAGCGACAGCTGTTCGCCGGGAAACTCGGCTTCAGCGAGACGGTGTTCGTCGACGACCCCGAGCGCGGAGTCATCGACATCTACACCCCGACCACCCGCCTGCCCTTCGCCGGCCACCCCTGCGTAGGCACCGCCTGGCTCCTGGACGTACCCGAACTGGTCACGCCCGCAGGCATAGTGGGCGCCCGTCTCGACGGCGAGTTCAGCTGGATCGAGGCCCTCCCGGAGTGGGCCCCGCCGCGCACCCTGCGCCAGTACGCCACCGCCCCCGAGGTCGACGCCCTGCCCGTGCCCCCGCCCGGGGAGTGGATCTACGCCTGGGCCTGGGAGGACGAGGCAGCCGGCCGGATCCGCGCCCGCGCCTTCCCCGGCCGCGACGACGGCGTCCACGAGGACGAGGCGACGGGCGCGGCGGCGCTGCTGCTGACCGACCAGCTGGGCCGCGCCCTCAACATCACTCAAGGCGCGGGTTCCCAGATACTCACGGCACCGCAGCCCGGAGGGTGGGTCGAGGTCGGAGGGCGGGTGTTCCTGGAGCGCTAGCCGGCGTCACGCGCTCAGCGGAAACTCCTCACCCAACGCCCGGAACACCCCGGTGTTCAACGCGAACGCCCGCTTGCACTCCGCCACGATCCGCTGCTTCTCCAGGTCGTCGACCTGGATGCCGTCCAGCAGTTCGCGGTAACCCCGCTTGAACGCGGCCGGGTTGCCGATCCCCTCGAAGACGTAGAAGCGCACACCGTCGCCCTTGCGCGGGAACCCCCACGTCCGCTCCGCCTTGTCGCGGATGATCTGGCCGCCGGAGAGGTCGCCGAGGTAGCGCGTGTAGTGATGGGCGATGTACCCGGCAGGCCACAACTCCGCGCACTCCCGCACCCGTTCGGCATAGGCCCGCGTCGCAGGAAGCGCGGCCAATCCCGCCCGCCAGTCCGCACCCCGCAGATGCTCCAGGTCCCGCTCCAGCGCGGGCAGCCGGAACAACTCGGCCCGGATGAAGGCCCCGGCCACCGGA
The DNA here is from genome assembly GCF_042751305.1 of Streptomyces hokutonensis. GTDB lineage: Bacteria > Actinomycetota > Actinomycetes > Streptomycetales > Streptomycetaceae > Streptomyces > Streptomyces hokutonensis_A. The sequence goes on from NZ_JBHYWD010000017.1 coordinate 113,612, forward strand.
TCCGTCGCCAGTCGCTCCGCACCGGTCTCCAACGCCTCGTACACGAACCACAGTTGCTCGGTGTAGCGGGCGTACGCGTCCACGCCCAGCCGGCCGCCGAGCAGATCGCTCATGAAGGTGGAGGTCTCGGCCTCCACATGCTGTTCGTGGGACGCGGTGCGGATGACTGTCGAGAAGGAGTCCATGAGCTCTATCCTCTAAGGCAAGCCTTACCTAAGTCAACAGGTTGCCGACACCCTGTCGGTAAAAGCGTACAAGAAGAGACCCGCCCTCAGCAGAGGACGGGTCCTGACCTGCTACGGGAGGGTGAGAACCTCCGCCCCTGTCTCCGTCACCACCAGCGTGTGCTCGAACTGCGCCGTCCGCTTGCGGTCCTTCGTGACGACCGTCCACCCGTCGTCCCACATGTCGTACTCGTGCGTCCCCAGCGTCAGCATCGGCTCGATGGTGAACGTCATCCCGGGCTGGATGACCGTCGTCGCGTGCGGGCTGTCGTAGTGCGGGACGATCAGGCCGGAGTGGAAGGACGAGTTGATGCCGTGGCCGGTGAAGTCCCGGACCACGCCGTACCCGAAGCGCTTGGCGTACGACTCGATGACCCGGCCGATGATGTTGATCTGGCGGCCCGGCTTGACCGCCTTGATCGCGCGGTCGAGGGACTCGCGGGTGCGCTCCACCAGGAGCCGGGACTCCTCGTCGACGTCGCCGACCAGGTACGTCGCGTTGTTGTCGCCGTGCACCCCGCCGATGTACGCCGTCACGTCGAGGTTGATGATGTCGCCGTCGCGCAGCACCGTGGAGTCCGGAATGCCGTGGCAGATCACCTCGTTGAGGGAGGTGCACAGGGACTTGGGGAAGCCGCGGTAGCCGAGCGTGGACGGATAGGCGCCGTGGTCGCACATGTACTCGTGCGCCACCCGGTCGAGTTCGTCCGTGGTCACACCCGGCGAGATGACCTTCGCGGCCTCCGCCATCGCCCGCGCGGCGATCCGCCCGGCGATGCGCATCGCCTCGATCGTCTCGGGCGTCTGCACCTCCGGCCCGGTGTACGGGGTCGGCGCGGGCTTGCCGACGTACTCGGGGCGACGGATGTTTCCGGGCACGGAACGGGTGGGAGAGAGCTCCCCTGGTACGAGCAGCGACTGGCCAGACATGCCAGCGAGTCTAACCAGCGGACATGGGGGAACATGGCCGTAGGGAAAGGAGCCGTTGATGGCCCTGTTCAAGAAGCGCACGGTCGGGAAGCCCGGCGAGTGGTACTACTGCCTCGAACACAAGAAGGTCGAGGAGGGGCCGGAGTGCCCCGCCAAGGACCGCTTCGGGCCGTACGCCACCCGCGCGGAGGCCGAGCACGCGATGGAGACGGCCCGCGAGCGCAACCTGGAGTGGGAGAACGACCCGAAGTGGCACGACGCCACGAAGGGGAGCGCCGACGAGGACTGATCAGGCACTGGCAGGGGCATCGGCGGCCCGCTGAGCCTTCAGCCGCAGCGCGTGCTCGTCCGTCCTCGCGTCGTACGACATCAGCTTCGGCAGCCCCGCGGCCAGCAGCCCCACCGCGCCCACGCACATCAGCCCGCCCGCCCACACCGACGTCCGCACCCCGGCCAGCGCGGCCATGCCGCCGGACCTGACCTGGCCCAGCTGCGGGCCCACCGAGTAGGACAGCAGCTCGATCCCGGCGAGCCGGCCGCGCAGCTCGTCCGGGATCGTCTGGTTCCAGATCACCCCGCGGAAGATGCCGCTGACCATGTCGCAGCCGCCCGCGACGGTGAGGAACAGCAGCACCAGCCATACGTTGCCCACCGCCCCCGCGCAGGCGATCGCCACGCCCCACAGCGCGGCGGCCAGCACCACCATCCGCCCGTGCCGGTGGATCCGCGAGGTCCAGCCGCTGGTCACACTCACCAGCAGGGCACCGGCCGGGACCGTCGAGTACATCAGCCCGAGCGCCCACTCCGCGTGCAGGTCGTCCGCGAGGAACGGCAGCACCGCCAGCGGCATCGCGAAGAACATCGCCGCGAGGTCGATCGCGTACGTGCCGAGCAGTTCCTTGCGGCTCCACGCGTACCGGGCGCCCTCCGCGATCGACCGCAGCGAGGGCTTCTGCGCCTCATGGGAGCCGGGGGAGGCGGCGATCCGGAAGATCAGGACCACGGACACCACGAACGTCAGCGTGTCCGCCGCGTACGCGTAGGGCAGCCCCGCGAACGCCACCACCACACCCGCCAGCGCCGGGCCCATGACCCCGCCGACCGTCCAGCGCAGGGAGTTGAGCGCCGACGCGGCCGTCATGTGCTCGTGGGCCACGATCCGCGGCCACAGTGAATCCAGCGCGGGCCGCTGGATCGAACCGAGGACGGAGGTCAGGGCGGCGATCACATACAGCGGCCAGACGGCGGGGTGCGGCAACAGCGAGTTGAACAGCAACGCCCCGCACAGCACGCCCAGTCCCACCTCGGTCCACACGATCAGCTTCCGCTTGTCCCACGCGTCGGCGAGCGCACCGCCGTAGAGCCCGAACACGATCAACGGCACGAGTTCCACGGCCCCGATCGCGCCCACCGCCGCGGCGGAGCCGGTGAGTTCCTTGAGCTGCACCGGGAGCGCGACGAAGGACAGGAAGTTCCCGAAGTTCGAGATCAGACCCGCGACCCAGAGCCTGCGGAAGTCGGCGGAGGCATGCCAGGGGGCGAGGTCGGGGAGGAGGGCGCGTGGGCCGGAGGCGGTCACAACAGAGCATCGTTGGACGGGGAGTCGCCGCGGGCAACTGCTTTTGTGCCTGCCCTACCAGCGGGCAGGCGGCGGCGCCGTCAGTTGGTCGGTCAGGCGCGACAACCGGTCCCGGAACCGCCTCCGCCCCCGCGCCGCCGGCAGCACGTTCTCCCCGGCCGCCGCGCTCACCAGATGCTGCACGGTGTCGAGGTCCAGGTCCGTGCCGTCCGGTACGGCGAGCGACTCGTGGGCCAGGGACGCCAGTTCGCGGTCCTCGGAGCCGAGGGAGAGGACGGTGGCCCCGGCCCGGCGGGCGTCGTGCACCCGTTCCAGGAGCGGATCGCCCGGCCCCTCCGGCGATACCACGAGCAGTGTCTCGCCGCGCCGGGCCGCCTCGATCCGGCCGAGTCCGACGGCCAGATGGGCCGGGTCGGAGGGGCGCGCGTCGTGCCGTACGAGAGTCGGGGCCAGTTCGGGTGTGCCAGACCAGGCGGCCTCGTCGACCAGATGCGCCGCGAGATGCCACGGCTCGTACGCGGGCGTGCCCACCAGCAGCAGTCCGCCCCCGTGCGCCACCACGGACCCGCGCAGCACCCCGGCGAACCGCCGCGTGGCCCCCAACCACTCGGTCCCGGCGAGCACTTCACGCAGCAGCGCGACCCGTACGGCGTCCATGTCCGCGCATCCTGCCGCAACCGGCCACTCGTGACGTGGAGTTCACCGCGAATTCGCCCGACTTGGGGAAGGTGCGGGCTCATCGGCCGTACGTCGCACGAGGAGCGCCACCCCATGACGGACACCGCAGACGTCACCGTCCCCTTCCGCGCCGGCCAAGGGGGCTACGCGAGTTACCGGATCCCGGCGGTCGTGGTCTCCCGCGCCGGATCCCTCCTCGCGTTCTGCGAGGGCCGGGTCGCCTCCGCGAGCGACTACGGCCACATCGACATCGTCCTGCGCCGCTCCACGGACGGCGGGCGCACCTGGGGCCCGCAGACCGTCGCCGCCGACAACGGCACCGACCTCGCGGGCAACCCCGCCCCGGTCGTCCTGGACACCGGCCGCATCCTGCTCGTCCACGTCCGCTCGGCCGCCTCCGCGAGCGAGGACGCCATCCTGCGCGGCAAGGTGAAGCCGGCCGACGGGCGGCGGGCGTGGGTGACGTACAGCGACGACGACGGGGTCACCTGGTCGAGCCCGAAGGAGATCACAGAGCAGGTGAAGAAGCCCGAGTGGCGCTGGTACGCCACCACCCCCGGGCACGCGATCCAGCTGAGCACCGGCCGCGTGGTCGTCCCCGGCAACCACACCGTCCCGCCCACCGGCACCGACGTCGGCAATGAGGGCAAGTACAACAGCGGCCACTGCCTGCTCAGCGACGACGGCGGCGAGACCTGGTCCCTCGGCTACGTCGACGAGAACACCGACGGCTACATCAACTGCAACGAGACCACCGCCGCCGAACTCCCGGACGGGCGCGTCTACTTCAACACCCGCAACGACTCCCCGTCCCCCGGCAACCGCGCCGACGCGTACTCCGAGGACGGCGGCAGGACCCTCGTCAAGCCGTTCCGCCCGCAGGCCGGTCTCGCCGCCCCCGTCTGCGAGGGCAGCGTCCTCCAACTCCGCGACCCCGACGTGCTGTTGTACTCCGGCCCCGGCGACCCGGCCGCCCGCGCCCTGATGACCCTGCGCGCCTCGGCCGACGGCGGCATCACCTGGCGCCCGGCGTTCACGGTCGACGGACTGCCCGCCGCCTACTCCGACCTCGTCCGCGTCGACGACGACACGGTCGGACTCCTCTACGAGACCGGGGACTTCGGGGCGTACGAGACGATCACCTTCCGCCGGGTGCCCGTGACGGACCTCACCTGAGCCGATACGGGTGCGGAGGCGGACGTAAAGTCGGCCCATGACCTCTACCGACAGTGCTGCACAGACCCCCGCGACGGCCTCCGGGACCGCCCCCGCGAAGGCCCCCGCCAAGGACCCGTGGGACCTCCCCGACGTCTCCGGACTGGTCGTCGGCGTGCTCGGCGGGACCGGGCCGCAGGGCAAGGGCCTCGCCTACCGGCTCGCCAAGGCCGGCCAGAAGGTGATCATCGGCTCCCGCGCCGCCGACCGCGCGCAGGCGGCGGCCGAGGAACTCGGCCACGGTGTCGAGGGCGCCGAGAACGCGGAGACCGCGCGCCGCAGCGACATCGTGATCGTCGCCGTGCCCTGGGACGGCCACGGCAAGACGCTGGAGTCGCTGCGCGAGGAACTGGCCGGGAAGCTCGTCGTCGACTGCGTCAACCCGCTCGGCTTCGACAAGAAGGGCGCCTACGCGCTGAAGCCGGAGGAGGGCAGCGCCGCCGAACAGGCCGCCGCCCTGCTGCCCGACTCCCGCGTCGCCGCCGCCTTCCACCACCTGTCGGCCGTCCTGCTCATGGACACCGAGATCGCCGAGATCGACACCGACGTCATGGTGCTGGGCGAGGAGCGCGCCGACGTCGAGATCGTCCAGGCGCTGGCCGGCCGTATCCCCGGCATGCGGGGCGTCTTCGCGGGCCGGCTGCGCAACGCCCACCAGGTGGAGTCCCTGGTCGCGAACCTGATCTCGGTCAACCGCCGCTACAAGGCACACGCGGGGCTGCGCGTCACGGACGTCTGAGCGGGTGGGGGACACTGGTGGCTGCCCAGCAGTGTCCCCCGTCCTCGACAGGAGCCGATCCATGCCCCGCCTCGCCGTCTACGCCCTCGTCGTCTGCCTGCTCGCCGTGGCCGCGGCGGTCGTCTCCTTCGTGGAGGGCAGCTGGATCGGCGTCGTGTGGGTACTGCTCGCGGGGCTCTCGTCCAACATGTGCTGGTACTACCTCAAGCGCGGCCGCGCGGCCTGAGACCTTTCCTAGGTCGTGTCCGCGAAGTCCCTCCCCCAGAGGGGGTACCCGCAGCCTCGCGACGCCCGGCACGCTCCATCACTGCCTCAAGGGCGTGGGAGGTGCCCCCACTCGCCGCACCGGGCGAAAGCCCACGTACGTCCAGTACGAGGACTTCCGCCCGGCACTCCCCAGCCTTCGGCCGGGGGACCCCCGGAGCACGCACCGAACGCCGCGAGGCCCGCCCTCCGGGCGGACGACGTGACTTCGCGGACACGGCCTAGCGCCAGAACTGGTAGAGGCTGTAGCCGTACGATGTCGCCCAGTTGCTGACGCCCAGCCCCCGCAGGATCGCGTCGATCATGTCGAAGAACTCGCGGTTGATCGACGGCACCCACAGCAGTGCGAACACGAACAGCAGGCCGAACGGCGCGAACGGCTCGACCTGCCGCTTGACGTCGTTCGACAGCCAGGGCTCGATCACGCCGTAGCCGTCCAGGCCCGGCACCGGCAGGAAGTTCAGGATCGCCGCGGTCACCTGGAGCAGCGCCAGGAAGGCCAGCGCGTACTGGAAGTCGGCCGGCACCCCGTCGAGGGCGTGCAGCCAGAACGGGGCCGTGCAGACCGCCGCGAACAGTACGTTCGTCAGCGGGCCCGCCGCCGAGATCAGGCTGTGCTTCCAGCGGCCGTGAATGCGGTTGCGCTCGATGAACACCGCGCCGCCCGGCAGCCCGATGCCGCCCATGATGACGAAGATCACCGGGAGCACGATGCTGAGCAGCGCGTGCGTGTACTTCAGCGGGTTGAGGGTCAGATAGCCCTTGCCGCCGATCGAGATGTCACCGCTGTGCAGCGCGGTGCGCGCGTGCGCGTACTCGTGCAGACACAGCGAGACGATCCAGGCGGCCGTCACGAACAGGAACACGGCGATGCCCGGCTTCTCGGCGAACCCGGTCCAGGTGGCCCAGCCGGTCACCGCCGTGACGGCCAGGATCCCGAGGAAGACGGGGCTGATCCGCCGGTCGCTCGGGCGGGTGGTGGTGGCGGTCATCGGGGCAGGCTCCCTGCTGGGGGTCGGTGTATCGCGCGAAGCCCGACGGTACCGGGCACTGGAGAAAACGTCTCGCGGGTGGCCACCGGTTCCGGGGAAGGTGGGCGCATGGGACTCTGGCACGCGATCCGCGACCCCGTCACCCCCCTTTCACGAGCGGCGGCTCCCGTACGCCGTGCCCGGCGCCGCGCCGCCCCAACCCCGTGACCGCTTCCGTCGCCACCAGAGACAATGGACCCCGTGCGCTATCGCATTCTCGGCACCACCCAGGCACTCCGTCCCGACGGCACACCCGTCCCGGTCGGCGGGGCGCGGCTGCGCGCCCTGCTCACCGTGCTCGCCCTGCGGCCCGACCGGGCCGTACCCGCGAGCTTCCTGGTGGACGAGGTGTGGGGCGCCGACCCGCCCGCCGACGCGACGGGCGCGCTGCAGGCGCTGGTGGGCAGGTTGCGCCGGGCGCTCGGCGCGGACGCGATCGGCTCCACGGAGAGCGGCTACCGGCTCGCCGTCGCCGCCGACGACATCGACCTGCACCGCTTCGAGCGGCTGACCGGCGAGGGACTGCGGGCGCTAGCCGACGGCAACCCCGCGAAGGCGGCCGATGCCCTGGACGACGCGCTGGCTCTGTGGGGCGGTCCCGCCCTCGCGGACCTCCCCGACCGTACGGCCGAGGCGGCCCGCTGGGAGACCCGCCACCTCGACGCCCGCCGCGCCCGCCTCACGGCCGCCCTGGCCCTGGGCGACGCGGACACCGCCCTCCCCGAACTGACCGCCCTCTGCGACACCCACCCCCTCGACGAACCCCTCCAGTCCCTCCGCCTCCGGGCCCTCCGAGCCACCGGCCGCACGGCGGAGGCACTGGCCGCCTACGAGGACGTACGACAACTCCTCGCGGACCGGCTGGGCTCCGACCCGGGGCCCGAACTACGGGCCCTGCACGGGGAGTTGCTCAGTCCGGGCGACGGTGCGGCCGGTGGCGGCGGCGCGGGTCCCGGTGGACTCGGCGGCCGCGCCGGGGGCGGCGGACCGGGCGGGCACTATGGCTCCGGCGGATCCGGTGCGCACTCCGGCCCTGGTGGGTCCGGCACCTACTACGGCCCTGGTGGATCCGGCCCGTATTACAGCCCCGGCGGCCCCGGCGGCCCCGGCGGCCCTGGCGGACTCGGGGGACCCGGCGGACTCGACGGCCCCGGCGCCAACGACCGCTCCGGCGAACCGGGACAGGGCAACCCGCCCGCGCCCGGTGCTCACGGCACGACCGTCGGCGACGCCGATCACGGGCGGTCCGGGGCCGACGCCGGTCACGGGCGGTCCGGCACCGGCACCGGCACCGGGGCCGATCACGGGCACCCCGGCACCGGCGTCGATCACGGGCACCCCGGCACCGGCGCTTCCTCCGACCGCGCCGTCCCACCCCCCGGCAACCTCCGCGCCCGTCTCACCTCCTTCGTCGGCCGGGAGGCCGACATCGAGGCCATCCGCGGGGACATCGCGGCGGCCCGTCTGGTGACCCTGCTCGGGCCCGGCGGGGCCGGGAAGACGCGGCTTTCGCAGGAGGCCGCCGAGCGGGTGCGGTACGCGTCGCGGGACGGCGTGTGGCTGGCCGAACTCGCCCCCGTCGACGACCCCGAGGCCGTACCGGAGGCCGTGCTCACCGCGCTCGGGGCGCGCGAGACCGTGATGTACGGCGCCGGCGCCGAGGCGATCCGGGCCGCCGGGGGAGAACGGCACGACGACCCCGTCGAGCGGCTCGCCGAACACTGCGGGCGGCGCCGGATGCTGATCGTCCTCGACAACTGCGAGCACGTCGTGGAGGCCGCGGCCCGCCTCGTGGAGGCCCTGCTGGAGCGCTGCCCCGAGCTCACCGTGCTCGCCACCAGCCGCGAACCCCTGGGCGTACCGGGGGAGTTGCTGCGCCCGGTGGAGCCCCTGCCCGACCCCGTCGCGCTACGGCTGCTCGCCGAGCGGGGCGCGGCGGCCCGGCCGGGGTTCACCGTCGAGGACGACATCGAGGCCTGCGCCGAGATCTGCCGGCGGCTCGACGGAATGCCCCTCGCGATCGAGCTGGCGGCGGCCAGGCTAAGGATGTTGACGCCACGTCAGATCGCCGACCGGCTCGACGACCGCTTCCGGCTGCTCACTTCGGGCAGCCGTACGCTCCTGCCCCGCCAGCAGACCCTGCGGGCCGTCGTCGACTGGTCCTGGGACCTGCTCGACGCGGACGAACGGGACGTGCTGAGCACCCTGTCCGTCTTCGCCGGCGGCTGCGACCTCGCCGCCGCCGAGGCCGTGTGCGGACCCGCCGCGTTCGAGGCGCTCGGCTCCCTCGTCGACAAGTCCCTTGTCGTGGCGGCCCCTTCGGGCGACGGGGAGATGCGCTACCGGCTCCTGGAGACCGTCGCCGAGTACGCGGGCGAACGGCTCGCCGAGTCCGGCCGCCGCCCCGCCGCCGAGCGCGCCCATCTGACGTACTACCGCGAACTCGCCCGCACCACCGACCCGTTGCTGCGCGGCCCCGGCCAACTCGCCGCCGTGGAACGGCTGGAGCGCGAGTACGAGAACCTCCGCACCGCCCTGCGGCACGCCGTCGCCGAGCGCGACGAGCAGGAGGGCCTGTGTCTGATCCTGTCGCTGGCCTGGTACTGGCAGATGCGCGACGTCCGCCTGGAGGCCCGTAACTGGTGCGTCGAGGTCATGGCCCTGGGGCCGGACCCCTTCGCCGCCCCCGTCCAGCGGGCCGCCCCGGTCTGGCAGCGCTGCACCGATGTCCCGCCCCCGCTCACCGGAGAACTCCTCACCGAGGCCCGGCGCGGCCTCCATCTCGCCCATCTCGCCTGTATGGACACGGAGTTGGACGCCTGGGAGACGCCAGAGGCGAAGGAGAAGCTGGCCACCATCGCCCAGGTCTACGAACCGGGCCTGCCGCAGACCTGCCGTACGCCCGGCATATTCTGGTTCTTCGCCGTGATGCTGAGCGGCAGCGTGGAGCGGCTGCCCGCGATCCTCGACGCCGACGTCCACACCTGCCGCACCAACCCGGGCATGGAGTGGGAGCTCGCCACCACCCTCCAGATGCGCGCCAACATGCTCGCCAACCGCACCGACTGGGCGGGCGACGCGGCCCGGGACGCCGACGAGTCGCTGGAGATCTTCCTTCGTCTCGGCGACATCTGGGGCGTCGCCGAGGCGCTCTCCGCCCGCGCCGAGGCCCGGGAGCGCACCGGCCAGTACCGGCTTGCCGCCGCCGACTACGAGGCCGCGATCGAGCATGCCGAACGGCTCGGCGCCCACGGGCAGACGGCGGTGCTCGGCGCCCGGCTCGGCAGTGTGCTCATCGAGGACGGCGAGTTCGAGCGCGGCGAGCGCATCCTGCGCGAGGTCATCGACCGGCCGCACGGCGCGAGCAGCGAGGCGATGCCCGCCGCCCGGATGTTCCTCGCGAGCCGCCTCGCCATGTCCGGCCGGATCGCCGAGGCGCGCGAGGAACTGCGCCTGCTGCGCGAGGAGTTCCACATCGCGCACTTCGTCGTCTTCGACGCGTTCATCCTCGGCTCGGAGGCCTGGGTGGCGGCGCTCGACGGCGAGTACGAGGAGTCCCTGGACAAGATCCGCAAGGCGCTGAAGCGCGCCGGTGACCCGCTGTCCGAGGCCATCGCCCCGCACATGACCTCGCTGTACCTGGGGATCGCCGCGGTCGCCCTCGCCGAGATCGACGGCGGCGGCCGGGCCCGGGACGGCGTCCGCTGCCTCGTCGCGGCGAAGGCGCTGCTGCCGGCCGGGCATGTCCCCACCGTCATGGAACGCGAGGTCTACCGCGAGGCCGAACAGCACGCGCGCGCCGCGCTCGGCGACGCGCCCTACGAGGAGTGCGCGACCGGGTACGCCGAAGGCGGCGGCCTCTCCGCGAAGGAGGCCGCCGCCCTGGTGTGAGGCCCGCAGTACCCGATGGCGTTCAGGTCTTGGTGCGGAACTTGTGGATCGAGATCGGGGCCATCACCGCGGTGAGCCCCACCGACCAGGCGAGGGTCAGCAAGGTGCCGTGGGCGACCGGGCCGCCCACCATCAGCCCGCGGGCCGCGTCCGCCAGGGCGGAGAGCGGGTTGTAGTCGGTGAAGTTCTGCAGCCAGCCCGGCATCGAACCGGTCGGCGCGAAGATCGACGAGCCGAACTGCAGCGGCATCAGCACCAGGAAGCCCATGGCCTGCACGGACTGCGCGGACTTCATGGTCACGCCGAGGGTGAGGAACACCCACATCAGGGCCGAGCCGAACACCGCAGACAGGCCGATCGCGGCGAACATGCCGAGCCAGTGGTGGATGTGGAAGCCGACGAGGACACCGACGACCATCAGCACGGCGGACGCGAGCAGCATCCGCATCATCTCGACCGAGATCTTGGCGATCAGCACCGAGGCCCGCCCGATGGGCAGCGACCGGAACCGGTCCATGACCCCGGTGTGGAAGTCGGTGTTGAAGCCGGTGCCCACCCCCTGGGCCATGTTCATCCCCATCATGGCGAGCAGCCCGGGCACGACGTACTGCACGTACGCCTCCTGCCCGCCGCCCAGCGACTGCCCGATCGAGCCGCCGAAGACGTACACGAACAGCAGCGTGAAGATGACCGGGAACAGGATGGCGTCGAACATCGACTCCGGGTCCTGCCGGATCCACAGCAGATTGCGCCGGATGAGCGCGCCGGTGTGGCGCAGGTGGTTGCGCAGCGGGATACGGGGGTCCGACGCGACGGCGCCGGGGTTCACGGCGACGGCGCTCATACGGCGACCTCCTCGCGGTCGGGGGTGGGCACGGAGTCCTGCGGGGCGCTGGCGCGGTGACCCGTGAGAGACAGGAACACCTCGTCCAGGCTGGGCAGTTCGGTGGTGATGGAGGCGATGGTGAGGCCGCGGGCGCTCACCGCGCCTACTACGGCGGTCAGTTGCTCGTCGCTGAGGATCGGCACCAGGACCGTGCCGCTCTCCACATCGACGGTGACGGTGGCCAGGCCGGTGATGCCCAGTTCGTCCAACGCGCGGGCCAGCGGCCGCAGTTGCAGCGGATCTGCGGGCCGGATGCGCAGCGCCCGTCCGCCGACCTTCGCCTTCAGCTCGTCGATCCCGCCGTTCGCGATGACCTTGCCGTGGTCCACCACGGTCAGCTCGGAGGCGAGCGCCTCGGCCTCCTCCATGTACTGGGTGGTGAGCAGCACGGTCACGCCGTCGCCGACCATGGACCGCACCTCGTCCCACACCTCCATGCGGGTGCGCGGGTCCAGACCGGTGGTCGGTTCGTCGAGGAACAGCACCTGCGGGTGCCCGATCATCGAGGCGGCCAGGTCGAGCCGGCGCCGCATCCCGCCGGAGTACGTACTGGCGGGCCGCTTGGCGGCGTCCGTCAGCGAGAACCGCTCCAGCAGTTCGTCGGCGCGGGCCCGGGAGTCCTTGCGGGACAGGTCCAGCAGCCGCCCGATCATGTAGAGGTTCTCCCACCCGGGGAGCTTCTCGTCCACGGAGGCGTACTGGCCGGTGAGGCCTATCACCCGGCGCAGCTGGCGGGGCTGGCGCAGGACGTCGTAGCCGGCGACGGTGGCCTCGCCGGCGGTGGGGGCGAGCAGCGTGGACAGGATGCGTACGAGGGTGGTCTTGCCGGCACCGTTCGGCCCGAGCACACCCATCACGGTGCCCTCCCGGACGTCCAGGTCGACGCCGTCCAGCGCCTTGGTCTCGCCGTAGTGCTTGACCAGCCCCCGCACGGTCACTGCCGTGCCGCTGGGAGTGTTGTCGATTCGCGTCATGCGGATGACAGTGCCAGGGCCTGCCGACAGAACACCGACATCCCACCGACAGCACCGACAAACCGCCGACGAGCACCGCAACCATCAATTGAGGAACCACGACGGCGGGCAACCACCTCCGCGAGAGCGGCGCCGGTTCAGGCGCAAAAGAGGGGCAGCCCCGCCGACGGGGGAAGATCGGCGGGGCTGCGTAGTACCGCAGTGGCTCTGACCGGTCAGTGGACCGAGTGCTCCTCCAGCGGGAACGTCCCGCCGACCACGTCCTCCGCGAACGCCTTCGCCGCGTTGCCCATGACCTCACGCAGATCGGCGTACTGCTTCACGAACTTGGGCATCCGACCACCCGTAAGCCCCAACATGTCGGTCCACACCAGGACTTGGGCATCGGTCTCGGCCCCCGCCCCGATCCCGACGGTGGGAATGTGCAGCACACGGGTCACCTCGGCGGCCAGCTCCGCCGGCACCAGTTCCAGCACGACCGCGAACGCCCCCGCGTCCTGCACGGACTTCGCGTCCCGCAGCAGCTGCTGGGCGGCCTCCTCGCCCCGCCCCTGCACGCGATACCCCATCGCGTTCACGGACTGCGGGGTGAGACCGATGTGCGCCATGACCGGGATACCGGACTCGACCAGCAGCCGGATCTGCTCGTGCGACCGCTCGCCGCCCTCCAGCTTCACCGCCCCGACCCCGGCCTCCTTCACCAGCCGGGTCGCCGAGCGCAGCGCCTGCACCGGCCCCTCCTGGTAGGACCCGAAGGGCAGGTCGCCCACGATGAGCGCCCGCTGAGTGCCGCGCACGACCGCCGCGGACAGCATGGTCATCTCGTCCAGCGTGACGGGCACGGTCGACTCGTACCCGAGGTGGCAGTTGCCCGCCGAGTCGCCGACGAGCATGACCGGGATCCCGGCCTCGTCGAAGACGGACGCGGTCATCGCGTCGTAGGCGGTGAGCATGGGCCACTTCTCGCCGCGTTCCTTGGCGAGAGCGATGTCGCGAACGGTGATGCGGCGTGTGCCCTTGCCTCCGTACAGCGCCTTGCTGCCGTCGGAGGAGCTGGTCTTCCCAGGCTGGGCAGCCGAAAGCTGCGTCATTGCAACGGCTCCTTCAGTCATCTCGAGGCACCCTCACGGCGTCCCCGGATCCCCTCCATGGTGGCACCTCGTGCCACGGAGGGCCAGAGGGACCCCCGTCACCCGCATCACGTACGGGGCATACGTAAGGTCTGAGTAAAAGATTTACGATACGGCACGGTCTCGTATCGGAATTCGCCCGAAGCTCCCTAGTCTGGACCGCATGACCACTCCACCCGTCCCGAGCACCCGGATACCCGAAGCGGTGCACCGTCGTCGCTGGGCCATCCTCGGCGTGCTGATGCTGAGCCTGCTGATCGTGGTGCTCGACAACTCGATCCTCAACGTCGCCATCAAGACCATCTCCACCCCGGCCCCCACCGGCCTGGGCGCGACACAGAGCGAGCTGGAGTGGGCGATCAACGCCTACACCCTCGTCTTCGCCGGCCTGCTGTTCACCGCAGGCCTCCTCGGTGACCGGCTGGGCCGCAAGAAGACCCTGCTCGGCGGTCTCCTCGTGTTCGGCATCGGCTCCGCGCTGGCCGCCGAGTCCGGCTCGCCCGACCAGCTCATCGGCTTCCGCGCCCTGATGGCCATCGGCGCCGCGTTCGTGATGCCCGCCACCCTCGCCGTCCTCATGAACGTCTTCGAGCGCGACGAGCAGCCCAAGGCCATCGGCATCTGGGCCGGCGGCGTCGGCCTCGCCATCGCCATCGGCCCGATCACCGGAGGCGTCCTCCTCGACCACTTCTGGTGGGGCTCGGTCTTCCTGATCAACGTGCCCATCGTGATCGTCGCGCTCGCCCTGATGATCTGGCTGGTCCCCGACTCCCGCGACCCGAAGCCCGGCCGCCTCGACCCGATCGGCGTGGTCCTCTCCGTCGTAGGCCTCGTCCTGCTGGTCTACGGCATCATCGAGGGCGGCGAACTGGCCGACTTCACCGCGCCCAAGGTGCTGTCGACGATCATCGCCGGTCTCGTGGTCCTCACCGGGTTCGTGTGGTTCGAGAAGCGCAGCGACCACCCGTCCATCGACGTCACGTACTTCAAGAACAAGGTGTTCTCGGCCGCGATCGCCGCCATCGCGCTGGTCTTCTTCGCACTGATGGGCGTGACCTTCTTCTCGGTCTTCTACACCCAGAGCGTGCGCGGCTACTCGCCGCTGCAGACCGGTCTGCTGATGCTGCCGCTGGCCGCCGCGCAGATGTTCTTCGCGCCGCGCGCCCGGCTGGTCGTCGACCGCTTCGGCAACCGGATCACCACCGGCGTCGGCCTGCTGCTGCTCGCCGGGATGCTCGCCGCCTTCGCGGCCCTGAAGGCGGACACGCCGATCTGGATCCTGGAGGTCATCTTCTTCCTCATGGGCACCGGCATGGCGCACGTCATGACCCCGACCAGCGTCGTCATCATGCAGGCCCTGCCGCGCGAGAAGGCGGGCTCCGCGTCCGCGCTGAGCAACACCTTCCGCCAGGTCGGCGGCGCGCTCGGCATCGCCGTACTCGGCTCGGTGCTCTCCACCGCCTACCGCAACGGCATCGAGGGCAAGCTCGGCTCGGTGCCGGCCGCCCTCCGCGACACGGCCGGCGAGTCCATCGAGGCCACCCTCGGCGTCGCCGCGAAGCTCGGCCCGCAGGGCAGGGCCCTGGTCACCCCGGCCAACGACGCCTTCCTGCACGCCATGCACGTCACCGCCCTGTGCGGCGCGGGCGTGGCGGTCGTAGGAGCGGTGGTCGCCTTCCTCTTCCTGCCCGGAAAGCCGACGGCCCGTCAGGAGGGCAAGGAGGAACAGGAGTTGGTCGTCGTGGGCGAATAGCGGCGACAATCGGCACAGACGTGGACGGGGGGACAGCGAAGGGACGGAGTGAAGTGAGCCTTGCCGACAGCGGGACTCAGCCGGGTGCCCCCACCAGGGGACGCCCGCGCAGCGAGGCCGTCGAACGCGCCATCACGGAGGGCGTGATGAAGCTCCTGGAGGAAGGCGTGCCCCTGGCCGAACTCTCCATCGAGCGCATCGCCCGCACCGCCGGTGTCGGCAAGGCCACCATCTACCGCCGCTGGCCGGGCAAGGAGGAGCTCTTCGTCGACGTCGTCCGCGAGGCGGAGCCGGACGACCCCGAACTGCCCGGCACCTCCCTGCGCGACGACCTCGTCGCCATGATGGAACAGCTGCGCCAGCGCGGCCTGATGACCCGCTCCTCGGCCCTGCTGCACAACGTGTACGCGCAGATGAAGAGCACCCCGAAGGTGTGGGCCGCCTACCACGCGACCGTCGTGGAGCCCCGCCGCCGCAAGCAGGTGGACATCCTGCGCCGGGGCCAGGAGAACGGCGAACTCCGCACCGACCTCGACGCCGAGCTGATGAACGACATGCTGGTCGGCCCGATGCTCCTGCGCACCGTCATGCGCGCCGACGCCGACCTCCCCGAGGGCCTGTCCGAACTCCTCGTGGACACCGTGCTGGTGGCCCTGCGCCCCGCCAGGCCCTAGCGGATCCGTATGTGCGGGTCTCGTCACAAGCGCGCCCTGATGGCCGGTATCCGGAACTCACGGCGGCGACTTGTTCGTCCTCGTCCCCGTACGGCCGTCATGTGACGGCGGATCGGAACCGATCATCCCCTAGGGTCGTAGGCGCGGGGACGATGGTGTGCACGGCAGGTAGTGAGGCGAAGGTATGGCACAGCAGGCGTATGTGGCGGAGACGGACGACGGCGGCTCGGGGGACCAGCCGCACGGAAACCGACTTCGGCGCCTGCGGAACAGACTGTTCGACGGCTGGCGGGGCGACCGGAGGATCTGGCGCCGGGGGCTGATCCTCGCCGCGCTGGCGCTCGTCCTCGCCCTCGTCATGCTGCTGCACTCCCGCATCCCGAACCGGATCGGCAACCTGGGCAGCCTCACGGAGACCTTCCTGCCCTGGTGCGGGATCGCGATCCCGCTGCTGCTGGTCCTCGGCCTGGTCCGCAAGTCGGCGACCGCGCTGATCGCCGTCGTACTCCCGGCGGTCGTCTGGCTGAACCTCTTCGGCGGGCTGCTGCTCAGCGACAAGACCGGCACCGGCGGCGACCTGACCGTGGCCACGCACAACGTCAACGCCGACAACCCCGACCCGGCCGGCACGGCCCGTGACGTGGCCGCGTCCGGCGCGGACGTCGTCGCCCTGGAGGAGCTGACGGCCTCGGCGGTCCCGACGTACGAGAAGGCGCTCGCGTCGACGTACAAGTACCACGCGGTCGAGGGCACGGTCGGCCTGTGGAGCAAGGACCCGATGACCGGCGTCCGGGCCGTGGACATAAAGCTGGGCTGGACCCGCGCGATGCGCGCCACCGTCACCACCCCCGAGGGACGGATCGCGGTCTACGTCGCCCACCTCCCCTCGGTGCGGGTGAAGCTCGAGGCCGGCTTCACCGCCCGGCAGCGCGACACGAGCGCGGACGCGCTCGGCGAGGCCATCGCCGCCGAGCCGCTGAAGCGGAAGATCCTCCTCGGCGACCTCAACGGCACGATGAACGACCGCTCGCTGAACGCCGTCACCTCCCAGATGCGCTCCACCCAGGGCGCGGCGGGCGACGGCTTCGGGTTCAGCTGGCCGGCCTCGTTCCCGATGGCGCGGATCGACCAGATCATGGTCCAGGGCGTGGAGCCGGTCACCTCGTGGACGCTCCCCAGGACCGGCAGCGACCATCTCCCGATCGCGGCCCGTGTGAACCTGGACACGAGCTCTTAACCTCGTGGAATAGAGGGCCTGGGAGTCTTTGTTCCGTAACTGAACTTAAGCTGCTCGGTACGGAACTCCGCTCTCCCTCGAAAGGCACAGGCACCTCCATGCCCCTGGCCCTGCTCGCCCTGGCCGTCGGCGCTTTTGGTATCGGCACCACCGAATTCGTGATCATGGGCCTGCTGCCCGAGGTCGCGGACGACCTGCACGTCTCGATCCCCACGGCGGGACACCTGGTCTCGGCGTACGCGCTGGGGGTCGTCATCGGCGCCCCGCTCCTCGCGGCGGTCACCGCCCGCATGTCCCGCCGCACGGTCCTGATCGCCCTGATGGTCCTCTTCGTGGCGGGCAACGCCCTGTCGGCCTTCGCCGCGAACTACGACTACCTCCTCGCCGCCCGCTTCCTGAGCGGCCTCCCGCACGGTGCCTTCTTCGGCGTAGGAGCCGTGGTCGCCACGACGATGGTCGCCCCCGAACGCAAGGCGCGCTCCGTCTCGCTGATGTTCCTGGGCCTCACGGTCGCCAACATCGTGGGCGTACCCGCGGCCACGCTGATGGGCCAACACCTGGGCTGGCGAGCCACGTTCCTCGCGGTGAGCCTGATCGGCGTAGCGGCCATAGCGTCACTGGCCCTGCTGATACCGCACGACCACGCACACGCACCGGCGGTGGGCCTGCGCCGCGAGATGGCGGCTCTGCGCTCCCTCCCCGTCTGGCTGGCCCTCGGCACGACGGTGGCGGGCTTCGGCGCGCTCTTCTCGGCCTACAGCTACATCACCCCGATGCTCACGGACGCGGCAGGCTTCGCCGACGGCAGCGTGACGCTGCTGCTGGCCCTGTTCGGCGTGGGCGCCACGGCAGGCAACCTGGTGGGCGGCCGCCTGGCGGACCACTCCCTGCGGGGCACGCTGTTCGGCGGCTTGGTGTCCCTGGGCGCGGTCCTGGCCCTGTTCCCGCTCCTGATGACGACGGAGTGGAGCGCGGCACTCGCGGTCGTCCTGCTGGGCGTCGCGGCGTTCGTGACGGGCTCCCCACTCCAGCTGATGGTGATGGAGAAGGCGGCAGCGGGCCCCTCATTGGCCTCCTCCGCGAACCAGGCGGCCTTCAACCTGGCCAACGCGGGCGGCGCTTGGATCGGCGGCCTGGCCCTGGCGGCAGGCTTCGGCGCTACGTCACCTGCGGTGGCCGGTGCGGTGTTGGCGGTGCTGGGGTTGGGAGTCGCGGCTACGGCGGCGACGGTGGACCGGCGCCGGGCAGTACCGGGGCGCGAACGCCTGGTCGCAGCCCACGTACCGGAGCAGGCACCGGCGCTGCACCCCTGACATTCGCCCACCCAGTACCCGTTCACGGTCGGTTTGAGGGACTAGTCGAACCGCGCCAGATCCCGCAGCCAAGCCGCAGCCGACCCATCAGACGGCGCCCGCCAGTCCCCCCGCGGCGACAGCGAACCCCCCGCCGAAACCTTCGGCCCGTTCGGCATCGCCGACCGCTTGAACTGCGCGAACCCGAAGAAGCGGCGGCAGAAGACCTCCAACCACCGCCGGATCTCCGGCAGTTCGTACGCCACGCGCTTCTCCTCCGGGAAGCCGGGCGGCCAGGCCCCCGCCTCCGCCGCGTGCCACGCGTGCCACGCAAGGAACGCGATCTTCGACGGCCGGAACCCGTACCGCAGCACATGGAACAGCGTGAAGTCGTGCAGCGCGTACGGGCCGATCTTCGACTCCGTGGACTGCATCTCCTCGCCGGGTACCAGCTCCGGGCTGATCTCCGTGTCGAGGATCGCGGTGAGGATCTTGCCGGTCTCCTCGTCGAACTGGTCGCTGCTCACCACCCAGCGGATCAGGTGCTGGATCAGGGTCTTCGGCACGCCGGAGTTGACGTTGTAGTGGCTCATCTGGTCGCCGACGCCGTACGTGGACCAGCCGAGGGCCAGCTCCGAGAGGTCACCGGTGCCGAGCACGATGCCGTTGCGCTGGTTGGCGAGGCGGAACAGGTAGTCCGTGCGCAGGCCCGCCTGGACGTTCTCGAAGGTGATGTCGTAGACCGGCTCGCCGGAGGCGAAGGGGTGGCCCATCTCCTTCAGCATCAGGCGGGCGGTCGGCGTGATGTCGAGTTCCGCCGCCGTGACGCCGATCGCCCGCATCAGGGCGTGCGCGTTGTCCTTCGTGTGGTCGCTGGTTGCGAAGCCGGGCAGCGTCCAGGCCAGGATGTCGCTGCGCGGACGGCCCGCGCGGTCCATGGCGCGGGCGGCGACGATCAGCGCGTGCGTCGAGTCCAGGCCGCCCGACACCCCGATGACGACCTTCGGGCCGCCGATCGCCGCGAGCCGCTGCTGGAGGCCCTCCACCTGGATGTTGTACGCCTCGTAGCAGTCCTGCGCGAGGCGGTCCGCGTCGGCCGGCACGAACGGGAAGCGTTCGAGGCGGCGCCGGAGTCCCAAGTCGGTGAGCGGCGGCGCGAGTTCGAAGCCGACGGTTCTGAAGTCCGACGTCCGCGCGCGGTGCGTACGGCGGTTGTCGTCGAACGTCCCCATCCGCTGCCGCTCCTGCCGCAGCAGGTCGAGGTCGATGTCGGCCACCGCGTACTCGTCGCCGAGCGGGAAGCGGTCGGTCTCCGCCAGCAGTGCGCCGTTCTCGTAGATCATCGCCTGGCCGTCCCAGGACAGGTCCGTCGTCGACTCGCCGAGGCCGGCCGCCGCGTAGACGTACGCGGCGAGACAGCGCGCGGACGCCGAGCGGCAGAGCAGTTTGCGGTCCTCGGCGCGGCCGACCGTGATGGGGCTGCCGGAGAGGTTGACGAGGACCGTGGCGCCCGCCAGGGCGGCCTCGGCGCTGGGCGGCACCGGCACCCACATGTCCTCGCAGATCTCCGCGTGGAGTACGAGGGACGGGACGTCCTGGGCCGCGAACAACAGGTCCACGCCGAACGGGACTTCCTCCCCGCCGACGCGGATCGAACCGCCGCGCTCGTCGGCGCCGTCGGCGATCTGGCGGCGCTCGTAGAACTCGCGGTAGTTCGGCGGGTACGACTTCGGTACGACGCCCAGGATCCGGCCCCGGTGCACGAGCACCGCGCAGTTGTAGATCCGGTTGCGGTGCCGCAGCGGGGCGCCGACGACCAGCACCGGCAGCAGGTCCGCGGACCCCGTCACCACCTCCCGCAGCGCCTCCTCGACCTGGTCGAGCAGTACGTCCTGGAGGAGCAGGTCCTCGATGGAGTAGCCGCACAGGCCCATCTCCGCGAAGACGGCGACGGCGACGCCCTCCTCGTCGCAGCGGCGGGCGTGGCGCAGGACAGCTTCGGCGTTGGCGTGCGGGTCCGCGATCACGGTGTGGCCCGTGCAGGCGGCGACGCGGGCGAAGCCGTGCTGATAGATCGACCAGAAGTTCAGTGGAGGCACGGGTCCACTGTAATCGTCAGTGAGACGCGATGGGGTGGCGCGGGGTGTCGAATACCCCACGCCACCCCATCAACAGGTGACTCGCCTACCGCCTACCGGGTCAGTGGTGACCCTTGGGGGAGGCGTACGACTCGACGTAGCCGTTCGCGGGCGTGCCCACGCCGGTCACGTCGTCGTAGCCCTTGACCGCGGACAGCGAGCTGTCCTTGCCGAGGCTGCGGACCGAGGTCAGCAGGCCGTTGGTGGCGTCGAAGCCGTTGGCGAAGTCCACGCGGGCGACCGCGAGGTCCGTGCCGGTCGGCTTGTCGGTCACGTCGTGGTAGACCTTCGTGCCGTACTTGGCGTAGATCGACGGGTTGGCGAAACCGATCGCCTTGCCGCCGCGCGCCTGCTGGGCCAGGGCCTGGACCGCCGCGATCACCGGGGAGGCGAGCGAGGTGCCGCCGATCCGGTACTCGCTGTACGACTCCGAACCGTCCGCCTGGGTCTGCGTCTGGCCGACCTTGAAGCCGGTGTTCGGGTCGGCGATCGCCGAGATGTCCGGGACGACGCGGTTGCCGGTGGCGCTGTTGGCCTTGGCGAGCGCGTCCGGGACGACACCCTTCTGGTAGAAGGGCTCGTTCACGGTCTTGCTGGTGCCGCCGCCCGCGCCCGAGGTGAAGGCGCCGGGGAAGTTGGTCCAGCTCTTGCCGTCGGCCGACAGCAGGGCCTTCTCGGTGCCCCAGCCGGTCTCCCACAGGTACTTGTCGCCCTTGCCCACGGCGAGGGAGGTACCGCCGACCGCCGTCACCCACGCCGAGTTGGCCGGGGTGTCGACCTGCTTGACGCCGGGCTGCGTCGGCGTGGTGGTGTTGGCCACCTCGTCGCCGTTGTCACCCGAGGAGAAGTAGAAGCCGATGCCCTCCACCGCGCCCAGCTGGAACACCTGGTCGTAGGCGGCCGCGAGGTCCGGGGTCTGGTTGGCCTCGATGTCGCCCCACGAGTTGGAGACGATGTCGGCCAGGTGGTTGTCGACGACCTTGCTCAGCGCGTCGAGCAGGTCGTCGTCCACGCAGGAGGCGGCGCCCACGTACGTGACGTTCGCGTCCGGAGCCACCGCGTGCACGGCCTCGACGTCGAGGGTCTCCTCGCCGTACCAGCCCGAGGCGTCGCACTCGTCGGCGCCGGTGTACCGGTAGTCGCTGGGCAGAACCTGCTTCAGCTGACTGGTCTTCCAGGTGGCGTCGCCGTGCTTCTTCGCGTAGGTGCCCGCGTCGAAGGCGATGGTCGGCGAGGCGAAGGCGTCGGTGATGGCGACGCGCACGCCCTTGCCCGTGTACTTGCCGGCGCCGTAGGCGGCCCGCAGCTGCTTGCCCGTGTAGCCCTTGATCGCGTACGGGATCTTCTGGCCGTACGCCGAGGGCAGGGTGGTCGCGGTGTTGGAGCCGTAGTACGAGGAGAACGGTCCCGAGTTCTTGAACACCGCGGTCGGACCCGGCAGCGTGTCGTCGTGGGTCGCCTTGTGCGGGGCGTTGTCGAGACCGGTGACGGTCAGGACGGCTCCGTTGAGGCTGTCCGGCGCGGAGGCCGTCTTCGACGGGGCGCGGTAGGTCTTCGAGCCCTTCGAGTAGTTGTGCAGCGAGGTGCTGAACGCCTTCTCGACCGCCGCCACGTCACCGGAGACGGTGACGTAGTGCTGCGTGGTGCCGGTGATCTTCAGCCCGGCGGACTTCAGCCAGGACTTGACGGCGCTCACCTGGGCCGTCGTGGCGCCGAAGCGCTGCTGCACCTGAGTGGCGCTCAGGTACTTGCCGTACAGAGCCGAGCTCGGGTCCGAGACGGCCTTCGCGTACGCCGCGAGACCGGAGGCGTTCCGGCCGGCGAGGTAGACCCGGGCGGAGACCTTGGAGCTGTCCGGAGTGGCTCCCTTGTCCGCCTTGGCCGTCGCCCACGCGGGCTTGGTGCCCGCGAGAGCGTCCCGGCCCGGGGTGTCCGCGGCGTGCGCCGCGGGTATACCGAGCGCCAGAGCGCCGGCGATCATGGGCAGTGTCGCTGCCATGCTCACTCCGGCGCGCATGGTGGCGCGATTGGATCTCATAAAACCCCCTGCTATGCGGTTCCACGCATGGAGTGGTTGGTCGTCGTCGATCCGTACGGAACCTGCGGCGGGAGGGTCCGCGGATGGATCACACGTGGGGCCACTCTTTCGATGAACCGTTCATGCCAGGGGAACGTGAAAGTCAAGAGAAACCCAAGGAACCGTCAGCCAGGGCGAATTGGGGGCTTTTTTCCTTACGGGCGTGTAACGAACGACTGTGGATGCTTTACGAACGCGCTTCCGCGCCACGCTCCTTGAGCATGTCGGCCATCAGCTGAATCTCCGACTGCTGCGCGTCGACCATCCCCTGCGCCAGCCGTTTCTCCACCCCCACCGTGCACTTCTCCACACACCCCTCGGCCATGTGGATCCCGCCCTTGTGATGGTCCGTCATGAGCTGCAGGAAGAACACCTCGGCGGGCTTGCCGCTCAGTGAACTCAGCTTCTTCAGCTCGGTGTTGGTCGCCATCCCCGGCATCAGCGCGCCGTCCTTCCCGGACGCCATGTCACCCATGCCCATCCAGGTCATCGGCGGGTCGGCCGACACCTTCGGCAGGTTCCACAGGTCCAACCAGCCCAGCAGCATGCCCCGTTGGTTGGCCTGCGTCTGCGCGATGTCGTATGCGAGCCGCCGCACTTCCACGTTCTTCGTGCGATCCCGCACGATGTACGACATCTCGACGGCCTGCTGGTGGTGCACCGCCATGTCCCGCGCGAACCCGGCGTCCGCCGAATCGGCCGCAGGAGTAGGGGAGTTGGTGGACCCACTGCCGTCCTCGGCGACCGCGTACGTGATCGCGCCGGCCGCGACCAGCGCCACCGCCGCGGCCCCCGCGATCAGTCCCACCTGCCTCACTGCGACAGCCCGCCCGTGCAGGCCGCACCCGGCTCCGGCGTCTGCTTGCCCTGCACGAACTCGGCGAAGAACTTGTTCACGTCCGGGTCGCTCGCGCTCTTCACGGTGCGCTGGTGCCCCCACGCCGACAGCATGATCGGGTCCTTCTGGCTGTCGTACGGGCTCATCAGCGAGTACGGCGTCGACTTCACCTTCGCCGCGAGCGCCTTGACGTCGGCGGCCGAGGCCTTCTTGTTGTACGTCACCCAGACCGCGCCGTGCTCCAGCGCGTGCACCGCGTTCTCGTCCTTGACGGCCTTGGTGTAGACGTCGCCGTTGCAGTTCAGCCAGACCGGGTTGTGGTTGCCGCCGACCGGCGGGTGCATCGGGTAGTTCACCGTGCCGGTGACGTGGGTGCGGCCCAGCGTCCCCTTCCACGTGTTCACGCCGTCCGAGCCCGCGACGAAGTGCCCGGAACCGCTGTTCTTCGAGTCGCTCGCGGAACTGTCCTTCTTGCCGGACTGCGCGTGCACGACGGCGACCCCGCCGATGACGAGACCGGCGACGACCACCGTGCTCGCCGCGATCTTCACGATCCGGCCGCGCCGCTCGCGGGCCTGCTCGGCGCGCCGCATCTCCTCGATGCGGGCCTTGCGCGCCGCGGTGCCGGTGTTCTTGGCGGAACCCATGAGATGTGTGTCCTTTTGGGGGAAGGGACGGGAAGGTCGGGACCCGCTGATCGTAGTGGGGGAGGAAAGGGTTCTCGTAGGGCGCCCACAGCAAAGACCGCGGAAGAGTGCGAAGTGCCCCGGGCCAGGCATTACGAATGTCAGTCCGAGCAGGCAAGATGGTCAGCAGATGGGCATCACATGAGCATCAGCGCGGGACACCTGCCGTTCGTGAGCCGTTCAGCCCGAGGACGGCCGGTCGATCAAGGTCGGCAACGCGCACGAAATGGTGTTGTGGTGGGATGCTCAGGTGCCCGACCGCCTCCTGCGGTACGAGGACAGGCGGCCTGACCAGCAAGGATGGGGAAGCGGAAGATGGACAAGCAGCAGGAGTTCGTGCTCCGGACGTTGGAGGAGCGCGACATCCGGTTCGTACGGCTGTGGTTCACGGACGTGCTGGGCTTCCTCAAGTCCGTCGCCGTGGCCCCCGCCGAGCTGGAACAGGCCTTCGACGAGGGCATCGGCTTCGACGGCTCCGCGATCGAGGGCTTCGCCCGCGTGTACGAGTCCGACATGATCGCCAAGCCCGACCCCTCCACCTTCCAGGTCCTGCCCTGGCGCGCCGAGGCCCCCGGCACGGCCCGCATGTTCTGCGACATCCTCATGCCGGACGGCTCCCCGTCCTTCGCGGACCCGCGGTACGTGCTGAAGCGCGCCCTCGCCAGGACCTCCGACCTGGGCTTCACCTTCTACACCCACCCCGAGATCGAGTTCTTCCTCCTGAAGGACCGCCCCCTCGACGGCTCCCGCCCCACCCCCGCCGACAACTCCGGCTACTTCGACCACACCCCGCAGAACGTGGGCATGGACTTCCGCCGCCAGGCGATCACCATGCTGGAGTCGATGGGCATCTCGGTCGAGTTCTCCCACCACGAGGGAGCACCGGGCCAGCAGGAAATCGACCTACGCTACGCCGACGCCCTCTCCACGGCGGACAACATCATGACCTTCCGCCTGGTCATGAAGCAGGTGGCGCTGGAGCAGGGCGTGCAGGCGACGTTCATGCCGAAGCCGTTCTCGGAACACCCGGGCTCGGGCATGCACACGCACCTCTCCCTCTTCGAGGGCGACCGGAACGCGTTCTACGAGTCCGGCTCGGAGTACCAGCTCTCGAAGGTCGGCCGCTCCTTCATCGCGGGCCTGCTGAAGCACGCGGCGGAGATCTCCGCGGTCACCAACCAGTGGGTCAACTCCTACAAGCGCATCTGGGGCGGCTCCGAGCGCACGGCCGGCGCCGGCGGCGAGGCCCCCTCGTACATCTGCTGGGGCCACAACAACCGCAGCGCCCTGGTCCGCGTCCCCATGTACAAGCCCGGCAAGACGGGCTCGGCACGGGTCGAGGTCCGCTCCCTGGACTCGGGCGCGAACCCGTACCTGGCCTACGCGCTGCTCTTGGCCGCCGGCTTGAAGGGCATCGAAGAGGGCTACGAACTCCCGCCGGGCGCCGAGGACGACGTCTGGGCCCTCTCCGACGCGGAACGCCGCGCGATGGGCATCGAGCCCCTCCCGCAGAACCTCGGTGAGGCCCTCACCCTGATGGAACGCAGCGACCTCGTCGCCGAGGCCCTCGGCGAACACGTCTTCGACTTCTTCCTGCGCAACAAGCGCCAGGAGTGGGAGGAGTACCGCTCCGAGGTCACGGCGTTCGAGCTGCGGAAGAACTTGCCGGTGCTGTAAGGCACGCGTTCAGCCGAGTGGGGGGGGCGGGGGGGGGCCGCGGGCCCCCGCCCGCATGAAAAAGGTGTTTGCTAGAAGAGGGCGAGAAAAGCACCCCGCTGCACCCCCCCACACCGCGCGGCTGT
>NZ_JBHYWD010000017.1:139659-168901 GCF_042751305.1 Streptomyces hokutonensis
GTACACACACCCCGGCGTCGCTCGCGTGTCTTGGTTACTCCTATGGGGTGGGGTTGCGCCGCCGGTCGCGGTGGTGTGGGGGGGGGGGGGGGCGCCCCCCCCCCCCCCTGCCGCGCTTCATCAGGGTGTTGCATGGACGAGGACGTGATCAGCGCCCGGCTGCACCGCCGGATCCGGCGGGACTTTGCGGACGCCGACGTCGCGCGTGGGATCGTCGGGGCGTTGCGGGCGCTCGCGCTCGAGCTCGAAGG
Source organism: Streptomyces hokutonensis (assembly GCF_042751305.1). GTDB lineage: Bacteria > Actinomycetota > Actinomycetes > Streptomycetales > Streptomycetaceae > Streptomyces > Streptomyces hokutonensis_A. The sequence goes on from NZ_JBHYWD010000017.1 coordinate 139,911, forward strand.
TTCGCTCCAGAGCCGTGAGCGGCTGCTGACCGCGGCTGTGGTGATCGCCGCCGGAGACGTCGAACGGTTTCGTTCGGCGGTACGGCTCGCTCGGACGGACTGGCGTGACCTGCTCATGGCGGGCGGGCTGGGGCACGCGGACTGGCCGCGTGTGCTGGACGAGGAACTGGGTCCTACCTCACATACGCCGGAGAAACCGCCGCCGTGCTGATCAGCCGGGCCTTCCCCGATCCGTCCGCCAGCACCTCGTACAGGTCCGCCCCGTAGTCCCCGGGCAGTGCGTAGACGATCGTGTGGTCGTCCCGCCACACCGCCTGGTCGTCCACGCTCCGTGACTCCGCCAGCGGGGTTTCGCGCATTGTGTGCAGGTCCAGGACGTACAGGTGCCAGGGTGCGTCCTTCGGGAGGCCCTTCACCCGTTTCTTGAAGGCGATGCGGGTGCCGTCGGGGGAGAGGGACGGGCACTCGACATTCGTGTGGATCGTGGTGACCGTGCGCGCCTTCAGGTCACCCCGCACCAGATACGTGCTGCCCTTCGTCGCCAGCGTCGCGTAGAACGTGCGGTCGTCCGCCGCGAAGGTCACGCCCCAGAAGTTGGCGTCGGCCGCGTGGTAGGTGTGGCCGTTCTTGAGGATGCGGAACGACTCCAGGGACGGGATCAGTCGGCCCGACCTCGTGTCTACGATCGCCGCTCGCGTGGAGAAGTTCGTACCCGCGTACGAGTCGCCGCCGACGAACGCCGTCCAGGCCGCGAAGTGGCCCGAGGGGGAGACGCGGGCCCGGGAGGGAATGCCGGGGACGTCGTAGTGGGCCCTTTCCTTGAGGTGGGCGTCGAGGATCAGGGCGCGGTAGGTGTCCGTGACCGTGCCGTGGACCGCCTGGAGGCAGACTCCGGTGCCCGAACTGGCGTAGAAGCGGAGGCACTTGAGGCCGGAGGCGGTGCGTGGGGCGGAGGGGGTGGAGGCCGGGACCGTCGTGAGTTCGTCTCGGTGGGGGCCCCAGGCCATGTTGCGGAAGATCATGGTGCCGGGAGACGTGAGGGTGAGGCGGCCCGCGGTGACCTGGGGGCCGTCGGGCTGGACCTGGTCCCGCTGCCCGGCGCGCGCCGACGCGTGGAGTACCGAGGCGACGGCGATCCCCGCCAGCAGGACGATCGCCGTGGTGAGGACCAGGATGCGGTTGCGCAGGGTCATGAGGCAGGCTCCAGAACTTGGCCGACCGTACGGCCCGGGCGGAGCGTCAGCGCGAACGCCGCGCAGACCGCCAGTGCCGCCGCCGACAACATGAGCGCCGTACGGTCGCCCCACAGCGTCCATGCCGCGCCGAAGCCCAGGGAGCACACGAACCGCGCCGCCGCCTGGCCCGTCTGCACCAGCGCCAGGCCCGACGAGCGCAGCTCTTCCGGCACGCTGTCCGAGGCCGCCGCCATCAGTACGCCGTCGGTCGCTGCGTAGAAACCGCCGTGCAGGAGGAGGACGGCGTAGGGGAGGGCCGTGCCGTGCCAGGAGGTCAGCAGCAGGGCGTACGCCGTCAGGAGGGCGCCGTGGCCGGCCAGGAATATCCGCCAGCGGCCGACTCGGTCCGCCAGCCGACCCAGTGGTACGGCGAGCAGCAGGAAGGCCGCCGCCGTGCCCAGGGGGAGCAGGGCGAACCAGCGGTCGGGGACGCCGAGGCGGCGTTGCAGCAGCAGGTACACGAAGGAGTCGCTGACCGTCGCCAGGCCCAGGAGCAGTGCGCAGACGGTGATACGGCGCAGATCGCGGCGGCCGAGGAGAGCGAAGGCGGCGCGGAGGGTGGGGCGCGGGGGCCGGCCTACGGCGGTCCGCTCCCGTGGGCCGACCCCCGAATCCCGCCTGCCTTGCTCCGGCCCACTCGGCCCTCTCCCGCCGGGCACGAACAGCACCAGCACCAGCACCCCCACCACGGCCACGCAGAAACTCACCGTGAACACCGCGTCGTACCCGTCGACCGTCGCCCGCAGGATCAGGAACGCCACCAGCGGGCCGAGCAGCGCGCCCGCCGTGTCCATCGCGCGGTGTACGCCGAAGGCACGACCCCGGTTCTCCGGGGTGGAGGAGAGGGAGATCAGCGCGTCGCGCGGTGCCGTGCGCAGGCCCTTGCCAGTGCGGTCGGCGGCCAGGATCAGGCCGATGGGGGTGAGGGTGTGGGCCAGGAGGAGGAGCGGCTTGCAGGCCGCCGAGATGGCATAGCCCACGCCCGCCACCCACTTGTGCCGGCCGCCGCCCCGGTCCGCGAGGTGGCCGCCGGCCAGCCGGACGAGTGCCGAGAAGCCGTTGTAGATGCCGTCCAGGAGACCGAAGCCCAGCGGTGACAGGCCGAGGCCCGTCACCAGGTACAGAGGCAGGACCGCGGTCACCATCTCGGACGACACGTCGGTGATCAGGCTGACCGCGCCGAGCGCGAAGACCGTGGGGGCGACCACGGCGGACACCCGCGCCGTAGTACCCGTAGTACCCGCGGTGGTGCTGCCGGCACGGGCGCGGCTGTCCGCCACGTACATCTCAGGACGCCCAGATGCCGGTGATGTCCGCGGCCGAGGCCGCGTTGCCCGCGTGGGTGCTCAGGCCCTGGGAGTCCTCCAGGGTCCGCAGCAGGTTGTAGTGGTTGTACGTGGTCGAGGACGTGGCGCCCGCGGTCACCGGCTGGCCGTAGAACACCGTCGGGATGCGGTTGCCGCTGAGCAGGTTGTCCTCGTCGAAGGTGACGACGAGCAGGCTGTTGTGGGTCTTGGCCCAAGTGGCGTACGCGCCAAGGTTGTTCTTCAGCCAGGTGTCACCGGTCGCCACCGAGCAGTCGTGCATGTCGCTGCACAGGTTGGGGGTCACGAAGGAGATGTCGGGGAGCGTCGTGTAGTCCGTGGGGAACTGCGTGAAGGTCTTCGCCGTCGACGTCGCGACATTGGAGAAACCGAACCACGGGTTGTGCTTACGCGCGTAGTTGCCGCTGCTGCACGTCGTCGAACCCTGGCTGGGCAGCGTCTCGTTGTAGCTGGCCCAGGTGCCGCCCGCCGCCGTCACCTCGGAGGCGAGGTTCGCGGCCGAGGAGAAGCCCGCCGTGTAGCAGCTGTCGCTGGTGATGCCCTGGGTGGAGCCGGAGAACAGCGCGAAGTAGTTCGGCTGGCTCGGGTGGGTGATCCCGTACGACTGGGTGAGGGCGGCGCCGCCGGATGCGAGCGAGTTGATGTAGGGGGCACTGGAGGACCCGATGACCTGGCTGTACGCGTGGTTCTCCATCACCACGACGACGACGTGGTCCGGGGTCGGCACCACGGTCGCGGCATGCGCGGTCGAGGCGGATCCGAAACCGGTCCAGACGCCGACGGCGGCTGCCGAGAAGGCGAGCGCGGACGCCACGACGGCGCGACCGCGGCGGTACACGGCACCAACGGAACCGCTGGAACTGCCGGAACTTCCAGAACTGCCGGACACTTCAACCTCCGGGTGGGGGGAAGGACGGGGGTGACGGTGCGGACAGAGCATGCACACGCCAAAATGCCCGCATCCCACCACCCCCAACCCGATGGATGAAGAAGTGGTGAATTGATGTCGGTGGTGAACTACTGCTGCGGACCGGCCAGTTGGGCCAGCACCCGATGCAGCGGCTCGGTGGCCCGCTTCCGGTACTCCTGGATCGCCCAGCCGTTGCCGTCCGGGTCCTTGAAGTACATGAAGGTGGCCCCGTCCTGCGGCGCGAACTGCACCGGCTCGCTGACCTCAAGACCGCGCGCGGTCAGCTCGTCGTAGGCCGCCTTCGCGTCCTGCACGCACAGCTGCATGCCGTGGTACGTCCCCGGCTGCGGCGTCCCGGTCGGCACCTGCAGGCCGTCGACCAGCGCGATCGAACAGCCGGATCCCGGCGGCGTGAGCTGCACGATCCGCACGCCCTCCATCACCTCGCCGTCGAGATCCACGTGGAAACCGACCTTGTCCTGGTAGAACTCCTTGGCCCGGTCCACGTCGGAGACCGGCAGCAGGATCACTTCGAGGGTCATGTCCATGGCTTGACTCCTTTGTCAGGCGCATCTCTGGCAGGCACGTCTGTCGGGCGCGTCACTCGAACCGCCACCGCGTCTGGCTGAACGGCTCCCCCTTACCGAAGCCGAAAACCGTGCGGGGCGCCACAGCGAAGACGAACGCGTATCCGCCACCGTGCTGGAAGGCCCCGTCCCGCACCTCGAAGTGCCAGAAGCTGCCGTACTTCGCCTCCCATGCGGCGGCCAGCTCCCGCAGCCGGTCCTCGTCCGCGACCCGCACCGCCGCACCCTCGACGACCAGGTCGTACCCCTTGTCCCAGGTGCTCGTGCCGGTTGTCAGCACGACGTGCGGGTTGTCGGCGAGATTGCGCGCCTTGCGCTCCTCGGGCCCGGTGCAGAAGTGCAGCGCCCCGTCCGCCCACACCGCGGGCAGGGGCGTCACATGCGGCCGCCCGTCCGGCCGCACCGTCGAGATCCAGAACTGCTCGGCCTGCGCGAGCCGCGCCTCGGCCGTGGCCCAGTCGGTCGCGGTGGCCGCCGGGTCGCTGTAACGGGGGTCGAGACGGGTCTGCGGTGCGTTGTCGGTCATCGGCTTCTCCCAGCGTCGGTTGTGCGTGCTCCCGTAAGGCAGACCCCATACCCCTGCGGAACTCATCGCCGCACGCCCCGGGGCCACCGTCCGCACCTGCGGTTAGGCTCGGGACGTCACGATCTAGATCGGAACGACCTAGATCCGAACGACTCAGATCCGAACGACCCAGATCCACACGACCTTGATCCGAGGGAGGCCGAGGATGACGGCGCCGGGACGCAGAAGCAGTACCTTCACGCGACTGCTGCGGCACGGCTTCACCGATCCCTCGGCCGCCGAGCGGCTCCTGGAGAGCGCGGAGCTGGCGCCGATAAGGAACGACCCGGTGCTGCTGGAGGCCCTCGGCGCCACCGCCGACCCCGACCTCGCCCTTCAGGGTCTCGTACGACTCCTGGAGGCGCAGCCCGAACCCACCGCCCGGCGCGAACTGACGGACACGCTGATCGCGGCGAAACCCCTACGGGACCGGCTGCTCGGTGTGCTCGGTGCCTCCGCCGCCCTCGGCGACCACCTCGCCCGGCACCCGCGAGACTGGCACGCCCTCGTCATGTACGAGCCCCGCGACCTCCACCCCGGGGTGGAGGAGTTCGAACGCGGACTCGCCGAGGCCACGGACCCCGTGACCCTCCGCGTCGCCTACCGCCGCTGCCTGCTGTCCATCGCCGCCCGCGACGTGTGCGGCACCACCGACCTCGCACAGACCGCCGCCGAGCTCGCCGACCTCGCCACCGCCACCCTGCGCGCCGCGCTCGCCATCGCGCGCGCCGCCGCATCCGACGACGCCGCGCTGTGCCGGCTCGCGGTGATCGCGATGGGCAAGTGCGGCGGTCACGAGCTGAACTACGTCTCCGACGTCGACGTCATCTTCGTCGGCGAGGCGGCCGACGGCGCTGATGAGGGCAAGGCGCTGCGTGCCGCCACCAAGCTCGCCGCACACATGATGCGGATCTGCTCGGAGACCACCGTCGAGGGCTCGATCTGGCCCGTCGACGCCAACCTCCGTCCCGAGGGCCGCAACGGCCCGCTGGTCCGCACCCTCGCGAGCCATCTCGCCTACTACCAGCGCTGGGCCAAGACCTGGGAGTTCCAGGCCCTGTTGAAGGCCCGCCCGGTGGCCGGCGACCTCGCGCTCGGCGCGGAGTACGTCGCCGCCCTCGAACCCCTCGTGTGGAAGGCGGCCGAGCGCGAGAACTTCGTCACCGACGTGCAGAAGATGCGCCGCCGGGTCGTCGAGAACATCCCCGCCGCCGAGATCGACCGCGAACTCAAGCTCGCCCCGGGTGGCCTGCGGGACGTCGAATTCGCCGTCCAGCTCCTCCAGTTGGTGCACGGCCGCGCCGACATCTCGCTGCGCAGCGGCACCACGCTCGTCGCGCTCCAGGCCCTCGCCGCCGGCGGCTACGTCGGCCGCGAGGACGCCGCCCGGCTCGACGACGCCTACCGCTTCCTGCGCACCATGGAACACCGCATCCAGCTCTACCGGTTGCGCCGCACCCACCTGGTCCCCGTCGAGGAGGCCGACCAGCGCCGCCTCGGCCGCTCCATGGGCCTGCGCACCGACCCGGTGGCCGAGCTGAACCGCGAGTGGAAGCGGCACGCGACGGTCGTACGACGCCTGCACGAGAAGCTCTTCTACCGCCCGCTGCTCGACGCGGTCGCCCAACTCGCCCCCGGCGAGTCCAGGTTGAGCGCCGAGGCGGCCCGCGAACGCCTGGTGGCCCTCGGCTACGTCGACCCGGCGGCGGCCCTGCGCCACATCGAGGCCCTCGCCTCCGGCGTCACCCGCAAGGCCGCCATCCAACGCACCCTGCTGCCCGTCCTGTTGGGCTGGTTCGCGGACTCCGCCGACCCGGACGCGGGCCTCCTCAACTTCCGCAAGGTCTCCGACGCGCTCGGCAAAACCCCTTGGTACCTACGGCTGTTGAGGGACGAGGGTGCCGCTGCCGAGAACCTCGCCCGCGTCCTGTCGGCCGGCCGCCTCGCCCCCGACCTCCTGATGCGCGCCCCCGAAGCGGTCGCTCTCCTCGGCGACGGTGACGGCGGCAGCGGCCTCGAACCCCGCGAACGCGCCCACCTGGACCAGGAGATACTGGCCGCGGTCGGCCGCGCCGACGACGCCGTCCAGGCCGTCACCTTCGCCCGCGGCGTCCGCCGCCGCGAACTCTTCCGTACGGCCGCCTTCGACATCGTCGGCTCCTACGGCACCGAGACCCAGCCCGCCGCCGCCGACCAGGGGGCCCTCGTCGACCGGGTCGGCAGCGCCGTCTCCGACCTCACCGCGGCGACCCTCGCCGGCACACTGCGCGCGGTCGTCCGCGAGAGCTGGGGCGACACCCTGCCCACCCGCTTCGCCGTCATCGGCATGGGCCGCTTCGGCGGCCACGAACTGGGCTACGGCTCCGACGCGGACGTCCTGTTCGTGCACGAACCCCGCGAGGGCGTGCCCGAGCGCGAGGCCTCCGAGGCCGCCAACAAGGTCGTCTCCGAGATGCGCCGACTGCTCCAGGTCGCCAGTTCGGACCCGCCCCTGCTGATCGACGCGGACCTGCGTCCCGAGGGCAAGTCCGGCCCGCTCGTACGGTCGTTGAACTCCTACGAGGCGTACTACCGCCGGTGGTCCCTGGTCTGGGAGTCTCAGGCGCTGCTGCGGGCCGAACCCGTCGCCGGGGACGAGGAGTTGGGCCGCCGGTTCATCGAGCTGATCGATCCGCTGCGGTATCCGGCCGAGGGGCTCGGCGACGACGCCGTACGGGAGATCCGGCGGCTCAAGGCCCGGATGGAGTCCGAGCGGTTGCCTCGCGGCGCGGATCCGACGCTGCACACCAAGCTGGGGCGCGGGGGGCTCTCCGACGTCGAATGGACCGTGCAGCTCATGCAGTTGCGGCACGGGTGGGTCGAGCCGGGGCTGCGGACCACCCGTACGCGCGGTGCCCTTGCCGCCGCGTGTGCCGCCGAGCTCATCTCGGCCGAGGACGCGGAGACCTTGGACGAGGCGTGGGTGCTGGCCACGCGGGTTCGTAACGCGGTGATGCTCGTCCGGGGGCGGGCGGGGGACACGTTTCCTTCTGATCCGCGTGAACTGGCTGCTGTGGGGCGGTACTTGGGGTATGGGCCGGGGCATGTGGGGGACATGCTGGACGACTATCGGCGGACTACTCGTCGGGCGCGTGGTGTGGTGGACGTGTTGTTCTACGGGGCCTGAGTGGGTTGTTTCTTGGCTGCGGGTGCGTGGGGACTGGGCGCGCAGTTCACCGCGCCCCTAGAAGACTCCACTGAGCGGCGCCTTGTAAGGGCGACGCTCACCAGGACCACCGCCATGCCCGCCACCACTCGCAACCCCACCCTCTCGCCCAGCAGCACCGCCCCCAGCGTCACCGACACAACTGGCAGCAGATAACCGACCGTTGCCGCGCTCGTCGCGCCTTCGTCGGCGATCAGGCGGTAGTTGAGGTAGAAGGTCACGCCGGTGCCCAGGACGCCGAGGGCGGTTACCGCCAGCAGGGCCGTGAGGTCGGGGTGCACGGGGCCGGCGGTCGGCAGCGCGAGCGTGGTCCAAGCCGTCGCCGCCATCAGTTGTGCCGCCGAGACCGCCAACGGGGCCTGGCCTGTGGTGAGTTTGCGGGCCATGTAGGCGAAGGCCACGGCGTAGCTCGCGGCGGCGGCCAGCAGGGCGAGCGCGCCCCAACTGGCCAGGCCCGAGCGCTGCCACGGGGCGAAGATCAGGACCGTACCCGCGAAGCCGAGCAGGAGGCCGGTGAGGCGGGTGCGGCCGAGGCCGCGGTCGGTGCCGAGGGCGATGCCGATCAGCAGGGACCACAGGGGAGTCGTGGCGTTCAGGACGCCCGCGATCCCGGAGTCGACGGTCTGTTCGCCCACGCTGAACAGGGCGAACGGGACGGCGTTGCAGAAGAGGGCGGCCACCGCGAGCCGGCCCCACGTCGTGCGGTCCCGGGGCAGGCGCTGGCCGGTCGCGCGGGCCAGGGTCAGCAGGACCAGCGTGCCCAGGGCGCAGCGGGTGATCGTGATCTGGGCGGGGGAGAGGCCGTGGTCCAGGGCGAGTTTGATCCACAGGAAGCCCGAACCCCAGAGGAGGGCGAGCGCGGCCATGCGGAGGGTGGAGGCGGGCTGCATGCGTCCACGGTCCGGCAGGGACTCATTTCAGCACAAGCGAAGAGTTCTACAGTAACTGTTAACCTCTGCTACATGCTTGATGTGCGACGCATGCAGGTGCTGCGGGCCGTGGTGGACAGCGGGTCGGTGACCGCGGCGGCGGCCCGGCTCGGGTACACGCCGTCCGCCGTCAGCCAGCAGGTCGGGGCGCTGGAGAAGGAGGCCGGGACCGCGCTGCTGGAGCGGGTGGGGCGCGGGGTGCGGCCCACGGCGGCCGGGCTGCTGCTCACGGGGTACGCGGACGCGATCGGCCGGCAGGTCGCCGAGGCGGAGACGGCGCTGGCGGACCTGGTGGCGGGGCGCACCGGACAGCTCGCGGTCCGCTATTTCGCCACTGCCGGTGCCGCCCTGGTCGCCCCCGCCGTGGCCCGGCTCCGTGCCGAACACCCGGGAGTGCGGCTGGAGTTGAAGCTGACCGACCCCGAGGACCCGCTGCCGGACGTGAAGGAGGGGCGGGCGGATGTCGCGCTGGTCGTGGGGGAGTCCCGTGCTCCCGACGGCGTACGGCTGGTGAAGCTGCTGGACGATCCGTATCTCGCCGTGCTGCCCAGGGGGCACCGGCTGGCCGCGCGGCGGAGTGTGGAGCTGCGGGAGCTGGCCGAGGAGGCGTGGGTCGGGAGCGAGTGGCCGGGGCCGTGCCTCGACGCCCAGCTCGGCGCGTGTGCGGCGGCCGGGTTCCGGCCGGGGTTCGCGGTCCAGAGCGAGGACTACGTGACGGCTCAGGGTTTCGTGGCGGCGGGCCTCGGGGTGACCCTGATTCCCCGGCTGGGGCTCGGCAGCCGCCATCCGGACGTGGTCGTACGGGTCGTACGGCATCCGGAGCCGGTACGGACCATCCACGCGGCCGTCCGCGATAGCGCACCCCCACAGCCGGCCTTGCGGGCGTTCCTGCGTGCGCTGCGGGACGCGGCGACCGCGACGACCGGGGGACCCGCCGCGGACTAGGACCCAGCCTTCGGCCGGGAGGTGCCCCCACCGCGTCGCCGCCCTCCTCCGCCTTGCAGTTGGACGCACCAGCCCCCGCTCACCGGCGCTGATCAGGCACTGTTTTCCTGCGACCCGATCCGCCGGACAGGTCCTGGGCCAGTCCTAGGCCTTGCTCGGCAGCCAGAGCCCGTCCGACCTCCGTACCGCCACCGTGCGCGGCAGGGCGTACGGGAAGGCGCCGTACCAGACGCGGGAGACCGCGAAGCCGAAGGCCAGGCAGAGCATGCCGCCGACCGCGTCGAGCCAGAAGTGGTTGGCGGTGGAGACGATGACCATGAGGGTGGCGGCCGGGTAGAGGAGGCCGAGGATGCGGACCCAGGGGAGTTTCGCCAGGGCGAAGATCGTCAGGCCGCACCACAGGGACCAGCCGATGTGCATGGACGGCATCGCGGCGTACTGGTTCGACATGTGCTTGAGGTCGCCGGAGGCCATCGAACCCCAGGTCTGGTGGACCAAGACGGTGTCGACGAAGTGGCCGCCGTTCATCAGGCGGGGCGGGGCCAGCGGGAAGAAGTAGTAGCCGACCAGGGCCACGGCGGTGGTCGCGAAGAGGACCAGACGGGTCGCCGCGTACCGGCCCGGATGACTGCGGTACAGCCACACCAGGACACTCAGCGTCACCACGAAGTGCAGTGTGGCGTAGTAGTAGTTCATGCCGACGATCAGCCAAGTCACCGAGTTCACCGCGTGGTTGACCGACTGCTCGACGGCGATGCCGAGGTGGTTCTCCATCCGCCAGAGCCAGTCGGCGTTGCGCAGTGCCTGGCCCCGCTGCTCCGGAACCGCGTTGCGGATCTGTGAGTACGTCCAGTAACTCACCGCGATCAGCAGGATCTCGAACCACAGCCGGGGCCGGCGCGGAGTCCGCAGCCGGCGCAGGAAACCCTGCCCCGCGGCGTCCGCGACGGGGCTCGGAACGGCTTCTTCACGGCCTTCCAATGTCGTCACGGTGGTCTCACCCATAGACACAAAGTCTGCCAGAAAAGGCTTCCGCGACCGATCATCCCCTGGTCGGGTCCGGCTCGCATGTTCTACGACGAGAAGAGTCCCCGTACTACTACCAGCGCAGGGGAAGTCGCCGCCTTTTCTCCCCCTTAGGGACGATTCCGTTCCCCGGGCGCCGAAGCCGTCGACCCCCGTACCACCAGCTCCGGCATGAACACGAACTCGCTGTGCGGCGCGGGCGTCCCGCCGATCTCCTCCAGCAACGTCCGTACCGCCGCCTGTCCCATCGCGGGCACCGGCTTGCGGATCGTGGTCAGCGGTGGGTCGGTGAACGCGATCAGCGGGGAGTCGTCGAAACCCACCACCGAGACGTCCGTGGGCACCTGAAGACCCCGCTGCCGGGCCGCCCGTATCGCGCCGAGCGCCATCATGTCGCTCGCGCACACGATCGCCGTGCAGTCGCGGTCGATCAGCGCGGCGGCGGCGGCCTGCCCGCCCTCCAGTGTGTACAGCGAGTGCTGCACCAGCCGGGTCTCCACGTCCTCGGCGGTCAGGGCCAGCTGGTCCTGCATCGTGCGGACGAAGCCCTCGATCTTGCGTTGTACGGGTACGAAGCGCTTGGGGCCCAGCGCCAGACCGATGCGGGTGTGGCCGAGGGAGACGAGGTGGGTGACGGCGAGGGTCATCGCCGCGCGGTCGTCCGGCGAGATGAACGGCGCCTGCACCTTGGGCGAGAAGCCGTCCACGAGGACGAACGGCACGCCCTGCGCCCGCAGTTGCTCGTAGCGCTGCATGTCCGCGGAGGTGTCCGCGTGCAGTCCGGAGACGAAGATGATGCCCGCGACCCCGCGGTCGACGAGCATCTCGGTCAGCTCGTCCTCCGTGGACCCGCCGGGGGTCTGGGTGGCGAGCACCGGGGTGTAGCCCTGCCGGGTCAGCGCCTGCCCTATGACCTGCGCCAGGGCGGGGAATATCGGGTTCTCCAGCTCCGGCGTTATGAGACCGACCAGGCCCTCGCTGCGCTGCCGCAGCCGTACCGGACGCTCGTAGCCGAGCACGTCGAGGGCGGCGAGGACGGACTGGCGGGTGGTGGCGGCGACGCCCGGCTTGCCGTTGAGGACGCGGCTGACGGTCGCCTCGCTCACCCCCGCCTGCGCGGCGATGTCGGCAAGCCGTGTGGTCACGGGAGTGGACTGTACCGGCCGTCGGCGCGCTGCGGGTTGCTGCGTCATCGCGATCCCTCGTGTTCTGGTGGGCTTCTGGTCGGTATGTCGGTATACGGAGTGCGGCAAGAGCTTGCAGAGTCTTGCACAAGTGTCTCATCGCCCGCTGAGCCGCATCAATACTCGGTTTCACCCGGATCGGGAGGAGGTCACGGGCGAGTAACTCTCAAGCCGTCTTGCAGTTTTTTGCAGCAAGGACTTTCGCAACGCTTTCATCGCTGTTACGTTCGGCGACGCCCGGCGGCGGCGAAGGAGCGGTCGGCGAGTCACAGGGGCGGCGGACGGGCCCGCCCCCTGCGGCACACGGGCTTTCACCCTCAAGGAGAACTCATGCGGCGTGGCATAGCGGCCACCGCTCTGGTGGCGTCCCTCGCCCTCGCGGCGACGGCCTGCGGCGGCAGTGACAGTGGCAGCGGCAAGTCGGACGGGCCGGTCACCATCACCTGGTGGGACACCTCCAACGCCACCAATGAGGCACCCACGTACAAGGCCCTGGTCGCCAAGTTCGAGGCCGCCAACAAGAACATCAAGGTCAAGTACGTCAACGTGCCCTTCGACCAGGCGCAGAACAAGTTCGACACCGCCGCCGGCTCCAAGGGCGCCCCGGACGTGCTGCGTTCGGAGGTCGGCTGGACCCCCGCCTTCGCGAAGAAGGGCTACTTCCTGCCGCTCGACGGCACCGAAGCCCTCGCCGACCAGGCCAAGTTCAAGCCGAACCTGATCACTCAGGCCCAGTACGACGGCAAGACGTACGGCGTGCCGCTGGTCACCGACACCCTCGCCCTCGTCTACAACAAGGCGATCTTCAAGAAGGCCGGCATCACCCAACCGCCCACCACCTGGGACGAGTTGAAGGCCGACGCCTCCGAGATCGACGCCAAGGAGAAGGTGTACGGCTACTGGGGCTCCACCCAGGCCTACTACGCGCAGACCTTCCTCTACGGCGAGGGCACCGACACCGTCGACGCCGCCGCCAAGAAGATCACCGTGAACTCCGCCGCCGCGCAGAAGGCCTACGGCACCTGGCTCAGCCTCTTCACCGGCCAGGGCCTGCACGACGCCGACACCACCGCCGACGCCTACGCCCACATCCAGGACGCGTTCGTCAACGGCCAGGTCGCCTCGATCATCCAGGGCCCCTGGGAGATCACGAACTTCTACAAGGGCTCGGCCTTCAAGGACAAGTCCAACCTCGGCATCGCCCAGATCCCGGCCGGCTCCACCGGCAAGTCCGGCGCCCCGACCGGCGGTCACAACCTCTCGGTCTACGCAGGATCGGACTCCGCGCACCAGAAGGCGTCCCTGAAGTTCCTCAACTTCATGACCTCCGCCGCCTCCCAGTCGACGATCGCGCTGAAGAACTCGACGCTGCCGACCCGCGACGACGCCTACACCGCAGCCGTCAAGGCCGACCCGGGCATCGCCGGCTTCCAGAGCGTCCTCGGCGCCGCCCAGCCGCGCCCGGCGCTCGCCGAGTACAGCTCGCTGTGGGGTCCGCTGGACACCGAGCTGCCCAAGATCGCCGGCGGCAAGGAGTCCCTCACCAAGGGCCTGAGCAACGCCGAACTCGCGATCCAGAAGCTGGTCCCGGACTTCAGCAAGTAGCCCGAGTGGCCGCCGGATCCCCAAGCAGCAGCCTGGGGGAGGGATCCGGCGGCCCCCGGCCTGCGCACCGGCCCAACTCCTGACCTTCCAGAAGGTGTCGAACGAACCATGACAGTCGCCATCGACCGCGCGACCGGCAAGCGCCACGGTGACCGCGCACCCCGACCCGGCCCGGGCAGTCGTCTCAAGTCCGCCTATCAGAAGCACTGGTACGCGTACGCGATGATCATCCCCGTGGTCGTCGTGCTCGGCGTCCTCGTGCTCTACCCCCTGGTGTACGGCCTCTACCTGACGCTCACCGACGCCAACAGCCTCAACACCGCGCGCACGATCGGCGTCAACCACATCGACGCCACCTACAAGTTCATCGGGCTCGACAACTACAAGGACATCCTGTTCGGCCCGACGTCGTACGACCGCTTCTGGTCGCACTTCATCTGGACGATCGTCTGGACCGCGGTCTGCGTCACCCTGCACTACACGATCGGCCTCGCGCTCGCCCTGCTGCTCAACCAGAAGCTGCGCGGACGCACCCTGTACCGGCTGATCCTGATCCTGCCGTGGGCCGTCCCCACCTTCGTCACCGTGTTCGGCTGGCGTTTCATGCTCGCCGACGGCGGCATCATCAACACCGCCCTGCACACCCTGCACCTGCCCCAACCCAACTGGCTGGAAAGCACGTTCTGGCAGCGGACCGCCGCGATCATGGTCAACACCTGGTGCGGTGTGCCCTTCATGATGGTCTCGATGCTCGGCGGACTGCAGTCCATCGACGCCTCGCTCTACGAGGCCGCCGAGATGGACGGCGCCAGCACCTGGCAGCGCTTCCGCTACGTCACCCTCCCGGGCCTCAGGTCGGTCAGCTCCACCGTCGTACTCCTCGGCGTCATCTGGACCTTCAACCAGTTCGCCGTCATCTTCCTGCTGTTCGGCAACACGGCCCCCGACGCCTCGATCCTCGTCACCTGGTCGTACTACCTCGGCTTCGGCCAACAGCCGCGTGACTTCGCCCAGTCGGCCGCCTACGGCATCCTGCTGCTGGCCATCCTGATCGTCTTCACCTCCTTCTACCGCCGCTGGCTGAACCGCAACGACCAGCAGCTCGCGATCTGAGGCAGGAGTCCCCATGAGCACCACGACCACACCCCAACGGACGCGCCGCCGAGGAGAGTTGGGCCGCGCCGGCTCTCTCACCTCGCACGGCATCCTGATCGTCGCGAGCCTGATCGCCCTCTTCCCGATCGCCTGGCTGGTCTTCCTCTCGCTGGGCCCGGACTCGGACGACTATCTCCACCCGGCCGGCATCTGGAAGAAGATGACGCTCGGCAACTACTCGTTCGTCCTCCAGCACACCGAGTTCTTCGACTGGTTGAAGAGCTCGCTGATCGTCTCGCTCGGCACCACGGTCATCGGCGTGACCATCGCGGCCAGCACCGGCTACGCCGTCTCGCGCATGCGCTTCCCCGGCTACCGGAAGTTCATGTGGGTGCTGCTGGTCACCCAGATGTTCCCGATAGCGGTACTTATTGTGCCGATGTACCAGATTCTGGCGGATCTGCAGCTCATCGACAGCTACCTTGGTCTCATCCTCGTCTACTGCTCGACGGCGGTGCCGTATTGCGCCTGGCTGCTCAAGGGTTACTTCGACACGATCCCGTTCGAGATCGACGAGGCCGGACGCGTCGACGGGCTGAACCCCTTCGGCACGTTCGCGCGACTGATCCTGCCGCTCGCCAAGCCGGGTCTGGCGGTCGCCGCGTTCTACAGCTTCCTCACGGCGTTCGGCGAGGTCGCTTTCGCCTCGACGTTCATGCTGTCCGACACGAAGTACACGTTCGCGGTCGGTCTCCAGACCTTTGTCAGCGAGCACGATGCGCAGCGGAACCTGATGGCGGCGACGGCTGTGCTGATCGCGATACCTGTGGCCGCGTTCTTCTATCTCGTGCAGAAGAACTTGGTCACAGGCCTGACGGCAGGCGGAACCAAGGGATAGAACGCCGGTGACTGGGGGCGCCCCAAAGGGGCGCGGGGAACTGCGCGACCAGCCCCCACTCAGCCGCACACAAACTCGAGGCGGCCGTAACGTCCATCCGACCCCGCTGACATTACGGCCGCCTCGTCATCAACTCCCCACGACCAAAACCCCGTTACGTACCAAGGACGCCATGACCCAGCAGCACTCGGCCATCGCCCCGACACCGAAGAACCCCGCCAAAGCCAAGCGCGGCGACTGGTGGCGGGACGCGGTGATCTACCAGGTCTATCCGCGCAGCTTCGCCGACAGCAACGGTGACGGCATGGGCGACCTGGAGGGCGTACGCTCGCGACTCCCGTATCTGCGTGACCTCGGCGTGGACGCCGTCTGGCTCAGCCCGTTCTACGCCTCGCCGCAGGCGGACGCGGGCTACGACGTCGCCGACTACCGTGCCGTGGACCCGATGTTCGGCAATCTGCTCGACGCCGACGCGCTGATCCGTGACGCTCATGGACTCGGTCTGCGTGTCATCGTCGACCTGGTTCCCAATCACTCCTCCGATCAGCACGAGTGGTTCAAGCGGGCGTTGCGCGAGGGCCCCGGCTCCCCGCTGCGCGAGCGCTACCACTTCCGGCCCGGCAAGGGTGAGCACGGCGAACTCCCGCCCAACGACTGGGAGTCCATCTTCGGCGGGCCGGCCTGGACCCGAGTCCCGGACGGGGAGTGGTACTTGCACCTCTTCGCGCCCGAGCAGCCCGACTTCAACTGGGAACACCCGGCGGTGGGCGACGAGTTCAGGTCCGTCCTGCGGTTCTGGCTGGACATCGGCGTCGACGGATTCCGGATCGACGTCGCCCATGGGCTGGTGAAGGCGGAGGGGCTGCCGGATCTCGGCTCGCACGACCAAGTCAAGCTGCTGGGCAACGATGTCATGCCGTTCTTCGACCAGGACGGCGTGCACGACATCTACCGGCAGTGGCGCCTGGTCCTCGACGAGTACGCGGGCGAGCGCATCTTCGTCGCCGAGGCATGGACCCCGACCGTGGAGCGGACGGCCAACTACGTCCGCCCGGACGAACTCCACCAGGCCTTCAACTTCCAGTACCTGGCGACCGATTGGGACGCCGGGGAACTCCGTACGGTGATCGACCGGACGCTGGAGGCCATGCGGCCGGTCGGCGCCCCGGCCACCTGGGTCCTCTCCAACCACGACGTCACCCGGCACGCCACCCGCTTCGCCAACCCGCCCGGCCTCGGCACCCAGATCCGCACCGCCGGGGACCGGGAACTGGGCCTGCGCCGGGCCCGCGCGGCGACGCTGCTGATGCTGGCGCTGCCCGGCTCGGCGTACATCTACCAGGGCGAGGAACTCGGCCTGCCCGACGTCGTCGACCTGTCGGACGAAGTGCGCCAGGATCCCGCCTACTTCAGGGGCGCGGGCCAGGACGGCTTCCGCGACGGGTGCCGGGTGCCGATCCCGTGGACGCGCACCGGATCGTCGTACGGCTTCGGGAACGGCGGGAGTTGGCTGCCGCAACCGGACGGCTGGGGCGAGTTGAGCATCGAGGCGCAGACGGGGACGGCCGGTTCCACGCTGGAGCTGTACCGGGCCGCGCTCGCCGCCCGCCGAACCCAGCCCGATCTCGGCGCGGGCGACTCGGTGGAGTGGCTGCGGGCGCCCGAGGGCGTACTCGCCTTCCGGCGGGGGGAGTTCGTGTGTGTCGCGAACACCAGCGGGGAGTCGGTGACGACCTCGGCGTACGGCCGGCTGCTGCTCGCCAGCGGTGAGGTGACCGAGGCGGACGGTGAGGCGAAGCTGCCCGCCGACACGACGGTCTGGTGGACCACCACGCCGTAGCAGAGAAGTTCTTGCAGCAACTTCACACGGCCCGCTGCCCTTTTGGGCGGCGGGCCTTTAACATCTGGCCACCGCAAGGTTTCCACGGGATTTCAGCAAGAACATTCAAGAGCCTTCAACGGAGAAGGAACCCCCACATGGCCAGCAGCAGATCACTTGCAGGCGCCTTCGCTCTCGCCGCCGCCACGGCGGTCCTGGTGCCCGGCACCGCACACGCCTCCCCACCCGGTAGCAAAGACGTCACCGCCGTCCTCTTCGAGTGGAACTTCGCCTCCGTCGCCAAGGAGTGCACCAACACCCTCGGCCCGGCCGGCTACGGCTACGTCCAGGTCTCCCCGCCCGCCGAGCACATACAGGGCTCGCAGTGGTGGACGTCGTACCAGCCGGTGAGCTACAAGATCGCCGGGCGGCTCGGTGACGCGACGGCCTTCAAGAACATGATCAGCACCTGCCACGCGGCGGGCGTGAAGGTCGTCGTCGACACCGTCATCAACCACATGTCGGCGGGCAGCGGCACCGGCACCGGCGGTTCGTCGTACACGAAGTACAACTACCCGGGTCTGTACTCCTCGTACGACATGGACGACTGCACGTCCCTGGTCAGCGACTACACCAACCGCGCCAACGTGCAGAACTGCGAACTGGTCGGCCTGGCCGACCTGGACACCGGCGAGGAGTACGTCCGCGCCACCATCGCCGGCTACATGAACAGCCTCCTCGGCTACGGCGCCGACGGCTTCCGCATCGACGCGGCCAAGCACATCCCGGCGACGGACCTCGCGAACATCAAGTCGCGGCTGTCGAACCCCTCCGTGTACTGGAAGCAGGAGGTCATCTACGGCAGCGGCGAGGCCGTCCAGCCCACCGAGTACACCGGCAACGGGGACGTCCAGGAGTTCCGCTACGCCTACGACCTCAAGCGCGTCTTCAACAACGAGAACCTCGCCTACCTGAAGAACTACGGCGAGGGCTGGGGCTACATGAGCAGCTCGGTCGCCGGTGTCTTCGTCGACAACCACGACACCGAGCGCAACGGCTCGACCCTGAACTACAAGGACGGCGCCAACTACACCCTCGCTAACGTCTTCATGCTCGCCTACCCCTACGGCGCCCCCGACATCAACTCCGGTTACGAGTGGTCGGACGCGGACGCCGGGCCGCCCAACAACGGTGCGGTGACGGCCTGTTGGCAGGACGGCTGGAAGTGCCAGCACGCCTGGCCGGAGATCAAGTCCATGGTCGCCTTCCGCAACGCCACCAGCGGCCAGTCCCTCACCAACTGGTGGGACGACGGCAACGACGCGATCGGCTTCGGGCGCGGCAGCAGGGGTTATGTGGCGATCAACCACGAGTCGTACTCCCTGACCCGGACCTACCAGACCTCGCTGGCCGCGGGCACGTACTGCAACGTCCAGAACAACACTTCGGTGACGGTGAACTCCAGCGGGCAGTTCACCGCCACCCTGGGCTCCAACACGGCGCTGGCGATCTACGCGGGCAAGACGTCCTGCTGATCCATCCGCTGCGTCCCGATGACGGCCAGCAGGCGCAGCGCCTCCTCCGACGGTGAGCCCGGGGTGGCGGTGTAGATCACGACCTGCTGGTCCCGGTCGGTGATGTCGAGGGCGTCGCAGTTGACGGTGACCGGGCCCACCACCGGGTGCTGGAAGGTCTTGGTCAGGGTGGGCTCGGCGGACACGTCGTGCGACTCCCACAGCCGGCGGAACTCCTCGCTCCCGGCGAGGAGTTCGGCCACCAGACCGGTCACCGCCGGCGAGTCGGGATAGCGGGCGGCGACGGCACGCAGCCGCTGTGCCGAGAGCCGGGCGAAGGCGTCGACGTCCGACACCCCGTACAGCCTGCTGCTTTCCGGGCGCGGGGTGAGGAAGGCGCGGCGCACCAGGTTGCGGTCGCGCGGGGGCAGCGCGGAGAAGTCCTCCATGAGGGCGGCGGCGAGGTCGTTCCAGGCCAGTACCTCGAAGGTCGCGGACGTCACGAAGGCCGCGGCCTGCGGCAGCCGGCGCAGCAGATCGAGGAGGCTCTGCCGCACCTCGCGCGAGGGCCCGGGCGGCGGTCCGGGCGGAGCCCCGGCGAGATGATGGAGATGCCCGCGCTCGGCGTCCGACAGCCGCAGCGCCCGCGCGAGACCGCCCAGCACCTCCCGCGACGGACGCGGCCCCCGGGCCTGTTCCAGCCGCGTGTAGTACTCGGTTGAGATGAACGCCAGCTGCGCCACCTCCTCACGCCGCAGCCCGGGCGTACGGCGCCGCGGGCCGCGCGGCAGCCCCACCTCGGCGGGGGAGATCCGCTCACGCCGGCTTCGCAGGAACGCTGCGAGTTCTTGCTTGTCCACGCCACCAGTGTGCGCCTGGTGCCGGGGCCCCATCCAGGTACCACCGGTGCCTGGATGAGCCGCCGGGCCGGGACCAGGCTCGAAGCCATGACGAACACAGTGACGACCTACCAGGGCCTTCTCACCGACAAGGTCGCCTTCATCAGCGGCGCCGGCCGCGGCATCGGCGCGGCCGCCGCCCGGCTCTTCGCCCGCGAGGGCGCCCGGATCCTGCTGGCGGCCCGCACCGAGGACCAGCTCAAGGCGGTCACCGAGGAGATCCGCGCGGCGGGCGGCACCGCCGACTACGTGGTCTGCGACCTGGCCGACGCGGAGAGCGTCCGCGCCGCCGTCGACCGCACGGTGCAGGTCTACGGCCGCCTCGACATCGCCTTCAACAACGGCGCGATCGCCCAGCACCCCGGCCCCCTGGACGAACTCCCCGAGCCGGACTTCGACCAGGTCACCAACGTGAACCTCAAGGGCGTCTGGCTGGCCATGACCGCGGAGATCAAGGCCATCCGCGCCACCGCCACCGGCGGCGCCATCGTCAACAACTCCTCCATCGGCAGCCTCCGGGCCAACCCCGTCCTGCCCGTCTACGGCGCCCTGAAGCGGGCCGTCAACAGCCTCACCCAGTCCGCCGCCGTCACCTACGGCCCCGAGGGCATCCGCGTCAACGCCGTCGCCCCCGGCGGCACGCTCACCGAGATGGTCCGCGACTGGGACGCGGTCACCCCCGGCGTCATCGACCACATGAAGACCATGACCCCGCTCGGCCGCACGGCCGCCCCCGAGGAGATCGCCGAAGCCGCCGCCTGGCTCCTCAGCGACCGGGCGTCCTTCGTGTCGGGCGCGATCCTGCAGGTGGACGGGGGAGCGGGCGCATAAGAGGCCGCCACCGGCGGCCCGCCCCGCCGTGAGGTCAGGGCGTGACGGTGATGTGCCTGGCCAGCGCGGTGACCGACAGGTCGCCGTGGTCGACCCACTGGGGGAAGGCCAGCGTCTTGTGCTGGGTGGCGCCGGGCGGGGTGATCTCCAGGAAGGAGGCGCGCACCGCGCCCGACGTGCCCGTGTTGGCGTGGGTCCAGGCGACGACGGCTTCGGCGCTCTGGCCGTCCTTGAGGGTGAGGGTCTTCTTCCCGGGGTCGTGCGCGTACCAGGTGTTGCCCCAGGTGGTGTGGGTCGTGAGCCTCCGGTGCGCGGAGTTCTCCAGGCCGAGCCCGGGGTAGCCGCGCAGCGCGCAGGTCCTGCCGCTGAGGTTGCGCAGCGTGATGACCACACCCTGGTGGTTCATGCCACCGGCGAGCTGCTGGCCGAAGCCGGCCTTGAGCGCCCCGGCGGAGCAGGTCGGCGTCGCCCTCGCGGCGCTCGTGGTGGTCGCGGCGTTGGCGGTGCCCGCCCAGGCCGCGAGCCCCAGCCCCGCGACGGCGGCCAGACCGATCACCGTACGCCCGAAACGGCGGTCGGCGCGGTGCCGGGGCTTGCTGGGGCCGGCCTGGGCGGTGGTGTTCTGCTGCTCGTTCACGGTGATCGTGCTCCCACTCCTGCTCCGCGACGCGGGCCGCTGTGTGCGCCCCGCGTCCTCCTTTGGTGTCGTGCACTGAGTCCGATGCGCGCCACCGCGGATTTGTTCGGAGAAATGAGCGGGAGTTCGAGAAAGAGCTACTTCCAGGTGTCGCTCGCCGTGTAGCCGGACGAGGTGCCCGTCGTGTACGAGCGGTTCGTGCCGGACTCCCAGGTCACGGTCCCGGAGCTGTCCTTCTTGATGTACTTGTACGCGAAGGTCGTGCTCCTGGGGACGATGACGAGCTTGCTCCACGTCGGGTACGACGCCGAGGACAGCGGGATCGCGTCGCTCGTGTTCCAGGAGCCGAGCGAGGCGATCGAGCCGACGACGTAGACATTGGTGCCGAGGGTGGTGGTCGCCGTCTCGTTGAAGGTCACGTCGGTGGCGTCGGCGTCGGCCACGTTCCAGGAGTTGTTGAGCGAGACCGCCGAAGTGGTCGTCGTGGCGGCCCTGTTGGCGTTCGACTCCCATGTGACGTTTCCGGACGAGTCCTTCTTGATGTACTTGAAGGCGAAGGAGGTGTTGGTCGGCACGCTCACCGCCCCCGACCAGACCGGGTACCCGGACGACGACAGTGCGACCGCCTTCGACGTGTCCCAGCCGCCCAGCGCGTCGATGGAGCCGACGACGTAGACGCTCGTGCCGGACGTGGTGGCCGCGTACTCGTTGAAGGTGGCGGTCACCGTGGAGCCGGACGAACCGCCGCCGCCGGTGCCCTCGCAGCCGACCGTGCAGGTGTAGGAGGAGTTGTAGAAGGCGATCGCGCTCTTCGCCGGGATGGTGAGGGACGCGCTGCCGCCCGAGACGGTGACGGTGGACGCGCCGCCGTCGACGACGTTCTTGTACGTGCCGTCGGCCATGCCCGTGGTGAAGGTGTAGGTCGCCGCCGAGGAGCCGTTGTTGAGCGCGAAGAAGCCCGCTCCGCTGCGACCGAAGCCGATCACGCTCGACGACTTGGTCTGCCAGTCGGACACGGCGGCCGTGTCGACGGCGTTGTGCCAGGCGACCATGCCGACGACCCCGGTGTCCCGGTCGAGGCAGTACCAACTGCCGCCGGAGCAGTCCGTGTTGGTGACGAACCCGGACGAGTTCGGTGGTGCCTGGTCGCTCTGCGTCCACTCCCAGCTGGCGTACACCGTCGGGGTGGACCACTTGTAGGCGAGCTGGAAGAGGTTGGCGAGCTTGTAGGTGTCGCCGTCCTTGTAGCTCATGTGCAGGCCGTTGCGCTCGGTGTCGTGATTCGTCACGAAGGACACCGAGTTGGCGGCCGGCAGGATGCCGCTGCTCTCCAGGGACGACAGGTCGCTCACGTTGCCCTGGAAGGCCGACTTCATCCTGCTCGCGTAGGTGAAGTCGAGGACATCACCGGAGGCGTAGTAGTCGCTGGGCTGCGGGGTCGAGCCCGGATAGATCTCCTGGAAGACGTACGGCGCCGCACCCGCCGTCGTGTTCGTCAGCTTGCCCTCGATCGCCGCCAGGTCGGTCTCGGGGATGTGCTTGGCCGCGTCGACCCTGAACCCGTCGACGCCGAGGGCGAGTTGCTTGTTGAGGAAGTTCGCGATGCCCGCGCGGACCGAGTCCGAGCCGGTCTTCAGGTCGGGCAGGCCCAGGAGTTCGCAGTTCTGGACCTGGGTGAGGTTCGAGTAGTCCTGGATGGTCAGGTCGGAGGTGGGGCAGTCCGCGGAGGTGTGGTAGTCGCCGGGGTCCCAGTCCGGGGTGTCGTACTTGCCGGTGATCGTGGTCCCGTTGTAGCCGGTGCCGGTCTGCGCGGCGGTGTGGTTGATCACCGCGTCCGTGTAGACCTTGACGCCCGCCGCGTGGCACGCGCTCACCATGCTCGCGAACTTGGCCGCCGTACCGAAACGGCTGTTCAGGTTGTACGAGTACGGCTGGTAGACGTCCCACCAGTAGTAGTTGGTCTGCTTGAGCGACTCGGCGGGCGGCGCCACCTGGACCGCGCCGTAGCCGGCCGGGCCCAGTACGTTCGTGCACTCCGAGGCGATGGAGTCCCAGTTCCATTCCCAGAGGTTGGCGATGACGTCGCCCTTGGCGGAGGTGTCCGCGTGGGCGGTGGCGGCGGGGAGGGCGACCACACCGGCCAGGGCGAGGGCCCCGGCGGCCATGGCACCGGCCGCGCGCCTGATGGTTCCCGGTGTTCGGTATCTGCTCATGAGCGGCTCCGAAAGGGGGGATTCGGGGTTCAACAACTGGTGAGCGTGGGCCAGTTGAGAAGGGCACGTCAAGGTTGCGGATGAAAGTTCTTTCTGTGACTTTCACATGTCTTGCTGCAACCCTTGCGTCGGCGATACGGTCTCGCCGGGGTCGGACCCGAACTGAGCCGTAATCGCAAGGAGTTCACGCCTGTGACACCGAGATGGCCGGCGTCCCGCACGCGCCGTACCGAGCTACGGAGAAGGGCCACGGGCATCGTGGTCGCCGCGCTCCTCGCCGCGTTCGTTCCGCCCCTCGCCGCCCACGCCGCGACCCCGCCCGCACCCCCGTCCGACGCGAAGCTCGCGGCCACGCCCGCCCGGCACGACGACACCCGCGAGCAGTTCTACTTCGTGATGCCTGACCGCTTCGCCAACGGCGACACCTCCAACGACCAAGGAGGACTGACCGGTTCACGCCTCAGCACCGGCTACGACCCCGCCGACAAGGGCTTCTACCAAGGCGGCGATCTCAAGGGCCTGACCGATCGGCTCGACTACATCAAGGGCCTGGGTACGACCGCCATTTGGATGGCGCCGATCTTCAAGAACCAGCCCGTGCAGGGGACGGGGAGCGACGCCTCCGCCGGCTATCACGGTTACTGGATAACGGACTTCACCAAGGTCGACCCGCACTTCGGCACCAACAAGGACCTCGCGACCCTCATCTCCAAGGCCCACGCCAAGGGCATGAAGGTCTTCTTCGACGTCATCACCAACCACACCGCCGACGTCGTCGACTACGAGGGCAAGTCCTACGACTACCTCTCCAAGGGCGCCTTCCCCTACCTCACCAAGGACGGCCGGCCCTTCGACGACGCCGACTACGCGGACGGCACGAAGACCTTCCCCGCCGTCTCCACCTCCTCCTTCCCGAAGACCCCGACCGTCCCCGCCGGCAAGACGGACGTGAAGGTCCCGGCCTGGCTCAACGACCCGACGATGTACCACAATCGGGGCGACTCGACCTACGTGGGCGAGAACGCCACCTACGGCGACTTCTCCGGCCTCGACGACCTGTGGACCGAACGGCCCGAGGTCGTCAGCGGCATGGAGAAGATCTACGAGAAGTGGGTGCGGGACTTCGGCGTCGACGGCTTCCGCATCGACACCGTCAAACACGTCGACATGGACTTCTGGACCCAGTGGGCGACGGCCCTCGACAAGTACGCCGCCGCGCACGGCCGGAAGAACTTCTTCATGTTCGGCGAGGTCTACTCCGCCGACACGTCCGTCACTTCGCCCTACGTCACCCAGGGCCGTCTGGATGCCACGCTCGACTTCCCCTTCCAGGACGCGGCCCGCGGCTACGCCTCCCAGGGCGGCAGCGCGCAGAAGCTCGCGAGTGTCTTCGGCGACGACTACAAGTACACGACCGACAAGGCGAACGCGTACGAGCAGGTCACCTTCCTCGGCAACCACGACATGGGCCGCATCGGCTACTTCCTCGACCAGGACAACCCGAAGGCCACGGACGCGGAGTTGCTCGCCAAGGACAAGCTGGCCAACGAGCTGATGTTCCTCAGCCGCGGCAACCCCGTCGTCTACTACGGCGACGAACAGGGCTTCACCGGCTCAGGCGGCGACAAGGACGCCCGCCAGACGATGTTCGCCTCGAAGGTCGCCGACTATCTGGACGACGACGAGATCGGCACCGACCGGACCGCCGCCAGTGACGCCTACGACCCAACTGCCCCGCTCTACAAGGAGATCGCCGCACTCTCCAAGCTGCGCAAGGACAACCCGGCGCTGGCCGACGGTGTGCAGACCGAGCGTTACGCCGCCGACGGCGCCGGTGTCTACGCCTTCACGCGGACCGGCGGCAGCGCCGAGTACGTCGTCGCCCTCAACAACGCCGACACCGCGCAGACGGTGACCTTCGCGACCGGTTCCCCGGACATGAAGTACCGGGGGATCTACGGGACTTCGGCCACCGCGACGAGCGGCGCCGACAACAAGGTCACCGTCACCGTCCCGGCCGGTTCCGCGATCGTCCTCAAGGCGGCCGGTTCCCTCGCACGGCCGGTGAGCAAGCCGGCGATCACCCTCAAGGCACCGGACGCCGGAGCCACCGGCACGGTAGAGCTGAGCGCCGACGTCAACGGCGGCCGGCTCAACCGGGTCGTCTTCGCCGCCCAGACCGGCAACGGCAAGTGGCAGACGCTGGGTTCCGCCGACCACGCCCCGTACAAGGTCACCCAGACCATCGGCAAGGACGTGGCGTCCGGAACAGCCCTGCGGTACAAGGCAGTTGTGGTCGATTCCGCAGGGCACACGGCGAACGCGACAGCCGCCTCCACCTCCGGCACCCCGCCCGCCGCAGAGGTCCCCACCGCCTCCTCCCGCGACTACGCGGTCGTCCACTACAAGCGCACCGACGGCGACTACGACAACTGGGGCCTGTACGCCTGGGGTGACCTGGCCGACGGCGAGGCGACCACCTGGCCGGCCAGTCACCCGTTCGTCGGGCGGGATGCCTACGGCGCCTTCGCCTATGTCAAGTTGAAGCCCGGCGCGACGAACGTCGGCTTCCTGGTGATCGACAAGGACGGCAACAAGGATGTCTCCGCCGACCGTTCGATCGATGTCACCAAGACCGGCGAGGTCTGGATCGAGCAGGGCAAGGACGCCGTACAGACCGAGCGGCCCGGCTACCCGGCGCAGGACACCGCCAAGGCCGTCATCCACTACCACCGCGCGGACGGCGACTACACCGGCTGGGGCCTGCACGTCTGGACGGGGGCCGCGAACCCCACCGACTGGTCGAGCCCGCTGCAGCCGGTGAGGACCGATGCCTACGGCGCGGTTTTCGAGGTGCCGCTCAACTCCGGTGCCACCAGCCTCAGTTACATCATCCACAAGGGCGACGAGAAGGACCTCTCCGCCGACCAGTCGCTCGACCTCAAGTCCAACGGGTACGAGGTGTGGCTGCTGAACGGCCAGGAGAAGTACCTCCTGCCGCAGCCCGCCGGCAGCGCGGCGGCCCTCGACCTGACCACCTCCAAGGCGGTCTGGATCGACCGGAACACGGTCGCCTGGAACGGCTCCGACGCGGCCGCCTCCACCCAACTCCTGTACTCCCACGACGGTTCGATCGCCGTGCAGGGCGGCACGCTGACGAGCGACGACGAGCGCTGGCTGCGGCTGTCGAAGACCACGCTCACCGATGCGCAGAAGGCCAAGTTCCCCTACCTGAAGGACTACACGGCCTGGTCCGTCGATACCCGTGACCGCGACCGCGTCAAGGAGGCCCTCACCGGTCAGCTCGTCGCCTCCCAACGGGCTGTCAACGGCGCCGTGTTGGCCGCGACCGGCGTGCAGATCGCCGGTGTCCTCGACGATGTGTACGCCGCCGCGACCAACGCCGACCTCGGTCCGACCTTCCGTAAGGGCCGTCCCACGCTGGCCGTTTGGGCGCCGACGGCACAGAACGTCTCCCTCGATCTCGACGGGTCACTGAAGAAGATGAGCCGTGACGCCACCACCGGCGTCTGGTCCGTCACCGGTCCGGCCTCCTGGAAGAACAAGTCGTACCGGTACTCCGTGAAGGTGTGGGCGCCGACCGTCCGGAAGGTCGTCACCAACCAGGTCACCGACCCCTACTCGGTCGCCCTCACCGCCGACTCCGAGCGCAGCCTCGTCGTCGACCTCGACGACAAGTCCCTTGCCCCGAGCGGCTGGTCGAGCCTGAAGAAACCGAAGGCGGTGGCGCTGAAGGACGCCGAGATCCAGGAGCTGCACATCCGGGACTTCTCCGTCGCCGACAAGACGGTCCCCGTGAAGGACCAGGGGACGTATCTCGCATTCACCGACAGGAACAGCGACGGCTCCAAGCATCTGCGCGAGCTGGCCAAGTCCGGGACGTCGTACGTGCATCTGCTGCCCGCCTTCGACATCGCCACCATCCCCGAGAAGAAGTCCGAGCAGTCGACCACCGGCTGCGACCTCGCCTCCTACGCGGCCGACTCGGAGCAGCAGCAGGCGTGCGTGGCGGCCGTCGCCGCGAAGGACGCCTACAACTGGGGTTACGACCCTTACCACTTCACGGTTCCGGAGGGTTCGTACGCGACCGATCCGGACGGCACCGGCCGTACCGTCGAGTTCCGGAAGATGGTCAAGTCGCTGAACGAGGACGGCCTGCGGGTCGTCATGGACGTGGTCTACAACCACACGGCGGCCAGCGGTCAGGCGGACTACTCGGTGCTCGACAAGATCGTGCCCGGCTACTACCAGCGGCTGCTGGCCGACGGCAGCGTGGCCACCTCCACCTGCTGTGCCAACACGGCCACCGAGAACGCCATGATGGGCAAACTCGTCGTCGACTCCGTGGTCACCTGGGCCAAGGAGTACAAGGTCGACGGCTTCCGCTTCGACCTCATGGGGCACCAGCCGAAGGCCAACATCCTTGCCGTACGCAGGGCGTTGGACGCGCTGACGCCCGCGAAGGACGGTATCGACGGCAAGAAGATCATCATGTACGGCGAGGGCTGGAACTTCGGCGAGGTCGCCGACGACGCCCGATTCGTGCAGGCCACGCAGAAGAACATGGCCGGCACGGGCATCGCCACCTTCTCCGACCGTGCCCGTGACGCGGTGCGCGGCGGCAGCCCCTTCGACGCGGACCCGGGTGTCCAGGGCTTCGCCTCCGGGCTCTACACCGACCCCAACTCCTCCACAGCGAACGGCACTTCGGCCGAACAGAAGGCCCGCCTCCTGCACTACCAGGACCTCATCAAGGTCGGCCTGAGCGGCAATCTCGCCAAGTACCGGTTCACCGACACCGACGGGAAGGACGTCACCGGCGCCGAGGTCGACTACAACGGCACGGCCGCCGGATACGCGGACGCGCCCGGCGACGCCCTCGCCTATGTCGACGCGCACGACAACGAGTCGCTGTTCGACGCGCTGACGTACAAGCTGCCCGCCGGGACGAGCGCCGCCGACCGGGCCCGGGCGCAGGTCCTCGCGATGGCCACGGCGGCCCTCTCTCAGGGTCCCTCGCTGTCGCAGGCCGGTACCGATCTGCTGCGCTCCAAGTCCCTGGACCGCAACTCCTTCGACAGCGGTGACTGGTTCAACGCGATCCACTGGAACTGCGCGGACGGCAACGGCTTCGGGCGGGGGCTGCCGATGGCGGCCGACAACGCGTCCAAGTGGCCGTACGCGAAAGGCCTGTTGACGTCGGTGAAGGTCGGCTGCGGGCAGATCGAGGGGGCCTCAGCCGCGTACCAGGATCTGCTGAAGATCCGTACGACGGAGAGCGTGTTCTCGCTCGACACCGCCGGGCAGGTGCAGGCGAAGCTGTCGTTCCCGCTGTCCGGGAAGGACGAGACGCCCGGGGTGATCACCATGGAACTCGGTGATCTTGTGGTCGTGTTCAACGCTACGCCGAGCGGGCAGGAGCAGACGGTGGGCGCCCTGGCCGGTACCGGCTAGCCCCCGCGCCCCCGGGCGGCGGGGGGGGCGGGCCCCCGGGGGGGGGGCGGGGCGGCGGGCCCCGGGGGCCGCCCCGGCGGGGGGTCGGGCCCCC
>NZ_JBHYWD010000017.1:168911-177055 GCF_042751305.1 Streptomyces hokutonensis
TTATACTAGACTGATTTTTTTTTTTTGTGGTGATTTTAACCCCGCCGCGGGGGGGGGGCCCGCGGGGGGGGGGGCCCCCGGGCCCCCCCCCCCCCCCCCCCCCCCCCGGGCCCCCCCCCCGGGCGCGGACGCCGTGGTGAGGTCCGCTTCGTACGACAAGGGGACCGGCACTTTCGTGGTTCCGGAACGCACTGTGGCGGTATTCACCCGGACATCCTGAAAGCGCATTATCGTGGTGGGGCGGGCTGTGACATCGGCCTGCCCCACCGGTGTGTCAAAGGGCCAGGTCTGACAAATGGACGTCAATGGCAAGCTGACGCACGCGACCGTGCTGCTCGTGGACGACGAGCCCGCGAGCCGCTTCGCGGTCGAGAGTGTGCTGAGCAGGGCCGGTCATCGCGTGATCGCGGTCGGCAGCGGCGGCGAGGCGCTCACCGAGCTCGATGTACGGCTGCGCAAGGGGAACCTGCCCGACGTGGCGCTGATCGACGTGCACCTGCCGGACATGAGCGGGTTCGACCTGTGCCGGCTGCTCAAGGAACGGCCGCGCATGGCGGGCCTGCCGGTCGTGCACGTCTCCGCCCTCGTCTCCCCGCCGAGCGACCGCTGCCCGGCGCTCGACGCGGGCGACGAGGCCTATCTGACCGTGCCGGCCGAGCCCGAGGAGATCGAGGCGGCCGTCCGGGCCGCGGTCCGGGCCGCCCGGCTGCGCGCCGACGACCAGGCGCTCGTCAAACGGCTGACCCTGCTGTCGGAGATGATCGTCACCATCCAGGCCGCGCGCTCCCTCCAGGAACTCGTCGAGGTCGCCGCCGACGGCACCGCACGGCTCACCAACACCCCCGCCGCCGTGTTCGTCCTCGACCGGGACGACGAGCTGTACCGCGGCCTGCCTCGGGACCGCACCTCGGTCGCGCTGCCCGGCCCGGACGCCGACCGGGCCGTGGCCCGGCTGCTGCGGCGGCTCTCCCAGGGCCAGTCCGGGGTGCAGATCACCACCGTGCCCGCGCCGCTGTGGCCCACCGGGTTCTTCCGGCCCGGCGTGGAACACGACGCCCGGCTCGCGGTGGTCCTGACTCAGGAGGGCCGGGCCCCGGTCTGTCTCGCCGCGCCCACCCGCGGGCTGCGCCGCGTGGGCCCCGAGGCCGAGGCGCTGCTCGCGCAGCTCGCCCAGGCCACCGCGCTCGCCGCCGAGCCGCTCCTCATGTACCAGGTCGAACGGCATGTCGCCCTCACCCTCCAGCGCAGCTTCCTGCCCAAACCGGACCAGCTGCCCGAACTGGCAGGCGTCGAGGCCGCCGTCCGCTATGTGCCCGCCTCGCAGGACGCCGAGATCGGCGGCGACTTCTACGCCGTGCTGCGGGCCGGCGGGGGAGTGCTCTTCGCCGTCGGCGACGTCGTCGGGCACTCGCTGGAGGCGGCCACCGTCATGGTGGAGATACGGCACGCGCTGCGCGCCTACTGCGTCGACGAGAGCGACCCGAGCGTGCTCGCCGAACGGCTGGACCGGATGCTGCGGCACTACCACCCCGAGACCACGGCCACCATGTGCCTGGCCCTCGTCGACCCCGACACCGGGCGCACCCTCATCTCCAACTCGGGCCACATCCCGCCGCTGATCGTCCGGGACGCGGGCACCGCGGACTACGCCAAGGCGGCGGGCCCGCTGCTCGGCGTGGGCCTGTCCCATCCGCCGCCCACCGAGCTGTTCCTCGAACCCACCGACCGGCTCCTGATGATCACCGACGGCCTGATCGAGACCCGGGGCACGGACATCTCGGCCTCCATGGAACACCTGCGCGCCGCCGCCTCCGGCGCCCTGCCCGGCCTGGACGCCCTGTGCGACACCCTCCTCGACTGCTTCGGCGTCGACCGGGAGGACGACATCGCGATGCTGGCGCTGCGGCTAGGGCTGGACAGGCCCTAGGGTGAGCCCGTCATTGGCTGAGAACAACAGGGGAACCCCATGCCGCAGATCACCGTCGACCACTCCCACACGATCTCCTTCGACCAGGACGGGTTCGCCCGTGCGCTGCACGAGGCGGTGGTCGAGATCGCGGCCGCGAAGCCGGAGGCGTGCAAGACCCAGTTCCGCCCGAGTGAGTACACGGCCTTCGGGTACGAGGGTCTCGACGAGCTGGGACACACCGTCGTCCATGTCACCCTCGGCCTGCTCGCCGGCCGCACCGAGGAGACCAAGGCGAAGCTGACCGAGAAGGTCCTGGAACTCCTCCGCGAG
Organism: Streptomyces hokutonensis; assembly: GCF_042751305.1. Lineage (GTDB taxonomy): Bacteria > Actinomycetota > Actinomycetes > Streptomycetales > Streptomycetaceae > Streptomyces > Streptomyces hokutonensis_A. Next base: position 171,151 of record NZ_JBHYWD010000017.1, read on the forward strand.
TACATCGACGAGGACGGCTCCGTGCTGCACGCCTCCGCCGAGGTACGCGAACTCGACGCGTCCTACCGCAAGTTCGAGCGCTGAGGGTTACGAGGCCAGGGCGACGAGCCGGACGACGAGGTCGGTGAAGGGTCCGTCGCCCGGCTCGTTCCTGAGGGATTCGCGCAGCAGCGCGGCCAGTTCCTCGTCGTACGCCGCGCTCACCGCCGCCAACGCCCCGAAGTCGTGCACGAGTTGGCGTTCCAGATCGGCGCGCGGGATGCGTCGGCCGTCCAGCCAGATCAGTGCCGTCGACTCGACCAGCGAGATCCATGACCGGATCATCAACTCCAGCCGGGCGGGCGGCTGTTCGACCTTCATATGGGACAGGATCTGGAGGTACGCGGCATGCCGCACACCGTCCACGAGCGCGTTGGTGGTGGACGAGCCGACTGCCGGACCGCCGCGCATCAGGGCCGCGAAACCGGGCCCGTGGTCGTCCACGAAGTCGAAGAACCGGCCCATCGCCTGTAGCAGCCGTCCCCCCAGCGAGCCCTCCTCGGGGACCACGAACCGCCCGGCGAGATCGTCCGAGGCACGCTGCAACGCGGCCTCGTACAGGCTGAGTTTGCCGGGGAAGTAGTGGTAGACGAGCGGTCGTGAGATGCCCGCTGCGGCGGCTATCTCGTCGATGGAGACCTCTTCGGGCGAGCGATGGCTGAACAGGTCGAGAGCGACGCCGATCAACTGCTGTCGCCGTTCCTCGACTCCCATCCTGCGGCGAACCCCGGTACTCATGCGAACACCTTACCGATCTGATCCGGCCCCGAACGGACCAGACCGACCAGGGTTGCTCACATCACCCCATCACAGATCCAACACCAGACGCGCACTTCTGGCCCGGGACACGCAGATCAGCATCGAGTCGGCCCGCTCCGCATCTGTCAACAACTCGTCCCGATGCTCAACTTCCCCTTCCAGTACCCGCTGTTGACAGGTTCCGCAGAATCCCTGCTCGCACGAGTAGAGGGTGTCCGGCAGCTCCGCGCGGACGGCGGCGAGCACCGTGGAGTCGGCAGGAACCGTCAACGTCCGCCCGCTGCGCCGGAGTTCGAGCTCGAAGTCCGTGTTGCCGTCCAACGAGGCCTGGGGCGCGAAGCGTTCGAGCCGCACCTCCGGGAAACGCTCCGCGACGGCCGCCATGAGCCCCGCCGGCCCGCAGCAGTAGACGACGGTCCCTTCCGGTACGTCCGCCAACTCCCCTTCCAGATCGGGGAGTCCGGCCACTACGGTCACCCGGTCCGCGCCGAACTCCTCGATCTCCGCGAGGAACGGCATCGACTCCCGGCTCCGACCGGCGTACAGCAGACGCCAGTTGGTACCGTCCGGCAGCGCCCGCAACATCGGCAGGACGGGCGTGATCCCGATGCCGCCGGCCACGAAGACATACCCGGGCGCCGCGACGAGCGGGAACCGATTACGCGGCCCCCGCACCTCCAACTCCGCGCCCACCCGCACCTGTTCGTGCACCTCGCGCGACCCGCCCCGCCCGTCCTCGACCAGCCGCGTCGCGACCGTGTACGACGAGCTGTCCGCCGGATCCCCGCACAGCGAGTACTGCCGCACCAGCCCCGAAGGCAGCACCAGATCGATGTGCGCCCCCGGCTCCCAGCCCGGCAAGTCCCTTCCCTCCAGGCGCAGTTGTACGACACCTTCGGCGACCGTCTCCCGCGCGGCGACCCGCAGCCGCAGTGCCCGGGTGCGCGGCCGGCCGGAGATGGGCGGGTCCAGGGCAGGCAGCGGCCACAGCGGGGAGACCCGCACCCGGCGCCGCAGCGCGCGCCGGGCCAGCAGCGCGGCACCGGCCAGCACCGCGACCGTCAGCGGCCTGGGCACTACTCCGCCCTCTTCTCGGCGGCCAGTGCCGCGGGCGAGGAGGCCAGATAGGCGACCGCCTGCTCGGTGCTGCCCTCCTGCGAGGGGTGGTAGGCGCGGCTCAGGTAGCGGGGTATGGACCTGAGCATGTCGCCGGTGGCGGGCAGGGTGCCGCGCCGGCCGGCGACGTAGAAGTCCTTGAAGCTCGCGCGGCGGTCGACGAGGGTCGGGTCGTTCGCCATGAAGAAGCGGGCTCCGCGCTGCCACAGGAACATCAGCGCGGCGAACGCGGTGGCCCAGGTGCGGGCGCGCCGCCGGTAGTTGCCGTCGACGTGCATGAAGAGGTCGAAGGCGACGGACCGGTGCTCGACCTCCTCGGCGCCGTGCCAGCGCAGCAGGTCCAGCATGGTCGGATCGGCGCCGCGGCGGTCCAACTCCTCGGCGTTCAGCACCCAGTTGCCGAGGAACGCGGTGTAGTGCTCGATGGCCGCGATGATCGCGACCCGCTCCAGCAGCCACCACCTGCGGGCCCGGCCCGGGGGCAGGGTGCGGTCGCCGAGCAGCTTCTCGAAGAACCAGTCGACCTGCGCGGTGTACGGGGTCGGGTCGAGGCCCAACTCCCGCAGATGCGGGAGGACTTCGTCGTGGGCCTGGGAGTGCATCGCCTCCTGGCCGATGAACCCGATCACGTCCTCGCGCAGCCGCTCGTCCCGGATGAGGGGCAGCACCTGCTTGTAGACGTGCACGAACCACCGCTCACCGGCGGGCAGCAGCAGATGCAGCACGTTGATCGTGTGCGTGGTGAACGGATCGCCGGGCACCCAGTGCAGCGGGGTGCCCTCCCAGGAGAAGGACACCTTTCGGGCCTTGAGCGGCTGCTTGTTGGACATGGCGTCAATGTACTGACGGGTAAGTCCGTGGGGAACCCTTGTGCGGGGACTTGTTGACGCGAGTGTCAGCTAGAGCCTTCGGCGCGCGTCTAACGGAGGCCGGTGATCGTCCCGCCGTCATCCAGCGTGCCGTTCAGCTCGGCCTGGACGCCCTGCTTGGTCTTCACGGCCAGCAGGGCGCCCTGCGCCGAGCCGGTCACCCCGCCGGTCGCCCTGATCGACTTGGTGTCCTTGCCGCCCGCGGCCAGCAGATACCAGGTTCCCGCCGCCGACTTCCACAGCACCCCGGCCAGCACCTGCGGGTCGCGCGCCCCGCACGCCGCCACGTCCTGCGCCTTCGCGGCGACCGCGCCGTACGTCCCGCCCGGCGTGTGGAACTGCGCCAGCACCCGCTCGCCGCCGCCCCGCCAGGTCTCGGCCCGGGTGCACACCCACCCCGCCGTGCCGCTCGCGTCGGGCAGCGGCTGCTGGGCGTACTGCCAGGCGTTCACGGACCGTACGCCGAGCGAGCGCATCGCGCCGAGGGAGCAGGCGAAGGGGGCCCAGGCGTGCTGGGTCTCCGCGCCGGACACCTCGTGGGCCGAGCCGGGCCGCCCGGCGGTGAGGTGCGCCGGGACCAGCTCGCCGAGGTCGCTCATCAGGCGGGTGCCGGTGTCGTCGGTCAGCTGGAGCACGTTCCACGACGTGCACGCGCCGGTCTCCTGGGCGGGGGAGGCCAGGGGCGAGGTGATGCCGTCGGTGAGGGTCATGGGCAGGGCGCCGGCGCTCGGCTTCAGCAGGTCCCGTTCGGCGACCTTCTTCACCCAAGGGGCCGTCAGATAGCGGACGTTCCCGTCGGCGCGGTCCAGGACCACCGCGTTCGCCTCGGTGCCGGTTGCGCCGTCGACCCGCGCGAAGTCCAGCGCGGCGCCCTTGGTGCCGTCCTTCGGTTCGGCGTAACGGGCGATGCGCAGACCGTCGTAGAGGATCACCACGCGGGCGTTGTCGACCGTTCCGGCGTACAGGAGTTGGGGCGGTCCGGCCGGGCCGCCGGAGGGGGTGCCGGGGGTCGCCGAGACCTGGACGGACTCGCCGGGGCGGGCCCAGACGGCGAGGGCTCGGCGCAGCAGGGCGGTGTCCTCGGTGAGGTCGCCGCGGGCGGGCCAGACGGAGAAGTCCTTGCGCGTCGCGGACTCCCAGGCGGTGGGTACGACTCTCGTCAACTTGCCGGGATTCAGGGCGGCTTCGGCCGCCGGGTTCTCCGCGTACGCGGGTGCGGCGGCGCCGTCCGGGCCCCAGCCGCCGCCCGGCAGCGCGAGCAGCGCGCCGCACACGGCGACGGCCGCCGCAGCGGCGAGCGCGGCCTTGCCGTGCTGGCGGCGGCGCATCAGATCGGTGGGCCGGGCGTGCAGCGAACAGGGGTCGAACTCGGGGGAGTCGAGCAGCGGGTACTGCGCGGGCGCCTCGTCGGCCTCGCGCAGCGCCTCGTCCACCTCGTCGACTCCGGCCGCCGCCAGTACGCGTCGCACGTCGCCGTCGGGCAGCTTCTCCAGACCGCGCAGCGCGTACACCGCGCGGGCCGGGCCCGACAGGGCCGACAGCCGCTGGTCCAGGGCGAGTTCGTCGGCGCCGCCCGAGCGCGGGAAGAGCCGCAGGCCCCACACCTGGGGGAGCAGCGGCGGGAGTTGGGAGCGCTTGGGCCACGCCCGGAACGACAGCGGGAGGCCCGCCTCCAGCGCCGTACGCACGACCTGGAGGCGGACGAAGGCGTAACCGGGGTCGCCGTCCCGTCCGGTCGACTGGGCCGGGATCGCGGACGCCGACGCGCGGCCCCTGGGCAGGGCGCGCTGGGTGAGGGCGTGCGCGGTCAGGACGCGCCGGTTGCGGCCGAGGCTCGGGGGGAGCACCAGATAGGCGAGCCGGACGAGCCGTGGATAGTGCTCGACGAGCGCGGCCTCGGCCTGTTCGACATCGACGACCGGGCCGGTGGGTGAAGCTGCGGGGCGCTTGGCGACATCCTGTGACTGCACGTTCAGCAAAACGAGCGAATCGTGAGTTGGTCACCGCCAGTCGGGCGACTCAGTCCTCCGGCTCGACGAGAGCCCGCGCGTAGTTCGCCATCGACCGCTGGTAGCGCGGCAGATGGGGTGCCGGCGCGCCCAGCACGAGGGACAGGCCCTCGCGGTCGCGGCCCAGACTGGGGGCGAGGCACGCGCGTACCGCGTCGTCCAACTCGTCCGAGGGGCCGTCGAGTTCGGGTGTGAGCAACTTGACGCCCTCCTCCGCCTGCCCGATGTTCCGCAGCGAGGAGGAGAGTTGGATCTTCGCGCGCCGCCGTTTGTAGCCGTCCAGCCCGCGCGCCAGCGCTTCCCGGTACAGCGCAACGGCCTGGTCCGAGTGACCATAGTCGTCGAAGGTCGCCCAGGTGGTGGTCACGCGGGCTTCCCAGTCGTTGTTCACGGGCGTCACCTTCGCAGACGTGTGCAGCCGGGGGCCAGGGATTTGAGTGCGGGGCCCGTTGTGTCCGTATCGAAGGAGAAGGCCCCTCGTCGGGGCCGTCTGCGGCATGCTGCTGACCGGACTACCGGAGGAACGACAGATGAGGCTGACCCGACCGATGCTCGCGGTGGCCGGCGCCACGGCGGCGCTGGCGCTGGTGGGCTGCGGCGCCGACACCAAGGCCGCGACCATCCCTCCCGCGGCCACCGGCAGCCTGGAGAGCCTGGCGGCCAAGGTGAAGTGCACGCCCGACCTCCAGACCGACGCCGACGAACTCCGCCAGGCCATCTGCAAGATGAGCTACGGCAAGTTCGTCCTCGCGACCTTCGCCACCGACCGCGGCCAGCGCGAGTGGATCAACGACGCCAAGGACTACGGCGGCTTCTACCTCGTCGGCCGCAAGTGGGTCGCCGTCGGCACCGACAAGATCGTCAAGAAGCTGCAGACGACGCTCGGCGGCGACGAGGAGATCGGCACCGACCACTCGAAGCACACCAGCTGAAGGCTGTGTCACCGGTTCACACCCCTCAGAGGGCCCACACCGGTTAGGCCAGGGCACACACGAAAGCGGGGGGGGGGGGGGGTGGGCCCCCCCCCCCCCCCCGCCCCCACCCCCCCCCCCCCCCACACAAACAATCTCTGGGGGTGTGGGTGGGAGTGTGTGGGGGCGCCGGCGTGTGTGT
>NZ_JBHYWD010000017.1:177065-183967 GCF_042751305.1 Streptomyces hokutonensis
ACCAACACCACCCTCTGTCTTGTCTCCACCCCCCTCACCCCACCCCGCTCCCCCTCCTCTTCGAGCCCACTCACATCCCCCCTGCGGGGGCGACCCCCCCCCCCCCCCCCCCCGCTTCGTACTACCTACTGGCTACCTGCTCACTAGCACTTCTTGCCGGTGTTGATGCAGTTGGCGATGGTCGCCGCCAGGTTGTTCTTGGTGACGCTGATGAAGTCGTCGTGGTCGGTCGACGCCTTGTGCAGCTGCTCCGGGAAGCCGTCCACCGCGTAGGCGTTCTTGACCACGCCGTTCTGGATGGTGGGCGGGGTGATCTTGTAGACCAGGCGCATCGTCAGCTGAGGGATGGCCTTGAAGCCGTTCCCGCAGACACCGCTCGCCGGGTCCGCGAAGGCCACGTGCGTACGGTGGTTGGCGCTGTCGATGTTCACGCCGTCCCAGCAGCTCTGGAACGCGAAGGTGCGGACCACGTTGCTGCCCTGCGGGCAGATCGGGTACTGCTCCGTCAGCTGGACCTTGTTCTCGAAGCCGGTGCAGCTCCAGTGCGCGTTGGCGTTGGCCAGACCGTTGGTGAGGGTCTTGGCGTCACCGGTGATGATGCGCAGGAACTGCGGCATCGCGACGACCTTGCTGGCCGGCGAGCCGACGTACTTGATCTGCGCCGACTGCGGGGTCAGGATCTTGCCGACGTTGCCTTCCTTGCCACCGCCGAGCGCGTTCGCGTCGAACTCCTGCGAACCGTCCTGCACACGCACGACCGGCCAGTAGTACGCCGAGAGGTCACTCTGGTTCTGGCAGCTGGAGGGGGCGGCCAGCAGCGAGTCGTTCGTGGAGAACGCGTTGACCTTCTGGTTGCCGACGTAGTCGTGCTCGTGGTGCGCGCCGTTGGTCACACCGGGAGCCACGATGACGTTGTCCGTGTTGTGGTTCTTGTTGGCGTTGACACCGCACCTGGTGGTGAAACTGCCCGTCGAGGCCTGAGCCTGCTTCTGCGGCTTCGCCTGGACGTTGTTCGCGACCTTCGTGATGTCCACGAAGTCCGCGGCCGTCGGGCCGTTGCCTGCCTGACCACCGTTGTTGGCGGCGGGCGCGGAGGCGCTGGCACTCGGGGCAGCGGTGTTGCCGTTGTTCTGGCCGCCGTTGTTGTTCTGCCCGCCGTTGTTCTGACCACCGTTGTTGTTCTGGCCACCGGCGGTGGTGTTGTTGGCGGTCTGCGTCGTACAGGCAGCGAGCTGCGCCAGTGCAGCCGCGTTGACACTGCCGCCCACTCGCTGGATGTCGATGCGGATGCGGTCGATCGTCGCGGCCCGCTTCTCCTTGAGGGGGCCGACGATCGCGTTCTGCACGAAGCTCGCGTCGTTGGCCTGGGCCTGGCGCGTCGAGGCGAGCCGGGCGTAGGCCTCGGTGATCTGCTTGTCCAGGTTCGCCAACTCGGTGGCGACACCCTGACGAGCCTTCTGCGGCACGTTCGTCAGCTGCTGGCCGACGTCCGGGCAGGCGATCGTCGCGACAGCACTCGCCGCGGCGGCCTTCGTCGTGTTCTGGCCCGATGAGTTGGACTCATGCGCCGAAGCGTTCATCTGCGCCCAGAGCAGCCCGGCCCCACCGAGCGCTAGGGCAGCCGAGGCGGCAATGGCCTTGGTGGCCATCGGCGTACGGCGTTTACGATCATTGCGTCCCATGGAACTCCTCTGACTTCCTTGCGGGGCAGCGAGGCGCCCGACAGGAGTGAAGCGGCTCCCTCAGATACGCAGGAGGTCCCAGGAGTGTTCAGCCGTCTCAGAAATTGATGAGAGGTTCCTGCATAAGTCCCCTCTCAACTGGCCCTTAAACACCGCCAGTTGTGATCGACTCACAGCTAGTGCTCAGCGTCCCTGGTCCAAATAGGCCAATACCGCCAGCACACGGCGATTGTCGTCATCCGAGACTTCCAGTCCCAGCTTGGCGAAAATATTGGATGTATGCTTCCCGATCGCCCGTTCCGTCACGACGAGTTGCCCCGCGATCGCCGCGTTCGACCGCCCCTGCGCCATCAGTTCGAGCACCTCGACCTCTCGGGGCGTGAGCCGCCCCAGCGGCCGGTCGTCGGCCGCCCGCCGCGCCAGCAACTGCTGAATGACCTGCGGATCCATCACCGTCCCGCCGCCCGCCACCCGCCGTACGGCGTCCACGAACTGCTCCGCGTCGAACACCCGGTCCTTCAGCAGATAGCCCACCCCGCCGCTCCCGTCGGCGAGCAACTCCCGCGCGTACAACTGCTCCACGTGCTGCGAGAGCACCAGCACCGGAAACCCGGGCCGCTCCCGCCGCGCCCGCAACGCGCACTGCAGCCCCTCGTCGGTGTGCGTGGGCGGCAGCCGTACGTCGACCACGGCCACGTCCGGCGCCAACTCGGCCAGCGCCTTGGTGAGTTCGGGCCCGCTCTCCACGGCCGCGGCGATCTCGAAGTCGTAGGCCTCCAACAGCCGCACCAGCCCGTCCCGCAGCAGGAACAGGTCTTCGGCTAGGACAACACGCACGGAATCTCCATGGTCACCACGGTGGGACCGCCCGCGGGGCTGCTGACGGCCAGGACGCCGTCGAATGTACCGAGTCGCCGCCCGACTCCGGAGAGTCCCGACCCCGCCCCGACCACCGCACCACCCCCACCGTTGTCGGTGACGGAGATCCGCAGCATCCCCTCCGCGTGGTGGAGGTCGACCCAGATCCGGTCGGCACCGGAGTGCTTGACGGCGTTGGTCAGCACCTCGCTCACCGCGAAGTACGCGGCCGACTCGACCGGCGCGTCCGCCCGCCCGCCCCCGAAGTCCACGCCCACCTCCGTCGGCACCGGCATCCGCAGCGCCAACGCCCTTACGGCATCCCCGAGTCCACGCTCGGCCAGCACCGGCGGATGGATCCCGCGCACGAGATCGCGCAGCTCGCCCAGCGCCTCGGCGGAGGACTGCCGCGCCCGGGCCAGCAGCGCCTTGGCCTTCGCCGGATTCTTCTCGATGAGCGCCTCGACCGTCCCGAGATCCATCCCCATCGCCACCAGCCGGGCCTGCGCACCGTCGTGCAGATCGCGCTCGATGCGCCGCAGCTCGGCCGCCGAGGAGTCCACGGCGTCCCGCCGGGTCTCGGTCAACACCCTTACCCGTTCGGCGAGTTCACCCTGCCCCGGAGCGAGCACGGAACGGGTCAGCAGGAAATGGACGCGCAGCAGGGCGGGCGTGAGGAAGTAGGAAGCGACGAGCAGCGCGACACCCAGCAGCCCCGCGAGCAGCGCACTGCCCTGCCCGCTCACCGGCACGAACCCGTACCACCACCCCACATACGTCCCGTCCGTGAACACCCGCCACAGCCCGAAGGCCAGCGCGAACCCCTCCAGCGGATAGAACACGAGAGCCGCGGGCACCAGGGCGGTGACGAACCCGGCGGTCATGTCGACGAACAGCCAGCCGAGCAACCGGAACGTGACTTTCCAGGACTTCGCCCCGGTCGGCTCCACCGGAATCCGCACCCCGCACCACTCCACGGCAAACAGCCGCCGCCGATCCGCGTGCGCCCGCACACCGGCCAGCACCCAGGGCGTGGTGATCAGCCCGATCCCGACGGGGATGAGCACGAGGGAGACGAGCGTGAGAACGAGGAGGACGAGCGACCCGTAGAGGGAGAGGAGAGCGAGGGCAAGGCCGCGCAGCCCGGCCATGACGACTGTACGGGCCCTGTTCGTGTCCATAGGCCCAGTCTCACGGACGGGGAGGACGAGGTCACGGGGCCGAGCCACCATGAAGGGGGTGTCGCTGTCCCCACCTGTTTCAAGGGGCGCGGGGAGCTGCGAGACCAGCCCACGCACCCGCAGCCGACGAATCACCCTTACAACGGCACCCCAAGCACCTTCGCTTCCACAACAGGGTCGAGCCCCACCGCCGGCCGATCCGGCCGCTGCGGCGCAACCCCACCGATGCCCCGCAACCAGTTCCACGTATCGGTCACCGTCTCCTCGACGGACCGGCAGCTCAACCCCGTAGCAACCGCCCGAGACACATCCGCACTGTGCAACGCGTCGTACCCCTCACTACCGGCCGGAATCCACACCGGCAACTGAGTCCACGGCTCGATACCGGCATCGAGCACGACATCCGCAGAGGTCCACCGCAACTCGGCGCCCCCACCGGTCACCCGCACACACGCGTCCAGGAACGAACCCATCGTCGCGTGCCCCTGCTGAGAGATCAGGTTGTACGCCCCGCTCAACTCCCGCTCCACCGACCCGAGCGCCCACTCCGCGAGATCCCGCACATCCACGTACTGAAGGGCAAGCTCCCGCGGCCCCGGCGCCAACACCGGCCCACCCCGCGCGACCCGGGTCAGCCACCACGGCAACCGCCCGATGTTCTCGTACGGCCCGAGGATCAGCCCCGCCCGCACGAGCACCGACCGCTCCGCCCCGAACGCGTCGAGCGCGGCAAGCTCCCCGCCCCGCTTGTCGCGCGCGTAGTCGGTCTTGTCGGCGTCGGGCTCCGCGCCCGCCACGACGGGAGCGTCCTCGGTGTACCCGGCCGGCGGCGCCCACTCGTACACCGAGCAGCTCGACACATACACATACCGGCCCACCCGGTCGGCGAGCAGCCGCGCCGCGTCGTGCACCGCGCGGGGCGCCGCCGACCAGGTGTCGACGACGGCGTCCCACTCGCCCTCGGCCAGCGCGTCCAGCCCACCGGGCGCGGTGCGGTCACCCCGCAGCGCCCGTACCCCGGGCAGGGCCTCGTGCCGTCCTCGGTTGAGGACGGTCACCTCCCAGCCCCGCCCGAGGGCGGCCTCCACGACGGCCCGTCCCGCGAACTCCGTACCGCCCAGCACCAGAAGTCTCATACCGACGACTCTGCCCGCGGGGTCCACGGAACGGAACGCGAATCTGCCGTCAGCAGACGATCAACGCGCGGTCGGCGGCGTGTACTTGTACCCGACCCGGCGCACCGTCTGGATCGCCTTGCGGTGCTCGGCGCCCAGCTTGCGGCGCAGCCGGGCGATGTGGACGTCGACGGTACGGCCGTCGCCCACGTGCCCGTAGCCCCACACCGTGGTGACCAGCTGGTCGCGCGTGTGCACCCGGTTGGGGTGGGCCACCAGGTGGGCGAGGAGTTCGAACTCCAGGTACGTGAGGTCGAGTTCCTCGCCCTTGAGCTGCGCGGTGCGCTGCACGGTGTCGATGCGGACGAGCGGTTCGGCGTCGGCGGCGATGCCGGCGGTGATGTCGGGTACGCCGTCGGGCAGGACGTCGGGGTGTCCGGTCCGGGCGAGGTGCGGGCTGTCGGCCGGGATGAGGACGAGGTACCCGACCATCGGCGGCTGCCCCGGCAGGGTGGGCAGCGTGTGCGGCGGCGCCGGCAGCCAGGTGGCACCCGGCGGCAGGAACTCCGTCACGTCGATCACCTCGTCCCGGTCGACGGCACGCAGATGGTTCCGCGTGCCGTTCGGGGCGGAGGAGGGCGCCGGGGCGTCGAGGGTGGCGGAGGGCAGAGAACGGATGATCGCCATGAGAGGTCAGCTCTTTCGCGCGAGAGGTTCGTCGAGGGACGTACATCGAGTCGCGCAGGCCGGAGGCCGAAGGTGTACGGCTTTAGAGGGCCGGCGCGTTCATCGCGCGACAACACACCCGGTCGAAGTCATGGTGCTGACGGGAAGGCCAGAAGGGCTCCAGGTCATGGCGACCCGTCGCTCCGCACTTCTGGTAGTTGCCCATGGGCCCATTGAAGCAGACACACGCCCGCAACAGGACCCTCCTCTCACAGCTTGGACGCCCCCTTGGCGGGAAATTGACGTCCGGCCCCTCATCCCACCAGCCGTCTGTGCCAGGTCAGCGGCTTGACGTCGATCGCGTTGTCCGGATCGCCGTCCCAGTCGGCGGACAGTCCGGCGGCCCGGAGCGCGGCCAGCACCTCGTGCCCGACGGCCGTGGTGGTCTCGGCGGAGCCGTCCAATCCGCCGTAGTGGAGAGCGAGTCCGTACCCCTCGACGGCGTGCTCGGTGACCTGCTGATGGAAGAAGACGAAGCCGCGTGCCCCCTCCCGCTCCGCGCCTATCTCCGCGAGGCCGCAGCCCCGGCAGCAGGCGAAGTTCTCCCGGGCGGTGATGCCACTCGCGTCCAGTGTCTCGAAGGCGCGGGTGAGCCGGTCCGGGTCGGTGACACCCTCCCAGGCCGCCTGCTCGGTCACGCGCTCTACCCACAGCCGGTCCACCAACCGCGCGGCCTGCGCGCGGGACACCGGCCGCTCGTCGCCCTTGACGAGATAGTCCTCGGCGATCTCGGTCAGCGTCCTCCGGTCGTCGTAGCCGCAGCGCAGCCGCGTTCTGACCCGCTGCTCGACCTTCTCCCGCACCTCGTCAGGGAGTTCGGCCACCTCCTCGCGGGGCCCCAGGTCGACCGGCTCCCAGCCGACGCCCGCGTCCCAGCCGGCCGTCTGCCGTGCCCAGCCGGTCAGCAGCTCCGCCACGCGCACCGGGTCCGTGAGGTTCGTGCCGTAGAACTCGTCCTCGCTCAGGCGGTGTTCGAGCCGGTAGTCCCCGCCCTTCTCGTGCCACACCTGCGCGAACACGTCAGGGAGGTCGGGTATCCGCTGCACGATCAGGAAACGGTCGCGGGCGCCCCCGATCCGCGCCACCAGCTCCCGCAGCCGTACCGCCGAAGTCCGCGGGTACGTCTGCCTGTTCTCCGTCTCGACCTTGATGTCGAGACCCTCGTCGATGCCCGTGAGGCCCCCGTCGATGTCCATGGATCAAGACTGGCACGCGCCACTGACAAGGGCCCGGGGGGGGGGGGGGGGGCGCGGGGGGGGCTGGCGGCCGCGAGGACACGACGGCGCGCCGGCCGCCGCGGCGCAGCGACAGCGGGCGCGCGCGGGCCTGCCGCAGGCGCC
>NZ_JBHYWD010000017.1:183977-212738 GCF_042751305.1 Streptomyces hokutonensis
GTTGCGCCCGTGTCCCCCCCCGTGTTTGCACTTTCCACACCCGGGCCCCCCCCCCGCGGGGCCGGGGGGGGGGCCCCCCGGGGGGGGGGCCCCCCCCCCCCCCGCGAGTGCGGGCGGATCAGACCTGGCCGGCCTTCTCCAGCGCGGAGCAGCACGTGTCGACGATCAGGCGGGTGACGACGTACGGGTCGACGTTGGCGTTCGGGCGGCGGTCCTCGATGTAGCCCTTGCCGTCCTTCTCGACCTGCCACGGGATACGGACCGAGGCACCGCGGTTGGAGACGCCGTAGGAGTACTCGTTCCACGGGGCGGTCTCGTGCAGGCCCGTCAGGCGGTCGTCGATGCCGGCGCCGTAGTTCTTGACGTGGTCGAGGGGCTTGGAGCCCTCACCGAGGGACTCGCACGCGGTGATGATCGCGTCGTAGCCCTCGCGCATGGCCTTGGTGGAGAAGTTGGTGTGCGCGCCGGCACCGTTCCAGTCGCCCTTGACCGGCTTGGGGTCGAGGGTCGCGGAGACGCCGAAGTCCTCGGCGGTGCGGTAGAGCAGCCAGCGGGCGATCCACAGGTGGTCGGAGACCTCCAGCGGGGAGACCGGGCCGACCTGGAACTCCCACTGGCCGGGCATGACCTCGGCGTTGATGCCGGAGATCGCGAGGCCGGCCTTGAGGCAGTTCTCCAGGTGGGCCTCGACGATCTCGCGGCCGAAGATCTCGTCGGCGCCGACACCGCAGTAGTAGCCGCCCTGGGGGGCCGGGAAGCCGCCCTCGGGGAAGCCCAGCGGGCGGGAGCCGTCGAAGAAGGTGTACTCCTGCTCGATGCCGAAGATGGGCTCCTGCGAACCGAACTTCGCGACGACCTCGGCGAGCGCGGCACGGGTGTTGGACTCGTGCGGCGTGAAGTCGATGTCGAGGACCTCGCACATCACGAGGATGTCGTCGCCGCCGCGGATCGGGTCCGGGAAGCTGGCGACCGGCTTGAGCACGCGGTCCGAGGAGTGCCCCTCGGCCTGGTTCGTGGATGACCCGTCGAAGCCCCAGATCGGGAGCTCGGCACCCTTGGCGTCGTCGGCCAGAATCTTCGTCTTGGAACGGAGCTTGGCCGTCGGCTGGGTGCCGTCGATCCAGATGTACTCAGCCTTGAAGGTCACGGGCCACATCCTTCGGGGTGGGTCATTCTTCGCACTTGCGGGTGCTGCGGCGCAGCGGCACTGGAGCGCCGCGATTCATGCCGCGCAGCCTGTCAACATGCGATTTCCCGATCATTGCTCAAGCGTGAACCCCGTGTTACCTGGCCATGCTGTGGCGCGATTCACCCCACCCGCGCCCGACGCACTGTTCGCAGTCGCAGACGGGGGTGGCCCGACGGCTCGTATGCGATGGGGTTGGCCCTCGGAGGCGGCCTCGCGGACCCCTGCCAAGAAGTCCCGCGCGGGTCCCCGCCGGGTTGAGCCCGAGCCCGGTGCCGTTCTGGTTCGCGAACCGGGCGCTGTGCGGGCCCGCCGACGGGCGGCCGCTCGTGCTGCTGCCGGGCGGCGGCGGAGCGACCTCGGCGTCCTGGTACGCCCGGGCCGCCGACCTCGCCCGGGCCGGCCACCGCGTCCACGCCGTCGACCTGATCGGCTTTCCCGGCCCGGGCATCCCGGCGCCCGGCCGCCGCCCGCGCACGCCGGCCGACCTGATGACCTGGCTGGACGCGGTGTTCGACGGGCTGGGAGTGACCTCGGCCGCCGACCTCAGCGGTCATTCCTGCGGCGGCTGGATCGCCCTGCACCACGCCCTGCACGCGCCCGACCGGATACGCCGTCTGTTCCTCCTCGACCCGACCCAGTGCTTCGCCGGGTTCGAGACGGCGTATCTGCTGCACGCGCTGCCGATGCTGCTGCGGCCCACCCCGCGCCGGGTCCCCGCGTTCCTGGAGTGGGAGACCGGGGGAGCGGCGCTGGACCCCGACTGGCGGCGCCGGACGCGCTGCGCGGGCTCAACGCGTCGGTCCTGCTGCTTCTGGCCGGAAGCAGCAGGACCTGTGACACGCACCTGGTGGCGACCCGGGCGGCGAGTCTGCTGCCGCACGTGGAGACCGACATCCTGGCGGACGTCTCCCTCTCCCACTCTCGGCTTCGTTCGAGCGGGAGGACCCCATCGTGCTGCCGCACGCCGCGCCTGAGCGACCGGGCCGTCACCTCACCGGTTTTCTCGGACCCTGAGCGTCACCCCACCTTCTGGATCAGAGCACGGCGGATGAGGAACTTGCCGGGCTCACGGACCTGTTCGAATGCGGCGTTGTTCAGCAGGACACAGCTGCCGGAGACCGAAGTCACCTTCACCGTCGTGGACTTGTTGTTGTCCAGGTTGGTGACCTTCAGCGTCGTCCCCGCCGGGAACTGGTTGCTGGAGGCGGCGGGCGCACCGGCCTCGCCGGAGAGCGTGACGGTCGAGCCGTTGCACACCTGACTGCCCGCGGCGGCACCGGTGCCGGTGTTGCCCGCCGGAGGGGTCGCCTTGGAGGTGGCCGTGGCCGTTGCCGCGGGTGCGGACTGCGCGGGCTGTGCGGCCTGGGAGCCCTGAGCCGACTCCCCAACCGTGCAACCCGACGCCTTCTGCTGCACCTTGATCTGCGCGATGACCGCCTCGCGGTTGGCGATCCGCGCCGCCGACTGCGCGTCGGGACTGGCCTTCTGGCCGGCGATGAAGCTCTGGTTGTTGCCGAGGGCGGTGGCCAGCCCCTGGCAGACCGTCGAGTTCGTCGCGGACAGCGTCTTGGCGTTCTGCGTGTTCGTCTGCGAAGCGTTGGACGTGGTGGCCAGGGCGAAGGCCCCGCCTCCGGCGACCGCCGCTGCGGTGACCAGCAGCGCCAGCTTCTTTTTCGTACTGGCAGTTCTCCTGCGCGACATGCGCGTCTCCTGTGGGGTAGGGGACCGTACGCCGCTATGTACGGGATACCGAACGATGTAACTCAGCCGACACAGGAGTCACTGAAGTGACGTACGCCACAAGGGAGTTGTGGATCATTCGCCGAACCCCCTACCGGGACAGGGCCTCCCGTACGGCCTCGTCACTGCGCGCGACCACCGCCGTGCCGTCGTCCGCCGTGATGATCGGCCGCTGGATCAGCTTCGGATGCTGGGCGAGCGCCGTCACCCAGCGCGCCCGCGAACTCCCGTCCCGCGCCCACTCCTTGAGCCCCAGCTCCTTCGCCGCGGCTTCCTGGGTGCGGGTGATGTCCCACGGTTCGAGCCCGAGCCGCTCCAGTACGTCCCTGATCTCGGCCTCGCTCGGCACGTCCTCCAGATAGCGGCGGACGGTGTACTCGGCGCCCTCCGCGTCGAGCAGACTCAGGGCGCTGCGGCACTTGGAACAGGCCGGGTTGATCCAGATCTCCATGGGGCTCACGGTACGCGAAAACCCGTCTTCCACCTGCGTCACAGCGCCCTCAACAGCCCTTGTGGCCAGGGCGTTTGTCAGTGGCGGGCAGTAGAATAGAAGCAGTGTTCGAGGGTGTCGCCGGGGGGTCCGGACGGCGCCCTGACCGCGACAGGAGGATGTCCGTGCCCGCTGCCGCACTGAAGCCGAAGCCGCTGCCGACCCAGTCCACCGCGAAGCGCTCCGTCCAACTCGACCTGCCCTACGTCCCCGTGGCGAAGCGCCCGCTGCCGCCCGGCCGCCCGCGCGAGTGGTACGTCACGCACAACCGCCGCCTCAAGGCGATGCGACTGGCCATCGCCCTGCTCGACTCGGGCGTCTACGTCCCGAACCAGGCCCGCAACGAGACGATCCGCACCACCGCCGAACTGATCGGCGTCCACGCACCGTCGGACACGACGTGCCATATGGTGCGGGCACTGATGCGGTACTCGCGCTGAGCCGGGGCGCCGGGTGCCCTGTGGTCTCGGGGCGCCCGGCGCAGGCACCCCAATCGACAAGGGCGTGGCCCTACGCCGACAACTCCTTCTCCACCGGCGTCCGGAACCGCGGTGTCACCCGGGTCGCCCCCACCCACCCCCGCAACCGCTCCGCCGCCTCCCCGATCGCGGCCTCCGCCTCCCGGCCGACATCCGTCCGGTCGAGCACGCGCCAGACGATCTCCCCGTCCGGCCGCTGGGCCCAACTGCCCACCACCCGGCCGTTCCACCACACCGTGGGCCCCACGTTGCCGCTGTAGTCGAACAGCGCGGGGCGCAACTCCGGTGCCAGGTACCAGTCGCGGTACTGCCAGCCCATCGCCGTCGGGTCGAGAGCGGGCAGCAGGGCCGCCCACGGTTCGGCGGGGTCGGCCGGCGGTTCGAGGTGCCCGGCGGCGACGTATCCCGTGCCCTCGTCCAGGGACACCGGCTCGGCGCCGATCGCCGTCAGCGCCCGGCGGACCTCCGTCACCCGCCATCCCGTCCACCACTTCAGGTCGGCCTCGGTGGCCGGGCCGCAGGCCGTGAGCCAGCGTCGCAGCAGGGCCGACTGGGCCTCGGCGGCGTCCAGTTCGGGATGTTCCGGCGCCACCGCCCAGCGCAGTTGGCTCGACGTCCAGCCGCCGAGCGGACGGCCCCGGACGACCTTCCCCTCGACCCCCAGCACCCTCAGCAGCCGGGTCGACAAGGTGTGGACGCCCTCGTAGCTCTTCCCGGGCGCGTACACCCACTGTTCCCTCAACCTCGGTTCGTCCTCGGCGAGTTCGGCCGCCGTCGCCTGCCCGCGCCGGGCCAGTGCGGCGAGCGTCGCGTCCTCGACCTCCTTCAGCCAGACCGCGTCCGGCGCCCCCGCCTTCGCCATGTCCTTGACCAGGGAGGCCCGTTCACGGGCGGCGACGGCGAGGCCGGTCGACGCGTGCACGACGGCGGTCAGATCGGTCGGGAACACGAACACCGTGTGCCGCATGCCGTGCATACGGACGAGAGTGCGGTCCTCGTAGAGGGCGCGGGCGGTCTCCGACACGGTGACTGCGGGGTCGGTGAGGCGTGCGCCGACGGCGAGGAACACCGTCGCAGGGTCCGAGCCGTGGAGGGCTACGAGGGAGTCGGCGACGTCCTCGGGGGTCGCGGCGAGAGTGCTCGGGGCCAGGCGGTGACGGAGAGCGAGCCGGACCCGCCGTTCGGCCACACCGACGTACCGTTCCTTGCCGCTCATCCTGGCCTCCAGCGCGAGGGGTCCGTTTCCCGACCGACGGTAGACGGGAGGTGATCGAACAGTCTGTCCGTTCACTCAATCGCCGTGCCCGAAATGCGCCCCCCGCACCCACCCGGTTTCACTTCGTACATGACCTCACCGGCGGACCGAGCGGAGCGGGGCCGCGCCGCGCGCAAACGCGTCGCCCGTTCCGCGCACGCCGGCTGGATCCCCTCCGTGGACCGCCCCGACCCCGTCGCCGTACTGGAGCGCCAGGGCCGCGACCGGCTCCCGGAACTCCTCCCGATCCGCTACGGCCGTATGGTCGCCTCCCCCTTCGCCTTCCTGCGCGGCTCGGCCGCCGTGATGGCCGCCGACCTGGCCTCCCAGCCGCACACCGGTCTCACCGTGCAGCTGTGCGGCGACGCGCACCTCCTGAACTTCGGCCTGTACGCGTCCCCGGAACGTGCCCTCCTCTTCGACCTCAACGACTTCGACGAGACGTTCCCGGGCCCCTTCGAGTGGGACGTCAAACGCCTCGCCGCCAGCATCGCCGTCGCCGCCCGCGAGAACGGCCACGGCGACACGAAGGCCCACCGCGCCGCACTGGAGGCGACCGCCACGTACCGTACGACCCTCCGTTCCCTGGCCCGCAAGGGCGAACTCGCCGTCTGGTACGACCGGATCGACGCCGACAGCCTGCTGCCCCTGGTCCGCTCCGCCCGCAACCGCCGCCGGGTCGAGTCCAGCCTCACCCGCGCCCGCCGCCGCACCAGCCTGCACGCCGTCGGCAAGCTCACCGAGACCGTCGACGGCCGCCGCCGTATCGTCCAGGACCCGCCCCTCCTGGAACCGGCCGGCGCCTCGGACATGGCCGCCGTACGCAAGATCTTCAGCGACTACCGCTCCACCCTCTCCGAGGAGCGCCGCCTGCTGCTCGACCGCTACCGCTTCGTCGACGCCGCCCGCAAGGTCGTCGGCGTCGGCAGCGTCGGCACCCGCTGCTTCATCGTGCTGCTCGCCGGCCGAGACCAGGACGACCCGCTGTTCCTGCAGATCAAGGAGGCGCGGAGGTCCGTACTTGAGGAGCATCTGCCGAGCGGACCGTACGTCCACCCCGGCCACCGCGTCGTAGCGGGCCAGCGCCTGCTGCAGGCCGCGAGCGACATCTTCCTCGGCTGGATGAGCGGTCCGCAGGGCCGCGCCTTCTACTGGCGCCAGCTCCGCGACATGAAGGGCTCCGCGGACGTCGCCGGCATGAGCCCGGCCGAACTCCTCGCCTACGGCCGCCTGTGCGGCACCGCCCTGGCCCGCGCCCACGCCCGCTCCGGCGACCGCGTCGCCATCGCCGCCTACCTGGGCGGCACCGACACCTTCGAACACGCCGTGGCCGACTTCGCCTCGGCCTACGCCGGCCAGACCACCGCCGACCACGCGACGCTGGACGCGGCCGTGGCGGCGGGCGTGGTGAGGGCGGCACCGGGGATCTGACGCCACGTCCGACACCCCCAACTCCGGGCCGGCGAAAAGAAGATGCACACCGAGTGACCGACTCCCTACGCTGGAGACGCATTGCGGAGCAGGTCACCACCGTTTCACGCAGGGGAGGCGTCACCCTGCGGAGTCGGCGCTACTCTCGTTCGCACCCAACCCACCGACGGTCGGCCGCCCACCCCAGCGCCCTGTCGGGACACAGTTCACACCGCTCGGACACCACACCCACGCCCACGGAGGCCCGTTATGGGCACCATCGTCATATCCGGAACCGCCGTCCTGGTCCTCTTCGGCTTCGGCAACCACGTCTGGTGGCTGGCCGCGGTCGCCGTCCTCTTCCTGTACGTCCAGTACGGGCGGGACTCCTCCTCGAAGACCTCGTCCTCGTCCTCGTCGACGGGAGGGTCCTCGTCAGGAGCCACACCGTCGAGCTACCGCGCGTACCGCGACCGCCGCGACAAGCAGGCCAAGTGGGAGCGCCGCTACCAGCGCGAACGCCCCCTGGAGTCGCGTCGGCAGGCACGGGAGAAGAGCAAGTGAGAGCAAGGGGAGATCAAGTAGGACAAGGGAGCGCCTCCTACAACCCGGGGGCGCCCCACACCGGGAACCACCGGCTCAGATCCTGCTCGATCCGCAGGTCGTTGCCGAGCATCGACCTGACTTGCAGTTCCAGCGAGCTGTCGCGCCGCTGCCCGTCACCGGCCAGCGGCGCGAACGGGAAGAACGTCCCGCGCTTGTAGAGATAGACGAGCGCGAGCCGCCGTCCCCCGTCGTCCTCGAACCCGGCGAGCGAGCACAGCAGTTGGGGCCCGAAGCCGTTGACCTCCATCGCGCTGTTGACCGCGTGCAGATCGTTGACCAGCGCGGAGAGCTGGTCGGGGGCCCGGTGCGAGACCAGCCAGGAGTAGCCGTAGGCATCCTGGGTCAACTCCACCGGCGGACCGGTGCGTTCGGCGTCCGCGTCCAGCAGGGCCTGGACCTCCCGGTGCGTCTGCTCGAACGCCCCGCCCTCCACCGTGGCGAAGCACACCGCACCGCGCCCGGTCGCCCGGAAGCCGGCCGCCGCCTCCAGCGTCACCGCCGCCGAGGGCAGCGCGAACAGCTGGTCGAGATCGGGGGCGACCGGTTTCGTACGGCCGAGCAGGATGTCCAGCAACCCCATCCTCAGCCCGCCTTGTCGATGCCGGGTACCGCCGCCTCACCCAACTCGGCGGAGATCCGCCCCAGTTGGTCGAGCCGCTGCTCAAGGCTCGGGTGCGTCGAGAAGTACTTGGAGATGCCGGGCTCGCTGCCGGTAGCCGGCGTGAAGTAGAAGGCGTTGAAGGCCTGCGCGGTCCGCAGGTCCTTGGTCGGGATCCGGGCGATGTCGCCGTCGACCTTGGTGAGCGCGGAGGCCAGCGCCGAGGGCCGCCCGGTGAGCAGGGCCGCAGCCCGGTCCGCCGCCAGCTCCCGGTACCGGGACAGCGCCCGGATCAGCAGGAAGCTGATCGCGTACACGGCCGCCGAGATCCCCATGATCCCGGCGAAGACGGCCAGCGTGTTCTGGTCCTTCCGCCCCCGGAAGATCTGCGAGTAGAACGCGAACCGGACCATGAGCCCGGCGAGCACCCCGAGGAACGAAGCGATGGTGATCACCGCCACGTCCTTGTGCGCCACGTGCGACAGCTCGTGCGCGAGCACACCCTCCAGCTCGGCCGGCTCCAGCCGCCGCAGCAGCCCGGTGGTCACACAGATGACGGCGTTGTCGGCATTGCGCCCGGTGGCGAAGGCGTTGGGCATATCGATGTCCGACACGGCGACGACGGGCTTGGGCATGTCGGCCACGGCACACAGCCGGTCGATCACGCCGTGGAGATCGGGATACTCCTCCCGCTCCACGATCCGCCCCTTCATCGCGTACAGCGCGATCCGGTCGGAGAACCAGTACTGCGCGACGAGCAGCCCGCCGGCCAGCACCACGACCAGCACCCAGGACTTCAGCAACACGATCAGCGCGGCCACGAACGCCACGTACAACAGTCCGAGCAGGAACAGCGTCAGACCCATACGCACGGTCAGCCGCCGGTCGCTCCGGAAGCGGCTCTGCATCTGCCATCACCCCGCAGTCAGGCACTCGTCCCACCGCCCAGTGTGCACCCGCGCCTTCCCATGAAGTGGTCCCGATCGGCCCTAGGCGGAGCAAAAGGTGCCTGTGAATCCGGGTCCGGTCCTCACCGCCGCTTTACGGCGTGCTCGGCCCACCCGCGCAGCTTCGCGTCCGGATCGTCCAACAACGCCTCGGCCGCCTCTCGCCGTACGCCCCCGCCCCGCGCGTCGAGCAGCCGGAACGCGCCGACCCGCACCGCCCGGGGCCACTGTGCCCCCAACCTTTCCGTCAGCCACTCCTCAGGCACCAGCTCCGCGGACGGCAGCAGCGCGGCCGTCACCTCGCGCACGACCCCGGCCGCCGGATCGTCCAGCAACGGCCGCAACCGTCGTACGTCCGCCACGTCCAGCACCCGCAGTCCGGCCACGGCCCGTGCCCGCACCGCCCCCGACGGATGGCCGACCAGCGTCCACAGCAGCTCGGCATCCGCCCGCCCACCGCACTCCGCCAGCCCGATCACGGCCCCGGGCACCGGCTCCGGCGCCGCGCACCACGCCCGGTACAACGGCAGCGGATCGACCCCGTCCTGACGTACGACATACCGCGCACAGGCCCTTACGACCGGGGCCCGGTCGGCCAGGAACCCCACCGCGAGGTCGGCCCGCCCGGCCGGCCGCAGCACGGTGACCCCGGCGGAACGGACACGCGGACCGCGCGCCCCGAGCAGCGGCCCGAAAACCTCGTCGTACGCTCCACCCTTGGCGACGCCGGCCAGCACGGCGTCCGCGCACAGCGTCTGGACGACCGCGTCGGTGTCCCGGGCGGCGGCGCGGGCGAGTTCGCCGGGGGAGAGGAGACCGTCCTCGACGGCGAGACGGTAGGCGTACCGGCGCACGGCGCGGTCGGCGCTGGAGCAGAGCGCGACGATCCGGTCGCGGGGTGCCCGGCGCAGCGTCTCGTCGAGCAGGCCCACGGCGAAATCGGCCCGGTCGCGACGGCCGACGAGCAGGATCATCGGCGCGAGCGAGGCGGCCGTCCGGATGTCGAGCCCCTCGGCCAGCCGCTGCCGGGCCCGGTCACGCACCGGCGGAGCCCACTCGGCGCAGCGCAGCACGACGAGAGGCAGCAGCACGGGGTGCCCGCCGACCCGGTCCAGCGCCGCCTGCCGGATCCGGCCGTCCCGG
Source organism: Streptomyces hokutonensis (assembly GCF_042751305.1). Taxonomy (GTDB): domain Bacteria; phylum Actinomycetota; class Actinomycetes; order Streptomycetales; family Streptomycetaceae; genus Streptomyces; species Streptomyces hokutonensis_A. The sequence goes on from NZ_JBHYWD010000017.1 coordinate 193,835, forward strand.
TGGCACAGGGCCAGGGCCAGCTGCGACTCGGTCAGCGGGCCGGGGCCGCGCAGAACGTCGGTTAGTTCGCGGGCACCGGCCATCCGGTCCCACGGCACGACGGCCGGCGGGCAGAAGAACTCGTCCACGCGCGCCCCCGCGTCCAGCCCGAGCCACGCGCGCGGATCGCGGACGTCGAGCACGTCCCGTACCGGTTCCCCCTGCGCGAGCCGCACCGCGGCGGCCACTCCACGCCTGATGTCCTCACGCATCTCTAGTACGGCGCCCGGAAGTTGGCCCACCCCAGCAGCACGATGACCGCCACCACACTCCCCAGCACGACCACCGTCGATATCCACGACGACCGCCGCGGCCCCACCCCCTCGGGCTCACCTCGGAACGGCACCGGCCCCGGAGGGTTCTCCTTCCAGCGCGCCGCGAGCATCCGTGCCCGCGCGGAGGGCTCCTTGTGCTCGGCCCCGTCGGCCCACTTGAGGTCGAACTCGCGCTCCTCGTCGTCCTGTTGCTGTCCCATCCCCGTTGCCCCTCCCGGAAAACACAGTGTGTGTACGACGGTGCCCCCGCCTCTCCGAAGAGAGACGGGGGCACCCGGCGATCGGTTCGATCGGTTGGATCACACGTCGAAGTACAGCTCGAACTCGTGCGGGTGCGGACGCAGCTGCAGCGGCGCGATCTCGTTCGTGCGCTTGTAGTCGATCCACGTCTCGATCAGGTCGGACGTGAAGACGTCGCCGGCGAGGAGGAACTCGTGGTCGGCCTCGAGGCGGTCGAGGACGGCCGGGAGGGAGGTCGGGACCTGGGCGACACCCGCGTGCTCCTCGGGGGCCAGCTCGTAGAGGTCCTTGTCGATCGGCTCGGCCGGCTCGATCTTGTTCTTGATGCCGTCCAGGCCCGCCAGGAGCAGGGCGGAGAAGGCGAGGTACGGGTTGCCGGAGGAGTCGGGCGCGCGGAACTCGACGCGCTTGGCCTTCGGGTTGGAGCCCGTGATCGGGATGCGCATCGCGGCGGAGCGGTTGCGCTGCGAGTAGACCAGGTTGACCGGGGCCTCGAAGCCGGGGACCAGGCGGTGGTACGAGTTCACCGTCGGGTTGGTGAAGGCGAGGAGGGACGGGGCGTGCTTGAGGATGCCGCCGATGTAGTAGCGGGCGGTGTCCGACAGACCCGCGTAGCCGGCCTCGTCGTAGAAGAGGGGCTGGCCGCCGGTCCACAGGGACTGGTGGACGTGCATGCCCGAGCCGTTGTCGCCGAAGATCGGCTTCGGCATGAAGGTCGCGGTCTTGCCGTTGCGCCAGGCCACGTTCTTCACGATGTACTTGAAGAGCTGGAGGTCGTCGGCCGCGGCGAGCAGCGTGTTGAACTTGTAGTTGATCTCGGCCTGGCCGGCGGTGCCCACCTCGTGGTGCTGGCGCTCGACCTGGAGGCCGGACGCGGCCAGCTCCAGGGAGATCTCCGCACGCAGGTCGGCGAAGTGGTCGACCGGCGGGGTCGGGAAGTAGCCGCCCTTGTAGCGGACCTTGTAACCGCGGTTGTCCTCGACCGCACCGGTGTTCCAGGCGCCCGCCTCGGAGTCGATGTGGTAGAAGGCCTCGTTCGACTTGGTCTCGAAGCGCACGCTGTCGAAGACGTAGAACTCGGCCTCGGGACCGAAGTACGCGGTGTCGGCGATGCCGGTGGAGGCGAGGTACGCCTCGGCCTTCTTCGCCACGTTGCGCGGGTCACGGGAGTACTGCTCGCCCGTGATCGGGTCGTGGATGAAGAAGTTGATGTTGACCGTCTTGTCGCGGCGGAAGGGGTCCACGCGCGCGGTCGACAGGTCGGCGCGGAGCGCCATGTCGGACTCGTGGATGGCCTGGAAGCCGCGGATCGAGGAGCCGTCGAAGGCGAGTTCCTCATCCGGGTCGAAGGCCGTCGCCGGCAGCGTGAAGTGCTGCATCACACCCGGCAGATCGCAGAATCGGACGTCGACGAACTTGACGTCCTCGTCCGCGATGAACTTCTTGGCCTCGTCGGCGTTCTGGAACATCCAGCTCCTCCTACTCCCGACCGTCCGTGCCGGGGTGGTAGTTCGTTCGTGCGGCCAGTGCGGTGGCACACGCTGGACCCGACCTTAGGGACGGGGGATTTCTCAGGCGTGACCCATTTGTTTCGCCCAAGTTAACCGGTCTTGAGCCGCCTGGCCCCTCCTGTCCGCATGGCAGAACGCGGGCAGTACCGTGGACACGTGGACAACAGGGATGCAATCGGCTCATGGCTCTCCGGGCCCCGGGAAGCCGCCGAGCGGGCAGGTGTCGACTTCGGCTACCGCGGCGAGCAGCTCGGCCTGCCCGAGCACGGCCCCGGCTCGATCGCCCGCCCGGGCCGCCGCCTCGGCGCCCTCGCCGTCGACTGGGCCCTGTGCCTGTTGATCGCATACGGCCTGCTCACCCACGGCTACAACCAGGCGACCGGCAACTGGGCCCTGCTCATCCTCTTCGTCCTGAGCACCCTCACCGTCGGCACCATCGGCTTCACCCCGGGCAAGCGCCTCTTCGGCCTCCGCGTCTACGCCCTCGACACCGGCCGCCCCAGCCCCCTGCGCGCCCTGCTCCGCTCCGCCCTCCTCTGCGTCGCGATCCCGGCCCTGATCTGGGACCGCGACGGCCGCGGCCTCCACGACCGGCTGGCGCGCACGGTGGAAGTACGGATCTAGCGGCGGCCGTACGACCGAGGGGGTGTCCCGGAAGGACCCGGGACGCCCCCTTTGGCGTGCCGGGCGGGTGACCGTCGGCCGGTCTCGGCCCGGGGTGCGCTCCGTGACCGGCTGTGACCGGGACACTGTCGCCGTTCCCGACGGAAGTGGTGGGCAGGATGGCAGCAGGCGACAAGTCGACGGTGGTGGCCGGGGCGCCGATGGTCGCGGAGATCGCGGCGCGGCACGCGGACGAGGCGGAGAGTGCCCGGCGGCTCTCGCCGCAGGTGGTCGAGGCGGTGCGGGAGGCGGGGTTCGCGCGGCACTTCGTACCGCGGGCCCACGGCGGCGAAGCCGGTGGTTTCGCCGAGGTGACCTCCGCGGTCGGGCTGGTGGGCAAGGGGTGCACGTCGGCCGCCTGGGCGGCCTCGCTGGCCGCCTACGGCGGCCGGAACGCGGCGTTCCTGCCCGGGGAGGCACAGGCGGAGATCTGGGCGGACGGACCGGACGTACTGCTGGCCAGCGCCCTCGTGCCGTCCGGCAAGGCGGAGCCCGTGGCCGGCGGCTGGCGGCTGAGCGGTGAGTGGAAGTACATCAGCGGGGTGCACTTCGCCGACTGGGCGCTCGCCTGCGCGCCCGTCCCCGCCGAGCATCCCGAGGCCCCCGTGAACCCCGACGGGCGGCCCGAAGTGCGCTTCTTCGCCGTGCCGAAGGCCGACTTCGCCATCGTGGACAGCTGGTTCACCGTGGGGATGCGCGGAACCGGCAGCGACACCCTGCTCCTCTCGGACGTCTTCGTGCCGGAGCACCGGACCCTGAGGCGGTCGGCGGTCCATGCCGGCTGGGCGCCCGCTTCGGGCACGGACTGCCACATCGTCCCGATGCACGCCGTGAACGCCCTGCCGTTCGCCGCCCCGCTGGTCGGCGCGGCCCGGGGCGCGCTGCGGGCCTGGATCGCGCGGACCGGTTCGCGTGTCGACCGCCGGGGACAGGCCGTGGGCGAGAAGCCCTCGACGCAGATCGCGCTGGCCCGCTCGGCCGCCGAGGTGGACGCCGCCGAACTCCTGATCCTGCGTACGGCGGCGGTCGCCGACGGCACCGAGTGCCCTCCGGAGGGCGAGGCGGCGGTCAGGGGCGCCCGGGACCTGTCACTGGCGGTGGAACTGCTGGTCTCGGCCGTCGACCGGGTCTTCCGCGCCGGCGGCACCTCCGGGCAGTCCTCGTCCGACCCCGTGCAGCGCTTCTGGCGGGACGTGAACAGCGCCGCCTCCCATGTCGCGCTCTCCTTCGAGACGACCGGCGCGGCCTACGGCGCCTGGGCACTGGGCGGCGGGGAAGGGGCGGGGACCGTGCGCTGAGGCGGTCCCGGTTGCCGGTCGGGAGTGGTGACCGCATAGTCGATCTGGAGCCGGGTGACGATCTCGATCACCGTCGGTGAGCCGTGTCCGAGGCCGTCCCGAGGCCACTGATCTCGCGGCGGCCTCCACGAAGGCCCGCAGGGGCCAACAGGTGGTGCACCGCCATGACGGAGCGTCAGGAAGTACTGGAAGCCGAGGCCGCGGTGGCCCCCGAGGACTTCCGGGCCGCGATGGCCCGCTTCCCCTCGGGGGTGGTGGTCGTCACCACCCGCTGCGGCGACGGCACACCCCGCGGATTCACCGCCAGCTCCTTCTGTTCGGTCTCGCTGGAGCCGCCGATGGTGCTGGTGTGCCTGGCGAACTCGGCGGACTCGGCGCCGTCGTTCGAGAGCTGCGACCGCTTCGCCGTGAGCGTGCTGGCCCCGGCCCACCGCCCGCTCGCGGTGCGCTTCGCCACGAAGGGCACCGACAAGTTCGCCTCCGAGGGCCTCGGCCTCAGCCCGGAGGGACTGCCGACGGTCGAACGCGCCCTGTCCGAACTGGACTGCGCCGCACACGCACGACACCCGGCCGGGGACCATACGGTCCTGATCGGCCGGGTGACGGGTGTGCGACTGGGGGAGGGTTCCCCGATGGTGTACTACGACCGCGCGTTCAGGACGCTGGCCTGACGCCCCGGCCCGAGGGCTCCGGGGCTCAGCGGGCCTTGCCGCCGCCCTTGGGGAGCTTCATGCCCTTGGGCATCGGGCCCTTCGGCAGCGGCATGTTGCTCATCAGGTCGCCCATCGCGCGCAGCCGGTCGTTCGTGGCCGTGACCTGCGGGCCGGTCAGGACGCGCGGGAACTTCAGCATCGTCGTACGGACCTTCTTCAGCGGGATCTGGCCCTCGCCGGTGCCCACCAGCACATCGTGCACCGGGACGTCCGCGACGATGCGGTTCATCTTCTTCTTCTCGGCGGCCAGCAGGGACTTCACCCGGTTCGGGTTGCCCTCGGCCACCAGCACGATGCCGGCCTTGCCGACCGCGCGGTGCACCACGTCCTGGCTGCGGTTCATCGCCACCGCCGGAGTGGTCGTCCAGCCCCGGCCGATGTTGTCCAGTACCGCGGCGGCGGCGCCCGGCTGACCCTCCATCTGCCCGAAGGCGGCCCGCTCGGCACGTCGTCCGAAGACGATCGCCGTCGCGAGGAAGGCGAGCAGCAGGCCGAGAATGCCCAGATAGATGGGGTGACCGAGCAAGAAGCCGATCGCGAGGAAGACACCGAAGGTGACAATTCCGACAGCCGCGAGTACAAGACCGATCGTCTTGTCGGCCTTGCGCGTCATCTTGTACGTCAGGACGATCTGCTTGAGTCGCCCGGGGTTCGCAGCGTTGTCCGCTGTCGTGTCCTTCCTCGCCATGCCACGAGTCTACGTGGCTCCCGGAGCGCCGACGACGGCGGTGCCCGGACGAGGGGGAGTCAGGAGTGCGAGGTGAGGGACTGCTCCAGGACGAGCTGGGCCTCGACGCGGTCCTTGGCGCGGCGGCGGTCCTCCAGCACGGAGGTCCAGGCGTTGCGGCGGGCGGTGCGCTGGCCGCCGCTCATCAGCAGCGACTCGACGGCGCGCAGGGCGTCGGTGACGGACGGGATGGCGGTGGCGCGGACGGGTGCGGCCTGCATCGTGGAGGTCCCCCCTGGGAACGGCTCTGGGTACGGGGCTACATGCTGTAAGTCGAGTGTCACTGTTTGGTGTTACCAGGGCGTGACCGACCGGTCAAACGCCAATGAAGCCTTGATGCGGAGGGCCGAAACGCTGACGCGGCCCTGATGAACGCCCTCAACTGCGAGGACGGTCAGGACCGCGTCGACCATCGGTGTTACTGGCTGGTAGCCACTTGTGCGCGAATTCACACGGCCTTGCTTCAGACCGCCTGGGACGCCACGTACGCGCCCCGCTTCTCGATCGCCATCTGGTACAGGCGCCCGGCACGGTACGAAGAACGCACCAGCGGGCCGGACATGACACCGGAGAAGCCGATCTGCTCGGCCTCCTCCTTGAGTTCGACGAACTCGTGCGGCTTCACCCAGCGCTCCACGGGGTGGTGACGCACCGAAGGCCGCAGATACTGCGTGATCGTGACCAACTCGCAGCCCGCCTCGTGCAGTTGGCGCAGCGCCTCGCTGACCTCCTCGCGGGTCTCGCCCATGCCGAGGATCAGGTTCGACTTGGTGACCAGGCCGTAGTCGCGGGCCTCGGTGATGACCTTGAGGGAGCGGTCGTAGCGGAAGCCGGGGCGGATGCGCTTGAAGATGCGCGGGACCGTCTCGACGTTGTGCGCGAAGACCTCGGGGCGGGACGAGAAGACCTCGGCGAGCTGCTCGGGAACCGCGTTGAAGTCGGGGGCGAGCAGTTCGACCTTCGTACGGCCGCCCTCGCGGGACTCCGTCTGCTGGTGGATCTGACGGACCGTCTCGGCGTACAGCCAGGCGCCGCCGTCCTCCAGGTCGTCGCGGGCGACGCCGGTGATCGTGGCGTAGTTCAGGTCCATGGTGACCACGGACTCGCCCACGCGGCGCGGCTCGTCGCGGTCCAGGGCCTCGGGCTTGCCGGTGTCGATCTGGCAGAAGTCGCAGCGCCGGGTGCACTGGTCGCCGCCGATGAGGAAGGTCGCCTCGCGGTCCTCCCAGCACTCGTAGATGTTCGGGCAGCCGGCTTCCTGGCAGACCGTGTGGAGACCTTCGCTCTTCACGAGGGCCTGCATCTTCGTGTACTCGGGACCCATTTTCGCCCGGGTCTTGATCCACTCGGGCTTGCGCTCGATGGGGGTCTGGGCGTTCCGGACCTCCAGGCGCAGCATCTTGCGTCCGTCGGGTGCGACTGCGGACACATCGGCTCCCTGTAGCTTCGATTCTTCGGCGTACACCAGGGTACGCCCGTGATTCCAGCCCCCCGCCCTGAGGCCAACCTCAGGGCGGAAAGTCACATTCCCGGTTCAGGCGGTCGCCTTCTCCACGATCCGCGGCTTGAGATCCGCGTGCTCCAGTACGTCCTTCAGGTGACGCTCGACCACCGGCAGGACCTCGTCGATCGTGACGTCCAGGCCCAGCTCGGCCGCGAGCGAGGCGACGCCGGCGTCGCGGATGCCGCACGGGATGATGCGGTCGAACCAGCGGTTGTCCGGGTTCACGTTCAGCGCGAAGCCGTGCATCGTGACGCCCTTGGCCACGCGGATGCCGATCGCGGCGATCTTGCGGTCCTCGCGGCGCTGGCCGGCGTTCGACGGCGCGTACTCCGGGCCGTTCATCCGCGGGTCGAACTCCTCGTCATGGAGTCGCGGATCGAAATCGAGGGACAGCCCGCCGATCGACGGCCGCTGCTCCACGGGATCGCCGAGCACCCACACCCCGCTGCGGCCCTCGACCCGGCTGGTCTCCACGCCGAACTCCGCGCACACGCGGATCAACGCCTCCTCCAGGCGCCGTACGTGTGCGACGACGTCCACCGGGCGGGGCAGCTTCTGGATCGGGTAGCCGACGAGCTGGCCCGGGCCGTGCCAGGTGATCTTGCCGCCGCGGTCGACGTCGATGACCGGGGTGCCGTCGAGCGGGCGCTCGTCGTCCTGCGTGCGCCGGCCCGCCGTGTACACGGGCGGGTGCTCCAGGAGCAGCACGGTGTCGGGGACCGCGTCCTCGAAGCGGGCCGCGTGCACCCGGCGCTGCTCGTCCCACGCCTCCTGGTACTCCACGGCGTCCGCGCCGAACCCCATCCGGACGAACCGCAACTCACCCACGGCAAGCGCCTCCCTCACAGCACCCACGAGTCGTAAGGCACGAAACATGCCTACGCCACTGTACGACCGACCGCTGACACCCCACCGGGCGGCCGGGACCGTCAGCCCTACGACCAATCCTCACACGATCGGATGAATGCACGTCGGAATGTGCGACGAGCCGCTTACGCTCCGCTACATTCGCGCCGTTCACGAGGCCAAAAGGGCTGCTCACAGGCAATCCGGGCAGCAGGGGTCGCATCGGCCTCTGTGAGGCCCGAAAGGCAGGAGACCGCACCGCAGATGACGGAACGACCCGCGCAGCGCACTCCCAACCGTCAGCTCGCCGCGCTCATCGCAGAAGCGGGGTTCTCCAACGCAGGTCTCGCCCGTCGCGTGGACCAGCTCGGTCTTGAGCACGGACTCGACCTGAGATACGACAAGACGTCCGTCACCCGATGGCTGCGCGGCCAGCAGCCCAGAGGCACCACCCCCGCCCTCATCGCCGAGGTCTTCACCCGCCGGCTCGGGCGCCGGCTCACCGCGCAGGACCTCGGCCTCGACGCCTGCGCGCCGGTGTACGCCGGGCTCGAATTCGCCGCTACCCCCGAGGAGGCCGTCGACATCGTCAGCGGGCTGTGGCGCAAGGACTCCGGCAGCCACGCCGAGCTGCGCAAGATCGCCTTCACCCCGGCCGGTCTCGTCGTGCCCAGCCGGGACTGGCTGATCGGCCGCGCCGACGACCGGGTCGGCCGCGCCGAACCCGCCAACCGGGTACCCCCGCAGGGCCGCCCCGCCGTACCCCGGCAGCGCGGGGCGGCCGAGCGCGGCCCCGGCCAGAAGGTCACCGGCGGCGACATCTCCGCGCTCCGCTCGGTCGGCGAACTCTTCCGCACCCTCGACAACGCCTACGGCGGCGGCCACGCCCGGCAGGCCCTCGTGCGCTACCTGGAGCACGAGACCGAGCCGATGCTGCGCGGCACCTACGGCGAACAGACCGGCCGGCGCCTCTTCGCGGCGGCGGCCGACCTCACCCGGCTCGCGGGCTGGACGTCCTACGACATCGCCGCGCACGGGCTCGCGCAGCGGTACTTCGTGCAGGCGCTGCGGCTCTCGCAGGCGGCCGGGGACCGGGCCTACGGCTCGTACGTCCTCATGACCATGAGCAGGCAGGCCGTCTATCTCGGGCACGGGCGCGAGGCCGTGCAGCTCGCGCGGGTGGCGCAGCAGGGGGTCGGGACCAGTGCGCCCCCTGTCGTGCAGGCGCTCCTGCACTCCGTGGAGGCGCGGGCGCACGGGGTGCTCGGGGAGGTGCGGGCGTGCACCTCCGCGCTCGTGCGGGCCGAGCGCGCCCTCGAAACGGCGCGGGCCGGGGACGAAGTGCCGTACTGGGCGCGGTTCTTCGACGAGGCGCAGCTCGCCGACGAGTTCGGGCACGCGCACCGGGACCTTCAGCAGTTCCGGGCCGCGGCTCAACACGCGGAGCGCTCGCTGCAGTTGCGGGCGCCCGCGTTCGCCCGCAGCCGGCTGTTCTGCCGGGTCGTGCTCGCCTCCGCACGGCTCGGGCTCGGGGAGCTCGACCAGGCCTGTGCGCTGGGGGCCGAGGCGGCCGGGCAGGCGGCGGAGATGCGGTCGGTGCGGGCGCTCGAGTACGTGCGGGACTTCGAGCGACGGCTTGAGCCGTACAAGGATGCCGCGCCGGTGCGGGGGTATCGCGACAAGGTCGCGGCGTTCGGGTGAGGCAGGCGGCGGGTGGGCGGGACTGTGCGGCTCCGTCGTGGCTGGTCGCGCCCACGCGGCGGAGCCGCGTATCGATACAGTCCCGCGCCCCTAAAAGCCTTTCAGGCGGCCTGTGTTGTCTGGATCGGGTCCGCCCTGTGCATTGAGCCCGCCGCTCCCAGGTCCGCCAGGATTGCGGACGACGCCCGGTGGCCCGAGTGCAACGCCCCCTGCACCGTGCTCGTGTCCCGGTGGTCGCCGCACACGTACAGGCCGGCCAGCAGCCGTACGGGACGGCGTAGATCGTGCGGTGGGCGCATCGCCGGGACGGCCTCGGCGGTGTGGTGGACGGCGAGGGTCTCCCAGCGGGCGGTCGAGGTGCCGTAGAGGCGTGACAGATGCGTGCGTACGGCGGTCTCGGCGTCCGGCGGGGGAGGGCCGAGGACCGTCGAGGAGACGAGGGCGCGGCCGGCGGGTGCGCGGCTCGGGTCCACCTCGCTGACGATCGCGGTGTGCGCGACCGGGCCGCCGCGGTCGGAGTCCACGAGCAGGGCGGGGCCGGTGGTGGGCGGGTCGTCGGTCGTGTGGTGTACGACGGTCACCTGGTGGAAGTCCGGTACGCGCAGGCCGGGCAGGAGTTCGGCCGCCGCGCGCGCGTCCGTCGCGACGAGGACGGCCCGGCAGTGGATCTCGCCGTGTTCGGCGGTGGTCACCGAGGTCGTCGATACGGCGGTCACACGCACGCCGGTGTGGACGGTCCCCGGCGGCAGCGCCCCGGCCAGCACCTCGGGGAGCATCTCCGCGCCGCCCTCCGGCAGGCACAGCCGCCCGCCCGCGAAGGCCCGCAGTGCGAGGTCGGCGCACCGGCTGGAGGTGGTCAGCTCCGGGTCGCAGAGAAGCGCGGCGAGCAGGGGGCGCAGGAAACCGTCGATGGTCCGCGCGGGCACCCCACGCGCCGCGAGCGCCTGCCCGGCGGGCAACTCGGGCCGGGACAGCAGCCGTTCGACCGGCGTCGCCGCGAGGCGCGTCAGCGCGGCCCCGAGCCGGGCCTGGTCGACGGGGCCGCCGAGCGGGGCGCCGGTGCGCGGCCTGGGTACGGTGGCGGCCCTCCGTGTGTCCACGGGGCGCTCCTTGAGCGCGGGGCCGCCCCAGGAGCAGTCCGTACGGTCCCTGAGCGGCGTCCCGCGTCCGGAAGAGCCTGCCCCGCCCCACGCGGACCCCGTCCGCATCCTCGGTAGCGCCCCGGCCCGAGGGGCGCTCGCCAGGGCGCGTACCGCGTGGAGTGCGCCCCATGCGCTCCCTCCGGGCGCCGGGGTGCCCGCGCGGTGGTGGCGGCCGTCGCTGTGGAGGAGGACGCCCGGGGCGAAGGGGCGCAGCACCAGGGCGTCGAGGCCCGGGGTGAGGCGTAGTTCGGGGTATGAGGTGGACAGGAGCTGTCCGATCCGGTCGAGCCGGAAACCGTCGATCTTCTCGGTCGACATCCGGCCGCCCACGTAAGGGGCGGCCTCCAGGACCGCGGTCGTTACTCCTGCGCTGATCAGCCGATGCGCCGCGGCGAGTCCGGCGACCCCGGCTCCCACGACGACGACGTCCGCCTGGTACGCGTGCTCAAGCACGTGCCCCTCCTCAGGGTTGCGCGGCCGGTGGAAGCGTCATGCCCCCAACAGCCTCCAGGGATACCCGAGTTCGCGTCGAGGTTAGGGCCGTGATCGGCGAAGGGAAGTCGCGCATACGCAGGGCACGGTCGCACGGCGGTCGCATACGGTCGCCGTGCGTCATCATCGGGCATACGCCCTTTACAGGGCCGCCCGGATCGCCCCCTCGATCTCCGGGAACGCGAAGGTGAACCCCGACTCCAACAGCCGCTTCGGCAGCACCCGTTGACTCCCCAGCACATCCCCCGACATCTCGCCGAGCACCAGCTTCAGCGCGGGCGCCGGCACCGTGAAGAGGGACGGGCGGCGCATGACGCGGCCCATCGCCGCCGTGATCTCACGGTTCGTCAGCGGGTTCGGGGCGGTGAGGTTGAACGGTCCCGACAGGCCCTCGGTGTCGATGAGATGCCGGATCGCCGCGACCTCGTCGTGCAGCGCGATGAACGACCAGTACTGCCGCCCGTCGCCGAACCGCCCGCCGACACCCGCCTTGAACAGGGGGAACAGCTTGGCCCACGCCCCGCCGCCCTTCGCCACGACCAGACCGGTCCGCGCGAACACCGTCCGCACGCCCGCCTCCTGCACGGGCGCCGTCGCCTCCTCCCACTCCACGCACAGCGAGGGCAGGAAACCGTCACCCGGAGGCGCGTCCTCGTCCACGGCACGGTCGCCGGTCTCGCCGTAGAAGCCGATCGCGCTGCCGTTCACCCACACCCGCGGCGGCCGGTCCAGCGAGGCCACCGCCTCCGCGAGCGCCGCCGTGCCGAGCACGCGGCTGTCGCGGACCGTCTTCTTGTAGGCGTCCGTCCACCGGTGGTCGCCGACGCCGGCGCCGGCCAGGTTGACCACGGCGTCGCAGCCGTCGAGGGCCGCCGCGTCGACGTACTCACCCTCGGGGTCCCAGCACACCTCGTCGGCGGCCCGGGCGGCCCGCCGCACCAGGCGCACCACCTCGTGACCGTCCGCGGTCAGGGACCGCACCAGTGCGCTGCCGATCAGACCGGAGGCGCCGGTCACCGCGATTCGCGAGCGTTCCATGGCGTCCATCCTGCCTCGTTGATCCATAAAAGCCCCATGAGGACGGCGTGGCCCCCGCCGTAGTCTGGCTCACATGTCCGAGCCGTACATACGCACCGCCCTGCCCGACGACGACGAGGAACTCGGCGCACTGGACCGCGCGACCTGGTCGCACCTGCACGCGGTCATGCCACGCCCGCAGCCGCCGTACGACCCCTTCTTCGACGAGCGGCACGCGCCGGAGGACCATCTGGTCGCCGAACTCGACCGCCGGATCGTCGGCTACATCCGGCTGGCCTTTCCCACCCCGCTCGCCTGCAACGCGCACGTCCGGCAGATCCAGGGGCTCGCCGTCGCCGGGGACGCGCGCGGGCACGGGGTCGGCCGGGCGCTGGTCCGGGCCGCCGTCGAGGAGGCCCGGCGGCGCGGCGCCCGGCGGCTCACCCTGCGCGTGCTCGGCCACAACACCCCGGCCAGGAAGCTGTACGCGGCCGAGGGGTTCGCGGTCGAGGGCGTGCTGCCGGAGGAGTTCCTGCTCGACGGGGAGTACGTCGACGACGTCCTGATGGGCCGCTCCTTGTGACCTACGACGTGACCAGGTCGCCCGTGTCCACCTCCGCCGTCGCGGTCGCCGCCCGCTGGGCGTCCCCGGAGACCTCGTCGGCCGTCAGCACGTACCCCGTCTCGTCGTCCGAGGTGGAGCGGGCGAAGACCACGCCGTAGACCTTGCCGCCGGTCGTCAGGAGCGGGCCGCCGGAGTTGCCGGGGCGGACCGTGGAGCGGATCGAGTAGATCTCGCGGGTGACGGTCCCGTCGTTGTAGATGTTCTGCCCGGTCGCGTTCACGCGGTTGGCGACGGTCGCGGCCTGGAGGTTCAGGTCGCCGTCCTGCGGATAGCCCGCGACCACGGCCGATTTGCCGCGTTGCGCGCTGTCGTCGAAGCGCAGGACAGGCGCCTTCAGCCCCGGCACGTACAGCACGGCGACGTCCTTGTTCGGGTCGAAGAGGACGACCCGTGCCTCGTACGACCGCCCGACCCCGCCGATGCGGACGGTCGGTTCGTCGATGCCCGCCACCACGTGCGCGTTGGTCATCACGTGCTCCGGCGCGTACACGAAGCCGCTGCCCTCGCGGCCCTGGGTGCCCGAGGAGCCCTCGATCTTGACCGTGCTCCGCTTGGCGGCGTTCGTCGCGGCGGCCGTGACGCTGTCGCCGGTGGGCTTGGCGACCTCGGCCGTCGACTCGTTCTCGAACGGGTTGAAGACCTGCGGAAAGCCCGCCTCGGTGAGCGCGGAGGTCGCCCGCGAGAACCACGCGGGTGTCGTGTCCGGCATCAGCTTCTGCACGCTGCCGAGCAGCGTCGAGTCCTGGATCGCCGTCGTGACCATCGCGGACGAGGAGGCGCCCAGGACGCTCGCTGCCACCCACGCCACGATCATCACCGCCACCGAGTTCGCCGCCGCCCCGCCTATCCCGTCGGCCACCCGCAGCGGCCCCCGGTCCAGCTCCTTGCGCAGCTTGAGCGCGAGCCGCCCCGCCAGTTCGTGCCCGACCACCCCCGGGACCAGCACGGTGAGCACGGCGGTCACCGTCGCCGCCGTCGTCCCCGGTGTCACCAGGTCCATCACCCACGGCAGCACCCACACGCCGACGACCGCACCGCCCACGAACCCGGCGAGCGACACACATCCGGCGACGAGGCCGCGCCGGTACCCGGACGCCGCGTAGGCGAGGATCACCAGCAACAACAGCAGGTCGAGCAGGTCCACGGAGCCGCCTTTCTCTCGGAACCCTTAGTACGCGAGGAACGGGCCCACTGATCAGTCCCGCGCGCGCGGGCCCCGGGAAGCCGTCACGCGTGCGTGTACCCCCAGAAACGTGCCGGACCAGGACGATGGTTCCACCAGGTGGCACAGCACACATCGCGGACGGAGCGTTTCCGGCCGAGAGTGTGATCATGCGTGTCCTGAGAAGAACGCCGGGTGCCCGGCGGCGGCGCCGGATACGAATACCGCGCCCCGCGCTCGTGCTGCTGGCCTGTCTGCCCGGCCTCGCCGCCGTCCTCGTGCTGGCGCTGTGCGCCAACGGCATCGGCCGCCGTGCCACGGCCGCCGCGCACACCCCTGTCGCCGCCCGCCCCGCGGCGCTCCGGCACACCGCGCCCGAGCCGCGCATCGTGCCCCGCTCGGCCTGGCTCGACGCGCTCTCCCGGCACGCGCAGCCGCCGCCGCGCTACGACGACAAGGTCGTCGCCGTCTTCGTCCACCACACGGATTCGCCGAACGGGTACGACTGCGCGGACGCGCCCCGCATCATCCGGTACCTGTACGCCGGGCAGACCGGGGTCCGGGACTGGGACGACATCGGGTACAACTTCCTCGTCGACCGGTGCGGCACGATCTACGAGGGGCGCGCGGGCGGTGTCGACCGGGCGGTCACCGGGGCGCACACGCAGGGGTTCAACCACCGTACGACCGGGATCGCGGCGATCGGGACGTTCACCTCCGGGATGGCGGTTCCGAAGGCGATGACGGACGCGATCGCGGCGCTGGCCGCGTGGAAACTGGGGCTCGCGGATGTCGATCCGCGCGGCAGGGCTCGGCTGGTGTCGAGCAACAGCCTGAGTCGGTACCGCTCTGGTACGACCGCGGTTCTTCCCGCTCTCGCGGGGCACAAGGACGGGTACATGACGAGTTGTCCGGGGGCGGCGTTGTCGGCGCGGCTGGCGGGGGTTCGGGAACTGGCGGCGCGGTTGCAGGGGCGGTGATCTCGCCCCCGCCGCCCCTACCCGTCCCCCGGCGGCTGCGCCCCCGGACCCCCGCTCGGTTCGTTGTCGGGTGCGGGGCGGTGGGGGCTGGGCGCGCAGTTCCCCGCGCCCCTGTCACCTGCGCCCGAGATAAACCCCCAACGCCCGTTGCAGCATTTTCCCCTGGGTGCCCACCGGGCGTTCCCACTCGCCGAGGTACTCCACTGCCTGGCCGCCCGCGCCGGTCTTGAAGAGGAGGCGGCCCACCAGGCGGTCCTCGGCGACCAGGGACGGGGTGATGGAGCGGAGGTCGTAGGTGTCGGCGCCGGAGTCCAGGGCCTCGCAGAGCATGCGCCACAACAGGATGCTGCTGGGGCGGAGTTCGCGGCCCCGGCGGCCGGAGGCGGGGTAGGAGTGCCAGACCCGGGGGCCTGCGCCGATCATGAGGGCGGAGGACAGGACCTCGTCGTCGTACTCGGCGAGATAGATCCGCATCCGGTCGGACTCCTCGGCGTTGAGCGCCTGCCACATGCGCCGGAAGTAGTCGAGGGGGCGGGCCTTGAAGCCGTCCCGCTCGGCGGTGGCGCGGTACAGGCGGTGGAACGCGGGCAGATCGTCGGCCGAACCCCAGAAGACCCCGACACCGCCGCCCTCGGCGGTCTGCAGGGCCTGCAGCCAGTGCGGGGCGAGGCTGCGGCGCAGTTCGTCGACGGACCGTCCGGTCAAGGGAATCCGACAGCCGTACCGGGGCTGCCCGAGTCCGAAGCCGCTGTCCTCGTTCTCCTTGCAGCGTCGCCAGCCGAGCCGTTCGAGACGGTCCGCCGCGTCCAGCGCGTAGCCGTCTATCCCGTCCGTCGGCAGATCCCGCAGATGCCGTACGGCGGGGTCGGCGACGCCCGCCGCGACGGTGGCCGGCTCCCAGTGGCGGACCACGAGCGGCGGGCCGATGCGGACCGAGAACGCGCCCTCCTTCTCCAGGTGTGCGATCAGCGGGTCGAGCCACCGTTCCAGGCGCTGGCTGTGCCAGTCGATCGCGGGCCCGTCGGGAAGGTAGGCGAGGAAACGCCCGGTCCCGGGGAACGCCCGGTACAGCACGAGGGCCACGGCGACCAGCGCGTCCCCCTCGAACCAGCCGACGCTCTCCGCGGTCCAGTCGGGCTTCACGTCGGCCCACTCGGGGATCTGCAGATGGCTCGCGTCCGGGTGCAGCCGGAGATGGGCGAGGTGTTCCTCGCGGGTGATGCCCTTCACATACGGGCTGGTCATGGGCACGGCGCTCCTGTTCGGCGGCGGCCACCGTAAGCCGGACATCACGGCACGGGTCAAGACCTCAAGTCTGTGAACTGCGCGAACACTTGGCCGCGCCACGCTCACAGGTTTCTCGCAGGCAACTCACCGGGTCCCCCGAGGCGCGCTCCCTATCGTCATGCACACGCACTGACTGGAGGTGGGGAAAATGAACAGCAGTCACACCAACACCACGGAGAAGCCGGCCGGTTGGACCAGGTCCGCCCGCGGCCCCTGGGCCGTCGTCTGCGCGGTCGCGACCGTGATCCTCGGCCCGGCCGCCGTCACGGCCTCCGCGCTCGACCAGGCCAACGCGGCCCCGATGCACCACGCGGTACGGGCCGACCAGAACCAGGCCTACATCCCGACGGACACGACCCGTCGTCGTGGCGCCGCCTAGCCGGACCGCGCAGTCGGCGCCGCTCAGCGCCGGCCCAGGTCCCAGTACTGCTCGCCCACCGGGTCGATGTCCACGCCCAGGCCGTTCAGCAGGCCGGCCAGCATCGTGTAGTACCCGACCGTCGTGATCAGTTCGACCACCTGACGATCCGTCAGGTGCTTGCGCAGCGAGCCCAGTGTGTCGTCGGTGAGCGTACGCCGGGCCAGCAGTTCCTCCGTCGCGGTCAGCAACGCCGACTCGACCGCGTCGAACTCGCCTTCCTCCGCACGGAGTTCGACGACGGCGTCCAGCTGCTCGGCCGTCACCCCCGCGTGCAGGGCGATCGGGCGGTGCTGCACGACCCCGTACGCGCAGTCCGTACGCGCGGCCACCGCCACTATCACCAACTCCCGCAACCGCACCGGCAACGAGGACCCGAGCACCGCCAGCCCCAGGTCGATCGCGGGGCCCGTCAGCTCCGGGGCGTGGGACAGCATGCGGAAGGCGTTCAGTGGCGTGGGGAGCTTGTCGAGGGCTTCGGCGGAACGCTCCGGGTACGGTATTCGAGCCACGGTGACCTCACGGGGATCAAGTCTGTCGGCGGACGGGGCACCCTTCGCCGTACCCCCCTCACTCCTGCCGGAACCTCTCCCGCAGCTTCGGGAAGCGTTCCGCGAGCACGGCCTCGTTCTCCAGGTCCAGCGGCGCACCGAGCGGCTCGGCGGGCGCCGGCGGAATCCCCAGGTCGGGGGCGACGGTGCCGGTGAGCTGCTCGTACGCCTCGTCGGCCGCGTACCCCAGCTCCTCGCCGTCGCCGTCGATCTCGTCGTCGAAGTCGTCGATGAGGTCGGCCAGCGAGTCGGCGTCGTGCACGGCACCCTCGTAGACCTCGCGGCCCTGGCCGATCAGCCAGCACCGGAAGAAGTCGAACGCGTCGTCACTCGCCCCGTCCAGCAGCACCCACGCGGCACCCCACAGATCCCAGGTGTACGCGCGGTTGTAGCGGGCCTCGAAATGACGGGCGAAGTCCAGCACCAGCTCCGGATCCAGCAGGAGCAGCCGGTCCACGAGCAGGTCCGCCTGCTCCTCGGGGTCGCCCTCGGCGGCCTCGCGGGTGGCGTCCACCAGCTCCCAGAACTCCGTCTCGTCCATCACGGGTCCAGCATCGGTCCTGGAGGAGTGGTGCGCACGTGGAGTAGGGCGGATTGTCACCTGGAGAGGGGCAGATCGTTATGGGCGGTACAGCGCACCCAGCCGCGTCGCGTCGTGCGCGAAGCGTGCCCGCAGACTCGCCGGCGCCAGCACCTCCACCTCGGGGCCCAGCCCCGCGAGCTGGCCGTGGGCCACCTCCTCGGACTCCACCGGCAGGGTCACCGTCACCCAGCCGCCGCCTTCGCCGTCCGGTGCGGCCGCGAGCTCCAGCGCATCCCGCGCGGCGGTGGGGTCGACGGCGTACGGGAGTCTCCGTGCGCCCTCGGGGGAGACCCGTACCACCACCTCCGCCCGCAGGATCGACCGCGCGAACTGCTCCGCCCGGTCCTCCCAGAACGCCGGGAGGTCGAAGTCCTCCCGCCGCGTGAAGCGTTCGTCGGACGGCGCAGGGTCCACCGCCGTGAAACGGTCGATCCGGTACACCCGGAAGGAATCGTGGTCCGCCACCCGCGCGCACAGGTACCAGACGCCCGCCTTCAGTACGAGCCCGTACGGCTCCAGTTCCCGTTCGACGTCGGAGTCCCCGCGCCGGTACCGGGCCACCACCCGGCGGTCGTCCCACACCGCGTCCGCCACGGCGGGCAGCAGTTCGGGGGTCTTGGGGTCCGTGAACCAGCTCGGTGCGTCCAGGTGGAAGCGTTGCGACGCCGTGCGTGAGGCGTCCGACAGGGAGGGGAGCAGGGCCGCGGACACCTTCAGGCGGGCCGCCGACGCGGCGTCCTCCAGCCCCATCTCGCGCAGCGCGCCTGGCACGCCGCTCAGGAACAGGGCCTCGGCTTCGCTCCGGGCCAGCCCGGTGAGCCGGGTCCGGTACCCGCCGACCAGCCGATACCCACCGGCCCGCCCCCGCTCCGCGTACACGGGGACTCCCGCCTCGGACAGTGCCTGCGCGTCCCGTGTCACCGTCCGCTCGGACACCTCCAGCTCCCGCGCCAGCTCGGCGGCGGTCATGGAGGGACGGGACTGGAGCAGCAGCACCATTTTGATGAGGCGGGCAGCGCGCATGGCTTCATGATGAGGGATCTCGCCCCCGCCGCCCCTACCCGTCCCGTCCTTCTGGGGCTCCGCCCCAGACCCCGCTCCTCGAACGCCGGAGGGGCTGATCTTCAGCC
>NZ_JBHYWD010000018.1:0-54188 GCF_042751305.1 Streptomyces hokutonensis
CGCAACCCGCTCCAGACCGTGCCGTTGACGGAGAAGATCCAGAGCGAGCGTTTCGACGCCGTGTTCGGTGGCGGTCGCAGGGACGAGGAGAAGGCGCGGGCGAAGGAGCGGGTGTTCTCGCTGCGTGACGAGTTCTCGCAGTGGGACCCGCGCAGGCAGCGGCCCGAGCTGTGGAACCTCTACAACGGACGGCACGCACCCGGCGAGCATGTCCGGGTATTTCCTTTGAGCAACTGGACCGAGCTGGACGTCTGGCAGTACATCGCCCGCGAGGGCATCGAGTTGCCCGACATCTACTTCGCGCACTACCGCGAGGTCTTCAACCGGGGCGGCATGTGGCTGACCGCCGGTGAGTGGGGCGGGCCGAAGGCGGACGAGACCGTGGAGAAGCGGCAGGTCCGGTACCGGACCGTCGGCGACATGTCGTGCACGGGTGCCGTCGACTCCGAAGCCGCCACGCTCGACGAGGTGATCGCCGAGATCGCGGCGTCCCGGCTGACCGAGCGGGGCGCCACGCGTGCCGACGACAAGATGTCCGAGGCCGCGATGGAAGACCGCAAGCGCGAGGGGTATTTCTAACCATGAGCACGACCACCATCGACACGCTGCGGTTCGCGACGGCCGGTTCGGTCGACGACGGCAAGTCCACGCTCGTAGGACGGCTGTTGCACGACTCCAAGTCGGTCCTCACCGACCAACTGGAGGCCGTACAGCGGGTGTCGGCCGACCGTGGGCAGGACGCGCCCGATCTCGCGCTGCTCACCGACGGTCTGCGCGCCGAGCGCGAACAGGGCATCACCATCGACGTGGCGTACCGCTACTTCGCCACCCCCCGGCGCCGTTTCATCCTCGCCGACACGCCAGGTCATGTGCAGTACACCCGCAACATGGTGACGGGTGCCTCCACGGCCGAGTTGGCGATCGTCCTGATCGACGCGCGCAACGGAGTCTTGGAACAGACGCTGCGGCACGCCGCCGTGGCCGCGCTGTTGCGGGTGCCCCATGTGGTGCTGGCCGTCAACAAGATGGATCTCGTCGGATACGAGCAGGCGGTGTTCGAGCGGATCGTCGAGGAATTCGCGGGCCACGCGGCCGAGTTGGGGCTGCCGTCCTTCACGCCGATCCCGGTCTCGGCGCTGGTCGGCGACAACGTGGTGGACCGTTCGGCGCACATGGACTGGTACGAGGGCCCGGCGCTGCTGGAGTTCCTGGAGAACGTCCCGGTGGGCGCCGATCCGTCCGACGCGCCGGCCCGCTTCCCCGTGCAGTATGTGATCCGGGACGGTGAAGTCCGTTGGTACGCGGGGCAGTTGGTGTCCGGTTCGCTGCGGGTCGGGGACCGGGTGACGGTGCATCCCTCCGGTGAGCCCTCCGAGATCGCCGGGATCTCCGTGCTCGGTACCGAGGCGGACGCGGCGTACGCGCCCCAGTCGGTGAGTCTGCGTCTCGCCGACCAGCGGGACGTGTCGCGCGGCGACATGATCACCGCCGGGGCCGACGCGCCCGTGCTCACCCAGGACGTCCGGGCCGCCGTTTGCCATCTGGCCGACCGGCCGCTGCGGGTCGGCGACCGGGTGCTGCTGCGGCACACGACGCGGACGGTGAAGGCCGTCGTACGCGATCTCGGCGGTGCCGCCGAGCTGACCGCGAACGACCTGGGCCGGATCACCCTGCGTACCGCCGAGCCGCTCGCCCTCGACGACTACGCGGTGTCCCGCCGCACGGGCGCGTTCCTGGTGATCGACCCGGCGGACGGCGCGACGCTCACCGCGGGGATGGCCGATCCGGGCTGATCCCGCCTCGCTCAGAACGCCCTCGGGCCCCGTTTCGGACGGGGCCCGAGGGCGTTCTTGTCACGAGATGTCAATAGCGCGGTAACAAGGGGACCTGTCGTGCGAGAGAGGGCGTTGAACCGGGTATGCCGCTCGGTACCGGGACGAAGGTCCCGTACGGTGCCCGCCGAGAGACCCTGACAAAGGGCGCCGTACCATTCATATAGTTGAAAGCAGGACAGCCTGCTCCATGAACGGACCCGCCTTGCAAGAACGCCCCTCCGCCTCCGCCTCCTGGCGCATCGCACTGCCGCACACCGCCGCGGCCGTGCCGGTGGCCCGCGCACTGGTCCGTACGGCTCTCTCCGAGGTGAAGCACACGGCCGACAGTGACACCGCGGAGCTGCTGACGGCGGAGCTGGTCGCGAACGCGGTGGAGCACACCGCCGGTGACGCCCCCATAGAGCTCGTGGTCGAGCTGCTGCCCTCCGGCTGCCGGGTCGAGGTGCACGACCCCGACCCGGAGCCGCCCGTGAGTCTGACCAAGCCCGCCGACGAGGAGCCCGACCCCTGGCAGGAGCACGGGCGCGGCCTGCTGCTGATCCGCGCGCTCAGCTCGTCGTGCGGCCACCGCCCCACCGAGTCCGGCAAGGCGGTGTGGTTCCGGCTCCCCGTCGTACCGGCGCAGTGGCGTCCGGCGGGATAGCCGACGGGCGTTTCAGGACCTGATCAGGCCAGGGTCGCGACCAGCACGGCCTTGATCGTGTGCAGCCGGTTCTCCGCCTGGTCGAAGACGACCGAGTGGGCCGACTCGAAGACCTCGTCGGTGACCTCCAGCGAGTCGAGGCCGTGGGTCTCGTATATCTCGCGGCCGACCTTGGTGCCGAGGTCGTGGAAGGCCGGCAGGCAGTGCAGGAACCTGACGTCCGGGTTGCCGGTGGCCCGCAGGACGTCCATGGTCACGGCGTACGGCGCGAGGGCCGCGATCCGCTCGTCCCAGACCTGCTTGGGCTCCCCCATGGAGACCCAGACGTCGGTGACGACGAAATCCGCGCCCGCGACCCCGTCCTCGATCCCCTCGGTGAGCGTGATCCGCGCGCCGCTCCGCTCGGCGAGCGCGCGGGCGGCGGTGACGATCTCCTCGGCGGGCCAGTACGACTTCGGGGCGACGATCCGTACGTCCATGCCGAGCAGCGCGCCGGTGACCAGGTAGGAGTTGCCCATGTTGAAGCGCGCGTCGCCGAGGTAGGCGAAGGCGATCTCCCTGAGTGGCCTGTCGCTGTGCTCGGTCATGGTGAGGACGTCGGCGAGCATCTGGGTGGGGTGCCAGTCGTCGGTGAGCCCGTTGTAGACCGGGACGCCCGCGTACGCCCCCAGCTCTTCCACGGCGGCCTGGCTGTCCCCGCGGTACTCGATACCGTCGAACATACGGCCGAGCACCCGCGCGGTGTCCTTCACGGACTCCTTGTGCCCGATCTGCGAGCCCGACGGGTCGAGGTAGGTCGTCGAGGCGCCCTGGTCGGCCGCGGCGACCTCGAACGCGCAGCGGGTGCGCGTCGAGGTCTTCTCGAAGATCAGCGCGATGTTCTTGCCCGACAGGTACCGCGTCTCGCCCCCGGCCTTCTTGGCGGCCTTCAGCTCGGCGGCCAGCTCGATCAGGCCGCGGAACTCCTCCTCGGAGAAGTCCAGCTCCTTGAGGAAGTGGCGGCCGGCGAGGGCGGTCGGGACTGTCGCCATGGGGGCGCTCCAGAGATGCAGGTACAGGTACGGGGAACAGGTGCTCAGGTTTGGAATTCTATACGATACATAGAATTTCTATACGGCGTCCCGCTCGACCGGGCAGCTCATGCAGCGCGGCCCGCCCCGGCCCCGGCCCAGTTCGCTGCCCGGGATCTCGATCACCTCGATGCCCTGCTTGCGCAGAAACGTGTTGGTGGTGGCGTTGCGCTCATAGGCGACGACGACACCCGGCTCGACGGCGAGGACGTTGCAGCCGTCGTCCCACTGCTCGCGCGCGGCGGCGTGCACGTCCTGGGTGGCGGTCAGGACCCGGATCCCGTCCAGCCCGAGGGCGGCGGCGATCGCGCGGTGCATGTGCTCCGGCGGATGGTCGGTGACCTTCAACTCCTTGTCGCCGACGCCCGGTTCGATGGTGTACGACCGCAGCATGCCGAGCCCCGCGTACTGGGTGAAGGTGTCGCCGTCGACCATCGTCATCACCGTGTCGAGATGCATGAAGGCGCGCTGCTTGGGGATGTCGAGCGCCACGATCGTGCGCGCGGAGCCCTCAGCGAACAGCTTGTGCGCGAGCATCTCGACGGCCTGCGGGGTGGTCCGCTCGCTCATGCCGATGAGCACCGCGCCGTTGCCGATGACGAGGACGTCCCCGCCCTCGATGGTGGACGGGTAGTCGGCCTGCCCCTCGGACCAGACGTGGAACTTCTCGGTGCGGAAGAGCGGGTGGTGCCGGTAGATCGCCTCGAAGTGGACGGTCTCGCGCTGCCGGGCCGGCCAGCGCATGGCGTTGACGGAGACGCCGTCGTAGATCCAGGCGGAGGTGTCGCGGGTGAAGAGGTGGTTGGGGAGGGGGGCGAGGAGGAAGTCGTCGAGGTCCATGACGTGGAAGCGGACGGAGGTCGGCTCCGCGTGGGCTTCCAGGAACTCGCGCTTGGTCATGCCGCCGACCAGCGCCTCGGCCAGTTCGGGCGCGGGCAGCGCCTCGAAGGCGGCGCGGAGGTGGTCGGTGGCGAGCGGACCGTACTCCTTCTCGTCGAAGACCCGGTCCAGGACGAGTGAGCGGGCCGCCGGGATCGCCAGGGCCTCGGCGAGCAGGTCGCCGAACAGGTGGACCGCGACGCCGCGGTCGCGCAGCACGTCCGCGAAGCCGTCGTGCTCGGCGCGCGCCCGGCGCACCCAGAGCACGTCGTCGAAGAGGAGGGCGTCCTTGTTGCTGGGGGTGAGCCTTTTGAGCTCGAGATCCGGCCGGTGCAGGATGACGCGGCGCAGCCGCCCGGTCTCGGAGTCGACATGGAGTGCCATGTCTCCATCCTGACCATCTCGGACCGAGTTCACCCCCTACTTGTCGTACTGCCATTTGTTCTCGTCCTCTTGACGACAAGTATGCCGGGCGATTATCGTCTTACTGACGAGATCGATGCGGGATCTCACGGGATCTTCCGACCGGATCTGAGGGACTCTGATGGCCGACATCACCCGGCGCCTGGGCTGGCGCCACCTGCGCGGGGCTCCGACGGCGCACATCCGCCACCACCGCTCGGGCAGGTTGCTGCACGACGGGCCCGGACTCAGCTTCTGGTTCCGCGCGTTGACCGCCGCGCTCTCCGAAGTGCCGGTCGACGACCGGGAGCTGGCCATGACCTTCCATGCCCGGACGTCCGACTTCCAGGACGTGGCGGTCCAGGCGACCGTCACCTACCGGATCAGCGACCCGGCCCTCGCCTCCGCACGGCTCGACTTCTCCGTAGACCCGGACACGGGCGTATGGCGAGGCGCACCCCTTGAGCAACTCGGCACCCTGCTGACCGAGACGGCCCAGCAGCACGCGCTGGCCGTGTTGGCCCGTACGCCGTTGGCGTCCGCACTGGTCGACGGGGTGACGGCGGTCCGGGAGCGCATCGCGGCCGGCCTGGACACCGAACCGCGCCTTCCGGCCACCGGCATCGAGGTGGTCGCCGTCCGCGTGATGGCGCTGCGGCCCGAGCCCGAGGTGGAGCGGGCGCTGCGCACTCCGGCCCGCGAACAGATCCAGCAGGAGGCGGACAAGGCCACCTACGAACGCCGGGCGGTGGCCGTAGAGCGCGAACGGGCGATCGCCGAGAACGAACTCGACAGCCAGATCGAACTCGCCCGCCGCGAGGAGCAGTTGGTCGACCAGCGCGGTACCAACGCCCGCCGCGAGGCCGAGGAGCACGCGGCGGCCGACGGGGTCCGCGCGGAGGCGGAGGCGACCCGTACGGTACGGCTCGCCGACGCCGAGGCTGCGCGTTCCGTACGGCTGGCCCGTGCCGAGGCCGAGGGCTCGCGCGAGGTGGGCGACGCGCGGGCGCACGCCCAGGCGGCCTGGCTGCGGGTGCACGCCGATGTCGACGTCGCCACCCTGAACGCGCTCACCGGGACGCGGCTCGCGGAGAACCTGCCGAACATCGACAGCGTCACGATCTCGCCGGACGTGCTGACGGGGCTGCTCGCCAGGCTCGGTGGCGGCGAGGCCGGCGCGTGAGTCTCGCACCGCGGGTCGTCCTCGTCCACCGGACCACGGAATACGAGGAGTTGGTGGCCCGGCACGGGACGCACGGCCAGGCCGCGTACTTCCTGCGCTCGCGCGGCCGGGACATCGAGGAGGTCGCCGAACGGCACCGCCGGACGCGCCGGGCACTCGCCGAGGTGTCGTCCTCGGTACCGCTGACCTGGCGTCAAACCCAGGTCGAGCGGGCCGACTTGGACCGGTTCCTGTTCGCGCCGGAGGACGTGGTGGCCGTGGTCGGGCAGGACGGTCTGGTCGCGAACGTCGCCAAGTACCTCTCCGGACAACCGGTGTTGGGCTTCGACACGGACCCCGGGCGCAACCCGGGTGTCCTGGTGCGCCACCGGCCGTCGGACGCGGCCGTCCTGCTGCCCGCCGCCCTCGCGGCCGGCACCGGTGCGGACGAACTCACCATGGTCGAGGCCGTCGCCGACGACACGCAGCGGCTGGTCGCGCTCAACGAGATCTATCTGGGAGCCGTCGGTCATCAGACGGCCCGATACCGCCTGGGCCTGGAGGGCGACGGGGGTGTCGTCGAGGCCCAGGCGTCCTCCGGGGTGCTCGTGGGAACGGGCACCGGGGCCTCCGGCTGGCTCCGGTCGGTGTGGCAGGAGCGGGGCAGTGCCCTCACCCTGCCACACCCCTCGGAGGACAGGCTGGTGTGGTTCGTACGAGAGGCGTGGCCTTCGCCGGTCACCGGGACGTCGTTGGTGGCGGGTGAGCTGGAGGGGTCGGCGACTCTTCAACTCACCGTGGAGTCGGAGCAGTTGATCGTGTTCGGGGACGGGATGGAGGGGGATGCGGTGGAGTTGACGTGGGGGCAGGTGGTGGGGGTGGGGGTTTGTGGGGAGCGGTTGCGGTTGGTGGGCTGAAAAACCTTTCCCGCTCACCCACCCGTCTCGGACGCTTTAAAGGTTCACCTTTTAAGAGACGGCGAACGGGTGGGTGAGTGGGAAACGGCGGTCTGGGGGCGGAGCCCCCAGCGGCGCCTACAACCTCGGGTCCACCGGCTCCGACTCCAGCGCCAGCACCCCGAACACCGCCTCGTGCACCCGCCACAGCGGCTCGCCCTCCGCCAGCCGGTCAAGCGCCTCAAGGCCCAGCGCGTACTCCCGGATCGCGAGGGACCGCTTGTGGTTCAGGAAGCGGCCGCGGAGGCGGGTGAGGTTGTCGGGGCGGGTGTACTCCGGGCCGTAGATGATGCGCAGGTATTCGCGGCCACGGCACTTGATGCCGGGCTGGACCAGTCGGCCCGACTCGCCGCGCACCACCGCGCCCACCGGCTTGACGACCATTCCCTCGCCGCCCCGGCCGGTCATCTCCAGCCACCAGTCGACGCCAGCCTGGATCGACTCGGGGTCACCCGTGTCGACGTAGAGGCGGCGGGTGGTCTGCAGCAGACCTGTGCTGTCGTGTTCCACGAGCCGGTCCAGCAGGGCGAGTTGTTCGTCGTGCGGGAGTGCGGCGAGGCTGCGGCCCTGGACCGCGAGGAGCTGGAACGGGGCCAGGCGGACTCCGTCGAGGCCGTCCGTGGTCCAGCAGTAGCGGCGGTACGCGTCGGTGAACGCCGAGGCGTCGGCTGCCCGTTCGCGCTGCCGGGAGAGGAGGTCCGTCACGTCCACGCCCCGTCCGGCAGCGCCTTCCAGCGCGGCCAGCGCACCCGGGAACACCGACCCGGCCGCCGCGCCGACCGCCGCGTACTGACCGCGCAGCAGCCCGGACGCCTTCAGCGACCACGGCATCAACTCCGCGTCCAGCAGCAGCCAGTCGGTGTCGAGAGCAGCCCAAAGGTCTGCCGCGTCCAGTGCCGCCCGCAGTCGGCCGAGGATCTCCTCCGTTACCGTCGGGTCGTCGAAGAAGGGGCGGCCCGTGCGTGTGTACAGCGAGCCCGTCGGGCCGTCGACCCCGAACCGCTTCCGTGCCGTCTCAGCGTCCCGGCACACCAGCACCACCGCCCGCGAGCCCATGTGCTTCTCCTCGCACACGACCCGCGCGACCCCGTCCTCGGCGTACTGCGCGAACGCCTCCGCCGGGTGCTCCAGGTAGCCGTCGACGCGCGAGGTCGCCGTCGGGGCCATCGTCGGCGGGAGGTACGGCAGCAGGCGCGGGTCGACCGCGAAGCGGCTCATGACCTCCAGGGCCGCCGCCGCGTTCTCCTCACGGACCGACACCCGGCCCGCGTGCCGGGTCTCCACCACCCGGCGGCCGTGCACGTCCGCCAGGTCGAGCGGGCGACCGTCGTGGCCGCCGGGTGCCTCCGAGCGCAGCGGGCGGGTCGGCTCGTACCAGACCTGCTCGGCCGGTACGTCGACCAGTTCCCGCTCCGGCCAGCGCAGCGCGGTGAGTTTGCCGCCGAAGACGGCGCCCGTGTCGAGGCAGATGGTGTTGTTGAGCCAGGTGGCCTCGGGGACCGGGGTGTGGCCGTAGACGACGGCCGCGCGACCCCGGTAGTCCTCGGCCCACGGGTAGCGCACCGGCAGGCCGAACTCGTCGGTCTCGCCGGTCGTGTCGCCGTACAGCGCGTGCGAGCGGACCCGGCCGGAGGTGCGGCCGTGGTACTTCTCGGGCAGGCCGGCGTGGCAGACGACCAGTCGGCCGCCGTCGAGGACGTAGTGGCTGACGAGTCCGTCGATGAACTCCCTTACCTGGGAACGGAATTCGTCGGTCTCCTCCTCCATCTGCTCGATCGTCTCGGCCAGGCCGTGGGTGTGCTGGACCTTGCGGCCCTTGA
Source organism: Streptomyces hokutonensis (assembly GCF_042751305.1). Classification (GTDB taxonomy): domain Bacteria; phylum Actinomycetota; class Actinomycetes; order Streptomycetales; family Streptomycetaceae; genus Streptomyces; species Streptomyces hokutonensis_A. Next base: position 8,768 of record NZ_JBHYWD010000018.1, read on the forward strand.
GGTAACGGCCGTACTTGTTCTCGTGGTTGCCCGGTACGCACAGCGCGTTGCCCGACCCGACCATGGACATCACGCGGCGCAGTACGCCCGGCGAGTCGGGGCCGCGGTCGACGAGGTCGCCGACGAAGACGGCCGTGCGGCCCGCCGGGTGGACACCGTCGTCGTAGCCCAACTTGCCGAGCAGGGTCTCCAGTTCGGCGGCGCAGCCGTGGATGTCGCCGATGATGTCGAAGGGGCCGGTGAGGTGGGTCAGGTCGTTGAAGCGCTTCTCGGTGACGACCGTCGCGTTCTCGATGTCCTCGACTCCGCGCAGGATGTGCACCTTGCGGAAGCCCTCGCGCTCCAAGCCCCGCAGGGAGCGGCGGAGTTCGCGGGTGTGTCGGGTGATCACACGGCGCGGCATGTCTGCGCGGTCGGAGCGCGAGGCGTTGCGCTCGACGCACACCTCTTCCGGTACGTCGAGCACGATGGCGATGGGCAGGACGTCGTACTGCCGTGCCAGGTCGATGAGTTGGCGTCGGCTGTCCTGCTGCACGCTGGTCGCGTCGACGACCGTGCGGCGGCCGGCGGCGAGGCGCTTGCCCGCGATGTAGTGCAGGACGTCGAAGGCGTCCCGGGTGGCGCTCTGGTCGTTCTCGTCGTCGGAGACCAGGCCGCGGCAGAAGTCGGAGGAGATGACCTCGGTCGGCTTGAAGTGGCGGTGTGCGAAGGTGGACTTGCCGGAGCCGGAGGCGCCGATCAGAACCACGAGGGAGAGGTCGGTCACGGGCAGGGTGCGGACCTTCGCGGGGGTCTCGTTCGTCATGCGGCCTTCTCCTCCTTCACGGTGCTTACGCTGAACACAGCCATCTGCGTGGGCGGGCCCACCTCGGGGTCGTCGGGTCCGACCGGTACGAACTCGACCTCGTAGCCGTGTCGTTGGGCTACGTTCGCCGCCCACTCCCCGAACTCCGCGCGCGTCCACTCGAAGCGGTGGTCGCCGTGCCGGACGTGTCCGGCCGGGAGGGTCTCCCAGCGGACGTTGTACTCGACGTTCGGGGTGGTGACGACGACCGTCCTGGGGTGGGCGGCGCCGAACACCGCGTACTCCAGCGCCGGCAGCCGGGGCAGGTCGAGGTGCTCGATGACCTCGCTGAGCACGGCGGCGTCGTATCCCTTTAGGCGGTTGTCGGTGTAGGCGAGCGAGCTCTGGAAGAGCCGGACGCGCGAGGACTGCCGCTCCCCCATGCGGTCGAGCTTGAGGCGGCGGGCGGCGATGTTGAGCGCGCGCATCGACACGTCGGTGCCGACGATCTCCGTGAACCGGGTGTCCTTGAGCAGCGCCTGCACCAACTGCCCCTGCCCGCACCCGAGATCGAGCACGCGGCCGGCGCCGGACGCCTTGAGCGCCTCGACGATCGCGTCCCGGCGCTGCACGGCGAGCGGTGTCGGCTTCTCCTCGGTCTCGGTCTCCGGTGCGACGGCGTTGTCGATCTCCTCGACCTCGCTGTCGTCGGCCTCGGCGAGCCGTACCAGTTCCAGTCGCTCCATGGCCTCCCGGGTGAGGGACCAACGGCGGGACAGATAACGGCTGGTGATGAGTCTCTGCTCCGGGTGCGCGGGCAGCCAGCCCTCACCTGCGCGCAGCAGTTTGTCGACCTCGTCGGGGGCCACCCAGTAGTGCTTGGCGTCGTCGAGGACCGGAAGCAGGACGTACAGGTGGCGCAGCGCCTCGGCGAGGGTCAGCGTCTCCGACTCCAGTACGAGGCTCACGTACCGCGAGTCGCCCCACTCGGGGAACTCGGCGTCCAGCGCGACCGGTTGGGCGGTGACCGTCCAGCCGAGGGGCGCGAAGAGCTTCCGTACGAGGTCGGTTCCGCCCCTGGCGGGCAGTGCGGGCACCTCGATCCGCAGCGGCAGCGGCTGGGCCGCGCGCTCCGGGCGGGCGTTGCACACGCCGCGCATGGCGCTGGAGAAGACCGCGCTGAGTGCGACGGCGAGGAGCGAAGAGGCCGCGTACGGACGGTCGTTGACGTACTGCGCGAGCGCCGCGTCGGGCGCGCCGCCGCGTCCCTTGCCCTTGCCGCGCCGGACCAGTGCCACCGCGTCGACCTCCAGCAACAGCGCCGCCGTGCAGCGCCCGGCATCCGCCTCGGGGTAGAGGACGTACGCCTGGCCGTAGGACGTGGAGAACGCCTGCGCCTTCTCGGGATGCTTGTGCAGCAGGAAACCGAGGTCGGTGGCGGGGAGTTCGGGGGTGCCGGTGGTACTGATCGTCAGGAACATGCGGAGGACCTCTCCGACGGGTGGATGAGTGTGCGCTGCCGTGCGTGCGAGAGCCCCCGGGGTCGGTGACACCGGGGGCTCGGCAGGACGACCGTCCCACCTTCGCACAGGGCGGGCGAGCTGCGCCTTCGGTTATCGCGAGGGCTCCGCGGCCAGCCGCTCCACCGTCGTGACCGTCTGCTCCAGGATCGTGTCGAAGAGGCGGGCGTGGGCGGCGGGGAGGTCGGCGAGGAGGGGGCGGAGGAGGTCCGTCCTGGGGTCGGGGGCGGGGGTGTCGTCGAGGAGGGCGGTCATCTCGTCGTCGGGTCTGCGGTAGCCCTCGTAGACGGCGTTGCCGAGCAGCGTCGAGGAGATGAGGGTGACGGCGAGGGCCAGGTCCTCGGCGGAGAGGCCGGCCGGGAGGAGGATCTCGCGCAGCCGGGTCAGGCCGGGGGTCCAGGCGGGGTGCCGGGTCGTCGTCATGTACGGCATGAGCTGGGGGTAGGGGCGGAGGTTGGCCTGCCCGGCGCGCATCCAGGCGCGGAGCCGGTCGGGCCAGGGACCCTCGGGGATGGGGTCGCGGCGCATGGCCTCCAGGACGTGGTCGGCGGCGGCCTGGAGGAGGGCGTCGCGGTCCGGGAAGTAGCGGTAGAGGGCCATGGGGGCGGCGCCGACGACGTCGGCGACCCGCTTGATGGTGAGGGAGACGGCCGGTTCGGCGAGCAGGACCTCGACCGCGCCCTCGACGATCCGCTCCCGTGACAGCCGGGGCGGGCGTCCCCTGCCCCGGCGGCCGGAACCCGTCGCCACCTGCGTCATCCGTTGCGCCTCTCCGTCCGTGACAGCCGTGCCCGGACAGGGGAAGGCTACCGCTCCGGCACTTCGCGGGCCCGGCTCCCCTTATTTTGCGTATGACGTACGAAAAACATGCCAGACTCGTTCCGTTCGGCCCCCTGTCGCACGCATGAGCCGGAGGCTTCGCCATGTCCGCGTCCGCCATCCCCACCCCGACCGCCGAGGGGGCCGGGCGCTCCGGCGCCGTCGTCCGGGTCCTGGCCCTCGGCGGGATCACCGTCTCGCTGATGCAGACGCTGATCATCCCGATCGTGCCCGAGCTGCCCAAGCTGCTGAACTCCTCGCCGTCCGACGCCACTTGGGCGATCACCGCGACCCTGCTGGCCGGGGCCGTCGCCAACCCGGTGGTGGGACGGCTCGGGGACATGTACGGCAAGCGGCGGATGCTGCTGCTCAACCTCGTGCTGCTGATAGCGGGTTCGGTGGTCGGCGCGCTCAGCGACTCGCTCGCGCCGATGATCGTCGGACGGGCGCTCCAGGGCTTCTCGACGGCGGTCATCCCGCTCGGCATCAGCATCATGCGCGACGAACTCCCGCCGGAGCGGCTGGGATCGGCGACCGCGCTGATGAGCGCTTCGCTCGGGGTGGGCGGTGCGCTGGGGCTGCCGACGGCCGCGTTCATCGCCGAAAAGGCCGACTGGCATGCGCTGTTCTGGACGGCGGCGGCGCTCGGTGCCGTGGTGACCGCGCTCGTCGTGGTGTTCGTACCGGAGTCGGCGGTGCGCAGCGGAGGCCGGTTCGACGTGGTGGGCGGCGTCGGGATGTCGATCGGTCTGGTGTGTCTGCTGCTCGCCGTCTCCAAGGGGGCGGACTGGGGTTGGGGCAGCGGGACGACGACCGGGCTGTTCGTGGTGGCCGTCGCCGTGCTGCTGGTGTGGGGCTGGTGGGAGTTGCGCACCGAGCGGCCGCTGGTGGATCTGCGTACCAGCGCGCGGCGCCAGGTGCTGCTGACGAACCTCGCGTCCGTGGTGTTCGGCTTCGCCATGTTCGCCATGTCGCTGGCCGTGCCGCAGTTGCTCCAACTGCCCACGCTCACCGGCTACGGCCTCGGCCAGTCCGTGCTCGCGGCGGGCCTCACGCTCGGCCCCTCCGGCCTGGTGATGATGGCCACGGCGCCGCTGTCCGCCCGGATCTCGGCGGCGGCCGGGCCCCGGGTCACCCTTATGCTGGGCGCGCTCGTCGTGGCCGCCGGTTACGGCCTCGGCGTCGTGATGCTGGCCGCTGTCTGGCAGGTCGTCGTGGTGTGCTGTGTGATCTCGGCCGGGGTCGGTTTCGCCTACGGCGCGATGCCCGCGCTCATCATGGGGGCCGTGCCGCTGTCCGAGACGGCCGCCGCGAACAGCCTCAACAGCCTGATGCGCTCCATCGGTACGTCCGCCTCCAGCGCCGTCGCCGGAGTCGTACTGGCGCACATGACGACGACGTTCGGCTCGCTGACGGTCCCCTCCCACAACGGTTTCCGCGTGATCATGGGCATCGGTTCGGCGGCGGCCCTGGCGGCCCTGGCCCTGGCCGCGTTCCTCCCGGGCCGACGGCCGGCCGTCGGCGCGGAGGTGCCGGCGGCGGCCTCCGCCGGGGCGGGGGCCAGGTAGGGGTTCCAAAAAAGTGTGTCACTTCGCCCTGAAAGTGACACACTTTTTTGGAGGGGGTCCCCCACCCCGCCCTCGCGGTGCTACGACAGCTGCGACTGCACCTGGGACGAGATCAGCTCCAGGTGGTCCAGGTCGTCGAGGTCGAGGACCTGGAGGTAGATCCGCCGGGAGCCGGTCTCGGCGTAGCGGCCGATCTTGTCGACGACCTCGGACGGGGAGCCCGCGAGACCGTTGGCCTTGAGTTCGTCTACCTCGCGGCCGATCACGGCGGCGCGGCGGGCGACCTCCTGGTCGTCCTTGCCGACGCAGACGACGAGGGCGTTGGAGTAGATCAGGTCGTCCGCCTTGCGGCCGGCGGCCTCGGCGGCGGCGCGGACCCGGCCGAACTGCCGCTCGCTGTCCTCGATCGAGGCGAACGGCATGTTGAACTCGTCGGCGTACTGCGCGGCCAGCTTCGGGGTACGGCTCGCGCCGTGGCCGCCGATCAGCACGGGGATCCTGGACTGCGCGGGCTTGGGCAGCGCGGGCGAGTCGGTCAGGTCGTAGTACGTGCCGTGGAAGTCGAAGGTGTCGCCGGGCTTGGTCTCCCACAGGCCGGTGACGATGGCGAGCTGCTCCTCCAGGCGGGCGAACTTCTCCTTGGGGAAGGGGATGCCGTACGCCTTGTGCTCCTGCTCGAACCAGCCCGCGCCCAGGCCGAGTTCGACCCGGCCGCCCGACATCTGGTCGACCTGCGCGACCTGGATGGCGAGGACGCCGGGGAGGCGGAAGGTGCCGGCCGTCATCAGGGTGCCCAGGCGGATGCGCTTGGTCTCGCGGGCGAGGCCGGCGAGGGTGAGCCAGGCGTCGGTGGGGCCGGGGAGGCCGTCGCCGGAGCCCATGCTCAGGAAGTGGTCGGAACGGAAGAAGGCGTCGAAGCCGAGATCCTCGGTCGCCTTGGCCACGGCGAGCAAGGTGTCGTAGGTGGCCCCCTGCTGGGGCTCGGTGAAGATGCGAAGATCCATGCCTCCATCCTGCACGCCGGGGTGCCGGTCAACCCCACCGGTCCCTCCGGCCCCACTCCTGCCCGGTCGGGTGAAATTGCGTCAACCGTGCGCACGGGGACTGCCCGTGCCAGTGACCCGCCCCGGTGATGATCGTTGGCTCGGGCGGAACCGGACCGCCCGGATTCCCGCACCGGCAAGGCGACGTCGGGGCGTCACCCGCATCGGCCTCCGCTCTCGGAGGCCACGGGCCGAGGAGGCCGTCATGTCCGAAGAAGCCGTGCCGCAGCAGGGCGGGCCTGCGCAACCGAAGGGGTTGTTGCAGCAGATGGAGGAGCTGATGGCGTCACTGAACGCGGACCTGTCCGCCCTCGACGCCGACCTCCAGTCGGCCGGAAGCACGGGGTCGGTGTCCGCCGAGGGGGGCGGCGCGACCGCCTGACGCCGCTGCGGCGCCGGAGGCGGACGTCTCTCTCACCCCGCCTCCCGCTCCGGTATCTCCGCCCGCTCCCGGTCCGCCAGTCTTCGCAGCATCTCAAGGACCCGGTCCCGCGACTCGTCGGCCGCGTCGATCGCCTCCATGCACTGCCAGTACGTGCCCTCGTCGTCCGCCGCGCAGGCGATGCCGACCAGGGCGATACCGACCTCGCCGAGCAGGCCGCCCAGGCAGAGGAGAGCGAGCCGGGCGTCGCCCAGCTCCGTGAGCTGCGCCGCCCGTAAGTCCTCCATCGCCAGCACCGGGGTGTCCAGGACGCCGCAGCCCCGGCCCGCCAGCTCGGTCAACCCCAGTGCCTCACCGCGCAGTTCGGGCGGACCGAAGACCGCGAGGCGGCTGCCGATCGCCTGCGCGAGGGCCTGCGCCTGCCACACCTCGGTCATGGTCCCCGGCACGTCCCCGCTTCCGGCCAGGGCACGCCTGCTCGTCACGATGAGCCGCATCGCGTCCATGCACTGCCCCCGTCATATCCCGCCGTGCTGTTCGCACGTCCGCCCGAACTCACTTGTCCACTACCCAGAGTGAGAGTCCCTGAGACGAAAAGCCAGAGGAAGGCGGAAATCTGTGGACAACAAATCGGTTGCGGACAGATGAATGACTCCGGAGAGTGAAAATGGACGCGCCGACTCCCCCAACTTGTCCACTACGGCCGTCACGGCCGGGGGAACCGGTCCTCGTTCCGGTCGATCTTCGCCTCCAGCGCGGCGAGCGGGTCGATGCCGAGCACCTCGCACAGCTGCAGCAAGTAGGCGAGCACATCGGCGACTTCGTCCCGCACCCGGTGCGCGCTGTCCGGGTCGTCCATGACCCGCGCGGACTCCTCGGGGGTCAACCACTGGAAGATCTCGACCAGTTCGGAGGCCTCCACACTGAGCGCGGCGACGAGGTTCTTGGGGGTGTGGTAGGGCTGCCAGTTCCGTGCAGCGGCGAACTCGGCCAGTCTGCGCTGCAGTTTCGCCACGTCGAGATGTTCTGTCACGGCACCAGGTGTACCACCGTGACCCCCTCGACCCCGTCGGCCCAGGACGCGTCGCTCACCGCGCCGACCAGCCGGATGTGCCCGCGCTCGCACATCCGGGCGGCGAGCCGCAGCAGTTCGGCCCGTTGCCGTACGTCCAGTGCGCGGTCGAGGCCGTCGGCGAGGACGGTGAGGGTCTGCATCGCGGCCGGGACCTCGCCGGGCGGGTCCACCTCCAGGACGCCGGGGCCGGTGAGGAGCACCAACGCGAGTGCCGCATAACGGAGTTCACCGTCACCGAGCCGTCCGAAGCCGGTGCGCCCGCGGTCGCCCCGGTCGAGCACGGCCCCGACCAGACCGTCGCGCAGCGGTTCCGCGAGCACGTCCGCGACGGCTCCGGCGCATCCGGCGCGGACGGCCGCGACGAGTTGGCCGTGGCGCCGCCCGCACTCGCTCCGAGTGCGCCACAGCACGTCGGCGAGGTTTGCGCAGTCCCGCAGCAGCCGCCCGTCGCCGATCGGCACGGGTGCGCGCATCCGCTCGGGCACCGGGTCACAGGCGAAGACGGAACGCAGGGCGACCACCATCTGCTCGGCGGCGGCGAGGACTTGGCGCTGTCCGTCCGTCTTCCCCGCGACCCGCAGCGGCAGCAGGGCGGTGCCGAGCCGGTCGTCGGGCAGCGGGGCGCGGGTGACCGGTGACGAACCCGCCGTGTGCCAGGCGGCCTGTACCGAGCGGCGGGTGGGGTCGCGCAGGGCGGTCTCCAGGAGGACCAGCCCGCCGGACGTCAACCGCTCGCCCACGATGCGGAGTTCGGGCTCGGCCTGGACGGCGACGTCGAGCCGTACCGGGCCCTCGGGTCCGTCCGCCGTACAGCCGATGCGGAAGCCGCGCCTGCGCTGGGCGTCGGGCCGGGCCCGGTCGGGGACGCAGGCGACCGGGTCCGGGAACACCTCCCTCACCTCGCCTCCGCCGCCGAGCCGCGCGAGTGCCTCGTACGCCCGCAGCGCGCTCGTCTTGCCGCCGCCGCTGGGCCCGGCGAAGAGGGTGAGCGGCCCGAGCGGGAACCCGGCGCCCCGGTGCGTGGCGAACGCCGACAGCCTCAGCTCGGTGAGGTGTGGCCGGTCGGGGGAGGACTCGGGGCCCACCGGTGACGGCCGGGGTGCGGCGGCCTGCGGTGGTACGCGGGGCTCGCACGGCGGAGCGGACTGCGGGGACTGCGGGGACACGGCCATATCCGGACCGTAGGCCTCCGCTGTCAGGCGAACCGTTCCGTCCCGGCGACCTTCCTACGATCGGGGGACCGCCCGCCACCGCTCTCCGGTCGGACTCACACGCCCGGAACCCCCGCCCCCTCCATCAGCCCCCGCACTTCAGTCCCCGGCGGCGTGAGCAGGAACACATTCCGGTCGACCCGGGTCATCCCGCTCGACAGGCCGAAGACGACGCCGGTGCTGAAGTCGAGCACCCGCTTGGCGACCTCGGCCTCCGCGCCGGTCAGGTCCAGGAGCACCGGTATGCCCGCCATCAGGGTCTCCGCGACCTCGCGGGCGTCCCCGAACACGTTCACCCGCAGGACGACGAAGCGGCGGCGCGGCTCGGTCTCGGCCTCGGGTATGGATCGGTGGCTCACGGCGGACGGCCAGGCGTCCCGGCCTCGCAGCGGCACTACCTGCGCGAGCCCCTCCCACTGTTCGTCGGTGACATCGTGGCTGTTCACCGGCATGCTCCGTCCTGGGTCGCGCTGGCAGTCTGCATCCGGCAATTGTTGCGCACTGTCACCCGTTCGGCCCAACAGCGACACACTCCGCGACAAGATCCGGCACATCTCACACCGGCCCCGAGCCGGTTGTGCAGCGGGCGTAACCCCTCATGATCGAGCCGCGTGACATCGGCGTAACGGGCAATTCGTAGCGTCTACGGCATGACGACGAGCCTCCGGACCCAGCAGGTGCGAACGGTCTGCTCGTACTGCGGTGTGGGCTGCGGCATGCTGCTCGACGTCGGGGCGGGTCCCGACGGCAGGCGTACGGTCCTCAGGGCGTCCGGCGACAAGGCGCACCCGGCGAACGCGGGGCGGCTCTGCACCAAGGGCGCGACCACGGCCGAGATGCTCGCCGCGCCGGGCCGGCTGACGAGCGCGCTGGTCCGGGACGACCGGGGCGCGGAGCCGGCGCCGACGCCCGTCGCGGATGCCGTCGCCGAGACCGCGCGCCGGCTGCGGAGAATCGTCGACGAGCACGGGCCGGACGCGGTCGCCTTCTATGTCTCCGGTCAAATGAGCCTGGAGGCCCAGTACTTGGCGAACAAGCTGGCCAAGGGGTTCGTCCGGACGAACCAGATCGAGTCCAACTCCCGGCTGTGCATGGCGAGTGCGGGTGCCGGCTACAAGTCGTCGCTGGGCGCGGACGGGCCGCCGGGCTCGTACGAGGACTTCGAGCGGGCGGACGTGTTCCTGGTCATCGGCTCGAACATGGCCGACTGCCATCCGATCCTCTTCCTGCGGATGATGGAACGGGTCAAGGCGGGCGCCAAGCTGATCGTCGTCGATCCGCGCCGGACCGCCACGGCGGCGAAGGCGGACCTGTTCCTGCAGATCGCGCCGGGCACCGATCTCGCCCTGCTCAACGGCCTGTTGCACCTGCTGCACGAGAACGGGCACACCGACCCGGAGTTCATCGCCGCGCACACCGAGGGCTGGGAGGCGCTGCCCGAGTTCCTCGCGGACTACGCGCCGGACGCCGTCGCCGCGATCACCGGACTCGCCGAGGACGACATCCGTACGGCGGCCCGGCTGATCGGCGGGGCGGGCGAGTGGATGAGCTGCTGGACGATGGGGCTCAACCAGTCCACGCACGGCACCTGGAACACCAACGCCCTCGTCAACCTGCATCTCGCGACCGGCGCCATCTGCCGCCCCGGCAGCGGCCCCTTCTCCCTCACCGGCCAGCCGAACGCGATGGGCGGCCGTGAAATGGGCTACATGGGACCGGGGTTGCCGGGCCAGCGGTCCGTACTGGTCGACGCGGAACGGGAGTTCACCGAGGAGGTGTGGGGCCTGCCGCCGGAGACCATCCGCGCGGACGGGGTCGGCCGGGGCACCGTCGAGATGTTCCAGAAGATGGCCGACGGCGACATCAAGGCCTGCTGGATCATCTGCACCAACCCGGTGGCCTCCGTCGCCAACCGACGCACCGTCATCGAGGGCCTGGAGAACGCCGAGTTCGTCGTCACCCAGGACGTCTTCACCGACACCGAGACCAACGCGTACGCCGACATCGTCCTCCCCGGCGCGCTGTGGACCGAGTCCGAGGGCGTCCTCGTCAACAGCGAGCGCACCCTCACCCTCGCCCGCCCCGTCGTCGACCCGCCCGGCGAGGCCACGTCCGACTGGCGGCTCATCGCGGCCGTGGCGTGCGCGATGGGCTACGAGAAGGGCTTCACCTACGACAGTGCCGAGCAGGTCTTCGAGGAGATACGGCAGTTCTGGAACCCGGTGACCGGGTGGGATCTGCGCGGGGTGACCTACGAGCGGCTGCGGTCCACACCGGTGCAGTGGCCGGCGGCGGAGGAGGACGGGCCGGACCGCAATCCCATCCGGTACGTGGGCGGCGGTGAGCTGCGGTTCCCGACCGCCAGCGGGCGGGCGGTGTTCCACGCTCGTCCGCACATGCCGGCCGCCGAACTGCCCGACGACGACTACCCGTTCGTGCTCAACACCGGGCGCCTTCAGCACCAGTGGCACACGCTCACGAAGACGGGCAAGGTCGCCAAGCTCAACAAGCTGAACCCCGGGCCCTTCGTCGAACTGCATCCGCAGGACGCGCGGGAGTTGGGGATCGCGGAGGGCGACTCGGTGGAGGTGGCGTCGCGCCGGGGGCGGGCGGTGCTGCCGGCCGTGGTGACCGACCGGGTGCGGCCCGGAGGCTGTTTCGCGCCGTTCCACTGGAACGATCTCTTCGGCGAGTATCTGAGCGTCAACGCGGTGACCAGCGACGCGGTGGATCCGGTGTCGTTCCAGCCGGAGTTCAAGGTGTGCGCGGTGTCGCTGGCGAAGGTGGCGAGCGCGCCACCGGCACAGCCGGAGGTCGTCGTGCCGACCTCCGTGACCCCGGGCGCCAATCCCTTCGGTCTCGACCCCGCCCCGCCGCCCGTCCTCACCGCGCAGGAACGCCTCTATCTGACCGGCTTCCTCGCGGGTATCGAGTCCGGCGCCCCGGGTGTGCCGACGCTTCCGCCGGACGCGCCCTTCAGCACCGAACACGCCTTGTGGGTCAACGGTGTTCTCGCCGGGATGTATTCGAGGTCGACGGTCGCGCCCGTACAACAGCCGCAAGAAGGGCGGCAGATCGTCGTCCTGTGGGCCTCGCAGACAGGCAACGCCGAGGAGTTGGCGACGGCCACCGCCGAGCGGCTCGGCTCGGCCGGACACCGGGCGAGTCTGCTCGGCATGGACCAGGCCGACGTCGGCACACTTCCGGCCGACGCCGATCTCCTCTTCATCACCAGCACGTTCGGCGACGGTGATGCCCCCGACAACGGCTCCGGCTTCTGGGACGCGCTCGCCGGCGAGCAGGCGCCCCGGCTGGACGGAGTGCGGTTCGCGGTGCTGGCCCTGGGCGACTCGTCGTACGACGACTTCTGCGGGCACGGGCGCCGACTGGACGCGCGGCTCGACGAGTTGGGCGGGGTGCGGCTGACCCCGCGCGCGGACTGTGAGCCGGACTTCGAGCCGTCGGCGGACGCGTGGCTGGGCCAGGTGATGACGGCGCTGGGCGCCGAGCCCGGAGTCCCGGAAGCACCGCGCCGCGCCCCCAAACCCGCCCCCGTGCTCGCCCGGCTCGTCGGCAACCGGCTGCTCAGCCGGCCCGGCGCGGGAAAGGAGGTGCGGCGGTTCACCTTCGACACCAGCGGGATCGACCTCACGTACGAGGCCGGCGACGCGCTCGGCGTGCGGCCGGTCAACTCGCCGGACCTGGTGGCGGAGTGGCTGACCGTCACCGGTGCCGATGCCTCGACGGTCGTAGAGGTGGCGGGTGTTGGCGAGTTCCCTTTCGCCGAGGCACTTCACCGTCAGCTGGACATCACCCGCATCACCCCGGACCTGCTCCGCTTCGTGGCCGAACGGGCCCGGGACGACCGGGAGTTGCGCAGGCTGCTGCGGCCCGACAACAAGGACCGGCTCGCGCAGTGGAGTTGGGGGCGGCAGGCGGTGGACGTGCTCGCCGAGTATCCGGTGAAGGCGGGTGCGGAGGAGTGGGCCGGGGTGCTCAAGAAGCTTCAACCGCGCCTGTACTCGATCTCCTCCAGCCCCCTCGTCGACCCGCACAGTGTCTCTCTGACGGTGTCGGTGGTGCGCTACGAGAATCTCAACGGCCGTCCGCGCGGCGGGGTTTGCTCCCCGTTCCTCGCCGATGCCGATGCCGGGGCGGGCACGGAGGTGCCCGTGTTCGTGCAGCGGTCGCCGCACTTCCGGCCCCCCGCCGACGCGGGGACTCCGATGGTGATGGTCGGGCCGGGTACCGGGGTCGCGCCGTTCGTCGGGTTCCTCCAGGAGCGGCGCGCGCTCGGGCACGCGGCGCCGAACTGGCTGTTCTTCGGCGAGCAGCACCGCGCGACGGACTTCTACTACGAGGAGGAACTCAGGGAGTTGCTCGACGAGGGCGCGCTCGCCCGGCTCGACACGGCCTTCTCCCGGGACCAGCGGGCCAAGGTGTATGTACAGGACCGGATGCGTGAGCACGGGCCGGAGTTGTGGCACTGGCTGCAGGAGGGCGCGCACTTCTATGTGTGCGGTGACGCCTCGCGGATGGCGAAGGACGTGGACCGGGCGCTGCGGGACATCGCGGTCGCGCACGGCGGTCTCGACGAGGCGGAGGCGGCCTCGTACGTGAAGCAACTGGCAGCGGCGAAACGGTATGTGCGCGATGTTTACTGAATGAACTGATGGCTTCGGTCAGTTGAACAATGACGTTCGCTTTTGCTGCTTTCCCGCCACAAAACCGGACTTCTTACCACCCTCACACCCGACTCTTCACGATGCGCGACACCTCGCTCACCGGGGCCGAATAGCCTCCTATGTCGTGCACTTGGCAGAAACACCACAGGTGACACCCGGTCGGCGGACACAGTCGGCGGTGTCCGCCCCGGAACCTCCCGCGCAGTGGCATCGCATCCTCACCCTGCTCGCCGACATCAGTCTGTTCATCGGTGTCCGCCCGGTGTGGACGCAGGCCGCCAGCCACCGGCTCGTCGTGGCGGCGGCCGTGTCCCTGTGCTACGTCTCGATCCTGGTGTGCGGGGTGCTGGCCCTGGTGGTGCGCAGGGCACGGTCGTTGGCCCGGATCGACCTCGCCGTCCTGGTGACGGCGGTCCTGCTGACGCTGGCCGCGTGGTCCGTGTTCCACAACGGCGGCGACGAGGCGGTCCTCACCACCCAGGCCGCCAAGGAACTGGCCGCCGGGCACCCGGTCTACGGACAGCCCTGGCCCTGGCTCTTCCACTCCGGTGGCGTCGCGCTGACCCCGACCGTGAGCGGCGGCTACGACTACACCTACGGATATCCGCCGCTGGAAGTGCTGTTGACGGCGCCCCTGCTGTGGATCGGGCACGGCGGCGCCCCCGCGACGGCCGTCGCCACCGGTGCGCTGATCGCGGGCGCGGTCCTCATGTGGCGGCTGCTGCCCACCCAGTGGCGTTCGGCGGCGACCATCGCGTGCCTGGGCCTCGGCCTGCTGCCGACCTACGGCAGGCAGGGCTATCCCGCCGTCCTGGCCATGGCGTTGCTGGTGCCGGTGGTGGTCCGCTGGCCCCGGATCGGCAGGGGCGGCCGGCTCGGTCCCGCCGGGATCGCCCAGGCCGCGTGCCTCGGGGCGGCCTGCGCGGCGCAGCAACTCCCCTGGTTCCTCACGCCGTTCCTGCTCGCCGGGATCTACGCCGTGCGGCGCGGCGAACTCGGCGCCAGGCAGGCGGCGTTGGTGCTGCTGCGGATCATCGGGGTCGCGCTCACCGTATGGCTGCTGATCAACACGTACTTCATCGTGCACGAGCCGGGCACCTGGATCGCGGGCATCGCGCTGCCGCTGACCCAGGGCGCGGTGGTGCACGGCCAGGGCCTGGTGGACATCTCGCTGTACTTCACGAACGGCAGCGACCGGCTCGACTGGTACTCCCACGCGAGCATGCTGCTGGCGGCGGGGCTGCTCGCCGTGTTCGTGCTGTTCGTACGGCGGTTGGGACCCGCGGCGACCGTGCTGCCCTGGTGCGCCTTCTATCTGGCGACGCGTTCGCAGGACGGCTACTACCTGATGATGACGCCGCTGTGGCTGGCGGCGGCGGTCACCACACCGCTCTCGGAGTTCCGCGACGCGTGGCAGCCGCGCCCCCGCGCACTGTCCGGCCCGAACCGGCGCCGGGCCAGGGTGGCGGCGGCCGTACTGCTGCTCACGCCCGCGCTGGCGAGTGCCGCCGTGGCGGCGACGGGCGCGCCGCCGATGAGCATGAAGCTCGCCGGGGTGCGGCGCGCGGCGCCCACGGTCGTGACCCGGCTGACCGTCGAGGTCACCAACTCGTCCGGCAGCGCCCTCTCGCCCCACTACATGCTCACCACGGGTCAGGGCATGAGCAGGTTCTGGTCCCAGGTGGGCGGTCCGACGACGCTGCCCGCGCACAGCACCGAGCGCATCGAACTCCAGCCGGCCGGGGGGAAGTTCGTCCTCCCCCACAAGACGGTCCGGATCCGGGTGCGCGCGTTCACCGCGAGCCCGCAGACGCTGTCCAGCTCGGACGTCCAGCTGCAGCCCGCGGGTTGACGGTTCGTCAGGCCGCGGCGCGCTGGAAACGCAGCGTGGTCGTCACGGTGGTCAGGCCGCGCAGCATGCCCAGCTGGTTCCAGCCCAGGCCGAACTGGTCGCGGTCCACGGTGAATTCGGCGTCCAGGGTGAGCGCCTCGGCGGTCGCGTCCTTGAGCCGGGCGGTGAAGTTCTGCGGGCGGCTGATGCCGTGGACGGTCAGCTGACCGACGACGTGCACGGTGTCGCCGGTCAGCTCGGCGCTGCGGACCGCGAAGGTGATCTCCGGGAACTTCTCGACGTCGAAGAGGTCGGCGGAGCGCAGATGCTTGTCGCGCTTGGCGTTCTTGGTGTCCAGGGAGGCGGCGGCCAGGGTCAGCGTGCCGACCGCGGACCCGTCGGGGCGGACCTCGCCCTGGCCGGTGACGGTGCCGAAGGTGCCCTTCACGTTGACCAGGCCCCACATCGTCCTGTGGCTGATGCCCACTGTGGAGGCGGCCTGGTCGAGCTGCCACACCCCGGTTTCGACGGCGACGGTCATGATCTCTCCCGCTGGTTCCAGTAGTCCAAATTTGAATGAGCCTCACGCTAGCTCATTATCCAAATCTGGACAACCATCTCCTCCAAATTTGAACAACGGGTAGACTCGATGTCATGGCCGACCCCGTTGAGCGCCCCGCCGACCAGCCCGAATGTCCCTCCCTGCAGGGCGCCGCGCTGCTCCCGCCCGAGCTGCGCGCCTGGATGCTGCTGCTGGCGGCGACGGGTGCGGTGGAGCAGGAGCTGCGTTCGGTAGTGAAGGGAAACCTCGACGTCTCGCACGACGAGTTCCTGGTGCTGTGCCTGCTGGCCGAGGAGCCCGCGGGGCTGCGCATGACCCGGATCGCCGAGCTGCTCGGCCGCCCGAAGACCCGGCTGACGTATCAGATCGCCTGTCTCCAGCACGCGGGCCTGGTCACCCGCAAGTCGGTCTGCGGGGACAAGCGCGGGGTCGAGGTCGCCCTCACGGAGAAGGCCCGACGCCTGCTGACGGAGGCGTCGGAGACCCTCTCCGAGACGGTCAAGCGCGCCCTCACCCAGTTCGTCGGCCCGGCCCAACGCGAGGCGATGTGCGCGCTGTTGCCGGATCTGGTCGCCGATACGCAGGGGTCGTCGGCGACGGCGTGAGGCGCCCTCGCCGGTCAGCGGCACCGAACTCGGCGCGACACGGAGATGGCGGGTGTCGCACAGCGGCCCTACTCCTCGATCACCAGGCCCTTCGCCGCAAGTACCGGGGCGAGGCCGCACATCTCGACGACCGTCTTGCCAGCCCGGTACGCGGCGATGAATCCCGCCTCGGCGTCGACGCGCTCCTGTGAGGCGGCGGCCGCCTCGGCCGCGTCCTCGCGGCGGACGACGACCACCCCGTCCGCGTCGGCGCGCATGATGTCGCCGGGGCGGACGAGTACGCCGCCGACGGTGATCGGTTCGCACATGGGGCCGACGGTCTCCTTGACCGTGCCCTTGATGGAGACGCTGCGGGAGAAGACCGGGAAGCCCAGGGCGCGCAGGTCCTCGGTGTCGCGGACGCCCGTGTCGGTGATCAGACCGGCGAGGCCCTTGGACTGGCAGGCGTTGGCGAGGACGTCGCCGAAGGAGCCCGCCTCCTCGTAGTCGCCGGCGGACACGACCACGACGTCGCCGGGGCGGGCGTAGGCGATGGCGGTCTGGAGCATGAGGTTGTCGCGCGGGGCGCACTGGACCGTGAAGGCCGGGCCGCACAGGGACATCGTGCGGTCGACCGGCTTGATGGCCGAGTCCAGCGCCCCGAGGCGGCCCTGTGCCTCGTGGACGGTGGCCGAGGAGAAGGCGCTCAACTGCTTGACGAGGGCGGGCTCCGGCCGGTCGAACTTCGTGCTGACGCGGATCATGACGACCTTTCAGGCGGAGGGGGCGGTGGACGTCAGTTCGGCGCACGCCGCCGCTATGCGTTCGCAGGCCTCGGTGAGGACGTCCGTCGACGTGGCGAAGGAGATGCGGAAGTAGCCGGGGGCGCCGTACGCGGCTCCGTGGATCACCGCCACCTGCCGGCTGTCGAGGAGGTGCAGGGCGAAGTCCTCGTCGTTCTCGATCCGGGTGCCGGCGGGCGTGAACTGCCCTATCGCCGCCTGGCAGTTGACCAGGAGGTAGAAGCCGCCGTCCGGGATCGTGCAGCTGAGCTGGGGCACGTCGTTGACGAGCTTCACGGTCTCGTCGCGGCGGGCGCGGTAGACCCGCACCGTCTCCTGGACGAAGTCCTGCGGTCCCGTGAGCGCGGCGGCAGCGGCGGCCTGGCTCACCGAGGAGGGGCACGAAGAGGTCTGGGACTGGAGGGTGTTGATCGCCGTCACCAGGTCCGCCGAGCCGACCCCGTAGCCGATACGCCAACCCGTCATCGCGTAGGTCTTGGAGACGCCGTTGGTGAGGAACACCCGGTCGGCCAGGCGGGGTTCGACGGCCGCGAGCGACGGGGCCTCCTGGTCGCCGTACCAGATCTCGTCGTAGATCTCGTCGGTGAGGACGCCGACGTGCGGGTGGGCCAGCAAGACTCCGGCGAGGGCGCGGAGTTCGGCGGCCGTGTAGGCGGATCCGGTGGGGTTTCCAGGGGTGTTGAGGACGACCCAGCGGGTGCGTTCGGTGAGGGCCGCTGCGAGGCGCTCCGGCGTCAGCTTGAAGCCTTCCGCCTCCGGGCAGTCGACGATGACCGGGGTGCCGTCGTTGGCACGGACCATGTCGGGGTACGACACCCAGTACGGCGCGGGGACGATCACCTCGTCGCCCTCGTCCAGTGTGGCCATCAGGGCGAGGAAGATGACCTGCTTGGCGCCGCCGCCGACGGTGATCCGGGAGTCAATGACGTCGAGTCCGTGACGTTCGCGGAGTTTGCCGGCGATGGCCGCCCGGAGGGCCGAAGTGCCGTTCACGGGCGTGTACTTGGTCTCGCCCGCCTCGATGGCCTTGATCGCGGCGGCCTTGACGTGGTCGGGGGTGTCGAAGTCCGGCTCGCCCACGGTGAGATCGAGGATGGTGAGGCCCTGGCTCTTCAGCTCGCGTACGCGCTGGGCCGCCGCCGTGCTCGGCGAGGGCTTGATGCGGTGCAGCCGTTCTGCCGTCTTCATGTGATCAGCCCTCCCTGCGCTCGAAGTTGAGGCCGCCGGGCACCTGGAAGGTGGGCAGGATCTCGATGTGGCCGATGTTGACGTGCCGGGGCGCGTCGACGGCGAACTCGATGGCGTCGGCGATGTCCTCGGGCTTCAGGGACTCGTAGCCGTCGTAGTACTCGCGCTGGGCGGCCTCCATGTCGCCGAGGAGGCGGCCGAAGATCTCCGTCTCCACCCGGCCGGGGCAGATCTCGCTGACGCGGACGCGGCGGCCGTAGCCGTCGACGCGGAGCTGGCGGGAGAGGGTGTGCACGGCGGCCTTGGTGGCGTGGTAGATCGTGTTGCCGCCGAAGTTGTAGACGCCGGCGATCGAGCTGATGTTGACGATGTGGCCGAGGTCGCGCTCGACCATGCCGGGCATCAGCAGGCGGACCAGGTGGAGGACGGCCTGGATGTTGACGGCGATCTGCTCGTCGACGGCGAACTCGTCGGCGGTGAGGATGTTGCCGGTGCGGGAGACGCCCGCGTTGTTGACGAGGACGTCGATCTCCAGGCCGTCGAGGACGGCGGTGAGCGCCTCGGTGTCGGTGATGTCGACGGCGTGGGGGACGCAACCGGTCTCGTCGGCAAGGGTGTTGAGCCGGTCGGCGTTGCGGGCCACGGCGTGGACCTCCAGGCCGCGCTTGGCGAGCCGTTCGACGACCACGGCTCCGATGCCGGTCGACGCTCCGGTGACGAGGGCCGTCCTGTAGTCGGAGATGGGCATGCTGAGGTGCTCCTTGCTGTGCGGGGTGGGGGGTGCAACAGGCGTGCGGGTGCCGGGAGTTCGGGTGGAACTGTCAGGCGTCGCGCAGGGGCAGGTGGGCGCGGTCCTTCACCTTGGACACGGCGAGGAGCGTGCCCAGGGCCGTGATCACGGCGTAGAAGGCCGGCATGTCGACGTTGCCCGTCTGCGCGATGAGGTAGGTCATCAGCAGGGGGGCCGTACCGCCGAAGAGGGCGGAGGAGACGTTGTAGCCGAGGCCGTAGGCGGAGTAGCGCACCCGGGTCGGGAAGAGTTCGACGAGGAGGATGTGGATGACGCCTGTGTGGCCGGCGAACACGACCGCCATGATGCAGGCGCCGAGGACGGCGAGCGCCACGTTGCCGGTGCCGATCAGCAGGTAACAGGGGATGCCGACGATGGCCATGGCTATGGCCGCTCCGGCGAGGACCTTCTTGCGGCCGACGCGGTCGGAGAGGCGGCCCATGTACGGGATGGCGATACAGATCGCGACCAGGCTGGAGGCGGTGACGAGAAGACCCTGCACCTTGCTGAAGTTCAGCTCGCTGCTCATGAAGGTGGGCATGTAGCTGAACAGGACGTAGTAACCGGAGCCGTTCATCAGGGGGATGAACAGGGCCAGCAGCATCGCGCGCCGGTGCTCGGCGGACGCGAAGGCCTCCTTGAGCGGGTTCTTCGAGAGGCCGTCCTCTTCCTTCAGGCGCGTGAAGTTGGGGGTGTCGCTGATGCGCTTGCGGATGTAGATGCCGGCGATGCCGAGCGGGACGGCGAGCAGGAACGGGATGCGCCAGCCCCACGACTCCATGCGCGCGGAACCGAGTCCGCTGGTCATGGCGGCGGCGACCAGGGTGCCGGTGAGCAGGGCGAGGAACGAGGCGATCTGCGCGTAGCTGGTGTAGAGCCCGCGCTTGCCCTCCGGGGCGTGCTCGGCGAGGAAGCTCATCGCGCCGGAGGCCTCGCCGCCGACGGAGAAGCCCTGCGCCACGCGGAGCAGGATCAGCAGAGCGGGTGCGGCGACGCCGATGCTGGCGTAGGTGGGCAGTACGCCGATGGCCGCGGTAGCGGCGCTGATGAGGAGGATGACGAAGACGAGCATCCGCCGGCGGCCGATGCGGTCGCCGAGGTGGCCGCAGATGACGGCGCCGAGGGGGCGGAAGAAGAAGGAGACGGCGTAGCCGAGGAAGACGAACTGGACGGCGGTCGCGTTGTCCGTGTTCGGGAAGAAGACTGCGGCGAGCGAACCGGCCATGAAGCCGAAGATGCCGTTGTCGTAGAGCTCGGCGAAGATTCCGACGCAGCCGGCGAGGGTGACCTTGCGGGCGGTTCTGGGATCGACCGTGTTGGGGACGGATTGAGCGGCCACGGTACTCATGGCGTCTCCTGTCTTGGCAGCAGGCGGAGGATGAGGGGTGTTGCGGCTCCGTGCGGGTGCTTCCAGCGGGTGGGCGGGGAGCGGGTGCGGGTGAGTTCTGTGGGCGTTCGTTGCGGTTTGTTATTTCGTGCGGGTCGGTGGGGGCTGGGCGCGCAGTTCCCCGCGCCCCTTTGAAGCCGGCCTGAGTTGAAGCGGTGCGGGTGGTCAGACCCCCGCGCCCCTTCGGAAGCGGGCGTGTGTCAAGAAGGTGCGGGCGCTCGGATGCGCAAGGCCTCGAAGGCTGTGTGGACCCTGGATCTCAGGGCGTCTATCGCCTGGCGTTGGGCGCGGTGGGCCGTGATCGCCTGGTCGAGGGTGCGGTGGCGGAAGTGGATGGTCTGGCCCGGGCGGACCTGGCCGAGGGCGGAGAGACCGGTGGCGGTGACCACGGCGAGGACGGGGTAGCCGGCCGTGACGCCGCGACCGCGGTGGAGTACGAGGAGTTCGTCCCCGGCGGGGACTTCTACGGCCCCGATGGGGACGCCTCGGGAGAGGACCTCGCCCTGGGTGACGCGGCGGGGTACTGCCCCCTGGAGGCGCAGGCCGATGTGGTTGCTTCGCGGGGTGACCGTGAAGGGCGCGTCGAACAGGCGCCGGGCTGTGTCGCCGAACTCGGCCCGGTCGGGGCCGTCGGTGACGTCGATGGTCCAGCTGGTGGGGAACGGGGGGACGGGTGCGTTGAGGCGGAACAGCGGGATGCGGGAGAAGGGGTGGTCGATGGGCGGGCAGGCCGTGCGCAGGGCGAGTTCGTCGCCGGCGCGGAGCGGCGGGCCGAAGCCCAGTATCGTGTCGGGGGCGCAGCTGCCCTGGAGGCGGTCGGCCTCGAACGAGCCGAGTACGGCCAGGTAGACGCGGAGGCCGCGGTCGATGCCGGTGACGCGGATGGTTTCGCCGGCCCTGACCGGGAGCGGTTCCCACTGGGGGCGTACGACTCCTTCGACGGTCACCTCGGCGGGGGCTCCTGTGACCGCGACGAGGATGTCGCCGGAGGGGACGCACGCGAAGTCGAGGGCGGTGATCTCCAGGAGCGGGGCGCGGTCGTCGTTGCCGCACAGGACGTTGGCGACGCGCGCCGAGTGCTGGTCGGCGGCACCGTTGGCGGGCAGCCCGTACCGGGAGCGGCCGACACGGCCGAGGTCCTGCACGGTGACGATGCCGGGGGTACGGATGGTGAGGGTGTCAGCCATGGCAGTCCGCCAGGCTCAACTCGGCGTATTCGTCCCACTGTTGGGGCTCGATGGGCCGGAAGCGGAAGGTGTCGCCCGGCCGGTACGCGGTGATCGGGTCGCTGTGCAGATCGAGGACGCGCACCGGGGTGCGGCCCAGGAGCGGCCAGCCGCCGGGCGAGGGCATCGGGCAGATGACCGCCTGCCGCCCGGCGACGGCGACCGAACCGGCGTCGACGCGGGTGCGGGGCGAGGCGAGGCGCGGTACCGGCTTCGGGAAGGGCGGGCCGTCCGTCATCGGGGCTCCGGCGGGTGCGCCGAGGCAGCGGACGGTGAGGTCGGTTCCGGAGTGCAGGTCGACGATCTCGCCCTCGGACAGGCCGAGTTGGGCGGCCACCTCCGGCAGGTCCGGCCCGTACTCGCCGCCGTAGACGACGGGGACGACGAAGCGGCGCGGGGGTGTCGTGGGCGCGGGGTGCGGGCCGAGGCGGGCCGCCTCGTGGGCCAGGACTCGGCGGACGGTGGTGTGGTCGGTGGTGGCGCAGTCGAACTCGACGAGCAGGGCGTCGTAGGTGGGCACCACGTCGTGGACACCGGTGAGCTGTACGGCGTTCAGGGCGTCGGCGAGGGCGTGGACGAGCCGCCAGGCGGCTTCGGCTTCGAGGCCGACGGCCTTGGCGACGAGGGCGGAGTCGCCGCAGTCGACGATGGTCAAGTCGTTGCTCATCAGGCGTCCTTGCCGCTCAGGACCTTGTCGAGCGAGGCGATCTCGACTCCCGCGGTGAGGAGTTGCTCGCGGATGCGGCCGGCGAGGGCGATCGCGCCGGGGCTGTCGCCGTGCAACAGGACGGTGTCGCAGGCGACTTGGACGTCCGTGCCGTCGACGCTGCGGATGACGCCCTCGGTGACCATGCGCAGGGTGCGGCGGGCGACCTCGTCCGGGTCGTGGATCACCGCGCCGGGTTCGGAGCGCGGGACGAGGGTTCCGTCGGCGCGGTAGGCGCGGTCGGCGATGCCCACGATGCCCACCCGCAGGCCCCGGGCACGGGCCGCGTCGGCCAGCTCGCCGTCCTGGGCGAGGACGATCAGCGACTCGTCCAGGGCTGCGACGGCGTCCACGACGGCGCGGGCGTAGTCGGCGCGTACGGCGACCAGGTTGCCGAGGCGGCCGTGCGGGGCGACGTGGTGCACCCGGGTGCCGTGGGCGACGGCGAAGGCCTGGAGGGCGCCGATCTGGTAGAGCACGTCGGTGCGGACCTCCTCCGGGGTGAGGTCCATCGCGCGGCGGCCGAAGCCGACCAGGTCGGGGAAGCCGGGGTGGGCGCCCACGGCGACCTGTTTCTCGACGCAGGTCCGCACGGTCGCGTCCATGATGCGGGGATCGCCGGCGTGGAATCCGCAGGCGACGTTGGCGGAGGTGAGCATCTCCAGAAGGGCCGCGTCGTCGCCCATTGTGTAGGCGCCGAAACTCTCGCCGAGATCGGCGACGAGATCAACCATGGGGGTCATGACGTCCTCCGGGAGAGAATGCGGGAATGGGGAACTCCGGGAAAGGGAATTCCGGGGAGGGAGATGCCATCACGTCTTCGTGACGCCGGAACGGAGAATGTTCCTGGCTGGATGTTCCGCACAACTTATTGCGCCCGTCGCGTGATCGCCAATATCCGTTCGGTCTGGCGTTATCGCGAACCGCTATGACTCCCCTCACACCCTCCAGTCTCCGGGGCTGTGCTTCGGGGTGATCCCTCCCTACGATGAGGCTTCGCTCCACCCGGAAGGCCCCGCGCATGGACACCAGACGTCTCTACTCGTTCATCAAGATCATCGACGCGGGGAGCATCACGCGCGCGGCCGACATCCTGCACATCGCCCAGCCGGCGCTGAGCCAGCAACTGTCGGCCCTGGAGGCGCAGTTCGGGCAGCAACTGCTGATCCGCAGCAAACGCGGGGTCGCCCCCACCGAGGCGGGCCGCGCGCTGTACCGGCACGCCCAGCTCATCCTGCGGCAGGTGGACCTCGCGCAGGCGGCCGTCGACGTCTCCGGCCGGGCCCCCGCGGGCAGCGTGTCGGTGGGCCTCGCGCCGTACAGCCTGGGCGCGGCCCTCGCGCTGCCGCTGCTCAAGAGCGTGCGCGAGCGCTACCCGGACATCCTGCTCCACATCAACGAGAACTTCGGCGGGGTGATCAGCGAGGCGATCATGACCGGCCGGATGGACATGGCGTTCATCTACGGCGCCGGGCCGCTGCGGGGTGTGCAGTTCGAGCCCGTCCGTACGGAGGACCTCTACCTGATCGAGACGCCCGGCGACGCGGCACCGCAGGGGAAGGGCGAGGTGCGCCTGGAGGAGCTGGCGAGCCTGCCGCTGCTGCTGCCCAGCCGGATCCACACGATCCGGCAGGTGGTGGACGCGGCCTTCCAGCAGGCGTCGCTGCGGCTGAACGTGGTGGGCGAGGTGGAGTCGGCACTGACCCTCGTGAACGCGGTGGACGCGGGCCTCGGGGCGACGGTCCTGCCGTGGTCGGCCGCGCGCGCCATTCTCGATGTCCGCGCCCTGTCCGTACGGCGGATCGTGGACCCGGTCATCCAGGTCAAACTGTCCGTGGTCACGTCGGACAATCAGCCGCTCTCGGAGCCTGCGCTCGCGGTGCACGATCTCTTCCTGGAACTGATCGCGGGCGACAAGAATAACGACGACGAATAGCGTCACACAAATCCGCTATTTGTTTCCGGTGACCGCCGCGGCTAGCTTTCTTCGCAACCCCTGCGAAATTATGCGCCCGGTCGGCAATACGCGGCTCGTCACTGGAGAAGCACATGAAGAAGCGTGTCCTCGCCACCCGTGAAACCCTGCCCGGCCGAGGTCTGGACCGTCTCTCCGAGAGCGCGGAACTGGTGGCCTGGCCCGGCGCCGGCAAGCCCGGACCGGCCGACCTCGCGGCCCTCGCGCCGGGCGTGAGCGGCGTACTGGCCCTTGGCAACGACCCGGTGGACGCCGCCCTGATGGACGCGGCGGGCCCCTCGCTGCGGGTCGTCGCGCTGGCCAGCATGGGCTTCGACAACGTCGACAGGGCGGCAGCCGCGGAACGCGGCATCGTCGTCACCCACACACCCCGCGTGCTCGCGGAGACCACCGCGGACCTCACCTTCGCGCTGATCCTCGCCGCCCGCCGCAGGCTCGGCGCGGCCGGGGCGAGCCTCGCGGAGGGCTCCTGGGGACTGTTCCGGATGCACGACTACCTCGGCCTGGACGTCCACGGCGCCACCCTCGGCCTGATCGGCTACGGCCAGATCGGCCGCGCGGTGGCCCGTCGCGCCCACGGTTTCGGCATGCGCGTGATCCACCACGACCCGTACGCCCCCGACGACGAGCTCTCGACCTCGGTGGGCCTGGCCGCACTGCTGGCCGACGCCGACGTGGTGTCGCTGCACGTACCGCTCACCGAGGAGACCCGCCATCTGATCTCGGCCCCTGAGCTGGCCGCGATGAAGCCCACGGCCACGCTGGTCAGCACCTCGCGCGGCGGGGTCGTGGACGAGGAGGCGCTGCTCGACGCGATCCGCGAGGGACGGCTGCACTCCGCCGGGCTCGATGTCTTCGAACGCGAGCCGATGGGACGGGAGTTGTCCCCGCTGGTCGCCGAGCCGAACGTGATCACGCTCCCCCACATCGGATCGGCCACCGAGGCGACCCGGGCCGCGATGGTCGACCTGGCGGTGGACAACATCCTCGACGTGCTGGCCGAACGGGCCGCGCGTACACCCCTCCCGAAGGCGTGAGCCAGGAGCCACAGAGAAATACACAAGTAACTTGGCAAAGTTGCTTGTGCAGTTTTACGGTGGGGTCATGAACACGAACCCCGAGCCGACCGTCGCGACCGCGCAGCGGCTCAGCGACGCGATCATCCGGGTGCGCGCACGGCTGCGGACCGAGTCGGGGCAGCACGCGACCGGTCTCACGCCCACGCAGCTCGCCGTGCTGGGGAGCGTCGTAAGGGAAGGACCCGTCACGGCGGCGCGGCTGGCCGCGCTGGACCGGGTCAGCGCGCAGTCCATCGCGCAGAGTCTGGCCGTGCTGAAGGCCGCCGGGCTGGTGCACAGCGAGCCCGACGCGCGGGACGGCCGCAAGAAGCTGATGAGCGCCGACCCGTCCGCGGCCGAGCTGATCCACAAGCTGCTGCGGGGCCGCGCCACCTTCCTGGCCAGGGCCATCGACCAGCTGGTCGCCCCGGAGGAGCGGAAGGACGTCGACAAGGCCATCGAGCTGCTGGAGCGTCTCGCCGGGGCCGAGCTGGACGACGGCCGCATATGAGGACCGACGCCGCCAAAGCCGTCGCCTCGGCGCGCGACCTCGCACGCAAGCCGTTCGCCTGGACCTTCACGACCCCGCTCTATGTGGGCGCGAGCCTGAACCCGGTCAACAGTTCCATCATCGCGACCGCGCTGGTGCCGATCGCCACCGAGCTGCACGCCTCCGTCGGCAGCACGGCCGTACTGGTCTCCTCGCTGTATCTGGCCAGCGCCATAGCGCAGCCCACCGCCGGCAAGCTGGCGGAGGTGCTCGGGGCGCGCCGGATCTTCCTGGCCGGGATCGTGCTGGTGCTGCTCGGCGGTGTCGTAGGGGGCCTCGGCCAGAACCTGGCGATGCTGACCGTCGCCCGTGTCCTGGTCGGTATCGGCACCTCGGCCGCGTTCCCCTGCGCGATGGTGCTGATCCGGCGCCGCGCCCAGGACGCCGGTCTCGACGCACCGCCGGGCGGGGTGCTCGGCGGTATCGCGATCGCGGGCATGGCCACCGCCGCCGTCGGGCCGCCGATCGGCGGGCTGCTGGTCGGCGCGGGCGGCTGGCGCTGGGCGTTCCTGATCAACATCCCGGTCACCGCGATGGCGATGGTGATGGCGGTGCGCTGGCTGCCCAAGGACCCGGCGCTCGACCGCGCGGACCGGCGGTTCCGCAGGGTCGCCGACCGGATCGACCTGCCCGGCATCCTCGGCTTCGCCGTCACGATGAGCGCGCTGGTCATCTTCCTGATGGACCTCCCCCGGCTCGACTGGATCGCCCTCACCGTCTTCGCCCTGGCCGCCGTCCCCACCGTCCGGTGGGAGCTGCGCAGGCCCGCTCCGTTCTTCGACTTCCGCGGCCTCGCCGCCAACGGCGCCCTCACCCGCACCTATCTGCGCCAGGGGCTCACCCTGCTCGGCACCTACTCGGTGATGTACGGCATGACGCAGTGGATGGAGGCCGCGCACGGGTACTCCACCGTCACGGCGGGCCTTCTCCTGCTGCCGATGGGCGCCGTCTCCGCGCTGCTCTCCCGGCCGCTGGCCCGCCGCAATCTGGTGCGCGGCCCGCTGATCGTCTCGGCGGTGACCATGCTGATCGGCTCGGCCGGGATCATGCTGCTCACCTCGGACAGCCCGGCCGTCGCCCTCGTGCTGGTCTCGCTGATCTTCGGCGTCACCTCGGCCGCCACGACCGTGGGCAACCAGACCGCCCTTTACCTCGCCGCGCCGCCCGACCAGATAGGCACCGCCTCCGGCCTGTTCCGCACCTTCGGCTACCTCGGCACCATCACGTCCGCCGTGATCGGCGGGATCGTCTTCCGCGACGGCGCGAGCGACCACGGCCTGCACATCCTCGGCCTCGTCCTGGTCGGGGCGGGCGTCGTGGTCCTCCTGCTGACCGTCCTGGACCGCCGGCTGATGGGCCGCGACACGACCACCTGACCCCCAATGAAGTACCCACTCAAGGAGAACCCCTCGTGAGCACCACCCCCCTCCCCACGATCGACCCCGCGCGCACCGCCCTGCTGGTCATGGACTTCCAGAACGGGATCGTCCCCGCCATACCCGACTCCGACGCCCTCGTCGAGCGCGTCAAGGACTCCATCGCCGAGGTCCGCGCGGCCGGCGGCACCATCGGCTACGTCCGCGTCGCCTTCACCGAGGACGACTGGGCGGCCGTCCCCGAGCACAACCCGACCTTCAGCGGGGTCGCCGGGGCGAAGATGCTGCACCACGAGGACGCCTCGACCCAGATCGACGAGCGCCTCACCCCCGAGGACGGCGACGTCGTCGTCCGCAAGATCCGCTACGGCTCCGGCTCCACCACCGATCTCCACCAGCAGCTGGACGAGCGGGGCATCGACACCCTGGTGCTCGCCGGGATCAGCACCAGCGGGGTCGTCCTGTCCACCGTCATGGACGCCGCCGACCGCGACTACCGCGTCCTGGTCCTCTCCGACGGCGTCGCCGACCCCGACGCCGACACCCACCGGGTGCTGGTCGAGAAGGTGTTCCCGTCCCGGTCCCAGGTCATCGACACGGCGGCGCTACGAGGGCTGCTGCGCTCCGCCTGACGGAGTCCCCGGGAAAGACCACCCGGAGCTTCCGCACCCGCCCGTCCTTCCGGAACATCAGCCAGGCGAGGCTGGGCGGGCAGGGGTTGGAGATGCCGGCGGGGTTTATGGCCTCCATCTCCCAGATGGCGATGTCGCGGCTGGCCACGACATGGCGCAGCTGCTGGATCACGCCCACGCCACGAACCACATCAGCGACCTGGGCGTCCCGAGTGCGGCACGCACTACCAGGGCCGCACCATCTGCTCGCCCGATCACGTGCTGATGAACACGTCGTTCATCGTCCAGGCCGTCCTGTTCGCGACCGGCGCGATCCTGCCGGCGCTCACCCTGCTCACCGGCCGCGCCCGCCGGGTCGTCATCGCCCACGCCGCAGCGCACGCTGTTGGCTTCCTGCCGATCGGCCTGTTCCACGGTTCGCCGGACGGCCCGGGCGAGCGCCGGCTGCGGACGGCCGGATGCGCCGCGGTGGAACGCGTTCCGGTCGCCGGGGTGAGTGCGAACGCCCTCGTCGTGGGGACAGTCGCCCAGCCGTGACCGCCTTCCAACGAGTCGTACCGACCCCGGAGGCCACGAGCCCGAATCGGGCCCTGCGAAGGAAGGCAAGGGGGCGACGCTCACGGAACAGAACGTTGAGGTTCAGCCGACGAGGCGGGAGCGGTCCCTTGCCGCGTGGGGCGCGTCGAGATGTTCCAGCAGGAGTCCTTCCCTGGTGGACCAGGGGCAGATCTCGACGCGCTTGGCTCCGCAGGCTTCCATGAGGGTCTGAGCGATCAGGGCTCCGGCCAGGGACTGTTCGGCGCGGTGTCGGGAGATGCCCGGCAGTTTGCCACGGCTGGACGGCTTCGCCCCGGCCAACAGGGCGACCGCGGCGCGCAGTTGGGGCAGGGTCAGCTGTCGTGCGGCTCGCGGTGCCTTGCCCCGGGCTGCGGCGAGCCGGGCGAGCTGTTCGAAGGTCTTGGAGCAGGCCAGTACTCGCACGCCGGGGTCGGCCCGCGGCAGGTCGGGAACGGCTTCGAGGGATCGCTGCAGGTACTTGCGGATCTCGGCCAGGCGGCGTGGGGACGGTGTGGTGTTGCCGGGCAGCCAGTCCCGGGTGATCCTGCGCGCGCCCAGCGGCAGCGAGTACACCGTGTCGGGCTGGTCTCCGGTGCCGGAGGCGATCTCCAGGGTGCCGCCGCCGATGTCCAGGACGAGCAGGGGGGCGACCGTCGAAGCCGTCCACCGGCGGGCGGCCACGTAGGCCAGCCGTGCCTCCTCCTCGCCGGTCAGCACGCGCAGGCGGGTGCCCGTGGTGCGTGCCACGCGCGCGATGATCGCGTCGCGGTTGGGGGCGTCCCGGATGACGGAGGTGGCGAAGGCGAACACCTCCGGTCCGCGCCGGCGTGGATCGGCGGCGACGGCCTCGGCCACCGCCCGCTCGACGCTGTGTACGCCGGCCCGGTCCAGCCGTCCTTTGTGGTCGAGGGTCTCGTGCAGTCTCAGCCGCACCTTGCGGGAGAACACCGGCTCCAGCACCGCACCCTGGTGCCGCCGTACGACCGTCAGCAGAGCACTGTGGCATCCGACATCGAGCACACCTGCCTGCCGCACCCCATCGCCTCCTATGACCCCGCGCTCGGCAGGACCGGCTTCATCTCCCGTCCTCCGACGGTCCGGACGACGGCGTGACGGGAGCTCCGGCCCACCGTATGAGCATATCGTCACCAGCCGCGCACCCTCCGACCCGTTCCGAACAGCAGCCCTGGTCGCGGGCGGGAGCAGGCAGGCGAGCTCCTCTCCCGACCGTCGGGACGTCCACTTGGCCGGTGTAGAAGGCGATGTCCGCGACGGCGTCGTACGGCTCGGGGCAGAACCACGCGGCGTCTGCCCGCATGCCGTCGGTGAGGGCGAGGCCGTAGTGGGTGCTCGCGCCACGGGATCTCCTCACGGCCGCCGCCTCTGCGCACCCGCCCCGACAGCAGCCGTCGCCTCCGTGGGCGTCCCGAGATCCTCTGTGCCGTGTTCGGACGGAAGATCTGGGGGTCAGTCGGCCGTTGGCGGTGTCTTGGGTGCTCGCAGCAGGGCGCCGACCGCGGCGGCGAGCACGACGACGCTCACCGCGATCAGGGAGGCCGACAGACCGTCCATGAACGCGGACTTGACGCCGTCGGCGAGAGCCGTGCCCCGGGTGCCGAGCCGGTCGGCGACGTAAAGGCCGGCGGCTGCCGAGTGGCGTACGGACTCGGCCGCGTCGGCGGGGAGTTGGGCGACCGAGTCGGGGAGCGAGGAGCGGTAGTGGCTGCCGTAGATCGAACCCATGAGGGCGATGCCGATCGCCGAACCGACCTCGCGGGTGGTGTCGTTCATGGCCGAGGCGACGCCCTGCTGTCCCCTGCCGAGGGAGCCGGTGATGGCCGCCGTGCCGACGGCGCCGCTCAGGCCGATGCCGAAGCCCGCCAGGACCAGGCCGCCGAGGAAGGGCAGGTAGCCGGAGTCGACGTCGAGGAACGAGATCAGGAACAGGCCGGCGGCGAGCAGGAGCAGGCCGACGGACATGACGGCCTTCATGCCGACCCGCTGCACCAGGTGCGGGGTGAGCAGGGAGACGGGCAGTACCGCCAGCGCGACCGGCACGAGGGCGACGGCGGCCTTCAACGGGCTGTAGCCCAGGATGAGTTGGAGGTACTGGAGGCCGACGAAGAAGAAGCCGAACACGGCCATGAACTGCACCAGGACCGTGATGGCACCGGCCCGGAAGCCGCGGATGCCGAACAGGGCGGGGTCGAGCAGGGGATGTTCGGCGCGCAGGCCGAGGTAGGCGTAGGCGGCGAAGGACACGGCCGTGACGACGAAGGCGCCGATCACCACCGGTTCCGTCCAGCCCCGCTCGTTGCCCTCGATGATGGCGTACACGAGGGTGCCGATGGCCAGGGCCGTGGTCACCGCGCCGGCCACATCGGGCCGGTGGGGATGGGCGTCCTTGGTGTTGGGGGCCAGCAGGACCGCGCCGAGCCCTGCGGCCAGCGCGACGGCGGCGCTGGCGACGAAGATCGACCGCCAGGAGAACTGCTCCAGCAGCGCACCTGCCGCGAGCATCCCGATGATGGCGCCCGCGGCGGCGAACCCCGACCAGGTGGCCACGCCCTTGGCGCGCTGCTCGGGCGGGAAGGCGGCGGTGATGGTGGACAGCGTGCCCGGCATGATCATCGCGGCGCCGAGGCCCATGACGGCCCGCCAGACGATGAGGGTGGTCGTGGAGTCGGCGAAGGAGGCCGCCAGGGAGGCCGCACCGAAGACGACGGTGCCGACGACGAGCACGTTGCGGCGGCCGAGGCGGTCCCCGATCGCGCCGAGCGGCAGCACGAACGCGGCCAGCGCGACGGTGTAGGCGTCGGCGATCCAGGTCAGGGCGCTGTTGGACGCCGACAGGTCGATGGCCAGGTCAGGCAGGGCGAGGTTGAGCGCCGAGACCGACGCGACGACCAGGACGAGGGAAAGGCACATCGCGAACAGGACACCGCGGGTTCCGGCGCGGCCGGTGGCGACGGACGGGGCCGTCTCCGTGTGGGGGGTGGTGGTCATGGGGGCCTCAGTGGGTGCTGGGTCGGACGGTGAGTCAGTACGGGAATCCTGATGAAAATATCAAACTTGACCATGCTTAGTTCAGGCTCAGAGCGGCACGGTCACCACTACACGAAGGCCGGGGTACATCCGGACTAACCGCGTCGCTGGGCGCGCCGTTCGGCACCGAGACGGGCGTAGTACTCGATCAGTTCGGGGTCGTCCACGGCGGCCGGATTGACGACCTGCGCGGCCGGGGCGCCCTGGAGCAGGCGTTTGACCGGGACCTCCAGCTTCTTGCCGGTGCGGGTGTGCGGGATGGCCGGCACCTCGATGATCTCGTCGGGGACGTGCCGGGGAGAGGCGCCGGTGCGGATGGCCTCGCGGATGCGGTCGCGGAGGGCGTCGTCCAGTTCGGTACCGGCCGCGAGGACCACGAACAGGGGCATCCAGTAACCGCCGTCCGGCTCCTCCGCGCCGATGACCAGCGCCTCCGTGATCTCCGGCAGCCGCTCGGTCACGTCGTGGATGTCGGCGCTGCCCAGCCGTACGCCGCTGCGGTTGAGAGTGGAGTCGGAGCGGCCGTGCACGATCACCGAGCCGTGGGAGGTGAGGGTGATCCAGTCGCCGTGCCGCCACACGCCGTCGTACGTGGAGAAGTAGGCATCGCGGTAGCGGCTGCCGTCGGGGTCGTTCCAGAAGTACAGCGGCATCGACGGCATCGGGCGGGTCACCACCAGCTCGCCGACCTGGTCCACGACCGGGTAGCCCTCCTCGTCGTACGCGGCCAGCGCCACGCCCAGGTAGGGCGCGGACAGCTCACCGGCCCGCACGGGGACGGTGGGTGCTCCGCCGGCGAATCCGGAGACGACGTCGGTGCCGCCGCTGATGGAGGCGAGCTGGACGTGTGCGCCGAGGTGCTCGCCGACCCAGGGGTAGGCGGAGGCGGGCAGCGCGGAGCCGGTGCAGCCGACCACACGGATCGACGACAGGTCGTGCACCGACGGGTCGATGCCGAACTTGGCCATGCCCAACAGGTATTGAGGGCTGGTGCCGAACAGCGTGACGCGGTGCCGGGCCGCCAGATGCCAGAGGATGTCGGGCCGGGTCAGCGGGGCCGGGCTGCCGTCGTACGTGCAGGTCGTGGCACCCGTCAGGAGCGTGGAGACGACGAGGTTCCACATCATCCAGTGGGTGGTGGTGTACCAGAGGAGGCGGTCGCCGGGGCCCAGGTCGGACTGGAGGCCGAGGGTCTTCAGGTGCTCCAGGAGGACGCCGCCGTGGCCGTGGACGATGCCCTTGGGCAGACCGGTCGTACCGGAGGAGAACACGACCCACAGGGGATGGTCGAACGGCACGGGGGTGCAGGTGAGTTGCTCGGTGCGCGTCGCCGTCTCCTCCCAAGGGAGGACCAGCGACGGGTAGTTCGACGAGAGCCCCGGCAGCCCCACGTGGTCGACCAGCACGGTGGCCTTCAACGTCGGCAGGGCGCGGGCCAGTTCGAGGGCGGCGTCGCGGCGGTCGTAGGTGGTGCCGTTGAAGAGGTATCCGTCGGCGGCGATCAGGACGGTGGGTTCGAGCTGCGCGAAGCGGTCGGCGGCCGCGTTGGGCGCGTAGTCCTGCCCGCACACCGACCAGACGGCACCGAGGCTCGCGGCGGCCAGGAACGCGACGATCGCGTGCGGGGTGTTGGGGAGATATCCGACGACGCGGTCACCCTGGCCCACTCCCAGGTCGCGCAGGGTGGCGGCGACGGAAGCGACCTGGGAGCGCAGCCGCTTCCCGGTCACCTCGTACCCGGAGCCGGTCTCGTCGAGGGCGACGATCGCCACGTCGTCGTCGGCGAGGTCGCGCAGGGCGTGGTGGGCGTAGTTGAGGGTGGCGCCGGGGAACCAGCGGGCGCCGGGCATCCTCTCCTCGGCCAGCACCCGCTCGTACGGCGTGTCCGCGTCGACGTCGAAGTACTCCCACACCGCGCCCCAGAAGCCCTCCAGGTCGGCGATCGACCAGCGGTGCAGGGTGGGGTAGTCGGTGAGGTCGGTTTCGACACCCTGGTGCCGGGCGGCCCAGCGGCCGAAGTCCGCGATCCGGCTGCGCGCGGCGGCTTCCAGGTCGGGGGTCCAGGACGGTTTCGCGTACGGCGTGGTCATCGCGCGGTGCTCCTCGGCAGCGGGGTGGACACGGGCGGTTCGACGGGCCCGCGGGTGGTGCAGAGCAGGGGCGCCCAGGCGGCGGTGTCGGTGAAGTCGCCGCCGCCCGCCGGGACGACGTCCAGGACGACGCGGTCGGGGCGCAGCAGGACGGCGTCGGCGCGGCCGGCGCGCAGCCAGGCGGCGAGGGTGCCGTCGTCGCCGGACTCGTGGACGTCGACGACCCGGGCGCCGAGTCCGTCGGTGAGCGCGCGCGGTGCGGGCGACAGCGGCACCGCGGTCAGCACCGCGAAGGAGTTCCCGAGGACGTCGTCGAAGCGGACCCGTTGTCCGTCCTCGGTCGTCACCCGGGGCTGCGGGCAGGAGGTGCCGCCGAGTCGGCTGCGGCGGGTCAGCGGACCTGCGGGCAGCGGGCGGCCGAGGTCCCGGCTCGCCCGGGCCGTCACCCCCGGTATGCGGCAGGCCGCGGCGACGGCGGTGCGGCGCAGTGCGGCGGCGCGGTCCTGGCCACCGGTCATGGCCCAGCCGGTGGCGACCGCGAGGCGGATCAGATGGCGGGCGTGCGGCTTGCGTTCCCGCTCGTAGGTGTCCAACAGTCGCTCGTCGCCGCCCTGTTGGAGGACGCGGGCGAGTTTCCAGCTCAGGTTGTGCGCGTCGCGCAGACCCGAGCACAGGCCCTGTCCGACGAACGGCGGGGTGAGGTGGGCGGCGTCGCCGAGAAGGAAGACGCGTCCCCGGCGCCAGCGGTCGGCGATCCGGGCCCGGAAGGTGTACCGCGCCTGCCGGACGACGTGGAAGTCGTCAACGCGGGAGATGTCCACCCAGGGGGCGACCAGCTCGCGCAGCCGCTCGGCGTCGAGGTCCTCCCCCTCCCGCAGCCGGAACTCCCAGCGGTAGCGGTCCTCGCCGATGCGCATGAAGGTCGCCGGGCGGTACGGGTCGCAGACCTGGTCGACGCCTTCCCAGCAGCGGACGGCGGCTTTCGTCGTCACGTCGATGACGGTCCAGTGTTCCTCGAAGCGAAGGTCCTCCCATCTGGCGCCGATGGCGTCGCGGGTGAGGCTGCCCGCGCCGTCGCAGCCGAGGACGGCGTCCGCGACGAGCAGGTGCTCGCCGTCGTCGTCGCGGTAGGCGACGCGCACCGGCCCGTCGTCGCGCTGTCCGATCGCCGTCACCTCCGCTCCGCCCCGCAGCTCGGACTCCGGCCGGCGGGCGAGTGCCTCGCGCAGCAGCCGTTCCAGTTGGGGCTGGTCGAACATGCTGGTCTGCGGGTAGCCGTGGTGGCCCTGCGGTGAGCGCCGGAATTCGGCGATCACGCGGTGGCGGGCGTCCAGCAGCCGCAGTCCGCGCGCGGGGCGGGCGACGGCGGCGAACTCGTCGGCGATTCCGGCGGCTTGGAGGATGCGGCGGACCTCGTCGTCGGTGGCGACGGCGCGGGGCAGGGGGTAGAGGTCGTGGTGGCGTTCGAGGACTACGGTCCTCACCCCGTGCCGGGCGAGCAGCAGGGCGGCGGTCACCCCCACAGGCCCGGCTCCGACGATCACGACCGGCACGTGCTCGGCGGAGTCCGGTCGTACGGCTTGGTCGGCGGTCATGTGCGGCTCACTTCGGGTCTCAGTTCGCGTCGGCCACGGGCGTGTGCTGCTCGCCCAGGTCGATCCGGCCGTCCGGGGTGGCGATGGTGGCGGTGACGACGTCGCCCTGGTGCAGGTAGTGGGGGTTCTTGGCCTGGGTCTTGAAGAACGCCCTCCACTTCACGGCGGGCGGCAGCAGCGCGCCGATCTTCTCGACCGCCTTGGGCGGGGCCTTCAGGGCCGTGCCGCCGGGGGTGCCGGTCAGCAGCAGGTCGCCGGGGTCGAGGGCCTGGAACCGGGCCAGCAGGGTGAGCGCCTGCGCCGGGCGGACGATCATGTCGGCGAGGGTGCGGTCCTGACGCAGTTCGCCGTTGACGCTCAACTTCAGCCGCAGATCGAGGAGATGAGCGAAGTCCTCCGGCTCCAGCAGCGCCAGGTGGGGGCCGGTCGGCGTGAAGGTGGGGTACGACTTGCTCTCGTAGAACTGCGTCTTGGTCAACTGCACGTCACGCGCGCTGACGTCGTTCGTGACGACGAGCCCGGCGACGTACGTCGGGAGGTCCCGCTCCTCGACGACGGTTCCCACCGGCAGCGATGCCCCCATGACCAGCCCGAGTTCGACCTCGTAGTCGAGGAACTTCACATGCGACGGCCGGACGATGGCGCCGCCGGGACCGCTGACCGAGCCGGACGCCTTGCGGAAGAAGGCGGGCGGGATGTCGCCGGTGAAGCCCGAATCACGGGCGTGGCTGCGGTAGTTGACCATCTGGGCGACCACCCGGCAGGGCGTGGTGACCGGGGAGAGGGCGACCAGGTCGGCCACGGGGGTGCCTGCCTCGCCGGAGCCGGCGGCCTCGCCGACAGCGGCCCGGTCGGCCAGCAGTTCGGCGGTGGTGACGGCCTTGGTGTCGACACGGACGGCGCGCGCGCCGCGCACCACCCACCAACCGTCGGCGGTGCGCAGGACGTTGGTGCTCATGAGTTCATCGCTTTCATCAGGCCCAGCAGACGTGCGGGATCGAGTTCGTTGTCGCCACGCAGGGCACGCAGCACCTCGCGGACCCTGGCGGGGGACGGACTGGCGCCCAGGAAGTCACGGGTGGCCGGCGGCCCCCACTGGGCCAGCCCGCTCGCCGACATCGGCGCCCAGCCGGGTTCCAGGTCGCGGGAGAACAGGTCGCCGTCGGCGAAGTGCTCCAGCATGAAGTGGTCGGGGTCGCGCCAGTAGTCGAAGAGCTGGCTGCCCTGGATGTGCCGGCCGATGCCCCAACTGCGCTTGTATCCACGCTCGTTGAGGTACTCACCACCCGCGGCGATCGAGTCCAGGTCGGTGACCTGGTAGGCGGAGTGCACATACCCCGTCCCGGGCCCCAGGTGCATGGCCAGCGTGTGGTGGTCGGCCGGCACGCTGCCCAGGTCGCAGCGGATGAACGCCATCGTCGGACCCCGCTCGCGCTGCCCGTCCAGGAACAGGAAGTCGGACACGATCATCCCGAGCGTGTCCAGGTACCAGTCCAGGGCCCGGCCGAACACCCGTGTCTCCAGCACCACATGGCCCAGTCGCTGGATCCGGGACGGCTCCCGGGGCGGACGCTGCGCGACGTTCGTACGACGGTGATCCGTACCGAAGTTGAGGAGCAGCGGCTGCTGCCCGGGCAGCGCGGGCAGGCCTTCGGCACAGTGCACGACCCGTACCGGGAATCCGGACGGGTCGAGCAGACCGACCGCCTCGCCTCCGCCGGGCACGTCCGACTCCCGCACGTCCGTCCCCGTCGCCCGGGCCAGCCGGTCCAGGTCGGCCCGCTCGGCGGCACGGAACGCCGGGCCGATGAAACGGGACGTACGACCGCGTCTGATCACCATGCAGGGCGAGCCCGCGAACGTACCCCGCAGCCACAGCTCCCGCTCCGTGCGGGCGGCGACCTCGAAGCCGAAGTCACGGGCGAAGACCTCGGCCCGGTCCAGGTCGGGCTTCTCGAACTCCAGCCAGGCCAGGTCGGCGACCTTGATCACGGGGTTCCGGGACCGGCCGGGGTGCTCGCCGCGCAGGGCACCCTGCTCACTGTGAAGGTCCTGGTGGGGCGTCGCGACGGCGGCTTTGGCCACGTGTGTTCCAGACATGGTGTCCTCCGAGCAACATTGCCGTAATGAGGAAATCATCAGCTTTGACGGAAGCATCGTCAATAGCTGGAGCAAGAGTAAGTGATGGATTCATCAGAACTGTGGCGGCCCTGGAACCGCAGCTAGACTCGGCCCATGTCCACCTCAGCCCCGCCCGGCAACCGGTTCGAACGCCGCCGCGCCGAGACCCGCAGAGCGTTCGTCCGCGCCGCCCGGCAGATACTCGCCGAGACCGGGGACACCAGCGCCAGCATCCAGGCGATCGCCGAACGCGCCGACGTCGGCTTCGGCTCCTTCTACAACCACTTCGAGTCCAAGACGGAGCTGTTCGAGGCAGCGGTGGTGGACGCCCTGGAGGAGTTCGGCCAGGCATTCGACGAGCGGCTGAGCGGGATCGACGACCCCGCGGAACTCGTCACGGCCGGCTTCCGGCTGAGCGCCCACATGGCCGACTCCCACCCGGAGCTCATGCAGGTGCTGCGTCGGCGCGGTCTCGGCCACCTCTACTCGGACAACGGCCTGGCGACCCGCGCGCTGCGCGATCTTCAGGTCGGCATCGCCTCAGGCCGCTTCACCGCCGTCGAGCCGGTCGTCGCCCTCTCCGCGCTGGGCGGGACCCTGCTGTCCTTGGTGGAGCTGCGGTTCGCCCGCCCCGAACTGGACGGCGACGAGGCCGCGGTCAGTCTCGCCGAGATGGTCCTGCGCATGCTGGGCGTACCACCGGACGACGCCCACGAGGTCGCTCGCCGACCGCTGCCCGACCTGGGCTGAGTGGTCGACACCGCCGCACGGCGGGCTCGACTCCGTCGTGGCGAACGCACAGTCCGTCCCGCGAGGAACAGCGAACGTCACCGGCCGAGTTGGAGAGTCGAAACCCTCCGAACCACAGCGTCGGATCCTCCGGCGCTGTCCTGCGAGGCGTCGTCGGCTCGGAAGGTGACCGAGTGACCCGAGAAGTGGGCGATCAGGCCGTCGGTCGTGGTGGTGACCGAGCGCAGGTGCAGGCCTTGGGGGATGTTCCGCAGCTGGATGGGCTGCTCGAAGACCTTGTCCAGCGCGGCGCTCCCGGGGGCAGGCAGCGCACCGGCCTTGACGTCGAAGTCCTTGAAGGCGATGCGATTGCCCGAGGCCGCCGTAACGGTCGTCGTCACAGTGACCTGCTTCCCGAGGGGGACGAGGACCACCGCGCTCACCTGACCCGGGCGGCTGCCCTGGGAGATCTCCAGCCCAAGGGTGTTCGACACGTCCGTGTAGGACAGGAAGGCGGTCGCCTCGGCACTGTCGGCCCGTGCCTCACTGTCGTCGTCCGACTTCGTCAACCCCTGGAGCCGGAGGGAGAGTTCGGATACCGGCAGTGGGCGGGTGGCCCCCTGGGCCGGTATGTCGTGAGCGGTGATGTCCACGTGCCGCAGGGTTCCGGAGGCCGCCTGGGTCAGGACGGGGAAGCCTCGGACGTGGACCTGCGGAGGCAGAGGCGTGTCCATGCCCTCCTGGAACGCCTTGGCCGTGCGTGACTCTATGCGTGCTGCTACGACCCGGTCGACGGCAACGGAAAGGACGGCCAGCGCGACAAGAGTGGTGGTCGCGACAGCGAGGGGGTGCCTCCGACTCCGCCGGAGCCCGGGCAATGCGTACGGTTCATACAGAGTGGCCTCGTCCTGAGAGCCGTAGCCGTAGCCGTAGCTGTCATAAGAGGGGTAGTGGGGCTCGTACTGCGAGCCGTCGTCGTGCCTGTGCTGGGACGTGGACAAGGGCGATGCCCTCCTTCATTGGCGTCGGTGGGGCGAGTGGAGCGGCCTGGTTCCGTGCGGGCGGCGGACCGCGGCGGCGGCACTGGTCGACTCCGGCGGCGATCGGGACGGCGGTGGCGACGGTGCCGTCGTCGGCCCGGATCCCGGAGTTGACCATGGTCAGGGGGCCAGCAGGTGGGCCTTGATGGCGCGCGTCGCCGACGGGCGTCCACCCGGCCGGGCGTCATCTCGGGATCGGGAGGACCGGCAGCAACTGACGCGCCGTGGTCTCCGTGCCACCACTCGTGTCTCCGCCCGGCGTCGCGCCCCCGTCCGACTGGTCGGTGCCGGCGTCCTGAGTGACGACGACCGCGGTGCTTCCCGCCTCCACCTCGCTCCCCGCGGCTGGAGTGCTCGACGTCACCACCGCGTCGGACGCCTGGGAGTATCCGGTGGCGACGGCGACCTGGAGGCCGAGCGCGTCCAGTTCGTCCTGGACCTCGGCAAGGGTCTTGCCGACGATGTCGGTGGGGATCTGCACGGTCTGCACGGCCTTGGCGATCTTCACGCCGATCGCCGTACCCGGCTCGACCTCGCCGCCGGAAGCGACGCTCTGTCCCACCACGGTCCCCGGCTCGGCGTCGCTCTCGACCTCGGTCGTACTGCCCAGTTTCAGGTCCTGTGCGGCCAGCAGCTTCCGGGCCTCGCTCACGGTCGCACCCGTGAGGTCCGGGACCGTCGCCTTCTGTACCTCCTTGGCCGCCGTGAGGGTGATTTCGGTGCCCTTCTCGGCCTTCTCACCGCCCTCCGGGTCCTGCTTGAGGACGGTTCCGGGATCCTCGCTGCCGGATGTGACGTGCCGGAGCTTCACCTTGAATCCCTTGCCCTCCAGGATCCGGGACGCGTCGTCCTCGTCCTTGTCCGTGACGTCCGGCACCTCGACCTTGGGCGCCCCGGTGGACACGGTGACCGAGACCGCCTCGCCCTTGGCGAGTTCCCCTTCCACGGGGCTCTGCTCGCAGATGTGGCCGCTCGGCTGGTCCGCGCAGGGCTCCCGCTTGTCGACGGTGACGGTGAGGTCGACGTTCTCCGCGGTACGCCGCGCCTCCTCCAGGCTCTGGCCCACAAGGTCGGGCACGTCGGTCCTGCCTTCGCCGGCCGTACCACGCCCGAACATGAACCAGCCCAACACCAACGCCAGGACGACGACGGCGACACCCGCCGTGATCAGCCCGACGGTTCCTCTGCGCCGACCGCTCCTCTCTTCCGGGTCGGCATCGTCGTACGGGAAGTCGCCCTCCCCCGGCGGGGGTTCCGCACCCGGCATGAGCAGGCCCGTACCGAGGTGCGCGTCGATGTCGGCGAGCATCTGCTCGGCGGACTGATAGCGGTATCCGGGATCCTTCTCCAGGGCGCGCAGGACGATCGTGTCCACCTGGGGGCCGACCTCGGGGTTGTAGAGGCTCGGCGGGCGCGGGACCTCCTGGATGTGCTGGTACATCACCGCCATCGGCGTCTCGCCGGTGAACGGCGTGCGGAAGGTCAGCAGTTCGTACAGCAGGCAGCCAACGGAGTACAGGTCGGACCGCGCGTCGGTCTCCCGGCCCATCGCCTGTTCCGGCGAGAGGTACTGGGCGGTCCCGATCACGACCGATGTCTGCGTCATGCCGACGTCCCGAGCGTCCCGGGCGATCCCGAAGTCCATGACCTTGACATCTCCGGCCCAGTTCAGCATGACGTTGGCCGGTTTGATGTCCCGGTGCACGATGCCGTGCTGATGGGAGTGGGCCAGGGCCCGCAGAACTCCGGCCGTCACCACAAGGGCCCGTTCGACGGTCATCGGCGGCCCTGAGTGCAGGGCGTCGCGCAGGGTGGTCCCGTCGACGTACTCCATCACGAGGTACGGCGACTGGGCCCCGCCGTAAGCCACGCCCTCCCCCGTGTCGTACACCGCGGCGATGGCGGGATGGTTGAGCGAGGCGGTGGACTGCGCCTCCCTCCGGAACCGTTCCTGAAGCGCCGGTTCGTGGGCGAGGTCGCCG
This sequence comes from Streptomyces hokutonensis, assembly GCF_042751305.1. GTDB lineage: Bacteria > Actinomycetota > Actinomycetes > Streptomycetales > Streptomycetaceae > Streptomyces > Streptomyces hokutonensis_A. The sequence goes on from NZ_JBHYWD010000018.1 coordinate 49,683, forward strand.
CGCAGGGTCTTCACGGCCACACTGCGGTCGAGCCGGAGATCGTGCGCGAGATGCACCTCCGCCATACCGCCGGAGCCGAGCAGGTGGCGCAGTTCGTACCGGCCACCGATGAGGGCCACCGGGTGACCCTGCTGGGGAAGCGTCAGGTCGTCTGGTCCGCCGAGATTCACTGCGCTTCTCCACAGAGGGTCGGAAGTCAGGGCCGGGATCTGACGCGACAGCCGCGCCGCCCATGAAGCCAGGAGCACAAGAAAGATAATTGCACATCGGTGGGCAATTATGCTTCCCTTGGGGGGAACAGAGCATGAGACGCCCATCACGGTTCACACTCCGGCCGACCCCCTGGGCTCCGCCTGGACGACAGCCGGCAGCAGACGACTCCGCCCCGGCAGAGAGCCCGGGGCGGGAAAGAGTGCTCAAATGGCCGGCGTGACGGCGTCGACGGCTTGGTCGTCAGCCGCGGACTACGTGGCCACAGCCAACGCGACAGCCTCGACCACGACAGCCGCCCGCCCCTCCGGCACTCCGGCCGCAATGAGCGTGGCGAGGGCGACCCGGGTCCCGCCGTCGCCCTCCAGCACCCCGGCGCATCCAGCGCCACCACGAGCAAGACCGGTGGCCCGGTCCTGCAACTGTCCAACATCCACGGAGACATCGCACTGCAACTGCCGCTCGACACGGCCGTCGCACCCACGGTTCTCGACAACGACGAGATCGGCGCGCCCCGCGCGAACAAGGCCCCGACACGCTACGGCTGGTTCGGCGGCAACTGAAACGCCTACGATTTCGTCTGCGCGTTCCCGGTCAACGGAACCGGCCTCGACGACCGGTGTGACGCCTGGGGAAATCCGTTCAAGAAGTGCGACAAACGGCGCGTCATCAGGTTGTCGCGCTCTCCCGGAAGCCACTGGAAGACCATCCGCGAGGGCAGCACGTCCAACGTCACGGTGAACGGGGTCAAGTACGCGCTCCACCATGCTCAGCGACCTCGAGAAGACACTCTTCTCGGGCAAGTGGAGGAACGCCCGGGGCGGCACAGTCCTCGGAGCCCAGGAGATCGAACGCCTGGTGACACCGACCGACACCACACCCGGCTCACTTCTCCCGCAACGGACACCAGGGCACCCGCAACCCCATCCTCGACCAGGGATGGGTTTCCTACCCCTGGGCCACAGCCCAGCTACCTGACGCCCCATCAGAACGAGCGTCAAATGAGCGTCAATATCGCCCGCAACGCCCACACCGCACACATTGTGCACGCAAGAAACCGCAGCTCAGGACACCTTGGCCACCGGTTCAAGGATCGCGACGCACTGCCACACTCCACGGTGTGGGCCATCGCATCCGAGTCCGTCATCGCGCGCCCGCCGCCACCGGCACTCAACTCCTGATGGCCTCCCGCTCGCGTACCGGTGACTTAAGGCGAGCCGGTTGCCCGGAGCGACGGTATGTCCGACGCGGCGCTGTGGAGGGACATTCGTACGGCGTGGTGGATCAGCAGATGGCCCCACAGCTCCTGCTCGACCCCCTCCGGCCAGCGGGACCTCAGGACGATGCGGGGCTCGCTGGTCAGATGTGCCCGCATGTCCTGCAGGCAGCGTGCGAGCATCCCGCGCTCGTGGTACAGAGCGGCCAGTGCACGGGCCGGCGATGTCGCGTGGTCCAGCACCGTCGTCAGCAGTCGGCACGACTGCGCCCCGCCCAGGGCGGAGGCGGTGATCACTCTGGCGGTGAACCGCCCGGCCGCACGGCCCGCATCCCGGTCCGCCACCGTGATCTCGGTGAGGTAGGAGCCGTCGGTCAGCGTTCGGCATACGGGCAGCTGGGCTCGCGGATGCGCGCGCCACAGGAGGTTGCGGCCCATCGCGCAGGTCGTGGGCCATCGATCCGTGAAGCAGTCGTCGACGAGCAGCAGATCGCCACGCGTGAGATCGGTGATCAGCCCGTCCACCAGCGCCGCGTCGGTGAGCGTGCGGGAGCCGAAGACCGCTCGCGCGATCGTTCCTGACGCCCAGTCGGTGAGGGCGGCCACGCGCACCTCGGGAAAGGCGTGCTGAGCCGGGCAGTTGCCGACGGGGGCGCCGAATCGTTCCCGGTTCTCGGCGGAGTCCGGGACGCTGAAGACGGTGCTGTCGAGTCCGAGTGCCCGCCATCGAGCACGGTCGTCACGCCGCCGCGGCTGTTGGGGCACGGACACGAGCGCGGATGGTGAACCCGCGACCGCCGCGAACAACGCGGCCAGGGGTTCGGCCCCGAGCTTGGCCCGGGCCCGTGAGATGGCCGCGGTCGTCGGCACCCACAGTGGCCCCTGGGCGTGACCCGCCCACGTCATGCCATGCGCCAGCAGTTGGGCCACTTCGCAGTAACTCTCCGCGGAGAAGAGGCACATGGCGAGCACGAAGTAGACCACCAGGCGGGCGGGAAGCAGCCGGCTGCGCTGCTCGGTGCGGCCGCAGTCCGCGATCACCCGGTCCACCAGATGGGGCGGGAACGCGCGCACCAGCAGACCCACGGCGATCCGGTCGGACAGCCGGCCGACCGGTGCCACCTTCCCCTGACCGGCTCGCGGCACTCCCCACCTCCCCAGACGATTCCGCACGGAACCCTTAAGTCACCGGTATCAACTCGGCCCGAGTTGCCGCGCCTTGGGGTCGCACCAAACATGAAAGCGGGGCGAGCCCGCGGGCATTCTGCCAAATGCCACAGGGGTATGCCGCAGCCATGTCGTACGACAAAAAGCTGTTGTACGGGCCGGACATCGTCCCGCGCGGTCGATACGACCACGCAGCCCTTGGAAAGGACCGGGCGAATGACGAATCGCGCATTGCTGGTCGGCCTCGACGTATATCCGAATCCGGCCAACAACCTGAACAGTTGCGTGAAGGACACCTACGCCTTTCGCGAACTGCTCAACCAGTACGACTTCACGGACACGGACGTGAGGTTCCTGCACAACGGCGATGCGAACCTGGCCAACGTCCGGGACGGACTCGACTGGCTCTTCGACGACGCACAGCCCGGCGACCGCAGAGTCTTCTTCGAGTCGTCGCACGGTTACCGCTACCTCAAGGACGGCGTCATGACGGAGGTGCTCTGTCTCTACGACGAATTCCTTGAGGACACCGAGCTGAGCCGACGCAGCCACACCATTCCGGCAGGCGTCCTCACCGTGGTGCTGGACGCCTGCCATTCCGGAGGAATGGACAAGTTGTTCGTCTTCGAAGGAATGACCCAGATCGCCCGCACCAAGGTCTTCCACGCCGACCCGGAAATGGAGCGGCAGAAGGCTTTCGAGGTGAATTCCCGCGCCGACTCGATGGCACCGGTCAAGTTCTTCGGGCGGGCCTCCACCGCCAGCGCGGGTGTCGCGTCGAAGAACTTCGCGAAAGCCCTGTCCATCGACCCCATGGCCAAGGACGCGGGCGAACCGGAGGTGGAGCTGAACGCGGTTCTCCTCACCGCGTGCCGCGCCGACGAGACCGCCGCGGCCGGCAGTTCCGCGACCAACGGCCTGTCGGCCTTCACCTTCGCCCTCACCGAGCAGAGCGACATCGCGTCGATCACGGTGAGCGCGCTGTGCGACCAGGTCGTCGGCCGGCTCCAGGGCCTGAACATGCGCCAGACGCCTACCGTCTTCGCGCCGTCGGACCAGCAGTACCTGCTCTCCGACACCTTCATCTCGGAACAGCCGGTCACCGAACCCACCGACTGGTGGGGCGAGTTGTTCGGCACGGCCGAGGAAGGAGCAGGCGCGGGCAAGTCCGGCGCGTTCGACATGAGCGCCGGAACCACCATCACGGAAACAAAGGAGTACACCGGGATGACCACTACAGCCCCCAGCATTCACACCACCATCGAATCCGTCCTGGGTTCCATCGCCAAGAACGCCGGAGGAGCGTCGAGCAACGGCGCCGCGACCCAGGCCAAGGGTCTTGGATACCTGGACGACGTGGCCGCGTGCGCGGCGAACCTCGTGCCGGCCGTGGCCGCCGCGTCCCGGAACTCGAAGGCACCGGTCGTACGCCCCGCCCTCAACGACCCGGCCCGGCTGCAGGACAAGAGCTTCTGGGACGACGTGATCGGAGTCGCCAACACGGTCGTCCATGTCGCGGGACCGATCCTGAACGCGCTCCCCAAGGAGATGGTCACGCAGGGCTCGGGCCAGGCCGGTCAGAGCCTCGCCCAGCAGATCGCGCCCGAGCGGCTGCACAACAAGGACTTCTGGTCCAGCGCGTTCGGCGCCCTGGAGACGATCGTCCCGCATCTGATCGACGCGGCGGCCGGCAAGGAGTTCAGCAAGGACCTCACGCTGACCGTCCCGCCGGAATACGCCCAGCAGAAGGGCTGGTTCGACGACGTGATGAGTGTCGTCCAGGTGGCGGCCCCGATCGTGCTCGCGGCCCTCTGACCGAGCCCCGACGCCGGGGGCGGCACCACGCCGCCCCCCGCACCAAACCACATCGGAGCCGCGCTGAACCCCAAGATCGACGATTCCGACAACCACGA
>NZ_JBHYWD010000018.1:54198-92395 GCF_042751305.1 Streptomyces hokutonensis
CGCGGCCGGGCGCGCGAAAAACCGCCAGGATGCGGGGGTTTTTCTCCGCGTTTTTTAGTGGGGACGGGGGGGCGCCCCGGGGGGGGGGCGCCCCCCGCCCCCCCCCCCCCCCCGCGGGGGCCCCCCCCACGCCGCCCCCGGCTCCATCCCTCTGCGGAGCGGCGGTGAACGCCATGATCGACGATTCCGAGACCCTCGACGACCGCGTCTACGGCCGGGCCGCCGCCGATCTGGCCGCCATGAACGAGCCCGACCTCTCGGACTTCGAGCCGGGCGAGGTGGACGGGGCCATGCTGCGGGCGTTCGAGACGTCGGGCCCCCGCACTGAGTGGCTCGACGACCTGCGCAGCCGTATCGCTCGGGACAGCGACTCCCAGACCCGTCTGGAGGACGCGGATCCCAACGAATTCCCCTTCCGGGTCAAGGAGTTCGCCGCCTCCTACCACCGACTGGTCAACACGTCCGGCACCACGCAACTGCTGGTCATGGGCCCGTTCCAACCCCCCTTCCAGTTCATGACCCCGGAAGCCGACACCCAGGGAGGGACCGGTGACAGCTGACAACAACGCCCCACTGTCGGACATACAACGGCGCTGGTCGGCCGGCGGAGACGACCTGCGCGACGTGACCGCGGCACTTCGGGAACAGAACCTCGAAATCGCCAACGAAAAGGCGGAGATCGATCTCCGGCGTGCACGGCTCGCCACTCACGGTACGGAACTCGAAGCCGTCATCGGCGAAGACGACTCCGTCTGGCTCAGTTTCCTCAGCAAGGGCCTGGCAGCAGCGCGCGCCGTGGGCCGAGTCGTGGCCATGCCGGCCCGGCAGCCCATTACTCCGGAAGGCACCGGAGTGCTGATCTCCCCACGTCTGCTACTCACCAACCACCACGTCGTGCCCGACGCGGAACACGCGGCGAGTATGGGCGTTCAGCTGGGCTACGAGTACGACGACGAGGGTGGTGAACAGCAATGCACCACCGTCCCGTTGGCTCCGGAGATCCTTTTCCTCACCGTGCCGGCGTCCGTTCTGGACTTCACGGTTGTCGCGCTCCCCGAGGAATCCACGGAAGGCAACGGATACGTCCCGCTCATCGAAGAGGGCGGGAAGGTCCTGAAGGCCGAAGCGCTGAATGTCATCCACCATCCCGGGGGTGACCGAAAGCGTGTCAGCATCCGTGACAACCGGCTGGTCTCCCAGGACGAGAAATGGCTGCGCTACACGAGCGACACCCGCCACGGATCCTCCGGCGCGCCTGTGTTCAACGACCAATGGGAGATGGTCGCCCTCCACCACGGCGGCGTACCGGCAACGGACTATCAGGGCAGAAAACTTACCCGCACGGGTGAGGTGTGGACGCCGGACATGGACGAGGAATCGGCCGCCTACCTGTGGAACGAGGGGGCGCGGGTGAGCCGTATCGTCCGCCGGCTGCGCCGCGCGGCACTGCCCCCACCGCAACGGGCCCTGCTGGACGAAGTGTTGAGCAAGGGAGCGAGCACATGACCACGACGATGGTGTTCATCCACGGGCGCGGCCAGGAGTTCAAGAACCCCGACGATCTACGGCGCACCTGGCTCGCCGGCCTCACCGCCGGCCTGATCCGCGCAGGCAGACCCGGCGGCGTCCTCGACACGATCCCGCTCGCCTTTCCCTTCTACGGCAACGTTCTCTACGGCCTCACCGCCGACCTGGCCCGTGACCCCCTGGAGCTCGAATCGATGCCCGACGGCGCCGACGAGCCGGCGCCGCTCCACCCCTACCTCCCGAAGGACGTGGGCAGTCTCGAACAGCACCTCCTGTACGACATGACTCGCGCTGCGGGTGCCGGGCCGCAGGCCGGGCAGGGAGGAGGCGTCGAACTGGAAGGCATGGACCAGGTGTTGGCGGAGGCGGGCCGCAGGACACTGTCGTGGGACGTCACACGCCAGGCGCTGCTGGCGCTGGCCCGCCATACCCACGTCGACCAGGACTACGTCAGTAAGCACCTCCGCGATGTCGCCGTCTATCTGACCCGCGGCCGCGAACAGATCCTGGCCACCGTGCGGGAAGGCATTCCGGCGACCGGCTCCCTGGTCCTCGTCTCGCACAGTCTCGGCACCGTCGTGGCCTGTGACCTCCTCGAAGACGCCGGCATCCGCGAACGCACCACGCTGTGGGTGACGGCAGGCTCGCCCCTCGGTCTGGAAGCCGTCCAGAGAAACCTGCGGCGCCCGGGCCCGCATGCCATGGGCATCGACTGGCTGACGGCCTACGATCCGCAGGACATCGTCGCACTGGGACACCCCCTCCCGACCAGTTCTCATCCTCCGGGGCAGCCCGCCTGGGGCGACGTACAAAACACCGCCGTCAACAACGGCGACAAGGCACACGCCATCGACCGCTACCTCGCCCACCCAGACGTCGCCCAGCGCATCGGCACGGCCGCGACACGGTTGTGACCGCACCCAGCGCGTCCAAAGCCTGTTCGAGAAGTCCGTGCGCCGGGCAGTTCCTTTGTATGGGTGGGGTGTTGAGGGCCGAGCCGGTGTGGATCGAGGTGTTCACAGGGCTGCGGGTGGATCGGTTCGCCCGGCTGGTGCGGGCGGTGCGGGTGCTGCTGGTGGCCGCGTAACTACCGGACCAACCTGACCGTGCGGCAGTTGGCGGTGCTGTTCGACGTCTGCCCTGCCACGGTGTGCCGGATCATCCAGCAGGTGGGACCGTTCCTGGCGCTGGAGCCGGCGCCCCGCCCGTGGACGGCACGCTGATCCCGGTGCGCGACCGCAGTGTCGCCGCCTCCAGCCGCAACCACGGCTTCTCCGCGAACGTGCAGGTCGTCATCGATGCCGACACCCGTCTGGTGGTCGCCACCGCACCCCCGGTGGCGGGCAACGTCGCCGACGCGCACGCCTTTCGGGACACCGGCCTGGCCCAGGTCTGCACCGGCGCCACGGTCCTCGCCGACGGCGCCTACCAGGGCGCCGGTCCTGTCATCCCGCATCGCCGCCGCGGCAAACGGCCGCTGCTGCCCCTCCAGGAGGCGACAACGCCGAACACCGCAGGGTCCGCGCCCGCGTCGAGCACACCTTCGCCCGGATGAAGAACAACCTCGCCCTCGTCACTTGATCGACTACCGTGCAAAGGCACATCGAATTGCCCGGCGCACGGACTTCTCGAACAGGCTTTAGCCGCCTTGGCCGGACCAATGCCGAGATCGCCGCCGAACTGTACGTCGGTCTCCCAGTGCCTGGACTCCAACCCCCACACCGAGTTCGGTCACCTGCGAAGATCCGCTCAGGTTCCTCGCCGGCTGCGCGGTGCCCCGGCACCGTCCCCCAGAGCCCACCCGGCGGCCCACCCGGCGGCCCCGCCGAGCGGGCCCCGAACGGAGGTGCGCCCTCGATCCGCCGCTGAACGCCCAATCAGCCCGCACAGCAATGAAGATCCACCATTGTGAAGTTGCTGGTCACAGGGCTGGTGTGAGCCGTTGATCGTGTGCTCGTGCTGGTCGCGGGCAGTTGTCGGAGCTCAAGATCGTCCGACGTGTCGGTGCGTACGGATGTGCTCACGGCCACCGATCGTGGTCATCTAATCGGCTAAACCGGCCCGCTCCGTAGTCGAGGCGCTCCGCCGCCTTGACCAACGACGCCAGCGGGTCGTCCGCAGCGTGCCATCGACACCGGGCGCGACGGCGCCTCCACGTGCGGAGACGGGTGAGCCACCTTCGGGCCGTGGACTTCGTCAACGGGCCTGCCTCTCCGGGAAGTCGGTGCGCGTCGGCGCCCGGCAGCCGGCCGCGCCAGCAAAGCGCCATGGCGCGCCACCCCTTCCGCCACGTAGAAATATGCACCACCATGAGATCCGTGAATCCGGTCAGACCAGCGGAAATTCGCACAATCTTGCGCTCCGTCAAAGGTTCCACTCCCCCCGCACGCCGCCCCCGCAGAGGAGTGCCGTTGAGAAATCACGCCCAGCAAGCAGTGGAATGGCTTGCCGCCGCCGCGATCGACCCCCGCGCGTGCAAGCGGGAATGGCGCTCGGATACCGGCACCGCGGTGCTGGCTGCCGGCCGGTTCTGGGACGTGCTGAGCGTGCCGGAGGAGCTGGGCCTGTTCGCTCTCGACGTCCTGCTGCGCTCCCCGCGGCACCAACCCGGTCCCACCCTCGCCGACTTCACCTCCCACCGCCTGGGCTTCTTCCTGCCGCCGGATCCGCGGACGCGCTGGGTCGGCGATGGCGTTCGGTACGCCGGCCAAGGTGCTTGGATCGCCGTCCCAGCGCCTCAGCGGGCCACCGGTGCTCTGCGCTGGCTGGTGCCGCCGGACGGCAGTGGCACCCTCCATACCCCCGCCGCCGTGGAAGTGGCACTCCAGCAAGCCACCGGGATACTCGCCACCCTGCTCAACCCGGCCTCACCGCGCGGCCCCGACGCGCAAACATCAGCCACCGAGGCCCGATCCCGTACGTATTACCTGCGCCGGCTGGACCCTGCGGACACCGGCTGGCGGCCGGGCTGACGACCTGCGCCACTGAGGACTGCTCAGCCTGCGCCAGGCTGGGCGACGGTCACGCGCTCCCAGCGCGCAGTGCCGATTCCGGACTCGACGCCGTCAGGCGTCCGGTCGTGGACGGAGCGGCCAGGGTGGCCCACTGGGCGTCGTGCCGGCCAGGCACTATGCGCCCCCGCACCCACCACTCGGCCACCAGGGCAGCGTAGATCGGCGGGTTCATCTCGTGGGCGTCGGCGAGCTCGGCATCCGGCCGGTGGTGCAGGAGATACCCCGCCGTGGTGGATGTGCGGTCCATGCCGTCGCAACGCATCCAGTACGCCGGTGGTACGCCAGCGCTGACGGATGCAGCCGCATCGGGTGAATATGCCTCCCCCGATCGGGGCCGTGTACTTGTCGGACAACCACGGTGTCGGGCCACGACGGGCCACCACAGTCGAACCAGGACCGGGCATCGGGCATCGGGCATCGGGCATCGGGCATAAAGCAGTGACCAACGCGGGAACGAGGGGCGCGATCGTTGCCCGACCTGGCCGGGGTGACTCAGCCCGTCCAGACAACCGATAGCGCGGCAGCGGCGATCGTGATCGCGGCCAGTGGGAGCATCGCCATGCGCACCGCCATCGTCCGACGTCCTGCGTTCGACGGGGAGGCAGGCCCGCAGGCACTGTCCAGGGCGCGAGCGAACGTTTCCCCTCCACCGGCACCCGGCTGACCTGTGCGTCGGCCCCCGCCGTTGCGGACCAGACGGGAGTGTCTTCTCCGTCGGCTTGGAGAGTCGGCCGGGGCTCGCCTGCGAGCCGGTCGCCGAGAGCCGTAGCCGGGTGGTTTCCGAAGGCTTCTGTGTCAGTGCCCGGGCAGCGCGGCATCGTCGCGCGCAATGGCCGGGCCCGTACACGGGCGTGCTCGGCGCCGGCCACCCCTCGGTGCTCGTCGTGTACGTGTCAGCTGGGCCGAGGGCCTGCGGGCGGGTGTGGGCGGACGTCACTTCGGTCATGACCAGAACCGCGGGCCGGCGGCACAACGCGACTGACACCCCATCAGAACGGGCGTCGAATGAGCGTCGTTTCAGCGTCAGGATATCGCCCGTAACGCCCACACCACACACCACGCGCACGCACAAAACCGCAGGTCAGGACACCTTGGCAACCGGCTCCAGAATCGCCACGCACTCCACATGATGAGTCATCGGAAACAGATCGAACGCCCGCAAAGTCCGCACCCGATACCCCCCGTCCCGGAAGTACCCCAAGTCCCGAGCCAGCGCCGCCGGATCGCACGCCACATACGCGATCTTCCGCGCCCCGAGCGACGACAGGTGCTCCACCGTCTTCTTCCCGGCCCCCGAGCGAGGCGGGTCGAGGACGATCAGGTCGACCTCGCTGATCCCCGTCTTGGGGAGGACGCTCTCGACCTTGCCCTGCTCGATCCGGACCCGCTCGAACCCGGCGAGGTTGTGCCGCGCGTCCTCGACGGCCCGCTTGCCGGACTCGATGCCGAGGACCGCGCCCTTGTCGCCGAGGCGGTCGGCGAGGGCGCCGGCGAAGAGGCCGACGCCACAGTAGAGGTCGAGGGCCATGTCGCCCTTGCGCGGGAGCAGGCCCTGCATGACCGCCTTGACGAGGGTGTCCGCGGCCATCGGGTGGACCTGCCAGAAACCGCCGCTGCCGACGCGGTACGTACGGCCGTCGGCCCGCTCGCGGACGAACGCACGGCCGTGGACGCGGTGGATGCCGCCATCGTGTTCCTCGACACGCATGACGGAGACAGGGCGGTCGAGTTCGACCAGCGGAAGGCGGGCTCCCGGCCTCGGCTCCAGAATCACCATGCGGTCCTGGGAACCCGTCGCCGCGATCGCGTCGACCGACGCCATGCCGGACCAGTCGCGCTCCTCGATGCCCAGCTCGCTGACGCCCGGCGCCGCGATCATGCAGTGCTCGATGGGCTCGACCTCGTGCGAACGGTGCTTGCGCAGACCGGCGTTGCCGTCGACGTCCACCGCGTACTGGACGCGGGTGCGCCACTGCGGAACCTGCCCGGCGGGCAGCTTGTCGCCCTCGGCCGGCATCACCGTGCCGTCCCAGCCGGCCTCCTCGGGCGTGAGGCCCGCGAGCCGCTGGAGCTGTTCGGCGATGACCTCGCCCTTGAGGCGGCGCTGGGCGCCGGGCTTGGCGTGCTGCCAGTCGCAGCCACCGCAGCGGCCGGGGCCCGCGTAGGGACAGGGCGCCTCGACGCGGTCCTTGGACTCCTCCAGGATCGTCACCGCGTCGGCCCGCAGGAACCGCGCGCCCTCCTCGCCGTCGGTGACCCGCGCGATCACGCGCTCACCGGGCAGCGTGTGCCGGACGAACAGCACTTGGCCCTCGGCCGTACGGGCGATGCAGTGCCCGCCATGGGCGACGGGGCCGACCTCGACCTCGTACTCCTCCCCCACCAGCGATTTCTTCGGTTCTGCCTGCATGGCGGGGTGACTCCACAACGTCAAAGGGGGAACGGCCGGACAACAGCCCACCAGTCTACGTGGGCCCTGCCCGACCGCTCACCACAAAGCTCGCCGCGAGGGCTCAGCCCTTGGTGTCCGAGGACTCCTTGTGCCGGTCCACCGCGGGCCCCCGCCGCACCGCACCCGGCGCGCTCCACTCCTGCCGCTTCCGGGCCCGGATCTTCGCCGCCTCGGAGGACTCCAGCTGGTACGGCACCGACGTCACCATCACGCCCGGTGTGAACAGCAGCCGGCCCTTGAGGCGGAGCGCGCTCTGGTTGTGCAGCAGATGCTCGTACCAGTGGCCCACGACGTACTCGGGGATGATCACGGAGACGGCATCCCGCGGCGACTCCTTCCGCAGGCTCTTCACGTACTCGATGATCGGGCGCGTGATCTCGCGGTACGGCGAGTCCAGCACCTTCAGCGGTACGTCGATCCCGCGCCGCTCCCACTCCTCGCGCAGCGCCTTGGTCTCCGCCGGGTCGACGTTGACGCTGAGCGCCTCCAGGGTGTCCGAGCGCATCAGCTTGGCGTAGGCCAGGGCCCGCAGCGCCGGGCGGTGGATCTTGGAGATCAGGACGACCGAGTGGACGCGGGACGGCCGGAGGCTGTCGTCGCTCGGGCCTTCGGGGGCCGCGATCTCCTCGGCTACCCGGTCGTAGTGCTTACGGATCGCGGTCATCGTCGCGTAGAAGATGCACATGCCGAGCAGCGCCACCCAGGCGCCGTGCGTGAACTTCGTGACGAGGACGACGACCAGCACCAGGCCGGTGAAGAACGCGCCGAACGTGTTGATGGCCCGGGAGCGGACCATGTGACGGCGCTTCGCCGGGTCCTTCTCGGTGGCGAGGTGGCGGTTCCAGTGCCGGACCATGCCGGTCTGGCTGAGGGTGAAGGAGACGAACACGCCGACGATGTAGAGCTGGATCAGGCGGGTCGAGTCGGCGCCGTAGATCGCGATCAGCAGGGTGGCGGTGCCGGCGAGCAGCACGATGCCGTTGGAGAAGGCCAGGCGGTCGCCGCGGGTGTGCAGCTGGCGCGGGAGGTAGCGGTCCTGGGCGAGGATCGAGCCGAGGAGCGGGAAGCCGTTGTACGCCGTGTTGGCGGCCAGGAACAGGACCAGCGCGGTGGCCGCGGCGAGCACCACGAACAGGAAGCTGCCCTTGCCGAACACGGCCTCGGCGACCTGGGAGATCACCGGGTTCTGGACATAGCCGGAGCCGATGGCGACGCCGTTGTGGATCAGGTCGGTGGCCGGGTTCTCGGCCATGCGGACCTTGGTCGTCATGGCGAGGGCGATGATCCCGCAGAACATGGTGACGGCCAGCAGGCCCATCGCCGCGAGGGTGGTCGCCGCGTTCTTCGACTTGGGCTTGCGGAAGGCCGGGACGCCGTTGGAGATCGCCTCGACGCCGGTGAGGGCGGCGCAGCCGGAGGAGAAGGCGCGCAGCATCAGGAAGACGAGCGCGAAGCCCGCGAGGCCCTGGTGCTCGGCCTTGATGTGGTAGTCGGCGGTCGGCGCGCGCATGGTGTCGCCGAGGACGAGTCCGCGGAAGGCGCCCCACGCGATCATGACGAAGACGCCCGCGACGAAGACGTACGTCGGGATCGCGAACAGCGAGCCGGACTCCTTCACTCCGCGCAGGTTCATCAGCGTGAGGAGGACCACGACGGCGACCGCGCAGCTCACCTTGTGCTCGACCACGAACGGGATCGCGGAGCCGAGGTTCTCGATGCCGGAGGCGATCGAGACGGCGACGGTGAGGACGTAGTCGACGAGCAGGGCGCTGGCGACGGTGAGGCCGGCCTTGGGGCCGAGGTTGGTGGTGGCCACCTCGTAGTCGCCGCCACCGCTGGGGTAGGCGTGGACGTTCTGCCGGTAGGAGGCGACCACCGTGAACATCAGCACCACGACCGCGAGCGCGATCCAGGGGCTGAAGTGGTAGGCCGACACGCCCGCGATGGAGAGGACCAGCAGCACCTCGCCGGGCGCGTAGGCCACGGAGGACAGCGGGTCGGAAGCGAAGACGGGGAGTGCGATGCGCTTCGGCAGGAGCGTTTCGCCCAACCGGTCGCTGCGCAGTGCGCGCCCGATGAGGATGCGCTTGGGCACGTCGGTCAGTTTGGACACAACAGAGGATCGTAGGCCTTCGAACAGGCGATCCTCTACTCGCCACCTGCCTGAGCCATGTCATCTGCCTCTCATCTGCCTCACGGGTGAAATCGGTGACGAGTGGAGTTGCGGATTCCGTCGGGAGTGACGACTCCGTGTCTATATGACAAAACCCCGCTCCCGCCCGCCTCCTGGAGGTTCCATGCCCTCGACCGCAGAGCTGATCGGCGCCCTCGCCGCCCTGGCCGGCCTCGGAATCCTCACCCTGGCCAGTGTGCGCAGCATCGGGCGCCGCTGACGCACAGGGGTGCCCCGGAAGGGCCGGACGTGTGTACTTTGGCCTCGGTCTGAGACCCTGATGGGGCTGAGCATTGATTTCAGGACACCGGAAGGACGGTCGTGCACATCGTCATCATGGGCTGCGGCAGAGTGGGTTCCGCTCTCGCCCAGACCCTGGAGCAACAGGGGCACACGGTCGCCGTGATCGACCAGGACCCCACCGCCTTCCGCCGGCTGGGCCCGGGATTCGGCGGCCGCCGGGTCACCGGGGTCGGCTTCGACCAGGACACGCTGCGCGAAGCGGGCATCGAGGAGGCGGGCGCGTTCGCGGCCGTCTCCAGCGGTGACAACTCGAACATCATCTCCGCGCGGGTGGCCCGCGAGATGTTCGGCGTGGAGAACGTCGCGGCCCGTATCTACGACCCCCGCCGTGCCGAGGTCTACCAGCGCCTGGGCATCCCCACCGTCGCCACGGTCCGCTGGACCGCCGACCAGATGCTGCGCCGGCTGCTGCCCTCGGGCGCGGAGCCGCTGTGGCGGGACCCCACCGGTGGTGTACAGCTCGCCGAGGTACACGCCTCGGCGACCTGGGTGGGCCACAAGATCAGCAAGTTGCAGGAGGAGACGGGCGTCCGCGTGGCGTTCCTCACCCGTCTCGGCGAGGCGATGCTGCCCTCTTCGCAGACCGTGTTGCAGGAGGGCGACCTCGTGCACGTGATGATGCGTACGGACGAGGTCGACAAGGTCGAGGCGGCGTTCGCCAAGGGTCCCGAAGAGGAGGGCGGTCACTGATGAGGGTCGCCATTGCCGGAGCCGGCGCGGTCGGACGTTCGATCGCCGGTGAGCTGCTGGAGAACGGTCACGAGATCCTTCTCATCGACAAGGCCCCGACCGCGATCTCGGTCGAGCGGGTCCCCCAGGCGGAGTGGCTGCTGGCCGACGCCTGCGAGATCACGTCCCTGGACGAGGCGGCGCTCCAGCGCTGCAACGTCGTGATCGCCGCGACCGGCGACGACAAGGTCAACCTCGTCGTCTCCCTCCTCGCGAAGACGGAGTACGGCGTCCCGCGCGTCGTCGCCCGCGTCAACAACCCCAAGAACGAATGGCTCTTCAACGAGTCCTGGGGCGTCGACGTGGCCGTCTCCACCCCGCGCCTGATGTCGGCCCTGGTCGAGGAAGCGGTCTCGGTCGGCGACCTGGTCCGCCTCCTCCGCTTCAGCCACGGCGACGCGAACCTCGTGGAGCTGACGCTGCCCGAGGAGTCGGCCCTGGCCGGCACCCAGGTCGGCGACGTGGAGTGGCCCGAGGACACCTCCCTGGTCACGATCATCCGCGGCACCCGCGTGCTGACCCCGTCCCGCGAGGACTCCTTGGAGGCGGGCGACGAGCTGCTGTTCGTCGCGGCTCAGGCGCGTGAGGAGCAGCTGGAGGACTTGCTGTCGGTGCGCCGGGAGGACGCGGCGACTTAGTCCGGTGCGTTACGACGATGAGGGCGCCCTGAGATCTCAGGGCGCCCCGCTCGGGGGGGGGGGGAAGATGTGGCGCCCCCGGGTAGGGGCGCGGGCGGGGGGGCGGGGGCCGCGCGCGCTCTCTTGGGGGGTGTAGAGAGCCGTCGCGGGGGCCGCACTCCTCACCGCGCTCCACTATTTCTAAATCCCGGAAACTATGCGTCCCGCCGGTGACGGCCCTCCGCCGTGGGAGCGGCCGCCGCCTTGCGCTCCTTCTCGGCCTGTTCCTCGGCTTCCATCTCCGCGAACACGTCGATCGGCGCGGGCGCCTTCGCGAGGAAGACCCACGTCAGCCAGACCGCGAGGAGGAAGGGCGGGATCTTCAACGCGACCAGGACCCAGCCGAGTTGGGCGGTGTTGGCCCACCAGTAGAGCGGGAAGAGGATCGCGCACTTGGCGAGGAGGATCAGGCCCCACGCCCAACTGGCCTTGGCGTAGGCCTTCTTGCGGCCGGGGTTGCGGGTCCGCCAGGAGAGGTTCTCCTTGAAGACCGGGCCGAGGATCAGGCCGATCAGCGGGACGCCGGCGAGGGTCGTGATGATGTACGCCAGCGCCAGGCCCAGCGTGTAGAGCATGCCGGGGAGGTAGAAGTTCTTGGCGTTGCCGGTCATCATCGCGAAGACGACACCGAAGGCGACGCCGAAGACACCGCTGAAGGCGTGCTTGACGGTGTCGCGCTTCACCAGGCGGACCACGACCAGCACCAGGGACACGGCGAGGGCGGCGATCGCCGACCAGTGCAGGTCCTTGTTGATCGTGAAGATGGTGACGAAGAGGAGGCCGGGCAGGACCGTTTCGATCATGCCGCGCAGCCCGCCGAACGCCTCGAAGAGGGCCGCCTCGGTCACCGCCCGGACATCCTGCTCGCTGTCTTCGGCGTCCACGGTCTCTGTGGTCGGCTTGTCGAGCGACGTCACCGGCTACTCCCGTCCGAGGGGTCTCAGTTCGTATTTCGGGTTGAAGAGCACCCGGCGGCCTCTGCTCATGGAGATCCGGCCGGACGCGATCAGCTTGCGCCCCGGTTCTATGCCCACGATGGAACGCCTGCCGAGCCACACCACGTCCAGGGCGGCCGAGCCGTCGAACAGCTCTGCCTCCAGGGCGGGGACTCCCGCCCGGGGGCGCAGCGTGACCGTGCGCAAGGTACCAGTAACCGTCACGATCTGTCGGTCGTGGCAGTCGCCGATCCTGACACAGCCCTCGGTCTCGGAGTCCTCACGCAGCTCCTCGGACTCCAGGTCCTCCTGCGAGGAGGACAGCCGGTCGAGCATGCGCCGGAACCGGCCGGCCGGCTTTTCGGAACGGGAGACAGCGCTCATATCTGAAGCGTACCGGGGTCCACCGACAGCAACGTACCCGCGTCGTCAGCGCTCGAACCGGTAGCCCATCCCGGGCTCCGTGATGAAGTGCTTCGGATGCGCGGGGTCCGTCTCCAGCTTGCGCCGCAGCTGTGCCATGTAGACGCGGAGGTAGTTCGTCTCGGTCCCGTAGGACGGCCCCCACACCTCCTGCAGCAGCTGCTTCTGGCTGACCAGCCGCCCGGTGTTGCGCACCAGCACCTCCAGCAGATGCCACTCCGTGGGGGTCAGCCGTACGTCCCGTCCGTCCCGCTGGACCTTCTTGGCGGCCAGGTCGACGGTGAACTCGTCGGTCTCGACCAGGACGTCGTCCTCGCCGCCGCCGGTGGGCTCGGCCCGGCGCACGGCGGCCCGCAGCCGGGCCAGCAGCTCGTCCATCCCGAAGGGCTTGGTGACGTAGTCGTCGGCGCCCGCGTCCAGCGCCTCCACCTTCTCGTCCGAGGAGTGCCGGGCGGACAGCACCAGGATCGGCACCCGGGTCCAGCCGCGCAGCCCCCTGATCACCTCGACGCCGTCCATGTCGGGCAGCCCCAGGTCGAGGACGACCACGTCGGGGTGGCGGGAGGCGGCGAGGTCGAGCGCGGTCTTCCCGTCGGCCGCCGCGTCGACCTCGTACTTCCGTGCCTTGAGGTTGATCACGAGGGCCCGCACGATCTGCGGCTCGTCCTCGACCACGAGGACCCTGGTCATGAGACCTGCCTTTCCGGTTGTACGTCTTTCATATAACGCACGTCTTCTACGACGCCTTTCGCCGCGCGGAGCGTGAGGACCATGGTGAGGCCGCCGCCGGGCGTGTCCTCGGCGTTCAGGGTGCCGTTCATGGCCTCGGTGAAGCCACGCGCCACGGCGAGGCCGAGTCCCACTCCGGCACCGCGCGGGGCGTCGCCGTAGCGCTGGAAGGGCTCGAAAATGCGGTCCTTGGCCTCGTCCGGGACTCCTGGGCCACGGTCGACCACCCGGACCTCCACCCGGTCGGCGATGGCACTGGCGGACACCAGCACGGGTCGGTCCGGCGGGCTGTACTTGACCGCGTTCTCGACGAGATTGGCCACCGCCCGCTCCAGCAGCCCCGGGTCCACGGCGACCATGGGCAGCGTCTCCGGGATGTCGAGTTCCGCGCTGCCCTCGGGGACCCCGACCAGCGCCATGGGCACCACCTCGTCGAGGTCGATCTCCCGGACGATCGGGGTCACCGTGCCGGTCTGGAGGCGGGACATGTCGAGGAGGTTGCCCACGAGGTGGTCGAGCCGGTCGGCGCCGGCCTCGATGCCCTCCAGCAGCTCGGCCCGGTCCTCCTCGGACCAGGCCACGTCGTCGGAGCGCAGACTCGACACGGCCGCCTTGATACCGGCCAGCGGGGTCCGCAGATCGTGGCTCACGGCCGCCAGGAGGGCCGTACGGATGCGGTTGCCCTCGGCGAGCGCGCGGGCCTGGTCGGCCTCCTCGCGGAGGCGTCTGCGGTCCAGTACGACGGCGGCCTGTGCGGCGAAGGCGGCCAGCACCCGGCGGTCGGAGGCGGGCAGCACGCGGCCGGTCAGCGCGAGGGCCATGTGGTCGCCGACCGGCATGTCCACATCGCCGTCCTCGGGCCGCTCCAGCGGCACCCCGACGCCGACCCGGCCCGCGCAGGTCCAGGGCTCGACGTCGCTCTTGCGTTCCAGCAGCGCCACGGACTCCATGCCGAAGGTCTCCCGGACCCGCTCCAGGAGTGCCTCGAGGCTGGTCTCGCCACGCAGCACGCTGCCCGCGAGGAAGGACAGGATCTCCGACTCGGCGCGCAGTCTGGCCGCCTGCTGGGTGCGTCTCGCGGCGAGGTCGACGACGGAGGCCACGGACACGGCGACGCCGACGAAGATCGCGATGGCGACGATGTTCTTGGGGTCGGCGATGGTCAGCCGGTGCAGCGGGGGCGTGTAGTAGTAGTTCAGCAGGAACGACCCGAGGGCCGCCGAGACCAGCGCCGGCAGCAGCCCGCCGAGCAGCGCCGCCGCGACGGTCAGGGACAGGAACAGCAGCATGTCGTTGGCGAGCCCGAGATGGATCGCGTTCAGCAGGAGCGCGAGGCCCACCGGCCCGACCACGCCGACCACCCACCCCGAGACGATCCGGGCGCGCCCGAGCCGCGCGCCCCGGGCCACCGGCAGTCCGCGCCCCTTGGCGACCTCTCCGTGGGTGACGATGTGGACGTCCAGGTCGGGACCGGACTCGCGGGCGACCGTGGTGCCGACGCCGGGCCCGAAGACGTACTGCCAGGTCTTGCGGCGCGAGGAGCCGAGGACGATCTGGGTTGCGTTGACCCCGCGCGCGAAGTCGAGCAGCGCGGCCGGGATGTCGTCGCCCACTACGTGGTGGAAGGTGCCGCCTAGGTCCTCGATCAGGGTGCGCTGCTGGGCCAGTTCCTTCGGGGAGGCGGAGGTCAGGCCGTCGCTGCGGGAGATGTAGACGGCCAGCACCTCGCCGCCGGCGCCCTTCTCGGCGAGCCGCGCGGCCCGCCGTATCAGCGTCCGCCCTTCCGGCCCGCCGGTCAGCCCTACGACGATCCGCTCGCGCGAACCCCAGATCGCCGACACCTGGTGCTCGCTGCGGTACTCCTGGAGGTACTCGTCGACCCGGTCGGCCACCCACAGGAGGGCCAGCTCGCGCAGGGCGGTGAGGTTGCCGGGGCGGAAGTAGTTGGAGAGGGCCGCGTCGACCTTGTCGGGCTGGTAGATGTTGCCGTGCGCCATGCGGCGTCGCAGCGCCTGTGGCGACATGTCGACGAGCTCGATCTGGTCGGCCCGGCGGACGACCTCGTCCGGCACGGTCTCCTGCTGGCGCACCCCGGTGATCGACTCGACGACGTCGCCGAGGGACTCCAGGTGCTGGATGTTGACGGTCGACACGACGTCGATGCCGGCGGAGAGGAGCTCCTCGATGTCCTGCCAGCGCTTGGTGTTGCGGGAGCCGGGGATGTTGGTGTGGGCGAGTTCGTCCACCAGGGCGACGGCGGGGGCCCGGCGCAGTACGGCGTCGACGTCCATCTCCGTGAAGACGGTGCCCCGGTAGGACAGCTCCGCGCGCGGGACCTGCTCCAGGCCGTGCAGCATCACCTCGGTGCGGGCCCGGCCATGGTGCTCCACGAAGGCGACCACGCAGTCGGTGCCCCGCTCCACCCTGCGGTGGGCCTCGGACAGCATGGCGTACGTCTTGCCGACGCCCGGTGCCGCACCGAGGTAGATCCGAAGCTTGCCGCGTCCCATGGCCTCATTGTCTTCCCGTCACACCTGTGTACGCAGCGTCGACTTTACGGCCAATAAGTCCGACAAAAGGGGTGGCGGGCCTGCTTCTGAACGTCTTTGACACAACCCTGATGCCCGTACGGCACGGTACGGGCATCAGGGCGCGGCGGTGCTCAGTCGGGGTTGTCGCCGTGGGTGAGGGTCTCCCAGGCGACGAAGAGGTTGTTGGTGCCGGCCGGACGGTTGTTGAGGGTGAGCGTCCGGGTGTTGCTCATGGCGATGCCCAGGCGGTTGTGGAGGGCGTTGTAGCCGACCTCGGTGACCGGTCCGAGCCCGAGGGTCAGCGACCCGCCGCACAGCCAGCTCGGGACGGCCTCCCCCAGCTGGTACTTGGACTGGAAGCCGAGCGCCTGCCGCAGCCGCTCGCCGACGTCGGTGCCGTAGAGGTCGGTGCCCTGGATCCGGCTGGTCTCGGCGACGTGCGAGATCGAGGAGAGGCCGTACCCGGTGTGCGTGAAGTCGCGGCACGTCTCCTGGGTGAGCCCGGTGACGAAGGTCGACTGGCCCTGCCAGTAGGAGACGATCTTCGCGGTCGTGTTGAGGTTCTGGCTCGGCACGGTCTTCGGCACGCCGCCGTCCGAGGCGAGGTAGATGTACGCGGCCGTGCGCGTCCGGAAGAGTGCCATCGCCTTGTCGTACGACGTCCTGTCCTCGAGGAAGACGGAGATGCCGATCGCCGCGTCCATCATCGTCAGCTCCCAGTTCCCGTTGGAATTGGAGCCGTTGATGATCTCGGGCAGGTAGACGTTGCGGAGCATGGTCGCGAAGCGGGCCGAGTTGGTCCAGGTCCCGGTGTACGTGTACTTGATGATCTCGGCGGCCTTGGGCCAGGAGGCGCCGGCCCAGCCGGTCTGCAGGGGCGCGTTGCTGTTGGTGTGGCTGGTGATCGTGGCCGACCAGGCGTCCATGATCTCGATGGCCTTCTGGGCGTAGCGCGTGTCCTTGGTGATGTACCAGGCGAGCGCGTCGGTGTAGGCCGCTATCGCGTCCTCGCGTTCGTCGGTGCAGCCGTAGTCGGGGTTGGAGTACGAGCCGCACTCGACGACGGCTCTGGGCTTGGGGGTCCGGCTCAGACTGGCGTAGGAGCCGGCCATCATCCGGTCGTAGGCGCCCTTCCAGGGCTGGGCGCCGGCGAGGACCTCGGTGCGGGCGAAGTCCAGCTGGCTTCTGGAGACGTCCACTCCGGGGTGGACGAAGGTGGCGGGGGCCGCTTCGGCGGTGGGGCCGCCGGGCTGGGCGAAGAAGCCCAGGACGAGTGCGGTGACGACGGAGAGCAGGGCAGCGCGGCGCACGGTGACTCCGTTCTCATATGTGAACACAGAGCACCCTGATGAACTTGGGCGTTGAGCCGAGACCGTAGGTACAGACCAATAGGCCGTCAAGAGTGCGCGCACGCCAAAGGGCCGCACCCCCGGAGGGGTACGGCCCTTTCGTGGCTGTCTGTTCCCGCTAGCGGACCTCGGTGATCTCCGGTCCGCGCTGCAACTGGCCCATGCCGCCGGAGAAGCGGGAACCCGCCTCCTCCTGCTGGACGCCCTCGGGAACCATCTGGGCGTCGTTCGGCAGCTTCAGGACGATCGGGTCGCGGGGCGCCATCGGGCCCTCGCCGCGAACGACGACCGTGTCCCGGAAGATCTGCTCCAGCAGACCGGCCGCCTGCGGCTGCACCGCGCCCTGCCCGGAGATCACCCCGCGCAGGAACCAGCGCGAACCGTCCACACCGACGAACCGCACCACCTGGAAACCGCCCGTGCCGTCCGGCAGCTGCACCGGAACCTGCGCGCGCAGCTCCCAGCCCAGCGGCCCCTCGACCTCGTCGACGATGCCGCCCTGCTGGGTGATGCCGCTGGCGATCTCCTCGCGGACCTCACCCCAGATGCCCTCGCGCTTGGGAGCGGCGAAGGCCTGCAACTGGATGGCGCTGTCCTTGAGGACCACGGTGGCGGCGACGATCGCGTCACCCGCGACCTCGACCCGCAACTCCATGCCGTCGACTCCCGGCACGAACAGACCGCCCAGGTCCACCCGGCCCTCGGCGGGGTCGCCGACCTCCGAGTCGTCCCAGGGTCCGTCGGGGCGGGGCTCCGGTTCGAGCCTCACGCGCTCCACCGCGTCCGCCTCAGTGTCGACGTCGTCGACGACCTGCTCGGCCTCGCTCGCCGCGTCCTCGGCGGCAGTGCCCTTCTTGCGACGTCCGAACACGTCACTGTCCTTCCCGGTCGGATACGACCGAAGCGTATCGATTCCCACCCGTGGTGCCGCCCACGGCGGCGTGACCGCCGGTGGACCCGAAGCCCCCCTCGGCCCGCGCCGAATCGGGAAGTTCCGCGACCTCCTGGAAGCGGACCCTCTCGACCTGCTGGACGACCAGCTGGGCGATCCGGTCGAAGCGCTCGAACCGTACCGACTCGTACGGGTCGAGATTCACCACGATCACCTTGATCTCCCCACGGTACCCGGCATCAACCGTCCCCGGGGCATTCACTAGGGCGACACCGCAGCGGGCGGCGAGCCCCGAACGGGGGTGCACGAAGGCCGCGTACCCCTCGGGGAGGGCGACAGACACCCCCGTGGGCAGTACGGCCCGTTCACCCGGCTTCAGTTCCCGGCTCTCGGTGGTCCGCAGATCCGCGCCCGCGTCACCGGGATGCCCGTACGACGGAAGCGGTACGTCGGGGTCGACGCGCCGGATCAGTACGTCCAGGGGACTACGGCCACTGCTCACGGGTTCACCTCGAAGGCACGGGTACGCCGGACCTGGTCCGGGTCGTCCATGGCGGCCCGGATCTCCTGCGGGCGGCCGTTTTCGATGAAGTGGTCGACCTTCACCTCGATGAAGAGGGCGTCGGCGCGCACCGCGACCGGCCCGTCGGGAGCGCCGATGCGTCCGGTGGCGGTCGAGTAGATCTTCCGGCCGGCCACGGCCGTCACCTCGGCCTCCAGGTACAGCACGGTGTCCACGGGCACGGGCCGCACGAAGTCGGTCTCCAGGCGGCCGGTCACCGCGATCGTCCGCAGCAGCCAGTTCAGCGAGCCGAGGGTCTCGTCCAGCGCACTGGCGAGCACTCCGCCGTGCGCGAGGCCCGGGGCTCCCTGGTGGGCGGCCCGCACGGTGAACTCGGCGGTGATGGTCACGCCCTCGCCGGCCCGCGCCGCCAGATGCAGCCCGTGCGGCTGGTCGCCGCCACACCCGAAACACTGTTCGTAGTGGGCACCCAGCAACTCACCGGGCGCGGGCGCGTCAGGGTGCCGCACCGGTTTCACGGCGTCGGACGGAGGCTTGAGAGCTGGAGAAGTACCACCCACAGCCGCAGACCTTACCCGCGCGTCGGCACCTTCCGGACACCGTGCCAAGCTTGGCTTCATGCAGCTTTCCGCCTCCCCCTACGACGAGCGCCTCACCGCCCCCCGTTCGTGGTGGTTCATCTCGTTCCTGGTGGGCGTCTCCTTCGCCCTGATCCTGCTGCCCTTCGGCACCCTGCCGCTGCTCGGCGGCCTGGTCGGCGGCACAGCGTTCGCCGCGGTCACGGCCAGCTCCTACGGCTCGCTCCGCATCCGGATCGTGGGCGACTCGCTGATCGCCGGCGAGGCGAAGATCCCGGTGACGGCCCTGGGCGAGGCGGAGGTCCTGGACGCAGAGGAGGCGCGCGCCTGGCGCACCCACAAGGCCGACACCCGCGCCTTCCTGCTGCTGCGCTCCTACATCCCCACGGCCCTGCGCGTGGAGGTCACCGACCCGGCCGACCCGACGCCGTACCTGTACCTGTCGACGCGCGAGCCGGAGCGGCTTGCGGAGGCCCTGAAGGCGGCACAGGCGGCGGCCGTCTAAGACGGGCCGCCTAACGACCGAGCTCCTTCGGGATCTCGCCCATTCTGAGCGGGTCCGGCGGGGTCTCCAGGGGCGGGAGCTCGGGCAGCGCGTCCCAGGGCACCTGGGCCTTGCGCAGGTCCTTGCGGATGCGCTCGGCGAGTTTCTTGGTGTCCCGGCGGTTCATGACCGCTCCGACGGCGGCGCCGACCATGAAGGGCATCAGATTCGGCAGGTCGCGGACCATGCGTTTCATGATCTGCTGGCGCAGTTCGCGCTTCATGTGGCCGTTCAGCGCGGCGCTCATGGTCGACGGCTTGGTCACGTCGATACCGCGCTCCCCGGACCAGGAGTTCAGATACGCGGTGCTGCGCTGCCTCAGGTCACCGGGCGGACGGACGCCGTAGACCTCGTACAGCTCTGCGATGAGCTTCAGCTCGATCGCGGCGACGCCGGTGATCTCGGCGGCCAGTTCGGTGGGCATCGCGGGCGGGACGGGCAGCATCGCCGCGGCACCGATGCCCGCGCCGACGGTCGACGTCGCGTTGGCCGCGCCCGCGACCAGCTTGTCGGCGAGCTGCTCGGGGCCGAGGCCCGGGAACTGCCGCCGAAGCGCCTGAAGGTCCCGTACGGGGATCCGCGGGGCTATGTCGATGATTCGGTCGGCGAGGTACGCCAGGCCCGCCCTGGCCCGGCTGCCGCCCTTACGGACGCCTTCCCTGGCCTTGTCCCGGATGACCGCCACCCGTCGTCTGGCGACGGGGGCGGCTGCGGGAACGTCGGCGGGCACCAGGAGGTCAGCCCGGTCGGCCGCCGGTTCGAGCGAGGCTGATCCCTGTTCGGATGAGCCCCGCTCGTCGTCACGCGCGCCATGAGGGCCGTCGGCCGGCCCTTCGTCCGCTCCCTGCTCGAGGGAGCGGCGCTTCCAGGGTGGGGTCGAGCCAGTCACGGCCGACCCCTCCTCAGTCGCAGTCGCGGCAGATCGGCTGGCCGTTCTTCTCGCGGGCCAGCTGGCTGCGGTGGTGCACCAGGAAGCAGCTCATGCAAGTGAACTCGTCCTGCTGCTTGGGCAGCACCCGGACGGCCAGCTCCTCGTTCGAGAGGTCCGCTCCGGGCAGTTCGAGGCCCTCGGCCGCCTCGAATTCGTCGACGTCCACTGCGGAAGTCGACTTGTCGTTCCTACGCGCCTTGAGCTCTTCAAGGCTGTCCGAGTCGACGTCGTCGTCGGTCTTGCGTGGGGTGTCGTAATCCGTTGCCATGTCGCGCTCTCCCCCTCTGGGTGTCTGCGGTGTCTCCAGCGCACGTAACGCGTGAGAGGCCGGACTTGTGCCCGACCTGAGGCGGAGATTTTGCCTCACATCAAGGTCTGTTACTCAATCGACACCCAACCGGACCCCTCAAGAGTGATCGGCTTGGATGGCGAAGGGGACCGTACACGGTCCCAATGCCGCTCTTCAAAGGCACCTCACCGTGTACTTCCCGTGATCAAGACCCCTGAAAACCCGGATTTTCCCGGCTTTCCGACAGGGTGCATGATCACGGAGAGTAGATGCCCCGAAAATCGTGCTTGTGATCGATCACACACAAGAGTGCCGGAGAAGCGGCCAGAAAATTCCGCGCAAAGCGAACATCCTCGTGTGTCGGCGACATGATCTCAGATGGGCAGGGTGACTCGCATCACGAGCCCACCCCCCTCGCGGGGCTGGGCCGAGATATGGCCACCGTGTGCGCGCGCCACGGACCGCGCGATCGACAGACCGAGGCCCACACCCTTGTCGCTGCCCGTTCGCTCCGTACGCAGCCGTCTGAAGGGCTCGAAGAGGTTGTCGATCTCGTACGCCGGGACCACCGGACCCGTGTTCGAGACGATCAGCACCGCATGGCCGTGCTGCACCTCGGTGGTGACCTCGACCCAGCCGTCCTCGGGCACGTTGTACCGCACCGCGTTCTGCACCAGGTTGAGGGCGATCCGCTCCAGGAGTACGCCGTTGCCCTGGACGACGGAGGGCTTCCGCTCGCCGCGGATGACCACGCCCTTGGCGGCCGCCTCGGCGTGCACCTGGTCGACGGCCTGCTCGGCGACCTCGGCGAGGTCCACGGGCTTGCGCTCGACGATCTGGTTGTCGCTGCGGGCGAGCAGCAGCAGACCCTCGACGAGCTGCTCGCTGCGCTCGTTGGTGGCCAGCAATGTCTTTCCCAGCTGCTGAAGTTCCACAGGTGCCCCGGGATCGGACAGATGCACTTCCAGGAGCGTGCGGTTGATCGCCAGCGGGGTGCGCAGCTCGTGGGACGCGTTCCCCACGAAGCGCTGCTGGGCGGTGAAGGCCCGCTGCAACCGGTCCAGCATCTCGTCGAAGGTGTCCGCGAGCTCCTTGAGCTCGTCGTCCGGGCCGTCCAGTTCGATCCGGCGGGACAGGTCCGAGCCGGCCACCGCGCGGGCGGTCCGGGTGATCCGGCCCAGCGGGGACAGCACCCGGCCCGCCATCGCGTACCCGAAGGCGAAGGCGATGATCGCGAGGCCGAGCAGGGCCAGCAGCGAGCGGCTGAGCAGGTCGTCCAGGGCGTGCTGGCGCTGTTCGTTGACGCACTGGTCCATCGCGTTGTTGAGCGTGGTCGCCGACGGCTCGGACGGGAAGTTGCAGGTGCTGCTCCCGACCGAGCCGGAGATGACCTTGAAGGGCAGCTCACTGCCCACGTTCAGCGCGTGCGCCGCGAGCAGGTAGATGATCGACAGCAGCAGGATGCCGGCGATCAGGAACATCCCGCCGTACAGCAACGTGAGCCGTATGCGGATGGTGGGGCGCAGCCAGGGGAACGGTGGTTCGGGCCTTCTGGGGTCCCACGTGGGCTTCGGGGGCGCCTGGGGAGGCGCGGGAGTGGTCGCCACAGCGGACTCAGATCCGATAGCCGGAGCCGGGCACGGTGACGATGACCGGCGGCTCGCCGAGCTTGCGGCGCAGCGTCATGACCGTCACCCGCACGACGTTGGTGAACGGGTCCGTGTTCTCGTCCCAGGCCTTCTCCAGGAGCTGTTCCGCGGAGACGACGGCGCCCTCGCTGCGCAGCAGCACCTCCAGGACGGCGAACTCCTTGGGGGCGAGCTGGACTTCCTTGCCGTCGCGGAACACCTCGCGGCGGTTCGGGTCGAGCTTGATGCCGGCGCGCTCCAGGACGGGCGGCAGCGGCACACTCGTACGGCGGCCGAGGGCACGCACGCGTGCCGTCAGCTCGCTGAACGCGAAGGGCTTGGGCAGATAGTCGTCGGCGCCGATCTCCAGGCCCTCGACGCGGTCGCTGACATCGCCCGACGCGGTGAGCATCAGCACGCGGGTGGGCATGCCGAGCTCGACGATCTTGCGGCAGACGTCGTCGCCGTGCACGAGCGGGAGGTCGCGGTCGAGGACGACCACGTCGTAGTCGTTGACGCCGATGCGCTCCAGGGCGGCCGCACCGTCGTACACGACGTCGACGGCCATGGCCTCCCGGCGCAGTCCGGTGGCCACCGCATCGGCGAGCAGCTGCTCGTCCTCGACGACGAGTACGCGCACGTCGCTTGTCCTTCCTCTGTCCACCCGCGTAGCGCGTCTCGGCGCACGCGGGCAGGGTCTTCGTGGCTGTGTGACCTCCATCCTGCCCTTTTCGGCCATAAGTCGGCTGTAAGGCGGCGGGGCGCGAGATGAAGGTCGGGTATGAGGCCCGGGAATGCGGGATTTTCTCGATGGGTTGAGGTTTCCACCGGAGGGACTGCGGGGAGGACGGCTTTACACCCCGCGATCACGCTCTGCATGTGGCAAGCCACCTTGTGGTACGTCCAACGCTTCCGCAGAGCGGGCGTGGGTGTCCGGCACCGTCGCCGCCCAGCCAGGGCAGCGCTGGGCACCCGCATCCGCAGACGTGATCGCCCCTTCCGAACGGCACACCCCCGTGCCACCCGACCCACGACCCAGGACGAGGGGGCGCAGCATGGACGCATTCACCGCAGGACTTCTGCAGCGCATAAGGGCGACCGAGACCGACCTGACGCGGGCTCGCGACGAGGGCGACGACTTCCTCGTCGAGGTGGAACAGGCCGAGCTCGACGACCTGCGCCGCCTGGCCGCCGACCACGGTGTGGAGGTCAGCGCGACGAGCGTCTGATCAGCGCAAACAGCAGAAAAGCAGGACCCCGGCGAATCCAGCGCCGGGGTCTTGCTGCTTTCCGCGCCCACCACAACCCACGGTGAGGGCCCACCAACTCCCACTGTCCCCACGCGCCGGCCGAGAGGGAGCCGTAGGGGCGCGCCGGTGTCGACAGGGCGTGGGGGCCCCTCCCGCTCGAGCGAAGCCGAGAGTGGGGGAGCGCGGAGGCGCGCAGCGCCGAGCACGGTGGGCCTCTCGACACCGGCTTGAAGCGCCCCGAAGGCGACCGAACCAAAAGAGGTGCGAACGGCGCCTTCTCAACACCGGCCCACCTCCCCGGCACCCCCTCAACACCGCCCCGTCAGTCGTGCCAGGCCCCGAAGTCCTCCAGCAGCCTCTGAAGCGGCTCGAACACCCCCGGACTCCCCGCCACCGCCAGATCCCGTCCGGGCCGCTCTCCGGGCCGTCCACCGGTCAGGGCGCCCGCCTCCCGGGCGATCAGGTCTCCCGCGCCGAGGTCCCACGGGTTCAGCCCCCGCTCGTAGAAACCGTCCAACCTCCCCGCGGCCACATCGCACAGATCAACGGCCGCCGAGCCGCCCCGCCGGATGTCCCTCAGCAACGGGATCAACTTCCGCGCCACATCGGCCTGATGGACCCGCACCTCGGTGACGTAGTTGAAGCCGGTCGACACCAACGCCTGCTCCAGGGGCGGCGCGGGCCGGCACGCGAGCCTGCGTTCGCCCTCCCACGCGCCCGTGGCCCACGCCCCGCCGCCGAGCACCGCGTGGAACGTCTCGCCGCGCATCGGGACCGCGACGACCCCGGCGACGGTCTCGCCGTCCAGCTCGGCCGCGATGGAGACGGACCAAGTGGGCAGTCCATACAGGTAGTTGACCGTGCCGTCGAGCGGGTCGATGACCCAGCGGACACCGCTGGTGCCGGTGACGGAGGCACCTTCCTCGCCCAGGAACCCGTCGTCGGGCCGCTGTTCGGAGATCAGATCGGTGATCAGTTTCTCGGCCGCGATGTCCATCTCGGTGACGACGTCGATCGGGCTGGACTTGGTGGCGGCGACCGCGAGGTCGGCCGGGCGGCCGTCCCGCAGCAGCGCGCCGGCCTTGTGGGCGGCTTCCTGGGCGAGTGCCAGCAGTTCCTGGTGCAGGGGGTCGGTCACGGCGCTCCTCATGCGTAGGGGCTGTCGGCGCCCGCGGCGGCGGGACGCGAGGCACGGGCCGGGCAGCAGCCGACCGGGCAGAGGTTGTGGCTCGCGCCGAGGGCGCCCAGGGCGCAGGGGGTGACCTGGCGCCCGCTCTCCACGGCGGCGCGCTCCAGGACCAGCTCGCGGACTGCGGCGGCGAAGCGCGGGTCGTCGCCCACGGTGGCCGACCGGCGTACGGGCAGGCCCAGTTCCTCGGCCTTGGCCTTGGCCTCCGTGTCGAGGTCGTAGAGGACCTCCATGTGGTCGGAGACGAAGCCGATGGGTGCCATGACGACCGCGGGGACGCCGGCCGCGTGGCGCTCCTCCAGGTGGTCGCAGATGTCGGGCTCCAGCCACGGGATGTGCGGGGCGCCGGAGCGGGACTGGTAGACGAGCTGCCAGGGGTGGTCGATTCCGGTGCGCTCGCGGACCGCGTCGGCGATCAGCCGGGCCACGTCCAGGTGCTCCTCGACGTACGCCCCGCCGTCTCCGTGGTCCTCGACCGGGCCGGAGCTGTCGGCGGCGGCGGTCGGGATGGAGTGGGTCGAGAACGCGAGGTGGGCGCCGTCACGGACGTCCTCGGGGAGGTCGGCGAGGGATTCGAGCACCCCGTCGATCATCGGTTCCAGGAAGCCGGGGTGGTTGAAGTAGTGCCGCAGCTTGTCGATCCTCGGCACCTCCAGCCCCTCGGCCTCCAAGGTGGCCAGGGAGTCGGCGAGGTTCTCCCGGTACTGGCGGCAGCCCGAGTAGGAGGCGTAGGCGCTGGTGGCCAGGACGAGGATGCGGCGGCGGCCGTCGGCGACCATCTCGCGCAGGGTGTCCGTCAGGTACGGGGCCCAGTTGCGGTTGCCCCAGTAGACCGGCAGGTCCAGGCCGTGGTCCGCGAAGTCCTTGCGGAGGGCGTCCAGGAGGGCGCGGTTCTGGTCGTTGATGGGACTGATCCCGCCGAACAGGAAGTAGTGCTGCCCCACTTCCTTGAGGCGTTCCTTGGGGATGCCTCGCCCGCGCGTCACGTTCTCCAGGAACGGAACCACGTCGTCCGGGCCTTCGGGGCCGCCGAACGAGAGCAGGAGCAGGGCGTCGTAGGGAGTGGCATCGAGCGCGTCTGGCATGTCTCCGATCCTGCCACCCGCCACTGACAGCCGGGAAACGGAGGGGTGCCGGGCCGCGAACCCGGGGCTTCCGGGGCGGTGTGTGTGGGAGGCAGTACGGGCGGGTGCATCGGGCCGGACCTGCTCGTAAGCTGTATCAGCCGCATTCGCACCTTACTGAGCCGTCATCACATCACCGCCGCACCACCACCGAGCCGCCACCGCGCCCTTCGACCGGAGTCACCCGTGCCCAGCCCCTATCGCGCCCTGTTCGCCGCCCCCGGCTCCAAGGGCTTCTCCGCCGCGGGGTTCCTCGGCCGGATGCCCCTGTCGATGATGGGCATCGGCGTGGTCACGATGGTCTCCCAGATCAACGGGCGCTACGGCCTAGCGGGCGCGCTGTCGGCCACCATCGCGCTGGCCGCCGCCGCGATCGGGCCGCGGATCTCGCGGTGGGTTGACCAGTACGGGCAGCGGCGGGTGCTGCGTCCGGCGACGCTCGTCGCGCTGACCGCGGCGGCCGGGCTGCTGCTGGCCGCCCGCTTCGGGTGGCCGGACTGGGTGCTGTTCGTGTGCGCCGCCGGTATCGGCTCGGTGCCGAGTCTGGGCGCGATGGTCCGCGCACGCTGGGCGGCCGTCTACCGGGGCACCCCGCAGCTGCACACAGCGTACTCCTTCGAGTCCGTGGTGGACGAGGTGTGCTTCATCTTCGGGCCGATCATCTCCATCGGGCTGTCCACGGTGTGGTTCCCGGAGGCGGGCCCGCTGCTGGCCGCCTGCTTCCTGCTGGCGGTCGGCGTCTTCTGGCTGACGGCGCAGCGCGCCACCGAGCCCGCGCCGCACCCGCGCGTGCGGGGCGCCGAGGGCGGTGGCTCGGCGCTGCGGGCGGCCGGTCTCCAGGTGCTGGTGGCCACCTTCGTGGCGACCGGGGCGATCTTCGGGGCGGTCGATGTGGTCACCGTGGCGTTCGCCGACGAGCGGGGTCACAAGGGCGGCGCGAGTGTGGTGCTCGCCCTGTACGCGGCGGGGTCCTGTGTGGCCGGAGTCGTGTTCGGGCTGCTGCGCTTCCGGGGAGCGCCCGAACGCCGGTGGCTGCTGGGCATATGCACGATGGCCGTGAGTATGATCCCCCTCCTACTGGTCGGAAACTTGCCGCTTCTGGCCGTGGCGCTGTTCCTTGCGGGACTGTCCATCGCACCCACGATGATCACGACGATGTCCCTCATAGAAGAGCACGTACCTCGCGCGAAGCTCACCGAGGGCATGACCTGGGTGAGCACCGGCCTGGCGGTCGGGGTCGCGCTCGGTTCCTCGGTCGCCGGCTGGGTGATCGACGCAGCCGACGCGCGGGCCGGGTACGGGGTTCCGGTGGTCGCCGGAGCCGTCGCGGTCGCGGTCGGTTTCCTCGGGTACCGCCGGCTCAGCAGACCGGCACCGGGTCGGGGAGGCACCGTTGTTGGGCACCACAGCGAGCGCGAAGAACGGCACGTGGCGTAACTGGGGCGGGACCGTAGCGTCCCGGCCCGCGCGGGAGGTCACGCCCGCCTCCGTCGAGGAACTGGCCGCGGCCGTCCGGAGGGCCGGCGAGGACGGTCTGACGGTGAAGGCCGTCGGCAGTGGGCACTCCTTCACATCGATCGCCGCCACGGACGGTGTGTTGATCCGCCCTCAACTGTTGACGGGCATCCGCAACATTGATCGCGATGCGTTGACGGTCACGGTCGAGGCGGGCACCCCGCTCAAGAGACTCAACATGGCTCTCGCGCGCGAGGGCCTGTCGCTCACGAACATGGGCGACATCATGGAGCAGACGGTCTCCGGGGCGACCAGCACCGGCACCCACGGCACCGGACGCGAGTCGGCCTCCATAGCCGCCCAGATCAGGGGACTTGAACTGGTGACGGCGGACGGCTCGGTGCTCACCTGCTCCGCGAAGGAGAACCCGGACGTCTTCGCGGCGGCACGGATCGGCCTCGGCGCCCTGGGCGTCGTCACCGCGATCACCTTCGCCGTGGAGCCCGTCTTCCTGCTCACGGCCCGCGAGGAGCCGATGACCTTCGACGAGGTCACCGGACGCTTCGACGAACTCTGGGCCGAGAACGAGCACTTCGAGTTCTACTGGTTCCCGCACACCGGCAGCACCAACACCAAGCGCAACAACCGCAGCGCGGGCCCGGAGCAACCGGTGGGCAAGGTGGCCGCCTGGTTCGAGGACGAGTTCGTCTCCAACGGCCTCTGGCAGGTGGCCAACTGGGTCGGCCGCGCGGCACCCGCGGCCATTCCGACTATCGCCCAGATCTCCACCCGGGCCTGGTCCACGCGGACGTACACGGACATCCCCTACAAGGTCTACACCTCGCCCCGCCGGGTGCGGTTCGTCGAGATGGAGTACGCTGTCCCGCGCGCGGCCCTGGTGGACACGCTGCGGGAACTCAAGGCGATGGTCGACCAGTCCGACTTCAGGGTCAGTTACCCGGTGGAGGTCCGTACCGCGCCGGCGGACGACATCGCCCTGTCCACCGCCTCCGGCCGGGACAGCGCCTACATCGCCGTACACATGTACAAGGGCACGCCGTATCAGGCGTACTTCACCGCCGCCGAGCGCATCCTCACCGCGCACGAGGGTCGGCCGCACTGGGGCAAGGTGCACACCCGGGACGCCGAGTACTTCGCCGGGGTCTATCCGCGCTTCGCCGAGTTCACGGCGCTGCGGGACCGGCTGGATCCCGAACGGCGGTTCCAGAACGAATACTTGCGGAGGGTGCTGGGGCAGTAGCCGACGAGCCGTCGGGCGCGGCGGGCGGGGAATCGGCCGGAGCCGGTTCCCCGCGACGTGCGGGACGCTCGGACCGTTCCGTTTCGGGCTATTGCGTGAAGTACGCCACTTTCAAGATCGCCCGAACCCCGCTCCGGACCGTCAAGTCCCGCCCCCCGCAGGAAGTTGGGTGGCGTGCCAATCCACGCACGTGGTCCAAATGGAGTACTGTTGCGAGCCCTGGGTGCGGTCTCCCGCCAGGGCGTCCGCGGCCTTTTGGACCGCCCAGAGGGGGCCAGTTGCACAGGGTGACGTAGTTGGTCACTTAGCGTTGCGAATAGGTAACCGTGCCATAACGGCGAGTTCGGGCCCCTGCCCGACACGCCGGGCAACTCGGCAAGGTTGTGGCAGGCTGCACCCGGGCAGGCCACACTCGACTAGCGGAAGCAGCGACGCACGTGACGTCGGCAGGCACCACCCGGGAGGTCCCCATGCCCGAACTGCGTGTCGTGGCCGTCTCTAACGACGGCACACGGCTGGTGCTGAAGGCTGCGGACAGCACGGAGTACACGCTTCCGATTGATGAGCGTCTGCGCGCCGCCGTACGCGGCGACCGTCCCCGCCTCGGCCAGATCGAGATCGAGGTGGAGAGCCATCTCCGCCCCCGAGACATCCAGGCACGTATACGTGCCGGCGCCTCCGCGGAGGAAGTCGCGCAACTCGCCGGCATCCCCGTGGACCGGGTGCGCCGCTTCGAGGGCCCCGTGCTCGCCGAGCGTGCCTTCATGGCCGAGCGTGCCCGGAAGACCCCTGTTCGCCGCCCCGGTGAGAACGCCGGACCCCAGCTCGGCGAGGCCGTGCAGGAACGGCTGACGCTGCGCGGTGCCGAGAAGGACACCGTCCAGTGGGACTCCTGGCGCCGCGACGACGGCACCTGGGAGGTCCTGCTGGTCTACCGGGTCGCGGGCGAACCGCACTCGGCGAGCTGGACGTACGACCCGCCCCGGCGGCTCGTCCAGGCCGTCGACGACGAGGCGCGCTCGCTGATCGGCGAGTCCGACGACCTCTCCGCCACCCCAGAGCCCAGCTTCCCGTTCGTCCCGAGGATCGCCCGGCTGCCGCGCGACCGCCCGCTCGACCGTGCCCTTGAGCGGCCGGAGCGTCCCGCGCTGCCGTCGCCCGAGGTGGTCGAGGAGAGCGAGCGCGACTCGCTGACCAGCCTCCTGGAGGCGGTACCGAGCTTCCGCGGCGACATGGTGGTCCCCGAGCGCCCCTCGGAGGCCCCTGAGGAGCCCGTCGAGGAACCGGAGGCGGAGGAGCCCCCGGCGCCTGCGGCCTCGGCCGGTTCGGCCTACGCGGACGTCCTCATGCCCCGCTCCGTCGGTGCCCACCGCGACCGGCTCATCGGCTCCACCGACCGCCAGGCCGAGGCGGACGGCGTCCGCCCGGGCCGCAGAGCGGCGGTCCCGAGCTGGGACGAGATCGTCTTCGGGACAAGAAGGAAGAAGCAGGAGTAGCAGGACAGTTGCTCGTAGGCGAGGGCCCGCTGCAGGTTCGGCAGCGGGCCCTCGTCGTCGTACGGGCGTTACTGGGGATCTGGGCCCACGGCGACCGGTCGCTCCGGGTCCGCAGACCACTCCGACCAGGAGCCGACGTAGAGACCGGCCGGAATGCCTGCCACCGCCAGGGCCAGCACCTCGTGGGCGCCCGAGACACCCGAGCCGCAGTAGACGCCGACGCCCGTCCCCTCCGTGGCGCCCAACGACTTGAAGCGGGCGCCCAGTTCCTCCGCCGGGAGGAAGCGGCCGTCGGTGCCCACGTTCTCGTTGGTCGGCGCGGACACGGCGCCCGGGATGTGGCCGCCGACCCGGTCGATCGGTTCCACCTCCCCCCGGTAACGCTCCCCCGCGCGGGCGTCGAACAGGACCCCACTGCGGGCCAGCGCGGCGGCTCCGTCCGCGTCCAGGAGCTGCACGGCACCCGGCTCCGGCGTGAAGTCGCCCTCGGCCGGCGGCGGCGCGTCGGTCTCCAAAGGACCCTCCCAAGAGGGAAGGCCGCCGTCGAGGACCCGCACGTCCGGGTGACCCGCCCAGCGCAGCAACCACCACGCGCGGGCCGCCGCCCAGCCTTGGCCGCCGTCGTACACGACGACCGAGCGGTCGGCGAATACACCCGCTCGGCGCATCGCGGCGCCGAAGCTCGCGGTGTCGGGGAGGGGGTGCCGGCCGCGGGTGCCGGGGGCCGAGGCCAGCTCCTGGTCGAGGTCTACGTAGACGGCGCCCGGGATGTGCCCGGCCGCGTACTCGGCGCGTCCGTCGAAGGGCGGTTCACCTGCGGCCTTGGCGACGCTGAGCTGCCAGCGGATGTCGAGGAGGACCGGCGGGTTCGTCCCGGCCAGATCGCTCGCCAGTTCGGATGCGGAGATGATGGCGTTCATGGCCACCATCCTCGCGCAAGGGGTGGCCGACACGGCCGGGTCCGACTACTCTGCCCGCCGGACAGTCTCGATCACGAGGCGTACGGGATCGAGCACATGGTGTACAACCGATGGACACCCCACGGCAATCAACCAGAAACGGACGAGGGGCCACAGACCGGGCATCCTCAGTACGTGAGCCGCCCGTCGACGGCGCGGCCGGGGCGCGCGGCGCCGCAGGGGGTGCGAGCATCGGCTCGGGGCGTGACGCGGCTGCGGCACGCGGATCCGCAGTGCGGAAGAAACGGCCACCGCGAGGGGCCGAGGAGAAGGTGACGATGACCGAGGCACGGGGGTCGGCCGGCCTGAACGGCGACACGCACACTCGGCGTACGCAGGGCACACCCTGCTGGGTGAGTCTGATGGTGCACGGCATGACGACGACTCAGGAGTTCTACGGAGAGCTGTTCGGTTGGGAATTCCAACCCGGCCCCCATCAGCTCGGCCCCTACGCGCGGGCCCTGCTCGACGGGCAGGAGGTCGCCGGCATCGGCCAGCTGCCGCCCGACCGGCATCTGCCCATCGCCTGGACGCCGTATCTCGCCTCTGACGATGTGGACCAGACGGCCGAGACGGTACGGATGTGCGGCGGCACGGTCGGGGTGGGCCCGCTGGACGCGGCCGAGGCGGGCCGCCTGGCCATCGGCTCCGACCCGTCCGGGGCGGTGTTCGGCATCTGGCAGGTCGCGGAACACCTCGGTACGTCCATCACGGGTGTCCCCGGCACCCCCGCCTGGAACGAGCTGCTGACGTTCGAGACCGCGAGCGTCGCCAAGTTCTACGAGGCGGTGTTCGGCTACGAGGAGGTCCCCGTCGAGTCCGCCGACCTCGACTACGTCACCCTGAACCTGGACGGCACCCCGGTCGCCGGCATCCACGGAGTCGGCACGGCCCTCCCCCGCGACCGGGGCCCGCACTGGATGACGTACTTCGAGGTCGCCGACACGGACGAGGCCCTGCGCCGCGTCACAGACCTCGGCGGCCACACCCTGGAACCAGCCCACGACAGCCCCCACGGCCGCGTGGCCACGGTCGCCGACCCCGAGGGCGCGATGTTCTCGTTGATCCAGGAGCCGCGCTAGCTCTCCGAGTCGCTTCCGGTGCGGTGCGACGCAGCGACTGTCCGCATCGTTGAACGATTCTACGGAGAACTAGGCCGACGTCATCGGCAGTACATCCGGTGACAGCGCCGCCGCCCGTGCCGTAGCCGATGTCATGCGGCGGCGGTGGTGGCGGCGGCACAGGACCTCGTAGCCGATGGCCTCCGCCTGGTTGACGTCGCCTACGACGACCTGGGCGCCCTCGACGACCATCTCGCCGCCTATCGTGCGGGCGTTGTGGGTGGCGCGGGCGCCGCACCAGCAGAGGGCCTCCACCTGGAGGACCTCGACGCGGTCGGCGAGTTCGACCAGGCGTTGGGAGCCGGGGAAGAGCTTGGAGCGGAAGTCGGTCGTGATGCCGAAGGCGTAGACGTCCAGGCCCAGGTCGTCGACCACGCGCGCGAGTTGGTCGATCTGGACGGGCGCCAGGAACTGTGCCTCGTCGGCGATGACGTAGTCCGCGCGGCCGCCCTGGGAGAGGTGGTCGACGAGATACCCGTACAGGTCCTGCTCGTCCTCGACCTCCACCGCGTCGGTGACCAGGCCGAGGCGTGAGGAAAGCTTTCCCTCGCCCGCGCGGTCGTCCCGCGTGAAGATCACCCCTGCCAGGCCGCGCGCCGAGCGGTTGTGCTCGATCTGGAGCGCCAGGGTCGACTTCCCGCAGTCCATCGTTCCGGAGAAGAACACCAGCTCGGGCATGGGAAGTTGAGCACCTTTCGGCGAAGAGGGCGAAGCAGGGGGACGGTGGGGCTTCAGGAGCGTACTTCGAGCAGGGGGACCAGCTGTTCGGCAGGGGTCATGGAACCGTGGTTGCCGACCATCGCCGACTCCTTCGGCTCCCGCTCGGACGCGATGACCAGGACGTCGTCCCGGGCCGCCACGATCACGTCGCCGAGACGGTCGTAGACCCGCCGGTCGACCGTCGGGCCGAACCAGCCCGCCGTGATCGCCTCGTCCCGCGAGGCCACCCAGAACTGTTCGCCGAGCACCTCGCGCCAGCAGGTCAGTACGTCGTTCTCGGCGCCCCGGACCGCGTAGACATGGCGTGCGCGGCCCTCTCCGCCCAGCAGGGCGACCCCGGCGCGCAACTCCCAGTCCGCGTCGAAGTCGATGCGGTGCTCCTCGTCGAAGGGCACGTCGATCATGCCGTGGTCGGCGGTGACGTACAACGCGCTGCGCGGCGGCAGTTGCTCGGCGAGGCGCTGGACGAGCCGGTCGACGTACATGAGTTGGCCGCGCCAGGTGTCGGAGGCGACGCCGTAGCGGTGACCCGCGCCGTCGAGTTCGGCGTAGTACGTGTACACCAGAGAGCGGTCCCCGGCGGCCAGTTGCTCGGCCGCTAGGTCCATGCGCTCCTCGCCGGTCAGCCGTCCGAGGAACGTTCCGCCACTGAGCGCGACCTTCGTCAGCGGGGTGTTCTGGAAGGTGGGCGACGACACCTGGGCGGCGTGCACGCCCGCGTCCTGGGCGAGTTGGAAGATCGTGGGGTACGGCTGCCAGGACTTCGGCTCGGTCCACGGCTGCCAGCGCAACTGGTTCATCAGCGCGCCGGTGTCCGGGTTGCGCACGGTGTAGCCGGGCAGACCGTGCGCGCCGGGCGGCAGGCCGGTGCCGACGGAGGCGAGGGAGGTCGCGGTGGTCGCCGGGTAGCCGGCGGTGAGCGGGCGTCCCGTGCCGCCGCGCGAGCTGCCGAGGAGCGCGTGCAGATAGGGCGCCTCGTCGGCATGGTCCTTGATCTGCTCCCAGCCGAGGCCGTCGACCAGGAAGACACAGTTGCGGTCGGCCGCGGTCAGTTCCGGGATCGCCGCGGCCGTGCCGGGTACGCCCATGCCTGCGGCCAGGGTGGGCAGCAGGTCGGCGAGGGAGCCGGAGCCGTACTCGGGGACGGGCGCGGAGGCTACGGCGAGAGGTTCGGGGAGGTCCCAGGTTGCGGGCTGCGCCATCAGCGGGGAACGTCCGCGGTCGCCTCGGAGAGCGACTGCGCGAAGGCGAGGGTCTGCTGCACCGTCTCCGGGCCGTCCCCGGCCTCGCTGACGCGCAGGCTCAGGTCGTCCGCCGTCGAGTTGCCCGTGTAGCCGTGGTCCGCCTCGCAGTTGGGGTCGCCGCAGGCGGCCGGCTCCAGGTCGATCCGGGAGACGGCGCCCCAGCCGATGGTCAGCACGACCTCGCGGGGCGGTGTGCCCGGCTTGTACGACTCCGGGTTGGCGACCACGCGGCTGAGCACCACCGACGAGATCCGGCCGATCTTCACGGACTCCGTGGACGTCGTGGCGTACGGCGTCGGGGAGGTGGTGTCGGCGGCCTGCTCGTCGGTGTGGCTGACGATGAAGCGGTTGCCGGTGAGGACCAGCACGGTCACATGCCGGCGCACCTCGTTCTGGTCGAACGTGGTCTCCTGGTGGACCAGGAACGACCGGATCGGCTCGCCGCCCACGGCGGCCTCCACCGCCTCGGCCACGAGGGCCGGGTAGTAGCCGCTGCGCTCGATCGCCGCACGCAGCCCCTGGGTCGTCGTACTGGTCTTGGCCATGACGTCCATCCTACGGTGGCCCACTGACTGCGAGGCACCGCCGAGCACGGTCTTGTCACAGCCGTCTCAGTACACGGGACCAGCCCCCGGAAGCGGCTGTCCGCGCGCGGGAGGTCCGTCAGTAGACGGGAAGCGTCCTCGGGCCGAGGTCGTCGCGGACCGGCGGCGGGGCCAGGCGGACGGAGGCGCCGAGCACGCTCAGGCCGTGCGCGGCGACGACCACCGGCTCCAGGGTCACCGCGACCACCTCGGGATGGTCGTCGACCAGCCGCGACACCCGCAGCAGCAGTTCCTCCAGGGCAGGCGTGTCCACGGGCGTCGAACCGCGCC
Organism: Streptomyces hokutonensis; assembly: GCF_042751305.1. Taxonomy (GTDB): domain Bacteria; phylum Actinomycetota; class Actinomycetes; order Streptomycetales; family Streptomycetaceae; genus Streptomyces; species Streptomyces hokutonensis_A. Next base: position 89,120 of record NZ_JBHYWD010000018.1, read on the forward strand.
AGCCGAACAGGAGGGGTGCCGTCCGGATCGACCGGACCAGCGAACCGGCCTCCCGGTCCGTGACCGGAACCAGCCGGTGCGCGGTGTCCCCGAGCAGCTGCGAGGCGGCTCCGGCGAGCCCGAACGACAGCACGGCCCCCGCCGCCGGATCGATGACGGCCCGTACGACGGTGTCGACCCCGCGCGGCGCCATCCGCTGCACCACCGGCCGCAGTTCCTCCGGCCTGCCGAACAGCTCGCCCAACTCGGCGTACGCGCGCCGCAGTTGCTCCTCGTCGGCGAGATCCAGGCGTACGCCGCCCAGGTCCGCGCGGTGGCGCAGGTGCGGGGCGGTGGCCTTGAGGGCGACCGGGTAGCCGAGGGTGCGGGCGGCCTCGGCGGCGGCATCGGGGGTGGGAGCGGGCAGCGCGCGGTGGACGTCGACGCCGTACATTCCGAGCAGTTCGCAGGTCTCGTCGACGCCGAGCGTGAGGCCCTGCCCGCGCGCGAGGAGCCCGCCGATCAGCCCGGCGGCCCCCTTCTCGTCGATGTCCTCGTACTCGGGCACCCGGCCGGGGTCGACGGCCTCGCGCCGCCACTGGGCGTACTTCACGGCTTCGGCGAGGGCGCGGACCGCGCGTTCGGCGGCGGGGTAGGCGGGGATGAGGCCGGCGCCTTCGGGGGCCTGCACTTCGGTGGAGGGTCGTTCCGCGGGGCGAGGGGTGTCCCCTCGCTTGGAGGCCGCCCGCGGTGCCGTGCTCATCGCGGCCGACAGCGCCGCCGCGAGTCCCCCGAGTTCCACGTGCACCACCAGCACGGGCTTCCCGGGGACGGTCTCCGCCGCCGACCGCAGCGCCTCCGCCAGCGCCGTGTCCTCCGCGGGCCCCTCCCCCACCGCGGGTATCGCGGTCACGACAACCGCGTCGCAGGAGTCGTCGGCCAGCGCTTTCGACAGCGCCCGGTGGAAGTCCGTCGCTGTCGCAGCCGTCGTCAGATCCACCGGAGGCGTCGGGCGCAGCCCCTCGGAGAGGCACGCGTCGTACGTCAGGAGTCCCAGTGACTCGGAGTTCCCGACGATCGCCACGCGCGGCCCGCCGGGCAGCGGCTGGCGCGCGAGCAGCAGCCCGGTGTCGACGAGTTCGGTGATCGTCTCGACGCGGATCACGCCGGCCTGGCGCAGCAGCGCGGACACCGTGGCGTGCGGCAGGCGTGTCGCGCGTACGGCGTGCCCCTGGGGGGCGGATCCGGCGCCCTGGACCACGACCAGCGGCTTGGCCGCCGCGGTGCGCCGGGCGAGGCGGGTGAACTTGCGGGGGTTGCCGATCGACTCCAGGTACATGAGGGCGACGTCGGTGTCGGGGTCGTCGTACCAGTACTGGAGGACGTCGTTTCCGGACACGTCCGCGCGGTTGCCGGACGACACGAAGGTGGAGACTCCCGTGACACCGGTGACCCCGCCGCCGCGCCGGTGCAGCCGGGAGAGGAGGGCGATGCCGATGGCGCCGGACTGGGCGAACAGGCCGATGCGTCCGGGGCGCGGCATCTCGGGAGCGAGGGACGCGTTCAACCGTACGTCTGCTGCCGTGTTGATGACCCCGAAGGCGTTCGGCCCGATGATCCGCATGCCGTACGTGCGCGCGTGCCGGACGAGTTCGCGCTGGCGCTCGCGTCCCTCGGGGCCGCTCTCGGCGTACCCGGCGGTGACCACGACGAGCCCCTGCACCCCGTGTTCGCCGCACTCGGTGACGACCTGGGGGACGTGTTCGACCGGGACGGCGACGACAACGAGGTCGACAGGGCCTTCGATGTCGCGCACGGAGCGGTGGGCCGGCACGCCGTCGAGTTCCTTCTGCCCTTCGGGGAAGGCCTTGTTCACGGCGTACAGGCCGCCGGTGAATCCGGCGTCCCTGATGTTGTCGAGAACGCTGCGGCCCACCCCTCCGGGGGTACGTCCGACGCCGACGACGGCGACCGAGCCGGGCACCAGCAGCCGTCGTACGGACCGTGCTTCGGCGCGCTGCTCCCGCGCGCGCTGCACGGCGAGGGACCTGTCGGTGGGTTCGAGGTCAAACTCCAGGCGTACGACGCCGTCCTCGAAGCTGCGCTTCTGGGTGTAGCCGGCGTCCGTGAACACCTTGATCATCTTGTTGTTGGCGGGCAGCACCTCGGCGGCGAAACGGCGGATGCCGCGCTCGCGGGCGACGGCCGCGATGTGCTCCAGGAGGGCGGAGGCGACGCCCCTGCCCTGGTGCGCGTCCTGCACCAGGAAGGCGACCTCGGCCTCGTCGGCGGGGGCGGAGGCCGCACGCCCGTCGGCACTAATGCGGTCATAGCGTACGGTGGCGATGAACTCGCCGCCGACCGTGGCCGCGAGTCCCACCCGGTCCACAAAGTCGTGGTGCGTGAAGCGGTGGACATCCTTGGCGGACAGGCGAGGGTACGGCGCGAAGAAGCGGTAGTACTTCGACTCGTCGGAGACCTGCTCGTAGAAGCTGACCAGGCGATCGGCGTCGTCGACGGTGATGGGCCTGACGCGCGCGGTACCTCCGTCGCGCAGCACGACGTCGGCTTCCCAGTGGGCGGGGTACTCGTGCCGGTCCGACGAGGTCTGCTGCATGGGCCCCAGCGTACGGCTCGCGTACGACAACGGCGCGAGGCAGTCTGTGGGGAAAGCAGCGAGGGGAAGTGGGGCCGAGGCCGCGGTCCGACACCCCTTTCCGGACGGTCCACGAGGCCGCTCCGGGCTCGCTTCACGTGTGGGAAACTGGTCTAGACAACCCTGAGACTCTGAAGGGCAGCATCACATGGCTGAGCGCCGCGTCAACGTCGGCTGGGCGGAGGGCCTTCACGCCCGTCCCGCCTCCATCTTCGTCCGGGCCACCACGGCCGCAGGTATCCCCGTGACGATCGCCAAGGCCGACGGCAACCCCGTCAACGCGGCCTCCATGCTCGCGGTCCTGGGCCTGGGCGCCCAGGGCGGCGAGGAGATCGTCCTCGCGTCGGACGCCGAGGGCGCGGACGCGGCCCTCGACCGGCTGGCGAAGCTGGTCGCGGAGGGTCTCGAAGAACTCCCCGAGACCGTCTGAGCCCCCCTTTGCGCCTAAACCGGCGCCGCTCTCGCGGAGGTGGTTGCGCTCCGTCGGGGTTCCCCAATTGATGGTTGCGGTGCTTTTCTCCGCAAAACCATGTACGCAACCTCGAAGGGGGCGGCCGACGAAACCGGGGCGCCCCATCGCGATGCCATTAAAGGCGCCCGGAAAAAAACGCCCCCCCGAACCACGTATAGGGGTGAGGTGG
>NZ_JBHYWD010000018.1:92405-120271 GCF_042751305.1 Streptomyces hokutonensis
CCGTACGTCCATCAGCACGATGTCCGGCAGCAGGTCCGCGGCCTTGTCCACCGCCTCGGGGCCCGCGCCCCCCCCGCCCCCCCCCCGGGGTTGCGCCCCGGGCGCCCCCCCGATCTCCCGCGCCCCCCCCCTTCGCAATTCCATTTACGGGCAGCAGAAATAATCCCCCGCGAATTACCTCTTCTTTGTATACGGTGCCCGTGTTAATGCCGGAGACCCGACATGTTTACGGGAGGTTGCGAAGTCCTCACACGGTCCGTGCCGTTCGCGCCGCCGGGAAAGCGCAGCCGGTGCGCGGTGCCCGCGCGCTCGGTGTGCAGGGCGGTGATCGCCCGCGCGCGCTCGGCGTCGCCGCGCGCCACGGCGTCCACGATGGCCCCGTGCTCCGCCCAGGACTCCACGGGGTTGGCCGGTGCCTCCACCGCGTACATCCAGGCGATCTTGTGCCGCAACTGGGTCAGCATCGAGGTCAGCGCGGGGCTTCCGGAGGCCTGGGCCAGCGTCTCGTGGAACCAGCTGCCCAGGGAGCGCAGATCCTCACTGTTGCCCCTCCTGGCGCGCTCCTGGCCCAGCCTGACGAGGCCGCGCAGCACCTTGAGGTGGGCCTCGGTGCGCCGCTGGGCGGCCCGCGAGGCGCCGAGCGGCTCCAGCAGCATCCGCATCTCCAGCAGGTCGGCGGCCTCCTGCTCGGTCGGTTCCGCGACGCACGCGCCCGCGTGCCGCCGGGTCACCACGAACCCCTCCGCCTCCAGCGTGCGCAGGGCCTCCCGCACGGGGACGCGCGAGACGCCGTACCGGCGCGCGAGGAGTTCCTCCGTGAGCCGGCCGCCGCGCTCGTAGACACCGGCGACGATGTCGTCCCGGATCGCCGTGCATACCGAGTGCGCCGGAATACGCATGTCCGACCTCCGCCTTAATCCCCGTGAAACGTCGACGATTGACGTGTGTTCCGTGACTCTATTGCAATCAGCGGGAATTTCCGATGGCGGACCGGAATCCATGGATATTTTTTGGACAGGAGGGCTCCGGAAACGCCGAAAGCCCCGGCCGGCGGGCCAGGGCTTCGGGAAGTGCGGCGGTGCGTCGTCAGACGTTCACACCGTGCTTGCGGAGGTAGGCGACGGGGTCGACGTCGGAGCCGTACTCGGCGGTCGTGCGGGCCTCGAAGTGGAGGTGCGGGCCGGTGACGTTGCCGGTCGCCCCGGAGAGGCCGATCTGCTGGCCCGGGGTGACCTTCTGGCCGACGGAGACACCGATGGACGACAGGTGGCCGTACATGGTGTACATGCCGTCGGCCATCCTGATCACGACCTCGTTGCCGTATGAGCCGCCCCAGCCGGCCTCGACGACGGTGCCGGAGCCCACCGCGTGGACGCTGGTGCCGGTCGAGGCGTGGAAGTCGATGCCAGTGTGGGCACCGGAGGACCACAGGGAGCCGCCGGTCTTGTAGCCGGTGGAGACATAGGAGTTGGCGACCGGCGCGACGAAGGTGTTGAGCCGCTTGCGCTCGGCCTCGCGGGCGGCGCGCGCCTGGGCCTCGCGGGCCGCCTCGGCCTGGGCGGCGGCCTTGGCGCGGGCGGTCTCCTCGGCGAGCGTCTCGGCGGCGGCCTGCCGCTGGGCGACGGCCTGGGCGTCGATCTTCTCGGCCACGGAGTCGCCGATGGCGACGACGGGTGTGAGGCCGGTCTGCTCGGGGGCGGGCTCCGCGGCGAACGCCGGGGCGGCGGCCAGGGTGCCTACGACGCCGGAGGTGGCGAGAGCCGCGACACTCGCGGCGCGAACGGTGGTGCGGTGGGTCCGGCTCGGGCGACGGTGCTTCCCGGTGGCGCGGGTGAACGCCATGAAGTGGCTGGTCCTTTCCTTCCTTCTCGCCTACCGGGTTAGCTGACGGGTTCGGAGCAGGAAGGTCTCCTACGGACTCCCCCGCCACACGCGCGGGCGTCCGATTCACCCCAGGGACTCATGTGGGTCCCCGGCTCCCCTGGCTCGCGCCGTACGGGGACTCGGCGATGACTGCCCGGTGCCGCGAGTGCGGCGCGGTGCCTGACGGACAGCCGGACCGACGCTAAGGGGGGCCACTTTCAATCCCCAAACGGATCACGGGTTTTGTTGCGCATGCCACAGGGCAGACGGGCAACCTCTCCCCCAATTCGGACAATAGGGAGCCCTGGTGACGCTTCAGTCACCAGGGCTCCCCCACGCGCGCGTGCCGCTACCGCGTCTACTCCGCCGGAACGACGGTCACTTCACCGATACCGAGGGCCTCGACGGGCTCCTTGATCTGCTCCGCGTCGCCGACGAGGATCGTCACCAGACGGTCCACCGGGAAGGCGTTGACGACCGCCGCGGTGGCCTCCACGGTGCCGGTCGCGGCGAGCTGCCGGTACAGCGTCGCCTGGTAGTCGTCGGGCAGGTGCTGCTCGACCTGGTCGGCCAGCGTGCTCGCCACTGCGGCGGCGGTCTCGTACTTGAGCGGCGCCACCCCGACGAGGTTCTGTACGGCGATGTCCCGCTCGGCGTCGGTGAGTCCACCCTCGGCGAGCTTGCGGAGCACCGTCCACAGGTCGTCCAGGGCCGGACCGGTGTTCGGGGTGTCCACGGAGCCGCTGATCGCGAGCATCGAGACGCCCGTGCCGTCGGCTGCCGAGCGCAGCACCTGGCCGAACGCGCGCACACCGTAGGTGTAGCCCTTCTCCTCGCGCAGGACGCGGTCCAGGCGGGAGGTGAGGGTGCCGCCGAGGCAGTACGTGCCGAGCACCTGCGCGGGCCACACGCGGTCGTGCCGGTCGGCTCCGACGCGGCCGATGAGCAGCTGTGTCTGGACGGCGCCGGGCCGGTGCACGATCACGACCCGCCCGGTGTCGTCGGCGGTCACCGACGGCACGGGGCGCGGCTGGGCGGCGGTGCCGGTCCACGAGCCCAGGGTGTCGGCGAGCAGCGCGTCCAGGTCGATGCCGGTGAGGTCGCCGACGACCACGACGGTGGCGGTCGCGGGGCGGACGTGCCGGTCGTAGAAGGCGCGTACGGCTCCGGAGTCGATCTTCTCGACGGTCTCCTCGGTGCCCTGGCGCGGGCGCGACATGCGCGAGGTCGCCGGGAACAGCTCCTTGGAGAGCTCCTTGGCCGCGCGGCGGGACGGGTTGGCCGTCTCGTGCGGGATCTCGTCGAGGCGGTTGCGGACCAGCCGCTCGACCTCGCTGTCGGCGAAGGCGGGTGCCCTGAGTGCGTCGGAGAGCAGACCGAGGCCCTTGGCCAGGCGCGAGGCCGGGACCTCAAGGCTCAGCCGGATGCCCGGGTGGTCGGCGTGCGCGTCGAGGGTGGCGCCGGAGCGCTCCAGCTCGGCGGCGAACTCCTCCGCGGAGTGCTTGTCGGTGCCCTCGGAGAAGGCCCGCGCGGTGATCGTGGCGACACCGTCCAGGCCGGCCGGTTCGGCCTCCAGGGGCGCGTCGAGGAGCACCTCGACGGCGACGACCTGCTGGCCGGGGCGGTGGCAGCGCAGGACCGTCAGTCCGTTGCCGAGCGTTCCGCGCTCGGGCGCCGGGAAGGCCCACGGCCTGGCCTCGCCGGCCTGGGGCTGCGGGTGGAATTCCATCGTGGCGAGCTCGGTCACTTGGCCGCCTCCTCGTTCTCGTCGCCGGCCTCGGCCGCTGCTTCGTCGTCGGCGTCTTCGTCGGCATCCTCGTCCGCGATCGGCTCGTACACGAGCACCGCGCGGTTGTCGGGTCGCAGGCGCGCCTTGGCGACCTCCTGGACCTCCTCCGCCGTCACGTCCAGGACGCGCTGTACGGCGGTCAGGGCGAGCTGCGGGTCGCCGAACAGGACGGCGTAGCGGCACAGTTCGTCCGCGCGGCCCGCGACCGTGCCGAGCCGGTCCAGCCACTCGCGCTCCAACTGGGCCTGGGCGCGCTCCATTTCCTCGGCCGTGGGGCCCTCCGCGGCGAACCGGGCGAGCTCCTCGTCGATGGCGGCCTCGATGACGGGCACCTCGACGTCCCCGGACGTCTTGACGTCCAGCCACCCCAGGGAGGGCGCTCCGGCCAGCCGCAGCAGACCGAAGCCGGCCGCTACGGCCGTACGGTCGCGGCGTACGAGGCGGTTGTAGAGGAGCGAGGACTCGCCGCCACCGAGGATGGTGAGGGCGAGGTCGGCCGCGTCGGACGCGCGCGTGCCGTCCTCCGGGAGCCGGTAGGCACACATCAGGGCGCGGGCCGGGACCTCTTCCTCGACGATCTCGCGCAGTTCGCCGCCCATGGTGTCGGGCAGTGCGCCGTCACGGGGCGCGGGCTTGCCGTCGTGCGAGGCGATGGACCCGAAGTATTTCTCGATCCAGGCGAGCGTCTGCTCCGGGTCGATGTCGCCGACCACGGACAGGACGGCGTTGTTGGGCGCGTAGTAGGTGCGGAAGAACGCGCGCGCGTCCTCCAGGGTGGCCGCGTCCAGGTCCGCCATCGAGCCGATCGGCGTGTGGTGGTAGGGGTGGCCCTCCGGGTAGGCGAGGGCGGTCAGCTTCTCGAACGCCGTCCCGTAGGGCACGTTGTCGTAGCGCTGGCGGCGCTCGTTCTTGACGACGTCCCGCTGGTTCTCCATCGACTCCTCGTCGAGGGCGGCGAGCAGGGAGCCCATGCGGTCGGCCTCCAGCCAGAGGGCGAGCTCCAACTGGTGGGTGGGCATGGTCTCGAAGTAGTTGGTGCGTTCGAAACTGGTGGTGCCGTTGAGCGAACCGCCCGCTCCCTGCACCAGTTCGAAGTGTCCGTTGCCCTTCACCTGTCCGGAGCCCTGGAACATCAGGTGCTCGAAGAGGTGAGCCAGGCCGGTGCGTCCCTTGACCTCGTGGCGGGAACCGACGTCGTACCAGAGGCACACCGCCGCGACCGGGGTCAGGTGGTCCTCGGAGAGCACCACGCGCAGACCGTTGGCCAAACGGTGTTCGGTCGCTGTCAGACCGCCGGACCCTGCCTCGGCGGTGGCCGTGTGACCCATGGGCATGTACGTCCCTTCGATCGCGGATTCTCTGGCTGGAACCGCAGAAATCCTGCTCGTCCCGCCACTGTATGCAAGCGTGCGGACCGTCGGCGAAGTTCCCGGCGGACGTACGCCGAGAGCGAGATCGCGTAGCCTGCGGGCAGTCGCACACGTGGACCCACGCGGCAGCCGTCGGTGACGGAGCCGAGCGGCCAACGCCGGGTCCTGGTCCGCGTTGTCAGTGCCGCGGTCCACAATGGTTCACGTCAAGACCCCGTTCACGCTTCCGCAAGAGTGAGCCGAAGGGGAGCGACCCCCAGGCGAGCGACCAGAAAAGAGGAGCCGGCAGCGATGGCCCGCCGCAGCACGAAGACCCCGCCGCCCGACGACTCGTTCGAGGAGCGGATCCTCGACATCGACGTCGTCGACGAGATGCAGGGCTCCTACCTTGAGTACGCGTACTCGGTCATCTACTCGCGCGCCCTGCCGGACGCCCGGGACGGCCTGAAGCCTGTCCACCGCCGGATCGTCTACCAGATGGACGAGATGGGCCTGCGCCCCGACCGCGGCTATGTGAAGTGCGCGCGTGTCGTCGGCGACGTCATGGGCAAGCTGCACCCGCACGGCGACGCGTCGATCTACGACGCCCTGGTGCGCATGGCGCAGCCCTTCTCCATGCGCGTCCCCCTGGCCGACGGCCACGGCAACTTCGGCTCGCTGGGCAACGACGACCCGCCCGCCGCCATGCGGTACACCGAGTGCCGGCCCTCCGAGGCCGCGAACCTGATGACCGAGTCGATCGACGAGGACACGGTCGACTTCGCCCCGAACTACGACGGCCAGGAGCGGGAGCCGGTGGCCCTGCCCGCCGCCTTCCCGAACCTGCTGGTGAACGGCTCGTCGGGCATCGCCGTCGGCATGGCCACCAACATGCCGCCGCACAACCTGGGCGAAGTCATCGCGGCGGCCCGCCATCTGATCCGCTATCCGAACGCGGACCTCGACACCCTGATGCGCCACGTCCCCGGCCCCGACCTGCCGACGGGCGGCCGGATCGTCGGCCTGAGCGGCATCCGGGACGCCTACGAGACGGGCCGCGGCACCTTCAAGATCCGCGCCACCGTCGCCGTGGACAACGTGACGGCGCGCCGCAAGGGCCTGATCGTCACCGAACTGCCCTTCTCCGTGGGCCCGGAGAAGGTCATCGCCAAGATCAAGGACCTGGTCGGCGCGAAGAAGCTGCAGGGCATCGCCGACGTCAAGGACCTCACCGACCGCGCGCACGGCCTGCGCCTGGTCATCGAGATCAAGAACGGCTTCGTACCGGAAGCGGTCCTGGAGCAGCTCTACAAACTGACGCCGATGGAGGAGTCCTTCGGCATCAACAACGTCGCCCTGGTCGACGGCCAGCCCCTCACGCTGGGCCTCAAGGAACTCCTGGAGGTCTATCTCGACCACCGCTTCGACGTCGTACGGCGGCGCAGCGAGTTCCGCCGCACCAAGCGGCGCGACCGCCTGCACCTCGTAGAGGGTCTGCTCACGGCACTCGTCGACATCGACGAGGTCATCCGGATCATCCGCTCCAGCGACAACTCCGCGCAGGCGAAGCAGAGCCTGATGGAGCGCTTCTCGCTGTCGGACATCCAGACGCAGTACATCCTGGACACGCCGCTGCGCCGGCTCACCCGGTTCGACCGGATCGAGCTGGAGTCGGAGATGGAGCGTCTCACCGCGGAGATCGCCGAGCTGAGCCGCATCCTGGAGTCGGACACCGAGCTGCGCAAGCTGGTCTCGACCGAACTGGCCGCGGTGGCAAAGAAGTTCGGCACCGACCGGCGCACGGTCCTGCTGGAGTCGGCGGGCGCCCCCGACGCCACCGTGCCGCTCCAGGTTGCCGACGACCCCTGCCGGGTGCTGCTCTCCTCGACGGGCCTGCTGGCCCGCACGGCGAACGGCGAGCCCTTCCCGGAGGACGCCGACGCCCGGCGCGTGAAGCACGACGTGATCGTCTCGGCGGTCCCGGCGACGGCCCGCGGCGAGCTGGGCGCGGTCACCTCGGCCGGCCGTCTGCTGCGCATCAACGTCGTCGACCTCCCGCAGCTCCCGGAGACGGCGTCCGCGCCGAACCTCTCCGGCGGCGCGCCGGTCTCGGAGTTCGTCTCCCTGGACGAGGGCGAGACGGTCGTCTGCCTGACGACCCTGGACGAGTCCTCCCCGGGCCTGGCGATCGGCACGGAACAGGGCGTCGTGAAGCGCGTGGTCCCCGACTACCCCACGAACAAGGAGGAGTTGGAGGTCATCACGCTCAAGGACGGCGACCGGATCATCGGCGCGGTCGAGCTGCGCACCGGCGAGGAGGACCTGGTCTTCATCACGGACGACGCCCAACTCCTGCGCTACCAGGCCTCCCAGGTGCGCCCCCAGGGCCGCCCGGCCGGCGGCATGGCGGGCATCAAACTCACTGAGGGCGCGAAGGTCATCTCCTTCACCGCCGTCGACCCCGCCGTGGACGCCGCGGTGTTCACGATCGCGGGCTCACGCGGCACCCTGGACGACTCGGTCCAGACGACGGCGAAGCTGACCCCGTTCGACCAGTACCCCCGCAAGGGCCGCGCCACCGGCGGCGTCCGCTGCCAGCGCTTCCTGAGGGGCGAGGACTGTCTGTCCCTGGCCTGGGCGGGCGCGGTACCGGCGAAGGCCGCGCAACGGGACGGCACACCGGCGGAACTCCCGGAGATGGACCCGCGCCGCGACGGCTCGGGCGTGTCCCTGCCGAAGACGGTGTCGGTGGTGGCGGGGCCGGTGTAGCCGGCGCCCTCGGTCCCTAGGGTTCCGAGTAGGGATCGAACTCCGGCCCGGATTCCGGTTCCTGATCCTCCGGTTCCTGTACGTAACGCAGGACGCCCCACATGCCGTGCTCGTCGGCGTGTGGGGCGTCGCCGTCCTGGCACGCCTCCAACTCCTTGCCGAGCGCGGCCAGTTCGAGACCGGTGCCGATCAGCACGAGTTGCGTGAGCCGGGCGTCCCCGCTCGCCCGGGGCTCGGGATAGAACCGCAGGAACCGTCCTACGGCGTGCACGGCGTACCGGTTGCGGGGATCGTGGGCGCCGAAGTCGACGTACCCCTTGATCCGGTAGAGCCCCTCGGGCCTGCTGTCCAGGAACCCCATCAGCGCGCGCGGATCCATGGGCACGTCGGAGGCGAAGGAGAGGCTGTCGTATGCGGTGTGGAGGTGTCCGGCATGCTCCTCACCGTCGTGGTCGTGCAGGTCGTCGAAGGTCAGCTGCCCGACGCGCTCCTCGCTGGGTCGGCAGTCGAAGAGGAACTCCGGGTCGATACGGCCGTAGGTGGCGGGCACCACGGCGGCCCGGTCGGTGAGGGAGCTGACGAGTCCGAGGACGCGTGGGGCATCGGCTGCGGCCCGGTCGAGCTTGTTGACGACGACCAGATCCGCGAGGGAGAGATGCCGGTCGATCTCGGGATGCTTCGCGCGGGTGTCGTCGAACTCGGCGGCGTCGACGACCTCGACGAGTCCGCCGTAGACGATTCCCGGATGCTCGCTGGCGAGCAGCATGCGCACCAGCTCCTCCGGTTCGGCGAGCCCGCTGGCCTCGATGACGATGACGTCGATACCGGCGGAGGGCCTGGCCAACCGCTCCAGATAGACGTCGAGTTCGCCGGCGTCGACGGCACAGCACAGGCACCCGTTGCCGAGCGAGACGGTCGAGTCGCCGAGGGCTCCGGCCACGGCCAGCGCGTCGATCTCGATCGCCCCGAAGTCGTTGACGACGGCGCCGATACGGCTGCCTCCGCTGCGGTGCAGGAGGTGGTTGAGCAGGGTCGTCTTGCCGGAGCCGAGGAATCCGGCGAGCACGACGACGGGGATCTGCGGGGGACTCGCAGCCGGCGCCCCGTTCCCGCTCGGGCTCGGGTGTGCGCTCGGGTTCTGCTGGCTCAACGTGCGACCTCTTTCACGCCGACGCGTGCACCGGATCGCGGTCGGGTGCACGTACGGAGGTTGAATGCCGCTCCAGGATACGAGCCGGAAGAATCGCCGCGAAGTGAACGATTGTTAGCACTCCTTGCGGGGCACACGTTGGGGAAGGCGCCGGTTCGTGCGACCCTCGCTTCCCTCCGTGCGCCTCCTCTCCGCCTCCCTGCCGATCAGAGCCGCTCGGCACTCTGGGAGACGGCAAGCGCCGCCCATCGCTCGCCGGTCCCCGTCTCCACCAACCCGCACCCGACGACCGGCGGACGGCCGCCTGATTCGGGGGTTGTTGACATGGCCACACGGAAGTACTCGGCGGGGAGGGTCGGTTCCGCGGCGCTCAGCCTGCTGCTCGCCACCGCCACGATGACACTGGCGGCACGTCAGCGACGCCTGGAAGCAGAACGGCGGGCTGAACGGCGGCTGGAGGAACGGCGCCTCGAGCTGGAGGAGTTGGCGATCCGGCGCACAGCACTGGCGCATGAGCAACTCATGCACTGGGAACTGCTGGCCCGGGCAATCGACGACCCCTCCCTCGCCGCCGTGATCGACACCTACGACAAGAGCATCCCCGTCGAGAAACGTCGTCAGTTCTTCTACGCCAACGCGTGGTACGTCCATCTCTTCCACCTGTATCAGGCAAGCATCCTGGACCGGGAGGAGCTGTACACGCGGCTGCGCGAGTTCTTCCAGAGCCCTCTCTTCAGGGAGTACTGGCAGGCCTCCAAGGCCCAGCGGGCATCCCTGAACGAGTCATCCCTGGAAGCGGGCATCGGGCGCATGGTCGATCGGCTCGTCCTGGATCTCGACGAAGCGGACACGGACGAATGGTGGGTGGTGGGCAACCCGCCCTCGGACTGACACCCGGCCTGAGTCTCACACCGGTCAACCCATCTCCATCAAGCACACAGCTGAGTGACTTTTACCCATGTCGTCACTAACACCTCTCGAATCCCAGTAGGTTTCTGCTCAGCACTGTGCCCACACCTGTTGTAAGGACCGGTACATCCCTTGAAGATCGTGCGCCGCATCGGCGTGCCGCCGAGCGCCCGCGGCAGCAGCTCAGGAGCAACCTGCCCGGACGTGTTCGAACTCAGTGACGGCAACTTCGCCGTCATCGGCACCGAGGCAACCGAGGCGCTGGACGGTGAACTGCCCCCTGACGCTGCACGCGCCGACTACGAACGCATTGTCATCGTGAGTCGGGAGACGTTGATTCGAGCCAAGGCAGACATCCCCGACGCCTGACAGCACCGCACGAGCACGCGTCCACCAAAGACCCGTCCCGTCCCCGCACCCCGGCCGCCCCCAACAGTGAGCGAGTCCGGCACCCACCCGGCGAGCGGCCCGGCACACCGTCACTGCTCGGTCACCACCCATGAGGCCTGGCGCCAGAACGGCACCAGGCCACACGCGTGCCTGAGGCCGTCGTCAGCTCATGAGCGGCACTGCCACGGGAGCGAGGGCTCCCACATACCGAGCCACCGGCCGAATAATCTTCGAGTCCTCCGCCTGCTCCACCACATTCGCGCCCCACCCCACCACTCGCGCAGCCGCGAACGTAGGCGTGAACATCTCCCGTGGCAGCCCGCAGAGTTCCATGACCAGCCCCGCGTAGAACTCGACGTTCGTGTGGAGTTCGCGGCCCGGCTTGAGTTCGGCGAGGATCGCCTCCACCTGGCGTTCGACCTCGATCGCGAACTCGACCCGGGTGCCGCCGAACTGCTGCGCGACTTCGCGCAGCATCCGCGAGCGCGGGTCCTCCGTGCGGTAGATCGCGTGGCCGAAGCCCATGATGCGGTCGCCGGCGAGGACGCGTTCGCGGATCCAGGGGTCGATACGGTCCGGGGTGCCGATCGCGTCCAGGGTGTCCAGGGCGCGGCTGGGAGCGCCGCCGTGCAAGGGGCCCGAGAGCGCCCCTACGGCTCCGACCAGGCAGGCCGCCACATCCGCCCCCGCCGACGCGATGACCCGCGCGGTGAAGGTTGACGCATTGAATCCGTGGTCAATGGTTGAGATCAAGTATTGCTCGATCGCCCTTGACTGCTGCTTGTCCGGCTCCGAACCCGTCAACATGTAGAGGTAGTTGGCCGCGAAGGAGAGGTCCTCGCGCGGCTCCACCGGGTCGAGCCCCTGCCCCAGCCTGTACAGCGCGGCCAGCAGCGTCGGTACGGCGGCTGCGGCCACAAGGGTGTCTCTGCGGCGCGCGTCCGTGTCGATGTCGTACACCGGCCGGAATCCCTTCGCGGCGCCGAGCAGCGACAGCGCCGTACGCATGCCGGACAGCGGTCCGGACGTCCCGCTCGCCGCCGCCACGGCGGGCAGTGCGGCCCGCACCTGGTCGGGCAGTCGGCGCAGCGCCGCGGTCTCGGCGGCGAAGGCGGCGCTCTGTTCGGCGTCCGGCAGTTCGCCGTGGGCCAGGAGATGCCAGACGTCCTCGAAGCCGCGGGTCTGCGCGAGCTCGACGGCGGAGTACTGGCGGTAGTGGTAGAAGCCCTCGGTCCCCCGGACGTCACCGATTCGGGTGTCGGTGACGACGACGCCCGCGAGTCCCCGCGGAACCTCGATACGCGTGGCTGCGGCCCTGCTGATGGACATGTTTCCTCCCTGGACTTGATTCAAATGTCCATGGTTGACTCAATCTCTGTCAATATTGATTGAATCAATGCAGAGCAAGGGTGGATACGGTGACCTCCATGCGCGATCAAGAAACCGCTCCCGGTCACCCCGAGCGACGGCTGAGCACCAAGGAGACCGCCGAGCTGCTCGGCGTGAAGCCCGAGACCGTGTACGCGTACGTGAGTCGCGGGCAGCTGGGCAGCAGGCGCGAGCCCGGTGGCCGGGGCAGCACCTTCGACGCCAAGGAGGTGGAGGCGCTCGCCCTGCGCAACAGGCGGGAGAGCAGCGGGAGTTCGGGGTCGGGAGGCGAACTGTCCGTACGGACCCGGATCACGCTCATCGAGAAGGACCGGTACTTCTTCAGGGGCGTCGACGCGACCGAACTGGCCGCGCGCCACTCCTACGAGGAGATCGCCGAGTGGCTGTGGACCGGGGAGTTGCGTCCCGGGATCACGTTCACCGCGCCGAGGGCGAGCGTCGCCGTCGCCCGCCGCGCGGTGGACGCGCTGCCCGAACATACCGGCCCCACCGACCGGTTGCGGGTCGCGGCCATCGCGGCGGCGACCGCCGACCCGCTGCGCTTCGACCTCTCCGAGGACGCCGTGCTCGGCACGGCGCGCACGCTCATCCCCACCCTCGTCGCCGCCCTGCCACCGGTGCGGCGCGCGCATCGCGACGAAGGTCCGCTCGCCCACCGCCTGTGGGCACGGCTGAGCGGGCAGACAGCTGACGAGGCGTCACTGCGCGCCCTGGACACGGCACTTGGCCTGCTCGTCGACCACGACCTGGCCGCCTCCACCCTCGCGGTGCGGGTCGCCGCCTCGGCCCGCGCGCACGCCTACGCGGCCGTCTCCTCCGGCCTGGGCGTCCTCGAAGGCCCCCTGCACGGCGCGGCCAGCGGTCTGGCGCACCGGATGCTGCTCGACGTGCTCGACCAGGGCAGCGCCGCCCCGGTGGTCGCCGACGAACTGCGGTCCGGCCGCCGCATCCCCGGACTCGGCCACCGGCTCTACCCGGGCGAAGACCCACGCGCGCGTGCCCTGTTCGCACTCCTGAAGGACGTTCCCGGCGCCGGGCCCGCGCTCGCCGCGGCCCGGGACATCGTCGCCACCACGGCCCGACACACCCCGCTGCACGCCAACGTCGACCTGGCACTCGCCGTGCTCACCGTCTCCTCCGGAATGCCCTCCACGGCGGGCGAGACGATCTTCGCGGTCGCCCGTACGGCGGGCTGGATCGCGCACGCCCTGGAGGAGTACGGCGAACGCCCGCTCCGCATGCGGCCCAGCGGCCACTACGTCGGCCAGAAACCGCCTCAACCACTTCCGGAGTAGGACATGGGCCCGGCCGGAAGTCACCCCGGGCCAAGTCAGGTTAGGCTCACCTCTGTGAGTACGTGCGCGACCGTCTCTCGGGACCTCGACGAGCCCATTTCCGGAACCGCGGCCACGGCGACGACGTGGCTGCTGCTGGAACAGCCCGGTCCTTGGGGTGCCAAAGCGCTCACTTCGAGCCACCTGGACCCCGCGCTGGGGCGTGCCCTGGAGACGGCGGCCGTGAACACTGGCGTGCGGATCGCGCTCATCCGGCGTCCCGGGCGGCACGCCGACCTCGCGCCGTCCCGGGTACGGCAGGTGTACGTGGCCCACACCGTCCCCGGAAACGCCTGGCTGCACAGCGCCACGACGACCGACCCGCGGCAGCTGCTCGGCCTCGACTTCGCGGCCCTCGGCGCGGGCGACCCGCACTCGTTCGGCTCGGCGCTCGGCGGCCGGGCCCACACCGGCGATCCGCTCGCGCTCGTCTGCACCAACGGCAAGCGCGACCGCTGCTGCGCACTCCTGGGTCGTCCGCTAGCCGTCGAACTTGCGGCCTCCGGGGTCGAGGGCGCCTGGGAGGTCACCCATCTGGGCGGCCACCGTTTCTCGCCCACGGTGCTCGTCCTGCCGTACGGATACGCGTACGGGCGCGTCGGCGCCCACACCGTCAAGGAGATCCTCCAGGGCGTCCAGGAAGGCCGTGTGGTCGTCGAGGGCTGCCGGGGCGGTTCGGCCTGGGAGCGGCCCGGACAGGCGGCGGAGCTGGCCGTGCGGACGGCGGCGCGCGAGTACGCGGCGGACGCGCTGAGTGTCGTACGGACGGACGGCGGCGCGCCCCGCTGGGAGGTGACGGTCGCGCACACGGACGGCCGCCACTGGCGCGTGATCGTCGCCCAGGGCGCTTCCCTGCCGCCCCGGCCGGAGAGCTGTGGGGCGTCGGTTCTCGGCGCGCCGGCGCGGATGGACGTGGTGGCGGTGCGTGAGCTGACGGCGGCCCTGGCGGGCTGACCCGCCCGGCACCGGGTGACCCGACCGGCTCCCGTGGGGAACCGCCCTCTCCTGGAGGCCACTTTCCCCAAGAATTGGTCAAGAGATCCACACCACACCCCTAGGGCGGGCCCCGTCCCGGCACGTACCTTCGTGGGTATGAGCCCCACGCCTCTCGCACGCCGCCGTCGCCTCGGGCTGCCGCGGCGGGTGTTCTCGCAGGTGCTGCTGATGCAGCTGGCGATCGCCGCGGGGGTCGCGGTCCTGGCGACCGGGCTGTTCCTCGCGCCGCTGAGCAAGCAGCTGGACCAGGAGGCGATGAACCGCGCCCTGGCCATCGCCCAGACCACCGCGCAGCAGCCGCAGATCATCAAGGACCTCCAGAGCACCCCTCCGAGCGTGGACGGGCCCGTGCAGAAGGAGGCGGAGCGGATCCGGAAGGCCACCAAGGCCGAGTACGTGGTGGTGATGGACTGGCGGGGCGTGCGCTGGTCGCACACCACTCCGAGCGAGATCGGCTGGTTCGTATCGACCTCTCCCGGCCAGCCGCTGGCCGGTCAGGAGGTCAAGGAGATCGACCAGGGCACCCTGGGCCGCTCGGCCCGCGGCAAAGTGCCCATGCGCGACGCCGACGGCACGATCATCGGGGCCGTCTCCGTGGGCATCAAGTACGACGGTGTGCGCGCACAGTTGATCGGCGCGATCCCGGGGCTGCTGGCGTACGCCGGGGGTGCTCTCGCCGTCGGCGCGTTGGCGGCCTGGCTGGTCTCCCGGAGGGTCCAGCGGCAGACCCGGGACCTTGCCTTCTCTGACATCTCGGCGCTGCTCTCGGAGCGCGAGGCGATGTTGCACGGCATCCGGGAGGGTGTCGTCGCCCTGGACCGCGCGGGCCGCATACGGCTCCTGAACGACGAGGCTCGGCGGCTGCTGGGCATCGGTGACGAGGCGGTCGGCCGGTCCCTGGACGAGGCGCTCGGCGAAGGTCGTACGACCGACGTCCTGGCCGGCCGGGTGACCGGCACCGATCTGCTCGCCGTCCGGGGCCAGCGGGTCCTGGTCACCAACCGGATGCCCACCGACGACGGGGGCGCCGTCGCCACCCTGCGCGACCGCACCGAACTGGAGCAGCTGGGCCGGGAGTTGGACTCGACGCACGGCCTGATCGACGCCCTGCGCGCCCAGGACCACGAGCACGCCAACCGGATGCACACGCTTCTGGGGCTGCTCGAACTGGAGATGTACGACGACGCCGTGGACTTCGTCGGCGAGGTCGTCGGCGATCACCGGGCCACCGCCGAACAGGTCACCGAGAAGATTCAGGACCCCCTGCTCGCCGCCCTGTTGGTGGGCAAGGCGACCGTAGCGGCCGAGCGGGCCGTAGCCCTGTGGATCTCCGACCGGACCTGGCTGCCCGACCGGCTGATCGACCCACGGGGGTTGGTCACGGTGGTCGGCAACCTGGTCGACAACGCGCTCGACGCCGTCGGAGGCACACCGCACGCGCGCGTGGAGGTCGAATTGCGGACGGAAGGGCGGACGGCGGTTCTCCGGGTGCGGGACACGGGGCCCGGGATCCCGGAGGAACAACGGGAGTTGGTCTTCACCGAGGGGTGGTCCACGAAGAAGCCCCCGGCCCATGGAAAGCGCGGAATCGGCCTCTCCCTGGTGCGTCGGCTCGCCGAACGCCAGGGCGGCAGCGCGGTCGTGACGGAGGCGTTCGGCGGGGGCGCGGAGTTCGTGGTCGTCCTGCCCGAGGCGCTGACCGAACCGGACCTGGAACCCGCTCTCACCGCCCCCGGGGAGACCGTCACCGAGGAGGATTCGCGATGATCGAGGTCCTGGTCGTCGACGACGACACCCGGGTCGCACGGGTCAACGCCGCCTACGTCGAGAAGGTGCCGGGTTTCCACGTGGCCGCCGAGGCCCACAACGCGGCCGATGCGCTGCGCCAGTTGGAGACGCTGCCCCGTCTGGACCTGGTCCTGCTGGACCACTACCTGCCTGACGAGACGGGCCTGGCGGTCGTCCAGGAGATGCGCCGGCGCGGTCACCAGACGGACGTGATCATGGTGACGGCTGCCCGCGACGTGACGACCGTACAGGCGGCGATGCGGCAGGGCGCGCTGCAGTACCTGGTGAAGCCGTTCGCCTTCGCGGGGCTGCGGGCCAAGCTGGAGGCGTACGCCGAGCTGCGCCGCACCCTCGACGGCGGCGGCGAGGCCGAACAGGCCGAGGTGGACCGCATCTTCGGCGCCCTGTCCACGCCGTCGGAGCCCGGGCTGCCCAAAGGACACTCCCCCACCACCGCGGAACTCGTGCGCCAGTCCCTGATGAACGCCGAAGGCCCCCTGTCCGCCCAGGAGATCGCCGACCGCACCGGGGTGAGCCGGCAGACCGCCCAGCGCTATCTGAAGCTCCTGGAGCGCACCGGACGGGCCAGGCTGACGCTCAAATACGGCGACGCGGGCCGCCCGGAACACCGTTACGTGTGGGCGACCCGCGTCTGAGGGCAGGGCCGGTCAGCCTGTCGCGTTCTTCACGAACTCGGTGGTGTACGTCTTGTCGAGGTCCACGTCGGCGTTCTTGATGGTGGGGTTGAACGCCTTGAGGACCTTCTCGACGGTCTCCGGACCGTTGGCCGGCATCACGCCGTCCTTGGTGAACATCGGCAGCGTCCTCTTGATCGCGGTGGCGTAGAGGGTCTTGTTGCCCTGGGAGTAGTCGGCGGGCATCTTGTCGGCGATCTCGGTGGCACTGTGCGTGGACATCCACTTGAGCGTCTTGACGAATGCATTGACCATCTTCTGCACAGTGGACTTGTGGCTGTTCACCCAGTCCGTCTGCATGTACAGACTTGACGAGGGGTACGGCCCACCCAGCGCCGCCTGCGATCCCTCGGGCGTCCGCATGTCGACGAGGACCGTGCCCGCCTTCTTGTCGAGGATCGTCGCGACGGTCGGGTCGGTCGTCATACCGGCGTCTATGGAGCCCTGTTGGAGAGCGGCGACGAAGGTCGGTCCCGCGCCCACCGCCACCGGGGTGAACTCGCTGACACTGATGCCGTTCTTCACGGCGAGGTACTTGGTGAGGAAGTCGGTGGAGGAGCCGAGGCCGGTCACACCGAGCTTCTTGCCCTTGAAGTCCTTGGGCGACTTGACCTTCCCCGCCGCCTTGGTGGAGACGACCTCCACCTCGCCGGGCGCCTGCGAGAACTGCACCACGGACTCGACCGACTTGCCCTTGACCTGCAGATCGAGCGTGTGGTCGTAGAAGCCGACGGCTCCCTGGACCTGCCCGGAGACGAGCGCGGTCTCGGCCTGGACGCCGGCCGGTTCACTCAGCAGTTCGACGTCGAAGCCCTCGGCGTCGAAGTAGCCGAGCCGCTGGGTGAGCATCGCGGGCAGGTAGATGACCTTGTCCAGGCCGCCGACCATGATCTTGACCTTCACGCCCTTGCCGTCGCCCTTGCTGCCGGAGCCGGTGGAGGCGGTGCCGGCCGCGTCGTTGGCGCAGGCGGTGAGCGTGGAGAGGGCGAGCAGGCCCGAGGCGGCGAGGGCGGCGTATCTGGCGGTTTTGCGCATGGCGGTTCACGTCCTTGTGAGGGTGTGGTGCGAGGAGGAAGGGGCTCTTCAACAGGGGCCCCAGGAGGGGCCGTTCAGCTGTCGGAGCCCGACGGCTTCCAGCGGAAGATGCGGTTCTCGGCGAAGGTGAGGAGCCCTTCAGCGACGAGGGCGACGACCGCGAGGATCACCATCGCGGCGTACACACCGGCCGCGTTGAAGGTGCCCTGGGACTGCGCGACGAGCAGGCCGATGCCCTTGGTGGCGCCGATGTACTCGCCGACGATCGCGCCGATGAGGGCGAAGCCGAAGCTGACGTGGAGGCTGGTGAAGATCCAGGAGGTGGCGGACGGGATGACCACCTGAAGGGTCACCCTGCGGTCACTGGCACCGAGGATGCGGGCGTTGGCGACCAGGTTGCGGTCGACCTCGCGGGCGCCCTGGAAGGCGTTGAAGAACACCGGGAAGAAGACGAGCACGACGGCCGACGCGACCTTGGAGGCCGGTCCGAGTCCGAACCAGATCACGAAGATCGGGGCGAGGACGATCCTCGGTATGGAGTTGAGCACCTTGATGTATGGACCAAGTATGTCGGCGAGCAAGGTGATCCGCCCCAGAGCAATGCCGAACACGACACCGGCGATGACACCGATGATCCAGCCCAGCAGCGCCTCCTGGAGCGTGAACCAGATCTGCTCCCCCAGGGAGCCGAGCGCGGTCCCGTGCATCACCCAGGTGTAGATCTGGTCCCAGATCTTCGACGGCATCGAGAAGTTGAACGGATCGATGACCTTGGCCCGGGAGAGCGCCTCCCACAGACCGAGAACGGCGACCAGGAGCAGCACTCTCGCCGCCCCGACACCGAGCTTGCGTTTACGGGCGGCACGCGCGCGTGAATGGGCGCGGTCCGTCTTGCCGCCGGGCACGGTCGTAGCCGTAGCGACCCGGTCCTCGGGTATGACCTCAGGCGACATTGGCCGCACCCCTCTCGCGCGTGATGCGGACCTCTTCGCCGAGGGACTCCCAGATCTCGCGGTAGATCTCGATGAACCGCGGCTCCAGGCGCACGGATTCGACCTTGCGGGGCCGGGGCAGGTCGATGTCGAAGACCTGCTTCACGGTGGCCGGCCCGGCGGTCATCACGACGACCTTGTCGGCCAGCGCGATGGACTCCTCCAGGTCGTGGGTGACGAAGACGACCGAGGCGCCGGTGCCCTCCCACAGCTCCAGGAGCTCGTCCGACATCAGCGCCCTGGTCTGCACGTCGAGCGCCGAGAACGGCTCGTCCATCAGCAGGATCTCGGGGTCGTTGACGAAGGTCGCGGCGAGCGCGACGCGCTTGCGCATACCGCCGGAGAGCTGGTGCGGATAGCGGTCCTCGAAGGCGGAGAGCCCGACCCGGGCCAGCCACTCCCGCGCCTTCGCCTTGGCCTCGGCCTTCGGTACGCCCCGGAAGCGCGGGCCCGCCATGACGTTGGAGAGGACCGTGCGCCAGGGGAAGGTGGCGTCCTGCTGGAAGACGAAACCGACCTTGTCGCCGACACCGGAAACCGGCTCCCCGGCCACCAGCACATCGCCCTCGGAGGGCTCTTCCAGCCCGCTGACGAGGGTCAGCGTGGTCGACTTGCCGCAGCCCGTGGGGCCGACGACCGCCACGAACTCGCCACGTCCTACGGTGAGATCAAGCCCCCGTACGGCCGTGTGCAGACCCCCCGACGGGGTCCTGAAGGTCTTGCTCGCGCCCCGCAGCTCGATGGCGGGGCTGGTGTCTGCGCTCATGGCCGGGACCGTAGATGTGGCCCGGACCACAACAGGAGTCTTCTGGGCGCAAGCCGTTCTTTTGCTCGCAAGAGCCTGTTGTGCTCTTTTTGCTCGCGCTACAACTGCGGAGCCGAAACACGGGCTTAACGCTCGCCTGGCCTTGAGGAAAGAGGCCCAATGATTGACGTCATGGTCGTGGACGACGACTTCCGTGTCGCCGAGATCAACGCCAAGTACGTGGGAAAGGTTCCCGGTTTCCGGGTCGCCGCCCGCGCACACAGCGCTGCGCAGGCGCTGGCCACAGTGGAACGCGGAGCCATCGACCTCGTACTGCTCGACCATTACCTGCCCGACCAGACGGGTCTCGAACTCGTCCACCGCATGCGGCAGCAGGGCCACACGACCGACGTCATCATGATCACGGCGGCCGGCGATGTGACGACCGTGCAGCGGGCGATGCGCCTGGGTGCCCTGCACTACCTGGTCAAGCCGTTCACCTTCGCCGCGCTGCGCACCCGCCTCGACTCGTACGCCGCCCTGCGCCGCACCGTCGACCGCGTCGGCGGGCGCGGCATCGCTGGCCAGGAGCAGGTCGACCGCATCTTCGGCGCCCTGCGCACGACCACCGTGCCCGCCTCCCCCGGTCTGCCGAGCGGCCACTCGGAACCGACCACCGACCTGATCTGCGGCGTCCTGCACCGCGCCGGCCACCCGCTCTCAGCCCACGAGGTCGCCGCCGAGACCGGCCTGAGCCGCTCCACGGCGCAGCGCTACCTCCGCCACCTGGAACAGGCCGGCCGCCTCCGCCTCTCCCTCAAGTACGGCGACACGGGCCGCCCCGAACACCGCTACGCCTGGGTGGCGCCGTAGCCGCGCTGGGTCGGCAGCGGCTTCCGTACGACGGCGGTGGGCCGCGGCTACACGGCCCCCGCCCCCGTCAGTGCCCGTACCTCGGTCTCCGCGTGTTTGGCCTCGTCCGGGATCTCCGGCGAGGTGACCGTGCCGAGCCAGCCGGCCAGGAAGCCCAGCGGGATCGAGACGAGGCCGGGGTTCTGGAGCGGGAAGAACTGGAAGTCGACGCCGGGGAACAGGGAATCGGGGCTGCCCGACACGACCGGTGACAGCAGCACGAGGCCGAGCGCGGGGATCAGTCCGCCGTATACGGCCCAGACGGCGCCGCGGGTGGTGAAGCCGCGCCAGAACAGGGAGTAGAGCAGTACCGGGAGGTTCGCAGAGGCGGCGACGGCGAAGGCGAGGCCCACCAGGAACGCGACGTTGAGGTCCCTGGCGAGCAGGCCCAGCGCGATCGCGATCACCCCGATGCCGACCGCCGCCGTCCGCGCCACCGCGACCTCGCTGTACGGCTTGGCGCGCCGGCGTCGCAGCGACGCGTAGAGGTCGTGGGCAACTGATGCCGAGGAGGCCAGGGTGATCCCGGCGACCACCGCGAGGATCGTGGCGAAGGCCACGGCGGCGACGATCGCGAACAGGACCGTGCCGCCCGTGGAGTCGGCGCCGCCTCCCAGGTCGAGGGCCAACAGCGGGACCGCGGTGTTCCCGGCCCCGTTCGACTTCTTGAGGGCTTCCGGTCCCACGACGGCGGCCGCGGCGAAGCCGAGCACGATCATCATCAGGTAGAAGCCGCCGACGAGCCCGATCGACCAGACCACCGAACGGCGTGCGGCCCGCGCGGTCGGCACGGTGTAGAAGCGGGACAGGATGTGCGGCAGTCCGGCCGTCCCCAGCACGAGTGCCAGGCCCAGGCTGATGAAGTCGAACCGCGCGGTCCAGTCGCCACCGTACTTGAGCCCAGGCGCCAGAAACGACAGGCCGTGACCGCTGCGGTCGGCCGCGGTGAGCAGCAGTTGGTCGATGTTCCCGTGGAAGCGCAGCAGCACCAGCACCGTCAGCGCGACGGTGGTGCTCAGCAGCAGGATCGCCTTGACGATCTGGATCCAGGTGGTGGCCCGCATCCCTCCCAACGACACATAGATCACCATGAGCGCGCCGACGCCGATGACGGTCCACGCCCGCGCTGCCGGGCTCGTCCCGCCCAGCAGCAGCGACACCAGGCTGCCCGCGCCCACCATCTGCGCCACCAGATACAGAACGGACACGGTGACCGAGGAAGTTCCCGCCGCGATCCGCACGGGGCGCTCGCTCATCCGCGCGGCGACCACGTCGGCGAGCGTGAACCGCCCGCAGTTGCGCACCAGTTCGGCGACCAGGAACAGCACCACGAGCCAGGCGACGAGAAAGCCCACCACGTACAGCATGCCGTCATAGCCGTACAGCGCGATGAGCCCGGTGACACCGAGGAAGGAGGCGGCCGACATGTAGTCGCCCGCGATGGCAAAACCATTCTCCATCGGGGAGAAGAGCCGCCCGCCCGCGTAGAACTCCTCCGCCGAGCCGTGCCGGTTGCGACTCACCCAGGTCGTGATCCCCAGAGTGACGGCGACGAACCCGCTGAACAGCAGCAACGCCAGTGTCTGATGATTGCCGGTCACAGAACACCGCCCCGCACACCACGCGTCAGTTCCTGGGTGTCCCACCGCAGTTCGAGCGCGGCCCGGTCCCTGCGCAGCCTCGCGTGGCGGGCGTACGCCCAGGTCAGCAGGAACGTGGTGAGGAACTGCCCGAGGCCCGCGACCATCCCCACGTTCACGGCACCCGCCACGGGCCGGGCCATCACTCCGGGCGCGGTCGTCGCGGCCACCACGTACGCCACGTACCAGGTGAGGAAGACGATCACGCCCGGCACCACGAACCGCAGATACCGGCTGCGCACCTCCTGGAAGGCCGCGCTGCGCTGCACATCGAGATACACGTCCCCGGCCCGCAGCGCCGGTTCCCCGTCCTCCCTGCGCGCGGCCGGCACCTCGGGAGCGGGCGCCCCCGTGCCGTCCAACTCGCCCCAGCCGGAAGCGAGCGCGTCGTACCACGGGTCGTGGTACCTCACCTTTCCGGATGCCTCGGCGGGGGTCGGGTCATGACCTTCGTGGTTGTCGGCCGGACCCTCGTGACCACTCGCGCCACCGCGGGGACGACCGTTGCTTGACTGCATGCCCAAGGATGGACAGAACGGGAAGATCCCCGACTCTTCTTCTCCCGGGTCTTCACCCCATCAGGTGACTCAACCCGCTGGTGGCCGCACCAGTCCCTTCCCGTAGGCGTAACGCACCGCCTGCGCACGGTCCTTGAGCCCCGTCTTGGCGAACAGGTTGTTGATGTGGGTCTTCACGGTCGCCGTGGAGACATGCAGTGTGCTGGCGATCTCCTGGTTGGTCAGGCCCTCGGCGATCAGTACCAGCACCTCGCTCTCCCTCGTGGTGAGCCCGTCCGGCGGCTCGGCGGGACCCGGCGGGGGCTGCGGCCCGGGGTCCGACAGGCGCTCCAGCAGCCGCCGTTGGATGCTCGGCGACAGGCCCGCGTCCCCGGAGAGCACGCTCTGCACGGCCCGTACGATCTCGTCGCCGCCCGCGTCCTTGGTGAGGTAGCCGCGTGCTCCCGCGCGCAGCGCCGGGAAGAGTGACTCGTCGTCCGCGAAGGTCGTGAGCACCACGACCTGCGTTCCGGGATGCTCCGCACGGATCCGCCGGGTCGCCTCGACACCGTCGCAGCGGGGCATGCGGAGGTCCATCAGGACGACGTCCGGGGCGAGTTCGGCGACGAGCCGCACCGCCTCGTCCCCGTCGCCCGCGGCGCCGACGACCTCGATCCCGGGCAGCAGTCCCAGCAGCATCACGATGCCTTCCCGTACGACGGTCTGGTCGTCCGCGACCACGACCCGCGCGGGCCTCTTCACGGCCTCCTCCGTCATGCGGGCACCTTCAGCGTCACCACGAATCCCTCCTCCTCCGGCTCGGCCCGCAGTGAACCGCCCAGCAACTCGGCGCGTTCCCGCATGCCCAGCAGACCGTACCCACCTCCCGCACCGGTCAGTTCACCGGGCGAACCGCCCGAGTCCCGTACGTCCAGCCGCACTTCGTGCTCGCCGTACTCCAGCCGAAGCAGCACTTTGGCGCCCGGGGCATGCTTGCGGACGTTCGTCAGAGCCTCCTGGGCGACCCTCCGCACGGCCTGCGAGGCCTCTGCCGAGAGTTGCCGCCGATCACCCGTAACGGTGACCTCCGCACCGGCGGTCGTAGCGACGATCTCGGTCAGGAAGTCCTCCAGCGGGGTCATCTCGCCCCGCAGCGCGGACAGGGCCTGCCGGGTCTCGGCGAGGCCGTCCCGGGCCATTCCCCGTGCCGCCACGACCCGTTCGAGGATCGTCTCCCGGTCGGCGCCCCGCTCGATCAGCAGCCGGGCCGCCTCCAGGTGCACGAGCTGGGCCGAGAGGCTGTGTGCCAGCACGTCGTGGATCTCCCGGGCTATCCGGGCCCGCTCCGCCAGCGCGGCGGACTCCGCCTCGGCCGCGCGGGCCATGCGTTCCTGAGTGAGGAGCCGCTGGGCGTTGCCTCTGGCCTCGGCGTCGAGGCGGAGCGTGTAGCCGGCGAGGGCCAGTCCGGCCGTCGTGACCGCGGTGGTCAGCCATACGTCGTTGTTGACCGCGGCGTAGGTCGCGAGGGAGACCGATGTCACGGGCACGGCGACCGCGATGGGCAGCCGCTCCAGCGAGCTGATCGCGCATCCGCACCAGACGACCAGGGCCGGGACCGTGAAGCCGGCCGCCTGTCCCGCGATGGCGATCCCCAGGAGCGCGGCGATGACGGCCACCGACGGCCAGAGCCTGTGGGCGAGAGTGGTGCGCCAGAAGGCCCAGGCGAGGGCGGCGATCGCGAGGATTCCGGCAATGCCTCCGGGTAGGGCCCAGCCGTGGGCGTGGTCGCCGGTGAAGGCGCCCCACAGCAGCATGCCGATCACCAGTACCCGGACGGCCCAGGCGAGCAGGCGCCGGGACCGTGAGACTCCCACTCTGCTCAGCGCCTCCCGCGAGGGCCAGCGCGTCCATGCGTTCTCCGTCACGCGCGCTCCTTCCGGGCGGGCGGCGCCATGCCGAGACCGTACGCCGGGGCGGATCCGGCCGTCCCGGTGAAGGACTGGGCGCGCCAGACCAGGACGCCGGAGCGGACCAGCAGCGTTGCCGCGAGACCGAGCATCAGGGCCGAGCTGTTCTGGTGCACGCCGATCAACGCGCCCAGGGCGACGAGGCCGACGCGCAGGGCTATGCCGACGATCCAGACGCCGGCGCTCGCCTTGGTGCTCTTGCTCCACACGGAACCGTCCGTCTCGACCCACAGGCGTGTGGTCCAGGCCCAGCCGGCTCCGGTGGCCAGCCCGATGAGCAGTTCGACACCGAGCAGGAGGGCCGACTCGGTGTGGTGGTGCGCGTCGAGTATGCCGGGCTCGCGGAGGGCGACGACCGCGAGGACGGCGGGCAGGACCCACCAGCGCCGGTCGGTCCCGATCTGGCGAGCGCGGAACTGTCGCGCGATCACCAGGGCGGCGACGGCCACGATCACCAGCACGTTGACGAGCCCGGACATCAGAGCCTCCGTGAGCGGAAGGGGATGCCGGCGGCGAGCGCTGCCGACGCCTTCGACGCTACGGAAATTCGCAGATCGGCAGATCGGCGCCAGGGTGGATCGTGGGTGGATCCGCGGACCGCGCCGTCCTCCACCCACGGGTGGAGCAGACCGACGGCGCCGGGCATCGGCCGGTGCCTCGGCTCCGGGCCCGTATCGGGCTCGGACCGGGACCGGAGCCGGTGCCCGGCGCCGTCGGTCACACGTCGACGGTCACGCGTCGATGCGCGACCGGTCCAGTGTCGCGGCCGAGCTGGAGATGAACTCCTTGCGCGGTGCCACGTCGTTGCCCATCAGCAGATCGAAGACCTGCTCGGCCGCGTCCAGGTCGGAGAGGTTGATCCGGCGCAGGGTGCGGTGACGGGGGTCCATCGTGGTCTCGGCCAACTGGTCGGCGTCCATCTCTCCGAGACCCTTGTAGCGCTGGATGGAGTCCTTGTACCGGACGCCCTTGCTCTGGAACTCCAGGAGCTTCTCGCGCAGTTCGCGGTCCGAGTACGTGTAGACGTACTTGTCCTGGCCCTTCTTGGGCTGGACGAGCTCGACGCGGTGCAGCGGCGGGACCGCGGCGAACACCCGGCCGGCCTCGACCATGGGCCGCATATAGCGCTGGAAGAGGGTCAGGAGCAGACAGCGGATGTGGGAGCCGTCCACATCGGCGTCGGTCATCATGATGATCTTGCCGTAGCGGGCCGCGTCGATGTCGAAGGTACGGCCAGATCCCGCTCCTATGACCTGGATGATGGCGCCGCACTCGACGTTCTTCAGCATGTCGGTGACGGACGACTTCTGGACGTTGAGGATCTTGCCGCGGATCGGCAGCAGCGCCTGGAACTCGGAGTTCCGGGCGAGCTTGGCGGTGCCGAGCGCGGAGTCTCCCTCGACGATGAACAGTTCGCTGCGCTCGACGTCGTCGCTGCGGCAGTCGGCGAGCTTGGCGGGCAGCGAGGAGGACTCCAGGGCCGTCTTGCGGCGCTGCGCGTCCTTGTGCTGCCGGGCCGCGATACGCGTACGGGCCGCGGCGACGGCCTTCTCCATGACCACTCGGGCCTGGGCCGCCGCGTCGCGCTTCGTCGAGGTCAGGAAGTCCTTGAACTCCTTGGTGACCACGTTGGTGACGATGCGGCGGGCCGCCGACGTGCCGAGCACCTCCTTGGTCTGGCCCTCGAACTGGGGTTCGGCGAGCCGGACGGTGACGACCGCGGTGAGGCCCTCCAGGGCGTCGTCCTTGACGACGTCGTCCTCGGCGACGCGCAGCAGCTTCTTGGCGCGCGCCACTTCGTTCATCGTCTTGACGATGGCCTGCTCGAAGCCCGCGACGTGGGTGCCGCCCTTGGGGGTGGCGATGATGTTGACGAACGACTTGAGGGTCGTGTCGTAACCGGTCCCCCAGCGCAGCGCGATGTCGACGCCGAGTTCGCGCGTGACCTCGGTCGGGGTCATCTGGCCGTGGTCGTCCAGGACGGGCACGGTCTCCTTGAAGGTGCCCTGACCCGACAGACGGAGGACGTCGCAGACCGGCTTGTCGCTCGCCAGGTACTCGCAGAACTCGCTGATGCCGCCGTCGAAGCGGAAGGACTCCTCGCCCTTGCTGCCGCCCTCGCCGAGGCCGTACTCGTCACGGACGACGATGGTCAGCCCGGGCACCAGGAACGCGGTCTGGCGGGCCCGCTGGTGCAGGTTCTCCAGGGAGAGCTTGGCGTCCTTGAGGAAGATCTGACGGTCGGCCCAGTAGCGCACGCGGGTGCCGGTGCGGGTCTTGGGGATCCGCTTGGTCTTGCGCAGGCCACCGGGCTCGAACGCCGCGTCGGGGCCGGCCGCCGTGAAGGAGCCGGGCACACCGCGCCGGAAGCTGATGGCGTGGACGCTGCCATTGCGGTCGACCTCGACGTCGAGCCGCGCGGACAGGGCGTTCACCACGGAGGCACCCACACCGTGCAGACCGCCGGAGGCGGCGTACGAGCCGCCGCCGAACTTGCCGCCGGCGTGCAGCTTGGTCATGACGACCTCGACACCGGAGAGTCCGGTCTTGGGCTCGACGTCGACCGGGATGCCCCGGCCGTTGTCCCGCACCTCCACGGAGGCGTCGTCGTGCAGGATCACCTCGATGTGGTCGCAGTAGCCCCCGAGGGCCTCGTCCACGGAGTTGTCGATGATCTCCCACAGACAGTGCATCAGGCCACGGCTGTCGGTCGACCCGATGTACATGCCCGGGCGCTTGCGTACGGCCTCTAGCCCCTCAAGGACGAGCAGGTGCCGCGCGGTGTAGTTGGAACCGTCCCGGTCTGCTCCTGCCAGCAGCGCTGTCGACGGCACGGACGTTTCGGCGGTCACGCGGTTCGCTCCTCGCTGAATTTCAGATGAGGCCCTTTTGGGTAAGGGCCCGGCTTCGGTTGCCGCTCAGAGGGTACCGAGGCCTGGTAGAGCCGTTGTAACGCCACCCTCGTCTCCTCATCACAGTAGTCCAGGGTCGTATACCTGTTCGATCCCTCGATGGAGTGAAGTACATATCACGTTCCCTTCGGGGCATGAACCATTTAGGCTCCGGGCACGTCCTCAAGAACAACCGGCAACCCAGCCGGGAGGACCGACCCCGACCCACAGCGCGAACCCGTACAGACACATAGACACGCAATACGGCACATTCGCCGCCAACCGGCAGCAGACAGCCGCCCCGGAAGAATTTTTCGAGGAAAAGCCCAGAGCGGGAACGTTTTCGGGCTGGTTGGATGTTGACCCTGGTACGACAGCTCGTCGAGCTAGAGAAGAGGCGACGTGACTACTGTTCTGACCCCCGCGAGCCCGCTGACGGCCGCCGATCGCTGCGACCGCTGCGGCGCCCAGGCATACCTGCGCGTCGTCCTGCTCAGCGGCGGAGAACTGCTCTTCTGCGCCCACCACGGCCGCAAGTTCGAGCCGGAACTCAAGAAGATCGCCGCTGAGATACAGGACGAGTCGGAGCGACTGACCGCCGCTCCTGCAGCAAGCACTCCTGAAGAAGAGCGCTGACACTTCGCGTCCACGACGAGCCAGCACCGGCACAGGCCGGCGAGGGGGGGCGGGCCCCCGCCACAACACGCGATCTCGGGCGCCGCCGCGCCCGGTCGGAAACTACCGCAGTCAGCGAGAGGGGGACCAT
>NZ_JBHYWD010000018.1:120281-163981 GCF_042751305.1 Streptomyces hokutonensis
CCCTCCTCCTCTCACAACCCCCCACACACAAACCACCCACCCCACCCCCACACCCCACCCCCCCCCCACCCAAACCCCACACCCCCCCCTCACCCCCCCCCGTCCTCGTATCCACGAATGCCCCTCTGCGGCCGTCAGGAGCCCTTGTGCGGCCCCGGCGCGCCGCGGTGGCGGCCGAGCGTCCGGACGACGTCGGACACCCGCGTGTAGACGCCGGGGCTCCCGGCCCGCCCGCACCCGCTGCCCCACGACACCAGCCCGATCAGCCGGCCCTGCGCGACCAGCGGCCCCCCGCTGTCCCCCTGACAGGCGTCACGGCCTCCCTGAGGCTCTCCGGCGCACAGCATGGCCTCGGGGAGATAGGTACCGTCCGTGCTGCCCGGATACGCCTCCTCGCAGCGGGCGTCGGGCAGCACATGGACGCGCGCTGCGTGCAGGCTGCCCGCGTAGTCGCCGCCTCCACTGAGATCGCCCCAGCCGTAGACCGTGGCGGCCGTGCCCGGCCGGTAGGCAGGGTCACCCGTGGCCGCCATCCCGATGACGGAACTCTGGGGCAGCGGCGCGGCGAGGGTGAGCACGGCGAAGTCGCCGGCATTGCTGACGGTGTCGTAGGCCGGGTTGACCCACACGTCCCGTACGGCGATCGCCTGGCCGCTGCCCGAGAGCAGGTCCGTACGGCCCGCGAGGACCTTGAGGTCGCCCGCGCGATTCGGTGGCGCACCCAGGACGTCGTCGCCCATGCAGTGGGCCGCGGTCAGCACGGTGGTCCGGGTCACGGCGACACCGCCGCAGAACTGCCCCGCCCGGGTACCCCCGAACCGGTCACTGCTGGAGAGAGCCACCGTCCACGGGCTCTCGGAGACATCGACCGGGAACCCGCCGACGACGATGCTGTCGGCGGCCACGGGGGCCGCGGAGACCAGCGGTATGGCGGACGCGGCAGCCGCCAGGACCAGCGGCCGGGTCAGGGCCCGGGCAAAGGGACGACGCATGCACGTTCCTCACTCTGGGATGGTCATGAGAGACCCAGAGTGATCCAGCGCACCGCACCGCGCACCCGCGGCCAGCACGAAGGCCCGGCTCCCTGACGGGAAACCGGGCCTTCCGTGTCGTACGACTTCGACCTAGTCGAGGTAGTCGCGCAGCACCTGCGAACGCGACGGGTGGCGCAGCTTCGACATGGTCTTGGACTCGATCTGGCGGATGCGCTCACGGGTGACCCCGTACACCTTGCCGATCTCGTCGAGGGTCTTCGGCTGACCGTCGGTGAGACCGAAGCGCATCGAGACCACACCGGCCTCGCGCTCGGACAGGGTGTCCAGGACGGAGTGCAGCTGCTCCTGGAGGAGCGTGAAGCTGACCGCGTCGGCCGGGACCACGGCCTCGGAGTCCTCGATGAGGTCACCGAACTCGCTGTCGCCGTCCTCACCCAGGGGAGTGTGCAGGGAGATCGGCTCGCGGCCGTACTTCTGGACCTCGATGACCTTCTCCGGGGTCATGTCGAGTTCCTTGGCCAGCTCCTCCGGGGTGGGCTCGCGGCCCAGGTCCTGGAGCATCTGGCGCTGGACGCGCGCGAGCTTGTTGATGACCTCGACCATGTGCACCGGGATACGGATGGTGCGGGCCTGGTCGGCCATCGCGCGGGTGATCGCCTGACGGATCCACCAGGTGGCGTACGTGGAGAACTTGTAGCCCTTGGTGTAGTCGAACTTCTCCACCGCGCGGATGAGACCGAGGTTGCCCTCCTGGATGAGGTCCAGGAAGAGCATGCCGCGGCCGGTGTAGCGCTTGGCCAGGGAGACCACCAGACGGAGGTTGGCCTCCAGGAGGTGGTTCTTGGCGCGGCGGCCGTCCTCGGCGATGATCTCCAGCTCGCGCTTGAGCTTGGGGGCGAGCTTGTCGGCGTTGGCCAGCTTGTCCTCGGCGAACAGACCGGCCTCGATGCGCTTGGCGAGCTCGACCTCCTGCTCGGCGTTGAGGAGGGGGACCTTGCCGATCTGCTTGAGGTAGTCCTTGACGGGGTCGGCGGTGGCACCGGCGGCGGCGACCTGCTGCGCGGGCGCGTCGTCCTCGTCCTCGTCGGAGAGTACGAAGCCGGCGCTCTCGGCGCCCTCGGGCTCGTCCCCGGTCTTGCCGGGGGTCTCCTCGACGGCCTCGTCGTCGACGAGCTCGGCGTCGTCCTTCTTGGCGCTGGTCTTCTTGGCCGCCGCAGCAGTCGTCTTCTTGGCGGCGACCTTCTTGGCGACCGCCTTCTTGGCGGGCGCCGCCTTCTTGGCAACGGCCTTCTGGGCGTCGTCCTCGGCGGGAGCGTCGGCGAGGGGCGCCACCGGAGTCGCGGTGGCGGTGGCCTTCTTGGCGGTCACCGTCTTCGCGGCGACCGTCTTGGTGGCGGTGCGCTTCGCCGGACTCTTCGCTGCGACGCTCTTTCGGGTGCGCTTGGGCTCCGCGGCACTGACCATCAGCGTCACACCCTCTTCCTCGAGGATCTGGTTGAGGCTGCGCAGTACGTTCTTCCACTGAGTGGCCGGAATCTGGTCAGCTTCGAAGGCCCGACGCACGTCATCGCCGGCGATCTGCCCCTCAGCCTTTCCCCGCTCGATGAGCGCCATGACAGAGACGGACTCGGCGATCTCCGGCGGGAGCGTACGGGATGTGCTGGCCGACACGAACAACCTCTCGGAACGATGGAAAACGGCTTCCGGCCCCGTCCGGTACGGACAGGAACCGACGACCGCCGACTGGGGATGGGCCGACGGCGCGGGCTGGGGCCGGGAAGAATCACAGCGCCTTGAACGGCGTCCGTATTCCCTTCCGCGGCTGTCACCTCTTAGGTCATCGCGCAGTTCCCGCGAGCGTTACGCCCAATCTGCGTGGCCCGAGTCACACCCCGTAAGCGCTCAAAAACGGTCAGACACGGGCAGAGGAGGTCACCCAGGGCCGCGAGAGGCACTTCTCAGCGAGATCCGGCACCCCGTCGCACCGCCGGACCCCGCCGGTTCCCTGGAGGATCCTGCGGGGTCCGGCGGAAGACGGCGACCAGGCCGGGCGGCGCCACAAGAGCGCGGCGCGTCTCGACCGAGCCTGCCACCCCGCGCGTCAGTGCTCGCGCGGGGCGGGCACCACGCGCTCCACCTCGGGGTGCACGATGAGCAGCTGCCGCATGGCTGCCTCGGCCGCCGCGCCGTCGCCTGCGGCGAGAGCGTCGACGATCCGGGCGTGGTGCGCCAGGGAGGCGTCGTTCGGGCGGTCACAGCCCGTGACCGGGCCGCCGGAGACCTGGAGGGCGGAGGAGACGATCCCGGAAAGGTGCTCCAGCATGCGGTTGCCCGCGACCTGGATGAGCAGCGAGTGGAACTCGGCGTCCGCGCGGGAGAAGGTCAGCGCGTCGCCCTGCGCCATGGCGTGGCCCATGATCTCGACCATGTCGGAGAGGCGCTGCTGGACGTCCTCGCGCCCGTGCCCGGCGGCGAGGCGCGCGGCGAGCGGCTCGATCGTCCAGCGCAGCTCGCTCAGCTCGCGGCGCTGGTTGTCCCGCTGCGGGCCGAAGGCGCGCCACTCGATGATGTCCGGGTCGAGCAGGTTCCAGTCGCTGACGGGACGCACGCGCGTGCCGACGTTCGGGCGGGCGCTGACCAGGCCCTTGGCCTCCAGGACGCGCAGCGACTCGCGGACGACGGTGCGGGAGACCTCGAAGCGCTGGCCGATCTCCTCGGGCACCAGCGGGCGGTCGGCGCCCAGGTCGCCGGAGACGATCATCTGACCCAGCTGCTGGACGAGTTGGCCGTGCAGTCCGCGTCCGCGGCTGCCCGCGGCACGACGGCCCACGCGGCCCAGCTCGGGGTCGGAACCGTCCCAGGAGGGGGCTCCGAGGCGCTCGGTGACGGGCGCCTCGGCATAGGGGTAGCGGTCGAGTTCGCCCGGGCCGGCGAGACCGGAGTCTGCGGAGCGGGCGGCGGTCATCATGGTGTGCGCAAGGGTACTCACGGATCCTTTGTCGGCGTTGGCCCCAACTCCCTTGAGGT
Source organism: Streptomyces hokutonensis (assembly GCF_042751305.1). GTDB lineage: Bacteria > Actinomycetota > Actinomycetes > Streptomycetales > Streptomycetaceae > Streptomyces > Streptomyces hokutonensis_A. Next base: position 124,304 of record NZ_JBHYWD010000018.1, read on the forward strand.
CTTTGGTGAAAAGCACACGAAAGGGTGATCGCTCACCCCGTCGCAATTGACGCCTTATCGGAAAGAAATGGGCTTTCTCCGGGGAGTTGTGCGCAGAGCGGGACCTGAAGGGCGCGCACGGTCGTCATCGGACCCTGCTACGCAGGGTCGTGAGCAGATACGCGCAGAGCAGTGCGGTCAGCGACAACGTCAGTGCCCCGCCCACGGGTTGGGCGATCACCCGCGCCGCCGCGGACAGATACCGCTCTCCCCCGAAGGGCCACTGCAGCAGGAACACCTTCCGCATCCGCAGGGGAAAGCCCGCCGCGGCCCGCACGGCCGGCCCTTCCAACGCCTTGTGCACGAGGGGTACGACGAGAATCGGTACGGCGACCACCGCGGCGAGCCCGGCCGTGGTGGACCGGAAGATGCCCGCGGCCAGCACTCCGGCCCAGGCGCACCCGACGAGCAGGCCGGTCCAACTCGCGCTCGCCGAAAGCCAGTCGGCGGGAACCTGCGCGAGCTCCCGTCCGTATACGAGATAGAGCGCCTCGGCGTCGCAGCCCACCGTGAGAAAGCCCAGCAGCAGCGCGGTGGCCGCGGAGACGAGGAGCTTCGCGAGGAGCAGCCCCATCCGCCTGGGGACGGTTCCACGGTCCGCTGCCAGGGCAGGGTGCCTGAACTCGTCGCCGAAGGCGAACGCCCCGAGCAGTCCCGCGCCGAGCGCCGCAGGCGGCAGGGGCAGTTCCCGCGGCCACGCGGCCAGCAGGCGCGGCTGCGGGGTGTGTCCGATCCGGGCCAACAGCAGTGCGGTGAGGGCGGACACGACGAGTACGGCGACCCCGGTCAGGAACCCGGTGCCGATACCGGTGGCACGGCGCAGCTCGTAGCGGAGCGGGCGCAGCGGACTGGGGGCGGAGCGGACGGAGATGGGGGGCGGGAGCGGGGACAGGGCGTCGAGAGTGACGGTTCGCGAAGGGCGCGGGGCACGCGCGGGAGGCATGGCGCCTGTTGCCTCTTCGGGGTCGACGAGAGGGACCAGTCGGGAGCGGGCGGGACTCGGCGCGCGGGGGCCGGGTGTCGCAGGGAGGCTTGCGGTGGTCGGCTGAGCCACGGGGTCAACGGCGGTGTCCCGCAAGGGGCGGACGGCGGCCGCCTGTTCCTCGTACGGCGGGTGGGCTTGTGCGGCAGGTTCCGGTTCTTCGCCGGCGGAGGGCTCGGAGGTGGGCAGCGCAGGTGTGATCGGGGGTGACTGCTCGGCGAACGGCACGCCCGTTAGAGGCGATCCCGTCACGGCCGGCGACGAGGGGGCAGGCACGCGCGGCTCGTCAGTGGTTTCCGGCTCGCCTCCTGGCGCCGTACCGGCCCCAGGCCCCATGTCACCGATCTCGTCGGCGAGTTGGTGGACGAGGATGTCGTGCCGGAACGCAGTCTCGCCGACGTCCGCGCACGTACTGCCGTACACGGAGAGGCGGTTGCCCTCCTCCCGCACGACCTCGACGGAGCGGTGGGCGGTGCGGGCCTCCTTGGTGAGGAGGGCGGCGAGGCGGGCGGCGTGCGGGGTGCGGACCGCGACGCGGGGGCGCAACCGGGTGCGGGCGAAGTCTCCGGCCTCCTGGTCGGCGACGAGTCTGCCCTGTTCGAGGGTGACCACCCGATCGGCGCTGCGGGCGGCCTCCTTGGGGTCGGCCGTGGTGAACAGGACCGTGCCGCCCTGGGCGGCGTGCGCGCGCAGCATGCCGTACAGCCAACGGCTTTCGCGGGCGGAGAGTTCGTCCGCCGGTTCGTCCAGCACCAGTGTGTGCGGGTCGGACAGCAGGGCGCAGGCGAGGCCCAGGCGGCGGTCCATGCCGCGCGCGAGACTGCCGAGGCGTTCGTCGCGGAGGCTCACGAGGCCGACCACTTCGAGGACCTCGTCGGCCCGCCGGGCCGGAACACCCGCCGCGGCACACAGCAACCGCAGATGGCCGCGGACCGAGCGGGCCGGATGCCCCGGCACATCACCCAGGAGCACGCCGACCTCGCGCGACGGGTGGGCGATGCGATGCAGGGGGCGGCCCCTGAAGTAGGTGATTCCACGCCCCTGTTGGAGTTCTAGCATGAGCCTGAGCGCGGTCGTCTTCCCCGCGCCCGGTGCTCCGAGGAGTGCGGTGACACTGCCCGCACGGGCCTCGAAGGAGACGTCGTCGACGGCGGGCGGATGCTCCTTGCGGGCGTTGCTGGTCAGTCCGAAGGCCTGGATCACCCACAGCAAGATAGCGCGCTATGTCCGTTTTTCCGGGTACCGAACGGCCCGCACCGCAACGCTTGGTCACCCCGTCCGCGGTGCTACGACGTCACACCTCGGGGCGCAGCATCGGCGGGTTGAGCAGCGTGGCCCCGCCGGCCCGGAACAGCTGCGCCGGGCGTCCGCCCTGACGGGTCGTCGTGCCGCCGGTCGGGACGAGGAAGCCGGGCGTGCCGGTCACCTTGCGGTGGAAGTTGCGCGGGTCGAGCGCCACGCCCCACACCGCCTCGTAGACGCGGCGCAGTTCACCGACGGTGAATTCGGTGGGGCAGAACGCCGTGGCCAGAGACGAGTACTCGATCTTCGAACGGGCGCGCTCCACCCCGTCGGACAGGATCTGCGCATGGTCGAAGGCGAGCGGCGCCACCGGGTCGCCGTCGCGCCCGAAGCCGCCCTGTTGCAGCAACTCCTCTACGGGTGCCCAGCGCGCGTTGCTGGCGTCACCGCCGGCGCGGGGTGCGGGCAGGTCGGGAGCGAGTGCGAGGTGGGCGACGCTGACGACGCGCATCCGCGGGTCACGCTTGGGGTCGCCGTACGTCGCGAGCTGCTCCAGATGCGCTCCGTTGTCCTGGGCGGGGACCGCCGGGTCGTGGGCGCGCAGTCCCGTCTCCTCGGCCAGTTCGCGGGCAGCGGCCTGGGCCAGGTCCTCGTCGGCCCGTACGAAGCCGCCCGGCAGCGCCCAGCGTCCCTGAAAGGGCGGCTCGCCCCTGCGTACCGCCAGCCCGCACAGAGCATGGCGGCGCACGGTCAGCACGACCAGGTCCACGGTGACGGCGAAGGGCGGATACGCTGACGGGTCGTAGGACATGCGGCGATCATAGTCGTCTGCCTGACGATAAACACTCCCTTCGTCGGTACCGCCGCGACTGATCCACTTCGGTGCGATACGCGGTCGATCCTCCGCTTACGGCCGCCGCCCACACGGACTCGTACGAGGTCACGCTCCCAATTGCAGTCCGTCGGCCGCCTCCTCGACCATGGCGACACCGAGTCGGCCTACCCGTACGGAGAACGGGGCGCCCGCGACCCGCAGCCCCGTCAGACCGATCTCTCCGAGCGGCGCGCTGCGGACCGGACGGAGGGTGACCGTCCCGGCGGGGGCGTCCGGGCGGATGCCCGCGAGGGTGGTCAGCAGCAGTACCCCGGCGGCGGCAGCCGTGGCCGCCGGGCGGCAGGCGGCCGGGTGAGGAACGGGAGCGCTCCCCTCCGTCCGTTGCTCCCCCGCGTACATCTCGGGGAGCCGGTGTCCGAACGCCTCGGCCGCCGCCAGGACGCCCCGCAACAGTGAAGTGGCCGCCTTCTCGTAGCCGCCGGCGGCCAGGCCCGCGACCACGATCGCCGTCTCCTGCACGCGCACGGCGCCGCTCCGATGGCCGAACGGGCTGAATCCCGGTTCCTTCGCGCCCAGGCCGCGCAGTCCCCAGCCCGAGTCCATGGCCGGGCTCCCGAGCAGTCGGGCGAGTTGTTCGGCCCGCGCCTTGTCGAGCAGGCCGGGTGCGTACTCGCCGCCGCCCAGCAGTCCGGTGTCGAGGAGATGGGCCGCGGTCGCGCAGAGGTGCGGCACGAGACGTCCGTCCGGAAGCCGGGCCGCCGCCGGACGACCGCCGCCCAGGTCCCCGATCCAGAAGTCCGCGCGGAAGACGGTGCGCAACTCCTGGGCCCATTCTCGGAGTTCGGCACCGCCGGGTCTGCCGAACGCGTCCAGCAGATCGGCTCCGAGCAGTGCTGCCCGGTGGGCGTGGGCCTGTGTCTCGCAGCGGACCGGTCCACCGGGCTGCGGGTCGCGCAGATAGGTGCCGTCGCCGACGGTGGTCCGCAGCCAGGTCAGACAGCGCTCGGCGGCCGGCAGCAACTCCCGTGTCTCCTGCTCCGGAAGCCCCCAGCGACGCGCCTCCGCGAGCAGCACCGGGAAGAGCAGGGTCGCCTCCGTCCCCGTGCAGCCCGGCGGGAGATGGGCACCCGCATCCCGGCGCGGTCCCGGGATCATTCCGAACTGTGCTCCGGGGCGTGGGAGTTGGGTCCGGGCCAGGGTCCGCAGTGTGCCCGCGGCGAGCCGGGTGCCGAGGGGCAGGGTCATGCGGGCCGCCGTGAGCGACTCCGCCGGGGCCAGACCGCACCGCCAGGGCGCCCCGGCCGCGAGGTGTGTGTCGGCGGGGTGCGCCGGGTCGCGCATCAGCAGTGCCTGGAGATCCTCGACGCTGGTGCGCAGCAGCGCCTGGACTCGGGGGTCGTCACCGGTCGCCCGTGCGGAGGCCAGGGGGCTGGTCGCCCCGTGGCCCACGGCCCGGACCGGTCCCGCGCCGTCCGGCCGTACCCGCAGCTCCACGCTCGCCGTACCGCCCGGCGGCAGTTCGAACTCCCAGCGCAGCAGCCCAGCGGAGGCCAGCGCGTCGGCGGGCGGCGGGTCGGCGGTGACCGTCGAGTTCCCAGTGGCACCGGACCAGCGCAGCCCCGAGTCGTGCACGGTGGCGGGGAGTTCGGGTCCCGTGCCGCCCGCGGCGATCGCGCCCAGGTCCGCCAGGTCGGTGCCGAGCGCCACCTCGACCGGCAGGCGCAGCGGGCGCCAGGACACGCTGCGCAGTGTGATGCGCTCCGTGCCGTCGGCGTGCCGGGTCCGCTCGACCACGAGGTCGGGGTCCGGGCCGCAGTCCGGGGACACCCGCACGGTTCCGACGAAACGCGCGCGGTCGGCCCCCGTCATCCTGGCCTGCACGGCCAGCGGTTCGCGTCCGGCCACCCGCACCTGACAGCGGGAGAGCACCCGCCGGCCCGCGCGGTAGAACCCCTCGAGCCCCCGGCCATTCAGCTGGCCCTGCTCGGTGGAGACGGCGAGGCCCGGGAGGGCGACGCAGATCAGCGTGTTGTGAGTGGGCGGCAGTTCGACGGAACGGCGGGGCGCCGGACGAGGCGCGTGTGACACGGGACTCTGCGGCGGGGAGAGCGAAGAGGACCGGAGCGGGGACGGGGATGGAGACCGGGACGGGGGTGGCGGTGGACGGCGGATCCGGCCGGGCGCCAAGCCCCCCGCCAGCCGCTGCGACGGCTGCGACGGCTGCGACGGCTGCGACGGCTGCGACGGCTGCGACGGCTGCGACGGCTGCGACAAGCTTCCGCCAGGGCGGTCACCGGCATCGGAGGGCGGAGTCGGCTGATGCATGGGCGGCTTCTTTTGCGCTCTGTGCGCCTCGGACGTGTTCGGCGCCGGATGGAGAGTCCCGGGAGGACAAGGGCTGTACGGCGACACGGCCCGATCAGGCGTTCCGCCACTCAGGTGAACGGAACCGGGCTCCTCCTGGTCACGCCCGCAACCGGGGAAGCCGACCGAATGGCGGCGAGGCGGAGGAGACGGACGCGCGGCACCGGTCCCCCACCTCTTGATCACCCGTCCCCCTCAATGCCGTTGCTCCCCGGCAGAGGCCGCTCCGAGCAGGCGTCACGGCGCCGCGAACCGCTCTTCCCGGAGGTGCGGGCACGCGTGCCGCCGGGACGTGCGGTGCCCTGCGCCGGTGTGCGAGGGCGGGAGCCGTCCGGTTCTGCGGAACGCGGGCGACCCTCGACTCCGTCGGCGGTACGGGAGCGGCGCCGACGGCGCGAAGCCGTGGGCAATGCTGTCGATGCCGGGACTTCGCCGGAAACACTCGCGCCCCGCGGTACTGAACCGTCGGCCACCTCCGCGTCGGCCGCCACCGCACGGTCCTTCCGCTCCGCGCGCAGACAGCGACGGATCGACTCCGGGTCCAGGCCCTCGTTGCAGGCCTGGTGCAGGAGGCGGGCGAACAGGTAGTCGGAGTCGGCGCCCAGGGCCATGGCCAGGGCTTCCCGGGCCTCCAGGTCGTCGCCGGTCGACCAGGCGACCCAGCCCGCCAGTGTGAGAGGGGCCGCGGCGTGTTCGCCGTAGGGCCCGACGCAGCGGCGGGCCAGGGCGCGCCAGAGGCGCAGAGCCGGAGCCGCTTCGTCGCCCTCCATCCACTCGGCCGCGCGATCGCGGGTCGTGCGGTCCTGAAGGCCGAGGATCAGTGCGGCCGCTTCGTCGTGGGCGAGCAGTTCGTCGTCGCGCAGGTCCGACTGGAGCGCGCCGGACACGGGTGGTGCCGCGGCGAACCGGCGGATGATCAACTGGGCGAGGTCCAGCGTCTCCTGCGCCACGTCCACCCGCTCGGCCTCGTCGAGGATCCGGGGCACCAGGGCCATGCCGGCGGCGTCCAGGGCGGCTTCCTGCTCCAGCGCAGCGGCCGTCTCCCACGGTTGCAGCCTGCTGCGCAACTCGCGCAGTGTGCCGCGCACTTGGAGCCCCGCGTAGGTCGCCGCGGCGGCCAGCACGGAGGTACCGGGCAGACCCATCGGGGAACCGTCGACCGGGCAGCATCCCTCGATCGGGCAGCAGTAGGACCAGAAACGGCCGTCCGAGATGCAGAGTGCCTCGATGACCGTCACATCGAGACGGCCGCACTCGGTGCGCAGGCTCTGCACCAGGGGACGTAGCCGCTCCATGACCTGGCGCCCCGACTCGCCGGGCGCCGGTTCCTGGCAGACGTAGGCGATCATCTGCTCGGGGCGGGTGCCCCTGCGCTCGCTGCCGGTCACCAGGCCGTGGGCCAACTGCCGTGCTACGGACGCCCAGTCCTCCGCGCCGGCGGGAATACCGAGCCGGGCTCGGCCGCCGAAGCGGCCCCGGCCGCCGCGATCGTGCAGGGCGACGAGGACGATGCTGTCCTCGGGGCGGTATCCGAGGAGGTAGGGCAGGGCGTCGGCGAGTTCGGCCGGGGTGCGCAGGGTGACCTGGTGGTCGGCGCCGTGCCGGTCGTACGCGGTGGGCTCGATGTCGCCGTTTTCAGAGGATCCGGTCGTTTCGCTGTGATTCGTCATGCGTTGACGATCTCGCGAATCGCCCCATTCCGCTTGAGGCTGTGGATAAGTCCGGTCAGGGGCACGTCATATGGAGTCCGGTGCGGCCAAGTCGGTCCGGGCGACCGGGATATGTGGACCCGAATCGCACGTTCAGCCGCCTGCCAAAACGGATCCCGCTACGGGATCTCAGCCCGCCGCGGCAAGGACCAGTGGAAGAACCTGTTCGCTGCCTGCCCGGCGGAGCAGGCGGGCGGCGACCGCCAGGGTCCAGCCGGAGTCGGTGTAGTCGTCCACGAGCAGGACGGGACCGGGATTGGCGGCCAGGGCGCCGGCCAGTTCCTCGGAGACGGCGAAGGCGTCGGACAGGGCCCTGAGGCGTTGGGCGGAGTTGCTGCGGCGGGCCGCGTGCGTGCCGTCCGGGCCGGTGTGCGTCAGGGTGCCGAGGAGGGGGAGGCGGCCGATGGTCGCGATGCCCTGGGCGAGGGAACCGACCAGTTGCGGACGGGCCAGGGACGGTACCGCCACGACTCCCACGGGACGGTCGGAGGCGTCGGTGACGTTCGGCGCCCAACCCCCAGGAGAACGCGCCCAGTCGGCGAGGACCGCCACCGCGGCCTTCAGGACGTCGTCGGGGACCGGGCCGTCGGATGCGTTCTCGGCAAGCAGCGGACGCAGCCGGTTGCCCCAGCCGATGTCCGAGAGCCGTCCCAGGGCACGTCCCGTGGAGCACTGGTCCTTGGCCGGGATACGACCCTTGAGGTCGACGCCCAGCGCGGGCATCCCGGTCGGCCACATCCGGCGCGGCTCGATCTCCGTGCCCGGTCGGTCCAGTTCCTTCGTCGCTCCTGTCAGCGTCTCCGCAGAGACCGACGAGTCGATCCAGGCGCCCGCGCAGTTGTCGCAACGGCCGCAGGGCACCGCGCCTTCGTCGTCCAGCTGCCGGCGCAGGAACTCCATCCGGCACTGGGACGTGCTCACGTAGTCGCGCATGGCCTGCTGCTCGGCCGCTCGCTGCTTGGCCACCCAGGCGTACCGCTCGGCGTCGTACACCCACTCGGTTCCGGTGGCCGCCCAGCCGCCCTTGACTCGCTTGACGGCTCCGTCGACGTCCAGGACCTTCAGCATCGTCTCCAGGCGGCTGCGCCGGAGATCCACCGCCGTCTCCAGGGCCGGTACGGACAGCGGCCGTCCCGCGTCGGCGAGGGCCGAGAGGGTCTGGCGGACCTGTGTCTCGGGCGGGAAGGCCGTATCGGCGAAGTAGCGCCAGATGGCCTCGTCCTCCCTGCCCGGCAGGAGCAGTACGTCGGCGTGCGCCACACCGCGTCCCGCGCGGCCCACCTGCTGGTAGTAGGCGATCGGCGAGGAGGGCGAGCCGAGGTGGACCACGAAGCCCAAATCCGGCTTGTCGTAGCCCATGCCCAGGGCCGATGTGGCGACCAGGGCCTTGACGCGGTTCTCCTGGAGGTCGATCTCGGCCTGCAGCCGGTCGGCGTTCTCCGTCTTCCCGGTGTACGAGGCGACCTTGAAGCCGCGTTGCCGCAGGAAGGCGGTGGCCTCTTCGGCGGCGGCCACGGTGAGCGTGTAGATGATCCCCGAGCCCGGCAGCTCGTCCAGGTGCTCGGCGAGCCAGGCCAGGCGGTGTGCGGCGTCCGGGAGTTGGACCACCCCAAGCCGCAGGCTCTCCCGCTCCAGCGGGCCGCGCAGCACCAGGGCCTCACCGGCGCCCGTGCCCAGTTGCTCGGCCACATCGGCGGTCACGCGCGCGTTGGCGGTCGCCGTCGTGGCGAGCACCGGTACGCCTGCGGGCAGTTCGGCCAGCATCGCCCGCAGCCGGCGGTAGTCCGGGCGGAAGTCGTGTCCCCAGTCGGAGATGCAGTGGGCCTCGTCGACCACCAACAGGCCGGTCGTGGCCGCGAGTCTGGGCAGCACCTGGTCGCGGAAATCCACGGAGTTGAGCCGCTCCGGGCTGACGAGGAGGACGTCGGTCTCGCCCTTTTCGACCTCTCCGTAGATGCTCTCCCACTCCTCCGGGTTGGCCGAGTTGATGGTGTGCGCCCGGATGCCGGCCCGTGCCGCCGACTCGACCTGGTTGCGCATAAGGGCCAGCAGCGGCGAGATGATCACCGTGGGCCCGGAGCCGCGCCGACGCAGCAGGGCGGTGGCGACGAAGTACACCGCCGACTTGCCCCAGCCGGTGCGCTGCACCACCAGCGCGCGCCGGCGCTCCTCCACGAGGGCGGCCACCGCCTGCCACTGGTCCTCGCGCAGCCGCGCCGTACCGCTCGGATCACCGACCAGCTCGGCGAGGATGGCGTCGGCTTCGGCACGCAGCTCCTGGTTGCTCATGACCCCATGCAACCTCACGCCACTGACAACGGCCCAATCCCCCGCCGCGGTGAAGAGGCGCTTCCAGCCGTCCTGACCGCCTGTCCCGGACGCCCCACTCACGCTGGCCGACCTGCTCCCTCTGGACCTTTCGCACCTCAATGGCGTACGAAAGTGTGGTGCTCGATCGCCCCAGGCGTCGCCGGACAACGCATTGGGTAGGGATATAAGCCACAGACCATCACATAAGGGGCTGTGGCCCCATTTGCTCGTTGCCGCATCCCAGTTCGACAGCAAGAATTGGAGTCCGCTCCCCGCACGGCTCGTCCGTGATCCGGTAGGGCTCTGCTGCGGTGTGCGCTCCCCCGAATCCGACCTCGCCCGCAGTATGGGCGCGTAGCCGAAGGGAGGACCGTGACCTTCGGATTCGCTCCGTCCTCCGCGGCATCCACGTCGACGTCAGCCGACCTGTCCGCCGCTTCCGCCAACCCTCTGGCCCGTATGCTCGAACCCTCCGAGTGGGCCGCCGCCGGAATCCCCCTGCTGCGCAATCCCCGCGAGGTCGTCAGCGGGCTGCACTCCCGGCACCGCCCGAGACCGGCGACCGCGATCGTGGCCGTCCTCGACCCGGACGAGCGGCTGCTCGCGAGCGCCTCGTTCGTCCGCCGGTCCGCCCCGGCCGACGGCTGGATGTTCCGCAACGCGCTGCTCGCGCAGCTGCGTCGGGTCATCCCGCACGACCTGCGCCGCCGCACCCCGGTGCGCACCGCCGTGCTGCTCTACTGCCGTGAGGGCGACGCGCGTTGGACGGAGGAGGACGGGGCGTGGATGTGGGGGCTGCGCGACGCCTGCACGCTGCACGGGCTGCGCTGCGGGGCGTACATCACGCTGACCCGTGACGGCTGGCAGGTGCTCGGCGAGGGGCGCGGCGGCCGACGCCCGAGCGCGGACTCGACGCCGGAACCTTTCGCCATGTCCGAGGTACCGCCCCTGCTGCCCCGCACCGGCGGCGCCGCCTCGGAGGTCCTGCGCCGCGCCGCGGCCCGCTGAAACCCGGTCCGGGCTCCGCGCCCGGACCGCACAGCGGCACGAGACCGCTACTGGAGAGTCCGTACGACGCCGGGAAGGTCCGTACGACGCCGGGCCGCCCCGAGTGGGGACTCCCGCCCGGACGAGTCACCGCCTTTGGCACGGAACGCCTGTGGAAGGCGCCCTTCGTCAACCGCGCCCGGCCTTCCGGGTACGGCGAAGCGCTCACCGTGCACAGCCGGAGGCGACGGCGCCCGAGGTGGCCACCGTCGGCCTCCGAGAGGCTTCCGGACGTTCCGGAGACGGCTCTCAGACGCCCGCGCCCAGCACCGAGTTGATCTGCTGCGGGTCGCCGCAGACGATCAGCAGGGCACCGGCCCGGCCGAGGGCCAGCGGCAGCGCGGTGGCGGCAACGGTGTCGAGGCCTCCGTTGACGGCGACCACGACGACGGGTCGGGACGCCGCCCGGCCCGCGACGGCGGCGTCCGCGTAGAAGACGTCGTCGCGCGCGTCGTGCTGCGCCCAGTAGGACGCTTCGCCGAAGGACAGTTCATGGGCGGCCCACGGGTGCGGTTCGCCGGTGGTGATCACCAGCACGTCACCGGGGGTACGGCCCGACTCCAGAAGCAGGTCGACGGCTTCCTCGGCGGCGTCCAGCGCACCCTCGGCCGAGGCCGGGACGAGTTGGATCTGCGGGGTCGCCGCAGCGGTGCCGGAGGTGGCGGGGGCAGCCGGACCGGACGGTCCGGGCTTGGCGGCGGCCACGTCACGCGGTGTGCGTTGCACCGGCGCCGTGGGCCGCAGAGGGCCGGGGCGACCGGGACGCGGCGGCGCCGCGGGGCGGGGGCCTGGTACGGGACGGGGGGTCGGCGCGACGCGGCCGCTGGCCGGAGTGGCGCGGGGACCCTGGGCACTCTCGTGAATCTGAGGCTCCTCGGGAATGAGAGGCATGAGCTGATTTTTATCAAACGTTGGCGCCGCTCGCGTCGGCGGGTGGCACATGAGTGCGAGCGGAACGGTCAGAAGTCGAAGCCGAGCTGCCCCTCGATCTCCGGAACGTTTCCCTCCGCCCAACTGCGGGCCTTCTTGAGGTGCCGCCACTGGGGCAACGCATCAAGATAAGCCCACGACAACCGGTGGTACGGGGTGGGGCCCCGCTCCTCCAGCGCGGCCTTGTGCACGGGTGACGGATACCCGGCGTTGGCCGCAAAAGCGAAGTCTGCATGGTCGATGCCCAGTTCGGCCATCATTTTGTCGCGCTGAACCTTGGCGATCACCGAAGCGGCGGCCACCGCCACGCACGACTGGTCGCCCTTGATCACCGTACGGACCCGCCAAGGGGCCCCGAGGTAATCGTGCTTCCCGTCGAGAATGACCGCGTCCGGGCGAACCGGCAAGGCCTCGAGAGCACGCACCGCGGCGAGCCGCAGCGCGGCCGTCATCCCCAGGTCGTCGATCTCCTCCGGGGAGGCGTGTCCCAGGGCGTAGGCCGTGACCCACTCGCGGAGTTCCTCGGCGAGTTGGGTACGCCGCCTGACCGCGATGAGCTTGGAGTCGGTGAGGCCTTCGGGGGGTCGGCGCAGTCCGGTGACCGCCGCGCAGACGGTGACGGGCCCGGCCCACGCGCCGCGCCCCACCTCGTCGACGCCGGCAATGACCTTGGCTCCGGTCGTGGCGCGAAGTGAGCGCTCGACGGTGTGAGTAGGTGGTTCGTACGGCATGGCGATCTCAGGGTACGCCGCCCGGGACTGCCTGCGACACCCCGGCTTCCCCGGGCCCCCTCAGGACCGTCCCGGCCCGGCTTCACTCACCGCTCGGCCGGAGCAGCGGAAGCATCAACTGGTCGAGCATTTCCTCGATCTCCCGGTCGCTCCATTCACTGCCGCACACCTTCGATCTGTACATCATCATCGCCGGGACAGCGTCGAAGACATAGCCGTTGGACGCGTCGGGGCGAACCTGGCCCCGCTCGATTCCCCGGTCAACAGCGTCGCGGATCAGCCGGATCGTCGGTTCCACGACCCCTTCGACGATCACGCCGTGGAAGCGATCCGCCTGCGCCATATCGCATTCGTGAATCACCGCACGCAGGGCGGATCCGGGGCGCGAGAACATCGCGTCGCGCGCCCGCGTGCACAGCGCCAGCAGATCCGCACGCACATCGCCGAGATCGGGCCCCTCGTCCAGGGGCGGCAGTCCGGCCTGCAACGCGTCCACGACGAGGTCTTCCTTCGACGACCAGCGGCGGTAGACCGCGGCCTTGCCGGTCTGGGCGCCGGCGGCGACGCCTTCCATCGTGAGGGCGTTCCATCCGACCGTACTGAGTTGCTCCAGTGCGGCGTCCAGGATCGCGCGTTCGAGCACGGCGCCGCGACGGCGGAGGGAGGTCGCCCGAGCGGGGGCGGCCGTCCAGCCCGAAGTAACCATCTGAGTCTCTCCAGCGAGCAGTGGAATGGGGAATTCCGGGGATCGGGGACACGTCGCGCGGCAGCGACGGGGGACGCGTCACGCTCGGGCGAGTTAAGTGAACGCTTGCGTTCACTGTCGGGGACTCACTACCGTTGACGCGGCAGTGAACGCGGGCGTTCACTAACACACTTGTGGGGGACCCATAGTGACAACCTCTCAGTTGACCCAGAAGCCAAAACCAGGAGCGGCCCGCCGGGAGGGGCATCCCGGCATCGCGCTCGCGGTCATCGCGGCCTGCCAACTCATGGTGGTACTCGACGCGACGATTGTGAATATCGCTCTCCCGCACATTCAAGCCGCGCTCAGTTTCAGCACCACCGACCTGACATGGGTCGTAAGCGCCTACACACTCACCTTCGGCGGCCTGCTGCTTCTCGGCGGCCGGGCCGGAGACATCCTCGGCCGGCGCCGGGTGTTCATCACCGGCATCCTGCTCTTCACCTTCGCCTCGCTGCTCGGCGGACTCGCCCAGGAACCCTGGCAGTTGCTGGCCGCACGCGTCCTGCAGGGCGTGGGTGGCGCGATCGCGTCTCCCACCTCGCTGGCGCTCATCACCACCACGTTCCCCGAAGGCCCGGAACGCAACCGGGCGTTCGGCGTCTTCGCCGCGGTCTCGGCGGGCGGCGGCGCGATCGGTCTGCTCGCGGGCGGCATGCTCACCGAGTGGCTCGACTGGCGCTGGGTGCTCTTCGTCAACGTGCCGATCGGCCTGCTGATCGCCGCACTCACACCGCTCTACATCAGCGAGTCCGAGCGGGCCACCGGCCGGTTCGACATCGCGGGCGCGCTGACCTCGACGGCGGGCATGGCATCCCTCGTCTACGGCTTCATCCGCGCGGCGGACAAGGGGTGGCGCGACAGCCTGACCATCGGGTCCTTCGGCGCGGCGGCGGTCCTGCTGCTGGCCTTCGTGATCACCGAGTCCAGGGCCAAGGAACCGATCACCCCACTCAGGATGTTCGCCGACCGCAATCGCTCGGGCACGTACGTGATCATGCTGAGCCTGGCCGCCGCGATGTTCGGCATGTTCTTCTACATCGTGCTCTTCGTGCAGAACGTGCTGGGGTACAGCCCGATCCAGGCGGGTCTCGCGTTCCTGCCGGTGACGGTCGTGATCGCGGCCGGCGCGGGACTCTCCCAGCAGTTCCTGCCGCGGTTCGGACCACGGCCGTTCATGCTCGTCGGCTCGGCCCTCGCGGTGATCGGGCTGGCCTGGCAGACCCTGATCAGCTCGGACAGCTCGTACGTCGGCGGAGTGCTCGGCCCCATGCTGGTGTTCGGCTTCGGCATGGGCCTGAACTTCGTGACGCTGACGATCACCGCCGTGTCCGGTGTCGCCCCGCACGAGGCGGGCGCGGCGTCCGCGTTGCTCAACGCCATGCAGCAGGTTGGCGGTTCGCTCGGTCTGTCCATCCTGACCACGGTGTTCGGCTCGGCCAGCCGGGACGAGGCGAAGAAGCAGCTGCCGAAGTTCCTGGCCAATGGGTCGGCGGAGCAGAAGCAGGAGTTCGCCAAGTCGCATCAGCTGCCCGCTCCTTGGGGGCACGAGGTGCTCGCGCACGGCATCTCGACGGCCTTCATCCCGGCCGCCGCGATGGCCGTACTCGCCCTGGTCACCGCCTGGTTGGTGATCCGGGTCCGCAAGAGCGACCTCGAAGCCCTCGCGGGCACGGCGGGTCCGGGAATCGCCTGACCGGTCGGGCCCGGCCTGGGCCCGACCGACCGGCAACAGCACCGGCGCCGGCGTCGACATCGGCGAAAACCTCATGACCACCCCCACAACTCTCGCGTCCTGTCTGTCCTGTGTGGACCCATGTGTCACACGGCAGCTGCCAGGACAACGGCCGGGCGGTCACGCAGAGTTCCCATCGGGCACAGAGAGTTTCCGTCGCGTGGGGGGGGCCACGCTGGGCAAGGACGTCGGAGCCGTCAGACGGCTGTCGGCGCCCAGTCCGGCAGCGCCTCCGTCCGCTCCACCCACTCGGCGGGCGGCGTCCCGGCCTTCCCGCCGGCGATCACGCCGCCCACGATGGCGCAGGTGGTGTCCACGTCGCCGCCGACCTGCCCGGTGGTCCAGAACGCCTGTGCGTAGTCGCCGAGGCCGCGAGCGGCCGACCAAAGCGCGAAGGGCACCGTGTCGTGCGCTGTCGTACGACGTCCGCAGCCCAGCACCGCGGCGACGGTGTCGGCATCGGCGTAGTCGAGCATGTCGCGGGCGCGCCGCAGTCCCGTTCCGACGGCGCTCTTCGGGACGAGGGCGATGACGCCGTCGAGGAGTGCCTCGGCGCTGGGCGGGCCGCCGGGGTCGGCGGCCAGTGCGGCTGCCGCGGCGACGGCCATGGCGCCGACGACGCCCTCACGGTGCTGGTGCGTGGGGTAGGCCGAGATCTCGGCCTGGTGGGTCGCCTGCTCGGGATCGTCCGCGTACCAGGCGCCCAGGGGCGCGATCCGCATCGCCGCGCCGTTGCCCCATGAGCCCTGCCCGTTGAAGAGCGCGGCGGACAGCTCGCGCCAGTCGCCGCCTTCCCGGACAAGGCGCAGCAACCGGTTGACGGCGGGGCCGTAGCCGCGGTCGAAGTCGTGGTGGTGCGCGAAGGAGTGGGCCAGTGCATCCTGGTCGACGCGGTGGTGGGCGGCGAGGACCGCGACCACGGAGCAGGCCATCTCCGTGTCGTCCGTCCACTGCCAGGGCGCCGGGGGCAGCTCATGGCGCTTGAGGAGCGGGTAGTTCACGGGGACGAAGAACTGGGAGCCCAGCGCGTCCCCCACGGCGAGTCCGCGCAGGCTGGCCAGGGCGCGGCCCAGGCGGCCGCCGGGAGCGTCAGGAGAATCGGAGAAATTGGAGGAGTCGGAAGAGGAGTCGGCTGTCATCGGTCCGTCAGCCTACCCACTGATCCCGTAGGGTTCCGGATCCCGCCAGCTGTCGAACGGCCTGTCCAGCGCGTAGCGGCCGTCGTCTCCGAGAACGAGCATCCGCATCTCGGCGTTCCCCGGATTGGACAGGGACTCGAACTCCGCGACCGTCCAGTGGAACCAGCGCATGCAGAACAGCCGCATCGCCAGGCCGTGCGTCACCAGGAGGACGTTCGGCGGGTGGTCGGGCGCCTCGAAACTGCGGTACAGGCTCTCCAGGAAGCCGCCGACCCGGTCGTAGACGTCGGCGCCGGACTCGCCCTGGGCGAAGCGGTAGAAGAAGTGCCCGTAGGCGTCCCGGTACGCCTTCTGGAGGCGTACGTCGTCGCGGTCCTGCCAGTTCCCCCAGTCCTGTTCGCGGAGCCGGGGTTCCTCGCGTACGCGTACGAGGTCGGGGTCGAGATGGAAGGCGCGGAAGGTCTCGTGGGTGCGGCGGTACGGGGAGACGTAGACGCTGATGCGCTCGCGGCCGAACACCTCCCGCAGCCGCTTGCCGGTCTCCTCGGCCTGACGCCATCCCTGGTCGGTCAGCGCCAGGGCATGGTCGGGTTCACGCTCGTAAACGGTGTCATCAACATTGCCCGTTGACTCGCCGTGCCGGACAAGGACGATGCGCCGTGGTCGTGCCATGCCAAAACCCTAGATCCAGTGGTGGCATATCGAGCACTCGTACGGGCTCCATACGGCGTAGGTCACACGAATTCTGCCCGATGGGCCACATAGGGGCGCACGATTCACACACCGGGACGTCGGTGACGGCACTCCCGTCAGTCCGGAATTCAAACCGTCCAGCTCGGTTCCAGCTCCACGATGTCCCCCGTGAGGGACGCCACGTCCGCCTCGATCTGGGCCCTCAGAGCGAGCCGCTCCACTCGCTCGGTGCGGTATTTGCCGTGCTCGGCGGCCGAGTGCCACATCGAGAGCACCATGAACTCATGTCCCGGGGCCTCGCCGAACAGCCCTCTGAGCATGCCCGGGGAGCCGGCCATCGCGGGGTTCCACACCTTCTCCTGCATCAGCGTGAAGTGCTCGGCGCGCTCCTCGTGGACACGGCACAGGGCCACCCGCACCAGGTCGGCGTCGGTGAAGCGCGGCTCGAAGCCGGTCTTCACGTCGAACCGGTGGTCGAACAGCTTGACCTGCGCGTCCTTGAAGGTGCCCGCCTGAGCCGACGCCAGCCGGTCGTGGGATCGGGCCATGAAGGAGTCGTAGAAGGCACGGCTTTCCCAGAACGCGAAAATGTGTGCCACTCCTGGCCGCGCTCTGCTCCAGCCTCCCCCCTGTCCCCGAAATCCCGGCTCCCCCAGAAGCCCCGCCCACTTTCGCTGCCCGCGCTCGAAGCCGCGACGGTCCATCACGGTGCAGCGAATCCACTTGACCAGCACCGCGCCATCGTAAGGCCACGGAGCGTGGCGCCGGTCACGCTCCGGCGGAGATCGTCCGCGCACACGCCCCCGCGCGCGTGGCACGATGGACAACGAACGCTGATCGCCCGGCAGTTGGGGCGCGCGATCGAGGCGCACGGGGAAGGGGAACTGTGGTGAACGGCCTCAACAAGGGGATCCGCAAGGCGGAAGTCGGACTCCAGTGGGATCCGAGTCCCACCGGGCAACCGCCTGTCGATCTGGACATCGTCGCCACCACGTATGTGGCGAGTGATCTCTACGGCACTCCCGCGTACGCGGTGCACTTCGACAGCCGGTCCCCCGACGGCACCATCTATCTCAACCGGGACAGCAAGGACGGCAAGGGCTTCGGCTGGGACGAGGTCATGACGCTGGAGCTCGACCGGCTCGCCGACCGGTACGCGCGCGTGGTGGTCGGTGTCGTCATCCAGCAGCGGGTGGCCCACCGCACGTTCGTGAACGTCCTCAACCCGAAGCTGCGCATCCGCGAGGGGTACAGCGTCCTCACCGAGGAGGACTTCGGGGACGTCCTCGGTGCGACGGCGGCGACGGTCGGGGAGTTCACCCGGGACGAGTCCGGAAGCTGGGACTTCCATCCCGGCATCCAGGGCTTCGACGACGACCCGGCGACCTTCACCAGGACGATGGGCAGGGCTCGGCAGTCCTGAGCCCTGCCCTCGGGCGGCTCGTCAGCCGGCGGTCCAGCCCGGGACCGTCGGCAGCACCTCCTCGGCGATGCGGAACAGCGCCTCGTCGTCGGGCGGCACATCGTCCTGACGCCAGATGGATATCTCGAAGGAGTCGCCGCCGTCCTTGGCGCTCGTGGAGACCAGCAGACTCCGGGCGATGCCTCCGGGGCCCGAACTGGCCTCGCCGCCGCCGAGGTTGAAGCTGATGGCGATGGTCCGGTCGGAGTAGAGGACGGCCGGGTGCCCCAGGACCATCTTCACCTGCGAGGTCGCGTCCACGTAGCGGGCCGCCTGGGCGACGGGAATGTCGTCGTAGGACGCCGACAGCCGCACGGAGTACGTCCTCAGGTCAACGTCCGCCTCAGGACTGGCAATCTTGGTGCCGCCGGCCAGCGTCATCCAGCCCGCGCTGCCCGAGGCGGTCTCCGCGTGCTCGTCCGGAGTCCCCAGGAGCACCGGAAGGTCCGCGCGGTTCAGCGCGGTACAGAGCGCTGTCGGCGAGACGTACTTCGCCGGCAGGGTCTTGTCCGTACTCGCCGTGCAGACCGCCGGTTTGGTGTCCTGCGCCGTCTTCGGCAGGACTCCCCCGAGCCCCCACAGACCACCCACGACGCCGCCGACCACCACTACCGCCGCGACTGCCTGGGCCCCCGCCCGCATACCCTTTTCGGGCTCGACGAAATCGTCGGCCATGTCCCCCACCCTCCCCTGTGCGCACGCTATGCGCGCTGAGGGAGATTAACCGCTGATCGTTCTGCTGGGAAACCGGATTCTCCCCGGGGCGGGAAACGCCGAGGGCGGCGAAGCCGGAACACCCGACTCCGCCGCCCTGACCAGCTAGTTCACTTCAAACAGATGCCCTGGCTCAGCTGCACCCGCTGGTCGAACCGCACCCCTCGCAGATGTAGCAGGAACCGGCCCGCTGCATCTTCGTACCGCAGGAGAAGCAGAGCGGGGCGTCCGCCTGGATGCCCAGCTGCATCTCCACCAGTTCGGCGCTGGTGTGCGCCTGCTGCGGGGCGGGCTTGGCCGCCTCGGTCACGGCCTTCGGGGTGGCGACGGCCTTCAACTCCTGGGCACGCGGCGCCGACTGGGCCAGGCCCTCGACGTCGACCTCGTCCTCCGTCGGCTCGTACGAACCGGTCTCCAGGTGACGCTGGCGCTCCTCGGCGGAGTGGATGCCGAGCGCGGAGCGCGTCTCGAAGGGGAGGAAGTCGAGCGCCAGGCGGCGGAAGATGTAGTCGACGATCGACTGCGCCATCCGCACGTCCGGGTCGTCCGTCATGCCGGCCGGCTCGAAGCGCATGTTGGTGAACTTCGAGACGTACGTCTCCAGGGGGACGCCGTACTGCAGGCCCACGGAGACGGCGATCGAGAAGGCGTCCATCATGCCCGCGAGGGTGGAGCCCTGCTTGGACATCTTCAGGAAGACCTCGCCGAGACCGTCGTCCGGGTAGGAGTTGGCGGTCATGTAGCCCTCGGCGCCGCCGACCGTGAAGGAGGTCGTGATGCCCGGGCGGCCCTTGGGGAGACGCTTGCGGACGGGACGGTACTCGACGACCTTCTCGACCGCGGTGCGGATGGTCTCCTCGGCCTTCGCCGTGACCTCGGCCTTCTCCTTGTCCTTGGTCTTCGCGGAGAGGGGCTGGCCGACCTTGCAGTTGTCGCGGTAGATCGCGAGCGCCTTGACGCCCATCTTCCAGGCCTCGAAGTAGACCTCTTCGACGTCCTCGACGGTCGCCGTCTCCGGCAGGTTGACCGTCTTGGAGAGCGCCCCGGAGATCCAGGGCTGGATGGCGGCCATCATGCGGACGTGGCCCATCGCGGAGATGGAACGCTCGCCCATGGCGCAGTCGAACACCTCGTAGTGCTCGTGCTTGAGGCCCGGGGCGTCGATCACATTGCCGTTGTCGGCGATGTGGGCGACGATCGCCTCGATCTGCTCCTCCTGGTAGCCCATGCGACGCAGGGCCTGCGGGACGGTGCCGTTGACGATCTGCATCGAGCCGCCGCCGACCAGCTTCTTGAACTTGACCAGGGCGAGGTCGGGCTCAAGTCCGGTGGTGTCGCAGGACATCGCGAGACCGATGGTGCCGGTCGGCGCGATGACGGACGCCTGCGAGTTACGGAAACCGTTCTTCTCGCCGAGGCGCAGCACGTCCTGCCAGGACTCCGTGGCCGCGGCCCAGATGGGCGTGTCCAGGTCGTCCGCGCGCGGGGCCACGGCGTTGGCGTCGGCGTGCTGCTTCATGACGCGCAGGTGCGGCTGCTCGTTGCGGGCATAGCCGTCGTACGGGCCGACGACTGCGGCGAGTTCGGCGGAACGCTTGTACGACGTGCCGGTCATCAGGGAGGTGATGGCACCCGCGAGGGCACGGCCGCCGTCGGAGTCGTACGCGTGGCCCGTCGCCATCAGCAGGGCGCCGAGGTTGGCGTAGCCGATGCCGAGCTGGCGGAACGCGCGCGTGTTCTCTCCGATCTTCTGCGTCGGGAAGTCCGCGAAGCAGATGGAGATGTCCATCGCGGTGATGACGAGCTCGACGACCTTGGCGAAGCGCTCGACCTCGAAGGACTGGTTGCCCTTGCCGTCGTCCTTGAGGAACTTCATCAGGTTCAGCGAGGCGAGGTTGCAGGACGTGTTGTCCAGGTGCATGTACTCGCTGCACGGGTTCGAGCCGTTGATACGGCCGGACTCCGGGCACGTGTGCCACTGGTTGATGGTGTCGTCGTACTGGATGCCCGGGTCGGCGCAGGCCCAGGCGGCCTCGGCCATCTTGCGGAACAGCTCCTTGGCGTCGACCTCCTCGATGACCTCGCCGGTCATGCGGGACGTCAGGCCGAACTTGTCGCCGTTCTCGACGGCCTTCATGAACGTGTCGTTCACGCGGACCGAGTTGTTGGCGTTCTGGTACTGCACCGACGTGATGTCGTCGCCGCCCAGGTCCATGTCGAAGCCCGCGTCGCGCAGGGCGCGGATCTTCTCTTCTTCCTTGACCTTGGTCTGGATGAAGTCCTCGATGTCGGGGTGGTCGACGTCCAGGATGACCATCTTGGCCGCGCGGCGGGTGGCGCCACCGGACTTGATGGTGCCCGCGGAGGCGTCGGCACCGCGCATGAAGGAGACCGGTCCCGAGGCGTTGCCGCCGGAGGAGAGCAGTTCCTTGGAGGAGCGGATGCGGGACAGGTTCAGGCCCGCGCCCGAACCGCCCTTGAAGATCATGCCCTCTTCCTTGTACCAGTCGAGGATCGACTCCATGGAGTCGTCGACGGCCAGGATGAAGCAGGCCGAGACCTGCTGGGGCTGCGGGGTGCCCACGTTGAACCACACGGGGCTGTTGAAGCTGAAGACCTGGTGCAGGAGGGCGTACGCCAGCTCGTGCTCGAAGATCTCGGCGTCGGCGGGCGAGGCGAAGTACTTGTGGTCCTCGCCGGCCTTCCGATACGTCTTCACGATGCGGTCGATGAGCTGCTTGAGGCTCACCTCGCGCTGCGGGGTGCCCACGGCACCGCGGAAGTACTTGCTGGTGACGATGTTGACCGCGTTCACCGCCCATTCGGCGGGGAACTCGACGCCACGCTGCTCGAAATTGACCGAGCCGTCGCGCCAGTTGGTCATGACGACGTCACGACGCTCCCACTCCACCTCGTCGTACGGATGCACGCCCGGGGTGGTGTGAATACGCTCGATGCGCAGTCCCTTGGTGGTCTTGGTGCCCTTCGCGCGGGAACCTCGTGCCGGACCGCTCGCCGTCTCTGTCATGCCGCCTCCCTGTACAGGCAAAAACGCCCTGAAATGCCACGATGTTCCCGTGGCAGAGTGTTTGTCTGGTGTCACGGCAGCCCACACGCTCATGGCTCCGCGACAAGTCCTGGTCCGCCGCCGTCCGGCCGGATCCGGGGTCTCCGCCCGGTTCCGGCCCGCCGGTCAGTCGGCGGAGTGGGCGGGCACCGGGACCTGAACAGTCCCTCCGGGCCCGCCGTCGTCTTCCTGGCTCCCCGATCCCGCGTCTTCGTCGTCCGCGGCGGAGCCTGGCGTCGCTTCCCTCAGTTCCACGATCGCGGCCTCGAAGTCGTCCAACGAGTCGAACGCCCGGTAGACGGAGGCGAATCGCAGATAGGCGACGAGGTCGAGTTCCTGCAACGGGCCGAGTATGGCCAGCCCGACGTCATGGGTGGTCAGTTCGGCACTTCCGGTGGCCCGCACAGCCTCTTCGACCCGCTGGCCGAGCTGGGCAAGTGCGTCCTCGGTGACAGGCCGTCCCTGGCATGCCTTGCGCACACCGTTGATGACCTTGGTACGGCTGAAAGGCTCGGTGACTCCGGACCGCTTGACCACCATGAGCGAGCACGTCTCCACGGTCGTGAAACGACGGGAGCAGTCAGGGCACTGGCGGCGCCGGCGGATCGACGTGCCGTCGTCCGTCGTACGGCTGTCGACGACACGGCTGTCGGGGTGCCTGCAGAAGGGGCAGTGCATGATCTCCAACCCTCCCTCACAGCAGACTCAATAGCCTCGTAAGACCCCTTGGGCCTCTCGAAGCAGCCCCAAGCATAGGCGATGGCCGAGACGATGGAGACCCGGGGGACCACAACTTCTGGGCTGCTGCCGCAATCCAACCACTAGATGTGGTGATTGGCTTACACAAACACGCCGTACGCGCGTGTCGCACCCGTATTGGCATGTGCCATACGGCCATACCGTCGCCCGGAACACGCTGGCGCACACCCGTACCGCCAGGGCACTTACGGAGATACCGTGAGCGCGGTACGGAGAAGACGTGGGGCTCCCGCACAGACCCGGACCGGCCCCCGGTCGCCGGGACGCCGGGTGGCAGACTGGGGCGACAATCCGCCGGGTCACCACCCGCGCGACGAAGAGCCCCACAATGGGCCCTTTTGTCCGACAGGTGACACGTCGGCCATACACCCAGACACGTGATCGCGGCAGGCTATCCGCGTTTTTTCACTCGAACGTGTGTTTGGCGCAACCTTTCGAAAGCAACTACCGTTGTCCAGCAGGGAGAACATCGAGAGGGGCCGACGTGACCACCACCGCAGACAGTGCCACCATCACTGCCCAGGATCGCTCCCAGGGCCGACTCGAGCCGGTGCATGCAATGAACGAAACCGCGAATCCCGAGGGACACAAGCGTTCCCTCCCAGGCCGACCTCCCGGCATCCGGGCGGACAGCTCGGGACTCACGGACCGGCAGCGCCGGGTGATCGAGGTCATCAGGGACTCGGTGCAGCGACGGGGATATCCGCCGTCGATGCGCGAGATCGGCCAGGCCGTCGGCCTGTCCAGCACGTCCTCGGTCGCACACCAGCTGATGGCACTGGAGCGCAAGGGCTTCCTGCGCCGCGACCCGCACCGCCCGCGCGCGTACGAGGTCCGCGGCTCCGACCAGTCCTCGTCGGTGCAGCCCACGGACACCGCGGGCAAGCCGGCCGCGTCGTACGTCCCGCTGGTGGGCCGGATCGCCGCCGGTGGTCCGATCCTCGCCGAGGAGTCGGTCGAGGACGTCTTCCCCCTGCCCCGCCAACTGGTCGGTGACGGCGAGCTGTTCGTCCTCAAGGTCGTCGGCGACTCGATGATCGAGGCCGCGATCTGCGACGGCGACTGGGTCACCGTGCGCCGCCAGCCGGTCGCGGAGAACGGCGACATCGTGGCCGCCATGCTCGAGGGCGAGGCCACCGTCAAGCGCTTCAAGCGCGAGGACGGCCATGTCTGGCTCCTCCCGCACAACTCCGCGTACGAGCCGATCCCCGGCGACGACGCGACGATCCTCGGCAAGGTGGTGGCGGTGCTGCGGCGCGTGTGACGGCCGCGGCGGGCGGGGCCGTATCGGCCCGGCCCCCTGACCGGACCCCGGGACCCCTGCGCCGGTTCCGGGGTCCTGTGCTGTGCGGGCCCCGGTGAGAACCGGCTGGCCGCCCGCAGCCCGGTGGCGGCCAGTCCTTCGATTCGGTGTCGGCCCGCCGCTCCGGGCCGACCCGCCCCGGATCACTCCGATGCGGCCTCGGCTTCGGCTTCCTCCTGCTTCGCCTTCGCGTCGATCGCGGCCAGCGACCTCCGGGCCTGGTTGCGGTCCGTGGTGTACCAGAAGTCGGGCAGTGACGCCTTGAGGTAGCTGCCGTAGCGGGCGGTGGCCAGCCGCTGATCCAGTACGGCGACCACGCCCCGGTCTCCCGACGCCCGGACGAGACGGCCGGCGCCCTGGGCCATGAGCAGCGCGGCGTGCGTCGCGGCCACCGCCATGAAGCCGTTGCCCCCGGCGTCCTCGACCGCCTTCTGGCGGGCGCTCATCAACGGGTCGTCCGGACGCGGGAACGGGATCTTGTCCATGACGACCAACTGGCAGCTGGGGCCGGGGACATCGACGCCCTGCCAGAGCGACAGCGTGCCGAAGAGACAGGTCTTCGGGTCGGCCGCGAAGTTCTTGATCAGCTCGCCGAGCGTCTCCTCGCCCTGGAGCAGGATCGGGTACTCGGGGATGCGTGAGCGCAGCTCCTCGGCGGCGAGTTGGGCGCCCCGCATCGACGAGAAAAGGCCCAGGGTGCGACCGCCCGCCGCCTGGATCAACTCCGTCAACTCGTCCAGCATGTCGGCGCGATCGCCGTCCCGCGCGGGGCGCGACAGATGCTTGGCGACGTACAGAATGCCCTGCTTCGGATAGTCGAAGGGCGAGCCCACGTCGACACCCTTCCACTGCGGCAGGTCGTCGCCCACGGTTCCCTCGGGGGCGAGGCCCAGGGACGCTCCTACGCCGTTGAAGTCGCCGCCGAGCTTCAGCGTCGCGGAGGTGAGGGTGACCGAGCGGTCCGCGAAGAGCTTCTCCCGCAGCAGGCCCGACACGGACATGGGGGCGACACGGAGGGAGGCGCCGAAGCGGTCGTGGCGTTCGTACCAGACGACGTCCCACTCGGAGCCGTTGCTGATGCGCTCCGACACGTCGTGCACGGCCTCCACTGAGGCCAGCGCCTGCTTGCGGACCGCGTCCTCGTCCTGCACGGACTTGTCGCGGGTGGCGCCGATCGCGGAGATCACCGTACGGCAGGCGTCGCGCAGCGCCATGAGGGCGTAGCCGAGGTCCTCCGGGATCTCCTCCAGGCGGCCCGGCAGGGCGAGCTCCATGAGCCGCTCGAAGCCCTCGGCGGCGGTCTGGAGCTGGTCGGCGGCCTTCTCGTTGACCAGCTTCGCGGCGCGGCGCACCGCGCGGTTCACCTGGCCCGGGGTGAGCTCGCCGGTGGCAACTCCGGTGACCCGCGAGACCAGTTCATGGGCCTCGTCGACGATCAGCACCTCGTGCGGCGGGAGGACGGGAGCGCCCTCGATGGCGTCGATCGCGAGCAGCGCGTGGTTGGTGACAACGACCTCGGCGAGCTTGGCGCGCTCGCGGGCCGCCTCGGCGAAACACTCCGCTCCGTAGGCGCACTTCTGGGCACCCAGGCACTCGCGCGAGGAGACCGACACCTGCGCCCACGCGCGGTCGGAGACTCCGGGCGTGAGGTCGTCGCGGTCGCCGCTCTCGGTCTCGTCCCTCCAGTCGCGCAGCCGCAGCAGGTCCTGGCCCAGCTTGCTGGTCGGCGCCGCCGCCTCGAACTGGTCGAAGAGGCCGTCCTCCTCGTCCTGGGGCATGCCCTCGTGGAGTCGGTGCAGGCACAGGTAGTTCGACCTGCCCTTGAGCATCGCGAACTGGGGGCGGCGGCGCAGCAGGGGATGCAGTGCGTCGACCGTGCGCGGCAGGTCGCGCTCCGCGAGCTGGCGCTGGAGCGCGAGGGTGGCGGTGGCCACGACCACACGCTCCCCGTGCGCGAGCGCGGGCACCAGGTAGCCGAGCGACTTTCCGGTACCGGTGCCGGCCTGGACCAGCAGATGGGAGCCGTCGTCGATCGCCTCCGCGACGGCTTCGGCCATGGTCACCTGGCCGGGGCGCTCCGAACCGCCGACGGCAGTGACGGCAGCATGCAGGAGTTCGGGGAGTGAGGGCTTCGTCATAGCGCGACCAACCCTACGGGGCGGGACTGACAACCGGGCGATCACTGCTGAGGGAGGGGGTGGGTCAGGACCGGTGGGCTTTCGGATGGGGACGGGTTTCGTTCGGATGGGGATCACATGGAGATCGAGTCGGATCGGGCGGGGACGTGTTCGGGTGAGGTGGAACCGGATCGGTCCGAGCGGTGTACCAAAAGTGATGGCGTCGCCACATGGCGCTAGAGCAGATCACGCAGGGAACGGTCCCGGACCATGAGGGCGGCCCGCTTGGCAGGCAGGTCGACCTCGGCGGCGAACCGGAAACCGGCGCTCAGGAAAGCGGCTACGGAAGGGGTGTTGCGAAGGTCCGGTTCGGCGACGACGCGAGTGCAGGCGGGGCGCTTGTCGAGTACGTGGTTGGCGACTGCTCGGAGGAGGGCGCTTCCGACCCCTCGTCCCCTGTCGACGGCGTCACCGATGAGCAGGTGGATGCCGGTGTCGTGCGGTCGGGCGGGGTAGTGGCGGGCCAGGGGGTCGAGGTCCGCGCGGTAGATCTCCCAGTAGCTCATCGGGGTGTCGTCCAGCACGCCGAGGCAGGGGACGCTGCGTCCGTCGCCGGCGAGTTGGGCGCGCAGGTGTTCCTCGGTGAGCGTCCGGGGGCCGGCCAGCTCCCAGAATTCCGCGACGGCAGGGTCGTTCATCCAGCCGCTGATGAGGGGGAGGTCTCGCTCGCAAAGGACAGGCACGAGGTGAAAGAAACCCACGGGCGTACGGGTCCTCCCCCAGTCGCCGACCCGGTCGAGGAGTTCGTCGCGGGCGGTGTCCGCGTCCGCCTTGGCGCAGAGCGCGAGGAACTCATCGGGCAGGCGGAGGTGGAGGGTGTCCTCGCCGTCCGTGGCCGGGCTCCGACCGGCACTCGCGTCGGAGCCGGGGGCAGACACGGTGTCAGCACTCGCGTCGGTGGGAGGCACGGTCGCGCTCCTCTCAGGAGACGGGGTGGGTCATGTTCCTCAGCGGCGAAGGGAGTTGAGGGTGGTCAGGAATGCAGGGGGTTGGCGATGGTGACGTAGACGGACTGGGTGTCGACCGGGCCGACGAGTTCGTCGAGGCCGTGCAGTCGGGTCAGGAGGTTGGCCTTGCAGCGCAGGACGGGTGAGTCGAGCAGGCGGGTCGGCAGGGAGGTGCGCAGCCGGGCGGGGCCGGAGGCCACGTCGCGGAGGAAGCGGCGGAAGGCGGAGAGCAACAGCCCTTCGTCGGCGAGTCCTTGGGAGCCGAACGCTCCGATGAGACCGAGCACGTTGTTGATCGCGAGGTAGTAGGCGAAGCGTTCGTCGGTGACCTCGTCGGAGACGAAGGTGTCGCTGTGTTCGCCGATGCCGGGCAGCCGGGCGTCTAGCTCCGCACGCCGGGACGCGCGGAAGTAGTAGCCCTGGTTGTCGCGGTAGCGGCCCCCCGCGGGCCAGCCCGCGCCGTCCAGCAGGAGCAGGGTGTTCTGTTGGTGCGCCTCCAGGGCGATGCCCGCCTCGCCGTCCAGCCACAGCACGGGACGGACGACCTGCTCCAGGTAGCGCAGGAACCACTCGGCGGCGACGGCTTCGCGGGGCCGGCCGGTCCGCTCGGCGAGGCCGGTGACGACGTCGGCCAGCCGGGACCGCAGCGGGGGCACACCGGACGCGGAGTGGCCGGTCCGCGAACTCGCCTGCGGTCCGTCGGCGTTCGCCCTCCGCCCGGTGTACGGCCGGGGTGAGACGAGCCCGGCGACACACGAGACGTCGTCGGACGGGCTGAACGGGTTGTGCCGGATCACCACGTCGATGCCGGGCAGGGGCGCACGGGTACCGCCCGCGCTCCCTTGGCCGCGGTCGGCACCGCACCCGTCCGCCGGCTGGTCGACGGCCAGCCACGCCGGGTCGCGGACGATGTCGAAGCCCGGGTGGGCGGCCTGCCACCGCTGGGACAGGCCGCTGCGCAGCAGGCGGTGCACTTCCACGCCGCGATGGAGTTCTTTGCGGAGGTTCTCACGACGGGAGTTGGTGATGCGGAGGCCGAGGGACAGCTTGAGCATGGCGGGAGCGCCGGATCGGTGGACGGTTCGCACGGAGGACGTGGGGTGCCACGGGGTGCCGTAGGGGCCGAGGTCCTGGATCAACCCGGCGTCGAGTAGGGCCGCGATGTCGGCACGGTGTCGGAGTTCGCGCCACTGCCAGGGGTGCAGGGGCAGTGCCGCGTGTCCGTCCGGCAACGGCAGCCCGGTTCCGGCGAGTCGGGCCGTGAGGTGGGCGGCGGAGACAGGTCGGCCGCGTTCCGTCCAGGCCGAGTCGGTGGCGAGTACGGAGGGGGCGACGGCCAGCCACAGCAGTGCGAAGGAGCCTCGCGACTCCGGTGAGTACAGCCGCACTTCGGCCTCGGAGAGACCCTCTCGGCTCTTCGGGGTCGGGTGGAGCGGGTGTCCGAGGAGCAGTGCCTGTTCGGCGGAGAGGAAGAGGTCGGAGCCGTCGGCCGGGTGCGCGCGGCGGTCGGTGAGGAAGGTGACGGTATGCCGGAGGGAGTCGGCCACGCGGGCCACCAGATCGGTACCGGTGTCGGGCGTCGCCGCAGCTGCCACCGCCGCCTCCCGTGCGGAGTCGCCGTCGCGCGCGGCCGTCTCCCTGGCGAGCAGCGCCGCGACCGTCACCGCGTCGGCCGGTGGCGCGCCATGCGGAGCGTTGGACAGGTACGGAGGGCCGAAGCGGTGCCCGCCCGTCGGGGACCAGTAGCGGACCTGGGCGTGCAGGGCCGTGCCGCTGGCGGGGAGGGGAATGCGGAGGGTGCCGTCGTGAGGGTCGGGGAGGTTCGTCTCGCGCACCCAGCAGCGCAGCAGGTTCTCGACGGCCGCGGCCTGGGCGGCCGTTGCGGGGTCCGGATGCTCCAGGAGGTCGGCGTCCGTGCCCCGGGGCCCGCTCGTCTCCGGGCTGCGCGGCTGCTGCCGGGGAACGGACTCGGTCGACGCCACTGCCAGAGGGTGCGGGCGGGGGTGGCTGTCAGAGGTGGATGTGGGGTTCAAGACTGTTCCTCGGGATGTGAGATCTCGCGTCGCCCCGGGCACAGCGGACCACGCGCCGAACAGCAGCCCCCTCCGCCCCTGTCGAAGCCAACTCCCGTACCGCCCAACGGGTTACGGGTTGCTTCAAGATCCTTGCCGTAGCGAAACCGTTGCCGTTCCGTCGGAAGTCCCCCACAGCGAGCGCATAGTGTGTGATGCCGTTCCCGAAGGTCGTGAGTTCGGCGTGAACTCACCATGAGTTCCGGCTGAGATCACAGCCGTGGCGCACCATCCGTTCACTCCAGGGGGAGTCAAGACCATGCGATCGATACGGCCGTCCTTCACCACCCGGCGTGGGAGGGGTGCGCGTCGCGGAACCACCCCCGTGCTGGCCGCCGTTGCTCTGGCCTCGGCGCTCGCGCTCACCGCGACCGCCTGCGGCTCCGGTGACACCAAGGCGGACGGCCAGTCCACCGCGTCGGCGACCAGCGGTGACACCGGCGACGGCAAGATCAAGATCCCGGACGACATCAAGAACAAGCTCAAAGAGCACGGGATCGACATCGACAAGTGGAAGCACGGCGCCTGGAAGAACTGGAACAAGGACGACTGGCTGCGCGAGGCCAACGACTACATCAACCCGATCATCGAGGGGCTGTGGAGTTCCGGCCGGATGCGGGACGCCAACGACCCGGACAAGGGTGTCGACACCAACGACATCTCCGGTGACCAGGGCGTGACCGACCCGACGCCCGCGGTGGTGGACGCGAAGGCCGTGTCGCCTACGTACCACGCCAACGCGGCGACGGCGGGCAAGGTGTTCTTCGACGCCCCCGAAGGCACGATGGTCTGCTCGGCGACGGTCGTGGAGGACCCGGCGCACCCGGGCAAGTCCAACCTGGTGTGGACGGCGGGCCATTGCGTGCACGCGGGCAAGAAGGGCGGCTGGTACCGCAACCTCGCGTTCGTGCCGTCGTACAACAACTCGGGTATGACGACGGCCCAGCTGGAGACGGCCACCCGGGCCCAGGTCGCTCCGTACGGTGTCTGGTGGGCCGACTGGGCGCAGACCTCGCAGCAGTGGATCGACCAGGGCGGCGAGACGGGCGGGCAGGGCTCGTCGTACGACTACGCCGTGATCCATGTGACGCCCGAGAAGGGCAGCGGGGGCAAGTCCCTCGAGGAGACGGTCGGTTCGGCGCTCCCGGTGAACTTCAACGCGCCCGCCGTGCCGAAGGTGTCGAGCATCACGGCGACCGGCTACCCGGCGGCGAAGCCGTACGACGGTTCGACGCTGTACCAGTGCGCGGACAAGCCGGGGCGGCTGTCGATCAACGCCTCGGACCCGACGATGTACCGCATCGGCTGCAGCATGACCGGTGGTTCGTCCGGCGGCGGCTGGGTGGAGACGGGCACGGACGGCAAGCCGGCGCTGGTGTCCAACACCTCGATCGGCCCGGTGACTTCGGGCTGGCTGGCGGGTCCGCGGCTGGGCGATGTGGCCAAGGGTGTGTACGACTCGGTCAGCAAGAAGTTCGCGGGGCAGTAGACACGGCCGAGGCTCGCCCCTGGTGATCCGGGGCGAGCCTCAGGACGTGCTGTGCCATGGCCGTCGGGCCGGCGACGTGCTGTGCTACGACCGTCAGGCCAGCGGTGCCGGGACGTACGGCGCGAGTTCCGCCGCCAGTTCCTCGTGCACCCGCACCTTGAGCTGGGTGCCCTCCGGGGTGTGCTCCTCGGAGATCACCTCGCCCTCGGAGTGGGCGCGGGCGACCAGCTTGCCGTGGGTGTACGGCACAAGCGCCTCGATCTCGACCGAGGGGCGCGGCAGCTCGTTGTCGATGAGCGCGAGCAGCTCCTCGATGCCCTGGCCGGTGCGGGCCGAGACGGCGATGGACCGCTTCTCGTTCCGCATCAGCCGCTGGAGCGTCAACGGGTCGGCCGCGTCAGCCTTGTTGATGATCACGATCTCGGGCACCTTCGTGGCGCCGACATCCCGGATCACTTCGCGCACGGCGGCCAGCTGCTCCTCCGGGACCGGGTGCGAACCGTCCACCACGTGCAGGATCAGATCGGCGTCGCCGACCTCCTCCATCGTGGAGCGGAAGGCCTCGACCAAGTGGTGCGGCAGGTGCCGGACGAATCCGACGGTGTCGACCAGCGTGTAGAGCCGTCCGCCCGGGGTCTCGGCCCGGCGCACGGTCGGGTCGAGGGTCGCGAACAGCGCGTTCTCGACCAGTACGCCCGCGCCCGTGAGGCGGTTGAGCAGGGAGGACTTGCCGGCGTTGGTGTAACCGGCGATCGCTACCGAGGGCACCTTGTGGCGACGGCGCTCCTGGCGCTTGATGTCGCGGCCGGTCTTCATGTCCGCGATCTCCCGGCGCATCTTCGCCATCTTCTCGCGGATACGGCGCCGGTCCGTCTCGATCTTGGTCTCACCGGGACCACGCGTGGCGAGGCCGCCGCCCGAGCCGCCGCCCATCTGACGGGACAGCGACTGACCCCAGCCGCGCAGCCTCGGCAGCATGTACTGCATCTGCGCGAGCGCGACCTGCGCCTTGCCCTCCCGGGACTTGGCGTGCTGGGCGAAGATGTCGAGGATCAGGGCCGTACGGTCGATGACCTTGACCTTGACGACGTCTTCGAGGTGGATCAGCTGGCCCGGGCTCAGCTCACCGTCGCAGATGACGGTGTCTGCGCCGGTCTCCAGGACGATGTCCCGCAGTTCGTTGGCCTTCCCGGAGCCGATGTACGTGGCCGCGTCCGGCTTGTCGCGGCGCTGGACGACACCGTCGAGCACGAGCGCGCCGGCGGTCTCCGCGAGGGCGGCCAGCTCGGCGAGCGAGTTGTCCGCGTCCTGTGCCGTACCCGTGGTCCAGACGCCGACGAGTACGACGCGCTCCAGGCGGAGCTGTCGGTACTCGACCTCGGTGACGTCCTCGAGCTCGGTGGAGAGGCCCGCGACGCGGCGCAGGGCCGCGCGCTCGGATCGGTCGAACTGGTCGCCGTCCCGGTCTCCGTCGATCTCGTGGCTCCAGGCGACGTCCTCTTCCATCAGGGCATCGGCCCGAAGACCTTCGGGGTAGGTGTGCGCGAAGCGCTCAGTGTCCTGGGAAGGGGAAGAAGAGGAGGTCATTGGGTCCTTACGTCGATGGGAGTCCTGCAATTGTCTCAACGTGCGAGTGCCCCCGGAGATTCCCGGTGAACCGCGCCGCCGACCCGACGATGGTCGCACGGCGCGGATCGCCACGTCACGGCCTTATTTCGCGGGTGCCTGCGACGTCCAGTCCGGGTGACCGGGCATCGGCGGGGTCTTCGCGCCGTAGAGCCAGGCCTTGAAGAAGTCGCTCAGGTCGCGGCCGGAGATCGCGGAGGCGAGGTCCTCGAAGTCGGCGGTGGTGGCCGTGCCGTCCTGGTGGACGCTCACCCAGGTGCGCTCCAGGCGCTCGAAGGCGGGGCGGCCGATCTCCTGGCGCAGGGCGTAGAGCACCAGGGCGGCACCGTCGTAGACGTTGGGACGGAAGATGCTGATCTTGTGGCCGGGCGCGGGTGCCTTGGGGAGTGCGGGCGGTCCGCCGGCGGCGCGCCAGCCGTCGGAGGCGCCGTAGGCGGCCTTCATCCGCGTCTCCATGGGCCTGCCGGCCTTCTCCTCCGCGTACAGCTCCTCGTACCAGGTGGCGTGTCCCTCGTTGAGCCACAGGTCGGACCAGGTACGGGGGCTGACGCTGTCGCCGAACCACTGGTGGGACAGCTCGTGCACCATGATCGACTCGACGTACCACTTGGGGTAGGCGGGCTCGGTGAAGAGATCTCTCTCGAAGAGAGAGATCGTCTGGGTCTCGAGTTCGAAGCCGGTGGACGCGTCGGCCATGAGCAGGCCGTACGTCTCGAAGGGGTAGCGGCCGACCTTGCTCTCCATCCAGGCGATCTGGTCGGGGGTCTTCTTGAGCCACGGTTCGAGCTGCTTGGCGTCCGCGGCGGGCACGACGTCGCGCATCGGCAGGTCGTGCGGTCCGGTGCGGTGCAGTACGGCGGAGCGGCCGATGGACACCTGGGCGAGTTCGGTGGCCATGGGGTGCTGGGTGCGGTACGTCCAGGTGGTGTTCGCGCCGTCCTTGTCGACGCCGGCCGGCAGTCCGTTGGCGACGGCCGTGTAGGCGTTGGGCGCGGTGACCCGGATGGTGAACATCGCCTTGTCCGAGGGATGGTCGTTGCACGGGAACACCAGGTGCGCGGCATCGGCCTGGTTGGCCATCGCGAGCCCGTCCTTGGTGCGCACCCAGCCGCCGTCCTGGCCCTCGGCGGAGACGGGGTCGCTGGTGTGCCGCACGGTGATCCGCGTCCAACTCCCCTGGGGCAGCGGCTTCTCCGGCGTCACCACCAGGTCCTCGCCGGCGCTGGCAAAGGCGGCCGGCCGCCCGTCGACCTCGACCGAGTCCACGGTGCCGTGCGCGAAGTCGAGATTGATCCGGTCCAGGGACTCCGTGGTCCACGCGTCGATGGTGGTGACGGCCTGGAGGGGCTTGCTGTTGGTGCCGGGATAGGTGAAGGAGAGGTCGTACGACGCCACGTCGTAGCCCGGGTTGCCCAGGTCCGGGAAGAGGCGGTCCCCGACGCCCAGGGGCGTGGGCGGGGCGCCCGCGGCGACGAGGCAGACGGACACGGCGGAGGCGAGCAGGGCCGCCTTCAGCCGTCGGGGAGCCCTGGTACCGGCCCCAGGGGTGGCGGTGCGGGGGGTGAGCAGCATGGACCACCGCTACCAGCGCGCGCGTACCGCACGCCGACGACTCGCGCCCGGCCCACTCGAACGAGGTCTTCCGGGGGCCTACGGGGCGTCGGCCACGCCGGAGCGCGCGCCTCCTGGGGAGCGCGGGGGGGCGCGTTCCTGCCCCAGGCTCAGAAGGCCGTCGTGTGGTGCTGCGCCCTACTCACGTCGTAGACGCCCGGCACATTGCGCATCGCCCGCATGAGGGCCGGAAGGTGCGCCGCGTCCGGGAGTTGGAGCGTGTAGGTGTGGCGGACGCGCTGTTGGCTCGGGGGTTCGACCGTCGCCGAGACGATCTCGGCGCCCTCCAGAGCCATGGCCTCGGTGAGATCGGCCAGCAGATGGGGGCGGCCGAACGATTCGGCTACCAGCGTGACCCGGCACTCGGTGGTGTCGCCCCAGCGCACACCGACCTCCGCGCGCCCCACGCTCTTCATGTGCGCCACCGCGCTGCACTCGACGCGGTGGACGGTCACGACCCCGCCGCGCACCGAGAATCCGGTGACCTCGTCGGGCGGTACGGGCGTGCAGCAGCCGGCGAGCCGTACGGTCGCGCCGGGCTGGTCCACGAGGGGGGTGGCGGGGTTGCTGGTGGGGGCGCCTTCGGCCGCAGGGGGCGCCGATCGGACACTCTGCGCTCCCTCGTCCGTGCCGGCGTCCGCTTCGTCGCCGCGCCCCGGATGCGCCGCGAGCCAGCGTTGGATGGCGATCCGGGCGGCGGGGGTGTGCGCGTGCTCCAGCCACTCCCTGGAGGGCTCGGAGGCCGGGTCCTGGCCCATGAGGGGCTGGACGGTGTCGCCGTCCCGCAGAACCGTGCTGAGGGTCGCCAGACGGCCGTTGACGCGGGCGCCGATGCAGGCGTGGGCGTCCTCGCCGTACTGCGCGTACGCGGCGTCCACACAGGTCGCGCCCTCGGGCAGGCCCAGCGTGCCGCCGTCGGGCCGGAACACGGTGATCTCGCGGTCCTGGGCGAGGTCCTCGCGGAGCGTCGACCAGAAGGTGTCGGGGTCGGGCGCGCCCTCCTGCCAGTCGAGGAGCCGGGAGAGCCAGCCGGGCCGGGTGGGGTCGGCGCGCTCCCCGTCGCTCGCGGCCTGTTGCTCCTCCGAAGGAGGAGCGTAGGGATTGCCGAGCGCGATGACGCCGGCCTCGGCGACCTTGTGCATCTGGTGGGTGCGGATGAGGACTTCGACGACCTGGCCGTCCGTGTGGGCGACGGCGGTGTGCAGCGACTGGTAGAGGTTGAACTTCGGTACGGCGATGAAGTCCTTGAACTCCGAGACGACGGGCTTCAGGCAGGTGTGCAGTTCGCCGAGGACGCCGTAACAGTCCGCGTCCTCGTTGACGAGCACCAGGAGGCGGCCGAAGTCGGCGCCGCGCAGCCTGCCGCGCTTGCGGGCGACGCGGTGCACGGAGACGAAGTGCCGTGGCCTGATGAGGACTTCGGCCTGGATGTCGGCGTCGCGCAGGACGCTGCGCACCTCGTCGGTGACCTCGGCCAGCGGGTCGTCCACACGGGAGGCGTTGTCGACGATCAACTCGCGTGTGTGGTCGTACTCCTCGGGGTGGAGGATCGCGAAGACCAGGTCTTCCAGTTCGGTCTTGAGCGCCTGTACGCCGAGCCGCTCGGCGAGCGGGATGAGGACGTCCCTGGTGACCTTGGCGATACGGGCCTGCTTCTCGGGGCGCATCACGCCCAGGGTGCGCATGTTGTGCAGCCGGTCGGCGAGTTTGATCGACATCACGCGGACGTCGCTGCCGGTGGCGACGAGCATCTTGCGGAAGGTCTCGGGCTCGGCCGCGGCGCCGTAGTCGACCTTCTCCAACTTCGTGACGCCGTCGACGAGATAGCGCACCTCTGCGCCGAACTCCTCGCCGACCTGATCGAGTGTCACCTCGGTGTCCTCGACGGTGTCGTGGAGCAGAGAGGCCGTCAACGTCGTGGTCTCGGCGCCGAGTTCGGCGAGGATCAGGGTCACGGCGAGGGGGTGCGTGATGTACGGCTCGCCGCTCTTGCGCATCTGGCCCCGGTGCGAGGACTCCGCCAGGACCCAGGCGCGGCGCAGCGGTTCGAGGTCGGCGTCGGGATAGTGGGCGCGGTGCGCCTCGGCGACATGGCCGATGGCGTCGGGCAGCCGGTCACGCGCGGCGGGACCGAGCAGGGCGGCCCGGCCGAGCCGGCGCAGGTCGATCCGGGGGCGGGCCTTCCTGCGGGGCGCTGTGTTGGTCACAGGGCCTGGGCTCGCAGGGTTCGTGGCCTCCGCACTCATGGGCACCTCCGGCTGCTTGACCGGCGGACGGGTGCCCCATGGCGTACTCGGCTCAGGGGATCTTCGATCCCCCGTCCGGGCCGGTGCTTGATGCTACCGAGCCCACCACGTGCGACTGACCGCCTCTCGCCGAGCGTGAAACGGATCACCCATTCGAGCGAAGGTCGGGAGGTTTACGGTTTTGCGCCACGCTCTCCCGGGCCGGCCGTGCTTTCCGGCCCGCCCGGCCGCCGGAGACTTCGGATCATGGCCTCCTGGGCGGCCGAGGCTGCGAATCACCCGTTCAGCGGATGGCGTTTTCCAGCCACTCGGCATCGATCTCGCCCTCGGCGACGATCACCGCGGGACCGGTCATCTCGATCCGGCCGTCGGGCCACTCGGTGATCACCAGCGTTCCCCCGGGTACGTCGACGGTGTAGGTCGCCCGCGTTCCGGTGACGGCCGGGTCGGCACCGTCGCGCCGGGCGGCCGCCACGGCGACCGCGCACGCGCCCGTGCCGCACGAGCGGGTCTCGCCCGCGCCGCGCTCGTGTACCCGCGTGGCCACGTGACCGGGACCCCGGTCGACGACGAACTCGACGTTGACACCCTGCGGGTAGGCCCCGGCCGGGCTGAAGGGCGGCGGCGAGTACAGGTCGCCGGCGTGCGCGAGGTCGTCGACGAAGGCGACCGCGTGCGGGTTGCCCATGTTCACGTTCCGCGCGGGCCAGCTGCGCTCGCCGACGCTCACCATGACGTCCCCTTCGGGGAGGAGCGCCTTGCCCATGCCGACCGTGACGTCACCGTCCTTGGCGAGGTGGACGGTCTTGACTCCCCCGCGCGTGGCGACCGCGATGTCCCCTGCGGCCACATGTCCGGCGCGCTGGAGATAGCGCGCGAACACCCGCACTCCGTTGCCGCACATCTCGGAGACCGAGCCGTCGCCGTTGCGGTAGTCCATGAACCACTCCGCCTCGGCCGCCATGTCCCGCGCCTCGGGGTGCGTGGCGGACCGCACGACATGCAGCAGTCCGTCGCCGCCGATGCCCGCGCGGCGGTCGCACAGGGCGGCCACGGCGGCCGGAGGGAGGTCGATGACGTTCTCGGGGTCCGGGACGATCACGAAGTCGTTCTCGGTGCCGTGCCCCTTGAGGAAGGCGATCCGCGTGCTCATTCCTCGATCGTACGGGGTGGCTACGACATCCCGACGAGCAGTTGTGACCGACCTCGACGGCCGACCTCCATGAGTGCCGCGACCGGCCTCGTCGGCTAACGGAGCCTGGCCACGCGCCACACGGCGAGGACCACGACCACGGCCACCATCAGGGCGTAGGCGATGACG
Source organism: Streptomyces hokutonensis (assembly GCF_042751305.1). Taxonomy (GTDB): domain Bacteria; phylum Actinomycetota; class Actinomycetes; order Streptomycetales; family Streptomycetaceae; genus Streptomyces; species Streptomyces hokutonensis_A. The sequence goes on from NZ_JBHYWD010000018.1 coordinate 161,599, forward strand.
ACCCGCCAGTCCGGGCGGCGTCCGGAGCCGCGCTGCGGGAAGCCGGGCCAGGTGTGGCCGACGCGGCGGGCCGCGGTCATGCCCCAACCGGCCGCGCAGGAGCAGATGAGCAGGCCCAGCATGGCGATCACGGCCCCGCTGTCGCCGAAGTCGAAGGCGAGCGGGAAGGCGAACATCAGGGAGCCGACGGCGGCCAGGGCCACGATGGGGGCGAGCTGCCAGATGCGCAGCCGACGCTGCGGGCGCAGCTCGACCTCGACCTCGGGTCCCGCGTACATCTCGTCGGGCCCGGGACCGTCGGCGGTCACGCCGCCCTGGATCTCGTCCGGGCCGTCCGGGCTCAGTCGGCCGTCGACCTCTTCCGGTTCACCACGGTCCGCGGTGACCTGCTCAGCGCCTTCTGCGGTGTCGCGAGGGCCGGCCTCCATCGCCACGCGCCCTCCCAACTCGGACTCCACTTGGTCGATCGAAGCTCGATGATGGCACGCCCCCGGAGGCCGCAACGGCGGCCGGAGCGTCCCGATGCCATGACGTGATCAGGCTGTGACCGGTCGTTCGACCAACGCCAGTGCCAGGTGCGGAAGTTCTGTGAGATCGGCCGCAGCCCCACTCAACCAGTGCACCCGAGGATCGCGTCTGAACCACGAATCCTGACGGCGCGCGAAGCGCTTGGTGGCCCGCACGGTCTCCGCGCGCGCCTCCTCTTCCGTGCACTCCCCCGCGAGCGCCGCGAGCACCTGCTGATAGCCGAGCGCACGGGACGCGGTGACCCCCTCGCGCAGGCCCCTCGCCTCCAGCTCCCGCACCTCGTCGACGAGCCCCGCGCTCCACATCCGGTCGACCCGGCGCGCGATGCGCTCGTCGAGCTCGGGGCGGCCCACGTCGACGCCGATCTGGACGGTGTCGTAGACCGAGTCGTGGCCCGGGAGGTTGGCGGTGAAGGGCTTGCCGGTGATCTCGATGACCTCCAGGGCGCGGACGATACGGCGGCCGTTGCTGGGCAGGATCGCGTGCGCGGCCCCGGGGTCGGCGGCGGCCAGGCGGGCGTGCAGGGCTCCGGAGCCACGCAGTGTGAGCTCCTCCTCCAGGCGGGCCCGGACCTCGGGGTCGGTGCCGGGGAACTCCAGGTTGTCGACGGCCCCGCGCACGTACAGCCCGGAGCCGCCGACCAGGATCGGCCAGCGGCCCGCGGCGAGCAGGGCGTCGATGTGCTCGCGGGCGAGGCGCTGGTACTCGGCGACGGACGCCGTGACGGTCACGTCCCAGATGTCCAGGAGGTGGTGCGGGATGCCGCCGCGCTCCTCGGGCGTCAGCTTGGCGGTGCCGATGTCCATCCCTCGGTAGAGCTGCATGGAGTCGGCGTTGACGACCTCGCCACCTAGACGCTGGGCCAGGAAGACGCCCAGATCGGACTTTCCGGCCGCGGTCGGTCCGACGACGGCGATGACTCGGGGGGCGGGGGGTGCGCTGCTCACGTCCACAGTCTCCCAAACGCCGGACCCCGCCTCGAACGAGTTACGTGACGGCACCCGTGTGGCGTCGTTGCCCGTTTCGAGATGTCCCGCCGCCGGTTTCTGGAGGCGGCGCCCCGGGTGACGCAAACGGACGCACCGGGCTACGCGGGATTTCGCCCGCACGAGTAACGTATGGAGTGGATATGGGCGTTTTTGACCGACTTCTTCGGAGGTCGAAGGCTACGGAGGACGCGTCGACCGCCGACACGCAGGCCGGCGCGGAGACGGCCGAGGACGTCACGGCTGAAGCGGCGGACGAGGTGTCGGAGACCGAGGCGGGGGCAGGCGCTCAGGAAGCGGCGGAGACGACGGCGACGGAGGCCGTCGGGGCCGCGGAGGGCGTCGAGATCCCCAAGCAGCAGTCCGCCGAAGAGGCCGCCGACAACGAAGCCGGTGAAGGCGCCCGCACATAACCGCCCGCGTGAAAGGTGAACCATGGGTCTGATGGACAGTTTGAAGGCCAAATTCGCCCCGGCGAAGGACAAGGTCTCGGGCCTCGCTCAGCAGCACGGAGGCAAGATCGAGAGCGGTCTCGACAAGGCCGCGAAGATGGTCGACGAGAAGACCAAGGGCAAGTACAGCGACAAGATCCAGACGGGCACGGGCAAGGCCAAGGACGCCATGGACCGCCTCGCGCACAAGGACGGCACGGGGAGCGCGGGAAGCGCGGGGACGGAGCGCGGCGGCACGACCGCGCCGCCGGACTCGCCCCCGCCGGCCACCTGACCGGCACCCGCACACCGATCGGCGGACGGCCGCGGAGCCCAAGCGGCCCCCCCCCGGGGGCCCGGGGCGGGGGGGCCCCGGGGGAGGGCGGACCCCCCAGCGGGGAGGGCACCCCCCCCCCCCCACCCCGCGCCCGCCCCCCA
>NZ_JBHYWD010000018.1:163991-211842 GCF_042751305.1 Streptomyces hokutonensis
GGCGCCCCCCCCGGGCGGCCGCCCTCGCCCCGGCCGGCCACCCCCCCCCCCCCCCCCCCCCGGGGGGCGGGGGCGGCCGGCCCCCGCGCCCCCCCGCCCCCCCCCCGTTTCGCGGCGGCACCAGGTTCATGGCTGCACCACGATCAGGAGTGCACCACCGCGCCTACGACCAGGCCGCGACCACGTATCCGACGCCGTACGGCGCGTCCTCGTACAGCAGCGCGCCGCCGAGATCCGCGCCCTCCGCCGCGCCCGCGAGGACCTGCCAGGGGGCACGGCCGGAGGCCTTCAGCTCGTACGCCAGCTCGGCGTCCAGCGCCTTGAGGGCGGCCACGTCCGCCGCTCCCAGCGCACGCGCGACCTCGGCGTCGAAGGGTGCCGCGCGCTCGTCGAGATAGCCCGGCGCCTTCAGCGTCCGGCACGCGCTGGCGTCGCCCATCACCAGAAGGGCCACCCGCTCGGCGTGCGCGACGATGTCCCTCCCTACTTCGATACACCGCTCGGCCGCGAGAGGTTCCCCCACACCGAGTCCCTCGATCGGGGCGTCGGACCAGCCGGTCCGCTCCAGCAGCCACGCGGCGACGGCGAGCGAGGGGGGAAGCGCCCCCTCCGGGACGGCGGCCGTGTCCCTCCCGAGTCGTACGTCGAGGTTCACTCCGAAGCCGCGGAAGGAACCCCGGGTGCCTTCGGGATGCGGTCCGCGCCCGCTCTGCTCGGCGGGCCCGACGACCACCAGACGGTCGGGCCGGGCGGCGGCGAGCACCCCGAGCGCGTCGCTGCACGCGGCACGCGCGGCGTCCATCTCGGAGGCGGCACCGGCGGCGACGTCGGGGACGAGCAGCGGGGGGCAGGGGCAGACGGCGGCGGCTACGAGCATGGCCGGAACACTAACAAGGAGCACCGACAGTCCACTTGACCACGCCGTCGGGCGTGCTGACAGCCGTGCGGCGCGGGAGCCTCGCCCCCGCGCCCTCGGCTCAGTCGCAGCCGCAGCCGCTCCCCGTGGCGACCGGCAGCGGCGCCGGGGCGCCGATCTTCGGGAGGCCCAGCATCACGCCGGCCGGCTTGGCGGCCTCGGCCGCGTTCCGCTTCTCCCAGGCGTCGCCCGCGCGCGTGGGACGCACGTTCAGGGTGGGGCCCTCGGCGAGGAGGTGGTGCGGGGCGGCGTAGGTGATGTCGACGGTCACCACGTCACCGGGGCGGACCTCCTGGTCCGGCTTGGTGAAGTGGACGAGGCGGTTGTCGGGGGCGCGGCCGGAGAGGCGGTGGGTGGCGCCGTCCTTACGGCCCTCGCCCTCGGCGACCATCAGCTCCAGGGTGCGGCCGACCTGCTTCTTGTTCTCGTCCCAGGAGATCTCCTCCTGGAGGGCGACCAGACGCATGTAGCGCTCCTGGACGACCTCCTTGGGGATCTGGTTCTCCATGGTCGCGGCCGGGGTACCGGGCCGCTTGGAGTACTGGAACGTAAACGCTTGCGCGAAGCGGGCCTCGCGGACCGCGTGCATCGTCTGCTCGAAGTCCTCCTCGGTCTCCCCGGGGAAGCCCACGATGATGTCGGTGGTGATGGCGGCGTGCGGGATGGCCGCGCGGACCTTCTCGATGATCCCCAGGTAGCGCTCCTGGCGGTAGGAGCGGCGCATGGCCTTGAGGATCGGGTCGGAGCCGGACTGCATCGGCATGTGCAGCTGCGGCATCACGTTCGGCGTCTCGGCCATCGCGGCGATGACGTCGTCGGTGAAGTCACGGGGGTGCGGGGACGTGAACCGGACGCGCTCCAGGCCGTCGATGGTCCCGCAGGCCCGCAGCAGCTTGCTGAAGGCCTCGCGGTCGCCGATGTCGGAGCCGTACGCGTTGACGTTCTGGCCGAGCAGGGTGATCTCGGAGACGCCCTCGCCGACCAGGGCCTCGATCTCGGCGAGGATGTCGCCGGTGCGGCGGTCCTTCTCCTTGCCGCGCAGCGCCGGGACGATGCAGAAGGTGCAGGTGTTGTTGCAGCCGACGGAGATCGACACCCAGGCCGCATAGGCGCTCTCGCGCCGGGTCGGCAGCGTCGAGGGGAAGGCCTCCAGGGACTCCGCGATCTCGACCTGCGCCTCTTCCTGGACGCGCGCGCGTTCCAGCAGGACGGGCAGCTTGCCGATGTTGTGCGTGCCGAAGACGACGTCCACCCAGGGCGCCTTCTTCACGATGGTGTCGCGGTCCTTCTGGGCAAGGCAGCCGCCCACGGCGATCTGCATCCCGGGGCGCTTGGTCTTCATCGGGGCAAGGCGGCCGAGGTTGCCGTAGAGCCGGTTGTCGGCGTTCTCGCGCACGGCGCAGGTGTTGAAGACGACGACGTCGGCGTCGCCGTCCGACCCTTCGGGCGCGCGGACGTAACCGGCGCCCTCCAGGAGCCCGGAGAGCCGCTCGGAATCGTGGACGTTCATCTGGCACCCGTAGGTGCGCACTTCGTACGTTTTGACGTCCACTGCCTCGCTCCGGTCACCGCTGCTCATGCGACAAGGGTAGGCGGTGCCGGGAGTGACTCCTTCTGCGGCTGAGAACCGCCGTGGCTCAGGTCACCCGGAGCGACGGCCGGAATCCGGGGTTCCGCCGCTCCACCCCTGCTTGCGCAGCACCCCATGCACATCCGGCGTCTCGTAGTGCTCGCCCTTGAGGACCTTGCCGTCGGCCCGGCGGGCGATCTCGCCGTCGGGACCGATCTTGGTCATGTTGGAACGGTGGACCTCGGCGATCACCGCGTCGAGGTCTATGCCGTGGACGAGGGCCGTGCCGTAGGCGACGTAGACGACGTCGGCCAGTTCGTGCGCCAGTCGGTCGAGGGGGCCGCTCACCGAGACCTCGGCGACCTCCGCGGCCTCCTCGGCGAGCAGTTCGCCGCGGTGGGCGGCGAGGGCGGGGGCGACCTCGGTGGGTGTGCTGCGGGCGTCGAGCCCGAAGGCGAGGTGGAATTCGCGGACCAGGTCGGCGGGCGAAGAACTCATGCCACGACCCTAACGGCCGCCACTGACACCACCGGCCCGCGAGCCCCGCCCTGGTCAGTACCGCTCAACGGCTGGCAGGATCGCGCGCATGCTCAAGGTGTTCTCCCGAATCAGCAGGCGCCGGGCCCTGGAGGGCGCGGCGGCCGGCTTCGTCGTGTTCGGGCTGCTGCTGTGGTGGCTGCTGCCCCTGGGCGACGACCCGCCGACCGGGACGATCACCTTCAGCACCGGGACACCGCTCGGGGTCTACCAGGAGTACGGCAAGCTGCTGCGCGCCGAGCTCGACAAGGACATGCCGGGCCTCACGGTGAAGCTGGTGAATAGCGACGGGTCGCAGGAGAACGTCGCGCGCGTGGCGACCGGGCACGCCGACTTCACCATCGCAGCGGCCGACGCGGTGGAGACGTACGAGGCGGACGGCAAGCCCGGTGCCGCCGGACTGCGCGGGATCGCGCGGCTGTACGACGACTACGTCCAGCTCATCGTCCCGCGCGACTCGGACATCAACTCGGTCGCCGATCTGCGGAACAAGCGGGTGGCCATAGGGCCGGACCGCTCGGGTGTGCGACTGATCGCGAACCGGGTGCTCACGGCGGCCGGCATCGACCCGAAGACGGGCGTCGAGCCGGTGGCGGCCGGCATCGACACCGGACCGGACCTGCTCAAGAAGGGCAAGCTCGACGCCTTCTTCTGGTCCGGCGGGCTGCCGACGGACGGCCTGAAGGACCTGGCCGCCCACTACGCGTTCCGGTTCGTACCGATAGAGGCAAGCCTTGTCGCGAAGATGCACGAGGAGGGCGACTCCACCCGCTACTACCGCGCCACCAACATGCCGGAGTCGGCCTACCCCGACATCCAGCGGGGGTCCACGGTGCCCACCATCGCCGTCTCCAACCTGCTGATGACCCGCAAGGACCTGAACCCCCGGCTCACGGAGTGGATCACCAGGACCGTGATCAAGAGCCGGGACGGCATCGGCGCGCATGTGCACTCCGCGCAGCTCGTGGACCTGCGCACGGCGATCTACACCGACCCCCTGGTGCTGCACGAGGGCGCCCGGCGCTACTACCGCTCCGTCAAACCGTAGGCGCGCAGAGGCCGTTGACGCCCGCTCAGGCCGCCGGCGCGCTCCTGGGCACCGTCACGGTCACCTCGAGGCCGTGCGGCTCGTGGTGGGCGTACGTGAGGGAGCCGCCGCCCGCGGCCAGCAGGACCTGGGAGATGGACAGGCCGAGGCCGGAGCCCTTGATGTTCTGGTGCCGGCCGCTGCGCCAGAAGCGGTCGCCGACGCGGGCGAGTTCCTCCTCTGTGAGACCCGGGCCGTGGTCCGTGACGACGACCGTGGAGGTCTCGCCGTTCGACGCGACCGTCACCTCGACGCACTGGTCCTCGGGCGTGAACTTCACCGCGTTGTCGATCACCGCGTCCAGGGCGCTGGAGAGCGTGACCGGGTCGGCCCAGGCGGTGGTGGGCGGACAACTGCCCACCAGGCGCACGCCCTTGGCCTCGGCGGTCGGTGACCAGGCGGCGACGCGCTCGGCGGTCAGTGCGCCGATGTCGGTGATCCTGAGGTCGGCTTCCGCGTGTTCGGCCAGGGCCAGGTCGAGCAGGTCGTCCAGAACCTGGGTCAGGCGTTTGCCCTCGGTGCGGACCGAGGCGATCTCGTCATTGTCCTCCGGCAGTTCGAGCGCGAGCAGTTCGATGCGCAGCAGCAGCGCCGAGAGCGGGTTGCGCAACTGGTGCGAGGCGTCGGCGACGAAGGCGCGCTGCTGCTCCAGCACGTCCTCGACGTTGTCCGCCATCTCGTTGAACGATCGGGCCAGGCGTCGGAGTTCCGGCGGGCCGCCGGCCGCGGCGACCCGGGACTTGAGGCGTCCGGTGGCGATGTCGTGGGTGGTGGCGTCGAGCACGCGTACGGGCCGCAGGACCCAGCCGGTCAGCCGCAGGGCCGCGCCGACGGCCAGCAGCATGGCGCCGATCTCCCCTGCGCCGATCGTCAGCCAGCCGCGCAGGGTCCGTGAACGCATCGGCCCGGTGGGCGAGTCGGTGACCACGACCGCTATGACGTCGCCGTCCCGGATGACCGGCGAGGCGACGACCAGGCGGTGGCGCTGCCAGGGCCAGACCTGTTCCGGGTCGTGGCTGCGGCGGCTGAGCAGGGCCTCGTCGAAGGCGTCGCGGACCTCGCCGGTCTTGGGGAGCAGGAAGTCGTCCGGCGCGTTCGCCATGGAGGTGTCGGTGCGGTAGAAGACGCCCGCGCGGATGCCGTAGACCTCGTAGTAGCTGGCGAGTTCGCGGTCCAGGGTCTGCTGGCGTTCGTCCGGGACCATGTCGGCGGGGCGGCTGCCCGTGGGCGCGTCGGTGACGAACTGGGCGAGCGCCGCGAACCGCGCGGTGTCGTCGATACGGTCGACGATCACCTTCTGCTGCTGGGCCGCGGCGACGCTGACGGCGAGCGGGACGCCCAGGGCGAGCAGAACGGCCGCCATCAGGACGATGAGCAGCGGGAGGAGACGTGTGCGCACCCGTGCCCGCTACGTGGCCGGGGCGACGAGCCGGTAGCCGACGCCTCGTACGGTCTCGATCAGCGCGGGCATCCGCAGTTTGGCGCGCAGGGACGCGACATGCACCTCCAGGGTGCGTCCCGTGCCCTCCCAACTGGTGCGCCACACCTCGCTGATGATCTGCTCCCGTCGGAACACCACCCCGGGACGCTGTGCCAGCAGGGCCAGCAGGTCGAACTCCTTGCGGGTCAGCTGGACGACCGAACCGTCCACGCTGACCTGGCGGGTGGGCAGTTCGATGCGCACCGGGCCGAGCCGCAGCGCGGTGTCGCCGCCCGCGGTCGCGTCCTCGTGGACGCTGCGCCGGCTGACGGCGTGGATGCGGGCCAACAGCTCCCCGGTGTCGTAGGGCTTCACCACGTAGTCGTCGGCTCCGAGGTTGAGGCCGTGGATGCGGGAGCGTACGTCGGACCGCGCGGTCACCATGATCACCGGGGTGCCGGTGCGCTTGCGGATCTTGCCGCAGACCTCGTAGCCGTCCTGGTCGGGCAGGCCGAGGTCGAGGAGGACGACTCCGAAGACATCGCCCTCGGGGACGAGCGCCTGGAGGGCCTCCTCGCCGCTGCGGGCATGGGTGACCTCGAAGCCGTGCCGCGCCAGGACCGCGGACAGAGCGGCGGCGACATGGTTGTCGTCCTCGACGAGGAGCAGTCTCATCCCGGCCCCCTCCGGTTCATCGTTCGTATGGTCTCGGCCTGTACGAAAGCACGTCTCACGCGCGCGTGCACCCAGGCAGTCACGCTGATGGACGAAGACGCCGTCAAGGGGGTTCCGGTTGCGGGCGGTTTCCGTTACGCAGCCGGTACGCGGCCTTACGACAAGTGCTACAAGACGTGTCCGATTGCTATCCGATCGTGATGCTCAGATCTCGCTCAGATGTGATGACGCTGGTCGCGAGGCCTCACTACTGTCCTCCGCAACCGACGAGGACGGAGCCAGCAAGCGATGACCAAGGTATCGGTGGCCAAGGAAGACGCGGTCCCGACGGGCGAACTGGTCGTCCTGAAGAGCGTCAACAAGCACTTCGGCGCGTTGCACGTACTCCAGGACATCGATCTGTCGATCGCCCGCGGTGAGGTCGTCGTGGTGATCGGCCCCTCCGGGTCCGGAAAGTCCACGCTGTGCCGCACCATCAACCGCCTGGAGACGATCGATTCGGGCGCCATCGCGATCGACGGCAAGCCCTTGCCCCAGGAGGGCAGGGAGCTGGCCCGGCTGCGTGCCGACGTCGGGATGGTCTTCCAGTCCTTCAACCTCTTCGCGCACAAGACCGTGCTCGAGAACGTGATGCTGGGCCAGGTCAAGGTCCGCAAGGCCGACAAGAAGCAGGCCGAGGAGAAGGCCCGGGCGCTGCTCGACAGAGTCGGAGTGGCCACCCAGGCGGACAAGTACCCGGCGCAGCTGTCCGGCGGTCAGCAACAGCGTGTCGCCATCGCGCGGGCGCTGGCCATGGACCCCAAGGTGATGCTCTTCGACGAGCCCACCTCGGCGCTCGACCCGGAGATGATCAACGAGGTCCTCGAGGTCATGCAGCAGCTGGCCCGGGACGGGATGACGATGATCGTCGTCACCCATGAGATGGGCTTCGCGCGTTCGGCCGCCAACCGCGTGGTGTTCATGGCCGACGGCCGCATCGTCGAAGAGGCCGTGCCCGACCAGTTCTTCAGCAACCCGCGCAGCGACCGGGCCAAGGACTTCCTGTCGAAGATCCTGCACCACTGACGACCACCCGAGAACGCCCAAGAGCCCCGAAGAACAACGGCAGAACCCAAGAAGACCGAAGAACGGCGCCAGCCGGCCGCTGACGGCCCGTCGACGACGGGCGGCCGCCGACTGCCGCCGGTGATCCCGCACGCCCTCAGAGCCACCGCCACGCGCCCTGACGGGTCCTCATCTCCCCACCACCCAAAGGATGTTCATCATGAAGCTTCGCAAGGTCACCGCCGTCGCAGCCACCGCGCTCGTCCTCTCGCTCGCCGCGACGGCCTGCGGCAGCAGCGACAAGGACGACTCCGGTTCGGGTTCCGGTGGCGGCGGCAAGATCAAGGTCGGCATCAAGTTCGATCAGCCGGGCCTCGGCCTGAAGCAGCCGGACGGGAGCTTCGCCGGCTTCGACGTGGACGTGGCGACCTATGTGGCCGGGCAGCTCGGCTACAAGCCCGCCCAGATCGAGTGGGTCGAGACCAAGAGCGCCGACCGCGAGAACGCGCTGGCGCGTGGTGACGTCAAGTTCATCGCGGCCTCGTACTCCATCAACGACGAACGCAAGCAGAAGGTCGACTTCGCCGGCCCCTACCTGCTGGCCCACCAGGACCTGCTGATCAAGAAGGACTCGACGATCGCCAAGGGCACGGACCTCAACGGCAAGAAGCTGTGTTCCGTGACCGGCTCGACCTCGGCGCAGAACATCCACGACACGATCGCCCCGAAGGCCAACCTCCGTGAGTACAGCGGCTACTCGGAGTGCATCGCGGGCCTGCAGAGCGGCGCCGTGGACGCGGTGACCACCGACGACTCGATCCTCGCGGGCTTCGCCTCGCAGGACAAGTACAAGGGTCAGTTCAAGCTCGCCGGCCTCAAGCTCAGCAACGAGAACTACGGCATCGGCGTCAAGAAGGGCGACTCCGCGACCGTCACCAAGATCAACACCGCGCTGGAGAAGATGGTCAGCAGCGGCGCCTGGCAGACGGCGGTCACCAAGAACTTCGGCCCGGCCGGCTACAAGAACGAGCCCGCCCCGAAGATCGGCAACATCGTCAAGTAGCCCTGGAAACCGCCCGTAAGGCAGGCCCCATACCCGGAAGCGCGGGAGATCGTGTTCGACTTTCTTCAAGGTTATGACGTCCTAGGGGCGTTCTGGATGACGGTGAAACTCACCGTCATCTCCGCCCTCGGCTCCCTGGTCTGGGGCACTCTGCTGGCCGGAATGCGGGTCAGCCCCGTCCCCCTGATGCGTGGCTTCGCCACCTTCTACGTCAACACCGTCCGGAACATCCCCCTGACGGTCATCATCGTCTTCACCTCGCTCGGTCTCGCCGACATCTTCGGCGTGACGATGGGCGCGTCCGACGACTTCAAGGTGCAGGGTTTCCGACTCGCACTGCTGGGTCTCATCGCCTACCACGCGGCCTTCGTCTGCGAAGCGGTGCGCTCCGGTATAAACACCGTGCCCGTCGGACAGGCCGAGGCGGCCCGCGCCATCGGGCTGAGCTTCAGTCAGGTACTGCGGATCATCATCCTTCCGCAGGCGTTCCGCGCGGTCATCACACCGCTGGCCAACGTACTGATCGCCCTCACCAAGAACACGACCGTGGCGGCGGCGATCGGTGTCGCCGAGGCGGCCGCCCTGATGAAGACGATGATCGAGAACGAGGCCCAGACGGTCGCCATCGGTGCGGTCTTCGCGTTCGGCTTCGTGGTACTGACCCTGCCCACCGGCCTCTTCCTCGGCTGGCTGGGCAAGCGAATGGCGGTGAAGCGATGACCTCCGTCCTCTACGACGCGCCCGGCCCCCGCGCCAAGCGGCGCAACGTGCTCCTGACCGTCGTCTTCGTGGTCCTGCTCGCCGCGTTCCTGTGGTGGATCTGGCGGACGATGGACGACAAGGGGCAGCTGAAGTGGGCCCTGTGGCAGCCGTTCACCACGTCGGACGCCTGGACGACGTATCTGCTGCCCGGCCTGGGCACCACCCTGAAGGCCGCCGCGCTCTCCATGGTGATCGCCCTCCCCCTGGGCGCGCTGTTCGGCATCGCCCGGCTGTCCGACCACCGGTGGGTGCGCATACCGGCCGGCGTGGTGGTCGAGTTCTTCCGGTCGATCCCGGTCCTGCTGATGATGCTGTTCGCGAACGAGTTCTACGTCCGCTCCACGAACATCGGCAGCGAGGACCGGCCCCTGTACGCCGTCGTCACCGGCCTGGTGCTCTACAACGCCTCGGTGCTCGCCGAGATCGTCAGGGCGGGCATCCTGTCCCTTCCCAAGGGGCAGACGGAGGCCGCGTACGCGGTCGGACTGCGCAAGGGCCAGACGATGACGAGCATCCTGCTCCCGCAGTCCGTCACCGTCATGCTGCCGGCGATCGTCAGCCAGCTCGTGGTGATCGTGAAGGACACCGCCCTGGGCGGCGTGATGCTGGGCCTCACCGAGCTGCTCAACTCGCGCAGCACCCTCGCGGCCAACTACGCCAACGTGGTGGCGAGTTTCATCGTCGTCGGGATCATCTACATCCTGCTGAACCTCGTTCTCACCACCTTCGCGAGCTGGTTGGAGCGCAGGCTGCGGCGCAGCAAGAAGAGCACGGGCGCGACCGTCGCCCTCGAAGACGCCACCGGGCTCAACCCCGCGCAGGTGGCGGGCGGCTTCGGGACCGGCGCGGGCGGGACGATCTGATGATCGGTCATATGGCATGAACGACACGGAGGCAGTGGCATGATCGCCACTGCCTCCGTCACTTGACGCAAGCACCGGCAATGGGTTGCATACGTTCTGTGATCGTGCACCCTGCTCCAACTTCCTGTTCACATGCGTCCCTGAGGACACCGTCACGGGCAGGGGGCGCCGCACCGTGGACCCGGTGATCATCGTCGGCGCGGGGCCCGTGGGGCTCACGCTCGCCCTGGCGCTGGCGCGGCAGGAGGTGCCCTCCGTCGTCCTCGACGAGGGCCCGGGCAAGGACGAACCGCGTCCCGCGCGGACCGTCGTCCTGCGCGAGGACACCGAGGCGCTGCTGGAGCGGCTGACCGGTGTTCCGCTCGCCAAGGGCGGTGCGCACTGGGCCGGATGGCGGTCGATGCGGCGCAAGCAGGTGATGCGCGAGATCACGTTCGACGACACCGAGCCCGCCCCCCTGCACATCGCCCAGCACGTGCTGACCGGCGCCCTGCGCCAGGCCCTCGCGGGCGAGCGCCTGGTGAAGCTCGCCGTGGACAACCGCCTCGACGCGATCGAACAGGAACCCTCGGGCGTCACCGCCCACACCCGCGGCCCCAAGGGCACCTGGTGGCGCGGCAGTTACCTGGTCGGCTGCGACGGCCCGCGCTCCACCGTGCGCAAGCTCCTGGACATCCGCTTCCCCGGCCGTACGGCGGTGGAACGACACGCCGTGGCCGCGCTGCGCACGGAACTTCCGTGGCCCGACCAGGCGTTGTTGCACCGGGTGCCGCCGTGGCGGACGTCCGGACCCTCGGCCGGGGAGGTCACCGGACGCCCCCTCCCGGACGGCGTGTGGCGCCTGGACTGGCTGCTGCCCCCGGGCAAGGACCTGGTCACGCCCGAGCTGCTGCTCACCCGTATCCGGGAGACCCTCGCGGGCTGGACCGAGGGCCCGACACCGCCGTACGAGCTGCTCGACACCGGCGTGCACACCGTGCACCACCGGCTCGCGCGCCGGTGGCGGGTGGGGCGGGTGTTCCTCGCCGGGGACGCGGCACATCTGCTGGGGGCGCTCGGGACGCAGGGACTGGACGAGGGGCTGCGCGACGCCGACAACCTCGCCTGGAAGCTGGCACCCGCCTGGCACCACGGGCCGCACGAGGCGCTGCTCGACAGCTACCAGGCGGAGCGGAGGGCGGTCGTCGCGGCCCGGCTGCGCGCCGCCGACCAGGCGCTGCCGTTGGTACGCGGCGGCGCCGGGCTGCGCGCGGTCGTGCCCGGCTCGGCCCGCGGCCACGACTCGCTGCTCACGGACGGTCACTTGGGGCGCGGCCCGCTCGGTGCGCCGGGGGCGTACGCCGACTCGCCGCTCGCGCCCCGGCACATCGAGGGCGAGGTCGACGTCGACACCCCGCCCGGTGCGCCCGTCACCGATGTCCGGGTGACCGCCGAGGACGGCTCCTTCGTACGGCTGCGGGACCGCCTCGGGCGCGGTGCCCTGCTGGTGGTACTGGTCGCACCGGGGACGGGCGTGTGGGAGCGCAAACACTGGGTGACCGCCGGTGTCATGCCACGTCTGGCGGCCGCGGTGACGGCACTGCCGCACCCGGCCGAGCTGCTGGTCGCCGAGAGCTACCCGGGCGCCGCCGCCCACACGGTCCTGCTCGTACGGCCCGACGGACACCTGGTCACCGCCCTGAGCGGGGTGCGGCCGGCCGATCTGTACGCGGCGGCCGAGGCGACCCTGGGCGGCCCGGCGAAGACGGAGGCCACGGCCGGCTCACGCTGAGGCCCCCATATCCGAACTGTCCACATAGTGACGCTGAGTTGACCGGCCCGCACCGTCGTGCTGTACTCCGGATCATGACCGACACCTCTGTCCACCTCTGGCGGAAGGTCCATCTGGACCTCGTCCGCTACGTGGGCTGCGTCTGTCACGTCTCCTGCTGAATTCGCATCTCTCTCACTCGCGCGCGCCCTTTCTGTGGGCCCGTGCGCGCCCTCGCGAACACTCATCAGGACGGTGCACGTGTCTGTATCCCCCTCTGCCTCCGTGTCCCCCGCCGCGCCCGCCCAGGCTCCGACACAGGCGGACCTGCTCGACTTCGTACGGCGTACGGCCGCCGACGCCGAACTCATCGCCTCGCTCCCCCTCGATCCCGAGGGCCGCACCTGGGTGCGGCTCGAAGGCCCCGGCGGCAGCGAGGCCTGGCTGATCGGTTGGCCGCCCGGCAGCGGCACGGGCTGGCACGACCACGCCGACTCGGTGGGCGCCTTCCTCACCGCCGCCGGCGAACTCAAGGAGAACTCCCTCGCCGCCCGGCTCCCGAGCCACGGCTGGAAGACCCTCGAACTGGAGGAGGGCGTGGACCGCGAGCGACGGCTGCCGACCGGCAAGGGCCGCGCCTTCGGTCATCACCACGTCCACGAAGTGCTCAACGAGTCCACCGAAGAGCACGCGATCTCCGTCCACGCCTACTACCCGCCGCTGCCGCAGATCCGCCGCTACAGCCGCACCGGCCCGGTGCTGCGCCTGGAGCAGGTCGAGCGCCCGGAGGACTGGCAGTGAGTGCCGTACGCGAACAGCCGCCCGGTATAGACGAGTTGCTGGAGCGGGTCCGCGCGGACTACCGGCGGATCGAGGCCAGGGAGGCGTACGACGGCGCCCGCGAAGGTACGGCCCTCCTCGTCGACATCCGCTACGCCGCCCTGCGCGACCGGGACGGCCTCGTCCCCGGCGCCCTGGTCGTCGAGCGCAACGAACTGGAGTGGCGCCTCGACCCTCAGGGCAGCCACCGCGTCCCCGAGGCCACCGGCCACGACCTGCGCGTCGTGGTGATCTGCAACGAGGGCTACGCCTCCAGCCTGGCCGCCGAGTCCCTGCACCGACTGGGCCTGCACCGCGCGACGGACCTGGTCGGCGGCTTCCAGGCCTGGAAGGCGGCGGGACTGCCCGTCACGTCGTAGACACGGTGTCGGCGACGTGACAGTGCGGCTCGCTGCGCTCACAGTCCGTCGGAGGGGCAGTAGAGCGGGGCGGTGTCCGCGTTGGCCTTCGTGACCAGGCGGGCCGGGGTCGTGGCGATCTTCTCCACCTTCTCCTTACGGAGAAGGCTGATGGCTTTGGTGACGGCCAGTTCGCCGGTGTCCTTGGCCGAGTTGGAGACGGTGGCGGCGAAGCGCCCGTCCTTCAGGGCGGCGAGGGCCTCGTCGGTGCCGTTGACCGTCACGATCCTGACCTTCTTGCCGCCGGCCGCGTCGAACGCCTTTCGGGCGGCGAACGCCATCTCCTCGTTGGCCACGAAGGCGTAGTCCAGGCCGGGGTGCGCCTTGATCATGTCCGCGGCGACGATCTTCGCCTTCGCGGCGACGAACATGGCGGGCTGGTTCGCGACCACCTTCGCGTTCGCCGGCAGCCCCTTGGTGAAACCGCCGACCAGGAGGTCGGAGGCGGCGCCCGGCGCACCCGCGATGACGGCCACCTGCACCTCGCGACCGGCCGCGTCGTCCTCGATCCAGTCGGCGTCGAGCTTGCCCACCGTCTTCAGGTCGACGACGACGGCGCCGAGGATGTCGGACGGATCGGCACTGACCGAGGTCAGGAAGATCGGAATGTGCGCCTTGTTGGCCTTGGCGATATCGCTCTTGAGCGCGTCGGTGTTGACGGTCTGGACGATGATCGCGTCGACATGGCGCGCGATCATGGACTGGATGTTGGAGAGTTCCTGCGCGGCGTCCTGATGCGAGTTGGCCGTGACGAGCCTCGCGAAGTTGCTCTTGGCCGTGTTCGCGATCGACTCCTGCAGACAGGTGTGGAACTCGGTACTGCCACCGTTGACGAACCCGAGCGTGATCGGCCCGTCGTCGGCGGGCGCGGCACTCGATTCGAGTCCGCAGCCACTCAGTAAGAGGCCGACACCGACCAGGGAGGCCACCAGCGGTCTTCGGTGGCGCGCGGGCGGGAACGCGTACGGGAACAAGGGGGCCGCCTTTCGTGACATGCGAAGGATCGGCCGGCGGAACGGCCTGAGGACGCTCAGGCGGGCCTGACTGCGGCTCAGCAGGCGGGAGGGCCGGGAGTGACGGCAGCAGAAGTTACTCCCGCACCAAACATGCGAACCCTTCACGGAACGCACACTTAGCGTGTGGAACACGCACCCTCGGCGAACCGGGAACGGTAGGTCGCCCCCGTAGCTACTCCTCGTGGCTACAGGTGCGAGCGCAGTGGCGAGCAGCACCACCGGCAGCGCCTCGATCCGCAGCACCTGACGGCAGGTCGCCCCCAGGAGCCGCAGCAGCGCGAACTCCCGGATCCGCTCGGCGAACATGGCGAGCGTGTTGACCTCGGCGTTCGCCTGCTGCCGCTCGACCGGTGTTCGCCTGAACGCGGTCGGCGCCCCCGCGCGTCCACCGTGTTCAGGCCGTGTGCACCACCGAGCATCCGGAGCCGGACAGGATCCGGACGGGACCCCGGACAGGAACCCGGATCAGTACCCCTCGTCCCCGGGGAACTCCGTGTCCTCGCCCTCTTCTTCCAGTGCCTGCCGGACCACTCTGAGGGCCATGCCCTGGGAGTAGCCCTTGCGGGCCAGCATGCCCGCGAGGCGCCGTAGCCTCTTGTCGCGGTCGAGGCCTTGAGTGGACCGCAGCTTGCGGTCGACCAGTTCGCGTGCCGTCGTCTCTTCCTGCTCGGAGTCGAGCTGGGAGACGGCCTCGTCGATCAGCGTGGAGTCGACGCCCTTGGTGCGCAGTTCCTGGGCGAGCGCGCGTCGCGCCAGTCCCCGGCCGTGGTGCCGGGACTCCACCCAGGCATCCGCGAACGCACCGTCGTTGATCAGTCCCACCTCCTCGAACCGCGACAGCACCTCGTCGGCCACCTCGTCCGGGATCTCCCGCTTGCGCAGGGCGTCCGCGAGTTGCTTACGGGTGCGCGGGTTCCCGGTGAGCAGGCGCAGACAGATGCCCCGCGCCCGCTCGGCCGGGTCCGCCGGCGGCTCCTCCTTCTCGGCCCTCGACGAGGAGAAGTCACCCCCGTCCTCTCCTGACGACTCTCCGAAACCGCGACCACGGCGCCCACGCCTACCGCGTGAGCCACTCTCCCGTGAGCCGCCTTCCCATGAACCGCCCCCGCCGCGCGCTCCGCGGCTGCGGCGCGAGCCGCGGCCGGGTGCGCCGTCGTCGGTCGATCCCCCGTCGGTCGAAATGCCGTCGGGCGCCGAGCTCCTGAAAGGCCGGCCGCTGCCCGCCGAGCCATCGTCGGACTCCGGGCCGCCGAACGGCGGACCGGACTCACCGGCGAAGCCGAAGCCACCGGGCGACCACTCGCCGCCCGGCTCACCGCCGTACGACCCGTCCGTGCCGTACGGCTCATCGAGTACGCCGTCCGCACCGTAGGCCAGGCCGTCGCCGCCTCCCCCGCGCCCCTGCGGGGCGTCGGGATACGCGTACTCGGCCCAGTCCGTTCGTCGTGTCACGGGTCAGCTCTTGGCTGCCGTGGCCTTGGCCTTGGTGGTCTTGGCCGCAGCCGCCGGAGCGGGCACCGCCTTGGCGGGGTCGTCCGTGGCGGTGGTGACCGCCGCGTCCGCGGCCGGCTCGGCGGCGGGCTTGTCCTTCTCCGGACGGACGCCCACGCCCAGCTTCTCCAGGATCTTCTTCTCGATCTCGTTGGCCAGGTCGGGGTTGTCCTTCAGGAAGTTGCGCGCGTTCTCCTTGCCCTGGCCGAGCTGGTCGCCCTCGTACGTGTACCAGGCGCCGGCCTTGCGGACGAAGCCGTTCTCCACGCCCATGTCGATCAGGCCGCCCTCGCGGCTGATGCCGTGGCCGTAGAGGATGTCGAACTCGGCCTGCTTGAAGGGCGGGGCGACCTTGTTCTTGACGACCTTGACGCGGGTGCGGTTGCCGACCGCGTCCGTGCCGTCCTTCAGGGTCTCGATACGGCGGATGTCGAGTCGCACCGAGGCGTAGAACTTCAGCGCGCGGCCACCGGTCGTGGTCTCCGGGGAGCCGAACATCACGCCGATCTTCTCGCGGAGCTGGTTGATGAAGATGGCGGTGGTCTTGGACTGGTTGAGCGCGCTGGTGATCTTCCGCAGGGCCTGGCTCATCAGACGGGCCTGCAGACCGACGTGGCTGTCACCCATCTCTCCCTCGATCTCCGCGCGCGGGACGAGTGCCGCGACGGAGTCGATGACGATGAGGTCGAGGGCGCCGGAGCGGACCAGCATGTCCACGATCTCCAGGGCCTGCTCGCCGTTGTCCGGCTGGGACAGGATCAGGTTGTCGATGTCGACGCCGAGCTTCTTCGCGTACTCGGGGTCGAGGGCGTGCTCCGCGTCCACGAACGCGACCTGGCCGCCGGCCCGCTGTGCGTTCGCCACCGCGTGCAGGGTCAGGGTCGTCTTGCCGGAGGACTCCGGGCCGTAGACCTCCACCACTCGGCCGCGCGGCAGGCCGCCGACACCGAGGGCGACGTCGAGTGCGGTCGACCCGGTGGGGATGACCTCGATGGGCTCGTTCGGCCGCTCGCCCAGGCGCATCACCGCGCCCTTGCCGAATTGCCGTTCAATCTGTGCGAGTGCGGCGTCCAACGCCTTCTCGCGGTCGGTTCCTGCCATGGGTTCCACCCGGTTTGCTTGAGTCGATCGCTTCACGTCAAAGACGCTAACGCCTGCCACTGACAATGCGCCCCGACGCCCGTCCGGCCTGTGGATAACTCGGGCACTTCGCCATCAAAAGCCTGCCGAAATGCCCGTCATGGCCTCGCCGGAGCTTCCATAAGAATGGATGTTCGATTTTCGTGTCAAGCGCACCACGCGGCACTCACGTCATCTACGCCGTCCGGCGACACTGTCTCGACCGACAGCCGGGATTGACCTTGTCTCAGGGGCAGGCCCGACCCTTCCGGCCACGAACAGTGACGACGATGTCCTCCTCGCAGAGCAGCCGGCCTGCGGAACGGGGCAATGGACCGTGAGACTCGTCGCTGGGGCCCGGTCGGTGACGGCCGGCGACGCGGCAGCCGAGGCGCTGCCCATCTCTCGTGCGCGCCCCTTCCCCCACGTCCGGTTCCTTCAGGTCGACGTCTTCGTCTACTTCCGTCGGCGTACGGCTGGTGTCTTCGGTCGTACGACGACTGCCCGGCGAGTTCCCGCGAAGCTCGGGCCATGATTCGGGCCCTGAAGAGCCATGTACGCCCCGCCGAGCGTCTCTGCCATGCGACCGGCGCCTTGCTGATCCTCTCCGGGCTGGTGCACCTGATGGTGTTCGCGGTCGACGGCGGCCCCTGGTACGGGCCCGTCTCCTGGCGCAAGCCCGTCACGTTCGGGCTCTCCTTCGGGGCGACGCTGATCGCGGTCACCTGGGTGACGTCGTATCTGCGGGTCGGGGCCCGGCTGCGCACCGTCCTGCTCGTCGTGTTCGCCGCCGACTGTGTGGTGGAGGTCGGCGGCATCACTCTTCAGGCATGGCGCCGGGTGCCGTCGCACCTCGACATGGAGACGCCCTTCGACACGGCGGTGTCCATGACGCTCGCGGTGGGCGGCGGTGTCCTCGTGGTGCTGCTCACCGTGTTCGCGGTGGCGTCCTTCCGGCATCGGCCGACGGGTCCCACGGGGATGGCGCTCGCGGTGCGTTCCGGGTTCGCGATCCTGCTCGTCGCGCTGGCCTCGGGCGCCGCGATGATCGCGCGCGGGGTCGTCCTCGCCCGGACCGGTCACCAGGAGGCGGCGTACCACTCGACGGCCCCGCTCAAGCCGTTGCACGGGGTGAGCCTGCACGCCGTCCTGGTCCTGCCGGCCCTGGCCTGGCTGCTGTCCCGCACGTCCTGGAGCGAGGCGGCACGGCTGCGGACCGTGGCAGTCGCCGTCGGCTGCTACGCCGTCGTGGTGACCGGGGCGGGAGTGTGGGCGGTGGTGACGTACTGACCGCGCCCCCGGTGTTCTCGCCGGATCATCCCTCAGGAGGAGCCGTCTCCGGAGTCTCGCGGTTCGGAATCCGCAGAACCGGAGTTCCTTCGGCCGGAGTCGGTCGCCCCGGAATCAGTGGGTTCGGAATCAGCAGGTCCGGGGTCGGTCGGCCCGGAGTCGGTGGCCTCGGCATCGGCGGTCCCGGCGGAGTCGGCCGCCGTGTGCTCCGTAGTCCCCGGCCGCCGCTCCCACAGCCCCCGCGCGCGGGTCAGCAGACCGGGCCCACCGGCCCCCCGGGTGGTCCGATGCCCGTGCACCCGGGGATCGTCCGTGACGGCGTACCGCTTCACGTACGCCCCGAGGAACGCCTGCAGCGTGGCCACGGCCGGAATGGAGATCAGCGCGCCCACGGCGCCCAGGAGCGCGGTGCCCGCGATGACCGAGCCGAAGGCGACCGCGGGGTGGATGTCGACGGTCTTCGCGGTCAGCTTGGGCTGCAGCATGTAGTTCTCGAACTGCTGGTAGACCACGACGAAGATCAGCACCCACAGGGCGTACCAGGGGTCCACGGTGAAGGCGATCAGCATGGGCAGGGCGCCCGCGAGATAGGTGCCGATGGTCGGGATGAACTGGGAGACCAGGCCCACCCAGACGGCGAGCACGGGCGCGTACGGGATGCCCAGCGCCTGCAGCAGGATGTAGTGCGCCACCCCGGAGATCAGCGCCATCAGACCGCGGGAGTATATGTAGCCGCCGGTCTTGTCGACTGCGATCTCCCACGCGCGGAGCACCTCGACCTGCCGGGCGGGCGGCAGCACGGAGCACAGCGCGCGCCGCAGGCGCGGTCCGTCGGCGGCGAAGTAGAACGAGAACAGGCCGATCGTCAGCAGCTGGAAGAGGCCGCCGAGGACCTGGGTGGACACGTCCAGCACGCCGGTGGCGCTGTTCTGCACGTACTTGCGCAGCCAGTCGGAGTGGAGCAGCCCCTCCTGGATGTCGACCCGTTTCAGGTCGGTCTGGAAGTGCGTGTTGACCCAATTGATGACGGAGTCGAGGTAGTTCGGGAAGTCCTCGATCATCTTGATGATCTGGCCGGCGAGCATCGAGCCGAGCAGGGTGACGAACCCGGCGCTCACGATCAGCAGGCCGAGGAAGACCAGGAAGGTGGCCAGCCCCCGGCGCATGCCGTAGGCGGACATCCGGCTCACCGCGGGCTCGATGGCGAGGGCCAGGAAGAACGCGATGAGGATGTTGATCAGCAGCCCGATGAGCTGGTGGAAGGCCCAACTGCCCAGCTGGAACACGGCGACGAGGGCGAGCGCCAGCACCATGGCGCGCGGCAGCCAGCGGGGCATGCGGGCAGCCGACGCGGCGCCGTCGGCCGGGGGCCGGGTCGGCGTCGTACCGAACGGGGGTGCCTGCGGGGCGTCGTGCCCGGTCTCGTCAGTGGATGCCACGGAGCAAGTCTCGCCTACGCCGCTGACAACCGGTCACCGCCGTCGATCTTCGTGACCGATCAGCGACTTTCCTGCGGAACGTTCATGACCGCGCAGACCACGCGCCACACGTCCTTGGCCTCCCAGCCCGCGTCCAGCGCCTCGTGCACCGTCCGCCCGCCGAGCTCTGTCATCACGTGATCGCGCGCGAAGCTCTCGGCGTATCCCGCGCCGAAGTGCTCCGTCATCCGCTGCCAGAAGACCGTCAACCGCATGACACCAGTATCCCGCCCCTGAGGGTGGGCCCTGGCCGGGACCGCTTGCCGAGACCGCTTTCCGTCCTACGGTCTGACGCATGGCCGAAACAGGAGCATCCACACTCCCCCCGGCGCACTCCCCGCTCTTCCGCGCCGAGCACTTCGTCTGGCTCACCGCGCGCGTGCTGGAGCAGCGCCTCTTCGCGTACCACTTCCTCAACGGCGAACCCGATCCGGTGGAGACCGCGCTGGACGCGTACCGCAACGAGGACGGCGGGTACGGGCACGCGCTGGAACCCGATCTGCGCGGCCCGGTGAGCCAGCCGCTGCACACCGGTCACGCGCTGCGCGTCCTGGACTCCATCGGGCGCTGCGGCGGGCAGCGGGTGGAACGCGTGGGCCGCTATCTGACCTCGGTCTCCACGGCCGACGGCGCCCTGCCGGCGATCCTTCCCGGCCAGCGCGGCTATCCGACGGCGCCGTTCGTGCCGATCGTGGACGACCCGCCGAGCGAACTCCTCGCCACCGGGCCGGTGGTGGGCCTGCTGCACCGCAACGAGGTGTGGCACGCCTGGCTGTTCCGGGCCACCGACTTCTGCTGGCAGGCCGTCGACTCCCTGGAGAAGTCGCACCCCTACGAGATCGAGGCCGCCGTCGCCTTCCTGGACTCGGCGCCCGACCGCCCGCGCGCGGAGGCCGCCGCCGACCGGCTCGGCCGCCTGGTGCGCGAACACCGGCTCGCCGCCCTGGACCCGGAGCACCTGGAGGCCTACCCGGTCGCCCCGGGGTACGCGCCGGGCGAACACCACTTCCCGTACGACTACGCGAAGACGCCGAGTTCCCTCGCGCGCGCGTGGTTCACGGACGACGAGATGGCACGCTCCCTGGACCATCTGTCGGCCGGCCAGCAGGAGGACGGCGGCTGGCCGATCCGCTGGCGCCAGTGGGCGCCGGGCATCGCCCTGGAGGCACGCCCCATGGTGACGATCCAGGCACTGCGCACCCTGAAGGCTTACGGCCGCTCCATCGGCTGACTTGGGGGCCGTCTCAGCCGCCCATGGCCCGCACGCCCGCCGTCACCAGCACGGCCGCCGCGACGACGAGGAGGAAGGGTGCCCGCAGTACCAGCACCACGGCGGCCGCCGCGAGCCCAACAGCCCGGGCGTCGAGCACGAGCGCGTGCCCGTCGGCGAAGGTCTGCTGCGCCGTGAGCGCGGCGAGGAGGGCGACGGGCAGCAGGGCGGCGAGCCGCCTCACCAGCGGTCGCTCGAGGGCACCCGCGGGCACGAGAAGTCCGGCGAGCTTGACGACGTAGCAGCCGAGGGCGGTCGCCGCGATCGCGATCCAGACGGTCAACGGTCTTCCTCCTGTGCGTCGTTGGGTGCGCCGGTCTGCCGACGGCCCGCTACGTAGAGGGCGATCGGTGCCGCGAGAGCGGCCGCAAGGACCGGCACGCCGGCCGGTAGTACGGGCAGCAGACCCAGTCCCAGCAGGACCGCGAGTGCGGCGACGGCCCGCTCGATGGTGGTCCTGAGCATGGGCGCGAGCAGCGCCAGGAAGACGGCGGGCCCGGCCGCGTCGAGACCCCAGGCGTCCGTGTCCCCGATGGCCTTGGCACCCAGCGCGCCCAGCAGCGTGGTGAGGTTCCACAGCAGGTACAGGGTGAGCCCGGTGACGGTGAACCCGATCCGCGCGGCACGTCGCGTGGGCTGCGCGAGGGTGACGGCCGTCGTCTCGTCGATGACCCACTGTGCGGCGAAAGGACGCACCGCGCGCGGGAGGGCCAGCAACTGCGAGAGGCGCAGCCCGTAGAAGGTGTTGCGCACGCCGAGGAAGAAGGCTCCCGCCGCCGCGGTGAGCGGATTGCCGCCGGCCGCGAGTGCTCCCACGAGCGCGAACTGGGAGGCGCCGGTGAACACCAGGAGGCTGAGGGCGCAGGTCTGCAGCAGGGTGAGCCCACCACCGGCCGAGGTCACCCCGAAGGCGAACCCCGACAGCCCTACGGCGACCCCGACTCCGAGGGCGTCCCGTACGACGGCGGAGTCCGGCTTTCCCCCAGCGTCGGAGTCCGGTTCTCCTCCCGTTCCGGCGCGTATGTCTTCTGAAGCGATCTGTTCTGCCACGTGTCGGACGTTAGGAGCAGTCGCGGCCCCGCGTCTTGTACGTTCTTGCGCTCCCGCTGGTACGCGCCCGGGGGCACGCCGACGATCCGGGCGAAGTGGCGGTTGAGGTGCGGCTGGTCCGTGAACCCGACGGCGACGGCGGCCTGCGCGGGGGCCGTACCCGAGTCCAGGAGTTGCCGTGCCCTGCGCACCCGGGCGTCGGTCAGCCAGGGGTGGGGCGGCATCCCGTAGGCACCCCGGAACGCGCGCAGCAGCGCGAACGGACTGGTTCCCAGATCCCCGGCGAGCTGCTCCAGGGTGGGCGGGTCCACCATCCGCTCCTCCAGCACGGCACGCGCGCGTGCCGCCACCCGGCTGCCCGCCGTGGGCACGGCGCGCTGCGGCAGCGGGCCACCGTTCAGCCGGAGCAGCCTGGTGACGGCGACCCGCAGCAGGGTGTCGGCGGCGAGCGCGTTGCCCTCGTCGGCCGCGCGCAGCACCTGGTGGACGAGCCCGACGGTGTAAGGGTCGTCGAGCACGGGATCGACGAACCCGGGCGTGCCGCGGATCGAGGTGGTCTCGGCGGCTATCGCGGCCACCACCTCGGGCGACGGGTAGACCGCGCCGTACCGCCAGCCCTCGGGCACGCCCGCCCTGCCGGTGTGCGGAGTGTCCGGGTTCACCAGCGCGAGCGTCCCGGCCCCGGCGTAGACATCGCTCCCGCCGTGGTGGAAGACCTCGGCGCCGTCCGCGATGGCTGCGATGACGAAGTTCTCGTGGGTGTGCCGTACGAACGTCTTGCGGATGTACCGGGCCCTGAGCAGGTCGACTCCGGGCAGCTCCGTGTACCGCCAGTGCCTCGCCCGCTCGCCCGAACCCGCCATACGGCCATTCTCCGCCACGGCGGCTCGCGGGCGCCGAACCGTTCATTCGAGCCATCGCCGGAGAATCCCCGCAGGTCAAACGCATTGTCAGTGGTCGGGTGCAGGATGGACGCATGGTCAGCTCCGCACACCGAGCCCTCGATGGCTTCTCCCCCGCGACCCGCGGCTGGTTCACGGGGGCGTTCTCCGCGCCCACCGCGGCCCAGGCCGGCGCGTGGCGGGCCATCGGCGAGGGCTCGGACGTGCTGGTGGTCGCCCCGACCGGTTCCGGCAAGACCCTGGCCGCCTTCCTCGCCGCGCTGGACCAGCTCGCGGCGACACCGCCTCCCGCCGACCCGAAGAAGCGCTGCCGGGTCCTGTACGTGTCTCCGCTGAAGGCCCTCGCGGTCGACGTGGAGCGCAACCTCCGTTCCCCGCTCACCGGCATCCGCCAGGAATCCGTCCGCCTGGGCCTGCCGGAGCCCGAGGTCAAGGTCGGCATCCGCTCCGGCGACACCCCGCCCGCCGAGCGCCGCGCACTGTCCACGCGCCCGCCGGACATCCTGATCACCACCCCGGAGTCCCTGTTCCTGATGCTGACGTCGGCCACGCGCGACGCGCTGACCGGCATCGAGACGGTGATCCTGGACGAGGTGCACGCGGTCGCGGGCACCAAGCGGGGCGCGCATCTCGCCCTGTCCCTGGAGCGGCTGGACGAGCTGCTGCCGAGGCCGGCCCGCCGTATCGGCCTCTCGGCGACCGTCCGCCCAGTGGACGAGGTCGCCCGCTATCTCTCCCCGCGCGGCAAGGTGGAGATCGTCCAGCCGAAGTCGGGCAAGGAGTTCGACCTCTCCGTGGTCGTCCCGGTCGAGGACCTGGGCGAGTTGGGCGGCTCCCCGGTGGCCGACGGCAGCGAGGGCAAGGAGAAGCCCTCGATCTGGCCGCATGTCGAGGAGCGCATCACCGACCTCGTGCAGGCCCATCGTTCAACGATCGTGTTCGCCAACTCCCGCCGCCTCGCGGAGCGTCTGTGCAACCGGCTCAACGAGATCGCCTACGAGCGCGCCACCGGCGAGCCCCTGGACGAACACCACGCACCGGCCGAGCTGATGGGCGGTTCCGGCGCGGCCCAGGGCGCGCCCCCGGTCATCGCCCGCGCCCACCACGGCTCGGTCTCCAAGGAGCAGCGGGCCCAGGTCGAAGAGGACCTCAAGGCGGGCCGACTCCCCGCCGTGGTCGCCACGTCCAGCCTGGAGCTGGGCATCGACATGGGAGCCGTCGATCTCGTCATCCAGGTCGAGTCCCCGCCGTCCGTGGCCTCCGGCCTCCAGCGCGTGGGCCGCGCGGGACACCAGGTCGGCGCGGTCTCCACGGGCGTGGTCTTCCCGAAGTACCGGGGCGACCTCGTCCAGGCCGCCGTGGTCACCGAGCGGATGCGCACCGGCTCCATCGAGTCCCTTAGGGTCCCCTCCAACCCTCTGGACGTGCTGGCCCAGCAGCTTGTCGCGATGACGGCGCTTGACACCTGGCAGGTCGACGACCTGCTCGCCACCGTCCGCCGTGCCGCGCCCTTCGCCTCGCTCCCGGAGTCGGCGTTCACGGCCGTGCTGGACATGCTCGCGGGCCGCTATCCGTCCGACGCCTTCGCGGAGTTGCGCCCGCGCGTGGTGTGGGACCGCATCGCCGGCACGATCACCGGCCGCCCCGGCGCGCAGCGTCTCGCCGTCACCTCCGGGGGCACGATCCCCGACCGCGGTCTCTTCGGGGTCTTCCTCGCGGGCGCCGACCCCAAGAAGGGCGGCGGCCGGGTCGGCGAGCTGGACGAGGAGATGGTCTACGAGTCCCGGGTGGGGGACGTCTTCACCCTCGGCACCAGCTCCTGGCGGATCGAGGACATCACCCGCGACCGCGTCCTGGTCTCCCCCGCGCCCGGCGTCCCGGGCCGGCTCCCCTTCTGGAAGGGCGACCAGCTGGGCCGCCCGCTCGAACTGGGCCGCGCGGTGGGCGCGTTCCTCCGCGAGGTCGGCTCCCAGTCCAAGGAGGACGCGCGGCTGCGCCTCCTCGCCGCGGGCCTCGACGCCTGGGCCGCGGAGAACGTGCTGTCGTACCTGGCCGAACAGCGCGAGGCCTGCGGCCACATCCCGGACGACCGCACGATCGTCGTGGAGCGCTTCCGCGACGAACTCGGCGACTGGCGCGTGGTCATCCACTCCCCCTTCGGCGCCCAGGTCCACGCCCCCTGGGCCCTCGCGCTCGGTGCCCGCCTCTCCGAGCGCTACGGCATGGACGCCCAGGTGATGCACGCCGACGACGGCATCGTCCTGAGGCTCCCCGACGCCGACCTGATGGGCCTGGACCTGCTCGACCAGGAACCCATGAAGGCCGGCACGGAGTACGACGCCGACCAAGCCCCCGTAGGCGCGGCGGACGTCGCCTTCGACAAGGGCGAGGTCGATCAGATCGTCACCGACCAGGTCGGCGGCTCGGCCCTGTTCGCGGCCCGCTTCCGCGAGTGCGCCGCCCGCGCGCTGCTGCTGCCGCGCCGCAACCCCGGCAAGCGCACCCCGCTGTGGCAGCAGCGCCAGCGGGCCGCCCAACTGCTCCAGGTGGCCAGCGAGTTCGGCTCGTTCCCGATCGTCCTGGAGGCGGTCCGCGAGTGCCTCCAGGACGTCTTCGACGTCCCGGGCCTCACCGAGCTGATGGGCGACCTGGAGTCCCGCAAGGTGCGCCTCGTCGAGGTCACCACCCCCGAGCCGTCCCCCTTCGCCCGCTCCCTCCTCTTCGGGTACGTCGCCCAGTTCCTCTACGAGGGAGACTCGCCGCTCGCCGAGCGCCGCGCCGCCGCCCTGTCCCTGGACTCCCGGCTGCTGGCCGAGCTGCTCGGCCAGGCGGAGCTGCGCGAACTCCTCGACGCCGAGGTGCTGACCGAGCTGGAGCGCGAGCTCCAGTGGCTCACCGAGGACCGCCGCATCAAGGACGTCGAGGGCGTCGCCGACCTGCTGCGGATGCTCGGCCCGCTCACCGACGCCGAGTTGGCCGAGCGGGGCGCCGCACCGCAGTGGGCCCACGACCTCGCTTCCGCGCGGCGCGCGATCCGGGTCCGTATCGGCGGCACCGACCACTGGGCGGCGATCGAGGACGCGGGCCGTCTGCGCGACGCGCTCGGCACGGCGCTGCCCGTCGGTGTCCCGGAGGCGTTCACCGAACCGGTCAAGGACCCGCTCGGCGACCTCCTCGCGCGTCACGCCCGCACCCACGGCCCGTTCACGTCGGCCACGGCAGCAGCCCGTTTCGGCCTGGGCGTGGCCGTCACCGAGGGCGCGTTGCAGCGGCTCGCAGCGAACGGCCGTGTCGTACAGGGGGAGTTCCACCCGGCCGGCATCGGTCAGGAGTGGTGTGACGCGACGGTGCTGCGTCGGCTGCGCCGCCGCTCCCTGGCCGCGCTGCGACACGAGCTGGAGCCGGTGCCGCCGGCCGCGCTCGCGCAGTTCCTCCCCCAGTGGCAGCACATCGGCAAGGGCCACGGCCTGCGCGGCATCGACGGACTGGTGCGCGCCGTCGAGCAGTTGCAGGGAGCCTCCGTGCCAGCGTCGGCTCTGGAGAAGCTGGTCCTGCCGTCCCGCGTGGCGAACTACGCGCCCGCCATGCTCGACGAACTCACCGCGTCCGGCGAGCTGGTGTGGGCAGGCGCGGGCTCCCTACCCGGCAAGGACGGCTGGATCTCCCTCTACCTGGCGGACGCGGCCCCCCTACTCCTCCCGCCACCGCACCCCCTCGAACTCACCGCACTGCACCAGTCCGTCCTGGACACCCTCTCCGGCGGCTACGGCCTCTTTTTCCGCCAGATCGCCGACCAGGTCCGCGCGACCACCCACCCCGACGCCACCGACCCCCAACTGGCCGACGCCGTCTGGGACCTGGCCTGGTCCGGCCGGCTCACGAACGACACGCTCACCCCCATGCGCTCCCTGCTGGGCTCCGGCCGTACGGCGGGTTCCACGGCCCACCGCGCGAAACGCACGGTCCCGCGCGGGCGCTACGGCTCCCTCACCGCCGCCGCCCGCCCCACCTCACGCACCGGTCCGCCGACCGTCGCCGGCCGCTGGTCCCTGCTCCCCGCCCACGAACCGGACCCCACCGTGCGCGCCCACGCCCTGGCCCGCACCCTGCTCGACCGGCACGGCGTGGTGACCCGGGGAGCCGTCGCCGCGGAGGGTGTGGAGGGCGGATTCTCGGCGACGTACCGCATCCTGTCCGTCTTCGAGGAGAGCGGCCAGGCGCGGCGCGGCTATGTCGTGGAGGGGCTCGGCGCCGCCCAGTTCGCGATGGACGGCGCGGTGGACCGCCTCCGCGCGGTCGCCAACGCCCGCGACCGGGGCGACGACCTGCCCACACCGGACACCACGGACAACGACCCCTACGGCTTCGGGGCCCTCGGTGGCTCCAGCACACCGCCCTCCGGTTCCGTCAACCGCTTCGACAACTCTCCCGCCCCCCACGGCCGACACAACACACCTGACTCCCCCGGAGTCCACGACTTCGCCGACGCCTTCGGCCCGTTCACCGACTTCGACGACCTCGACGACACGGGCACACCGGCCGGACCCACCTCACGACTCGACGGCTCCCCCGCCTCCCATCCCCCGTCCCCGGGCGACTACATCTCGCCCCGCGACTTCCCCGCCCCGGCACCCCGGACCAACAGCACGTTCTCCTACCACCGACCCTCCCTCGCCACCCGGGCCGTGGTCCTCGCCGCCGCCGACCCGGCGAACGCGTACGGCGCCGCCCTCCCGTGGCCCGAGCCGCCGACGGGCGCCGGGCACAAGCCGGGGCGGAAGGCCGGCTCGCTCGTCGTACTCGTCGACGGTGAGCTGACGCTGTACATGGAGCGCGGCGGCAAGACCCTGCTCGCCTGGCCCTCCGCACCGGACACCACGGCCACCGAGGACCCACGCCTGCAAGGGGCCGCCGAAGCCCTCGCGGCAGCGGCCCGAGCCGGTTCGCTCGGCACGGTCACGGTGGAGCGCGTCAACGGTGCCTCGGCCCTCACCTCCCCCATCGGCACCCTTCTGGAAGGAGCGGGCTTCATCGCGACACCGCGCGGCCTGCGCCTGCGCGCATGAACCGAACCGACCCTCACCACCGCATGCCACCCTTGACCCATGCCTGAAGGCGACACCGTCTGGCAGACCGCGAAGCGCCTCCACACGGCCCTCGCGGGCAAGGTG
The DNA here is from genome assembly GCF_042751305.1 of Streptomyces hokutonensis. Lineage (GTDB taxonomy): Bacteria > Actinomycetota > Actinomycetes > Streptomycetales > Streptomycetaceae > Streptomyces > Streptomyces hokutonensis_A. The sequence continues at coordinate 191,704 of NZ_JBHYWD010000018.1, forward strand.
CTGACCCGCAGCGACCTCAGGGTGCCCAAGTACGCCACGGCGGACCTCACCGGGCGCACCGTCCTGGACGTCACACCCCGGGGCAAGCACCTGCTGACCCGCGTCGAGGGCGGCCTCACCCTCCACTCGCACCTGCGAATGGACGGCACCTGGCGCGTGTACGCCAACGGTCAGCGCTGGAGCGGTGGCGGCCCGGCCCACCAGATCCGTGCGATCCTCGGCACCGCCGACCGCACGGCCGTCGGCTACCGCCTCCCCGTCCTGGAACTCCTCCGCACCACCGACGAACACCGCACCGTCGGCCACCTGGGCCCGGATCTCCTGGGCCCCGACTGGAACCCCCAGCAGGCGCTGGCCAACCTCCTCGCCGACCCCGCCCGCCCCCTCGGCGAGGCCCTGCTCGACCAGCGGAACCTGGCCGGTATCGGCAACATCTACAAAAGCGAACTCTGCTTCCTCCTCGGCGCCACCCCCTGGCTCCCCGTCGGCGCCCTCCCGGCCGACCGCGCCGCGAAGCTCCCCGCCATCGCGAAGCGCCTACTGGAAGCCAACCGCGACCGCCCGGTCCGCAGTACCACGAGCAACATCACGAACGGTTCGGCGCACCGCACCACAGGTGGCCCCCACACCCCCGACCTGTTCGTCTACGGCCGCGCGCCCCGCCCCTGCCTGCGCTGCGGCACCCAGATCCGCACGGCCGACCAGGGCGACGGCTCGCGCGAGCGCCCCACCTACTGGTGCCCGACCTGCCAGGTGGGTCCGGCGCCGGGCACCTCCCCACCTCGTGGAACTCAGCACCGTACGACTAATTGACGACCCGTCAGAAACCCTCGTACCGTCGCTGCATGCCCGTCAAGGCGTACGACCTCACCGGACGCACCGCTTTCGTCACCGGCGCCGCCAGCGGTATCGGCCGCGCGTCGGCGGTGCTGCTCGCCGAGGCGGGTGCCACCGTGCACTGCGCCGACCGTGACCCGCAGGGTCTGCATGAGACGGCGACCCTGATCAAGGACAAGGGCGGCACCGTCCGCACCCATCACCTCGACGTCACCGATCGCGCGCAGGTCCGGCAGGCCGTCGAGTCCTGCGAGGAACTGCATGTGATGGCCGCGGTCGCCGGGATCATGCACAGCAGCACGGTGCTGGAGACCCGGGACGAGGATCTCGACCGGGTGCTGAACGTCAACTTCAAGGGGGTGCTGTACGCCTGCCAGGAGGCGGCCCGGCTGATGCTCGACCGCGGCACGAGGGGCAGCATCGTCACCATGGCCTCGGGCGCGATCGACACCGGAGGGTCCGGGCTGCTCTGCTACAGCGCCGCGAAGGCGGCCGTCGTCCAGCTGACGAAGACGCTGGCGACGGAGGCTGGCCGGCACGGCATCCGCGTCAACGCCGTCGCACCGGGCTGGATACGCACGCCCATGACCGATCACCACGAGGGCGAGGCGCAGGCCCGTACCGAGGCGCTGATGGCCCGGCTGTCGCCGCTGGGCCGGGTAGGTGAGCCGGAGGACATCGCCCACGCCGTGCTGTATCTGGCGTCCGACGCGTCGTCGTTCACGACGGGTCAGATCCTCCGTCCGAACGGGGGCGTGGCGATGCCGTGGTAGCGAGGGACACCGACCAGGCCTCCCTCCAGCGTCCCTGCCCCACAGCTCCGGCCGCCCTGGCCTTCGGCACACAGTGCACCGGCAGCAGGCTCAGCCCCCACCCCCCGGCCGCGACCGCCCCTTCCAGGACCCCGGCGTCGGCCGCCAGCGCGAGCCGCAGCACGGCCCACCACCACAGCGCCCCGAGTCCCAGGACAGCCCCCCAGCGCGCTATCCGCCCCGCCATGGCACCACCTCCAGCCGGACGCCAGACCGCCGCGGTCACCCGCGAGGAGGGCGCGTCGACGGCACACGCACGCACCACCCGCCTCAACCATGACCGCACCGGACCACACCGGCAAACGGACCACCGCGGACCGACAAAGCTCCCGGCCGTACAAGGCGCCCGGAACGCGAAAGACCCCGACCGCACCTCTCCAGCTCTCACTGGAGAAGCCCCGGCCGGGGCCCTCAGTACATCCTCAGTGCCGGTCAGCGCCGCATCGGCTCAGACCGGCGTCGGCGTCACGCGGCGACCACGTCCACCGCCTCGGCGGGGGCCTTGATGGTCACCCGTTCCGGTGGCACACCGGTCACCGACACGGAACCCAGCATCGGACGTACCGACGTGGGCACGGAATCGGTGGCCGCAGCAGACTGGGCCAGCTCGGCGAGAGCGAGCTCGTCACTCACTTCCCGCATGAGCTCGGACATCCGTACGTCCAACGCGTCGCAGATGGCGGAGAGCAGTTCAGAGGAAGCCTCCTTCTGCCCCCGCTCCACCTCGGAGAGATAGCCGAGTGAGACTCGGGCGGACGAGGAGACTTCGCGCAGAGTACGGCCCTGGCGCTGGCGCTGCCGACGCAGCACGTCACCCAGCAGGCGACGGAGCAGAATCATCGGTGGCTCCCTCCTCGGACCGCGTAGCCGCATCCTTCTCGCCCCACCGTACCGCCTTGCGCCGCGGCCGTGCGGGGAGCGATGTCGTGTTCACTCAGGGCTGCAAACATCAAAACCCCCCGTTCTGTTCCGTATCCTGTGCCCGCTCATTCCCGGTCTGTTCGCTCACGAGCCGCTCCAGAAGCAGCGCGAGTACGCTCCGTACACTCTCTCTACGAATTTCCGCCCGGCCGCCGTTCAACCGCAGGGCGGCCACTTTCCCGCCACCGGCTCCATCCGAATCCGGACCAAAGTGCCCGTCCACGGCCACGAAAACGGTGCCCACGGGCTGCCCGTCCTGCGGCTCCGGGCCCGCCACGCCGGTCGTCGCGATACCCCAGTCGGCGCCCAGCGCCTTCCGCACACCGGCCGCCATCTGGGCCGCGACCTGCGCATCCACGGCCCCGCACTCGGCCAGCAGGGCGGCGTCGACACCGAGCAGCTGGTGCTTCAGCTCGGTGGCGTAGGCGGTGACCGAACCGCGGAAGGCCTTGGAGGCTCCGGGCACCGATGTGATCTCCGCCGCAACCAGACCACCGGTGAGCGACTCGGCGACAGCGAGCGTCGCACCGCTCACGGTCAGTAGTCGCACCACTTCAGTGGCCGTGGAACTCACGCTTCCGTCTCCTCCGACGCCGCCATGCGCTCGGCGATTCCCTGCCTGCGCAGCACAATGGCCTGTCTCACATAGTCGAGTCCGGTCAGCACGGTCAGAATGACCGCCGCAGCCATCACCCAGAACCTCAGGGTCGCCAGCCATCCCGTGAGCGCCAGCACATACATTCCTACGGCCACGCCCTGCGTGAGCGTCTTCAGCTTGCCGCCGCGCGACGCGGGAATGACGCCGTACCGGATGACAAGAAAACGCAGCAGCGTGATCCCGAGTTCCCGGCCGAGGATGACCACGGTCACCCACCACGGGAGATCACCGAGCGAGGACAGACAGATCAGCGCCGCGCCCATGATCGCCTTGTCGGCGATGGGGTCGGCGATCTTCCCGAAGTCGGTGACGAGGTCGTAGGTGCGCGCCAGGTGGCCGTCGAACAGGTCGGTGATCATGGCGATGGCGAACGCCGCCCAGGCGAACGACCGCATCGCCGGGTCGTACCCGCCGTCGGCCAGCATCAGGGCGACGAAGCCGGGGACGAGCAGCAGCCGGAGCATGGTCAGGAAGTTGGCGATGTTCCAGACGCTCGCCTGGTTGACGGCGGCGGCGACGACCTTCGCGCGTGCCGGCCTCGGGCCACCGGGCACGCCGGACTCGACAGCACCGGAAGAGGCACCACCGGCCGGGACTCCCCCGGAGGGGACACCGCCGGAGGCACTGCCCGACATCGCGCCGGAAGGGGCGCCACCGGAGGCCGCACCGGAACCCGCGCTCGCGGGCGCGCCGTTCGCGCTGGAGGTGCCGCCCGCCGCCGATGCCGGGACTCCGGTCATCTGCCCGCCTCCTCACTACACGCGAGCGAGCCCAGGAGCGGCTCGGCCACCAGGTCGACACCTTCCGTACCGACCACCTTCGCCTCGACCATACGGCCGACGCTCAGGCCTTCGCCGCTCGTGAGGAGCACCTGGCCGTCCGTCTCCGGCGCCTGGTGCTCGCCGCGGCCGTAGGCGCCGTCCTCGGAGTCCACCGACTCGACCAGCACGTGCACGGTCTCGCCGACGCGCTCCTCGGCGCGCTGCGAGACGAGCTCCTCGGCGAGCCGCGAGATGTGCGCGAGCCGCGCGTCGACGACGTCCTGGTCGAGCTTCTTGTCGTACGTCGCCGCCTCCGTGCCCTCCTCGTCGGAGTACCCGAAGACGCCGATGGCGTCCAGGCGGGCGCCGTTCAGGAAGCGCTCCAGTTCGGCGAGGTCGGCCTCGGTCTCGCCGGGGAAGCCGACGATGAAGTTCGAGCGCACGCCGGCCTGCGGGGCCTTGGAGCGGATGGTGTCGAGCAGTTCGAGGAAGCGGTCGGTGTCGCCGAAGCGGCGCATGGAGCGCAGCACATCGGGCGCGGAGTGCTGGAAGGACAGGTCGAAGTAGGGCGCGATCTTCGGTGTCGAGGTCAGCACGTCGATGAGCCCGGGGCGCATCTCGGCCGGCTGGAGGTAGCTGACGCGCACGCGCTCCAGGCCGTCGATGTCCGCCAGCTCGGGCAGCAGCGACTCCAGGAGACGGATGTCGCCCAGATCCTTGCCGTAGGACGTGTTGTTCTCGGAGACCAGCATGACCTCCTTGACGCCCTGCTCGGCCAGCCAGCGCGTCTCGTTGAGGACGTCGCTGGGGCGGCGGGAGATGAAGGAGCCGCGGAAGGACGGAATGGCGCAGAAGGAGCAGCGCCGGTCGCAGCCGGAGGCGAGCTTCACCGAGGCGACCGGGGAGCCGTCCAGGCGGCGGCGCAGGGGCGCGCGGGGGCCCGAGGCGGGCGCGAGGCCGTCCGGGAGGTCGACCGGGCCGTGGCCGGGCAGCGCGACGTCCGCGGCGGACTCCTGCCGCTCGGCGGGGCTGATCGGCAGCAGCTTGCGGCGGTCGCGCGGGGTGTGCGAGGCGTGGATGCCGCCGTTCAGGATGGTCTGCAGGCGGTCGGAGATGTCGGCGTAGTCGTCGAAGCCGAGCACTCCGTCGGCCTCGGGCAGCGCCTCGGCGAGCTCCTTGCCGTACCGCTCGGCCATGCAGCCCACCGCCACGACGGCCTGCGTTCTGCCGTGCCCCTTGAGGTCGTTGGCTTCGAGCAGGGCGTCTACGGAGTCCTTCTTGGCGGCCTCGACGAAGCCACAGGTGTTGACGACGGCGACGTCCGCGTCCTCGGCGTCCTCCACGAGTTGCCAGCCGTCCGCCTCCAAGCGGCCTGCGAGCTCCTCCGAGTCCACCTCGTTACGGGCGCAGCCAAGAGTGACGAGTGCGACGGTACGGCGTTCAGGCATGGGCTCAAGACTACTTCGTCCCACTGACACCCCACGTCGAAGGGGTTGGCCGATCTTGGCCAACCCCTTGAGCAACCACCCGTTGGACGGGTTATCCGACCTCGGGGTCGCCCTTCGTGTACGTGAGGCGCTCCACCGCTCCGGGCTGGAAGTCGTCCTCGATCTTCTTGCCATTGACGTAGAGCTGGATCGCGCCGGCGTCGCCGAGGATCAGGTTGACCTTCGAGCTGTCCTGGAAGGTCTTGGACTCGCCCTTCTTGAGGAGTCCGTCGAAGAGCATCCGGCCGTTGTGGTCCTTGGCGGAGATCCAGCTGCGGCCGTCGACCGCGGTCACCTGGACCGTCACCTTGTCCTGCGGAGCGGCGGCGATGGCGCTGTCGGAGGGGTCGGACTTGGGCGTGGCGGAATCGGTGTTCGAGGGTGTCGGCTTGGCGGGTTTGCTGGCGCTGGGCGTGGCTCCCTGGGCGACCTGCGACTTGGCGTCGCTGTTGCTGTCGCCGCCCTTGAAGGCGGTGAATCCGACGAAGCCGACCACCGCGACGATCGCTGCGACCATGGCGGCTGTCCAGTTGGGCCCGCGCCGCTCGGGACGGATGCGTTCCGCCTCGAAGAGAGGTGCCGCCGGCGTCGGGGCCGGGCGTCCGCCGTGATCGTCGTCGTAGCGGGCGAGGAGCGGGGCGGGATCGATGTGGACGGCCTTGGCGAGGGTCCGGATGTGCCCGCGCGCGTAGACGTCACCGCCGCAGGGCGTGAAGTCGTCGGCTTCGATGGCGTGCACGATGGCGATGCGGACCCGGGTGACGCTGCTGACGTCGTCGACGGTCAGCCCGGCGGCGATACGTGCCTGCTGCAGGGCTCGGCCGACGGAAGGGCGGGCTGCTTCCTCATGACCGTCTTCGGAGCGATCGTCTTCGAACGGAGGCTCGTCTTGAGGGGAGTTGCCGATGGACACGGGGGCGCCTTTCGAGCGTGTAGCCGCCTGTGCTGGAAGTTCAGTCTAGGGGGGGTATGAAAGGGTGGGGCAACCGGGCGGTGGGACTTTGTACGCCATCGGTATGGCCGGACAGGCCGATGGCGGGCCAGACACGGACCCCGTGGTGGGAGCCCCATCTGTCCTCTCGCTCAACTTGACGTACGGCAAAGGGAAACGGTTGCCCGACGATCTCTAACGGGTGAGTCACGGCCGGTCGCCACCCTCCCGGAACCGCCTACCCACTCCTAGCCCTCGGACTCCCCGCGGATCACCGCGAGCACGCCGTCCAGCTCGTCGCCCTTCAGCAGAACGTCACGCGCCTTGGACCCCTCGCTGGGTCCGACGATGCCGCGGGACTCCATGAGGTCCATGAGCCGCCCGGCCTTGGCGAAGCCGACGCGCAGCTTGCGCTGGAGCATCGAGGTGGACCCGAACTGCGTGGACACGACCAGCTCGGCCGCCTGGCACAGCAGGTCGAGGTCGTCGCCGATGTCCTCGTCGATCTCCTTCTTCTGCTTGGTGCCGACGGTGACGTCCTCCCGGAAGACCGGGGTCATCTGGTCCTTGCAGTGCTGCACGACGGCGTGGATCTCGTCCTCGGTGACGAAGGCGCCCTGCATACGGGTGGGCTTGTTCTGACCCATCGGCAGGTACAGCCCGTCGCCCTTGCCGATCAGCTTCTCCGCGCCGGGCTGGTCGAGGATGACCCGGGAGTCGGCGAGCGAGGAGGTGGCGAACGCGAGCCTGGAGGGCACGTTCGCCTTGATCAGACCGGTGACGACGTCCACGGAGGGGCGCTGTGTCGCGAGCACCAGGTGGATGCCGGCCGCGCGCGCGAGCTGCGTGATGCGCACGATGGAGTCCTCGACGTCCCTCGGGGCGACCATCATCAGGTCGGCCAGCTCGTCGACGATCACCAAGAGGTACGGATAGGTCTTGAGCTCCCGCTCGCTGCCCTCCGGAGTCTTCAGCTTGCCGTCGCGGATCGCCTGGTTGAAGTCGTCGATGTGCCGGTACCCGAAGGCAGCGAGGTCGTCATACCTGAGGTCCATCTCGCGTACGACCCACTGGAGCGCCTCGGCGGCCCGCTTCGGGTTGGTGATGATGGGCGTGATCAGGTGCGGGATGCCTTCGTAGGCGGTCAGTTCGACGCGCTTGGGGTCGACGAGGACCATGCGGACGTCCTCGGGGGTCGCGCGGCACATGATCGACGTGATCAGACAGTTGATGCAGGACGACTTGCCGGAGCCGGTGGCACCGGCCACCAGGATGTGCGGCATCTTCGCCATGTTGGCCATGACGTAGCCGCCCTCGACGTCCTTGCCGAGCGCCACGAGCATCGGGTGGTCGTCCTCGGCCGCGTCCGCGAGGCGCAGGACGTCTCCTACGTTGACCATCTCCCGGTCCGTGTTCGGGATCTCGATGCCGACCGCGGACTTGCCGGGGATCGGGCTGATGATCCGCACATCGGGGCTGGCGACGGCGTAGGCGATGTTCTTCGTGAGAGCGGTGATCCGCTCCACCTTGACGGCCGGGCCGAGCTCCACCTCGTAACGCGTGACCGTGGGCCCGCGCGTGAAGCCGGTGACGGCGGCGTCGACCTTGAACTCGGAGAAGACGTTCGTCAGGGAGGCGACCACGGCGTCGTTCGCTGCGCTGCGCGCCTTGCCGGGGCCCCCGCGCGTGAGGAGGTCGAGCGAGGGCAGGGCGTATGTGATGTCGCCGGAGAGCTGGAGCTGCTCGGCGCGCGGCGGGAGGTCCCGGACCTCCTCCGGGGGCGCCTTCGTGAGGTCCATGACCTCGGCCTTGAGCTTCTCCTGCTTGGGGCGCGCGGCGGGGGCCGGGACGGGCGTGGGTGTGGTGTCCTCGCGGTCGCCTCCCACCCGTACGCCCTGGGTGAGGTCGGCGACGATCGGCGAGGGCGGCATGCCGTGCAGGACGGCCCCGTCGAGAGCGGCTGCGGCGGCCGCTGCGACGTCCACGGCGTCCATGGGGCGGTGCATCTCGGGCTGGGGCACCGCGGAGCGCCTGGGGCGGCTCCGGCGCCGCGTGAGGGCCTCCTGCTCCGCGCTGTCGGGGTCGTACACCTCCGGGTCGCTCCCGCGCTTGCGGGAGCGCGCGGGCAGCGCCTCGCGCCACTGCTCGTCGTAGCGCTCGTCGTCCTCGCCGAACTCGTCCTCGTCCTCCGGGTCGTGGACGATGCCCAGCTTCACCCCGAGCAGCCTGAGGCGCTGCGGGATGGCGTTGACGGGCGTGGCTGTGACGACCAGCAGCCCGAAGATCGTGAGCAGCACGAGCAGAGGTACGGCGAGCACCTCGCCCATGGTGTACGTCAGCGGGGTCGCCACACCCCAGCCGATGAGGCCGCCGGCGTCCCTTATCGCCTGCATGCCGTCGCTGCGGGCGGGCGCGCCGCAGGCGATGTGGACCTGGCCGAGGACGCCGATGACGAGCGCGGACAGGCCGATCACGATGCGGCCGTTGGCCTCGGGCTTCTCCGGGTGGCGGATGAAGCGTACGGCGATCACCGCGAGCAGTATCGGCACGAGCAGGTCGAGGCGGCCGAAGGCGCCCGTCACCAGGATCTCGACGAGGTCGCCGACCGGGCCGCGCAGATCGGCCCAGGTGCCGGCGGCGACGATCAGTGCGAGACCGAACAGGAGCAATGCGACGCCGTCCTTGCGGTGGGCCGGGTCGAGGTTCTTCGCGCCCTGCCCTATGCCGCGGAACACGGCGCCGACGGCGTGCGCGGTGCCGAGCCAGATGGCGCGCACGAGCTTGACGATGCCACCGGTGGGGCTGGGCGCGGGCTTGGGCGCCGGGCGGGCGGTCTTCTTGGCGACCGCCTTCTTCGCCGGGGCCCTTTTCGCGGCGGCCTTCTTCGCCGGAGCCTTCGCCGGAGCAGCCCTCTTGGCGGGCTGCTTCTTGGCTGCGGAGGGACGTGAGGCCATAGGTGTGAGGTTACCTGTGGAGAGCGCAGGGGACACGTGTGCCCACTGCTTCACCCGTTCGTGTCGCCCGTACGGGACGGGGAACTGACGCGCGCTCACGCACAACTGCGCCCGCGGCGGACGTCAGTTCTGGGACGGGAGCGATGGTGCTCCGGTGCCGGTGCCCGGCTCCAGGGCGTCGAGTGCCCTGCGCAGTCCGGTGAGTTTGCGTTCGAGATGAGCCGCGGTGGCCACGGCCGCCGCGTCCGCCGACTCGTCGTCGAGCTGCTTGGACAGCGCCTCGGCCTGCTCCTCGACGGCCGCGAGCCGCGCGGACAGCTCGGCGAGCAGTCCGGCCGGTTCCTTGGCCGCGCCGACCGCGGGCTTGCCGCCGCCCTCCAGCTGAAGACGCAACAGCGCCGCCTGCTCCCGCAGTTGGCAGTTCTTCATGTACAGCTCGACGAAGACCGAGACCTTCGCACGCAGCACCCACGGGTCGAACGGCTTGGAGATGTAGTCGACCGCGCCCGCCGCGTACCCCCGGAAGGTGTGGTGCGGGCCGTGGTTAATCGCGGTGAGGAAGATGATCGGGATGTCCCGGGTCCGCTCCCGTCGCTTGATGTGCGCGGCGGTTTCGAAACCGTCCATGCCCGGCATCTGAACGTCCAGCAGAATGACCGCGAAGTCGTCCGTGAGCAGTGCTTTGAGCGCTTCCTCACCGGACGATGCCCGAACCAGTGTCTGATCGAGCGCAGAGAGGATGGCCTCCAGCGCAAGCAGATTCTCCGGCCGGTCATCGACCAGAAGGATCTTGGCCTTCTGCACCATGGCCCGCCCTCCTCGCCCCGGATGTGCACCGGGCGCCGCCCCAGAGGACGACTCTCTTGCGCCGCCCGTCCTTGTGCCGGTCATGGTAGCCGCACCCCGCCTGTCGCCACACCCTGTCACCGCGATGTCACTGTGCACGAAGCAGAAACGTAGCGGGAGACCAGAAGGTTCCCCGAATCCCGTACTTCTACACGGCTTCGGACACACTGAGTCAGCAACTCCGTGTGCACACCGGACGTTCCCCGCACCGTTCCCACCGCTTTCCCGTCAGGCCCGGTCGTTTCCCTCACTCCGGGCGCATCCACTGCTCCATCACCGACAGCAGATGATCGGGATCGACCGGCTTGGTGACGTAGTCCGACGCGCCGGACTCGATCGCCTTCTCCCGGTCGCCCTTCATCGCCTTCGCGGTCAGCGCGATGATCGGCAGCCCGGCGAACTGCGGCATCCTGCGGATCGCCGTCGTCGTCGCGTACCCATCCATCTCGGGCATCATGATGTCCATCAGAACGACCGTCACATCGTCGTGCTGCTCCAGGACTTCGATGCCCTCGCGGCCGTTCTCCGCGTACAGCACGGACAGCCCGTGCTGCTCCAGGACGCTCGTCAGCGCGAAGACGTTGCGGATGTCGTCGTCGACGATCAGCACCTTCTCCCCGCCGAACCGGATGCCCCGGCGCGGCGCCGGCGCCGCCTCCTCGGCGGCCCACTGGTCCCGCACCGTCTGCCCGAGTTGCATGGACTGCTCGACGGCCCTGCGACGCCTCCTGAAGAGCGCGGCGGCACCGTTCTGCGTCTCGTGGTACGACTTCACCTCGGCCGGCGTCTCGATGTCCACCTCGCTCCGCTCGGACAACTCGGCGAGCTCCGCCGCGGACGACGCCAGGAGGTCGCCCGCCTCCAGCGCGGGCAGCTGCTGGTAGCCCTGCGGGGGCAGTTCGCTCGGGTACAGCGGCAAATACAGCGTGAACGTCGAACCGCGTCCCGGTTCGCTCTGCGCGAAGATCTCACCGCCGAGCAGCTGCGCGATCTCCCGGGAGATCGACAGCCCGAGACCCGTACCGCCGTACTTGCGGCTGGTCGTACCGTCCGCCTGCTTGAACGCCTCGAAGATGACCCGCATCTTGCTGCCCGCGATCCCGATCCCGGTGTCGGTCACCGAGAACGCGATCAGGTCGGCGTCCGCGTCCCGCAGCGAACCTGCCTCCAGGAGCTGCTCCCTGATGGCCACCGGCACATCCGCGCCGGCCGGCCGGATGACCAGTTCGACCGCTCCGGAGTCGGTGAACTTCACCGCGTTGGACAGCAGGTTGCGCAGCACCTGGAGCAGCCGCTGCTCGTCGGTGTGGAGCGTGGCGGGCAGTTCCGGCGACACCCGGACGGACAGGTCGAGGCCCTTCTCCGCGGTCAGCGGGCGGAAAGTGGCCTCTACGTAGTCGACGAGTTGGACAAGCGCGATGCGGGTCGGCGAGACGTCCATCTTGCCCGCCTCGACCTTCGACAGGTCCAGGATGTCGTTGATCAGCTGGAGCAGGTCGGACCCGGCGCCGTGGATCGTCTCGGCGAACTCGACCTGCTTCGGGGAGAGGTTCCCCTCCGCGTTGTCGGCGAGCAGCTTGGCGAGGATCAGCAGCGAGTTGAGCGGTGTGCGCAGCTCGTGCGACATGTTGGCGAGGAACTCGCTCTTGTAGCGCATCGACACGGCGAGTTGCTCGGCGCGCTCCTCCAGGACCTGCCGGGCCTCTTCGATCTCGGTGTTCTTGACCTCGATGTCGCGGTTCTGCTGGGCCAGCAGCTCGGCCTTCTCCTCCAGTTCGGCGTTGGACGACTGGAGGGCCTTCTGCCGGTTCTCCAACTCGGCCGACCGCTCCTGGAGTTGCTCGGTCAGCTCCTGGGACTGCTTCAGCAGCAGCTCCGTCTTGGTGTTGACGGAGATGGTGTTGACGCTGGTCGCGATCATCTCGGCGATCTGGTTGAGAAAGTCCTTCTGGATGTGCGTGAAGGGCGTGAAGGAGGCCAGCTCGATGACGCCGAGCACCTTCCCCTCGAAGAGCACCGGAAGCACGATCACCTGCGCGGGCGGCGCCTCCCCGAGCCCCGAGGAGATCTTCAGATAGCCGCTGGGGGCGTTCTCCACGAGGATCGTGCGTCGTTCCTGGGCGGCCGTCCCGATCAGCGCCTCACCGGGCCTGAACGACGTCGGCATGGAGCCCATCGAGTAGCCGTAGGACCCGAGCATGCGCAGTTCGTACGCCTCGTCGCCCTCGGCGTCCGCCAGGGGCAGCGCGAGGAAGAACGCGCCGTGCTGCGCGGAGACCACCGGTGTCAGCTCGCTCATGATCAGCGAGGCGACGTCGTCCAGGTCGCGGCGGCCCTGCATCAACGCCGAGATACGGGCGAGGTTGCCCTTGAGCCAGTCCTGCTCCTTGTTGGCGATCGTGGTGTCGCGCAGGTTGGCGATCATCTTGTTGATGTAGTCCTGGAGTTCCTGGATCTCCCCGGACGCGTCCACGTCGATCTTCAGGTTCAGGTCGCCCCGGGTCACCGCGGTCGCCACGCGCGCGATGGCACGCACCTGGCGGGTCAGGTTCCCGGCCATCTCGTTCACCGACTCGGTGAGGTCGCGCCAGGTACCGTCGACGTCACGCACGCGTGCCTGACCGCCCAACTGGCCTTCCGTGCCCACCTCGCGGGCCACCCGGGTGACCTCCTCGGCGAAACTGGACAGCTGGTCAACCATGGTGTTGATCGTCGTCTTGAGTTCCAGGATCTCGCCGCGGGCGTCAATGTCGATCTTCTTGGTCAAGTCGCCCTTGGCGATGGCCGTGGTGACCATCGCGATGTTGCGCACCTGACCGGTCAGGTTGGACGCCATGCCGTTCACCGAGTCGGTGAGGTCCTTCCAGGTGCCCGCCACACCCGGCACATGCGCCTGGCCGCCCAGGATGCCGTCCGTGCCCACCTCACGGGCCACCTTGGTGACCTGGTCGGCGAACGAACTCAGCGTCTTCACCATGGTGTTGAAGGTGTCGGCGAGCTGCTGGACTTCGCCGCGCGCCTCGATCGTCACCGTCCGGGTCAGGTCGCCGTTTGCGACGGCCGCCGCGACCTGGGAGATGTTCCGCACCTGCATGGTCAGGTTGTTGGCCATCAGGTTGACGTTGCCACTGAGGTCCTTCCAGATGCCCGTGATGCCCGGCACGTGGGCCTGGCCGCCCAGGATGCCCTCGGTGCCCACCTCACGGGCCACCCGGGTCACCTGCTCGGCGAACGACGACAGTTGATCAACCATGGTGTTGACCGTCGTGACGAGCTCAAGGATCTCGCCCTTCGCGTCAACAGTGATCTTCTTGGACAGGTCGCCCTTGGCGACGGCGGTCGTGACCTCGGCGATCTGGCGCACCTGGATGGTCAGGTTGTTCGCCATGAAGTTCACCGACTGCGTGAGGTCCTTCCAGGTGCCGGAGACACCCTGCACCTCGGCCTGACCGCCCAACTGCCCCTCGGTGCCCACCTCGCGGGCCACGCGCGTGACCTCCTCGGCGAACGAGGACAGCTGGTCGACCATCGTGTTCAGGGTGTTCTTCAGCTCCAGGATCTCCCCGCGCGCGTCCACGGTGATCTTCTGGGACAGGTCACCCCGGGCCACCGCGGTCGCGACCTGCGCGATGTTGCGCACCTGGGCGGTGAGGTTGCCGGCCATGCCGTTCACGGAGTCGGTCAGGTCGCGCCACACACCGGCGACACCGGGTACCTGCGCCTGCCCGCCCAGCCGGCCCTCGGTGCCCACGTCGCGGGCCACCCGGGTCACCTGGTCGGCGAACGCGGAGAGTTGATCGACCATCGTGTTGATGGTGTTCTTCAGCTCCAGGATCTCGCCGCGCGCGTCCACGTCGATCTTCTGGGACAGGTCGCCCTGGGCCACGGCCGTCGTCACCTGGGCGATGTTGCGCACCTGGGAGGTCAGGTTCCCGGCCATCGAGTTCACGGAGTCGGTGAGTTCCTTCCAGGTGCCCGAGACGCCGTCCACGCGCGCCTGGCCGCCGAGCCGGCCCTCCGTGCCCACGTCCCGGGCCATGCGGGTCACCTGGTCGGCGAACGACGACAGTTGGTCGACCATCGTGTTGACGGTGTTCTTCAACTGAAGCATCTCGCCGGACACATCGACGGTGACCTTCTGGGAGAGGTCTCCGTTGGCCACGGCCGTCGTCACCTGCGCGATGTTGCGCACCTGGCCGGTGAGGTTGCGGAACGCGGTGTTGACCGAGTCGGTCAAGTCCTTCCATGTACCGGCCGCGCCCGGCACCTGCGCCTGGCCGCCCAGTTCACCCTCGACACCGATCTCGCGCGCCACGCGCGTGACCTCGGCACCGAACGAGGACAGCTGATCGACCATCCCGTTGACGGTGTTCTTCAGCTCCAGCATCTCGCCGGCCACGTTCACCGTGACCTTCTGGGACAGGTCACCGCTGGCCACGGCGGTGGTCACGGCGGCGATGTCCCGCACCTGGATCGTCAGGTTCCGGAAGACCGTGTTCACCGAGTCGGTGAGGTCCTTCCACGTCCCCGCCGCACCGGGCACGTTCGCCTGCCCGCCGAGCTGCCCCTCGGCACCGACCTCGTTGGCCACGCGTGTGACCTCGTCGGCGAAGGTGCGCAGTGTCTCGGTCATCTGGTTGATCGTCTCGGCGAGCTGGGCGACCTCGCCCCGCGCCGACACGGTCACCTTCTGCGACAGGTCACCGTTGGCGACGGCCGTCGTCACCTGGGCGATCCCGCGTACCTGGGCCGTCAGGTTGCCGGCCATGATGTTCACCGAGTCGGTGAGGTCCTTCCACACCCCGGCCACACCCGGCACCTGCGCCTGGCCGCCCAGCTCGCCCTCGGTGCCCACCTCGCGGGCGACTCGCGTCACCTCGGAGGAGAACGACGACAGCTGGTCGACCATCGTGTTGACGGTGTTCTTCAGCTCCAGCATCTCGCCGGCGACATGAACGGTGACCTTCCGGGACAGGTCGCCCTTGGCGACCGCCGTGGTCACCAGCGCGATGTCCCGCACCTGGGCCGTCAGCCGGTACGCCATCGTGTTGACGGACTCCGTGAGGTCCTTCCAGGAGCCGGACATGCCACGCACGCGTGCCTGCCCGCCGAGCTTGCCCTCGGTGCCCACCTCGCTGGCCACGCGCGTGACCTCGTCGGTGAACGTCGACAGCTGGTCGACCAGATTGTTGACAGTCCGCCCGACCTTCAGGAACTCACCGCGCAGCGGATGCCCGTTGCCGTCGTCGTGCGCCTGCGTCCGCAGTTCCATGCGCGGCGACAGATCACCCTCCGCCACCGCGGAGAGCACCCGTCCGACCTCGGAGACGGGCCGTACGAGGTCGTCCACGAGCGCGTTGGAGGCATCGATGGCCGAGGCCCAGGAACCCTCGCAGGCGGCCGTCTCGAGCCGCTCCGTGAGCTTTCCCTCACGGCCGACCACGCGCCGTACCCGCGACAGCTCACCCGTGAGGTGCAGATTGCGGTCGGCCACCTCGTTGAACACGGCGGCGATCTCCGACATCACGCCGTCGCCTGACACCGTGAGCCGCTTGCGGAAGTTCCCGTCCCGCATGGCGACCAGAGCGGTCAGCAGCCGGTCCAAGGAGGCCGCGTCCACTTCCGTGGTCCCATTGCGCGGTTTGCGCTGGTTCTTCAGGGACTGTCCGCCTTTCGCGCGCGTCTTGGTGGCCCGCGTCGCTGCGCCAGACTCCACTGTGTCCCTCCCGCAGGGGTCGACCATTGCTACTGCTGTGCTGGGTGCTGCTGCTCGGCGTTTCGGTCACTGCCGCGTATCTCTGCCCGGTTTACCGGCCTTCAACAAGGCCCGCTGCCCGCAGTACACAGAAGACACCCGGTCTGCCCGGACCTTCACCAGAATCCTGCCCAGTGTTTCACCCTGCCTGAACCAGGCCATAACAGTTCGGCAGCTTCGCACATCGTCCGCACACCCTCCGGACGGAAACACCGCGACCGGCATCCGCATGGACGGTGAAGGTAAGTAACCTTGCATGCGGCTGTCCAGCCGCGCCGGTTCCGTCCGGCCTGGGCGGTGGCACGAGCACGAGCGGGCAGGCATCGGAGGGGCACCGCACCATGACCACCGGACTGCATCCTGGAGGAACGCCCCAGGATCCCCCGCCGACCGGGAACCAGCCGTTGCCCCGGCAGGCGCCGATCGGCCATGGGCCCCTGCCCACCGACAACAGGCCGAGGAGTTCTGTGATCACCGCGCGCGCGGCAGCCAGCTTCGAGCCCGTCGGACGATCGGTCGCCACCGCGCGGTCCTTCGTCCGCGACACCCTGCAGGGCTGGGGCTTCGCCGACATCGTCGACGACGCCGTGGTCCTCACCAGCGAACTGGTGACCAACGCCGTGGTCCACGCGGGCAC
Source organism: Streptomyces hokutonensis (assembly GCF_042751305.1). Lineage (GTDB taxonomy): Bacteria > Actinomycetota > Actinomycetes > Streptomycetales > Streptomycetaceae > Streptomyces > Streptomyces hokutonensis_A. The sequence continues at coordinate 208,303 of NZ_JBHYWD010000018.1, forward strand.
GGCCGCGGATGTTCTGTGTCTACGGAGCGACGACGGCGCACGGATCGAGGTCGCCGACCACTACCCCGAACGCGAAATCCCCCTCCAGGGGGCCGCGATCACCATGAGCAGCCCCGACCGCGAGGGCGGCCGCGGCCTCCAGCTGTGCGCGGCCCTCGCCAGCCGCTGGGGCGTGGACTACACCCCCACACAGAAGCTGGTCTGGTTCCAACTCGACCTCCCCGCCCGCCCGGTGGGCACCCGCGCGGCCGGCCCGTCCCTGCCCGCCGCCCTGCTCCCGCTCGCCGACGGCAGGGTCCGCGTCGCGGTCGTCCAGATCGACCGTACGGGCTCCATCGCGTCCTGGAACGAGGACGCGGAGGAACTCTTCGGCTACGCCGCCGAGCAGGTCACCGGCAAGCCCCTGACCGACCTCGCGGCCTGGCCGCACACCCCGGGCACCAGCACCGGCATCGCCGAGGCCCTCCGCCTCTCCCGCTGGGAGGGCAGTTACGGCATCCGCGGCGCCGACGGCCGCGTGATCCCCGTGTACGCCTCCCACCTCCGCGTCCGCGACACCGGAGGCGAGCCGTCAACCGTGTGCCTCCTGGTGAGGGACCACGAACGCGCGGTTCTGCAGACCCCGATGCGGGGCCCCGCCCCCGACGCGGCGTCCACCCCGGACGGCCAGAACACCGACCCCTTCGAGGTGTTCATCGGCTCCCCGGCGCCGGACGACCTCGACGGCCTCCTCCAGCGCACGGTCGAGCGCGCCCGGGACATGCTCGACGGGGACTCCGCCTTCCTCCTCCTCGCGACGGACGACGAAACGGAGTTGGAGGTCCGCGCGTCCACGGGCCTGCCCTCCGCCCGCCAACGCTTCGCGCGCGTGCCCGTCGAGGCGGGCCCCGGCCGCTACGGCTCCGCCCGCATGCCGGCCGTCCACGAGGACCTCCAGGCCGTCCCGGGCGCCGTACCGCTCCTCAGCGGCACCGGAATGCGCTCGGTCGTCACCGTCCCCCTCAAGGTGGAGGGCCGCCTCACAGGCTCCCTGGGAGTCGCCGCCGAAGGCCCCAACAAGTACTCGAACGAAGAAGCCCTCCGCCTCCAATTCGCCGCCGACCGCATCGCGTTGGCGGTCGAGTCGGCCCGCCTGGGCGAACTCGAACGCCTGCGCCGCGGCTCACTCAGCTTCCTGGTGGAGGCCTCCGACCTCCTCGCCGGCACCCTGGACCGCGACCAGACCCTCGCCCTCATGGCCCAGATGACGGTCCCGACCCTCGCCACCTGGTGCGCGGTCTACACGATCGCCGACCAGGCCTCCGACCCTTACCTCTCGTACGTCCTGCACGAGGACGAGGAACTCATCGACGGCATCAAGTCGTTGCTCTCGAAGATCGCGCCTCCGGACCCGGTACCCACCCCGGGCGCCCGCGTCTGGGCCGCGCCTGCCGAAGCAGCCCACCAGGCCGCCCTGCGCACCTCCATGCGAAACCTTGGCCTCGGCGAACCGACCCGCCGCGTCAGCTCGGGCATCGGACCGACTCTCGCCACGGCTTCGGCAGTCGGCGGCGAAACAGTCGTCCTCCCCCTCGTCGCCCGCAACCGCGTCATCGGCATGCTCACCCTCGGCAAGCCCACCGACGAACACTTCCGCCAGGAAATCCTGGAACTGGCCGAGGACTTGAGCCGCCGAGCCGCCCTCGCCCTCGACAACGCCCGCCTGTACTCGGAGCGCACGGCCATCAGCCAGTCCCTCCAGCGCAGCCTCCTGCCCCCCGACCTCCCGCACATCGAGGGTGTCGAGGTCGAGGTCATCTACCGCGCGGCCGGCGAGGGCAACGAAGTGGGCGGCGACTTCTACGACTTGTTCCCCATCCGCGACGGCGTCTACGGCTTCGCCATCGGCGACGTCTGCGGCACAGGACCCGAGGCGGCCGCGGTCACCGGCCTGGCCCGCCACGCCCTCCGCCTGCTCGCCAGAGAGGGTTTCGGCGGCCCAGCGGTCCTGGAGCGCCTCAACTCCGCGATCCTCGACGAGGGCGCCCGCAGCCGCTTCCTGACCCTCCTCTACGGCGAGTTGTGGCCCCAGGAGGACGGCAGCGCCAAGCTGAAGGTGGTCTGCGCCGGCCATCCCCTCCCGCTCCGCCTACGCCAGGACGGCACGGTCGAACCGGCCGCCGAACCCCAGCCCCTGCTCGGCGTCATGGACGACTTGGAGCTCTACGAGCAGACGATCACCCTTGACCCGGGTGACGTCCTCCTGTGCGTCACGGACGGCGTCACCGAACGCCGCGAGGGCACCCGCATGCTGGGCGACGACGGCCTCACGGACGTCCTCACCACCTGCACGGGCCTCACGGCCGGTGCGGTCGCGGCCCGCATCATGCGCGCGGTCGAACGCTTCGCGTCGGACGCCCCGTCCGACGACATGGCCATCCTCGCCATGCGGGTCCCGGGCCTCCAGAAGGACTGACACCCGAACACGCAAAAGGCCCCGCCCAATTGGGCGGGGCCTTTCAGTTACTGGAGCCCTCTAACGGAATCGAACCGTTGACCTTCTCCTTACCATGGAGACGCTCTACCGACTGAGCTAAGAGGGCCTGTCGCTTTCGCGAGGTTTCCCTCGCGGCGACGAAAAGAATCATACCCCGAACAGGCCCGTGCGCCCAACCACCGTCACCCGACCCCGACTCGATCAGAAAGCGGGCTGCAGCAGTCCCCCGAGCGCGTTGCACGCAGAAACGATCCGCTGCATCTCTCGCTTCGTCAAGGACGCGTCGACCGGCAGCGCGAGCGTCTCGTCCGCGGCCCGCTCGGTCTCCGGCAGCGACACACAGCGCCGGAACTCCGGCAGCCGGTGCACAGGCGTCTTCACCGGCACCCGGCACTCAACTCCCCTGCCCCGCACAGCGCGAGCGAAGGCATCGCGATCAGGCCGCCCGTTCCCCGGCACCCGCACGATGTACTGCTGGTAGGTGTGGCCGTCCCCACCATCGGGCGTCCGCACCCCACGCAACTTCGCATCAAGATAGGAAGCCCGTTCCCGCCGCTGAGCCACCTCGTCGTACGGCGCCTCGGACTCCCCCTGCTGCAACACCAACAGCCCGTGCCGCTGCCCAACCCCGAGCAGCCGCGCCATATCGGCCGACCGCCCGAATCGATGTACGACAACTATGGCCGCCGTACGGGGAGTTACGGCCGCTTCGACAGCGGACGCGTCCAGGCAGTAGGTCACCGGATCTATGTCGGCGAACACCGGGAGCCCACCCGCGAGAGTGACGGCCTCGGCGACTTCCACGTTCCCGAACGCCGGCACGACGACCTCGTCACCGAGTCCGACGCCTGCGGCCCTGAGCATTGCAGCAGTACCCATGCTCGGATGGTGATTGCGCAACGTGAACTTCAAGTGACGCCCAACAAAAAAGGGTTGGACCCCGAACCGAAGTTCAGGATCCAACCCTTTCAATATTTGTTCGGCGGCGTCCTACTCTCCCACAGGGTCCCCCCTGCAGTACCATCGGCGCTGTAAGGCTTAGCTTCCGGGTTCGGAATGTAACC
>NZ_JBHYWD010000019.1:0-123255 GCF_042751305.1 Streptomyces hokutonensis
GTCAGCAGCACTCTTCACCTTTCTGGCCACTTGTTGGGCACGACGATGGACGAGGCGCGAGGCCCGAGATGAACGACCGCAGAATCACAATTGGCTTGCTGGTAACGGGAGCCCTCCTCCTCGTTGCAGGAGGTTCCTGGTTTCTGCTGGGAGAGCACGCGGGCAGGGGCGATGCCGCCTTGGCTGTCGGCTTCGGCTTTGCGTTGATCTGCTTCTCGCAAGCGGCGCGGATGCTGGCCAAGCAACGGTAGATACCCGGAACTGCCTGACTCGCACGCGAGTGGGCGTTGGCCGGGAACACTTTCAGAGTGAAGAGCGACAGGACGTCGCAACGAGACGGTATTAACCTGTCACCCCAGCTCAACGCCCCATCCTCCCTACTTGGCCGCTCATCCCTCGTCCGCTCGGTGAAAGCGCGAGGTTAGCGGCGGCGACGGCCCTCCTCGGCGGCGGCCTCTACGCCAACGCGAACGCCGCCTCCGTCCAGTCCGACCCGTCCAGCAGCGCCTCCGCCTCGGACCCGGGATCCCCGTCCCGATCCCAGTCCCGGACCACCCCCGGATCCACCTCCCCGTCCACGCCCGGATCCGCGCGCCCGTCCGCCGTCGTGCCCTCGAACTCCGCCGGGACCGGCACCTCCGTCTCGGACGTGGTCGACGCCGCCAACACCTTCCTCGACACCCTGGACGACGACCAACAGGCCGACGTACTCCTCGACTTCACCCAGGCCAACGCCGTCGCCTGGTCGAACCTGGCGTGCGGCGCGACCTGTCGGGTCGGCATCGAACTCGGCTCGCTCAGCGACCCCCAGCTCGCCGCGGCCAAGGCGGTGGTCGAGGCCGCCACGGGCACCGGCAGCGACACCGGCTACGACCAGATCTCCCAGATCCTCGCGGCCGACGACGTCCTCGGCGAGACCGACAGCAGTTACGGCAGCGGCAACTACTACCTCGCCTTCCTCGGCACCCCGAGCACCACCGGCACCTGGCAACTGCACTTCGGCGGCGACCAGTTGGCCGTCAACCTCACCTACAAGGACGGGGAAGTCGTCGGCGCCACCCCGTACTTCGCCGGCGTCGAACCCGTCAGCTGGACCGACGACGACACCACCTACGCACCGCTGTCCGGGATGCGCGACGGCCTGGTCTCGATGCTCGAAGGCCTGACCGACGACGAACTGACCGAGGCGAAACTCTCCGAAACCACCACCGACGTCGTACTCGGCCCGGACGACGACGGCGACTTCCCCACCACCAAGGAAGGCATCGCGGGCAGCGAACTTACCGACGACCAGCAGCAGTTGATCCTCGACGCCATCACCCCCTGGGTGGAGGCCGCCGACGACTCGACCGCCGCGGCCACCCTGAGCACCTACAAGTCGGAACTCGACGACACGTACATCTCCTACTCCGGCACCACCGATCTGGACACCGCGGGCGACTACGTACGCATCGACGGACCCGGCGTCTGGATCGAGTTCTCGGTCGAGGACGGCGTGGTCGACACCGGCCGGCTCGGCTACAACAGCGTCTACCGCGACCACGACACCGACTACGGAGGACAGTTCTCGTTCTCCTGAACCGCACAACGGGCGGCGCTGCTCCTGACCGACAGCGCCGCCCGCTGTCACGCATTCCCGCAGTCGGTATTTCTCGGTTCTATTTCCCACCCCCGCGGAATTCGACATCGGCATCACCCCGCAATGGAACGCCGATACCGTCGATATTATGGACCGCGCCGATGCAGCCGATCCCCGCCCGCGAGAATCGCCGCCGCCAGCGCGTCGGCCGCCCCCTGTGCGGAAACCCTGCGCCGCCCGTGCACCAGCACGAAATCGACCTCGCCCAATTCCGGCAGCCCCGCCCGCTCCGGCACCCGTACGAGTCCCGGCGGCACCAGCCCCTTCGAGTGCGCCATCACCCCGAGTCCCGCCCGGGCGGCGGCGATCAACCCGTTCAGACTCCCGCTCGTACAGGCGATCCGCCAGGCCCGCCCCTGGTGCTCAAGTGCCTCCATGGCAAGGGCCCGGGTGATCCCCGGCGGCGGGTAGACGATCAGCGGCACCGGACGGTCCGCGTCCAGCCGCAGCCGCTCCGCACCGATCCACACCAGCTTGTCGTGCCACACCAGTTCACCCCGGGGATCCTCGGCCCGCCGCTTCGCCAGCACCAGATCCAGCTTCCCGGCCGCCAGTTGCTCGTGCAGCGTCCCGGACAGTTCGACCGTCAGCTCCAGGTCGACCTCGGGATGGTCGTACCGGAAGCCCTCCAGGATCTCCGGCAGCCGGGTCAGCACGAAGTCCTCGGACGCCCCGAAGCGCAGCCGGCCGCGCAGCCGGGTGCCGGTGAAGAACGCCGACGCCTGCTCCTGCACCTCCAGGATCCGGCGCGCGAAGCCGAGCATCGCCTCGCCGTCCTCGGTCAGCTCCACGGAGTGCGTGTCCCGGGTGAACAACTGCCGTCCCGTCGCGTCCTCCAGCCGCCGCACATGCTGGCTCACCGTCGACTGGCGCAGCCCGAGCCGCCGCGCGGCCTGCGTGAAACTCAGCGTCTGGGACACCGCGAGGAAAGTCCGCAGGTGAGAGAGGTCGTACATGGCATACACCATGGCATACACGGTATCCGGTCATCGCGAAACGTGATGGCAGTCAGAGCGGTATGACGGATTCCCGATCAAGAGCCGGAAGAGGACGATGGGGAGGGCACCGGTCCGCGCCGGACGGGCGGACGTACAGCGAGACAGTGGAGCACAGTGAAACGCCTGCGATGGCCCAGTCGGATGCCGATCGACCCCTACATCCTGCTGCTCCTCGGGACGGTCGGCATCGCCGCACTCCTCCCCGCCCGAGGCACCGGCGCCGACGTCGCCTCGGGCGCCTCCACGGCCGCCATCGCCTTCCTCTTCTTCCTCTACGGCGCCCGCCTCTCGACCCGCGAGGCAATGGACGGCCTCAAGCACTGGCGCCTGCACACCACCGTCCTGGCCTGCACCTTCGTCGTCTTCCCGCTGCTCGGCCTGGCCGCCCGCGGACTCGTCCCGGTGCTCCTGACCCACCCCCTCTACCAGGGACTGCTCTTCCTCACCCTCGTCCCCTCGACCGTCCAGTCCTCCATCGCGTTCACCTCTATCGCGCGCGGCAACGTGCCCGCCGCGATCTGCGCCGGCTCCTTCTCCTCGCTCGCGGGCATCGTCATCACCCCGCTGCTGGCCGCCGCCCTGCTCGGCGGCAACGCGGGCGGCTTCTCCGCCGACTCCGTCGTCAAGATCGTGCTGCAGCTCCTCGTGCCGTTCCTCGCCGGGCAACTGCTGCGGCGCTGGGTCGGCGGCTTCATCACCCGGCACAAGAAGGTCCTCGGCTACGTCGACCGCGCCTCGATCCTCCTCGTCGTCTACACCGCGTTCAGCGAAGGCATGGTCCAGGGCATCTGGCACCAGGTCAGCGCCCTGCGCCTGGCCGGGCTGCTCGCCGTCGAAGCCGTCGTCCTCGCCGTGATGCTCACTCTGACCTGGTACGGCGGCAAGGCGCTGCGCTTCGACCGGGAGGACCGGATCGCCATCCAGTTCGCCGGCTCGAAGAAGTCCCTCGCCTCCGGACTGCCCATGGCCAGCGTCCTGTTCGGCGCCCACGCCTCGCTCGCCGTACTGCCGCTGATGCTCTTCCACCAGATGCAGCTGATGGTGTGCGCGGTCATCGCCAAGCGCCGCGCCCGCGATCCGCAGCCCGAGGTCACCGAGGCGGCGGCCCCAACCGCAGGGTCACGAACCGCGGTCGGTACAGCGACACGTTCCGGCTGAGGTTCCAGGCCGCCGAAGTGGCCGTCGCGTCCAGCCAGTTGACGTCGTAACTGAGCACGATCCGCCCGTCGCCGCCGAGCGCCGGATGCACCTGCGGGTTGTACGCGGCAACCTGCCCGGCCGGCAGCGGCGGACTGAACCCCCGGGCCGGCCCGTGCCACGGCCCGACGGGCGAACAGGCCCAGTACGAGGTCACGGTGGTCAGCCCCCGGCTGCCCGCCGCCATCGTGAACAGGACGTACGTCCTCCCGTCCCGCACCACCGAGAACGCGCTCCCCACACCGATGTGTTGACCATCCCCGAGCACCGCCCGCGGCCCGGCCCGGGCCGTCCACGCCGAACCGTCCCAGTACTCCCACGCCCCCGGCTCCCCGAGCCGCCCCTCCGGCACCCGCGCCACATACGCCGAGGACGTCGGCCGGGCCGCCGCCTGCGCGTCGTTCCCGCCGAAGACATACGTCCACCCGCCCACCGAGACCAGCGCCGTCCCGAACTGGACACGCCGCGAAGGGTCTTGGACAAGCTGCTGGTCGAAGACCTTCACAATCGACTCCACCCGCAGGTCCGGCAGTGACAGCGTGGCCACCTCGGTGGCGGTCGGCACCCCGTAGATCCACGGATACGTCCCCGCCGTCCGCGTCCACAGCAGCACCCGTACGACGGACTCGGCCGAGCCGGGGGAGCGGGGCTCGACGCGGGCCGCGACCGGCCAACGCCACTCGTTCGGGCCCGGATCGGGGAACAGCGGTGCGGGCAGGGTGAGTTGGGGGTGTCCGTCGCGCATCACCACCGCCGAGTTGCGCACCAGCGGCGCCGTGGTGTCCCGCCAGACGTAGGACTCGCCGACCGGGTTGGGCGGGCCGTGCACCTGGCCGAGGTAGGTGTCGGAGAACAGCCACAGCACCCGCCCGTCCGGCAGCCGCACCGAGTGGGTGCCGTCGCCGCCGGTCCAGTCGTCGGTACGGGTCGCGTCGTCGCCGTACGCGGCAAAGGAGTTGGTGAGTTTCGTGTCGGCCGACCAGGAGCGCACCGTACGGGCCGGGCACGCGCCGCCGCCCTCCCGGTCGCGGTCCTTCGGGAGGGCGGTGAGCACCACGGCCGCGAGAGCCAGGGTCAGCAGCAGGCCGACCCGGGCTCCCGTCCGCTGTCGTGCTCGTCGGTCCTCGGGCACGCCCGGGACGTTAGTGGCTGTCGCTCACATGGTCCATGGGCAGCCACAGCACGGTCCCGGCGGTCGGCGGCTGCTGTGCGGCCAGCTCGTCGTCCGTCAACAGCCGGTCCCAGACGTGGACTTCGTCGAGCGACCCGGTGAAGTACACCAGGCTGTCCACCCGTTGACCGAGGTGCACGCCGAACGGCGAGTTGCGGCTGACGGACCCCACGACATCCGCCGTGCTCACCGTCGTACCGTCCACGGACAGCGTCAACTGCCCACCACCGCGCCGTACTACGGCGTGATGCCACTGCCCGTCGTTGTAGGCGCCGGCGGTCACCACGGAGGTGGTGTGGACGGCCGTCGCACCGTCCCGGGTGGTGATCAGCGCCCGCACACGATTGCCGGCGGGCTCACCGCGCAGCCACACCTGCGGCTGGCTGGTACCGACCCCGCCCATCCACAGGAACGGCTGATCACCGGTCGTCGCGGTGTAGCGGAACCAGAGGGAGACCGTGAAGTCCTTTGTCCCCAGGGGCAGTCGGTCGCTGTACGGCAGACGTACGGCGTCGTCGACACCGTCGAAGGACAGCGCGCCGCCCGAAACGCCGTCCGTCTCCTGGGCACCACCGAGCACGGCCGCGCGCTTGGCGTGCGGGGCGAGGTCGGCGGTCGTCGGGTCCGGACCCCGACGCGGTTGCAGCCAGGCCTCGTTGAAGCGGGCGAAGCGGATCTCGTCGGTCGCCGACACGGCACCGCCCTCGTAGAGCAGACCCACCGTGTCCCCGCTGATCCGCGCCATGTCCGAGTAACCGGACCAGTCCCTCGTCACCACCGTGCCGCGGTCCACGCTGTCCCAGGTGCGCCCGCCGTCGTAGGAGGAGCGGATCATCATGGTCCGGCGGCGGTCGGGGTCCGCGTCGCAGGACAGCAGGATCCGGGAGCCGAGACCGAGCGTCGAGCACTGGACCTGCGGGGCGTACAGGTCGGGCAGGTCGAGGAAGGGCGCGGTGAAGCTGTCGCCGCCGTCGCGGCTGACCGCCTGGGTGCGGTGGCCGAGGTCGGTGCCGTCCTGCTCGCGGCCGCTCACCAGGATGGAGCCGTCGGTGCGCTCGGTCATCGTCAGCTCGGACGGTTTCTGCCGCCAGGTCCCGTCGGCCGCGATCGGGTACGAGTCGGTGGCACCGATCTTCCAGTGGTCGCCGCCGTCGTCGCTCACGATCAGCGCCGCGTTGTTCGTGGTGACCCGACTCCCGTCCCAGGTCTCGGTGTTGACGCCGAACACGAGCCGTCCCTTGTGCTTGCCGCGGGTGAGCTGGATGCCGTGCACGGGGCCGGTGGCGTACCAGGAGTTCCAGTTCGGGGGCAGGATCTCGTCGCTCAGGTCGCGCGGCTGCGACCAGGTGAGGCCGTCGTCGTCGCTGTACTGCAGATGCGGGGTGCGGTCGCAGGGGACCGAGCAACTGGCGCTGTCCGTACGGCCCGTGTTGTACGTCTCGGCGAGCAGGATCCGGCCGGTCCTCCGGTCCACGACGGGCGCCGGGTTGCCGTGCGTGTCGCCGCCGCCGTGGTTGACGACCTGCAGCGGGCTCCAGGTGGCGCCGTCGTCGGTGGAACGTTTGACGACGATGTCTATGTCGGCGGCGTCACCGCAGTTGAGGACCCGGCCCTCGGCGAACGCGAGCAGTGTCCCGTCGTTCGTCCTGACGACGGCCGGGATCCGGAAGCAGGCGTAGCCCGGATCCTGCGACGCCTTGAAGAGGACCTGCTGGTCGAACTCGGGTGTGGGGGAGGTGGTCTGGGCGGCGGCGTGCGCGGGGCTCGGGAGCATGAGCAGCGCGGCGAGGGTGAGTGCGGCGGTGAGGGTGGATCTCAGACGTGCGCGAAGACTAGACGGCATGGTGGTACAACCTGCCCTTCATTCGTCTTGACATCCGGACATCCCACGTCCAACGGGCGCGTCACAGACGTTAGTTGGGGCATCCGGAGCCTCACAAGAAGCGTGCAGTGTTCGACATCAGGGAAGTTGACGGTCCCGGGCGGAAAATGAGGGGGCGTCAGGGTCGCAGCACGACCTTGCCCAGGTTGCTCCGCGACTCGATCACCGCGTGCGCCTCCGCCGCCTCCGTCAGCCCGAACTCCCCGTGCACGAAAGGCATCAGAGCACCCTCGGCGAACAGCCGCCACAGCTCCCGCCGCCAGCGCTCGTACAACTCCGGCTTCCCGCGCGCGATCCGCGCCATCTGGAACCCGATCACGGACTTCGCGCCCACGACAAGGTCGTACGCCCGGATCGTCCCGCCACCCGAGCTGTACGCCACGAGCCGCCCGCCCGGGACGAGCGCCGCCACCGCCGGGGTGAGCAACTCGCCGCCCACCGCGTCGAGTACGCAGTCCACGGGCTCGACCGAGCCCAACGCGTCGTAGGCGATCACCTCGTCGGCGCCCAGGGCGCGCACGAAGTCGCCCTTCGCCGGATCGGAGACCGCGCCCACCACCCGCCCCGCACCCCGCGCCCTCGCCAACTGGACGGCCAGATGGCCGACTCCGCTCGCCGCGGCCGTGATCAGCACGGACTCGCCGGGCTCGGGCCGGGCCGCGTCCAGCACGCCGAGGGCCACCAGGCCGCTGCGGACGAGCGCGACCGCGTCGACGGCGGAGGCGGTGCCGGGCACGGGGGAGGCCATGGCCTCGTGGAGGACGGCGAAGTCGGCGTAGCCGTGCCCGAAGCACAGCCCCGTCACCCGCTCGCCGGCGCCGAAGCGGGTCACGCCCTCTCCTGCGGAGACCACCTCGCCGGCGATCTCGCCGCCCAGCGGGATGGGCCCGGCCGCCTCGGAGACCTTGCGGACGACGGGCAGGGTGACCCCGACCGCCTCGGTGCGCACGAGGAGCTCACCAGGGCCCGCGGTGGGGGCGGGGGCCTCCTCCAGGAACAGCGGGCCGCCGGTGGACTCGTACCGGACGCGACGCATCGCACCTCCAGGAATCGTTGGGAGGCCCAATGATATTCACGATTTCGTTGGGAAGTCCAACGACTTTTCGCTAGACTGCCCGCATGGCCGAAGCACCCCTCCCCGCGATCCGCTCCCTCCCCAGCTGGCTCCTCGGCCGAGCCGCCGCCCGCGGCCGATCCCTCGTCGCCGACGCCCTGGCGGCCGAGGGCCTGAAGATGTGGCACCACGTGGTGCTCTCCGCCGTCCGCGATCTCGCCCCCGTCGCCCAGGCCGACCTCGGCCGCGGTGTCGCGCTCGACCCCAAGGACCTCGTCGGCGTCCTCAACGACCTCCAGGCCGCGCGCCTGGTCGTCCGCGAACCGGACCCCAAGGACCGCCGCAAGAACGCGGTGTCCCTCACGCCGGAGGGCGCACGGCTGCTGAAGCGGTGCGAGAAGGCGGCCCGCGAGGCCAACGACCGGCTCCTCGCTCCACTGACGGTGGCCGAACGCGACCGGTTCATGGACCTGTTGATCCGGATCTCCGGTACGGACGGCTGACGGGAGCTAACGTTCCGTCATGACCCCACCGCAGACTCCCGAACCCCGGCTCGCCCTCGACCCCGCGCGCACCGCCCTGGTTCTCGTCGACCTGATGGACCGCATCGTCGCGCTGCCGCTCGAACCGTACAAGGGCACCGAAGTCCTCGCCGTGGCCGAGGAGTTGGCCGCCGCCTTCCGCTCGGCCGGAGCGCTCGTCGTCCTGATCCGGGTCGAACGCCCCGGCATCACCGAACAGCCCTCCGGCAGCGGACTCGCCGCCGGACTCGCCGGGGAGCGCGACCTGGAGATCGTGAAACGGACCATCGGCGGCTTCCAGGGCACGGGACTTGACGAGCGCCTGCGTCAACAGGGCGTCGACACCCTGGTGTTCGGCGGGATCGCCACCAACCTCGGCGTCGAATCCACCGCCCGCGCCGGCGGCGACCTCGGCTACCAACTCGTCTTCGTCGAGGACGCCATGAGCGCGCTCACCGAGGCCGAACACCAGGCCTCGGTCAAACTCGACTTCCCGCGGCTGGGGTCGGTCGTGACGGCGGCGGAGATGCGGTTCGCGGAGGGGAGCTGAGCGGGCCGGCCGTCGGACGAGGACGGTGCCTCCGCCGCAGGGTGCAGCGTGCCGCACGCGGGCCGCACCGCCTCGTCGTCGGCTCCGGGCCGGTGTGGTCGTCCCCGCCCCGCTGCGCGCCTTCGCCGCCGCCCACACCGACGCCGAGGCCAAGGGCCGCCGGGTCGAATGGGACGACCAGAAGCAGTTCATCCTCGACGGCACCGCCGACCTCGACGGCGAGACCTGGCTGCGCTGCCTCAACCCCCACCCCGACCCCGACGACGTACCGATCCGCAGCGTCGAGGAGAAGTTCGAGAACGGAGCCTACGGAGCGGGCATCGCCCTCGCCCTCGTCCCCGTTTCCGTCGTCGAGAAGTACTCCCGGTCCGCCGCTCACCCCCCGTCACGGCGTTCGTACGGGCGGCGCAAGGCGTCGAGGGTTCGGGCTGAGGCGGGGCCCCTGCGGCGCAGGGGGCGCTCCCCGCCGGCCGGGGCCCCGCCGCCGTGCCGCGGGGCGAGGGCGTCAGCCCTGGGTGGCCGCGGCCGTCAGGGCGATGCGGTCCTCGCCCGCGTACACGTTCATGTTGCTGCCACGCAGGAAGCCCACCAGGGTCAGGCCCGTCTCCGCCGCCAGGTCCACGGCCAGCGACGAGGGCGCCGACACCGCCGCCAGCACCGGGATCCCGGCCATCACGGCCTTCTGCGCCAGCTCGAACGAGGCCCGGCCCGAGACGAGCAGGATCACCCGGGACAGCGGCAGGTCCCCGTTCTGCAGTGCACGGCCGACCAGCTTGTCGACCGCGTTGTGCCGGCCCACGTCCTCCCGTACGTCCAGCAGCTCGCCCTCCTCGCTGAACAGGGCCGCCGCGTGCAGCCCCCCGGTCCGGTCGAAGACCCGCTGGGCCGCGCGCAGCCGGTCGGGGAGGCTCGCCAGCAGTGCGGGCTCGACACGGACCGGGGGAGTGTCGGCGATCGGCCAGCGGGTCGTCGTCCGGACCGCGTCCAGGCTCGCCTTGCCGCACAGACCGCAGGAGGACGTCGTATACACGTTCCGCTCCAGCGTGATGTCCGGGATCACCACGTCCGGGGCGGTCCGCACGTCGACGACGTTGTAGGTGTTCGTCCCGTCGGCTGTCGCCCCCGCGCAGTAGACGATGTTCCGGAGATCGTATGCATTCGCCAGTACACCTTCGCTGACCAGGAACCCGGCCGCGAGCGCGAAGTCGTCGCCGGGTGTCCTCATGGTGATCGCGAGAGGTTTGCCGTTGAGCCGGATCTCCAGCGGTTCCTCCGCGACGAGCGTGTCCGGACGGCTGGAGACCGCGCCGTCGCGGATCCGGATCACCTTGCGTCGTTCCGTGACTCGTCCCATGTCCTGATCAGCCCCGGTTCTGTACGTACTGGTGGCCGAAACGGCCCTTGCTGCGAAAGTCGCCGCAGGTCACCCGGTTGTCGTGCGGCGAGGTGACCCTCACGCTCTCATTGTCCTGCACGTGCCGGGTGAGCCTGCGGCCCACCCGCGCTTCCTCACGCGGCACTCCCCAGCGCGAGCAGGTCCGAGATGGCGTGCACGGTGCGCAGGGTGGGAACCTCCACGCCGGTGATCTCCGCCAACTCGACCACTGCCGCGAGCAGTACGTCGAGTTCGAGCGGCTTGCCGCGCTCCAGGTCCTGGAGCGTCGAGGTGCGGTGGTCGCCGACGCGCTCCGCGCCCGCGAGCCGCCGCTCGATGGAGACACCGACCTCGCAGCCCAGGGCCTCGGCGACCGAGAGCGTCTCGGTCATCATGATCTCGATGACCCTGCGGGTGCCGCCGTGCAGACACATCTGCCGCATGGTGGCGCGGGACAGCGCGCTGATCGGGTTGAAGGAGATGTTGCCGAGCAGCTTGAGCCAGATGTCGTTGCGCAGCTCAGGTTCGACCGGGCACTTGAGCCCGCCCGCCCGCATGGCCTCGCTCAGCGCGAGACAGCGCGCCGAGACGCTCCGGTCCGGCTCCCCGATCGAGAACCGGGTGCCTTCGAGATGGCGCACAACTCCCGGTCCCGCGAGCTCCGTTGCCGCGTAGACGACACAGCCGACGGCACGCCGGGGCGCGAGCACCGCACTGACCGCGCCGCCCGGGTCCACACTCTCGACGCGCTGCCCGTCGTAGGGGCCGCCGTGCGCGTGGAAGTACCACCACGGGATGCCGTTCTGGGCCGCCACCACCGCCGTGGTGTCGTGCAGCAGGGGCTCGATGAGCGGCCCGCACGCCGCGTACGAGTTGGCCTTCAGGCCGAGCAGGACGAAGTCGACCGGGCCGATCTCCGCCGGGTCGTCGGTGGCGTGGGCGCGGGCGGTGAAGTCGCCGCGCGGGCTGAGGACCTGGACGCCGTGCTGCCTCATGGCCGCGAGATGCGGTCCACGGGCGACGAGATGCACATCGGCGCCCGCACGGTGCAGTGCGGCGCCGACATAGGCGCCGATCGCACCGGCGCCGAGGACTGCGACTTTCACTGGGGACTCTCCGTTCGGTCGAGGGAGTACCGCGGAGGTGGCTGCCGTCCGGCAGTCGAACAGTGTCGACGAAATATTGTCTACAGTATGGAGTCGAGGGTCGGCAAGAGTCCGGACAGCGACCGTTGCGTCAACTACCGTTCCGGCGGCGACCGTTCGGCGCACTCTCCATACCGCTCGTCGCACACGGTCGACGCGCCGCCTTCTCAACTCCCCTGCCACTCCCTACCGTCCGGGATCATGAGTCCCCCAGTAGCACCCCCAGCGTGGAGCCGCTGGCTGGTTCCCCCCGCCGCCCTCTCGGTGCACCTCTCCATCGGCCAGGCCTACGCCTGGAGCGTCTTCAAGCCGCCGCTCGAATCCTCACTGAACCTCAGCGGCACGCAGAGCGCGCTGCCCTTCCAGCTCGCCATCGTCATGCTCGGCCTCTCGGCCGCGTTCGGCGGCACCCTCGTCGAACGCAACGGACCGCGCTGGGCGATGACCGTCGCCCTGATCTGCTTCTCCTCCGGCTTCCTGATCTCCGCATTGGGCGCGGAGACGAAGCAGTTCTGGCTGATCGTCCTCGGCTACGGCTTCGTCGGCGGCATCGGCCTCGGCATCGGCTACATCTCCCCTGTCTCGACCCTGATCAAGTGGTTCCCGGACCGGCCCGGCATGGCCACCGGCATCGCCATCATGGGCTTCGGCGGCGGCGCGCTCATCGCCTCCCCGTGGTCCGCCCAGATGCTGAAGTCGTTCGGCTCCGACCACACCGGCATCGCGCAGACGTTCCTCGTACTCGGTCTTTCGTATGCGGTCTTCATGACACTCGGCGTGCTGCTCGTACGGGTGCCGCGCACGGAGAAGCCCGTCGAGAACGCCCCCGGCGTCCTCACCGGCGTACAGGTCTCCGCCAACAGCGCCGTACGCACCCCGCAGTTCTGGTGCCTGTGGGTCGTCCTGTGCATGAACGTGACCGCGGGCATCGGCATCCTGGAGAAGGCCGCCCCGATGATCACGGACTTCTTCGCGGACACCTCCACACCGGTCTCCGTGTCGGCCGCCGCCGGCTTCGTCGCGCTGCTCTCCGCGGCCAACATGGCGGGCCGTATCGGCTGGTCGTCGACCTCCGACCTGATCGGCCGCAAGAACATCTACCGCGTCTACCTCGGCGTCGGAGCGGTCATGTACGCGCTCATCGCACTGTTCGGCGACTCCTCGAAGCCGCTGTTCATCCTGTGCGCGCTGGTGATCCTCTCCTTCTACGGCGGCGGCTTCGCGACCGTACCCGCGTACCTGAAGGACCTCTTCGGGACCTACCAGGTCGGTGCGATCCACGGTCGGCTCCTCACCGCCTGGTCCCTGGCCGGCGTCCTCGGACCGCTGATCGTGAACTGGATCGCCGACCACCAGAAGAACGCCGGCAAAAACGGCGCCTCCCTCTACGACACCTCCTTCATCATCATGATCGGGCTGCTCGTCGTCGGGTTCGTCGCCAACGAACTCGTCCGGCCCGTCGACGCCCGCCACCACATCCCCGCCCCGAGGGAGGCCGCCGATGTCGAACGACAGCAGTCAGAGCCCGCCTGACCGACGACCGCTGATCGCCTTCGCCTGGCTCTGGGTCGGCGCACCCCTCGTCTACGGCCTCTACGAACTGATCCTCAAAGCGAAGCAGCTGTTCACCGGCTGAATGTTCGGTGTATACCGTCGACCACAGGACGGATGACAGAAGCCGACAACCCCGACGGCAGTTTCCTGTGGCATCACCTGCCGTCGTACCCGCGAGTCACTGGCAAGACTGGTGGATCCCGCTACCCAAGGCAACGAGGGGGACCACCCAATGAACGGCACGCGGATCGCCGCCGTCGGCCACTACCAGCCCGCCAAGGTACTCACCAACGAGGACCTGGCGGGCATGGTCGACACCAGCCACGAGTGGATCACCTCCCGGGTCGGCATCAAGACCCGCCACATCGCCGGCCCCGACGAACCCGTCGACGAGCTCGCCGCGCACGCCGCCGCCAAGGCGCTGGCCGCCGCCGGCCTCACGCCCGGGGACATCGACCTCGTCCTGGTCGCCACCTCCACGGCCATCGACCGCTCCCCGAACATGGCCGCGCGTGTCGCCGCCCGCCTCGGCATCCCCTCGCCCGCCGCCATGGACGTCAACGTCGTGTGCGCCGGCTTCACCCACGCCCTGGCCACCGCCGACCACGCCGTCCGCGCCGGAGCGGCCCTACGGGCCCTGGTCATCGGCGCCGACAAGATGTCCGAGGTCACCGACTGGACCGACCGCACGACCTGTGTCCTCGTCGGCGACGGAGCGGGCGCGGCCGTCGTGGAGGCGGCCGACGAACCCGGTATTGGACCGGTCCTGTGGGGATCCGTGCCCGAGATGGGCCACGCGGTACGGATCGAGGGCACGCCCCCGCGCTTCGCCCAGGAGGGCCAGAGCGTCTACCGCTGGGCCACCACCCAGCTTCCGCCCATCGCCCGCAAGGCCTGCGAGAAGGCCGGCCTCACCCCCGCCGACCTCGCCGGCGTCGTCCTCCATCAGGCGAACCTGCGCATCATCGAGCCCCTCGCCGAGAAGATCGGCGCCGTCAACGCGGTCGTCGCCCGCGATGTCGTCCAATCGGGCAACACCTCCGCCGCCAGCATCCCCCTCGCGTTCTCGAAGCTCGTCGAACAGGGGGCCGTCCGCACCGGCGACCCCGTCCTGCTGTTCGGCTTCGGCGGGAATCTGTCGTACGCCGGTCAGGTCGTGCGGTGCCCGTGACCTGCGCATACGCTCAGGTGTGACCTTCGATGTGACGAGGTCGACTCCCGCACCCCCTGGCTACTGGGCGCCGTAGACTGTAGACGATAGACAATCGATACTTGGTCGTGCGGCCGCGTACGGCCGCTGTCTGCTGGCTACTGTCTGCAAAATGCCGATGTTGCCCACGAGGGGGACCGCGATGTTGTCGCAAGGACTGCCGCAGGGAGCGGTGCCCAAGCTGGAACGCCCTGGCCCGTTGCGAGACCGTGTCTACGAGGCGCTGCTCGAACTCATCACCACGCGCGCCCTGCAGCCCGGCCAGCATCTCGTCGAGAGTGAACTCGCCGGGCACCTCGGAGTGTCCCGGCAGCCCGTGCGGGAGGCGCTGCAGCGGCTCAACACCGAGGGCTGGGTCGATCTGCGGCCCGCCCAGGGCGCGTTCGTGCACGAGCCGACGGAGGAGGAGGCCGACCAACTCCTCACCGTACGCACCCTGTTGGAGGCCGAGGCCGCCCGCCTCGCCGCCGCCGAGGCGGGCAGCGCCGGCATCGCCGTCCTGAGGGAACTGTGCGCGGAGGGCGAGCGCGCCGTGGACGCCGACGACGTGGACGCCGCCGTCGCCATGAACGCCCGCTTCCACGCCAAGGTCATGGAACTGGCCGGCAACGCGGTCCTCGCCGAACTCGCAGCACAGGTAGACCGCCGGGTCCGCTGGTACTACACGCCGGTTGCCCGGCAGCGCGGCCTGTCCTCCTGGATCGAGCACCGTCACCTGATCGACGCGATCGAGGCCCGCGACGAACTGCGCGCGAGCCTGCTGATGCGCGAACACACCGAGCACACCCGGCGGTCGTACCACGAGCGCGACAAGTCCTGAGCCCCACCAGGCTCCTGACGCACCGACAGGTTCCGAAGAAGGCGGCGATGGCCCTCCCGCGTCGAGGAGGGCCATCGGGTGGGTCCAGGTGCGTAGGTCTGCGCCGGTTCCGTGGGGCGAACTGTCAGGTCGCGGGCTGTGGTTGGGGAACCTGGGTCAACTCCCTGTCCCCGCGTCCCGGTTGGCGCAGCAGGAGCGCGATCGCCGCCGCCACCATCGAGACTCCGCCGGCCAGCGCGTACGCACCGTTGTAGCCCCAGGCCGCCACCACCATCGAGCCGAGGCCGCCGCCGAACAGGCCGCTGATGAGCTTGCCGCTGTACACCAGGCCGTAGTTGGTGGCGTTGAAGTTCTCGCCGAAGTAGTCCGGGGTCAGGGCGGCGAACATCGGGTAGAACGCGCCGCCGCCGAAACCGGACAGGAACGCGAAGACTAGGAACAGCCACTCGCTGCGCAGATGACCGGCCCAGATCACACCGAACTGGGCGAGGCCCAGGACGACGATGACGAAGACCAGGGTGAGTTTGCGGCCCCACAGGTCCGACAGCCAGCCGACGACCGCGCGGCCGATGCCGTTGATGACGGCCATCACACCCATCGACGAGGCCGCCACCAGCGGGCCGAAGCCCACGTCCTTCGCGAAGTCGACCTGGAAGGAGATCCCGAAGATCGACACCCCGGCGGTCAGTACGATCGACAGCCACATCAGCGGCAGCATGCCGGTGCGGATGGCCTCCTTGGGCGTGAACTGCCGTACGGCAGGCGGGTTCTTGGCGAGGCTCGTCGCGCTCTTGTCGTTGCCGCCGTAGGTCAGCGGATCGATGTCGGCGGGCCACCAGTTCTTCGGCGGGTCCTTGAAGAAGAACGCGCACCCGAACACCACGATCAGGATGTAACAGCCGATCAGATCCAGGACCCGGTGGTAATTCCCGGTGTCGAAGGCGTAGTTGAAGATGAAGATGAACGGCAGCGAACCGTACGCGAAGCCGCCGTTCACGAACCCGGTCCGGGCGCCCCGCCGTTCGGGGAACCACTTGCCGACCATGTTGATGCACGTCGCGTAGACCAGACCGGCACCGATGCCGCCGATCACGCCGAAGCCGATGATCGCCAGCCACACGTCGTCGAGGTGGGACAGGGCGAGGAAACCGAGCACGCACAGCACCGAGCCGGCGTACATCGCCTTGCGGGCCGTGAGGATGCCTTTCTCCCGCATCCAGCCCGCCGGGAAGGCGATGCCGGCCTGGAAGAAGACCCAAACACTGAGGATCCAGAAGGTGTTGCTCTGCGTCCAGCCGTGCGCGCTGGACAGGGTGTCCTCCGCCGAGCCGTACGCGTACTCGAAGACGCTGATCGCCATCATGGCGATCCACGGCAGATAGATCATGATCTTGCGTGAGTGGCCGAGGATGTCGCGGTCGGTCTCGCCGACGCGGTAGACGCGGCCGTTGACGTCGGTCACTTCACGGTAGGGACGGTTCGCGGCGCCGGATTCGTTCGTGGTGATGGGATCTGCGGTCATGTCACGCCATCTCCTCGCCGAGCGGGTGCGGGTTGGGGACGATGCGCCGGGCGCTGGGCCTGCCCGGTGCCTTGAGGAAGAGCGCCAGCACCGCGGAGGCCAGGCCCACGGAACCGGCCAGCACGAACGCGCCGTGGTAGTCCCACTCACCGACGACGACCGCGCCCAGACCGGACCCGACGAGCCCCGAGATCAGCTTCGAGCTGTAGACCATCCCGTAGTTGCTGGCGTTGTTGTTCTCACCGAAGTAGTCCGCCGTCATGGCCGCGAACAGCGGGAAGATCGCCCCGCCGCCGAACCCCGAGACCATGGAGCAGAACAGGAAGAACGGCATGCTGCCCATCTGGCCCGAGACCAGCACACCGAACTGGGCGGTACCCAGCACAATGCATACAATGATCAGCGTGTGACGGCGGCCGAAACGGTCCGAGATCCAACCGATGACCCCGCGCCCGGTGCCGTTCACGATCGCCTTCAGGGACATCGCCGTGGCCACGATCCCGCCCGCGAAGCCCATGTCCTTGCCGAACGGCACCTGGAAGGCGATGCCGAAGATGTTGATGCCGGCCGTGCACAGCAGACAGAACCACATCATCCAGAGCACGGGAGTACGGGCGGCCTCCTTGGGTGTGTACTGCTTGACCGCCGGCGGGTTCTTCTCCAACGCCCTCCGGATCCTGGGGTCTTGGGCCGCCTTCAGCGGATCGACGTGCGCGGGCCACCAGTTCTTCGGCGGATCACGGAAGTACCAGCCCGCCGACGCCACCACCAGACACAGCCCGACGCCGACCAGGCTGAGCAGCACCTTGTAGTTGCCCAGGTCCAGTACCGAGGTGAACAGGAACACGAACGGCACGGACCCGTACGCGAATCCGCCGTTCACGAAGCCCGTCTTGCCGCCCTTGCGCTCCGGATACCACTTGCCGACCATGTTCACGCAGGTCGCATACACAAGACCGGCGCCGATACCGCTGCACATACCGAAGCCGAAGTACGCGACGAGCACGTTCGGCGCGAACGCCAGCGCCAGATAGCCCAGCAGCGTGCCGAGCGCGCCGATCAACATGGCCGTACGGGCGGGCAGTCTGCCGCTCTCGCGCAGTTGCCCGGCAGGGAAGGCCACGGCCGCCTGGAAGAACACCCAGACGCCCATCAGCCAGAAGATGTGCCCACTGCTCCACAGATGCGCGTCATGGAGCGTGTCCTCCGCCGATGTGAACGCGTACTCGGCGGAACTGATGCCCATCATGCCCACCCAGGGCAGGACGACCATCCACTTGCGGGTACGGCCCATGATGTCGACATCGGATTCACCGATGCGGTACACGCGGCCGTGACGGTCCGTCACCTCCCTGAAAGGGACGGACGTCGAACAGTCCGTTGTTGCCATCGCTCAGTGCCCCTTGCGTCGAAAGTTCTGGCCAGCGCCCCCTGTCCATTGCCTTTCGTGTGCGCACGGGTTCCCGGGGCCGGCCGACCGCACTGTCGGCCGGCCCCGCGTCGGCTCACGTCATGAACCACCGCCCAACAGCCCTGCCGCACGCGCCCATTGGTACTTCGCACCGAGCACGGCCACCGGCTTCTCCGTCGTGTACGGGTACGCCACCACCCCACGCTCGTACAGGTACTGGCAGGCCTCCTCGACCTCCACGTCACCCGCGAGCGACGCCACCACCGGCTTCTCGATCCCACGCTCCTTGAACTCGGCGACCACACGCGCGGTGAGTTCGGCGAAGACCATCGGGGGAGTGACGATGGTGTGCCAGTAACCGAGGACCAGTGCGTGGATGCGCGGATCCTCAAGGCCGAGCCGGATCGTCGCCTCGTACGTCGACGGCGGCTCGCCGCCGGTGATGTCGACCGGGTTGCCCGCGGCCCCGAAGGGCGGGATGAATTCCCGGAAGGACGCGTCGAGATCCGGCGGAATCTCCATCAGGGAAAGGCCGTTGTCGGTCACCGCGTCCGAGAGCAGCACGCCACTGCCGCCTGCGCCCGTGATGATAACCACGTTGTCACCCTTGGGAGTTGGCAGCACGGGCAGGCCGCGCGCGTACTCCAGCATGTCGTTGAGACCGGGGGCACGGATGACACCGGCCTGCTTCAGGACGTCCGTGTACACGGCGTCGTCGCCGGCCAGCGCGCCCGTGTGCGACCCCGCGGCCTTCGCACCCGCCGCCGTACGACCCGCCTTCAACACCACAACCGGCTTGCGCGGTACGGTCTTTCGGGCCGCGTCGACGAACGCGCGCCCGTCCTTGAGGTCCTCCAGGTGCATCGCGATGCACTCCGTGTGCGGGTCCTCGCCGAACCAGGTCAGCAGGTCGTCCTCGTCCAGGTCCGACTTGTTGCCGAGCCCGACGATCGCCGACACCCCCGTCTTCGTGGTCCGCGCGAAGCCGAGGATGGCCATGCCGATGCCGCCGGACTGCGAGGTCAGCGCCACCCCGCCCTTCACGTCGTACGGCGTGCAGAACGTGGCGCACAGGTCCTGCCAGGTCGAGTAGTAGCCGTAGATGTTCGGTCCGAGGAGTCGGACGCCGTGGCGCTCGGCGATCTCGACTATCTCCTCCTGGAGTTGGACCTCGCCGGTCTCCGCGAAGCCCGAGGGGATGAGGACGGCGTTGGGGATGTTCTTGCGACCCACCTCCTCCAGTGCCGCTGCTACGAACCTGGCGGGAATGGCGAAGACGGCCACATCCACCTCACCGGGAACGTCCGTGACACTCTTGTACGCCTTCCGGCCGAGGATGTCATCGGCCTTGGGGTTCACCGGGTGGATCTCGCCGGCGAAGCCACCGTCGACGAGGTTGCGCATCACCGAATTGCCGATCTTGCCCTGCTCGTTCGAGGCGCCGATCACGGCGACTGAAGTCGGCTCCATCAGGCGGCGCATGGTCGTCAGGATCTCGTCGCGTGTATACCGTCGACGGGCTACCGGCTGCGATTCGGCGAGGATGACACGGATGTCCGCCGCGACCGCCCCCTCCGGGGTCGCGATCACCGGGTTGAGGTCCACCTCGGCGATCTCCGGGAAGTCCGCGACCAGTTGGGACACCCGGCGGATCTGCTCGGCGATCGCCCACCGGTCCACCGCCGCCTGACCGCGCACCCCGCGCAGGATCTCGGCCGCGCGGATCGAGTCCAGCATCGACAGCGCCTCGTCGGGGCTCACGGGCGCGAGCCGGAACGTCACGTCCCTGAGCACCTCGACCAGCACCCCGCCGAGCCCGAACGCGACCACCTTCCCGAACGTCGGGTCGGTCACCGCCCCGACGATGACCTCCTGCCCCTGCGGCAGCAGCTCCTGTACCTGGACGCCTTCGATGCGGGCCTGCGCGTCGTACGCCCGCGCGTTGTTGACGATCCTGTGGAACGCGGCCCGTACGTCCGCCGCGCCCTCGACCCCGACGATCACGCCACCCGCGTCGGTCTTGTGCAGGATGTCCGGCGACACGATCTTCATCACCACGGGCCCGCCGAGCCGCGCCGCGTACGCCACGGCCTCGTCGACGTCCGTCGCCAACTCCTCACCCGGTACGGCGATCCCGTACGCGTCGGCGATCACCTTGCCCTCCGGCGCGGTCAGCGCGAGCCGCTCCTCGGCCCGCACGGAGTCGAGCAGGGCGCGCACCTTCAGTGCCCGGTCCTCTGCCATCACGTCAGATCACCCCGTTCGACTTGAGGAGGCGCAACTCTTCGTCGCCGAGACCGAGTTCGCCGATGTAGACCTCTTCGTTGTGCTCGCCGAGCAGCGGTGAACTGGTCACGTCCACGGGGGAGTCGGAGAGTTTGAGCGGGCTGCCGACGGTGACGAACTCGCCGCGCTCGGGGTGCGGCACCGTCACGACCATCTCGTTGGCGACCAGCGAGGCGTCCTCGATGATCTCCCTGGTGGAGAGGATCGGTCCGCACGGGATGTTGTGGGCGTTGAGCTTCTCCAGCACCTCCCACTTGGGCAGCGTGGAGGACCACTCCTCGATCAGCTGGAACATCTTGGCCAGCTGCGGCAGCCGGGCCTCCGGCGTCGCCCACTCGGGGTCCTCGGCCAGCTCGGGCCGGCCGATCAGCTCGGTGAGCGGACGCCAGCCGACCGGCTGCACGATGACGTACACGTAGTCGTTCCGGCCGCCCGGCGCGCACTTGACCGCCCAGCCGGGCTGGCCGCCGCCGGACGCGTTGCCCGAGCGGGGCACCTCGTCGCCGAAGTCCTCGTTCGGGTACTCGGCGAGCGGCCCGCGCGCCAGCCGCTGCTGGTCGCGCAGCTTCACCCGGCACAGGTTCAGCACGGCGTGCTGCATGGCGACGTTCACGCGCTGACCCCGGCCGGTGCTCTCCCGCTGGAAGAGTGCCGCCAGTATCCCGGCTACTGTATGCACTCCCGTGCCCGAGTCACCGATCTGAGCACCCGTCGCCAGCGGCGGCCCGTCCTCGAAGCCGGTGGTCGACATCGACCCGCCCATGGCCTGCGCGACGACCTCGTACGCCTTGAAGTTGGTGTACGGGCCGTCCCCGAAGCCCTTGATGGACGCATACACAATGCGGGGATTGATCTCTTGTATGCGATCCCAGGTGAACCCCATACGGTCGACCGCGCCCGGCCCGAAGTTCTCGACCATGACGTCGGAGCGCCGGATCAGCTCGGTGAGGATCTCCTTGCCGCGCTCGGTCTTGGTGTTGAGGGTGATGCTGCGCTTGTTGCAGTTGAGCATCGTGAAGTAGAGGGAGTCGACGTCCGGGAGGTCGCGCAGCTGCTTGCGCGTGATGTCGCCGGTCGGTGCCTCCAGCTTGACGACGTCTGCGCCGAGCCAGGCGAGGAGCTGGGTGGCGGAGGGGCCGGACTGGACGTGCGTCATGTCGAGGACGCGGATGCCTTCAAGTGCCCTGGCGGTCATGGCCGTTCACCTCACTTGTACATCGTCTGGTTCATGGTTCCGGGGGCGTACGCGTCCGGGTCGACCCAGACGTTGATCAGCGACGGCTTGCCCGACTCGCGGGCTCGCTGCAGAGCCGGTGCGATGTCGGCGGGGTCGCGGACCTCCTCGCCGTAACCGCCCAGCATCTGGGCGAACTTGTCGTAGTGGACGTCCCCGAGGGTGTTGCCGACCCGCTCGCGCTCCACGCCGTACTTGGCGGCCTGGCCGTAACGGATCTGGTTCATCGAGGAGTTGTTGCCGACGATGCCGACGAACGGGAGGTCGTAGCGGACGAGGGTCTCGAAGTCCCAGCCGGTGAGGGAGAACGCGCCGTCGCCGAACAGCGCGACGACCTCCTTGTCCGGCCGCGCCTGCTTCGCCGCGAGGACGAAGGGGACGCCGACGCCGAGCGTGCCCAGCGGGCCCGGATCCATCCAGTGGCCGGGCGACTTGGGCTGGACGACCTGCCCGGAGAAGGTGACGATGTCGCCGCCGTCGCCGATGTAGATGGAGTCCTCGGTGAGGAAGTCGTTGATCTCGCTGACCAGACGGTACGGGTGGATCGGTGAGGCGTCCGACCTGAGGCTCGGCAACCGCTTCTCGATCGCGGCCTGTTCGACTGCGCGCAGTTCGTCGAGCCACTCCTTGCGCCTGGACGCACCGCCGTTGAGGCGTCCGGAAGCGGCCTCGGTGACCGACTTCAGGACGAGCCCCGCGTCGCCGGCGATGCCGAGGTCGATGTCGCGGTTCTTGCCGACGGTGCGGTAGTCGAGGTCGATCTGCACGACGGTCGCGTTGGGGGAGAGACGCTTGCCGTAGCCCATACGGAAGTCGAAGGGCGTGCCGACGATGACGATGACGTCGGCGTGGGAGAAGGCGTACCGGCGCGAGAGCTGGAAGTGGTGCGGGTCGCCCGGCGGGAGGGTGCCGCGCCCCGCGCCGTTCATGTACGCGGGGATGTTGAGCGTGCGGACCAGGTCAATGGCCGCCTCGGTGCCGCGAGTTGTCCACACCTGACTGCCCAACAGGATCGCCGGCTTCTCGGCGTGCACCAGCAGGTCGGCGAGCTTCTCGATCGCATCGGGGTCGCCGGCCGAGCGGGTCGAGGCACGGTAGGCGCCGGGCTGCGGCACTCGCGCCTTGCTCACCGGCACCTTGGCGTCGAGGACGTCGCGCGGGATCTCCAGGAAGGAGGGACCGGGGGCGCCGTGGTAGCACTCGCGGAACGCCATCGACACCATGTCGGCGGCGCGTGTGGTGTCCGGCACGGTCGCCGCGAACTTGGTGATCGGCGTCATCATGTCGACGTGCGGCAGGTCCTGGAGGGACCCCATCTTGTGCTGGGTGAGGGCCCCTTGGCCGCCGATCAGCAGCATCGGGGACTCCGCGCGGAAGGCGTTGGCGACACCGGTGACGGCGTCGGTCGTACCGGGCCCCGCGGTGACGACCGCGCACCCGGGCCTGCCGGTGATGCGTGCGTAGCCGTCCGCCGCGTGGGCTGCCACCTGCTCGTGGCGTACGTCGACGACTTCTATGCCCTCGTCGACACAGCCGTCGTAGATGTCGATGATGTGGCCGCCGCACAGGGTGTAGATGCGGTCGACCCCCTCGGCCTTCAGGGCTTTGGCGACGAGATGACCACCGGAAATCACGTCCTGGGTGTCGTCGGGCATGGCGAAGTCCTGTCCCTTCGTAGGGGGTTGGGAGGCTCTCGCGGTACATTGCATACAGTCGACGAATACTGTATGAAGCTTGTTATCCCGCATCCGGTGGGTGGTGTCCAGGGGGCGTGCGGCACTTTTAAGTGGGAGCCGAGAGGGAGCCGAGATGGACCTGTACGAGCACCAGGCAAGGGAACTCTTCGAGGAACACGGCATCTTGGTGCCCCGGGCCGAGGTCACCTCCTCGTCCAAGGAGGCACGCGGGATCGCCCGCCGGCTGGGCGGCCGGGTGGTGGTGAAAGCCCAGGTGAAGACCGGTGGACGAGGTAAGGCGGGCGGAGTGAAGTTCGCCGCCGACCCGGCCGCCGCCGAGCTGACCGCACGGCAGATCCTCGGCATGGACATCAAGGGGCACACGGTCGGCACGGTGATGCTGGCCCAACCCGTCGACATCGAGAGCGAGTTCTACGTCTCCTACGTCCTCGACCGGGCGGCGGGCCGTTTCCTCGCGATCGCGTCCGCGGAGGGCGGTATGGAGATCGAGGAGATCGCCGCCCACCGACCGGACGCGGTCGCCCGTATGCACATCGACCCGGCCGAGGGCGTCACCTCGGCGAAGGCGGCCGAGATCGCCGAGGCCGCCGGACTGCCGCCGCAGACGGTCGACGTCCTCGTGCGACTGTGGGAGGTGCTGGTCCGCGAGGACGCCGTCCTTGTCGAGGTCAACCCGCTCGTGCGCACCCGGCAGGGACAGATCCTCGCCCTCGACGGCAAAGTCACCCTCGACGACAACGCCCGCTTCCGGCAGGCCCGTTGGGGAGCCGAGGGTGCGGTGCACGACGATCCGCTGGAGGCCGCGGCAGCCGCGAAGGGACTCAACTACGTCAAGCTCGACGGCGAGGTCGGCGTCATCGGCAACGGCGCCGGCCTGGTCATGTCGACGCTCGACGTGGTCGCGGGGTGCGGTGCCCGTCCCGCCGACTTCCTCGACATCGGGGGCGGAGCCTCGGCCCAGATCATGGCCGACGGTTTGTCCGTCATCCTCTCCGATCCCGCCGTGAAGTCGGTCTTCGTCAATGTCTTCGGCGGGATCACCGCGTGCGACGCGGTGGCCGACGGCATCGTGCGGGCGCTGGACACCATCCAGTTGACCAAGCCGCTGGTCGTCCGGCTCGACGGAAACAACGCGGCCCGAGGACGAGCGATTCTCGACGGGCACGCGCATCCACTGGTCCAGCAGGCCACCACCATGGACGGCGCCGCCCGCCGCGCCGCCGATCTCGCCAACGCACGCTAAGGAGCCGGGACATGGCGATCTACCTCACCAAGGAGAGCAAGGTCCTCGTCCAGGGCATGACCGGCGGCGAGGGCATGAAGCACACCCGCCGGATGCTTGCCGCCGGCACCAACATCGTCGGCGGAGTCAACCCGCGCAAGGCGGGCCGCACCGTCGACTTCGACGACCGGGCCGTGCCCGTATTCGGGTCGGTCGCCGACGGTATGCGGTCGACGGGAGCCGATGTCACCGTCGTGTTCGTACCGCCGGCCTTCGCCAAGGCCGCCGTGACCGAGGCCGCCGACGCGGGCATCGGCCTCGCCGTCGTCATCACCGAGGGCATCCCCGTCCACGACTCGGTCGCTTTCACGGCCTACGCCAGGGCGAAGGGCACCCGGATCATCGGCCCCAACTGCCCCGGGCTGATCACCCCAGGCCAGGCCAACGCGGGCATCATCCCCGCCGACATCACCAAGCCGGGCCGCATCGGCCTGGTGTCCAAGTCCGGCACGCTCACCTACCAACTCATGTACGAGCTGCGGGACATCGGCTTCTCGACCTGCGTCGGCATCGGCGGCGACCCCGTCGTCGGCACGAGCCACATCGACTGCCTCGCCGCGTTCCAGGACGACCCCGACACCGAACTCGTCGTGCTCATCGGGGAGATCGGCGGCGACGCGGAGGAGCGGGCGGCCGCGTACATCCGTGACCACGTCACCAAGCCGGTCGTCGGCTACATCGCCGGCTTCACCGCGCCCGAGGGCAGGACGATGGGCCACGCCGGTGCCATCGTGTCCGGCTCATCCGGCACGGCGGCGGCGAAGAAGGAGGCGCTGGAGGCCGTAGGAGTCGGGGTCGGCCGTACGCCGACGGAGACCGCCCGGCTGGTGCTGGACCGACTGGAGCGCAACTAGCCCTTCTGTACGGCCGTTCCTGCCTCACCCCGCCCCGACTGTGCACCGAGAGCGGAGCAGAAGCATGGCATCAACCCTCAAAACCGGTACGTCCTGGAGCGACGCCTGGCGGCGTTGTCTCGCCGTCGCGCCCGAGGCGTTCCAGGACGACCGTGTCCTCAACCTCTGGAACGCCGCTTGGCAGCCGGACGGCCGGGCACTGCCCGCCACCACCCCCGTCGACGGCAGCCCTATCGTGGGACCGCCCCGGCTGGACCGGTCCACCGCCCACCAGGCCGTCCGCGCCTCCCTCGACCAGCACCGCGCCTGGCGGCACGTCCCGCTCGGCGAACGGCGCGCCCGCGTCGCCGCCGCGCTCGACGCCCTCACCGAACACCGTGAACTCCTCGCGCTGCTGCTGGTCTGGGAGATCGGCAAACCCTGGCGGCTCGCGCGGGCCGACGTGGACCGGTCCATCGACGGGGTGCGCTGGTATGTCGACGGCATCGAACCGATGCTCGCCGGCCGCACCCCGCTGGACGGCCCGGTGTCGAACATTGCGAGCTGGAACTACCCGATGAGCGTGCTCGTCCACGCCATGCTGGTCCAGGCGCTGGCGGGCAACGCGGTCATCGCCAAGACCCCGACCGACGGCGGCGTCGCCTGCCTCACCCTGGCCTGCGCGCTCATCGCACGCGAGGGAGTCCCCGTCACCCTCGTCAGCGGAAGCGGCGGCGAACTGTCCGAGGCGCTGGTCCGGGCGCCCGAGATCGGCTGCGTCTCCTTCGTCGGCGGACGCGACACCGGGGCCGCGGTCGCCACAGCCGTCGCCGACCTCGGCAAACGGCACGTACTGGAGCAGGAAGGACTCAACACCTGGGGCATCTGGAACCACACGGACTGGGACACCCTCACCGCAGTCATTCCCAAGCTCTTCGACTACGGCAAGCAGCGCTGCACCGCGTATCCGCGGTTCGTCGTCCAGCGCGAACTGTTCGACGAGTTCCTCACCGCCTACCTCCCCGCGGTCCGAACTCTGCGCGTCGGCCACCCTCTTGCCGTCCAGCACGCCGAAGACCCCTGCCCCGAGCTGGACTTCGGCCCGGTGATCAACGCGGCCAAGGCCAAGGAACTCCACGACCAGGTGGCCGAGGCGATCGACCGCGGCGCCGTACCGTTGCACCGCGGCAAGCTGTCCGAGGCCGGCTTCCTTCCGGGGCAGGACACTTCGGCGTACGTCCGCCCCGTCACGCTGCTCAATCCGCCGCCGTCGTCGCCGCTGCACCACGCGGAGCCGTTCGGACCGGTCGACACCATCGTCCTGGTCGACACGGAGGCGGAGCTGCTGGCCGCGATGAACGCGTCCAACGGCGCGCTGGTCGCCACCCTGTCCACCGACGACCGGGCGACCTACGACCGACTCGCCCCGCAGATAAGGGCGTTCAAGGTCGGGCACGGGAAGCCACGTTCCCGAGGCGACCGCGACGAGTTGTTCGGCGGGTTCGGTGCCTCCTGGCGCGGTGCCTTCGTCGGCGGCGAACTCCTCGTCCGCGCGGTGACACAAGGGTCGGTGGGGGAGCGGCTCCCCGGCAACTTCCCGGAGTACCAGCTCATCCCGTGACCGGCCCCCGTCGGCTCACGCGGTGATCCGCGGCCGGGCGGCACTCGGGTTCGTCGAGTGCCGCCCGGAGATGATCTCGTCGGCCAGCCAGCGGGCCACGCCCCGCGGATAGGGGCGTGGCAGGTTCAGCACGATGTGGTTCATCCCGGCGTCGACGAGCCGGCCGACCGTCTCCCGGGTCGTGGCCGGCTCGTCGTACGACACCAGGACCTGCACCGAACGCGTGATCCCCGCCGGGTCGCGGTCCAACTCGGCGCAGTGCGCGTCGAGGACGCGGGCGCGCTCGGCGACGTACTCGACGGAGTTGTGCGGCGGCCCTGGAACGTTCCACATGTCGGCATGCTCGGCCACCAGCCGCAGCAGCCGAGTGCCCCAGCCGCCGATCAGCAGCGGCGGACCGGGCCGCTGCACGGGCTTGGGTTCGCAGCGCGTACCCCGGAGCCGGTAGTGGCGACCCTCGAAGTCGAAGACGTCCCGGGTCCACATCCCCTTCAGGATCGCGACGGTCTCCGCGAGCCGCTCGATGCCCTCACCCGGCGGAACGAGCGAGAGGCCGTAGGCCGCGTACTCCGCGATCGCCGGATTGGCACCCGGGATTCCCCCGGCGCCGGGCGGCTGCCGGGTCCCGCCGACGCCCAGCCCGAGCACGAGACGCCCGCCCGAGATCACGTCCACCGTGGACGCCATCTTGCCGAGCACCGCCGGTGGCCGGAGGCGGTTGCTGGTGACGAGGAGGCCGAGCCGTAGCCGCTCCGTCTGGGCGGCGAGAGCGCTGAGCAGCGTCCACCCCTCGTGTATCTGTCCGTCTTCCGGTCCGGCGACCGGCAGCAGGTGGTCCCACAGCCAGGCGTCCGCGATCTCCGGGACGGCGTCCGCCTCCAGCCAGACCCGCCGGATGTCCTCGTACGACACATGCATGGGTGTGGTCTTGATTCCGAAGCGCACAGTGGTCTCGTCCGTCATGGCCGTCAGCCTACTAAATCATCAGTAGTGCTGACGATCAGATAGGGGATTCATGTCGGGATACAGTCGGGGAATGTCCAACGATCAGTCGCCCAGCCCCCTGGAGTCCCGGCTCGGCTATCTCCTCAAGCACGCCCAGGCGAAGCTGGCCAGGGCGTCGGCCGAGGCGCTCGCCCCGCACGGTGTCGACGGTCATGAGCTGGCCGTACTGGTGGTGCTCGCGGCGGGGGAGCCGTTGTCGCAGGTCGAGGCCGCCGGGCGGCTCGGTGTCGACCGCACCACGATGGTGTCGCTGATCGACGGCCTGGAGGACCACGGCCTGGTCGTACGGCGGCGCAGCCCGCAGGACCGCCGCAAGAACATCGTCGAACTGACGCCCGAGGGGCAGGACTGCCTGGGGCAGGCGGAGAAGGCTCGTCGGGCGGCGGAACGCCGATTTCTCGCTCCGCTGGACGAGGCGGGAGCGGCAGCGCTCGTGCGGGCGCTGCAGACCCTGGTGCTCACCGAGTGAGGGCTGTAAACCGGCGCGGGTCCGTAGCGGTCCGTTCACCCGCGGTGGCGGAGTACCCGCAGGTGACAGGCCTCGCGCTGCTGGTTCCGCGGGGGTGGATATGCAGGTGAAAGGCGCTCCGAAAGCTTGGTATTGTTGTCCATGTCGCCGCGGGGAACACCCCCGGTCAGGCGGCAGACACCTCGTCCGGGTGGCGGAATGGCAGACGCGCTAGCTTGAGGTGCTAGTGCCCTTTATCGGGCGTGGGGGTTCAAGTCCCCCCTCGGACACCAGCTGAGACCCCACTTCACGTGGGGTTTTCTGCTTGCCAGGGCCGTCGTGCGGTTGGCCCGCAGATGACATCTCACCCAGCCGGGCAGGCCCGGCGAGGTTTGCAGCGATGTCGACGTATCCTTCTTGAGGTCTACGGCGTCAAATAGTGGGCGCCGAAAATGGAGGCAACACCCCGTGCTCATTGCTCAGCGTCCGTCCCTGACCGAAGAGGTCGTCGACGAGTTCCGTTCCCGGTTCGTGATCGAGCCGCTGGAGCCGGGCTTCGGCTACACCCTCGGCAACTCCCTCCGCCGTACGCTCCTCTCCTCGATCCCGGGTGCGGCGGTCACGTCCATCCGCATCGACGGTGTCCTGCACGAGTTCACCACTGTGCCGGGCGTCAAGGAGGACGTCACCGACCTGATCCTCAACATCAAGCAGCTCGTCGTCAGCAGCGAGCAGGACGAGCCCGTGGTGATGTACCTGCGCAAGCAGGGCCCCGGTCTGGTCACCGCCGCCGACATCGCGCCCCCGGCCGGTGTCGAGGTCCACAACCCCGACCTCGTCCTCGCCACGCTCAACGGCAAGGGCAAGCTGGAGATGGAGCTGACCGTCGAGCGCGGTCGCGGCTACGTCTCCGCCGTGCAGAACAAGCAGGTCGGACAGGAGATCGGCCGTATCCCGGTCGACTCCATCTACAGCCCCGTGCTGAAGGTCACCTACAAGGTCGAGGCGACCCGTGTCGAGCAGCGCACCGACTTCGACAAGCTGATCGTCGACGTCGAGACCAAGCAGGCGATGCGTCCCCGTGACGCCATGGCCTCCGCGGGCAAGACGCTGGTCGAGCTGTTCGGTCTTGCCCGCGAGCTGAACATCGACGCCGAGGGCATCGACATGGGCCCGTCCCCCACGGACGCCGCCCTGGCCGCCGACCTGGCGCTGCCGATCGAGGAGCTGGAGCTCACCGTTCGGTCGTACAACTGCCTCAAGCGCGAGGGCGTCCACTCGGTGGGCGAGCTGCTGGCTCGTTCCGAGGCCGACCTGATGGACATCCGCAACTTCGGTGCGAAGTCCATCGACGAGGTCAAGGCGAAGCTGGCCGGTCTGGGCCTGGGCCTGAAGGACAGCCCGCCCGGATTCGACCCGACCGCCGCGGTCGACACCTTCGCCACCAACGACGCGGACACGCGGTTCGTGGAGACCGAGCAGTACTAGGCGGTACTGGAACGGTGCAAGCGGTAAGTCCCGGCGCCCCGGTCGAGCAACAGCCCGACCGGGGCGCCGTGGCATGCCGGGCCTCACGGCCTACATCCCGAGGCTGACAGACCGGCCCGGAAATCCGCCGGGGGTGGGATGCCGCCTCGCCGTCCGCACAGCAGGGTGGCGGGCATGCGTGAAACCGGAGAACTGACGAAGCGTCACAGACGTTTGTTATCAGGCAGGTTGGCGGCCATAGGAGCTGTGCTCTGTCTCACCTCGGTCACCATGGCCCTGCTGCCCACCCCCGTGTCCGCCGCCACGACGGTGGCCGACGGCGGGCACTCGGTCCGGATCAGCCGGACCGAGTACGGCGTACCGCACATGGTGGCCCAGGACTTCGACGGACTCGGCTACGGCTACGGATACGCGTTCGCGCAGGACAACGTGTGCGAACTCGCCGACCAGGTCGTGACGTTGCGGGGCGAGCGGTCCCGGTTCTTCGGCCCCGACGGAGACTCCGGTACGGGCGCCAACCTCGCGAGCGACACCTACTACGGCGGACAGCTGCGCGCCGGGACGGTACGCCGACTGCTCGACGAGAAGGCACCGTTGGGGCCGACGACGGAACTGCGGCGGATGGTCGAGGGCTACGCCGCCGGATACAACCGCTACCTCCGTGACACCGGAGTCGACCGACTGCCGGACGCGCGCTGCAAGGACAAACCCTGGGTGCGGCCGATCACCGCGCTCGACCTGTGGAACGTCGTCTACGACGTCAACAGGGTCACCGGGACGGTGCCGTTGGCCCCGGACATCGGAAGCGCACAGCCCCCGACGACCACCCATGCGCAGACGGCGACGACAACCGCCTCCCGGGACGGCCTCGTTGGTCTCGGTCTCGCCTCCTCCGACGTCGGCAGCAACGGCTGGGCGCTCGGCCGGGACGCCACCCGCACCGGCAACGCGATGGTGCTCGCCAACCCGCACCTGCCCTGGGCCGAGGGCAACTTCCGCTTCTACCAAGTGCAGTTGACGATCCCCGGCACCCTGGACGTGTCCGGCGCCGGCCTCTACGGCACCCCGCTGGTGGAGATCGGCCACAACCACAGCCTCGCCTGGACCCACACCGCGAGCGACGCCCAGCACGGCTCCTTCTACGCCCTCAAGCTGGTGCCCGGCGACCCGACCCGCTATCTGCTCGACGGCAAGGCCGTGCGGATGGAACGCCGTAAGGTCCCGGTCACCCTGCGCGGCGCGGACGGCAACCTGTCGACCGTCGAACGGACCCTGTACACCTCGCGGTTCGGCCCCGTCCTGTCGTCCGGCTGGACCACGACCACCGCCTACGCGATCCGCGACGCCAACGCCGACAACCTGCGCTCCATGAACACCTGGCTGGCCATGGGGAAGGCGCGCACACTCGGCCAACTCCGCGCCGCCCAGGACACGTTCCAGGGCGTCCCCTGGACCTACACCCTCGCGGCCGACACCAGCGGCGCCACGTACTTCACCGACTCCTCGGCCGTACCGCACCTCACCGACGGGCAGTTGAAGCGCTGCACCGTCACTGCCGAAGGAGCGCCCGACGCCCTGGACGGTTCGACGTCGGCCTGCGCCTGGGGCAGCGACCCCGACGCGCTCGTGCCCGGCCTCTACGGGCCCTCCCGCCAGCCGAAGTCGGTGCGCAGCGACTATGTCGCCAACTCCAACAACGGTCCCCAGTACGTCAATCCGGAGGCGCCGATCACGGGACTTCCGGGCGTGTACGACACCGATCCCCACCTCGACGGGCGGGCTCAACTCGGACTCCGCATGATCGCCGAACGCCGGGACGGCACGGACGGATTGGGCGCCCCGGGCTTCACCGAGGCAACCCTGCGCCCCTCGATGCTCGGCAACCGTGTCCGGTCGGCCGAGACGGGCCGCGACGACATCGTCGCCATGTGCCGCGCCCACCCTAGCCTGACGGCCACGGACGGCACGGAGGTCGACGTGACACAGGCCTGCGCGGCACTCGCCCGCTGGGACACCCGCGCCGACACCACCAGCCGCGGCATCGTGCTCTGGAGCACGTTTTACAACCGCCTCCTCGACGGCGGGCCGCCCGACCCCTGGCGCCGTGTCCCCTACGACCCCGCCCAACCCCTCACCACGCCAAGGGGATTCAACGGCGACGACCCGCGCGTCCAACGCGCCCTGGCCGACGCCGTCCAGGAGTTCGCCGCCCGCGACCTCCCGGTCGACGTCGAACTCGGCGCCGTACAGAAGTGGGACGGCATACCGCTGCCCGGCTGCGACGCGGGCTGTTTCGACGTCGTGGAGGCGGGGCCCGACTCGGGCACCGGCACCCCGACCACCGGCGCCTTCGGCAGCAGCTTCCTGATGACCGTCGAGCTGACCCCCGACGGGCCCCGCGCCCACACCCTCCTCACCTACGGGGAGTCCGCGAACCCGACGTCACCCCACTTCTCTGACCAGACCGGGTTGTTCTCGCGCAAGCAGTGGGTCACCGAACGCTTCACCGGGGCGGAGATCGCCGCCGCCCCCGGGCTGGAGGTGACGCCTCTGCGCAGGTGACGCGGGTATCGGAGCTGCACGGGCCGGTCGCAACTCGGCCGCCCAGGTATGGGGTTGACTGGTCTATACCCTTGACTGGTACATACCAATGCGGTTCAGTGAGTGGAGTCATCCCCCCACCACGGCCGCCCCCCACGCCGTGACCGGTCCGACCGGCCCGTGCGCACAAAGGCTCCGCTCCGCCCTGCCCTTGGCGGGGTGCGGCCGTGCTCCACAGAGGAGTTGAACCCTGTGTCGAGACGCCGCATCGCCGCAGTACTGACCGCACTCGTCCTCGGTAGCCTTACGCCCGTGGTCCTCCCCGCCGCCGGCGCGTCCGCCGCGTCCTGTTCCAGCTACCCGAACTGGGTGGCCGGGCAGTCGTACGTCACCGGCGACATCGTCCGCTACACCGACGGCAAGGCGTACATCGCCGAGCACGACAACCCGGGCTACGACCCGGTCATCAGCACCTGGTACTGGGAGCCGTACGCCTGCGACGGCGGCTCGGACACGCCCGCCGGCACCTTCGTCGTCAGCGAGGCGCAGTTCAACCAGATGTTCCCGAGCCGGAATTCGTTCTACTCGTACAGCGGTCTCACCGCTGCCCTCAGCGCCTACCCGGGCTTCGCCACCACCGGCAGCGACACCACGAAGAAGCAGGAGGCCGCCGCCTTCCTCGCCAACGTCAGCCACGAGACGGGCGGGTTGGTGTACATCGTCGAGCAGAACACAGCCAACTACCCGACGTACTGCGACTGGAGCCAGTGGTACGGCTGCCCGGCCGGCCAGTCCGCCTACTACGGGCGCGGCCCGCTGCAGCTCAGCTGGAACTTCAACTACAAGGCAGCAGGGGACGCGTTGGGCATCGACCTGCTCAACAACCCCTGGCTGGTGCAGAACGACTCGGCCGTGGCCTGGAAGACCGCGCTCTGGTACTGGAACACCCAGAGCGGTCCCGGATCCATGACCCCGCACAACGCGATCGTCAGCGGCGCCGGCTTCGGCCAGACCATCCGCAGCATCAACGGCTCGGTCGAGTGCGACGGCAAGAACCCCGCGCAGGTGCAGAGCCGCGTGGACGCCTACCAGCGGTTCACGTCGATCCTCGGGACCAGCACGGGGGCCAATCTCTACTGCTGAGTGTGCGGCACGGGCACTGGCTGGACCGCTCCAACGGCCGGTGCCCGTCCCGTCCACGCGTTCCAGGGAGGGCGCGTTCCCGCAGGTCAGCCCCTGCGCGAGCGTTCCAGCTTCCCGTTTCCCCCGACTGTCCTGGCGGCTGGGACGGCTCCCCGCGCAAGCTGCGGTTGTTCGCAGCGAGACCCACCACGAACGGGTGGCTCGCCTTCCAGCACCGCACCCAGGGGGAACCCGACCATGTCCACCACGATCTTCCGCCGCCGTACGGCCCTCCTCGCCGCCGGCCTCGCCGCGACCGCCTCGCTCGCACTGACCGCCTGCGGAACCGACCACGCCGCGCAGGACCGGTCCAACCCGGCCGCCGCCGACAGCGGCGCCTCTGCCACGGCGACTCCCGGGACGTCCGGGACGTCCGGGACGGACACCGGCGCCGCGGCCTCCGGTACGGACTCGGCCGTGACGGTCTCGAAGTCGGGCCGGAGCAGCACCTCCGCCAAGGGATCCACCGGGTCCAAGGGCACTTCGGGCACCGTCACCTGCACCGGCGCCAACACCGAGGTCAACGCGCAGACCGTGAGGCGTCCGCTCAACCACCTGCTGCTGGCCGTCAAGAACACTGGCTCCAAGACCTGCTACCTGTACGGCTACCCGGCCCTTAACTTCCAGGACGCCCAGGCCGTGCCCCCGGTCGACGAGGACACGCAGCCGCAGGCGGTCACCACGCTCCGCCCCGGACAGTCGGGCTATGCGGGCGTCCTCCTCTCCGCCGCCGACGGCAGCGGCACCGGCGGCTACACCGCGAAGACGCTCAAGGTGATTTTCCAGAACCGCGCGCTCGACTTCGTGGGCTCGGGCGTCAAGGTCGCGCTGCCCGCCAAGGGTGTCTGGATCGACAGCTCCCTGACCACCACCTACTGGCTGACCGACCCTGCGTACGCCCTCAACTAGGCAGTCCTCGTAGCGAACTTCCGTGCCGCACAGAAAGGACAGAGGTGTGTCCAGTACAGCGAACGACGTGGCTCGGCGGCTCGATCCAGGGGCGCCCGCGCACGAGTACTTCGAGGTGGTGTGGCGCACCTCGTCCGACGGCGCGTTCAAGAGAGCGGGCGTGCTCGCCTGGGAGATCATCGGCATCGCGGTCGGCCTGCACTCGGCGGACGAGGTACAGCCCAGCGGAATCGAGATGCGCGAGTTCGGGGGTCCGCTCGTCGCCGGGTTCGTCTACGGCGACGATCACGAACTCGCCCGCCGGCACACGGCGTTGGTGGAACGCCGCCTGTGGAGCTGCACGGTGGGGGAGTTCCTCGCCTTTCTCCGCGAGACAGCCGGTGACCCGGCGACGCAACCCGCATCGCCGGATTTACCTCTCCTGGATTGCGCGTAGCCGGTCCCACCCGAAACCACCCGAACCATCTGAGCCACCTGAACCAGTCGAGGAGACATCCCCCCATGTTCGACAGCCCCCTCACCGGGAGCCGGCGCCCAATCGGCCGAGCCACGGCCCTCGCTGTCGCCGGCACGGCCCTCGCCCTCGCGGTCCCCGTCTCGGCCACGGCCGTTTCCGGCGCCGGCCGCACCGCCGCCGCTGCCCCCAACCCGGTGTCCTCCTTCGGGTTCACCACCCAGGAACGCAAGGACGCCCTCGCCTACTGGACGCCGGCCCGGATCAAGGCCGTAGGGAAGTCCGTGGACCTCGGGCCGACCGGGCCGAAGACCAAGGCGTGGACCGGTCCACAACTGAAGACCGTGGGGCGGCTCTTCATGGTCAACGCCCGGGGGTCCGACACCTGGTGCACGGCCACCGCCGTGCAGAGCGCCAACCGGTCCGTCGTGATGACCGCGGGGCACTGCGTCCGGCGTGCGGCCTCGCCCGACAACACCAACATGTCGATGGTGTTCGTCCCGGCCTACAGCAAGGGCAAACAGCCGTACGGCGCCTTCGCGGTCCGAACCGTCCTGACGCCGCGGACCTTCGGCGAGGAGGGCACGAACGACGTGGCCGCGATGGTCGTCGACACGGACAAGAACGGTCGTAGGCTCACGGACGTCGTGGGCGGGACGCCCGTCGCCTTCAACCGCGCGGTCGGCGGGAAGATCTCGTCCTTCGGTTATCCCGCCACCCATCCGCAGCTCGGCGAGGAACTCCTGCGCTGTGTCGGTACGGAGAAGAAGGAGAACGGTCAGCAGGTGATTCCCTGCGACATGACCGGCGGCTCCAGCGGCGGCCCGTGGCTGGCCGGGTTCGACGAGGTCACCGGGAAGGGCACCCTCGTCTCCGTCAACAGCGCGCTGGACGGCTTCACACCGACCAAGATGTACGGCGAGATCCTGGGCGCCACCGCCAAGGCGATGTACGAACGGGCCGGGCGCGGCTGACCGCAGCTGTCCGAGGGCTGCCCCCGCCGACAGGGGCAGCCCCATGTGAGTACCGCCAGGGGAGGTGCGGTGACGGACGCCTTGCCATGACAGCCGTGGGGTTGACCAACACTGCCGACGCCCGCGACGTTCCGTTCCCCTGACGGTGCGACCAGCCTGCGCTGCCGGGCGGGTGCGGGGGGTGCGAACCCCGGGAGATCGGTGCACCCAGTCGCGGGCAGGGGCCGCGCAAGGGATACCTAGGTATGCGGAGGCCTCCGGACACACCGGGATACCTACGCCGTCGAGGTGCCCTCCGCCTGTGCCGGGGCCAGGATCTCGGTACGGGAGGTGATCCCCAGCTTGGCGAGGATGTGCTCCACGTGGGCGTCCACGGTGCGTTTGGAGATGACGAGGCGTTCGGCGATCTCCCGGTTGGACAGGCCCCGGGTCACCAGCGCGGCCACCTCGCGTTCGCGCCGGGTGAGGGGATCGGCCGGGCGGCCGTCCGCGCTGCCGGTGCGGGCCGCGGGGACACCGGGCGGCTCGTCGGCGTCCGCCCTTACGGCGTCCAGGAGTTCGCGTCCCGACATGCGGGCGCCTGCCTCCCGCCACCGCTCGTACGGTTCGTCGCCCAGTGCCGCGCGCACCGCCCGCTGCTGGGCCTCCTGCTCCTCCAGCAACCGGGGCAGCATGCCGACGGGGTCGCCGCCCAGCCGGCGCGCGTGCTCGGCGTAGCCCAGCAGCCAGCAGGCCCTGACGTACCGCTGCTGCCCTGCCGCGTGCCAGCCGAGCCCCAGGGACGCGAGCGCCGCGACGAGGACCTCGCCGATCTCGCTCGCCGCCTCCAGGCCCCGGCGCAACGCCGCCGCGCTCTCCTCGGGCCGCCCGACGAGCCACAGGATGACGCCCTGCACGGTGAGCGTGGACCCGTACAACTGGCGCTCGCCCCGGCCCTCCAGATACGCCAGCCCCGCCTCGCACCACTCGAGCGCCCGGTCCGTGAAGCCCAACGCCCCGTACAGCAGGGCCCCTTCGTAGTGCACGACGCCGATGCCCAGCGCGTCGTCCGCCGCGACCATCCGCGCGCGGACCGCGTCGAGCGCCGACATTCCTTCCTCCACCGCGCCGCCGAGCACGGTCATGGCGGCCAGATAGCCCTCGCTGAACAGCTCCACCCGGCTCTCGCCGACCCGCCGCGCCACGTCGAGGGCGCGCGGGAACCGGTCCAACGCGGTCTCCAGATCGGCCGTCCACACCCCGAACACCCCGGTCATGAACAGCGCCCAGGCCCGCACGGGGGACTCCTGCTGGACCGGTCCAAGCCCCTTGTCGATCCAGTACCGGCCCTCGGACAGCGTCCCCGCCGCCCGCCAGTACGCCCCGAGCCGGGTCGCCAGCCACAGCGCGTCCACGGCCCGGCCCTCGGTGGCACAGCCGTACTCCAGGGCGGCCCGCACGTCGGCGATCTCCACACGCACCGCGTGGTGCAGCGTGACCTGCGCCGGGCCCACCAGACCGTCCCAGAAGCGGCCGACGAGTTCGTCGTAGTGGGCGAAGTGCCGCCGCCGTACGGCCTCTGCGTCCTCGCTCTGCGCGAGCCGCCCGGCGCCGTACTCGCGGATGGTGTCCAGGAGCCGGTAGCGGCCCCCGTCCTCGCCGAGACGCTGGACCACCGACTTGTCGACCAGGCCGATCAGCGCCTCGACGACCTCCTCGCCGCCGAGGTCGCCCGCGCCACCCGCGCACACCCGCTCGGCGGAGGTCAGCGCGAAGGAACCGGCGAACACCGACAGCCGCGCCCACAGCAACTGCTCCTGCGGTGTGCACAGGTTGTAGGACCAGTCGATGGCCGCGCGCAGGGTCTGGTGCCGGGTCAGGGCCGTACGCCGGCCGCCGGTCAGGACCTCGCAGTGGCGGTCGAGGCGGGCGACGAGTTCGGAGAGGGGTACGGCCCGCAGTCGTACGGCCGCGAGTTCGAGTGCGAGGGGGATGCCGTCGAGGCGGTCGACGAGGGCGAGAGCGTGTTCCCGGTCGGCGCCTTCGAGGGCGGGGCCGCCGGTCACGGCGGCGGCGCGCTGGGTGAACAGGTCGACGGCGTCGTCGCGGGTCAGCGGGGCGATCGGCAGACAGCGCTCGCCGGGCACGTCGAGCGGCTGCCGGCTGGTCGCGAGCACGCTCAGCCCGGGAGCCTCGCGCAGCAGGACGTCGCAGAGCATCGCGCACGCGTCGACCAGGTGCTCGCAGGTGTCGAGGACGATCAACATCCGCCGCCCGCGCAGGTGTTCAACGATGGCGTCCAAGGGCGTCATGCCGGACTGCTCGGGCAGCTCCAGTACGCCCGCGAGGGTCGGCGGCACTAACTCCGGGTCGTGCAGGGCGGAGAGCTCCACCAGCCGCACCCCGTCGGCGAACCGGTCCGTGGCCGCGCGGGCCGCCCGCAGCGCCGTCCGGCTCTTGCCGACACCGCCGGGACCGACCAGCGTGACCAGCCGTGAACGCGTCAACTCGGAGTGCAGTGCGGCGAGTTCGCCGGTTCGTCCGACGAAACTGGTCAACTCGACGGGGAGTTGACCACCGCGCCGCTGTCCGAAGCCGTATCCCATGCCGCCCCCATACCCGTCCGCCAACCGGTCACCACAGCGTAGGCGAGTGACTCCCGAGCGTGAACGGTAGTCGAGTCCGGCGGGTGGACGCGAGATCGCGCCGGTGGCTCAGGGCGGGGGCGTGCGGGTCCGCCCGAGTGTGCGCCCCTCGCGCCCGGCCCACCCGGGTGCCTCTCTATGCCGGGCTCGCCCAGCCACCGCTCTCGACGGAGCGCACCATGGCGTCCAGTACCGCAGCGCTGTGCACGGCGTCCGGAAGGGTGGCGCCGTACGGCTTGCCCTCGGCGACGGATCGCAGGAAGCGGTACGCCTCGATGACCTTGAGGTCGTCGTAGCCCATAGCGTTCGCCGCGCCGGGTTGGAACGCTCCGAACTCGCCGTCGCCCGGGCCGACATACACCGTGGTGACGGGCTGGTCCTGGTACGTGGTGCCGCGGCTGACGGCCAGTTCGTTCATCCGGCGGAAGTCCCAGAACACCGCGCCCTTGGTGCCGTGCACCTCGAAGCCGTAGTTGTTCTGCTCGCCGACCGAGACCCGGCAGGCCTCCAGGACACCCCGGGCGCCGGAGGCGAAGCGCAGCAGGCAGTTGACGTAGTCCTCGTTCTCCACCGGGCCCAACTCGCCGCCCGTTGCCAGCGCGTGGCCCGCGGTCGCGCCGGTGGGGCGGGCCCGCTGCGGGAGGAAGATCGCGGTGTCGGCGGCGAGGGAGGTGATGTCGCCGAGGAGGAATCGGGCAAGGTCGGCGCCGTGCGAGGCCAGGTCGCCGAGGACTCCGTGGCCGCCGCGCTCCAGCTCGTAGCGCCAGGTCAGGGCGCCGTCCGGGTGGGCCGCGTAGTCGCTGAAGAGGCGGACGCGGATGTGCGTGACCGTGCCCAGCTCGCCGGAGGCGATCAGGTCGCGGGCGGCCTCCACGGCGGGCGCGTTGCGGTAGTTGAAGCCGACCGCGCCCTGGACTCCGGCCTTGGCGACCGCGTCGGACACTGCGGAGGCGTCCGCCGTCGACAGGCCCACCGGCTTCTCGATCCAGATGTGCTTGCCCGCCTCGGCCATCGCGACGCCGATCTCGCGGTGCAGAAAGTTCGGCGCGGTGATGCTCACCGCCTGCACGCGTGGATCGGCGACCACCTCGCGCCAGTCGCGGGTGGTGGAGGCGAAGCCGAACTGCTCGGCGGCCTGCTCGGCCCGCCCGGGCACGTCCTCGGCGACCGACACGAGCTGCGGCCGCACGGTCAGCTGCGGAAAGTGGTGCGGGACACGGGCGTACGCCTGGGTGTGCACCCGCCCCATCCATCCGAAGCCCACGACGGCTACACCGAGCGAGGTCACCATGACTGCCCTTCTTTGGACCGGTCCATAAACTGTCCCCGCCACAGTGGAACCCGTTCGTCCTGATGTCAATACGTGGATGTCAACACCGAGTGTCCGGGCTTTTGACAGGGGGCGCGACCGCGTGGAACGGTCCAGTCATGAGCGCTCCGACCATCCGTGATGTCGCCGAGCGGGCCGGTGTGTCGAAATCCCTGGTCTCCCTGGTGCTGCGCGGCTCCGAACAGGTACGACCGGAGAAACGGCAGGCCGTGATGGCCGCGGTGGCGGAACTCGGCTACCGCCCGAACGCCGCCGCCCGCAGCCTCAGCGAACGCCGCACCCGCTCGGTCGGCGTCCTGCTGAACGACCTGCGCAACCCCTGGTTCGTGGAACTCCTCGACGGCCTGGGCTCCCGCCTGCACGAGCATGGCCTGCACATGATGCTGGCCGACGGCCGCCTCAACCGCCACCTCGGCGAGGACCTCACCCGCATTTTCACGGAGCTCCGCGTCGACGGCCTGATCGCGGTGGGCACCCTCCCCGGCTCCGACGAACTCCTCGCCGCCGCGACCCACATCCCCACGGTGGTCGCGGGCGCCATTGAACCGGTCCTGCCCCACGTCGACGTCGTGGCCGGCGACGACTCGTACGGTGCCATCCTGGCTACGGAACACCTCATCGGCCTGGGCCACCGCCGTATCGCCCACATCGCCGGCCCGGGCGTCGCCGGCGCACTCCGCTGCACCTCCTTCGAAGAGGTCATGCATGCCCACGGCCTGACCGACCTCGCGACGGTCGAACAGGGGGACCACACGGAGGAGGGCGGTTACCGCGCGATGGTCCGCCTGCTCACCGCCCCGCAACGCCCCACGGCCGTCTTCGCCTTCAACGACATCGCGGGCGTCGGCGCGCTCTCGGCGGCCGAGGAACTGGGCCTCCAGGTGCCTCGGGACCTGTCCCTCGTCGGTTACGACAACACGTACCTCGCGCGCCTACGACACCTCTGGCTCACCACAGTCGACAACGGCAGCCATGACATCGGCCGCCGCGCCGCGCAGCTTCTCGTCCACCGGATGAAGGACCCGAGGCGGCCGGCGGAGACGGTGTTGTCGGAGCCGAGGCTCGAGGTGCGAGGGAGCACGGGGCCGCCCTCGACGGCGTAACTCCGGCGCGGGCATGATCCGTACGATGTCGAACGAATCCGCGGAAGCCCGCCGCCCGCCCCTGCTCTGGGAACAACACTGCTGCCTGGCCCTGGAGAAGAACGCCGACATCGGTGAACTCGCCCGCTACCGCAGACCGGGCGGCAGCTTCGTCTCGGTGAACGTCGGCTACGCGCCGCACGGCGCCGCCGACGTCACAGGTCTGATCGCGAGTTGGCGGGAACGGATCGCCGCCGACGACCGATTGCGGTT
The DNA here is from genome assembly GCF_042751305.1 of Streptomyces hokutonensis. Classification (GTDB taxonomy): domain Bacteria; phylum Actinomycetota; class Actinomycetes; order Streptomycetales; family Streptomycetaceae; genus Streptomyces; species Streptomyces hokutonensis_A. The sequence continues at coordinate 41,313 of NZ_JBHYWD010000019.1, forward strand.
GGCCACGACCGTCGGCGACATCGACGCCGCAGTGCGCGCGGGCGAAGTGGCGGTCGCCTTCGACCTGGAGGACTCCGGGCCGCTGGAAGGGGACTTGGACCGGGTCCGGCACTTCTACGACCTCGGTGTGCGCACCATGCTGCCGAGCTACAACACCCGCAACGCGGCCGGCGGCGGCTGCCTGGACGCGGTCGACGAGGGGCTCACCGGCTACGGGCGGGCGCTGGTACGGGAGTTGAACGCCGTCGGCATGGTGGCGGACGGCTCGCACTGCGGTGCCCGTACCGGCCTCGACCTCTGCGAGGTGTCCCAACTTCCCGTCGTCTACAGCCACTCCAACATGCGCGCGGTGTGGGACCACCCCCGCAACATCACCGACGAGCAGGCCAAGGAGTGCGCCGCCACCGGCGGGGTTGTGGGCATCACCGGCGTCGGCATCTTCCTCGGCCCCAACGACGCCTCCGTGGACGCCCTCGTACGGCACATCGACCACGCCGTCGGCCTCGTCGGGCCGGAACACGTCGGCGTGTCCACCGACTACCCGTTCGACGAAGGGGACTTCAACGCGATGCTCGCACAGAGCCCGGAGCTGTACCCCGAGTGCTACACCCGCTGGGGCGCGATCGAATTCATGCCGCCGGAAGGCCTGTTGACCGTCGAGGGCGCGCTGCGTGCCCGGGGATATCCCGAGGGTGCCGTCGCCGCGATCCTGGGCGGCAACTTCCGGCGGGTGGCGGAGCGGGTGTGGCGGTAGTGGGCAACCGGAGCGCGGGGCAGGGCAGTTGGTCGGACGTGAGCGAGCGCAGCGCATTCATGACCATCGCCCGGGCCGCCGCACCGCTGTACGTGACCATGCTCGCCTCCTCGGCCGGCTCGCTCGTCGACACCGCGCTGCTGGGCCGGCACGCCACCGTGTCGCTGGCCGCGTTCGCCGTCACGATCGCGGTGTTCGGCCCGGCCACCGCCACCGTGGCGGGCGCGCTGCGCGGGGTGATGCCGTTCGTCGCACCGCACCGGGACGACCCCGAGGGGCTGTTGCCGCTGGTGCGCGCCGGGATGTGGCTGGCGTTCGCCGTGGGCGGGGTCTGCGCGGCGGCGGTCGCGGCGGTGCCGCTGCTCGGCGGGGCGTTCGGCGTCCCGGACGGCATTCTCGGCCAACTGGGCCTGTTTCCCTGGATGTTGGCGGGCAGCGTACTGCTGATCGCGGTGAACTCCTCGGCCTCGTCCGTCCTGGTCGCGCTCGGGCGGTCGGCGCAGGTGATGCGGTCCGGGCTCGTGGGCACCGCCGTGTCCGTGACACTGTCGGTGCTACTGGTCGGGGGACCGGGGCCGCTGCCCAGCTTCGGACTGACAGGGGCGGGGCTGGCCATGCTCGCGTCCAGTCTGGTCGCGGCCGGGCTGAACCAGTACGCGCTGCGCCGCCGTACGGTGCTTGTCGGCCGTCCGATCCGGCCCGGACGGCCCGATCCGCGCCAGGTGCTGCGTTTGGCCGGGGTCGGGCTGCCGCTCGGCGCCACCGTGCTGGTGAAGTTCTCGGTACTGGGCGTGCTGACCTTCGCCGCCGCCCGGATCGGCACCGACAGCGTCGCCGTGCACAGCGTCGCCGAGTCCCTGGTGAACGTCGTCTTCACCGCCGCGGTGGCGGTCGGCCAGGCCACTGTGCCGCTGATCGCCGGATACGCCGAGGAGCGCGACCTCGCCCGAATACGGCGCAGTGTGGACGCCGGGTTCGCGGTCGCCCTGAGCGCGGTCGTCGTCCTCGGCGCTCTCCTGGTCGTGCTGCGCGGACCGGTGATCGACCGGTTCACCAGGAGCCCGGACCTCGCCGACCAGGTCGTCCACCTGCTGCCGCTGGTCCTGGCGGTGGTGGTCGGCGACGCACTTCAGGCCGTGGCGGGCTTCGGACTCGTCGGGCTGCGGCGTACCGTGCCGAGCCTGGTGTCGACGGCGGTGTGGTTCGGCGTGCTGGCGGCGCTGGCCGTCCCGATCGCCGACGCCACCGGACTGCGGGGCCTGTGGACCGCGCTGGCCTGCGCGAACCTGCTTCAGGCCGGCACCAAGTTCGTCTCCTTCCGGCGGCACAGCACCCGGATCGTGGCCGCGCCCGCCCCGGAGCCCGTCCGGGACCCGACGGACGCCTGAACGTGGACCGGTCCAAGCGGGCCACCCCGCGATGTGACGTCAGAAGCCGCGGCGCCACCGAGTCCGGCCCGGAACGGTGGCTGGAGCACCACACGATGCGCGACTGGATCTGGGAGGCCATCGAGCAGCTGTCGCCCACCACATGATCCCGCCGCCGGTCCAGCACCAGATGGCCGAGGGCGCCGGCGCCACCGTGACCGAGATCGCCGGCAGCCACGCCATCTACGTCTCCAGGCCGGAGGCGGTCTCGGAACTGATCAAGCAGGCCGCGGGCGACCGGGGCTGACCGCGTTCCCGGGCCGGGTCGCCGAGGCCACGGCCCGGCACGGCACTCCCTCCGAAACCAACTGACCACCCGTCGACTCCCCTTGACTGCCTGCCTGTTCTCTCCAGGCGGGCTGCCCGCGCACCCTCCCTGGACCACCCGAGAAAGAAGCAGCACCTTGACGACCGTCGTCCAGCCGTCCGTCGCCGAGCAGTCGGAGGCGGAAACCCTCTACCGATTCCAGACGGAGACCCCCGAGTCCGTCCGCACCGCGCTAGGCATGAGCGCCACCCGGATCGGCGGCGGGGTGGTGCTGTCGATGCGCAACGACAGCACCCACTTCTGGAGCAAGGCCCTCGGCCTCGGGGTCACCGAGCCCGTCACCGCCCAACTGGTCGCGGAGATCTGCGACTTCTACCGCGCCGAGCGCACCCCGCAGGCCGTCCTGCAGATCGCGCCCGCCTTCCTGCCCGAGGACTGGCCGGAGATCTGCGCGCGGGAGGGCATCGTCCGCGCCCCGTCCTGGGTCAAGCTCGTCTGCCCGGCCGACGAGGCCGTCGCCCGCGCCGACGCCCTGGACAAGCCCGACGGCATCCAGGTCACCCCGTTGGCCGCCGAAGAGGCCCTGGAATGGGGCACGGTGATGATGCGGGCCTTCGGGACACCGGTCGAGCACTACGCCGAGATGGCCGCCGCCACCGTGACCCGGCCGGGCTGGCATCCCTACGGCGCCTGGCTGGACGGCGAGTTGGTTGGCACCGGCACCCTCCTCGTCCGTGGCGGGACGGCGCAGATGTTCGCCGGCGCCGTACTGCCCCACGCGCGCGGTCGCGGCGGTCAGACCGCGCTGCTCGCCGCCCGGGCGCGCACGGCACGAAAGCTCGGCTGCCGGGTCCTCGTCGCCGAGACGGGCGCGGAACGGGCCGGCACCCACAACAGCTCCCTGCACAACATGCTCCGCCTCGGCTTCGAGGTCGCCTACGAACGCCCCAACTGGCGCTGGCACTTGACCCCCGAGGGCACTGATGGCGCGGACACCACCGGGCACTGAGCCGACGACGTCACGGAACCGGGCCGGTCAGTGCGTCGCGCAGACCGCCCCGGGAGGTGACGTTCAACTTCCTGAAGACGCTGCGGAGATGAGCGGCCACCGTGCGCGGGGACAGGAAGAGCTGCGCGGCGATCTGCTTGTTCGTCAGTCCCGTGGCGGCCAGCCGGGCCGTCCGGCGCTCCTGAGGGGTCAGCAGCGCGTGCGGGTCCCGGCCGTCGGACACCACCGGACCGACCGGAATCCCGCTCGCCCGCAGCTCGTTGGCGGCGCGCGCACTCCACGGAACCGCGCCCAGCCGGTCGAACGTGGACAGCGCGGCCTCCAGATGCGTCCGGGCAGCGGCGCCCGCCCTGGCACGGCGCACCGGTGCCGGTGACCGCTCGCCACCACGTTCCGCACCGGTTCCGCATGCTTGGACCCGACTCTGCCAAGCACCCACCGACATGGTCTTTCGCCCCGGCGCGCAGTCCTTTCGCCCGGGCGCGCGGTCGCGGTGGACCGGTCCACTCCGGGTGCGCCGGTCATGTCGTGAATGGCGTGCTACGTCATCCTCTGCCCCGCGCTGGTACGTTGCTCGGGCGTCGGAGCCGTCCGCCGCCCACGCACCCGGGAAGAAGGAGAGGCGTCCAGTGGCCCCGCACGGGACGCGCCGCAGCCTGCCGGCCCTGTTCACCGCCGCCCTCGCGCTCGTCCTGCTGGCCGGACCGGCCTGCGTACCCGGCGGCGAGCCCCCGCCCCGGCCCGCACGGGCGGCCCCCGTACAAGCGTCCGGCCCGCCGACGGCCTATGGCGCCTACGTCGGCTACGGCCCCGAAGCCGTCCACCGGGTCGCGGAGTTCGGCGTCTGGCTCGGCCGGCCCGAACCCCGGGTCGGCCACGCGTATCTGCCCGGCGACACTTGGACCGGTATCGAGGGCGCCACCGGCGACCTGGACCAGTGGGCCCAGTGGCGCCGGGCCCGTCAGGACCGTCTGCTGGTCCTCAACGTCCCGATGCTGGACCGCAACGAGGCCCACCTGCCCGACGACGCGGTCCGCACCGAACTGGGGGAGGGGGCGGGCGGCCGCAACGACGACCACTTCCGGGCGCTCGCCCGCCGCCTGGTCCAACTCGGCGCCCCCGACACCGAGATCGTCCTCGGCTGGGAGATGAACGGCACCACCTACACCCACCGCTGCGCGCCCGACCCCACGGCGTGGAAGCAGTACTGGACTCGCATCGTCACCGCGATGCGGTCCGTCCCCGGCCAGCACTTCCGCTTCGACTTCACTCCCAACCGCGGCCTCGACGCGATCCCCTGGACCGACTGCTACCCCGGCGACGCCTACGTCGACGTCATCGGCATGGACGCCTACGACGCCCCCCGGGGCCTGCCCTTCACCGGCCAACTGACGGAGCCGTACGGCCTGTTGACGCAGGCCGACTTCGCCCGCGCCCACCACAAGCCCATCTCCTACCCGGAGTGGGGCCTGTTCGACAACGGCGACAACCCCACCTACGTGCGCGGCATGCTCACCTGGATGGCAGGACAGCACCCGCTCTACCAGACCATCAGCGACTACTGCCCGCACGGCGTGTGGCGCTGCCGCGCCAACCCCAAGTCGGCGGCGGTATACCGTGCCCTGACGGATCATCTGCCCTGAATGCCTTGAACGCGGAGAACGGCATCGCCCGGGGAAGCGGGCGGTGCCGTTCGTGCGCGTTGTCGAACTACCCGTCTACGGCGTCCACTTCACGTTCGGATTCACCTGGCCGGTCCAGTTGAAGATCGCCATGTTGTCCCAACCGTCCCCGCTGGTTGCGATGTTGGCCGGGTCCCAGCCGTTGCCCGTGACCGCGTACCAGGTCGGCTCCCAGTAGAAGACGCCGATCGCGCCCGCGCTGCGCGCCGTGTTCTGCACGGCGGTGAACTCCGCGCCCTGCCCCGCCCAGGTGAGCGGATAGCCCGAACACCCCGAGGTGACCGAGTTCGCCGTACTGTCCGCGTCGGACGTGGTGAACGGGTAGGCCGTCTCCGCGATGATGACGTCCTTGCCGTAGCGGGACTTCATGTCCGAGACGACGCTGCCCATGTTGGCCAGCGTGCCGTGCCACATGCAGTAGTAACTCAGCCCGGTGATGTCCCAGTTGACGCCCTGCGCCTTGATGCCGTCGTAGAACCAGCGGGCGTTGGAGTCGCTGTCCGCGTCGGCGGTGTGGATGATCACCTGGGTGGAGCTGTTGCAGGCCTTGGTCGCGTTGTAGCCCGACTTCAGCAGCAGGCCGAGGTTGGTGAAGCTGTTGTTGACGACCTTGCCGTCGTCCCACAGCATGCCGACGTTGATCTCGTTGCCGATCTGCACGCTGTCGGGGGTGGTGCCCTGGGACTTGAGGCTGTTGCAGACGTCGTAGGTGTAGTTGTAGACGTCGGTCTGCAGCGCGCCGATGCCGTGGCTCGACCAGGCCGCGGGCTTGTACTGCTTGCCCGGGTCGGCCCAGGTGTCGGAGTAGTGGAAGTCGATCAGCAGCTTGAGGCCCTTGGCCTTGACCTGCTTCGCGTAGGCCAGCACCTTCGCCTTGTTGTTGTAGCCGCTGGCGGGATTGTTCCAGATCCGCAGGCGGACGTAGTTGACGCCGGCGCCCTTGAGGATGTCGAGGGGGTCCTTGGCGGTCCCGCTGGAGTCGTAGTACTTGGCGCCGAGGTCGATCGCGCGCTGCGCGGACGAGACGTCGGCGCCGAGCATCGTGAGCGAGTTCGCGGCGGCGGCGTCCGTGGGGGTGAGCATCGCCGCCGGCAGGGCGACTGCGGCCAGCAGCAAGGCGGCCTTCACTATGCGGCCCGGGATTTTCACGGGGTACCCGACCTCCTTGGGTCGACTGACATGCGCATGCGGGTTGGGTTCTGAGAACGTTCACAGTAAGAGAGGTAACAGGCACTGTAAATATGTGTGACGGTTGTATTTCACGCAGCTGGTAGACGTGAAGCCCGTGCGAATGGAATGGGAACGTACACAACACGCAGCACAGAGTCGTACCGCGGTACTACGCCCGCCCCCGCAACGGCCCCTCGGTACGACGGGTTTGGGGCCCCCGCTCTCCTAGCGTTGCGGGTGTCCAGTCGGGGCAGTGGCACGTGAGCGTGAGGGATGGCGATGATCGAGGCGCAACAGCTGACGAAGCGGTACGGGGAGAAGACGGCGGTGGACCGGCTGGACTTCGTCGTCAAGCCGGGCACGGTCACCGGCTTCCTGGGTCCGAACGGTGCCGGGAAGTCCACCACGATGCGCATGATCGTCGGCCTGGACGCACCCACCGCGGGCACCGTCACGGTCAACGGCAAGCCCTACGCCGAACACACCGCGCCACTCCAGGAGGTCGGCGCGCTCCTGGAGGCCAAGTCGATCCACCCGGGCCGCTCCGCCTTCGACCACCTGATGGCGCAGGCCTACACGCACGGCATCCCGCGCCGCCGCGTCGACGAGGTCATCGAGCTGACCGGCCTCCAGTCGGTGGCCAAGAAGCGGGCCGGGGCCTTCTCCCTCGGCATGGGGCAGCGGCTCGGCATCGCCGCCGCGCTGCTCGGCGACCCGGCGACCGTGATGCTCGACGAACCCGTCAACGGGCTTGATCCCGAAGGCGTGTTGTGGATCCGCAACCTGCTGACCGGGCTCGCCGCGGACGGCCGTACCGTCTTCGTCTCCTCGCACCTCATGAGCGAGATGGCGCTGGTCGCCGACCACCTGATCGTCGTCGGACGGGGGCGGCTGCTGGCCGACACCACCGTGCAGGACCTGGTCCGCACGGCCGGCGGCGACACCGTCACCGTGGCCTCCGAGCAGCCGGCCAGGCTGCGCGAGGTCCTCGCCGGTCCCGGTGTGGAGATCACCGGCGAGGTCGGCTCCGAGGAACTGCACGTCACCGGGCTGACCGCGCGCGCCATCGGCCTCAAGGCCGCCGAGCACGGCATCCCGCTGTTCGAACTCAGCGCGCGGACCGTCTCTCTGGAACAGGCGTTCATGGACCTCACCCGGGACGCCGTCGAGTACCACGGCACCACCACCGTCGAGACCCCCGGGAGGGCCGCGTGAGCACCGTCACCGAGATCGACAGCGCCGCACCCGCAGCCGTACAGCCGGCCCGTCCGGTGTACAAGGTCACCGGGCGCCGCGTGCTGCGCTCCGAGTGGGCCAAGCTGTGGTCCCTGCGCTCCACCTGGATCACCCTGGGCCTCGGCCTGCTGTTCCTGATCGGGTTCGGCCTGATCGCCGCCGCGCACTACAAGTCCTCCTACGACGGCGGGCATCTGCAGCCCGACGACGCCAACTCCACCGCGCTCGACGTCTCCCTCTTCGGGACGAACTTCGCGCAGCTGGCCCTCGGCGTGCTGGGCGTCCTGGTCACCGCGGGTGAGTACTCGACCGGCATGATCCGTTCCACGCTGGCCGCCGTACCGCGCCGCCTGCCGGTGCTGTGGTCCAAGGCCCTCGTGTTCGGCGTGGTCGCGCTCGGCGTCTCGCTCGTCGGGGTGTTCGTGGCGTTCCCGATCGTCAGCGGCATCGTCTCCGGCACGCCCGCGGCCCTCTCCTTCTCGCACGCCGGAGTCGTCCGCAGCCTGTTCGGCGCCGGTCTCTACCTCGGCCTGGTCGGCGTGATCGGCACCGCGCTGGGCGCGTGGCTGCGCTCGGTGGCCGGTGGCATCTCGGTGCTGGTCGCCTCGCTGATGCTGGTTCCCGGGCTGATCTCGCTGCTGCCCAGCTCCTGGCAGGACAACATCAGCCCCTATCTGCCGAGCAACGCGGGCGAGGCGATGTTCTCGCTCACCCACGACTCGACGACCCTCTCGCCCGGCGCCGGACTCCTCGTCTTCCTCGCCTGGACGGCGCTCGCGCTGGGCGGGGCCGCCTACCGGCTGGTCAAGTCCGACGCCTGAGCCGATTCCCCCCGCGGCCACGGCGCGGCATCCGGCCTGTTCACGGGCCGGGTGCCGCGCCGGTGGTTTCGCGCGGGGCGCCCCCACAATGGACAGGTGACCTCCATGAACCCGGACCAGTGACACCGATGAGCCCCGACGACCCCGCCCACGTGCTGTTCGCGGAGACGGACCTCCCGTGGAGCCACCCCGTGGCCGGCCGGCTGTCCCGGTTCGGCCGCCGGATCAAGCAGGGCGACCGGCGGCACCCCTGGGTGCTGGACACGGCTCTGATCGTCCTGGTCGTGCTGATGTTCTGCCTGCCGGACATGGTGGACGGCGACGACGGCCGGCGGCGCGGCTTCGACAACAGCTTCATCCACCTCCCCTGGCCGGGGACCGTCGCCCTGCAGCTGGGCCTGGTGCTGCCGCTGCTGTGGCGGCGCCGCCGGCCGACCCTGGCCTTCGCGCTGATCGCCGCGGTCTTCTTCGTCCAGGCCGGGCTGGGGGTCTGGCTGCGCGCGGACGTCGCCCTGCTGATCTCCCTCTACAGCCTGGTCCTGCACGGGCAGTTGCGGCGCCTGCCCGCCGCCTGCGCGGTCACCCTCGCCGCCCTGGGACTGTTCGCGCTGCGGCTGCCGTCCCAAGTCCCGGTCCTGGACGCGCTGTTCGTCCTGTTCAGCACGATCACCGCGGCCGTCGCACTCGGCTTCGTGGTCCGCATCCGGCGCGCCCAGCTCGCCGTGCTGCGCGACCGCGCCGCCCGCCTGGAGGTGGAGCGCGACCAGCGCTCCAAGCTCGCCGCCGCCGCCGAACGCACCCGCGTGGCACGGGAGATGCACGACATCATCGGCCACAACCTCTCCGTCATCATCACCCTCGCCGACGGCGGCGCCTACGCCAACGACCTCGCGCCCGAACGCGGAAAGCAGGCACTGCTCCTCATCGGCGACACCGGCCGCCAGGCGCTCGGTGAACTCCGGCGCATGCTGGGCGTGTTGCGCGTACAGAGCCCCACCCCGGACGCCCCCGAACTCAGCCCCCAGCCGGGCGTCGCCGACCTCGACACGCTGTGCGCCCGGATCCGCGCGGCCGGCCCGCAGGTCGTGTACCGCACGGGCGGCGACCCGGCCACCCTGGACCGGGGGGTCCAGCTCACCGTGTACCGCATCGTGCAGGAGGCGTTGACCAACGCCCTCAAGCACGCGGGCCACGACACCCGCGTCGAGCTGACGGTGAACGTCGACGACACCCGCGTGCACATCGACTGCCACGACACCGGCCCCAGCACGGCCGGCACCGGACCCGCACCGAGCCACGACGAAGGACACGGACTCGCCGGCATGAGAGAACGCGCCGCCCTCTACCACGGCACCGTCACCGCCGGCCCCGCCCCCGGCGGCGGCTGGACGGTACGGGCCACCCTCGACCTCACCCCGCTCGACGCGATCGGGGGAGCCGCATGACGACCGTGCTCATCGTGGACGACCAGCCCCTCCAACGCCTGGGATTCCGCATGCTGTTGGAGGCCAACCCCGACACCGAGGTGGTCGGCGAGGCCGGGCACGGCGGCGAGGCGGTGCGGATGGCCGCCGAACTGCGGCCCGACGTGATCCTGATGGACGTACGGATGCCGGGCATGGACGGCATCGAGGCCACCCGCCGGGTCGTCGCGGCCGGCGACCGCTCCCGCGTCCTCATCCTCACCACCTTCGACCTCGACGAGTACGCCCACGAGGCACTGCGCGCGGGAGCCAGCGGCTTCCTCCTCAAGGACGCCCACCCCGAGGAACTCCTCGCCGGCATCCGCGCGGTGGCCTCCGGCGACGCCGTCATCGCCCCCGCCCTCACCCGCCGCCTGCTCGACGCCTACGCCCAGCACCTGCCGAAACACTCACCGGAAGGCTCCGCCGAGGGTCCGGCGGCGGACGACCCGCGCATCCGCTCCCTCACCGAACGCGAGCGCGAGATCCTGCTCGCCATCGGCCAGGGCTGGACCAACGGGGAGATCGCCGAGCGCCTCTTCGTCTCCGAGTCCACGGTGAAGACCCATGTCGGCCGCGTCCTGGCGAAGGTCGGCGCCCGCGATCGCATCCAGGCCGTGATCCTGGCCTACGACCTCGGCCTCGCCCGCCCCAACGCGCCCGACCAGTAGCCGAGTTGAGCATGCGGATCGTGAAAGCTCAGCTTGCGCGGCCCGCACGCAAAGCCTCGTACGCGCTCTGGACGCTGTCGCGCATCGCGACAACTGTTGCTTCCCATGGCCGAGATCAAAGGGGCTGTGTCCCGCAGAACGGTATTGGGCGCCATGACGGCGACGGCGACCGCGGCGACCGTGCCGCTGACCGCCGGAGCACCGAGCGCCGAAGCCACTCCACGGGCGAGACCCGATCTGCTCTACGTCGGCAGCTGGAACGGCGGGCAGGTCTACGGGGTCGCGTTCGACCCCGTTCAAGGAGTCCTGACGCCCAACGGGCCGGTGGCGCAGGTTGGTTCGGGCTGGGTGACGGCACATCCGGACCGCCCGCTGCTCTACGTCGGCAGCCGGCTGAACGGCGGAATCGTCACCGCCCTCGCCGTCGACCGCACGACCGGCGCGCTGACCTGGCTCGGTCAGGTGAGCACCGACGGCGGAACCACGGCGGGCGGCGGCCTGTCGTACCTCGGCGTGGACCGGTCCTCGCGCACCCTCCTCGTCGCCAACTTCGAAGCGGGCCTGGCCACTTCACTCCCGATCCGGCGGGACGGCACACTCGGCGCACCCGTGTCGGTCGTCGTGGACACCGGATCGGGGCCCAGCCCACGCCAGTTGGGCCCGCACCCGCACCAGGTCGTCGTCGCTCCGGGCCGCCGTCACGCCCTGGTCCCCGACTTCGGCGCCGACCGCGTCTTCGTCCACGGCTTCGACGGTACGACGGGTGCGCTGTCCCCGGGCGGGACCGGTCCAGGCGCCTACGCCACCGACGCCGGAGCGGGTCCCAGACGACTCGTCTTCCACCCCGACGGGCGCAAGGCGTACCTGCTGACCGAACTCACCGCGGAACTCCAACTCCTCGACTGGGACGGCAGATCCGGTGAACTGACGCACCGGCAGAGTCTCGCGATCGACTCGCCCGACTTCACCGGCACCAAGAGCGGCGCCGAACTCGCCATCAGCCGCGACGGCCGCTTCGTCTACGCGTCGAGTCGAGGCGAGAACACCCTCGTCGTGCACGAGATCGAGCGGCACACCGGCCTGCTCCCCCTCCTCCAGCGCATCCCCGGCGGGGGCCTGAAGCCCTGGAGTTTCACCGTGCACCCGAGCGGGCGCCGGCTGCTGGTCGCCAACGAGGCGAGCAGCACCGTCGACGTCTTCGCCGTCGACCCCCGCTCCGGGCTGCTGACCGGCACCGGGAACTCCCTGCCCCTGCCCAGCCCCGACTCCATCGCCGTCCTCGCCTGACCGCCCGCCCCCGATAAATCCCGTGCCCCACCGCCCCGGGCTTCCCTACACTCGCCACAACCGTTGACGAGTGAGATGAGTGAGGGGAGCCCGCCGTGCGTGACCGCACCGCAGTGATCCTCCTGTCCTCGTCCCTCCGGTACCCGCCGCGCGGCCGGTACCGGACACCCGTGACGAGCAACTGAGTATCTGACTACACGTCAACTTCCTTTTCTCGTACGGGAATCGCGCCGCCCTGCACGGAATCACTCTCGAAAGGCCACGGGCCGTGCGCACCGAACGCCCTGTCACCAACCCGCTCACCGCCGTCCGCAACCTGGGCATCCTCGCCCACGTCGACGCCGGCAAGACCACCGTCACCGAGCGGTTCCTCTATCTCACCGGTTCCACGCACAAGCGCGGTGAGGTCCACGACGGCACCACCGTCACCGACTTCGACCCCCAGGAACGCGACCGCGGCATCACCATCTTCGCCGCGGCCGTCAGCTGCTCCTGGGACGGCCACCGCGTCAACCTCATCGACACGCCGGGGCACGTCGACTTCGCCGACGAGGTGGAGCGTTCGCTGCGCGTCCTCGACGGTGCGATCGCGGTGTTCGACGCCGTCGCGGGCGTGGAGCCGCAGAGCGAGTCGGTGTGGCGCCAGGCCGACCGGTACGGCGTGCCGCGCATCGCCTTCGTCAACAAGCTGGACCGCGCGGGCGCCGACCTCGACACGGCCGTCGCCTCCATCCGGGAACGGCTCCATCCGGCGCCGCTGGTGGTGCAGTTGCCGATCGGTACGGAGGACGGCTTCACCGGAGTCGTCGACCTGCTGCGCCTACGGGCGCTGGTGTGGCCGGACACGGACGGTCCGGTGGCCGAAGTCCCGGTGCCGGAGGGCCTGTTGGCGGAGGCGCGACGGCGTCGGCGGCTGCTGGAGGAGGCGGTGGCGGAACTGCATCCGGGCGCGCTGGAGGAGTTCTGCGCCGAATCCACCCTGTCCGCCGCGACGTTGAGCACGGCGCTGCGCGACCTGACCCGCACCGGCGACGGTGTGGTCGTGCTGTGCGGCTCGGCCTACCGCAACCGGGGCATCGAACCGCTGCTGGACGCCGTGGTGGCGTATCTGCCCTCCCCGTCGGACGTGCCCCCGGTACGGGGAACGTACGACGGCGGCGAACAGGAGCGGGCGGCCGACCCACAAGTGCCGTTGTGCGCACTGGCGTTCAAGGTGAGTGCGGCGGGAACCGGACGGCTGACGTATCTGCGGATCTATTCGGGAACGGTCCAAAGGGGGGACACGGTGTGGGATTCGGGCACGCGGCGCACCGAGCGGATCGGGCGGATCCTCAGGGTGCAGGCCGACCGGCACGAACGGCTGGAGCGGGCGGTCGCCGGGGACATCGTCGCCGTGGCCGGACTCAAGTCCGTCCGCGCCGGCTCGACCCTGTGCGCACCCGACGCCCCGCTCGTCCTCGAACCGCCCGCGGTCGCCGACCCGGTGGTCTCGGTGGCGGTCGAGGCACGGCGCGGCACCGACACCGACCGGCTGACGTCGGCGCTCGCCCGACTGGCCGAGGAGGACCCCTCGCTGGTCGTGCGCACCGACGCCGAGACCGGCCAGACGGTCCTGTCCGGCATGGGCGAACTGCACCTGGAGGTCGCGGTGGAGAAGATCCGCCTGGCCACCGGGGTCGAGGTCGACGTCGGCCGCCCCCGGGTGGCCTACCGGGAGACGGTGGTGCGCGGGGTGTCCGGGTTCGTGTTCCGGCACGTCAAACAGGACGGCGGCGCGGGCCAGTTCGCGCACGTGGTGCTGGACGTAGAACCGCTTGAAGGGTGCGATTTCGCGTTCCACTCGGCGGTCGTCGGCGGGCGGGTGCCGCAGGAGTACGTCCGCTCGGTGGAGGCGGGCTGCCGCGACGCCCTCACCGAGGGGCCGGTCGGCGGGTTCCCGGTGACCGGGCTGCGCGTCACGCTGACCGACGGGGCGACCCATGTGAAGGACTCCTCGGAGCAGGCGTTCCGCACGGCCGGCCGCCTCGGCCTGCGCGAAGCACTGCGCGCCTGCGAGACGATCCTCCTGGAACCGGTCGCCGAGGTCACGGTCACCGTCCCCGAGGACATGGTCGGCGGCGTCCTTGGTGACCTCGCCGCCCGCCGCGGCAGGATCACCGGCTCGACGACCCGCTCGGGTTCCGCGCTCGTCACGGCGACCGTGCCTCTGGCCGAACTCTTCGGCTACGCAACGAGGTTGCGCAGCCGGACCCAGGGCCGGGGTACGTTCACGGCCCGGCCGACGGGGTATGCGCGGGTGCCGGGTGCGGTGGTGGCCCGGTAGCGGGCGCGGTGGGAGGTGTTTCCGCGTGGGGACGCCTCTCGTCGTTGGTGTCCTGGGGACGCTCTCCGGTAGGGGCGCGGGGACGGGCACGGGTGCGGTGGTGAACCGCCCGGTGCCCGTCCCCGTAGGGGAGGTGTCCACGGTGGGGCACCTCCCGCCGCCTTCCCGTGGGAGGCACGCTCGGGACGGCACGTTTCCGCGTGCCGGCCCGACAATCCAGGAGCACCGCATGATCTTCATCGCCGTACGGTTCCCCGTCCGCCCCGAGTACCGGGACGAATGGCTCGACCGGGTCGCCGAGTTCACCGCCGCGACCCGGGCCGAGCCCGGCAACCTGTTCTTCGAGTGGTCGGTCGACGCGGTCGACCCGAACCGCTTCGTGCTGCTGGAGGCGTTCGCCTCCCCGGAGGCCGGCGCCGCCCACGTCGGCTCCGAGCACTTCAAGGCGGCCATCACGTGGATGCCGGATGTCGTCGCCGCGACGCCCGACATCATCAACGGCGAGGTGGAGGGCGGGGGTTGGTCGCCGATGGCGGAGATCACGCCACGGGGGTGACGGTGGCGGGTGCGAGCCGGAAGGGGGAGCTTCGGCCCGCACCCACCACGACCTCAGGGGTACGACACCACCGTGGACGGGACCGTCGACGTGCCCGAAGTCGCCGCCCCCGTCTCGTTGATGACGTGTTCGTACTGGCCCTGGCCGCCGAGCGAGACGACCAGGAGGTCGTGGAACTTAACGCCCGACCGGGTGGGGGCCGCGAAGCCGTTGTGCTGCACGATCGTCGGGTCGACGTTGTAGTAGCAGTAACTGCCCAGGCCCCAGCCCTCGTGCACGGTCACGGCGTCGGCGATCTTGTAGGCCGCGTAGCCCTTGACCGAGCCGTTCTGGATCGCGGCCTGGTTCGGGGCGTCGTACGCCTTCTCGTTCTGGAAGAAGATCGTGCGGCCCCGCTCGCCGTTCCACTGCACGTCGTACTTGTTGAAGTGCTCCACGAACAGGCCGGTGGCCAGCACGTCGGCGCCGTTGACGACGAGGCCGTAGTTCGCCCGGTTGGTGTCCCAGCCGATGCCCGTGCCGTGGTCGGCGCGCCAGAGCCAGGTGTGGTCGACGATGGTGTGCCGGTTGTTGATGACCATGCTGGTGGTGGCCTTACCGGCGCCCGCGCCGCCGATGCGGACGAACACGTCCTGCACGGTGGTCGGGTTGGCGGAGTGGTCCGTCGTCGTGCCCGAAGGGCCCACTTCCAGCAGGGTGTTGGAGTTGACCGTGCCCGCGTCGATCAGGAACCCGGCCAGCCGTACGCCGTCGACGTCGGCGGTCTTGAGGGCTGTAACTCCGTTGTCGGGGACCAGAGTTGCGTAACCCAGGCCCAGCACAACGGTGTTGGCGCGGTTCACCTGGATCGGCTGGTCGAGGTGATAGATGCCCGGCGTCAGCAGGAGGTGAAGTCCCTGCGTGAGCGCCTGGTTGAGGGTCGCGGCCGTGACGCCCGGCTTGGCGACGTAGAACTGCGACAGCGACAGCGAGGTGCCGCGCGGGGTGCCGTTGCCCCAGGTCACGCCGTTGGCGTTGGTGCGCTTCTCGGGGAGGAAGACGCGGTACTCGGTGCCGTTGAGGTAGAGGAAGGGCTTCTCGCGGGAGACGGGGGTCGTGGCGAGGGTGGTGTACACCGGGTTCGGGAAGCCCTGCGCGGGAGCGCCCTGCACGCCCGAGAACACCATGTTCCAGACGCCGTTGAGCCAGCTGCCGATCACGCTGTCCCGGGTGTACCACTGCTGTTGCGAGTACGGCTGGACCTGGCCGTCGATCCGGCTGTCGGCGATGTAGCCGCCGCTGGCCCAACCGTAGCCGTTGGGCGCGAGGTTGAGGCTGCCGCGCACATGCATCCGACGGAAGGGGGCCGCCTGAGCCACGGCCCACCTGTTGGTTCCGCTGACGGGGACGAGCGCGAGGTTCTCCGCCGAACGCCAGAAGTTCTGGGTGGCGTTGCCGTTGAACCAGCCCGCGTCGACGGTGACGTCGCCGTTGATGGTGGTGTCGTCGGGGGAGAGGCCGAGACCCGCGATCGAGGTGTAGAAGCCGAGTTGGGCGTTGAGCCCGGAGTAGGTGCCGGGCTTGAAGAAGAAGGCGTAGCGTCCGGTGCCGAACTGGGCGGTCTCCTGCTGGGCGAAGACCTGGTCCAGCTTGGCCTGGATACCGGCCGTCGACGGGTCGAAGACGATCACGTTGGGGCCGAGATCGCCGCCCCCCGGCAGTGCAAGTGGCTTGTTCGCGGAGGGAGTTGCGGGGGCGGCGGAGGCGGTTGCGGGCAGCCCGGCCAGGGCGGACACAGCGGCGGCCGCACCGAGAACGGTTCTGCGTCGAACTGAGGACATGTCGCGGCTCTCCTTGTTCATGAAATGAACGCCGGTGGGGTTGGGAGCGCTCTCTCGCGGGGGAATGCTTCAGGGCCGTGAACGCGGTCGTCAAGAGGTACGACCGAGTTCGACGAGTGGCGTCCAAACTCTTGACGCCTCTGCCTTCCGAGGTTTAACTCACGTCCTAAATTAAGTCGTGAGTGCATTCCCTGAAGGGACACCCGGAGTATGCGCAGCATCCGAGCCGCGGCCGTAGGCGCCGTCACCATGTCACTCGCCCTTGCGGCCACGGCCTGCGGAGGCGGTTCGTCCACGGGTGGGGGATCCAACGACTCGCCCAAGACGCTCACCTACTGGGCCTCCAACCAGGGCGCCAGCATCGCGATCGACAAGAAGGTCCTGCAGCCCGAGCTCGACAAGTTCAAGAAGCAGACCGGCATCACGGTGAAGCTGGAGGTCGTGCCCTGGTCCGACCTGCTCAACCGCATCCTGACCGCGACGACTTCAGGCCAGGGCCCCGACGTCCTGAACATCGGCAACACCTGGAGCGCCTCCCTCCAGGCCACCGGTGCCTTCCTCCCCTGGAACGCGGCCAACTTCGCGAAGATCGGCGGCAAGGACCGCTTCGTCGACTCCGCGCTCGGCTCCACCGGCGCCGTGGGCAAGGACCCGGCCGCCGTCCCGCTGTACTCGATGGCGTACGCGCTCTACTACAACAAGCAGATCTTCGCCGACGCAGGCATCGCCCAACCCCCGGCCACCTGGGCCGAGTTGGTCGCCGACGGGAAGAAGATCGAGGCAAAGGGCAAGCAGGTCCTCGGTGCCGAGGGCGCCAACGTCTCCGAGAACATCCACCACACCTTCGTCTTCGCCAAGCAGCACGGCGCCGACTTCTTCACCGCCGACGGCAAGGCCGACTTCACCAACGACGGTGTCGTGGCCGCCGTCAAGCAGTACGTCGACCTGATGGCCAAGGACAAGGTCATCCCGGTCGGCAACGCCGAGTACGCGCAGAACCAGTCCGTCAGCGATTTCGCCAAGGGCAGGACCGCGATGCTGATGTGGCAGTCCGCATCCGCCAACCTCAAGTCCCAGGGCATGAGCGACAGCGCGTACGGCATCGCCCCGATACCCGTGCAGTCCGGCACCCCCGGCACCGGCGCGCAGGTGAACTCGATGGTGGCCGGCATCAACCTCGCCGTCTTCAAGAACACGAACAACCTGGACGGTTCCACCAAGTTCGTGAAGTTCATGACGAGCGACGCCGAGCAGAAGATCCTCAACACCGCCTACAGCTCCATCCCGCCGGTGAAGGCCGCGCAGGAGGACACGGCGTTCAACACCCCGGCGAACTCCGTCCTGAAGAACACCCTTGCCACCAGCGCCGCCGCGCTGCCGCAGGTCGCGGACGAATCGCAGTTCGAGACGGCGGTCGGCACGGCCGTCAAGAACCTGTTCGCCGACGCCGCCGCCGGACGCGCGGTCACCACCGCCTCCGTCAAGGCGGAGCTCGAAAAGGCCCAGCAGCAGATGCCGGCGAAGTGAGTGCGACTGTGACGAGCACTGTCACCCCGGAGGCCGCCGTGCGGAAGAACCCTTCCGACCCGGCGGCCCCCGGCCCGCGCCGGCGGCGCGGCGAACGGATCCGCCGTATCGGACTGCCCTACCTGCTGCTTCTGCCCGCGCTGATCCTCGAACTCCTGGTCCACCTGGTGCCGATGGTCATCGGCATCGTCATGAGCTTCAAGGAGCTCACCCAGTTCTACATCCGCGACTGGGGCACCGCGCCCTGGTCCGGCTTCGACAACTACAAGGTGTCGGTGGACTTCAGCGCCCCCGTCGGCAAGGCGCTCCTGCACTCCTTCTTCGTCACCGTCGGCTTCACCCTGCTGTCGGTCGCCTTCTGCTGGCTGATCGGCACGGTCACCGCGATCTACATGCAGGACAACTTCCGCGGCCGCGGCTTTCTGAGAGCGCTCTTTCTCATCCCGTACGCGCTCCCCGTCTACGCGGCCGTCATCACCTGGGTGTTCATGTTCCAGCACGACAACGGCCTGGTGAACCACGTCCTGCACGACCAGCTGCACCTCACCGACAAGCCGTCGTTCTGGCTGATCGGCGACAACAGCTTCTACGCGCTGCTGATCGTGTCGGTGTGGAAGGGCTGGCCGTTCGCCTTCCTCATCGTGATGGCGGGCCTGCAGAACATCCCCAAGGAGCTGTACGAGGCCGCCTCCATCGACGGCGCCGGCCTCCTGCAGCAGATCCGCCGCATCACCCTGCCGTCACTGCGCCCGGTCAACCAGGTGCTGGTCCTGGTGCTGTTCCTGTGGACGTTCAACGACTTCAACACGCCGTACGTCCTGTTCGGCAGGTCGGCCCCCGAGGCCGCGGACCTCATCTCGGTGCACATCTACCAGGCGTCGTTCGTCACCTGGAACTTCGGCACCGGCTCGGCGATGTCGGTCCTGCTGCTGCTGTTCCTGCTCGTCGTCACCGGCGTGTATCTCGTGTTCACCTCACGCGGACGGAAAACCGCCGATGTCTAGCCCCACCTCGCCCATGGCCCCGCCCCGCTCCTTCATCTGGTCGCGGCGGATCTTCCTCACCCTGCTCGCCGGCTTCGTCCTGGTGCCGGTGTACGTCATGCTCTCCAGCTCCCTGAAACCGCTCTCGGACGTCACGGGCAAGTTCCGCTGGCTGCCGAGCGGGCTCACGATCCGCCCGTACATCGACATCTGGTCGACGGTCCCGCTCGCGAAGTACTTCATGAACTCGCTGATCGTGTCCGTCGCCGCGACGGTCTGCTCGGTGGTCATCGCGGTCTTCGCCGCGTACGCGGTGAGCCGCTACGAGTTCCGCGGCAAGCGCGTCTTCACGGTCACCGTCCTGTCGACCCAGATGTTCCCGGGCATCCTGTTCCTGCTCCCGCTGTTCCTCCTCTACGTCAACATCGGCAACGCCACGGGCATCGCCCTGTTCGGCTCGCGCGGCGGCCTGATCCTGACGTATCTGACCTTCTCGCTGCCCTTCTCCATCTGGATGCTGATCGGCTACTTCGACTCCGTCCCGAAGGACCTGGACGAGGCGGCGCTGGTGGACGGCTGCGGTCCGCTCGGCGCGCTGCTGCGGGTCGTCGTACCGGCCGCGATCCCCGGCATCGTCGCGGTCGCCGTCTACGCCTTCATGACCGCGTGGGGCGAGGTCCTCTTCGCCTCCGTCATGACCAACGACGCCACCCGCACGCTGGCCGTCGGACTCCAGGGCTACTCCACGCTCAACGACGTGTACTGGAACCAGATCATGGCCGCATCGCTGGTCGTCAGCGTGCCCGTGGTCGCCGGCTTCCTGCTGCTCCAGCGCTACCTCGTCGCCGGCCTGACGGCGGGCGCCGTCAAGTGACCGACCCGACCAACTCCGCTGACCGTAAAGGGACTTCAGTGACCATCGACTTCGCCGCACTCCCGCACGACTTCCTGTGGGGCACGGCCACCGCGGCGTACCAGATCGAGGGAGCCGTCGCCGAGGACGGGCGTTCGCCGTCGATCTGGGACACCTTCTCGCACACCCCCGGCAAGATCGACAACGACGACAACGGCGACGTCGCCTGCGACCACTACCACCGCTGGCGCGAGGACATCGGCCTGATGCGCCAACTCGGCGCCAACGCCTACCGGTTGTCGATCGCCTGGCCGCGGGTGCTCCCCGGCGGTGACGGCCCGGTGAACCCCAAGGGCCTCGCGTTCTACGACGAGTTGGTCGACGGACTGCTCGCGGCGGGCATCACGCCGTCCGTCACCCTCTACCACTGGGACCTGCCCCAGGCGCTCCAGGACCGCGGCGGCTGGCCCGAGCGCGCCACCGCCGAGCACTTCGCCGCGTACGCCTCGGTCGTCGCCGAACGCCTCGGCGACCGCGTCACCCACTGGACGACCCTCAACGAGCCCTCCTGCTCGGCCTGGATCGGCCACCTCGAAGGCAAGATGGCCCCGGGTTGGACCGATCTAACGGCTGCCGTCCGCGCCTCGTACCACCTGCTGCTCGGCCACGGCCTCGCCGCCCGGGCGATCCGCGCCGCCGCCCCGAACGCCCAGGTCGGCATCGTCAACAACCTCTCCACGGTGTACCCGGCCAGCGACCGCGACGAGGACGTCCAGGCCGCCCGCCGGCAAGACGGCCACGTCAACCGCTGGTGGCTCGACCCGGTCCACGGCCGCGGCTTCCCGGCCGACATGGTGGAGACGTACGGCGTCGAACTCCCGGAACAGCCGGGCGACTTGGCGACCATCGCCGCCCCGCTGGACTGGCTGGGCCTGAACTACTACTTCCCGGCGACCGTCGCGGACGACCCCACCGGCCCCGCCCCCTACACCCGCGCCGTCCGCCGCCTCGGCGTCCCGCGCACCGGCATGGACTGGGAGATCGACGCCTCCGGCATCGAGACCCTGCTGCTGCGCCTCACCGAGGAGTACGACCCGCGCCGGATCTACGTCACCGAGAACGGCTCCGCGTTCCCCGACGTCGTACGCCCCGACGGCACCGTCGACGACCCGGAGCGCCAGGACTACCTGGTCCAGCACCTCGCCGCCTGCGCCTCGGCGGCCCGCAAGGGCGCCCCGCTGGCCGGCTACTTCGCCTGGTCGCTGCTCGACAACTTCGAGTGGGCCTACGGCTACGAGAAGCGCTTTGGACTGGTCCACGTCGACTACGACACCCAGGTCCGCACGATCAAGGGCACCGGCCACCGGTACGCGGAGATCATCCGCGACCACCGCAGCCGGGCGCGGCGCGCGGCCTGACCGAGACCGCTCCGGTGGGTGCGGGCGGGGAGCCCGCGCCTACCGGGGCACAGCAACCCCATGCATGTCATGAGCACGTCATCTCGATCACCCCAAGAAGGAGTTCCGCCCCTCAAGGAGACCCGCATGCGGTGAGTTGATCCTCGCGGCGAAGTACTGCAAGGGCTGCACCCAGGCGGGTGGCGGCACCTACGACTTCACCTCGGGCCGAATCGACACCAACGCCCACTTCGACTTCACGTACGGCAAGGTCAGCGCCCGCATGAAACTCCCGGTCGGCGAGGGATTCTGGCCCGCCTTCTGGCTGCTCGGCAGCAACGTCGACAACCCGTCGGTGTCCTGGCCGGCCTCCGGCGAGACCGACATCATGGAGAACATCGGCTACCCGAACTGGACCAGCACCTCGCTGCATGGCCCCGGTTACTCGGCGGACGGCAACATCGGCGCCCGCCGGACCTTCCCGAACGCCGGCACGATCGACCAGGGGCACACCTACGCCGCCGAATGGACCCCGACCGCGATGCGCTTCTACGTCGACGACAACCTCGTCCAGGAGACCACCCGCAACAAACTCGAATCGACCCGCGGCCAATGGGTCGTCGACCACAACCAGTACGTCATCCTCAACCACGCCCTGGGCGGCGCGTATCCGGCCGGCTGGAACCAGGTGACCACGCCGTACTGGGGTTTGCCGCAGTCGAGCGTCGACAAGGTCGCGGCCGGGGGAGTGCAGGCGGAGGTGGACTGGGTGCGGGTCGAACAGAAGAAGTGAGAGCTGGGCCGGTCCGGAGCGCGGAACCGGACCGGCCCGTTCGCCCCACGGCAATCCGGTGGCCGGATGAGTCGCCCCCCGGAATCAAGTTGCCGCACATCCCGCCCCCTGACACGCTCACGCCCATGCCGACCTTCACCGCACCCGACGGAACCCGCCTCGCCGCGCATGTCTCCGGCGACGGCCCGCCCCTGGTCTGCCTGCCCGGTGGGCCGATGCGGGACTCGGCCTACCTCGGCACCCTGGGCGGCCTGACCGCCCATCGGCGGCTGATCCGGCTGGACCTCCGTGGCACGGGCGCGTCGGAGGTGCCGCGGGACCCGGCGTCGTACCGCTGCGACCGGCTCGTGGACGACGTCGAGGCCCTGCGCGAACACCTCGGCCTGGAGCGGATCGACCTGCTCGCGCACTCCGCCGGCGCGAATCTGGCCGCGCTGTACACGGCCCGCCACCCCGACCGGGTGGCCCGGCTGACCCTGGTCGCCCCCAGTGTCTACGCGGTCGGCATCCAGATCTCGGCCGAGGACCGGCTGCGGGTCGCGCGGCTGCGCGGGTCCGAACCGTGGTTCGGACCCGCGTTCGCCGCCCTGGAGGCGATCACCGCCGGGCGGGCCACGCCCGACTCCTGGGAGGCCATCTCGCCCTTCGCCCACGCCCGTTGGGACGAGACGGCACGAGCCTTCGAGGAGGCCGACGCGAAGGAGAAGAACGCGGAGGCCGCGGCCCTCTACGCCGCCGAAGGCGCCTTCAGTCCGGCCGACACCCGCGCGGCGCTGGCCGGCTTCGCCTCCCCGGTGCGCGTTCTCGCCGGGGAGTTCGACATCTCCGCGCCGCCGCAGGTGATGGCCCGGTACGCGGAACTGTTCCCGAACGCCGAGTTCTTGATCCAGCCGGGTGCCGGGCACATGCCGTGGCTGGACGACGCCGAGCGGTTCGTCGCGCTGGTGCTGCCGGTCAGCAGTCCCTGAACTCCGGTGACTGGTTCAGCACTTGGGACCGCAGGGAAGTGAACCTGGCGTACGTCTCGCCGTCCCGCGCCGCCGGCCGGAACGCCGCCACCCGGTGGCAGTTCTGGAAGGCCAGGGCCACCCCGAAGTGGCGCTCCAGGCTGCCCCGGATCGCGTCGCTGGCCAACGCCCGCAGGAGTTGGCCGCGTTCCTTCTCGGACGGCGGCGGGGTCTGGTTGTCGGTGAAGTCGGCCGTGCCGTCGTGGAGTTCGGCGGCGAGGCCGGCGACGAGGTCGTAGGCGTACGGCAGGGACGCGCGGACCGTGTCCACGAAGTCCGCCTCGCGGATGTCACCGTGCTCGGCTTCGGCGAGGAGCTTCGGGGAGACGTCGAGAGACATGAAAAGGGGTGTCCTGTCGGGTAGTTGGGTGTGGTGGGGTGGTCGTCAGGTGAGTGCGGGCGGGCCCGGTACGTAGCCCGGGTCCACCTGGGCGGCCAGGTCCA
Organism: Streptomyces hokutonensis; assembly: GCF_042751305.1. Classification (GTDB taxonomy): domain Bacteria; phylum Actinomycetota; class Actinomycetes; order Streptomycetales; family Streptomycetaceae; genus Streptomyces; species Streptomyces hokutonensis_A. Next base: position 64,804 of record NZ_JBHYWD010000019.1, read on the forward strand.
GGCCCGTCGCCCGGTCCGCCCAGGCCCGCGCGTTGCGCAGATGGAACTCGACGGCGTGGCGGTGCAGGGTCGGCCAGTCCCGGGGGCAGGAGTCCACGGCCTCCCGGAGCAGACGTAGTGCGTGTGCGTTGTGCGGCTCCAACTCGCCTTCCGACCGGCCCTGTTCGGTGGCGCGGACAGCGGGGGAGTGGACCAGGTGGGTCAACAGGTCGTCGCCCACCTCCTGTTTGAGGAAGAGCAGGTCGTCCTCGCCGGTCACCTTGTTGCCGATCACGGCGAGCCGGATCCCGAACTCCCGCGCGTGGTCCCGGTACTGGCGGTAGACGGAGACGCCCTTGCGGGTGGGTTCGGCCACCAGGAAGGTGAGGTCGAATCGTGTGAACAGGCCCGAGGCGAAGGCGTCGGCGCCCGCCGTCATGTCCACCACGACGTACTCGCCAGTGGTGTCGACGAGGTGGTTCAAGTACAGCTCCACCGCGCCGAGTTTGGAGTGGTAGCAGGCCACCCCGAGGTCGCTCTCCGCGAACTCGCCCGTCGCCATCAGCGGTACGTCACCCGCCCGGACCACGTGCCGGGCGTGCACCTCGTCGTCGCCGAGCAGCCGTAGCAGGCGTGAGCCGCGCCCCGGCGGGGTGGTCTTGATCATGGCTTCGGAGGAGGCGATGCGCGGGTTGCTGCCGCGCAGGAAGTCCTTGAGCTCGGTCAGGCGGCCGGCCAGGGGCGGGGCGGTGACCGGCTCGGTGCCGGGGGCCAGGGCCTCGGCCAGGTGCTGGTTGATGTCGCCGTCGATGGCGAGCACGGGAGCGCCGGAGCGCGCCAGCTGGCGGGCGAAGAGGGCCGAGAGCGTGGTCTTTCCGCTGCCGCCCTTGCCGACGAACGCGACGCGCACTACCGGTCCGCCGCTTTCGCGGTTTTGAAAATGAATGTCATGTGGCTAGGTTTTAGGGGTCGGTCGCCGGGCTGTCAAATCGAGAGCGATCACGAGAGTGATCAAGGATGGGAGTCTTAATGCATATGATGTGCAAGTGCTTTACTATTGCATCAGGGCGGCGGGCCCGGACGACCTCGACGGTGCGCGTGCCGTGATGCTCGACACCGTCTACCGAGACTTCGCCACCGGCTATGTGCCCCGCTGGCACGCCGACATCGTCGACCCGGCCGCCGCCTACCTGGCCCCGGCCCGCCACACCCTCCTCGTGGCGCTCGACCCGGCCGACGGCCAGGTCGTCGCGACCGCCGCGCTCGACTCCCGTGGACCGGTCCACCCGCCGAACCCGCGCGGCCTCGCCGAGCGCTACCCCTCCGGCGCGACCGCGCAACTGCGCCGCGTCTACGTCCGTCCCGCGCACCGCCGCCGCGGCCTCGCCCGGCACCTCGTCGCCGAACTCCTCGCGTTCGCCGCGGCCGACGGCGGCTACCGCGCCGCATATCTGCACACCGACCCCGCCGTGCCCGGCGCCGAGGCCTTCTGGCGGTCGCTCGGCAAGGTCGTGCACGACGAGCGCGACGACCCGGCCGGCGGGCAGGGAATCGTGCACTTCGAACTGGCGATGGAGCGATGACCGCGATGCGATTCCGACGATTCCGACGAACCCGCCCTGCCCGACTGCTTGTTGGGCTCGCCCTCGCCCCGCTGCTCACCGGCTGCTTCGCCTCCGCCGGTGAGGAGAGCGGGGAGCCGACCGGGAAGTCCGGTTCCCGGCTGCGCGTCGCCCTCGCGTTCCCGCCCGCCGAGAACCTCTCCCCGTACGGCGCCGACGCCACCATCCTCAGCCGGCTCGGTGTCACCGAGGGCCTGACCTCCCTGGACGCCAACGGCTCCGCCGCCCCCGCGCTGGCCCGGTCCTGGCAGCGGGAGAGCGACCGCAGCTGGCTGTTCACCCTGCGCGAGGCCACCTTCCAGGACGGCACCGACGTCACCCCGGCCCGCGTGGCCGCCGCCCTCACCCACGCCACCGAGGCGAAGCCCGCCCCCGCGGCGCTCTCCGGCGTCACCCTCACCGCCGAGCCCGCGGGCGCCGACCGGGTACGCGTCACCACCGACTCCCCTGATCCGGTACTGCCGTTGCGGCTCGCCGGTCCCGCCCTGGCGGTCCTCTCCCCGAAGGCGTACGAGAACGCGAAGGGCCGCGTCGACCCGGTCGGCACCGCCACCGGTCCCTTCGAACTGACGAAGGTCACCGGCTCCACGGCCGCCACCCTCGACCGCTACGACGACTACTGGGGCGGTCTCGCCCACGCCTCCGGCATCGACGCGCGCTTCATCGCCGACGGCACGGCCCGCACCAACGCGCTGCGCACCGGGCAGGTGGACATGGCCGAGGCGATACCCGTCGCCCAGGCCGCGACCCTCGGGACGGCCACTCGCCGCGAGACCGCGACGACCCGCACAACGAGCCTCCAACTCAACACCAGGACAGGCCCGTTCAAGGATCCGAAGCTCCGGGCCACCGCCCGCGAGGCCGTCGACACCGGCGCGCTGGCCAAGGACGTCTACGAAGGTCACGCCGATGCGGGCACGGGCATCTACGGCCCCGCCGTCACCTGGGCCGCCGGTAAGCGCCAACAACCGGTCGGGCGGGCGAAGGCGGCGGTGCCCGGCGGAACGTCGATCACCCTCGCCACGTACGACAACCGGCCCGAACTGCCCGAAGCGGCCCAGGTGTTGAAGCAACAGCTGGAAAGAGCCGGATTCCGGGTCGAGTTGGAGGTGCGCGAGTACTCGCGGATCGAGAGCGACGCGCTGGCCGGGAAGTTCGACGCGTTCGTCGCGGCCCGCAACACCCTGGTGGACACCGGGGATCCGGTCGCCGTACTCGCCGGCGACTACACCTGCGACGGCGGCTACAACCTGGCCCTGCTGTGCGACAAGGACGTCGACCGGGCCGTGGCGAAGGCCGAGGGGGCCGCCGACACCTCCGCGCGGCAGAGCGCCGCGATGGCCGCCGAGGCCGAGATCCTCGCCACCGACGCGGTCGTGCCGCTGGTCCATCAGCGGGTCGTCACCGGCGTCGGCGGCTCCGTGGAGGGTGTCCTCCTCGACCCGTACGAGCGCACCCTCGTCGGCACCGGAACCCGGCGCTGAACCATGCCGCACCGCACGACCGCGCTGCTGTGGCGCGCCCTTCTCGCGGCCGGACTCGTCTGCGCCGTGGGCCTGTTGCCCTGGCTCTCGCACACCGACCCGGCGCTCACCCTACTCAAGGCACGCTCGGCGGAACGCGACCCCGACCCCGAGGTCCTCACCGCCATCCGCACCCAACTCGGCCTGGACGAAGGCCCGTTGCGCCTGCTCACCCAGTGGCTCGGCGGCCTCTCACGCGGCGACGCGGGCCGCTCGTGGATCTCCGGCACCGAAGTCATGCCTGGAGTGCTCCAAGCCCTGGGCGCGTCCCTGCTGTTGATGACCTCAGCACTCGCGGTGGCCGTGGTGACCGCCGGGGCGGTGTGCGCGGGCACGTTGCGGCGCGGCGGGCGTGCGGTGGGGCCCTCCGGCGGCGGCAGCCGGCAGTGCGGCGATCGTCCCGGTGGCGGCACCGGCTCCGCCGCCCTCGCCGCGCTCCCCGAGTTCCTCACCGCGTCGGTGCTCGCCACCGTCGTAGGCGTGCAGTTGGGCTGGCTGCCCGCGCTCGGGTGGTACGGGCCCCGGTGGACCGTGTTGCCCGCGCTCGCGCTCGGCCTGCCCGCCGGGGCCGTGCTCGGGCGGCTGCTCGACGATCTGCTGCCCGGTGCCTTCGCCGAGCCGTGGGCGCGGGCCGCCGTCGCGCGCGGGCTGTCCGGGCGGCGGATCGCCCGGCACGCCGTGCGACGGTGCCTGCCCGGACTGCTGCCGAACCTGGGACTGTTCGCCGTCGGGCTGACCGGCGGGGCCGTCGCCGTCGAGCAGGTCTTCGACATCCCCGGCCTCGGCCGCACCACCCTCCAGGCCGCCCTGGCTCAGGACCTGCCCGTCCTCCAGGCCGGCACCCTCGCCCTCCTCCTGCTCGCCGCCCTCGCCGCCGGAGTCAGCCAACTCGCCACCCGCCTCCTCGCCGGACCGGCACTGCGAGCCGGGGCCCTGCCCTCCCTCCACGGACCTGCCCCAACACCCCGGCGGATCCTGCCACTTGTGTACGGCGCCCTACTCCTCGGTGTCCTCGCGCTCGGCCTGCCCCGCGATCCCCTCGCCCTCAACACCCGCCTGCGTCTCCAACACCCCACCTGGGCACACCCGTTCGGCACCGACGCGCTCGGCCGTGATCTCCTCGCGCGGATCGCCCACGGAGCCGTCGACACCCTGCTGCTCGCCCTCGGGATCAGTGCCGCCGCACTCGTCACCGGGGTTCTGCTCGGACTGCTGCCCCGGCTGTCGGGACCCCTCGCCGACACTGTGAACGCCGTACCGCCCGTCCTCGCCGCCCTGTTGGTCACCGCCGTGGCCGGCAGTGGGAGCGGTACGCCCGCACTCGCCGTCGCCCTCCTGGCCTGGACTCCCCTCGCCGCGCACACCTCCGCACTGCTGCGGCAGGAGCGCGCGACTCTCCATGTGACCGCCACCAGGGGCCTGGGCGCGGGCCGTTGGTACCTCCTGCGCCGTTCGCTGCTGCCCGCCGTCCTGCCGCCCGTCACCCGGCACGCGCTGCTCCGTCTGCCCGGTGTCGCCCTGGCCCTCGCCTCGCTCGGGTTCCTCGGTCTCGGCGTCCAACCGCCCTCCCCGGAATGGGGATTGCTCCTAGCCGAGAACCAGCCCTACGCCGAGCGCGCCCCCTGGGCCGTCCTCGCCCCCGCCGCCGTACTCGCCCTGCTCGGCGCCCTCGCGGTGACGGCGGCGGGCAGCCTACGAGCCGTGGGGCAAGGGAAGTTGGCGGTCCGGTGAGCACGGCGACCGTCGTACGGACTCCGCTCCCGCCCCTGCTCCGGCTGCTGATCCTCACCCAACTCGCTTTCAACCTCGGCTTCTTCGCCGTGCTGCCGTTTCTCGCCGAGCACTTGGCGGACGTGATCGGCATGGCCGGCTGGCTCGTCGGGCTGGTGCTGGGGCTGCGGACCTTCAGCCAGCAGGGGCTGTTCGTGGTCGGCGGGGCGCTGGCCGACCGGTACGGGGTACGGCCCGTGGTACTCGCGGGGTGTGTGCTGCGGATCGCCGGGTTCGGCTGGCTCGGGTATGCCGAACGGACCTGGGCGGTCGTCGGGGCCGTACTGCTCATCGGGTTCGCCGCCGCGCTGTTCTCACCGGCTGTGGAGTCGGAGGTCGCGCGGCAGGCCGTCGCGTGGGAGGAGGCGGGCGGCGGCCAACGGGCGCGGGTGCTCGCGCTGTTCACCGTCGCGGGTCAAGTCGGCGCGTTCGTCGGACCGTTGCTGGGTGCGCTGCTGCTCGCGGTGGACTTCCGGGCGACCTGTCTCGCCGGGGCCGGGATCTTCGTGCTCGTCCTCGCGGGGCACGCCCGGCTGCTGCCCCAGCACATCCCCGGGCGGACGCGCGTCACGGAGAGGGGCGGTGTGCGGGCGCTCGTGCGCAACCGGCCCTTCCTGGCGCTGTGTTGTGCCTACGGCGCCTATCTCCTCGCCTACAACCAGCTCTATCTGGCCCTCCCCGAGGAGGTCGAGCGGGCGGCGGGCTCGCAGGCGCCGCTGGCCTGGCTGTTCGCGCTGTCCTCGCTGCTGGTGGTGACCGCGCAGTTGCCGGTCACGCGGTGGGCGGGGGAGCGGCTCGACCCGCGCCGGTCCATGGCGGCCGGGCTGCTGCTGATCGCCGTAGGATTCGCGGCCGTCGCGGTGGCCCGTCCCGCCCAACTCACCGGCACGACAGGGCTGTTGCCCGCCACCGTCTTCGTCGTGCTGCTCACCCTCGGCCAGATGCTCATCGCGCCCGTCGCCCGCGCCTGGGTCCCGGATCTCGCCGAGCCCCGGCGCCTCGGTCTCTACACCGGGGCCCTGTTCTCCGTCTCCGGGCTGATCGTCCTCCTCGGCGGCGCGGCCACCGGCACGCTCCTCGACACGGGACTGCCCGCGGCCGTTCCGTGGCTGGTGCTGGCCGCCGTACCGATCGCCGCGATCACGCTGTTGCCACGCACGGGCGCCCCGGCCGCCGTATGCCGGTAAATCGACGAATCCGCGCACGAGTCCGCCCACCCGCACTGAACGCCCCACCCGTCACCGCCGTACCAAGCCATGAACCAGATATGAGCTGCCCCCTAAACAGCCATCGACGGCAACGGCGGCAGCGGCCCGTGGGAGGATCCGTCATCGTGAGCGCATCCCCGGCGGTACGGAGCCTGCGCGCCGCGGTGTTCGCCGCGGTGTGTGTGCTGCTGGCTGCCGCCGGGCACGGGCTCGCCACCGGTGCGACGCCCCCGCTGTGGGCGGACGGCGCCGGGTTCCTCGCCGTGTTCGGCATGGGGTTCCTGCTGGGCGGGCGGGAACGGTCCATGCCCGGTATCGGTGCCGCCATGCTCGCCACCCAGGCGGGGCTGCACCTCGGCTTCGACCTCGCGCGGCCCCGCGCCGGGATGGCGATGGCGGGGATGGCGCACATGTCGGGGGACACCATGGCCCCGATGCGGCAGGCGCAGGCCATGACCCCGCACGCCCTGGCCGCGCACGTCGTCGCCGCCCTCGTCGCGGCCTGGTGGCTGCGGCGCGGGGAGGCCGCGCTGTGGTCGCTGCTGCGCTGGGCCGTCGCCTTCGTACCCGGCCTGGTGGCCTGGTGGCGGGCCGCACCCCTGCCCGCACGCACGGTGGGCCCCGGCCGCACCGGCGCCGACGCGGCCCCCTTCCGTCAGCTCCTCCTGCGGCACGCGGTCAGCCGCCGAGGGCCACCGCCCCCGATCCCGTACCCGGTCTGAACAGCCAACTTCCTTTTCCCGTACGGAGATCGCCTCACCATGTCCGCATACCGCACCACCCTGCGCCGCGCAGGCACCGTCGCCGCGCTCGCCACCGCCGGAGTCCTGGCCGCCGCGGGCGTCGCCTCCGCGCATGTCACCGTCCACCCCGAGAGCTACGCCAAGGGAGCCACGGACGGGGTCATCACCTTCCGGGTCCCCAACGAGGAGGACAAGGCCAGCACCACCAAGGTCCAGGTGTTCCTGCCCACTGACCACCCCGTCCTCGGCGTGCTGGTCACCCCGCAGAACGGCTGGACCGCGAAGGTCACCACCAGCAAGCTCAAGACACCGGTCAAGACCGACGACGGCACCATCACCGACGCCGTCTCCGAGATCACCTGGACCGGCGGGAAGATCGGCGCCGGACAGTTCGAGGACTTCAACGTCGCCTTCGGTCAACTGCCCGAGGACGCCGACCAGTTGACGTTCAAGACGCTCCAGACCTACTCGGACGGCAATGTGGTGCGCTGGATCGAGGAGAGCACCGGCGGCGACGAGCCGGAGAACCCGGCGCCCGTCCTCAAGCTCACCGCCAAGGAGAGCGCGGACGGCGACGGGACCCCGGCCGCCTCGGCCTCCACGGCGGCCACCGCCACGAAGACGACGTCCGCCTCCTCGTCGAGTTCGAGCAGCGACTCGACCGCCCGCGGGCTCGGTATCGCCGGGCTTATCGTGGGCGTGCTCGGCCTCGCGGCCGGCGCCTTCGCCGTCGTCCGCAGCCGCTCGCCGCGGTCGTAGCGCCGAAGTACTACGGGTAGTACGGAACGCCGAAGGGCCCGGATCCACCACCTGGTGGTCCGGGCCCTTTCGGTATGGCCGGTGCTGCTGCTACTGCTACTGCGAAACCAGTTCGAGGACTTTCTCCTCGGCCGGGGCCTCCTCGACGAGGGCGGTGCGGGAGGTGCGCCACAGCCACAGGATGTCGCGGCCGAAGGACCACACCAGCGTGCCGAGCGCGAGCGCCACCACGGCGAGGTTGGCCGTGTGCGGGAGCAGGTCCGAGCCGGCCAGCAGCAGGAGGATGCCCTGGGTGGCGGCGACCGTCTTGCGGGCGGTGCTGGGCGGCAGCGGGGCGTTCAGCCACAGCCAGACGCGGGCGGCGGCCACGAACCCGTAGCGCATGGCGCCGATCAGCAGGACCCACGGGCCGAGCTGCGTCGAGACGTACACGCTGAGGACGAGGATCAGGAACGCGTCGACCTCCATGTCGAAGCGCGCGCCCAGCGCGGTCGAAGTCCCCGTGCGCCGGGCGACCTTGCCGTCGACGCCGTCCAGGATCAGGGCCACCGCCGTCAGGCCGACCAGCAGGGTGACGGGGGGCGAGCTCTCGAAGGAGTCCGCGACCAGCGCGGTCACCCCGCCGACCAGGATGGCGCGGCCCAGCGTGACCCGGTTGGCCGGGCCGAAATTACGCGTCCGGGTCTTGTGCAGGGCCTGGGAGAGCACCGCCCAGGTGGCGATCGCGAACGCCAGTCCGGTCAGCCAGCCCGCCGGGCCCATCCCGATCGCCGTACCGAGCAACGCCAGCAACAGGATCTGCACGCCCGCTCCCACAGCGGTCTCCTGCTGGACCAGCCTTGCTTCGTATGTGTTGTTCAGGGCCACCGCACACCCTCCGGCCATATGACAGAGTCGATCAACGCCGCGTACTGTGCGCGGCCTGTGGTTACCCGTACGTGAACAGCTTCCCGATCGTTCAGGAGGAGTCCGATGAAACGCACCGCCAGGGCGTTTTGGATCGGTGCACCGGGTCACGGCGAGATACGCGACGTCGTTCTGCCGGACCCCGCCGAGGACGAGGTGGTGGTCCGTTCCCTGTGGTCGGGCGTGAGCCGCGGAACCGAGACCCTGGTCTTCCGCGGGGGCGTCCCCGAGAGCCAGCACGCGACCATGCGTGGACCGTTCCAAGAGGGCGACTTCCCAGGTCCGGTCAAGTACGGCTACCTCAACGTCGGCGTGGTGGAGGAGGGCCCGGCCGCGCTGCTCGGCCGTACCGTCTTCTGCCTCTACCCGCACCAGACGCGCTACGTCGTCCCCGCGAGCGCCGTGACACCCGTACCGGACTCGGTGCCGGCCGGGCGGGCCGTCCTCGCCGGGACCGTGGAGACCGCCGTCAACGCCCTCTGGGACGCGAGGCCGCTGATCGGCGACCGGATCGCGGTGGTCGGCGGCGGCATGGTCGGGTGTTCGGTGGCCGCGCTGCTGGCCCGCTTCCCGGGCGTACGCGTCCAGTTGGTGGACGCCGACCCGGCGCGCGCCAAGACCGCCGAGGCCCTCGGCGTCGGATTCGCGCTCCCGGCGGACGCACTCGGCGACTGCGACCTCGTCGTGCACGCCAGCGCCACCGAACAGGGCCTGGCCCGCGCGCTGGACCTCCTCACTCCCGAGGGCACCGTCCTCGAACTGAGCTGGTACGGCGACCGCAAGGTGAGCCTCCCGCTCGGCGAGGCCTTCCACTCCCGCCGCCTGGTCATCCGCAGCAGCCAGGTCGGCACCGTCTCCCCGAACCGGGCCGACCGCAGCTACGCCGACCGCCTCGCCCTCGCCCTCGAACTGCTTGCCGACCCCGCCCTGGACGCGTTGGTCACCGGGGAGAGCGACTTCGAAGAGTTGCCGGACCTGCTGCCCAGGCTCGCCTCCGGGGAGATTCCGGCCCTCTGCCACCGGGTCCGCTACACCGACTTCGGCTGAGAACCGTTCAATTCCGTACGACAAGAGCGTCTGACCTGAGAAAAGAGTGAGAGTCGGCTGAACAGGGGGAGGCGTGCAGCCGTACTACACGGCATCCCCCGGCAGGGATCAGCCGGGGGACCAGACGCGCCGCACCTGGAGGGTCGTCCGTTGTTCAGCATCACCGTCCGCGATCACATCATGATCGCCCACAGCTTCCACGGCGAAGTGTTCGGCCCCGCGCAGCGTTTGCACGGAGCCACGTTCCTGGTGGACGCCACCTTCCGGCGCGCAGAGCTGGACGACGACAACATCGTTGTCGACATCGGACTGGCCACCCAGGAACTGGGCGCCGTCGTCAGCGAGCTGAACTACAGAAACCTGGACAACGAGCCCGACTTCGCGGGCGTCAACACCTCCACGGAGTTCCTGGCGAAGGTCATCGCCGACCGGCTCGCCGAGCGGATCGAGAAGGGCGCGCTGGGCGAGGGCGCCCGGGGCCTTGCCGCACTCCAGGTCACCCTGCACGAGTCGCACGTCGCCTGGGCGAGTTACGAGCGTGCCCTGTGAGCGACGTGACCATCGACCGCGCCCCCTCGCTGGGATTCCTGCCCGCACAGCGCGCGGCCTCCCGGAATGCCGAGATCATCCCCATGTCCCTGCGCACCGTGCACTTCGTGATGCCGGGCGGCGTCGACGACCCGGCCGCGCCGAGCGGCGGCAACGCCTACGACCGGCGGGTCAGCCTGGACCTCCCCGGCTTCGGCTGGCAGGTCCACAAGCACGCCGTCGACGGTGAATGGCCCCGGCCCGGAGCGGCTGCCCGCGCGGAACTCGCCCGGGTGCTGCGCGAGTTGCCGGACGGCGCCGCCGTACTCCTCGACGGGCTCGTTGCCTGCGGAGTCCCCGAGATCGTCGTCCCGGAGGCCGACCGGCTCGGCCTGGCCGTCCTCGTCCACCTCCCGCTCGGCGACGAGACCGGCCTCGAAGCCGCCGTCGCCGCCGACCTGGACGCCAAGGAGCGCACGGTCCTGCGGGCGGTGTCCGCCGTCATCGGCACCAGCGACTGGGCGGTCCGCCGCCTCGTCTCCCACCACGGCCTGGCGCCCGAGCGGGTCCATGTCGCCACCCCCGGCGCCGACATCGCCCCCCTCGCCTCCGGCACCGACGGCGTCTCCCGCCTCCTGTGCGTCGCCGCCGTCACCCCGCGCAAGGGCCAGCACCGGCTGATCGAGGCCCTCGCAGCCGCGGCCGACCTGCCCTGGACCTGCACCTGCGTCGGCGGCCTCGGCCACGACCCCGAGTACGTCGACCACCTGCGCGGCCTCATCAAGCAGTACGGCCTCCAGGACCGCCTGCACCTCGCGGGCCCGCAGGCCGGCGCCGAACTCGACGCCAGCTACGCCGGCGCCGACCTCATGGTCCTCATGTCGTACGCCGAGACCTACGGCATGGCCGTCACCGAGGCGCTCGCCCGCGGTATCCCCGTGCTGGCCACGGACGTCGGCGGGCTGCCCGAGGCGGTCGGCCGCGCCCCCGACGGCGGGGTGCCCGGCATCCTCGTCCCGCCGGAGGACCCCGCCGCCCTCGCCGCCGAACTGCGCGGCTGGTTCGGCGAGGCGGATGTGCGGCGCCGGCTGAAGGCGGCGGCGCGTGGTCGCCGCGCGGCCCTGGACGGGTGGGCCACCACGGCCCGCAGCCTCGCCGGTGTACTCACCCGGCTCCCCAGCGAATCCCGGAGGGCGGCATGAGGAAGACGGCGACCACCCCGCCGGCCACCGGACAGCGCATCCCCGCGCAGCCGGGCCCCCGGGGCGTACCGCTGGGGATGCTCGTGCCCCCGGCACAGACCGCAGTGGAGGACGTGATGGCGGGAACCGTTTCGGCGGACACCGGCGAGCAGGCCGGGCACGGTGCCGTGATCCCCGGCGCCGGACCCGCGACCCGCCCCGGCGAGCGGGCCACCGTACGGCTGCGGGACGTCGGCCCCGACGACCCGCCGCGCTACGCGCCCGAGTGGCTGGAGCTGCGGGAGGGCGCCGACGCCGTCGCGCGGGCACCCGAACTCCTCGACCCGCTGCGCATCCGGCTCGCCAACCTGCCCGGCAAGTCCGGGGTCGTCATCCACGACCTGGGCTGCGGCACCGGCTCGATGGGACGCTGGCTCGCCCCGCGTCTCGACGGCGCCCAGCACTGGATCCTGCACGACCGCGACCCCTACCTCCTGCACTTCGCCGCAGTCGCCTCCCCCCGTGCAGCCGCCGACGGCAGCCGCGTCACGGTCGAGACCCGGCGCGGCGACGTGGCCCGGCTGACCCCGGACGCGCTCGTCGGCGCCTCCCTGGTGACCGCCTCCGCGCTCCTGGACGTCCTCACCCGCGAGGAGGTCGACGCGCTCGTCACCGCCTGCGTCGGCGCCGGCTGCCCCGCGCTGCTCACCCTCTCCGTCGCCGGACGGGTCGAACTCACCCCGGCCCACCCGATGGACGCCGAGATCGCCGACGCGTTCAACGCCCACCAGCGGCGCGACGGACTCCTCGGCCCGGACGCCGTCACCGTCACCTGCGAGGCCTTCGCCGCGCACGGCGCCACGGTCCGCGTCCACCCGAGCGCCTGGCGCCTGGGCCCCGACGACCTCGCGCTGACCGCCGAGTGGCTGCGCGGCTGGGTCGGTGCGGCCGTCGAGGAACGCCCGGAGCTGAAGGAACGCGCCGACCGCTATCTGCGCGACCGTCTCGCGGCCTGCGCGGCGGGGGAGTTGACCGTGCTGGTCCACCACAGCGACCTGCTGGCGCTGGCCCGGCCCACAGGGGGAACATCATGAGCGTCGAGACGATGAGGACGGTCGCACCGCGGCCGGGCACCACCAGGCGCCGGGTACGTGTCGAGCGGCCCGCGCCGGTCGCGCTCGAACTGCGCGCCCCGGCCACCGTCGAGGAGGTGCGCAGGCGGCCCGCGCACACCCCGCCGCTGCACAGCTCGGCCGTCTCCGGCGACCGTATCGGAGTGATCGTCGCCGCACCCCGGCCCGGCACCGACCGCGCCCGGGGCGCCCGCCGCGTCCTGCGCGCGATCCTGAACCGGGTGAACTCCCGCGCGGTACGCACCCACTTCGGCTCGGTCGCCGGCATCGCCATCCTCGGCGTCCTGCTGTGGCGGCTGGGCACCGGCGTCTTCGTGGACGGCCTGAGCCGCATCGACGTACCGACCCTGCTCATCGGGCTCGGCATCGGCGTGGTCACCACCGTGTTCAGCGCCTGGCGCTGGGCCCTGGTCGCGCGCGGGCTGCGCATCAAGCTGCCGCTCGGCCCGGCCGTCGCCGACTACTACCGCGCCCTGTTCCTCAACGCGGCCCTGCCCGGCGGCATCCTCGGCGACGTGCACCGCGCGGTACGCCACGGACAGAGCGCCGGCGACATGGGCCGCGCCGTCCGCGCCGTCGTCCTCGAACGCGTCGCCGGCCAGATCGCACTGGCCGTCGTCGGGGTCGCGGTCCTGCTGGGCCTGGACTCCCCGGTGATGGCCGACGCCCGCAGCATCGCCCCGCTCGTACTCCTCGGCGCCATCGGGTCGTTGGCGGTCGTGGCCGCCCTGCGGATGAACCGCCCGCCCACCGCCACCCGCCGGGGCCGCGCCCTGCGCACCACCCTCGACGAGGCGCGCGCCGGACTCTTCTCCCGCGCCAACTGGCCCGGCGTAGCCCTCTCCTCGCTGGTCATCCTGGCCGGCCACCTCGCGATGTTCGTGGTCGCCGCGCACGCCGCCGGGTCCGCCGCCACCGTAGGCCAGCTCCTCCCCATCGCGGTCCTCGCGCTGGTCGCCATGGGCCTGCCGCTGAACGTCGGCGGCTGGGGACCCCGCGAGGGTGTCACCGCCTGGGCGTTCGGCGCCGCGGGCCTCGGCGCCAGCAGCGGCCTGTCCGTCGCCGTGATCTACGGCGTGCTCAGCTTCGCCGCCGCCCTGCCCGGCCTGTTCGTCCTGGTCGCCCGCTGGTACACCGGCCTGCGCACCACCGGGCCCGGCACCGCCGTACCGGACCCGGCACCCGCTCAGGCCTCCGCGGTCAGCACCGAGAAGTACGCGCCGAAGGAATCGGCGAGGCTCGCCAGCAGTGCCTTCCCCTTTTCCGCCGAGCCGAGCGACGGGCGCCCGATGACGCCCGACTCGGTATAACCGGCCATACCGAGCGTCAGAAGATGGCGACGGTCGTCGGCGACGAAATCGGAGGTCTCATAACCGGGACGGATCAATTCGGGATGAGCGTGCAGAAGAATGGAGGTCTCGATTTCCCCCGCGTGCATATCGGTGAGCAGCGAGGTCAGCACCCCGGCCCGCTCCCGCGCCGCCTCCCAGTCCTCCGCGGCCGGGAACAGCGCCATCCGCTCACCGCGCGCGGAGGACTCCTGAACGACGTTGCCCAGTACGTAGTTTCCGCCGTGACCGTTGACCACCACCAGGGCCTTCACCCCCGAGCGGCGGAGCGAGTCCGCGATGTCCCGCACCACCGCATGAAGGGTCACGGAAGAGATGCTGACGGTCCCCGGCCAGGCCGCGTGCTCCTGCGAGCAGGCGATCGTCACCGGCGGCAGCAGGTGCACCGGGTACGCCGCGGCGATCTCCCGGGCCACGGCACAGGCGACGAGGGTGTCGGTCGCCAGGGGAAGATACGGGCCGTGCTGCTCGAAACTGCCGACCGGAAGGACCGCGACCTGTGCCGAGACACCTGCCCCCCTAGCCCGTACGTCCTCCGTGGTGTCCGCCGGCACCAGTCCGTATGCCGCCGTCCGTGAGCCCGAACCATTCATTGTTTCACGGCCTTTCGTCTCTGCTTAGGAACCAGATCATGACAGAAAACATTGGCGTACTCGGCAAGCAGAAGTCCGCGCAGCCCAGGGGCGCGGAACGCGTCGTGAATGCTCCGTTGCCCACCGTGTACGGCAAATTCCAGGCGATCGGTTACCTGGACCACGACCGCGGTGACGAGCAAGTGGCCCTGGTCTACGGCGACATCGGCACGGACGACGTACTCACCCGGCTGCACTCGGAGTGCCTGACGGGCGACGCCTTCGGCTCGCAGCACTGCGAGTGCGGCGACCAGCTGGACGCGGCGATGCGGGCCGTGGTCGCCGAAGGCCGGGGCATAGTCGTCTACTTGAGGGGCCACGAGGGCCGCGGCATAGGCCTCCTGGCCAAGCTGCGCGCGATGGCGCTGCAGGCGGAGGGCCTCGACACCGTCGAGGCGAACCTCGCCCTCGGCCTGCCGGTCGACGCCCGCGACTACGGCGTCGCCGCCGAGATCCTGCACGACCTCGGGGTGGCGAGCGTCCGCCTGCTCTCCAACAACCCGCGCAAACGCGAGGCGTTGCTGGAACACGGCATCAAAGTCACCGAAGAGGTACCGCTGTTGATCCCGCCCTGCGAGAACAACATCACCTACCTGCGGACCAAGCGGGAGCGTCTCGACCACCACCTGCCCCATCTGGACGCGGTGGCGCACTGGTCCTGATTCCGGTGAGCGGATGCCGGACAGGAAGAGGGAATGACCGAAGACGTCCTCTTCCTCTCCGGCGACCGGGTCGCTGAACCGCACGTCCCCCACAACAGCGCCGGACCCGGCATCCAGGACCCTGCCGCGGCCCGGGCCGTCACCGGCGCGCCACCGAAGGAGCGCCCGTGAAGCGTCAGGCCGAGGTTGTCGTCATCGGCGGCGGAGTCATCGGTACCAGCGTCGCCTACCACCTGGCCCGCGCGGGCGTCAGAGACGTGGTCCTGGTCGAACGGGACGAACTCGCCGCCGGGTCCACCTCGAAGGCGGCCGGCGGGGTACGGGCGCAGTTCTCCGACGGGCTCAACGTGCAGCTCGGCGCGCGCAGCCTGGAGGCCTTCGACCGCTTCGAGGAGGACACCGGGTACGACATCGGGTTACATCGCGTCGGCTACCTGTTCCTGCTGTCGCGCCCCGAGGACGTCGCCTCCTTCGAGGCCGGCGTCCGGCTGCAGAACTCCCTCGGTGTCCCCAGCCGCCTGATCGACCCCGCCGAGGCCCGCCGCCTCTCCCCGCTGATCGACACCGAGGGCCTCATCGCCGCCGCCTACTCGCCCGACGACGGCCACTGCACCCCCGAGGCCGTCGTCCACGGCTACGCCTCCGCCGCCCGCGCGCACGGCGCGACGATCCTGCGCCACACCGACGTCACCGGCATCGAGACACAGGGCGAGTACATCACCGCGGTGACCACGACCCTCGGCCGTATCGACACCAACACGGTGATCTGCGCGGCCGGCGCCTGGTCGAAGGCCGTCGGCGCGATGGTGGGCGTGGACCTGCCCGTGCAGCCGCTGCGCCGCCAGATCGCCGTCACGGAACCCGTCCCCGGGCTGCCACCCACGCTCCCCATGACGATCGACTTCACGACGAGCCTCTACTTCCACACCGAGGGCCCCGGCCTCCTCGTCGGCATGTCCGACCCCGACGAGCGTCCCGGCTTCGCCACCGACACCCACGACCGCTGGATCCCGCGCCTCGCCGAGGCCATGCGACGGCGCGCCCCCGGCCTCCTCGACCTGCGGCGCACCGGCGGCTGGGCGGGCCTGTACGAGAACACGCCGGACCACAACGCCCTGATCGGCGAGGCGACTTCGGTCTCCCGCTTCCTCTACGCGACGGGCTTCTCCGGCCACGGTTTCCTCCAGGGCCCGGCCGTCGGCGAGGTGATCCGCGACCTGTACCTCGGCCGCGTACCCTTCGTGGACGTCAGCCCCCTGAGCGCCGGCCGGTTCGCGGCCGACGCCCCGCGCCCGGAGGACAACCTGGTATGACCGAGCTGCATCTGTGGCTGCGCCACGAGACCCGCACGACCGAACGCCGCACCCCGGTCGTCCCCGCGGACGCCCGCCGGCTCGTCGAGAGCGGCGTGACCCTCACGGTCGAGGAGTCCCCGCAGCGGATCTTCCCCGTCGAGGAGTACGAGGCGGTCGGCGCCGAAGTGGCACCCGCGGGCTCCTGGGTGTCGGCGCCGAAGGACGCGGTGATCCTCGGCCTGAAGGAACTCCCGGACGAACCGACCGAGTTGACGAACCGTCACATCTTCTTCGGGCACGCCTACAAGGGCCAGCCGGGCGCGAAGGACCTGCTGAGCCGCTTCGGCGCCGGGGGCGGCGCGCTGCTCGACCTCGAATACCTGGTGGACGACACCGGCCGCCGCCTCGCCGCGTTCGGCTACTGGGCCGGCTACCTGGGCGCGGCCCTCGCCGTCCTCCGGCACCGCGGCCGACTGGTCGCGCCCCTCACGCCCACCTCGAAGGAGGAGCTGGACGGCACACTCCAGCCCGCCGCCGGGGACGCCGAGTTCACCGCGCTGGTGATCGGCGCACTGGGCCGCAGCGGCCGGGGAGCGCGGGCCGCGTTCGGCACGGCCGGGATCGAACCCACGAGTTGGGACCTGGCGGAGACCCGGAACCTGGACCGCCCGGCCCTGTTGGCCCACGACGTCCTGGTCAACTGCGTCCTGGCGACCACCCCCGTCCCGCCCTTCCTCCGCGCCCAGGACCTCGACGACCCTTCGCGCCGCCTCCGCACGGTCTCCGACGTCACCTGCGACGTCGGCTCGCCCCTCAACGTCCTGCCGGTCTACGACCGCACGACCGAATGGGACGCCCCGGTACGGCAGTTGCACGCACAACCCCCGCTCGACCTCATCGCCATCGACAACCTGCCGTCCCTCCTGCCCAGGGAGTCCAGCACCGACTTCTCGGCCGCCCTGCTGCCCCAGCTCCTGGACTTCGGGACCGGCGGGGCATGGGGGCGCTCCCTGGACCTGTTCCGCACGAAGGCCCGGGAACTCGGAATCGCCGTGGCGGAAGGGGAGTTGGGCCATGTCTGACGTGGTGCGCGCGAGCGGCACCGTGCACTGGATCGGTGCCGGGCTGTCCACGGGCAGCGGGCTCGCCCTGCTGTGCGACGCGGCCGACCGGGTGAGGCTGTGGCACCGCACCGAGGACCGTGCGGCGCGGGCCCTCGACCAGCTGGGGCTGACGGGACGCGCGGAACCGCGCGCGTTCGACCTCGCAGCGTTCTCCGCCGAACTGGTACCCGGAGACGTCGTCGTCTCCATGCTGCCCGCGCCCGAACACGCGGCCCTGCTGGCCGCCTGTGTCCGGCGGCGGGCCCACTTCGCCTGCTCCAGCTATGTGTCGGACGCCGTCCTCGAACAGGTACCGGCGGCCGAGAAGGCGGGCATCGTCGTCCTCACCGAGGCCGGACTCGACCCCGGCATCGACCACCTCTTCGCCCACAGTCTCGTCGCCCGCGCCCGGGAGGCGATCGGCGCGGACACGGCGGCCTCCTACAGCCTCACCTCGTACTGCGGCGGTGTCCCGGCGGTGCCGAACGACTTCCGTTACCGCTTCAGTTGGGCGCCCGCCGGAGTCCTGGGCGCGCTGCGGTCACCGGCGCGCTATCTGGAGGACGGGACGGAGACCGTCGCCGAGCGGCCCTGGGAGGTGACCCGGCCGCACGTCGTCGACGGCGAGACCTTCGAGGTCTATCCCAACCGGGACAGCGTGCCGTTCATCGAGCAGTACGGGCTGCCCGCGGCCTGGCGGCCGCGCACCTTCGTGCGGGGCACGCTGCGGCTCGAGGGCTGGCTGCAAGCCTGGGAGCCGGTGTTCGAGGAGCTGAAGGCGGGCGACGACACCCGGATCGCCGCACTGGCAAGGGAGTTGGCGGCCACCTACCCCACCACGGAAGCCGACCACGACCGGGTCGTCCTCGCCGTGTCCCTGGACGTCCGCGGCGACACGGGCCGTACCTGGTCCGGGAGTTACCTCCTCGACCTGGTGGGCGACGAGGAGGAGAGCGCGATGGCCCGCTGTGTCTCGCGCCCCCTGTCCCTCGCCGTCCGGCACATCCTCGGCGACGACCTGCCGTCCGGCCTGAACCGGGCGGCCGAGACGGCACCCCGGTCCCGGGAGTGGCTCAGTGAACTGGCGGGGGAGGGGCTGGAGTTCACCCTGCGGGTGGATCAGTGAGCGGACGGTCGCGGATCAGTCCGTGACCGCCTCGTGCAGCAGCTGCTTCAGCTCGGGCATGATCTTCAAGGAGGACTTCGGCCGCAGCTGGGTCATGAACTGCACGGTCAGGTCCCGGCTCGGGTCCACCCAGAACGTCGTCGTCGCGACCCCGCTCCACCCGAACGTGCCCAGCCCCGCCGGGGCCTGGGTGCGCTCGGGGTCGACGACCACGGAGACACTGAGGCCGAAACCGATGCCGTCGTTGCCCGGCTCCTGGTGGGCGGGGCTGCCGAAGGCGCGCATGTCGGCGCCGCCGGGAAGGTGGTTGCTGGCCATCAGGTCGACGGTCTCGGGGGCGAGCAGCCGGACGCCGTCGAGTTCGCCCCGGCGCCGCAGGAACTCCGCGAACCGGTGCACGTCGTACGGGCTCGCCGCCAGCCCGCCGCTGCCCGACAGGAACCGCGGCCGACCGCCCCGCAGCGGCAGCCCGAGGATCGGCTCGATCCCGCCGCCCTCGGCGTCGCCGTACAGCTCGGCCAGCCGGCCCGCCTTCTCGTCCGGGACCTGGAAGCCGGCGTCCGGCATGCCGAGCGGGCGGAAGATGCGCTCGGCGTAGAACTCGTCGAGCCGCTGCCCGGACACCACCTCGACGATCCGGCCCAGTACGTTCGAGGAGACGGAGTAGTTCCACTGCGTGCCCGGCTCGAACTGGAGCGGCAGGCTCGCGTACACGTCGATCGTCTCGGCCAGGTTGGCGCCGGCCGGCACGGACGACTCCAGGCCCGCCTCCCGGTAGAGGGCGTCGACGGGGTGCGAGTGGTAGAAGGCGAAGGTCAGGCCCGAGGTGTGGGTCATCAGGTGCCGGACCAGCATCGGCTGCTCGACCGGCCGGGTCTTCAGGTCGGCGCCGGAGCCGCTGTCGTAGACCCGCATGTCGGCGAAGGCCGGGAGGTGGTCGGCGACCGGGTCGTCCAGGGAGAGCTTGCCCTCCTCCACCAGGAGCAGCGCGGCGACCGCGGTGACCGGTTTGGTCATGGAGTAGATCCGGTACAACGTGTCCGGCGTGACGGGCAGCCCGGCCGCCACGTCGCGGTGCCCGTGGGCGGTGAGGTGGGCGACGCGGCCGTGACGGGCCACGGACACCAGGAAGCCCGGCAGGCGCTCCACGTCGACGTAGTGGGCGAAGTGCTGGTCCAGGCGGTCCAGTGCCTTGTGATCCAGTCCGACCTCGTCCGGGTCGACTTCTTGTCGCAGCTGTGCCATGGCTCTCCTCCGAATTGCGTTCACGAGGTGGGGTCCCGCATACCCGGCCCCGGACACCTCGGAACTCATCGTCGCGCAGGAACACCTGCGCGGTCTCCTGTAACGCCCTGATGTGTGAGCGACGCGACTGTCCGGCCGGGCAGTACGAGACACGCGAGAGCACCGGTCAGGGCCACCCCGGCGAGGACGGAGAGGGCCGCCGTGGACCCGCTCGCGGCCGTCAGCGTGCTTCCCGCGGCGACGCCGAGCGTCGGCCCCACGTTCACCGCGGTCTGCTTGAGCCCGCCCGCCACCCCGGCGGACTCCACCGCCGCCGCCCGCACCACGACCTGCGTGGCCGCCACCATCACCGTCCCGAACCCGGCCCCCAGCAGGGCGAATCCCCCGCACACCGCGACCGTGCCCGAGGCCCGCGACATCACCAGAACGGCCAGCGCCACGACCACCATCGCCGCTCCGGCCGTACGACGCGCCCCGGCCCGGCGCAGCAACACCGGACACACGGGTGCGGACAGGACCATCGCGGCGGCCAACGGCAGCCCGCGCAGGGCGCTTTGGAAGGGGCTCAGTCCCATCGAGTCCTGGAGGACATAGGTGACCACGAACAGCGTTCCGGAGAACGCGGCCGAGGCCGCCAGCAGCATGCCGAGCGTGCCACGGATCGCCGCCGACCGGGCGACGTCCGGCGGCAGCAGCGGCTGCGCCGTACGCCGCTCATGGCGTACGAAGGCGAAGCCGGCGAGCGCGGACACCACCAGTCCCGCGGCCGAACCGCGCGGATCCGCCAGCGCCTTGACGAGGGCGGCGAGGGACAGCGCGAGCAGCAGGGCGCCCGGCAGATCGAACCTCACGTCGTCCTGCGACTCCGGCCGCTCCGGCCCCCGCGCGGTGAGGGCGAGCACGCCGCACACCAGCGAGGGCACGACATGGAGGAAGAACACCGCCCGCCAGCCGACCGCGCTCACCGACACCCCGCCCACCAGCGGTCCGGCCGCCGCGGCCACCCCGATCACACTGGTCCGTACGGCGATCGGCATGGCGAGGCGGTCGGGCGGGAACGCGGCGCGCAGCATGCCGAGCGTGGCCGGCTGGAGCAGCGCCCCGAACACCCCCTGCGCGGACCGGAGTCCGATCACCCAGCCGGGACCCCGGGCGCCAGCCCGACCCCGGCCGAGGCGACCCCGAAACCGAGCATGCCCAGCGCGAACACCCGCTGATGTCCGTACCGGTCCCGATCCGCCCGGCCGACACCAAGAGGCTCGCCACGGCGACCAGATAGGCGGTGCTCGTCCACTGGACCTGCGCCGGCGAGGCCCCCAACTCCCGTTGCAGCGTGGGCTGTACGACGGTCAGCACGGACCCGTCCAGGGCGACGATCGCGGCGCCTGCCACACTGCTCGCCGGCACGAGCCGCCGACGCGCTGTCACAGGGCGGCCTCCGGACCGAGGTGCGCGTCGAGGACGGACCGCAGCAGGGGTACGAAGTCGTCGGCGCCCGTGGCGAGTTGGAGACTGCCCCAGCGCCAGAGCTGGGCGAGACCGTGCAGGTTCGCCCACAACGCGCCCGCGACCCGGCGGGCGTCCACCTCGGGACGGGCCCGCCCGACCAGCTCCACCAGCACGCCGAACAACGGCAGGCTGGTGTCCCGCAGCCCCAAGTGCCCGCTCTCCAGCAGATCGTGACGGAACATCAACTCGTACATACCGGGGTTGTCGAGCGCGAACTCCAGATAGGTGCGGCTCAGCGTCGTCACCTGCGCGCGTGGACTCGCCGAACCGTCCCCGATCACCGCGGACGCCCGTTCGCCCAGATCGGCGAAACCGCGCCGCGCGATCGCGGACAGCAACTCCAGGTGGGTGGGGAAGTAGCGGCGCGGCGCTCCGTGCGAGACACCGGCCCGCCGTGCGATCTCCCGCAGGGTGAGGGCCTGCGCGCCTTCGCTAGCCACCAGCTCCACGCCGACATCGACGAGCCGGTCCCGCAGTCCCGCTGCCTCCGCATCACTCATAGACACTGTCTACCAGGCGGTCGTAGACAGTGTCTACCGGGGAATGGTGGGCGCGCGGTACTCGTTGTCGCTCATATGACACAGGACGACGCCCCACTCCTTCAGCTGCTGTCCGACGGCCACGCCGGGGTGCTGGTCACCCTCAAGGGCGACGGCCGGCCCCAGCTCTCGAACGTCAGCCACGCCTATTACCCCGACGAGCGCACCATCCGCGTCTCGATCACCGACGACCGCGCCAAGACCCGCAACCTGCGCCGCGACCCCCGCGCCTCGTACCACGTGACCAGCGCCGACCGGTGGGCGTACACGGTCGCCGAGGGCACGGCCGATCTCACGCCGGTGGCGGCGGACCCGCACGACGACACGGTCGAGGAACTCATCCAGCTCTACCGCGACGTCCTCGGTGAGCACCCGGACTGGGACGACTACCGGGCGGCCATGGTCCGGGACCGGCGGCTGGTGCTGCGGCTGCGGGTGGAGCGGGCGTACGGGATCCCGAAGGGCGCCAACCCGGGGTGACCGATCGTCACCTCCCGTCCCCGGCGCTAAGGTTGATCCGCAACACGGCGGCGTGCGGACGACGGGGGAGTGCACGAGGTGATCGATCCGGTGTCCATGAGCGCCATCGCCGCGGTGTTCGGGGCCGTCGGCTCCGGCATGGCGAGCGAGGCCGGCAAACTGGCCTGGGAATCGGCCGGGGGACTGGTCCGCCGCCTGGCCGGCCGGGAGGTGCCCGCACCGGCCACCCCCGACGAACTCGACGCCGTCGCCCGCATGGTTCACGACCGCGTCCATGACGACCCCGAACTCGCCCTGATCTGGACCCGGTTCGCGCGCGGCGTGCGCACCCCGGGCCGGATCACGGGGCCGGGACGGCACTGCCTCCCGCCGGCGCCGCGTTCCTTCACGGACCGTCAGGAAGCCCTGAAACTCCTGGACAAGGAGGCCATGCGCCCCTTCGGCGGCCGCCCGCGGCTGGTGCTCCTGCACGGACCCGAGGGCATCGGCACCAGCACCCTCGCCCACCACTGGGGCGCACGGCAGACGGCCCGCTTCGCCGACGGACAGCTCTACGCCGACCTGCGCACCCTCGGCCCCGAACCGGTCCTGACCACCCTGCTGCGCCAACTCGGCCTGCCCGACGAGGAGATCCCGCCCTCGGCCGCCGACCGGGCGACCCTTTTCCGGGCCTCCCTCACCGACCGGCGCGCCCTCGTGGTCCTCGACCACGCCCAATCCGCCGCCCAGGTACAGCCGTTGCTCGCCTCGGCCGCCGACGTCGTCACTCTCGTCGTGGCACGGAGTCCTCTCGCCGGCCTCGACGCGTTACGCATCCCCGTCGGCCCCCTGACCCGCCGGGACGCGAGACGACTCCTCACCGAACTCGTCGGCAGACCCGCGGTCACCGCCGCCCGCGCCACGCTGCCCGCCGTACTGGACCGCTGCGCCGGCTCGCCCTACGCCCTGCGCGCCGCCGCACCCCGGCTCACCGCACCGACGCAGCCGGCCGCCGGGCCGGACACCGACCCGGTGACGTCCGCCGTCGAGGACTCCTACCGCCTGCTGGCCCCCGACGCGGCCCGCCTCTACCGCCTGACCGGCCTCTACGACTGGCCCGCCCTCGACGCCGCCGCGGCTGCGCGCGCGGCGGACACCGACGAACCCGAGGCCGCCCGGCTCCTCGGCGAACTGGCCGACGCCCTGCTCGTCGAGCGCACCGACGACGGCCGCCACCGCTACCGGCCCGCCGTCCGCGCCCACGCCGAACGGACCGCCGCCGCCACGGACGGCATCGCCGCGTCCTCCGCCGCCGTGTCCCGCACCGTCCAGCACTACGTGCACCTCGGCCTCGCCGCCGCGCAGGCGGCACTGCCGGAGAGCTGGCGCGTCCCGTCCACGGCCACCCCGCTGTCGTACGAGAACCGGGGAGCGGGCGTAGCCGCACTGGCCGCCGAAGCCCCCAGCCTGGTCCAAGCGGTACGCGCCGCCGAGGAGTTCGGCGACTGGGACACCGTCGTCCTGCTGGGCCAGACCCTGTGGCCGCTCCAGCTCAAGGCCGGCCACCACGACGTCCTGCTGCCCGCGCTGCGCACCGGGGCGCGTACGGCGGACACCCACTTCCCCGGTACCCGTGGCGCCGGCGCCCTCCACGCCCAACTCGCCCACAGCCTCATGGAGTTGCGCCGCTGGGACGAGGCGGAACCCGAGGCGCTTGCCGCCGCGCGCGACGAGAGGGCGGCCGGGCATGTGCGCGGACACGCCTCCGCCGTCGAGTTCCTCGGCCTGCTCCGGCTGCGCCAATGGCGGTTCGCCGAGGCGTACTCGGCCTTCGACGAGGCCTACGGCATCCTGGACGGCATCGGCCCCGACGACGAGGGCGCCGCCGATCTGCCGCGTGCCCGCGCCCTGTTGGAACGGCACCGGGGCCGGGCGCTGCGCGGGATGGGCCGCCCCGCCGAGGCCGTCGCACGCCTGGAACACGCGCTGGCCTTCTTCCGCGCGAGCGGCGAGGCCTACAACACGGCCCGCACCCTCACCGACCTCGCCGAAACCCGCCTGACCGAGGGCGGGTTCACAGCCGCCCGCGCCCTGATCGACGAGGCGGCCTACGCCCTGCGCGACGAGAAGGCGGAACAGCACCTGTCGTATCTGCGCCTGCTGCGCGAGCGCTGCGAAGGCTAACCCGGGACGACCCGCACCCGGTGCACGGCTCCGCCCGTGTGCACGGTCAGCCCTTGCGCCACGGCCTCGTGCAGCGACTTGCCGGAGGCCAGCCAGGCGTGCAGGGCCGAGGCGCAGGCGACCGGGTCGGCGTCCGACGGCGGTTCGGCCCGCAGGAACAGCAGGGTGCCGTCCGCGGTGCGGGCCGTGCACGCGCCGGGGCCGGTGACGTAGACGGCGAGAGCGCATCGCGGGTGCCGGGCCAGGACCTCGGTCGTCCAGAGCGCGGGCGACCCGAAGCGCGGGTCGTCCGCCGCGCCGTGCCTGAACACCACGTCGGCCAGGGAGAGTTGGTCCTGCTCGCGGGTGTCCTCGTGCACCGCCGTGTGGGACTCGCCGGTGCCGTCGGGCGCCGGATGCGGGCCCGCGTACCGGACGACCGAGACCTCGGCGCTGCCCAGCAGCCGGGTGAGCACCCGCAACGGGACCGTGTGCGCGGCGGGTTCGAACGGCGGGAGCGGGAGCGGTTCGAGCAGCGCGGGCGCGTCCGGTTCGGGGATGCCGATCATGCCGTAGAAGAGGCGCCGGAGGCGGGTGGCCGACTCGCCGGGTACGGAGCTGGTGAAGGCGGCCGGGGTGGGCAACGGGCGGTGGCTGTCTATGAGTTGGGTCAGTTGGGGGCGCAGCGGTAGCGCGGGGTCCAGGCGGGGTGCCGTACGGACGAAGGCGTGCACCGGGGCGTCGGGGGCGAGGCCCGCGAGGGGTGCGGCGCCGAGGAGTACGGGGGTGCCGAGCGCGGCGGCGTAGTAGGTCACCGAGCCGTGGTCGCCGATGACGGCGTCGGCGGCGAGCAGCGCCTGGCGCCAGCCGTGCAGCGGGTCGATCAGGGTGAGTCCGGCGCGGCGGGACCGGTCCAGCCAGGCGCGGATCTGGCCCGGGCCGTGGCCGTACCAGATGTTGGGGTGCAGGACGGCGGCGAGACGGTACTCGTCGACGGGGAGTTCGGAGGTCAAGCGGGGGAGCAGGGACGGCAGTACGTCGTCGCCGGAGGCCGGGCCGTCGCCGAACAGGGACTCCGGGTTCCAGGTGGAGTTGAGGACCACGAGGCGCTGTGCCCGGCCGACGCCGAGCGCCCGACGGTAGCGCTCCCGGTGGGCGCGCGCCGCGAGCATGCGGTCCCAGCAGGGATCACCGGCCAGTACGGCCGTGGGCGCGGCCTCGGGGCATACGGCACGCAGCCGCTTCATCTGCTCCGGGTGCGACAGCACCAGCGCGTCGGCGACGGGCCGTCCGGTTTCGTCGAGCAACCACTCGGGCGACAGCCCGAACACCGGAACCTCGACCTCCGCCACCTCGCTGCCGGGTGTTGGGTGTTGGGTGTTGGGTGTCCCCAGCCTCTTAGTGTATCCGACACCATGGGACATCACGGCCAATACGCCTGAAAGTGACCGGAGTTGACCGCCGAAGCTCGCGGAGACGGCCAAGTCGACCGGTGTTGCCGTCGCCTGTTCCCAGGGCAGCACCGGCACCCCCGTTTCCGCGAGCAACTCGGCGACCCCCGCCCGGAACGCGGACGATCCCGTGCACGTGACGAGCAGCTGGACCCGGAAGTCGTCGTGGAAGAGAGGCAGTATGTCGAGGAGCCGGGTCGCGGAGGTCACGTTGTGCACGACGAACAGCACCCTGCGGCTGCGCCCCCGCGTGGCCCACCGCACGGCGTCGTCGCCGACCGGCACCCGTATCCACTCGGCCCCCGCCACGCCCCTCGACCACCTTTCGCGCATGTGATCGGGCAACGATAGTCAGCCCCGGGCCCGCATGCACCGGCCGCCCCTGAAATCGGCCGGTACACGCGGGGGCCCCTGCGGGCGGCGCGGGCGCGCGGAGGCCGGTGTCGCCGGCCTCTTCACCGTCCTACCCCGGTTGGCGTCGTACCACGTCCTCGCCGGGGGACGAATGTCCCGGAACGTCATGGGTGAACGGCTCGGCGCCTCACTGGCGGCTGACCGTCCGGGTCACACCGGTGACGACCGTCGTGGCCAGGATCCAGCCGGTGACGATGAGGGCGTAGCCGAGGTACTGGTACCAGCCGGTCGGCGCGAACGCCTCCTCCTGGCCGAAGGAGATCACCGGCAGCAGCAGGTCGAGGGTGTAGAACACCGGGTTGAAGTGCGGGGCCTCGGACGGCTTGAGGGCGGCCGGGTGATGCAGGCCGTAGGCGATCGAGCCTATGGCCAGCAGCGACAGCAGCCAGGCGAAGGCGCGCAGCGGGCGGAAGCCGTAGCCGACGGTGACGTCCTGGACGTAGCCCCAGATCCGGCCGTAGCGCGGGAGGGTGCCGCGCAGCCGGCGCTGCTTGGCGAGCTGGACGCTGCGGGCGGCGTAGTCGTCGCCGGTGCGGCGGTAGGCGAGGGCCAACTGCTCGTAGGCGTGCGGGACATAGCCGTCGCCGTCCTGCTCCAGCATGGTCAGGCGGCGCTCGGCGGGCTCGTGGGGGATGAGTGAGGTGTAGACGAGACTGTTCAGGTGGACCCGGCCCGGCACCACCTGCGGCTCCAGCAGCAGGACGTCGATCTGGGCACTGCTCAGCACCACACCGCCCTCGACGGGCGGGCTCTCCCGCAGCCAGAGTTCCCCGATGCTGGCGCTGCTGGCCAGCAGCGCGGAGCTGCCGGGGTTCGACAGGGTGCTGTACGACAGGTCGAGCCGGCCCGCGATCCGGGCACCGCGCAGTCCGACCCAGCCCTCGACGTTGGCGTACCGGAACAGGATGTTGCCGGCGACGACCAGCACCTCGGCGTCGATGGCGGAGTGTCCGGGGTGGGAGAGCTGCGCGGTGTTGAGGTTGACCGACCCGGCGACACTCGCGCCGCTGAGCCGGATCTGCCCCTGGGTGCGCAGTCCGGCGGCCCGGAGGTCGTCGCCGACCGAGGCCTGGTTGAGCTGGAGGACCGGCTCCTCGGCGTCCGGGACGATGATCTCCGAGCCCTCCATGAAGAGACTCCCGGCGACCTTGACCTCCGCGAGCCGCACCACACCCCGGAACCTGGCCCGGGTCAGCCGCAGCACGCCGTCCACCCGCATCGCGTGCGCCGTCAGCCCGGGCAGGAAGGAGTCGCCGAGGTTGAGTTCGCGCAACCGGGCGGCGTAGCAGCGGGGCACCTCGTCGAAGTGGCAGTAGCGCAGCCGCACGGGGTGGTCGACCGTCGCGTACTGCAGGTCGAGCCGACCGGTGATCCGGGCGCCCGCCAGGCTGAGGGACGGTATCTCCCCTGCTTCCTGCGGCCCGTTGAGCAGCAGCGCCCGCAACACCGCGGCGCGCACGGTTCGTTCGGGCCCCCAGTCGCCGCCGAGGGCGATGTCCTCGTCCTCCGCCGTACGGAAGTCCACGGACTCGCCCAGCGGGAAGGCCCGCCACACCTGTTCCTCGGCCGGTGTCAGATCGTT
This sequence comes from Streptomyces hokutonensis, assembly GCF_042751305.1. Lineage (GTDB taxonomy): Bacteria > Actinomycetota > Actinomycetes > Streptomycetales > Streptomycetaceae > Streptomyces > Streptomyces hokutonensis_A. The sequence goes on from NZ_JBHYWD010000019.1 coordinate 92,732, forward strand.
GATCTCCATCGAGGGCGACTCTAGCCCGGCGGCTGTCGTGGGCACAGGGGACGAGCGCGGCCCGGACCGCGCTTCAACGCGTGGTCCGGGCCGGGGAGTTGTGCCGTTACGGCCGGGTGTTCCACTCGGCGATGACGGGGCGGTCGTGCTCGGTGGAGAGGCGGCTGACGGTGCCGGTGGCCAGCTGGAACAGCCGGCCGTCCGCCGCCGGCAGGCCCAGCCTGCGTGCCGTGAGGACGCGCAGGAAGTGGGCGTGCGCCACCAGGACCACGTCACCGTCGACGAGCGCGGAGTCCACCCGCTTCAGCACCTGGTCGGCGCGTGCGCCGATCTCGTCCGGGGACTCGCCCGGGTGTCCGGCGGGGCCCGGCGGCACGCCGTCGGTCCACAGGTACCAGTCGGGGCGGGTGCGGTGGATGTCGACGGTGGTGACGCCCTCGTAGCCGCCGTAGTCCCACTCGTGCAGGTCGGGGTCGGGTACGGCCCCGGTGATGCCCGCGAGTTCGGCGGTGCGTATGGCCCGGTCCAACGGGCTGGTCAGGGCGAGTGCGAAGGTCCGGCCGGCCAGGAGCGGGGCGAGGGTCTTGGCCTCTTCCTCGCCGTGCCGGGTGAGGGGCAGGTCGGTCCAGCTGGTGTGCTGTCCCGACACGCTCCACTCCGTCTCACCGTGGCGGACCAGCAGAAGATCCCCCACGGCGCGCCTACTTGGTCTCGACGGCGTGGCCGCCGAACTGGTTGCGCAGGGCCGCGACCATCTTCATCTGCGGCGAGTCCTCCTGGCGGGAGGCGAACCGGGCGAAGAGGGAAGCGGTGATCGCGGGCAGCGGCACGGCGTTGTCGATGGCCGCTTCCACGGTCCAGCGGCCCTCGCCGGAGTCCTCCGCGTAGCCCTTGAGCTTGTCCAGGTGCTCGTCGCTGTCAAGGGCGTTGACGGCGAGGTCGAGGAGCCAGGAACGGATGACCGTGCCCTCCTGCCAGGACCGGAACACCTCGCGCACATCCGTCACCGAGTGGACCTTCTCCAGGAGCTCCCAGCCTTCGGCATAGGCCTGCATCATGGCGTACTCGATGCCGTTGTGGACCATCTTGGAGAAGTGCCCGGCGCCGACCTTGCCGGCGTGCACGAAGCCGAACTCGCCCTCGGGCTTGAGCGCGTCGAAGACCGGCTGCACCTTGGCGATGTTCTCGGCATCGCCGCCGACCATCAGCGCGTAGCCGTTCTTCAGGCCCCACACCCCACCGGAGACACCCGCGTCGACGAAACCGATGCCCTTGGCGCCCAGCTCCTCGGCGTGCTTCTCGTCGTCCGTCCAACGGGAGTTGCCGCCGTCGACCACCGTGTCACCGGGCTGGAGCAGCCCGCCCAGCTCGTCGACGACCGACTGGGTCGGGGCGCCGGCCGGGACCATCACCCAGACCGTGCGCGGCGCTTCGAGCTTGGCGACCAGTTCGGCCAGGTCGCTCACGTCGGAGATCTCGGGATTGCGGTCGTAGCCGATGACGGTGTGGCCCGCGCGGCGGATGCGCTCGCGCATGTTGCCGCCCATCTTGCCGAGGCCGATCAGTCCGAGCTGCATGTCAGTTCACTTCCTGGGAATCGCGGAGCGTCCGGTAGGTGGCCACGAGAGCGGCGGTGGAGGAGTCGAGACCGGGCACGTCCGCGCCTTCGGTCAGGGCGGGTTCGACGCGCTTGGCGAGGACCTTGCCCAGTTCGACGCCCCACTGGTCGAAGGAGTCGATGTTCCAGATGGCGCCCTGCACGAACACCTTGTGCTCGTAGAGCGCGATGAGCTGTCCGAGCACGGAGGGGGTCAGCTCGCGGGCCAGGATGGTGGTCGTGGGGTGGTTGCCCTTGAACGTCTTGTGCGGGACCAGTTCCTCCGCCACACCCTCCGCGCGCACCTCGTCGGGCGTCTTGCCGAACGCCAACGCCTGTGTCTGCGCGAAGAAGTTGGCCATCAGGAGGTCGTGCTGTGCCTTGAGGCCGTCGCTCAGCTCGGCGACCGGGTTGACGAAGCCGATGAAGTCCGCCGGGATCAACTTGGTGCCCTGGTGGATGAGTTGGTAGTAGGCGTGCTGCCCGTTGGTGCCGGGTGTGCCCCACACCACCGGCCCGGTGCCCCACTCCACCGGGTTCCCGTCCCGGTCGACCGACTTGCCGTTGGACTCCATGTCCAGCTGCTGCAAGTAGGCGGTGAACTTGGAGAGATAGTGCGAGTACGGCAGCACCGCGTGCGACTGCGCGTCGAAGAAGTTGCCGTACCAGACGCCCAACAGGCCAAGCAGCAAAGGTGCGTTGGACTCGGCGGGCGCGGTGCGGAAGTGCTCGTCGACGAGGTGGAAACCGTCGAGCATCTCGCGGAAGCGGTCGGGACCGATGGCGATCATCAGCGACAGCCCGATGGCCGAGTCGTACGAGTAGCGCCCGCCGACCCAGTCCCAGAACTCGAACATGTTGTCCGTGTCGATGCCGAAGTCCGACACCTTCCCGGCGTTGGTCGACAGCGCCACGAAGTGCTTCGCGACCGCCTTGTCGTCACCGCCGAGACCCTCAAGGAGCCACGTCCGGGCGGATGTTGCGTTGGTGATCGTCTCGATCGTCGTGAAGGTCTTGGAGGCGACGATGAACAGCGTCTCGGCCGGGTCGAGGTCGCGGGTGGCCTCGTGCAGGTCGGCGCCGTCCACGTTCGACACGAAGCGGACCGTCAACTCGCGGTCGGTGAAGGCGCGGAGGGCCTCGTACGCCATGGCCGGACCGAGGTCCGAGCCGCCGATGCCGATGTTGACGACATTGCGGATACGGCGGCCGGTGTGGCCGGTCCACTCGCCGGAGCGGACGCGCTCGGCGAAGTTCGCCATCTTGTCGAGCACGGCGTGCACGGCGGGGACGACGTTCTCGCCGTCGACCTCGATCACCGCGTCGCGCGGGGCGCGCAGCGCGGTGTGCAGGACCGCGCGGTCCTCGGTGACGTTGATCTTCTCGCCGCGGAACATGGCGTCCCGCAGGTCGAACACGCCGGTGGCGGTGGCGAGTTCCTGGAGGAGGGCGAGGGTCTCGTCCGTGATCAGGTGCTTGGAGTAGTCGATGCGCAGATCGCCGACGGTGACCACGTACCGCTCCGCGCGCTCCGGGTCCGCCTCGAACAACTCACGCAACTGCGGGTGCAGTTGACCCGCGCGGTGGTCCTCCAGTGCGACCCACTCGGGCCGCCGCACGAGCTTGGGGGAGTCAGACATGAGAAGGGGTCTCCTTGGTGCCCTCGGCCCGCAGGGCGATGGCGTACATCTCGTCGGCGTCGAGGCGCCGCAGCTCCTCGGCGATGAGTTCGGAGGTGGTGCGGACCTTCAGCGCGAGGGTGCGGGAGGGCTGCCCGGGCAGGGACAGCGTGGCCAGCGGCCCGTCGGGGCGGTCGATGACGACCTCGCCGGCGGCGGTACCCAGGCGTACGGCGGTGACGACCGGTCCGGCGGTGACCACACGGTCGATCTTCACCTTCAGCCGGGCCTCCAGCCAGCGCGCCAGCAGCTCCGCGGCCGGGTTGTCGGCCTCGGCCTCCACGGCACCCGAGGTGATCCTGGCCTTGGCCTGGTCGAGGGCCGCCGCCAGCATCGAGCGCCACGGGGTCAGGCGGGTCCAGGCGAGGTCGGTGTCGCCGGGCGCGTAGGCACGGGCGCGGGCGTCCAGCGCCTCCAGGGGGTTCTCCGCCGCGTACAGGTCGGTGATCCGGCGCTGTGCCAGGGCGCCCAGCGGGTCCTTCGAGGGGACCTCGGGCGCCTCCACCGGCCACCACACGACGACCGGCGCGTCCGGCAGCAGCAGCGGCAGCACCACGGAGTCGGCGTGGTCGGACACCTCGCCGTAGGTCCGCAGTACGACCGTCTCGCCGGTGCCCGCGTCGGCGCCCACCCGGACCTCGGCGTCGAGGTGCGAGTTGGTACGGTCCCGCGGGGTGCGGGCGTGCCGCTTGATGACGACCAGGGTGCGCGAGGGGTGCTCGTGCGAGGCCTCCTCGGCCGCCTTGATCGAGTCGTAGGCGTTCTCCTCGTCCGTGACGATGACCATCGTCAGGACCATGCCCACGGCAGGGGTGCCGATGTCGCGGCGACCCTGCACCAGCGCCTTGTTGATCTTGCTTGCCGTGGTGTCGCTCAGGTCGATCTTCATGGCCTGCGCCAGCTCCGTCCGTCTCGTGCGAGCATCTCGTCCGCCTCCTCGGGACCCCAACTGCCCGAGGAGTACTGCGCGGGCTTGCCGTTCTGTGCCCAGTACTCCTCGATCGGGTCGAGGATCTTCCAGGACTCTTCCACTTCCTGGTGGCGCGGGAACAGGTTGGCGTCGCCGAGCAGTACGTCCAGGATGAGCCGCTCGTACGCCTCCGGGCTCGACTCCGTGAACGACTCGCCGTAGGCGAAGTCCATGGACACGTCCCGGATCTCCATCGAGGTGCCCGGCACCTTCGAACCGAAGCGGACGGTCATGCCCTCGTCGGGCTGGACGCGGATGACGATCGCGTTCTGGCCCAGCTCCTCGGTGGCGCTGGAGTCGAAGGGGGAGTGCGGCGCGCGCTTGAAGACGACCGCGATCTCCGTGACGCGCCGCCCGAGCCGCTTGCCGGTGCGCAGATAGAAGGGGATGCCCGCCCAACGGCGGTTGTCCACCTCCAACTTGACGGCCGCGTAGGTGTCGGTCTTCGACTGCGGGTCGATGCCGTCCTCCTGGAGGTAGCCGACGACCTTCTCGCCGCCCTGCCAGCCCTCCGCGTACTGCCCGAACACCGTGTGCTCGCCCAACTCCTTCGGCAGCCGCACCGACTTGAGCACCTTGAGCTTCTCGGTGAGCAGCGCCTCCTCGTCGAAGGCGATCGGCTCCTCCATGGCGGTCAGCGCCATGAGTTGGAGCAGGTGGTTCTGGATGACGTCACGCGCCGAACCGATGCCGTCGTAGTAGCCGGCACGCCCGCCGATGCCGATGTCCTCGGCCATGGTGATCTGGATGTGGTCGACGTAGGACCGGTTCCAGATGGGCTCGTACATCTGGTTGGCGAAGCGCAGCGCCAGGATGTTCTGGACGGTCTCCTTGCCGAGGTAGTGGTCGATCCGGAACACCTGGTCCGGGTCGAACACCTCGTGCACGATCTTGTTCAGCTCACGCGCGCTCTTCAGATCGCGCCCGAACGGCTTCTCGATGACCGCCCGCCGCCAGGAACCCTCGCCGGCCGTCGCGAGACCGTGCTTCTTGAGCTGCTGGACGACCTTCGGGAAGAACTTCGGCGGTACGGAGAGGTAGAACGCGTAGTTGCCGCTCGTACCGCGCGAGGTGTCCAACTCGTCGACGGCCGCGCGCAGTTGCTTGAACGCGGTGTCGTCGTCGAAGTCGCCCGGGATGAACCGCATGCCCTCGGCGAGCTGCTGCCAGACCTCCTCGCGGAACTCCGTCCGGGAGTGCTCGCGGACCGAGTCGTGCACCACCTGCGCGAAGTCCTGGTCCTCCCAGTCCCGCCGGGCGAACCCGACGAGGGAGAAGCCCGGCGGCAGCATGCCCCGGTTGGCCAGGTCGTAGACGGCCGGCATGAGCTTCTTGCGGGAGAGGTCACCGGTGACACCGAAGATGACCAGCCCGGACGGGCCCGCGATACGGGGGAGCCGGCGGTCGCGCTCGTCGCGCAGCGGGTTGTCCCAGTGGGTGGTGAGGGCGTCCTCGACGTCCTCGACGGTGAGTCCCTGCCCGGCCGTTGCCGTTGTGGGAAGTTCCGCGCTCATTCCCCGTCGACCCCCTTCCCGCTCAGCGACTTCGCGACGGCGTCCAGCAGGTCCTGCCAGGCCACCTCGAACTTGGCGACGCCCTCGTCCTCCAACTGCTTGACGACGACGTCGTACGAGATCCCGAGGCGTTCTACGGCGTCCAGGTCGGCGCGCGCCTGCGCGTAGCCGCCGGTCACCGTGTCGCCGTGGATGTCACCGTGGTCGGCGGTGGCGTTGAGGGTGGCCTCCGGCATGGTGTTGACCGTGCCGGGCGCGACCAGCTCGTCGACGTACAGGGTGTCCTTGTAGGACGGGTCCTTCACACCGGTCGAGGCCCACAGGGGGCGCTGCTTGTTGGCGCCGGCACCGGCGAGAGCGGTCCAACGGTCACCCGCGAAGACCTCCTCGTAGGCCTGGTAGGCGAGCCGCGCGTTGGCGAGGGCGGCCTTCCCCTTGAGGGCGAGGGCCTCGTCCGTGGCGAGCGCGGTCAGGCGCTTGTCGATCTCGGAGTCGACACGCGAGACGAAGAAGGAGGCCACGGAGTGGATGGTCGACAGGTCGATGCCCGCGGCGCGGGCCTTCTCCAGGCCGGCCAGGTAGGCGTCCATGACCTCGCGGTAGCGCTCCAGGGAGAAGATCAGCGTGACGTTGACGCTGATGCCCTCGCCGATGACCTCGGTGATGGCCGGGAGACCGGCCTTCGTCGCCGGGATCTTGATCATCACGTTGGAACGGTCCACCAGCCAGGACAGCTGCTTGGCCTCGGCGACGGTCGCCGCCGTGTGGTGGGCGAGGCGCGGGTCGACCTCGATGGAGACCCGGCCGTCCCGGCCGCCGGTCGCCTCGTGGACCGGGCGAAGGATGTCGGCGGCGGCGCGGACGTCGGCCGTGGTCATCATCCGTACGGCTTCCTCGACCGTCACCTTGCGCACGGCCAGGTCGGCGAGCTGCTCCTCGTAACCCTCTCCGGAGCCGATGGCGGCCTGGAAGATGGACGGGTTGGTGGTGACGCCGACGACGTTCTTCGTGTCGACGAGTTCGGCGAGGTTGCCGGACTCGATCCGCTTGCGCGACAGGTCGTCCAGCCAGATGGAGACGCCCTCGTCGGACAGGCGCTTGAGTGTTCCCGCGGTGGCGGTCACTTCGGTCACTGTGATCATCTTCTTTCTGGCGATCGGATCAACCGCGCGCGGCGGCAAGGGATTCCCTGGCTGTCGCGGCGACGTTCTCGGCCGTGAAACCGAACTCGGCGAACAGGGTCTTGGCATCGGCGGAGGCGCCGAAGTGTTCGAGGGAGACGATGCGTCCTGCGTCACCCACGAACCGGTACCACGTGAGACCGATCCCGGCCTCGACCGCAACGCGGGCCTTCACGGACGGCGGAAGGACGCTGTCGCGGTACTCGCGCGACTGCTCCTCGAACCACTCCACGGACGGCATCGACACCACCCGCGTGCCCACGCCCTCGGCCTCCAGCTGCTCCCGCGCCTCGACGGCGAGGTGCACCTCGGAACCGGTCGCGATCAGCACGACGTCGGGGGTCTCGGTGGAGGAGTCCTCGAGGACGTAACCGCCGCGCGCCGCATCGGAGTTGGGCGCGTACGTCGGCACACCCTGACGGGTCAGCGCGAGGCCGTGCGGGGCGGGCTTGGTGGCGTGCCGCTTGAGGATCTCGGCCCAGGCGATCGCGGTCTCGTTGGCGTCGGCGGGGCGCACGATGTTCAGGCCCGGGATCGCGCGCAGCGAGGCCAGGTGCTCGACCGGCTGGTGCGTGGGGCCGTCCTCGCCGAGACCGATGGAGTCGTGCGTCCAGACGTACGTCACCGGGAGCTGCATCAGTGCGGAGAGGCGGACGGCGTTGCGCATGTAGTCGGAGAACACCAGGAAGGTGCCGCCGTAGACGCGGGTGTTGCCGTGCAGGGCGATGCCGTTCATCTCGGCCGCCATCGAGTGCTCGCGGATACCGAAGTGGATCGTACGGCCGTACGGGTCGGCCTCCGCAAGCGGGTTGCCCTTCGGGAGGAACGACGAGGTCTTGTCGATGGTGGTGTTGTTCGAGCCGGCCAGGTCGGCGGAGCCGCCCCACAGCTCGGGCAGGACCGTTCCAAGTGCCTGGAGGACCTTGCCGGACGCGGCGCGGGTGGCGACGGAGGAGCCCTCCTCGAACACCGGCAGGGACTGCTCCCAGTCCTCGGGGAGCTGACCCGCGAGGACCCGGTCGAAGAGCTTCGCGCGCTCGGGTTGGGCGCCGCGCCACTTGTCGAGCTGCTTGTCCCACGCGGAGTGCGCCTCGGCGCCCCGGTCCAGGGCCCGGCGGCTGTGCGCGAGAACCTCGTCGGCGACCTCGAAGGACTGCTCGGGGTCGAAGCCGAGGACGCGCTTGGTGGCGGCGACCTCGTCGGCGCCGAGCGCGGAGCCGTGGGCGGCCTCGGTGTTCTGGGCGTTGGGGGCGGGCCAGGCGATGATCGTGCGCATGGCGATGATCGAGGGGCGCGCGGTCTCGGCCTGCGCCGCCCTGAGCGCCGTGTACAGCGCGTGCGGGTCGATGTCGCCGTCGGCGCCGGGCTCGATGCGCTGGGTGTGCCAGCCGTAGGCCTCGTACCGCTTCAGCACGTCCTCGGAGAAGGCGGTCGCGGTGTCGCCCTCGATGGAGATGTGGTTGTCGTCGTAGACGAAGACGAGGTTGCCGAGCTTCTGGTGTCCCGCGAGGGAGGAGGCCTCGGCGGAGATGCCCTCCTCCAGGTCGCCGTCGGAGACGATCGCCCAGACCGTGTGGTCGAAGGGCGACTCGCCCTCGGGGGCCTCGGGGTCGAACAGGCCGCGCTCGTAGCGGGCGGCCATGGCCATGCCCACAGCGTTCGCGACACCCTGTCCGAGCGGCCCGGTCGTGGTCTCCACACCGGCCGTGTGCCCGTACTCGGGGTGACCAGGCGTCTTCGACCCGTGCGTCCGGAACGCCTTCAGGTCGTCGAGCTCCAGCTCGTACCCGGCGAGATACAGCTGTGTGTACAGCGTCAGCGAGGTGTGGCCGGGGGAGAGGACGAAGCGGTCGCGACCGGTCCACTCGGGATCCGCGGGGTCGTGACGCATCACCTTCTGAAAGATCGTGTACGCGGCGGGGGCCAGGCTCATCGCCGTGCCCGGGTGCCCGTTGCCGACCTTCTGCACCGCGTCAGCGGCCAGAACGCGGGCGGTGTCGACGGCACGACGGTCGAGATCGGTCCACTCGAAGCTGTCAGGTGTGTGCGCGTTCATCTTCAAGAAGTCCTCGGTAAGAGCGGTAGAACTGCTCGGACGCCTTCAAATCTAAAAGTCTGACTTTTACGAGGGAAGGTGTCGGTGTGCCAGCCTGTGGTGAAAGTGGGACACCGGAACCCGTACTGAGGCGGCACGAGAAGGACATGGCGGACAGAACCATCCAAGGCGCAGCCGGTGACGGCGACGTGATCAGAACGTTTCCCTTCCCTGTCGATCTGAGCGTCTGCGGCGTCGGCATGCAGGTCGGCCCGATGGGCACCGGGCGCACCTGGCACGCGGACGCGCCCCTGCACCGCGTCCACCGCATCGACTTCCATGTGGTGATGCTCTTCGACGAGGGCCCGGTCCGCCACATGATCGACTTCGCCGGGTACGAGGCGGCGGCCGGCGACATCCTGTGGATCCGCCCCGGCCAGGTCCACCGCTTCTCACGCATGGACGAGTACCGAGGCACGGTCCTGACCATGCAGCCCGGCTTCCTCCCCCGCGCCACGGTCGAGGCGACCGGCCTCTACCGCTACGACCTCCCGCCCCTCCTGCACCCCGACGAGCCCCGTCTGGCGGCCCTCCGTGCCTCGTTGGGCCAACTCCAACGCGAGTACGAGGACTCGACCACGCTCCCGCTGAGCCTGCACACCTCGGTCCTACGACACTCCCTGACGGCCTTCCTGCTACGGCTCGCGCATCTCGCGGCCAGCTCGGCGGAGGCGGCCCGGCAGCAGGCCGACACGACGTTCACGCTCTTCCGTGACGCCGTCGAGAAGGGCTTCGCCACCAACCACAGCGTCAGCGCCTACGCCGACGCCCTCGGCTACTCCCGCCGCACCCTCGTCCGCGCGGTCCGCGCCGCCACCGGCGAGACCCCGAAGGGCTTCATCGACAAACGGGTCGTCCTGGAGGCGAAACGGCTGTTGGCCCACACGGATCTGCCGATCGGGCGGGTGGGGGCGGCAGTTGGCTTCCCCGACGCGGCGAACTTCTCGAAGTTCTTCCAGCAGCACACGGATGTGACGCCGGCGGGGTTTCGGGCGGAGTTGCGGTGAGGGCGAGGGCACACCGAAAGGGGCCCCACGCACACGCGTGAAGCCCCTTGCCTCCGTGGCGAGTTGGGATCAATGCCCGAAGTCGAACCAGTTCACGTTCACGAAGTCCGCCGACTGCCCGCTGCTGAACGTCAGATAGACGTCATGGGTGCCGGTGACCGAGCTGATGTTGGCCGGCACCGTCTTCCACGACTGCCAGCCCCCGGTGTTGGCCAGCGCGAAGCTGCCGATCGGGGTCGCGGTCGGGCTGTCCAGGCGTACCTGGACCAGACCGCTGACCCCGCTCGCCGCGCCGCTCGCGACCCGGCCGTAGAACTGGGTGGCCGCCGTGGAGCCGAAGTTGACGCCCTTGTAGAGTGCCCAGTCGCCGTTGGCTATCGAGCCGAGGTCCTGGCCGCCGCCGGTGTCCGTGGTGGTTTCGGCGATCGTGCCGGACTGGCTGTCGTAGGACTCGGCCTGGATGGCGCCGTAGGCGTCCCGGTTGCCGGTCGGTGGGGTCGTGGTACCGCTCCCACTGCCCGTGGACTGGAGCACCTGGACGTAGTCCACCGTCATCGGGTGGTTGGGGTCGGTGGCGCTGGTGGGGCCGCCGCCGTACGCCGCCGGGAAGCCGCCGCCCATCGCCACGTTCAGGATGATGAAGAAGCCGTGGTTCGTCGCATTGGCCCAGGTCGTCGCGTCGACCTGACTGGCGTTGACCGTGTGGAAGTTGACGCCGTCGAGGTAGAAGCGGATCTGCTCGGGGCTGGTGGACCGGTCCCACTCCATGGCGTAGGTGTGGAAGCCGGCCTGGCAAGTGGTGCCGGTGCAGGCGGTGTTGCCGCCGATGCCGGTCGTCTCGTTGCAGGGGCCGCCCGGGCTGGTGCCGCAGTGCATGGTCGCCCAGTCGGTGTTGAGACCCTGGACGTTCTCCATGATGTCCAACTCGCCCACGCTGGGCCAGTTCTGGTAGTTGCCCCGGTAGGGCGCGCCCAGCATCCAGAACGCGGGCCAGTAGCCGAGCGCCGACGAGCCCGTGACGTTGGGCATCTGGATGCGGGCCTCGACGCGCAGCTTCCCGCCGGCCGGCGGCTGGAAGTCGGTGCGGTTGGTCTCGATACGGCCCGAGGTCCAGTTGCCGGAAGCGTCCCGGCGCGGGGTGATCAACAGGTTGCCGTTGCCGTCGAGTGCCACGTTGTTGGTGGAGGAGGTCATCGACTCGACCTCGCCGGTGCCCCAGTTGGCGGCGCCGCCCGGGTACGAAGTCCCGGTGTCGTACTGCCAGTTGGTGGTGGAGACGCCGGTGCCCGCGGTGCCGTTGAAGTCGTCGAGGAAGACCTGCGTCCAGCCCGTGGGGGGCGTGGGCGCGGAGGCGTCCGCGGGCAGGGTGAAGGCCGTGGCGGTGGCGATCGCGAGGCCGAGGGTGCTGAGGGCGGCGATCAGAACGCGCCGGAGGGGACGGGGTCTGCGCTGCGTGCCGGAGGTTTCACTCATGGGTGCCTCTCGGATACGGAGTGGGGGTGCGGGTGCCGCACCTGCTGCCTGAGAGCGCTCTCACGCAGCGGGTGCGCGGTCAATGTGCTCTCCGCCACTCCGGCCGTCAAGAGGTGAAGCCGTGAAAGTCCTTTCGCTGTGCGGGAGTTCAGGTGATGAAGGCGATGAATGCGGGTGAAAGAGGAGGTTTCCGAGCGGCCTCTCCGACGGGCGGGTCATCAGGGGCGCCGTGGGCGGACGGGGCACGCGTCGTATTGTTCGACCACGGGAACCGGGCGGTAGCGGGGAGGGTCGACGACGATGGTGGCGGTGCGCATGGCGGCATCGGTGCTGGCCACGTGGACCGCGCTGATCGTGCTCCTGCTCGCGCCTGCGGTCCTGCCCGAGCACTGGCAGTACTACGTCTACTCGCCGGCCAGTGTGGGCCTGTGGATGCTGGCCATGCTCGTCGCACCTGTGGTGGTCTGCTTCGCCAAGTGGCCGTGGATCCGTTCCGGCGGCAGCTGAGGCCGCACCCCCACGGGGCGCGTGTTCACCCGCGGCACGGCCTCAGACCGCGCTGCCCGCCTTCCAGTCCGCCCAGGAAAGGTTCCAGCCGTTGAGGCCGTTGTCCGCCGCGACCGTCTTCTCGCCGGAGTTCTTCACGATGACGACGTCGCCGAGCATCGAGCTGTCGTAGAACTTGTAGCCCGCCACCGAACTGTCGTTGGCCCCCTTGGCGTCGTGCAGGCCGACGCAGCCGTGGCTGGTGTTCTCGTGGCCGAACACCGCTGTGGACGCCCAGTAGTTGCCGTGCACGAAGGTGCCGGAGGTGGTCAGGCGCTGGGCGTGCGGGACGTCGGAGATGTCGTACTCGTCGCCGAGCCCGACCGTCGAGGACTCCATGCGGGTCTGCTTGAACCGCTCGCTGATCACCATGATCCCGGACCAGGTGGTGTGCTGGGCGTTGCCGCCGCTGACCGGATAGGTGGCGAGGGTCTTGCCGTCCCGCTTGACCACCATCTCCTTGCTGGACAGGTCGACCGTACTGATCTGCTCGCGTCCGATGTCGAACGTGACGTCCTTGGACTGGATACCGTAGACACCGTCCTGGCCCTCGACGTCCTTCAGCCGCAGACTGAGCGTGATCTTCGTGTCGGCCGCCCAGTACGTCTCGGGGCGGAAGTCGAGACGGGTGTCGCTGAACCAGTGGCCGACGACCTCGACGGCGGGCTCGGCGGTGACCGTGATCGCCTTCTGGACGGCGGCCCGGTCCTTGACGGCGTGCGTGAAGTTGATGGACACGGGCATGCCGACGCCGGAGGTGGAGTTCGCCTCCGGGGTGAAGTAGCCGACGAAGGTCTCGCCGGGCGACTTGGTGGTGAAGGTCGCGGTCTTCGCGGCGCCGCCCTGCGCTTGCGCGGCGACCGTGTACTTCGTGCCCGAGTACGGGTTCTTCGTGGACGTCCACTTCGTCCTGGCGGCGTTGAAGGTCCCGGCGAGCGTGGAGCCGTCGTTGCCGGTCACCTTCACCGTGGCGAACGTGCCGTCGGTCACCGTCACCGTGACCGGGGTTGTGAAATCGGCCTTCTTCGTACCGTCGGCAGGCGAGACCGTGACGGTCGGCGTCTTCGCTGCCTTCACCGAAGCCGTCGCCGACGCGCCGCCGGACGAGGCGCTCTCCGCGGCGCCCGCCGATCCGCTGCAACCGGTCAGCACGGCCGCCGGCACCACCCCGAGCACGGTGAGGATCCCACGCCGGGACCACCTCTCCGACGGCTTCTCGGACCGGTTGGATATGTGCGACACGCCCACGGCAGGCCTTCCTCCATATGTCGCGCACATCCCCTGGCCGTACGCGACGAGATCACCAGTGCCGTTGCATCCTGCGTCACTTCCCTGGGTTGAATCTTTGAATCCCAGGGCCCCAACCTGAGATTCCTCTGAAGAGAACCTGAAAGAAGGCCTGAAACCACGGTTGTCGGAGGCTCCACGAGTGTGAACAGAGTTTGAACGCGCCGACCGGCGTCCTGAGTATCCGGTGAGATCCCCGTCCCGCCATGGCTTCCCCACCAATCCGGTCGGAATAGTGAGGAAGGAACTGAAGGCGGAGTTCCGCTTCGGCGGCTCCGCGGCAGACCACGCCGGAGGCATTCGTGACCGAAGTCCGCAAGCGGCCCACCACGGCGATCGTCGGAGCGGGCGCGGCAGGCACCCTGACCGCCGTCCAACTCTGCGAGACCGCCACCCGCCGCCGGACCCCGCTCGACCTGGTGCTGGTCGACCCGGCCCCGGAGGCCGGCCGCGGCACCGCCTACGCCACCCCCGACCCGCGCCACCGCCTCAACGTCCCCGCAGGGGGCATGAGTTGCTACCCCGACGACCCCGGCCACTTCACCCGCTGGCTCTGCCGCCACGGCGAACCCACCGTCGGCGGCGGCGACTTCGCCACCCGCTACCGCTACGGCGCATACCTGGCCGACGCCCTCGCCCAGGCCGTCGTCCGCTCCCACGGCACCGTCTCCGTACGCCGCCTGCGAACCCGCGCGGAGAGCTGTACCGGCACCCCCACGGGCCCGGTGGAACTCCACCTCGCCGACGGGGGACTCCTCACCGCAGACAGCGCCGTCCTCGCCACCGTCCTCGCCGCCCCCACCGCAGCATGGGCCCCGCCGGCGCTGCGCGCCTCGCCCCGCTTCGTCAACTCGCCCTGGACACCAGGCGCGTTGGACGCCGTACGCGAGGACACCGCCGACATCCTCCTCGTCGGCACCGGCCTCACCGCCGTCGACCTCGCCCTCACCCTCGACCGCCCCGAACGCACCGTGCACGCCGCCTCCCGCAGCGGCACGCCACACATACGACGCATCGCCCCTGGCCCACCGCTACCCTCGCCGTGGCCGCCCTTCTCCTCGCCTTCCAGCTCAACGCCCCCGGCGCGACGACCGACAGGTCCAGCGACGGCGGCGACCACATGCCGTCCGCAGCCAATGTCACTGCCACCGCCACCGCCTCAGCGAAACCGGGGGACGACACCCGGGGCGAAGGCGACCACGCAGGAAAGCCCGGCGACAACAAGTAGCCCCCGCCGAACCCGAGTTCACTCCACCGCCGGCCCCGTCACGGCTCCGGTCGCCACCCCAGCGCCCGCGAGATCCCGCGTGCCGCGAGCCGCACCGCCGGGATCAACACCGGTACCTGGGCGTCGACTTGGGGTACCACCACCGACACGGCCGCCACCACCGCACCGCCCGGCCCGCGCACCGGAGCCGCCACCGACAGCGCGTCGTCCGTGACCTGACGGTCGCTCACCGCCACGCCGGCGCGCCGCACTTCGGCCAGCACCCGCCGCAGCCGTACCGGATCGGTGATCGTGTACGGCGTGAAGGATGCCAACTCGCCCGCGCAGTAGGCCTCTTGGAGGTCCGGTTGGTCGTGGGCCAGCAGGGCGAGGCCCACCCCCGTGGCGTGCAGCGGCCAGCGGGCGCCCACCCGGATGTGCACGCCGACCGCCGAACGGCCCGAGAGCCACTCGGTGTAGACGACCTCCGTGCCGTCCCGCACCGCCAACTGCACGTTCTCGTGCGTCGATTCGTACAGGTCCTCCAGGTAGGGCAGGGCAAGTTGGCGCAGGGCGAGGCCGCGAGGCGCGAGTGCCGCGATCTCCCACAGCCGCAGTCCCACGTGGTAGACGCCGGACGCGTCCCGCTCCAGCGCGCCCCACTCGGTGAGGGCGCCCGCGAGCCGGTGTGCGGTGGTCAGGGTGAGTCCGGCCCGGCGGGCGATGTCGGACAGCGACAGGGCCGTGTGCTCGTGGTCGAAGGCGGCGAGCACGGCGAGCAGCCGGTCGGGAGCGGAGCGGGCGGTCGTCCCGGATCCGGTGGTGGGCGCGGACCCGGTGCTGGTCTCCGGCCGGGTGGTGGTCATCGCCGTACCTCCTTGTCGGGCGTCAGGCGAGTCCGTCCTCGGCGACCTGTTGCAGCAGCGTGTGCAGGGTCTCCCGCTGGGCCGCGTCCAGCGGGCCGAGCAGTTCGTTCGTCACCCGCAGGCCGGCCTCGTCGGTGTCGCGCAGGAAGCCGCGGCCATTTTCCGTCAGGACCACGATGCGGCTTCGCCGGTCGTCGGGGGAAGGGCGCCGCTCGGCGAATCCCAGCTTCTCCAGGTCGTCGACCAGGCCGACGATCGCGCTCGGGTCGTAGCCCAGCCGCGTGCTCAGCTCGCGCTGGAGGGCGCCCTCGGACGTGGCCAGGAAGCGGAGCAGCGCGTAGTGGCGCAGGCGCAGGCCCGACTCCTGGAGGAACGTGTTGAAGAGCTGGCCGGAGCGCAGGCCCAGCCGGTACAGGAGGTAACCGGTGTCCGCGTGCAGCCCGCGCATCCACGGCTCGTGCGCGTCGATCGGGGGGTTCGCGGCGTGCTGCTGGCGGGCGATGGCGGGCTCCCTGGGTCGAGGCCCCGGGGTGGGGCGTGCGGTGGTTCGTGGTCAGTGTGACGCACCTGGTCCGTCGGCAACAACTATTGACGTCAACAATTATTGCTCTTAGCTTCGATCTCGCAGCCGTACTCCGGTGGGGCTGGCAGCCGCATCGCCTTGTGAAGGGACTCGCTCGTGCCCAGCATCGATCTGACCGGCAAGGTCGCCGTCGTCACCGGCAGTGGCCGGGGCCTCGGTCTCGCCTACGCGCACGCCCTGGCCGCCCACGGCGCGTCCGTGGTCGTCAACGACATCGACGAGGCGGTGGCCGACCAGGCCGTGAAGTCGATCACCGAGGCGGGCGGCACCGCCGTCGCCGAGGTCGTCCCGGTCGGCACGACCGAGGCCGCGGAACGGCTGGTCAACCGCGCGGTCGAGGAGTTCGGGCGGATCGACGTCCTGGTCACCAACGCGGGCATCCTGCGCGACAAGGTGCTGTGGAAGATGACCGACGAGGACTTCGACGCGGTGATCACCACCCATCTCAAGGGCACCTTCACCTGCGCCCGCGCCGCCGCCGTACGGATGCGCGAACAGGGCGAGGGCGGCAGCCTGATCCTGGTCGGCTCGCCCGCCGGCCAGCGCGGCAACTTCGGCCAGACCAACTACTCCGCCGCCAAGGCCGGCATCGCCGCCTTCGCCCGCACCTGGTCGATGGAACTGGGCCGCGCCGGCATCACCGTCAACGCGATCGTGCCGGTCGCCGCGACCGCGATGACCGAGACGATCCCCGCGTTCGCCCCGTACATCGAGGCCATGAAGAACGGCGATCCGCTGCCCGACTTCCTCCGCAAGGGTGAGGGCTTCGGCACCCCCGAGGACTGCGCCGCCCTCGTCCCCTTCCTCGCCTCCGAGGCCGCGCGCTCCATCACCGGCCAGGCCATCGGCATCGGCGGCGACAAGGTGGCACTCTGGTCCCACCCGCAGGAGATCAGCACGGCCTACGCCGACGGCGGCTGGACCCCCGACAGCCTGGCCGTCGCCTTCCCCACCTCGGTCGGCGCCGAACTCCAGTCGGTCGGCATCCCCGCACCGAAGCTGCCGGAGGCGTGATGGCACCCCCCAAGGCCCCCATGGACATCGGCGACCTCGTCGCCATCGACGTCCACACCCACGCGGAGGTGTCCTCCAAGGGCCACTCCTCGCTGGACGACGACCTCCACGACGCCTCCTCCGCCTACTTCAAGGTCGAGGGCAAGCGGAAGCCGACCCTGGAGGAGACCGCCGCGTACTACCGCGAGCGGAAGATGGCCGCCGTGATCTTCACGGTCGACGCCGAGTCCGCGACCGGCACCGAACCCGTCCCGAACGAGGAGGTCGCCGAGGCCGCCGCCGCCAACGCCGACGTCCTCATCCCCTTCGCGTCCATCGACCCGTTCCGGGGCCGGGCGGGCGTGAAGCAGGCGCGGCGGCTGGTCGAGGAGTACGGCGTCAAGGGCTTCAAGTTCCACCCCAACATCCAGGGCTTCTTCCCCAACGACCGGGCCGTGGCCTACGACCTGTACGAGGTCATCGAGGAGACGGGCACCATCGCCCTCTTCCACACCGGCCAGACGGGCATCGGCGCGGGGGTACCGGGAGGCGGCGGCATCCGCCTCAAGTACTCCAACCCCCTTCACGTGGACGACGTCGCCGCCGACTTCCCCCACCTCAAGATCATCCTGGCGCATCCGTCCTTCCCCTGGCAGGACGAGGCCCTCGCCGTCGCCACCCACAAGCCCGGCGTCCACATCGACCTCTCCGGCTGGTCGCCGAAGTACTTCCCTCCGCAGCTCGTCCAGTACGCGAACACGCTGCTCAAGGACAAGGTCCTCTTCGGCTCCGACTACCCCGTCCTCACCCCGGACCGCTGGCTCGCCGACTTCGAGAAGCTGCCCATCAAGGACGAGGTCAGACCGAAGATCCTCAAGGACAACGCCGCCCGCCTGCTCGGGCTGACGTAAAGGGGCACCGGATGCGCAACGAGGGACTGGGCTCATGGCCCGCACGCCGGGCCCGCAAGACCCCGCATCGCGTGGCTTTGGTCTACGGCGGACTGTCTACGGTCGGTGGTCGATCGTCTGCGGTCGGCGGCGGACCGTCTGCGGGCCACGGTGGTTCGCCGACCGGCTCCGGCGGTTCGTCGACGGTCGCCGGAGGACTGTCGTCCGGCCACGACATTTCGTCGACAGCCGACAGCGGACCATTGACGGTCAACAGCGGATTGTCGACGGTCGGCAGCAGCTCGTCGATGGACTACAGCACACTGCATACACGAACCACCCGCCTCGCCCATGCCCTCCGCGCCCGGGGCGTCCGCCGCGGCGACCGCATCGCCTACCTCGGCCCCAACCACCCCTCCTACCTGGAGACCCTGTTCGCGGCCGGCATCCTCGGGGCGGTCTTCGTCCCCCTCAACACCCGCCTCACCGCCCCCGAGATCGCCTACCAACTCGCCGACTCCGGCGCCAAGATCCTCGTCTACGGCCCGACGCACACCGCCCTCGTCGCCGGACTGCCGGGCAGCACCGACGTACGCATCTACGTCGAAGTCGGCCCCGAATACGAGGAGTTGCTCGCAGCGGCGTCCGCCGAGCCGATCGACGAGCCGGTCACCGGCGACGACACCTGCATCATCATGTACACCTCGGGCACGACCGGCCGCCCCAAGGGCGCCATGCTCACGCACGGCAACCTGACCTGGAACGCGCTCAACGTCCTCGTCGACACCGACCTGATCGCCGACGAACGCGCCCTGGTCTCCGCCCCGTTGTTCCACACGGCCGGCCTCAACATGCTCACCCTGCCGGTGCTGCTCAAGGGCGGCACCTGTGTCCTGGTCGAGTCCTTCGACCCGGACGCCACCTTCGACCTGGTCGAACGGCACCGGATCACCTTCATGTTCGGGGTGCCGACGATGTTCGACCAGATCGCCCGGCATCCCCGCTGGGCCGCCGCCGACCTGTCCTCGCTGCGCATCCTGACCTGCGGCGGATCCCCGGTCCCGTCCCCGCTGATCGCCGCCTACCAGGAGCGCGGACTGACCTTCCTCCAGGGCTACGGCATGACCGAGGCCTCGCCCGGAACCCTGTTCCTGGACGCCGAACACGCGGTGAGCAAGGCGGGTTCGGCGGGCGTGCCGCACTTCTTCAGCGACGTACGGGTCGTACGGCCGGACCTCACGCCCACCGGCGTCGGCGAGACCGGCGAGGTCGTGGTGCGCGGCCCGCATGTCATGCCCGGCTACTGGGGGCTGCCCGAGGAGACGGCCGCGGTCTTCGCCGACGGCTGGTTCCGCAGCGGGGACGCGGCCCGGACCGACGACGACGGCTACGTGTACATCGTCGACCGTATGAAGGACATGATCATCTCCGGTGGGGAGAACATCTACCCCGCCGAGATCGAGGACCTGCTCCTGACCCATCCCGACGTCGTCGAGTGCGCGGTCATCGGGATCGCGGACGACAAGTGGGGCGAGGTGCCGCGGGCGGTCGTCGTGCCGCGCGAAGGCGCCTCGCTGGATCCCGACGAGGTACTGGCCTCGCTGGCCGGCCGCCTGGCCAAGTACAAGATCCCCAAGTCGGTGGTGGTCGCGGACGAACTCCCGCGCACCGCCTCCGGAAAGCTCCTCAAGTCCCGGGTGCGCAAGCGCTTCGGCGGCAACTCCTAGGCAGGGAACGCGATATGAGCATCACAGTCAACGGCCTCGACGAACTCAAGAAGCTCGCGGGCAGCGACCTCGGCACCAGCGAGTGGATCGAGGTCACCCAGGAACGCATCGACACCTTCGCCGACGCGACGGGCGACCACCAGTGGATCCACGTCGACCCGGAGAAGGCCGCGGCGGGCCCCTTCGGCGCGCCCATCGCGCACGGCTATCTGACCCTCTCCCTCTTCATCCCGCTCTTCACCGAACTGCTGGACGTCGAGGGCGTGTCCACGAAGGTCAACTACGGCCTGAACAAGGTGCGCTTCCCCGCACCGGTCAAGGTCGGTTCACGGATCCGGCTCGCCGCGACGCTCTCCTCGGTCGAAGACGTGCCGGGCGGGGTGCAGATCGCCGTCGACGGGACGATAGAGATCGACGGCGGGCCGAAGCCCGCCGCCGTCCTCCAGAGCCTCTCGCGGTTCTACGCCTGAGCGCCCCTCGCTGCCACTGCTGCCAGTCCGCGGTCGATTGTCTACAGCTGCCAGTCCACCGTCGCCTGTCTACTGCTGCTTGTACGAGTACACGCTGGTAGACACCACGCACACACCCGGCTGGACCACCTCGGCGCGCAACGTCCCGCTGTTCACGTCGTAGTCGACGCCCTCGGCCTCGAACGTGCCCGTGCAGATGCTGCGTTGGGGCAGCGCGAACAGGCTCGTCACCGTACCGGTGATCGGCCGGCCGTCCAGTTTGTGCGGCAGGTCGACCTGGAGGAGCGGGCGGATCTCGGGGAACTTGGTTCCCGACGCGTCGTCGGAGACGCACACCAGCCGGGTGTCCGTCACGAAGTCGCAGCCCTGGATGTCGTTCACCGTCCTGTCAAGGGTGATCTGCCCGGCCTGCGGCAGCGTTCCGCCCGTCGCCGGAGTGGACGGGTTGAGCAGGGGAGTGGGGAAGACCTGGAGTCTGGACTGGTCGCCCCACTCGCCCGACACCATCCACTGCGTGTCCGGCGAGATCGCGTCGAACGAGTTGTTGATCTTCTCGCCCGAGTCGAGCGGGTGGACGTACGTGTAGCGCGTCCCGGACGGCGTGGTGACCGCGAACATCTTGGACGTGCCCGTGTCGGCGGCCTGGTAGGCGTCGAAGACGTAGCCGTTCGCGATGTCCGGGTCACCGATGTGGTTCCAGCCCTGGACGCGCAGATCCAGCGGGATGGACGCCAGCCCGCGGTACAGCAGCGAGCCGTCCGCACGCGACGCTACGCCCTCACCGCCGCCCAGGCTGTCGGTGTAGGCCGTGCCGGTCTCCGCCCAAGTGGTGGCGGCGGCGGCCGAGGAGATGCTCACGCCGAGCGTGAAAGCACCTAATAAGGCGGCGAGGGCAGTGAGTTGACGCTTCATCAGTTACCTGCCAGGTCGACGAAGATGGGGTTGGAATAGAACCATGTGTCGGCCCACGGGTCACCGTTTCCGGGCTCGTGGGGGATCGGGCCGTGCGGGTCGACCGAGGCACCGAGGTAGCCCGCGCCGTGCCGCTTGCCGTCGCTGCCGCGCAGCCGCAGGTAGAAGGACTCGTCTCCGGCGGTCACCGGGATGCGCAGGGTGTACGTCCCCTTGCGGCCGCTCACGTCGGCCGTACGCACGACCTTCGTGTCCGGTGCCCGCCACGCGTCCCGGTCGGACACCGCACCGCGCACCGCGCCCCGGATCACGTCCACGTGCGCCAACTCCGGCAGGATTCCCTGGGCGTTGGGCCGCGAGGCGGTCGTCACGGTGACGCTCAGCGTGAGCCGTTCGCCCTTGCGGACCCGCAGCCGGCCGCCCAGCGTGACACCCCGGCCGCCGTCGCAGTCCCGCTTCAGGCGCACGTCGAGCCCGTCCAGCAGATGCCCGTGGTCGACCCAGACCCGGCCCGCGCGCATTCCCGCCATCACCGCGCCGTAGCCGTAACGGGTCACGCCCACATGCGTGCGGCTGAACTCGCCGGGCCAGAAGTCGCTGCCGGGCTGCGGGGTGCCGGTGTCCACCGGGTCGGGCAGCTTGCCGGTGTTGTCGAAGTTCTGCCCGGCGGGCCAGGCGCCGTTGGCCCAAGTGTCGTAGACCGTACGGTGGTTGTCGGAGTTCGTGGTGATCGAGAAGAGCCGGCCCTCGGCCAGCATGGAGTCCCACAGCCCGCCGACGGTCGCCGTCGCCCAGTCGAATCCGCCGTACGTCACATACGCGTCCGCCGGATACCCCGCCCAGGACTGCGCCGACGGCTTGTTCTCGTACTCGCCGCGAATCGACGTCGCACCCCGCCAGCCGGGCAGGGCCGCGCCCTGCGCACCGGGCGCGCCCTCCATCCCGATCATGATCTCGGGGGCCGCGTCCCGCCAGGCCCGCATCTCGTGCGGGGAGTCGATGCCGAGGCGCAGCGGGTGGTTGGCGAGGACGAGGACGTCGTCGACGTAGCCCGAACGGCGCTGCTCCGCCAGCCACTTGATGGCCTTGACGGCGTGGGCCTCGTTGCGGGCGGTGTCCGTGGCGCCGGCCGAGCCCTCGGTGTAGCCCAACAGCTTGCCGTCGTAGGCGAGTTCGAACTGCGTGAGCAGATCCACCTCGTGGCGGCCGGGCGCGGCGAAGATCGTGCAGTGCTCGGCGGCCGGGATGTACCACTCCAGGCCCTGGAAGATCAGCTGGCGCGGGTTCTCCGCACGCGCCTTGAGGATCTCCGCGTGCTCCAACTGCGCGCCGTAGTTGGCGTGTCCGAAGTTGGAGTGCTCGTTGAACACCATCCAGTCGAGGCCGTACTGCGCGGCGGCCTTCGCCTGCTGGGAGAACGTGTACTTGGCGTCGTGGCTGTACACCGAGTGCACGTGGTGGTCGCCGACGAGGTAGGCGAGGCGCGGGTCGTTGCCGCCGTAGCCCCGCCCGGACGCCACCGCAGGGGTGGCGAGCGGTCCGGCGCCGAGGGTGAAAGCGGCGCCGAACAGCCCTGCGCGGCGAAGGAGTTGGCGGCGGGAAACGCCCTGTGCGTCGAGGGCGGCGGGGGAGACGGACGGGTCGGCCCAGGTGGGCAGCTGCTGCTCGGTCATGATGGTTCGGAAGTCCTCTGGAGGGCTGTCAGTGGGTCATGAAGGAGGTCACGGGCAGCGCCCGGGAGACGATCCGGACGTCGCCGAGGCGGCCGTGCAGGATCTGGTCGATCTTGTCCGCGTACTCGTAGCCGCCGAGCAGCCACGGCTGTCCGGAGGACGCGATGCCGATCGCGGGGGCGTGCGGGTTGCGGGCCACGGGGCAGCCCTGGACGTACATCGTGGTGTGCCGTCCGTCGTTGACGACGGCGAGGTGCCACCAGATCTCGGGGTCGGTCTCGTCACCCCAGTTCGTGGCCAACTGCTGCTGGTTCAGGGGGTGTACCGCCCACTGCGGGCCCGGCCCGTCGGACAGCGACAGGGTGGCGAGCGGCTCGTCGGGGTCGTCCGTCACCGTACCGACCGAGCCGTTGCGGCCGGTGCGGCTGACCAGCCCGGCCCAGGCGTTGTGCGAGGCGTTCCAGTCGGCGGGCAGCCAGTAGAACGCCTCGATGGTGTAACCGTCCCTGAACGTCGCCGAGTTGAGCGGCGCACCGTCGACGGTCCGCAGGTAGGCGCCCTTCAGCGGGGACTTGTAGCCCGTGAACTCCAGGCTGCCGTGGCCCGGTTGGTCCGGGTGGTGGTCCGCCGACCAGCCGAGGGTGCCGCCGTTCACGGAGACCACGGTGAGGTCGTTGCCGCGGCCGGACAGGTCACGGACGGTGCCGGAGACCGGAGAGTCGAAACGCCAGTAGGCGGCCGTGCCGGGGATCACCATCTTGGACGCGGGGCGCGCGGCGCGGACCGGCACCGGGTCGAAGCCCGAGAAGCGGTCCGCGAAGTCGATGCCGACGGAGAACCGGTCGGCGTCGCCGCTGAGTTCGATCTCCTGCCGCTCCAGCTCGTTGAGGCCCTTCGCGGCCCGGCCCAGGATCCACGGCGACACCGTCTCCACGTCGATGACGTCGCGGTCCAGGTCGAAGTGGTAGAGGCGGATCATCGCCGCGCCGCCGAAGTAGCGGTTCTGATAGTTCGTCAGATGCAGGTGGACGTCATTGCCTGCCGCGTTCTTGCGCGTCGCCCGACGGGCCGGCCAGTAGTGGCCGTTGAGGGTCAGGAAGATCTGGTCGTGGTCCGCTATGAGCTGGTCCCACAGCTGCTGCCCGTAGACCGACAACGTGTCGTCGTCCACGACCAGTTCGTGGGTGGTGAGGATGACCGGCGTCTTCGGGTGCTGCGCGATGACGTCCTTCGCCCACGCGTAGCCCTTCGCCGAGAGCCGCCAGTCCAGCGCGAGGACGAGCCACTCCCGCCCGGCGGCCTTGAACACGTGGTACGTGTTGTAGCCGTCCGAAGAGGCCCCGCCGAACGTGGACTTGTTCTTGAACCGCTGCGGGCCGAACGCGTCCAGATAGGGCGACGCCCCGCGCTGGTCGTCCGTCGACGACTTGATGTCGTGGTTGCCCGCCAGCACGCTGTAGCCGACACCGCGCCGGTCCAGCAGCTTGAACGCCTCCCCGATGGCGGCGAATTCGGGCACGGCCCCGTTCTGCGTCAGGTCACCCAAGTGCGACAGGAAGACGATGTTGTCGTCCTTGCCGTGCTCCAGCAGATAGCGCAGCGAGGCCTCGATCGGCGCCTTGTCGATGCTCGGCCCGTCGAAGAGGTACTGGGTGTCCGGCATCACGGCGAGCGTGAAGCGCCGGCTGTCGGTGTCGGGCCGCCAATTCGCCTTGGTGGAGGCCGAGTTCGGGGCCGCCTCGGCGACGCCCGGCAGCGCGACGCCGGCCGTGGCGGCGGCACCGAGCAGCGCGGTGGCCCGCAGGAAGTTGCGTCGCCCGGCACCGGCCTGGGCGCTCTCGCAGTGGTCGTCCTCGTGGTCATGCGAAGTACACACGTGTGCTCCGTGGGTAAGTGCTCGTGAAAGCTGGGGAGTTCGAAGCCGGGAAGTTGTGAACCCGTGGGTTCAGAGAACGCGCAGGGTCCAGCTCCAGCGATGGACGCCCGGTGCGACGAGGTACTGCGGTGTGGTGTCGGGGCCGCACGAAGCCGTGCCCAACCCCCGGTGCGCCGCGTCGAGTTGCACCACGCAGGACGCGCGCGGCACCAGCTCGTCGTGATGCCGTACGGCGGTCAGATCCTCGGCGCGGTGGCGGGTCACCGAGACCTGGCGGGGCTCGTCGAGGTCGACCGTGAGTCCGGTGGCGTCCGGTGCCGACAGTGTGAACCGCCGTACCCCGTTGCGGCCGCCGCTCTCCTGCGGCCGTAGATACGGGGTGAACAACTCGTCGACGGGGACCGAGTGGTGGCCCACGGGCGCGCCCGTGCTGCGGTCGGGGTACGACTCCCACGGACCCCGGCCGAACCACTCCAGCAGATCAAGACCCGGCACCGTCTCGAACACGGTGCCCACCCGGGCCACGTCGTCGAACTCCTCGGGCAGCTCGGCCGACTCCTCGACCCGCACCCCGCCCGCGACCGGGGTGAACACCTGACAGTGCCGGACCACCCCCGTCGCCCCCGCGTACTCGGCGACGGTCGTCACCCGCTCGCCGTCCCGGCGTACCGAAACGACCTTGCGGACCAGTGAGTCCAGCCCCCAGGCCCGCCAGCGCACCGCCATTCCGCCCAACTCGTCGTTGTCGGTGGGCGCCCGCCACAGGGACAGGGTCGGCGCGACCGTGAGCAGCGGGTGGATCAGCAGACCCTCGCCGTCGACCTCGATCCGACCGCTGCCCGCGGCGTAGCCGGCCACCGGCTCCGCCGCCCGCAGCAGCACCTGGGGCGCGCACACCTCCGTGCCGCGCGGCGCCCACACCTGGTCCTCGGCCGTGGTCACCCGCAGCGTCAGCCAGGCCTCGCCGCCGTCCTCCGGCAGCGCGAACGGCAGCGGTACGGCCGCCGTCTCGCCCGGGCACAGCGCGGGCAGTTCGGCCGGAGCGGTCAGCGTACGGCCGTCCGCGAGCGCCAACTCCCAGGTCCCCGCGAGCCATTCGAGGCCCCGGAAGTGCTGGTGGTTGCCGAGGACGATGCCCTCGTGCCGGAAGCACTCGATGCGCACCGGCGCCGCGATCTCCCGGTGCTCGAACATCACCGGCTTGGGCGTGCGGTCGGGAAACACCACACCGTCCGCGATGAACGCGCCGTCGTGGATCACCTCGCCGAAGTCACCGCCGTACGCCCAGCGTTGACCGGGCGCGGCGACACCGTTGTCATACAGTCCGGCGCCCGCGCGGCCGGTGGGTCTTCCGTCGTTCACACGCTGCAGGATTCCGTGGTCCCAGAACTCCCAGATGAAGCCGCCCTGAAGACCCGGGGTTGACTCGATGGCAGCCCAGTGGTCCGCGAGGGTGCCGTTGCTGTTGCCCATGGCGTGCGAGTACTCGCACTGGATCAACGGCTTGGTCTGCTCACCGGACAGCGCGTGGGCGACACAGTCCTCGATCGGCGCGTACATCGGACACGCGATGTCGGAGGCGAGATCCGGATCGGCCCAGCCGCGCTTGGCGGCCCCCTCGTACTGGATCGGTCTGGTGGGGTCGTGCCTGCGGACCCAGCCGGCCGCCGCGTCGTGGTTGGCGCCGTAGTCGGACTCGTTGCCCAGCGACCAGACGATGACCGACGGGTGGTTCTTGTCCCGCAGCACCATCCGCGAGACACGGTCCACGAAGGCGTTCAGATAGCGCGGATCGTCCGCGATCTCGTGCGCGTGGTCGTGCGACTCGATGTCCGCCTCGTCGACGACATACAAACCGAGCTCGTCGGCGAGGTCGTACAGCGCCGGGTCGTTCGGATAGTGCGAGGTACGGACCGCGTTGAACCCGAACCGCTTCAGCAGCACCAGATCCGCCCGCATGTCGTCGTACGACACCGTCCGGCCGGTCAGCGGATGGAAGTCGTGCCGGTTGACGCCCCGGATGAACACCCGCTCGCCGTTGACGAGCAGATCCCGCCCGACGATCTCCACGTCACGGAACCCGATCCGCCGGTACGACGTGTCGGCGACCGTTCCGTCGGCCCGGTGCAGCCGGACCGTGAGGCCGTACAGCTCGGGCGTCTCGGCGTTCCAGGTGCGCACCTCGGGGACGGACGCCCGGATGCGGGCCTCGCCGAGGAAGTCCGAGACACGGTCGTCCTCCGTGTTGAACCGGTCGAACTCCTCGTCCTGGGCCAGGAGTTGGCCCTCCAGGTCACCGCTGATCCACCACCCGGCGGGCAGCGCACCGCCGGCGTCCCGCACCTGGCAGTCGACCTGGAGCTCCCCGTCGTGGCGCGCCCGCACGGTCACGTCGGCGAGATACAGCGGGTCGGTCGCGTACAGCAGCACCGACCGCGTGATGCCCCCGTGCCACCACTGGTCCTGGTCCTCGATGTGCGAGGCGTCCGACCACTTGACCACGGTCAGCCGTACGGTGGCCCGCTCGCCGGGACGTACGACGCCCGAGAGGTCGAACTCGGCGGCGAGGTGGGAGTCCTTGGAGATACCAACGGGCCGCCCGTCCACATGCACGAGCAGCACACTCTCGGCGGCCCCGACCTGGAGCACGATCCGCCGCCCTGCCCAGCCGGCCGGGACGTCCATCTCCCGCTCGTACACACCGGTGGGATTGGCGACGGGCGACAGTGGAGGGAATTCTGCATACGGCATACGGACGTTCGTGTACTGCGGAAGATCGTCCGTGTCCTGCATCGTCCATGCACCTGGCACGTATGCCATGGACCATACGTCGGCCGGCGGTGCCTCGGGCGCCGGCAGCATCTGGAAGCGCCACTCCCCGTCGAGAGAGACCGCATCCGGTCGACGGTCGACGGCGTTCATGGGGAGCCGTGCCCAGGAGGTCAGCTCGGGTGCCTCCCAGGGGCGGAGGGCGATCAGGGGATCGGCGGGCCGGGGCCCGTGGATCGACGGATCGTTCATCGGCGGATGGCTCCCTTGTCGGTCGGGGTGCGCGGCATGACGGGGGGCGGGGGTGGGCGTGACGGGTCCGGGCAGGACCCGTCCGGCCAGGCCCCAGTCCGGGTCGACGGGGATGCCGAGCCGGTCCAGGACGGTGGGGGCGATGTCGACGAGCCGGGGCGAGTCGAGCCGGGTGCCGGCGGGCGTGCCGGGCTCGGCGAGGACGACGAACACCTCGCGCTCGGCGCGGGTGTCGCCGCCGTGGCCGCCGGTGTCGAGGTGCCCGTGGTCGGTGGTGACCAGCACGGTCCACCGCTCGCCGGAGGGCCGTGCAGCGAGCGCCGCGAGCAGCCGCCCCAGATGGGTGTCCTGGGCGAGAAGGGCGTGGTCGTAGGCGGCGGAGAGGGGACCTGTGGCGTGACCGGCCTCGTCGGTGGCGCCGAAGTACACGAACACCAGGTCGGGGTCGTCCTCGGTGAGCCAGCGCAGGGCGGTGCGGGCGACGAGGTCGTCCGCGGTCGCGTAGCCGTCGCTCTCCCCGTCGTGGTGCACCCGCCGCCCGATGGCGGGGCCGAGGACACCGCGGTGGACCAGCTCCGGCCAGGACACTGCGGCGGCGGTGCGCAGACCGGGGCGGGCGAGGGCCGCGCGGCTGAGGAAGTCGGGGTGGCGGGCGTAGTCGGCGCCCGCGAAGTCGTTGCCGGTGACCCCGTGCCGGTCGGGCCACACCCCGGTCAGCACGCTGGACCAGCCGGGCCCGGAGTCGGTGTAGGCCATGCTCGTCCACGGTCCGCCCTCGGCCTGACCGTCGGCCTCGCCGTACGGCAGCAGGCTGGTGCCGTGGGCGCCCCCTTCCAGCAGGCCGTGCAGGACGGGAGCGTGGGCCGCGGAGCGGACCAGCCGGTCGTGGCGCAGTCCGTCCATGCCCACCACGAGCACCTTGCCGCGCGGGATGCCGCCCCGGCCGGCGGACCCCTGGCTCTCCGCCGCCCGCGTCCGCTCGGCGTCGGTGTCCGTCACCGGATCCATCCCTCCTCTGTCCTGCGCGTCCCGCTGTCTGTGCGTACCGCGCGGGCCGGGGCGGCCCGCGCGGGTCAGGTGCCCTGCACCGCGCCCTCGGTGGCGCCCGCGATGAAGCCGCGGGCGAAGACGGCGAAGACCAGCACCAGCGGGAGCGACGCCATCAGCACCCCGGCCATGACCATGCTGTAGTCGGTGGTGTGGCCGACGTTCAGCTGGGCCAGCTCCACCTGGAGGGTCACGTGGTCCGGGTTGGTGAGCACGATGAGCGGCCAGACGTAGTCGTTCCAGGCGCCGACGAAGGCGTAGATCGCGAGAAAGGACAGCGCGGGCCTGATCATCGGCAGCGCGATGTTCCAGTACTGGCGGAAGAACCCGGCGCCGTCGATGCGCGCGGCGTCGAGGAGTTCGTCGGGCACGCCGTTCTCGATGTACTGGCGCAGCCAGAAGATGCCGAAGGCGTTGGCCAGGGCGGGCGGGATCAGCGCCTTGAGCATGCCCACCCAGCCGATGTTCGACATGAGGATGAACTGCGGCAGGATCGCCAGTTGCAACGGCAGCATCATGAACAGCAGCAGCGTGCCGAAGAGCACCTTGCGGCCGGGGAAGTCGAACTTGGCGAAGGTGAAGGCCGCCAGCGAGTCGACGAACAGCACCAGGACGGTGGTGACGGTCGCGACGATGACCGTGTTGAGCATCGACCCGAAGAAGTCGATGGTGTTCAGCACATGCCGGATGTTCTCCAGCAGATGGGAGCCGAAGGTGAACTTCGGCGGGCTCTTGTAGATGTCCTGGGTGGTGTTGGTCGCCATGACGATCGTCCACACGAACGGGAAGACCGAGAGCAGGACGGCCGCCATGAGGACGATGTGCGCGGTCAGGCCCTTGGGGCGGCGTAGCCGCCTCGCGCGCGGGGCCGGCCGGGCCGGCTCGGCTGTCGGATCGGCTGTGGTCACGGCTTCCTCCCTCGTTGGGTGATGCGCCAGTTGACGGCGACGAGGACGATGATCAACAGGAAGAAGGCCCACACGATGGCGGCGCCGTAGCCGTAGTCGTTGTTGAGGAAGGCCGACTGGTAGAAGTACAGCAGCGTGGTCAGACCGGCCTGTCCGGGGCCGCCGAGGTTGGCGTTGGCGGCGTTGCTGGCGAACAGCACCTGGGGCTCGCTGAAGCTCTGCAGGCCGTTGATGGTCGAGATGATGACGGTGAACAGGATGATCGGCCGCAGGATCGGGACGGTGATCTGGAAGAACGTGCGGACCGGGCCGGCGCCGTCCACCTTCGCCGCCTCGTAGATGGAGGTCGGGATCGCCTGCAGACCGGCCAGGTAGATGATCATGTTGTAGCCGGTCCACATCCATGTCATCAGCAGCGCGATGACCACCTTGATCAGCCACGGGTTGCTCAGCCAGGGCACCGGCGAGATGCCGACCGTGCCGAGGATCGCGTTGACCAGGCCGAAGTTGTTGCTGAACACCGCGCCGAAGAAGATCGCCACAGCGACGATCGAGGTGACGTTCGGTACGTAGAGGGCGATCCGGTAGAAGCCCTTGAAGCGGCGCACCGAGTGCAGCAGCGTGGCCAGCACCAGGGCGCCCAGCAGGGTGGGCACCGTGGACAGCACCCAGATCACCAGGGTGTTGCGGATCGACAGCCAGAAGACCGGGTCCGACCACAGGAACCGGAACTGCTGGAGGCCCACGAACTGCTTGTCACCGAGGCCGTCCCAGCGCTGGAAGGCCAGGTACAGCGAGTAGAACACCGGGAAGAAGGAGAACGCGGCGAAGATCAGGTAGAAGGGCGAGATCGCCAGGTACTGCCGCCAGTACGCCAGCGGGCCGCGCCGCTTCGGGCGGACGGTGCCGACGGGGGTGGCGCGCCGGGGACGGAACCGGGCCGGGCCCGGGGCGCGGGGGGGGGGGGGGGGGGCGCGGGGGGGGGGGGGGGGGGGCCGGGGG
>NZ_JBHYWD010000019.1:123265-151318 GCF_042751305.1 Streptomyces hokutonensis
CCCGCGGCGAAGATCTGTTATCGGGCCTTCTACGCCAGACACCGCCGCACGTCCGCCCGGGGGCCCCGCCTCTCGGGGCGGCGGGTGCCGCGGGGGGGGGCGCGCGGGGCCCGCCCCGGGCCGGGCCCCGCCCCGCCGCGGTGTTCGGACACCGCGGCGGGACCGGCGACCGGAGGGGAGGTCACCTCAGTTCACCCCCTGGCGGCGGGCGATCTGCTTGGCCTGGCTGACCGCGTCGTTCCAGGCGTCGTCGGGCTTCTTGCCCTTGGCCTCGATGTTGGTCAGTTCCGTCTTGTAGGGGGCCATGACGGCGGCGTCGGCCGGGGCCTCGTAGGTGTTCGGGACGGCCTTGGCGGCCGGCCCGAAGATCTCGATGATCTTCTGTCCGCCGAAGAAGGCGTCGGGGCCCGTCATGGCCGGCATCGTGTACGCGGCCGGGGCGGCGGGGAAGATGGCGGCGTCGGTGAACCCGCGGGCGTCGTTGGCCGGGCTGAGGATCCAGCTGATGATCTTGAAGGCTTCCTCGGGATTCCGGCACTGCTTGGGCAGGGCCAGGTAGGAGCCGCCCTGGTTGGCCGGTCCGACGGGCATCGCGCACACCCGCCACTTGCCCTTCGTCTGAGGGGCCGCCTGCTCGATGTCCAGCGCGTGCCAGGCCGCGCCGAGCTCGGTGAGGAGGGTCTTGCCGACGGCGGCGTTCCAGGAGTTGTCGTTGATCTTGGCGTCGAGGCCCAGGGTGTAGGGGCGCACCGACGTGGTCCATGCGGCGCGGATGTGGTCCTGGTCGCCGATGAAGTGGTTGTTCTTGTCGATGAAACGCTGCGTGCCCTGGCCGACGGTCATGTCGAACATGGAGCCGAGGTTGTTGACCAGGAAGGTGCCGGGGTTCTTCTTCTGCACCTCGGTGCCGAGTGCGAAGTAGTCGTCCCAGGTCTTGACCAGGGCGGCGACCTTGTCGGGGTCGGTGGCCACCCCGGCCTTGGCGAACAGGTCCTCGCGGTAGAAGAGCGCGGTGGGACCGATGTCGATCGGGAAACCGATCTGCTTGCCGTCGGAGGTCTGGGCGAGCTTCGTCTTCCAGCCCAGGTACTGCGAGGAGAGCTTCTTGAAGCCCAGGTCGTTCAGGTCGAGGAAGCGGGAGGCGTTGGGCAGGAAGGACGCGATGTCCTCGCCCTTGATGCCGGTGATGTCGGGCACGGAGGAGCCGCCCGCGGCGAGGGTGGTGGTGAGCTTCTGCTTGAAGTCACCGCCGATGGAGGAGGCCGTCAGCTTGACCGCACCGCTGAAGTGGGTCTTCGCCTCCGCCACCACCTTGTCGCTGAGCGCGCCGCCCCAGTACCACAGGGTGAGGTTCTTGCCGTTCTTGGTGCCGCCCGATCCGGAGCCGCCGCATGCGACGGTCAGGCCGGACGCCGCCGCGGTGAGCGCGGCGGCCTGGAGGAAGCCTCTGCGTGAAAGGTCCACGGGTCACTCCTGTTGTTCCTGTGCGTGGTACTGAGGGGCGTGGGCTGAGGGGGTGGTGCTGCGGGTGTGGGGCGGGGGTGCTGTGGGGCTCTGGGACCGAGCGGGGGATCGGGTGCGGGTCAGTGCTGCCGGGCGGGCGGGGTGACGGGCGCGTGGCGCACCGGAGGGCCCACGTCCGGCGGCAGGCGGCCGGCGAGAAAGCCGTAGGCCTGCTTCAGGTCGGGATCGGTCAGGGAGCGCCACCAACGGTCGACGCCGTACCAGCCGGGGGCCGCGAGGGCGCCGCCGTGGTGCTGTACGGACAGCCCGGCCGCCAGGACCGCGAACCGCAGCCGTTCGGCCAGTGGCCAGCCGCCGAGGGAGGCCGTGACGAAGCTCGCCCCGAAGACGTCCCCGGCGCCGGTCGCGTCCAGGACGTCCACGGCGAGGGCCGGCACCTCCGCGTACTCCCCGGTGATCTGGTCGACGGCGATCGCGCCGTCCGCGCCCCGGGTGACGACCGCCACCGGCACCAGCTCCGCGAGCGTACCGAGGGCCGCCACCGCGCTGTCGGTGCGGGTGTAGGCCATCGCCTCGGTCTCGTTCGGGAGGAAGGCGTGGCACAGGGCGAGCTGGTCGAGGAGGTCGCGGGACCACTCCTGGGTGGGGTCCCAGCCGACGTCCGCGTAGACGTGGGTGCCGTTCGCGGCGGCCTTGGCGATCCACTCGCGCGGCTCGGCCTCGATGTGCACCAGCGCCGTGCGCGCCTCGGGCGGGTCGCCCATCAGCGCGTCCTGCGTGAACGGGGGCTCCTGGCCGTGGGTGACGAGGGCCCGGTCGTGACCGGTCGCGAGCGAGACGGTGACGGGGGTGGGCCAGCCGTCCGCGGTGCGGGAGAGCGAGAGGTCGATGTCCTCCTGGTCGCACAGGACGTCCCGGCAGTACTCGCCGTAGAAGTCGTCACCGAAGACCGTGGCCAGCGAGGTGCGCAGGCCGAAGCGGGCCGTGGCCACCGCGAGGTTCGCGATGCCGCCGGGGCCGCAGCCCATGCCGCCCGTCCAGATCTCCTCGCCCGGCGTCGGCGGCTTTCCCAGCCCCGTGAGAACGAGGTCGTAGAAGAGCAGCCCGGTCAGCAGCACATCGGGCCTGTCGTCGTCCACGCGCGCCACCTCTCGTCAAAACTCGTCATTTTCGATGCCGGAATCGTGCGCTGCTCGGGGAGATTGGTCAATACCCGAGCAGAACTGAGCATGGAAATGATTGAAGATGACGAGTAGTGTGCACCGCGTGCTGGCAGAACGACGACACCAACTCATCCTGCGGGCCCTTCGCTCGGGTGGCCCCGCCTCTGTGACCGACCTCTCCGAGCAACTCGGCGTGAGTCCGGCCACCATCCGGCGTGACCTGGTCAGACTGGAGGAGGACGGACTGCTCACCCGCGTCCACGGCGGTGCCGTGGCCGACGAGGGCGATCAGCCCTTCGCCGAGGTCGCCGAGGTCCGGGTGGCCGAGAAGGACGCGATAGCCGCGCACGCCGCCGCCATGGTCGCGGACGGCCAGTCGGTCCTCCTCGACATCGGCACCACCGCCTACCGGCTCGCCCGGCAGCTGCACGGCCGCCGCCTCACCGTGATCACCAGCAACCTGGTCGTCTACGAGGAGCTGGCCGACGACGAGGGCATCGAACTGGTGCTGCTCGGCGGCATGGTACGGCGCGAGTACCGCTCGCTGGTGGGCTTCCTCACCGAGGACAACCTGCGCCAGCTGCACGCCGACTGGCTCTTCCTCGGCACCAGCGGCGTGCGGTCCGGCGGCCAGGTGATGGACACGACGGTCGTCGAGGTGCCGGTCAAACGGGCCATGATCAAGGCCGGTGAAAAGGTCGTCCTGCTCGCCGACGCGCAGAAGTTCCCGGGGACGGGCATGGCGAAGGTGTGCGGTCCCGAGGACCTGGACGCGGTGGTGACGAACGCCCCGGTCGACCCGGTGACCCGTTCCTCCCTGGAGGAAGCGGGCGTCGAGGTCGTCGTGGCAGGAAAGGTGAAAGCGTGAAGCTGACGATTCTGGGCGGCGGCGGATTCCGCGTGCCGCTCGTGTACGGGGCGCTGCTGACCGACCGCGGCGAGGGCCGGGTCACCGAAGTGGTGCTGCACGACCTCGACGACAGTCGACTGTATGCGGTCGCCCGCGTACTCGCCGAACAGGCCGCCACCGTGCCCGACGCCCCCACGGTCACCGCCACCACCGACCTCGACGAGGCCCTGCGCGGCGCCGACTTCATCTTCTCCGCGATCCGTGTCGGCGGCCTGGAGGGCCGCGCCGACGACGAGCGGGTGGCACTGTCGGAAGGCGTCCTCGGCCAGGAGACCGTCGGCGCCGGCGGTATTGCCTATGGTCTACGAACCGTCCCCGTAGCCGTCGACATCGCGCAGCGCGTGGCCCGCCTCGCCCCCGACGCCTGGGTCATCAACTTCACCAACCCCGCCGGCCTGGTCACCGAGGCCATGTCCCGCCACCTCGGCGACCGCGTCATCGGCATCTGCGACTCCCCGGTCGGCCTCGGCCGCCGTATCGCCAAGGTCCTCGGCGCCAACCCGCGCGAGGCCTTCATCGACTACGTCGGCCTCAACCACCTCGGCTGGGTACGCGGCCTGCGCGTCGCCGGCCGCGACGAACTCCCGCGCCTGCTCGCCGACCCCGACCTGCTGGGCTCCTTCGAGGAGGGCAAGCTCTTCGGGGCCGAGTGGCTCCAGTCGCTCGGCGCCATCCCGAACGAGTACCTGCACTACTACTACTTCAACCGCGAGACCGTCCGCGCCTACCGAGAGGTCGAGCGGACCCGCGGCGCGTTCCTCCGCGACCAACAGGCCCAGTTCTACGACGAGATGAAGCGCCCCGACGCGTCCGCGCTGACCGCCTGGGACCGCACCCGCGCCGAGCGCGAGGCGACCTACATGTCCGAGAACCGGGAGACCGCCGGCGCCGGCGAACGCGACGCCGACGACCTCTCCGGCGGGTACGAGAAGGTCGCCCTCGCCCTGATGCGGGCCATCGCCCGCGACGAGCGCACCACCCTGATCCTCAACGTCCGCAACCAGGGCGCCCTGTCCGTCCTTGACGCGGACGCCGTCATCGAGGTGCCGTGCCTGGTCGACGCCAACGGCGCCCACCCCGTCGCCGTCGACCCGCTGCCCGACCACGCCACCGGTCTGGTCTGCGCGGTCAAGGGCGTCGAGCGCGAGGTCCTCGCGGCGGCCGAGAACGGCTCCCGCACGACGGCCGTGAAGGCCTTCGCGCTGCACCCCCTGGTCGACTCCGTGAACGTCGCACGCCGCCTGGTCGAGGGCTATACCGAGGTCCACCCGGGCCTGGCGTACCTTAAGTAGGCACCGCCCCGGTAAGCGCTTTCCCCCGAGATCTCGGCAGCGAGTTCTCAACAGCTCCCAAGCTCTCAGCAGCTCAGCTCCCTGGTTCCCTGGAGACTTCCCATGCACGACGAACGCAGCCGGATCGAGGAGCGCGTCCAGCGCGCCCATGACCAGCGGATCAAGCCCGCGATCTACGCGGCCACCGCGCCTTTCACGGTCGAGGCCTGGCAGGCACCCGGTGAGCCCGTCCCCTTCGAGGAGGCCGCGGCGGCGCCGTACGCGCCGTTCGCGATGGACACGCCGTGGGGTCCGCCCTGGGGCACCACCTGGTTCCGGATGCGCGGAGAGGTGCCCGCGGAGTGGGCCGGGAAGCGCGTCGAGGCCGTCATCGACCTCGGGTTCGTGGGCGACTGGCCGGGGAACCAGGCCGAGGCCCTGGTCCACCTCGCGGACGGGACCCCGCTGAAGGCGGTCAACCCGCTCAACCAGTACGTGGCGATCGCCAACCCGGCGACGGGCGGCGAGGTGATCGACTACCTGGTCGAGGCGGCCTCCAACCCCGACATCCTCGCCAACAACTTCTCGGAGCCGACCCCGCTCGGCGATGTACTGACGGCAGGCGACCGTCCACTGTATACATTCCGCCGTGCCGATCTCGCCGTCCTCGACGAGGAGGTCTTCCACCTCGACCTCGACGTCCAGGTGCTGCGCGAACTGATGCTGGAACTGGGCGAGCACGACCCGCGCCGGCACGAGATCATGCACGCCCTCGACCGGGCCATGGACCTGCTCGACCTGGACGACGTCTCCGGTACGGCCGCCGACGTACGCGCCGCGCTCAAGCCCGTGCTGTCCAAGCCCGCCAACGCCAGCGCGCACATCGTTTCCGGTGTCGGGCACGCGCACATCGACTCCGCGTGGCTGTGGCCGATCCGCGAGACCAAGCGCAAGACGTCCCGCACCTTCTCGAACGTGACCTCGCTCGCCGACGAGTACGAGGACTTCATCTTCGCCTGCTCGCAGGCCCAGCAGTACGAGTGGGTCCGCGACAACTACCCGCAGGTGTGGGCCCGCATCCAGGAGTCCGTCAAGCGCGGCCAGTGGGCGCCGGTCGGCGGCATGTGGGTCGAGTCCGACGGCAACCTGCCCGGCGGCGAGGCCATCGCCCGCCAACTCATCCACGGCAAGCGGTTCTTCATCGAGCACTTCGGCGTCGAGACCAAGGGCGTCTGGCTGCCGGACTCCTTCGGCTACAACGCGGCCTACCCGCAGCTCGCCAAGCTCGCCGGCAACGAGTGGTTCCTCACCCAGAAGATCTCCTGGAACCAGACCAACAAGTTCCCCCACCACACCTTCTGGTGGGAGGGCATCGACGGCACCCGCATCTTCACCCACTTCCCGCCGGTCGACACCTACAACGCCCGCTTCAGCGGCGAGGAGATGTCCCGCGCGGTCCGCAACTACCAGGAGAAGGGCAACGCGACCCGCTCGCTGGCCCCGTTCGGCTGGGGCGACGGCGGTGGCGGCCCCACCCGCGAGATCATGGAACGGGCGCGCAGGCTCGCCGACCTGGAGGGCTCACCCAAGGTCGTCGTCGAGCACCCCGACGAGTTCTTCGCCAAGGCCCGCGCCGAGTACCCCGACGCCCCCGTCTGGGTCGGCGAGCTCTACCTCGAACTCCACCGCGCCACCTACACCTCCCAGGCCCGCACCAAGCAGGGCAACCGGCGCAGCGAACACCGCCTGCGCGAGGCCGAGTTGTGGGCGACCACCGCCGCCCTGCACGTACCGGGCTACGCCTACCCGTACGAGAAGCTCGACCGGCTGTGGAAGACGGTCCTGCTGCACCAGTTCCACGACATCCTGCCGGGCTCCTCGATCGCCTGGGTGCACCGCGAGGCCGAGGCCGAATACGCGCGTGTGGCAACGGAGTTGGAGGAGCTGACGACGGCCGCCGTGGCCGCGCTGGGCGGCGGTGGCACCCGCGTCTTCAACACCAGCCCCTACGACCGCGCCGAGGTCATCCGCACGGCGACCGGCGTCCCGATGTACGCGACGGTCCCCGCGAACGGCAGTGCCCCGCTGGCCGCCGAATACGTCCCGCAGGCGGTGACCGTCACCGACCGCGTCCTCGACAACGGCATCGTCCGCGTCGAACTCGCCGACGACGGCACGCTCGCCTCCGTGCGCGACCTGCGCCACGGCGGCCGCGAAGTCCTCGCGGACCAGGGCAACCTGCTGCGCCTGCACACCGACCTCCCGAACTACTGGGACGCGTGGGACGTCGACAAGCACTACAAGAACCGCTTCACCGACCTGCTGACCGCCGACTCCATCACGGTCGTCGAGCAGGACCCGCTGCTCGGCGCGATCCGCGTGGAACGGTCCTTCGGCAAGGGCTCGAAGATCGTGCAGACGATCACCGTCCGCTCGGGCAGCGCCCGCATCGACTTCGAGACCGACATCGACTGGCACGAGGCCGAGAAGTTCCTCAAGGCCGGCTTCCCGGTGGACATCCGGGCGGCGCACTCCTCCGCCGAGATCCAGTTCGGCCACATCCAGCGGCCCACGCACACCAACACCAGCTGGGAGGCGGCCCGTTTCGAGGTCTCCGGCCACCGCTGGGTGCACCTCGCCGAGCCCGGCTACGGCGTCGCGGTCATCAACGACTCGACGTACGGCCACGACGTCTCCCGCACCGTCCGCGAGGACGGCGGTACGACGACCACGGTCCGCCTGAGTCTGGTGCGCGCCCCGCGCATCCCGGACCCGGGCGCCGACCAGGGCAGGCACCGCTTCGTCTACTCGCTGCTGCCCGGCGCGAGCATCGAGGACGCGGTCGCCGAGGGCTACGCCCTCAACCTCCCGCTTCGGGTGGCCGATTCGGGCGGCGCCCCGCAGCCGGTCGTCTCCGTCGACGGCGACGGCATCACCGTCGAGGCCGTCAAGCTCGCCGACGACGAGTCCGGCGACGTCGTGGTCCGGCTCTACGAGTCCAACGGCGGTCGCGCCGAGGGCACGCTGCGCACGGGCTTCCCGCTCGCCGGCGCCCGGATCACCGACCTGCTGGAGCGCCCGCTGGAGGAGGAGGTCTCCTTCGACGAGGGCTCGGTCTCCGTCGCCCTGCGGCCCTTCCAGATCCTGACGCTCCGTCTGAAGCGGGCGGACGCGGGCCAGTAGAACCCCGGCGGGGGGGGGGGGGGCGGCGCGCGCCCCCCCCCCCCCCCCCCCCCCCCCCCCCCACCCCCCCCGCCCCCCCCCCGGGGGGCGCGCGCGCACCAACCCCCCCGCGCCGGGCCGCCCGCCCGCCCCCCCCGCGCCCCCCCCCCCCCGGCCTCCCCCAACTGACCTTGTACGCAACAGGAGTTCAGCCGTGCCCATGCAACCGTGGTTCACCGACGCCAAGTTGGGGATCTTCGTCCACTGGGGGATCTACGCCGTCGACGGCGTCCAGGAGTCCTGGTCGTTCTACGACGACATCGTGCCGCACGACGAGTACATGTCCCAGCTCGGCCGCTTCACCGGCGCCAACTACGACCCGCGCGCCTGGGCCGACCTGTTCGCCCGCGCCGGCGCCAAGTACGCCGTCCTCACCAGCCGCCACCACGACGGAGTGGCCCTGTGGGACACCGAGTTCGGCGATCTCAACCTCGGCAAGGACTACCTCACCGGCTACGCGGACGCCCTCCGCGAGCAGGGCCTGAAGGTCGGCCTCTACTACTCGCACTCCGACTGGAACCACCCCGACTACGCCAGCACGCGCAAGCCGGGCCGCCCGCCGGAGCAGGAGGACAACCGGTACTCCGAGGTCGCGGCCGAGTTCGAGGACCTGGACGCCTGGGAACGGTTCATCACCTACCGGGACGGCCAGATACGGGAGTTGGCCTCCCGCTACCGGCCCGACCTGATGTGGTTCGACGGCGAGTGGGACCGCAGCGAGGAGCAGTGGCGGATCAAGGAACTCGCCGCGCTGATCCGCTCGTACTCACCGCACGTCGTCTTCAACGCCCGCATGCTCAGCGAGGGCGACTACGCGACACCGGAACAGGGCGCGCCCATCGAACCCCCGGACGGGCCCTGGGAGTTGTGCCTCACCATCAACGACTCGTGGGGTTACCAGCACCACGACGACAACCACAAGTCGCTGAGCCAGCTGGTCCGTTACTTCACGGAGACGATCGGCGGGGGCGGCAACCTCCTCCTCGACGTCGGCCCGATGGAGGACGGCACCATCCCGCAGCCGCAGGTCGAGCGACTCGAAGGCCTGGGGGAGTGGATCCGCAAGCACTCCGACGCCGTGTACGGCACGGTCCGCGGCCTCCCGGCCGGGCACCACTACGGGCCGAGCACCCTCTCCGCCGACGGCCGCACCCTCTATCTCACCCTGTTCGACGTCCCACGTGCCGAGATCGGCGTCCGGGGACTGGTCACCCCGGTCCGGAGGGTCACCGTGCTCGGCACCGGCACCGAACTCGCCCACCGGGTGATAGGCGGGCTGCACGAGGCGGTCGGCGTACTGTGGATCGACCCGCCCGCAGAGGCCGACCTCGACCCGTACGCGACCGTGCTGGCCGTGGAACTCGACGGGGAACTGGAGCTGTATCGCGGCTCGGGCCGGTTCTGAGACCCGTGCGCGTCTCGGGGTGTGGACGAGTTCCCATCAAGAATTAAGGAAACGGTAAGCGGGCAGGTCAGCGGCTCTTCTCGGCTGATTCCGGCTTGCGCCGTTCGACTCCGTGACACCTGGAGTTCGCCTGCCCCCTCTGGGATCCGGGGGGAACGGCGAGAGAAAGGTGTCAGCATGCGAGACCCGCGGATGTCCGCGATCGGCAAGGGGCTGCGGCGGCGGGGGAGGCTGATGGCGCAGGCGGTCGGCCCGCCGCGCCGCCACCTCGACGCGATGCCCGCGCCCCGGCCGGCCGCCGACGGCTACACCGCGCCGCGCGCCCCGCGCCTGGTGGACTCGCCGGTGTTCGTGCTGTCCTCCGTGCGCTCCGGCTCCACCCTGCTGCGGGTGCTGATGAACAGCCACAGCCGGATACGCGCCCCGCACGAGATGCATCTGCGCACCCTGCACGTCCATCTCTCCCGCGAGTTCACCGACGACGCCATGCGAGCCCTCGCACTCGACAAGGAGGAACTGGAACACGTCCTGTGGGACCGGGTCCTCCACCTCGAACTGCAGCGCAGCGGCAAGGACGTCATCGTCGACAAGACCCCGCCCAACACCTTCATCTGGCCCCGCCTGCACCGATGTTGGCCGCACGCCCGCTACATCCTGCTGCTGCGCCACCCCGGTGCCGTCGTCGCCTCGCTCACCGCCCGCCGGGACGACCCCGACCACAAGGCGATCCGCGCCGAAGTCCTGGGCTACGCCGAGAAGTTGGAGGAGGCCCGGCAGCATCTCGACGCCCATGTGCTGACGTACGAGGACCTCACCGCCGAACCGGAGAAGTCGACCCGGGGCCTGTGCGAGTACCTCGGTGTCCCCTGGGAGAGCGGCATGCTCGACTACGGCAGCAAGGACCACGGCGTCTACCGGCCGCAGCTCGGCGACTGGAGCAGCACCCTCAAGTCGGGCTGGATCCAGCCCGCCCGCACCGCCGACCCGGCGGTCGAACTGCCGTCCAGGCTGACGGAGTTGGCGCGGGCGTGGGGGTACCCGGACGGGGCACCCCCACGCTGACGCTCAGCCGGTGAAACCGGCCGTGATGGACGTGAACTGCCAGGTGCTCTGGTTGATGCCGGAGCAGTTGCTGACCACTCCGCCACCCGCGCACGGCCGGTCGCGGTTCACGGCCCAGTAGGCGAGCCGCGCGATGTGGTGCGAGTTGGACCAGTCGCGGATCTGGGTCCAGATCGCCGGAGTGGTGTTCTCCTGCTGGTCGCTGAGACCGTTCATGCCGGAGATGCCGATGTGCGAGTAGGCCGTCGCGTCGTCCCACCCGAAGGTGGACTTCAGCTTGGTCTTCAGGCCCTCGGCCGCCGCGACCGTGTTGCCGTACATGTCGGCGCCGCCGCCGAAGTCGAACGGCATGATGGTGAAGACGTCGATGCCGGCGTTGAGCGACTGCGCCTGCTCGATCAGCCGGTTGCCGTAGTACGTCGGGCCGGTGGTCGAGGTGCCGAAGGTGACGATCGTCTTCAGACCGGGGTTGTTGGCCTTGACGGTCTTCAGCGCGGTGAGGATCTTCGCCTGGACGGCCTCGTTCTCGAACTCGTCCGTGTTCTCGATGTCCATGTCGATGGCCTTGAGACCGTAGGCGCTGATCACCTTCTGCAACGCCCCGGCGAGCGCGCTCGCGGAGGAACAGTTGGCGCCGAGCTTGCTGCCCTGCCAGCCGCCGAACGACGGCACGATGTCACCGCCGGCCGCGCGGATCTGGTTGATCGCCGTCTGGTCGACGCCCCCGGTCAGGGCCCGGCTGCCGTCCCAGGCGGGGGTGCAGCCGCCGGAGTCCAGCACGAACGCCATCGTGAACCACTTGACGCCCGTCGCCGCCATCACCGTCGCCGGGTTCGGCGGGTCGCCCCACCCTTCGTACAGATAGGGTGCGGCCTGCTTGAACCCGGTGCCGCCGCCGGTGCCCGCGTCCGTCGTGACGCTCACGGAGTTGGAGGCCGCCGAGGAGTTCCCGGCCGCGTCCCGCGCCTTCACGGTGAACGTGTATGCGGTGCTGGACGAGAGCCCGCTGACCGTGGCGCTCGTACCGGAGACGCTGAGGACCTGGTTCGCACCGCTGTAGATGTCGTACGCCGTGACACCCACGTTGTCGCTCGAGGCGCCCCACGACAGGGACACGCTGGAGGACGTCTTGCCCGTGGAGGTCAGTCCGGTCGGCGCGGTCGGGGCCTGGGTGTCGCCACCGCCACCGCCGCCGGGACCGTCGAGGCTGATGTCGTCCGCGTAGTAGGTGCCCTGCGCGTACCAGCCGTGGACGTAGATGGTGGCGCTGGTCTGCGAGGCGCCGGTGGTGAACGACGTCGTCAACTGGGCGTACGCCGACGGGGACGAAGTCCACGTCGAGGAACCGCCGTTGACACCGAGGTAGACGTAACTGCCGCGCACCCAGCCGCTGAGCGAGTACGCCGTGTTCGGTTGCACGGCGACCGTCTGGGAGCACTGTGCGGTGTCGCTCGAACTCACCGCGCCCGCAAGGGCCTTGGAGCCGCCGTGCACCGGCGAGGAGACCACCGAGCCGAGGTTTCCGGTGCAGGACCAGGGGGAGAGGGAACCCGACTCGAAGCCGGGGTTGGTCAGGACGTTGGCCGCCTGCGCGGTACCGGGCAGCGCGATGGCCCCGGCCATGGCCAGGGCTGCGGTACCGAGCAGAGCGAGGAGGCGACGTCTGGAACGTCTGAGTGTGTCGCGCACGCGATCTCCCTGAAGGAATGGGGGTGTTCGGGAGTGCTGGAAGGTGCGCAACCAATTTGGTCTGGACCAATCACGGTGTCAAGATGCTGCTCCATGATTGGTCCAGACCGGTATGAAGTTGTGGTGCGGAGGGGGAAGGGGAGACCCGAGAGGCCTAGGCGCGGGCCGCCGCGCGGCTGCCCAGCTCCGGTGCGAGGGTGCTCTCGGGCTCCGTCCCGGTCTGCGCCGGCACCGTCGGGAGCAGCGGCTCCGACTCCTCCGCGCGCTGGTGCGGGAGCGACACGGGACGCAGCTGACGCGGTCCCGAGACCACCGCGTAGTCCGCGCCCAGGAACGGCGGCTCCATAGTCCCCGGGTCCTCGCCGAGCGCCAACTGCACTGCCGCCCAAGGGGCGTTGACCCCGCACAGCGACAGCTGGTGCAGGCCGCCCGCGGGACGGGTGTTGACGTCCATCAGCACCGGCTTGTCGCCGAACATCCGGAACTGGATGTTGGACAGGTAGTGCAGCCCGAAGCCCTCCGCGATCCGGCGGGCCGGCTCCAGCCACTGCTCGTGCAGGGTGAAACCGCGCCGACGGCCGTTCTTCGTGCGGCCCACCGCGAGCCGGACCAGGTTGTCGGGACCGGTCAGGCAGTCCACCGAAACCTCCGGCTCCTCCAGACGCGGCATGACCAGCCAGTCGACCTGCTCGTCGGCCTGCTCCAGCGCCGCGACGACCGTGTCGAGCGGGACGTAGGGGCTCGGGAATCCGTTGAGGTGCATGAGCGAGAAGGGGGCGCGCGTGATCACGCGGAAGCCCACCCCGCCCGCGCCGGACGCCGGCTTGAAGCACGCCTTGTGCCCGGCCGCCTCCAACTCCTCGACGGCCGCGACGAGTTCGGGCGCCGTCCGGACCCGCCACCACGGCGGCACGGGCACGCCGATGGCCTGGACGGCCTCGTAGGCGATCACCTTGTCGTGGAAGACGGCGACGGCCTCGGGGGTCGGCGCCAGCAGCGCGGTGCCCACCGCCTCGAAGTCCGCGCGGTGCGCGACGATCTCCGACTGGTGCAGCCGGGGCACGAAC
This sequence comes from Streptomyces hokutonensis, assembly GCF_042751305.1. Classification (GTDB taxonomy): domain Bacteria; phylum Actinomycetota; class Actinomycetes; order Streptomycetales; family Streptomycetaceae; genus Streptomyces; species Streptomyces hokutonensis_A. The sequence continues at coordinate 136,519 of NZ_JBHYWD010000019.1, forward strand.
ACGTCGATGCCGCGGCGGGCGCACTGGTCGAGCGCGTACTCGACGTAACCGGCCGGAGACAGGCCCTCGGGCTCCAGGTCTGCGGTGTCGGCCGCGGCCAGTACGGGGGAGTCCGCGTCGCCGTGCGTGGCATGGATCTCGACGGCCCGATCGCTGGGATTTCTCCGCAGCTGATCCATGAAGAACACGTTCTCCGCGTACGTGCGGTTGAGCCAGACGCGTACGCGAGAGACCATGCAGGGCCGTCCTTTCGGGTTCGCGGGCACGGCGGAGCGAGGCCGTGCCCGGCCAGGGTGGTTGGAGGGACACCAAACCGCCCTCGGCGAAGAGGCGTTCGTGGCGGTGGTGTTGGGGCGATCATACGGCTTTCAAGGGGTGCCGCGTGCAACGCCCGTGTTACGGATTTCCCGATCCTGCCCACCGGGCAAGTGAACTCCCGTCACCGGACAGCCCCGGGCCCCGCCCGGAGCACCGTCCGGACCGCCCTCCCGGCGGCCTCGCCGTCTTGTCGTGGAACGGCGGGATGTGATCTCGTGGCCTCATTCGTGCGCGGAGGCGGAGGGGGCGAGGGTGGAGTCGACGGCCGGCGGTGCCGGACAGCTGCTGGCCATCAGCGACCTGCACATCGGGTACGCCGAGAACCGCGCCCTGGTCGAGAACATGCGCCCCCACACGGACGAGGACTGGCTGATCGTGGCCGGTGACATCGCCGAGACAGTGGCCGACGTCCGCTGGGTCCTCGAACTCCTCGCCGGCCGCTTCCGCAAGGTCCTGTGGTCCCCCGGGAACCACGAACTGTGGACCCACCCCAAGGACCCTGTCACCCTGCGCGGCGTCGCCCGCTACGACCACCTCGTCGCCCTGTGCCGGGAAGTCGGCGTCCTCACCCCCGAGGACCCCTATCCGGTCTGGGACGGCCCCGGCGGCCCGGTCGTCGTGGCCCCGCTCTTCCTCCTCTACGACTACTCGTTCCTCCCGCCCGGCTGCGCCACCAAGGACGAGGGACTGACGTACGCGCACGGCACCGGCATCGTCTGCAACGACGAGTTCCTGCTGCACCCCGACCCCTACCCCAGCCGCGAGGCCTGGTGCCGGGCCCGGGTCGCCGGGACCGAACGCCGGCTCGCAGAGATCCCCGACACCCTGCCCACGGTGCTGATCAACCACTACCCCCTGGACCGGCACCCCACCGAGGTCCTGTGGTACCCCGAGTTCGCCATGTGGTGCGGCACCACCCTGACCGCCGACTGGCACCGCAGATTCCGCGTGGACACCATGGTCTACGGCCATCTCCACATCCCGCGGACCACCCACCACGAGGGCGTCCGCTTCGAAGAGGTGTCCGTGGGATACCCCCGCGAGTGGCAGAAACGCCCGGAACCCCCGGGACGACTGCGCCGCATCCTGCCGATGGAGGTCGGAGCCGGTGATCGAGGAGCTGCTCCCGGAGTCCGTGGTGACAGTGGAGACACACGGTGACGAGGGGTTCCAGGACGCCCCGCTGTACCCCGAGGAAGAGGCCCGGGTGGCCCGCGCGGTGCCCAAGCGGCGGCGCGAGTTCACCGCCGTACGGGCCTGTGCCCGGCGCGCCATGGAGAAGCTCGGCGTGCCCCCGCAGCCGATCCTGCCCGGTGCCCACGGCGCACCGAACTGGCCCGCCGGACTCATCGGCAGCATGACCCACTGCGACGGCTACTGCGCCGCCGCGCTGGCCCGCGCCACCGACCTCGCCTCGCTCGGCATCGACGCCGAACCCCACGCACCGCTCCCCGACGGCGTCCTCCCCTCCGTCTCCCTGCCCGCCGAACAGGAACGGCTGGCAGGGCTCGCGGCCCACCTGCCCGCCGTGCACTGGGACCGGCTCCTGTTCAGCGCCAAGGAGTCCGTCTACAAGGCCTGGTTCCCCCTCACCGGGAAGTGGCTGGACTTCTCGGAGGCCGACATCGAACTCTTCGCCGACCCCGGCGACGAAGCGCGCGGCGGCCTGCGCGCCCGTCTCCTCGTCCCCGGCCCGGTGGTCGACGGCGAGCGACTCGACACCTTCGAGGGCCGCTGGACCGTACGACGGGGACTGGTCGCCACCGCGATCACGGTCCCGCATCCCTGACCCCTCGTCATCCCTCCGGGCACCAGCTCTCCAGCAGCCCGAAGAACGCCTCCTCGTTGCCCGCGAGTCCGGCGTCCGTCAGAGCCTGGTCCGCCTCGGCCAGCACCGAAGGTGGGACCAGGACCGGGCGTGGGTCTCCCGGGGGGCCGTCGAAGGCGGCTCTGACCGTGTGCAGCAGCCGTAGATAGGCCTGGACGGCGGCGCGCTCGCGGTCGGTCATCACTGCGGTCTGCATAGGACGGCTCTCCCCTGATCGGCGTCGTGCGCCCCCGCGCGGCGGTGGCACGACTCCAGCTTGCCGCCTGCCACTGACAATCCCGTTTCCCCGGGCCCCGGTTCGCCCGCTTAGCGGAGGCGAAACGTCCCCGAAATCCCCGGTGGGACAGCGGCCCTACGCTGAGAGGAAGGGCTTTCGGCCGTCCGCGGGCGGCCAGGTGAACGGGAGGCGAGTACGTGGAGGACGTCCCGGTACGGCGCCCGGCGCGCGCCGCACGGCTGCGCCCGGTGGGCGACGCGGAACTCACGCTCCAGTACCGCGTCGTGCACGGATACCGCCGTGCCTTCCGCATGGCCGGCCAGGGCCCGGCGCTCGTCCTCATCCACGGCATCGGCGACTCCTCGGCCACCTGGTCCGAACTGATCCCGCAGCTGGCCCGCACCCACACGGTGATCGCCCCCGACCTCCTCGGCCACGGAGCCTCCGACAAACCGCGGGCCGATTACTCGGTCGCCGCCTACGCCAACGGCGTGCGCGATCTGCTCACCACCCTCGGCATCGAGTCCGCGACCCTGCTCGGGCACTCGCTGGGCGGGGGAGTGGCGATGCAGTTCGCCTACCAGTTCCCCGAACGCACCGAACGGCTCATCCTGGTCAGCGCCGGTGGTGTGGGCCGCGAGGTCAACCCCGTGCTGCGGCTCATCACCCTTCCGGGCTCCCATCTCGCCCTGTCCGCGCTCCGGTTGCCCGGCATGCGCCTCCAAGTCGGCCTCACCGTAGGCTTGATGAGGCTCCTCGACACCGACCTCGGCCAGGACGCCCCCGAACTCCTCACCCTCGTCGACGCGTTGCCCGACGAGACCGCCCGCAACGCCTTCATCCGCACCCTGCGCGCGGTCGTCGACTGGCGCGGCCAGGTGGTCACCATGCTCGACCGCTGCTATCTCACCGAGGGCATGCCGACGATGCTGCTGTGGGGCGACCGCGACAGCGTGGTGCCGGTACGGCACGCCCACGGCGCCCACGAGGCCATGCCGGGCAGCCGGCTGGAGATCTTCGAGGGGGCGGGGCACTTCCCGTTCCACACCGACCCGGCCCGATTCCTCGCCCTGGTGAGGGAGTTCACCGGCACCACCACCCCGGCCCACTGGAGCCGCGAGCACTGGCGCGACCTCCTGTGCGAGGGCCGGCCCGGAGTCACGGCCCAGGGCGACGCGACGGAACGGGACTTGAGGGAGGCGAGCGAACGAAGCGCCACCTGACGAGACGTCAACTCCCGTCCGGGCGGCCCCGGATCACGACTCGGGGCGCTTCACGCTCTCCAGGAGCATGTCCAGCCACTCGGCGACCTTGTCGCGGTGCTGGTCGGTCGGCAACTGCGCGGCGCGCCAGGCGATTCCGCGCACCCCGTGGTCCTGCAGCAGCCGCTCCAGCGGATCTCCCGCGGCCTCGGCCGCCGCCCGCTCACGGTCGGCGAGCTTCTGCAACAGCTCCTGCTCGGTGCGCTGGAGGGCGCCCGCGAGGGCCTCGGGGTCCTCGGCCGTGAGGAATCCGGCGTGCACCCGGAAGAAGCGCTGGAGCGCGTCGCAGTGCTCCATCGTGGGACGCCGGTCGCCGTTGATGAGCGCGCCCGCCTGCTGGCGCGACATGCCCGCGCCGTCGGCGATCTCCTGTTGGGTGTACTTGCGCCCGTTGGGCTTGAGCCTGGTGCGGCGCAACAGGTCGAGGCGCTGCAGGAACCGGGACTGCACATCGGGCTCGCCCGCGGGGCGCCCGCTCAGCAGGGCCCTGACCACGGGGTCCGGAACACCCGAGGCCACGGAGAGCCGGCCCACGTGGAAGACCTCGGCCTGCGGAACGTCGAGCCGCTCGGCGAGCGCGGTGACGCGGTCGACGACGGCGGGCAGCACGGCCTTCGCCGTCGCGCCCGGTACCTCGAAGCCATCCGACACCGACAGATCTCCTACGTCTCTCACAGGCTTCTCACAAACGGTGGCCGTGAACATCCCGGAGGGTAGCGGTTCGTTCGAACTCGCATCCAGGTCTCGCCACAACTGTGGCCAATTTCAGCCGTCAACAAGCATGAAATGCCACGATAGTTGACACGGCAAGAGTCGGGGCAGCAGGATCAGGGCGCCGCGAGAAGGCCGCATAGGCAAGAGGGGTGACCTCCCGATGGCGTACCAGGCAGGTGGGCAGCGGTCCGCACCGCGGCCCGCCCCCGAGAGTCCCGAGGCCCAGGCGTATCTGCTGGACTACGCCACGCTGCTTGAGGCCGTCCCCTTCCCCTCCGTCGTCATGGACCACCGCTGGGACGTGGTGTTGACCAACGGCGCGTTCAAGTCACTTTTCCGGGCGGTCGGTCCGCATCCGACGGCCATGCCGGGCGACAACTTCCTTCGTTTCGTGCTCTTCCACCCCGACGCGAGCACGGTTCTCGGTGAGCACGAGTCGAGTTGGTGCCTGCCGATGCTGGCCCACTTCGCCTCCGTCGTGGAGAGCCACGGCCACGACCACGGCCTGCAGGCGATCCGCCGCGACATCGCCCAGGACCCGATCATGGAGGCCGCCTACCGGCAGGGCCTGCCGCACTGGATCCGCGCGGTGGGCGAGGAGGCCGTGGAACACGACGGCGCGGTCCGCCCGGTACTGCACCCCGACCCGCGCTGGGGCGTCACGGACTGCCGGATCGTCGGTGAGACCCCCAAGACCCTTGAGAACATGGGCTATACGCGGCTGACACTCGTCCTGCGCGAGGCCCGCCGCACCCCGCCGCCCAGGACGCGCAGGCCGGGCCGCGGCGCGGGACACCTGAGGGTGGTCCCGGCGGGCGAGTGAGCACCACCTCAACTCGCAGGAGTGCTAAGCGAGTTGAGATCAGCGCTCGGCGACGACCAGGACCAGCGGTACCCCGTCGCACGGCACCAGCCGCAGCCCCCGCGCATACCCGGCACGGCCCGCCGCCAGCGCCTCCATGAAGTCCGGTCCCTTGCTGAGCGAACCGACCAGCTGACTCGGGTCGGTGGACGCGGCGACCCGGCCGCGCGCGTTCACCAGCCGTGCGGGCCCCGGGAGTTGACGCAGCATCGGCATCACGGCCGCCTCGAAGCGCCGTAGATGCACGTCCGCCGCGGCGCCCTGGTGCTCGGCACCCTGATCGCGTTCGCGGTCGCCCGGTACCGCTTCTTCGGCCGCGGCGCCATCTCCTTCGTGGTCGTGCTGCCGATCGCACTGCCCGGCATCGTCACGGGCATCGCCCTCAACTCGGCGTTCAGCACGGTACTCGAGCCGCTCGGCGTGGGCCTCGGCCTGTTCACGGTGATCGTCGGACACGCCACCTTCTGCATCGTCGTCGTCTTCAACAACGTCGTCGCCCGGCTGAGGCGCACCTCAGTGTCGTACGAGGAAGCGGCCATGGACCTGGGTGCCGACACCTTCCGTGCCTTCGTCGACGTCACCTTCCCGCTGGTGCGCTCGGCGCTCCTGGCGGGCGGGCTGCTCGCGTTCGCGCTGTCCTTCGACGAGATCGTGGTGACCACCTTCACCGCCGGACCCGGCATCCAGACCCTCCCGATCTGGATCTTCAACAACATGACCCGGCCCCAGCAGGCGCCGGTCGTCAACGTGGTGGCCGCGGTGCTCGTCCTGCTCTCCGTGCTCCCGATCTACGTCGCCCAGCGGCTGTCCGCCGACACGGCCACGGCCAGCCGGGTCTGAGGCCCTGAGCACCTGTTTTCCGGGGCGTGGACCGGTCTAAGCTCTGCGGATGACCTTGGAATGGGAACAGGTAATCGTGCACGCGGAGGATCCGGCGGCCCTGGGCCAGTGGTGGGCCACGGCCCTGGGCTGGGTGGTGGTCCACTCCTCCGAGGACGAGTTCGAGATCCGTCCGGCGCCGGACTGCCTGCCGGGGATCGACTTCGTGCGGCTCGCCGAGAGCAAGAAGTCCAAGAGCCGATTGCACCTCGACTTCAGGCCCGACGACCAGGCCGCCGAGGTGGCCCGTCTGGAGGCCCATGGCGCCCGGCGGGTCGACATCGGCCAGGGCGAACAGTCGTGGGTCGTCCTGGCGGACCCCGAGGGCAACGAGTTCTGCGTCCTCGGGCAGCGACGCCAGTAAGCACCCCCGAGTGGGGTTGTCCCCGGTCCGTTCCGGCTCACCGTCCTCGCGGCGACATTCGCGCGGGGACATACTCAGCAAGAGAGGTATGTGACATAGTACTGATGTGAGCAAGCGACTGACCTGCGATGTCGTGGTCGTCGGAGCCGGAGTGGTGGGCGCGGCCTGCGCCCTCTACGCGGCCCGGGCCGGCCTCGACGTCGTCATCGTGGATCGCGGCCCGGTCTCCGGCGGTACGACCGGCGCCGGTGAGGGCAACCTGCTCGTCTCCGACAAGGAACCCGGTCCCGAACTCGACCTCGCGCTCCTCTCCGCCCGCCTGTGGACACAACTCGCGGAGGAAATCGGGGAGTTCATCGAGTACGAGGCGAAAGGCGGCCTCGTCGTGGCCTCCACGCCCGGTGGGCTCACCGCTTTGGAACGCTTTGCCGAGCAGCAGCGCGCCGCCGGAGTCGTCGCCGAACCGGTCGACGCCGAGGCCCTGTACGACCTCGAACCCCGCCTCGCCCCGGACCTCCCGGGCGGCGTGCGCTACCCCCAGGACCGCCAGGTGATGCCCGCCCTGGCCGCCGCCCACCTCGTCCGGGCCTCCGGCGCCCGCCTGCTCACCGGCCGCATGGTGACGGCCGTACTCCGCGCGACGGATGGAACGGTCCAAGGTGTCCGCACCGCCCAGGGCGACATCCTCGCCCCGACCGTGATCAACGCCGCCGGCACCTGGGGCGGCGAACTCGCCGCCCTCGCCGCCGTCACCCTCCCCGTCCTCCCGCGCCGCGGCTTCGTCCTCGTCACCGAACCGCTCCCGCGCCTGATCCACCACAAGGTGTACGCCGCCGACTACGTGGCCGACGTGGCCAGCGACTCGGCCGCGCTGCAGACCTCACCCGTAGTGGAGGGCACGGCCGCGGGGCCCGTTCTGATCGGCGCCAGCCGTGAACGCGTGGGTTTCGACCGGGAGTTCTCGCTGCCGGTCCTGCGGGCGCTGGCGGCGGGCGCGACCCGGCTGTTCCCGTTCCTGGCCGAGGTGCGGGCGATGCGCTCCTACCTCGGCTTCCGCCCCTACCTGCCGGACCACCTCCCCGTCATCGGCGCCGACCCCCGGGCTCCCGGCCTCTTCCACGCCTGCGGGCACGAGGGCGCCGGCATCGGACTCGCCACCGGCACCGGGCACTTGATCGCCCAACTGCTCGGCGACAAGACCCCCGATCTCGACCTGGCCCCCTTCCGCCCCGACCGCTTCCCGGACCAGGAGGGTGAGTGAGCCCAGAATCCCCGCAGGACCTCGTCGACGCCGACCCGGGACCGGTCTTCACGGTCACCTTGGACGGCCGCCGGATCGAGGCGGTCTCCGGCCAGACCGTCGCCGCCGCACTGTGGTCGGCGGGCGTGACGTCCTGGCGCACCACCCGGGTCGGGGGAGCACCGCGCGGCGTCTTCTGCGGCATCGGCGTCTGCTACGACTGCCTCGTCACCGTCAACGACCGCCCGAACCAACGGGCTTGCCTGGTGCAGTTGCACCCCGGCGATGCCGTCCGCACGCAGGAGGGAACGGGCCACGATGACTGAGCGACCGCACCTCGCCGTGATCGGCGCGGGCCCGGCGGGACTCGCCGCCACGGTGGCCGCCGCGGCGCACGGTGTCCGCGTCACGCTGCTCGACTCGGCGGCGCGGGCGGGCGGCCAGTTCTATCGGCAGCCCGCCGACGAACTGAACGCCCGTCGCCCGCAGGCCCTGCACCACCGGTGGCGGACATGGCAGCGGCTCAGCGACGCCCTCGCCCGTCACGTGGAGGCAGGCCGCGTAACCCACTTGACGGACCATCATGTCTGGTTTGTGGAACGCCGGTTGGACCGCTTCACCGTGCACGCCCTCCTCGGCCCCGAACAGGAGGTGCCCGTCGAGGTCCGCGCCGACGCCGTCCTCCTCGCCACCGGCGGCTACGAGAAGGTCCTCCCCTTCTCCGGCTGGACGCTCCCCGGAGTCCTCTCCGCGGGCGGTGCGCAGGCCATGCTCAAGGGCTCCCTCGCCGTCCCGGGACGCACCGCCGTGGTCGCCGGCACGGGACCGCTTCTCCTCCCTGTGGCGACCGGTCTCGCCTCGGCCGGCGTCGAGGTGGCCGCGCTCGTCGAGTCCGCCGACCCCAAAGCGTTCGTACGACAGACCCGCGTGCTCGCGGCACAGCCAGGAAAGGTCGCCGAGGGCGCCCAGTACGCGGCCCGACTCCTGCGTCACCGCGTCAAGTTGCTCACCCGGCACACCGTCGTCGAGGCGCACGGCGACGAGCGGCTGGAGGCGGTGACCGTCGTCGCGCTCGACACCGACGGGCGCCTCCGACCCGGCACCGAACGGCGCCTCCCCTGCGACACCCTCGCCGTCGGCCACGGCATGCTCCCGCACACCGACCTCGCCGAGACCCTCGGCTGCCGGCTCGACGGGATCGCTGTCCACGTCGACGACGAACAGCGCACCGACGTCCCCGGCGTCTGGGCGGCCGGCGAGACCACCGGCATCGGCGGCGCCGACCTCGCCCTCGCCGAAGGGCACATCGCGGGACGCTCCGCCGCCGCCCGCCTGACGGGTGCCGTACCCGACCCGCGCGGGTGGGCGGCGGCCGCCAAGTCCCGTAGCGGACTGCGGGAGTTCATCGCCGACCTCGACACCGTGTACGCGCCGCCCGCCTGTTGGACCGATCTCGTCACCGACGACACGATCGTGTGCCGCTGCGAAGAGGTCACCGGAGGTGCGGTCCGCGAGGCCGTGGCCGGGCTCGGCGCCGGTGACGTGCGCACCGTGAAACTGCTGACGCGGGCCGGTATGGGCTGGTGCCAGGGGCGGATGTGCGGGCCGGCGGTCGCGGGGCTCGCCGGGTGCGAACTCACCCCGTCCCGGCGGCCGTTCGCCCGGCCCGTGCCGCTCGGCGTGCTGGCGCACGCCGGTGAGGCCCTGGACGACGAGCATCGATGAAATGTCACACCCCATTGAGATGAGGCGCTCCATGACCACCACCCCGAACCGTCCCTGGCGCGGCGTCCTCGTCGCCACCGCGCTCCCGCTGACCGACGAACTCGCCGTCGACTACGACAAGTTCGCCGAACACTGCGCCTGGCTGGTCGACAACGGCTGTGACGGCGTCGTGCCGAACGGCTCGCTCGGCGAGTACCAGGTGCTCACCCCCGAGGAACGGTCCAAAGTCGTCGAGACGGCCGTCGCCGCGATCGGCGGTGCGCGCGTGATGCCCGGTGTCGCCGCCTACGGTTCCGCCGAGTCCCGCCGCTGGGCCGAGCAGGCCCGCGACGCCGGCTGCGCCTCCGTGATGCTGCTGCCGCCCAACGCCTACCGCGCCGACGAGCGTTCGGTCCTCGCGCACTACGCGGAGGTCGCGAAGGCGGGCGTGCCGATCGTGGCGTACAACAACCCCATCGACACCAAGGTCGACCTGGTGCCCGAACTCCTCGCCAAGCTGCACGGCGAGGGGTACATCCACGCCGTCAAGGAGTTCTCCGGCGATGTCCGCCGCGCCTACCAGCTCGCCGAACTCGCCCCGGAACTCGACCTGTTGATCGGCGCCGACGATGTCCTGCTGGAGCTGGCGCTCGCGGGCGCGAAGGGCTGGGTGGCCGGCTACCCGAACGCGCTGCCCGCCGCGAGCGTCGAGCTCTACCACGCGGCCGTCGACGGCGACCTGGCCACCGCGAAGAAGCTGTACGAGCAACTGCACCCGCTGCTGCGCTGGGACTCCAAGGTCGAGTTCGTGCAGGCCATCAAGCTGTCCATGGACATCGTCGGACGGTACGGCGGCCCGGTGCGTCCGCCGCGCGTTCCGCTGCTGCCGGAGCAGGAGGCCGTCGTGCGCGCCGCCACCGAGAGGGCGGTCGCGGCCGGACTCGCGTAAGTACCCTCGCATCGGCACCGATCCACCAGGAGCGTCATGCGCAGCAAACTCGTCCTGCACGCCGTCGACTCGCACACCGAGGGCATGCCGACCCGGGTGATCACCGGCGGCATCGGCACCATCCCCGGTGCGACGATGAACGAGCGGCGGCTGTACTTCCGCGAACACCGCGACCACATCCGGCAGTTCCTGATGAACGAGCCGCGCGGCCACTCCGCGATGAGCGGTGCGATCCTCCAGCCGCCCACCCGCCCCGACTGCGACTGGGGCGTCGTCTACATCGAGGTCTCCGGCTATCTCCCCATGTGCGGGCACGGCACGATCGGCGTGGCCACCGTGCTCGTCGAGACGGGCATGGTCGAGGTCGTCGAGCCGGTCACCACGATCCGCCTCGACACCCCGGCCGGCCTGGTCGTCGCCGAGGTCGCGGTCGAGAACGGCGCCGCGAAGAACGTCACCCTTCAGAACGTCCCGTCGTTCTCCGTCGGGCTGGACCGCAAAGCCACCCTCTCCGACGGGCGGACGGTGACATACGACATGGCGTACGGCGGCAACTTCTACGCCATCCTGCCGCTGGACCAGTTCGAGCTCCCCTTCGACCGGTCCCGCAAGGACGAGATCATCAAGGCGGCCCTGTCCCTCATGGAGGCGATCAACGACCGGGACGAGCCCGTCCACCCCGAGGACGACTCCATTCGCGGTTGCCATCACGTCCACCTGTACGCGCCCGGCGCGACCGCCCGGCACTCGCGGCACGCGATGGCGATCCACCCGGGCTGGTTCGACCGCTCGCCCTGCGGCACGGGCACCAGTGCCCGCATGGCGCAGCTCCACGCGCGCGGCGAACTCCCGCTGCACACCGAGTTCGTGAACGAGTCCTTCATCGGCACCCGGTTCACCGGGCGGCTCCTCGGCACCACCGAGGTCGCCGGCGTGCCCGCCGTACTGCCCAGCTTCACCGGCCGTGCCTGGATCACCGGCACCGCGCAGTATCTGCTCGACCCCACCGACCCGTTCCCGGACGGGTTCATCCTCTAGCCCGGGATAATGGCCGGTCACGCGTGACATTGCACCACTTGCACCGCTAGGAGATTCGATGGCCGTCCAGCGCACCGGCGCCCCGCCCACCGCTGCCCCGGACCTGCCCGCGCTGGGCGGGAAGAGCAGCTATCGCGAGCGGGTCGCCGACGCGCTCAGGGCCGCGCTGATCGCGGGGGAGCTGCGGCCCGGCGAGGTGTACTCCGCGCCGACGCTCGCCGCCCGCTTCGGCGTCTCGGCCACACCGGTGCGCGAGGCCATGCTCGACCTCGCCAAGGAGGGACTGGTCGACACCGTCCCGAACAAGGGGTTCCGGGTCACCGCGGTCTCCGAGAAGCAGCTCGACGAGTACACCCACGTCCGCGCCCTGATCGAGATTCCCACGGTGGTGGGGCTGGCCGGGACAGCCGACCCCGTCTCGCTGGAGGCGCTGCGCCCCGCCGCCCGGGAGATCGTCGGCGCGGCCGTGGCCGGCGACCTCATCGCGTACGTCGAGGCCGACACCCGCTTCCATCTCGGGCTGCTCGCCCTGGCGGGCAACGCCCATCTCGTGGAGGTCGTCGGTGATCTGCGCAAGCGGTCCCGCCTCTACGGGCTCACCGCCCTCGTCGAGGAGGGGCGTCTGCTGGCCTCCGCCCAGGAGCACCTGGAGCTTCTGGACGCGCTGTTGGACCGTGACAAGCGGGCTGTGCGTGAGATCATGACCCGGCACCTGGGACATGTCCGCGGTCTCTGGGCCGCCCACGACTGAGCGGCACCGGGAGCCAGGCCTCCCAAGCGATTGGCAATTGACGCAAACCACTTGCGCGTCTTGCGCTATTCTTGCGCACATGACGCGACGACTTGCTGAGGTGGCGAAAAAGGTCGGGGTCAGCGAGGCCACGGTCAGCCGGGTACTCAACGGCAAACCCGGAGTCTCCGACTCCACCCGGCAGTCGGTGCTGTCGGCCCTGGACGTTCTCGGCTACGAGCGGCCCACCCAGCTGCGCGGTGAACGCGCGCGACTGGTGGGCCTGGTGCTGCCCGAGCTGCAGAACCCCATCTTCCCCGCCTTCGCCGAGGTGATCGGCGGCGCGCTCGCCCAACTCGGCCTCACCCCGGTGCTCTGCACCCAGACCAAGGGCGGGGTCTCCGAGGCCGACTACGTGACGCTGCTGCTGCAACAGCAGGTCTCCGGCGTCGTGTTCGCCGGCGGCCTGTACGCGCAGGCGGACGCGCCGCACGACCACTACCGGCTGCTCGCCGAGCGCAACATCCCGGTCGTCCTGCTCAACGCGGCCATCGACCACCTCGGTTTCCCCGCCGTCTCCTGCGACGACGCGGTCGCCGTCGAGCAGGCCTGGCGCCACCTCGCCTCCCTCGGCCACGAGCGCATCGGGCTGGTCCTGGGACCCGCCGACCACATCCCGTCGGCAAGGAAGCTGGCCGCCGCGCGGGCCCTGTCCCCGGATCTGCCCGACGAGTTCGTGGCGCGCGCGATCTTCTCCATCGAGGGCGGTCACGCGGCTGCTTCCCGGCTGATCGACCGCGGTGTCACCGGCATCATCTGCGCCAGTGACCCGCTCGCGCTCGGCGCGGTGAGGGCCGCCCGCCGCAAGGGACTTGACGTCCCGTCACAGATTTCCGTCGTCGGTTACGACGACTCCGCGTTCATGAACTGCACCGAGCCCCCGCTGACCACCGTCCGCCAGCCCATCGAGGCCATGGGCCGGGCAGCCGTCGAGCTTCTGAACTCTCAGGTCGGCGGCTCCGTCGTACCCGCCGAAGAGCTGCTCTTCGAACCGGAACTGGTGGTCCGCGGTTCCACCGCGCAAGCCCCGCGCAGCTGACAGGCGCTTAGCTGTCGAATAATTACAGATTCTGCGCGACATCTTGCGGAGAGATGTCGGCGGTGCTTGAGTGTGGGCGCCCACCGCTCCTGCCCAGAGGGGTCCACCGATGAGAAGCACCGGGTTCCGCCGTACCTTCGCCGCGATCGGCGTCTGTTCTCTCGCGCTCACCGCCGCCTGCGGGTCCGGCGACGACTCGGCGAGCGGCAAGACACGCATCACGGTCAACTGCGAGCCGCCCAAGAGCGCCAAGGTCGACCGGGGATTCTTCGACTCCGACGTCGCGGCCTTCGAGAAGAAGAACCCCGACATCGACGTCGTCGCGCACGACGCGTTCCCCTGCCAGGACCCGAAGACCTTCGACGCCAAACTCGCCGGCGGCCAGATGGAGGACGTGTTCTACACGTACTTCACCGACGCCAAGCACGTCGTGGACATCAAGCAGGCGGCCGATCTCACGCCGTACATCAAGGAGTTGAAGAGCTACGACAGTCTTCAGCAGCAGCTGCGCGACATCTACACCGTCGACGGCAAGATCTACGGCATCCCGCGCACCGGCTACTCGATGGGCCTGCTCTACAACCGCAAACTCTTCCAGCAGGCCGGCCTCGACCCCGACAAGCCGCCGACGACCTGGGCCGAAGTCCGCGCCGACGCCAAGAAGATAGCCGCGCTCGGCAACGGCACCATCGGCTACGCCGACTACAGCGCCCAGAACCAAGGGGGTTGGCACTTCACCGCCGAGATGTACTCACAGGGCGGCGACGTCGTCAGCGCCGACGGCAAGAAGGCCACCATCGACACCCCGCAGGGCCACGCCGTGCTGCAGAACCTGCACGACATGCGCTGGACCGACAACTCCATGGGCAGCAAGCAGCTCCTCGTCATCAACGACGTGCAGCAGCTGATGGGTTCGGGCAAGCTCGGCATGTACCTCTCCGCCCCGGACAACATCCCGATCCTGGTCAAGGAGAAGGGCGGCAACTACGACGACCTCGCCCTGGGCCCGATGCCCGGCGGCCAGGGCACGCTCATCGGCGGCGACGGCTACATGTTCAACAAGCACGACACGCCCGCCCAGATCCGCGCCGGCCTCAAGTGGCTCGACTCCATGTTCCTCACCCCGGGCAGCGGCTTCCTCGGCGACTACGCCCGCGCCAAGAAGGCCAACGCCCCCGTCGGACTGCCCGAACCGCGCCTGTTCACCGGCGCCGCCGACGCCAAGGACCAGCAGGTCAAGAAGGCCAACTCCAACGTCCCGGTGCAGAACTACCAGACCTTCCTGGACGGCAACGCGCCCCTCCAGAAGAAGATCGAGCCGCCGGACGCCCAACAGATCTACTCCGTCCTCGACTCGGCCGTCTCCGCAGTCCTCACCAAGAAGGACGCGAACATCGACCAACTCCTCAAGGACGCCTCCGGAAAGATCGACGGCATCCTGGCCCGGGGCTGACCCGATGACCCGGACGGCCACCCGGAACCCCGTCGAGACGACGGCGGTACGACAGGTCGAGGCGCCGCCCCCCCGGGGGGGGGGGGGGGGGGGGGCGCGCGCGCGCACCCCCCCCCCGCCCCCCAAAGACACACAACGGCGAG
>NZ_JBHYWD010000019.1:151328-185200 GCF_042751305.1 Streptomyces hokutonensis
TCCGGCGTGCGCGCGGCGGGCGGCGGCCCGCTCGCCCGCCCCCCCCCCCCCCCCCCGGGGGGGGGCGGGGGGGCGCGGGGGGGGGGGGGGGCGCGCGGGGGGGGGGGGGGGGGGCGGCCCCCGCCTCCTCGACCAGGCCCGCGCCTACGCCTTCCTCATCGGCGGCCTCATCTGTTTCGCCCTGTTCTCCTGGTACCCGGCGATCCGCGCGGTCGTGATCGCCTTCCAGAAGTACACCCCCGGCTCCTCGCCCGAGTGGGTCGGCACCGCCAACTTCACCCGCGTCTGGCACGACCCCGAGTTCAGCGCCGCCTGGCGCAACACCCTCGTCTTCACCCTGCTGGCCCTGCTCATCGGCTTCGCGATCCCCTTCGTACTCGCCCTGGTCCTCAACGAGTTGAGGCACTGGAAAGCCTTCTTCAGGGTCGTCGTCTACCTCCCGGTGATGATCCCGCCGGTGGTCACCGCCCTGCTGTGGAAATGGTTCTACGACCCGGGAGCCGGCCTCGCCAACGAGACGCTGCGCTTTCTGCACCTGCCCACCTCGAACTGGTCCAACGGCACCGACACCGCCCTCATCTCCCTGGTGATCGTGGCCACTTGGGCCAACCTGGGCGGCACCGTCCTGATCTACCTTGCCGCGCTCCAGTCCATCCCCGGCGAGCTGTACGAGGCGGCCGAACTGGACGGCGCGAGCCTGCTGCAACGCGTCCGGCATGTGACGATCCCTCAGACCCGGTTCGTGATCTTGATGCTGATGCTCCTTCAGATCATCGCCACGATGCAGGTGTTCACCGAACCCTTCGTGATCACCGGCGGCGGACCGGAGAGCGCCACCGTCACCGTCCTCTACCTGATCTACAAATACGCCTTCCTCTACAACGACTTCGGCGGCGCCTGCGCGCTCAGCGTGATGCTCCTCGTGCTGCTCGGCGTGTTCTCCGCCCTCTATCTGCGGCTGACCCGCTCCGGAGAGGACGACCTGTGAGCACCCGCACGCTTCTCTCCCCGGCCGCGCTCGCCCGGCCGCGCGGCCGGGCCGTCTACTGGACCGTGTTCACCGGCGTCGTCGTGCTCTTCGCGCTGGCCTTCCTCTTCCCCGTCTACTGGATGGTCACCGGCGCGATGAAATCGCCGGACGAGATCGCGCAGACCCCGCCCACGATCATTCCCAACCACTGGCACCTCAGCGGCTACACGGACGCCTGGGACCTGATGCAGCTCCCGGAGCACCTGTGGAACACGGTCGTCCAGGCCGCCGGCGCCTGGGCGTTCCAGCTGGTCCTGTGCACGGCCGCCGCCTACGCCCTGTCCAAACTCAAGCCCGCCTTCGGCAAGTTGATCCTCGGCGGCATCCTCGCGACGCTGATGGTCCCCGCACAGGCCCTGGTCGTACCGAAGTACCTGACCGTCGCCGACCTCCCGCTGATCCACACCAGCCTGCTCAACGACCCCCTCGGCATCTGGCTGCCGGCCGTCGCCAACGCCTTCAACCTGTATCTCCTCAAACGGTTCTTCGACCAACTCCCGCGCGACGTCATGGAGGCCGCCGAGATCGACGGTGCCGGAAAACTCCGCATCCTGTGGTCCATCGTGCTGCCCATGTCCCGGCCCGTGCTCGGCGTCGTCTCGATCTTCGCCCTGGTCGCCGTGTGGCAGGACTTCCTGTGGCCGCTGATGGTCTTCTCCGACACCGACAAACAGCCGATCAGCGTGGCACTCGTCCAGCTGTCGCAGAACATCCAACTGACCGTGCTCATCGCCGCGATGGTGATCGCGAGCATCCCCATGGTCGCCATGTTCCTGGTCTTCCAGCGCCACATCATCGCCGGGATCAGCGCGGGCAGCACGAAGGGCTGACACCGCCCCTCGACGCCCTCCGACAGAAAGGCCAGCACAGTGGGACAGCCCACCCATGCCCAGAGCCACGACGACTGGTGGCGCTCGGCCGTCATCTACCAGGTGTACGTCCGCAGCTTCGCGGACGGTGACGGCGACGGCACCGGCGACCTCGCGGGCGTCCGCTCCAGACTGCCCTACCTCGCCGAACTCGGCGTGGACGCCCTGTGGTTCAACCCCTGGTATCTGTCACCGATGAAGGACGGCGGCTACGACGTCGCCGACTACCGCGCCATCGACCCGGCCTTCGGCTCCCTCGCCGAAGCCGAGAAACTCATCAGTGAGGCACGGGAGTTGGGCATCCGCACGATCGTCGACATCGTGCCCAACCACGTCTCCGACCAGCACCCGTGGTTCCGCGCCGCCCTGGCCGGCGGCCCCGAGCGCGAGCTCTTCCACTTCCGCCCGGGACGCGGCGAACACGGCGAACTCCCGCCCAACGACTGGCCGTCCCAGTTCGCCGGCTCCACCGAACCCGTGTGGACCCGCCTCCCCGACGGCGACTGGTACCTCCATCTGTTCACCCCCGAACAGCCCGACCTCAACTGGGCCCACCCGGCGGTGCGTCAGGAGCACGAGGACATCCTGCGCTTCTGGTTCGATCGCGGCGTCGCCGGAGTTCGCATCGACTCGGCGGCGCTGCTCGCCAAGGACCCCGCGCTGCCCGACTTCGTCGAGGGCCGCGATCCGAACCCCTTCGTCGACCGCGACGAACTCCACGACATCTACCGCTCGTGGCGGGCCGTCGCCGACGAGTACGGCGCCGTCTTCGTCGGCGAGGTCTGGCTCCCCGACACCGAACGCTTCGCCCGCTACCTCCGCCCCGACGAACTCCACACCGCCTTCAACTTCTCCTTCCTGTCCTGCCCCTGGGACCCGGACCGACTGCGCGCCTCGATAGACGAGACCCTTGCCGAGCACGCCCCGATCGGCGCCCCCGCCACCTGGGTCCTGTGCAACCACGACGTGACCCGCACGGTCACCCGCTACGGCCGCGCCGACACCGGTTTCGACTTCGCCACCAAGGCCTTCGGCACCCCGACCGACCTCGCCCTCGGCACCCGGCGCGCCAGGGCCGCGGCCCTCCTGTCGCTCGCCCTGCCCGGCGTCGTCTACCTCTACCAGGGGGAGGAGCTGGGACTGCCCGAGGTCGAGCTCCCAGTCGACCGCATACAGGATCCGATGTACCTCCGGTCGGGCGGCACCGACCCCGGCCGGGACGGCTGCCGGGTACCGCTCCCGTGGGTGGCCGACGAGCCGTACGCGGGCTTCGGCTCGCGCGGTGAGCCCTGGCTTCCGCAGCCGGTCGGCTGGACATCGTATGCGGTCGACCGGCAGCAGCAGACCGCCGACTCCATGCTCAACCTCTACCGCGAGGCGATCCGCCTCCGGCCGACCTTCGGCGACGGCCCCCTCACCTGGCTGCCCGCCCCCGACGGCGTCCTCGCCTTCGCCCGCGCGGACGGCGCGACGTGCGTGGTCAACCTGTCGGACACGGCAGTCGACCTCCCCGCGCACAACCGACTCCTGCTGACCAGCGGCCCCCTGGGCTACCAGGGCCGGCTGCCGCAGGACACCGCGGCCTGGCTGCACACCGTGTAATGCCGACGGTCGACCGTCGGCGGTCGACCGCCACTCGGCATCCGCTGTCCCCGCATCAGCTATCCCCGCACCCCCACCTCGAAGGGATCAGCACATGCACAGCACCATGCCCGGAACTGTCAGGCACATGCCAAGCGTCGGTGCGGCCGTCGCGCTCGCCGCAGGCATGCTCGTCGCCCTGGCCCCCGCCGTCGCCCACGCAGCCTCCGGCGCCTCCCTCCCCTTCACCTCCGTAGAGGCCGAGTCCGCCGCCACGACCGGCACCAGAATCAGCCCCGACTACACCCAGGGGACACTCGCCTCCGAGGCCTCCGGACGGCAGGCCGTACGGCTCACCTCCGGACAGCGCGTCGAGTTCACCGTGCCGCGCGCGGCCAACGCCGTGAACGTGTCCTACAACGTTCCGGACGGGCAGAGCGGCAGCCTCGACGTGTACGTCAACGGCACCAAGATCGCCAGGACGCTCGCCGTCACGTCCAAGTACTCGTACGTCGACACCGGTTGGATCGCGGGCGCCAAGACGCACCACTTCTTCGACAACTCCCGGCTCCTGCTCGGCCAGAACGTGCAGCAGGGCGACAAGGTCGCGTTCGTGGCGACCGGTACCCAAGTCACCATCGACGTCGCCGACTTCGAGCAGGTAGCCGGGGCCGCCGCGCAGCCGGCCGGTTCGGTGTCCGTGGTCTCCAAGGGTGCCGACCCCAGCGGCGCGCGTGACTCCACGCAGGCCTTCCGGGACGCCATCTCCGCCGCGCAAGGGGGAGTGGTGTGGATCCCGCCGGGCGACTACCGGCTCACCGCCTCCCTCGGCGGCGTACAGAACGTGACCTTGCAGGGCGCCGGACAGTGGTACTCGGTCGTACACACCTCGCGGTTCATCGACCAGTCCGGTTCCTCCGGCGGCGTCCACATCAAGGACTTCGCGGTCGTCGGTGAGGTCACCGAGCGCGTCGACTCCAACCCGGACAACTTCGTCAACGGGACGCTCGGGCCGGGGAGTTCGGTCTCCGGGATGTGGATCCAGCACCTCAAGTGCGGCTTCTGGCTGACGGGCAACAACGACAATCTCGTCGTCGAGAACAACCGCATCCTCGACACCACCGCCGACGGCCTGAACCTCAACGGCACTGCCCACGGTGTGATCGTCCGCAACAACTTCCTGCGCAACCAGGGCGACGACTCCCTCGCCATGTGGTCGCTCAACTCCCCGGACACCAACAGCAGTTTCGAGAGCAACACCATCTCGCAGCCGAACCTCGCCAACGGCATCGCGATCTACGGCGGCACCAACATCACGGTCCGCAACAACCTGATCTCCGACACCAACGCCCTCGGCAGTGGCATCGCGATCTCCAACCAGAAGTTCCTCGACCCCTTCTACCCCCTCGCCGGCACCATCACGGTCGACGGCAACACCCTCGTCCGCACCGGCGCGATCAACCCCAACTGGAACCACCCCATGGGCGCGCTGCGCGTCGACTCCTACGACAGCGCGGTCAACGCGACCGTCAACATCACCAACACGACCATCACCAACAGCCCTTACAGCGCCTTCGAGTTCGTGTCCGGCGGCGGGCACGGCTACTCGACCGGCAACGTCAACATCAGTGGTGCGACCGTGCAGAACACCGGCACGGTCGTCGTCCAGGCGGAGGCGCAGGGCGCGGCGAAGTTCAGCAACGTCCAGGCCACCGGCGTCGGCGCGGCCGGCATCTACAACTGCCCTTACCCGTCCGGCTCCGGAGCCTTCACGCTCACCGACGGCGGCGGCAACTCCGGCTGGAGCAGCACCTGGTCGGACTGCTCGACCTGGCCGCAGCCCGGCCAGGGCAACCCGCCCCCGGACGAGAACACCAACCTCGCCAAGGGCCGCCCGGCCACCGCGACCGGTTCGCAGGACGTCTACACGCCCGGCAAGGCGGTCGACGGCGACGCCAACTCCTACTGGGAGTCCGCCAACAACGCCTTCCCGCAGGCCTGGACGGTCGACCTGGGTTCCAACCAGGCCGTGCGCAGGCTGGTGTTGAAGCTGCCGCCCGCGTCCGCGTGGAGCGCGCGCACGCAGACCGTCACCGTGCTGGGCAGCACCGACGGCTCCACCTACTCGACCGTCGTCGGTGCCACCGGCTACCGCTTCGACCCGGCGACCGGCAACACCGTCACCGTGGCCCTGCCCAGTAGCGCCAACCTGCGCTATCTGCGGCTCAGCGTCAGCGCCAACTCCGGCTGGCCGGCCGCCCAGTTCAGCGAAGTGGAGGCGTATCCGACTTCGTGAGCCGGTCCTGAACCGGAAGCGTCCCGCGCTTCGCCGCCTGGATCTGCTCGTACACATGGGTCCGCAGCTCGGCGAAGCGCGGGGCGACCCGGGTGTGCAACTGGTCGCGTTCCACGGGCAGATCGACCTTCAGCTGCTCCTGCACGACGGTCGGCGACGCGGAGAGCACCACCACTCGCTCGCCCAAGTAGACGGCCTCGTCGATGTCGTGGGTCACGAAGAGGATCGTGATGCCGCGCTCCCGCCACAACCCCCGTACCAGGTCCTCCAGGTCGGCCCGGGTCTGCGCGTCGACTGCCGCGAACGGCTCGTCCATCAGCAGGACTTCGGGCTCGTACGCCAGCGCGCGGGCGATCGCGACCCGCTGCTGCATACCGCCGGACAGCTGCCACGGATACGCCCCGGCCGCATCCGTCAGTCCCACCGACTCCAGCGCGTCCGCAACCAGTTCACGCCTGCGCGCCCTGCTCAAGTCCTTCTGCTTCAAGGGGAGTTCGACGTTCTCGCCGACCCGCATCCAGGGGAACAGGCTGCGCCCGTACTCCTGGAACACGAACGCCATTCCGGGCGGCGGACCGCTCACCTTCCGTCCGTTCAGGAGGACTTCGCCCGCGGTCGGGGTGAGCAGTCCTCCCATGCACTTGAGCAGGGTGGTCTTGCCGCAGCCCGACGGGCCGACGAGACAGACGAGTTCGCCGGCTTCGACGGTGAAGGTGAGGTCCCGCACCGCCTCCACCCGGCGGCCGGAACCCTCGTAGACCTTTTTGAGGCCGGATACGTCGAGTAGCGCGTGCATGGACCGCCCTTTCACGATGTTCACGGGGATCGGCGGGTGGCCGCGCGCAGGCCGTGGTACCAGCCGAGCACCCGCCGCTCGACCACCTGGAAGACGACGGAGAGCAGGAATCCCAGCATCCCGAGGACGAGGATGCCCGTCCACATGTCGGGCACCGCGAAACTGCGCTGGAACTGGACGACGGTGTAACCGAGTCCGTCGGTGCCTGCGAACATCTCGCTGATGACCATGAGGATGATCCCGATGGACAGTGCCTGGCGCAGCCCGGCGAAGATCTGCGGGCTCGCCGAGCGCAGCACCAGGCTCCGCAGGCGGGCGGTGCCCGTGATGCCGTAGGAGAGGGCCGTCTCCTTCATGACCGGGTCGACCGCGCGGACGCCCTCGACCGTGTTGAGGAGGATCGGCCAGACGCAGCCGCTCGCGATGACCACGATCTTCATGGTGTCGCCGATACCCGCGAACAGCATGATGACCGGGACGAGGACCGGCGGCGGCACCGCGCGCAGGAACTCCAGGACCGGTTCGCACACCGCGCGCACCCGCCGGTAGGAGCCGATGACCGTGCCGAGCGCGACTCCGGCGACGGCCGCCGCCGCGTAACCGGCCGTCAGCCGCAGCACACTTGGCAGGACGTCCGTCCTGAACCGTTCGACGGTCCACACGTCCGGGAAGGTCCTGAGGATCGTCCGCAGCGGTGGCCAGAACACATTGGTGCTGCCGTCCGACGCCAGCCACCAGACGGTGAGCAGCACCGTCGGGAGCGCGACCACGAACAGCAGCCGGAGGAGAACGCGCCTCACACCGTCACCTCCCCGCGCACCGACTGGTGCCAGGCCAGCGCCCGGCGTTCCACCGTCCGCGCGCCCACGTTGATGATCAGGCCCAGCAGACCGGTCACCACGATCAGCGCGTACATCTCGGGCACGGCCTGCGAGCTCTGGGCGACCATGATGGTGGCGCCCAACCCCGGTGCTCCGATGACCAGTTCGGCGGTGACGGTGAGGATCAGCGCGACGGCAGCCGCCAGCCGTACGCCCGTCATGACGTACGGCAGCGCGCTCGGCCACAGCACGTGCCGCACCCGCGCCCAGGTGCCGAGACCGTAGGACCGCGCCGTCTCCTCGGCGACCGGGTCGACGTCCTGGACGCCGTAGAGAACCTGGATCAGGATCTGCCAGAAGGAGGCGTAGACGACGAGCAGGAGCACAGACTTCAACTCGGTGCCGTACAAGAGCACCGCGAGGGGGATGAGGGCGACCGAGGGGATCGGGCGGAGGAACTCGATCGTCGAGGCGGTCGCCTCGCGGAGGTGGGGGACGACTGAGAGCAGGACGCCGGCGGCGATGCCCGCGCCGACGGCGATCGCGAGGCCGAGGGCCCAGCCGGTGAGGGTGTCGCCCAGCGCCGACCAGAACGCGGCGTCGTTTAGCTCGGTCCAAAACGCGGAGGCGATCCTGCTGGTCGGCGGGAAGTAGGCCTCCTTGACGATGCCGACGCGCGGCACGACCTCGCCGAGGGCGAGGAAGGCCGCGAGTCCTGCCGCACCGAGTGCGGTGTTCAGTCCCTTCACGGGAGCAGCGTGTTCAGGTCGGGGGTCTTCTTGAAGAGGCCGTCGGTCTCGCTCAGCTTCTCCAGCGCCTCGATCGACGAACGGTTGAGATCGGCGGGCCACTTGGGCAGGATCACCTTGGCCAGCACAGTGGCCGGGACCTTGGTGTAGGTGGCGACGATCCGGCGGACCTCGTCCGGGTGGGCGTCGGCGTAGGCCAGGGACTCGGCGGTCGCCTCCTGGAACTTCTTGACCACGTCCGGGTTCCTGGCCGCGTACGCCGACGACGTGAAGTACATGGCGACGGTGAGGTTCGGCGCCACGTCGACCAGCGGCCAGGCGATCTGCTGGGCGCCCTGGTTCAGCATCGTGGTGAGCGCGGGTTCGACGGCCATCGCGGCGTCGATCTGGCCCTTGTCGAGCGCGGCCGGCATCTGGTCGAAGGCCAGCTCGACGAACTTCACCTTGTCCGGGTCGCCGCCGGCCTTGCGGACGGATTCGCGTACGGCCGTCTCGTTGATGTTCTTCAGCGTGTTGACCGCGACCTTCTTGCCTTCCAGCTCCTTCGCCGACTTGAGCGTGCTGCCCTTCTTGACGACCAGGGCGCCAAAGTCCTTGCCCGAGACACCCGTTGAGGCGACACCGTTGGCGATGGCCTTCACCGGGACGTCGTTGGACCGGGCGAGCATGAGGGAGGTCATGTTGGAGAAGCCGAACTGGAACTGGCCGCTGACCACACCCGGCACGATGGCCGCGCCGCCCTGCGCGAGCGTCATGGCCAGTTTCAGGCCTTGCTTGCTGTAAAAGCCCTGCTTCTGGCCGAGGTAGAGCGGGGCGACATCGACGATGGGTATGACGCCCACCTTGACCGTGGTGGTGCCCCCCGAGGACGTGCTCTTCGACGAACTCGACCCGTCGGACGAGCCGCAGGCCGCGGTGGCGAGCAGAAACGTGCCGACCGTGAGACTGGCGAGCAGACGACGCATACGGCTCCTCCTGTGCAGACAACGGTGTTCCGACAGGCTGTGCGCGCAGCGCACAGTGGTGCTCTTCTTGGTGCTCAGCGGGAACGTAGAACCCGGCGTTGGACCGGGTCAATGGTTTGGCTAACAAAATTGTTGACAGTTATCGAAACGCGCTTCTACCGTGCTCCCGGAGCGCACTCCGTGCGTCCGTCTGGAGGCGACGATGCCTGCGGCAGTCCGCGCACCGCACTTCGTGAGGTCCTTCGAGCGCGGCCTCGCCGTCATCCGCTCCTTCGACGCCGAGCATCCCGCCCGTACGCTCAGCGAGGTGGCCCACGCCTGCGAGCTGACCCGCGCCGCCGCCCGCCGGCTGCTGCTGACCCTGGCCGACCTCGGCTACGTCCAGTCCGACGGGCGCCTCTTCCGGCTCACCCCGCGCGTCCTGGAGCTCGGCTACTCCTACCTCGCGGGCTCCACCCTGCCGCAGATCGCCGCCCCGCATCTGGAGCAACTCGTCGCGCGGACAGGTGAGTCGGCGTCCCTGTGCGTCCTCGACGGCGACGACGTCGTCCAGGTCGCCGCTCTCCCGGCCCGCCGCATCCTGGCCGCCACGATCACCGTGGGTACCCGCCAGGCCGCCCATGTCACCGCCGTGGGCCGGGTGCTCCTCGCCCATCTGCCCGCCCGACCGTCAACCGCCTTACTGCGCAAGGCACTTCACCGGATACGGCACGAGGGGTACGCGCTCGTCGACGAGGAGCTGGAGGAGGGCCTCAGATCGGTCGCCGCCCCGGTGCGGGACCGGGGGCGGCGTGGTGGTGGCCGGCGTGAGCGTCGGGGCGCACGCCGGCAAGGTACTCCGCCGAGGCCGTACGGCGGGACCTGCTGCCCCGGTTGCTGGCGGCGGTGGCGCTCATCGACGACGATCTGCGGGTCACAGATCGAGCACGAGCCGCTTCCCCAGGCAGCGCGAGACACAGATGAGCATGGTCTCGCCGGCCGCCCGCTCCTCCTCGCTCAGCACCGAGTCCCGGTGGTCCGGGGTGCCGTCGAGGACATCGGTCTCGCAGGTCCCGCAGGTGCCCTCCGTGCAGGAGAACAGCACCTCGACCCCGGCGGCCCGCACGGTGTCGAGCACCGACACGCCCAACGGGACGGTGACGGTCTTGCCGCTCCGCTCCAGCACCACCTCGAACTCGCTGTCGGAGCCCGCCTGTTGGACCTTCGGCTGGAAGCGCTCCATGCGCAGGACGCCGCCGGGACACCGTGCCTCGACCGCGTCGAGCAACGGCCCCGGACCGCAGCAGTAGACGAGGGTGCCCTCGGGCACGTCGTCCAGGACGGACGGCAGGTCCAGCAGTCCGGCCTCGTCCTGCGGAGCGACGGTGACCCGGTCGCCGTAGCGGCTCAACTCCTCGGTGAAAGCTATGGAGTTGCGGGTGCGACCGCCGTAGAGCAGGCTCCACTCCGCGCCCGCCGCCTCCGCCGCGGCCAACATCGGGAGGATGGGCGTGATGCCGATGCCGCCCGCGACGAAGCGGTAGCGGGGGGCGGGCTCCAGGCGGAAGTGGTTGCGCGGCCCGCGCACCCGTACCTTGTCGCCCTGCCCCAACTGATCGTGCACATATGCCGATCCGCCCCGCCCGTCCGGCTCGCGCAGCACCGCGATCCGCCATGCCGTGCGGTCCGCGGGGTCGCCGCACAGCGAGTACTGGCGCTCCAGACCGGGGCCGAGCAGGACGTCGATGTGGGCGCCCGGCTCCCAGGAGGGGAGTTGCTCGCCGAGCGGGTGGCGCAGGGTGAGGGCGAGCACGCCGTCGGCCGCGAACTCCCGCCGCTCGACGACGAGTTCGGTCTCGGCTGCGAACTCGCTCCGGGCGGCGGGGAGTTCGGCTTCGTGCGCGGTCATGCGTCGGCTCCCTGCGGCTCGTCGACCGAGTGGCCCCGGGGGTGGGCGAGCATCCACTCCCACATCTCGATCGGGTCCTGGGAGGTGTGCTCGCGGCCGCAGTGACAGGTGCCGTGCAGGATGTCGGTGCCCGGCAGCCAGTCGATGCGGTAGACCTCGCCGGTCGGAGCGGTCACTGGACCTTCTCCACCGGCTTGGCGCCCTCCTCGACCAGCCGGGCGAGGATACGGCGGGCGGCGAGACCGCCGGTGTCGATGTTGATGCTCAGCTCCTGATAGCCCGCGCGCTCCGAACCCAGCGTCCGCTGAAGGAGGTTGAGGGCGTCCACGTCCTGCATGACGACCGTGTGGTTGTTGCCCCGCAGGAACTCGGTGACCTCGGCGTCGTCCGTGGCCCAGTCGCGCGAGACCGCCCAGAAGTCGTACACCTTGCCGTCCGAGGAGGGCGTGATGGCGTAGGTGATCTCGGTGTGGAAGCCGTTCGGGTCGCTGCCGTCGGCCTCGGGGAGTACGCCGACCGGGGCGATCCTGCTGTGCAGGAGGTAGAGGCAGGGCGCGTGGTACTCGATGTCCTGCCAGCGGGTGATCCGCCCCTGTATGCCGGTGGACCTGGCGTAGAACGGCGGGCACTCGGCGTCGTCCATGTGCCGGCTCACCCGTACGACTCCGGCGCCCTCGTCGACCTCCGTGGTGATCGGCGTCTCGGCGACCTCGGGGGAGCCGATGTAGCCGCCGTGCAGATACGTCTCGTGGGAGAGGTCGAGGAGGTTGTCGACGAGGAGGCCGTAGTCGGCGTCGATCGGTTCCATGCCGCTGACGGTGACCCACTCGGGGGAGGCGAGGTGCGGGGCCCGGGGGATGACCTGCGGGTCGGCGAGGGCAGGGTCGCCGATCCACACCCAGACCAGCGCGTCCTGCTCGACCACGGGGTAGGAGGCGACGCGGGCGGTGCGGGGGATGCGCTTCTGGCCCGGCACGTACACGCAGCCGCCCGTCGTGTCGTACGTGAACCCGTGGTAGCCGCAGACGATCCGGTCCCCGTCGAGCCGACTCTCGGAGAGCGGGAACCGCCGGTGCACACACCGGTCGTGCAGCGCCACCGGGGTGCCGTCGTCCTCGGTGCGGTAGAAGACGAGCGGCTCGCCGAGGATCGTCCGGCCGAGCAGCTCACGGCCGACCTCGTGGCTGTAGGCGGCGACGTACCACTGGTTCCTGGCGAAGGCGGTCATGTGAGGCATGGCAGTTCCCGTCCCTGTCGGCGGGGCTCCGTCGCCCCGCGTGCCGTGGTTGGAATCAGGGTCGTGATGCCTGCATCGGCTCGGCAAGGCGGCTTCTGTCAGGCGGAAGGACTTCTGTAAAGAGGCTGGTCGGAGCCCTGTTCTGTCAGCCCTTAGTTGCCAGGGTAGGTGGCCCGGGTGGTGCTGCTGTCCGGTTCGCGCTGGGGCTGGCCGGAGAGGGCGACGGCGAGTGCGACTACTCACTGCGTGGCGTTAATCGCCCAAACATGTCCGCTTAATTACAAATATGATGACCGTCTGTCGATGGATGCTCGGTACAGCGGCAAGAGTCAGCATCACCGCAGGTCAACTACTGATTGTTTTGGAGTCTGGGACCCTCGGGTCGAATCCGGGTCGAATCCGCACCCTTTTAGGGTGTTGAGCGTTTCGCCGCTGGTCAGGGTGGTGTGAGGTCACGTGCTGGTTCGCCTCGCGTATGGGGGCGGCACGGCGAGCAGTCGGACCGATGAGCCGCTGGAGAGGCACTGAGTGGCTGTGGTCGGCCGAAAGGGGGGCAGGGGGCTCACCAGCGGATTCTTTGCTGGTGGTGGTGCACGCCTTGCGTGATCATGTCCTGCGGACTTGTCTTCAGGCGGGACGGCCGGCGTGTGAGGGGGGCCCGGGAATGGCGGTTCCTGGCCAAGACCGACCCGGAACTGCCATTCCTCGGCGCCGACATCAGCACAGCCTCGGTCGGCTCACCTTCGGCGGCAACCTGATTCAGACCGGAACCGACTCCTACCGCCTCGCCATCACCCAGGCCCGGGCAGCAGCACAAGGCAACACCGGCTGAGGACGCCAGGCCGCTATCGTCGCTGGATGGCTGAAGATCTTGAGAAGTTCAACACTGCGATGACCACCTGGCAGGAGTGGCAGGACGCCCCCTGGGGCCGACTGCGCTACTCGATCGCTGAGGCAAACCTGCTCCGTCACCTTGGCGACGTGGGCGGCGAATCGCTGCGGATACTCGACCTCGCCGGCGGTGACGGCGGAGACGCCATCCGTCTCGCGGCCCGCGGGCACCGTGTCACCATCGTTGACTACGCACCCGCCATGCTCGCAGCGGCCACCGAGAGAGCCGTGGCAGGCGGCGTGACGGAGCTGATCAACTGCGTCGAGGCCGATGCGACCGATCTGCCCCGCGACCTCGTCAACGGGGAATTCGATGTCGTGCTCTGCCACAACCTCCTGCAATACATGGACGATGTCCCAGGCACTCTCGCCTCGGCACTCTCCCCGCTGAAGGCCGGGGGCCTGATCTCCGTCATGGCGATCAACCGGCATTCGGCGCCCTTGAACATCGCCGTCCGGGGAATGGACCCCTCGGCCGCACTCGCCGCACTCGACACTGATCAGGCGCGGACGCAGATGTTCAACTCGGCGTTGACGCTCCACACAGCTGAAGAGATCACCCGCACCCTGAGGGAGGTCGGCTGCCGGGACATCGCCCACTATGGCATCCGCAGCTTCTGCGACTACATCACCGACGACGCACGCAAGTACGAACCGGACTACTACGCAGCCCTCGAACGCCTCGAACTCGCCACCACCGCGCGGCCGCCCTACATGCACACTGCTCGGCTCTTCCAGCTCACCGCCTGGAAACTGAGCTAGGGATCGTCCCTTCGCGGTGTCCGTTCTCATCGATATTTTGTGGCTCTGTGATCGACAAGTGCTGCCCAAACTCCGCTCTCGGTTACGAAGCCAGACGCTCCTGCACCGCCCTCACCCGCACAGCGGACCGCCTTCCCATGGCTCGCCCGCTGGCCTGTCTTCGAGGGTGGCGGGCTTCGCCCGGCCGGCCGTCGTGGGCCCTCCGGAAGGGTCGACCGCCTGAACGGCGCGGCCTTGCGCGTACCACGGGTCGGTGATCGGCTGTCAGCCGGACGCATGGTGCAGGCCACAGTGGCACGGGGCCGAAGAAGGTGTGTCGCGTCAGCCCTTCACCGAACGGGCCTGGCCCCACAGGGCACCCGGGTTGACCCGGTCCGGATGGATCTCCAGCATCGCTCGGTAGAGCTCCTCAGTGGAAGCGGTGCGCGCGACGCAGTCCTCGAAGTCGTCGATGTAGGCGCGGGTCTCGGCGAGGATGCCCGGGGAGTCGGGCCGGCCGGGACGCTTGTGCCCCGCCACGA
The DNA here is from genome assembly GCF_042751305.1 of Streptomyces hokutonensis. Taxonomy (GTDB): domain Bacteria; phylum Actinomycetota; class Actinomycetes; order Streptomycetales; family Streptomycetaceae; genus Streptomyces; species Streptomyces hokutonensis_A. Next base: position 165,735 of record NZ_JBHYWD010000019.1, read on the forward strand.
CGTGGTCGGCTCCGAGGCCGGCCAGCACGCCGAGCGCCTCCTTCCACGCCTTGCGGCCCTCGCCCGGCGACTCGGCGAGATAGAGGTGCACGTCGTTGTAGGCGGCATCCGCGGCGACCACGAGCCCGATGGACGGGACGTGCAGTGCGGTCGTGTCGTCGGTGTCGGTGTGACCGAGCGGCACGACCGTCAGCTCCCGGCCCTCGAGTTCGAGCACCTGGTCCTTCATCGGGTCGGCTGCCACGAGGCGGTCCGGGATCTGGCCCGGGAACCTCGCGTTCCAGAAGCTCTGGACGAAGCTCGGCTCCATCTGCTTCGCCATGTGCTCGACGACCGCCGGTGTGGCGACCGCTCGGGCGTCCGGGAAGCGCTCGAGGAGGGTCGCCAGCCCGAACCAGTGATCTCCGTGCCCGTGGGTGACGGCGGCGCCATCGCCATCGGCCACCCCCTCGGCGCCTCCGGAGGACGCATCGTCGGAAACCTCGCACACGCACTTGCCGCACGCGGCGGCGGTATCGGCGTCGCCGCCATCTGCATCGGCGTCGGCCAGGGACTCGCAGTAGTGCTCGAAGCATGAACGGGCACATCACAACGGATGACGGCTGGGTTTCCGCCCACTGTGTGCAGCGGGATCCGTTTGATGGCGGCGACGCCGATACCCCCGCCTCGCGCCTGCTGGCCGAGGCGACCGCTTTCAACAGGTGATCTCGCCCCGGATTCGCGCGGCGAAGTGCCGCTGAAGCACCGCAGGTTCGAATCCTGCCGGGGCACTTCCGGAAGTCCACTCTGACGTGCGAGGTCTCCGACGCCAGCAGCACCGCCCCGCACCTGCGCCATGCCCGGGTCTTCGACGAAGGCGGCCGTGGCCTGCTCCTGTTCGCCCAGCTCGCCGAGCGCTGGGGCGCACGGCACAGCGGCGAGGGCAAGGTCATCTGGGCCGAACAGGCCCTCCCGGGCAGAGGCAGTTCCGAGCTCAGACCTGTGACGGCGGACTTGAGACCGTAGAGAGACGAGATCACCCGGGGCCGGCTCGGGGCTTGCGGAGCACGCTCAGTCGATGAGGGCGGACTGACCTTTCGGTACCAGGCCTTCGCGTCGCAGTCTGGAAGGTGACGTGTCGAACCACCGACGTACCGCACGAGTGAGGCTGGACTGTTCCTGCATCCCCAGGCTGGCCGCGATCTGCGAGAAGGACAGGTCGGTCCTCGTGATCAAGTCCAGGGCCTGACTCCTGCGTACACGATCGACGACGCCGGAGAAGGTCGTGCCCTCCTTGGACAGGGACCGCTGCAGTGAACGCGGATGGAGGCTCAGCAGGCGCGCGACTTTCGACAGGTCCGGACCGCTGGATCCGAGCTGTTCGCCGAGAATGGCTGCGACCAGGTCCGACATCGGCACGTGCTGGCGGCCGAAGTGCGTTTCGAGATGGTCCATCGCGATGTCGTGAAGCAGGTCGTCGCCGCTGACCGGTGTCGAGAACAGTTGGCTCGGGACACGCAGGACCGCGCTCGGACAGTCGAATCTGACCTCGGCCCCGAAGTACTTCCGGTAGGTGCTTTCCTGTACCAGGCGAGCGTGTGGAAGCAGGACCGAACGAAGTCCGTACGGTACGTCGCCGTGGAGCAGCGTCAGGACTCGGTGGACGATCCCGATGCCGTAGTCGATCGCCTGTGGTGAGGCGTTGATGCCCGTGGTCGTGTAGCGAAGGCCGACCACACCGGGACTTCCCAGCGGATCGTCGGTTTCCTCGAGTGAGAGGGCCGGGCTGTAGACGAACAGGTACCGGCTCGCGCACTCGACTGCCTCGCCGATCGTGCGTGAGTTCTCCATGGCGATCGCCAGCGGCCCCAGCACATGCAGATCCTGCTGCGCCGCCATCCTCAACCCGAGGTCCGGAAGCGTGAATCGGCGGGCCGTTTCCTCGAGAACGCGCTCCACCAGTCGGAGACTGGCGAACGAGTTGCCCTCGGCGATCCTCGCCTCGTCGAAGCCGTATGCCACGAGGAGTTCGGGGCCCGAGCCGCCGATCTCGGTGACGAGCGCGGACAGCCCCTGCAGGGCCGAGCACCGGACAGGAAGATCGGTGTCACGCAAGGACAAATCCTTGTCGCCTCAGGGCAATACCGGAATGTTTCAACCAAGCAAACTACACGTCACGACCGAGAGGACAGCTTCTACCGAGGTGGAGCCGAAGTGACTGTCGCCCCAACCATGCTAAGCCCCGCCGACCTGCTGACACCCGAAGAGTTGGACGTCCGCTGGAGGCTCGCCGTCCATGACCGCCTGGCCTCCATGGACCTGCGGCTCACCGGGCCGGTCAAGCGCCTCGGATCTGCTGAGGAGCTGGACCTCGGAGACCTTCTCATCACCGACTGGGTGTGCGCCCAGGTCGAAGGGACCCGAGACAGAAACGCAGTGCGTCAGGACGACGAGGCGCTGCTGCTCCTCGCTGCCAGCGCCGGCCGGCAAATCATCGAGACCGCTGACGAGACCGTCGTTCTGCGACCAGGAACGGTTCTCATCATGAGCACCCGCACCACCGGCCGGTTCGTCATCCCGGATCACCTGGCCAAACGAACGGTCCGGGTGCCCATGAGCGCCCTGTCCCCGTTCGGCGCGGGGGGCGGCGTACCCGGTTGTCTGCTCCTGGACACGGCTCAGAACCCTCTGGCCAACCTCCTCCGCGGCTTCCTCATGAGCCTGGACCGTCACATCGGGCGGATGTCCGCGGCGGAGGTCGAGGGAGCGCGCAACGCCCTCCTCGTCCTCGTCGCCGGCATGATCCGTGCGGGTCGACGCCACATCGGCGACGACGAGTTCCTGCAGTTGTTCCGACGGCGACTGGAAGAGTGGATCATCGGCCATCTCGCCGGTGGACCGATCAGAGTCGCCGACCTCGCCGCCGCCCACAGTGTTTCTCCGAGGACGGTCCACCGGGCCTTCGCGTCGACCGGGGACACGGTCGGGGCGGTCATCCGCATGCACCGCCTGGCAGCGGCCAGAGGCGACCTGGTGAACACGAACCTCTGCATTGCCGCGATCGCGCACCGGTGGGGCTTCTGCGATGCCAGCCACTTGGGACGGGAGTTCCGTCGGGAGTTCTCGCTGTCGCCCGGCGACTACCGGGAAGCCCACGGATGCGCCTGACCGTCTCCTCGTAGGCCGTGGCACACCCGTACCAGCCCGCGGCGCGATCCTTCTATGAGCCCTCACAGGCATTCGTGGATTCTGGGCCCGGCACCACTACTCGCGAGTGTCGGATCACTCCGAGTGAACCTCCACACGACCGACGGACCATCGCAAGCGAATCGGAAGATCCCCATGAATCGAGAAGACATCGAGTTCCAGGGCGAGGGCGGCGTCACCCTCCGGGGCTGGTTCTATCAGGCCAGGAACACCAGCACGCCGGCACCGGTCGTGGTCCTGGCGCACGGGCTGTCATGCGTCAAGGAGATGCACCTCGACGACTATGCCGTGGTCTTCTCGGAAGCCGGCCTCAACGTGCTCGCCTACGATCACCGGAACTTCGGCGACAGTGAGGGAACTCCCCGCCAGGAGGTCGACCCGGTCCTGCAGTACCGGGATTTCCGGAACGCGATCACTTACGCCACCACCCGCCCCGAGGTGGACGCGTCGAAGATCGGCATCTGGGGCTCCAGCTTCTCCGGTGGACACGTCCTCATGGTCGCGGCGATCGACAAGAGGGTGAAGGCCGTCGTCTCCCAGGTGCCTTTCATCACGGGTCCGCGCACCCTGAGCCGGGCGATCCGGCCGGACTTCATCCCGGTCTTCCGGGCGATCCAGGAGGGCGACCGACTCAACCGGTTCACCGGCGGAGAGCCCGCCATGCTCCCGGTCGTCGCGGCCGACCCCACGGCGCAGGCCGTGATGCCCGCGGCCGACGCCTACGAGTGGTTCAGCAAGACGTCGGCGGACCGGGCGCCCAACTGGAAGAACGAACTGACGGCTCGAAGCATGGAAATGGTGACCGAGTACGCCCCGGGTACCTTCATCAGCCGCATCGCGCCGACCCCACTGCTCATGATCGTGGCTGACAACGACAGGGTGGCACCGTTCGAGTTGGCCCTCGACGCCTACGAAGAGGCCCGGGAGCCGAAGCAGATCGTCGTCAAGCAGGGCGGCCACTTCGACTTCTACAGCGGTCCCGGCTTCGACGAGCTCTCCGCAGCCGCACGGGACCACTTCGTCAAGCACCTCCGGGGCTGAGCCCCCCTCCTGAGCCTCCTCCTGAGCCGCATCGACGAGCCGCACCTTCCGTCACCGATCCATCCGTCAAGGAGCCGCAATGCCGTACTGGGAGATCTTCACCCCCGAGAACGCCTTCACCCCGCAGGACAAGGAACAGCTGTCCCAGAGGATCACCTCGCTCTACACGGACTACGCCTATGACCTGCCGAAGTTCTATGTCGTCGTCCTGTTCAAGGACATGCCGGCGAACACCATGTACGTCGGTGGCAAGGCGAACAACAACTTCATACGGATCCGCGTGGACCACATCGCCCGGCAGATGGACGACCCCGAGATGCGGTTCCTGTGCATGGAGGTCATCGAGGAGAAGCTGGCGCCGTTGGTCAAGGAGCGCGGCTACGACTGGGAGGTCCACATCGACGAGACCCCCATGGACCTCTGGCGCGTCCAGGGCCTCGTTCCGCCTCCGCCGGAGTCCGACATCGAGAAGCTCTGGGCCAAGGAGAACCGGCCCGTCCCCTACGAGCTGACCCGCTGACCCCCTGACCGAGGTCCCGAGGCACCGTGGGGGTCCTGTCCACCGTGCGGGCCCCGGGACCTCATCCATCTCCTGAGGATCCGGCTGAGGAGGCGGATACCGCGCTCGCCGCTGCCGGTCGTGGGGCCCTGCTGGATTTCTGGCGAGCCGCACCACCGGTCGCAGCGATGATCACGGTGTCCGGACTCTTCCGCTCCCTGCCGAGCGAACGCGCGTCGCGCCGATCGTCGCGATCACTCTGGCACTCTGCGCTGCCGCTGTCTCCGCGGGGTTGCTTGTCCTTCGGTGAGTCGTATCAACCGTTCCGGCAGCCACGGTGGTGCTTCAGAGCAACGTGGCGCTCGCATACCAGCGCTCGGCGCACTCGTCCTATGAGTCACCGCGCGTGCGTTCATAACTTGACTTCGCACGCCGACGTGCGTACTGCCGCGTCGGCCGACAACACCGCAACCGGAGGTACCTCGTGACCACGGACACCCACTCCTCGCCGGCCGCGCCCATCCGCGCCACGGTCTTCGTCGGTCGCTGGCCGCATGTCCCGGCCGGGGAGTTTCCCGGCGTACCGAGCGGCACCTTCTCGCCCACCACGGCCACGCTCGTGAGTGGCGCCACCGAGGTGGTCCTGATCGACGCGCTCTACCTCAAGGACGACGTCCGCGACCTCGGTGACCTGATCGAGCGCACCGGCAAGAAGCTCACGACGATCTACATCACCCATGATCACGCCGATCACTACCTGGGCTTCGGACCGCTCCTGGAGCGGTTCCCGGAGGCGAAGGCCGTGGCGCTGCCCCACGTGGTCGACTCCATGAAGCAGACCATGCAGCTTCAGATCGAGCAGTGGGGCATGCTGTTCGGCGACTCCTGCATCATGGCGGGGCCGCTTCCGGAGCCACTCGAAGGCGACACGCTGTACGTCGACGGATCTCCCCTGCACATCATCGAGGTGAAGCAGGCCGACATCCATCCCACGAGCATCGTGCACATCCCCGAGATCGACGTCGTCGTGGCCGGTGACTCCATCTACAACGAGATCCACCCGATGCTCGGCCTGTCGACGCCGGAGGAGTGGCAGGACTGGCTCGAGACCGTCGACACCGTGGAGAGCCTCCGCCCGCGCATGATCGTGTCCGGACACCGCAGGCCCGACGGCGACGACTACGCGGTCGAAACCATGATCGCCCAGACCCGTGCCTACATCCAGGACTTCGCGGCTGCCTCCGAGGTCGCGAAGGACGCCGAAGAGCTGGTGGCCACCATGGTGGAGAAGTACCCGCACCACGGCAACGTCTGGACGCTCCAGTTCTCCGCCGGCGAGGCGATCGCCAAGCGCGATGCTGCTGAGTGACCGAGCCTGTCACCCGAAGCCCGCACTGTTGCCTTCGCGTCGAAACGCGTCACACCACGATAGGTGACCTCACCATGAATTTCGCCTCTCTGCCCGACCGTCGCGCCGCATCCACTCCGGATGGGCCCGCGGTTGCCGACGGGCGTCAGTCGCTCACCAACGCCCAGTTCCTGACCCGTGTCCGGGCTGCTGCTCATCACCTTCAGGACCTTGGGATCGGTACCGGCGATGTCGTGGCGCTCAAGCTGAGGAACCGCGTCGAGTTCGTGCTTCTGCTGTTCGCGGCCTGGCGGCTCGGGGCGACCGTCACCCCGGTCAATCCGAGCCAGACCGAGGGTGAGGTCGCGCGGCAGCTCCACGACTCGGGCGCCCGTGTGCTGGTCGTCGAGGACGGTACGACCGCTGCAGGCGTCGCCATGTTGGCCGTCGACGAGCTGTACGGAGAGGCGGTGGGGTCGGGTCCGACGCCGCAGCCGGACTCGACCGCGCCGGCACTCTTGATCTACACCAGCGGAACGACGGGCGTACCGAAAGGCGTGATGCTCGACCACTCCAACATCGACACGATGGCGGCGATGGGGTGCCGGGCGATCGAGGCCGGGCCGACCGACCGCTGCTTGCTGATCCTGCCGCTCTTCCATGTCAACGCCATCGTGGTCAGCGTGCTGATGCCACTAGTGGCAGGCGGCAGTGTCTTCATCACTGACCGATTCGACCCCAAGACATTCTTCGATCTCGTCGAGCGGGAGCGGCCCACCTACTTCAGTGCCGTGCCCACGATCTACAACATGCTCGAGGCGCTGCCGGCCGATGTTCGACCCGACACGTCCTCGCTGCGTTTCGGCACATGCGGTGCGGCACCCGCCTCCGCCGAATTGCCGGTCCGTTTCGAGGCTCGGTACGGCTTCCCCATCATCGAGGGCTACGGGTTGTCCGAAGGAACCTGCTTCTCCACCGTCAATCCCGTCGCGGGTCCGCGCCGCGTGGGCACCGTGGGGGTTGTCGTCCCGGGGCAGGAGATCCGGATCGTCGACGAGCAGGGCAACGAGCTGGCGACCGGCATGGATGGTGAGGTCATCGTGCGCGGCCCCAACGTCATGCGTGGCTATCTCGGCCGGCCGGAAGACACGGCGAAGACGATCGTGGACGGCTGGCTGTACACCGGCGACGTGGGCCACCTGGACGGGGACGGCTACCTGACCCTGGTCGGGCGATCGAAAGACATGATCATCCGTGGTGGCGAGAACATCTACCCCAAGGAGATCGAGGACGTCCTCACGGCTGACCCGTCCGTCCTCGAGGCCGCCGTCATCGGTGTGCCTGACGACAAGTGGGGAGAGGTGGTGGTCGCCTACGTCCAGCCGCGGCCTGGTAGGACCGTCCACCCCGCGGTTCTGGAAGCGCTGACTGCGCAACACCTCAGTGGCTACAAGCGGCCGACGTCGTTCTTCGTGGTCGACGCCCTCCCCAAGAACGCCGTCGGCAAGATCGACAAGCCCTCGCTGCGGGTCGCTCACGCTGCAGCCCTGTCATCCCACTGACCACCAGCAGATGCCCGGTCATCGAGGGCTCGCCATCTTCGAAGGTCGGGTGGCCCGCGGGGCGAGATTCCCTCCCACCACCCGATCGCCTTCGAAGGTGCTGGCTGGAGGGACCGGCGTGACGCTTCAGGGGCATGCTCGTGCGGATGGACGACCGAGAGGCAAGGGGCGAGCATCTGACGAACGGTTCCATGTCCCGCGCCGCGTCCGACCTCCGCAACTCACCACGGCCTGCGCGACCGACGACCCTGCCTGCGTCTTGGCAGCGCACATTGGCCATCGCGACGCCCACGACGGGATGGCGCGGAAGCGGTCAGGAGCCGGCTCACCCGGACTGAGCGCATGCGAGCCGGTGAGACCTCCGGCAGAACGTCTGCCACCGCCGACGCCCGATCGGACGAGCTGTCTCCTGATCCGGATCGGTGGTGGGCCTGGGCGTGATCGCCCTCGCGCAGCCGATGGTGTCTTGGACACCACGACCGTGAACATCGCTCTGCCCTCGGCCCGGCGGGGACTGGGGGCGTTAGACGACAGCCGCCATCGAGTGATTACCGCATACACGCTCGCGGTCGGGAGCCTGCCTGCGGGCGGTCGGATCGCCGACCTGGTCGGACGCGAGCGGACCTTCCTTGTGGGCCCGGTCGGCTTCGCGGCAGCGTCCGCCCTGGCGGCACCGCGACGGGCCCCGGCCTGCTCTTCGCGGCGCGTGCCTGCAGGGGGTGCCGAGCAGCAGGGTGCTTACCCGCCCGACCGGGTGACGCTCACAGCGGCCCCGCCGGCGGTGCAGGCGCCGTACCGAGCCGCGCAGCGGTGGCCGGTCGCCTGTCACGCGGTCCGCTTCGATGCCCTTGATGTTTCATCGAGGGCCTGGCCTTGAGGACGCCTGGTCTCCCGACAGCGGCGATCCAAAGGCAGGCGTCCGGCGTCGCGGCCCCGGCGGGATCGGCCGAGCCCCCGATAGGCACAGTGCGCGAGATCGTCACCTGTGTCGATCCGGGGCCGACAGTGAGGGCGCACCGGAGCGCCGAGCGCCGCCGGGAGGCGTGGGTTCGAACTGCCGGAGCGACGCAGGCGTACCCAGGGAGGTCTGACAGGCCGACCATCCCCAACTCGACATCTGGGTACTCGACTTCTCCGGGAAACCGGGGCGCCCGTGTCTGACCGAGCACGACGTGGCCGTGCTCTGAGAGAGCCGACGTCGTTCGTCAGCCTGCGGTCGCGGACCGGTGGTCGGTGCCCAGCATGGCCAGCACCAGCGTCGCGTAGCGGCGGCCGAGGCTGACGGGTGTGTGGTGGCCGCCGGGGGCGTACCAGCGGCTGACGTCGACGCCGAGGGAGAGTACCGCCAGCGCTACACCGCCCGGGTCCTCGGTGCGGAACGCCCCTGACGCGATGCCGGCCGCGATCTCGTCGAGCACCACTTCCTCGGTGCGGCGGCGGAGCCGGAGGATCTCGTCACGGTGGTCCGGCGCGAGTGCGCCGAGTTCGTACTGGACGACGCGGGCCAGCAGGTGGTGGCGGGCGTGCCAGGCGGTGTAGTCGTGAACCAGCGCCCGTAGCCGGCCGACCGCCGTCACCTCTTCCGCGAGGGCGCGTTCCACTGCGGTCAGTGCGCTGCGGTGGCCGGCGAGGCTGATCGCGTAGAGGAGGTCTTCTTTCGTGCGGTGGTGTGCGTAGACGGCCGACGGGCTCATCCCGGCGGCGGCGGCGATGTCGCGGGTGGAGGCACCGTGGTAGCCGCGGGCGGCGAAGGCCGTGAGCGCCGCCTCGAGGATGCGCCGGGAGCCGGGGCCGGCCTCGCCCCACAGGTCGTCGGTTGCGCTGGTCGTCACGCGCCCATTCTTGCGGATCACGTCTGTCGGTCTGCTCAGCTGGTGACGAGGCCGCCGTCGACGGTGAGGGTGGTGCCGGTGACGTAGCTGGAGGCGTCGGAGGCGAGGAAGATCACGGCGGCGGCGAGTTCCTCGGGTTCGCCGGTGCGGGGAAGCGGGATGCGGCTGACGATGTCGTCGGCGCCCTGACGGGCGGTCATTTCGGAGGCGAAGTAGCCGGGGGCGACGGCGTTGACACGGATGTTCTTGCGGTGGCTCCACTGGGCGGCCAGGTCGCGGGTGAGACCGAGCAGGCCCGCCTTGGAGGCGGAGTAGCCGGCCTGCGGCAGGCCGGTGTTGACCAGGCCGAGGACGCTGGCGATGTTGACGATGGAGCCGCCGCCGGTCATCACTCGGGCTGCCGCCCGGGCCATCCAGTAGGCACCCATGAGATTGATGTCGATGATGCGCCGGAAGCGCTCCGGTGTATCCCGGCTGGCCGGGACCGCATCGGCCACGCCGGCGTTGTTGACCAGGACGCCGACGTGGCCGAAGTCCGCGGCGGCCGCCGCGACCGCATGACAGTCGTCGGGCGAGGCGACGTCGGCCTTGACGCACAGGGCGCGGCGGCCCGTGGCCTCGACGAGGCGGGCGGTGTCGGCGAGCCGGTCGGTGCGTCGGGCGGCCAGGACGACGTCGGCCCCGGCTTCGGCGAGGGCCTGGGCGAAGGCGACGCCGAGACCGGAGGAAGCGCCGGTGACGATGGCGACGCGGTCGTCGAGGCGGAAGCGGTCGAGGATGTTCACAGGGGCTCCAGAGAGGTCAGATGGACAGGCCGCCGTCGACGGGCAGCACGGCACCGGTGATGTAGCCGGCCTCCTCGGAGGCGAGGAAGGCGACAGCCGCGCACATCTCGCTCGGGTCGCCGAAGCGGCCCATCGGGATGCCGGCGGTCAGCTCTGCGCGCTTCTCGGCGGGGACGGAAGAGACCATTCGGGTCTCCGCGTTGGGGGAGATGGCGTTCACGGTGACGCCGAAGCGGGCGAGCTCTTTGGCGGCGGTGCGGGTGAAGCCGATGATCCCGGCTTTGGCGGTGGCGTAATTGGACTGGCCGATGTTGCCGTGGAGACCGGAGTAGGAGGTGACGTTGACGACCCGGCCGTACCTCTGCGCGCGGAAGTGGGAGACGCACGCGCGGGTGAAGCGGAAGGCGCCGCCCGCGTGGACGGCCAGTACGGCGTCCCAGTCGTCGTCGGTGAGCTTCCACAGGACGCCGTCGCGCAGGATCCCGGCGTTGTTGACCAGGACGTCGACGCGGCCGGTCTCGGCCAGCGCGGTGGCGACGACACGCTCCGCGTCAGTGCTGGAGGCGACGTCCGCGGCCACCCATAGAGCGTCCAACTCCTTCGCCGCCGCGCGGAGTTCGTCCTCGTCTCGGTCGACCAGGACCACGTCCGCGCCTGAAGTGCGCAGGTGCCGGCCGAGTTCGAGGCCGATGCCGCGGGCCGCGCCGGTGATGATCACGGTGTGGCCGGTGAAATCGAAGCTGAGGTTGCCCATCGGGCGCTCCCATCCGGATAGTGGTGTCCGTGTCCATGGGCCTTACAGGCCGAGGTCGCGGCCGATGAGTTCCTTCATGATTTCGTTCGAGCCGGCCCAGATCTTGGTGACACGGGCGTCCTGCCAGGCTCGGGCGACCCGGTATTCGTTCATGTAGCCGTACCCGCCGTGCAGTTGGACGCAGGCGTCGAGGACCTCGTTCTGCACCTGGGCGGTCCACCACTTGGCCTTGGCCGCGTCCACCGCCGAGAGCCGGCCCGTGACGTGGGCGGCGACGCACTGGTCGACGAAGGCCTGGGTCACCTCGATCTGGGTGACCATCTCGGCCAGCCGGAACTTGTTGTACTGGAAGGAGCCGACGGACTGGCCGAAGGCCTTCCGCTCCTTCACGTACTCCAGCGTCTCGTCCAGGATCTGCGCGGCGTGGGCCAGGTTGAGCACGGCGGCACCGATCCGCTCCTGCGGGAGCCGCTCCATCATGTGGATGAAGCCGCGGTCGACTTCGCCGATGACGTTGGCGGCCGGGACGTGTACGTCGTGGAAGAACAGCTCGGCGGTGTCGGCTTCGTGCTGACCGACCTTGTCCAGCTTGCGCCCGCGCTCGAAACCGGGCATGTCCGTCTCCACGGCGAACAGCGTGATGCCCTTGGCGCCCTTCTCCGGGCTGGTGCGAGCGGCGACGACCACGAGGTCGGCGCCGAAGCCGTTGGTGATGAAGGTCTTGGAGCCGTTGAGGGTCCAGTTCTCGCCGTCGCGTACGGCCGTGGTCCGCAGGGCCGCAAGATCGGAACCTGCCGAGGGCTCGGTCATACCGATCGCGGTGACCAGCTCGCCCGCGCAGAACCGCGGCAGCCAGCGCTCACGCTGCTCCTCGGTGGTCAGCTCGACCAGGTAGGGGGCGACGACCTCGCAGTGGATGGTGAACGAGGAGGCGAATGCCACCGACAGCCTGGCGAATTCCTCGTGCAGCACCGCGGTGAAGCGATAGTCGCCCGCCTCGCTGCCGCCGTACTGCTCCGGTATCAACAGCCCGAGCAGTCCTTGCTGCCCAGCGGCCTTCCATACGGCGCGGTCGATCGCCCGCTGCTGGATGAACTCCTCCTGGCGCGGCCGCAGCTCGCGCTCCACGAATGCCCGGACGGAGCTCCTGAAGGCCTCGTGGTCGGCATCGAAGACAGTACGGCGCACAGGAGCTCCTCGTCGCTCGCCGGAAAGAGGAAGTAAGAAGCAGGAAATCGGAAGTAAGCGAGTGCATAGTAACTATGCGAGTGCTTAGTTTTCTTAGGCGGGTCGATTCCGTCAACCCCGTCTGCGAGGTAGCCAGACATGACGTACGCCACGGGGGTCCTCCATTGCGCGCAGTGGAGTACGCCGGCGGTTCCCCATCAACTCCCAACAGGTCAACCGTGTTGACGGGTCTGGGTTGAGCGGGGTGATGGGCGGCCATGCCCGCAGGCAGGCGCGGATCGGCGGCGTGCTCGCTCCGCAGTGGTACCCGACCAAGGCGAAACGGGCAGGGGCCGTCTGGCGCGGACGTACCACGGCGAGGCGCGATCGTCCTACGGGGTACCTGTTTCGGGTGGCTACGTTGCTGACGTAATCCCTGTTCTGCCGGAGCTTGGGAGCCGTTCGCCCGGACAGAACCCACCACCGGATCTCCGAGAAGAGCACTCAGATGCCCGAAGTCGTGATTGTGTCCTACGCCCGCTCGCCGATCGGTCGGGCGTTCAAGGGGTCGCTGAAGGAGATGCGCAGCGACGATCTCGCCACCCAGGTGATCGCTGCGGCGCTCGCCAAGGTCCCGGGACTCGACCCCGACGAGATCGGAGACCTGATCCTCGGCTGCGGCCTGCCCGGTGGCGAACAGGGCTTCAACTTGGCGCGCAACGTCGCGGTCCAACTGGGCTACGACAACCTGCCGGGCACCACGGTGACCCGCTACTGCTCATCGTCGCTGCAGACGACGCGGATGGCCTTCCACGCGATCAAGGCAGGCGAAGGTTCGGCCTACATCTCGGCGGGCACCGAGGCCGTGTCCCGGTTTGTCAACGGCAACTCGGACTCCTGGCCGGACACGCAGAATCCTGCGTTCGGTGTCGCTCAGGCACGCTCGGCCGCCAAGCAGGCGAGCCACGAGGCATGGACCGACCCTCGCGAGTCGGGACTGGTGCCCGACGTGTACATCAGCATGGGTGAAACCGCGGAGAACGTCGCCTCCCTCACGGGCATCAGTCGCGAAGAGCAGGATCGGTGGGCGGTTCGTTCGCAGCACCGGGCCGAGGAGGCCATCGCGCGCGGTCACTTCCGCAAGGAGATCACCCCGATCACCCTGCCCGACGGCTCGATCGTGACCGCGGACGACTGCCCCCGGCCCGGGACGACGCTCGATGCGGTCTCCGCGCTCAGGCCGGTCTTCCGTGAGAAGGGTTCCGTCACCGCCGGCAACTCGTGCCCGCTCAACGACGGAGCGGCGGCCCTCGTCATCATGTCCGATGCCAGGGCGCGTGAACTCGGCCTGCAGCCGCTGGCCCGGATCATCTCCACCGGCGTGACCGCTCTCTCGCCGGAGATCATGGGTCTCGGCCCCATCGAGGCCACCCGTCAGGCACTCGACCACGCAGGCCTGACCATGAGCGACGTCGACCTCGTCGAGATCAACGAGGCGTTCGCCGTGCAGGTGCTCGGCTCTGCGCAGGCGCTGCAGATCGACGAGGACAGGCTCAACGTTTCGGGCGGGGCCATCGCGTTGGGGCACCCCTATGGGATGACCGGAGCGCGGATCACCGGATCGCTCATCAACAACCTTCAGGCGCACGACAAACAGATCGGCCTGGAGACGATGTGCGTCGGCGGCGGGCAGGGCATGGCCATGCTGATCGAGCGGCTCGCCTAGGACGTAGCTTGTCGGTCCCGGCACGCGCAGAGATCCATACAGTTGCGCGAAGTGGCCGGATCGACCGCGGCCGCCTCAGGCCGAACGTTCGCCGAAGCGGGCCGGCGCAGCCTTTGGCAATCCCTGGACGGCACGCTGTAGGGGGTCGGTCACGGGGCCCTTCCCGAGCCCGGGCACGTCTCGAGACGGCGCCAGAGCACGAGCGTGCGGCAGAGTTTCTCTACAACGGCGCCCCGTGGGCGCGAGCCTGGCCAGGGGCTGGGTGAGGATGACCGGCGGCCTGATCGCGGCCGCACTCTCCGGCTTCGGGGGTGACGGGTGGCCGTCAGGGGCTGCACCGCGTCCCCGCCCGGACGAAGCCTCAGAAGACCGTGTCCGGGCGTGGCGGAAACCGTACTCGCATGCCCGCTCGACCCGTGGGCGGCGCGAAGATCGCCCGGTAAAGGGATGTAAACCGATCGGTTTTTCATTTTGGCCACATCAAGTTACCCTCGCGGCACGACCACCGAAGTGAAGCCAAGTGCCAGGGAGCGGTTGCTGGAGGCGGCGGCCACGCTCACCTATCGAGACGGTGTCGGCATCGGCGTCGAGGCGCTGTGCAAGGCGGCGGGGGTGTCGAAGCGTTCCATGTACCAGCTGTTCGAGAGCAAGGACGAACTGCTGGCGGCGAGCCTGGAGGAGCGCGCCGCCGCCTTCGCGGCCGGGCTCCCGCCGGCGGCGGACGACGGCCGTTCACCCCGTGAGCGGATCCTGCATGTTTTCGACCGGATGGAGGAGCGGGCGGGTACGCCCGACTTCCAGGGCTGTCGGTACCTGGCTGCTCGGATCGAGCTCAAAGACCAGAGCCAGCCTGCGAGCCGGGTGGCCCATCGGGTCAAAGAGAATCTGACCGCCTTCTTCCGTGCCGAGGCCGAACGGGGCGGGGCAAGCCATCCCGGCCTGCTGGCCCGGCAGCTCGGCGTGGTCTTCGACGGGGCCGGCGCCCGCGCGGGGATCGGAGCCGACAATCTGACAGGGCTCGTCACGCCCACCGTGATCACCCTGCTCGATGCGGTCGGCATACGATGACGCATCCCCTTTCGGGGAGGCGCCGTGACCGTGCCCTCCCCAGGCTGATGGCTCCCGCCCCTGATTCCCTGTGGTCGAGGGGAGTCCGGTGGTCGTAGGGGTGTTGACGGACGTGTCGCGCGTCAGGAAGGCCGTCGTCTCGTCGGCATCAGCACCCAAGGCGGGTGCGCGGTTCCCCAGGGCCTCCTCTGGTCGGCCTGGACCGTTCGGCCGCGTCACCCTGGGCCTCGGCGGCTGTCACGGCGGTGTGGCCCTATACCTGCGGCTGGAGTGTTCAGGCGTGCCGTGGGAGCCCTTGAGTGCGGAATCGGCGACCCCTGCGGATGGCATCCTCGCGTCTCTCCTGTGCGCTGACCCTATGGCTACGGGCGGCAACCTCCGCCTTGCGCCAGGAAACCGATCGGTTTACCGTGGTGGAAACCGGTCGGTTTTTCAACGAATCCAAGGGCTGGTCCGTGGTCACGCCCCCTTCGGGCGGGCCCTGTCCGAATCGCCTGTCCGCAGCAGTTCACACAGAGGGAAGCCAGCGAGATGCCCAGCTCAGAGTCACGTCCCACGATCCACATTCCGGGAACCACGAGCCACACCATCGCCCCGCGCGCAGGACGCCACAGCAGCGAGGGGACCCTGCGCTACCTCAGAGCGGGCACCGGTGCTCCGCTGGTCCTGCTTCACACCGTGCGCACCCAGGCCGAGCACTTCCGCTCCCTCATCCCGCTGATCGCGGACCAGTACACCGTGTACGCCCTCGACCTGCCGGGGATGGGCTACTCCGAGATCGTGCCCGGGGCGTCGTACGACGAGCCGGCCATGCGTGCGGGCGTCGAGCGCCTCCTGACCGAACTCGACCTCCACGACGTGACGCTGGTCGGGGAGTCCATGGGCGCGGTTCTCGCCCTGACCGCCGCGGCCGACCTGCCCGAGCGGGTCCGGCGCGTCGTCGCGGTGAACACCTACGACTTCCCCGGCGGGATCGCCCGCTCCAGTCTTATCGCCCGTGTGGTGGTCGCCGGTGTTCTCACTCCGGGGGTGGGCCCGGTGGTCGCCGGGGTGGAGCCCAAGCCCGTCGTCCGCAGGATCCTGCAGGGCGGGCTGGTCGACAAGACCGCGCTGCGGGAGGACTACCTCGACGAACTCCTCCGGGTGGGCGGCCGCCCCGGCTACCCGACCGTCGCCCGGGCCGTGTACCAGAACATGCCCAGCCTCATCGCCGCCCGCGCGCGCTACCCCGAGGTCAAGGCCCCCGTCCACCTCGTCTACGGCGAGAAGGACTGGTCCAGGCCCTCGGACCGGCAGGCCAACAAGGACCTGCTGCCCGCCGCCGAGTTCACGCAGGTTCCGAAGGCCGGCCACTTCATCGCCCTGGAACGGCCCGACCTGCTGGCCGGCCTGCTGAACGCGGTGGCCTGACCGCCCCGAGGGCGCTGTAGTCACCCCCGTTCGGGTGTAGTGGGGGACGGGGGCCAGGTTCGAGCATGTGTCTGACAGCGTCGTGCATGCAAAGGAGCAGCGCGTGGCAGAGATTCAGATCGAGTTCGATGTTCCGGCTCAGATGCGTGACGACACCGTGCTGCGCGCCGATGTCTACCGGCCTGGGGGGACGGGGCCGTGGCCGGTGCTGCTGAGCCGACTGCCGTACGGCAAGCAGATGGCCCTGGCGATCGCCCTCCTCGATCCTCTGGCGGCGGCCAGGCACGGTTTCATGGTGGTCCTCCAGGACACCCGCGGCCGGTTCGCCTCCGAGGGGGAGTGGGAGCCGTGGACGTACGAGGAGAGCGACGGGTACGACACCGTACGGTGGGCCGCCGCCCTTCCCGGAGCGAACGGCTCCGTCGGCATGATCGGCGCCAGCTACTTCGGCAACACCCAGTGGATGGCGGCGCTGTCCAAGCCGCCGGAGCTGAAGGCGATCGCGCCGATGGTCACGTGGTCCGAACCGGACGACGGACTGTGGACGCGCGGCGGCGCGATCGAACTCGGCATCACCGCGCCCTGGTCCCTCATGATGGGCGCCGACGCGCTGATGCGCCGGCACAGCACCGACCCGGCCACGCTCGGCGGCAGTCTCGGCGGGCTCGTGCGGGATCTCGACGGCCTGGCCGACGGCGGCTACGGCGAACTGCCCGCCGGGCGGTTCCCCGCGTTCGTCCGGCACGACCTTCCCGAGCTGGGCTACGAGAGGTCCCGGCGGGAGCCCGAGTGGGCGCGGTCCTGCCGTGTCGCGGGCCGGCACGACGAGGTCGACCTGCCCACCTTCCAGGTCGGCGGCTGGTTCGACATCTTCACCCAGGGCACACTCGACAACTTCACCGCCATGCGCCGCGCCGGCCGGTCCGCCACGCTGATCATGGGTCCGTGGAGTCACTCCAACCAGCAGCACGTCATCGGCGACGTCAACTTCGGGTTCGGCGCGAACTCCGCCTCCATGGGCATGCGCGGCCCCCTGCACGGCCTCCAGCTCGACTGGTTCCAGCGCACGATCGGCGACGGTGAGGCGCTGGAGCCGGACACGGGCAGGGTGCTGCTGTTCGTCATGGGCGTCAACCAGTGGCGCGAGGAGACGGAATGGCCCCTGTCGCGGGCCGTGGACACGGACTTCCACCTGCGCGCCGACGGACGTCTGACGCGGGAGCCGCCCGCTGTCGCCGAGCAGGCCGATGAGTTCACCTACGATCCGACGGATCCGGTGCCCACCACCGGCGGCGCGTTGCTGATGTCCGACGAGTTCCGTCCCGGGCCTCTCGACCAGAGAGACGTGGAGGCGCGCGAGGACGTCCTGGTCTTCACCACCGAACCCCTCACCGAGGACATCGAGGTGACCGGCCGCGTCCGGGCGGTGCTCTTCGCGGCCACGGACGGACCCTCGACCGACTGGGTGGCACGGCTGTGCGACGTCGACGAGCACGGCGTCTCCCGCAATGTGACCGACGGCATCGTGCGGGTACGGGCGACACCGGGTGAGCCGGCCGAGCACGTCCTGGACCTGTGGTCGACCAGCATCGTCTTCCGGGCAGGGCACCGCATACGGGTCCAGGTCACCTCCAGCAACTTCCCCCGCTGGGACCGCAACCTCAACACTGGCGAACCCGAGGAGAACGCGACCACGGCCCGCGTGGCCCGCCAGCAGGTCTTCCACGACCCCGCCCGGCCCTCCCGCATCGTCCTGCCCGTGGTGCCTCCGGTGGGCAAGAGGGTGCCGACGTAGCCATCTCGGTCGAAGGGCGGCAGGCATCCTGCGGCGGAGGCGACGACCTCCCACGGGCGCCTGCCCCTCGGCAAACGCCGCGGTGAAGATTCCTCGGTCAGCAGACCGACCAGGTTCCGCTCGACCGGCCTGCGATGATGCGGCCGGATCCAGAGGCCGCGGCCATCCGGTGGAGTACGGCAGCGAGGTCCTGGGCCAAGGGGGCACGAGTGACCCGCTTGCTCGATCTGATGCCAGAGTTGGCCACCGACTCCAGCTGCTGGCCAAGGCCCGCTACGCCGGCCACGATCCACTTCATCGACGTCCTGCCCAAGACCCCCTGCGGCAAGACCCAGCGCTACCGGCTGCGCAATCGCCGGCGCACCGAAGTCGCCGCCCCAGAGCCACGTTCACCGACACCGAACCTCTGCTCGTCGAGCAACGCGGCACCGTTCGGTGGCTGCTGCTCAACCGTCCCGAGCGGCGCAACGCCCTCGACATCACCCTCATCGAAGCCCTGGACAAACAGATCATCAGCGCCGAGGCCGACAACGGCACCGCGGTCAGGGATCTCACTATCAGTGACTCAGGGTTGGCAGGGCCACCGCCATAACCACGCACCACAGCTTGATCAGATACCCCGTCCAACATCCCGAGCCGAGCCACTGGCTTCTGTGCCGGCGGGGACTTCGGGGAGGACGACATTGCGGAGTGGTGGGAGCGGCAGACCCAGGCCGCCGTCGCCACCCTCCCCACCGACAACACCTTCACCCAGACCCCGGTATGCGAAGGGGAATGGGCACCCGCGAACCATCCCCTCGGCAAGTTCCCCACCACGATGCTGCGTGTCCTGCGCCAGCTCGCCACAACCCACCACCGGGCCACCGCCGTCACCAGCTCGATGGCCTACCTGCCGACCGCAGTCGACATCGGCTACCTCCGCCACGACTTCGAAATCCCTCTGCCGGGCCCGGGCTTCGCCCGCCGCGTCGGAGCCCTGCTCCGCGACAGCCTCAAACCAGGTCCCGAAGTCGTGGAGGTACGCGACGGCCACACGTGTGCGCGGTGAGAAGCCGGGGGCGGTGCCCGGACGGACGGCGGCACGCCTTCGCCGGCCCGGCGAACGTACCGTCTGGGCCTAAGCAAGGTGCGGGTGGTTCCAGCCCTTCGCGTCTTCTCCGTAGCGGCGGGCCGGGGCCGCATTTACCTGGCGGGTTCGGGGGCCGGGTTGCCGTAGTAGGCGTCGGGGCCGTGTTTGCGGGTGTAGTGGCGGGCCAGGAGGTGCGGGGGTGGTGGGGCGGTGGGGGACAGTGC
>NZ_JBHYWD010000020.1:0-109907 GCF_042751305.1 Streptomyces hokutonensis
TCGCGCGGGTCATGCGGGAACGGCAGATCGCCGGGATAACGCGCCGGAAACCAAGGTCGCTGACGAAACCGGATCGCACGGCGCCACCGGCCCCCGACCTCATTCAGCGGGATTTCACCGCGCCGATGCCGGGCCTGAAGCTCGTCGGCGACATCACGTGCCTGCCCACAGCCGAGGGATGGCTGTACCTGGCCACGGTGATCGACCTGTGCACGCGTGAAGTCGTGGGCTGGTCAATGGCCGACCACATGCGCACCCAGCTGGTCGATGACGCCATTCGCATGGCCCACGCCGGCGGGCATACGGCCGGTAACGCGATTTTCCATACCGACCGCGGATCGCAATATACGTCTCGTCAATTCCGGGAAACACTGGTGGAGTTGGACGTCCGGCAGAGTACAGGCCGAACCGGCTCGTGCTTCGACAATGCGGCTGCGGAGAGCTTCTTCGCCGTACTCAAGTCCGAGATCGGCACCACGGCTTGGCCGACCCGGATGCAGGCCCGGCAGGACGTATTCGGATGGATCGCGCAGTATTACAACCGAGAGCGGATCCACTCGACCATCGGCTACCTCACCCCGCACCAGGCACGGACCCGCTATCGGCAACGCCTCGACCTCGCGGCATAAAACGGAAGTGTCGGACCTCAGGGGGTCACTTCAACTCACACGCCGCCCTTGTTGACCAACTCGATCAGGGCGTCGGCTGCGGGAGCCGAGGAAGCCGGGTTCTGCCCGGTGATCAGCAGACCGTCCTGCAGGACGTAGGGCTGCCAGTCGCCGGTCTTGGAGTAGAGGCCACCGAGCTTGGTGAGTTCGTCCTCGACCAGGAAGGGGACGACGTCGGTGAGCTGGACGGCCTCCTCCTCGGAGTTGGCGAATCCGGTCACCTTCTTGCCCGAGACCAGCGGGGTGCCGTCCTCGTTGACGGTGTGGCGCAGGGCGCCGGGTGCGTGGCACACGAGTCCCACCGGCTTGCCGGAGCGGAGAGTGGTTTCGATCAGCCGCGCGGAGACGGTGTCCTCGGCCAGGTCCCACAGCGGCCCGTGTCCGCCGGGGTAGAAGACCGTGTCGAAGTCGCCGGCCGAGACCGCGTCGAGGCGCACGGTGTTGGCCAGTGCGTTGGTCGCCTCGGGGTCGGCCTCGAAGCGCCGGGTGTCGTCGGTCTGGGAGTCGGGTTCGTTGCTCTTGGGGTCCAGCGGCGGCTGTCCGCCCTTCGGGGAGGCGAGGGTGATCTCCCAGCCGGCCTCCTTGAAGCGGTAGTACGGAGCCGCCAGTTCCTCCAGCCAGAACCCGGTCTTGTGGCCGGTGTTTCCCAGCTCGTCGTGCGAGGTGAGGACGATCAGAACCTTCATGACACACTCCTTGTGTGATTAGACCAGTCTACTAGTGACGCTGAAACTGGTGTCCCCATGACCGGACCGGGCATGAGGCGCGAGCCGTCTACAGGTGCAGAAGCCTGCGGGTTGTCGCTGTGACGGTGTCGAGCGGAGACAGACTACGGTGGATCTTGGCCATGACGCTGGCGCCGAGCCACATGTCGTACAGGGCCTGTGCGACATCGCGGGCTTCTCCGTCGACCGAGAGGGAGCCGTCCTCCAGGCCGCTGGCGATCGTCCGCTCGATGCGGTCGACGACGGCGCTCGTGCCTTCCTTCAGGGCCAGGCGCATCGACTCGGACAAGTCCGCGACCTCGGCGCCGAGTTTCACGGCCAGGCACTTGCCCTGGCAGTCCTCAATGCTCTGCGTCTCCCGCCACTGCTGCCAGTAGGCCATCAGCCGCTCGGCCGACGACTGGCCGGAGCGGGCGAGGATACCGTCCATATCTGTGAGGTAGTCCGCGAAGTAGCTCTTCAGGATCGCTTCGCCAAAGGCGTCCTTCGAGGCGAAGTAGTGATAAAAGGACCCCTTCGGTACGCCGGCCTCCGCGAGCACCTCATTGATACCGACAGCCGAGTAACCCTTGCGAGCCATGATCCGCTGGGCGGTGTCGAGGATGATCCGACGGGTGTCCGTGGTGCGCGTGGCGACTGGCATGCAAGAACCGTAACACCAGAGTAGACCAGTCGTCTAGAAGTTCACGGCCGGGCGTTCGATCTGAAGGGTGGGCGCGTACACGGCCAGGCCTCGCTCCTGTGTCGGTGGCACTCAGGCCGGGCGCAGCGGGAGGGAGTTGAAGACGTGGTCCGCCCAGATGTGGAGGTGGTTTCGGCCGGGGGTACAGCCCTGTTCGGTGTCGCACTCGGGCAGGCCGGGGTTGCCGGTGTCGGCGAACGCCGCCCACTCGGAGCGCACCCATTGCGGCAGGGGCACCGCGTCGGCGGGCGGTCGCTCACCTGATCGGGAGGGCGCTGAGGGCTGCGCTCAGGCTGCCGAAGACCAGGCCGAAGTCCAGCCCGGGCAGGCGCCGGATGCGCCGTTCATCGCCGGGGCCGGCCAGGTCAGCCGGTGAGGTAGGACCGGCGTCCGGCTGGGCGGCGCGTTCGGCCGGGTGCAGGCTGGGCACGCGCCTCCCCGGGCGGGACGAGCCGCGAATACGGATGCCATCGGTGTGGCAGATCCCGAAGAGGGTGGCCTTCACCGCAATCGCGCCGGGCCGGGATCATCCGTTTTCACCTACCGACGTGGAAGACATGTCACCGACTGAAGCGAGCGGTCGTGCTGCTCGGCATCGAGCAGTGCGAGGGCGTTGTGGATGCCCTGTTAGAGGAGTTGGTCGGCGAGTCGCCGGTCGGTCAGGGCACGGGAGAGTTGCAGGGTCCCGGCCATCATGCCGAGGAGGCTGAGTGACTTCAGACGTGCCGACGGCGGGTCATGGGGTGCCAGGCGGGCAGTGAAGCCGTCGATGAGGATCAGAGCGCTGTCTGTGTACGCCTGCCTGGTGGGATCCGTGGAGCGTCCGATCTCGTCGAGCAGGGCGGCGTTGAGGCAGCCGTCAACGACGTTGTCGCGCTGCTCGGTGGAGAAGTACCAGCGAATCAGCTGTTCGAGTCCGGCACGGCCGGGTGCCGCCTGCGCGACGATGTTCTCGTGCTGTGCGCACATCTGGTCGGCGACTGCGGTGGCGACCAGTTCGTCCTTGGACGCGAAGTGGGCGCAGAAGGTGCCGTTGGTCAGCCACGCGTCCTTTATGAGCGTGGCGACTCCGGAGCCGTCGATGCCGTCCCGCTTGAGGCGACGACCGGCCGTCTCGACGATCCGCTGCCTTGTCTTCTGTTTGTGTTCTTTCGTGTACCGCACGAGGCGTTCCTCCATCGCAGCCGGGGGCTTGTGCTCCGGATACCGCCCTGGTCGAGTCAGTGTGCCGCGTGGGCAAGGAGACCAGCGAAGTTGATCCTCGCTGTCTGGAGTTTCGGGTCGTGGGGCTCGGGGACCCCGCCGTCGGTGACCTACAGCCGGTCGCCGCGGACCGCGATGGCAGAGGGCTAGGCGAGACCGTCCGCGCCTGTGAGGACGGGCTTGCAGATGCCGTTCGGGTAGATCACAACGACCCTGTCCCGGCCGTTGTTCGAGGAGGAGCCGTTCCGCGCCGCGAAGACCACGTCGGACCAAGGGGCCAGGAAGCCGAGGTTGTCGATGTTCGGCAGGCCGCCCGTGCCCAGGTGGAGGGGGCCGGCCGTGCCAGTGCTCGTGACCGGTACCGGCAGCAGGGTTCCCTTGTCGACAGCGTCGCCGTATCACCTTCCCGGGGTGCGCGACCCGTGGTCGGCTCCACACTCCTGTTGCTGCCGGGACGGTCCCCTTCGCTGCGCCGGTGCTGAGCGGCACCGGCGTGGTCGTGCCGGATGTCGACGGCCGGGGGGGTGTCGTGTGGATTGCCTGTGGGTCTGAGGCGGTCCGCACGACACCCCTGGATACAGTCGGTTCAGCCCACGCTCACCGAGTACGAGCTGCTGCTCAGCTTGCCCTTCCCGCGGAAGACTTCGGTGCCGGCCTCGACGCTGGTCAGATATGCGGTGTTGGCCAGCAGCCGGCGTTGGACCAGGGCGTTGGCCATGGCGGTGATGTCGGTGGTTGCCGAGTTGGTGTTGGCGGCGCGGACGTAGGAGTAGACGTTCCAGCTGCTGACCACCTTGCCCGCCTGGTCCTTGTTGACGATCTTCCCGACGTACAGGTCCCAGGCCGTGCCGCCGACGGTGACCCGCTCGCGTTTCGTGCCCAACGGGCCCGCTCCGCCTTGGCGGTTGAGCCAGATCATCATCTCGTCGTGGGGCTGGTCCTGCCAGGTCGGGTTGGACTTCTGGTGGAACCAGACGTCGTAGGAGACGTTCATGACGGACGGGGTGTTCTGGGTGATGCCGAAGGCCCAGTTGGAGGTGAGCTTGCGGCGGCTGTTGAGCTGGACGGGCAGTTTTGTGGTGGTGTCCTTCCAGCCCCAGTGCCAGCCGAGCACGATGCTGCCGTATGCCTTGACGCCGGTCGGGTTGCCGCCCGACCAGTCGAAGGACGTCTCCCAGTTGACCTTGCCGCCCCGGTAGGAGTTGAGCCAGGTGCACTGCTTGCCGGTGGCGCCGCTGGCGCCCCAGACGTTGTTGTTGAGGTAGTACGGGGAGGCCTTGACGGTGTTGAAGGCGGTGCAGTTGTCGGCGGCCTGTGCGGTGGAGGGGGCGAGCAGGAACGGAGCGGCGAGGGCTGCTGCCACCGACGCGGTGAGTGCCTTGAGGGTGAACATCGGTGGCGCTCCTACTTGTAGGTGATGTCGGAGGTTTTGTAGATGCAGTTGCGGCCGTCGGGTCCGGATCCGACCTTCGCGGGTTCGCCCGAGGTGACGCCGCGGAACTTCTGGCAGACGACGATCTTGCGCGCCGGGTCGCCCTGGATCGTGATGCGAGAGAGGCGGGCGGTGTCGCCGTACGGTGTGGAGTTGATGCCGACGATGTCGAGGCCGGGGGACTTCACGGTGACGTTGTCGAGGACGACATGGCGCTGGTACTGCGTTTTGCAGTTGCCGCAGGAGCGGTAGAGCTTGCCGAAGTTGTCGACCTTGAAGTTCCTGATGACGAAGGTGCCGGGGCCGTTCTGCTGGAACACCTTGTCGGCGGCCTTGCGGGCGCCGCCGCCGTCGATCGTCATGGTCTGGTTCGCGGCGGTGCCCTTGAAGGTGGCGGCGTCCTCGCCGACGTCCTCCCACCAGACGTTCTTCAGCGTGCAGGTGCCCCGGCAGTGGATGCCGTCGGCGGCGGGGGAGCCGATGATGACGTTCGAGACGGTGGCCTTGTCGGCGAGTTCCAGGATCGGTGGCTGGTTCTCGGCCTGGTCCCCGCCGGCGAGTGCGCCGGTGCCGACGAAGCGGGTGAAGTCGAAGTCGCGGCTGCCGGTGACCTTGATGGTGGCGCGTACTTGCTGGACGCGCTTGGCAGCCGGCCAGTCGGCGGCAGGGCGGGCGGAGTCGCTGGTGCCCGGGCGGTCGGCCGCCGCGACGGTGCTGGTGACCGATGGGATCACTACCGCGGCCGTGAGGACAGCAAGCGGCATGAGGATGCGTTTTCTGCTCTGCATAGTTGGATCGTTGACAGAGACCTGGCTACGGCGCGCGCGGTGTCGACCGAACGTATGGCCGTAACCCTCCAACGGGTGTCCCGGCGCTGTACTGCCGACGTGACCGAGACATTGCCGGACTCTCCTGGGCCGAGTGCCCGTTAACTAGCCGTATGCCGCTGTCATTATGCGGAACACTGTCGATTCCGCACCTGACCAGCCATGCTTCGTCGCCTTTTCCCGGACGGCAGCGTGGGTGGCGCACATGGGATTCCTTCAGTCGATCCAGCTGTGTCTGCCGGCGGAAGCAGCCCTGACGGGCCCGGTGCGGCGCGAAGTGTGCACGTGTCGTCGAGTAGCGTCACACTGCGGCCTTGCGGGCGGTTCCCTTCGGTGTGCCATCCAGTTGAGACGCCCCGGCGTTGGGTGGCCGAAGGACCACGAGCGCCAGCGGCACACCGTGGGGCCAGGGACGTGCACGCTGGTGCTCGTCCCGCCGCTTGAGCGTTCGGGTGCGTGCTTTGGCGGTCTTGTCGAAGCCGACTGCCCCCTTCGGCGGCTTCAGCGGCGAGTTGGTGGCGCGGACAACGGCGATGGAGTCGCGGGAGTGGGCTCCAGCAGGCGCCGTTGTCGACGTACGTCTGCTGCGTTGTTGACACGTTCTGCGAGCCAAGGCACCAACTTAGGTGGCGCCCGAGCCCGTTCGTATGAGACGGACGATGGCGCGGTGGCCGCAGAGGACGCCGGGACGTCGGGCGCCCCGGGGACGGCGCAGGGCCGGAGCGTGTGGCCGACAAGGCGACACCAAGTGCCGGGGGCAGTGTCGGCGGCGGCGAAGATGCCCGACGTACGGCCGGAAGCCAGGGTCAGCCATGCTTCTCCTGGCCGCCGGCTCGTGTGCTGCCTGGTCCTTGGGACGGCACGGTCTGCCGGCCGCACTCCGGGCCGCCCCGGGATCGCGTTCAGCCTGCTGTGACACGGGAGTTGACCCGCCGCATCCAGTCCCGGTCCGTGTGCCACATCGGGTGGTGCGGGGCCGCGTTGGAGGTGAGGACGACGCCCTGGAAGCCTGCGGCGAGGCAGCGGTCGACGACGAACTCCGCGATGTCCTTGCCGACGGCGTCCTCCTCGAAACGGGTCAGGAGCGGGGTGTATCCGACGACGCTTTCACCGAGGACGGCGGGGATGCCGCGCAGGCGGGCGAACTCGGCGACGGAGTCGACCCACCCGGCCAAGGTCTCCCGCATCGCCTGCCGGTGTGCCGGATAGTTCTCGTAGAGCCACAGGTCCCAGCGGTCGGGGTCGACCCAGTCGTGCGCGTAGAACAGTTCGCGTGGGATGCCGGTGGCGGCCAGGCGCCAGGGTTCGTCCGGCTGGTAGTCGGCGAAGGCGGGCGCGTCGGGGCGCAGCATGGCGGCCAGTGCGGGGGTCGGCCACGTGGTGGTCTCAGGCGCCGCTTCGGTGCCGTGACCGAGTCCCACCGCCTCGTACAGCGCGCCGAGCACGCCGTAGACGTAGAAGTGGAAGTGCGCGATCTGCGCCTGCTCGGGCAGGTCGTCGAGCTCGGCGGGCCAGGGCTCGCCCAGCGAGTAGGTCACGGGGATGTCGGGGCGGCGGGCCCGCAGCAGTTTGACGGCGCGTTCGAGGGGGCCGCGCAGCCGGGCGTAGTGGCCTGCGGTGCCGTCGGCCGGTACGAGGGAGCAGTTGTCGACCTCGTTGTGCACCTCGACGTAGGCGACGCGGTCGAGAAGCCCGCGCTGGTCGACGAAGTCCAGCAGGTCTGCGAGTGATTCGGCCACGGCCTCGGCGCGGTCCGGGCCGGGCACTTCGGCCAGGGCGCGGTGCCACGTATCGGTGTCGGCGAAGCTGGGGGACTGCTGGTACTCCCACGAGGACACGATCACCTTGCAGTCGTGCCGGGCGGCTGCCTCGAACAGCTCGACGAGCCGTCGGCGGCCGTCCAGCGGATAGCCGCCGCGCACGTTGTACCAGCGGGTGCGCTGCCCGAACTGCTCGCCCAGACCGCGGACTTGGAGAGATTCCGGGGAGTCGACGCGTCCGGAGAACAGCAGGAAAGGCATGGCGCAGATCCGCACGGTGTTGAAGCCCCGCTCCACCGTCTCGGCGAAGGCGCGGTCGAGGTCGGCGAAGGGTTCGCCGGGTCCCGCCTGTGTGTACCAGCTGAAGTCCCACAGGGTGATGGCCAGGCGGCGCGTGGGTTCGAGCGTGGTGGCTTGCTGCGATTCGGTGGTCATGGGGTCACCCGTCGTTCGTGTGCGGAAGGGCGCCGTCGGCGGCTCGGCAGCACCACGCTAGCTCAATTCATTATTTATGAATAATCCTTGACGACGGTGGCGGGCTTGTCCAGGCTGTGGGGCGGACGAACACGTACGTGCCTGAAGGAGCCGCCCGTCATGACCGAATCCATCCATCCGTCCCGGCGCACCGTCGTCACGGCACTCGGCGCCGCCGCCGTCGTCGCCCTGCCGGCCTGGCCGGCGACGGCGCGAGCGGCAGACGGTACGGCCGTGGCCGCCGCGAACGGCCCGGTGCTCGACACCCACCCGGCCACCGAGCCCTCCGGCACCCATGTACGGGATGTCGGCGGGACCAACGTCGTCTTCCAGTACGGCGCAGTGCTGCCGGCCTTCGACGGCTGGCGCACCCACGAGTCCACGCGTGACTACCTGTCCCTGGACAAGCGGTGGCGCTTCCGCTTCGACCCCGAGGACCGGGGGCTCGAAGAAGGCTGGGAGTCACCGCGCCTCGACGACAGGGCGTGGGGCCGTATCGACGTCCCGGCTGCCTGGGACCTGCTGGACACGCCGGACTTCGGGTCGGAGACCGCCCCCTTCGGTCAGGGCACGGCGTTCAGCGACGGCTACGCCTGGTACCGGACCACCGTCGACGTACCCGAGTCCTGGCGCGCCCGACATGTGCGCATCGCCTTCCTGGCCGCCGGCTACAGCGCCGAGGTCTGGGTCGACGGCACGCACCTCGGCAAGCACGAAGGCGCCAACTCGCCCTTCGCGCTGCCGGTTTCGGGGGCGCTGCGGCCCGGAACGCGGCAGACGATCGCCGTCCGGGTCTTCCGCCGGGCGAGCTACACGGACTACACGGCCTCGACTCCGCAGCCGGTCACCGACGAGTACGAGGTGCCGTACAAGCCCGTCGACTACTGGCCCTACGCGGGGCTGACCCGCTCGGCCTGGATCGAGGCGGTCCCGCAGGTCACCATCGCCAAGCTGCTCGTCGCCGCAGCGAACGGGCGCCTTGAGGCGCACGCGGTCGTCGAGAACCACGGGACCTCCGACTTCGACGGCCGGCTCACGCTGGATCCCGGCCGGGACAGCGGCGGCCGGCCCACCGTCGTCGCGGCCCGGATCGCCGCCCGGTCGGCAGGCGTCGTACGGGTCGTACTCCGCGTACCCGGCGCCCCGCGATGGAGCCCGGCCTCGCCGCACACGCTCACCGCCCGCGCCACCCTGACCGCCGGGCACCACGCCAGCGCGAGGGTGGACACCCTGTCCACCGTGTACGGCATGCGCGAACTGACTGTCGGCGACGCGGAGTTGAAGCTGAACGGCAAGCCCGTCTTCCTCAAGGGGCTCAACTGGCACGAGGAGACGGCCGCGCACGGCAGGGCGATGACACCGGCCGAGTACGACCGCGAACTGGGCCACGTCACGACACTGGGCGCCAACTTCATCCGCAACTGCGTCTACAACCGCCACCCCTACGTCTACGACTGGGCGGACGAGCACGGCGTGCTGGTGATGGACGACATCGACACCATGTGGCTCAACACCGCGCAGGAGAAGCTCCAGACCGAGCGCTACGGCCTCGCCCGTGCCCTGGCCCTGACGATGGCGTGGAACCAGCACAACCACCCCTCGGTGATCCTCTGGGGACTCCAGAACGAGTCGGAGATCGACGCCCAGGGTGCCCCGGTCTACCGGGCCTGGCTCGCCGACCTCAAGGCGGCCGTGAAGGCGGTCGACCTCACCGCCCGACCCGTGACCTGGGCGTCCAACACCAGCAACGATCCCGCCTTCGACCTCGCGGACGTGATCGGGTTCAACGAGTACTTCGGTTACTTCTACGGCAAGGACGCCGACCTCGGCCCCACGCTGGACGCCGTGCACGCGAAGTACCCCGACAAGCCGATCCTGATCACGGAGAACGGCACCTGGTCCGTGGCCGGCACCCACGGCCCCGGCACCACGCAGGGCACCGAGGAATGGCAGGCGGCGAGCTTCACCGCGCACTGGGCGCAGGCGGCCGCGCGCAGGTTCGTCGCCGGTTTCACCTACTGGGTTCTCAAGGACTACAAGGAGCGGGCCGGCTACAACCAGGCCTACAACGGCATTTCAGTGATGGGTCTGCTCACGTTCGCCGAGGAGCGGCCCAAGCTCGTCTACGACGCGTTCCGCACGGCCGCGCGTCCGAAGGGCCGGTGACCCTGCGGAACGGGGGCCGGTGAGAAGGGGAGGGGCGAACTGCCCCTCCCCTTTGTGTTGGCGGCTTGTTCGGCCTTTTACGGCTCGGTGGTCAGTACGGCTACTCCGGCTACGGGCAGCGTGATGCGGTCGATGGACGTTCTCCCTGGGGACAGGGCGTCGGTCATCGGCTCGGGGAGCCCGATCTCGACCTCCTCCTGACCGTGGTTCAGCAGGAAGGCGAAGCGTCCGCCGTCGCCCTCGCGCACGGTCGCCTGGACGTGCTCGGGAAGCCCGGGGAGCACGGGGGCCACGGCCGCCGTACGGCACACGTCGTCCGTCAGGGACCGCATGGCCTCCGGTCCGAGACGCGTGGCGACATACCAGGCATGTCCCTCGCCGAAGGAGTGCCGGGTGACGGCCGGCTGCCCTGCAAGATGTCCGGAGTCGAACTCGGCCACCGTCTGGGCGCCTTCGGGAATGAGGGACTCCGACCACAGGTCGGCGCGGCCGACCGTGCCGTCCGCGTGCCGGACGTCGACCGTCTCCTTCTCCGCCAGCGGCCAGAACTCCTCGACCCGCAGGCCCAGTACGTCGCGCAGTGGGGCCGGGTATCCGCCCAGGTGCACCCGGTCGCAGTCGTCGACTATGCCGGAGAAGAACGACATCAACAGGTGGCCTCCGCCGCGTACGAACTCGGTGAGGCGTTCGGCGTCCCGTTCCTTCAGCAGGTACAGGTTGGGCGCGACGACGAGGCGGTAGCCGGACAGGTCCCGGTCCGGGGGGACGACGTCACAGGCGATTCCGGCCTCGAACAGGGGCCGGTAGTGGGCGAGCGCGATGTCCATCTGGCTGAGCGCGGTGGACGGGTGCGAGTCCAGTTCCAGGGCCCACCAGCTGTTCCAGTCCAGTACCAGGGCGACCTCGGCGGTCGAGCGGGTGCCGGCGATCTGTGGCACGGAGGCCAACTCCCGCCCCAGCTCGCGCACTTCGCGGAAGGTGCGGGTGTCGGTGCCGCCGTGCGGAACCATTGCCGAGTGGTACTTCTCGGCGCCGCCCCGGGACTGGCGCCACTGGAAGTACAGCACCGCGTCCGCACCTTGGGCCACAGCCTGCCAGCTCCACAGCCGCATCCGGCCCGGCGGCTTGGGCCCGTTGCGCTCACGCCAGTTGACCGCGCTGGGCGCCTGCTCCATCAGCATCCACGGCTGTCCCGCGCGGGCGGAGCGGGTGACGTCGAAGATGAACCCCGCCGCGACACGTGTGTCCTCGTCGTGCGGGTCCTGGTAGACGTCGACCGAGACGACGTCCTCCTCGGCGGCCCACCGGAAGGCGTCGACGGGCTTGTGGACGCCGATGAAGTTCGTTGTGACGGGAACGTCGGGGGTGATCCGCCGCAGGACCTCCTTCTCCGCCAGGTAGCACTGCAACAGCGCGTCGTCGGAGAAGCGGGCGAAGTCCAACTGCTGGGCGGGGTTGGGGAAGGTCGGTGCAAGCCGTGGCGGCAGCACCTCGTCGAAGGTGTCGTAGTGCTGTGCCCAGAAGGCCGTCGACCAGGCGTCGTTGAGGGTTTCGACGTCGCCGTAGCGGTCGGACAGCCAGCGCCGGAAGTCGGCCGCCGACTCGTCGCACCAGCACTGTGGGGTGTGGCAGCCGTACTCGTTGCCGATGTGCCACATCTCCAGCGCGGGGTGGTCGGCGTACCGGGTGGCCAGTCGCTCGACCAGGCGGGTGGCGTGCTCACGGTAGACGGGGCTGGAGGGGCAGTAGTGCTGGCGTCCGCCGGGCCACATGCGGCGGCCGTCGGCGGTCTCGGGGAGGATCTCGGGGTGCAGTCGGGACAGCCAAGGTGGCGGGGACGCCGTCATGGTGGCCAGGCATACGGCCACGCCGACCCCGGCGAGGTTGTCCATGACCCGGTCGAACCAGGTGAAGTCGTACTCGCCGGGCCTTGGTTCCACCTTGGCCCAGGAGAAGATCCCGGCCGTGACCATGGAGACGCCGGCCTCCTTCATCAGCGCGACGTCCTCGGCCCACACCTCCTCCGGCCACTGCTCAGGGTTGTAGTCGCCGCCGAAGGCGATCCCGGCCGGGCGCAGACGCCGTCGGTTGCCGATCGGTACTGAGGGTGCTTGGTACATGCCGGTCAGTCTTGAAGCGCCATCGCCGGGCAGTCAAGATGTATTCATAATTAATTGAAACATCTGCGGCGAGGTGAGTGCGGGAGGGGAGAGGTGCGTGATGACGGAATGCCGCAGGACGACGGGGTGCGTGGCGGTGGTCGTGGTCACGGACATGGGCGACGTAGCGGCGAGGCGGTCGCAGCCGGCATCCAGGGAGCGCGGCGCTGCCAGGGTCCTGCTGCGGCTTGGCGCCGACGCGTGGCATGGGACGACCCTGGTCTGCGTCGGCGACGGCTGCACAGGCAGCCTCGTCGAGTACGGCCGTGCGCCGTGCGAAGTCGCGCAACGCCAACGCCAGTGCGAGCACCCGTCCGTGGTCATTCAAGGGTGGCGACCATCGACATCGGCGCGAGCCGGGAGTGGGACGGCGACTTGGTCCGTCGTGAGGGACAGGACCGCTCGGTCCGGCGGCGTCAGCCCTTTACGCTGCCCTCGGTCAGACCGCTGCGCCAGAAGCGCTGCAGGGCGACCATGGCGATCATCAGTGGGACTACGGAGACGAAGGCACCTCCGACGGTCAGTTGGTAGAGCTGTGGTTGGCGGTCGGCGAAGGACTGCCACGAGGTCAGACCGAGGGTGATGGGATACAGCTTGGAGTCGGAGAGCATGACCAGTGGCAGGAAGTAGTTGTTCCAGATGCCGACGAACTGGAAGAGGAAGATCGTCACCAGGGCGGGGGTCATGATGCGCAGAGCGACGACCGTGAAGATGCGGATCTCTCCTGCGCCGTCGATGCGGGCTGCCTCCAACAGCTCGTCCGGTATGGATGCCGCGGCATAGATCCGGCACAGGTACACGCCGAAGGGACTGACGAAGCTCGGCAGCAGTACGGCCCAGTAGGTGTTGGCCAGGCCTGCCTTGCTGAACAGCAGGTACATGGGCAGCGCCAGTGCCGTGGCGGGGATCAGGACGCCGCCCAGCACGATGTTGAAGATGGTGTCGCGGCCGGTGAAGGAGAACTTGGCCAGTGCGTAGCCGGACATCGCGGCCAGTAGTGTCGCCACGCCTGCGCCGACGCCCGCGTAGAGCAGGCTGTTGGCGGCCCAGCGCAGGTAGATCGCGTGGTCGTAGGTGATCACTTGGTGCAGGTTGCTCAGGAACTGGGGATGGGAGAACCACAGTCCGAAGCTGCCGAACAGGTTGCCGGTGGACTTGGTCGAGGCCACGGCTAGCCAGTACACCGGGAGCAGGAAGTACCCGGCGGCCGCTACGAGAAGGCCGGTGACGAGGATGCGACTGCGCGTGGTGACCCCGGTGATGCCGCCGCGCGGCGCCGTGCTGTCGTCGGATGCCGGCGACTCGGCCCTCAGCGGGACTTCGCGGGCCGGTGTCTGGAGACTCACGCGTCCTCACCTCTCCTGTTGATCAGCCGCAGGAACCCGAAGGAGAGCGCGAACGCGGCGAGGGCGAGCAACACTGCTTCGGCGGCGGCGAGGTGGTAGTTGTCGTTGGTGAACGCCTCGTTGTAGGCGCTGAGGTTGGGGGTGTAGGCGCTGTCGATGCTCGATGAGACGGGCTTGAGCACCAGCGGTTCCGCGAACAGTTGCAGCGTGCCGATGATGGTGAAGACCGTGGTGAGGATCAGCGCCGGGCGCAGCAGCGGCAGTTTGACGTGTCGGACCGTCGCCCAGGCGCTGGCGCCGTCGATGCGGGCGGCCTCGTACAACTCCGCGGGGATGGTGCGCAACTGGGCGACGAGAACCAGGACGTTGTAGCCGGCGAACTCCCAGGTGACGATGTTCGCGATGGACCACAGGACCGTGTTTCCGCCCAAGAGGTCGACCGACACGCCCAGGTGGCGCATGCCGTCCACGAGAGGGCTGACTCCCGGAACGTACAGGAAGCCCCAGAGGATGGACGCGATGACTCCTGGTACGCCGTAGGGCAGGAAGAAGGCGGCGCGGAAGAACCGCACGCCTCTGGCCGAGGCACTGTCCAGCAACAGCGCGAGTCCGGCGGACAACGCGACCATCACCGGCACCTGGACGGCCGCGAACAGCAGTACGCGGCCGATGCTGCGCACAAAGGTGTGGTCGGACAACGCGTCGGAGTAGTTGCGCAGCCCTACGAAGGCGGTGTGGCTGCCGCCGAGCCCCAGGGCTCCGGTGTGCTCGACATCCATGACGCTCTGGTAGACGGCGTAGCCGATGGGGACGGCGAAGGTCAGGAGGAACAGAAGGAGGAATGGCGCGACGAAGGCGACGGGCACCAGGTTTCTGCGGCGGCGGGGCGCTCGGGTGGACATCAGGATTCTTTCTGGAGTCCGGAGGGGAGAACGGCGGCGGCCGTGTCGCGCCCTCCGGAGGCGGTCACTGGCCGGTGGAGACCTTCAAGCCCTTCCTCTTCAGGTCCTCGACGGTCTGCTTCTGCGCCTGCTGGACCGCGGAGACGAAGGTGCCCTTGCCGGCCAGGGCGGCCTGGAAGCCGTCGTTGAGGTGCTGGTAGGTGGCGTCGATCGTCGGTATCCACTTCCAGGAGGTGTCGATGCTCTTGTCCGCCTGTGCGAAGACCTCGTTGTACTTCTGGTCTCCGAAGAACTTCGACGGCTTGTCCAGCGA
The DNA here is from genome assembly GCF_042751305.1 of Streptomyces hokutonensis. Classification (GTDB taxonomy): domain Bacteria; phylum Actinomycetota; class Actinomycetes; order Streptomycetales; family Streptomycetaceae; genus Streptomyces; species Streptomyces hokutonensis_A. Next base: position 14,658 of record NZ_JBHYWD010000020.1, read on the forward strand.
GGAGCCCTTGTACGCGTCGGCCCCCGCAGGCCAGCCGTATCCGCCCTGGAGCAGCAGATCGACGCTCGCCGGGTCGGTATTGAGCCACTCGGCGAACTTCAGGGCCTCGGGGATGTGCTTGGCGCCTTTGAGGACAGCCGTGGAGGATCCTCCCCAGTTCGCGGAGACGTTCGCGCCCTTCGTCCACTGCGGCATGGGTGCGACGGACCATTTGCCGGTGGTCTGGGGAGCGTTTCCGCTGATGATGGCGTCGCCCCACTGGGCGCTGACCCACGAGGTGATGGCACCGGTCTGCAAGTCCTTGTACCAGCCGTTGGCGAAGTCGGGTTCGGTCTTGATCACTTTCTCGCTGCGCAGCTTGTCCCAGAAGGCGGCGACCTTGAGGGTCTGCGGGGAGTCGATGTTCACCGTCCAGGTGTCCCCGTTCACGCCGAACCACTTGGCGCCGGCCTGCCAGGCGAGTGCGGTGAACCATGCGGAGTTGCCGGCGGGGAAGGTGCTGATGTAGGCCTTCGGGTCGGCGTCGTGGATCTTCTGCGCGGCCTGGGCGAACTCGTCCCAGGTGGCGGGCGGCGTGATGTTCCATTTCTTGAACAGGTCGGAGCGGTAGAACAGGCCCATCGGGCCGGACGCCTGGGGGATCGCGTAGACCTTCGAGTCGAAGACTCCCTGCTGCCACTGCCAGTCCACGAACTTGGACTTGTCCTTGTCCGCGCCGTACTGGGACAGGTTCACCAGGCCGTTCTCCAGCAGGAACGAGGGGATCTCCTGGTATTCCACCTGTGCCAGGTCGGGCGCGTTGCCGCTCTTGAGCGCGGCGCGCATCTTGGCGTAGCCGCCGCTGCTGCCCGCCGGGATCTTCTCCAGTTTGACGTGGATGTCCGGGTGGGTGGCGTTCCACTTGTCGACAGCCTTGTCGACACCGGGAACCCACGACCAGAAGCGCAGGTCGACCTTCTGGCCGGGCTTGGCAGGCGCCTGGGCTCCCTTGTCCTGCGAACTGTTCGATCCCCCGCAGGCGGAGATCACCAGGGCGGTGGCGGCAAGGGTCGCTGCGAGTGCGCCCCGGCTTCTGCGGAGGTGTGTGGTGCGGCTCATGGGAGGAGGTCCTTCCTCGGCTTTGTACTGAACGTGCCTGTTGCTGCCGGTCAGTCTCGGAGCGGCATCGCCATGCCGTCAAGATATATTCATAATTAATTGAAACAGCTATGGTGGGTGCACGCAGCAGCCATCAGAGGGGAGACGCACGCGATGACGGAGTGCCGCAGGATGGCGGGGCGGGTGGCGGTGATCACCGGCGCCGCGCACGGGATCGGCGCCGCCACGGCACGAAGGCTGGCGGACGAGGGCGCGAGCGTCGTGGTCACGGACGTGGACGACGCGGCGGGCAAGTCACTCGCCGCGAGCATCGGGGAGAGCGGCGGACGCGCGGAGTACGTACGGTGCGACGTGACCTCGGCCGCCGACTGGGAGAACCTGGCCCGTCATGTCGCTGAGCAGCATGGGCGGCTGGACGTGCTGCACAGCAACGCCTTCGCCCAACTCAACAAGCCCGCCCACGAGTTGAGCGAGATGGAGTGGGACGGTCAGATGGCCGTGCTGCTCAAACCGGCCTGGCGCGGGATGAAGACCTTCGCGGCCATGCTGCGCCAGGCGTCGGGGTCCGTGGTGCTCACCTCCTCGGTTCACGCGGTCATCGGCATCCCCGGCCATGCCGCCTACGCCGCCGCGAAGGGTGCGTTGTGCTCGCTGGGGCGGCAGTTGGCCGTCGAGTACGGGCCGGACATCCGGGTCAACACCGTGCTTCCCGGGCCCATCCTCACCGCCGCGTGGGACGGCATAGCGGAGTCCGACCGGGCGCGCAGTGTGGCGGCCACGGCGGCCAAGCGCTTCGGGCAGCCGGAGGAGGTGGCCGCCGCGGTCGCCTTCCTCGCATCGGCGGACGCCTCCTACGTGACCGGAGCCAGCCTCGTGGTCGATGGAGGATGGAGCGTCATGAAGGAGTCCTCGTGAGCACCGCGCACCTCGCGGTATGCCGTACGAGGCCTCCGCGAACAGCACCGACACGGAAACGGAGAACCTGGTGAGCAAACCCGGTAGGGGGCTGCACGGCCAAGCGGTGGAAGAACTGGGCCGGCGCATCATGCGCGGCGACTACCCCCCGGGCACCGTGGTGGACCCGGCCAAGTTCCAAACCGAACTCGGCGTCAGCCAGACCGTGGTGCGCGAGGCACTGCGCGTGCTCGCCGCCAAAGGCCTGCTCGAATCACGGCAGAAACGCGGCACGACCATCCGGCCCCGCGCCGACTGGAACCTGCTCGACAGCGACCTGCTGCGCTGGCAGGGCAGCAGTGCTCCCACCGACGGTTTCCTGGGGGACCTCGCCGAGGTCCGCGCGATCGTCGAGCCCGCCGGAGCCCGGCTCGCCGCCACCCGCCGAACCCCGGCCGACCTGGACTCACTGCGCCAGGCGCTCGACGCGATGGCGGCGGCGGGCACGGACGCGGACGCGATGGTCGAGGCGGACCTGGCGTTCCACCGCGCCCTGCTGGACGCCGCGCACAACGAACTCCTCAGCCGGATGGAGGTCGTCATCGAGGCGGGCCTGCGCGTGCGCGACCGGATCGTGCACGGCGCCCGGCACTTCGCCGACTCCATCCCCGTGCACCAGAAACTGCTCGACGCCGTCGAAGCCGGCGACCCGGACGCCGCCGTGGCCGCCGTCGACTCACTCCTGGCCCAGGCCACCGACGACCTGGCAGCCGTACAGGCACGGAAAGACAAGGAAGACCGCGCCGACGACGTCGCGACCGACCCGCCGCCGAAGGAAACTCCTTGAAAATAACCGGACTTGAGACGTTCCTGGTGGCTCCGCGCTGGCTGTTCCTGCGCGTTGCCACCGACGAGGGCGTCACCGGCTGGGGCGAGCCACTGATCGAGGGACGCGCCGAGACCGTACGTGCCGCGGTCCACGAACTCGCCGATTACCTCGTCGGCCGGGATCCGCTGCGCATCGAGGACCACTGGCAGGTGCTCACCAAGGGCGGCTTCTACCGCGGCGGCGCCATCCTCTCCAGCGCCGTCGCCGGCATCGACCAGGCCCTGTGGGACATCGCCGGGAAGACCTACGGCGTCCCGGTGCACCGCCTCCTCGGCGGCCCTGTCCGCGACCGCGTCCGCATGTACGCCTGGATCGGCGGCGACCGCCCCAGCGAGGTCGCCGAGCTGGCCGAGGAACAGATGAAGGCCGGCTTCACTGCGGTGAAGATGAACGGCTCGGCCGAACTCGCCCCGATCGACACCCCGGCACGCACCGCCGAGGTCGTCGCACGCGTAGCCGCCGTCCGCGAAGTGCTGGGCGACGAGCGGGACATCGCCGTCGACTTCCACGGCCGGGCCTCCACAGCCATGTCACGCCGTCTGCTGCCCCTGCTCGAACCGCTGCACCCGCTGTTCGTCGAAGAACCCGTCCTGCCGGAACACTCGGGCCACCTGCGCAGCCTGGTGGAATCCACGAGCATCCCCATCGCGACCGGCGAACGCCTCTACTCCCGTTGGGACTTCCGCGAGGTCATGACGAGCGGCATCGCCGTCGCCCAGCCCGACCTGTCGCACGCCGGCGGCATCTCCGAGGTCCGCCGCATCGCGGCCATGGCCGAGACGTACGACGTCGCCCTGGCCCCTCATTGCCCCCTCGGCCCGATCGCCCTGGCCGCGAGCCTCCAGATCGCCTTCGCCGTACCGAACTTCCTCATCCAGGAACAGAGCATGGGCATCCACTACAACCAGCAGTGCGACCTGCTGGATTACGTGATGGATCCCGAACCCTTCCGGTTCCAGGGCGGGTACGCCGTCGCCTCCACCCGTCCGGGGCTGGGCGTCGAGATCGACGAGAAGACGGTACGCCGTGCTGCCGAGACCGGACACCGCTGGCGCAACCCCGTATGGCGCGGCCGGGACGGGGCGTTCACCGAATGGTGACCACCGTCAGGCCCTCGCACCCCACGCACAAGGAGACCTTGCTCCCATGAACCTGGTGGAATCCCTACGAGCCCACCGCCTGCTGGCGATCGTGCGCGGCAAGGACCCTGCCGCTGCCCTGCGCACCGTGGTCACCCTCGCCGAGGAGGGCATCACGATCGTCGAGGTCTCACTGACCACCGTTGACGCGCTGACCGTGATCAGGCAGGCACGCGCCGAACTGGGCCCCGACGCGCTGGTCGGCGCCGGAACCGTACGCTCGGCCCAGGATGCCGACCGCGCCGTGGAGGCCGGCGCGTCCTACCTCGTCACCCCGGCACTGGTCGACGGACTGGCGGCCTACGGCATACCCGTGCTGATGGGAGCCCTGACGCCGAGCGAGATCGAACTCGCCCTCGCGCGGGGAGCCGCCGCGATCAAACTCTTCCCCGGCTCCCTCGGCGGCCCCGGCTATCTGCGTGCCCTACGAGACCCCTTCCCCGAGGTGCCGTTCGTGCCCGTCGGCGGAGTGGACGCGCAGGCCGCCCGCGACTACCTCGACCTGGGCGCCCTCGCCGTCGGCGTCGGCTCACCCCTCGTCGGGGACGCGGCCGACGGCGGAGGCCTGGACCAACTCCGCGCCCGCGCCGCCGAGTTCCGCAAGACGACCGCACAGGAGACGCCGTGACGACACCGGATCACCAGGCCCCGCCCGAAGTCGTGACTTTCGGCGAGACGATGGCGGCGCTGCGCGCCCACAGCGCCCTGCGGCTCGGCGGCAGCCTCGGCCTGTCCGTAGCGGGAGCCGAGTCCAACGTCGCCATCGGCCTCGCCCGGCTCGGGCACCGGGTGCGCTGGGTCGGCCGGGTCGGCACGGACGAACTCGGCGCGCTGGTCCTGCGCACGCTGCGCGCCGAAGGCGTCGACACCGACCACGCCGTCACCGACGACACCGGCCGGCCCACGGGACTGCTGCTGACCGAACCCCGCCTGGGCACACTCACGCGCGTCAGCTACTACCGCGCGGGTTCCGCGGGCTCGGCCCTCTCGCCGGCCGACGTCCTGCCCGCGCTGGCCTCGGGACCCCGCGTCCTGCATCTGACCGGCATCACACCGGCACTCAGCGAGTCGGCGGCCGAGAGCGCCCTGGCCGCCGTCACGGCCGCCCGCAGCGCGGGCATCGCCGTATGCCTCGACGTCAACTACCGCTCCCGGCTGTGGACTTCGGACCGCGCCCGCGCGACGCTCCGGCCGCTGCTGGCCCACACCGACCTGCTCATCGCCTCCGAGGACGAGCTGCCGCTGATGCTGGAATCGCCCGGAGCGGGTGAGGCCGAGGCCGTGCAACGCATCCTGGCCGCCGGCGTGACCGAGGTGGTCATCAAACGCGGCGCACGTGGTGCGACCGCTTTCACCACCGACGGGGCGATCGACTGCCCGGCGCGAGAGGTCGGCGCGGTCGACCTGGTCGGTGCGGGCGACGCCTTCGTGGCGGGATACCTGTCCGGACACCTCCACGGCGCGGACATCCCCGCCCGTCTGTACCGGGCCGTCACGACCGCGGCCTTCGCCGTCGCCACCCGGGGCGACTGGGAGGGCCTGCCGACACGGGACGAACTCGGCCTGTTCGACCAGCCCGAGGGCACGACCATTCGCTGACCTGGAGAACTGATCATGACATCTACGTCAGCACCGGCGGCGATCGTCGTAGACGGAGCGTACGAACTCGCCGAGGGCGGTCGCTGGGTCGACGACCGGTACGTGTACGTCGACATCCTCAGCGGTCGGCTCTTCGAATTGCGCGACGACACCGAACCGGCGGCCGTGCGCCAACTGGCCCGGCTCGACGAGCCGTTGGGAGCCGTCGCGCCGGTCGGCGACCGTCCGGGAGCATGGATCGCCGCCGCGGACACCGGCATCGCACTGCTCACGCCTGACGGCACACTCGAATGGCTGGACCGGCCCGAGGACCGTACCTCGGTCCCCAGCCGGATGAATGACGGCGTCGCCGACCCCGCCGGCCGCTTCTGGGCGGGCAGCATGGCCTACGACGGCACCCAGGGCGCGGGCTCGCTCTACCGGACCGACCCCGACGGATCGGTCGTACGCGTTCTCGACGGCCTGACCATCGCAAATGGACCCGCGTTCACCGCCGACGGGACGATCATGTACCTCGCCGACACGGCCGTGGGCACTGTCTTCCGTTGCCGCGTCGACCCCGTCTCCGGCTACCTCGTCGGCGGCCTGGAGACCTTTGTCCAACTGCGCGACGGCGAAGGCAGCCCGGACGGAATGACCGTCGATGCCGAAGGCTGCTTGTGGGTTGCGATGTGGGGCGCGGGCACGGTGCGTAGGTACTATCCCGATGGCCGCCTGCTCCACACCGTGACCGTCCCCGCACCACACCCCACTTCGGTGTGCCTGCATCCCAGCGACAACCGCCTCTACGTCACCACGGCCCGGTACGGGGTGAAGAACCCGACCGCCACCTCCGGCGCGGTGCTCAGCCTTCCCGTACCGGTCGGGGGAACGGCGGCCTGCTCCTGGCGCGGCCGCCGCTGAAACCGTCACCCCTTGATCGCTCCGGTGAGCACACCGGTCCTGAAGTGCTTCTGCATGAACGGGTAGACGACGAGCAGGGGGACGAGAGTGAGAACGACCACGGCCATCTGCAAGGACAGCGGAGCGGTCTCGGCGTGGGTGTTGCCGAAGCCGCTGTTGACGGAGCCCGGCAGCCCGTTGCCGCGGTTCAGGTAGGTCAGCAGCACATACTGCAACGGCCACTTCTGGCTCTCCGTCGGCATGTAGAGCATGACGTTGAAGAAGGCGTTCCAGTAGCCGACGGCGTAGAAGAGCGTGATGACCGCGGTGACGGCACAGGAGGTCGGCAGGACCACCGACCACAGGGTCCGCCAGTCGCCGGCTCCGTCCATCCGGGCGGCGTCGATGAGTTCAGCCGACGTGCCGGCGTAGAAGGAGCGCAGCACAAGAATGTTGAAGACCGACACCGCGCTGGGCAGGATGAGGGCCCAGTACCGGCCGTAGCCGCCCAGACCGGTGACCACCAGGAAGGTGGGGATCAGGCCGCCGCTGACGAACATGGTGATGACCAGCAGCGTCAGGATCGGTCGGTGTGCGTAAGAGCGGGCGCGGGACAGTCCGTAGGCGCACAGGACGGAGACCGCCATCGAGATGGCTGTGCCTACCAGTGTGATGCCGAGGCTGACCAGCACGGCGGTACGCATGGTGGGGTCGGCGAGCATCTCGCGGTAGGCGGAGGCGGTGAGCCCGTCGGGCCAGACGACCAGGCCGCCGGCCCGGTTGATGGCGGCCTGGGTGGAGAAGCTGGTGACCACGATGATCCACAGCGGTACGAGTACGACCGCGGTGACCAGGGTGAGGGCTGCGCTCTTGCCTGTGGAGGTGGCGGCCGTCGGTTGTTCTTCCCAGGCCGGGCGTTTGTCGCTGCGGGGGTGCCGTAGCGGAACGGCAGTGGTCATCTGCGGTACAACCCGTCCTCTCCGAAGACGTGCGCGAGTTTGTTCGCGCCCCAGATCAGCAGCAGCGAGATGACGCTCTTGAAGAGTCCCGCGGCAGCTCCGTAGCTGTAGTTGTTGGTGGCGATGCCGTAGTAGAAGGAGAAGGTGTCCAGCACGTCGGCCGTGTTGTGGCCCACGGCCGCGCGTTGGAGCAGGAGTTGCTCGAAGCCCACGGTGAGCGCGTTGCCCAGGCGCAGTACCAGCATCAGTACGATCACCCCGCGCATCCCGGGCAGCGTGATGTGCCACATGCGGCGCCAGCGGCCGGCGCCGTCCACAGCGGCGGCCTCGTACAGGTGGGTGTCGATCGCAGCGAGTGCGGCGAGGAAGACGATGATGCCCCAGCCCGCCTCCTTCCAGACCGCCTGGAAGGTGACCAGCAGGGCGAACGTGTGCGAATTGGTCATGATGTCCCAGGTGCCGGCATCGTGCTGCCGCAGGAACTGGTTGAGCACGCCCGCCCCGCCGAGCATCTGCTGGAAGACCGTGATCGTCAGGACCCACGACAAGAAGTGGGGGAGGTAGACGATCGACTGGATGAGGTTGCGCAGTCGCTCGCTGAGCACGGTGTTGAGCAGCAGGGCGAGGACGATCGGGATCGGGAAGAAGAGGATCAGCTGGACGAGGCTGAGGTAGAGCGTGTTCTGCAACGCCCTCCAGAACAAGGGGTCTTGGAGGAGGGTGGTGAACTGGTCCAGCCCGGACCACGGGCTGTGCCAGACGCCGACGAGGGGGTCGTAGTACTGGACGGCCGTGATGAGGCCGAAGAGCGGCGCGTAGTTGAACACGACGAGCAGCACGACGGCCGGAAAACAGCTGGGCCGACATCCTGCGGGCAAAGGAGGCAGGGCTCGTGAACCGGCACCACCACCCGCACGAGGTGTTCGCGTACACGATCTCCGGCAAGTGGGGCTACCTGGAGCGGCCTTGGACGGCGACGGCGGGCGACTTCGTTTATGAGGCCCCGGGCGAGGGGCACACGGTCTCCCTGCACGGGGTTCGTCGCCGAGTCCGGCACCTGGGCCCGGTCGACCTTTCTGGAGCACGAGCACCGCATGATGGTCGAAGGCTCAGCCGAAGCGGGCCGTCCCGCCCCGTCACGTGCCGACCGCGCCGCGGCTCTCCAACCCGGTGGCACGGTCTTCGTCGGCAGCCCCGACGAGATCGCCGACCGCATCCTCCACCTGCACGGACTGCTCGGCATCGAACTGCTCGGCACGAAGGTGCTGCCCCAGATCCGCGCCGAACTGGCGACCCCATGAGCCGGCGCCGGCCCCGACACGGCGGCCACCTACCGCCTCGGGATCTCCTCCATACGGCCGGCGGGCGCCGCCCCGACCAGCACGTGACGTCGTCTGCGGGCCCCGGAATGTGCCCCACGGCCGGCAACCGGCAAATCCGTCGAACTCCGTGCCACGGCACTCGCTTCGGCGGCGAATAGCAGCCGCCCGGGATGTGAGGCGAGTCGGAGGGGCACGGGTGTGGAAGCCGAGGGCCGCGGTCGCTTCGGGCGGGGCTGACCTTCGACGACATCAAGGCCGTCACCGATGTGCTGAAGCAGATGCAGATACGGGGGTCGGTCGGGTGAGGTTTGGCGGTCGCCGCCCGGCGGAGCATCAGGCGTGTGCTGAACTCCGCGCGGTCGACGGCGAGTTGCCGGATCGGGTAACTGCTCGACCGAGATCTGAGTCCTGACGGAGCGGCCAACTCCCCAGTCCGGGAAAGCAGGTTGGCGTCGGCGCGCCGTCGCGGGCCGGGATGTCAGGGATGCAGATCCTTCCTGTGCTGTCGTGGCATCGCCCTCTGACACGCGACGGAGCTCCGCCGAAGGCAACGGGGCCGCGCTGTAGATTGACGGGTCATGCTCAACGTTAAGGTCCTGGGCTCCATCGGCGCGGACATCGATGGTGCGCCGGTCAACCTGGGAGGTCCCCGGCAGCGGGCGGTCCTCGCCCTCCTGCTGGCCGACCGAGGCCGTGTGGTGTCCGTCGACGGACTCATCGACCGCTTGTGGCGGGAACGGCCCCCGGAGAAGGCGGCGGCATCCCTGCATGTCTACGTGTCGAATCTCCGTCGTGTACTCGAACCCGGCCGGGCGCCCCGCACCCCGGCTCGTGTCCTGGTCAGCGCCCCGCCCGGGTATGCCGTGCGGCTGCCCGAGGACGCGGTCGACGCCTGGCGGTTCGAGGCGGTGGTACGGCGGGCGCGTACGGCACCGCGGGCCGAGGCCCGGCGCCTGTTGGAGGAGGCCCTCGGGTGGTGGCACGGAGCGGCGTACGGCGAGTGGGCGGACGAGGAGTGGGCGTCGGCCGAAGCCGCCCGGCTGGGTGAACTGCACCTGACGGCGAGGGAGATGGCGATCGCGGCCGCCCTGGCCACGGGGGCCGCGCGGGAGGCGGTGCCGGCGGCCGAGGCGCTCGTACGGGAGCATCCGCTGCGGGAGGAGGGCTGGCGGCTGCTGGCCCTCGGCCTGTGGGCCAGTGGACGCCGCTCCGACGCGGTGGCCGAGCTGCGGAGGGCGTCCGGCGTGATGGCCGACGAACTCGGCCTGGGCTTCGGTGATGCCCTGGCCGAGGTGGAGAGGGCCGTGCTGGCGGGGCGGACGGAGTTCCTGCGCGCGGCGGTACCGGCGGAACCGGAGGCTTCGGAACCGGGGGCCGCGCAGGGGACTTGGGCATCGGGGGCCGGACAGCGTGTGCCGTTCGGGGGCGCCCGGGACACCGTGGGCGTCGCCCTGCCGGACGACGACATGTTCGTGGGCCGGGACGACGAACTGCTGGCATTGGAGGAGGTGGCGCGCGACGCCCGGCGGGGTGGCGGCGTGGTCCTGGTGACCGGGGAGGCCGGGGCCGGCAAATCGGCGCTGCTCTGCCGGTACCGGCAACGGTTGCAGGAGCAGGGCTGGACCGTGGTGGTCGGACGCTGCCCCGAGTTCGACGGAGCCCCGTCCGCATGGGCCTGGGTGGAGGCGCTCGGCGGGCTCGCCCGCCGGACCCCTCCCACCGATCCGGACGCGCTCGGCGCCCTGCTCCAGGAGGCCGGCTACGGGGGAGGGGGAGAGAGCGGAGACGGGAACCGCGAGGGCGTGGCGGCGGGATTCCAGGGGCGGGGTGACAGAGCGTCCGGCGGGCGGTTCCGGCTGCACCGGGCGTTCGGCACATGGCTGCGCGAGGCCGCCGGAGATGCGCCCCTCGCCGTGGTTGTGGACGATCTGCATCGGGCGGACGGTGAGACGCTGGCCCTGCTGGAAAGGACCGCGGAACTGGTCGGATCGCCGGTGCTGGCGATCGCGGCATACCGCCCGGCCGACGCGGGGGACCGGCTGGCGAAGACGCTCGCCGAACTCGCCCACCGCTCCCCGTACCGGCTGGCGCTCGGCGGGTTGCCGTTGTCCGATGTGGACGCTCTGGTCAGGGCGGTGTGCGGGAAGCAGGTCGACGCGGCGACCGTGGGCGCGCTCGCCGACCGGACCGACGGCAACCCCTTCTACGTCCGGGAGAGCGCGCGGCTGCTCGCCAGCGAGGGTGCCCTGGTGGCGGTCTCCGAGGTGCCGGCGGGCGTGCGCGATGTGCTGCGGCGTCGGCTGCGGCAGCTTCCCGAGGGCGCGCTGGCCGTCCTCCAACTGGCCTCCGTGGTGGGCCGCGAGATCGAGATCTGTGTGCTCGTCGAGGCAGCGGACCCCGTCCGGTACGACGAGCACGCCGTACTCGACGCCGTCGAGGCGGGTGTGGTGGCCGGACTGCTGACCGAACCGGCGCCCGGCGTGGTCCGGTTCGCGCACGTGTTGGTCCGCGACACCCTCTACACCGATCTCGTCGGCGTGCGCAGGGCCCGTCTGCACGCCCGGCTCGCGGAGGTGCTGCGGAGGCGCCGTCCGGACGACCTGGCCGCCCTCGCGCACCACTTCGCCCGCGCCGCGAGCCCGCAGACCGCGTCGCTCGCCGTCGCATACTCGCTGGGCGCCGCCGACCAGGCCGAGCGGCGGTACGCCCATGACACCGCGGTCCAACTGCTCACACAGGCCATCGAGTCCTTCGCCCTGGTCCCCGCCGACGCGGACGACGCCACGCTCAACGGCCGCTCCGGACGGCTGGTCGCGCTGCTCGGCCGCTTGCTGCGGGCCGAGATACGGGCCGGAGCGATCGTGGCCGCACGACACACGAGGCAGCGCGCTCTGGAGGCGGCCGAGGGAGTCGGACACGACGAACTGGTCGCGGGGGCGCGCGGCGTGTGGGGCGGGCCGGGGTCGGCCCTGAGCGGGCCGCAGGGGCTCGCCGACCCGGCGGCGGTCGACAGGTTCGTCGACGTGCTGACGGCCCGCGCCGACCTGGACCCGGCTGTCCTCGGCATCCTGCCGCCGGCCCCCGCGGACGACCGACGTCGGCACGCGGCAGGCGGCGCGCCCTTCGTACGGGCCGAAAGCGGAACGAAGGCCATCGGGTCGCAGCCCGCGCACGGCGGTGTGGCGCTGGTGGGCGGGGAGGACTCGCTCGGTGAAGGGCGGGCGGAACGGGGTTCGGAGGTCGATCGCCGGCTGGTCGTGGCCCGAGCGATCGGGGATCCGTTGCTGCTCTCCTGCGCGCTGACGGCGGCGTCCGTGCTGAAGCCGGAGGGGTTCCCGGACCGCCGCGCGTCACTCGCGTCGGAGCTGCGCGTCCTCGGATACGCACACGACCTGCCCGCCAACAGCTGGGTGCGCGAGCACACCGGGGCCATGGCGGCCGGAGCCCGCAACGACGTCGTGCAGGTCCGCCGTCACACAGGAGAGGGGCGGGCGATCGCCGGACGGCACCGACTGGTGGAGGCGGAGGCGATCAACCTGTTGACCCTCGCCATGCTGGCCCACGTCGAGGGCCGGTTCGCCGAGTCCGAGGCCGGCTACGCGGAGGTAGGGGAGCGGTTGCGCTACCACGGTTCGCCGTTCGGCGACTTCGTGTACGTCATGGGACTGACCACCGTACGGCTCGGTCAGGGCCGCCCGGCGGAGGCCGAGCCGCTGCTGCGGACTCTCCTGCCCGGATCCGTGCCCATCGCCGAACTCGCGCTCGGTGTCGTCCTCGCCCGGCAGGGCGAGCGCGCGCAGGCCCACCTGCTCGGCCGGCGCACTCCGACCGTCGTCCCCGTCGTCCCGGACCACTTGTACGGCATCGCCCTGTCCCTCCGGGCCGAACTGGCCGTCCTGCTGGGCGACATGACCGCCGCGCTGGAACTGATCCCGCTCCTGCTGCCCCTGCGCAACCAGCTGGCCGGCGCCGCCAGCGTCTCGTTCGCCACCCGTCCGTTCGCCCACTCGCTGGGCGAGTTGCACCGGCTTCTGGGCGACGAGGGCGAGGCGCTACGGCAGTTCGCCCGCGCCGAGGACGTGGCGCGGCGATGGGGTTCGCGGCATCTGGCGGCGGCGGCGCGGGCCGCCTCGCAGGAGCGGCCCGCCCGGAGGTGACGTGACGGCGGCCGGGGTCAGCCCAGGTGCCACTTCTGGTTGGATGTCCCGCCGCAGCTCCACAGCTGGAGCCGGGTGCCGTTGCCCGTGCCCTGGTCCTTGGCGTCCACGCACTTGCCGATCACGGTATTGACCAGGTCGTGGGAGCTGTTGAGGTTGAATCGCTGGGCCCAGCCGCCGTTGCAGGTGGCCAGTTGGATGGCTGCGCCGTCGGACTTCGATGCGTTCGCGATGTCCAGGCACAGGCCCATGGACCGGACACTGCCGTCGGACTTGAAGACCCACTTCTGCCAGGCCTTTGCGGCACATCCCCACAGTCGCAGGGGGGAGCCGTCCACACCGGAATGGGCGCTCACCTCGATGCACTTCGAGGACCCGTAACCGACGATCTCGTCACCGGGGGCGGCGGCAGCGGCGGGCTTCGGTGTCGGAGTCTTCGTCGTCGTGCTGCCGGTGCCGGTGCTGGCAGCCTGGGCCGCCTTGGTGTCGGACGCCTTGCCGGGGTGGGCGGTATCCGCCTCCGGGGACGAACTTCCCTCGGTGTGCGGGCCCTTGTCCGTGTCGGTTTTCGACCCCTTCGTACGGTGGGTCGGCCGGCCGCTGCTCGACGGGGAGCCGGTCGGCCCCTCCGAACCACCCGCCGTGAGCTGGGGGACGACGCCGTCGCCGACGGTCGCCGCCTGCGGACCGGAGTCGTCGTGGCCCGGCATGGCGATGAACGCGGCGCTGCCGATGCCGAGAACCAGCAGGGCACAACCGGCGACCGCGACACCGACGACCCGCGCGCTCCGTTCCGGCCGCGCGTTTCCGGCGCCCGTCTCGCTCTGCCCGCCGGAGTGACCCGACCCTGTCGTGCGCGGGCGGAACAGAGAGCCCGGAGCGACCGCTGCTTCCTGGGTACCGGGTTCGGCCGGAGTGGTGGCCGCCGATGCCGACGCGGGCGTGGGATCGGCCGACGGTGCCGCGCGGGGGCGGAACAGCACGCCGGACGCGGCGGGTTCGGATGCGGCCGGGGACGCCGGAGCGGGGGCCGGCATCGGGGCGTCCGACCGCCTCGCCCTGGGCCGGAACAACGTGCCCGGCGCGGAGGAGATCTCGTTGGTACTCGGCGCGGGGTCGGAAGCCGTCGCGGGCGCACGTGTGGCGTCGGGAGTGTTCTCGCCGTCCGGGGCGGAGCCGTCCTCGGATGGTGACGCGGGTTCCTCCGCAGACTCGTCCGCGGCCTCGGAGGCGGGCTCGGTTTCCCGCAGCCACGGCAGCGGCCGTTCCCAGAGGGCCGGCTCCTCCGGTGTCTCCGGCTGCCCCGCTGTGTGCTCCATGTCTGCCTGCCCGTCTGCGTACTGGATGTTCCCCGGCGGGCGACTTTAGGTTCGCCGGTCGCGGGTACCCACCGGGAGAAGTCGGGTTCTGCCCCGCAGGACCGGAAACTCTTCCCCTGTGGGCCGGGGGACCGGGCCGCTCGGTAGGCTCCGCACGAGCACCACCGACTACAGCGTCCCCGAGCGCAGCGCGTAGGCGACCGCGTGAGTCCGGTTGCGGAGGCCGAGGCGGTTCATCATGACGCTGACGATGCTCTTGATGGTGCGCTCGGAGTAGTTCAGCTTCTGGGCGATCTCCGTCGTCTCCAGCCCCTCGGCCAGCAGCCGCAGCACATCGACCTCACGGGTCTCCAGACCGGACGCGGTCAGCCCCAGCGGCCCCAGCACGTCGCGCTGGACCGCCTTGATGTGGTCGATGAGCTGCCCCTGCACCGGGAGCGGCAGGGCCGCTCCGCCTTCGGCCACCGCGCGCACGGACTCCACGGCCTTGTCGTACGTGGTGTCCTGACGCCACATCACACTGCGCAGGCCGTACCGGACCGCCCGCAGCAGGTGGGCCTCGCCAATGTGGCCGGTGATCAGCACGATCCCCATGCCGGGACGGGTTGAGCGCTCGGTCACCGACTCCATGAGCAGCATGGTGTCCTCGGTGACGTCCGGCGTGATCAGGAGGGCCACGTCCGCGTGCTGGTGTTCCTCCTGCGGCAGTACCGTCAGATCCGGATACCTGCGCAGGCACCAGACGGCCCCCTCACCAGTGATCGGGTCACTGGCAAGGACTGCGATCGAGATCGTCCCCAACGTTCTTGCTTTCCTTCCGGGTGTGGATCATCGCCCTGGAGGGGCGGGCGACGATCATCACCGGTCGGCCTTAAGGCCGACTTGGCGTGTACTTGGCGACGCTGCCCCTGCGGCCAGGCTTCGCTGCCCGCGAGGGCGGACATCGGCCCGTACGGCGCGGGCGCGGGCGTCCCTCTGCCTAATCTCCACGCGCGGATCCAGTCGCGGATCCCGCTGCGGGAACACCGGAAGAAGCAGAGAAGAGAGCACGTTGAGCACCGTCGTCGCCAAGCGCTCGCCGCGTGCCGAAGGTCCCCCGATGCCGGAGGGCCAGGTGGAACTCGCCGAGCCCCCGGTGCTCGGCGAACCGGCCACCGCCGACTTCGGCTCGGTGATGACGTACCTGCCGATGGGCCTGGGCGCAGGAGCCATGGCGCTGATGTTCTCGGTCGGCAGCGGCGGAACGTCCATGTACATGATGACCGGCATGATGGGCGTCGCCATGATCAGCATGACGCTGACCCAGATCGGCAGGCCCGGCGCGGAACGGCGCCGCCGGATGCGCGCCGAACGCCGGGACTATCTGCGCTACCTAGCCCAGAAGCGGGTACAGGCCCGGCAGGCTGCCGACGACCAGCGGGCCGCGCTGCTCTGGGACAACCCCGAGGCGTCCGACCTGTGGGCACTCGCGACCGGCACCCGGCTGTGGGAACGCAGGCCCGGGCACGAGGACTTCGGCCGGGTCCGCATCGGTCTCGCGACCCGCCGCGCCGCGCTGGAGTTCCTGCCGCCGCAGACCAAGCCGGTGGAGGACCTGGAACCGCTGTGCGCGATCTCGCTGCGCCGGTTCACCAAGGCCCACCAGACCGTGCCCCTGCTGCCGGTGCCCGTCTCGCTTCAGCGCTTCACCAGCGTCGAGTTCACCGGCAGGACCGAGGAGGCGGTGGCTCTCGCCCGCGCGGTGCTCGGGCAGTTGGCGGTCTTCCACTCCCCGGACGAACTGCGGATCGCGGTGCTGGGCGACGAGGCCGCGCGCGCGGACTGGGACTGGCTCAAGTGGCTGCCGCACAACGCCCACCCGACCGAGGAGGACACGGCCGGTGCGGTGCGGCTGGCTGCGGGTGACCACGACGAACTCCTCGATCTGCTCGGGCCCGATGTCCGTGACCGTCCCGACCACGACGTCACCTCCTCGCCCAGCGTCGCCGAGCCGTTCACGGTGATCCTCGCCCAGGGCGTACAACTCCCCGCGACCTCAAGGCTGTTGGGTGCCGGGGTGCGTGGGGTGGTGCTTCTCGACCTCACCGGTGCGATGGCCGGCGGACCCAAGGTGCTGCGGCTCACGGTCCGCGACGGCCAGGTCGGGTTCCCCAGCGGCAGCGAGGACGTCAGCGGCCGGGCCGACCGGCTCGGTCCCGTCGAGGCCGAGCAACTGGCCCGGACCCTCGCCCCGATGCGCACCGGCGGCGGTGTCGACCTGGTCGACCGGCCCCTGGAGTCCGACTTCGACCTGGCCACCATGCTCGGCATCCGTGACGTACACGCCTTCGACGTCGCGGC
Organism: Streptomyces hokutonensis; assembly: GCF_042751305.1. Lineage (GTDB taxonomy): Bacteria > Actinomycetota > Actinomycetes > Streptomycetales > Streptomycetaceae > Streptomyces > Streptomyces hokutonensis_A. Next base: position 31,256 of record NZ_JBHYWD010000020.1, read on the forward strand.
CAAGTGGCGACCTCGGCTGGCCCAGGACGCCCGCCTCAAGGTCCCGATCGGGGTGACCGAGGACGGCGAGATCGTCGAGTTGGACCTGAAGGAGTCCGCGCAGGGCGGTATGGGCCCGCACGGACTGCTGATCGGCGCCACCGGCTCCGGCAAGAGCGAACTGCTGCGCACCCTCGTCACCGGTCTGGCCGCCACCCACTCCTCCGAGATCCTGAACCTGGTCCTGGTGGACTTCAAGGGCGGCGCCACCTTCCTCAACATGGACCGGCTCCCGCACACCTCGGCCGTCATCACCAACCTCGCCGACGAACTCCACCTCGTCGACCGTATGCGGGACTCCATCAACGGTGAGATGATCCGCCGCCAGGAACTGCTGCGGGAGGCCGGATACGCCTCGCTCTTCGAGTACGAGAAGGCGCGCGCCGCCGGGGCGAGCACCCTGGCCCCACTGCCCTCGCTGTTGGTCATCGTCGACGAGTTCTCCGAACTCCTCGCCAGCAAGCCGGAGTTCGTGGAGCTGTTCGTCTCCATCGGGCGGCTCGGACGCAGCCTGGGCGTGCATCTGCTGCTGGCCTCGCAGCGGTTGGACGAGTCCCGTATCCACCGGGTCGAGGGCCACCTGTCGTACCGGCTCGCCCTGCGCACCTTCTCCTCGATGGAGTCGCGCAGCGTCATCGGCACCTCCAGCGCCTACGAACTGCCGTCCGCACCGGGCAACGGCTATCTCAAGGTCGACACCACCAACCTGGTCCGGTTCAAGGCCGCCTACGTCTCCGGAGCGGCGCCCGTGCCGGCCGGCCCGGAGGAGACGGCGCGCCGAGCGGGCGCGGCCCGTGAGGTGACCGCTTTCGGACTGGAGCGGCACGGTGCGCCGGCCGCGGACCGTGAGGCGGAGGAGGCCGCCCGGCTGGTCTCGATCGCCGAGGAGGCCCTGCGCGACCAGGGCGCCGGCACGGAACCCGAGGAGGACGGCGGTGAGGGCGGCGAGGACAGCCTTCTGGAGGTCTTCGTCGGGCGGCTGGAGGACAGCGGCCCGCCCGCCAGGCAGGTCTGGCTCTCCCCGCTGTCCGAGTCGCCCGGCCTGGACCAGTTGTTGCCCGGCATCGTGCCCGACCCGGACCGAGGCATGGGCGCCGCCGACCGCCGCGTCCAGGGCGCACTGCGCGTCCCGTTGGGCATGGTGGACCGTCCGTTCGAGCAGCTGCGTGAACTGCTGATCGCCGATCTGTCGGGCGCCGACGGTCACCTCGGTCTGGTGGGCGCGCCGCAGACCGGCAAGTCCACCCTGCTGCGCACCCTGATGCTGTCGCTGGCCCTGACCCACACGCCCGCCGAAGTCCAGTTCTACTGCCTCGACTTCGGCGGCGGCGGTCTGGTCTCCACCGCCGGACTGCCGCACGTCGGCTCGGTGGCCACCCGGCTGGAACGCGACCGGGTCCTGCGCACCGTCGAGGAACTCACCCAACTCCTCGAACAGCGCGAGCAGTTGTTCACCTCCCGGGGCCTGGAGTCGATGGCCGCCTACCGGGCGCTGCGCGCGGACGGCACGATCGACGACCCCTTCGGAGACGTGTTCCTGGTGGTCGACGGCTGGGCCACGCTCCGCCAGGACTACGAGGACCTGGAGCAGCGGATCATGGAACTCGCCGCGCGCGGCCTGTCGTTCGGGCTGCACGTGGTCGCCTCCGCGGTGCGCTGGTCCGAAGTACGGCCCCGGCTGCGGGACATGCTCGGCACCAAGCTCGAACTGCGGCTCGGTGACTCGATGGAGTCGGAGGTCGGCTCCCGTGCGGCGGCCGGTGTCCCGCACCGGCCGGGACGCGGTCTGACCAGCTCCGGACACCACTTCCTGGCCGCGCTGCCCCGGCTCGACAGCTCCTCGCGCACCGACGACCTGACGGCCGCCACCAAGGCCGCGGTCGCCGAGATCGATACCTTCTGGACCGGTCCCAGGGCCCCCGGCGTGCGCCTGCTGCCGACCAGGCTCGACGCCCGCCGACTGCCCGCCCCGGCCGACACCCGCGACCTGAAGTTCTGCGTGGGCTGGGACGAGCAGCGGCTCGCCCCCGTCTGGCACGACTTCGGCGCCACTCCGCACCTGCTGGTCTTCGGCGACGGCGAGACCGGCAAGACCAATGCGCTGCGGCTGGCCATCCGCGCCATCACCGCCCGCTACCGGCCCGAGGAGGCCAGGATCCTGCTGGCCGACCCCGGGCGCGGACTGCTCAAGGACGTGCCCGAGGAGTACCGGGTCGGATACGTCGTCGACAACGACGCGCTCGGCAAGCTCGCCGACAGCGCCGCCGTGTCCGTCGCCAAACGACAGCCCGGCCCGGACGTCTCCCCGGAGCAGCTGGAGAAGCGGGACTGGTGGACCGGTCCGCTGCTGTTCGTCCTCGTCGACGACTACGACCTCTTCTCCGGCGCGCCAGGCACCCCCTCACCGATGATGCCGTTGGTGCCGCTGCTCGCGCAGGGCGCCCACATCGGACTGCACATGGTCGTCGCCCGGTCCACCTCCGGCGCCATGCGGTCCGTCATGGACCCGCTGATCCGCCGGATGTGGGAGCTGGGCAACCCCGCGCTGCTGTTCTCCTACCCCAAGGAGGAGGGCAAGTTCATCGGCGAGGCCAAGCCCCGCACCCTGCCTGCGGGCCGCGCCCAGCTCGTCACCCGCCGCGCCGTCCAACTCGTCCAGACCGGCCTGGTGTCGGCGGCCCCCCTCCCCACAGGAGCACGATGACCACCGCCGTACCCCTGCCCGCCCGGACCGCCGAGGTCTGCCGCCTCACCGTGGAGGCACCGGACGGCAGGGCCGACCTCGCCGTCCCCGTCACCACCCCGGTCTCCGCCCTTCTGCCGCTGCTGCTGCGCCATACCGCCGCGGGCCCCGACACCCAGGGCACCCCCTGGACACTGCAACGGCTCGGCGAGGACCCCCTCGACCCCGAGGCCACCCCCGAGAGCGCCGGGCTGCGCGATGGCGACGTCCTGCACCTGCGTCCGGCCGACTCGGCACTGCCCGCGCTGCACTTCGACGACGTCTCCGACGGCGTCGCCCACACCGTCGGCGCCGGACCCGGCCGCTGGCGCCCCGAACTCACCCGGAACCTCGGCCTCGCCCTGTCCTGCCTGGCCCTGGCCGCGCTCGCCGCCGCGCTGCTCGGAGCGGGGCCCGGCCCGCTCACCGCGGTGACCGCCGGTGCGATCGCGCTGGTGCTGGCCACGGGCTGCGCGAGCGCCGCCCGGATGCACGCGGACCCGGGGGCCGTGCTGGTCGCCGGCGTCGGCGCGTTCGGATTCGCCGCGCTGGCCGGGACGACCCTGCGCGAGGGCCCGTCCGGCGGGTTCGCCCCCGGCACGACAGGCGTCCTCGTGGCCGCCGGGTGCGTGGTCGCCCTGGCCGGCGGGCTGCTCGCACTGGGTGCCCTGCCCCTGGTCGTCCCCGGCACTGTCCTGCTCACGGCGCTCGCCGCCGCGCTGGGGGCGGGCCTCGCCGAGACCGCCGGTCTGCACGGTGTCCAGGCCGCCTCGGTGGTCGCGGTGGGCCTGTTCGTCCTCGGCCATCTTGCGCCCCGGCTGGCCCTGCGCACCGCCCGACTGCGCGTGCCCCAGCTCCCGCACGACGCCGAGGAACTCCAGCTCGACATCGAGCCCGAGCCCGGCGAACGGGTGGCCGGCCGGGTCACCGTCGCCACCGCCTGCCTCGACACGATCGGCATCTCCTCCGCGCTGGTGTGGGCGGTCGCCCTCTGGCTGCTCGCCGACCGTGAGGCCGGCTGGGCCGGCTGGCTGCTTCCCCTCTGCCTCAGCCTGGCCGTCCTGCTCCGCGCACGCGGCACCAACGGCACCCTCCAGCGGGTGCCCGCCGTGCTGGCCGGCGCCTACGGCCTGGGACTCGTCCTCATCGTCCGGGTCGCGCCCACCGGCCCGGCCGGCCGGGCCGCCGTCCTCGCGGCTCTCCTGGCCGCAGCGCTGCTGCTGCTCGTCGGAGCCTGGCGGCTCCCGCGGGCCCGACTGCTGCCCGTGTGGGGGCATCTCGGCGACCTGCTGGAGATCGTCGCGGCGGTCGCCCTGCTGCCGCTGCTGCTCCAAGTCCTGCACGCGTACGCCTACTTCCGCGGCCTCGCGGGCTAGGAGCGGCACCCATGCAGACACGACGCGATCATGTGCAGGCCTACCAGTTCGCCATGGGGCGCCTCGCCTCCGCCCTCGTCAGCGGCGACCCCGGCCGGGGCGACAGCCCCACCCGGCGGTCCGCGCTCGGCTCGGTCTTCGGAGTGGGCCTGGTGGTACTGCTGTGCGCCGGATACGGGGTGTACGGACTGATCTCGCCCGCCACGAAGGACGACTGGCGCAAGGAAGGGACGATCGTCCTGGAGGAGGACACCGGCAACCGCTACGTCTACGCCAACGGTGAGTTGCGCCCCGTCCGCAACTACGCCTCCGCGCTGCTCATCGCCGGGGAGCGGACCGCGCCCGAGACGGTGTCCGCCAAGTCCCTGGCAGGGGTCCCGCACGGCATTCCCGTCGGCATCCAGGGCGCGCCCGACACCGTACCGGCCGTCTCCGCGCTGGCGACCGGGGCATGGGCGCGCTGCCTGCCAGGGCAGGGTGCGGACGGCACCGGGACCGAGGGAGTCAAGGGGACAAAGGAGAAGGACTCCTCCGACAAGGGCCAGAGCCTCGTCTTCGGAAGCTCCGCCGCCGCGCTCACCGCGCTGCCCGCCGATCGCCAGGTGCTGCTCGACGGGCCCGGGAACACCCGGTACGTGCTGCTGGGCGGCGTCAAGTACCCGGTCCCCGGCGCCCCGACGCTGATCGCCCTCGGCCTGGACGACCAGACGGCCCTCTCCGCGACCGCCGACTGGCTCGCCGCCGTCCCCACCGGCACCGCGCTCGCCGCGTCCGTGCCGTCCGGTGCCGGGAAGGCGGCTGCCAAGGTCGCCGGCCAGAGCACCGAGGTCGGCCAGGTCTTCCGCACCACCACGGGCGGCACCGAGCACTACTACGTGATGCGGTCCGACGGGCTCGCCCTCGTCAACGCCACCGAATACGCCCTGCTCGCCGCCCGGCCCGGTGCCCCGGCGGCACGCGAGGTCGGACAGGCGGACATCGCCGTCGCCCCGGCATCGGCGGAGCACGCCACGACCGGCCGGGTGCCGGACCTGACCGGCGTCCACCCGCTGGAGGGCGGCACCGTCTGCATGACGGAACTCGCCGACGGCCGGGCCCGGATCACCGTCGCCACCCCCGGCACCGGCGGAGTCGTACTGCCGGCCGGCGGCGGTGTGCTGGCCGTCCCGGACGCCGGGCAGACCGAGTACCTGATCACCGAGCAGGGTCTGAAGTACCGGGTCGCCGACACCGACGCTGCGCGGGCCCTCGGATTCGGCGAGACCAAGCGTCGGCTCACGCTGCCGGCGGGTGTCCTCGCCCTCGTCCCCGACGGTCCGGTACTCAGCCGCGCCGCCGCCGCGAAGGGCTGAACCCGATGGCCCGGCTCCGCCTTCGCTCGACACCCGTGGGCGACGCTCTGCTCATCCATCCCAAGGGCCGATACGACGACCGGGCCGCCGCGTTCGCCGCCGGGATCGCCGAGGACCCGCACCACACCCTCGTCGTAGTGGACCTGCCCGCCAACGCCCTCGTCACGGAGTGGGAGGCGGTGGCCCGGCTCCTGTCGTCCGCCCGGTACGGCAGCCCGCGCCTGGTCTTCGGCCGGGGCAGCGGCGACGACATCCGTACCGCCTGCCGTCTCCTGGCCGAACGGCTGGAACGCGAGGTGCTCGCCCCCGACGGCGACCTCGTCCCTACCCTCACCGGCGGACTGTTCGTGCCGGGCGACGGCGGCGCGGCCTGGCTGCGGTTCCGGCCGGGCCTCGACCCCGAGCCGGCGGCACAGCGCTACCCCAAACCGCACTGGGAGTTCTCCGCGCCGACCCGCACCGGACCCGTCGGCGCCCACACCGTCGCCCAGCCGGTGCCGGCGGGTGTGTGGCTGCGCCGCACCGACCACGACCCACTGGCCGCCCACCACCAGCGTGCGGTCGAGGCCGCCCCCACCGACCCGCACCTCTTCCTGCTCGTCCTCGGCAGCCCCGGCAGCCCACCGCTCTCCGTCGACGACGTGACCCGTTTCTGGAACACCGTGCTCCCCGGCGTCCGCCCCGCAGCACGTTTCGTCCTCTACGGCAGCCTCGACACCCCCGCCGGCCACGTACCGGCCCAGACCCTCGCCGACGCCCTGAACCACCCGGTCACCCTGTACGACGTCCTGCCCTACGCCGAGCCCGACCGCCGGCCCGTCCCGGCCGAGTCCACCTACGTGCCCTCCGGGTCCGTCACACCGGGCGCGGTGTCGTCGCCAGGACCAGTCCCCGACGATCCGGCCACCCCCGGCGGCGGTGCGCCCACCCCCGTACCGTCCCCGCCGCCCATCCGCACGGAGTCCGGCACCGGCACGCCCGCTCCCGACAGCGGGGCTTCCACGACGGCGTCGCGGAACGCCTCGACACCGGACACCGTGAGCCCGGTGCAGGAGGAAACAGGCGCGACGGATCTCCCGAAGGCGCTCACCACCCCCGACGACCTCGACGACACGGACCTCTCGGAGGCGCCCACCGTCCGCAACGACGGCGCCGGTCCGTCCCCTGACGCAGAGCCCACCACCAGCGGCGCGGCAGATCTCGAAGAAGCCCCCACGATCCGAAACGCCCGGCGCACCCCCCGCAACAAGACCCCGGACCCGACACCGGTACCGGACCCGGCACCCGACTCCGCCCTGCCACCTGCACCTGCACCTTCGCCTTCCCCGGCACCGGCGACCGACTCTGCACGCATGCCCGACCCGGCAGCCGAGCCTCCGGTGACACCTCGCCCTGTCCCGACCTCGATGCCGACCGAGGCTCCGGTCCTGGCCTCGACTCCGGCCCCGCCTTCGATCCCACAGCCCGACTCCGCCCCTGCACCCCCCCTTTCTCCCGCCCCCGCGCAGCGCCTCGCCCCGCCCGTCGCTCCCCGGTTTCGGCTGGAGTCCGGTGCGCCCGAGCCGGAGATCCCGGAGGTCGAGGACGTCGGCGCTCCTGTGGCTGTGGACCCCCAGGTCGCGACCACGGGGACCGGCCCGGAGCCCGGCACCACGTCCGTCGCCGGTGGTGCGGTCGGCGGGGCAGGGGTTCGGGTGCAGCCCGTGCCCCGGGCCGCGGCCTGCGCGCTGCCGCCGGAGCGGGGTATCGCGCAGGAGCGGGAGTGGCTGCGCCGGACGCTCAGCGAGCAGTACAACGCCGTGGCCGGTTCCGTCTCGCGGGTGATGTCGGAGTCACCGGGCCTGCGCGGCGGATCCCGGACGGAGGTGGCGGACGCGCTGACCGAACTGGTCGCCGTACGCCTGTACTTGTCCGGCGACAGCCGTCAGGCCGACGCGGTCGTGCGTGAGGCGACGGCCGGACCGCACGTGCCGCTGGCGCGCTGTGTGACGGCGGGACTGCGCAGGCTGCCGTCCTACCGGGGGCCCGCCCTGCTGCGTACCCGCCTCGGCGAGGCGGAACGTGCCTGGTACCGCGAGGGCAGGCTGGCCACCGAGTGGGCGTTCTGCCATGCCCGTACGTCGTTGCACCCGGGCCCGTCCGGCAGCGGCGCGACCGACATGTTGATCTGGTCGATGACCGCTCGGCGAACCAGTTCGCTGGACCCCGCCGTCCCCGACCGGGTGCTGTTCCTGCCCGGCACCGCCTTCAAGGTGCTGCGCTCCGAGGGCTCCGCCGTGCTGATGAGAGAGCTGTCGCCGTCGGAGACCGCACACGGCGGCCGGAACGGCCAAGGCGGTCAGCGTGACGTACCGGCGAAGCTCGACGAGATCGCCGTCAAGGGACTGGAGAAGATCCTGGACGCCCTGGAACGCACCGGCGCCGATGCCGCGGCCGAGAGCGCCGACCCGCCCGGACTGATCGTGACCCCCCGTGCGGTCCGCACAGAAGGAGCCAAGCCGTGAGCAGGCAGGTCTTGCTGGTCTCCCCGGACCGACCGGGCGCCCACCGTACGATCGCGCAGGCGCTGGCCGAGGCCGCGGAGGGGGCGCTGATCACGGTCGCCCCCGGCCGGTACGAGGAGTCGCTGGTGATCGTCCGGCCCGTGACCCTGGCCGCGGAGGGCGGTGCCGGGACCGTACAGGTGCACGCGTCCGCCGGGAGCACGGTGGTCGTTGACGCAGAGGCGGTCCAGTTGTCCGGGCTCGTCCTGTCGGGCGCCGACCGCGACGCCCCGGTCCTCGACCTGCGGCGCGGGCAGTCGGCGCTGGAGGGGTGCCGGATCGAAGGCGAAGCGTGGACGGCAGTACTGGCCTGGCACGAGGGCACCCTGGCCGCCCGCGGCTGCCGGGTCACCAACCCGCACGGCGCGGGGGTGGTGGTCACCTCGCGCGGCGACAACGTACTGGCCGACACCGAGGTCACCGAGGCCGGATCCTCGGCGGTCGTGGTCGCAGAGCACGGCCGTCTCGACGTACGGGACTGCCGTCTCGACCGCCCCCGGGGCAACGGCGTCTGCGTCAACGGCAACGCCTCGGCGACCGTCGAGGACACTCTGATCACCGGCAGCGGCAAGCCCGCCGTAGCCGTCGAGCAGGAGGCGCGCGCCGTCCTACGACGGGTCACCGTGACGGGCAGCACCGCACTGGACGCGTATCTGACGAGCCGGGGCGAGATCACGCTCACCGAATGCGCGTTCTCCGGTTCGGGCGGGCAGTCCGTGCACATCGCCGACGGCGCAGTACCGCACCTGCGCGGCTGCGCAGTCACCGGTGCGGCCCGCAGCGGTATCCAGGTCACCGGGGGTGCCCGGCCGCGGCTGGAGGACTGCGCGATCACCGGCACTCCGGTGGGACTGCATGTCACCGGCGCGGCGACCACCGTCACCGCCACCGGGCTCGTCGTCCGGGACGCCCGGACCACCGCCGTGCAGGCCGCCGACTCCGGTACCGCCGAACTGGAACGGCTCACCGTCACCGGTTCCTCGGGCGCCGGGGTCCGGGCCGAGGGCGGCGCCCGGGTGGCTCTGCGGGACGCCGAGATCGCGATGAGCGGCGGAGACCGGAGCAGGGGCCAAGGGGCGGGCCAGGGGACGGGGCTGGGGCTGGGCGGGTCCGCGAGCGTGTTCGTCTCCGGCTCCGTGCTGCGCGAGTGCGGTGCGGTGGTCGGCGAGGACGCGGAACTGACCGCTCACGACTGCGAGTTCACCGGTTCGCCGGGCGACGCCGTGCGGGTCCTGGCGGGTGGTTCGTTCACCGCCGTCGGGTGTCGGATGACCGGCGCGCGCGGCCGTGGCGTCAACGCCCACGCCGACGCCCGCACCGACCTGGGCAACTGCGCGATCCAGGACAACGCCGGCGACCCTCCGGCCGACCGGGCGAGCGACGGGTTCGGCGCGAACGGCGAGGGCTTCGGCGCGGACGAGGGGCTCGGCAGTGACACGGCTGCGGGCGGGGAGTCGGGTGGTTCCGGGGGCCCGGGACCCGCGGCCGGCGGCGACATCGCCCGTTCGGGGACCGGGCCGCTGGCCGAACTGGAGGCGCTGGTCGGTCTGGAGAGCGTCAAGCTGGAGGTCACCGGGCTCATCAACCTCAACAAGGTGACCAAGCGGCGCACCGAGATGGGCCTGCCGATGCCGCCGATGAGCCGCCACCTCGTCTTCGCGGGACCGCCCGGTACCGGCAAGACGACCGTGGCCCGGCTGTACGGCGCGGTGCTGGCCGAACTCGGCATCCTCAGCCAGGGCCACATCGTCGAGGTGGCCCGCGCCGACCTGGTCGCCCAGATCATCGGCGGGACCGCCATCAAGACCGCGGAGGTCGTCAACCGGGCGCTGGGCGGGGTGCTCTTCATCGACGAGGCCTACACCCTGACGAACCAGTCCCGGGGCACGGGGCCGGACTTCGGGCAGGAGGCCGTCGAGACGCTGATGAAGATGATGGAGGACCACCGCGACGAGATCGTCGTCATCGCGGCCGGCTACTCCGAGCACATGGACCGGTTCCTCGCCTCCAACCCCGGTATGGCGTCCCGTTTCGCCCGCACGATCGAGTTCCCCAACTACTCCCCGGAGGAACTGGTCACCATCGTCCGCGGCCTGTGTGCCAAGCACTACTACGAGCTGTCCGACGACACCGTGGACGCGCTCTCCCGCTACTTCGAGACCGTCCCCAAGGGACCGACCTTCGGCAACGGCCGGGTCGCCCGCCAGGTCTTCGAGTCGATGATCGGCGCCCAGGCGTCGCGGCTGGCCATCCAGCCGCCGGGCCACGACAGCGAGCTGAGTCTGCTCACTGCCGCCGACGTCACCCCGGCCCCCCAGGCGCCGACACCTCCACCGTCACCTGCGCCCGAGGCCGGCCCCGTCCCGCCGCCGGCCACCCCGGCCCCCGAGACACCCGTACCGCCCCCTACCGTCCGCCACTTGGCCGCCCTCAGCGGTCTCGGCCCCGTCACCGACGCACTGATCGCGCGGCTGGACACCCTCGTCAGGCTCGGTCAGGGCACCGCGGGGCTCGCGGACGTCGTCCTGGAGGGCGCGCGGGGCAGCGGACGACGGGCCGTGGCCGCCGCGTACGGCAGGGACCTGGCGGAACTCGGCATCCTCCCGTCCGGCGCGCTCACCCGGGTGTCGCTTGCGGAGGTCCCGGCCCGGTGGGCTGAGCAGCCGCGCGCGTTCCTCGCCGACGTGTTCCGCCGAGCGGCCGGCGGTCTGCTGTTGTTGGAGGCCGACCCCGCCTTCGTGGCCCGCCCGGACGCCGAACAGGACGCGCTCGTCGACGCGTTGGCCGCGGAGACGGCGGCGCGCGATCCCCATGGCGTGGTCCTGGTCCTCTCGGGCAGCGCCCCGCGCCTGAGGGAACTGCTGCGCACCCGTACCGACTTGGCCGGGGTGTTCGCCGACTACCTGCCCCTGCCCGCGTGGAGCGGCGCGGGTCTCGCCGGGCTGACCCGACGGCGGCTCACGACGCTGGGCTTCGAGGTGCCCGACGACGTACTCGCGGCGCTCGCCGCACAGGACCCGGCCGACGGCGCGTACGGCGCACACCGGTTGGCGGACCGGATCGCCGCCCGCGCGGGCGCCCCCGCACTGGTCCTCGGCGACCTGGCGGGTGAACTCCCGCTGGAGGACGCGCTGGTGGTGGGCTGACGGGCCGCAGGGACAGAAAAACACGGTCGGCGGGGCAGCGCCCCCGGCTTCCGGCCCACGACGGGTACCACCCCGGGTCACCATCACCAACAGCGATCGCGATGAACCAGCCGCGGAACGACCGCGGCGAACCAGCTACGAGAGGAGACGGTCATGGCCGACCTCACATCCGTATCCACCGAGGGCATGCTGAGCGCCCAGGGCAGCTTCCAGACCGCCCTGGACGACGTCAACAGCACGTACGCCCAGATGCAGAGCCAGATCGACACGCTGCGCAGCAACTGGAGTGGTGACGCCGCCTCCACGTTCCAGGGCGCGATGGACACCTGGCTCTCCGACTTCGGCACCGTGAAGCAGCAGTTGGACCTGATGCTGCAGAAGCTCCAGGCGAACACCGGGAGTTACGACACCACACACCGGAACACCTCGGACGCGGCCACCCAGTTGCACAAGAACATGTCCAACCCGCTGCCCGGTTTCTGAAGCCTGCCACCACCCCATACACGAGGAGCGAACCATGCCTACGTACGCCGTCAACATGAACCAGGTCGAGTACGTGGTCGGTGAGATGGCCGCGATCAGCGGGAAGATCCAGGCGGCGCTGGCCGACCTGGACGACAGCGCCAAGGTGCACCTGAGCGAGTGGACCAGCGACGCCCGCAGCACCTACGACATCGCCAAGGCGAAGTGGGACGCGGCCGCAGCCGACATGGTGACCCAGGCCCAGAACGCGACCAACTCCCTCGGCTACATCAACGAGTCCTACCACGCCGGTGAGCGGCAAGGCGTGAGCCTCTGGGACCAGTGACATGACAGACGGCATCAGCGCGCAGAGCAACAGCGACAACAACACCACTACCACCACCGGGTCCACCGGGGACCACCACTACCACGGCGGCACGGACGTCCTGCACGTCCCGGGGATCCTCGACGACCGGAACAACTTCGTGCCCCCACCGGTGCCCGGCGGCGACGGGCACAACGGGACCTCGATCAGCACACCGTCGATGGACTTGCTGGCCTCCAACGTCGACCTGCTGATCCAGCCGGTCCGCGACGCCGCCACCAAGCTGAACGACGTCGCGATCGCGCCGGGCGCCTTCTACCACGCCAACGTCATGCGGACGAAGGTCAACGGGGCGAACGCCGACGGCGGTCTCAAGAAGAGCTACACCGACGCCCTCTCGGCCCTGGTCACCGGTCTGACGGACCTGCGCGACGGCGTGCGGTCGCTGAGCCAGCACTACGCCACGACCGAGGAGGCCAACAACATGTCGGCCCACGACCTCAGTGACGCCTTCGCGACCACCTCCGGAGACTTCAACCGGATGATGACGTCCAACGGCGGCACCGGCATCACCTCCAACACCGGTACGGGCAACTCGAACAGCAACACCGACACGAACACCACGACCACCTAGGCACAGGTTCGTCGGACAACGCATCGGTGGCTCCACGGGAGGGCGACAGTGCCGGACTACAACAGCGGCGGCTTCCATCAGGGCGAAGACGGGACGATCTTCGGCAATCCCGACGGCACCAACTCCGGAAGTGTCACGGACTACGAGAACTGGGACTGGAAGCAGATCAAGGCGGCCGTCTACGGCATGTCCTCCGGGGTGGGGACCGCAGCGAACCTGGCCCATGCCCGGTCCATCGCCAACCCGCAGTCCCTGATGGACGCGGCCAATGCCTTCCTCGATATCCAGCGCATCCTGGAGGCCGTCACGAAGAGCCTGGTCGACCAGGCCAAGGCGCTCGCGGGCGACAACGGTCCCTGGGGCGGCAGCGCGGCGGACGCCTTCCTCACGATGATGACCAACTTCTCCCGCCAGGTGAAGGCCAACGCCGATGTCCTGGCCGGGGGTTCGACCGGTGACCATTCCATCCCTCATCAGCTCGCCAACAACGCGATCTCCTTCCAGAGCGCGCAGAACAAGCTCGCGGAGATCGACGTCTGGTACGCCCACCAGGCCGTCCTGATGGGCGTGACCCCGATGTCCGACGGGCTGATCCCGATCAGTCAGAAGCCCGAACTCGTGGCGATGATGACCGACGACATGCGCGCCGTCCTCAAGAACCTGGCGCACTCCTACCAGGTCACGTCCGACGCCGTCGTGAACCCCACCCCGGTGACCTCGCCGACGAACAATCCGGACGGCTCGGGGAACGACGGCGACGGCCCGGACCTGAACACCCCGGACCTCGACGGGTCGGGCGCCGGGACCGGCGACACCGGAAGCCTGTCGGACCTTTCCGGCTTCCCCGACACCGGCCTGGACGGCGGAACCGGCACGGGCGACGGCATCGGCGACGTCGGAGACCTCGCGGGCCTGGACGCGTCCGCGGACCCCGCCGCCTACCCCGGTGACCTGTCCGGCCTCGGCGACACCGGCCTCGACACGTCCGGCATCGACGGCACGGGACTGGGTGACCTCGGTCTCGACGGTCTCGACCCCTCGGGCCTTGACAGCGCGCTGAACCCCGTTTCCTTCCCCGGCCTCGCCGGGCTGGGCGGTCTCGGCAGTCTGGCGGGCCTCGGCGGCAGCGGCCTGGGATCCGAGGGGGAGAGCTCCCTCGGCGGCCTGTCCGGCGCAGACCCGGCCGCCTTCGGCGACACCGGGCTCGGCGACGGCATCGCGGACGGTCTCGCCGGCGGCCTCACCGACGGGCTGGACAGCGGTCTCACCGACGGACTGTCCACCGGCTCGCCCTCGCAGCTCGCGACGTCCTCCGGGATGCCGTACATGCCCGGGATGGGCGGTACGGGGGCCAGTGGTGCCGGGCTGACGTCCGAGCCGACGGACGCCTCGGGGCTGCTCGACGCGAGCGCTGACCCCTGGGAGGGCGAGGAGACCCCCGGCGGCGACGACGTCGGCTCGGAGCTGGGCGCGGCGGCCGGCGGGGAGGGTCTGAGCGCGTCCGGGATGCCGTACATGCCGGGCATGGGCGGCATGGGTGCCTCCAGTGCGGGCCGGGACGCCACGAACGAACGGACCGATGCCTCGGGGCTGTTGGACCCGAGCACCGAACCCTGGGACGGCACCGAGGAGACCGGTGACGACGAGGTCGGTTCGCTCACCGGAACCCTGCCCGGAGTGCCGTACCTGCCCGGATTCGACGTGCACGGACCCGCCGCCCGCACCGCGACGGGCCGCGCGAGCGCCACGGCCGGCGAAGGCGCGGGGGAGTCCGCAGCGGCGGAAGAGGGTGCGGCTGCGGAGGGCCTGGCTGAAGAGGGCGCGACCGAAGGACGTACGGCCCCGGCCGCCGCTGAGGCGACTGTCGCGGTCGGGTCCGACGGGCTGCCGCTGCCCGCGCCCGACGACGGTGGCGTGGTCCTGCAGCCACTGGCCGACGACGGCGAGGAGGACTTCTCCGCGTGGGAGCCCGGCGCGGGCGCGGGCGCGTTCGTACCCGTGCTGTGGGCCCTGCGCGGAGAAGGCGAGCGGGAGACGGGACCCGAGGCGGAGGGGCCGGGGGCGTCCGGTGAGCCGCGCAGCACCTGGCAGCCGGACCGCACCGGCAGCGGGGCGCCGGCCGGCGTGAGCGGCGCTGTCCTCGGGACGGCGTACTGCGGCGACGGCGGCCCCGAACCGGAGGAGCCCCAGGAGGAGGTCGAGGAGGAACCGGAGGAAGAGCCGGCCGCCCGCGGGATCGCCGACCTGCTGGTCCAGCCGGAGAGCACCTGGGGTGCCGTCCCCGGGGACTCCGCCGCCGCCCTCTGACCTGACCTCCCGCCGAACACCGCCTGAAAGGAAACGAGTTCACATGCCCGGTCCCTACGACCAGCAGATCGAGGACCTGCTGGACCAGTACCGCCGCCAGCGCGACGAGGCCGCCGAGACCCGGCGCCGGATCAACGAGACGACGTCGACCGTGACCGCTCCCCGGCAGACGGTGAAGATCACCGTGGGTGCCCAGGGGGAGGTCACCGCCATCGAGTTCCCCACCGGTGCCTACCGGCGCATGGCGCCCAAGGAACTGGCCGACGTACTGCTCACCACCCTGCGGCAGGCCAGGGCCGAGGCGTTGGAGGGTGTTGCGGGAGTGCTCGCCGACCGGCTGCCACCCGGTGTGACCGTGCCCGACCTGCTCCAGGGCCGGGTCGACCCGGCCGCCGTCCTGCCCGAGGACCCGGCCATGCCCGACTCCGTACGCGACTACGTGGACCACGGCTTCAAGGGAGGCTCCGATGACTGACGGCACGTTCTCCGTCGACACCGAACAGCTTGAGCAGGCGGCCCCGCAGATGCAGGAGCTGGCCGGGCGGATCAGGTCCATCGCCACGAAGCTCGACGGCCGCCTGGAGTCCCTCGGCGCGTGCTGGGGCGACGACGAGAGCGGACGGCAGTTCCTGGAGCAGTACGCCGAGCCCAAGCGGCAGCTCAGCGCCGGCATCACCGGTGCGGGCAACGTGCTCGACAGCACTGTCGAAGGAATCCGGACGATGGCCAAGGGGTTCGCGCAGACCGAGGAACAGAACGTGGAAACCCTCCGCGCCGTCACACCTGCCGCCGACTCCGTGACGACGAACGGTTCGTCGTCACACCACACCCGGCGCTGAGTCCCCGCGTATGAGCGTCGAGATGCCCCCCGAGCTGGCCTGGGTCGCCCGGCTGGCGGTCGGACAGGCCTGGCCGAAGGGCAACGAGGACCACCTGCATGCCCTGGGCCAGGCGTGGAACGATGCCGCGCAGGAGCTCAAGGGCATCAGCGGACAGCTCGGCGCGTCCGGCAACGGAGTCCTGGAGAGCGTGGGCGGGGAGGTCGCGGACCAGTTCCAGGCCTTCGTCACGCAACTGGAGTCCAGCCTGCCGGAGATGGCGGAGTCCGCGAACCAGCTGGGCAAGCTCGGCAAGAACACCGCCGTCCAGGTCGAGTACTCCAAGTTCATGATCCTCGGTCAGCTCATCCTGCTGGCCGCGCAGATCGCGGAGTGGATCTTCTTCGCGCCCGAGGTCATCCCGCTGGCCATCACGGCGGCCCGCGTCGCGGTGAAGATGATCCTGCGTCGGCTCCTCATCTCGATCGCGACCGGTGTCGCCCTCAACGTCGGTCTCGACGTCGCCGTCCAGACCATCCAATTCCTCAAGGGCGACCGCACCGAGTGGTCCACCCAGAACACCGTCTCCGCCGTGGTGTCGGGTGCGATCGGCGGGGCCGTGGGCGGCATCTTCTTCGGCGCGGGGGGCGTCCTGGCGCCGAAGTTCGCGCACTCGCTGTTCGGCAAGGGCATCCTCGGCGCGGCCACCGGCATCGGCACCGCCGGAATCATGTACGGCATCTATCACAGTGGGGAGGACGAGTTCGGCTCGTCCATCAGCGCGGGTGCGCTGGGTGCGCTGGGCGGCGGCGGAAAGCGGCGGTTCGGCGGCAAGGGCGACACGGTGAAGGTGGACCCTGTCCACGTGAACGTGCCGGAGGCACTCACGTTCGACCTGCCCGGAGTGGTGTCGGCCGACAAGACGCAGCTGACCGGCACGGACACCTTCAAGGAATCGACGGACAACACGACGACGGCCGCCACGAACGGGACCGGGCACACGACCGCTTCGGAGGCCACGACCAGACCGGCTGCTGTCGGCACCACCGATACGGAGCACGACGCCTTCCGCACCGGGAACGCGGGGGCCGTGCACGGGACGACCCACACCGCGTCCTCTCCCGTCACCGCCGAACACGAGAACGGGCTGCCCGGATTCACGACCACCGTCACCACCGCGTCGAGCACAACGGCGAGTACGACAACGTCCAACGCCGGCGCCTCGTCCGCCACCCGCGCGGGGGCGCCCCCCACCACGCCGACCCGCGTCACGACGGGTGGCGGCGGCATCGCCGGAACCGGAACCACGGCCACGAACGTGAGCCGCCCTGCGACCACCAGCGGCTCAGGTACCACCACTGCCACCGGCTCCGCGCGTCCGTCCACGGTGAGCACGGGCACGGCGAACACGTCCACGGTGGGCACGAGCACCGATCGTGGCACCGGCTCCACGGGCCCGGCGTCACCCGTCCGCGCGGAGTCCGGCACTCCGTCGGCCGCCGGAACGCTTACGCAGACCGCCGGACCGGAAACCGCCGGGCCGACGGAGTCCACCGCCACCGCGAGCACGACGCAGCCCGAGGTCGAGGCCGGCGCCACCGCGCACGAGACCGCCGCCGTATCGCAGCCGGAGACCGCGGCAGCCGTCGGCCGGCCCCACCAAGAGGCCGGCGCGCCGATCCCGGACCCCACTCCACCCCCCGGTGGGCGCCCCGACGGATCGGCCTCGCCCCCTCGTATGAAGCTCGACCGCACGCCCCGCATCGTCGTCCGGTCCACCTTCGAGGCACGGCGGTTCATGTACCGGGGCGAGCCGGTCACCGACCTCACGGTCAAGGTCGCCTTCCGCGACGGTGGCGGAGGGCACGACACGGACGCCGTCTGGGCCAAGGTGACGGCCGGGGTCGAGGAGTACTTCAACGCGCCGGGTTACCACCTGCCTGGCACGGACCACACTCCCGGTACCGGTGACCGGCTGCACGTCACCGTGGTCCACGCGAAGCCCGGCGAAGAGGCTCACCTGACGGTCGATCTCGTCGACGGCGACAGGGCCATGGACCAGCGGAGATGGCGAACGGACGCGCAGCCCGTCGAATACGCCCACGAGCTGGGTCACCAGACGCTCAACCTGCGGGACGAGTACCGTGACCAGGCTGTTCCGCACCGCCCCGATGTCAAGGGCGGTCTGATGGGCAACTTTCACGCCGACTCGCCCGAGGGGCTGCGCAGGGGCGGTCTGGGCGACCGTCATCTACAGCTGAGCGCCGCTGTCGTAGGTGAACTCCACCTTGAGAACCTGGGACTCGCGCACGACGCCGAGTGGGAGCAGGCGCACGCCGCGGCGACGGCCCACACGCGCAGTCACACGTGGGTCGACCCGGTCTCCGAACCGTCGCGCTACAAGACGTCGGACGGTTCCGCGCAGGACATGTCGCCGGTCGTGGCCCCGCGCACCATGACCGCAGCGGATCTCGCCAGGGCGATGAACGCGGGATTGAGGGGCCGGCGGCAGTACGACTCCGACGAGGAGGAGCAGCAGGAGCCGGATTGGAGTGAGGACGAAAGCGACACGCCTGCCACGCGCGGCTCCACCGCTCTGCCGGGGCCCTCCCGCTGGACGGCACCGGCTCCCGCTCACGACATGGCGCGGCTCGGCATCGGATCGGACACCCAGGGACAGGTCCCGGACCGTCCCGGGTCGCCGGAGTCCGAGGAGCGGACAGGGCACACCGATGCCGGCGAACACCAGCCGGTCGCGGATGAGGAGACGGTGCCCCCTCCGTCGGTACCTGTGCTGGAGGCGTTGCCGTCCGGGCCCTTCGAGGCACACACACTGTGGGCGGCCGACGACTTCGCCTTCTTCGGTGTGGCCGTCCACGAGCTCCGGTCCGACGACACGATCCGTACGACCCCGCTGGCGTACTCGCACGAAAACGAGGCGGAACGTCTCCCGGCGGAGGACGAGTACAACTGGCCGAGGTGGGATTACCGGAAACAGGCGTACGACGCCATGTCGGCCGCCGCCACGCACCGGCTTCACCTGATCACCGAGCGGGCGAAGGAGATCGTCCGCACGGAAGGGGCGGACGATCGGGAACGAGAGCGAGCCGAACGTCTGCTGAAGACCGAGGAGTCCCTGAAGGACGGCCACTGGAAGCCCGAGTACCGCAGCGAGTTCCTGCGCGTGCAGATGCTCATGGGGGAGAGCGACTTCCTGAGCGCGCTGCCGCAGGAGCTGGTCGTGAACGAGCGTTGGGGGGAACGGACCCCGGCCGATGCGGACGTCGTGACGCCGTGGGCCCTGGTCTCGCCGGACGATCCGACGGGACCGATCGGCGGTCCGCTGCACGGACCCGACGGTGTGTCGGCGCGGTTCCACGCTTGGCTGGACGAGAACGGCGGCGACAGCGTCTGGCTGGCAAACTGGGCCATGGAACAGTCGGGCGGCTCCAACACCACTGAGGCGCTGCGGTTCAAGGTGATGATGAGTCACTTCCGTCCGCCGCAGCATGACCGGGGCTTCTACATGTCTCGCCTCGACGGCCCGGGGGTGAAGAACGACGATGCTCCGTACACGGGGCACGAGAACGCCGTGCCGGTGCTGAACTTCGCCCCGGAGTACGTGCGGAGCATCGTGGCCCAGCACGTCTTCACCCACGAGATCCTGACCCGGGTGAAGATGCCGAACGTGGACCCGAAGAGGGGCGTCGTCCAACTCCTGCGCCTGGACAAGCGATCCGTGGTGGACGAAGCCAACGGTGATCGCACCCCGGACACCGGCGCCCGGATCGGTCTGCGGCGCGGGCCCGCGGATTCGTACAGCCTGATGGAGCCGTACAAGGACCAGCACGACACCAAGAACCACGGGCTGGGGTCGTTCTGGGTCACCTCGCAGGAGATTCCGCTGCACCAGGTCTTCGGAACGTACCTGCAGAGCAGAGCGCCGATCGAGGGGGAACGCGAGCACACCCTCTTCCTCTACGAGAACGAGAACGAGTTCCTCGCGATGTCCGACGGCGTGGAGACCGTCTTCCACGGCACGGACACGCCCCCCGTGATGCAGGTGGCCCGGGAGGTGTCCGATCCGCACCCCGACGAGGTGTTCCCCCGTGCCCCGGTGGCCGACGCGACCGACCGGGCGGCCCAGGCGCCGGAGACCGGTCAACAGGCGCATTCCGGTTCGGAGTCGGCCGGTGGCTCGGGGAACGGGGACTCGCGGGTGGTGTCCCCTGCCGTGGCCCGGTCGCAGTACGGGATGCCGGAGAAGAACTTCGGCAAGTTCCGGAATCTGGCGCGGGCACGCAATCTCGTGATCGACGTCCGGCCGACCAACACGGCCGCCCCGAACTGGCTCGATCAGGGGAAGCTGCCGAAGCCCAAGGACATCAAGGCGAAGTCCGTCAACGACCTGGACGTCCTGCTCGGCGCCAGGGACGAACACCGCGGTCTGATCGGCTACTTCGAACCGGTCCTGCCCGAACGCGGGAACCTCGACGACAGGACCTGGGAACAGCTCGAAAGGCGGTTCGCGCAGCGCGCCGAGGAGTTCGAGGCCCTGGCGCCGGTGATGGCCGACCTCCGGGACCAGGGCCGGTTCAAGGTCGAGAACGGCCTGGTGTACGGCCGGGTCGGCGAGGACAACTGGACCGAGATCACCGGCGACCACGACGTGTTCGACATCAGGACACCGGGCGGTAGCCGGCTGAAGGGGGATCCGTACGACGCGGTCGTCAACACCATGATGACCAACGACATGGCCGTCATGCACGGCGCGCACATGGACTGGGAGCCGACGACGCCCTTCAGCAAGGGCATCTTCAGCAAGATAGTGGAGTCCCACCAGGAGGGCGGCGAACCGCTCCTGCGCTTCAGGCCGGGCCTCAACGACGCCGAACTCGTCCACGCCCCGGCGGAGTTCCGCTTCAAGGGCCTGAAACCCGAGCAGCACGACGAGCCCGTCACCCGGAACGACGGCTCCACTCTCCCGCCTGCCGACATCTCCCGTCCGCGTTCCGCTTCGATCCTCCCGTCCGCCGCCGGATCCACCACCCGGCAGGCCGAGCCGCCGCCGGCGATCACGCACGCGGAATCCGCCACCTCCCTCGCCGAGCCGCCGCTCGTCCGCGCCGACTCGCCGGTCACACACGCGTCACCGAGCCCCCGTATCGAGCACCCGGTTCTTCCCACGTCGGAGTCCGGCGCGACGGCCGGTGCGCGGCTCGGCGAGCCCGAGGAGCTGCCCGAGACATCGCCCGCCGAGGCTCCCCTCGCGGAACCCCTGGCGAAGCCCCCTGCGGAGCCCCTTTCGGAGTCACCCGCGATGCCTTTCGCGGAACCTCTCGCAAAGCCTCCCGCGGAGCCGGAGGGCGACACCTCGCCGCCGCCTCCGCCCGGCGACGATCCGCATCGGGCCGGTGACCCCGGGACCACGGACCACCCCGCGCCGCCGCCCGCGCCGCCCGGCCTGTTGGGCGGCCGTCACCAGCAGTCGCTGGCCGGTATCCGGATCACCGACGCCCCCGGCCCGGACGACCTGCGCGAGCAGGTACTGGCGACCCTGCCCGCCGTGCACCGCACCGACCGCCAGGTCGTGCAGACGCTCGACGCGGAGTTCGACCCCGCCGACTTCCGCACCCGGCACGAACAGATGGTCAACGGCGGCTGGCGCTTCCAGCTCCGGGTGGCCGGAGATGTGCACGACGTGGTGCTCACGGCCCGGCCCGGTCCCTGGCGGCTGCGCGCGGACCAGGCGGCGGCCGAGGAGAAGGAGGGCAAGAGCTTCGACCGGTCCACCGAGGCCAAGCGCGCGGCCGAGCCGAAGAAGGCCGCGCTCACCACCTCGCAGGCGGGCCTCGACCTGGCCCCGACCGTGATCCTCCCGGACGGTTCACGGGGCGACCGGCTGGGCCTGATCACCCCCTCCGTCAAGGCGGGCGGCAGCACGCACGCGACCGAGACCTCGTTGAACGCCGGCGCCGAGACGGGCACGAAGACCTCGCTCACTGGCCCCACCGACACCTATGTCTCCCCGTTCCGCTACGAGTCGACCGTCACCGGCCCCGACGGACGCCCGCTCCCGCGCCCTGCCGGTGCCCCTCTCACCGCCGACGTGACCGCGGAGATCACCCGCCTGGACCCGGCCTCCACGGACGGCCGCCCCAACGACTGGAACGGCTGGGACAGCGACCGCCCCGACCGTGCGGAAGGCCGCCCGCTCGACATCACCGGGCTGGCCGCGCTGCACGAGGACGTCTTCCGCCGCCTGCCCCGCGAGGCCCGCCCCGGCGGCACCGCGCACAACGACATCCTGGAATTCCTGTCCCCGAAGAACGTCGTCGACGGTTTCGAGCACGCCGCCGGCTGGGGCCTGACCTCCAAACGGCTCTACCTCAGCGACGGCGGCCACGCCTGGCTCCGGCTCACCCTGGAACCCGGGACGTCGGTACGCGAGGGCACGGTCGCCGACAAGGACACCGTCACCAGCAAGGAGACCGGCGAGCACGCCACGGGCCGCACCGACACCTCCGGCTGGGGCCTCGGCCTGAACGGCGGCGGCGCGCGGCGCCTGTGGCAGAGCAGCACGACGAAGGAGTCGTCCTGGCTGACGGTCACCGGCGGCTACTCCTACGCGTACAGCCAGGCCCACCAGGAGAAGGGCAAGCAGACGTTCTCGCTGGAACGGAGCCTGGAGCACAAGGGCACCGGCGACCTGGTCAGGACGGCCGCACGGTTCCGGCTCGAAGTACTGCGCGAGCGGCTGTCCCCGGGCACGGACGGTCTGCACGCGGTCCGCGAGGAACCCGACGCCGCGCCCGCCCGGGACGAGGAGAACCCGCCCGCCCCACGCACCGGCACGGTCATCCGCGTCAGCCACCAGCCGTCCGCCGCCGCCGAAGGAAGCCACACTCCCGTCCCGGCCGCCGACAGCCTGCGCCGACCCCTGATCGCCGCGCGCACCGCCTTCGTCGACGTGCCCGGCGCCCGGCAGCTGGAGCGGCACATCACCGAGCGGCTGCACGAGCTGGCGCCCGGCACCCTGCCGCCGCCCGAGGGCGCGGCGGCCGGACGTGTCACTCCGCAGGCCATGGAGAACCAGCGCCTGCTGCGCGAGCGCCTCTCCCGGTCCGGGCTGCGCGCCGACGGCGGACGGCTCCTCGACGGCACCTTCCGGATCACCCTGGACACCTCCCACCTGCCGGGGCTGCCCGGTCGTACGTACGAGGTGGTCGTCCGGGCCGACATCGGGGCCGGGCACCACGACGGGGCGGCGGCGGGCACCGCGAAGGACACGGTGGCCCGAGGGCACGCCACCGACAAGGCGGTGACCCGGGGCGGCAAGCACACCCTGGGGGTCAGCGGCAATCTGCGCAGGGCACTGAACCCGCCGGACACCGTACGGGCGTTCGGGAACGCCGGTGTCGACGTCTCCTACGGCCCTTCCCGGCAGACCGTCGTGTCGGGCGAGACGCAGGCCAAGCGGACATTCCAGTACAAGGGACCGGCGGACGCGTTCAGTTACCCGGTGACGTACCGGGTGTTGGTCGCGCCGCACCGGGAGGGAAACCCGCCGGGCACCCTGCCGGCCGAACGCCCTGCCGACGGCAGGGGAGCGGACACCGTACGTGAGGTGGTCCTCGGGGCCGCCGACCGGCTGCGGGTCGAGGTACGGCAAGCGGAGCGGTCGGCCTCCGCACCCCGGCATCTGCGGCCCGCCTGGCTGCCGCAGTCGCACGCCGTCACACGGGTCGCCGACGAGGCCGGCTTCCAGCGGCAGGCGCGGGCCGCGCTGGAGGCGGCGTACCGGTCCCGGGAGCCCGACGTCGAACCACCGCGACTCCCCGAACTCGACGAGGCCGTGACGGCACTGGCCGGCCGCGCCCAGCTGCCCGGTCTGGTGTCCGCCTCGCACGCCGGCTGGGCCAACACGCTCGACCGGCACGTCGACGACGGCCGGGCCCCCGACACCGTGGGCCTGTCGGTGCGCACCCGGCTGATCGACCTGCACTACGAGGAGACGCTGTCCGGGGACAGCACCCTCGACCTGGAGCTGAAGGCGAGCGGAGCCACCACCCTCGCCGACCAGACGTCGTCGTCCGTCAAGGGCAGCCTCGGACCGGACTTCGGTCTGTTCCCCGAGACCGCGGCCGGCGCGCTCACCACCTCGTTCCAGGTACGCGGCGGCGGCAAGGGCAAGGCCGGCGGCCAGTGGGACGCCGTGGACACCCTCAAGCAGCAGACCGCCACCACCCGCAAGGTCAGCCACACCGGAACCTGGCACGTCTACCGGGCCACGGCCGAGGTGAGCATCGCCGGCCGCCTCACCGAGGCGTCCGGCGCCTCCCACGTGGGCCGCCCGAGCCGTCACCACCACGACATCCACGTCCTCCTCTCCGACGAGGACGTGACCCGTCTGCAGAACGCGGCCCTCACAGACCCGGCCGTCCTGCCCCCGGAACGCCGCGCCACCCTGCTGGACCAGGGCATCTCGGGCGGTGCTCTGGTGGAGCTCCCCGGCACCGACCCCATCCTTCAGGAGATAGACCGGCAGCTGCGCGGACCGGACGCCGGCACCGTCCCGGACTCCGCCCTCCCCTTCGCCGACACCTACTCACCGGACACCCTCGCCGCCCGCTACGACGAACTCGTCGGCCCCGGCATCCTGGACCGGCACGTCGAGGTGACACGCGCCGGACACGTTGTCACCGAGGTGCTGGTGCGCGGGATCACCGACGGCTGGCGCGACGACGGCTCCCGCTCGGACCGCCCGCTCACCCGTGACGTCACCGTCGCCCACACCGTCAAAGGAAAGGCCGGCGCCAAGGCCACGCTCGGCGCCGAGGGCAATCTCCGGGCCTCCGCACGCCCTCCGGCGGTGCCCCACCTCAACTCGGTCTCCATCACCCCCGCCGGCGGACTCGAAGGCGGCCGGGGCAGCAGCGCCGAGTCCGGCGTGACCACCACCGTCGGCCACAAGACGTCCGGCTACGGCGACACCAACGCCCGCTTCACCGCCGGCCTGAGCTACGAGGTGACGGTCACCCGGCGCACCGAGACCGGCCGCTTCGTACACCTGCCGGAGGAGCCGCGGACCATCGGTCCCTACGGCGCGACCGCGTGGGTGCCCGAGTCCCTCACCGAGAGCGCGACCGCCGCGCCCCACCCGCACCTGCCCGGCGACGACGCTCCCCGCCCCGCACCCTCCGCCGAGCACCCGTTCGACATCGAGCTCGCCCGGGTGGCCGGACCGGGACCGGCGGAGCGGATCGGCTGGCACAACGCCCTGCGCGAGGCGCACGACCTGGTCGGCTTCGACAACACCAGATCCCTGCACGACACCGCCGTCCAGGTCCAGGCGGCCCCACGCCCGTGGGGCGACGGACTGCTCGGACACCTGGGCTCCTATTACTCGTGGGCCCTCTCCCAGGGGGCGGACCTGACTCGCTGGGCGGCGCGCTCCACTCTGCCCACGCAGCTGACCGGCACCGTCTCCCGCTTCCTGGACACCTTCACGGCCGACCCCCGACTCGGACCCGAGCACGACCTGACCAAGGAGCAACGCCTCACGCTGGAGGAGCAGTTCGCGATCCGCCAGGTGTTCTCCGGACAGTCGCTGCCTGCCCTGTTCCACCAGCTCGACACGCCGGCCGGCGAGTACCGGGTGCCGGGGACCTCGGTCGCCCTGTCGATGGAGGCCATCGGGCCCCCGCAGGAGGTGGGCCGCCGTGACGCGGCCGACGACGAACTCTCCGTCGCGGTCAAGGGCGAGTCCGCCACCGCCGCCACCAACACGTTCAACTGGTCCCTCTCCCCGCTCGACTTCGCGGTCCTCACCGAGGACCCGGTGGGCAGCATCCCCCTCTCCACCGGGCGTATGACCCGGGACGAGACCTTCGACTCCGCCCGCCCCGTCACCCGTACGCCCGGCACACCGAGCAGACCCACCCCCAACTCGGCGCTGCGGCAGGGCATTCCGGCCACGGAACCCGGCAAGGCCAAGGTCACTGGTGCGGCCTCGCTGATGCGCCAGCCCGTCAGGTTCACCGTCCGAGGCCACGACGACAACGGCCCCTACGGCACCCCCCGCACCGTCACCGGCCACATCTTCCACTGGACGGCACCCCACGACCCGGCTGCCCTGTCGGCTTCGGGTTCTGCGGTTGCGTTCGCTTCGGGTTCGTCCCCCCGTCCCGCGGCTTCGCCGGCTTCGGGTTCCGCCGCGCCGTTCGCTGCGCGCTCCACCCCCCGTCCGGCCGCGTCGTCGGCTTCCGGTTCTGATGCGCTGTCGCGCCTCGGACTGCCCCGCCGTCCCGCCGCTTCGTCTCTCGCCGGCTCCGTGCACCGGCCTGCCGTTCCCTCCTCTCTCGGCCCGTCCCGCCGCCTTACCGCCCCATCCCCATCCGGGGCCGCGCACAGTTCAGCCGCGGCCCCGTCCTCTCTCGCGCCAGCCCGCCGGGCACCCGCCGCCACTCCTCCTTCCCGCCTCTCATCACCCGGCTCCCGCCCCGCCGACACCAGTCCGCCCGAGTTCGCGCCCCGCGCGCCCCGAGCCGAAGTCCCGGCAACCGCCCCGAATCCCACACACACCGAGCCCCAGGCCACTAGCTCGGCCTCGGTACCCAGCGCCACCTCTGCGCACACCCGCGACATCGCCTTCCCCGCCGAGGACGTCACCGCGCCCACCCCTACCGAGACCGCCCATGTCGACACGCTCGCCGCCGAGGTGGCGCAGGACGCGGTACGGCGCGCGGAGAGCGGGCTCGGGCTGCCGGCCGTCCTGGTCACCGGGCACGGCACCGCGTCCGTGTCCGGCCTGCCCCACTTCGGCAGGGCTGTCCAGGTCGGCGCCGAACGTGCCGAGGGCGTCCGTGCGCTCTTCGTGCGGCGCCTCGACGCCCATCTGCGGGACCTGGGCTCCCCGTTGACGTCGGACGCGTTCACGATCACGGCCGAGTCCCGCGGCCCGGAGCTCCCGCACGGCACGGACCCGGCGCAGGACACTCCGGAGGCCCGCCGCCGCGCGGTCATCACGGTCACCCACCCGTCGGGCACGGGCCACGCGTCACCCGTCGCCGCTGAACATCCGAGGCTCCATGCCAAGGGGTCCCCGGCACCGTCCCACGAAGAACACGAGGTGCCCGAAGCCGCCGCATCCCCCTCGGACGACCGCCCGCCCCTGCGGCCCGAGCAGTGGCGCGCCCGGCGTGAGCAGGCCGCCTGGGCCGTGCTGCGGACCGAGCGGTACGACCCCGCGCGCGACCCGCTTGCGGACCGCCCCGGAGCCGGACTGCTGGGCGGCCGGGACGTCGTGGTCCGCGCGGCCGTTGCCCGGATCCAGGCGGAGGACGGCCGCTGGATCCGCAACCTCTCCCTGCATCTGCCGGTGCGCTTCGGCGACGGATTCGGGCCCGGTGACCTGGCCGCCTACCGTGAGCGCCTCCAGTCGTTGTTGGACACGCACGTGAACGACGGGCGCCGACTGCCCGGCTCGGGCGACCAGTTGCACATCGACGTGGACCTTGAGCACCGGCCGGACCACCCGGAGGCCGTGGAGATCAGCCGGAGCGACGCGCCGCAGCGCGCCTGGGACCAGTTCACCTTCCCGCTGGGCAACCACGAGGGCGTGCGGGACGACGCCCGCGCACTCCACGAACTGCTGCACTACAGCGGTCTGCCCGACCGCTACCACGACGTCACGACGCTCTTCCGCCGCCTCGAAGAGCAGACCGACCGAGCCGGCCTCATGGCGGACATCGACAGCATCGACGTACCCGACACCTACCTTCAGACGATCGCCGAGGTCACCGAATCCGGTCCTGTCCTGCGCGACCTGCCTTACACCGGGGAGGACGGTAAGCCGGCCGTCGCCCCGCCGGGGCTGAGCGGAGCCGCCGTTCGCGAGATCCTGCTCGCGGTGGATCCGGACCCGGTGGCCCCGGCCCGGCCGCCCGCCGCCGCGCCGTTCGCCGACCGCTCCGACGCGGAGGTCACCGAACTGGCCCGCCAAGTCTTCGACGAGGGAACCGAGTTGACCGGCGGCGGTCGGAACTGGCGGGGCATCGGGCGGCCCGAGTTCGACCCCACCCAGTACCACGTCCGCCACGACGACGGGGAACGGGCCCGGCACGGCATGCCCTGGGACGAGGGCGCCTATGTCGTCCTGGCCCGGGCCGGCCATGACCGCATCACCCTGGAGACCCCGCACGGGAAAGTCCGGCTGACGAGTGTCGAGGACTTCGTCGCCCTGTTGGTGCACGATCCCAAGCGCCCGCCGGACGCCGACATCGTGCTGGCCGTGCGCGGCCTTCCACAGGACGCCTTCGGTCTGCCGGAGGCGGTGTTCGCCGCCACGGGGAACCGGGTGTGGTCGCCGTCGGGCGGGGAGCTCGAACTGACCCGGGTCCGAGGGAAGGTGATGGTGGAGCGGATCGAGTTGTCCGGCCGTGACCCGCATTGGGCTCCGACCACCTCGGCGGCGGGTCCCGACCACTTCGCGCACCTGCGGGCGCAGCGCCTGGCCACCGACGAGTACAGGGTCTGGGCCCCCGGGGACGAGTCCGTGCTCTTCCACCGACTGCCCGCCACCGAGCTGACGGCCGACCCCGCCACCTCCTCGGCCGCCCCCTTGTTCCTGCCCACCCAGGAACTCGGCGTGGTGCCCGTCGGGGACTTCCCGGTGATCCATGTGTCGCAGGACCACACGCTGGCCATCGACGCCGGTGGGCTCAGCCAGCACGCGTACGCCACCGAGCGGGCCGTCGATGAGGCCAACGCCAAACTGGCCGCCGCCGGCAGCAAGGTGCGGCTGAAGGCCGACCCTGAGATCGCCCTCACCTTCATTCAGGCCGACACCCTGCCCACTCCGCCGCTTCTCCAGGTCACCCCGCAGTTCCTGACCCGCTCGGGTCGCTCCGAGGAGGAGACCTGCCGGGACTTCGCACAGATGGTGTCCGGCGAGCTCAGGGCCTCGCACGTGGTGTTCCGGACGCCGGGACGGGTCTCGACCGGCCGGATCAGCGCCCTGGACACGGCCGAGGTCACCGGCACGCACCACCTCGCCGAGTCCCTGACCGAGGTCGCCGACGGGAAGATCGCCCCGGCCACCACCGGCCCGTCCTGGGCGGCGGCCCAGATCGCCCGGGACAACCGGGGCGTCGGCGGTCAGGGCGGCGCGCCGATGCCCGGCCGGGAGTACGGAAGCGCGCTCAGCTACGAGTACGTGGACGACCCGCGACGCGACGCCGTGACGCGGGCGGCGCGACAGACCGGGATCAACGAGGGAGCCTGGGCCGAGGTGGGCGAGGGCTACCTGGTCCAGTCGATCAACGCGGCCGACCCCGAGGGAAGGCCGACCCTGGCGGTCAACTACGCCAAGCCCACGGCGAGCAACGGCTCGCACTTCGGTTACCACTTCGCGAGCGTCGTCCTGGCAAGCGAGGACGGCCAGTCCCAGCTCACCCTGGAGAACCACGCCCGGGTCGGCAGGAACAAGACGGAGATGAGCGCCGCGGTCGAGGAGAACCTGCGCAGCTCCGCCGCCCAACTGCGCGCGCTGGCCACCCGACTGCACGAGCAGGCGCACTTCGCGGAACGGGTGGGCGCCGACCCGGCGCGCCAGGAGGCTCTCAAGTCCAAGGCCCAGCTCGCCGATCTGCTGGTCACCGCGAGGGAGGCCCGCGACCGGGGCGCGTCCGCGGAGGAGCAGAACCGCACGTTCCAGCGGGCCGCCAAGGCCATGCCGAAGGCCGCCTCCATGATCGACGGCAAGCACCAGTGGTACTTCCGCTCCTACAGCAAGCGCCCCGGGGAGTCGATGCACGAGTCCCATGCGGAACTGCTGTCCGACGACCATGCGTCGGCCGAGGCGAACCCGCTCACCCTGGTCGTCCTCCACGGCCACGCCGTGTCCGCGCCCGAGTTCCGCTCCATCCCCTTCGACACGCCCGGCACCATGGCGGAGAGCGCGGGCTCCAAGCTCGACTACCTGGCCGAGCACGTCGTCCGCACCGGTCTCTGGAACCTGGCCCACGGCCTGCGTCTGCCGACCGTCCGGCTGGCCGGCCAGGGCGACGGCGCCAAGCCGGATCTCGAACGCGACCTCACCATGGCCACCCGGATCCGCGACGAACTGCGCACCCGGATCGCCGCCCTCCTCCAGGAGCGCGGCGCGACCACGACCGCCGACGCCTTCACGATCCACATCGCCGCCGGTCTCCGCCGCGACGACCGTCGAACCCGTGGCCCCCAGGTCAGGTTCGAGGTCGATCACTGGCGCGACCTCTAGGACGACTACCCCGCCCCGGAGGATCAGTGACGCGGGAGACGGCGACGCGACAGGCACGGGCCTGAGTGTCAGCCCGGACGCCGCGTTCTGTTCCAGGAAACGGCGATCTGACCGGGATTGGCTCGTTAGCCCTTTCGATCACGCCCGATTCCTCTGACGAACCGTCGGATCGCACGCCAAGATGACGTACAACTGGTGCCTGTCCGGTAGCTGACTGGTGCACAGCGGCCCCTCCACCGGGTCGAACCTTCACCGGTGATTCCCAGTCGGTCACGAGGACGCGCGCGTCTACCCGGCGGCGGCTGCCACCTCTCGTAGGTTGTCTCGCGTGCACCTCGGCATCGCATTTCCGGTCGAGCCAGTGCGTCGAGTGGGGCGTGATGTCGCACCGGCGCTCTCCTGTCCGGCCGGGGTGGAGACCGTTGCGTCCGGGAGCTCCTTGCGGGGCACCGCGGGTTCCGCGTCCAGGGGCGGATCGGACGTCTTTCCGTCGCTCCGTGCCCACCGCACGGCGGCCTCCCGCCGGGTAAGGGCGGGTGCCGGTCTCGTCGATGCCCTCCTGGTCCGGGGCCGTCGTCGGCTCAATCCGCCGTGGCGTTGCGTGCGTTGCTCCGGCGGCGGAAAACCCGGCTGTCGTCTCCGCGGCCGGCCACTGTCTCCAGCCGGCCAGGCGGAGCGCCGGCAGTCGTACCCGGCCTTCCCGGGCCGTCTCCTCACCTCACGCAGTGACCATGAACGACTGGCACTGGCTGTTCGGCGACCAGCTGGGCCCGCACTTCCTCGCGCCGGAAGAGGGCGGTCCTGCGAGGGACAGCAAGGTGGTGATGATCGAGGCCCGCTCGGTGTTCCGGCGCCGCCGCTTCCACCGGGCCAAGGCTCACCTGGTGCTCTCCGCGATGCGCCACCGGGCCGCCGAACTCGGCGACCGCGTCCGTTACGTCCGCGCCGACACCTACCGTGAGGGGTTGCACGAGGCGGTGGGCGACAATCCGGTGACCGTTCATCACCCCACCTCACGTGCCGCTCTGGGACTGGTGCGTTCCCTGGAACAGGTACGGGTGCTTCCCGCACGGGGCTTTCTCGTACCTCAGGACGCCTTCCGCGTCTGGGCCGACGAGCACGGCGGAGGCGGGCGGCTGCGGCAGGAGGACTTCTACCGCTGGGCGCGCCGGGCGCTGGGCCTGCTGATGGACGGCGGCGGTCCGGCCGGCGGCCGATGGAACCACGATCACGCCAACCGGGAACGCCCCCCGCGTGGTGCACGCACCCTCGGTGCCCCCGAGCCCTACCGACCCCGCGAGGACGACATCGACGCCGAGGTGCGCGCCGACCTTGCCCGCTGGGAGCGGGAGGACGGCATCCGTTTCGTCGGCCGCGACGGACCGCGCCTGTTTCCCGCCACCCGACGGGAGGCCCTTGCGGCACTGCGCCGCTTCGTCGACCACCGGCTCGCCGGGTTCGGCCCGCACGAGGACGCCGTGCTCGCCGCCGACCCGGTGATGAGCCACAGCCTGCTCTCCGCGTCGCTCAACCTCGGCCTGCTCGACCCGTGGGAGACGGTCGCCGCCGCGGAGGAGGCCTGGCGTGCCGGCCGGGCTCCCGTCAACAGCGTCGAGGGATTCGTCCGGCAGGTCGCCGGGTGGCGCGAGTACGTGTGGCAGCTGTACTGGTACTTCGGCGAGGACTACCGGCACGAGAACACACTGGGGCATCACACCGCGCTGCCCGAGTGGTTCCTCGAACTCGACGCCGACGCGGTCACGGCCCGCTGTCTCGCCACGGTTCTCGCCCAGGTACGGGACACGGGATGGACCCACCACATCCCGCGCCTGATGATCCTCGGCAGCCACGCTCTCCAGCGGGGCTGGGAGCCGCGCCAGGTCACCGACTGGTTCCACCGCTGCTTCGTCGACGGCTACGACTGGGTGATGCTTCCCAACGTCACCGGCATGTCCCAGTACGCCGACGGCGGTCGCATGACGACCAAGCCGTACACGTCGGGCGGCGCCTACATCCACCGTATGAGCGACCTCTGCGACGGCTGCGCCTACCGTCCAGGCGACCGCGCGGGGGCACAGGCCTGTCCATTCACCACCGGCTACTGGTCCTTCGCCCACCGCCATCGCGACCTGCTCGCCGCCAACCAGCGCACCGCCCGGGCCGTGCAAGGCCTGGACCGCCTCGGCAACCTGGACGAGGTGCTCGCCGCCGACCGGCGCTGGGACAAGCAGACGCCGTGAACCCGGCGCACGGGCCGGCCGGTTCAGCTCAGGTCGGCGGCCACCTCCCGGGCGGCGCGCGCCCCCGAAGCGAGCGCACCCTGCACCGAACCGGTGGCCCGGTGGTCACCGCAGACGTACCGCCCGGCGGCCACCCGCGTACGGCGGCTGAGGGGGAGACCCGGTTCCATGGACGGCAGCGCTCCGGCAACCGTCCGGACGGTGAGCAGGTCCCAGCCCGCCGTCTCGGTCCCGTAGCACTCGGCGAGCGCGGTCCGCGTCGCCCGTTCCCGTCCCTCGCCGTCGTCGCCGAGTACGGAGGTGGCGATCAGCGCGTACCCGCGCGGGGCGTAGCCGGCGTGGACCTCACTCAGTACGACGCTGTTGGTGAAGCGTCGTCGCGTGTCCGTAAGGAGGGTCGGTTCGCGCAGCGGCGAGCGGGACGCGAGGTGGTAGTACGTGGTGACCGTGCAGTGCGGTGGCACGGTCAACCCGGGGTCGAGCCGGGCCGCCTCGGCTGCGTCCGTGGCGACGACCACCGCTCGCGCGGGCACCGATCGCCCGTCAGAGTCCAGCACGCCCTCGTCGGTCAGCGCCGTCACCGGCGATTCCAGAGCGACCGTGCCCGGGGGCAGCGCGGACGCCAGCGACTCGGGTACGGCGCCCACACCCGCCGCGGGGAGACAGATCGTGCCGCGCGCCATGCTCCGCCACACCAGGTGGAAGAACCGGCTGGAGGTCGCCAGGTCCTCCTCCAGGAACACGCCCGACAGGAACGGACGGAAGAACCGTTCCACGAACCCCTCGCTGAAGCCTGCCGTCGCCAGCGCCCGCCGCGTGGACGTGTCGTGTGGCCGCCGAACCAGAGCTGCTGGGGCCAGTGCGTCGAAGCCGGTCAGCGCGGCCAGGGCCGCCAGATCGCGGGGCCCGGCCAGCCCGCCGGCCGCGCCGCGCAGTGCCTGCCGCGGTGCGCGCGTCGGGTCGGCGAACCGCAGTCGCCGGCCGTCGTCGTGCGCCAGCAGCCCGGGTGTGAACGGCCGCAGCCGCAGTTCTCGCAGCGGCAGTCGGGCACGCACCTGCGGATAGGCGGTGTTGAACACCTGGAACCCCCGGTCCACCACGCAGCCCTCCACCCGGTCGCTGCGCATCCGGCCGCCGACACGGTCCCCAGCCTCCAGCAGCCGTACCCGTAGCCCTCGCGCACACAGATCGCGCGCACAGGCCAGACCGGCCAGGCCGCCCCCCACCACGACCACGTCCCACCGCTGAGATGCCCGTTCACCGGTCACTTCAGGCTCCCGTCCGGTGCGCCTGGCAGGGCAGGGCACCGTGATCACGTCCACGTACGTCCATACGTCTCTACTTCCGCCCCGCGTCGTGCGGCGGATGCACCCGCCTTCGAGGGCCTGAGGCCGGCAGCCGGTTCACACGACTACCGTCGATTCGCTTGTCGCGGGCGAGGGGCGGGGGCTGCCGTCTCGGCCCTCTAGTGGCGCGGCCCCCCGCCTCGGCTGAGAGCAGGGGTCGCACACCCCCGAGCTGGTCGACCGGGTCACCTCGGCCGCCGCCGACCTGGGCGCTCTGCTGGCGTGGCTGGTCCGCCGAGTGAAGGGCATGACCTGCCATCACGAGGGCGCCATGTCGCACAGCCTCCTGATTCCGAACCTGATGCGGCCCATGACACCCGCACCGTCTGGCCGTGAGCCCCCGTCGGCGGAATTCCCCCGCCCGCTGCATCCCGTCGCGCGAAGCCACTCGTGCGTTCCACACACCGGAGTGATGACCGTGGTGACTGTGCGGGGCGGTGGCCCGCGTGACAGCGCCGTTCCCGTCAGCAACCGGTGGAAGGGAGACAGCGTGAACAAGGGCTACGCGGCGTACTGCGACTGGTATGCAGCGGCCTCCTTACCCGCACCCGAAGGAAGGCAGCGCAACGAGAGCGGGGACTGGCTCGCTCTGCGCCCGATCGATGGAGACCTTCCCGCCGAGGGGTGGAAGATTCACGTCTCCGCCTGTCTCGACACCGTGGAGTCGGTGCTCGGCCGCGTGTGGCGGCACTGCGTCGACGGCGGCACGGCCTTCACGCTCGTACCCAGTCGCTGTCTGCTGCACCAGCGCAACGCCACAAACGCGAACCGGGTCGGGCAGCTGCTGTGCGACTGGTGCGCTGTTCGGTGGAAATTCCGAAGGAATGCAACCGTATGGCCGTTTTGGCACGAATACGCCTTTGAGTGGTCGGCTCGGAGGCTGCTCCACGGAAAACCGCGAAGCATTCGTGCACCGGAAAGGATTGGCCATGAAACTGAGCGACGAACTGCCTGTGGACCATCAACTGGCCACGGTCTACCGATACGGTGCCGCACTGTGCGGACTCACCCTGCTTGTCTTCGGCGTCCTCGGATTCGCCGATGAGCTGAGCCCGTTCAACACCCACGGACGCCACATTGCCGGCATGTCGACCAACGGACTGCTGAGTGTGATCTCCGTCGTCGTGGGGCTGGCGCTCATCGCCGGTGGCGTTGTCGGCGGAAACCTTGCCTCGACACTCAACATGGTGGTCGGAACGCTCTTTCTCCTGAGCGGGTTCGTCCACATCTTCATCCTGGACCGGTCGGCCAACATCCTGGACTTCGGGATGACCAACGTCTTGTTCAGCTTCGTCATGGGGCTGATCATTCTGACCTTCGGCATGTACGGGCGTGTATCGAGCAAGCTGCCGCACGACAACCCGTACTGGCGCCGTCGCCACCCTCGCGAGGCCGCCCGCGAATCCCTCGCGCTCCGCCGCCGGGGCCAGGAGGAGGTGCCGGCGCTGCCCGCTGGCGGCGCGATTGAGGGGCGGGTGCTTCCCGCGACGAATGCGCAGCGCGAGGGTTGATGACGTGAGGGACCCGGCTGGTTCGTCGTCGCCGCCCTTCCGCGCCGCGTTGGGCGGGGACGACGAACCGGTGGATTCGGATCGTGGCGTCGGCACCGCGCAGCCCGGCAGCAGACCCGGGCGACGGCGATTCAGGGGATGGGCGACGTCGCGAGTCGTTCGCCGGCGAGCATGAGGAGGGCTTCGTGCAGACCCTGGGGGCGCAGCAGCCCGGAGTGCTGCGCCCGCCGCCAGCCGGGGCCCGTGAGCAGTACCCGGCTCTGTGCGCGCGCACCGCGGACGCCCCATCGGGTGGCGGCGACATGGTGGGCGAGCGGGACGCTCGCCGTCGACGTGGACTGCGACCAAAGGACCACGGCACTCGGACCGACCCGCTGCACCGCGGCCACCAGGGCTTCGGCTGGGACATCGCCACCGAGCATCAGCGTGGCGACATCCCGCTCCGCGAGAACGGCGGTGAGTGCTTCCAGCGGCAGCGTGTGCTGCTCGCCGGGCAGGCAGGCCAGAATCACGGGCGCCGAGCGCGACGATTTCTGCGCGGCAACGGCACTCACGTAGAGGTGACGGAGGGTCGCGGAGATGTGCCAGGACAGCAGGTGCTCCACCTCCACGTAGCGCTCGCCCGCCGACTGCCACTTGCGCCCTACGGCCTGCAGGGCCGGAGCCAGGATCTCCTCCCACGTCACGACCAGTCCGTGGCTACGCACCGCCGCGGTGAGCTGTTCCTGCACGGCGGCGCCGTCCAGCCGCACGGCCGCGCGGGCGAGGCCCTTGCACTCCTGGCGCACGTTCCCCAACGGCAGGCCGCTGCCGGACCGCGAGGCGTACGGGGACGTAGAGCCGGACTTCGACGGAGTGATGACACCACCCGGGGTCCCGACAGAGGGGGCGAGTCCGTTCCTCACGTCGTGTCCTTCACTGCGGTTCTTGGCCACCTTCGCTGCCTCGCCCGGCGGGATGCCGGCGGCCGTCAGACGGCACATCTCAAGGACCATGGCGACATCGGCGGACGTCCACCTGCGGTGGCGTCCCTCCGCCCTGGTAGCGGGGCCGAGGCCATAGCGGCGGTCCCAGGACCGAAGCGTGGTGGGCGACACGCCCACCTGTCTGGCGAGGGAACCGGTGCTCACTCCGGCCTCCGGCGGCAGTACCGCATCCGGCTCGGTCACGTTCAGGTCGTCGGTCACTGGGGGTGACCTCCGCCCGAGGGCGGAACGCGCAGAGCACGGTCAACCGTTTGGGGCAGCCGCTCAGACACCTCGTCCCCGAGCCGGTCGAACTCCCGCTTGAGCAGCGGAGTGGCCAGCCGGGCCAGTCCGTTGAATTCGACGCGCGCCCGGTAGGTCAGCCGTGTCCGGCCGTCGTGCTCCTCGAAACGCATGTCATCGGTCGAGGTGGCGGTCTTGTTGCGTCCCACGAAGGTCAGGTGATCTGCGTCGAAGCGGGTCAGTCGGTAAAGCAGTTCGGTACGACGGCCCCGGAACTCCGAGACGTTGTACCACTCGGATCCCACCGACAGAACTCCCGTGTCGACCCGGTTGCAGGTGATGGTGCCCGGATCCCACAACTCGGCGTTCGAGAAGTCCGCGAGGAAGCCCGCCACCTCGCGCAACGGATGGTCCAGTGCCATGACACGCTCGACTTCAATCACAACTGCCTCCGCTTTCGACATCCCATCGCAGGAACACACCATGGTCGCGGCATCTTCCGTTCTGCGCTGCTGCAGTCGACGGATGCATCAGTGCGCGATCGTTCAGAATTTGCCCCCTTGAGCCGGACCGGTCGTCGGACCTTGCCGATGGGGCGGAGCCGGACCTGGTCTCGCCGGGCACCCGTGGGAGGCGGGTTCCTGTCCTCCCGCCTCCACCGGTTGGTGCGAGGCGCCGCACTGATCTGACTCGCATGTGCCCCGCAGGCTGCATCCGACGGATGGCCAACCGCCGAAGCAGTCGCGTAGCAGCAGGTCGGCAGTGGATTTGGGGAGGTTAGGTATGGACCTACGGGGAGCGGGGGGCCTCGTCTTCGGCGCCACCGCAGAGGTTGGTCGAACGCTGGCCGTCCGGCTGCACACGCGGGGCGCCCGTACTGCACTTGCCGGCCACGACAGCGACGTTCCGGCCGATGTCTCGGTGGCCTGCGCTGACGCTCCCGCCCGCATCTTCGACGCCTGGGGCCTCGAGGCTTGTGCGAAAACCGTCGGCTGCGCGCTGGCGGAGCGGGGCGGACTGGACGGTGTCGTCGTGCGCACAGGTGTCGCGGCCTTCGGAGCGGCCGGGGAGGTCGACGACGCCGTGGCCGAGCACGTGACGGCCCTCAACGCACTCGCCCCCATGCCGCTTCTGCATACCGCTTGGGACCAGGTCTCCGAAGGCGGCATCCTCGCCGTCGTCACCGGGGTCGTGGCCGAGACGGTACCCGCGCGCCCTGGTGACTGCGCTGCCGTTCAAGCGACGTGGGCCAGCTGGCTTACGGCGCTCCGCCCCTCGCAGAGTCGCAGGCGCGTCGCGGTGCCGGAGATCAGCCTGGTCTACGTGAACACCGGTCTCGCCCCACGCGCCGTCGTGGTGAAGCACCGCCGCTGCCCTGGAGACTTCCCGCCGAGGAGGCCGCGGGGCGATGTCTTGGTGGCGAGAGTGATTCGGCCGGGCGCCGGTGCGGCGCTCGAAGTGGTGCGGTAGGGCAGGCATGGCAGGCATGGCAGGCATGGATCGAAGACGACCCGGCCCCGGCGCTTCGGCCCACCGGCCCTGGCCCGTGGAAGCGCTGACACGGCTGGCTCCCCGTCCGGTGCGACGCGTGCTTTTCCGGCAGAGCTGGCGGGACCTGGTGTTCCTGCACTGGGCTGCCGATCCGTTCGAGGTGGCCCGGCTGCTGCCGGCGGGCACCGTGCCCGACGTTCACCAAGGGCGGACGTATGTAGGCCTGGTCTCCTTCCGCATGGACAACCTCGAGTTCGGCCGGACGGCGGCGCTGCCCTATCTGGGGAGCTTCCGTGAGGTCAACGTTCGCCTGTACAGCCGTGATGCCGCGGGTCGGCGCGGTGTAGTGTCCCGGTCTCTCGACTGCGACCGTCTATTGCCGGTGCTGACGGCGCAAGGGGCTTTCGGCCTTCCCTGTCGGTGGTTCCGCATCAGCAGCAAGTGGTGCGACAGCCGGTTGCTCTACAGCACGAAGCGGCGTGGTGGCGGCCGCCCGGGGGGCACGGGTGTGGATCGAGGTGGGGGACAGGCCCGTGGCGGCCGGGCCGCTGGAGGAGTTCCTCACCCAGCGGTGGGGGTTGCCCGAGCAGTTCCTCGGCCGAACCTACTACCTTCCCCAACGCGCACCCCTCCTGGTGCTTCCGCGAGTGCGCCCTCCTGGGGTGTGAGGACAGTCTGATCCCGGCTGCGGGCCTGTCGAAACCGCAGGGGGAGCCCGTCAGCGTTCTGTACGCTTCTGGCGTCCCGGTGCGCTTCGGACGACCCGTGCCCCTGGTCGGCTCCGGCTCAGCTCTCTCCTGACCCGCCACCCAGCCTGTGGCGGTGGGACGACGCCGGGAGCAGCTCCGCTACGTCTGCCGGCCCATGGCTGCCAGCAGTTGACCGGCTGCCCATCGGGGACCGCGCCGTCGAACCGATGCGGCCAGCCTGGAGACGTGTGGTTCGAGTGTGGTCCACGCTGTTTCCAGAGCGGCGGAAACAGAGGCCGGCGACAGGGTGTTCGGGTCGAGCACCACACCGGCGCCCGAACGCTCCGCGTCCCGCGCCACGGAGAACTGGTCGCTGGAGAAAGGCAGCACCACCGCGGGTACGCCCGCCCGCAGGCACTCGGTGAAGGAGTTGCTGCCGCCGTGGTGCACCATGGCGTCCACATGGTCGAGCAGCGCACGCTGTGGTACCGAACGTGCCAAGACGACCTTGTCACCCGAAAGATCGGCCAGTGCCGCGGTCCGTTCGCCCGCCGCGACTACGACAGACATGTCCGGCACTCCTTCCAACAGTCCGGTGACGATGGTGCGCAGGACATCGTCACGTGCAGACAGGAACGTGCCGAGCGCGACGAGGACGAGCCGCCCACCGTTGGTGCGCAGGTCACGAAGATGTGCGGCCCATTGAGCGTCGAGGGGGTCCGGGTCGGCGGCCATGTGCCCGGCGAACAGGCGGATCGGCCCTGGCGGAGGTGTCGGCAGCCATGGGAAGGGCGGGTACGCGTAGACGACCGCGTGCGGAGAGCTGAGGGCGAAGGCCCTGCCCGGGGCCGGCCGGGAGGGTGCGTGGCGCCGGGCGAAAGTTGCGAAGAGTGCGGTGAAGGCCTCGTCGTTCCGCCGCGCCGCGGTACGCAGCTCCCGCAGATGTCGGGAGCCTGGGCGCAGTGCGCTGGGCCAGGCGTACGGGACACCGAAGTAGGCATCGGGGCCGGTGAGCACGTAGCTGGGATGCCCGGGGCAGAAACTTGCGTAAGGCAGACCCAGGCAGTGCAGTGCCAGGGTGACCGGGTAGCTGAGCTGGTCCACCACGTACCAGTCGGGACGCAGCTCCCGGTCGATCGAGCGCAGCGCGTCGAGCACGTCGTCCGGGTCCGCGAGCATGTCCGCGCGGCGGTGACGGGCCTGAGTCAGGAGCGTGGATACGGCGCCCTTCCTGGTGGAGTCGAGGAACTCCCTCAGGCGGGCCGCCTCCTCAGCGTCCTGTTCGGTCGCCTCGGCCACCCCGGTGTTGGCGTTGCGCGTCACGGACAGCGGCACGAAGCCCACCCCAGCCTGCCTGGCCAAGTGCTCGAACGGCGGCGCACAGGCGAAATGCACGTCCACCCCGTACAGGCCCAGGGCGCCGGCCAGGACCGACAAGGGCCGGGCGTGGGACATGAACGGGGGACTGACGACAACGACACGCGGCATGGGCACCCTTCGGCCAGACGTCTTCCGTCCTCGACCGGTCACGGCGAGGCGAGCGCATCGTAGGCGACGTCCGGCCAGGTCGCCCGTGTGGCGATGATCACCGTGGAGAGGCGCATCCAGAGGGCCGACACTTCCGGAACCACATGGGTCAGAGCCGTCCCCGAGACAGGAGAGCCCATGGCCGGCACCGGCTTCGCACCCGCTTCAGTGCCCCAGGGCCCTCGACGTCCGGTACACGCCGGCCACGGAGACCACGACGCCCTGGTGGCCGCCCGTACCGCGTTCTTCGACGGCTCCGGAAGGACGGGACACGCGTCCTCTCCCGGAGGGCGCTGCTCCCCACCCGCCCCGGACGAGCTGGCAGGGTTGTTGGACGCCGAATACGGAAGGGGACCACGGGCCCTGTTGCCCGGGAACTCTCCCGGGGCCACCCGCCAAGACGCGGCTGTGGCGGCGCTTCGTCGTGCGGCCCGTCTTGGCACACCTCTGAGCCCGGAGGCACTGCTTGCACACCGCGACGGCAGCCCGAGGCTCATCGCGGCCCTCACCGAACTGTGGCCGGATACGGTTCGCCGGCATGGCTCCCTGTACGCGGAAGAGGTACTGCGCACGCTCCTCACCGACTCGGTGGACGGACCGGCGGTGGGCTGCCTGCTTGACCTGGCGGTGGCCTCCGGGCTGCATCCCCTTACGCCGGCCGATGGCGCCGTTCTCGCGCGAAACAGCGTCCATCGAGCGGTGCGCCACTCCGCCTGGCGGTATCTGCACCAGATGCCGGGGGGCTCGGCCCACCTGCCCGACCCGGGCCGAGCCGCAGACGCCTACGAGCGGCTTCTGCTGGCGCCGCCGGTGCCCGTGCTCGGTCCGGACAAGGACGGGCCGTCTGGGCAGGTGGTTGCGCAGACCATGCTGCTGGGGCGACTGGACTCTCCGGGGCAGGGGATGAGCGGAGGACTGGCGGTGCTGCTCGGAGACCTTGGCGACCGGCTCGCCGAGACCGACGGGATCGCCGGCGTGATTACGGTGGTGGCGGCCGGGCACGACGACTTGACGGTGGTCTCCGGGCTCGTCCACCAACGCCGTCCGGGCCACTGGATCCTGCGGCTTCCCGTGGACGCGCCCACGCCTCCGGCCCAGCCGGAGATGCACCGCCACCGCTCCGCGCTCACCTGGTGGGCGACCCGCCTGCTCGGTGGGATGCCGCGGCCTCTGGACGTCCTGCATGTCAGGTACGCCGACGACGGCAGCCTGGCACTCGCCGAGGCCGCCGAGCGCCTGGGGGCCGCGCTGATCTTCACGGCCACGCCCGATCCGCACCGTGATTTCGCCGCGCATCACACCATGCACGCCCCGGCCGACCGGACGGCGGGGGAGGCACTCCGGCACGATCTGCACCGGGTATTCGTGGCCGATCGACTGGTGGCCCGTGCCGACGCGGTCGTCGGCATTCCCGGACGGGGAGGTACGAGCGAACTCGTCCGTCATTTCCCCTGCCTGGCCCGGCTCAATGCGGGAGCCGGACCGAGTGCCCCGCCCGAAGGCATCGCCCCGTACAGGCCCGCGCCCGACGAGGAGGAACGCCGGCACCAGGCGCTGGCCATGCTCTATCGGGACGGAGCACGCCCCGACTCCCTGGACCCCCTGGACCGCGGACTGCCCCTCCTGCTGTCTGTGGGCCGACTCCACCCGGTCAAGCAGCAGGATCGCCTGGTCCGGGCCTGGGTTGCGACAGGGGGATACCGCACCACCACCCTGGTTCTGGTCGGCGGTAGCCCCGGCGCGGGCACGGCCGCCGAGGAGGAGGTCCGCCACCGCATCGACCTGCTGCTGGCCGAAAGCCCTCAGGCGAGTGGACGCCTGGCGCTGCTGCCCGCTGTGCCCAACACCGAGGTACGCCGCCTCCAGCGTGCTCTTGCCCAACGGAAGCCGGATGCGTGCTCCTGGTACGTGTGCCCCAGCGTTAAGGAGGAGTTCGGGCTCGCCGTACTGGAGGCGATGGACGCGGGCCTTCCCGTCGCAGGGCCCCGGCGAGGCGGCGTTGCCCATTACCTCCGTGATCAGGTCAACGGAATCCTGATCGACACTTCCGACCAGGCAGGACTGATGCGAGGCCTGCGGCGAGTCGCGGCCACATCCGTCGACGACAGGCGCCGTTACGCAGCTGCGGGCAGGAAGCTGGTCGCCGAACGATTCTCCGTCACGCGTATGGCGGACGAACTGGCCGACGAATACATCGCTTTGCGCAGCCACTGAGGGGCGCGTCGCAGACACCTGGGCGGAATCACCACACGTGGTGTACGGCGACGAGCCCCCGCCCAGAGCCATCCCACCTGCGCGTTCCACGCGTGGCGCGATCGCGCGAGCCGTGACCCCATGCAGCGGCCGGGCAGGCTGCCACCGCACACGGATAGCGGGAGCCCGAGCGTGTGGACTCCTGGGCAGGCGTTTCCCTTCGACTCCGCACCCGTACTCCGTGCTGCCCGGCACGCCGATCATCATTCCTGCCCGCGGCACCCAAGAGTTCCGTCGGCCGCGTAGCTACTTCAGTCATTTCGATGCAAAGACGATGCGAGTTGTTCATCTTGCATCGAATCCGCACCGTAGAGGAGACGTAGCCGCTCTCGGCGGCGACCATCAGGTCCAGCGAGGAGCAGGCCATGACTACCGCAGTGCAAGTCAACGCGGCGATCGACGAAGGTGCCCTGGTGGAGGGGTTCCTGAACGGCGACGAGGCCAGCCTCGAAGCTCTGCACCGTCGATGGGGTCCTGTCGTGTACTCCCATGCCAGACGCTCGACGGGAGACGCGAGGGAGGCCGAGGACATCACACAACTGGTGTTCTTCGCCGCCTGGCGGGGGCGAGCCGGATTCGCGCCCGAGCGCGGCACTCTTCCTGGCTGGCTCCTGGGTATCACCCGCCGAAAAGTCGCCGACGCCCTCGCCGCCCGCACACGGCGAACCGAACTGGTCGACGCCGCGGCCGCTCAGCTGCTGCTGACGGCGACCGACGAGGCCGTACGACCGGAGGCCGTGCTCGACCGCGTTCTGCTGGCCGACGAGTTGTCCCGGCTTCCCAAGCATCAACGTGAGGTGCTGAACCTGGCCTTCT
This sequence comes from Streptomyces hokutonensis, assembly GCF_042751305.1. Taxonomy (GTDB): domain Bacteria; phylum Actinomycetota; class Actinomycetes; order Streptomycetales; family Streptomycetaceae; genus Streptomyces; species Streptomyces hokutonensis_A. The sequence continues at coordinate 74,342 of NZ_JBHYWD010000020.1, forward strand.
ACGACGATCTCACCCAAACTCAGATCGCCGAACTCACTGGTTGGCCCCTGGGGACCGTCAAGAGTCACGCGCGCCGTGGGATGCACCGACTGGCGTCCCGCCTCCGGCCGGATGCCGGCCGTGAACGCGCTGCATGACATCACTTGGCTTCAAGGCCGTGCTCTCTTGGTGATCTTGGGCAGATTAGGCGATGGTGAATCCTGCTGTGGTGCGGAGAGTCTGAGCTGAGAAGCCGTATTCCTGATCCGCCGGCGCGGTGCTGGACGACGGCGCCGACGCGGTCGTCTGGTGTGACGCCACGTGCTGCGGGCCGGGCACCGGCATTCGGGCCCAGATGAGCTTTACTAGCGGCGCACCTTGAACTTCAGGTGCAGTACCCGGTAGCCCTGCACGACCACGTGGGGATCCTCCAGCAGCTGCTGCCCGTCAAAGCTACCGAAGAAGCGCTTGCCCGATCCAAACACCACCGGTGCCACGTCCATCGCGACCTCGTCCACGAGACCGGCCGCGAGGATCTGGCCGCCTACTTCGCCGGCGCTCACGGCGACAACCCGGTCACCGGCGAGGTCCTGGGCCTTCTCGATCGCGGCCTTCACGCCATCGACGAAGTGATACGGAGCCTCAGGGTGCCAGCCCTCGGGCTTAGGCCGGTGGGAAACCACGACCACGTGGTCCCCCGCGGGCGGCCGGCCCTCCCAGCCGTTCATCAGGTCGAAAAAGGTGCGGCCCATCACGATCACGCCGATCGAGTCCCACACCGGCTGGACGTATGCCGCCGATGCACGCGAGAGCTTGAAGCCGTCTCCCCCCTCGGAGTGGTCGTAATCCCCGTCCCCGGCTCCGGTTTCCGTAAGCTTGGTGTCCCCGTTGAAGTACCAGTCGTGGAGCGGACCGACTCCGTCGTTCTTGTCGGCAATGAAGCCGTCCACCGACACCACGTTGTGCATGATCACTGCGCCCATGAGGGTCCCCCTACGACGTCACTTTGAGCGGACGCGTCCGATATTTTCAGCCCAGGGACAGCCGCGCTTGTAAAAAATCACTCAACGGGCATCGGGCCACCAGGCTGCGAGAACCCCTGCTCGGCAGTGAACCGGCGCCGCAGCGCCAGGTACTCCGTGGGAGTGCGGCCGGTGAAGTCCTTGAACTCCTTGCTGAAGTGGGCCTGGTCGAAATAGCCCGCCGTGAGCGCGAGCTCCGACCAGTCGACCGGACGCAGGGAGTCCACGGACTCGATCAGCCGCGCGAAGCGGTAGATCCGGGCAACCCGTTTCGGAGTGACCCCGACATGAGCCTTGAACTGCGCCGCCAGGTGATTGTTGCTCACCCCGGCGGCATCGCTCAGCGCAGCGACCGGGATCGCGCCGTGCGAGGCTTCCAGCCACCTGCCTGTGTGCTGGACCAGGTCGAGACCGCGCGCCGGCGTCTCGACGAGCCGCGATCGAAGCTCTCTTTCCAGGACCCGCAGTGTTGCGGTGGCCGACGCGGCGTCGCCGACCTGGTCGCGAATCCGGTCCACGGACCGATGCCAGAGGGCGTCGACCGGCACCCATCGGTCCCGCAGCTCGTTCGCCGGCACACCGGTGAACAGTGACAATCCCCAAGGCTTGAAGTGGACCCCGACGAGGTGTACCCGCTTGGGGTACTCAAGGACGAAACGCTTGGTCCACAGACCCATGAACCAACCATCCGCCAACGCTGCCGGAGGCGCCGACGGTTCGGACTCCCACAGGCGTGCGGGCTCGCCCAGATTGATGTACAGGTGCGCCGACGGCATCGGCGAGACGCTTATCCGGCGATGGCCCGGCACCCCGGTCAGGCAATAGATGTCGTCGATGAACCGGTCAAGCGGCGGGGCGGGCACCCAGCCGACGTAATCCATGGACCCAGTATCGCCGACGAGGGTTGGGCCCGCCTCAAGCGGAGCGGGGGAGGCCTTGCCGCTGTCCGGCGGCCGCAACGACACACGCGCGGCCGGCGAGCGACATCGCAGCTCTGCTGGACCCGCCTAGGGGCTGTCCGATGGGTCGTGTGACGCTCCTGCTGGGAGCTCGTTCCGTGTGACATGGGGCGGGGAGATCTTTCGGATGAGGAGTGGGCTCGGCTGGAGCCGCACTTGCCGACGAATCACGGGCGGGGTGGACGCTGGCAATGCCACCGTCGTGTGATCAACGGGATTCTGTTTCGGCAGCGAACCGGTCTCCCCTGGCGGGACCTGCCTTCCTGCTTCGGTAGCTGGAAGACGGTCCACGACCGTCATAGAAGGTGGTCAGCGGACGGCACGTGGGAGAGAATCCTGCGGGCCATCCAGGCCGACGCCGGTGCCGAGGGCCGGATCGACTGGAGCATGGTCAGCGTCGATTCCACGACCTGCCGCGCTCACCAGCACGCAGCCGGCGCCTCCACTCGTGCCCCAAAGATCCCGGGCCGGCGCAGGAGCCCGGCACGTCATCGCTCCGATGAGGCCCTGGGACGCTCGCGAGGCGGGCTCACAAGCAAGATCCACCTCGCCGGAGAAGGTGGGCGCCGCCCACTCGGGTTTCTCATCACGCCCGGCCAGTGGGGGGACGCACCGCAGATGATTCCCGTCCTGGAAGAGATCCGCGTGCCCCGACAGGCTGGTGGACGACCGCGCACCCGGCCCGACCACGTCGGAGGAGACAAGGCTTATTCGTCACGCCGCAATCGGCGTCACCTGCGCAGACGCCAGATCAAACATACGATTCCCGAGCCGAGAGATCAGCGGGCCAACCGCCGGCGCCGCGGCAGTCAAGGCGGCCGACCCACAGGATTCGACAAGACGATCTACCGCCGCCGCAACGAAGTCGAGCGGACCATCAACCGGCTCAAGAACTTCCGCGCCATCGCCATGCGCTTCGACAAGCGTGCCTACGTCTTCCACGGAACGGTCGCCGTGGCCGCGATCCGCCTGTGGCTCCGTCCGCAGTGAAGCGCACCATTCAGAGGTCCTTGGTACCCGGGTAGTGCCGGCGAAGTTCGCTGAGCACGCGCTCGTCGACAGCCCTGACCTCCCACAAGGAGCTGTCGAATTCGGTCAGGACGAGCACCAGCTCGTCTCCAGCGAACCCACGTGCTTCAGCATCGATCAACTGTAGGAAGGGGGTCGTCAACGACAACAGCGTCAACGTGTCCATCCCTGCGTCGGCGGACCTGCTCGCCATCTCGACACAGCGAGGATCGACGATCTCGTCAAACTTGACGCGCCACGTCAGGTCCAGGCCGACGCTGCCGAGGCGAACCAATAGCTCAGCCAGGGTCACGTAGTACTTTCCGTGCCAGGCGGGAAACGTGATCCCCTTCATCCCCGCCTCCGCTTCGGCTGTCTCGCGCGTCATGCTGCCCCCTTCCGTTCAGGGAACAGTAGGCCACGTCCCTCGTCAGCTCACACGACCCATCGGACAGGCCCTAGCTGAAACGCCTGGTCAAAATCGGGATCCTCGCCGAGGCCGACACCGGCAACTTCGCAGGACGCAATAGCCGACAGAACCTCCACCGGCGTCCTTGCGCCCAACTCGGCCAGAAACGGACATCACGTTACGTACCACCCTCGTGGGGTCTGTCGTTTTTCTTCGAGTCGTCGAGTCATCAGCGTGCTGTGTGCGTATCGCTGGTTGCACCCGTCTTGGACGGATCGACGACCTGCTGGAGGTACAGTGCGTTTCTCGTGGAATATGACGGGAGCCTTCGTTGTCGGGGGCGCAGTGAGTCTTGCGGCCGCGGCTCTCATCTACCCAGGCTCGTCGGGCGCCAGTGGTATCCCCGCCTCGCACGACAGCGTGATTGCCGTGACGCAGTGGGGGCCTTTGACCGAGTCGGACCGGGACTTTGTTGTGAAGGTCCGTGCGGCCGGGCTGTGGGAATATCCCGTTGGCCAGCTCGGGTTGCAGAAAGGCAATACGGAGGCCGTTGTCACTGCGAGTCGGCACCTCATCGACGGGCATTCCGCGCTGGACGCCACCTGCCGCAAGATAGCACCGCTGTTGAATATTATGCTGCCCAATGTCGCGAGCCCTCAGCAGCAGGGCTTTGTTTCCGCACTGACGGCAGACACTCGTGAACAGTTCGATTCGGACTTTGCCAACATCCTGCGAATGACACACGGGTCGATCTTCAACACGGTGGCGAAAATCCGGTCCACCACGAAGAATACGCTCGTTCGGGTTTTGGCCGATCAGGCCAACGACACCGTACTGGATCACACTACGGTTATGGAAAGGACGGGTCTGGTCAACTTCGACCAGACCCTCTTGCGGCAGACCACTCCGCCTGATCTGCCGTCGTCCGATCTGACCCCACCGCCTCCGACCCTCGGTCAGCCAATGGTGGTCCTCACCCCTCCGCCGACCGCCACGTCCACTCCTGTGGACATCGATGCAATCACCTGAGGCCGTGTTTGAGATCTGGGGTTTCCTGGTGTGGCTGCGGTCGTTGAGCCGTTTGTGGGGCACGATCGAGGTGAGTATCCGTCTGACCGGAAAGAAGGGTAGTGGGCGCTGGTGGAGCCGTTGCTCCCGCCAGCCCAACGTCGCTTCCTGTGGGGCCGTTGAGAGGTCTTGAGGCTGTTGCTTTCGGGGGAAGTGGGCGAGTGTGATCGTGTACTGGACGCGGCTGGTGGCGGGCTCGTCGGGGCGCAAGGTGCGGTAGCCGGTGCCGGAGCGTTTGGCGGCGCGGGGTGCGGTCCGTCCTGGACGGAGCCGGGTGGATTCGCGGGCGAGGTCGGCCATGACCTCAACTGCCCTGGCAGCCAGGCGACGACACAGGGGATAGCCGAGGCCGTCGCGGACGCCTTGCGCACGCACGGCATCGAGGCCGAGGTGTACCCCGCCTCCGAGGTCGGGGACGTGAGCCCCTACGACGTGGTGGTTCTCGGCGGTGCGCTGTACGCGGGCCGCTGGCACGGGGACGCGGTGCGGTTCGCGCGCCGGCACCATGCCGCGCTGCTGGACCGGGCGGTGTGGCTGTTCAGCAGCGGTCCGCTCGACACGTCGGCCGACGAGCGGGACATCCCGCCGGTGCGGGGCGCCCGGCGCGCGTCGGTGCGCCTCGATGCCCGGCAGCACGTGACGTTCGGCGGCCGGCTCGAAGCCGGGGCCCGAGGTCGCATGGCACGGATGATCGTCGAGTCCGGGCGCGGCGGGGACTTCCGGGACTTCGACCGGATCTCCTCGTGGGCCACCGGTATCGTGCAGGAGACTGCCGCGGAGGCGCAGGTGCGATGACGGGCGCCGGAGCGGTCATGTGGCGGTGGCGGAGCAATCCGCTGCGCAGGACCCCGGACATCGTCGAGGCGTGGACCCGGCTCCTGCTGGGAGTGTTTCTCCTGCTGGCCGCGCCGCTCGCCTGCGTAGTGGCGGTAGAGGCCACCTACCACCATGAGCAGGACAGGGCTGAGCAGCAACGAAGTTCCTGGACCCCGGTGCAGGTGACGCTGATCGGGAGTGCTCCGAGGGAGAACCTGTACACGGAGCGCGGAGTGGTCGGGACGAAAGGCAAGGCCGTTGTCCGCTGGAGCGTCCGAGGCCACAAGAAGACCGGGATCGCCACAGTGACGGCCGACAGCCTCCGCGGGACGGTAACCACGATCTGGGTCGATCGGCACAATCGAGTCACAGCCGCACCGCTTGATCCCGGTTCCGTCGTGGCACGGTCCGCGCTCGCGGGTGCGGCCATGTTCGTGGGCGTCATCATCTCGGTGCTTGGTGTCCGGCTGGCTGTCGGACGTATCGGCTTTCGCCGGCGGTTGATCGAGTGGGACCGGGCCTGGGCCGATGTCGAGCCTCAATGGGCTCATCGGGCCTGAGACGTCAGTACGTGAGGAGGGGAACGGTCCATGTCAGGCATGACCGGCACCCTCAGTGGGCTTCCCCGCAGAGCACCTTGACACGGGGGCCAGGTCAACTTGTGGGATGGCGATGGCTGTTCCCTCCCTGTGCGGTTCCGCAACGGCACTGCGGCGCCCCTGCGCTGGGAGCGGCGGGCGCCGTAGGGGGCCCGGCCCGATAGACGGGGACAAGCGAAGCCCGGAGGGCGATGTGAGCCAGGAACGTGTTTTCACACCGGAGTCACCGATCCGGGTCTTTCTGCTCGACGATCACGAGGTCGTATGACGCGGGGTGCACGACCTGCTCGATCTGGAACCGGACATCACGGTGGTCGGCGCGGCGTGTGCCAGCGTCCAGGCGTTGGTCCGCGGCCCGGCACTGCGTCCGGATGTCGCGATCCTGGACATTCGCCTCCCGGATGGTGACGGCATCACCGTCCGCCGTGAACTGAGGGACCGGATGCCGGAGTTGGCCTGCCTGATGCTGACGTCGTTCGACGATGACGACGCTCTGCTGGACGCGATCATGGCCGGCGCGGCCTGCTACGTCCTGAGACAGATCAAGGGCTCCAATCTGGTCACGGCGGTACGGACGGCGGCGTCGGGGCGGTCGATGCTGGACCCTGCGACCACCGGACGGCTGATGAGCGGCTTGCGCGCACCCTCCGGGCAACCGGCTTCAGATACAGGCCAGTTGGACGCTTTGACCGTGCGTGAACGCGAGATCCTGGATCTGATCGATGAGGGCCTCACCAATCGGCAGATCGGCAAGCGCATCTATCCGTCGGAGAAGACCGTGAAGAACCACATCTCGCGGCTTCTCGCGAAACTCGGGGTCGAGAGCCGCGTCCAGGCGGCGGTCCTGGCGGTCCGGCTCGCACCGCTGCCGCACGACAGTGATCCGGGAGGGTCGCGCTAGCGCCGGCCGGGAAGCGGCACGCCCCAGCACAGAACGGTGCCGCTCTCGCGCGGTGCGGCCAGGGTGAGTTCACCGGCCAGGTTCCGCGCGCGCTCGCTGAGATTGCGCAGCCCGCTGCGGTGTCCACCTTCGCCGATTCCGACACCGTTGTCGCTGACGGTCAGAGTGAGCCGCTCCTTGCGGACCACGAGTGCGATCTCCGCGGACGAGGCGTGCGCGTGGCGGGCGATGTTCGACAGTGCTTCACTCAGCACCGCCACGACGTCGTCCGCCATGGTGTGCGGGACATGGGTGTCGAGCAGTCCTTCCATGAGCAGAGAGGGAGTGAACCCCAGCGTGAGAACGGCTTCCTCGGCGGTCTTGGACGCACGGGCCCGCAGGCCGTGGCCGATCACGGTGCTGTCGTGGGCCCGCAGACCGAAGATCGTGGATCGGATGATCTTGATGGTGGTGTCGAGGTCGTCGACCGCCCGGTCAATCCGCTCCGTCCCTTCTGGGTGCGCGACGAAGCGATGCGCGCTCTGCAGCGTCATTCCCGTCGCGAACAGCCTTTGGATGGCTAGGTCGTGGAGGTCGCGCGCGATGCGGTCGCGGTCCTCCAGGAGGCTCACCTGCTCGGCGGCTCTGCGCTTGTCGGCGAGTTCCAGCGCGAGGGCAGCCTGGCCGGCGAAGCCGGGCAGGGGCGCGATCTCCGCCTGGGTGAAGGGCGGGCACCCGGCGGTGCGCGCGAGTACGAGCACTCCGCGATCTCCGTCACTGGTGCTCATGGGAACGGCGACCGCGGGCCCCAGTCCCGTCCAGCGTTCGGGGCAGTAGGTGATCCGCGGGTCGTTACCGACATCCGACGTGACGATCAATTGCCCCGCGGCCAGGGCCGCCCCGCTCAGAGTCCCCTCGCGCGACAGTCTCACACCACGATGAAGCGCGGCACCTTCCCCGAGCGCGAGGACGCCGCGCAGTTCTTGCGTTCCGGCGGTGACCAGGTCGACCATGCCGAGATCGGCCGAGGTGATTTCCTGGGCCCGGTTCAGCATCAGCTCCAGCACCTTCGTCTCCGGAGCTCCGGAGAGCAGGCCCCGGGTGAGCTCGGCGCCGGCCGCCATCCAGCGTTCCCTGACCTGTGCCTCCGCGTACAGGCGGGCGTTGTCGATCGCCACCCCTGCGGCTACGGCCAGGGTCGCCAGTACGGCTTCATCCTCGCTGTCGAACTGGGCACCACCGCGTTTCTCGGTGAGGTAGAGGTTGCCGAACACTTCTCCCCGGACGCTGACGGGCACACCTAGGAAGGAGTGCATCGGCGGGTGGTACGGGGGGAAGCCGTGCGAGGCCGGGTGCTGCGACAGCTCTGTCAGCCCCAGTGGTTCCGGATGGCTGATCAGCTCGCCGAGTACCCCGTGTCCTGCGGGCAGAGCTCCGATCCGTGCCTGCTCGGCCTCGCTGACCCCGACCGTGATGAACTGGGTGAGGCGCTGCTCGGGACCGATGACACCAAGTGCGCCGTATTCGGCGTCGACCAGGACCACCGCGGCCTCGGTGATGTGGCGCAGCACCTCGGGGAGATCGAGCTCGCGGCCCACCGACAGGATCGCCTGCAGTAGTCCGTGGAGGCGTCCTCGGGTGCCGCGGACCACGCGGATCTGGGCCTGGAGTTCTTCGAGCAGCTCGTCCAGACGTAGGTGCGGCACCATCTCGGACCGTGCGTGTTCCTCGTCGTTCACTTGCTGCCTCCGGTCGCTCGGTCGTCCCGGGCGGTCTGCCGTTGCTGGTGCCCGGTGGGTGGCGCGGCCAGGTCAGAACTGGTGCTCCGCGTCGTGACAGGTGAGGCACGTGATGCGGCGAGCGGGTTCCTTGAGAGTGGTCACACCCATGCCTTCTGCCCGCTCCAGATGCTGCGGGTTGACCTTGACGTGCTCGGGGCAGAGCGCGGCTCCGCAGTTCCGGCAGACGGCGACGGCAGCGGTGGTCGTCCCGGACTGGTGACACTCGTAGCAGTTCATCCTTTGTTCTCCTCTCTGAGGGGTCCTGAAGCAGGCGCACACTTCAGTGGCGTAAGAGCTGTGTGGTCCCGTTCTGTGCCTTGACTGTTGTCTGCAGGCAGGAAGAGCGCACGTCCACGAATGGACCTCGCAGTGGAGCGTCTTACCGTCCAGTGCTCTTCTACGCCCCCGGTGAGCGGGCGGTGGTCAAGGGCCGACATCGCAGTAGGCGCGGCGGGGCGAAGGGACACGATCACCGACGCCGCAGGGAGCCCTGCAGTCTGCCGCGGCCGGAGCAGGCAGTCTTCCCACCAGGACAGAGCGATCCTCGTGCCGAGCAGGGCGAGCGGCAGCACTGCCGGGAGGAGCAGTACGTACATGAGCACCGCCAGGGCTTCGATGACCTGTCGAGGAGGGCGGGGCAGAGGAAGATGCCTCGCTGGACGCACCGGGTTGCCCAGGAGCACCGTGTGCAGGGATCGGGACACAGGCCCTGTGACGGTGAGCGGAGTGCTTCGGTGCGACATCGCGGTGGAAGCGGCGCGGCCGGGGGCCAGGGCGGCACCACCCAGACTAGTCCCCGGATTCGGTCCTGGACAGCGACAGTCAACCGTGGGACGTCGGGATCAGACCGGGCCGGGGACCCGAGCCAGGTCGACCCGGCAGGTGGTGCCCGCGGCTATCGTCCGCCTCTCATCGGGGCCATGGACCGTAGGGCGCGCGGTGTTGAGAAGGCCGCCGCACCCGCGCGAACCGATCTGGAACAGCCTGCCTGTGGCCAACCTGTTGTCGCGCGGCCGGTGAGCCGTCGTAAGGCCGCGCAGATCCTCGGGCTGGGGTCCGGTGTCGTCGTGGTCGCCGGGGCAACCAGCCTGACCTGGCCATCCGTTGAGCCTGGTCGACGTCGCGACCAGGCTCGCGAGCCGTAACCGCATCGCCGCCCCCGATCCCTCCCTCGCGTCCAGGGCCTTCTCCTGCTACGAACCCGTCCGGCGACTCTGAGGGTTGTTAACGGATCGGCCGGCGGTTTCTGCGGATCGGTGCCGGGAGGATCGTCGGCCGGGAGCGGAGGCTGTCAGCAGGGTCAATCGCGTTCCGGTCCCGTCACGGTGGCGGGCACGGGCACGGGTCCGCTCACCGGCCGCGGGCCGGGCCGGCCATCCGTAGGTCGGGGAGGGCCTGCGGTGATGGTGGTTCCGGCGCTGCCGTCCAGGACGGCAGCCGCCTCGGCCAGCGAACCGATGGCGGCTCGTCGGCCGGTGGCGGCGACGAAGCGGTGGCAGGCGGCGATCTTGGGGCCCATGGAGCCGGCCGGGAACCGCATACGGGCCAGGTCGTCCAGGTCGAGGCGGCTCAGCGGGGCGGCCTGGGGTGTGCCGAAGTGGGCCATCACGGCCGGGACGTCGGTGAGTACCAGCAGCCGGTCGGCGTGCACGGCGACGGCGAGCAGGGCCGCGGTGAAGTCCTTGTCGACGACGGCCTCGACGCCCTCGAGCAGCCCGGTGCCGTCGTCGGTGACGGGGGCTCCGCCTCCGCCTCCGCAGATGACCACCGTCCGGTTCTCCAGCAGGTGGGTGATCGAGGCCTGCTCGACGATCCGTTGTGGGGCAGGGGAGGGGACGACGCGTCGCCACCGGTCGCCGTCGGCGGCGACGTTCCAGCCGTGCAACTTGGCCAGCCGCAGCGCGTGTTGGTGGTCGTAGACGGGGCCGACGAACTTAGTGGGTGCGGCGAAGGCCGGGTCGTGCGCGTCGACCAGCGTCTGGGTGACGATGCTCAGGACCGGCTTCGTCACTCCGGCGTTGTGCAGGCACTGGGCCAGCCAGTAGCCGATCATCCCTTGTGTCTGGGCGACGAGCGCGTCCAGTGGGTAGGGGCGGGTCAGGGACGGGTCGTTCTCGCTCTCCAGGGAGAGCATGCCGACCTGCGGGCCGTTGCCGTGGCAGATGACCAGCTCGTGGTGTGCGGCGAGCGGGGCGAGTACCCGGGCCGCGGCCTGGACGTGCTCGATCTGGATGGCGGCGTCGGGCTTCTCACCGCGTCGCAGGAGTGCGTTGCCGCCGAGCGCGGCCACGATGCGCATGCCGGCCGCCTCAGTCGCCGAGGGCGGCGACGAGGACCGCTTTGATGGTGTGCAGCCGGTTCTCGGCCTGGTCGAAGACGATCGAGCGGGGCGATTCGAAGACGTCGTCGGTGACCTCCGCGCCGCTGAGGCCGTACAACTCGTGCAGACGGTCGCCGAGTTGGGTGCTGCGGTCGTGGACGGCGGGCAGGCAGTGCAGGAACTTCGTGTCGGGCTTTCCCGAGGCGTGCAGGACCTTCTCGGTGATGCGGTAGGGCAGGAGCAGGTCGATGCGGGCACTCCACCGCTCGTCCGACTCGCCCATGCTGACCCATACGTCGGTGTAGACGAAGTCGGCGCCGGCCACGCCCTGTTCGACGTCGTCGGTCACCAGCACGCGGGCGCCGCTGGTGGTGGCGAGGCGGTGGGCGGCGGCGATGACATCGTCCGGGGGCCACAGTTCACGGGGAGCGGCGATGCGGACGTCCATGCCGAGGAGGGCTCCGGTGACCAGGAGGGAGCGGGCGACGTTGTTGCGGCCGTCGCCCAGGAAGCAGTAGGCGGTCTGCTCCAGCGGGCCGGGGTGGTGCTCGGTCATGGTGAGGATGTCGGCGAGCATCTGGGTAGGGTGCCAGGAGTCGGTCAGGCCGTTCCACACCGGTACCCCGGCGTGGTCGGCGAGTTGTTCCACGGTGTCCTGGGCGAAGCCGCGGAACTCGATGCCGTCGAACATCCGGCCCAGTACGCGGGCGGTGTCGCGGATCGACTCCTCATGGCCGATGTGGGAGCCGTCCGGGCCGAGGTACGTGACGTGGGCGCCCTGGTCGTGGGCGGCGACCTCGAACGCGCAGCGGGTACGGGTGGAGCTCTTCTCGAAGACCAGCGCGATGTTCCGGCCGGTCAGCCGCCGGTGTTGGGTGCCGTCGGCCTTGTCCTGCTTGAGCCGTGCGGCCCGGGCGACGAGTGCGAGGAACTGCTCCTTGTCCAGGTCGAGTTCCTTGAGCAGCGACCCCGGGTGGCGGGCGGTGGCGGTCAGCGGAGCGGTCGTGGAAGCAGCCATGGGAGCAGTCCTCAGAGGTGGTCTGGACAAAATGATGATGCGTCAGATTCCGTCGCGTCGGATGGGGCAGGTCATGCAGCGTGCGCCGCCCCGGCCGCGGCCCAGCTCGTTGCCGGGGATGCTGAGAACTTCGATGCCGTTCTCGCGCAGCATGCTGTTGGTGACGGTGTTGCGCTCGTAGCCGACGACGACGCCGGGGGCGAGCGCGAGGAAGTTGTTGGCGTCGTCCCACTGCTCGCGCTCGGCCGCCCTGGCGTCCTCGTCGGCGGACAGGACGCGGAGTTTGTCGACGCCCAGGGCGTCCGCGATGGTGGCGAACAGGTCGTCGCGGTGCTCGACGTGCAGATCGGCGTTGTCGTGTTCGACGACCTCCTCCGGGTCGGCGGGGACGATCACCCAGGTACGCATGGCCTTCGGGTCGAGGTAGGGGTAGCGGACGAAGGTGTCGGTGTCGATCATGGTCAGGACGGTGTCCAGGTGCATGAAAGCGTGCGACTTCGGCAGCTGCACGGCGATCACGGTGGTGGCCCGGCGGCTGCGGAACAGCTCACGGGCCAGGATCTCCACCCCCATCGGGGTGGTCCGCTCTCCCATCCCGATCAGTACGACGCCCCGGCCCAGGACGTGGATGTCCCCGCCCTCCAGGGTGGCGGGCTGGTGGCCGGTGTCGTCGCCGCCGTAGTAGACGGGGAACCCCGCGTCGGCGAACAGCGGGTGGTATCCGTACACGGCCCGGCTGTGCAGGGATTCGCGCTGCCGGGCGGGCTTGGCCATCGGGTTGACCGTGACGCCGCCGTAGATCCAGGCCGAATTGTCGCGCTGGAAAAGGGTGTTGGGCAGTGGCGTCAGGACGAAGTCGTCCGGGCCCAGGGTCTGCCAGCGCAGGCTGCGCACCCGTAGCGGTGAGAGGTCCATGCGGGTCACTCCGCCGATGAGGAGTTCCGCCAGGGTCGCCGGGTCGGCATCGTCGGCGAGTGCGCGCAGTGGTCCGGCCAGGGTGGGGCCGACCTGTTCCGGGGTGCAGACGCGGTCGAGTACGAAGGCCCTGGCCTCGGGGAGTGCCAGTGTTTCGGCGAGCAGGGTGTCGAAGTGGTGGACGACGCTGCCGCGTTCGCGGAGGACCTGGGTGAAGGCGTCGTGTTCCTCGCGGGCTTTCGCGGCCCACATCACATCGTCGAAGAGCAGTTCGTGGCAGTTGGCCGGGGTCAGGCGGCTGAGTTCCAGTCCGGGGCGGTGGACGACGGCTTCGCGTAGGTGGCCGACTTCGGAATGCACTCCGAGTGTGCGGGTCACAGGAATCTCCTCGGCATAGCAGGTGGGGGCGGAGCAGATAGGGGTCCTATTGAGGGAGCTGGCCGGTGCCGAGCGGGTCGGCAGGGGCGTTGAGGGCGGCCGCGCTGTCGAAGGGCACGACCAGGCTCTCGCCGTATTCGCCGCGCCCCACCTTCAGCCAGATGTAGACGGGCAGGCCCAGGAGCAGGCAGAACGTGCCGTAGTAGACGGCTTGATAGCCGCTGCCGGCCAGTGACCAGAACGAGAAGACCAGCGCCACGCCGGACACACCGCAGTCGCGGACCACGTGCTGCCACCGGATTTGCCGGCCGCGGGTGAGCAGCCAGTACAGCTGGGCCCCGGCGCTGAACAGGTAGGGGATGACCGCGGTGACCACGGACAGCAGCACCAGCGTGGTGAAGACCTTCTCGAAGCGGGTGTAGCTGACGGCGGTCAGGACGGAGGCGAGCAGGGTCGAGCTGACGATGCCGAACACGGGCACCCCGCGCCGGGTACGGGCGAACGCGGCGGGGAAGAGCCGGTCCTTGGCCGCGGCCATCGGCATCTCGCCGACGACCAGGGTCCAGCCGATCAGGGCGCCGAGCCCGGAGACGATCGCGGCGACCGCCACGGTATGGCCGGCCCACCGGCCGCCGAAGATGGCGTCGGCCGAGTCGGTGAACGGGGCGGACGACGTGCGCAGGGTGGCGTTGGAAACGGTGCCGAATACGGTGAGGGTTCCGAGGATGTAGACCACCGCGCAGCCGATGGTGCCCAGCACCGTGGCCCGGCCGACGTTGCGCTGCGGATCGCGGACCCGGCCTGCGGCGACCGACGCCGTCTCGATGCCGATGTAGCTGAACAGCGCGATCGCGGCGGCGGCCGATATCGCCGAACCGGCCGACGTGCCACCGGCGTTGAAGGGGCCGAAGTTGTGCACCCGGATGAAGAGCAGGCCGATGGTGGCCATGAACAGCAGGGGCACGAACTTCAGCACGCTCGTCACGATCTGCGTGACCGCCATGTTGCGTACGCCGGACAGGTTGATGGCCGCCGGGATCCACAGGCCGACCATCGCGATCACGATGGACCAGGACTTGGCATGTCCGGAGTTCCAGAACACCTCCACGTACCCGACCCAGGCCACGACGATGGCGGCGTTGCCCGCCCAGGCCGTGATCCAGTACGACCACGCGTTGAGGAACCCGCCGAAGTCACCGAAGGCGTCCCTGGCGTACACGTACGGTCCGCCCGAGCCCGGCACCCGCTTGGACAGCGCGCCGAACGTGAACGCCAGAGCCAGTGCACCGATGGTGACCAGCACGAACGCGACCAGACTGATCGGGCCGTACGGTGCCAGCGCGGACGGCAGCGCGAATACCCCGGTACCGATCACCGACCCGATGACCAGTGCGGTGGCCGTGGGCAGACCGAACCGCCCCGACGGTGCCGCCTCGTCCGGGGAGGGGGCCTGCGGTGCCGGTGGGGCGGCGTCGGGCGCCTCGTTGTTCATGCGGGTGCTCACAGGGGATCTTCCTCGCTGTCTGTTCACGTGCAGGGCCGGCGGCACCACGACGGGCACCGCAGGCTGTGGTCCGCGTCCGCTGCGGTTCAGCCAGGGCCGAGGCCGTGGTCCGCGGTGGTGGCGGAGTGCTGCTCCCGCACCGAGTGGCCGGAATCGCCGTCGCAGGGGGTGAACAGCACCCACAGTCCCGAGCGAAAGGAGACGACGACGGCGCGCTCGGGCAGGCCGAGCAGATGGGAGATGGCGGCGCAGGAGCGGTCTCCGATGAGGTGGAGGGCGAGTTCGACGCGGTCGAACGGGGAGGCGGCTGTCTCGGGACAGCGGTCCCTGGTAGCGGGCAGGTACGAGAGTGCTCGGTGAGGAGCGGGCACAGCGGCGGCGGGGTCCTCTCCTGGGTCGTGGGCGGCGGCAGGCTCGGCGGGGTCGCTGAGCACTTCGGACAGGGCCGCGTCGACTACGCCCTGATCGTCCGTCATGAGGGTGGACAGGGCGTGGATGGCCATCAGGTGCCGGTCGCACCAGGCGACGACCGAGCGCCGACGGGCGAGAAGCTGTTCGGTCTGCAGCTCATGGGGTGACGTGTCGGCGGCCTGGGTTCTGTCCGGTGTGGTCACCACGACCGGCTCCGGGTACCGGGACCGGGGTCCGGGCGCACGGGTGACAACCTGCTGGAACGTCCAGTACGTGCCACCGGAATGTCGCCGGGTTCGCCTGTGCCGGTGATCAGGGCACGGCCATCCGCGCCGTGCCGATGCATTGTCAGTGCGTGAAAGGTGGGCATGGTGCCTCTATCCGGAAGCGGTCGGCACGGCGCCATGATGCGGGACAGGGCGTGTGTCTTCGCGAGGGAAGGAATGGAGCAACGGTCCTTGGCGATGCCCCAGGACACGGTCATGGGCTCCGGGCCTAGCGCCGTGCGTCGGCGAATGCGGCCTACGGCAGGAGAGTCGGGATCGCGCCGGTAGCCGCAGGGGAAGCACCGGGCGGCCGTACGCAGGGCCGCCCCGGTACATCCGTGTCAACTGGCAGTAAGCCGCCGGGGTCCAGGACGTCTGACCGCCAGCGTAGCCCCATTCGGGTGAGGCACAAGGGAGCACTACACGGTTACGCGGTTGATCGGACAGCCATGGGTGCCCCGTTCAGTACGGGGTCCGGGCTGGTCGTGACGGGCTTGGCGGGCGGCGTCGTCGCGGAGCCCGCTGCCGCGGTCTCTCGGGCGAGGAAGGAGCCGAGCTCGCCGATGGTGCTCATCAGCGGGGCGGGGAAGACGACGGTGGTGTTCTTGTCGACGCCGATCTCCACCAGGCTCTGCAGATTGCGGAGTTGGAGGGCCAGGGGGTGGTCCATCATGATGTCCGACGCTTCCCCGAGGGCCGCTGCGGCCAGGGACTCGCCCTGGGCGTTGATGATTTTCGCCCTCTTCTCCCGCTCGGCCTCGGCCTGGCGGGCCATGGCGCGCTTCATGCTGTCGGGCAGCTGGATGTCCTTGAGCTCGACCAGGGTGACCTCCACGCCCCACTCGACGGTGGCGACGTCGAGGATCTCGCGGATGTCCAGGTTGATGCGATCGGTCTCCGACAGCGTCTCGTCCAGGGTGTGCTGTCCGACGACCTTGCGCAGCGTGGTCTGGGCGATCTGGTTGATCGCGTCGTGCACGTTCTCGATCGCGATGACCGACTTCACGGCGTCCACGACACGGAAGTACGCCACCGCCGACACGTCGACGCTGACGTTGTCGCGCGTGATGATCCCCTGCGACTGAATCGGCATCGTGACGATCCGCAGCGAGACCCGGTGCAGGACGTCGACGAACGGAACGATGAACCGCAGACCGGGAGATCGCGGCCCCACCAGTCGGCCGAACCGGAACAGCACGCCCTGCTCGAACTGCTTGACGACCTTGATGGCCATGGCGATCGCCACAACGACCAGCAGGGCCACGATGACGATCAGGAAAATGAGTGTTTCCACGGTGCTGCTCCTCGGATAGGGCACGAGACCTCTGTCCTTCGTGCTCCAGCCGGAGCGCGAAGGACACGGAAGCCGGACCGGGCTCAAGCACCACAAGGAGCGAATGCCCCCAATGGCGGGCCAGGCCGGGCTGCGCGGTTCATGCCGTGTTCCGAGCATGCCTCGCTGCCTGCGCCGCAGGCAGAGGCCAACCGGCCCCCCCATCACGATCACCTCGGCCTGAATGCGGGCGGGCCGTACAGGTAGGGCCGACCGGCCCTGGGGATAGGGCCGGTCGGCCGGCCACGGGTTGGACGACGGTGCGTAGCGTGAAGGTGTCTGTCCGGCTCTGCTGGCAGCCGACCGGCAGGAGATCGACATGGCTCAGCACACCTCGTCCGTCGTCGTCGTGGGTGTCGACGGCTCGGCCTGCTCGCAGGCGGCACTGCGATGGGGCCTGGCGCAGGCCGAGTTGACCGGCAGCGCCGTCGAAGCGGTTGCCGCATGGCAGTCCCCCGAGGTGTACGCGTACAGCCTTGGCTGGAGCCCGTCGGTACCCGAAGGAACCGCGTTCGCCAAGATCGCCGAACGAGCCCTGTGGGAGACCGTGGCCGTGGTACGCGACCAGATGGATCACCCGGCCGAGGTGACGATCCGCGTGGACGAGGGCCATCCCGTGCAGGTACTGATGGACGCGGCCCGCACCGCACAACTCCTGGTCCTGGGCAGTCGGGGCCACGGCACCTTCACCGGGATCCTGCTCGGCTCGGTCAGCCAGCACTGCGTGCAGCACGCGCCCTGCCCGGTCGTCGTCATCCCCCAACCGCGATCCGCGTGAGGGGACGCTCACCGGCCGAGGACAACGGCCGCCCTCTCGTGGCGTGTTGGCCCTGACGGACATCGGCTTCGTGGCACATCCGCACCATCTCAGGCACGTTCCTTCCCGGGAGATCCCCTCATGACCCGGTCATCACACACCGCCGAGCGAGAAGCCCAGCCGTCCGGTGAACCCGACAATGCCGAGCAGGCCGACGAGCGTCGGCAGCCGGCGGAACTCTTCCGCGACCTGCGCACCTCCCCCTCGGGCCTCACCAGCCGGGAGGCGACCCGCAGACAACTGGTCTACGGCCCGAACGTGCTGACCCGGTCCGGCGGCAGGCGCTGGCCGGGCGAGCTGCTCTCCCAGTTCACCCAGCCGCTGGCGATCCTGCTCGCCCTCGCAGCCGTCCTGGCATGGGCCGGAGGAACACCGGCACTGTCCATCGCCGTTGTGGCCGTGATCCTCCTGAACGCCGGATTCGCCTTCGTCCAGGAGATGCAGGCCGAGCGAGCCGTGGAGGCACTGGCCGCGTTCCTGCCGCCCACCGCCCGGGTCGTGCGCGACATGGTGCGGTGCGAGATCGCGGCCAAGGACCTTGTGCCCGGCGACATCCTCGTCGTCTCCGAGGGGGACCGGGTCTGTGCCGACGCGCGGATCATCGAGGGCACCCTCACACTCGACCTGTCCTCACTGACCGGTGAGTCCCTTCCGGTGACGCGCTCGCCCGAGCCGTCCGGCGAGACCGGCTCCCTGTTGGAGGCACACGAACTCGTCTTCAGCGGCACCACGTGCAGCGGTGGCGAGGCGGAAGCGGTCGTGACCCGGACGGGCATGTACACCGAACTGGGCCGCATCGCCGCGCTGTCGCAGCGCGTGCACACGGAACGCAGCCCCCTCGAGAAGCAGGTGCGGCGGGCCACCTGGATCATCGCCGTCGTCGCGGTCGCTGTCGGCGCGGCCTTCCTGCCCATCGGCGTCGCCGCCGGGCTGGGCTGGACCGCGGCCATCAGCTTCTCCATCGGACTGATCGTCGCCAACGTCCCCGAAGGGCTGCTGCCCACCATCACCCTGGCCCTCGCCGCGGGAGTGCGGGAACTCGCCCGCGGAGGCGCCGTCGTCAAACGCCTCTCAGGAGTCGAGACCCTGGGATCGACGACCGTGATCTGCACGGACAAGACCGGCACCCTCACTGAGAACAGGATGCGGGTCACCCGGCTGTGGCTGGCGGGCAGCGAGACGGCCGCGGACCGGGCCGCTCACGAGCCGCAGGCGGCCCTCCTCGCGGCGAGCGCCGCCGCCTGCACCACCGCCGAGGCACCCACACCGGCACAGCCCCAGGGCAGCGGCGACCCCACCGAACTCGCGATCCTGCGCCTGGCCGAGGCCCTCGGCGTCGCCGTCGAGCCCTCACAGCGCAAGACCGCCCGCCGCACGATCTTTCCCTTCGACGCCCACCTGAAGCGCATGTCCACCGTGAACGACGAAGCAGGCGCCGTCACAGTGCACACCAACGGCGCCCCCGAAGCCGTCCTGCCCTGCTGCACCCACCTCCTCGACCCGCAGGGAAAGAACGTCGAACTGGACGCCACCGTGCGCGCAGAACTGAACACCACCATCGATGGCTACGCGGCTTCCGGACTGCGAGTGCTCGCCATCGCCCACCATGTCCTGGACCACGGGGAGATGGTGCCGGTGGACCGGTCGGCAGCGGAATCGGGCCTGACCCTGATCGGCCTGGTCGCCATGGCGGACCCCGCACGTGCCGGCGTCGCCGACGCCGTCAAGGACGCGCACCGGGCCGGAATCCGGATCCACGTCATCACCGGCGACTACGGACTCACCGCCGCGGAAATAGCCCGCCAGGTCGGCATCGGCCACGTCGGCAGCCCGGTCCTCGCAGGCGACGTACTGGACCGGATGAGCGACAAGGACCTCGACGAACTGCTCGCGCAACGACAGGAGATCGTCTTCGCCCGCACCTCACCCGAAGCCAAACTCCGTATCTGCGAAGCCCTGCGCGCGCAGGGCGAGGTCGTGGCGATGACCGGAGACGGCGTCAACGACGCCCCCGCACTGCGCCACGCCGACATCGGCATCGCCATGGGCAAGTCGGGAACGGACGTGGCCCGTGAGGCAGCGACGATGGTGCTCACCGACGACAACTTCGCCACCATCGTCTCGGCGGTCGACGCGGGACGACGCGTCTTCGACAACGTCCGCAAGTTCGTGCTCTACATCTTCGCCCACGCGGTACCCGAGGTCGTCCCCTTCCTCGTCTTCGCACTCTCCGGCGGCCGCATCCCGCTGCCGCTGACGGTCCTGCAGATCCTGGCGATCGACCTCGGCACGGAAACCCTGCCCGCGCTCGCCCTGGGACGCGAGCCCGCAGAGCCCGGACTCATGTCCCGCCCGCCCCGACCCCGCACGACAGGAGTCATCGACCGGGCGCTCCTCTTCCGCGCATGGGCGTTCCTGGGAACCATCTCCGCGGCCCTGGTCATGGGCGGCTTCCTGCTCACCCTCTGGCACGCCGGCTGGCACCCAGGGGACCCCACGGGCGGCGGCACCCCCCTGCACCAGGCATACCTGGAAGCGACGACCGTCACGTTCGTCGGCATCGTCGCCTGCCAGATCGGCACAGCCTTCGCCGCCCGCACCGACCGCGCCTCCCTGTTCACCGTCGGCATCTGGACCAACCGCCTGCTCCTGTGGGGCATCGCCTTCGAACTGGCCTTCACCGCGGCGGTCGTCTACGCACCTCCCCTTCAGCACATCTTCGGCACGGCAGCCCTCAGCCCGGCGCAGCTCGCGGTCGTCGCACCGTTCCCGCTCATCGTCTGGGGAGCTGACGAAGCACTGCGCTGGGTCCGCCGCCACCGTGACGCAACCAAGGCCGCGTCGCTCACAACGCCTACGACCGCGCACCTCGCGGACGGGCGTATGGCAGACCAGACAGGGTGAGCGCCCGCCACCCTCGGAGTCCCGAAGAAGGAATGCGGTGTGATGACGGGACTCGGGGGCCGCGCGCCGGCTGGGCGAACCAGCACGGCGTCGGGCATCAGCATGGGAGGCAGGGGCCGTCCAGCGCGGGCCGAGCCAGGTCGATTCGCGCCGGAACTCACTTGGTGGGGCGATCGCCGTCGTGCGGCTGCTCCAGATGCGAGGCCAGGACCGCGGCCTGGACTCGGCGCTGGACACCGAGTTTGACGAGAAGCCGGGAGATGTGGCTCTTGACGGCCTTCTTCGGCAGATAGAGTTTTTTTGCCGATCCAGCGGTTGGCGGGTCCGTCCCCGAACAGGGTGAGGATGTCCCGCTCGCGAGGGGACAGCGTGGGAGGTATTTCCAGGGGATTCCGGTGCGGTTGATGTAGAGGAGTGCGTTGAATACGTCACGCAGGTCGACCTTGGCTGGCTGCCCGGTGGGTCTGCGATCGAGCCGGGCTTCTCTCCAGGGCATCAACGTCGGCTCGATCAGGGCCCATCGGGCGTCGGAAAGTCGCTGGGGTATCCCCACGGCACAGGATGAAAGAGGTTCACTGAGAGGGCCCACAATGTCTTGGGAACGCAGCGCAGTTCGCTCCGGTCCGCCAGGCCGATGACGAGCAGCGGCCTCGCGGCTTCGGTCATGGTGCGTCCGTCCGCGACGATCACGACGGCGTACTGGGCGCGGTGGGGGATCGACGCCAGGATCTGCTCGCTCGTGAGATCAGCGAGACGCCGGTCATCCATGGAGTCTGTGCAGGTCCGGGCCGGTCCGCCACCGACCGGGGCCTCGACCGCCGCGCGGACCGCCTGCCAAGCTGTCTCGTCGCTGAAGTCGGTACGCAGTAAGGGAGTTCGTTCGGTCTCGACCATCATGGACACATGATGCGGCGCGAGAGCCTTGGCTCGGACACCGACGTGCAAGTGCCCGCTGGTCAGCGGGACTGCAGGACGAAGTCGTACTCGGCGTGCAGGTACGGGACTTCGAGCGTGGTGCCGTCGGGCGCGGTACCGGCCGGTCGTTCCGTGAACGGGATGATCAGCGCGTCCTTGGTGCCGAAGACGACGTCGGAGTCGAGATAGTCGCTGTCCGCCTGGAAGAGATGGGTGATCAGTTTCCGGTAGCCGGGCTCGTCGATCAGGAAGTGGACGTGTGCCGGGCGGAAGTGGCTGATGTCCGTCCTGCGCATCAGGTCGCCGACGGGGCCGTCCATGGGGATGGCGTACCCGCGCGGCGCGATGGTGCGGATGCAGTAGGTGCCGTCCTCGCGGGTGCGGTACTTGGCCCGCAGGCGTGCCTCGTCGATGTCGGGGATCTGGGCCTCGTAGGCGCCTTCCGTGTCGGCCTGCCACACGTCGAGCACGGCGTCCGCCAGCGGTTTGCCCTCGGTGTCGGTCACCCTGCCGGTGAAGAACAGGGGTGTGCCGGGGATGCCGTCCGACATGTCGAAGCCGTGGGGCGCGGTCGGCGAGCCGTCGATGTGGAACGGACCGAGCACTGTGGCGGGGGTCGCGTGCGGCGCGAACTCGTTGTTCAACTGGACGACCAGTGTGCTCAGGCCGAGCACGTCGGAGGTGAGGATCAGTTCCTGGCGTTTGTCGTCACTGATTCCGCCGGCCGCGGTCAGCCACTCGATCGCGGCCATCCACTCGTCCTCGGTGAGCCGCACCTCACGCGAGAAGGCGTGCAGATGCCGGACCAGTGCGGTCATCAGCTCGCCCAGCCGCGGGGAGTGAGCGGTGGCCCACCGCTCGACGGCCAGCTCGGTGATGTTGTCCTCGTCGACGAACACGGTTGCGGCTCCTTGGTCTGGGTGCGGGTGGATGGCGCGAGGGCGGGCGCGGGTTCAGTCCTCGCGCCGGTCCTTCGTGAGTGGATCCGAGGTGTAGGGCTCCGGCGGCACCGGGGTGTTGTTGCGGTCGACGGACAGGAAGACGTCCTGCGCGACAGGATGGCGCAGTTCCTCGGCGAGTTGGCCGATCAGGCCTGCGGTACGGGCCAACAGCGCGAATCCGCGCAGTAGTTGGAGCGGGAGGCCGAGGTCCGCGAGGGCGGCGCCGCACACCCCCGCTCCGTTGAGGGGGAGTGTCCGGTGCAGTACCTTCGGGTGCACCCGGCCGATGGCGGCGAACAGGCTCAGGTGCGGGCCGAAGACACCCTCCTCCTGAGCGATCCGGATCAGTCTCGGTGTACGGGGGTCGCCCTCCTTGTGCACGTGGTGACCCAGCCCGGGGACGAACTCCCCGGCCGCGCGCCGCCGTTCGACCGTGCGCAGCGCGACCGCGTCCCAGCCGGCCTCGTCGGTGGGCAGGTCTCCGTCGAGGGATTCCAGTACGTCGTGCAGGAAGCGGCCGGTGTCCTCGGTGACGCCGAGGAAGCGGGAGCCGCCGCCGAGCAGTCCGGCGGCGAGCGCGCCCTGGACCGAGTCCGGGGCGGAGAGGTAGGTCAGGCGGGTGACGATGGCCGTGGGGGTGAAGCCGTGGTCGGCCAGTGCCGCGAGCACGGCCTCGAAGACCCGTGTCTGGCCGGGTGTGGGCCGCCGCTGGGTCGCGAGCCAGAACGCGAGTTCGCCGAAGCCGACCGAACCCATGATGTCCTCGGCCAGGTCGTGCCCGAGCAGGGTGATGGTCCGCAGGTCGGCGGCGCCGAGGGCCGTGGGATAGGCGGGGCGCGGTGTCGGCTCAGACATGGTCGGTCTCCTCGGGTCCGGACAGCCAGGTGCGCAACTCCGCGCCGTGTTCGTCGAGTTCGGGTGGCGGCAGACGGTAGGCGGCGGGGGTGGCGGAGAAGCGGATCGGGTGCCGTGTGGTGGGCACCGCCCGGTTGCCCTCGCCCACGGTGACGACCGGGTCGAGTCCGAAGCGGTGGGCCATGGCGAAGCCGCCGTCGATGGTGTTGATCGGCCCGCTCGGCACACCGGCCTCCACCAGTGCCTCGAACCACTCGGTGGCGCCGCGGGTCTTCAGCCTCTCGGCCAGCAACGGCCGCAGCAGGTCACGGTTGGCGGTGCGGTCGGCGTTGCGCGCGAACCGCGGGTCGTCGGCCACCTCCGGTATGCCGAGGACCTCGCACAGCTTGCGGAACTGGCCGTCGTTGGCGGCCGTCACGATGAGGTCGTTGTCGGCCGTGGGCAGCGGTTCGTAGGGGAAGACGCTGGGGTGGGCGTTGCCCATGCGGTAGGGCACGGTGTCGCCGGCGACGTAGGCCGAGCTGTGGTTGACCAGTCCGGTCAGGGCTGACGACAGCAGGTTCACTTCGACGAGTTGGCCCGCCCCCGTGGCGTCCCGGTGGCGCAGTGCGGCGAGGATGCCGATCGTGGCGTGGTTGCCGGCCATCACGTCGAACACGGAGATCCCGGCGCGGTAGGGCGGTCCGTCGGGGTCGCCCGTCAGGCTCATCAGCCCTGAGATGGCCTGCACCATGAGGTCGTAGCCGGGGACGTGTCGGCCCGCTCCGGCGCCGAAGCCGGTGATCGACGTGTAGATCAGCGCGGGGTTGTCCTGCCGGACCGAGTCGTAGTCCAGTCCGTACTTGGCCATGCCGCCGGGCTTGAGGTTCTCGATCAGGACGTCGGCCCGGCGGGCGAGGTTCCGGGCGACCCGGGCGTCCTCCTCCTTGCGCAGGTCGAGGGCGATCGAACGCTTCCCCCGGTTGATCCCGAGGTAGTAGGTCGAGACCTCGTCGCGTGTCGGCGGCATCCAGGCGCGGGTGTCGTCGCCGCCCGGTCCCTCGACCTTGACGACGTCGGCACCCAGGTCGGCGAGCAGCATCGTGGCGTACGGCCCGGCAAGGATCCGTGAGAAGTCCGCGACCAGCACCCCGGAGAGCGGGCCTGCGGTGCCTGGTGGAGTGGGCTTGGCGCTGTGCGACATGAACCTTGCCTCTCTGTCCGCACAACGGACAGTCGTCCGGACCGTGATTCTCTGTCCCGGACGGCGGAGGCGTCAAGACACGATCGCGCCGGACGGCCGGACCGCGTGGGGCGCGGACTCCAGCCGGGCGAAGTCCAGGCTGATCTCGCCGGCGGCCTGGAGGAGGAGCGGCAGATGGTCGTTGAGCAGCACTTCCATCGAGGTCTCGGCGGCGTGCGCGTTCACATTGACGCTCGCGACGACGTGGCCCGAGCCGTCCCGCAGCGGAGCCGCCACCGAACGGATGCCCCTGGCCAGTTGCTCGTCGGTCACCGCCCAGCCCCGTGCCCGTACCTCCCGCAGCTCCGCCTCCCATTCGGCCCGGCCGGGGTGCCACACCGACTCCAGGCCCGAGCGGCTGGGCTCGGCGATGACCCGGGCTGCCTCCTCGGGCGCGAGCGCGGCCAGCAGCACCTTGCCGAGCGAGGTGGGCAGCGCCGGGAAGCGCGTGCCGATCTGCACGGCGAGGGTCACGATCTTGGGCACCGAGACCCGGGCGACGTAGACGATGTCCGAACCGTCGAGCTGGGCGATCGAGCAGGACTCGTTCGTGCGCTCCACCAGCCACTCCAGGTGCGGGCGGGCCACGTCCCACAGTCCCGTCGAGCGGACGTAGGCGACGCCGAGGTCCAGGACGCGCGGGGTCAGCACGAAACCGCCGGCCTGCTGGCGCACGTAGCCCAGTTCGGTCAGGGTGAGCAGGATCCGACGCGCTGTCGGCCTGGCCAGCCCCGTCGCGGTCGCCACGTCGGACAGCGACATCACCGGCTGCCGCGGCCGGAAGGCGGTAATGACCTCCAGGCCCCGGGCCAGCGCCTCGATGAAATCGGGTCCGGTTCCTTCGCGCGGCATGGTGGCTCCTCTGGTCGCCGTCGGCTTCACTCCCGGGTGTCCGCGCTACGGACACCCGTCGAGGGCACTCTACGCAGCAGAACAGGCCTCCGTTGCGACGGCTCGGACCCGGCTGCACGGGAACGACCGCAGAGCGGACGGCTGGGGACATTGCCGGGCAGAATTCGGAGACCGCGGAGTATTGACACTGGAGAGCACCCTGGCGACGATCGGTCACCAACCGAGAGCCGTTATGCGGACAATCGTCCGTTGCTGAGTGGGAGTTTCAGTGATGAGCCAGTCCACCCCATTCCAGGCGGGGCGACCCGTCGTCCTGCGCGGCGGCACCGTCTTGCCCATGGACCGCACACGGCGGGTGCTGAGCGACACCGACGTGCTCGTGTCGGGCGACCGGATCACCGCGGTCGGCCCGCGGCTCGCCGTGCCGGAGGGGACCGCCGAGATCGACGCGTCCGACGGCATCGTGATGCCCGGCATGATCGACACGCACCGGCACATGTGGCAGACGGCGATGCGCGGCTACGGCGCCGACTGGACCCTGACCCAGTACTTCGTCTGGTACTACCTCGAACACGGCTCCGCGTTCCGGCCCGAGGACGTGCACGCCGGGAACCTCCTGGCCGCCGTCGAGGCACTGGACGCCGGGGTGACCACGGTCGTCGACTGGTCGCACGGGCTGCAGACGGTCGACCACGCGGACGCGGCGGTGGACGCGCTGCGGGCCGTGCCCGGCCGGTTCGTCCTCGCCTACGGCAACATCCAGCAGGCCCCGGCGGAATGGACCGCGGCACCGCAGTTCCGGGACTTCGTGCGCCGCCGTATCACCGGCGACGACATGCTCGGCTTCCAGATCGCCTTCGACGTCACCGGTGATCCCGCCTTCCCCGAGAAGCCCGCCTTCGAGGTCGCCCGCGACCTGGGTGTCGCCGTCACCACCCACGCCGGAGTCTGGGGCGCCACCAACGACGACGGAATCCGGCTCATGCACGAGCACGGATTCATGACCCCCGAGACCGTCTACGTCCACGCCTCCACCCTGTCGGCCGACTCCTACCACCGCATCAAGGCCACGGGCGGCTCGGTCTCGGTGTCCACAGAGAGCGAGCAGAGCGCCGGCCAGGGCTATCCCACGACATGGGCGGTCCGCTCCCACGACATCCCCGTCTCGCTCTCGATGGACACGAGCGTGTGGTGGAGCGGAGACCTGTTCTCCGCCATGCGCACCACCCTCGGCGCCGACCGCGCCCGCGAGCACCTGGAGGCCCACGCCGAGGGCCAGACCGTCACCCACTGCGCGCTGCGCGCCGACCAGGTGGTGGAGTGGGCAACACGTGGCGGTGCCAGGGCACTTGGCCGAGAACACGACCTGGGCAGCATCGAGGAGGGCAAGAAGGCCGACCTCGTCCTGTTGAAGAACGACCACTCACCGGTCTCCTTCCCGCTGCTCAACCCGTACGGCCATGTGGCCTTCCAGGCTCAGCGGGGCGACGTGCACACCGTCATCGTCGACGGCCGGGTCGTCAAGCACGAGCACCGTCTCCTCGACACCGACCTGGCCGCGGTGCGGCGCACCGTCGAGCGGACCGTGGACCATCTGCGGTCGACGATGGGCAAGGAAGCCTGGGCGAAGGGCATGAACCCCGACGTCCCCGAGGCCAAGGTCCTCGACAACCCCTACACGTACACCGACTACCGCAGCTCCTCGACACACGGCCGCTGAGGAGGCATGAGGTTCTGCGCCGATGAGTTTCGGGCCGGCGGACAGTCATGGAACCGTATCCGCTGTCGGCCATGACACGAGGGGCAGAACCTGATGAGCGATCTGACCGCACTGTTGGAGAAGTACGTCGCCGAGGGAGCCTTCCCCGGAGCGGTCGCCCTGGTGGACCGCTCCGGCGCGGTGGAGGTCGCGGCCGTGGGATCGACCGAGCCCGCGGGCTCGGCGCCGATGCGGGCCGACACCCTGTTCCGGCTCTCCTCGGTCACCAAGCCCGTGACCGCCGCCGCGGTGCTGGCACTCGTCGACGACGGCGTGCTCACCCTGGACGCGCCGATCGCCCGCTGGCTGCCGGAACTGGCGTCCCCGAAGGTCGTCCGGACTCCCGCGAGCGAACTGGATGACGTGGTGCCGGCAGTCCGTCCCATCACTGTCGAAGACGTCCTGTCGTCGCGCTCGGGATGGGGCTTCGGGGCCGACTTCAGCGCGCCCGCCCTTCAGCCCCTGTTCGCGGATGTGGCCGTGTACAACGGCGGTCCGCGGTCGCCGCTGGGTCCGGACGAGTGGGTCGCCGCCCTCGCCGACATCCCCTTGCTGCGACAGCCCGGAGAGGCGTTCCTGTACAACGCCAGCTCCGACCTGCAAGGCGTGCTGGTGGCACGGGCCGCCGGGCGTGAGCTGCCGGAGTTCCTGGCCGAGCGGATCTTCGAACCGCTCGGGATGAAGGACACGGCCTTCGCCGTACCGGCACCGGAACGCGACCGCCTCACCCCTTACTACCTGACAGCCCCTGACGGCACCCACACCTTCGCCGACGCACCCGACGGCGCCTGGTCCATTCCGCCCGCCTTCGCCTCGGGCGCGGGAGGCCTGGTGTCCACCGTCGCGGACTGGCACACCTTCGGCCGCATGCTGCTGGCCGGCGGCGGCACGGTCCTCTCCCCGGAGTCCGTAGGCCTCATGACGACGGATCACCTCACCTCCGACCAGCGCGCCGAGGGCGACCTCTTCCTCCAGGGCCAGGGATGGGGCTACGGCGGCTCGGTCGACGTCACCTCCGCGGAACTGTGGAACAGCCCCGGCCGCTACGGCTGGGTGGGCGGCACCGGCACCGCCGCGTACATCGACCCGTCGACCGACACGGTCACCGTCCTCTTCACTCCCTGCGGCCTGCCCGGTCCTGCCTTCCCCGCGTGGATGTGCGACTTCTGGACGTACGCCGCGACCGTCTGAGCGTCCCTTCGGGGCGAGGCATCGCTGATGCCGGCCATCCGAGAACCAATGCCGTCCTGTCCCGTCCCGTTCCTTACGGGATGTCCTGCTGTAACGGGTTGGCCATGCCCTTTTGAGACCGGCCGACCGGACGTTCGGGTCGGCCGAACAGGCAGGTGTGAGGGACGACCGGGCAGGATTCCGCGCACATGCCGCAGTCACCGTGATCCGGCGGCGAAACTCTCTTTCCAAGATCACGACCGTCCGGGGTGGCCGTCCGGGGCTCGCCCCTGCACCCGCGTTCCCCGATCTCCAACCGGAGCCTCAGGGACGCACGGACGCGGTCCGTGGCATCAGCGACAGAGAGGCCGACCAGTGAACCGTCCGCCGTTCTCCCCCGACACCGCCATGTCGGCCAGGCAGAACCTGGGACTGTCGCCCCACCAGGTGACGGAACAGATGAACACCTACGGAGTTGTCGTCGACATCCCACTGGTCCACGCATGGGAGGCCGGCGAGTACCGCCCCACGGAGGGCGAGCTGTTCGTCCTCGCGGACGTCCTCTGGTGCCGGACCAAGGACCTGATGGGGATCGAGTCCCCGCGCACCCTGACGGAACACCGGCTGGTACGGCAGTTCAGTACGGACAGACTGGCCCGGTCGATCGGGATGGACACAGCGCAGTACGAGCGGGCCGAGGAGACGAACAGCTGGAGCGGAGACGGTCGACAGACGTCGGCTCTGCTGCGCGTGCTGGACCTCACCCCCCTCCGGCTCGCCCAAGCCACCGGACAGCCCGTCGCACCGCAGTCGGCGGTCCCGAGACAGCCGAGGACGACATGGAGTCGTGGCGTATCACGCTGACTCCGCCCGCCGAACAGTCGGTTGGAGGGGGACCGTCGCTGGTCCGGTGTCCGTCGGGCCGGTTCGGCGCGAGCTTCGGCAAGAGGCTCGTTCCCGCCGTGAGACCGTCGTACCGTGCACGCATCCTGGACCCTGGACCACGACGACGGCCCCGGCATCCCTGGCCCCGCCGGAACGGTGACGCAGGAGCTCCGCGCGGGCATCGCCGAGGGCCGCCTGGAGACCTGATTGACCAGCAGCGACGGGCGTCCGCTCGCGCTCGTCACCAATACCCGCCGTGCGAAGAGCTGAGCAGACCAGCGGCCACCCCATGCCCGAATGGGCAATGCAGGCCCGACACGGCCTGCCCGACCCCGAAACGATCAACCGGGAATCAAGCCGGGGGAACCGGACTCAACGGTTCACGCGCGTGTCCACACCGGTTTTGGTCTCACTTCCATGTCTACTTTCCGGCAGATTGCTGCCCCACGTCATGGTCCGCTGACTAGGACGGCTGAAGGGGTTGAACTAGCCGTTGTGTGCTTCGAGCTCGGTCGCCAGCGTCTGTTGGGTGGCCGCCCACGACGCCAGGAGCGCCAAATTGTCGGCGGTCGGTGTGCCCGCGGGTGCGGTGTAGATGTTGAGGTGCAGGCCGGGTTCGGCGGGCAGTTCCAGGGATTCGACGTCCAAGTCGAGCCGGCCCACGATCGGATGGTGCATACGCTTGCGGCCGGACCGGTGCAGCCGCACGTCCTGAGATGCCCACCGCTGCCGAAACAGCTCACTGCACGTGGACAGTTCGCCGACCAGGGCGATCAGTTCCTCGTCGTGCGGATTGCGGCCGGCTTCCATGCGCAGCTTCGCGGCCACGCCACCGGCAACCTGGTCGTAGTCGACAAAGAAATCTCTGGCCGCCTCGGGGTTCAGATAGACGAACCGCGCTGTGTTCGCGGGCCGTCGCGGGTCGGCCAGCACCGGTGAATACAGCGCGCGAGCGAGTTGATTCATGGCGAGCACGTCATAACGGCCGTTACCGATCCAGGCCGGCGCACCGGAGATCGCGTCGAGCACCTGCTGCAGCGTCGAGCGCACCGCGACGGCAGACCGGCGCCGGCGTGGGCTGCGGGGCGCCCTGGATTGGCGCGCGAGGTGGAACAGGTGGTCGCGCTCGGCCTCGTCGAGCTGCAAGGCAGAGGCCAACGCGTCGAGCACGCCGTCGGAGGCACCGGCGAGGCTGCCTCGCTCCATGCGCACGTAGTAGTCGACCGATACCCCCGCCAGGAGAGCGACCTCCTCGCGGCGCAGACCTTTGACCCGGCGGTTGCCGCCGTAAGCGGGCAGGCCCGCCTGCTCCGGTGCGATGCGGGCGCGACGCGAGCTGAGAAACTCCCGGACCTCGGTGCGTAGATCCAACGCGGTCATCTCCTCACCGTAAGCCCGTCCCGCACCCTAATGGATATTTGTTGCGGTCGTTGCGGTGCCGCCGTCCACCGGGATGATGGCGCCCGTGAGGTAGGACCCGGCCCGGCTGGCGAGAAACACGGCGGCACCCGCCATGTCGTCGTCGCGGCCGACCCGGCGCAGAGGGGCCGCCGCCGCGATCGTGTCGCCGATGGCATCGAGAGTGGTCGCCATCATCTGCGACGGGAACACTCCCGGTGCTACCGCGTTCACCGTGATGTGCTGTGGGCCGAGTTCCCTGGCAAGCACCCTGGTGAGCTGGTGGAGTGCCGCTTTGCTGCTGGCGTACGAGTAGTTGGGCGACGGGGCGACATGGATCGCGGCGATGCTGCCGATGTTGATGATCCGTGCGGGATCATCGGCGGTGCCCGCCTTACGAAGTGCCGGGAGCAGTGCCTGCACCAGCCAGAACGGCGACTTGAGGTTGAGGTCGAGCACTGCATCCCAGGCCTCGTCCGGGAACGTCTCCAGCGGCTCGCGCCACATCGCTCCCGCGTTGTTGACAAGGATGTCCAGGCCTTCCGAGTCGGCCTGGACAAGATCAACGAGGCGCTGACACTCGTCGTGCCTGGACAGGTCGGCGGGGATTGCTCGCACGTCGCCGAATTCGGACAGTAGACGCTGTGCCTCCGCGCACGTGTCCGCGTTGCGTGAGCTGATGACGACGCGGGCGCCCGCCTGGAGAAGGCCGCGCGCAATCATCATCCCAATTCCCCTGGTGCCGCCAGTGACAAGAGCGTACTTTCCCCTCAGATCGAAAAGTTCTGTGTGAGTGGTGAACTGGTTCTCCGCCATTGGTCTCCGTCAATTCTGTCGTAAAAGAAGGTGCTGACACGGTCGCGTATTCGGGGGACCTGAATTGAATGATGACGATAAAGCTGTGGTGCGCTTCCATGAAGTGTTGTCGGCGCTTTCGGCTCAACCAGGTTGACAGGTGTTTGGAACGTCGGGGAGACCCTGGTGATACAGGTACTGTCAGAACCCCCCTTCCCTGGTGCGCTGACGCCGGATCCATCAGTTTGCGGGTGGATGGTTCTTCCAGAAACGAAGAAGTGCCTTGCAGGCTGCGATGAGGGGTTTTTCCAGGTACTGCCGCTCGTCGCCGAAGGACTCACCAACGCCGAGATCGCCGAACGGCTGTACATCGGCGCGGGCACGGTGAAGACCCACGTCGCTCGACTGCTGACCAAGTTCGACGCCCGCGACCGCGTCCAACTCGTCATCCACGCCTACCGCAGCGGCCTCGCCGCATAGTGTCTGTCTCCTTGACGGTTCACAGGCTGGGGCGTTGCGGGCGGTACGTGGTGGTGCCGTCAGGATTCCGCCCAAAGGCGGCTTCCAGAACGGTGGGGAGGTCTTCCTCCGGGACCATGGCGTGCACGTCCGACAGAACCTGGGGAAAGTCGTCATCGTCGATGACGCCCATGTGCTCCTGACGGAGTTGGAAGATGATCTCGACGAGCTCTGGTCGCAGCCGCATCCAGGCACGGGAGCTACGGATCTCTTCATCGACTTGGTGCATGAACCAGCGCATGACCTCGTACGGAACGTCAGTGTGCCCTGCGTTCGAGTTGAGGCACACCGTCGGCTCCCGTCCCGGATCCTCGTCAGGGACGATTGCGGTCACGAGAGTCCGTTGCCCAGCAACGAGATCCAGTTCCAAATACCACGCGTCATCGGGCACGGAGTACATCGCAGTGATCGCGTAGCCGCCGTCGGGGTGTCGAAAGACCATTGCCGCATGCTGCCACGCCGGGCTGAGGAGGTGGTTCTGCATATTACGCGGTCCGACGCCCCTACCTCCGGGCCCAGTTGAAGATGGCAGCGAAGTAGAGCGCTGCCCGATAGACGATGGCGAGCTTGTCCGTTCGCATGGCCCGGCCCCCGCCACTGTTTGAGCCGGCTGATACATCGCTCGACCGCGTTGCGCTGCTTGTACGCCTCGGCGTCGAAGGCGGGCAGCCGGCCCCCCGAACGGCCTCGGCGCCGACGACGACCGGCCTGGTCGGACGGCAGGGGAATGAAAGCGTGGATCCCGCGGCGACGGAGATTCTTCCGGATCGCGCGTGACGAATATGCGCGGTCCGCCAGAACGGCGTCCGACCGAGATCTCGGTCTTCCCGGCCCAGTTCGCGGCACACGGATTCTGGCCATGACTGACTCGAAGGCCGGTGCCTCATACTCCAGCCGTAGATCGTGATCTTGTCCGTGGGGGTCGGTGCGGACATGAGTACGGCCACCGTTGATCATCGGTGTGTGAAGACAAACGATCATGCGGTGGCCGCAGGTCACAGCGTAGACCCTGCCCGCTGGCAGGAGGCGTTCGAGGGTCTGATGAGCCAGATTGCAGGCCGGTTCAGGCGGGTCGAACCGCGGCGTCGGGTCCGGCAGTTGGTGCTCGGACTGCTCTCGGACCTGCCGCGCAAGAACTGCTGGAGCATTGCCGAGTGGGCCGGGGAATCCACCCCAGACGGCATGCAGCACCTGCTCGGGCGGGCCAAGTGGGACGCCGACCAGGTCCGCGACGACCTGCGCGGCTATGTCCTGGAGCATCTGGCAGACGACCAGGCGGTTCTGGTGGTCGACGAGACCGGGGACGTGAAGAAGGGCACCGGCACGGTCGGCGTCCAGCGCCAATACACGGGCACCGCTGGCCGGATCGAGAACGCGCAGGTCGCTGTCTACATGGTCTACGCAGGTCAGCGCGGGCACGCGGCGGTGGACCGGGAACTTTACATTCCGCGCTCCTGGACCTCGGATCCTGACCGGTGCTACGCCGCGGGACTGAGGGAAGAGACGCGCTTCGCCACCAAGCCGGAGCTCGCGGCCCGCATGGTCACTCGGTTTCTGGACGCCGGCCACCGTGCCACCTGGGTTGCGGGCGACGAGGTCTACGGCGGCGACCCGAAACTGCGAACCGCGCTGGAGGTGCGCGGGATCAGCTACGTGCTCGCAGTGGCGTGCTCGCACGGCGTCACCACCGGCGCGGGGAAGTTCCGTGCGGACAGCCTCGCCAAGAGGGTGCCCAAGCGGGCTTGGCAGAGGCTGTCCGCCGGGGCCGGGGCAAAGGGCCACCGCTTCTACGACTGGGCCGTTATTGACCTCGCCCATGCCGGACCCGGCAGTCGCCAACTCCTGATCCGCCGCAACCGCAGTACCGGCGAACTCGCCTACTACCGCTGCTACTCGCCCCGACCGGTGCCACTGACCACGCTGGTGCGAGTCGCTGGGTCCAGGTGGCGAGTCGAGGAGTTTTTCCAGTCCGGAAAGGGCCTGGCCGCCCTGGACGAGCACCAGGTCCGCCGCTACGCATCCTGGTCCCGCTGGGTCACGCTCGCCATGCTCGCGTATGCCTTCCTGGCCGTTGTCCGCGCCGACGAACACGCCCGCAGTCCCACACCGGACGGCTTCATACCGCTCACCTGCAACGAAATCCAGCGCCTGTTCATTACGCTCGTCGTCCGGCCCGCCCCCGACGTCGCCCATCGGCTCAGCTGGTCCGACTGGCGCCGCCGTCATCAGGCCCGATCCCGGACCAGCCACTACTGGCGCCGATCCGTTCCGGCATGAAGGACAGACCTGCGGCAGGGACGGGCGGAGACGCAGCGGGGTTGGCAGCGATGACTGCCGTTCCTAGGCTCGGCAGCCATGACGGTTCTGATCAGCGTGTGGGGAGCATCTCCCGGAGTGGGCAAGTCGACGCTATGTGCCGGCCTGTCCCGATGGCTGGTCGATGCGGGACTGCGTGTGGACCACTTCCGCGAGGAGGAGATCTTGACCAGGCCGCAGTTCGCCGCGGTGGCTGAGGAGTTCAGGGCGACCGGTGCCGTCGGCCTGGGGACGTTGGTCGCAGCAACTGCCGAGTTCGTTGATTCGGTTCTGGCGAACGGCGATGACGTGGTGATCGCGGACGCCCTGGTGCCGTTCGTGCCGACGCTGCTGGCCATGGGGCACGGCGAAGAGACGATCGATGCGTTCATGACTGACCTCACGGAGGTGCTCGCGCCGGTCTGCCCGGTCATGGTCTTTCTCGATGGGAACGCCGAAGCTGCATTGTCCCGAGCCGCCAGGAGAGAAGGGGAGCAGTGGCTGGACTGGTATGTCGAGAAGCTCGCCCGCTCCGAGGTGAGCCCGCCAGTGGCGGACGTCGCGTCGGTGGTGAAGTACCTGCTGCGCGAGCGTGCGGTGACGCTCGACACCGTCGGCCGGAAGAACTGGGGACTCGTTGTGATCGAACCAGCCGATGGACTGCCGCCTGATGACGTGCTGCGGGTCGCGCAGCGAGGCCTGAGGCCGTGGTTGGGCACGCCCGCCCCGCCCGAATAGGACGGGCCTGGCAATGCGTAACTGCCGCACGCCGCCACGACCGTAACGATCTACGGCTGGAGTACTCACCCGCCTGGCCCGCGGTGACGCGGAGAGCCAAGGGGCGTGCATGGCTGTCGCCGGCGAAGTGGACTTTCGTACCCAGGCCACCGCGGGAACGACCAAGCGCATGATCGGCGGGCTCAGCCCGCTCTGGCGCGCCCTTTTCCTGGCTCCGGCGGCGTACTGGTGGGCCCGGCGGACGGTGGAATCCACCGAAACAGTCCAGCCGATGTCGTCAGCATCGTCGGCCGCCGTCAGGAACGCGGAGAGAATCCGTTCCCAGATACCGTCCACGACCCATCTGAGCAGCCGTTTGTGAGCGGTCTGGAACGAGCCGGGCTCGTCTGGCAAGTCCCGCCAAGGCGAGCCGGTGCGGTACTTCCACGCGGTGGCCTCCAGGGTGCGACGGTGATCGGCCCAACGCAGAACGCGGGCCGGATGCGCCGGCATCAACGGCTCGATCCGGCCCCACATCGCATCAGTGATCACTAATCGGACAGGCGCATCCGATCAACCGGCAAGCAGATCAGGGAGACATGCTCTAGCCAACAGGGAGTCCGGGACTGCTGAGCGAGGCGAACGAGGCCAGGAACAGAGCCTGTTCGGGTGGTTCGTGGTTCGTCGACGATTTCGTCGTCGCGGTCGACTCGGTGGACCTGTTCGCCGCGTCAGCCGGACATCGGTTCGAGCGCCGTGGGCGGCGGAGGGAGTGTCGGGCCCGCCCCCGCGAGGAAGTAAACCGGGGGTGGGGCGGGTTACCGCAAAGAGGGGGTTAGGGCGGGGGGGGACCCAA
>NZ_JBHYWD010000020.1:109917-124611 GCF_042751305.1 Streptomyces hokutonensis
TTTGTGTGTGTTGTTTTTGTGGTGGGGGGTGTGGTGGGGGGGCGGGGGGGCGGGGGGGGGCGGGGGGGGGGGGCCCGCGCCCCCCCCCCCGCGCCCCCCCCCCCCCCACGGCCGCGTTCGCATGAAGACGGGCGTGGCACGGTGTACCGGAAATCGGTGTGACGGCCGGTCGGTACCGCAACAGTGGGCCGGAGGGGCATCTGTCGCGGCGGGGAAGTGGAGCCGGTCGAACTGGATGCGGGGGTTCTTGGACGGCTTCGGTCTACGGTTCGGAGGTTCCCGCGCTGGGGGAGTGGTGCGTGCCGGGGGTGGTGTTGCGTACGCGGAAGGTGCCGTCGGGGGCGGTTTCGGAGCGATCCCGGATAGTCCCGGCGATCGTGCCGGGCCACTTGGTCGTGCTGGACCAGACCGCCTCCGCGAAGTCGGCGCCGTCGGTGCGGGCTCCACTCAGGTCGGCCCCGGCCAGGTCCGCGCCGCGCAGCCGGGCTCCGACCAGCTTGGCCCCTCTGAGGCGCGCTTCGGTCAGGTCGGCTCCGGCCAGGTCCGCGTGGGTGAGGTCGGCGCCCGTCAGCTTCGCTTTGTACAGAAAGGCCAGAGTGAGCCTGGCCCTGATCATCCGGGCCTGGGAAAAGTCCGCGGCGAAGAGATGGGCGCAGGTCAGGTCGGCTTCCGTGAGGATGGCCTTGGTCAGGTCGGCCTCGCTCAGGTCGGCGGAGGTCAGCCGGGCCCGCAGGAGCTTCGCGCCGCGCAGGTCCGCCTTGACCAGGGCGACATCGGTGAGGTCGGAGTCGGTCAGGTCGGCCCCGGTCAGCTTCGTCGCCGAGAACAGGGCACCGGTCAGGTTCGTACGGGTCAGACGGGTACCGGACAGATTCGCGCCCACCAGATAGACGTCGGCCAGGTTCGCGCCGGTAAGGATCGCCCCCGTCACGTCCGCGCTCACGGTGTTCGCTCCGGCCAGGTTCGCGCCCTTCAGATTGGCTCCCGACAGGTTCGCCTGCGTCAGACGTGTCCGGGTCAGGTCGGTCCGGCTCAGGTCGGCGCCCGTCAGGTTCGCTTTCGTGAGGTCGGCCCGGCTGAGGTCCGTTCCGGCGAGGCTCACGCCCACGAGATCGATTCCGTACAGCTGCGCGCCTGACAGGGAAACGGCCGTGCCGGACTTCAGCGCACTCCTGAGGCCGTCCCGCCCGACGGGTCTGGCGGGCCGGGCGGCCCGCGTCTCCTTGCCGCGGCCGACGTCACCGGCGCGGAGCGGCCGGAACGCCGGGGCGGCATCGCAGAAGGCGATCAACAGCCGTTGGCAGAAAGGAGGTTGACTCTTCTCCTTGGACTTGTAGGGCTCGGGCGACCAGCCGTGCACGCGGTACACGTCATCGAAGAGCTGCTCCGAATCTTCCCGCATCCGGTCGGCCGGCCCGATGGGCCAGACGGTTTCCGAGGTCCACAGTGCCCCGGCCAGGTTCGTGCCCGTCAGTTCCGCGCCGCTCAGGTCGGCACCCGTCAGGTCGGCCCGTTCAAGACAGGCCCCGGTCAGGTCGGCACTGGTGAGGTTCGCCCGGACGAGGACCGCCCCGCCCAGGTCCGCTCCGCGCAGTCGTGCTCCCGCGAGGTCCGCGTCCAGCAGGTTCGCGTGCGTCAGGTCCGCTCCGGTCAGGTCGGCCTCTGTCAGCCGTGCCCGGACCAGCCTCGCCGAGCCCAGCTCCGCGCGATCCAGGCGAGCCCGCGTCAGGTCGGCTCCTATCAGATTCGCCACGTAGAAGAAGCTCCGGGACAGGTTCGCCTCCCGAAGGCACACCCCCGGCAGCGTGCCCAGTTGTGCGTAGGCCCAGGGCAGATCCACCCCGGTCAGGTCCGCCCCGTTGAGGTGGGCGCCTTTCAGGTTGACCGGCCTGGCCACCTCCTGCGCGCGGATGCGCCGGGCCAGTTCGTCGGCCCACGGGTACGGTCCGTCGGCGGCCACGGGAGGGTGACCGGGCGGCGTGTACCAGTACCGGCGGTCGGTCAGCCGTATCTCCGTTCCCCTGTCCAGGGCGTCGGGTATCAGGAGCCGGAGCGCGAGCCGGGCGGCCGGCTTGAGCACGATCGGGGTGGCGACCCCCAGGACCAGCGCGATCAGGGACCTGACCGTATTCGCCGCCCCCGCCGTGCCGGCCCAAGCCGCCGCCGTGCAGCCGACTGCCGCGCCCAGGAGCGCGTGCAGGCACAGGCCTGCGGCGAGGGCGCCGGGGCCGGGCCCGTCGGGGTAGTCCCACCGCCCGTACCGGTGTGTGAACGGGTCTTCGTCGCGCAGGAGGGCAGCCCGGACGATGAGACATCTGTAGAGGGCGGCACCGATCAGCCCCCACACCGCATATGACCACATGAGGTAACGATATGGGGCGGGCGTCGATCACCAACAGGGCCATTGCACGGGCTGGTTGACGCCGCACCGGGGTGAGGGACCGGGGTTGCTTCACGGCGCCGGGGCCGGCCGCGAGGGGTCGGTCCCGACACCCCCACCCCGATCGTCCAGATCCAGCCGAGCATCAGTGGCGAGGTCATCGTTTCGTCGTCGGAACCTCCTGCACGATCCGGCCGCCGGCGTTCACAGGTGGTGGGCCGGCCGGTCATGATCCGTGCGGTGTCCGGCTCGGCAGGACACCGCACAGGAAGACGGCCGGGACGACGGGGGCGGGACAGGTCACCGGTAGAGAGCGATGCCGAAGCGGTCGCCTGCACGACCTGGGGTCGCTGCTCGTCGACGTCAGACCTGGAAGCGCCTGCCCCGCGCATGCGTTCGCGTGCGACGGTCCGCCCAGTCGCCCCGGTCCCGGTGCCCGTAGCCGTGGCGACCGATGCGGTGGCCGCGTCGTGTGCGCGGCACACGACGGGTGTCTGCGAGGCGAACTCGCCGCATCCGCGCGGTGCTGCTGCGAAGCGCAAGGACGGCTCGTACTCCTACAGTGCCCACGCCCGCGGCGGTGAGGCCCCAGGGGATCGTCCGCCGTCCGTCGTCCAGGGCCCGCCCGGCCTGCGGCTGGACCGCGGCCGCACAGGCGGCGAGCACCGACACCGCAGCGCCGGTGGCAACGGTGCTGAGCCCGGCGCCCCGGCCGGAGACGGGCAGGAACCGATACCGACCGACAGGGCCGCGGTCGCGGCGGCCAGTGCGGCGGTCGGGGCCAGGAACGTCGGATCGGCCGGCCGCCGGGCCAGGCCGAGCACCGTCTGCCGGATTCTGGGCAGCGACGGTACGACGGGCACGCGCAAAGAGGCCCGTCCGGCGACCGCCGCGCCCAGCGCGGCCAGCACGACGAACAACAGCCGCAGGCTGCCGGCCCGCACCAGGACGCCGCCGAGCAGCGGGTCGTAGCCGCGCGGCATGCGTGACGGCCGACTCCTTCATCGGTTGAAGGGTTCCCCCGTCTCGGCGTCGAATGGCACGGCGAACTGTCCTTCCACGACGGCGGAGGGAGACGGATGGTCAGAGGCGGCTCCAGCGACGGCAGGCTCCATGCGCCGGTCGGCACTCCTGGCCCTGAGCGTGCGGAGCCGCTGTGCGATGAGCGCAAGGGCGCTGAAGGCCATGACGGCGGTGCTGTAGACGACCGAGGTGTCGTGCAGGCCCACGTTCGTGGTGGCGAACCCGGCGATCACGGCCGGGATGCTGAAGGCCAGGTAGGAGATGACGAAGGCGACCGCGAAGAGTTCGCCCCGCTCGGTCGGGCGGGCGATGCGGGCCAGCGTGCCGAAACTGGCCAGGGCCGATCCGCCGAAGCCGATGCCGGCGATGGCCGTGCCGAGCGCGGCCGTCGTCAGTGAGTTGGCCTGCACTCCGGTGAGGCCCACCGCCGTGCCGAGGAGCAGCAGGGCGGCTGCGAGGGCGAGAGTGTGCTGGGTGGGCCAGCCGCGCAGCGCGAAGACCGTGATCGAAGCGGGTCCGCAGAGCAGGGTGACCACGAGCCCGCCGATGACATGGTTGGACAGGCCGAACAGGTTGGCGGCCACGGACGGACCGAGGGAGAGATACAGCCCGCCGAGGGCCCAGCTCGCCACCAGGATCGGTACGAGCGCGATGAGGTCCGTGCGGAGTCGTGGGGCAACGCCCAGGCGAGGCTGCAACGACCGTACTGCGCCGGGACGGCGCTGTGCCGTCTCGGGCAGCAGGGCGACGAGCAGGCCGGCGAGGACCAGTCCCGCGAGCAGCAGCTCGTACACCAGGTGGGTCGGCTGCGGGCCGTACTGTGCCAGGACGCCGGTTCCCAACGCCCCCAGACCCAGTCCGAACGTCGGGGCCGCACCGGTGATGACGCCGGCACGGTGCGGTGCGTGGGGCGGGTTGAGATCGACCAGGGTCGCACCGAGTGTCGTCATGGCGGCGCCAGTGGCGATGCCCTGCACGAAGCGCGCGATCAGAAGTACGGAGACGTCACCGGCGACGATGAACAGTGCCATTGCCACCGCTTCGAGGACGATGGCCGAGGCCAGAACCGGTCGGCGGCCGATGTGATCGGACAGCGCTCCGAGCACGAGAAGCGCCGCGATCATACCGACGACGTACACCGCGAAGACGGTGGTCAGCGTGGTCGCCGAGAAGCTCCATTCGTGCTGGTAGATCACGTAGAGCGGTGACGGTGCGCTCGACGCGGCCATGAAGAGGACGAAGACGGCCGCGATGGAGGCGAAGGCGGCCGGCCGGCTCAGTCCGCGCCGCAGGATGCCCTGCTGTGAGTCGAACGGGGCTGCGGTCGAGGAGGTCTTCATGTCATGCACGGGTGCGTCAGACATGAGCTCCTCCGAATGCAGCGATCGTTGCGTTAGTCATGGTGGCCCTAACGCAGCGATGAGTGCGATAATTTCCGCATGACCGAACCAGTTGTTCAGGCCCGTCCCGGAGGCCGTTCCGCGCGGGTACGGGCATCCGTTCACCGAGCGGTCGCGGAGCTGCTCGCCGAGGAGCCGGACGAGGTACTGACCATTCCCGCCGTCGCGGCGCGGGCCGGCGTGCACGCGACCACGGTCTACCGGCGCTGGGGTTCTGTGGCCCAGCTACTGGCGGATGTCGCCACCAGTCGGTTCAGCGGCGACGTCGTCGTGCCGGACACGGGGTCGCTGGTGGGGGACCTGGAACGGTGGATGAGCGATGTGGCCACCGACCTTGCCGACCCCGACGTGCTCGCCCTGATGCGGGCGACGATCGGTTCGGGTCCGGCAGGCGGCTGCGCCTGCACAGCCGACCGGCACGACCAGCTCGGCGCGATCATCGAGCGGGAGCGAGCCCGGGGAGGCAAGGTCCCGAGCGTGGAGCGGGCCATCGACACACTGCTGGGTCCGCTGTACTACCGCGCCATCTTCAGCGAGGAGCCCGCGTCCAGTGAGTGGGCGCGCGGCCTGGTGGCGAGCTTGATCGCGGCGATCTAGTACGGGTGTGTCGATTCGGCGGGGGCGCTGGCGAAACCGGGTGAAGCCACGGTGGCAGCAAGCCATGCGGCGACAACGGTACACATGGTCGATCTCCCACCGGACGAGTGATGACCCAGACATTCGATGAATGTGCGGAAAGGAGGTCCCCAAGTCCTGGATCTGGGACGGAAATATCTGCCGCCATCCGATCTCTCTGGGAAGGAGTGCGGCCATTTCGTCGCCAGGAAGATCGTCCGAACGGTCCGTCCGTGGGGACGTGTGCCCCCCGGACGGACCGCTCTTGACTCGCGTGCGATCCGTGGCGGTGCGTCAGCGCAGGCCGAACGCCCGGATCACCGTCTGGTGCACCGCGTTGCCCGCCGAGTCCCGGGCGCTCGCCCTGAGTGAGGCGTAGGACGCCTTCTTCGGTGCGTCCAGGCGGAACCGCCCGGCATGGTCACTGGTGACCCGGTGCCATGTCGTGCCGTCGTCGTAGGACATCTCCAGGGTGACCGCGCCGAGCCGGCCGGCGCCGACGGCGCCCGGCAGCTGAGCGGCGGAGGCGGACAGGGAGTCGTGCCGTCCGGCCCGCCCGGCCGAGTCGGTGCCGACCTCGTAGTCGATCTGCACCAGCGGCAGCACCGCTGCGGAGCCGTCCGCCGGCGCATTCGAGGTGAAGTCCCACTCGGTGCGCGTACTGGAGGAGTACGGGGTGAACGACACGTCGCGCTTGCTGGTGACGACCAGCCGGTACGGGAGTCTTCCGGTGCCGGGTGCGTCGCCCGAGACGTTCGTGAAGGTTCCCGTGCCCAACTGCGTGGTGCCCTGGTAGAGCGTCTGGCGCTGCTCCGCTCCGCCGTCGATCTGGTTCATGCCGACGTGGGTGCGGCTGCCAAAGGCCGGGGTGTCGAGGTACAGGTGGTCACCCGTGCGCTTGGGCAGACTGTAGGTGTCGTTCAGGTAGGGCCGTTCGATCGGCTTGAACCACTCCTCCGACTGCGTGCTGCCCGCCCGGTAGGAGGTCTTGGCCCCGGCTTCGAAGACCATGCCGTCCGCGTAGGCGCTCTGGCTCCAGCTGTGGTAGCCGCCGGTGGAGACCCAGTCGGTACGCCTGCCCCGGACCGGTTCCGGCATCATCGAACCGATCGCCCAGCCGTCGTAGGCGGGCCAGTCGAACCGGAACTCGCCGCCGGTGCTGCCCGGGGCGGGGCTGTCGAAGGTCTCGTCGATCCGGGCGAGGTTCTTGGCGCTGCCCTGCACCAGCAGGTGGGCGGGGATCTCGTTGTGCCAGGTCCGGTCGAGGTCGTAGACGTACGGGCTCACGGGCGCGGATCCGACCGTGACCGTGGCGCCCCGGGTCCGGGACTGCTGTACGAGCTTCTCGCCCTCGTCGGTGCTGAGCAGGCCCACGTCGAGCCGGACGGGCGTCGAGCTGAACGGTGCGTTGTAGGAGCGGAAGCCGCGGCCGTCCACGTTGTTCACGACGAGCATGAGCTTCGCGCCCGCGGCCACCGCGGCGGCGGCCTGGTCCCTGTCGGACACGTCGTCGTTACGGCGTACCACCACGGCCTTGCCGCGCACGTCGAGGTGGGCGTAGTCGGTGGTCGCGCCCTCCCCGGCGAAGACCAGCGGGAGCTTGACGGTGCCCTCGGGCAGGGGCGTGACGCCGTCCTGGCGCAGCGCGTCGGTGAAGTCGGTCGTCCTGGTGGAGACGGACAGTGCGGGCTGCTCCTTGCGCCAGCGGGCCGCCAGGTAGAAGTCACCATGGGTGACCTTGTGGGTGGTCGGCTGGGCCCAGAGGCTGTCGTAGTTGGTCTGGGTCTCCATGTAGTCGCGCCAGGCCTGGCCGCCCATCAGGCGGGTGTAGTCCAGTCGTTGGTAGGTCGTCTCGGTCCGCTGAGGGGTCGTCATGTCAACGCGTTCGATCTTGGACGCGTCGAGCGTGACGGTGGTGTCGCGGTCCATGCGGACGTCGGGGTCGCCGAGCAGCGCCATGCCCCAGGAGTGGGGGCCGTGGACGCCCTGCACCGTCTTGAAGGACAGCACCGAGTACACGTCGTTCGGCAGGTACATCTGGCCCGTGCCGGAGTCGTCGATCTCGATGAACGCCGGCGAGTCGTCGCCGGACCTGAGCAGTTCGACCACGCCTGACATCGGTCGCCCCTGGGCGTCCTTGAACCGCATGGTCAGCTTGTGCTCGAGGTCCCCGAGGGAGACGGCGGTGTGCGCCGCGACCTCGCCGGCCGTGGTCTTCGCGACGACCTGGCCGGTGTACCGGCCGCCCGTGGTGACGCCCGAGCCGTCGATGGCCACGGTGGCACCGGCGGAGCCGTGTGCCGGCACGGCCACCTGGGAGGCGGAGAGCCGGAACACCCCGCTGGGGGCGTGTGCCGCCTCGACGCTCAGCGCGAGGGTGACGGGTTTGTCCGTGGTGTTGGTGTACGTCACGGGGCGCTGCACGCCGCCGGCGGAACTCTGCGGAACCTGCGCGGCGTACGCGGTCGCGGTGGCGAAGACCCCGGCGTGCGCGGCCGCGGCGACGTCGAGACGGCCGCTGCCCGCCTGGAAGGCGTCGTACTGCGGGGTCTGCCGGGAGCTGCTGGTCAGCAGGTCCTTCAGCTGGCTTCCGGTGAGGTCCGGGTGGGCGGCGGCCATCAGCGCGGCGGCGCCCGCCACGTGGGGCGTGGCCATGGAAGTGCCGCTCATGGTCTGGTAGGCGCCCTCGCCGTTGCCGTCGAACTGGGAGTTGGCCGCGAGGATGCCGACGCCGGGGGCGGTGATCTCCGGCTTCAGCGCGCCGTCCACGCGGGGGCCCTGACTGGAGAACTCGGCCACCGAGTCACCGGAGTCGACGGCCCCCACGGTCAGCGCGTCGCTCGCCGCGCCCGGCGCGCCGATGGTGGCGGGCGCCCCGGAGTTGCCCGCGGCGACGACGAACAGCGCACCGGTCTCGGCACTGAGCGTGTCGACGGCCTGGCTGAGGGGGTCGGTTCCGTCGGACGGCTGATTGTCGCCGAGGCTCATGTTGATGATCTTGGCGTGCTGGTCGACGGCGGCCCATTCCATGCCGGCCAGGACCCAGGAGGTCTGACCGGACCCGGTGTCGTCCAGCACCTTGCCGATGTCGAGGCGGGCGCCGGGGGCGACACCCTTCTCCGTGCCGTCGGAGGCCGCGCCGGTACCGGCAATGATGGACGCGACGTGCGTGCCGTGACCGAAGTGGTCGTCCGTGTTCTCGTCCGGTACGAAGCTCTGACGGTCCGCGACGCGGTCCGCGAGGTCGGGGTGTCCCGCGTC
Source organism: Streptomyces hokutonensis (assembly GCF_042751305.1). GTDB lineage: Bacteria > Actinomycetota > Actinomycetes > Streptomycetales > Streptomycetaceae > Streptomyces > Streptomyces hokutonensis_A. Next base: position 118,597 of record NZ_JBHYWD010000020.1, read on the forward strand.
GACTCCGGTGTCCAGGACGGCCACGTCGACGCCCTGTCCGGTGTCGCCGTTCGCCCAGACCTGGGGGGCGCCGATCTGCGCCGTGCTGTCGGCGAGGTCGGCGTGGACGAGGCCGTCCAGCCAGATGTGTGCGATCCCGTCGGCGAGGGCCGGTGCGGCGGACTGCTTGCGGACCCCGTCGGCCGACGGCGACGCGGTCACGGACGTCCAGAAGTCCGCGGCGTGCGCGCGGTCCTCGGTGACGGCGCCGCCGTCGATGCCGGCGAGGGTACGGACCCGGGTCGCCCCGTCGGGCAGGGCGGCGGCGTTGCCGCGGACCTCGGCGGCGTGCGTGTAGGAGACGATGAGCGGCAGCCGGTCGCGGTGCGCGTCGTCGTACCTGTCGGCGATCATGGCCGTGATGTTGAACAGCTGCCGGTCCAGGATGCCCTTGGCCACGAACGGAAGCACCGACTCGGGGAACACGTAGAGGTCGTCGCCCGACGTCAGGATGTGGGTCTGCACCGGGCGCCCGTCGGCGCCGCGGACGCTGACGACGCCCCCGGTCCCGCTGCCGGTGCTCGGGCTCTGCCGGGTGGTGACCACGTCTCCGGTGATCAACGTCACCGAGTGGTCGCCCGCGGGCACCCGGTCGGACATGGACGCGGTGGACGGGGATGCGGTGGGCAGGTGGTCGGCGGCGGGACGGGCCGCCGGGGACGCGAAGGCCGTTGCGTCGTAGGGGCCGGACAGCGCCAACGCCAGGGCGCCGGCGGCAACCGGCACACTCCAGCGTCTGCGGTGATGCGCTTTCACAGGGTCTCTCCCGGCTCGCGGTAGGGCAGAGGACGCTCGTCCTCTGCCCTACAAGTGGCGCCGCCTGACCGGTCGTAGACACCGGGGGCGCTCGGAATCCGTCCACAGGTGGCGTGAACGTTCAAAGTGAAAGCTTGTGAATGGCGAATGTCTAGACCAAAATCGTGTCCTACATCGCCAGTTGGCGATTCGCGCCACGGCCGTCCCGACAGCTCGACGGACGGCGATCGCTGGGAGGGCAACCGGTGCTGAGCACCCTGGGGATCAGCGAGTTCGACGAACAGGTCTACCGCACCTACCTCACCACGTCGGACCGGACGGCGGCCGGGATCGCCGAGACCCTGGGCACCACGCCCGGCCGGATCAGACGCGCCGTCTCCCGGTTGGTGGAACTGGGCATGCTGAGAAAGGAAGGACCCGGCCAGTACCGGCCGGTCGGCCCGCACACCGCGCTCAGGGCACTGGTCGCCAGACGACGGGCCGAGACCGAGGCGGCGTTTACCGCCGTGTGGGGCACCGTCGACGATCTGGCGGACGACTACCGCGCCCATCGGCTGCAGGAGGATCCGACCGGACTGGTGGAGGTGATCACCGGCGAGGCAGAGATCACGCTGCGCGTCGCCGAACTGATGCAGTCGGTCCGCACTCATTTCTGGGTGCTCGACCGACCTCCCTATCTCGGCCCCTACAGCACCGAGTTGGAAGAGGCCCTGACGATGGACCTGCTGGGCCGCGGCGTCGACATACGGTCGGTCTACACCCAGGAGGCACTGGCACAGCCGGGCCGGTTCGAACTGATCACCCACCTCGCCCAGATCGGCGAGCAGGCCCGCATCCTGCCGACCCTGCCCTTCCGGCTGCGCATCATGGACCGGCGCGTCGCGCTGGTCGCGCTGGTCCCGGGCCGCTACGACAGGATCGCCGTCGTCCATCAGTCGGGCCTGCTCGATGCGCTCCTCGAATTGTTCGACTCCTACTGGCAGCGTGCGCAATCCCTCGTCGCGACCGCTCCGGCGGCGCCCGACGGGCCGAGCCCGCAGGACCTCCTGCTGCTGAAGATGATGCACGCGGGTTACAAGGACCACGCGATCGCACGGCAGTTGGGGACGAGCGCGCGCACGGTGACCCGCCGGATCGGGGCGATCGCGTCCGGCCTCGGCCTCGAAACCCGCTTCCAGGTGGGCGTCGAGGCGGCCAAGAGAGGCTGGATCTAGTGCCGCTCCGCGCAAGTCCGTGGAGGGGTGTGAGGACTGTTCACGTGGTCTTGAGCGGGGTTCCGTCGTAGGTCCACTTGTATGGCTTCGCGGATTCGTTGCGGCCGGTGACGTAGACGTCCAGTTTGTCGATGAGGTCGTCGCGGCTGGAGAAGTCGCCGTGGCGGAGGACGCGGCGGGTCATGGCAGAGAAGTACAGCTCGATTTGGTTCAGCCAGGAGGCGTGCGGCGGGGTCCAGTGCACGGTCCATCGGGGGTGGGTTGCCAGCCACTTCTTGGTGTGCTTGGCGGTGTGGGAGGACCCATTGTCCAGAACCATGTGAATTTCCTGGCCGGGGGCGATGATCGCATCAAGCTGGTCGAGGAAGGCAGTGAAGGTCACCGCGTCGTTTCGGGCGATTACCTCGGTGAGGACCTCGCCGGTGAGCACGTCCAGGGCAGCGATCAGGGATGCGGTGCGGTGGCGGCGGTACTCGAACTCCTCGATGGCGGGCTCACCGGGCCGGGCGGTGCGACCAGGTCGCCGCCGGGTGCGGGGGTGCGCTGGTGGTCGCCGCCACGATCGCCACCTGCACACCGGGGCCGTAGGTCTTGGGACGTCCCGAGCGGCAGGCGTCCTTGAGTCCGTCCGGCCCCTGGAGTGCGAACCGGCCACGCCACGTGCGGACCGTGTCCACGGTGACCGCCAACTCCCCTGCGATGGCACCGTTACTCAACCCCTCGGCGGCGGCCGGCACGATCCGCGCCCGGAGAACCTCTCTCACCTGTGCATTTGTCGAGAGGGTCACCCCTGTCAGACGCTCGCGCACTGCCTCGTCCAGTTCCACCACCACGGCATCCACGCCCGGCACCCCGCCCGCCCGCCCAGCCAAAGACTCCAAGGAGCACGGTGTTCCCAGGGGTGTTTCGTCACCGACTGTGACCACCGTTTCGCGGTCGCGCTCGGCGGGCTCAGGGGTAGAGGCCGGCCCGGAAGGTGAAGGAAACAAGTTGCGCCCGGTCACGTGCGCCGACCTTCGTCATGGCCCGCACGGCGTGCGTCTTCACGGTGAACGGCGAGACGTACAACAGGGCAGCGATCTCGTCGTTGCCGAGACCGCTGGCAATGAGAACGATCACGTCCCGTTCCCTGGGTGTCAGAGCGCCGAAGCGTCGCAGCAGTTCCTGGTCGATCACCGGGGGCGGACTGTCGGTCATGTGACCGATGAGCGCGGCCGTCGCGGCGGCGGACAGCGCACCGCCACCGGCGAGGACCTCGGTGATTCCGGCGACGAGTTCAGCGGGGCTGACGGTCTTGCTGAGGAAACCGTTGGCACCCGCACGAAGGGCGGCGAGAACGATGTCGTCGTGGTCGAAGGTGGTCAGCACGATCACCCGCAGCTTTTCGGGCGGGTGCTCCTTGCGGATCCGGCGGGTGGCTTCGACGCCGTCGATGCCGGGCATCCGGATGTCCATCAGGACCAGGTCGACGGGGTGAGTCCGCAGGAAGGGAACGGCCTGGAGCCCATCGGAGAGATCACCCGCGACAACGAGACCCGGGTCGAGCAGAAGCATCGCCCGGATGCCGGCCCTGATGTCGTCCTGGTCGTCGACGATCAGAATCTGCGTCATCGGACGACAACTCCCGCAGGGCTGAACTCCGCACGGACCCGGAACCGCCCGCCGTCACTGTCGATCGTCAGCCGCCCACCGGAGGACTCGACGCGTTCGCGCATCCCCACGAGTCCGAGTCCACTGCCCGGGTCGGAGCCGTGCGGCGAAAGACCGACGCGATTTTCCACGGTGGCGCAGATCCTGCCGTCGTGTTCGCGCACATCCACCGTGGCCGTCCCTTCTCCATGCCGGTAGGCATTCGTCAGTGCTTCCTGAACGACCCGGTAGACCGTCACGCCAACGCTGGGCTCCACGAACACGGCGGGGACTGCGATGGAGGACCGGACGTCGAGGCCGATGCTCCCGAAAGAGGCGACAAGTCCCTCCAGACCGCTCAGCGCCGGGATCGGCCGGAGCGCCTCACCGTCAGGGATGTCGTCCTGGCGGCGCAGGAGCGCGAGGATCCGTTGCGTCTCGACGACGACGGTGCGGGCGCTGGACCTGGCTGACACGAGGGCCTGCCGGGACGACTCGGCGCCTTCGGGAAGCCCGATCTCCGCTGCGCCGAGATGCATGCTCAGCATCGCGACCTGGTGGCCGATCACGTCGTGGAGGTCCCGGGCTATACGCAGTCGTTCCTCGGTCACTCGTCGGGTGGCCTCGATCTCGCGGGTGGCGATGGCTCTTTCGGCTCTTTCCTTCAACATCCACCAGTGGTCTCGGTGGAGGTGGAGCGCTCCCCCGGTCGCACCTCCCGCTATGGCCGAGAAGAGGGCGGCGGCGCCCACGACCGCGCCACCACGGAATCCCCCCAACGTCATGTACGCGCCCAGGAAGAACGCCGCCACGATGACGGTTCCGACCAGCGGCTGCTTTCCCCTGAAGGTGACCGAGAGCAGCACGAGCACCGCCATCATCCACACCGACAGGGGGTCCTGGCCCACCGCTGTGACGGCGAAGGACGCCGCGCTCGTCACGACCAGTCCTGCCCACGGCTTCCACCATGACAGGGCGACACCACCACCGGCGAGCAGTACGGCCAGGACCGTCGGCCAACCCGACCCCCTCAGTACCAATGCCACGATCTGACCGGTGAACACCAGCGCGGCCACTGAATAGGCGACGCGGTGCAGCACCTCGGGGCGACGCACCCACAGAGGTGTCGCGGGCCCGTCCTGATCGTTCTGCGTCTTGACCATGACCTGATTCTCGTTCGCGTGCGCGGTGGCCGTGTACTTCGAACGATGTAGACGGCGAATCTGCTCCACCCGCTTCAGGCGGGAGAAGTACCGGGAGAAGTACTTCGTTCGAAGTACGCGGCCCTGCCCGAGGAACACCAGACTCCTCAACGAGGCAACCGCCTCGCACCAATACGCAGGGAAACTCCATGACTCAGAGCACCACATCTTCGAGTACGACGAGCCCCTTCGGGCGCCGGTCCTTGCGGCACGCCGCTGTGGTCGCGCTGTCGGCGCTGGCCCTCGCCGCCATCCCGGTCGCCGCGCATGCCCTGAATTCCGGCCCGGCAGCGACGACCACAGGCATCCACGCGGCGGGCGCCACGGCCCGCAGCGGCCCCAAGCCGACGGTGGTGCTGGTGCACGGCGCGTTCGCCGACTCCTCCGGCTGGTACGGCGTGATGGACAAGCTGCGCAAGGACGGCTATCCCGTCCGTGCGCTGAACACTCCACTGCGCGGCCTCACCAGCGACGCCGCATACATCCGCGGCTTCCTGGACACCATCAAGGGGCCGATCATCCTGGTGGGCCACTCCTACGGCGGCGCGGTCATCACCAACTCTGCGGCCGGCGACCCCGATGTAAAGGCGCTGGTGTACGTGGCTGCCCTGGTGCCGGACGCCGGGGAGACACTGGGCGACGTCACCGCGCACCCGGTCGCCAATCCCATTCCCGCACTACCGCTCCAGGCGGTGCCGATCACCGGGGCGGACGGCACCCAGGAGGTCGAACTCACCCTCGATCCGGCCAAGTTCCCGGCCTTCTTCGCCGCCGGCGTCAGCCCCGGCAAGGCAGCCGACATGGCCGACGCCCAGAATCCGGTCAACGCCGCGGCATTCAACCAGCCCAGCGCCGCGGCGGCGTGGCGGACCATCCCGTCCTGGTACCTCGTCGCCAAACAGGACCACATACTCAGCCCTGACCTAGAGCGGTGGATGGCCAAGCGCGCGGGGGCCCACACCGTGGAGATCAACTCATCCCACGCGGCGATGGTCAGCCACCCCGGGGCCGTCAAGAACCTGATCGAGCAGGCCGACCGCGGCACCAACTGACCCACCGGCGAGCCCCCCCGGGGGGGGGGGGCCCCCCCCCCCCCCCCGGGCCCCCCCCCCCCCCGCCCCCCGGCCCCCCCCGGGCGCCCCCCCCCCCCGCGCGAACCACCAAAACCCCCCCCC
>NZ_JBHYWD010000020.1:124621-128874 GCF_042751305.1 Streptomyces hokutonensis
GGCCTACTTGAACGTTTAGGTGCGGGCGGCCCGGGCCACCACGGCCCCCCCGGGGGCGCCCCGGGGGCGGGGGGCCGAACTCGCCCGGGCCAGGGCCCCGCCCACCGTCGTCCGCCAGATCCCCCAGTCCGAACCGACCGTACGGAGAACCCACCATGACCCGCGCTGCCACCATCGGCCAGGAAACCGCAGCCCCCGCCCTGCGCCGGCTGTACCTCATCCGCTTCCTCTTCGCCCTCGCCTGGGCGGCGCTCCTGCTGTCCCTCGGCTCCGACCTCACCCTCGGGGTGAAGACCCTGCTGGTCCTCTACCCCGCGTTCGACGTGGCTGCGGCCGTCTTTGACGCCAGGTCCTCACGGGCCACCCGCCCGGCCAAGGGCCTCTACGCCAACATGGCCATCAGCACCGCCGCCGCGATCGGCCTGGCCGCTGCCGGCGCCTCCGGCACGGCCGACGTCCTTCGCGTCTGGGGAGCCTGGGCCATCGTCTCGGGCCTGGTCCAACTCGTGCTGGCCCTCCAGCGCCGGGCAATGGGCGGACAGTGGGCCATGATCCTCAGCGGCGGCATCTCCGTCCTGGCCGGCGCCTCCTTCGTCGCCGACGCCACCAAGGCCAACCCCTCCCTGCCCCATCTCGCCCGCTACGCCGCGCTCGGGGGCATCTTTTTCCTCATCTCCGCCATCCGCCTAATCCGCACCACCACCAATCCCACGGTAGCGCTGCAGTAGCCGCTACGGAGGAGCTGCTGAGGTTGCTGGGCAGCGTCTTCAGCGGCAGTGCCCTGCTCAACCCACTCACCGCCCGTCCCGTCCTCATAGAGCGGCCAGGTGCCCCGGTGTCCTGCCCGCGGCCTGGGCAGCGGCGCCGGCCGCCCAGGCCGCCAACCCGGCAAGCCTGTGCGGTCACAGCACTAGTGTGATGCGCCAGAAATCCTGAAGGTTGGTTACTACCCTGTTGGCATGTCGCATCCGGGGCCTTCTGCTGTGGAGATCACGCTGTCCGAGGCTGAGCGTGCTGAGTTGGTGCGCCGGACGGAATTGCCGCACCGGCGCTCGGCCGAGAAGGCCCGCATCATCCTGGCGTGTGCTGACGGTATGTCAAACGCGGCTGTGGCGCGGCTCGTCGGTGTCCAGGCCAAGACGGTCGGCAAGTGGCGTCGGGCTTTCGCCGCGGAGCGGATGGCCGGGCTTGAGGACGCCGGCTGGATCGGCCGGCCGAAGGCCGACCTGATCCTCGACGATGCCGAGCGCAGGCAGCTGCAGCAGTGGGCTCGGCAGGCGAAGACCGCCCAGTTCCTCGCGCTGCGGGCCAAGATCGTGCTGCGCTGCGCGGAGGGCGGGACGAACCAGCAGGCCGCGGCCGACCTCGGCATCGACAGATCGACCGTGGACCGCTGGCGGGCCCGGTTCATCGCGAAACGCCTCGATGGTCTGCATGACGAGCCCCGCTCGGGCCGGCCGCCCTCGATCCTCCTCGACCGGGTCGAGGAGGTCGTCGTGGCCACCCTGGAGTCCACTCCGGGCCAGGACACGCACTGGTCACGGGCGTCGATGGCCCAGCGCACCGGCCTGTCGAAGTCGACCATCGGGCGAATCTGGAAGCGGTTCGACCTCAAGCCCCACCTGCAGGACTCCTTCAAGTTGTCCACCGATCCGCGGTTCGTCGCCAAGGTCGTCGACGTCGTGGGCCTGTATCACCACCCGCCCGAGAAGGCGGTCGTGCTCTGCGTGGACGAGAAGTCCCAGATCCAGGCACTGGACCGCTCACAGCCGGTCTTGCCGATGATGCCGGGCATGCCCGAACGCCGGACTCATGACTACTACCGGCACGGCATCACCAGCCTGTTCGCCGCCTTCAACATCGCCGACGGCACCGTCATATCGGCACTGCACCGCCGCCACCGGGCGATCGAGTTCAAGAAGTTCCTGATCCGCATCGACAAGGCGGTGCCCGCCGGGCTCGACGTGCATCTCGTCTGTGACAACTACGCCACCCACAACACCGCCGAGATCAGGACGTGGCTGAGCAGACACCCACGCTTCCACATCCACTTCACCCCCACCGGCTCTTCCTGGATGAACCAGGTCGAGCGGTGGTTCGGCTTCCTGGCCGACCAGATGATCCGCCGGGGCGCACACAAAAACGTGCAGGCCCTCGAAGCCGACATCCGCGCCTGGGTGAAGCACTGGAACGAGGACCCCAAGCCCTTCATCTGGACCAAGACAGCCGAGGAGATCCTCGACTCCCTGGACCGTTTCTGCCGACGGATCTCCGGCGCAGGACACTAGTAGTGCTTGGTCAGGTTGGTTCGTCGGTCGCGTGTCTGTTTGAGCGGGTGTGCTGGGTAGGGAGTTGGCTGCGGTCCGGTGTGATCTGGAGGACCTCGCGGCGGAGATGTTCGAGCCGTTCGCGCGGGCGGATCAGCGCCGTTGGGGCGAGGTGTATCTGCGGGGCCTGATGTTGGACGGGTGGCGCAAGCCGATAGAACCGATGGCCGCCCGGCTGGGTGAGGACGGCAACCGGCAGGCCTTGGCCCACTTCATCACCACCAGCCCGGGGGAGGCGGCGCATGTGCGGGCCCGTCTCGCCTGGCGGATGGAGCAGGTGATCACGCCGGCCGCGCTGGTCATCGATGACACCGGTTTCCTCAAGGACGGGGATGCCTCGGCGTGGCCCGGCAGTACACCGGGACCGCGGGCCGGGTGTACTGACCCGCAGGGTTGTTGACGCGATTGATGGGCGGCTGACCACCGAGTGCGGTATGGCCGCGGTGATGATTGAGCACCTTCCAACCTGCCCAGGGTGACTCGGAGTTGGACGGGCCTGCGGAACGTCGAAGCTCCTGGTGGACGAGTTGTCGACCAAGATCAACCGTCGGGTGCCGAGACCACATCCCGTGTCCCCGGCAGCCATCGCGACCGCCGAGTGCGATGGGCTGGTCTGCCTCGGAGACGGCGGCGAAAGGCCTGGCTCAACAGGTGTGCCCGGAGTCGTCGGCCAGGCCGACGAAGGCCCGCCCGGAGCAGACCCGCGTCACTGCGGGGGGCTGATCACATAGCCTCTCCTGGCACGCACACGACAAGGGGAGGATCATGAGAGGCAGAACGGCCTGGACCGCGGCCGGCGGGGCTGCGGCCCTGGTGCTGACGACGGCGACCGGGGCGCACGCGGAAGGGCGGGGTGATGTCCGGGTGGTGAAGACCGTCGTCAACGGCGGCGGCAACGTCATCGTGGGCACTGCGAAGACAATCACCTACCCGGTCGACATCACAGTCAAGGACAACTCGGGGGTGAAGGGGCTCACGAACGTCAGCACCTTCAACAAGTCGAGCGCCTACACCTTCGCGACCTGGAACAACGACTCGTCCTGCACGAAGAAGAGCGCGACCACCTCGGTGTGCCGGGCCACACTGACCATCGACCCCGCCTGGATCGCCGACAGCGACGACATCGACACCAACAAGGTCGCCGGCGTCTGGCAGATCAACGCCACCGTCAAGGCCAACGACGGCGACTACTGGATCTCCGACCACATCGCCGAGTACAAGGTCAAGCGGGCCGCCCAGCTCACTACGGTCATCGGGCCCGAGAGGGTCGCCAAGAACGCCAAGGTGACCGTCACCGGCAAGCTGTCGCGGGCCAACTGGGAGGACCGCAAGTACCACGGCTTCCCCGGGCAGCAGGTGAAACTCCAGTTCCGGCAGAAGGGTGCAGCCCACTACGTGACGGTCAAGACCGTCACGACGGGCAACGTCGGGCAGCTGACCACCAAAGTGACCGTCACCGCGGCAGGCAGTTGGCGCTGGTACTTCCCCGGCACCACGACCACCTCGCTGAAGACGTCGGCCGGAGACACTCTCGACCTCACGTAGTCGAAGGCCCTCAGAAGCCCTCGTTGGACACCGTGCATCGAACTCATGGCCGTCACACCGAGTCGGATGTCGGTCGCGCAGACGACGGCCTTCGATTTCAGGGTCTCGTCGCGGGTGTTGCAGCCGTCCCGGTCCGCGTCGGTCCAGTGCTTGAACTCGGTGCGTTCGTAGCCGTTCCTGCTCTCGGTCTGGACGGGCAGGACGGCGGCCGCGGAGCGTGCCATACGGGTGGGGCGCGGCAAGTCCCTCTCGGAGATCACAAACAGGTCGTGATCTTCGTAGCGGTGCCGTCCGCCGCCGCGCCCGGCGTCCTGTTCCGGCCCACTCGCTCAGGCGGTGGGTCACACAAGCGTGCCGGGGCCGCGGGGCGCGGTCCCGGCA
>NZ_JBHYWD010000020.1:128884-164589 GCF_042751305.1 Streptomyces hokutonensis
TTGGTTCTCGCGGGCGCGAGCCCCCCCGCGCACTCGCCGCCCACCTCCGACCCCCAGTCGGGCGGCGGGGGCCGACACCCCCCGGGGGGGGGGGGGGGGGGGCGGGCCCCCCCCCCGAGGCAGGGCGGTGGGGAGTTGTTGGGGTCAGGGGCACTGGGCAGGTGGGGCGGGCTTCTTGCCGAGGGTGATGGAGACCGAGGATCCCGGGAGCAGTACGGTGCCCGCGTCCGGACTCTGGTTGGTCACCCGGTTGATGTTGTCGCAGTCGACGGTGGTGCTGACGCCACCGAGTACGTATCCGGCGGCTGAGAGTGCCTGGCTGGCCTGGGTCTGGCTGTCGCCGGCCAGGTTGGGCACGGTCGTCACGTCGGTGACCGAGGCCGAGGTGGAAGCCAGGCCCCTGCTGAATCCGGTGTCCGAGGACGCGTCGATGACCGTGACGCCCCAGCCGACGGTTCCGGTCTGGGTGATGAACACCGACTGCGATCCGCCGCCGACCGGGAAGACGGTGGTGGACGGGTTGAAGCCCGGACCGGTGATCTGCAGCAGAGCGTCGGGGCTGTTGGCCACGCAGTTCGCGCTCCACTGCACCAGGGCGGTGTGGCCGTAGACCACAGGGTTGGGCGTCACCGAGATGGTGGCGGTCGCGGTGGCCGCGCAGTTCAGTCCGGGATCGTCCGCGTAAGCGGGTGTCACCGCGAACGCGGTGGCCACCAGCGCCGCCACGACCAGTACCCCCGCCTTCGGCGAGTGGGCCAACCGGGCCGCCCACCTCCGCAGCCCGGCCGCCGCCACGGCGAGTACGCGGCGATGAGTCGGTTTCGATGCTTCGCTCATAACTCCCCCTGGTAGTTGCTCTCTTCGTGCCGCGCGGCCTGCGGCCTGCAGCGGCCGACGGCCAGCATGGTGCGCCGCCATCCGGCTGTCGCCCCCGGATCCGCTCAGCGGAACGAGCGGAAGCGAGCGGGGCGGTCGGTGCACAGCCCGACGCGCATGCGCTGCAGGCGTCGTGGAGGGGCCGCGCTCGCCCACGAGAGCTGCCCGCAGCGGGCACTTTCCCGTCGGCCAACTGCCAGGCCCGCTGGCGTGCTTCGGCCCGCGTGGCACGGATCGCCCGCAGAGCTTTCTCTCCGGAGGCTGCGAGGGTGTCGACCAGGCGGGAGACCGTAGGGTCGGAGGCGACCGGCCCGAACACGGCGCGCTCGGCCCGCAGCATGCCGACATCGGCCAGGCAGTCCCCGCCCAACGCGACCGCCAGTGCGACGTCCAGGAGGCTCTTCCCCGCAATCATGGACGGCCCGGGGTGTGCGCCACGGTGCCGGCGCCGCGGATATCGCCTGGTCGAGGCCGGTTCTACGGACCGTCTCCACCAGCAGGACCGAGCCAGCCCGCGAGACCACCTGGCGGCCGTCGCTTTCTGTGTCTCTGATCAGCCTGCGGACCGGCCACCTCATGAAAGCGCAAGGTTGGCCATCCCATTGCACCGCCGTCCGGCACGATGAGCCCGAGGCGTCCCCGGCCACCGTGGGCCAGCAGCAGATCGACGGTCTGGCCGGTCTCCACTCGCTCCGACTCGACCACGGTCAGCGGGACCCCGCGTGCCTGCGCCTGCTCGCGCGCGGCTCGTAGGAACCGGCTGACAAGTTGACCGGATGATCCATCATCACCGCCATGCAGCCCAGCAGGGCAATTTCGTCGTGCTGGGTGGGGGTGTCCACAAATTCATCGACGGCCATCCGGGCGGCCGCCTCGAAGTCGAGATCCACACAGAACAGCCCGGCCGGGTCGTCCGGCAATCCGACGAGAACAACCGGGACCGGCAACGAGGCACCCACCGGGACACGTTCGTCCTGCTCGCGAACGTCCATCATGGTGATCGCGTCGCACAACGAACGCCCGGCAAGGCGTGGGAGCCCCGCAGGCTCCTCGTCGGAGGTGGCGAGCAGGACTTCGTGGTCATGAGCCCGCGCCTCGCCGGCGATGGTCTCGATGAACGGCAGAGAGCCGGCCGTGTCGGACGTCGCCTTGAACGGCACCACCAAGCCGATGACCTGCGTGCGTCGGCCGGCGAGAGCCCGGGCGCCGGCGTTGGGCTCGTAAGCTAGCTGCTCCATTGCGGCCAACACTCGTTTGCGGGTGCGCTCGGAGATCGACCGCTTACCGGTCATGACGTACGAGACCTTGCTCCGGGGGACGCCTGCGGTCCGGGCAACATCCATGCTGGTGAACGCGGCGACGGCCATCTCCCCACAAAAGTCGGGACGCATCGTCGATTCGTTTCAAATCCAGCGGGTGATCGCGCTACGACTGCCGCACGGGGGTATGCAAGACATCGCTGAGAAACTCGTCGGCAATGACCAGGGCGAGGGCGCATGAAAGAGAACCGCCACAGGACGGGGCGATCGATTCCGGCGACGCTGGGCACCGGTTGTCGCAACTGAGTTCGTCGCTCTCGACGCGCGGCAGGATGGACAGGCCTGTCCCGGAACCGCCGAAGTCCGGCGTGGGGAGGCGTGGTTCAGCGGGTGGGGGGCGACGGACGGAGGCGTCCGCGCTATCGTGAGGGCTCGGCTGGGCAGGTGGGACGGGCGGTCCGCACCGTAGCCCCGGCCGGGTCGCGCGCTCCGCGCGGACCACCTCCGGTGTCATCCCACAGCAGCCGGAGGACCTGGGTCATCGAACGGTCGTGGCCGTGCGCCATGCCGCGTTGCGGAACTGCCCGCGTCGTCGTGTCGGCGGTTCTCTCCGGTTCCGGCATGCCGTGCGTCCACGGGCATCTCTCCGCACGTCATGCCCGACGACCACAGGAAGGCCCTCCCGTGTACGCCTCCGCCCCCGAGGAGACCGCCGCCCCCGCACCCCGGCCGGCCACCCGCTCTCGCTTCCTGTCCTGGATACCCGGTCTGCTGTACGACACCGCGTTCCGCCGCTACTGGACGGCGCAGACGGTGTCGTACCTCGGCGACCAGGTATCCGCTCTCGCCATCCCTCTCATCGCCGTCACCGTCGTGCACGCCGACGCGGCCCAGATCGGCTATCTCGGTGCCGCGGTCTGGCTGCCGCACCTCCTGTTCGGGCCCTGGGCCGGACTGTGGGCGGACCGCCGCAGGCACCGCCGCCGTGTCATGATCGCCGCCGACCTGGGCCGCTTCGCCCTGCTCCTCGGTCTGCCCCTCGTGTACGTCCTCGGCACGCTGACGTTCACCGTCCTCTTCGCGGTGGCCTTCGGCGTCGGTCTGCTGTCGGTGCTTTTCGAGGTGTGCAATCCGCCGCTGTTCAAGGCGCTGGTGTCGCCGGGCGATTACGTGGCCGGCAACGCGCTGGGCAGCGGTAGCCGGGCCATGGCGAAGGTCGTCGGGCCCAGCGCCGGTGGCTTTCTGGTGCAGCTGGCTTCCGCGCCCATCGCTCTGCTCGTGGACGCGCTGTCGTACCTCGTCTCGGCGGTGTTCCTGGCCCGTATCGCCCCGCAGGAGGCTCCGCCCTCGCAAAGCCGCGTACGACTGCGGGCGGCAGGCCGGTTCATCGTCCGCTCCCGGTCCATCCGGGCGGCGCTGGGCGCCACGGCCACGCTCAACTTCTTCTGCTTCGTCACCACCACCCTCTTCGTCCTGTACGCCACCACCACCCTGGGCCTCGGCGCGGGGCTGCTGGGCACGGTGCTGGGGGCGGGAGCCGTCGGCGCGGTGGTGGGGGCAGTCTCCGCGACCCCGCTCACCCGGCGTCTCGGAGTGGGCCGGACCCTTCTGCTCGGCTGCCTGGCGACCCCCGCCCCCCTGCTGCTGATCCCCGCGGCCCACGGGTCCGGACCCGCAGTCCTGCTCATGCTCGTCGGCGCGCAGTTCGGTTCGGCGATGGGCGTCATCTGGATCGACATCACCGCGGCCACCCTGCTGACCTCGCTGGTCCCGGACGCCATGCGGTCCAGTGTGTTCGGCGCCTACCAGGGAGTGAACCTCGGCATGCGGCCACTCGCCGCGCTGCTCTCGGGTGCCCTGGCCGCATCACTGGGTCTACGGGGCACGCTGTGGATCGCGGCGGCCGGAGCACTCACCGCCTGCCTGTGGATCCTGCCCTCGCCGCTGTCCCGTAGGACGCTGCCTGCGGCCGGCGAGGAGGTATGAGTGGCACGACCAGTGTCCTGAAGTGCCGCTCAGAATGCCTGTGACAGTGCCGTTCCGGCTCTCGTCGCGCGATTAGGGTGACCACACCGATCGATGATCACCCTCGCACCCACCCTTCCCTCGGGACGTCCGCCCACGTCCGTCCGTCACCGCCTGCACAGAGAACTCCGTGACACCAGCAGATCCCGGACACTTCCTCGACGCGAGAGCACCTGGCCGCGCGGTCCTCCTCCCTCATGAAAGGCACAGCTGTGAGTCCGTTCGCCTCCGACACCCTGAACCTCCTCAGTGACCGCGAGCTGGAAGTGCTTGGCCATCTCGCCGAGGGACACACCTACACCGCCATCGCGCGCCGGATGAACCTGAGTCCGCACACGGTGGATACGTATTTGCGCCGTATCCGCGGCAAGGCGGGCGTCAGCAACCGGGCGCACCTGGTGCTGCTGGCCCTGCAGGCCACCAAGTTCCACGGGTTCGGTCTCACCCAGGTGTGAGTCGCTCCACCGGTACGAAGGCCGGGGGCGCAGGCGGTGTTCACCGTCGCCGCCCCCGGCCTTCGTGCTGCGCATCCCATCGGTGACACGATCTCAGCCGGCCACCAGCGCCGGCCGGGCCCTCCGCTCGACCTCCTGACGCACCAGCGGCAGCAGCGACCTTCCGAACTCCTCGGCGTCCGGGAGCGGTTCGTAGCCGCGCAGCAGGAACGTGGTCACGCCGATGTCGACGTAGTCCAGCAGCGCCTGCGCCACCGTCTCCGGAGTGCCCACCAGAGCGGTGGAGTTGCCGGCCGCCCCGGTGGCGGCGGCGGGCGCGGTCCACAGGGCGCGATCGTGCCGCTCGCCCATCGCGGCAGCGGCCAGCAGCCGCTGCGACCCGGTGTTCTCCGGGCGTGCCGACGGGCCGAGCGGCAGCGGCGGACGGCTCCGGTCGAAGAAGGAACCGGCGGTCCCCCGCTGCCGGATGGTGTCCAGGATGCCGTAGGCCCGCTCCCACGCCTCGTCCTCGGTCCGGCCGAGGATCGGCCGGAAGGAAACACTGATCCTGGGCGGCTCGGCGCGTCCGGCCGCCCGCGCCGCGGCCTGTACGGCGGCGATCTGCTCGGCTGTCTGCGCCAGCGGCTCGCCCCACAGCGCGAACACGTCCGCGTGCCGGCCGCCGACCCGCAGGGCGGCGGCCGACGAGCCTCCGAAGTACAGCGGCACGCGCGGCCGTTGCAGGGGCCGGACCTCGGAGCGGAAGTCGTCGAAGCGGTAGAAGCGGCCCTTGTGGCTGAACCCGTCCGGCTCCTGCCACGCGCTCTTGAGCACATCGAGGAACTCGTCCGTACGGGCGTAGCGGTCGTCCTTGGCCAAGTAGTCGCCGTCGCGCCGCTGTTCGGCGTCACTTCCGCCGGAGATGACGTGGACGGCGAGCCGGCCGCCGCTGAAGTGGTCCAGCGTGGCGAAGGACCGGGCGGCCATGGTGGGCTCCACCACACCCGGACGGTGGGCCAGCAGCAGACCGAGGCGCTCGGTGCGGGCCGCCACATAGGCGGCGATCTGCGCGCCGTCGGGCGAACCGGAGCTGTACCCGATGAGCACCCGGTCGAACCCGGCGTCCTCGTGCACGCGCGCCGAGCGCAGCGTGAACTCCGGGTCCACGTCGGGCCCGTGGGGGCCGCTCTCGGAGTCCTTGGATCCGATCATTCCGATGAATTCGATGGGCATGGAGGGACCGCTTCCGTGTGGGTGGGGTGGTCAGAGGGTGGAGACCCGGCCGCCAGTGCGCTCCGCGGCGAGGGCGGTCCGGTCGAGCTTGCCGTGCGGGGTGGTCGGGAGCCGGTCGAGATAGTGCAACCTCTGCGGACGCATGTGGACGGGCAGCCGCTCGGCGAGCAGTTCTCGCACCCGCGCCGGGGGGAGCGTGTCGCGGTCGGCGACGACGAAGGCGGCGAGTGCGGGTGTGCGGCCTGCGTCGTCGACCAGGCAGGCGGCTCCGAGCACCCCTGGCAGTGCCCTCAACGCGGCCTCGACCTCGCCGAGTTCGATGCGGAAGCCGCGCAGTTTCACCTGGCCGTCCATCCGGCCGACGTAGTGGAGGAAGCCTTCGGCGTTGGCGACCGCCCAGTCGCCGCTGCGGTAGCGGCGACCGCCGTCCTCGGGGGCCCGGGGGAAGCGTTCCGCGGTCAGTTCGGGCCGGCCGAGATAGCCGTGGCTCACGCCGGCACCGCCCACCCACAGCTCGCCGCGCTCTCCCGGTGACACCAAACGGCCATTCCCGTCCCGGAGTTGGACGTCCAGATGTGCCAACGGCCGTCCGATCGGGGTGCGTCCGGGTCCGGCCTCGCGGAGTATCTCCGGAGTCAGTCGGCAGTGGGTGACGTGCACCGTGGTCTCGGTGATCCCGTACATGTTGGTCACCGCCGCGTTGGGTGCGACGCCGGCGGCCCACCAGCGGCGGATGTCGTCGGGGACCAACGCCTCGCCGCCGAGGACGACATGGCGCAGCGCGGGCAGCCGCAGACCGCTCGCGGTCGCCTCGGTGACCAGGTTGCCGAACGCGGAGGGCACCTGGTCGAGCACCGTGACGCGTTCGGCCGCCAGCAGGGCCGCGAAGGCGTCCGGATCGGCAGCTGTCTCCTGGTCGACCACGACCGCGCGCCCGCCGTACAGCAGGGCACCCCAGATCTCCCAGACACTGAAGTCGAAGCTCCACGAGTGGAACAGGGTCCACACGTCGTCGGCCCCGCTGCCGAACAGCGGAATGGCCGCGTCCAGCAAGGCGAGAACCTGTGGGTGCCCGACGACGCACCCCTTGGGGACGCCGGTGGAGCCCGAGGTATAGATGATGTAGGCCGTGTCGGGTGGGAGCACCGCGGCGCCGGGCACGGGCGGCCGGGCGGCGAGCCGGAGCGGTCCCAGCTCCGCCAGCGGTGTCTCGTCGGGTGCCAACTCCCCGTCGGTGACGACGAGTTGGGTGCCTGAGTCCTCCAGGAGGTGGCGCTGCCGCTGTTCCGGGTAGCCGGGGTCGACCGGTAGGTAGGACGCTCCGGCGCCGAGGATGCCCAGGAGCGCGGCCAGTGCGTGCCGGGAGCGGCCCGCGCGTAGCGCGACCGGCTGCCCGGGAGCCACCCGGTCGCGCAGGGTACGGGTGACGGTGGCGGCCTGCTCGGCCAACTCGCCGTAGGTGAGCGGGCCGTAGGCGTCCGTCACGGCCGTACGGGTGGGTTCGCGGGCCGCCACCGCACGGAAGCGGGAGTCGAGGCGGTCGCCGGTGGGGCGGGGCGGGGTCATACGGTGTCTCCGATCCGGGCCCGCGTGTCCGAGGTGACCTGGCCCTCACGGGCCGCGGTGAGGGCGTGGGTGAGATAGCTGGCAACGTCGTCGGGGGTCGTACCGCGGCCGAAGACCCGGTCCGCGCCAATCTCGGCGGCCATCGCCGGATCGAAGCGCGGTCCGCCGACCACGAGCAGCGGCCGGGTGCGGCCCGCGAAGGCGATATCCAGTTCCGCGCCGAGTTCGCGCACATTGGTGAGATGGGCGTCGCGCTGGGTGACGGCCTGGGAGACCAGGACGGCGTCGGCGCCCTCGCTCACCGCCCGGCGCGCCAGGTCGGCGACGGCGACCTGCGCTCCGAGGTTCACCACACGCATCGAGTGGTAGTACTCAAGGCCCTTCTGGCCCGCGAAGCCCTTGATGTTGAGGATGGCGTCGATACCGACGGTGTGGGCGTCGGTGCCGATGCAGGCACCCACCACGACCAGGTCTCGGCCCAGTCGCGCGTGCAGCGTCTCGTCGACCTCCTGGGCGGACAAGAGTGGGTACTCCCGCTCCATGACGTCCACCGAGTCCAGTTCCACCCGGTGGGCGACGGGGCCGTAGACGACGAAGAAGGTGAACTCGGCACCGATCGGGCGGGCGTGCACCAGGAGCGGGCGCTCCAGGCCCATCTGGCGGGCCAGTTGGAGAGCGGTCGCCTCGGCGAGCGGCTCGTGCGGCAGGGGGAGGGTGAACGACAGCTGGACCATGCCGTCGTCGGTCGTGTCGCCGTAGGGGCGCACCGCGGACGGTGGCGGGTCGGGTTCGGTCATGGCTGGTCTTCTCCTTCGCTTTCATGGTCGGAGCCCGGGGATCGGTCCAGCAGTTCGATGGCGGGATTGCGGTAGCCCGGGGCCCGTTCGGCGACTCCGTCCCGGCCTCGGCCGCCCTCGACGGGCCTGCGCATGCCGCCGAAGGTGCCCGCGGCGATGGCGTCCAGCAGGCCGCGGTCGCAGATCCGCTCCAGCAGGTCGACGGCCTCGCGCAGCACCTGGTCGGCACGGCGGGCGATCATTCCGCCGGGGGCGGGGCGGAAGTCCTCCTCCAGGGCGCCGGCGGCCTCCCGCACGTAGCGGACGTTCTGCAGTGCCAGGTCCCGGTCCGACAGGAAGGGTGTGACGACGGCCTCGGTCATCATGCCGACGAGCAGGATGTCCTGTCGGGTCAGCGCACCGGCCAGGTTGAAGAAGCCGTTGAGCAGGTAGCCGCGGAAGACGTCGCCCGTCATGTGCCGGGTCGGCGGCATCCACTTCAAGGGGGCGTCGGGGAACAGTTCGCGGGCCAGCAGGGCGTGGGACAACTCCATGCGGAACGAGTCCGGCAGGTCCGGATCGATCTCGAAGGCGTGGCCGAGGCCGAGTTGGCCATCGCTGAGCCCGGCCTCCTTGCCGAAGTACTCGTTCAGCAGCTGACTGGCCGTCACCGTGTGGGCGGCCTGCACGGCGTCGGCGGTGGTGAGGTAGTTGTCCTCGCCGGTGTTGATCACGATGCCCGCGCGGGCGTGCAGTTGGCGGGAGAACCGCTGGTCGACGAAGGTGCGGACGGGGTTGATGTCGCGGAAGAGGATGCCGTACATCGAGTCGTTGAGCATCATGTCGAGGCGTTCGAAACCCGCCAGGACCGCGATCTCCGGCATGCACAGCCCCGACGCGTAGTTGGTCAGGCGGACGTAGCGGCCGAGTTCGGCGGAGACCTCGTCGAGCGCGGCCCGCATCAGGCGGAAGTTCTCCTGGGTGGCGTAGGTGCCGGCGTAGCCCTCGCGGGTGGCGCCGTGAGGTACGTAGTCGAGCAGCGACTGCCCCGTGGAACGGATGACCGCGATGACGTCGGCGCCGCCGCGGGCCGCGGCACTCGCCTGGCGGATGTCCTCGTGGATGTCGCCGGTGGCCACGATCAGGTAGACGAGCGGTCCGCGGGTCCCGCCCCACTGACTCACCAGCCGTTCGCGTTCCCGCCGGCGGGTGTCGATGACGGCCAGTCCGCCGGCCATGGCTCGGCGGGCGGTTCGTACGGCCGCGGCGGCCTCGTCCCCCTCGGGCAGCCGGAAGGAGACGTCCCGGGCAGTGGCCCGGGCGGCGAGGTCGGTGAGGTCACGGCCCGCGCCGGTGCGGAGCGCGTGCCAGACCGGCAGGGCGACGCCGTGTTCGAGGCCGACCTGGTCGCGTACGGCGTCCACCAGCCGGTTGGCCCAGGGGATGCCCTCGGCGTCGGCGCCGGAGAGTCCGGCCAGGCGCAGCGCGGCCCGTTCGACGGCGACGGTGGTGTGGGACCGTGCGAGGTCCACGACCGGGCGCCCGGCACGCATCGCCAACTCCCGTGCGCGGTTGACCAGTTGAGGATCGAGCCCGAGCTTGCCGGCGGGGGTGGCGGGCCGGTGGGTGACGGAGTCGAGGGAGGTGGTTGGGGGAGGAACGGTGGAGCGTGACACAGCGACGGCCTCCTTCGAGGCGTCCTCGTGCGGCAGCCGCCGGTCGAAGAGTCCCCGCACGCCCGGGTCGGTGCGCACCAGGTCCAGCGCCTGTTCGGCGTGCCCGGGCTGGTACCCGTTGCCGATGAGCATGGTGACGTCGGCCCGCAGGCCCTCGGCGCCGAGCGCGGCGGCGGGGAAGGACGTCGCCATCGAGAAGAAGATCACGGTGCCGCCGTCGCGGGTGGCGAGAATCGCCGCGTGTTCGCAGCCGGGGACGTCGGTGCAGACCACGGTGATGTCGACCGGGCCGCCGCAGTCCGCCAGGCGCTCGCCGAGCGCGACCGCGTCGCGGGCATCGGCTCGCACGACCGTGTCGGCGAGGCGGGAGCGGGTGAGCGCGACCTCTTCGGCCGCGTCGGGCACGACCCCTACGAGGCGGTGGGCACCGGCACGGCGGGCCGCTGCGAGGGCCAGGCTGCCGGACTTGCCGGACGCGCCGAGCACCGCGACCGTGGGCGTGACACCGGTGCGGGCGGTGTGGTCGGCGACGGTGCGGGCGGTCAGCGCGGGTGCTCCGCACACGTCGAGGACCGCGAGGGACAGTTCGTCGGGCAGGTCGGCGGGGAGTGCGGCGGCGATCGAACGGCCGAAGAGGACGGCGTGCCCGCGGGCCGGTGCCCGCTCGCTCAGCCCGTCCCAGTCGCGCAGCCCATCGGTGAGCGTCAGCGGGGTCAGGGTGAGCGAGACCAGGCTGGCCACCCGGTCGCCCGGCTTGAGGCCCAGCGGGGAGCGCGGTCCGGTCTCGGCCACGGTGCCGATCAGCATTCCGCCGGAGCCGGTCACCGGGTTGTGCATCTTGCCGCGTTCGCGCACGATGCGGCACACCGCCTCGCGCACGGCCTCCCCGTCGCCGCCGTGGGCTTCGTACAGCTGGCGGTAGGAGGCCGCGTCGAGATTGAGGTGCTCGACGTCGACGCGTACCTCGTCCTCGTGCAGCGGGGCGTCGGGGTCGAGCCGGCGGGCGGCCTGGGGCAGCACTCCGGGCGGTTCCACGACCCGGTGCAGTCCGAGGGGCGAACTCGGTTCGCGCGCGGCGCCGTTCACCGCTCGTCCCCCGGCTGCCACTGCGCCCAGTGCGCCTGTCCGGCCTCGGGCAGGGTGTGCAGCGGGTCGTAGTAGTGGTGGACGCGGCGCAGTGCCTGCGGGTCGTCGTGTTCGACCGAGGTCAGGTAGTTCTTCGACCAGTCGGAGATGCCGAGTTCGCGGTCGTAGCCCTCGGCCTGGTGTACCCAGCGCTTGCCTACATAGGGCACGTCGCAGACCAGACGCGGAGTGGCGAAGCCGGGGAGGTAGCCCATGATGGCGTGCTGCAGGCGCTGGGCCTCGGCCAGCGGGAGCCGCCAGTGCTCGGCGGACGGCACGATGTCGCAGAGATAGAAGTAGTACGGCGTGATCTGGGCGCTGTCGAGGAGCGCGAAGCACAGGTCGAGCAGGGCCTCGGGCGTGTGGTTGACGCCGTGCAGCAGGACGCCCTGGTTGCGTACGTCGCGCAGGCCGGCCGCGAGCAGGGCGCGGGACGCCTCGGCGACCAGGGGGGTGACCTGCTGGACGTTGTTGGCATGGGTGTGCATCGCCAGGGAGACACCGCGCACGGTGGCCTTGGCGGTGAGTGCGGCCATGCCGTCGAGGACGTCGGGGGCGAGCCAGTGCTGGGGCAGTCCGATCAGGCCCTTGCTGGCGAGCCGGATGTCGCGCACGTTGTCCAGGTCGAGCAGCCGGTCGACGAATGAACGCAGCCGCGGCCAGGGCACGTTGGCGACGTCCCCGCCGGAGACGACGACGTCGCGGACCGCGGGGGTGGCCTTGAGATAGGCGATCATCCGGTCGAGGCGGTCGGTGGGGCGCAGCACGAAGCGGTACTTGTCGACCTGCGGGGTGGAGGTGCCGACCAGGTCCATGCGGGTGCAGTGCCCGCAGTACTGGGGGCAGGTGGTGACGAGTTCGGCGAGGACCTTCGTCGGGTAGCGGTGGGTGAGTCCCTCGACGACCCACATCTCGGCCTCGTGCAGGGAGTCGCGGGATGCGAGCGGATGGCTGGGCCACCGGGGGTGCCGGTCGCTGGCGACGGGCAGCATGTAGCGCCGGACGGGGTCGGCGTACCAGGCGGCCGCGTCGGGCGCGGTGAGCGGGGCGACGGTGTTGAGGACCTGCGGGGTGAGCAGGATCGGCATCGTCGCGAACTGCTGCTGGTCGGTGGCGAGATCGGCATAGAAGGTGTCGTCCAGCCCAGGTCCCGCCACCTCGCGCAGCTGCCGTACTCCCTTCACGCAGTGGGCGCGCTGCCACTGCGGGTCGCGCCATTGCGCGGCCGTGACGTGCCGCCAGGCCGGGAAACGGCGCCAGTCCGGCTCGATCGCCTCGTGGCGCCGGTAGCCGTAGGGCTGGGTCGGTGCGTCGACCGCCGACAGGGCGAGCGGCGGGGATGCGGTACTCACGGGTGCCTCGGTTTCTCCCGGCCGCGGGCGGCGGGTGTATCGGGGGCGGGGCGGGCGCCGTGCGCCGCCGGGCGGTGGCGCCGCGGGTGTGCGGCGCCACCGGTAGGTCGTGGACTGATGACCCGTCAGTCGGTGAGGGCGTACACGAGCGTGTCGTCGCGGTCCGGGCGGCGGTCGAACCCGGCTCGTTCCATGACCCCTTGGGAGGGAACGTTGTCGGCGGTGGTGGTCGCGAAAACGGTGTCGACATCCGGATCACCGAGCGCCCGGTGGGCGAGCGCCGCCAGGGCCTCGGTGGCATATCCCCGGCCGCGGGCGTCGGGGTGCAGGTCGAAGCCGATCTCGACCGACCCGTCCTGCGGCGGGCCGTGGAAGCCCATGCCGCCGACGACGAGGCCGTCCTCCTGCCGGATGAGTGCGTACATGCCCCAACCGGGGCGGTGCAGCCCGGCCGCGTGGGCCCGCACGAGCATTCCGGCGGCCTCCTGCGAGCCCTCGCCGGGGATGCCGCCGAGCCAGTCCAGGCCGGCGGTGCGCCCCTCCTTCAGCTCCTCGGCCTCGGCGGGCTGCACCTCGCGCAGCTGAAGGCGGTCGGTGTCGAGGGTAATGGGCTTGATCACTGGTTCTCCTGAAGGGTGTTGAGGGGTACGGCGATTGGTGCGGTGAGGGGCGCGACGGCATCGAGCGCGTCCAGCAGGCGACGCTGCTGGGGTGCTTCACCGACGGAGATCCGCAGGTGACCGGCGAGACCGAAGCGGCCGGCGTCGCGGACGAGGATTCCGTGGTCCTGTTCCAGCAGCCGCTCGGCGGTCCCGGAGTCCGACACCGGTACGGCGAGGAAGTTGGTCACGGAGGGCAGGGCATGGCGGCCGCGCGCGGCGAGGCCGGCCCGGAACCGTTCGCGGGCCGCCGCGTTGTCCCGCCGTACGCGCTCCAGGTGGCCGCGGTCGGCGAGCGCGGCGACGGCGGCGGCCTGCGCGGCCCGGTTGACGCTGAAGGGCATGGTGCCCTGGGCGGCACGCAGCCGTGCGACCAGATCGGCACGGCCGACGGCGTAGCCGATTCGCAGCCCGGCCAGGCCGTGCGCCTTGGAGAAGGTGCGCAGGGCCAGCACCGGTGCGCCGCTGCTGAGGTAGTCCAGGACCTGGGGGGTGCCGGGCGGGGCGAAGTCCAGATAGGCCTCGTCCACCACGAGCGGGGTGCCGGTGGCGCCGGCGCGCTCGACGAGCAGGTCGAACGCGGCCCGGTCCAGGACGCCGCCGGTGGGGTTGTGCGGATTGCAGACGTAGGCGATCCCCGCCGTGTCGAGGGCGTCGGCCAGGGCGGCGATGTCCGGCGCCGGGACCTCGCGGCAGCCGCGTCCGACGTTCTCCAGGCAGATCCGGTAGCCGGGGAAGGTGCCCGCTGTGGTGACCCCCGGGCGCTGCCGGTCGCCGAGGGAGAGCGCGCTCAGCAGGACGAGTTCGTCGCTGCCGTTGGCGACGGCGACCTCGTCGGCTCGTACGCCCAGCAGGTCGGCGATGGCCCCGGCGGGCGCGGTACGTGTGGGGTCGGGGTAGACGCCGGTGGCGTCGATCGCCTCGTGGGCGGCGCGCAGGGCATGCGGGCTCGGGCCGTAGGGGCTCTCGGACAGGTGCAGCCTCAGCAGTGTGCGGGGCACCGCGGGGGCGGTCACCGGTCACCGCTGAGCAGCAGACCGAAGCAGTAACTCCCGGGCTCCGCCGCCAGGGTGAGGAAGCGGTGCTCGGCGCCGGCCGGGACGCGCAGCAGGGCGGGCGAGGTCAGCTCGTGCCGCTCGCCGTCGACGATGACCTCGATGCAGGCGCCGCCGGCGTTGGGCGAGACGAGGAAGTAGATCTCGTCGACCTGGTGCCGGTGCGGGTCGGCGACCGGTTTGCCGACGAGGTGGGTGATGGAGCCCCCCGCGAGCTCGACCGGGACGCCGCCGAACATGTCGGCGGTGAGGTAGAAGGGCGCCGGGTCGTGATGCCCGGCCACCGCAAGGAATCGCGGTATGTCAGTGTGGACTTCCGCTCCCGGGGGACGGGCGGTGCCGTTCGGCGTCTCGGTGGTCATCGGAGGGGCCTTTCGTCGGGCGAGGGAGTCGGAGGGTGGGCGGGCGCCGAGCTCGTGGGCGCGCAGGCTGTGTTCGCCGGGGTCCGCGGGTGCGCGGGCGAAGGTGTAGGTGAGCACGTCGAGGGCCTTGTCGAGCACGTCGACCATCTCGGCGTGGGTGGCGGCGATGCCCCACAGGACCGCCAACTCGCCACTTGCGACACCTGGTTCGACGCGGGTGCCGGGCCGCACCCGGGTCTCGTAGCCGTCGAGGCCGGGCAGGGCGAGCGCATCGGCGACCCCGTGCACGTGGGTCAGCAGACCGCCGTCGGCGGGTGTCGGCACGGCACGGGCGAACACCACCCGGTCCTGCGGCACCCACGTCGTGGGTGCGGGTCCGCCGAGCGCGAGGCCGGCCGCCAGGGCCACCGGGTCCAGCCCGCCGGCGAGCCGCCCGAGCCCGGCCTGGAAGCCGCCAAGGCGTCCGTTGACCTCGATCAGCCTCGGGCCGTCGGCCGTCAGCTTGACCTCGGTGTGGGTGACGCCGGTGCGCACACCGAGCGCCCTGACCGCGCGGCCGGCGAGGTCCGCGACGGCGGCCTGCTCGTCGGCCGCGAGCGGGGCCGGCCAGTAGTGCCCGACCTCGCGGAAGGGCGGCGCCAGAGGGAACTTGCCGGTGACCGCCCAGTGCGTGACCCGGCCCTCGACCACTGCGCTCTCGACGGACACATGGTCGCCGAACGGCGCGCGGTCGACTCCTGCCAGGTACTCCTCCAGCACGAGGGCCCCCTCGCCGCCGGGGCCTGCCAGCAGACGCTCGGCGAGTGCGGAGCCGGTGGCGGCGTCACGTACCAGGTGGGTGTTGCGGCTGCCTTCGCCGCGCGCCGGTTTGAGGACGGCCGGGAGACCGACCGCGGCGAGCGCGGGCGTCCAGTCCCCGGGGGTGCGCAACAACGCCGTGCGGACCGGGTCCACACCCCGCTCGCGGAGCCTGCGCCGCTGCTCGTACTTGTCCGTCAGCAGTCGTACGGTCGCCGCGTCGTGGTACGGCAGTCCGAGCCGCGCGGCGAGTTCCGCCGTCACGGCCAGCCTGCGCTCGCTGTAGGTGAGCACGGCGGCCGGACGGTGCGCGCGCAGCCGTGACGCGGCCTCGTCGAGATCGGCCGGGTGGTCCCCGTCGACCGGGACCACGGCTGCCAAATCCTGGAGCAGCGGGGCGAGTTGCTCGGTGTGGGCCGAGCGGCACACGGCGAGGACGACGTCGCCGAGCGGTTCGAGCCGGTCCACGATGTCCGCGGGCGCGACGGAACCGAAGTCGTAGACGACGGCGATGACGGGGCGAGGCATACCGGGTTCCTCAGACGTCGATGTGGTCGGGGTCGGCCGCGAAGCGCACGCCGGACAGGACGGATGCCAGGGCGGGCGCGGCAGTTGCCGCCGGGCTCGCCGGTGCGTCCTGGTCCCCGGGTGCGTCCGCGGCCCCGAACATGGCGAGCGCCGGTGTCAACCCCCCTATTTCTGCTTGGACTTGACGGTTCGCCTGCCAGACGTCCCGGTGCAGCCGGTAGCGGTCGCTGACGACCCGCTCCCCGCGTACGGCGTTGACCTGTACACCGTCCTGGGTGAAGCCGAACTTGCGGCACACGGCCTGTGAGCCCTCATTTCCACGCCGTACGACGGAGAAGGCGTCCTGCGCGCCCAGCCCGGCGAACGCGAGCTCCAGGGACGCGGCGCGGGCGTGGCCGCCGAGGCCGAGTCCCTGGTGAGCCAGGCCGAGCCAGGAGGTGAGGAGCACCTCGCGGGTCGCCGCGAAGTCCCGCGCGCCGAGCGACTGGGAGCCGACGACCTCGCCGTCGTGCACCACGACCAGGTACAGAGTCCAGTCCGCGGGGCTCCAGTTGGCCATGGCGTTCCAGTGGCGTTGCAGGACCCGGCGGGCGACGGTGGCCGGATCGCCGTCCGTCCACTGCGAGAAGAAGGGCATGAAGCCCGGCGCGTGCACGCCCGTGGCACCCAGCTCGGCGAGCGCGTCGAGGTCCTGCGGAGTCGGCCAGCGCAGTTCGACACGGGGAGTGCGCACGGTGATGCCGCTCAACGGCCAGTGCCGCATGACGGATACCTCCTGGTTCCGGTGGTCGGTGGTCATGGGGTCGCGGCCACGGCGGCGGAGTCGAGCACGGTCCCGGCCCCGCTTTCCGCCGGTTCTGGTTCCGGGTCCGGCAGGTCCGCGTCCTTCGGCAGGACGCGGCGCAGGGCCGGTCCCACCACGGCCACGGCCGCACTGGCGGCGACCAGCAGGACGACCAGCGGCAGCCCGTGGGCGAAGGGCAGAGTGAAGCCGGCGAGCAGGGGGCCGGCCACCGAGCCGGTGGAGACGGCGACCGACAGCATGGCGTTGACCCGGCCGCGGGCGCGTTCGTCGGCGAGGTCGTTCAGCAGCGCGGTGACGACGGGGAAGACCAGAGCCTCGCCCACCGACAGCAGCAGGACACCGGCCATGGCCAGTACGGTCGCGGCGGTTCCGTGCTGGCGTCCGGCTACCAGCACGAGGGACCAGGCCGCCGCCCAGAGGACGCCGGTCACGCCGAGCACCGTGCTGCGCCGTACCCGCTGCACCCGCTCGCCGAGCACGATCTGGGTCAGAACGGCGACCACGATGTTGACGGCGAACGTACCCGAGAGCCCCTCGGCGCCGACCGCCCCGCCGGCCGTGAGATAGCCGGGCAGACCACTCCTGAGCTGCCCGTACGACACCAGCGAGCACAGCGTGAGGGTGGCCAGCAGTACCGCGAGGGAGCGCCGGCCCAGCACCTCCCGGTACCCCACCGAACCCTCCGCCGCCTTCTTGGCCCCGCCGGCGCGCTCGATGCGGGGCAGCAGCAGGAGGAAGGCGGCGCCCGCCACCAGGAAGGTCGCGCCGTCGGCGACGTACAGCGCCACGAATCGGGCCGCCCGCGAACCGGGCCCCGAGGCCGCGGCCACACCGCCGACCAGAACGCCCAGGCCCGTCATCGCGTTGAACACCGCGTAGTCGGCCGAGAAGGCGAGGCCGCGCTCGCGGGCCGTGGCGGCACCGGCGTACAGATAGCGCATGACGGTGCCCACGCCGCTGATGCCGAGGCCGTAGACGACCGCCGCGGTGAGCGCCAGCGGTGCCGTCGTGGCGACCGCGTACAGCGCGGTGCCCACTCCGGCCACGCCCATGACGAGCGTGACGACCGGCCGGGGGGCGACACGGTCGAGCACGGCTCCCCAGACGAGGCCGCCGGCCACCGCGGTCGCCGCCTGCACGGCGAGGGTCGCGGCGGGGACCCAGGACGCGAGACCGCGGACCTGGCTCAGGTAGATCCACAGGAACGGCAGGACCAGGCCGCCGCCGAAGGAGTTGACCGCGTTGACGGCGAGCACCGCCCGGGTGCGGGGGGAGAACTCCCGCACCACCGCGAACGGGTTGGTGCTCATCGGGCCTCCAGCACGTACAGCCACGAGTGCGGGGTGCCGAACGCGACCGTGCGCACGGGGTGCAGGCCGGCCGCCGCGAACAGCTCCTCGTACGTCTCCTTGGTGTGCAGCGGAACGCCCATGAGCGCGTGCGCGAGTTCGTAGCCGAGGGAGAACACCGGCAGGGTGGCGGAGTCCTCGGCGCCGGGCCGGAGCATGGTGTCGGCGAGCACGAAGGTGCGGGCGGCCGGGAACGCCTCGCGCAGCCGGGTGAACAGCTCGGGCCGCGTGTCGGGGTCGGCGAGCAGGTCGTGCAGCAGGAAGAAGCTCATCACCGTGTCCACCTCGGCGATGGCGTCGCGATGGGCGTCGCGGTGGCAGACGTCGAGGACATCGGCCTGGATCGCACGGACCCGGTCCTCAAGTCCCGCGTCGGCGATGGTGCGGTGGCCCAGCTCGGTGGCCGGTCCGCTGATGTCCAGGCCCAGGCCGCGGGTGCCGGGGCGGCCGCCGACGACCCGGCTGACCCGCGCCGAGATACCGCTGCCGAGGTCGGCGATGGTGCGGAAGTCGACGCCTCGGAGGACCTCGTCAAGAGTGCCGGCCATGAAGGAGCGGTCGTTCTGCCCCGAGCCGAGGGCGACCATCGCCTCGTCGCGCAGCAGGTCGACACCGAACGTGGCCTCACCGGAGGCCAGTTGGGCCGCGCCGGAGAAGAGGCCGCTGTATCCGCCGACCGCCCAGGTGAAGTAGCCGCGCATCCGGACGGTCTCGCGTCCCGCGTCGGTGAGGACCGCGGTGTCGCCGTCGTCCTCCAGGCGCAGCCAGCCGCACACGGCGGCGGCCCGCAGCACCTCGCGGACGACGCGCTCACGCACCGCGGGCCCGGTCGAACGGATGAACTCCGGTACGTCCAGGGTCTGTTGCTCGGCCAGTCGGTCCAGGACGCCGAGCCGGTCCAGGGTGTGGACGACGGTGGCGGCGACATAGCCGTTGAACGCCTGGTCGACTCCGATCGGAGCGGGGGCGCTGCCGTACCAGTCGGCGGGCAGGGCGCTGGGTGGGGTGTGCAGGAGTGTCATCGTGATCCGATCTGCCGTGGATGCGGGCGGTTGTGGGGCGCGTTCAGGCGGGCTGGGCCTGCGGCGGCCGGGTGACGGCGCCGAGAAGAGCGGTGAGTTCGTCGAGAAGCAACTGCGGGTCGGCCGTGGTGGTGAGCGGTTCGTAGACGGCCAGCGCCAGCGCCCAGTGCGCGGGCCCGCCGCGCAGGCAGCAGCGCACCAGGGGCTCGTCGCGCAGCCGCATCGGCTGCCGGGCCGCGTCGAGCACCGCCTCGCGCAGCTCCTCGGGGCCGCCTTCCGGATCGTCGGCGATGAGCAGGGGCCGGACGGTGGCGTCGGGCAGGATGTGGGCCTGCCAGCGGCCGCCGGGTTCGCTGAACACGGTGCGCAGGGTCGGGTGCCGACGCTGGAGTTCGGCGAACGCCTCGCGCAGTATCCCGGGTGCCGGAGGCTCTCCCGCCCGCACGTGGGCCACCGCCGTGTTGTGGTCCCCTGAAGAGCCGTGCCGCACCAAGTCGTAGAACAACCAGCGCTGTTCGTACGGCGTCAGCGGCCGGTACGGCGCGGCGCCGACAGCCGAGGGCTCACCGGGGCCGCGGCGGCGGAAGGGGTGCCCTGGCAGGCGGACGCGGCTGCCCGGCCGTCCGAGCGTGGTGTCGACGTTGTAGCCCAGGCACCACAACCGGGCGAGCAGGTGCGCGGGCGAGTCGGGGTCGGCGGGGTCGAGGCCGAGAGGACCCGATGCTCCGATCCGTACCACCGGTACATCGGGTAGGGCGTCCGTACCGGCCGATGGGTCGGCATCGACGGCGAACGGGCCGGACTCGATCACGGCGGCCGTGCGCAGGGCGTCGGCGAGGGAGTGTTCGGCGCGGACGGCTGCTGCGGCGACGGCCCCGACCCCGGTGCCGTGCACGGCGCGTGGGGTGACGAGGCGGGCGCGCAGCCAGTGCGCCAGCCCATAGTGCACGGCGATGGTCCGTGCGGTGTCCGTGTCGCCGTACGCGGCCGCCAGGCGCAGGGCCTCGGCGACCTCGGGGAGATCGACGGGGTCACCCTTGAGGGGTGTTCCGTCGAGCAGGAGCAGGGGTCCGTCGCCCGGAGCGCGTGCGGGGGAGGGCTCGGTCGCCTTCTTCTCCCGCAACAGGACCGCGAGTTCGACGGGCGAGGTGCCGACCACGGCGTCCCGGCAGGCGAAGCGTTCCCGGCCGGTCGCCAGGGTCAGGGCGACGTCGTCCAGGTCGGCGTCCGGCGTGTGCTCCAGCCAGGCGGCGAGGTTCTCGCGCAGTTCGGCCAGTGCCTCGCGGGTGCGGGCGGACAGTGCCAGTACGCGCGGAAGGTCCTTCGGTGTGGTCACTGCGGGTCACATCCCTGTCGGCCGGGGGAAGCGGGCGGGCGACGGGACGGCTGCCTGCTGCACCACGATGTGTGCGTTGGTGCCGCCCACGCCGAAGGAGCTGACCCCTGCCGTGCGCGGTCTGCCGGGCGCCTCGGTCCAGGGACGGCCCTCGCTCAGGAGGGTCAGTCGCGAGGCGGGTCCGCTCAGTTCGTCGATGGGTTCGCTCACGTTCGGCGTGCCCGGCAGCCGGCCGTGATGCACGGCGAGTACGGCCTTGATGAAGCCGGCGATGCCCGCCGCGGTGTTGCAGTGCCCGATCGACGCTTTGACGGAGCCGACGGCGACGGGTGGTCCGTCCGGCCCGAGCGCCTCGGCCAGCGCGGTCGCCTCGATGGCGTCGCCGAGCCGGGTGCCGGTGCCGTGGGCCTCCACGAAGCCGATGTCGGCGCCGCTGACACCGGCGGCGGCGAGCGCGTCGCGGATGACGCGCGCCTGGCCCTCGACGCCGGGTGCCGAGTAGCCGATGCGGGCCTTGCCGTCGTTGTTGACGGCGCCGCCGCGGATGACGGCGTATATGGCGTCGCCGTCCCGCTCGGCGTCGGCGAGGCGGCGCAGCAGGACCGCTCCGGCGCCGAAGCCGCCGACCGTGCCGGACGCCTTCCGGTCGAAGGGGCGGCACACGCCGTCGTTCGCGTAGAGGAAGCCGGGTCGGTAGCGGTAGCTGCCGTCGAAGGCCGGGTCGAGGGATACCGCGCCGGCGAGGGCGTAGTCGCTGCTGTGGGTGAGCAGGCTGCGGCAGGCCAGGTGGACGGCGTACAGGCCGGTGGAGCAGGCGGTGTCGAGCAGGAGGGCTTCGCCCCACAGGTCGTGCAGGTACGCGAAGCGGGAGGCTACGAACGTGGGGTCCGCGTTGACGACGTCGTCGACCCGGGCCTCGGGGTCGGTGCCGAGGACCTTGGCACAGCCGGCGTAGAGGCTGGTGCGGGAAGCGATCTCGGACAGCCGCAGGGAGGCGTCCTCCACGGCGGACCACAGCGCTTCGTGGAGCACACCCTGCTGGGGGTCGCCGTGGTTGAGGTCGTCCTGGCTGAAGCCGAGGAAGTCGGCGTCGTAGTGCGCGCCTTCGGCGCACATGCCCCACCGCGCCACCCGTCGTTGCCCGTCCGGCAGTTCGGTGACGACCGGGCCGGGGCCCTCGGCGAAGTTGTCGCGGTCCTGACGCAGGTTGTCCCAGAAGGCGGTCAGGTCGGACGCGCCGGCGAAACGGGCGGCCATGCCGACGACGGCGATCGCGTCGTCGCGTCCACCCGTCGGGCGGGCCACGCGGATCGCGGCGGACCGGCCGACGGTACCGGGCCGGCCGCCGGCCTCGTCGCCGCCGAGGAGCCGGGTCTGGGCGCGGACCGTGGTGTGTCGCAGCAGGTCGCCGATGGAGGGGCGGATACCTGTGGCGCGGCGCAGCGCGGCCTGGAGCCGGACCAGCAGTAGTGAATGTCCGCCCACGTCGAAGAAGTTGTCGTCGGGGCCGAAGGCCCGCCCGCCGAGGATCTCGCCCCACACGTCGTGCACCAGGGTGTGCAGGCTGGCCGCGGGAGCTGCGGACACGGGTGCGGCGGGCCGGGGTTCCGCCGGGGCCGGTGCGGAGGTGGTCTCGGGCTGCGGTAGCCGGGCCCGGTCGATCTTCCCGTTGGGGGTGAGCGGCAGTTCGTCCAGGGCCAGGACGTGGGTCGGGACGGCGAAGGCGGGCAGGCTCGCCCTGAGGTGGCGCATCACCTTCGGGTGGCTGCCGGGCCTTGCGAGCACGGCGTAGCCGACGATCTCCTTCTCGTCGCGGTCGTTGCGGCGGCTGGTGACGAAAGCGGCTGTGACGTCGGGGTGCGCGCGCAGCACCGATTCGACCTCGCCCAGCTCGACCCGCTGGCTCCTGATCTTGATCTGGTTGTCCTGCCGCCCGATGAACTCCAGCTGACCGTCGGCGGTGCGCCGCACCCGGTCGCCGGTGCGGTAGAGCCTGCCGCCGGTCCCGGGGCCGAAGGGGTCGGCGCAGAACCGCTCGTCGGTGAGCGCCGGATCCCCGAGGTAGCCGAGTGCGACACCGGATCCGCCCAGGACCAACTCGCCCGGCATGTACGGCGGGGCGGGCACCAGAGTGCCCTCGAAGACGATGTGGACGTCGGTGCCGGGGACGGCATCACCGATCGGGAGGGTACGGGCACCCTCCGGCACCTCCTCGATGGCGCACCAGGTGGAGGTGAACGAGTTCTCCGTGGGGCCGTAGCTGTGCAGCAGGGTGCCGGGGCGGGCCCAGCGCAGCGCCTTGCGCAGATGGGGCACCGACACGAGCTCGCCGCCGAAGTACACCCGCCGCAGGGTCTGCAGCAGGTCGGGGGCGTCCTCGATGATGCGGTTGAGGAGCGGGGTGGTCACCAGCAGTGTGGTCACGCCCAGTTCACGGACGGCGGTGCGCAGGGCCGGCGGGTCGAGGACGAGTTCCTTGTCCAGGACGGCGAGCCGGGCGCCATGGGTGAGGGCGCCCCAGATCTCGTACGTGGCGCCGTCGAAGTTCAGCGGCGAGAGGTGGGAGACGGTGTCGTCGGGGCCGAGCGGCAGGAAGTCCGGCCGGTGCATCAGGCGGGTCACGCCGCCGTGGTGCAGCAGGACTCCCTTGGGGCGGCCGGTGGAGCCCGAGGTGTACAGGACGTTGAGCACACTGTCCGCGGTGAAGGCCACGGCGGGCGGATCGACGGGCAGCTCCGCGGCGGCCGTGGAGATGTCCCGCATGGTGTGTGCCGCCGGGCCGTCCGGCGTCGCACCGGCCGTGACGGACTCGGCGATGACGAGGCGCGGGCGGGCGTCCCCCAGGACCAACTCCAGCCGGGCCCGGGGCTGTTCGGGGTCGAGAGGCAGATAGGCGGCTCCCGCCATGGCGACGGCCAGCATCGCCGTCACGGTGTGCGCGCCGGGACGCAGCAGCAGCGCGACCAGGTCCCCGTCCTCCACACCGGCTTCGTCGCGAAGCCAGTGGGCGGCGCGGGCCGCGTCCTCGACCAGCTCGCGGTAGGTGAGGGTGCGCTCGCCGTGCACGACGGCGACGGAGTCGGGGGCGCGGCGGGCTTCGCGCAGCACCAGCTCCGGGACGCTCGCGAAGGCGAGGCCCGCACTCTCCTCCTCGGCTGCCCCGTTGCCGGCGGGCGCCGACGCCAGTGCGGCAAGCAGCTCACCGCACCGGGCGCCGGGCCGGACGGCGCCGGCGAGCAGGGCGTCCAGCTGACGGACCAGCAGATCCGCTGTGACCGCGGTGTACAGACCGGCGTCGTAGTCGATCCGCAGCACGAGCCGGTCGGGGTACTCCTGGACGGCGAGGGCGAGGTCGTACTTGGCGGACGCCGTGTCCAGGGGCAGCACCCGCACGCTCGCGCCCGGCACTTCCTGTGCCGCGTCCGAGCGCGGCTGGTGCAGGAACACCGTCCGGTAGGCGGGCGCCTGAGCCGGAGCCGGCGGGCCGCTCACCGCGAGTGCCTCCATGGAGTCGAGTACCTGCTCACCCAACCTCTGTGCGTGCAGACCGAACTCGTCGTCGGGCAGCAGCCTCGTGCGGACCGGCAGGACCCTGGTGAACAGGCCGACCGCGTCCTCGGTGCCCGGTACGTGGCGTCCGGCGAACGGCATCCCGAGCACGCCGTCGTCCTCCGCGGACCAGGCGTGCAGCAGCAGGCTCCATGCGGAGAGCAGCACGGTGGCCGGTGAGACCGATGCGCGGACGGCGATCTCCCGTACGGCGGCGAGCCTTTCGGCGGGCAGTGTTCGCTCGGCCCAGGCGGCCGCTCCCCGCAGCCGGTCTTCGGGGCGTACGAGATCGGGCAGCGGACCGAGCGCGACCGGTTCGCCGGCGAGCAGCTCCCGCCAGTAGGGGTCCCGGTCGTCGAGAACCTCGGCACCGGGATCGCCGGCCGTCGGTGACGGACCGTCGGCCAGGGGCGCTCCGGCCGGAGCGGTCCCGTCGGCGTGGGCTCGATACGCGTCGACGAGACCGGCCCCCAGAATGTCCATGGTGCGTCCGTCGGCGACCATGTGATGCACCGTCAGTACGAGGAGCGCGCCGTCGTCGTGGCGCAGCAGGTCGGCTCGGATCAGGGGCGCGCTGCCCGGGTCGAGCGGGCGTTGCGCGGCCCGGAGGGCCTCAGCGCGAGCAGCCGCTGAACGGCAGGAACCGGGCAGCTTCATGACGCCGAGTGGGATCGGCGCGGACGGTTCGGGATGGAACCGCAGGTCCCCGTCCTCGGAGTCGACGCAGCCGGCCAGTACGGGGTGCCGGCCCAGGAGGCTGTCCAGAGCCGATCGCAGGGCGGCCTGGTCGACGTCGCCGAGGAACTCCAGTGCCACCGGCACGTTGTAGCGGCCCGACTCCGGTTCGCAGCGGTCCGCGAGCCAGATCTCCGTCTGCGCGGCCGAGAGCGGAATCCCGCTGAGGGCGCCGTTCATGCCGGGTCCTTCGGAGTGTCGGCCGCGAGCACGTCGGCGAGTGCGCGCACGGTGGGGCTGCGGAAGAGCACCCGCACCGGGATCCGCCGGTCCAGCGCCGTGCTGAGGTCCCTGACCACCTGGAGGGCACCCAGGGAGTGGCCGCCGAGCCGGAAGAAGTTGTCCTCGTCGGTGAACTCTTCGTGGCCAAGTGCTTCGGCCCAGGCCCGGTGCACCAGTGCGGTGAGTTCGCTGGTGTCGTGTGTCGCGGATTCGGTCGCCGTCACAGCAGTCGTGTCCTTTCGTTCTTCGCCGGGTCGTGGGTCACGCGGGCAGGGGTGCTCACGCGCTCAGGCGGGTGTCTGCTCGTCGGGCACGAAGGCCCGGTACGTCTCGTCGACGGAGTCCCACAGCCGGGGGAAGAGGCTGCGGTCCGCCATGGCGCGCACGCCCGAAGTGGACTGGCCGCGCAGGCTCTTGGGCAGGCCGTCGCGGGTGTCGGGGCCGGCCTGCGAGGCGGTCTCGGGGTGGCCGCCGAGCTGGGACCAGACCATCCGCAGATGAACGTGCTTCCAGGTGCCGACCGCCGCCTCCAGCTGGAACAGCGCCTGGCGTACGAGCGCGAGGTCAGGGGCCCGGTCCTCCCGGCCGGGCGGGACATCGCGGCCCTGGGCCCGGACGAGCCCGCGGGCGGTGAGCCCTTCGCGGGTGAGGGCGTCCTCCATCTCCTGCCACAACGCGAGGGCGGCGCGGCGCAGGTTGCGGGCGCCCGGCGAGTCGAGGCCGGTGGTGTTCTCCGGGAACGTCTCGCGCAGCCGCAGCAGGCTCTCCTGCGGCAGGAAGTCCATGAGCAACTGCACCGCCCGGACGGGCAGTTCGCCCATCGCCGCGGCCCGCTGAAGCAGTTGGGCCGCGAGGAGGTAGTCACGCTCGCGCAGTTTCGCGGCCGCGCGGCGCATCTCGAAATGCATCTCGCACCACGCGTACTCGGTGATCAGGTGCACGGTCTGGAACAGCCGCTGGTCCGGATGGGCCAGGCTGTCCTCCGGGAGCAGCGCGGACAGCGCGACGGTGAGCCGGGTGTCCTCCTCGTAGTTGCTGCCCCGGTCGTACTCGTACAGGAACAGACGGTTGCTCTCGTCCGGGTTCATCACCCGGTGGGCGGTGCCCGGCCTGCCGGTCTGTGTGCGCTTGCTCATCGTGGTGGACGCCTCCAGGCGCGGGGTACGGGAGCCGACCGGTCAGCCGACGAGGGTGCTCTGCCGGTGCGGGGCCGGGAAGAGCCGGTTGTCCAGGACAGCCGCGAGGTAGGGGACGCCCTGGGTGTAGCCGGTTCCGGAGCGTTCGCCGATCATGCGGACCGCCAGCCGGTAGTGGGTCTGCTTCCAGCGCTGGTGGACCGATTCCAGCCGGTCGGCGGCCGCCCGGAGGGCGTCGTCGTCCGCGGGGTCCAGCCGCTGGTCGGCGATCAGGTCGTGCCAGGTGCCCTGGACCGTGGACTGGCCGTCCAGTACCCGGGCGCGTACACCGGGTACGGAGGTGTAGGCGGACGAGTCGAGCCGCGCGAGAGCGGGCGTGGAACACAGGGACTCGAAGGTCTTGTACCCGGCGGACTGGATGGCGCTGGCCCCTTCGGTGAACTCCCGGAAGGTCTGGAAGGCTTCGGGCCGCATGGTCGCCAGCAGGGAGAACAGAGGCAGGGACTCCCTCAGTACGTCCGCCACCGTGCCGACGAGGTCCGCCGCCTCCTGCGCCCGATCCGCGTCCAACTGTCGTACGGCCGTGGCCAGCGCGGCGGACATGAAACCGAACGTCGTCTCGAAGGACTGCAGGGTGCGCAGAAACAGGTACTCGTCGTGCAGCACGTACACGGGTTGCATGCTCGCCGACAGCATCAGTTCCTGCTCCGTGGTGGCCGCACGCAGGATCTCCGCGGTGAGGAGGCCGGCTGGAGTGCGCCCCGGAACCGCGACGACCGCCGCGGGGTCCACTGTCCCGGCGGGCAGCACCCGCAGAGCGGCGGCCTCCATCACCCGTACGGCCAACCGGGCGCGCTTGCCGGCCAGTTCGGGTGAGGGCGGCATGTCGTGCGGGTCGACCGGAGTGCCGGTCAGTGCCCCCTGCTCGAAGCGGACCAGGTCGGCGAGCAGGAGCAGCAGCAGCTCGTCGCGCGAGCGCAGCGACGCCCGCCAGTCGTCCGGCACCGGGTGGGTCAGCAGGCGCAGCGCGGTGTAACTCGGGTAGTCGTAGCGGTTGTCGTGTTTGTCGAGGACGACGTCGAGGAACGCGTGCAGGAAGAGCACGTCATCCGTACGGGAGGCGGGAACGGCGGGCTGTGGGGCCGTGGACCCGGTGGCGGGCGTTCCGGGCAGACCGTCGCGGATCGCGGCGAGCCGGTTGAGCAGTACGTCCGCCAGGAAGTGCTTGCCCACCGATCGCAGGTGCTGGAGCAGCTCGGTGTAAGGAAACGGGCCCGGATTTCCGGCGGCGGCCCACGTGTCCAGTGTTTCGAGAACATCGACCGTCGACGGTGCCCAGATCGGTGAAAAAGCCGCCGGAGCGGTTTCCGTGGCATGCATCAGGAAATCCACAATTTCGATGTGTGAGCTATCACGAAGAGAATCCCTTGCTCGGTTAAGCCGGACGCTGGAAGGAATTCTGCGCTCTTCGGGGGTGGCTCCCAAGTCACATGTATGCGGTCACGGTTGCCCGGTCACGTGATCCTGGCCCCCGATTTCGGGTCCCTGCATTCAGGTTCCGAGGAATCGGTCCCGGGATCACGTGACAGCCGATCCGGGACTCCGAACCGCACGCCGGCGCCCGGCGTTGGTTCCCGGGAAACAGTGGTGAATTCTCCGGAAAAGATGCCGAATTGAGTACCCGGGTGAGAATTCGACTTCGGGTTCCGGGAATTCCGGGGACAAGGCCGGCGGAACACCGGTCATGACGACAGCGGCGAACCGGCCCCCGGCGCTCCGCGGCGGCGACTCACTTCGCGGCGGACGTCTCCGGATGAGACGGCAGTCCGCCGGGCGGCGCGGTGTAGTAGTAGCGGCGGCACTCCCGGACCAGGGTCTGGCCGGACAGGGTGAACACGTCCGCGAAGTCCACGCCGTACGATGCCTGCCCGCCCGCCTCTGGTACCTGGTGCACTACCCGGCCGAGCACCACCACCCGCCCCTCGTCGGCGATGACGCTGTCCAGCTCGTGCCGCCTGAGCAGCGTCGCCTGCGCCGCGTGGGCGCTGAGCACCGCGTCGCGGCCCCGGTGCGGCGAGGCTCCGGGGTGGTCCAGCGTCACATCCTGCTCCGTCAGGGAGGCGTATCCGTCGATGTCCCCGATGTCCAAGTAGTGGTAGGTGAGCAGCGCGTGCCTAACGCAGGCTGCCGTCACTTTCGAACCGGCTGGGGGCATAAGGGGCTTGTCGCTGTTCATGAATGGATGACCGACCTCTCGCTCTCGGTGGACGGGCGCGGTGGCGCCGGCGGCTCCCACGGGGCGATCGTCCGACGGTCCGTTAACTCGCCGCTATCACCGCGGTATCGCGCAGCGCGCCCCCGTGACTTGGTCACCCGTTGCTCGGATCCTGTTCACCGCTGGCCATGCGGAAGGTGCGAGTGCTCCCGGACGGCGGTGGGCATGTCATGTCCCGGTCGTAACTGGAGCCCGGTCCACCGTCTGGTCAGCGCTGTTCAGCTAGTGCTCAGGGCGGTAGGCAGCCGTGTTTGGGCCCTAGACTTGGCGGTCAGGCGCTGTGGCCTGCTGTGTGACGGGAGGATTCGTGGCGGGAGTGCACCTTGAATCGCGCAACCAGGCAGTGGGGTTCACCTTTCAAGTGCTGGGCGAGCTGAAGGTGTTCAGCGGCCAGGGCGTCGTGTCGGTCACCGCGGGCAGGCAGCAGGTTGTCCTGGCGGCCCTGCTCCTGGAGAGCGGAAGACTTCAGAACCGCGACCATCTCATTCGGCTGTTGTGGGCCGAGGACCCGCCGGAGACCGCCCGCACCCAGGTGCAGATCTGTGTGTCGCGAATACGCAGGACTCTTGCGGCCGCCGCCGGTGAGGCCGCCATCGAGACTCGTCCCCCCGGCTATGTGCTCCAGATCGACGACGGGGCACTGGACCTGAACGTCTTCCGGCGCACGGTCGCCGAGGCCGCCGCGCTCGGCGGCGAGGGGCGGACCGCCGAGGCCGCCGCCCTGTTGCGCGTAGCGGTCGGCCTGTGGCGCGGCCCCTGTTTGAACGGCATCCCCAGCGACGAGCTCGCGCGGGTCGCCGAGCACATCGACGAGGAACGCCTTGCGGCCACGGAGTCGTTCATCGAGTTGGAGCTCGCGCTCGGTCGCCATCACCAACTGACCGCCGAAACAGCCCGGTTGGTGGGCGAGAACCCCTTGCGGGAGCGTTTTCGCGGGCAGTTGATGCTCGCCCTGTACCGCTCGGGCCGGCAGGCCGAGGCCCTGGAGATCTACCGGCAGGGCCGCACCCTGCTCATGGACGAACTGGGCCTCGAGCCGGGCGAGGAGCTGCGCCGGCTGGAGCGGGCCATCCTGACCGAGGATGCGTCCCTGCGGCTGGAGCACCTGTCCGGCACCGAACTGCGCGCCGCCGGGCCGGCGCCGGGTGCGCCCGCCGCCGGCCCGGACCAGGCCTCCGCCGAGGACGACCGCGCCGCCGTCCCCCGCCAACTCCCGGTCGACACCGCTGACTTCGTGGGTCACCGGAATCTCGTTGCCCAGGCGGAGGCTGTCCTCACGAGCACCTCGCCGGACCGGGCCACGGGCATTGTCGTGGTCACCGGTTTCTCCGGCATCGGCAAGAGCACCTTCGCCGCCCGGGTCGCCCACCGCCTCGCCGAGTCCCATTTCCCCGATGGCCAGCTCTACTGCCAGTTACGCGGCGGCCGGGCGGATCCGGTCGACCCCCGTGAGGTCCTCGGCCGGTTCCTGCGTGCGCTGGGCCTGCCGGGGCCCGCCATCCCGGACTCCCTGGAGGAGCGGGGAGAGGTCTACCGCAGTATGCTCGCCGCCCGGCGCATCCTGGTCGTCCTCGACGACGCCGTCGGCGAGGAGCAGATCTTCCCGCTGCTGCCCGGCGGTCGCTCCTGCGGGGTGCTCGTCACCAGCCGGACACGGCTGACCGCCCTCCCCGGGGCTCGGCAGATCACTCTGGGTATTCTCGACGAGCAGACGTCACTGGAACTCATAGGCAACGTTGTCGGCGCCGAGCGTGTCAACGGCGAACTGGAGGCCGCCAAGGCGCTGGCCGCCACCGTAGGAGGGCTGCCGCTCGCGCTGCGCATCGTCGCCGCCCGGCTGGCCGCCCGACCACACTGGCCGCTCGCCTCGATGGTGCAGCGCCTCGCCGACGAACGCCGCCGGCTCGACGAACTGACGCACGGTGAGATGACCGTACGGGCCAGTCTGTCCCTCACCTATGACGGACTGGCCGGCAACGACCGAACCCTGCTGCGTCTGCTCAGTCTCACCCGGGGGTCCACGTTCCCCAGCTGGATCGGCGGTGCCCTGCTCGACACCCCGGGCGCCTACCCGTACCCGTCCGACCTCATGGAACCGCTGGTCGACGTGCAGATGCTCGACGTCACCGGGGTCGACGTCACCGGGGAGCTGCGCTACGGATTCCACGACATCATCCGGCTGTTCGCCCGGGACCGGCTCGCCGCCGAGTCGGACGAGACTGAACGTCGGGCCGCGATCCGCCGGGTCGGCGGCGCCTGGCTCGCCCTGGTCGCCGAGGCTCAGCGGCGTGTCCTCGGCACCGAGTACATGAGCGGACCGGCCGACCGCTGGAACCCGCCGGCCGACCACGTCAGGGCCATCCTCGGCCGCCCCCTGGAATGGCTCGACACCGAACTCGAGAACCTCAGCCTGACCGTGGAGAGCCTCGCCCAGGAGGGCGAGGACGGTTACGCCTGGGAACTCGCCGTCAACCTCGCCCCGTTCTACGAGGCCCGCGGCTATCTCGATCACTGGGCCCGCACCCATCGCAAGGCACTGACCGCGGCGCGCCGCAGCGGCAACCTGCTCGGCCAGGCCGCGCTGCTCGCCTCACTGGGATCGCTCCACCTCAACCGCCGCAACCTGCCCGAGGCCCGCCGGGCCCTGACCAACGCCGTCGACCTCTTCGAGGACCTCGGCCACAGCAAGGGGCTCGGGCTGTGCCACCGCGACCTCGGACTCCTGGAACGGCTCGCGGGTCACGAGACCGCCGCGATGGAGCTGTTCGAGGAGGCCGAACGGGACTTCGGCGCCGGCGACCCCTGGGCGCGCGCCTCCGTCCTCGTCCAGCGCGCGGTCATCCTGCTGCGGCGCGGCGACGTCCGCCGGGTGGAGGCCGAGCTCGACGAGGCGCTGGAGATCTGGCGCGGTCTCGGCTATCTCGGCGGGCAGGCCCGCGTGCTCCAGCGCGCGGGTCAGGTGCATCTGTACCGCGGGCAGCTCGACGACGCCCGCAAGGTACTGGCCGAGGCTCTCGGCATGGTCCGGGACGACGGCGACGTGATCGGCGAGGGATACCTCCTCCACGACCTCGGCCGGGTCCACGCCCGCCTGGACGAACTCACCGAGGCGGGCTCCTACTTCGCCCGCGCCCTGTCCGTGCGCGAGGGCATCCTCGACCAGGCCGGTGCCGCCTCCGTCCGCGTCGACCTCGCGGACCTGTCCCTGCGCGGTGACGACACCGAGAAGGTCGGCGGACTGCTCACCGACGCCCTGGAGGTGTTCGGCCGGCTCGGCATGGCCGAAGAGGAGGAACGTGCCGCCGGACTGCTCGCCCGGGTGACCGGTAACGGCACCGCCGAGGACCGGTGACGCCGTCACCGCAGTCGTGCACGCGTCGAGCAGAGGTGCCTGTCCCCACATGAACCCGCACAGCGCTCCGGCGCCACGGCGGCCTGCCACCGACGCCCCCGTCCGGGACCGGGAAGCGACGTTCCTGCGCGGCTTCATCGGCCGGGAGAACGAACTGGCCCTGTTCCGCGCGGAGTTGGACCGACCGCCGGAGACAGTCCCGGTATTTGCGCTGCACGGGCCGAGCGGTATCGGCAAGACCCAACTACTGCGCCGGTTCGCCATTGAGGCCCGGCGGCGCGGACGCGACGTCGTCGAGGTGGACGCGGCACGCACTGAACTCACCGAGGACGCCTTCGCCCTTGCCGCGGACGTCCCCCGCGCCGGGCGGCCGGTGCTCCTCGTGGACGGCTCCGACCGACTCGGCCCGCTGGAGGACTGGTTCAGGGACCGCTTTCTCACGGGCCTGCCACCGGGCTCCCTGGTCGTGCTCGCCGGCCGTGAACCGCCCGCCCTGCGCTGGCGCACCGACCCGGCCTGGTCGGACACCCTGCGCGTCGCGTGCCTGGACCGCCTGTCCCGCGCCGAGTCGGGGCGGCTCCTGCGGGACGCCGCCCCCGGCCGGATCACCTCCCGAAGCGCACGGCTCGCCTTCGCCGCCGGTCACCCGCTCGCCCTGCGGCTCGCCGCAGGGGACCGGGGCGCACGGCCCGGGGACGACTGGCAGCCCACGCCCGAGGTCGTCGCGGAACTCCTGGACCACGTGGTGGGCCCGGTCCCCTCGCCCCTGCACCGGCAGGCGCTGGAGATCTGCGCGCACGTCCCCGAGACGACCGAGGAACTGCTGCGGGCCTTCCTGCCGGAACAGGTTCACGAGGTCTTCGACTGGTTGCGCCGCAGCTCCTACACCACCAGCGGCAGCGCCGGACTGAGGCTGCTGCCCGTGATAGCCGAAGCTCTCGACCGCGACCTCCGCTGGCGCGCGCCCGACGCCTACCTGTCTCTGCACAAGGCCCTGCGCGCGCACCTCCAGACCCTGATCCGTACCCGTCCCGAGCCTGTCTCTCTTCGCGCCGCCAGGGCCTTCAACCACATCCAGACCCGGGGCCGGGGCTTCTCGGGCCGCGGCCTGGACGAGCATGCCGATCCGGGGTGCGAGGCTGTGTACGAGACCACCTGCGACGCCGAGGCCCTGCCCGCCGTGCGGGACCTCGCGCACGAACAACTCGGCGCGGAGGGCGTCGAGGCCGTCGACTTCTGGCTGCATCGCCAGCCCCGCGGCTTCCGCCTCTACCGCAGCGCACGCACCGGCGAAGTCGTCGGCGTGCTGGGCCTGTTGACCGTCGACCGGTGGGATGCCGTGGAGACCGCGATCGACCCGGTGGTCGCCGTGGTGCGTGAGCACGTCGAGTCGCACCGGGAACTGCGGCCGGGACAGCGGGTGAACCTGGTGCGGTTCGCTCTGCTGCGTCGTCGCCCGCACGGTCTCCTGTCCACCACCACCGCCATGCTGGCCCGCGTCACCCGCGAGTTGCACGTCCAGGACCGGCTCGCCTGGACTTTCCATGTACGGGGCGGCGACGGATCCGACTGCCTGCCGGAGTACGCGGACTTCCGCCGCCTGCCCAGTGGGCCGCAACTCGCCGCACAGAGAGTCACGCTCTTCGGACATGACTGGGGGACCACGGGAATGAGTGAATGGTGCGACCT
Organism: Streptomyces hokutonensis; assembly: GCF_042751305.1. Lineage (GTDB taxonomy): Bacteria > Actinomycetota > Actinomycetes > Streptomycetales > Streptomycetaceae > Streptomyces > Streptomyces hokutonensis_A. Next base: position 162,079 of record NZ_JBHYWD010000020.1, read on the forward strand.
GCTCGACGACCGGATGTTCTTCGGACTGGGTACCCCCGGCATCACCAGACCGCTCCGCACGACCGTTCTGTCCCGGGCGGCCTTCGACCAGGCCGTCCACGAAGTGCTGCGCGTCTGGCATCAGCGCGAGCGGCTGGCCGCCAACCCGCTGCTGCACGCGGCGTTCGTCGTCCGGCGCTCCGGTGACCCGGAGGAGAACCTGCGTCGGCTCGTGGTACGGGCGATCGAGGCCATCGATCAGGACCCCAAGGCGAAGGGCCAGCGGGCGGCGGTCTGGGCGACGTACGTCAAGGGTGGCAGCACCCAGCAGGCGGTGGCCCGGGAACTCGCGCTGTCCTTCAGCACCTACCGCCGCTATCTGAAGCGCGGTCTGGAGCGGGTGTGCTGGCATCTGTGGGAACAGGAGGTGACGTACGCGGCGCAGATGGCCGTACCGTCCTTCGGGGCCGTCCCGGGGCGGCCGCCTGGTGATCGCGACACGTTGAATCCCCAGCTCAGGGAGGCTATCCGGGAGGGATAGCGGCGTCAAAGTGACGTGATTACAGCCGCTCCTAACTTTCCTTCCAGAAGTCCGGCAGCGGGCCGGGGGAGAGACGGGAAACCACCATGAACAGCACCTTCGCACCGGTCGTGAAGCACGTGAAGGCCCTCGTCGTCGTCGCGGCGCTGGCCGCCCTCCTGGGCTCGGTGGCGGCCGAGGCCGCGGTGCACCCGCAGCGGACGGTCACCGTGCAGGCCGACGGCAACTCCACGGACGACACGAACCCCTGGAGCTGACGGCGCGCCGGCCGGGCCGGCGTTCGGCAGACACGCGGCATCCACCGGAGATGCCCGGCAACGACACCGGGGAACGGCACCGGGAGACCCACTCGGACGGCGTCCCGCCCACCGGTTCCACCAGCACCTCGGAACGGCCCACCGGAGCGAGTCATGAACGACATCCGAACCCAGCCGGACCTCGGCGCCCTGTTGAGAGGCCACCGCAGGCGCGCCGGACTCACCCAGCGGCATCTCGCGGACCTCACCACAGTGAGCGTGCGCGCCATAGGCAACCTGGAGCAGGGCAAGGTCCGCTCCCCGAGGCTGGACACGATCCGGCTGCTGGCGGACGGACTGCGGTTAGGCCACACCCAGCGCGAGACGCTGCTGGACGCGGCCCGGCGTCGCCCGGGCACCGGAAGCCATCCCGAGAACGAGGGCGGCGGCCTCACGCCCTGGCTCGTCCGGGGCCCGCTGATCGGCCGGGACACCGAAGTGGCCGCTCTCACCGACCTGCTGGGACAGCCGGGCGGACGGCTGGTGTCCATCGTCGGCATAGGAGGGGTCGGTAAGTCGCGCCTGGCCGCCGAGGGCGTGCGTCGGGCCGCTGCCGACGGCACCCGGATCCTGTGGCAGGCACGCGGCGAGGAGATCCCCGCCGGTGAACTCGCCGACCGCGCCCCCGAGGAGCGGACCGTGCTCGTGCTGGACGACGCCGAACTCGCGGCCGGCGCGGCCCAGTTGGTCGCGCTGATGCACGCCCACCCCCAGCTGCGGATCCTGCTCACCGCGAGCGGGCCGTGCGGCGTTCCCGGCGAGCAGATCCTGCGCCTCGCCCCGCTGCCGGTGCCCGCCTCCGGCGCCGAGACGGACCTGGCGCTGCTGGCCGAGGTGCCGTCCGTACAACTGCTGTGCAGCCGCATCCGTGCCGGCAACCCCTTGTTTCGGCTGGACGCCTGCGACGCCGGGGTCGTCGCCGAACTGTGCCGGCGCCTCGACGGACTGCCGAGAACCCTGGAGTTCGCCGGAAGTTGGGCCCTCGTGCGCTCCCTGCCGGAGCTGCTGGCCGAGGTGGAGCGAAGCCCGTTCGGCCTGACCGCGCCGCCGATGACCGCGGACACCTCACGCGATCTGATGGTCCGGCTGCGCCGTACCCTGGGCCAGCTCAGCCCGGCCGGCGTGTCCTTCCTCGCCGCCGTTGCCCGCGACCATCTCAGTTGGTCGGTCGCCGAAGCGGCGACGATCGTCGGGACGTCCGGGGCCGACGCCGCCGTCATCGTCTTCACTCTGCTGACATACGGTCTGGTGCGGCCGGAGAGCCCCGGCGGTGACGAACCCCGGTTCTCGGTCCTCAACCACGTCCGCCACCTGTACGCCGAGACGCGCCGTGAACCCCGGCGCTGGCGTGCGACGGTGATGCACCGGGTCGGCCCCGAGGACCGCGCCCGGAAGGTGACGGTCGGCGAGCCCGGCGCGCGGACGACGTTGTAGTCCGGGCCGGGCGGTTCGACCTCGACGACGTGTCGTCCGGCGTCGAGCAGGTGAGTGTCCGTCCCCGTCCCGACGATCCGGTCCTGGGCCGTGTCCGCAAATTCCCTCCCCCGGAGGGGGTGCCCCCAGCTCCGCGACGCCCGGCACGCTGTGCACCCACCACACGCCCGGGGGGCGCGGGCGCGCGGGGGCGCGGGGGGGGGGGGTGGGGGGGGGGGGGGGGGGGGGGCGCGCCGGGGGGGGGGGGGGGGGGGCGAGCGC
>NZ_JBHYWD010000020.1:164599-175192 GCF_042751305.1 Streptomyces hokutonensis
AGCGAGGACTTCGCCGACGGCGCCACCAATCCGCTGAATAACTGCGCGAAGCACAACGGCGGCGCCGACCCGTCCCCCCCCCACCCCGCGTGCCCCCCCCCCCCCCCCCTACCCCCGGCCCCCCCGGCGGGGCGCCCATCGGCGTGTGACTCGATCCGCCGGAGGCCTACGCGGCGGTGGCGGAGCGCAGGCTCAGCGGGCGCATGTCGGTCCAGGTGCGCTCGATGTGGTCGAGGCAGTGCTCCTTAGGACCGCTGACGCCGACCGTGCGCCAGCCCTGCGGGATGTCGCGGTCGGCAGCCCAGATGGAGTACTGCTCCTCGTCGTTGACGACCACGAGCCACTGCTGGGAGGTGTGCTGCATGACGATTCTCCGATCGTGTGGTGGAGCTGTTTCAGGGATGGGTGTGGAGCGAGTGGTGCGGACGGGACGTGGAAAGGGTTCGTAGGCAGGGGAATCGGCCGGCCGGGGACAGCTCAGGCGGCGGCGGTCTGCGGCAGCAGGATGTTCCGGAAGACGGCCAGGGCGTGGTCGGCGTCGGCGTCGTCCACCCCGGCGTGGGTGACCGCCCGGATCCGGCCGCGGCCCAGTTCGGCGAGGCGCACGCCCTGCTCCCAGGCCTGTTCGATGAACCGGGCCTGCGTCAGGCCGGGGGCGTCGACCCGGAAGAACACCATGTTGGTCTCGACCGGCTCCACCACGACTCCCGGCAGCGCGGCCAGCCCCTCGGCCAGCCGGCGCGCCGTGGCGTGGTCGTCGCCGAGCCGCAGTGTCATCTCCCGCAGCGCGACCAGCCCGGCCGCGGCCAGCACCCCGGCCTGCCGCATGCCGCCGCCCAGCATCTTGCGGATACGGCGCACGGACCGGACGAACTCGGAGCTGCCGGCGACCATCGAGCCGACCGGCGCGGACAGCCCCTTCGACAGACAGAACTGCACCGAGTCCGCGTATCCGGCGATGACGTGCACGGGGACGCCGAGGACGAGCGCCGCGTTGAAGAGGCGGGCGCCGTCCAGATGGACAGCCACCCCGCGGGCCTGAGCCAGCGCCCGAACCTCGGCCAGGTACTCCAGCGACAGCACTCGCCCGCCGCAGCGGTTCTGCGGGTTCTCCACACACAGCAGGGCGGGCAGCGCGAACTGCGGGTCCTCGGGGTCCTCCGGGAAGGCGGCTTCGATGTCGGCGAGCGTCATGGTGCCGTCGGCCCGGTTGACCACCGGTTCTACGATCACGCCGCCGCAGTAGGAGGCCCCGCCGGCCTCGTAGACGTAGATGTCGGACTCGGCGCCCGCGAGGGCCTTGGTGCCGCGTGGGCAGTGGGCGAGGAGGGCCGCCAGGTTGCCCATGGTGCCGCTCGGCATGAAGCAGGCGTCCTCCATACCCAGCAGCTCGGCAGCCAGTTCCTCCAGCTCACGGGCGGTAGGGTCCTCGCCGTAGACGTCGTCGCCGAGCGGCGCCTTCGTCATCTCCTCCAGCATCCGGGCCGTCGGCAGGGTGAAGGTGTCGCTGCGAAGTTCGACGACGGGCGGCGCGAACGCGTCGTGGTCAGTGCTCGGCATGGATGTTCCTCCTCGGGTTCGGGTTCGGCAGCCGGCCGATGTCCTGGCTCTGGTCATGCACCAGGGCCACCGCGTCCCGCAGACGCTCGTCGGCGTCGCGCCAGCGGGCGGTCTCCTCTGCCAGCCGGGTGCGGTGGTCCTCCCAGCGCGGGACGAGCTGTCCGTGGCAGTGCAGGAATGAGGCGCGGCCGGGGCCGCCGCCGTACTCGGCCGCCCGCCACACGGCCTGCGGACTCAGGTCGGCGGACTGGCCGGCCCTCGTGTGGACCTGTGCGTCGAGAGCCGCGCCGAGCGAGCCGGCCCGCCCCTCCACGACGGCGAGGGCGGCCTCCCCGACCTGGTGGTGGGCCCGCCGGAACGGCACCCCCTGCCGCACCAGCCACTCCGCGGTTGCGGTCGCGTGCGTCAGCCCCGCGGTCGCCCGGTCCGCCATGGCCTCGGGGACCGGCCGGGCCCCGTCGTAGGCCAGCCGCAGGATCTTCACCGCGTCGATGGTGGCGTCCAGGGCCGGCATCACATGGGCCATCGCCTCGGTGCCGACCGCGATGGAGTTGGTGAACGGCGTGCCCCGCATCGCGCTCACGGCGGCCGTCAGCCCGCCGAGGGCGGCGGCGGACTTGCCCTGCACATGCTCCAGGACGAACGCGTTGCGCTTCTGCGGCATCATCGAACTCGACCCCACCAGCCCGTCGGGGATCGACACCAGCCCGAACTCCGCGCTCGACCACATCAACAGGTCGAGGGCGGCCCGGTCGAGGGTGACCCCCAACACCACGGCCGCCGACAGCAGCCGCAGCGCGGTGTCCCGGGTGGCGATGGCGTCGACCGAGTTGCGGACCGGCTCGCCGAAGCCGAGGAGTTCGGCCGTACGACGCGGGTCTATGGCGACGGTCGTCCCGCCGATCGACCCGGCGCCCAGCGGACACAGCTCAAGCCCCTCGCCGGCCTGGGCCAGCGCCCTGGCGTCCCGTTCGAAGGTCTGGGCAAGCCCCAGCAGGTAGTGGCCGTAGGTGACCGGCACCGCCGCCTGGAAGTGGGTGTAGGCGGGCATGAGCACCTCGCGGTGTTCGTGCGCGCGTGCGAGCAGCACCCTGCCCAGCTCGCCCAGTTCCTCCGAGAGCCGGCGGTACGGTTCGCGCAGCGCCAACTGGAGGCAGGTGACGCCGAGGTCGTTGCGGGACCGGCCGGTCTGGAGAACACCGCCGGTCTCGTCGCCGAGTGTCTCGATCAGATGGGACTCGTAGGCCAGGTAGAGACCGCGCGGAGCGGGCCTGGTCTCCAGTGGCAGATAGTCGCTCTCGCGTAACTCCGTGATCGCCTTCAGCAGGGTGGACGCGGTCCGTACACCCACGATCTGCCGCTCGGCGAGCATGACCACATGTGCGAGGTCGACGTGGGTGATCCTGTCGAGTTCGGTCTTCCAAGCGAGCCTCGGCGGGTCGCGCCGCTCCAGGAGCATGCGGCGGATCTCGGGGGAGGCGGCGCTGCGCAGGCGGCCGGAGTCCGTCACGCCGACACCTCCTGACGAGCCGTCAGGATCGGCTTGACGCGGCGCACAGCCTCGGCGGCGGCTTCCGCAGCCTCGGCGGCGGACCCGCCCCGGGCCAGTACATGCCCGATCCGGTCCCGGAAGTCGCCGCCCACGACGATCTCCGCTCCCGGCTCCCGGTAGGTCTCCACATCGACCACGCCGGGAACGGCACGGGCCTGTGCCACGCCCTCGAAGCCGCGCAGCCGGCCGCTGTCCCCGGCCACCACGAACCGGATCGCCGCGCCCCGGGCCACCGTGGCGGCCACCGGGGCCGGCCGGCCGCTGAACGCCGCGACCGTGGCCAGGATCAGGTCGGCCCCGGTCGCCTCCCGCACCAGCCGGGGGATCCAGCCGCCGGCCAGTCGTGGGTTGACCTCGATCAGGACCGGTCCGACGGGGCCGAGGCGCAGTTCCACGTGCGCCGGGCCGAGGGCGATACCGAGGGCCCGTACGGCCGCCTCCGCGGCCTCGGTCACGGCCTCGGTCACGGCCGGTGCCAGGGCGGCGGGGAAGTCGTGCCCGGTCTCGACGAACAGGGGCGGTGCCCCGAGGTGCTTGGCGGTGATCCCGGCCACGGTGCCGTCGAGGACCTCCGCCGAGTACTCAGGGCCGCTCACGAACTCCTCGACCGTGACCCGGGGCGGCACCGGCCGGCCGCGCTCGTCGAACCCGCGGGCCAGCAGGGCACGGGCGTGCCCGGCCGCCTGCACGGGGTCCGCGCACAGCAGTACTCCGAGGCTGCCGCTGCCCATGACCGGTTTGACGACCACCGGGTAACCGGTCTCCTCGGCCGCGGCCAGGACCTCCTCGACCGTTCCGGCCACTGTGAACCGGGGCACGCGCACCCCGGCCGCGGCGAGCCGGGCCCGCTGCGTGCCTTTGTCGCGGACAGCGGCGAGGTCCTCGGGGGAGTTGGCCGGGAGGCCGAGGGCGGTGGCCGCGGCCGCCGCCGTCTCCACGTAGTAGTCGGAACTGGTGGCGACGCCCGCGACGCGCCGTCCGACGGCCAGGCGGCGGCAGGCGTCGAGCACCGCGGCCACGCTGTCGGTGTCGGTGCGGACCACCTCCGCGCCGCCCACCGAGGTGTACCGGGACGGGTCGGCGGCCAGCAGCACCGGGTGCAGGCCGAGCGCGCGAGCAGCTGCCGGGAACAGCCGGCCCGTACCGGTGGTGTTGCTCTCGACGAGGACGAACAAGTCCTGGGTCATGCGGTCACTCCTTCCATGAGGGCGACGACCTCGTCACGTGTACGCCGGCCCCAGGAGAACCGGGACCAACTACCGGCGGCCTGGGAGGGGTGGTCCAGCGTGCGGGGCGCCCCGGGCGGTGAGGTGAGGAAGCCGTTGCGGCGCAGCCACGCGGCGTTGTGGACGGTGTTGGTGTAGCGGTGGCCCTCGTCGGGGAAGAGCGCCATCACCCGCAGCTCCGGATGGCGCTCGGCGTACCAGCGCGCCACGTGGTGCGCGGCGCCGCTGGTCGGCCCCATATAGAGGGCGTGCTCGGAGTGCAGCCGCCGGGTCGCGGTGAACGCGGTTTCGGCGTCCAGCCAGTGGACCTCGTCGAACAGGGTGTGCTCCAGGACGGGCGGCACCAGGCCGTTGCCCAGCCCGCGCAGTTGCCGGGCCCCGGCGGGGGCGCCGAACAGCACGCTTCCCGGGGTGTCCACCCCGATCAGCTTCAGCTGCGGGTTCAGTGCCCGCAGGAACGACCCGATCCCGGACGACGAACCGCCCGAGCCGACCGGGCAGACCAGCGCGTCGAACGTGCCCATGCTCTCCAGCAGCAGTTCGGCGACGGCACCGTACGACACCGGGTTGAGCGGATTGTCGTACTGGCCGGGGGTGTAGTACGAGTCCAGCCGCGCCTGTACGCGGGCCACCCGGTCGAGCCGGGCCTGCTGCACGCCACGGGTGCGCAGTTCGGGGCCGGAGACGATGATCACCCGGGCGCCGAGTGCCTCCAGCCGGCGGCGCAGCGGCGGCTCGATCGCCGGGTCCCCGACGAGGGTCAAAGGGATGCCCTTGAGCCGGCACACCATCGCGAGCCCGAGTCCGAAGGTTCCGGACGTGGTCTCCACGACCGTGGTGCCCTCGGTGAGTTCACCGGTCTCGATGGCACTGGTGAGGATGAACTGCGCGGGCAGCAGCTTCATCAGATGGAAGGCGGCCCCGTACACGTTGGGTCCGACCTGGATGACCTTCGGCAGGGCGTGACCGTCGACCGCGCTCGCGAAGGTCCTACGACTGGTGTGCGTACGGGACATGAGAGTCGCTCCCGGCTGTGTAGCGCCAATGGTCGGTGATGCGCAGTTCGGCGAGCCGGCGGGCGGCCAGCGCCGTGCGCTGCTCCAGCCCGGGCTGGTGGGGTGCGAAGAGCAGGGCGGCGACCGTGCCGCTGTGGGCCACCTGCACACCCAGCGCCTCGGTCTCCTCGGCGATCTCCAGTACGCGGTCGAAGCGCGGTACCGGCAGGAACCGTTGGTTGATGCGGGCGCTCGCCGTGGCGATCCTGCCGAGCTCCCGGTGATCGCCCCGGGCCACGGCCCGGCGCATCAGGCCACGCAGCGCCCGGAAGCATTCGATCTCCCAGGCGTTGTACCGGGCCCGCGGCAGCGCCAGGGTGTCGATCTCCGTTTCCGTCGCGGAGAAGCCGACCACCGCCAGCGGCGGCACCGGCCGGTGGAAGTCCTCGATCACCAGGCCCTCCCGGTGCGCGAACAGCACCATCCGGTCGGAGTAGACCAGGGGGTCGGTGGCCGCCTCGGCGGCGACCGCGATCCGGGCGATCCGCTCCGGTGAGAGGGTGCGGCCGGCCGCGGACAGCACCGCGAAGATCGCCGCGGTCACATCGCTGGTCGACGAGCCCAGGCCGCGTCCGACGGCGACGTCGCTCCGCAACTCCAGCTCGCCGCCGTAGTCGCTCAGACCGAGCGCCTCCAGTGTGGTGCGGGCGGCGCCGAGGGCCTTCGTCTTCCACGCCGGGGTGACCGTCAGCTCCGGCTGCCATGGGCTCAGCCGCACCACCGCGTTGCTGGCGAACAAGGAACAGGGGAGCGTCACCAGGCCGCGGTGGAGTACGCCGTCGTCCTCGAACACCCCCTGGAGCAGTTCACCGTGGTGGCTGGGGGCGGTTCCGGTGCCAATGAGCACGCCGTGCTCCAGGTGCGGGGGCACCAGCTCCATCTGTGCCTGGCCGTGCATGTCCGGTACGGACAGCACATCCTGGCTCTGCACGCCGTTCTTCACCTACGCCTCCTTGAACGTACGGGTGTGGGAATGGAGGTGTCGCGTCCCGCCCCATCGGGCGGGCCCGGGGACACGGGGCCAAGGCGGCCCCGCGTCCGGCCGGCGTCGTCGCCCCTCATGTGGCCGCGGCCTGGTGGGGACGGACGATTTCGGCGATCCGCGCGGCCAGTTCACCGACATGGGGCGGGTGCACCATGTCGTGGTGGTTGCCCGGCACCGGCACGGTGGCCACCGCGCCCCGGGTCAGCGCCCGCCAGGCGTCCGGATCGACGTCGGGGCTCTTGAGGGTCGGGTGGGCCTCGGACACCGTGATCAGATGGACACCGGCGTCGAGGACGGCGGTGGGCCGGTACCGTCCGGCGGCCACCCCGTTGGCACGGGCCACCTCCACCATGCGGCGCACGGCGGTGGACTCGATCCGGTCGGGCAGCCGGCCGTCCTGATGGGACCGCCGCACCAGGGCCGCGATCAGCGCGTTGTCGTCGAGCGCGTCCATCTGCTGCGACGACAGTCCGGCGTCGGCACCGAACCGGGAGAGCACGTCCTCGTCGCCGACGAGGTCCGCGGACCCCGGCACCGGCGAGTCCAGCAGCACCAGCGCGGCGACCTTCCGGCCCGCCCGCTCCAGCCGTGCCGCCATCTCGAAGGCGACGACACCGCCGAAGGACCAGCCGCCGAGCAGCACCGGACCCTCCGGCACCACCTCGGAGATCTCGGCCAGATAGCGCTCGGCGATCTCCTCGACGGTGCGCAGCGGCGCCACGTCGGTGTTGTACCCGACCGCCTCGACGCCGTACAGGTCGACGTGGCCGTCCAGTTCCCTGGCCAGCCCCATGTAGGAACTGACACCGCCCCCGTGCGGGTGGACCAGGAACAGCGGCGAACCGGTGGCCGGCGAGGCCGACGACAGTGGTACCAGCAGCCGTTCGGAGACGGCTGACATCTCGGGCAGTGCCCCGCACAGCGCCTCGATCGTCGGCGTCCTGAAGAACGTGCTCAGCGGCACGCTCACGCCCAGCTCCCGCCGTACCGCCTCGACCAGTTCGAAGGCGCTCAGCGAGTTGCCGCCCGCGGCGAAGAAGTCGTCGCGCACGCCCACCGGTGACCGGCCGAGGACCTGCTCGCAGAGCGAAGTGACCCGCAGCTCCAGCGAGTCCCGGGGCGCGACAGGTTCGGCACCTCCTTCCGCGGCCGGCTCGGGCAGCCGCTTGCGGTCCACCTTGCCGTTCGGGGTGAGCGGTATCCGGTCCAGGCCCACCAGCGTGGCCGGGACCATGTACTGCGGCAGCCGCTCGCGCAGGAAGCCGCGCAGGCCGGGCTCGTCGGGCTCGTCCCGCCAGGAGACGTAGCCCACGATCCGCCGGGCCATGTCCTCGCCCGAGGTGATCACCGCGGCCCGCGCCACCGCCGGGTACTGCTGGAGGGCCGCCTCGATCTCGCCCAGCTCGATGCGGTGGCCGCGGATCTTGACCTGGGAGTCCTCCCGACCGATGAACTCCAGTGTGCCGTCGGTGCGCCGACGGGCCAGGTCGCCCGTGCGGTAGAGCCGGCCGTCGGTGCCGAACGGGTCGGGCACGAACCGTTCCGCGGTCAGCCCGGGCCGTCCGGCGTAGCCGCGGGTGACGCCCGTGCCGCCGATGACCAGTTCGCCGACGGCCCCGACCGGCACCAGCCGCATCCGGTCGTCCACCAGGTGCACCTGGGTGTTGGCGATCGGCAGCCCGATGGAGACCGGCCCCGCCGCATCGTCCGGGACGATCAGGTGCAGGGTGGAGTAGACGGTGGTCTCGGTCGGCCCGTACAGGTTCCACAGCCGGGACACGCGCGGCGCCAGTTCCCGGGCCAATTGAGGGGAGAGCGCCTCGCCGCCGGTGACGGCCTGGAGGTCGCCGCCCTGCCAGCCGCCGAGCAGCAGCAGATGCCAGGTGGCCGGGGTCGCCGCCAGGATCGTGGCGCCGGACTCCGCCAGCGCGCCGGCCAGGGCGGCGCCGTCGGAGGCGGTCTCCCGGTCCACGACGACGATACGGGCGCCGCTGACCAGCGGCACGAACAGCTCCAGCACCGACGCGTCGAACGCCACGGTGGTCACTGTGCACAGCACGTCGTCACCGGAGAGGCCGAGGGTACGGGCGATGTGCAGGGCGAAATTCACCAGACCCCGGTGGGGCACCATCACCCCCTTGGGGCGACCGGTCGAACCGGAGGTGTAGATGATGTACGCCAGGTCGTCCGGCCGCGGCGTCACCGGCTCCGGCCGCTCCCCGGGCGGCAGCGGTGGCGGCGCGCCGATGTCCACGACCCGGACGTCCGCGTCCAGTTCCAGCCCGGCCACCAGCTCGGGACGGCCCAGCAGCAGCCGTGCCCCGCTGTCGGCCAGCACGTACGCCAGCCGGTCCGGTGGATAGTCGGACTCCAGCGGAAGGTAGGCCGCGCCCGACTTGAGGACCGCGAGCAGCGCGACCAGCAGCTCCGGGGACCGTTCGACCATCACGCCCACCGGGGCGTTCCGGCCCGCGCCCTGGGCCCGCAGCACGGACGCCAACTCCGAGGCTCTGCGCACCAGTTGGGCGTAGGTGAGCTCCGTGCCGTCCAGGCCCCGTACGGCCACCGCGTCCGGCGTGAGCTCGGCCTGCCGGTCCACCAGGTCGGGCACGAGCAGGGGAGATTCCGGTACGGCGGTGTCGTTCCAGTCGGAGAGCAGCAGCCGTTCCTCGCCCGGCGTGAGCAGGTCCAGATCGCCGATCCGGGTCTCGGGGCTCCGCACCGCATGGGCCAGGATCCGCTGGTAGTGCTCGGCGAACCGGCCCACCGTGCCGGCCTCGAAGAGCTCGGTCGCGTAGGAGATCAGCACTTCCATCCGGTGGTCCTGTGTCACCACGGTGACGTCCAGGTCGAAGCGGGCGGTATCCGCCTCGACCGGCAGCGACCGGGCTGACACCCGGGGCAGCCGCAGCTGCGAGGTCTGCTCCTCGACCAGGTTGAACAGCAGCTGGAACAACGGGTTGCGGCTCAGGTCGCGCTCCGGCCGCAACTCGTCGACCAGCACGTCGAACGGCACGCCTTGGTGCTCGTACGCCTCCAGCGTGGTTCCCCGGACCCGGGAGAGGAGTTCGGCGAAGGTCGGGTTGCCCTCCAGGCCGGTACGCAGCAGGACCGTGTTGACGAAGAAACCGATCAGGCCCTCCGTCTCCTGAAGCGTGCGACCGGACATCGGCACGCCGATCGTCACGTCCCGGCTCCCGGTGTGCCGGGAGACCAGGGCAGCGAACGCCGAGAACAGCACCATGAACGGCGTCACACGGTATTTCTGGGCCAACTCCCTTACCCCGTCGACGACGTCGGTGTCGATCACGTGGGAGACCCGGGCGCCCGTGCCGCCGCGCACCGCGGGCCGTGCCCGGTCGCCGCGCAGCTCCGTCGGGGTCGCCCCGGCCAGGGTCCGTTTCCAGTGCGCCACTTCGGCGACCGCCTCCGGCGTCTCCAGCCGCCGGGCCGCCCAGTCCGCGTAGTCCCCGTACTGAATCGGCAGCTCAGGCAGTTCCGGACGGCGGCCGGCGGTCAACGCCGTGTATGCCTCGGACAGTTCACGCCACAGGATCTGCATCGACGCCGCGTCCACCGCGATGTGGTGCACGACCACGGTGAACAGCCAGCGCTGCTCGGGCAGTTCGGTGAGCCGGGCGCGCAGCCACGGGCCGGTGGCGAGGTCGAACCGCCCCTGGATGTCCGCGCTGCTCAGCCGATACGCCTCCTCGTAGGCCGGCCCGACGGTCAGGTAACTGAGATCGGTGCGCTGGAGCCGGATCGCCGACGCCGGTCCGACGCGGAGCCGCGGGCCGCCGGTCGCGTCCTGCACCACCCTGGATCGCAGGACGGTGTGCCGCTCCACGACCAGGCCCAGCGCCGCGTCGAGCGCGTTCGCGTCGAGCAGCCCGGTCAGCTCGAAGACCTGGGCCATGTTGTATTCGACGAGTTCGGGACGGAGGTGTTCGAGCAGCCACACCCGTCGCTGCGCCGCGGAGAGCGGCGCGTCCACGGCAGGACTCGAGTCGGTCTGCCGCCGCACGGTGTCCACTGCGCGTTCCACGATCGGACTTGTCGTCATCGGGGCGTCCTCCCGTCGGCCGTACCGGACGCGGGCAGGAGGTGTCCCACCGCTTCGGCCATGGTGTGGATGGTGGGGTTGTCGAAGATGAGTGCGAGGGGGATGTCGGGGGAGAGTGCTGTGCGGAGTCGGGAGATGATGCGGGTGGCGAG
>NZ_JBHYWD010000021.1:0-100982 GCF_042751305.1 Streptomyces hokutonensis
CGGCGCTCGATGGCGCGCGGGTCGACGTCGATACAGATCGCGACCCCCTCGTTCATGGTCACGGCCAGCGGCTGGGCGCCGCCCATCCCGCCGAGTCCCGCGGTGAGGGTGATCGTCCCGGCGAGGGTGCCGTTGAACTTCTTCGCGGCGACGGCGGCGAAGGTCTCGTAGGTGCCCTGGAGGATGCCCTGGGTGCCGATGTAGATCCAGGAACCGGCGGTCATCTGGCCGTACATGGTCAGGCCCAGGGCCTCCAGGCGGCGGAACTCCTCCCAGTTGGCCCAGTCGCCGACCAGGTTGGAGTTGGCGATGAGGACACGCGGGGCCCACTCGTGGGTCTGCATCACACCGACGGGGCGGCCGGACTGGACGAGCATCGTCTCGTCCTGCTTGAGGGTGCGCAGGGTGCGGACCATGGCGTCGAAGGAGCGCCAGTCGCGGGCGGCCTTTCCCGTGCCGCCGTAGACGACGAGCTTGTCGGGGTGCTCGGCGACCTCGGGGTCCAGGTTGTTCTGCAGCATCCGCAGGGCGGCTTCCTGCTGCCATCCCAGGGCGCTGAGCGAGCTCCCGCGGGGAGCGCGCACGGTCCTCGGTCCAGAAATTCCAGTCATCGTTCGTTGCTCCGGCGCTTGTCGAGGAAGGCCCGCAGGCCTTGGGTGTGGTCGTCGGTGGAGGAGTTGAGGGCGGCCAGGCGGCGTTCGGTGCGGATGCCGGCGGAGAGGGGTGTCTCGAAGGCCGTCAGCACCGCCTCCTTCGCGAGTCGGACCGCGGTCGCGGGGTGGGCGGCGATGGTGCGGGCCGTGTCGTGGGCTGTGCGGTCGAGCTGGTCGGGGGGTACGACGCGGCTGACGAGGCCGGCGGCGAGGGCTTCGGGGGCGGTGATGGTGCGGCCGGTGAGGATCATGTCCATCGCGAGGGCCTTGCCGACCGCGCGGACGAGGCGTTGGGTGCCGCCCGCACCGGGGATCGCACCGAGACGCAGCTCGGGCTGGCCGAAGCGGGCGGTGTCCGAGGCGATGACGAGGTCGCAGATCATGGCGAGTTCGCAGCCGCCGCCCAGGACATGGCCGTTGACCGCCGCGACGAGAGGGATACGGGTGGCGTACAGGGCCTCCCACAGGTCGCTGAAGTCGTCGAGGTACGTGCCGACCGGGCCGGACCCTGAGAGTTCCGCCAGGTCGGCGATGTCGGCGCCGGCCGCGAAGAGGCGTTCCGTGCCGCTGATGACGACGCAGCGGACGTCGGGGTCGGCGTCCCAGGCGCGTACGGTGTCCAGCAGAGCCGTCATCATGGCGCGGCTCAGCGCGTTGGCCGCTTCGGGGCGGTGGAGGCGGACGTGGCCGACCGCGTCCTCGGTACGGGTCAGAATGGTGCCGGTGCCGTCAGCCATCGTGGGTCAACTGCCTGACGACGGCGTCCCGGTGGGCCTTGACCCGGTCGGCCCGTTCGCCGGGCCACTCGTAGAAGCCGCGTCCCGACTTGGCGCCCAGAGCGCCTTCGGCCACCAGTTTCCTCACGGACTCCGGCACCTCGGCCGAGCGGCTCAGCTCGGGCATCAGGATCGCCGACACCTGCTCGACCACGTCCAGCCCGGCCAGGTCCATCAGCTCCAGTGGGCCGCAGGCCGCCCAGCGCGGGGCGAGCGTCGTACGGACCGCCAGGTCGGCGTCCGCCACGGAGGTCACGCCCGACTCCACCAGGTGCAGCACCTCGCGCAGCACCGCGTACTGGATCCGGTTGACGACGAAGCCGGGGACATCCGCCCGTACGACGACGGGCAGCTTGCCGAGCCGCCGGGTCAGCGACTCGGCGCGCTCCATCGCCGTCGCGGTGGTGGCCTCGCCGGCGACGAGTTCGACGAGCGGCATGACCGGCGCGGGATTGAACCAGTGCATGCCGAGGAACCGGCCGGGATCGTCAAGTGCCGTGCCCAGCAGGGTGATCGGCACGCTGGAGGTGTTGGTGGTAGCGGTCGGGGTCGGCGGTCTCCCGCGACATCACCTCGTGCTCCTGGACGACGGAGTCCCCGAAGACGCGGTTGTGTTCGCCGGTCAGGAACAGCACCGGTGGGCCGCCCTTGACCGCCTCCGCGAGGTAGTCGTCCGGGAGGCGCGCGTGGCGCGGCTCGGCGTCGTCGTACTTCACGGCACGACCCGCTCGTACGATCCTGTCGATGTGCCGGTGGTAGCCCAGCCCGACAGGGCCGAGCAGGTCCGCGACGCGGTCGTGGGTGACGGGGTCGAGTTTGTCGTGGCTGTAGAGCGCGGGCCAGCCGGTGCCCCACATGAAACTCACCATGTGGCAGGCCGGGTTGTCGCACTCCGGGTGCGCCAGTGACACCAGACGGGCGAACAGCCCGCTCCGGCTGTACCAGGCCGCGTCGCCGCTCCGCGGGTCGAGCCGGGACAGCCCGAGCGCGCCCTCGACGAGCGCGGGGCCGTACGCCAGCTTCCAGCGCGACCAGGCCGGTACGCGCATCAGCAGACCGACCGCGCTGGTGACGACGCTGGTGATGTCCCGTACGGCGCCGGCGTACAGGCTCATGAGGAAGGTCATCGACCCGAGACAGTGCGCCACGACGTGCACCCGCCGTTCGCCGACATGCCGGCGCAGTTCGGCGAGCGCGGCCGGGTAGTCGTACAGGGCGATGTCGTCGAGGGTGTGCGCGTGCGGTTCCGTGTTGTACGGGAAGCGGTTGCTCATCCGCATGTCGAGCGTCCATACGTCCGCGAAACCGTCGTCGAGGAGGCAGGTCGCCAGATTCCGGTGCTCGGGCATGATGAACAGGTCGCTGGACGCGGTCAGTCCATGGACGAGGAGTACGACGTCGTCGCACTCCGCCCGGCGGAAACGGGTCAGTTGGAGGCCGAGTCCGTCGTCCGTGGTGACGGGGTGGACGGTGACCTGGGCGTCTGGAACGCCGGTCGTGGTGTGACGGGGGATGGCGGCGCGCGTCCGGATCGGCATGATCGTCCCCCTCGGTCGGTCGGCCGCCCCACGACGGCGTCGGCGGCCGGGCAAGGCCATCGTGGCGCTGCCGGCTTCGGTGTACCTGCGGAAAACCTGAAATCCGCAGGTCACGGCACCGGTGCCGGGTCAGGTTCGGTTGCTGTCGGCCTGCAAGGCACCTCACCGCGGCGCTGGCCGAGGCCGGAGTCTCTGCGCGTTGGAACGGAACTCGCCGCGCGTGGATTCGATACCCCGTCCTGCGCCGGCGTGTTCGCTCTCGGGTCTTCTGATTCCATAAAACCTGGACGCGTTCGGGATACAGGGACAGTACGTCCGCGCGCGCCGGACACCGTCGACGGCACACGTGTGACCGGGACGGCGGCGGCCCGGATCCGTGCGCCGAAGCCGTCCTCGGCCAGTGCCCCTCGGGCGCAGTCGCGTCTCGTGCCTGCGGACCTCGTCGCCGAGAGCAGCCGGCGTGTTTCCGCGCGCCGAAGAGACGGCGGAGGAGATCGCGCCGGCCGGGCGGCGACGGCACATACGTACATGGAATACGTACTCCTACCGACGTGTCCCTGACACCTGTGCCGTTTTCTTGCGTTCATGACGACACCGAGCGTTGAAGCGCAGATGCCGAGGAATGTCAGGCTGGCGTTGGTGGGGGTATGGGTCCAGGCCGTGCTGAACCTGGCGGCGGGATTCCTGTTGCTGGCCGTGGTGAGCGACGCGGTGGACCACGGTCAGGACGAGGGGGCCGGGCTGCTCCGGTTCGTGGCGGTGCTGTCGCTGCTGATCGCGGGGGCGCTCCTGCTGTGCGGTGTTTTCGCGGGCAAGCGGTCGAACGGGATACGTGTCACGGTCATCGTCATCGAGGCGCTGAGCCTGCTGAGCGGTGTGCTGGGCCTGTTCCAGGGGGGAGGCGTCGGGGTCCTCCCGGGCATCGCCTTCGCCCTCGTCGTGCTGCGGGGCTTCAGTTCCGCGGAAGCCAGGAACTGGTTCGACCGGTGAGATACGGGTCGAAGCGCATCCCCGGGCCGAAACACTCCGTCGTGCCGGCCGTCGCGGTCCTTGCCGGCGCCGTCCTGTTCACCGGGGGTTGTTCGAGCGCCCACGGCACCTCCCTTTCCGGGGATCCGTCCGAAAGCGCGACGGGGGTGTCCGAGTCGCCGAGCCCTTCGCCGACCCCGTCTGTCACTCCGCCGTATCCGACCGGGGCGTCCGGTTGCCACGACAACACGGGGTGGACGGCCGAGGATTCCAAGGACTGGGTTCGGTTCGTCGTCGACACGCCCCAGGAGAACTATGTGGACGAGGGGTCGCTGTCGGTCGTCAGCCTGCCGGGGTACGACGGACCGCTCTGCCGGAAGATCACTGTGCAGGTCGAGTTCTGGAAGCTGGTGTACGGAGTCGCGGACGGCGCCGACGGCGAACGCCTCTCGAACGGGTTGCAGCCCAGCTACTACTTCGACATCCGCAGAGTGAAACGCGTCGAACTCCACACGGACGCGGGCGTCGACCAGAAGATCGCCCTGCCCGCGTCCCTCTACGCGACGGACCGCAGCCCCTGCGAGGGCGCCCTTCTCTCGATCACCGTGGGCAAGCCGCTGACCAGCAAGGAACTGCCCAAGGAGGTCGACGTCGGCGGCGCACGGGACGTCTCGGGGCGCGCCACGGTGGACTTCCGGTCGCAGCGGGTCGCCGACTACGAACTGTCCGAGCCCTCGGCACCGCAGGTGTGCAGCCCGGACGGCAAACCCACCGCCGACCCGGCCGATGTACCCGCACCGGGCTCCCAGCCGACGGACCTCTACCCGACGCCCGAAAGCAGCTTCGACCTCGGCGACCTCTTCGACACTTCCGCGCCCTCGGCCATTCCCTCAGCCATTCATTGAGCCACTCCCTGAGCCCCTTCCGCGGGGCCGGGCGCGCACCGACTTCCTGACCTCTTCACTTCACCCTGGGGAAATCACATGCGTACGTACGCCGCCGCCACCGTCCTTTCCGGCGCCCTCGTCCTCTCGGCGCTCGTTCTTCCGGGCGCCGCCCAGGGAGCGGAGCACTACGATGCGGCGACGGATCTCAGATCCCTCGCCTCCCACAACGTCCGGCCGAAGGACGCCATCGGCGGCACCACCTTCAAGGACGGCGTCGTCAACAAGGGCAAGGACATCGTTCTCGGCGTGACGGGCAAGAAGGCCGTTCCCGTCACGTTCACCGCCTTCGACGAGGAAGGGCTGGCCCTCACCCAGGCGTTCCTGTGGCAGGGCACCGACAGTTCGAACACGGACACCATCACCGGCGCCCTGGGGACGGACGACGACCCCGTCTGCACGGAGACGACGGTCGAGGGCGGCTACAGCTACAGCTGCAAGGCGGTCTTCACCATCGACCCCGCGGTCGACTTCAAGGACGGCAACGGCACCGCGGGGCCCTGGAAACTCTTCCTGGGCGCCTTCGACCTCTACTTGAACATCAGTATCGACGACGACGTGTCCAGGCCCAGCATCAAGCGTGCCGCCACGCTGACCGCCAACGCCTCCCCGGAGCCGGTGAAGAAGGGCAAAACCATCACTGTCACCGGCAAGCTGAGCCGCGCCAACTGGACCACGGGCAAGTACGCGGGATACGCGACCCAGCCAGTGAAGTTGCAGTTCCGCAAGAAGGGCAGCAGCACCTACACCACCCTCAAGACGGTCAAGACCAGCAGCACCGGCACCCTGAGCACCACCACCAAGGCCGGGTCCGACGGCTACTACCGCTTCGTCTTCGCCGGTACTACCACGACCGGCGCCGCGACGGCTCCCGGCGACTTCGTCGACGTCAGGTAGGCGGCTTCCCGGCCGAGACGGCTGTGGCCGGTCGGAGGCGCACCGATCACCGCCGAGGGCACCTGGAGCACGCTCAGTCCTGCATTGTGCGAGCGTCCCCGAAACGGCTCCCGGTGCGCCGGCGGGCCATCAGCGTGGCCAGGGCGGTACGCGAGGAGACCCCGGTCTTTCGGAAGGCGCGGGAGACATGGGTCTCGACGGTACGGCGGCTGACGTAGAGCCGGTCCGCTATGGCCTGGCTGGTGAGCCCTTGCGCCACCAGTTCGGCTATCTCCAGCTCCCGGGCGGTCAGGGTGGCCAGCCGCTCGGTGAGTTCGGCGCGGTCCGGGGAACCGTACGGAGTCTCGGAGCCGCCGCCGGGCGGACGGGTGGCGTCGGCGAGGCCGACCAGGATTCCGCTGCCGCCCGCCTCGGCGAGCCGGCGACCCCTGAGCCAGGCGCGCGTGCCGTCCCGGCCATGGCCAGCCGCCGCTTCCAGCGGGGCGCCGAGCAGCAGCGAGTAGGCCTCCCAGAAGACCGCGCCACAGCGGGCGCTCTCCGCCGCGGCCTCCGCGAACAGGTCCGCCGCCGCTGCCGTGTCCCCCTGCGCCAGCGGCAGATGGGCGGTGCTGCGCAGCGCGGACGCCCGCAGCATCGGCAGCCCCAGTTGTTCCGCCTCCTTGCGCGCCCGCTCGGCCCAGCCGCGGGCCTCGTCGGTCCTGCCCGTCACCAGTGCGGCCGTGACCAGGATCTCCAGGTAGAGCGGTCGCATCGAGGGCTGGATCCGCTGCAGCTCGGGACCGCCCGCCCGGAGCATCGCGTCCCGGGCGCGGACCGGATCGCCGGCCATGAGCGCGGCCCAGCCGAAGATGCACCAGGCCGTGGACGCCCACCAGTCGACCCCCGTACCGGCGGCGGCCACCGCCTCCTCGGCGACGGCGAGAGGACGTGGGTCGCCCGGCGGGCAGGCGGCGACGAGGGCCGCGGCCTTGCTCGCCAGGACGAACGCGAGCAACTGGGCGCTGCCGATCCCGCGGGCGATGTCCTCGGCCTGGTCGGCGAGTTCCAGTGCCGAGGAGATTCGGCAGGTCTGGACCCGGACATGGGACAGGCACAGCAGCAGATGGGGCACGACATAGAGCTGACCGCTGCGCCGGGCGATGTCGAGGCCGCGCTCCGCGTGCCGCTCCGCGTCCGGATAGTGCTCCAGGAAGGCCTCCGCCCAGCCGAGCCTGGCCAGCGGTTCGCACAGTGCGGTGAGGTCGTTGTCGGGCAGGGAGTCGACCAGGGCGGCGGCCTGCCGGGCGAGTCCGTGCGCCGTCGTCATGTTGCCCTCGTACGCCTCTCCCAGGGCGGCGACGGCGAGGACGCCCGCCTCCTTGACCTCGTCCCCCAGTGACCGGGCCGACGCGAGCGCCCCCTCGACCTCGGTGCGCACCTGGGCATAGGAGGTGCCGCTGTCCTGGGGCGCGGCCGAGCCCAGCTCGAGGCCGAGCCGTACGACGTCGGCGGGGGCGGGGTCGCGGGCCAGTTCGCGGCGCAACAGCGCGACCGCCTCGGTGCAGCGCCCCAGATGACGCTCCACCAGCGCGCACAGGACGACCGCGCGCACTCTGAGGCGGTCTTGGTTCTCGCCGGTGGCAGGGTCACCGGGTGACCGTCGCGGGGTGGCGATCAGTTCCTGGAGCAGGTCGCGGCTCTCGCGCAGGCCACCGCACGCGGCCAGCGCGCGGGCCCTGCTCAGGACCAACTCACGCCGCCGGGCGGTGTGTTCGGGAGTGTGCGGAAGGTGGCGCAGCGCCACATCGAGCCAGTGGGCGCAGCTCGCCGGGGCCGTTCGGGCGGTGCGTGCGGCGGCCTCTTCGAGTACGGCGACCGCTGCCGTGTCCCAGTCGGTCAGCGACTGTGCGACATGGTGTGCCCGCTCGGCGGCGGAGGCGCCCGCGCGGGCCAGTTCCCGCGCGGCGAGCCGATGGATCTCGACGCGCCTGAGGAGGGGCGTGCTCTCGTGGACGAGGGTCCGTACGACCGGATGCCGCAGGGTCAGCAGGCCCTGCGGGGCGAAGCGCAGCAGGTCGCGTCGGGCGAGGGCGTGGACGTCGGCGGTGAACTCGGTGCCGGAGCGGCCGGTCACCCGGCTCACCATCGCCGGGGTGGCGTGCTCGCCCAGTACCGCCACGGCGTCGACGATGCCGCGCTGGGCGGGGGCGAGCGCGGTCAGTTCGTCCAGCAGCAGGGTGCCGAGCCCGGGCGGCGCCGAGGACTCGGGCGTCGCACCGCCGCGGTGCGCCTGAAGGAGGGTAAGGAAGTAGAACGGGTTGCCCTCGCTGGCGTTGTACAGCGCGGTGGTCTCGGCGGGCGGCAGGCCGGGGCCGGCCAGTTCGGCACAGTCGCGTGCGCTCAGCGGTCCCAGGCCGAGTCTGACGACCGTGCCGGTGTCGAGTTCCCGGGTGAGCCTGGCGGCGAGGGACTCGGGACTCTGGCGGTCGCGGCGGGTTACGGCCAGGACGACGGGGGCGTGCACGGGATGGCGTACGAGATGGTCCAGCAGCTCCAATGACGCCGGGTCCGCCCAGTGCAGGTCGTCGAGGGCCAGCAGCAGCCCGGACGGGGCGGCGAGCCGGGTGAGCAGGACGGCCGTGGACCGGTGCAGTCCGAAACGGTCGGCCGTGCCGCTCCGCTGAAGGAGCGGCGCCACCGCCTCCGTCTCCTGGAAGCCGTTCAGGGCGTGCGGGTCGAGGTGGGCGAGCGCGTCGGTGAACACCTGGAACGGCACCTGCCGCTCGTACTCCGTGGCTCTGCCGCGCAGTACCGTCATTCCGCGACTGCGTGCCCGTGCGCAGACCTCGCCGAGCAGCCGGCTCTTGCCGATGCCTGCCTCACCGGTGATGTCGACGAGCCGGGAACGGCCGCTGTCACCGAACTCCTTGCCCCTCGCCGTGCCGCGTGCCCTGCCTGCCGCACGGTCGAGCAGTGCGTCGAACCGGGCCACCTCGACGGAGCGGCCCAACAACGGAGCCCCGCTCCGGCTGTCCCCAACTGCACCGTCCGCTAACACAGTTGCCCCCTTGTCTTTACGATCTCCTCACACATCATTCTCTTCTGGTGATCGCCGTAACCGCCGCGTCCGTGAACCGGGACGGACGGATCTCACAGGACGAGCCGTCGGTCCGGTCGGAGAAGGGTGGCTCCCCTTCAGAGGTCGCATTCCGGTTGACTGCTCGGGCCATCGGCCGCACGGCATGCCCCGTGGCGGAGACCCGCTGTGCGAAGGTTCTCTCCCCTCGACGGAACCGGGCGGTCGCGGCTGTTGCTGTTGCCCACATCGACAAGGACCACACAGGGCTGACACTGATCAGCATGTCCGACCTGGGAAAACGTCAAAGTCGAGCGTTGATCGGCAAGGACCGTCAAGATCCTCAAAGGGCTTGTAGTCCGTCGGCCGTGGGTTCGAGTCCCACCCGCTCCACGGGGCTGAATCGGCTGCTCGTGAGTTCGACTCCGCTGCCGTCGTGGGTGGGCTGTGCGAGCGTCTGGACGTCGAATTCCGCGGCGTCAGGGCTGGACGCGACGCTCCGCAGCTTCGCGCGGACACCGACGGGCCCGTGGCTCCTGATCGGCGTCGAGGTTTCGGGACTTCTGCCCGGGTTACTCGTCGGACATGTCCGGACGCTACGGAACCAGGCTGCCGAGATGCGCGCCCCGGAGCTTCTGGCAGCGGCCTGGACACACACAGATGACTCATGGACATGCCCGCTTTGCCGGGCGCTGCCCTGGGAGGGGCCATGGAACTGGCCGACTGGCTGCTCGCGCCCGGCGAGCGGGGTAACCCCGCGACCCGTGTGGAGAGCCGTCGGCCCGGAGGCGCGGCGTGGTCGACGGGTAACCGGGTACGTCCCCTCGTCCATGGCGCGGTGTACTTCGGTGAACTGCTCAAGGCCGTCCGTGCCCAACAGGCGGGTGACTTGCTGCTGTTCACCGACTGGCGGGGTGACCCCGACGAACGGCTCGGCGGCCCCGGCAGTGAGATCGGACAGGTGCTGTGTGCTGCGGCCGAGCGCGGTGTCATCGTCAAGGGGCTGATCTGGCGCTCTCATCTGGACCGCTTCCAGTTCAGCGAACGCGAGAACCGTCACCTCGGTGAGGAGATCAGAGCGGCGGGCGGCGAGTGCCTGCTCGACATGCGGGTGCGCCCCGGCGGCTCGCACCACCAGAAGTCCGTCGTACTGCGCCACCCGGGACGGCCCGAGCGGGACGTGGCCTTCGTCGGCGGCATCGACCTGTGCCACAGCCGCCGCGACGACACCGCTCATCGGGGCGACCCGCTGAGCCAGCCGTTCGCCGCCGCGTACGGGCCGCGTCCGCCCTGGCACGACGTCCAGCTCGCGATCCAGGGTCCCGCCGTCGGTGATGTCGAAGCCAGCTTCCGCGAACGCTGGGAGGACCCGGCCCCGCTCAGCCGCAGCCCGCTGGGGCGGCTGCGGGAGCTCCTGCACCATGAGGACATCACCGCGGACAAGCTCCCTCCGCAGCTGGACGACCCGGAGCCCTGCGGAACGCAGACCGTGCAGCTGCTGCGCACCTACCCGGCCCGTATCCACGGCTACGACTTCGCCCCGCACGGCGAGCGCAGCATCGCCCGCGGTTACCAGAAGGTCCTGCGCCGGGCCCGGTCGCTGATCTATCTGGAGGACCAGTACCTGTGGTCCGCGCACGTCGTCAGGTGCTTCGCCGAGGCGCTGGCCGCCCACCCGGGGCTGCGGCTCATCGCGGTCATTCCCGCCCAGCCCGACGAGGACGGGCGGGTGGCGCAGGCGATGAACCTCGTCGGCCGGATCAGCGCCCTGAAGCTGCTGCGCCGCGCGGGCGGCGACCGTGTCGCCGTCTACGCGCCGGAGAACCACGCCGGGACTCCCGTGTACGTCCACGCGAAGGTCTGCGTCATCGACGACGTGTGGTCCTCGGTCGGATCGGACAACGTCAACCGCCGCTCCTGGACGCACGATTCCGAGCTGAGCTGCGCCGTAGTGGACGAGGCGGTCGACCCCCGTGAGCCGCGCGACCCCGGAGGGCTCGGCGACGGCGCCCGCACCTACGCCCGCGACCTGCGACTCGAACTGGCCTGCGAGCATCTGGACCGCGCTGACCCGCAGGGACTGTGCGACCCGGTGGAGGCCTTCCGCGCCTTCGCGGAGTCGGCCGCCGCGCTGGACGCGTGGTACGACGGCGGACGCCACGGGCCCCGGCCTCGCGGCCGCCTGCGGACCTACCGCGCCCCGCGCCTCTCGCCCACCACGACGGCCCTGGTCACCCCGCTCTACCGACTGCTCGCCGACCCCGACGGCCGCCCCCTGGCCCTCCGCCGCAGCAACGAGTACTGAAGCTTCCCGCCGGGTCGGGAAAGCCGGACGACCGCCCGACCGGCGATCGGCTGGGCGGCCTCGGGCATGGCGCGGGCTCAGCCGTTCGGGCCGGCCGGGGTCGTGGTTGTCTTGAAGCCCTCGGTCTTGTTGGCCTGGATGGCGAAGTCGTTGGTGAACGTCTTGCTCAGGTCCACCGACCCCTTCACGTTGCCGACCAGCTTCTCCGTCGCCAGCGAGGTCTTCGGACCGCCGGCCGGCATGAGACCGTCCGGGAGGAACTGGCCCTTGTCCTCGTTCAGGGCCGCGATGTAGTCGGCCTTGGTCACCAGCTGGTTGGACACGAACGACGCAGGCAGCTTGTTCGCAATGTCGGCCGCGCTGTGCGTGTTGATCCAGTGCATGGTGGCGACGAGCGCGTCGACGACCTTCTGCACCGTGGCCTTGTGCGCGTTCACCCAGTCGGTGCGGGCGAGCACACTGGCGGCGGGATAGGCACCGCCCATCGCCGCCGTGGCGCCGGAGGTGGTGGCCAGGTCGACCGCGGACGTGCCGACGCCCTTCTTCTGGATCGCGGCCACCGTCGGCTGCGTCGTCATCACGCAGTCGACCTTGCCGTTCTGCAGCGCGGCGATGGCGGTGGAGCCCGCGCCGACCCCGATCCGGTGGAACTGGCTGGTCTTCACGCCCTGCTTGGCGGCCAGGAACTGGGTGAGGGTGTCGGTGCCCGACCCCAGGTCGGTGACGCCGAGGGTCTTGCCCTTGAAGTCGGCGGCCGAGTGGACCCCCGACTTGGCGGTGCACATCTCGCGCTCGCCCGGTGCGCCGGAGAGCTGCACGACGTCCTCGACGGCCTTGCCCTTCGCCTGGAACTCGATCGTGTGGTTGTACCAGGCGCCCGCCATGTCCACCTGGCCCGAAGCCATGGCCTCCTCGGCGCCCACGCCGCCGTCCTGCTCGGTGCTCAACTGCACGTTGACGCCGTACTTCTTGTAGAAGCCGAGCTGCTGGGCGAGCTGGTAGGGCAGGTAGATCTGCTTGTCGAGGCCGCCGGCCATGAGCTTGACGGTCGGCGTGGAGCCCGAACCGCCGGTCGAGGCCGAGGAGTTGCCGGAACAGGCACTGGTGGCGCCGAGGGCGAGGACGGCGAGGACGGACGCGGCGACGGCGACGGGTCGTCTGGACATGGCTGATCACATTCCTTTGCTGATGAGGGTGTTGGAACGAAGAGGGGGGTAACTGCGGCTGTGTCAGAGGGAGTTCGCCTCGGTGGGCGCCGGAGGGCGCCAGGACAGCAGCCGGTGTTCGAGCTTGCCGATCAGCCACTCGGCGCCGAGCACGATGACCGAGATCACGAGCATCGTGGCGAACACGCCGTTGGGGTCGAAGTTGTTCTGCGCGGTCTTGATGACCAGGCCGAGGCCGCTCTGCGCGCCGAGCACCTCGCCGACCAGCGCGCCGACGATGGCGAAGCCGAAGGCGCTGTGCAGGCTGGCGATGATCCAGGTGAGTGCGGAGGGCACGGTGACGTGCCGGATGATCTGCAGCTGGGAGGCGCCGAGGACCCTGGTGTTGGCGAGGATGTTGCGGTCGACCTCGCGGACGCCCTGGAAGGCGTTGAAGAAGACGATGAAGAACACCAGCACCGCGGCGAGCAGGATCTTCGGCAGTACGCCGATGCCGAACGCGACGATGAAGATCGAGCCGAGGACGATCCGCGGGATCGCGTTGACCATCTTGATGTAGGGGCCGAGCACATCGGCGAGGAAGCGGCTCTGGCCGAGCGCGACGCCGAAGACCACTCCGGTGACGGCCCCGAGGGCGAAGCCGACGAGCGCCTCCTGGATCGTTGTCCAGATGTTCGAGTAGAACGACCCGAACTCGGTGCCGTGCCGGAAGAGGTCGACCAGCCGCTTGGCGATGCCGGACGGCTGCCCGAAGAAGAACGGGTCGACGATCCCCCAGGTGGTGAAGGCCTGCCAGCCACCGAGGACGAAGACCGCGAGCCCGACGCGCCCCGCCCACACCAGCGCGGTACGCCGCCGGACGGCGCTTCTGGCGGCGGCCGCGGCCGAGACCTGGGAGCCTTTCGCGGCCTGGGCGGTGGAAACAGCGGACGTCGTACTCATGCCGTACCTCCTGCGGTGCGTGCGTAGGCGCGCTCCACCTCTTCACGCAGGCAGTCCCAGATCTGGTGCTGGAGTTCGATGAAGCGGGGCTGGAAGCGGATCTCCTGGACCGCGCCGCGCGGGCGCGGCAGGTCGATGTCGAAGACCGCCTTGACCGAGCCGGGGCTGGACGTCATGACGACGACCCGGTCGGCGAGCGCCACGGCCTCGTCGAGGTCGTGGGTGATGAAGATGACCGAGGGGCGGATCTGCTCCCACAGGCCGAGGAGTTCGGTCGACATGATCGCCTTGGTCTGCACGTCCAGGGCGCCGAACGGCTCGTCCATGATCAGGATCTTGGGTTCGTTGATCAGCGCCGCGGCCATCGCCACGCGCTTGCGCATGCCGCCGGAGAGCTGGTGCGGGTAGCGGTCCTCGAACCCCGTCAGGCCCACCCGGCGCAGCCAGTCGCGTGCCGAGGCGTGGGCCTGCTGCTTGGGTACCCGGCGGAAGACGGGGCCCATCAGGACGTTGCCGAGGACCGTCTTCCAGGGCAGCAGGGCGTCGGTCTGGAACATGAAGCTGACGCCGTCGGTGACGCCGTCCACCTCACGGCCGCCGACCTTGACCGAGCCCTCGCTGGGCCGGTCGAGCCCGGACACCATGCTCAGTGTCGTCGACTTGCCGCAGCCGGTCGGGCCGACCACCGCGCAGAACTGGCCCGGCTCCACGGTGAACGAGACGTCCTGGAGTGCTGTGAACACCTCACCCGCGGGAGTCAGAAAACGTTTGGTGAGCCCTGAGATCTCGACTCGGGCGCTGTCCTGGCCGGTCGTCTCGGCGACGGGGCCCGTCGCGACGTCGTTTCGCGAAGCCATCTGAGGCTGTCTCCTTCCCAATCCCGGAAGTCCTCGGAGGTCGAGGAAGGCAGACGCTAAAGGCCTCGCGGTGTTACGTCGCTGTTTCAGACGTATCCCGCGTTAGTCGTGTTAACAGGGGTTCTGCGCATTCTGCTCAGTGGTTCGGGGGGTGGGCAGAATGTCGGCGATGGGACACAATCACGCCACCACGGGTACGGCGAAGGGGCCGGGCCCGGCCGTACGACAAGGGCGAAAGCACCTGTGATGCCCATCCGAATCAGGATCGGCCGCGGCGGGAAGGGGAGGCTCTCCGCGCGGATCCTGGCCAACCAGCTCGCCATCCTGGCCCTCACCGGAGCCATCGGCTTCGTGCTGTTCGCGTTCGCCCAGCGGGCCGAGATCGACCGCGCCTACGAACAGCGGGCGCTGGACATCGCGCAGACCACGGCCGCCGACCCGCAGATCCGGCACACCATGGAGTACGGCGGTGGCGGCGACGTCGTGCAGACGGTCGCCGAACGCATACGGAAGGCGTCGGGGGCGTCGTACGTGGTCGTGATCGACCTGCGGGGCGTCCGCCACTCGCACCCCGACCCGGCGCTGATCGGCGAGCCGGTGGGCGATCCGATCGTGGTCCTCGACGGCCGTCCCCACGTCGGCTCCGACCAGGGCGCGACCGGGCGGTCCGCCAACGGCAAGGCGCCGCTGAAGGGGCCCACGGGCAAGCTGGTCGGCGAGGTCTCGGCCGGCATCCCGGAACACGATGTGCTCGGCGAACTGTGGCGGGAGCTGCCCACCTTCGGCCTCTACAGCGCAATCGCCGTCGCACTCGGCTCGGCCGCCGCGTTCCTGCTGGCCAGGCGGCTGAAGCGGTCGACCTTCGGGCTGGAACTTGAGGAGATCGCCGGACTGTTCCAGGACCGCGAGGCCATGCTCCACGGCATCCGGGAGGGCGTGCTCGCCTTCGCTCCCGACGGCCGGATCACCGTCGTCAACGACGAGGCCCGCACCCTGCTCGGCCTCGGCACGGCGCTCGGCAGCCGGCTCGACGAGGTACTGCCCGACGGGCGGCTGCGCCGCGCCCTGGACGGCACCCTGACCGGCACCGACCTCAACGTGCTGACCGACGACCACTGCCTGGTCGTCAACCGGATGCCGGTGACACTGCACGGCCGCGAACTCGGAGCGGTGGTCACCGTCCGCGACCGCACCGAGCTGATCGGACTGCTGCGCGAACTGGACTCGGTGCGCGGGCTGACCGACGCCCTGCGCGCCCAGCAGCACGAGTTCACCAACCGCATGCACACCGTGGCCGGGCTGCTGGACATCGGCGACCACGACGCCGCCTTCGAGTACGCCGTGGAGTCGGCCGGCGCCGACCAGGCGCTCACCGAGTCCGTACGCGAACGGATCGGCAACGCGCTGCTCGTCGGGCTGATCGTCGCCAAGACCACGGTGGCCGCGGAACGCGGGGTACGGATGGTGCTCAGTGAGGACTCCGCGCTCGGCGAGGACCCGCCGCATCTGCGCCGGCTGCTGACCATCGTCGGCAACCTGCTGGACAACGCGATCGACGCGGCCTCCGGCGGACCGCCCCCGCCGGGCGGCCGCGAGGTGCTGCTCTCGCTGGTCGAGGCCGTCGACCTGGTGATGGTGCGCGTCGCCGACAGCGGCCCGGGGATCCCGCCGGGCGCCACCGAGTCGATCTTCGAGGACGGCTGGTCGACCCGGCCCGACCGGGGCACCGCACGACGCGGGCTGGGCCTGGCCCTCGTCCACCGGCTCACCCAGCGGCACGGCGGGACGATCACGGTCAGCGAGGGGCCGGGCGCGGTCTTCACCGTCGTACTGCCCCTGCCGGACGCCACTCCCGTACCACACGACGCACAGCTCACGACGGCCTCGACGACCGGAGGTGACCGCGGATGATCCGGACCCTGGTGGTGGACGACGACTTCCGGGTCGGCCACATCCACTGCGACTACGCGTCCCGCATCGAGGACTTCGAGGTGGTCGGCCGGGCGGCGACCGTGGCCGAGACGCTGGACGCGGTGCGCACCCTCCACCCCGACCTGCTGCTGCTCGACGTCTTCCTGCCCGACGGCAGCGGACTCGACGTGCTGCGGCGGCTCAGCTCGGACGAGGGCGGCGCCCGCCCCGACGTCATCATGATCACCGCCGACCGGGACATCACCTCGGTACGGACCGCCATGAAACTCGGCGCCGTGGGCTACCTGGTCAAGCCGTTCGGCTCCGCCGACCTGGCCGAACGGCTCACCGCCTACCGCGAACTCCAGCACCGGGTAGCCGCGTTGGGCCTCGCCCCAAGCACCGACCAGGCCGACGTGGACGCCCTCTTCAGCGCCGCCCGGCCACCGGCCGTCCCCCGCGTCCCGGCCAAGGGGCACTCCGCCCCCACCCTCGCCCTCCTCCACCAGGTCCTGCGCACCGCCCACGACCCCCTGTCCGCGGCCCAGGCCGCCGAACTCACCGGCGTCTCCCGCGCCACGGCCCAGCGCTATCTCTCCTACCTCGTCCGGGAGGGCATGGTCCGCCTCGAACTCCGCTACGGCGCCACCGGCCGCCCGGAACACCGTTACCGGATCGCCCGGTGAGCCGGGGGTCGAGCCCGGTTCGACAGCAGCCCGAACAGCGCCGGCGGGACGGCATCGACGAGCGCGAGGACGACGACCACGACCTTGCGCAGCCCTTCCTTTGGGATGCGGGGCGTGCTCAGCCGAGGCGGTGTCCGCCGACCGCGCTGAGCATCTGCGGGTCGCGGTGGTCGAAGACGATGCCGGCGCCGGTGTCCAGCGTGGCGATGCGGTCCATCTCGTCGGCGGTGAGCTCGAAGTCGAAGACCGCGAGGTTCTCGGCCGTGCGCTCGGGTCGCGAGGACTTGGGGATCACCACCACACCGCGCTGGGTCAGCCAGCGCAGTACCACCTGGGCGACGGACTTGCCGGGCGCTTCACCGATGGCGCTCAGTGTCGGGTCGCCGAAGATGTTGTTGCGGCCCTCGGCCAGCGGGCCCCACGCCTCGATCTGCACGCCGCGTTCGGCCATGAGGGCCTGGTCGTCGGCGCGCTGGAAGTACGGGTGGGTCTCGATCTGGTTGATCGCCGGGACGATCTCGTTGCGGTCGATCAGGTCGACCGGACGGTCGGCGTAGAAGTTCGACACACCGATCGCCTTGACCAGGCCCTGACGGTGCAGGTCCTGCATGGCGCGCCAGGAGCTGTAGTAGTCGCCGAAGGGCTGGTGGATCAGGTACAGGTCCAGGTAGTCCAGTCCGAGCAGGCGCAGGGACGTGTAGAAGACCGCCTTGGCGCCCTCTTCGCCCTTTTCGTTGACCCACATCTTGGTGGTGACGAACAGCTCGTCGCGGGCGATGCCGCTGGCCTTGATCGCCTTTCCTACGGCCGCTTCGTTGCCGTAGGCGGCGGTGTCGAGGTGGCGGTAGCCGGCGGCGAGGGCGTCGGTGACGACCCGCTCGGTCTCCTCCGCGGGGACCTGGAAGACGCCGAAGCCGAGGATCGGCATCTGGACGCCGTTGTTCAGCGTGACATGGGGGATCTTGGACATGGTGAACGGTTCGGGGTGGTGCTGAAGGGCGCGGGTGTGGGCCAGGTGCTACTGGCCGCGGTCGCTCGGTTCTTCCCGAGCGGGCTCGACCGGGTCCGGCGCGGCCGCCCAGCTGGCGAGCAGGTCGAGGGCCTGGCGGCTGGGGGAGCCGGGTTCCGCAGTGCAGATGATCAGTACGAGACCGGCGTCGGCAGGCAGTTCCAGGGCTTCGTAGGAGAGGTCCAGGTCACCGACGACCGGGTGGTGCAGCCGCTTGACTCCGGTGCGGTGCATACGGACGTCCTGTGAGGCCCACCGGGTGCGGAACTCCTCGCTGCGGGTGCACAGTTCGCCGATCAGATCGGTGAGTGCCTTGTCGTAGGAGTTCTTGCCGGCCATGAGGCGCAGTCCGGCGACGCTGTCGCGGCCGGTGGCCTCCCAGTCGAGGTAGTAACCGGCCGCGCGGGGGTTCAGGAAGCGGAACCGTGCGGCGTTGACCGGGCGGGCGGGATCCTCGTACAGCGGGGAATCGAGGGCTCTGCCCAGCGCGTTGGTGGCCATGACGTCCCCGCGGCCGTTGGTGACATTGGCAGGGGACAGCTGGCTGTCCAGGATCGCCTGGATGGCCGGACGTACCCGCTGGCCGGTTCCTGGGTGCCCGCCGCACACAGACGGCACCCGAACAGGTCGGCCTCAAGGCAGGCACCGGCCTGCGCCGCACCCGCGGCCTGGGCCGCACCCCCGGCCCGCGCCGCACCCCCGGCCTGCGCCGCGAGGAGCTGGCCACCCTCGCCGGGATCAGCATCGACTACTACGTACGCCTGGAACGCGGCAAGGAGACCCACCCCGGTCCCACGGTCGTCGACGCCCTCGCCCGCGCTCTGTTCCTCGACGCGTCCGAGCACCGGCACCTGCGCGAGCTCGCTTCCCGTGCCGCCTACGCCCCCGTGGCGCCGCCCGCACCCGGCCACACCGTGAGACCGCAGCTGTTGGCGCTCCTTGAATCCGTGCGCCCGAACGCGGCCTACGTCGTCAGCCGCACCCTGGACCTGCTCGCCTTCAATCCCGGCGCGCTCGGGCTCTTCGCCGGCCTGGCCGACTGGCCGCCGTCGCTACGGAACTTCGCCCGCTACGCCTTCCTCCACCCCCTCGCCCGCGACGTACTCGATGACTGGGACGAGCAGGCCCGCGCCTGCGTCGGGAGGCTGCGCGCCCTGGCCGGCACCGAACCGGACGCCCCGGACCTGGCCGACCTGGTCGGCGAACTCCTGGCGAAGAGCCCGGACTTCGCCGACCTGTGGAACCGCTTCGACGTCAAACCGCACGCCCCGGACCCCAAGACCTTCCACCACCCCGACGTCGGCAACCTCCACCTCGGCAACGAGTCGATGCCTCTGGAGCACAGCCAGAAGCAGCGGTTCGTGGTGTTCTTCGCCGAGCCGGGTACCTCCGACCACGACAAGCTGATCCTTCTCGACGCGGAACGCGGGGAGTTGGGGCTCGACGTGGAGGAGGAACGGCTGTCCCGGCGCCGGGCGGCCGACTGAGCAGCAAAGAACTCCCGTCTGTTCAGGGGGTCATCGCGTCGCGGACGAGTGCGGTGTCGACGAACTGCTCGAAGCGCACGATGAGTCCGCCGCGTACGACGAAGTGGTGCGCGACGCGGACGTCGATCGGCTTGGCGGTGGCCTTGTTGACGGCGGTGTAGCGGGCCAGGACGACGACGTTCTCGCCGTCGACGACGTAGGTGTCGTCGTGGGCGGTCCAGTCGTCCCAGTCCTGGCCGAGCTTCTCCATCACGTGGGACGTGACCCCGTCGGGGGT
The DNA here is from genome assembly GCF_042751305.1 of Streptomyces hokutonensis. Classification (GTDB taxonomy): domain Bacteria; phylum Actinomycetota; class Actinomycetes; order Streptomycetales; family Streptomycetaceae; genus Streptomyces; species Streptomyces hokutonensis_A. The sequence continues at coordinate 19,473 of NZ_JBHYWD010000021.1, forward strand.
GCGGTAGGTGCCGGCGAGGGGGAAGCCGGCCATCTCCGTCCACTCCACGTCGGGGGCGAGGGTGGCGCGGAGGGCTTCGAGGTCACCGGCGGCGGAGGCCAGGTACTGGCGGCGTACGACGTCGGCCGGGGCGGTGGACGTGTCGAACCCTGTCGTGTCGGTCATGGTCAGCCCCACTTCATCTCGCCCTTGGCAACCTTCGCCCCGATCTGGGCGGCGATCAGCATCCCGTTGCCGGGGTAACGCTTGACGAGCGCCTCGGTCAGCGCGGCACCGTCGGCCGCCTTGCCGAGCTCCTCCTCGAAGGCGAGCAGGTAGTCGCGGGTGGCGGTGATGGCGGAGGCGTCGGCGGCGGTGCCGGGCAGGCGGTGACCGGGGACAACCAGTTCGGGCCGGAGGGCGGCCATTTCGTCGAGCAGGTCGATCCAGGCGGCGCGGTCGCCCGGGGTGGGGGTGTCGGCGACCCAGACGTGCTCCTGCTGGAAGAGCAGGACACCGCCGAGGAGTGCGCGGTGCTCGGCCTGCCAGAGGTAGTGGCGGTCGGGCAGGCCGGCCGGGCCGCCCTTGAGCTGGAAGCGGTGGCCTTCGAGGGTGAGGTCGCCGGTCAGCGGGGTGAGGTCGACCAGACGGGTGGGGAGGTTCGGGCCGAGCGCGGCCCATGCCTTGAGCTTGCCCTCGTAGGAGTGCTGGATGTGCTCGATGACGATCGGGGTGGCGACGAACGTCGCGTCCGGGAAGGCGTCGGCGATCACCTCGGCACCGAAGTAGAAGTCCGGGTCGGCGTGGCTGACGAACACGGTGGTCAGCTTCTTGCCGGAGTCGAGGATCTCTGCGGCGAGGCGGTGTCCGTCGGCGCGGGTGAAGGCGGCGTCGACCAGTAGCGCCTCCTGCTCGCCGGTGACGAGCGTGGCGGTCTTGTTCTTGCTGCCGGCCGGGAAGTCGAGGTCGAGGACCTTGAAGGAGAGGGTGCTCATGCGGGGGCTCCTTGACGCAGGGGATGGAGTGGGGCAGGGGAAGATCAGTGGGCGACGAAGCGTGCTTCGACCTCGTCGGCGGTGGCCTGGCCGTAGGCCAGCGGGGTGACGGAGTCGCCGTCGACGGCCAGCAGAGTGGGGAACCCGGTGACGCCGAGCTGGACCGCGCGGCGGAAGTCGGCGTGGGCCGCGGTCTGTGCCTCGGGCGCTTCGAAGGCAGCAACGACGGCATCCGCGTCGAGCCCGGCGGCCTGGGCGACCCTCCGGTAGGTCACCGCCTCGGAGAGGCTGCGTCCGTCGACGTAGAAGGCGGCCTGGAGGGCTGCGGCCAGCTCCGCCGCGCGGTCGGGGGCGACCTGGCGCAGGGCGGCGACACCGCGGGCGGCGGCCTCGGAGTCCATCACGAACGAGCCGTCGGCGATCAACTGCTCGTAGCCCGTGCCGAACTCGGCGCCGGTCAGCTCGGCGATCTTGGCGTTCGCGCCCTGGACGTAGCCGAACTCGCGGATCGGCACCCGGCGCGACCCGGTGAACAGGCCACCGGAGACCACCTCCACCGGCAGGTCGGGGTGGCGGGAGGCGACCTCGCTCAGCGTTCCGGAGAATCCGTGCGACCAGCCGCAGTAGGCGTCGAAGACGTAGACGAGCTTCATGGATGACCTCGAAGGCGTGTCCTGCCCACCCGGTGTGGGCATTCGTCTGACGAAACAGTAACTGACTAGTCAGGTATTTCCTGATGGGTGTGAGGTGGGACACATGGGTTGGGCTGTGGTCATTACATCAGGGCGGTCGCCGGTCCGCAGCTCGGGGCAGTCGCCGGTCCGCAGGTCAGGGCAGTCGGGGCAGCACGTCCCGGGCGGTGTGGCTGAGGATGCGGAGGTCCTCCGCGAACCGCTCGCGGTCCTCGGCGGGGAGCGGTGCCACGAAGTACCGCTTGATGTTCGCCACGTGTACCCGAGACGCGTGCACCGCCGTCTCCTCACCGAGCGGAGTGAGTCGCACCAGCTTCGCGCGCCGGTCCTCGGGAGAGTCGGTGCGCGCCACGAGTCCCGCCGCCACCATCCGGTCCACCAGCCGGGTGGCACCGCCCGTGGTCAGGACCTGTTCCTGGGCGATGGCCCGCATCGACATGCCCGGTGCGCCCGCCCGTCCGAGGATCAGCAGCACCTCGAACATGAGATGACTGATCCCGCACTCCTCCTCGAGGGCACGCCCGAGGATGTACTCCAGCCGGTTCGCCGCCCCCTGAAGCCGCCCGAAGGCGAGGATCAGTTCGTGGTCGGCGGCCTCCTTCGCCGTGCTGATGCCCGCCTGCTCGCTCACGGCCTCGCCGCCCCTTCTGCCGTCCCAGGTATCACCGTACCGATCATGCGCGGGGCGGCGGGGTGTCAGGTCCGGCGGGCGCGGTCGCGGGGCACCGGCCGGCGCGCCCGCCTCACGTCTGTGCCCCCGGGTGCAGTCCCAGCCGGCCGGGCCTCGGGTCGCCCTTGACCTCGCCGAAGTGCAGGGCGAATGTCTGCTTCCGGCGTTCGACCGCGGCGCGGTCGGCCATGAAGTGGGGGAAACCGTCCACGTGGGCGTTCGGGTACTCCCAGATCGGCTTCGGTCCGGCCGGGGGAGTGACGTCGGTGCGGACGGACCAGCCGTTGAACGACCCGTTCTGCGTCTCGGTCGACAGCTGCCAGTCGAGGAAGAGCTTGGCGGTCGTGGAGTGCTTGGCCTGCTTGAGGATCGCGGTGCGCTGGCCCCAGGCCATGAGCGGGTGCCCGCCGCCGATGGCGAACGTCACGGGGGACGTGCCGGCGGCGGACCCGGCGGTGCCGACGCCGATCGCCTTCAGGCCGCCGAAGACCGCGTCGCCCGGGGAGTTGCTGCCCCGCCCGAACTGCACGTCCTGCGTGGCGAATTGGGCCACCCAGTCCCAGCCGTACGTGCGGGCGTACAACGAGAAGAGGTAGAGGACCGCGTCGTCGTGCGGGTAGGCGGAGGCGGTCTTCCCCTTCCACTTCGGGTCGACCAGGTCGCGCGGAGTGAGCGGCGTCGTCCCGCCGACCGTCGCCGTGTCGTACAGGAAGCTGAAGGCGATCGCCCCGGTGGCCACCCACGCGCCCTGCGGATCCTTGAACGCGTCGTGGACCTTGGAGAACCCGGCAGGCTTGTAGTGCAGCAGGCGGCCCTGCTGCTTCCAGCGGTCGAAGTCCTGGAGGGTCTGGAACTGGACGACGTCCAGGACGAGGGTGTCGGTGGCGAACTGGTTGTCGACGCGGACGTCGTGGTACTTGCTGTAGTCGACGATCAGCGTGAGGTCTATCTCCGGGAAGCGTCGGCGGATGGGAGGGCGCGCAGTGGATCGGGATGAAGGGGAAGGTCCCCAACTCGGCCGGGGCGCCGATGTTTCGGAGGCACGTGGTTCTGAAGAAGGGCATACGTGAGGCGCGGCTGTACGTCTCGGCCCTCGGCTTGTACGAGGCCCATGTCAACGGACGCCACGTGACCGTCCAGCAGGACGACGGCACCGCGATCGAACTGCTTCCCCCGGGCTCGACGAACTACGACGCGCGCGTCAACTACATGACGTACGACGTCACGGACCTCGTGACGCGAGAGCGCGCGGACGTCACCCTCGGGTTCGTCCTGGGTAACGGCTGGTACAACGGCCGTATATCCGACGGCAGTACGTACTACTCGGCGGACGGCAACACCCTCGCCGTCAAGGCCAAACTGCTGATCCGGTACGCCGACGGGTCGACGCGGACCGTGGTGACCGCCTCCGGCGACGACTGGAGGGCCACCGACACCGGCCCGTACCGCGCCGACGGCATCTACGACGGCCAGACCTACGACGCCCGGATGGAACTGCCGGGCTGGACGGCGCACGGGTTCGACGATTCCGCCTGGTCGGACGTGGAGCGGGTCGCCTTCGACGACAAGTTCCCGGACGCGCAACTCCTCGCCTACCCCGGCGAAACCGCGCGTTTCATGCACCGCTGGGACCGGCGACCGCAGTCGATCACCGTCGCTACAGGGGTGACCGGACAGGACGGCAGCCCCAATGGCAGGGGACGTGTCGTCGTGGACCCCGCCCGGACGGTGACCGACCCGGTGAAGGCGGCCTCCGCCCCGGTCACGATCGGCAGCGGCGAGACGGCTGTCTTCGACCTCGGCCGGAACATGGTCGGCGTGGCCCGCTACAGCCTGCGCGGCCCCGCCGGAGCCAAGGTCGAGTTCAGGTTCGGCGAGATGCTCAACGAGGACAGCGCCGGCGCGGACGGCCCCGAGGGCTCCCTCTACCGGGCCAACCTCCGCAGCGCCAAGGCCACCAGCACGTACGTCATGAAGGGGGACCAGCACGGGGAGACCCATCAGGACTCCCTGACCTTCTACGGTTTCCGCTACATCTCCGTCACCGCTTCCGAGACCGTCACCATCACCGCCCTGACCGGAAAGGTCGCCACGTCCGCGATCCGCGAGATCGGCACCGTCACCACCAATGACGCCGACATCAACCGGCTTGCGAGCAACATCCGTTGGGGCCGGCGCGGCAACTACCTCTGGGTGCCCACCGACTGTCCGCAGCGCGACGAACGCCTCGGCTGGACCGGCGACACCCAGGTCTTCTCCACGACCGGTCTGTACAACGTGGACGCCGGGGTCTTCCTCAGCCACTTCCAGGACACGGTCGTCGACTCCCAGGCCATCTACGGGACGGACAAGGCCCAGTTCATCGGGGTCGCTCGCCCCCACCGGACGTTTCAACTTCCCGGGCGGCGGCAGCGGTTGGGCAGACGCCGGTGTCATCGTGCCGTGGACCGTGTTGCAGATGACCGGGGACGCGACCCTCGTCGAGAACAACTGGCCGCCGACGACCCGTTACCTGGACTGGATCCAGGAGCAGACCGGCGACACCTACGCCGGACAGGGCTCCCTCACCGGCGACTGGCTGGGGCCCCAGAAGACCAGCGCCCAGCTGATGAGCGACGTCTACTACGGCTACAGCACCCGGCTGATGGCACAGATGGCCCGCGCGATCGGCAGGACGGCCGAAGGGACGGCGTACGACCGGCTGTTCGGACTCATCAGGCAGGCGTTCATCACCAAGTACCTGAGCACCGAGGGCGGCACGGTCACGGTCAGGTCCAGCCTCGGCGACACCTCCCCGGTCGAACCCGGCTCCGACCCCGGCCAGAAGACGGAGGACAACAGCCAGACGGCGCTGCTCTGGGTCCTCAAGCTCGGCTTCTACGAGACGGAGGCTCAACGCCGCACGCTCGTGGGCCTGTTGGCAGACAACATCGGCAACGACGAGGCCTGCAAGGCGGCGCACCCGAACAGCAGCCGGGGCAGATACGCCGAGAACACGCTGTCCGTCGGCTTCCTCGGCGTCAACGTCCTCGCCCCCGTCCTCACCGACGAGGGGCGCGCGGACCTCGCGTACAAGCTGCTCCACCAGGACGCCCTGCCGTCCTGGTTGTTCTCCGTGAGGAACGGCGCCACCACCGTCTGGGAGCGATGGAACTCCTACTCCAAGGAGGACGGGTTAGGGCCTGTCAGCATGAACTCCTTCAACCACTACGCCTACGGCGCGATCATGGAATGGATGTACGCCTGCATGGCCGGCATCGCCCGTGATCCGGACAGCCAAGGTTTCAAACACTTCGTCCTGCACCCCCACGTCGATCCCACCGGCAGGATCACGCGGGTGTCGGGTTCGCACGAGTCGCCGTACGGCGAGATCCGGAGTGAATGGAAGATGGAGGACGGAGGCGGGAGCCTCGTGTACGACGCGTTCGTGCCCGCCAACAGCGAGGCGACGCTGCGGCGGCTTGCCGCCGTCTCCGCCGATGCCGTCCGCGAAGGACGGACTCCGCTGGCCTGCCGCCAGACGCCCGCCGGGCAGATGCCGACGTCGCGACCGGTGCACGCCGGGCGCTGCCCCGCTGAACTCGTCGCAGACCGGACGCTGGAGTGCGCGGACGCGAAAGACCGCGGCAACAGGGCCTCCTGGTGATCGGTTCGGTTCGCAACCCCGAATCACCAAGAGGCCCTGCTGTCATGCATCGGCCCTCACGCGATCACCCGATCAGGAACACTGTTCGACCAGGCCGACCCCGTGATCGACAGGCGGATGACGTCTCAGCACAGACACGGATCCGTACCGTGCCCCAGGCCGAGGACGTCGCGGTCCCTCAGCGCGCCGGAGTAGGCCTGTACCTCGTCCACGTCGCCGTGCAGATACTCGCCCCAGCCGTCACCGGACCTGGCCCGGCCGATCTGGAGGGCACCGGTGCTGTGCCAGCCGTTGGGGAGGCTCGCGGTCGCCTGGGCGTTGGTGTAGCCGTCGACGTAGAGCTTGATCGTGTCGGTGGCGTCGTCGTAGACCACGGCGAGGCGGTGACCCTGGCCCTCGCCTCCGTCCGCGACCACGATCTGGGACACCACCTTCTCGGGGGCTCCGGCCTCGTCCTTCTCCGGCATCACCAGTTGCCAGGTGTGCGTGGACGGCTCGTAGCGCACCTTGAAGGCGTCGGTGTGCTCGCCCGCCTGCGAGAGCACGGTCATCGGGTGGGCGGGCTCGGAGTCCGCGAGGCGTACGACGACGCCGAGAGTGAAACTGTCCCCGGTGTCCACGACGGGCCCGTCGGCAACGGCGTAACCGCTCTCGCCGTCCAGCAGCAGATGCCCGTCACCGACGAGTGGTGGCGGCACGTAGGTGCAGTCCGGGTCGATGTCCGGGATGCAGGAACTGTCGGAGCCGCGGTAGATCGAGGCCCCCGCGCCGAGCCGCAGCGGCGCGCCGTCCGACTGCTCGGGGCTCACACCGTCCGTCGCGTTCTCCAGCGACCAGTGGCCGAGCAACTTCGGCTTGCGGTAAGCCAGTTCGGCCACCTCGTCCGGCACCACGACCCGGTCGTGAACCTGTACGTCACCGATGTCCCCGTGCCACTGGTCCCCATAGCCGGCAGCCCCGAGGGCGCGCCCGATCTGGAAGGCGCCGGCCGCATCGGCGGGAGTCGCGTCGGCCGCGGTCCCGGCCTCGTGGCCGTTGACGTACAGCCGCGCCTTTCCGGTCTCGGCGTCGTACAGACCCAGCAGGTGGGCCCACTCGCCGGTCTCGGGGGCGCCGCCGGACACCTGCGCGCCGCCGATCGTGAACGACCAGGCGGGCCCGGAGTCCTGGTGGCGCAGCCCGAGGTCGAAGCCGGGCGCCCCATCGGCATCCTGGCTGAGGACGGTCATGTTCCGGTCGGTCTCGGCGGGCCGTACCCACGCGCTCACCGCGAAGGTCTTACGGATGTCGGTCGCCGGGGCGTCCGGGGTGAGAAAGGCGTGGTCGCTGCCGTCGAGGCCGACCGTGGCGGTGGCCGTGGTGCCTGTGGGCGCCGGGCCGCCGAAGGTCACGCCGGTCCCGGCACGGGCGGCGGTGCCGGACTCGGCGGCGGCCGAGCCGGAGTCCGCCGGGTCGTCCAGCTTCCAGCGGGCGACGGGGGCACGGCCGGCCTGCACGTTGAAGTCGTAACGCGACTCCCCGCTGCTTCGGCCCGACCGGTCGATCGCGCGGACCGTCAGCGACTTGGGTCCCGCGGAGAGCGGCAGGTACGGAATGGTCACGGGCGCGCCCGGCCTCGCCGCGGAGACGGTGCCGTAAGGACCGCCCAGGAAGCCGTACGTGTATGACACCACGTCGTCGGAAGGCGAGTCCATGGTGAAGTGGCCGTAGACGCCCACTCCGTCCACCCAGAACACGTCCTCCGGGTTGGGGTATTCGGGAGAGGTGATCGCCGCCTTCTCCGGGCTCACGTCGTCGTACACGAACGAGCAGACCGAGCCGTCGCCCTCGTCGCTCCACGGAGAGGTCGCCTTGCCGTCGTTCGCGCGGACGTGCCAGGAGACGACGGTGTTCGCCGGGATGTCGTTCGGCATCGTCCAGTACAGACGCGACCCGGAGGAAAGAGTGACGGTGGTGTAGGTGCGCTGCTGCTTCACTCCGGCCGCGTCCGTCCACCAGGCTTCGAACTCGCCACTGATCGGGCTGGATTCGGAGGGCTGGTTGTCCTCCTCCGGGTCGTACAGCACCGCACTGAGCCTGGGCGGCGCCGAAACGTAGGGCGTGTCGTCACCGGTCGCGCATGGCTTGCCTCCCGACTGGAGGTCTTGGACAAGCGGCTGATTCGGCGGCAGGTTGTCCACCGCGTAAGCCGTCCCGGCGGCCGTGGCCAACAGCGCCGCCACACAGCTCCCCACCACCGTGCGTCGACGTCTGCCTGTCCTTCTGAACCTGGTCAAGTGGCCCTCCCCTGTGAGTACTTGATGCTCGTGGATCACACGAGCGCCTGAAGCTAACAGAGACCACTGACAGCACGGAAAGGGTTTCCTGGCCGACCTGTTCCAGAACTTCGGTGTCGTCCGGGCAGACCCTCTCCTCAGCTCCGTCGGCCGTCGTCGAATGTGTGTCGGCGTAACGTCTTACCGTGGTCGTGCCGCTCGTGCCGGCCGCATGTGCCCCAGGGGTGAACGCCCAGGTGTGACCGGGCGGTTGGTCTTTCGCATCGTTTCGCCTCGCGGCCGTACGGGCAGACCACGGGCACGGGAGGGGGACTTGGCGGTGCCTGATCTGGATCTGGTGGAGACGAAGAGCGGGCGGCGGCTGCAGGTGGAGGTCTCGGGGGACCCGCGGGGCCGTCCGGTGTTCCTCCTCCACGGCATGCCCGGCAGCCGCGTCGGGCCGAGGCCCCGGTCGATGTTCCTCTACCAGCGCGGCGCGCGGCTCATCAGCTTCGACCGCCCCGGATACGGCGGTTCGGACCGCAGGCCCGGCCGGCGCGTGGTGGACGTCGTCGAGGACGTGACGGCCGTGGCGGACGCCCTGGGGCTCGGCCGTTTCGCGGTCGTCGGCCGGTCCGGCGGCGGACCGCACGCCCTGGCCTGCGCCGCGCTGCTGCCCGGCCGGGTGACCCGCGCGGCGGCCCTGGTGGCCCTCGCGCCGCGGGACGCGAAGGGGCTCGACTGGTTCGCCGGTATGACGCCCTCGAACGTCCTGGAGTTCCATACGGCGTTCACCGACCCGGAGCGCTACGCGGCCCGGATCATCCCGCGTTCGGCGGCCATCCGCAGCCACCCGGCCCGCCTGCTGGAGGAGCTGCGCGCGGAGCTGACCGACGAGGACCGGCTGATCGTCTCGGACAACAGCATCCGCTCCATGCTGCTGCGCAACTACCACGAGGCGCTGCGGACCTCGCCGTACGGCTGGATCGACGACGCCATCGCCCTGACCAGCCCCTGGGGCTTCGACCCGGCACACATCGGGGTGCCGGTGCTGCTGTGGCACGGTGCGAAGGACGTCTTCTCGCCCGCCGCCCACTTCTCCTGGCTGGCCGCGCGCATTCCGCGGGCCAAGGCCGTCCTGGAGCCCAAGGCGGCCCATTTCTCGGCGCTGCGCGCCCTGCCCGACGTACTGGACTGGCTGCTGTCGGGCACGCCCCGGGGCTGACGGTCACACCGCGAGCGGTTCCAGGTCCCGGTAGACGCGCCGCTCGTGCGTCGCCAGGTGGGTGATGCCGTTGTTCTCGCCGAGCTGCCGTGCCTGCCTGCGCAGTTCGGTCACCGCCTCCTGACGCAGCACGTGGGCCTCGTCGGTGCGGCCGAGCGCGTCGAGGGTGAGCGCGCCGTTGCTGACGACGGCCAGGGTCTCGGGGTGCTGCCGGCCGAGGATCTCCCGCAGCGAGTCGATGGCGCGCTGTTCCAGTTTCCAGGCCTCCTCCAGCCGGTCGGTCTCGGCCAGCACGATCGCGTAGTTGGCGGAGCAGAACAGGGTGTGCGGGTGGTGGTCGCCCAGCACCGTGTTCATCCGGTCCAGCACCTTGCGGAACACCGACTCGGCCTCTTCGAGGTCGCCGCAGCCCCAGTGGAAGATGCCGAGGTTGTTCATGGCGGTCTGGGTGTACGGGTGGGCCTCGCCCGGTACCTTCACGTACTCGGCGAGCACGCGCTGGGCGGTCCTGCGCGCGTCCTGGCGGTCGCCGGCCGCGAACAGGTCGGCGGCGAGGTTCAGTTCACAGGCCAGCGCGTCCGGTGTGGTCGCCGCGTTCTGCTTGCGGTACTGCTCCAGTGTGGCCGACGTCAGCTGCTGGGCCTCGTCGAACCGGCCCGCCCTGCGCAGCGACACGGCGAGCGACTTCGCACACCGCAGCGTGCCGGGGAACTCCGGGCCCAGAGTGCGTTCGTGTTTGGCGTACGCGTCCTCCAGCACGGTCACGGACTCGGTGTAGCGGCCGACCTCGCGCAGGTCCCGGCCGAGGTTCTCCCCGGACGACAGCGTGTAGATGTGCTCGGGGCCGTGGACTCGGGTGCGCCGGTCGAAGGTGTCCTTGTCGATTTGGCGGGCGTCGCCGTACCTGCCGACCATGCGCAGCGCGAGTGCCAGGTTGTTGGCCGCGTTCAGGGTGCGCGGATGCGACTCGTGGAAGATCTCGCTGAACCCGCTGTGCGCCTCCCGGGCCAGTTCCACACCGCGCGTGTACTGGCCGAGGGCGGCGAGGTCGGTGGCGAGGCTGGAGGTGGTGACGTAGGTGTGCGGGTGGGTGCTGCCCAGGACCCGTCGCTGCCGCTCCCGCAGCGCCTCGTTGATGTTCTGCGCCTCGACGTAACGTCCCTGCGAGCGCAGCACGTTGGCGAGCTGGCCCTGGAGGTAGAGGTACTGCACGTCGTCCTCGCCGAGCATCGGCTTCCAGTGCGCGAGGAGGGTCTCGGCGAGTTGCTGGGCGCGCGGGAAGTCGCCGCGTTTCCACAGGTAGCGGACGCGGTCGATGAGCAGCCGGCGGGGGTCGGCCTCCGTGCAGTTGCGGATGTCCGAGGCCGACAGGTGCGGCCAGATGGCGTCGAAGCGGGGCCAGGACTCGCGGTCGTCGGTGGGTTCGTCGCCGTCGGGCCGGGCGCCCGCGAGCACGGTGTGCACCATGTGCCGTGCCGTGCGTCGCTCGTCCTCCGTCATCTGTGAGCGGATCACGGCCTGGACCAGCCGGTGGATCTGGATGGAGCTGGACACCTGGTCGACCTTGGCGAGCGCGAGCCTGCCGATCTCCCGGATCACCCGGCCGAGGAGCAGACCTTCCTGGAGCGCGGCGTCGTAGGGCTTGAGCGCGTCGAGCATCTCCTTGCCGTAGAGCAGATGGGAGGAGATCGGTTCGGGGGCGAGGAAGGCGCAGAGCTGGAGCAGTCGTACCGAGGCGGGGGAACGTTCCTTCAGGCGCTCGATGGAGATGTTCCAGGTCGCGGCCACTGTCTCGGGGTAGTCGGCGGCCTGGTTGAGGGCGAGGACCGCGGCCGCCTGTTCGGTGAGCCGGCGCAGGTACTCGGCGGTCGGGGTGGCGGTCTCGGCCAGCCAGGCCGCGGCCTGTTCCACGGCGAGCGGGAGGTCGCCGACGGCGGTGGCCACCTCGTCCGCCTCCTCCAGGGTGAGCCCCGGGGCGCGGCGGGAGAGGTGCTCGGTGCTCTCGCGGCGCAGGAAGACGTCGACGCCGAGGGTGGCTCCCCGCTGGGACCACGACTGGTTGCGGGAGGTGACGAGGATGTGGCCGCCGCTGCCGGCCGGGAAGTAGCCGACGAGGTCCTCGGGGTCGTCGGCGTTGTCGAAGACGAGTATCCACCGCCGGGTGGGGTTCCCCTCGGAGAGCATGTGCACGGCTTCCTGGCTGGCCAGCGCCATGTCGTCGCCGCCGGGCGCCCCGATGAGGGCGCCGAGTTCGGCGAGCGAGGCGACGACGTCGTCGACGTGCTCCGCCGAGACCCACCAGACCAGGTCGTAGTCGGCCATGAAGCGGTGTACGTACTCCAGTGCGATCTGGGTTTTCCCGACCCCGCCCAGGCCGAAGAGGGCCTGGGGCTGCGGCAGGACGACCGACATTCCGCCGCGCAGCTGTTCGCGCACCTGGTCGAGTATCGGGCCGCGCCCGGTGAAGGTGGTGTTGCGCTGCGGCACGTTCACGAACCGGGGCTCGTGCGTGGGGAACCGGGGCGCCGCGGGCCCGGCGTCCGGCAGCTGCACGGGCAGCTCCAGCGCGCTCAGCAGGGCGGCGGTGCACTGCGACTCGTCGGACCCCTGGAGGTCGATCATCAGCTCCTGGTCCAGGTACGACTCCTGCGGCCGGGCCTCGTCGATCCGGACCGGCACCAGCGAGTCCGGTGCCGGGGTGGAGCTCACCAGGGCGCTCAGGACGCTCTCGGCATACCGCGAGTGCTGGAGGGCGCTGGACACCAGGACCAGGGTGCGGGTGGCGGGCCCCGTGCGGTCGACGGGACTGCCGGACAGCTCGTGCAGCGTGACGTTGCAGCCGGCCCGCTTGAGTAACGACTCCACCCAGTCGGCCCACATCCGGTTCTCCGCCGCGTACACGACGATCATCTCGGCCGTGGTGGCCGACGGCCGGCGCCGGATGAAGGCGTCGCGGCAGCGCTGCCGTACCGGTTCCGGGATGGTCGGCAGACTGGTGATCGCGCCGTCGGTGAGAACCGAGGTGAGCCGCTCGAAGGCGGACAGCAGGGACTTGGGGTCGCCCTTCTCGTCGCCGAAGGTGGCGAGGGTCTCCTCGTAGGCGTAGTAGGGGCGGTAGGGGATCTCGACATGCCCCCAGTAGTCGGTGATCTCGTCGGCGCCCAGCTGCTCGCCCTGCCGCCCCTTCGGGAGTCCGGCGAACTTCAGCCGGGCCAGCGCGCGGCCCGCGTCGACCTTGTCCTTCTCGCCCTCGTCGATGCGCATCGGCACCGGGAGCACGCGTATGCGCCGTTTGCGGTGCTCGTCCCCGACGCTGTGCGCGACGTCGGCGGCGCCGTTGAGGGACTGGTCGCTCAGGGTGAAGCAGTCGACCAGGACGTCGGGCATCTGCAGGGTGCAGATGTCCGCGGTGTCCGAGAGGCCGGTGCGGGAGTCGATCAGGACGTAGTCGTAGGAGCGCTTCATGCTGTCGCGCAGTTCGTCCAGGAAGGCGCCGCCGCCGAGCCGGTCGTAGAAGTTGTCCCACTCCAGGGAGGAGGCGCTCGCCGAGTAGGCGCGGAACTGGCGGCCCGCGGAGAGGAAGTCGAGCGAGCCGCCGTCCGGGAAGCTGAGCCCCAGCGGTTCGGGGGACAGGGAGGCGGCGTGCTGTTCGACGTCGGCGAACTCCCGGTGCCAGGCGCCGGTGCGATGGGTGCCGTCCGTCGCCGCCCAGGCGTAGTCCTGGAGGATGTTGAGGACTCCCGTGGTGGCCGTGATCACGTTGGGGTCCAGGAAGGGATGGAAGAACCGGTGCAGGCCCGGTGCCTCCAGGTCCCAGTCGACGGCGAGCACGCGTTTTCCGTTGGCGGCCAGGATCCACGCCGTGTTGGCCAGCGCCATCGTCCGTCCGGTGCCGCCCTTGTACGAGTAGAAGGTGATGATGCGTCCGTCTCGTGCGGCCGTCATGCCTCTCCTTTGTCGTCGTCTTCCGGGTTCTCCGGACCGGGTCCGGGCGGTGCGGAAAGGTCCAGCAGCCGAGGTCGCGGAACGTGCGGAACCTGCGGCGGCCGGGCCTCGGCGTGCTTGAGGAACTGCCGGGTGGTGTGTGCCACCACGGCGGGCAGCACATTGGTGAAGGCCGTCAGGGTGGGGACGCCGTTGACGGCGATGCGGTGGTCGCTGCGCCGGGCCCGGTCCAGGATGGTGGGTATCGCCCGCTCCAACTCCTCGGCCAGGCGCTGTCCTTCGGGCCCGCGGCACTGGATGTCGGCCCGGTTGCGGGGGATGATCGCGCTCAGCCAGGGACGGGCCGCCGCGTCGAATGTCTTGAGCCGGCGCCGGCGTTCCTCGTCGCTCAGCGCCCACTGGTCGACCAGCAGGATGCCGGGGCCCTGGACCGGGGGTTCGTGCACGCCGGCGGCGAACACGTGCTCGCTGGTGTCCTCGTCGTCGAAAGAGGCGACCGTCACCCGGTAGTCCAGGGTGCGGATCAGATCCTCGGCGACCGCGGACAGCGGCCGGGTCGACTCCGAGTGGTACGGATTCCAGCCCAGCGCGTCGTCGCCGTACGGCTGCCGGTCGCGGTGCTGGGGGACGGTGTCGCGGGTGGGTGCGGCCACGGTGAGACGGATGTGGCGGGGGCCGGTGCCGGGCGGTTTGAAGGCACTGGGGGTGGCCTCGTAGTCGCGGGGCCGGCTGGGCGGGAGAGCCGACTCGTGGGCGACGCGGACGATGCGCTCGGCGAGGCCGAGCACGGTCTCCTCGTACTCCTCGCGCAGTCGCTTGAGCTTGATCAGTCCGTAGATCCCCCGGGTCGCGTATCCGCTGCCGAGACCGGAGTCGTCCAGGTGGATGTGGCGCACGGAGTCGGGCAGTTCGTTGAACTCGACGCGGGTCCACAGCGCGGGCACGATCGCGGGCACGTCGCTCTCCCCGGTGGTCCTGGCGTGCAGCATCCGCTCGGTGAACGCGAACCACTCCCGGCCGCACATCTCGCTGGAGAAGTAGCGGGGCGAGAAGAGCGGTACGAACACCCGGCACGAGGCGAGGTTCTGGCTCAGTTTCTCGGGCCAGCCCTCCCCGGAGCGCATCTCGCGGTCCATGAAACCGGCGTTGGAACCGGCGGGCAGGGCGGTGAGGGCCATGATGTGGCTGCACAGATCCTTGAACAGGACACGCACCCAGTGGTCGGGGTCCCCGCTGTCCGGACCCCACGGCGGTGTGTGGGCGTAGGACAGGAAGAAGTAGGGCCGATGGTCCGGAACGCGGCCCGGTGCCCGTTCAGCTCTGTCCACCAGTCCCCCTGCCTGCCCGACAAGCCGCCGGTCCGCCCCGCCGACGGCGCCCCTCCGGCCGGAACCAACAATGTGCCGGACGGGGCGCCTCTACGGTTCGTTATTTTCAGGCCAAAGGCTGGCGATATCTGGTCATCTCGGCTCGGGCATGACTAACCACGTCCCTTATTCCACACAAGGTGACCTTTTTTGCTGCCCACGAGGCTTCGCGCAGCAGTTCTCCCGGCAGCCCGGAGCCGATCGCGCCGAAGTTGCTGTCGTCCAGGACGAGATCGCGGTACTCGACCCAGTTCCCCTCCTGCCCCATCACGCATCGGTAGGTCTGCCGGTGGGGCCGGGGGCGCAGGAAGTAGTCGGTGAGCGGGCGCGCCAGATACTCGGCGTAGTGGAAGGCGCTGCATACCTCGAACCCCACCCGCAGCAGCAGAATCTGGGCGTCGGCGGCGTACAGCCGCCGCATCGGCGAGAGCCTGCCGAGATGACTGCGCAGGGGATGCCGGTTCAGCAACTCCCCTGCCCGCGGCCCGAGTCCGGCGAGCGAGGTCTGCGGATGCGCGCTGCGCACGGCGCCTGGCGTGGAGCGCACGCACTCGGCGAGCGCCCCCATCGTGGGGCACCCGGTGGAGCCGGGGTCGAAGGGCGGCATCGTCGCGCGGTACCGCTCCGCCTCCTCCTCGCTCAGCCCCGCGACGGCTGTCCGGTACGCCCGTGAGGTGTCGGAGTTCTCGGGAGTGAACGCGGGCACGATCAAGGTGCCGTCGGGGCCGAGCGCGTCCAGCAACGCGTCCCGGACCGGCCCGGGAGCGGTCCCGGTGCCGTTCAGCGCCGCGTGCACCATCAGCACACCACCTCGGTGGATGCCCAACGACCCGAGCAGGGAGGGGAGTTCACCGGTCCGCGACCCGCTTTCGGTCAGGGAGGCATACGACGGCTCAGCCACGGGCGTTCGCCCACTGGGACCACATCCGGGCCACCAGCACGGTGCCGGTGACGGTCAGTTCGCCCTCGGGCAGCAGGGTGAGCGCGGTCAGTGCGCGGGCGGTCCGGTGGTCGTCCGCCGCCGCGCCCAGCGCCTCGTCGGCCCGGTCCAGCAGGGCGCCGGCCGGGCTGCCCAGCACATGCAGGTCCGCCGTCTCGCGCAGCGCGGTCAGCCGGGCCCGGCGGCCGATGAGCGGGAGCTCCCGGGCGAACTCCTCGGGCCGCACATCCACCGCCACGCCCAGCGCGCCCAGCCCGTGGGCCCCGAGCAGCAGACCGCTGCCGCGGACGAGCGGGGTGAGGACGGTGGGGCGGAACGGGTCGGGTCCGTTGTGCCGCGCAGAGGTGTCCTTCTCCAGCAGTTCGTAGCCGCGGATCACCTGTTCGGCGAACGTTCCGTCCTCCAGCGGCGGTGCGACGGGCACGGGGAAGCAGTCGCGGTAGGGATCCGCGTCGTCGATCAGTGGGCCGTCCTTCGCCCACAGCCGGTCGAGCGGGCGCCAGCGCTCGGACGAGGCTGTCCCGTCCAGCGCGATCCGTGTCTCCTCCGTGTCCCCGCCGGACCCACCGCTCTCGCGCACCAGGAACTCGCCCGGTCCCACGGTCACTTCGATGCGGCCCGGGGCGCCCAGCTGGTAGGTGCCGAGGGCGGGCAGATGCAGCCGGGTGCCGGGCTGGTCCCAGGAGAGGGAGGTCCTGACACCCGCCGAGAGGGCCACGGCGACGGACAGCGCCATGAACCGGGCTGTGTCGGGGGGACCGCTGAGAGACCGCTGGAGGCCGGTGCGGACGTAGGGGTGGGCGAGGATCTCGTCCAGGAGCGGGGAGGTGTCCAGGTCCCCGTCCACGGCCAACAGAAGCTGCCAGGCCTCCAACTCGTCGGGGCCTACCGCCAGTTGCGTCCGCGCTCGGCTCAACAGGCCTCGGTCCAGGTCGAGTTGGGCCCATTGCAACTGCTCGCCGCCCAGCACCGCCGGGGCGAAGGAGCGGTCGGTCACCCGGTCGGCGATACCTTCCACCAGTGAGCGCAGATCGCCGCAGAAGACGCTGGGGTTCCCGAACCCCGGTTTGATGCCCGGCTGTTGCCCGGAGCTGTACCGGTGCCCGTACAGCCCGCCGCCACACGAACTCACCACGGGACAGCGGCGGCAGGTGTCGCTGATTCCGTCGATCCCCAACTGCCGTGCCTGCACGCCCTCGTGGGAGGCGAACTCGGCGAAACCGTGCTGGAACACGTCGTAGCCGGTCTCGGGAGCGCCCGCGTAGGCGGTCTTCAGCCAGTCGGCCAACTCGAAGGTGCCGTCCGTCTCGATCACGGCCAGATCGCTCGGCGCGAGTCCCATCGCCTCGGTCAGACTGGGCCCGCCGCGCAGGGTGCTGAGCACGGATTCGAAGGTCCGCACCGGCATCGGGCGGCCCTGCTGGTCCCAGCGGTCGAAGACCTTGAGCAGCCAGTCCGCGTACGGGGTCTCGGCGCCGGACGGGTTGGGCGGCGGCCGGTCCCAGGTGGAGTGGGGGAGGAGGTAGTCGATACGGGGCGGACCGAGTTCGCTGAGGGCGTCCTGGACGGCGACCGGGTCGTTGGCCACGTCCACCGTGCAGAGCAGTCCGCTGAACAGATGCCGGTACTCGGGCTCCTGGAGCAGCCGGATGCCGCGCACCACTCGGTCGTAGCTGCTGCGTCCCTGACGATCCACCCGGTGTCTGTCGTTCGCCGCACGGCCCCCGTCGAGCGACACGCTGACCTGGACCCCGAACTCCTTGCAGACGTCCAGGTGACGGCGGTTGAGGGTGACCGCGTTGGTGTGCATGCGCAGGTCGAGCGCGGTGTGCGGGGAGAGGGTGCGGGTGAGTTCCGCACAGATGTCCCGTAATCTCGCCGGGCCCACGAGAAGCGGTTCTCCCCCGTGCATGATGACGGAGACGGAGTCGAGGCCCTGTCCGACGGCGTGGTCCGCGAGTCTTTGGGCGACGGCCCGCACGGTGTCGGGACGGATGAAGGTAGGGCGGGAGCGCCAGCTCTGGTCGGCGTGCTGGTACACGTAACAGTGGTCGCAGAGCAGATCGCACCTACTGTGGATCTTGAGGACCAGCTGTCTCAGAGGTGGGTTGCCGGCATCCTGACTCGTCACCGGCAGCACTATCGCAGATTCGGAGCAGAGGGAAGTGCCGAATGGCGCAACCCTGTTGAAGCATTGACGTCCTGACGGCTCACTGACGTGGGCACAGGTGGTGGACGCGTCCGCCGGGCGCACCCACGTCAGTGTGAAGTTTCGCGGACGGAGGCCCGGATCAGGTCGCCGAGTTGAAGGTGATCGGACGGCG
Organism: Streptomyces hokutonensis; assembly: GCF_042751305.1. Classification (GTDB taxonomy): domain Bacteria; phylum Actinomycetota; class Actinomycetes; order Streptomycetales; family Streptomycetaceae; genus Streptomyces; species Streptomyces hokutonensis_A. Next base: position 37,511 of record NZ_JBHYWD010000021.1, read on the forward strand.
CGTGCCGTGGCCCGGGCGATCGGTGACGCGGCCCGCGCTGTGCACGGCGGCGGCGGTGTACGGGTCGATGTCCTTCAGCGGGGTGGTGCGCCGGGGGGTCCGCCCGGCAGGGCTGGAGGAAGACCTCATGTCATTGGTGACGGCGATCATGTCGGTTGGTCGCTCCGGTTCGACTGGATCGGATGGAGATTACGGGGGAGTCCAGCTAGCCGGTCGACTCGTGTTCCCGATGATGCGGACCATACCGGAGGATCGCGCCAAGAGGTGTCCCACATCAGGCTGGTTCGCCTACTCATGGATTTCTTAATCTGGATGCCGGGGCGCGCGAAACAATTCGGGGCGCGCAACGACATCGGGGGGCGCCATGGGGGCTGCTGCCACACCTGTGCCGAGCACCGTGTTGCACGACGAGGACCTGCCGCCGCTGTTCCGTTTCAGTGATGAGGCGGCGTTACACCATCAGAGTGACGCCTTCCGGGGGACCCGCACCCATCTGACCGTCCTGATCCTGGCCACTGCCGCCGCCGCACTGACCCAGGCGGCGTCCGGCCGGGCGATGACGGTGTGCGCGGGCGTGCTGTACGGCGCGACCATCCTGCTGGGGCTGAGCACCTCGCGTCGTCGCGCCCGGGCCCGCTGGCAGACCCACCGCGCGGCGGCCGAACTGCTCAAGTCGCTGGCCTGGCAGTACATGGTGCACGGCGGCCCCTTCCACTCCGGGGTACCGGACCCGGACGGGCTGTTCGCCGAACGGCTGGAGGAACGTTTGCGCGAGCTGCGCAAATGGGGCTGGGAGGACTCCCGCGACGGCTCGGGCGAGCGCGGGAAGGGCCAGATCACGCCCCGGATGCGGGCGGTGCGGGCCAAGCCGTACGCCGCGCGCCGGGACCTCTATCTGCGCGACCGGCTTCTCGAACAGCTGCTCTGGTACCGGAACAAGGCGTCGAGGGCGTACCGCTCCGCCGCCCGCTGGTCGGCCGTCACCGCGGTCCTGACCCTGTTCGCCCTGGTGGCCGCCCTGCTCCCGAGCGCGGGCGCCGGACTCGGCGGCGCGGACGTGGCGGGACTGCTGAGCGCGGCGGCAGCGGCGGGCGTCGCCTGGCAGGAGGTACGCCGGCACGGTCCGCTGACCTACGCCCACTCCCTCATCGAACAGGACCTGGAGACGACCCGGATCGCCATGTCCACCACGGTCACCCAGGGCGGCTGGGCGGAGGCGGTGGAGCAGGCGGAGCGGCTGATGTCACCGGCGCACACGGAGTGGCTGGTGCGGTTCGGCGGCTGATGGCGTCAGTGACTGATGCGACGTCAGTTCGCGCCTGCGAAGGGCGGGTTGGCCCCACAGCAGGGCGCTCGGCTCAGTCCCGCCGCGCGCCCGGCGGCCACACCACGGTGACCGGCACCCCTGTGCGCTCGGCATAATCCACCACGTCGCCGGTGCCGCCCCGGCCGCGTGCCGGGCGGCCGTCCCAGACGGCGATCAGCAGGTCGCAGTGGTCCACGATCCAGCGGCCCGCGGCGAAGTACGCCTCCTCGTGCGTCGGTTCGACGGGCAGGTGGACGCGGGCCGCGCAGGACCTGAGGATCCGGTGGTACGCGGAGCGGATCTCGGTGCCGCCCAGATGGGCTTCGTAGTCCATGCCGGGGATCACCGCCGTCACGGACACCCCGTGGTCCAGGGCGATGTCGGCGAACATCTGGTCGGCGCCCGCCGCGAGGCTGCTGAGGGCCGCCAACTCGCCCTCGGCGCCGGACAGTTGGTCCCGCAGTTCGGAGCGGACCAAGGGCAGTACGGCCGACGGGATCACGCGGTGTCCCGTGATGCCGATCCAGGTGGCGGTGACCCGCGGTTTCAGAACGGCGGTGTCGAGGGCCCGGGTGGTCTCAGCCGACATGGGAACGCCCCTCCCGACACCATCAGTACGCATACCATAACTCAGGGCGATGAAGGCGCACAGGGGGCGCAGGGGGTCACGGACGTTGTGTGCTCCGGGGTGTGGGGCGTCGAAGCCCGACGGTGTGAACGCCCACAGCGCCCCACCCGTACCCCCTGCCGTGACCCACCAGACACAGCAGCCCAACTGGCACCCCACAGTCGCTCTCCGTCTTCGCCGTGGCGCCGCGCTGGCGCTGCTTCCGCTCGCGGTGGCGTGCGGTGGGGGCGAGGAAGACGGGGAGGGGAGACGGAAGTCGGCCGCGCCTTCCGTGACCGCCGTCCCCGAAGCCGGTGTCGTCGCCCCCGCGAAGGTCGAGGTGATCGCCGGACTGACCGGCTGTACCGCCGAGATCCGGATCGAGGCGGAGGAACTGCGTGAGGGGCAGTGCCGTACGAAGCAGGGCGAGTACCGGATCACCACGTTCCCGGAGGAGCGGTTCAAGGTGACCTGGCTGGACACCGCGGCCGTCTACGGCGGCAAGTACCTCGTCGGCACCCGCTGGGTCGTCAGTGCGCGGCCGGAGCTGCTGGAGGGGTTCCGGGCCCGACTCGGCGGAACCGTACAGGAGTTGAGCGGGGTCGGGCCCGCGGCGTCACCCTCCTTCGGGCCCAGGGCGTCGGCCTCCTGAGCCGGCCCTCGGTCCCATGGCTCACCCCTCCGTCCCCTGAGTCGCCCCCTCCGAGTGAACGTCCCCTGAGTCACCCCCCGAGCGAACGTCCCCTGACTCACCCCTCCGTCCGAAGGTGCCCCAACACCTCCGCCAGCGGCAGGTCGAACCGGTCCTTGTCGCCCGCCCACCGGCGCAGCACGCTCGCCGCGCCCTCCGCGAGGTCCGGCGGCAGTTCCGCCGTGCGCAGGGTCGCCGCGATCTCCTCCAACTCCGGTGCCCAGCGCCAGGCCCGGGCGGCGACGCTCGGCAGCTGATCGGTCTCGGCGAGGATGTTGGACGTCAACGAGTCCGCCTCCAGGGCGAGTTCGGCCGCCACGCCGTGGCTCGCGGCGAGGGCGTGCGAGACGGCGGCCAGCACCCGGGCGGACTTCTGGTACGAGGCGTACGACATCTTCAGCGCCGACGCGGCACCGATCCCGGCGTCGAGGGGGCGGGCCAGCACCTGGGTGCCCTCGAACACCGCGGCCACCCTGGCGACTTGCTTCCCGTCGCCGCTCAGATAGAGGCGCGGGGCGCTGCCGGGTCCTGGCGGGCCGCCGACGATCGAGCCGTCGAGCATCGGCACGCCGCGCTCCGCACACGCCGCCGCGATACGCCTCGTACGGTCCGGGCTGATCGCGTTGGCCTCGACGTACACGCCCCGGAAGGGGTGCGCGAGAACCTCGTGCGCCACGTCCTCCGCCGCGTGCGGCGGGCACACCGACAGCACGAAGTCGCTTGCCGCCAGGGCGGATCGGAGGGAGTCCGCGGCCTCCAGGCCCGCGTCCAGGGCCCGTTGGAGACTGGCGGTGCCGCGGCCGGTGGGGACGTACAGTACCCGGGCACCCGCAAGGGCCGCCTGGCCGCCGACTTTCGCGCCCATGGCGCCGGGATGCAGAAGCGTCAACGTGGTCATGGGCCCACGTTAGGCGGGGCCCGCGGCCGGGCCCGGTGCGCGGTGCCGTGCGCGGTGGCGACAACCAAGCGCGGGCCATGACTTGCCCTTCGTCGGCCCCGGCTTACTGAAACATTCAACAAAGGGATCTTCGGGACCGGTAAAGGGCTCTACCCGCATAGATGATCCCGGTGCTGTCATGCTCACGACCGCCCGGAATTCCTGCCGGGCACCGCTCCGGGAGATCCCCCCCATGGCCCGAATATCCCGCTCCCTGGTCACCGCCCTCTCCTCCCTCGCCCTGGCCGCCGCAGGCCTCACGGTCGCCGCCGGCACCGCGCACGCGCAGAGCTGCAGCCAGGCCTACCTCCCGCTCCCCGACCCCAGTTGCCAGCCCGGTGCTTTCAACCCGGACGTCACCCAGTCCACCATCGACACCACGATCTGCGTCTCCGGGTGGACCGCGACCGTCCGGCCCTCCAGCTCCTACACCACCGCGCTGAAGAAGACGCAGATCGTCGAGTACGGCTACACCGACACCAGCACCTCGGACTACGAGGAGGACCACTTCGTCCCCCTCGAACTCGGCGGCTCCCCCAAGAGCGCGCTCAACCTCTGGCCCGAGCCGGAGTACGGCACCAAGACCGCCGCCAACAAGGACACCGTCGAGAACAAGCTCAAGAAGGCCGTCTGCGCCGGTACCGTCACGCTCTCCCAAGCCCGGAACGCGATCCTCACCGACTGGACGACCGCACTGTCGGACCTCGGTCTGAGCTGATCCCCTCGCCCGTCCCAGGGGCCGGTCTCCTCCCTCGGGAGTAGCCGGCCCCTCGCCGCTCCTTCCCGGGAGGCAGACCAAGTGCCCTCTCAAGGGCGATGTTCTTGGGCGTCGCGAGGAAGAGTGTGAGGCATAGGAGAGGGGCATAGGAGATATGAGCCTCGGGAGGGCGCCATGAACCGACAGATCCGTGTTCGCGTGATTCGCCGGCCCGCCGCGCCCCGCGACGACACCATCGACCGCAGGACGCCGTCGGGGCGGATCCTGCCCTACTGACTTTCCCGCCGCAGGGGCGACCGCCAACTCACCGTCGTGCCCGCGCCGTCGTACACCCTCAGCCGTACGGCGTCCCGGCCGTCCGGCAGCGGAGTCGTCACGTCGACCGTGATCTCCAGACGCGACGGGTGGGAGACGCCGGGTTGGCGTGACGCAGTGGCCAGGGCGCGGCGCAGGGCGGCGAGGAGCCGGGTCGCCACCTGATCGGGGACGAGCGTGTCCACCGGGCCCTTGAAGCGGGTCGGGGGCTGGAACCCGAGGGTGGCCGCCGCCTCCCGAAGTACCTTGCCGCGCAGGCCCGTTGGCGCTTCGGCCGGTGGCTGTTGCAGGGCGAAGATCGCCGTGCGGACCTCCTGGACCGTCGACTGGAGTTCGTCGACGGCGCGTCCGACGACGTCGTGGGCCGGGTCGTCCGGTCCGCCCCTGCGCTGCGCGGACTCCAGCAACATGCCGGTGGCGAACAGCCGTTGGACGACCAGGTCGTGCAGGTCGCGGGCGATACGGTCGCGGTCCTCGTAGACGGCGAGCCGTTCCCGGCCGTGCTGCGCGTCGGCCAGGACCAGGGCAAGCGCGGCCTGGGACGCGAACTGCGTTGCCAGCGACCGTTCTACGGCCGTGTAGGGGCGGTCGCCCGGGCGGCGGGGGAGGGCGAGCGTCCCGATGAGACGGCCCCCGGCCTGGAGCGGCAGCATCATGCTGGGGCCGAACCGGTGCCGTACATGCGTCGTCATGCGCGGGTCGGTCGCCGAGTCGTCGATGAACACCGGTTCGCCGCCCAGGAGTTGGACCAGGACGGGGCTGCCCGGCGCGATGGTCGTGCCGACGATGTCGCCCGGGTCCTCGAAGGCGGAGGCGGTGACGATCTCCATGCCGCCCGCGGGGGTGGGCTGGAGGATCACGCCCGCGGCGGCGTCGGCGAGAGCCCGGGCGCCCTCGGCGACCGTCGTCAGCGCGTCGGCCGCCCGCTCGCCGGTGAGCAGCGCGGTGGTGACGGCCGCCGCGCCCTCGATCCAGCGCTCGCGGTGCCGGGCCGTCTCGTACAGGCGGGCGTTGCCGATCGCGATGCCGGCCTGCGCGGCGAGGACCTGCAGCAGCTGTTCGTCCTCGGCGGTGAAGAGGGCGGCGGGCCGCTTGTCGGCCAGGTGGAGGTGGCCGAACACCTCGTCGTGGACGGGGATCGGCACGCTGAGGACCCCCTCAGGCGGCTGCTCTGCCCCGCCGGTGCGGATCTCGGTGAGGCCGTCCTGCCCCGGGTCCGTCGTGCCGAGCGCCGCGTACCGCGCGCCGGTCAGCTCGGCCGCGCCGTCCACGATGTGCTGGAGCGTGGTGCGCAGTTCGAGCTCGGAACCTACGCTCAGGACGGCTTCGAGCAGGCGGGAGAGGTCGGGGGCGCCGTCGCGCGGGCCGTCCGGGTCCGGGCTCAGGCGGTCGCCAGCGGGTCCAGGACCAGCGGCTCGATCTTGCCCTCCAGCATGTAGCCCAGGCCCTGTACGGCGCACACGTCCGGCCGCTCGGCGATGTGCACCGGCATGCCCGTCGCCGCCCGCAGCATCTGGTCGAGACCGGGGAGCAGGGCGCTGCCGCCGACCATCATGATCCCCCGGTCGGCGAGGTCGGCCACCAGGTCGGGCGGGCAGTTGCGCAGCACCCGGCCGATGCCGTCGAGCACGGCGGTCAGCGGGGTCTCGATCGCGTCCCGTACGGCGGCGGTGTCGACCTGCACGGAACGGGCGAGACCGGTCGCCACGTCCCGCCCGTGGATCTCGGTCAGGGCCGGGCCGTGCGGGGTGAGACCGTTGCCGGAGAGGGCGAGCTGAAGTGGCCGTACGGACTGGCTCGGGAGCATCAACTCGTGCTCGTGGCGCAGGTGTTGGACGATCGCGTGGTCGACGGCCTCGCCGCCCACCGGGATGCGTTCGGCGGTGACGATCGAGCCGAGGGAGAGCACGGCGACCTGGGTCGCGGCGGCCCCGCACACCATGATCATGGTGGCCTCGGGCCGCTCCACCGGGAGCCCGCAGCCCACGGCGGCGGCGATCAGCGTGTCGACCAGCTCCACCCGGCGCGCCCCGAGCCCGACCAGTGTCTCGATCGCGGCCCGCTGCGCCAGCGGATCGGCGTCGTGCGGGGTGCAGGCGGCGGCCCGCAGCCGGGGCTTGCGGCGCAGCGCGCGGCGCACCTTGTCGCCGATCAGGTGCCGCAGCATGCGCTGCGCCATCTCGATGTCGACGACGGTTCCGCCGGAGACGGGCCTGACCACGCGAATGTAGTCGGGCGTACGGCCCGTCATCTTCTCCGCGAACTCTCCTACGGCGATCAGCGCGCCGGTCCGTGTGTTCACGGCGGCGGCGGACGGCTGGTCGACGACGAGCCCGGCGCCCTTGACGTAGACACGGGTGCGGGCGGCTCCCAGGTCGACGGCGAAATGGCAGCGTCGCAACTGCTCCAGACTGACGGTCATGGAAGGTTCTCCCGAGAGCGGACCGGGGCGTCGCCGGGCGGCGGGCCTCTTTCGCATCGTGCGGGGGCGGGGCGGTCGGCGCGCCTTGTGGTGGGCCGGGCGGGGTGCGGCTGAATGGGGGTATTTGTCTGTTATGTCTTAAGTAAGGAACGCGTAAAGACTGCTGGAGGGTGCCCTCATGACAGCCCGTCGCTCACCCGGGCCCGGTCCTGATCACCCCCAGCCCCGCCAAGTCCTCCGGACGGACGCGGAGTTGGTCCGCCGTCCGCTCCGTCTCCGCCGGCGCCCGTTTCAGGATCGCGGTGGCCAGCTCCGGGGCGATCACCGAGAAGTAACTGTCCGGCGTGGCCCAGGTGTTGCCCGGCGCGGCCAGCGCCAGCGCACCCCCGGAACCACCCTCGCCGATCAGCAGCGTGGTGACCGGCACCCGGGCGGAAGCCACCGCACCGAACAGATCCGCGATAGCGGCACCCGCCCCCTCCCGCTCCGCCGCGGCGTCGTTCGCCGCGCCCGGGGTGTCCACCAGCGTCAGCACCGGCACCCCGAGCCGGTCCGCCAGCCGGATCAGCCGCGCGGCGGTCCGATACCCGGCCGGCCGCGTCGCCGTCCCGGCCTGCGCGGCAAACGCGACGGCCCGCCCCGCCCGCTCCCCGAACCCGCACAGCAGGCCCGCGTCGGTACCACCGCACCGGTCCCCGCTGATCGCCAGCCGGTGCGTGAAGTAGGCGTCCAAGTAGCACTCGGCACGCGGGCGTTGAGGCGAACGGGCACGCTGCACGGCTTCCCAGCCGGTGCCCGGGAGGTCGTTCACCCCCAGAGGGACCGGCACCGGCGCCCGCCCCTCCCACGGAGTGGTCAGCAGCCGCAGCCAGCTCCCCAGGGTCTCCCGCAGTTTCTCCGGTTCCACGATCGCGTCGGCCGCGCCCGCCGCGACCTGGGCCTCGGCCGTGTACGCCGCGGGGTCCGCGTCCGGTGGGCGGACCCGGGAGCCCGCGAAGCCGACCTGGGCGCCGGGCAGTGCCAGGATCACATCGGCACCCGCGCCCAGCGTGGCCCAGCCGCCGCCCGTGGTCGGGTCGCGCAGTACCGCGATCTGGGGGAGGCCGGCCTCCCGGGTGAGCGCCGACTGCCGTGCCACGCGCTGGAGTTGGGTGAGGGCGATCATGCCCTCCTGCATCCGGCTGCCCCCGGTGGCGATCAACGGCACGACCGGCAACCGGTGTTCACGGGCATACGTGTACGCCGACTCCAGCCGGTCCCCGGTCCGCTCGCCCAATGAGCCGCCCAGGAAGCCGAACTCGAAGGCGATCAGCACCGCCCGTGTGCCCCCGACCGTCGCCGTGCCGCACACCACCGACTCCGACTCGCCGGTGCGGTCGGCGGCGCGGGCCCGCGAGGCGTCGTAGCCCTGCCAGGCGAGGGGACCGTCGGGCCCCGACTCCCGTACGGGGTAGGGGAGTTCGGTGAAGGTGGAGTCGTCCGTGACGAGGGCCAGGGTCTCGCGGGCGGACAGGCGGTCAGTCATGGGTCAGGGCGCGCTTGAGGATCTTCCCCATGTCGTTGCGGGGGAGCGCGGAGAGGTGGTGGACGACGCGGGGGCGCTTGTGCGGGGCCAGGCGGCCGGCCACATGGTCGGCCAACTCGGCCAGTTCCGGCGGGGATTGGGGGTCCGCCGGCACGATCCAGGCCACGATCCGCTCGCCCAGGTCGGGGTCCGGTTCACCGGTGACGGCGGCCTCGCGCACCCCGGGGTGTTCGAGCAGCGCGTTCTCGATCTCACCGGCGCCGATCTTGTAACCCCCGCTCTTGATCAGGTCGGTGGCCTTGCGGCCGACGATCCGGACATAGCCGTCGGGGTCGCGCACGGCCATGTCCCCGGTGCGGAACCAGCCGTCGGCGGTGAAGGCCGCGGCCGTCGCGTCGGGCCGGTTGAGGTACTCGGTGAACAGGTTCGGCCCGCGCACCTGGATCTCGCCCACGCTCTCGCCGTCGTTCACCGGAAGAGGCGTGCCGTCCTCCTCGACCAGTCGCAGTTCCACGCCCGGCAGCGGGACCCCCACCGTCCCCGCGCGCGGCTCGCCGTCCGCCCGGACACTCGTGTTCATCAGGGTCTCCGTCATGCCGTAGCGCTCGATCACCCGGCGGCCGGTCGCCGACGCGATCCGCTCGTGGTCGTGGACCGGCAGCGCGGCCGAACCGGAGACCAACAGCCGTGCCCGGGCAAGGGACTTGGCGAGTCCGGGGTCGCCGGGGAGGGTCTCCGCGATGCGGTGGTACATCGTCGGGACGCCGAACAGCATGGTCGCCCCGTCGTTCAGCTCCCGCGCCACACCCTCCGTGCCGAACCGGCCCAGGTGCCGCACCGAGCCGCCCCGCCGCAGCGGCCCGAGGATGCCCAGCACCAGTCCATGCACATGGAACAACGGCAGCCCGTGCACGAGCACGTCCTCGCCGGTCCACTGCCAGGCGTCGGCGAGCGCGTCCAGCGTCGTGGCGATCGCCCGGCGCGGGAGTACGGCGCCCTTGGGCGGGCCGGTGGTGCCGGAGGTGTAGATGACGAGGGCGGGGTCCTCGTCGTCCGGCGAGACGGCCGGACCCTCGCCCCCGACACCCCGCACGTCGACGTCGACGCGCTCCAACTCCCCGAGCACGGTGGGCAGTTCGTCACCAGGAGCCGCCAGCACCAGCGCCGGCGCACTGTCCGCCAGGATGTGCCCCAGCTCCTTGTCGCCCGACTTCGGGTTGAGCGGTACGGCGGCCACGCCCGCCCGCAGCGCGGCGACCACCGCGACGGCTGTCTCCAGCGAGCTGGTGGCCCATACGGCGACCCGGTCGCCGCCCGCGCACCGGGCCGCGAGGGCGTCGGCTGCCGCGCCCAGCTCCGCGTAGGTCAGGGAACGGTCACCGAACCTGAGGGCGGGCTGCTCGCCCGGGTTCGTCAGGGCCGGGAAGAGGGTGGACACGCGGCGTACTCCTTAGCCATCGGGGCATGGGTCCCCGGACCTCAGGGGACACCCCCGTTCCTACACCACGTCCGCCACCACACAACTGATGTTGTCCGGACCCCCGGCCGCGTTCGCCGCGTCGACCAGGGACCGTACCGTCTCCTCCGGGTCCTGGCCCGCGGTGAGGAGTTCGCGGATCCGGTGCTCCGGGACGACCGAGGTCAGGCCGTCGGAGCACAGGAGATAGCGGTCGCCGCGGCGGGTGTCGTGGAGTTTCAGGTCGGGGTCGCCGGTCGCCAACGCCTTGAGCAGCAAGGCGCGTTGGGGGTGGGAGCCGGCCTCCTCAGGCGTCAGCCGGCCCTCGTCGATCAGCGACTGGACGACCGAGTGGTCGTGGGTGATCCGGAACAGCCCGCCCTCGCGCAGCAGATACGCGCGCGAGTCCCCGATGTGCACGAGCGCCAGCTGCGAGCCCGTCCACAGCAGCGCGGTCAGGGTCGTGCCGTTCTCTTCGGGATCGGCCACGTCACGGACCGCGTCGGTGGCGTCCCGCACCGCCTCCTCCAGGAGGTTGAGCACATTTCCCGCCGGCACCTCCTCGGTGTCCAGGAAACGCAGCGCCTCCACGGCCGCGCTGCTCGCGGGCCCGCCCGCCGGTCCGAACCCGTCGGCCACCGCGAGCAGCCGCGCGCCCGCGTAGGCGGTGTCCTGGTTGGCGGGGCGGACCAGCCCGCGGTCAGAGTGGGCGGAGTAACGCAGTTCGAGCATGGTGGTGTCCTTTCCCGGTACGGCGGCCACGGCCGCCACGGCCTCGAGTTGGTCGACGAGGAACCAGGCGAGATCCCGCCGTACCGCCGTCTCCGCCTCGACCCGGGCCCAGAAGGCACGGATCTCACGGGCGGCGGCGGCCGGTTCGAGGGCGCACACCTCACGGATCGCGGCCAGCGGCATGCCCAGCCGCCGCAGCCACGCGACCAGCCGCGCCCGCTCCAGCTGCTCGACCGCGTAGTAGCGGTATCCGGTGTCGGGGTCCACGCGCGCGGGCCGCAGCAGTTCCAGCTCGTCGTAGAGCCGCAGCGCCTTCGGTGACAGCCTGCACGCCCGCGCGAAGGCCCCGATCGTCAGCATGCTCATGCAGACCCCCTGTCTCTCCGGGTCTCTCCGGTTCCGCCACCGATGCTGGGGCTTCACCGGGGGTGAAGGTCAATCCGGTTGCCCCGGTCGCGGGGGCCGTGGTTACCCTGCCGAAACGATCTACCACCGTACGAAGCTGGAGGCTCCCGTGCCCCGAATCGCGCTCGCCACCTACGACCCCGGATCCGAGCCCGGCAAGGACCGCGACCTCCCGGTGCTGGTCGAGGCATTGCGGGCGGCCGGGGCGGAGGCCGTCGCCGTGCCGTGGGACGACGAGGAGACCGACTGGGGCGGCTACGACCTCGTCCTCATCCGCTCGACCTGGGACTACAGCTGGCGGGCGGCCGAGTTCGTGGCCTGGGCGGAGCGGGTCGGCAAGGCGACACGGCTCGCCAATCCGGTCCAGGTCGTGCGCTGGAACACCGACAAGCGCTACCTCGGCGACCTCGCGGCGGCCGGCGTGCCCGTCGTACCGACCCGCTATCTCGCCCCGGGCGACCCGGCCGACCTCCCCGACGACCACGAGTACGTCGTCAAGCCGACCTCCGGCGCGGGCGCCCGCTTCGCCGCCCGCTACACACCCGACGAGCACGAGACGGCCGTACGACAACTGGAGCGCATGCACGCGGAGGGGCTCACCGCGATGGTCCAGCCGTACCTCACGAACGTGGACGTCAGCGGGGAGCGGGCGCTGCTGTTCTTCGGCGGGCGGTACGTCCACGCCTCCCGCAAGGGCGCCGTGCTCTCGCGGGGCACGGCCTACGACGACGACAAGGTGTCCCACCCGGACCTGGAGCCGTGGACCGCGACCGAGGCCGAACTCGCCGTCGCCGAACGGGCGTTGGCCGCCGTACCGGACGCGCCGGAACTGCTGTACGCCCGCGTGGACCTGGTGGACGGGCCGGACGGACAGCCGTGCGTGATGGAACTGGAGCTGGTCGAGCCGAACCTCTTCCTCGATCTGCATCCGGGGTCGTTGGCCGTGGTGGTGGACGCGGTGCTCGCCGCCGCTAGTCGCTGATCGCCGTTCTCTGGAGCAGGCCCCAGGTGAACTCGGCCGTGCAGCGGTGCCGTACGCCCCGCGCGTCCGGGGCGGTGAAGGCGAGGCCCCAGCGGGTGGGGGCCGTGCCCTCCAGGGGGCGGGCGGGGGCGAAGGCGCGGGCCGCCTCGTCGACCGTGCAGGACCAGGGGGTCAGGTCGTCGAGGGTGTGGAGGGCGGGGCCTTCGGCACCCGGGGCGCGGACCAGCCATTCGTTCCACACGGCGCCGTTCGGGGCGGTGAGTACCTCGAAGCGGAGGTCGGGCCAGAGGGGGAGCGGCCACTGCCGGGCCTCGCACTCCAGGTCGCCGATCTTGCGGCTCACGGTCGACTCCGGGGCGCCGAGGATCGAGCGGTAGCGGGAGGCGGCGGCCCGCCCTCTTGGGGAGTGCAGCATGGCCTGCCAGCGCCTGTTGGCCTCGCGCATGTCGGCGATCGAGACGCCCAGCTCATGACGGGCGTCCTCGACCAGGTCCGGGTTGTGGTCCGCCATGCGGCGCAGCAGGACGAGTTGGAAGTCGAGGGGGCTGAAGGGGCTCGCGGGGCGTTTCGGGTCGGGCATGCGATCCATCGTCGCGCACGGCACCGACATCGGGGCCGCGGCCACCGGGACCGCGGCCGTCGGGGAGGAACAGGACCGAGTTGACGTAACGGGGGCCGCGGGAGAAGGGCAGGACACGGCGCAGCAGGCCTTGCGAGACGACGTACGACGTCCGGGCCTGGTGCTCCTCCAGAGGGAAGGCCGACAGTCGGACCCAGTCCCGGTTCCTGTCCGGGAGGACCCAGCCCTCGTAGCCCAGCAGCGACAGATAGGTGACGACCGGCGCGATCGGCTGGATGCGGGACTCCAGTTCGACGAAGAGCGCGGGGCGGTCGCGGGTCAGGAGGCCGGTCGCGCCGTGCAGGACGGCCAGTTCGTTGCCGTCCACGTCGATCTTGATGAAACCGACGTCCTTGAGGCCGAGCCCGTCGAGCGTGACGCAGGGGACGTGCAGCGCGCGGGCGTGGATGTCCCGGCGGACCAGTGACGACACACCCCGGTCGCCCTCGTCGTCCGGCGGCAGCCACAGGCGGGCGGTGCCGGGGCGGTCGGAGGCGGCGGCCGGGACCACCCGGGCGTGCGCGGGGGCGGCAGCGGCGAGCAGTCGCGCCAGGTGAGGGACCGGTTCCACGGTCACGACCTGGCGCGCGTGTCTCCACAGGCGGTGCGTCCAGGGGCCGTACCAGCCGCCGACGTCGACCGCCGTGCCGCAGTCGGGCGGCAACAGGTCGTCCAGGCGGGCCAGTTCGGGTTCGAAGCGGGGATAGACGGCGCGGGCGGTGGCGGCGACCAGGCGGGTGGGGAGGAAGGGTGCGAGGCGGGCGGTGAGAGTGGTTGTCATGGGGCCATCCGTTCGAGGAGTTCCAAGTGCTCCTCGTCGTCGGTCACTTGCTCTCCGGACGAGGGCAGGAGCTGGGGGATGCCGTCGACGATGGGGTAACGGCGGCGCAGGCGCGGGTTGTAGAGGGCGTCCGTCGGGAGCAGGTGCAGCGGGCCCTTGTCGAGCGGGCAGGCCAGGATCTTCAGCAGGGGGTCGTCCGGGTTCATGGGGGACTCAACTCCTTGGCCTCGACCGGTTCTTGAGGCGCGTTGTCGTGCTTCGGCATGGTCAGCAGGACGGTGACCGCCAGGATCGTGCCCCCGATCCGCAGGGCGAGGCGCAGCGGGTCGTGCGGCAGCGCCTCGCCGAACGCGAGCGTGCCGAGCACCGCCGTGAACAGGCTCGTCACCGTCGTACAGACCGGCACGATCAGCGAGGCGCGGCAGCGCTGCAGCGCCGCCTGGGACATCACCAGGCCGAACGCGCCCGTACAGAGCAGGAGATACGGGTACGGGGACCGCAGCAGGTCGACCACCGCCCCGCCCAGGTCACTTGTGGTCAGGAAGCTCGACACCCCCTTGATGGCGAGCGAGCTGACCCCGTACAACAGGCCCACCGCCACGCCGTATTCGACGCCCGTGGTGGGCAGCCGGTGCCGGTGGGCCGCGCGCCGCTCGGTGGACCGGTACAGCCAGACGCCGGCCGTGAGCGAGGGCACGCACACCAGCAGGATCAGCGGATAGGGCGCGGCGCGGCTGACGTGGTCCGAGCCCTCCTTCAGCGACAGTACGACCATCAGCAGGGCGGCGAGGATCGCGCCGAGCGCGTACCGTTCCCGGCCGCTGGTCCGCTCACCGAGCATCCGCGCGGACAGCAGCACCAGCAGCACAAGACCGGACACGAAGATGCCCTGCGCGGCGGCGATGGGCAGCGTCCGGTACACGGCGAGCTGCGCGCCGAACCCGGCGGCGAGGGCGAGGGATCCGCCGATCCACAGCGGGCTGCCCAGCACCAGCCGCAGCAGCCTGGCCGGTTGACGGACCGTCACCTCGGGCAGTGCCGTGAGCGCCCGTTTCTCCAGCACGAACCCGGTGCTGTACAGCACGTTCGCCAGCAGGGCCGCGGCCACTCCCCACCACACGGCCGCGCCCCCTAAGTCTTCCGCGCGTGCAGCAGCAGGATCGACGCCAACTGCGGTCTGGCACAGGCCAGTCGGTCGAAGGGGCGCAGTGGGCGCGGTACGCCGTGGAAGGGGGCGCCCTTGAGTGCTACGACCTCGAAGCCGGCCGCCGTCACGAACTCCCGTAGCGCGCGCGGGGTGTAGAGCCGCAGATGTCCTACGACCTCCTTGCCCGGGCGGCCGTGGATCGCGCGCAGGCTCACCTCCGAGAACACGGGCTGGACGCCGGCGAGCAGCAGGGCGCGGTTGTACCAGGCGGCCAGGTTCGGTGTGGACAGCATGAGATGACCTCCCGGGCGCAGGACCCGGCGGATCTCGGCGAGCGCCGTGTCCGGGTCGACGAGATGCTCGATCACCTCGCTGAACAGCACGGCGTCGGCGACGGCCGTCCGCAGCGGCAGCGCGGTGAGTTCCCCACGGACCGTGTACGGCAGGTGGGTTCGGGCTCGGGTCAGCGCGTCCTGGGACCAGTCGACGCCGATGACGCGGTGGCCGGTGAGGAGGGGTGCGGCGGTGGCCGCCGCCGTGCCGTCGCCGCAGCCGATGTCGAGGACCGTGCGGGGGTGTTCGGTGGGCGGGCCCAGCGCGGTGGCCAGGACGCGGGCCTGGCGGAGGGTGCGGGAGGGGCCGGAGGCGACCGGGACGGCGGGGTTCTCGTAGAAGTCGCGGAGGCCGGGGTGGTGCGGGGCGGTGGTCGTCATGCCTCGTGCTCCTCCGTCGTGTGCAGGTAGTGCTCGAACAGGTCGCGGAGGTGGGCGCCGTCGCCGGGGCCGAGGAGGGTGCGCGACCAGCGTAGGGCGACGTGCAGCTTTCCGGCGGTGGAGGCGGTGGTCACGGTGAACCCGCGGGGCATCCTCGCCGGGGCCGAGAACCACACGGCGTGCGCGCGGCCCGTCGTGCTGCCGAAGTCCAGGGCGTACGGGATACGGCCGATGTTGCTCAGGAGGGTGGTCGAGGTCCAGGGCGCGGCTGCTCTGCGCAGGCCCCGGGTGAGGGTGGCCCGCCAGGCGACGGGGACGACGGGGGCAGTCAACAGGGCTGCTCCGTAGCCCAGTTGGGGGCGGGGGAGGGCTTTCAGCGCGCGGGTGCGGGTCGCCGTGCGGTGGAGCAGTTCGCCCATCTCGGCGGGGTCGGTGGTCAACTCGTCCGGCGCGAAGGTGACTTCGACGAGCCTGGTGCCGTTGCCGATGGGCATGTCCGTGCCCCGGGGGCGGTCGTCCACGGGCATCGTGATGCGCAGTGGGCGAGGGTGTGCGCCGTGCTCGCGGTTCCAGTGGGCGATCATCAGGGCCGTCGCGACCATGAGTTGGTCGTTCACGGTGTACGGGGAGCCCTTGGGGCGGCGCGGGACGCCGAGCTCGGTGAGGAGGAGGCCGTTGCCGCCGGGGGAGGGGTCGGGGGTGCCGGGGGCGACACGGGCGGGCGGGGTCCACACGGAGGGGGTGGCCGTGGGGGGTTCGGGGGTGTCCGGAGGGCGGGTCGGCGGGGCGGTCGGGGCGTGGGTGGGGTGGGGGGGCGCCCCCCACCACGAGGGCCGCGCAGGGGCCGAGGACCGGGGGGGGGCCGCGGGGGGGGGGGGGGGGGGGGGGGGGGGGGGGGGGGGGGGGGGGGGGGGGGGGGGGTTTGCCCTCGCCCCCGTACCGCTCGGGGGGGGGGCCCCGCACACGGAGGCAGGCGGGGCCGTCGAGGGCGGTGTGGTTGACGGTGAGGAGAAGTGCGGTGCCGTGGGGGAGTTCGACGGCTTCCAGGCGGATGGGCGGGGAGGCGGTCAGGGGTGGGGTGTGGTCCAGGGAGCGGGTGCGGGCGTGTTTGAGGGCGTCGGGGGTGGCGGGCGTAAAGGTCATCACCTCCACGTCCGGGTCGTCGGTCAACTCCCATTCGTAGCGGCGGCGGTACCAGGGGCCCGGGGCCTCGCGCATGAGGATGCGGGGGTGGTGGTGCAGGGCCTGGGTGAAGGCGGTGCGGAGGCGTTCGGGGTTTACGGGGCCTGGGAGGTGGACCTCTATGTGGACGGTTTCCGGTTCGGTGGACTGGTGGCAGTGGCGCGCTATTTCGTCGACTGTGGGGAAGGGGATGCGGGTGGGGGAGCGGGGGTGGTCGAGTGTGGTCATTGGGGGGCGTCCTTTTGGCGCGGGTCGGTGGGGGCTGGGTGCGCCCGCGCGGCGGAGCCGCTGATGTCACGGGCCCGCGCCCCTGACGGGTCTTCGCCGTGGGGCGTCTGGCTGTTGCCGACTGCTGGCCCGGTGGGGGCTGGGTGCGCCCGCGCGGCGGAGCCGCTGATGTCACGGGCCCGCGCCCCTTCGGGGGCGCCTTGTGCTGGCGTCGGCCGAGACTCCTGGCGGTCCGGGCCGCGTGCCGAGATCGTGGGGCCGGACTCGATCGGCCCTGGGCCCTCGCCGGCGTGCAGCTCCTCCCAGGTACTTGGCTTTCCCTCGCCCCCCGACGGCTCGCCCATCGCGCTTGTCCCCCGCTCTCTTTGTGGGAGAGGCGGGGCGGGTGCCGTTTCCGGGTCCCGCCACTCCCGTACGCTCACCAGGGCCGCGAACAACCCGATCAGCGCGAGGAGTTGGGCCGCGCGGCTGAACGCTCCCTCGCCCGCGCCCACCGGGTCGCCCGCCCCCGTCGCCGCAACGATCCCCGCACCCGCCAGTGCCACGAACGCGATCGGGACCAGCAGCGCGTGGCGGCGATACGCAAGCAGTGCGAACGCCGGTACCAGTAGGGCGAACCAGCCCGCGATCACCACTCCCACCAGCGTCAGTGCCACCGTGCCCAGCCACAACCCCGGGAGGGGCGGGGGTGGTTGGGGCTCGTCGGGGTTGGGTTCGTGGCGGCGCCAGATCACCAGGGCCAGGAGGACGGCCACGGCCGCTCCGCTGCCGATGAGGCCGGCCTCGTACGTCGTTGCCGGGGTGTAGGACAGCTTGATCGTGCCGCCCGCGCCTGCGGGGACGCGCCAGCCCTGTTGCCAGCCGTCGAGGCGGACCGGGGACAGCTCCTTGCCGTTGAGGGTGGCTTTCCAGCCGTCGTTGTAGTTCTCGTACGTGGTGAGGTAGGAGGCCGTGCCCGAGCCGACCGCCACCTCTCGGCGGTCGCCCAGCCAGTCCACGACCCGTAGGTCCCGACCGGTGTCCGTCGCCGGCGTGACACTTCCTCGGGTGAGTGTCACGTCTGTCAGGGAGAGGGGTCCCGCGTCGCCCGCCTCGACCCGGTGGGTGCCCGAAGTCAGCTCCAATGCCGGGTCGGTCCGGCCCTCCTGACAGAGCGTCACATCAACCGCCCGGCGTTCGGTCAGGTCCCGTACCGTCCCCGTCAGGCCCGTCTGGTACAGCTCGCCGTCGACCGCCACCACCGGCCCCTTTCCGCAGGCCAGCGTGAACGTGCGGGTGGGGTCGGGCTGGGGGGTCCGGTACTGGTCGAGGGCCGGGATGTAGGCCTCGGTCAGGCCCACCGGGAGTTGGAGGTTCTCGTCGGCGACAGGGTTGTGGAGCGTGAGCGCGGCCGTCTTCGTGATCGTGATGTCGAGGTGGTCCGTGGTGATGGGATCGAAGCGGACCACGCCGTTCTCGTCGACGCCGGCGATCGTCGCGCCGTCGGGCGAACTGATGTCGACCTCGGTCGCCCGGGTCGAGAGACCGCCCGCGGGCGCCAACACCACTTCGCCCACGGCCTGTTTGCCGGTCCAGGACAGATGGATGGTCGGACGGTCGCCCGCCACCCAGCCCGTCGTCAGGTCGCCGTCCGTCAGGTTGCGGGCCGAGAGGCCCGCCCCGAGCGCGGCGGTGGAGTCCGCCGTCGCCGTGATGCGGTGCTGCTGCGCGGGGGCCACCTCGTAGAGGAGTTTGTCCAGCTCCTCGCCGGGGATCGCCACCGCGCTCGCCTTCATCTCGTACGTTCCCGCCGTCGACGTCGAGAACGTGCGGTGCAGGCCCGCTTCCGTCCCCGTCGGGGAGAGTCCGGTCGGGTCGGCCGTGCGGTGCAGGGAGATGATCTCGGCGGCCGAGTCGGAGCTGTTCGCGTCGGTGGGGAGTTTCAGGAGCCGGGTGACCTGGACGTGCGGCAGGGCGATCTCGGAGAAGCCCGCGCCGGTGAGTCCGGTGCGGCGGGCCACCGAGTCGACGATCGTCAGCTTCATCCAACTCGTCGTGCCCGAGGGGGCTTTGACCGTCTGCGTCATGCCGTTCGGCTGGAGGTAGCTGGTCACCGAGCCCTTCGCCGTCTCCACCCGCACCTCCGTGGCCGCCGCCCGCACGCTCTCCTGCGGGAGCGGGGTCACCTTGAACGAACCCGGCATGTCGTACGACCCGCCCGTGAAGCCGATGCGCAGCCACTGCCCGTTCGGGGAGCCCGCCGTGCCCTCCGCCCACGCGGTGTCGGGGTTGCCGTCGAAGGCGTTCACCGGGTCGAACTGGGGCAGCTGGAACAGCCAGTTGCCGCTGGAGGACGCCGTCACCGAGCGGGCTCCGCGCAGCTCGGCCACCGTCTGATGGGCGAGGCCCTTCGTCGGCAGGATCTGCTTCGGCTTCTTGCCCGCGTCCTGGACGGCGTCCGGCGCGTTGCGTTCGTCGGGGGTGTACGTGTACGAGGTGTTGGCGTCGACCAGGCCGAACCGGGTGTCCGCTCGGCGCAGTCCGTCGCCGAGGATCTGGAGCGCCGGGGAGCCCAGCCCCGGGTGGTTGTCACCGGTCAACACCGTTGCCCTGCCCCGGAGTTCGGTCGCGAGGGGCAGCAGGGACTCCGGTCCGCCGGAGACCACCGCGGTGTCGGCCACCGACGTCAGCCCCGCCTGGCCGGGGCGCTGGACGTCCTTGCTCGTCGGCTCGTAGATCTCCACCGCCCGCCGGCGCGGGTAGAGGCCCTCTACCTGGAGCGGGGTGCCGTTGACTATCCGGCCGCCGGTCATGACCGGGCCGAGGCCGGTCACCCGCTGGTAGCCGGACTGTTCGAGGGTGCGTTTGACGGTGGTCGTCGGGACGTAACCGATCTGGTCGGGGTCGAGGTCGTTGCGGACGACGACGTAGTAGATGCCGGCCCGGCTCAAGTAGTCCGCCAGGCCCGGGACTTCGCCGCCGGAGTCCAGCGCCTGCTCCACCGCGTCCATCGCGCGCCGGTTGCCGGGGGTGCCCATCGGGACGTAGTCGCGCTCCGCCCAGCGGGAATTGGCCAGGACATCCAGGGGTTCGTCGATGGGCGAGCCCCAGGTGTAGATGCCGTGCGCGGTCGCCGGGACGACCAGGGCGCGTGAGTCGGGGGAGTACTTGTGCAGCCAATCGGCCGTGGACTGCCAGTACTTGGGGAGCTGCTGGAACGAACCCGGGTTCAGGATCGACCCGTTGAGATACGGCCACGCAAGTCCGGGGAGGACCAGGACCACCGCGATCAGCGGGGCGAGCCGACGCCCACGGACCGGGCGGGCGCCCCGCGACTCGGCGGCGACGCCCACCAGGTGGGCCAGACCGAGGACGAGCGCGAGAGCGAGCCCCGCCTGGAACTTGTAGATGTTGCGGAACGGGACGAGCGGGCCGTTCAGCCAGTCCTGCACCAGCCCGTGGAAGGGCGCCCCGAACGAGCCGCCGTACCCGGCGAACAGGATCAGCGCGACCGACACCGCGACCAGCACCAGCCAGCGCCGTTCCGGCATGTCACGCCGTGCGAGCCCCGCGAGGCCGAGCCCGGCCGCGAGTGCCGAGCAGACGATCACGATCACCGAGGAGGCGACCGTCCAGCCGGCCGGTATCCAGGCCTCGCCCAGATGCAGATAAGCGACCCAGTCACCGGCTCCGCGCAGCCCCTCCGTCGCCGACATGGTGTCCGTCGTGGTCTGCGAAGTCTCCACGTAGGGAAGGAAGTTCTCGCCGTAGACCCCGAGCATGAGGAGGGGGATCCACCACCATGCCGTAGCCAGCACGACCCCGGGCACCCACCAACCGATGAGCTTGCGCTGCCGTGGCCCGGCCGGGCGGGACAGCAGATACAGCCCCACCGGGAACAGGGACGCCAGGGTCGCCGCCGCGTTGACCCCGCCCATGAACGGCACGATCAGCGCCGAGCGCAGGGCGGCCACACGGGCCGTGCAGCGCTCGTCGGTCAGCGGCAGCAGGACCCAGGGCAGGAAGGCGCCGGGCAGCGCGGCGGCCGACGTGGAACCGACGACGATCGTGAACACCGGCCACAGCGCATAGGTCACGGCGGCGAGCAGCCGGGACGCCGGGCTCCCGACCCGCAGCCGCTCGGCCAGCCGCAACGCGCCCCAGAAGGCCACCGAGACGACCAGTGACAGCCACAGCCGTTCCGCCAGCCACACCGGCAGGTGCACGGCGTGCGCCAGCCAGTAGAACGGCAGCATCGGCCAGAGATAGCCCGCGTACTGGTCCTGGATACCGCCGAAGGAACCCCGGTCGTGCCACAACTGCCCCAGATCGGACAGGAATTGGCCCGGGTCGACGATGACACCGAGTTTGGTGTCGAAGGTCTGCCGCCCCGGATGCACGGCCAGGAACAGCACGAACACCACGGCCCAGAACCCCAGTAGCCAGCGCCACGACCTCGGACCCTCCGGGGGCCCGGCCAGGGTCGTGCTGGTGGGATCGGCCGCCGGGGGCGGAGCCTGGACCGTGGTCGCCGTCATCGTGGACACCGCCGGAGGATGAGAAGGAGGTTCCAGGTGGCCAACTCCCTTATCCCGGGCGCCTTGACGACGGCTCGGTCGAGGAAGGGCCAGTAGCGGGACCGCGCCGCGACGACCGTCACGTCGTCGCGGGCACGGACCTGCCGCAGGGTGGCACCGATGTGCACGGCGAACAGGTTCTCGCCGAGCGTGTGCTTGGCGGCCTTGCCGGTACGGCGCCGATAGCGGGCCCGAGCGCGCTCGGCGCCGAGGTAGTGCCAGGGCGCCCACTCGTGACCGCCCCACGGGGACAGCCAGTTGGTGAACGACACATAGATCAGCCCACCGGGGCGGGTCACCCGCGCCAGCTCACTGAGAAACGTCTGCGGATCGGCCACGTGCTCAAGGACGTTGGACGAGAAGGTCACATCGGCGACCCCGTCGGACAGGGGGAGGAGATAGCCGTCCGCGACGACCGTCCCGTCGGGCGGCTTCTGCCCCAACTCCCGTACGTCCGGCTCGAAGAGATAGGCGTGGGCCCCGCGCCGCCGGAACTCCTCGGTGAAGTAGCCACTGCCACCGCCGACGTCCACGACTGTGCGCCCGGTGACAGGTCCGTCGTAGGCCTCGACCTGATCGGCGGCGTCGCGCGCGAGCAGCGAGTAGCAGGACTCGGGGTCGTCCTGTTCGTGCAGGAAGGCCCGGAACAGAGCCACCGACCTCCGTAGGGAAGGGTCCTTGGGGCCGGTCACGACCCCCAGCCCCTCACCGCCTCAGCGGCGACAGCCCGGAACTGTCTCACCGTCCGATCCCAGCGATAGCGAGCCGCCCGGTCACGCGCGGCCTTCCCCATGGCCTCACGCCGACGCCCGGACAGAGCCAAGGTGCACCAGGCCGCCGCGAAGGACGACTCCCCCCGCGCCAGTACCCCGGTCTCCCCGTCCACGACGGAATCCCGCAGCCCAGGCACATCGAACGCGATCGCCGGCGTCTCCCGGGCGGCAGCCTCCGTCACCACCAGCCCCCACCCCTCCAGCGCGGACGGATGCAGCAACAGCCAGGCAGCGCAAAGGAGTTCGTGTTTCCGCGACTCGGAGACATGCCCGGTGAACTCCACACCGGGCCCCGCGAGTTGCTCCAGCCGCTCCCGCTCGGGCCCGTCGCCGACGATCAGAAGGCGCCCGCCGACCACGGGACGTACCCGCTCCCACAGCCGCAGCAGCAGATCGATCCGCTTGTACTCGACCAGCCGGCCCACCGCCACGAACAACGGTTCCGGCGAGCGCTCGGCACAAGGACCGGGTTCCTCGACTCCGTTGTGGACGACCCGGATCCGCTCCCGCTCGATCCCGATCCCGCGCAGCGCGTGCGCGGTGGAGGGAGAGACCGCGACCAGCAGACCACGATGCTGCGCCCCGGTCAGCGCCCACTGTTCGAGCCGCCGACCGATCCGGGCCGCCGGGGCCATCGGCCCGTCGAACCGCATCTTCCACACGTCCGTGTGGACGTGGTTGACCAGGCAGATGGTGGGCCCGTGATGCCAGACGGGAGCGAAGTAGGGCATGCCGTTGCACACCTCGACCAGCAGATCGCAGCCACCGATCCGCCGGCTGAACGTCGTACGGGCACGCAGGTAGTGGCCGTAGGTGCCGCCCGCCGACACCACCCGGTAGTCGCGGTAGGCCGCGGGGCCGCCGCACAGCAGGGTCACCTGGTGGCCGAGTCGGGTCAGGCCGTCGGCGAGTCTGTCCACGAGGAGTTCGGAGCCGCCGGCCGAGGGATTGTCGAGATCCCGGTGGGCGAGGAACACGATGCGGCGCGGTTGCGGCACCGGCATCGCGTGGTGCTGCGCGGCCGGCGGGGACGCGGTACGCAGCGGGTGGTGGGGCACGTGCTGGGGCATGGGTGCTCCAACTCGTCTCGGGGTGCGGAACTCTGCGGGGGACATAGAAGGGCAAGGGCGGGCAAGGGCGGGCAAAGGGCGGGCGCGGTGCGGGAGTTCTGTGGGCGGGCTGTGTGCGGGTGGGTGGACAGTTTTCGCTTCGGCGTTCCCGACGGCTACTCACCCGCGTGACAATTTCGGGGGTTATTAGAACTGACGTCACGTCACATCGTGGGTGGATACTCGGGCGAAGCGGGCGATTCGGGGCGTCGGCGTCCGCGTACCACCAAAACAACCCCCGCCACGGCGAGGACGAATCCAGCCACAGCGGTACCGATCGGCAACGACTGCCCCACCAGCCGCAGTTGACCGCTCTCCTGCTTCGCCAGTTTCACCTGTTCCTTCTGCGTGGCCGTGGTGAACGCGAGCTTGTCGGCGTCGAGGAGGAGCACCGCGTCGTAGGAGTGACCGGGGGCGCGCAGGGTGCGGCGGGGGCCGGTCTGGGCGTAGATCACCCGGCCGGTGCGCTGGTCGACGACCAGCTCGATGCCGTGGTTGGAGTACCACTCCTCGGCCAGGATCTGGGGGGAGGTGGGCTGGTCGACGAGGCTGCCCGGAACCAGCCGGGTGCCGATCTTCGTGGGCGGGACCGTGCCCTTGAAGACGTAACCCGAGTAGCCCTGCACCTTCTTGGTCCCCGAGTAGCGCAGAGTGACCGTCCCGCCAAGGGAGTTGTCCCACCACTGGTACGGCTGTTTCCGCACGTCGAAGGGGAACTTCAGGTAGGCGTCGCCCTCGAAGTACGGGTTCTCGTGGCAGCAGTGCACCGGCCTGTTGGTCTTACGGTCCGTGACCCAGCGGTTGGGGAAGAACTCCAGCGCGTCGTGCGGATCGGCGGCCGGGAGGGACTTGTCGGTGTCGACGGTCGTGGTGACGTCCCACACCGCGTCCCCGCTCTTCTCGCTGTCCGCGACATCGCCGCGCACCTGCTGGGTGACGGTGATCCGCCGGTCGTCCACGGTCCGCAGCTCGCCGGTGTCGAAGTAGCTTCCGGTGCCCCGGTACACGGCGGTCGTGTCGATGTCGATCGGCGTCACGGCGGCCCGCGGCTCGACGTACCACGCCAGCAGCGGCGCCAGGACCAGCAGAAACGTGCCAAGTCCCAGGAGAATCAAGGAAAGTGGAGAGGCTGTACGGCGCATCCGGACACTCCAGTGGAAGGTGGTGAGGAGTTCGGGCCGGCCCTTGGGGCGGGAACCGTAGGCGCCCCTTGACGGAGTGTCAATGTCTGCCGACACTGGGCCGACGGGCAGGGGCGGGCGCACGGACCTCAGGACAGAGAGGCTGACCCTGCGATGTCCAGACTGCTCGCCGCCGTACTCACCATGGCTCTCGCCGCCGCCCTCGCCGTCGGCGCCGCGCTCGGCATCGTCGCGCTGCTCGACGCCAGGCCCGACCAGCCGAACACGCCCCTGATCACGTACGAGCAAGCGGGTCAAGGGAGTTGACCCCATGGCCGCTCGACCGGCGACCGTGACGGCACGCTCGGCATGGCTCGACGTGCCACGCCCCCAGGTGCGCGAGTTCGCCGCGATCGCCATGGCCGAGGCGCCCGCGCTCGCCGAGGAGATCCTGCGGGAGATCCGCCGCGAGCACCCCCAACTGCCCCTGGTTCTCGACGACTCGGGCGAACCCATGGCTCTGATCGGGATCCGCCGTGCCATCGAGGTCTTCGTCCAGCATCTGGAGACCGCCGAGGGCCGCCCGACCGTACCGCCGGGCGTCTTCCAGGAGTTCGGGCGCGGCGAGGGCCTCAACGGCCGCAGCCTCGACTCGCTCCAGGCGATCTACCGCATGGGCGTACGGCTCGCCTGGCGGCGCTTCGCCGAGATCGGCCAGCGCGTGGAGATCCCACCGCCCGCGATGTACGAACTCGTCGACGCGGGCTACGAGTACCTGGACGGGCTGGTCGACCAGTCCGTGCGCGGCTACGCGGAGGCCGCCGCGAGACAGGCGGGGGAGCGGTTGCGCCTCCAGCGGCGGCTGATGGAGCTGCTCCTCGCCGAGCACCACCGCGGCGACCCGGCCGAGGCCCTCTCCGAACGCGCCGCCCGCATCGGCTGGCCGCTGCCCGACAAGGTCTCCGTCGGTGTGCTGCTGCGCCCGGCCCGCGAGGCGGTCGCCCCCGCCGTGGGCCAGGAGGTCCTGCTCGACATGGAGTACGAGCAGCCCCGCATGGTCGTCCCCGAACCGGACGCGGCCGGCCGCCCCGAGCTGCTGCACCGCGCGCTGACCGGCTGGGCGGGTGCGATCGGGCCGCCGGTGCCGCTGGCCGACGCGGTGAAGTCGGCGCGCTGGGCCGAGGCCGCCGTAGGGCTGATGGAGCGGGGGCTGTTGCCGGCCGGAGGGGTGCTGTACTGCACCGAGCACACCGAGGCGCTGGTCCTGCTCCAGCCCGAGGAGCTGATCGACGATCTCGCGCTGCGGTGTCTGGCGCCGCTCGCGCACTGCGGGCCGACGCACGGGCGGCGGCTCGCGGAGACCCTGCTCGCCTGGCTGGAGACCCGGGGCGGGGCGCCGGAGGTGGCCGCGCGGCTCGGTGTGCACCCGCAGACCGTGCGCTACCGGCTGCGTCAGATCCGTGAACTCTGGGGCGGCGAGATCGACGATCCCGACCGGCGCTTCGAACTCGAACTCGTCCTGCGGGCGCAGCGGTTGAGGGGTGCGCTGGGTGATCCGCGGGGCCGGCGGTAATCAGGCGATCACCCGACCATTGCCCGTGCAACCCTCTATGGCTAGCCTGTGTTCGTTATCCCGATCGTCAGTTGAAATCTCGAACACGCCAGTCGATACCACTCTCAGAAGGGGGCCGGTGTGGGACGCCTCGTACCTGCCGTGACCCGGGCTCTCGACATCCTTGAGCTCTTCCTCGACGGGGACGGGACGCTCTCCGCCCCCGACATCGTGCGCAAGCTGCAACTGCCGCGCACCACCGTGCACGAACTCGTCACCACGCTGTCCGCCCGGTCTTACATCGTGCCCGTGCCCGGACAACCCGGACGCTACCGGCTCGGAGTCCGTCCGTACCAGCTCGGGAGCCGTTACGCCGAGCAGCTCGACCTCGCCGCCGAGGGCCAGCAGGTCGCCCGGTCCGTCGCCGAGACCTGTGACGAGACCGTGCATGTGGCCATCCTCGAAGGCACCGACGTCATCTACATCGCCAAGGTCGACTCCACGCACGCGGTGCGCATGGTGTCGGCGGC
Organism: Streptomyces hokutonensis; assembly: GCF_042751305.1. GTDB lineage: Bacteria > Actinomycetota > Actinomycetes > Streptomycetales > Streptomycetaceae > Streptomyces > Streptomyces hokutonensis_A. Next base: position 63,918 of record NZ_JBHYWD010000021.1, read on the forward strand.
CGGCCGCCGGCTGCCCGCCCACTGCACCTCCGTGGGCAAGATGCTGCTGGCCTCCCTTCCCGAGCCGGAACTCACCGCCCGTATCCCCGCGGGCGCGACGCTGGTCGCGATGACGCCCAACAGCATCGTCGAGCCGGACGCCCTGCGCGAGGCCCTCGCCGAGATCCGGCAGCGCGGGGTCGCGGTCGAGAGCCGCGAGTCCAACCCCGACGTCTCCTGCGTCGCGGCCCCGGTCCGGGACCGCACCGGCCAGGTCGTCGCCGCGCTCTCCATCTCCGTGCCCATGATCCGCTGGAGCGACGAGCGGCGTGACGAGCTGGAGCAGCTCGCCGTGAAGGGCGCGGCCGAACTGTCGGAGCGACTCGGGCACCGGAGCGTGGCATGACGTACGAAGTGGCGGTACGCGCCGAGGCCACCCTCGGCGAGGGGCCGACGTGGGACGCGGCGGCCGGTCGGCTGATCTGGATCGACATCCTCGGCTCCAGGGTCCACACGTACGACCCCGCGACCGGCGCGCGCACGGTCCGCGTGACCGAACAGCACGTCGGTGCGGCGAAGCCCCGGGCCGGCGGAGGGCTGGTCCTCAATCTCCGGGACGGCGTCGGGCTCGTGGACGAGGACGACGGGTTCCGGTGGCTCCACCGGGAGCCGGTTCCCGGCCGGCGCGCCAACGACGCGGCCGTGGCACCCGACGGCGCGTTGTGGGTGGGCACGATGCGCTACGACGAGGCCGCGTGCGGTGGCACGCTGTCCCGGATCACCGGGGACGGCTCGGTGCAGCTGGTCCTCGACGACGTGGCCGTCAGCAACGGGACCGGGTGGAGTCCGGACGGGCGGCTCATGTACTACATCGACTCGCCCACGCGGCGGATCGATGTCTTCGAGTACGCGGACGGGCGGGTTTCGAAGCGGCGGCGCTTCGCCGAGATTGAGGCGGGGGCCGGGTTTCCTGATGGGCTGACTGTCGACGCCGATGGGTGTGTGTGGGTGGCGTTGTGGGGTGGGAGTGCCGTGCGGCGGTATACGCCGGATGGTGAGTTGGAGCGGGTTGTTTCCTTGCCTGTGCCGTTGGTGACCGCGTGTGCGTTCGGTGGGGCGGACCTGACAGATCTCTACGTCACTACAGCTCGGGTGGGGCTCAAGTCGCCGCATCCTGTTGCTGGTTCGCTGTTGGTTGTGCCTGGGGCGGGGAAAGGGTTGGCGCAACCTGCGTTTGACGGGTGAGGGTTGAGTTGTGGGCGCGGGGCCGGTGGGTGCTGGTCGCGCAGTTCCCCGCGCCCCGAAAAACTACTTCAGCGCGGCCAGTGTCCTTCGTTCCGACGGAGTCAGCGGCGGGCCCGAAAGCGGTGGCAGGAGTGGGCCGTTGAGGGCCGCCAGCAAGGTGCCGGGGCGCAACAGCGTCGACGCGTCCGCCTCCATGCTCGTCACCGTCGCCAGTGCTGCCGCCGCCTTGTAGGAACCCGTCGCCGACTTCAGGAGGCGGCGGGAGTAGCCGGTGATCAGGCGGTCCGCCCTGGTCGGCTCGGGGCCCTTCGTCTCGGGGTACCAGATGTCCTGGCCCACCGCCATGGACCAGGCGCCCTCCACGGGGGCGGCGACTCCGCGCTGGACCTTGGCGGCCAGGCCGGGGGCGGTGAAGCCCTCGTGGTCCAGTTCGCGGGAGAGTATCCGTGCGCCGAGCGCGGCCACCGACATGCCTTGTCCGTAGGCCGGGTTGAAGGTGGCGAGGGCGTCGCCGAGGACGACCAGGCCCTCGGGCCAGTCCTGGACCTTCTCCAGGTAGCGGCGGACGTTCTTGCTGCTGTGGCTGGTGTGGATGTCCGTCAGGGGTTCGGCGCCGGAGACCAGGCGGCCGAGGATGGGGTGCGGCAGGTCGCGGACGTACTGGAGGAAGCCGTCCGGGTCGGCGGGCGGTTCGCCGCCGCGGGTGCCGGCGAGGCTGACCATCCAGCGGTCGCCCTCGATGGGCAGGACCATTCCGGCGCGGCCGGGCCGGGACTCGTACGGGTTCGCCTGGAGGATCGTCAGGGGGAAGTGCTCGGCGCCCTCGGGGCGGCGGTAGATGCGGGTCGCGTTGACGAGGCCGGAGTCGACCGTTCGCTCCTCGATGCCGGTCACCCCCAGCGCTTCCAGCCAGCGCACGATCCGTGAGCCGCGCCCGCTGGCCTCGACCACGAAATCGGCGTCAAGTTCCGTGATCCCGGCGTCCGTTGAGATGCGTACACCGGTCACACGCCGGGCGTCGCCGAGCAGGTCCAGGCCCCGGGCCGTACGGATCTCGGTCTTCGTGTTGGCCAGGACCGCCGAGCGCACCACCCAGTCCAGCAGTGCGCGGGTGCAGGTGAGCATCCGGGGGCCCTCGTGCTTCCAGCGGCGCAGCCAGCCCTCGGAGGTCAGGGCGAGCATGCCCGAGTTGAGGGAGATCTCGTGGGCGCCGGCGGCGAGCAGCTGGTCGCGCACGCTGGGGCCGGGCACGAGGTCGTCGATCGCGGCCAGGCCGCCGGACATCAGCAGATGGGCGTGGCGCCCCTGCGGGAGACCCCTGCGGTGCTCCGGCCCGTCGGGCAGCTCGTCCCGGTCCAGCACGATCACCTCGTCCGTGTGGACGGACAGGGCGGCGGCGGCCAGCAGGCCGGCCAGACCGGCACCGACGACGACAGCTCTCCGCGGCATGGGGCTCCTCAAATCAGCCTGGAAACAGGGGTGTTCGCGCAAACGTGGGTCAGCGAGGGGTGGCCTTCACCGTACTCTGCGGTACGGCCGTGCCGAGCCGCGACCGTGCGAGTGCCCGGGCCAGTTCGACCAGGCCGCAGGTGTCGGAGACCTCGGTGGCGTAGAGCCGGTAGGTGCTCGGGGTGTCGAAGGGTTTCTCGCGGGCGGCGGCGCGGCGGGCGGCGTCGGCCACCATCGCCGCCTCGGCCGCCACCCGGGCCTCGTGCGCGGAGCGGCCCTCGTGCAGCGCGGCGTCGCGGGTGCGTTCGCGGACCCGGTCGTCGAAGTACGGGGCGAGCGCCAACAAGCCGTCGTGTATGGACACTTCACGCCAGTGCAGCCGCATCCGAGGGAGCTGCCAGAGCGCGCTCGGCGGCTTCGGCGCGAGGGACGCGAACCGGACCTCCGTCCACAGCGGGCCCAGCCCGCGCAGCGCGCCCAGGTCGCGCCGGTGCGCGCGGAGCGCCGGCAGCAGCCTCGGCAGGGCGAAGCCCGCGGAGCAGGTGAGGGCGGCCAGCGAGGCCATCGGCGGGGCGAGCCCGGTGGAGAGGAAGTCCAGGTCGTGACCGTTCCAACGGGCCACCACCGCCGTGTACTTGGCGAGCTGGAAGCCGACCACGTCCAGCAGCGTGCCGACCAGGATGAGCCGCAGCCCGGTCCGCAGCAGACCGGTGACCTCCCGGGCCCAGGTCACGCACACCGAGCACATGGCCAGGGTGGCCGCGCTGTGCCCGAGCAGATAGAGCACGATCATCTCGCGCATATAGGGCGTGTTGGCGTAGTACGTGTCGAGGTCGGTGAGCCGCTCGGTGCTCGCGTCGGCCAGTGCGAACAGCACGACGATGGCGACGATCAGCGCGCCGTAGGCGGCCATGCTGCGCAGCACCATGCGGCGGATCCGGGCGGGGGAGCCGCCCCGCCACTGGATCAGCAGGACGAGCAGGGAGCAGCTGTACGCGGAGATCATGCCGTAGGTGAGGGGCGCGCCGAAGTTCGGAATGCCGGTCAGGCCGTTGACCGCGCTCAACGTCGTCGGCGCCGCGCAGATCAGCCCCAGGGAGCCGAGGACGATCGCCGCGCAGGTGGACACGGTCAGCGGGTCGCGCGGGGCGTTCGAGGGCCGGGCCAGCAGGGCGGTGCAGGAGAGCAGGAAGACGGCGGCGGCGAGATACACCATGAGGCTCATGCCCGGCTGCTCCCTTCCGCCGTGCCGGCGCGGACCCGGGCGGCGGCGACGAGCGGGGACCCGGTCAGCGCGTCGGCGATGGGCGCGAGGAGGGCGGTTCCGGGGGCCTGGTCCGGGGTGTCGGCGGGGGCGAGGTGCGGGTCGCCGGTGCGCTCCTCGGCCACCGCCGCGGCGACTACCGCCGCCCACGCGGTCGCCTCGGCCCGCTCCGGGTCGCCCGTCGTGCGTGCCGCGGCCTCCAAGGTCCGCTCGTACAGGGCCCGGTCGAAGAACGCGTCCAGGTGGCCGAGCGCGTTGTGGATGCTGGTCTGGCGCCACACCAGCCGGGTTGCGGGGGAGGAGAAGCGGGGCCGGGGCAGCCGTAGCGCACGGCGGGTGAGGAGTTCGTCCAGTTCGTGTTCGAGCGGTTCGAGCCGGGCGTACGTCCGCCGGGCCTGCCGGCGCTGGGTCAGCCGGGGGCCGGCCAGCGGGATCAGCACACCTACGACGATCAGGACCGCGCCGAGGCCGGCGGCGGCCGGCGAGACGGTCGTCCCGAGCTCCGTCCAGTCCCGTCCGAACCAACCCGCGACCACCGCCGCCAACTTGGTCAGGCTGTACCCGGCGCCGCACAGCGAGCCGACGCCCAGCGTGACCAGCCCGGCGCGCAGCCAGCCGTGCACCTGCCGGGCCCAGCGCAGCGAGGAGACCGTGGTGACACTGACGGCGGCGAGGTGTCCGGCGAGATACAGCACGATCATCTCGGCGGTGAACGGTGTCGTCGCGTAGTAGGTGTCGAAGTCGGTACGGCGCTCCACAGGGGTGTCGCCGAGCGCGAACATCACGGCGATGCCGACCAGGACGATCGCGTAGGCCACGATCCAGCGGCGGGCGGTGCGGTGGACGTGCGGTCCGCCCCGCCAGTAGACGATCAGGACCTGGGAGGACGCGCTGTACGCGGTGATCGACGCGTACGTCAGCGGTGCGGCGAGGTTCGGGACACCGCTGAGCCGGTTGACCGCGCCGACGGTCGGCGGCGCCCCGAGGAAGAAGCAGGCCCCGGCCAGCGCGAGCAGCACGCAGATGACCCGGAGATAGGGGTCGCGCCAATGGCGTATGAGATCCGGGGCCTTGACCAGCATGCCCAGCCAGAGCAGGCCGCAGCTGAGGTAGTTGATCAGGCCGTTCATTTTCTGGTCCCGCGGTAGTTGAGGGCGGCGCCGATGCGCCCGGCGACGCCCTGCGTACCGTCGTCGGCCTCGGCGGGGTCGGTGCCGGCCGCGGACTCCAGCCAGGGGCGCAGCCGCCCGCTCATCAACATGCCGAAGCGGTCCGCCTCTTGTTCGTCGGCGACGCTGAAGTCGGTGCGGGCCGCGACGGGCCGCGGACCGCGCTCGGCGGTCAGCTGGGGAGGGCGCTCGGTGGTGCGCCGGTGCATGTGCCACACCTCGTGGCAGAAGATCACGATCTGGTGCCAGGCGGCGGCCCGCTTGTCGATCACGATGACGTCGTAGGTGTCGCCCTCCAGCCACAGCCCGCTCGCGGTGTGCGGCGGGAACACCTCGCGGCGCACCACGACTTCACGTCCCCGCCAGCGGATGACGGAGTCGACCAGCGCGTCGAAGAGGGCCTCGGGATCGGCGGGGACCGGGACGTGCATGGGGTCGATGAGGGCGCCGGCGAGCCGCCTCATCTCCTTCTTCGTGCGCACCGCTGCAATATGCCAGGACATACGTCGACTCAGCCACCTCACCGTCGCCGCGGCAGCAGGAAACCGGCCGCTCCCTCGTCTCGCCGTCCGCCGCACAGCCGGTCCGAGGTTACGCGTCCACAACTGCCGACGTCATGTCGTTCGGTGGCCGTTGTGGGCCCGGGAACGACCGCTGTGTCCGGAAATCGACCCCGAGAATGAATGTTGCACTGTGCTCAGCCCATTGACGTGAACGCGCTTCGATTTTACCGTCCCGTTCGAAGTTACGTGCGCTATGCGGCATTTCGAACATGGCAGGACTCCTACCGGCAAGGGGCGGGGCATGGGACCACATGAGCCGAAGCGCGGGCACCGCCCGGCCGCGGCCGGCCGCGGCCTCGAGCCCGGCCGTCTCCCGGATCCCCCGGGCCGAGACCCGCTCGCCAAGTACGGCGTGAAAGAAGCGGACGCGCGGCGGGCCGGTGACTCACCGACGGAGGTACCGAGTTGAAGCACCCGACACTGACGACCCTCCTCGCCGCCGCGGTGATCGCACTCCTCCCCGCCACGGCCGAGGCCGACGTCACCTACCCCGACCCGCAGCCCGTCACCGGCCGGCAGATCATCCACGACCCCACGGTCGTCCGCCTCAACTCCGGCGGCTACGTGGCCTATTCGACCGGCGGCGTGATCGGCGCCCGCACCTCGAAGGACCGCGTCCAGTGGGACGACGCGGGCAACGCCTTCGCCGCGCCCCCGAGTTGGTGGTACGACTACAACTCCGCCGGCGACCCCTGGGCCCCCGACCTCTCCTACCGTGCCGGACGCTACTGGCTCTACTACGCCGTCTCCTCCTGGGGCACCAACCACTCCGCGATCGGCGTCGCCACCTCCCCGACCGGCCTCCCCGGCACCTGGACCGACCACGGCAAGGCCTTCAGCTCCGAGACCACGGACACGTGGAACGCCATCGACCCGGCGATCGTCCGGGCCGACGGAAGACTCTGGATGGCGTTCGGCTCGTACTGGACGGGCATCCGCATGGTCGAACTCGACCCCGCCACCGGCAAGGCGATCCCGGGCGCGCCGGTCGCCCAGCTGGCCACCCGTCCGGACGCGCCGTACGCGGTCGAGGGCGCGTACGTCCTGAAGCACGGCCGCTACTACTACCTCTTCGCGTCCTACGACGCCTGCTGCGCGGGCGTGAACTCGACCTACAAGATCCGGGTCGGCCGTTCCGCGTCGGTCACGGGCCCGTACGCGGACAGCACCGGCAAGCCGATGCCGGCGGGCGGTGGCGACCTGCTCCTGGCGAGCCACGGCAGGTTCGTCGGCCCGGGAGGAGAGTCGGTCTTCAAGGACAGGGGCCGGGACGTCTTGGCGTACCACTACTACGACGCGGACGACAACGGCACGCCGAAACTGGGACTCAACACCCTCGACTGGACAGAAAACGGCTGGCCTAATGTTGGGTAAGCGCTTTCCGAAAGGACCCCATGAGCACCCGCACCGCCCGCTTCACCCTTGACCCGGCCTTCACGGTCGGCGAAGTCGACCCCCGCCTCTTCGGCTCCTTCGTGGAACACCTCGGCCGCTGCGTCTACACCGGCATCTTCGAACCGGACCACCCCACCGCGGACGAGGACGGCATCCGCCGGGACGTCCTCGACCTCGTCCGCGAACTCGGTGTGACGGCCATCCGCTACCCCGGCGGCAACTTCGTCTCGGGCTACCGGTGGGAGGACTCCGTGGGCCCCGCCGAATCGCGCCCCCGCCGCCTCGACCTGGCCTGGCGCTCCACGGAGACGAACCGCTTCGGCCTCTCCGAGTACATCGCGTTCCTGAAGAAGGTCGGCCCCCAGGCGGAGCCGATGATGGCGATCAACCTCGGCACCCGGGGCGTCGCCGAGGCCCTGCAACTCCAGGAGTACGCCAACCACCCCGCCGGCACCGCCCTCTCCGAGCAGCGGATCGCCAACGGCGACAAGGAGCCCTTCGGCATCAAGGTCTGGTGCCTCGGCAACGAGATGGACGGCCCCTGGCAGACCGGCCACAAGACCGCCGAGGAGTACGGCAGGATCGCCGCCGAGACGGCCCGCGCGATGCGCCAGATCGACGCCGACGTGGAACTCGTCGCCTGCGGCTCCTCCTCGCAGGCCATGCCGACCTTCGCCGCGTGGGAGGCGACCGTCCTCCAGGAGACGTACGACCTGGTCGACTACATCTCGCTGCATGCCTACTACCAGCCGCTCGACGGCGACCTCGACTCCTTCATCGCCTCCGCCGTCGACATGGAGTCCTTCATCGAGAACGTGGTCGCCACCGCCGACCACGTGGGCGCCCGCCTGAAGTCGAAGAAGAAGATCAACCTCTCCTTCGACGAGTGGAACGTCTGGTACACGGCGGACTGGGAGGAGCACACCAAGAACGCGGACCCGGCCGACTGGCCGGAGGCGCCGCGCCTGCTGGAGGACAACTACAGCGTCATGGACGCCGTCGTCTTCGGCTCGCTCCTGATCGCCTTGCTCCGGCACGCCGACCGCGTCACCGTCGCCTGCCTCGCCCAGCTCGTCAACGTGATCGCGCCGATCATGACCGAGCCCGGCGGCCCGGCCTGGCGGCAGACGACGTTCTTCCCGTTCGCGCAGGCCTCGAAGTACGGCCGGGGCCAGGTCCTGGACGTCCGCGTCGACTCCCCGACCCACGAGACGAAGCAGTACGGCGAGGCCGACCTGCTGCACGCCACGGCGGTGCGCGGCGAGGACGGTTCGGTCACGGTGTTCGCGGTCAACCGCAGCCGCACGGAGTCGCTCCCGCTCCAAGTCGGCCTGAACGGGCTCGGCTTGACCTCGGTCGTCGAGCACAGCGCCCTCGCGGACGCCGACCCGGACGCCCGCAACACCCTGGCCGACCCGGAGCGCGTGGCCCCGCACCGGGTCGAGGGCACCGCACTCCAGGACGGCACGCTGACCGCCGTACTGGAGCCGCTGTCCTGGAACGTGATCAGGCTGGCCTGAAGTGGTCAGTGGCCGGGGGAGGCCACCAGTGTCACTGGTACTCCTCCGGCCGCGCTGCCGAGCAGCGTCAGGCGTACGTCCTTCGGGCCCGCCGGTGTGGTGCCGTCGGACAGGACGGCCAGCGCGAGGGTGTTGGTGCCGCGGGTGCGGAGGATGCCGTTCGGCAGGGCGAAGGTGTGCTGTGGGCCCACGTCGTTGATGTACTGGCCCATGTTCCAGCCGTTCAGGAAGATCTGGACGCGGTAGGCGCGGGCCGGGTCGTCGTCGAGGACGAGGCCGATCGAGGCGTCGATGCCGGTGTCCACGGCGAGTTTGAAGGTGGTCCGGTACCAGGCCACGCCCTGCCGCTGGTCGGCGCGGGGGAGGGTGACGGCCTCCCAGCCGGAGTCCGGGAAGTCCGGCAGGTGCCAGCCCTCGCGTTCGCCGTAGAGGCCGCCGTTGTTCTGCGGGCCGCGCACCGGGTCGGGTGCCGTCTCGCCCTGGAGGCGCCAATTCACCTTCGGGGAGGCGCCCTTGAAGGTCACGGCGGTCAGACCGCGGGCCACCTTGTGGGTGTCGAGGGCCTTGCCGTCCTGGTCGTGCTGCATGCGCCGGACGAGGACGGACAGGACGTGCGGACCGGCCGTGCGCACCTTCTCCGGGACCGCGAGGGTCGCCTTCGCGGTCCAACTCCCTTGCCGGACGCTGGTGGTGGTCGGCACCGGCATCCGGTGGGTGCCGAGCGGTTCGCCGTCGAGCCAGGCCATCAGCAGGCCCTGCGTGCCGGTGCTGTAGGCGAGGGCCACCGATTCCAGGGCGTCGGTGGCGGCCGTGGTGAAGCGGCCCCGGTACCAGACGTCGCCGTAGTGGAAGCCGTAGTCGTCGGCGAAGAGGACGGGCTGTCCGGAGGGGACGGCCGTCGTGCTGAACGTCGAAGTCCTGTTCGCAGCCGTCCACTTGGAGTCGTCGAAGGCGACCGCGGCCTCCTGGTTCTCCACCTTCCGGCGCCAGCCGCCGAGCGCGGGCAGCGGCACCGCGGGCACCCCGGCCAGCACCGTGTCCGCCCGCAGCCCGCCGGAGCTGGTGACGGTCACGGGGACGGCCCGGCCGTTCCAGGTGACCTCGGTGACACCGCGCGGCCCCCACACCTCCAGGCCGGTCTCGCCGATGGTGTCGCCGGTCAGGTGGACGGTCGTACCGCTGACGGTGACCTCGCGGAGCAGCGCCGGGCCGTAGACCAGCACGGTGCCCGATCCGGTCTCGCACGGCCACAGGCGTACAGAGGTGGCCTCGTCGGCGAACAACAGCAGGAGCGGGCTGTCGACGCCGCCGCCCTGGACGAGGATCCGGGTCAACCCGCCGGGGCCGAGCGGGACCGTGGCGTGGAGGAGACCGCGGTCCCACACCCAGGCGGCCTCCACGTCGAGCCGGGCGACCAGCGGCTCCTGCGGGCACTCCACCACGGCGTGCGCCATCTCGCCGCGCTTCCCGGCGAACACGGCGATATCCTGCCGGCCGACTGTGAGGAGCATTATCGGCGTGACTGTCGAGTATCTCAACTTCCGTGCGCCCAGGGCGAGTCGGGCGACGAGAAGGCGGGCGTCCTGGGCCGGGACGGTGACCTCGATGTCGTCGTCCGGGGCCGACAGCGTCGAAGTCACGTCCGCCGCGGTGTCGTTGCGCAGCACGTAGACGTGCGAGCCGGTGTCGGCGTTGGAGAGGTGGTACGCCTTCAGGCCGTCCACCGTGACGTCCGCCGCCCGGTCCAGCTTGGCGAAGTCGGGCACCGTCCGCAGCAGATGGCCCAGTTGGTGCATCGGGACGAGCTTCGCGGTCGGGTTGCGGCCCTCGTCGAAGGCGGCGCCGTAGTCGTACGACGTGTAGACGACCGGCGCCGGCAGCCAGCCCCACGAGGTGCCGCCGAAGGTCATGTAGACGTTGTGCAGGGTGAGGCCGTTGGCGAGGTTGGTGAGGTAGAAGCGCCGCTCGTACGCCGCGTCACGCGTCCGGCGCGACTCCGCGTAGCCCTTCCCCTCGAACCAGGAACCGCCCCACGGGTCGAACCAGCCGCCCCCGAACTCCGGTACGAAACCAGGGGTCTTGGGGCTGGCGGTCGCCCCGCCCTTCGCCCCGCCGATCCCGAAGTGGCCCCAGTCCGGGGGCGGTTGGGTCGGCGTCGGATAGCCGTCGAAGCCGTAGAGCCAACCGCCCGTGTCGCCGCCGGTGTCGAAGGAGCCGGGGGTCCAATAGCCGTTGCGGCCCTTGTCGTTGTGGAACAGGGGGACGTCGATGCCGTCGGCGCGCACCTTCTTGTACAGGTGGGACATGTAGGCGGTGCCGTCCGGGTGGGTCACCTGGCCGTCGTACTCGTTCTCGATCTGGTAGAGCAGGACCGTGCCCTTGCCCTGCGTGAACAGGTGCTTGGAAACAATGGAGTTGACCTGCGTCAGCCACTCGTCGACGTGCGAGAGATACGTCGGATCGGCCGTCCTCGCGGTGCCCTTGGTGGCGGTCAGCCAGCCGGGGAAGCCGCCCGCGTCGATCTCCGCGTTGATGTACGGGCCCGGGCGCAGGATGACGTAGAGGCCGGTCTCGGCGGCCGTGCGCAGGAACAGGTCGAGGTCGCGGACGCCCGTGAAGTCGTAGCGGCCCTGGGCGGGGGAGTGGTAGTTCCACGAGACGTAGATGCTGACCGCGTTGTAGCCGAAGGCGCGCATCTTCTGCAGGACGTCCCGCCACAGGGACGGGCTCGGCAGCCGGAACGGGTGCATCTCGCCCGACCACAGGACCAGGCGTCTGCCGTCGACGAGCAGCGAGTAGCGGTCGTAGCCGATCGTGTGCGGCAGGCCGTCCGCGCCCGGCGGAGCGGGGGGCGGGCCGGTCGGCACGACGTGCGCGGCGTACGCGTCCGGGGAGCCGGCGCTGCCACCGCCCAGCGCGAGTCCGAGCGCGGCCGTACCCGCGAGGGTGCTGAAGGTACGCCTGCTCAGCTCCACTGGAAGCTCCTTTCGGGTCCGGTCCGTCGGCGGCACGTGCGAGGCCATTTTCCGTGGTGATCCCTGGAGGCCGTCGTGCGGGGTCATTCTGTACGCCAGAACGGCCCACAATGGACGCATGAGGATCTCGGCACGGGCGGATTACGCGGTACGGGCGGTACTGGAGCTCGCCGTACGGGGTGACGACGGCCCGCTGAAGGCCGAGACCATCGCCACCACCCAGGGCATCCCGCACAAGTTCCTGGAGGGCATTCTCGGCGATCTCCGGCGCGCCGGGATCGTCGACAGCCGGCGCGGCGGGGGCGGCGGCTACCGGCTGGCGCGCGCCGCGACCGCGATCACCGTCGCGGACGTCATCCGCGCGGTGGACGGCCCGATCGTGTCGGTGCGCGGCGAACGCCCCACCGGCCTCGCCTACACCGGTTCCGCCGAACCCCTCCTCCCGCTGTGGATCGCGCTGCGCGCCAACGTCCGCAAGATCCTGGAGGGCGTCACGCTCGCGGACATCGCGGCGGACGCGCTGCCGGAGCCGGTACGGGCGCTGGCGGCGGAACCGGCCGCCTGGGAGAACCCGTAGTCGTTCACCGTCGTCTCAGGCCGCGCTCAGATTCACCCTTTAGCGTCACCTCCCGTTCATCCCTACTCAATCGGTGGGAAAGCCGGAACGGACGGGACGCACGACATGCGCACGCTGATATTGCTCGCCCTCGCGGGCCTCGGGGCCCAGCTCGTGGACGGCAGCCTCGGCATGGCCTACGGAGTCACCTCGACGACGCTGCTGCTCGCCATGGGGACCAATCCGGCCGCCGCCTCCGCCACGGTCCATCTCTCCGAGATCGGTACGACCCTGATGTCCGGGGCCTCGCACTGGCGGTTCGGGAACGTGGACTGGAAGGTCGTCGTGCGGATCGGCGTGCCCGGCGCGGTCGGGTCCTTCCTGGGGGCGACCGTGCTGTCGAAGCTCTCGACGGAGGTCGCGGAGCCGGTGATGTCGCTGATCCTGCTCGGGCTCGGTGTGTACGTCATGTCGCGGTTCACCTTCAAGGGGCTGCCGGAGGGGCGGCTCGGCAAGCCGCTGCGGAAGCGGTTCCTGGCGCCGCTGGGCCTCGTCGCCGGGTTCCTGGACGCCACCGGCGGGGGCGGCTGGGGGCCGGTCGGTACGCCCGCGCTGCTGGCCAGTGGCCGGATGGAGCCGCGCAAGGTGATCGGGTCGGTCGACACCAGCGAGTTCTTGGTCGCGGTGGCGGCGAGCCTCGGTTTTCTGTTCTCGCTGGGGTCCCAGGGGCTGAAGTGGACCTGGGTGATCGCCTTCCTGCTCGGCGGGGTGGTCGCCGCGCCGGTAGCCGCCTGGCTGGTCCGGCTGGTGCCGCCCCGGGTGCTGGGCTCGGCGGTCGGCGGGATCATCGTCGTGACCAACGTCCGTACGCTGCTGCACGGCGACTGGATCGGCGCGCCGGGCGCGCTGAGCGCTTGGGCATACGTCGTGCTGTACGGGATGTGGGCTGCCGCTCTGGCGTACTCGGTCCGTGCCCATCGCCGGGACGAGGCGAGGAGGGCGCGGACCGAGTCCGAGTCCGCCGAAGGGCGGCAGCCCGTCAGGGTGTGATCGGCGCTCGCCGATCAGTGCTTTTCGATCAACTGCCTCCCGGTCGAGTAGCGCTGACGCCCACCGTCATGGACAGCGAAGTTACGGCCGCACCTGAAGAGTTCCTTGATGTGCGGCTGTGAAGGGCCTGGGGACGGATCGGCCAACGCCCGCTTATTTCCACAGAGTTCGCACACTGTGGAGAGAGTGTGAAAGGCGCGACTGTGAATGGCCTGAGTTCGCCCTGACCGTTCCGTGTGCGGCTTCCTACGATGCGAGCGCCCCGTCGGTCTTCACAGGAACTTCATTGGTTCTTCAAAGATTGGTTCTTCAAAGATTGGGTCTTCAAGGACCTGGGGCACAGCCACCCCCCAACCCAAGGAGAAACCGTGCCTGGTGGGCTCCTCCTGAGTGGTGCGGTCGCCGCACTGCTCGCCACCGCGCTGCCGTCCGTGCAGCACTCGTCGTCGCCCGTCTTCGACGACCCGCCGCCGGACAAGATCGTCATCAACGTCGCGACCGTGAACGGCTCGGGCTGCCCGCAGGGCACGACGGCCGTCGCCGTCTCCGAGGACAACACCGCCTTCACGGTGACCTACAGCGCGTATCTCGCCCAGGTCGGCGGAAACTCCGATCCCACGGCGTTCCGCAAGAACTGCCAGCTCAACCTGGTCGTCCACGTCCCGCAGGGCTTCACCTACGCCATCGCGAGCGTGGACTACCGCGGCTTCGCCTCGCTCCAGCGCGGTGCGAGCGGTGCGCAGAAGGCCTCGTACTACTTCCAGGGCTCGTCGAGCACCGCGTCCAAGAACCACCCGTTCAACGGCCCCTACGACGACAACTGGCAGGCGACCGACAGCACCGACTGGGCCCAACTGGTCTGGGCGCCCTGCGGAGTTCAGCGCAACTTCAACATCAACACGGAGCTGCGGGTGGCCGCCGGCACCTCGTCGTCCAGCGCGGTCAGCTTCATGACCATGGACTCGACGGACGGCGACATCAGCACCGTGTACCACATGGCGTGGAAGGAGTGCCCGGCCTCCTGAGGTGAGGTGGGGTGGCCCGTCCCGCACCGCGGGCCACCCCCTTGGGCTCAGCTCTGCTGGACGCCGAGGGTGAGGGTGCCGGTGTAGCCGGACGACGTCGAACTCCCCAGTGCCGTAAGGGTCATGAGCCCGGACGCGGCGCCTCCGTCGTCGTAGATCGAGTCCTGCGCGAGGGTGGTGCGGGTGACCGTGTTGGTCGAGTACGGCGAGATCTTGGCGACGGCGGACGTGATCGTCTCGTCGATGAACAGCTGGCCCGTGTGGAGTTCCTGGCCGCCGGTGAACGAGCCGTCCGAGGTGAGTGTGACGCCGGTGTGCACCTTGACGTGGATGTGCACGCAGCGGCCCCGGTACCAACCCGGGTAGATCGTGGTGATGTTGGCGAGTCCGGCGGAGTTCGTCAGGACGCCGCCGCGCAGGAAGGTGCCGTCGTCCGCCTCGCTGTGGCCGTTGTTGCCGACGTAGCCGGAGTACTCGCCGAGCGCGTCGCAGTGCCAGATCTCGACGAGCGCGTTGGGGATGACGGCGCAGGTGCTGTCGTTCACGACCGTGAGCGCCAGCTTGAGCGGGAGGCCGGCCTTGCCTTCGGTGACGTCGGCGCGGACGAGGGCGCCGTCGAGGTAGTAGGGGCCTTCGGTCATCTCCTTGGTGAGGGTGCAGACGGCTGCGGCTGTGGCTGCGGCGGGGGTGGTGGTGGGGGTTGTGGGGGCTTCGGGCGCGGCGGCGCCTACGGCCAGTACGGCGGCCGTGGTGCCGGTGGCGATCAGTACGGTGCGGCGCCCGATCGGGTTGGTTGCTCCAGAAGTGTCTGTCATGAACACGGCATCCTAGGTAAGGAGTCTGTCGGTCAGCTGTGGGGTTGGCAAAGTGACACTTCGTCAAGTTCCTTGCAGGACACGGGACATGGCCACTGCCGATACCTGACTCCTGCCGGCGCGATGGCCCGGGAGAGGATCGCGGGGTGAACGACTTCGACTCCCGCCGCGCCGAACCCGGCGAGTTCCCGCGCCTGGGCGCCGCGCTCGACCTCGTCAACCGCGACTTCGCGGCAACCTTCCCCGACCGGGAGCCGCTGGTCCTGATGGTCTGGGGCGGGGACATCGGCGAGCAGCAGATCTACGTCGCACTGTCCGACGGCACCTCGCAGGGCAACGGTCTGTCCGAACCCGGGGATGCCGAGGCCGATCCTCTCGTCCATGTCGCGGAGGCGGCGCAGGAGACAGTGGTCGAACTGCTCTGGCAGGCCTGGCCGGTGTGCCCGTTCCACAAGCTCGGCACGCATCCGCGTCCCGAGGGGACGACGGCCGACTGGGAGTACGGGGAGAGCTGGGGTCCCGGGGTGGTGTGGTGGTGCCGCGGCCATCGCGGGGGCGACTGCCACGACCTCGCCTCGGTGGGCGAACTGGTCGGCGCCCTGCCGGGCAAGCAGCGGCGGGAGGCGCGGCGGAGGGAGCGGAGGCGGGGCAGGGCCGGATGATGCCGCGGCCCCGCTTCGCCCCACGTCAGGGAGCCAGGCGGCATTCGGCCGAGACGGAGTAGGCGTGGCGGCGGAAGGTCACCATGGTGTCGTCGGAGAGTTCCACGCCGGGGGCGAGCCGGGTGGGGTCGAAGACCTGCTGCTGCCAGTGGTCCTCGCGCGCCGAGCGGGCCGTGATGTGCAGCTGCCCGGCCGGGATGAGCGGCCGGTGCTCGGGCCAGGCCCGTGAGGGGTCGTGGGTCGGGTCGCCCGGCTGCGCGAACTGGAGGACCAGGGTGAAGGAGAGCGGCCCCGTCGCGAGCCGGGAGTCGAGGTCGCCGATGAGGAAGTCCGGGGCCGGCGTCTCGCCGTACGGCGACTCCAGTTCCACTTCGCCGAGTTGGGGCACGAGCCGGTAGCGGAACGGCCGCCGCTCACCCGACTCGTCCACCAACACGAAGGCGTGCAGGCCGTCGTAGCGTGCGGTGGCGAAACCGGCGGGTGCCTGCTGACCCGCGAAGGACTTCAACGCCCCCGGCTTTCCGGGTGTTGGGCCAGTACGGTGGCGAACTTCCCGGCCGCCGCCAGCTTCCCCTTGGCCCGGTCGGCGAGCCCGCCCTCCGTGCCCGCCTTGCCCAGCGCCTCGACGAGGTCGATGAACCCCTCGGGATTGTGACTGGGGAAGACCCGGAAGGTCGCCGCCACCAGATCCATGACGCCCTTGTCGGCGTCGAGAAACTTCACGGCCATCCCGCGTACGCCGCGCGCCCGGTCGTCGGCGTCGTAGCGGCCCGACCCGTTGGAGAACCGTACGACCGCCTCGGACTCGCCGGTGGGGCAGGCGGCGGTCGTCCACTGCGAGACCTGCCCGCTGGCACGAAGCGCGCGTCGTAGACGGCGCCGCGCGCGTGCAGACGGCGGTCGTGCGGACGCGGTGGCGCCGCGGCCTCGATCCGGTCGACGGCCTGTGCCGCGATCATGCCGTCCTTGGTGACCGAGGAGTCCTACGATGACTGAGCCATGCCCGCGTCATCGCACCGGCGACTTCCGCAACTCCGCTCCCCGCCGACACCACGGCGCCAGTTGGAGCACGCCGAACACCGCCTCCACACCCAGGAACAGCCACAGGAACCGAGGGGCACCGTGCGCGAGGGCGTACCCCTGCCAGCCGGTGAACAGCACACGGGCCACCCCGTCGAGCAGGCCGTGCAGAGCCAACGGCCGGACGAGCCGCAGCACGGCCCAGACGACCACCACCGACCCCATCAGATTCGCGTACAGGGTCTGTACCGGGTCGAGTTCGGGCAGCACGCCCAGCCCCCAGTCCCGGCCGAGCGCCGACAGCGCGTCGTGCGCCAGCGCGTACGTCCACGGGGTCGCGAAGCCGGCGGTCACGACGAGGTCGTACCAGGCACTGGCCCGCACGACCCGGAGATAGGAAGCGATCTTCATGCCGCCGACGCTAAACAGTGGAGTGCGGTCCAAGGTCAAGTCATCATGTGGGCATGCGTATCGGGGAGTTGGCGACACGGGTGGGCCTGAGCCGGGATTCTCTGCGGTTCTACGAGGAGGTGGGCATCCTCACCAGCGAGCGTCAGCCGAACGGCTACCGAGACTACTCACCCGAGGCGGTCCCCTGGCTCGAATACGTCCGCACGGCACAGGCCCTCGGCTTCTCGCTGGCCGAAATCGCAGAGCACGGCAGGGAGTTGAACGAGACCCCGGACCAAGCGGCGGCGCTGTCGGCCCTGTTCGCCGACAAGATCCGGATCATCGACAACCGCATGGCCGAACTGGCCGCCCTCCGAGCCGAGTTGACGGCCCGCGTCGGCACGGACTGCCCCCTGCGCAAGCAGCCGGCACCCGTGGCGCGGGCCGGGAGACGGTCAGGATTCCGGGGGTGACGACGGGCTCACTGGAGCGACGGGTGTGACGTCGCGCGGACGGTCCACGGTTCCTTGTCGATGCGCACCGTGTCCAGCGTCATCCCCGCGAGGAGGCCCAGGGCTCCCGAGACCACGCCCAGCAGCAGGGCGGCCCAGTCCGGGACGACATCCAGCAGGAACGGCAGCGCGAAGAGGGCGCCGACCGCCGCGATGCGCAGATGCCAGGCGTGCACGCCCGGGAGGTACCGGGAGGGCCGCGGCACCGGCGCGACGGCGAGCGCGGGGTCGGTCTCCCGCAGTGGGGCGGCACCGTCGCGCAGGAAGGGCGCGTAGTCCTCCTCCACGGTCTGACCCCAGACCACATGACCGGAGTCGGAGACGAACGCGGCGGGGACCAGACGTTCCTTGTTGGTCCCGGCGATGTCCTTCCACCGGGTAGGCCAGCACAACCAGCCACTGTGGCCGCCGAGTTGGGCCACGGCGTTGGCGAGGTGCTTGTCACCGACCGCGCTGCTGTGACCGGCATTCATGGCCTGGAGCCGGACGGTCGGTTGCCCGTCGGTGTCGCAGTCGTCCACCAGCTCGACGCTGTAGGCGGTGCGGGCGGCGATCTTGCCGAGGCCCCGCCCCGTCGGATACCGGTACGTCTCCAGCACCGGGGTCCCGAACCGGACGCGGACCGCGTGGACACCACCCTTGGCGGCGTCCTCCTTGAGCATCCGCTGCATGGGGCCGAGATAACTCTGCAGCAGGCAGAGAAGACACAGGGATGTCACCACGCCGACGATGAAGGTGAGCCCGCAGTACACGGCACCGAGTTGTGAACCCCGGCCGCCGTAAGCGCTGTTGGCGGCGGCGAAGGGTGTCCAGACGACGAGATACGCCGTCGCGACGAGCCCCCAGTCCCGCCGCACCGTCCCCAACGCGCCGGGTATCGCCTCCCGGGGAGCACCGGCCATCGCCATCGGCTTCACGAGCGGCGCCGCCCGACAGACCACCAGCCACCCCACGACGAACGCCCCCGCGAGGGCCAACGGCACGAGGATGTCCAGACGGGCGTGGTGCGGGTCGTACTGGAACGCCGCCGCGGCCCAGGCGACGGCCGTCGACAACAGGGCCGCCGCGCCGAGAGCTCTGGCGAGTGGCGTGGAAACGTGCTGCATGTGATCTCCCCCCAGATCATGGTGCGGAGATCATATGCGGCGATTGCTCAGACGGCGCGGATGAATTCCGTCCAGGTGGCGGGGGAGGTGGCGATCTCCACGCAGTTGTCGCCGGAGCCGCTGCCGCTGGGGAAGACCGTCCGCGCTGAGGTCGACGTGCCGCGCTGGTTATCCCGTTTCCAAGGAGCCTCACCGGTGCGATGATTGGCCAGTGATCATAGCCCTGCGTGTACTGCTTTTCGCCGCCGCCTTCTTCTCTCTCGCCGTGGGCATCACGGCCGTCACCTCATCGCGGGTGCTTCCCTGGCTGGCGGGCAAGGTGATCAGGCCTCGACTGTGGGGCTCCGGATACATGTTGTTCGGCGTTGTCGTCCTGTATCACGCGGTGGTCGCGCTGGTGCATGTCGACCCGGACGTCGAACTGGTGCTGACGATCGTCACCACGCCGACGGCCATTGCCGGTCTCGTGATGATGATGTTCGCCCAGCGGGTCGGCTGGGAAGCCCGACCGCTCACGTAACTCCGGTCGGAGCCGTCTCCTCACAGGTTCCCGACAAGAACGCTTCAGGTCCGGCATGGACCCTGATCCCCATGCATGGACACCGACCCCACACCCCCGCATCCGAGCGCAGCCGCCGCTGGTTCATGAACAAGGCGCTGCTCGCCGGCGGAGTCGCCGCGATGGCGACCATGACGGGATGCTCCAACGACTCGTCGGACACGGCGAGTTCGTCCTCGGCCGCACAGTCCGGCGCCCCGAGCGGGATGCCCTCGGGCGGGCCCGGAGCCGGTGGGGGAGGGGGCGGCGGCATGGGCCCCGGGGTCTCCCAGGTGAAGTACAAGGACGTGAAGGGGGTCACCACCGACGGCAACGTCGTCGACGGCCTGTTCACGATCCACTCGACCGGCGTCTCCACGGACAAGCTGGTCAAGGCGGCGCAGGTGTTCCTCGACGGGCTCTCCGCGAAGGAGCGCAAGTCCTGCACGTTCGACGTCGACGCCGACGAGTGGACGGCGTGGAGCAACGTCGACGGCTACGCCCGCAAGGGCGTCCGCATGGGCGACCTCACGGAGAAGAAGCGCAGCCTCGGGTACGCGCTGCTCGGCGTCGCGCTCTCCGCCGACGGGCTCACCCAGACCCGCAACATCATGAAGCTCAACCAGTTCCTCGGCGACTCCAACGGCGGCAACCAGAAGACCCTGACCGAGGGCCACTACTTCTTCACCTTCATGGGCACCCCGTCGACCACCAAGCCGTGGGGTTTCCAGTACGAGGGTCACCACGTCGCCATCAACTACTTCGTGCTCGGCGACCAGGTCGTGATGACACCTACCTTCATGGGCTCCGAGCCGACCACGGCCACGTACAAGGGCGAGAAGATCAGCCTGTTCCGGCCGGAGACGACGGCCGGCCTGGCGATGATCCGGTCGCTCACGAAGGCGCAGCTCGCCAAGGCGGTCTCCTCGCAGGACAACGGCAACGAGGACATGAAGGCGGGCGCCGGCTCGGACAACCTCAAGCTCGCCTACGCGGGCGTGCGCGGCTCCGAACTCACCACCGCACAGCGGAAGAAGCTGCTCGCCGTGGCCCAGGTGTACATCGGCTACGTCAACGAGGGGCACGCCGAGGTCAAGATGACCGAGGTCGAGAAGCACCTCGACGACACGTACTTCTACTGGATGGGCGAGACGAAGGACGACTCCGCCTTCTACTACCGCATCCACAGCCCGGTCGTGCTCATCGAGTACGACGCCCAGGCCCCGCTCTTCTTCCACGAGGCGTCCTCCGCGAGCCCGAGCGCCGGCGCCAGTGCGAGCGCGAGCTCCAACGCCGGCGGCCCTCCCGGCGGCGGCATGGGCATGGGCGGCGGCACCCCGTCCCAGGAGCACATCCACACCATCATCCGTACCCCCAACGGCGGCGACTACGGCGTGGACCTGCTGAAGCTGCACCTGGAGAACGACCACTGACGACAACAGCCAGTGACATATGCCCAATTGGGCCTTAAGGACTATTTAGTCGTTATGAATTCCTCATCTTCCCGATCTTGCTGATATGAAACCACTTGGCCGAAAAAGCAAGATCAGGGGTGTTTGTGGGGAAACGATTCGACTCCGGGGCGCGGACCGGGGTGGTGATCGTCGGGGCGGGCCCGGCGGGGCTGGTCCTGGGGAACCTGCTCCTGGACCAGGGCATCGACTGCGTGATCCTGGAACGGCGCGGACGCGAGGCGGTGGAGGGGCGGGCCAGGGCGGGCTTCCTGGCCGCCCACTCCGTCCGTGTGCTCGCCCGACACGGCCTCGACTCCGGCCTGTTGACCAAGGGCCGTACGCACCGGACCTGTCTCTTCCGCAGCGAGCAGGGTGAATTCACCCTCGACTACGGCGAGTTGGGGCGCGGTGAGGTCCACACCGTCTACCCCCAGCAGGAGTTGGTACGGGACCTGCTCGCCGAGTACCTGCGACGCGGCGGCGAGATCCGCTTCGGCGCCGAGGTCGAGGAGATCTCCGAGGCCCGGGTGCGGATGCGCGACGGTTCGGAGGTCACCGGGCGCTATGTCGCCGGGTGCGACGGACACCGGGGAGTGGGCCGCGCCGCCCTCGCGGCACTGGGCACCCGGACGGCCCGCCGGGACCACGGGGTGAGCTGGCTGGCGGTCCTGGTCGCGGCCCCGCCCAGCCTCGCCGCCGTCGGTTACGCCCTGCATGCCCGCGGCTTCGCCGGCCACATGGCCCGTACGGCGACCGTCACCCGCTACTACCTCCAGTGCCCGCGCGGCACCGATGCCGCCGACTGGAGTGAGGACCGGATCTGGACCGAGCTGGAAATCCGGCTCAGGACAGCCGAGTTCGGCCCGCTCAAGGACGGTCCCGTCCTGGAGACGGCGGTGGTCGACCTGCGCTCCGACGTTCTGGACCGGCCGGGCACCGGACGACTCTGGCTGGCCGGTGACGCCGCCGGACTCATCAGCCCCTCCGCCGCCAAGGGCGCCAACCTCGCCGTACTCCAGGCGGAACGGCTCGCCGAGGCGTTCGCGCGGGTGCTCACCCGCGACGACGACAGCGGTCTCGCCCGCTACGCGGCCGACTGCCTGCCCCGCGTCTGGCGGGCCCATGAGTTCTCCCACTGGATGAGCACGCTGCTCCACGGCCCGACCGCCGAGGACGCCGAGGCCCGCTACGGCCGCGCGCTCCAGTACGCCCGCCTCGACAGCCTGCGTACCTCCCGCACGCACCAGGACTTCTTCGCCGAGAACTACACCGGCATCTGACCCTCCCCACGATCTTTGGGACCCCACATGAACCTCCCCGTCGCACAGGCGCGCCTCGACGAGGCCGACGTGCAACGCGTCCGGCGCGCCGCGGCCTACGTCGAGGCCCACGACACGGAAGCCGTCCTGGCCGAACTGCTCCCCGACCTCACCCCGGCCGAACGGGCCGACGTGGCCCGCCACTTGGTCTTCGACCACACCGCGGTACTGGTCTTCCCCGACTCCCTCGACGGCCTCTGCGAGGAACTCCGCCGCCAGGGCTTCGAACCCGGCTCCGTCACCCCGAGCGTCGTGGTCCGCGAACGCCTTGCCCGCCGCTACGGCCCCACCCTCGCCGAAACCCCGGTCGCCATCGTGCACGTCACGGCAGGCACCCGCAGCGTGGAGATCTTCGCGCTCCCCGTCCCCCCGGACTCCCCCCTGGAGGCCGTAGCAGCGGACGAACGCGCCGCCGACCACGAGTCGCACCACGCCTTCGCGGTCACGGCTCCCGGCCCGGTGGTCCCCGCGGGCCTACGACTCCTTCTCCAGGAGCGGGGCGGCGCGGTCCCCGACGGCGGCGGCTACAACGGCCACGAAAACGTCACCGTCCTCTACCACCGCACCCGAACCCACCGCCGCTTCGAACTCCGCCTCCCCGGCCGCCACACCCCGCTGCCCGACCCGACGACCTCACTCCTCGGCGTGATGACGGGAGCCTGGGCCACCCAAGCGGTCGCCACGATGGCCGAGTTGGGCATCGCCGACCACCTGGCCGACCACCCGGGCACCGACGCGGACACCCTGGCCCACCTCACGGCCACCCACCCGGAAGCCCTGCGCCGCCTCCTGCGCTACCTGACCTCCCTGGGCCTGCTCACCTCGTCCGACGGCACGTACCACCTCACCGCCACGGGCCAACCCCTGCGCACAGGGACGGAGTTCAGCCTCCACCCCCTGGCACGCTTGTACGCGGGCCCCTTCTACGACTCCTTCTCCGGCTTGACCCACTCCGTACGCACCGGCGAGGAAGCCTTCGCCCACCGCTACGGCCGGCACCACTTCCCGTATTTCGCCCAACACCCGGAACTCGGCGACCTGTTCCACCGTGCGATGGCGGCCAGCGCGGAGATGTTCGCCCCGGTACCCACGCTGATCGACTTCTCGACCGCACGACGCGTGGTCGACGTGGGCGGCGGAAACGGCGCCCTGCTGTCCCGACTCCTTCGCGCCCACGCCCACTTGGAGGGCGTCCTGCTGGAACGCCCCGAGGCCCTGGAAGCGGCCCGCCCCCAACTCCCCGAACGCTGCACCTTCGTACCGGGCGACTTCACCGAGTCCGTACCGGCCGGCGGCGACATCTACCTCCTGTCCCGAGTCCTCCACGACTGGGACGACGACCGCTGCCTGACCATCCTCGACAACTGCGCCAAGGCAATGCACCCAGGAGCCCAACTGCTGGTGGTGGAACGCCTGTTGCCGACTCCGACGGCGGTGGCCTGGGACATCCACATGCTGTGCAACGTAGGAGGAAGGGAGAGGGACGAGGACCACTACCGCCTACTGCTGGATAAGACGGGCTTCGAGGTGAAGGGTTGTTATGCGTTGCCGCTGGGGGCCTCGCTACTCAACGCCGTGAGAATCTAGGGGCGCGGGGAACTGCGCGACCAGCCCCCACGCACCCGCACCTGACAACGAGGCCCAACTAACCGGCCTGCCCCATCCCCGCAGCATTGGGCCAACTCTGCGCATTGGGCCACCCAGTGGCCGGCGCCGGCGCAAGATTCTGCATCCCGTTGGGACTGGTAGCCCCCCGCACCTGCGCGGCCGTAAGCCCATTACGCGCAGGCACACCAGTGGGTGTAGGCCCCTGAGGCACAGGAGCAGGCGCGGGCGTACCGTACGGCTGCTGCTGAGGCTGCTGCATGACCGGCATCTGCTGAGACACCTGAGCCAACTGCTCCGGCATCTGCGCAACAGGCTGCATCGGCATCTGCGGAGCCTGTGCCGCGGCCACCATCGGCTGGTACTGAGGCTGCTGCTGAGGTTGGGGCTGAGGCACAGACACTGGCACGGGCTGCGGCTGAGGCTGAGGCACCGCGGCCGCCGGTGCCTGCATGGGCACGGGCTGCGGCTGCATCTGGGTGATCGCGGCGGGCATCTGCATGCCCGCGCCGTTGGTCGCGCCGACGAGCCGGTCCACGGCCGCCGTACCCGAGCTGTAGCTGGTCCCTGTGCTCAGCTCGGGTACGGCAGCTCCCCTCCTGGTCCCGTAGAGCACCTGTTCCAGGCCGGACACCAGGCGACGCACGTCCACCTGGGGGCGCACCACGAGGCGCAGGAAGCGGCTGGACGAACCGATCTTGTTGCCGCACTCGCGGACCAGGATGCGGTGCTCGGTGAGCATCCGGTCCCGGACCACGGTTCCCTCGGCGCCCACGGGAAGGCGTACGAAGAGGAAGTTGCCCTGCGACGGATAGACCGTCAGGCCGGGCAGCGCGGAGAGATGGCTCGCCATGTCGAGTCGGTCGCGGCGCACCTGCTGGAGGCTCTGCGCGTACTCCGCGCCGTGCTCCTTGAGGATGAACACCACGTGCTCCGCGAAGGCGTTGAGGTTCCACTTCGGGAGCATGGAGCGTATACGGCCGGCGAGGGCGGGGTTGGCGACGAGGTAGCCGAACCGTATGCCGTGCAGGCCGAAGTTCTTGCCGAGGCTGCGCAGGACGACCACGTTGGGGCGGAGCATCGCCTCTTGCACGACGCTGGGTTCGACCTCGGCGTCGGCGAACTCGAGGAACGACTCGTCGATG
This sequence comes from Streptomyces hokutonensis, assembly GCF_042751305.1. Lineage (GTDB taxonomy): Bacteria > Actinomycetota > Actinomycetes > Streptomycetales > Streptomycetaceae > Streptomyces > Streptomyces hokutonensis_A. The sequence continues at coordinate 88,674 of NZ_JBHYWD010000021.1, forward strand.
ACGATGAGGTCCAGGTCGGCCATCGCGTCCATGAACTGGACGAGCGCCTGCTTGTGGATGAAGCCGCCGTCGGGGTTGTTCGGGTTGCAGATGACGGCGACCTTGGTGTTGCGCTTGCGGATGAACTCGGAGTACTGCGCGAGGTCCAGGGCGAAGCCGTTGGACTCCTGGAGCGGGAACATGTCGACCCGCTTGCCGGTCTCCATGGGCTGGTCGGTCCAGCGGCCGAAGGTGGGGACGGGGATGGCGAGTGACTCGCGGACCATCAAGTGGTCGATCCAGGTGATCAGTTCGGTCGAACCGTTGCCCATCGCGACGCAGCTCGGCGGGAGTTGGAGCAGATTGCAGAGCTCGGCCGTGATGGTGTCGGCGCTGCTCGGGTAGTACGTGATGATCTCGCGCAGCCGGGCCGCCATCTGGTCGAACATGGCGGGGGTGGGGAAGTACGGGTTGCACGGGATACAGAAGTCCACGGGGCCGGTGCCGTCGCTCTCACGCGCCAGCGCTGCCATCGACGGGCTGTGCGCCGCCGAACTGCGGAACAGCGAGGTGACGTTGGAGTCGGCCAATGGAACCTCCGTATGAAGGCGGGCCCGGCGGGGACGACCGGGCCCGTCGTCTTGGGTGGCCCGCGCGGGGGAGCACGGGCCGCCCTTGAATACGGAGACGAGAGTGGCACTGTTCAACGGATGTGAAATTAGTGTGAGTTCGGGAACCCCTGACCCGAGCCTCGCGTCACGTAGTAAATGGTCACGCGTGGAAGGTCACGCGCTGAACGTGTGGATCGTTGACGTCCTGTACGTCTGCCCCGGCCTCAGCACCGTTGACGGGAAGTTCGCGTGGTTCGGCGAGTCCGGGAAGTGCTGGGTCTCCAGGCAGAGCGCGTCGCCCTGGCGGTAGGTGTGGCCGCCGGTGCCGGTCAGGGTGCCGTCGAGGAAGTTGCCGGAGTAGAACTGCAGCCCCGGCTGGTCGGTGGCGATCTTCAGGGTGCGGCCGGAGTGCGGGTCGTGCAGGGTCGCGGCGTGCTCGGGCTTCGCGGTGATGCCCTTGTCGAGGACCCAGTTGTGGTCGTACCCCTTGGCCTGCACCTGCTGGACGTGCGCGGCCCGGATGTCGCGGCCGATCGGCTTCGTCTTGCGGAAGTCGAAGGGGGTGGCGGAGACCTTGGCCAGTTCGCCCGTGGGGATCAGCCCCGAGTCGGTGGGCGTGTAGCGGGAGGCGGGGATCGTGAGCTGGTGGTTCTCGATCGTGCCGCTGCCCTCGCCGGCGAGGTTCCAGTAGACGTGGCTGGTGAGGTTGACGACCGTGGCCTTGTCGGTGGTCGCCTCGTAGTCGATGCGCCAGTCGCCGTGCTTGTTGAGCGTGTACGTCACCTTCACCTTGAGGGTGCCCGGGTAGCCCATCTCGCCGTCGACGCTGGTGTAGTGGAGGTGCAGGCCGACGTCCGAGCCGGCGGTGAAGCCCTCCACGTCCCAGATGTGCTTGTCGAAGCCCTGGCTGCCGCCGTGCAGGCTGTTGACCCCGTCGTTGACGGAGAGCTGGTAGCTCTTGCCGTCGAGGGTGAACTGGCCCTTGGCGATGCGGTTTCCGTAGCGGCCGATGAGCGCGCCGAAGTACGGGGTCTTCGCCACGTAGTCGGCGATGTTGTCGAAGCCGAGCGACACGTTGGCGTACTTGCCGTGCCGGTCCGGGAGTTCGAGGGACTGGACGACTCCGCCCCAGGACAGCACCTTGAGCCGGGTGCCGCCGTTCTCCAGCGACCAGCGGTAGACCTTGCTCCCGTCGGCGAGGGTGCCGAAGAGTTCCTTCACGGGCTTCTTGCCTCCCGAGGCTGCCTGCGCCGTACCTGTACCGAGGGCGCTCGCTGCGATGCCTGCTGCTGCGGCGCCTGCAATGACCGTGCGTCTGTTCAGTTCCATTGAGCGGCTCCTGCACATGGAAGGGGCCCCGCCGTGCTGTGCGAATGACAGACGTGCGGGGCCCGGGCTGGACTTACGAACCGGACTTGCGCTTGTTCCACACGTCGAAGCCGACCGCGGTCAGCAGGGCGAGGCCCTTGATGACCTGCTGCCAGTCGGTGCCGACACTGAGGAGGTTCATGCCGTTGTTCAGCACGCCGAGGACGAGACCGCCGATGATGGCACCGAGGACGGTGCCGACACCGCCGCTCATGGAGGCGCCGCCGATGAACGAGGAGGCGATGGCCTCCAGTTCGAAGCCGTCGCCCGCCTTCGGCGAGGCCGCGTTGAGGCGGGCGGTGATGACCAGACCCGCCAGGGCCGCGAGCACGCCCATGTTCAGGAACACCTGGAAGGTGACGCGCTTGTCCTTGACGCCGGACAGCTTCGCGGCCGGCAGATTGCCGCCGATCGCGTAGATGTGGCGGCCGAAGACGGTGTTGCGCATCACGTAGCCGTAACCGGCCACCAGGACACCGAGGATGATCAGGATGATCGGCGCGCCGTCGTAGCTGGCGAGCAGCAGGGTCAGCCAGAGGATCGCGGCGACGATCGCCACGAGCTTGAGCAGGAACAGCTTGGTGGGCGCCACGTCGAGCGAGAACTCCTGCTGGCGGCGCCGGTCGCGGAACTCCTGCCACACCACCGCGGCGATCATCACGAGCCCCAACAGCAGCGTGATGTTGTGGTAGTTGGTGTTCGGGCCGACCGCGGGCAGGAAGCCGTTGCCGATCTTCTGCAGGCCGCCCGGGAAGGGGCCGAGCGTCTGGCCCTGGAGGAGGATCTCCGTGAGGCCGCGGAAGAGCAGCATGCCGGCGAGGGTGACGATGAAGGACGGTATGCCCGCGTAGGCGATCAACAGCCCTTGCACCGAGCCCGCCACGGCGCCCATCAGCAGGCACAGCACCAGCGCGACCGGCCACGGCACCTGGTGATTGACCATCAGGACCGCCGCGAAGGCGCCCACGAACGCGGTCAGCGAGCCGACCGACAGGTCGATGTGCCCGGCGATGATGACCAGCATCATGCCGATCGCGAGGATCAGGATGTAGCTGTTCTGCAGCACCAGGTTGGAGACGTTGCGCGGCAGCAGCAGGTCCCCGCCGGTCCAGATCTCGAAGAGGATCACGATCAGGCCGAGGGCGATCAGCATGCCGTACTGCCGCATGTTGCGCCGCAGTCCGTCCAGCACCAGCCGCAACAGGCCGCCGCCCGCGCCCGATCCGTCCTTGCCCGGCGGTGCCGCGGCCGGGATCTTGTCGGTGACGTCCGTGCTCATCGCGTTACCTCTTTGTCCTTCGTCATCTGGCGCATCAGCACTTCCTGCGTGGCCTCGGCCCGGGGCACCTCACCGGTCAGCCGGCCCGCCGCCATCGTGTAGATGCGGTCGCACATGCCGAGCAGCTCCGGCAGTTCGGAGGAGATGAAGACCACCGCCTTGCCCTCGGCGGCGAGTTGGTCGATGACCGTGTAGATCTCGTACTTGGCACCCACGTCGATGCCGCGCGTGGGCTCGTCCAGGATCAGCACCTCGGGACCCGCGAAGATCCACTTGCTGAGGACGACCTTCTGCTGGTTGCCGCCGGACAGCTTGCCCACCGGCTCGAAGACGGTCGGCGCCTTGATGTTCATCGAGGAGCGGAACCGCTCGGCGACCTGCCGTTCCTCCTGCTCGTCGACCACACCGCGCTTGGCGACCTTGCTCAGGGCGGCCAGCGAGATGTTCCGGTTGATCGTGTCGATCAGGTTCAGGCCGTAGTGCTTGCGGTCCTCCGTGACATAGGCGATGCCGTGCCCGACCGCCTCCGCGACGGACTTGGTGCGGATCTCCTGGCCGTCCTTGAGGACCGTGCCGCCGGCGTAGCGGCCGTAGGAGCGCCCGAAGACGCTCATGGCGAGTTCGGTGCGGCCGGCGCCCATGAGTCCGGCGATGCCGACGATCTCGCCCCTGCGCACATTTATTGACACATCGTCAACTACCTTGCGCTGCTGGTCGATCGGGTGGAACACGGTCCAGTCGCGGATCTCCAGCGCGGGCGCCGCCTCGGCCTTGCCCGCGTAGGGGGTGCGCTCGGGGAAGCGGTGGTCGAGGTCGCGGCCGACCATGCCGGAGATGATCCGCTCCTCGTTCGTCTCCGGCGCCTTCACGTCGAGCGTCTCGATCGAGCGGCCGTCGCGCAGGATCGTCACCGAGTCGGCGACCCTGCGGATCTCGTTCAGCTTGTGCGAGATGATGATCGAGGTGATGCCCTGCTTCTTCAACTCCAGGATGAGATCCAGGAGTTTGCCGCTGTCCTCGTCGTTCAGCGCCGCCGTCGGCTCGTCCAGGATGAGCAGCTTCACCTTCTTCGACAGCGCCTTCGCGATCTCCACCAGCTGCTGCTTGCCCACGCCGATGTCGGCGACGCGGGTCTCCGGGTGGTCGCTCAGGCCCACCCGGCGCAGCAGTTCGGTGCCGTGCCGCAGGGTCTCGTTCCAGTTGATGAGCCCGCGCGTGGCGTGCTCGTTGCCGAGGAAGATGTTCTCGGCGATCGACAGGAACGGCACCAGCGCCAGTTCCTGGTGGATGATGACGATGCCTCGGTGCTCGCTGGCCCGGATGTCGCGGAAGCGGCACTCCTCCCCTTCGAAGAGGATGTCGCCCGAGTAACTGCCGTGCGGATGGACGCCGGAGAGCACCTTCATCAAGGTGGACTTCCCGGCGCCGTTCTCACCGCAGATGGCATGGACCTCGCCCTGACGGACCGTCAGAGTGACGTCCGAGAGCGCTTTGACACCGGGAAAGGTCTTGACGATCGAGCGCATTTCCAGGACGGGTCCCGCCATGGTCGTGCCTTCCAATCAAGTGTGGGGTGGGGTAACGGGCCGCGGAACTACTTGAGTTGCGCGTCCGTGTAGTACCCGCCCTTGACCAGCACGTCCTCGTAGTTGGACTTGTCCACGCTCACCGGCTGCAGCAGGTAGGCCGGGACGACCTTGGTGCCGTTGTCGTAGGTCTTGGTGTCGTTGGTCTGCGGCGTCTTGCCGTTGAGCACGTCGTCGATCATCGTGTCCGCGACCTTGGCGAGCTCACGGGTGTCCTTGTAGACGGTCTGCGTCTGCTCACCCGCGATGATCGACTTCACCGAGGCCAGCTCGGCGTCCTGGCCGGTGATGACCGGCAGCGGCTTGCTCGCCGAGCCGTAGCCGTCCGACTTCAGCGCGGACAGGATGCCGATGGAGATGCCGTCGTAGGGCGACAGCACCGCGTCGACCCGGCCGGTCTTGTAGGAACCGGTGAGGATGTCCTCCATGCGGTTCTGCGCCTTGGTGCCGTCCCAGCGCAGAGTGGTCACCTTGTTGAGCTCGGTCTGCCCGGACTTGACGACCAGCTTCTTCTGGTCGATGTACGGCTGGAGCACGCTCATCGCACCGTTGAAGAAGTACTTGGTGTTGTTGTCGTCGTTCGAGCCGGCGAACAGCTCGATGTTGAACGGGCCGTTCTTGCCGCTGTCCAGCCCGAGCTTCTTGATGAGGTACGTGCCCTGGAGCACGCCGACCTTCGTGTTGTCGAAGGAGGCGTAGTAGTCGACGTTCTTCGTGCCGAGGATCAGGCGGTCGTAGGCGATGACCGGGATCTTCGCGGAGGCGGCCTCCTGGAGCACGTTGTTCAGCGACTTGTTGTCGATCGCCGCGATGATCAGGCCCTTGACGCCCTGGGTGATCATGTTCTCGATCTGGGAGACCTGGGTGTCCGGGTCGTCCTCGCCGTAGACCAGCTTGGTCTTGTAGCCCTTGGCCTTGAGGTCCTTGACCATGTTGTCGCCGTCGGAGATCCAGCGCGCGGAGGACTTCGTCGGCATCGCGATGCCGATCGTGCCGCCCTTGGCGCTGCTCTCCTTCTCCTTGCTGCCGCCCGAGCCACTCTGGCCACAGGCGGACAGGGACAGCGCGAGGGTGGCGGCGCCGGCTATGAGGGGAAGGGCGCGACTTCTGCGGATGCGCATGTGAACTGGCCTCATTCTTCTCGTCGTTGAGAGGTGCAGCGAGTGTGTGTGGGTGGTGCGGTTGAGTTGTGTGGCGCGGCCCGGTGGGGGCTGGTCGCGCCCCGCGGCGGAGCCGCAGTTCGATACAGCCCCGCGCCCCTGGAAACCGGGAGGTGTTCAAGAGGTGCGGGTGATGCGGGGTGCCTTTGGAAACGGGGCCGAGTTCATAAGGGGCGCGGGGAACTGCGCGACCAGCCCCCACGCACCCGCGGTCCCCGACGGTCAGGCCGTGGCAGCCCCGGCGGGGAAGCGGTTCAAAGACCCCGGCAACCTGGACCCGAGGGGAGCCATGTCGCCGTCCGCCCCGTGGCGAGCGAGCAGGTCGAGGGCGAGCCGCCCGCGACGGACCCGCTCGCGGGCCGTGTCGAGGGTGACGTCACGGAGATGGGTGCCCCACGGGTAGATGCCGGGGGCCTTGGAGAGGCCGAACTTCAGGTACAGAGGGGCCCCGCGGCGGATCAGCTCCGCGACCTCGTACATCCGGATGTAGCCACCGAGGTCGTCCGGCGCCTCGATGTACATGTCCATGGGGGCGGCCGAGACGCGCCGGATCTCGGTGAGGTGGTCGAGCGTGAGGTCGCTGGGGACGTTCAACGAGTCCGCGCCCAGCTGCTCGTAGACCGCGTACGCGGCCGGGTTGACCGGACCGATCAGCGCCGAGACCTTGAGCGTGGTGTCGGCCGGGATGATCCCGGCGACCCGCGCCCGGTGCAGCGTCCACAGCACCCCCTCGTCGGCGACGAGCAGGCACTTGACGCCCAACTCCGTTGCCCTGACGGCGTCTTCGATACAGCCGGCGACCGCGTCGTGACCCCGGGCGCGCAGACCCCCGCCGCGCGAGTCGGAACGGACCGAGCCACCGATGTCCCAGGTCCCGCGCGGACCGGTGAACAGGCAGAGCTCGATGTCGCGTTCGGCCGTCGCCTCGACCATCTCGGTGATCTCGGAGTCGGTCAGCATCCACACACCGCTGCCCTGGCTGATCCGGTGGATCGGCACGTCGAGGCGCGAGGACTCCTTGAGGATGACCGCCAGCGCCTCGGGACCCTCGCAGGAGGGGATCTCGGTGCGCCAGCGACCGCCGCCGGGGAAGGTGTGCGGCGAGGCGTCGGCGGGGTCGAGGGCGGGCGCGCCCAGGCCGAGCGCGGAGAGCGCCTGCTCCCCGGGCCTGCGGGCTGCAGTGGCGGTGTCGGTCACTGGCTGTCCTTCGTGTTCGGTATATCGGACGCGGTTCGCGGCTCGCGGTAGAGAAAAACTGTGGTGGTACGCCGGCGCGGGGTGGTCAGGACACCCCGTGCCGACGTACGGCTGGGGGTTTCCTACGGCCGCAGCAGCACCTTGCCGACCTTGGGATCGCCGGACCCCACCAACTCGATGGCCTGCGGGAACTCGGCGAGCGGAAGCTCATGGGTGACCAGGGGAAGCGGATCGAGCAACCCCGCCCCGAACACCCGCACCGTGTGCGCCCAGGCGTCCGGCGGTGCCCCGAAGACGGTGTGCACCTCCAGCTGCCGTACGACGAGATCGGTCGGGTCGAGACCCTCCGCGCCCGGCGCCGGGATGCCGGTCAGGACCAGGCGTCCGCCGCGCCGGAGCAGGGCGGCCGCCGTACGGGCCGCGTCCGCCGAGCCGGCGGTCTCGATCACCACGTCGAAGTCGTCGGGGAGCGGTTCGTTCTTGGTACGGAAGTCCGTGGCGCCGAACTGCTCGGAAAGGGCCGCGCGGTCCGGGCGGGAGCCCACCACCAGGAGTTCGGCGGGGGAGTTCGCCCTGAGGAACTGGATCGCGAACATGCCGAGCGTTCCGGTGCCGACCACGGCCACTCGCTCACCCGGCCGCGCGTTCGCCTTGAGCGCCGCCGCCGCGATGCAGGCCGCCGGCTCCAGCAGCGCCGCCGCCGTCAAGTCGGCCCCGTCCGGGAGGACATGGAGCAGCCGGGCGGGGAGGGTGAGGGTGGTGGCCATGGCGCCGGGCTGGGTGAAGCCCGTCTCCTCGTAGCCCGCCGTACACAACGTCGTCTCACCCGCGTGACACCGGTCGCACACCTGGCAGTTGCGGAAGCCCTCGCCGACCACCTTGCGGCCGACCAGACTTGACGGCACCCCGGCGCCGACCGCCTCCACCGTGCCGGACCACTCGTGGCCCGGCGTGAGGGGGTAACGGACGTAGCCCTCGGGCCTGTTGCCCTGGTACACCTCGCGGTCGCTGCCGCAGATGCCGACCGCGTGGACGCGTACGAGCGCCTCACTGGCGTCCGGCTGCCGGGGCTCGTGCGAGACCAGGCTGTGCTCGCCCGGTGCCGCGATGACGACCGCGGTGCTCACTTCGAGCCCTTGGGCTTGCGCTGCTCCCAGCCGTCCGCCCAGAGGTCGAACCGCGCCTGCTGCTGCGGGAATTCGGCCGCCGCGTCGGTGTCCAGCTCGACGCCGAGACCGGGCGCGTCCGAGAGGTGGAAGTAGCCGTCGATCACCTGCGGGGCACCCTTGACGACCTTCTTGATCTCCGCGTCAGCGAAGTCGTTGAAGTGCTCCAGGATCTTGAAGTTCGGGGTGGAGAAGCCGACTTGGAGCGAGGCCGCGGTCAGTACCGGTCCGCCGACGTTGTGCGGGGCGACGAGGACGTAGTGCGCCTCGGCGGTCGCGGCGAGCTTGCGCGTCTCCCAGATGCCGCCGATGTGACCGACGTCGGGCTGGATGATGTCGACGGCCTGGCTCTCGAACAGCTCGCGGAACTCGACGCGGTCGTGGATGCGTTCACCCGTGGCGACCGGGATGTCCACCTTCGCGGCGACCTTCTCCAGCGCCTTCAGGTTCTCCGGCGGGACCGGCTCCTCCAGCCACGCGGGCTTGAACGGCGCGAGTTCGCGCGCGAGCCGTACCGCGGTGGACGGCGAGAAGCGGCCGTGCATCTCCAGCATCAGCTCGGCGTCCGGGCCGATCGCGTCCCGTACGGCCTCGATCAGCGAGACCGCGTACAGGGTCTGCGCGTGGTCGAGTTCGAAGTGCCCGGTCCCGAACGGGTCGATCTTCAGCGCCTTGTAGCCGCGCTCCATGACGCCCTGGGCGGCCTTGTGATAGGCCTCCGGGGTCCGCTCGGTGGTGTACCAGCCGTTGGCGTACGCCTTCACCTTGTCCGTGACCTTGCCGCCGAGCAGCTGCCACACCGGCACCCCGAGGGCCTTGCCCTTGATGTCCCAGCAGGCCATCTCGATCACGGCGATGCCGGACATGACGATTTCGCCCGCACGGCCGTAGTCGCCGTACTTCATCCGGCGTACGAGGTCTTCCAGGGCGAACGGGTCGGAACCGAGAATGTGGTTTGCCTCGGCCTCGCGCAGGTAACCGATGAGCGCGTCGGTGTGTCCCAGCATCCGGGTCTCGCCGACACCGGTGACGCCCTCGTCGGTGTGCACTTGGACGTACGTCAGATTGCGCCATGGCGTCCCGACCACGTGCGTGCTGATTCCCGTGATGCGCACGGCAGATGCCCCCTGTGCTCTTCGGTGCTGTTCGAAATTTCGGCTCACGTTCGAAATGCTGGGCAGACAGTAAGGACGGCGGGGGTGGGGTGTCAATGGGTCGAACAAGTAACGGTTTCGACAAGGGGGGCGATCGCAGGTTGGGTCCCGATGGGGTTCTTGTCGGGTTCCGGCAGGGTTCGGCGCGCGGTTCCTCGCACAACTTTCACAGACGTGACTATGAACGTTACCTGTGAGGAACTTAGTCTTCCCGCGTCATGGACTACTGCCACCCCTGCGGCCGGCACCTGAACGGCGCCCTCGCGTGCCCGGGGTGCGGCACGCCTGCCGAATTGCCCGTTGTGTCAACTCCTCCCTACGAGGCGGGGGTTGACGTGCGTTCGCAAACGGATGGCGGGGGCGACCAAGCCTCCGACACCGACGAGTCGGACGAGGAGCACGGCAGTGAACGCGGCGGCGAACACGGCGGCGAACACGAGGGGCGTGCCGCCCGGCGGAGGAACCGCGGGCGGCGTGATGCCGACGTCGACACCGGCACCGATGCCGATGCCGAGGAGCCGGCCGCGCCAGGCGCGAGTCGTCGCGATCGCAAGGCCGCCGCGCATCGACGGCGGCGGCGCCGGGTCCTCCTCGTCACGGCCGGCTTCGTGCTCGCGGCCGGCGGGCTGAGCCTGGCCGAACTGGGCACGGACGCGCCGTTCTCGGCCTCGAAACCCGCGGCCCCGGGGGATGCGTCGGCGGAGGGCGCGGCCTCCTCGGAGGCGAGCGGTACGGCCGAGCCCTTGGGCGACACGAAGACCGCGGGGGCGGGTACGGGTTCCGCGTCCCCGGACGCGTCGGCGTCACGGTCCGCCTCGCCTTCGGAGTCCGGGAAGGGGACGAAGAGTCCCTCCGCGTCGCTGAAACCGACGACCGCCGCCGGCGGCACGTCCCATACGTCGACATCCACGACGGACCCGACGACCACTCCGACCTCGGAGCCCTCGTCCTCGGAACCGAGTCCCACGCCGTCGCCTTCGGAGACGTGCAAACAGATCTTGTGGTGGTGCTCCTGAGCCGTTCGGCTCGGGCATCCAAGCCCCGACGGTCAGATTTCCAGCATCCGTCGTAGCAGGCCTCGGAGTGCCAGTCTTTCGTCGTCCGACAGCCCGGCGAGTGGTTCTCGGGCGAAGCGCAGCGATTCGCGCAGGCTACGGGCCACCCGCCTGCCCTCGTCCGTCGCCGCCGCCAGCTTCACCCGCCGGTCCGCGGGGTCGGGGCGGCGCTCCACCAACCCCCGCGTCTCCAGCCTGTCCACGATCCCGGTGACGTTCGACGGCTCGCACTTCAGCTTCTGCGCCAGCTTGCGCATCGGCAGCGGCTCGAGCGACAGCAGACTCAGCAGCCGCGCCTGCGCGCCGGTCAGCGAGTGGTCGCCCGCCGCCTCCTCGTAGTCCTCGTAGAACCGCGCCACGACATCGCCGATCAGCTCGACGACCTCCAGGGTCACGGGGTCGGCGCGGCGCGTCTTTTCGGGTGTGGCCATGGACTCAAGCGTACCCCGTTACTTGACAACATGAAATATTCAGGAGCATTGTTGTTTCAGGTACTGAAGTATTTGAACGCCATGCATTGAGGAAAGGCGCTTGTGATGATCAACCGCGAATGGCACCTGCTCAGCCGTCCGGTCGGCTGGCCGAAGCCCGAGGACTTCGCCCTGGTGGAGACCGAGACCCGGACCCCGGGCGAGGGCCAGGTGCTGGTGCGGAACAAGTACCTCTCCGTCGACCCGTACATGCGCGGCCGCATGAGTGCCGCCAAGTCGTACGTCGCCCCGTTCGAGCTCGGCAAGGTGATGCAGGGCGGTGCGGTCGGCGAGGTCGTCGAGTCCAACGCCGAGGGGTTCGCGGCCGGCGACCACGTGCTGCACTTCGGCGGCTGGCGCGAGTACGCGACCATCGACGCCAAGGGCGCCGTCAAGGTCGACCCCGACCTCGCCCCGCTCTCCACCTACCTCGGCGTGCTCGGCATGACCGGCCTCACCGCCTACGCCGGGCTGCTGCGCACCGCCTCCTTCAAGGAGGGCGACTCGGTCTTCGTCTCCGGTGCGGCCGGTGCCGTGGGCAGCCAGGTCGGGCAGATCGCCAAGCTCAAGGGGGCGTCGCGGGTTGTCGGTTCCGCCGGGTCCGACGAGAAGGTCAAGCTGCTGGTTGAGGAGTACGGCTTCGACGCCGCCTTCAACTACAAGAACGGGCCCGTGAGTCAGCAGCTGCGCGAGGCTGCTCCGGACGGTGTCGATGTGTACTTCGACAATGTCGGGGGTGAGCATCTCGAGGCTGCGATCGGTTCGCTCAACGAGCGTGGGCGCATTGCCATCTGCGGGATGATCTCCGTCTACAACAGCACCGAGCCGGCTCCTGGGCCGAAGAACCTCGGGCGGCTCATCCAGACCCGGGGGCGGATCGAGGGGTTCCTCGTCGGCGACCACTACGACCTTCAGCCGGAGTTCGTCCGGGAGGTCGGCGCTTGGGTGGCTTCCGGGGAGCTGAAGTACCGGGAGACCGTCGTCGAGGGGATCGAGAACAACCTTGAGGCGTTCCTGGGGCAGCTGCGGGGGGAGAACACGGGGAAGATGATCGTCAAGCTTTGACGGGGTGGTGTTGGGTGGGCGCCGGGTTGGTGGGGCGGTGTTGATAGGCGCCCTCGCAGGTGGGCCGGTGTTGGGTAGGCATCGGGTAGGTGGGCCGGTGTTGAGAAGGCGCCGTGCGCGCACCTCTTGTGGTTCGGTCGCCTTCGGGGCGCCTCAAGCCGGTGTCGAGAGGCCCATCGTGCTCGGCGCTGCGCGCCTCCGCGCGCTGGGCCTCTCGGC
>NZ_JBHYWD010000021.1:100992-122666 GCF_042751305.1 Streptomyces hokutonensis
ACCGTCCCGCTCCGGATGTCCTCCCAGGCTCCCTGCAAGGCCTGTTCGGGCACCGGCGCGCCCCTGCGGCTCCCTCTCGGCCGGCGCGTGGGGACGGTGGGGGTGGGTGGGCCCTCACCGTTGGTGAGGGCTTGCGCCGTTGGTTCTAGTTGGCCAGGGCTGCTTGGTGGGCGGCTTGGACCAGGCGGGTGTTCTCTGGGGCCGGGCCGCCCTGGAGGGTGAAGCGGCGGCGGGTGTAGCCGTAGGTCAGGCCTGTGCGGGGGTCGGCGAAGGCCTGGGAGCCGCCGGCGCCGCTGTGGCCGATCGTGCCGGCGCTCAGGAACGGGTACCAGGTGCTCGCGGTCGCCTGGAAACCCAGGCCGTACGCCCGGTGCGTGCCGGTGATCAGGTCGTGGCCGACGGAGTGGAGCTGGCCGAACTCCGCTACCGTGTCCGGCTTCAGGAGTGGGGCCCGGTCCTCGACCACGCTGATCGCCGCCGCGTAGAGGCCGGCCAGGCCGCGTGCCGATGCCACTCCGCCGACCGATGCGGGGCCCTTGGCGCGGATCGTCGTCTCGTTCGGGAGCGATACGAGATCGGTGGGCTGGGCCGCGTGTTCGTTGAAGGCGATGCCGGCGAGGCTGTGGCGGCTGTCCGGTTCGGTGGCGTGCAGCACCTGTTCTTCGGGGGAGAGGGGGTGCGGCCGGGTGGTGCGGAAGCGTGGCTCCTGGGCGGTGGGGAGGCCCAGGTAGAAGTCCAGGGCGTAGGGGGCGCGGACTCTTTCCTCGTACACGTCCTGGAGTGAGCGGCCTGTGGCTCGTCTTACGATCTCGCCGGTCAACGCGCCGATGACCAGGGCGTGATAGCCGAAGGCCGTGCCGGGGCGCCAGAACGGGCGCTGGTCGGCGAGGCGTTCGGCGACCGCGCGGTCGTCGGCGAGTTCGGCGAGGGTGAAGCCGGTGTCCGTGCCGATCAGGCCCGCCCGGTGCGCGAGCAACTCGCGTAGAGTCAGCGCGCCTTTGCCCTCGGATGCGAACTCCGGCCAGTAGTAGGTGACTTTGCGGTCCAGCTCGAGGGTGCCGTCCTGGACCAGCAGGGCCACCACGAGGTGGGCCGCGCCCTTGGTGGACGAGAACACGCCGTAGAGGGAGTTGCCGGTGGTGTCGGGCGGTCCGGCCCACAGGTCCACTACCTGGCGGCCGTGTACGTATGCGCACAACTGGCCCTCGTAGTCCGCGCGCTCCGTCGACACGAACGCGGCGAACTCCTCCCGGACCGTCTCGAAGCCGTCGGCTACGGTGCCGTGGATCTCCTGGGTCATCCGCTCTCCTCAACTGATCCGCTGCTCGCGTGTGCCATGGTGAACAACGCCTGTCCGACCTGCGGGAGTTCCCCCTCGGACCTCCTCCTGGTTCCAGAGATCGGTACGGCGAGCGACACCCGTTCGACTCAATGGGCCAGGGAAGACGCAGCGAAGACGCAGGGGGATGCGGGGAAGGTGTTGGTGTCGTCGATACCCGGATGTCGCATTCAGGGGGGTGGGGAGTGGGCATGCTGAGCACAGGTACCGGGCAGTGGTCGGCGGGCGCACGGTGAGGAGTTCCCATGGCGACTATTCCTTCGCTCCCCAGCAGGGACGAGGTGTTGCGCATGGCACGCAGCACCACCGACATCACCGGGCAGCTCCTGGACACCGCCGGGAACATCACCCGGATCGCCATCAACACCCTTGATCCACGGGATGGTTCGGGTGCCGAGGCGCTGCGGGTGCTGCGGGAGACCACGGCGGAACTGGCCGAGGCGAGTGCTTCGCCGCAGGCCCAGGAGGCGTTCTATCGGATCGTGGACACACTGACGCGGCTCGGTACGACCGGTGCGCCGCTGGCCGTGCATCCGGTGAGTCAGCCGGCGCAGGTGTTGTTGGGTGTGCTCGGGGACAGCCTGTTGCCCGTGCTCGACGCGGTGGAGCCGGCGGTCGAGGAGTTCGCCGCGGCACTCGGCGATCTGGTCGAGGCGGCCTCCCCGTTGCTGCCAGCGGCGGCGGGCGTGGCGGCCGGCCTACTGCTCGCCCTCACCCCGCTGCTCCGCGCGGCGGCCGACGCCCTGGCCGACTCCTCCCCCGAACTCCGGCGCATCGCCGAGGCGTTGACGGCGGCGCTGGCTCCCCTGCTGCCCCCGCAGGTGGCCCTCGCACAACGCGCGGCCACTGCGGGCGCGAAGGTCCTCCGCGCCACCCTCCCACCCCTCGCCGACCTCACGGAGGCCGCGGCGACGACCACGAAGACGGCCGTGCCGGTGGTGGTCGCGGGTGAGGAGCTGTTCGTTGCTGCCTTGGAGCGGGTCCAGCCGCTTCTGCTGGCCGCCGCCTTCCGCGCGGGGCGGGTGGCCCGGGCGACTGCGGTCCGGGTGACCGCCGCGGTGTCGCCTGCGGCGGACCAGGGGGTCGTGGTGGCGGTGTCGACCGCCTAGGGCAGGGCTGAGGCCCCTGTTCCACCCGTCCGGCGTCGACGCTGAGTAAGGTTCTCCCCATGCATGATCTTGGGGCGGGATTCGGCTATCTCCTGAAGGGCCAGCGCTGGGTGGCCCGGCACGGGCGGCAGTACGGGTTCGGGCTGGTTCCCGGGCTGATCACGCTGGTTCTCTATGTCGCGGTGCTTGTCGCGCTCGCGGTGTGGGGCGGGGACTTCGTCGGCTGGGCGACGCCGTTCGCGGACGACTGGTCGAGCCCGTGGCAGGGGCTTTTCCGCGGCTTCCTCACCGTCGTGCTGTTCGTACTCGCCCTGCTGCTCTCGGTGTTGACCTTCACTGCGGTCACCCTGCTGATAGGGCAGCCCTTCTACGAGACCCTCTCCGAGAAGGTCGACCGGGACCTCTCGCCCGACGGCACCGCCCCCGAGTCGGGCCTCCCGCTCTGGCGCGAACTGTGGGTCTCGGCCCGTGACAGCCTCCGGATTCTGGTCCGCGCGCTGGTGTGGGGCGTTCTGCTCTTCGCGCTGGGGTTCCTGCCCTTCGTCGGGCAGACCGTCGTCCCGGTGATCGGTTTCTTCGTCACCGGGTTCTTCCTCACCGAGGAACTCACCGCCGTCGCCCTGCAGCGCCGGGGCGTCGACCTCCGCGCCCGCCTCACCCTCCTCCGCTCCCGCAAGCCCCTGATCTGGGGCTTCGGCACCCCCCTCGGCCTCGCCTTCCTGGTCCCGTTCGTCGCCGTCTTCCTGATGCCGGGTGCGGTGGCGGGGGCGACGATGATGGCGCGGGACCTGCTGGACGAGGAGACCGAGGGGGAGGACGCGGAGAGCGGGCCCGAGTCAGTCGACGGCTGACACGTTCATCGCCGCCGTCACCATCGCCCTGACCTGCGCGATGATGTCCAACCGGTTCTGTATGAAGTCAGGGTCGGTGATCGTCCCGGTTGTCGGGTTCGTGTTGCCCGTTCCGAACTGCAGTACCGGCGTGTGGATGTGTCCGCCCGGCAGCGAGTCGTGCAGCCCGAGCCGGTCCCGGAGCAGGGTCGCGCGGTAGGCGATCTCGTTGGAGAGGTAGTTGCCGCCGCCACCGGAACGCGCCGTGGAGCCGGGGGTCGGGCCGTCCGGCTGCACGACGGGAGTCGTCCCGCCCGCCGGGATCTCGGTGACCTCGGTGTGGTCGTAGACGGGGAAACGCCCGGTGTTCGCGGCCACGATCGCCTTGTACGGCAGGGTCGTCGACGTCCACTGGGGCTGCGAGGCCGGGTCGGTGACCGGGATGGTCTCCGTGCGCGAGATGGTGTCGTTGTCCGGATAGCCGCCCCGCCAGGCCCCGTTGGTCCGCTCGACGTCGAAACGGCCCACCCGGCCCTGGCTCACCGTCGTGAACAGATCCACCTTCGGGAGATACGGCCGTAGCGTCCGCTCCACGGTTCCCTCGGCGAAGTCGGCCCAGCGCACGGGGAACATGGCCGTCTCGATGCGCGCCGGGCCGTCCGCTGTCCGGATCACCGTGCCGTCCAGCGCGAGCGCGGTGGCCCCGGACGGGTTGGAGATCCTGATGTCCGCGTCCAGCGTGAACGGGTCGAAGCCGGTCACCAGGATCCGCTTCAGCCCCTTGTCGCGGGCCGGGTAGCGGATGCTGGTCTGTCCGCGTGACGTCTGCTCCAACTGGCGGAGGAGTGCGGTCCGTTGGGCGCTGCTGATCTCGAACTCCGGTGCCCAGGTGCGTACTTCCCTGGTCATGCCCAACCGCGCCCAGTACAGCGGCCGGTCGTCGTCCCGGCTGAGGTCCCCGCCGGCCGGTCCTCGTCCCTGCGCGCGGTCGACTGCCCGCCGCCACAGGGCGGTTCCCTCGCGTACGACGATGCGGCGGGCCTGCGCGTAGGTGTGCGCCCTTTCGAGGGCCTGGGTGAACTCCGGTGCCACGGTGTCGAATCCGGAGTGTTCGAGGATCTCCTGGGGGACCGCCCTGTCGAGCCGTTGTTCCTCGACGGTCGGGGGAAGTGTGGTGTCGGCCGCCGCCGTTCCGGTGCTGGGGGCGGAGAAACCGGCCAGCAGGGCCAGCCCGAGGACGCCTGTCCGAACTCGTATGACATTCAAAGTGGTTGAGGCCTTCCGTCGCAGTGGGGTGCGGTGCCGGACGGCCGCAGTATCGCGTGACGGGAGTGGTCTACGCCACGGGTGCGGCGGACGATCCGATCCGCGCCGCCTCCTCGGTCAGCACCCCGAGGAACGCCCTCGTCGCCGGGGGCAGTGACCGGCCGCGCATCGTCGCCGCGTACACCGCCCGGGCCGGTGTCCCCTCGTCCAGCACCGGCAGCAGTGCGACGTCCGGTCGTACGGAGTCGGCGGCGAGCGCCGGGACCAGGGTCACGCCCAGGCCCGCGGCGACGTAGCCCTCCTTGGCCGTCCACTCGCCGACGACGTGCGCGACGCGCGGCCGGAAGCCCTCGCGCAGGGCCGCTTCGAGGAGGGTGCCCTCGGGGCGGGGAGTGCCGGATATCCAGTCGGCGTCGGCGAGTTGGGCCAGCCGGACCGGCCCCTGGCCCGCGAGAGGGTGACCGGCCGGTACGGCGACGTACAGCGACTCGTCGAGGAGGTGGTGGAGTTCGTACGCGTCGAGCGGTGCTCGTCCGGTGGTGGAGACGATCGCCAGGTGCAGGTGACCGGACGCCAGTCGGTCCAGGAGGCGGGGCGTGAGGCCCTCCTCGCGGGACAGCCGGATGCCCGGGTGGCGGTGGCGGAAGGCGGCGAGGGTGCGGGGGACCAGCGCCGAGTCGGCCGTGGGGAACGCGCCGAACTGTACGTGCCCGTACGTGAGTTCGCGCAGTGCCGCCAGCTCGCGCCTGGCCCCGTGCAGCGATTCCGTGACGGCCTCCGCATGCGGCACGAGAACCCGGCCGGCCTCCGTGAGCCGTACGCCCCTCGGCAGGCGGTCGAACAACTGGGCTCCGTCCAGGGCCGATTCGAGCGAGGAGATCTGGCGTGACACCGCCGACTGGGTCCAGCCGAGTGTTCGCGCGGCCCCCGTGAACGAACCGTGCCGGGCCACCTCCAGGAACACCCGCAGCCACACGGTGGAGAGATCCGGGCCGTCATCATGCGAGATGGGCATGCCGGCCATGCTAGACATTCGCTTGTCGCACCGCGGCGCCGGACCTAGCGTCGACGCCATGCGCATCACCCTGGACAACCCCTCCTCCGCACCCCAGCCCCTGAGCCCCTACTACTCCCAGGTCGCCCGCGTCGAACACGCCGACGGGAGCGCCCTGTTGTACCTCTCCGGCCAGATCGCGGAGGGCGCGACGCTCGCCGAGCAGAGCCGGGGCGTCTTCGAGACCATCGCCGCTCTCCTCAAGGCGCACGGCGCGACCCTCGCGGACGTCGTCAACATCCGCACCTACCTGACCGACATCACCGCGCTCGCCGAATACGGCGCCGTACGACGGGAGTTCCTCACCGGGACCCCGCCCACCAGCATGACCTTCGAGGTGTCGCGGCTGTTCCGGCCGGAGGCGCTGGTCGAGGTGGAAGTCGTGGCCGCCGTACCCGGGACGGAGTGATCCGTTCCGGGGGATACTGCCGCTCATGACGGCAGTGAAGACCGCGAAGGCGGCGAACCTCGGTGTGCTCTTCGCCATCGAGCTCGGCGCCCTTGTCGCCGTCGCCTACTGGGGGTTCACCCGGGATCTCGCCACCCCGCTGACCTGGCTGCTCGGTCTCGGCGCGCCCGTTGTGCTCGCCGTGCTGTGGGGGCTGTGCGGCTCGCCCAAGGCCAAGTACAAGACGCGCGGCGCCGGTCGGGTCGTCTTCGAGGTGGTGTGGTTCGGTGCGGGTGTTGCCGCTCTGGTCCTTGCCGGGGCCTACGACTGGGCGCTTGTCTTCGGCCTCGTGTGCGCGGTGAGCAAGACGCTCGCCGTCATCTGGCGTCAGGTGTAGGGGAGTTGGGCGACTTCACGTCTCTCCCAGCAAGGCAAGGAAGTCGCGGAACGCCCCGGGCATGTCCACCGACTCCGGGTCCAGCAGCCACTGGTACTGCAGGCCGTCCATCACCGCGACCAGGAGCGGGGCCGTGCGCTCGGGGGTGAGGCCGTTCGGCAACCGGTCGCCGTACTCGGCGCGCAGCACCCCCGCCATGCTCGCCCGCACCCGGGCGTACCGCGCGGTGAAGTAGTCGCGCGCCGGATGCCCCTCCGTGACGCTCTCGCCGAGGAGCGCGGAGAAGGTCTGGATGATCGCCGGCCGCATCGCGTTGTACTCGACGAGGGATGCCAGCAGGTCGATCCGCCAGCGGCTGTCCGGGACCGCGTCCCACTGGTCCCGTTCCTCCAGGACGGCGACCAGCAGCGCGTCCTTCGTGGGGAAGTAGTGCAGCAGGCCCTGCTGGGTCAGTCCGACCCGCTCCGCCACCGCCGCCAGGCTCGCGCCCCGGTAGCCGCGCTCGGCGATCACCTCCAGCGCGGCCCGCACGATCTCGGCGCGCCGCTCCGCACTTTTGGCCCTGGCGTTCATGGCGTCACCGTACGACATTCACCGAAGGTGAATATAACGGCAAGGTTACGAAACCTACCGATCTACAGGTAACCCATGCACGATGGAGGGACAGGGCACAGCGCACAGGACGGACTCAACGAGGAGGCGCCTCGGTGGCGGAAACCCATGAGACCCACGAGACCCATGAAGCGCGTGAAGCAGTCGTCGAAGCGGCCCTCGGCGCACTCGACCTCGATGCCAAGACCCGGCTGCTGGCCGGTCAGGACATGTGGTCGCTGCCCGCGCTCCCGGAGATCGGCTTGACCTCGCTGGTGATGTCCGACGGGCCGATCGGCGTCCGAGGGCGGCACTGGACCGCCGACGACCCCTCCGTCGCACTGCCGTCCCCGACCGCCCTCGCCGCCGCCTGGGACCCCGAACTCGCCCGCCGCGCCGGTGTGCTGCTCGCCCAGGAGGCCCGCCGCAAGGGCGTCCACGTGCTGCTCGCTCCGACCGTCAATCTCCATCGCTCCCCGCTCGGCGGGCGGCACTTCGAGGCCTACAGCGAGGACCCGTACCTCACCGGGCGGATCGGCGCCGGATATGTGAGCGGCGTGCAGGAGGGCGGCGTCGGCACCACCGTCAAGCACTTCGTCGCCAACGACGCCGAGACCGAACGCTTCACCGTCGACAATCTGATCTCCCGACGCGCGCTGCGCGAGCTGTACTTGACCCCCTTCGAGCTCATCGTCGAACAGGCCCGCCCCTGGGGCGTCATGACCGCCTACAACACGGTCAACGGCACGACGATGACCGAACACCACCACCTCGTGAACGAGATCCTGCGCGGCGAATGGGGCTTCGACGGCTTCAACGTCTCCGACTGGACCGCCGCCCGCTCCACCGTCGGCGCCATCGAGGGCGGCCTCGACGTCGCCATGCCCGGCCCGAAGACCGTCTACGGCGAGGCCCTCGCGCAGGCCGTGCGCGCCGGTGAGGTCGCCGAGGCCACGGTCGACGCGGCCGTACGGAACGTGCTGCGGCTCGCCGCCCGCGTCGGCATCCTGGCCGGCGCCGAACCCGTCGTCCCGGAGGCCGAACTCCCGGCCCCCGTCGACGGAGAAGCCCTCGCCCGCGAGATCGCCCGCCGCTCCTTCGTCCTTGTGCGGAATGAGGACAACTCCCTGCCGCTGAAGCCGAATACGACCGTCGCGCTCATCGGCGCCGCCGCCCGCGACGCCCGCGTCCTCGGCGGCGGCTCCGCCACCGTCTTCCCGGCCCGGATCGTCTCCCCGCTCGACGGCCTCGCCGCCGCCCTCCCCGAAGGCGCCTTGAGCTACGCCGTCGGCGCCGACCCGAACACCGAACTCGCCGTCGCGGAGCAGGGGTTCACACTGCGCGCGATCTGCCGGGACGCGGCGGGCCAGGTCATCGCGACCGTCCCCCTGCCCAACGGGCAGATCAAATGGGTGGGTTCGGACCTTCCCGACGGTGTCACCCACGACACCCTCCACACCGTCGAACTCACCGGCACCTTCACCCCGCGCGCCACCGGACAACACACCTTCGGCATCACGGGAATCGGCGCGTTCACCCTCACCGTCGACGGCACGACGTACTACGACGACGTCCAACGCCCGGCCAAGGACGACCCGTTCATCTCCTTCTTCGGCGCCCCCGAACCCCGGGCCCTCGTCGCACTCACCGCCGACGCCCCCGTCGACGTCTCCCTCACCTACACCGTCGCCCGCCCCGTCGGCATCCCGCTCCGTGTCGTCGGCTTCGCGCTCGCCCACCAGGAACCGCAGCGCGACCCCGACGAACTGATCGCCGAGGCCGTCGAGTCGGCCCGCGCCGCCGACACCGCCGTCGTCGTGGTCGCCACCACCGAGCGCGTGGAGTCGGAGGGCTACGACCGCACCGACCTCCGACTCCCCGGCCGCCAGGACGACTTGGTGCACGCCGTCGCCGCCGCCAACCCGAACACCGTCGTGATCGTCAACTCCGGCTCCCCGGTCGAACTGCCCTGGCGCGAGGAGGTCGCCGCCGTCCTGCTCGGCTGGTTCCCCGGCCAGGAGGCCGGCGCCGCCCTCGCCGACGTCCTCACCGGCACCCACGAACCCGGCGGCCGGCTCCCCACCACCTGGGGGTCGCTGGCCGATGCCCCGGTCAGCCAGGTCGTCCCCGTCGACGGTGAACTCCCTTACACCGAGGGCGTGTTCATCGGCTACCGCGCCTGGGAGAAGGCGGGCCGCACCCCGTCGTACCCCTTCGGACACGGCCTCGGCTACACCGGCTGGACCTACGACGACATCAAGGCCGACAGTTCGTCCGTCACCGTCCGCGTCACCAACGCCGGTGCCCGGCACGGGCGTGAGGTCGTCCAGGTCTATCTGGCCCCGACCGAGCCCGACCCCGAGCGTCCGGCCCACTGGCTGGCGGGATTCGCCGGGGTCGAGGCCGGGCCCGGCGAGAGCGTCGAGGTGCGGGTCGAACTCCCGCGCCGATCTTTCGAGATCTGGGATGAGACGGCGAACGGGTGGGCAGTTGTAAAGGGTTCGTACGAGATCCAGGCGGGCCGCTCGATCACGGACCGCAGGCTCGCCACGACGATTAACGTCTGACCCGGGACCCGTCTCCCCACAGACAGCCCCGGTCCGGGACCTGACCCCTGGACCGGGGCTCATTTCATGCCCGGGGCGCTGCGTCAGCGGGTCGAGAAGGCGTACACCGTCGCCGAGCTGTAGACCTCGCCCGGGCGCAGTTCCGTGCTCGGGAACTCGGGGCGGTTCGGGGAGTCGGGGAAGTGCTGGGTCTCCAGGGCGATTCCGGCGCCCGGGGCGAACGGGTCGGCCAGGTAGTCGCCGGTGTAGAGCTGGATGCCGGGTTCAGTCGTGGCGATCGTCAGGACCCGGCCGGACGCCGGGTCGTGCAGCTCGGCGATCTCGACGGGGGCCGGGGTCAGGCCCTTGTCGAGCACGAAGTTGTGGTCGTAACCGGTGCCGACCTTCCGCGACTCGCGGAAGTCGAAGCGGGTGCCCGACACGTCGTCCAGTGAACCGGTGGGAATCAGGTCCGCGTCCACGGGCGTGAACCGCGAGGCGGCGAGCCGGAGTTCGTGACCGCCCGGGTTTCCGCTGCCGCTCAGGTCGAAGTAGCCGTGGTTCGTGAGGTTCACGACGGTCGGCGCGTCCGTCGTCGCCTGGTAGGCGATGCGCAGCGCGCCCGACTCGTCCAGCGTGTACGTCGCCGAGACGTCCAGGCGCCCGGGGAAGCCCTCCTCGCCGTGCCCGCTGACCCGGCTCAGCCGCAGCCCGTGCTCGACCGGCTCGACGTCCCACACCCGCTTGTCGAAGCCGCGCTCGCCACCGTGCAGGGAGTTGGGCGCGTTGTTCTGCGCGAGAGAGTAGGTCACGCCCTCCAGCGGGAAACGGCCGCCCGCGATCCGGTTCGCGTACCGGCCGACCAGCGCGCCGAGATAGGGCTCCGGGTGGGCGAGATAGCCGTCCAGATCGGCGAACCCGAGCACCACGTCCGCCGCGTGGCCCGCCCGGTCCGGCACCTCCACCGACTGCACGATCCCGCCGTACGACAGCACCCGAACCCGTACGCCCGCCCGCTCCAGGGTCCAGCGGTGCACGGGGGTGCCGTCGGGCAGGGTGCCGAAAAGTTCGCTCATGAGGGAAACCCTAGGTCACGGGTTCGCTTGCGGTGACGTGCCGGTACGCGATCTCGGCGAGCCGCGCCTGGCCGTTCGTACTCGGGTGGAACCAGTCCCAGTGGCTCAACTGGTCCGTGCCGAAGCGGTAGTCGTAGACCGCGCCCCCGTCGAAACGGCAGCGCACATCCGTCGCGCACACCTGCTCCAGGACCTTGTTGTACTCCTTCACCCGGTCCTGCACCGTGTCGCGCCGCTCGGTGGCCGCCGAGTCCAGGGAGTCCGCGTCGGCCAGCATCGAGGGACAGATGCCCAGCTTCCACACCGCCTTGCCCATCGGGTTCGTCCGCCCCTGCGACCAGAGGCGCTTGAGGTTCGGCACGCTCGCGACATAGACCTGTGTCTTCGGCAGTGCCCGGCGCAGGGACTTCAGGGAGGTCTCGAACTCGGTGCGGAAGTCGGCGACCGAGGTCATCGCCGAGGTGGAGGCCCGGCAGGCGTCGTTGGCGCCCACCATCACCGTGACCAACTGCGGCTTGCGGGCGACCGCCTGGGTGATCTGGGCGGGCAGGTCGGCCATCCGCGCGCCGGTCTCCGCGTAGTTCCAACTCCGCTCGGCCGCCCCGGTCCTCCCCAGCAGCCGTACGGCGAGACTGTCGACCGAGGCTTCGGAGCCCGTCGCCCAGGACACCTCGGGGCAGTCCGACAGGACCGTACAGGCGTCGAAACCACGGGTGATGGAGTCGCCGACCGCCGCGACCGAGGACGGGCTGCGGTCCCAGACCGGGGTCGGGGAGGGCTTCGCCTTGGCCGCCGTACCGCTCTTGCTGTGGGTGCCGGAGGACGCGCCGCCGCCCGAGTCGCAGCCGGCCGCGCCCAGCACGGCCGCTGTCATGAGGGCGAGCGCGGCCCGTGAACGAGTACGTCGCATGCGCATGTTGAGACCCATCCCCTCCATAACGGTCTCAACCCATAACAACGCGCCAGGGTTCCCGTTGCGGCCCGATGCAACGGCTCACCCCCGTACAAGCGTCCCCCCGGGTGAATGGCAGGGTTTCCTGGCACCGGGAGGGACGGTACGTCACACTCCGCGCGTCGCCGCACGGTAGCCTCGCCCTCAACGTGGCTGCCCCGCCGCCGCCGTTTGCCAGTCAGTAAGATGCCCCGCTCTGTCCGGAGGTCCCGGTGACGACACGTGGAGTTCTGTACGTGCACTCCGCGCCGCGCGCGCTGTGCCCGCACGTCGAGTGGGCCGTCGCCGGGGTGCTCGGCACACGCGTCAGCCTCGACTGGATCCGGCAGCCCGCCGCGCCCGGAACGTGGCGCTCCGAATTCTCCTGGCAGGCGGAGGCGGGAACGGCGTCCAAGCTGGCGTCGGCCCTCCGCGGCTGGCACCTCCTCCGCTTCGAGGTCACCGCCGAACCCTGCCCCACCGCCGAGGGCGAGCGCTACAGCTGCACCCCCGACCTCGGCATCTTCCACGCCGTCACCGGCATCCACGGCGACATCCTCATCCCCGAGGACCGCCTCCGCGCCGCCCTGACGAGATCCCAACAGGGCGAGACCAACCTGGAAGCCGACATCGCCAAACTCCTCGGCAAGCCGTGGGACGACGAGTTGGAACCGTTCAGGTACGCGGGTGAGGGTGCGCCGGTGCGCTGGCTGCACCAGGTGGTCTGACGTTCCGTTCCGTACACGCTGAGGGCCCCCACCGTCCGGTGGGGGCCCTCAGCGTCGTACAGGAAGTTCTCAGACCGTACGGAACGCCAGCACCACGTTGTGCCCACCGAACCCGAACGAGTCGTTCAGGGCGGCGATACGGCCCTCCACCGGCAGCTTGCGGGCCTCGCCGCGGACGACGTCCGCGTTGGCCTCCGCCTCCGGGTCGAGGTTCTCGACGTTGATGGTCGGCGGGGCGATGCGGTTGTAGAGCGCGAGGACGGTCGCGACCGACTCGACGCCGCCCGCGCCACCCAGCAGGTGACCGGTCATCGACTTGGTCGCCGAGACCGCCATGTGGTCGGCGTCGTCGCCGAACACCTTGCGCAGCGCCTTCAGTTCGGCCACGTCACCGGCCGGCGTCGAGGTCGCGTGCGCGTTCACGTGCACGATCTCCGCCGCGTCCAGGTCGGTGTTGTCGAGCAGGTTCCGCAGGGCCTGCGAGATACCGCGGCCCTCCGGCTCCGGCTGCACGATGTCGTGGCCGTCGGCCGAGATGCCCTGCCCGACCGCCTCCGCGTACACCCGGGCACCGCGCTTGGCGGCGTGCTCGGCGGACTCCAGGACCAGGACACCGGCGCCCTCGCCGAGGACGAAGCCGTCCCGGGCGGTGTCGTAGGGACGCGAGGCGCCCTGCGGGTCGTCGTTGTTCTTGGACATCGCCATCATGTTGCCGAACGCGGCGATGGGAAGGGGGTGGATGGCCGCCTCCGTGCCACCCGCGACGACGACGTCGGCGCGGCCGGTGCGGATCATCTCGATGGCGTAGCCGATGGCCTCGGCGCCGGACGCGCACGCGGAGACCGGGGTGTGCACGCCCGCGCGGGCGCCCACGAGCAGACCCACGTTGGCGGACGGGCCGTTCGGCATCAGCATGGGGACGGTGTGCGGGGAGACGCGGCGGACGCCCTTCTCCTTGAGCACGTCGTACTGGTCGAGGAGCGTCGTCACACCGCCGATGCCGGAGGCGATGACGGTGCCCAGGCGGTCGGGGTCGACGGCCGCGTCCTCGCCGGCCTTGTCGGTGAAGCCGGCGTCGGCCCACGCCTCCTTGGCCGCGATCAGCGCGAACTGCGCCGAGCGGTCGAGGCGTCGGGCCTGCGGACGCGGGATCACCTCGGAGGGGTCCACGGCGGCGGGCGCGGCGATACGGACCGCCTGCTCGGCGGCCCACTCCTGCTCCAGGGCCTTCACACCGGACTTGCCGGCGATCAGACCCTCCCAGGTCGAGGCTGCGTCGCCACCCAGCGGTGTGGTTGCGCCGATACCGGTGACGACCACGGTGCGATTGGTCGGGCTCACGGGAATTCTCTCTCCAACGGTACGAGGATTAAGCGGCGCCACCGCCGGGTGGCGGGGCCATGCAGCCGGGCCTAGGGGGTGGCTCGGGCCTGGTGGTGGTCCGGGCCTGGGAAGTGGCTCAGCCCTGGTTCTTGAGGATGTAGTCGGTCGCGTCGCCGACCGTCTTGAGGTTCTTGACGTCCTCGTCGGGGATCTTGACGTCGAAGCGCTCTTCGGCGGCGACGACGACCTCGACCATGGACAGCGAGTCGACGTCCAGGTCGTCGGTGAAGGACTTGTCCAGCTGGACGTCCTCAACCGGGATGCCGGCGATCTCGTTCACGATGTCGGCGAGACCGGCGACGATCTCTTCCTGAGTGGCGGCCATGTCAGGCGCTCCTTCTTTGTGATCCAGAGGGTGTGGCAGTGCTTTCCGAAGCCGGATCCGATGATGATCCGGCACGGAGTGCCTAGGGGAGGGTAACGACCGTCGCGGCGTACACAAGACCCGCCCCGAAGCCGATGACGAGCGCGGTGTCGCCGCTCTTCGCCTCGCCGGTCGCCAGAAGCCGCTCCATAGCGAGCGGAATCGAGGCGGCCGAGGTGTTGCCGGTGGTGCGTACGTCACGCGCGACCGTGACGTGCTCCGGCAGTTTCAGCGTCTTCACCATCGAGTCGATGATCCGCTCGTTGGCCTGGTGGGGAATGAAGACATCCAGGTCGTCCGGGGCGATCCCGGCCGCGTCCAGCGCCTGCTGGGCGACCTTCGCCATCTCGAACACGGCCCAGCGGAACACCGCCTGGCCCTCCTGCGTGATCGCAGGGAACTTGCCCGTGGAGTCGTACTCGTTCCACGGCACGGTCTGCTTGATGGTGTCGGACTTGTCGCCCTCCGAACCCCACACGGTCGGGCCCATCGCCGGCTCCTTGGAGGGGCCGACCACGACCGCGCCCGCGCCGTCGCCGAACAGGAAGGCCGTCGCGCGGTCCTCCAGGTCGGTCAGGTCGGACAGCCGCTCCACGCCGATGACGAGGACGTACTCCGCGCTGCCCTCGACGACCATGCCCTTGGCGAGGGTCAGGCCGTAGCCGAAGCCCGCGCAGCCCGCCGAGATGTCGAACGCGGCGGCCTTGTTCGTGCCCAGCTTGTCGGCGATCTCCGTCGCCACGGCCGGGGTCTGCTTGAAGTGCGAGACCGTCGACACGATCACGCCGCCGATCTGCTCGGCGGAGATCCCCGCGTCGGCGATCGCCTTGCCGGACGCCTCGATGGACATCGCGGCGACGGTCTCCTCGTCGTTCGCCCAGTGCCGGGTCTCGATACCGGAACGCGAGCGGATCCACTCGTCGGACGAGTCGATCGTCTCCAGGATCACCTCGTTCGGCACGACCCGGACCGGACGGTAGCCGCCCACACCGAGGATGCGCGCGTACGGTGCGCCCTTGCTCGGCTTGATCTTCGTCGACATGTTCGTACGGCTCCTTCGTCAGGCGTTGGCGTGCTCGGAGATGAGCTCGCGGGCCGCGTCGAGGTCGTCGGGGGTCTTCAGGGCCAGCGTCTTGACGCCGGGCAGGGCGCGCTTGGCGAGGCCGGTCAGGGTGCCGCCGGGGCACACCTCAAGGAGCGCGGTGACGCCGAGCTCCTTGAAGGTCTCCATGCACAGGTCCCAGCGGACCGGGTTGGCGACCTGGCCGACGAGACGGTCCAGCACCTCGGCACCGGTGGCGACCGCCTTGCCGTCCTTGTTCGAGATGTACGTCAACTTCGGGTCGGCGGGCGTCAGTTCACGCGCGGCCTCGGCGAGCGCGTCGACCGCCGGGCCCATGTGCTCGGTGTGGAACGCGCCGGCCACCTTCAGCGCCACGACCCGGCGCACGCCCTCGGGCTTGTCGGCCTCCAGGGCGGCGAGCTGCTCCAGCGTGCCGGCGGCCACGATCTGGCCCGCGCTGTTCACGTTGGCCGGGGTCAGGCCCAGCTTCCTCAGGTGCGGGATCGTCGTGTCCGGATCGCCGCCGAGCAGCGCCGACATCCCGGTCGCGGTGATCGCGGCGGCCTCGGCCATCGCCAGACCACGCCTGCGTACGAGGGTCAGGGCGGCCGTGTCGTCGAGGACACCGGCGAAGACGGCGGCGGTGATCTCGCCGACGCTGTGACCGGCGACGGCACCCGGGGACACCTCGCCGAGCGCGGTGGCGGAGACCAGTCCGGCGGCGACCAGCAGCGGCTGGGCGACGGCGGTGTCACGGATCTCGTCCGCGTCGGCCTTCGTGCCGTAGTGCACCAGATCGAGGTCGACGGCGGCCGAGAGGGCACGCAGACGGTCCTCGACACCGGGGAGGTCGAGCCAGGGGGTCAGGAAGCCGGGCGTCTGGGCGCCCTGGCCGGGAGCGACGAGTACGAGCACTCTCACACTCTCTCTTGGGGACGGGCACGGCCGCCCGTGGGGACAGGGACGAAGAACACGAGGGGGTTTTGTGGGGCCCCGACAAAAACCTAGGTCTGGAGATCTCCATCGGCCAGACGCCCCAGGATCAGCGCGATCCGCAGCGTGAACGCGGACCGTACATCGGACGGCGACCAGCCGGTGACGTCAGTCACACGTCGAAGCCGGTAGCGCACGGTGTTGGGATGGACGAACAGCATGCGTGCCGCACCTTCGAGACTACTCGCCTGCTCCAGATAGACGCTGAGCGTCTCCAGGAGCGCGGACCCGGCCTCCTCCAGTGGTCTGTAGATCTCCTCCACCAACTGGTCACGCGCACTGGGGTCACCCGCCATCGCGCGTTCCGGAAGCAGGTCGTCCGCCAGCACCGGGCGCGGTGCGTCCTGCCAGGCGGAGCAGGCCTTGAGCCCCGCCGCGGCGGCCTGCGCGGACCGGGTCGCGGCGAGGAGATCGGGCACGATGGGGCCCGCGACCACGGGTCCGGCCGCGTAGGGGCCGATCAGCGACTTGGCGACCGCGAGGGGGTTGTCGCTGCCGCCCGCGATGACCACGAGCCGGTCGCCGAGCACCCCGGTCAGCACCTGGAGCTTGGCGTGCCGGGCGGCGCGGCGGATCGCCTCCACGGTCAGCTCGCTGTCGCCGTCGGGCGCGGTACCGAGGACCACGCACACATGCTCGGGCGAGTTCCACCCGAGCGCGGCGGCCCGGGAGACGGCTCCTTCGTCGGCCTCCCCGCTCAGCACGGCGTTCACGACCAGGGACTCCAGCCGCGCGTCCCACGCACCGCGCGCCTCGGCGGCCTGCGCGTACACCTGCGCGGTCGCGAAGGCGATCTCACGGGCGTACACCAGCAGCGCCTCGCGGAGGATGGATTCGTCGCCGGGTGCCGCCACCTCGTCGATGGCCGACTCCATGACCTCGATCGTCGTGCGCACCATCTCCACGGTCTGGCGGAGCGTGATCGCCCGGGTCAGCTCGCGCGGCGCCGTACCGAAGACGTCGGTGGAGATGGCCTGCGGCGCGTCGGGATGCCGGAACCACTCGGTGAACGCGGCGATACCGGCCTGCGCGACCAGCCCGATCCAGGAACGGTTCTCCGGGGGCATCGCCCGGTACCACGGCAGCGACTCGTCCATGCGCGCGATGGCCTGCGCGGCGAGACTCCCGGACGACTGCTCCAGCCGCTTGAGGGTTGCCGGGTGCGAGTGGGCGCGGGGGAGGGGGCCTGCGGGTTTGGTGGTTTCGGGTTCGGGCACGGAACAAGACTGCCTTATCCGGTGTGGCTTGGTTGCCTGCGGGGCCGGGAGGTGGGCCGGTGTTGGGTGGGCACCCGGTAGGTGGGCCGGTGCTGGATAGGCGCCGTGCGCGCACCTCTTTTGGTTCGGTCGCCTTCGGGGCGCCTGAAGCCGGTGTCGAGAGGCCCATCGTGCTCAGCCCTTCGGGCCTCCGCGCGCTGGGCCTCTCGACACCGGCGCGCCCCTGCGGCTCCCTCTCGGCCGGCGCGTGGGGACAGGGAGAGTGGGTGGGCCCTTGCCGTGGGCGGGACTACCGTGGTGGGTGTGATGGACGTATGGCGCTCCGCCGAGCGCTACCCCGGAGGGGACCCCGAAGCCGGTATCGAGTCATGGCATGCCTTCTCCTTCGGGCCGTACTACGACCCCGGCAATCTCCGGTTCGGTGCGGTCATCGCCTGCAACGAGGAGCGGCTGGCCCCGGGCGCCGGGTTCGGTGAACACCCGCACAGCCACACGGAGATCGTCACGTGGGTGGTGGAGGGGGAGCTCAGCCACCGTGACTCCACGGGGCAGCTGACACGGGTGCGGCCCGGTGACGTGCAGCGCCTCAGCTCGGCGGCCGGGGTGCGGCACGTCGAGCGCAACGACAGCGACTCACCCCTGACCTTCGTGCAGATGTGGCTCGCCCCGCTGGAGCCCGGTGGCGAACCGTCGTACGAGATCGTCCACGGCATCGCCGACTCGACTCCGTACGCGGTGCCGGAGGCGGGGGCGATGCTGCATGTGCGGCGGCTGGTCCCCGGCGAGCGGACGGCCGTACCGGACGCGGCGCATGTGTACGTTCATGTGGTGCGCGGTGAAGTGAGCCTGGGCGGCGAGATGTTGGGGCCCGGGGATGCCGCTCGGATCACGGACGCGCGGGATCTGGCAGCCCAGGCGGCCACCGGGGCCGAGTTGTTGATGTGGGAGATGCTCTAGAGCTCCGCGAGCACCGCGTCCGTGAACGGCGGCCACGCCTCCACCGCCCACGGCCCGAACGCCCGGTCCGTCAGTACCACGCAGGCCGCGCCCGCCGTCGGGTCCACCCACAGGAACGTGCCGGACTGGCCGAAGTGGCCGAAGGTGCGTGGGGAGGACGAACTGCCTGTCCAGTGCGGGGACTTGGAGTCGCGGATCTCGAAGCCGAGGCCCCAGTCGTTGGGGTTCTGGTGGCCGTAGCCCCGCAGGACGCCCTTGGTGCCGGGGTACTGGACCGTCATCGCCTCGGCGACCGTGCGGGGGTCGAGCAGGCGCGGGATCTGGACTTCGGCGGCGAAGAGGAGGAGGTCGGCGACGGTGGAGACCCCGTCCTTCGCCGGGGAACCCTCCAACGCGGTCGAGTTCATGCCCAGCGGCTCCAGCACCGCCTGGTGCAGGTACTCCGCGAACGGGATCTCCGTCGCCTTCGCGATGTGGTCGCCCAGCTGCTCGAAGCCCGCGTTCGAGTACAGGCGGCGCTCTCCGGGCGGGGCCGTCACGCGGTGTTCGTCGAAGGCCAGGCCCGAGGTGTGGGCGAGGAGGTGGCGGACGGTGGAGCCGGGCGGGCCCGCCGGTTCGTCCAGTTCGATCGCGCCCTCCTCGTACGCCACGAGGGCGGCGTAGGCCGCGAGCGGCTTGGTGACCGAGGCGAGCGGGAAGCGGTGGGTGGTCGGGCCGTGGGTTCCGAGGACGGTTCCGTCGGCTCGTACGACGCCCGCCGCCGCGGTCGGCACCGGCCAGTTCTCGATCAGCGCGAGGTTGTGCAAGGACATGGCCCTGAGCCTAAGCGCTCGGTCTCGGGCCTCCTGCCGATTTCTTACGGGTTCCGCTTGCTTCGAGTGCACTCCAAGGCCATAGCGTGGTGGCCATGACGGTGATGGAGACCACGGGTACCAGGACCGACAGCTGCGGAGGCCCGCCGCAGGCCGAGCGGCGTCCCGACGGCGCGGACAGCTACACCATCAGCGAGGTCGTCGCCTTCACCGGGCTGACGGCACACACCCTGCGCTGGTACGAGCGCATCGGGCTGATGCAGCACATCGACCGCTCGCACACCGGCCAGCGCCGCTACAGCAACCGCGACCTCGACTGGCTCGACCTCGTCGGCAAGCTCCGCCTGACCGGCATGCCGGTCGCCGACATGGTCCGCTACGCCGAGCTCGTGCGCGAGGGCGACCACACCTACGGCGACCGCTTCGAACTCCTCGAGGCCACCCGCCGGGACGTCCTGGCCAGGATCGCCGAACTCCACGACACCCTCGCCGTACTCGACCGGAAGATCGCCTTCTACGGCGAGGCCCACGCCTACGAGAAGGAGAAGGCAGGATGACCGACACCACGATCCCGACCGCACGGCTCGGCGCGGCCGGCCCCGAGGTCGGCGTTCAGGGCCTCGGCTGCATGGGCATGAGCTTCGCCTACGGTCCCCCCGACGCGAAGGAGTCGCTGGCCACCCTGGACCGGGCGCTGGAGCTCGGCGTGACCTTCTACGACACGGCGGACGTGTACGGCGCGGGGGAGAACGAGCGGTTCCTCTCGCCGTTCTTCAAGGCGCACCGCGACGAGGTCGTCGTCGCCACCAAGTTCGCCATGTCGATCCCGCCCGGCGAGCCCAGCCGGCGGGTCATCCGCAACGACCGGGGCTACATCCGCCAGGCCGTCGAGGCCAGCCTGCAACGCCTCGGCATCGATGTCATCGACCTCTACTACATGCACCGCCGCGACCCGGCCGTCCCCATCGAGGACACCGTCGGCGCGATGGCGGAGCTGGTACGCGAGGGCAAGGTCAGGCACCTCGGGCTGAGCGAGGTCACGGGAGCGGAGCTGCGCGCCGCGCACACCGTGCACCCGATCGCCGCCGTGCAGTCGGAGTGGTCGCTGTTCAGCCGGGACGTCGAGATCAGCCTGGTCGGGGCGGCCGTCGAGCTCGGCTCGGCCGTCGTGCCGTACTCGCCGCTCGGCCGCGGCTTCCTCACCGGCTCCTTCGCCAACGCCGAACAGGACCTGACGGAGGGCGACTTCCGCCGTTCGCAGCCCCGCTTCACCGGCGAGAACGCGGCGGCCAACGCGGCCCTCCTGGACCCCATCCGCACGGTCGCCGACGCCCACGACGCCTCCCTCGGCCAGATCGCCCTGGCCTGGGTACAGCAGCGGGCCCAGGTCCACGGCCTTCCCGTGATCCCGATCCCCGGCACGACCAAGCGCAGGCGGGTGGAGGAGAACACGGCGGCGACGCGGATCGTTCTGACCGACGACGAGCTGAGCCTGCTGGAGCCGATCGCGGGCAAGGTGGCGGGGGACCGCTACGCCGACATGACCTTCGCTTCCACGAGCAGGGAGTAGGGGTTCCTACAGTTCCGCGAGGAGTTCCGCCTTCTTCACGGTGAACTCCTCGTCCGTGACCAGCCCCGCCGCATGCAACTCCCCAAGATGCCGGATCCGTTCGGCAATATCGGCGGGGTCGCGACGCGCGGCCGGTATCACCGCCGTAGGCCGGGCCGACCGCACCGCGGCGAGGACCGCTGCCGCGAACGGCAGTGACTCGTGCACCGGCCCGTATCCCAGGCCGAACACCACGGCCGCCGGATCCTGATCCACCGGCACCTGCGGCGCGGCACCCCGCAGCAGTCGTAGATGACCCTCGAAGACCTCGGGGGAGCGCCACTCGACCCCGTTGAGGTCGGCGACCGGGAAGGTCTGGTCGCCGGCCTTCCACTTGGCCGACGACGCGCCGGTCCAGAACCAGCGGAAGGAGACCGTCTTGCCGTCGAAGGTCGCCTTTCCGTCGTACGCCTTGAAGCGCAGCGGTACTTCGGGGGCGGCCACCAGGAAGCGTTCGGCGGGGCCGCGGTCGCTCTTCAGCTGTGCGCGCAGCTCGTCGGCGTAGTACTCGGCGAGGGTCTCGCGTTCGGCGGGCAGGGCCAGTTGGTAGGGGTCGCCGCCCTCCTTGAGCTGGCCGGCCGCCGCCTCCATGAGGGGGTCGGCGCCGGGGCGCGGTACGAGGCGCAGGACGACGGTGCCGCGTCTGCCGGGGGCGAGTGTCACGGTGTCGATCGCGTCGAAGGGGATCAGGCGTTCACCGAGTGTCTGGAAGAGCTTGGGTGTCCGAATGCCTCGCTCGTAGCGGATACGCACGAAGTCGGACTCGAACTCCCAAGCGGCATGAAATCCGGCCAGTACGTCACCCATGCGGCTCATCGTAGGCGGCACACGTCCTCCGTCCCATCCCCGCGCAGACCGCAGTTCCTGCTGTTTCTACGCGCGTCCGGCCGCCGGGGCGTCGGAAAGACCCTGTCGGCAGGTGTCGGTGTCGTGGGGGGGGGGGGCGCGGGGCCGCGCCCCCCCCCCCCCCGCGGCGACAGCGCCACAAGCGCCCCCACACCCTCGACAAACTGTGTCTGGC
>NZ_JBHYWD010000021.1:122676-167709 GCF_042751305.1 Streptomyces hokutonensis
CGGACCGCACCCCGCCCAGACCCCAGTACGTGCTGATTAGACGCGCGTCGGGCCCCGGGGGCGCCGTATACACCAAGGCGGCAGTTGTGGTGGTCGGGCGCGCACCACACCGCGTCGTACGCGCCCACGCCGATGTCGGCGAAATTGGCGAGGCTGTCGGTGCCGGCGGCGAAATAGCCGGTGTGGCCCTGGGCGTCCTTCGCGGCCAGCACCCGTGCGCCGAACGCCCTGGACACCGGGTCCTCGCCGTGGCCGAGACCGCCGACCTCCATGTACGGCACGTCCTGGATCCAGTCGTTGGCGTCCCGCATCGCCCACACCCGGGCGAGAGTGCGCAGATGGGCGGCGTTCGAGGCGCGCATGCCGGGGCTGCCGGCCACCGCGATGTCGGTCACCCGGGGCGGCAGTTCGTGCGCGGCGACTCCGCACACCACCGAGCCGTAGCTGTGGCAGAACAGGGCGACCTGGGAGGCGCCGGGAAGGGCGCGCACCAGCGCGTTCAGTCGTACGGCGCCTGCCTCGGCGCGGCCCGCGGTGGCCGAGTCGATGCCGAGGCCGCCGGGCGCGGTGTAGTCGGCCCAGGCGATGACGGCGGTGCGCGTGCCGGTGTCGGTCGCGGACTTCGCCGTGTTCTCGGCGGCGTACAGGTTCTGCGCCATGCCGACCGGCGCCGAGTAGCTCTTGTTCGTCTTCTGGAAGGTCAGCAGGTCGGTGTCGACACCGGGGACGATGACCGACACGCGCTGAGCGGTGTCCAGGTCGCCGAAGACCTCGGCGATGCGGCCCGAACCCTCGGGGTCGAAGGCCAGGATGTGACGGTCCCCGCTCATCAACGCCTCGAAGCGGTGCATGAGGCGGCCCGCCTCCTGCTTGCCGTAGGGCGTGAGGCGGCTGTCGTGCATGCGCTTCCGCTCGACCTTGCGGGCCCGGTCGAGGGCGATGTGGTTGGCGCGGTAGCGCAGCTGGACCGGGGCGCCGTTCATGTTGCCGACCGCGAGCGGGTAGCGGTGCGCGAGGCGGGTGCGCTGCTGTGCGGTGAGCGAGGCGAAGAAGCGGGCCAGCCGGGTCGGGGAGGCGTCCGGGTCGGGCAGCTCGCGCCCGTTCACATGGCCGTGCTCCCACGCGGAGAGGGAGGTCTGGAGCGCCGTTTTCCCGGGATGGCTGCGCACCGCGGTCCAGCCGGTGGTCGCCAGCATCACGAACACCACGGCCAGCGCGAGCAGCGCGCGCCAGGCGTTCAGCGTGGGGGAGGAGTCGAAGGAAGTCACTGGGAGGACACACTAGGAGAACGAGAGGGTCTCGCGTTAACCGAGTGATGGGGATCACGTTTCAGCGGTACGTGATGAGGAACTCAGTACGACTCGCTCGCGCGCCAGTTCCCCGCGAGCGCCGGGCCCACCCCGTCGAGGTAGGCGGCCGTCAGCTCCCGCATCGCCTCGATGCTGAGGTCGTCCCCCGCGATCCAGGTCCGCTCCACCACCCGCATCGCCCCGCCGAACACCGCCACCACCAGGCGGGGCCGGTGGTCCGTGTCCACGTCGAGCCCCTCGCGTACGGCGATGATCTGCGCGAGTTCCTCCTCCAGCTCCATCGAGCGCCGCAGATGCGCGGCGAGCAGCGCGGGCGTCGAC
This sequence comes from Streptomyces hokutonensis, assembly GCF_042751305.1. Lineage (GTDB taxonomy): Bacteria > Actinomycetota > Actinomycetes > Streptomycetales > Streptomycetaceae > Streptomyces > Streptomyces hokutonensis_A. The sequence continues at coordinate 124,308 of NZ_JBHYWD010000021.1, forward strand.
TCGATGACCCGGTAGGTGCGCATGTGCAGTTCCAGCGGTACGACCTGCTGGACCGCCTCGTTGATGGTGTCCCAGCTCTCCAGGACGGCCCGTCGCAGCGCCTCCAGCGGGGCCTCGTGCGGCGGGCGGGCGCGGACGGCCTCGACGAAGTGCGTCTCGGTGAGCCGGGGCACGAAGAAGGCGGCCTCCTCCTTGCTCGCGAAGTAGCGGAAGAAGGTGCGCTGCGAGACGTCGACGGCCTCGGCGATCTCGTCGACGGTGGTCTGTTCGTAGCCCTTGGCGGTGAACTGTTCGAGGGCGGCACGCAGCAGCGCGTCCCGCGTGCGGGCCTTCTTGCGCTCGCGCAGTGTCTCCATGCCGTTCTCCTCGCGATTGTTGACAGCCGCCGACATCTGAATCTGTTTGTCAACTGTCAGTGGCTGACACTAGCCTCGAACGCATGACTGGTCAGACCACCATCAGCGCGACGGGGCCGGGGGACAAGGCAGCAGCCGCCCCGTCCGACCCGACGCCCTCCACGGGGCTGCGCGGCCACCCGTGGTTCACCCTCATAACCGTCGCCGTCGGCGTCATGATGGTGGCCCTCGACGGCACCATCGTCGCCATCGCCAACCCGGCCATCCAGAAGGACCTCGGCGCCAGCTTCGCCGACGTCCAGTGGATCACCAACGGCTACTTCCTCGCCCTCGCGGTCTCCCTCATCACCGCCGGCAAGCTCGGCGACCGCTTCGGCCACCGCCAGACCTTCCTGATCGGCGTCACCGGCTTCGCCGCCGCTTCCGGCGCCATCGGGCTCTCCCACAGCATCGCGTTCGTCGTCACCTTCCGCGTGCTCCAGGGCCTCTTCGGCGCGCTGCTGATGCCGGCCGCGCTCGGCCTGCTGCGGGCCACCTTCCCGGCCGAGAAGCTCAACATGGCCATCGGCCTGTGGGGCATGGTCATCGGCGCCTCCACCGCGGGCGGCCCGATCCTCGGCGGCGTCCTCGTCGAGCACGTCAACTGGCAGTCGGTGTTCTTCATCAACGTGCCGGTCGGCGCCATCGCGCTCGTCCTCGGCCTGCTGATCCTCCGCGACCACCGCGCGGAGAACGCGCCCCGCTCCTTCGACCTCCTCGGCATCGCGCTGCTCTCCGGCGCGATGTTCTGCCTGGTCTGGGCCCTCATCAAGGCCCCCACCTGGGGCTGGGGCGCCGGCACGACCTGGGCGTTCCTCGCCGCGTCCGTACTGGGCTTCGCCCTGTTCGCCTTCTGGGAGCAGCGCGTCAAGGAACCCCTCATCCCGCTGGGCCTGTTCCGCTCGGTCCCGCTGTCCGCGGGCGTCGTGCTGATGGTCCTGATGGCGATCGCCTTCATGGGCGGCCTGTTCTTCGTGACGTTCTACTTGCAGAACGTGCACGGTATGAGCCCCATCGACGCCGGTCTCCACCTCCTCCCGCTCACCGGGATGATGATCGTCGGCTCCCCGCTGGCCGGCGCCGCGATCACCAAGCTCGGCCCGCGCATCCCGCTGGCCGGCGGCATGGCGGCCACCGCGATCGCCATGTACGGCATGTCCACCCTGGAGTCGGACACCAGCAGCCCCGTCATGTCGATCTGGTTCGCCCTGCTGGGCCTCGGCCTCGCCCCCGTGATGGTCGGCGCCACCGAGGTCATCGTGGGCAACGCGCCCATGGAGCTCTCCGGTGTCGCCGGCGGTCTCCAGCAGGCCGCGATGCAGATCGGCGGCAGCCTCGGTACGGCCGTCCTCGGCGCCGTGATGGCCTCCCGCGTCGACAGCGACCTGCCCGGCAACTGGACCGGCGCAGGCCTGCCCAAGCTCACCCGGCCCCAGCTGGACGCGGCCTCCGAAGCGGTCCAGGTCGGCGTCGCCCCGATCGCCAAGGGCACCCCGGAGGCGATCGCCGCCAAGATCACGACGGTCGCCCACGACACGTTCATCTCCGGCATGAGCCTGGCCTGCCTGGTCGCCGCCGGCGTCGCGGTGGTCGCGGTGTTCGTCGCCCTGCTCACCAAGCGCGGCGAGAACGCGGAGGCGGGCGCGGGAGCGGCCCACATCTAACCCTTTTCCAGGGCGAGTTCGCCTATCAGGGTGACTGCGCTAAAGATTCCTGGCGTTCGGTACGCGCCGCAGGTCACAGTAAGTCAAGTCCTCCGCAGGGCAGGGGGGACGGGTGGTCTGCGGCGCGCTGCCGGAGGGGGGCAGCGCGCAGGCAGGCTTTTTTCGCGCGTAAGGGGGTATCCGGTCATCGTAGGAGTACGGGCCGAACGGGCGCGAACGCCCAGGGAGTTGACGATGACAGGCTTCGGCAACGGAACGCGCAGGACCCCCCGCTCACGTGGCCGTATGGGGTCAGGGACCGGGCCGGACCGCGCGACGCTCGCCATCGTCGGCCTTGTCTGCGCGATCGCGGGCTTCTTCCTGGCGGGGAACCTGGGGATCGTCCTCGGCCCGATCGCCGTGATCTGCGGCTGGCTCGCCATGGGCCGCAGGTGGACGGGCTCACGCCGGGTGATGGCCCTGGTGGCGCTGGTCCTGGGCGTGATCGACACGGTGGCGGCGGTCCTGTGGACGTTCTTCTGAGTCGGGGCTGGATCCGCGGCTAGCGGGACACCTCGTCCCCGACCGGCTGGACGGCTCCCGCTCCCGACAGGGCCGCCACCTCCGCCCGCAACGCCCGCACTTCCTCCGTGAGCGCCTCGATGGCCTCGGTCTGCCGCCGTTCCTCCACGTCGTCCTTCTCGAACCGGGCGATGAACCAGGTGGCGATGTTCGCGGTGACGACACCGAGCAGCGCGATCCCGGAGAGCATCAGCCCGACGGCGATCATCCGACCGAGACCGGTGGTCGGCGCGTGATCCCCGTACCCCACCGTCGTCATGGTCGTGAACGACCACCACACGGCGTCACCCAGCGTCCGGATGTTCCCGTTCGGTGAGTCCCGCTCCACGGACAGCACCGCGAGCGAGCCGAACATCAGCAGCCCGACCACCGCGCCGGCGACATACGTCGTCAACTGGATCTGCGAGGCCATCCGGGCCCGCCGCCCGACGAGTATGAGCGTCGACACCATCCGCAGCAGCCGCAGCGGCTGGAGTATCGGCACCACCACCGCGCACAGGTCCATCCAGTGCGTCCGCACGAACCGCCGCCGGTCCCGGGCCATCGCGAGCCGCATCAGATAGTCGGCGGCGAACGCCGCCCACACCACCCACTCGACCGCCGTGCACACCGCCGTCAGTGAATGACCGGCGGTGGTGTCCACGATCGGCACGGCATAGGCCACGGCAAACGCAACGGCGAGCGCCAGCAACGGCCGCTGAGTCCGCTGCTCCCAACGGGCTTGCGCCGATTGTTGCTTCATGCCCGCATGTTAGGGGGATGGGCAGCCCCGAAGGGGCGCCCATCAGGGGCGCGGGGAACCGCGCGACCAGCCCCCACGCACCCGCACCCAAAAAACTACGCGTCCCCTCCAGCAGCCCCCGGATCAGCCGAAGCCACATCCAGCAACTGATACCGGTCGATCGCCTGCTTCAGCACAGACCGGTCGACCTTCCCCTCCCGGGCCAGCTCCGTCAGCACAGCCACCACGATCGACTCCGCGTCGATGTGGAAGAACCGCCGAGCAGCCCCCCGAGTGTCAGCGAACCCGAACCCGTCAGCCCCCAACGACTGATAGGTGCCCGGCACCCACCGAGCGATCTGATCAGGAACCGACCGCATCCAGTCGGAAACCGCCACGAACGGCCCCTCCGCCCCGCTCAACTTCCGCGTGACATAAGGAACCTGCTGCTCCTCCTCGGGATGCAGCAGATTGTGCCGCTCCACCTCGACGGCCTCGCGCCGCAGCTCGTTCCAGGAGGTCGCCGACCAGACATCGGCCCGAACGTTCCAGTCCTCCGCGAGGATCCGCTGCGCCTCGATGGCCCACGGCACCGCCACACCCGACGCCATGATCTGCGCCGGAACCGTGCCCGAGGCACCCCGGCTGATGCGGTGGACGCCCTTGAGGATGCCCTCGACGTCCACGTCCGCCGGCTCGGCCGGGTGCTGGATCGGCTCGTTGTAGACGGTGAGGTAGTAGAAGACGTCCTCACTGTCCGGCCCGTACATCCGCCGGAGCCCGTCCTGCACGATGTAGGCGATCTCGTACGAGTACGCCGGGTCGTAGGCGACGCAGCCCGGGTTGGTGGAGGCCAGCAACTGCGAGTGTCCGTCCGCGTGTTGCAGACCCTCGCCGGTCAGCGTCGTACGCCCGGCGGTCGCGCCGAGCACGAAACCGCGCGCCAACTGGTCGGCCATCTGCCAGAACTGGTCACCGGTGCGCTGGAAACCGAACATCGAGTAGAAGACGTAGACCGGGATGAGCGGCTCGCCGTGCGTGGCGTACGCCGAACCCGCCGCGATCAGCGAAGCGGTACAGCCCGCCTCCGAGATGCCGTCGTGCAGCATCTGCCCGGTCGGCGACTCCTTGTACGCGAGCAGCAGATCGCGGTCCACCGACTCGTACTGCTGGCCCAGCGGGTTGTAGATCTTCGCGCTCGGGAAGAAGGAGTCCATGCCGAACGTTCGGTACTCGTCCGGCGCGATCAGCACGAACCGCTTGCCGATCTCCTTGTCCCGCATGAGGTCCTTGAGCAGCCGTACGAACGCCATGGTGGTGGCGATCGACTGCTGGCCCGAACCCTTCTTCACACTCGCGTACGTCTTGTCCTCGGGCAGCGCGAGCGGCTTCGAGCGGACGACGCGCGTCGGGACGTAGCCGCCCAGCGCCTTGCGCCGGTCGTGCATGTACTGGATCTCCTCCGAGTTCCGGCCCGGGTGGTAGTACGGCGGCGCGCCGGACTCCAGCTCCTGGTCGGTGATCGGGAGGTGCAGGCGGTCGCGGAAGCCCTTGAGGTCGGCGACCGTCAGCTTCTTCATCTGGTGCGTGGCGTTGCGGCCCTCGAAGTTGGGGCCCAGCGTCCAGCCCTTGACCGTCTGGGCGAGCACGACGGTCGGCTGGCCCTTGTGCTCCTTGGCCGCCTCGAAGGCCGCGAACACCTTGCGGTGGTCGTGGCCGCCGCGCCCCAGGTGCAGGATCTGGTCGTCCGTCATGTTCTCGACCATCGCGCGCAGCCGGTGGTCGTGCCCGAAGAAGTGCTCGCGGATGTACGCGCCGGTCTCCGTGGCGTACGTCTGGAACTGGCCGTCCGGCGTGGTGTTGAGCTGGTTGACCAGCACACCGTCGCGGTCCTGGGCGAGCAGCGGGTCCCAGGTGCGGTCCCAGACCAGCTTGATGACGTTCCAGCCGGCGCCCCGGAACTGGGACTCCAGCTCCTGGATGATCTTGCCGTTGCCGCGCACCGGGCCGTCGAGCCGCTGGAGGTTGCAGTTGACGACGAAGGTCAGGTTGTCGAGGCCCTCGCGCGCGGCGATCGACAGCTGGCCGAGCGACTCCGGCTCGTCCATCTCGCCGTCGCCGAGGAACGCCCACACGTGCGACCTGGAGGTGTCCGCGATCCCGCGTGCCTCCATGTAGCGGTTCATCCGCGCCTGGAAGATCGCGCCGAGCGGGCCGAGGCCCATGGACACGGTCGGGAACTCCCAGAAGTCCGGCATCGACCGCGGGTGCGGATACGAGGACAGCCCGTACGGCGCCTTCGACTTCTCCTGGCGGAACGCGTCGAGCTGCTGCTCGCTGAGCCGGTCCAGGAGGAACGCGCGGGCGTAGATGCCCGGCGAGGCGTGCCCCTGGAAGAAGATCTGGTCGCCGCCGTCGCCCTGGTCCTTGCCCCTGAAGAAGTGGTTGAAGCCCACGTCGTAGAGGGAGGCGGAGGAGGCGAAGGTGGCGATGTGGCCGCCGACCCCGATACCGGGACGCTGGGCCCTGGACACCATCACCGCGGCGTTCCAGCGGGTGGCGTTGAGGATCTTGCGCTCGATCTCCTCGTTGCCGGGGAAGAACGGCTCGTCCTTGGTGGCGATGGTGTTGACGTAGTCCGTGCTGCGCATCTCGGGCACGGCCACGCGCTTCTCGCGGGCCCGCTCGATCAGCCGGAGCATCAGGTAGCGGGCCCGCTCACGGCCGCGCTGGTCCACGGCGGCGTCGAGCGAGTCGAGCCACTCCTGGGTCTCTTCGGGATCGAAGTCAGGAACCTGACTCGGAAGGCCGCCAATGATGATCGGATTGCGATCGGATCCGGAAGCCACGCTGTTCCTTACCTGTCAGAGGGAGCTGGGTGAGGGGGCTGCACCGTTCCCCATGGTCTACCGCTGGGCGGCAATCGTCATCTCTACCGTGAGGTAACCGTGACTCGTTTAGCAAAGTCATTCGAGTCGCGTACCCTCGGAGGGTTCTCAAACGTGCAAACCGGGCAGAACGCTGTGGTGTACGTCACCAGCGGCCGCGATAGCGTGCCTGGAGTTGCGGCGACACGGCCAGGATCGTCACCGTTTCGGCGTTCCGAATCGCCGGGTACTTGCGCGATCCGGCCCGTCCGTGTGGACTACGGCCAATGCTTCGCGCACGCGCGTGGCTGGACATTCATCAAGACATGATCAGGAGGCAACCCGTGAGCGCGACCGCGGACCACGCGGAGGAGCGGACGAACCCTGCCGTCAGGCTGGGGTTCCAGCCCGAGCAGGTGGTCCAGGAGATCGGCTACGACGACGACGTAGACCAGGAACTCCGCGAGGCCATTGAAGAAGTCATCGGCAGCGACCTGGTGGACGAGGACTACGACGACGTCGCCGATGCCGTGGTGCTGTGGTTCCGCGACGAGGACGGCGACCTGACCGACGTGCTGGTGGACGCCATCTCGTACGTCGAGGAGGGCGGCTCCATCCTGCTGCTGACGCCGAAGACCGGCCGTGACGGCTACGTCGAGCCGAGCGACATCTCGGAAGCCGCCACGACCGCGGGACTCTCCGCGGCCAAGAGCGTCAGCGTGGGCAAGGACTGGAGTGGCAGCCGGCTGGTGACGCCCAAGGCGGCCAAGTCCAAGAGGTAGTCCACGGAGGTACCTCGATCGTCGAACCCCGGACGGGCCGGCCACGCCGGCCCGTCCGTCCGCATGCCGTGATCGCTGCGTAGGGTGGTGGACCCAGGGTGCTCTCACCCGAACAGCCCCACCGAAGGGATGCAGGACGAGATGGCGATCCAGGTAGGCGAAAAGGCCCCCGATTTCGAGCTCAAGGACAACCACGGCGCCACCGTGAAGCTCTCCGACTTCCGCGGCGACAAGAACGTGGTGCTGCTCTTCTACCCCTTCGCCTTCACCGGCGTCTGCACCGGCGAACTGTGCTCCCTGCGCGACAACCTGCCGCAGTTCGCCGACCGCGACACCCAGCTCCTCGCGGTCTCCAACGACTCCATCCACACCCTGCGCGTCTTCGCCGAGCAGGAGGGCCTGGAGTACCCGCTGCTCTCCGACTTCTGGCCGCACGGCAACACTTCGCGCGCGTACGGCGTCTTCGACGAGGACAAGGGGTGCGCGCTGCGCGGCACCTTCATCATCGACAAGGAGGGCGTCGTCCGCTGGACGATCGTCAACGCTCTGCCGGACGCGCGTGACCTCAACGAATACGTGAAGGCGCTCGACACCTTGTGATTGTTGGGTTCCAGGGCCTGCGAGGGTCGGGAACCCGTCACTAGGATCGAGACGTTGATCCGATACCGACGCACTACGGGGCATCCCCGCCCCTGGACACCAATGGAGGACTCGTGGGAGTCAGCCTCAGCAAGGGCGGCAACGTTTCACTGACCAAGGAGGCCCCGGGCCTGACCGCGGTCATCGTCGGTCTGGGGTGGGACGTCCGCACCACCACCGGTACCGACTTCGACCTCGACGCCAGCGCACTGCTGCTGAACAGCGCGGGCAAGGTCGCGAGCGACGCCAACTTCGTCTTCTTCAACAACCTCAAGAGCCCCGACGGCTCCGTCGAGCACACCGGTGACAACACCACCGGTGAGGGCGAGGGCGACGACGAGGCGATCAAGGTCAACCTGGCGGCGGTCCCGGCCGACGTCGACAAGATCACCTTCCCGGTCTCGATCTACGACGCCGAGAACCGCCAGCAGTCCTTCGGCCAGGTCCGCAACGCGTTCATCCGCGTGGTGAACCAGGCCGGCGGCGCCGAGATCGCCCGCTACGACCTCTCCGAGGACGCCTCGACCGAGACGGCCATGGTCTTCGGCGAGCTGTACCGCAACGGCGCGGAGTGGAAGTTCCGCGCCATCGGCCAGGGCTACGCCTCGGGCCTGCGCGGTATCGCCCAGGACTTCGGCGTCAACGTCTGACGTCCCCAGGCTTCACCGCCCGGCGCCGCACGGTTCGCGTGCGGCGCCCGGGCGTCCCCCTCTGGGGGAGCGCAGGACAACTCACACAGCATCGCCTCGGGGAGGACCAGCACTATGGGCGTCACACTCGCCAAGGGGGGCAACGTCTCCCTGTCCAAGGCCGCACCGAACCTCACGAACGTACTGATCGGGCTCGGCTGGGACGCGCGTTCCACCACCGGAGCCGACTTCGACCTCGACGCCAGCGCGCTGTTGTGCAACGGCGGCCGGGTGCTCGGGGACGAGTGGTTCATCTTCTACAACCAGCTCAAGAGCCCCGACGGCTCGGTGGAGCACACCGGCGACAACCTCACCGGTGAGGGCGAGGGCGACGACGAGTCGATCCTGGTCGACCTCTCCAAGGTCCCGGCCAACGTCGACAAGGTCGTCTTCCCGGTCTCCATCCACGACGCCGACAACCGAGGTCAGACCTTCGGCCAGGTCAGCAACGCCTTCATCCGCGTCGTCAACCAGGCCGACGGCCAGGAACTCGCCCGCTACGACCTCTCCGAGGACGCCTCCACCGAGACGGCCATGATCTTCGGCGAGCTCTACCGCTACCAGGGCGAGTGGAAGTTCAGGGCGGTCGGCCAGGGGTACGCGTCCGGACTGCGGGGCATCGCACTGGACTTCGGGGTCAACGTCTCGTAAAGGACGTTGGTACCGACCGGCTGTCCCGGTCCGGGGAGTCTCCCTCTAGACTCAGTGCTCGACGTCAAATTTTAAGTAAAGCCGAGTGCGGCGCGGGGGAGACCCGTACACACAGGGATTGGGTAGCCAGTGCTTCTGAAAACCTTCGGCTGGTCGTTCGCGGTCACCGCGCTCGGCCTGGTCGCGGCGGCGTTCTACGGGGGGTGGGAAGCCTTCGGAATCGTGGCGATCCTGGCCGTCCTGGAGATCTCGCTGTCCTTCGACAACGCGGTGGTCAACGCCGGGATCCTGAAGAAGATGTCCGCCTTCTGGCAGAAGATCTTCCTCACGGTCGGCGTCCTGATCGCCGTCTTCGGCATGCGGCTGGTGTTCCCCGTCGTCATCGTCGCCGTCACCGCGAAGATCGGCCCGATCGACGCGGTCGACCTCGCGCTCAACAACAAGGACCACTATCAGCAGCTGGTCACCGACGCCCACCCGGCGATCGCGGCCTTCGGCGGCATGTTCCTGCTGATGATCTTCCTCGACTTCATCTTCGAGGACCGGGACATCCAGTGGCTGCGCTGGATCGAGCGCCCGCTCGCCAAGCTCGGCAAGGTCGACATGCTGTCGGTCTGCATCGCGCTGATCGTCCTGCTCATCACGTCCTTCACCTTCGCGGCCCACGCGCACCAGCACGGCGGCGCGCACACCGACAAGGCGCAGACGGTCCTGATCGCGGGCATCTCCGGCCTGATCACGTACATGATCGTCGGCGGGCTCTCCGGCTACTTCGAGGACAAGCTCGAGGAAGAGGAGGAGCGGGAACACGAGGCGGAGGAAGAGGCCGCGCGCACCGGCAAGCAGCGCTCGGCGGTGGTCCTCGCCGGCCAGGCCGCGTTCTTCATGTTCCTGTACCTCGAAGTCCTCGACGCGTCGTTCTCCTTCGACGGCGTGATCGGCGCCTTCGCCATCACGAACGACATCGTGCTCATGGCCCTCGGCCTCGGTATCGGCGCGATGTACGTCCGCTCCCTGACGGTCTACCTGGTCCGCCAGGGCACGCTCGACGACTACGTCTACCTGGAGCACGGCGCCCACTACGCGATCGGCGCCCTGGCCGTGATCCTCATGGTCACCATCCAGTACCAGATCAACGAGGTCATCACCGGCCTGGTCGGCGTGGTCCTGATCGGCTGGTCCTTCTGGTCCTCGGTCCGCCGCAACAACGCCATCGCGGAAGCCGAGGGAAAAGCCGGCTCGGACGAGAAGACTGAGGTCTCGTCCGGGGTGTGACAAGCTCCCAAGTAAGGGAACGCTCTGTTCGGGGCGGCAGACAGAGGACATGCCCTCGGTCCGCCGCCCCGACAGCTTTGTCGTGAGTGATGTGGACGTGGGGGCGGGAATGGGCTTCTTCGACGGAATCTGGCGGCGCGAGATCGACTTCGACTCGGGCAGCGCGGCCAGCAACGCGATCGAACTGACCAAACGGCACCACCAGGTCTCGCTCACCAAACAGGGCGCGGCCACCGGCAACCTGCGCGTCAACCTGACCTGGCGGATGCGGACCTCCGACATCGGCGGCCTCCAGCGGGAAAGCCTGCTCCGGCACCCCTTCAAGGCCCTCAAGCCGCCCGAGGTCATGGGCCACAGCCAGAGCATGGTCAACGTCGACCTCGACCTCGGCTGCCTCTACGAACTCATGGACGGCACCAAGGGCGTCGTCCAGCCCCTCGGCGGCCTCCTCGGCGACGTCAACTCACCCCCGTACGTCAAGCTCAGCGGCGACGACCGCTTCGGCTCCGCGTCCGGCGAGACGATGTACGTCAACCTCGACCACCGCGACCAGATCAAGCGCCTCCTGGTCTTCGTCTACATCTACGACCAGACGCCCGCCTTCGACCGCACCCACGCGATCGTCACCCTCTACCCCAGCAACGGCCCCCGCATCGAGATAGGCCTCGACGAACGCCACCCCCAGGCCCGCTCCTGCGCGGTGGTGATGATCGAGAACGTCAAGGGCGAGCTGGTCGTCCGCCGCGAAGTGAAGTTCGTCTACGGCTTCCAGGCCGAACTGGACCGCTTGTACGGGTGGGGACTGCAGTGGGGCCGAGGCTACAAAACCAAGGTCGAGCGATAGGTTTTCAGGGGCGCGGGGAACTGCGCGACAAGCCCCCACCGGCCCGCGCCCAGAAAACTGCGCACTCACCCTCAAATGAACTGCGGCCCCTGCGGAGGCAACCGGAAATCCGGATCCACCGCGGAAGCGACAGGCACCGGCTGCGGATACCCGTACGTCCCCGCGGGAGCCGTCTGCGGATACCCGTACGCAGGCTGAGTCACCGGCTCCTGCGCCGGCGGATACCCGTACCCGGACTGCTCCGGAACCGCCGGAGGCACCTGCGCCGGAACCGCCGGGGGCAACGGCTGCGAGACCGCCTCAGGAGCGCCCCCCGCCTCCGACTCGTCCACCGTGATGCCGAAGTCCATGGCCAGCCCGCGCAGCCCGTTCGAATACCCCTCGCCGAGCGCCCGGAACTTCCACCCCTCGCCCCGCCGGTACAGCTCCCCGCAGATCAGCGCGGTCTCCTCGCCGGTCTCCGGCTTGATGTCGAAATACAGCAGCGGATCGCCCTCGGCGACCGCCGCGTCGTACAGCATGATGCGCAGACCCTGTACGCGGTCGAAGGTCTCGTCCTCCGCCGATGCGACCACCAGAATCCGGCTGACTTCGGGCTCGACACCGGCCAGATCTGTCTGGATCGTGTCGGTGGGGCCTTCGGCGACGCGCTTCTTGCCGAGCCGCCAGACCTTCCCGGAGGGGTGCCGGGGCTGGTTGTAGAAGACGAAGTCCTCGTCGGAACGCACCCGACCGGCGGGGCCGAGGAGCAGCGCCGAGACATCCACGTCCGGGCCCCCCTGCCCGGGCGTCCAGCGCAGCACGGCACGTACCGTGGTGGCCTCCAGCGGGACGTTCGACCCTTTCAGCATCGCGTGCGTCATGCGGTCATCCTGCCCTCTCGGTCCTGGTCACGACAACGTGGGGTGCGGACTCCGACACGGCCGAGTTACCTGAAGTTCATGCCCGGCGGGAACTCCTGACATGGATTTGTACGTACTATTACCGGCCACCTATCGAAAACACACACGGTTCACATCGTCACCACGGGGGAGCTTTATGCGTCATTTCGGGCACATTGCCCCTGAGGTACGGCAGCGTCTCTTCTTCCAGGAGCCGTGCGAGTTCGACGCGGACTCCCCGGCCCGACTGCTCGCCGCCGGCCTCGGCGCCACGCTCTACAGCCCGGCCACCCGGCCCCAGCTGGCCGACGACATCGTCAAGCTGGCCGGACGCGGCGTCGTCTCGATGGTGCTGTGCCTGGAGGACTCGATCGGCGACGAGGACGTCCCGGCCGCCGAGGAGAACCTGGTCCGGCAGTTCACCGAGCTGGCCGCCCGCCCCGACGCGGAGCTCCCGCTGCTGTTCGTCCGGGTCCGCGTGCCCGAACAGATCCCCGACCTGGTCCGCCGTATGGGCCCGGCCGTACGACTCCTCTCCGGCTTCGTGATGCCGAAGTTCACCGAGGAACGCGGCATGCCCTTCCTGGAGGCGCTGTCCGACGCCGAGACGGAGAGCGGCCGACGCCTCTTCGGCATGCCGGTCCTGGAATCGCCCGAGCTGCTCTACCGCGAGTCGCGCGTCGAGACCCTGGAGGGCATCTCCCGCGCGGTCGACAAGTACCGCGACCGCGTCCTCGCCCTGCGCCTGGGCGTGACGGACTTCTGCTCCTCCTACGGCCTGCGCCGGGCCTCCGACATGACGGCCTACGACGTCCAGATCGTCGCCTCCGTGATCGCCGACGTGGTGAACATGCTGGGCCGCGCCGACGGCACCGGCTTCACGGTGACCGGCCCGGTGTGGGAGTACTTCCGGGTCCAGGAGCGCATGTTCAAGCCGCAGCTGCGCCGCAGCCCCTTCCTGGAGGGGCAGGCCGAGGAGCTGCGCGAGGCGCTGATCGAGCACGCCATGGACGGCCTGCTGCGCGAGATCGCCCTCGACCAGGCCAACGGGCTGATGGGCAAGACCTGCATCCACCCCACACACGTGCTGCCCGTGCACGCGCTGTCCGTGGTCAGCCACGAGGAGTTCTGCGACGCGCAGGACATCCTGCGGCCGGAGCGCGGCGGCGGGGGTGTGCTGCGCTCGGCGTACACGAACAAGATGAACGAGGTGAAGCCGCACCGCGCCTGGGCCGAGCGGACCATGCTGCGCGCCGAGATCTTCGGCGTCGCACGCGAGGACGTCGGCTTCGTGGAGCTGCTCGCCGCCGGAATCCCCGGCTGAATCGCAAGGGACGCATGAACAAGGCAGTGAACAACGGGGTCTGGTCCGGCAGTTGGGTCGCGGAGCGACTCGGCGTCGAACTCCACGGCGACCCCGAACTGACCGACCTCCTGGGCCTGGCCCTCCGCCGCAACCCCAAACGGGCCCACCTCCTCGTGTCTAACGTGCTCGGCAAACACGTCCCCCAGTCCCCGTCGATCGTCTACGGCTACGGCGTCACCCTGGGGCACCGCGTACGCGACCTCCTGGGCCCCGACGAGTCCCGCCGTGCGGTGGTCCTCGGCTACGCGGAAACCGCGACGGGCCTGGGCCACGCGGTGGCCGACGGCATCGCCGTCGCCCCCTACCTCCACTCCACCCGCCGCCCGATCCCCGGCGTGGCCACGGCAGGCGGCTTCGAGGAGTCCCACTCCCACGCGACGTCGCACCTCCTGCTGCCGGAGGATCCGGAACTGCTGGCCGGTGACGGCCCGCTGGTGCTGGTCGACGACGAGTTCTCCACCGGCAACACGGTTCTCAACACCATCCGTGACCTGCACGAGCGCTACCCGCGGGACCGGTACGTGGTGGTGGCCCTGGTCGACATGCGCTCCCCGGCGGACGCGGGCCGCCTCGGCGACTTCGCGGCGGAGATAGGCGCGAGGGTGGACCTGGTGGCGGCGGCATCGGGAACGGTGAGTCTGCCTGACGGAGTGCTGGAGAAGGGCCAGGAGCTGGTGGCGCGGTATGAGGCAGGGGGTGCCGGGACAGGTGGTTCGTCGTCTGCGGCGCTGTCTGGGCCGGCCGCGCAGTTCCCCGCGCCCCTGAAGACTCACCTGGACGCCAACCCCCCAGGGGCGCGGGGAACTGCGCGACCAGCCCCCACCGACCCGCACCCGACCCACAACCGAACCACCCGAGTCGATCTCCGCTGGCCCGGAAACCTCCCCGACGGCGGAAGACACGGCTTCACCCCCCAGCACCGAATACGCCTGGAACGCGCCCTCCCGGCGATGGCCGCCCGCCTTGCAGATGCCCTCCCCTCAAATGCGCACCGCGTGCACATCCTGGGCTTCGAAGAGCTGATGTACGCCCCCCTCAGACTCGCCCGCGAACTGGAGCAGATAGCCGACGCCGACGTCACCTACTCCACCACCACCCGTTCCCCCGTCCTCGCGGTGGACGACCCCGGCTACGCGATCCGCACCCGCCTCACCTTCCCCGCCCACGACACCCCCGCCGACGGCCCGGGCGACCGCTACGCCTACAACATCGCCGGTGCCGGCTTCGACGCGGTGGTCGCGGTCGTCGACTCGCGCGGGGACACTCCCGAACTGCACGGCCTGCTGGCCGAGTTGGCCGCACACACCCCGCACGTCGTCCTCGCGGTGGTCCCCTCGTACGTCCCCGAAAGGCCCCCCATGCTGCCCGAGCCCCTCCGCGGCCCCGCCTTCTCCTCGTACGCGCCGGAAGAGGTCGGCTGGCTGCTCCAGGATCTCTCGGACGTGACGCTGGAGGCGCCGACCGAGGAGCGGGAGGAGGCCATCCAGAGCGGCGGCGCGCACTACGCGGAGTCGCTGCCGGTGGAGTACCAGCCGAGCGAGCAGTACCAGGAGCTGTTCCACACCGCACTGGACGAGGCCGCCGACCGGCTCGCGCTGGCGGTCGGCGCGGTCACCGAACTCGTCCTCGCCGAACGCTCCCCGCACCCCGTGCTCGTCTCCCTCGCCCGCGCCGGCACCCCCGTAGGTGTCCTGATGCGCCGCTGGGCCCAGTACCGCCACGGCCTCGACCTGCCGCACTACGCCGTGTCGATCGTGCGCGGCCGGGGCATCGACGCCAACGCGCTGCGCTATCTCGCCGCCCATCACGACCCCGCCGACGTCGTCTTCGTCGACGGCTGGACCGGCAAGGGCGCCATCACCCGCGAACTGGCCGACGCCATCAGGGAGTTCGAGGAGTCGGACGGCATCACCGGCTTCGACCCGGAGATCGCGGTACTGGCCGACCCCGGCTCCTGCGTGAAGACGTACGGCACCCGCGAGGACTTCCTCATCCCCTCCGCGTGCCTCAACTCGACCGTGTCGGGCCTGATTTCACGCACGGTGCTGCGCTCGGACCTGGTCGGCCCGCATGACTTCCACGGTGCGAAGTTCTACCGCGAACTCGCCGGCGCGGACGTCTCGGTGGAGTTCCTGGACGCCGTGGCCGCCCGCTTCCCGGACGTGACGGACGCCGTGGCGACCCTCGCCAAGGAGCTGCTGGCCGCCGACCGCACCCCAACCTGGGAGGGCTGGGCGGCAGTTGAGCGGATCAGCGAGGAGTACGGCATCCACGACGTGAACCTCGTGAAGCCCGGCGTCGGCGAGACCACCCGGGTGCTGCTGCGCCGGGTGCCCTGGAAGATCCTCGCGCGGGCCGGTGCGGGTGCCGACCTCGACCACGTCAGACTGCTCGCCGAGCAGCGGGGCGTACCCGTCGAGGAGGTGGCCGAACTGCCGTACACCTGCGTGGGGTTGATCCACCCCAAGTACACGCGCGGTGCGACCGGTGCCGACGGCAAGGCGGTGGCGGTCTGATGCCTGTTCTCGTCGCGAGCGACCTCGACCGTACGCTCATCTACTCCTCGGCCGCCCTCGCCCTGACCATGCCGGACGCGCGGGCGCCCCGGCTGCTCTGCGTAGAGGTGCACGAGAGCAAGCCGCTCTCCTTCATGACGGAAACGGCGGCCGGACTCCTCACCGAACTCGGCGGACTCGGCGCCGACACGGCCGTCTTCGTGCCGACCACCACCCGTACCCGCAAGCAGTACCAGCGCATCAGCCTGCCCGGCCCGGAGCCGAAGTACGCGATCTGCGCCAACGGCGGCCATATCCTGGTCGACGGCGCGACCGACGAGGACTGGCACGCCGGGGTGCAGGCCAGGCTGGCCGCCGAGTGCGCGCCGCTGGAGGAGGTCCGCCAGTACCTGGCCGACTCCGCCGACCCGTCCTGGGTCCGCAAGCACCGCGTCGCCGAGGACCTCTTCGCCTATCTCGTCGTGGAGCGCGAACTCCTCCCCGAGGAGTGGGTCAAGGAACTGGCGGTCTGGGCCGAGAACCGCGGCTGGACGGTCTCCCTCCAGGGCCGCAAGATCTACGCCGTACCGAAGCCGCTGACGAAGAGCGCGGCCATGCGCGAGGTGGCTCGCCGCACCGGCGCCGACCTGACCCTGGCCGCCGGAGACTCCCTACTGGACGCCGACCTCCTGCTGGCGGCCGACAAGGGCTGGCGCCCGGGCCACGGAGAACTGGCGGACGAGGCGTGGACGGCCCCCAACATCACAGCCCTCCCGGAGCGAGGCGTCCTGGCAGGCGAACGGATCCTCCGAGAGTTCCTGAGGGCAACCGCCTAGGGGCGCGGGGCTGTATCGATTTGCGGCTCCGCCGCGCGGGCGCGACCAGCCCCCACGCACCCGGCAACGCACAGGACCTGCCTAGCCGCAGCAGCCCCCGCCACAGCAACCGCCCCCTCCGCCCGCCGCAGGCGAGGGGGCGGACGACGTCCCGCCCACCGCCACAGCCGACAGCAACTTCACCGTGTCGTCATGCCCCGCAGGGCAGTCCGCCGGCGCGGAAGACTCCGCCATCGGCCGGCTGACTTCGAACGTCGATCCACAGGTACGGCAGCGGTACTCATAGCGAGGCATGAGGACAGGCTAACGGGAGTGAAGGACACGGTTGCAGTCGTAGAGCGTGAAGCTGCCGCCGGTGTGGCGGCCGTAGGCGCTGGGCGGGATGCGGGTGCAGTGGGACTTGACCCAGGTGGTGGTGGCGGTGGTGGGGCGCTGGGTGGTGAGCAGTGCGTAGCGCAGCTGGCGGGTGGTGACGAGGCTGCTGAGCTGCTGGGTGGTGGGGAAGGGGGTGTTGCCGGTGAAGCCGCCCATGACGAGGATGGGTTCGGACTTCGCACGCAGCAGAGGCTCGGCGCCGTAGGCGGTCTGTGTGGCGAGCAGGTATTTCTCGCCGTGGCGGTGCGTGGTCAGGTAGTCGAGCAGGGCGGTGTCGCGGGCGCTGGGCCGGTCGAGCCCTATCCGCCGCGGAGTGTGGTGTTCACGGAGGCTGTTGTAGTACGCGTTGCCGACCGGACCGGCTATCGGCGCGGTGGAGGCGCCCGCGTAGAGCGGGTCGAGGCTGGAGACGGCCCAGCCGGCCGGTACGACCAGGGTGGCCGCGATCCCGGCGGCGAGGGCACCCTGGACCTTCTTCGGGGAGGTGCGCGGCCCGCGGCTCCAAAGACCCACCACCCCGCACAGCGCGAGCATCACGGCGATGGGCAGGAGCCAGGAGACGAAGCGGGTCGGCCAGTCGAGCACCAGCGCCCACACCACCGTGAGTACGATCGCCGCCGGCAGCGCCATGTGCCGCCGACCGCCCGACGTGTCCTTCGCCCCGTCCTTCGCCCCGTCCTTCGGTTCGTGCGCCGGCACATGCGCCGACCAGGGCTCCGCCTCGTGTGCCGACATGTACGGCGACCAGCGCTCCGACTCGTGTTCCGGCTCGGCTTCCGGTATGTACTCCGGCTCGGTTTCCGGCTCGGCTTCCCGCTCGGTTTCCGGCCTGTACGCCGACTCGTACTCCGATCGGAAGAGCGCGAGCCCGCCGCCGGTCAGTGCGGCGAGTGCCGGGGCGATGACGGCCATGTAGTAGGCGTGGTTGCCGTTCGAGGCGCTGAACACCAGGGCGTGCACGGCCAGCCAGCCGCCCCACAGCAGAAATCCCGCGCGCTGCATGTCCGTTCGAGGTCGCCCGGTGCGCCAGACGACGCCCAGGACCGCGGCGAGCACGGCGAGCGGCAGGAACCAGGCCACCTGCGGGCCGACCGTGTCGTTGATCAGCATGTTCCAGCCGGTGTTGCCGGTGGTGCGGCTGTTGGCGGTGCCGGCGACGGCGCCGAACGCGGTGGAATCGCTGCTGAAACGGCTCAGGCCGTTGTAGCCGAAGACCAGGGCGAACGGATTGTTGTCGGTCGTCCCGTCCAGGTACGGGCGGTCGGCGACCGGTGTCGCCCAGGCGATCAGCACCCAGAAGCACGAGACCGCCAGCGCGACCGTACCGCCCAGCAGAAAGCGCAGAGCCCGCTTCAACGGCGTGCCGGGCGCGACGACTTGGTACACGGCGGCGAAGACCGGCAGCACCAGCCACGCCTGCAGCATCTTGGCCTGGAAGGCGAGCCCGATCCAGATCCCGCAGGTGATCAGTGGCAGCAGCCGCTCGGTGCGCACCGCCTTCTGCAGCGCTCCGGCGGCCGCCACCAGGAGCAGGGTGAGCGCGGTGTCCGGGATGGTGGCCCGGTTGAGGACCACGGCGACCGGGGTGAGCGTGAGCGTCAGCGCGGCGATCAGCGCGGCGAACGGCCCGGCCCAGGCCCGTACGATCCGGTGCAACAGCCATACCGTCAGCACGCCCTCGACGACCTGCGGAAGCGCGGCCGCCCAGGTGTGCGGGCCGAAGATCCAGACGGAGACGGCGTCGGGCCAGAAGGCGCCGGGGAGCTTGTCGATGCTGATCGAACCGCTGGTGTCGAGGCCGCCGAAGAAGAAGGCACGCCAGCCGCCGGTCATCGACCGTATCGCCGCACCGTAGAAGGGGTGGAGCGCGGCGTTCCCCATGCCCCAGGAGTACAGCACCGTGGCGACTGCCAGCACCGCGGCGAGCGCCGGGCGCTCCCAGCGCGGGGCGTCTTCCGGCAGGCCGGATCGGCGGTTCGCCGCCCGGCGGCCTCGGTGCGCTCCGGTGGGCCGGGCGGCGGAGATGGCGGTCATGGCAGTGGTCCTCGGATCGGCAGGTCAGGTGGAGCTGTGGTGCACTGGCGGCGGGATCACAGGCGGCGGGCCGACCGGAAGCCGCGGGCGTAGAAGTCGGTGCCGTCCAGCAGCGCGTGGCCCGACAGGTCGCCCATGGTCGGGCCGTTGGCGGCGGAGCGGCTGGAGTAGAAGCGGTGGCGGCCGTTGTCGTCGAGGCCCATGTAGATGCCCACGTGGTCGATGAAGTCCGGCCGGTCCTTGATGATGGCGAAGAAGACCAGGTCGCCGGGTTGCAGGATGCTCAGGTCGGTGGCCTGCTTCGTGCCGGTGTGGGGGATCACCACTTGGCCGGGACCGTAGGCGGCGATGGCGTAGGCGCGGCGCGGCAGACCGGTGCCCTTGGTGTTGGTGTTGTGCATGGGGATGCCCATGCGGTAGCCCCACACCAGACGCTGGAAGCCGGAGCAGTCGACGCAGCCGTAGCGGGCCTGCTCCGGCTGCACGTGCGTGCCGTCGAAGTCCCAGGGAACGCCCAGATAGTCGTAGAAGTCGGACTTTTCGTCGTAGTAGGCGAAGTCCAGCGGGTTGGCGACCTTGGAATTGCGCGGGCCGAAGTGCGCGGTGCCCGCGTAGCGCACGTCGTCGGCGTTGTGCTTGTCGGGCGCCCCGGCGCTGCTGTACTGGAACGCGACCGCGAAGACGTCCGGGCTGGTGTCGCCGAGCGTCTTGCCGAACCAGCCGGCGAACCAGGCGGACTTCTCCATGCCCCGCTGCCAAGTGTGGGGCAGCAACCGCACCCAGGCATCCGTGGTCACCTTGGCCTCGGTGGTCCGCGGCTCGCTGAAGGTGCGGGTGCGCCCGGTGAGCACGGCCGTACGGGCTCCGTCGGTGAACGTGGCGAGCGTGCCGCCGTCGGAGCCGCGCACCACGGTGCGGTCGGGGGCGGACAGCCGCTCGAAGGTCTGCTTCCCGGTGTTCGAGCCGCTGTTCGTGCCGTCGGCGGCCGTGCCGTCGTCGCCGCTGTCGTGCCCGAGCCGGTTCCAGGCGTACCCGCCCGTCGCCCCGACGGCCGCCACGCCCGCGATCGTCCCGAGCAGGGCGCGGCGAGTCGGGCGGCTGCCTCTGCCGGCGGAGTGGGAGTGCATGGCCGATCCTCCTGGAGGTACGGGGTGAGAGGGCGATGGGCGGGTCAGCCGGTGGGCAGGGCGCCGATCAGGAGACCGGAGACCAGCACCACGTACGTGATCAGCGTCACCGCCGTGGTCGAGATGAGTGTGGCCGCCATCGGTTGACGGACCATCTGGTAGGAGACCAGACCCGGGACGATGAAGCCAAGGGTCTGAGATGTGTACAGCAGCGGGAACTCGTGACTGAGGGCGAGCATCACGGTGGTCTGGATCAGCACCGCGCTCAGCACCACGGCGGCGAACAGCCGCTTGCCGTAGAGAATCACCGTGCGCTGCAGCAGTTTCGTCGTGAAGAACGTGAGCACCGCCACGCCGACCATCAGCCCGGCCATCTGCACGTCGGTGAGGAGCATGAGGGCGATCCAGCCCGGGGTGATCATCCCCCCTGGGGAGAGGTTGGTGGTCAGATAGCAGACGAGCGAGAAGACCAGCCCGAGGGCGATCCCGAGTGCGGAGGTCTGTGCGGTGAGGTCGGCGGGGATCACGGGTTCCTCGTGAGCTGGGACGGATCGTAGGAGTTCTGCGGGTCGCCTTCGACGTTCTGGCCGTCGGGCCGGCCGTGGCGGGCGGCGAACCGGCGGGCGAGTTCGCGCTGGTCCGGGATGTGGATGCTCTGGGTCGTCTCCAGCGGCGCCACCCAGCTGTACGGCTCCGGCTCGGGCGGCCGGCCCATCGCCATCTGCGGCCGGAACAGCGCGATCTGCATGGTCTCCTGGTCCAGGCCGTCGCCCTGGGGGACCGCGTCGAGCGGCTCCTCGGAGTCGTCCAGCGGCAGCCCGGCGAGGCATTCCAGGAACAGCTCGCCCTGGCCGTGGATGTTGCCGATCGCCACCAGCGAGGAGGTCGGGCCGAGTTCCGCGAGGATCGACTCCGTCACCTCCTCGGGGTCCCGGCGGTCGCCGCCGAGATCCACCACGCGCCCGGTGAAGCCGGCCGGGATCGCGTCGCGGGCGCTCTTGGTCGGGTGGCCGATCAGGAACACCGTCTCGGCGGCGAGGCCGGGCACGATCGCGCCCATCTGGCCGTTGCGTTCCACCCGGTCCGGGCGGCAGTTGATGACGACGTTCAGCGGCCGTCGGATCGCGCCAAGGTCCTCCAGCTGCTGGACGTTCATCAGCGTCGACTCGGGGTCGTTGGCCGCGAAGACGTTGGCGAACCGCAGCTGCTTGCCCTCGGGGGTGACATAGCGTTCCACCGACAGCACGCCCGGGTCGGGCGGCGCGTCCCACATGCCCTGCATCGCGGTCTGCCGCTCCACGCCGAGCAGTTCGGCCACGGCGAGCGCGATCGCCACGTTCTCCTTGAAGGTGAACCAGCTGAAGCCGCGCAGCTCGGCGTCGCTCACCGACTCCGGATCGACCGCGATCAGACGGCAGTTCCGCTTGTCGGCCTCCTCCTGGAGGATGTGCAGCCGGTCCTTCTCCGCCGTCACGCACACTCCGCCCACCGGCATCGAGCGGGAGAGCGAGCGGGCGACGTCGTCCAGGGTCGGTCCCATCTCCTCCAGATGGTCCTCGCGGACATTGCAGAGCACGCCGATCGTGGAACGGATCAGCTTCTCCTGGTTGATCTCCTGCAACGCGGGCATCACCGCCATGCACTCGATCACCAGCGCGTCCGGCCGGTAGGTCGCGGCCCGCCGCACGATGCCGATCTGCTCGACGACGTTGGCCAGCCCGAACTTGCGGTACACCGGCTCCTCGGTGGCATCCGGATGGATGAACCGGGCCGCGGTGCCGGTGGTCTTGGCCACCGTGACCAGGCCGCCGCCGCGCAAGGCGCCCGCGCACAGCCGGGTGATCGAACTCTTGCCGCGGATGCCGTTGACCAGCACCCGCGTCGGTATCTGTGCCAGCGAGGCGAAGTGCCGCCGCTGTTCCACGATTCCGGCGATCCACAGCCCGGCGCAGCACAGCACGACGATGACGTAGAGGAAGAGCATGCCGATTCCTTCCTTCTACCGCTGGAGGGTGGTCTGACGCAGGGACGGGGAGGGCTCGGCGAAGTGGCCGGATCTGGCCGCCCGGTCGTGTTCCGCCAGGGCCTGACGCACCAGCTCCAGGCTGCGGGTGACGGAGCCGACCTCGTCGTGGTTGACCGGGTGCAGCACGGTGCGGCGGTCTCCGGCGGCGAGCCGCTCGACGAGCACCGCGACCGAGCGCAGCGGCCGGATCACCACGACATACAGCCAGCCCAGGCAGGCCAGGCCCAGGGTGAGGCCCAGGATCCCCGCGAGCATGGTGCGCTGTTCGGCCTGCACCGCGGGAATCTGGAGCGCGGCCGCGGGTTCCGCGGTCACCACGTGCCAGCCGAGGCGGGTCGTCGGGCCGCTCTGTGCCAGCGGCGCGGCAGCGTCGACCGATGGGCCGGAGGACGTACGGAGCACCCGCGAGGTCGCGGTGCCCGCGGTTCCCGGGGCGCCCTGGGTGGCGCGGGCGAGCCGGCTCAGACCGGAGTCGGGCAGCGACTGGAAGGCGCGGTAGCCCACGTTCGCCGCCAGCACCTTGTCGTTGGCGTCCGTGACCCAGACGCTGCCCAGCTTCGGTCGGGACAGTATGGAGTTGAGTGCCTTCACGTCGATCTCGCCGAACAGGACCACGCCGGCCGCCGGGGTCTTGCCCTTGACGGCCTGGACCTGGGTGTAGGCGGCGATCGCCGGGATCCGGCCCGAGGTGTTGACGGTGGTGATCCCGCCGCCGTCGGGCACGTGGACGATGGTGCGCAGCGGTGATCCGCCCACGCGCAGCGTGATGCCGCCCGAGCTGTCCAGGAGATACAGCGAGCGGAACTGCTTGTGGTCGGCGAGGGCGCGCTGCAGCACCTTCTTCTGAGCGGCCCGCTTGCCGCCCGGCAGACTCGCGGCCGTGTCATTCAGGTCGGTGTACAGCTGGTCGAGGGACTGCCGGACCCGGTTCGACGCGATCTCGGTGCGGGTCTGCTGGACGGCGAGGACCGGAGCCGGGACCGCGGTCGCGGTGTCCGCCCGGTTCAGCACGAAGATCATCGGCACCGCCCAGCAGACCATCACCAATGCGCCGACCCCGGCAAACGCCCGGTAGCCCGGTCGGCGCCGGACCGGGAACTCCTGCGGGCCGCTCTCGCCGATCAGCTGCCGGCGCAGCGACTCCAGTGCCCGCCCGGTCCGGGACAGTTCCCCGAAGCCGTTCACCGGCACCGGCCGGGACAGCTCCTCCCACGCGGCCGGCCCGCCCTCGGTCGCGCCCCGGGCCAGGCGGCCGGCGGACAGATAGAGCCACAGCAGCGGCCGCTGCAGGAGGAAGTGCAGTGCCAGCCAGAACAGCAGCGCGAGCACGACCAGTGCCCCCGCGGCCCGGAACGCGAAGCCCGAGTAGTCGACGCCGGTGGTCGTGGTGGGCACCGTGCGGAAGGTGAGCACCACCAGACCGAGGTCGTCGGTGTCGCCCGGACCGGTCGTCGAAGCGACCTGGGCCCAGCCGGCCACCGTGTGCCGGTTGCCCGTGGCGGAGCCCCGCAGGTTTCCCGAGGCGTCGGTGTCGTGCCCCGACCTCTTCGCGGCGCGGGCCGCCGCCGAGGGCAGACCGCCGGCGGCGGGCGAGGTCGTGCCGCGGGACGCGGTGGCGAGCGCGGTGCCGCTCGCGTCCAGCACCTCGGCGGTGCGTCCGTCGCCGTACGCCGTGGGGGAGGGGAGCGCCTCGGAGACCACCAGCAGCCACTGCCGGTCGGGCCCGGTGACCTGGTTCTGGTCCTGGTTGGCGTCCTCCTGCTGCGCGGGCAGCGTGACCCTGGCGAAATACAGCAGCTGCCGCGTGCCGTCCGACGTCACCAGCCGGGGCCGGACCGCCCCGTGCCCGGATGCCGCCTTGGCGACGTTCACCCCGGCCAGCTGCACCGTCTTGCCGCCGACCGCCAGCAGTTTGCCGGTCTTCGGGTCGAGCAGCGCGCTGCCGAGGATCCCCTTCCTGGCGGAAGTCAGTGCTTTGAGCGTGGTCGCGGGGGTCGATGTGCTCGTCGCCGGGTACGCCTTGGCCGCACGGCGTACGGTGCTCGCCTCGGCGTCGATCGCGGTGCGCATGGACAGCGCGGTGTCGGCGGCGATCCGCTGCTCCCCGTCCGACACCGCCTGCGGCACACCTGCGGAATGGATGCCGTCGAGGCCGATCATGGTCAGGGCGGCGACCACCAGCAGGAGTACGACGAGTGAGGCGATCGGCGGGCGCACCCCACCGAGGATCGGCATATCGGCGCGGCGGCGGGTGCGGTGCCGGCGCGGCGCCCGGGGGGCGGAGGGCAGGGGAGATGATCCTTTGTCAATTGGCGCCGAGCGCCCGAATGTTCTACAGAACAAACACTCTAGCGTCACGCGATTACATAACCATCACACTTGCACGCCTGTTTCGTACGTGTGAACCAGACCACTCAGGAGTGGTCGGCGTATACGAATCCACGGCGAGCCGAGGGGCGGGCCCACGAGCAGGACCCGCCCCTCGGATGTCCGGTCGGCCGACCGGCCGACTGCCGGGTCAGGGGACGAAAGAGATCTCCGGGTACTTGCTGCTGGTCCCGTCGAGCAGGGTGCTGTGCTTCTTGAGCAGCTCCTGGTCGAAGAAGGCCGCGAGATAGACACGCTGGACCGCGATCGCGCGGGTCGGGTCGATCGTGCCGTACTGCTGCTGGAGCTGCGCCTGGGAGAGTCCGAGCAGGCGCGCCTCCTGGGCCACCATCCACTCGTTGTCGCTGAAGGACAGGTGCGCCGCGCCCTTGAGCTTGATGTCGACCTTGTATCCCTTCAGGTGCGACCACATATTGCGCCACGACGAGTCGTTGTTGCGGTTGTGGCTGCCGGAGCTGAAGAGCATGAAGGGGCGCTTCAGGTCTTTGTTCTGAGCCGACCCGAAGAACTGGCCGTCCAGGTTGGCACCGGCGGCGATACGGCTGTCGAGCTGCATGGAGGTGGCGACCGCTCCGCCGCCCAGCGACCAGCCGAACATCCCGATCTTCGTCATGTCGACCGACTTCGTCAGCCCGGTGGGGAGCGTGGCGTGGCCGGCGTCCGGGTTGCCGCCCGTGCTGAGCGTCTTGAGCTGGTTGATGACGAACTTGATGTCGGCCGCGCGCACCTTGAGCGTGTCGGAGGAGTGCGTGCCCGCCGGCATCCTGTTGACCTCGAGCCGGCTGCCGGGGAACTGCACCTCGTTGGCGTCGTGGGTGTGGTCGACGGTGACGACGAGGTAGCCGCGGCTGGCGAGATCCTGGACGAGGGCGGTGCCCATCGCACGGTCCGAGTGCAGTCCGGTCGAGTACAGCAGGACCGGCAGCTTGCCGAGCGCGGTGTTCACCGGGGCGAGAACATGACCCGCCGTGGTCGGCAGGGTCACCAGCTGCGGAGACAGCCCGCGCGTGGCGAGGAAGTGGGCACCGGAGATCGACGGCATGTACGGCGCCTTGTAGTGCCCGGACGTGGAGGTGGCCGGATACCAGAGCGAGACCATGAGCTCGCGGGACGTGCTGCCCGACACGTACGGGTCCGTACGGGTCTTGTCGACGAGGTGCAGGCCGACCATGCCCACGCTGTACTTCCCGCTCGGCGCGGGAATCTTGAGCTGCAGAGCGGACGCGGCCTTGCGGTCGGCCGAGAGGGTCTGCGGGTGTACGGCGGCCTTCTTCTGGCCCAGCGGCTTCTCGTCGTTCTCGGGCGCCCAGGGCGTGGTCGTGGCGGACGAGGACGCGGAGGGCGCGGGCGTGGCCGACGACGACCCGGTGGCCATCGCCGAGGTCAGCCCCACACCCAGTACAGCGGCCAGCGCACCTGCCGAACCGACCGATATGGCGATCAGTCTGCGACGGTGGCGCAGGCGGCGGTGATTCATGAAACCCCCTCGTGGGTCAGCGATCACAGAACGGGCGATCGACTGCCGCACACCGTACCGTGACAGCGGCCGACCGATCCGCGCGCCCCGGACGACTGCCGGACCGACCCCGAGTGGCCCCCAAAGAAGCCGAGTTGGCAGGAAAGGTGTAGCCGACCACCGCATTGCCCCGGACCGGGAGCGGGGCCGCCGGCACCGAGGCCCGGGTCACCGCGACCACCACTCCGATCATGACGACCACCTGCCGGACCTGCTCGTGGGTCACTTCCGGGCAAGCAGGAAAGGGGAGTTCACCGAGGTGGGAGAGCAGACCGGGAGGCCGACCGCACCGCTGCGGGACGTACTCGCAGCCGCGTTCGGACGACCTCAGTGCCCGGCGGAGGTCCCGCGCTCCCCGCGGATCTGGCCGACCACCCGCGCGACCGTCTGCCGTACGGCCTCGGTCTCGGTCAGGAAGTGCCAGTAGTCGGGGTGGCGGCCCTCCAGCGTGGCGATCGCGCGGTCGAGGCGGGCCACGGCGTCGTCGAGCGGACGGGCGTGCCGCGGGTCGGGCGTGGACCGGCCCGACATGGCCAGGCGCTGGGCGTCGCGGATCGCGAAGCGGGTGCGGTCGATCTCCTGCTGGGGGTCCTTCTGTACGGCGTTCAGCCGCCGCAGCCGGTCACCGGCCGCCGACACGGCCTCGTCGGTGGTGTTCAGCAGCGCCCGTACCGTCGACAGCAGTGAGGTGGCGTCCGGCCAGCGCTGCGCGTCCCGCGCGGCCTGCGCCTCCTTCAGTTTCGCCTCGGCCTGCCGTACGTTCTCGACGGCCTGGTCCGGGACATGCTGGAGGTCCTGCCAGCAGGCGGCCGAGAAGCGCCGCCGCAGCTCGCTCAGCACCGGCTCGACCTGCCCGGCGCGGGTGGTCAGCGCCTGTGCGCGGGTCCGCAGCGACACCAGCCGGTGGTCGATCTCGGCGGCCCGCTCGGGCAGTTGAGCGGCCTCGGCCGTGATGGCCTCCGCCTCCCGCGCGACCTGCGTGGCCCGCTCCAGCGTCTGCGGCACCCCGTGCTGCCCGGCACCCTGGTTCAGCTTCGTCAGCTCCGGCCCGAGCTTGGCGAGCCGCCCGGCGAGATCGTCGGCCCGCAGCCCCGACGCCCGTACGGCGTCCAGCGCGTTGCTCGCGGCCAGCAGCGCCTGCCGGGCCCGCTCCACGGCCGGCGCCAGCCGCGCGAGCTGTGTCTCCGCCTTGCCGAGCAGCGGCCCGAGCCCGCTCTCGAACCGGTCCAACTCCTGCTTGACCTGGCCGAGTTGGTCCTTGGCGGCGGTCAGCTCGGCGCGGGCGCGGTTCGCGGCGGCGGCCTCCAGGTCGTCGCGGTCGAGGTCGTGCGCGTCGACGGCGTTGATGTACCGGCCGCTCGCCTCGTCGATCCGCCGGCCCAGTGCCTCGAAGTCGGTCACCGCGCGGCGCGCGGCCGGCGAGTCGTCGACCGCCGTGATGGTGTCTATCGAGATCCGCAGATCCCGCTGGGCGGTGTCCAGCTCGTAGAACGCGGCGGCCGCGGCGTCCTTCGCCGCCTGCGCCTCGGCCCGCTGGCTCTCCGCCCGCCCGCCGAACCAGCGCCGGGTGCCACCGCCCGCGAACGCGGCGGCCAGCACCGGCGCGGCGAGCAGCGGCAGACTCATCAGCATGAGGGTGTCGAAGGCGGCACGGGCGGCGGTGGAACCGCGCCGGGACCGTGTGAGCGGCGAATACGGCTGCGCAGGTGTCGCCGTCACATCCCTCTCCCGTGTTGTGCGTCCTGACCGTTGTCATTCTCCCACCGGTAGAGGACGAACACACGGGCCGGTCAGTTCGCGTTCCGCACCGTGACTTTCCCGTCGCTCGTACGGGCGCTCACCACATGGGAACTCGACGAGTCCCGGGGCACCGACACATCCACCCCGCCGTCCCCTGTCCTGGTCGTCACCCGGTACTTGGCGGCCCCCTTCGGCAGCGTGACCGTCACCGACCCGTCCCCGCTGCGGGACTCCACCAGGTCCGGTACGACCCCGAGTTCCAGGTGCACCGACCCGTCACTGGTCGTCGTACGCACCTCCCGGGACGACACCACGGCGTGCACGGACCCGTCCCCGGTGTGCAGTGTCAGCGGCCCGGTCGAGTCGGTCACATGCACGGAACCGTCGCCGGTGCGCACACTCAGCGCGTCCTTGAACCCCCGCGCCCGCACACTCCCGTCCCCGTCCTCCACCTTCACGGAGACCCCGCGCGGCACCTCGATCCGGTGCTTGGCCGAACAGTCGGCGACCACCCCGGAACACTTCAACCGCAGCACCAGCCGGTCGCCCTTCATCGCCCAGGTCACCTTGGGATCCGACCCGAGTGCCACGCTGCCCTGCCACCACCGGGTGACCTCGATCTTCCCCGCCGGGTTGGAGTCCGCCGCGACGACTTCGAGCGCCGAGTCGTCCGAGTCGATGGTGAGGGTCCCGCCGGACAGCGCGAAGGTCCGCTGATCGGGGTGCTTGTCGTCACTGGCGGAGGCACCGGCGCACGCGGTGGCGCCGGCGAGGAGCAGGGCGAGACCGCCGGTCGCGGCGAGGACACGGCGGGTGCTGCGGGTGCGGGTCACGATGATTTCCCCCTGGGACGGTCGCGGAGTCCCGATGACTCCTACGGCTCCCCTCGACCGTAGGGAGCGACGCTCGCGAGGGGCATCCGGCGCACTCCCGGACCTGGGGTGGGGAAAACCCCCGTCCCTGTCGCCATGGATATAGGGACGGGTATACGGGTTTGCAGGACAGGCCCCCTGGCAATGTAGGCTGTCGAATCGTCCTGGGCGCGTAGCTCAGGGGTAGAGCGTCGCCCTTACAAGGCGAATGTCGGCGGTTCGAAACCGTCCGCGCCCACCAGGATAAGTAGCAGGTCAGAGGCCCAGGTCAGCCGGTGTGAAGCCGGTGACCCGGGCCTCTGTCTTTGGTGAAGGCGCTCGCGGATTCCGGGGGCGGTGGGCAGGATGGGGGCATGACTCAACCTGGCGCCACGTCCTCGGGTTCCGTGTTGTCCCTGTGGTCGAAGGACTCGGTGTTGTCGATCGGTTCGGTGGGGTCGGTGCTGTCCATCGGGTCCGTCGGCTCGGCCCTGTCCGTCGGGTCGATCGGCAGTTCGCTGTCGGCCGGTTCGATCGGCTCGGCGCTGTCGTTGGTCTCGGCGGGGTCGTGGCTCAGCACGGGGTCCGTACTGTCCGCGCAGTCGCGGTGGTCGGTGCTGTCGTGGCGGGCGACGCGCGGCTTCCGGGCGGTCGGGGACGGGGCGGGGACCGGCACCGGGGTCCGTTTCGCCGGGGTGCCGGTCGTGGGGGCGGTGGGAGTCGCCGGGGCTGTCGCTGCCTTGGCGCTGGCCCAACGGGTGCTGCGCAAGCCGTAGTTCGGGGACGGCGGGGTCAGGTCGTCAGGACCAGAACTCGTTCGACCTGTCGATGTCCTCGACGCACTCGTCCAGATCCGTGATCTTGTCGCCGAGAATGCGGAAGACGATGCCGCCGGTCTCGTCGATGCGCTTGCCGTCGCGCTCGGCCGTGAAGCGGTGGAGCGCGACCGCGTGGCCCCGGCCGTCGACCAGGACGTTGCGCAGTTCGACGTGCAGGGTGCCGTTCGTCTGGGCGAAGAGCTGGCCGTACATGTCGATGGTCGCGTCCAGGCCCTTGAAGTCGCCGGACAGCGGGTGGGTGCCGGGGACGTGGTGCGTGACGTCCGAGGACATCAGTGAGCGCAGGGTGTCCATGTCGCCGCGGACGAAGGCGTCGTAGCCCTTGCGGACGAGGAGTGCGTGCGGGTGGTCGGCCATGATCGATCGCCGCCTCTCGGTTGCTTCGGCGATATGAGGCTTAGCTCACCCATTGTCCGCCTTTTCGTCCACCAGTGGCGCCTCGTGGGCGTGCTTCAGCTTCATCCGTGACTCCACGCGCTCCGAGGCGGTGACCTCCGTCCAGAAGCGGTGGCCGCTGACGAAGACCGCGAGCTCGTGCTCGCGCTGCCGGAGCTTCTCCACCTCGGCCTGTTCGTCGGGCGTCCAGCCCGGGGAGGCGGGGCGCTCCACCTTGCGCCAGCCGCCCGTGTCGCTGAACCCGTCCAGGGGCTCGACCGACCAGGGCAGCCGCTTCAGCAGGGTCGCCAGCTCTGCCCGCACCTGATGCAGCTCCTCCTGACCGGCGAGGAGGTCGCTAGGGAAGTCATAGGTCGTTGCCACGCGCTAATGCTACGCCTGTTCGAATTTGGGTCGCGAGTTCCTTCAGGGACTTCATACGAACGGGTGTGGGCGGCCCTGGCGGCCGAGGAGCCCGGCGGTGTCGGTGGGCCCGCCTACTGTGGTCGCCATGGACGTGGAACGGGTGCGGCTCCGGCCGTGGGCGGACAGTGACTTCTGGTTGTTGGGGCGGCTCAACAGCCCTGAGATGACAGAGCACTTGGGGGGTCCCGAGACCGAGGCGCAGATCGAGGCCCGGCAGCGGCGGTACGTCGGGCTGGAGTTGGGGCGCATGTACCGGGTCGAGTCGGTGGTGAGCGGGGAGACCGTCGGCTCGATCGGGTTCTGGGAGCGGGAGTGGCGGGGCGAGCCGGTGTGGGAGACCGGGTGGGGGGTGCTGCCCGGGTTCCAGGGACGCGGGCTGGCCTCTCTCGCCGCCCGCGCCGTCGTCGAAGAGGCACGGGCGGCGGGGCGGAACCGGTACCTGCACGCCTTCCCGAGCGTCGGCCATCACGCGTCCAACTCGGTCTGCCGGAAAGCCGGGTTCACCCTGCTCGGCGAGGCGGAGTTCGAGTACCCCAAGGGGCACTGGCTCACCTCGAACGACTGGCGGTTCGACCTCGAAGAGGCGTGAACCGCCGGTCAGTTGGTCTGCGGCCTCTCCAACTCCCTTACCAGCGCTGCCGCGACCGGCACCGCGATTCCCTTCCGCTCCGCCGCCCGCAGCAACGACCCGCCGATCGCGTCCAGTTCGAGCGGGCGGTGGGCCTCGGCGTCGCGCTGCATCGAGGACTTGGTCCCCGGAGGGAACGTGTCGTAGCGGGCCAGTGCCCCCGCCGGGTCGGACGGGCCGCCGTAGGAGCGGCTCACGGCCGCCGTCTCCTCCAGCAGGGCCGTCAACTCCTCGCGGTGGCGCGTGCGGATGTCGCCGAGAGGGAGGTCGTAGCGCGTGGTGAGGAGGGCGAGGGGGGCCAGGAAGGTCATCTTCGCCCAGAGTGCCGCCGTCTCGTCGGGCAGGACTCGGGTGGTGGGGCCGGCCGTGCGCAGTGCGGCTGCCAGTGCCTCCAGGCGTTCGCGGGGGACCGGGTCGCCGCTGACGTCGATCTCCGCGAACGGGCTGCCGTGCTCAATCACCCCCGGGGCGACGCGAGTTGACTCGACGCGGATGATCGCGGGGGCGACCTGGGCGGGCGGGTAGTGGGCGCGGAGGTGGGCCGGGTGTTCGACGCCGTTCAGGAACGGGACGAGGAGGCCGTCGCCGAGCGCCTGTGCCGGGACGCGGGCCAGCGCCGGGGTGAGTGCCGTCGCTTTGACCGTGATCAGGCAGGCGTCGACCGGTTCGCGCAGTTCCGTGTCGGCCTCGACCGGTGCCGTGAAGTTCCCGAAGGGGGCGCTGCGGACGCGGATTCCGTTGGCGCGGAGGGTGGCGGCCGTTTCTGCTCCGGCCAGGCAGATCACCCGGTGGCCGGCCCGGGACAGCAGCGCCGCGAGCAGGCCGCCCACGCCGCCGGGGCCCAGTACGGCCACGGTGAGTTCGTTGTTCGCCATGTTGTCGGTCCTCTCGTCGGTCGGCCCTGTGCGCGGTATCGCTCTCGGGGCGCGAGACTGGACGTATGTGCCGCAGTATCAAGACTCTTCGACCGCCCGCCCTGCCCGACGAGGCCACGGAGGAGGAGATCCGCGCCGCCGCGTTGCAGTACGTGCGCAAGGTCTCCGGGTTCCGGGCGCCCGCCGCGCACAATCGCGAGGTCTTTGACCGCGCGGTCTCTCTGATTGCCGATGCGACTGCTGAGCTGCTGGCGGGGCTTGAGGTGAGGGGCGCTGCGCGGTGAGTCCGTGATCAAAGCGCGGGCCGGTGGGGGCTGGTCGCGCCCACGCGGCGGAGCCGCACATGTCACAGCCCCGCGCCCCTGAAGGCGGTCGCCTGCGGCGCCCGGCCTTCAAGCGACAGCTCCGGCGCCCGGGCCCTCTACGGCGCGGCCGTCGCCTCCGTCGCCCCCGGCTGCCGTCGCATGACAAACGCCGCCCCCGCCCCCGCCCCGAACAGCGCCGCGAGCGACACCCCCGTCGCCAGCCACGTCGCCCCCAGCCACTGGGCGCCGTAGTAGCCGAGTGCCACGCTGTATGCCGCCCAGGACAGGCCCGCCAGGGCCGACCAGGGGAGGAAGTCGCGGGCTCGGCGGTGGGCGGCGCCCGCGCCGAGGGAGACGACCGAGCGGCCGGCGGGGGCGAAGCGGGCCAGGATGACGAGGGCCCCGCCGCCGCGGGCCAGGGCGTGGCCGAGACGTTCCTGCGCGGTGGTGAGGCGGCGGGAGCGGGAGATGGCGCGGTCGAGGCGTTCGCCGCCGAGCCAGGCCAGGCGGTACGCCACCAGGTCGCCCAGGACGGACGCGGCGGCGGCCGACGCGATCAGGGCCAGGATGCTGGGGACCTCGTGCGGGACGGGAACGGCGTCGGTCGCCGCGCCGGTGCCCGCTGCCGCCGCCGTGGCCGCCGCGATGACCAGGACCCCGCTCGGCAGTACCGGCAGGAACACATCAAGCAGTACGGACAGGGCGATCATGGCGTAGATCCATGGGCTGCCGGTCAGCGACCCCACACTCTCGAACAACGCATCTCCCCGTGAACTCCCCCGTGGGCCGCGGCAGCAGCGGCCAGTGACAGCCATACAGCGTACGCCTGGGCGGGGACAGGAGATTCACGGGGGGCGCGTGTGATCGGCACAGCTTGTTCACTCGGCTGCCCCGTCCCGAGGGGCGGGGTGGGCCCGCATCCCGTAGCAACGTAAAGGGGATCAAAGCGCGACTGAACGTGAGGAACGGTACACATCATGGTGGCAGGCATATGCGCGGGCGCCGTCGTAGCGGCCCTACTGGCGAGCGGCGGCACCGGCACAGGCGCCCCGGACGGCTACTCGATGCGCACGGACGCGCGGTTCGCGCCGGTCGGCGCCCTCGTGCCGTCGGCGGCGGTGACGTACGACACGAAGCTCGTCCCCGCCGGCGCGTGGATCGAGGTCGGCCAGCGGACGACGGCGGGCGGTGCCACGACCGTACGGCTGAAGGTCGACGGGATGGTGCCGGGGCACGCGTACGCCGCCCATGTGCACCAGAAGCCGTGCGGCGCCGACCCTGCCGCTGCGGGCGGGCACTTCCAGCACAAGCCGTCCACCGCCCCGGCCGACATCAATGCCGACAACGAGGTCTGGCTCGACTTCACGGCCGACGAGCACGGCGCCGGTGAGGCGAGCGCCCAGCACGACTGGAACTTCCGGGAGGGCGAGGCGTCCTCCGTCGTGATCCACGAGATGCCGGGCAGCAAGATTCGCGCCGCCTGCTTCACCGTGCCGTTCGGCTGGGCTCCCTGAGCCGGTGATACGACGACCAGGAGCGGGCGTCGGCCGGTGACGTCCGCTCCGTCGTGGCGACCCCGAGCACCGCTCGCGCCACCGCGTCCGCGTCCGACAGCGTGACCGAGTCCACGCCGGGGCGGGCGCCTGCCGCGGTCACCCAGTGCACGCCCTCCGTGGGCACCCCGAACGCGAACCGCCGTGCGTGTGCCCGTCCCTGACGGTCAATCAGGCGGTACGGGCGTGCTGTCACGTCCAGCCCGCCCGTCTCGTAACCGTCCACGGTGTGCGGCCGGCACCCGCCCGTCTTCAGCAGCCGGCCGAGCAGCGGGTCGGCGGTGCGCCGCAGGTCCGGTTCGGGGAGGCGTGCTTCCACGAGCGTGGTCACCCGCACCGCCGAGCCCGGTATCGCCGGAGACCCCGCCACCCAGGCGCCGTCCGCCTCCCGTACCTCCAGCCGCGGCCCCAGCACCTCCACCACGCCCGCCGCCACCAGCGCGGCCAGCTCCTCGATACGGCGCCGGGGCGGGCCGATGGACAGGAACGCGTTGAGCGGGGTGTACCAGCGGTCCAGGTGCTCCCGGCGCGAGTCGCCCGCGAGGCCGCGGTGGTCGACGACCAGCCGGAGTTCGTTGCGCAGATCGCGCAGCACGTCCAGGGCGGCCTTGAGCGGGCCGTCCACATTGCCGAGCGCGGCCTGCCCGGCGTCCTCGCGCAGATACGCCAGCAGCCAGTCCCGCCAGGCCGCCGGGCCGGCGAGAGCGCGCTCCGGGTAGGGACGGGACAGCCGGTCCCAGCTCCAGCGTTCGGCGGCCGGGATCCCGAACTCGTCGAGTATCAGCGCCTCTTGGGGATCGCGGTGCGGCACGGAGAGGAAGCGTCCGGTGAACTCCGGGCGCCGGGAGGGTCGTAGCAGAGCGGTGTAGTAGACCGTCTCGACCTCCTTCGCCACCAACGGCCATATCTCCGGGAGGAATTCGGGTGGCTCGCCGGAGTCCGCGCGCTTGCGGAAGGCGGCTATGGCCTCCGGGGTGAGGACGAGGGGCGTGTGCCGGCCGTGCGGGCCCTTCGCGTTGTCGCCGCGGGCCTGGTACGGGACGCCACGGCGTGAACCGGCGTACAGGCGGGGCTCGTTGCCGGACGGCAGATAGCGGAGCGAGCCGTCCACCGCGCGGACGAAACGGCCGCCCCTGCCCGTCGTCAACAGGGCTATGTGGTCGAAGAAGTTGAGGCCGAGGCCGCGCAACAGCACTGGTTCGCCGGGCTGTACGGCGGTCAGGTCGGCGTCGGCCGGGTTGGCGGGCGGGAGGTGGCGCAGGCCGTGGTGGCAGGCGTAGGCGGCGAGGCGCCGTTGGGTGGTGTCGCCGAGTGTCGGAAGGTGGCCCTGGGCGAGGACCACCGCCGAAAGGGCGGACAGGGTGCGGCCGTTGTCCAGGGTGAGGGACTGGTGGCCGTCGGGTGCCTCGTCGAGGCGAATCGCGCTCGCCCGGTGTGCCGTGACCTCGACGGAGTCGGGTGCCTCGCGGACCGTGCGGGCGAACACCCACTCCAGATAGCGGCCGTAGTGGGCGCGGGTGGGGTAGTCGTCGGGGCCGAGTTCGGCGGGCGCCCACTCGTGCAGGCTCGGGCCGGGGCGGATCGGGCCCGAGCAGTCGACGCTGTCGTCGGTGAAGAGGGTGACCTGGGAGGCCACGGTGTTCATCAGCAGCTCGGGGGACTGCGCGGAGCGCCAGACGCGGCCCGGGCCCGGGGGCGCCGGGTCGACGACGTGGACGGTGAGGCGGGTGCCGGGCGGGAGGAGTTCGGGAGCCGAGGCGCAGAGGCGTTCCAGGACGCTGGTGCCGCGTGGACCGGTGCCGACCACGGCGACGGAGACGGATACCGGTTCGTCGTCGGACGCGTTCACTGCAGACAAAGGGGGGACTCCCGGGCGTGTGGGGCGCAATGGAGCGGACCGCCCACCGGAAGCGGACGGTCCGCCTCATCATGCCCGCAGCGACGTCACGGGGATGTCAGCGGGGACTCCTCGACGGTCCTCAGCGTTCCGTCCGCCCGGGCCTGCTCCAGCCGCAGCCGGGCCGAACGGCCGTGCAGCGTAAGGGTCATGAGCTGGTTGCCGAACCAGGGCCCGCCCGTCTTCCGCCATTTGACCGAGGGCTCGGCGCAGCGGCCGTGCCGGGCGAAGCGGCGGCCCAGGCCACGGGCGACGGCACTCCAGCCGAAGCGGAAGCCGACCCGTATGTAGGCCGGGATGGAGTTGTGGACGGGCGAGCAGGTCAGCTGGAGGACGCGCGAAGTCGGCCCGCCGGTACGCCACTTGGGCTCCGCCACGTACGCGTGGTGCACGTCCCCCGACAGCACGAGCACCGACGCCGGTGCCGCCTCGCCCGAGCCCACCTCGGCGATCAGACTCGCCAGCTCCTCGAAGGAGTTGGGGAACGCGGCCCAGTGCTCCAGGTCGGCGGCCCGGCGCAGCTTCTCGCCGAACTCGGCCCAGCGGGCGCCCCGTTCACCCCGGCACAGGGCCGCGTCCCAGGACTCGGCGTCGTGGACGAGGTGCGGCAGCAGCCAGGGCAGTGAGGTGCCGATGAGGAGATGGTCGTAGGAGGCGGGTTCGGTGAGCGCCTCGGTGCGCAGCCAGTCGGCCTCGCCGGGGTCGAGCATCGCGCGGTGCTGTTCGTCGAGGACGCGGGCGGCGCGGCTGTCCACCATCAGCAGGCGTACCCGGCCGAAGTCGCGCCGGTAGCTCCAGCGGACGGAGGCCGGGTCGGCGTCGGCCTTGCAGGCGAAGGCGCGGAGTTCGTCGGTGCCGTCCGGGGTGTCGCGGACCGCCGAGTAGAGGGGATCGGCGGCCAGTTCGGCGGGGGAGAGGTTCCCCAGGTGCTGGTGCACCCAGTACGACATCAGCCCGCTCAGCAGCCGCTCGCGCCACCACGGGGTCTCCCGCATGCCGGCGAGCCAGGAGGCGCTGGTGTTCCAGTCGTCGATCACGTCGTGGTCGTCGAAGATCATGCACGACGGCACGGTGGAGAGGAGCCAGCGGATCTCGGGATCGAGCCAGGACTCGTAGTAGAGGCGCGTGTACTCCTCGTAGTCCGCGACCTCGCTGCCGGGCGGCTCGCTGAGGTCGCGGCGGGCGGAGAGCCAGCGGCGGGTCGCGTCGGAGACCTCGTCGGCGTACACCTGGTCGCCCAACAGGAGGAGTACGTCCGGCCGTTCGCCCTCCGGGTCGCGCGCGAGGCGCGAGGCCAGCGTGTCCAGGGCGTCCGGGCCCACCGGGTCGTGGCCGTCGGCGGGCGGCGCGGCCCAGCGGCAGGAGCCGAACGCGACGCGGACCGTGCCGTCGGCGTCCGGGGTGCGGATCGCGGAGGGCGGGAACGGCGAGTCCGGCGGCGGCCACACCCGCGTGCCGTCCAGGAGGACGTCGTACGGCGTCGAGGTTCCGGGCGTGAGGCCCTCCACCGGCACCAACGCGTAGTGATGGCCCGCGACTTGGAAGGTGCGGGCCGTGCCGGCGGCCCCGTCCGCGCAGCGCACCTCGGCGGTGCACGGACGGCTCGCCTCGACCCACACGGTCGCGGACGAGCCGTCGGCGTAGCGAAGCAGTGGTCCAAGGAGCAGTCCGGCCAAGGCTGATCACCTGCCCCTTTCCATGGTCGGGCTCGCCTCCGGGGCGCCTCAGCCTGTGTCGAGAGCACGACCGTGCTCAGCGCTTCGCGCCTCCGCGCGCTCGCGTTCTCGACACTGGCGCGCCCCTTCGGCTCGCCCTTCTCCGTCGCCCCGTACGGTACGGAACGACGGAGGCCGGCGCCTAGATCTCCAGGGAGATCAGCAGCCGCTGAGGACCGAGGTCAGCTTGGCCTTCTCGGCGGTGTCGACCGAGAGGTCGTAGTAGTACTTCACCTGGACCCAGGCACGGACGTAGGTGCAGGCGTACGAGGTGAGCGGGGGCATCCACTCGGCCGGGTCCTGGTCGCTCTTGGACTGGTTGACGTTGTCCGTGACGGCGAGGAGCTGCGGCCGGGTGACGTCGTTGGCGAAGGCCTGGCGCTGTGCGGTGGTCCAGTTGCGGGCGCCGGAGTCCCAGGCCTCGGCGAGCGGGACGAGGTGGTCGATGTCGACGTCGGAGGCGGCGGTCCAGGTGGCGCCGTCGTAGACCGAGTACCAGCTGCCGCTGGTCGCGGTGCAGGCGGAGTTGGTGACGACGTTCGTACCGTCCCGCTTGAGGATGTACTCACGGGTGTTGCAGGTGCCGCTGATCGTGATCCAGGTGGGGAACAGGTCACGGGCGTAGCCGGTCCGGACCTCGGTCGCGACGGTGAGCGAGGCCAGGTAGGTGCGGGCGGTGGCGGCGCTGACGGGGGTGGGGAGGGCGGCGGAGGCGGTCGGGCCGTTGAAGAGCGCGACAGAGGCTATGAATCCGGTAAGAGCCGCGAGTATGCTCAGCCGTCGACGCGCGTAGAACTTCGGCATACGAACTCCCTTGTGGTGTGGGGGTGTTGGAGTCGAGCGAAGGAATGCTTGCGGTGCCGTGTTGCGGCCGGGTGTGCGTTTGGTAAGAAGTTAGTGACGCGTGCATGACAAGGCAATGCCTTGAGGGTCACGTACTATGAATGGCGCAGAAGGGGAGTAGCTCTTCGCCGGACCGTCGACATACTGCTCAGCTCGTCTGAGCCGGCGCCCGGAGGACGACCTCTTGCAGGTCGGCCAGCGAGACCTTCGGCAAGCAGTGCACCGTTATCTGTGTGCTGCCATGCCGAGGTGTCCGTGGACAGCAGTAACACTCTCGGTGGGGCAGCCCCGACCGATTGAGGAACCTTGATCAGCATCACCGTCACGGCGCTCGTCTTCGGCGTCGTCTTTCTCGCCGAGCTTCCCGACAAGACCGCGCTCGCCGGACTCGTCCTCGGCACCCGCTACCGCGCCTCGTACGTCTTCGCCGGTGTCGCCGCCGCGTTCCTGCTGCATGTGGTGCTGGCGGTGGCGGCGGGCAGTGTGCTGACGCTGCTGCCGCAGCAGATCGTGCACGCGGTCACCGGTGTGCTCTTCCTGGGCGGGGCCGCGGTGCTGCTCTTCAAGAAGGGTGATGACGAGGAGGAGGTCCGGGCGCCCAAGGACCAGTCGTTCTGGAAGGTCGCGGGTGCCGGGTTCATGCTGATCCTCGTCGCCGAGTTCGGGGACTTGACCCAGATCATGACCGCGAACCTGGCTGCGCGGTACGACGACCCGTTCTCCGTCGGTCTGGGCGCGGTGCTCGCGCTGTGGGCGGTCGCCGGGCTCGGCATCGTGGGCGGAAAGGCGCTGATGAAGCGGGTGCCGTTGGAGTTGATCACGCGGATCGCGGCGGTGCTCATGCTGGCGCTGGGGGCATGGAGCCTGTGGGAGGCCGTGACCGCCTGAGCTGAACGGTGAGTGAACTGTTTCCGGAGGCGGTGGCGCGATGCCGGTCCGGTTTTGTATCGTGGAGAAACAAAGTGGCTCCCGTCCGTTTTCCCTGACCGGCGGACGGGGCCGCCTTGTCCCGCCCACGCGCCTTGGAGCTTGCCGATGACGGCCACCACCGTGCTCACCGCCCGTGCCCTCCTGCTGGACATGGACGGCACCCTCGTCGACTCGCACGCCGTCGTCGAGCGGATCTGGCGGCGCTGGTCCGAGCGGCACGGGCTGAACGCTGACGAGGTCATGAAGGTCGTGCACGGCCGGCAGGGCTACGCATCCATGGCGCTGCTGCTGCCCAACCGGCCCATGGAGCAGAACCACGCCGAGAACGCCCGCATGCTCGCCGAGGAGACCGCCGACGTCGAGGGCGTCGTCCCGATCCCCGGCGCGCCGGAGTTCCTCGCCTCGCTGCGGGGGCTGCCGCACGCACTGGTGACATCGGCCGACGTCGCGCTCTCCACGGCACGGATGGGCGCGGCCGGGCTGGAACTGCCCGACGTCCGGATCACCGCGGAATCCGTCGGCGCCAGCAAGCCCGACCCCGAGGGCTTCCTCAAGGGCGCCGCCGAACTGGGCATCGCGCCCGCGGACTGTGTCGTCTTCGAGGACTCCGGGGCGGGGATCGCCGCGGGGCGCGCCGCCGGGATGCGCGTGGTGGGGGTCGGGCCGCAGGCCGCTTATCACCGGGCGGACGTGGTGGTGCGGGACCTGCGTGCGGTGCGGGTGGAGGGTGTGGGCGGGGAGATTCGGTTGTACGTGGGGTAGGGGGCCCATGGGCAGGGGGCCCACGGGCGTTGGATGGGCGTTGCGTTACGGCTCTGTCGTCTCCGACTCCAGCTTCGCTCGTGTGGCCGCCCCGTACACCCCGAGCGGGTCGGACTGGATGCCTCGGGCCAGCTGGTAGGTGCGTACCGAGGCCTGCACCTGCTTGTCGAAGACGCCGTTGTGCGGGCCCGTGTAGAGGTTCAACTGGGTCAGCCGGAGCTGGAGTTCGGTGACCTCGGGGCCCTCGTCGCCGCGTTGCAGGACCGGGGCGGTGCTGCTGCCGCTGCCCTGGCGCTCGGTCGCGGACGCGCCCGACGCCGTGGCGCTGGTCGTCGGGGTCGGGCTGGAGGCCGGGGACCGTGACGCCGTGGCGGACGGACTGCTCGACTTCGACGGTGACGGGCTCGCGCTGAGCGTCGGGGACGGGGACGCCGACGTCGGCTGTGCGGACGCAGAGGCGCTCGTGGACGGTGTCGCCGGTGCCGCGCTCTTCGACACGGTCGGGACACTCCCCCGTATGTCCTGGGGTGCCGCGTCGTCCCGCGACGGCGGCTCGTACGAGAACATGCCGCTCGCGAAACCGGCCGCCGCGACCACCGCCACGACGGCTCCTGCGGCGGCGAGGAGCACGGTACGGCGGCGCCGGGGCGGGCGGTCGTCGTCGGGGTCGGAGCCGGCGTCTGCGGGCGGTTCCGGGGTGCTCTCGAACAGGTTCAGGCCGGTCGTGTTCGGGGGCGGGTCTGCCGGCGGCACGGCGCGCAGCGGCATCGTCTGCTCGACCGCCGGCAGCTGTTGCGTCTCGCCCTCGGGTGGCGCCGGGGGCCCGGGCGTGGGCCGCTGCTCCTGCGGGGTGGCGTCCAGCTCCACATACGGTCTGATCCGCAGCGGGTCGAAGTCCTCCGCCGCTGCCGCCTCCGCCGTGCGCGCGTCGCGCAGCGCGTCGGACGCCCGTTGGGTGCAGGTGCAGGACGGGGAGCCGTCGGCTGCCCGCGGCGCCCCGCACTGCGGGCATATGTGGCCCTTCGCCTCGTTCACGTGTTCGTCCCTCCCCATCCGAACTCCCGAGGTTATGCGGATCTCCTTCACGCCGTCTCCTCCGACCCCCGGAATGACCGCTTCCATTCGGACTCGACAGGCCGTAACGGGACACACCGATCACCATGGATGTGTAACGAGAGCCTCGGGAGGTCTTCATGGCCGGCGATGCGCACGGTATGACAGGGAATGTGCACGACGCGCGGCCACCGGAGAAACCCCCGCGGCGGGGCAGCGCCGCCCAGGAACACGTGCCGGGCAACGTCCTCGTCTCCATCGGGGCGCTGCTTCTCGGGCTGCTGCTCGCCGCCCTCGACCAGACCATCGTCTCGACCGCGCTGCCGACGATCGTCAGCGATCTCGGCGGGCTGGAGCATCTGTCATGGGTGGTTACGGCCTACCTGCTGGCCTCGACCGCCGCGACCCCGCTGTGGGGCAAGCTCGGCGACCAGTACGGGCGCAAGCGGCTGTTCCAGATCGCGATCGTGATCTTTCTCGTCGGGTCCGCGCTGTGCGGCGCCGCGCAGAACATGCCCCAGTTGATCGGCTTCCGGGCACTCCAGGGCCTGGGCGGCGGCGGGTTGATCGTGCTGTCGATGGCGATCGTCGGCGATGTCGTCCCGCCGCGTGAACGCGGGCGCTACCAGGGGCTGTTCGGGGCGGTGTTCGGTGCGACGAGTGTTCTCGGGCCGCTGCTGGGAGGACTGTTCACCGAGCATCTGAGCTGGCGGTGGGTCTTCTACATCAACCTCCCGGTCGGTGTCGTGGCCCTGGCGGTGATCGCGACCGCGCTGCGTATCCCGCGCAAGTCCACCCGTCATGTCATCGACTACCTCGGTACGTTTCTCATCGCCGCCGTCGCGACCTGCCTGGTGCTTGTCGCCTCGCTGGGGGGTACGACCTGGGGCTGGGGGTCGGCGCAGATCGTTGGGCTGGCGGTGCTCGGTGTGGTGCTGGCGGTGGCGTTCGTCGCGGTGGAGCGGCGGGCCGCCGAGCCTGTGCTTCCGCTCAAGCTGTTTCGCGTCCGCACCTTCTCGCTGGCCGCCGTCATCAGCTTTGTCGTCGGCTTCGCGATGTTCGGCGCGATGACCTATCTGCCCACCTTCCTCCAGGTCGTCCAGGGCATCTCGCCGACCATGTCCGGCGTGCACATGCTGCCGATGGTGTTCGGCATGCTGATCTCGTCCACCGCCTCCGGGCAGATCGTCAGCCGTACCGGCCGGTGGAAGGTCTTTCCGATCGCGGGTACCGGGGTTACCGCGCTCGGTCTGCTTCTTCTCCATCAGCTTGACGAGAACAGTTCCACCGGGGAGATGAGCGCCTACTTCTTTGTTTTTGGGCTTGGACTCGGGCTGGTCATGCAGGTGTTGGTGCTGATTGTGCAGAACGCCGTGTCCTATGAAGATCTTGGAGTCGCTACCTCCGGTGCGACCTTCTTCCGGTCCATTGGTGCCTCGTTCGGTGTTGCCATCTTCGGCACGATCTTCGCGAGTCGGCTGGGGGACAAGCTTGCGGATGCTCTGCGGGGTGCCTCGTTGCCGAGTGGGGTCACGGCGGACGGCCTTGAGTCCGATCCGCGGGGCATCTCCCAACTTCCCTCCGGCGTACGGCCCGAGGCCTTGCATGCCTACGCCTCGTCCATCACCGACGTCTTCCTCTACGCCGCCCCCGTAGCCCTCGTCGGCTTCGTCCTGGCCTGGTTCCTCAAGGAGGACAAGCTCCGCGGCTCCGTCACCGCACCCGACCTCACGGAGACCCTCGCCAGCAATCCGGTTCAGCGGTCTTCCTACGACGAGGTGTGCCGCGCGCTGTCCGTGCTGGGCACGCGGGAGGGGCGCCGCGAGATCTACAAGACGATCACCGCGAAAGCGGGCTACGACCTTCAGCCGGCGGCCAGTTGGCTGCTCCTGCGCATCAAGCGGGACGGGTGGGCGGAACCTGGTGTGCTGGCCGAGCGAAGTTCCGTGCCGCTGCCCGTCATCCTCGCCGCCGTTCGACAGATCGAGGGGCGGCGGCTGGCCGTGCGGGAGGGGCTGGACCTGCAACTGACCGATCAGGGGCGGGAGATGGCCGAACGGCTGTCACAGGCCCGTGAGGAGTCTCTTACGGAGACGCTGGGCGACTGGTGGGGGCCTGATCGGC
Source organism: Streptomyces hokutonensis (assembly GCF_042751305.1). GTDB lineage: Bacteria > Actinomycetota > Actinomycetes > Streptomycetales > Streptomycetaceae > Streptomyces > Streptomyces hokutonensis_A. The sequence continues at coordinate 167,356 of NZ_JBHYWD010000021.1, forward strand.
CGACGGATCTGGTGCAGTTGGTAAAGGAGCTCAACGGGGAGTTGTGCGGGTCGGATCGGGAGCAGCCGCATAACGGGGCGGTGGTTGGCGGTAGTTGAGGTTCTTGGGGGGGCGGTGTTGGGAGGGTGCCGGGTTGGTGGGGCGGTGTTGGGTGGGCATCGGGGAGGTGGGGCGGTGTTGGGTGGGCGCCGGGGAGGTGGGGTGGTGTTGGGTGGGCATCGGGTTGGTGGGCCGGTGCTGGATAGGCGACGTGCGCGCACCTCTTTTGGTTCGGTCGCCTTCGGGGCGCCTTAAGCCGGTGTCGAGAGGCCCCCAGAGGGTGTCAAAACATCGCCACACCCCCCGCGCGGGCCC
>NZ_JBHYWD010000022.1:0-2683 GCF_042751305.1 Streptomyces hokutonensis
CGCGCGCGCCCCCCCCCGCCCCCGCCCGCGGGGGGGCCCCCCCCGCGGGCGGGTGGGGGGGGGGCCCCGCCCCCTCGGCCCCCCCCCCCCCCCCCCGCTTACCAGTTTGGGCCACTTTGCGCAGTTTCGGGCTAGGCCATCTTGATGTACAGGGCTATGGCCAGCTGCTCGTCAAGCGCCTGCATCGACGTGAAAGACCCACTGCCGATCGGGTAGTTCACGGGATAGTGGTTCTGTGTCGCGTTCTCGGCTGCCTGGGACAGGCCTCCCCAGTTGTTCTCCAGATCCAGGGACGTCAGCTGGATGGCGCGCGACCCGCCGTTGATGACGGACGAGGACCCGGCGTAGAAGGTGTTGTGGTTGCGCATCGCCTGGCCGATCCGGTAGGAGATGAAGTCGAAGCGGGCACCCTCGGAAAGGGCCTGGACAAGGATGAGCAGGGCCCGCGCCTGGTCCTGACTGTTGCCCCTCGCCAGGTCGGTGATCGAACCCTGGATGGCGCCCATGGTGATGCCGAGGGAACCGCGGTCGACCCCAGCGGCACGCTCCATGTCGCCGTAGTTGAGCCAGGTCCTGTTCTGCGTTTGACCGTTCTGCCCCGCCATTGATCCGGGACCGGCATTGTCCAGCCGGACGTACTGGCGGGTGTTCTCGTTGAACCAGCCGGTCACGTACAGGTTCCGCGCGTTGATGATCAGAGTGACCCGGGTCTGGCCCACCGACAGGGTGAGGGGGAAGTAGTCGTTGCTCGTGTGTGTGACACGGATGCTCTGGTAGATGGACCAGGCGCTGGACCGCCCGCGGATGAAGTTGATGATGGCGTCGTACTGGTCGGCGTCGACGTTCGTCATGTCGAAGCTCATGCCATCGGTCGGGTAGTCCGCGCTGGCCAGCTGGACGTGCCCGCCCAGCGACTGGTGCTGCGCACCGGTGGTGAGGTTGCCGCCCAGGCCGGCGAGGGCGACGGCGCCGACGAGGGCCGCCGGGAGTACGGCCGATGTACTGAGCCTGCGGAAGATGTGTGCTCGGGACATGATCTGCGCTCCGTTGTGCGTGGTCGGTGGGCCGACCGAGGAAGGAGATGAACTTTGTCGAACGGCGTGCGGGCCATCGTTTTCCGACGTGACCGGACACCGGTACCCGGAGGTGACCGGGCCCGCCCTGCGGGCCAGGCCCGCTTCAGGAGGATCGAAGGGCTCCCACGGCGGTGTGGGGCTCTCAGCGCTCGTGAGGGTCTGAGCGGCACCGGATCGGAGGTTCACGGCCTTGCGGGCGTGGGGGCCCGCAGCCGAGACAACAGGGAGCGCTTCACGCCCGGGGTCTCCAATGCCTCGGTCGAGGACATGGTGGCCTCCTTGGGATGGTGTCGGATTCCGGCCGGGGCGGGTGTTCCCCGGCCGGACCCAAGAAGACCGGCCGTATGTCTCAGTGGTCCGGCAACGGTTCGGCGACCGCATCACAACGTGGCCGCCGAACAATTGACGTACGGCTGTTACAGAGGCGTCCCCGCTTCGTCCGAAGCGGTGCGTGGTGGAACCGCCGCCTGCCCGGCGCCACCACGCGGACTCCGGTCCACGCCGACTGACGTTCCGTCACATGTCGCAGCCCTTCAAGCGAACCCCACGGCGACCGCCGCAGCCCGCTGCCCGTCCCGCTTCCTTGCTGTTCAGCGGGAACCTCGAGCGGCATCCGTACACCGGCCGGACATAGCTGGAGCTGTCGACGAAGCACGGCGGCGCCGCGACGTCGAGCTGACCGAGCGGATCAAGTGTGCGGCCCTGTTCTCTTTACAGCCATGGTGAACGGGCATGTAGCGCTGTGCTGCTGGGGGGATCTCGCGACGGCCGACCGTCGGCTGGACGAAGCCGAGGAACTGGGCGAACGACCGGACGACGCGTCGGTCCGGCGTACATTCAGGGCCGCCGCGGCGCGTCCGCGGCCTTCCAGGGGCGGATGGCACAGGCCGTGCCACCCTGTACGAGGAGGTGCTGGCCGCTCACGACAAGGCGGGCGAAGCACCACAAGGGCTGTTCTGGCTGTTCCAAGTGGTGATCGCCCAGGTCTTCCTCGGCAACCAGTGCGCGGCGGAGGAGGCCGGCGGGCGCGCGGCGCTGACGCGAGCCGCGCTGGAGATCCTGCCGGGCTTCAACGACTAGACAGGGACCGCGGCGGCACTGGCAGTTCTCACCTGGAGCACCGCGTCCCGAGGCGACCACGAGCGGGCGGCACAGCTGCTCGACGCCGTGCACGCCCTGACCCGGACATCGTCGTCTGCCCCGTCTCCACGCTCGGCGGACACCGCGCCCGCTGCGAGGAAGCAGCCGTCTCCGCCGGGTCCCGCCGGATACGACAAGGTCCTCGCGGAAGGCGCCCCGCATGACAGCCCGGCCCGGGCCATCGCCCTCGCCCTGGACACCCGCCCCCGTAGCCTGCAGCGGAACGGCAGGTCGCCGCGCTGGTGGCCGAGGGCATGACCAACCGGCAGACAGCCGCCCAGCTGGTGCTGTCGCCACGCACGGTCGGCGGCCACATGGACGGCATCATGACCAAGCTCGGCTGCAGCCGCGGGCCCCCCCGCCCCCCCCCCGGGGGGGGGGGGGGCGCGCGCCCCCCGCCGGGGGGGCCCCCCGGCCGGCGCGGGCGGGGGGGGCGTGAGGCCGGCGGGGGGGGGGGGTGGGGCGGG
>NZ_JBHYWD010000022.1:2693-6392 GCF_042751305.1 Streptomyces hokutonensis
CATCCCGCCCCCGGACTTGTGAGTGCCCCACGCCGGGCGGGGGCCCATATGCGCTGTATAATAAACAAGCGAGGGGCCCGCCGCCCCCCCCGCCGCCCGGGCCGGGGGGGGGCCCGGACCAGCATCCCGGCCGTCGCCACTCCCGTGGCGGCCGTGGCTATGGCGACCTTCGCGCCGTTCGTGGGCAGGTGCAGCTCAGGCGACGCGGAACTTGTAGCCGAAGCCGCGTACCGTCTCGATCCGGTCCCGGCCGATCTTGGCGCGCAGCCGCTGCACATGGACGTCCACCACCCGGTTGTCGCCGGACCATGCGTAGTCCCACACCCGCTCCAGGAGCAGGTTCCGGGTGAGGACCGTGCCGGGCGAAGCGGTGAACTCCCGCAGCAGCTTGAGCTCGGTCGTGGTCAGGTGGAGGGGTTCCCCGTCCCTGCGCACCACAAGTGACACGGGGCAGTACACCAGGTCTCCGAACCGGACCGCACGGGTGTCGGACGACTGGTCCGCGGGCACGGTGCGACGCAGCAGGGCACGGACACGGGCTACCAGGAGCGATCCGTCGACCGGCCTGGCCAGGCAGTCGTCGGCGCCCGCCTCCAGGCACGTGACCACGTCCGCCGGATCGTCGCGGTCCGAGATCAGCACTATGGGCACCGCGGACTCCTCGCGGATCCGCCCGGCCAGGCTCATCCCGTCCAGGCCGGGCAGCCGGCCCGCGAGCACAGCGACGTCCGGGGTCTGCTGACGGAACAGGGAGAGCCCCATCAGGCCGTCGGCGGCGCTACGTACCCGGTGGCCGCTCGCCTCCAGGATGCGCCGGGCGTTCTCTCTGGCTGTCGGGTCGCCGTCGACCAGCAGTACCTCGCATACGCGGGGTCCCTCGGCGGGTGACGCAGGCTTGTTGCCCGCGGCGGCAGGCGCGTATCGGCGGCGCACAGTGCTCGGCGCAGTCTCCTTGACGTCGATGTGACTGTCAGCGTCGATGGCAGCGCCGGTACCGCTGTCACACTCGGTGCCGATATCGCTTTCGGCACCGCTCTCAGCATCGCCGTCGGTGCCACTGCCGCTTTCGGTGCCGGTGTCGTACGCGGTGTCCCTGCCGCATTCGGGCCCGGCTCCGGAATCCGTGTCGACGGCGAGGGCGAAGTCGACGGCCTGTGCACGGGTGCGGTGTGTGCCGCCTTCGGCGAACGCCTTCCTGTACGACGCCTCGCCCAGCGTAGCGATCGCGGCTTGCTCGCAGCGTGCGTGCCACTCGGCCATCTGCGGTCCGAACGCACAGACCGAGCTGCCGGCGTCGCGCCACAGGGCATCCGCCAGGCCCAGCAGCCGGGCGGCCCGTTCATGGGCGCCGCCGACGGCGGCGGCCCAGGCGAGCAGCTCCACCATCCTCGCGATCATCGCGTGGTCGTTGAAGCCGCGCATGCCTTCCAGCGCGGACCTGACCAGGGTCTCGGTGGTGTCACCGTCACCACGGGCCCAGGCACAGTGGCCCATGCCCATCAGCACCTGAGCACGACCCCACCGGTCCCCGCTCGCCTCGGCGACGGCGGCGTACCGGCTACCGGTGTGTGCCGCCCGGGGATCGCCGGCGTACGCCTGGACACAGGCCAGCGACAGCCGCCAGCAGGACGCCGTGCGCTCGTCGCCCAGCGCGGTTATGGCGGCCAGGGCCGCCTCGTAGCGGCGAATGGCCTCCTGCGGCCGCCCCCGGTACTGAGCCGACACCCCGCGCAGGCCATCCGCCTGGATCCGCACCCACGCATCGCCCAGTCGCCGGCCCAGCGCCTCGGCCTCGTCCAGCCAGCCGTCGGCCGTCACCAAGTCACCCTGGGTCTGCGCCACCCAGGTAGCGGCCAGCAGCGCGCGGGCGCGCTCCGGGCCGGCCTCGGGCGCGGCGGCCAGCGCCCGCTCGAACTGGCGGCGCCCCTCGCTGAGGAAACCGCCGACGCACCAGTGCCAGGACAGCGCCGCGACCAGCGCGAGACGGGGCCGGGGCTCACCCTCGTAGTCCAGGGCGGCCAGCAGGTTGGCGTGCTCCGCGCGCAGTCGGGCCAGGTTCTCCTCCTGGCCGGGGCCGTACCAGTTCCGGTCGATGCGGTCAGCGACAGCGAGGAAGAAATCGCGGTGGCGTCGGCGCAGTGCGTCCTGCTCGCCGGAGTCCTCGAGCCGCTCCCTGCCGTACTCCCGGATGCTCGCCAGCAGCCGGTAACGCCGCTGACCACTCGCCTCGCAGGTCAGGACCACGGACTGGGCGACCAGCCGATCCAGGAGGTCCAGCACCTCGGCCTCGGCGATCCCCTCCCCGGAACAGACACCCTCGGCGGCCTCCAGGCTGAACCCGCCGGCGAAGACGGTCAGGCGGTTCCACAGCAGCCGCTCGGCCGGAGCGCACAGCTCGTAGCTCCAGTCGATCATCCCGCGCAGCGTGCGCTGATGGGCCGGTGCCGTCCGGCTGCCGCCGGTGAGCAGTGCGAAGCGGTTCTCCAGCCGGTCCGTCAGCTGGCCGATGGTGAGCGTGCGCAGCCGGGAGGCGGCCAGCTCGATCGCCAGCGGGAGCCCGTCCAGATCGGCGCACAGGCGCGCGATCTCGGCGTGGCTGGCCTCCTCTCCGTGGAACTGCTCCCACGTCGTAACGGCCCGATCCCGCAGCAGTTCCACCGCATCGTCCTGCGCAAGCGGCGCGAGGGTGAAGACGTGCTCTCCCGTGACACCCAGGGTGTGGCGGCTCGTGGCGAGGATGCGCAGCTCCGGGGCGGCAGACAGGAGTCGCCCGGCCAGCTCGGCGCACGCGTCGATCAGGTGCTCGCAGTTGTCCAGCACCAGTAGCGCGCGCCGCCCGGCCAGATAACCCGTGAGCTGGTCCAGCAAGGGCAGCGCCCCAAGGTCGGGCACCCGCAGCGCGCCCGTCGCCGTGGCCGCCACCGCCGACGGGTCCGACACCGGGGCCAGGTCCACCAGCCACACCCCGTCCGCGAACGCCTCCCGGGACGCCGCGGCCACCTCCAGCGCCAGCCGCGTCTTGCCCACACCGCCCATGCCCGTGAGCATCACCAACCGCCGTATGCGCAGAAGGCGGCGGATCTCAGCGGTCTCCTCCCGCCGGCCCACAAAACTCGTGATGGCGGCGGGCAGACTCCCACACTCTGCGATCACCTTGGTCACGCTTTCCCCGTCTCCCCGTACCATGATCGAAAATTTCCCTGGAATTCTTACTAATCCCTTACGGTCGGCCCAAAAGTCAGCTCACGGTCGGCCGTATGAAGGACTTGGACGGCTCAGCATTTACGAGGCAGGTTTCTACTGCGTGAACAAGCATGGTCTCGCCACCAGCCGAATGTGGCGCCCACCCCCGCCTTGGCCTGCACCGACAAGGCAGTGGCAGTCTTGCTTGGCATATCTCACGAACCAGACAGAAAGGATGTTGTCGCCTTGTGACCAGCCACAGAGCCATCACGCGACCCGCCGGCCCTTGATCGAAGAACCGAGTTCTCCCTCGAAATCACTCGACTCAATTGTCAGGCAGCCGAGAATTGATTGGCGACATGAATCGTGCCGGTGATCAATCGCCTGTTCTGTTCGGGTTGCGGGGGGGGCCGGGGGGGGGCGCCCGGGGGGGGGGGGGGTGGCGGGGGGTGAGCGAGAAATGTTGCCCCCGACTCCAAGTGTGTTTGTGTGGGGGGGTGGGGGTGTGTCTGGGTT
>NZ_JBHYWD010000022.1:6402-68341 GCF_042751305.1 Streptomyces hokutonensis
GACTGTTTTGTGTCTGCCCCCATTCCTGGGGGGCGTTTTTTTCTCGCTTTTTGGTTGGGGGGCGCGGCGGCCCGCGGCCCCCCCCCCCCCCCCCCGGCTGGTGCAGGCGTGGTCCGGCAAAGGAGGCTCCGCCATCCTGGTTCCTGTTGGTGGGCGGGTCCGGTGTCGTCTCGTGGGGTGCTCGCGCCGGCCAAGACTGAGATCGGTTGAACGCGATGCCGCTGGCACGACCTGACGCTCGACGCAGCTGTTGCCCTGGTCAGCCGCCATCACGGATGGCTCCCAGTCCCCTGAGGATGAGATCCAACCCGAAGGAGAAGACCTCTTCGACAGGCACCGGCAACGCCTCCGCGATCGAGTGGACAGCGGGGAACTGTGCCGGATCCACGCCCCGCAGGGCAGCGACCGACTCCTCGTTGCCCCGCCCACCGGCGCCGTTCTCATGGTTGAGCTCTATCGCCAGGCCAAATACGTAATGAGCTAGCGTCACATACGCGCGCGTGGCCAGTGCGGCCTCGAATCCCGCCTTGAGCAGGACCGCGACACAGCGCTCCCGCAGCGCCATCGCGTTGGGGCCGACGGGAATCTGCTCGGCCAGCAGCCGGGCGGCGTTCCCGTGTCGACCCAAGGCGCGGAACATGGCGTGTGCCATCGCCCTCAGAGACTGCCGCCAACTCGCCGAAGCCAGTTCCTCCAGCTCGACGAGGCCGAACATGTGGTCCACGACCTGCGCCACGAGCTCTGCCCGGTTGCCGAAATGCCGGTACAGCGTCGCCGTACTCGAACCCAGGCGCTCGGCCAGGGCCCTCATCGACAGCGCCTCGGCTCCCTCCTCGTCGACGATCTGCAGCGCCATGGCGACGATCCGGTCCGGTGGGACCGGCGGACGACCGGCAGCGCGGCGCACCAACTGATCCATCTCCTCGCTCAAGGCCACCGTGGCCGTAACACGCGGGGACTTCCTCTTGACACGACCGTCATATCGGTAACAGTGTAGCCATTATGAGTACCTGGTCTGAGCCCCAGCCCGACTCCCGGTTCGTCGAGGTGGACGGACTGCGGATCCACTACAAGCGTGCTGGGCACGGCCCGGCACTCGTGCTGCTGCACGGCAGTGCCTCATCCCTGCAGCACTTCAACCGCGTGGCGGATCTGTTGTGGGATTCGTTCGATGTCATCCGTCCCGACCTGCCGGCGTTCGGACTGACGGGCCCGCGCAAGGACCGCGACTACCGCGTTCCGGCGTACGCCGCGACGGTGGCGGGCTTCGTGGAGGCGCTGGGCGTGCCGCGTTACGCGGTGGCCGGAAATTCCCTGGGGGGCAACATCGCCTGGAACGTCGCGCTGGATCATCCGGAGCGGCTGACCGGGCTGGTGCTGGTCAATGCCACCGGCTACCCGGAGAAGACGGTGCCCGCGGGGATGCGCCTGACCCGGAACCCGCTGGTGCGGCCCCTGCTGAGGCGGGTGATGCCGCGCGGGGCACTCGAACGCAACCTGCGCGAGGCCGTCGGGCCGCATTCGCAGATCGTGGACGACGCCATGGTGGACCGCGCCCATCAGCTCATGAGCCGCCCCGGTAACCGCTCGGCCTTCGTCGACTTCTGCAACACCGACCAGCCGGACCGCAGCGCGCAGATCCCCCGCATCACGGTGCCCACGCTGGTGCTGCGGAGCGCGAGCATCGACGGCCAGCACTTCGCCCGCGACATCCCCGGCGCCCAGGAGCAGATCCACCCCCACGGCGGACATCTGCTGCCGGAGGAGGAACCGCAGTGGGTCGCGGACGCGATCGCGAAGTTCCTCGGCTCCTGCGCCGACATCCCCGCGAACTGAGGGCAAGGAGGCCCGTTCCATGAAGTACTTCGTCGCCTCGGGCGAGGACCGCAAGCTCACCGCCGACTCGCGCAAGGCGCTTCGCGGCAGTTTCATCGAGCTGTCCGACGGCGTCACCCACTACGAGTTGACGGGGCCCGAGGACGGGGATGTGGTCCTGATGGCGGGCGGTCTGACCATCCCGCTCTTCTACTGGGACGGCCTCGTCAGCGAGCTGCACGCCCGCGGGCTGCGCACTCTGACCTGTAGCGCCTACGGCCGCGGCTGCTCCGACCGGGTACAGGCGCGATACGACGAGACACTGTTCACGCGGCAGTTGGCCGAGCTGACGGATCGGCTCGGCCTGACGGCGCGGCCCCTGCACCTGGTCGGCACCTCCATGGGCGCGCTGGTCGGCATGACGTACGCCGCCCAGTACCGCTCGTCGGTGTCCACTCTCACCATCGTCGGACCCGCCGGTCTCGCGAAACCGCGGTTGGCCTCCCCCAACCGGCTGCTGCGCAGCGATCTGCTGGCCGGAGTGGTCGCCCGCCGTCGCGGCCTTCAGCTGCTCCAGGGGCACCTCGGGCACAATGTTCGCGACCCCGAGCTAGGCGCGAAACTGACCGAGATGGTCCTCGACACCCTCCGCTTCGAGGGCTCGCTGTACGCGGTCTTCGACACCCTGCAGCACCTGCCTGTCGCCGGCCGTGACGACCTCTTCCGGCGGACGGGGGCACTGGGCATTCCGACGCTGCTGCTGTGGGGCGACGAGGACGACGTCACGCCGCTGGCGCAGTTCGACACAGCGCGCGCTCTATTGAAGCCTCAGAAACATCATGTAATTAACAAATGCGGGCATATGGCCCCATTCGAACGGCCTCGCGACGTCGCCGATCAGCTCGTCCCGTTCGTGTCCGCACGCACCGAAAGGCTCGACTCATGAACAGCCCGCAGGCCATCGACGTACTGATCATTGGTGCCGGCCCCTCGGGCTCCGCCCTGGCGATCGACCTCGTACGCCGCGGACTCGACGTCCGGATCGTCGACAGGTCCCCCCACGCCTTCGACGGCTCGCGTGCCAAGGGCATTCAGCCCCGCAGCCTCGAAGTCCTCGAAGACCTCGGCGCTCTCGACGACGTGCTGGCCGGCGGCGACATCTATCCCAAGCTCGGGATCCATGCGGGACCCATCGGTGTGCCGTGGAAGATGTTCCCCCACAAAGAGGCGACCCCGGACGTCCCGTACCCGAACACCTGGCTGATCCCGCAGTTCCGCACGGACCGCGCCCTGCACGCCCGGCTCGGTGAGCTCGGCCGCGAGGTCGAGTTCGGCAAGGAACTGACCGAGCTGACGCAGGACGAGGGCACGGTGGTCGCCAAGGTGGTGGGTGCGGACGGGGTCGAGGAGATCGTCGCCCGCTATGCCGTGGGGGCCGACGGCGGCTCCAGCGTGGTGCGCAAGCAGCTCGACATCGGTTTCGTCGGGACGACGGACGAGGCCGAGCGCGTGTTGATCGTGGATGCCTCCGTAAGTGGCCTGGCCCGTAACCGGTGGCACATGTGGCCCGGCCTCGGCGGCAAGCTCATCGGCGCCTGCCCGCTCCCCGACAGCGACATGTTCCAGTGGATGATCCGGCTCACGCCCGACGAGAAGCCGCCCCAGGAGATCGGCGCCATCATCGACCGGATCCACTCCCACACCCGCAACCGGCACATCCAGCTGCACGAGATCCACTGGACGTCCGTGTTCCGGCCCAACATCCGTCTTGCGGAGCACTACGGCCGCGGACGTGTCTTCCTCGTCGGCGACGCGGCGCACGTCCACACCCCGGCCGGTGCCCAGGGCCTGAACACCGGTATGCAGGACGGCTACAACCTCGGCTGGAAGCTCGGCCAGGTCCTCGCCGGAGCCGATACCGCCCTGCTGGGCACCTACGAGGCCGAGCGGCAGCCGATCGCCGCCGGGGTCCTGGGACTGTCCACGGAGAAATGGGGCGGCCTCGCCAGGCTCGACCCCTCCAGCATGAAGCGCGGCAAGGACGAGCAGCAGCTCGCCCTGACCTACTACGGCGGCCCGCTCGCCCCCGCCGACGGCGACAGTGGCGGCACCAGCACGCTGCACGTGGGCGACCGCGCCCCGGACGCCCGACTGCTCGGCGCCGACGGCGCCGAGACCCGCCTGTTCAACCTCTTCCAGGGACCGCACTTCACCGCCATCGCCCACGGCCCCGGCGCAGCCCGGGACCTCGAACTCCTCGACTGGCCGACGACAGGCGCTGAGCTGAAGCGGCTCACCGTCGGATCGGCCGCGGGCGAGGGCTGCGCCTTCTCCGACCCCAAGAACACACTGCGGAGTGCCTACGGCCTGACCGGCGACACGCTGCTGCTGATCCGTCCCGACGGCTACATCGGCCACATCGCCACTCGGGATTTCCTCACCACCACACAAGCCGCCGTGCGGGCAATGACGCCCCAGGCAAGGAGCCGCATCATGTCCCAGCCGAGCCACACCTCCCCCGGTTCGGGGGCCACTGAATGAGCCGCATACTGCTGCGCGGGGCGCACGTCATCACGATGACGCCGGACCGGCCGGACGCCGAGCATGTCGACATCCTTGTCGACGGCGATACCATCGCCGCCGTTGGCGAAACCATCGAGGCGCCCGACGCCGAGGTCGTCGACTTCTCCGGCCGCATCGTCATCCCCGGTCTGGTCAACGCCCATCTGCACACCTGGCAGACCGCGCTGCGCTCCGCGGGCGCCGACTGGACGTTGATGGAGTACCTCACCTACCTCCACGGCGAGTGCGTCGGTCAGTACACCCCCGCCGACATGCACATCAGCAATCTGGCCGGCGCCCTGAACCAGATCAACTGCGGTACGACCACCCTCGGCGACTGGTGTCACAACGCCCTGTCGCCCGAGCACGCCGACGCGGCCGTCGAGGGACTGGTCCAGGCCGGGATCCGCGCCGTCTTCCTGCACGGCACGCCCTACCGCTCGCCGGAGATCCCCCACCCGCTCGCCGAGATCGACCGGCTGCTCGACGGCCCCGTCCGTGACCATGCCCTCCTCACCCTGGGCATGGCACTCCAGGGGCCGCAGTACTCCTCCGCCGAGAGCGCGGTGGCCGACTTCCGAGCCGGCGCGGAACGCGGCCTCGTCGTCTCGATGCACCAGAGCGGCGGCGAACCCTCACCCGGCTGGGAAGCCGTGCGCAACGCCGGGCTGTTCAGCCCCCTGACCAACGTCGTGCACGGAGCCGACCTGCCCGACGACTGGATCAAGACGCTCGTCGAGACGGGCGTCACCTTCACCACCACCCCGGAGAACGAACTGGGCCAGGGACACGGCACACCCGTCACCGGATCCCTGCTGAGCCTGGGCGCGGCACCCTCCCTGGGCACCGACATCGACACCGCCGTACCCGGCAAGCTCCTCACTGCCGCCCGGATCGCTCTGGCCCACCAGCGCAGCCTGGACCACGCCCACCACCGGCAGACGACCGGCATGTACGCCAACACACCGTCTGTCACCAGCAAACAGGCGCTTGCCTGGGCCACGGTCGAAGGAGCGAAGGCACTGGGCCTGGCAGACAAGGTGGGCCGGATCGAGGCGGGCATGCAGGCCGACCTGGTCGCCGTCGACGCCCGGGCGCTCAACCTGTGGCCGGCGCACGACCCCATCGCCACGGTCCTGCACGCCGACATCGCCAACATCGAAGCCGTGATGGTCGCCGGCACCTGGCGCAAACGCGATCACGCCCTGCTCGCATCCGGCCTCGACGAGGTCAAGGACCAGCTACGCGAGTCCGGAGAACGGCTGCTGCGCAGCATCAGGCCCGCGGGCTCTCCCGGCTGACATACCGCAACGTGCCCCCACGCATGAACCGCGCGCCGACGCGCACGACACCCCGTCCTCGTCGGCGCGATGGCCACGCGCCCTCAGAGCCGCACACCGCGGCCTCGTTCCCACAGCAAGAAGGTCCCGTGAGCAGCCCCATGCCGCCTACTGCGGGGATGCCCCGCGACGCCCTGCACCAGGAGCAGATCATCCAGGCGGCCATTGCCCTTCTGGACGAGAGCGGCATCGAGAGTCTGACCATGCGAAGACTCGGCAGCCGTCTCGGCAGCAGCGCGGCGGCACTCTACTATCACGTCAGGAGCAGACAGGATCTGCTCCTGCTGGCCGCTGACACCGTCTGGGGACAGACACATCTCCCCGCTCCCGACGGCGCCGAATGGCGTCCGGTCCTCCTGGCCATGGCAGACAACCTGCGTTCGATGCTTCTCAGGCACCCCTGGCTGCTGGCCGCCATGACCATCCAGCCTCTCGACGGCCCGGCCAGGGACCGTCATGACGAGCACCTGCTCGCGGTCTGCGAAGCGTCTGGCCTCACCAGGCGGGATGCCGAGCAAGCCGCCCAGAGCGTCGTCACGTTCGCGATCGGCGCCGCCCTCGCAGCCACCCCTCGCCCGTATGTGTCCTTCGGACTGCAGTCGCTTCTCGACGGCGTCGAATCCAGGCTTGCCGCCCGTACCTGAGTACGGCGCTCCCCGAGTACGCCCTACTCGTGTGCGATGTGTGCGCGGTGTTCGGCGAGCACGTCCAGTCCGAAGTCGGAGGTCAGGTCACGCCACACCGAGTGGGCGTGGTTGGCGTAGCGCTGTGTGTTGTCGTACTCGATGAGGACGCGAGGGTCCTGCACCCGGTAGTAGTGCGGTTCCCCGGCGTCCGTGCTGCCCGCCCAGCCGAAATGCACCGCGTCGAGGACGGTGTCAGAGGCGTAGTGGGTGTCGTAGGCGTCTGCGAGGAACTCGGGTGCCCGTCCGGTGTAGAGGGTGACCAGCAGGCGCAACAGGTGCCGCTGCTCGTTGTTCAGGTCGCGACCGCTGATGCCTTTGGGGGGAATCGTGATGGCCACGCGCGCGTGGTCGTTCTCGGTGTATCCGCTGCCCGCTTCCGCCCGGCGGTCGATGTCGTTGACAAGCCGGTCCAGCTCAGGGTCGGCGAACCGGCCGCGCCACAGGTCCTGCATGTGCATCATCGTGTCGCCGTGTTCGACGCGTGGGCGGTTGCCGGAGACGATGTCCGAGACCGCGGACGGGTGGAGCAGGGCGCTTCGGAGTTGGCCCGTGCCCAGACTACGGACCAGTTGACGGGCCGTCTCCTCAGGGCCTTGCAAGGGCCGCAGGGTGCCACCGATCAGCTTGGTCGTGGCCGGGTCGGCACCGATGAAGCAGGGGGTCGTGGAGACGAGCCGGCCAGCGACGACGAGGTTGTTCAGGGAGATGTGGTGGCCGCCGAACCGCCATGCCCAGACACGGTCGCCGGGGCGGCCGAAGATCCTCAGCCAGTACAGGCCGGGGTCCCGCCCGCGCTGCCGGCCCCAGCGAACCCGCCACCCTTCCACCTGGTCCAGGACGTTCTCCAGGCCCATCACGGTGGTGACGGTGGCATAGCCGGGGACGGACAGGCCGGTGGCCACCAGCCGCATGGCCAGGCTCTGCTGGCGGGCGCTCTGGTCCCGGATAGCGAGCCCGCCGTGTTCCGTGGGGGTGTAAAACCAGCGCAGCCGCTCGGCCTCCGCGTCCGGGTGAAGCGGGGAGCCGTAGGCGGCGAGCGGGAGTTGGTCTGCGCTCAGGCTGCTCAGCCAGGTGGTGGCGACGTCGGCCATGACAGCCGCCGCCTTCTCCCGCCCGGCCGTCAGGGTGTCGGGCGCCGTGTCTTCGCGGTCACCGGGCACGGGCGGTCCCCGGGTCCTCGGAGATGTCAAGCATGACCTTGATGGCGTTGCCCCGGCGCTCGGCGTAGGTGTCGAACGCCTCGGCGACGTCGGGCAGCCCGAAATGGTGGGTGACCAGTTCCGCGGTGCGCAGCCGCCCCCGGGCGGCCAGGCCCACGGCGCGGGACACGGAACCGGTGCCCTCGCCGCGGACCGTCCGGATCGAGATGCCGTTCATCACGGCGTGGTTGAGGTCGGCCCGTACGGGCTCTTCGAAGAAGCCGACGAGGACGACCTTCCCGGACCGCTTGGCCATGCGCAGCGCGTCGTCCACCGCGCTCGGGGCGCCAGAGCACTCCAGGACGATGTCGGCGCCGATCCCGCCGGTCGCCTCCCGAACCGCCGCCACGGCGTCCTCCTCCCGGGAGTTGACCACCAGGTCCGCGCCGAAGGACTTGCCGATGGCGAGCCTGGCTTCCCGCGTGCCGGCCAGGGTTACGGTCCTGGCCCCGAGTTCACGTGCGACCTGTACCGCGAGCAGCCCTATCGGTCCGGGGCCGATCACAGCGACCGTGGATCCGACGAGCAGGGTGTCGAGCACGTCGAAGGCGTGCATCACGGTGCCCACGGTGGTGAGGACGACCGCGGCGTCGAAGTCCACGGTGTCCGGCAACCGGTGGAGGGTCGCCACGTGGTTGAGCGCGTACTCCGCGAAGCCCCCGTTGACGGTCATCCCCTGCACGCGGTGCCCGGTGTGCCGCAGGCCGTAGTTGAGGCAGTCCGTGTAGGCCCCGGCCAGACAGTTGGCGCAGCGCATGCAGCCGCGGTGGGCTTCCGTCACCACCCGGTCGCCGACCCGGAGCTCGTCCACGGCGCTGCCCACCGCGGCGACGACGCCGGCGTACTCGTGGCCGGGTACGAACTCGCCCGCGGTCGGGCCGCCGTCCTTGAAGAAGTGCCGACTGCGGATCTTCAAGTCCGTTCCGCACAGGGACGCCCTGCGGACGTGTACCAGCACGTCTTCCGGTCCCACCTGCGGCACGGGCAGCGTCGTGACGGCGAGGGTGCCGGGCTCGCCCAGCACCGCGGCCCGCATGGTTTCCGGCAAGGACATAGAGGACTCCAATTACGGCCATGAAAAGCGCGTCGGGAATCGACGGGCCGAAACGGCCCTGTTCCCCACCTCATCCTGCACGCCGGCAACGCCTATTCCCTATGCGCGGCGCATAGGCATCCCTTATGCATGTCGCGAGAGATTCCTATTGGAGACCCATCACAACCTCGTGGCAGTGTCATTCGGAAACGACGGACGTAACCGTCGGCCGTACGGCCGGGGAACGGGGCCACCGCCCAAGGAGCGAAGCTGTGGATCTGGGAATTTCGGGCAAGACCGCGCTCGTACTGGGCGGAGGTGGGGGTCTCGGCGGCGCGATCGCCCAGGCTCTCGCCGCGGAAGGCGCCGCTGTCGCCGTCGCGGACATCAGCCCACAGGCCGCAGAGAGCACCGCCGAGGCGGTGGCCGACGCGGGCGGGAAAGCCGTGCCCCTGGAATGGGACCTCGCGGACCTGGGCGCGATCGACCAGCACATCGCGGCAGTCGAAGGGGCGCTCGGCCCCGTGGACATCCTGGTCAACAACACGGGAGGGCCGCCGCCCTCGCCCGTTGCGGGGCAGGACCCCGAACTCTGGCTGAAGCACTTCCAGTCCATGGTGCTGTCCGTCATCGCGATCACGGACGGGGTCGTGCCGCTGATGCGCAGCCGCGGCTGGGGCAGAATCATCACCAGCGCCAGCTCGGGGGTGATCGCCCCCATCCCCAACCTGGGGCTGTCGAACGCCTTGCGGGGCAGCCTGCTCGGCTGGTCCAAGACGCTGGCCCGGGAAGTCGCGGCCGAGGGTGTCACCTGCAACGTGGTCGTTCCGGGACGGATCGGCACCCAGCGGATCAAGTTCCTCGACCAGGCCAAGGCCGATCGGGAGGGCAAGTCCGTCGCGGAGACATCCGCCGAGAGCGTCGCGTCGATCCCTGTGGGCCGCTACGGCGAACCGCGGGAATACGCCGCCGCCGTCGCCTTCCTCGCAAGCGTCCAGGCCTCCTACATCACAGGCTCGGTCATTCGCGTCGACGGAGGACTCATCGCCAGCCTCTGAAAAATACATCGGATTTCTGAGGAGGCAGAACAATGGCACCCCTGGACCGCAACACCAATGGTGTTTTCGCCATCGCGCCAACGCCCTTCGACAAGGAAGGCGCAATCGATTTCGACTCACTCAGCCGACTCGTCGACTTCTACGGCGACGCCGGCGTCACGGGACTGACCCTCCTGGGTCAGATGGGCGAAGCACCCAAGCTGTCCCACGAGGAGGGCGTGCGCATCGTCCAGCACGTCATCAAGCGCACCGGTCTGCCGATCATCGTGGGCGTCTCCGCACCCGGCTACGCCGCCATGCGGGCTCTCGCGGTCGACGTCATGTCAGCCGGCGCCCACGGCGTCATGATCGCCCCGCCGAACACGCTGCGTACCGACGATCAGATCGTGAGCTACTACGAGGGAGCTTCGGGTGCCATCGGCGCGGACGTGCCGTTCGTGATCCAGGACTATCCGCTGTCGTTCTCCGTCGTCATGTCTCCTGCCGTCATCGCGCGCATCGCGAACACCGCGCCAGGGTGCGTGATGCTCAAGCACGAGGACTGGCCGGGCTTGGAGAAGATCAGCGCACTGCGGCAACTCGAAGCCGACGGAGCGATGCCCCGCCTGTCGATCCTGTGCGGAAACGGCGGCCTTTTCCTGGACTTCGAGACCGAACGCGGAGCCGACGGAGCGATGACGGGCTACTGCGTGCCCGAACTCCTCGTCGACGTCGTACGCCACACCGCCGCCGGCGATCGTGATGCCGCCCACGGCATCTTCGACGCCCACCTGCCCCTGCTGCGCTACGAACAGCAACCGGGCATCGGCCTGGCCGTGCGCAAGTACGTCATGAAGCGCCGCGGAATCCTGGCCTCCGACGCCCAGCGCAAGCCCGGGGCCGCGCTGTCGGCGCGTGCCCGCACCGAGGTCGACTACCTGCTGTCCCGGCTCGCCCGCAAGGACAGCAGGGTCGCACTCATGGCATGACGCACAGGTAACACCCGTCAGCACAGCAGTATGGCAACACGTCACCTGGCCCCGCCGAGTACTGGGCAACGCTCGGCCGAGTAGCTTGATCACATGCAGCTACGTCAGCTGGAGTACTTCCTCGCGGTCTGGGCGGCGGGCTCCTTCAGCGGAGCGGCTGCGCGGCTCTATGTCACACAACCTTCGCTGTCCCAGCAGATCGGGGCCCTGGAGAAGGAACTGGGCGCGGTCCTGCTGGAGCGCGGTCGGCAAGGGGTGACGCTGACTCCCGCGGGCCGTGTCTTTCTGCCCCGAGCACAGAACGTCGTCCGTGCCGTTCAGGACGCGCAGGACTCGGTGCGCGAGGTGGTGGAGGGCCGTCAGGGCGACGTCCACGTCCTGACCGTACGTTCCGTCGCCTCGGGGATCCTGCCGCCGTCCGCGGCGCGCTGGCACTCGACGTACCCCTCCACCGTGCTGAGACTGCACGACTACTCCCACCGCCGGGACCTCGAAGAGGCCATGCGCAGTGGCCAGGGTGACATCGCGGTCGGTCCACGGCCCGACCCTTGGGAGGGGCCCGTCATCTCCCTGGGATATGAGGAGATGGTGGTGACCGGCTCGGCCGAATACCCGGCGGGGACAGCGGCTGATCCGGCCGAACTGGCCGCTGCCGACTGGGTGCTCTACGAGCAGGAACAGGGCATGAGCGAAGTGGTGGACCGCCTGGCAGGGCACCTCGGGTTCGCGCCGCGCGCCGTCGCACGCACGGGCCAGGTCTCCGCAGCGCTCCTGTTCGCGGTCGAGGGGATCGGCGTGACGGTGACACCGGAGAACGCGGTGCCGCTGCGCTGGTCGAGGCACGCCCGGCGGATCGGGCCCGGTTATTTCCGGGAGCTGGTGGTGTTCAGCAGAAAGCTCCCCTCCCAACTGGCCGAGCGGTACCGGGACATGCTCACCACTGTGGAGTTGCCGCTGACCGCGGAGCGGGATCTGCCCGAAGGAGCACTCCGCTTCTAAGGTCAACTTGCCCTGAGATCGAGGGTGTTGTTCCCGCATCTGAGTGATCAGTGTCAACGGCCACTCAGTTCTTCTGCGGATCGAGTCCACACCTCCACGGATCGGCAGATCCAGGGCTGGCCAACGGGCATCCGAATGCACCACTGGACCACAACCAGCCAAACGGCTACGCTGTTGCCAATATTAGAGGTGGCAGGAAACGCAGCCCCCCTCGGCTCGAGGGCGCTCGAACCGCGACCGCACGGTCCGCCTGCCTTCATTAGCGCCCCTTCGTCCACAGTGCCGACCCCCCGAGGGGTAGACGATGCCCGTCCTGATCGTGATAGCGATCTACGCTGTCCGGATCGCGCGCGCCCCCTTGGACGCGCGCCTGAAGAAGCGCAACGTCGGACCCCTGTCGGTCACGACCGGAGCGGTCACGCTCTATCTGGCCTGGGACTGGCTCAGGCCCGAGGGCCTCAGCGCTGTCTATTTCGTTGGCGAGTTCGCCGGCGTCCTGTCCGTCTACCTGATGTCCTGCACCTTGGTGCTGGCCACCCGCCTGATGTGGTTGGAGCAGTGGTTCGGCGGCCTGGACCGTATGTACCGTCAGCACAAGCTGTACGCCGTATGGTCCATACTCCTGCTGACCCCCCACCTGCTCCTCCACTTTTTCTCCGGTTTCGACGGGAGCCAGTACGGCTACGCACACCGGGCCGCGTCGATAGGGATGGGCCATCTCCTCGGTGCCGTCTCCGCCATCGGCCTGCTGCTGCTCGTCCTCATCTCGCTCGGCCAGGTCGGCCGCATCCTCCGACTGCCCTACGAGCGCTGGCTGTTCCTGCATCGCCTCACCGGCCTGCTGCTCCTGTCAGCGCTGTTGCACGGCTGGTTCCTCGATCTCATCATCAACGGATCCACGCCCCTCCTGGCGATCTACGTCACCATGGCCACCATCGGCATGACCGCCTACACCTACGACGAACTGGTGCTCCGGCACAGGGAACCCCGGGCGGACTACACCGTCCACCGTGTCGAGCGGCCGACACCCGACATCCTCGACCTCACCCTCACGCCCACCGGCGAGACGATGCTGCCCGTGACAGGAGGTCAGTTCGTATACCTGCGGGTCGGCGGCTGGCACGAACACCCCTTCAGCGTCGCAGGAACGCAGGCCGACGGCTCGGTACGCCTCACCATCCGTGCCCTGGGCCGCGGTACACGCGGCCTCTACACGGACATAAGTGAAGGACACCCCGCAACCCTCAAGGGTCCTTACGGCATGTTCGACCACACCCTCGGCGGACCCCGGCAGATATGGATCGCGGGGGGCATCGGTATCGCGCCCTTCCTCGGCTGGCTCGCCCACTCCGGTGCAGCGCCGCTCCGCACCGACCTCTTCTACTGCACCCCCACCGCCGAAGACGCACCGTTCCTCCCGGAACTCACCGCAGCGGCAGCACACCGCCCCGAGTTCCGGCTCCACCCGACGTTCAGCCGCAGCCACGGCCGTCTGACCGCCGAAAGAATCCAGGCCGAGGCCGGACCGATCACCCCCGACACGCATGTCTTTCTCTGCGGCCCCGCCTCTATGATCGAAAACCTCACTCGCGCCCTCCATCGCCAGGGCGTCCCCCGCCGGCATCTCCACGCCGAGCACTTCGCCTTCCGCTGACGGGCCGCCGACCACACGGGTCACGGCACCTGTTGACCTGACTGTCCGGCGACCGGTTGCCCCCGCTCAGACGCTTGTGCGCCGGTGGTGCCTACGACGGCGCCTGGCGTCCGCACTTCGATGGTCGTCGCGTATCCGCCGTGATCCCAGGGGTTCACTCCGTGATCCACGGGGCCACTGCCGCCTGAATCCACTCATTGAAGCAACGTCAATCTCCTCGCCATTCGGCCCCCCATTTGACTTCATGGATCTAGGTGACCATTCTGATCACCTAGTAACCAAAATGGTCACCTGGAGGGGTGTGTACACCATGGCAAACGGCAAGGGTGCGGCAGGGAGCAGGCTGGGGCCGCGGTTGTGGCTGGCCCCGGCCGTCATCGTCACCGTGGTCATGGCCGCGCTGGCGGCGCTGTACCTGGGAGGGACGGTCAACGCCTCCAAAGACCTCAACGACTTTCCCGTAGCGGTCATCAACGCCGACACCGGCGCCACCAGCGCATCGGGACAGCGCATCGACGTCGGCAAGGAGATCGCCGACAGCCTGCGCAAGGGCGTCGACGACGACAAGTTCGATCTGCGTTTCGTCAGCCTCGCCGCGGCGAGGAAGGACATGGGCAAGGGGAAGCTCTACGGTGCGATCGTCCTGCCCTCGGGCCTGAGCAAGAAGCTGATGACGCTCGCGGCGAGCGCGGCAACCGGCGGGGCCGCTGAGCAGCCTGCGGTCACCGTGTACACCAATCCCCTCGCGAACACTTCCAGCGCATCCATCGTCAATTCCTTCGCCTCTCGGGCGCTGGCCGAGGCGAACCAGACGGTGGGCAAACAGCTCCTCACCAGCGCTGCGCAGGCCACGGAAAAGGCCGGGTCCGGCAGTCGATCCGTCTCAGGGACCGCTCGCATCGTCCTGTCCGAGCCGATGCGGGTCCATGTCACACCTTTCAAGGAAGTGCCGGACGGCAGCGGCGGCGGCCTGTCGGCCTTCTACTACGCCCTCCTGCTGGCGCTGGCCGGCTTCACCGGCTCCCTGATCGCCACCAATCTCGTCGACTCCCAGCTCGGTTTCACTCCGTCGGAGATCGGTCCGCTCTACCGCATGGAGAGCCACTCGGGTCGCAGCCGCTTGTCCACTCTTGCTCTGAAGTGGGGGCTCATGACGGGGATCGCGGTGGTCGTCAGCACCGTCTACCTCGGGATCGCGGACCGGATCGGCATGCCCCTGGACCACCCCGGGCAGCTCTGGCTGTTCAGCGTGCTGGCCATCACGGCCGTCGCAGTGGTCGCGCAGGCGATCCTCGCCCTGCTGGGCGGCCTGGGCATGGTGGTCAACCTCTTCCTCTTCATCGTGCTGTCGATCCCCAGCTCCGGGGGTACGACACCGCTGGAAGCCATGCCCCCCTTCGTCCGCTTCCTCAGCTCGTTCGAGCCCATGCACCAGATCTATCTGGGTACGCGCTCGATCCTGTACTTCGGGGCCAGCTGGGATGCGGGGCTGGGGCGTGCGGTGATCGCCTCGGTGATCGCGGTCGGCCTCGGCCTCCTCGTCGGCGCCCTGGGTACTCGCGCCTACGACCTCAAGGGGCTGGCCAGGAAGCACACCGCTGCCGCTGCCGGGCAGTGAACCGCGGCCCTGCCGGGGATACTCCGACATCCCCGGCACCTGGTTCCGCCCGCCCCGGGAAGGATCGGGCCGCCGGGTAGGCGGCTGCGGAGGCGAAGGGAAACGTACGCCCCAAGCGAATCACCGTGCCGGGCCGGTTGGCGGGGGCCCCACGGCCGTTACAGATGCACTAGGCCGCTGAATCGCAGGGCTGCCCCTGCTCACCGGGGCTTCGCATCTTCCTGGAAGTTTCAGATCAGGGGTGTGAGCGTCTGGTCGAGGCCCGCGAGGACCTGGCCGAAGGCCTCGTAGCCGACAGCTCCGACAACTGCGCCGTGGCGAGCGGACGTGTTGGCGTCCCGCCAGATCCGCTGCAGCACGTTGTTCTCCGCGAAGCTCGCCGCGCCGTGGGCGGAGAGCAGGGTCTGCAGGGCCGCGCAGACGGTTTCTGTGACGTATCCGACGTCCGCTCGCACCCGCGTCTTCAAGAACATGCTGAGGTGCTCGGCCTGCGCCGCTGCCCGGTCGACGTCATCAGCGGAGCGGTATGCGTGCAGATGAGCGGTGTCGATCTTCAGCGCCGCCTCGGCGAGCTGGAGTTGGAACGCGGTCGAGTCTGCCTGTCGGGTGAAGAAGGTGTACGGGATCGCCTTCACCTGGCCCTTCTCCCGCACCAAGCTCAGCGCGGCCCGGGTCAGGCCGAGGTGGGTTGCGATGGCGGTAACGCCGAGTACGGAGCCGAGATTCGAGCGGTACAGGGCGCTGTCGGGATGTTCCTGGATGTTCTTGCCTGCAAGGCCGGCTGTCACCGAGGCAACCCGGTGCTCGGGGACGAAAACCCGTCTGCCCCGGGCGCTCTGCGTTGCAGCGCCCGCTCACCACCGGGACTCTCCAACCGCTGCACAAGATCACGTGCTCGGCACCGGCAGCTGTGGCGACGCTCGATGCCGACCGTGATGACTCCGTAGGCCGACGGCCTCAGGTTCGCGTCGCCCTTGCTGGTCAGGCGTCGTCGCGCAGTTGGGCAAGCCCGCTGAGAAGGAGTTCGAGTCCGAAGGAGAACTCGTCCTCGATCGGAACAGGCATCGACCCGGCGACGGTGACCGTTGCCGGGAACAAGGCTGGATCGACGCCCTGAAAGACGGCGGACAGTTGTGCGTCGTCGAGTTGCCCGCCGCCGCCATGACCGTTGACCTGTATGGCGAATCCGAGGACGTAGCGGGAGAGGGTGGCAAAGGCATGCGCGGCCAGTCGCGGCGGGAAGCCGCTGTCGAGAAGCGCCGCGACACAGTGCTCCCGCAGCGCCATGGCGTTCGGCCCCAGGGGAATCTCTTCGACCATCAGGCGCGCAGCGTTCCGGTGCCGAGCCAGGGCCTCGAACATGGTGTGCGCGACCGTCCGCAGCCCTTGCTGCCAGCCCATCGTGAGGAGTTCGTCGCCGTTCAGTTCCACGGCGCCGAACATGCGGTCCACGACATGGGCGACCAGCGCTGCCCGGTTGTCGAAATGCCGGTACAGCGTCGCCGTACCCGAGCCCAGGCGCTGGGCCAGCGTCCGCATCGAGAGAGCGTCGGCCCCTTCATCGTCCACGATCTGCAGTGCCGTAGAGATGATGCGCTCCAGCGGCACGGGAGGACGTCCCGGGCGCCGAGCCGATGCCGTGGTCGCTCGCGTAGGACCAGCTGCTGCCACTGAACCTCCACCTCCTCGGCCCGCACCATAACAGCAACACCGTATCCACTTTGGAGATCGCCGGTTGGGCATGGAGCGGCGGCGCCCCCTTCGATCAGCCCATCGACGACCGCTCATCGGGGACTCCTGAACCGGCCAATCCCACTATGGGTTTACGGCTGCCTTCGCCCCGTGCCAGGTTGAGACAGGAACCGGCCGTCTGAGTTAACAGCACCCAGGTCGATACCAACCACACTGGCTGAGAACAGAACTTCGAGTGCCACCGACCGCGTCAAGGGGCCGTTGGATTCCTGGCATGCGCCCGCGCGTCAGCAGTTCACGGCAGACCGGGCCTCGCACTGCCGGACGCCCGGAGCCACGAACGGCCGGGCGTCAGAAGCCGGCTTGCCAGCGCAGCACCTCGAGTGCGGAAGCGACCTCGACGGCGTTCGCCGAGGGCACCCTGCCCCGGCCGAGCTGTACAAGTGACGCAGCAGTGCCTCAGCCGGCGCTGCGCACTTGTCGCGGGCCCGTTGATCCGTACTGCACCGCCGGCTACCCCGTCGCAGTGCCTCAATCACCCGCGCCGACATCGCCGTTGCCTCTGTGGCCCAGTGCGCCAAGGCTCGCGGCAATCACCATATCGGTGCGCTCGGTCCACCTGGCCTCACGGTTCGCCATCATCGTGACGGTCACAGCACCGATCGCGGACACCACCCGCACATGCCGTTCCTCATCAGTCCAGACATCGGGATCGAAGGCTTCCATCAACATGCGCTGCGCCCCGGAGAGGCGCTGCATGATCTCGGGCTCTCGCGTCAGCCCGAAGGCGCCGACGATGAGCGCACCAGTCCCCGGCCACTCCTCGATCAGCTCGACCAGTGCACCGAGCAGGGCGGCATCCCGCTCAAGCCCGACCGGGAGGCCCTCACCCGCAGCCGCCACTCGTGCTGCGTGTTCCTCCGCGCGAGCCACCACGGCGTCCTGGATCCGCTCCTTCGAGCCAAGGCGCTTCAACACAGCCGCCTTGGAGTAGCCGGCACCGTCAGCGATCGCCTGCACGGGGCCCTGAGCGAACCCGTGCCGCGCAAAGACTGAGGCCGCCACGTCGATCAGGGCACGATCGATCTCCTCTCTGGTGGGCCTCACGGTTGGCTTCATGACCAGAGGTTACCGTTTCGGTCAGCTAGTGACCGAAACGGCAACACTGACCTCGTCCGCCATCACGGTCCCCATCGGGGATGTCACGGACCAGGACGATCTCAAGTGCCGGGGTCGAGTCGACGGGCTGAGGGAGGAGGCCGGCCGCATTCAGGCCGAGCCGGCTGCGGCCGAGCTGGAACGGCAGGAGTGGGTGATCGCTCGCAGGCGGGTCGATACGGTGCTGGCTCCGGACGGCGGTGCCGCCGACGAGGCGGAGGTCACCGCGGATCTGCGGGAAGCGGAGGTGCGGTCGACGCTGCGGGACGCGGCGAAGCCGAAGTCGCAGGTGCCGGTGTGGTGCCAAGGGCTTGCGTGGTCGGTTCTGTCGGTGGACTACCAGCGCATCCTCACGGCGCCTGCGGACGGGGCGCGGCACCGTCAAGGGCCGCCAAGATCCCCGATGGACTCATAATCCGTCGGCCGTGGGTTCGAGTCCCACCCGCCCCACCTGTGCAGGACCCTGACCTGTGTAAACGTTCATTTTTGGGTGTCGGATTCGGGACACTGGCAGGACACGAGAAATCAGAAGTGCTGCCGGGGGGCCTTCGGGTAGGCGCCTCTGCCGGGCCGCCAGGCGGGTACGGGGACCGCCCGAAGGGGGTGTGGTCCGAGCCGGGACGCGAAACAGCCCGTACTGGCAACGGCCCGGAGAGGACCGGCAGGCGTGGCAGACGACTCCGACGCCCTGGCCGGCGGGGTCTTCGAGCTGTCGGCCGAGATAGGTCTTGCCGGGGGAGTACGGCAGGCGTCGCCGCATCCCATGCTGAAGATGCAGTCCGATGCCTGGGCAGCCTCAGAGGTGTGGACCTTGGGGGTGATTGCCCAGTTTTTGGCATGGAGCGCAGGACGTCTCTATGGCGGCAGGTAAGGCAAGAGGAGGGCTGGTTGTGGCGTTTGCTCTCCGCCTCGCCACGCAGGATCTTTCCTTCCTCCGGACCCACCATCCGTAATCCCGTTACGCGGTGAGATGGCATGACGGTGTGGGACAACCACATCATGATCGGTTACTGGATCGCTTGAGGTGAAGCGCGTACATCAGGGAGAGGAGCCACCTACTGGGACGCCTCTTCCTGATGCCGGGCCTACAACCGGACCGTATGGCGCACCGGGAAGACGGCGAATCCCGTGCGGTGCGCCAGCGTTCCCCACAGTCCCCGTGGCAGGTACAGCGAGACCACGATGGCCGCCGCGCCGACCACGATCAGGTACCAGACGCCGCTCTGCGCGAAGTACTTGTCGAGGAGGAAGTACGCGATCGCGCCGACGACGGGGCCCTCGATCGTGCCGATGCCGCCGATGATCACCATGAAGACCATCAGGGCCGAGTACTGCACTCCGAAGATCTGCGTCGGCGACGCCACCCCCAGGCTATTGACACAGATCACCGCACCGGCGGCGGCACATCCGGCAGCCGCGGTGATGTAGATGATCCGCTTGCCTCGCGTGACGTTCACGCCGAGGGAACCGGCGGCGGTGTCGTCGTCGCGGATGGCCTGGAGGCTCAGGCCGAGGCGGCTGCGCAGGACGGCGTAGGTGCCGAGCACGGCCGCTGCCATGACGGCGAGCGCCAGCCAGTAGGTGAAGGCGCGTCGTATCACCGGATCGGCGGTGACGTCCGAGAGGGTGCGTCCGCTCGCCGCTCCCAGGGAGTGGAAGCGGACCACGATCAGGCGGACGACCTCGGCGATCACCCAGGTGCCGACGGCGAAGTAGCCGCCGCGCAGCCGGAAGGCGAGGTACGACACCGGCCAGGCGAGCAGCGCCACCGCGGCGGAGACGACGAGCGTGCCCGCGTAGACGTTCACGCCGTGGTCGTTGACGACGAACAGGAGGTAGGCGCCCAGGCCGATGAACGCCTGCTGGCCCATCGACATCATGCCCGCGTACCCCGCGAGCAGGTTCCACATGGAGGCGAGGGCCACCAGGTAGCAGAGCTTGACGAGTTGGGCTGTGACGCCGGATTCGACGAGGTAGGGGAGGGCCGCCATCGCCAGCAGGACGACGGCTGTGCCCGTGAGGCCGAGGACCGTGGCGCGGCCACCCCGGTGAACGGGCGGCAGTTCGGTCACCTCGGCGGCGGGGGCTGTCTGGACGGTCATGCGAGGACACTCCTGCCGAACAGGCCCTGCGGGCGGAACACCAGGACCAGGAGGAAGACCACGTGCCCCGCGAGCAGGGGGAGGTCCGGGGAGATCTGAGCGCCGACGGACTGGGCCACACCGAGCACCACACCGCCGGCGAGCGTGCCCCACAGCGAGCCGAGACCGCCGATGATGACCGTCTCGAAGGCGAACAGGACGGTGAGCTGACCCTCGTAAGGGGTGACTCCGCCCTGCCGCATCGTGTACAGGACACCGGCCAGGGCCACCGTGGCGAAGGCGATGACCGACGTCAGCGCGTACACACGGCGGTTGTCGACGCCCATGAGGCGGACCACCGCGCGGTCGTCGGACGTGGCCCGGACGATCCGGCCGGGCTGGGTGCGGTAGAGGAAGAGGTGGAGGGAGGAGAGGACCGCTACCGCCGCCGCTACCGTGATCAGGGGGAACCAGCCGATGGCCAGGCCGCCGCCGAGGTCGATGCTCGCGGTGCCGAGCGAGCCGATGGGCAGGGGCTGCGCGTCGCTGCTGAACACCTGGACTAGGACGTTCGGGATGATGACCGAGATGCCGAAGGTGACCAGCATCGGGGCGAGTTCGCCGATGCCCATCGCGCGGTCCAGCATGGAGCGTTGGACGAGGTAGCCGAGCGCGCCGACCGCGACCATCGACACGACGATGGTGACGGGGACCGGGACGCCGTAGTGGGCCGCGGTCACCGAGGCCACGTAGCCGCCGAGGATCATCAGATCCCCGTGGGCGAGGTTGGCGATCCGCATCACGCCGAAGACGAGGGACAGGCCCGCGGCGGCCATGGCGAAGATGCCGCCGAGCAGGACGCCCTGCAGGATTACGTTGAGCCAGGTCATGGGGTCTTCACCTCCGGGAAGGCGCCGGTGCCGAAGTACGCGGCGGTCACCTGGTCGCGGGTGAGTCCGGCCGCCGTGCCGGTCAGCACGATCCGGCCCTCCAGGACACACGCGATGCGGTCCGCCACGGCGAACGTGCGGTTGAGGTCCTGTTCGACCAGGATCACGGTCGCGCCCTCGGCACGGATACCGGGCAGCGCCGTGTAGAGCTGGTCCACGACGAGCGGGGCCAGGCCCAGGGAGACCTCGTCGAGGAGCAGCAGCCGCGGATTGCCCATCAGCGCGCGGCCGATGGCGACGGCCTGCTGCTCACCGCCGGAGAGCCGGGCCGCCTTGCGGGTACGGCGGTCGGCGACGAGCGGCATCGCCTCGTACACCTTGGCCAGGTTCCAGGGGCCCTTGCGCCCGGTGGCTGCGCCCACCTGGAGGTTCTCCTCGACGGTGAGCGACGGGAAGAGCCGGCGGCCCTCCGGGACCAGGCAGACCCCCTTGCGGGCCCGGCGGATGTCCGGCTCGGCGGTGACGTCCTCGCCGGCCAGGCCGATCGTGCCGCGGAAGGGCTTCAGGGCTCCCGCGATGGTTTTCAACAGGGTGGATTTTCCCGCTCCGTTGGCGCCGACGAGGGCGAGCAGCTCACCCTCGGCCACGTCGATGTCGATGCCGAACAGGGCCTGGAAGTCGCCGTATCCGGCGTCGACGGAGTCGACTCGCAGAAGCGTGCTCATGCTGCCGTACCTCCCAGGTAGACCTCCGCGACCTCGTCGCTGGCCAGTACCTCGTGCGGGTCGCCGTCGACGCGGATCCGGCCGTAGGCGAGGCAGACCAGCCGGTCGACGACCTGGACCAGGGCCTTGACGACATGCTCGATCCACAGGATCGTCACGCCGGACTCCTTCAGGGACAGCACGGTGGCGACGAGTTCCTCCGCCTCGGCCTCGGTGAGGCCGCCCGCGATCTCGTCGAGGAGGAGCAGTTCGGGGCCGGTGGCCAGCGCCCGTGCCAGCTCCAGCCGTTTGCGGCCGAGGAGGGGCAGGGACCCGGCGGACTTGTTGGCGAGGTGGAGCAGCCCGGCGGTCTCCAGCGCGCGCAGGGCCTGGTCGCGGGCGGGGCCGCCCCGCAGCCGGGCCCCCCGCTCGGCGCCTACCAGTGCGTTCTCGAACACGGTCAGGTCGCCGAAGGGGCGCGGTATCTGGAAGGAGCGGCCGACGCCGAGCCGGCATCGCTGCGCCGCGGAGGTGCGAGTGACGTCGCGGCCCGCGAGCCGCACGGAACCGGCGGTCGCGCGCTCGACGCCCGAGATCGCGCTGAGCAGTGTGGACTTGCCCGCGCCGTTCGGGCCGACGATGCCGACCGCCTGCCCGCGGGGGACGGTCAGCTCGACGTCCTCCAGGACCCGCAACTCGCCGAAGTGCACGGCGAGATGGTCCACTTCGAGGAGTGGAGCGGTCACAGTTCCGCCGCCTTCGCGTCGGGCTTGACCATCGGCATCAAGCTGTTGCTGACGACCTTCAGTTCGAACGCGTCACCGCTCCCCTTGATCCACTGGGTGCCGACCATGGGGATGGTGGCGACGTTCTTGACCGGGTTGGCGGCGCCGCCGCCGGTCCACGAGAGGTGGCCGAGGACGGTGTCGAGGCTGGTCTTCGCGATCTGGGCGGCGACGGCCTCACGGTCCTTGGGGTTCGCGTTGCGCAGGACGTGGTTGGCCACCTCGAACAGCGCGTGGTTGGGGCCGAGGCCCTGGTTCCACGTCCGGCCCTTCGCCAGCGGGGACTTCTCGTAGTCGTCGGCGAGCGCGGTGGCGGTCTGGCCGGTGATCGTGGAGGTGAAGGGGAACTGCGGCACCCACCAGCTCGCCGTGCACAGACCGTTGCCGAGGTTGTTCGGCAGGGAGGCCACCGACGACTCGAAGAGGATGGCCTTGGAGATGGTGGCGACCTTGGGCCTGAAGCTCTGCTGTGCGGCCTGCGTCCAGAACGTCGAGAAGTCGGGCGGCGAGGGCACGCCGGCGAGGATCTCGACGCCCTCCTTCTTGAAGTTCGCGATGATCGACGAGAAGTCCTTGGTGCCGGGCTCGTAGGAACCCGGGTCGACGAACGTGAAGCCCTTGGTTGAGGGCTGCGAGCGGTAACCGGTGGTCTTGTCCCGGAAGGCGTTGCCGTCGGAGTCGTTCGGCCACAGCACGCCGACCTTCTTGTTGGTGTCGTGCTGCCGCCACATGTCGCTCTCGACCCTGGACAGGTGCTCGATGCCGTCGAAGAAGTGGAACGTGTACTTGAAGGTCTTCTTCGGCGTTGCGCCGCGCCCGAAGAACCAGGCCTGCCAGGGCTCGATCGTTGAGACGCAGGGCACGCCCTCGCTCTCGCACTTGGCCGCCACCGGGTGGATCGTGTCCGGCGTCGCGGTGACGAGGACGAGGTCGACCTGCTGCTGGGAGATCAGCTCGTCCGCGATGGTGGCCGCCTGCTGCGGGTCCGAGCCCGTGTCGCGGTCCAGGATCTTCACGTCGTACTTCTTGCCGTCGTGGGTGATCCCCTTGGCGAAGAAGGCACGCACCTGCTCGAGAATGTAGGCGTCGGACTCGGCGAAGGCCGCGTAGGCGCCGGTGCGCGGGCTGACGTAACCGATCTTGATGGTGTTGCCGGCCGAAGTGCCCGAGCCCTTGAGGCCGGAGGAACAGGCGGACAGGATCGGGGAGGCCACTACGGCGGTGGCTCCGAGGCCTCTGAGGACGCTGCGGCGGGACGGCTTGATCGCGGGGTGTTCCATGGCGGGCTCCGGAGGGCCTTGAGCCGCAGGTCACGGGCTGCGGCGAGTGGAGGAAGTGGCCGCGAACGTAGGCCCGCCGTCCGTGCCTGGACAGGGCATGGATTCGATATGCGAGACGGCTGGGTCGTCGGTGACCCTAATGGAACATCAGCTGTACACAGAGAGACGTAGAGGAGTTAGTGCACGCCCATAACGGGACGGGTGGGACGCCTGGAGCTCCTGGGGTCGGCGCCCGCGCGAGTCAGGGCGTCGCGCGGATCCGTTCGCGCAGGTCCCTGGTGTACGCGTGGAACACGCCCATCAGGTCGACCTGGCCGGGATCGGCCAGCCACTGGTTCTCCAGGCCCTCCATGACGGCGACGATCTGCGTGGCCAGCAGCCCGCAGTCGAGGTCCGCGCGCAGCTCGCCGTCGGCGATGCCCGCCTCCAGGGCCGTCCGCACCAGCGTCCGCGCCTCCATGAAGTGCCGTCTGCCGGTCTCGGCCGCGGGGTGGTCGCCGCCCGCCGATTCGGCGGCCAGGACGTGGGAGAGCTGTACGAGCCCGGAGCGCTCGGCGTTGCGCACCACGAGCCGGTCGAGCATGTCGAGCACCTGCAGGCCGCGCAGGGCGAAGATGTCGTCCACCCCCATGCCGTACCGGTCGCGCAGGTCCCGCTCGGCCAGTACGGCCGCGAGCAGTGCCTGCTTGCTGGGGAAGTGGTGGAGCAGGCCGGGCTTGGACATGCCCGTCCGGCCGGCGATGTCCTGGAGGGACGCGCCCCAGTAGCCTCGGGCGGCGAACTCCTCCGTCGCGATGTCGAGGATCCGCCGCTTGGCCGCGTCGCCCCGTGCGTACGTACTCGCCCTGCCGCCGGTCCTCACGCTCTCGCCTGTCCTCGCGCCGTTGTCGTCCGCCACCCGGCTCACTCTAGTGCGGCGGAAAAAAATCATGAACGAAAACCTACCGACCGATAGGTAGCAATTGTAGAGTGCGGTCCCACCGGCGCGACGAAGCCGTCCGCCCGGGCCCCGGGGGAACGAGTCCCAGCTCCCTTCCGCTCTCTTGTGACCCTCTCGCTCGCCTTCTTCCGCTCTCTTCCGCGCTCTGGGAGATCCCTATGTCCGAAAGAACCACCGACGCTCCTCCCGCCTCCGCCGGTACGGCCACCCCGGCCGTCACCGCCCGCGTCGGCGCCGGATTCGTCTCGCTCTACGCACTCGCCTACTTCGGTATCTGGCTGGCGGTCCTCGCACCGGCCGTGGTGACCCTGCAGCTCAAGGTGTTGCGCCTGTACCCCGACGACGCCACCTCGGTGATCGGTGTCGTCAGCGGTGTGGGCGCGCTGTTCGCCCTCATCGGCAACCCGTGGGCCGGGAAGCTGTCGGACCGGTGCATGTCGCGCTTCGGCATGCGCCGGCCGTTCGTCCTCGGCGGCATGGTGAGCGGCACCCTGGGCACCGCGGTCATCGTCTACGCGCCCAACATGGGCATACTCATCGTGGGGTGCTCGCTGGTCCAGCTGTCCTACAACACCGCGCTGGCCGGCATCGTCGCGGTGGTCCCGGACCAGGTGCCCGAGGAACAGCGCGGCAAGTTCTCCGGCCTGCTCGGACTCTGTCAGTTCCTGGCGCTCGGCGTCGCCGCGTACGTCGTGGACCTCGTCGCCGGGAACATGACGCTGATGTTCGGCGTACCGGCCCTGTTCGGCCTGCTGGCCGTCGTGCCGCTGCTGGTGGTGCTGCGCGACAGGGTGCGCACCGAGAAGCCGTCCACGCCGTACGGGGTCAAGGAGTTCCTCGCCAGTTTCTGGGTCAACCCGGTCGCGCAGCCGAGCTACGCCTGGGCCTGGCTGAGCCGCTTCCTCCTCGTACTCGGCTGGGCGACGCTCATGACGTACCAGGCCTTCCTGCTGATCGACCGGTTCGGCTACACGCCGGACAACGTCGGTGGTCAGGTCGGGGTCGTCCTGTCGGTGATGGTCGTCGGCATCCTGGCCGGTTCCGCTGGCGGCGGCTGGCTGTCGGACAAGCTCGGCCGGCGCAAGCTCTTCGTCGGGCTCGCGGGTGTCATCGCCGCGATCGGTCTGCCCACCGTCGCCGTCGCGCACAGCATGACCCTGCTGCTGGCCGGCGTGGCCGTCGTGGGTCTCGGTATCGGCGTCCACATGTCGGTCGACCTCGCGCTCGTGCTCGACGTCCTGCCGGACAAGACCAACGTGGCCAGGGACCTGGGCGTGTTCAACATCGCCAACGCGCTTCCGCAGTCTGTCGCCCCGGCGATCGCGCCGCTCTTCCTGGCCATCGGGGCAGGGCAGAACTACACCGCCCTGTTCCTGGCCGCTACGGGCTTCGCGGTGCTCGGTGCCCTGGCCGTCCGGCCGGTGCGAGGAGCGCGCTGAGCGTCCCCGGACACCACGGTGTCGACACGCGGGCCGGTGGGGGCCGTCCGTGTGTCGACACCCTCTCCTGCCCGTGGTGGGCGCGCCAACCGCACCGGCCACGGGCCCGAACGGGGGAGGGGCGCACCTGGACGCCCCGCCACCGCCGACCCGAACGAAGGAGCACCGGCCATGACCGAAGGCACCCCGGTGACGAGCCACACCGTGAACGGGACGACCCCGCGGGCGGATCACGGCCGCCGGGACACGATCCCGGCGACCGCGGCGACCGCGGCGACCGCGGCGACCGCGGCGACCGCGCCGGACGATGACGAACTGCGCGCATGGGTGGTCGAAGGCGCTCTGGCCCGTATGGACCTCGACACCAAGGCCCGGCTGATCGCGGGCCAGGACATGTGGTCGTTGCCCGCCGTGCCCGCCGTCGGCCTGCGGTCCGTGGTCATGTCCGACGGACCCGTCGGAGTGCGGGGAACCCGGTGGTCCCCGGACGACCCCTCGGTCGCGTTGCCCAGTCCGACCGCCCTCGCCGCCACCTGGGACCCCGAACTCGCGCACCGGGCCGGCCGGTTGCTCGCGCACGAGGCCCGCCGCAAGGGCGTCGACGTACTGCTCGCGCCCACGGTCAACCTGCACCGCACTCCGCTGGGCGGCCGGCACTTCGAGTGCTTCTCGGAGGATCCCCTGCTCACCGGGGTCATCGGCGCCGGATACGTGCGCGGTGTGCAGGACGGCGGTGTCGGTACGACCGTCAAGCACTTCGTCGCCAACGACAGCGAGACCGAGCGGTTCACCCTCGACGCGCGAGTGGGTGAACGGGCGCTGCGCGAGCTGTACCTCGCGCCCTTCGAGCACATCGTCACCCACGCCGGGCCCTGGGGTGTCATGTCCGCATACAACGGTGTCAACGGCGCCACCATGACCGAGAACCACCGCCTCCAGAACGAGGTCCTGCGCGGGGAGTGGGGCTTCGACGGCGTGATCGTCTCGGACTGGATGGCCGCCCGCGACACGGTACGCGCCGCCGAGGGCGGCCTGGACATCGCGATGCCGGGCCCGACGACCGTCTACGGCGCCGCTCTCGCCGACGCCGTGCGCGACGGCCGCGTCGCCGAGCGGACACTCGACGAGGCGGTACGTCGCGTCCTGCGGCTGGCCGCACGTGTCGGCGCCCTCGACGGCGCCCCGCCCGCCGGTACGTCAGGGGCCGAGGAGATCGACGGCAGGGCTCTGGCGCGCGAGATCGCCCGCCGCTCCTTCGTCCTGCTCAAGAACGACCCCGCTCCCGACGGCGGTGCGGTGCTTCCCCTGAACCGGGACGCGCTGCGCAGGGTCGCCCTCATCGGCCACACCGCCCGCCACGCCCGCGTCATGGGCGGCGGCAGCGCCACCGTCTTCCCCGAGCACGTCGTCAGCCCGCTGGCCGGACTGCGCCGCGCTCTTCAGCCGGCCGTCGAACTGGTCCACGCGCAGGGCGCCGACCCGCGTACCCGCCTCGCCCCGGCCGCCGAGTACTTCACCCTGCGCTCCCGCTACCGGGACGAGGACGGCAACGTCCTCGCCGAACTGCCCCAGCCCGACGGCCATGTGATGACGGTGGGCAGCCTGCCCACCGGGGTGACCGCACGGCGGCTCCACTCCGTGGACATCACCGGCAGCTTCACCCCCGACCGGAGCGGAACCCACACCTTCGGCGTCACGGGGTTCGGCAGCTACACCCTCGACGTCGCCGGTCACCGGCTGGCCGAGGACGTCTGCGTCCCCGACTCCGACGACCCCTTCTTCGCCTTCACCAACCCGTCCGAGCGGCGCTTCACCGTCGAGTTGACGGCGGGCGAGACCGTCGAGGTCGCCTTGCGCTTCGTCCCGTTCACCAAGGGTATGGACGACAACATCGCGGCTCTCGCCTTCGGCCTGGGGCACCGCCCGCCGACCGCCACGGACGAGGAACTCATCGAGGAGGCCGTCGCGGTCGCCGCGGCCAGTGACGTCGCGGTGATCGTGGTGGCCACCACGGAGGAGACGGAGAGCGAGGGCTTCGACCGCGCGAGCCTGAAGCTGCCGGGCCACCAGGACGAACTCGTCCGCCGGGTGGCCGAGGCCAACCCGCGCACCGTCGTGGTCGTCAACACCGGCTCCCCGGTGGAGATGCCGTGGCGCGACGAGGTCGCCGCCGTCCTGCTCGCCTGGTTCCCGGGGCAGGAGGCCGGGCACGCCCTCGCCGACGTCCTGCTCGGCGCCGAGGAACCCGGCGGAAGGCTCCCCACCACCTGGCCCGCGGCCATGACCGACTGCCCGGTCCTGGACACCGAGCCCGTCGACGGCCTCCTCACCTACGACGAGGACGTCTTCATCGGCTACCGGGCCTGGGCCCGCCAGGACACCCAGCCCGCCTACTGGTTCGGCCACGGCCTGGGATACACGGACTGGGCGTACGAGGAGGCCGCGTTCACGCCCGCGCCACCCGGCGCCCACGAGCTGGGCACACTGCGCGTGAAAGTACGCAACACCGGTGGGCGCCCGGGCCGTGAGGTCGTCCAGGTGTATCTGGAACCGGCGGACACGGCCACCGCCGACGCGGCCGAGCGCCCCCGACGCCGGCTCGCCGGTTTCGTCACTGCCCAGGCCGCCCCCGGAAGGACGGCCGTGGTGGAGATACCGGTGCCTCGCAGGGCCGCGCAAATCTGGGACGCGGAGCTGGACACCTGGCACACGGTCCAGGGCCGCTACCGCCTGCGCGCCGGACGCTCGTACCCGGATCTGCGCGTCGAGGCGGCATGCGACGCGCTCTGACGGCTTCGAGGCCTGGCGGGCTCGCGGTTTCGCGGCCTCCCGGCCTTGCGGACCGTGAGACCGGCGTACCGCAGGCCCACGCCGGTTCGGGTACGCCGCCACCTCGCGAGAGGTGCTTGACGACGACCGACCGGGCGATCCCGGTCTCCCACCGCGCCGAGGTCGTTCTCGGCGCGGTGGACGCTCGCGTGCAGGTCCGGCTCAGTCCCGGACGGTGCCGACCAACGCATCTGGAGTCTCGCATTGCGAAACAGCCATGTTCATGAGCGGCGGACAGGACCCTATTGTCCGCCCATGCAGACCGCCCTCTCCAGGCTTGCCACGGGGACGCTCACCAGCGTCTCGCTCACTGAGGAACTCCTCGCGCGCGCGGAGCGGGCCGACGACCTGGGGGCCTTCGTCACCCTCGACGCCGACCGCGCCCTCGCCGAGGCCGCAGCGGCGGACCGTGGCCCCGCCCGCGGCCCGCTGCACGGGCTGCCGATCGCAGTCAAGGACAACATCCACGTCGCCGGACTCCCCAACACCGCAGGCTGCGAGGCGCTCGCCGGATTCGTCCCGGACCGGGACGCGCAGGCGATCACCCGGCTGCGGGCGGCCGGCGCGATCGTGCTCGGCAAGACCAACATGCACGAGCTGGCCCTGGGAGCCACCACCGCGGGCGGCCCGTACGGCCCTGCCCGCAATCCGGCCGACCCCGACCGTTTCGCGGGCGGCAGCAGCGGCGGCACCGCCACGGCCGTCGCCGCCGGTCTGGCCCCGGCAGGTCTTGGCACCGACACCGGCGGCTCGGTCCGTGTCCCCGCCGCGCTCACCGGCATCGCCGGTCTGCGGCCGACCACCGGCCGTTACCCCGCCGGGGGCGTGACGCCGCTGTCGCGGACGCGCGACACCATCGGCCCCATGGCCGCGACCGTCGCCGACCTCGTCCTGCTGGACACCGTCCTCGCCGCCGACCTGGGCCCGGCCGAGGCACCCGACCCGCGCGAGGTCGTGCTCGCCGTCCCCGCACACCACTTCACCGAGCCGCTGCACCCGCGCACCGCCGAGGTGTGGGAGCACTGTCTGGACGTCCTCAGGACCGCCGGGGTCCGGCTCGTGCCGGTACGGCTGCCCGAGGTCGAGACGGCCGAGGAACTGGCCGGATTCCCCATCACCCTCTACGAGGCCGCCAGGCAGCTGCCCGGGTACCTGAGCGTGGCGACGGGCGGCACGGAACCGGCGGAACTCCTGGCGCGGATCACCCACCCCGACGTACGCACGACGATGGAGCGGGTCGTGTTCCCGCAGACGGTCACCGAGTCGGCGTACAAGGCCGCGCTCGAAATCCGCGACCGTGTCCTGGTGGACGGCTACCGGCGGACCTTCCGCGAAACCGGAGCACACGCCGTACTCTTCCCCACCACACCACTGCCCGCCGGACTGATCGACACCGACACCGAGCGGGTGCGGCTGGACGGTGTCCTGCGTCCGACCTTCCCCACGTACATCCGCAACACGGGACCCGGCAGCGTCGCCGCTCTTCCCGGCCTCACCGTGCCCGTCCGGTCGGCGGGCCAGGGACTCCCGGTGGGTGTGGCGCTCGACGCGCCCTGGAACACCGACCGACGGCTCCTGGGCCTCGGCCTGCTGGTCGAAAAGCTCCTGGAAGCGGGAGCATGAAGAGAAGGAGACGATCGGACATGACAGAGACCACTCGCCGCTTCAAGGCCGCGGCCGTCCAGGCCGAGCCCGCCTGGCTCGACGCGGAGGCCGGGGTCGCCAAGACCGTCGCACTGATCGCGGAAGCGGCCCGAGGCGGGGCCTCGCTCATCGCCTTCCCGGAAGTGTGGATCCCCGGCTACCCGCACTTCCTGTGGCTGGGCGCCGTCGCCGACCAGGTCCCCTTCGTCGGCCGTTACCACGCCGCCTCGCTCGATCCCGACAGCGACGGGATGACCACGATCCGCCGCGCCGCCCGGCAGCACGGCATCACCGTCGCGCTCGGATACAGCGAGAAGGACCACGGCAGCCTCTACATCACCCAGACCGTGATCGCCGCCGACGGCAGCGTGCTCCTGCACCGCCGTAAGCTCAAGCCGACCCATGTCGAGCGCAGCCTGTTCGGCGAGGGCGACGGCAGCGACCTCAAGGTCGTCGACAGCGCGCTCGGCCGGCTCGGCGCCCTGAACTGCGCCGAGCACGTCCAGCCGCTCAGCAAGTACGCCATGTACGCGCAGAACGAGCAGGTGCACGTGGCCGCCTGGCCGTGCTTCGGCCTCTACCGCGACCTCGCCTTCCAGCTCAGCGCCGAGGCCAACATCGCCGCGTCCCAGGTGTACGCCATCGAGGGCAGCGCCTTCGTCCTGATGGCCACCCAGGTCATCTCCCCGGACGGCGTCGACGTCTTCGCGTCCACCCCCGAGCAGCGCCGCCTGCTCACGGCCGGCGGCGGCTGCTCCCGGATCTTCGGCCCCGACGGACGTACCCTCACCAAGGACGTCGACGAGGGTGAGGAGGCACTGGTGTACGCCGACATCGACCTCGACGAGATCGACATCGCGAAGAACGCCTACGACCCGGCCGGGCACTACGCGCGCGCCGACGCCACCTACCTCGTTCACCGTCGCGAACCGCGGCGGCCCGTGGTCCGGGAGGGCAGCCCCGCCGAGACCGCGTTCCCGGCGCTGTTCCCGTCGCTGGACGACGAGATCCCCGAGCCATGACCCGGCCTGCCGAAGACCCCCCGCCGCCGGGCCGGCCCTCCGTCCAGACCCTGGACCGGGGGCTCAGGCTCCTGGAAGTGATCGCGCTGTCGGACGTACCCCTGACGCTGGCCGAACTGAGCCAGCAGATGGGGCTGCACCGCTCGATCATCTACCGGCTGCTGCGCACCCTCCAGGACCACCACCTGGTCGCGCACACCACCCACGGGTACGTCATCGGCACCCGCGCCCAGTCACTGGGCCGGCGCACCCTGCCCATGCTCCAGCGGATCGCCAAGCCGGAGATCGCCAAGCTGGCCGCGCGCGTGGGCCTGACCTCCTTCTTCGTCGTCCGGGACGGCGAAGAAGCGGTCACGCTGGTCTCCGTCGAGGTCGAGAGCACCCGCTCGCGCACCGTCTACAGCCCCGGCGACCGGCATCCGCTGACCCTGGGCTCCCCGGGCATCGCCATGCTGTCCGCCGAGCCGCAACTGCTCGGTGAGCGACCGGAGATCAGCCGGGCCCGCGCCTGCGGCTACGCCACCACACGCAACGAGGTCGTGCGCGGCCTCGGGACGGTCTCCGCGCCGGTCGTGTCGGCGCCCGGCCACGCCGTCGCCGCCGTGTCGATCGCCTTCACCGTCGAACAGCCCGGCCCGCCACAGATCGAGGCCGTCCTCGACACCGCCCGCCTCATCACCGGCCGGCTGCGCGGAGAGCTGTCCACCGGAGCGATCCTGCCCGGGGTCGACTGACTCGTCCGCCGACCCGGAGACCGACTCACGTACGCCACGTTTCGCATAGTGAACGTGCCCGTGGTCCCCCGGGGTTGGGCGGCTTAGCGTCCAGTCCTGCCAGAAAGGGGACCCGCGATGACCACGGCCGCCCACACCAGGACCGTCAAGGAACAGACCTTCGACGTCCTGCGCCAGTACGACCTCACCACCCTCTTCAGCAACCCGGGCTCCACCGAGGTCGGCTTCCTCTCCGACCTGCCCGCCGACATCTCCTTCGTGCTCGGCCTGCACGAGGGTTCGGTCGTCGGGATGGCCTCCGGCAGCGCCCTGGCCACCGGTCGCCCCGCGCTCGTACTGCTGCACACCACCGCCGGATACGGCAACGCGGTCAGCGCCCTGGCCACCGCCCGCGCCAACCGCGCGCCCCTGGTGGTCATCGTGGGCCAGCAGGACCGTCGGCATCTGCCCCACGAGCCGTTCCTGGCCGGGCGGTTGGACGGCCTCGCGGGGGAGTACCCCGTGTGGCAGCACACGCCGGCCCGTGCGCAGGACGTCCCCGGCGCCGTGGCCCGCGCCTGGCACGAGGCCCAGGAAGGCCGTGGTCCGGCGGTCGTGGTGGTCCCGATGGACGACTGGTTCGCCGAGGCCGACGACGACGTCGCCCACGCCGCGCCGCGCGGACCGGTCGCGGTGCGAGGCGGTCGTACGGTCTCCGACGACGCCGTGGCCGCCCTCGCCGCGCTGCTGACGGCCGCCGACTCGCCCTGTCTGATGGCGGGCGCCGGCAACGACACGGCGGACGGCTGGGAGGCCCTCGTCACGCTGGCCGAGCGCCTGGACTGCCCGGTCTACCAGGAGCCGTTCGGCGCCCGCGCCGGCTTCCCCCAGGACCACCGACTTTTCGCCGGCCACCTGCCCGCGGTGCGCCCCGCACTGCGCGAAGCGCTCGCGCCGTACGACACGGTCCTCACCGTCGGAGCCGCCGCGTTCCGCCAATACACCTACGCCCCCGGCGAGTTCACCGAGCCGGGCACCCGGGTCGCCGTCATCACCGACGACCCGGAGGAGGCCCACCGCAGCCCGGCGGAGCTGGTGCTGCTCGCCGAACCGGCCGATACCGTAAGCCGGTTGGCCCTGCTGGTGCCCGCCATTCCGCGCTCCTCGGCGCCGAACCGGCCGACCGCACCCCAGCCGCCTCTCCCCGGTGAACCCCTGCGGGCCGCTCACGTCCTGGCCGCTCTCGCCGAGCGGCTCGACCCGAACGCCGTGGTGGTCGAGGAGACCCCCTCCAGCCGCCCGGACCTGCACCGGCTGCTGCCCGCCCGCGCGCCCCTCGGCTTCCTCAGCGCGGCGATGGGCGGACTGGGCTTCGCCATGCCGGCCGCGATCGGCGTCCGCCACGGCGCCCCGGACCGGCCCGTCGTGGCCGTGCTCGGCGACGGCTCCTCCCTCT
Organism: Streptomyces hokutonensis; assembly: GCF_042751305.1. GTDB lineage: Bacteria > Actinomycetota > Actinomycetes > Streptomycetales > Streptomycetaceae > Streptomyces > Streptomyces hokutonensis_A. Next base: position 39,968 of record NZ_JBHYWD010000022.1, read on the forward strand.
ACTCGATCCAGGCACTGTGGAGCGCCGCGCACTACGACATCGGCGTCCTGTTCGTCGTCCTCGCCAACGGCCGCTACGCGATCATGGACCGCCTCTCCGAGCGCGAGGGCGCCGCCGCCCCGGCCTGGCCCGCCTTCACCGAGCTGAGCGTGTCGACCCTGGCCAAGGGCCTGGGCTGCCCGGCCGAACGGGTCGAGGACCACACCGCGTTGCTGTCCGTCCTGGACAAAATCCTGCCGACACTGGCGGACCGGCGTGAGCCGCTCGTGCTCGAGGTCCCCGTCGAGGCCGACGCCCACTACTCCTCCTGATCCGCTGAACGGAAGGCACAGACCCGTGAAGGTCGTCATCATCGGAGGCGCCGGCGGCATCGGCTCCTCCGCCGCGTTCAACCTGCTCTCCGCGCAGGGGACGTACGAGATCGTGCTCGTCGACACCCGCCCGAACATGATCACCAGCCACACCATGGACCTGGAGAACGCCCTCGGCCTCGGCGCCACCGCCGACACCGTGCGGGGCGGCACCCCCGAGGATGTCCTCGACGCCGACGTGGTCGTGCTCAGCGCCGCCGTCCCGCTGCGGCTGAACTCCTCCCGTTCCGTCTTCCTCGCCGACAACGCGCGGGTCGTGAACGAGTGCCTGCGTCCCCTGCGGGAGGCGGGAGCGGACTTCGGCGGACTGGTGCTCATGCTCACCAATCCCGTGGACCCGCTGCTGACCTGGGTGCACCGGCAGGGCTGGCTGCGGCGCGAGCGGATGATCGGCTACACCCTCAACGACAGCCTCCGGCTGCGCACCGGCATCGCGTTCGCGCTCGGCGTGCCGCCGAAGGACGTCGACGCCTGGATGCTCGGCGAGCACGGCGAGGGCCAGGTCCCGCTGTACAGCCGGGTCAGGATCGGCGGGGCAAGCGTCGTACTCACCGACGAGCAGCGCACGGCCGCCGAAGAGTACGTGGACACCTGGTACTCCAAGCACGTGGCCCTCGACTCGGGCCGCACCTCCACCTGGACCACCGGCCTGGGCACCGCCCGCCTCATCGAGGCGATCGCCACCGGCTCCGGGACCCTCGTCCCCGCCTCCGTCGTACTGGACGGCGAGTACGGCGTGCACGGCACCAGCCTCACGGTGCCCGTCGAACTCGGACCCGAGGGCGTACGCCGCATCGCGGCCTGGGACCTGTCGGCGGAGGAAACGGCCGGCATGGTCCGGGCCGCCGACCGTGTCGAGGCGGGTGCCGCCGATCTGACCGACCAGGCCGTGGCTCAACCGTCCTGACACAACTGATCACGTATCACCACGTATCAACGACGCTACGTAGCAAGGAGATCGACCTCATGGCCATCACCCGAGACCTGTACATCGACGGCGAATACGTGCCCGCCGTCTCCGGCCGGACCACCGAGGACATCAACCCCTTCACCGGGGAGGTGTACGCCACCGTCGCCGCCGCCGGTCCCGAGGATGTCGTGCGCGCCGTGGACGCGGCCGACGCTGCGTTCGAGGCATGGGCAGCGATGGCCCCCTTCGCCCGCCGGGCGATCTTCCTCAAGGCCGCCGACCTGCTGGACGGGCGCGGCGCACAGGTCGCCGACCTCATGGCGCAGGAGGCGGGCGGCACCCGACCATGGGCGTACTTCAACGTGATGCTGGCGGCAAACATCCTGCGCGAGGCGGCAGCCGCGATCACCGCCCCGCGCGGTGAGGTGCTCAGCGCGCAGGAACAGGGTGCGCTGGGCCTGGCGATACGCGAACCCCTGGGGGTGGTCGCGGCGTTCGCGCCCTGGAACGCGCCAGTCATCCTGGGCGTGCGGGCGGTGGCGGCACCACTGGCCGCGGGCAACACCGTCGTCGTCAAGGCGAGCGAGGACGCGCCGATCGCCTGCGGGCTCCTGGTCGCCGACGTGCTGCGGGAGGCCGGGCTGCCGGACGGCGTGCTCAACGTCATCACCAACGCCCGTGAGGACGCTGCCGAGATCGCCGAGACGCTGATCGCCGACGGGCGGGTGCGGGCGGTGAACTTCACCGGCTCCACCGCTGTCGGACGGATCGTCGGAGAACTGGCGGCCCGTCACCTCAAGCCCGCCGTACTGGAGCTGGGCGGCAAGAACGCGGTCCTCGTCCTCGACGACGCTGACGTGGAGTACGCAGTGGACGCCGTGACGTTCAGCGTGTTCATGAACGCCGGGCAGATCTGCATGTCCGGCGACCGGATCCTCGTCCACGAGTCCCTGGCGGAGGAGTTCACCCGGAAGTTCACCGCGAAGGTGGGTTCGCTGCCGGTAGGCGACCCCGGGGAGCCGTACACGGTCGTGGGTCCGCTGGTGAGCGCACAGGCCGCCAGGCGGGTTGCCGACCTGGTCGCGGACGCCGTGGCCAAGGGCGCGAAGGTCCTGGTCGGCGGCGGCGAACCGGACGGCGCGGTCCACCCGGCGACCGTCCTCACCGACGTCCCGAGGGACGCGGACCTGTACCATGCGGAGGCGTTCGGCCCGGTCTGCGTGATCGAGACCTTCACCGACGACGAAAGCGCCGTAACCCTCGCCAACGACACCGACAACGGCCTGACCTGCGGCGTCATCACGGAGAACGCCACCCACGGACTGACGGTGGCGCGCCGGATCCGTACGGGCATTGTGCACATCAACGACCAGTCGGTGGCCGACGAGCCGCAGGCCCCGTTCGGCGGAGTCAAGGCCTCCGGGCATGGGCGCTTCGGCGGCCGTTGGGGGGTCGAAGCGTTCTCCAGCACCCGCTGGGTGACCATCGCCACGCAGCAAGCGCACTACCCCTTCTGAACCGACCTGTCGGACACTTCGAGACAGGCCATGGAACACGCCGCCCCTGCACCCTGGGAGTCATCGCCGATCCAGGGACAAGGCAGGGACTTCCACGAACGACCTGTCCGGCGGTGAATTCCTGCGGAGAGGGGTGCTGGAGCGTCGTGCTTGAGCCCGTGGTGGGCGGATCACCTCCGCTGGAGCGTAGGCAAAGCGTGCGGTGGCAGCCCTTTCGCCGGGCGGAATGAGTGCTCACCGTCGAGAGCGCCTTTCTAGCGACCTCGTGCACGGTTGGCTGTGGCACGTCGAGGTGTGTGGCGTTGTCGGTGTTCAGTCTCGAAGGCCGTGGTCGAGGGTGGCGGTCTGCTGGTGTGAGAGCAGTCCGGCGACGGCTGGGACGATGTCGCTCATGTCCTCGCGTCGGCCGAGATGTCGGGTCAGAGCACGCCAGTTCTTGAGGTGCGCGATGCCGTGCTCGACGCGGATCCGGCGTGAGGAGTGCGCTTTGCGCTGGAGTTCGTGTCGTTCCTCGTACCAGGCGGGAGCGTTTTTCTTGAACTTGCGATGTGGTGGCGTCACCACCCGCCTGCCGGTCTGCGCTCCCATGCCCTGGTAGCCGGCGTCCGCGAGGATCTCCATGAACGGTCCGTCGACCAGAAGCTGGGCCAGTCCCAGTTGCCGGGCCTGGGTGATGTCAGCGCAACTGCCTGGTCGGACTGGGCTGCAGAACAGCATGCGCCCCTCAGCGTCTGTGAGGACCATGGCCTTCACGGCGTTCTGCTTGGTCTTGCCGGAGACGAATTTGTCCCGGTCCTTGCGTCCTGCGGCCGGGCGCCGCACGCGGATCTCTGTGCCGTCGATGATGCCGGTGCGGCCACCAGCGCCCAGGTACTCGACGACCTCGGCGAGAGTACGCAGCCGGATGTCCGGCGCGATGATGCAGCCCCGCAGCGCGAGCAGGGGCCATACCTCGCCGATGGCGCGGGTGATGGTGGAACGGTTCACGCCGAACCAGCAGGCCAGCACGTCATGAGTGGTGCCATGGCGCAGACTCACCAGCGTGGCCGGCAGCCGGTCGACGAAGACGAACTGGTGCTTCGCACCTGCTCCTACCGCACGTTGCCGCGGTCGTGCTGTCAGGCGCGCCTGATGCTGCTCATGCCATAACGGCCCTATCTCGGCGATCAGTTCAGCGATCACTACCGGCGACAGCCCGGTGATCCGGTACTCCGCCACGATCAACTCGCGCGCCCCAGCCCCCATCATGCACAGCTCAACGAGCCGCCCGGGCACGAGGCCACGGCCAACCGTGCACGAGGTCGTTAGGGCTCGCAGAGAATCAACGTGTTGCTTCACGCATCCGGGCTCGTTCACTTGGTATGGCATCCCTGACGCGACGCGTGATCAACTGGCTGTCAAGTTCGGGGTGTTGTTCCCTCATCTGGACGAGCGGCAGCGTCGGCTGCTGATGGGGGCCGAGGCCCGGGTCCTTGGGCATGGTGGTGTCCGGGTGGTCGCGCAGGCGGCTCAGGTCAGCGAGACCACGGTTCGCAAGGGCGTGGACGAGTTGGAGGCGGGTGGGGGACCGCTGGGGCGGGTTCGCCGTCCCGGCGGCGGGCGCAAGAAGGACGCCGAGGTGGACCCGGTATCGCCGCTGCGCTGGACGACCAAGTCGACGAGGAAGCTTGCCGCCGAACTCACCCGGCAGGGGCACACGGTGAGTGCGGACACGGTCGGGGACCTGCTGCGGGCGGAGGGCTTCAGCCTGCAGGCCAACGCGAAGACCATCGAGGGCGCACAGCACCCGGACCGTGATGCCCAGTTCCGCTACATCAATGACCAGGCCCGGGAACACATGCGTGCCGTGGACCCGGTGATCAGCGTGGACACCAAGAAGAAGGAGTTGGTCGGCGACTACAAGAACGCCGGGCGTCAGTGGCGGCCGGCGGGCGAACCCGTGCTGGTCAAAACGCATGACTTCCTGGACCGGCAGGGACCGGGCAAGGCGATCCCGTACGGCATCTACGACCTCGCGGCGAACACCGGCTGGGTCAGCGTCGGCACGGACCACGACACCGCCGAATTCGCTGTCGCCTCGATCCGCCGCTGGTGGCAGGCCCGCGGCCGACACGACTACCCGCATGCCACCCGCGTTCTGATCACCGCGGACGCGGGCGGCTCCAACGGCTACCGCACCCGGGCCTGGAAGAGTGAACTGGCCGCCCTCGCCTCCCGGACGGGCCTGCAGATCACCGTTTGTCACCTACCGCCCGGGACCTCGAAGTGGAACAAGATCGAGCACCGGCTGTTCTCCCACATCACCATGAACTGGCGCGGCAGACCGCTGACCAGCCATGAAGTCATCGTGGACAGCATCGCGGCAACCACGACCCGCACCGGTCTGAAAGTAGAAGCCGAACTCGACACCGGCACCTACGACACCGGCGTGAAGGTCACCGACGCCGAGATCGACGCACTGGCAATGAGCCGGCACCGCTTCCACGGCGACTGGAACTACACGCTCCGCCCTGCTGGCTCTCTCCCGGCCTCTCGACAGGAGACAGAACCGGATACCGCCATCACCCCAACCGCCCGACCGGCCGCGCCCCCGGACGGCGTTGACGCCAGGTCTCTCCGCGACCCGGAGCTGACCGGCATGACCGCCACCCAACTCGACGCTCTGGTCCATGAGTTGATCCCGGCGCTCACCCAACAGCGTGAGCAGATCCGCCACGAGCGCCGGGGCGGCGAACGCCGACGGAGGCGAGGTGCGGGAGCCAAGGACAAGCTCTCCGACGCAGACCGCATCCTGGCCACCGTGCTCTGCCTCCGCAAGATCGGCACCCACGACCTGCTCGCCCGGCTCTTTGGCGTTACCGGAAGCACTCTCACACGAGCCGTCCAGGAAGCACGCCCGCTCCTGGCCAAGCACGATCACATCATCCACCCGTCAACCGCCAGATTCCGCACCCCAACCGACGTGGCCGCTCACCTCGACCAGTACGGAACCCACCCGCCGATGAAGATCAAACCCGCATGTTGATTCTCTGCGAGCCCTTAGTAATGCTTCGTTAGGTTCTGGTTCTGCTTGCGGTGAGGGGCCGGCCGCAGGTGCTGCAGGTGCCGGTCCGGCACCTCAGCAGGTCTTGGAGTGCGTCGAGGGTCTGGCAGAGGCTCGGGGAGGTGCCCCGACTTTTGGGTCGAGCCTGCGGAGGGTGAGGAATGCCTGGGCGGCGGTGACGAGGGTGACGTGGTGGTGCCAGCCGCGCCAGGTGCGGCCTTCGAAGTGGTCGGGCCCCAGGCCGTGTTTGAGCTCGCGGTAGTCAGGTTCGACCCGCCAGCGCATCTTCGCCCACCGCACCAGGTCAGCGACGGGTGTGGTGGCGGGCAGGTTCGATAACCAGTAGTCCGACGGGGCGTCCTGGCCGTGCGGCCATTCGACCAGGAGGGTCCGGGAGGGCAGGACGCCGTCCCACCGGTTACGGCCGCCGCCCGATTCCTGGGCGGCGGCCAGGGACTGTTTCCCCGCGGGCCGCACCGTCAGCACCGTGAACCGTGAGGTCATCACGCCCTTGCTGCCCTGCCACCAGGTAACCTCGGAGAATCGCTCCGCGCCCGCTTCCGCTGCCAGGACCGACAGGGCTCGCGGCGGGAGGCGGTAGCGGGGAAGGGTGGGCGGCCCGAGCCCGCCGTAAGCGAGCTGGTGCGGCTCGGCATCCTCCGGATGAGCGACTTCCTTACCCTGCAGGGCCAGGACATAGAACAGCCCTCGCGCCTGGAGACCGAGCCGGAACGGCGTGCTGACGCCGTAGCCAGCGTCGGCCACGGTCACCGGCGCCTCCAACTGCCACTGGGCGAGTGTGTCCAGCAAACCGAGCGCCAGACGCCACTTCTCCTGGTGCACCACCTCCTTGGGGACGCCTGCCCTACGGCAGCGCGCCGGCTCGTCCGTCCACTCCCGCGGCAGATACAACTTCCAGTCCAAGGGGCACGAGGCGGTGTCAGTGGCGGCATGGACACTGACCGCGACCTGGCAGCCTCGGGGCGGTAGCCGGTGTTGAAATGCATCTGACCGCAGCAGGTCTGGCCCTGCTGGAACTCCACGGTGTGGCCGAGCCGCTCCAGCAGTTCGGTCACCGCGCGGCCGGTGCGGGGGAACATCATGTCGTTGAAGCAGGTGATGAAGAGAGCTATGCGCATGGTGCTTCCTGAGCGGCCGGGGAGCCGATGACGGTCAGGCCGTAGGTCCGCAGTGCGGTTCCGGTGAAGACCTCACGGCGTTCGGTGAGGTGGAATTCGGACGTCAACTCCCATGCTGTATCGACTACTTCGGCGTAGGTGGCGGCCAGTCGACAGACGGGCCAGTCGGAGCCGAACATCAGCCGCCGCGGGCCGAAGGCGTCCAGCACCGTGTCCGTGTACGGCCGGAGGTCCTCGACGCTCCACCGGTCCCAGTCGGCCTCGGCCACCATGCCGGAGAGCTTGCAGACGGTGTTGGGCAGTGCGGCCAGCAGGCGCATCGCGTCCGCCCACGGCCGCAGCTCGCCCGAGGCGATGGGAGGCTTGCCCGCGTGATCGAGCACGAACGTGAGGTCGGGAAGCAGGCGGGCCGTCTGATACGCGGCCGCGAGCTGGTGGGGCTTGACGACCAGGTCGTACACGAGCCCCGCCTCGGCCACCGCGGCGAGCCCACGCAGCACGTCCAGTCGCATCAGCCAGCGAGGATCGGATTCGCCTTGCACCTGGTGGCGGATGCCCACCAGGTACTCACCTCCCGGCCCCTCCCGCAGCACCGCGAGCGCGCCGGCGACATCCGGGGAGGTCAGGTCGGTCCAGCCCACGACGCCGGCCACCAGGTCGCTGCCCTGGGCCAACGCCAGGAACTCGGGTGTCTCCTCCGGCACGTGGATCGTCTGGACCAGGACGGTCGCCGTGACGCCGGCGGCGCGAGCCTCGGACTCCAGATCGGGGAGCAGGAAGTCCCGGCGCAGCAGGCCGAGTTCCTGTCCGGTGATCCAGTCCTGGTCGCGGACAGAGAGGTCCCACACGTGGTGGTGTGCATCGATGACGCCCTCGGCGATGTCCTCCTCCGTCGCAGTCACCCCCACGGCCCCTCCTGCGGCCGGTCGGCTTCGTCGACCGGTGCGGCCGCAGGGACGGGGACGTGCGGGGGCAGCAGCCCCTCGGCACGTAGTTCGTCCCAGAGCGCGGCCGGTACGGTTCGCCGCAGCTGGTCCACCGTGTCGCGGACCTCCTCGGCGGAACGCGCGCCGGACAGCGCGCTCGCGACCGCCGGATGGCCGAGAGGGAAGCGCAGAGCGGCTGCGCGCAGCGGTACGTCGTGGCGGTCGGCGACCGCTTTCATGCGCAGCGCCCGGTCCAGTACATGGGGCGGAGTGGGTGCGTAGTCGTACATGGCCCCGGGTCTGGGGTCGGTGAGCAGACCCGAGTTGAACACCCCGCCGACGATGACACTTCTGCCACGGGCGGCGGCCTCCGGCAGTACCTCCGCCAGTCCCTCCTGTTCCAGGAGGGTGTAGCGGCCGGCGAGCAGCACGACGTCGATGTCGGTCTCACGCAGGAAGCGGGCGGGGAGCGCGCACTGGTTGACGCCGAGGCCGATCGCCTTGACGACGCCTTCACCGCGCAGCCGTTCCAGCGCTGGGTAGGCCTCTGTGAGGGCCTGCTCGGCGTGGTCGTCGGGGTCGTGGAGCAGGGCGATGTCCACACCATCTCGTCCGGGCCTGCCACCTCAAGGTCGCGCACACGCCACTCGATGCGCAACCAACTGGTTGCACATCGAGTGGCGGGAGCTGTATGTCTCGTCACGTCAGCTGTTCTACCGCGTGGCTGTCTTGGAGTAGCTGTCCTGCCAGGCTGCCTTGGCGCCCGAGTCGCCGATCCGGTAGACGTCCACCACGGCGCCGACCGCGACGGCGAGGGAAAGAACCACGACCACGCCCCGAACCAGTATCGAGGGCGACCAGGAGGCCCCCGCCGCGCCGTCCGCAGCGGGGGCGGACCGGCGGGCCGTCCACCAGACGACGGCCGAGAAAACGAAGAGACCGAGAGCCCACGGAAGCAGGCCGTCGCCGAGTTCGGCGTGCCTGCGCACCAACGGATTGCTGCCGACGTGCTGCTCCAGCCACTCTCCCGCGTGGGTGGCCACCGGCACACTGGCCAATGTCACGAGCGCGAGGATCGGCAGCAGCAGGCCGAGCCGCCGGGCGCCTGCGGGCCAGGCCGCGCACACCACGAGTGCCAGGGCGCTCAGGGGTACGAGCACGATGACGAAGTGCACGAACAGGACGTGCGCGGGCAGTCCGTTGACGACAGTGAGACTCATGAGCCATTTCTCCATGGGGGGTTGAGGGAACCGCGGCACACGTTTTCACAGGGATCTCTCAGTTACCTCTGAGCCCCGTCGGTCCGATTGGCCACATGGGCGGCCCCGGGCGGCGGGGCGTGAGTCCGCCCGACGGGGCGTGAGTCCGCCCGACGGAATCGGGACTCCTCCGGCGAACGCCTCGCCTCAGGCGGCCTTGCGGCCCCAGCTCGGCCCCACCAGTTTCCACTCCGTGTCCCAGGAGTCGATACGGCGCTGATCCAGCCGGTACCGTGCGACGGCCCCGGTGCCGAACGCCAGACCGGCGAAGGCGAGCGTGGCGGTCAGGCCCAGGACGGCGGATTCGAGAGTCGCGTCGGTCCGGCTCGGGGGTTCGTAGGTGAGATTGCCTGCGGCGTTCACCCAGACCACGACCTTGGATCCGGCCTTCTTCCCCGTCTCCACCAGCGTGCTGCCCGTACGACGGGTGCCGTCGGCGGTCGTCCAGCGGACATCCGCCTTGATCAGGTCGCGGGCTCCGCCGACCGTCGAGCTGAGGGGCGGGGTGTCCGTGAGGAGCACCGCTTGCACCGAGTGCCGCTCGGTGCGCTGCGCGGAGAACACCTCGTCGGCGGCGTGGAACGTCACCAGGCCGGAGAGCGCGCCGCCCACCAGGACCACCGCCCACATCACCAGGACGACCCAGGCCTCGACGATGTCGTCGTGCCGGCGCAACGGGTTGCTCCGCAATCGCCACAGCCGCTTCTTCAGGCGCCTGTTCCTGCCCATGAGTCCGCACCTCCTCGTCGTGGTCTCTCATACGGTCGTGGTCTCCAGTACGAAGGTGCCGGTCCGGAATGCGGGGCGGCATGGGCCGAAGAGGGACTGCCGGGTACCCCATCGGCACCTCGGCCCGGGCCCGGATGGGCCGTTCAGCCCGCCGTGGCGGAGGCGCCGTCGGACTCCGGCCCGGCGGCCAGGGCGGTCGAAAGCCGCGCGTGGATCTCGAAGACATCGTCGAGTCGGGCGTGGCGCAGGATCCGCAGGAAACCCGTCCTGCCGGTGACGAGCCGGAGCCGTCCGCCCCGGACCGCGGCCCGGTTCTGTGCCCGGCACAGGACGCCAAGACCGGCACAGTCGATGAACGACAGGGCCCGCAGGTCCAGTACGAGATCGGGGGAGGGGGCCGTGGTCAGCATGTCCAGACGCGCCGACAGCGGCTGCCCCGTGAGGAGGTCGATCTCGCCGTGCAGTTCCACGACGGTCGTCCCGGCGATCACACGTTCCGAGGAGCGCAGTGCGGTGGCGGGGGTGTGGATCTCGGTCATGGTGCGAGCCAACCGGCCAGGTGGTCCCGCCCGGAAGGGCCGACTGGACCTGTCCACATGTTCGACCTGGGCCGTTCGGCCCAGCCGGTGGCTACGTGGTCGGGACGACCCCGTTCGTCCGGCCGATGAGGGCCGACCGGCCCAAGCGGGGAGCGGCGGACCTGGACAAGCTGGACAGGCGGGGGCAGTCGACCGAGTGGAGAAGGAACGTCATGAAGGGCTTCGTCTTCCACGGTCCGGGACAGTCCTCCTGGGACGACGTCCCGGATCCGGGTATCAAGGACGCCACCGACGTGATCGTGCGCGTCGACGCCGTCACCATCTGCGGAACCGACCTGCACATCCTCAAGGGCGACGTGCCCGAGGTGCGCCCCGGCACGATCCTGGGCCACGAGGCGGTCGGCGAGGTCGTGGAAGCGGGCTCCGACGTGCGGACCGTACGGCCCGGGGACCGGGTCCTGGTCTCCTGCATCACCGCCTGCGGGCGCTGCGCCTACTGCCGCAGGGCCATGTACGGGCAGTGCCGCGGAGGCGGGGGCTGGATCCTCGGCCATCTCATCGACGGCACCCAGGCCGAGTACGTGCGCGTCCCGCACGCCGACCTCTCCGTCCATCCGCTGCCCAGCAGCCTGGACGCCAGGGACGCCGTCCTGCTGGCGGACATCTTCCCCACCGGGTACGAGGTGGGCGTGCTCAACGGGCAGGTGCGCCCCGGAGACACCGTCGCCGTCGTCGGCGCCGGCCCGGTCGGACTGGCCGCCATCGCCACGGCCCGGCTGTTCTCGCCCGAGCGCGTCGTCGCCGTGGACCTGGCCGCAGCACGACTGGACGCCGCGAAGCGGTTCGGCGCGGACGCCGTCGTGGACGCCCGCGAAACTCCCGAGCAGCTCGTCGCCGATCTCACCGACGGGATGGGCGCGGACGTCGTCATCGAGGCGGTCGGTGTGCCGGAGACCTTCGAGCTGTGTACACGCATGGTGCGGCCCGGTGGGCACGTCGCCAACGTCGGTGTCCACGGCAGGCCCGCGATCCTGCACCTCGAAGACCTGTGGATCAAGAACATCACCATCACCACCGGCCTGGTCGACACCCACTCCACCCCCACCCTGCTGAAGATGGCCGCCGCCGGACGGCTGCCCACCTCGCAACTGGTCACCCACACCTTCCCGCTCGACCGCATGGAGGAGGCGTACGACGTCTTCGCCAAGGCCGCCGACACCGGCGCCCTCAAGGTCGTCCTCGGCGGGGCGCAGCACGAGGAAGTCGCCGTCCGCGCGACAGGACGAAAGGACGTGACGAGCCATGCCTGACCCGTTCCCGCAGGGCGTGACAGAGGGGTCACCCTTGGGTGACCTCGGACGCCGGATCGCCGTACGGCGTACGGCACTTGACCTCTCCCGGGAGGAAACGGCCGACCGCGCGGGGGTGGCGGCGAGCTATCTCCAGTACCTGGAGGAGTTTCCCGGTGCCGCTCCGGGCCGGAGCGTTCTCCTCAGGCTCGCCGCGGCCCTGGACACCACCGTGACCGAGCTCGCCGGGGGCAGCAGCGATCTCACACCCGGCCAGGGCCGGGCGGGCTCCGACCCGACGTTCACCGCGCTGACCGTCCAGGAGTGCCGCGAGCTGCTGTCGACACACGGGGTAGGCAGGGTCGCGGTGCCCACCGTCTCGGGACCCGTCATCGTCCCCGTCAACTACAGCGTGGTCGACGGCGCGATCGTGTACAGGACCGCTCCCGGTGCGATGCCGTCCCGTGCGGCGGGCTGCCAGGTGACCTTCGAGATCGACCGTATCGACGACGCGTTCGGCGAAGGCTGGAGCGTGCTGGCGCTCGGCCGGGCGCGGACCGTGACCGACGCGGACGACGTGCGGCATCTGACGGAACACGCGTTCAGCACGCCGTGGGCCGGCGGCCCGCGCGAGGAATGGGTCCGTATCGACGCGCTGAGCCTCACCGGGCGCCGGATCACCACGCGCCAAGGGACGTTCTCCGAAGCGGGCGGGACTGATGGCCCCTCACCCGCCGATCCTGCAGAGCGAAACATGGAGTGACACCCACAGACCCGCAGACCCGCGCACAGGGCGAGAGACGGACTGGCTGATGTATTCCAACGACGGATTCCGCGAACTGGAACGACACGAGTGCCTGCGCCTGCTGGGGCAGGCGCCCGTCGGCCGTATCGTGCACACCCGCCAGGCCCTGCCCGCCGTACTGCCGGTCAACTTCCGTCTGGACGACGACGGCGCGGTGCTGCTGTGCACCTCGGCCGCCTCGGAGCTCGTGCGGGCGATCGACGGCTCGGTCGTCGCCTTCGAGGCCGACGAGGTCGATGCCGTAGCGCACTCCGGCTGGAGCGTCGTCGTCACGGGGTCGGCCACCGTGGTGACCGACCCGGCCGAGCACGAACGCCTTGTCCGAACCGGCCCGACCTCCTGGGTGCCCTCGCCCCAGGAAGTCTTCGTCCGGGTCGAGCCCGAGCTGGTGACGGGACGTGAACTCGTGGGCGGGCGCTCGATGTACGGGGTGGATCTCACCGGCGCGACCTGATGACCGGGGGCCGGTCCTCCGGCGGTCCTGTTGTCCGTGAACCCTTGGCCCCGGCGACGGGCGCTGGGCACAATCCCTGCAGCTGCAGTTCACGGGAGTGACGCTGGCGCGACGCCTGCTCGCTCTGGTCGAGGGCCTCGGCCCGGACGTCTGCACGTGGCTGTTCGCCGAGACCGTCCGTCCCCGGGCCTTCGGCACCGCACGTATCCGTAACGTGCTCAGCCACGGTTTTGCGGCATCCGACGGCGTTCCTCAGCTCGCCGTCGGTCATGCCGAAGCCATCGCCGGCGTGAACGGTGGCGGATTCCTCCTCGGTGAAGCCACGCGCGTCAGGCCTGTCCCCTTTCACTTTCGTCCGTGGCAGGACGACGCCTGGCCCGTACGGCCCCACAAGAAGGGGCCGTACGGCGTGTCAGCAGGTTCCCGTGGCCCCTGACCCGTTCCGTCCGCGCAGGACGAGCATCGCCACCGGAGCCGTTGTGCGCATGGGCGGCCCCTTCCCGCCGAACAGCGTGAGCAGGCAACAGTCAGAAGGGAAACGGGACATGACTCTCCATCATGTGGTCGTCGGAGTGGACGGTTCGCTGATATCCGTACGGGCGTTGGACTGGGCCGCGGACGAGGCCGCGCGGCGCGGCGTCGAGCTGACCGTCGTGTACGCCGTGCCCGACAGCGACGAGGCCGGACCGGTCCTGGCGTCCGCCGTCACGCGCGTCGGAGCACGTCACCCCGAGCTGTCGGTGGTGACCCGGGACGCCGTCGGTGGGCCGGTGCACACGCTCGTGCGTGAGAGCGAGGGCGCGGACCTCACCGTCGTGGGGACCCGAGGCATGGGCGGCCTCGCCGGCCTGCTGTTCGGCTCGGTGAGCCTGCGCCTGGCCGCGCAGGTGAACAGCCCGTTGCTCGTCGTCCGCGGCGACCACCCGCGCGACGACGGACGGCCCGTGCTGCTCGGCCTGGAGGGCGACAGCGACGAGGACACGGCGCTCTACGCATTCCAGGAGGCCGAGCGGCGCGGTGTCCCGCTGCGCGTCCTGCACTCCTGGACCCACCGGCACATCACCCCCGAACTGCCCTCACTGGCCCCGGCGACGAGCCCGGGCCAGGAGCAACTCGCCCGGCAGGCAAGGGCGGAGGACGCCATTCCGCGCTTCAGCCTGGCCCGGCTGAGCGAGCGGCATCCCGGTATCGAGGTCGAGAGCCGTACGGTCCGCACCGGCCCGGCGCGTGCCTTGCTGGAGGCCACGCGCGACTGTGCCGTCGTGGTCGTCGGCGCCCATCACCGCACCCACCGGTTCGGCCCGCGGCTGGGTCCGGTGGCGCTCACCCTGCTGCACCGCTCCCACAGTCCGGTGGTCGTGGTGCCCACCGCCAAGTGACCCGGCAGGCAGGGCCGTTCGGGCCCTCGACCGGGGACTTGCAGCCCCTCTGCCGCCACCGCCCGCCGCGAGACATTGAGGGCGCAAAGAGAGTCGTCGAATCCCAAGCATCGTTCCCTCGAAAGGGATGAGCATCATGGCAGTCCAGAACCAACCCCAACACCACCTGCGATTCCGCTTCCCGTCCCTGCACCGGACCGGGACGGCACAGGCCGCCACTGACACGACGGCGGCGACTACTTCGGCGCGTGCCTATGTGTTCGCGTCTCTGCGTCTGCTGACCGGGTTCGTCTTCCTGTGGGCGTTCCTGGACAAGACGTTCGGGTTCGGTTATGCGACTCCGTCCGGGAAGGGCTGGGTCGACGGTGGTTCGCCGACGAAGGGTTTCCTGAGCGGTGTGGCCGCCGGTCCGATGGAGTCCACGTTCCATGACTGGGCCGGTGCGGGCTGGGCGGACTGGCTGTTCATGGTCGGTCTGCTGGGTATCGGTGTCGCGCTGGTCTCGGGTGTCGCGCTGCGGCTGGCCGCGGTGGCGGGCACGGCGATGATGGCGCTGATGTGGATCGCCGAGTGGCCGCCGGCCAGGCACCTGTCGGACGGGTCGCTGAGCATGTCGACGAACCCGTTCGCCGACTACCACCTGATCTACGCCGTCGTGATCATCGCCCTCGCGGCGGCCGGTGCCGGCGCGACCTGGGGCCTGGGCAAGGTCTGGGCGAAGCTGCCGATCGTCCGCGACCACGACTGGCTGAAGTAGCACCCAGAAGCACGTCGTGACCGGGGTACCGCCGCACAACAGCGGCGGTACCCCGGTCAGTTGAATTCGAAGGGCGTTCCGCTCGGATCGTTCGCGGCGGCGGAGGACCCCGTTTCAGGACCCGATGGGCTGGTCGCCGGAGACGAGCAGCAGTCCGGTGACCAGATCCGGGTGGATGCGGACCACGTAGTCCGTCGATTGCCCCACCCAGGGCCGCAGCATCTTCTGATAGCGGGCCAGTTCGCCGGTGTCCGTCACCAGGTGGGCGTAGCCCGTGACCACCACGCTCCAGCCGAGGTGGGTGTCGGGGTCGATGTCGTCGGCTTCGTACGCGACGACGACACCTGAACCATCGGCCTGGAGGGCGCGTGAGGTCATGGCCGCGCCCTCGTGGGTCGCGATGACGATGACCCCGTCGTCGACCATGTGGTTGACCGGACGGATGGTCGGCAGCGCGTGCTGAGTGAAGGCGATCCTTCCCAGGGACACGCTGCCCAGCAGCCCCAGGGCCTCTTCCGTGGTCGTGGGCAGCCTCCGTACGGGGTCATCACTCACTGCTTGGGTCTCCGGCCGACGGCCCACCGGGGGATACCGCCGATGGGCATGGTGTGTAGGGGCTCGATCAGCCAATGGAACGGCGCCGGGGCAGGATCCGCTAGGGCCGATCGGCCTCTCGCTGTCGGCCGACCGGCCTGCCGCCCATGGCCCGGCACGCGGGTGGCGAACGCCGTCGACACGGAGGATGAGCCTGTTGGCCGCCCCGACGACGCCCCGTGGCCGCTACGACACCACGGCGGCGGCTACGTCGCCGTTTCCGCCCGGTCCTGCTGCTGGTTGTCGCCCGGGCCGCCGCGCCACGGAGGCGGGGTCGCGGACCGGCGGGCCGTGTCCGTGCGGTGTGCGACGCGCTCCATGCGGCTGTGCAGCCGATCCTGCAACCGGTCCGCGAGTTCGTGCGCGCTCGCCTCCCTGGCATGGACGACCAGGATGTCTTTTCCCACCCGGATCTCGGCCGTGGCCGACCAAGGCTGCTCGGCGTGATGTGCTGCGGCCCTGGCGATCCGCACTTCGCCGCCGATGCCTGCAACCCCCGGTCGGTCGAACAGCACGGTCAGCTTGGCCCGGAGGTATTCGACCGATTCGTCGTCGACTTCGCCCTCGGTCCGCACCTGCACGACGTCTGTCGTGGGGGCAAGGCCGCCGGTGTCTCTTGGAGTCATCTGCTCCACTCCTTTGATCGTTTGCCAGCGACTCCAGACTGGCCCCGCTGTCAGGCTCGGCCCAGTGCCATCCGGCCTGTTACTCGGGACAGGGGTCCCCTTCCGGCGCCGTCGGCGGAGCAGTCGGGGACAAGAGCGCGACACCGAGATCCCTGTTCGGGGTCTCCCACTGGCCGACGATGTCGTGCGGCCTCGAAGGCGGCGTCGTGGTGCGGGTCGAACACGCTCTCACGCAGTGCCTGGATCACCCCGCCGAGCTCGGCCACTCCGCGCATGAGCAGCTCCTGCGCCGGACCTTCGCCGATCATCGCGGCCGTGCTGTGCAGGTCCGGCCCGGCGCCGAAGACCTTCCGCACCACGCTCTTGCGGAGATCAGCAGCTCTACGGTCCCGCAGACCGTGCGCGGCCACCGCGATCAGCACACTGAGGGCCGTCCAGAGCACCAGGCGCCCGGCCGGCACGTCACCGTCCGGTACCTGCTGGAACTGCCGACCGACGCGGTGTCGCCGTCGGTATCCGCCCGTGCTCGCCAGGGATCGGTCCGAGACTCCACAGCACACTCCCCGGGGAGCTGGAACGCTCGAAGGCCACCGGCACGGGGGCCGCTGGCCAGCGCGGGGGAAACGCCGGGCCGACTCATTTGACAAGAGGCTGATCAAAATTGCCGACTGGGGCACCACAGAGGCTTGATCTCATGTCCTGACCGGCCGCTGACCGTTACCTTGGCACATGACCGGAGGGGCCGACCCGCGGCGTGGTGAGGGGATCTGGAGGATCACCGGTGGCAAGCGCTGAGGATTCCCGGGAAGCCCGTATACGGCTGCCGCAGCTGAAGCTGGACGAGCTGCTGGGGGAACTGCAGGCCCGTCTGGACGCGGCCCGCGGCACCCGTGACCGGGTGCACAGTCTGCTGGAGGCGGTGCTCTCGGTCGGCCGGGAGCTGGAGCTGGAGCAGGCCCTGCACAGCATCGTGGAGGCGGCGGCGGTCCTGGTCGACGCGGAGTACGCGGCGCTCGGTGTGATCACCCCCGACGGCAAGGCGCTGTCGGCCTTCCACACGATCGGTGTCACCGCGGAGCAGATCGCCGAGATCGGCCCCTACCCGGAGGGCCACGGCATCCTGGGCGAGCTGATCCGGCACCCCGAGCCGCTGCGGCTCGCGAAGATCTCCCAGCACTCCGCCTCGTACGGATTCCCGCCCAACCACCCGCCGATGAACACCTTCCTCGGCGTCCCCATCCGGGTGCGCGAGCACGTCTTCGGCAACCTGTACCTGACCGAGAAGCGCGGTGGGGCCCAGTTCGACGACGAGGACGAGTCCGTCCTGTCCACCCTGGCCGTGGCGGCCGGCGTCGCGATCGACAACGCCCGGCTGTACGAGGAGTCCCGGCTGCGGGAACGCTGGCTGAGGGCGAACGCGGAGATCACCCACAACCTGATGTCCGGCGACTCCCGCACCAAGGTCCTCGCCCTGATCGCCGAGCGGGCAGGCGAGATCACGGGGTCCGCCTTGGCGGCGGTCGGGCTGCCGATGGAGGACACCGGGGCGCTGGCCGTGGAGATCGCCGTCGGGATGGACGCCGAAGCCCACCAGGGGCTTGTGCTGTCCTTGGACCGCAGCCTGATGGGGCTGGCCTTCTCCAGTGCCGCCCCCGTCACCAGCGCGGACGTGAGCCACGACGGTCGCATCTCCCTGGAACCACCGCGCTTCGGGGGACTGGGCCCCGCCGTGGCGGTGCCCATCGGCACGGGCGAAGCAGGTGTGCGCGGCGTGGTCCTGCTCGCGCGAGAAGCCGGACGGCAGCCCTTCTCGGCGACGGAGACCGAGACCCTTCAGGCCTTCGCCGCCCAGGCCGCCGTCGCGATGGAACTGGCCGAACGCCGACGGGACGCCGAGCAGATCGCGGTGCTCCAGGACCGCGACCGCATCGCCCGCGACCTGCACGACCTCGCCATCCAACGGCTCTTCGCCACCGGCATGACCCTGCAGAGTGCCGGCCGTTTCATCGAGCACGAGGAGGCCGCCGAGCGCGTCGTGCGCGCGGTGGACGACCTCGACGAGACCATCAAGATCATCAGGTCTACGATCTTCGGCCTGCGGGCGCGTGACGCCAGCGCGGGAACGGGGCTGCGGGCCCGGGTCGTGCGCGCGGTCGGCGAAGCCGGCCCCGTGCTCGGATTCGCGCCCAGCGTCCGTATGGAGGGCCTCGTCGACACCGACGTGCCGCGGGAGACCGCCGACCATGTGATCGCCGTGCTCTCCGAGGCACTGACCAACATCGCCCGGCACGCTCACGCCGGCCGCGCCGACGTCGCCCTGGTGACCGACGGCCGCGAGGTGCGCCTGTCGGTCATCGACAACGGCGTGGGCATCCCGGCCGAGGGCCGACGCAGCGGGCTGCGGAACATGGAGGAGCGGGCCCAGCAACTGGGCGGACAGCTGGAGTGGACCACTCCGCCGGACGGAGGCACCACACTTGTGTGGAAGGTACCGGTGACCGGGAAGTAGGCGCCCGCTACGCCTCCGTAGACCCCTCCTCGCAAGCCCTGACCGGCCCGCGAACGGGCCGGGAACACCGGACGGCATGCCCCTGCCACGGCGGTTTCCGCATGCCCGGCGCACAGGAGACCCCCGAGTGGCCGCTCCGTCGTTCAGCCCACGTGCGGGCCCGAGGGACCCAGCCGTAGGGGCCGTTCGGCCTCTGCACTCCGGTCCGGCATCTACGAGCCGACCGTCCTCAAGGGCCACAACAGGATGCGGGTCTTCCAGGAGGAGATCTTCGGACCCGTCCTCGCCGTCACCACCTTCAAGGACGAGGCCGAGGCCCTGGAGATCGCCAACGACACGCTCTACGGCCTCGGGGCCGGCGTGTGGAGCCGCGACACCGGACGCACCTACCGGATGGGCCGCGCCATCAAGGCCGGCCGGGTCTGGACGAACTGCTACCACCAGTACCCCGCGGGTGCCGCGTTCGGTGGCTACAAGGTCTCCGGCATCGGCCGCGAGACGCACAAGATGATGCTCGATCACTACAGCCAGACCAAGAACCTCCTGGTCAGCTACAGCGACAAGCCCCTCGGCCTGTTCTAGAGGAGCGCAGCGACATGCCCGGAACAGTCGAGTACGGCACCGTCGGGCGCGTCACCGCAACGCGTGCGGCGCGCAAGGCCATCGCGGCCCTGCGCGCCGCCCACGGCCGGCCCGTGATGTTCGTCCAGTCGGGCGGCTGCTGCGACGGCAGCGACCCGATGTGCTTCCCGGGCGGCGAATTCGCCCTGGGAGACGGCGACATGCTCGTCGGCGTGGTGGACGGCTGCACGTTCCACGTGAACGCCGACCAGTACGAAGCGCACGGCCGCCCCTTCTACGTCCTGGACGTGGAACCGGGCACGCCGGGCGGCTTCTCCCTCGCAGCCGGAGAAGGGCTGCATTTCGTGACCCGGGTCAAGGCGACCCGGTGCGGAACCACTTGAGGAGCAGATCATGAGGGCAGCAGTCGTCACCGACTTCGGGAAGCCACTGGAGATCCAGGACCTTCCCGTCCCCGAGCCCGGCCCCGGCCACGTGCTCGTGAAGATGGAGGCCTCCGGCCTCTGCCACACCGACATCCACGCGGCCCACGGCGACTGGCCGGTCAAGCCGCAACCACCGTTCATCCCCGGCCACGAGGGCGTCGGCCCCGTCCAGGCCGTCGGCGCGGGCGTCTCCCACGACCTGATCGGCAAGCGGGTCGCGATCCCGTGGCTCGGCTCGTCCTGCGGCACCTGCCGCTACTGCGTCTCCGGCTGGGAGACCCTCTGCGAGAGCCAGGTCAACTCCGGCTACTCCGTGGACGGTTGCTACGCCGAGTACGCCGTCGCCCACGCGGGTGCGGTCGTCCGGGTCCCCGACGGCGTGTCGTCCTTCGACGCGGCACCGCTGACCTGCGCGGGCGTCACCACGTACAAGGCGATCAAGGTCGCCCGGGTGACCCCGGCCGAGCGCGTCGCCGTCTTCGGCATCGGCGGCCTCGGCCACCTGGCGCTCCAGTACGCGCGCCTCGTCGGCGGGTTCGTCACCGCCGTCGACCTCGAACCCGACAAGCTGGGCCTCGCCCACCAGCTCGGCGCCGACCTCACCGTCAACGCCCGTACGCACGACCCGGTCGACGAGATCAAGAAGGCCGGCGGCGCGGACGTGGCCGTGGTCCTGGCCGCCGCACCGCAGGCGTTCGAGCAGGCCTACCGGTCGCTCAACCGCGGCGGACGGCTCGTCATGGTCGCCCTGCCCGCCGACGACGCCGCGATCAGCGTGCCGATCTTCGAGACCGTGCTCGGCGGGATCTCCGTCATCGGCTCCATCGTCGGCACCCGTCAGGACCTGTCCGAGGTGTTCGCGCTGCACGCGGCCGGCCGCACCAGGATCATCGCCGAACCGCGGCGCCTGGACCAGGTCAACGACTCCTTCGACGAGGTCCTCGGCGGACGGGCCGAAGCACGGCTCGTCTTCGAGTTCTGAGTTCGTCTTCGCGTTTCTGACCCCGGCAACCCCGGGGTCACAGGGAGAGGCAGCAGATCATGGGAACCGTCACCGTAGGAGCCGTACGGGAGAGGGCGCCCGGTGAACGCCGGGTCGCGCTCGTCCCCGAGGCCGTAACCCTCCTGCGCCGGGCCGGAATCGACGTCCTCGTCGAGGCCGGTGCCGGGTCCGGCGCCTGGTTCACCGACGCCGAGTACACCGAGGCCGGTGCGACCGTCGTGTCCCCGGAGGAGCTGTACGCACGCGCCGACGCCGTGCTGTGCGTCGGACCGCCGGACCCGGAGAGCGCCGAGGCGCTGCGCACCGGGCAGACCCTGATCGGCCTGCTCGAACCGCTCCGCCATCCCGCCCTCGTCGACGAACTGACCGGGCGCGGGGTACGCGCGGTGAGTCTCGACCTGCTGCCCCGCACCCTCAGCCGCGCCCAGTCGATGGACGCGCTGACCTCCCAGGCCAACATCGCCGGCTACAAGGCGGCGGTCCTCGCCGCGGACTCCTACGACCGGTTCTTCCCGATGCTGACCACCGCGGCGGGCACCATGCGCCCGGCGCAGGTGCTCGTCCTCGGTGCCGGAGTGGCCGGGCTCCAGGCGATCGCCACCGCCCGCCGCCTCGGCGCCGTCGTCTCGGCGTACGACGTACGCCCCGCGTCCCGAGGGGAGGTGGAGTCGCTGGGCGCCCGGTTCCTCGACATACAGACCGCCCAGGCACCGGAACCGGGCGCCGAACAGACCGGCTACGCAAGGGAGTTGACCGAAGAGGAGCAACAGGCGCAGCGGGCCGCGCTGAACGAGCACATCGCGCGCTCCGACATCGTCATCACCACCGCCCAAGTCCCCGGCCGTAAACCGCCGTTGCTCGTGACCGCCGAGGTCGTCGGGCGGATGAAGCCCGGCTCGGTCGTCGTCGACCTCGCCGCGAGCGAGTTCGGCGGCAACGTCGAGGGCACCGAGGTGGACAAGACCACCGTCCTCGACAACGGCGTGACCCTGATCGGCGCCGGCCGCCTGCCGTCCGCCATGGCCACCGCCGCGTCCACCGCCTACGCCCGCAACCTCGTCGCCCTCCTGCGCCACCTGGCGCCCGACGGCGAACTCGTCCTCGACCCGGCCGACGAGATCACGGCCGCCCTCATGGGCGGAGCAGCACAGACAGGAGGTGCATCCTCATGAACAACCTCGACCTCCTCACCGCGATCACCGTCTTCGTGCTGAGCGTCCTGGTCGGCATCGAGGTCATCAGCAAGGTCCCGGCGACCCTGCACACCCCGCTGATGTCGGGTTCCAACTCGGTGCACGGCATCGTCGTCATCGGTGCCATGCTCGTCGCCGCCGAGTCGCACACCTGGCTCGGCTACGTCCTGGCCTTCGTGGCCATGGTGTTCGGCGCCATGAACGTGGTCGGCGGCTATGTCGTCACCGACCGGATGCTGGAGATGTTCAAGGCCCGGCCCACCGCCGAGAACGACGAGAAGGCGGAGGTGTGACCGCCATGGACACCGTCTCCAACGCCGTCCACTACGTCTTCCTGATCGCCGCCGCGTGCTTCGTGCTCGGCCTGCACCTGATGAACCACCCGCGCACGGCCCGCCGCGGCAACACGCTCTCCGCCGGGGCCATGGCCGTCGCGATCGGCGCCACGGTGTGGCTCGTCGCCCACGAGAACCGGATCACCAGTACCGGCTGGCTCGTCCTGGTCAGCGGTGGTCTCGTCGGCGCCGCACCCGGCCTGTGGGCCGCGCGCGAGGTGAAGATGCCCGCGATGCCTCAACTGGTCAGCCTCTTCAACGCCGTTGGCGGTGGCGCGGCTGCCCTCATCGCGGTCAACGACCTCCTCCAGGCCGACCATCCGGCCGCGCTGGGCGCACGCGTCTCGCTGCCGGGCGCCCTGGACATCGTCATCGGCGCGGTCACCTTCTCCGGCTCGCTCGTCGCGGCCGGCAAGCTCCAGGGTCTCGTGTCCGGCTCGCCGGTGGTGTTCCCCGGTGCACGCCTGCTGAACGTGCTGCTCCCGGCGTCCTTCGCCGTGGGCACCGTCTGGCTGGTGCTGGCCCCGGGCTCCGCAACGGCCCTGTACGGACTGGTCGTCGTCGCCCTGCTGTTCGGCGTGACGATGGTGCTGCCCATCGGCGGGGCCGACATGCCCGTCGTCATCGCCCTGCTGAACGCCTTCACCGGGTCGGCGGTCGCGATGGCGGGCTTCGTCCTCGACGAGACCGCCCTGATCATCGCGGGCATGCTCGTCAGCTCCTCGGGCGGCATCCTCACCAAGCTGATGGCCGACGCCATGAACCGCTCCATCATGAACATCGTGATCGGCGGCTTCGGCACCGGAGACAGCGCCCCGGCGGCAACCGGATCCGGTGCCCCGGCCCAGGTGCGCGCGGTCTCGGTGGACGACGTGGCGATCCAGCTCGCCTATGCGCGCAAGGTCGTCTTCGTCCCCGGGTACGGCCTCGCCGCCGCCCAGGCACAGCACGAACTCGGCGACCTGGCCAAGCTGTTGACCGAGCACGGAGTCGACGTCAGCTACGCCGTCCATCCGGTGGCCGGCCGTATGCCGGGACACATGAACGTGCTCCTGGCGGAGGCCAATGTGCCGTACACACAGCTCAAGGAGATGGACGAGGTCAACCCCGAATTCCCCCAGGCGGACGTGGCGTTGGTGATCGGCGCCAACGACGTCACCAACCCGATGGCCCGCCGACCCGGCAACGCGATCTCCGGTATGCCGATCCTCGACGTCGACAAGTCCAAGAGCATCGTCGTCATCAAGCGCTCGATGGGCCACGGCTACGCGGGCGTCGACAACGAGCTGTACACCGACCCGAAGACCGGCATGTTCTTCACCGACGCGAAGAAGGGACTGACCGAACTGAAGGCGGCCGTGGGCGAGTTCGTCGGCTGAGCGGCAGCCATGAGTGAGGCCCACGCGGTCGGCGCGTGGGCCTCACTCATGTGCCGTGGTGCTTCACTCGTGCGGGATGATCGCGACCGGGCAGCGGACGTGGTGCATCACCGCGTGGTCGACCCGTCCGGTGTGCGCGCCGATCCTGGCCGGGCGGTTGCGGCGGCCGACGACCAGCAGACCGGCTTCCGTGGTCGCCCCCTGGATCAGGTGCGCCGCATGGTCGTTCGCCACGAGCTCGTGGACCTCCACCGTCGGGTACTTCTCGCGCCACGGTCCGAGGACCCTGGTCAGCTCCCGCTCGGCATCCTCCTGGGCGCTCGTGTTCTTCGCGCCGGGCCCGGGCGAGATCGACTGTGTCCACGCGTGCACCGCCCGCAGCGGTGCGGAACGCAGCACAGCGCTCTCGAAGGCGAACGCGAGCACGTCGTCGCACATGTGGGCCGTGTCGACGCCCACCACTACCTCGCGGTACGGCGCGCGGGCCGACGGCTCGCCGTCGGAGCCGGGCATCCGCTCGCTCGCGGGGGTCTCGTCGGCCCGGACCAGCACGACCGGCCGGGTCGCGCGGGCCACTGTGGCCAGTGCCACGGAACCGGCCAGGAACCCGCCGAACCCGCTGAACGCACGGCTGCCCAGCACCAGCAACTCGCCCTCCGCGCACGCCGCAACGAGGGCGACGACGATCGACGGCACGGGCCGTCCGTCGCCCCGCCCTTCGGCGTTGTGGACCTCGTCGGTGCGTCGTCCGAAGAACCGTCGGGTCCGACGGGTACGGCACCGGGGCCGGTCGGTGGGCCGAGGGGGCCCGTCCGGCCCCTGTGGGGGCGCGGTGGGCCATACGAGTCTGGAGTCCAGTGGAGCGCTTCTTCCATCCCGGGAGGGTGCCTGGAGAGGGGTGGACTGTGATGAGTGGCCCGGTGGTCGTAGGAGTGGATGGTTCGCGGTCGAATCTGGCGGTGGTGGAAGCCGCCGCGCGGGAGGCCGAGCGGCTCGGTGTCGGTCTGGAGCTGACACAGGCCGTCGGCTGGCCGGCCGGAGACGGGTGGTCCGGCATTCCCTCGTGGGAGATGGGCCGGACCGGTGGGCACGCGTCGAAGGGCGCGATGGCCGAGGCCGAGCGGCGCGCCCGCAGCGCCGCACCGGGTGTGCGGATCGCGCGCGAAGTCCTCGTCGGCGAGCCCGGGACCGTGCTGGAGGGCGAGTCGCGCACCGCGTCACTGACCGTCGTAGGAACCAATGGCACACGGCGGTACGGCACCCTGCGCAACGGCTCGCTCGCCGGGCACCTGTCCGCGCGCGTGTCCGGTCCGCTGCTGGTGGTGCGCGGCCGGCCGAACCCGGTCGGTCCGGTGCTGCTCGTGGCCCACGGCACGTCGACGCTGCGGGCGGCCGCGGAATTCGCCTTCGCCGAGGCCTCCGCGCGCGGCGCGGACCTGGTGGCCGTGCAGCTGCGGAACATCTCCGCCGCGCGTCCCAACGGTGGGTCCGCCCATGCCGCGACGGCGGACGGCGCGGACGTGGCGCTCGCCGGCGCCCTGTCCGAGCTGCGTGAGCAGTACCCGGACGTCACCGTGCGCTGCCGCAGGCTTCGCGGCCGGTCCCGCCGGGCCCTCGTCGAGGCCAGCGAGGACAGCCAGCTCCTGGTGGTCGGGGTGCGCGACCGGTTCCGGTTCGCGCGCCTGCCGCTGGACCCGGTCTGCCAGACGGTGCTGCACGAGGCGGACTGCCCCGTTGCCCTCGTTCGCTGCTGACGTCAGCGGACGGTCGTACGAATCAGTGACCGGTGGAACACCAGGTGGCGTTCCACCGGTCACTCTCGGTTCTGGGAGGAACCTGGGGTTTCACCACCCCACGTCCGGCTCAAGGCGTTCGTGCCACCCGAGCTGCTCATGCCGTCAGGCCTGTCGCGCAAGCCGTGCATCCTCCGTCATTGCCTGACGCGCCGTGCGGCGGGGTGAGGCGGGCCCCTGCGGGCCGTAGCCGAGGCGGAGCACCATCTGGACGTGCGCCCGTCGGCTGTCCGCGAGTTGCTCGCGCAGGTCGGGCCACTCCAGCGCCTGGTGGAGCAGGGAAGCCCGTACGCCGTGTGCGGTGGCCACCAGGAGGACGCGTTCGAGTGCCTCACCGGCCCGCAGCCAGTCCGTCCGGCGGTCGTGCAGGGTGGACAGGACGGCGATGGACGGCCGTTTCTCGAAGGGGCGGGCGAGGAGCACCTGGGAGTGCGGGTGGGCGCTGAAGTCCCGCATCGGGATCCGTTCCCGGAAGTCCTGCGGCCCGATCGCCTCCGGCGGCATGCCGAGGGATTCGGCGGTGGGCGGGTGGACCCAGCGGCGGCTCTCCGCGGCCCGGTCCGAGTCGGTGGTATTTCGCTGTTCCGCCTCCCGGGTCAGTCGCAGCAGCCGGTCGGTCTCCGCGGGGCCGGGGAGATCCAGCACGGAGCCTTCCGCATGGGCGGCCTCGCCGAGTTCGGTCAGTACGGCGGCGGGCACCGGCCGGTCGGAGAACGGGAAGCGGCTGCTGTGCCGGCGCCACACCGCGTCGTACAACCGAGGTTCCGGCGAGAACCGCGCGGTTCCGGCGAGTCGTACGGTGGCCAGCAGGTCCGGCTGGTCGGGCCGGGGGAGCAGCCGGGTCACGGGCTCCCAGCCGTGGTGCGCGACCGCGACACGCAGGTTGAACAGCGCGCAGCCGACCGAGATGTGCAGGGCGCGCCCCGACGGATCGGTGTGGCGCAGACTGCGTTCCGCGACGGCCCTGATCTCCAGCGTGACCGTGTCGGCGTCGAGCCGGAACCGCCAGGGCTGGGTGTTGTGGATCGAGGGTGCGGCGACGGACGCCGCGATCAGCGTCTCCAGGGTCGGCACGTCGAGAACCGTGCTGGACATGTGGACTCCTCCCCGCCCCGCGCCCGAAGGGCGGCCGGGCTGTTCGCTGTTCCCGCCCAGCGTGGTCCCGCCACGAGGACCGGGAGGAGGGGCCGTACGGCCCTGGGAGCGCGCCGGACGGCCCGGCGCGCGGCTCAGCTGCCGGACTCGGGTTGCTCCAGGTGCGAGGCGAGCACCGCGGCCTGTACCCGGCGCTGGACGCCCAGCTTGGCCAGCAGCCGGGAGATGTGGTTCTTGACGGTCTTCTCCGACAGATACAGCTTCTTGCCGATCTCGCGATTGGTGAGACCGTCCCCGATCAGCGCGAGGATCTCCCGCTCACGCGGGGACAGGCTCGCCAACTCCGGTGCGATCTCCGGGGCTTGAGCGGGTTCGGCACGCAGCGAGCGCATCAGGCGGGCCGTCGTCGCGGGGTCGAGCATCGACTGCCCGGAGGCGACCGTTCGTACCGCCGAGACCAGGTCGGTGCCTTTGATCTGCTTGAGTACATAGCCGGAGGCCCCGGCCATGATCGCGTCGAGCAGGGCGTCCTCGTCGTCGAACGAGGTCAGCATCAGGACGGCCAACTCCGGCATCTGGTCGCGCAGTTCGCGGCAGACGGTGATGCCGTTGCCGTCGGGGAGCCGTACGTCCAGTACGGCGACGTGCGGGCGTACAGCGGGGGCTCGTACCAGTGCGTGCTGGACGTTCTCGGCGTCGCCGACCACCGAGATGTCCTCCTCGGCGTCCAGGAGGTCGGACAGGCCGCGTCGCACAACCTCGTGGTCGTCCAACAGGAAGACGCGGATCGGGTTCTGTGCGGTGAAGGTGCGTGCCTCGGTCATCTCGACCCCTTGTTCCCCGGAATGTGAACGGACTGCGGGCCGTCCGTGAGCACGATCATCACGCGCCGGGCCCGGAAGTACTAGGGCCGACCGGCCCAACCGGCCCTTCCGGCGTGTCCTCACCGGCCCTCGTACGACGGTCGGGCGGCCCATCCCGGCGGCGATCATCCGGTGGGACCGTCCTCGTGTTGTCGTCTTCATGATGCCTGTGAGGGGGTGTGACCGATGCGGAGGATCAAGCGTGTGAAGGTCCTGGGGTGGCGCTGGCGGCGCAACGAACTGCGTCGGCACAGCGACGCGGTGGAGGCGTGGATCGTCCTGAGCGCCTGGACGTTCGCGATGGCCGCCGGGACGGTCGCCGGTGTGGCAGGTGCCCAGACCCTGGCGGCGGCGCAGGCGCGGGACGCGGCGGAACGCAGGCCGACGACCGCCGTGCTCCTCACCACCGTGCCGCGTGGCGAGGGTGTCGGGGCCTACCACAACCGCGTGAAGGCGAAGGTGCGCTGGACCGACGCGCAGGGCACCGTCCGTACCGCCACGGCGGACGTGAAGGCCGGAACGGACGCCGGCAGCAAGGTACCGGTGTGGACGGACGGGCACGGCCACCTCATGAGCGAGCCCCCGAGCCCGTCCGTGGCGACGGCACGTGTGGTCGCTGCTGGTGCCGGAGCAGGGCTGGCCGGCGGACTGTTCGTCCTCGCGGGTGGACGCCTGATCCGGCTGAGGGTCGAACGGCGGGCCACCGACCAGTGGGGCGAGGAGTGGGAGCGGACCGCGGCCCGGTGGGGGCGCAGGACCGGCTGAGACGCCGTTTCGCCGCCCGGCCGCGGGGGGCGGGGGGGGGCAAGAGTGGAGCCCCACACGGAAGAACACACACAAGGGGGGGGTGGGGAGGTGAG
>NZ_JBHYWD010000022.1:68351-144592 GCF_042751305.1 Streptomyces hokutonensis
GGTCCCCCCGGGGGGCGGGGGGGGGCCGAGTCCGGCGTGCCCCCGGGAGCCCCCGCCGCCGCGGGGGGGCGGGGGGGCCAACGGCTTGCGCACCGACGGTACTTATCACTCCGTGGAGCGGTCGGGTCCGTCGAGTGCGAACTCCACATCCACAACCCCCTCGACGCCTCGGACGAGCCGCGCCGCCACGGGAACCAGGGAGGTGTCCCGTACCCGGCCGCCGAGCCGTACGACCCCGTCCCGCACCTCGACCCGGACCGCCGACGCGGGACCGGGGAACAGGTACGCCACCACTTCTCGCCGCACCTCCTCGGCGATCTCCTCGTCGTCCCGGAGGAACACCTTCAGCAGGTCGGCCCGGCTGACGACGCCCTCCAGCCGGCCCGCGTGGTCGACGACGGGCAGCCGCTTGACCTTCGCGCGGGCCATGGTCCGCGCCGCCTGCGCGAGGGTCGCGCCCGCGCCCACGGTCAGGGCGGGCGACGTCATCAGCTCGCCCGCGGTCACCGAGCCGGCCTTCGCGAGGTCGGACAGCCGGCGCAACTGCGTGTACCGGTCGGGGTCGTTGTCGCGGAACTCCTCCTTGGGGAGCAGATCGGCCTCCGAGACGATCCCGATCACGCGGTCCGCCGCGTCGAGCACGGGCAGGGCGCTGACCCTCCGCTCCTGCATCGTGCGGACGATGTCCTTGAAAGCGGCCCCCCGGACGACGCTGGCGACGGTGCGGGTCATCACGTCGCTCACGATGTGCGGTGATCCATGCATGGTCACTCCTTGCTCGTGGCGGTCCGTCGGCACGGTCACCGCATGCCGCCGCTGCCGTACGGGGCGTACAGGTCCAGCAGCCGGGTGCGGGCCGAGCGGAGCCGGTGGGCCACGATGTCGCCCACCCACTGGGAGACGGTCATGCCGAACTCGGGATCGTCCTTGCACAGCGTGCGTACGGCCGTGGCGTCGAACTCCCAGGCGCGTACCGGTGTCGTCGCCTCGGCGCCCAGGTGCCAGGAGTGCGGGCCGAACAGCCAGGACCAGCCGACGAGTTCGTTGTGTCCCAGCGACTCGATGACGGCGGCCCGTCGGCCGGGCACGCGCATGTCGAGGGCGATCGTGCCGGTGCGGATGATCCAGAACCGGTCGGCGCGGGCGCCCTCCTCGAAGAGCCGGGTGCCCTGGGGGATCGACACCTCCCGTGCGAGCTTCATCAGCCGTTCGCGGTGCTCCGCGGGCAGGGCCCGCGGCATGCCCGTGGTGGGGGAAGCGTTCATGGCGTGCCTCCAGAGAGTCTTACGGACCTACCACCTCCAGCGTGTGCCCGTTGGCCCCGCCCTGCCATGGGCCACTTGGCCTGCGGAACGGGCCGACCGGCGCCCCCGGGGGAGCCCTGCGGCACCCTGTGCCGCCGTGTCTGCCGCGGTTCGATGAAACCGAGAGAAGTACTCGGCAGAGATACGGCAGAGACGAGGGGGTGGACACCGTGGGTACGACCTTGACACCGGAGTTCTGGAGGCAGTTCGCCGTCCTGCTGGTGATCGCGACCGCGCTCACCGTCGTGGTCGGCGCCGCGCTCGACGCGCTGGTGCTGCGGATGCGCGCCCGCCGGACCTCGCAGCGGACCTCGGCGTCGCCAGTGGTTCGCACGCACCGGCCGGCCGGGCGGACGCCCGTTCACCACTGACGCACCGTTCACGAAGGCCGGACCCGCAGTCGCCGATCCATTTCGGTGACCTGCGGGTTCGTCGTTTCTCGGAACGTGGGGGGCGCTGTCTGTGGCCCAGCAGTGGGTTCGTACGATCGGACAGTGATCAAGCAGACGACGGTGCGCATGGGACGGAAGCAGGTCCTCGGGACCGTCGTCTGCGGTGTGATCGCTCTTTCCCTCGTCGGTGTCGCCGTCTACATGGCCGTCTCGGCCGTCGGTCGCCTGGGGCTGATCGGGCAGCAGCTGACCATGCGGGTCACGTATTGCGACGCGACCGCGCCGGCCACGACATCCCGGGGCGGCACTCATCCCGACCTCGTGTGCCGGGGGTTCGTGGATCCGGCGCAGATCTCCGACGACAGGACACACCGGATCACGGCGACCGGCTTCTCCTCCGAACCCCGCTTCGGTGCGCCCGTGGAGGTGTCCAAGGAACCGTGGGGGTCCTGGGTGCCGGTGGACCAGGGTGACTGGAACAAGCTGGGCCGCGCGCTCTCCCCACTGATCCCGCTCGCCTTCGCCGGCTTGTTCGCCAAGGTGCCGGTGGCCGTCTGGCGCGGCCGGAGGAACTCCGGACGGCTGGTCGCGGGGCCGTCGGAGTAGGAGGAGGCCGCGCTCCGGCTGCGGCCTGAAGTCGCGCGCTCCGTAATGGCGTTCGCGGCAACCGTACTGACGGCCGGTCAGCGGGCCGGACAGCACCGGCGCCGGCACGGCGACAACAGCTACCACTCCCGTGCCGGGGCTTTGGCGCGCTCCTCGTCCGTGCGCACAGCGTGCCCCCGAAGGGGCGAGGGGTCCGCCTTCTGGCCCGATGGGCCGCGCACTGACCGAAGCCTGTCCTGCCGGAGGCCCAACAGGCCCCGCGGAAGGGGCCGTTCAGCCCGCCACCGGCGGACCAACGGCATCAGGTGACGGACGTCCCGCCGCACCAGAGTGAGCGGTGCAACGAACGATCCGACACCTCGAAGGGACCACGATCATGGCTGTGCACGAGCACCCGCACCGCACCTCCGGCTTCCACCTGCCGACGTTCCGCAGGAACGGGTCCGCGTCCGAGGGCGCCGTGACGGCAGTCGCCACGGCGACCACCACGGCGCGTGCCTATGGGTTCGCGTCTCTGCGTCTGCTGACCGGGTTCGTCTTCCTGTGGGCGTTCCTGGACAAGACGTTCGGGTTCGGTTATGCGACTCCGTCCGGGAAGGGCTGGGTCGACGGTGGTTCGCCGACGAAGGGTTTCCTGAGCGGTGTGGCTGCGGGTCCGATGGAGTCCACGTTCCATGACTGGGCCGGTGCGGGCTGGGCGGACTGGCTGTTCATGCTCGGTCTGCTGGGTATCGGTGTCGCGCTGGTCTCGGGTGTCGCGCTGCGGCTGGCCGCGGTGGCGGGCACGGCGATGATGGCGCTGATGTGGATCGCCGAGTGGCCGCCGGCCAGGCACCTGTCCGACGGGTCGCTGAGCATGTCGACGAACCCGTTCGCCGACTACCACCTGATCTACGCCGTCGTGATCATCGCCCTCGCGGCGGCCGGTGCCGGCGCGACCTGGGGCCTGGGCAGGGTCTGGGCCAAGCTCCCCGTCGTCCGAGACCACAACTGGCTGCGCTGACCACGCCAGATACGGCGGGCCCCCGTGAGAGGGCCCGCCCTGCGGCTGCCCATTGGGCCGAACGGCCCCTGTCGGGGACCTGCGGCCCCTGCCGCGGGAACCCCTACGCCACGACTCTGGAATCAGACATCCGTTCAGGAGGAAGAATCATGGTCCGCACTGTTGTCGCAGGACTCGACGGTTCCCCGGAGAGCCGTGCCGCCGCCGAATGGGCGGCCCGCGAGGCGAAGCTGCGCGGCCTGCCGCTGAAGGTCGTCCACGTCTGGGAGCCCGCCCCGGATCCGCTGGCCCAGGCGCCGCTGCTGGGCGCGGAGACGCAGCAGCACTGGAGCCAGCGGATTCCGCGCGAGGCGGGCGAGGGCCTGCGCCTGCGTCACCCGGGTCTGGACGTGATCGAGGACCAGGTGACCGGCACGCCCTCGGACGCGCTGCTCGACGCGGCGAAGGACGCCGAACTGCTGGTCCTCGGCTCACGCGGACTGAGCGGCGTCGGCGGATTCCTCGTCGGCTCCGTCGGCCTCTCCGTCGTCGCTCGCGCCGAGTTGCCCGTGGTCCTGGTCCGGGCCGGCGAACAGGCCGCCGACGAACACGAGAAGGACCCGGCGGGCAGCCCGTCGACCGGCACCCCGTACCGGCCGGTGGTCCTCGGCCTCGACGCCGACACCCCCGCCGACACGGTCATCGAGTTCGCGTTCGCCGAGGCCGCCCGCCGCGACACCGGCCTTCGGGTCGTCTACGGCTGGAACCTGCCGCCGTACTACGCCTACGGCCTCGCGATGGACGCGGGCCTGAACGACGAGCTCTCCCGAGAGGAGACCACCGCCCTCACCGAGGCCCTGCGCCCCTGGCGCCAGAAGCACCCCGACATCGAGGTCGCCCTGCAACCCCGCGTCGGCAGCGCCGCCGACCACCTGGTGGACGCCTCCCGCGAGGCCTCCCTGGTCGTCATCGGCCGCCGGATCCGCCGCGCCGCGCTCGGCGCCCACATCGGCCCGGTCGCGCACGGCGTCCTGCACCACGCCGTCGCCCCCGTGGCCGTCGTCGCCCACGACTGACCCACCCCCGACTTTCCCCCTGAGGAGCATTGGCCATGAAGGCAGCAGTTGTACGGGCGTTCGGTGAGCCCCTGGTGATCGAGGACCGCCCCGACCCCGAGCCCGGCCCCGGCCAGGTCCGTGTCCGCGTCGAGGCCTCCGGGCTGTGCCACACCGACATCCACGCGGCCCACGGCGACTGGCCCGTCAAGCCCAACCCGCCCTTCGTCCCCGGCCACGAGGGCGTCGGCCTCGTCGAGAAGCTCGGCGACGGCGTCACCCATCTGACCGTCGGCCAGCGGGTCGCCGTGCCGTGGCTCGGCAAGGCCTGCGGGCGGTGCGAGCACTGCCTGTCCGGCTGGGAGACGCTGTGCGAGCAGCAGATCAACACCGGCTACGGCTGCGACGGCGGGTACGCCGAGAAGATGCTGGCCTGGGCCGACTTCGCCCAGCCGGTGCCCGACGGCGTGAGCGCGATCGACGCCGCCCCGCTGACCTGCGCGGGCGTCACGACGTACAAGGCGCTCAAGGTCGCCGGCGTGCGGCCCGCCCAGCTCGTCGCGATCTCCGGCGTCGGCGGACTCGGCCACCTGGCCATGCAGTACGCGAAGATCGCCGGAGCCCAGGTCGCGGCCATCGACGTCACCGACGAGAAGCTCGAACTCGCCACCGCGCTCGGCGCCGACCTTGTCATCGACGCCCGCAAGGACGACGTGGGAGAGGTCCTCAAGCGGCACGGCGGTGCGCACGCGGCGATCGCCCTGGCCGTGAACGAGGACGCGTTCGCCGCCGTCAACTCCGGTCTGCGGCGCGGCGGGAAGCTCGTCATGGTCGCCCTGCCCGCGCACGGCACCATCCAGGTCCCGATCTTCGACACCGTGCTCAACGGCACCTCGGTGATCGGCTCGATCGTCGGCACCCGGCAGGACCTCGCCGAGGTCTTCCAACTGCACGCGGCCGGCCGGACCAAGGTCATCTCCGAGACCCGCCCGCTGAGTTCCGTGAACGAGTCCATCGCCGACGTGCTGCGCGGCGGTGTCAAGGCCCGGATCGTCTTCGACCTCGGTGCGGGGCGGTGACGGTGATGACGAAGGCCCTGCCGATCGTCGTCGGCGTCGACGGTTCCGAGCCCAGCCTGCGGGCCGTCGACTGGGCGGCCGACGAGGCCGCCGTACGCGGACTGCCGCTGCGGCTGGTGTACGCGTCGCTGTGGGAGCGGTACGAGGGAACCTCGCTCGCCGACGAGGTCGGCAAGCCCACCGAGCAGGTGCTCGCCGAGGACATCGTCGACAGCGCCGCCCGCCGGGCGCGCGGCCGGCACCCGGACCTCGACGTGAGCGTCGACGTACTGCCGGAGGAGCCCGAGTACGCCCTGGTGAGCGAGGCACGGCACGCGACCGCCCTCGTCCTCGGCACCCGAGGGCGCAGCGGCCTGACGGAAATGCTCCTGGGCTCCGTCAGTCTGACCGTGGCCGCACACGCGGACTGCCCGGTGATCGTGCTGCGCGGCAGCCACGACAACCGGGCCGGCTCCGGCACCCACGGCCGTGTCGTGGTGGGTGTCGGCGAGGACGGCAAGGAGTCCCCGGCCGTGCGCTTCGCGGCCGAGGAGGCCAGGCGTCGCGGGGTTCCTCTGGAGGCCGTACGGGCCTGGCGCTGTCCCGCGCACGAGACCACCGACCATCCGTTGATGTCCGGCGAACCCGCCCGGCTGCACGAGGAACGGGCCGTGGAGGCCCTGGACGCCGCGGTGGCGGACGTACCGGCCGACGTGGAACTGCACCGGCGCACCGTCGAGGGAAACGCCCGCCGGGTCCTCCTCGACGCCGCGGCCGACGCCGACCTCCTGGTCGTCGGAGCCAAGCGCCGCGACGTCACCTTCGGGCTCCAGCTCGGCCG
The DNA here is from genome assembly GCF_042751305.1 of Streptomyces hokutonensis. Lineage (GTDB taxonomy): Bacteria > Actinomycetota > Actinomycetes > Streptomycetales > Streptomycetaceae > Streptomyces > Streptomyces hokutonensis_A. Next base: position 74,590 of record NZ_JBHYWD010000022.1, read on the forward strand.
CGTCGCCCACGCGGTGCTGCACCACTCCAGCTGCCCGGTCGCCGTCGTACCCCAGCGTGTCTGAAGGCCGCGGCTGCGCCCTGCTCCTCCGCTCGATGACGTCACCTCGATGACTTACGGAGTCACCATGACCAAGGTCGAAGACCAGCAGAGCACCGCCCTCTCCGACGACGAACTGCGCACCCTGGACGCCCACTGGCGCGCCGCCAACTACCTTGCCGCAGGCCAGATCTACCTGATGGCGAACGCCCTGCTCACCGAGCCCCTGAAGCCGGAGCACATCAAGCCGCGGCTGCTGGGCCACTGGGGCACCTCGCCCGGCCTCAACCTCGTGTACACCCACCTCAACCGGGTGATCAAGGCGCGCGATCTGGACGCGCTGTGCGTGTGGGGACCCGGCCACGGCGGACCCTCCGTGGTCGCCAACTCCTGGCTGGAGGGCAGCTACAGCGACACCTACCCGAACGTCCCGCGCGACGGGGCGGGGATGGAGCGGCTGTTCAAGCAGTTCTCCTTCCCCGGCGGCGTGCCCAGCCACGTGGCACCCGAGACCCCCGGTTCGATCCACGAAGGCGGCGAACTCGGCTACTCCCTGGCCCATGCCTACGGCGCCGCCCTCGACAACCCGAACCTGCTGGTCACCTGTGTCATCGGTGACGGCGAGGCGGAGACCGGCCCGTTGGCCGCCGCCTGGCACTCCAACAAGTTCCTCGACCCGGTCCACGACGGCGCGGTCCTGCCGATCCTGCACCTCAACGGTTACAAGATCGCCAACCCGACCGTCCTGTCCCGGCTCCCCGAGTCCGAACTCGACGAACTGCTACGGGGATACGGTCACGACCCGATCCACGTGACGGGCGACGACCCGCTCCAGGTGCACCGCGCCATGGCCGCCGCGTTCGACGACGCGCTGGACCGCATCGCGGCGATGCAGCAGTCCGCCCGCGAGGACGGCGTCACCGAGCGCGTGCACTGGCCGGTGATCGTCCTGCGCACCCCGAAGGGCTGGACCGGTCCCGCCGAGGTCGACGGCGTCCCGGTCGAGGGCACCTGGCGCGCCCACCAGGTCCCGCTGTCCGAGGTGCGCGAAAACCCCGAGCACCTACGGCAGTTGGAGGCATGGCTGCGCTCCTACCACCCGGAGCAGCTCTTCGACGCCGGCGGCCGGCCCGTCGCGGACGTCCTGGCCTGCGTGCCCGAAGGCGCCAAACGCCTCGGCTCCAGCCCGTACGCCAACGGCGGCCTGCTGGTGCGCGACCTCCCGGTCCCGTCCCTGGACCGTTTCGCGATCCCCGTCGAGAAGCCGGGCACGACCCTGCACGAGCCGACCCGCGTCCTCGGCGACCTCCTCGAACAGGTCATGCACGACACCTCGGCCAGCCGCGACTTCCGTGTCGTGGGCCCGGACGAGACCGCCTCCAACCGCCTCCAGGCCGTCTTCAACGCCAGCGGCAAGGCCTGGCAGGCCGAGTACCTCCCGGTCGACGAGCACCTGGAGCGGCACGGCCGGGTGATGGAGATCCTCTCCGAACACACCTGCCAGGGCTGGCTGGAGGGCTACCTCCTCACCGGCAGGCACGGACTGTTCTCCTGCTACGAGGCGTTCGTGCACATCGTCGACTCGATGGTCAACCAGCACATCAAGTGGCTGAAGACATCGAGGGAGTTGGCGTGGCGGGCACCGATCGCCTCCCTCAACTACCTGCTGACGTCGCACGTCTGGCGCCAGGACCACAACGGCTTCTCCCACCAGGACCCCGGCTTCGTCGACCACGTCCTCAACAAGAGCCCCGAGGTCGTCCGCGTCTACCTCCCGCCGGACGCCAACACCCTCCTCTCGGTGGCCGATCACGTCCTGCGCAGCCGCGACTACGTCAACGTGGTCGTCGCCGGCAAGCAGCCCTGCTTCGACTGGCTCTCCATGGAGCAGGCCCGCGCCCACTGCGCGCGCGGCGCCGGGATCTGGGAGTGGGCCGGCACGGAGAACGGTGGCGAACCGGACGTCGTGCTGGCCTGCGCCGGCGACGTTCCGACTCTGGAGGTGCTGGCCGCCGCCCAGTTGCTGCGCCGCCACCTGCCCCAGCTCGCCGTCCGTGTCGTCAACGTCGTCGACATGACCCGGCTGCTGCCGCGCGAGGAACACCCGCACGGCATGAGCGACTTCGAGTACGACGGCCTGTTCACCACCGACAAGCCGGTCATCTTCGCCTACCACGGCTACCCGTGGCTCATCCACCGCCTCGCCTACCGCCGCGCCGGCCACGCCAACCTGCACGTGCGCGGCTACAAGGAGTCCGGCACCACGACCACGCCCTTCGACATGGTCGTCCGCAACGACCTCGACCGCTACCGCCTGGTCATGGACGTCATCGACCGCGTACCCGGCCTCGCGGTACGCGCCGCGGCCGTACGCCAGCAGATGGCCGACGCCCGCACCCGCCACCACGCCTGGATCCGCGAACACGGCACCGACCTGCCCGAAGTCGCGGACTGGACCTGGAACGCCTGAAATCCCCTTCCCGGCAAAGGAGTTCACCGCCATGACCGTACGCGTCGGCATCAACGGCTTCGGCCGCATAGGCCGCACCTATCTGCGCGCGGCACTCGACCGCGCGGAGGCGGGCACCCAGGACGTCGAGGTCGTCGCGATCAACGACATCACCTCGCCCGCCACCCTGGCCCATCTCCTGGAGTACGACTCGACGTTCGGCCGCATCGGACGCGAGGTCACCCACGACGACACCTCGATCACCGTCGACGGCCGGCGCATCGAGGTCACCGCCGAACGCGACCCGGCCGCCCTGCACTGGTCGGACTACGGCGCCGACATCGTGATCGAGTCCACGGGCCGCTTCCGCGACCGCGACTCCGCCGCCCTGCACCTGAAGGCGGGCGCCCACACCGTGCTGCTGTCCGCGCCCGGCAAGAACGCGGACGCCACCATCGTGATGGGCGTCAACGACACGACCTACGACCGCCGTCAGGACCGGATCGTCTCGGCGGCGTCCTGCACCACCAACTGCGTCGCCCCGATGGTCAAGGTGCTGCACGAGACCTTCGGCATCGAGCGCGGCATGATGACCACCATCCACGGCTACACCAACGACCAGTCCCTCCTCGACGCCCCGCACAAGGACCTGCGCCGGGCCCGCTCGGCCGCCCTGAGCATCATCCCGACCAGTACCGGCGCAGCCCGTGCCGTGGGCCTGGTGGTGCCCGAGATGGCGGGCGCCCTGGACGGCATCGCCGTACGCGTCCCCGTGGAGGACGGCTCGCTCACCGACCTCGCGGTCGTCCTGAACCGCGAGACGACGGTGGACGAGGTCAACGCCGCCTTCGCCGAGGCGGCCGACGGCCCGCTCAACGGCATCCTGCGCGTCTCGAAGGCCCCGATCGTCTCCCGTGACGTCATCGGCGACCCCGCCTCGTGCATCTTCGACCCGGCGCTCACCCAGGCGAACGGCACCTTGGTCAAGGTCTTCGGCTGGTACGACAACGAGTGGGGCTACACCAACCGCCTCCTCGACCTGACAGCGCTGGTCGCCGACGGCTGAGCACGACCGCGAGAGGCCCCGTGAGGTGGGCCTGTGGGCGGATTCCTGAGGGCCGAAAGGCCCCATGGTCCGCCCCCAGGCAGCCCATGGGGCCTCTCCCCGTTCCGCGGGACGCTCGAAGTGTCGAAGAACCCCGGAGGAGATCCCCGATGACGGACGACGTGCTCAACCGACCCACAGTCCACGCCTTCGAACAGACATGGCACGGCCCGCAGGGCGGGCTCGTCGTCCAGCGCGGCGACGAAGTGCAGTTCGGAGGTGCCGGGGTTGGCGAAGCACACCTCGACGCCGGAGTCCCGGAGGGTGCGCGCGACGGCACGGGCACCGTTCACGGTGATTCCGCCCTTCATGGGGTCAGTCGAAGAGGACACCGGGGTTGAGGATCCCGTCGGGGTCGAAGGCGTGCTTGATCCGGCGCATCAGTTCCACCTTGGCGGGATCACGCCGCGGCGAGCAGCCGGGGCAGGGAGGCGCGGGGTACCACGATCTCGTCGGCGCCGGCCGCCTTGGAGGCCCAGAACGCCCGCTCCCGGGCCTCGATCAGTTGCCGCGCGGCTGCTGCGGGCAGCAGGTAGACGTCGGCCGCGCCCAGTTCGAGCAACTGCCCGCCGAGCGACTCCACATCGGCTTCGAGCCGATCGGCCGACCGCTCTTCGAGGACCACGACCAGATAGGCGAGCGCCGTGTCGCGGACCTGTTGCGGGATGCCGAGCCCGAGATCCTGCTGGGCGGTCATCGCCGCCATCGTGAGCATGTCGACGTACTCCAGGGCCAGCGGATCCAGTCCCCGGGCCAGCAGGCGCGGTACCGCGCGGGCGATTTCCTCGGCTGTCGCGAAGGGCGCCAGCACCGTCGCGCCGTGCCCGGCGCGGGGCTTCAGGCGCAGGACCGCCTCGGTGACGAGGGCGAGGGTGCCCTCGGAGCCGACGAGTAACTGCGTCAGGTCGTAGCCGGTGCTGGTCTTGACGTACTTCCCACCACTGCGCACGATCGCGCCGGAGGCCAACACGGCCTCGACACCGAGGACATGGTGGCGGGTGACACCGTGCCGGACGGCGTGCATGCCACCGGCGTTGGTGGCGATCGTGCCGCCGACCGACGCGCTCGGCTCACCCGGGCGCACCGGATAGCACAGCCCGAACTCGGCTGCGTGGTCGTCGAGTTCGGCCAGGGTGACCCCCGGCTGGACCACGGCCACGTGGTTGTCGGCGTCGATCTCCACCACGTGGTTCATCCGCTCGAAGGACACGACGATCCCGTCCGCGCCGGGCACGCAGGCCCCGCACAGCCCGGTGCCGGAGCCCCGTGCTGTCACGGGGACCCGCCGCATGGCGGCGACCGCCAGGATCTCGGACACCTCGGCGGTCGCCGCGGGTCGCACCACGTACCTCGGCCGTCGGGCCGCGACGGCCAGCGACTCGTCGTGCCCGTACTCCTCCGGAACGCGGTCCTCCATGAGCATGTGCTCCGGCCCCACCACCTTCGCCAGGAGTGATCCGGTGTCGGTCATGTTCCCGTTCCCTTCGTCGGGTTTCCCGCCTGCCAGGTCAACTAGCCCTAATGCAAGGCCAGTTGATCCTTCCGCTCCCACTCAGGCCAGCGGCGCCCTGAGCACGTCGAAGGCCGTCGCCGGATCGGCCAGGGCGTGGTAGATGCCGGGTATCTCGCGCTCGTCGAGGCCGAGCAGGCCGTGGACGGCGTGCATGGCGCCGCGCACGGAGTACTCGACGGTGAAGACCACGTCCTCGGGGATCTCCGTGAACTGGCCCAGGAAGGCGAAGTTGGCGGAGCCGCGAGGGATCACCAGGGGGCGGTCGTGCACGGTGCGCGGGGCGAACTGGCTGGTGATGTACGGCATCATCACCGGGATCACGGTCGTGCTCGCCGCGACCTGTTCCTCGATGTCCGACATCCCGAGGTGGCCGAGGAGTTCGGTGAGGATCTCCCGGCCCGTGGCCTCGGCCATCGGCTTGCCGACGAAGTCGCCGTCGCGGTCGGTGAACAGGCCGTAGCCCCACAGGGTGTGGACGTCCTCGGGCTGGCCGTCGAAGTGCGGGGCGTGCGGTACGACCACGGACATCAGCCAGTTGGAGTCCTTGAACGTCATCAGGGCGCCCGTGCCCGGGAGGTTGCCGGACAGTTCCTCGATGCGGTGCAGGAGCAGCGGGTCGCGCAGGGTGAGGGTGAAGGACTCCCACTTGGCCTCGTCCACGTTGCCGTTGAAGGCGGTGGGCCGGCCGAAGTCGTCGGCCTTGGCGGCGATGGTCTCCCACAGCCGCCATCCGCCGTCCCGCTTGTCGCGGACCAGTTCGGGCGCGGTGTCGTCGGTGCCGTAGGCGGCGTCGGCGGTCATCGATCCCAGGGTGAGGAACGCGTAGTCGTCGGCGGTGAGTTCGTACGTGTCGGGGTGCCCGTCGCGTTCGAGGTGCAGGCGGTGTGCGCGCCGTACGCCGTCCTCGGCGGTGGCGAAGTCGACGTCGGTGACCCGCACGCCGTACTCGAAGACCACGCCACGGGCCTCGAGCCAGGTACGCAGCGGCCGGATGATCGAGTCGAACTGGTTGAGGCGGGTGCGGCGCACGCCGGCGAGGGTGTGCATGCGGGGGAACTCCTGCATGAAGCGCAGGAGATAGCGCTTGAGCTCGATGGCGCTGTGCCAGTTCTGGAAGGCGAAGGTGGTGCGCCACATCGTCCAGAAGTTGGTGGCGAAGAAGTGCGGTGAGAAGAAGTCCTCGATCCTGCGGGCGCCGATGACCGCTTCGGGCAGCACGAGCAGGCGGGTCAGTTCCAGGCGGTCGCGGGTGTCGAGGCCGTAGTCGGCGGCGTCGAGGATCGTGGTGCCCCGGCCGATCAGGCGGGCCTTGGCGTCGGTGGGCCACTTGGCGTTGAACTCGGTGATCTCCTCGCGTACCGACACCGTCTCGTCGGTGAGGGTGGGGATCGTCTCCAGGAGGTTCCACAGGCAGGTGTAGGCCTCCTCCTCCAGCATCCGTCCGCCCCGGGTGACGTATCCGGCGGGCTCGCCGCTGCCGTCCATCGAGCCGCCGGCGACGGGGAGTTCCTCCAGGATGCGGATGTGCTCGCCGGGGAAGCCGGCGTCGCGGACGAGGAAGGCGGCGGCCGCGAGGGAGGCGATGCCGCCGCCGACGAGGTAGGCGTGGGATGCGTTCGGAGCGTCTGCCATGACGTCCCTCCGTTCTGCCGCCCGGGGTGTACGGGCGGTCGACAGTGTTCAGGACCCGGGCACGGACACCGGTTCTGGTTCCGCGGTGTGTGGTGCGGGGTGGCGCCGGGCTGCTCGGGACGAGCGTGGCGGCCTTGGTGTTCAGTCAACTCACGGGGTGATCGACCGGGCAGGGGCCGGAGGTCCCTGCCCACCGGCAGATGGTCCCGGCCTTGGTTGCCCGTGGGACCGAGGGTGTTCACGGCTCTGGCCCCCCGCCGGGGTCGGCGGCGCCTCCTGCGCTCGCATGCCGACGGCCCGGCTGGAGAGCCGGGCCGGGCGGACGACAGGTGGGGGAGTGGGCTCACCAGCGGCCGAGGACCTTCAGCCACAGGGCGCCCACACCCATCCAGATGACGATGTTGGCGCCGGCGGCGATCAGCCCGGTACGCCACCATTCGCCGAGGGTGACGTAGCCGCCGCCGAAGAGGACGGGGGCCGGGCCGGAAGCGTAGTGGGTCAGGCCGCCGTAGAGCGAGCTGATGAAGCCGAGCACCAGGGCGGCCATCACCGGCGGTGCGCCGGTGGCGATGGCGGCAGAGAGGAAGGCGGCGTACATCGCCGCCACGTGCGCGGTGTTGGAGGCGAAGAGGTAGTGGGAGAAGAGGTAGACCAGCGTCAGGATCACGAACGCGGTCTGCCAGCCCACCCCGTCGGTGGCCTTGGTCATGGTGTCGCTGAACCAGCCGATCACCCCGAGCTCCTGAAGCTGACCGGCCATCATGACCAGGACGGAGAACCACACCAGCGTCGTCCAGGCCGACTTCTCCGCGACCAGGTCACCCCACGTCAGCACACCGGTGACGAGCAGCAGGGCCACACCGGTGAAGGCGGAGACGGTGGCCGACAGGTCCCAGACCTGGCCGCCCACCGACCACAGCAGGAGCAGCAGGACGAAGACGGCCGCCATGGTCCATTCCTGACGGGACATCCGGCCGAGCTCGGCGAGCTGGGCGCGGGCCTGGCCAGGAGCCTCCGGCGTGGCACGCACGGTGGGCGGGAACACGCGGTACAGCAGCGCGGGGAGCACCAGCAGGGCGACCAGACCGGGAACGATCGCCGCCGCCGCCCAGGAGGTCCAGGTGAGGTGGATGCCGTGGTCGGCGGCGAGCTTCTGTACCAGGGGATTGGCGGCCATGGAGGTCAGGAACATGGCACTGGTGACCGTGTTGATCTGCATGGCGGTGACGGTGAGGTAGGCGCCCAGCGTGCGGCGGCTCTCGTCCCCGGGATGCGAGCCGGCGTTGGCGCTCAGCGAGCGGATGACCGGCTGGATGACACCGCCGGAGCGGGCGGTGTTGCTGGGTGTGGCCGGGGCCAGCACGAGGTCGGTCAGGGTGATGCCGTACGCGAGTCCCAGGCTGCTGCGGCCCAGAGCGCGGACGAACAGCAGCGCGATACGACGGCCGAGGCCCGTCTTGGTGAAGCCGAGGGAGATGAAGAACGCCGCGACGATCAGCCAGATCGTCGGCTCGGAGAACCCGCCGAGCGCGACGTCCGGCTCCAGGGTGCCGGTGATCATCGTGACCGTCAGGCCGACCAGGGCGACCGCGCCCAGTGGGAGCGGCTGCAGGATGAGGCCGAGCACGGTGGCCGTGAAGACGGCCAGGACCGCCCACCCACCGGACTTGATTCCGTCGGGCTGCGGAAGGAGGTAGACGACCAGGCCCGTCAGGACCGGAACGATCCACTTCAGCGCCGTTCCCACGGTGACTGTCCTGGGCGGGGTGACGCTCGTGCCGGGCGCCGCTCCGGTGGGCGATCCCTCGGAGTCCTTGAAGGGAGCCATCTTTTCCATCCCGTGGGTAGGGTCCGGCGCTCCTCGGAGACTCGGCCGGAACAGGGGCGATCTTGCGTGTCCACGCTGAGGGAGCCGGGTGCGGCCGGGCATCGGGCGATCGGCCCTGCTCCGGGGGCCGAACGGCACCGGCCGACTCCGTCATGTGGAGGCCGAGTGGGGCGGTGCGCACCTGCTGGGCCGTTCGGGACGTGGCGATGGGGACCAATGGCCCCGGGTGGGGATATTCGGCCACTGATCACGGGCGCCGGCTCCGAGAAGGATCGTGCGTGGATCGACTGATCCGCACCGACCCGCACAGGGAGCACAACCATGCCCAGGACCCCACGAAGTGACGGCACGTCACTTCCCGAAGCCGCCCTCGGCCTCTCCGGCGCGACCGCGCTCGTGGGCGGCACCATCATCGGCACCGGGGTGTTCGCGCTCCCCTCGGCCCTCGCACCGTACGGGCCGATCTCGCTCGTGGCGTTCGGGATCGTCACCCTCGGCGCACTCGCCCTGGCGGTGACCTTCGGCGCGCTGTCGAAGCGCGTCCCGGCGAGCGGCGGACCGTACGTCTACGCCCGAGAGGCCTTCGGTGAGTTCGCCGGATTCCTCAACGCCTGGTCGTACTGGATCACCGCCTGGGCGGGCAACGCCGCGATCGTGGTGGCCTGGGTCGGCTATGTCGAGGTGTTCGTCAACACCGGCCACAAAACGGCGATCTCGATATTCATCGCGCTGATCGGGCTCTGGATACCCGCCGCGATCAACCTCACCGGCGTACGGAACATGGGCGCCTTCCAGGTGTTCACCACCGTGCTGAAGTTCGTCCCGCTGCTCTTCATGGCCACCATCGGCCTGCTGTTCGTCGACCCGCACAACTTCGGCTCGTTCAACGCCAGCGGCCAGTCGGCGATGGGCGCGATCTCGGCCGCCGCACCCATCGCGCTGTTCAGCTACATCGGCCTGGAGGCCGCCTCGGTGGTCGCCGGCCGAGTCCGCGAGCCCGGCCGCAACGTCCCGCGCGCCACGATCTACGGCACCCTCGCCTGCGCCGTCATCTACATCCTCGGCACCCTCGCCGTCCTCGGCACCGTCTCCCACGGCCGACTCGGCGCCTCCACCGCCCCGTTCACCGACGCCGCCAACAACATCCTCGGCGGCACCTGGGCCGGCGACACGGTCGCCGTCGCCGCCATCGTCTCCGGCATCGGCGCCCTCAACGGCTGGACCATGCTCTGCGCCGAGATGCCGTACGCCGCCGCCCGCGACGGACTCTTCCCCGGCGCCTTCGCGAAGCTGCGCGGCGAGAGCGGCGTCCCGGTCTTCGGCATCATCGCCTCGACCGTGCTGGCCTCGCTGATCACCGTGTTCAGCTATACGCGCTTCGACGACGTCTTCACCAAGATCGTGCTGCTGAGCGTGCTGACGGCCGTCATCCCGTACCTGTTCTCCGCCGCCGCCCAGCTGTACTGGCTGCTGGTGCGCGGACGCGAGAGCATCGCCGGCCGACGGCTGGCCCGCGACATCACGGTCTCCGTCCTGGCGATGGCCTTCTCGTACTGGGCGATCCAGGGCAGCGGCTACCAGACCGTGTACTACGGCCTGTTCGTCCTGCTGCTCGGTCTGCCGGTGTACGTCTGGCTGAAGCGCGGCCAAGGCGTCTACGGCGAGGAGCCGACCCGGAATCCGGTCTCCGAGGGCCGGGCCCCAGAGACCGTCACACCGCCGGTCAAGCGGATCTCCCGCGGACTGCCCACCACCCGCACCGGCGGCATCCTCAAGAGCGACCTGCCGCTCGCCACCCCGCACAGCCTGGTCTGGAACGCGCTCGACGCCGAGGACTTCGCGCTTACCCCGCTGCCCAACCACCTCTTCCCGCGCGACAACTCCTGCTGGATGTACGACCGTCTGTCGGTCAACCCGATGGCCAAGCTCGCCCGCCGCCGCGAGAGCCTGCACGCCGAGGCCATCTACCGCTTCCACCCGATGTTCGCCGGCACCGTGACCACGCCACCACTGGACGGCGAGGTCGGCACCCTGGAGGGCGGCGACGTCCATGTCCTCGGTAACGGCGCCGTCATGGTCGGCATGGGGGAGCGCACCACGGCCCAGGCCGTGGAGAACCTGGCCTCCCGGCTCTTCGCCACCGGCACGGCGAACCGTCTGATCGCCGTCCAACTCCCCGCCGCCCGCGCCTACATGCACCTCGACACCGTGCTCACCATGGTCGACCGCGACGCCTTCACCATCTATCCGGGCCTCGCGGACTCCCTGCGCTCCTGGACGCTGAGGCCCAGCGACGCCCGCGAGACGGGCTTCGACGTCACACCGAACTCCGACCTCGCCGGCGCCCTGGCAGAGGCCCTGGATCTGGACAAGGTACGCATGCTTTCCGCGCCGCAGGACATCCGGAGTGCCGAGCGCGAGCAGTGGGACGACGGCAGCAACTTCCTCGCCGTGGCCCCCGGCGTGGTCGTCGGCTACGAGCGCAACGTCACGACCAACACCTACCTCCGCAAGCAGGGCATCGAGATCGTCACCATCGCCGGTGCCGAACTCGGCCGCGGCCGGGGCGGACCGCGCTGCATGAGCTGCCCCGTCGAACGCGACCCGGCCGTCTGACCCGAGAACGAGGAACTTCACCCTGACCGTCGACCTGCGAGGCCGCTCCTACCTGAGCGAACTCGACTTCACCGCCCCCGAGATCCACCACCTCCTCGACCTCGCCGCCGACCTCAAGACCGCCAAGCGCAACGGCACCGAACAACCCCGGCTGACCGGCCGCAACCTCGCGCTGATCTTCGAGAAGACCTCCACCCGCACCCGCTGCGCCTTCGAGGTCGCCGCCGCCGACCAGGGAGCCCGCACCACCTACCTCGGCCCCGGCGACACCCACATCGGCGCCAAGGAGTCCATCGCCGAAACCGCCCGCGTGCTGGGCCGCATGTTCGACGCCATCGAGTACCGAGGCTCCGACCAGGCCCTCGTCGCCGAACTCGCCACCCACTCCGGTGTCCCCGTCCACAACGGCCTGACCGACACCGCGCACCCCACCCAGAGCCTGTGCGACGTCCTGACCATGCACGAGCACAGCCCCAGGCCCCTGCCCGACATCGCCTACTGCTACCTCGGAGACGCGCGCAACAACATGGGCAACTCGCTGCTGTCCATGGGCGCCCTGCTCGGCATGGACGTGCGGATCGCCGCACCGAAGGAACTGTGGCCCGCGGCCGAACTCGTCGCCGCCTGCCGGACGTTGGGCGAGAACAGCGGAGCCCGGATCACCCTCACCGAGGACGTCGAGACCGCCGTGCACGGAGCGGACTTCCTGCACACCGACGTATGGGTCTCCATGGGCGAGCCCGCCGACTCCTGGCGAAAGCGGATCGAGTTGCTCCTCCCGTACCAGGTGAACGAGAAGACGCTGGCCGCCACCGGCAACCCGGACGTCAAGTTCATGCACTGCCTGCCGGCCCTGCACGACCGCCGCACCCACCTCGGCCAGGACCTGTTCGACACCTACGGACTGGACGGCCTGGAGGTCACCGACGACGTGTTCTCGTCCCCCGCGTCGATCGTCTTCGACCAGGCGGAGAACCGCCTGCACACCATCAAGGCCGTACTCGTCGCCACCCTGGAGGACTGAGCCATGCGCATCGTCATCGCGCTGGGCGGCAACGCCCTGCTGCACCGCGGCGAACGCCCCGACGCGGCGGTCCAGGTGGCCAACATCGACCGGGTGACCACCGCGATCGCGGCCCTCGCCCACGATCACGAGATCGTCATCACCCACGGCAACGGACCCCAGATCGGCCTGCTCGCCATGGAGAGCGCCGCCGATCCCGCCCTCAGTGCCCCCTACCCGCTCGATCTGCTCGGTGCCCAGACCCAGGGCATGATCGGCTCCCTGCTGGCGCGCACCCTGCACGACGCGCTGCCCGGCCGTCGTATCGCCGCGCTCGTCACCCACACCCTCGTGCGGGCCGACGACCCGGCCTTCGAGCACCCCACGAAGTTCGTCGGCCAGGTGTACTCCCACGACCTCGCGTCCGCGCTCTCCCGCCGACGCGGCTGGCACATCGGCGCCGACACCACCGGTTGGCGCCGCGTCGTTCCCTCCCCGGCACCCGAGCGGATCCTGGAGACCGACACCATCCACGACCTGCTGAGCAGCGGCACACTCGTCATCTGCGCGGGCGGCGGAGGCGTCCCCGTCACGGCGGACTACGACACCGGCGCCCTGACCGGGGCAGAGGCCGTCGTCGACAAGGACCTCACGGCGGCCCTGCTGGCCGAGCATCTGAAGGCCGACTTCCTGCTCATCCTCACGGACGTGCCCTGCGTCTACTCCGGCTACGGCACCCCCGAACAGCAGCCCGTCCTCGGCGCCACCCCCGAGCAGCTGCGCGGCGGCGACTTCCCGGACGGCTCCATGGGACCGAAGACCGAGGCCGCCGCCCGGTTCGTCGAACGCACCGGGGGGCTGGCCGCGATAGGGGCCCTGGACGCGGCGTACGAGATCGTCCACGGCAGGTCGGGCACCCTCGTCCGACCCGATCTGCCCGTCGTATGAGCGGGTCCCGACCGGGGAGGGCCGTTCGGCCCTCCCAGAGGGTCGGACGGCCGGGATCAGGGCCCTGACCGGCCCTCTCATGTGCCGACGTATCGCACGAGTATCGGTAGTGAGGCATTCCAGTGCGAAGCAAGGGAGAGAACCGGCGATGACGACGACAGTGGCAGTCGGAACACGCGTATCCGAGGCATGGCGCGGCTTCGCCGGTACCTCCTGGCGCGAGCGCGTCGACGTGCGCGACTTCATCCAGGCCAACTACACGCCGTACGAAGGCGACGCGACCTTCCTGACCGGCCCCACCGACCGCACGCGCGCCGTCTGGGAGAAGGTCAGCGCCCTGTTCCCGGAGGAGCGCAGCCGGGGCATCCTCGACGTCGACACCAAGACCCCCTCGACGATCACCTCGCACGCCCCCGGATACATCGACCGCGAACGGGAGTTGATCGTCGGCCTCCAGACCGACGCCCCGCTGAAGCGCGCGATCATGCCGAACGGCGGCCTGCGCATGGTCGAGAACAGCCTCAGGGCGTACGGCTACGAGGCCGACCCGTTCGTCACAAGCGTCTTCGGCACCTACCGCAAGACGCACAACGACGGTGTCTTCGACGCCTACACCCCCGAAATGCGGGCAGCCCGCAAGGCCGGCATCATCACCGGACTGCCCGACGCCTACGGCCGCGGCCGGATCATCGGCGACTACCGACGCGTCGCGCTCTACGGCACGGACCGGCTGATCGAGGTCAAGAAGGCCGAGCGTGCCAAGCTCGACGCCTGCGCGTCCGGCACCGAGGTCATCCGCGACCGGGAGGAAATCGCCGAGCAGATACGGGCGTTGGGCGAACTGACACGGATGGCGGCCACCTACGGCTGCGACGTCTCCCGCCCCGCCGCCACCGCCCACGAGGCCGTCCAGTGGCTCTACCTCGGCTACCTCGCCGCCGTGAAGGAGCAGAACGGTGCCGCGATGTCGCTCGGCCGCACCTCCACCTTCCTCGACGTCTACCTCCAACGGGACCTGGAGGAAGGCGTGTTGGACGAGTCCCGCGCCCAGGAACTTATCGACGACTTCGTGATCAAGCTGCGGATCGTACGGTTCCTGCGCACCCCCGAGTACGACGCTTTGTTCTCCGGCGACCCGACCTGGGTGACGGAGTCCATCGGCGGCATCGGCACCGACGGCCGCCCCCTGGTCACCCGCACCTCCTTCCGCTTCCTCCAGACCCTCTACAACCTCGGCCCCGCACCCGAGCCGAACCTGACCGTCCTGTGGTCGCCCCAACTCCCCGTCGCCTTCAAGGAGTTCTGCGCCCAGGTCTCGATCGACACCAGCGCCGTCCAGTACGAGTCCGACGAGCTGCTGCGCCCGCACAGCGGCGACGACACCGCGATCGCCTGCTGCGTCTCCGCGATGGAGGTCGGCAAGCAGATGCAGTTCTTCGGCGCCCGGGTCAACCTCGCGAAGGCGCTGCTCTACGCGGTCAACGGCGGCCGGGACGAGATGACCGGCGAACAGGTCGCGACCCCGACGCCCCCGCTGACAGAGGAGTACCTGGACTACGACGAGCTGTCGGCGGCCTACGACCACGTCCTGGACTGGCTGGCCCGGACGTACGTCAACGCGCTCAACGTCATCCACTACATGCACGACAAGTACGCCTACGAGCGCATCGAGATGGCCCTGCACGACTACCCCGTGCACCGTTTCATGGCGTGCGGCATCGCCGGCCTGTCGGTCGCCGCCGACAGCCTGTCCGCCGTCAAGTACGCCCGGGTGAAGGTGTTCCGGGACGCCACCGGCCTCGCCGTCGACTTCCGCACCGAGGGCGACTTCCCGGCCTATGGCAACAACGACGACCGCGCCGACAGCATCGCCGTAGGACTGGTGGAGTCCTTCATGGCGAAGGTGCGCCAGTACCCCGCCTACCGGGGCGCCGAGCACACCCAGTCGGTCCTCACCATCACCTCGAACGTCGTCTACGGCAAGCACACGGGCAACACCCCCGACGGCCGCCTCGCCGGACAGCCCTTCGCACCCGGCGCCAACCCGATGAACGGCCGCGACCGGCACGGAGTCGCCGCCTCCGCCCTCTCGGTGGCCAAGCTGCCGTACGAACAGGCCCGTGACGGCATCTCGTTGACGACGACGATCACGCCCGAGGGACTGGGGCACGCACCTGACGAGCGTGCCGGCCACCTGGTGGGCATTCTCGACGCCTACATGGCCGCGGGCGGCTTCCACATGAACGTCAACGTCCTCGACCGCGCGACGCTGGAAGACGCGATGGAACACCCGGAGAACTACCCGGACTTGACCATCCGGGTATCCGGTTACGCCGTCAACTTCGTCCGCCTGACCCGCGAGCAGCAGCTCGACGTGATCAGCCGTACCTTCCACGGATCGCTGTGAGTGCCATGCGGACCGCGACCACCGGCCGGATCCACTCCTGGGACCTGTCCACCGGCGTGGACGGTCCCGGGACCCGGTTCGTCCTCTTCGTCTCCGGCTGCCCGCTGCGCTGCCTGTACTGCGCCAACCCCGACACCTGGCACATGCGCGACGGGCAGGAGATGAGCGTCGAAGCGGTCATGGGGGAGATCGGGAAGTTCCGCGACTTCGTCACCACGGCCGGCGGCGGGGTCACCATCACCGGCGGCGAACCACTGCTCCAGCCCGCCTTCACCGCCGAAATCCTCCGCCGCTGCAAGGCGGCCGGCCTGCACACCGCCCTCGACACCTCCGGCTTCCTCGGCGCCCGCGCCACCGACGAACTCCTCGCCGACACCGACCTGGTGCTCCTCGACATCAAGTCCTTCGACGTCAACACCTACCGGAAACTGACCGGCGGCGAACTCGCCCCCACCCTCAACTTCGCCACCCGCCTCGACCGGCTCGGCGTCCCGATGTGGATCAGGTACGTCCTGGTCCCGGGCTGGACCGACGACCTGGCGTCCGTGGACGCCCTGGCCCGCTTTGTGTCGGGTCTCGGCGCGGTCGAGCGGGTCGATGTCCTGCCCTTCCACAAGCTGGGCGCCTCGAAGTACGACGCTCTCGGTGTGCCCTTCCCGTTGCACGACACCCCGGTGCCTGGCCCGGCTCTGGTCGAGAGAGTTCGCGCATGCTTCAAGGAGCATGGAGTCCCGGCTTTTTGACTGTCTTGGGGTGAGGTGGATCCGCAGCCACTCTTTCGGGTGGTGCTTCTTGGCGAGGCCCTGGCTGTGGGCGGCGAAGATCCGTGCCGGTACGTCGTGAGAGTGGCTGCCCACCGATCTCTTGAACCCGGCGCGCTCCATCCGTGTCCAGCCCACCTTTGGCGGCATCGGCGCGACAGATCTGCAGCGCCTGGAGGAGAGCCACCGGTCACGCATCGAACCTGTGGTCGCGGACGGACGCCCGGCCCTGGCGCGGACGTACATGGGGGCGGGCAAGGGCGAGATGTGGGTGGTTCGGCCGGTGCCGAGCGACCCGCGTTTCCCAAAGGCCTGCCTCTTCATCGCCGTCGCGGGGAGCCTCACCGCGTACGTCGACGACGGCTGGTACCGGTCGACGATCGCCGGCGCCCATGGCATCGCCCAGGTCGCCGACATTGCACGGCAGGGCGTCGGTGTCCTCGGCCGAGCCCGGCCGCCGCCCGACTGGAGAACATCGCCCGCTTCAGCGACTTCATCAGCGAGAGCATCCTCCGCGCGGCGGAACAGGTCCGCGAAGTCCTCCGCACGAAGCCCGGGACGGTACCGGTGACCCCACCGCAGCCGGTGCGGATCGCGGACAGGCGGCCACTGGTCGACGAAGCGTCAGTGGACGTGACGGCGGAGGGTGTCGGTGACGTCCGTGAAGACCCTCTCACCCGCTGCCGCCGCGGCCGGCGAAAGGGTGTCGAGGGTGAGGAACCCGTGGACCATCCCGGCCTCGCAGCGGTGTCTGACGGGAACGTTCGCGGCGGCCAGCCGAGCGGCGTAGGCATCGCCCTCGTCCCGCAGCGGATCGTGCTCGGCGGTGACGACAACGGCGGGCGGCAGCCCACGGAGATCGACGGCGTGCAGCGGGCTGACCTCGGGGTCGGCGCGCCGGGACGGGTCGGGCACCCACTGCTCGGCTCCCCAGGCGACGTCGTCGGTCGTCAGACCCCAGCCCGTGGCCTTCGACCGCGTGCTGGGACACGAGAGCGTCAGATCGGTGTTGGGGTACAGCAGGACCTGGGCGGCAGGCAGCGGTCCGCCCTCGTCACGCAGGCGCAGACAGGCGAGCGCGGCGAGGTTGCCGCCTGAACTGTCACCCATGACGACGATCGGGCCCACGGTCCCGGCAACCCCGCCGGCCGCCGCCCACCGGATCGCGTCCACGCAGTCGTCCACGGCGGCCGGCCACGGGTGCTCGGGAGCCCGCCGGAAGTCGACGCTCAGCACGACCGTCTCGGTACCGAGCGCCAATCGTCGGCATGCCCGGTCGTGCGACTCCAGATCGCCGATCGTCCACATCCCGCCGTGAAGGAACACCACGAGTGGCCCGTCTCCCGCCGACGGCCGGTAGAGGCGGGCCCCCACGGCAGCCGAGCCGACCGTCAGATCCTCGACGTGGGCCATCTCGGGCCCCGGAGGCCGGACTTGGGCACGGAGTCGCTGTGCGCGACGCAACTCCGCCGCGCCCACGCCCCGGGCGGGAGGCCCGGGGTCCTGCCGAACAGCCCTGACGAAGGCGGTCAGTTCGGCATCGGCGAGTGGAACGTCGATCGGTTCGGCCATGCGGGCCAGGATGTCACCTTGATCGACCGAGCCGGTCTCCCAACTCGTGAGCCGCCGGACGGTGATGTGCCGCCGGGCCCCGGTCGCGCACAGTCCGGCCGACAGCCGCACGGGTCCGGCGCGCCCTCAACGGGCAGTACAGCGACGGTGGTTGGGGCGCAGCACCCGTTGCCCTGCCGGGCGTCCCGGCCTTCCTCCGCCGCCCCGGCCGCGATCACCAGGGCGGCGGCCGGGTCGCCCCAGGACCAGCCGGGTACAGCGTTGGTGACCAGGTCGGCCGGCAGCACCGCCGACAGACAGGTGCACAACAGGGTCTGCCTGGAGTCGGCGACCGCCGAGGCCGAACCCAGTTCGCGCCCGGCCCGGCGTTGGGCGGCGGACAGGAACGGCATCACCGCGAGCGACACGGCGGCCAGGGCGACGACCGCCTCAACGACGTTGTGGGCGGTGGTCGCGCCGCCAACAGCCGTATGCGGCGGGCGAGTTCGTCGCGGCGGACCGGGGACGGGCCCGGAGGTGCCAAGGGTGTCCCGGCGCTCAGCAGCAGCCCTTCGCGTGGGCGTCCGGGCAGGTGCGGTCGCTCTCCACAGTCGGCACCGCCGTGCGCGGGTCCTGCGGTACGTGGCCGAGGCGGGGATCGGCGAGCTCGTAGCGGGTACGGCGGCCGACCGGCACGGCGACGACGGGACCGCAGTCGCGCAGACACGCCAGGTGGTTGGAGAGCCGGGTGCGTGAGATGCCCAACTCCTCGGCCGGATCGGAGGGTTGGGCCGGGGCCTCGCGCAGGGGGAGCAGCGGACGGCAGCGGTGCAGGAACTCCTGAGAAGCAGGCCGCCGGACGCTCAGTGGTCGTGAGGGCCGGGGCGGTGGACGGGACCGTGGGCGTCGTCGCAGTGCGCGTCACGGTCGTCGGCGGTGGCGCTGGTGATCTGGAGGAGGTCGGGGGTGTCCTCGCCCAGGTGGTCGACCTGCAGTGTGGCGTGGCCGATGCGGTACTCGTCCAGGAGCATTTTCTGCAGGCCGCGGCGTACGGCGTGGCAGTCGCCGCCCGGCTCCACCAGGACGTGGGCGGACAGGGCGCTCTGGCCGGAGGTGATCGTCCAGACGTGCAGGTCGTGCACCTCGACCACGGTGTCCTGCGCGGCCAGGCGGTCGCCGAGGACGTCGGGGTCGATCCCGGAGGGCGCGGCCTCGAGGAAGATCCGTCCGGAGTCGCGGACCAGGCCGTAGCCGGCCTTGAGCATCAGGACGACTACGAGTAGGGAGGCGATCGCGTCCGCGCGGGCGAAGCCGGTGGTGAGGACGACGGCTCCGGCGACGGCGGTGGCGATGAAGCCGAACAGGTCGGTGAGGATGTGCTGGTAGGTGCCCTCGACGTTCAGGGATGTGCGGTTGGCCCTGGAGATGCACCAGGTGGCCACCAGGTTGACCGCCACTCCGATCAGCGCGGTGACGAGGACCAGGCCGCCGGTGACCTCAGGCGGTGAGACGAGCCGACGTACCGCCTCGTAGGCCAGCCAGATCGAAAGCAGCAGCAGGGTCAGGCCGTTGGCCTGCGCGGACAGGATCTCCACGCGCTTGAGGCCGTAGGTGAAGTGCCCCTTCGCGGGGCGGGCCGCCAGTCGCATCGCGATCAGCGCCAGCACGATGGAGGCGACGTCGGTGAGCATGTGCGCGGCGTCCGAGATCAGCGCCAGCGAGTTGGCCGCGACCCCGACCACGACCTCGGCGAGCATGAACACGCTGATCAGCACCAGGGCGATGGTCAGCCAGCGCCGGTCGGCGTCCACGGACACCCCGTGGGAGTGACCGGAGTGGCCGCCGCCGCTGTCGTGGTCGTGGCCGCCGTGCTCGTGGTCGTGGTGGTCGGACACGGGAGCTCCCAGGGTCGCGGTATTGCGTCGGCGGAGGGCAAGTCAATCGCGCTCCGGAGGGTTTCTCCAAAGGCTGCAATGAGCACCGTTACCACTGTCACCTGCGGCGATGCCGGAACCGGCTCAGGAGCCGCCGACGTGCCCCGCCGCCGCCGGCGCCAGTTGCCGACAGATCAGCTGATGGGCGAGTCGCGCCGTCGCGAGCAGATCCGTGCGAGACGTGTCGGTGTTGGACCGCACCGACAGTCCGTGCCAGAGGGACTGGACGAGCCCGGTCAGGGCCGCCGCGTCGGTGCCGGCGGCCAGTTCCCCGTCCTGGACGGCTCGCTTGATGCGTACGAGGAGGGCCCGCTCGTTCGACTTGTGCAGTTCGGCGACGTAGGCGCTGGTGTCGAGCGTGCTCGTGCTGTCGGTCATGACGGAGCTGCTGATGAGACACCCGGGATGCGTGTCACCGGGCTGGGTGAACTCGTGGACCGAGTCGACGAGGACGCGTTCGAAGACGGTCTGTATGTCCTTCTCGTCGACGGCCTGTTGATAGATCTCGCGATAGCGCTCGGCATAGGTCCGCACCGCTTCCTCGAACAGTCCGGCCTTGCTGCCGAAGGCGGCGTAGAGGCTGGAGGTGGAGAGCCCGAGGGCCGCGGTCAGGGCGCGGGTCGAGGTGCCGGAGTAGCCGCGTCGCCAGAAGAGGCGGGCGGCGTCCAGAACCGCGCGGTCGCGGTCGAAGGCCCGTGGTCGCCCACGGCTGTGTTCGGTCACGCTTGCATTGTAGATCGTTCGCTCCATAATTCAATTATGGAGCGAACGATTCAGAAGAAGCTGTCGGTCGGCGGGGACAGCTGGGTCACGGTCGATGTGTACGGCGAGCCGGACGCCCCGGGCCTCGTCGTCGTCCCGGGCGTGATGAGCGACGCGCACGCGTGGCGCCGCGTCGCGGGCACCATCGACGCCTGGCCCTCGGTGGCTGTCGTCAACCGCCGGGGCCGTGCCGCCTCGGGGCCGTTGACCCCGTCTTACTCGCTGCGGACAGAGGTCGAGGACCTCGGCGCGGTCCTCGACGAGTTCGCCGGCACGAGGGCACTCTTCGGCTGGAGTTACGGCGGCCTCATCGCCCTGCTGGCCGCCAACGATCGCCCGATTCCCCAAGTGATCGCCTACGAGCCGGTGATGCGGCCGTTCGGACGCGATGCGCTGCCCGACCTGAAGAGCGCGGAGGAGAAGGCGGACTGGGACCGCTGCGTCGAGATCATCAACCGGCGGATATCCGGCTTCTCCGCCGCACATGTCGAGGAACTTCGGGCCGATCGTGACGGTTGGGAGACCCTCCGTCGCCTGAGCCGACCGCTCTACGCCGAACTCGGCGCGCTCAACGCGGCACCTCTTCCCGGTGAGTTGGCGCGACTGACAGCCCAAGTCGACCTGATCATCGGCCAGTTCAATCGCGGCACCGCCCCCTACGGAACGTCCTTCGACACCGTACGACGGCACGTCGCTCACGCCCGAGTCCACGAACTCCCGGGGCAGGGCCACCTGGCCCACATCCAGGCGCCCGCGGAGCTCGGCCGACTGCTCAACACCCGAGCTTCTTCGGCGAGCACGTGACGAAGTCCGGTTCCTGGGCGGGGAGTTGACTGCCTGTCTCACCTCCCTTGCCGTTGCGATCCCTGTCCTTCCCGGGCAGGCGGGTCGGCTCCATGCCGAGCGCACACGACCGGCGTGGAGGTGCCGGTGCGAGGAGTACAACTCCCCTTCCTTCGCGGTCCATTGGGGGCCACCGATTGGCGGGGAGCGGCATTCCAAGCGCGAGACAATGTCTCTCCACACCGCCTGATTGAGTGCGTAGCCATAGGGGCGGACGGAGACCGATCCGCCCTGTGGTCCCTTGGTCCTGCCCGGTGTGCTGGGCTGCGGAGGCCGTCCGGCTCAGCAGTTGCGGATCGAGTACACCGGTGACCAGTTGACGGCGTAGACCGCGTTGTCGGCCGGGACGGTCTGCAGCAGGCCGCCTCCGGAGCCGTAGAGACTGGCGACGGCGCCTCCGGTCTGGCTGTTCTGGGCCTCGGCCCAGTCGATCCAGTTCGAGAGGGTGTAGCGGTTGCAGGAGTAGAAGAAGAAGATCTTGAACTTGCCGGCCGTCGGGTCCCAGACCGAGGCGCAGAAGTAGCCGCTCTGGCAGTACACGCCCCCGCCGGCACCGGCGTAGGCCGTGCGGACGGCCGGAGAAGTGGACGGGGCCGCGGCGAGGAGCGCCGCAGGGCGGGCCGTCTTCGGCGCCGCGGGCATGGTCATGACGTGACCGTCGGAGGTTCCGTGCGAGGCCGGGGTGGCCTGCGCGGTACCGGTGGTGAGGAGGGCCGCCCCCATTGCGAGGGCGGCGCACAGGCCGGCAAGTGATCGCTTGGTAGGCACGGTTCGGCAGTCTCCCGTCCGGCATGGCGGTGTTCGCGCATGCTCGTGTCGTGGTTGGCCCCGGTCCGACGACCGTCTCCGGGGCGCGCATGGCCATCATGTGCGGCCGGACCACGGGGACAGCGGCCTTTCGAAGAGGTTCGAAAGGCTTCTGTCGGGCCCGCGCGATCGGCGATCGTCGCCGTCAGGGCACGTTCCGTGCCGCTGTCCCAGATGTCCCGCTGCCGTCTCGACGGAGGTCTCATCCATGCGCGCGAAGCGCTCGCTGCTCGGCATCATCGGCGTGGTGGTCGGCATGCTGATGGCCGTCCTCGCCACCGGTCCGGCACAGGCGGCAACCGCCTCCGGCCCCCGTACCGGTAACCATGCACAGGCCGTGGCCGCAGTCTCCCCGACGATCTCTCCGTCCACCACCGTCAGCTACCGCACGGACGACCAGACGTTCACCTGTGGAGCGGGGAACCTCTGCCTCGAGGTGTGGGATCCGACCGTGTCCAAGTGGAAGATCTTCTACCTCTACAACTGCAACCGTTACTACCTGTCCAACTGGTACGGCAACGGCTACTACCTCAACAAGCAGACCGGGTCGGTCACTTCCTACCTCTACGACGCCAACGGGAACGTGCTGCGCGCCTTCTCCCCGCCGCAGGTGGGTGACCAGGACTGGAACCCCGTCTGGTCCGTCCGCAACTGCTGACACACGTGTCGTGGCCGGCCCCTCCAACGGTGGCCGGCCCCGACACGTTCCGCTTCGGCCCCGTCCGAGCCAGGGAGTCGTTCGTGTCACCGTTCTCGTCACACAGACCGCGAGGCGGATTTGCCTCGTGGCGGCCTGGTTGGTCCTGATGGCCGCCCTGTTCGCCACGCGGCACCAGCCCGTGCCCAGACATCCTCACCCACCACCTCGCGCACGGCCTCGGTGAACGTACCGCCGGGCGTCACCGCCGGAATCGCCGTGTACGACCGCCGGACCGGGACCTTCACCGAGCAGTCCAACGCTCACACGCAGCTCCGTTCCGCCTCGGTGGTGAAGCTTCTGATCGCTCTGGACCACCGGTGGGACCGCGGCCCCGGCTACGGCCTGCCGTCGGACGACCGGGCCCGCCTCGACAGCAATGGCCGAGAAGGGCGTCTGGCGGGGGATTTCCCGGCCAAGACGCCCTTTTACGTGTCTCTAGAAGAAGCCCAACTTCTTCGGCGAGTACGACACGAGGAGATTCTTGGTCCGCTCCTGGTCCGGAACTTGGTGGTTGGGGGCCTTCTTCGGCAGACAGAGGATCTGCGTTTCAGCGCGTCGGAAGTTCCCCGGCATCGGGTGCGGATCTGCGGGCTGTTCGTCGTCGACTCGTAGGCCGACTGCGGGTTGTACGGTCGGTAAGCCCGCTGGTGTGTGGAGCTGGGTGATTCCGGTCCTGGCGGGGTTCTGGTTTGTCGAAGGGGAGTTGCCGGGCGGTATCTGCCTGTAGGCATCTGCGATGGCGGGTGACGGGGAGTCGGGGTGGGGATCGGCTCGTGGGGCCGGTGCGGTCGGTGTGGGCTAACCATGACCGCGACAGTGAGGGCACCTTCGTCTTCCTCCTCGCCGTCTCCTGGGGCGTCATCCTGCGGGTCATGGGCGGCGAGATGCTCCCCTTCCGCATCCGCGCCGCCGCGATGTCCGTGGACGCCGCCTTCAACTGGCTCGCCAACTGGGCCGGCACCGAGAGTCTTCCTCGCATGGCGGACTGGAACCTGTCGGCCACATACGCCAGGATGCGCCGTCACGCCTGCGCACGCCGATCTGCATGGCTGACGGTTGCGTCGCTCCTGGTCAGACGGGGACGCTCACCCGTTGTCGCTCCGCCTCCGCGAGGCGCGCCGAGCGTGTCCGGGTGCCGAAGGCGGCCAGGGCGATCGCGCCGAGCAGCCAGGTGCCGGCGATGAAGTAGAAGACGCTCTGGTAGCCGTGGCCGTTGTAGAGCGCGGCGACGATCAGTGGGCCGGCGGCGTTGGACAGGCGACCGAGGCCGTAGGAGACGCTCGTGCCCAGTGAGCGGCTGCGGGTGTCGAAGAGTTCGGGGGAGTAGGCGTAGGCGAGGGCGGTGTAGCCGCGTTCGAAGAGGTTCACCAGGAAGCCGAACACGACGATGAGGACCGGGTTGAAGGTGAGGCCGTACAGCAGGCCGCAGACCGCGATCACCGTGCCGAAGGCCACCAGACACCACTTGCGCTCGAACCGGTCGGTGACCAGGGAGGCCAGGTAGCAGCCGAGCGGTGCGCCGACGGTGGTCAGGGCCACGTAGAAGACGGACTTCTCGACGCTGAAGCCCTCCTTGGCCAGCAGGGTGGGTGCCCAGCTGGAGTAGCCGAAGAAGCCGATGGTCTGGGTCATCCACAGCGCGGTGAGCAGGAGCGTCGGCAGGAGGTACTTCCGCTGGAGGAGCAGCCGCAACGGTGCCTTTGGTGACGGCTTTTCGTCGACCGGGGGTGCGGGCTGGGGGAGCGGACCCTTCTCCGCCGCGACGCGTGCCTCGATCTCCCGCAGGATCGCGTCCGCCGCGGTGTGGTCTCCCCGGCTTTCGAGCCAGCGCGGTGACTCCCTGAGGTGCCGGGTGAACAGGACGAGCAGGATGCCCAGGGAGCCCCAGAGGTAGACCAGCCGCCACGACCAGTCGTTGATCGGTACGACCGCGCTGGCGATGAGGTTGGTGACGGGTGTGCCGCAGATGCCGATGGCGATGGCGTACGCCTGGTACTTCCCGCGGGTCGCCGACGGGTACATCTCGTTGACGTAGACGACTCCGACGACCGTCATCGCCGACAGGCCGGCCGAGGTCAGGACGCGGAAGACGCCCAGGGAGACCAGGTCCCAGGAGAACACCGCGGCGAAGGACGAGAGGCCGAAGAAGAGGGTCGTCCAGAGCAGGACCCGTTTGCGGCCCCACCGGTCGGCGAGTGATCCGGCGACGATCGCGCCGACGAACATGCCGACGAACGACAGCGAGGTGACGTAGGCGATCTGATCGACCGTCACGCCCCACAGTTTGATCAGTTTCGGTGCGGTGGTGGCGAAGCTGTTGATGTCCGCGAACTCGAAGAAGTACGCGAAGGCGACGGCGAGCAGGGTGACCTTGTGGAAGCGGGATATGGGAAGCCGGTCCAGCCGGTTCAGCGTGTTGGCGTGTTGCATGAGCGGCCCTTGTCGAAGTCGGGGATGAGGAAAGGGAGTTGGGGAGTCAGCAGTCCTCGCCGGGCCAGTACAGGCGCATCGGGTTGGCGACGAGGAGCTTGTGGCGCTGGTCGTCGGTGACCGCCACCCGCGGGACGTGGTCGACGAGGAGGCCGTCGTCCGGCATGTGGTCGGTGAGGTTGGGGTGCGGCCAGTCGGTGCCCCACAGCACCCGGTCGGGGAACTCCTCCACGACACGTCGGGCGAAGGGGACGACGTCGGTGTAGGCGTGGCGTTCGCCGTTCAGGGCGGCTGGTCCGGTGACGCTGAGGCGCTCGGGGCAGGTCACCTTCACCCATACGTCGTTGTCCTCGACGAAGCGCAGGAAGCGGGTGAACTCCGGCCCGTCCACCGGCCGGGTCACGTCCGGGCGGCCCATGTGGTCGACCACCAGCGGCACGGGCAACGAGCCGAAGAATCCCTCCAGTTGGGGCAGGTCGGCGCTCTCGAAGTAGAGGACGACGTGCCAGCCCAGGGGGGCGACCTTCTTGGCGATCGTCTGGAGGTCGTCCTCGGGTGAGGCGTCGACCAGACGCCGTACGAAGTTGAAGCGCACACCGCGTATGCCCGCCGCGTCGAGTGCGAGCAGTTCGCTCTCGTCGATGTCCGGTCGTACGGTCGCGATGCCGCGCGCCCGGCCGCCCGCCGCCCGGACGGCGTCGACCATGGCGCTGTTGTCCGCGCCGTGGCAGGTGGCCTGCACGATGACGTTGCGGGCGACGCCCAAGTGGTCGCGGAGCGCGAACAGTTCGTCCTTGCCGCCGTCGCAGGGCGTGTACTTGCGTTCCGGCGAGAAGGGGAACTCGGCCTGCGGGCCGAAGACATGGCAGTGGGTGTCGACGGTTCCCGGCGGCAGCCGGAAGGCCGGGGCGGACGGATTCTCGTACCAGTCCAGCCAGTTGGGGGACTTGGGGGCGAGCGTGCTCATGTACGTCACCGCCCCTGGCGCTTCAGCAGCGCGTCGAGGCGGGGGTACACGGCGCGGGCGTTGTGTTCCTGGACCGCCGCCAGGTCGTCCGCAGGCAGTTTCGCCGCCTCCGCGTAGCGGAGTGTGTCGTCGAAGTGGTGGCCGGTGCACGGGTCGACGTCCCGCACCGCGCCGATCATCTCCGAGGCGAAGAGGATGTTGCGCGCCGGGATGACGTCGTAAAGGAGGTCGGAGCCGGGCTGGTGGTAGACGCAGGTGTCGAAGTAGACGTTGCCCAGGACGTGTTCCTCCAGCGGAGGTTTCCCGAGTGCCATCGCGAGGCCCCGGAAGCGGCCCCAGTGGTAGGGGACGGCGCCGCCGCCGTGCGGGATCACGAGGCGCAGGGTCGGGAAGTCGGCGAACAGGTCGCCCTGGATCAGCTGCATGAACGCCGTGGTGTCGGCGTTGAGATAGTGCGCGCCCGTGGTGTGGAAGGCCGGGTTGACGCTTGTACTGACATGGACCATCGCCGGGATGTCGTGCTCCACCATCTTCTCGTAGAGCGGGTACCACGAGCGGTCGGTGAGCGGTGGTGCGGTCCAGTGGCCGCCCGAGGGGTCGGGGTTGAGGTTGACCGCTACGGCGCCCAACTCCTGGACGCAACGCGTGAGTTCAGGGACGCAGGTGGCCGGATCGACGCCGGGCGACTGCGGGAGCATCGCGGCGGGCACGAAGCTCTCCGGATACAACTGGCTGACGCGGTGGCAGAGTTCGTTGCAGATCGCCGCCCAGGCGGCGGAGGTCTCGAAACCCCCGACGTGGTGCGCCATGAACGACGCGCGCGGCGAGAAGACGGTCACGTCGATGCCGCGCTCGTCCATCAGCCGCAACTGGTTCGGCTCGATGCTCTCGCGCAGCTCGTCGTCGCCGATGCGCAGGTCCGCGCGGGCGGGGGCGGCCGACGGGTCGGTGAGGGAGGCGATCTGCCGCTTGCGCCATGCCTCCAGGGCCGGCGGGGCGGTCGTGTAGTGACCGTGACAGTCGATGATCATTACGGCGTCCTTCTCGGGCTGCTGGGTGCCGTGCAGCCTGGCCCCGCCCCGCACCGGCGGACGAGAGGGCCTAACGCAGAACTAACCTCCCCTTAACACTCCGGCGGGCACCCGGTCGGTGTGGTCTACATTCGGCTGGACGGGGTCGCCGGACTGGCCGAAAGGAGGTGGGCGGAGTGCAGATACTGCTGGCCGAGGACGACGACGGCGTGGCCGCGGCGCTCGTGGAGGTCCTCTACGACCACGGTCACGTCACCCGACGCGTCCGCTACGGCCGGGACGTCCTGACCTACCACCGCAGCTCCGACCTGCTCCTTCTCGACCTGGGCCTGCCCGACACCGACGGCCTGGACGTACTGCGCGCCCTTCGCGCGGTCAGCGACATGTCCGTCGTGGTACTCACCGCCCGCGGCGACGAGCGCTCGGTCGTGCGCGGACTGCGGCTCGGAGCCGACGACTATCTCGTCAAGCCGGTACGCCTCGCGGAACTGTTGGCGCGGATCGACGCCGTCACCCGGCGGACCGCGGCGAAAGGCGGCTTGACGGTGCGGACGGTCCGTGCCGGTGACGTCGAGGTGGATCTCGACGCGCGCCGGGTCCGGGTCGGCGGGGCCGAGGTCGAGCTGACCACCAAGGAGTTCGACATCCTCGCCGTGCTGGCCGGACGGGCGGGTACCGCGGTCAGCCGTGAACAGCTCCTGGACGAGGTGTGGGGCGACGCCTACCACTCCGTGTCCCGGTCGCTCGACGTCCACCTCACCCAGCTCCGGGCCAAACTCGCCCGCCCCGAACTGCTCACCACGATCCGGGGCTTCGGTTACCGCTTCGGGGATCTCGGGAACTGAGGAACCGACGCGTGCGTACCCGGGTCCATGCCGCGCTGCTGCTGTTCGTCGTGATCGCGGTGGCCGCGTTCGCCGTACCCCTGCTGCTGTTCACCGCGTCCGACCGCACCCAGCAACTCGTCCTCGCCCGCAGCGCGGACCTCGACCGCTTCGCCTCCCTCATGGACCAGGCCGCGCAGACGGGCGACACCTCGGCTGTCACCGCCGAGGCGCGCCGCTACACCCAGCTGTACGGCGAACCGCTCGTCGTCACCGACACTCGCCGCAGACCGATCGTCCAGACCGGCGGGATGCGCGCCGCCGACCCCGCCGTCGGCCGGCTCCTCGACGCGGCGCTGCGCAACCAGACCGCGTATCCCACGGGGGCGCTGCGTCCCTGGTCGAAGGGGTCCCGGATGTTCGCCGAGCCCGCGGGTACCGGGACCCGGGTCTCCGGCGCCGTCGTGCTCCGGGCCTCGGTCGGCACGGCGGCGGAGGACATCACCCGGCGCTGGGCCGCCGTCATCGCGGGGACGGCTCTGGTCGCCGTCGCCTGCACGGTCCTCGCGCGGGCCGCGACGCGGTGGGTGGTCAGCCCGCTGCGTCGCCTGGACCGCGCGGTCGGACAACTCGCCGCGGGACTCCCGCCCGAACAGACCAGGGCCGGCGGCCCACCGGAACTGCGCCAGCTCGCGACCGGCTTCAACCGCATGGCGCGTACGGTCACAGCGGCCCTGGAACAACAGCGCCGACTCGTAGCCGACACCTCCCACCAGATGCGCAACCCCATGGCGGCGCTCCGGCTGCGTGTCGACGCCCTGCACCGCCACCTGCCCGCGTCCGCCGACCGCACGTACACGGGCGTGACCACCGAACTCGACCGCCTGGAGACCCTGCTCGACGACATGCTGACCCTCGCCACCGCGGAACACCGGGCCGGGGAACTGACGGTGACCGACGGCTCGGACGCCCGGTGCGACGCGACGGCGGTCGCGACTGCCCAGTACCGGCTGTGGGAGCCGGTCGCCCACCGCGCCGGCACCTGCCTCACCCTCCACACCGACGCGCACCCGGTCATGGCCGCCTGCACGGACCACGAACTCGCCCAGATCACGGACATCCTCCTGGACAACGCCATCAAGTACGCGGGACCGGACGCCGAGATCTCCCTGCGCTGCACCGCCGAAGGCCGGCACGTGGCCCTCACGGTGACGGACGACGGACCCGGCCTGACCTCGGAGGAAATCGCCCAGGCCACCACGAGGTTCTGGCGCTCCGGCCGGCAACGACAGGACGGGACGGCCGGTACGGGCCTGGGGCTCGCCATCGTCGAACAGCTGCTGGCGGGCAGGGGAGGCCGACTGGAACTGGGCCCCGCGCGGCCACGAGGACTGCGGGCCACGGCGGTTCTACCGTGTGCCGTGGCCGGTGCGGCCGACTCCGGGAACGGCGGTGCGGGATGAACGGCCACAGCCACGCCCGTCGCCCGCCGCACGAGACGACCGCGG
This sequence comes from Streptomyces hokutonensis, assembly GCF_042751305.1. Lineage (GTDB taxonomy): Bacteria > Actinomycetota > Actinomycetes > Streptomycetales > Streptomycetaceae > Streptomyces > Streptomyces hokutonensis_A. Next base: position 104,248 of record NZ_JBHYWD010000022.1, read on the forward strand.
CCCGCCGTGATCCGCGCGGCGGCACACGATGACCCGCCCCGTCGACCGCCGCACCCTTCTCCACGCCGCCCTCGGCGCGACGACCGTCGCCGTGCTCGGGGGTGCGCTCACCGGCGACGCCTCCGGGCAGCGGCCCGGACCGAGCGGTGTCCTGCGCTTCGCGACCGGAGAACCCACGGCCTTCTACGAGGCTTTCGGCCGCATCCTCGCCGCCGAACTCACGGCGGCGTACCCCCGACTGAGCTGCCACGTCCGCACCACCCCGGGCAGCCTCACCAACATCGAACTGCTCCGCGACCGCCGTGCCGACCTCGCGCTCGTCCTCACCGACACCGCGCGGGCGGCCCAGGGCACCGCCCTCTTCCCGCACCCCGTGCCCCTGCGCGCGATCGGCAGGCTGTACGAGACCTACCTCCAGTTCGTGGTCCGCGCCGACTCGCCCGTGCGTACGGTGGCCGACCTGGCCGGACACACCGTGTCGCTCGGCGCGGCCGGATCGGGCGCGGCCGTGCTCGGCGAACAGATCCTGCATGCCGCGGGTCTTTCGCCGGGCACCGAGGTCGCCGTACGCCATCTCCCGCTGGCCGATGCGGCCGACGCCCTGCGGGCGGGCTCGGTCGACGCGTTGCTCGTGGCGGGCGGCGTACCGCTGCCGGTTCTGTCCGAACTCGACGACCGGTTCGGTCTGCGGTTCCTGCCGCTGGCCGGCCTCCTGCCCCGGCTCGGCGGACCGGGCGGCCAAGCGGCCTCGGGCCTGGAAGAGGTGTCCCTGCCGCAGGGCGCGTACCGGGCGGCGGGCGGGGTCGCCACCATCGGGGTGTCCAACCTGCTGGTGTGCCGCCCCGAACTGCCCCGCGGTGTGGCCGAGGCGCTCACCCGTCTGCTGGTTCTGCGCGCGAGCGACCTAGTTCCCCGCAACGCCGTCGGTACCCAGTTCCTCGACGTCCGCAGCCTCATCGGGACGGGCGCCATCCCTCTGCACCCAGGGGCGGTCGCGGCGTACCGCGCGCTGCACGGCTGAGCCCGGGACGACCTTGCCGGTGTACCGCGGTACCAGTGACCAGCGGTCATTGTGGCCTCCGGGTCCACGGGTCGCGCCGTAGCCGCTCCTAGCCTCGAAGCAGTGACCCGGTCGAATGCCGGGCCCGACGGAAGCGGGGAGCACCACCGTGATCGAAGTTCGTGAACTGACCAAACGCTACGGGGACAAGACAGCGGTGGACGGCCTGAGTTTCACCGCGCCGCCGGGGCAGGTGACCGGGTTCCTGGGGCCGAACGGGGCGGGCAAGTCCACCACCATGCGGATGATCGTGGGTCTCGACGCGCCGACCAGCGGCACGGCCCTGGTCAACGGCAAGCCCTACGCCCAACACCGCGCCCCCTTGCAGGAGTTGGGGGTGCTGCTGGAGGCGAAGGCGGTACATCCGGGGCGCTCCGCGTTCAACCACCTGATGGCGTTGGCGTACACCCATGGTGTGCCGAAGCGGCGGGTGGAGGAGGTCATCGACCTGGCCGGTCTGCACGCGGTGGCGAACAAGCGGGTCGGGGCGTTCTCGCTGGGGATGGGGCAGCGGCTGGGTATCGCCGCCGCGCTGCTGGGTGATCCGGCGGTGGTCATGCTGGACGAGCCGGTGAACGGGCTCGATCCCGAAGGGGTGCGCTGGGTAAGGGAGTTGCTGCGCGGGCTGGCCGCCGAGGGGCGCACGGTGATGCTGTCCTCGCATCTGATGAGCGAGATGGCGCAGACCGCCGACCGGCTGGTGGTCGTCGGCCGGGGCCGGCTGCTGGCCGAGACGACCGTCGACGCGCTGGTGGAGGCGTCGGCGGACAAGGGGGTGCGGGTGGCCACCGGTGAACCCGCGCGGCTGCGCTCGCTGCTGGCCGCCCCCGGTGTCACGGTGACCTCGACGGGTGCCGAGCGCCTGGTGGTCTCCGGCCTGGACACGCGGCGGATCGGGGAGGTGGCCGCCGAGCACCGGGTGCCGCTCTACGAACTGGCCGCCGAGTCGGTGTCGTTGGAGGAGGCGTTCATGCATCTGACGCAGGACGCGGTCGAGTACCAGAGCAGCGACGTGGGGAGGGCCGCCTGATGAGCACGAGCACCATCACCACACCATCGGTGCGTCCGGCATATCGTGTGACCGGCCGAGGGGTGGTCCGGTCCGAGTGGTCCAAGTTCTGGTCGCTGCGCTCCAGTTGGATCACACTGGGGGTCGCCGTGCTCTTCCTGGTCGCGATCGGGGCGATCGCCGCCGCCCTCTACAGTCCGGACGGCCCGCTGGGCGGCAAGGACTCGGACTCCGGTGCGGCACTGACCCTGGCGCTGGCCGGCACCAACCTCGCGGCCCTGGCTGTCGGCGCGTTGGGTGTCCTGCTGGCGGCGGGCGAGTACAGCACGGGCATGGTCCGCTCGACGTTCGCCGCGGTGCCGGGCCGGCTGCCCGTGCTGTGGGCGAAGTGCGCGGTCTACGGTCCGATCGCGTTCGTCACGTCCACCGTCGGCGCACTGGTCTCGTTCCTGCTGGGGAGCGCCGCCCTGCACGGCGAGAAGATCGCGCTGTCGCTCGGGGATCCCGGGGTCTTCCGGTGCCTGCTGGGAGCGGGCGTGTATCTGGGCCTGGTCGGTGTGTACGGCGTGACGGTCGGCCTGCTGGTGCGCAACAACGCCGGGGGCATCGCGATCCTGGCCGGTGTAGTGCTCGTGCTGCCGGGGCTGACCGGGCTGCTGCCCAGTTCGCTGGGGGACACCGTCAGCCGGTATCTGCCCAGCAACGCGGGCCAGTCGGTGATGACCCTGCACGACTCCAGCGACTCGCTGGTCAGTCCCGGGGCGGGTTTCACGGCGCTGCTGGTGTGGGCCGTGCTGCTGGTGGCCGGTGCCGCCTACCGGCTGCGCCGCAGTGACGTCTGAGGTCGCGTCCGCGAGGATGGAGCCGATGGATCACACAAGGCCGGGTCACTCGGGCCGGGCGGGGGCGGCATCCCGCCTGCCCGGGTCGGCTCGGGCAGCGCAGGCATCGCCCTCGTCCGAGCCGGCCCCCGGGTGGACACCTGTCGGCCCGGGGACCGAGGCTGTCTGGGCGCACCCCGTGATGCGACTGCTGATGCGGGTGCTGGGCCGGCTGCGGGCGGCCGACCGGCGGCGTCCGTGGCTCCTCGACACCGCCATGGTGATCCTCGTCATCGCCGCCGCGCCGCCGGATCTGCTGGTGCACAGCCCCGGGCATCCCGTGTCGCGCCCGGTCGGTGGTGGGCTGCCTGTCGGTGTGGTGTTGGGTATCGCCGCTGTGCTGGTCGTGCCGTTGTGGTGGCGGCGCCGTCGTCCCGCCGCGGTTTTCGGGGCCTGCCTCGTGGTCTGTCCGGTCATGTGGTCACTGGGTCTGGGGCCCGCGGCCGCCGCCGTGCTCCTGATCGCCCTGTTCGACCTCGCCCTGCACGCCTCGCCCCGCGCGATCTGCTGGGCGCTGCCGGTCACCGTGACCGGGTGGGTGCTGCTCGTGGTCACCGTGATCCCGACGGACAGTCCGGTGGCCTTCCTCGTCCTGTCCGTCGGTACCGGCGTCGGGGCGGTGGCCCTTGGCCTGACCGTCCGGATCAGCCGGCTGTACCTGTCGGCGCTCCGGGACCGGGCCGCGCGGCTGGAGGTCGAACGCGACCAGCGCGTCCGGCTGACGGCGGCGGCGGAGCGCTCGCGGATCGCCCGCGAGATGCACGACATCGTCGGCCACAACCTGTCGGTCATGGTCAACCTCGCCGACGGTGCCGCCGTGCTCACCACCCGCGAACCCGGCCGCACCGAGCAGGCGCTCCATCTCATCGGAGACACCGGTCGGCAGGCGATGGACGAACTCCGGCGTGTGCTGGGGGTGTTGCGCGAGTCCCCGGAATCCGAGGACAACAGCTCGCCCCGGTCCCCGCAGCCTGGTGTCCGGGACCTGGAAATCCTGCTCGACCGGGTTCGCGCGGCCGGACTGCCGGTGGCGTACCGCACCGTCGGCCCGGTCGACGCCCTGGGCCGCGGAGTGCAGCTCACGGTGTTCCGCGTGGTGCAGGAGGCCCTGACCAACACCCTCAAACACGTCGGCCCCGGCGCAACGGCCGACGTCACGGTCGCGGTCGAGGACGAGTTGCTGCGCGTCCGGGTCACCGACACCGGTTCGCTGTCGCGGAGACCGTCCACGGCTCACCGCGGGGACAGTGGGCACGGCCTGGTCGGCATCCGCCAGCGGGCCGCGCTCTACGACGGCACCGCAACCATCGGACCACGCGACGACGGCCAGGGATGGATCGTCGACCTCCTGCTCGATCCGTCCGCCCAGGCCACATCCGGAGAGACCACGCCATGACCACCGTCCTGATCGCCGACGACCAGCCGCTGCCCCGCATGGGCTTCCGGATGCTGCTCGACGGCTCCCCCGGCGTGAGCGTCGTCGGCGAGGCCGACAACGGCGCGCAGGCTGTGCGTATGGCGGCTGAACTGAGCCCCGACGTGGTCCTGATGGACGTACGGATGCCCGGTCTCGACGGCATCGAGGCGACCCGCCGGATCGTGGCGGCGGGCGGCCGTACCCGCGTACTGATCCTGACCACCTTCGACCTCGACGAGTACGCCTACGCCGGTCTGCGCGCCGGGGCGAGCGGCTTCCTGCTTAAGGACGTCAAGCCGGCGGAACTCCTCGCCGGCATCCAGGCGGTCGCGACCGGCGACGCCGTCGTGTCATCCAGGCTCACCCGCCGCCTGCTCGACGCCCACGCCCACGACGTCCTGGCACCCGATGCCGGGCCTCGTACCGACCCGCGGCTCGCGGCACTCACCGAACGCGAGCACGAGGTGCTCGTGGCCATCGGCACGGGCTGGACGAACACCGAGATCGCCGAACGCTTCGTGCTGACCGAGTCCACGGTGAAGAAGCACGTGGGCCGGGTGCTGGCCAAGCTCGGCGCCCGGGACCGCATCCAGGCGGTGATCATCGCCTACGACGCGGGACTGGTCACGCCCCGGCAGTGAGCACCGCGCCCATTGGTGTCGGATGGTGTTGGAGACATGACAGTGTGCCGCCGTGGTGATCCGGCGGCACACTGTCGTGCGTCAGGCTTCTTGTCTCAGTTGGTCGACGTCGAGGCGGTCTCCTTCCTGTACAGCTTCAGCGGTACGCGGCTGATGACCGAGTCGAGGGAGGAGTTGTTCCGCCCGTCGGCCCAGGTGACGTAGGCGTACTTGTCGGTCAGCGTGATGCCCGACCAGCGGTCACCGGGCGGGCCCGTCTCGCCGACCGGCTCGGTCACGTGGTTGACCTGCACCGGGGCGCTGAAGGAGCGTCCGTGGTCGAACGAGACGGCCGAGAACGCGTCGCCCGTGGTGGTCCGCCACATGACTCCCAGGTCACCGTCGGGACCGAAGTCGATGGCCGGCCGCAGGGCGCTCGACGCGGAGATCGTCGCCGGTCCGGTCCAGGTCCGGCCGGCGTCCGGGGTGACGTAGACGTCCAGGGTGTTGGAGTCCCGGGGCACCATGACGGCGAACCGGCCGCGGTGGGAAGTGTCGGCCGCCACCCACGGGACGGGGTCGGCCGCCGCGCCCAGGGCCGGAACCGGCACCAGGGATCCGGTGCCCGCCGCGACCGGGTTTCCCTGGCCGTCCTGGAGGGTGGTGTTCGTCCACGTCCTGCCGTCGTCCCGGCTGACGTGGAAGTTCACCGGCTGGCCCGCTTCCTGGGAGGCGGAGACGAGGATGCCGCCGTAGACGGCGATCTCGCGCCCGGGATAGCCGCACACGAGCGGGATGCCCGGTGCCACCTCGATGCAGGGCATCGGCCCCGGGATCACCCGAGAGTCGCTGCTGAAGGTCTTTCCGCTGTCGGAGCTGACGGAGACCGCGCTCGGGTACTCCCAGGCCGCCCCGGCGACGGCGTAGACCTTGCCGGTCGCCGCGTCCACGCGCATCTTCGGGGCACCGCCCAGGAGCAGCGGGGTGGACACCGGGTCGGTCCAAGTCCGGCCGCCGTCCGTGGACTTGGCGACCTGGTTGTGGTTCACCAGGTTCGCGGCCAGCCCTGAGCTGACCTGGTTGTTGTCCACGTACACGGTGCCCTTCGCGTCGAACTGCACGCTCGGTTCACCGCACTTGGGCGCCGCCGTGCCCAGCGGCCACGCCACCCGGGTCCAGGTGTCGCCCCGGTCGTTGGAGTAGGCCAGGAAGCACCCGCCGTCGACCGGCTCCAGGCCCGGCGACGGCGGGAAGATCGTCGAGACGAACACCAGGTTCTTCGGATTCCTGGGGTTGACGGCGACCGTCGGCTGGCCCTCCTTGGTGGCCGGCATGTTGGTCACGTCGACCTCGTGAATGGCCGCGTTCCCCGCGTCGATCGGCGAGGCCACGGCGGCAGGTGTTCCATACATCAGGAACAGCGCGGAGAATGCCGCCGCGCTTAACGTCGCCGAAGAACTTCTGAACAGCACCATGTGATCCCCAATTTCCACGTCCGGTAGAAGAGAATTCTTTTGTCGTCTGCGACATGGGACCGAAATCGGTCGGACTGATATCGACCCCGTGGCCGCGGGCTCGGCCAACTCGACTGCGCCAGGCGGTAAACCGGCTTCTCTTCGCTTCGTTGTGATCCGGCCCGCTCAGGCTAGAGAGACTCGGTGCCGTGTCCGTGGGACCGCGGGAGACAATTGGCCCGATGGCGTGGTACCGCAGTACCAGTCCGCCGAAAAGGGCAGTGGAGATTGAGCGGCGAAACGCCTCCCGGGTGGAGGACATGGCCGCTGGCCTCAGTGACTGCTGCCGCTCGTCTGGGAGTTGTTCCGGAACGCGAGCACGGCCAGCACTCTGCGGTGGCCGCTGTCGCTCGGTGGCAGCCGCAGTTTGAGGAAGATGTTGCCGATGTGTTTGCTGACCGAACGTGCCGCGATGACAAGGGTCTTGGCGATCGTCACGTTGTCGTAGCCCTCGGCCATGAGCGCCAGCACCTCGCGTTCACGCGGCGTCAGCAGGTCCAGGGGCGAGTCCCGTCGACGGGTCAGCAGTTCGCCCATCACTTCGGGGTCGAGGGCGGTGCCGCCGGCCGCGACCCGTTCCAGTGCGTCGAGGAACTCGTCCACCCTGCCCACCCGGTCCTTGACCAGGTATCCGACCCCTCTCGCGCCGTCGGCCAGCAGCTTTGCCGCGTACGACTCCTCGACGTACCGCGAGAGCACCAGCACCGGCAGTCCGGGGATTCGCTGCCGTGCTTCGAGCGCCGCACGCAGCCCCTCGTCGCGGAATTCCGGCGGCATCCGCAGGTCGAGCACTGCCGCGTCCGGGCGGTGTTCCAGGAGCGCGGGGAGGATCTCGGGGCCGGTACCGACTACGCCCACGACTTCGTGCCCGGCCGAGTTGAGCAGCAGGACGATCCCCTGCCGGAGCAGGGCGTTGCCCTCGGCGATCACCACTCTCACGACGGCGCCTGCCCGGTTCCGGCCACCGGGGGAATGGGAGTTCCACCCCGATCGGTCGCGTCCGCATCTCCTTGCCCTTCGTCCCGGACGACGACTCCCAACCGGGCGCCAAAGCAGTCGAGTTGGGCCGAAGGGCGCCCGGGTCCGCTGTGACTGGAGATCGGCGGATGGATGCCGCGCACGACGTGCCGCAGTGCCGACAGCACCTCCCGGGCCTGCTCCTGCAGGACGGTCCTGGTCACGATCCCATCCCCTTCGGCGTCGGCGGCATCCACGGTTGGCGAGGCTTCAGACCTTTGCCTCGGCGACCTTCGCGGTGTCTGCCGGGCCATCGGTGGCCGGCCCTTCCTGAGGGGCGAGGTGTCGGCGTGGAATGAAGCAGGCGATGACGAAGGCGAGGACGGCCGAGCCCGCGCCGATGGCCATCACCACCTTGAAGCCGTTCTCGGCGGGCAGCGGGTGGCCGCCGAAGTCGGTGGTCATCTGGGCGAGGACGACGCCGGCGATGGCGCCGGCGAAGGAGGTGCCGATGGACCGCATCAGGGTGTTGAGGCTGTTGGCGGCGGCGGTCTCGGAGGGGGGTACGGCGTCCATGATGAGGGCGGGCATGGCGCCGTAGGCGAAGCCAATACCGGCGCCGATGGTGCAGGCGATCAGTGTGATGTGCCAGACCTCGGACATCAGCACGAGGCTCAGGCTGTAGCCGGCGGCGACGATGACGGCACCGCACATCAGGGTGATCTTGGGGCCCTTGGCCTTGGTGACGCGTGCCGACACGGCGGACATCGTCATCATCACCAGGCCCTGCGGTGCCAGGACCAGACCCACGGCCAGCATGGACTTGCCGAGGCCGTAGCCGGTCGCCTCGGGCAGTTGGAGCACCTGCGGCAGCACCAGGGACATCGCGAACATCGAGAAGCCGATCGCCACCGAGGCGAGGTTGGTGACCAGTACCTGGCGGCGGGCTGTGGTCCGCAGATCCACCAGTGGCTGGCCGGTGCGCAGTTCGTAGTAGCCCCAGACCGGCAGTACGACGATCGTGGCGGCGAACAGGCCGAGCGTGGAGGTGCTCGTCCAGCCCCAGTCGCTGCCCTTGGAGACGGCCAGCAGCAGGGAGATCAGGCCGACCGCCATGCCGAAGGCGCCGATCAGGTCGAAGCGTCCGCCGGTCCGGACCTCCGACTCGGGTACGAGGACCAGGACGAGCGCCAGGGCGACGGCGCCGAGGGCGGCCGAGGTCCAGAACAGAACGTGCCAGCTGAAGTTGTCGGCGATGAAGGCGGACGAGGGCAGGCCCAGGGCGCCACCGACGCCGAGAGACGCGCTCATCAGCGCGGTGGCGCCGGCCAGCCGCTCGGCGGGCAGCACGTCCCGCATGACGCTGATGCCGAGCGGGATGACACCGGCGGCCAGACCCTGCAGAGCTCGTCCGGCGATCATCGGGAGCACGGAGTCGCTCAGCGCGCAGACGACCGAGCCGGCTATCAGCAGGACGATGCTGACCAGCAGCATGCGCCGTTTGCCGTACATGTCACCGAGGCGGCCGATCACCGGAGTGGCGACGGCGGCGGCGAGCAGGGTGGCGGTGACCGCCCAGGCGGTGTTCGACGCCGAGGCATTGAGGAGGCGGGGCAGCTCGGGGACGATCGGGATGACGAGCGTCTGCATCAGCGAGACGACGATCCCGGCGAAGGCCAGCACCGCCACCACAGTGTTCGACCTCACCGGGGCGGAGCGCCCGACGGCTGAGGGCCGGGCAGGGACGTCGGACATGGAACGGCCTCCATGGAAAAGAAGCAAGGGGGAGAGCGCAGAGGGAGATGCGATTGCCGGAACCCGGCACGTCTTCTGCCGTCCTGGGCTACTCGTCGAAGACGACGACGACCTTCTCCGCGGCGCCCGGCGTCAGCGTGAGCTCGAAGGCGCGGTCGGCCTCGGCGAACGGGACGCGGTGGCTGATCAGTTTCTCGAAGCGCTCGTGGTGCTCCACGATCTCCGGGGTCACCTCGAAGATCTCCGTGGGGTAGCCCTGGGAGGCGATGAGGGTCAGTTCGCTGCGGAGCATGCCGCCCAGATCGATGTCCGAGCCCTTCTTCTGTACGGCGACCATGACCAGCTTGGCGCCCCACTTCGCGGAGTCGACGGCGGCCTGGAAGACGGCAGGAGCGCCGGCCGCGTCGATGTAGATGTCGGTCCCTGCGCGCGGCTGGCCGAGGGCGTTGGCGGCCTGGCCGTGCAGTTCGGTGAGCCGTGTTGTGACGTCTTCCTCCGCGGAGTTGATCACCGCGTCCGCGCCGACGGCGAGCGCGGTGTCCAGGCGGGACGGGATGACGTCGGCGACGACGACGTGCCCGACCCCGCGCAGTTTCAGCCAGATCGCCGCGCCCAGGCCGATCGGCCCGGCGCCGAAGACGACCACCTTGTCGGCGGGGGCCGCCTGGGAGCGGTTGACAGCGTGCCGGGCGACCGCCATCGGCTCGTTGAGGGCGGCGACGTCGAAGGGCACGGTGTCCGGGAAGACGGCGACGCTCCTGCCGACGACGGCGTTCTCGACGAGCAGGTACTCGCTCATTCCGCCGTACTTCCCGCCGCAGCCGATGAGCCCGGTCGGGGCGTCCTGCGGATTGACGACCACGCGGTCGCCCACCTTGAGGCCGGCGACCTCGGTGCCCACCTCGACGATCTCACCGGCCGGCTCGTGGCCCAGCGGCACGGGCACGAGGTCCCCGCCCAGATGCGCCATCGCCGGCATGCCGCCCATGTGGAGAAAGGTGACGTCGGTGCCGCAGATACCGCACGCGCGGATCCTCAGCAGCACGTCCTTCGGACCGGGCACCGGCCGCTCGACATCGACTGTCTCGATCTTGCCGACGCCACCGGTCTGTACGGACTTCATCGTGGCCATGAGGAGCTCTCTTTCTGAACCTTGCTGAGAACGGGGGAGGGGCAGACGGTTCGTCAGGCGGCGGACCAGCCCTCGTCGACGGGCAGGACGGTGCCGTTGATGTGGGCGGCAGCGTCCGAGGCCAGGAACAGAATGGCGGCGGCCTGCTCCTCGACGGTGGCGACGCGTCCGGTTCCGCCGAAGCGGGGAGCGAGAACGTTGTCACCGTGGACCTTGGACACGGCGGCGCCCGGGAAGTCGGTACCGGTGCCGCCCGGGGCGATGGCGTTGGTACGGATGCCGACCCCCAGGTAGGTCACGGCGAGTGACCTGACCAGGCCGATGACGCCGTGCTTGGAGGCGGTGCAGGCGGCCCCGGCGATGCTGCCGCGCAGTCCGGCCTCGGCCGCGGTGAAGACGATCGAGCCGCGCCCCTCGGCCATCATGTGCGGCAGCACGGCACGGGTCAGCAGGAACGGTGCCGTCAGGTTGACCTCGATGACGCGGTACCACTCGGCGTCGCCGGTCTCGCTGACGACCGACATCCGGTCCATGATCGCCGCGGTGTGCACAAGGACGTCCACACCGCCGAAGGCTTCGACGGCGGTGTCGACGACATGGTCCACGATCCGCTGGTCGCTGAGGTCGCCGACCACGCCGAGGGCGGTTCCTCCCACCTCCGCGACCGCCTTGACTGTCTCTTCGGCCCCCACCCGTCTCAGGTCCGCGACCAGCACGTACGCGCCCTCCCGCGCGAACCGCACGGCCGCGGCCCTACCGGTGCCGGACCCGGCGCCTGTGACGATCACACTGCGCCCTTCAAGACCAGTGCTCATGGCGGGTGCTCCTTCGTGTCCAAGGTGGTTCTGGGATGTTCCGCGTACGGGAGAGGGGCCCTGTCCTGTTGGGTCGGGGCGTCGTTGGTGATCTCGGACCCGGCGACGGACGAGGTGTCCGTCCGCCGCCGGGTCCGGGGAGAGCGCCGGCCTCCGTCCCCACGGGGTCGACGCTCCGGGGACGCCTCCGCTCACAGCGCCCCGGTCTGCTGGTCGGCAACGGCGTTGGCCGGCGTAGTGCGCGCCGGACGCCGGATCAGCCGAGCTTGATCTGGTCCGTGCCGTGGCCGATGTGCGAGACGACGAGTCCGGCGGCGGACACCTCGGCGTACTCGGCGGTGTGGTGGCGGAAACTCCGCCCGGCGGTCGCGCCCCGTCGGACCTCGACCGACCACCGCAGCTCGCGGAAGAAGAACCAGTCGTCGAAGTGCCGGTTCACGACCTCGATCGAGCGCACGGAGTACGCCTCGTAGAAGGCTTCGAGGTGCGCCCGCAGGTCGTCTTGGTGTGCATCTCGGGCAGGATCCCGGAATGCGACACGTAGTCGCGCACACCCCATGGATCTCGGGGTGGGCCTTCTCGACGATCGTGTCGACATCGCCGTTGCGATACGCGTCCAGCAGGGTCTCGTGCAGCCCGGCCACCGCGTACCGGCCGGCCAGCACCCCGTCGGCCGGGTCTCCCGGCACGCTGTCCTGCTGGGTCCTGCCCCAGAACAGCTCCCCGGTGATGCCCTCGGAGCCCATGGTCGGGAACAGCACGATGACCGGCCGCTCGCTCTCCTCGCCGGTCGTCTTGAGGCGCCCTCGTCCACGGCCGCTGACGAAGGTGTACCAGGAGGTGTCGATCTCCGCCACGGGGCGGATCGCCACCACGGCGGCGTACCGGTGCATGCCACGGTAGGACGCGGCGATCTCGTCGAACGTCGTGACGATGCGCTGGGTCGGAAGCTCCTTGCCCTCCTCGACCGACGGGCTGACGGTGTACGCGTACGGGCCGCTCGGGGCCGGCGTCGCCAGGATGTCGTCGATGATGTCGACGTACTGCCCTGACGTGCTTCCAGGCGGTCTCCGAGGACTGCACCTGCAGATCCGATGCCGCGAGCAGGTCCTCGACCTTGGCCCTGTCTTTCATGGTCTTCCTTTCTGGGGGCGGGAAGCCCGAAGGTGTGAGAGTGGGGGAACTCTGTGCGCGAGGAGCCGCACGTCACCGGAACGGGGCAGAGGTTCGCTCGGGTGGGCAACTCCCCGTCAGGGCAGAGAAGTTGACAGCCAGGTCGGGTCCACGGGCTCGTCCGAGCGGCACGGGTCGGCCGACAGGCATGGGGATTCACGGGAGCGCAGGAGCAGTCGTCGTCAGGAGCGAACTGCTGCGCGGGCCGTTCCAGTCGTCACGGACGCTCGCTTCGGAGTCGCGCCGTGCGGTGCTGTGTGTGGGGGTCTTACCTCCGTGCTGGTGTGCCGGCTTGCTGTGAGGCGGATAAGGCGCCTCTGTGAGACATCCTGGTGGACTGGACCTCCTGGTCGGAGGGCGCGGCCTCTTCCCGGGGGGAATCCCTCACGAACGCGGGAGGAACGCGGTGAGGCGGCCCTCCATGACGGCCAGCGCCAGGTCCAGCCGTGAGCGGCATCCCGTCTTGGCGAACACCTGGGTGAGGTTGTTCTCGACTGTCTTCTCACTCACCTGGATTTCCCTCGCGATCTGCCGGTTGGTCAGCCCCCGCCCGACCAGGGCGGCGATCGGCCCTTCGAGGCCGGACAGAGCTGCGGGGCCACTACGGGCGCTGTCGTCGCAGGCTGTCGGAGCCAGGCCGGACGCTCCCATCGACTCCGTCATCGGGGTTCGATGGAGGCTGTCGCCGAGACCTCGGGCGATGTCGTGGGCCTCCTGATGCCACGGACGCGGGTCGTCGGCCAGGAACGCGACGGTCATGCACGCCCGCAACAGTTCGCTCCGGCCGCCGTGCTCGCGCAGGACGTCCACCGCTTCGATCGCGCTGTCGGTGTCGCGCTCGGCGAAGGCGCGGGTGATGAGTGCGGCGGCCTTCAACTCCGCACCGCCCAGCCGGGAGTACCACTGTTCCGCCTCGGTACGCAGGCGGGGCAGAAGCTCCCGGCGACCGCCCTCCCCCCACTCGGTGAACGCGAGCCGGATGAGCAGTCGGCCGACGCCCACCACACTTCCCTCGGCGCTGCGTTCCGCAGACCTGTCGCAGAAGCTCCAGCCGAGTGTCCGGGCCCGCTCCCACTCCCCGGTCCGGCAGGCCAGTCCCGTAGAGGCCCAGGCCCGCAGCGCGGGGAAAGGACAGTCGTGTCCTGCCGACTCCAACTCCAACCATGCGGCGCTGCCCTCGTAGTCGCCCATCGTCGAATGCACCTCTGCGGCGATCAGGCGGACGGCGTGGTGGACGGGGGTGCAGGGAGGCCCTGCGAGTTCGAGTGCCCGGGCCCCGGACGGGATGCCGGCCCAGTTTCCGTCTCGGTAGTCCCGCATGATCCGGGCGTAGGCCGCCAGCGGGCCGGTGACCGGTTCGCCGTAGGCCGCCGTCCCGAGCACCCGCCCGAAGAGTGCCACCGGGTCGAAGCGGTCGCAGTCGGTGAGGTCGGTAGGGACCGTGTCGACTCCGTCAGGACGGAGACTGGCGAAGGCGAGGTGGACCCGGCTGGTCCGGAGCGGCACCCGGCCGGTGAACCAGCCGTCGGTGAACTCCAGGGCGCCGCGGGTCTCCGGGGCGTTGGCCAGGGCTTCTCGTACCGGGGCCGGCACCGGTCGCCCGGTGTGGACTGCGGCGAGCGCCGCGTACGCCGCGAGTTTCGCGTGCCGAGGACCTCCACCGGCGCGCACTCCTTCGGCCACGGCCTCGGCGAGACCCTCGTAGTCGCCCGTCCGCACCAGCAGCGGCAACAGGGCGGCCAGGATGCGGGAGTGCGCGCTGTCACCGGGCTCGCAGTGACGCAGGGCGGCCCGGTATCGGCGTGCTGCCCGTTCGGGAAAGGTCCCGAGAGCCAGGCCGGCCTGGCTCTCCAGAAGCGGCACGACGGAGGGGATGGGCGGCAGCGCGCGGCCGGCGAACACGATGTGGTCAGATGTCACCGCCGGGTCCGGTGACGCTGTGCCGCCACCGCGCAGGTGATGTTCGGCAAGGGCGCGGTGCACCTCGGCCGCCTCGTCCCGGGCCGGGCCGGGCAGTACGGCGGGGACCAGCGCGGGGCAGGGGACGCGCAGGACTCCGTGGTCGTCGCACACGAGGGCTCCGACAGCGACAAGGCGGTCCACGGTCTGGCCGCACGCTGCGAGCGCGCGGCCGGTGGCCGCCGCGAAATCCGCCAGACCATCCATGGCGAAGCGGCCGGACAAGGCGGTGATCGCGAGCAGTTGCCTGCCGGTGGCGCCGCACTCCGCGACCTGCCGTACCAGGGCATGGTCGGCGGGCAGGGCCGGCCTGGTGGCGGGCTCGCGCAGACACAGGTGGCCCTGGAACCGCACGAGGTGGCCCTCGCGCCGCAGTGCCTCGAAGGTGTCCAGCACGGTGCCCGGGTTTCCGGCCAGTGGTCCCAGGGCGGCGCGCAGCGCGGGTGCCACGGCCTGGTCCAGCGGCTCCCTGGCGGCGACCGTCACCAGGTCGTCGATCTGGTCCGCCGGCAGTGGGCTCAGGTCGATGACACGATCCGCGAAGGTATGCGGCGAGGCCGAACCGGTCGGCCTGATGGCCCAACCGTCCTCGCGGTATGTCGCCACAACCGTGCAGCCGACGCGGTGGGCGGCGGCCACGACGAGTGCGGGGTCGGGGGCGGTGTGGAGATCGTCGATGAGTACGGCGCCGGGAGCGTCCTCGGTGAGATGCGCGAAAAGTCCCACCAGTTCGGCGAAGAGAGCGGATCGCGCGCGGGCCGAGCCGTAGCTTTCCGGCAGGCAGAGCCGGTTCACCGCGGCCATCGCGTCGGGCAGTGCGGAATTCCCGCTGTCGGGAAAGGAATCACTGAACGCTTTCACCACCGCTCGGGCTCCGAACAGGTCCCAACGCGGAATGGCCGCAGAACATTTGATCCGTACGATCCCGGGGCCGCGCCTGTGCCAGGTTCGGTGGACTTCCCGCAACAGGGTCGTTTTCCCCAGGCCGACCTGTCCACGGACGATGAAGAGCAGCGGACGTCCGTATGCCTCGTCGACGGCCGACAGTTCGGCTTCCCTGCCTTCCCTGCCGGACACGGCCCGACCCCCTCTCGGTGCCACCGCTCCCGCCCTCCTCACCCTCGTATCGGCTCTCTTCGCTGGACAGACGCGGCCGGTTAACATCTGGTTGAGCCCTGCCACCCTGCGAGGATCCATGCATACAGCGCATAGCGTCCCGCCTTACGCACGTGTCGCCGTCGATACCCTCGAAGCGATCCGTGCGCCCGGCTCCCCGAGACTCGTCGTGCTGAGCAGCCCTTCCGGTATGGAACTCGGCTCCGTTCTCGGTGAATTGTCGGCGTACGACAGGGTGTACGGGACAGAGGCCCTTGCCGCCGCCCCGGAGACAGTGCGCATTAACTTTGCCGATCCTTCACCCAAATTCCAGCTTTCCGACCACCTTCTCGGTTACGAGGCCGGAGATGGAAAGCGTGGACAGGTACTCGTACTCGAACATCTCCAGCATCTCTCCCCGGATGAACTGTTCTCGTTGGAAGGCTTGATCCGACAGCTGGGCGGGACGAAGACACGATGTGTGGGTACCGTCACGCTTCCCGTGTCCCGGGCGTCCCGGGCCGTATTCGCCGCGGTGTTCGGCCGACTGCGGCAGGAAGGGCTGGTACACCACGTGAACCTGCGGCCCCTCTCGCTCCGCCGGCTCGGTGACATGATCGCGGCCGAGATCGAGGCCAGGGCGGAACCGACGCTGGTCTCCTGGCTGTGGCGCCTCACCCGGGGCTGGCCCGCCGCGGCCCGGGCGGTGCTGCGAACCGCCCGGGAACAGGGCGTCGTCCGGGTGGTCGACCGGCATGCCTATCTCGTCGGCGGCGACTCCTGCACGCTCCCGTTCGTCATCGACCAACTGATACTGCCCGTCCGTGACACGGACGGGCCTCTCTGGGAGGTCGCCAAAGCGGTGGCCGTCCTCGGCCCGCTGGGCGAGGCTGTGCCAAGACTGACGGCCGAGGCCGTCTCCGTCACCGAGCAGGAGGCCCGTGGCCTGCTCGCGCGGCTGGCGGAGGCCGGCGTACTTCGCCACCGCCGGTCGGATTCCGTCTGGGAGTACCGGCTGCCGCTGGCCGGGGCCGCGGTCCGGGCCTCGCTCGGCCCCTACGAGCGGCGGAACCTGGCCCGGATCGCCGTGTCCGCGCTGTGGCAGGGCACCGCACGCTGCGCCGATCGCTCCTATCTCCCCGAGCAACTCGCGGCTGCGGGAAATCTGGTAGACCCGAAGCGGGCGAGAACCGAACTGATGGCCGCCACCAAGCGGTTGGCACACGACAACGGTGACAACGCGTACGACGACCACCGCGGCGCCCGATGGCTGCGGGCGGTCGCCGAGCTGACCTCGGACCCGGTGGAGCGGCCCCGCCTGCTGCTGGAGCACGCGAAGATCTGCTTGGCGCAGGGCAGACCCGAGGAGGGACTGAACTCCCTGCGGCTCGTGCAGCGGACCCACCGCGACCACCTGCGTCCGGACCAGCTCCTCGACGTCTGCTTCGCCCACCTGACCGCTCTGTACCGGGCGGGCGAATTCACCACCCTGGAAAAGATCGCGGCCGACGGCTGGCTCCAGCACCCCGGCCCGGACGGGCCTCTGGAACGAGCCGTCACGCGCGGCTGCGCCCTGCTGCTGCTCGGCCGTTGGCATGAGGTCCGTGAGCTGCTGTGGGCGGTCCGCCGGCGCGACATGAGCGGACTGGTCGAGTGGAAGGCCGAATTCCTCACCGCGACGGCGGAGTTGTGGCTGGGCACCAAGGAGGGGGTGGAGCGGAGCATCGCCACCCTGCCCGCCCGTCACCGCGCCGGCGGGGCGACCGCCGCCGAGGTGCACTGCCGGGTCGGCGAACTGCTGACGCTGGGCGAGATCCGCCGGGCCGAACAACTGCTCGCCGACACCGGGAGGAACCTTCGGCAACTGGGCCTGCCCAGCCGGATGCTCATCACCCTCCACCGGGGGCGTCCTCGGGAAGCCGTGGACCTGGCGCGCCGGAGCGCCATCACCGGCGTGCACACCTGTGACGCCGTTCAGAGCGAGATGTATCACCACGCGGCGGTCCTGCTCGTGTACGGCGGCAGGTTCACCCGCGCCGGCGAACTTCTCGCGCTGGCCCGCGCCAGGCAGCCGATGCTGCCTCATCTGCTCACCTCCGCCCAGGCTCTGTGCGAACTGGTCGGCAGAGAGGTCGAACGTGCGGAGAACCTGCTGCGGACGGCCGTGCACCGCGCCGAGTCGGACGGCGTGGTGGCGGGGACCGACCTGTTGTGGCTGCGGGTGGCCGACGCCGCGATGCACGCCGGACGACCCGAGGTCCTGAAGGAATGCCTGGCGAAGGCAACGGGAGTCGCTCACAGGCTGGGTACCGAGCGGGCCGAGATGATCCGGCTCGTCCTGTACGCGGCCGTACACACAGACCACGGCGCGGGGCGGGCCGCGCGGCAGCTGGCCCAGCAGCGGCAGCAGCCTCTGGAAGAGAGTGCCGTCCTGTACCAACTCATCCGCTCCGGCATGGGTGATCCAGTGATGCTGCGGGAGACCTACGCCCTGCTCGGCGAATTCGACGCGCTGATGCCCCGGTTCTGGCTGCGCCTTCTCATGCGCTCGCGCGGAGTGGCGGTACCGGGCCGGCGGGCCACCGCGGAGGAGAACGAACGGCTGCTCGCCGTACTCGTCTCCGAGGGGCTGACGAACAAGCACATCGCGAGGATCCTCCGGACCAGCGAGAAGAGCGTCGAGGGCCGATTGTCGCGACTGTTCTCCCGCACGGGCCACGGCTCACGCGTCGAACTCGCCATGGCGATGCTCGCCGGCCGACTGCGCCTGTGAAGATCTGGTTCGGCCCGTTCCAAGAACGCACACCCGAGGCGGCGACAGAATGATCGCGGCCAGCCTTTCGTGATCATGCGCTGCCCGCGTACCCGTACCCGTCGTCGGCGTACTGGTCCGCGCCTTCGGTTATCTCGTCGGCCTCGTTGCCGTCGTCACCTCCGTCGTCGTCCTGGGACTTCGCTTCGGGACTGACGGCGCCTGTCGAGTGAGTGCGTTCGGCGGCGAGTCGGGCGAGCGCGCGGACGCCGAAGGGGCTGTTGTTGCCGCCCGGCACCCGGCGCTGGCGGGTTTCGTGTATCGAGCGACCCAATGACAATCCATGACTTCCTGAATTCAGGATAGCTTGTATCGTTGTGAGGGTGCTGACCCTTGCCCCCGAGGTGGAGGCGCTGGCCCGTTTCGGCCGCGCCCTCGCCGACCCCATCCGCTGTCGTCTGCTGCTCGCGCTGCGCGAAGCTCCGGCGCATCCCTCCGACTTGGCCGACCGGCTCGGCGTCTCCCGCACCCGGCTGTCGAACCATCTGGCGTGTCTGCGGGACTGCGGTCTCGTCGTCGCGGTGCCGGTGGGGCGGCGTACGCGTTACGAGCTGGCCGACCCGCGCCTCGGGCACGCCCTGGACGACCTGCGCGCGGCCGTCGTGGCGGTGGAGACGGACCGTACCTGCCCCGACGCGGATGAGAAGGGCTGCTGCTGACCGTGTCCGAGATCTCCCTCGGCCCCTCGCCCGCCCGCCGCGACCAACTGACGCGCCGGATACGCCTGCTCGTGACCGCCACCATCGCCTACAACGTCGTCGAGGCCATCGTCGCGATCACCGTGGGCACTCTCGCCTCCTCGACCGCGCTGGTCGGCTTCGGCCTCGACTCGGTGGTCGAGGTGTCCTCGGCCGCGGCGGTCGGCTGGCAGTTCTCCGCCCGCGATCACGCCGTACGCGAGGCCCGGGAGAGGACAACGCTACGGATCATCGCCGTCTCATTCTTCGCCCTCGCGGCTTACGTCACCGTGGATGCCGTACGAGCTCTCGCTGGAGCCGGGGAAGCGGAGCGGTCGATGTCCGGGATCGTGCTCGCGGCTCTCTCGCTGGCCGTGATGCCGTTCCTGTCCGCTGCCCAGCGCCGGGCGGGACAGGAGCTGGGCTCCGCTTCCGCGGTGGCCGATTCCAGGCAGACGCTGCTGTGCACCTACCTCTCCGCTGTCCTGCTCGTGGGCCTGGTCGTCAACGCCGTCCTCGGTTGGACATGGGCCGACCCGATCGCGGCGCTCGTCATCGCGGGAGTGGCGGTGAAAGAAGGGCGGGATGCCTGGCGGGGTGACGGGTGTTGCGCGATACCCCCCTCCGCCGTGGGGGCGACGAGCGAGGACGCGTGCGCCTGTTGCTGACCGTGGCAGGGACGGTCGGACGACTTCCAGCCTGAGCGCCGTGGCCCGTTTCACGTACCGGGTACGGCTGTTGCTCACCTCCCCTTTCTTGGAGGCGTGGCCTTCGTGACGTCGGTGGGGCGGTCAGGACACCGGCCACCCGGTGAGCACCAGGATCACTCCCAGTACGCCCGCTCCCAACAGTGGGCTGACGACGCCCCGGCGGGCGGCCGGAACCCCGTACTGCCAGGCGTGTTGCAGTGCCAGGGCCAGGGGGATCGCCGATCCGGCCGACGTAACGGGCGGGCTGTTGTGGGGAATTGCTGCGGTAGACGGCGACCGCACGGCGACCGCGTTGGTGCGGCGGAGCGTGACGAGCAGCCGGCCGTCGTCGGTGAGCGTCACCGCGTTCGGCTCGTAGCCCACGGACGCCTCGGGCCACGGCTGGGTGGCGATCGTCTGGACGACATTGCTCTTGCGGGTGTCGATGACCGACACGCTGTTGTCGGCGGTGTCGGTGTCGGTGACGCTGACCGTGCTGGTGGTGCCGGCGCCCGTCTTGGGGTTGGCCGGGACGTCGGTGCCGTAGGAGTTGACGGTGGTCTGGCGGGCCTCGCCGGGCGACCGACCTCGTTGCTGACGTACAACGTGCCGCCGACCAGGGCGATTCCGCGCGGGGCGGTGCCAACTGCCCATTTCTGCTTGATGGTTCTGGTCGCCGCGTCGATGGCGACGACCTTGTTCTGGCCGTTGACCGCGGAGTACACGGTGGAGCCGTCGGCGGAGAGGACGGCCGTGCCCACCATTGCCTGCTTGGCGCCGTCGGCCGCGATCGGGACGGCGGTGGGGCTCGCGAGGGTGCCGTCGGCGTTGACGGTGGACGTGGTGCAGCCGTCTGCCTGGCCGAGCCGTAGTTGCTTGCCGTCGGGCGAGTTGGTCGGGCCCTCCCGGCCGACTGCACCGCTGCTGATGCGCAGGTGGTCCGCCGTGCTGCTGGTGCCGATCTTCTACGTCCGCGTCAGCCGCCCCTGGCATCGGCCAGGGCGATGACGGGCAGCCCGTGCCGTTTGTGCCTGGCCGGCCAGTGACGTCTCATCGGGTGGCCGGTGCGGCGCTGGGCGGGTGTCAGCGATCCGTCGGTCAGGACGACGCTGCCACCCGCGTGAGGAGGCGGGTGTCGGCCGGCACCAGCGGCGGTCACCTCATCGCCCCACCGTTCGCTAACGGGCTGTTGGGCCGAGGTCCGCCTTGGGAGACGGGTCGTGGTCTCGGACGTAGACGGTGACTCGGGCCCCGTTGACGTGGCTTGTTCCGTACGCGCGGAAGTGGCGTCGCAGGGTGTTTGTTTTCGCTTCCTCCCGCGGGTTGGTCGGCGCGTGCGCACCCGCCGGGTCGCGGACCGCGATGATCCGGTCGAATTCCAGCATGCGTGCCGCTATTTCCTGGGCGGGAAGCTCGACACCTGCAAGGGTATTTGACGAAACGGGGTCCTGTGCCAGGGCGAGATCTGTCAGGAAACGGGTGTCTGCGGTGTCGGCCGCGGTCCAGGCCCGGTACTGGTCGGAGAGATAGAGCAGCCCGTCGCCGGGACGGCCGTCCTTGCGTACGGCGGCGCCGATGGCGGTGACGTCATTGCTCCGGCTCTGGGGCGTCCTCAGCGAAACGCTCGTCGGGACGAGCGCGGCCAGTGCGGCAACCGCCGCGATCCACACGTAGCGGGAAGACCGCTTGCGCCGGTGGAAGGAGTCCATCCAGGCACCCAGCAGCAAGGCGATTCCGGTACTGCTGTAGAGCACATACCGGTCGACGAAAACGGGCTTGACCAGTGAGGCGATCAGCAGCAGAAGGCCCGGGAGCACAACCAGCGGTACAGCCAGCGCGGAGAGCCGCACGGGCCCTCTGGTCCCCAGGGGTGCCAGGGCACACACCACGCCCACGACCGCCATGGCCAGGAATCCGGGAAGCCGCACCGGTCCGTCGATCCAGGACAGCTGTCCCGACTGCCCCGCGCTGCGGATCGCCAGCGGCAACAGTCCGGCAACGACGCACGAGGCGGTCGCACTCCACGCCCTCAGTACCGGTCGTGGAGCACGGGAGACGACCAGTGTGACCCCGTGTGCGACCAGGGCGAGGGCCGCGAACTCGTGGAGCAGGCAGGCCAGCAGCATGGTGGAGCCGTAGACCGCCCACCGCCACCGGGCGCGATGCGGGACGCCGGCCACGAACGCATAGGTGGCCCAGGTGACCAGGGCACAGACCATGGCATACGAGCGGCCTTCCTGCGCGTACTTCTGTACCTGGGGAAGGAGCGCGAAGACCAGCCCGGCCAGCAGTCCGGCGCGGGGTCCCGCCAGGCGTAGCCCCAGAAGCCCGACTCCGCTCGCCGCCATGGCCATGGCCAGCACGGACGGCAGCCGTAACGTCAGCAGCCCTCCGCCGAAGAGGCCGAAGATCTCATGCATCACGGCGTAGTAGAGGGCATGGACCAGATCGACGTGCTGGGCGGTGAGCCATATCTGCGAAAGATCGCGGTGCGCGAGCTGCCAGGTGACGGCCTCGTCCCCCCACATGGTGTTCTTCCTGCGGATGTCCCAGAGTCCCAGAGCGATGCTCAGCGCCAAGGGTGCGACGACGACAACGGATTTGGCCGGGCCGGGGGACTGCCGACGGGCGGGTACGGGAGGGGCAACCGTCCTGGCCACGGCGGGGGCACGTTCATCAACGGACATCGGCGACAGGGCCTTTCAGCAGCGGCGAAGAAGCTTCGCCAGCGTGCCGGGACCTCGTTGACCGGATGCTGACCCAACCTGACCGGCTGATCAGGAAGTCGGTCCGGCGCTGTGCGAGGCTGCACCGCATGCGCATCCTGGTGGTCGAAGACGAGGTGGACCTTGCTCACACCCTGCACACCGGTCTGACCGCCGAGGGCTACAGCGTCGACCTCGCCCATGACGGCCGCCAGGGTCTGTGGATGGCCAGGACCGGCGAATACGCCCTTGTCGTCCTGGACTTGATGCTGCCCGGACTCAACGGCTACAAGGTCTGCGCCCAGTTGCGCCGGGAGGGCAACGCGACGCCCATCCTGGTACTCACCGCCAAGGACGGGGACTGGGACCAGGCGGAGGCCCTGGACACCGGGGCCGACGACTACCTGGCCAAACCCTTCTCCTACCTGGTGCTCGTCGCACGACTGCGGGCCCTGGTCAGACGAGCCGCCGCGGTCGCCCCGCCCGTCCTCGCCGTGGGCGACCTCTCGTTGGACGTCGCCGGCCGGGTCTGCCGCCGGGCCGGGGCCCGGGTCGAACTCACCCCCCGGGAGTTCGCCGTGCTGGAGCTGCTGGCCCGCCGGGCGGGCCAGGCGGTCTCCAAATCGGATCTGCTCTATCACGCGTGGCCCGACGAGGCGCTGGATCCCAACCTGGTGGAGGCGCGCGTCAGCGCACTGCGGAAGAAGGTGGACGCCGCGTTCGGCCGGCAGTCCCTGCAGACCGTACGGGGTACCGGCTACCGGCTGGTGGACGACCGTGAACGCGACTGAGCCGCGACGCCGCTGGTGGCCGCGTTCGGTACGAGCCCGCGCGGCCCTGGCCGCCGCCTCGACCGCCGCCGTCGTCCTGGTCGGCATCGGCTGGTGGATGCACAGTGACGTCTACCGCCAGGGCACGCAGACCACCGAAGGACAGGCCGAGGAACAGCTCTGGGCTCTCGTGGATCAGCTGAACGGGGGCGTGGTTCCCGTTCACAGAAACGCGCTGCCGTACGAGGTCGTCGCGACCGGCCGACGCGCCGCTGTCGCCTACGGCGGAGGCATGGAAGCCCTCGATCCCGGCACCCGCCATGTGCTGCCCGCCCCGCCGGAGGCCAGGGAGCCCGGACTCCTGACGACCGTTCCCCTCCGTATACCGGTGCGCGACAACCGCACCGGAGACAGATCCGATATGGCCGGCAGGACCTACACCGTCATGTTCGCCGACATCAGCGCCGATCAACTCAGCAGTGGCAAAGTCGCCGCTCTGGGCGTCGCCGCCGACGCCGACCTGCGGGTCTATGTGGTGGTGCTCCCGCACACGGCCGAGGCAATGGCCAAGACCACCGACCTCCTGCTGCTGCGCGCCGGGCTCGTCAGCCTCGTACTGATCGCCGCCGTCACCTACTTCGCCGTCCGCATCGCGCTGCGGCCGGTCGAAGCCATCCGCGTCCTCACCGCCTCGGTGACCGCGAGCCATCCCCGCGAACGCGTCACCGTCCCCGCCACGGGACACGAGATCACCGCCCTGGCCACCACCATCAACACCACCCTCCAACGCCTCGACAACGCCGCCGCCCAACAACGCCGCTTCGTCGCGGACGCCGCCCACGAACTACGCAGCCCCCTCACCACACTGCTGGCCAGCCTGGAAGTCGCGCTCGCCTACCCAGAGCGCACCGACTGGCCCGCCGCGGCCACCACCGCCGCGCGACAGACCCGCCGCCTCCAGGCCCTCGCCGAAGACCTGCTGCTCCTCGCCCGCCTCGACACCCGCACCCCCACGACCCGTCCCGAAGCCGTCGACCTGACAGCCCTCGCCTCTCAGCTGACCGAGCAATACCCCCTCACCGAAAGACCGTTGACCCTCACCTGCGACAGCACCGCTCCCGCACCCGTACACGGAAACCCCGACGAATACGAACGACTGCTGCGCAACCTCGTCGACAACGCCGCCCGCCACGCCGTACACCGCATCCAGATCACCATCCGAAACGAGGACGACTGGATCGTCCTCACAGTGCACGACGACGGACCGGGCGTACCCACCGAGGACGCCGAGCGCATCTTCGAACGCTTCGTCCGGCTCGACGACGCCCGCTCCCGCGACCACGGCGGCACCGGCCTGGGCCTCGCCATCGCCCGCGACCTCGCCCACCGCCACCGAGGCACCCTCACCCTCACCCCACGCACGCTCGGAGCGTGCTTCCAGCTACGCCTTCCCCGAGCCCCCACTCCGGCCGAGAAATGACGCGCTTCACCTTCGAGCAGCTGCTCAAGGACCGTATTCCCGACCGGAGTTGGCAGCGCCCCGCAGGAGAGAGCTGCCCCGGGGTCAAGGGGGTGTCGCCCCGGGATACGGCTCCAGCGGTTCCAGGCCTGCCGTGCGCATCAACGCCACGGCCTCCTCTGGAGGAATCGGCGCCGTGCCTGAGCAGTAGCGGCAGCCGCCCTGTCTGCCCGCAGCAATGTTGCCCAGCCGCGGTGTCACTTCTCTCCCACACGCTTCACGGCGGCAGTGCCAGGGCTTGTCACTTCCTGGACAGGGCTCCAGTGGTTCGAGCCCGGCGTCCCGCACAATCAGCCAGGCCCGTTCCTGCCGCCGCGAGGAGCCTTCGCCGACGATACGGATTCGTTCTTCAGGGCCGCCAAGAGGCTGAAGACCTCTCCCCGTGGTGTCGGTGGTTCGAGTGCTGCCTATGGACATTCGCCGGGTCGCTGCGCTCATGAGCCGGCGGCTCGCGGGGTGATGTTCTCCGGCGCCAATTGGTCCGCGACTGGTCCGGGTGGAACTCCACGGGACGCCATCGAGTAACGAGAAGAATCCAACTATTTCATTGGGTAACTGTCCTGTCGGGTTGCCTGGAGCGCAACCATGCCTCCAGGCAACCGACTTCAGGCTCTAGAAGAACCAAGTTTCTTCGGACTGTATGAAACAAGAAGGTTCTTGGTCTGCTGGTGGTATACGAGTCCGACTGCTCCTGAGCTGCGGAAATGCGTGAAATTGCATGACGGGAGGTGGAGTTGGCCCGCTCCTGGTCCGGATCTTGGCGGGTGGCCAGGCCGCGCCTTCTCCTCCTCGACGAACCGCCGATGGGCCCGTCACCCAAACTCGTCGGCTTCATCCTCGACACCCTGCGACGGCTGTGGGAGGAAGGACTGAGCCTGCTTCGGGTCGAGCAGAACGCCAAACCGATCTTCGGCGAGACCAGTCACTGCCTCGTCATGGAGAACGGGAGCGTCGCCATGAGCAGGAACGCCGGACGAACTCAGCCGGGATACCCGGGTCCGCCAGATCTACCTGGGCTTGTGAACGGTGCGCGCGGCGATGACCCAGGACTCGTATCTCATCGGCCTGATCGGCTCCGGCATGGGCACCTCGTTCAGCCCCGTGCTCCACGAACGGGAGGCGGACCGGCACGGCCTGCGCTACCTCCACCGCCTGATCGATCTCCACCGCATCGGCGCCGAGCCGGCAAGGTCGGTGAACTAGTGGGCGCGGCCGGGGACATGGGTTACCGCGGCCTCCACATCACCCACCCCTGCAAGCAACCCGTCATCGAGTGTCCTGACGAACTCACCCCGCAGGCCGGGCGGTCGGCGCGGTCAACACCGTGGTCTTCGAAGGTGAGAGCAGGAGCGTCCGGTCCGTAGGACACAACACCGATGTCACCGGCTTCGCCGCCTTCTCCGACCGGGAAGTGGCGGACGTCCAGCGGGAGCACGTCGTACAACTCGGCGCCGGGGAGCGGGGGCGGCCGTCGCACACGCCTAGCTCACCCGTGGCACCAGGCACTTCGCGTCGTCGACCCGCTGACGGACCGCGCCGTGGCACTCGCTGTCTCCCTGAACCGCCGGTTCGGCGACGGTCGGGCGAGCGCCTCCGCTTCAGACGATCTCCCAGGCCTGATGGACCGGGCCGACGGTCTCGTCCACACCACCCCCACCGGAATGTCCACGCATCCCGGACCTCCGCTGCCGGCCGACCTGCTGCACCCTGACCTGTGGATCGTCGATGTGGTGTATCAGCCGTTTGAGACCGAGCTGCTACGCATCATGCCTTCCGGCTCTTCACCGGAAGAGAGCCGCACCGCTCGCGGATGCTGGCCGATGCGGCCGAGCCGGTGGGGGTGGCGGCAGCTGGAACCCGGCTCCTTGACCGAAGGCGAAGTGCCGGGCGAACTGCTCGCGCTGACGGTCCGGCCTGGCGACCGTCGACAGCGTGGTGCCAGCGGCCCCGTCGTTCGAGGCTCGCGTCTACCGCACTGCGGTGTCGGTGTACGGCGGCGGCAGGGCAACCGGCTGCCCCGTGCGCAGCGACTCGTAGGCGGCCAGCACCACCCGCAGTGAACGCAGGCCGGCCTCGCCGTCGGGGGAGGGGTGTCGGCCGGTCCTGGCCGCGTCGAGGAAGGCGTCCAGCATCGCCGCGTCCAGGTCGTCGCCGCCGGGCTCCCAACGGGCGCGGCCGGTCGCGGTGTCGAAGCCGCCGAGGAGGCGGGGGAAGGCGTCGAACTCGGCGATCGCCCGCTCGCCGACGCAGGTCAGCGTGAGGCCGCCCCAGTTGGGGTGGTCCTTGGGATGGCTCCAGCTGCAGTCGACGGCTGCCACCACGCCGCCGGGGTAGCGGATGGTGACCAGGCCCGCGGTCTCCACGTCCAGGCCGAGATCGGCGTCCAGGACGGAGTTGGCCTGTGCGTAGACCTCCGCCGCCTGCTCGCCGTCCAGCAGCACGTCCATCAGATCGGCGATGTGCACGGTGTGGTCCATCACCGCACCGCCGCCCGCCAGTTCGCGATCGCCGAACCAAGAGCGGGAACGGGCCGGGTTCCAGCCGTTGTTGGTGCCGTGGACGCTGACCAGGCGGCCGATGGAGCCGTCGCCGAGGGCGTCGCGCAGCGCGCCGAAGGCGGAGTCGAAGCGGACCGGGTAGGCGGTCATCAGTCTCACCCCGGCGCGGGCACAGGTGTCGAGGATCGCCCGGGCGTCGGCCTCGGTGGTGGCGAGCGGCTTCTCGCACAGCACATGCGCGCCGGCCTGCGCGGCACGTTCGACGAGCTCCCGGTGGTGGGCGTTCTCGCTGGTGACGACGGCCGCGTCGACGGGCTGTGCGAAGACGTCGTCCCAGGTCTCGGTGTACGGGACGTGGAGCCGCTCGGCCAGGGCCGGACCGCGGTCGGGGTCTCCGGGCGGTGCTCCAGGATCGGCGGCGACGAGTTCCACGTCGTCGCGGTCGCGCAGCAGTTCGAGGTAGGTGGCGGCGTGGACGTGGGCGAAAGACAGGACGGCGACTCTCATACGGGGCTCCTCTCGATGGCCACGGCGCGCCCGGTGCGGTCCGATTCGGCGGCGGCTTCGGCGATGCGGACGGCCGCCACGCCGTCCCGGGCGCTCACCCGGGGCTCGGGGCCGTCCCCGGCGAAGGCGGCGGCGAACTCGCGTATCTGGACGGCGTACGGCGACTCCCCGAAGTCCCCCGACGGAATGCCCCCGACCGTCGCGCCGCTGCCGCCGACGACCCGCAGTCCGGGCGCGGCCAGTGAGTCGTGCCGGGCGGTGCCGCCGGTGCCGGTGACGTGGAAGGTGGTGCGGAACGGGGTGTCCGGTGGCGCCCACACGCCCACCACCTGCGTGATCACCCCTGTCTCATGGGTGAGTACGGCTGTTCCGGTGGCGACGGCGCCGTCCGGAGCGGGCGCGGTGAGGTGGCCGCGCTGCTGGGCGTGGACGCGCACCACCTCGCCGAACAACCAGCGGGCGATGTCGAAGTCGTGGATCATCTGGTCGACCAGGATCCCGCCGGAGCGCGAGGGGTCGGCGAACCACGGGCTCCAGGTGGGGTAGCGGCCGGTGCGGGTGAAGCGGGCCACCGCGACCCTGCCCAGCGCGCCGCCGGAGACGAGTTCGCGCAGTCGGGCGTAGGCCGGGAAGAAACGCACCACGTGCCCCGGGTAGAGGCGCAGGCCGGCCGTTTCGGCGGCGTCGGCGATCAGCCCCGCGTCGGCGGCGGTCAGCGCCAGCGGCTTCTCGCACAGCACGTTCGCTCCGGCCGCGACGGCGGCCAGGGCGATCTCACGGTGGGTGTCGGTCGGGGTGCACACGTCCACCACGTCCGCCCCGGCCATCGCCTCCTCCGGCGACTGTACGGCGGTGGCTCCGAACGCGTCGGCGAGGCCGGGGGCCCGGTCGTCGGGGGAGTAGATGCGGACACGGGCGCCGAGCGCCGTCCAGGCGGGCAGATGGGTCCGGGCGATGCCGCCCGCGCCGATCAGCGCCACGTCGAGTTGTGCCATCTGCTCTGGGCCTCCTAGCCCTTGAGCGCGCCGCTGAGCACGCCGTTGATGAAGTGCCGCTGGAAGAACAGGTACACGGCGACCACCGGGGTGATCACGATCAGCGTGGCCGCCGCGAGCAGCGGGACGTCGACGCCGTACTGGCCGGTGAAGAAGCCGAGTCCGGCGGGGGCGGTGCGGCTGCTCGGATCCTGGATGAGGATCAGGGGCAGCAGGAACTGGTTCCAGCTCCACACGAAGTACAGGACGCCGAGTGTGGTCACGGCCGGCCGGGAGCTCGGCAGCAGTACCCGCCACAGCGTCGTCCACGACGAGGCCCCGTCCAGCCGGGCGGCCTCGATCAGGCTGCGCGGCATGGTCGCGAAGTGCGCGCGCATCCAGAACACGCCGAACGGCATGAAGGCGGCGATCTCCGCGAGTGCCAGCCCCGGCACGGTGTTGGTCAGCCCCAGTGCCCGCAGGTCGTAGTAGAGCGGGATGACGGTGACCTCGGTCGGGATCGCCAGCCCCAGCAGCAGGTACGCGTACAGCTTCCCGCCGCCGGGGACGTCCATGGTGGCCAGCGCGTACCCGGCGAGCGTGGCGCAGAGCACCGCGGCCGGGACGACTGCGAGCGCGATCACGGTGCTGGAGCGCAGCAGCGGCCCGAACCCGGCCCGCGACCACGCGTGCGCGAAGTTCTCCAGGTGGATGCCGTGGGTCGGCAGGGACAGCCCGGTCAGTGGTGTTCCGGCCGGCTGCACCGAGGCCAGCAGGAGCGACAGGAACGGTACGAGGACGGCGGCGCAGAACACCACCAGCACGGCGGGCGCGGCGAGAGCCCTCGGTTTGACCGCGTCGGCTGTCGTCACGGGGCCTCCCGGGCAAGGCGGTTGATGACCAGGACGGCGACCGAGATGACCGCCGTCAGTACCACGGCCAGCGCGCTCGCCAGCCCGACCTGGCCGCCTCCGAAGGCGAGCCGGTAGATGAGGATGCCGGGCACCACGGTGCTGTTTCCGGGGCCGCCGCCGGTGGTGATGTAGATCAGGTCGAAGCTGGAGAGCGCGGCGATCACGGTGATGGACAGCGCGACCGCGATCTCCGGGCGCAGCAGTGGAACAGTGACCGACCAGAACTCGCGTACCGGGCCCGCGCCGTCCATCCGCGCGGCCTCGTAGATCTCCTGGTCGATGCGTTGCGTGCCGGACAGGAAGAGCACCATGCACAGCCCGGCCACCACCCAGGTGCCGATCAGTCCGACGGCCGGCAGCGCCCAGGTGAAGCTGCCGAGCCAGGAGTCGGCGAGCCGGCCGAGGCCGACGGCACGCAGCGCCTGGTTGAGGGTGCCGTCCTCGGCGTAGACCCAGCGCCAGATGATGGCGACCGCGACCAGGGGGACGACCTGCGGCAGGAACAGCAGCGTACGGACGGCCGTGATGCCGCGGCGGCCGGACAGGCGGGACACGACGGCCGCGGAGACCAGGCCGACGCAGATGGGCAGCACGGAGAAGAAGATGATCAGCGCGCCCGCGTGCCAGGCCGCCGCACGCAGCTGCGGATCGGCGAAGACCGTACGGTAGTTGGCGATTCCGGTGAAGGACGGCAGGGTCACCCCGTCCCAGTCGAACAGCGACAGATACGCGGTGTGGAGCGCGGGCAGCACCGCGAACAGCGTGTACGGCAGCAGGGCGGGCAACACGTACAGCAGCGCCACGGCGCGGCGGCGGCGGCCGGCGCCGGACCGCCGCCCGGCGGGGGCACGGGCGCGGTCGGCCGCCGGAGCAGTGGGACGGCGTGTGGTGAGAGCCATCACGCGTGGTACTTGTCGAAGTCGGCCTGCAGGTTGGCGAGGAACTTCTCGGCGGTGACCTTGCCTCCGGCCAGGAGCTGCAGTTGGGTGGTGACGGTGTCCGGCATCGTGGGGGTGGAGGCGTTCTGGACGAACGGCTCCAGTCCGGAGTCCTTGACGATGGCCTGCCAGCCGTCGCTCACGTCGCCGAGCAGCCCGCTCCGCTGGGGCATGGCGGAGGCGTCGGGTGCCATGAAACCGGACTTGGCGATGAGGGGTGCCGCCTCCTCGCTCGCGCAGAAGTCGAGGAAGGCGGCGGCTGCGGCGGCGTTCTTCGTCCTGCTGGAGACGCAGTAGTAGACGCCCGCGCCCGTGGTGTGCAGGGTGCCGCCCTTGTCGGCGGGGGGTGCGCTGAACAGGCCCGCGTCGGCTCCGAGGCCCTTGGCGACGGCGGCCGCGGCCCAGTTGCCGCTGATGCGGAAGACACCGGTGCCCTTGGCGAAGGCGGCGGTCGCGTCGTTGTCGCTGACGCCGTTGACCTTCGGCGTCACATAGCCCTTGTCCACCCAGCGTTTGAGGGTGGCAGCGGCGGTGACCGCCTCCGCGCCGGTGATCTTGGCGCCCTGGTGGCCGAAGGCCCACGCCTGGCGGTCGGCGGGCTTCATGTAGAGGGACAGCAGGACGTTGAAGGGGTGGTTGAGGCCTCCGTCGAGATTGCCCGCGACGAGCGCGGTCTCGCCCGCCGCCTTGGCCTTGGCGAACATCGCCTCCAGTTCGTCGACGCTGGTCGGCGGGACGGTGATCCCGAGTCGCTTCACCTTGGCCTTGTTGTAGTAGACGCCCTCGAACGACAGACCGCCGGGCACGCCGTACAGCGCGCCGGTGCCGGTGGTCCGGCCGTCGGAGCTGAAGGTGATCTGGTCGAGGCCGGGGAACTTCCCCGGCCAGCCGTACGCCTTGGCGTACGCGCCGACATCGAGCAGCAGGCGGCCCTTGACCAGGTTGTTCATGCCGGACACGTACTGGGCGATGTCCGGGGCGCTGTCCGCGGACATCGTGGTGTCGATGCTCTTGAGGTAGTCGTCCCAGCCGGTGTACTGGCGCTTGAAGGTGACGTTGGGGTACTTGGCGTGGAAGGCGGCGAGCAGGTCCGGGGTCATGGTGGTGTCGTCCGCGTCGGCGACCACCAGGGTGATCTGCGTGCCGGTCGGTACGGCGGTGGTGACGGGCCCGGAGGCGCTGTCGGTGGCGGCGCCCTTGGCACCGGGGGTCAGGGAACTGCCGCAGGCGGCGAGCAGCGAGGACCCGGCGGCGGCGAGGATGACGCGTCTGGGCAGACGGGGCGCGAGGTGGAAGTGGCTGTGACTCATGGCGATTTCTCCTGGGGCGACGGAGAGGGAGGCCGGGTGTCGGGTGGGGGCCGGTCCGGGGCGATGCCGTGGGGGACACGGGAGCAGCGGCGGGCTACTGCGGGAGATCTTTTAATAACGCAGTTGCGTTATATAATCGGCATGGCGCCGATGGGCGTCAAGACTTTCTTGTGGAGGCAGTAGTGGTGGCAGTTCCGGAGCCAGGCCCGCAACCGGCTTCCGTGTGGCCGCTGAGCGGTGCCGCGGAGCTGGTGGCGCCCGGCGCGCCGGCGGTCGTCGGCGTGGCGGACCTGCGCGCGACGAACGCGGCGGCCGTCCTTGCCGTCGTGCGCTCGGCGGACCCGCACCCGCGGCTCTCCGAACTCGTCAAGGCGACGAACCTGTCGCGACCCACGGTGGAGGTCATCGCGGAGGAACTCGTCGACTGCGGCCTGATCGAGGTGGTTCCCGCGCTGTCCGCCCGCGGTCGGCGCTCTCCGGGACGTCCGGCACGCCGCTTCCGCTTCCGCCCGGACGCGGGCTTCGTCGTCGGAGCCGACGTCCGCCCCCGCTCGGTCACCGTCTGCCTCGCCGACCTCGACGGCGAACAGGTCGTCGTGGAGAGGCAGGAGGTCCAGGCCGACCTCTCGGGCGCGGCGCGCGCGGCCGTCGTCACCTCGGCGGTCCATACCGCCATGGCCCGCGTCGGCGTGGACACGACGCGCGTCTGGGCGGCGACGGTCGGTACCCCCGGCCTCGTCGACCGGGCCAACACTCGCGTACGCCAGGCCGACAACCTGAGTACCTGGGCCGGCACCGACATCGTCGGCATCCTCCACGAACTGCTGCGTTGCCCCGTCGCCGTCGAGAACGACGCCAACCTCGCGGCGCTGGGTGAGCAGTGGCGCGGGGTGGGGCGGACGGCCGACGGGCCCCGGAGCGCCGACGCCCGGACCGAGGGTGGCGAACCCTCCGAGGCGCAAGCGGGGGAGCGGCCCGGGTCACCGGCCGGCGCGTTGACCGGCGAGATGGTGTTCGTCCTCCTCGGCGAACGCCTCGGCGCCGGCGTCATCACCGGCGGCCGGCTCCTGCGCGGGCATCACGGAGCGGCCGGCGAGATCGGGTTCATCCGTTTCCCCGGCCCCTCGGACGCGCCCGGTTCCCCCGGCCTGGAGCCGCTGCCCGCCTCCGTCGTCGCCGGTACGGCGGCCGGTGAGGCGGAGGCGACGGCCGCCGTCGAGTCCTACGGCCGCCGGCTCGCCGAGGGGATCGCCCCGGTCCTGCTCGCGCTCGACCCGGCCGTGGTCGTCCTCGGCACCGGCCAGTTCGGATCCGCCGACACGGACCCGGCCGCCCGCCTCCTGCTCGGCGCCGCGCGGGCACACGCGGACACCCTCCTGGTCGACTCGCCTCGCTGGCGGCTGTCCTCCCTCGGTGACGACGTCGTCCTCACCGGCGCGGTCCGCTTCGCGCTCTCCTCCGTCGAGGTCGTGCTGCGGACACGGCCGACAGGCCTCGGGGTGCGGGCACCGGGCGCATGACGGTGAGTGGTTCCCGCCACACCACCTTCGTGCCCAGTCGTCGAATGCCTGCTCGCCGACCAGGCCGTGGTGGGCTTCGAGGTCGGCGGTCGTCCCCAAGCGCACGGACCAGGGAGGAGGTCCTGTGCAGCTGCCGCTCCCGGGCTGGTGGTCGAGGTCCCGGCCGGAACAACCGGCACGAGAGTCCGGGAACTCGCGCCAGTTTCGATGGCCACACGCCAAGGAGGTTCCCGTGGTCCGGGGAAGCGCCCCTGTGCGGCAGGCCGGCAACCGCTTTGTCAGAGGCCCGTTCTAGAGCGGGCCGTGTTCCGAAATCCCTGTGGGTCCGCCCGAGATCACGGGAGTGTCGGCTGTGCGACGGGTGCGATCCGGCCAGTTGGAGATCGGGGTGCTCCAGTCCATCACGTGCCTCAGTTGCCGCAGTGTTTCCTCCGCTGTGGCCCGTACCTGGGCGGGCACATCACCCCGCTCGGCTTTGAGCTGACGGAATATCGGCTCGTCATGAAACATCGTCGCCTCCGCTCGCCGCCACTGTCCGCAGGCGGCAGCGCATCATATGGGCCGGGCCGAGTCGGCCTGCAAGACGTCCAGAACGTGGGCTGTCGGTGCCGCGACTTTCGGTCGTCTGCCGCGCGAAACCGACAACGGCCGCACAGATTTCGTGCGGTGCCGGAGGCATGGGCTTGTTCTCCCGGGCACTGGCGACACGGTCGCGGCGTATGTGATGGCCTGTCCGGCGTCGGTTCTGGAGCTGCTTCGTGCGGTGCCGACGCTGCATCACGATCGCGGGCCTGCGGCCGGGGCGGCCGGCTCCGGGAGCACTGTTCCTGGGCCGCGTCGTCTGGACGGCGTACTTCGTCGCCATGACCCGCTTCGACGGGCAGCGGACGGCCGTCACCCACGACATCCCGCTCACCGGCGCCGACCCGGGCACGGCCATGGTGATCCAGACCTTCGCCCCTGCTGCCGTGGCCGACCGTGCAGCAGAACGTCGAACCGGGCATGGAGGCCAAGGGAGTTCCGGCCGCCGAGCGGGCGGACGCGGTCCGCTCGGCCCGCGCTCGTCGTGGAGTCGGACGAGCCGTTCTCCGCGCTGGACGTGCTCACGGCCGAGAACCTGCGTGGCGAGCTGACCGGACTGTGGGAGTCGGGCCGGCTCCCGACCAGGACGATCGCGCTGGTCACCCACAGCGTGGAGGAGGCCGCGCTGCTGGCCGACCGGATCGTGGTCCTCGGTGCCCGGCCCTGCGGCACGATCCGAGAGGTCGGCCTGCACCGTCCCCGCGACCGTGATGCGGCCGCCTCCGCGGACCTGATCGACCGCGCCCACCGCACCGTGACCGGACGCCAGAATGCGGGCCACACCCACGGCCGGACAGGACCGGTCGAGCTGGAGAAGCGCACCCCGGCCAACACCCCGCTGCCCACCGCCACCAGCGTGGACGGGCTGTCAGGGCGGGCGGAGACGGTCGTCCACCACGAGGTGCGAGCGGACCTGGCCGGCCGCGCCGAAGACCTCGGCCTGGAGATCGACGACATCCTGCCCCTCCTTGACGCCCTCGACATGCTCGGCTTCACCGCCGCGCACAGCGATGACCTGCTGCTGACCGACACCGAGTTCGCCGGCGCCGACGCGCAGAAGTCCAAGAGCATCTTCGCCGAGGCCGCTCGAGGCGTACCGCTGGTGCGGCTGATCACCCGCAGCCGGCGACAGAACCCGGACGGCACTCTGCGCGGTTTCCTCCGCGACGTCCTGGCCCACCACTTCACCGGCGAACAGGCCATCCGCCGGCTGGAGTCGGTCACCGACGGGGGCCGCCATGCCGAGCCGTACTCCTATGACGGCGAGCCGCAGGTGTACTGCGATCGAACGCGGGCGCGAGACGCCCGACCACGTGGTCGGGGACGAAAGGGTCGGCTGGTGGTGAAGACCCCGCGGGGCGGTATCTCAGCCGTCGTCCGGCCATGGTCTCGTCGAAGATCCCGCCGTCGGCCTCAGAGCGCTCGCGACAGGAAGGCCGTCTGCCGGTCGGCGCGGGGCGAACGCAACGAGTGAGGTCCTGGTGCCGGCATGCACCGTGAGCGTGGGGGAAGCCCGACACCTTGCGCCGGGGTGGACAACGGCCGGTCCCGGGACCGGCCGTTCCGGGCCTCGTCCTTCCTCGGGACGGGGCGGGGTTGCCGCCTCGCCCGACATGCCGGAGCGGTTGGGGGCCCGCACCGGGACCCACACCCCTCCTCGCGGCGTCAGTCGCCCGGGGTGGGCCGCAACCGCAGCGTCAGGATCTGGAACGGACGCAGCGTCACTTCCACGCCGCCACCGGCATGTCGGTGGCTCGTCGGATCGGCGAGCGGGCGTTCGAGAAGGTCCGTCGCGGTCACCGAGGCCAGTGGGAACGCGGTGGCGAGAGTGGCGCGGGCGCGGGTGCCACGTGACTCGTAGAGGCGTACGACGATGTCGCCCGCGCGGTCGTCGGCGAGCTTCACCGCCTCGACGATCACGCCCTCGTGGTCGACCGCCACCAGGGGGGCGACTGTCGAACTGCCCGGCACCGCGCGTTCCGGGAGGTTGAAGTGGTAGCCCTCACGGGTCGCGTCGGAGACGTCCGCGCCGATCAGGAGCGCGTAGCCGAGCCGGTGCGTTCCCTGGTCCTGGTCGGGGTCGGGGAAGCGGGCAGCCCTGAGAAGGGAGAGGCGGACCGTGGTGGTCGTACCTCCGTCGGGACGGATGTCACGGGTGACGTCGTGCCCGTAGGTGGAGTCGTTGAGGAGGGCGGCGCCCCAGTCGGGTTCGCCGACGTGGAGGAACCGGTGGGCGCAGACCTCGAACTTGGCGGCGTCCCAACTGGTGTTGGTGTGGGTGGGCCGCTCGACGTGGCCGAAGGGGATCTCGGCGGTCGAGTGCGCGGCCCGTACGTCCAGCGGGAAGGTGGCCTTGAGCAGCTTCTCCCGCTCGTGCCAGTCCACCACCGTGTCGATCACCAGACGCCGGGAACCGGCCGGCAGCGAGAGGTGTTGTTCGATCCGTGAGTCCCCGAAGACCCGGACCACCCGGATGCCGTCGCCGGTCGATGTCACCGACTGCGCCTGAGTGAGGTCGCGGACGGTGTTGCGGTAGAACACGTCGATGTCCCAGGCGTCCCACTGGTTGGGGAAGTCCTGGTGCAGTTGGAGCAGGTTGCCGACCGCACCGGGCGCCAGGGCCTCCCGGCCCGCCGCGTGGTCGTACGCCGAAGTGATGAGCCCCCGGCTGTCCACCACGACCCGCACGACGCCGTTGTCGAGGACGAATCCGTCCCCGTCCGTCGCCGGGGCCACCGGAGCCTCCGGCGACAGGGAACGTGGAGCGGCACCGAACGCGGCGACGCCGCCGCGGGTGTGGGGTGCCGCGTTGAAGACCACGGACCCGTCCCCCGGACCGGCCAGTGCCCGCTGCGCAACGCCGATCAGTTTCTCCAGCTCACGGGCGACAGCCGCGTAGGTCTCCTCCGCCTCGCGGTGCACCCAGGCGATCGACGTCCCGGGCAGGATGTCGTGGAACTGGTGCAGCAGCACCGTCTTCCACAGCCGGTCCAGTGCCTCGTACGGGTAGGGCTGCCCGTGGACCACGGCCGCTGTCGCGGCCCACAACTCGGCCTCGCGCAGGAGGTGTTCGCTGCGCCGGTTGCCCTGCTTGGTGGCGAGCTGGCTGGTGAGGGTGCCGCGGTGGAACTCCAGGTACAGCTCGCCGGACCAGACGGGGGCGCCACCGTTCTCCTGGTACTCGGCATGGGCGCGCTCGAAGAAGTCGGTCGGCCGCTCGATCTCGATCCGGGCCGAGCCCTCCAGATCTCTCAGCCGTGCGGCGCGGGAGAGCATCTCCCGGGTGGGACCGCCGCCTCCGTCGCCGTAGCCGAACGGGATCAGGGAGTGGTTGGCGGGGCCCTTGTCCTGGAAGTTCCGTACCGTGTGGGCGACTTCGGCGCCGGACAGCTCGCCGTTGTAGCTGTCGACGGGCGGGAAGTGGCTGAAGATGCGGGTGCCGTCGATGCCCTCCCACCAGAACGTGTGGTGGGGGAACTTGTTGGTGGTGTTCCAGGAGATCTTCTGGGTCAGGAACCAGCGCACCCCGGCCAGCTTCATCAGCTGCGGGAGTGCCGCGTTGTAGCCGAAGGTGTCGGGCAGCCACATCTCCTCGGTCTCGACTCCGAACTCCTCCAGGTAGAACCGTTTGCCGTGGACGAACTGGCGTACCAGCGCCTCGCCGCCGCTGATGTTGGTGTCGGGCTCGACCCACAGGCTGCCGGTCGGCAGGAACTGTCCGGTCTTCGCCTTCTCCTGGGCCCGTGCGTAGACCTCGGGCCGTTGTTCCTTCAGCCAGGCCAGCTGTTGCGCCTGGGACATCACGAACTTGAACTCCGGGTGGTCGTCCATGAGTTGCGTGACGTTGGAGACCGTCCGGGCGACCTTGCGGACCGTCTCGCGCAGCGGCCACAGCCAGGCGGTGTCGATGTGCGCGTGCCCGACAGCCGAGATGCGGTGCGCGCCGGCATGTGCGGGTGCCGCCAGGGCGGGGGCGAGGAGGGCCCGTGCCGCTTCCGCGCTGCCTCTGACGTCCTGGAGGTCGATCGCGTCCAGGGCCCGGCCGATTGCCTGGAGAATCTGCCAGCGGCGCGGGGAGTCGGGGGACAATTCGTGCATCAACTGGCCCAGGACGTCGAGGTCCTGGACGAGTTCGTGGACGGTGCGGTCGAGGACGGCGAGGTCCAGACGTCGCAGCCGGTACAGGGGTTCGCCCGTTGTGTCGTCGCCGTCGCCGAGCCAGGGTGCGCGTCCGCCCACCGGGGTGGGGCCGAAGGTCAGCTCACCGGGCGCGGTGTGCATGACGACCGGATTGGCCGCGGCCTCGACGAAGGCCGTGAACTCCTCGCCGCCCTCCGCGCGTTCGGCGACGGGTACCCAGGTGTTGCGCGGGTTGAGCGCCTTCACCGCGGTGCCGTCGGCGCGGTAGACCAGCCCCTCCGCGGAGAAGCCGGGGGAGTGGGTGGCGAAGCCGAGGTCCAGTACGGCCTCGACCGTCTCGCCGGCCCATGCCGCGGGGATCGTCCCGCTGACTTTGAACCAGCTCGTCGACCAGGCCGGTCCCCAGCGGTCGCCCACCTGGGCCTGACGGTAGGGGGCGGCCAGGCCCTCGCGTACTGGTACCGGTTCGCCGGGTACGTTCCAGATCTGCACGTCGAGACGGACGGACCGGGCATGGACGGCGGGCCGGATCCGCTCGTTCAGAACGCGGTCCAGCCGCTTTTCGATGACGTCACGGTCGCTGTGCATGGGTGTCTTTCTGTCCATGGGTGGGGGGAGTCAGCCCTTGAGTGCGCCGCCGAGGGCGAAGCCGCCGCCGAGTTTGCGGGAGAGCAGCAGATAGAGCAGGACCACGGGCATCGAGTAGATGAGGGAGAACGCCGACAACTGCCCGTACTGGGTCTGGTCGTGGGCGCTGAGGAAGGTGAACACGCTGACGGAGGCCGGGAGTTTCTCCGGCGACAGCAGCAGGATGAAGGGGACGAAGAAGTTCCCCCACATGCCGATGAACGTGAAGATGGTGACCACGACGACGCCGGGTCGCATCAGCGGCAGTACCACCCGCCACAGCACTTGCATGGTGTTCGCGCCGTCGATGCGGGCGGCCTCCTCCAGGACGACGGGTACGCCGTCCATGAAGTTCTTCATCAGCCAGATGCCGAACGGAAGGGCCGAGGCGGCCAGGAACAGGGTCGTGGCGGGCATCGAGTCGATCAGGTTGACCTGCACGAACATGCTGTACACCGGGATCATCACGGCGGTGATGGGCAGGCCGGTGGAGAACAGGATCGTGTAGAGGAACGGCCGTCGTACCCGGGAGCGGTAGCGCGAGAGCGGGTAGGCGGCGAGCACGGACACCACGACGGTCACCGCGGTCCCGAAGCCGCACAGCAGCAGGCTGTTGAGCATCGGCCGGTAGGTGGTATCGACGTTGAGGACCGCGTCGAAGTTGTCGAGCGTCAGCGACGAGGGCATCGTCAGCCGGAAGGAGTTGGTGTCGCTCACCGAGGCCAGCAGCATCCACACCAGCGGCAGCACGTACAGCGCCGAAACCGCCAGCAGTACGGCGTTGATCACGACCCGGCTCGGCCGGAAACGGCGTCTCGGGCGCGGGGTGCCGGTCTTCGGGGCGGCCCGTCCGGCGGAGGTGGCGGGGGGCGTGGCGACGGCGGCCATCAGTCGTCCTCCAGTTTCAGGAGCCGGATGTACACGACGGAGAAGAGCGCGCCCACCACGAGCAGCACCAGGGCGATGGCTGTGCCGTAGCCGATCAGGCTGTTCTGGAAGGCCTGCTGGTACATGAAGATCGGCAGTGTCTCGCTCTTGTTGCCGGGTCCGCCGCGGGTCATGGTGTAGATCAGACCGAAGACGGAGAGGGTCTGGAGCGTGATGAGCATCAGGTTGGTCAGGATCGACGGCCTGATGACCGGCAGGACGACCCGCCACAGCCGCTGCCAGGGGTTCGCGCCGTCCATCTCGGCGGCCTCCGTCAACTCCTGGGGGACGTCGTTGATGGCGGCGGTGAAGACCATCATCGAGAAGGCGGTCCCGCGCCAGACGTTGGCCAGGCACACCGCCAGGACCGGCATCGTGTACAGCCAGTTCTGCTGAGGCAGACCGATCGCGTCCAGCAGCGAGTTGAGCGAGCCCTGGTCGTAGAAGAAGGCGTACATCAGATAGCCGGCGACCACCTCGGGCAGCACCCAGGCGGCGATGACGACGCCACTGATGAGTGCTCGTACCGGCTTGGTGGCCTTCTGCATCAGGATGGCCAGCGCCAGCCCGAGCGTGTTCTGGCCGATGACTGCGGAGCCGACCACGAAGACCAGGGTGAGCTTGACCGCGTTGAGGAAGTCGCTGTCCTGGAAGGCCCGGGTGAAGTTGTCCAGGCCGATGAAGCGGGCGCCGGAGGCGCCGGTGAGCTGCATGTCGGTGAACGCGTAGTACAAGCAGTACGCGATCGGCCCGGCCAGGAAGACGGCGAGCAGCACCACGGCCGGCAGTGTCGGCAGTCCGCGCAGCAGGGTGCGGACGGCGGGGGCGGGCGCCTCGCGGGACCGGCGG
>NZ_JBHYWD010000022.1:144602-167209 GCF_042751305.1 Streptomyces hokutonensis
GCGGTGCCGCGGCGCGGCGGGGGGGGGGGGGGGGGGGGCGCCGCGGCGGCCGGGCCGCGGCCCCGCGCCCCCCCCCCCCGCCGCCCCCCGGGGCGAGGGCGGTCACGAGCCGCCCTCGACGGTCTTGTCGCCGCCCACAGCCGCCTTGACATCGTTATCAAAGGTCGATGCGGCCTTGTCGACGGATGCCTGACCGGTGGTCACGGACTCCATCGCCTTCTGGATCGCGGTGGAGACCTGGTTGTAGGCGGGAAGGCCGGGCCGGTAGTGGGTGTCGGCGACCAGCTCGGTGAAGAACTTGTTGGTCGGGACCGAGTTCAGATACGTCGAGTCCGACGCGACGTCCGTGCGCACCGCGATGTTCGCGTTGGTCGCGTTCCACTGGGCGGCGTTTGCCTTGGTCTGCAGTGTGGTCGACAGGAACTTCCACGCGAGGTCCGCGTTGCCCGCCTTCGCGGGGATCGACCAGGCCCACCCGCCGGACATGCTGGTACGGCCGGGTGCCTGGCCGTTCTGCGTCGGCATGGCGGCGGTGCCCATCACCGACTGCCACTCGGTCCAGGGCTTGGCCGCCGCGGAGCTCCAGTTGTTGGGCATCCAGGAGCCGTCGATGTCGATCGCCAGCTTGCCCTCGGGGATCAGTTCGGTGCCCACGGCGGTCCCGAAGTTGGCGCCGAGAGCCTGCTCCTTGGACGGGCCGAGACCCTGGCTGTACACGGTGTGGACGAAGTCCAGCGCGTCCTTGAAGCCCTGGCTCCCCACCACCCACTTCTTCTGCGAGGCGTCGTAGAGCGACTTGTCGCCGGCCGGTGTGCCGTAGAGCAGCATCTCGAAGCCCTGCATGGAGGACGCCTCGCCACCCGCCTGGCCCGTGTAGAGGTTCAGCGGGGTGACACCGGGCAGCTTCGCCTTCACCTTCCTGGCGGTGGCGATCACGTCGGCCCAGGTCTTGGGCTGCCAGGGCACGGAGACCCCGGCCTTCTCCAGAAGCTGCTTGTTGTACCAGATCCCCCGGGTGTCGGTGTCGTCCGGCACGGCGTAGGTCTTGCCGTCGGACGCGCCGGTCACCGCCCCCTTGGCGGCCTTGGCGTACTGCGACCAGTCGCTCCACTTCGCCGTGTAGGCGTCGAGGGGCTTGAGATAGCCGCCCGCGATGTCGGAGTTGATCAGCGCGGTGTCCTCGTAGACCAGGTCGGGAGCGGTCGCGGGGGAGCGCATCATCAGCTGGATCTTGGTGTAGTAGTCGTTCTCCGAGGCGGTCACCGGCACCAGGGTCACCTTGGTGCCCGGGTTGGCCTTGGTGAACTGCTTCACCATCGAGGCGAGGAAGGTGGCCTGGAGCTTGTTCGTGCTGTCCAGGTTCTGCCAGTAGACGACTTTGATCGACTTGGACGAGCTGCCTGAGGAGCCCGAACCGCAGCCGGTGACGGCCAGGGCGGTGGCGGCGGTGAGGGCCGCGGCGGTGACGATTCTCGACGAGCGCACAGTGGTTCCTCCGGAACGCGAAACCTGAGGGAAAACCGGGAGTTTGACCGGATGAGAGGCCAGACCGACGGCGCCCCACGCTCGGCGCCGCCCTGCGCTGTCTGGCCGTCATGGCCGGATTTGGTGGGCGCTAGCTAAATCCATTTGATGGATGAAGTCAATGCTTCGAGTATGTAAACTTCCGTCACTGGCGGACCCGCCGGTATGCCTCCCCTACGGTTGCGCGACCGGGCCGAGGAGAGCGGGGCTGACGTGAGGGGCTCAGGTGACTGACAGGTGACGATGCTCAGCGGGACGAACCTGCCGAGGGTCGGCGGCTACAACCAGGCCGTCGTGCTGGACGCCATCCGGACCACGGGTCAGGTGAGCCGGGTCGAGCTGGCCGAACTCACCGGCCTGACCAACCAGACCGTCTCCAACGTCGTCCGCAAGCTGCTCGATGCCGGCCTGGTGGCCGAATCCGGCCAGGCCCCCTCCAGCGGCGGCAAGCGCCGCACCCTCCTGGCCATCCGGGCCGACGGGGCCTGTGCCGTCGGTGTCCACCTCGACCCCGACGCCGCGGTGATCGTCGTCGTCGACCTGGCCGGAGACGTGATCGGCGGACGTCGGCTCCGGCTCACCGATGCCGGGGACCCCGCCGATGTCGTGGAGCGGGTCGCGCGCGCCGCCGGGCGACTCGTCGACCGCACCGGCGTCGACCGCTCACGCCTGCTCGGGCTAGGCATCGCCGCCCCCGGACCGCTCGACGGCACCACCGGCGCCGTCGTCTCCCCGCCGAACTTCCCGGGCTGGGGCCGGGTTCCCCTCGTGGACATGTTCGCCGAGGCCACCGGCCTGCCCGTCGCCCTCGACAACGACGCCACCGCCGCCGCGATAGGCGAACGCTGGATCGGCGGTGCCGAACGGGCGGGCAGCTTCCTGTTCATCTACTTCGGCACCGGCATCGGCGCCGGAATCGTCCTCAACAACACCGTGCTGCACGGCGATTCGGGCAACGCCGGCGAGTTCGGCCACATGGCGGTGGACCCCGGAGACCGTGTCTGCCAGTGCGGCGCCCTCGACTGTCTCGGCCCGTACGTCAGCCCGCCCGCGATCATCGACGACCTGCTGCGGCTGCACGGCCGGGACGCCGCCGACCGCATCGGCCTGACCGGCACCCCCGACTCCGTCCACCACGACTGGAAGGCACTGCGCCGTGCCGCCCGCGGCGGCGACCCCGACGCCTGCGACGTCGTACGCCGTGCCGCGCGCCGGATCGGTGAGGCCGCACGGGGCGCCGCGAGCCTCCTTGACGTCAGCCGGGTCGTCCTGGGCGGCGAGGCGCTGCGCGGCATCGAGCCGATCATGCGGGAGGAGATCGAGACCGCCGTCAACCGTACGTCCGTCGCCCGTACGATCCGCTCGGTCGTCGTCGAGCAGAGCGTCATCGGGGACACCGTGGGCGCGGTGGGGGCGGCGTCGCTGGTGCTGCACGGCAACTACGCACCGGGGTGGCGCATGCTCACGGACACCGCGGGGTGACATGTCGGCGTCGGCCGGCCTTCGGAGGTCCGCCCGGCAGGACATCAAGGTACAAGGAGCCTGATCCTTCCGGCAGTTCAGGCGTCTACTATGACGTTACGTACTCGGTGGCGAAGGGACGTCGGGCCCATACGGAGGCTGGGGGACCTGGAGGCGGAGATCATGGATCGCCTCTGGACGTGGAACCGTCCGGATACGGTGCGCGAGGTCGTCGACGACATCAACAGGACCCGCCCCGTCGCGTACACGACGGTGATGACCGTGACCAACATCCTCTACAACAAGGGCTGGTTGCTGCGAGGCAAGCAGGGACGTGCCTGGCTGTACTCGCCGGTCCGCAGTCGTGAGGCGTACGCCGCCGCACTGATGGAGGACGGCCTGGGGGTGAGCAGGGACCGTCCGGCCGCGCTCGTCCACTTCGTCGAGCAGATGTCCGAGGAAGAGGTGGCCGCTCTGCGGAAGGCGCTGCGCGACGTGGGACGACAGGCGAAGGCGTGAACGCGGCCCCGGTCCTGGTCGGCTACACGGTGGGCGTCGGTTTCGTCGCCCCGCGCCTGCTCCTGCGTGCGAGCTGGCCCTACCGGGCCCCCGGCCTGGCCGTGGCCGTATGGCACACGCTGATGCTCTCGTTCTCGATCGGCGGCGCCCTCGCCGCCTACCACCTCGCGATGCCGGCGGAGCACCTGCACGCGGGTCTGATAGGGCTTCTGTACTCCTGTGGGATGCATGTCGGTGCGGGCGGGAGTGACCCCGACACCGCGGACCGTCTCGCCGTCGCCCTGCCTGTCACGATCGGCATCGCCCTGCTCCTCGCCTTCGCCTTCCACGTCGTACGGGCACGTCGGGTACGGACTCGGCATCGTGAGGCCGTGGATCTGGTGGGCCGTCACTCCGCCCGGTTGTGCGCGACAGTCCTGCCGTACGACATCCCGGCCGCGTACTGCCTGCCCGGTCGCCGGGCCCGGATCGTGATCAGTGACACGGCCGTACGCCGGCTCACGCCGGAGCAGCTCGACGCCGTACTGGAACACGAGCAGAGCCACATCGCCGGGCGACACCACCTGGCACTTGCCGCCGCGGAGGCTTTCCACTCGATGT
The DNA here is from genome assembly GCF_042751305.1 of Streptomyces hokutonensis. Classification (GTDB taxonomy): domain Bacteria; phylum Actinomycetota; class Actinomycetes; order Streptomycetales; family Streptomycetaceae; genus Streptomyces; species Streptomyces hokutonensis_A. The sequence goes on from NZ_JBHYWD010000022.1 coordinate 148,707, forward strand.
TCCGCCTGCTGCCGCTGGCTCGCCATGCGCGGGAACAGACGGCGATCCTGCTGGAGATGGTTGCCGACGACCGTGCCCTGCGCCGCCACTCCGGTGAGGCGCTGGCCACGGCGATGTACGAGATGGCGGCGGCCCGCACGCCGAAGGGCGCGTTCGCGGTGGGGTCGCACACGGTTCTGATCCGCCTGAAGCGGGTCCTCGGTCCGCGCCGCGCTCCGCATCCTGCTCTGAGGAGTTCCATGGCGGCCATGGCCGTGGCGGTCCCACTCCTTCCCCTGCTCGTCTCCTGTCCGCCCGGCGTCGGCTGACCGCCCGGGCCGTCCGCGACTCGGCCCCTTCCGGGATCCGAACCACGGATCGACCGCGTTCCCGGTGACGTGACCGTTCATCCACTGTCCGGCGGCCACGCTGCGACCCGATGCCCGGGGTCCGCGACTCGTTCCACGGACGTGCGCACAGGAGCCACCCCGCGATGATGGCCGAAGCCGCCGGTCGCGCCCGGACGGCCTCCTCGACACGACTGCCGGTGTGGCGGGTCTCCTGGCGACGAAGGGCCGCGCGGCGTCGTCACCGTCGGCGGATGAGACACGCGAGCCGGTGGCGAGGGCTCTGTGGGGAGACCGGGGCTCCCACCAGGGAGTACCGCTGCGTCCGCGCGGCGGGGCGGAGCAGCCCACGAGGCGAAGGGGCAGGCGGGCAAGCCGAGTTGGGCAACGCAGCGCGCGGACTGTCGTCTGCCCGCGAGCGCCACCGAGGGTCAAGACTCGGTCATATCGCGGCAGCGGCTGAGTGGGCCCGAAGTCTCTTAACGTACTAAGGAGGTAAGTAGAAGAAGTGTTCGGCGAAGGGAAATTCCGTGATTCAGCCACGCATCGTCCTCCTCTCGGCCGCAGGGCTCGCCTCGGCGTTCCTGCTGGTGGCGTGCGGAAGCTCGACGGACGGTGCCTCCTCCGGCACGAGTTCGGTCGGCGCGGCACCGGTGGCCACGGCCGCCTCGGAATCCGTGACCTCCACACCGGCGGTCAGCGGCGATTCAGGCAGTGGGCACATGGCCACGACCACCATGCTGATGGTCAAGACGGTCAAAGGCATGGGCAGTGTGGTGACCGACGACAAGGGGATGACCCTGTACCGCTACGACATGGACCAGGCGAATCCGTCCAGGTCGACGTGCTCCGGTGAGTGCGCGAAGACGTGGATGCCTGTCATGGCGCAGGACTCCGTACAGACCATGGGGGTTGAGAAGAGCCTGCTCGGTTCGGTCGGCCGTGACGGAATGAAGCAGCTCACGCTTGGCGGCTGGCCGCTGTACCGGTACATGGGTGACACGGCGGCCGGACAGATGAACGGCCAGGCCAAGGCCAAGATGTGGTACGCCGTCACCCCCTCCGGAAAGAAGTCCACGATGACGGGCTGACCGGCGCGTCGTATCGGTCGGCTCCGGCGCTGCTGTCCGAGACGAACGGCGAACGGCGAACGTCGGCGTCCGGCTGGCTGGGACCGGACCGCTCGGCGAGCGGACCGGCTGTCCGGGCCGGGAATTCCCCTGTCTCATCCGGGAGGGCTCTGTCGCCCTGGTCGTGCACGTGCCGACGCGGCCGGGTTCAGGTGCCCGCGGTGACCGAACTCGGTGGCACCGGTGCCAGTGCCAGTGCCAGTGCCAGTGCCAGTGCCCGGCACGGAGCGCGGTACGCCCGCACACCGGGAGCCGCCCGGAAGCTCGGTCCGACCGGTCGGCAGAGCGCCGCCGGTGTACGGATCCCGGTCGGCACCGGACGCGATCTCGTGCCGAGGCCGCTGCGCGAGGTGCCCGAACATCTCGCGGTCGGCGCCGTACTGGGCGGCAGGCCCGTAGCACCCGTCACCCGTCACCCGTCACCCGTTGGCAGTCCTGGACCGCGATCTGCGTGAACTGGTGGTGAGCCCTGGGGTGGTCCCGGCAAGGCCGGCGCAGGTTGCTGCGGTCCGGTGCCGGTACTCGGCGCCTGTCTTCTGCGGCCGGCACGCCAGGGCAGGCTGGACGTTTCCTGGCGGAGGGCGGTTTCTGCCAGATCGACCGCGCTCTCCCTCCGCTGTTTCCCCGCGACGGTTCCTACCCGGAATCACTCAGACGGCCGTCGGCGCCGATATGTCGTCGATGCGGACAGCAGGACGTGTTTCGGTGGGTGTAGGTGTTCACCGGGGTGTCGGAGTGATTCCGCCGATGCGGTCGGTGAGTGCTCGGGCGGTCTCGATGACCTGCCTCCCGATCTCCTCGAGGCGGTCGTGCGTCACGCGCGAGGCGGGGCCGGAGATGCTCACCGCCGTGACGACGGCTCCGCTGTGGTCGAACGCCGGTGCGGCCACGCAGCGGATGTCGAGTTCGTTCTCCACGTCGTCGACGGCGTAGCCGCGGTCACGGGTGCGTGCGAGTTCGGCCTGCAACTGCTCGGGCTCGGTAAGGGTCGCCGGGGTGCGCGCCGGCATGCCTGCCGCTATCACCTTGTCGACGACATCGTCCGATGCGTGAGCGAGAAAGGCTTTGCCGGTGGCGGTGCAGTAGGCGGGCTGGCGCCCGCCGACCCGGGAGTGCATGCGGACGGCCTGGGGGCTCTCGACCTTGTCGATGTAGACGATCTCCGGGGGGTCGAAGGTGACCAGGTGCACTGCCTCGTGCACGTCCTGGGCGAGTCGGTGCAGCAGCGGCGACGCCGTGCGCCGGATGTCGAGGCGCTCCAGGTAGAGCTGCCCGAGCAGGGCATTCTGCGGCCCGAGCCGGTAATGGCCGCTCTCGGGATCCTGGTCCACCAGCCGGCTCTCGCGTAGCGGGCCGACGAGCCGCAGCACGGTGGACTTGCTCATCCCGAGCCCGGTGGCGAGGTCGGTGAGGGAGGTTCCGTGGGGATGGCCGTCGTCGTCGGCGAGGTGCATCAGGATGCTCAGCGCGCGCCTCAGGGACGACGAGGCGTTGCGGCGAGCCCCGGGCAGCTCGGGGCCCTGGTTCGCGTTGTCGGACGAAGGCACGCCGGTTCCTCCTGCGGAGATGTGGTGCGAGGGCGACCAGTCGTCGCGGGTCCGTCGACTGGGGACTCCACCGGAACCCTATCGAACTGCATAGCAAAACGAAATATCACATGTTGAAATCGGGCGTTGACGGCTGTGGGGTGCCGGGCTAACTTCTCCCCAACATTATGCGGAATGCGATTTTGCATAGCAGAACGCAACTGGCGATCGATGGCGATCACTGACTTCTCCGGCCGTCCCGGCCCACCCCCAAACCCTCCCGGAAGGGAAGCGTGTGATGAGACTTCGTCACGTTAACCGCAATCTGATGGCGATTTGCATCGGTGTGACCGCCGTCGCATCGCTCGCCGCCTGCACCGCAAGCAGCGGCACCGCGGCCGGCAACCAGCAGTCCTCGACGCTCCAGGACGTCATCAAGCGTGGCACCCTCAACGTCGCCAGCTGCCTGACCTTCCCGCCGTTCGGCTCGACGGACAAGAACAATAAGCCGCAGGGGTTCGACGTCGACGTCGCCACCGCCATGGCCACCGCCCTCGGCGTCAAGGTGCACATCGTGGACACGACGTCCGCCAACCGCATCCCCAACCTGCAGACCAAGAAGGTCGACGCGGTGGTCTGCAACTTCACCACCACCGCCGAGCGGGCCAAGCAGGTCGCCTTCAGCGATCCCTACATCGTCGCGGGCGAGGTGATGCTGGTGAAGAAGTCCAGCGGCATCTCCACCCTCAAGGACCTCACCGGCAAGACGGTGGCCGTCACCAAGGGATCCACCAACGGCGACGCGGTCACGGCCGGCAACCCCAAGGCGAAGATCCAGGAGTACGACACCTCGTCCGCCGCCGTACTCGCCGTCAAGCAGGGCCAGGCCGACGCCATGGTCGAGGACTCCAACTTCCTCAACTACCAGGCCAAGCAGGACCCTTCGCTCAAGGTCACCAAGGACTCCGTCGTGCCGCTGGAGTACAACGGCATCGGCGTTCCGCTGGGCGACGCCACGTGGCTGCAGTGGGTCAACACGTGGCTGCGGGAGTTCAACACGTCGGGTCAGGCCAACGCCCTCTACAAGAAGTGGTTCGGCGTGGACCGCGTGTTCCCGCTCAACCCGTCCTACTGAGTCCCGGCCGGGCGGCGGTCCCCGCGCCGCCGCCCTGTGGAGGAGCCCCATGTTCGTCGACTGGACCTACGCTCTCCGTGACTGGCCCACCTATCTCGACGCGGCCTGGCTGTCCCTGAAACTCTCGCTCGAAGCCTTCGCGCTCGCCTTCGCCCTCGGTCTGCTCGGCGCGCTGGCCCGCAGATCCCGCTACGCGGTCCTGCGCGCGCCTGCCGCCCTCTATGTCGAGGTCATCCGCAACACACCTGTACTGCTGCAGATGTTCGTCGCCTACTTCGCGCTGCCGTCGGCCGGTCTCAGGCTGAGTCCGGTTCAGGCCGGCGTGCTCGCCCTCGGCCTGAACGTCGGCGCCTACCTCACCGAGATCTTCCGCGCCGGCATCCAGGCCGTCCCGCGCGGCCAGCGCGAGGCCGCCCGGGTGCTGGCCCTGAACCCGGCGCGCACCTTTGTGCACGTGGTGCTTCCGCAGGCCCTGCGCAACGTCTACCCCGCGGTGGTGAACCAGCTGGTGCAGATCATCCTGGGATCGTCCCTGCTGTCCGCCATCTCCGTGCCCGAACTGACCGGCACGGCCATGGTCATCAACTCCCGTACGTTGCTGACCGTGCAGGTCTTCGGCATCGCCGCGGTGCTCTACCTGGTCCTCACCAACGCGGTCGTCCTCGCGGCCGGGCTCATCGGGCGCGTCGCCTTCAAGCCGCCGCTGCGCCCCTCCGGACGCCCGCGCCTCCTCGGCGCCGTACGCCGTCTGCTGCCGGCGCGTTCCGCGCGGCCCGTCCACAAGGAGGCCTGATGAACTGGTCGGTCATCTGGTCCAACCGTGAGCTGTACGTCTCCGGCCTGGGAGCCACGGTCCTGTTGTCGCTCGCGGCGATCGCCACCGGAACCCTGTTGGGGCTGGCGGTCGCCGCCGTACGGACCAGCCGCATCCCCGTGCTGACCCAGCTCGCCCGGGGGTACCTGGAGGTCTTCCGCGGCACCCCGCTGCTGATCCAGATGCTCTTCATCTACTTCGGCGCCGCCTACCTGGGCCTGGTCGGCATCACCGTCTTCGGCGCGGCACTGCTTGCCCTGACGCTCTATCAGGGCGCCTACATCGCGGAGATCTTCCGGGCCGGCATCGAGGCGGTGCCCCGCGGCCAGTGGGAGGCGGCGCGGGTGCTGGGACTGCCCCGCGTCCAGACGTTCGTGAGCGTCATCCTGCCCCAGACCCGGGCCATCGTCCTGCCCCCGCTCGTCGGCCAGTACCTCTCCCTCATCAAGGACACCTCGATCGCCGTGGTGATCGGCTACGTCGAGCTGGTTCGCCAGGGGCAGGCCGTCATCGACCGCGTGGGCGACCCGGCGACGTCCTATGTCGCCGTCGCCGTCCTCTACTTCGTCATCTGCTACCCGTTGTCGCTGCTCGTGCGCCACATGGAGCGAAAGGCTGTCACCGCATGATGATCACCGACCCCACCGCCGCAGACCATGCGGTGACCACCTCACGGATCTCTCTGTCCGGCGTACACAAGCGCTTCGGCGACCTGGAGGTCCTCAAGGGCGTCGACATCGACGTCGAGCCCGGCGAGGTCGTCGTCCTGATCGGCGCCAGCGGCTCCGGCAAGAGCACCCTGCTGCGCATCATGTGCGACCTGGAGCGCGCGGACAGCGGCGAGGTGTGGGTGGGCGGCGTCCCGCTGCACGACCGCAAGCGCGCGCCTGAAATCTTCGGGCACGTCGGGATGGTCTTCCAGCAGTTCAACCTCTTCCCCCACAAGACCGCGCTGGGCAATGTCACCCTCGCCCTGCTGAAGGTCAGGAAGCTCTCCCGCGCGGTGGCCGAGGAGCGCGGGCGGGCCGCCCTGAAGCGGGTCGGGCTCGCCGACAAGGCCGACTCCTACCCGGCTCAGCTCTCCGGTGGCCAGCAGCAGCGCGTCGCGATCGCGCGAGCACTCGCGATGGATCCCGCGATCATGTTCTTCGACGAGCCGACCTCCGCCCTCGACCCGGAACTCGTGGGTGAGGTCACCGGCGTGATGCGTTCCCTCGCCGAGGACGGTATGACCATGGTGGTCGTCACCCACGAGATGCGCTTCGCCAAGGACACCGCCGACCGCGTCGTCTTCATGGACGGCGGCGTCGTTCTCGAACAAGGTCCCCCTGAGCGGGTTTTCGGCAGTCCCGCGGAACAACGCACCCAGCAGTTCCTGCACCGTGTCCTGGACACCTGAGGCGTTCCTTCCCGCCCCACCCAGTGTGAGAACCAGCAGAAGGAACCCTCGTGCCCGTCCCGTCCGCCGCTCCCCGTGTCCCCTCCGCCTCCACGTCCCAAGCCGATGTGGCGTGCATCGGGGAAACCATGGCTGTCCTCGGCCCCACGGACGCCAGGCCTCTCGCGCACCAGAGAACACTGGCGTTGGCCGTCGGCGGAGCGGAGTCCAATGTGGCCAGTGCTCTCGCCGCCCTGGGGCACAGCGCCGCCTGGCTGGGCCGGGTCGGCGACGATCCCCTCGGACGGCGAGTCCTTGAAGACCTGACCGCCCGGGGCGTCGACGTGGGCGCCGTCGAGACCGACCCGCTGCGTCCGACCGGCGTGTACTTCAAGGACACCGGGCCCGGGGGAACCGGCACGTACTACTACCGTCAAGGCTCCGCCGCAGCCGCCATGGCCCCCGGCCTGGCGGAGCTTCCGCTGCTGCGCTCGGCCCGGGTGCTGCACCTCTCCGGCATCACCGCAGCGCTCTCGGACAGCTGCGCCCAGCTCGTCGACCGTATCGTCTCCCGGCGCGCCGTACCCGGCCCGGTCATCTCCTTTGACGTCAACTACCGCCCGGCTCTGTGGCGGCACCGCCAGGCAGAGGCTGCTCCCGTGCTCCTGGAGCTGGCCCGCGATGCCGACGTCGTGTTCGTCGGACGCGACGAGTCCGAGACTCTGTGGGGCACTCGCACGGCGCGAGAAGTCCGCGACCTGCTCGGTCCCGGGACGGTGCTGGTCGTCAAGGACACCGTGCACGGAGCCACGGCGTACGACGCCGACGGAGGGGAGACATTCGTCCCCACTCCCGCGGCCCGGGTCGTCGAACCTGTCGGAGCCGGTGACGCCTTCGCCGCCGGTTACCTCGCCGCGCTCCTGGAAGGCCGAACCCCGGAGAACGGACTGCGCTTGGGCCACCTTCTGGCCGCCGCGACGCTCAGCACCCGGGAAGACGTCCCCACTGTCCTGGCGCGCGACACGCTCGACCGCCTCCTCGCACTCGACCACGCGACCTGGTCCGCCCTGACCCTCTCTTCTCCGTAAGGAGTACGCACGATGAGCCAGGCAGCGGTCCCGACGAGCCAAATCCGCACCGACCAGGCCCCCGCACCGGCCCGGGCCATTTCCCAGGGCGTGCGCGCGGGATCGATCCTGCAGACCTCCGGCCGCGGACCGCGGCACCCGGCCACCGCCTCCCGCCTCCACGAGGGCGACATCACGGCCCGGACCTTCCGCACCCCGGACAACGTCCGCGCCATCCTCGAAGCAGGGGGAATCCAGATCTCCGACGTGGTGATGTTCCCTGCCTTCCCGCCCCCACGCGCGGACTCCGCCTCGCTGAACGGGGTCTACGCGCAGTTCGTCGAGGAGCACGTCGAGGACGGTCCGGAGCCGTGCCGCCGATCGGGCCGGAGCCTGTGGCATGGGCTCTCGCCGGAACTTCTATGGCGATGGGTCGTCCAGTCCCGCAGTCGCGCCGTGATGGGTACGGATCACCGCGATCACCGTGTCGGTCGTGCGGTCGAGGTGGCTGCGGCCGTCGGGGAGCTCGGCCGTTGGGCTGATGTAGCTGCGCGGCCCGAAGTGAGTGGCCGGGTCGAGCCGACGCACGCTGATCTTCCCGGCGCGGCGGGCCCGGTTCCATCCGCTACGACGCGACAGCCTCCAGCGCCGGGGGAAGATCCAGGCACCGATCTGCTCGATCCGGTCGTTCGCGCTGGTGAGCTGATACAAGTGCTCGGCATGGGTGAGGTCGTTGGCGCCGTTGTGGAACCCACCGAGCGTGATCAGCAGGATCGGGCAGCGCAGCCGGGCGTGCAGTTCGTCGACCGCGCCGGTGGCGACCTGGGCGCCACCGCTGTAGCTGAGCAGCACCACGGGGATACCGCTGTCGGGCAGGTAGCCGGCGCGCCGGAGCTGAGTGGCGATCTGGGAGCCGACGGCCCGGTTGTACAAGGGGCGGTAGCGGTGGTCGGCGGCGACGAAGGTCTGCACGACATTGTGCAGGAACAGCAGCAGCCCGACATGTCGGCGCAGCCACGCCCACACCGGCCGGTCGGCGAGCGGGTCGGCCAGTGGTGAGTAGGGCTGCACCTGCCCCAGCACCCGAAGCTCCGGCGCTCCGGCGATCAGAGCCTTGACCAGCTGGCCGCCGTCCCGGCTGTCACGGACGCGACGTTTGCCGATGCCGTCGAGGTACACCAGGTAGGCATCCGGGGGACTGTCAGGGGCCGCGCCCCGGGCGTAGGGAACGCCTTCCGGGAGCTCGTCGGCAGGGGTCCGCCAGCCTGCGCCGTAGGCAAGGATCTCGTAGCGGGCCAGCAGGGCTTCAGCCAGCAGTACAGGTCCGATCACGCAGGCCCAGATCAGGAAGTCGTTCACGCGATCGGCTCCAGTACTTCGGTCGCGCTGAACCTCACGACAAGACGTCGAACGGCCTCTACGGCGAGACCGAGCCCAGTTCCCGCGGCGGCGACACAACCGGCGGCGCTCCACCAGCCCAGCCCGCTCGCCGTGGCGAGCGGGCCGACCAGGCCGACCCCCACCCCCACGAAGAGCAGGAAGTGGAGCAGCGGCCCGAGCAACGGGAACGCGAGGACGGCAGCGAGCACCATCGGGGCGACGAGGCTTGGTGTCCACACCACGCCGGTGCCCGGCGCCGACGAGGAGAGCACCAGCTCGGCCATGGTCCAGGCGGTCAGTGGCCACAGCGCGAACACCGCGCCCTCGACGAGGCCGGCGGGCAGCAGCAACCCGGCCACGAAGGTCCGCGACATACCGGGCCGCCCTGCGACGAGCGGCAGGATGCGCCCGGCGGCCTCCGACACACCGGCGAGCAGCAGCAGGAAAACGACGGCGGGTGACATCACTCGGCCTCGCTGTGCCGGACGGACGGCGCCGACTCACCGACCGAGTCGGCCGTGTGCACGTACCGTTCGAGTTCGTCGGCGGCGCGCCGATATCCTCCCGCCTCGCGCTGCGCGACCTGAAGGGTGCCGGCGGCTGTCCGGAACCGGGATTCGTGCAGCAGGCGCCGGGCGAGGAGGCGCACCGATTCCTCCGTGACGTCCTGGGTGCGGATCGACAGGCCGGCGCCGAGTTCGACGACGCGCCGGGCCACCATCGGCTGATCGGCGCCCTGTGGGACCACCAGCAGCGGAACTCCGGCGTACATGGCCTCGTTGACGCTGTTCATCCCGCCGTGGGTGACGAACAGCGCCGCGCGGGCCAGCACTTCCGGTTGAGGCACGGAGCGGCGGGCAAGGACGTTGGCAGGCAACGGACCCAGCGCCTGGGGATCGGTCTGCCCGGTGGAGACGATCACGGTTCCGCCCAGCGGGGCGAGCGCGGTGGCCAGACCGCGCAGCAACCGCGGGTCGGCGTCGAACACCGTGCCCAGTGAGGCGTACAGCACCGGATCGCGCAGCCGGTCGGCCGGGAACGACGGGTCGACCGGCCGGGCACCGATGCTTGGGCCGACGAACCGGTAGGACCGGTCGAAGTCCTCGACGGCGGGCTGGAACGCCCGTGACGTGTAGACCAGATTGAGCGGCTGACGGACGTTCGCCACGTCGAACAGGGGCAACCGACGTGCGTCGAAGCGGCGGTGCAGCGCCCAGCGGGACCGCAGGTAGCCCTGGACAGCGCGGGGCTGGGCTGTCGCCGCGGCCAGCAGATCCCAGGAGCCACGCGTGGGGCTGGGGACATGCCGGTTGAGGGCGAAGGTGGTGAACGAGGAGGCTGCCCGCACATCGAGTTCGCGGGCGGCCACCGCGGCCCACAGACAGGCGCTGTCGTGGACGATCAGGTCGGGTCGGTCGCGGCGCAGGTCGGTGAGCACGGCGGGCAGCAGGCGGACGGCGGTGCTCGCGAGTGACTCCATCCACGAGACCGGCGTCGGCGGATCGGGGAGCGGCTGGTCGCCCCCGGGGTACAGGTACACCCTCGCGCCGGTCGCCTCGATCTCCTTACGGAACGCGGGAGTGGTGTGGTAAGTGACGGTGTGGCCGCGCCGGACGAGCTCGGCCACAACCGGCAGCGTCGGGTTGATGTGCCCGTGCATGCCGATGCTGAGGAACGCGATGGTGCTCACAGGCCGACCCCCGCCGTGGAAGTTGTCGATGTCTCGTCCGGGCTTGTGCAGGTCGCCGAAGAGTCGTTGACCCGGTACAGCCCCGGTCCGTTGATGCGCAGTTCGTCCAGAAAGCGCCCCGCCGCGCGGCACGCGGTGCTGATCAGCCGTTGGGAGTGGCCGAAGTCCCAGGGCGCGGGCCAGTCCTCGATGCCGGTCGGCAGCACGACTGTCGGGATGTGCTGGGACACCTCACGCAGGTCACGCTCGATCTGATGGTGCAACAGGAGCAGCCCGGCCCTGGCAGCGATCGCACCGGCACGACGGCGCGTACTGGTGGGGCGCAACGGCGAGCTCTCCGGCCCCGTTGTCACCACCACCACGCTGGCCGCCCCGGCCTGCTGGGCCGCCAGTACCGGGACGTAGGCGATCACCCCGCCGTCGACGAGTGTCCGGCCCGCACGATCCACGGGGGGCAGCATGCCGGGAATGGCCGCGCTGGCCAGGAGTGCGGACTGGAGGTCTCCTTGGTCGAGCAGCACCGGAGCGCCGGTGACCAGGTCCATGGCCACCGCGGTGAACGGGACCTTCAACTGCTCGATCCGCGAGGGAAGTTCAGCTCGGGCGATCAGTCGACGCAGGCCGCGATCGGTGAAGACGCTGGTCCGTGAGGACAGGTAGCCGAGCGGATACACGTCACGGCGACGCAGTTGGGTCCACACGTGGTCCAGCCACGGCGCGGCCCTGTCGGGGTGGGCGGCCGCGATGGCGCCGTTCAGGGCGCCCACCGACGTTCCGATGATCATGTCCGGGACGAATCCATGGCGTTCCAGCGCGTACCCGACACCGATGTGCGCCGCTCCGAGCACACCACCGGCGCCCACCACGACGGCCACAGGACGGGGGAGGGAGGCCAGACCCGTCGCGGTCGGGGTTCCGGGCGGTCGGCCCGGGTCGACTCCACTGAAGCCGGAATATGCCGATGAGACCGGTCTCCGGCGACGAGCAACCCTCATGATCAACCTTTCTCGCCATGGGCACCGAATCGGATTGGTTCCCTCACTAGGACCGGACTGCCACACAATGTGTGACACCGTTGGTGTAGCGCATGGTGCGGACCGGGCCCCGTCTCAGTGGTGCATGAGCAACATGACGGCCGTGCCCATGGCGGTCGATCCGTGCCAGAAACCGTCGACGGGCCCGCCGATGCCGGTGGGGGCACCCACGTCGCCCGAAGGTCCCTGGAGCCCGGGCATGTCCCGGGTCAGTGACCGGAGGGCGTAGGCCAGGAGACAGAGCGCCAGCACGCCGGTGACCATGTCACCGGTCCGCGCGTCCGTGACGCCGCCGTGCCGCACCGGCATCCACGCCATGGCGACCATGCCGACCGAGGAGGGCAACCTCCGCGCGAGGCCGGTCGGTCCGGGTCCACGGCGGCCCAGGACCGCGGTCAACGGGAACCACAGTGCCGAGGCGGCGAAGAAGACCGTCTGCCCTCGCGCCGGCACTTCGCCGACCCCGTGCCACGGCATCACCGTCATGGCCGACGCCATGACGGTGTGCAGCAGCTGGTCGCCTCGATCGCGCCACCCGGAGCCTCGTGGCAGGACGGCATGCCACAGTGTGTAGACGGCCGAGGCCGTGAACAGCACGGTCAGCATGCCGGGCACGACATCAGTGGCGCCCATGCCTCACCACATCCTCCCGCGGAGCGGACGGGCCCCGTTCGCAACCGCCTTGTACGGGGCGGGCGGTGGACTGTCAGGCCGTGGGGCGCGGGGCGCGGAGATGGGCCCGCTGGGCCAGTTCCTCCTTCTCGACCAGTTCGAGCATGGGCTTGCCCGGTGCGCACAGCATCGTCACGACGAACCGGGTGCGCGCGTCGGACAGCGCGTTGCCGTCCTGGTAGTGGATCGGGTCGCCGCCCGGTTCCCAGAACGTCCCGCCCGCCTCGATCACGCGCTCGGGCTCGCCCTCCATCTCGAAGCGGACGGCGCCCTCGACGACGTAACCGAACGCCGGTCCCGAGTGGCGGTGCGGCGGGCTTCCCGGGTCCCCGGGCTCCCACTCGACGAAAATGGTCATCGCCGACGCGCCCTCGGGGACGGTGAGCGGTGCGGTGTCCTGCAGCATCTTCGCCGCCGTCTTCCATCCCTCCGAGTGGGTCCCCGGTCCGCTCTCGTGCGTTGTGTCCGTGTCCGACATGAGTCGGCCTCCCTTGGAATCGTCCGGCCATGGCTGCCATGGCCGTCTGCATTCATGACCGGGCTCCGGACGGATCTGTGACACCCGGAACCGCATCAGTGTCACAACGTTGGTGGGAGTCCTGTCCTAGATGGTGTGAGGGTCCGGCGTCACCGCCGCCTCACGAAGCCATCAGCGGGGTCACCGACCTCTCGACGGGAAGGGGCCCGACATGCGGGTCGTTGTAGCAGGAGCCACTGGTGTGATCGGTTCGAGGACGGTCGCCAGGCTTCGGGATCATGGTGTGGAGGTCGTGCGCGTATCGCGCCGTGAGGGCGTCGACGTCACGACCGGAAAGGGCCTCACCGAGGCCGTGCGCGGCGCCGATGTGGTGGTGGACGTGACCGATACGCCCTCCCGCGGGGAGCTGGAGAGCCTGGAGTTCTTCGGCGCTGCGACCCACAACCTGCTGGAGGCGGCGGCGAAGGCGGGCGCTGAGCACCACGTGATCCTGTCCATCGTGGGGGCCGAGCGTCTGCAGGCGGGTTACTTCCGCGCGAAGGCACTCCAGGAGGAACAGGTGCGGCGCTCGCCCCTGCCCTACTCCATCGTGCGCGCCACGCCGTTCTTCGAGTCGGTGGAGTACATGTCGCGCGCGGCGACGTACGGGGACGCCGTCCATGTCGCGCCCGTACTGATCCGACCGGTGTCGGCCGACGACGTCGCCGTCGAGATCGCCCATGTCGCCGTGGGACTACCGCTGTTCGGTGTCCTGGAGGTGGCCGGTCCGGAGGAGCACCGCCTCGACGACCTCACGGCGAAGCTGCTGGCCGCGCGCGGTTACCTGCCGGACGTGGTCTCCGACGCCCACACCCCCTTCTTTGGGGCGACGCTCGGGCAGCGGGCGCTGCTGCCCGGGGCGGACGCCCACCTGGGGCACGAGACCTTCTCCGAGTGGCTCGCGCGGCGATGACCCCGCAGGCACCCAACCGTCTCCCCACCTCACGTCCGGACAGGAAACAGTCATGAGTGAGCTCGACCAACTACCCGACCAGGACGCCGAGGAGACCGCCGAATGGCAGGCGTCGCTCGACGCCGTCGTACGGAACGCGGGGCCCGACCGGGCCGTGTACCTGCTGCGACGCGTGCACGAGTTCGCGGCCCGGTCCGGCGTGTCCCTGCCCGGACTCCTGACCTCCGACTACATCAACACGATCCCGGCGTCGGCGCAGCCCGCCTTTCCCGGCGACATCGCCCTGGAGTCCAGGATCACCGCCCTGAACCGGTGGAACGCGGCGGCAATGGTGACCCGCGGCGCCCGTTTCGGGCTCGGTGGCCACATATCCACCTACGCCTCGGCGGCCTGGCTGTACGAGATCGGGTTCCACCACTTCTTCCAGGGCAAGGACGGCGGGAGCGGCTCGGGCGACCAGCTCTACTTCCAGGGGCATGCCTCGCCGGGCATCTACGCCCGCGTGTTCCTCGAAGGGCGCCTGAGCGAGGCGCAGTTGGACGGCTTCCGGCGGGAGGCCGACGGGCATGGACTGCCGTCCTACCCGCACCCCCGACGACTGCCGTGGCTGTGGGAGTTCCCGACCGTCTCCATGGGCCTCGGCCCGCTCGCCGCCATCCACCAGGCCCGGTTCAACCGGTATCTGCACGCCCGGGGCATCAAGGACACCTCCGCGTCGCGCGTGTGGGCCTTCCTCGGGGACGGCGAGACGGACGAGCCGGAATCGACGGCCGCACTGGCGCTCGCCGCCCGGGAGCAGCTCGACAACCTCACCTTCGTCGTCAACTGCAACCTCCAGCGTCTGGACGGGCCCGTGCGACCGAACTCCAAGATCGTGCAGGAGCTGGAGGCCAGGTTCCGCGGAGCGGGCTGGAACGTGGTCAAGTCCCTCTGGGGCGAGGCCTGGGACCCCGTCCTGGGGCAGGACACCACCGGCGCCCTGGTCCACCGCCTCGGCGAGGTGCCCGACGCCCAGTTGCAGACGTACGCCGCCCGGGACGCCACGTACATCCGCGATCACTTCTTCACGGGCGACGCGCTCTCCGCTCTCGCCGCCGGGCTCAGCGACAGCCGGCTGACCGAACTGTTCGGCAGCTCCCGGGGCGGGCACGAACCGCTCAAGGTCTACGCGGCCTACCGGGCGGCCGTCGAGCACCGGGGCGCGCCGACGGTCGTCCTCGCCCAGACGGTGAAGGGGCACACGCTCGGCTCGGCCTTCGAATCGCGCAACGCCAACCACCAGATGAAGAAGCTGACCATGGCGCAGTTCCGCGAGATGCGGGACCTGCTCGAACTCCCCATCCCCGACAGCGCGTTGAGCGGCGACCTGGTGCCGTACTGGCACCCGGGCGAGAACTCGGAGGAGGTGCGCTACCTGCGCGAGCGGCGAGCGGCGCTGGGTGGCCCCGCCCCCGTGCGCAGGGTGGTCCCGAAACCGCTCAGGGAGCCGCCGGCGCGCGCGTTCGAAAGCCTGGAGAAGGGCTTCGGCCGTCAGGAGGTGGCCACCACCATGGCGCTGGTCCGCCTGGTCAAGGACCTGATGCGCGACGAGGAGACGGGACCGCGCTGGGTGCCGATCATCCCGGACGAGGCCCGCACGTTCGGGATGGAGTCCCTGTTCCCGACGGCCGGGATCTACTCGCCCGACGGCCAGACCTACGAACCGGTCGACGCGGACCAACTGCTGTACTACCGCGAAGCCAAGAACGGCCAGCTGATCGACGAAGGCATCACCGAAGCCGGTTCCATGGCCGAGTTCACCGCCGCGGCGACCTCGTACGCCACCCACGGCGAACCCATGATCCCGTTCTACATCTTCTACGCCATGTTCGGTTTCCAGCGCACCGGCGACCAGTTCTGGGCGCTCGCCGACCAAATGGGGCGCGGTTTCGTCATCGGGGCGACGGCGGGCCGCACCACGATGACGGGCGAGGGACTTCAGCACGCCGACGGCCATTCCCAGCTACTGGCGTCCACGAATCCGGCCGCCGTGTCCTACGACCCGGCCTTCGCGTACGAGATCGCGGTGATCGTGCGGGAGGGTCTGCGCCGTATGTACGGTGACCGGCCCGAGGACGTCTTCTACTACCTGACGGTCTACAACGAACCCAAGGAACAGCCGGCGATGCCCGCCGGACGGGGCGTCGAGGAAGGCATCGTGCGGGGCATCTACCTGTTCCGACAGGCCGAGCCCGCCGTAACAGGACGACGAATCCAGCTACTGGCCTCCGGTACGGCCATCCACTGGGCGCTCGACGCCCAGGAGTTGCTGCTGTCCCGGTGGGGCGTCCACGCCGACGTCTGGTCGGTGACGTCCTGGACGGAGCTGCGCCGCGACGCGTTGGACGCCGACCGGGCACGGCTGCGAGGTGAGGAACGCGTTCCCTATGTGACGGCGGCGCTGGCGGACGCGCCCGGGCCGGTGCTGGCGGTCAGCGACTGGATGCGGCAGGTGCCCGACCAGATCAGCCAGTGGGTCGGCCACGACTACTCGTCGCTGGGCACGGACGGCTTCGGGCTGTCGGACACCCGGGACGCCGTACGGCGCTACTTCCGCGTGGACGCGGAGTCGATCGTCGTCGCGGCCCTGGACGGGTTGGCGCGTGCCGGCGCGATCAATCCGGAGACGGTCGTGCGGGCGCGCGACCGGTACGGATGGCGCGGGTGACCGTCGTGACCTCGCCGCCGGTCGAGTCTCCCGGACGGGAACACCAGGACACCTATGCGGTCAGCGCGGAGTTCTACGACCTGCTGCAGGGGGAGCGGGACGAGGCCCGGGTGCGCTCGCTCTACCGCGACGATGTCGGCGGGGCCAGGGTCGGTGTACTGGATGTCGGCGCGGGGACCGGGCGTGTCACCCTGATGAGTCTCCTGGAGTCGCGTGTCCCCGTGCACGCGGTGGAGCCCGCCCGCTGCATGCGCACCCCGCTGATGACGCGACTGGCTTTCCTGAGTGCCGAGTTGACGACGCGCGTGACCGTGCACCCGTACGCGCTCGACGAGGCGGGGCTGCACGGGGTCGCGGACGTGGCCGTGTGCCACAACACCGTGGCCTGTCTCCATCCGGCGGCGCGCCGTGCGCTGTGGCCCGCTGTCGCCGAGGCGCTGGTGTCCACGGGGGTGCTGCTCGTCCAGCTCCCGCCGGCTCGCCTCCCACGTCACGAGACCATCCGTGCGCTGCCGACCCGGACGGTCGGCCGGCACGAGTACGGGGGACGCATGGTGACGTCCGCCGACGTCGACCGGATCCGGGCACGGTTCGAGTACTGGGTGCGCGACGACGGGCGGGTGCTGCGCCGGCACGACGAGACGTTCTGGATGTGGCCGGCCAACCGTACGGAGATGATCGCGGAACTGGAGAGAGGTGGTTTTGTCCCGTTGCCCGAACGTCCGGACCCTTCCGTCCTGGCTGTTCGACGCGCACGGCCATGACGTGTACGGGTATGACGTCCTTCAGGAGGCGTGGCTGCGGTGGCAGCACACCGACCGTGGCGTGGTCCGCGAGCCGAAGGCGTTCCTGGCCACCGTCACCGCGCGGCTGACGCTCAACGTCGCCCGGTCCGCGGGTGCGCCGAGAGTCGTACGTCGGCCCCTGGCTGCCGGAGCCGGTCGACACGCGCGCCGATCCGCAGCTGGGCGCCGAGCGGGCCGAGGCGCTCGACACGGCGGTGCTCTTCCTGCTGGAGCGGGCCGCATATGTGCTGCGGGAGGCCTTCGACTACCCGTACGGGCAGATTCGCGGACATGCTGGAGACCAGCGAGTCCAACACACGTCAGCTGGTGAGCCGCGCGCGCAGGCACCTCACGTCGGAGCGCCGCAAGCCCGTCGGCGCGACCGAGCACCGGCGGCTGATGGAGGTCTTCCTCGCCGCCGCGCAGACCGGTGATCTGGCCGTGCTGGAGAACATCCTCGCCGAGGACGTGGTCAGCTACACCGACGGGAACGGGCTGCGCGGGGCGTCGAAGTTCCCGGTCGTCGGCCTGGTGGGACGCCGGTGGTGCTGCTGACCCTCGACATCTCGGAGCGCGGCGTCGAGCGGGCCATGTGGGTCATGAACCCGGAGAAGCTGGCACCCTATGTGGCCTCTCTCGACGGCGACACCACGTTCTCCTCCTGAAGGGCGCCGTGCGCGTCACAAGAGCGGCTGCTCGTCGGTCATCCAGTCGTCCGGTATCCGGGACACCACGACGCAAAGGTGCGCTCACCATGGAATGCAGCACAGTCGGTCCGGCACGTCGCAGCAACACCACGGGGGTCACGCGGTGACCGAGCCGATCCAGCCGCCCGACCTGTCCACCGAGCAGGATTTCGACGGAGCGGCCTTCGCCCCCCTCTACACCACGACGGTGACCGTGGCCGGCGGGACGGCGTCCCACGGGAGGGCCTCGGGGAGAGCACGCTCGGACGACGGAGTCCTCGATCTCGACCTGCGCCTGCCCGCCGAACTGGGCGGAGACGGCCACGGGACCAACCCGGAGCAGCTGTTCGCCGCCGGGTTCGCGGCCTGTTTCCACGGGGCGCTGAGCCTCATCGCACGACAGGCCGCACTCGACCCCGCCGCGATATCCGTCGAGGCGACCGTGGCGTTCGGCCGCAATCCTCAGGACGGCGGCTACGTCCTGCACATCGACCTGGTCGTCCGATGGCCGGGCGTCGCCCCTGACGTCGCCACCGAGCTCCTGCGGCGGGCCGACGCGCTGTGCCCGTACGCGAGGATGGCCTGGCACGGCACGCCGACCACCATCACGCTGGCCACCTAGACACACGGCCGCTCCGAGTCGTCACGGATCGCGGGGCTGTCCGGTCGTACTGGGTGAAGACCCCAGTGATCGGAGTGGACCGTGGCTGTCACCGAACAACGTCTCGCCACCATGGTGCTGG
>NZ_JBHYWD010000023.1:0-88208 GCF_042751305.1 Streptomyces hokutonensis
TAGACGACGAGCTTGTCGGGGTGCTCGGCGACCTCGGGGTCCAGGTTGTTCTGCAGCATCCGCAGGGCGGCTTCCTGCTGCCATCCCAGGGCGCTCAGTTCCGTACCGCGGGGTGCTCGTACGGGGCGGGGTCCTGACATGGTCTGCCTCCTAGCGGACTGCTCTCAGCGGATCTGTGCGCGCATCTTTACTGCGGTTATTCACATCCTGGCGTTCTGAATAGAACTAGTCAATACATCGAGGCGTCGTTGTGGGCAGGCTCCGGATGTTTGGCTGGATGTAACGACCACGGGCAACGACACGACGGGGGACACGGTGAACGACGTACACCAGGGTCACACGGACGGCGCCGAGCGGACCGCGCGCCGGGACCGGGCGGTGCGGGCCGCCGTCGAACAGCGGCTGCTGGGGCCGGACTCCCCCATCGTCGCGCTGCTGGACGTGACCGGGATCCGTGAGTCGGCGGCGGCGCTGCGGGCGGCGTTCGACGAGGTGACGGCGCCGGGGACACCGGTGCTGCACGCGTTCGCCGTCAAGGCGAGCCCGCTGGTGCCGGTGCTGCGGCTGCTGCGCGATGAGGGCATCGGCGCGGAAGTGGCGAGCCCGGGCGAGCTGGCACTGGCGCGGGCGGCCGGTGTGCGGCCGGAGCGGACCGTGCTCGACGCGCCCGCGAAGACGCCGGCGGAGTTGCGGGAGGCGCTGGCGCTGGGGATCGCGGTGAACGTCGACAATCCGCAGGAGTTGGAGCGCATCGACGGGCTGATGCGGTCGGCGACGAGTCGTTCGCCGCTCGGGATCCGGGTCAATCCGCAGATCGGCGCCGGGTCGATCGCCGCGCTGTCCACCGCCACGGCGACCTCGAAGTTCGGGGTGGCGCTGCGGGACGAGGGGGCGCGGGAGTGGGTGGTGCGGGCGTTCGCCGAGCGGCCGTGGCTGACCCGGCTGCACGCGCACACCGGGTCGCAGGGCATCCCGCTGGAGCTGCTGGCGCGGGGCGTCGCGGAGACGTACGCGCTGGCGGAGGAGATCAACGCGCGGCTCGGGCGGCCGCAGATCGACACCCTCGACATCGGCGGCGGGCTGGGGGTCGACTTCGGCTCGGACGCGACGAGTCCGACGTACGCGGAGTACGCGCGGCTGCTGAGGGAGACGGTGCCGGGGCTGTTCGACGGGCGGTACGGGCTGGTGACCGAGTTCGGGCGGTCGATGCTGGCCAAGCAGGGGACGGTGGTGGCCCGGGTCGAGTACGCGAAGAGCGCCGGCGGGCGGCCGATCGCGGTCACGCACGCGGGGGTGCAGGTGGCGACGCGGACGGTGTACGCGCCGCAGTCGTGGCCGCTGCGGATCGCCGCCTACGACGGGAAGGGGCGGCCCAAGTCGGGGCCCGCGGTGGTGCAGGACGTCGCCGGTCCGGCCTGCTTCGCGGGTGATCTGCTGGCGGAGGGGCAGTCGCTGCCGTTGCTGGAGCAGGGGGATCACGCGGCGGCGCTGGACACCGGGGCGTACTACTTCGCGGCCCACTACGCCTACAACTCCCTTGCCAGGCCCGGCATTTACGGCTTCGCCCCGGACGGTTCCGGGGGTGTGGCGTTCGCGACCGTGCGGAGGCCGCAGACGACGGCGGAGATCGTGGCCGAATCCGGAGGGGCGCACGCCGCCGCGCTCACCACCCTGCCCGCACCCGGGCGCCGTTGACGCGCGCCGGTGGGCGCACGGTTCAACTGGCTCACGCAACTGGTGTGAAAACGGGGTCAGTTGACCCACCTTAGTCACTCCAGGCATGTCCCACTGGAAAATGCCAGATCCCTCACCCCTCGGCCACACGGTGCGTAGCTTCGTCGTCACTCAGCCGAACCGCAGGCGGGAGGGGAGCCACGGTGCCCGGAATCGACGAGTGCTTACTGGAGGCCATGCGACTGCCCGGTGCCCGGGGCGCCGCGCTGGTCGACTGGACCAGCGGGCTGGCCCTGGGCGTCGTAGGAGAGTCGCCAGGGGGTGACCAGGAGGCCAGTGCGGCCGAGGCCGCGGAGCTGGCGCGGCTGGCGGCCGAGCACCGGGCGTTCGCGTCCGACGCGGAGGACGGGGAGGAGGCCGACGATCCCCCGCTGGAGGATCTGATCGTCAGCAACCGGGACAGCTATCACGTGCTGCGGTTCGTGCGGACGTCGTTCGACAGCAGTGTGTTCCTGCATCTGTGGCTGGCCCGCACGGAGGGCAATCTCGCGCTGGCCCGGATCCGGCTCGGCGAGATGGCGGGACGGCTGGTGCTGGGATGACCGCACTCAGGACCACGCCGACCACCCCGCCGCCCCGGCTGCCGGTGCGGGACAAGGCCGCCGCCGTCGACCGGGCCTGGGGCGGGGTCTCACCGATGCTGACCAGGCTCGCGGCGGAGAAGGCCACCGGTGTCCTCGTCCGCGAACGCGGCAGTCTTCATCTCGTCGCGGGCCATGTTGTGCACGCCGAGAGCCCGTCCGCCCCCGGTCTCGACCTGCTCCTCACCGCCCACGGCACCCTGCGCGCCGAGGCCTGGGAGGCCGCCGCCAACGCGACCGACGACCGGCACGCCACCACCCGGCTGCTGCTGGAGGGCGGCCTGCTGAGTGCGGGCGCGCTGGAGTTGTGCCAGCTCGGGGCGCTGTACGACGCGGCGTACTTCGTGCTCGCGCCGAGCAGCACCCCGGGGCGTTTCCGGTACGGGGTCACGCATCCGCTGGGCTCGGTGCGGCCGGTTCCGGTGGCCGCACTGGAGCGCGAGACCCTGCGCCGCCGCGAGCTGCTGCACCGCGTCTGGCCGGACGCGTCGACGGACGGCGCGCCGCTGGTGCGGGCCGACCCCGTCGCGCCCCCGCCGATCACACCCCGGCAGGCCGCCGTACTGGCGCGGGTTGACGGGGTCCGGACGGCGCCGGAGATCGCGCGGCTGCTGGGCCGGCGGGCGTACCCCACGCTGCTGGACGTCCGGCGGCTGGTGTCGGCGGGCCTCGTCTCGCCCCGGCCGCCCGCACCGCCCGCCGTCCTGCCACCGCCCGACGTCACCGACCCCGACATCACATTGCTGAAGAGGCTCAGGGATGCGCTGGAGGCCCTTTGAGTGGCAGCGACCACGCGCCGAGAGGAGAGAGCCGATGGCCTCCGAGGCCGAAGTCCTGGACGAGCTGCGCCGGTTGAGAGCCCGGGTGCCGCAGCTGACGGGGGCGCTGGCGGCGGGCGTCGACGGTCTCGTGCTGGCGCAGGACACCCCGGGCATCGAGCCGGAGCGGGTCGCGGCGCTCACCGTGACGGCGCTGGGCGTGGCCATGCGAATGGCGGACGCGACCGGGCAGGGCGACTTCCGCGAGCTGCTGGTACGCGGGGTCTACGGCTATGTCGCGACCTACGCGGCGGGCCGGGGCGCCGTGCTGACCGTGCTCGCCCAGGACCGCGTCAACATCGGCCGACTGCTGCTGGAGGGCCGCCGCACGGGGGCCCGGATCGGAGAACTGGTCGACGCCGAGGCGGCGGCGACGGCCGAGGCCGCCGAGCGGGCCGACCCGGCGCCCGCCAAGACCACCACCGCACGAACGAGAACGGCGCGCGCACCACGCACCACCGCAACGACCAACGCGCGCACCACCACGGAAAGTTGAACGGACCCAAGGGAGCACTGTCATGGCCAACACCGAAACCTCGCTCAAAGAGGCGCTGACCTCCATCGAGGGCGCGACCGGCGTCGCGCTCGTCGACTACACCAGCGGTATGGCGCTCGGCACGATGGGCGGCAGCAAGACCTTCGACCTCGGCGTCGCCGCGGCCGGCAACACCGACGTGGTGCGCGCCAAGATGCGCACCATGGAGCACCTCGGCCTGAAGGGCGAGATCGAGGACATCCTGATCACCCTGTCGAGCCAGTACCACCTGATCCGGCTGCTCAAGGGCCGCGGCGGGAACGGCCTGTTCATCTACCTGGTGCTGGACGCCAGCCGCAGCAACCTGGCGATGGCCCGCCACCAGCTGAAGAAGATCGAGGCGGACCTGGAGGTGTAGAAACCGGAGCCCGGCTACGCGTACACGTCGCCGCGGCGGCGCGCCCCGCCCGGGGTGGCGTCGCCCGCGGCGATGCCGGTGGAGCGGTAGCCCTTGACGGATTTCCCGGCGGGGGCGCCGCCCCGCTTGTCCAGCCAGTCCACGCGGATCCACAGCAGGACGTCGTCGGCCCGTTCCCGGCGCCCCAGCCAGGCGGCCTTCAGCCGCAGGCCCGTGCCGGCCCCGGCGAGCAGCATCCCGCCCGCCGCCGGAACGGCGAACCCGCTGCCCAGCGCGAGCGCGAAGGCGAGCACGATCCACCAGCGGTGCGCGCGACGCCAGTTGCGTACGGACACCGCGCGGTCCTGGAGCACATCGTGCTTGCCGGCCCGGGCGGCGCCACGGGCGAGGACGGCGTAGCGCCTGCGGCGCGCGTACGACACGACGGCCGCGGTGATGATGAACAGGGCGGCGCCCGCCATCACCCCGATCCGGCGCCCGGTGATGCCGGGCAGCAGCACTCCGACACCCGCCGCGAGCACCCCGAACCACCACAGCGGGGCGGCTCCGGCCCGTACGACGACGGCCACTCGGGCCAGCCCCTGGACTCTGCGATCTCCGCGTGCCACGTCCTGCCTCCTGGTCGTCCCGGCACAGTTCCGTCGGGCCGCGAGACTAGTGAGCGAACGTGAGACGAGTCTGAGAACGGGCTTTTTCGCCCTTGCCCCGGGTCAGGAGGGGGCCTTGCCCCGGGTCAGGAGGGGGTGTCGAGGCGCTCGGTGAGCTCCCCGGCGGCCCAGCGGGCCCACTGCTCGGCGGTCTCGGAACCCCGCAGCCCGTATTCGAGCATGAGCCAGCCGCAGACCTGGACGGGGTCGCCGACCCACTTCGCGTTGTCGTGGATGGCCTGCAGCGCCGTGAGGCGCGCGGACCTGCGCAGGTCCGGGCTGCTGCGCCCGGACGCCCCGCGCGAGGTGATCGCGGAGACCCTGGCCTGGGTGGACGCGACGATCGTGACCTTCACCGTCTCGATCCCGGTCGCCCCGGTCACGCACTGGGCGTCCCTGTGCTGGGCGCCGCTACCGGTGACACAGAAGATCCTGCGCCGCGTCACCTGACGCGAAGGGGCCGCCCGGCAACCACGACCCGGGCGGCCCCGACACGGAACCACACGCGCCCACAGGGCACTTGACGCCCCGTCACTCCACGAACAGCCCCCGCGCCGCCGCCCGCGCGTCGAACTCCTCCAGCCGGGCCTGCGCGTCCGGCAGGTCGTCGCACATCGCCTCGAGCAGCACCCGGCCCAGCAGCATCGGCGCGCACGCCGTGTCGAAGGCGAGGCCGGTGCCGACGGCGGCCGGGATCAGCAGGTCGGACACCTTGGCGACCGGCGCGAACGCCGAGTCCGCGACGGTGACGACGGTCAGGCCCGCCTCCCGCGCGTACGCCAGCGTGTCCACGACCTCGCGCGGATGCCGGGGCAGCGCGAAGCACAGCAGGGCACTGGCCCCGGCCCGGACGGCCGCGTCGATCCGGTCCTGGATCATGGTGCCGCCCTCGTTGAGCAGCCGTACGTCCGGATGGACCTTGGCGGCGAAGTACGCGAAGCCGTACGCCTGCGAGGCCGCCGCGCGCAGCCCGAGCACCGGCAGCGGGCGCGAAGCGGCGAGCAGCCGGCCCGCCTTGGCGACCGGGCGGGGGTCGGCCAGTATCTCGGCGAGGTGCTTGAGGTTCTCGATCTCTGCCTCTACGGCCTGCTGGTACTCGTTGTACGACGCCGTGTCCGGGGCCGACTCGGCGGGCGCGACCTCGCGGAGGTGCTTGCGCAGCGCCGGGTAGCCGTCGAAGCCGAGGGCGACCGCGAAGCGGGTCACGGAGGGCTGGCTGACCCCGGCGAGTTCGGCGAGTTCCACGCTGGACAGGAACGGCACCTCGGCGGCGCGCCGCACCATGCTGTGCGCGATGCGCCGCTGGGTCGGCGTCAGCCGGTGCCCCTCGAAGAGCGTCTGCAGCCGTGCGGCCGGGCTGTCGGTCACACCCGTACTCCTGTCCAAGGTTCCCTCCAGGCTCCCGTCCACCGTCTCGTCCAGCCTCCCATCCACGGTCATCACGTGTTCCCCCTCCAGATCTCGGTGAACCGGTCCAGCAGTCCGGCCGCCGCCGTCACGTCGTCCGTGAGCGGCCGGTCCGCCGGGTCGTCGTCCAGCACCGACTCGGCGAGCTCCAGCGCGCGGCCGACCGGGAGTTCCGGCTCGGGCCGCAGGTCGCGCTGGCGCAACGCCCTTACGGCGGCGACGAGTTCGCAGCCGACGACGAGACGGTACGCGCGGCAGGCGCGCAGTGTCTGACGGGCTGCGAGCGAGGCGAAGCTGGCCTGTTCCTCGACGCCCCGGGAGAGTACAGCGTGCCCGAGCGAGGCGGGAGCCGAGAACGCGCGCAGGTCACCGAGGGCAGCGGCGGCGGCGTACTCCAGGATCATCACGCCGGAGGAGGCGGGTTCGCTGTCGGCGAGGAAGGGCTTGAGGCGGGTGAAACCGGGCTCGTTGAGGGAGGAGAGCCGTGACGTCGACAGCCGGGCGACCTGGGTGAGCGCGAGTCTGAAGTGGTCCAGGGCGAGGGCGAGTTGGGCCTGATAGAAGCCGCCGTGGTGGTAGGCGGTCATGTCCTCGGCGGAGATGAAGGGGTTCTCGGCGGCCGCGTTGATCTCGATCGCGAGGACCTCCTCCAGCGCGTCCGCCGCGTCGTGCGCGGGCCCGTGGATCTGCGGCAGACACCGGAAGCCGTACGGGTCCTGGATCCGCCCGAGGGGAGGGGTGGGCCGGTCGGCGGCACCGATCAACTCCCGCATCCGGCGGGCGACTTCGGTGGATCCCCGGTGCGGCCGGGCCGCGTGCACGGGCGCGGCGAACGGCTCGTGCGAACCGTCCACCGCGAGCAGTGACAGCGCCCCGACGACCTGCGTGGCACCGATGAGCCCGCGCAGCTCGTGCAGCGCGAGCGCGGACTGCCCGAGGGTGAGGGCATTGCTGCTGATGAGCGCCAACGCGTCGTTGTTGTCGAGGGGTTGGGGCTCGGGGACGCCGGCAAGACCGTTCTCGGCACCTCGCCACGGCCGCTCCCCCGCCAACGCAAGACCCACCTGGGCCAGCGCGGCGATGTCCCCCGTCCCCACCGAGCCGAACTCGTTGACGACCGGATGCACCCCGCTCTCCAGCGCCTCGCACAGCGCGGTCACGACCGTCGGCCGCAGTCCCGCGCCGCCCGCGAGCAGCTGGTTGGCGCGGACCGCGAGCATCGCCCGCACCTCCCGCGCCGGAAGCTCGTCGCCGATCGCGCCGGCATGGCTGCGGAGCAGGCGCAGCCCGTGCTCGGCAGCCGCTTCCGTGGGCACATCCTCGTTCCGGTTGGCGCCGACGCCCGTCGAGCGGCCGTAGACACGGCCCGTCGCGGCGATCTGGCGGGCCGCGTCCCAGGACTCGGTCGCGCGCTTCATCGCGTCGGTGCCGGGGACCGGCCGGGCGTCCCCGTCGGCGAGCCGGACGACATCGGCGACCCCGAAGCCGACGCCGTCGAGGACGACGAGGTCGGGGCTCCCGGACACCATCGCATCGGCGGCGTCCACGATCCGAGACGACATAAGGCCCCAAACTCCCCTCAATCAGGACACTCGATCTTGCCTGCCGGTCATCCGTTACCTCGGATTAACGCGGAGACATTGACAAACTATTCAGACACCGAGAACTCTGCATGACGTTATACAGCCGGGCAAGGGACAACTCATGATCCAGTTCGACGCGGTCCACAAGCGCTTCCCCAACGGCACGACAGCAGTTCACGACCTCTCCCTGGAGATGCCGGAAGGCGGGGTCACCGTACTGGTCGGTTCCTCCGGTTGCGGCAAGACGACCACCCTTCGGATGATCAACCGGATGATCGACCCGACCTCGGGCGTCATCAAGGTCGGCGGCAAGGACGTCACCCAGCAGGACGCCGCCGAACTGCGCCGCTCCATCGGATACGTCATCCAGCAGTCGGGGCTCTTCCCGCACCGCACGGTCCTCGACAACATCGCCACCGTGCCGCTCCTGCTGGGCCACGGCCGGAAGAAGGCGCGCGCCCGCGCCGCCGAACTGCTGGAGACCGTCGGCCTCGCCGCCGACGCCGGCAAGCGGTACCCGCACCAGCTCTCCGGCGGCCAGCAGCAGCGCGTCGGCGTGGCCCGCGCGCTCGCCGCCGACCCGCCGGTGCTGCTGATGGACGAGCCGTTCGGCGCGGTCGACCCGGTCGTACGCACCCAGCTCCAGGACGAACTGCTCAGGCTCCAGAAGGAGTTGAACAAGACCATCGTCTTCGTCACGCACGACATCGACGAGGCCGTACGGCTCGGCGACCGCATCGCGATCTTCCGCACCGGCGGCCACCTCGTCCAGTGCGCGGCCCCCGCCGAACTCCTCGCCCGCCCGGCCGACGACTTCGTGGCCGACTTCCTGGGCGCCGAGCGCGGCCTCAAGCTGCTCTCGCTGAAGACCCTCGCCGAGGTCCCGCAGGGCCCGGCCCCCGAGGGCACCGCCTGGACCCTGGTCCTGGACGAGGCGCGCAAGCCCCTCCACTGGGCGGCGCAGGGCGCCGAGATCCCCGTACGACCGCTCCACGACCACGACTCCCTGCTCGCGGCCCTCAACGAGTCCGTGGCCTCTCCGAACGGCCTGATCGCCCGCGTCGACGCCGACGGCGTCCTCACCGGTGTCTCGTCCCGCGACGACATCCACACCCACGCGGGCCAGGCGCACGCCGACGCACGGGTCGCGGCATGAGCGTCGACTGGTCGTGGATAGGCGACCACACCGACGACCTGACCAGCCTCACGTTCTCGCACCTCCAGGCCGCGATGACCGCCGTCTTCCTCGGCCTGCTGATCTCGCTCCCGCTGGCGGTCGTGGCCCACCGCGTCCGCCCGCTCCGGGGCTTCCTGCTCGGCCTCTCGAACGTGCTCTTCACGATCCCGTCGATCGCGATCTTCGTGCTCCTGCTCCCGATCAGCGGCCTCACCCGCACCACCACGGTGATCGGCCTGACGGTCTACACGCTGGTCGTGCTGCTGCGGAACACGGTTGAAGGCCTCGACTCGGTCCCCGCGAAGACGAAGGAGGCCGCGAAGGCGATGGGCACGCGCCCCCTGCGCACGCTCCTCACCGTCGAACTCCCCCTCGCGCTCCCGGTGATCATGGCGGGCGTCCGCATCGCCACGGTCATGTCGATCTCCCTCGTCTCCGTGGCGACCTACATCGGCGACGGCGGTCTCGGCCAGCTCTTCACCGACGGCTTCCAGCGCGACTTCCCGACCCCGGTGATCGTGGGCGTGGTCCTCACCCTGCTGCTCGCGGTGGTCGCGGACGCGGCCCTCGTCGGCCTCCAGTACGTACTGACCCCGTGGAAGAGGCGGCGAGCCTGATGTACGAACTCTTCAAGAACCTCGCCAAGTGGCTGACCAGCGGCTCCCAGTGGGCCGGCACGGACGGCATCGCGCACCGCCTCGCCGAGCATCTCCAGTACTCGCTGCTGGCGACCCTCATCGCGGCCGTGATCGGCCTCCCGCTGGGCCTGCTGATCGGGCACACCGGCAAGGGCGCGTTCCTCGCGATCAACCTCGCGTCCTTCGGCCGCGCGCTGCCGACCGTCGGCCTGGTCGTCCTGGTCTTCCTGGCCAGCGGCCTGTCGATGTGGCCGGTGTACATCGCCCTTGTCGCCCTCGCGGTCCCGTCCATCGTCACGAACACCTACGCCGGCATGACCGCCGTCGACCCGGACGTGAAGGACGCGGCACGCGGGCAGGGCATGCGCGGCCACCAGGTCCTCTTCCAGGTCGAGTTGCCCCTCGCGCTCCCCCTGATCATGACCGGCCTGCGGCTCGCGCTCATCCAGGTGGTGGCCACGGCCACGATCGCCGCCTACGTCTCGTTCGGCGGCCTGGGCCGCTACGTCTTCGACGGACTCGCCCAGCGCGATCTCGTGCAGGTGCTCGGCGGTGCGGTGCTGGTCGCCGTCGTCGCCATCGTCCTCGACCTCGGGCTCTCCGCCCTCCAGCGCTTCCTCTTCCGCCACCGCACGGCGGCGCTTCGCTGACTGTGCCGTCTGTCGTCTGCGGCTTCGTCGTGGCTGATCGCGCTCGCGCGGCGGTAGCCGCACATCGATACAGTCCCGCCCCCCTTTGGGGCGCGCCGAACCTGAAGGAACCTGAAATGAACCGTCGCACCCTCCTCGGCGCCCTCGCCGGAACGGCAGTCGCCGTCCCCGTCCTGTCCGCCTGCTCCAGCGGTGTCACCTCCCTCGACGGCGGGGGCTCCGCCGGCGGTGGCAGCGCCTCCAGCAAGAACGGCGTCACCATCGGCACCGCCAACTTCACCGAGAACCAGGTCCTCGGCTACCTCTACGCAGCCGCCCTCGAAGCGGCCGGAGTGAAGGTCAAGGTCCGCCCCAACCTCGGCACCCGCGAGATCGTCTTCCCCGCCCTCAAGAGCGGCGACATCGACCTCCTCCCCGAGTACCAGGGCTCCCTGCTCACCTACCTCCAGCCCAAGTCCAAGGTCGCGGAGGCGGGCGAGATGCAGAACGCCCTCACCCTCGCCCTCCCCTCCGGCCTCCAGGTGCTGCCCTACGGCATCGCCGAGGACGCGGACTGCTTCGTCGTCACCCGCGAGACCGCCAGGAAGTACGGCCTCGCCACGCTGGCCGACCTGGCGAAGCACAACGGCAAGCTCACTCTGGGCGCCTCCGCCGAGGTGAAGACCCGTCAGGTGGGCGTCGTAGGGCTGAAGGACGTCTACGGCATCGAGTTCAAGGAGTTCAAGTCCCTTGATTCCGACGGGCCGTTGGTGAAGGGCGCGCTGAAGAAGGGCGATGTGGACGTGGCGAACCTGTTCACCACCGACACCGACATCAAGGCCAACGACTGGGTCGTGCTGACCGACCCCAAGACCCTGATCCCCAGTCAGCACATCGTCCCGCTCATCGCCGACCGGGTGGCCGACCCCACGGTCCGCAAGGCCCTCGCGAGCCTCGGCAACCTGCTCACCACGGCCCAGCTCACCGAGCTGAACCGCCAGGTGGACAAGGACAAGAAGGACCCGGAGGACGTGGCGAACACGTACGCGAAGCAGCACGGCATCACGAAGTAACGGCGCGTCGATGATCTGACGAGGGATCAGTCAAGTGTCGTTAAATCGGCACTCTTGGTAATCGATCGCATGCGTAGGGTGAGTTCACGCTCACCACCTGAGGAACCGCATGGCCTCGAACCGCAGGGCCTTTCTGACGGCCACCGCCGTCGGCGCGCTGGCCACCACCCCCACGACCGCCACCGCCGCCGTCGGTATCCGTCCCCACCCGACCACCGCACCCGCGGCCCTCGCCGAACTCCTCGACGGCAACCGCCGTTACGCCACCGGGCACTCCCGCCACCCCGACGAGAGCCGCCCGCTGCGCCACCAACTGGCCACCGCACAGCACCCGTTCGCGGTGATCGTCGGCTGCATCGACTCCCGGGTGCCGCCCGAGCTGGTCTTCGACCAGGGCCTCGGCGACCTGCTGTGCACAAGGACGGCCGGCGAGGTCCTGGACGAGGCGGTGCTCGCGTCCATCCAGTACGGCGTCGAGGAACTGCGCATCCCCCTGGTGCTGGTGCTCGGCCACGAGCGCTGCGGGGCGGTGGCGGCGACCCTCGCCCACCTGGCGACCGGCGCCCCGGTCCCCGGCCATCTCGCGCTCCTGGTGGACGAGATCGCCCCGGCCGCGCGCCGCACCCGGGCGCTGCCCGGCGACTGGGCCGAGCACACGATGACCGCCCACACGGCCTGGGTCAGGGACGCGATCCGCGCCGACCCCGCCTTCACCTCCGCACAGGTCGTCGCGGCCCGCTTCGACCTGGACACGGGCCTCGTGTCCCTGCTGCCGTAACCCCCCTCCCCCACGCGACCGCAGCCTGGCGGATGTGCGCGATGTGACGGCCGTGGACCTACGGCTGTCAGGGCTGACGGCGGTCGACGCGACGGGCGCGCCGGCGCTGAAGGAGGCGGTGGGCGAGCTGCGCGAACGGGGTATCGAGGTCCGGATCACGGGTGTGGAGCACGGTCACCGCAAGGTGCTGGAGTCGCTCGGGGTACTCCCGGTGAACCCGAATCCCAACAGGGGGGCTATCCCCAGTGCAGCGGGCGCGACCGCTCCCTAATCTGAACCGCATGACGGGAATCGACTCGCACGACGCCGAACTCAAGAAGGAACTCAACGCCACCCTGCAGGCGCGCAGGGAGCTGGGCGACGAGTACGAGTCGGCGCTGGTCGACTCGTTCCTGGAGAAGGTCGACCAGCGCATCGACGGCGCGGTGGAGCGCCGGGTGCGCCGGCAGATGGCCGAGCAGCAGATGGTGGTCGCCCGCGGCTCGCGCGGCGGACCGAAGCCGACCGACTCCTGGGGCGAGCGCTTCGGCTTCGGCATCGTCTCGATGGTCCTGGCGATCCCGCTCTCCGCGATCGGCGGCGGCATCGCCCACCTCCCCGGCCTCCTGGTGGCCTGGGCCGGCATCGTCGGCGTCAACGCCGTCCAGGCCGCCCGCACCAACCCGGGACTCTTCGGCGGGCGGCGCGGGAAGCCCTCGCAGGACAGCGAGTGGGAGGGCTGAACTGCCCACTCACGCCTGGCGGGTGGGCAGCACCATGATCTGCCGCAGGTTGACGTGCCGGGCCCGGCTCGCCGCGTAGGCCACGACATCGGCGACCTCCTCGGCGGACAGCCCGCCCAACGCGCTGAACATCTCGTCCAGTTGGCGGGTCATCTCCTCGCTGCCGAGGTGGGTCCCCAACTCGGTTTCGGTCAGGCCCGGTTCGATGTTGGTGACCCGTACGTCACGCGGTCCGAGCTCGGTGCGCAGCGACTGGGAGAGATAGGTGACGGCGGCCTTGGTCGCTCCGTAGACGGCGTAGGCGGGGAACGTGATGTGCGCGCCGACGGACGAGATGTTCACCAGGTCCGCGCTACGGCCCTCCGCCGCCGCGGCCACGAGGTCCCCGGTGAAGGCGCGGATGACCCGCAGCACCCCGGTCACGTTGGTGTCGAGCATCCGCCGCCACTCGTCGATCCGCCCGTCGTCGACGGCGTGCGGCAGCATGACGCCCGCGGCGTTGACGACCAGGTCGACCGGCCCGAACGTCTCGTGGACCCGCTCGGCGGCCGCCTCCACGGCCGCGTCGTCGGTGACATCGGCGACGACGGCGAGGGCCTGTCCCCCGTCGGCCCGGATCTTCCCGGCGAGCGCCTCCAGCCGCTCCCCGCGCCGGGCCAGCAGCGCCACCCGCGCCCCGTTCGCGGCCAGCTGCACGGCGATGGCCTGACCGATCCCGCTGGCGGCCCCGGTGACGACGGCGGTACGGCCGGCCAGATTCTCGTACGACATGAGGTGCTCCTCGGAAGGTGGTCCGCCGGGGCACTTCCCCGGCGACGTCCACCACCGTGCGCCGCCCCGCGAGCCCTACCCAGGGATGCGTTTTTCCTGGGTCTGCCAGTACCAGGTTCGAAAACCGCGACCGGCCTACCATCGGACCCATGGACGGGGACATCGGAGACTTCCTGCGCTCACGCCGCGCTCGCATCCAGCCCGAGGAGGTGGGGCTGGCCTCGTACGGACGCCGGCGGGTCCCCGGGCTGCGCCGCGAGGAGGTCGCGCAGCTGGCCGGGGTGAGCGTCGACTACTACATTCGGCTCGAACAGGGCCGCGGGACCAGCGTCTCGGACGCGGTCCTCGACGCGATCGCCCGCGTCCTGCGCCTGGACGAGACGGAACACGCCTACCTGCGTACGGTGGCCCGCCCGCACCGGGGGAAGCAGGACCGGACGCCGACTCCCCGTGTCCGCCCCGGTGTTCAGGTGCTGCTGGACGGCATGGACCGTATGCCCGCCTTCGTGCTGGGCCCCCGGATGGACGTGCTCGCCTGGAACACCCTCGCCGACGCGCTGACCGGCTTCAGCCGGATGCCGGTGGCCGTCCGCAACATCCCGCGCCATGTGTTCCTCGACCCGGCCTCGCGCGACCTCTATCCCGACTGGACGGCGGTCGCCGCACAGGCCGTCGCGAATCTGCGGGTGACCTCCGGCCGCGACGGCGACGACCCGAAGCTGAACGCCCTCGTCGGTGAACTCTCCCTCCGCAGCGAGGACTTCCGCCGTCTGTGGGCCGACCACGAGGTCAAGGAGTGCGCCTTCGGTGTGAAGCGCATTCAGCACCCGGTCGCGGGCCTGCTGACCCTGCCGTACGAAACACTCGCGGTACCGGGGGAGTTGGCGCAGACGCTCGTGGTCTACACGCCGGAGCCGGGTTCGGAGACGGCGGAGAGGCTTGCGCTGCTGGGAAGTTGGGCAACTTCGGCGTCGTAGACGACCTACCCGCGTAAGAAAGCTATGCGCGGGGACCGCCGCACCCCCCGTTGCCGGGAGGGCGGGACGACGGCGGTCCCCGCGAGGGACGCGTGCCGGGTCAGGGCCGGGCGTGCGCGTCCTAGGCGTCGGTGGAGGTCCGGGAGCCGCTCCGGAGGTCCGTGACGCCGTTTTTGTGCCGGCGAGGCGGGGAGCCGCTCCCGCCCTGCCGACAACCACTAATCTGCCGTACCCGTGTTAAGCGGGTGCTGCGTGGACGTGACGCGCTCGTACCACTTCAACGAAGTCCACCGATTCGGTAGGCAACCGCAAAGTCGCCGCCGTCACGGCCCGTTCACCGGACGTTTTGCTACTGCTTCCCGCCCTTGGCGAGGAAGGACAGCAGGTCCTGCCGGCTGATGACCCCGGTCGGCTTGCCCTCGACCAGGACGATCGCCGCGTCGGCCGCGCCCAGCACGGTCATCAGGTCACCCACCGGCTCACCGGAACCGACCTGCGGCAGCGGCGCCGACATGTGCTTCTCCAGCGGGTCGGTCAGGGAGGCGCGCTGGGTGAACAGGGCGTCCAGCAGCTCCCGTTCGACGACCGAGCCGACGACCTCCGCCGCCATGACGTCCGGGTGACCGGCGCCCGGCTTCACGATCGGCATCTGCGAGACGCCGTACTCGCGCAGCACCTCGATGGCCTCGCCGACCGTCTCGTCCGGGTGCATGTGCACGAGGGACGGGATGGCGCCGTGCACCTTGTCGTTCAGGACGTCGGCGACGCGGGCGCTGGGGCCCTCGTCCTCCAGGAAGCCGTAGTCGGCCATCCACTCGTCGTTGAAGATCTTGCTGAGGTACCCGCGCCCGCTGTCGGGAAGCAGGACCACGACCACGTCGTCCGGCCCGAGCCGCTCGGCGACCCGCAGCGCGGCGACGACCGCCATCCCGCAGGAGCCGCCGACGAGCAGCCCCTCCTCCTTGGCCAGCCGCCGGGTCATCTGGAACGAATCCTTGTCGGACACGGCGACGATCTCGTCCGCGACGGTCCGGTCGTAGGCGGTCGGCCAGAAGTCCTCACCGACGCCCTCGACGAGATACGGCCGCCCGGACCCGCCGGAGTAGACGGACCCCTCCGGGTCGGCGCCGACGACCTGGACCTTCCCCTCGCTGGCGTCCTTCAGGTAACGCCCGGTGCCGGAGATCGTCCCGCCCGTCCCCACACCCGCCACGAAGTGGGTGATCCGCCCCTCCGTCTGCTCCCAGAGCTCGGGGCCGGTCGAGTGGTAGTGGGAGAGCGGGTTGTTCGGGTTGGAGTACTGGTCGGGCTTCCAGGCGCCCGGCGTCTCGCGGACCAGGCGGTCGGAGACGTTGTAGTACGAGTCCGGGTGCTCGGGGTCCACGGCGGTCGGGCACACGACCACCTCGGCGCCGTACGCGCGCAGCACGTTGATCTTGTCGGTGGACACCTTGTCGGGGCACACGAAGATGCAGTGGTACCCCTTCTGCTGGGCCACGATGGCCAGGCCGACGCCGGTGTTGCCGCTGGTCGGCTCGACGATGGTCCCGCCGGGCTTGAGCGCGCCGCTCTGCTCCGCCGCCTCGATCATGCGCAGGGCGATACGGTCCTTCACGCTCCCGCCGGGGTTGAAGTACTCCACCTTGGCCAGAACGGTCGCCTGGATGCCCGCGGTCACGCTGTTGAGCCTCACCAGCGGGGTGTTGCCGACGAGGCTGATCATCGAGTCGTGGAATTGCACCGTTGTCTCCGGTTGCTGCAAAAGAAGTGGTCGTAGTTGGTTCCGCCAGCCTAAGGCCCGAAAAGCGCGTTCACCGCCTGTTGAGATTGGGCGACGTGCTGTTCGGGGCAAGGAGTGGTTGACGGCTACGAGGAGGTGGCGGCGACGTATGACGAGGATGTCGAGGGCGCGGGTGGCCCGGCGGATCGCGGCCGGTGCGGCGTACGGCGGTGGCGGGGTCGGGCTGGTGGGCGCGGCGGCCGTCGGCCTGGTGCTGGCCGAGGTGCGCTTCGTGAAACGGCATGTGGGCAACGGCCATGCGCCGGGCGGCAACCATGTGCCCAGCGCCGACGGCCGCTACGGCCATGTCTACGACACCCCGGGTGAACCCCCGCTGCGGCTGACCATGCTCGGCGACTCCACGGCCGCCGGGCAGGGCGTCCACCGGGCGGCCCAGACCCCGGGCGCACTGCTGGCCTCCGGCCTCGCCGCGGTCGCGGAACGCCCGGTCGAGCTGCGCAACGTGGCCCTCCCGGGCGCCCAGTCCGACGACCTGGACCGCCAGGTCGCGCTCGCCCTCGCGGACACCTCCCGCGTGCCCGACGTCTGCGTGATCATGATCGGCGCGAACGACGTCACCCACCGCATGCACCCCACCAGATCGGTCCGGCACCTCTCGGCGACGGTACGGCGGCTGCGTACGGCCGGTGCCGAGGTGGTCGTCGGCACCTGTCCCGACCTCGGGACCGTGGAGCAGGTCCAGCAGCCGCTGCGCTGGCTGGCCCGCCGGGCCTCCCGGCAGCTGGCCGCCGCCCAGACGATCGGCACGGTCGAACAGGGCGGGCGCACGGTGTCGCTGGGCGACCTGCTCGGCCCCGAGTTCGCGGCGAACCCCCGCGAGCTGTTCGGCCCGGACAACTTCCACCCCTCGGCGGAGGGGTACGCGACCGCCGCGATGGCGGTCCTCCCGACCGTCTGCGCGGCGCTGGGCCTCTGGCCGGCCGAGGAGGACCGCCCGGACGTGTCCCGCCGCGAGGGCTTCCTGCCGGTGGCACGGGCCGCCGCGGAGGCGGCATCGGAGCCGGGCACGGAGGTCACGGCGGCCATGCCGACGGGGCCTCGGGGACCTTGGGCGTTGCTGAAGCGGCGGAAGCGGCGGCGGGTACCGGAACCGGAGGCGGCTCCCTCCAGCCCGACCGGCGTTTGAGGAGGCGGCTCCCTCCAGCCCATCCGGCACCTCTTCGGCACACGCCCGGGCGCAGCCTCCAGGGACGCCCGCCCCTGCCGGCCCGCGCCAGTCGTCCGCCGGACGGGCTGGGGGTTGGCGCACTTCTCGACCCACCGAGTCGGGTGGTGGGTGGGCAGGGCACAGGTCGGGGGTCCAGGGGGCGGAGCCCCTTGGGACGTCCGGCCCGGCCCAGCCGCACCACTGGCCCGCTCTACCGCCGGAGGCCCAAGCAAGCGCTTAGACAATTGCGGTCAGGGTCACACCGCGCTTCCCGTGACCGAGGCCATACGTACGGGTAACTTCCCAAGGAGCCCTGCACATCACACCGTACGAACGCCAATGGAGCCGTGATGCCCGAAGCCGTCATCGTCTCGACCGCCCGCTCCCCCATCGGCCGCGCCGTCAAGGGCTCCCTCAAGGACCTGCGCCCCGACGACCTGACCGCCACGATCATCCAGGCCGCCCTGGCGAAGATCCCCGAGCTGGACCCCGCGCTCATCGAGGACCTGATGCTCGGCTGCGGCCTCCCCGGCGGCGAGCAGGGTTACAACCTCGGCCGGATCGTCGCCGTACAGATGGGCATGGACCACCTGCCGGGCTGCACGATCACCCGTTACTGTTCCTCGTCGCTGCAGACCAGCCGTATGGCCCTGCACGCCATCAAGGCCGGCGAGGGCGACGTCTTCATCTCGGCCGGTGTCGAGATGGTCTCCCGTTACGCCAAGGGCAGCTCGGACGGCCTCCCGGGCACCACGAACCCCCTCTTCGACGAGGCGCAGGCCCGCACCGCCGCCACCGCCGCGTCCGAGGGTTCCACCTGGCACGACCCGCGTGAGGACGGCCTGCTCCCCGACCCGTACATCGCGATGGGGCAGACCGCGGAGAACCTGGCCCGGATCAAGGGCGTCACCCGCCAGGACATGGACGAGTTCGGTGTCCGTTCGCAGAACCTCGCCGAGGAAGCCATCAAGAACGGCTTCTGGGAGCGCGAGATCACCCCGGTCACGCTGCCGGACGGCACGGTCGTCAGCAAGGACGACGGCCCGCGCGCCGGCGTCACCCTGGAGGGCGTCTCCGGCCTCAAGCCGGTGTTCCGCCCGGACGGCCTGGTCACCGCCGGCAACTGCTGCCCGCTGAACGACGGCGCCGCCGCGGTCGTCATCATGAGCGACACCAAGGCCCGCGAGCTGGGCCTGACCCCGCTGGCGCGGATCGTGTCTACCGGTGTCTCCGGCCTCTCCCCCGAGATCATGGGCCTCGGCCCGGTCGAGGCGTCGAAGCAGGCGCTGGGCCGCGCCGGTCTCACCGTCGACGACATCGACCTGTTCGAGATCAACGAGGCGTTCGCCGCCCAGGTGATCCCGTCCTACCGCGACCTGAACATCCCGCTGGAGAAGCTGAACGTGAACGGCGGCGCGATCGCCGTCGGCCACCCCTTCGGCATGACCGGCGCGCGCATCACCGGCACACTGATCAACTCCCTCCAGTTCCACGACAAGCAGTTCGGCCTGGAGACGATGTGCGTCGGCGGCGGCCAGGGCATGGCGATGGTCATCGAGCGCCTCAGCTGACCAACTCCCCGTAGCCGTACGGGAACCTTGCGTCACCATCAGGCCCGGAACCCAGCAACCACCTGGGTTCTGGGCCGATTTGTGATCCAATCTCCCCCAGGAT
This sequence comes from Streptomyces hokutonensis, assembly GCF_042751305.1. GTDB lineage: Bacteria > Actinomycetota > Actinomycetes > Streptomycetales > Streptomycetaceae > Streptomyces > Streptomyces hokutonensis_A. The sequence goes on from NZ_JBHYWD010000023.1 coordinate 19,051, forward strand.
GTGACCTATCTCCCTTCGAAGAGGGATTTTCCCAGGTCAGGACCGTTTCACCACCAAACATCAGGCCCAAAGTCCTGCCCGTTTCGTGACGTTACGCACTGACAGCTGGTTAGTCCGCCCTTCAAGCTGATGTAGGAAGTCGGGGGCCGACTTTGAACCGGGAGTACGTCAGTGAGCGCCATGCCGATCGCTTTGCTGCTCACCACGGCCGCCACAGGCGCCGTGGGCGTTGCCGTCCTGCGCACCCTCTTGGTGCTCCGTCGACAGGTGGCGGACCTGCACATCGAACTGGCCGAGGGCCGGGCCGCCGCCGTACGGGCGCTCGTGCCCGCCGCCCGCAGCCATGCCGACGCGGACGAGATACGCGCCGCCGTGGCCGAGGCACTGGCCGAGGAACGGGAGCGGGAGCTGGCCGAGGCGCGGGCCTTCTGGGCCGCCCAGGAAGCCCGCGACACCGAGGTGCCGACCCTGCTGGGTCTGCCCGACAGCGAGCTGTTCATGCCCCGCCAGAGCGACTTCGTGGGCCTCGAACCGCTGGAGCCGGTGACCGAGCCGTTCACGGAGCCCGAGGAATTCGCCGGGGGTGCCCCCTCTGGGGGAGACTCCCCCGAACTGGCCGCGGCCCGCCGCCGCCACCCGTCCCACCCGGACTTCGTCCCGGCCCAGTCACCGGTGGCGAACGACCACGAACGCACGGTGGCCACGCTGGAGGAGCTCGCCGAGTCCGCCGTAGAACTGGCCGACGTCCGTCCCGGCCCGCTCGGCACGCTCGACGTCTACGTCTTCGTCGACGGAACCACCCTCTGCATGACCCCCGGCCACCGCGAAACCGCCGAACGCCTCGCCGCGGCCCTCCGCGCCGGCGAGACCCCGTTCCTCCTGGGCGGCTCGGGTGTCTCCGGCGCGTACACACTGACGTTCGCGTGCGGTGAGGAGAACGTGTACATCCTGGCGGACAGGGTTATAGCGTCACTCTGATTCGTTGCCGGGTGCGGGTCGGTGGGGGCTGGTCGCGCAGTTCCCCGCGCCCCTGAAAGACACGGCGCGCCCGCGTTTTTAGTCTTCAGAGGCGCGGGGCTGTGTCAATTTGCGGCTCCGCCGCGTGGGCGCGACCAGCCACAACGCACCCGCACCAGCCGACGTACCTCAGACCCCCGCCCTCTTCTGCGCCTCCGCAACCAACCCGAGCGCCTCGTCGACCTCGGCGTCATTCACCAACACGACCGCCAAGTCATGCACAGCCACGGTGATTTGATCGGCGGCCGCGAACATCCCCGCGTCCGGCATCTCCCGAGGCACCCCCGAGGGGTCCTCAACCCGCTGCGCCCACAGGGCGAACTCCCTGGCCAGCCCCAGCGCCTCAGCGGCAGCGCCCCGTTGCAGACGGCTCTGCGGCGCAGCCCGCAGCCGGTCCGCGAAGTGATCCACCGCTCGAGTCAACCGCGTCGTATCCACCACGCCGCGAGACTACGCGCCGCACCGGGACTGTTGCCAACGGGCGAACGCTCAGGCACGGTGACTTGAAGGACCGGCTTACACCCCATGCGTCCGGAGGCGCCGATGTCCCAAGTGTTCTCCCAGGAGACCCACCGCAACCTGCTCGCCCGCATCCCCCATTGCACCGGTCGTGAAGTATCCGACTGGCTGCGCACCGTCGACGAAGGCCCCGCCCTCTTCCGTTTCGAGGAGAAGGTCAGCTGGCTCCGCGCCGAGCACGACCTCGCATACGGCCACGCCAAGGCGATCATTCACGAGTACGACCTGAGGAGGGCCGCGCGCAAACTGCTCTAGGCGCGCACCACAGACCGACCCATCACAGACTTACGGACATGACGAAGGGCCCCGGGGACGAACCCGGGGCCCTTTCGCGGATCAGCCTGCTGTCGGCTAGTCGTTGCTGTTGAGGATCGCGATGATCCGCAGGAACTCCATGTAGATCCACACCAGCGTCAGCGTGAGTCCGAAGGCCGCGAGCCACGCCTCTTCCTTCGGGGCGCCGTACGCGATGCCGTCCTCGACCTGCTTGAAGTCCAGGGCGAGGAAGCAGGCGCCGAGGATGATGCCGACGACGCCGAAGAAGATGCCGAGCGGGCCGCTGCGGAAGCCGAGGCCGTCACCGCCGCCGAACACCGCGAACAGCAGGTTGACCGCCATCAGCAGCACGAAGCCGAGCGCGGCGGCCATCACGAAGCCGTAGAAGCGGCGGTTCACGCGGATCCAGCCCGCGCGGTACGCGATGAGCACGCCGGCGAAGACCGCCATCGTGCCGATCACGGCCTGCATGGCCGCGCCGCTCGCGATGCGGTTGTCGACGACGCTGGAGACGACGCCGAGGAAGACGCCTTCCAGCGCGGCGTACGACAGGATCAGCGCCGGGACGGGCTTGCGCTTGAAGGACTGGACGAAGCCCAGCACCATCGCGATCAGCGCGGCGCCGATCCCGATGCCGTAGGAACGGCCGATGTTGGCGTCGTCGACCGGGAGCAGTACCCAGGCGAGCGCGGCCGTGACGATCAGCGTGCCGAGGGTGGTGCCGGTGCGCTGGACGACGTCGTCCATGGTCATCCGGCCGGTGGTGGCCGGGGCCTGGGGCGGCGCGCCCTGCTGAAGGTCCTGCTGGGCGTACGGGTTCTGCGCGTACGGGTTGCCCCCGGCGTAGGGGTTGCCCTGCGTTCCTACGGCGGGGCCCCCGGCCTGCGGCGCGGTGTTGAAGCCCGCGTAGCCGTTGTCGCGGCTGAACCCCCGTCGCGAGAAGACCGGGTTTCTGCTCCTCATTTCACTCCTCCATGGCCGCCTCGCGCGGCCTTGGCCTCAAGAGTAATAGGTAGGCAAAAGTTTGACCCTACCTCTTGGGGAGGATCTTCCCCTCGTCCTGCCAAGGTACGCGGTGGACCGCACCCCCTGTGAACACTGGTACCAACCCGTGACGCCCGTCTTAGAAGGCCCTTATCCCTGTTCATCCGGTTCATCCAGGGGGAACCCGGTGTACGCCTCCGCGAGGTCCGTCTCGGCCGCCCGCGAGGACGCGATCCGTTCCAGCCGGGCCAGCTGGAGCCGCCCCTCGAAGGGCGTGGCGTCGGGCGCGGGGTGCAGGAGGCTCGTCATGTCGTAGGAGAACCGCTCGGCCTGCCACACCCGCCGCAGACAGGTCGCGGAGTACGCGTCGAGCCGCTCCTCGCTCCCCGTCTTCCTCTTGTACGTCAGTGCCCGCGCAAAGGTGACGACGTCGCCGACGGCGAGGTTGAGGCCCTTGGCCCCGGTGGGCGGCACGATGTGCGCGGCGTCGCCGGCGAGGAAGAGCCGGCCGTACCGCATGGGCTCGTGGACGTACGAGCGCATGGGCGTGACCGACTTCTGGGTGATGGGCCCGCGGTCGAGCGTCCAGCCGTCCTCGGTCTCGAACCGGCGCTCCAGCTCGTCCCAGATCGCGTCGTCGCTCCAGCTCTCGGGGTCCGTGTCCGTCTCCACCTGGAGGTAGAGACGGGAGACGGAGGGGGAGCGCATGGAGAGGAGGGCGAAGCCGCGGTCGTGGCGGGCGTAGACGAGTTCGTCGTGCGAGGGCGCGACGTCGGCGAGGATGCCGAGCCAGGCGTACGGGTACGTCCGTTCGAAGACGCGGGTGAGTTCGGCGGGGATCGCGTTGCGGGCGACGCCCCAGAAGCCGTCGCAGCCGACGACGTAGTCGCAGTCGAGGACGTCCTCGCGGCCGTGCTGCCGGAAGCGGACGCGCGGGCTGTCGGTGTCCGCGCCCTCCACCGCGAGCGCCTCCGCCTCGAACAACAGCGGCCCGCCGTCCGCGAGTTGAAGGGCGATCAGGTCCTTGCACACCTCGGTCTGCGCGTAGACCATCACGCTGCGGCCGCCGGTGAGGGCCGGGAAGTCCACCCGGTGCCGCCGCCTGTCGAACCGCAGCTCGATGCCGTCGTGCCGGAGTCCCTCGCGGTCCATCCGCTCCCCGGCCCCGGCCTCGCGCAGTACGTCGACGGTCCCCTGCTCCAGGATCCCGGCCCGCTGCCGGTGCTCGACGTACTCGCGGTCCCGGCTCTCCAGGACGACCGAGTCGATACCGGCGTTGTGCAGCAGCCGGGCGAGGAGGAGTCCGGCGGGGCCGGCTCCGATGATGCCGACGGTGGTACGCATCGGGGGGTCCCTTCGAGTGCGGGCCGTTCAGTGTGTTCGTTCGAGTTTTGTTCGTGAGGTGAAATTTCCTTCACCTATCTGCTCCGCCTCAGTCTCCGACCGGCCGGGCCGGACTGTCAACGGTCCGAGGGCGAGCCGTTTCAGGTGGCGGCGAGCCGGAAGTGCCAGACGACCACGAGCGGGGAGTCCTCCAGGGCCGCGACCGACGCCTCCGGGCACCAGTGGTGCAGGTCCCAGGACGGGTGCGTCGGGAGCGGGTCCGGGGCGGCAGGGGCGAGGAAGCCGCGGGGACGCCAGGGCTCCACGCAGCCGTGGACCTGCAAGCCCAGCGGGAGGGCCGCGCTGAGGTAGTCGCTGAGTGGACGGTGGTACCCGGCGAGGAGGGGCGCGCGGCCGTCCGGGCCGGGGCGGCGGGGCAGGGTCGGCCGGAGACAGGACGACAGCAGATGGGCGTCCGAGATGACGAGGTGTCCGCCGGGGCGCAGGACGCGCGCGAACTCCCTTGATACCGGGGACAGTTCGGGGACATGGGTCAGGGCGAGCGCGCATACGACGGTGTCGACCGCGTCGCCGGGAAGCGGGAGCCGGTGCAGGTCGGCCTCGCGGAAGTCGACGTCCGGGAGGCGCTCGCGGGGCCGGGCGAGCATGTCCGGGGAGGCGTCGACGCCGGTGACCCGGTGGCCGAGTCCGTGCAGGTGGGCGGTGTGACGGCCGGTGCCGCAGGCCACGTCCAGATTGCCGGGGGCGTCGTAGTGCGGTGCGCCTCGTCGGGGTCGAACCGCTCCGTCTGCTGCGAGGCAGCCCCGCCAATGCCCGTACGCCACTTCACCAGCCGGACAGCGACTTCGCCGGCCTTGCTTCGCGTGGACGCACTGACACCATGACCGCAACGTAGGTGCCCGTGTTCTCGCCGTGTTCTCGCGCCACGAACGAGCGACGGCGATAACAGGAAGTTCCCGCAGGTCACAGTCAGTGACCACGATAGTGCCCGGAGCCGGACTTGAACCGGCACGCCCGCGAAGGGGCAGCGAGGTTTAAGCTCGCCGTGTCTGCATTCCACCATCCGGGCAGGCCGTGGGCTCCGCATCGAGGTCCCGAGCCTATCGGGGCGCGTCTCCCCAACAGCGGGCGGGCGTACCGATGTTGTCTTATTTTATTGATGTCTGAGGGTTCATCAGACCGTGGAAAGAGCCATCAGCACTTGCCAATAGCCTTGCGTGCGCTGTGGGGGCCTGTATGCGGAATGACGGAATTTCACCGCCCGAACGAGGGTGCTCCACCGGTTCTTGACCTGGTACTGACTCAGGGGCCGGCTCGGGGGTGACTCTCATCCCCAGGTATGACAGCGCCGCGTGCAGTCCGACTGAAGGCTGCCTCCGGAACCGGAACAGCGGGTGACTACACGGCGGGATACGGCCGGAAGGATGGGACACGTCCCCAGCAACACCGTCGTCCCGACAGGAGTGCCCTCCGTGACCACCACCCCCATCGCCGACCGGACCACCTCAGTGGCCGCGCGCGCCACGGATCTTTCCAAGATCTACGGACAGGGCGAGACCCAGGTGGTCGCCCTCGACCAGGTCTCGATCTCCTTCCGGCAGGCCGAGTTCACGGCGATCATGGGCCCCTCGGGGTCCGGCAAGTCCACCCTCATGCACTGCGTGGCCGGCCTGGACTCGTTCTCGTCCGGTTCCGTCCGGATCGGCGACACGGAGCTGGGCTCCCTGAAGGACAAGCAGCTCACGAAGTTGCGCCGGGACAAGATCGGTTTCATCTTCCAGGCGTTCAACCTGCTGCCCACGCTGACGGCCCTGGAGAACATCACGCTCCCCATGGACATCGCGGGCCGCAAGCCCGACAAGGAGTGGCTGGACTCGGTGATCCGGATGATCGGTCTCTCCGACCGGCTCAAGCACCGGCCCTCCCAGCTCTCCGGCGGCCAGCAGCAACGCGTCGCCGTGGCAAGGGCGTTGGCCTCCCGCCCCGACATCATCTTCGGTGACGAGCCGACCGGAAACCTCGACTCGCGCTCCGGCGCCGAGGTGCTGGGCTTTCTGCGCAACTCCGTACGGGAGCTGGGGCAGACGGTCGTCATGGTGACCCACGACCCGGTGGCCGCGGCCTACGCGGACCGCGTGGTCTTCCTCGCGGACGGCCGCATCGTCGACGAGGTCTTCGAGCCGACGGCGGAGTCGGTGCTCGACCGCATGAAGCGGTTCGACGCCAAGGGCCGGACCAGTTAGGTCTTTTGACGGTCTCTCAACTCGCAGCACCAGTAACCGACTTCGCCGCCCGGCCCACCCCTCGTACCCCTGGACTGAGTAGACCCATGTTCCGAACCGCCTTGCGCAACGTACTCGCGCACAAGACCCGGCTCCTCATGACCGTGCTCGCCGTGATGCTCGGCGTCGCGTTCGTGTCGGGGACCCTGGTCTTCACCAACACCATCTCGAACGCCTTCCAGAACAGCTCGGCCAAGGGCTTCGACCAGGTCGACGTCGCCGTGCGGCCCAAGTCCCAGGACAGCAAGGGCGACACGGTCGGCAAGACGCCCGAGCTGACCCAGGCCATGCTGGACACCAGCGCGAAGGTGCCGGGCGCCGCGTCCGCGACCGGAGTCGTCAACGGCTTCACCGCCATCGCCGACAAGAAGGGCAAGCTCATCGGCGGCGGCTTCCAGTCCGAGGGCGGCAACTACTCGGGGGACAAGGACGCCCGCTATCCCCTCAAGTCCGGTACCGCACCGCACGGTTCGGGCGAGGTCGCGATCGACTCCGAGACCGCGAAGCGCGCCGGGTACAAGGTCGGCGACACCGTACGGCTGTCGGTCGACGGGCCGGTGCTGTCCCCGAAGATCACCGGCATCTTCACCACCGACGACGGCAACGTCGCCGCCGGCGGCAGCCTCGCCCTCTTCGACACGGCCACCGCGCAGAAGCTGTTCGGCAAGGCGGGGACGTACGACGAGATCGATGTGAAGGCGGCGGCCGGGACGAGTCAGGCGGCGCTGAAGTCCGCGCTGGACCAGGCCCTGCCCAAGGGTCAGACGGAGACCACCACCGCCCAGAGGCTCGCCGACGACCAGGCCAAGACGATCGCCTCCTCGATGAGCGGCCTGAAGTCGGGACTGCTGGTCTTCGCGGGCATCGCGCTCTTCGTCGGCACGTTCATCATCGCCAACACCTTCACCATGCTGGTCGCCCAGCGCACCAAGGAACTGGCGCTGCTGCGCGCGGTCGGCGCCTCCCGCCGCCAGGTGACGCGGTCGGTGCTGCTTGAGGCGTTCGTGGTCGGCGCGGTCGCCGCGGTGGCGGGTCTGGTCGCCGGTATCGGCATCGGCGCCGGGCTGCGCGCGCTGATGGGCACGATCGGCGCGACCGTCCCGGACGGGCCGCTCATCATCACCTCGGGCACGGTCCTGAGCGCCCTCGCGGTCGGCATCCTCATCACCATGCTCGCCGCCTGGCTGCCCGGCCGCCGGGCCGCGAAGATCCCGCCGGTCGCCGCGATGAGCAGCGTGCACGCGACGGCCACCACCAAGTCGCTGGTGCTGCGCAACACGCTCGGCGCGCTGTTCTCCGGCGCGGGCGTCGCGGTCGTCATCGCGGCCACGACGATGAACGGCTCGGACGGCCAGGCCCCCATGGGGATCGGCGCCGTACTCCTCATCATCGGCGTGTTCATCCTGACCCCGCTGCTGTCCCGCCCGCTGATCGCGGCCGCGGCTCCGGTCCTGCGGATCTTCGGGATCTCGGGCAAGCTGGCCCGCCAGAACTCGGTGCGCAACCCGCGCCGTACGGCCGCCACCGCCTCCGCGCTGATGATCGGCCTCACCCTCATCACCGGCATGACGGTGATGGCGGGCAGCCTCCAGCAGGCGATCGACAGGATGGCCTCGTCCGCGATCAGCGCCGACTACATCGTCTCGATGGCCAACGGCAACGAACTCTCCGCCGACGTCGACAAGACCCTCACCACCACCTCCGGCGTCACCGCCACCAGTCCGCTGCGCAACGCCCCTTCGCGCATCGACGGCGAGACCGAGTTCCTCACCGGGGTCAACGGCTCCGCGATCGGCAAGCTCACCGATCTCAAGGTCGACAGCGGCACCTTCAAGGTCGCCGGCACCGAGGTCGTCGTGGACGACGACACGGCCAAGTCCCATGGCTGGAAGGCCGGTTCGACCTTCACCACGCACTACGAGGACGGCAAGGCGCAGCAGCTGACCGTCTCCGCGGTCTACGAGGGCAACGCGCTGATCCGCGGCATCATGCTCGACAACGCGACGCTCGCCCCGCACCAGACCGACCCGGCCGACATGCAGATCCTGGTCAAGACGGCGGACGGCGCGTCGAGTTCGACGAAGGACAAGCTGGAGAAGGCCCTCGGCTCCAACCCGGCGGTCAAGGTCCAGGACAAGAAGGACCTCTCGAACAGCATCGCGCAGGTCTTCACCCTGATCCTCAACATGGTCTACGGCCTGCTCGCCATGGCGGTGATCGTCGCGGTCCTCGGGGTCATCAACACCCTTGCCATGTCGGTCTTCGAGCGCTCGCAGGAGATCGGGATGCTGCGCGCGATCGGCCTGGACCGCAAGGGCATCAAGCGGATGGTCCGCCTGGAGTCCCTGGTCATCTCGCTCTTCGGCGGGGTGCTCGGCATCGGCCTGGGCGTCTTCTTCGGTTGGGCGGCCGGTGAGTTGATCGGCTCGAAGATGGCGACCTACGAACTGGTCGTCCCCTGGGCACGGATGGCGCTCTTCCTGCTCCTGGCGGGCACGGTCGGCGTCCTGGCGGCCCTGTGGCCGGCCCGGCGGGCGGCGAAGCTGAACATGCTGTCGGCCATCAAGTCCGAGTAGCCGTAGACGACTTGGGGCCCTGTTCCGATGCGGAACAGGGCCCCTTGCCGTTTGCTCAGTTCCAGGTGCGGGCGCGCAACGGCATTCCGGAGCCGCCCGGTTCGGGGGTCTTGACGGCCAGCACCTGGTTGACTCCTATGCGGTTGCGCTCGAAGCCGAGCGCGGAGGCCGCCATGTAGAGCCGCCACACCCGGGCCCGTCCGGCGCCGACGAGCCCGACCGCGCGCCGCCACTCGGCCTCCAGGTTGGCGACCCAGCGGCGCAGGGTGAGCCCGTAGTGCTCGCGGATCGCCTCGACGTCCCGCACCTCGAACCCGGCGCTCTCCAGCTGGGTCACGGTGGTGCCGACCGGGGCGAGTTCGCCGTCGGGGAAGACGTACGCGTCGATGAACTCGTCGATGTCGTACGCCGATTCGTCCTGCCACGGGCGGCGGGCGATCTGGTGGTTGAGCAGCCGCCCGCCCGGTCCGAGCAGTGCGTAGAGAACCCTCGCGTACTCCAAGTACCGTGCGGAGCCCACGTGTTCGGCCATGCCGACGGAGGAGATGGCGTCGTAGGGCCCGTCGGTGACGTCGCGGTAGTCCTGGACGCGGATCTCGACCTTGTCGGTGAGCCCCTCCTCGGCGACACGCTTACGGGCGTAGGCCGCCTGTTCCTGCGAGAGGGTCACGCCGACGACGCTCACGCCGTACTCGCGGGCCGCGTGGATCGCCATCGAACCCCAGCCGCAGCCGACGTCCAGCAACCGCTGACCGGACGTCAACTCCAGCTTGCGGCAGATGAGTTCGAGCTTGTCGCGCTGGGCGTCCTCCAGGGTGCCGTCAGGGGACTCCCAGTAGGCGCACGAGTAGACCATCGAGGGGCCGAGGACGATCTCGTAGAAGTCGTTGCCGACGTCGTAGTGGTGACTGATGGCCCGCTTGTCGGTGCGTTTGGTGTGGAGGTGGGCGCGGCTGCGGCGGACCTCCTCCGGGGGCGGGGCGGGCGGCAGCGGGAGTCCGGCGAGCTTCACCAGGCCGCGGGCGGCGGAGCGCACCTCGGGGTCGCGCAGGGCCTGGGCGAGTCCCCGGGCGTCGGCACCGCGCTCCCACACCAGCGTGGACATCGCGTCCAGGGCCGCGTACAGGTCGCCCTCGATGTCCAGGTCTCCGGCGACCCAGGCACGCGCCATTCCGAGTTCCCCTGGCTTCCACAGGAGTCGGCGCAGGGCGCGGCGATTGCGTACGACCAGGGCCGGCGCATCGGGCGGCCCCGCCTCGGAACCGTCCCAGGCGCGGATGCGCACCGGGACGGGGGTACCCAGCAGCTGCTCGAAGAGGGATTTGAGCCGCAGCGCGGCATCAGCCATGGCGCACACCTCCGTGACGCGGATCCCGGAATTGTCCATCACTACGTAAACACCGGCCAGGCCCGCTCGCAGTCCTGCTTGAGCATTACGAGTAGGCAAAACAGATGTAGAGGACATGTAGATGCGGGGCGCCGGGAATGCCGGGAACGCCGAAGGGGCCGCCCGCACCACGGATGGCGGACGGCCCCTTCGGGCGTACTTCGGAGGTGACCGGAGGGGGTCAGGAGGCCTTGGCCTTCTCCTCCGTCTTCGCGGCGGCGGCCGGGGCCGGGGCCGGCTTGGCGGCCTCGTAGAACTCCTCGCGGGGGTTCTCCATGGCGCCGAGCGAGACGACCTCGCGCTTGAGGAACATCGCGAGCGTCCAGTCGGCGAAGACGCGGATCTTGCGGTTCCAGGTCGGCATGGCCAGACCGTGGTAGCCACGGTGCATGTACCAGGCGAGACGGCCCTTGACCTTGATCTTCACCTTGCCCATGACGATCATGGCGACGCCCTTGTGGAGGCCGAGGCCGGCCACGGCGCCCTTGTTGGCGTGCGAGTACTCCTTCTGCGGGAAGCCACGCATACCGGAGATCACGTTGTCGCCGAGGACCTTCGCCTGGCGCAGCGCGTGCTGGGCGTTCGGCGGGCACCAGGCGTTCTCGACGCCGGCCTTGCGGGCGGCGATGTCGGGCACCTGGGCGTTGTCGCCGGCGGCCCAGATGTAGTCGGTGCCGGTGACCTGGAGGGTCGGCTGGGCGTCGACGTGACCGCGCGGGCCGAGCGGCAGGCCGAAGCGGGAGAGAACGGGGTTCGGCTTGACGCCGGCCGTCCACACGATCGTGTTGGAGTCGACCTCGAGGCCGTTCTTCAGCACGACGTGGCCGTCGACGCAGGAGTCCATCGAGGTCGAGAGGTAGATCTCGATCCCGCGGCTCTCCAGGTGCTCCTTGCCGTAGAGGCCGAGCTTGGGGCCGACCTCCGGGAGGATCTTGTCGGCGGCGTCGACGAGGACGAAGCGCATGTCCTCGCGGGAGACGTTGCTGTAGTACTTGGCCGCGTCCCGGGCCATGTCCTCGACCTCACCGATGGTCTCCGCACCGGCGAAACCGCCGCCGATGAAGACGAAGGTGAGCGCCTTGCGGCGGATCTCCTCGTCGGTGGTGGAGTCGGCCTTGTCGAGCTGCTCAAGGACGTGGTTGCGCAGGCCGATGGACTCCTCGATGCCCTTCATGCCGATGCCCTGTTCGGCGAGGCCGGGGATCGGGAAGGTGCGGGAGACCGCGCCCATCGCGATGACGAGGTAGTCGAAAGGCAGCTCGTACGCCTCGCCCACGAGGGGGGCGATCGTGGCGACCTTGCGGTCCTGGTCGATGGTGGTGACCCGGCCGGTGAGGACCTCCGCCTTCGGCAGCACGCGTCGCAACGGGACGACGACGTGCCGAGGGGAGATGCTGCCGGCGGCGGCTTCGGGGAGGAAGGGCTGGTAGGTCATGTACGACCGGGGGTCGACGACCGTGACGGTCGCCTCGCCGTAGCGCATCTTCTTGAGAATGCGCCGAGCTGCGTACAGGCCTACGTACCCACCGCCTACTACGAGGATCCTGGGACGCTCCGTGGTGCTCATGGCATCGAGTATCCACCCGCCCCAGGGGGGTCGCTCGTGCGCCCCTTCACAAGCTTCCACAGGGGCTGTGTTATCCTCCGCGACTCGCATGATCCAGGTCACCTCGCGCCAGGGGAACCACGGTGCGGTTCGCCCCGTTGTCAAGGCTGCGTGAGCTGCTCCTCTGCCCCGCCGAACCCCCTGGACCACACCTCCGCGACACCCTCCCGAAACTCCCCCGAATCACTCCCGTACCGGCCCTCTGGACACGCCCCCGAGCCCGCCGGGGCCCCGGACGGGCCAACCGGGGCCTTTTCCTCGTCCAACAGGGCCGAATTCCTTGTGAAGAACTTCACGAACTTTTCCGCGGGCGTGTCACCGAGGGGCTCACGAGGCCCCCTCGGACCCGCTCATACGTTGTCCGACCTGCTCAGCCGTCGACTACTGGACAGTAACATGCGATGGATGGACGGACCCCGCCCGAGCGGCCACAGCTGCGTCCGACACCGGATCACCGGTTCACTTCGACCATGTGTACACACATGCGCGTACACTGACGTCATGACCGAGGAATCCGTGACCATACGGGAAGCCCGCGCCCATCTCGCGGAGCGCATCAACCTGGCCGAGGAAGGCACCCCGACGGTCATCACCCGCAACGGCACTCCGGTGGCTGCCGTGGTACCGATCGCGGACTTCGAAGCCCTGGAAGAGGCGGCCGACGTCATGTTGGCCCGAGAGGCCGAAGCGGTCCTGGCCGAGAACGGCCCCACCGTGACCATGGCCGAGCTGCTGGCGGATCTGTTCACCGAGCACGGTGAAGGCGCCGCGTGAAGTACGCGTTCCGGTTCACCACGGCGGCGCAGCGGCAGCTCCGGGCCATCAGCCGACTCGACGCCATGCGCATCCTGACCGCCCTGACCGCGCTCGGTGACGACCCGTATCGCGAGGACGCCGACGTCAAGAAGCTCACCGGTCCGTCGGGGCTCTACCGGCTGCGGGTCGAAAGCTGCCGGGTCGCCTACCAGATCAACGATGGCGAACTCGTCATCCTCGTCGTCAAGGTGGGCGCCCGGCGGGACGTGTACCGCAACCTGTAGGCGGTCGGGCCGAAGACCCATCCGATCCCGTCGAGGATCCCCGTCCCGATCCCGTCGAGGATCCCGTCGAGGATCCCCGTCGAGGATTGCCGCCTACCGCGACCCGGCCGCCGTAGAGAACGCGATCCCGTCCAAGATGTCGTGCTCGCTGACCACGACCTCCGTAGCGCCCGTGCGCTCCATGATCGAGAGGAGTACGAGGGCGCCCGCGCCGATGACGTCGACGCGGCCCGGGTGCATGGACGGGATCGCGGCGCGTTCGGCGTGGGTGGATTTCAGCAAGGAGTCCGTGATCTCGCGGACGCGGTCGTAGGAGACGCGGGAGTGGTGGATGGCCTGCGTGTCGTACTCGGGGAGGTTCTGGGCGATCGCCGAGACCGTGGTGACCGAGCCGGCCAGGCCGACCAGGGTGCGGGCCTCGCGGAGCGGGACCGTCTTCGCGGCGAGGTCGAGAGCCTCCTCGATGTCGGCGCGCATCGCCGCCACCTGCTCCGGGGTCGGCGGGTCCGTGACCTTGCCGTCGGTGACGAGGTGGCGCTCCGTCATACGGACGCAGCCGATGTCCACGGAGCGGGCGGCACGGACCTGGTCGTCGCCGACCACGAACTCCGTGGAGCCACCGCCGATGTCCACGACCAGGTAGGGCTTCGCGAGGGCCAGGTCGTCGCGGCCCGTCAGTTCCTTGGTCGCGCCCGTGAAGGAGAGCTCCGCCTCCTCCTCGCCGGTGATCACCTCCGGCTCGACGCCCAGGATGTCCAGGACGCCCCGGACGAAGTCCTCGCGGTTCGAGGCGTCCCGGGAGGCCGACGTGGCCACGAAGCGGACCTTGTCGGCGCCCTTCTCCCGGATCACCTCCGCGTACTCACGGCAGGCCGCGAACGTCCGCTCCAGCGCCTCGGGGGCCAGCCTGCCGGTCTTGTCCACGCCCTGGCCTAGCCGCACGATCGTCATCCGCCGGTCCAGCTCCCGCAGTTCACCCGTGGCCGGGTTCACGTCCGCGACGAGCAGCCGGATGGAGTTCGTACCGCAGTCGACCGCCGCGACCCGGCTGAAGCCGTCGTCGAGCAACGGGACTTCGGAGAAAAAGGTGCTGCGGATCGTGGTGGGGTCCGAGACCTCGTCGGCCGGGTCCGGTGCCGCCAGCGGCTGTACGCACGGGCCCTTCGCCCACCACTCCGGCAGCATCGCGAGGGCCTCGTCGCCGAGCGGGTTGACGCCCGGGCCCGCGGCCAGGGAGTGGCCCACGAGGACGTGCAGGCACTTCACGCGGTCCGGCATGCCGCCCGCGCTCGGGAAGCCCTCCAGGACCTCGATGGCGTCGCGGCGCGCGATGTAGTCCTCGTGCGCGGCACGGTACGCGGCGGCCAGTTCGGGGTCCGTCTGCAGCCGGGCCGTCATCTCCTTCATGACGCCGTTCGCCTCGAGCGTGCCGATCGCCGAGGCGGCCTTCGGGCACGTCAGGTAGTACGTCGTCGGGAAGGGCGTGCCGTCGGGGAGGCGGGGGGCCGTCTCCACCACGTCGGGCTGTCCGCACGGGCAGCGGTGCGCGATCGCGCGCAGGCCGCGCGGCGGACGCCCGAGCTGCTGCTTGAAGGCCTCGACATCCGCGTCGGTGGGCTCGGTGCGCGGAGTGGACGGCGGGGGCGTTTCCATGACTGTCTTCAGGACGTCTTTCTATGGGTCAGTGCTCGCTGGTGGTTCTCACTGGTCGGAGGCGTCGGACTTGTCGACGCCGTCCCAGACGTTCGAGTACCAGGGGCGGTCGGCCGCCCCCAGCTCGGCGCGCGACTGCTTGGCCGCGTCCGGGTCGATCACGATGTAGCCCGTCTCACCGGGCATCACGTAGTGCAGCCGCTGCCGGATCTGCTGCTCGGCGTACGAGTCGTCCTGCCAGCGTGCCTTGAGGTCGCGGAGCTGCTCGACGCGCTGCCGGGCCTGCTCCTGCTGCCGCTCCAGCTCGGAGATCTCGGCGCGCTGGGAGACGTACTGCCTTATCGGGTACGCCAGCGCCACGATCAGCGAGCAGAGCACCAGGGCGAGGAGGGCCGCCCGGCCGGTGAGCCGGGAGCGGCGGGCCTGCCGTTTGGTCTGGGAACGGTAGACACGGGCCGCCGTCTGCTCGCCGAGCAGCTTGAGCCTGGTCGCGGTGGAGAACCGGTCCCGGTCCTTCACGGCCATGTCCCGCCTCCCCTTCACACGTGCGTACGTCCCCGCACACGGTACGGGACCGGGTGCGGGGACGTACGTACGACTGGCTAAGGATTGACCCGGTGGAACCCTGGGAGGGTCAGCCCTTGAAGCGCGGGAAAGCGGAGCGGCCCGCGTACTCCGCCGCGTCGTCGAGGATCTCCTCGATGCGGAGCAGCTGGTTGTACTTGGCGACGCGGTCCGAGCGGGCCGGGGCGCCGGTCTTGATCTGGCCGCAGTTCACCGCGACCGCGAGGTCGGCGATGGTGACGTCCTCGGTCTCGCCGGAGCGGTGGGACATCATGCACTTGAAGCCGTTGCGCTGGGCCATCTCGACGGCGTCCAGGGTCTCGGTCAGCGAGCCGATCTGGTTCACCTTGACGAGCAGGGCGTTGGCGGTGCCCTCCTCGATGCCGCGGGCGAGGCGCTCGGGGTTGGTGACGAAGAGGTCGTCGCCGACGATCTGGACCTTGTCGCCGAGGCGGTCGGTGATGACCTTCCAGCCGGCCCAGTCGTCCTCGTACAGCGGGTCCTCGATGGAGACGAGCGGGTACGCGGAGACGAGCTCCTCGTAGTACTCGGTCATCTCGGCGGCCGAGCGGGACTTGCCCTCGAACTCGTACTTGCCGTCCTTGTAGAACTCGGACGCGGCGACGTCGAGCGCGAGCGCGATCTGCTCGCCGGGGATGTAACCGGCCTGCTTGATGGCCTCGAGGATGAGGTCGAGGGCGGCGCGGTTGGACTCCAGGTTCGGGGCGAAGCCGCCCTCGTCGCCGAGGCCGGTGGACAGGCCCTTGGTCTTCAGCACCTTCTTGAGGGTGTGGTAGACCTCGGCGCCCCAGCGCAGCGCCTCGGAGAAGGACTCCGCGCCGATCGGGGCGATCATGAACTCCTGGATGTCCACGTTCGAGTCGGCGTGCGAGCCGCCGTTCAGGATGTTCATCATCGGAACGGGCAGCAGGTGCGCGTTCGGGCCGCCCAGGTAGCGGAAGAGGGGGAGGTCGGAGGCCTCGGAGGCGGCGTGCGCGACGGCGAGGGAGACGCCGAGGATGGCGTTGGCGCCGAGCGAGCCCTTGTTGTCGGTGGCGTCCAGGTCGAACATGGCCTGGTCGATCAGGCGCTGCTCGGTGGCGTCGTAGCCGACGAGCTCCGGGCCGATCTGCTCGATGACGGCGAGGACGGCCTTCTCGACACCCTTGCCGCCGTAGCGGTTGGGGTCGCCGTCACGCAGCTCGATGGCTTCGAAGGCACCCGTGGAGGCGCCGGACGGAACGGCGGCACGACCCGTGCTGCCGTCGTCGAGGCCGACCTCGACCTCGACCGTGGGGTTGCCTCGGGAGTCCAGGATTTCCCGGGCTACGACGACGTCGATGGACGGCACGAGCATCTCCTTCTTGGGGTCTGACGCGGCTACGGCAACACCGCAGCGGCTCTGCGAGACGAGCCTAACCGGCTCCGGGCGATTGGCCATCCGGTCGGCCGCCTGATGGACAGAACCGAGAGTAAATTGTTTCCGAACGGAACAAAGAGTCCGGCAAAAATGCGCGCGGCTTGCAGAAGCGGGGCACAAAAAAGCCCCGCCCCGGTGCGTACGGGGGAACACGCACCGGAGCGGGGAGCCCGTGGGGGACGGGGGTGACCCTCACGAGGTCTCCATGATGGAGTCCACGGATGTGAGGGCGCTGTGGTTCAGCTGAGTGCTACTTAAGGTGCAGCTGCTGACCCGGGTAGATGACATCGGCGTCGTCGATGATGTCCTTGTTCAGCTTGAACAGCTGCTGCCAGCCGCCCTTCACCTTGTGCTTCTCGGCGATGGCGCTGAGGCTGTCGCCCTTGACGACCTTGTACTCGCCGTCACCCTTCTTGACCTTCTTGCCGGTCGGGGTGGTGACGGTCTTCTTGGCGGCCGGGCGCTCGGCGGAGCGCGAGGCGGTCGTGTTGGACGTGGAGCGCTCGGTGGTGCTCTTGGAGGAGCTGTTCGAGCCGCTCGACGAGCTGGAGCTGCCGCCGGAGTAGCTGGCGCCGGAGAGGCCGGTGCCGCAGACGGGCCAGGCACCCTTGCCCTGGGAGGCGAGAACCTTCTCGGCCACGGCTATCTGCTGCGACTTGGAGGCCTGGTTCGCGGTGGAGGCGTAGGCGGTGCCGCCGTACGCGGCCCACGTCGAGGCGGAGAACTGCAGACCGCCGTAGTAGCCGTTGCCGGTGTTGATCGACCAGTTGCCGCCGGACTCGCAGCTGGCGACCGTGTCCCACTCGGACGCGGTGGCGGCGGAGGCGTTGCCGACCGCCATGAGCGGGGCGGCGATGGCGACGCCGGTCACGCCGGCGAGCGTGGCGACGCGGGTGGCCTTGGACGGACGGCGGTGCTTGCCCTTGCTGGAAAACAGCATGGAAAATCCCAATCCCCTCACCGACGCCTACGAGGTGAGCTGTCGGGTTCGGGCCGTGTGAGTTGCCCGGCCGCACACCTCTCGGTGCGCGGCTTAACCCCAAGCCGGTTCCGGTCGTCTCTCAACTCCCGGGCCCGGCACTTACCTTGGGTCCCCCGCTCCTGCCTACGGCGCTTGACGCGACGAATGTTCCCGGAGGCCGCTGGCAGGACTCGGCGTGTGCGGCAGCCGGGGCTCGTGGTGACGAGCGGCCTTGACCGTAGACACGGAATCGCCGGAATTTCAAAGACGATCAGGGCTTCTGAGACTCATCCCACACTTTGATCAAACCGGACATTCAACGCGAAGCATGACGGGAACTGCCGCTGTTTTGCTGCTACTTTCCGCCCGTTTCAGCACTGACGTCCAAGGTCTGACCGGCGACGACAGTGGACGGATCGGCGCCTATCACCTTTTTGTTCTCGGCGTAGAGCGCGCGCCATCCGCCGTCGAAGCCAAGGGAGTCGGCGATCGACGCGAGGGAGTCGCCGGCGCGGACGGTGTACGTCTGCGGCACCGCACCCTTCCCGGAACTCTCGTCGGCGCTCGCTCCGCGGTGCTTGCCGGTGGTCTGCTGCTCGACACCCTGGTCGCTTCCTTGATCGGCCGAGTCACCGAGCGCGCCGGTGTCGACGAGGCTCCACTTGCCCACCGCCTGCTTCGAGTTGTCCGATTCGTCGAGTTTCGGCGAGACGGTGGCCGAGCTGTCGTCCGTCGACGGAGTGGTGGACTTGTCGGACTTGGCGGGGTTGTCCGTCGCGGAGGGGGTGGGGTTCTGCGAGTCGCCGTCGGAGGTGCCGGCCGAATCGGAGGGGGTCGGATCGGTATTGCTGGAGTCGGACAGCCCGAACGATCCGGAGGAGCCGTCGGAGTCCGAGGAACCCGAGGAGCCCGAAGAGTCCGTGGCGCCGGTGGACGGCGAGTCGCTCGCGAGGCCGGTGTCGACGTTCGTCGAACCCGAGGTCGTGGTGAGGCCGGCGACCAGCGCGCAGGTGACCCACTCGGAGGTGCCCTTGGCGTCGAGGATCTTCTCGGCGACGGCTATCTGCTGGGAGCGGCTGGCGAGGTCGGCGGTCGGCGCGTAGTCCTCACCGCCGTACTTGCTCCAGTCGTCCTGGGTCAGCTGGAGACCGCCGTAGTGGCCGTTGCCGCTGTTCTGGCTCCAGGAGCCGCCGGTCTCGCACTCGGCCACCTTGTCCCAGGTGGTGCCGTCGGCGGCGTTCGCCGCGGCGGCGCCGAGGAGCGGGATGGCGATGGCGGAGCCGGTCACGCCGGCCGCGACGAGGATTGCCGGAGCCTGACGGGGGCGACGGTGACGACCGTTCCCGGAGAGCATGCGGAGGCCTTTCGCGTGACGACTGGGGGGAGCGCGCGACGGATGATGCGGGGCGTCGCGCTGGTATTCGAACGTAGCCGCAGTCGATCACTCGTCACAAGTTAATGCCACGTAGATCACGTGAAGATCACAGAGTTGAGGAACTGTCATCTTCGGGTTTACGGAACGAGATGCCCTGTTCGGTCCGGGTCTACGGCGGTGTCTACGGGGTTGGTGTGCCCGCCCGTGGCGTGAACTCCACGGGGAGGGTGCGCAGTCCGCGCATGATGAGACCGCCGCGCCAGCGCAAGTCGGCCGGGTCCGCGGCCAGTTGAAGGTCCGGCAGGCGGGTGAGGAGCGTGGCGATCGCGGTCTGTCCCTCCAGGCGGGCGAGCGGGGCGCCGAGGCAGTAGTGAATGCCGTGGCCGTATCCGAGGTGTTGATTGTCACGCCGCCCGAGGTCGAGGACGTCCGGGTCGGCGAACCGCTCCGGATCGCGGTCCGCGGCGGCCAGTACGACGAGTACGGGGTCGCCCGCCGCGATGTCCTGCCCGCCGAGAGTGAGGGGGCGGGTGGCGAAGCGCCAGGTCGCCAGCTCCACCGGGCCGTCGTAGCGCAGGAGTTCCTCGACGCCGGTTTCGAGGAGGCCGTGTTCGCCGGCGGCCAGGGACTTCTCCAGGCGGGCGCGCTGCTCGGGGTGGGTGAGGAGGGCGTACGTGCCGTTGCCGATGAGGTTGACGGTCGTCTCGAACCCGGCGAAGAGCAGGATGAAGGCCATCGCGGCGGCTTCGTTCTCGGTGAGGTGCTCGCCCTGGTCGGAGGCGCGGATGAGGGCGGAGATGAGGTCTTCGGTGGGGGCGGGGTCCGGGGTGCCCGGGGAGGTCTCGCCGGGGCGCGGGGCAGGGGCGTCGGAGAGGGCCGCGCGCTTGCGGTGGATGAGGTCGGCGAGATAGGTACGCATCTTCTTCACGGACCGCGCGACTCCACCCCTCGGTCCGCCCCCGTGCCGGATCATCATGCCCGCCCAGTCCCGGAAGTCGTCCTGGTCCTCGCGCGGGACGCCGAGCAGGTCGCAGATGGCGTAGATGGGGAGCGGGAAGGCGAAGTCGTGGATGAGGTCGGCGGAGCCGTCCGCTGCGAACCGGTCGATGAGGTCGTTCGTCAACTCCTGCACACGGGGCGCGAATTCGGCCACCCGGCGGGGTGTGAACGCCTTGCTGACCAGCCGTCGGAGCCGGGTGTGGTCCGGCGGGTCGATGTTGAGCAGATGCGTCATCAACTCGGCCTTGCGCTCACCCGGGATACCGGTCTTGCCCTTGGCGTGCGCCGGTTCGTCGTGATGCGCGGGGTTCTTGGACAGCCGGGGGTCGGCGAGCGCGAGCTTGGCGTCGACGTAGCGCGTGACCAACCAGGCTTCTACTCCGCTGGGGAGCCGTGTCTTGTGCACGGGAGCGTGCTCACGGAGCCAGGCGTAGGCGGGGTAGGGGTTGGTGGCGAACTCCCAGGTGAAGAGTTCGGGGGCGGGTACAGGGGCGGAGGGGTGGGGGTGCGGCTGGTCTGTCACTCCTTGACGGTATCCGGGGTGGCGGGGGGACTCATGTCGGCGGCTTTGCGGGACCAGGTCGCCGCCTCGTCGTGCTTGCCCTGCTTTTCGAGGAGGTTGGCGAGGCGATAGGCGCCGTAGGAGTCGCCGGACTTGTAGGCCTTCTCGTACTGTTCACGGGCCTTGTCGAGGTGGCCCTGCTTCTCCAGTACGACGCCGTAGTGGGCGATGTCGAGGAGCCACTCGGCGTTGTCCGCGAAGTATGTCTCGGTGTCTGCCAAGGACTCCGGCTCATACTTCAAGAATCGTTGCAGGTAACGTGCCCGCTCGTCGCCGTCCCTCGCCGCGCGCCCCAGCCATACCTCGGCCTTTTCGCGCTGGTTGTACAAGAGATGACACAAGCCCATGCTCAGGGCGACCCCGGTGTATCCCGCCCTCGCCGCCGCGCCGTAGTACTCGCCCACGGCATCGACGTCCGCCTTTCCAAGGAGCACATCGCCCAAGCGGTGCGCGGCCTCCGGGTTCCCCTCCTGGGCCCCGGCCCTCAGCCACCGTTCAGCCCGCTCCAACAAGAGTTTTCCGAGCAGCGTCGCCGCGTCACCGTCCCCGTCCTGGGCGGCCAACTCCAGGAAGGTTTCCGCCTCCCTGCTCTCGCCGCGCTCCACGAACAGCCGCCCGAGGTGCCTGGCGGACTCTGTCTGCCCCGCCTTCGCCGCCCGCCGGAACCAAGACTCGGCCCTCTCCCCTTCTCCGAGGCTCTCTTCGAGCAAGCCCAGAGAGTGCATGGCCCACCCATTCCCCGTCTCGGCCTCGCGGAGATACGCCTCCCGTGCCCCGGCAACGACGCTGTCGACGTCGTACGCCGCCGGGTTCGCCTGTGCCGCCTCCAGCGCGCAGCCCCACACCCATTCGGCGACGGGCGGAAACGTCTCGTCCTGTTCCGCCGTGTGCACGAAATACGGCAGCACGCCTCCGAACAGCCCCTTCTCCCCTTCACAGCATCTGAGCGTGCGCAGCACCCCGTACCGCTTCCGCCCGGCCCACTCCCAGGCGTCGTCGAGAGACTCCCGCTCCAGCCCCGCGACGCCGTACCCCTCGTGCACCTTCTCCAACAGGTCCTGCGGCAAAGGTCCCTTCAGTCCGCACCGGGCCAGATCAACCGCCGCTCGCACCAACGCGTAGGCGCGGGGATGCCGTTCACGGTTCGGGGCGAGCTGCCAGTCGTTCCAGAGGCGGGGCCCGATGGCGAGGTAGGTGGCGACGCCCACCGTGCCGCACTCGCGGGCCGCCTCAGCAAGCCGGGGGTCCTCCGTCTCCCCCGCACGCTCCAGTTCGGCCGTCCCCCAGGCGCGGGGAAGTTCGACAAGCTGCGCCAGACTCAGCAACCGGCCCTTCGGAGACGTCCCGACATACTTCTCGTACGCCTCCTCCCGCATCGTCGCCAGTACGACCGCTTCCAGACCGGTCAGTTGGGCCATCAGGCGCGGCTCCAGGCCACCGGGTCCCAGATGGTCATCGAGGTCGTCCAGCCAGACGACACACCGCTCCGCCTGACCCCGCAACAGTGCGGGCAGCTTCCGCAGTCCCTCGTGCTGGGTAGGCACGAACACCGGGCGGTCGGGGAGCACTTGAGCCAGCGCGGCCAGCGCAGTACGCGACTTGCCCGCATACGCCGGCCCGAGGACGACCACCAACCCGCCCTCCGAACTCGCCTGCTCCAACGCCGAGTTGACCATCCCGTCCTGGTCCCTGCGCACATAGGGCGGCAGCGCGGGCAGCCCCTTCACTCTCCGGGTCGGCCGCACCCCGTGTGTACGCGGCTCGATGTCCTTCGCCAACGGCCAGTCCAGCGGGCCGTGTTGGGTGTCGTCCGGGGGCGGGCCGGTATACGCGCCGCGCACGTGCTGGACGCCGATGACCTGCCCGTTGAAGGTGGCACCGCGGAAGTCGATGTGGTCTCGGTCGGTGGGCTCGGACAGTGAGGGCGGGCTAGTCGGTTGGCCTGCATCGAGAAGCGCTACGTCTTTGGGTGGGACCAGCGCGTTCGGGCCGAACCGATCGATGAGGGCACGGAGTTCGTCGGTCGCCATGGGATTGGACGACCGTCGGATTCCCTCAAGCAGTTGACGACGCCACAGCGCCATCTGCGCCATGCTGGGGGCCGCTCCGCTCCTCCCCCCGTTGACGGCGGCGAGGTCCTGCGCATACGCGTCCAGTCCGCGCCGGCCGAACCAGACGACGAACTCGGCCCGGACCGCCCCCCACTCCGTCCAGCCGGGCGCTCCCAAACCCCACACCAGCACGTCGACCGCCTCATCGGCCAGCCGTTCCAACTCCCCGTCGTCCACGCGCTCCCCCACACCCGAAACCGTCCTGAGCCAACGGTACTGAGACCACCCCCTCAGATCCGCCCCTCAACTCCTCTGATCGCATCCCGATAAGCCCGCCCCGCCGCCCGCAACGCAGCCTCCGGATCCACGCCCTCGGCCTCGGCACGCACAGCCAGCGCGAGCAACTCGTAGCCGAGGTCGTTTTCCGCCTCCGGCAGCGGCACCTCAAGTCCCGCCGTCCGCACCCGCGATGCCAGCTTCGCCGCCAAAGCCAGACCAGGCTGGCCCATGGGGACGCCCTCGGTAATAGAGGTGCGGCGCTTCTCCTCGGCCTTCGTGCGCAGCCAATGTGCCTTCACCTCCTCGGGAGTTGACGCGGTCTCGTCGCCGAAGACGTGCGGGTGGCGGTGGATCAGCTTGGTGACGATGCCGCCGGCCACGTCGTCGATGGAGAAGGGGGTGTCGGGGTCCTCCTCCGCGATGCGGGCGTGGAAGACGACCTGGAGGAGCACGTCGCCCAACTCCTCGCGCAGTTCGTCGCGGTCGCCCTCCTCGATCGCCTCGACGAGTTCGTACGCCTCCTCGATGCCGTACTTCGCCAGGCCCTTGTGGGTCTGCTGGGAGGACCACGGGCACTCGGCGCGGATGCGGTCCATGACCTGGACGAGGTCGAGGAGGCGGGCGCCCGGGAGGTCGTAGGAGGCGGGGAGGAGTTCCAGTTCGGGCATCTGGACGCGGCCGGAGCCGGCGAGGCGGGCCAGGCCGTCGGTCAGCGCGGGTTCACCCTCGCCGGTGGCGACGACGACCACGGTGTGGCCGCCGGCGCAGGCGGCGACCAGTTCCTCGGCGGTCGGGGACGCCTCGACGACGGTTATGCCGGCCTCGCTCAGATACGGCAGCTGCGGATGCGCGGCGTCCGCACACAGCACGCGGTCGGCGGTGCGCAGCGCCTCCCAGGCGGGCCAGGACAGCAGGCCGGGGGCGACACGGTGGCTGGTGGTGAGCAGGACGATACGGCCAGGAGCGGGGGTGCTCTCGGGACCAGGCGTGGTTGCGTTCACACACCGAACGTAACCCACGCCGCCGACAGCCCCAGAGTTATCCACAGGCCAGTGGCCAGCCCCTCCGGAGGAGGCGCCGTACCGTTACGCCGACTCCTGCGTCTGCGCCGCCGTCACCTCACGCACCCACGGTGTCTTCGCGTCGACGCGGCTGCTCTTCTCCACGTCCCAGGTGCCGTAGCGCGGGTTGAGGTCGACGTGGAGTTCCTTGGAGGCGGCCGACAGGGCCTTCCAGAAGGCGGGCTGGCTGGTGTCGGTGCCGAGTTTCGCGGCGAGTTTGCGGCCCTCCACCTGGAGGCGGAGGTTCTCGTCGAGGCGCTGCGGCGGGACGCCGTACTGTGCGAGCCAGGTCGCCTCCAGGGCCTTGGAGCCGCCCGCCTGCTGGGCGAGGGCGGCCCGCATGTCCTGGATGTCCTTGCGGGTGACGGTGACGTCGGCGTCCTGTGCGGCGCGGTGCACGACCTGGTCGAAGACCATGCCGTAGAGCGTCTCGCGGGTGAGGCCGCCGGTGGTGGCGATGGCCCGCGTGTACTGGGCCTGGTCCTGGACGGCCGCCCGCTGTGCCACGCGCACCTCGTTGACCCGGCTCTGCAACTGCGCGACGGTGATGCGCTGCCCGCCGACGACGGCCGCCGCGCCGGGATGCGCTTCGCTTCCGCAGGCGGTCAGGGCGGGGGCCGCGGCGGCGATCACGGCGGTGAGGACGAGCGCGGTGCGACGGCGGCGGTGCAAGGGAGCCTCCCGTTGGAGATTGTGCGACGGTGCACAAAGTCTTGCGGTGATCGATGTTAGGCAGTGGGTCGCCTGTGGCCAACCCATTCGACCAACGATTCACCAGGACTTCGGGCACCGGCACGCACCCGGCACGCGCGCGTGCGCTAGCCGCGGGCTTCCACCGCTCGTTCCACGGCCGCAGCGACTTGCTCGCGGAGCCCGTCGCCGGTGGGTACCCAGGACACGTTCGTGGCGGTCTTGCCCCCGTTGGCGGCACCGACGAGCACGAAGCCGACCTTCGCGTACCGCCCCGTCGTCTCCTGTGCCGCCTTCACCTCTGCGCCGCCCACCGCGAGGACGACCTCGCAGGAGCTCTGGAGCATGGCGTTGAGGAAGGGGCGCGCGTTCGCGGTGCTCTGTTCGCCGGTCACCGAGGAGTAGCTCACGCGCGTGTGCGTCCTGAGCGACGCGTCCTGCATGCCCCGCCAGACCTTGGCGGCGACGCTCCCGTTGATGCCCTGGTGGTCGGTGAGCAGGCAGGCGTCGGTGTCGGTGTAGTGGCGGGCCCTGGTGGCGGGGATCGGCGGGCGGCTGTCGTGCCGGGAGAGGACGATCCCGGTCACGATCACCGCGAGGACGACGGCGAGCGCCGTCGCGATCATGGCGATGGTGCGACCGCCGAGCCCACGCAGCCCGGCCACCACGGCATGCCCCACGCGCGTGAGCCGTCGCTGTCTCTCCACCGGGACCGGACGCGCCTGCGTGACCTGCCGGACCTGCTTGCCCATGTACCGCTACTCCTCGGCCCGTTCGACGACCGGGCCGCCTGTGAGGTCGACGACCGGGTCACCTGCCGCGCGGTCGATCGCGAGGCCCTCCGCGCGGTCGGCCACCAGGACACCCGCCCGGCCGACCGCAAGATCCCCGAGGACCGCACCGTCCGCCATGTCCCCCGCCCGCCGCGGCCACGCCCGCCACGCGTGCGCCGAGGCGCCCGCCATGGACAGCGTGACCAGCAGCAGGTCCACGCCGAACAGCGCGCCGTGCGTGTCGACGGGCGTCAGCGCGAGTTCGGTGATCCAGGCCGCGAGGACCGCGGTGAACCCGGCGAAGGCCAGCCAGTCGGCGCGGGTGCGGCGGCGCAGGGCGAGGACGAGGGACGGGACGGGACAGAGCAGGCCCAGGCTGACGACCGGCAGCACGGCAAACCCGGCGCGCACGGCCGGCGTCCGCAGCACCGGCGCGGCGGACGCCCTGGCCACCCTCAACATCCTCATCGCCCTCACCCCTCGCCCTTCGGCCATCAGGCCTTCAGCACCCGACGCTCAGCAGGTTCTCCGTGCTGCTGCTCAGCCGGTGATGGCCACCGGCGCGTCCCACGCGTCGCGGTCCACGGTGATCGTGTAACCGCCCCGGGTCTCCTTGCTGTTGACCATGTACTGGTGGGCGCGGCTGTGCCCGGTGAACTGGGTGGAGCCCCACGGCCAGTCCGAGGTCGTCGTGTTGACCTTGTCCCACAGCGCGTACCAGAGGTTGCCCGGCAGGTCCGTCTTGTCGGTCGCGGTCGCGATCGCCTTGGCGCTGGAGCTGGTGAAGCCGTAGAAGCCGGTGCGGTAGATCTTGGCGTGCAGTTCCTTGTCGAAGGCGCGCACATAGGTCAGCACGGCGTTGTTGCAGGACGTGTTCGTCGTGTCGTACGACTCCATGTCCAGGTAGACCGGGCTGCCGGCCTTGAAGCCGAGCGCCGCGGACTTGGCGACCGCGTCGTCCGCCTCGGACTTGCCGACGGCCGCCGCGGTGCTGGCGCTGATCTTCACCGAGCCGCCGGAGCCGCAGGACGGCTGGGAGCCGACGTAGAGCGGGATGAACTTCCAGCCGTCCGTGCTGAGGGTCTTGACCCAGGAGGCGGTGAGGTTGGGCTGGCTGCAGCCGCGGTTCTTGCCGCCGATGTAGACGGCGGCGGCGCCGTAGAGGCCGCCGTGCCAGGCCTTCATCGCGGCGAGGGAGGGTGCGGCGCAGGTGTCGAAGGCGCGGCCCGTGTAGGTCTTCTGCGCGGGCCACGTCGTGGCGGCCATCGAGGTCTGCGCTGCGATACCGCCTCCGGCGACGACGGCGGCACCCGCCACGCCCCAAGCGATGTACCTGCGCTTCTTCGACTGCCGGTGCTCGGACACGAAAAACCCCACCCCTGTTCATGACAAGCGGACATGTACGACGTCCGCCGGAAAATAGTCGGCCCCTCGGGGCCCCGGAAGCTGCGCGGGTCCGGCGCGGCGACGCCGTAGGACTACGGTCGTACGGCCCTGGTACGGAACTGTCCGTGCGCGCGCGGGACTTGGGACCCCAGCGAATCGCACGATAATCGACGCTGTCCTTCGGTCCGGAAAACGGATCCTCTCGATCGCCACAAGATTCCCTCACGACACGGCAAAAACTCCCGTCCCGTGGAACGCGGACCGGACAAACGCCGTACCAGTGCGCGGACGTGGCGGGCGTGGGCCGAGTCACGGGACGGGTCGCGGGACGGTTCAGATGGCCGTTCGTCCCCCGGGCGGCGGCCCGTGCCATAACCTTGGCCCGACCTTGGGGGGTTGACATGGCAAAACGGCTGGAAGCCGGCTGGGGACAACGGATCGCCTGGGTGTTCCTCGCCTGGGGGTCGTGCGGCCTCCTGATGTGGGTACCCTTCCTGTACGCGGCGATCCGGCGCGGGCGGGGTTCGGACTGGGGCGTGTTCGCGTCCTTCGTGCTCTACGAGTGCGTCACCCTGCCGTGGGCGGCGTCCGGCGGCAGCTCCAGCGGGGACCCGTTCCTCGGCTTGGCAGTCGTACTGACCATGTTCATGGCCGCCGGACTGCTGCTGTTCGGGATGTTCGACACCCCGCCCCCGAAACAGCAGCTGTACATGGGCATGCCGGTGCCGCCGCAGCAGGGGAACCCGTACCTGCGGTAGATCCCGTACGTCCGGTGGGTCACGCCCGCCGGGTGCGCCGCAGGATCCGTACCGCGGGCCAGACGATCAGTCCGGTGACGGCCCACAGGAAGCCCGAGAGGCCGAGCCATTCGCCGGTGCCGCTTTGCGGGTCGCGGCCGAAGACCGTCGTCGCGAGCGCGACGAAGGCGAACAGCCCTCCCAGCAGGAAGAGGACGACCAGCGCGGCGGTCTGCCCGCCGGTGCGCCGGGTGGGCGCGGCAGCACCGCCGCTCTCGGCGGTCGGCGCCGCTGCGGGTGCCTCCGCGCGCGGGGCGCTCTGCCGCGGCGGCAACTGCACGCGCGCGTGCGGCGGTACGGCCGCGTCGAGGACCGCCATCGTGTGCGCGTCGACTCCGTAGAGCCCCGGTTCCACGGAGACGGCGAGACCGTCGGTGCCGATGAGCCGCCGGCCACCGTCGGGCCAGCTGAGCACGGCGGCGCAGGATCGGTACGGCACGGTCACCGCGAGGTCCCCGCCGTCGCGCCCGCGCACGGTCACGCTGACCCCGTCCTCCCCGACCACCAACGCGGACCCGTCCTTGGCCACCGCCTCGAAGCGCCGCCCGGTGACGGCGTACGTCGAACGGACCGGCGCCTCCGCGTACCCCGCCCAGCTCGCACTGTGCCCCGAGGGCACCTGCAGCAGCGCGGTCCCGGCGGCCTCCAGGGCCACCGCGTGCAGGTGACCGGGCGTCACCGACCACAGCTCGTGCCGCAGTTCGTCGAGCCCGCGCGGCGGCCGTCCGGCGAGCAGGTCCTCCGCCGTCCCCGGCAGCCGTCGTACGGCCGCGTCGGCCGCCGTCAGTCCCGCGTCGGCGCGCGTGCGTACGGCCTCCAGGTCGGCCTGCGCGATACGGCCGGCCTGGAGCGCGGCGAGGACGTCGACGAAGCCGCCGAGCACCGCGTCCTGCTTGGCGGGGAGCGAGTCCGCGAACGCGGTGACGACGGCGTGGCCGTCGCGGCGGGAGGTGTAGTCGGTGGCGGCGGTGTAGGAGTTGCCGTCCTCCTGGCGCAGGGCGCGGGAGAGTTCGCGTTCCAGGACGCCGGCGTAGAGGCGGGCGGCGGAGGTGTCCGTGACGACGGCGTCGAGGAGGACTCCGCCCTGGCCGTCGGAGAAGTGGGCGGGTGTGGTGGGGAGTGCGGAGGTGACGGCGGGGAGGGGGTGGCGGGCGCCCGGGGGCAGCTTGAGCGTGAGTCCGGCGGGGAATCGCTCGCCGGCGATCCACAGCACGGCGTTGCCGCCGGTGAACCAGGTCTCCGTCCAGTGCCGTACGTCCTCCGGGCGCAGGTTCCTGACCCCCCACTCGGGGTAGCTGACCAGGCCGTAACCCTGGGCACCGTAGCGCCACAACGGGAGTTGGCCGGGCTCACGGCGGGACTCCTCCGTCCGCAGAATCTCCTTCTCCGTCTCCAGGCGCTCCATGGGGAGGTCGGCGAGGGAGGCGCAGACGCCGTGGAGGTAGTCGACGATCTCGTGTTCGGCGCCCTTCACGTGGAAGTGGGTGAAGGCGGCCTTGGTCGCGCCGTTGTAGTGGTAGTCGGCGAGGCCGTGGCGGTACAGGGCGAGGTGTTCGACGAGGTGGGTGACGCCGGCCCTGGCGAGGGTCTCGTCGGCCGTGCCGACGCGGAAGACGAGTCCGGCGCGGAGGGGGCCGGGGGCGTAGGCGAAGAGGGTGGGTATGCCGTCGACTTCGGTGAGGTGGATGGCGTTCATGGTGGTGGCGGACTGACTGTCGTGGGAGGCCTGGTGGTACTGGGGGTCCCGGGGGTTCATCTGCGGCCTCTCAGGGCGGTGTCGCGGTGCTGGACGTACTGCTCGGCGGGCTTGCCCAGGTAGTCCCACGGATAGTCGGAGGCGAGGTTGCCGAGGGCCTGGAAGTGCGCGGCGGCCTGCGTGGTGTCGCCGATCATCGAGAACAGCGCGGCGAAGCAGCCCTGGACGGT
The DNA here is from genome assembly GCF_042751305.1 of Streptomyces hokutonensis. GTDB lineage: Bacteria > Actinomycetota > Actinomycetes > Streptomycetales > Streptomycetaceae > Streptomyces > Streptomyces hokutonensis_A. Next base: position 48,579 of record NZ_JBHYWD010000023.1, read on the forward strand.
GACCCAGCCGTACGGCCGCGCGAACTGCGGGTGGAACACGGTGCGTTGGGCGGCCTCGACGAGCTCGGCATGCACGTGGGGCTGTCGCAGGTATTCGGTGCGCTTGTCGTCGGCGCCCAGGTCGAGCCAGTGCTCGATGTGCGCCTCGGCTACGAGCCCGCCGTTCAACGCCCCTGCGGGGGCGGTCAGTAGACACTCGCGCGCGAACCCGTGGGCCTCCTCCCAAGTTCCGCCCCACTTGGGGCACAGCTTCTGGAGGAGACGGGCCTGGCCGGTGAAGTGGTGGGGGTGGTAGCGGGCGAGACGGTTGTAGCGGCGCCGGCTCTCGTTCATCCCGAGCGACAGCCCGAGGGCGGTGTTGAGACGGGCGGCCCAGGCGGCGTCGTAGGAAGGGTCCAAAGCCGTTGCCCGGATGAGGAGTTGCTCCGCCTCCCGCAGGTGTTCGTGGAACGCCTTGAACTGCTCGCGGCTGACGTTCTTGGCCCGCGCGCCGGTCCGTATCTCCCACCCTGCCTCGATGAGCCGGGTCCCGAGCACGGTGAGTGCGAGAACGTCGTTCGGTACGGCGGCCAGTTGCCGCCTCAGCGCGTGTTCGAAACCGTCGTCCTCGGCCAACACGCCCACGACGAAGGCCCGGTCGGTACCGGGCGGCAGGCTGTCGTGGTACTGCCGGATCGCGGCCCAGTCCGCCGCGGCGGCGGCCTGACGCAACCAGGTGACCACCGGGAAGGCGGAGGCGAGTTCGAAGTCGGGGCCGGGATCGGCTCCGGTGGCGGATGACATGCGGCGGATCCTAGGCGAGGCCTGTGACATCGCGGTTGGCGGGGAATCCGCAGGTCGGACATGGGGTGAGCGTGGGTTTTGCTTGACCTTCGGCGAACCTTCCGTACAACTTCCGTTCATCGGGGGCTCATAACGTCCGCACCTTTCTGTACTCACACCTGTACTCACATCTGCGCTTACGTCCCCCAGGAGTCCCGTCATGTCCCTGAACGCCCGCCGAAACCGCCAACTCCTCGAAGCGGCAGCCCCGTTGCTCCTCCAGGGCGAACGCGTCGAGTTCACTTCCCTGGCCGCGATCGGCTCAGTGTCCGTCCGCAGGCAGGCCCTGACGGCGGCGGTGGTGGGGGTGTTGAGCGCGGGCACGGTGATGGCCACGGTCACTCCACGCCCGCTGTACATAGTCCTGACCGACCAGAGAGTCCTGTTCTTCGACGGCAACAGGGGTGGAAAACCAGGCAAGTTGATGCTGAACCTGCCGCGTCCGTACGTCTCGGCGGGCGGTTCGAAGAAGGCGTTCCTGGGGTTGCAGTTCACGACGAGGCTGTCGGTGGCGGGGCAGGAGCAGGGGTTGAAGGTGACGTTTCCGGTGCAGCACCGGGGGGATGGGCCTCGGTTTGTGGGGGCGTTGCCGGTCACGCGGTGAGGAGTTCGCACCAGACGTATTTGCCGCGGGTGCCGTGGCGGGCCGAGGGCTGCCAGCCCCAGAGGTCTGCGCAGGCCCGGACCAGCGCGAGCCCTCGTCCGCCCTCGGAGTCCGTGGTCAGCTCCAACGGCCGTGACGGGGGCGGGGGTTCGGGATCGGCGTCCCACGCCCCGATCCGCAACACCCCCGCCTCCCAGCGGACCCGTAGGTCGGCGGGCCCTTTCGTATGCCGTACGGCGTTGGAGACCAGCTCGGCAGCGAGGAGTTCGGCGGTGTCGACGTGACCGATGAGTCCGTGAACGGTGAGGATCAGGCGGAGGGTGCGGCGGCTTACGGTGACGGCTCGGGGGTCGTTGGGGATGGAGAGGGAGTACTCCCAGGGGGCGGGGACGGGGTCGATGGGTTCGATCTCGGGCTCGGTTTCGGGCATGGGTCAACTCCGTTCAGGTAAAGGGGAGTTCGCGCGGTGGCTCTGCCACGGCCGTCACGGCATGACGGGGTGGTGCACTTCCGCAGCGTGTGCGTTGCATCACCAACGGTAGGGATAACCTGTCATCCCAAGCAAGCGGATCGCGTAATCTGCCCTCGAACGAGGAGGAGCAATCGATGGTCCTGAGGCGCGAACCAACGGCACGACAGATGCGCCTGGGCATCGAGTTGCGCAGACTCCGCGAGGCAGCGGGGCTCACCGCCGTCGACGCCGCAGCGCTGCTCGGGGCGGGCCGCGTCCAGATCAGCCACATCGAATCCGGAATCGTAGGCGTGAGCGAGGAACGAGTACGCCGCCTCGCATCTCACTACGCCTGCACGGACGAGGAGTTCATCGACGCCCTGGTCGCGATGGCAACCGATCGGACACGGGGATGGTGGGAGGAGTACCGGGGACTACTGCCCTCGTCGTTCCTGGACCTGTCGGAGCTGGAGCACCACGCCCGGTTTCAACACCACGTGACGATCCTGTACGTACCTGGCCTCCTGCAGACAGAGGACTACGCCCGTGCCGTCTTCTCGTCCCGGCTCCCCGAACTCACCAGCGATGAACTGGAGTTGCGCGTCCAACACCGCCTGGCCCGCCAGAGGAGCGCCATTCCGTACGAAGCGGTGATCCACGAGGCGGCACTCCGGATCAAGGTCAGCAACCGAGCCGTGTCGAGGGCCCAACTCACCCGACTTCTACAGTCCTCCGAAGCGGACCACATTACCTTGCGTGTCATCCCCTTCGACGTGGACGACTTCGCCAAAGCCTCAAGCACGATGACGTACCTGGGCGGCGCCGTGCCCAAACTGGACACGGTGCTGCGTGACGCCCCGCACGGCTCGTTGCTCATCGATTCCGAGGCTCAGCTCAGCACCTACCGAACGAGGTTCCGTATGGTGGAGGCCTCATCACTCGAACCCGCGCAGTCCCGCGAGTTCATCCACAAACTGGCGAAAGAGCTGTAGGGCACTCCATGGACAACTGGCGGAAGTCGTCCTACTCGGGCGAGGGAGACGGCAACGAGTGCGTGGAGATCGCGAACTCCCCCACGCACACACACGTGTTGGTACGCGACTCCAAGGCTCCGGCCCGGGCCATACTCACCTTCCCCGGCAGAACCTTCCACGCCTTCATCGAGACCCTCAAGACGGACACCGTGAAGGAGCGCGTCACCCGAACCCGAACGATCGCGTGACTTCATCCGCGAACTGGCCCAGAAGCCGTGAGGTGCCGATGGGCAACTGGCGGAAGTCGTCCCACTCGGGCCCGGACGACGGCAACAACTGCGTGGAGATCGCGCCCCCCACACAGACGCACATCGCAGTCGGCGCCTCCGTCACCGTCACCGACGGCCCGTTCGTAACGCTTGAGGCGACGATCACAGAGATCGACACCCGGGCGCAGAAGGCCAAGGGTGTGATCGAACTGTTCGGCCGCCATTCCCCGGTCGAACTCACCTTCATCAGCACACCGAACGAACTACGAGTGACAGCAGTTCAGGACCGCTCACAGATCATCGCCACGCACAGAGACGCCACACGCCACTTCGGGGTCGTAGGACGCATCGCCTCCGGCAAAGACACAGGCCGCTGCATCCGGGTCGACGGAACGGCCGCTCTCGACGACCCCGCTGCGGAGCACACGGAATCGGCGGGAGTGATGATTCGCGTCGCCGACGACCCCGGCATGCAGATCAACTGTGTCGGCGAATGGGTGGAGGACTGGGCAGGCGTGGAGGAGTCGTTCCGACTCGATGGCCGCCGAGTCGAGTGGGACCTTTGAACTTGAACGAGTGCTGCCGAGCCGCCAGGATCTGCGCGTGACGGAGCACAGAGTGGACCTGGTGACCTTGTTGCGGGAACTCGATGATCCCGAGTGGCCGGAACGGCCCCGCGGCTACGACCGTGGTGAGCTCGGCGTCCGCACCGAGCCAGAACCGGGTCTGTTCCACCCGGCACCGTCCGTAGCCGCCGGCAACCCCGGCGAAACCGTCAGGGGCCGCGAGCAGGGTCACCGCAGTCGCACGCCCGGGAAGGGACGTCATGGTCACCCACGCAGACCTTGCAGCTTGGGCCGGTCCGGGCAATGTCCACCGCGCTACGCGGCAGACCGTCGCCGAGTGGGACATCCCAATCGAGGCGAAGCACATGCTGACCAGTGTCGGTATCCCGATCACCGAGCAGATCGTCACCCACGTCCCCTACCAGAGCGAGCCGTCTCCGCAGCTGGTGGCCTCCGACGGTCGACGGTTCTACAAGCTCACGATCTCGCAGGTAACGGGCTTGGACCTCTGGCAGGCCTTCGGTGTCCAGCCGGTCACAGGCGAGGTCCACCACATCGGCTGGACCGGTGAAGCCCGGTTCACCAACGGTTCGGTCGAGCGGTGGCTCCAGTCTCTCCACCACTTCGGACGTCACCTCAGCCAGTCCCAGGTACTTGAGGATCCGTTCGAGGACGAAGACGCCGCACTCAATGAGCTGAAGGCTCTGGCCGACGATCTCAAGGAGATCGATCCTGCGGCATTCGAGGGCTACGAGGCCTTCACCTGGCCGGCGTTCCTCGACCGGTGGCTTTGGTGATGCCGACTGCCCTCGTCGCCCACGACCCAGGGGACACGACATGACCAGGCACGCTCCGGTAGACCTCATCCGCCTTGCCGATGAAGAGAACAGAGTGGTCGTTCAGGTGACGGGGCGAACAACCGAGGTGCTCCCTTGGGACGGCTGCCTTGACATCGACATCGTGGTGGCCAGCGAATTCGCCAAGGGCAACCTCACAGAGGTGTGTCTCCTGCCCGAGGACCTGGACGATTGGGCAGAGGCGCTCGAACTGCTCGCCGAGGGCCGGCCCGTTCACTGGATGGACGACGGTCGAAACCCGGAGATCCAGATCACGCCGAAGGGGCCGTACATCTCCCACGGTGAGGTCCTCAACGCGATCGAGGTGGTGGTGAGGGACACCACGGTGTCTCTCACCTCGGTGTGCGTCCTGGTGCGCCTGCCCGCCGATTGGGTCGACGCCCACCGTATGCAACTCGCGCAGGTCCGCGCAGCGTGGCCCTTCGAGCAGAACTGAGAACGGAAGGCTCTGAGTTGGGGGATCTCACCGAGGCATTGAGGTGCCGCCAACGGAGACCCGTCCGCGAAAGCGTGACACCTCTCCGTCGAGTGTCACACTTCCACGCCTCAACCAACTGGAGCCTAGGGATGCCCTGTTGCGGGTCTGACACGATCAGGATCCACAGCTCCGCAACGCCCCACGAGCGGCCGGGGTCAGTCGATCACCCGATCTACGAGTTCTCGTCGTAACGCCCGGCCCCCGCAGCGACAACTGGGCCTATGTGACCGCCGGATGCTGGGCCTCGATGCAGGAGCACGGCCACGGGCTTGAGTTCGTCATGACCGCGCACGTCCGCGACCAACGGTTCATCGAACTCATGGCGATGGTCGCCTACTACCACTGTGGAGGGCATCAACTCGCCCTGGAACACAGCATGCCGATCGGCGAACCGTGGGTACCGGGCTCGACCTGCGACCACCTGCTGATCAGCCTGCCGTACCTCCACGGCCCCGACCTCGAACACTGTCCACTGCCTGGAGGACACGCACGCATCCTGTGGACCCTGCCGGTGACCGCGGCCGAGATCGAGTTCCGCAGACATCACGGACACGAGGCGCTGGAACGGCTCTTCGACGAGGCACAGATCATCCCCACCGATCCCTACCGAGTATCGGTCGTCTGACCTCCTGGCCTCAGCCGGTTCGCCTCAACCCCTTGCAGGAATTCGATGAGGCCTTCCATGAAGTTACGGAGACAGGTGGAGGCGCTCCGCCACTCGTCGTCTACTTGGAATTGCCATTTGGCATCAGTCACCAAGACCTGTCCCGTCAGTGATCTTCGAGCCGTTCTGGATGCGGCGGGCCGCAGCCACGAGCTCGGCAGGCAGCGCGGGACCGGCACACGCGTGATCGATCTGCAGGTCCCGGTAGGAGTCGTTCGGCAGGTTCGGCGCCAGTTCGATGAGTTCGCTCAGCTCGGCGGGCGAGCCGGTCAGCCGTGCCCGGTAGGCGGCTCCGGCAGCGCGCAGTGTGAGCTCGGTCGACTCGTACTTCATTCCCTGATCGATCAGCCGGACCGCGGCGGTGAAGTCGCCCTGCTCGGCGTGTACGTCGGCCAGGTCGAGATGAAGCGACCAGTTGGTCGGGTCCGGGGCGATAGCGCGCTCGAACGCCGCCACCGTCCGTTCAGGATCACCCAGCTTGCGCCATGTCCCCGCTCGCATGACTTCCGTCAGCATGATCCGCTCCACGGAGTCCGCCCGGTCGCAGAGGGCCAATGACGCATCGGTGAGACCACACGTCCGCAGCAGGATTGCCATCTTGGCCAACGCGTCCGCCGACGGCCGGCGGGCAGCAACCGCGTCGATGGCCCGGAACCAGGGCCGGAACCCATCCCGCATGCTTTCCGTGTCCAGAACACGGCCACGGTCCATCGTTCGCATTGCGGCCTCGGCCAACGCATCGGCACTCACCACGCCGAGAAAACGCACATTGCCGAACCAGGGGGCTTGGGCCCAAGCGATGTCGGGTTTCACACCCGTGACCGACCCGATCGCCAGCGCCGCATCGTCCATGTCACCTTCAAGGAAGCTGATGTACGACCGCGCCAGCAGCGTCCTCAAGGAGTCGGCGCCCTGAACAACCTCGGCCAGTTCGGACGGCTTGTCCCTCCACAACTCGGCAAGGACCGTATAGGGCTCGGGGTTCTCAGGTGCGGAGGCGATGGCACCCGCCAGGTAGTGCACGGCTGCTGCTGGACTACCGCCGCAGTGCCCCATCACCTGCGCGAGACCTACTCCAACTGCTACCGCCCGATTCGACATTGGCCGAGGGTATCCCTGACGGCCGCCCGCCGGCCCGCCCACCCAGGGCTCGCTGGGCACGACGCCATGCAAGTTGATCTCAGCGCTACGGGGCGGACGGAGGAGGTGGCGGTACACGTGGGGATTCGACCTTGGACCAACTCTCGGGGGTTACGTGGTAATGCTCCCCGTCGTCGGCATCCATCCGTGAGTGGAAGTGCACGTACAGATGATCGTCTTCGAGACGGTAGGTGACGCCGCCCATCATGCCGAACACGACGAAGGTGATTTCTACGGCTGGTGCTTCCGTCAGCGGCGCCAGCGGTGGCAACAGGTGCTCGGTCTCCTCGAAGCAACTGCCGGTTCTCTCGCGTAGCAGCGAGTGGAAGCGCTGTTCCAGCATCTCGGGCGGGGACGGGAGTGACCGCACCGCGACCGGTTCCAGGAGCTCCAGCAGATGCGTATGCCCCTGCTTCCGCGCGATGTCCACGGCGCGCTGCCCGTCCCGGGTGCGCTGCGTGCGCCAGGCGCCGTGCGCGATCAGCCGGGAAACGACGGGGAACTCCGCGCCGTGCCAGGCCGCCTGATGCAGCGGGGCGTAACCGGTACGGTTCCCGATCCGGGGGAGGTTGGCCCGCGCCGGATGCTTCCTCAACTCCTCGAACAGGCCAACCCAGTTGGCGTCCCGGGCCATGTCCGAGAGCCGGTCCCGCTCCTCCCGGTACCACGCGCTGGGCTCACGGTCGGTGAGGGCGTCCCATTCCATCACGTTCCTGATCACCCGGACACGCTAGTCCACCCCGCCGGAGCCGGGCACGGGCGACGGCAACTTCACCCTCATCCCTCTTCTCTCGGGCACGAAGGCTCTCTCCCGGGCCTGACAGACATCCCGATCCGGCCGCACCGGGAGCCAGCCAGCCCCGGTGCGGCTGGCTGGCTCTCTTTGCCCTATCCAACGGACGATGCTCGCTCTATGACCCCTCGTTGAAAATCAATGAGCTGGGAGCAGTTTGCACCGTCCAAGTTGGAGTCCAGCATGTCTTGCGAAATTCCTTCTGTGTGCAGTACGGCTTCATAGCACGAGGACATGATCTCAAGCGTGGAATCCACGTCGAACTCTGCGGCAGCACAGTCGAAGAACAAAGACAGAGCCGCAACAAGCGAGGCAAGCCCAATCGCCGGGTCTTCGTCGAGCAGTGAATACAGGCGGACCGAAATACGATCGGATTCGGCCTGATCTACATGCCCCGAGCGAGCCGATTCGAGGGCTGACTGCACAAATCTCACAGTTTCCGCAGAAAACACCGCACCAAACGTGGGACGAAAGAACCGGAGCGATCCGAAAACAACATCCGCGGACACCACTCTCCGCACTCCCGGAGAAATGTTACACAGCGCTTCTTTCCATCCCTGCGCACTCACGTCCCACAAACTCATCTCGACCCTCAACGTCAGTATTTCGAGAATTGGATAAGTGTCGAAGCCAGCTGGTTACTGTACTCATCGCAGACGTGCAGCAACTGTCCGCCCGCCTCGGAGGAAGCCGTCACCTCATTCTCCGGAGCAGCCAGTACGACCTCGTGACAGATTCTTTCAGTTTCTAGATTTCTGGTGCCGAAATATCCCAAGCCATATGAAAGAAAGCACTCGGGGACACCGGCAAGGTAGCGCTCACGATCCCCCTCCCCCTCAGTCATAGTGAGCGAGTTATCCATGTTCTTGTCGAGGTAGTCGGCCAATTCCCGAGCAAGGGCAATCAGCGAATCTGCTTGGACCTCACTCATCTCTCCCAACGCTTCCCCGAACGCGAGCCAACCATTAATGGCTTCCAACTGGAAGCTCTCAGCAAATTCCGGTTCGATCTCGGACTCGAACAATGGTGCATCACGGAGTTCAGCGATAGCCAGCTGTAGCGCCTCACTATTCTCGCCGCCCATCTGCACCTCACCGCTTCGGACCAGCGAATCGACCGCTGCCGGGTCCACTCCCCAACCTGTCGGCATAGCAATCCTGAGGAGTGGCGCCTGCAGTCTGCGCAGAGCAAGATAGGCGGCCTGATTCCGCTGCCTTCGCGACATGACACGGAGCTGGGCGGTAAGCGTCTCGTCCTCACGCCAGTCCAACTGACTCACCACTCCACTCGAAAGTTATCCACCATCGCCAAGGAAACGAGGACCAAGATCACGGTACCGAAATCACGCTGTCATGGGAGAAAGCCGGCTCGAACCACGCGGCAAAGCTGAGGATCGGCAGACTCGTCACCTGCCTACCGGCGTGATCGAAGAGGATGCGCCACGCGCTGCGCCCCTAGCGCGCCAGATACCACAGCCCCTCGGCATCCGCGCGATGATCTGCACCAGATCCGGCCGTTCATCCATGATGGCCACCACCTCTCTTCTTCAACGCACTTAAATTCCTAGGTTTAGCGGAAGATTGCGGATCCACTCTCGCTGAGCAGGATCCGCCGCGTCTGCAACGCGACTGATCGCTTCCTTGAATTCCGCACGCTCGGAATCATCCATCTATCAAGCTCAAAGGTCACGCCCTCTAGCGCATTCACCTCCGCATGCAAGTCCATACCGAACTTGAGCGCATCCTCAAGCATTGCAATGACTGAGATAAGCGCCTTCAAGAGAAGTCTGTCATCTCGTGCACCCGCCTCCGCCAACACCTGCACGATACTGCTCTTGGAGCAGGGCGTCCAAGATGCGAACCCTCGAAATACGATCGACATCGGTGCTCGTAAAGAGCCGCGTCCACCGTGCTAGAAAGACGGCCACTCTGAACCGGAGGGAGGAGTAACGCGCGTACACGTCTCGTCCCGCATTTCCAATGGCCAGCGCCGATCAATGACGGCCGCAGCATCCTTGCAGGCTTGGCACGAATTGATCCATCGCGAAATCCACGGGTACGGCGAGGAAGACATGCCGTCTCGATGGATGCCGCAGAGGGTCATGCTGAAATAAGGGAAATAGCAGGGTGCAGTCATTTAAGTCATTCCATCACAGAAGCGATGCTGTACTGGATTCGTGCTTCTGAAACACCTTCCTGCGAAGCACGTGTCAGAATTCGCATCGCTGCCGCGAAACCACGAACGGGGTAGTTATGGCCATTCAGTATGCAGTCGAACCGTGCCAGAGAGTCGACCACTGCTATCGAATCAACGAAAGCGCTTCTGCTCATCGCATCGGGTATGGAATGGGCATCAGGGTCGACAATGGCGGTGACATCCGATACCCGGACCAGCACTCACGCGAAATCGAAAGACTTTGCTGCTGTCCTGGTCCGCAGTGGCGACGCCGAAGGCCACATCCTTCACCATCTGCAGAACACCGCATCAAGTGGGCCTACCTACAACCTCACTCTCTGCACTCGTCGTGCACTTAAACGCCAAGGTTAGAGACGCTGCCACTCGTCCCGGCTCACCGGAAGCTTTAGATCTGCCAAAAGTCGTTGCAGGCTGGCCTGTCCCCAAACCTCATCGCTTGAGGCCAGGAAGTGGGCGACTTCCCTTTGAGGAAGAGAAGAAATATCGACCGGCGGGAGCCCAGCCGGAAAGAGCTTCCGGTAATACGGCCGAGCCACCAGACGACCCATCGGCCCCCCTATCGATCTCGTCGCGGAAACAAGTGGTTGCACGAGCAAGGCGAGATCCTTCACCCGTGAGCAGGTTTCTTCGGCGACGACGACCGAGAGTGGGCGACCGCCGAGCTGAGGCAAGGTCATCCAGTTCGAATCCCCCGGCGGGCTGAGTAGTGTATCCAGTTCACCGGGTCGGCAGGCGGCGTCAAGAATTACGTCGAGGGCGCGTTGGTTCGACAGATCTGCCGAACCAAGCGCAGCGGCCAGACGGATTGCCCATTCCTGACTGGAAAGAAAATCGGACAGACTCTCCCCCAGGCGCCCCAAGTCGAGCAAGGCGCCTGCCCGGTCCGCCGAGGAACCGGTCCACTGAACACGTGCCTTCAGCGACTTAATCAGTGTGCGGCGCTGGGACGGGAATGAGCTCTGAGAGGTGGTGACCGCCGCCACGGCTGCGGTTGCGGCGCACGATGCCAAGCGCGAGTCCGGATCGTCGACGAACGAGAGCTCGACCTCCAGGAGCGTGGGGATGACCAAGCCGCAAGCTGCTTCCGGCGCAGGCGTCACGAGCTCCACGATCGACGAAACCGGTGATCGTGGCGTCTGCTCACTTCTCCGCCTCAGGGCCAACTCGCGAAAGAACACAAATACGCCCTCCCGCAATGTCTTGTCGTCACCGCCAAACCTGCCGTCGCGAACAAGAATCGACAACAAATACGCGGCGGGAGCCGTAGCACTCCACACCCGGGACTCACCGAGGAGATCGGACCAGAGGTGCATGTACGGGGCTGCTGTATCAGTAGGCCCTTCCCACAAGGATCGCAACATGGAGGGCGTGTCTCCAGCGGAGCCGCCGGCATGGTCAAGTGATTCCCATGAAACCTTGGCGGCGGCCCGCTCAAATTCAAGAATGAAATCGTCCATGGCCTATTCCGTATGGCTCTCGATGAGGGGTTGCATCCATTCCCATGCCCCCTCCCACTCCGGGTTGTGCAGGCCATGGTTTCTCGCTATTTGAAGCAACTTGTTCACGGCGCGCCCTTGATCTCCATTGTGGGCAGTGCACAGCGGGAAGAAGCATCGCTCGGCATCGACAGGACCGACGGCCGCAGGCGGCTGATGGTCTGCCGATTTGGAAGACTCTGCCTCCCCGCAGTAGTGGCAAGGATGTCCTTGCATCTCCGCGGTGTCAGCAGGAGTGGGGTTGGCTCTCGTCGCAGGCGTGGTGAACCCATCGCCCTCGCTCCCCGGTCTCAGCAGTGCCGCTTCCTCAGCAGTCAGTGTCTCACCACAATTGTGGACCAGGACTGGTGTGTCCCCGGCCTCCACATAGTAGGTGTGGAGTGTGCCTATGGTCAGGTCGTAGGTGGTGGTGTTTGCGTGGTAGAGCCGGACCCCGGTGACCTCGGCCGTCCCAGTCGGAGTCTGGAGGACGTCGCCGGCACTCAGGTCCTTGCCCTCGACGAATGCCGACCGTGTCTCGTCGTAGAAGGGGTGGTGGAAGGTCGTCGTCAGGTGTGCGCCCTGCGCCCCTGATGTGACATCGGCAGTCTTGGTGCTCTGCCCGGGCGTTGCCGAGGAGACTGCCGCCACCGTCTTGGTCACTGGCTCCTGGGCAGTGCCGTGGCCGTGGCTCGCGCCCAGCGCTCCCAGTACCGCCGCCGATGCCGCCAGGCCGAACGCCGCCTTGCGGGCGACCTTCTTGGCCAGGGACTTCGTCCCTACCTTCACGCCCTGCTTCGCTGCAGCCTCGCCCGTCGCCTTGATCGTCAGGTCCACGAAGTCGTGGTCCGTGTGCGTCACGATCACAGCGGTGACCTGGTGCGCCTCCGTGCCCGCTACGCCCGGCACCGAGTTGGCGATCGTGTCGCCCACCCTCACCTGGTCGATCGCCTTCGTCGAGCCGTCGGCCATCAACACCTTGGTCGAACCGGTGAAACTGTGCGGTTCCGGCTTGGGTTTGCCGATCTTGCAGGACGAGCCCGCCTCGCTCTCCCCGGCCTCCTCCGACTGGGACTGGGAGTGCGACCCCGCCCCCTCGGACTCCGCCGCAGAAGCCGCCTCATCCGTGGCATCCGCAGCCCCGGCCTCCCCAGCTTCACTCGCCCCCTTCCCGAACAGCCCCCCGACGACCTCCATAGCCTTCGGAGCCGCCTTCGCCAGGAGCTTTCCGCCCAGGGAGCCGAGTGCTCCGCCCAGCGCACCCGTTACCGCGCCCTCGACCGCCGACCCCGCAAACGCTCCCGCGCTGCAGTCCCCGCCGCCGTTCTGGGCGCACTTGAAGCCCTGCTCGACCAAGGAGCCGGCCGCGCCTGCCAGTGCCGCGCAGCCAATCGTTCCCACGCCCCACGTAGCCGCCTCGCAGCCCGCGAAGACCGCTGTCGAGACCACGATCGACGTGATGGCCGCCGCGTGGTTCTTGACGAACTTCGCGGTGGTCTTCACCGCCTTCACCGTGGCGTGGTAGGCCGTCCGCGTCGCGTGGGCTACCGCCTTGGCCGCCTTCTTCACCGTGTGGGCGACCTTGTGTGCCGCCTTTTTCACCGCGTGGACCACGCGGTGCGCGACCCTCGATGCCTTGTGGTACGCCGTATGCACCGCGTGAACTGCCGCGTGGTATACGCGTTTCACGTGTCTGACCGTGTAGTGGTAGACCCGCCGCGTCACCCGCACCGTCGCCCGGTACACGTCCTGCACCTTGTGGACGACCTTGTGGGCCGCGTGCTTTACCGCGTGAACTACCTTCCGGGCCACGTGCTTTGCCGCGTGGTAGACCTTGTGGACCGCGTGCTTGACCTTCTTGGCCACGTGCTTGGCGGCCTTCACCTCGCACGAACCGGTCCACCAGGAGCAGTGACCCGACTCGTCCGTACCCACCATCGGGTTGTCGTCGACGTACGCGAACGGGTTCGCCGCCACCGAGTCCGGGCTCGGGTCCAGGGACACGCTGTCCTTGTTCAGGAACTCGCCGGAGTTCGGGTTGTACCAGCGGGATGCCGTGCCTACGTCGCCCGTTCCGGGTTCCGTCCAGCCCGACTGGAAGCCCAGGTGGCCTATCAGCGACAGCGTCGCCGTCACCTTGCCGAGCGGGTCGTACGTCGCCGAGCCCGACAGGGACGTGGCGCCGGACGTGAACGTGCCCACCACATCGTCGTGCAGGTCCGTCAGGGCCAGGGACCCGGTCGACGCGCCCGACTGTTTGATGCCTACCAGGCCGCCGCCCGGGTCGTACGTGTACGACGCGTCCCCATCCGTCGCGATCGTGTTGTCCGCGCCCGAGTAGGCGAACGTCCGGGTCGTCGACGCGGCCGTGTTGGTGTCCGTGATGTTCCGGCCCAGGGCGTCCAGCGTGTAGGACTGCGGGCCGGCGACGATCTGGCCGCCGAACGCGTCCGTCTTGAACGCGGCCGTGCCGTTCGCCGTCGACGACTCCTGGGTCATCGTGCCGCGGGCCGAGTAGGAGTAGGAGTTGGTGCCGTCCGAGGTCAGCTGGTCTCGGGCGTCGTACGTGTAGACGTCCGCGCCCACCCGCACCCGGTTGCCCGAGGCGTCGTACGAATACGCCGTCGTCGCCGAGCCGTTGTTCCACGACGTCAGGCGGTCCGACCAGTCGTACGCGTACGTGTTGGTCGACGCGCCCGTCACTCCCGCCGTCGTCTTCGACGTCAGGTTGCCGTTGTTGTCGTAGCCGTAGGTGAAGCTCGACAACGTGCTCGCGCCTTGCACCATCACGTCGTTCGACAGCTCGTGTGCGCTGTTGTACGTGAACGTGCGCGTCTGGCCCGTGCTGCCGTACTTGATCGTCTTCAGGTCGTTCAACTGGTCGTACGTGTACGACAGATGGGTGCCGGTCGCCGCGTCGTCCAGCGTGGACAGGCGGCCCGCCGTGTCGTAGCCGTAGGACTGGGTGCCCGCCGCGTCCGTGCGGCTCAGCATCGAGCCGTCGTCGTTGTACGTGAAGCTCGACGTACCCGCCGAACCCGACGTCGACAGCAGATCGCCCCGGTCGTCGTACGTGAACGCGTCGTGTGTGGATGCCTGGTGGTCGGCGGCGCCCACCGTGCCTGCCTCGTCCGTGTCCGCCGAGGTGACTCGGCCGTCGGCGTCGTAGGAGAAGCTGTGCTTCGCCGAGGCCGCTTCCGCGCCGGTGCCCGTCATCGTCTTCAGTTGGTCGTTGGCGTCGTAGGTCATCGACGTCGTGACGCCGCCGGGGGCGGTGGCCGAGGTGACGTTGCCGTCCGCGTCGTACGCGAAGGTCGTCGTCGTATCGGCGGCCGAGGTGTACTGGCTCGTCGTGGGCTCGGTCACCGTCGCCTGCTGGCCCCAGGGGGTGTAGGCGTAGCGCCAGGAGTTGCCGCGGCCGTCGGTGAAGCGGGTGCGGTTGCCTGCCGCGTCGTAGCCGAAGGACGTGGTGATGGACGTTGTCGCGTCCACCGGTTCTACCTGCTGGGTGATCGTGCCCGCCGCGTCGTACGTCCAGCGGGTGGTGTGCTGGTTGGCGTCGGTGGCCGCGGTCAGGTTGCCGTTGCCGTCGTACTGCTCCGAAGTGCCGTACAGGAGCGTGCCGTTGGCGTCGTAGCTGCGGGTGGCCGTCGGGTCGTCGTTGACGTTGTAGTCGGTGGTCGTGTAACTGCCGTCCGCCAGCGTCGTCTTGGTGGGGTTGTCCTCGAAGTCGTAGGTGTAGGACGTGGAGTTGCCCGCGCCGTCCGTCGTTTTCGTGACGTCGCCTGCGCGGTTGTAGGCGTACGTCGACGTCACGCCGCCCGGGGTCGTCGTCGAGGAGACGTGCGCCCCGTATGGGTTGCCGGTGGTGACGGCGTAGGAGTTCGTCGTCGTCAGCGTGCGGGTGGAGGGGTAGCGCTCCAGCGTGGTGGAGGTGACCTGGCGGCCGAGGTAGTCGAAGGTCGCCTGGGCCTGGGCGCCCGTGCCGTCGGTCGCGGTGCGCTGTTCGCCGTTGGTGTCGTAGGTGGCGTGGGTTTTCGTGCCGTCGGGCTCGGTTATCTGGGCCAGGTCGCCCAACTGGTCGTAGAGGTAGGAGGTGGTCCTGCCACCCGGTGTGGTCTCACTGGTCTGGTTGCCCTCGCTGTCGTACGTCCAGACTGTCGTGCCCGCGTTGGGAGTTGAGGCTCCGGCGGGGGTGTACGACGGGAGGGTCTCGCTGACCTTGTTGCCGACGGCGTCGTAGGCCGTGGTGGTGACCAGGCCGGTCGGGTCCTTCTCGGCGACGGCCTCGCCGAAGGTGTTGAAGCCGCTGGAGGTGACCGGGTTGACGGGCGCTGCGTTCGCGGCGATGCCGTCGGCCTCCGACTGGACCGTCGGTGCGGTGGTGACCGCGAGGTTGCCGGCCTGGTCGTACGCGTAGGTGGTGGTGTGCTGTTCGGGGTCCGTCATGGACGTGGGCAGACCGCGTTTGTCGTACGTGTACTTGGTGGTCTGCTGGTCGGAGGAGCCGACCGTGCCGCCCGAACGGCCCTTGCCATACAGGGAGTTGATCTCGCTCGTCGACAGGGCCCGCTGGTAGGTCTGGACGTTGCTGACCGCGCCGTTGACGGCGTTGCTGACGGTGCCCGAGGCGGTCTTCGCGCCGCCGATGGACAGCGGACCCGCTCCGGTCCAGGGGGCGGGGTTGTTGGCGGTGCCCGCGAGGGTGCCGTTGACGTACAGGCTCATGGTGCCGGTCGACGCGTCGAAGGAGCCGACCAGTTGGGTCCAGGTGTTGAGCGCCGGGGTGCTGGAGGCGGCGGCGCTGTAGTACGCCGACGGGGCGGCGGAGGTGTCCTGGCTGGGCGAGATGAGACGGAAGACGCCCGTGGTGGAGGCGTACTGGAGGTAGAAGGAGGAGCGGTTGGTGCCGCCCTGCGCGACGAAGGTGCGGAAGGTCGAGGTGTCCGACAGCTTCACCCACGCCGAGACGGTGTAGGAGGAACTGGTGTCCAGGACCGGTCCGTTGGTGGCGGCGATGTCGCCGTTGCCGGAGGTGTCGCCGCTGAACTGGGCCGCGTCGTCCGACCAGGTCACGCCCGGACCGGCGGTGACGGTGTTGCCGGTGCCGGAGGAGTCGGTGACGGATCTGCCGGAGGTCTGGTTCAGCTTCCACCAGCCCGACGGGTGCCCGGAGGCGTCGCCGTACAGCGTCTCGCTGAGCAGGTTGCCCATGTCGTCGTACGTGTCGGTCGTGGTGCGGTCGTAACCGGTCGCGTCGTGGTCGTTCTCCGACGCGACCTGGTCGTCTGGGGTGTACGACACGGACGTCACGCGGTCGACACCGGTCGGGTCGACGGTCGTGGACGTCGTGCGGCTGGAGGCGTCGACCGTGAACTGGGTGACGTTCTCGCCGTTGTCGGTCGTCTGCGTCAGCAGGTTTCCGGCCGCGTCGTAGGTGTCCGACTCCAGGACATAACTGCTGGTCCCGTCGGAACTGGTCTTCTTCACCGTCGCGGTGAGGCCGTCGTCCGTGTAGGTGTACGACGTCGTGTTGCCCATCGCGTCGGTGACCGAGGCCAGCCGCCCTGCCGGGTCGTAGGCACGCGAGGACTCGACGAGTTTCGCGGCGGTCTGCGGGGAGACCGGGTCGCCGGTGTACATCAGGCTCTGCGTGAGCAGGTTGCCGTTGTCGTCGTAGGTGTAGTCGGTCTCGTTGCCGGCGCTCGTCACCTCCTGGGTCTTGTTGCCCGAGGTGTCGTACGAGTACCTCGTCGTGTTGCCGTAGGACGTGCCGGCCGCGACGTTGGCGTCGGACTCGGTCAGCAGCCGGTCGTAGGCGTCGTAGGTCTGGGTCTCGGTGCGCGGGGCGTCGCCGCCCTGCGCGTCGGAGACGGTCTGGGAGAGGACGTCGCCGTCGTCGTCGTAGACCGTGCTGGAGACGGCGGAGTGGTCGGCGCCCTGCACGCGGTCGGTGATCTTCGGGTCGTGCTCGGTGATCACCTGGCCGTTCTTGTCGTACTCGTAGCTGGTGGTCAGACCGGCCGGATAGGTGTCG
Source organism: Streptomyces hokutonensis (assembly GCF_042751305.1). Lineage (GTDB taxonomy): Bacteria > Actinomycetota > Actinomycetes > Streptomycetales > Streptomycetaceae > Streptomyces > Streptomyces hokutonensis_A. The sequence goes on from NZ_JBHYWD010000023.1 coordinate 65,905, forward strand.
GAGACGACGTTCTGGCTGAGGACCTGGCCGACGTTGTCGTAGGTGTACGACGTGACCAGACCGATGGCGTCGGTGGTGGAGGCGACGTCGCCGTTGGTGAAGTACGACACGGAGTTGACCGCGCCGCCGGGGCTGACCGTCCTGACCGGGAGGCCCTTGGGCACGACCCCGCCGTTGGCCGACGGGTAGGTGCTGGTGCCGTCGCTGTAGACGGTGGTCGTGGTGCGGCCGGACGGGAAGCCGGGGACGGCGGGGCCGGTGACGGCGGTCTGGTTGCCCGCCGAGTCGTAGGTGTACGACGTCAGGTACGTGTTGTCGGTCGCGGACGCGGAACGGCCGTCGCGCTCGGTCAGCAGCTGGTCGTTGCGCGGGTCGGCGGTGGTCAGCTGGGCGGTCGTGTCGTCCGGGTAGTACGTGTAGTACTCGGTGTTGCACTTGTTGGCGACCTGGTCCTGGCAGGACGTGGACGAGACGATGTTGCCGCGGACGTCGTGACCGGTGGTGGTGACCGCGCCGTTGGGGTCGGTGACCGTGTGCTCGAAGCCGGCCGTGTCGTAGCCGAAGCTGGTCTTGTTGCCGAGGCCGTCGGTCTCGGTCAGGGCGCGGTTTCCGTTGGTGACGTCGTAGGTGTACGTCAGCGTGGACGTGGTCGGCGAGGTCACCTTGACCGTCTCGACCGGGAGCAGACCGGTGGAGTCCTTGGCCGCCTCGACATGCGCCGCTACGTCCGCCGCGCTGAGCGCCGTGTGGTAGAAGGCCGCGTCGGCGATCGAACCGGTGAAGTGGCTGACGTCTCCCGGGGAGTCGAGCCAGCTCTTGGCGAAACCGGCGCCGAGGTAGAGGTGGTTGTAGGTCTGGTCGGCGGGGGTGCCGGAGTAGCTGGACTGCTGGACGCCGTCCAGGTACAGGGTCTGGGTGGCGCCGGAGACCGTGATGGCCACGTGGTGCCAGGTGTTGTCGGTGACCGTGCCGGTGGAGCCGAACGCCGTGGAGCCGGAACCGCTGCCCGAGTAGTAGTGGCCGTGCAGTTTGTTGTCGCTGCCGACGTACAGCAGGGGCGCCCAGGTACCGGACGCGGCGGTCGCACCGGAGATCGCCGCCGACTGGGCGCCGACGATGACGCCCTGCGAGGCGGTCTTGAACCAGAGCTCGAGACTGCGGTCGCTGGTGCCGAACTGCACGGACGTCGGCAGTTCGACGTACGAGGAACTGCCGTTGAACGTCGTGGCCTTGGCGTCGCTGAACGGGCCGGCCGCGCCGAGTGTCACCCCGCTGTACGTGCCGTTGCCGCCGTGCACCTCGTTGAGGGCCGTGGTCGCGCCGGCCGCCTCGCCGAGCCGGTAGTAGCCGGCCGGTCCGCCGCCGAGGACCGCGCCCCGGTAGGTCTGGCTGGAGCCGGTGACAGTGGGCGCGGCGAGCTTCCACACGCCGCCGTTCTCGTCGGTGAGCTGGGTGAGGGCCGTCGTCGCCGGGTCGTACGTCATCGTCGCGAAGGACTTGCCCGACGGACGCTTGACGGAGGTGAGCAGGGACGCCGAGTGAGTGCCGTACTGGTAGAGGGCGTTGACGTCGGCGGCGACCAACGGGCGTCCGTACCAGGCCGCGTCGGCGATCGAGCCGTTGAAGTAGGTCGCGTAGCCGGTGGCGTCGGTGGTGCTGCTGTTTCCCTCGTCGGGCCAACTGCCGCCCAGGAAGCCGGTACCCAGGTAGTTGAAGACCTGGTTCTTGCCGAAGGCCACCGCGCTCTTGATGGAGACGGTGCCGGTGCGCGAGCCGACCTTCGTGTTGTCCAGGAACAGCGTCTGCGAGTTGCCCGCGGCGCTCAGCACCACGTGGTGCCACTTGCCGTCGGCCACGGACGCCGAGGACACGATCGGGTTGATGCCGCCGCTGTACCAGAACTCGGCGTTCAGCTTGCCGTCGGTGCCGACGTAGATCGACGGGGTGTAGAAGCCGGCGGCCTTCTTCGAGCCGATCGGCTGGGAGGCGTACGAGTAGAGCACGCCCGGTCCGGCCGAGGTCTTGAACCACAGGGACAGCGCGCCCGAGTCGGTGTCGTTGCCGGTGTTCTTCGGCAGGGCGACGTCGGAGTTGGTGCCGTTGAAGGAGGCCGCGGTGGAGGAGGAACCGGTAAGTGGTCCTGCCGCGCCCAGCGTGACGTTCTCGTATGTCGCGTTCTTGGTGCCCTCGTTGGCGAGGACCGCGTCCTTCGCTGTGGTGCCCGAGCTCTCCGTGAGCGGCCAGGCCGCGCTCGGGTCGAGGTCGAGGGAGGCGTTCTGGTACTGCGAGCCCGTCGTGTAGCCGTACGTCGTGCACTTCGTCGTCGACAGGGGCGCGCACACGGTCGTCAACTGGTCGCCCGTGTAACCGTAGTTCCAGGTCAGCGCGGTCGAGGCGGTGCCGGCGGTGACCGGGTCGGTGGTGACGGTCGCGATATGCGCGGCGAGGGCGCCGGAGGGGGTGGACCAGGTGAGGGTCAGGGTGCGGCCGGAGACGTTGGACTTCATCTGCGTGACATGGCCGCTGGTCCAAGTCAGTGTGATGGAGCGGCCGTTGGCGTCCGTGACGGAGGTGAGTCCGTAGTTGCCCGTGGTCAGCAGGGTGGTGAAGGCGTAGACCGTGTCGTCCTTGTCGGTCAGGCTGTAACCGCCGCCGCTGACCGTGGTGAACGTGGCCCAGCGGCCGGTGCCTGGCGCGAAGGTGCCGTCGCTGTTCTTGCCGTAGCCGACCTGCGAACCGTCCGGATAGGTGACGTTGACGCTGGTGACCGCGCCGGCCGCGCTGTACTGCTCGGTGGCGCGCGCGTCGAAGATGGACGACCAGCCGGAACCGAAGGCTCCGGTCCAGCGCGGGTCACGGGAGTTGTAGTCGCGCTCGACGTCCAGGGACGGGCCGACGGTGGAGATCGAGGCGTCCGTGTCGGAGGTGGTGTAGTTGCCGATGGACGCGTCGAAGCCGTGGTCGCTGCTGTTCTGCGACAGCCCCGAGGTGATCACGGGCTGGGGCACCTGGACGGACAGCTCGTAGGGATCGGCGGGCGAGTAGAGCCCGGTCGTCGCGTCGTACGCCTGGACTTCCCAGTTGTAGTTCTTGCCCCAGGCCAGCTTCCCGGCCGGCACGGTCCAGTCGCCGGTGGAGACCAGGCCCGAGTCGACGACCAGCGCGTTGTTGGCGTCGTAGACCTTGAACTGGTACTTGTTCGCGCTGCCGCTGGTGGAGTTGGCGCCGCCCGCCCAGGCGGTGAGCTCCGGGGTTGTGGTGCCGACGACCGCGTTGTCCGCGGGGAACTGCTCGTAGAGCTGCGGGGCGGTGTTACCGGTGTAGGTGACCGAGATGTACGGGCCCTTCCCGGCGTCGTTGAAGGAGCCGAACTGCTTCCAGTGCACGTTGTCGTTCGTGGCCGCGTAGACCGCGAGGCCGTAGTCGGCCGTCGTCCCGCTGAACCAGCCCTGGATCGCCGACGTCGTCAGCGGCACGCTCAGCCAGTCGCCGACGGTCCGGTCGGCGCCGGTGTTGGCGCAGGCGTTCGGGACGGTCGGGGTCAGGTTGCCGATGGAGGAGCCGTAGGTCGGCCCGGGGTAGGCGGTGACGCCCTCGGGTGTCCACGCCTGAGTGACAAGGGCGACGTCGAATTTCTCGGCGGTGCAGGTCGCGGCCCAGGTGTCGAACAGGTGCAACGAGGCCGCGGTGACCGTCAGACCGGTGTCGTCCCAGGCGGTGTCCCAGTGGTTGATGTAGCTCGCCGCGGAGTGCGTGCCCGAGTCGTACGAACCGACCTTGATCGTCTGCTCGTAGGAGTGGTCGCCCGTCGCGTCCGAGCCCGACTCGGCGTACGTGGTGGTCCAGCCGTCCTCGACGGTCGGGTCGACGGTGACGGGGAAGACGCGGTGCGTGTCCTTAAGCCAGGCGTCGTCGAGGGTGATCCTCAGCGCGTAGCCGCCGCCGTCCCGCACAAGGGTCGTGCTGACGTCGTGGGTGGTGGTCGGGTCACCGGAGCGCGGGTCGACCTTCGAGTCGTAGGCGTACGACGGCGGGACGCGCTCCACGGTCTTGCCCGCGGCGTCACGCAGGACGATCGAGCCGTCCTTGTTCTGGACGGGGGTGAGTCCCTTGAGGTGGAGCGGGAAGGTCCAGGAGTTGCCGGCGTCCGCGGAGTGCAGGACGACCGCTTCCTTCACGCCGGTGGCAGTGGGGGCGACCTGGAGGTCGGTGTCGGTGAGGACCTCCGGGTAGGTGACGCGCGAGCCGCCGTCGACGGTGCCCTTGACGGCCTGGGCGTCCTTCAGCCCGTAGGCGACGGTGTGCTGTGCGTCGGGAGCGAGGGAGACGAGCGTCGAGTCGTCGGCCTTCGCCGCGAAGTCGACGTCGAGGGAGTTGGCCTTCTCGTGCCACCGCCCGTCGGGTCCGGCCCGTACGTCCACGTCGATCGGGGCCCATTTGCCCTTGCCGACCTGGTAGTTGACGGGTGTCGGGGAGAGCTGTCTGGTGATCGAGCCGTCGGCGTTGTCGAAGACGGTGTCGGTCCGCGAGGACTTGGCCGCGTCCCGCTTGCTCGTCCTCGCGTTGAATCCGGCCTTGCCCGCAGCGCTCTTTCCCGGCTTCACCGAGGCCGAGTGGGCGTGGTAGGCGGCGAGTTCGCCCTTGCCCTTCCCCGGCTTACGGCCCGCGCCCTGGTGTGCCTCGGTGGTGGCGGCGGAGACCCGGTGCCGCTTGCCGGCCGCCGTGCCGGACTTCTCCGACGGCAGCCGGCCCCAGTGCGGGTCCTTCAGCCAGGCGGTGAGTGAGGACAGGCTCGGCAACGAGACGTCCACGGCGTGCAGTTCGACCCCGTCGGCCATCGCCTGCTGCGTCGTCCACATCAGGGCGAGCGCGGTCAGCAGGAGCAGGGCGACACCACGGCGGGCGCGCCGTGTGCGGCGGGGTGGGCGAACACGGCGAGCGAGCCGGATGCGCACGACGGGGACTCCAACGGTCGACGGGCACGAAGCAGCCGCCATCAGTCGATGCTTGACCGGGTCCTGACATGACAGCCACAGAAACGCACAGATCTTGCCCATCGCCAACAAAGACCGAACAGACCCTGGAAGAGATCATCGCCCGATCTTGACCATTACCCGGTGAACGCGCCCCGAGTCACCCCTGATGCCCCTTTGCTCCTTGCCAACTCCTTTACCAGTACAACGACTTGGGCTGAACAGATCGTCATCTCCCGTATGTTTACTTCGCGGGAAAGGGCTTGCTCCGACGGGCGCTCGGCTCGCTTCGGTTCACTTCAGTTCGCTTCAGTTCACTTCGCGTGGAACCTGCTCGGCGCGTTCGTCGGGTTCCCGCCGGACGGGAGCTTCTGGCCCGGGCAGGTCGAGAGGACCTTCTTCATCGCGGCCTTCTCGGCGGCGGTGACCCACAGCCCGTACTTCTTCTTCACGGCGACCTGCGCGGCCACATAGGTGCAGCGGTACGCCTTGTCGGGCGGCACCCAGGTCGCCGTGTCGCCGTCGCCCTTGCTGCGGTTGGCGCTCGCACCGACGGTCAGGAGGTTGAGGGGGTCGTTGGCGAGGGCTATGCGCTTGCTGGCGTCCCAGTACTTGGCGCCCTTCTGCCAGGCGTCGGAGAGGGCGACGAGGTGGTCTATGTCGACGAGGCTGGCCCCGCGACGGTAGGTCACCTCCTTGCCTGAGTACGGGTCGGATTCGAGGATGCCGTAGGACACCTTGCAGGTGCCGTCGGTGAACTTCACCTGCTTCAGGTCCCGTTTGAGGATGTCGTCCCTGGTGTCACAGCTGTTGGAGTCGGTGTCGGCCCAGGCGGTGCCGAACCTCTCGCGGGAGTAACCGGTCTTCGGCGCCCGGCCCTTGACGGTCAGGGACTCGGCGGCGGTGAGCGCCGCGCCTCCGCCGGAACCTCCGCCGGAGTTCCCGCCGGCGTCTCCACCGGTCGTCGCTTCGGGCCCGGAGGCCCCTGTGGTGTCCTTGCATCCGGCTACGGACAACATGATCAGGACGGCAACGGCCGCCCCACCCCTCAGACGCATCACGGTGCGCCCCTCCCCTGGTTCACCCGGCCCCCGCCCCTGCGGGGGCGGATATTGACCTGGTGCCCACGTTAGCGGCGGAGATGTCGCGAACATATGGGGCCCGGGGGCGCATGACGTGCAACTCGGGTGTATAGGCACGACTTAGTCGGCGTGGGCGCCCCCACCTCGCACTCTCCCCCCACACTCTCTCCCCAGAGCCCTCTCCGACCTTGCCGGACACCCTTCTCAGACCTTGCCGATGCCCAGGGTCGACTCCGAGGGCAGCAGCCCCGAACCGAGCACGGCGACCCAGAACTCGCCCAGCAGATCGGCGAGTCGGTCGGTGTCGGTCCTCCCGAGGAACTGCCAGGGCTCGGCGGCCAGCCGGTCGGTGCGGCGCTCCACCTCCTGGCGCAGCTCGCGGCCCGCCCTCGTCGCCGTACCGAGGTCGTCCAACAGGCCGCGGGCGACCAGGCGTTCGCGGGCCGCCGCCCATTCCTCCCGGGACCAGCCCCGGCTTGCGAAGCGCTCGACGGAGGCGGCTCCTATCGCGGCGAAGGAGACCAGGGACTCGACCGGGTCCAGGCCGGCGACGAGGAGGGCGGCGAGGTGGCCGTCGCCTCGGTGTTCGCGCAGGATCGTCGCCGCGTGCCACAGCTGGAGGTGGGGTTCCTCGGGCCAGGCCAGCTCGGCGTTGGCCGCGGCGAGGGGGCGGCCGGCCGTGGTGGCCGACTCGGCGGCGCGGCGGGCGAGGGCGGCGGCCTCCGCGAGTTCGGGGCTGTCGACACGGTCGCCGAATATCGCGCGGTAGGCCCGGTCCATTCCGCGCAGCCTCGCCTTCAGTGCGGCGTCCGGGCTCGCGATGTTCCACGCGGGGTCGATGTGCTCGGCGACCATGCGGGGGCTGAAGCTGTAGAAGGCGGAGGTCACCCGCTCGGCACCGGCCGGGCCCAACGGGGCGGCGCGCAGCGGGAAGTAGCTCGGCCAGCGCTCCTCCGTGTCGTAGCCGAGCGCGGCTGCCTCCTCGAAGACCTCCGGCGCGTAGTACAGCACCGCGTGCAGGGGTTCGAGCAGGTGCCAGAGCTGGCGCACGCGGCCCGGCTCCACGGTGGCGGGGTAGTTCGCGGTCTCCACTCCACGTACGTCTTCGGACATGGCACAACTCCTCGTCGCGTCCCCGTCGTTCCACAACTTGACACTGACAAGATTGCCCCAGCCGCTCGAACTTGTCAATGCCTAGATTCGGCGTACGCTGCTGAGTATGAGTACGACCGAGCCGACCGAGCCGACCGAGCCGGCCACGCCGGCCAAGAGCCCGTATCACCACGGCGATCTGCGCCGCGCCGTCCTCACCGCCGCGCTGGACGTCATCGCCGCCGACGGCCCGTCCGGGCTGAGCCTGCGGGACCTCGCCCGCCGCGCCGGTGTCTCGCACGCGGCGCCGGCGCATCACTTCAAGGACCGCACGGGCCTGTTGACGGCCATCGCGGCGGAGGGGTTCGGGCTGCTGGCCGCCACGATCGGGGAGGCGGCGGATCTCAAGGACGCGGGAGTGCGGTACGTGCGCTTCGCGCGCGAGCATCCGGCGCACTTCCAGGTGATGTTCGCGCCCGAGCTGCTGCGTGAGGGCGACCTCGAACTCACCATGGCTCGCGCGCTGGCGAGCGACGCGCTGAGCGGCGCCGTCTCCGCCGTGCCGCCCGAGGGCCGCGGTCCCGACGCCCGCCTCGCCGGAGTCGCCGCGTGGTCCTTGGCGCACGGCTTCGCGACGCTGCTGCTCGGCCACAATCTGGACGGGGCGGTGGGTGAACGGGAACCGGAGGAGGTGTTCCGGGCGCTGGCAGGGATGTTGTTCCGCGGGGCGGCCAGTTGAGGGCTCCGTGGCTCAGCCGGCTGACGGCGCGCGCGGTTGCTCCGGGCGGCAGTTGGTCCGAACGCTGGGGGGACACCCGGGCGGGGCAGTCGGGCCCAGGCGGCCACTCGGGGCCGGGGGCAACCGGGCCGGGGGGCAGCCGGGCGCGGGGGCGCTCAGGCCGGAAGGCCACGCGGGGCCGGGGGGCAGCCGGGCGCGGGGGCGACCCGGGCGGGAGGCAACCGGGCGGGCTCGCTGTTGCCGCTCGACTCGCCGGACGCGGGGGCGACCCGGGCGGGAGGCACCCGGGCGGGCTCGCTGTTGCCGCTCGACTCGCCGGACGCGGGGGCGACCCGGGCGCGGGCACTCGGGCCGGAAGGCCACGCGGGGCCGGGGGGCAGCCGGGCTGGGGGCAGCCGGGCGCGGGGCGACCCGGGTGGGAGGCAACCGGGCGGGAGGCGACCGGGCGGGCTCGCTGTTGCCGCTCGACTCGCCGGACGCGAAAGGTCGTGGGCCCTCCCGGGCAGGCAGGCCGGGGGCGGGGCCCGCTGTCGGCCGATCCCGTCAGCGGGGACCGGGCGGCTGTATGCAGCTGAAAAAGTGTGACGCTTTCCCTAAGAAGCGTCACACTTTTCCCAAGGGTGCCCCCGCCACGCCGAACGCGCCAAGGGCCCCGACCCCAGCCCGGCCGCCCCCTCGCCCCTACGACCCCAGGATCGTCGCCAGGAACTCCCCCACCCAGCCCAGCAACTCCCGCCCCACCAACGGCTTTCCGCCCACCCTGGAGGTCTTCGGGCGGGGGACGAGGATCTGGTGGGCGGCGGGCTTGATGACGGTTCCGGGGTAGAGGCGCTTGAGGCGCAGTTCCTGGGACTCGCGCAACTCCACCGGTGCGAAGCGGATGTTGGTGCCCTGGAGGACGATGTCGCCGACGCCGCACGCGCGCGCGAGCATGCGCAGGCCGGCCACCAGGAGCAGGTTCTCCACCGGCTCGGGCAACTTGCCGTAGCGGTCCACGAGTTCCTCGCGTACGGCCTTGATGTCCTCCTCCGTGTTGGCGGAGGCGATGGACCGGTAGGCCGACAGGCGCAGGCGCTCGCCGGGGGCGTAGTCGTGCGGGACGTGCGCGTCGACCGGGAGCTCGATCTTGACCTCCAGTGGCGGCTCCTCCTCGACACCGCCCTCCAGGGAGGCGCGGTAGTCGGCGACCGCCTCGCCGACCATGCGGACGTACAGGTCGAAGCCGACGCCCGCGATGTGGCCGGACTGCTCGCCGCCCAGGAGGTTTCCGGCGCCGCGGATCTCCAGGTCCTTCATCGCCACGTACATGCCCGCGCCCATCTCCGTGTGCTGGGCGATGGTGGCGAGGCGCTCGTGGGCCGTCTCCGTGAGGGGCTTCTCCGGGGGGTACAGGAAGTAGGCGTAGCCGCGTTCGCGGCCTCGGCCGACACGCCCCCGGAGCTGATGAAGCTGCGACAGGCCGAAGTTGTCGCCTCGTTCAACGATCAGCGTGTTCGCGTTGGAGATGTCGATGCCGGACTCGACGATCGTCGTCGACACCAGGACGTCGAACTTCTTCTCCCAGAAGTCGACGACGACCTGTTCCAGGGCCTGTTCCGACATCTGGCCGTGGGCGGTGGCGATGCGCGCCTCCGGGACGATCTCGCGCAGACGCGCCGCCGCGCGGTCGATCGATTCGACCCGGTTGTGGATGTAGAAGACCTGGCCCTCGCGCAGGAGTTCGCGGCGGATCGCGGCGCCGATCTGCTTCTCCTCATAGGGGCCGACGAACGTCAACACAGGGTGACGTTCCTCCGGGGGCGTCGTGATCGTCGACATCTCGCGGATGCCGGTGACCGCCATCTCCAGGGTTCTGGGGATCGGGGTGGCGGACATCGTCAGCACGTCGACGTTGGCGCGCAGCTTCTTCAGCTGCTCCTTGTGCTCGACGCCGAAGCGCTGCTCCTCGTCGACGATGACCAGGCCGAGGTCCTTGAACTTGGTCTCGGAGGAGAACAGCCGGTGGGTGCCGATGACGAGGTCCACGGAGCCCTCGCGCAGGCCCTCCAGGGTCGCCTTCGCCTCCGTGTCGGTCTGGAAGCGGCTCAGCGCCCGTACGTTGACCGGGAACTGCGAGTACCGCTCGGTGAACGTCCCGAAGTGCTGCTGCACGAGCAGCGTCGTCGGGACGAGCACGGCGACCTGCTTGCCGTCCTGGACGGCCTTGAAGGCGGCCCGTACCGCGATCTCGGTCTTGCCGTAACCGACGTCGCCGCAGACCAGCCGGTCCATCGGGACCGACTTCTCCATGTCGTCCTTGACCTCGGCGATCGTGGTCAGCTGGTCGGGGGTCTCCGCGTACGGGAAGGCGTCCTCCAGCTCACGCTGCCAGGGCGTGTCCGCGCCGAACGCATGCCCCGGGGCCGCCATCCGGGCCGAGTACAGCTTGATGAGGTCGGCCGCGATCTCCTTGACGGCCTTCTTGGCGCGCGCCTTGGTCTTCGTCCAGTCGGCGCCGCCCAGGCGGTGCAGGGTGGGTGCCTCGCCGCCGACGTACTTGGTGATCTGCTCCAGCTGGTCGGTGGGGATGTACAGGCGGTCGCCGGGCTGGCCGCGCTTGGCGGGGGCGTACTCGACGACCAGGTACTCACGCGTGGCGCCCTGCACCGTGCGCTGCACCATCTCGATGTAGCGGCCCACTCCGTGCTGCTCGTGGACGATGTAGTCGCCCGTCTCCAGGGTGAGCGGGTCGATGGTCTTGCGGCGGCGGGCCGGCATGCGGGCCCCGTCCTTGCCGGCGGCCTTCTGCCCGGAGAGGTCGGTCTCGGTGAGGACGGCGAGCTTGAGCGCCGTATCGACGAACCCGTAGTCGATCGAACCGGTCGCAACGTGCACTACGGAGGGGGCGATTTCCCCGAGGTCCGTCTCCAGGCGGGCCGCCACGCCCTCGCTGCCGAGGACCTCGACGGTGCGGGCGGCGGGGCCGTGGGCCTCGGTGACGAAGACCGTGCGCCAGCCGTCGGCGAGCCAGCCCTTGGTGTCGGCGAGGGCCTTGGCGGTGTCGCCGCGGTAGGTCTCCGGGGCGTGCATCCCGAGCTTCAGGGTGTCCGCGTCGAGCTCTTCGTCTGCGGCGAAGGGCGACACCGACCACCACATCATGTCCAGCTCGCGCGCACGGTCCCGTACGTCCGCGATGGCCCACAGGGAGGCCGCGTCGACGTCGATGGGCGCCTCGCCGCCGCCCGCGGTGGCCGCCCAGGAGGCCTGCAGGAACTCCTGCGACGTGGCTACGAGATCGGCGGCACGCGTGCGTACCCGCTCCGGATCGCATACGACGGCCATCGCGCCCTTGGGCAGCACGTCGAGCAGCAGCTCCATGTCGTCGACGAGCACTGGGGCCAGCGACTCCATGCCTTCTACGGCGATGCCCTCGGCGATCTTGCCGAGCAGCTCGCCCAGCTCGGGGTGGGCCTCGGCGAGGGCACGCGCGCGCGTGCGGACGTCTTCCGTCAACAGGAGTTCACGGCAGGGGGGTGCCCACAGGCCGTGTTCGGCGACCTCCAGGGAGCGCTGGTCGGCCACCTTGAAGTAGCGGATCTCCTCGACGTCGTCGCCCCAGAACTCGACGCGCAGGGGGTGTTCCTCGGTGGGCGGGAACACGTCCAGGATGCCGCCGCGCACGGCGAACTCGCCGCGCCGCTCGACGAGCTCCACGCGCGCGTAGGCGGCGGCGCCGAGCGCGTCCACCACCGCGTTCAGGTCGGCGGACTGGCCGGACCTCAGGGCGACCGGCTCCAGGTCTCCGAGACCCTTGACCTGCGGCTGCAGCACGGACCGCACGGGTGCTACGACGACGGAGACCGGGCCCGTCTCCGGGTCGTCGTCCCTCGGGTGGGCCAGGCGGCGCAGCACGGCGAGGCGACGGCCCACGGTGTCGCTGCGCGGGCTCAGCCGCTCGTGCGGGAGCGTCTCCCAGGAGGGGTACTCCACGACACCGTCCGGCGGGAGCAGCGAGCGCAGGGCGGCGGCCAGGTCCTCCGCCTCGCGCCCTGTCGCGGTCACCGCGAGGACAGTGCGGCCGGCCTCACGCGCGAGCGCCGCGACGGCGAAGGGGCGGGTCGCCGGGGGGCCGACCAGGTCGACGTGCATGCGGTTGCCGTCGGCCGCCGCGCGGGTCGCTTCCGCGAGGGCGGGGTCCTTGACTACGGCGTCGAGCAGACCGTGCAGACTCATGGAGGGGCGCTTCCGTCCGGGGGGTGGGCAACACGAAGGGCCCGACGCGCGCGGTGTGGGGCCGGGGGGTTCCAGCGTACGACGACGGTGGCGTGGCCGGGGTTGGTGCTCGCGTACCAAGGGGCTTCGCCCCCTGGACCCCCGAAAAAGCCTTTGCCCGCCCACCACCCGTTCACTGCCAATCAAAAGGTCGCCGTCAACAGACAACAAACAAACCCGGCGCCGAGAAGTCCCCCGTGACTTCTCGGCGCCGGGCTTCCCCGTGGGCGGTGGCTATTCGGTGGCGATCGCGTTGAGGACGTTCATCCGGCCCGCCCGGAACGCCGGGATCAGAGCCGCGAACAGTCCCACGAACGCCGATCCGACGAAGACGGCGATGATCGTGCCCCAGGGGATCTCCAGGACCTTCAGCCCCTCGAGCGCGAGCAGCTGCTGAGCCGTGGCCCCCCAGCCCATCCCGAGCCCCAGACCGAGCAGCGCTCCGAAGAGGGCGATCACGACCGACTCCATGCGGATCATGCGGCGGAGCTGGCGGCGGGACATCCCGATCGCCCGCATCAAACCGATCTCCCTGGTCCGTTCGACGACCGACAGGGCCAGCGTGTTCACCACACCCAGGACCGCCACGATGATCGCGAGGGCGAGAAGGCCGTAGACCATGTTCAGAAGCTGGCCGATCTGGTCCTTCAGTTCCTGCTTGTAGTCGGTCTGGTCGCGCACCTGGTACTGCGGGTAGGGCTCCATGGCCTTCTTCAGGGCCGCGTACGCCTGCTTCTCCTGGCCGTCCTTGGCCTTGGCGAACATGATCTCGTTCGGCGGGATCTTGTTCGCGGGGAGGTACTTCTGCATGGTCGCGATGCTGGTGTAGCGGGCGCCCTGGTCGATGGCGACGTCGTCGTCCGTGATGGCCGCGACCTTGAGCTTGGCCGTCGAGCCGCCCTTGAAGGCGACGCTGATCGTGTCGCCGACGTGGACGCCGTGCTTCTTGGCGTACTTGGAGCCGACGGACATCGTGTTGGTGCCGTAGGCGGCGGACAGTTCGCCGGCCGTGGTGGCGCGGCGCAGGTCCTGGGCGTAGGACGGGTCGGCGGCGGTGATGCCGTCGGTGTCCTTCTGGCCGTCGGGCGAGGTGAGGGTGGCGTCGAGGTCCTTGTAGCGGGTGACGTGGACGAGGTCGGGTGCCTGTTCCATCGCCTTCTCCGCCTGCGGGACGATCCGCTGGTTGCCCTGGACGATGAAGTCGGCGCCGACGGACTTGTCGAGCTCGCTCGTCGCCGAGGCGACCATCGAGGAGCCGACGACCGACAGGCAGGCGACCAGCGCGAGGCCGATCATCAGGGCGGCACCCGTAGCACCCGTACGCCTGGGGTTGCGGAGCGCGTTGCGTTCGGCCAGGCGCCCCACCGGTCCGAAGGCCCGCAGGAGTACGGCACTGATGACCCGTACGACCCCGTTGGCCAGCAGCGGACCGATGATCACGAAACCGATCAGCGAGAGCACGACACCCGCGCCGAGGACCAGCGAACCGTCCGTCGCCTTCTTCGCGGTGGCCGCCGCGAACAGGGCTGCGGCACCGGCGCCCGTCAGCACCAGGCCGATCAGACCCCGTACCCAGCCGGCCTTGCCGTCGGCCGGGGTACCGGCGTCGCGGAGCGCGGCCATCGGGGAGACCTTGCCGGCCCGGCGGGCCGGGAGGTAGGCGGCGAGGATGGTGACGATCACGCCGAGGAGCAGGCCGAGTACCGGAGTTGTCCACTTGACGGTCAGGTCCCGGGTCGACAGGTCCATGCCCGCCGCGCTCATCAGCTTCATCAGGCCCACGGCGATCCCGACACCGGCGCCGACACCGAGGATCGAGCCGACGATCCCGAGCAGGGTCGCCTCGACCAGCACGGAGCGGTTGACCTGCTTGCGGGAGGAGCCGATGGCCCTCATCAGACCTATCTCGCGGGTCCGTTGGGCGACCAGCATCGAGAAGGTGTTGATGATCAGGAAGATGCCCACCAGGAACGCGATCCCGGCGAAGCCGAGCATGGCGTACTTGATGACGTTCATGAACTGGCCGACGCCCTGACGGTTCTCGTCGGCGTTCTCCTTGGCCGTCTGGATCTTGTACGTCCCCGTCGAGGCGAGGGTCCGCGCCACGTTCTGCTTGAGCTGCGCGTCGGTCACACCACTCGCGGCAGTGACGCCGATCTGGGTGAACCGGCCGGTGGCGCCCAGGAGTTCGCGCTGTGCGGTGGCCGTGTCGAAGTAGACGACGGCCGCACCGGGGTTGGTCACCTTGAAGGTGGCGATGCCGACGATCCGCGCGGTGAAGTCACCGGTCTGCGAGATCGTGCGCAGCGAGTCGCCCATCTTCAGGTGGTGCTTGTCGGCGGTGTCGGCGTCGACCATGGTCTCGGTCGGGCCGCGCGGTGCGTGTCCGGAGGTGATCTCCATCGAACGCAGGTCGTTCTTCGTCCAGTTGCCCGCGATGGTCGGCGCGCCGGTCGACGAGCCCATGTTCTTGTTGGCGCTGTTGACGACGGTCACGTTCATCGAACTGACGGCGCCCTCGACGGACTTGACGCCCTGGGCCTTCGCCACCTGCGCGACCGTGGAGGCCGGCAGCGACTCGGGCAGTCCGTTCTGCGGGGTGCTGCCGTCGGCCTTGGCGGTCTTCGGCAGCACCGTCACGTCGGAGGCGGTGGCCGCGAAGAGCTTGTCGAAGGTCGTGTTCATCGTGTCGGTGAACACCAGCGTGCCGCACACGAACGCCACCGACAGCAGCACGGCTATCGCCGAGAGCGCCATCCGCCCTTTGTGCGCGAAGAAGTTGCGCATCGAGGTCTTCACGACAGTCATGACGTACGCCCCCGCGCGTCGAAGTCCTTCATGCGGTCGAGGACGGCGTCGGCGGTCGGCTTGAACATCTCGTCGACGATCCGGCCGTCCGCGAGATACAGCACACGGTCCGCGTACGAGGCGGCCACCGGGTCGTGCGTGACCATCACGATGGTCTGCCCGAGGTCGTCCACGGAGCGGCGCAGGAAGCCCAACACCTCCGCTCCCGCACGGGAGTCGAGGTTTCCGGTCGGCTCGTCACCGAAGATGATCTCGGGCCGGGCCGCCAACGCCCGCGCCACGGCGACGCGTTGCTGCTGGCCGCCGGAGAGCTGGTTGGGCCGGTGCTTGAGCCGGCTCGACAGCCCGACCGTCTCCACGACCTGCGCCAGCCACCCCTTGTCCGGCTTGCGGCCGGCTATGTCCATGGGGAGGGTGATGTTCTCCAGCGCGTTCAGCGTCGGCAGCAGGTTGTACGCCTGGAAGATGAACCCGATCCGGTCCCGGCGCAGCTGCGTGAGCTTCTTGTCTTTGAGGCCGGTGATCTCGGTCTCGTCCAGGTAGATCTGCCCGGAGGTCACGGTGTCGAGCCCGGCGAGGCAGTGCATGAGCGTGGACTTGCCGGACCCCGAGGGGCCCATGATCGCGGTGAACTGACCGCGGGCGATGTCCACGTCGACATGGTCGAGGGCGACGACGCGGGTCTCCCCGGCGCCGTAGGCCTTGACGACCTGCCGCGCTCGCGCGGCAACGGCCGTACGCCCTCCAGTACCCCCGTGCCTGGGAATGGTCACAGCCGATGTCACGGTATGTCTCCTAAGTCGGTCGGCGAACGAGCGTGCCGGTGTCCGGTCGATGCGGTTCAAGTGGTTACGCCGATGAGTCTGGCGGCGGGAGGGGGTCCGGCGCGCTGGTGCTCAGCGCAGTCTTTCCCGGGGGAAAACCCCACCCTCTGCGGTTCGGCCTGCCGCCCCCCAGCGGCATAAAGCCAGGTTAAGGACGGCCCCGGGCCCTTCTCCTCCTCCGCCGGTACGAACCGTCCCCGGGCCGTAGTAGGGAGGCACCCCTAGGGGCTCTCCACCGCCGGGTGGAGTCGATCTCGGGGTCCGCTCCACCCACCGGCCCGTCCAGGTTTCCCCCTGACGCGACGTGAGGGTCAAGTGGGAGAGTGTCGTCCGGCAGATAGATGCAGGGGGAAGGAATCCGCGTGGGCAACACGGAACCCGCGATACGTGAGGCCGCGCAGGCCACCACGCCGGACAGGCGGGGCGCCGTCGTCGCGGCCCTCATGCTCGCGATGGCGCTGGCCGCCCTCGACTCCACCATCGTCTCCACGGCCGTACCGCAGATCGTCGGCGACCTCGGCGGCTTCTCCGTCTTCTCCTGGCTCTTCTCCGGCTACCTGCTCGCGGTGACTGTCACCCTCCCCGTCTACGGCAAACTCTCCGACACCTTCGGCCGCAAGCCGGTGCTGATCACGGGCGCGGCGGTCTTCCTCGCCGGTTCGCTGCTGTGCTCGGTGGCCTGGAGCATGGGCGCGCTGATCGCGTTCCGCGTCGTACAGGGCCTGGGCGGCGGGGCGTTGCAGGGCACGGTCCAGACCCTGGCCGCCGACCTGTACCCGCTCAGCGAACGCCCCAAGATCCAGTCGAAGTTGTCCACCGTGTGGGCGGTGTCGGCGGTCGCCGGCCCCGGCGTGGGCGGCCTGCTCGCCGCGTACGCCGGCTGGCGCTGGATCTTCCTCGTCAACCTCCCGGTCGGAGCGGCGGCGTTGTGGCTGATCGTCCGCTGCCTGCGCGAGCCGCGGCGGACCCGCGACGCCCGCCCGCGTGTCGACTGGGCAGGCGCGCTGGGCGTGTTCGCGTGCGGCGGTGTCCTGATCGCCGCACTGGTGCAGGGCGGGGTGGCCTGGCCCTGGCTGTCGACCCCATCAATCGCCTTGTTCGGTACGGGCCTTGCGCTCGCCGGACTCGTCGTCGCGATCGAACGCCGGGCGGCCGAACCGATCATCCCCGGCTGGGTGTGGCGCCGCCGTACGATCGCCGCCGTCAACCTGGCCCTGGGCGCACTGGGGTTGCTCATGGTGGCCCCGAGCGTGTTCCTGCCGACGTACGCCCAGTCGGTGCTCGGCCTGGCGCCAGTGGCGGCCGGATTCGTGCTCTCCGTATGGACGTTGAGCTGGCCGGTGTCCGCGGCACTCAGCCAGCACGTGTACCGGCGGATCGGCTTCCGCAACACCGCGATGCTCGGGATCGGGACGGCGACACTGATCCTGTTCGCGTTCCCGTTCCTCCCGTATCCGGGCTCGGCCTGGCAGCCGATGCTCCTGATGCTGCTCCTCGGCGCGGCCCTCGGACTCTTCCAACTGCCGCTGATCGTCGGGGTGCAGTCGACGGTGGGGTGGGAGGAGCGGGGGGTGACGACCGCGTCCGTCCTGTTCTGCCGGCAGACGGGGCAGACGATCGGCGCGTCGGTCTTCGGGGCCGTGGCCAACGGGGTGCTCGCGTCGCGGTTGGGTGGGGCCAGCGATCTGGACTCGGTGACAAGGGGGTTGGACCGGGGCGCGGTGCCGGAGGGGACGCGGCGGGCGATCGCGGACGCGGTGCACGCGGTGTACATCGGCGCAGGGTGCGCCGCCGGGGTGGCCTTCCTGGTGCTGCTGGTACTGGCGCCCCGGCGGTTTCCGGTGCTCAAGGACTGACCGTCAGGGCAGCCGGACGGAGACCTCGGGGCCGGTCGGGGACGGGCCCCGATCAACGGCCCTGCCATGCCCTTGAGTCGGAGGCCGAAGAAGGCGCCGACGTACGCGCGTGATCGTCTCCGCGCGCCGGTGGCCGAGCACGGCCGGGTCGGCGGGCGAGTACGCCCCCGGTGGCCGCGGCCAAGCGGCGCGATCCGTCCATGCCGAGGACAGCAGGGCTCGGGTACGGCGCCGGACGTCACCTCGGAGGCGTGACACCGCGAGGTCCGACAAGACCTCAGGAGCCGCACGGGGGACGGACGTTCGGGGCCACCCGTACGACTGGAGGGCTACGGCACGCTCCCCCACAAGCCCTCAGGGAGGCCGCGTGCCCCCCGCCCGACACCCAAGGTCAGCCCCTCGTTGACCCCGCAAGCGCATACCAACCGCCCAGTTCGCCGAAAAGCACCCACACCCCCCAACCGGCGAGTAACGTGCATGACCCGCTCCGCCCAACTCCCTGCGGTCCGCCGCCACGGACCCGAGCCACGCAAGGAGCACGGGATGTCCTACGACCCGTACCCTCCGCATGATTCATCCGCCCCGCGCGACCCGTACAACCCGCACGAATCGCACGCCCCGTACCCGTACGACCCGTACGACCGGCGCAACCCACACGCCCCGACCCCGCCCCGCCTCACCTACCCCTGGCAGCCACCCCCGCCCCCACCCGAACGCCGTCGCCCGCCCCGTCGGCCCGCCCTCGGCAACCACCGGGATCTGCGGGTCCTGCGCGGCGCGTACCGGCGGCAGCGGCGCGTGGCGTCGCTCACCGCGCTCGGATACTTCTGCCTGTTCCTGACGCTCTCCGCGTTCGCGCCCCCGCTGATGTCGAGCACCGTGGTCGCGGGCGTGCCCACCGGGCTGTTGCTCGCGCTGGTGCAACTGCCCGTCACCTGGCTGGCTATAGCGCTCTACGAGCACACGGCCCGGCGGCGCGTGGACCCCCTCGCGGACCGCATCCGCAAGCAGGCCGAACTGGACGCCAGACGGGAGGCGGCACGGTGACCGGGTTCCGCGACCCCGCGTCGCAGACCATGTCGCTCGTCGCCTTCACGACCGTCGCCACCCTCACGCTGCTGTTGTGTGTGATGACGGGGCCCGACCGCGACGACCTCGACGAGTTCTACACGGGGTACGGCTCCCTCTCGCCACTGCGCAACGGCCTTGCCATAGCGGGTGATTACATCTCCGCGGCGAGTGTGCTGGGCACGGGCGGGGTGATCGCCCTGTACGGCTACGACGGGGTGGTGCTGGCGCTGAGCACGGCGCTGTCGCTGATGCTGCTGATGTTCCTGCTGGCCGAACCGCTGCGCAACGCGGGCCGGTTCACGATGGGGGACGCGTTCGCCCGGCGGATGCCGGGGCGGTCGGTCCGTATCGTGGCGTGCGCGGTGACCATCATCGCGCTGCTGCCGCTGATGCTGGTCCAACTCGCGGGCGCGGGACAGTTGCTGGCGTTCATCCTCGGCTTCTCCGGCGACTCGCTCCAGACCGGCTGCATCATCGGCCTGGGCGCGCTGATGATCAGCTACGCGGCGATCGGCGGTATGAAGGGCACCGCCCTCATCCAGATCCTGAAGATCGTGATGCTGATCGGGTCGGGGGCCGTGATCGCCGTACTGATCCTGAACCGGTTCCACTGGGACCTGGGCGCCTTCTTCGACACGGCGGCCCGGCGGAGCGGGGTCGGAACGGCCTTTCTGCACTCGGGACTTGAGTTCGCCGGAGGCCCAAGTCCCCGGCTGGACATGATCAGTTCGCAGCTGACCATCGTCCTCGGGGGCGCCTGCCTGCCGCACATCACGATGCGTATGTACACCGCTTCGAGCGCCCGCCAGGTGCGGCGGTCGATGTCGTGGGCGGTGTCGAGCGTGGCGCTGTTCGTGGTGATCGTGACGGTCGTCGGGTTCGGTGCCACGGCGCTGCTCGGGCGGGCGGCGATCGCGCGGGCCGACGCGCAGGGCAACACGGCGTATCTGCTGGGCTCGCGTGCGGTGTTCGGGCCGGACGTGTCGACGGTGGAGACCCTGCTGTTCACCGCCGTCACCACGGCCGTGTTCCTGACCCTGCTCGCCTCGGTCGCCGGGATGATCCTCGCCTGTGCCAACTCCCTTGCCCACGACGTCTTCGCGGCCCGCGTGGAGGAGATGCCGGTCCGCCGGGAGATGACGCTGGCCCGCTACTCGGCGCTGGCGGTGGGCGTTCCGGCGATCGTGCTGGCGACGCTGGTCCAGCACCGGGGCCTGCAGCCCCTGGTCACGCTGTCCTTCTGCCTGGGCGCCTCGGCCATAGCGCCCGCCCTCGTCTACAGCCTCTTCTGGCGCCGTTACACGCGAACGGGCCTGCTCAGCACGCTCATTGGCGGCACGCTGGGAGTGCTGCTGCTGATGCCGGGCACGAACCTGGTCTCCGGTTCGCCGGCCGCCGCGTTCCCGGGCGCCGACTTCAACTGGTTCCCGTTCACGACCACCGGGCTCGTCACCATCCCGCTCGGCTTCCTCTGCGGCTGGCTCGGCACGGTCGCCTCGGGGCGGCAGAAGGAGGAGGAACAGCGCAGGCGGTACGAGGCGATGGAGGGGTGGATCCTGGCGGGCGCGGTGCGCCGGGGCGAGGGATGACCTGCGCGCGGAGGCGAAGGACGACCAGTACGCAGGGCGGAGGATGACCGACGAAAAAGCCGCGCATGACCGGTGTCATAGCCGTGCATGACTCGTTCTTTGCCGCACCACCACCACGACTCCCGCTGTTCACCGCTCCTTTTCAGACTCTGCACGTCCGAGCGTGAAGGTCCCTGCATTCCAGCGGGAGTTGAACATGAGCCACGGCCACAGTCACGGCGACCACGGTCACCACCACCATCACCACCACGGAGACGGGGACGCCGGCTCGCTGCCGCCCGCCCTCGACACATCCATCCCGGACGCCGAGTTGACGCCCAGTCAGCTCTCACGAAGAGGCATGCTGCGCCGAACCGGGCTGCTGGGCGCGGGACTCGCGGCGGGCAGCGTGCTCGCCGGCGCGGGGGAGGCAGCCGCGTCGGTGCAGCAGAGCTCGGCCAAGTCGTCGAAGGGCAACGGCGGTTACCTGTGGCTGGCGGGCGACCACCACATCCACACCCAGTACAGCAGCGACGCCAAGTACCGGGTCATCGACCACGTACGCCAGGCGAACGCGCACGGCCTGGACTGGATGGTCATCACCGACCACGGCAGTGTCGCGCACGCCAAGATCGGTGTGGAGAAGGTCAATCCGGACATCGTCGACGCCCGTGACAAGACCGAGGACACCCTCGTCTTCCAGGGCCTGGAGTGGAACATCCCGGGCGCCGAGCACGGCACGGTGTTCGTCCACCCCGGCTCCAACGAGGTAGCCGTACTCAAGGAGTTCGAGAACTCCTTCGACGGCAGCGTCAACAACGCGAGCGGCAACTCCCCCGCCAACGAGGCCCTCGCCATCGCGGGCGTGAACTTCCTCGCCGACCAGGTCCGCCGCCGCAAGGTCAAGGACGCTCTCTTCCTCGCCAACCACCCGGCACGCAAGGGCATCGACTCCCCGCACGAGATCCGCGGCTGGCGCGACGCGCAGCCCACGATCGCCGTCGGCATGGAGGGCGCCCCCGGCCACCAGGCGGGCGGCATCCCGAAGCCCAACGGCCCGGGCAGCGGTCGCGGCATCTACGACAACAGCCCGAGCGCCGACTCCTTCCCCGGTTACCCGCTGGAGAGTTACCGCACCTGGGGCGGCTTCGACTGGATGACCGCCACGGTCGGCGGCCTGTGGGACAGCCTCCTCGCCGAGGGCAAGCCCTGGTGGATCACCGCCAACTCCGACTCCCACAACGTGTACGCGGACACCGCCGTACGCGGCCCGGGCGGCGACTTCAACGCCAACGGCCGCTACAACGACCCCGTTTACGGCACCGGCATCAGCCTCACCGACACCGACTTCTGGCCCGGCCAGTACTCCCGCACCCACGTCGGCGCGACCTCCTTCGCGTACAAGGCGGTCATGGACGGCATCCGCGCGGGCCGCGTCTGGGTCGACCACGGCGGCCTGATCAGCGGCCTCGACGCCCGCCTCTCGGCCGGCGGCCGCGAGGTCACCCTCGGCGGCGCGCTGCACGTCCGCCGCAGCGCCCAGGTCGACCTGGTCATCCGCATCAGCCTGTCCAACGGCCCCAACTGGGCGCAGTTCCAGCCCTCGTTGGCCCGCGTCGACGTCATCCAGGGCGACGTCACCGGCCCGGTCACGGACAAGGACACCTTCTCCACCCCCACCACGAAGGTCGTCAAGTCCTTCGAGGTCGACAAGTCCACCGGCACCGTCCGCCTCACGTACTCCCTCGGCCGCCTCGACAAGCCGGTCTACGTCCGCCTCCGCGGCACCGACGGCAACCGCACCGCCGTAGGCGTCAACGGTGCTGCCGTAGACCCCGTAGGCCCCGCGATGGACGTCCTCGGCGACGCCGACCCGTGGAAGGACCTCTGGTTCTACTCCAACCCGATGTGGGTCCTGCCCGCATGACCACGTCCTACGACCCGTGCGGGGGGGGGGGGGGGGGGGGGGCGCCGGGGGGGGGGCGCGCGGGCGGGCCGGCGCGCCCGCGCCCCGCGCGCGCGCCGGCCCGCGCGCCCCCC
>NZ_JBHYWD010000023.1:88218-163302 GCF_042751305.1 Streptomyces hokutonensis
TAGACAAACAGATCCCTACCCTCCCTCTCGCTGTTCGAGCCCCCCCCCCCCCCCCCCACCCCCCCCCCCGCCACCCCCCCCGCCCCCCCCGCCGCCCCCCCCCCCCCCGGCACGACGACCCTCCGCGAGGCCGACCACCTCGTCCGCGACCTCGTGACCACCCTCGCGCTCCCCCCGGGCACGGTCGCCTGCACCCACCTGATCCGCACGGACACGCGCCGCGGAACGGCCGTGTCACTGGAACTCCCGGACACCGAATCGGCCACGAACGCCTGGCAACGCCTCACCGAGTCCGAGGCCCCCCAGGGCGACCAGGAGGCCGCCGCCCAGGCAGCCGCCGAACACACCGCCCGCCGCTCGGGCCGGGCGGTCCTGTTCCCCGGCGCGGAACACCTCACCGGGACGGTCACCCTTTCCGACCTGCTGGAACTGACGGCGATCGACGAGGTGATCGTGGTGGGCGCCACGTCGGGCGACGCTCCGGACCCTGCCACACCGGTGCACACCCAGAATCACGTACGACCGGAATGGCGCGAGGGACGACTGGTACTGGCCCTGGTCCCGGCGGCGGGCAACACCCTGGCTCCCTTCGAGGTCCCCAACCCGACACCTTGCTGCGCCGACCATGGGTGACTTGGAGCGCCGGAGCACTGACCCCACCTGAGGCGCGGGGCTGTATCCATTTGCGGCTCCGCCGCGTGGGCGCGACAAGCCCCCACCGGCCCGCGCACGACCACAACCGCGCCCCCGTTCACTCAGCCGGCGCCCGCCCCGTCAGCGCGGTCAAACTGCTCCGCACATGATCCATGTGCGCCTGCACGTCGTCCCACGTCTCCCCGTGCTCCCGCAGCACCCGCTCCGTGTCCCGAGCGATCCGCTCCGCCCGCACCCGCGCCTCCGCGACCACCTCGGCCGCCCGCTCCGCCGCCTCCTCCTGCCGCCGCCGATCCGACAACTCGGCGTCGGCAAAGGCCTGTTGAGCCTCGGAGAGCGCCGCCTCCGCACGGGCCAGCCGTTCGGCGCACCGGGCGTCCACCGCGGCGAGCCGCTCCTCCGCGGAACGTTCCGCCTCGGCCCAGCGCTCGGCGTGTTCCTTGGCCTGCTCGCCCAGCATGGCGGCGGTGCGCTGCCGTACCTCGCGCAACGCGGCGAGCGCCTCCGTGCGCCCCTCCTTCACCTCGCGCCGGGCGCCGATGCGGAGGTCGTCGGCCTCGGCACGGGCGGCGAGGAGCCGATGGCGGGCGCGTTCCTCAGCCTCCGCGCGGAGCGCGTCCGCCTGTTCCCGCGCTTCTTGGAGTACGCGGGCGGCGCGCGCCTCGGCCTGCGCGACCGTTTCACGCGCCGAACGCCGCGCGGACTCCCGTACCGCGGCGGCCTCTTCCTCCCCCAGCTGGAACAGCCGGCGCGCCCGCTCGCCGAGCGTTTCGTACGTCTGCGGGGCGAGCCCCGCCACCGTCTCCCGCAGCCGCTCGGCCTCCGCCTCCATCTCCCTGGCCAGTACGGTCAGCCGCGCGGCCCGCTCCCACGCGGCGTCCCGGTGCCGGGAGAGGGCCGCCGCGTACGCGTCCACCTGGGCGGGGCGGTAGCCGCGCCCCCGTACTGCCACGAAGCCACGTGGTGACACCGATGCGCTGCTCATCCTGGAACCCCTCTCCACCCGACGGACACGAAATGATGATTTCGCGCATATCTTGATGTATCGGGCATAAGGGTTCATAACGCGACACTCCGCAGACAGGTCACGGGCATCACGCGACACAAAAGGGCCGGACCCGATCGCACCACCGGGTCCGGCCCTTCTCTTCAGATACCGACTACTACAACAACCCGTCCCACATCTGCTCCAGCAGCACCGACCACCAGCTCTCCGGCGAACCGAGCGCCGCCGGGTCCAGCGAGGCCAGCTGCGCCTGGAAGTCGACGGTCCAGCGGCCCGCCTGCTCCTGGTTGAGCCCGTACCGCAGTCGCCACATCCGGCCGAGCAGCGCCAGACAGCGCGCGAACTCGGGCAGCCCCGTGTTCACGAACTGCGGCGGTACGGAGGCACCGCCCGGCCCCGCCTCCACGGGCACCGCGACGATGTTCGCCGTGCCGTACTGGACGCAGATCGCCTTGCCGAAGTCGCTGCCCATGACGAGGTAGGAGCCCGCGTCGGCGGACGGCCGCACCCCGCGCTCCTGCGCGAGTTCGGCCAACGTCGGTACCGGGCGGCCCGGTTGGGCCTGCGCCCAGAAGAACGGGCCCATGTCCATCGGCAGCCCCGCCGCGACCAGCGTGTGCGCCACGACCGGCGGCACGCCCTGCCGGGACACCGCCGCCTGCTCGAACCGGAACACTCCCGGCCCGAACGCGCCCGCCAGTTCCTGCGCGATCGCCTCCGGCGGGACCGGCGGCGTCGGCTGCACCTGCGGCAACGGCGCCCGCACCGGGGCGAGTCGGGCCGGCCCGTCCGCCACCTGGTGCAACTCGCCCTGGTGCGCGATGAGTTCACGCATCCCCTGCTGCCGGCTCGCGTGATCCGTGCCGTACGGCGCGATGCTGGCGATGCGCGCCTGCGGCCACTGTTCGCGGATCATCCGCGCGCAGTACGCGCCCGGCAGCTCGCAGGACTCCAACTCCGTGTGCAGTTCCAGGACTTGGTCCGGCGGGATGTTCAGGCCGCGCAGCTCGTGGAAGATCTGCCACTCCGGGTGCGGCGTCCCCGGCGCGGACCGCCGGATCACCTGCTGCTCGGAACCGTCCGGCGCGCGGTACCGCAACACGGCCTGATAGCCCGGTCCCACGGTCGGCTGCCCCTGCTGCGGATAGCCGTAGGCAGGCTGCTGCTGACCCGGGAACGGCTGCCCGGGCCCGGGAGGCACGGGGTGAGGATGACCGGGTGCCTGCTGCCCCGGGGGCGGCATCGCACCCGGCGGCATCGGCTGGGGCGGTGCCCCCTGAGGCATCCCCGGAGCGCCCAACGCACCGGGCGCGCCCGGGAATTGCGGCGCCGGAGGAACACCGGGCCCACCCGCCGGAGGCCCGGCCAGCATGGTCTCCGCACGATGCACGGCACCGGGAGCACCGCCCGGGGAGGCGGGAGCGCCAGGGGTACCGGGGCTACCAGGGGTGTACGGCGGCGGAGGCGTGCCGGGGACACCGGGGGCCGGCGGCTGTTGCGGGGCGCCGGGCACGCCTGGGACCCCGGGTGCACCCGGGGGCTTGGGCGCACCCGGAGCACCGGGAACGCCAGGGGCACCCGGCGGCTGCGGAGCACCCGGCCCCGCCGGCCCGCCCTGACCGGGATCGGCGAACATCGTCGCGGCCTGGTGAACCCCACCCGGAGGCGGTCCCCCAGGAGCATTCGGCGCACCCGGACCGGCCAACCCCTCCGGACCGAGCCCCGAAACCATCTGAGTCGGCACATACCCGCCCGCCGACGGCGGAGGCGGCGGCCCGGCAGGCGCACCGCCCGGTCGCGCCCCCGGTGTCCCCGGGGCACCCGGCGGAGGCGGCGGGTTGGAACCACCGCTCCGCGCCCGACGCGGCGGAGGCGCCGCCTTGCTGGTGGCCGCATCGGCGATGTCCCCGGCGTTGGGCGCGAGCGCCCGCCCCGGCGCACCAGGACTCCCAGGAGCGTGCGGCACGCCGGGGGCGCCCCCCGGCCCTTGGGGATACCCGTAGGCCGACGGATCGACCCCGGGCCCACCCTGAGGACCACCGGAGACCGACGCACCAGGACCACCCGGAGCGCCCGACCCCTGCGGGTACCCGTACGACGACGCACCCGCCCCAGGCCCACCCTGCGGACCACCGGAAGCCGACGCACCAGGACCACCGGGAACAACACCCGGAGCACCGGGAGCACCCGCCCCCTGCGGGTACCCGTACGACGACGCACCCGCCCCAGGCCCACCCTGCGGACCACCGGGAGGCGGCGTACCCGGAGCACCCGGCCCCTGCGGATACCCATACGACGACGGAGTCGGCGGCGTACCGCCGGCGCCACCGGAGCCGCCGCCGGGTCCACCCTCCTGCCCCCGCGAACTCCCCGCTCCCCCACGGGCGTTGCCGTCGCCCAGCGCCGATGCGACTGCCGTGGGCGGGAGTTGGCTGCCGCCGGACATCAGCGCGGTCTCGGCGTCGGCCGGGGTCTCGTCCTCGCGCTGCTCACTCAGCGGCGGTGCGAACACGGTCGCGGGCAGCGGTACCGAACGGTCCTCGCCGGCATCGGCGTTGGTGTCGGTCCCGGCCCACGGCGTGGCACCGGCCGACACCCCGGGCGCACCCGGCGCCTCGTCGCCGCCGGCGTCCGGCCAGGCCGAAGCGGCCGGCACCCCGGCCTGAGTCTCCGGCAGCGAACCGGAACGCGAACCCGCGAACGGCCCCGAAGGCGGACCCGACGGCGAAGCCGAGCCCGAACCCCCAACACCCGCCCCCGCAGCCGGAGTTCCCGCCCCCGCACCGGAAGTCGTCCCCGCCCCCCGCCGATCCTGAATCCCGATCTTGTCCGCCGCCTCCTGCAACCACTCCGGCGGACTCAGCAGGAACGACGTCTGGTTGAGGTCCACCCGGGCGGGAGCCGCCGGTACCGCGTCGGCGACCTCGTCGGGGCGGCCGTACTCCTCCTCGTAGCGGCGGATGACCTCGCCCACCGGCAGCGCGGGCCACAGAGTGGCCTCGCCGCTGTCGCGGGCGAGTACGAGCCGCTGCCCGCCGCCGTCCGAGCGCGGGCCGTCGGCGCGGTCCTCGGCCCAGGCCACGAAGCCGAGTTCGAACTCCCGCACCCGCACCTCGCGGTGCTGGTAGGCGGGGACGTCCCCGTTGATCCATTCCTCGGCGCGCTCCTGCGCCTGTGCGAAGGTCACCATCGCGTCGCTCACTCCCCCACCGCGGCCGTCGAAGGCACCGGCACCGATCGTGCGAACCCGCCGTCCACCATCAGGTTCGCCACCGTCTCCAACTCCGGTGGATTTCCTGCGAGTCGGCCGAGGAACTGGTCGAAGTCGCCCCCGGCGGCCAGCAGCAGCCGCTCCACCCGGTCGGCCGGTGCCCAGGACGGGTCGACGTCGCGGGCGTCGTCGTAGGCGCAGAACCACACCGAACCGATCGCCTGGCCCTTCACCTTCACCGCGAGCAGGCCGCCCTGGACGAAGCCGACGGCGAGGTAGTCCTTGGTGAGGTGGTCGCGGAGGCATTTGTTGACGTAGACGAGGTCGTTGACGGCCGCCTCGTCGCGCACGGTGAAGAACGGCTGGTCGATCAACAACCCCAACTCGGCGTCCAGCGCGGTGCCGATGGGCGCGCTCCCGCCGGCCGCCTTGAGGAACGACCGGTAGGCGCCCGGGAGTCGGTAGCCGAGGTCCTCCTCGACGCCCTGCACCTGTGCCTCGGTGACCGCGAGCGAGGACTTCGGCAGGCCGAAGTGCGCGGGGCGGGTCTCCTGGAGGGGGCGGGTGCCGCGCTTGTCGTGGTCGACGGCCGCGGTGGCGATCCCGCCGTGGTGCCGCAGCAGCGCCTTGACCTCGACAGGGACGAGTTCGAGGCGCCGGGTGCCGACCACGTGGTGCCAGGTCCAGCCGTGCGGGGTGGCCACCGCGGGCACCGTGTCCCACAATTGGTGCCCGGCCGCGGCCAGTGCCGCGTTCGCGGACACGTAGTCGGTCAGGCGCAGTTCGTCGACGCCGAAGCCCTCCGGGGGCTCGGCGATCTCGGCCGCCGCGCGCGCGTACGGCGAGAAGTCGGGGTAGCCGCGCTCGTCCATCCGCACCCCTCTCGGGTGACGGGCCGCCCGGACCGGGTCCGGGAAGTGCACGACCTGCCCGGCGTAGGCCGCGTTCGGTGGCGCGGCTTGTTGCCCGAGCCGACCTGTCGTCATGGCGGTTGCCCCCTGCGGCATTCAGTACGATTCACAGCGGGCGCATGTCCAACTCGCCCCGCTGTGCCCCGTATCGACTGTCTCGTCTTCTTGACGTCTTCGTTCGACTGTCTCCACGCGTCGACCGCGTGGATCGCGGTGCGGACAGCCTATGCGGTACGGCGGCACGGGTCACCGGCAGCGGTCGCCGACCCCCGTCACCGGACCTTCACTTCCGTGACCTGCCGTCACCCCGCCGTGACAGCCCGCCGAAGCCCTGGCGTGTCGCGCAGCCCCAGCTACCGCACCCGCCACGGCATTTGGCACTCTGAGTCCCGCCGGGGGATGCTCGGGAGGGGATGACGATCATGAACGCGACGCAGACGGGACCGCACACCGGGGCGCACACCGGGCCTTCGGGCGACCCCAGGGTCGGCTGGAGCGCCACCGAGGGACGGCAAGCACCCGCCCTCAACCACCGCCGTGACGGCATACTTCCGACCGTCGCCGCCGCCCTCTCCGTACGCGGCGCGACCACCCTCACCGGCACCGCCGCGCGCGGCGACCAGCCGCCCGCGCTGCACCCACTGGTACAGGACTTCCTCGACACCCTCACCAGCGCCCAGCGCGACCGTTTCACCGGCCGCTGCGCCGAGGCGATCCTGATCTCCCGCCACATCGCCGCCGCCGACGCCGAGCGCAGCAAACGCGCCGCGCGCAAGCCGATGACCAACGGCGAGGCCCGCAAGACCCTCAAGCAGGCCAAACTCACCGCCCGCCGCATCCGCGAGGACGGCGACCCCCTGCACGGCAGCTTCGCCGCCCCCTGCCGGGCCTGCGCGGCCCTCAGCGCCCACTTCGGCGTCCGAGTCGTGGACCCCGCAACGGAGACCGGCTGACACCCACCCCCCGCTCAGGACAAGGCACCACCCAGCACCACATCCCACGCCGCCGACGATCGAAGGGCAGATGCACCCCGACCGCCACTCCCACTCCTCCACGCGCTTCTCCGTACCCGTCGACGCCGCCCTGCGCGCCGCCGGCTGGCAGCCCGGCCGCTGGGACATAAAGCAGGCCGAGATCTGGGCGGACACCCTGCGCGACCACACCTCGCCCGCGGGCCACCAGCACGCCGTGTTCCCGGCGGCGGTCGAGGCCTGGGCCGAGTTCGGCGGCCTGCGCATCGCACCCACCGGCCCCGGCCGCCAGATCGCCCCCGCCGCACTCCACCTGGACCCGCTGCACGGCCTGCACATGGCCCGCACCCTCGGCGACCTCGGCCGCGCCTTGGAAACCGACGTCAGCCCCCTGGGCGAGGAACCCGACACCCAGTCCCTCCTGGCCATCGACGCCGAGGGCCGCGTCTACGCCTTGGACCACACCGGCGACTGGTACCTGGGCCCCGACATCGACCAGGCCCTGACCGCCCTCGTCTCAGGCATAGAGCCGGTACGGCTCACGGCGGGCTGAGCGGCGTCCGAAGCGGCCCGTCACCCGCGTACGGCGAGAAGGTGACGTGTCGGGGGGTGTCCGCCCGCAGCGGTTGGCGCGTCAACACCCCCGAAATCTTGCGAGACCGATTCCGCGCCGTTCCGAGGACGGACACCCCCCGACACGGCACCGACCCACACCAAACGCAGGGCGACCCCCCGACCTCAGACAGCCGGAATAACCGCCGAAACCCGAAACCCACCGGCGTCCGTGGGCCCCGAAACAAACACCCCACCCAAGGCGAGAACCCGCTCACGCATCCCGACCAGACCGTTCCCCCCGGACGGCAGCCGAGCCGCCGAGGCGGACGCGGGCTCGGGCGGCGGTTCGTTCTCGACCTGCATCGCGATCTCCGACACCCGGTGCGCGAGCCGTACGTGCGTCTTCGCGCCGGCCGCGTGCTTGTGGACGTTGGTCAACGCCTCCTGCACCACCCGATACGCGGTCTGCTCGATCTCAGCCGCGTACGACCGGGTTTCCCCCTCCACCGACAGATCCACAGCCATCCCGGCCGCCGCGGACTGCCCGAGCAACTCGTCCACGTCCGACAGACACGGCCCGTCGCCCCCGCCCTCGTCGTCCACGACCCGCGAGGCCGCCACCGCGGCGGCCACCCCCACCGCGACCAGCGGCACGGCGGCCCGCTCCCTGGTGCCCACCCCGTCCCCGCTCCGCAGCACCCCGAGCATCTCCCGCAACTCGGTCAGCGCCTGCCGCCCCATGTCCCCCACAAGGGCCGCGTTCTTGACGGCCTTCTCCGGATCCTTCCGAGCGACCGCCTGCAAGGCGGCCGCGTGCACGACCATCAGACTCACCCGGTGCGCGACGACGTCGTGCATCTCCCGCGCGATCCGGGTCCGCTCCTCACCCCGCGCCCACTCGGCCCGCTCCTCGGCCCGCTCCGCGAGAAGCTGCAACTCCCGCTCCAGGCTGTCGGCCCGCTCCCGGAGACTCTCCATCAGACGCCGCCGGGCGCCGACGTACATCCCGAGCAGCACGGGCGGCGCGGTCATCCCGACCGCGGTGGTGATGGAGGCGAACGGCACGAACCAGTCGCCGAGTTCCCAGGACCCGCGCTGGGTGTCCTGCTTCACCCGCACGAACATGACGATCAGCATGCCGAGGAAGGACATCCCGGCCAGCGACCCGATGATCCGCCGCGGCAGCTCGGACGCGGCGAGCGTGTAGAGCCCGACGATGCCCATCAGGTAGCCCATCTGGGCCGGAGTAATAGCGATGGACACCAGAACAACGGCGATCGGCCACTTCCGCCGCACGACCAACGTGGATCCGGCGAGCACCCCGAAGACGACGCCGACAGCCGCCGGAACCCCCGCGTCGTGCGCGAACCGGATCCCCTCCGCCCCGCACTCCGCCGCGGAGCCGGCGGCGAGCCCCACGTCGAGTACCGCACTACGCCACCTGGTCCACCACCACGGCCCTCCCCGGCCCGTGGTGTGCTCTTCCCCCGTCGTGGTCATGCCTCCAGCCTACGGGCGCCGGGCCCCGCTTTTCCGTCGAGTTTCGACGAGTTGCCTACACCACTGCGCGTAATCGAACAATGACGAAACCGATCACCGCGCAGAAGTACCGTCGCACGGAGGGCATCCGGTACGGCATAGTGTTTGTTGCCCACTCGGCGACCAGGCTAAATGTCCGGTTCAAACGAGTTTGATCCCCCGTGGTGTAATTGGCAGCACCGTGGCTTTTGGTGCCATTTGTCCGGGTTCGAGTCCTGGCGGGGGAGCAAAACTGAGCAACAACCGATCAACCCCCTCTCCCCGCAATCCCCTTCGGGCCCTGACAGCACTGTCAGGGCCCACTCTCATGTCCCCCATGAAACGCCCCGGTATCCTGCGAATGTCCACCCCCCAGCATTCCGAAGCCGAAGGGCATACCCGTGAGCGCCATTCGCCCGGCAGCCGTCGTCGTACTCGCAGCGGGTGAGGGCACCCGTATGAAGTCGGCCACACCGAAGGTCCTGCACGAGATCTGTGGCCGCACCCTGGTGGGCCATGTGCTGGCCGCCGCCCGCGAGTTGGAGCCGGAGAACCTGGTCGTCGTCGTGGGCCACGCCCGCGAGAAGGTGACCGCCCACCTCGGCGAGACGGACCCCGGAGTGCGGACCGCGGTCCAGGCCGAGCAGAACGGCACGGGTCACGCCGTACGGATGGCGCTGGAGGAACTCGGAAACGTCGATGGGACCGTGGTCGTCGTCTGCGGCGACACCCCCCTGCTCCGCGGCGCGACCCTGCGCGAACTCACCGCGAACCACACCGCCGACGGCAACGCGGTGACCGTGCTCACCGCCGAGGTCCCGGACGCCACCGGCTACGGCCGGATCGTGCGCGACGGCGCCTCCGGCGCGGTGACCGCGATCGTCGAGCACAAGGACGCCTCCGACTCGCAGCGGACGATCCGGGAGA
This sequence comes from Streptomyces hokutonensis, assembly GCF_042751305.1. Classification (GTDB taxonomy): domain Bacteria; phylum Actinomycetota; class Actinomycetes; order Streptomycetales; family Streptomycetaceae; genus Streptomyces; species Streptomyces hokutonensis_A. The sequence continues at coordinate 97,972 of NZ_JBHYWD010000023.1, forward strand.
TCAACTCCGGGGTCTTCGCCTTCGACGGACAGCTGCTCGCGGACGCCCTCGGCAAGGTGCGCACCGACAACAGCCAGGGCGAGGAGTACCTCACCGACGTCCTCGGCATCCTGCGCGAGGCCGGGCACCGCGTCGGCGCCTCCGTCGCGGGCGACCACCGCGAGATCGCCGGCATCAACAACCGCGTGCAGCTCTCCGAGGCCCGCCGCATCCTCAACGACCGGCTGCTGACCGAGGCCATGCTCGGCGGGGTCACCGTCGTGGACCCGGCGACGACCTGGATCGACGTCACCGTCACCTTCGGCCAGGACTCGATCGTGCAGCCGGGCACCCAGCTGCACGGCGCCACGCACATCGGCGAGGGCGCCGAGGTCGGCCCCAACAGCCGCCTGACGGACACCGTCGTCGAGGCCGGCGCCCGCGTCGACAACACCGTGGCCGTCAGCTCGCACATCGGTCCCGGGGCGAGCGTCGGACCGTACGCCTATCTCCGTCCGGGCACCCGGCTGGGCCCGAAGGGCAAGATCGGAACATACGTCGAGACGAAGAACGCGACGATCGGGGAGGGGACGAAGATCCCGCATCTCTCCTATGTCGGGGACGCGACGATCGGCGAGTACAGCAACATCGGGGCCGCCAGCGTCTTCGTCAACTACGACGGACAGGCCAAACATCACACCACCGTCGGGTCGCACTGCCGTACCGGGTCGGACAATATGTTTGTGGCACCTGTCACGATCGGGGACGGCGCGTACACCGCCGCCGGCTCCGTGATCACGAAGGACGTACCGCCCGGTTCGCTGGCCGTGGCCCGTGGCCAGCAGCGGAATATCGAGGGCTGGGTGGCCCGCAAGCGTCCAGGAAGCGCGGCGGCGAAGGCGGCAGAAACGGCTTCCCGCCAGGGCGAGAGCGAGAACTGACCGGAATCGTACGCCTCGAACACGGCGTACCGTGATAAACGCACACCCAGTTGAATGACCTCTGAGGAGACAGTGCTGTGACCGGGATCAAGACGACCGGCGAGAAGAAGATGATGTTCTTCTCCGGCCGCGCCCACCCCGAGCTTGCCAAGGAGGTCGCCCACCAGCTGGGTGTCGGGGTCGTCCCGACCAAGGCCTTCGACTTCGCGAACGGCGAGATCTACGTCCGCTTCGAGGAGTCGGTGCGTGGCGCGGACTGTTTCGTGATCCAGAGCCACACGGCCCCGATCAACCAGTGGGTCATGGAGCAGCTGATCATGATCGACGCGCTGAAGCGCGCGTCGGCCCGCTCCATCACGGTGATCGTGCCGTTCTACGGCTATGCCCGGCAGGACAAGAAGCACCGCGGCCGTGAGCCGATCTCGGCCAGGCTGGTCGCGGACCTGATGAAGACGGCGGGTGCGCACCGCATCCTCACCGTCGACCTGCACACCGACCAGATCCAGGGCTTCTTCGACGGCCCCGTGGATCATCTCTTCGCCCTCCCGCTCCTCGCGGACTACGTGGGCAACAAGGTCGACCGCAGCAAGCTGACCGTCGTCTCCCCGGACGCCGGCCGCGTGCGCGTCGCCGACCGCTGGTGCGACCGCCTCGGCGCGCCCCTCGCGATCGTGCACAAGCGGCGCGACAAGGACGTGGCGAACCAGGTGACCGTCCACGAGGTGGTCGGCGAGGTCAAGGGCCGCGTCTGCGTCCTGGTCGACGACATGATCGACACCGGCGGCACGATCTGCGCCGCCGCCGACGCCCTGTTCGCGCACGGCGCCGAGGACGTCATCGTGACGGCGACGCACGGCGTGCTCTCCGGCCCGGCCGCGGACCGTCTCAAGAACTCCCGCGTCAGCGAGTTCGTCCTCACCGACACCCTCCCCACCCCCGGCGAACTCGGCGCCGACCTCGACAAGATCACGGTCCTGTCGATCGCCCCGACCATCGCCAGCGCGGTCCGCGAGGTCTTCGAGGACGGCTCGGTGACGAGCCTCTTCGACGAGCACTGACCCCCGCGGTCGTAGACCGGTCGTAGATCGATTTCTGGTACGGCCTCCCCGCCGAGTAAGCTGCGACAGTTGCTCGGCGAGGGAGGCCGTACCGCTTCGCAAGAAGTCCGTACGGCGGTCCGTTATCGACGCGCTCTTCGTAGCAGGCCGATGTTCGGCCGGGTGACCGCCCCCACCCCCAACTGTTCTACGAGGAGTGACCATGGCCGACGTCAAGCTCACCGCCGAGACCCGCACCGAGTTCGGCAAGGGTGCCGCCCGCCGTATCCGCCGTGACAAGAAGGTTCCCGCCGTGGTCTACGGCCACGGTGTGGACCCGCTGCACGTCACGCTGCCGGGCCACGAGCTGCAGCTCGCCCTGCGTACCCCGAACGTCCTGCTGACCCTGGACATCGAGGGCAAGACCCAGCTCGCCATCCCGAAGGCCGTCCAGCGCGACGCCATCAAGGGCTTCCTCGAGCACGTCGACCTGCTCACCGTGAAGAGCGGCGAGAAGGTCACCGTCGAGGTCTACGTCCACACCGAGGGCGAGCTGGCCCCGGGCTCCTTCCTGCTGGAGCACGTCCTCAGCACGATCACCGTCGAGGCCGAGGCCACGCACATCCCCGAGTCGGTCACCGTGTCCATCGCGGGCCTGGAGGCCGGTGCCTCCATCGCCGCCAAGGACATCCCGCTCCCCAAGGGCACCACGCTGGCCATCGACGAGGACGCGGTCGTCCTCCAGGTGCTGGCCGCCCAGGCGGAGGAAGCCCCCGCCGAGGGCGAGGCCGAGGCCACCGAGGCCTGATCCTCACCGCTCACCGTTTCGCCAGCCGCTGTTCCCACCGGGAGCAGCGGCTGGCGCGTATCAAGGAGAGATGGACGTGACGACCGACGCCAATGCCCCCTGGCTGATCGTGGGCCTCGGGAATCCGGGCCCCGAGTACGCGAACAACCGCCACAACGTGGGCTTCATGGTGGCCGACCTGCTCGCGGAGCGGATCGGCGGCAAGTTCAAGCGGGCCGGAAAGGCGCAGGCGCAGGTCCTGGAGGGCCGGCTCGGCGCACCGGGTCCGGCGAGCCGCCGGGTCGTGCTGGTGAAGCCGACGTCGTACATGAACCTGTCGGGCGGCCCGGTGAACGCGCTGCGCGACTTCTACAAGGTGCCGCTCGCGAACATCGTCGCGGTCCATGACGAACTGGACATCGACTACGGCACCCTCCGCCTCAAGCTCGGCGGCGGCGACAACGGCCACAACGGGCTGAAGTCGATGACGAAGGCGATGGGCCCGGACTACCACCGGGTGCGGTTCGGGATCGGGCGCCCGCCGGGCCGTATGCAGGTGGCGGACTTCGTGCTGAAGGACTTCTCGTCCACGGAGCGCAAGGAACTCGACTTCCTGGTGGACCGCGCCACCGACTCGGTGGAGTGTCTGGTGAGCGAGGGCCTGGAGCGGGCGCAGAGCGCGTACAACTCCTGACTTGACCGACTTGTCGGTCACCGGAGTTGACCGCATGTGCGGGTATGGCCAATGATCCCCGCCATGAACTTCGGACGGCTCGCGGCGATGGGCACGGTCGCCCTGCTGATCCTGATCGCCGGGGTCTGGGGTTCCTGGCCCACCGCGCACAACGTGATGCTGACCAAGGGCCGCGAGACCGGCACGATCCAGGTCGCCGCGTGCGGCGACGACACCTGCACCGGGCCCTACACACCGGTCTCGACCGGGTCGCAGGCCCGCGCCAAGGTCGTCATCGAGCACACGGTCGCGGTGAAAAAGGGCCGGACGTACGCGGTGGTCGTGAAGCCCGGCACCGACGAGGTCATGCGCTCCGGCCCCGCCGGCATCCTCTACGCCTGGGTCCCCCTCGGCGGCGCCCTCCTGCTCGCCTCGGTGGTGGTCGCCGGCGGCCTGCGGCTGACCCGGGCCGCGTGGGTACTGGCCTGGTCGGGGATCGCGCTGCTGACGGCGGCGTTCGTAGCCCTCTGATCGCCTGAAAAGACGGGTGCCCCCGAGCTGCTACGACAGCTCGGGGGCACCCGTCTCGCTGTTCCTCAGCCGGTGTTGCGCAGCCCCGCCGCCACACCGTTGACGGTGAGGAGGAGGGCGCGGCTCAGCAGCGGGTCGGGTTCCGCACCCGCGGCCGCCTCGTCGCGCTGGCGCTTGAGGAGGGTGACCTGGAGGTAGGAGATCGGGTCGAGGTAGGCGTCGCGGATGGTGAAGGTCTGCTTCAACACCGGGGTGGCGTCGAGGAGTTCGGCCTCACCGGTGACGCGGAGCACCTCGGCGACGGTCAGGTCGTGCTCGGCCCTGATGGCGTCGAAGACGTGCTTCAGCTCGTCCGGGACGAGAGTGTCGACGTAGTGCTGGGCGATCCGCAGGTCCGTCTTGGCGAGGGTCATCTCCACGTTGGAGATGAAGTTGCGGAAGAAGTGCCACTGCTCGTGCATCTCGTCGAGCACGGTGTCCAGGCCCGCCTCGCGCAGCGCCTTCAGCCCCGACCCCACGCCGTACCAGCCGGGCACGATCTGCCGGGACTGGGTCCAGCCGAACACCCACGGGATGGCGCGCAGTCCGTCGAGCGAGACGCCCGAGCCGGGGCGGCGGGAGGGCCGCGAGCCCAGGTGCAGATCGGCGAGCTGGTCCACCGGTGTGGAGGCGAGGAAGTACGTCGGCAGGTCCGGGTCCTCGACCAGCCTGCGGTAGGCGGCGTGGGCGGCGTCGCTGACCACGTCCATGGCCGCGTCCCAGCGGGCGAGCGCCTCGTCGGACTGGCGGGGCGAGGTGTGCAGGGCGGAGGCCTGGAGGGTGGCGGCGACCGTCAGTTCCAGGTTCTCGCGGGCCAGTGAAGGCACCAGGTACTTGTCGGAGATGACCTCGCCCTGCTCGGTCACCTTGATCTCGCCCTCCAGGGTGCCCCAGGGCTGGGCGAGGATCGCGTCGTGGGACGGGCCGCCGCCGCGGCCGACGGTTCCGCCGCGACCGTGGAAGAGGCGGAGCCGCACGCCGTACCGGTGCGCGACGTCACGCAGGCGCCGCTGCGCCCGGTGGATCTCCCACTGACTCGTCGTAATACCACCGAACTTGGAGGAGTCCGAGTACCCGAGCATGACCTCCTGGACATCCCCGCGCAGCGCCACGAGCCGCCGGTAGGACGGGTCCGAGAGCATGTCCTCCAGGATGGTGTCGGCGGCCTTCAGCTCGTCCGTGGTCTCCAGGAGCGGCACGATGCCGACCTTGGCCCAGCCGGCGTGCAGGTCGATCAGCCCGGCCTCGCGGGCGAGGACGGCGGCGGCGAAGACGTCGTCGGCGCCCTGGCACATCGAGATGATGTACGACTCGATGACCTCGGGCCCGAACACGGCGAGGGCCTTCTTGATGGTCTCGAACACCCCGAGGGTCTTCTCACCGGCCGCGTCGACGGGCGCGGGCGTCGGAGCCAGCGGCCGCCTCGACCGCAGCTCCTTCGCGAGCAGCTTGGTGCGGTACTCGCGCGGCATGTCGGAGTAGCGCCAGGACTCCTCGCCGAGCCGGTCGAAGAGCTGGCCCAGCGCGTGGTGGTGGGCGTCCGCGTGCTCGCGTACGTCCATGGTGGCGAGCTGGAGGCCGAACGCGCCGAGCGTGCGGATCGTACGGTCCATGCGGCCGTCGGCGAAGAGGCCGCCGCGGTGGGCGCGCAGGGAGGTCTGGATCAGGGTGAGGTCGTGCAGCAGCTCGGCGGTGCCGAGGTAGTCGCGGCCGGGCTGGTGCGGGGTGTCCTTGGCCAGTCGGCTCTTGGTGTTCTCCAGCTTCTGCCGGATGCAGGTGGCCTTGAGCCGGTAGGGCTCCTCGGCGTTGAGCCGCTTGTAGCGGGGGCTGATCTCGGGCAGCAGCTCCAGGTCGGACTGGAGGGACTCCAGCAGTTCGTCCGTCGCGCCGGTGTAGCGGATGGAGTTGGAGAGGAAGCCGCGCAGCTCGTCGATCGTCTCCAGGGCGTCGTTGATGCCGTGCTCGTGCTGGAGGATCAGGACGTCCCAGGTGACCTGGGGGGTGACGTTCGGGTTGCCGTCGCGGTCGCCGCCGATCCAGGTGCCGAAGGTGAGCGGGCGGGTGTCGTCGGGCAGCTTGACGCCGACGCGCTCCAGCTCGGCGGTGAGGTCTTCGAGGACGTCACCGACGGCGCCCGCGTGCAGCTCGTCGAGGTAGTAGATGGCGTTACGTGCTTCGTCGGCGGGCTCCGGCCGTACGACCCTGAGCTCATCGGTCTGCCACACCAGGTCGATGTTCTCGGCCAGCCGGGTGTCGTAGCGGCGGCGGTCGGAGGCGATGACCGGGGTCTCCAGGAGCGCGGCGATGCGCCGGAGCTTGTTGAGGACCGACCGGCGCGCGGCCTCGGTGGGGTGCGCGGTGAAGACCGGGCGGACGTTCAGGTTCTTGACCGTCTCGCGCAGGTGGTCGGGGTCGGCGTCCTTGAGGCGGTCGGCCGTGCGGGCGAGGAGACCGCCCTCGGCGGCGCGGCGGGCGCGCAGCTCGCGGCCGCGGTGCACCTGCTCGGTGACGTTGGCCAGGTGGAAGTAGGTGGAGAAGGCGCGCACCAGCTTGGCGGCGGTCTCCAGCTCTATGCCGCGCAGCAGGTCGGCGGCGGCCTCGCCGTCCTCCCGGGTGAGGCGGCGGACCTTCTCGACCAGTTCGAGCAGCTCGGGGCCCTCCTGGCGGACGAGGGTCTCGCCCAGCAGGTCGCCGAGGCGCCGGATGTCGGCGCGCAGCTCGTTGTTGGTCGTGGTGGCCTGGTCGTCGGCACTGCTCACAGGTGCGGCTCCTTGCAGTGTTTGAAGCTCGTCTGGAGGGAACCCGGACGGCGGTCCCGCGGCGGCTGTCGCATAGGGGACGGACATCCGGGAAGAAAACAGAGCGGACCGCGCTGTCCGACCGACACCAAGGATAGGTGTCCACTCTGACGCGCGGTCTCACGGGCTTCGTCCACCTGTCGACGCACTGCCATACTTACGTCGCCGTAGGTTACGGAACCGTAGGGAAGTCCATGGTGAACTCATACTCGGCTCCCGCCGTCCGACGCTCCGCCTCCACCTCCGAACCCCACAGGGGACGCCCATGACCACGAGCTCCGATGTGATCGACGACGCCCCGCGGGCGAACGACGACGGCACCCCGCTGCCCGCCGCCACCCTCGGCGGCGAGAAAAAGGGGACGCTGGAACAGCTGACTCTTCTCCTCTTCATCACCGTCCCGTTCCTGGCGCTGGTCGCGGCGGTGCCGCTGGCCTGGGGCTGGGGCGGGGTGAGCTGGCTGGATCTCGGCCTGCTGGTGTTCTTCTACTACCTGGGCTGCCACGGCGTGACGATCGGCTACCACCGGTACTTCACGCACGGCTCCTTCAAGGCGAAGCGCCCGCTGCGGATCGCCATCGCGATCGCCGGGTCGATGGCGGTCGAGGGCCCGCTGGTGCGCTGGGTGGCCGACCACCGCAAGCACCACAAGTTCTCCGACGCGGAGGGCGACCCGCATTCGCCGTGGCGCTACGGCGAGACCGTGCCGGCACTGATCAAGGGCCTCTGGTGGGCGCACATCGCATGGATGTTCGACGAGGAGCGCACCCCGCAGGACAAGTACGCGCCGGACCTGATCAAGGACCGCACGATCCGGGCGATCTCCCGCCAGTTCATCTTCTGGACGATGCTGTCGCTCGCGCTGCCCGCGCTGATCGGCGGCCTGGCCACCATGTCCTGGTGGGGCGCGTTCACCGGCTTCTTCTGGGGTTCGCTCGTCCGGGTGGCGCTGCTGCACCACGTCACCTGGTCGATCAACTCGATCTGCCACGCGGTCGGCAAGCGCCCCTTCAAGTCACGCGACCGTTCGGGCAACGTGTGGTGGCTGGCGATCCTGTCCTGCGGCGAGTCCTGGCACAACCTGCACCACGCCGACCCGACGTCCGCGCGGCACGGTGTGATGCGCGGCCAGCTCGACTCCTCGGCGCGGATCATCCGCTGGTGCGAGCAGCTCGGCTGGGCCTATGACGTGCGCTGGCCGTCACGCTCGCGTATCGATTCGCGCCGTATCTCCGGTCCGGACAGCTCTCGGCCCCGGAAGGAGCCGGCGGAGGCGGCATGATTGACGCCGTGGCGACCGATCCCAGCAGCACCCCAGGCAACGAAAAGCCCCGGCGCGCGCGCCGCACCCGGATGACGGGAGCCGAACGCCGGGCCCAGCTGCTGGAAGTCGGTCGCACGCTCTTCGCGGCGAAGGGTTTCGAGGCCACGTCGGTGGAGGAGATCGCGGCGAAGGCCGGGGTCTCCAAGCCGGTGGTCTACGAGCACTTCGGCGGCAAGGAGGGCCTGTACGCGGTGGTCGTGGACCGCGAGATGCGCCGGCTGCTGGACATGGTGACCAGCTCCCTGACGGCCGGCCACCCCCGCGAACTCTGCGAACAGGCGGCCTTCGCCCTCCTCGACTACATCGAGGAGTACACGGACGGCTTCCGCATCCTCGTCCGCGACTCCCCCATCCCCCAGTCGACGGGCTCCTTCGCGTCCCTGATCTCGGACATCGCGACCCAGGTCGAGGACATCCTGGGCCGGGAGTTCAAGAGCCGCGGCTTCGACGCCAAGCTCGCCCCCCTCTACGCCCAGGCCCTCGTCGGCATGGTCGCCCTGACCGGCCAGTGGTGGCTGGACGTCCGCCGCCCGAAGAAGGCGGAGGTGGCGGCGCATCTGGTGAACCTGGCGTGGCACGGTCTGGACGGCCTGGAGGCGAAGCCGCGCCTGATAGGCCACCGCAAGAGCTGATCCGAGCACACGGAAGGGGCCCCCGCCGTCCGGCAGGGGCCCTCGTCGCTTCCGGCGCAGGTGTCAGCGCTTGAAGGCGTCCTTGGCCTTCTCCTTGGCCTGCCGCGCGTCCCCCTTGGACTTCTCGGCCTGCCCCTTCATCTCCATGGTCTCGTTGCCGACGGCGCGGCCCACGGTCTCCTTGGTCTTGCCCTTGACCTGTTCCTTCTTGGCCTTGGCCTTCTCGTCCTTTGCCACGGTTCATCACTCCCGGTCGGATCGGAACTCGGTCACCACTCGAGTTGCCGCGATCGCGGCGGACAAACACCGTTCAGCCTTCCGGTTCCAGGAACTCCAGCCGGTTCCCCACCGGATCCTCCGAGTAGAACCGCCGGTGCCCCGGCAGGTCCCCGTCCCAGCCGACCTGCGCCCCGCGGGCCTCCAGCCGGGCCGCGTACGCCTCGATGTTCACGACCCGGAGCCCGGGGTGGGCCTTCTTCGCGGGACGGAAATCCGCTTCAACGCCCAGGTGGAGCTGGACCGCCCCCGCCCCGAACCAGCACCCGCCCCGCGCCGCGAGCGTCGGTGGCTTCGGAATCTCGGTCATGCCGAGGACGTCGGCGTAGTAGGCGCGCAGCGCGTCCTCCGACCCTGCCGGGGCCGCCAGCTGCACATGGTCCACGGCCGCGATCACCGCTCACACCCCCTTACGGGCCACCGCGAACAGCCGCCGGAACGGCAGCACCGTGCCGTACTCCGCCGTCGGATACGCCTCGCGCAGCAGGTCGCGGTACTCGGTGACGAAGGCGTCCCGCGCCTCCGGGTCGTCGGCGAGGGCGGTGAGGGCGGGGCGCAGGCCGGTGCCCTTGACCCAGTCGAGGACGGGGTCGGGGCCGGGCAGGATGTGCTGGTACGTCGTCTGCCAGACGTCCGCCGCGCAGCCGAGGCGGGCCAGGCGGTCGAGGTAGACGCCAGGCGCGTGCACCGAGTCCTCGTGCCGCAGGACATCCCCGAGACGGCTCTTCCAGCGGGCGGTGGCGGCGAGTTCGCGCATCAGGGCGTGCAGGGGCGCGTCGATGTTGTCCGGCACCTGGAAGGCGAAGGTGCCGCCCGGCGCGAGCGCGGCCACCCAGTCGCCGAAGCGGTCCAGATGCCCCGGCACCCACTGGAGCGCCGCGTTCGACACGATCAGGTCGTACGGCTGCGCGGGCGCCCACTCCGTCGCGTCCGCGTGGGCGAAGTCGAGGCTGCCACCACCCGCCGTGGGGCCGGCGTAGGGCTCGGTCCGCGCGAGCATCTCGGGCGAGTTGTCGTAGCCGGTGATGTGCGCGGTGGGCCAGCGCTCGGCGAGGACGGCGGTCACGTTGCCGGGGCCGCAGCCGAGGTCGGCGATGCGGGGCGGGGTGCCGGGGACACCGGTGACGCGCGCGAGGAGGTCGGCGAACGGGCGGGCGCGGTGGCCGGCGTGCCGCAGGTACTGGGCGGGGTCCCAAGTCGTCGTCATGACTCCCACTCTCCTCCCGGAATTATCTCGACGTCAAGAGACTTTGAGGAGAGTTAGTTGATGTCAAGAGACTTCATGTCGACACAACCACTACACTGATCGTCATGGAGGACGAGGTCGATCGGCTTGTCGCAGCGTGGCGCCGGGAGCGCCCGGACCTCGACGTGGAGCCACTTGAGGTGCTCAGCCGGGTGAGCAGGCTGGCCAGGCACCTGGACCGGGCCCGGCGGCTGGCGTTCGCCGAGCACAGCCTGGAACCCTGGGAGTTCGACGTGCTGACGGCGCTCAGGCGCGCGGGCAGCCCCTACCAACTCTCCCCCGGCCAGCTGCTGACCCAGACCCTGGTCACGTCCGGCACGATGACGAACCGTATCGACCGCCTGGCGAAGAAGGGCCTGGTCGAACGGCTCCCCGACCCCAGCGACCGCCGGGGCGTACTGGTCCGGCTCACCGAGGAGGGCCAGGACCGCGCGGACCAGGCCCTGGCCGGACTGCTGGCGCAGGAGCGCGCGATCCTCGCGGAACTCTCCCGCGCCCAACGGGGCGAACTGGCGGGACTGCTACGCCAGTTGACCGCCCCGTTCGACAACATCCCCGGCTAGGTCGACGGGCCCGACCCCGGCACGCCGGGCAAGAGCCACGGCCGCAAGGGTCGAATGGACCCCCAACTTGCCGAGCACGTTTTGCATATGCGTCCGGACTGTGTGCGGGGAAAGGAACAGCCGCTCGGCGACGGCCTTCCGCCCCAGCCCGGCCACCATGCAGCGCAACACCTCGCGCTCCCGCGGAGTCAGCGACTCCACCAGCCGCTCGCTCTCGGTGCGATGCTTGCGCGCGGCCGTCAACTCCCGCAGGACCCCGGTCAACAGGGCCGGCGGCAGATGCGTCTCGTCGCGCAGGACACCTCGGATGACGGTTAAAAGCCTGGACAGCGAGCAGTCCTTGGCGACCCAGCCGGACGCCCCGGCCTGCAGGGCCAGCGCGGCCCTGCGCGGATCGTCCTTCTCCGCCAGTACGACCATCCGTACGCTCGGCTGGGCGGAACGGACCCCGGCGACCAGGGAGATCCCGTCCACCAGCCCGTCCTCGTTGCCCGCCTGAACAGGCACGGCGGGCCGGAGGCCCTGCACATTGCCGCCCAGGTCGGCGTCCACCAGCAGGACGTCGAATCTGCGGCCCTCGGCGTTCGCGCGCTCCATGCTGCGCAGCGCGGCGGGACCACTGCCGGCCGCGGACACGTCGACATCGGGCTCGGCCGCCAGTGCCGCGGCGAGCGACTCGGCGAAGATGCGATGGTCGTCGACGACCAGGACTCGGATGCGAACCACGAAACCCCCTTCCCCAGGCTCCTGTGGAGCAGGGGATACCTCATCGTCGGGAGACGAAGCGATGGTTGCGGGTACGACGCCCAGGAGCGGCCGAAGCCGCACGGCCGCCGCCGTGCAGAGACTGCTACCCCCACATCGGGCGTCGTACCCGACTTGTCTCGCCCCCTGATCAGCACCGGCCCCCACCGGTGCTGTTCACAGGGTACGGCCGGGGCGCAGCAGCGGAACCCAATTTGCAGAACTGACTGTCCGGCCCGTTTATGGTGAGCCGCATGTTTCGTATTGAGACGGAAGTCGACAGAGAGCGACGCGATCTGCTCCGCGCCCGGCTGCTCGAAACCAACACGGCCGCGTCCCCGGTCCTCCGGGCCCTCCGCGGAACCCCTCGCGAACGTGAAGTTCCGCTTCACGTCTGGGCGTTGGACGGCTCCGGCGCCCTGGCCGCCGGAGCCGTCTGCCACACCTGGGCGGACTGGCTCCACGTGACCTATCTGTGGGTGGACGGCCGTCACCGAGGGACGGGGCTCGGCTCCCGGCTGCTCGCGCGGGCGGAACGCATCGCCCGCGAGGAGCGGGCTTGTGTGGCGGCCCGCCTGGAGACGTGGGACTTCCAGGCACCGGACTTCTACAAGAAGCGGGGGTACGAGGTGGTGTGCGTGATCCCGGACTATCCGCCGGGGGTTACGGAGTACACCCTCACCAAGAACCTGGGCTGACCACAGCGGCCGGTGAAGTGGCCGATTGCGGCGGCCCGTTGGGGTCGGCCCACCGCAGCCCCTGGCTGTGACGCTCGCCTCCTCCTGGAACCCCGGAACATCGTCGCTGTGGCGTGAACGGCCGTTCGTGCTGCTCGCCGCCGCCCGCGCCGTCTCCGTCCTCGGCAACGGATTCGCCCAAGTGGCCCTCGCCTTCGCGGTGCTGGCGCTGCCCGGCGCCGGACCCGGCCGGCTCTCCCTGGTCCTGGCCTGCCAGGCGGTGCCGCAGCTGGTGCTCATCCTGGCCGGGGACGCGCCGGTTCTCGCGATGTGCGGCGGGCGAACGGTCTGCTGCGGGTGGGCACCAACAGCACACTGCTCCTGGGTCCGTCGCTCTCGGGCGTGACGGTGGCGCTGGTCGGCCCCGGCCGGGCGCTGGCCCTGAGCGCCGCGTCCTTCGCCCTCAACGCGGCCTGACCGCCCGCCTCACGGTGCCGGCCCGCCCGTCCCGGAAGTCCTGAGGCTGGGGCGATCTCCGCGACGGCGGGCGGGAGTTCGTGTCCCGCCAGTGGCTGTGTGTCGTAGTGGCCCAGTGGTCGATCGTGGTGGCGGCGCTCAAACGCGAACGTGGGCGTCCCCGGCCCCCTGACCGCCGAGCGCTGTCTCAGCGGCGCCCACGCGTGGTCGCTGATCGTCGCCGCGCAGGCCCTGGGCACGATCGCCGGCGCGGACCTGGCCTCCTGCGTCCGGGTCCGCCGCCCGATCGCCGGTGGCGGTCCTGGCCACGTTCCCGACGGCGGCACCGGTCGCCCTGCTCGGGGTGCGGGCCCCGGTCTGGCTGATCGCCGTCGCGATGTTCACGGCCGGAGTCTCCAGCGATGTCCTCGGCGTCCTGTGGAGCACCACGATCCACCGCGAGATCCCGGAAGAGTCCCTCTCCCGGGTCAGCTCCTACGACTACTTCGGCTCCCTCTCCTTCGCCCCGCTGAGCCTGTTGATCGCCGAGCCGCTCGCGGCGGCCGCGGGGCTGGTGGTACTGGCCACGGGGGCGGTACTGCTGGCGCCGGGGGTGCGGAGGCTCACGGCTCCTTGAGAGCGTCAATTAATGGTCAACCAAGTCAAAGGTATGGAGAACTGGTGTTGCCCAAGCACTCTTACTCCCCATTTACTTGCCGCTGTCACAGCAGGTACAGCAGGTACAGCAGGTACAGCAGGTACAGCAGGTACAGCAACGGGGAAGCAGATGCACACAACGCGGTATTTGTCATGCGCTAGACACATTCGGATGGCCGCACGGACTGCCGTACTCGCCTGCGCACTCGCGCTGCTGGTCTCCGGCGGTTCGGTGGCAGCCGGCGCGGACACGAAGACCTCGTCGGCCGCCGCCACGGACTCGCCGGGTGAATCGGACCTGGCTTCGGCCCGGTCGCAGGCCGTGGAACAGGGCAAGCGGGTCGAGGTCACCAGCAAGCGCACCGAGGACTCGACCACATGGGTCAACCCGAACGGCGCGCTGACCACCGAGGTGTTCCAGGAGCCGGTCCGGGTCCGCCAGGACGGTGCCTGGACACCCGTCGACACCACACTCGCCGACACGGGAGCCTCGGTCACCCCCGGCGCGACGGTGGCCGGTCTCAACCTCTCCGACGGTGGGACGGGGCCTTTCGCCAAGGTGTCGGACGGGGGGACCTCGCTGGCCCTGTCCGTCGGCGACCTGCCGGCGCCGACCCTGAACGGGAACACGGCGACGTACACCGGCGCGGTGTCCGGCGGTGACCTGGTCGTGACGGCGCTGCCCAGCGGCTTCTCGGAACAGGTCGTACTCCACGAACGGCCCGACGGTCCGCTGACCATCCGGATGCCGCTGACGACCTCGCAGGGGCTGAAGGTCTCCCAGACCGGTTCCGGCCACCTGCTGTTGACCGACGGGAGTGGCAAGACCGTGGCCGATGCCCCGGCACCGCACATGTGGGACTCAGCCGTCGACCCCGCCTCCGGGCTCGCCGCGCACGACGCCCCGGTCGCCTCCCGGATCGAGAACACCGACCAGGGCCAAGTCCTCGTCCTCACCCCCGACTTGAGCTTCCTCGACGCCGCCGACGTCAGCTATCCGCTGACCATCGACCCGACCACCACGCTTGCGGTCAGCACCGACACCTGGATGGAGAGCCCCAACTACACCGACTCGCAGCGCTCTTCGGAGGAACTGCGGGTGGGCTCGTACGACGGCGGCACCCACCGGGCGCGCGCCTACCTGAAGTTCGACGTCTCGGACATCGTCGGCTTCCACATCGTGGACACCGACCTGTCCCTGTACTCCTACTGGTCGTCCACCTGCTCCACGGCCGGCTCCGGCATCCGCGTCCGCCGGGTCACCTCCGACTGGGACCCCACCGCCGTCACCTGGGACACGGTGCCGACCGTGACCGGAACCGGCGAGGTGGTCAACACCGGGGCCCACGGCTACTCCGCGTCCTGCCCCGCCGCCTACAGCCACTGGGACATCGACGCCATCGTGCAGGCCTGGGCGGATGGCGCCCCCAACTACGGCATCCAACTCCGCGCCGTCGACGAGACCGACTCCCTGACCTGGCGGCGCTACCGCTCCGCGAACTACGTCTCCGGGGACGACGCCGAAGAACCGCATCTGACCATCACCTACGAGGACTCCGAACTCGCGGGCATCACCGACTCGGCCGACCTCACCACCCCGGTGATCAGCAGCGGTACGGTCAAGGGCGCCGACGGGAACGTGGCGGCCGGAGCGGACGTGGTCCTGTACGCCTGGCCGGACAACGAGTCGGACGACGCCCTCGAAGAGGGGGACTCGGTGAAACTGCAGCCCGTCGCCAAGGCGGTCTCCGACAGCAGCGGCGCCTACACGCTACGGGTGGCCTCAGCCTCCGCACTCACCCCGGAGGCCGCGACGGACGGCACGGTGAACCTGGAGACCGTCGCGTACTCGGGCAGTCACCAGGCCGTATTCAACTTCCCCCGCACACTGGTCAGTTCTTCGAGCTCCACGGCATACCTGGCGGCGACCACGAAGGCGGCCGCCACGGACACGGACACCACAGCCATCGCCGACACCACCCCTGTGGTCGCCGACCTGGTGCTCGACAACGCGTTGTCCACCAGCGAGTACTCAAGTTCCACCGACGGCGCCAGTAACGGAATCGACGAGGAGAGCAGCTCGGCACCCGGGTCCCTGACGGACGATCCGGACAGCGCGACGGCCTCCGCCGCGGACGACACCGCGGCCGCCGAATCCGCGGCGAGCGACGCGGGCGCCGCCAAGGCCTGCAGCAGCACGCTGGTGAAGAATCTGGGGGCGAAATGGGTGATCGCCGGCCAGACCTACAGCGCCACGTCGGGTGTGAAGCACACCTTCTCCTACAGCAAGGGCGCGGACAGTTCGCTGGGCGTCGGTGTGTCCGCCTCGGGCACCTACGGCAGCTTCACGAGTAGTGGATCGGTCTCCAAGTCCAGCTCACTCACCATGGAATACCCCACCTACGGCAACAACAGGGGCGTCTACTACAAGACCGAGTACAGCTACGGCAAGTACCTGGTGGGCTGCCAGAGCCCTGGTCGCGGAACCCCGGTCACCCATCACTACGAGGTCCGCCCCAAGGGCTACTACGGCGGTGCGAAGACGAGCACGGCCTACATTCCCACGGCCAAACACTGCGCCTACCAGCAGAAGGACACCAAGTTCTCCCGGACCACCTCCCGCGCCATCACCTGGACCGACGGCGCAAGTCTGGAGGATGTGATCGGCATCGACCTGTCGGCCGAGACCGGGTATTCCAGCGACGCGACGGTGGAGTACACCTTCAACGCCAGCCGCTACATCTGCGGCACCGGCGGAGCGCCGGGCGGCTCCCATCCGTACAACTTCGTCGCCACCACCACGAAGAGCGGACACACCCGATGAAGGTACGGCGGGGGCTGCCGGCCCTCGTCCTGCTTGCCGCGCTGGTAACGGGCTGCTCCGTGGTCCAGCACCAGGACTCCACCGACGGGCCGTTGGACCAGCCCGGCGATTCCGACGGTGGATCGGGCGTGGAGTGTATTCCGGCGAAAATGGGCGGCAGTATCTTCTTCGGCGGCGACGAGTTGCACAACTACGGCAGCAAGAGCCTCGTCATCGACAAGATCACGCTGCGCAAGGCGAGCGGCGTACGCCTGGTCGAGGCGCTCATCGTGTCCAACTCGTCGGCCTTCATCGGTTACGGCCACGGCTGGCCCCCCGATCCGGAAGCGCGCAGCGGACCCGGCATCGACTGGGCCCACCGCCGCAAGGCCGTGGGAGCAACCATCTCCCCCCAATCCGACAACGCGAAAGTCGCGAACAACCTGGTCCTGCATCTCCAGGTCACCGCCGCCTCCGGGGCGCGCATGGCCGGAATCAAGGTGCGTTACCACGTCGGCGGCGCCGCCTACGTGTGGGACAACTTGCTGGGCCTGACCGTGGAAACGAAGAAGAAGTCATGCTGAACCGCCCATGCCCCGTCGCCTCGTGACGAGCGTCCCGGCAGCGGCGCTGATGATCCTCATCGGCCTGCTGCCGGGCGGCTCGGCGGGACCTCGCGGAAGCACCCCGGATCCGCGCCCGGCCACCGGCACCGGCCCGGTCGTGGCCCTGGTCAACGCGTCCTCACCCGCCGGGAACCTCTTCAACGGCCAGTTCTGCGGAGGCGTCCTGGTCTCCCCCACCCTGGTCCTCACCGCAGCCCACTGTGTGCGCGGCAGACGGCCCGCATCCGTGGACGCCGTCGTCGGGGCCGACAACCTGTGTCGCGGCGCACCCGTCCCCGGTCAGCGGCTCCACGTCCGCACAGTCCTTCTGCATCCCCGCACGCAACAGGGGCGAACCGTCGACGCCGCGCTCCTGATCCTGGCGGACAAGGCCACCGCCACACCCGCCATCCTCCCGGCCCCGAGCGACCAACTGCCCACCACCGGCACCGAGTTCGGCTGGGGCCGAGACGGCTACGGCGGGGTCGCCCCTTGCCGCCGCACCTCCGTCCCGCTACGTTTCGTACCCGGCGAGCGATGCACCCGCGCCCAGCGCGACCTGGACATCGCCCCCAACCCCGGCTGGCAGTTGTGCGCCGTACCGACCGCCGAAGCCACCCGAAACACCTGCACGGGCGACTCCGGCAGCCCGGTACTGACCGCGAACAAGGTCTGGGGCCTGGTCACCTGGGGCCCCAGCTGCCGCCTCGACGACGTGGGGGTCTACGTGCGCGTGCCCGCGCTCAGAACCTGGGTGACCGCCGCCCCCACAACAGCTCGATGAAGCCGGCGCGAGCCCGAGACCACGCTGGGAGCGGCACCTCGCGACCCGACCCGACAGGCAAGACGCGGCCTCCCACCGCACCGCCGCGCCCCCGCCGGAAACACCCGCGGCACGGTCCAACCCGCCACCGCGAACGCCTCCCCCACCACCTTCGTCACCGCGTCCGCGCCCCAGGCCTCAACGGCACGACGAGGGACAG
Organism: Streptomyces hokutonensis; assembly: GCF_042751305.1. Taxonomy (GTDB): domain Bacteria; phylum Actinomycetota; class Actinomycetes; order Streptomycetales; family Streptomycetaceae; genus Streptomyces; species Streptomyces hokutonensis_A. The sequence continues at coordinate 115,723 of NZ_JBHYWD010000023.1, forward strand.
CGACACCTCGCGAGCCGACCCGACCCGCAAGACGCCACGCCTCAGCTCACCCGCCGAGCCCCCGCCGAAGGCACCGCCAAAAACACCCGAGGCGCGGTATAACCGGCGCCCGCGAACGCCTCCTCCACCGCCTTCGTGACCGTGTCCGCGTCCGAGGCCTCGACCAGGACGATCGCCGAGCCGCCGAAGCCGCCGCCCGTCATACGGGCGCCGAGGGCACCCGCGCCGACCGCCGTGTCGACCACGAGGTCCAACTCCGGGCAGGAGATGCGCAGATCGTCGCGGAGCGAGATGTGCCCCTCCGTCAGGACTGGGCCGATCGCTCGGACCTCGCCCGCGTCGAGCAGGGAGATGACCTGGTCCACCCGGTGGTCGTCGGAGACGACGTGGCGGACGTAGCGGCGGACGCGTTCGTCCGACAGTCGCGCCAGTGACGACTCCAGGTCCTCGTACGCCACGTCCCGCAGGAAGGGGACGCCCAACTGCCGTGCGCCCTCCTCGCAGCCCTCTCGGCGTTCCGCGTACTCGCCGTCTCCGAGGGCGTGCTTCACACGGCTGTCGACGACCAGGAGCGAGAGGCCCTCGGACGCCAGGTCGAACGGGATCTGACGGATCGACAGGTCGCGGCAGTCGAGGTGGAGCGCGTGGCCCTCCTCGGCGCAGGCCGAGGCCGTCTGGTCCATGATGCCGCAGGGGACGCCGACGAAGTCGTTCTCCGCGCGCTGTGAGAAGCGGGCCAACTCCGGGCCGGTCAGGCCCAGTTCGAAGAGGTCGTTCAGGGCCAGGGCTGTGACCACCTCAAGGGCCGCCGACGACGACAGGCCCGCGCCCGTCGGGACCGTGGACGACAAGTGGATGTCCGCGCCGGTGACTTGGTGGCCCGCCTCGCGCAACACCCAGACCACGCCCGCCGGATACGCGGCCCAGCTGGTGTTCGTGCGCGGGGCGAGGTCGTCGACGTGCAGTTCCACCACCGGGCCCTCGATGTCCGCCGAGTGGAGGCGGAGGACTCCGTCCGTACGGCGGGACACCGCCGCCACCGCCGTGTGCGGCAGGGCGAGCGGCATCACGAAGCCCTCGTTGAAGTCGGTGTACTCGCCGATCAGGTTGACCCGGCCCGGCGCGGCCCAGACGCCCTCGGGAGCGGTGCCGTACAGCTCCTCGAAGCCCTCAAGTACACCCACGTGTGATCCCTAGCCCTTCGATCAGTTCGATACGTTCTGCGCGAACGCCCACGCGTCCGCGACGATGCCCGCGAGGTCCGCGCGGGTCGGGTTCCAGCCGAGGCGCTCCTTGGCCCGGGCCGCCGAGGCGACCAGGGTCGCCGGGTCGCCGCCGCGGCGCGGGGCGACGACCTCGGGGATCGGGTGCCCGGTGACCTGGCGGACCGTCTCGATGACCTGGCGGACGGAGAAGCCCTCGCCGTTGCCGAGGTTGCAGATCAGGTGCTCGCCAGGAGTGGCCGCCTTCAGCGCGAGCAGGTGCGCGTCGGCCAGGTCCGCCACGTGGATGTAGTCACGGACGCAGGTGCCGTCCGGCGTCGGGTAGTCGTCGCCGTAGACGGAGATCGCGTCCCGCTTGCCCTGGGCGACCTGGAGCACGAGGGGGATGAGGTGCGACTCGGGGGCGTGCCGCTCGCCGCAACTGCCGTACGCGCCCGCCACGTTGAAGTAGCGCAGCGAGACCGCGCCGAGGCCGTGGGCCGCCGCCTCGCTCGTGATCATGAAGTCGACCGACAGCTTCGACGCGCCGTAGGGGTTGGTCGGGGAGGTGCGGGCGGTCTCGACGATCGGGACCTCCTCCGGCTCGCCGTACGTGGCCGCAGTGGAGGAGAAGACGAGCTTGCGGACTCCCGCCTCGCGCATCGCGGCGAGGAGGGCCATCGAGCCGCCGACGTTGTTCTCCCAGTACTTCTCGGGCTTGACGACGGACTCGCCGACCTGCGAGAACGCGGCGAAGTGGAGCACGGCGTCGTAGGACGAGTCCAGCCACTTGGCGGCGTCGCGGATGTCGCCCTCGATGAACGACGCACCCGCCGGAACCCCTTCACGGAACCCCGTCGAGAGGTTGTCCAGGACGGTGACCTCGTGGCCCGCCTCCAGCAGGTGCTGGGCGACCACGCTGCCCACGTAACCCGCCCCGCCCGTGACCAGGTACTTACCGCTCATCAACTCGCTACCTCTCGCAGTCGCTGTGCCGCGAACTCCGGCGGCACGTCGTTGATGAACACGCTCATGCCGGACTCGGAACCCGCGAGGAACTTCAGCTTGCCGGACGTACGGCGAATGGTGAAAAGCTCGAGGTGGAGCGCGAAGTCGTCCCTGCTCACACCCTCGAACTCCTCCAGTGTGCCGAACGGCGCCTGGTGCCAGGCGGCGATGTACGGCGTCGGAGGCTCGCCCTCACCGAAGATCCGGTCGAAGCGCCTCAAGAGTTCCAGATAGACCTTGGGGAACTCTGTGCGCGCCGCCTCGTCGAGACCGAGCAGATCGGGCACGCGGCGCTTGGGGTACAGGTGGACCTCGTAGGGCCAGTGCGCGGCGTACGGCACGAAGGCGACCCAGTGTTCACCCTCAAGGACGACCCGCTCGCCGGCGAGTTCACGCTCCAGGACGGCGTCGAAGAGGTTCTCCCCGCCGGTCGCCTCCTTGTGAGCCGCGAGTGAACGCAGCATCAGGGCGGTGCGCGGGGTGGTGAACGGGTAGGCGTAGATCTGGCCGTGGGGATGACCGAGGGTCACACCGATCTCTTCGCCGCGGTTCTCGAAACAGAAGACCTGCTCGACGGAGGGAAGATGCGACAGCTCCGACGTCCGGTCCGTCCACGCTTCGAGGACGAGGGCCGCCTGCTCCTCGGTCAGCGAGGCGAAGGACGCGTCGTGGTCGGAGGTGAAGCAGACCACCTCGCAACGGCCGGAGTCCCCGGCGAGCGAGGGGAAACGGTTCTCGAACACGACGACGTCGTACGACGAGTCCGGGATCTCGCTGAGCCGGTCGCCCGTGGTCGGGCAGAGCGGGCACTGGTCGGCCGGCGGGTGGTAGGTGCGGCCCTGGCGGTGCGAGGCGATCGCCACCGAGTCGCCGAGCAGCACGTCCCGCCGTACCTCCGAAGTGGTGACCGTGCGCTCCAGCGGGCGGCGGTCCACCGCGTCGCGCACGGTGTCGTCCCGCAGGTCGTAGTAGATGAGCTCACGACCGTCGGCCAACCGGGTCGAGGTCTTCTTCACGCCGGGCTCTCCATCCGTACGTACATCCACGCCACATCCGGGCTTCACACAGAACTAAACACATCAAACCACCGATCCCCCCAGTCGTCACCATCAAAATCAAACAAAGAACACCAAACGAAGAACACAAACAAGGTGAGCGCTTGATGCAGACTCTGCAGCCCCCCACCTCTCTCGCCGCCGAGCTCCGGCTCCCCACCAACGGGCTCGACTACACCATCCTGGCGATCTACTTCGTCGTCGTCCTCGGCATCGGTCTCGCCGCCCGCAGATCGGTGAAGACGAGCCTCGACTTCTTCCTCTCCGGGCGTTCCCTGCCCGCGTGGATCACCGGTCTCGCCTTCATCTCGGCCAACCTGGCCGCCACCGAGATCCTGGGCATGGCCGCCAACAGCGCGCAGTACGGCGCCTACACCGTGCACTGGTACTGGATCGGCGCCATCCCCGCCATGGTCTTCCTCGGCCTGGTGATGATGCCCTTCTACTACGGCTCGAAGGTGCGCTCGGTCCCGGAGTTCCTGCTCCTCCGCTTCGACAAGTGGGCACACCTGCTGAGTTCGTTCCTGTTCGCCTTCGCCGCCATCCTGATCGCCGGTGTGAACCTGTACGCCCTCGCTATCGTCGTCGAGGCGCTGCTGGGCTGGCCGCAGTGGGTGGCGATCGTCGTCGCCGGTGCCTTCGTGCTCGCGTACATCACCCTCGGCGGCCTGTCGTCGGCGATCTACAACGAGGTCCTCCAGTTCTTCGTGATCCTGGCCGCCCTCATCCCCATCTCCTACCTCGGCCTGAAGAAGGTCGGCGGCTGGGACGGCCTGACCCACAAGCTGGACGCGACCCACGGCCACAACTTCACCACCGCGTGGGGCGGCACCGGCATCGGCAGCGTCAACCCGCTCGGGGCGAACTGGCTGACGATCGTCCTCGGCCTGGGCTTCGTGCTGTCCTTCGGCTACTGGACGACCAACTTCGCGGAGGTGCAGCGCGCGCTCTCCGCGAAGAACCTGTCGGCGGCGCAGCGCACCCCGCTCATCGCCGCGTACCCGAAGGTCTTCATCGTGTTCCTGGTGATGATCCCGGGCCTGGTGGCCGCGGCCCTCGTCCCGAAGATCGGCACCAGCGGCTCGGACCTCCAGTACAACGACGCGATCCCGTACCTGATGGAACAGCTGCTGCCGAACGGCGTCCTGGGCATCGCGGTGACGGGTCTGCTGGCGGCCTTCATGGCGGGCATGGCGGCGAATGTGTCGTCCTTCAACACGGTATTCACCAACGACATCTGGGCGAAGTACGTCGTGAAGGACCGCGAGGACGAGTACTACGTCCGCTTCGGCCGCCTGATCACGGTGATCGGGGTGGCGGCGTCGGTAGGCACAGCCTTCCTGGCGTCATCGTTCTCGAACATCATGAGCTACCTACAGACGCTGTTCTCCTTCTTCAACGTGCCGATGTTCGTCGTCTTCATCGTCGGCATGTTCTGGAAGAGGGCCACCCCGAAGTCCGGCTTCTGGGGACTGCTCGCGGGCACGGTGACGGCGATGGTCAACTACTTCTGGATCTACAAGCAGGGGATCATCTCCATCCCCTCCGACCAGGGCGCCAACTTCGTCTCCGCGATCGCCGGGTTCGTCGCCGGCGCGGTGGTCATGTTCGCGGTGTCCCTCTTCACCCGGCCGAAGCCGGCCGCGGAACTCCAGGGCCTGGTCTACGGCACGACGTCCCCCGGCATGACCGAGGCGCCCGCCGCGGGCGACGACGCGTGGTACCGCCGGCCGGCCCTGCTCGGCTGGGGCGCGGTGGTCCTGGCCGCCCTCTGCTACATCCCGTTCTCGTTCTAGCCGCGGGAGGATTGAGAGACCATGTCTGAAGACTCCGGATACTCCGAGAAGGACGTCCAGCGCGAGGTCACCGAGCTGGAGGGCAAGTCGACGACCGCGTCCCGGCTGTTCGATCTACGGCTGATCATCGGGGGGTTGTTCGTCGTCTACGGCGTGATCGTCACGATCGCCGGGATCAACCCGTCCGACTCGTCGCTGGACAAGTCCGAGGGCGTCAACATCAACCTGTGGACCGGGATCGCGATGCTGCTGCTCGGGATCTTCTTCCTGGGGTGGCTGAAACTGCGGCCCACACCTCCGGTGGAACTGGCGGAGGTCACGGAGGAGGAAGAAGGGGCTTAGGGCGGCTGCCGGGGGCGGGTGGGCTGTGGCTGGTCGCGCCCACGCGGCGGAGCCGCACATGTCACAGCCCCGCGCCCCTGGGGGGTCGGGGCCGGCCGAGTTGGTCAGTGGGCCCGTGTCGGCCCTCCCGCGCGCGGGAGCCGCAAACCGACACAGCCCGCGCCGGGTAACAGCGGCGCGAGGCCGGGGGCGAGATTGACTCCCCAGCCCCTCTCCGCCTCCGTTCACTCCCCCACGAACAATTCCGACGCCTCAGTGACATGGTTCGCGCGGTCCAGCCAGGCGTTGAGTTCGTCCAGGTTCGTGGAGGCGAGGATGCGGTCGCGGACGGACTCGGGGACATCGATCCGACGCCACCCGAAAATGCGCAGCAGCATCTCCGCCGTCGCCTGGACACGCCCCTCTTCGCGTCCCTCCTCGCGCCCTTCCTCCCGCACCTGCTCCGCCAGCGGGTGCCGCCAGAAGTACTGGATATCCGTCATCAGGTCCCTCCACATCTGCTGGGCCTGAGGATCTGCCAGGCATGAGTCGACGAACTGCACGAAGACCGCGGCACTGTCCGGGTCGATGGTCCGCAGGGCGGCTGCCAGCGATTCCAGTATGGCGGCGGCCTCCCGCTCGTCCGCGATCACCGGCACGTTGTCCGGACCGAGGACGAACGGTCGTACCGTCAGCGAGGGGCACCCGCGCACCCCGAGATGGAGGCGCTCAGCCGCCCAGCGGGCCGTGGCGCTGTTCTGGGTGATGTCGATGAGCACGGGCTCGCAGTGGTACTTCTCGTGCAGGTGGCTGAGGTAGCAACGGCAGATACGCCGCCTCGACCCTCCGGGCCTCGCGGCGGACGTAGGTACGGACGTCGTTCCGTTGGGTGCCGTCGTGGATGTCCGTGAGGAAAGCGGCGGGCCTGACATCCAGGAAGGCGTCTCTCCAGGGGTAGCGCCTGCGGGCGCCGGGCGGGCCGATGACGGTCCAGGCCCAGTGCAGCGCCAGCAGTGCCGTGGCCGGGTCCTGTGTCGGCTCGCCCTTGCGGACGGCTCGTAGGACAGCCGCGTGTTCGTGCCTGCTCATGGCCTCCCACGCGACGCGGGATTCCTCCCGCACCCAGCGTTGATCCATTACGCGTCCAGCCCCGCCGAATTGTTCAGTGGGGCCGCCCGGTCCAACAACCCCGTCCGCGCCGCCAGCGCCGCCGCCTCCAGCCTCGACCCGACCCCCAGTTTCATCAGCACCCGCTGCACATGCGTACGCGCCGTCGACGGGGCTATGCCCATGCCCGCCGCGATCAGGCGGGTGTCCTCGCCGTCGGCCACCCGGACCAGGACCTCCACCTCCCTCGGCGTCAGCATCTGCAAGAGCCGTTGGCCCTCGTCGTCGGGCTGGGCCGCCGGGTTGAGGAGTTCGCTGAAGGCTCCCTGCAACAACTGCGGTGCTACGGCTGCCTCGCCCGCCCTCGCCTTCATGATCGCGCGCTCCACGCCCTCTATGCGCTCGTCGTGGCGGACGTAGCCCGAGGCGCCGGCCGCGAAGGCCGCGGCGATGCCTCGGGGGCTCGGGACCGGGCCGAGGACCAGGACCGCCACCTGCGGGCGTTCCCGCTTGATCTTCACCACCGGGTCGAATATGCCCGGCTCGGCCGGTGTCGCGGTGCCCAGCAGGCACACCTCGGGTGCGCGGGTGATCACCAGTTCCGCCGCGCCCGCAGCGGGCGCCGCCGCGGCCAGCACCCGGTGTCCCCGCAGCTTCAGTGCCGAGGCCAGTGCCTCGGCGAGCAATCGGTGGTCGTCGACCACCATCAGCCGCACTCCCATCGAGCAACCCCCCAGTCCCCCCCAATGGATGCCCACTATGGATGCCCACTGGTCCCCAAGAACAGAGGGCCCCCAGCACCCCCGTCCTTCATGCCCCCGGAAGCTACACGCTTGTTCGACGTTGCGCTGCCCCTACTGGAGAGAAGTGCCCCGGATCGATGGACTTTTTCGCATTCCGGGGCATTCACGGGTGATGGGGGTGGTGAAGGAGAGGTGTGAAGGGAGGGTGGTCAGGCTGTTGTGCCGAAGGCGATCGCCAGGTCCTTGTCGTCCGTGGAGGACGACGACGGCTTGTCCGCGTAGACGCCCGACATGTACAGGTGGCCCTGCGAGTAGAGGATCTCCGCGTAGTCCGGCAGGAAGCTCGTCTCGACGTCCCGTACCGTCTCGGTGCTCGGGTTCTCCAGGAGTGTCGTCTCCTTGAAGGAGTTGCCGTCGATGCTGACGACCTGGCCGCCCTTGTCGTAGGGCGGGGACTTGTAGGCGAGGAGGTTGCTGCCGTCCATGCGCAGCGGGGTGATGGTGTAGCCGTCGCCGGCGTCGGCGCGCTGGCCGGTCTGCTTGCCGGTGGCGAGGTCGAAGGCGACGATCTCGTTGGTGCGGCTGTAGGAGTCGCCGGAGCCGTCGTGTTCTTCGGTGGGGACGTACAACCGGTCGTTCCCTACCGCGAGTTCGGTGCAGTACTCGACGCGGGTGATGCCGTCGCAGCGACCCGCGTACTGCTTGCCCGGGGCCGGGATGTGGGCGCGCAGGGCGCCGGTCTTGTTGTCGATGGAGAAGAAGTCGGAGATGCCGCTGCCGTCGCCAGCGCTGTTGCCGACGTCGGCCGCGACGACCAGCGGGTCGGTCGACACGACGCTCGCGTACTCGATGCCCTGGGCCATCTTGTAGTCGGAGAGCACCTTGCCGGACGTCGGGTCGATGGTCTGGATGTGGAGGGTGGGCGAGTCGTACGTTCCGCACCTGCGGACCGCGACCAGCTTGGCGCCGCCGCCGTAGCCGGCGTCGTAGCAGTCGGCGACCTTGGGGCTCCACAGGACCTTGCCGGTGGCGATGTCGAAGGCGGCGCCGCCGTCCGTGCTGCCGACGGCGACGGTGTTGGCGCTGACGGTGACGTTCTCGAAACTGATCGGCTGGTCACCGGAGTCGGCGGTCTTCGTCCAGAGCTTGGTGCCCGCGTTCAGGTCGAGCGCGGCGATCTGGCTGCAGCCGTTGGAGGGCTTGGCCTTGGTCGGCATGGCGGGCTCGTAGATGATCGCCGTCCTGCCGTCGGTCGTGGTGTTCTTCGTGGCCTGGCATACCGGGCCGGGGAGTTTGATCGTCCACAGCTTGGCGCCGGAGTCGCGGTCGTAACCGTCGACCTCGGCGGCCCCGCTCTTGGCGTACACCTTGTCGGTGAGCCAGGAGCCGGAGGTCACCATGGTGTCGGTGACCTTGGGCATCGGGACCTGGAAGAGGACCTTGGAGGCGGTGTCGGCGGGCACCTTCTCCTTGCCGCCCGAGGTCGTACCGCCCTTGCTGCCGGAGGGAGTCGAGTCGGCCGTCGTCTTCTTGTCGTCGGCCTTGTTGTCGTTCTTGCCGGACGAGGACGAGTACCAGATCCCGCCGCCGACGATCAGCGCGATCGCCACGACCGCCGCGGTGATGATCACCGCCGACGCCCCGAACTTCCGTCCGCCGCCGCCCGGTTGGCCCGGCTGCGGGTGCAACGGCATGGTCGGCTGACCGGGCCCGCCCGGCCCCGGATAGCCGTAACCGGGCTGCTGGCCATAGGGGTTGGGCTGCTGGCCGTACGGCTGCTGCGGGGGCTGCGCGTACGGGTTGGGCTGCTGGCCGGGGTAGCCGTAGCCCGGCTGCTGGGGCGGTGGCGGGGGCGGTGCCTGCGGGTAGCCGTAGCCCGGTGGGGGCGGGGGCTGCTGCGGGGGCTGGTCCTGGGGCGGGCCGAAACCGCCCTGCTGCGGGGGCTGGTTCGGCGGGGGCGGGGGCGGCTGGGTCATGACGAGTACCTCGGGGACGGTCGGCGGAAGCGAACAGGACGGCGGAAGGCGTCACTTGCCGTAGGCGAGCATCAACTTCTCCTTCGTGTCGTCATTGCCGTTCAGCCGGGTCGACGAGATGTAGAAGCGCCCGTCGACGTAGTCGATGTCCCGGGAGAAGAAGCTCGACTCGATGCGCGCGGTGCCTGCCGGCAGTTGCAGCAGCTTCGTCGGGGTGTGCGAGGAGCCGGTCGTCGGGACGGAGACGACCTGGCCGCCCGCGTCGTAGGCGGCCTCGACATAGGCGATGAGCTTTCCGCCCTCCGCCTTGACCGGGACCATCGACTCGTCCGCGGGGGACTTGGCGCGCCACTTCTCCTTGCCGGTGGCCAGGTCGATCGCGACGATCTGGTTGGGGCCGGTCGTGGTGTTGGTCGGCAGGTAGAGGGTGTTCGCGTCGACCGCGACGTTCTCGCAGCCCTGCAGATCGTCGTTGAAGGTGCCGCAGCCGGGTGCGAAGGACGCCTTGGAGTCGACCTGCGAGCGGACGGAGCCGTCGCTCTTCAGCGTCGAGATGTTCCAGTGCTTGTCGTCCGCGTCCGTCATGTAGAGGACGACCGGGTCCACGGAGAACACATGGGACACCGTCCAGCCCTTGGGGATCGCCTTCGTCCACTTGGCCTTGCCGGTCGCCGCGTCGAGTTCCTGCACCTCGTCGTGCTCGGTGGTGGAGCCCGCCCCGCAGGACGAGACCACGAGCAGCTTGCTGCCGCCCGCGAACCCGGACGGGAAGCAGGCCGCGCCGTACCTCTTCTTCTCGTAGAGCTGCTTGCCGGTGGCGAGGTCGTAGGCCACGCCCGACTGCGAGCGGCCCACCATCAGCGTCCTGCCGGTGATGGTCAGCCCGATGCTGAGCGCGCTGTCGAACAGGTCGCCGTCCGCGACGGTCGCGGTCCAGCCCTTGGCCCCGGTGTTCAGGTCGAGCTGCTGGAGGTGGTTGCACTTGGCGCTGTCGCTGACACCGCTCATGTACGCCACCACGACCTTGTCGTCGGCGGACTTCTCCGGGGTGACCGCGCAGATCTTCTGCGGGAAGGTGATCGTGGCCCAAGTCGGGTTGCCGTTGCCCACGTTGTAGGCGACGACCTCCTTGTACGCGGCCTTCACCGCCGTCCTGCCGGTGATCCACATGCCGGGGGCGTCGGCGCCGGAACCGGGCGCGTCCGGCGCCTCCTTGTACCAGAGCACCTTCGCCTCGCCGGACTTGCGGCCCTCGTTGAGGTTCTCGGGGTCCTTGCCGCCGTCACCGCTGCCGTCACCGGGGTTGGCCGGGTCGTCGACAGTGGCCGAGGCCGTGGGGCTGCCGCTCTTCCCCGCCACCGGCTTCTTGTCGTCACCACCGCTGGTGACCGCCCACACCGTGCCGCCGACGACCAGCAGACCGGCCACCGCCGCCGCGATCAGCAGGGCGGGCCTGCCCTTGAAGGGGCCGCGGCCGGAGGGGGGTTGGGGCGGGGTGAACTGCGGGGGCTGGGGCGGGGGGTAGCCGTAGCCGCCGTAGGGGCCGGGCTGTTGGGGCTGCTGACCGTAGGGGCCGGGCTGCTGCGGCTGACCGTACGGACCCGGTTGCTGCGGATTGCCGTAGGGACCGGAGCCGTACGGGCCCGGCTGTTGCTGCTGCGGGTAGCCGTAGCCGGGTGTGGGCGGAACGGGAGCGCCGAAGCCGCCGGACGGTGGCTGTGGCGGTTGGTTCGGCGGCGCTCCGTAACCGCCGGACGGCGGCTGTTCGGGCGGCTGAGTCATCAGCGGCTCCCCCTCGTTCACTGATTTTTAGCCACGCCCCGAGGTTCGCGAGGACCGGGAGGCGCGTTCAAGCAGGTCTCAGACGGCCCTTTCTATCACCCGGCTGTCCACGGACAACGGGCCGGTTCACCCCTGTACCCAAGGGAGAACCGGCCCGTGACAGCGCCGTTATTCGCCTTCACTCACCTTTCACGCGTCCTCGGCGAGTTCCAGCCACCTCATCTCCAGCTCGTCGCGCTCGGCGCCCAAGTCCCGGAGCTGCGCGTCCAGTTCGGCCACCTTCGCGAAGTCCGTGGCGTTGTCGGCGATCTGGGTGTGCAGCTTGGTCTCCTTCTCGGAGACCTTGTCCAACTGCCTCTCGATCTTCTGGAGTTCCTTCTTCGCGGCCCGCTGGTCGGCGGCGCTCACGGCGGGCGCGGCCTTCTCCACGACGGGGACGGCAGCGGCGGCGACCTCCTCCATACGGTGGCGCCGCTCCAGGTACTCGTCGATGCCGCGCGGCAGCATCCGCAGGGTCGAGTCGCCGAGGAGGGCGTACACCTTGTCGGTGGTGCGCTCGACGAAGAACCGGTCGTGGGAGATCACGATCATCGAACCGGGCCAGCCGTCGAGGACGTCCTCCAGCTGGGTCAGCGTCTCGATGTCCAGGTCGTTGGTGGGCTCGTCGAGGAAGAGGACGTTCGGCTCGTCCATGAGGAGACGGAGGAGCTGGAGCCTGCGCCGCTCACCACCCGACAGGTCCCCGACCGGCGTCCACTGCTTCTCCTTGTTGAAGCCGAACGTCTCGCACAGCTGCCCGGCGGTCATCTCCCGCCCCTTGCCGAGGTCGACGCGCTCCCGCACCTGCTGCACGGCCTCCAACACCCGCAGCGTGGGCTTGAGTTCGGCGACCTCCTGCGAGAGATACGCGAGCTTCACCGTCTTTCCCACGACGACCTTGCCGGCCGCCGGCTGGGTCTCGCCGTCGCTGCGGGCCGCGTCCGCGAGGGCCCGCAGCAGGGAGGTCTTTCCGGCGCCGTTGACGCCGACCAGGCCGATGCGGTCGCCGGGGCCGAGGTGCCAGGTGATGTGCTTCAGCAGCACCTTCGGACCGGCCTGGACGGTCACGTCCTCCAGGTCGAAGACGGTCCGGCCCAGGCGCGTGGAGGCGAACTTCATCAGCTCACTGGTGTCGCGCGGCGGCGGCACGTCCGCGATCAGTTCGTTGGCGGCCTCGACGCGGAAGCGCGGCTTGGACGTACGGGCCGGGGCGCCCCGGCGCAGCCAGGCCAGCTCCTTGCGGACCAGGTTCTGCCGCTTGGTCTCCTCGGTGGCGGCGATGCGCTCGCGCTCGGCGCGGGCGAAGACGTAGTCCGAGTAGCCGCCCTCGTACTCGTAGACGTCGCCCTTCTGCACGTCCCACATGCGGGTGCAGACCTGGTCCAGGAACCACCGGTCGTGGGTCACGCAGACCAGCGCGGAACGGCGCTCGCGCAGGTGCCGGGCCAGCCAGGCGATGCCCTCGACGTCGAGGTGGTTCGTCGGCTCGTCGAGGACGACCAGGTCCTGGTCGTCGATGAGCAGCTTGGCGAGGGCGATACGACGGCGCTCACCGCCGGAGAGCGGGCCGATCACGGTGTCGAGCCCCTGCGGGAAGCCCGGCATGTCGAGCCCGCCGAACAGTCCCGTCAGTACGTCGCGGATCTTGGCGTTGCCCGCCCACTCGTGGTCGGCCATGTCCCGGATGACCTCGTGGCGGACGGTCGCCTCGGGGTCGAGGGAGTCGTGCTGGGTGAGGACGCCCAGGCGGAGTCCTCCGGAGTGGGTGACGCGGCCGGTGTCGGACTCCTCCAGCTTGGCGAGCATCCGGATCAGGGTGGTCTTGCCGTCTCCGTTGCGGCCCACGACCCCGATCCGGTCCCCTTCGGAGACACCGAGCGAGACACCGTCGAGCAGGGCACGGGTGCCGTACACCTTGCTGACGTTCTCGACATTGACCAGGTTGACGGCCATTTTGCTCCTGACAGGGGGGACGGTCAGCCTCCCAGAGTAATGCGCGGCGGGGGGCTGACGATCCGTGCAGGTCAGCGGGCCGCTGCTGACCTGACCTCGCCCAGCAGGTCGTACGTCGTCCGACCCGGGCAGTCCGTCTGGAGCCAGTCCGGGCGATGACCTTGATCAGGCGGATGAACGACGCCTTCGCCGCGTCGGTCGGAGGCTGGGACAAGAGGTGGCCGATCAGGGCTATGCCCAGGTTGCCCGCGTCCTACGTCGGCCTGCGCTGGACCGGCGACCAGGACGGCGCCGGCATCCGCCTCGCGGACGGCCCCTGGCAGCCCGCAGGCACCGGCTGTGCGACCGTCGACGGCGGCGGCACCCCACCTGTACTGCTATTGCGGTACATCCGTGTGGAGATGGTGCGCAGAGCGCCTCAGGCACCCGCCCCGCGCAGTCGCTGCCGCGGGAGCAGGGCCGAGGCGGGCGCAGACGCCGGAGCCGAACGCGACGGAGGCGAGGGTCAGCCAGTTCCGTCGGGAGGCGCCGTCCGCCGCCTCAATTGCCCTTACGGTGCAGCGCAGTCAATGCGGCTTCGACAACACCGAACATGCGCATTTTCACAGTTCAGGCCGGGTTTTCGTGGACCTCGCGTGAAGGTCGGGCGATCACGGTCGCGCCGGCCGCCGGACCCGCCGCCGTACGTACCGTCCTGCATGTTCCGGAGGCCGCCAACGCCTCGGCCACCTTCGCCGCCGCCCCGGGGTCGCGGGCGAGGAACGCCGTCGTCGGGCCCGAGCCGGAGACCAGCGCGGCCAGCGCGCCCGCGGCGCGGCCCGCGGCGAGGGTGTCGGCCAGTTCCGGGAAGAGCGAAAGGGCCGCCGGTTCAAGGTCGTTGGAGACCGCGGCGGCCAGTGCGTCCGGGTCGCCCTTCGCGAGCGCGTCGAGGAGCGGCCGCGAGGCGACCGGCTCGGGGATGTCGACCCCTTCCGCCAGGCGGTCGAACTCCCGGAAGACCGCCGGGGTGGAGAGTCCCCGCTCGGCCATCGCGAACACCCAGTGGAAGGTGCCGCCGGTCTCCAGGACCGTGAGCTTCTCCCCGCGCCCGACGCCCAACGCCGCCCCGCCCACCAGGCTGAACGGCACATCGCTGCCCAACTCTGCGCAGATGTCCAGCAGTTCGGCCCGCGAGGCACCGGTGCCCCACAGCGCGTCGCACGCCACCAGCGCGCCCGCGCCGTCCGCGCTGCCGCCCGCCATGCCGCCGGCGACGGGGATGTCCTTGGCGATGTGGATGTGCACGGCGTCGCTGCGGCCGTGTCGCGCGGCGAGCGCTACGGCCGCCCTCGCGGCCAAGTTCGTGCGGTCCAGGGGGACTTGGGCCGCGTCCGGGCCCGAGCAGGTGACGCGGAGTTCGTCGGCCGGGGTCACGGTGACCTCGTCGTACAGGCCTACCGCGAGAAAGACGTTGGCCAGGTCGTGGAAGCCGTCCGGGCGCGCTGCGCCGACCGCGAGTTGGACGTTGACCTTGGCGGGGACGCGGACCGTGACGCTCACTTACTCGGACTCTCCCTCGTGCTCTGCGACCTTGTGTTCCGCGATGCGTGCGAACTCCTCGACCGTCAACGACTCCCCGCGCGCCTGCGGGGACACCCCGGCCGCGACGAGCGCCGTCTCGGCCGCCGCCGCCGAGCCCGCCCAGCCGGCGAGCGCGGCCCGCAGCGTCTTGCGGCGCTGCGCGAAGGCCGCGTCGACCACGGCGAAGACCTCGCGGCGGTCGGCGGTCGTCTTCGGCGGCTCCGACCTGCGGGTGAGCGCCACGAGTCCGCTGTCCACGTTCGGTGCGGGCCAGAAGACGGTACGGCCGATGGAGCCGGCCCGCTTGACCTCGGCGTACCAGTTCGCCTTCACGGACGGGACGCCGTACACCTTCGAACCGGGCGGCGCGGCAAGCCTGTCGGCGACCTCCGCCTGGACCATCACGAGGGTGCGCTCGATGGTCGGGAAGTGCTCCAGCATGTGGAGCAGGACCGGCACGGCCACGTTGTAGGGGAGGTTGGCGACCAGGGCGGTGGGGGGTGGGCCGGGGAGTTCGGTCACCTGCATGGCGTCCGAGTGGACCAGGGCGAAGTGGTCCGCCCGCTCGGGCATGCGGGCGGTGACCGTCGCGGGCAGTGCGCTCGCCAGTACGTCGTCGATCTCTACGGCGGTCACGTGGGCGGCCGCCTCAAGGAGGGCGAGGGTGAGTGAGCCGAGGCCGGGGCCCACCTCCACGACCACGTCGTCGGGGCGGACGTCCGCGGTGCGGACGATGCGGCGGACCGTGTTCGCGTCGATCACGAAGTTCTGGCCGCGTTGCTTGGTGGGGCGTACGCCCAGGGCTGCCGCCAGTTCGCGGATGTCGGCGGGGCCCAGGAGGGCGTCGGGGTTGCTGCTCACGGCACCTAGGGTACGGGGCCGTTTTTGGGTGCGGGTCCGTTGTGGCTGGTCGCGCAGTTCCCCGCGCCCCTTGGGGGCGCACACCTTAACCGTGCAGACGGGTCCCGCAGTGTGGCCACGGGCTCGCGCCCCGCCTCACGTACAGCTTCTTCGCCCTGAACGTCTGTTCCTCCGCCGAAGCGTCCTGGGGGCGGCCGGACCCTCCCAGGCTGTGCCAGGTGTGGGTGTCGAACTGGTAGAGGCCGCCGTACGTGCCGGAGGGGTCCACCGCGCCGGGGCGGCCGCCGGACTCGCAGGTGGCGAGGCCGTGCCAGTTGAGCTGGTCGGCGCCCTGGACCGAGGTGGGCATCGGTTTGGTGCCGACCCTCACCAGCTGGGGACGGGGTTCCTGGACCAGTTCCTCGTCGATGCGGCGGGGCTTCTCCTTGACGCCGTTGACCGTGCGGAACGCGTAGGTGGCGCGGCGCAGGCCCGGGCGGCCGGCGCGTTCGACGACCTCGGTGCCCTTGAAGAGGGTGGGGTCGTCGGTGCGTTCCACCTTGAAGGGGATCGCCTCCTCGCGGACCTCACGGGTGCCGGTGATCCGCAGGACCGTGATCGTCTGGCCGTCGCGCGGGAAACTCTCCGGCGGGACGGAGGTGGTGTCCTCGCCGTGCAGGCCGATGCCGGCCTCCCGGACCGCCTCGCCGACCGTCGCCGCGTTGGTGCGGATCGTGCGGGCGCGGCCGTCGGCCATGATCGTGACGGTGCGTTCGGTGCGCACGTCGAGGGCGAGTCCGGCTCGGCCGATGGGCTGGGAGCGAGAGGTCGAGAGGTATGCGCCCTCCGCGCGGACGCCGAGTTGTTCGAGGGCGCCGTCGACCGTTCGGGCCGTGGTCCACACCTCGCGCCGGTGCCCGTCGATGGTGAGGCGCACGGGGCGGCCGTAGCGGACCACGACCTCGTCGCCGCTGGCGAGGTCGGCGTCCCGGCCGGGGGCCACCACGTCGTGCTCGCCGACCTCGACGCCCTGCTGGGCGAGGAGTTCGGTGACGTCGTCGGCGAAGGTGTGCAGGGTTCGCGGGTTGCCGTCGACGCTCAGCTCGATCGCCTTGTCCTTGGCGACGAACGCGGTGGTGCCGCCGGCGAGGAAGGCGACGACCAGCGCCTGCGGGACCAGTCGGCGCATGGTGGAGCCGGTGGAGGCCGTACGGTCGGCTCTTCGTCTGCGGTCCGCCCGGCCCGGCGCCGCGGTCACCGTCTGCCGCGGGAACACGGGCTCCGGCGCCTCGTAGGCGGGGCGGTACGTGTCCTCGTACACCTCGGTGGGCTCGTCGGTGTACACATCGGCGCGCACACCGCGGTCGTACGTCTCGTAGGTCTCGTAGTTGCTCACGCCGACACGCTCCAGAAGGCCAGCAGGGTCCGGATCGGGCCAACAGAACCTAGCGGAGCGACCGTCACTCTCCAAAGCGACGCGGCTACTCAGGGTGGTGTTCGAAAGGGGCGCCGGGGTCTGCG
The DNA here is from genome assembly GCF_042751305.1 of Streptomyces hokutonensis. Lineage (GTDB taxonomy): Bacteria > Actinomycetota > Actinomycetes > Streptomycetales > Streptomycetaceae > Streptomyces > Streptomyces hokutonensis_A. The sequence continues at coordinate 132,626 of NZ_JBHYWD010000023.1, forward strand.
GAGCCTCAATACCCGAAGGCTCGGGCCGTGTTCGCCGCGAGGGCCGTCGAGAGGGCGTCCTCGTCGATGCCCCGGACCGCCGCCATCGCGCGGACCGTGACCGGAATCAGATAGGGCGCGTTCGGCCGTCCGCGGTAGGGGGCGGGCGTGAGGAACGGGGCGTCGGTCTCCACGAGGACGAGCTCCAGTGGTGCCACGGCGAGCGCGTCCCGCAGGTTCTGGGCGTTCTTGAAGGTGACGGTGCCGGCGAACGACATGAAGTACCCGGCGCTCGCGCAGAGTTCGGCCATCTCCGCGTCGCCGGAGTAGCAGTGGAAGACGGTCCGCTCGGGGGCGCCCTCCTCCTTGAGGACGCGCAGGACGTCGGCGTGGGCGTCGCGGTCGTGGATGACCAGGGCCTTGCCGTGCCGCTTGGCGATCTCGATGTGCGCGCGGAAGGAGAGTTCCTGCGCCGCCTTGCCCTCGGGTCCGGTGCGGAAGTAGTCGAGGCCGGTCTCGCCGACGCCCTTGACGTGCGGGAGTCCGGCCAGCCGGTCGATCTCCGCGAGGGCCTCGTCGAGGGCCGTGTCGCCGCCGGGGGTCCTGGCGCCCTGCCGGGACCAGCCGTCGGGGTCGCCGTGCACGATGCGCGGGGCCTCGTTCGGGTGGAGGGCGACCGTCGCGTGGATCGCGTCGTACCGGGCGGCCGTCTCGGCGGCCCAGCGGGAGCCCTTCACGTCGCAGCCGACCTGCACGAGCGTCGTGACACCCACCGAGGCCGCCTTGGCGAGCGCCTCCTCCACCGTGCCGGACTGCATGTCGAGGTGGGTGTGGGAGTCGGCGACGGGCACCCGGAGGGGCTCCGGGAGCGGAGGCGCCGCGTTCTTGTCACTGGAGGCAGGCATGCCCCGATCCTACGAAAGGGGCATGCCCGCCCGGTCGCCGGAGGCGGTCAGCTCGCCTTGCGGTGGTGGAAGGGGTGCAGCAGGTCGGACAGGTGCCAGTGGTGGTGTTCCCCGGTCTCCGGCAGCGGGGTCACGGTCTCGTCCGTGGCGTCCGCGCCGTCCTCCGCCACCGCTGCCGCCGCCGCGCGGGGCCTGGGCGCCTGGTACTGCCGCTGCGCCGCGTCCCGTACCGACGACACCTGGCCGGCCCGCATGATGCGCACGACATGCCCGTCGCAGTTGTGGCACGCGGGGCGGCTCAGGGGCGACGGCACGACCTGGCCGTCCGCCACGTACATCACGAACTGGTGGCCGTCGGTGTCGACGTGGTGCTCGATCTCGTATGCCTGCTCCCAGCCGTGCCCGCACCGCATGCAGGCGAAGGAGTACGACTCGTTCACCACGGCGGTGGCAGCGCCCCGGAGGCCGGTCTGCCCTGCGATCTCACTCATGCCAGCTCCTGCTTTGCTTTCCGCTGGACAAGCGCCCCCGGCGAGGGGATTCCCCCCGGAATCCCGATGGAGGCGAGGGACGGGTACGTCCCTCACTCCAGTGGACGCCTCGGGCAGGACTGACGCACCAGTCCTGTCGACTGTTGGAGGCGATTTGGACTTTCCTTGTCGAATCGCCCTTCCGACCCGGTCGGGACTTTGCATTCGGCGACCGCGCTTTGCCCCGCCATGGGGCGCACGCTCATGGGAGGAGCGCCCTGCTCAGAGGGGATTCCGCCCCAGCTCAGGGGGGATTTCCGGGCGGGGTCGGCGGGGATTTCGGGCAGGCTTCAGAGAGGCTTCCGCGGAGGCTTCAGAGAGGCTTTTGCGCGGTCTTGGCGGCCACCACCGCATCGAACACCTCGCGCTTGGGAACGCCCGCTTCGACCGCGACCGCGGCGATCGCCTCCTTGCGCCGCTCCCCCGCCTCCTCGCGCACCCGCACCCGCCGCACCAGCTCCTCCGCGCCGAGCTCCTCGGCCTGCTCCGGCGCCCCCTCCACCACGACCGTGATCTCGCCGCGCACACCCTCCGCCGCCCACGCGGCCAGCTCGCCGACCGGGCCGCGCTTGATCTCCTCGTACGTCTTCGTCAGCTCCCGGCAGACGGCGGCCCGCCGCTCGGCGCCGAACGCCTCGGCCATCGCGGCGAGGGTGTCGTCGAGCCGGTGCGGCGCCTCGAAGTAGACGAGGGTGCGCCGCTCACCGGCCACCTCCCGCAGCCTCGACAGCCGCTCGCCCGCCTTCCGCGGCAGGAACCCCTCGAAGCAGAACCGGTCCACTGGCAGCCCCGACAGCGCGAGCGCGGTGAGCACGGCGGACGGTCCCGGTACGGCGGTCACCTTGATGTCCTTCTCCACGGCGGCGGCGACCAGCCGGTACCCCGGGTCGGACACGGACGGCATCCCCGCGTCGGTCACCAGCAGCACCCGCGCCCCGCCCACCAGGGCCTCGACCAGCTCCGGGGTGCGCGCCGACTCGTTGCCCTCGAAGTACGACACGACCCGCCCCTTCGGCTGCACCCCGAGCGCCTGGGTCAGCCGGCGCAGCCGCCGGGTGTCCTCGGCGGCGACCACGTCGGCCCCGGCCAGCTCCGCCGCGAGCCGGGGAGGGGCGTCCTGAATGTCGCCGATGGGGGTGCCCGCCAAAACAAGGGTTCCAGTCACGTCCCCATCCTCGCAGGGCCGACAGATCCGGACGCATCCGGACCGAGACCGCCCATGCACGGGACTCACACAGCGCTGTTCCCTACGATGGCGCGGTGACCAGTACCGCGTCCTCCACGGACACCCGGCAGGGCCAGGCCCCACAAGAGCAGCGGCCGTCGTGGCAGCAGCGGCTGCGCCGTTTCGGCTACACGGCGGGGCCCAGAAGCGACGTACGGGACCGGCTGACGCCGCCGTACGCGGAGCCCAGCCCCCGGCTGTGGGCGGCGCTCGGCTTCTCGCCGGGGCTCGTCGACCGCCTCACCCGCTGGTCGGGCTGGGGCGGCCCGCTGCTGGTCACGCTGATGGCCGGCGTGATGCGCTTCTACCACCTGGGCAGTCCGAAGGCGGTGATATTCGACGAGACGTACTACGCCAAGGACGCCTGGGCGCTGGTCCACCGCGGCTTCGAGGTCAACTGGGACAAGAACGCCAACGACCTCATCCTCAAGACCGGCGGACACGTCACCATCCCGACGGACGCGGCCTACGTCGTGCACCCGCCGGTCGGCAAGTACGTCATCGGCATCGGCGAGCTGATCTTCGGCTTCAACCCGTTCGGCTGGCGCTTCATGACGGCGCTGCTCGGCACGCTGACCGTGCTGATGCTGTGCCGCATCGGCCGCCGGCTCTTCCGCTCCACGTTCCTGGGCTGTGTCGCCGGCGTCCTGATGTCGCTGGACGGCCTGGCCTTCGTGATGGCCCGTACCTCGCTGCTCGACGGCGTGCTGATGTTCTTCGTGGTGGCCGCGTTCGGCTGTCTGCTGATCGACCGCGACAGGGCCCGGGAGAAACTCGCGGCGGCGCTGCCCGCCGACGCCTACGGCCGGGTCCGCCCCGACGCGCACACCGGCGACACCCTCTCCTTCGGCCGGCGCCCCTGGCGCTGGACGGCGGGCCTGCTGCTCGGCCTCGCCATCGGCACCAAGTGGAACGGCCTCTACATCACGGCCGCGTTCTTCGTGATGATGCTGATGTGGGACGTCGGCTCCCGCAAGGTCGCGGGCGCCCGCAACGCGTACGTGGCGGTCCTCAAGCACGACCTCGGCCTGGGCTTCCTGGCCACCATCCCGGTCGCCCTCGCCGTCTACCTCACCTCCTGGATCGGCTGGATCCTCTCCCCCGCCAACGGCACCGGCGGCTACTTCCGCAACTGGGCCGCGACCGACGGCAAGGGCGGCACCTGGAGCCACGTCCTGCCCGACTGGCTGCGCAGCCTGTGGCACTACGAGCACGAGGTCTACGAGTTCAACGTCGGCCTGCACTCGCCGCACACGTACATGTCCAACCCCTGGAGCTGGCTGGTCGACGGCCGCCCCGTCTCCTACTTCTACGAGTCCCCCTCCCCCGGCGCCGACGGCTGCCCGGTGAACGCGGGCGACAAGTGCGCCCGCGAGGTCCTCGCCATCGGCACGCCGCTGCTGTGGTGGGCCGCCTGCTTCGCGATCCTCTACGTCCTGTGGCGCTGGGCCTTCCGCCGCGACTGGCGCGCGGGCGCGATCGCCTGCGGCGTCGCGGCCGGCTACCTCCCCTGGTTCCTCTACCAGGACCGCACGATCTTCTTCTTCTACTCGATCGTCTTCCTCCCGTTCCTCTGTCTCGCGGTCGCGATGCTGATCGGCGCGATCATCGGCCCACCTGGCTCCAGCGACACCCGCCGCGTCACGGGCGCGGTGGGCGCGGGGGTACTGGTCCTGCTGATCACTTGGAACTTCATCTACTTCTGGCCGCTGTACACGGGGACGTCGATTCCTATTGATCAGTGGCGGTCGCGGATGTGGCTGGACACCTGGGTCTAGCTGGGCAGTTGCACGACGATGGCGCGGCAGTCTGCCGCGCCATCGTCGTTGAACGTCCGAGCCTTCTGCACAGGTGGGAATCCCGCCGGCTACCGCGAGGGCGGCGCAACCGTGCATCGCGGCCATGACCGGTAGGCCGACAAAGCCCACCTGTTGTCAGGGCCCGGCCATCCCCGTGCTAGGTTGCGCTCCTTGATCGTGAAGGTTATGTGGGGGGCCTTTCATGAAGCTGGCGCGATTCTCGCCGCCAACCATCACAGCGCTGCTCCTGGGACTGACGACTGTCATCGGTCCCGGCGCGGTCGACTCGTACGCGGCGTCGGACATACCGCTGCCGATCGCGCACTTCGCGCACATGGTCGTCGACGCCAGGCACGGACACCTGTACATCAGCGGCGGCGCCGGCACCGACGGCCTTCTCGTCACCGACCTCGACGGCGGCAACCCGACGATGATCAGTGGTGAGCCGGGTGCCACCGGTCTCGCCCTCTCCGACGACGGATCCGCGCTGTACGTGGCTCTCCCGGACCAGGACGCGATCGCGGCGATCAGCACGGAGAACCGGACCGAGTCGGCTCGTTACGGCACGGGCGCGGGCACCCATCCGGACTCGCTGGCCGTCGCCGGGGGCACTCTCTGGTTCGGGTACGGCACGGCAGGCGCCGGCGGCATCGGATCCGTCGACGGGGCCGGTACGGTCACTTTGCGGCAGGATTCCGGCAGTTGGGCAGCACAGCCGATGCTGGCGACGACCCCGACGCCCTCCGGCGTACTCGCGGCCGCCGTACAGACGGGCGACACCTCCGCCTTCGTCACATACCAGGCCGAGGGCGGTGCGCTGACCCGGAAAGCCGCGAAGGCGCTGCCCTTCCGCGATCTCAGCGACCTTGCGGTCACCGCGGACGGCCGGCATCTGGCGGTCTCGTCCGAGCAGGACCTGAACGCGAGCACCCAACGGTTCCGAACCTCTGATCTCGTAGCGGATGGGGGGTTCGCCGACGGGATGTACGCCACCGTCGCTGTGGCTCCGGACGGGACCATGGCCAGCGGCGACCGAAGCCTGTCCACGTTTCCGGAAACGGGCGAGGGCGACTACACCGAGTACGGCTACGACTCTCCGCTGCGCCTGGCCGCACACGGCCTTGCCTGGGCATCGGACGAGAGCCGGGTCTACGGCGTGGCCGTGGACGCTACCGGGGGATCGCCGACGCTCCACATCACTCGTACCCCGGAAACCGCGTGGGTCCGTCTCCACGGAAGCTCGACCACCACTCCACTGGCCCCGGGCGAGGCCTATTCGTTCCGGGCGGGCTTCGATTCGCCCCTTGCCCTCAGTGCCGGGGAATCCATGATTCCGGGCACCGTACGGATCACGCGCTACGACGACGCCGATCCGGACGGCGTGCTCATCTCGGACCCGACAACCACTCCGGCACGCGTGCCGATCGACTTCTTCGGCTCCTACTACGTCTCCGGCACCGCTCCCCTCACCGGCGCACTGAGCTTCCGCGTCGACTACTCCGGAAGCGGCCACTACGCCCCGGCCGGCCAGACCTTCGACATACCCGTCGCGAAGTACGCGCCCACCATGACGCTGACAGCTCCCTCGGCCGACGACCGTGCCGCGCCGATGACCGTCACCGGGCGACTCACCTGGCCGCATGCGCATGTGACGACCGGCGCGGTCCACGTCGTCAAAACCGACCCGGCGCACCTCTCCGGTTACTCGGTGGGCACCGTGCCCGTCGCCGCCGACGGCAGCTTCGCCTTCCACGACACCCCGCAGGTCGGCGGCGCGAACACGTACGCCTTCACCTACGACGGTGGCACGTCCTACCTCCCGGTCACGGCGTCGGCGAAGGTGCAGGTATCCCGAGCCGCTCCGGGTCTGAGTGTGACGACCGACGCGAAGTCGTACCACTCCGGCGCGACCGTCAAGGTCACCGCGCATCTGGGGACCACGTACAACTCCCGTCTCGTGACGCTGTACGACCAGCCCGCGGGCAAGCCGCGGGCGCAGCTCAAGAGCGGCAAGGTCGACGCGCACGGGAACCTCGTCGCGTACTACAAGGTCACCCGCAACACCGTCTTCAGCGCGGCCTTCGCGGGTGACTACCGCTACGCGCCGCGCACGGTGACCACCAGTGCGACCCTCACGCCGACGGTCCGGACGGCGATGCAGTACCCGCTTGCCACCACCCGCGTCGGATCCACCACCTATCAGGTCTTCTACAAGTCCGAAGTCAACATGGGCCTCGACCTCCAGGTCACTCCCCGCCAGTCCGGCGGCTGCACGACGGTGTACCTCGAGCACTACTACTCGGGGGCCTGGCACCAGGCCACCTCAGAGAGTTGCGTGCCCTTGTACGGCGACGGGTGGTACGGCTATGGCCGGGCTCTGAAGCTCTTCGCGAGCAACGACCGCTATCGCATCCGCGGCCACTACACACCGCCGGCCAAGGGCGCACAGACCGGCAGCGTGTGGAGCAACTGGACCTACCTCACGGTCCGCCCCGGCAGCCCCTCGTGAGGCCGAAACCCTCCGGGCCGTCCCACACCCGCAGCTGAACCGGCGGCACGAGTCGGGGCGCCAACCGGCCCTTCAAGAACCCGAAGGCGCAGCCGGCCGAACTGGCTTGCCCTGTAAGTCGGAGGGGAAGCGTGTGGCTGGACACCTGGGTGTACCGAACCCAGGACCCTCACCCCCGCACCTCGCACCACACCACCTTCCCGGACACCCCCTGCTCCACCCCCCACCGCACCGCCACCGCGTCCAGCAGCATCAACCCGCGCCCCGACTCCGCGCCGAGGCCGGTGTCGGTGGTGGCGTCCAGCAGGACGGGCAGGGCGCGCGGGTCGGGGTCGGTGACCTCGACGCGGATCCGGTCGTCGTCCGGGCCGACCCGGGCGACCCGCACCCGTACCGGCGTGCCCTCCCCCACGTGCCGGATGACGTTGCTCACCAACTCGCTGACGCACAGCTCCACTTCGGGGTGCGGGCCGTCGCCGCCGAGGTAACCGCGCACCGCGTGCCGTAGTTCGGGGACCGCCTTCGGTACGGCGAACAGGGCGGCCTCGAAGTGCGTCGCGTTCACCGTCCCGCCGCCTCTCGGAGTACGGCGGCCAGCCGGCGGGCCGTGTCGAGGTTGCAGTTGCCCAGCGCGACCAGCCCCTTGGAGCCTCCGGAGGTCCCCGCGAAGCTGGGCAGGTCCGCGCGGAGTGACGGGAGTGTGATGCCGTGCGCGGCGAGGGCGTCGCGGAGTTCCTCCACGCAGAGGACCGTGTCGTAGGGGTCGGCGGGAGTGGCATGGCCGGGGGTGGGGTGTGGGGGCATCTCGACGTGCGCCTTCCTGTGCTCTCTGTGACGAATCACTCACACAGTGACGTGACAGGCCCTACCGTGAAAGGAGTTCGAGTTACGCCTGTCAACGAGCAAATGGCGGTGGTGAGTTGTGCCCCCTCGCAAGGACACCGACGCGTCGGCGAACGTCCCGTCCTTCTACGGCGCGGAGTTGCGCTTCAAGAGGGAACTCGCGGGGCTGACCCTGGAGCAGTTGGCGGAGGGGAGTTATCGGGGGGTGCCGTTCCTGAGCCAGATCGAGCACGGGGAGCGGCGGATGCCGCTGGATCTGGCCCGGCATGTGGACAAGGTCCTCGGGACGGACGGGTTTTTCGAGCGCCGCTGTGAAGACGCGCGGAAGGCGAAGCAGTCGGGGCACGCGGAGTACTTCGCCGATGTGGCGGAGATGGAGCAGCACGCGTGCACTATCGAGGACTGGGCACCGATGCTGCTGCCTGGCCTGCTCCAGACATCGGCTTATGCCCGCGCGATCGTACGAGCCGCCATGCCTCGGGCCAGGGACGCCGAGGTGGAGAAGAAGGTGTCCGCCCGGATGGGACGAGCCAGCCTCTTCGAGGCCGACGACCCTCCTGCGTTCTGGGCGATTCTCGACGAGTCCGTGCTCCGCCGCCGAGTACTCGCCGATGACGGAATGACCGAGTTGCTGGAGCACGTCGCGCACGTCATCACGACCACTCGCTCCATTCTGCAGATCGTCCCGGAAACCTCCTCGACCCACCCGTTCATGATGGGCATGACCAGGACCATGACCTTCGCCGACGCCCCACCGGTGGTGTACGTCGAGAGCCTGCACAGCGGCCAACTCATCGACTATCCGGCGCTCGTGAAGGACTACCGCGAGTCGTACGATCTGCTCAGGGCCGCCGCACTGTCACCCGAGGCGTCCCTGGCCATGATCCAGGCAGCGGCAGAGGACTATCGAAATGGCAAGCACGAAGACCGACTTGAGCGCCGCCCTCTGGCGTAAGAGCAGCTACAGCAACGGCACCGGCGGCGAATGCTTGGAAGTCGCCGAAGCCTTCCCCGGCGCCGCCCGCTGGCGTAAGAGCACCTACAGCAACGGCACCGGCGGCGACTGCGTCGAGGTCGCCGACGGAGTCACCGGCATCGTCCCCGTCCGGGACTCCAAGGTCCCGAACGGCCCCGTACTGCTCCTCCCCGCCTCCGTCTGGTCCCCCTTCGTCGCCGGTCTCCGTTAGGACAACAAAAGGCAACACCCCTCACAGCTTTCCCCCACGCCCCATACAGTCGAGGGACTGATAACGGGGAGGGGAACGACCCATGCGCAAGGGGGTAAAAGCCACCGTCATCGGCAGTGTGTTCGCCGTGATGGTGGGAGGGGCGGGGTACGGGGCGTACAACCTCGTGTCTGCGTTGGGCGGGAGTTCGGGTGTGGGCGGTTCCGGCGGGCCCGCGCCCGTGAAGAGCGGGCCGCCGAGCGCGTCGGAGGTCAAGGACACGACGGCGAAGTTCTTCGCGGCCTGGGAGAAGGGGCAGGCGGTGACGGCGGCGTCGTACACGAACAACGACGCGGCGGCCGACACCGTGCTGGAGTCCTACAGCGGGGCCGGGCACATCACCGGGGTGAAGATCACCCCCGGTTCGGCGACCGGGGCCACCGTGCCGTTCACGGTGAAGGCGACGGTGTCGTACGACGGGAAGTCCAAGCCGCTGACGTACAGCAGCCGACTGACCGTCGTGCGGGGCAAGACCACCGGGCGGGCCCTCGTCGACTGGCAACCGGCCGTCATCCACCCGGAGTTGAAGACCGGCGACACCTTCGTCACCGGGGAGTCCGCGAGCCCGGCGATCGAGGCCGTGGACCGGAACGGGACCGTGCTGACCAAGGAGAAGTATCCGTCGCTCGGGCCGATCCTCGACGAGCTGCGCTCCAAGTACGGTGACAAGGCGGGCGGTTCGCCGGGGATCGAGCTGGCGATCAAGCACCAGGCCGAGGGCTCGGCCGACACCACGGTGCTGACCCTGGAGAAGGGCAAGGCCGGCAAGGTGCGCACGACGCTCAGCGCGAGCGCGCAGGCCGCCGCCGAGAAGGCCGTGACGAAGTACTCGGAGTCGTCGGTCGTGGCGCTCCAGCCGAGCACCGGGCAGGTGCTGGCGATCGCCAACCACCGCGACGACGGCTTCAACGCCGCGTTCCTTGGGCAGTTGGCGCCCGGGTCGACCATGAAGATCATCAGTGCCGCCACGCTCATCGACACCGGGCTGACGACGATGAACGGGCCCGCGCCCTGTCCGCCGTCCGCGGTGTCGGAGAGCCAGACCTTCCACAACCTCACCGGTCTCAAGCCGGACGAGGGCGCGACGCTCGCCGACAGTTTCGCCCGGTCCTGCAACACGGCGTTCGTGAAGTTCGCCGACTCGGTCAAGGTCGACTCCCTGACCAAGGAGGCTCAGGACCGCTTCGGGCTCGGCCGGGACAACTGGAAGACCGGAATCCCGTCCTTCGACGGCTCGGTGCCCGCGTCCGGCGGCCCGGACACCGCGGCGAACCTGATCGGCCAGGGCCAGGTGCAGATGAGCCCGCTGAACATGGCGTCGGTGACGGCGACCGCGAAGACGGGCACGTTCCGGCAGCCGGTGCTCGTCGCGCAGAGTCTCGACGACCGCCAACTGGCCACCGCGCAGGGCCTGTCGGCGAGTACGTCGGCGCAGCTGCGGGCGATGATGTACCGCACCGCGACCAGTGGCACCGCCGCCGGCATCATGGCCGGGCTCGGCCCGAACATCGGCGCCAAGACGGGTTCCGCCGAGGTGGACGGGCAGTCGAAGTCCAACAGCTGGTTCACCGGCTACCGGGGCGATGTCGCCGCGGCGGCCATGACGCAGGACGGCGGCCACGGCATCGACGCCGCAGGACCGATCGTCCGGGCGGTACTGGCGGCGAGTGGCTGAACTCACTCCGCGTGGAAAGTGAACTCACCCGCACAGGACGGGACTCTAGGGTGGGCGTGGTCGTTGGGGTGTGTGAGGGCTGAGGGCGACGGGGGCCCAAGGGGATTCGCGGAGGATCGGGAACTGTGGGCACGAGGGGCAAGAAGAAGGTCGCCGCCGAGCGGCGGAAGGCGAGACCCGCCATGGTCGGCGGGATGATCGCCGTGGCCGTCGTCGGCGCGGGCGTCGGCGCCTACGCGCTGTACGACGGCGGGGCGTCCGCCGAGGCGCGCACCCAGAGCGCCGACCACAAGGCCGTCAAGAAGGGCCCGTTGACGGCGGCCGAGGTCCAGACGACCGCGAAGCGGTACCTGGCCGACTGGCAGCAGGGCAAGGTCACCCAGGCCGCCGCCGCGACCGACAGGTCGACGGCCGCCGCCGCGCTGCTCACCGGCTACACCAAGAACGCCCACATGACGGGCGTCACCGTCACCGAGGGCACCCCCACCGGCGCCAAGGTCCCCTTCACCGTGAAGTGCACGGTGTCGTACAAGGGCCTCACCAAGCCGATGACGTACGCCACTTCACTTACGGTCGTGCGCAGCGCGAAGGACGGCAAGCCGTACGTGCAGTGGCACGCCTCCGTCGTCCACCCGGATCTCGCGGACGGCGACACCCTGGTGACGGGCGAGTCCGGCACTCCGCCGATCAAGGCCTACGACCGGGACGGCGGCGAGCTGACGACGGCCAAGTACCCGTCGCTGGGGCCGGTGCTGGACGGGCTGCGGGAGAAGTTCGGCAAGAAGGCGGGCGGCAAGGCGGGCATCGAGCTGCGGGTGGTCCGCGGCAAGACGTCCAAGGAGTCCGACAAGACGCTCGTCGAGCTGAGCAAGGGCACGCCGGGCAAGGTGAAGACGACGCTCAGTCCGACCCTCCAGGCGGCGGCCGAGACCCAGGTGAGCAAGCAGAAGAACTCCTCGGTCGTGATGATGCGCGCGTCGACCGGCGAGATCCTGGCCGTCGCGAACGCCTCGCACGGCTTCAACGTGGCCTTCCAGGGCTCGCTGGCCCCCGGCTCCACGATGAAGATCGTGACGTCGACGATGCTCTTCGAGAAGAACCTCGTCACCCCGGACGCGTCCCACCCCTGCCCCAAGACGTACAAGCTGGCGGGCTGGACCTTCCACAACGACGACGACTCGGAGATCAAGAAGGGCACGTTCAAGCTGGCCTTCGGGGCCTCCTGCAACAACGCCTTCATCAACTTCGCGCCCAAGCTGTCCAACAGCGACCTGACGACGGAGGCCCAGCAGGTCTACGGCCTCGGCATGAACAACTGGGCCATCGGCGTCCCCACCTTCGACGGCGCGATCCCGGTGCAGAGCGGCGCGCAGATGGGCGCCTCGCTGATCGGCCAGGGCGGGGTCCGCATGAACCCGCTGAACATGGCGTCGGTCTCGGCCACCGTCGACACGGGCACCTTCCACCAGCCGTACCTGGTCTCCCCGACGGTCGACAACCGCACGATCGCGAAGGCCTCGCGCACGATGTCGTCGACGACGCAGTCGGAGCTGAAGGAGGTCATGAAGTACACGGCGGACTACGGCACGGCGGCGAAGGCGATGGCCGGGCTCGGCTCCGACTACGGCGCGAAGACCGGCTCGGCGGAGGTCGACGGCCAGAAGAAGCCCAACGGCTGGTTCACCGCGTACAAGGGCGACCTCGTGGCCGCCGGCGTGGTCCAGGCGGGCGGCCACGGCGGCGACACGGCGGGTCCGATCGTGGCGGCCCTGCTGAAGCTGGGCAGCAGCCTCGGCGGCTGAGGCTCAGGTGCCGACGGGTGCGGCGGCCGTATAGGTCCGCCGCAGGAACCGCATGATCGTCTTCGTCTCGAACTGGACGACGGAGACGCCCTGTTCGGAGTGGAACTCGACCACGGCCTGCACCCGCCCGCACGGCCACACGCGCACCTCGCCGCTGCCGGCGGGGGCGCGCAGCCCCTCTTCCAGCAGCTCGCGGTCGAAGGTCCACGCATGCGGTCCGGGCAGGTCGATACGGACGGTTCGCGGATCGGATTCGGGGTCGTACCGCAGGACGACGGGCACGGCGGCGGGGTCCAGCCGGTCCACGTCCTCGTCGGTGACGATATGGGCTCGCGCGTACTGTTCGACTACGGACATCGGGCGGCCCCTTACGCTGAGTGACCTGTGTGAAAGCTGTGCATCCGCTTCCACTACCCCAATGTCGCATATTTTCCCGGGAGCGCCCCTCGGGGCGACAGATCTCACACAGCGGCCGGGGACTCTCTCGCTCTTGCAAAGAACTCGCAACAACCATCTAAAATCATCCCGTGCATGTCCCTGACGGATTCATAGACGCCCCCGTGTCCGCCGCGACCGGATTGGTCGCGGCCGGCGCCATCGCCGTGAGCCTGCGCGGTGCGCGCCGCGAACTCGACGAACGCACCGCACCGCTGGCCGGCCTGGTCGCCGCCTTCATCTTCGCCGTCCAGATGCTCAACTTCCCCGTCGCGGCCGGCACCAGCGGCCACCTCCTGGGCGGCGCGCTGGCCGCGATCCTCGTCGGCCCGTACACCGGCGTCCTCTGCGTCTCGGTCGTCCTGCTCATGCAGGGCATCCTCTTCGCGGACGGCGGCCTGACCGCACTCGGCGTGAACATCACCGACATGGCGATCACGACCACGATCGTCGCCTACGCCGCCTTCCGCGGCCTGGTGAAAATGTTGCCCCGCACCCGCCGCTCGATCACGGCCGCGTCCTTCACCGCCGCCCTGCTCTCCGTCCCCGCCGCCGCCCTGGTCTTCACCCTCCTCTACGGCCTCGGCGGCACCACCGACGTCTCCCTCGGCAAGGTCGCCACCGCGATGATCGGCGTGCACGTCCTTATCGGCATCGGCGAGGCCGCGATCACCGCGCTGACGGTCGGCGCGGTGATCGCCGTACGCCCGGATCTGGTGTACGGCGCGCGCGGCCTGGAGCAGCGGCTGAAGCTCCGCGTGAACGGCGAACTCGTCGACGCGGCCCCTCAGTTGGCCCCCGCGCGCAGCACTTCGCACCGCAAGGTGTGGCTCACCGGCCTCGCCGCCTCCCTCCTCCTCGCCGGTTTCGTCAGCTTCTACGCCTCCTCCAACCCCGACGGCCTGGAGAAGGTCGCCGCCGACCAGGGCATCGACCGCGCGGCGAAGGAGCACGCCTCGGCAGACTCCCCCCTTGCGGACTACGGCGTCCGCGATGTCGAGGACGCCCGGCTCTCCGGCGGCCTGGCGGGCGTGATCGGCGTCGGCGTGACGGTCGTGGCGGGCACGGGCGTCTTCTGGGCGGTCCGCAAGCGCCGTACCACTTCCTCCCAGGCGGCCTGAGATGGGCGCGGGCCACGCCCACCGGCTCTACCGGCACGGCCACTCCCCCGTCCACGCGCTGCCGCCGCACACCAAGCTGGCCGCTGTCTTCGCGTTCGTGGTGGTCGTGGTGTCGACCCCGCGCGAGGCGATGTGGGCGTTCGGGTCGTACGCCGTGCTGCTGGGCCTGGTCGCCCACGCGGCGCGCGTACCCGCGGGCTTCCTCCTCCGCCGCCTGCTGATCGAGGTGCCCTTCGTCGCGTTCGCGGTGCTGATGCCCTTCGTCGCGGAGGGCGAGCAAGTGACCGTCCTGGGCCTCGAGTTGAGTGTGAACGGCCTCTGGGGCGCCTGGAACGTCCTCGCCAAGGGCACGCTCGGCGTCGCCGCCTCCGTCCTCCTCGCCGCCACCACCGAACTCCGCGAACTCCTCCTGGGACTACAGCGGTTGAAGCTCCCGCCGCTCCTCGTGCAGATCGCGTCCTTCATGATCCGCTACGGCGATGTCATCACGGACGAGATGCGCCGGATGCGGATCGCCCGCGAGTCACGGGGTTTCGAGGCCCGGGGCATCCGCCACTGGGGCGTGCTCGCGAAGTCGGCGGGCGCGCTGTTCATCCGCTCCTACGAACGCGGGGAGCGGGTCCATCTGGCCATGGTGAGCCGGGGTTACGCGGGCTCCATGCCGGTGATCGACGAGGTGACCGCGTCCCGGGCGCAGTGGTCGTACGCCCTCGCACTGCCCTGTGCCGCCCTTGTCGTATGTCTGTTGGGATGGACGCTGTGACCGACTCCCCTTCGCTGGATGTCTCCGGGCTGGCCTTCGCCTACCCCGACGGCCATCAGGCCCTGTTCGGCGTCGACTTCACCGTCGCGCGCGGTGAACGGGTCGCCCTGCTCGGCCCGAACGGCGCCGGCAAGACCACCCTCGTCCTGCACCTCAACGGCATCCTCACCGGCGGCGCCGGCACGGTGACGGTGGCCGGACTCCCGGTCGGCAAGCGGCACATGGCGGAGATCCGGCGCCGGGTCGGCATCGTCTTCCAGGACCCCGACGACCAGCTCTTCATGCCGACGGTCCGCGAGGACGTGGCGTTCGGCCCGGCGGCGGCCGGGATGAAAGGAGCCGAGCTGGAGCAACGGGTGCGTACGGCACTGGAGTCGGTGGGGATGACGGACTTCGCGGACCGTCCGCCGCACCACCTGTCGTTCGGGCAGCGGCGAAGGGTGGCCGTGGCAACCGTGCTCGCGATGGAACCGGAGATCCTCGTCCTCGACGAGCCCTCCTCCAACCTCGATCCCGCCTCCCGTCGCGAACTGGCCGACATCCTGCGGTCGTTGGACGTGACCGTCCTCATGGTCACGCACGACCTGCCGTACGCCCTGGAGCTGTGCCCGCGTTCGCTGATCCTGAGCGAGGGCGTGATCGCGGCGGACGGCGCGACCGGCGAACTCCTCTCCGACGACGCGCTGATGCGGGCCCATCGTCTGGAGTTGCCCTTCGGGTTCGACCCGCGGTCCGTGACAATGGGCGCGTGACGAACGAGGACCATACGTCGCTGCTCCTCGACGAGCAGCTGTGCTTCGCGCTGTACGCGGCCCAGCGCGCGCTGACGGCCGCGTACCGCCCGCTCCTTGAGGAGCTGGAGCTGACCTACCCGCAGTACCTCGTCCTCCTCGTGCTGTGGGAGCGCGGCGAGAGCACGGTCAAGGATCTCTCGACCGCCCTGCGCCTCGACTACGGCACGCTGTCTCCGCTCCTGAAGCGCCTGGAGGCGGCCGGACTCGTCCACCGCGAGCGGTCCGCCCACGACGAGCGCTCGGTGGTGGTCGCGTGCACGGAGCGCGGCAGCGCGCTGCGAGAACGCGCGGCCCGGGTGCCGGGCGCGCTGCTCGCGGCGACGGAGCTGGAGATGCCGGAGGTCGTGCGGCTGCGCGCGGAGCTGTGGCGGCTCGCGGAGCGCGCCGGGGCGGCGGCGGAACGGGCCCGCTGACCTCGGGTTACCCGCGGTTGCTACCCCCTGGTGGCGGTGGGTGCCCTACCGGTCAGTATCTTGTGCACGATGTAGTTGCCCACTCTTGTATTTCCGTCCTGTGTTTCCGTTCTGGGGGAGGTCCCGCCATGGCCGACGACACCGCCGTCGACACCCGCCCGACGAAGATCATGTACGTCGCCGAGGCCACCGCCCACGGCGGCCGGGACGGCTATGTCAGCAGCCAGGACGGCCAGCTCGCCCTCCAGGTCGCGATGCCCCCGGCCATGGGCGGCGACGGCAACGGCACCAACCCCGAGCAGCTCTTCGCGGCCGGCTACAGCTCCTGCTTCCACAACGCGCTGGTCCTGGTCGGCCGTAGGGCCGGCTTCGACCTGACCGGTTCCACGGTCGCCGCCAAGGTCGGCATCGGCCCCAACAAGCAGAAGGGCTACGGCCTCGCCGTCGCCCTGAGCGTGTCCCTCCCGGTCCTCGACCCGGGCATCGCGGCCAAGCTGGTGGACGCGGCCCACGAGGTGTGCCCGTACTCGAACGCGACGCGCGGGAACATCGACGTCACGATCCTGCTTGGTTGAGGTAGGACAGCGGATCGGCGGGACCAGGAGTGCGGACGTGGACGTGAACGGCGTGGTGGCCCAGGGCTTCGAGCCGGTCAGGGAGGCGTTCGCCGCCAACTTCGAGGTGCGCGGGGACCGGGGCGCGGCCGTGACCGTGTACCGGGACGGGCACCCGGTCGTCGACCTGTGGGCCGGCACCAAGGACGTCGACGGCACCGCGCCCTGGCAGCGGGACACGGCCCAGATCGTCCGCTCGGCGACGAAGGGCGTGGCGGCGGCCGTACTGCTCCTGCTCGCACAGCGCGGGGAACTGGACCTGGACGCTCCGGTCGGCGAGTACTGGCCGGAGTACAAGACGGCCGGCAAGGAACACACGCTCGTGTGGCACCTGCTCGCGCACCGCGCGGGTGTGCCGGTGCTGGACCACCCGCTGACCCCGGTACAGGCCGCCGATCCGGTGCAGGGCGCTGCTGCCGTGGCGGCGCAGGCGCCCGTGTGGGAGCCGGGCACGGACCACGGGTATCACGCGCAGACGTACAGCTGGCTGACCGGTGAGCTCGTCCGCCGGGTGACGGGCCGGTCGATCGGTGAGTGGATCGCGGAGGAGATCGCGCGTCCGGTCGGGGCGGATCTGTGGGTGGGGCTGCCGTCCGGTGAGGCGGGGCGGGTGGGCCGGGTGGCGCAGATGGAGGCGCCGCCGACCGCGGACGCGGGGGTCCTCCGTGTACGCCCCAAGCGCTCGGTCTCCGAGGCCTACGCGAACCCCGACTCCCTCACCCGGCGCGCGTTCGGGGCGATCACGCCGATGCCGGACGAGAACGACCCGGCATACCGGGCCGCCGTACTCCCCGCCTCGAACGGCATCGCGACGGCGGACGGCCTGGCCCGCTTCTACGCCTCCCTGATCGGCGAAGTCGACGGCGGGGTACGGCTGTTCACCCCCGAGACGGCCGAGCTGGCCCGCACGGAACGCTCCTCGGGCCCCGACCGCGTCCTCGTGATCAACACCCGTTTCGGCCTCGGCTACATGCTGCACGGCGGCGCGTCCCCACTCCTCTCCGCCGGCTCCTTCGGGCACCCGGGCCGGGGCGGCGCGCTCGGCTTCGCGGACCCCGATTCGGGCATCGCGCTCGGGTATGTGACGAATTCGTTCCGCAAGAGTGTGACGGCTGATCCACGGGCGCAGGCGCTGGTCAGGGCAGTGCGCACCGCCCTGTCGTAGCGCACTGGTACGGCTACGGCCGTCGGCACCACGGCCGGCGTTCACGGCACCGGGGCAACAATGGGGTATGCGCTGCTGTTTCTCGGCTCCCCTCGCGGCCCTCTCCGCGCTCCCCACTCCCTACGACGTCCTGCGCTCCGGCACGCTCCTCGCCCCCGCGCTGCTGCGTGCCGCCCAAGCCCGTCCCGGACGCGGCGGATTCCGCCAACTGGCCGCCGTCCACCTGGAGTTGGTCACCCTCACCGAGGACAGCGCCATCATCACCTGGCACACCCGGATACCCGGCACCGACGACGGCTTCGGCCACCCGCTCCCCGCGGTCACCGAGGGCGAGGTCGCCTACGGCACCCACCCGGCCCGGCTCAACCGCGTCGCGGCCGAGGACCGGCCCACCGCGCACCACCAGGTGGAGCTGACCGGCCTGGAGCCCGGGCAGACGTACTACTACCGGGCCCGCTCCCGGGGTGTGACCGCCGTACCGACGCCGTTGCAGCACGTGCGCGGGAACGCCGTCGGCACCTCGCGGCACGGGCTCGGCTCGCTGACCGGCACGTACTCCTTCACCACGCCCCAGCCCCCGCCCGGCAGGCACCTGCTGTCCATCGCCCTCTGCAACGACCTGCACCTCGGTGAGACCACCGCGGGCCGCATGGCGGGCTTCCCGCTGCTGCGCGGGGTGTCGCAGGCGGCGGGCCTCGCCGCCTATCCGGAGATCATGACCCGGGCCCTGGTCGAGGAGGCCAGGCGGCGCGGTGCGGACGTCCTGCTCGCCGCCGGGGACATCTCGGCGGGCGGATCGCCGCGGGACCTGGCCGAGGCCAGACGCATCCTGGACGGCTTCGGCACGCTCGGCCGGGACTACCTCGTCGTACGCGGCAACCACGACCGTGCGGGGAGTTCCGCCGACACCTTCCACGAGGGGTTCCGGGAGGGCTTCGGCGACGGGCCCGGGTACTTCGCGCATGATCTCGGCGGGCTGCGGATCATCGGCCTCGACACGTACGCCAAGGCCGGCAACGGGGGTGACGCGGGTGGGCTCGGCGAGGAGCAGTTGTCCTGGTTCCGGGGCCGGTTGAGGGCCGAACCGGACCGGCCGACCGTCGTCTTCGGCCACCATCCGCTGACCGTACGGGACTCCGTGTTTCCGGTGACTCGGGGGCAGCAGCTCGATCGGCGGCAGGCGCGCGCGATCGTCGACGCGTATGCCTCGGCGCCGGGGGTTTTCCTGCACCACGCGGGGCACACCCACCGGAACAAGCGGACGCCGCTGGTGCGGGCGCCGCATGTCGTGCAGCAGGAGGTCACCGCCGCGAAGGACTATCCCGGTGGGTTTCTGCTGCTGCGGGTTCACTCCGGGGGGTATGCGCTCAACCACTACAAGGCCGGTGGGATCGAGGCTCGTGAGTGGGGGGAGCGGTCGCGGCGGGTGGCCGGGGGGTTGTGGCCGCATCACGCGCTGGGGCGGGCGGCGACGGATCGTAACAGCGTTCGGGCCCATGACCTGTCCGGGGTCGGGTCGCTCGGGGTGTCCGTTGCCTGAGGACGGGTAGTCAGTTGGCTGCTGCGCCGTCGTGGCCGGTCGCGCAGTTCCCCGCGGAATGGTCGGAGTATGCGAGACGTTTCCCGTCCATGACGCCCAAGAACGACAGCGCCGACACCCGCACGATCACCAACCCGCCCACGCTCCACGACCCGACGCCGTTCGGCTACAGCCACGCGGTGTCGGCACCCGGTGAACTCGTCTTCATCGGCGGCCAGTACGCGTCCGACGAGACGGGCGCACCGGTTCCGGGCGACTTCGCGGCTCAGGTGGAGGTGGCCTTCGCCCGGCTCCGCGCGGCCCTGGAGGGCGTGGGCCTCGGCTTCGAGCACGTGGTGCGGCTGGGCACGTTCGTCGTCGACCACGACCTCACCAGGCTGGAGACCCTGGGCAAGGCCCTGCACGCACACTTCGGCGACCGTCTGCCGGCCCAGACGCTGAGCGGGGTCGCCTCGCTCGCGCTGCCCGGGATGCTGTTCGAGGTGGACGCGGTGGCGGTACGCCCCTGACCGGCGGTGACGCCGGTCAGGGACCGTTGACGGGCCGGGGCTCCGGTCAGCCGTCGGACTCCGGCGACGGGAGGTAGGCGCCCGGTACCTCGTCCGGCGTGTAGAGCTTCTTGTCGCCGGGGTAGGGCTTGGTCCAGTTGTGGGTCTGGTACCAGGTGTAGCGGTTCATCTGGGTGGGGTTGGCGTAGTCGGGGACCGCGTTGGGGCCCGTGAGGCGCTGGTGGGACGCCCAGGTCTTCCACTCGGCCGCGAGCGTCTTCTCGGCCGGAGGTACCGACACGGACGTCGGTGCGGGTGCCGCCAGGGTGTCCTGGGCCGCCGGGGTGTCCGAGCCGCAGGACGGCTGGGGGCTCACGCCGAGGGTGAGGGACGTGCGGTTGGGGACCGCGGTGAACGGGGTGTCGTCGGCCTTGCTCGTGAACGCCCCGTACATCGGGGTGGCCGCGCTGTCGAGCTGGTTCATCGGGTGGATGCCGAGGATCTGCTCGACGGTACGGACCATGGTGATCTGCGAGTAGTAGTGGTCGTCGACCGTGCCGTGCTTGGCGTAGGGGCTGATGACCTGGACCGGGGCGCGGTGGCCGTCGACGTGGTCGAGGCCGGCCTGGGAGTCGTCCTCGACGACGAAGATCGCCGAGTCCTTCCAGTACTTGCTGTGGGTGATCTTGTCGACCATCCGGCCGACCGCGAGGTCGTTGTCCGCAACCTCGGCGGCGGCATTCGCGGGGCCGCCGGTGTGGTCGTTGGAGAACCAGAACATGTTCAGGTTCGCCGGGCCGCTCTTGTCGAAGTCCTGCTGCCAGATCTGCTCTTTGTAGATGTCCGGGACATCGAGGTCGAAGAGCGGGAACCCCTGCACCGACACGTTGTTGAGGGAGGGGATCGCCGAGCCCGTCTTGATGGGGTAGGCGGTCCCCGCTCCCGTCGCGGCCATGTTCTTGCTGTCGCAGTACAGGTTCTGCCAGGTCGCGCCGGCCGGCTTGGTCTCCAGCGACTGGAACTCGCCGAAGTCCTTGACGGACTTGCCGGCCGCCTGCGCGCCGGTCCAGATGAACCCGGTCTTCTGGTGGCCGAGGACGTCGTTCTCGGTGTCGTAGCTGCGCGTGTACTCGCCGGCCGAGGACTCGGTGTACTCCGGGTTGTCCGACTGCATCAGCCAGTTGTGGCCCTCGGCGGAGTTGGTGCCGATGTCGTAGAAGTTGTCGTAGAGCCCGAACTGCTGCGCCAGCGCGTGCTGGTTGGGCGTCACGTTCTCGCCGAACTGGGTGAGCGAGGCGTTGCCGTTGCCCTGCGGGAGGTCGCCGAAGACCTGGTCGTAGGTGCGGTTCTCCTTGACGAGCAGGAAGACGTGCTTGATCGTCGAGGGGTCGCCGAGCCGGGCGGGGACCGGGACGGCCTTCGTGTAGCTCCTGCCCTTGGCCGTGGTGACCGAGCCGGGCGTCCAGCCGTTCTGCTTGAAGACCTTGGCCGTCTGGGACCTGACGACGAGGTCGCTCGGCAGCGTGAACTGCGTGAGGCTCGACGTCGTGTCGTGCGTGTTGTGGCCGGCCGCGTCGGGGCGGAGCGCGTCCACGCCACGGGTGTTGGCGACGACGATCTGCTTGCCGTCGGCCGTGATGCCCGACGGGAAGTAGTCGGTGGGAAGCAGGCCGACGTAGCGGGCGGGCTGCTGCGGGGAGCTGTAGCGGTAGACGGCGACCGCGTTGGCGCGGCCGAGCGTGACCAGCAGACGGCCGTCGTCGGTGAGCGTCACCGCGTTCGGCTCGTAGCCCACGGACGCCTCGGGCCACGGCTGGGTGGCGATCGTCTGGACGACCTTGTCCTTGCGGGTGTCGATGACCGAGACGCTGTTGTCGGCGGTGTTGGTGACGAACACCGCGCCCTTCTTGGCGTACACGGCGGTCGGGTGCAGTCCTACGGCGATGGTGCCGACGGCGGCGGAGGGGTCGGCGGTGTCGATGACGCTGACCGTTCCGGTGGTGCTGGCACCGGTGTTGGGGTTCGCCGGCACGTCGGTGCCGTAGGAGTTGATGGTGGTGTCGCCGGCCTTCGCCGGGCGCCCGCCCTCGTTGCTGACGTACAGCTTGCCGCCGACGAGCGCGATTCCGCGCGGGGCGTTGCCGACTGCCCAGGTCTGCTTGATGGTTCCGGTGGCCGCGTCGATGGCGACGACCTTGTTCTGGCCGTTGACCGCGGAGTAGACCGTGGAGCCGTCGGCGGAGAAGACGGCCGCGCCCACGAGGGCCTGCTTGGCGCCGTCGGCCGTGATCGGGACGGCGGTGGGGGCGGCGAGGGTTCCGTCGGCGTTGACGGTGAACTTGGTGTAGCCGTTCGCCTGTCCGAGCCACAGCTGCTTGCCGTCGGGCGAGTAGGTCGGGCCCTCCTGGCCGACGGCGCCGCTGCTGATGCGCAGGTCGTCCGCCGCGTTGGTGCCGATCTTCTGCTTGATCTGACCAGTAGTCAGGTCCATGACCACCAGAGAGGCGTCGCCGTCGGCGATCGAGGCCGCGAAGTGGGTGCCGTCCGGGCTGACCGTGGACGACATGATCTTGCCGTCGTTGATGACGGTACGGCTGCCGTACGGCTTGATGTACTGGTCGCTGGAGATGACCTGGCCGTTGGCGGTGGTCTGCCCGACCTGCTGGGTGCCGAACTGGTATGTCGAGGCGACCGCCGTGCCCGTGACACCGAGGGCGACGGCGATACCCGTCGTGACCATCAGTGCCCGGCGGCCGACGTGTCTGCCGAAGAGGTTGACCTGGTTCTTCTCGTTGATCCGACGCTGGCGGGTTACCTGCACGGAACTGTTCCCTTCACTGGGTTTCGAGCAGTTCGACGTTGCCGTCGAACTGCCACAGCGGATTCGGGGCGTCTCCGGTCGAAGTCCGCACCAGGAAGTAGCCGTTGACTTCCTTGGGACCGTCGCCGTCCGCCACGAACCGCCCGTCCGAGGTGATGTCGAGCTGGTAGATCGCCGTCCCCGTGACCGCGACCCCGGGGAGATGCCAGCTCACGACGCAACGCCAGTCGTTGCCCGCCCCCTCCTGGGCGGCCTGGCCGTCGCTCTTGGTGCAGGCCGCCGAGGTCCGGAGCTGGGCCTCGGTGACGGCCGGTCGGTGCAGCTGCTCGGTCTGCAGGCGGTAGAGGTGGGCGAAGACCGTCGCGAGGGACTTCTGCACCTTCTCCTGCTCGATCCCGGAGCCCGTCGACGGAGTCGCCACGGCGACCGCCCCCACGGTGACGGCGGTCAGCGCGGCCAGCGGCAGCACGCCGAAGGTGAACGCGCGGCGCCCGGAGCCGTCGTAGGCCGGATTGGTGAAGTCCCGCCGTACGAACAGGAGATGGGCCAGCGCGGTGGCCAGTACGGCCCACGCCAGGCTGACCGCGACGGCGATCAGGAGCGGGGTGAGCTGGGCCGGGCTGGTGAACAGGCCGTTCCAGGAGATGAAGGCGTAGCCGGGCAGCGCGAGGCGCACGGCGACGGGCAGCGGCAGCATCTGGGCGACCTGCATCGCGAGCGCGACCAGCACCGGCAGCAGCAGCCCCATCGAGGACCGGCCCAGCGCGACCGATCCGAGGAGTCCGATCGCGGCGAGGGCCAGGGTCGGGGCGAGGGCGCAGAGCCAGGCGAGCAGGACCCGGCCGGCCGCGTCCCCCGGCCCGAGGAGGTGGCCGTCGAGGCCGACCAGCGGCTGGTTGCCGACGGCCAGGAGCCCGCCGACCGTACTGGAGACGGCCAGCCCCGCCACCAGCGCCAGGATGACGGTGACGCTGGCCAGCGCCTTCGCCACGAAGATCCGCGCGGGCGAACGGACCGCCACCAGCAGATGCCGCCAGGTGCCGAGCCGGTCCTCGGCGGCGAACACGTCACCGGCGACGAGGGATGTGAGCAGCGGCAACGCCCACGTGCCCGCGAACCCCAGCATGACCAACGGCCCGGCCCACCCCGTGGCGTGCATCCAGCGGCCGAAGAGAGTGTCGGAGGGGAGGGTGTCCTGCTGGCTCACTCCCGCGACGAAGAGCGCGGGCGCGATCCAGCAGGCGAGCACCAGCAGCCGGATCCGCCACTGCGAGACGAGCTTGACGAGTTCGAAGCGGTAGCCGCGCGCGACGGAGACGCGGCGCGCTGCGGCGACGGGTTCGACGACGGCGGTTGCGGTGGTCATCGGCCCGCCTCCTGCTGCTCGGTGAGGGCGAGGAACGCGGCCTCCAACGGCGATACCACGGGGGCGAGTTCACGCACCGCGATGCCCGACCGCACGACCTGGGCCACCAGTTCGTCGAGGGCGGGTGTCAGCGCGCGTACGACGAACACGTCGGCGTCCTGCCGTACGACGCTGTCGTCGACGATCCGGACGCCGGCCGTGTCGGCGGCGAGCCGGCGCGCGGCCCCGGGGTCGGACGTCCGCAACCGGTAGTCGAGTTCACGGCTCTCGGCGGCCAGCTTGCTCAACGGCCCCGAGAACACGACCCGTCCGGTGGCGAGGATGGTGACCTCCGAGCACAGGGCCTCCAGGTCGTCCATACGGTGGCTGGAGAGCACCACACCGGTCCCGTCGGCGGCGAGTCTGCTGAGTACCCCGTGCACATGTCTCTTGCCCGCCGGATCAAGGCCGTTGGACGGTTCGTCGAGCACGAGCAGCCGGGGCCTGGTGAGCAGTGCGGCGGCGAGCCCGAGCCGCTGACGCATCCCGAGCGAGAAGCCGCGGGCCTTGTCGTCGGCGACATCGGTGAGCCCGACCTGGTCGAGCACGTCGTCGATGCCCGCCGTCCGCGCGTCGCCGCCGCGAAGGGCGGCCAGCGCGGCGAGGTTCTGCCGGGCGGTGAGCGAAGGGTAGAGACCGGGACCGTCCACGAAACCGGCGACACCGTCGGGGGCGGCGAACGCCCGCCCCACCTGCCGGCCGAGGATCTCCAGCCGCCCGCCGTCGGCGACGGCCAGCCCCAGCAGCAGACCGAGCAACGTGGTCTTGCCCGCCCCGTTCGGCCCGACCAGACCGTGGATCTGACCCTGCGTCACATCCAGATCGACACCGTCGAGCGCGACGACCTCGCCGAAGCACTTGGTGATCCCGCCGGCCCGGACCGCGTGGAGTGTCCCCATGAGCCCCTTCTTTCGAATCCTCAGGAACCCTAGGGACACCACACATCACACACACGGGCAGCCGTCTGAACGTCCATGGAACGGATCGTCAAGTCGTCGGCAAGCCCGGTGAAGAAACGGTCAACCGGCCCGCGTCACCCGGCGAGGCGACGGACATGAGGGTCGCGGAGTGGGCAATCAGCCGAAGTAGTAGCCCTCGATGTCCGCGACCACGTTCACTGTGCCGCTGCTGTTGTAGATGTCGATCGAACCGTCGGAACCGACCGGGACCAGGGCCAGGTTGGCGCGGGTGGCGCCGGTGGCGAGGTTCAGGGTGGAGCTGCCGGGCAGGGCTGATCCGTCGGCGTAGGCCGAGAGCCAGGTGCTCGTGGTGGGCTTGACGCCGGTCAGGTTCACCAGCACCGCCTTCACTCCGGCCGGGACGCCGCCGTGCCCCGCCACCTTGACGCTGAGCTTGGACTTGGAGCCGAGTGTGCCCTGGGCCGCGCCGGTGCCGTTGCGGGTGTCCAGCACCCTGGTCGGCGAGATCGGGAAGTAGGGCGAGCCCGGGGCGCCCGGGGACGTCGTCGCGTCGGAGACGACATAGCCTTCGACATCGGCGATCAGATCGACGCTGCCCTTGCGGTTGTAGAACTGGACCTGCCCGTTGCTGACCGGCGCGACGACCAGGTTGGCGCTGGTCTGTCCGGCCGCGAAGTCCAGTACGGAAGTGGTGGGGACATCGCCGGAGCTCGGCTCCACGGCGACCCAGCTCGATGCGGTGGCATTGGTCTCGGTGACGTTGAGCAGAACGGCGGAGGCGTTGCCGGCACCACCGGTCGGCAGGGTGAGCGTGACCAACCCGCCTGGCCCGGCTTTGCCCTTGGGGGTGCCGATCCCCGTGCGGGTGTCCAGCACCCGGGTCGGGCCGCTCACTTGGACGAAACCCGTCCCGCCCAAGGTGACTACGGCGGTGGTGCTGTAGTAGCCCTCGACGTCACCCACCAGGTCGATGCTGCCCGCGTTGTTGTAGAGGTCGACGTAGCCGTCGGGGGCGACCGGCACGGTGACCATGTTCGGCGTGACCTGACCGGGGACCGGGTTCAGGTTGGAGGCGGTCGGTCGGGTGGTGCCGTCGGGGTAGGCCGTGATCACGGTGCCGGCGGAGGCATTGACACCGGTCAGGTTGAGGGCGACCGCGGTCACCCCGGAGGCGGGGATGCCGTTGACGCCCGCGACCTTGAGCCGCAGCACCGCACCCGGGCCGACCTTCGCCTTGGCGGCGCCGGTGCCGTTTCGGGTGTCCAGGATCCGGGTCGGCCCGAAAGGTACGAACGCGCTGCCGACAGTGACCTGCCGGGTGGTCGTGGCGGTGTTCCCGCCGGCGTCCTTGACGGTCAGGGTGGCGGTGTAGGTGCCGGGCTTGGGGTAGGTGTGGCCACCGAAGCCGCTGGTGCCGAGGTCCGCGGCCGGGGTGCCGTCGCCGTAGTCGACTCCGTAGTCGGCGATGCTCCAGTCGTCGGTGGTCCCGGAGGCGTCCGCCTGGACGGTGAGGCTGCTGTACGGATAAGCCTGGCCGAGCGACAGGACGGGTACCAGCGGAGCTTCGGCGGCGACGGTGACGTAGGCCTTCTTGCTGCCGGCGACGGAGGTCCCGGCGGCCGTGGTGGCGGTGACCGTGACCGTGTAGGAGCCGATCGCGGTGTAGGCGTGGGCGACGCTGGGGGTGGTGGACACCACCGGGGCGCTGCCGTCCCCGAAGTCGAAGGTGTAGCCGGTGATCCCGGTCTTCCAGGGGTTGGTCTCGTTCGCCGTGACCGTCTCGGACAGCGGGGCCGGACCCTTGGTGACGGAGACTGCCGCCGTCACCTGGTAGGGGTCCTGGTACTCGACCGCGCCGCGGTCGTAGTAGCCGGCGCCGGTGCCTGTATCGGCCACGAGCGGGTCGTCCACGCGGGGCTTGCCGTTGAAGTCGGTGCTGAGCTCGTCCGGAGCGGTGGCATCGGCGGAGTCGATGAGCGGGGCGACGTTCAGGCCGGCCGTGCCGGCGGTCACCGCGACGTACAGCTCGTGCTTGCCCTGGCCGGTCGCAGCCTGGAGATCGGTGGCGGTCGCGTAGGTCTGACCACCCCAGCTGTAGAGCGCGCCGCCGGATTCGGACTCGAAGACGTTGTAGTCATAGGTGCTCGCGCCGGTCGACCCGGAGGACACCACCACCGGCGTACTCGTGCCGTAGGTCGCGCAGCCGCCCGGGGCTCCGAGGAAGAAGGCGTTGTTCTCGACCGTCGAACCGGAGGAGGCACCGGTGAGCGAGACCGCGGTGTTGCAACCGCCGTTGTCGGTGAAGGTGTTGCCGACCACGACCGTGCCGGGCGCACCTGCCGCGTTCACGGGCGCGCTCTTCCCGTAGGAGAACTTGTTGCCGGTGATGACGGTCCCGCCGGCTCCCGACGCGATGTCCACACCGTCCTCGCCCGGTGCGGCATCCAGCTGGTCCCGGCTCAGCGTGACCGTGCTGCTCTGCCCGTCGATGCCTACCAGCGGAGGCGAATCGGCGCCTAGGACATGATCCCCGTCCAGCGTGATGTTGTCGGACCCCTCGACCGCAACGCCCGAGACGGGAGCGTTCGCCACGATGAAGAAGCCGTGCACGGCCACGTCGTGCACGTGGTCGAAGGTGAGCGCCGAGCCGGAGTCCGAGTGGGGCGCGCTGATCTGGGCGAGTGCCTTGATCGAGCTGGTGGTGATGGTGAGGGGAGCACTGGCGGTACCCGAGGTCTTCACATCGAGAGGCCCGAAGGTCCCCTTGACCACCATGACCGTGTCACCTGGCCGCGCGGTGTCGACGGCGGTCTGCAACGAGCAGTAGGGCTGGGTTTGTGAGCCCGCGTCGGCTGCGCTGTCGGAGCAGTTCGACGTCGAGGTGTTGTTCACGTACAGCGTGCCGCCATCCGCGCGGGCGGCGGACGGAGTCAGCGCCAGGCCCGCGCCGAGAAGGCCGACTACGACCGTGAAGGCCCCGATCGAACGTGGCAGCACTGTTCCCCCAGCATTCACATGATGTTCCTGTTAATCCTGTCTGGTCACCGAGGGGTTCACCAGGTTCCGAAAGTATGGAGATCACCAAGACGTCGGTCTGTGTGCACGGGTGCTTGGCACAGTGGCCCGGTTCAGGCGTGACCGCTACCAGCAGCGAGAATCCACGCATCACAACGACAAAGTCGAGGGAGAACCCGTGACCAGACCGACCCAGCGTCACGCCACAGCCCTGTATGCGATATCCGCGACCTGCGCAGCCATAGGCGCGCTGCTGTGGGTACGCAGCCAGTCCGGCACGCTCCCCTCTCTGCACTCCTCTTCCTACGGGTCCTTCCTGGCAGCCGATGCCTACACGTCGTCAGACTGGCGGGTGTGGTCACCGGCAGTCCCCGAAGAACGTCTTGGTCTGTATCTCATCGCTGCCGGGCTGGTGCTGGCTGTGGTGACGCGCCTGTTCTCCCTCCGGCGTCACTGAGCAGGTCCCGACTTGGATCAGGAACGGGTGGTTGACGCGTTTCGTCTGGAGGCGACGCAGCTCACGCAGGCGCTGACCGGTGTCTCGGCGGCCGAATGGTGTCTGCCGACACGGTGCGCACCGTGGAAAGTGGGCGACCTACTGGCTCATGTCCGGGTGGTGATTGCCTGGCTGCCGGGCATGCTGGCCGCGCCGGCACCGACCCGTGCCGAGGTTTCCGCAGCGGAGTACTACCGGCCCGACGACCGTTTCACCCCGGACACCAACGCGACTCGAATCGCTCTGGCCCAACATCATGCGGCCGAACAGCTCAGCGGTGCCGCACTCGTTGACGACTTCAACGCCACTTGGCGACAGGTGGACCGACTGTGCCGGGCCGAACCAGAGGGGCGTGTGGTGCGCACCTGGCACGGCGACCCCATGCTCCTGTCGGAGTTCCTGATGACGCGCGTGGTCGAGGTCGCCGTGCACGGCCTGGACCTGGCCGACGCCCTGGGACGCGAGCCGTGGCTGACTCCCCAGGCCGCGGATCTGGTGCAGGAGCTGCTGCTCGGCCCGGACGGAACGGCGGCGCTGGAGAAGTTGGGTTGGGGTCAGCTGGGCTTCCTGCGCAAGGCGACAGGGCGCGAGCAGATCACCAAGGAAGAAGCATTGGACGTCAACCGCCTGGGCATCCGATGGCTCACGCTGGGGTGAGGACGTCGCCGACTGACGCCGGCGAAACGGTAGGTCTCTATCGCGCTCCCACGGCGCAGGACGAGACCGGGGCGTACGGAATCGCCTCATCAAGCCCCCTGAACAGCGAAGTCATTACCGCATGAGCCGGACTTGACCGACGACGCGCGCAGGGCGGCGATGGGGGCGAGGTCCGCACGGGTCTGGGCCCACAGGACGAGTCCGTACGCCGGCACGGACAGGGCGGCACCGACGAAGCCGACGGCGGCGAACGGCCGTAGCTCCGCCAGGAGTTGACCACGCCGCAGGTAGGCGACGACCCCGAGGCCCGCACGCCGAGCCCGTCCACGACGGTGTACGCCGCGATCGACAGCCCCGTCGCCAACGCGGCCCCGATCGCCGCCCAGTTGGGCCGCCGCCCGCGCATCCCCCACAGCGCGACACCCGTAAGCCCCGTGCACGACAGCGCGATACCCGCCGCCGCCCACCCGTCGGGCACCTCGTGCGCGAAGACGGCGGCGAAGACCGTGACCACGAGGGGCGCGGTGCCGCGCGCGATCGGATACGCCTGTCCGAAGTCCCCCAACCTGAACGACTTCATCAGCAGGAGTGTGTAGGCGAGATGAATGAGCGCGGAGGCGCCGATACACGGCCACGCGCCGGCCTCCGGAAAGGCCGTGAACGGCACGAGCGCCAGCCCGATGACCGTCCCACCACCCGTGATGAGCGTGAACCCGACGAACTTGTCGGTGATTTGGTGCGCGAGGGCGTTCCAGCAGGCGTGGGTGACAGCGGCGAGCAGGACGGCGGCGGCGACCAGTGGTGTCACGAGGGCTGCTCGCGCACGTCCACCAAGGTGGCACCGGCGTACGCGACAAGTTCCTTCGGCTCCATGGGAAACACCGCATGCGGATTGCCTGCGGCGGCCCACACGACGTCGTGCGCGAGCAGCGAACGATCGGCGAGCACACGAGTCTTCGTACGGTGCCCGAAGGGCGGCACGCCTCCGATGGCATACCCCGTCGTCTCCCGTACGACATCCGCCTTGGCCCGCGTGACCTTCTCGACGCCGAGCTCCTCCCGGACCCGCTCCACGTCCACCCGCGAGGCCCCGTCCATCAGCACCAGCACCGGGACCCCGTCGGCTGCGAAGATCAGGGACTTGCAGATCTCACTCAACTCGCACCCGATCGCGGCGGCGGCCTCCGCGGCGGTACGGGTCGCGTCCGGGAAGCGCCGGATGCTGTTGAGGAGTTCCGCGAGTCCCAACTCCCTTATGGCTTCGGCGAAACGGGGGTTGGCACCGGAGTCTGGGTCCTGGGCGTTTTCGCTGTCGTTCCTGGTCATGTACGGCACGCTAGCGGGGGGTGTACTGGGCCAGCGACTGAGTTCTCGCCGTTGGGCCACTCGCTTCTTTGCCAGTGTCGGGCTTCCACGGACCGAGTAAAGGGCGCTCCCTGCGGTCGCGTCGGCTTCGCCGATTCCGCTGCGCTCCACCCTTGACTCGCTCCGCTCCAGCCCGTCTGAGACGCGAGCGAGCGGCCGGGAGGAATGGGGG
>NZ_JBHYWD010000024.1:0-52482 GCF_042751305.1 Streptomyces hokutonensis
GCCCGCCCCCGGGGCCCGAGAGGCGGCGGCCCGGGCGCGGCGCCCGGCCGGCGTGGCGGGCCGGCGGGGGGGGGGCAGGCCGGGCCCGGGCCGAGGCGGAAGTCATCGCCTCGGCCCGGGCCTGCCGTTCGCTCTCAGGCCGTCGTCTCCGGCTCCAGGTCACCCAGGTAGGCCGCCCGGACCGCCGGAGCGCGGCGTACCTCGTCCGGGGTGCCGACGCAGATCCGGCGGCCGAAGTCGAGGACCACGACCTGGTCGCAGACGCTCATCACCATGTCGACGTCATGCTCGACGAGCAGCACCCCCATGCCCCAGTCCTCGGCCAGTCGTCGCACGAGCTGGGCCAACTCCCGTGTCTCGTCGTCCGACAGCCCCGCCGCCGGTTCGTCCAGCAGCAGCACCGACGGCGAGGTGGCCACCGCCCGCGCGATCGCCAGCAACCGCCGCTCGCCGTACGACAGATCGCCCACCGGCCGGTCCAGACTGTCCTGGAGCCCGAACTCCCGTACGGCGACGAGTACTTGGGCGGGCAACGGGCGACTGCCCGGACGGATCAGGTCGGTGAGCCAGGCCCACCGGCCCGGTCGCTCGCAGGCGGCGTAGAGGTTGTCCAGGACCGTCATGTCCTCGAACAGCTCCAGCGACTGGAAGGACCGGCTCAGCCCCGCTGCGGCCCGCCGGTGCACCGGCACCCGGGTCACATCCCGCTCGCCGAGGCGGACACTGCCCGACGCGGCCCGGGTGAAGCCGGTGACGGCGTCGATGGCGGATGTCTTGCCGGCGCCGTTGGGGCCGATGAGGCCCACCACCCGGCCCGGTTCGACGTCCAGCGAGAGTCCGTCGACGGCGACGACACCGCCGTAGCGGACGGTGAGGTCCCGCACGTGCAGGGGGAGCGGTGCGGCGCGCGGTACGTCCGGCAGGGGAGCCGTGTTCTTCTCGGGTACGACGGCAGCGCGCTGTGGGCGCAGCTTTCGCTCAAGTCCCCTTGCCTGCCTGCCGATTTCCTTGCCGATGCCGTCCTGGTTGCCCACCAGGGTCAGCACCAGGACGATCCCGCCGATCAGCGGCATCCACTCGCTCAGCCCGGGGAGCACCAGGTCCCCGAACCGGGCGCCGACCGTGCCCGCGGCGAACGTGGCGCCGAAGAGCGGGCCGACGAGGAAGCCGACCCCGCCGATGACGGCGAGCCCGAGCGCGGTGACGGAGTCGAAGCTCGCGAAGTCGGAGAACACCACCGATGTCGAGCGGAAGCCGGTCAGTACTCCGGCGAGCGCGGCGATGGCCGAGGACAGGCCGAAGGCGTAGAGCTTTGCCGCGCGGACGTCGATGCCGAGGGCGGCGGCGGCCCGCTCGTTGGCCCGTACGGCGATGAGACGGCGGCCGGTGCGGCTGCGCCGGACGTTGGCGACCACGAGCGTGGCGGCGACGAACAGGACCAGCACCACGGCGGCGTAGCGCTGCGGATGGTCGACGCCGGAGATGCTGATGCCGAAGAGTGTTTGGTTGCCGACCGCGATGCCGTCGCTTCCGGGCGTCGTCGAGAGGTCGGTGTTCTGGAAGACCATCGCCTCCAGGGTGGTGCCGAGCCCGAGCGTGATGATCGCGAGGTTGACCCCGCGCGTGCGCACGGCCGGCAGCGCGAACAGCAGGCCGATCGGTACGGTGCCCAACACGCCTGCCAGCAGGGCGAGTTCGAAGGGCCAGCCCCAGTCCGCCGCCGCGTGCCCGGCGATGAAGGCGCCGGTCCCGGCGAGGGCGTAGGCCGCGAGGGAGACCTGGCCCGCGTAACCGGTGACCACGATGATCGACAGGATGATGAGGGAGAGCACCAGGGTGCTGGTGATCGCGTCGGCCCACAGCGGCGTCGACAGGCTGACCAGCACCAGGCCGACCACCACGGCCAGCGCGAGCGGGACGGGGCGTACCCTGCCGGTGCCCAGTGCCGGGAGGCGGTCGAGGAACGTGCCGCGCAGTGGCAGTGCCCGGCCGCGCACGACCAGCACCAGGGCGATGAAGAGGAACGGTACCGACGAGGCGAGTCCGGTGACGCCCGAGCCGAAGCGCGTCAGTTCGGACTGTGCGACCCCGATGACCAGACCGCCCGCCAGCGTGATCGGGAACGACGAGAACCTGCCGACCAGGGCGGCGGCCAGCGCGCTCAGCAGCAGCGTGGTCAGCCCGGTCACCGACAGACCGATCACCGGCACGATCAGGATGGCGGTGAGCCCCGCCAGCGCGGAGCCCAGCGCCCAGTTGCCGGCGGCGATCAGGTCCGGGGACCAGCCGAGCGAGGCGGCGATGCCCTCGTTCTCGGCGACCGCGGTGGTGCCCAGGCCGAACAGCGTGCGCTTGTAGAGGAGATGGAGTACGGCCGTCACGGCGATCGCGATGCCGAGCAGCCACACACGGTCCTCGGAGACCGTCGCTCCGGCGATCGTCAGCAGCCGGGTGGGCAGCTTGCCCGGCACCAACTGCAGGCTGTCGCCGTAGCGTTTGACGGCGATCGCGGTGAGCACGATGAACACCGCGAGGGTGCCGACCAGTCGGGCCAGGGTGGATGCCCTGCGCAGCGGACGGATCACCAACAGGTGGGTGAGCACGCCCAGTACGGCGGAGGTGAGGACGCCGCACGCGGTGGCGGGCCAGTACGGCACGCCATGGTTCGTGGCGAGTTCCCACTGCACGTAGGCGCCGGCCATTCCGATCGCGCCGTGCGCGAAGTTCAGGACGCCGGAGCCCCGGTAGACCAGCACGATGCCGTGCGCGGTGAGCGCGTAGAGGGCGCCGAGCCCCAGGCCGAGCAGCGCGAAGCGCAGGACGTCGTCCATCCGAGGAACCTCCCAGACACGGGCCAGACACGGGACGAGACAGTGCATTCATTTAAATAATTGTGCCGAGAGTACTTCACTAACCCAAAAATGCACCCCATGCTGTTCGGCATCTCGACGTCGCCCACTTTGGGCGCGAGCCCCGCGGAGGGACCATGAACGACTCACGCCGACGCAGAAGCGTCGCGGCCGGCTGTCTCACGGCGACCGGAGCCCTGCTCCTGGCAGGGTGCGGGGGAGAGGCGGCAAGCAGTTCGGCCGAGACCTCCTCGCTGAAGGGCACCCCGGTGAAGGTGATGGTCTGGGCACCGGAGAACACCCAGGGCAGCGCCCAGCCCGGGATCCACCTCACCGCCACGGCCTACGAGAAGTGGATCAACGCCAACGGCGGGATCAAGGGCGGACCCCTCAAGGTCGAGTTCTGCAACGAGAAGGGCGACCCCGACGAGGCCGAGAAGTGCGCCCAGCAGGCCGTCGCCGACAAGGTGACCGCGGTCGTCGGCTCCTACAGCCTCGCCGGGGACCGCTACATGCCCATCCTCCAGAAGGCCGGCATCCCCTACATCGGCGGCACCGGCGTCTCCGCCGCGGAGTTCTCCAACCCGCTGTCCTTCCCGGTCAACGGCGGCACCCCGGTGGTGTTCGCCGCCCACGGCCGCCAACTGGTCGAGCAGGGCTGCAAGAAGATCACCGGCGTCCGGTACGACGTGGCCGCCGCGGCCGTGGTCTCGCAGTTCCTCACCCTCGGCGTGGTCTCCGCCGGAGGAGCGTCGCCCAAGGACCTCAAGGTGCCGCTCACCGCCACCGACCTCGCCCCCCAGGTCGCCGCGACCAAGGGCAGCGACTGCGTGAGCGTCATCATGGGCACCGCCTCCGGCCTGTTCGTGAAGTCGTACGTCCAGTCCGGCGACAAGACCAAGCTCGCCAGCGTCGTCGGCAACCTCACTCCGCAGCTGGCCGCGAGCACCGGCGGCAGCGGCAGCCCGCTGGAGGGCGCCGCGATCACCGGCTACTACCCGCCGACCTCCGACGCCGTCTGGAAGGACTTCGTGACGGCGGCCAAGGGCAAGGACATCGACACCACCAACGGCGCCAACGCCACGACCTGGGTGGCCTTCAAGGTCTTCACCGAGGCCGCCAAGAAGCTGCCGACGATCTCGGCCGAGGCGCTGGTGAAGGAACTGAACACCACCTCCGGCATCGACACCGGAGGCCTGACCCCGCCCCTGAACTGGAAGGCGTCGACGGCCCTGCCGATCAAGGGACTTGACCGCATCCACAACACGACCGCCACCGAACTCACCATCCGCGACGGGAAGATCGAGTGGGCCAAGGCCGGGTCGACCTTCGTCGACGTCCGCAAGGTGCTGACGGCCGCGTCGCACGGCTGAGCCCGCTTCGGCGCGGCTGAGTCCGCTTCGGTACGGCCGACGCTGCCGCCCCCGGCCGACTCCGGTTGAGGAGAGACCTCGTGCACGACACAGATGTGCCCCTGATAGCGACCCGCGCCCTGTCCGCCGGATACGGCACCCGACCCGTCGTGAGCGACCTCGACCTGGAGGTCCGGCCGGGCGAGGTCGTCGCCCTGCTCGGCCCCAACGGCGCGGGCAAGACCACCACCCTCAGGGCGCTGTCCGGCGACCTGACCCCGATGAGCGGCGAGGTCCGCTGGCTGGGCACCCCCGGCCACGCGCCCCTGCACCGCCGCGCCCGCGAGGGCCTCGCCTACGTCGGTGAGCGGGCCGTTTTCACCCGCCTCGACACCACCGACAACCTACGGGTCGGACGCGTGCCGCCCGACCGGGCCGTCGCCCTCTTCCCCGAACTGGAGAAACGCCTGAAGACCGGCGCGGGCATGCTGTCCGGCGGCGAACAGCAGATGCTGTCGCTGGCGCGCGCGCTGTGCCGGACCCCCCGGCTCCTGCTGGCCGACGAACTCTCCCTGGGCCTCGCCCCGTTGGTCGTCGACCGGCTCCTGCGCGCCGTCCGCGAGGCGGCCGACCAGGGCCTGGGCGCACTGCTGGTCGAACAGCACGTACGCAAGGTGCTCGACATCGCCGACCGCGTCTACGTCCTGCGCCGCGGCCGGGTCGTCATGACCGGCACTCCGAAGGAACTGCGCGGAGACCTCGACGCCATCGAGTCCTCCTATCTCGCGAACAACCCGACGTCATGACTGATGGAGGCGGTTGCCGTGCCCAGCGCACGTGAGCAGATCCGGACCCTCGTCCGGTCCGGTGACACATTCGACCAACCCGCCCGGGAACTACGGGAGTTGCAGCTCGAAGCGGCGCGCGAGGCCTTCGCCGCGCACCGCGAGCGCATCCCGCTGCTGCGCACCCGGGCGGCGGAGAGCAACGTCCACGGGATCGAGAGCCCCGACGACCTCGTCCCCCTGCTGTTCTCCCACACCAGCTACAAGTCGTACCCCCTCTCCCTCATCACCGGCGGCCGATGGGACCGGCTCCTGCGCTGGTACACGACGGTGTCGGTGGTGGAGCCGGGCGATGTCGACGTCGAGGGCGTGACCGACATCGACGGATGGGCGGACCGCGTCACCGCCGCCGGCCACCGCCCGTACATCACGAGCGGTACCTCGGGAAAGGTCTCCTTCCTCAACTGCGATGCGAGCGACCTGAGTTTCCTGCACGACATCCTCGCGAACCTCACCTGCTGGCCCGACCCGCTGCCACCCGAGCGGACCCGCCGCGGCTATCTCCTGGCACCGGCGAGCGGCCCGATGCGCTCCATCGACGGCTATCGCTGGCACGCGGACGTCTTCGCACGGCCAGGAGAGACACGGCTGCTCACCGAGGACCCCATGCGTGTCTCGGAGTTGATGAGCAGCGCCCTGCTGCGCCGCCGGATGGCGGAGGGCACGGCGACCCCGCAGGAGATCAGCTCCTTCGAGGCCGCGTCCGGGGCCCGCGAGGCCGAACTCGGCGCGGCAGTCGCGCAGATCGTCGACGACATCGCCGCACACCGGACCGAGCCGCTGCTGATCGCCGGGATGAACAACCAGCAGTTCACCCTGATCCAGGCACTGCGGGCCCAGGGCGTACCCGACGGGAGCCTCCACCCGGACACGCTGGTCCTCAGTGGCGGCGGCAACAAGGGTGGGGTCCTGCCCGACGACTACCAGCAGCAGTTCGCCGCCTTCTACGACGGTGTACGGCGGGTGCGCAGTTATGGCATGACGGAGCTTCAGGGCTCCTGCCTGGCTTGCGAGTTGGGCAACTACCACATACCGCCGTGGGTGATCCCGCTGGTCCTGGACGAGCCGGGCGAGAAGCTGCTCAACACCGAACAGGGCGTGGTGGAGGGCCGGTTCGCGTTCCTGGACGTCTCGCTGGAGGGCCGCTGGGGCGGACTGATCAGCGGCGACCGGGTCTTCGTCGACTTCTCGCCCTGCGCCTGCGGCCGACCGGGACCGGCCGTCCTGCCCGACATCCGCCGCTACGGCGACCTCGGCGGCGAGGACAAGATCACCTGCGCCGCGACACTCGACTCCTATGTGCGGGGGATGATCCACGGATGAGCACCACGACCGACACCGAGGTCGTGCACGTGGTGCGCGGCGAGGTCGACCACGGCCCACCCGTCGCGTACGGCCGC
This sequence comes from Streptomyces hokutonensis, assembly GCF_042751305.1. GTDB lineage: Bacteria > Actinomycetota > Actinomycetes > Streptomycetales > Streptomycetaceae > Streptomyces > Streptomyces hokutonensis_A. Next base: position 6,447 of record NZ_JBHYWD010000024.1, read on the forward strand.
GCCGGTTCCGCCTTCACCGCACCGGCACTCGACCTGGACCGCCTCGTCTGGCCGCGCACCGAACCCGGCCCCGCCTTCCACGTGCCCGTCGCGGAGATCGTCGACCTGCTGGTGGAGACCGGCGAAGCCCTCAAGGCGGACCGCGAGGGCCTGCTCGCCGAGGCCCTCGACCGCATGGTCGGGGTCAGCCCGCTGCCCGCGGAGGTCCTCGAACGCGCCTACGCCGTGCTGTGGCGCAGTTTCCAACGGCCGGGCCTGTACGCCCAGATCGACCACGAACTCGGCGGAGCGGACGTGCTTGACGGCTGGCGCGAGGTGCACCTGCCCGAGAACCGGACGGCAGCCATCCGCGCGTTCCCACCCCGCCTCGTGCACGTCATCGCCGGCAACGCACCCGGCGTGGCCGCGATGTCCGTCGTGCGCGGCGCCCTCACCAAGGGCGTCAACCTGCTGAAGCTGCCCTCGAACGACCTGTTCACCGCGACCGCGATCCTGCGCACGATGGCGGCGGTGGCTCCCGGTCACCCCGTGGTCCGCTCGTTCTCGGCCGTGTACTGGCGCGGCGGCGACGAGACGGTGGAGAGCGTGCTGTTCCGCCCCCAGTTCTTCGACAAACTGGTCGCCTGGGGCGGCGAGTCCACGATCCGCGGGGCACTGCGGTACGTCGGCCCGGGCTTCGAACTCGTCTCCTTCGACCCCAAGACCTCCATCTCGCTCATCGGCCGCGAGGCCTTCGAGACCCCCGAGGCACTCGCCCGAGCCGCTGACTCGGGGGCCGCCGACGCCACCTTCTTCAACCAACAGGCCTGCGTGGCCAGCCGCTTCCAGTTCGTCGAGGGCTCCTGGGAGGACGCCGACCGCTACGCCGCCCTGCTGTGCGAACGCCTGGGCGTGGCAAGGGAGTTCAGCTCGGCCGACGGCCCGCGGGTCGCCGCAGGACTCCGCGAGGAGATCGACGTCCTGCGCTCCCTGACCCCCGACTACCGGGTATGGGGCGGCTACGACGGCCGGGGCCTCGTCATCCGCTCGCCCGAACCGGTCGACTTCCACCCCGACGGAAAGATCGTCGACGTCGTCCCCGTCGGCACGCTGACGGAAGCCGTCGCACACGCCGGAGTCGCCACACAGACGGTCGGCGTGTACCCGGACACCCGCAAGGCGGAACTGCGCGACGCCCTCGCCTGCGCCGGAGTCCAGCGCGTGGTCTCCCTCGGCAGAGCGGGCGGAATGCCGCCGGGCCTCTCCCACGACGGCTTCTACCCGCTGCAGCGACTCATGCGCTGGGTGAACGACGAGTGAGAGACCTTTGTCCGCTGGTGACAAAAGGAGTAGATGTTTAGGACGTTGCCCACCAGCACGGCCACGCCCAGGACCACGACGAGTTCGAGACCGAGCAAGGTGCTTCTCCTGGAGGGGTGGAAGAGCCGATGTTCAGCGGGGTGCGAGCTTCAGGGTCGTGTCCCGCGCGTCCATCAGGGGATCGATGTAACTCGCGCCGTAGCGGCCGTACTTGGTGCGGTAGGCGGCATCGATGCGGTCGTTGACGCCGGGGTCGGTGACCTCGACGAGGGTGACGGTCTTGTCGACGCCGCCGGAGCGGATACGGCCCTCGTGGCTGGCCCGGGCCGCCCGGTACCACGCGCCGGCGCTGCCGCGGAAAGAGCGGACGTAGAGGTCGTCGCCGTCGCGGACGACCCAGATCGGCACGGGTGTGCGCGGTGTTCCGTCGCTGCGCGCGGGGGCCATCTGAAGTTCCTCGGCGTGCTCGATCCGGGTCAGTTCGTCGTTCGTCCAGACCGTCATGGGCTTGCCTCCTTCACGACCGTGCGGCGGGGTGTGCCCTCGCGGGCGTGAGTGCGGCCGGCGCAGCTCACGCCCACGAGGCGATCGGGTCAGGGCTTGAGGAGAGCCTTGATGGCGCGGCGCTCGTCCATCGCCTTGTAGCCCTCGGCGACCTGCTCCAGAGGCAGGGTGAGGTCGAAGACCTTGCCCGGGTTGATGTGACCGGACAGCACGCGGTCGATCAGATCGGGCAGGTAGCGGCGGACGGGAGCCGGGCCGCCGCGCAGGCCGACCTGGGAGAAGAACAGCTCCTGGCCGTCGACGGCCACCTCGTGCGGGACGCCGACGAAGCCGACGTTGCCACCCGGCCGCGCGGAGTGCAGGGCCTGGCTCATGGACTGCGAGGTGCCGACGCACTCCAGGACGGAGTCGGCGCCGATTCCGCCGGTGAGGTCCTTGATGCGGGCGATGCCTTCCTCGCCGCGCTCGCTGACGATGTCGGTGGCGCCGAACTCCAGGGCCAGCTTCTGCCGGGACTCGTGCCGGGACATGGCGATGACCCGCTCCGCGCCGAGCTCCTTCGCGGCGATGACACCGCACAGGCCGACCGCTCCGTCACCGACCACGACGGCCGTCGAGCCGGGCTTGACCTCGGCGGCGAGGGCCGCGTACCAGCCGGTGCCCATCACGTCGGACACGGCCAGCAGGCCCGGCACCAACTCGCCGGAGGGGTGCTCGTCGGTGGCGACCAGGGTGCCGTGGGCATTGGGAATGCGTACGTACTCGGCCTGGCAGGTGCCCATGAACTCGCGGTTCAGACAGGAGGACTGCCAGCCCTTCTGGCAGTTCGCACAGGTGTTGTCGGAGGTGGCGAAGGAGCCGACCACGAACTGGTCCGGCTTCACGTTGCCGACCTCGCTGCCGACCTCCTCGACGATGCCGACGTACTCGTGGCCCATCGGGTGCGGGTCGCCGACCGGCTCCAGGCCGCGGTAGGGCCACAGGTCCGAGCCGCAGACGCAGGTGGCGACCGTGCGGATGATCGCGTCCGTCGGCTTGAGGATCTTGGGCTCGGGGGCGTCCTCCACCCGGATGTCACCGGGGGCGTGGATCACGGTTGCGCGCATAACTTTTCTCCTGATGCGTTTCTCGGGCAGCAGTGCAACCCGGACGTGCCGGATTCGTCGACGAGGGGCAAAAGGGTGTACAGAAGCGCCGACGGCCTGTGGAAAACAATTGTCGGTCTCTGACTCTGTCACCGCCCGCAAGGCCCGTACAGAGGAGAATTTCACCCCCGGAGGGATGTATCCAGGGATAAAACCTTCCTACCCAGCCGAGTGGCGGACCGCGCAGACTGGACAGTATGAAAAGCAGTGCGCACCGTAAGGAGCTGGGTCAATTCCTGAAGGCCCGCCGGGCCGAGCTCAGCCCCCGTACGGTCGGTCTGCCCGAAACCGACCGGCGCCGCCGCGTGGCCGGACTGCGCCGGGACGAGGTGGCCGTGCTGGCCGCCATCAGCGTCGACTATTACACCCGTCTGGAGCAGGGCCGTAAGGCCCCCTCCTCGTCCGTGCTGGCCGAGCTCGTCCGGGTCCTGCATCTCAGTGACGACCAGCGAGACCGTCTGTTCGAGCTGGCCGGAAAGGAAGCCGGTCGGGCACGGCGGCGGGCCCCGCAGAAGGCGCATCCCCGGCTGTGCACCGTACTGAACGAGCTCAACGTGACCCCCGGCGTGATCCTGGGCCGGCACCTGGACATCCTGGCGTGGAATCCGATGGCCGCCACCCTGTTCGGCACCGATTTCGCGACGGTCCCGCAGCAGCAGCGCAACTACGTCCGGCAGCTCTTCGACGTCCCGGCCATGAGAACGCTGTACGTCGACTGGGAGGACTCCGCCCGCAACGCCGTGGCCGTGCTGCGGCAACAGGCCGCGGCCTGCCCCGACGACCGGAGACTGGCCGACCTCGTCGGTGAGCTGTCGGTCAAGGACGACCAGTTCCGCCAGTGGTGGGGAGGCCACCCTGTGGTGCCCCGGACCGGCGGCACCAAGGTGTTCCACCACCCGGTCGCCGGTGAACTCTCCCTCGCCTGGGACACCTTCACCTGCATGACCGACCCCGATCAGCAGCTGATCGTCTGGAGCGCCGAACCCGACTCGCGCACGTACGAGGGCCTGCGTTTCCTTTCCTCCTGGGCGGCGCCCCCGTCATGAATTCGTGAAATCGGCAGGTGATTCCCGGCGTAAAGCCAGGGACAAATCCTTCCTACCTTGGCTCTTGAATTCCGTGCCATGCTTCCAGAGCACGATTCAAGCAATCATTTCCGAGGAGTAATACCCCCATGTCCTCCACCTCCCGCCCCACGGTCGCCGTAGCTTTCCATTCCGGATACGGTCACACCGCCGTCATAGCCGAGGCCGTGGCGCGCGGTGCCGCCGAAGCCGGTGCCGAGGTGATCTCCGTCCCCGTGGACACGATCACCGACGAGCAGTGGGCGCAGCTGGACGCCGCCGACGCCATCATCTTTGGTGCCCCCACCTACATGGGCACCGCCTCCGCGGCCTTCCACACCTTCGCCGAGGCCAGCAGCAAGCGCTGGTACACCCAGACCTGGGTCGACAAGATCGCCGCCGGATTCACCAACTCCGGTGCCAAGAACGGCGACAAGTCCTCGACCCTGGGCTACTTCTTCACCATGGCCGCCCAGCACGGCATGCACTGGGTGAGCCTCGGCGTGCAGCCGGGCTGGGCCTCCACCGAGGGCAGTGAGAACGACATCAACCGTCTGGGCTACTTCGTCGGTGCCGGCGCCCAGACTCCGGTCGACGCTGGTCCGGAGGCCGTCCACAAGTCGGACATCGCCACCGCCGAGGGCCTCGGCGTCCGCGTCGCGCAGCAGACCGCGTTCTTCCGCGCCGGCCGCGCCGCCCTCGCCGCCTGAACCCCAAAAGCTCACCCGCAGCCTGACCCGCAAAGGAGCAGCACCATGTCCGACTCTCCGAACCTCGCTCTCGTCCGCCGCCTCTACGACTCCGGCATGGCCCCGGACGTGGCCGCCGAGGTCATCGACCCCGACATCGTCTGGGACATCACCCCCGGCTTCCCCTACGGCGGCGTCTACAAGACCTGGGCGAGCGCCGGCGGCGACTTCTTCGGCCGGCTCGCGCCCCGCTTCACCTCCTTCGGCGCGGTGGCCGAGAACTTCTACGACGCCGGTGAGCACGTGTTCGTCCGTGGCCACTACCGCGCGGTGTCCAAGTCCGGCGCGGAGTCGGATGCCCGCTTCATCCATCTGTGGACGGTGCGCGACGGCAAGCTCACCCACCTCGTGCAGGCAGCCGACAGCCACGTCGTGCAGCAGGCCGCGAACAACTGACTGCCCGCATCCACCCAGGGAGTCTCAATGACGAAGTCAAGACACTCGCGTGACCGGCGGAGCGGAGGTGAAGACACGGTTGTCACGCAGCAGCGCCCACAACACGCTCGCCCGTCGGCGGGCGAGGGCGATGACGGCCTGGACGTGCTTGCAGCCCTCACCGCGCTTCTTGAGGTAGAAGTCCCGGTTCGGTCCCTCGCGGATGATGCTGGTCTGCGCGGACATGTAGAACACTCGGCGCAGGCGGCGGCTGTAACGCTTGGGCCGGTGGAAGTTGCCGGTGCGGCGGCCGGAGTCACGCGGGACGGGCACGAGCCCGGCAGCCGAGGCCATGTGGCCGGCGTCCGCGTAGGCCGCGAGGTCCCCGGCGGCGACGACGAACTCGGCCCCGAGTATCGGGCCCATGCCGGGCAGAGACTCGATGATCTCCGCCTGCGGATGGGCGCGGAACGTCTCGCGGATCTGCTTGTCGATTCGCTTCAGCCGGTCGTCCAGAGCCAGGATCTGACCGGCCAGGTCGGCGACGATCTGCGCAGCGACATCCTCGCCGGGCAGCGCGGTCTGCTGGGCCCGTGCCGCCTCCAGCGCGGTCGCGGCGACCGTGTCCGCGCTGCGGACGCCGCGGTTGGCCAGCCAGGCCGTCAGGCGGGCCCGGCCGCGGCGACGGATCACTCCCGGAGTCTGATAGCCGGTCAGCAAGACGAGCGCGCCCTTCTGCGAGCTGTAGTCGAAGGCACGCTCCAGCGCGGGGAAGACACCGGTCAGCACGTCGCGCAGCCGGTTGATCATCCTCGTGCGGTCTGCCACCAGGTCGGAGCGGTGGGCTGTCAGCAGCGCGAGGTCAGCGGCCAGCTGGGCAGGCACGTCGATGGTGGCGAAGTCGCCTCGGTGGCGTGCGGTTTCGGCGATGACGTAGGCGTCGCGGGCATCAGTCTTCGCCTCGCCCCGGTAGGCACCCGACATGCGATTGACCGTGCGGCCGGGCACGTAGACGGCCTGCTGGCCGTGGGCCGCCAGCAAGGCGAGCAACAGCGCGGAGGCCGTGCCGGAGATGTCCACCGCCCAGCGGACCTCGTCCGCCAGGCCGAGGATCTCGCCGAGCTCGGCCAGGATCGCGGACTCGTCGTTGTCGATCTTCTTCGACCACAGGGTTGCGCCGGTCTCGTCCACCACTGCCGCCCAGTGATGGCCCTTGCCCGCATCGATGCCGCACCACACACAGCCAGGCCGCTTGCTCACTTGCCCCTCCTCGCACCGTTCGGCATGCCGTCGGCCCGAGGAACACCCCGCTGTCATCTCCGTAATCAGCGACCGCACACAGCGCGCACATCTCAATCAGCAGCCAGGGCGCCCCGGAGAGCCGGACGGCCACTCCCTGGGAGCCACAACAGGCAAGACCCCATCAGCCACATCCGACCCTCCCGGGCCGCCTAACAACTTACGGAGCACCCCATGGCGAAGATCCTCTTCCTCATCACCGCCGCCGACCACTGGACGCTGGCCGACGGGTTCGAGCAGCCGTCCGGCTTCTGGGCCGAGGAGGCCATCGGCCCGTACGGCGTCTTCAAGGAGGCCGGCTACGAGATCACCGCGGCCACCCCGGGCGGCGTCCCGCCGACCGCCGACGCGCTCAGCCTCACACCTGACTTCAACGGCGGCGAGGAGGGCGCCGAGCAGATGAAGACCGCCCTGCGCGAGGCCACCGAACTGGCGAACCCGATCCGCATCGAGGACGTCAACATCGACGGCTACGACGCCGTGTTCGTCCCCGGCGGCTGGGGCCCGATGGAGGACCTGTCCGACGACCCCGCGGCCGGCAAGCTGCTCAGCGACTGGCTGGCCTCCGGCAAGCTCGTGACGCTGGTCTGCCACGGGCCGGCCGCTCTGCTGTCCACAGTGGACGCAGACGGCAAGTCCCCGTTCTCCGGCTACCGCCTGACCGGTCTGTCCAACTCCGAGGAGATCCAGAACGGCCTCGCCGACCGGGCGAAGTGGCTTCTGCAGGACCGCCTCGTCTCGGACGTCGGCGCGGACTACCACAAGGGCGAGGAGAACTTCGCTCCCCACCTCGAAGTGGACCGCACCCTCATCACCGGCCAGAACCCCGCCTCGGCCGTCCCGCTCGCCCTGGAAGTCGTCAAGACCCTCGGCTGACCCACCGCACCGCCGCTCAAAAAAGGAGGCACTACTGATGGACAGCAACGCGACGCTCCCCAGCGTGGGCCAGACCTGGCTGGCGGACCTCGGCCAGGACACCCCGCTCGGCCACTTCACGGTGGAGATCACCTTCGATTCGGCGACCCAGGTCAGCTTCGAGGTCACGAGCGGTGCCATCAAGGGCCGCAAGCAGACGATGGAGTACACCACAACGCAGCTCCGCGACGGCCTGTTCGTCGTCCGCTGGACCGAGCCCGACGCCGGTGACCACGTCACTCACATCGAGGACTACACCGAGGGCACCTGCATGGCCAGCTCCGTCATCGGCGGCGAGTTCGTCCAGCTCCACGGGAAGTGGACCCGCGTCCGCTGAACCCGCAGGGCAGCCGGCTTCTCGACGGTGAGGACTTCCAGGGACAAAACTCTCCCCCTGACAACACCGGTTTCCGATGCCAGGGTGATGGCATGAACCGCGATCCTTACCGCCACGATCTGGGGGAATTCCTCAAGGCGCGCCGCGCCGAGCTCGACCCGGCCGCCGTCGGCCTGCCCGACGGCGGCTCGCGTCGTGTCGCGGGCCTGCGCCGTGAGGAGGTCGCCGTACTGGCGGCCATCAGCACCGACTACTACGCCCGCCTCGAACAGGGCCGCATCCAGCCGTCGCCTTCCGTACTGGAGGCCCTGGCCCGGGTGTTGCACCTAGACGACGACCAGCGCGCCTACATGTACGAGCTCGCGGCCAAGGACGACTTCCGCCCGCCACGCCGACAGCCGCGCCTCAAGGCGCAGCCGCAGCTGCAGCGCATGCTCGACGACATGGCGCACACCCCCGCCTTCGTGATCGGCCCGCGCACCGAGATCGTCGCCTGGAACGCCATGGGCGCCGCCCTGATCACCGACTTCGGAAAGATCCCCGAGAAACAGCGCTACTACATAAGGCTGCTCATCACCGACCCCACCATGCGCGAGCTGTACGCGGACTGGGAAGGCGTCACCGGGCTTGCCATCGCCCAGATGCGGATGCACAACGCGAACAACCCCGGGGACAAGCAGCTCGCCGCCCTGGTGGGCGAACTCTCGGTCAGAGACGACCAGTTCCGCCAGTGGTGGGGCTCCCACCACGTCGCCGTCCGGGACACCGGGACCAAGCACCTGCGCCACCCCGTCGTCGGCGACCTGCACCTCGACTGGAACGCCGTCACCTGGGCCGCCGACCCCGCCCTGCAGATCATCGTGTGGACCGCCGAATCCGGCACACCCACCCACGACAGCCTGCGCATGCTGGCGTCCTGGGCGGCGGACCCCAGCCACTCGACCAGCGACAGCTCCGCCTGACCTCAGCTCAGGTATTCCCTTCAAAGGGGGAGCCTTTTCTCCTACGTGCCCCGGGCCTAGGAAAAGGCTCTCCCTTCTTCGTGTACGGCACTCCTGGCACGCTCGTCACGAGGCCGACCGCGCCGCGTGTCCCCGCCCCCGGTCCGGCCCCCTTCCTACCGGTTCCTCAGCGCCGAGGCGTCCGACCTGCCTGCTCATACGCCAGGAAAGAGATCCACCTCCCCATGTCCCTGACCCAGTCCCATCCCGTGACCTTGCCCTCGGCCGCCCCGGAACCGCGCTGGACCGCCCGCCTCTGGGCCGTCCTCGCCGTGCTGTGCCTGGTGCTGTTCCTCGACGGCCTCGACGTTTCCATGGTCGGCGTCGCCCTGCCCTCCATCGGCCACGACCTCGGCATGGCCACCGGCTCACTGCAGTGGATCATCAACGGCTACGTCCTCGGCTACGGCGGCCTGATGCTGCTCGGCGGTCGCACCGCCGACCTGCTCGGACGCCGCCGGGTCTTCCTCGTCGCGCTGGCCGTCTTCGCCGCCGCCTCGCTGCTCGGTGGCCTCGTCGACAGCGGTTCGCTGCTGATCGCCACCCGCTTCGTCAAGGGCCTGGCCGCCGCATTCACCGCGCCCGCCGGCCTGTCGATCCTCACCACGACGTTCCCGGAGGGCCCGCAGCGCAACCGGGCGCTGTCGGTCTTCAGCCTCTTCGGTGCCCTGGGCTACTCCTCGGGCCTGATCCTGGGCGGTCTGCTCACCGGGATCGGCTGGCGCTGGACCTTCCTGATGCCGGTCCCGCTCGCCCTGCTCGCGCTGGTCGTCGGCCTGATACTCATCCCGCGCGACCGCCGCGCCGAAACCGGCGGCCAGGATCCGGCCGGAGCGGTCACCCTCACCGCGGGCATGCTGCTCGCCGTCTACGCCGTGGTCACCGCGCCGCAGACGGGTTGGACCTCCGCGGCGACGCTCGCAGCCTTCGGTGTCGCCGCCCTGTTGCTGCTCGCCTTCGTCCTGATAGAGAAGCGGGTCCGGCACCCGCTGGTCCGCTTCGGCATCCTGCGCAAGGCCACCACGGTCCGGGCCAACCTCAGCATCGTCGCGCTGATGGGCTCCTACCTCAGCTTCCAGTTCATGATGACGCTGTACCTCCAGGACGGCCTCGGCTGGTCGCCCCTTCGCATGGCCTTCGCACTGCTGCCGGTCGGCCTGATCGTCGCCGTCGGCTCGCCCCTCACCGGCCGACTCGTCAACCGCTTCGGCACAGCGCCGCTGATCATCACCTCGATGACCTCGCTGACCCTTGGCTACATCTGGTTCCTCGCCACCGCCGGCTCCTCACCCGACTACGTCACCGCCATGCTCCCGTCCCTGCTGCTCCTGGGCGGCGGCTTCGCGTTCGGCTACAGCGCCATCATGGCCCAGGCCACCGAAGGCATCGCCGACTCCGAACAGGGCCTCGCCTCCGGCCTGGTCCAAACCTCCGGCCAGGTCGGCGCCGCTCTCGTCCTCGCCGTCCTCACCGCCGTGATCGCCCAAGCCGGCGACAGCGGCGGTGACTTCACCGCCTACCGCCCCGGCCTGAACCTGGTCACCGGCGTCGCGGCGATCGGGCTGCTCCTGAACCTGGTCCCCGTGCTGCGCCTCCGGCGCCGCTGAGCCCTGACAGACGGAAACCCGACCCCGGGGGCCGCCCGAGGAGGGTTTCCGCGAGCAGCGGTCATGCCAGGTTCCAACTCCTTTGGCTCCGCGGCGAGATCGACGCGAAGTGCGTCAGCAGCGGGAAGCTCATGTACACCATGGTCATGCCCCCGAAATGCCGCGCATTTACCGCCTACTTGCGGACAGGGAAACCAAGGGCGGATAAAACTCTCCCTGCCGTGGGTGGTGTCGCTGGTGCAAGACTTTCGGCGTGATCAGCCGCCTTGCCGAGGCGAGCGGTCACCCTGATTCCCGCGGTGACCTTGATCCCGTGCCTTGTCTCCCGCTGGTGTACACGACTGATCCGTCCGTGATGCAAAGGCGTACGTATGTCCTCTGAACTCTCTGAATCTGTTGTACCTCCCCCCCCACTGGAGCCAGTGAGTCCACCTCGGGGCCCAGCCGGCGCACCTTCATCGCCACCAGTGCCGCGGTGGGCGGTGTCGTGGTGGCTGGAGAAACACTCCTGGCGGGCTCCGAGGAAGCGGCCGCCGCCGACGCCGCACCCTCCAGTCGTGTCTCCCTGACGGTCAACGGAACCCGCCGGACGGTGACCGTGGACAACCGCACCTCGCTGCTGGACCTGCTGCGCGAGCACCTCGACCTGACCGGCTCCAAGAAGGGCTGCAACGCCGGGGCCTGCGGGGAGTGCACGGTGCTGGTCGACGGGCAGCGGGTCAACTCCTGCCTGACACTGGCCGTTCCGCTGGAGGGCGCCGAGGTCACCACCATCGAGGGCCTGGCCAAGGGCGATCAACTCCACCCGCTGCAGCAGGCGTTCATCGACGAGGACGCCTTCCAGTGCGGGTACTGCACCCCGGGCCAGATCATGTCCGGCGTCGGCTGCATCCAGGAGGGCCACACCAACTCGCTGGAGGAGATCCGGGAGTACATGAGCGGCAACGTCTGCCGCTGTGGCCGCTACGTCAAGATCGTGCGCGCGGTCGAGCAGGCCGCTGCTCGGAAATAAGTCGAGCAGACCGCTGCTCGGAAATAAGGAGCGGCCCGTGCATCCCTTCGCCTACGCCCGCGTGAACAGTGTCCGGGAAGCCCTGGACGCCGGTCGACGCGGCGGCCGCTACATCGCCGGCCGCACCACCCTGGTCGACCTGATGCGCGAGACCGTCGAGACCCCCGACACTGTGGTCGACATCAGCGCGCTGCCCCTGCGTGAGATCACCGCCACCAAGGGCGGGGGCATCGGCATCGGCGCCCTGGCCCCGATGGCCGTGGTGACCGCCGACGCCAAGCTGAACTCCCTCTACCCGGTGGCCGCCCAGGCCCTGCGGGGCGCCTCGGCCCAGCTGCGGAACATGGCGACCATCGGCGGCAACATCATGCAGCGCACCCGCTGCACGTACTTCCGTGATGTGACAGCCGACTGCAACAAGCGCGAGCCCGGCTCCCGTTGTGCCGCCCTGCAGGGCTACAACCGGGACCACGCGATCCTCGGCGGCTCCGGTCACTGCGTGGCCGTTCACGCCTCCGACTTCGCCGTCGCCCTCACCGCCCTGGAGGCGACGGTCCACCTGCGGGCCCCTGACGGCAAGGAGCGCAGCCTGCCCTTCGCCGACTTCCTGCTCCGCCCCGGCAGCACCCCGCAGCGCGAACAGAACATCCGGCAGGGCGAGTTGATCACAGCGGTCGAGATCCCGGCGTATCCGCGTCCGCTCAAGTCGGCCTACCTGAAGATCCGCGACCGGCAGTCCTACTCGTTCGGGCTCGCCTCGGCGGCCGTCGCGCTGCATGTACGCGGCGGAGTGATCCGCGAGGCGAAGGTCGGCGCCGGCGGTGTGGCCACCGTGCCGTGGAAGCTGTCCGCCGTCGAGCGTGCCCTGATCGGCGAGCGCCCCTCGGACCGGCTGTGGGCCGAGGCTGCCGGTCACTCGGCCGACGGCGCCCGCCCCCTCCAGCACAACCGGTTCAAGGTCGAGCTGCTGAAGCGGACCGTCGAACGCCAGCTGCGCACCGTAGGAGAAATGGAATGAGCTCCCAGCCGCGGGCAGCCGTAGGTGCACCGCTGTCCCGCGTGGACGGCCGGCTCAAGGTCACCGGCAAGGCGGAGTACGCCGCCGAACACGACATCAAGGGTGCCGTGCACGCCGTCATCGTCGACGCGAGCATCGGACCTGGCCGCATCAGGTCCATCGACACGCGCGCCGCCGAGAAACGCGCGGGCGTGCTGCGAGTGATCCACCACGGCAACGCCCCGAAACTGCCCTACCGCGACAACACCGGTTCCAACAACCCGGCCGGACGCAGACTGCGCGTCTTCCAGGACGACCAGGTGCTCTTCCACGGCCAACCGATCGCCGTGGTGGTGGCCACCCCCCTGGAGGCCGCCCAGCACGGCGCCAGCCTGGTCAGGGTCCGCTATGACGCCGCAAAGCCTCCGACCGACATCACCCAGGCCAGGCCGGGCGAGCCGACGCGTTACGCGCGCGGGGACGCGGAAGCAGGGCTGCGCTCCTCCGCCGTACGGCTGGACCTGACGTACGAACTGGGCCGCAACCACCACAACCCGATGGAGCCGCACGCCACCGTCGCCCGCTGGGGCGGCAACCGGCTCACGGTCTGGGAGAAGACACAGTGGGTGATGGGCACGCACGACGAGATCGCCGCGGTCTTCGACCTCCCGGCGGACGCGGTGCGGGTCATCAACCCGTTCGTCGGCGGCGGCTTCGGCAGCGGACTGCGCTGCTGGCCGCACAAAATCGTCGCCGCGCTGGCCGCGCGCGTGACGCGGCGCCCGGTGAAGCTGGTGCTGTCGCGCAAGCAGATGTACTTCGGCACCGGATTCCGGCCGGCCTACGAATACCGTCTGCGCCTCGGCAGCGACCGGCGCGGCCGGCTGAACGCCGCGATCCACGACATCGACCACGAGACCTCGTCGTACGAGACGTTCTTCGACGCCGCCCTGGGCACGGGCCAGATGATGTACAGCATGCCCAACGTCCGCCAGGCGTACCGCCAGGTGCCGTTGGACGTGAACAACCCGATCTGGACGCGCGGACCCGGCTTCGCCCCCGCGTCGTTCGTGATCGAGTCGGCCATGGACGAGCTCGCGCACGAACGCGGCATCGATCCGGTCGAGCTGCGCCGGCGCAACGAACCGGCCCAGGACGAGTCGACCGACGAGTCGTTCTCCACCCGGCGACTTAGCGAGTGCTACACGGTCGGCGCCCGCGAGTTCGGCTGGGACCGCCGCAACCCCGAGCCGCCATCCACACGGGACGGGAACCTGCTGATCGGCCTGGGCATGGCCGCCGGGGCCTACGACTGCGGGCGATTCCCCGCGCAGGCCAGGGCGCGCCTGGATGCCGACGGCACGGCGGTCGTGGAGGCGGCCACCACCGACATGGGGCCGGGCACGTACACCTCCCAGACCCAGGTCGCGGCCGACGCCCTGGGGCTGACCATGCGCACGGTCACGTTCCGGCTGGGTGACTCGGAGTATCCGTTCACCTCGCCGCACGGCGGTTCGGCGACCATGGCCAGTGTCGGCTCGGCCGTCGTCGACGCCTGCAACCAGGTGCGGCGGCAGGCGATCAAGCTGGCCGTGCAGGACCGGGAGTCGCCGCTGTACGGGGTGAACGCGGACGACGTGGTCGTGCGCAACGGCCGACTCCACGTGCAGAACAACACGGCGCGCGGTGAGACGTACAAGAGCCTGCCGGCCCGCAACGACCGCTCCCAGCTGGACGCGAACGGTTCTTACGAGGGACCTGGCTCCGAGCGCTCCGCCTACTTCGCCTACAGCGCGACCTTCGCCGAGGTCTCGGTGGACGCGGACCTGGGGCTGGTACGGGTGCGGAGGATGCTCGGCGTGTACGACGCGGGGCGGATCATCAGCCTCAAGCTTGCCGAGAGCCAGGCATTCGGCGGGATCGTGGGCGGCATCGGCCAGGCGCTGTGGGAGCACACGGTCACCGACCACCGCGACGGGCGGATCGTCGGCTGATCAGCGACACCGGCGGGGGAAGCGTCGGACATTGGTGGTGAAGGTCAGCCAAGTGATGTCCCGTCAACTGTTCGCGGTGCGCCGGGTGGTCGGCCTGGTGGCTCTCAAGGCGACTTGCCGCTGGATCTGGCCGGTGTCCCAGGTGGACCGGCTCACCGTCCAGGCAGTGCGTCGCGCCATGGGTCGGGCATCCACCCTGCCGCTTAGGTTCTTCGCGGCGATGGCCGCGCTCTACGGGCGCTCGGCCATCGCTCACATCTCCAACACCAACCGCTCTCCTTCCGGTGCACGCGAGACGCAGGGCAGCATGGCGCCGGCCGCGCGTTCGGTGGCGGTGAGCCGGCGGTCACGGTGATCGACATGGCCATGGGTCACCCGTACCCGGCAGGTGCCGCAGAACCCTTGGCGGCAGGAGAACGGCATGTCGGGCAGGGCCTCGTGGAGAACATCCAGGGCGGAGCGGTTGCAGGGCACCGGCAGAACCCGTCCGGTGTCGCCCAGTTGAAGTTCGAAGGGGCGGCCGTCGGTGATCGGGGGTGGGGCGAAACGCTCGAAGTGCAGGGCTGACGCGCGGCTGCCACCGAACGCGCGCCGAACGCCGTCGATCATGGGCGCGGGCCCGCAGCAGTACACCGCACCCGCCGCCGGGCTCAAGCTCAACAGATCGGCTGCTTCGGGCACGCCGGACTCGTCGTCAGGACGGATGGAGACCCGGCCGGGGGCTGTGGCCGCGAGTTCGGTCAGCTCTGCCGCGAAGGGCATAGAGCCGCGGCTGCGGCCGGTGTGCACGAGCCTCCAGTCCAGCCCGCGTCGGGCGGCTTCCCGGGCCATCGGCAGGATCGGGGTGATTCCGATGCCGCCCGCTATGAGCAGGACGAAAGCTTCGGCGGCGAAGGGGAAGGCGTTCCGGGGCCCCGTGACGGCGACCCGAATACCCTCTCCGAGGGCGTCGTGCACCTCGGCCGAACCGCCTCCGCCATTGGCGATGCGGCGCACCGCGATGCGGTACCGGTGCGGGTCGGCAGGATCGCCGCACAGGGAGTACTGCCGCTTGCGGCCGGAGGGCAGGTGCAGTTCGATGTGGGCGCCGGGCTGCCAGGGCGGGAGTGTTCCCCCGTCGGGTGCTGCCAGCCGCAGGGAGACGACATCCTCTGCCTCCTGGTGCCTGGCGGCGACCACCAGTTCCCGGATCGCGGGTATCTCGTTGGCCGGCGGGCGCCTGGGTGGAGTGCTGCGCCGCGCGAGGTGCGTGACCGCGTTGTCGCTGAAAGCCGCCAGTTTCCGCATGAAGGAGTCGCTGCGCGGTCGGCCGTACAGGTCCGGCGGCCGGGTGAGGGGTGTGCTGATGTCCATGGGAGGTCTCACTGGTTGCCGGGTCATTGGGCAGCCGCTCGGGCAGCGGGGGACGCCGCCAGGTAGGCGACCGCCTGCTGGGTCGAGCCCTCCTGGGTCGGGTGGTAGCCGGGGCGGAAGTAGCGCAGTACCGAGCGAGTGAACGCGCCCGGTGGCGGCAACAGGTCCTTGCGGGCGGCGGCCAGGTAGTCGCGGAAGCGGACCTCGACCCGGTCGTCGAGTTCGGGGTCGGCGCTCATCAGGAAGCGGACTCCGCGGATCCACAGCCGGGTCAGCACCGGAGCGGTGACGAGCATGCCGACCACTCGGCGCCGGTACCGGGGATCGAGGTGCACCAGCAGGTCGAATGCCACCGAACGGTGCTCGACCTCCTCCGCGCCGTGCCAGCGGAACAGATCCAGCATCGCGGGGTCCGCGCCGGCTCGGTCCAGGTGCCCGTTGCTGAGAATCCAGTGACCCATGTAAGCGGTGAAGTGCTCGAAGGCCGCGATGAGGGCGAGCCGTTGGAGGAGGTGCGCGTGTGCCGCGGCCGGCGTCAGCTCCGGCCGGTCTCCGAGCACCCTTCGGAAGATCCATTCGGACTGAAGGGTGTACGGAGCCGGGTCCAGCCCCTTGGCGAGCAGGTGCTCCAGGACCCCCTGGTGCGCCTCGGCGTGCATCGCTTCCTGGCCGATGAAGCCGCGTACGTCCTCGCGCAGCCGGTCGTCGGTGATCAGCGGCAGTGCCTGCTCGAAGGTGCGCACGAACCAGCGTTCGAGCTCGGGGAGCATGAGGTGGAGCACATCGAAGGTGTGGGTCGCGAAGGGCTCACCCGGCAGCCAGTGCAGCGGGGTGGCGCCCCAGTCGAAGGTGACGTCCCGGGGTTGCAGCACCAGGTCGTGGTGGTCGATGGGCTCGGACGGACTCTCCGGGCGGGCATGTGCGGCTCGGAACATGACAGGTTCCTCCTCCGTCGGCGATCGGTGTGTGCGGAAGGGCGGTCAGGCAGTCGTCCAGTACTGATGGCCTGATGGCCTGATGGCCTGATGGGCTGATGGGCTGTCAGATCGGGTGCGCGGTGTGGTCCGGAGCGCGACGGGAGTCGTCTTCGACGCGGTTGGCGAATTCCGCGATCCGGGACGCGACCTCCTCGGGGTGGCTGAGCTGTACCCAGTGCCCGGCGTTGATCGGGCGCCGCTGTACCTGGCGGGTCCAGTGCTCCACTCCGGACGACAGCACCGGGGTGACGCAGAAGTCGCGGGTGGGGATGATGAGTTGAACCGGGACGGTGGTTCGCCGGTTCCGGGGACGCAGCAGGCGGGGCAGCATGTTGGCGCGGTACAGCGCGGTGCCGGACACGGCGTCGCGGGCCAGCGTCGGCGCGGGGTAGGGGGTGTGCCCGGGTACACCTTGGGAGCCGGTGAGGAAGGCGCGCCAGCGGTGTCCCAGTGCTCTCCAGGTCAGGGCGGGCAGGAGCGGGAAATGGAAGTAGCCGATGTACCAGGATCGTGCGGCCTGCCGCAGCATCTTCGGCAGATCCGGATGCCGCGGCCGAAGGCGGGCCCGGATCAGGTGACCGACGTGGTCCAGGCACGGGCCGGAGATGGAGGTGAACGAGGCGATCCGCCCGGCCAGGCGAGTGCCGGTGACCGACTCCCAGGAGTGGATCGATCCCCAGTCGTGTCCGACCAGGTGCACCGGGCGGTCGGGGCTCACGGCGTCGAGGACCGCCTCCAGGTCGGCTTCCAGGCGGGACATCCGGTAGGCGCGCAGACCCCTGGGCCGGCGGGAGGCACCGGCTCCCCGCACGTCGAAGGCGGTGACGTGGAAGCGATCGGCCAGGCGCTCGGCAGCCGGAAGCCACACGGCACTGGTGTCCGGATAGCCGTGGACCAGCACCACCGGAGGAGCCGTGGACACTCCCCACTGGTAGGCGGCCAACTCCACGCCGTCCGCGCCGTCTACGGCGATCCGGCGGGCGGCCGGGCCGGTCATCGGCCACCACGGGCAGGGCTGAGTTCGCCGTAGTTCAGACCGCCGTGGAAGAAGCTGGGCTGCACCGGCCAGTGCCGCTTGAAGGGGGCCAGTTCCGAGGAGGGCAGGATCTGCAGCCAGCGTGGATCGCGTCGGCTGGGGTCGGCGAGGATCTTCTCCTTGATCATGGAGTCGTACTGGTCGAGGGAGTCCTCCAGGGTGTTGGCGTTGGGCACCACTTCATGTCCGTAGAACGCGGCGTGGCGGCGCACCCCGGGGATGCGGGAGAGCTCGGGCTGCCAGTTGTCGGCCGAGATGCCGTTCTCGGAGGAGACCCACACGCCGTCGGGGGTGTTCAGCACCAGGGAGTGGTTGCCGTCCGTATGGCCAGGGGTCCACAACAGGCTGACGCCGACGCCGAGTTCGACATCGCCGTCGAAGGCGGTTACGCGCTCGGGTGGTACTCCGTCCATGCCTCCGTCGACGTACCAGGCCCACTGCATCGGATGCACTGATGCGAAGGTGCCCAGCTCCTTGCGGTGCACCAGCAGCCGGGCGCGCGGGAACAGCGCTTCGCGGGGCGCCCGTTCGCCGGGAATGGTGCTGGTGCTTCCCATGATCATGCGCACGTCCTGGACGTGCAGGTGGTCGAAGCTGACGAAGTCCACGTCCTCGGGTCGCAGACCGCAGGAGGGCAGGACGGTGTTCGGGTCCTGGTAGAAGCGGGCGAAGACGTGCTCGGTGAGAAAGTCCCCCGCCAGCCGCTTGAGCTGGGCGTAGAACGGCGCTTGAGCCGTTCCGGCGGCGACGGTCGGCTCCCACACCAGTGTTTTCGGCTCACCGTCGAAGCCGTCGAACTGCACGACGAGCATCCGGTTGACGATGCTCACGAACGGGTTGACGGCGAGCGCGGCGCCGTGGAAGCCGAACCGGGTCGGGTACGGGGCGGCGGCGATGTCGAAACTGCGGACGGCGTGGATGCGGCCCTGCTGGACGAACCGCTCACGGTAGGTGGCCGCTGCGCTGCGCACGGCGCGCAGCCGGTCACCGCGGGGCCATACGTCGTGGACACCTTCGAATTCGGGGATGGGACGCGGAGCGGCGGCGTCCTGGGCCTTCTTCGCGCCGGGCGCCGGCTTGGGCGTGGTGGTCACGGGCTCAACCTTCGGGATGGCGGGCGGTCCGGGTGCGCTGCTCGTAGGCCGCGCGGACCGACCGGTCGGACAGGGCGGCGAGCTGGTCGGGGACAAGGAGGTGATGCAGGGCGTCGCGGGCCCGGCCCGGCAGCAGCGCGGCCAGTCGGGTCAGGGCGGCCACCTGGCGGGGAACGAAGACCTCGAACCGCGGGCGCAGCACGACGTCGAGCACCGCGTCGGCCACCTGATCCGTCGTCAGGCGCCGGGTGGGGCCGGTCGCGGTGCCCACGGCCAGCTCGGTGTCCACGACGCCGGGCATCACCAGGGACACGTGCACGCCGGTGCCGCGCAGTTCGGCGCGGACGGCTGTGCTGTAGCCGTGGACGGCGTGCTTCGTCGCCGCGTAGGTCGCCTCGCCGGCCGGGGCGACCTTGCTGGCGGCGGAGGCGATGTTCACCACGTGGCCGCGACCGCGTTTCCGCATCCCCGGGAGCACGAGTTTCATCCCCCGCAGTACGCCGTGGACGTTGACGTCGAACTGGCGCAGGGCGGCTTCCTCCGGTTCCTCCGCGAAGGGGCCCACCCACATGATTCCGGCGTTGTTGACCAGTACGTCGATCGGCCCCAGCCGGGTCTCGACGGTGCGCAGGAAGTCTTCGAAGGAAGGTGTGTCGGTGACGTCGAGAGACAACCCGAGCAGCCGGCCACCGGGACGCGCACCAATGGCACCGGCCGCCTCCGTGGCGAGCTCCGCGTCGAGGTCGCCGATCGCCACGGCGGCTCCGGCCGCGGCGAGCCGGGCCGCGACGGCACGCCCGATTCCGCGGCCCGCCCCGGTGACCGCGATCACTCGGCCGGTCAGCGGTGGTGTGCGGGGGAGCCTGTCGCGGTCTCTTCGGCTGGACGTGTACGGGTGTTTGGGCGGTGCTGCCACGGTCGAGCCCCTTTCTTGCCCTGAGCATGAGCGGAACGCCGAGCGGAGAGAGGCCCCAACGCACGTCTGACATGAAGCCGTGTCAGATGAACTGACAAGCTAGAGTGTCAGTTCGGAGCACACCGGTGTCAACACCTCTGCGAAGGGGAGAAATGACCGGCACACAGACCGCCGGACGGCGCTACGGCGGACGTGACGCGGCGCAACGACAGCAGGAGCGCCGCACCCGCCTCATCCAGGCGGGCCTCGACCTGTTCGGCACGGTCGGATACGCCTCGGCCTCCGTCAAGCAGGTGTGCTCCCATGCCGGACTGACCGAGCGCTACTTCTACGAGTCGTTCCGCGACCGCGAAGACCTTCTCGCCGGGGTCTACAACGAGCTGATCGCTACGATCCAGGCCGAGACCGCACAGGCCGCAGCCGCTGCCGCACCCGATGTCGACGCCCAACTGCGCGCCGGCCTCGAGGTGTTCATCCGCGCACTGGCCGACGACGCCCGCAAGGCCCGCCTGGTGCTCATCGAGGTCGTGGGCGCCAGCCCCCGCCTCGAAGTACGGCGCCGCGAGGTCCTGCACGAATTCGCCGCACTGATCGCCGCCGTCGTTGCACCGCCCCCTGGCCCGGAAACCTCCTCCAACCGGCTCACCATGACCGCGATGAGCCTGGTCGGCGGAGTCAATGAACTCCTCGTGGACTGGACGCTCGGCCACCAGAACGCCACCGTCGACGAACTGATCGACCTGTGCTACACCCTGTTCATCGCGGCCTACCGAGCCATCAGCGATCAGCCCTGATCAGCCAGAGCCGGATTCCTTCAGGGGCTTCTGCACCGGACGGCAGCCCACGCCCCTGCTCCGGCCCGGCGCACTCGGCAGCCCTGTTTCGATCAGGGAGGGCGGCGAGAACCGTCGCGCGATGAACGCAAGTGTGGCGCACCTGCCGACTATTGACTCTCGGACGGTTTACCTATCGAGCATCCACCCGGAAGTGACGCAATGCGATCGGGCTGGGCGGCCGCGAACCATGACGGGCCCGTCGCGTAGTGAGAACTGCTGAACGGCGGGGGATCACCCGCCGCCTGCGTCCCCCGCTGGCGCGCCCGTCCAGGAGCCCAGCCCGCGCGGGACCGGCCCTGCCGCTATCGCCGAGTTGCCCGCAAATGTCCAGGCCCGCTGAGTGCCTGTGGCTCTCAACCGCAGTCACTGTCCGTAGTTGCGCGGTGGTTGCATTCGCCAGAATCGAGCACTGCGTTCCGTCAGTGATCATCGTCGGCGACATCGGGCTCGTGCCCGTCTCGCCGGACACCGCCGAGGGCCTCTACTGCCTCTTGGCTGCCGTGGCGGCGTATCCCTCCCTCTGCATTTGGAGCGTTTCGGGGTGTGCCGAGATCGGCCGCGTGTAGCCGATCGGCATTGGGCTGCCCATGGCGCGGGAGGCCGCTCGTGCTCCTCGATCCCGCCCTTGAGCGTGAACTCGCGATCGTGGCGCGGGGATGACGCTGTCGCGTCTCTCCTGTCTGCTCATCCGGCGTGTGCCGCTCTGTCGGCGGGCTCCGGGCAGGTCGACCTGAAGCCGGCCGGTGACGTGGCCCGCGATCAGTTCCGTGCTTGAGCTTGCGCAGTGGAAACTGACCGGTTTACAGTGAAGCCACAGGGAAACCGACCGGTTTCCCGGGCGAGTCCGGGAGTGCATGATGACGACAAATCGGCCGGTGGCCCTTGTGACGGGCGCGTCCTCCGGTATCGGCAAGCAGACCGCGCTCGCGCTGGTCGCAGCGGGTTTCGAGGTGGCTGGCACTGGCCGCGACACCTCTCGCGTCACCCCGCTCCAGGGCGTGACGTTCTTCGACCTCGACGTGGTCAGTGACAAGTCGGTCACCGCCGTGGTGCAGCAGGTGATCGACCGGTTCGGGCGGATCGACGTCCTGGTCAACAACGCCGGCATCGGCTCGATCGGCGCGGCCGAGGAAACCTCCCTCACGCAGGCCCAGGGCGTCTTCGACATCAACGTCTTCGGGGTCATGCGCATGGTGAGAGAGGTCTTGCCGCACATGCGCTCCCGAGGACGCGGCCGCATCATCAACCTCTCGTCCGTACAGGGCTTCATCCCCGCCCCCTACATGGCCGTCTACGGCGCGTCCAAGCACGCGATCGAGGGCTACTCCCAGTCCCTGGACCACGAGGTCCGCCAGTACGGCATCCGCTCGCTCCTCGTCGAACCCGCCTACACCAACACCGGATTCGAGGCCAACAGCGCCAAGCCCGACACCCCCCTGCAGACCTACGCCGGCCAGCGGCACGTCTTCGACCGCCTGATGACGGAGGCGATCAAGAACGGTGACGACCCCTCCGTGGTCGCCAAGGCGATCGTCACGGCCGCCACCGACGCGAAGCCGAAACTGCGCTACGCCGCCGGCCCCATGGCCGGACGCGCACGCATGCTCCGCTTCGTTCCCGCCTGGGTCCTGGACAAGCAGGTCCGCACGATGAACAAGCTCGTCGGCTGACACCCGCCACCCACACACCCCGTCCCCAAGCACGTCGGCACCCGCACATCCCATCGCGCCGCTGATACCGGGAGAGACCCATGTCCGAGCCCCTGCGCACAGCCGCCGCCACCGTCGCGAGCTGGCGCTCCGCCGAGGAACGCGGTGACGTCGACGCCGCGGTCGCGTGCCTGAGCCCGGACGTCGTGCTCAGCTCGCCGCTCACCGACCAGTTCCGCTTCGAGGGATCTGACCAGCTGCGCGACTTCCTGACCGTGGTGTTCGCGGCGGTCAAGGACGTCCACTATCACACCCAGACTGGCGAGGGCGACACGTACGCCCTGGTCTACCGGGCGCGGGTGGGTTCCCAGTCGTTCGAGGAGGTGCAGATGCTGACGCTCGACGACCAAGCACGCATCACGGAGATCACGCTCTTCGGGCGTCCGATGCCGGCCCTCACCGCCCTGATGCACCTCGTGGGTCCGGCGCTCGCTCGCCAGCAGGGCCGCCGGGGCCTTGCGACGCTCATGAGCGTCAGCACCGTACCCATTCACGCGATGGTCTCCTCGGGGGACCGCAGCATGGTTGCCAAGACCCGGCCGGCAGCCCGGTAGACCCGAGAGCACCAGATCCACGGGCCTTATGGCCCCGTTCCCCTTCCGGGAGTTGGCGGCAGCCGCAGGGGATGTCCCCGGCAAACAGCTTTAGGTCGCAGGAACGCACTAGGCACCCGCCGTCCAGGCGGGCTCCGGCTGGCCCTGACCACACGGGCGGCCAAGTCCCCGAGAGCGGCTGCCGGAGGCACCGTCCTCCACGGCCACGGCAACGTCCGGCCATCCCCCCCAACGCGCCGAGGTGCTGCGGCAACTCGCCGCGCCCTCCAGCAACTTGACCCAACAGGAGACGCTCCCATGAACCGACGTACGTTCCTCGCGGCGACGACCGCGTCGCTGGCCGCCACCCAACTCGCCGGACCCACCTACGCCTCCGCCTCTTCCGCCGCCTCCGGTTCAACAGCCGGTCATTACGAGGTCGTTGCCCGCTTCTGGGGCGCGATGCCGACGGGGGTCACCGTCTCGTGCCGCGGCCGCATCTTCGTCAACTTTCCCCGCTGGGGCGACGACGTCCCGTTCACCGTCGCCGAGCTGCGCGGCGGGAAGCCGGTGGCCTACCCCGACGCCGAGGTGAACCGCCAGGACGCCTCAGACCTGGCCGGGCACTTCCAGTCGGTGCAGAGCGTCGTCGTCGACGGAGCCGACCGGCTGTGGATCCTCGACACCGGAAGCCCGCTGTTCGCCGGGTCCTCCTACGGCGGCCCCAAGCTCGTGGCGGTCGACCTGCGCACGGACCGGATCGTACGGAAGATCCTCTTCCCGCCCGAGGTGGTGCCGGCGAACAGCTACCTCAACGACGTGCGCTTCGACCTGCGGCGCGGCGCCCAGGGCACGGCGTTCATCACCGACTCGGGCGGCTCCAACGGCATTGTCGTGGTCGACCTCGCCACCGGCCGCTCCTGGCGGCGACTGGCCGGGCATCCCTCGACGCTCCCGGACGAGCAGTTCCTTCCGGTCATCGATGGCGAGCCCTTCATGGTCCGCCCCGCGGGCGGCGAGCCCACGTACTACGAGACCGGTTCCGACGGTATCGCTCTCAGCGCCGACGGCACGCGCCTCTACTACTGCCCGCTCTCCAGCCGCCGGCTGCACAGCGTGTCCACCGACGCCCTCGCCGACCCGGACGCCACGGACGCCGAGGTCGCGGCGACAGTCGAAAACCTCGGGTTCAAGCCGATGGCCGACGGCCTGGAGAGCGACGACAAGGGACGACTCTACGGCGGCGACCTGGAACACAACGCCATCTGGCGCAGAAACCCGAACGGCACCTACCGCACCCTCGCCCAGGGCACCGACCTGAACTGGATCGACACTCTGTCGGTCGCCTCGGACCGGCACCTGTACGCCACCGCAAACCAACTCGACCGGCTGGCGCCCTTCCACGAGGGCCAGGACCTGCGCCGCAAGCCCTACCTCCTGGTCCGCCTGCCGATCGACGCCGGGCCGGTCAGGCTCGTATGACCTCTCCGGCTCGCGTCAGGCGCCTGGGCGGCCAGGGCACATCGAACGCCGCCCCCGTCGCTCGGATTTGCACACGAAAACCGATCGGTTTACGATGAGGGAACCGATCGGTTTCTCGTCGCGGAAGCGGGCGAGTTCCGAACCCGCATTACTTGGGAGTGCGGATGGCTTCCCGCGTGACGCCGTAGGGCAACCGCCTAGTGCTCCAGTGCAGCAGTCTGGCCTCGGCGCGGCGTTGTCAACGAGGCTGTGCGCTACCCGGGGGTGAAAGGTGTATCCAACGGCACGGGAAGCGAGCTCGGATTTCCACGACCTCATTATTCACCCGAGCCCTGGAAGTGCGTTCTTCACGGTCGGTCTCCGAGATGGCGCATATCGCGCCCGACGTCATCATCAACGATGTCCGCATCCTGCTGCCGGTGCCCCGCGCCCGCATAGAGCAGCTAACACTAGTTTCCTGATACCGGAGAGGGTATTTGTAATGAGTGCGAATTCGCAGAAGAAGTTTTACGCCCTGAATATGTTTGACGTGGCCGACTTGGAGAAGTACCTTGAGTATTTCCGCCGTTTGCCCGAAGTGGCTCCGCAATATGGTGGTCGAATGGTGGCGTTTGGCCGCTTCCGGGACAACGTAGCCGGTGACCTCGCGCCACGGCAGGTTCTGTTTGTCGTTGAATGGGAGTCCGAAGAGGCGTTCAACAGCTTCCGGGACGCTCCGGACTTGGCCGACTTCCATTCACTGCGGGAGAACGGGACGGCGTCCTATATCTGGCAGGCGTTCGATGGTCTCGATATGAGTGACCCCGCCGACGTTTCGCTCGACGATGTGCTGGCGGTGCTCAAGCCTTAAAACCGGCATCGCTACGGAGCCGGATGAGCGGGCTGACGAGTCGTTGGCTGGCGAAGGACGCCTCCGGCAAGCGCAGACTCCATTGGAGGTTCGGCGGTCCAGTTGGCACTCCAGCCGGACTTCTGTATTCCCCCTGGTCAGCGGCTTGGCAGTGGGGAGTGTAGCGGGGGTTTGGCTTGGGTGGGACGGTCTTGGGCCGGCTGTCCCACCACCGTGTGTCCACGACGCATGTAATGACAGCGCGCGGTGAGCAGTCTGTCGTCGTGACCACGGTGTACCGACGAACGCCTGGGACCTGGAACTCCAAGAACTCTTCCTGCGGACCGGAGCCCGCTTTTCCCGGGTGAAAGCCCGGCGGTGGATGCGGGACCACGTTCCGCAGACTGCTCGGCCCGGTCGGCAGAAAGAACAGCTGGCGCTCGTCGAGTACACAGAAGGGGTGGATGCGCGATGTGAACCTTCCCCTTGATCGTAGTCAGGTACTTCAACTGCGCGGGGGTATGCAGGCCGCAGTTCTCCGTGAGCCTCTTCCAACCTGTTCGCCGCGAGCGTGGTGCTCGGCTGGTCATGCACCTTCGGTGTCAATTCGCTCCGCGGACTGGAGCAGGTACTCGGGCAGTTTCGAACTGGCCGCCAATACCTCGATGCCGATGAGGCGACCCTGCTCGTCGAAGTCGAGGTTGATCATGCCGTCGACGTCCACTGGATCGCAGGGATACATGCGCGCGGACTTCACGCGTGCCTGCGGTTCGGTGAGGTATACGTACGCTGCGTTGACGGTCTTGTCGTAGGTGACTCTGACGTCTGTCATGGTGAGCGGTCTCCCTTGCTGTCGTTGATGGTGGCGCTGTCCTTGTCCACGCCTCCGGCCGCAGCGATCTCAGGCTGCCGTGGCGAGGTGCAAGGCCAGGACGGCCTTGACGATGTCGGTGATGCGGGTGGTGCTGCAACGGAGTTTGCGCAGGAGCCGCCAGCTCTTCAGGGTGGCGTTGGCCTGCTCTCCGACGGCTCGGATCTTGGCGTGGGAGGAGTTCATCGCCCGCTTCCCGGCGGGGAGCGGGCTCCAGCGGCCCGGTAAGGCACCCGGATCGCCCCCTGATATCCCTTGTCGGCCCACGTCCGGATGCCAGCTTGGGTGAGCGCTTCGATGATGCCGTGGATGCGTGCGGCCTTGATGTCGTGGACGGCACCTGGCAGGGCGGGTGAGGCCCAGAGCAGGCGTCCGAACGCGTCGGCGATGACCTGGACGTTCATGCCGCGGCGCTTGTGCTTGCCAGAGTAGTAAGGGCCGTCGGCGGCAATGCGATCGATGTGCAGCGGGGTGCCGTCCAGGATCACGAATACCTTGTTGGCGGCGACGGTCATGGCTTGCTGGAGGGTGGGGGCAGGGGCGGCCAGGACCTCAACCGCCTCGACGATGTACCGGTAGACGGTGGCCAGCCCGATTCCGAAGCCGGCCGCGAGCCGGGCGTACGTGTGCCCGCAGCGCAGATGGGTCAGCGCGAGCGGAGCCTGTCGGTCCGTGGTCAGGCGGCGCCAGCGCGTGCCGCGCTCACGCCGCCGGGATCTCAGCAGGCCGGACAGGTAGCGCAGGGTCGAGGTGGACAGATCGATCCCCGATGGGTAGACAAGCATGTGAAGCTCCGGGCGGGCAGGTTGATCTTGGTCGGCAACCCATCTACCAGGAGCTTCACCTTTCCCTCAACGCCGCTCTCAGCCAACTGACGTGCTACGCAACCAGGTTGGAAAAGCCTCCGTGTGTCCGCAGGACGGCCGCCGATCGGAGCTCAGCGCAGGCCGGCGAAGAGGTCGTTCTCGGGCAGGGGCGCGCCGGTGGTGTCGTGGACCCGGACGAACGTCTCCACCTCCATGCGCGGCGTGAACCTTTCCTTGCCCCTCCGCAGCAAGGAATTGTTCTCACCCTGGCTGGCATGCGCGGTCAGCGCGTCGAACTTCTGGCTGCCGACCTCAGCGGTGTCCACCCACGCCGTGATCTCCACATCGGGCAGGCCGATTTCGGGCCCATCTCCGGCATCGGACTGACCTGGCTCCTCCCGGTCCGCTCCGAAATCGCGCATGATCTGCCCGAACTTCTTCATCATCGAGCGCGGCGCCGTCGTCCAGTACACCTTCGACGTCATCCCGGTCAGCGACAGCGCTGCCATCGTGATCCAGTTCGTCTGGATGTGATCGGGGTGGCCGTAGAACCCGGTCTCGTCGTAGGTGAACCCTACTTTCAGGCCCGAAGCGGTCCCGGCTCCGGACTCACGGAACGTCCGCGAACCCCCGATCCTTTCCCTCGCTCACTCGCCACCCCGCTACCAATACCCCCAGGGCCCGCTCGTAGCAGTCTGCGACCGCGAGCCCGGGCGGCTCGTTCCCCGACAGCACCAGGGACACCAGGCCGTGGGCCGTTCCCCAGACCGACAGCGCGATGACCTCCGGGTCGGACTCCGAACCGAACTGCCCTGCCTGCTGTCCGCGCCGCACGGCCTCGACGAGGGGCCGGTAGGTCTCGATGACCTCACGCGGCCTCTCCGACTCCGAATCGGACGGGCACTGGACGCTGCGGTCGGAGAAGAGGATCGCGTAGAGATGCGGGTTGGCGATGGCGTATTCGCGATAGACGAGCCCAAGTCGGATCACGTCGCCGGCCGGGTCGTCCGTGGGCCGGATGGCTGCCAGGCGCGCGACGAAGAGCCGTACGGCCTCCTCGTACAGGCTGCTGAGCAGACCCGCCTTGTTGCCGAACAGCGAGTAGACCGCCGTGGTCGAGGTCTTCACGTCCGCAGCGAGCTGTCGCAGGCTCAACGCGGCAGTGCCGCGGTCGAAGACCGTGGCGGCCGCGCGGTGCAGGAGCCGGAGCCGGAGTGCCTCGTCATGTGTCTTGAGCCTGGCCATGGCGCCATCGTATGGCAACGCCGTTACGAATGCCTATCAACCCCACTTTGGCTTGTCGTCGTCCGCCCCGCCCCGCGTCAGGACCCGCCGCTTCAGAAACGAGACCCTCCTGCATACGAGCAGGTCAGAGCAGTAGATCTTGACTCTTCTCCGATTGAGAGGTGCGCAACAGCGTTGCACCGAGCAATAAAAACACTGTTACGGTTCGTTCGGCGCCGACCTTCGGATGGTTCTGCCCGGCGCTGGCTGACGATCTAGGAGAAGTCATGTTTGAGGGGTTTGGGCGTCTGCTGTACCGCAGGCGAAAGCCGGTGCTGATACTGACCATGCTGTTCGCCGTCCTGTCCGGGGCCTACGGCGCCGGAGTCTTCGGCTCCCTGACGCCGCTCGGCTTCCAGGACCCCGGCTCGGACAGCGTGCGCGCGGCCCACATCGCCGAGAAGGCGTTCCCGCAGCGCACCCCCGACGCGGTGATCGTCTACCGCGACAAGGACCGCACCGTCGACGACCTGTCCTTCCAGCAGGCGGTCGTCAAGCAGTTGGAGTCCCTGCCGAAGTCGGAGGTGACCGGTTATGTGGACTTCTGGACGACCAAGATGCCGGCGCAGGTCAGCCACGACCGGCACGCCACCTACGTCGCCCTGAACCTCCACGGCAGCAGCGAGAAGGCCAAGGAGGACGCGTACAAGGCGGTCAAGGACAAGATCCCGGCACCCGGCCTTCAGACGCTGCAAGGCGGAACGGTGCCCACCGGCCACCAGGCGAGTGAGAAGATCGAACACGACCTGAGAACCGCGGAAGTCATCTCGGCCCCCGTGCTCTTCCTGCTCCTGCTGGTCGTGTTCGGCGGCCTGACCGCCGCCTTCCTCCCGCTGCTCGTCGGGGTGCTCTCCATCCTCGGCTCGATGGCCGTCCTGCGGACCATCGCCAACATCACCGACGTGTCCGTGTTCTCCATGAGCCTGGTCACCATCCTGGGGCTCGCGGTCGCCATCGACTACGGCCTGCTGATCGTCAGCCGCTACCGCGAGGAACTGACGGCCGGCTACACCGGCGAAGCGGCGATCGGGCGCACTCTCGCCACGGCCGGACGTACCGTGATGGTCTCCGGCACCACGGTCGCGGCGGCGCTGGCCGGCCTGACCCTCTTCCCGTCCACATTCCTGAAGTCGATGTCGTACGGCGGTGTGGCCGCGGTCGTGCTGGCGGTGCTCTTCTCGCTGGTTGCGCTGCCCGCGCTGCTCGCCGTCATGGGACCGAAGGTCAACGCCTTCCCGCTGCGCCGCAAGAAGGCAGGGCGGTCGGAGGCGGCAGGGGAGGGTGCCTGGTACCGGTTCGGGCACGGCCTGATGCGGCGGCGGTGGGTCGTGGTGGTGGGCGCGGTGGGCCTGCTGCTGACGCTCGCACTGCCCTTCTCGAAGATCGAGTTCGGTTCCATCAACGCGCAGCAGCTGCGGAGCAGTTCCGAGGGCCGCCAGGTATTCGACGCCATGGAGCACGACTTCGACGGTGACGCGGTGAAGTCCATCGACTCGCTGCTCGTGCTGAAGTCCGACGGGACCTCGAAGGAGCAGGGCGCGGCGCTGAAGGCGTACGCCGAGCGGCTCGGCGCCACCGAGGGCGCCACGAGCGCCCGGATCACCGGAGTCGAGGGCACCACGGCCCGGGTGTCGGTCACCTACGACGGCAATCCCGTCTCGACCCACGCGCGCGACCTGGTGAACCGGCTCAAGGCGGTCCCCGAACCGCCGGGCGCCCGGGCGTACTTCGGCGGGGAGTCGGCGGTCTACGACGACACCCTGGACGCACTGGGCGAGACCCTGCCATGGATGCTGCTCTACATCGCGGTGATGACGTACCTCCTGCTGTTCCTCGCGTTCGGCTCGGTGCTGCTGCCGCTGAAGGCCATCGCGATGAACATGCTGTCGCTGTCCGCGACCTTCGGCGTCCTGGTCTGGATCTTCCAGGACGGCCATCTGCACAACCTGCTCGGCTTCGATCCGACGGGCAACATCGAGCCCAACATGCCGATCATGCTGTTCGCGCTGATCTTCGGACTCTCCATGGACTACGAGGTGTTCCTCGTGTCCCGGATGCGGGAGCAGTACGACAAGGCAGGCGACAGCACACAAGCCGTGGCGACCGGGCTGCAGTCCATCGGCCGCCTGGTCGTGAGCGCGGCGCTGCTGATGTGCGTGCCGCTTGCCGCGATCGGGATGAGCGATGTGCTGACGATCAAGCTCTTCGGCGTCGGCATGGTGTTCGCGGTCCTGGTGGACGTGCTGGTGGTGCGCATCCTGCTGGGAACGGCCGTCATGAGACTGCTGGGCAGAGCCGCCTGGTGGGCTCCGCGCCCACTCGCCCGCTTCTACGACCGGTTCGGCATCAAGGAGACCGACATGCCGGAGGACACCGATGAGCGGGTCCCCGTCGCCACGGGCTGAACCCTTCCGAGAGGCCGAAGTGCCTTCACCTGGGGCACTTCGGCCGCTCGCTGCCGTCGCGAGCGGGGGGTGTCGGCGGGGCACCGCTGGGGACTCACTCCTCCGGATGCTCGTCCCGCCCGCACGCACGGCGATCATGGCGACGGTGGTTCGCGTCCTCCTGGGCCAGGCGCCGTAGCAGCCGGACGACCGGCTCGAACAGCACGGTGAGGACCACCGCCCGCTCGGCGAGGGCGATGCGGTCCTCGATCCCCTCGAACTGCGCGAAGTCCAGATCGGCGGTGGAGGTGGCGAGTTGTGCGTAGGGGATGAGGTCGTCGGCCGTGTAGTCGGTGCCGAGGCGGCTCAGCGCGGCGAGACTTTCGGCGAGTGCCGGGCGGTGGGGGGACGCGTCGGAGATCCGCCAGCCCATGTTCTCGATGAGAGCGTCGACCCTCGCGGCGGTTCCGCCCGGTACCGCCTCGTCGGCGGCCCTCTCCGCTCCGGGACCGTCCTCGTTGTCCGCGCCGTTCTTCCCGTCCGTCTCCGCGGAGGGCACGGGCAGTGCGTGGTGGACGACGCCCAGGGTCTCGAACGCGTCCAGTGGACGGTCGACGGCTTCGAGTACTTCCCGGGTGCGGGCGACGGAGAGCCCGCCGAGCTGGATGAGGGAACGGATCAGACGGAGCCGCTGGATGTGCTCCTCGCCGTACTCGACCGTGGTCGGGTTCAGCGCGCGACCCTCGGGCAGCAGCCCTTCCCGTCGGTAGTACTTGATGGTCGCCGCCGGTACCCCGGACCGGCGACTGAGCTCTGAAATCCTCATGCGCTCCCTCACGCTCAACTGTCCACCAGTATCGCGTTACCGGGGGTTGCCCCGACGGGATCGATAGTGCCACTATCGGGTACTCGGTAGTAACGCTATCGAGTGCTTCCTCGGTGTGCCACTTCCTCCGTGCGTGTGGACGACATGCGCCCGCGGAAGCCGCCTGCACCGGCACGGCCACACCCAGCCGTAGTTCTTCCCCCGCTCCGGGCCCGGCCAGTCAGTTCTGGGTCCGGTCGTCCCGTACGCCTCGACAACGGAGAACCACACCATGTCCCAGCGAATCGGCAAGACCCACTGGAAGCGCTTCGCCATCGGTGCGGTCCCGACGGTGGCCGCCACCGCGGCGGTCGCCGTCTCCATGGCCCAGGGCGCACTGGCCGCTTCGTTCAGCATCTCCGGCGCCGACTTCCAGGTCTCGGCCGGCAAGTTGAGCGGCACCGGATTCGGCAACTACGCCACGGTCGACGTCGCCAAGAACGGCAAGCACGTGCCCGTCTCCGTCTCGTCCATCAAGAACGCGACGGTCACCGACATGTGCCAGTCCGTCCCGGTGGACATACCCGTCCTCGGGACCTACACCATGACGCTCAAGGCCGGCGGGGACGGTACGCCGGCCAAGGCCAAGGACCTCTACATCGACATGACCGATCTCCAGGCGAAGAAGGGCACCTTCACCAACGTCGACATCGGCGTCGCCACCGGTTCCATGACCAAGGGTCAGGTCAACCCGAAGGACCACGTCGATCCCAACGGCTACGCCCAGCAGGCGGACAAGGTGGAGATCATCGACGCCCACCAGAAGGTCTGGGCCACGACTGCGGGAACGTTCGAACTGGCGGGCCTGCACATGAACATCGCGGCCGGCCGGCACGACTGCTTCTGACCTCGCTCCCGCCCCCTCGTCTCCCGTGCGCGCAAGCGGTCGGCGACCGCCCAGGGGGCGGCAGCGCCCCATAGTCCTCGCGGACACCCTCACCCACTCACGACTTGGGAGCTGCCACATGACGAGTGCCGGTGCACCCGCGCACCCCCGCAGTGACAGCGGCTTCACCCGCGCTCGCCGGGACTTCCGGGCCTGGCGGCGCACCCGCCCCTTCTGGGCGGGCCTGCTGGTGCTCCTTGCCGCCGCGCCCATCATCTACTTCCCGTATTTCAACCTTTCCCTGGGCGCCCTGTCCGTGGCGATGTCCACCACCGCGGGGGCCGGGTCCCTGGTCATCGGCCTGACCCTGATCGTCCTCGGCGGACTCCTCTGGTTCCAGCCGATCATCAGGTTCTTCGCCGGCTGCGTCTCGGTGTTCCTCGGCGTGCTGTCGCTTCCCATCTCCAACTTCGGTGGATTCTTCGTCGGCACACTGCTCGCGGCGTCGGGCGGACTCCTCGCTCTGGCGTGGGGCCCGGTGGACGGGCACCCGGAGGACATACCCGACGGCGTCGAGGAGCCGTCAGCCGCCACCGGCCGCGGTGGGAGGACAGGGGAGTGAGTGATCAGTCGCCCGATACCCGCGGCGAGGCCGCAGCCCCCCGCTTCGTTCGACCGCCGAGAGGCCGGCACGCCATCCCCCGCACGTCCGCGCTGACGCGCCTGCGTCTGCCGGTCGGGAGGGCTCTCGCGCTGACCGCGCTGCCGACCGCCCTGATCCTGGGAAGCCAACGCCTGCCCGAGCCCGCCGACACGAGCGCCACCGCGGCGCTCTCCGTTTCCGGCGAGGGGTCAGGCGCGCCTGGAACCAGCGGTGTCGACTGCGCCCGTCCTGACGACACCTCAGCCTCCCCGACGGAGAGTCCCGCAAACCCCACCCGGTCCGCGGACCCGCGCACGGCCGGCGCTCACCCGAGTGGGGAGCCCGTCAAGCCGCCGTCGCACGCGGACGACGAGGGATCGGGCCCGACCCCGGCACCGACCGCCACTCCCACCCCCTCGCCCAGCGCAACCTCCGCGACAACGAGCCTTGCGGACATCCTCGGTCCCCTCTTCCGCGACGACGGCGAGCAACAAAGCCCGTCACCCGACGCGAGCCCCTCACTCCGCGCGAGCCCCGCACCAAGCTCGGCCACTTCGAGGCCACAGTCCGCAGCACCGCCCGAGCCCCGGCTGCCCACCACGCCTGAATCACCTGCTCCCAGCCACCGGGCCGTCG
The DNA here is from genome assembly GCF_042751305.1 of Streptomyces hokutonensis. GTDB lineage: Bacteria > Actinomycetota > Actinomycetes > Streptomycetales > Streptomycetaceae > Streptomyces > Streptomyces hokutonensis_A. The sequence continues at coordinate 39,825 of NZ_JBHYWD010000024.1, forward strand.
AGCCGCCGCCCCGACCGGAGTCGTCCCAGGGAACTGCACGCACCTGCGACATCAGCGACCTCAAGGCACCCGAGGAACATGAGGCCGGCCGATTCTCCGCCGAGGCATGGAACATGAAGGGGAGCCACCTCGAACTGCACGACCTTGTCTTCGGCGGCGTGGTGACCGTGGAGACAGCCGCCGGGCCCAAGCGAGTGCTCAAGTTCACCGCGGCGGCGGTCACGATCCGCGACCTGGAGATGGCGGTGCCCGTCGGCCCGCAGATCCAGCACATCGACGGAGCGCCCGGTTCCACCTCCACGCTCCGGGGAGGAGACATCGCCATGTACGTCGAAAGCCTGACAGGCACCCTCCCCAGCATCGAAAACCTTCCCGCACCACCGGTCCTCCGCCTGCACCTCACCCCGGACACCATTCCGGAGTGGCTCTACGACACGGTCGGGAAGCTCGACCTCAAGCTCCAACTCGGCCTGGACGACGCCGACATCGACCAGGCCGGCCAGACAGGCGGAAAACTCGCCATCCCAGGGATCCATGGGTACGGAACGCCACGCTGAAGCCGGCCCCAAGCGGCCGTGGTCCGTTCGTCGGGGGCGGGTTTTCGCAGGCGCGGCGCGAGGCGACGTCGTCTCAAAGGACACAGGAGAGGTAATGCAGCCAGGGGAGATGGAGCGGGTCGATCTGGGTGAGGTGCCGTATGAGGTGGCGCAGGCCGACATGGCCGGTTGGGTGGCCGTGCGGAAGCAGGGGCTTACCGGGGACCGGCTGTTTCTGCTCACCCACCCTCCCGTGATCACCTACACGGCGCGGACACCGGCCGACCAACTGCCGGAACCGGCTTCACCGATCAGCCTGGTCGAAGTCGACCGGGGAGGTCACGCCACCTGTCACGGGCCAGGGCAGCTGATCGGGTATCTCGTGCTGAACGTACGCGAGCTGGGACCGCGCGGCCTGATACGACGGATCGAAAACGCCCTGATCCGTGCGCTGGGATCACTGGGATTCGAGGCGATACGCCGGGACACACCCCGAGGCGCCGAGAGCCTGGTCGGCGTGTGGACCCCCGACCACCGCAAAATCGCCTCCATAGGGATGCGCATCAGCGGCGGCGTCACCAGCCACGGATTCGCGCTCAACGTCGACCCGGACCTCGACGTCTACACCACGTTCACGGCCTGCGCCCTGCCCGGTGTCCGGATGACCTCGTTGGCTCAACTCGCCGCCGAACTCGACCGGCCCACGCCCACGGAGGCGCAGGTGAGGGACGCTGTGGCCGACGCCGTAACAGCCGAGCTGGCGCCAACGCGCACACCCTCCTGAGCCGGGGCAGGCGCTTGCGTGGTGGCCGCCGCGCAGTTTCCAGTCCCCGCCTGCCGTAGACCGTCGGCCATGGGCCGAACCGGCCCGGCATTTCCCGCCTCGGTAACGGCGACTGCTGGGCGGGGCCGCCCCGATGGCCGTATTCGGCGCGACGGACCTGGACCGCTTGCGTGACCTGAAGCGAGCCGCTTCACTCGCGGCTCGAAGCGACCCGATGCCAGAGATGGCGCCGGCGCGTGGCTTCTTGGCGCTGCTGGGACATGAGTCGGCGCCGCGACTTGGAATTTGTAAACTGATCGGTTTACGATGAGCCTGAAACCGATCGGTTTTATCGGTCGGAGTGCGGCGGGAGGGCTGCATGCCCGGTTCCGCGTCGACGGCCGTGTGTGCCGGGATTGAACGTTCCGAGGGTCGCCGGACCGCAATGAAGCTGTCCGCCCTTCTCCGGATATGAGTGTGTTGTCCGAGACCGGAGTAAGTCATGAGTGGGATTCACCCGTTCCGCGTCCTGCGTGCCAAACCCCTGTGGATCGCCAACGGCGTCATCACGGGTGTACTCGCGCTGCTGTTCACCGTGTTCTACGTCGGGGCCAATATCGACCCCGTCGACCACATGAAGAATCTGCCCGTCGGTCTGGTCGACGCGGACAAGGGGGCCACTGTCGGCGGCAAGCAGGTCGACCTGGGGAAACAGATCACCGAGTCGATCAAGAAGTCCACCGCGAGCGGGGGCAAACTCGACTGGAAGGTGATGGATGAAAAGGAGATGAAGGAGGAGATCGGCAAGGGCAAGCTGTACGGCGCGCTTGTCGTCCCCGCCGACTTCACTTCCTCCACCACCGCACTCACCGGCGCGGCGACCACCGGGGCCCCGACCCGTCCGACGCTGACGGTGCTGACCAACCAGTCCGCCGGCAGTGTGGGCTCCAGTCTGGCCCGGACGGCGACGACGCAGGCGGCCGAGCACGCCTCGCTCCAGGTGGGCAAGGAGCTGACGGCCCGAAGTGGGACCGGGCAGGAGAAGCTGCCCGCCGCGGCGCGCGTCCTCCTGGCCGACCCGGCCGCCGTCATCGTCCAGGACGGCCATCCGCTCGACTCGCACAGCGGCCTGGGGCTGACGGCGTTCTACTACGCGCTCGTCCTGGTGGTCTGCGGCATGCTCTCCGCAAACGTCATCAGCGGCCAGGTGGACCACGCCCTCGGCTACACCCACAACGACATGGGCCCGCTGCGCCTGCACCGCCCGCTCATCCGGGCGACCCGCGTGCAGACTCTCGTCATCAGCAGCACCCTCATGGCCGGCCTGTCCCTGCTGATGGGGAGCCTGGTCATGGCGGGCGCGGTCGGCCTCATGGGTATGCAGGCCGCCCATCTGCCCCTGCTGTGGCTGTACTCGGTGTGCGCCATCGCGGTCTCCGGGATCGGCGCGCTCACCCTGCTCGCCGTCTTCGGCACGCCCGGCATGCTGGTGGTCACGCTGGTCTTCATCGGGATGGCGGTGCCGACGGCCAACGCCACCACGCCGCTGCAGGCGCTGCCCGGCTTCTACCGCTTCCTGGCCGAGTTCGAGCCGCTGCGGCAGATCACCGGCGGTATCCGCTCAATCCTCTACTACGACGCACAGGCCGACGCCGGCCTGACCCGGGGCTGGATCATGATGGCCGTCGGCCTAGTGGCAGCCGCCCTGTTCGGCTTCGGCGTGACGGGTTGGTACGACCGCAAGGGGTTGCACCGTATCCCCGCCGAGACGGAGCCCGTGAAGACCGCTGCCCCGGCGTAGCGGAAGGCGGCTCACCCAAGACGGGGCCATTACTCGGAGTGGCCCCGGTGTGCGGCGCCCCCGTGGGGACGAGAGGCGCGCGCACCATCAGGGCTCGGCGACGGCCTCTCCCTCAAGACTGTCGCCGAGCCTCTGGCTGGGCTTCAGATGTCCGCACGGCGGCGGGCATCTCCCCGGCATCCCATGGAAACCGATCGGTATGGAAACCGATCGGTTTCTATTTCGTCCGATTCGAGTTAACCTCGCGGTATGACTACCGAAGTGAAGCAAAGTCCTCGGGAGCGGCTTCTGGAGGCCGCGGCCACGCTCACCTACCGCGACGGCGTCGGCATCGGCGTCGAGGCGCTGTGTAAGGCGGCGGGAGTGTCGAAGCGGTCCATGTACCAGCTGTTCGACAGTAAGGATGAACTGCTGGCGGCGAGCTTGAAGGAGCGTTCCGCTGCCTTCGTGGCGACGGCCCTGCCTCCGGCGGACGATGGTCTTTCCCCCCGCGAGCGGATCCTGTACGTCTTCGAGCGGGTGGAGTCGCGGGCGGGTGCGGCCGAGTTCCGAGGCTGCCGCTACCTGGCTGTGCAGATCGAGCTCAAGGATGAGACCCACCCCGCGAGCCGGGTGGCCTACCAGATCAAAGCGGACCTGACGGCCTTTTTCCGTGCCGAGGCCGAACAGGGTGGCGCGAGCGACCCTGACCTGCTGGCCCGGCAGCTCATCCTGGTCTTCGACGGTGCCAGCGCCCGCGCGGGGATCGGCGCCGACAATCTGGTCGGGCTCATCGCGCCCACTGTGGTCAGCCTGCTCGATGCGGCGGGTATGCACTGATCCGCCCCGTCTTCGAGCAGGATCGGCGGCCGAAGCGGTCTTTCGGGTTGATGTCCGATTCCGGCAGGCCGGAGCAGTGCCCATGGCCTCAAGCCCCTGCTTCCCTGTAATCGGGGGGAAGTCCGATGGCCGTAAGGGTGTTGCCGAGCATGCCGCAGGCGAAGAAGTTTGCGGTCTCGTGGGTGTCGGCTCCCAATGACAGGTGCACGGTTTCCCACAGTCTCATCCAGCCGGCCCGAACGAGTTCCCCTGTCTGGTCATCGCCCTCTGCCTCGGCGGCCGCGACGACGGCGTATCCCTGCATCTGCATCAGGAGTGTTTCGGGGTGCGCCGAGATCAGCCGCGCGTACGCGTCCGCCAAGGCGCCGCGCGTCTGCTCGCTGCCTTCCGTCCCGTCGGTCGCCCGCTCGAAAGCCAGGCGGGTGTCTTCCATGCTCCGCACCAAGGCGGCGACGAAGATCGCCTTCTTGCCCGGGAAGAGCCGGAAGAGGTACGGCTGCGTGACGCCGACGCGTTTGGCGATCGCCTCGGTGGAGGTGCCGTGGTAGCCCTTGAGCGCGAACTCGGCGATCGCTGCGCCGACGACGCTTTCGCGTCTCTCCTGCGCGCTGATCCTGGCCATGCCGTCATTGTGTCAGGCGCCGGTCGGTTTGCGTCTGCCGGCAAGGCGCCTGACCGGGCGCTGGCCCGCAGGGCCCTTGTTGCGTCCGGCCGCCATGAGTCGGACTCCTGTCTGCCGCGCGTCATCAACAGCGCTCCGTCCCACCTTGGGCGAGACGCCGCAGCGGTCGCGCAGTCCGATCGGTCTCAGCGTGCAGACGTTGGCGCGGCCCGGATCGGGTCGACGCTTGAGCTTGTGCATGAAAACCGATCGGTTTACTGTGAACGGAAACTGATCGGTTTCTGTCGGGTGAGGCATCCATGATGACGACGAACCGGCTGGTGGCACTCGTGACAGGTGCGTCATCCGGCATCGGGAAGGAAACCGCGCTCGCCCTTGGTCGCAGCCGGATTCAACGTGGTCGGCACAAGCCGTGACACCTCACGCGTCACCCCGCTCGACGGCGTGACGTTCCTCGGGCTCGACGTGGCCAGGGACATCTCGGTCTCCGCAGCCGTCCAGGAGGTGAGCGAGCGGTTCGGGCGGATCGACGTCCTGGTCAACAACGCCGGCGTCGGCTCGATGGGTGCGGCCGAGGAAACCTCCGTCGAGCATGCCCGGTCCGTCTTCGACACCAACGTCTTCGGGGTCATGCGCATGGTGAACGAGGTCCTGCCGCACATGCGCGCCCAGCGACGCGGGCGCATCATCAACCTCTCGTCCGTGCTCGGGTTCCTGCCCCAGCCCTACATGGCCGCCTACGCCGCCTCCAAGCACGCGATCGAGGGATACACCGAGTCCCTGGACCACGAGGTCCGCGACCACGGCATCCGGGCGCTCAACGTCGAACCCGCCTACACCAGGACCGGGTTCGAGGCCGACAACGCGAAGCCCGACACCCCCCCCTGCACGCCTACGCGAAGCAGCGGCAGACCGTCGACCGCGTGATGGCGGAGGCGATCAGGGACGGCGATGTGCCCGCCTCCGTCGCCAAGGCGATCGTCGCGGCAGCGACCGACCCGAAGCTGAAACTGCGCTACACCGCCGGGCCCCTGGCCGGACGCGCACGCGTACTGCGCCGCCTCGCACCCGCCGGGGTCTTCGACCAGCAGATCCGCAAGATGAACCAGCTGGCCGGCTGACGTCTTCCCGTACTCAAGCACCCCGCAGGAAGAGAGACGCAATGGAGCGGCACATGGCGGAGATACAGATCGAGTGCGACGTTCCGGCAGAGATGCGTGACGGCACGGTGCTGCGCGCGGATGTCTACCGGCCCGGTGGTACGGGGCCGTGGCCGGTGTTGCTGGCACGGCTGCCGTACGGCAAGCAGACCCCGATGATGGGCGTCGTACTCGATCCTCTGGCGGCGGCCATGAGAGAGGTGTCTCCCGCAGCGTGACCGACGGCATCGTGCGGGTGCGTGCGTTGACGCCGGGCGAGGCGGCCGAGCACGTCGTGGACCTGTGGTCGACCAGCATCGTCTTCCGGGCGGGGCACCGGATACGGTCCAGGTCACCTCCAGCAACTTCCCCCGCTGGGACCGCAACCTCAACACGGGCGAACCCGAGGAGAGCGCGACCACGGCCCGGGTGGCCCGCCAGCAGGTCTTCCATGACCCCGCCCGGCCTTCTCGCATCGTCCTGCCGGTGGTTCCGGCCCAATAGGAAACACTGGAGATCCACATCGTGGACATGGGCGACTGCATCTCGCACAGGGTGATCCTCGGCACTACGTCCGTCGAGCCGCGCCACAGACGTGGGATTGATCGTCACCCGTCGGCCTGATCTGTTTCCCTCCCGACGCACCAGCGACCGGGTCGCGTTTGCGTGCGGCGTCGAGGCACTCGGCGACCGGCGCGGACTGGGCCTCTCGGCGCGAGGTCGCGTCGCCACAGAGGTCGTCGGCCGTCGTCGGGCCTGTCTTCCCTGTCGTCGCGCGCCTCGCCGACCCGGCCGCCGTACTTGGTCGCCGACCCCAGGCCAGGCTCGCAAGGGCGTGCGGCCGAGCACGTCGGCGACACCGAGCCGAACGGCACGCCATCCCTCACGTCACTCCGCTGAACTCCGCCTGAGGTCCAGCCAGGCCACGTCGATCGCTGCTGTCGGACTCGCGGTTTCACCGGCCTGTGCCCGGCGAGTACGGGCTTCGCCGCTGGACACGAGGCCGGCCGGCCCCTGAAGCCTGAGCTTCGCCCGACTCCACCTCGACCCCGCGTGCCGTGGTCATCCGGTGCTCAACCCGACTTGCATCACGAAACCGATCGGTTTACGGTGGTGAAACCGATCGGTTTCCAACTTTGTGGAGGTAGTCATGACAGCGATCAAGGGCGCCAGCGTCTTCGTCACCGGAGGCAGCCGTGGCATCGGCAAGATGCTGGTCGAGGAGCTCTACGTGCGCGGGGCCGGCAAGGTCTACGCCACGGCCCGGGACCCGCGCACGGTGACCCACCCCGATGCCGTTCCGCTGGCGCTCGAAGCAACTGACCCGGCGTCCGTGGCAGCCGCCGCCGAGCAGGCCCAGGACGTCACCATCCTGATCAACAACGCCGGCGCCTCCGTCCGCGCTTCGTACCTCAACTCCCCGATGGAGGACGTGCGCCGGGATCTGGAGACCAACTTCTACGGGCCGCTGCTGGTCACCCGGGCCTTCGTGCCGGTCATCGAGCGCAACGGCGGGGGCCACATCCTCAATGCCCACTCCGCCCTGTCCTGGCTGGCCGACGGCACGCCCTACGGCGCCTCCAAGGCCGCCCTGTGGTCGCAGACCAACTCCCTGCGCCTGGAGCTGCAGCCGCGCGGCATCGCGGTGACCGGACTTCACATGGCCTACGTGGACACTGAAATGACCTCGGGCGTCGACGCGCCCAAGGCCGACCCCCGCGACATCGCCGTGGCCGCACTCGACGGCATCGAGGCGGGAGCGCATGAGGTGCTGGCCGACGACATCACCCGCTGGGTCAAGTCCCAGCTGTCCTCCGACCTGGAAGCCATGTACGCCCAGCTGAAGAAGTGACACCACCCGCGTTTACCAGGGAGCCCCGTGCGGACGGTTTGCCCACCCACCGCTTCGCCGATGCGAGGGGGTTGCGGCTGCGCATCGGCGAACAGGGGCAAGGTCGCTGGGGTCGGCCGGGTACCGGGTCATCGCTCCCGAACAGCGCTGCTACGCCGGGAGTCATCCGCTCTCCCGGCGTGGCCGACGGAGGACGACATTCGGGCCTACGCGGAGGACTTCGTCCTGCGCGGCGAGCGGGCGTTCACCGGGGCCTTCGACTGGTGCCGGAACCTCGAACGCAACAACGAACTGCTCGTGCCGTTCCGGGGTCTCGGGATCGACGGTCCTGCGCTGGATCTGGTGGGAGATGAGACAGCGACACGTTGTCCGCGCTTCTGGCCACCGCGTACCAGACCTCGAGCAGCCTGTCGCTCAAACAGCACGACCAGGGCAACGCCTGGCTGGCGGTCGGCCGCGCGATGGCCGAGGCCGAACGCTCCGGCGACCTGGTGGTCCTCGCCTCCAGCGTCCGCGTGCTGGCCCACGTCCTGGCCCGCGAAAAGCACACTGCCCAGGCGATTACCCTCGTCCGGCACGCGGCCGACCAACTCGTCGGCTCCTACGACCGTCGCTCCCCGAAATACCTTGCCGCAGAGGCTCGCCAGGCCAACGCGTCGCCGATCGAGCGGAACTGCCGCGACACACGCTCACCCACCGGTGGGAGCTACGGGATCGGTGAGCTTGATGAGGCTCAGAGGCAACTGAGAGTTCCCTGTGAAAAGGTGCCGGGGGTTTCCGCGGCGTCCACCGTCCGGTCGACCCCTCCCCATGGCGAAAGCTCTCATGAGTCTCACTGTGGTCAACGGGCTTCCCGCGCACGTCCTGTTCGTGCATTTCGTCATCGTGCTCGTACCTCTGAGCGCCCTGGCACTCGTGGTGTGCGCGGCCTGGCCCGCAGGCGCCCGGCGGCTCGGCCTGCTGTTGCCGATCCTCGCGCTCGTGACGCTGGCCAGTGTGCCGGTGGCCACCCACGCGGGAGAGTGGCTGGAGCAGCACGTCGGCAGCAATCCGTTGGTGCGCTGGCACGCCGAACTCGGCGACGGCCTGCTTCCGTGGGCTCTCGGTCTCTTCGTTTTCTCGGCCGTCGTCTGGTGGACGGCCCGCCGGTCGGCCCCCGCTGCGGACGGCGCGGCGGGGGCCTCATGGTCGCCCTTGGTACTGGTTCGGGGCGTGGTCGTGGTCGTGGTGCTTTCCCTCGCCGTCGCGGTCGGCGCCGTGGTGGACGTCTACCGGATCGGCGACTCGGGCGCCAAGGCAGCCTGGCAGGACAACTACTCCAAGACGGCCACACAGAACGGCGGCTGACGGGACAGGGCCGACGTGGCACGTGGCGCCGGCCTGTCTGTTCGCGTCGCGCGGGACAGCGGCGTCGCCCTTGACGGGCTGGTGCCCTACCGCAGGTCAGAGATCTGGCCCGTCCTTCCGGGCCAGGGCCTGGCGCATGGCGCGTGTCGCAGGCCGACGAGGGACGGGTGGAGTGTGAGTTCGGTAGGTCACACCGACTGCGTCTCTCCTCTGCGGCCATCGGCGTGGGTGGGTCGAGTGCGTTCCGCGGAACCGTTCGGGTACAGGAGTCGGGCGAGCCAGTCGGTGCGGGTTCGGCGGGCTGCGACCGAGATGTCCGCCTGCGGGTACAGAGCGTCGAAGCCGTGGAAGCCGCCTGCCCAGACGTGGAGTTCGGCCTGGCCGCCGGCCGCCCAGATGCGGGTGGCGTAGTCGGTGTCCTCGTCACGAAACACTTCGGCGGAACCGGCGTCGATGTAGGTGGTCGGCAGGCCCGAGAGGTCTTCGGCCCGGGCGGGCGAGACGTAGGCGGACACCTCGTCGGCGGGGAGATCGCCGAGAACGGCCTGCCAGCCGAACTCGTTCATCTCGCCGGTCCAGACACCGGGCACGCCGGTGAACTGGCGGCTGGATGTGGTGGTGTTGCGGTGGTCGAGCATGGGGCAGATCAGCACCTGCGCGGCAATCGTCGGGGCGCCGAGGTCGCGGGCCATCAGCGTGAGGCCGGCAGCGAGACCGCCGCCGGCGCTGGCCCCGGCGACGATGATCCGGGTGGGGTCGATGCCCAGCTCTTCGGAGTGTTCGGCGGTCCAGAGCAGACCTTGGTAGCAGTCGTCGACGAGGGTGGTGCCGGTGGCCTCCGGTGCGAGCCGGTAGTCCACGGAGACCACGACCGCGCCGAACTCGTCGAGCCATTCCAGCGGGATGTCGATCTGCGAGAAGCGGTCGCCCATGACCATCCCACCGCCGTGGATCCAGTAGACGCAGGGGGCGGCCGTGATGGGATCGGTGTTCGCGGGGCTGAAGACCGACAGGCGGATCCGGGCACCGTCCTTGGCCGCCACCTCGACCTCGCGCCGGTGGACGTTCCGGTGTGCCAGGAGCGGGTCGACGGGCGCGGAGGGGAGCTGTCGCAGGTGCGCGAGAACTTCCGGGGTGAGCTGGGACATGAGGGGCATGCCGGTCAACAGCTCGCGCAGTTCGGGGTCCAGAGCGGGACGCGCAGGGGTCATGGCGTGGGCCTTTCGCGGTGTGGTGCCGGGCGGACGACAACGGGGGCGTCCGGGCAGGTGACGGGTGATGGGTGGACAGGTCGGTCCAGGGGCTCAGAAGGCGGTCCTGCCGAGGACCGGGACGTAGTCGGTGTACTCGGACTCCTTGGCCAGCAGCCCGGTGATCTGCGCCACGATTGCCTGAGCGGCCTCACCGGCGAAGATCCGGTGGTGGTCCTCCTCGCTGGTCCAGCCCTCCGTGACGTGGATGACGTCGGGGTCGGACGCGGATCGGGAGACGAGGTAGACGACGCAGTGTTCGCTCGCGCCGGGGCTGCCCGCGTCCAGGCCGGTCAGCAGCAGGTCGACCAATCGGCTGCCCATCCCGGGCCTGGCGGTCAGGGTGGCGTTGAAGCCGTAGTTGGCAAGCATGAGCTTCTCCTTGCGTGATGGAGTGAGGTGATCCCATTCAATGCCTCTGACCTGCTGAAACGTTAGAACGATGCTCGCGAGCACTTGCACGATCCTCGCGATTTCGGGAGCTGGGTGGCGGCGAAGTGCTGCAATGGACGCATGTCCCTGGAAGAGTTCCGAACCCTGCTGGACCGGCATGCCCGGCCCGACTGGACCACCGCCATCGACGGCGTCCTGATCTCGAAGGTCGACCGGCCGGATCCGCCGGCGCCCTCCACGTCCGGCACGGTGCTCGCCGTCATCGCCCAGGGCGCCAAACGCCTCGCGCTGGGCGACAGGGTCTACGAGTACGGGCCCGGGCAGTACCTCGTCGCATCCGTCGACCTGCCCGTCATCGGGCAGTTCACCCAGGCCGATCCCGAACAGCCGGCCCTTGGCTTCGGCCTCACCCTGGAAGCGTCCGCCGTCGCCGAACTCCTGCTGCAGGCAGGTCCCGGCGACCTTTCCCGCACCGGCGGAGGCACGCCGTCGGGGATCGCCGTCAGTGACGCCCCGCCCGCCCTGCTCGACACGGTTGTCCGGCTGCTGCGCCTGCTCGACCAGCCCCGCGACCGGGCGGTACTGGCCCCGCTGGCCAAGCGCGAGATCCTGTGGCGGCTGATCACCGGTGAGCAGGGGGCGACGGTTCGCCAACTCGGCCTGGCCGACAGCGGCCTCAGCCATGTCTCCCGGGCCGTGCGCTGGATCCGCGAGCACTACGCGCAGCCCTTCCGGGTCGAGGACGTGGCGCGGCTGTCCGGCATGAGCGTCTCCGCCTTCTACCGCAACTTCCATGCGGTGACCGCGATGAGTCCCATCCAGTTCCAGAAACAAATCCGCCTCCAGGAGGCCCGGCTGCTGCTGGCCACCCACCCCGGAGATGTCACGGGGGTCGGGCAACGCGTCGGCTACGACAACCCGTCGCAGTTCAGCCGCGAGTACCGCCGCCAGTTCGGTGAGCCCCCGAGCCGGGACGCGGTCCGCCTGCGGAACACCGCGCGCACCCCCGTGGGCATCCTTCCCTGAGTGGAGCCGGAAGATCGGAGGAGGATCATGCAAGTTCGGAGGAGGATGCTTCTACTATCTTTCCAGCTCAGAGCGATTTACTGGGATCAGTAGTTCTTCCGCTGGGTAGGAAAATGCCTGCTCGTCGCGGATCCCATCACATCGCGAGGATCACAGCATGAAGACAGTTCTGATCACTGGTGCCTCATCCGGATACGGACGGGCGACCGCCCTCTACTTCCACTCGCAGGGGTGGAACGTCATCGCCACCATGCGCACACCGCGTGCAGGTGTCCTGCCCGAGTCGGACCGGTTGCGCGTCGTCGAGCTCGACGTGACCAGGCCCGAGAGCATCACTGCCGCGTTCGAGGCAGCCGGGCCCATCGACGTCCTGGTCAACAACGCGGGCGTCCCGTCGATCGGCGTGTTCGAGGGCACCCCCATGACCCGGGTGCGGGAGGTCTTCGAGACCAACACGTTCGGCGTGATGGCAACAACGCAGGCCGTGCTCCCCGAGTTCCGTGAGCGGGGCTCCGGCGTGGTGGTCAACGTGACCTCCAGTGTGGTGCTGGGCCACATGCCCCTCTCGGCCGTCTACAAGGCGAGCAAGATGGCCATCGAGGGATTCACCGCATCCCTCTCGCTCGAACTCGCGCCCTTCGGCGTGCAGGCGAAGACGGTCGAGCCGGGTGCCTGCCTGACGACGAACTTCGCCGCCAACGCGACGAACGGCACCCCGGTGGACGAGCTGGTCCCGGCGCCCTACGCACCGTGGGCGAAGAAGACCATGGACGCCTTCACGGGTCAGGACCTGTTCACCAAGGAGAGCGACGTCGCCCAGACGGTGTGGCGTGCCGTGCACGACACGACCGGCCAGCTGCGCTTCCCGGCCGGCCCCGACGCGGTATGGCTCGCCCAGGCGAAGTGATCGACCAGCAGGCAAAGGGACACCGCACCGATGGCGGCAGCCGGCCCCGGACACACGTATGGGGCCGGCGCGTTGTCCAGTTCCAGAACCGGTTCGGCCTTGTCGCAGTCACCTCATCAGCGCGGCGCCGGGGGCCCCCCGGCGGGCGGGGGGGCCCGGTCGCGCGCGGGGTGGGGGTGGGGGGGGCGGTTGTAATAAACAAC
>NZ_JBHYWD010000024.1:52492-115970 GCF_042751305.1 Streptomyces hokutonensis
ACAGAGCGCGGCCCGGGTCCCCCCCGGTGCGGGGGGGTGCCCCCGGCCCGGCGCTGGATGGGGATGGGTGGGGCAGGTGTCAGAACCAGCTCTGGTTCTGACCGGAGTTGCACGACCAGGTGCGGAAACCGGCGCTGCTGTCGTCGATGCAGCGGTTGGTCGCCTGGTTCCTGAGCTCGATGGTGTTGTCGCCCCACTTGTGCACGAGCCAGCTCTGGTTGGTGCTGGAGTCACAGTTCGCGGTCTTGAACCCCTGGTCGCTGTCGTACATGCAGCGGTTGGTGAAGGCGTTCTTCAACTGCACGGTGCCGTCGGCCCACTTGTGGACGATCCAGTTCTGCGGGGTGGAGCCGTTGCAGTCCCAGGTGCGGAATCCGGCGTCGGTGTCGTCGATGCAGCGGTTGGTCGCCTGGTTCCTGAACGTGTTCACGGCGTCGGCCGCCGAGGCTGTCGCGGCCGGCAGCAGCGCGATGGCCGCGGCGGAGACGCCGAGCGCCGCGACGCGGGTCAGGACGGAGACGGACATGGGTGTTCCCTTCGGTGGGGTGGTGGTGCCCCGCAGCCGAGTGCGGCGGGGAGTCGGGTGAAGGCGTTCGGACCGGGGAGCGGTCAGCCGCACTGGCGGCTGACGTTGCCCTTGTCGTCGCCCTTGAGGTAGATCGCGCTGACGTAGCCGACACCGCCCGCGTTCAGGGGCAGTTCGATCCACTTGTCGTTGCTGTAGCCCTCGGCCGTGACGAGCTGGCCGGTCTTCCAGCAGTTCGCCGGGTAGCTCTCGTTGGGGTACACCGTGCTGACGACGGCGCAGGAAGTGGCCGCGCAGGAGCGGACGTTGGCCTGCGCCCAGGCGGTCACGGTGGTGCCCTGCCCGCCACCGCCGCCGGGCGTGCAGGGCAGGTTCACCCCTCGGTCGCGCAGATACGGCACCGGGTCGATGCCGCGCACCGTGGTGGAGGTGCCGATCCTGACCCGCAGATGCAGGTGCGGCCCCGTCGCCTCGCCCTCGCTGCCCATCAGGGCGATGCGCTGACCGGCCTGGACATGCTGGCCGACGACGACGTCCCGCTGGTACATGTGCCCGTACTCGGTCACGGTGCCGTCGTCGTGCAGGATGCGGATCCACTGCCCGTAGCCGCTGGCGGGGCCCGAGTCGATGACCTCGCCGGCGCCCACGGCGTAGATGGGCGTGCCCTGGGCGTTGGCGATGTCGACGCCGTCATGGCTGTCGCTGTACCCCTGGGTGATGACCCCGGCGGTCGGGCACGAGGCGGCGAACGCGGCCGGGGCGGACGGCGCCGCGACGGCGGGCAGGGCCGCCGTCAGCGGCAGCAGGACGGCGGCGGCCGTGACGAGTCCGGCGGACGGGAACAGACGCACGGGGCTTCCTCTCCGGTGACTTCTGGTGGACGGCACGGAAGCTATCCGCGCCCCCTCGGCCGGCGGCATCCGGAACGTTCCGGAATGACACGGCGGCGCGCGGGCCGATAGGGCTGTGGATCGTCAACCGCACCGTTTTCCCGACCAGTTGGAGAGATGCCTCATGCGATCCACCACCAGACGACTGATACGGGGCCTGTGCGCCCTGCTGGTTCTGGGCGGGCTGCCACCGGTCGCCGCCGCTGCCGCCGACGGCCCCGGCCACGAACAGCCCGCCGCCCGGCCGGCCACCGACTGGCGCATCGATCTCGCCGCAGTGTCGGCCGACCAGCACAACATCGCCCATCGCGGGAACGGCACGCTGACCATCGGCGACCGCCGCACCCGCACCACGTCCGCTCCCGGCAGGTCGTTCGCCGTGTACACCGCGCCGGCCCGCGGCCTCGGGCGGCAGGCCGACGCGTTCACCATCCGCCCGCGGGCCCAGATGCCGGCGGGAACGCAGGTGGTCACCGAGGTGCGGGGGAGCGATCACCCCGGACGGTGGACGCAGTGGACGACCCCCGACCGCGCCGGTCGGCTACGGCTGGCGCAGGCCGTCTCCGTCGTCCAGGTGCGGCTGACCCTGCTCGGCACCCGCACCGCCGCCCCCGCGGTCTCGGCCGTCTCCCTGCACGCCGACCTCGCCCAGCCGGCTCCCCCGGCACCCCGCGCACTGACCACGGCCTCCCCGACGTACCGGATCTTCGCCACCCGCGAGGGCCTCGCCGGGCAGACCACGGCCAACGGTCACGTCATCCAGCAGCGCGACCACTTCGTCGCGCTGCCGTCCCGGCGCATGCTCGCCTCCAACGGCGGCCACGAGTACCAGGTGCGGCTGTGCTACCAGCGCACGGGACGCTGCGAGACGGCACCGGTGTGGGACGTCGGCCCCTGGAACACCCAGGACGACTACTGGAACCCGTCCGCGCAGCGGCAGATGTGGCGCGATCTCCCGCAGGGCACGCCCGAGGCGCAGGCGGCCTACCAGTCCGGCTACAACGGCGGCCTCGACGAGTTCGGGCGCCGGGTCGCCAACCCGGCCGGCATCGACGTGGCCGACGGCACCTTCTGGGACGGCCTGGGCATGACCGACAACGACTGGGTGGACGTGACCTTCCAGCCGTCCGGCGACACCGGCGGGCAGACGAGCGTCACGGCGTGGATGCAGGCCAACGTCCGCTCCTGCGCCTCCACTTCCTGCGCCGTGGTCAGCACGGTGTACCCGAACCAGAGCTACCCGGCGAACTGCTGGAAGACCGGCCAGGTCGTCACCGACGAGGGCTACACCAGCGACAAGTGGATCGAACTGCCCCTGAACGCGGGCGGTGTCGGCTACGTCAGCGGCATCTACCTCAAGGGCGACGCGACCGGTGGCGTGACCCGCCAGTGCGGCACCTGACCCCGTAACGTGCCGGAGTCCCTTCAAAGCCCCGGTACGGCACCGTCGTTGCCGCACACCGAGGCGAAGAAGGGACGAGAACCATGAGGCCGATGCCGACGGGAAGAGCGGGCTGGGCGGCGACACTGACGGCGCTGCTGATGACGGCGGGACTGTGCGCGAGCGCACCGGCCGTGTCGGCGGCGCCCACCGCCCGCCCCGACTTCCGGCTGCCGTTCCCCTGCGGACAGACCTGGCAGCTGCAGACGTACCTGGGCCACGACCCCGACGACAAGAAGCTCGACATGTACCACGTCGACGGCCCGACCCTGGGCGCCACCGTCACCGCGTCCGCCGCCGGCACGGTCACGGAGTTCTTCGAACCCGGCGGCATCGAGATCAATCACGGCGGCGGCTGGTTCAGCGTCTATCTCCACATGGACCGTATCGACGTCCACCTGGGCCAGCAGGTCGCGTCGGGGGACCCGGTCGGGTGGCTCGGACTGGTCGGCACGGAGGAGGCCCATCTGCACTACGAGCAGCTCTACGACACCAACGGCGACAACGACGGCGAGACGGACGAGATGGTCCACCCGGTACTCCAGGGCACCGAGTACCGGCTCACCCCCGACGGCCCGTTCCCCCGCGTCACCAGCACCAACGCCTGCGACGGCGGGGGAGGGCAGCCGGCCCGGTACTGGGTGGACACCATCGCCGACGCCACCGGCTATCCCGACGCCGACTGTGCGAAGGACGGCACACCGCGCTGCGCCGCCCAGGGCACCCTGCGCAAGGGCACCAACTACGTCCTGTGCAGGAGGTGGGGCGACGAGGTACGGGTCGGCTCGGCGTACAACCACTGGTGGCTGCTGACCGACCTCGACGAGGTGACACCGGGCGGGCGGGGACGGGCGTACGTCTCCGCCTACTACCTCGACCGATGGGGCAACGACGAGGCGAAGGACAACGACGGCCGGGACATCCCTGTGTGCACCTGATCCGGCTGGATCAGGTGCACATGGCGCCCTATTGGCAGGTGGGCAGGGCGGGCCGGTCCTTCGTCCGCACGGCGGGGAACCACGCGGTGGAGTCGGCCGCGCCGCCCGGCAACCGGACGCGGTACCACTCGGTGGACCGCGTGCCGAACTCGTCGGTCACGGGCAGCCCTTGAGGCAACCGGCACTGCGCCGTGAGGACGTCTCCGTGCCACACGCGAGTGGCCACCACGTTGGTGACGGTGTACGGCGCCAGCGGGTCGATCGCCAGACCGAGGCTGCACTGCTGATCACGGTCGGCGGCATGGGCCCGGCAGGTCGGCTCCACGTTGTACACCGTGATGGAAGCGGGCCCGGCTGTGTCGGAGACGTTCGTGGCATGCACCGAGCCGTCCCGCTTCGCACCGCTGTCGTCCGCGACGTACACCCATCCGGCGACCGCTGCCGCGCACAGGGCGGTGGCCGCCGCCGCGCCGAGAACGGCCCGTCGGCGGCGCCGATCCCCGTGGGCACGTGCTGCACCTGTGCTGCGGTCATGGGTTTCTGCACCGATGCGGGCCAGCAGGACTCCCGCGGTGCAGGCGGCACGTGCCTCGTGGGTGGGGGCGAGGCAGTCGGTCGCCAGATCGCGCCAGAACGGCGGTACGGCGGGATCCAGCCGCAGGGGCACCCGTCCGCCGGCGTACTCCTGCGCCGCGGCTCCCCGAGCGGCCGGGGTCGCGCCGGGGAAGGGCGAGGTTCCGCCGGTGAACATCTGGTGGACCATGATGCCCAGCGCCCAGATGTCGGCGCTCGGCCGCGCCTGCACACCGCGCTCGCCCAGCGGGGCCTTCCAGCGCTCCGGCGGCAGATAGTCGGGAGTGCCCAGGGGCGGCATCCACGCATGCGTGCCGTGGGTGCCGTCGAGCTCCGAGGCCAGCCCGAAATCCGACAGACGAACCGACCCGTCCGCCATCAGGAGAACGTTGTCGGGCTTGAGATCGCCGTGCACCCAGCCCAGTTCGTGCAGATGGGCCAGCCCCTCGCAGATCTGCGTCAGGATCCGCTCGGCCTGCCCGGCCGCCAACCCCGTCTCACTCGCGAGGAGTTGACGCAGACTGCGCTCGGCACGTTCCATCACCAGCACGATCGCGCCGTCGAGTTCGGGATGGTCCGGCTCGTTCAGTACGAGCGAGTCGAGCACCTCGATCAGCCGGGGATGCCGCGCCCTGCGCCCGAACTCGCGCTCGCGGTGGGCGCATTCCAGCAGCCCGCGCGCCTGCTGAGGAGCGAGCCCGGACGTGGGCAGGAATTTCAATGCGACGACCGTCGGGTGGTCGTCCGAACCGCGCACGCTCCGGCCCTCGTAGACCCAGCCCCAGCCCCCGTCCGCGATGGGTTCCCCCACCTCCCAGCCACCGACGCGGAAACCGGCCGGAACACGCTCGGCCTCGGCCCCACGGTTCACCGGCCCACCGCCTGCGCCTGTCCGCCGTTGCCGGAAGCGGCCGACCGTGACGGAAGCAGCCCGAGATGGGACTCGCCGACCACCCCGAAGCGCAGGGCGATTCCGACCAGCGCCTCGCGCTTGCCGTTGCGGCGGGCGCCCCGGCCCACGTCACGCGACTCCGGCAGGACGATGCGGAGTTTCTCCTCGGCGAGGTAGTCGATGTGGGCACTCACCCCACGGGCGGTGAGGCGCGCGCACTGCGGCAGCTGCCGCAGACGTTCGACGATCTCGGGCGTGGTGGGAACGGCCAGCGCGGACTCGTCGCGCAGCCGCGGCTCGCACAGGGCGACCAGAACCAGGAAGTACGTGGCGGTCTCGTCCAGCGAGTACGCGGTCAGGGTCTGGGTGCCACGCCGGCTGCCGACGGGCACATGAGGGTCCAGGTAGACATGGTCGGGGGCGAAGACCTGAAAGCTCACCGGGTGGTCCCGGGTGGGCAGGACCACGCGCGCGAACTCGAAGGGAATGGGCGCCCCGAGGCGGCGTGGCGGCACCCGCAGATACTCGCCCGCGCCCTCCGGGTTCTCCACCAGATAGCTCTGCGTGGCGCTGAGGTTGCTCAGCAGCCAGTGGTCCTCGCTGACCCGGATCTCCCCGGCCAGCCGCGACACCGCCGGATCGTCGAGCCGCAACTCCACGGCGATCGTGTCCGAGCCGCGCCCGAAGCGGGCGACCTCACCCGCGCCGAGCCGTAGCGTCAGCGGCGGGTCCTGCGGCACATGGATCAGTACGCCGCTCATCGCCCCCCGATTCCGACGATTCCGACGCGGATCTGTCGCTCGTTGCCGCCCCCGACCTCCCGGCCCCCGGTCCGGGCCGCTTCTCTTCCGCACAAGGCAGGCACACGAGCGCTGGTCATCGCGCACACCCCGTTTTACCTCGATTCCTTCCGCTCTCTCGCACGCAGTCCGAAGGAGCACACGAGCCCCGTTCGTCAACACCGCTGACGCAGCGCGGCGGTTGCATGCGCGAGGACTCTTGCACAAAGCGCTTCGAGCTGAGCGTCGGAGGCTCCGGCTTTGGCCGATATCCGCTGCTGTCCCGCCCGGTTCCAGCACTGGCTGCGCGGGTACGCCGGCGCGCTCGGCGCCTGCAACTGGCGGGATGTGTCATGCCGATGGCGGCCTGAGAACCATCCAGGTAAGTTGACGATCTTCGGACGCGGAAGCTCCCGGAGTCCCTGAATGCGAACGGCATGATGAACCCCGACCAGCCCTCCGCACGACCTCGCCTCGCCGCCGCACTCGACGGCCTGGCCGCCGTCTTCGGCGGGATGACGGCCCGCCCCGACGAGCACAACTGCGAGTGCCACTGGGGAACCGCCGAAGAACTCGCGCAACTCAAGGTTCCGGATACGGAGCTGGACCTCGACCTCCTGGACCGCACTTGGCAGGCCTCCGACTGGAGCGACCACGCATCCGTACTGCGCCGGATTCTGCCCCAGTTGGCCACGGCTCTGGTCAAAGGCTCCGTCGAGCCGCACGTCGGGTTCGAGGAAGTCGGCCAGTCGTTTGCCCGCGGTCATTGGCAGCAATGGCCCACTGCGCAGGCTGAAGCAGTCAGGGACTTCCTGCACGCCTGGTGGGCCGACACGCTCACCGATCCCGGTCCGGCAGTACCCGCGTACGAGGTCCTGGCACTGATCACCGAGGCATCCGCCACGCTCACCCCGTGGCTCACCACATGGGAAACGCTGACCGACCACCCGGCCGACGACCACCTGGCCGAAGCGGCGGCAAAGTGGGAGTACGACCTGCTCGGAGACCAACTCCCCTGGGACTCCTGGGAGAACGAGGACGAGAAACGCACCGAGCTGACCGCCTGGCTGGCCCGCAACGCCCCTGCCCGGCTCCGGGCCCACGGCGCGTCAGGAGAACTGCTTCACCGAATACGGCTGCTGGGCCTCACTGGCGACGACCGCTGGGAGGACCCTCATCGGCCCGGTTACCGCTACTGATCCACCAGTCCTGGAACGGCCGGCGTGTGCGAGGCGAACGCCCCGCCCCGCACACTCGCCCCCGAAGGGGATCCGCGGTCAGCTGCCGACGAGCATCTGCCAGGTCTGCGGTCCGACCTGGCCGTCCACGCCGAGGCCGTGCGCGGACTGGAAGGCCCGGGCGGCGGTGTTGGTGCCGGATCCGAAGCTGCCGTCGACAGTGAGGCCGTAGCCGAACTTGTTCAGTTCCACCTGGGCGGCGCGGACTGCGTCGCCGGTGGAGCCCTGCTGGACCTGGACGATCAGCGCGGACCAGGTGTGCGGGCCTATTTGGCCGTCCACGCTCAGGCCGTTGGCGGACTGGAAGCTTTTGGTCGCCGCGAGGGTGGCCGGCCCGAACTGGCCGTCGGCGGTGATCGAGGCACCGTGGTAGCGCAGCAGGTACTGCGCGGCCAGCACATTGTTCCCGGTGTCGCCGTCGATGACATTCGGCCAGGGCGGCACGGCGGTGCCACCGCCCGTGGCGCCGGACCCGGTACCCACGAGCATCTGCCAGGTCTGCGGTCCGACCTGGCCGTCCACGCCGAGGCCGTGCGCGGACTGGAAGGCCCGGGCGGCGCTGACGGTGCCGGAGCCGAAGCTGCCGTCGACAGTGAGGTTGTAGCCGAAGCGGTTCAGCTCCACCTGGGCGGCCCGGACGGCGTCACCGCTGGAGCCGTCCTGGACTTGGACGATCAGCGCCGACCAGGTCTGCGGGCCGATCTGGCCGTCCACGCTCAGGCCGTGCGCGGACTGGAAGCTCTTGGTCGCCGCGAGGGTGCCCGCCCCGAACTGGCCGTCGGCGGTGATCGAGGCACCGTGGTAGCGCAGCAGGTACTGCGCCGCCTGCACACTGGGCCCCGACATGCCGTCGGTGATGTTCGGCCAGGACGGCAGGATGACGCCGGTACCGCCGCCGCCCGTGCCGCCCCACTGCCCGTAGTCGGCGGCCATCGCCTGGTCGAGGTCCGCGTCGTGCCCGGCGACCGAGATGCCGTTCTGGACCTGCCGCAACTGCGCGCGGCTGTCCCAGTTCCCGCCGGACCACGCGTACGTCTGCCAGCCCCAGGCTATTTTCCCGTTGTCGAAGAGTTCCTTGATCACGTGGTAGCCGCCGTACGCACCGGTCCGAGACCGGCCGATCACCGAGGCGACGCCGTCGTAGTAGGAGTTGAGCGCGGAATACATGGAGGGCTGAAGGTCGAAGTCGACGCTGAAGTAGATCGGCCGCGACGACGGCATCCCGTTGGCCAGCGCCTGCCGCTGCGCCTCAGTGGCGTGCCCCGCCCCCTGGGCGTACGGGTCGGAGGGGACCCCGCTCTGCCAGTCCTGCAGCCCGTCGGACTCCCAGTTGGAGACGATGCCCAGATCCGCGGCGGTCAGGGCCTGCGCCTCGGACAGGGTGAGGACCTTCGGGTTCGGCAGCCAGCTGAGGTAACGGCATACGAAGCCGTAGCCCGCCGCGGCGACCGAACCGGCGGTGAGCGACGCGTCGGAGTAGTCGATCCCGTAGCCGGTCGCCGCGGACGCCGACTGGGCGAATCCAATGCCGGTCGCGGTCGCCACCGCGGCGCCGCCGACGAGGGTCAGCAGCCTGCGGCGGGACAGTAGTTGGTTGCTGTCAAACAGGTTCATGACACGTTCCCATTTCTGACGTCTGGTTGCGGTGAGCAACGCGGGAGCCGCTGAGCGACGCAGCATTCGAGTCCTGCCGAAGCCAACTGTCCAGCGCTTGGGCGGTGTTGGTCGGAAGCAGCGCTGCAGGTGATCTTTGGGCCCCGGCCCGCACCGCGTCCACAGAGAGTCGGGAACTGGTGGGATCGCGGGACGGCACCGGCGCCGACCTGCTGGGATCTGCGGAAGGCTGACGGTTGAGTGGGACGGTTGGGGTGGGGTCGGCCGCCGAACAGGGCGGCTGTGCGCTGGTGCTGCGGAAGCGGCGGGAAGCCGCCCAGAGGTGCCCGGGGTGTTCGAAGTCGAGCGGTGCGCTGGTTCGGCTTGCTGACGCGGCGTCATGCTCGGTGTTGGGGCGAGGGTCGAGCGGCTGGAGGACAGGACACTCCGGGGCCACCTGGCCACGGCCGATGAGAGGGCTCGGCGGTGGCCAGGCCCCGCGATCTGCCGTATGGCGAGAGCGGGTTGGAGTTGTGCCGGCGCAAGCGCCGTCGGCGGTGCCGGGAGCCCGGCTGCCCGCGTCCATCCCACTGACCGTCGTCCAGCGCATGTCTGCTGCCACGCCGGAAGCAGGCACACGATTCTGAACGGACACAATGCGTCTGTGGAAAGGGTTGCCCGGGCCGGCGGAGCAGTTGGGCGTCGCACGTGGGCCAGAGCCAGTTCCGGGCGCTTCGCCCGGTTCCACCGGTGCGCGATCCGCCGGTGCACACCCGTCAACGGCCGGGCTCCCAGCGAATGTTGATGTGGATCCCGGCTCATTGCGCCTGGGCCAGGAGCCGTGCGATCCCTGCCGGGCCAGAGGTGTCGCGGGTGGCCAGGGGGATCCTGGTGGATCGGCAACAGGCCACGCCGGCCCGACATCACTCATTCAAGTTCAGTAGCCCCATGGTCGGCATGGCGACGACGCCACCGTCCTCCTGGCCGAACGGTGCATCGTCGATCAGCGCGGACGGAACCGTAAATCGTCCATCTGGCGAGCCTCGTCACGCACGCGTCGCCTGTCGGTGCGTGTGGAGTCCGCCCTCCGTCGGCCCGGACAACACCCTGTCAGCCGCCGCAGACGTCTCCCGGGCCCCGGGCCGTCGAGGCGCAGCTGACGCACCGTCAGGCGTCCATCATCGGCTCCATCAGGGAGGCGGCCGACCGGCAGGGCTGTCCACCGTCGATGCGCGAGATCGGCCAGGCCGTGCACCTCTCCAGCAATTCCTCGGTCGCGCACCAGCTGACGGCTCTGGAGAGCAAGGACGCGTCCGGCCCAGGTGGGCGCCAGGAGCGAGGCGCAGGTCGACGTACCGCCCGTCGGAGTGGTGCCGGCCGCTGACCGCCGACGACGAGTGCTTGAAGCCGTACCTGGTCGTGGTCGACGTCAACATCGTTCGCGGCTGCCGCCAGCGGCCTGCCAATACCGGGAGTCAGGCCGCGACGAGCTCCCGCTCGCGGTCCGGCGTCTCGGCCTTGGTCGTCTTGTTCGGCAGCGAGAGCCGGAAGACCTTGTGCCACGCGGAGAACACCTGCTTGGGCAGCGGCCCGGTGACGTACTCCAGCTCGTACTTCTCGAACAGCGCGCGCACCTTCACCGCCACCTCGGCGTACCGGTTGCTCGGCAGGTCCGGGAACAGGTGGTGCTCGATCTGGTGGGAGAGGTTGCCGGTCATGAAGTGCATGGCCTTGCTGCCGCTGATGTTCGCCGAGCCCATCATCTGGCGCAGGTACCACTGGCCGCGCGTCTCGCCCTTGATGGACCGGCGCTCGAAGACCTGCACGCCCTCGGGGAAGTGCCCGCACATGATCACCGAGTGGGACCAGATGTTGCGGACCAGGTTGGCGGTGAACGTGGCGCCGAGGGTGGTGAGGAACGACGGGCCCGACAGCAGCGGGTGAATCACGTAGTCCTTGAGCACCTGCTTGCGGATCTTGCGGCCCACGGCCCTGGCCCGCTCGCGGAACTCCGGGTTCTTGCGGCGGCGCTTCTGCAGGTTCTTGCCGAGCTCCAGGTCGTACGCCGCGATGCCGTACTCGAAGAAGCAGGCGTTGAGGAAGTTCCACAGCGGCTGGCCGAGGTGGAACGGATACCACTTCTGGTCCTCGTCGACGCGCATGATGCCGTAGCCGAGGTCGTTGTCCTTGCCGATCACGTTGGTGTACGTGTGGTGCAGCTCGTTGTGGGAGTGCTTCCACTGGTCGGCCGGCGAGACGTGATCCCACTCCCAGGTGGTGGAGTGGATCTTCGGGTCCCGCATCCAGTCCCACTGGCCGTGCAGGATGTTGTGGCCGATCTCCATGTTGTCCATGATCTTCGCCACGGAGAGACCGGCGGTGCCGAGTACCCAGGCGGGCGGGAAGAACGAGAACAACAGCACGCCCCTGCTGACCAGTTCGAGCCTGCGCTGCGCCGAGATGACCTTGCGGATGTACGCGGCGTCCTTCTCGCCGCGGCCGGCGATCACCTCGTCGCGGATCGCGTCCAGCTCGCGGCCGAGCTCCTCGATCTGCTCCGCGGTCAGGTGGGCGGTGGGGTCGATGGCGGTCAAGATGCTCCTACCGTTCGATGTCACAGGGGCCCGCGGCGGCGGACACGCAGGTCTGGATGAGGACGCCCGGCTCGGCCTCGGTGATCTCGCCGGTGCGCAGGTCGCGGACGGCGCCCGACTTGAGCGGCGAGACGCAGCCGAAGCAGATGCCCATGCGGCACCCGGAGGGCATGAGCACACCGGCCTCCTCGCCGACGTCAAGCAACGGCGTGGCGCCGTCGGCGTCGATGGTCCTGCCGGTGGCGCTGAACGTGACCTCGCCGCCGTCGCCGGTGACGACGATGCCGGGGCGGAAGCGTTCGGTGTGCAGGCGCTCATGTACGCCGTGCTCGGTCCAGTGCTCTTCGGCGGCGTCGAGCAGGCCCGCGGGCCCGCAGGCCCAGGTCTCGCGCTCGGCCCAGTCGGGCACGAGTTCGTCGAGACGGGCGATGTCGAGCATGCCGTCCGTGTCGGTGTGCACCTCGGTGAGGCGCAGTTTCTTGTCCGCGACCAGGCCGTGCAGTTCGTCGCGGAAGATCACGTCCTGCGGCCGTGGCGCGGAGTGGACCATGACGACGTCGTCGAACTCGGTGTCGCGCAGCATGCCCATCACGGGCGTGATGCCGCTGCCGGCCGTCAGGTAGAGCACCTTGGCGGGCCTGGCCCGCGGCAGCACGAAGTCACCGGTCGCCTGGTCGAGATGGATCAGCGTGCCCGGTCTGGTCCTGCGGACCAGGTGGTTGCTGACCTTGCCGTCCGGGATCGCCTTCACGGTGATCGTGACGCGGCCGTCCTGGCGGTCGGTCGGCGAGGTGAGGGAGTAGGCACGCCACAGGCGCACCCCGTCGACGTCCACCCCGATCCGCACGTACTGACCGGCCGTGTGGCCGCGCCAGCCCCGCCCCGGCCTGATCACGACGGTCGCGGCGTCACCCGTCTCCGGGTGCACGGCCTCGATGCGCCCACGCAGGTCGGCGCCCGCGCGCAGCGGGCTGACCAGGTCGAGGTAGTCCGACGGCAGCAGCGGCGTCGTGACCATCTCCAGCAGTTTCCACGCCCTGCTGCGAAGGGCTGTACTCGTCATGACTCCAGCCTGCTGTGCCGGAAGGCGTAAAGTCCTGTCCGTAGGGCGTGAATCTGATCGGCAGAATTGTTCGCAGGGAACAAAATCGTGAGCCATGCAATCCAGAGGGCCGGTGAACTGGCCCTGGACGAGACGACGGTCACAGCACTCCGGGCCGCGCTGACGAGCACCGCCGACGAGGTCGTCCAGGCGATCATCGACGAGGTCCCGCCCTACGCCAACGCCCTGTCGGGCCCCATGGGCGGCACCATCCGCCGGGCCGTCCGCACCGCCCTGGGGCACTACCTGGACCTCGCGAGCGGCATTGCCACGGGCGGCGACGGCGGTGACGCGGCCTACGACCTGGGCCGCGGCGAGGTCCGCGACGGCCGTTCGATGGACGCCCTGCTCAGCGCCTACCGCGTCGGCGCCCGCGTGGCCTGGCGATGCCTGGCGGCGGGTGCCGTACCCGCGGGCCTGCCCGCCGCCGAGGTCGCGAATTTCGCCGAGCTGACCTTCGCCTACATCGACGAGCTCTCCGCCGCGAGCGCCGCGGGCCACGCCGACGAACTGGCCGCCCGGGGCCGGGCCCACGAGCGCCACCTGGAACACCTGGCACGCGACCTCCTCGCCGGCGCGAGCCCGGACGTACTGCTGGCCTCCGCGCAACGGGCCGGGTGGCAGCCCCCGGTCTCCCTGACCGCGGTCCTGCTGCCCGCCGCCCAGGCGAGGCCCGCCTACCGCACGCTCGACCCGAGCACCCTCGTCCTCGACGATCTTCCGGATGCCACCGGTGTGCTGCTCGTCCCCGACGCCGACCGATCCCATCTCCTGCGGCAGCTGACCGACCGCACCGCCGTGGCCGGCCCGGCCCGGCCATGGACCCGCGCGTCCGCCTCGTACGCACGAGCCGTACGCGCGCGTTCCCTCTCCTCCGACATCCGCGACACCGAGGACCACCTGCCCGAGCTGGTACTGAGCGCCGACGCGGAGGCCTACGCCGACCTGCGGGCCCGAGCCCTCGCACCACTGCGGACCCTGCCTGCCGCGACCGCGCGGCGGCTGGAGGAGACGTTGCGGGCGTGGCTGCTGCACCAGGGGAGGCGGGACGAGGTGGCGGCGGCGCTGTTCGTCCATCCCCAGACGGTCCGGTACCGGATGTCGCAACTGCGGGAGCTGTTCCCGGATCTGGCAGCGCCACAGCGGGTCCTTGAACTGACGCTGGCGGTCGGTCTTCGGGGCAGCTGACGCATAGGGGCACTGTGATTCGGGGGCTGCCACAACGCACGAGGGATGATGGGGACGGAATGACGGAACGTGAGGTCAGGAGCTTCCATGGCGCAGAGGGTTCACCGACCCCGTGAGGACGCGGAGTTCGATTTCATCCTCGGGATGAGCCGGGTTCCCGTCCTCGCATACTTCACCGGGACGTGGCCCAAGGCAATCGAGCCCTGCCGGGTGATGGACCTCGTCGTGGATGGCATCGCCGACGACTACACGGGCCGCCTGACGGCCGTCCGCGCCGACATCACCCGTTGTCCGGCTGCGACCGAGCGATACGGGATCACCGGAGCCCCGTCCTACGTCCTGCTGAAGGAGGGAGAGGCGGTGGCGCACGGCACGGGGCCCATGACCGTCGCCGAGGTACGGGAGATCCTGGACGGCCACCTCTGAGCGGCCACTACGGCACGCGGCCGCGACGCCCGTCACGTCGGGAAGTTCAGGGCTTGAGGTATTCCGGTCAGGGGCAGGGCGGAGCGTCGGATCCGGTGTCCGACGGGGTCGGCGGGAGCCGGCCTGTACTCTTGATCCACTCTGCGATGGGTGTCGTCGAGGCTCGGTCGATCACCGATGGTTGTGAGGAGACGGGGTGGCGGACAGGGACAACGAGGTCGGGAAACGGCGGACTCCCGGTATCAGCGGACCGAGACGCCACCGCGCCCTGCTTCCCGGCTTGAGCTCGTGCCGCCGACCGGGCCCGGTCGGCGGCGAGGCGGGACACACCGCGTACGTTGCATGGACACCGACAGGAATCGCCGGAGTGACGGGCCGACTGGGTACCCGCCGCGATGGTGGCCGTCAGCCTCATCCATGACCGGGAAGCGACAGTGAACGAGACCGGAACGACGCGCGAGACGGAACGCCACGGACCCGACGCGGGTCTGGGCTCGGCGCGGGCCCTGGCGCGTCTCGCCCTGCTGTGCGTCGCGGGAGCGGTGGCCGCGGTCGTGGCGGGCACCGGCCATGGGTTCATCCTGCTACTGGGTCTGGCGGGCCTCGGGCTGGCCGGCGCGGGTCTGTGGTGGGCGTTGGCGCACCGCGGAATCGCCCGGCTCCTCGGTGCTCTGCTGGCGGTCACCGCGCCCGTCGGTGTCCTGGTGCTGTACGCCGTGTCGGGCCTGTGGGTGGTCGCGGTGGTCGCCCTCGCGGCGTGGACGGCCGCGCTCGGCTGTGCGCGCAGTGCCCTGCGCCGGCTGCGCAAGCCCCACGGCATGCACACCCGCACGGTGCGCCCGCCCCGCCGGGCCGTGCTGATCATGAATCCGAAGTCGGGTGGTGGGAAGGTCGGGCGGTACGGACTCGTCGAGCGGGCCGAGGCGCTCGGTGCGCGGGTGATCCTGCTCGACCTCGACACGGATCCGGATCCGGTGGCCCTGGCCCGGCAGGCCGTCGCCGAGGGAGCCGACCTGCTCGGTGTCGCCGGCGGCGACGGCACCCAGGCCCTGGTGGCGGGAGTGGCCGCCGAACACGGTCTGCCGTTCATGGTCGTGACGGCCGGCACCCGCAACCACTTCGCCATGGACCTCGGCCTGGACCGGGACGATCCGGTGAACAGCCTGGAGGCGCTGGCGGACGGTGTGGAACTCCGCGTCGACCTGGGTGACATCTCCGGCCGGCCGTTCGTCAACACCGCGTCGTTCGGTACGTACGCGCACATCGTGCAGAACCCCGACTACCGCGACGCCAAAGCGGTTACCGCGCTCGACCAGTTGCCGGACCTGCTGGCGGGCGAGGCGGGCGCCGCACTCAATGCCCGGACCGACGAAGAGCGGTTGGAGGCCCCGCAGGCGGTGCTGGTCAGCAACAACCCCTATGCACGGGCTGATCCGCTGACCGGTGGCCGCAGGGAACGGCTGGACACGGGCGAGCTCGGCGTGATCGCGGTCCGGGTCGGGGGCGCAGTACAAGCCGCCGAACTGGCGCTGTTGGGGGAGCGGGCCAGCGGCATCACGACCCTGACGTCCCGCAGCGTCGTCGTGGAGTCCGACGAGGAGACCATCCCGGTGGCCGTGGACGGCGAGGCACTCGTCCTGCCTCCGCCCGTCGTGTGCTCGATACGGCCCGGCGTGCTGCGAGTCCGCGTGCCGCGGGAACGTCCCGGCGCACCGTACGTCGCCCCGACCGTCGACTGGTACCGCGTCGTGCGCCTCGCCTTCGACCTGTCACCCCGCGCACGCGAGAGCCACGACCGGGCAACCTCCGCACGCGACAAGAACCAGGAGCAGAGCCATGATTGACCGTCGGACTCGGCAACAACGAGTACCGCAGGGCCTGTTGCGCGACCTCGCCAGCCTCGACCAGGCCCTCTACGAGGCCGTGACGGTCACCAGCACACCCGCACTGGACTCGGCGCTGCGCCGGCTGTCCGCGGCGGCCGACCACTCCAAGATCTCCCTCCTGATCGCCGCCACCCTGGCTCTTCGCCCCGGCCGCTCCCGCCGCGCCGCGGTGCTCGGCGTCGCGGCGATCGGCGTCGCCTCCACCACGGCCAATCTGCTCGGCAAGCGTCTGGTGCGGCGGCCACGCCCGCACCGTGCCGAGGACTCGCCGTTCCCTGGTCGGCATGTCCCCATGCCGGCGTCCGCCTCGTTCCCCTCCGGCCACACCGCCTCCGCCGTCGCCTTCGCGGCGGCGGTCGGTCCCGCGTTCCCGGCCGTCACGGTCCCTCTCGGCCTGCTGGCCTGTGCCGTGGGCTACTCGCGCGTCCACACGGGGGTGCACTACCCGGGCGACGTCGTCGCCGGCGCCGTACTCGGAACGGGCGCGGCCGCCGCCGTCCTCGCGGCGGCCGCACACTGGGACCGCTCGGGCGGCGGCAGTGTCGGGCGGCTGACCTGTGGTTCTTCGGCCCGGTGACGGGCCGTGGTCCGGGCGCTCGGGCGCCCGGACGGCAAGCGCCGCCCGAACACCGGGTCACCCCACTCCATAGTTGAGCGCGTTCAACTGGCTTGCGGTGATGGGTCGCGCCACCCGGAGAGGATGCAGGGGGGAGAGGGCCACCGCCGTGACGGGCTCGCTTCTCATTCCGCGAGGCCGTGTCCGCAGCGGAGGTTTTTCGGCCGTCCGTGGTGCCTTCGGCCGGATCGGAGTGATCAACCGGAGCCTTCCGGCTGGTCGTCGAGCGGGATGCCCAGTCGTTCGGCCACGGCGGTGAGCGCCGGCCCCAGCGGCAGCTCGACGCGGGCGACGGCATGCGTGTCGCCCCGGGTCGCGTCCCGGTTGATGATCAGTACGGGCTTGTGGGCATCGGCCGCCTGGCGCACGAAGCGCAGCCCGGACATCACCGTCAACGACGAACCCAGGACCAACAGGGAGGAGGCGTCCCGGACCAGCTCACGGCACCGCTCGACCCGCTGTGGTGCCACGGACTCGCCGAAGAACACCACGTCCGGCTTGAGAACACCGTGGCAGACCGCGCACGACACCAGCCGGAAGCCGGCGACCTGGTCGTCGGTGAGGTCCGCGTCACCGTCCGGATTCAGGCCGGCGGCCACCGGCCGGTAGTCCGGATTGGCTGCCTCCAGCCGCCGGGCGAGATCACTGCGCGGACTGACGGTGCCGCAGGTGAGGCAGACGACCCGGTCC
Organism: Streptomyces hokutonensis; assembly: GCF_042751305.1. Taxonomy (GTDB): domain Bacteria; phylum Actinomycetota; class Actinomycetes; order Streptomycetales; family Streptomycetaceae; genus Streptomyces; species Streptomyces hokutonensis_A. The sequence continues at coordinate 69,865 of NZ_JBHYWD010000024.1, forward strand.
AGGCCGCCGTGCAGCTCCACGACGCCCTCGCTGCCGGCGCGCCGGTGGAGGCCGTCGACGTTCTGGGTGATCACCCCGGTCAGCAGCCCGTGTCGCCCGAACGCGGCCACCGCCCGGTGCCCGGCGTTCGGGCGGGCGCGGCCGAAGACGCGCCAGCCCAGGTGACTGCGTGCCCAGTACCGGCGCTGTGCCTGGGCGCTGCCGACGAAATCCTGGTAGAGCATCGGAGTGTGCCTGCTGAGGCTTCCGCCCTCGCCCCGGTAGTCGGGAATGCCCGACTCCGTGGAGATGCCCGCGCCGCTGAGCACCAGCACACCACCGGCGCTCAGCAGATCGGTGACCACGCCCAGATCTGTGGTGCCCGGAGGGAGGTCCCCGGGTGGGGTCCAGCTGAGAGTGGGACGCATGCGCATTCCGCCAGGGTACGGAAGCTCGCCGCCGTGTGGACCGGTGCCGGAGCCGGTGACCGGTTCCTACTGCGCGGCGCGGGGGCGTTTCGAGATGCGTCGTTGCCCTGTGCCCGTGATTTCCCACGGCACGGTGGTCTGGGGCGCAGGCGGCGTCCGGCGGGTGGCCGTCCGGAGTGTCGGTCGCATTCGGGGCTCAGCCGGATGACCGTGCTGGTGTCGAATCCGCACCACGCCGAGGCGGGCCAGGACGCGGGTGAACTCGGCTGGCCCATCGTAAGTGCGGCGACGGACGGCGTGGATGTGATCGTCTCCGCCAATCAGTGTGCGGGCGGTACGGGGCCTCCAGCGACATCCGTCCCGACGCTGGGGTCGAGGACGTCGGTCGTGCGCTCGGAGCCGGCGCGGTGGGCGTCACCCCGTCGCTGTACGGGATGCGCGTCCGCACGAACGCGCCGGGCGGGACCTGCGACGTACTGGCCGAGTTCGCCCGTGCCCGCTTCGGGGCGTCGTTGGTGTCGGGGGTCGGCCCCGGCCGGGGCAAGGACGTGCTGCCGCTGCCTGTCAGCGGGATCGAGGCCGGCATCGACGCCGTCGCTGTCAGGAAGTCTTCGACTGCGCGGCAGATGAAAACAATGACTCCGTCCGCCACCGGCATTGTCGAGACGGCCTTCACCGCCCCCTGAGTCGCTAGCCGACGAGGCCGTATAACCGATTGCCGCGGGTCGGTCTGCTCGGATAGGAATCTCGCATGCTGAAGGGTGACAAGGTCGGGCTCAGGGCCCGGCACGAGGACGACATCCCAGTCCTGCACTCGGAGCTCTACGACGACGTCGTCACCCAGGCACGGGCCAACGGCCAGCCGTGGCGGCCGATCACGCCCGGCTCCAAGGACTCGCAGTTCGCGGTGGACGACAAGGAGCGGGGGAATGCGCCCTTCTCCGTGGTGGACTTGGACTCCGGCACCCTGACCGGCAGCGCGGTGCTGTGGGGTATCGACGACCACAACCGGACCGCGCACATCGGCCTCGGGCTGCTGCCCTCCGCTCGGGGTAAGGGCTACGGCACCGACGTGGTCGCGGTGCTGTGCCACTACGGCTTCGTCGTCCGCGGCCTGCACCGGCTGCAGATCGAGACGCTGCCGGACAACGAAGCGATGCTGCGCTCCGCCGAGCGCAACGGCTTTGTCCGTGAGGGGGTGCTGCGTTCGGCGGCCTGGGTGATGGGGGAGTTCGTAGACGAGGTGCTCCTCGGGCTGCTGGCCGAGGAATGGAAGCCGGGTCAGAAGAGCAGGCCCGGTACGTGACCGCGAGTGTGCCGGACCCCGACTCGTGTCGGGGCGTTCGGACGAGCCGGATGTTCGCGTCTTCGCCCTGACGACACCGCGCCCGCTTGCGGGTGCGAGTACGGAACGGTCGGCAGGAAGTGGATCGTAGTGGCGAGGGCGGCGGCAGTGCCGGGGTCGTTTTGCCATCGCGGAGGGCCTCTCCTCACTCCTGCTTCGGCGGGACACTCGCGGCACACCGTCGCCGACCGTGTCCCGTCCTGCCGCCCGGGAATGCACGGTGGGGCGGTGTGGTTGGAAGAACCGTGGGAGTGGAGGGGACAGTGTCCCCGGGCCTCACCTATTGCCTGCGGGGACGATCGTCCGGCTGAAGCCCCGCAGAGCACATCGCCGCGTAGGCGACCGCCCTCCATTCCCGCAACGCGCAGACGCGGCCCCGAGTGCTTCGATCGCCTCGGGGCCGCGGTATGTCCTCTCCTCTTCCGCGACCGCCTGACTTCTCCAACTGGCCGTCGGCACAAGGGTGTAGCGACCGCCTGTTGTTGCCGCGGGGGTTGACGGGCGTATTGGTCTAGGCCTTAATGGCTTCAGTCTGTTCATGTGAACGGAAATTGTTCATGTCGATGAACAGGTGTGGTTTCCTCTACCCCCACCAGCGCACTGGGTGTGCTGCGTCCTGGAGGACTCATGCGTCGAAAGAGCAGCTACACACTGGCCGTTGCCGTGACCGCCGGTGCGGCGGTGGGAGCCGTCCTCGCACCCTCGGCATCCGCCGCCCCGACAGCGGCGAACCCCGGACCCGGCTTCCCCGCCCGGTACTCGGCACCGTACGCCGAGACCTGGAACTCCCCGTCCGCCCTCGCCAACGCACGCAATGCCACCGGTCAGAAGTACTTCACGCTCGCCTTCGTCATCGCCGGAAACGGCTGCAACGCGACCTTCAACGGAGACACGTCCATCACCGACTCCTCCTGGACCGCGGCCATCAACTCCACGAGGGCGGCCGGCGGCGACGTCATAGCCTCCTTCGGCGGCGCCTCCGGCACCGAACTGGGCGTCGCCTGTACCTCGGTGTCGTCCCTCAAGGCCCAGTACAAGCGGGTCATCGACAGTCTCAACCTCACCCGCGTCGACCTCGACATCGAGGGCTCGACCCTCAACAACACGGCTGCCAACGACCGGCGCAACAAGGCCCTGGCACAGTTGCAGAGCGAGTACGCGACGGCGGGGCGCCGGCTCGACGTCCAGTACACCCTCCCGGTCAACCCGACCGGCCTGGAGCAGAACTCCGTCAACCTGCTGAACAACGCCAAGAGCAACGCCCTGACGGTCAATCTGGTCAACATCATGACCATGGACTACGGCCCGGCCATGGACATGGGCAAGGCGGCCACCGACGCGGCGACCGCCCTGCACGGCCAACTGGGTCGGATCTGGACGACCAAGAGCTCCGCACAGCTGTGGGCCATGGAGGGGAACACCCCCATGATCGGCGTGAACGACAGCACAGCCGAGGTGTTCACCACCGCCAACGCCACCAAACTCGCCAACTTCGCCGCGAGCAAGGGCATCCAGGAACTGTCCTTCTGGTCGCTGGGCCGCGACAAGGCCTGCGCCACCAATGGCCAGCTGTCCGACACCTGCAGCGGCACGTCACAGAGCGCGTACCAGTTCACCCGCACGCTCCGCTGACCCGGCCCATACGATCCCTGGGGCAGCGGAGTGCGGCGCACAGCGGCCCCGCTGCCTGGTGAAGACGGCGCGCAGAACATCGGATGGACCGTGTACTGCGCGTCTCTTCAGCGGTCCGATCCAGTGTTCGCAGCAGTCACATTTGCGGGTCGCGGCCTTCAAGTTCCGGGACAACGGTTCTCCGCCGCCCCTCCTCTCCTGCGACAAGGGGCTCGAGGGGCAGGTTCTCCAGTCCCGCGCGCACCCCACCAGTGCGGGCGGCTGACCGCGCCGGCCCGTCCAGTGCTGGAACGGCTGTCCGGCGCGGCCTCGATGATGGTCATCCTCCATGTGCTGGAGGAGGGCAGCGCCCGGGTGATCGACGCGGTCAGACCCGAACGGCTTGCCATGATCGGCCACTTGCGCGGCGAGCTGCTGCCGGTGGGACGGGTCGCCGGGCCACTGGCCCCGGTCGCCGCGCTCGAACCGGACGCGCAGACACGGTGGTTGGACTGAATCGGCGATGAAGCTGCCGACGTGGCACGGGAGTTGGCCGGGGTGGGACGGGATCGACGTCGCCCTGGAACGCGGTCGTCACGACAAGCTGGTGGCCTCCGTCGCCCGGGACGTGGTGCCCGACCCCGGTGCTCCGGTGTGCGCGCTGACGGTCGTAGGACTGGACACCGCGTTCGACGGACCGGAACTTGCCCTTGTGGAGCGGGAGTTGCGCGCGGCAACGGACGAACTGGTGACGGCCCTGACCGTCGGCACGGCGGAGGCCGGTCGGTGATGGGCCTGCTGGTGCTGGATCGTCGGCAGACGGCCGCCGCGCTGCGGCCCGACGCCGTCCTCGACGCTGTGGGCCGGGCCCTGGTCTCCATCGCCGCGACAAGGTCTCCGTCCCGGCGCGGATCGCTGGGCTGACACCGACCCGCCTGCTGGGCCGCGATGCCCGGGCACGCCTCCGGTCTCGGGCCGGCCCTGGTGGCACTGTTCGACGAACACGACGGGCGGGCATTGGCGCTCGTGGACGGCGACTCGCTGACCGAAATCCGCGCGGCGGCCGTTTCCCGCGGTCGGGCTGTCGCCGGGTCTCTCGCCGCTGATGTGCCGCCACTTCAAGTCGCTCTGGTGCAGGGGAAGTTAATCCGGATGCGGATCTTCATCCATTGCACGTCATGTCCCGTTGGGAAGGACGTCAACCAGCTCGGCCATGATCGGACGTCTGCGGGCCCGAGCCGCGCGCGTCCTGTTTCAGGGCGAGTGATGCGGGCCCCCGGGTGCGTACGGACGGGACCTCTGGTGCGCGCCGACGTGACTGCCGCCGGTACATGTCCGTGTTACCGACGCGGGCCCCCGCCGGTACGGGCGACCCGGCGTTCGCGTTGGTCCCCGCCGTGGTCACCTCCGGTGAGTGGAGTACGAGGAAGATGGAGGCCGCATGACCCAGGAGCCCGAGTCCGGCCCGGACGGTTACGCGGAACAGCTGGAGCGACGCTTAGCCCGGGCCAGAACCGAACTGGCGGCAGCCGAGCGGGACGCGGCACGTGCGGAAGCCGACATGGGTGACTTCTCCGCGGCCACGGTCTCCAAGGACGGCTCCGTCGAGGTCACCGTGGGATCCCGGGGCGAACTGAGCGACCTGCGGTTCCTGGGTGACAAGTTCCGTGAGATGTCGAGCGCGGAACTGGGCGCGGCGATCATCGAGGCGGTCGAAGCGGGCCGCGCGCAGGCACGGCGCGAGGCGGCCCGCCGCTTCCGGCCGCTCGACGCCCCCGGCCCGCAGGTGCCCGAACTCGCCGGACTCGACATCGACTGGGCCCGCTTCGTGGGCCCGTCCGCCCCTGCCCGGAGCAGCTCCGGCAGGCCCCCCGCACGCACCCGGCTGCACGACGAGATCGCCGACGACGAAGAGGACGGAGGCACCCGATGACCGGTCCGTCCTACACATCGAGCCCCGAGGCCATCATGGGCGGTACTCGCGTCATCAAGGACCTCGGCAGCTACGCCGACGAGGTCGGCGCGTCGGCCCATGCCGCTCTGGCCGACACCAGCTGGACCGGCGACGACAGTTACGGGAAGCAGCTCAGGAAGGAGTTCGTCCAGACCCGCGACTCCGTCCTCGCCACCATCGACGCCATCGCCGCAGGCATCTCGGCAGTGGGCGACGGCACTCTCGACAACCTCCGCGCGATCCGCAGCAACCAGGGCGGGATCATCGACGCCATCCACGAACAGCAAGGGCGGACCGGGAGCCGACCGTAACGTGGCCATCGTCGTCTCGCCCAAGCTCAACTGGCTGTTCTTCATCCTCATCGGGGAAAAGTTCCTGGAGGCCAACGAGGACCACGCCTACGACACCAGCCGGTCCTTCGACCAGCTCCACCAGCACGTCGGCGCACTCAAGGCACGGGCGAAACAAGCCGTATTGACTGTGGGGGAGGGCCTCCCCAAGGGAACCGCCGACCAGTTCATCGGGGCGATCAACCAAGTCCTGCCCTATCTCGACAAGTTCGAGGCCGACCTGGACAACGTGACCAAGAACCAGGTCAACATCGCCATGCAGATCCGCGAGGCGAAGTGGAACATCATCGCCGAACTCGTCCGGCTGTTCATCGAGCTCGCGATCCTTGCGGTGATGTCCTTCTTCACCGGCGGCGCCAGCGCCAGTGAGGCGGCGGTGGCACGTGCCCGCAGCCGCGTCTTCATCCTGGAGGTCCTGCTCGAACTCTCGCGCCGCACGCACCTGTTGCCGAGCTTCCTGGAGGCCGCCGAGGAGGCCTTCATGACGCTCGCGGTCCGGTTGGCCATGATGGTGGGTGCCCCCAAGGGGCAACGGCCGAAGTCGATCGACTGGGGCGACATCGGTCTCAGCGCCGCGTTCGGCGCCGTCGCGGGGTTCCTCGCGCCGATTCTCACCAAGACGATGAAGAACCTCACGAACAACGTCAAGAACATCGGCGACCTGGGGAAGAAGTTCGACGACATCAACGTGGGCGGGGCGAAGCCACCGAAGTTGAACGACACCGACCTGAACCTGACGAACAAGCCGAAGCCCGGTCCTACGCCGGGACCCGGTACCCATGTCCCCAAGACGACCCCCACAGTCACCCCGCATGTCACGCCGACACCCCACGGCGACGAGAGCTTCTCCGCCAAGGCGCTCGACCAGAGCGGTGAGTTCGTCGCGGACGGCGCCTCGGAGACGCTGGCCGAATCCCTCGTGATGGGCGCGTTCTTCGGTGACTTCACACCGAGTTGGCAGACGTTCGTCGGGGCGGGCCTGAGCGAGCGGTTCGAGGCGGGGGCCGAGCACGCGGTCACGAACAGTGCCGACTGGCTGAAGAACTTGGGGAACCCGCCGACGATCTCCACATCGGTCTCCGACACCGGCAACGGAGGCACCGGCACCGGAGGCACCGGCAACGTCGGTCAGAACTCCGGCCCGAGCAAGAGCGGCGGCACCAAGTCCGGTACGGGGAACGGCCCGCAGCCGCCCGTGGACCCGAACACGGACACCGGCAACCACATCGACACGGACACCGGCACACCTACGAAGGCGCCCCCGGTCCGTGTCGTCGACCCGCCGCCCCACACGTCCGTCCCGGTCATTCCGCCTGTGGTGGGATCGTCGACGCCGGTCATTCCGCCGGAGGTTGGGGCGCCCGCGCCGCCGAACCCGCCGACCGTCACCGGCGGCAGTGCCACGTCAGCACCGCCCGTCGTGACGCACGGCGGCAACGACAACGGCACCGACCCCCCGCCGCAGACGCACGACGTGAACACCCCCGAGGCGGAGCCGGCCCCGCCCCTGGACCAGGACCCTGTTGTCGACCCGCCGGCCACGGAGTTGCCGCCGCCCGTGGTGACGTCGACCCCTGTGACGCCCACCGCCGGGACCACTGTCCATCCTGCGGTCACCCACAACGGCGTTCCTGAGCAGGGGAGTTCGATCAACGACACGGGCACCGGCAATCTGCCCTCGCACCCTGTTCCAGCCCCGACTCCGACCCGCACCCCGACGACGGACACCGGAACAGGCACCGGCACCGGTACTGGCAGGGGAAAGGCCGTGGCTTCACCAGCACCGGCCGCCACAGACCCGGACCCCGGCACCCACCCCGTCGCGCTCGTAGGAGCGGCCCACGACGCCCATGCCGACGCCGTACAGTCGCTGCAGCACGCGGTCGACACCGCCGAACGGCTCCGCGTGCGGGTGGAGGCCGGCGAGGGATCGAGCCGCGACGTCACCGCACTGCACGACGCGGACGACATGGTGCGGCAGGCCCAGGTGGACCTGTCACGGACAGAGACCCGGCTGCGCGCCATGGGCGAGGTGCCGGGTTCCCCCGCCGACGCCGCCCTGGACCTCGGCTCCGACGCGTCGGCACCGCCCTCCGCCATCGTCCCCGTGGTGCACCGCTCCGACGCCCAACGGCACTGGATCGCTTCGCAGTTGACGGACGACGACCTGCCCGACGACTTCACCGCCGCCGGCCTCCCGACCGTCGATGTCGACGTGGACGTAGCGGCCCTGTCCTCCACCGGAGCCGCCCTCACCGTCGAGCAGCAGACCCAGGCAGTCATGGGGAGCGGCAAACTGTCCCTGCTGGAGACCGGACTCACCCCCTTGCAGCAGGCCAAGGCGCTGATGCTGCAACCCGGTCCGTGGTCCGGGCACCTCGACACCGCCGCCGCCACGGCCAGCAGGCGCCTGTGGGACGACGCGTTCACGGACTTCGCGCTGAGCACGCCCGGGCCGAATCCGGACACCGCACGCCAGTCGTGGGACACCGCCACCGCGCTCGTGCTGCCCCTGGAACTGCACCCCGTGCTCGCGGACTCGCGTCACGCGATCGAGTCGTACCGCGACGCGGTGCGTCAGGTCGCCGACGTACTGGCCGCAGGCCGGACACGTGCGGAGGCTGCCTCGCTCGCCGACAGTCTCCGCAGGAGCCTCGGCCTGCCGCAGCGGCTGCGCGGCGGTGCCCCCAAGCCCGAGGAGTCCTCCGACGTTCCGCAGCCCGTGGTCACCGTGGGCGCCGGGACACCGCTCGTCGCGACGACGTCCACCACGACCGACGCGACGACCACCGAGGTGCAGGTCGACGGGCTGGCGAAGTCCGCTGACGGCAAGCCGACTTCGGTGCCTCCGCACGGCTCGGACGACCCCCCGGAGAGGCTCCGTCGGCAGCGCCCGCCCCGCAAGGGCGCCCCGCCGAACCGCCGTACCCCTCCGCTCCAACCCATCGACGAGGACGCCGAGGCCGAGTTCACCGCACCGCCCGTCAAGAGGCCCGCCACGCCCGGGCCGACCTGGGTGGTGCACGACCTGGACTCCCGTCGGCCGCCGCGCGTCGACCTCGACCTGCCTCCCGCGCCGTACAGCGGCGGCGGACCCGCGTCGTTCACCGACGGCGCCAAACTGCCCGTCTACATGGGTGGCATCGGCGAGTTGCTGCGCGGGCTGCCGCGCAACCTGCTGCGCCGCTCCTACACCCTCGGTCAGGGGGACCGCGTCCTGCGCGGCGCCGACCGCGTCGTCGAGCAGCTCGACCTCAACCTCCGGCAGCCGCCCGGCGTCCGCCCCCGTCCCGCGCGCCCCGGCGGCAACCGCGCCGGCGACGGGCTCCTGGACGACGTACGGCACGCTCTCGTCCACAACCCGAGCGGCTTCTTCGGCGACGGGCAGCAGTTCAACTACCGCACGGTGGACGGCAAGTCGCGGGTTCTGACGGTCACGGCCCGTCCGTACGGGCAGTGGGAGAGGTTCACCTTCGGCTACGCCAACCCCGTGAAGATCGACACGATGCAGCGCAACACCGCGCTCACCGGCCGGGTCGCGGTGAACAGCACGTCGACCTCCCTCGCGCCCACCGCGCCGCTCGGACCGGTGAAGACGCTGTTCGCGCCCTGGGGACGGGTCTTCGCGCAGTTCTCGTGGACCAAGCGGGTCGAGTACAACATGCAGAACCTCGTCGTGAACCAGAGCGAGACCCGCACGACCGACGGCTCGCACGCCCATCTCGACGACGTCTGGTACGAGTTCAAGGTCACCGATCCGGCCGGACGCCCCGTGGGCCGGACCGGCAAGGCGATCCGGCCCGCGTCCGGCACGCGGGGGCAGGTCGCGTTCGGTTTCGCCGTCAGGGACGGGCTGTTCGTGCGCATCGCCGACAGCCTGACCCGGCCCAAGCCGCCGGCCGACCGGCTGCCGCCGCGGATGCGGCTCGACCGCGGCTCCCACTACCGCATGATGAACACGGAGAGCTTCGGCCCCGTCGCACACATCCGGGACTGGGCGCTCCAGCAGATCGGCACCGACACGGACAGCATGGCCGGCAAGCAGATCAACTCGTTCTTCTCCACCGACGGGTTCCACCGCATGAGCCGGGTCATGGCGGCCGGGACGGTCACGTCGCCGCCCCTGTTCAAGGACGACGCGGGCCGCGAGCCGCTCGGTGTCTTCTCGGTCCGGGTGGAGCCCGGCGAGGCCGTCCTCATCAGCGAGACCACCGCCGCCGAACTCCGGGACATCTCCCAGACGACGGTCCGCAACGAGCGCACCACCGGCCGCTCCTCGGGCGTCGACGTCGGTGGTGCCATCGGACCCGCCTTCCAGCTTCTCGGCATCGACCAGGGCAAGTTCGACCTGCGGATGCTCGCCGGTCTCAACTTCCGCTACGGCTCCTCTCACAACCGGGCTTCCGTCACCGGCGGAACCGGCGCCGTGAAGTCCGCCGGGCAGGCCAAGGGTGACCCCACGGGTCTCTACCTGGTCCAGAAGACCGTCACGGTCACCGCACCGCCCGACACCAAGGCACCGCTGCCCGACCGCAGGCGCGACGAGGCGAGCTCGACACCCGGCAAGCTGCGCAAGAACCCGCCGCGGACCTGGAGCGAGGCACCGCGGACCCGGACGTTCCAGACCTGGGCCGTGGAACGGCTCACCCGCACCGAGGCCCGCCGTCTTGCCGGGGAGGCGAGTCCCGCGCCGGGCACTCCGCCCAGGGTGCCGCCGTACCTCACCCAGGACTCGCCGCCCACCCTCGGCATGAGCAGGGTCGAGGAGTTCACGTTCGCCGACGGCTCCTACGTACGGGACATCGACGGCGAGGACCGCACGTTCCTCGACCACTTCGGCGACCAGGTCCTCGAAGAGGTCGCGCGCGCCTACCCCGACCTCGTCGCGCCGCTGTCCGAACTCGATCCCGCCAATCCCCGCTGGCGCAACGCCGACCACTTCCAGATGGCGGTCTCCAACACCCTGGAGGTGCTCAACACCCTCGCCTTCCACAGCATGGCGGGCAACCTGGAGACGATGATGACCACAGGGCTGCGGATCTCCCTGGTCGACTCCCGCCGCGCCACCCGCGCACAGCGTTACGTGTGGATCGACGCCGCCCTGACCGACCGGCGTTTCGAGGGGACGCAGAAGGACCTGCGGCTGCGGTTCAGCGCACCCGGCAGCGAGAACCTCGGCGGACGGCAGAACAGCGCGCGCGCCGCGCACATCGGCGCGGAGGGACTGCTGTCGCTGCGGGACGCGGCGACCGACAGCGCGCGCGGACCGCTGCACGCGGGCACCGGTTCGCTGGGCGTGCGCTGGGGCGGCCGTACCGATTCGGAGAGCGGTTACGGGGCCGCCGTCACGCACGAGGCCATGTCGATCGGCACCAAGGGCACCCACCTGTACAGCTACGAGGTCACCCTCACCGCGCGGCGCGGCGGCTTCCGCCGGTTCCGCGGGCTGCTGCGCGGTGTCCTCTTCCTCAACCTGCTCGGCACAAGGCCGTTCGTCTTCACCGAGCGGGAGAAGAACCTCATCGGCCCGACCGGCTCCGGACCGGTCACGAAGGGGCCCTCCGTCGGACGAGTGCTGCTCGGCGTGCCCGTCGAGCACACGCCCGCCCGCGACACCTCACGCCCGCACCACCCCCTGCACGGTGTGCCCCTCGCGACCACCGTGCAGGCCGCACGGGACCTGGCACTCGCCAAGCGCGGCCTGTTCGAGCGGGCCGGCCGCCGGGGCCGCGAAGAGTACCGGCGCCACCCCTACCTCACCCTCGCGGTCGTCGCGGACCCCGCCCTCGGCCGGGCCGCCGAGGACGTCCTCAAGGAGTCGTCGGGCAACTCCTGGATGCTGACCCACCAGGGCGCCCCCGTCCACGACGCGGCACTGCGCGTGTTCCAGAGCCAGTTCCTGACCGCGAACTTCGACCAGTCGTCCGCCCCGACCGGCTGGCGCGCCTCCGGGCTGTGGGCCAAGGCCCCCTACCTGGACCGCTCCTCGGTCCTCGCCCACCGCAGCCGCCTGCGCCCCGGCAGCCTCACCGCAGTGACGGGCGCCATCCCGATCGAGGCCGAGACGACCATCGGCGGTGCCACCCAGGCCTCGGGACGCCACACCAGCACCAGCACGCTGTTCTTCGGCGGCCAGCTCGTCTACCTCCACTCGCACGACACCGGCACCGGGACCACCGGCAACTACGGCCTCGTCGCCAGCCCCTACCGCCTCGACAAGTCCCGCTTCCGGGCCGTCACCCGGACCGCGCTCGCCGAGATCAACCGCAAGGACCAGGGCCGGCAGGTCCTCGTCACCGCCGACGTCGACCACGAGATCGCCGCCACCTCCACCCTCGTCGGTCAACGCGCCACGGGCGTACGGCGATTGCCCCGCTGGCTCGCCGGCGCGTCCGGGCGGCGGGTCCTCGTCAACGACGGCTGGGTCGGGCACGTTCCGGAGAAGAGCGCCTACCGGATGGGACTTCTCCGGGACCGCTGGGGCGACGTACCGCTCTACACCCGGCGCCGGTGGTCTCCCCAACCCTGGCTCCTGGACCATCCGTTCGGCAGTTTCCCGCTCACCGCGCTCGACACCGCGACCGTACTCAACGACTTCGACCGGCAGTTGAGGCCGCTCGGACTGACGTCCAGTGACCGGGACACGGTGCACCGGCTGATGTCCGAGCGCGTCGTGCGCGCCCTCGGCAAGGAGATGACCGGCGGCAGCTCCTCCGTGCCCGCCCGCGTAGGGCGTTGGGGCTCGTCCACCGCCAACCTGTGGGTCGGCAGCCGCAAGGTACGGGCACGCGCCGAGCTGATCCCGGTGAAGGTGCCCGTCGGCAGGCCCGCACCGGACGGCAGCGGCTTCGGCGGCCTCGGACACAGCGTGGAGTTCGAGGAGCACCGCAGCGCCGCGGAGACCGCGCAGGAGGGCCGCGGCCGCGCCTCCGGCGCCAGCGTCGGCACCACCGTCTCCCAGGGCGCGCACACCGGCAACGACACCGTGCGGATGGCCGGACCGACGTACGCGGAGGTCGGCTCCACCCAGCAGACCGCCGCCCAGAACCAGTCCGAGGGCAGCGTGCGGATCGCCACCGCGACGACGACCCAGGCACACGCCGAATACGTCACCCGCTACCGGATGCGGCTCACCCTGGAAGTCACCGACACCCGCGAACCGAAGACCGGCACCGGCGCCTCCGCCTGGGTGAAGCGGGCCGCGCACCGCACCTGGCGCGGTGTCTCGGGCCGACGACTGCTGCGCGTCAGCTCCGAGGGCGACGTCGGAGAACTCGTCGAGCACTACCCGCTCAGCCTCATGCGCCCCGACCCCGTCGACCCCGCCGCCGAACGCGACGACCCGCTGGCCCCGCCCGCCCTCGACGCCCCCGGACCCTCCCGCCGCGTCGCGCCGCCCGCCACGACCGGCCCCGGCGGCTGGCTCGACACGCTCCACCCCGACGACAGCATGAAGCCGTTCACCATGCCGCCGGACGGGTTCAAGGTCCGCCGGATCGTCGGCGTCGACCAGCTCCACACCGCCAACTCCCTTGTCCTGGCCTCCGCCTACGACACGTCCTTCCCGCTCACCGACGCGGTCGACGACGACCTGATCGCCCGCGCCCAGGACACCCCGCTCACCCGCGCCGGCACCGGGCCCGCCCAGAACCTGGAGGACGGCACCGGCAACGGCGCCCTCAGCGCCTTCTACGACCGCACCCTCGACCCTGGCGGCTACGAGGTGGCGGGCCTGACCGAACGCGGCTTCTTCGGCGGCGCGGACGCCGACCTGCGGATGTACTCCCGGCCGCAGTTCCGGCAGGCCCGGCTGCTCGCCGTCACCGACGGCATGAAGCACGAGGCACCCAAGCGCCATGTGCAGGGCGGTGGCGCGAGCGCCGGGCGCGTCGGGCAGGCCGAGTCGGCGATCGGCGGCGGTCCCGCCACCTCGTCCTCCGCCACCGGCACGAACCAGATGGGCGCCTCGGGACCGGGCGACGTCGCGACCGAGTCCGACACCCTTGCCTCGGGCGGCGACCGCCTCGCGTCGGTGAACGTCAAGCCGAACACCACCCGTACGTTCCTGTTCGCCATCCCCACGACCTGGCTGAGCGTCGCCGCGGTCCACCACCACGTCAAGGACTCCGCGCCGGTGCGGGCGATGCGCAGTCCGTTCGGCAACCCGCAGCGCGCCCCGCAGGCACGCGAGACCGAGACCACCGTCCTGGCCTGGGTCCGCGAGGACGTCGCCCGTGAACTCGGCCTCGTCGGCGACGACGGATTCCCGCCGGTGGCGGCCAAGGCGTGGGACGCGGTCACCAAGGCCGACAAGGAGTGGACGGCCGCCGACAAGAAGTACTGGGAGCTGCGCCGTGACGAGGGCCCGCGCCGCGAGACCGCGCTCACGGACGCCGAGAACCTGCTGACCACCCTTACCACCCGAGATCCCGAGACCCAGCCCCAGGTGATCGCCGCACGCGGCGAACTCGCCCGCCTGGAACAGGAGAACGACGGCGCGGAACCCGCCCACGACGGCTGGGCGGAACTGCACGACGCGGAACGCGACGCCGCACACGACCGCGTGACGGCCCTGCTGCGGGCGGCCGACGACGAGGTCACCGCGGCCCGTGCGGCCCGCGACACCGCGCGTGCCCAACTGGACGCCTTCACCACGGAGTTGGGCGAGCGGCGGGCTTTCGCGGAAGCGCTCGCCGACGAGTACGCGCGGGTCCGGGAAGCCGCCGACCGCCTGACGCGCTGGCACCAGCTCGCGGCCACACCGGCGGGACGCGCCCAACTCGGCGCCACCCCGGAACCGGACGAGGTCGTCTTCCGGGCGCCACCGGCACCGGGCACCGCGAAGGCACCGGAGACGGAGAAGAAGACCACCGAGTCGACCGACAAGAAGACGAGCGACAAGGACGCGGAGAAGAAGGACGCGGAGAAGAAGACCAGCGACGGGGACGGCGAGAAGAAGGACGGTGGGAAGCAGGACGAGGCGGCGGGTAACCCCGCCCTGCGCCCGGCGTTCAGCCGCCCGCCGTGGGAGACGTCCGGAACCCCGGACCCGTCGCTGCGCCGCTTCGACGCGGCCCAGGACCACCGCACCCTGACCGCCACCGATCCCGACGGCCGGAGCTGGGTCTACGACCTGCACGAACCGGACGGCGACGGCAACGGGTTCTTCACGGCGGTCCTCGGCGTCGGTGATCGCGGCGGACCGACGGCGGTGTCGGAAGCCCGCCGCACCGGACTGGCCGGCCGCGTGGCCCGCAGCGTCGACATGCCGCCGGATGTGACGCTCGACCCGCAGGCCGTGTTCCGTACGGCCGAACTGACCAGCAGGCTCGGCGAGCACTTCCGGCGCGACCCCGCCCTGTCCGGCACCGTCGAGGAGAACGGCGGCCGGCTGCCCGACGCCCTGCTCACCGCACTCACCCCCGCCCAGCGGCAGAGTCTCGTACGGCTGCACGTGCAGCGAGCCCGCCGCTGGGACGACGCGACTGCCGACCTTGCCGCGGACCTGACGGCGCGTTCCCTCGGGGTGGACATCACGGTCGTGGGGGAGGACGGCGGCTACCGGTTCTTCCCGGGCTCCGCCGACCCGACGGTCGGCCCGCTCCGGCAGGTGACCGTCTATCGGCGCGGTGACAGCTACCTGTCGGCCCGTCCCCGCTCCGCAACACCGGTGTCGGCGCCGCCCGTTCGGGGCACGGAACCGCCGGGGGGCAAGGACACCGAGGACACGAAGGGCAAGGGCAAGGACAGCGGCGGCAAAGGATCCAAGGGCGACCAGGACACGAAGAGCAAGGAGACCGAGGGCAAGGAGACGAAGCCCAAAGACAAGCCCGACTTGGACGCACAGGGCAAGTCCGTCGGCGACAAGCAGCCGTCGCCCGCCCGGACTGTCCGGGTGGATGGTCGGCAGATGACCGTCCAGAACGTGCGTCCCGACGGCAACTGCCTGTTCACCGCCATCATCGCGGGCATCGGCGCCCAGCACCCCGGCCACACCGTGCGGGGCAGGGCCGTACACACGATGACGGTCACCGACCTCCGCAACGACACCGCCGACTGGTACGGGACGTCCGCCGCCGCCCACCAGCACGCCACGCGGGACCCGTTGGAGACGATCGTCCACGACAGGTACCCGGACCTGCGCAGCCTGCGGCCCCTGCTCGCCCTGCTGGGCCTGCGGACGCACCTCCCGCTGACCCCCACGCAACAGACGCGCATCCAGGCCCAGTTGAAGACCGAGGGGCTGGAGGACGTTACGGCGTCCGAGACGATCGCCCGACGGCGCGCGCTGACCGACCAGGCGCACGGCAACAACGTGCGCCAACTGGTCCTGCGGACCCTGCACGGCCCTGCGACATCGAGATCGCGGGCGCTGTGGCGGGAGATCCGCAGCCACCTGCCGACCGTCGTGCCCGCCACCCCGGCGCAGACCGTCACCCTGGGGGAGCGTGGGCTGGTCGACCGCGCGATCCGCTCGCCCGAACTGTGGCACACGCCCTTCTACGACGATGTACCCCTGCTGCTCACCCAGTCGCTGGGCATCGACCTCGTCGTCGTCCAGCCCGACGGCCACGGCGGATCCGTCCTGCACCGCCTCTCCGAGGACGCCAACGGGCCGACCGTGTACGTCGCTTACAACGGCATCGACCACTACGAGACGTTGCTGCCGACGGCGCCGCAGCCCGGTCCGAACGGTGACCTCACCGCCGGTTTCGGCGACCCCGTGATGCCGAAGCGCGTGAAGGACGAGGAGCGCGACGACGAGGGCGACGTACGGGCGAACCCGCTGTGGATCCCCCTCGAAGAGGTGGATCCCGACCTGCTGATCACCGGCAACCGCGACGCGGTGTGGCTGTACACGGTGACCGACGACGGCCGTGTCCTGCTCGGCAGCGAGGCGCCTTCGCAGGTGATGGCGCAGGACCGGTTCGACGCGCTGCTCGCCGGTGTCCGCACGCGACGCCCCGAGGTGACGGCGGAGTCGCTGCGGGCGGAGATCGACGGCCTCGGGCACACCGGGATCGCCGCCGTGTTCGAGGAGGGCGGTCGTACGCGGCCCGGCGCGAGCCGGGTGTCGGGCGAGTTCCGCTGGAGCGAGAGCCTGCGGTCGTGGACCGTGAACGACAAGTCGGGCCGTTACATGAGCAAGTCGGTGCGGCCGGGCGTCGACCCCGCGGTCGCGGCCGGCTGGCTGGACAACGTCGCCGGACTCTTCACCGACCGTCTCGGTGTCCAAGTCGCCCCGGACCAGGTGAAGTCGAGCGCCACGAAGGCTCCCGAGCCGAAGCCTGGGGACACCGCAAACCGGTCCGCTTCCGTACCTTTGACGCTGCGTCAGCCCGCAGGCGGCGGCGACTGGCTGCCGTCCGCGCTGGTCGACGCCCTGAGGCAGAAGGTGGCCGACCTGTTCGGCCGACCGGGACTCGGCGGCCTGCTCGGGGGACCGGACCCGTCCGACGCGCTGCACCGCTGGACCGAGTTCCGGCTCGGGGCCCCGGACGCCGCGACGCGGGTGCCCCGCCTGGCCGCCGCGGACTGGGCGGGGCCGGCGCGCACGGCGGTGCCGCTCGACGACCTCGCCGCGGTGGGTGTGACCCCGACACCCGACCAGGCCGCGTTCGCGGCGCTGACCGGCGCGCTCCCGCTCGGCGACCTCACCCTGACGCTCGCGCAGCGCTACCGGCTGCTGCGTCGCTGGGCGGACCGCGACGAGCTTCTCACCGAGATCGCCGCGGGCACCGCCGCCCGAGATCTGGGAATCGTCCTGACACTGGTCACCGACGACGGGACGGTACGCCGCTTCGAGCAGTGAGGGCCGCCCCCGCCCTGACGGGGAGATCATCACGTGCTTCCCGGATCTCGCCGTGCCGACCGATGCCCGGCTGCTCACCGCAATCGGCGATGATCGCGCACGGTTGGACACGGTCCGCGATCTGAAGGTTCACGCCGGAAGCGCCCAGCAGCACGCACGGAGCAGCCGGACCGCCTGCCGCGGCAGAGGAATCCGCAGCATGGGCCCCTGGAGCGGCGGAAGTTGCCACCGATCGCCATGTACGCAGAGTCGGCCGAGAACACCGACAGCGTGTGGCCGAGCTCCTCGGCGTCGAGGTCGAGGTGGGACCGGCGCATCGCGGTGGACGTTACGAACACCACCTGTCCGAAGCCCAGTTTGACCATGTCCGGGAGTGTCGGCCGGGCGCCCGTGGGAGGGGGCTGGGCGGAAACTGCTCATGTTCTGTGCGGGATCTGCCCCGCTCTGTGTCAGCGGGCGATGGAGAGCGCGAAGGGCGTGAATCCGCTGGACCGGATCACGTGGGGTACGAACAGGATGGCTGCCTCGGTGGCGCGGGCGGTCCGGATTCCGCCGAGGTCGGTGATCCACTCCTTGCGCCAGCCCAGGTCGGTGAGCAGTTCGCGCACGGTCTGCTTGGCCTGCTGGTCCTCGCCGGAGAGGAAGGCACTGGGCGCCTGGGTGAGTGCGGCGGGCGCGGTCATCACCGTGAAGAGCATGGTGTTGAGTGTCTTGACGACTCGCGTCTCGGGGAGCGACTCCTGGAGTTGTTCGGCGAGGCTCGAGCCGGGATAGAGCAGGTCGGCGGGGAGTCCGTCCGGTCCGTCGACGGTGGCGTTGGAGACATCGACGAGGATCTTGCCCCGCAGTTCCACGCGCAGCGCGACGAGCCGGTCCAGGGAGCTGTCGCCCGGCGTGGCGTTGATGACGACCTGAGCGGTCCGGGCGGCGTCCGCGGCGGCACCCGGAGTGCGGTCCGCCACGGTCACCTCGTGCCCGGCCCGGGTGAGGGCTGCGGCCAGGCTGCCGCCGACGCGGCCGTTTCCGAGAACTGCGATCGTGGTCATGATGATCTGGTCCTTTCCGTGCTTGCGGGGCGGCGTGTGCGATCAGCGCGAGAGCGTGGCGGCTGCCTCGGCGTGCACACCGGGCGCGGCCGCCAGGAAGCTCTCGCTCGAAGGCGTCCAGGGCCGGCCCTCCACGTCGGAGATCCGTCCGCCGGCCTCGGTGACGAGCAGCGCTCCGGGAAGCAGGTCCGCGCGGGCTCCGGCGAACTGCCAGAAGACGTCGATCCGGCCGGCGGCCACGTTCAACAGGTGCAGGGTGGCGGGCACCGAGGTCCGTACCACGAGCGCGTCGAGGAGCATCTCGGTGATCGAGGAGCCGACGCGCCGTACGACCTTCTCGTCCTCGTCCGGCCTGGCCTGGCTCGTGGCCACGATGCCCAGACCGAGGTCGACGGTGTCGGAGACGTGCAGGGGCCGGTCGTCGAGGTGAGCGCCGGCGCCGGCGAGCGCGGTGTAGGTCTCGCCGGTCAGGGGCAGGTGGACCACGGTGAGGACCGGCTGGTGGTCGCGCACGAGAGTGGCGGTGACGGCCCAATCGGGCAGGGCGTGCAGGTGGTTGACGTTGCCTTCGGCCGGATCCACGACCCACCATTCACCGGCCGGCAGCGCACCGCCCGCGAGCTCGTCCTCCACCCAGCGAGCCTGCGGGCGAAGGAGCGAGAGGCGGGGGCGCAGGACATCGAGGACAGTGTCGTCGTTGACGGCGAGCGCCCGCATCAGCTCTTCGCGGGTCTGGTAGCGGACCACGTCGCCGAACCGCTCCCGCAGCGCCGAACCTGCCGTACGTACGGCAATCGCGGTCTGTGCGAGCAGGTCGGCGTCGGAGGCGGCGACGTCAGTGGTCTGAAGCGTTTCGGACATGGTGGTGCTCCCGTCTGAACAGGGGGATGAGGTAGGTCGGGCCAAGCCGCGCGTTCCGTCGCGCGCTCTCTTGTCTCGAAGGTATGCAGCACCGTCGTTAACTTCAACTGCATGTCAAGCACGGCTAGGATTACTCTCATGCAATTGGACTTGAACCTGCTCGCCGCGTTCGACGCGCTGCTGGAGGAGGGCAGCGTGGCCGGGGCAGCCGCGCGCCTGCACGTCACGGCCCCCGCGATGAGCCGGAGTCTGGGCCGGATCCGGCGCACGACCGGAGACCAGATCCTGGTGCGCACAGGGCGCACGATGACACCGACGCCGTACGCGATCGCCGTGCGGGAGCAGGTGCACGAACTGCTCCAGCAGGTTCAGCGGGTGCTGGCACCGAGCCGCGAACTCGACCTCGCGACGCTGGAGCGCACCTTCACACTCCGCTGGCACGATTCCCTCGTCGCTCTCAGCGGCCCCGCACTGCTGGCGGCCGTACGGAGGCAGGCGCCAGGTGTGCAACTGCGCTTCGTCGCCGAATCGAGCATCGACACCCCCGAGCTGCGGCGCGGCGAGGTCGACCTGGAGGCGAACGCCAACCGCCCGAGCGCACCGGATATTCGTGCCGAGCACATGGGCGAGACCCGCCTCGTCGTCGTCGCGAGGCGGGGGCACCCCCTCACCCGCGTCCGGGCCGTCACGGCCGAGCGGTACGCGGCTGCCGAGCACATCGCCGTCTCGCGACGTGGAAACCTCAGCAACGCCGTCGACGACGCCCTCGCGCGACTCGCTCTCACCCGCCGTGTGGTGGCGGCCGCTCCCACGGAAGCGGCCGCGCTGGAGTTCGTGCGCGGCTCTGATCTCCTGGTCACCGCCCCCGAAGCCACCACACGCTCCGCGGTCGAGGGCCTCGGCCTGGTCGTGCTCCCCCTGCCGCTCGAACTGCCGTCGGCAGCGGTGTACCTGTCGTGGCATCAGCGCTACGACACCGACCACGCCCACACCTGGCTGCGCGGGCTGGCGCGTACCGCGCTGACCGATGCGGCACGATCGTCAGCGTGAAGTGCGCCGTCGGGAAGACGACCGTGACGGTTGCGACGAGCGGTCTTCGCCAAGTTGGACCCTTCCCGGGCGGGTTGAGGGCAGGGCGTCGCCGGCCGGCCGGCGACGCACGGTGACGGCGGAGACCGAGTCGGCGATCGGCCGGGCGGCGACCTCGCGGGCCGGTTCCGGGCATGACCGGCGCGCGCCAATGGCAGACCGCTCGCGGTCGGACAGACCGACCAGACCGTGACCGGCGAACCGGCCGCGGACCGTGTCCAGATGTAGTTTCGTCTCACGGGCGATCCGCGCGCTGGAGCGCCCCCGGCCGCGTGCGATACCGCATGGGCACGCATCGCAGCCAGCACTCGCACTTGTAGCCGCAGGCCATCTTCTTCAGCCGTTCACGCTCGGAGGCGCGCAGGACTATCGGCCGGGCGGCGGTAACGGGCACAGCAGGCAGGCGGGCCGATCGGCAGAAGTGGATCAGGACGGGGCAAGGCCTGCCGCACCGGGTTTCGGCCCGCCGTTTCCTGCTGCTGGGGCGTCTCGCCGGCTCCCGCCCGCGAAGAGCGGCGCTCAGCGCGTCGGACGGTAGGTCGCGATGATCACTCCGCTGCTGGTCGGCTGGGCGCTCACCAGCTGCAACTTCTTCAGGGGCGCGTCGTCGGCGAACAGCTTCTTGCGGCCCTCGCCGGCCACCACCGGGTGGATCAGCAGGACCAGCTCGTCCAGCAGGTCCTGCTCCAGCAGTGAACGCACCAGCGTCGGGCTGCCCGCGACGGTGATGTCCTTGCCCTCGCCCGCCTTGAGCTCCTCGATCGCGGCCGCCGGATCACCCTTGATGAGCGTGCTGTTCGACCAGTCCTCCACGCTGTCCAGCGTGGAGGAGACGACGTACTTGGGCGAATCATTGATCCACTTGGCGAAGCCGGCGTCCTCGCCGCTGGTCACCGTCGGCCAGTACCCGGCCCACTCGGTGAAGGTCACCCGTCCCAGGAGGATCGTGTCGGCCGTCTCCAGCGTCTTGCCCAGCGCCGCGCCCATCTCCTCGTCGAAAGCGAACTGCCACTCGTTCGGCGACTGGGCGACACCATCGAGCGAGACGAACAGACCCGAAACGACCTTGCGCATGATTCCTCCGTGATGAGTTCGGGGTCCTCCGACCGGTCCCGGCCGAACAGCGCTCCGGCCGGGGCGGACCGACACCGTCGGCTACGTCAAGAAGGCTATGCGGGCACGGGGGAGGAGGGCTTGTACAGAAGCGACAGCGGCTCCGCCTTCTCCGGAGCAGTCAGCTCAGTGGCTGTCCGGCCGATGAACCGGGTCAAGGACCGCGCGAGGTGCGGCTGGTCGAAATAGCCCAGCTCGTGCACGACGTCCTGCGCCGCCACCCCCTCCTGGATCAGAACCGCTGCCTCGCGGGCGCGGTGGATCTGCCGGATGGCACCTCGGGTGAGGCCCGTCGCCGCGACGAAACGCCGCTGGAGGGTCCGCTCGGAAACATCAGGGGTCGTGCCGCCGAGCACCGCGGGCACGATCGGGTCGCAGTCCACGATGCCTTCACGCACCATGCGCCGCACGAACGCCTCCGCATTGTCGTAATCGGGCACGTGCCAGGCGGAACCTTTCAGCCACACCGAGCGCCGCGTCACGTCGGGTATCTCCGCGCTGCCACCCACGAGCGGGCCGATCGGCACGTGAGGCATCGAGGTGCCGAGAGCGAAGCTGATACCGAAGAACGTGGCGTCCTTGGGAACGGGAGCCGGACAGGCCCGGGGCTCCGGGCCCAGCACGGCCGCCTGCACCTTGCCGTCGTGCTCCCAGAAGACAAGCTCCCAGTGCGATGCCGCGATCGACGTCATCCGGCCGACCTCGGTGCTGCGGCTGTGCCATACCCTCTCGATGTACGGCAGCTCCGACGGCCGGCTCTCGATCTCCAGACCCAATCGGATCAACCCCCGTTCACCGCTGCCCGAGCCGCCAGTGTGTCACGTCGTCCGGACGGCCAGAGCGCGCGAGATGCGCGCGGCGGTCGGCGTCAACGCTGATGGCCGATGACCGTACCGAAGCGACCAGGCACCATTTGCGTCCGAACCGGACGCCGCCGACGTCGGCGAAGGCGGTGCGCGGTGAACGGCCGCGCCGGCGCTCGCCGGTCGTCGCACGGGCGGGCGCTCCCCGTTTCGGGGCGGGCTGCCGGCAGAACACCGGCCCGTGGACCCGGCGGCACGGCGGTGCACCATGTCCCGCCGCCCCCGGTCGATCGCCGCTCCGTTCTCCACGCCGCCCTCGGCACGGCGGCCGTCGCAATCATCGGCGGCGCGCTCACGGGCGACGCCTCCCGGCAGCGTCCCGAGCCGAGCGGTGTCCTGCGCTTCGCGACCCGTGAGCCCACGGCGTTCTACGAGGCTTTCGGCCGCCTCTTCGCCGTGGAACTTCAGGCGGCTTGTCCCCGTCTGAGCTGCCGCGCCCGCACCACCGCAGGCAGCGTCACCGACACCGAACTGTTCCGCGACCACCGCGCCGACCTCGCACTCGTCCTCACCGACACCGCCCGGGCCGCGTAGGGCACCGCCCTGTTCCCGCACCCCGTGCCCCTGCGCGCCATCGACAGGGTGTACGAGACCTACCTCCAGTTCGTCGTCCGCGCCGACTCGCCCGTGCGTACCGTGTCCGACCTGGCCGGACACACCGTCTCGCTCGGCGCGACCGGAGCAGGCGCGGCCGTACTCGGCGAGAGGATCCTGCACGCAGCGGGTCCTTCCCCCGGCACCTGCGTTCCCGTACGCCATCTGCCGCTGGCCGACGCGGCCGACGCCATGCGGAGGGGCTCGGTGGAGGCCCTGCTCGGCGCGGGCGGTGTACCGCTACCGCTTCTGTCCGAACTCGACGACCGTTTCGGTCTGCGGTTCCTGCCGCTGGCCGAGCCGCTGCCCCGGCTCGGCGGCCAGGGCGGACGGGCCGGCTCGGGCCTGGAAGAGGTGTGCCTGCCGCAGGGCGCGTACCGGGCGGCGGGCGGCGTCGCCACCAGCGGCGTGTCCAACCTGCTGGTGTGCCGCCCCGACCTTCCCCGCGGTGTGGCCGAAGCGCTCACCCGCCTGCTGGTCCTGCGCGCGACCGCACTCGTTCCCGCCAACGCCGTCGGCACCCAGTTCCTCGACATCGGCAGTCTCATCGGCACGGGGGACATCGCGCTGCACCCCGGGGCGATCGTGGCGTACCGCGCACTGCACGGCTGAGCCCTCAGGCCCTGGTGGTGCGTAGGTCAGGCATGGACCAGCTGGCCGCCGCGACGGCCGCGAGGGTTCCGGCGACAAGGAACGGATGGGCGATGAGCGCGTCGGTGACGTGGTTGAGCGGGTTGTTCGCCAGCAGGGTGGTGCGCTCGGCGAGCCACGCTGCGGCCAGCACGATGCCGATCGTCGCGATGGTGAGGCGAACCGCCGGGTAGATCCGGGTTCTGCTGAGGATCAGCAGGGACGGCATGAGCAGGGCGACGACCATGAGCTGGGTCAGTTCGATGCCGAGGTTGAAGCCGAGGAGGGTGGTGACCAGGGATCCGCGGCCGAGGTCGAGGTCACCGAGGAGCGCGGCGAAGGCGAGGCCGTGCATGAGCCCGAACCCGGTGGCGATCCACGCTTCGCCGCCGGGGACGAGGGGCCGGACGGCGTGGATGCCGGAGACCAGGATGGACAGGGCGATCAGGCTTTCCACGACGCGCGTGGGAGCGCTGATGTAGCCGAGGGCGGCCAGCGCGAGGGTGATGGAGTGCCCGATGGCGAAGGCGGTGACCACATGCACGATACGGAGGCAGCTACGGCGCAGGTCGTCGGCGCGTACCCAGCGGCCGCGGCGGGCGAGGAGCGGTGCGGGGAGCAGGAGCATGATGAGGAAGAGCAGATGGTCGGCGCCTTCGGCGATGTGCCGGATGCCCAGGTGCACGGCGGCGGCGAAACCGTGCTCGGTGGAGGCGCCGGCGGCCGGTATTGCGAGCGTGTGCTGCTGCCAGTCGAGCACGCCGACGGTCGTGTAGCTGTGGGAGCCGTCGGGGCGCAGCGAGACGAGGATCTGGTGGGACAGCAGGTGGTGCACGATCGCGTCGTAGGTGAGCCGGAAGTCGTGGACCGTGCCGGTCGGCGGCCTCAGCATCAGGTCGAAGACCAGGTGGTCGACGCCGTCGATCCGCCGGACCCGGCCGCCGCTGACCGCGGTGGTCCACCGTGTGCCGTCGGAGTCGGCCGCCGAGGTGTGGCCGAGCACGTAGCGGCGCAGCTCCTCGAGCTTGGCCGGATTGACGACGGTCTTCGGGGTGAGGGGCTGGTCGAGGGCGATGGCGAGCCGGTCGATGGGGAGTTCCACCTCGCCGGTCACCTGGTCCGGTGCCGCGTCGAGCAGGATCGCGGTGGTGCTGAGGGGGTGGGCGCTCGCGCGCGTCGGTTCCGTGACCGTCAGGACGGCCGTCAGGGCCGCGAGACACGTGAGCAGTGTCCCGGCGCGGGCCGCACACCTGCGGAGAGGGCCGCGCCGGGAGCGGGAATGTGCGAGGGCGGCCATGGTCACTTCGGCTTGCTGCTGCCGTAGTCGTTGGTCTTGTCCCGGTAGACCGAGTGGTAGTGGATGTTGGGTGTGCTCTGGCTGCGGGTGTTGATGAACTCGATCCACACGCTGGGGCCGTCGATACGGATGTAGCTGTTCTCGTCGGTCGGTCCGGTGTTGTTGGACCAGCCGATGCGGGTCTTGTCCAGCTCGGACTCGTACTTGGCCATCAGCTTGGCGGCGGCCGTGTCGTTGAGGTCGCCGACGTAGGTCTTGATCGCCGCGGTGACCAGCTTCTTCTGGGCGGCGGTCAGCTGTGATGCCAGCAGCCCCTCGGAGGCGGGGAAGGTCCCCGAGTCCTTGCCGGGGCCCATGACCAGGTCGTCGAACGTGCCTGAGGTGATCTCCGCGGCTTTCTTCTGCTTGGCGTCGAGCCCCGCCAGCATGGCGAACATGGCGGTCGACTCGGCCTTGACCGGCTCGACCGTGGTGCCGTCGGACTTGAACGACGTCGGCTCGGAGCCGACGAACTGCGGCGTCTGACTGACCTTGTCGCCGTTGTAGGTGAGGTTGCGGGCCAGGTGATGGCCGCCGAACTGGACCATGAACGGCTGCGACGTCGAGGGCGTTCCGTACACGGCGAAGTAGTAGTCCTTCAGGCTGCCGAAACCGTCCGCGCCCTGGCCCCCGAGCCGGTTCAGCTCGTTGTCGGCCTTCCGGATGTCGGCGTCCTCCTGGGCACCGCTGGGGCTGAGCGCGACCTGGAGCACGGCGTCGGCGGCCTTCTGCTGCGCAGTGGTGAGGGCGGACATCTCGATGCCTTCGCGGGGCACGGTGGTCGCGGGGAAGTTCGACCAGGTCTGCCGCGACTTGTTGTCCGAGAAGTCGTACTCGACCTTCTTCCGCTCGGTGTCGTCCAGCGTGGCCAGGAACGCCTTCACCGCCGTGACGACCGCAGCGGTGTTGGCGCCGCCCGGGCTTGCCCCGTCGCTGTTGAGGTTGACCGCCGTAACCTGCTGCATACCCATACCACCCGAACCCCCCTGGCCGTTGCTCTGTTGCGCCGAGGGGCTCGACGACGACGTGGAATCACCTGAACCGCAGCCGCTGACGACGAGAGTCGCCGACAGAACGGCGCCGGTTGCGAGGGCAAGGTTCTTGCGCATGAGCGGAGGAGCTCCTTGATTTGCGGAAGGGGAGAAGGAAGAGAGAAGGTCAATTCGGAGTCTTTGTCTATCACGCCGTAATAGGGATCCGGGCTCTCCAGTGCCTCTCAACTTCCTATGATGTGGCCCTGCACGGCGAAACTTCGACCCCTTTAACCCGTATTTAGGACCGGTTGGTCGAATCTGGCGGCAGAGTCACCAGGCCGGCTGGCTGGGGAAGTAGTCCTTGACGTAGAAGTCCAGTTGTTCGCCGGTGGCGTCGGCGATGGTGCCCCAGTTGTCGCCGAGTTCCATGGTGGTGTGGCGGCCCGGTCGGGTGGGCTGCCAGCGGGTCAGGCCCCTGCCGTTGGGGTCGCCGTGGGTCGCGAAGTTGACCACATATTCGGAGAGGGTGTCGGCGATCTTCTGGTCGGTGTCGGTCCACCCGCTGCCGCTGGAGTAGAGGTTGTCGAAGACGTACTGGATCTCCGAGCCGTGGTAGGCGCCCCGGTCCTGACCCGGCGGGGCGTGCGTCCAGAAGTAGGTGAACACCGGGCTCTTGGCCTTGCTCAGCCACTCGGTGGCCCACAGCGTGGTGGAGATGCGGGAGCTGTCCCGGGCGGAGGCGTTGGTCTGCTCCCAGGCCTCGGTGTCGGTGCTCGCCGGGTAGAGCTCCAGGAACCGGTCGTCCAGCGAGCCGTACTTGGCCTTGGCCATCGCCTGGTACGCGGCCAGTGTCGTGTCCGCGGTGGGGGTGGCGCCGCTCTCGTCCTTGTTGTTGCCGGTGATGATCGGGACGTCGTTGTGCAGGCCGTGGGTGAGCGCCTCCTGGTAGCTGCGGGGCTGCACATAACCGTCCAGCACCGGGCGGAACAGCGGTGGGTTGCCATTCATCGGTGCGGTCACCGTGGTGTCGTTGGCGTTCTCGCCCGCGATCACCTTGCTGTAGTCCAGGGCGCGGGCCTCGGCGACGGTGCTGACTCCGAGGGCCGCGAGGTAGGCGGTGCCCTGTGCCTCGGCCCCGGAGAGGGTCGGGCGGTAGGAGGTGGCCAGACCGGCGGTCTCGGGATCGTGCGGGGAGCGCGCCCCGCTCTCCGCGATGGCCCCGTGGAACAGCCCCCTGCCCAGCGGGGAGTACACCAGCTCCAGGACGGAGGCGGAGCCCGCGGACTGCCCGGCGATCGTCACCTGGTCGGGGTTGCCGCCGAAGGCACGGATGTTGCGCTGCACCCACTTCAGCGCCGCGATCTGGTCCAGCAGCCCGTAGTTCCCGGAGGAGCCGTGCGCGTCCTCGGCGGTCAGTTCGGGGGTGGCCAGGAAACCGAGGGCGCCTTCGCGGTAGTTGAGGGTCACCACGACCAGACCCTTGGCGGCCAGGCCCGCTCCGTCGAAGGTGGGGTCCGCTCCGGAACCCATGGAGAAACGGCCGCCGTAGATCCAGACGAACACCGGGCGGCGCTCGCGCGAGGACGACGCCGCGGTCCACACGTTGAGGTTCAGGCAGTCCTCACTCTGCGCCGGGGTGGAGGTCGAACCACCTGGTCCCATCGACGGCTGCGGGGGGATGTCACCGAAGGCGTCGGCCTTGCGCACACCCGACCAGGACGCGGCGGGCTGCGGTGGCCGCCAGCGGTTCGTCCCGGCGGTCGAGGCCGCGTAGGGGATGCCCAGGTAGGCGGTAACACCGGAGAGCTGGGCAGCGGTCCCGGAGAGCAGGCCGGTGGAGGTCCGCACGGGGCCGGGCAGCGGTCCGGCCCCGCCCGACGTGGTGGAGGACGACGCGGCGGTGGCCGCGAAGGCCGGGTTCGCGCCGCCGGCGAGGGCGCCCACTCCTGCGGCGGCGGCGAGCGTGCCGCCGAGGAACAGACGTCGGCTCACCGTTCCGCCACGGGGGCGCTGTGTCTTTTCCGGGGTCAAGGGATCCTCCGATTGGCTTCTCTTCGGGCAACTCGGACCGGGTTAATGGAACGACCGGTCTCAAAGCTTTCTCGGGACGGTAGTCCCGGCCGACGAGGCTGATCAAGGAGAATGCTTTGGAATCATCCGTTCTTCAGGAAATCGATAACAGACTCACAGAGTCGCGCCAGATGACCGCCTGTGAGGTATCCCCTTGGGAGACAAGGTTTCGGCGTAGTTGCGTGACATCCGATTCGCGACGATTTGCCAGGTGATCCGAGTGGACTACCGTGGCTGCCGTCGCATCAGTGCTGATCCCGTATGCCTTTGAAGCACCCGAGGCGTAGCGGCCTACCCCCGACCACCTCCCGCGAGGCAGGCGGGGACGGCCAGAGGGTGACCAACTTGTGCAGCCAGCCTTCGGCCGCCCACCGCTTCAGGTAGTCGCCGTCGAGCAGGTGCCCCCCATGGCCGGCGGCCCACCGATCGTCCTCGTAGGTGAACTCCTCCACGCTGATCATCAGCCGGGCCGTGCGTCCAGGGCCGAACGGCACCGCATCCCACGGGGGAGCCGTGTCCCGCAGCGGAGCCGAACCCGTGTGGGCGGCGATCTCAAGCTTTTGGCCACCAGGGTGCCAGGCGAACACCCGGGGTCTTCCCTCCAAGGTCTCGGAGATCACGCGCAAGAAGCCCTCTCGCAGCAGTATCCGTTGCGCCGCCTTCGACGGCCCCCACTCGGAGGCGAGGTTGGTGACCAGCACCTGGCGGCGGACGGTGGTCCTCAGGTCTGCTGTGGGCCGCCGCTCATGCGCCGCGCCAGGACGGGGTGGAGGCGCCGGTCAGTCGACGGGTCATCACATCGCTTGTCGCCCAGTACACCCGGGACTCGGACGTGGTAGGCCGGGTTGCGCTCGACGACCTCCACCGCGATGCCCAGGCCGGGGCGGTGGTCGACCACGGCCTTCTTGAACCCCGCTGGTCCACCAGCGCCTTCGTCAGCGTGGAGGTCCCCGCGGCGACCTTGTCCAGCAACGCGGTACCGAAGGCGTTGTCATGCACGGAAGCGGCCGGCACCACCACGGCGATCACCAGGCCCAGCACGTCAACGGCCAGCCCCCGCTTGCGACCCGGCACCTTTGTGGCCGTGTCCCGCCCGGTCGTGGCCGCGGGTACGCATGCGGCGGCATGCAGACTTGGGTGTCGAGCACCACCAGGCCCGGGTCGGCCAATCGTCCCCGGCGCGCAGGCACCTGTCGGCGCAGCAGGTCACGTATCCCCCTCTGGGGAGGCAGCCGATCGGTGGGTCTGTCTCACGCGCCGGGCCGCCCCGCGCGTCGCTGCCGCCGACTCCGACGCGGCCCCTGGGCCACTCGACTGCAGAACCCTGGTCATCGCGTGACGACTCTTAGTGATACATCGGATGAATGTGTTGACGTGGTGGTGGATCGCGCATAGAACATGTGCGGTTCGACCGGTAAGGACATGGCAAGTTGCCACCGGCCACTCTGAGGAGCCGTTCGATGTATGCGAGATTGATCAGATGTTTGTTGCCTCTGCTGCTCTTACTTGGGCTTGTGGCGGGAACGTCGCCCGCAGTGGCCGCGCCCGCCGCCGTGGTCCCGAGAGACGTTGCCGCCCCTGTTTCGTCCACGCCGCCCATGGGTTGGAGCAGTTGGAGCGCGCTGCGTGAAGGCGGCGGCCTGACCCAGGACGGGATCAGGGCTCAGGCGCGGGTCATGCACGACAAGCTGCGGCGTTACGGCTACCGCTACATCAACATCGACGCGGGCTGGTCCGATCACCTGGACGCTTACGGGCGAAACGCCTGGGACACAACGCGCTTTCCGGACGGAATCCCCGCGCTCGCCGCCTATCTGCACCGGCTGGGTCTCAAGTTCGGCATCTACCTCACGCCGGGCATCCCGATCGAGGCGTATCAGAAGAACCTGCCGGTCCAGGGCACTGCGTACCACATGCAGGACATCGCGGACCCGACACAGCCGGGCAACACCCACAACGACTCCTACCGCATCGACTTCAGCAAGCCTGGCGCGGCGGAGTACGTGCAGAGTTACGCCGACCTGTTCGCCTCCTGGGGCGTCGACTACATCAAGATGGACTTCGTCGGCCCCGGCGGCGGCCTCGTCCCCGCCGACAACCGCCCCGAGATGCGGGCGTGGCACCAGGCGATCGTGGCGACCGGCCGTCCGATGCACCTGGAGCTTTCCAACTCGCTCAGTATCGCCGACGCCGCCACCTGGCAGGCCACCAGCAATGGCTGGCGCACCGGCGGCGACATCGAGTGCTATTGCGGCGTCAACGGATCCAGTACCCCGTTGACCAGTTGGCAGCGGACGTCGGCCCGGTTCGACCAGGTCGCGGCCTGGCAACCGTTCGGCGGCTCCGGCGCGTTCAACGACTACGACTCGATCGAGGTCGGCAACGGCAGCGACGGCGGGCTCACCCCCGACGAGCGGCAGACCCAGCTGAGCCTGTGGTCGATGGCCTCCTCCCCATTGCTCCTGGGCACGGACCTGACCAGGCTCGACGACGCCGATCTGCGGCTGCTGGCGAATCGTGACGTGATCGCCGTGGACCAGGACGCCGTCAATGCCTCTCGGGTGAGCAAGAGCGCGACCGCGCAGGTCTTCGCGAAAACGGAGCCGAACGGCGATGTGATCCTGGGGCTGTTCAACACCGGGTCCGTCGCGCAGACCGTAACCATCGCCGCGGACACGGCCGGCCTGCCCGCGTCCTCCTCGTACCGCCTCGACAACCTGTGGACGCACGAGGTCACCCGGTCCTCCGGCGACACTGTCGCCGCTTCGGTGCCCGTGCACGGCGCAGCGCTGTTCCGGGTACGTCCGTGGGCCGCAGGCAAGGAGCCGGGGCGCCCGCAGACCGGCCTCACCGTGACAGCCCCCGGCACCCTGGGGACCGGTCAACAGACCACCGTCAACGCGGACTTCACCAACTGGGGCACCGCCGTCGCGACCGGTGTCCACGTGGCCCTGCCCGTGCCGAAGGGCTGGACAGCCACCCCCGTCTCGCCCACATCCTTCGCCTCCGTCGCGCCTGGCGCGACCGTCCGCGCCACCTACCGCGTCGCGCCGCCGGCGTCCATCACCCAGCTCTTCCCGACGGTCCGACTCGACGCCGTCGCCCACTTCCGCTGGAACACCGGCACCGGCACCGGGACACGTGCCACCGGCTCGGCCGCCGGGCACACCTCCGTTCTGCTCGACGAGCCCGTTCAGGCTCCGTTCCACACCTATTCCTCTTCGCCGGAGCCCGCCGACTTCTCACAGGTCGGCTCCGCCCTCGGTATTCGCGCGGCCGGCGCCGGCGTCTACGGACCCAAGAACGAATACGGCGCGCTCTATGTCCCCGGCGCGGAACACGACGGCTCCGTCACGACCGTTCGTGTCACCTGGCAGCGGTACCAGAACTCCGGGGCCAAGACCGGAATCATGGTGCGCAACGACATCACCGGCGCGAGCGACTCGCCGGGCTTCGTCACCGTGGGAGTGAGCGCGAAGAAGGGCTACTTCATGCAGTGGGACGCCGACGGCGACGGGCGGCTCGACGCCGGCACCGCACCCAACGGCTCCGGCGTCGGCAAGCCCCTCCTGCCCAGTTGGATCCGGCTGGTCCGCTCCGGCACCGCCTTCTCCGGCTACTACTCCACTGACGGCACCAGTTGGACCCTCCTGAGTACCGCGAACGTTCCCTCCACCGCGCATACCCAGGACGTAGGTCTCTTCGGAACCGCTGCCAACCCGGGCTACCCGAGCGAAGACGAATTCACCGACTTCACGACCAGCGGTTGACGTTCTGCATGTGCTGTCGTGGGAGACAGCAGGCTCCGATGTCGCTCCTTGGCCGGCGACCGCGCGCCGGTGAACTCCGGCGGGCGCCTGTCGGCCGTGGACCTTCCGGGACTTCGTGTGCCGAGGTGCCGGCGGGTCGCCAGGCACGAACGAGCCGAAGCAGTCGCATGGTCTGGGTTGCGGAGCAGGGCTGCTTCGTCGTCGGTCGGTTGCCGTCGGTGTCGTAGGCGGCGCCATCGGCGTGGGTGCGGGTGGCTTTTCGGCCGAGTGCGTCGTAGACCCAGGCGGTGGTCGGGTTGCCGTGGTCGCCGGCGGCGACCACCGCCTGGACCGGGTCGTGGGTTCTCGTACGAATAGGTTGGCACGGTGCTGCCGAGCCTGGTCAGTGCCTGTCGTCCGCGTACGGGTCGGTCATCTCGTCCAGTAGTGGAGATTGCGGAAGCGTGCCTCGGCACGGCCCGAACCGTGGTCGTACACGCCGTTCTTGAAGTAGCGGGTGGCAGGACCCCGGTCGGCGACGGTCAGGACGAGGGAGTCGTCGAAGTAGACCTTGATGGTTCCGGTCCCGCTGCTCGCCCGGTGGGCGATCTTCACGTTGAACCAGGTGTCGTAGGCGCCTGTCTTCAACACCGTGCCGTCATAGCGACGCACGGTGCCACCGGCCGTGTCGTAGACGTTGAGCATGATGTCGGTGGCGGGGGTGTCCGAGGGGTGCACGCTGCGCAGGATCTGGACGAAGGAGGAGCCGTCGGTGCCGGCGGGGAGGTAGACGTCGGCGTCCCACAAGTGGTTGCCCGTGGTGTAGTCGACCTTCCAGCGCATTTCCGTGCGCGGGTCGGTGGAACTGCCCTCCTCGAACGGCTCGTCGGTGGCGTACACCCACATGCGGTGGATGCCGCCGCTGTAGCTGTGCCGGTCGCTGAGGTCCAGGTTCCAGGGCTTCTGCCAGCTGTACGTGAAGGCGGTCTGTGTCCAGCCGTCGGTCGGTCCGGCGGCCGGCGCCGCTTCGGCGGGCGAGGCCGGCGGCAGAGTGAGCGCGGCACCGCCGGCCAGCAGGCCGGCACCGGCCCGTATGAGTGATCTCCTGTTCATGAACTCTCCTCTTCGGTGGGGGAGTGGAGGTTGGTCTTGTGGGCCGTCGCCTGTGGACCGGCGTCAATAGAGCGCAGGAGGTCGTGGGAGCCGAAGGCCGGCAGGGCCTGGTGGGATATAGGGGTCACGGACGGCGGCGTCGAGGATCCCGCCGCGCCGGAGCAGGCCGACGACGAACTGACGTACGACCACGCGGGCCTCCGTCCAGCCGCCGTTCTCGCCGTACGGGGGTGGCCGTGCCCGCCGCCGACACGGATGCCGCGGGCGTCGGCGCGCGCCGCGCCGGTGCCCTTCAGCGGTACGCGGGTGCCCCTGATGCGTGCGTTCAGCGCGGCGTGGCGCGCGTGCTGGGGCCGTTGGCGCAGGAGGGCGACGAGCCGGTCGGGCCGGTGGTGGTTCGCGCTCGCTGTCGATCCGTACCCGTCGGTGATCGAGTCGCCCGGCGTGGCGACGCTACCCGTGGTCCTGCGGCCGACCGTGTCCACATCGGACAGGTGGGACCGGGAACCGGTGATCTGGGTGGACGCGGTGCTGACCTGGTCCGCTGTGTGGTCGCCGGTCGGGGCGAGGAACGAGGTCTGAGGCCTCAGTGGTGACACGTCGCGGGGCCCGAGTCGTGGGACGTGTACAAGCTTGTCCAGCGGGTTGGTGTCCGCGAGCACCCCTACGGGGATCGGGTCGCTCATGGCGTCCTGGTCGGCCGGGACCGTGAGGGACACGGCGCCGTAGAAGGAGCTCGAACGCTTCGTTCCAGCCGCGAAGTTCGGGCTTTCCGGGGCGATTCCTGTGCGGTGACGGCCGTGGCGTCGATTTCGAACGGCGCCGTGCCGAGCCGGTCGAAGACGCGGATGCGGGGCGCGTGGCCGCTGACGCCGACGTGGATCACGTTGCCCACCGACTGCCGACAGTTCGGTGGTGGTGGCGGACGCGGGGGCCTCCCACGTGCCGGTCCAGCAGGGTCGGCCGGCGGCGGGGCCGGCGCGGTGTGCTCGCCGGAAACGGCAGGAGGGCCGCCGTCCGTGTTCCCGGGGGAGTGCGGAGGAAGTGCCGGATCGTGTCCTTGCGCATGGGGCGCCGTCCTTCCGGTGGGGGTCGGCGAGGGGCCGAACGCGGAACGCGCCGTGAGGATCGCGAACGCAGGAAACCGCAATACATCGGAGGAGTCAAGGACTTGGGATGGGATTGCGGATGCGTACTCCTCTTCCCAAATAGCTAAAACTGGCCGGTTATTCTGCGTCGACGGTCAATCGGTCGAGGTCATTGACAGGCGCATGGCGTATGCCTACGTTCCTCGATACACCCGATGTATCAACTACCGTCAGTTCTGGAGGACGATGATGACCTCGCAGCCGGGAAAGCACTCGCCGCTGCCTCGCAGAGTCTTACTCGGCACCGCGCTGGGGGGAGCTGCGGCCGCGGCCCTGCCCGTTGGGACGGCCCACGCGGACGAGCCTGCACGGGTGGCGGGGGTGGCCGACGGTGTTCCAGCCGCCCGCGCCCGCAAAAGCCCCTGGAGTCTCCGCGACACCATGCGTACCGACGGTGCTTGGGAAGACTTCCTGCGCGGCCAGGACCTGCTGTGGAGCAGACTGCCCACCCTCTGGCACGAGGGGCCGTTCCTGGGGGACGGCCAGCTCGGCAGCATGGTGTACCAGGAGCCGGGCACCAACCAGCTCCGCTTCACCATCCAGCACGGCCGGGTCCAGGACCATCGGCCCGAGTTCGGCAGCGGCTGGGGCACCTGTCGCCTGCCGGTCGGCCACCTCACACTCGAACCGGTCGGCACCATCACCTCCGTCGACTGGCGGCTGAGCCTGTGGAACGCCGAGCTCACCGGCACAGTCACTACCACCGCGGGCACGCTCACCCTCTCCGCTCTCATCCACGACGAGGTCTTCGCCGCCCGCGTGACTGCCGGCGGTGACGAAGGGGTCACCTGGACGTTCCACCCCGAAGAAGCGCTCAGCCCCCGGCACATCAGCGAAGCTCCGCCCGCGGGCTACACCGCCAACCCGCCCTGGACCACGCGGACTTCCGCCGACGGCACCGAGCAGGTGCTCCAGCCCCTCACCGGAGGCCAGACCGCCACCGCCTACCGCCGCACCGGTCACGACCTGCTGCTCAGTGTCGGACACAGCTCACCCTCCGACACCGCCGCCGAGGCCGCCTCGTTGCGCAACCTCCGGCGCGCGGCCTCGTACACCGCCCTCAGGCGACGGCACACCCAGTGGTGGCACGCGTTCTACCGTAAGAGCTTCGTCTCGTTCCCCGACCAGCGCCTGCAGAGCTTCCACTGGATCCAGCTCTACAAGGTCGCCTCCGCCAGCCGCGCCGGCGGCCCCGTCATGGCCACCTCCGGGCCGTGGCTGGAGCCCACGCCCTGGCCCGCGGTCTGGTGGAACCTCAACGTCCAACTGGAGTACTGGCTCATCCACGGCTTCAACCACCCCGAGTTGGACTCGCTCGCCACCACGCTGCGCCAGAACCAGGAACAGCTCGCCGCCAACGTGCCCACCGCCTACCAGACGGACAGCTCCGGCATCGGCCGGAGCTCCGACATGTTCGCCAACCGGAGTGTGGGAAAACCGGGAAGCGGCGCCGAGACCGGCGACCTCACCTGGGCGCTGCACAACGTGTGGCTGTCCTACCGGCACTCCATGGACAAGGCGCTGCTGCGCGACACGATCTATCCCGTGCTGCGCCGGGCGATCAACTACTACCTGCACTTCCTCACCCCGGGCAGCGACGGCAGACTGCACCTGCCCAGCACGCTCTCGCCCGAATACCCCGTCGTGCCGCCACAGGACACGAACTACGACCTGGCCCTGATCCGCTGGGGCTGCCAGACGCTCATCGAGTCCGCCGAACTACTGGCAGTCGACGACGAGTTGATCCCACGGTGGCAGGAGGTGCTGGCCAGACTCACGCCGTACCCGGTCGACGACAACGGCTTCATGATCGGCGCCGACACCCCGTACGCGCAGTCCCACCGGCACTACTCGCACCTGCTGATGGTGTATCCGCTCTATCTCGTCAACTGGGACCAGACGGGCAGTCGCGACCTGATCGCGAAGTCGGTGACCCACTGGCACGCGCTGACCGGTGCCCACCGGGGCTACAGCTACACCGGCGCCGCCTCCATGTATGCGATGACCGGTGACGGAGACACCGCGATCACGTACCTGCGGAAGTTCTTCGATCCCACCACGCGCTATCCCTGCCGTGCCAACACGCATTACACCGAGGCCGGGCCGGTCATCGAGACGCCCCTGTCCGCCTCGCAGTCCCTGCACGACATGTTCTGCCAGAGCTGGGGCGGCGTGATCCGGGTCTTCCCGGCAGTCCCGTCCTCCTGGGCGGACGCCACCCTGCACGACTTCCGGACCCAGGGCGCCTTCCTGGTCAGCGCCGTGCGAAAAGCCGGGGTGACCCGGTTCATCAGGATCAGAAGCCTGGCGGGCGAGCCGCTCAAACTCCGACACGGCCTCACCGGGACCCTCACCGTGCTCCTGGACGACGGCACTCCCGCCCACACCCACGATCTGGGCGACGGCACCCTCGCCATCGACCTTCCCCAGGGCCGTGAGGTGCTGGTCCACGCCGGTTCCCGTCCCGACCTCGTCATTGCGCCCGTTGCGGTCAGTGAGCCGGGGGCGGCCTGGGGTCTGCCGTAGCGAAGCCGGAAGGCGCGGCAGTGTCGTCGAGTCTCAGACGATCCACCGGGTCCGCGCATCACGAACCCGCACGCACAGCTGTTAACAGCGGGTCTGCCCGGGATTCCGGTGGAAAGGCTGCGGGGGCCACGCCCGCCGCGGAGATGGTCGGGGACGTCTACGCCATGCCCCGTCAAGTCGTCGGCGACGGCGATCAGTTCGCGGTGACGGTCACTGGCGACAGCATGATCGGCGCCGCGATCTGTGACGGCGACATCGTGACCGTACGACGCCAGGACAGCGCTGACCACGGGGACGTCGTCGCCGCGCTCCTGGAGGACGGGGCCACCGTCAGAACGTTGCGCCGACAGAACGGGCAGGTGTGGCTCATGCCCCGCAACCCGGCGTACGAGCCGATCACCAGTGACGGGGCGCAGATGCTGGGCAAGGTCGTCGGGGTTCTGAGGCTGCTCTGGACGAGTAGTTCCGAAGACCTGTCGGGTTGCTGGTTCTGGGGCAGGACGATGGGAGGGTGTCGAGGTCTTCTCCGGCCGAGGCGCGGCGGCGTCAGCCAAAAGCAGGGCTCGTGAGGTCGAGCATCAGCCGGTTTCCCCAGTCGTTGGTGAAGACGGCGCTCATCCCCTCGTAGCGCACGCTGAGGAAGGGGTTGGAGTGGAACATCACGGCGACCCACTGCAACGAGCGGTCGGCGTGGAGACGGGCGAGGTAGCCGATGTTGCCCATCCCGCCGCCCCCGCCGGACATCCACCCTGATCCGTCCGGTAGCGGGCTCTCGAAATAGGTGTCCACTCCGTCGATGCCGTGCTTCTCAACGGCCTGGGCCACATCGAACGGTTCCCCGATACGGAAGGGAATCGGCTGGCCGGCATCTGGGTGGTACGCCCCCGGACCGTCGACATGCAGCCCCAAGCCAGAGTCGTCCGGCCGGTACAGCCCGTCACGGAGCGGCATCTCCCCGGACTTCCAGAGTCCCTCGACGATTCCCATGGCCCATCCCACCGTCAACCAGTACGAGTCGGTTCCGAAGCCTGGCTGCGCACAAGGACAGAAGGTGTCCGAGATCCGGTTGTGATGAGCGACCTGAACACCTCTTGACCGCACCGTACGTGAAGATCGACGACGAGATCAGTGGAACGCGGTGGATGGGACGCCCACCTCTGCTCAGCGACTCCGAACTCGTCTGCCTCGCCGAGTCCCTGAACGAAGATCGAGCGCTGGTGGCTTGCTCTCACGCTCAGCGGAGCGAGGCCCACAGCTCGTCGCGATCCTCGGGATCGGGCTGGTCGGGGTGGAGCATCGTTCGGACGAGCGGTGCACAACGAGGCACAGGCCACGTTCCGTCGACGGAACCTCCCCGAGCACCTGCGGCACACGCTCCCGGCGGGCTGCCAGCGGTCCGCGATGGCCTGTGCGGCGTTGTTCGACGCCGGGGTCGAGCGGGGAGGTGGCAACCAGAACTGGCCGGTCTCTGCGCCGGACGTGGGTTGCCAGGCCGTCGTCACCGACGTGGATGTGGCCGAGGAGGGAGACACCGGCGGCAGCCATATGGGCTTCCACCGCGCGGACGAAGGCGGGGTCGGGTTCCGCGGTCGGCTGGTCGCGGCGTCCGGTGATCATGCCGAGGAAGGCGGAGGGGCGGTGGCAGAGAAGATGAGCGCTGGATCCACGCCTGGGAGCTGCATGCTGTTCGCTACACTCCGTGCGCATGACAATGCGGGGGTGGCGACTGAGTGTCGTAGCGGTGCTGGCGGCGATCTGTGTCTCCGGTCCAGGGAGCCCGGACGCCAACCGTACGGCGTCGGACCTCGGCCCCCTACCGGCCGACCGCTACGCGTACACGACGCAGGACTACCAGCGATCGCAGCGGGCGTCGGCGTTGCTGGTCCGGCAGTGCATGGCGGAGCATGGCCATCCGGGCTTCCCGCTCGACCCCCGTTATCCCACCGACCCCGTCGTCGCCACTGCGGTCGGCACCGACTACGGCGTCCTGGATCTCGCCACCGCCCGCCGCTGGGGCTACGGCTGGGACCCGGCCAAGTCCCTGGCCCTCCTGCCGAAGGGCCGCCGGATGACCAGCGCCGAGTATGCGGACTTCCCCGCCTGCAACGCGGAGGCGAGCCGGCGGCTGCTGCGCGGCATCGACGTCAAGGGGGACTGGCTCTACGCGAGTACGCGGGCGGTCGAGGTCGATAAGGCGGTCAAGCGCGACGCGGGCCTGCGTGCGGCATGGGATGTCTGGTCCCGCTGTGTGGCGGATCAAGGATTCGCGCGCTATCCCGACCCGGTCGCGGCGTACACGGACAGCGCCTGGCCGCGGGGCAGTGACGGCAACACCCGGCATACGCAACGGGAGCGGGCCACCGCCGTCGCGGACGTCACTTGTAAGCAACGCCACCATACGGCCGAGCTTTGGCACGCTGCGCGGGCACAGCAGCAAGCCTTGGACATCGCACGGCACCGCGGCCGCTATACCGCCGGACTGAAGGCGCTGCGCACGTACCGGGCCACCATCGCCGAGGTGCTGCGAAAGCTCGGCCAGCGGGACGCCGGCGCGTGACCGTGAGGCCCGCGAGAGCCGACGGACATGCGGCCGCCGCTCAGCCGAGCGTCCGTGCCCCACGTATTTCGTCACCCGGAGCGTCGCATTTCGCCGGTTCCCCACGAACAGTCACGAGATGGCCGGCGCCGCCGAGTTGCCCGCTCGCGACGGCTGCGCCGCTCCGTTCTCCTGCCGGCGGATCCGTTCCTGTGCCGGCGCTTCGTGCTGCGCGGACCGCCGACTGCCGACGTGCTCCTGACATGGTGACTGGTGAAGTGTCAGGATGCTGATGACAAGGGGCATTTGGGGGATTCATGCGGCAGCGCTCGTTGCTTCCTGTGCAGATTGTTGTGCTGGTCTCGGCGACTCTGCTGGAGGTCCTGGCCAACTTCGCCGCGAACGGGGCGCAGTCGCCGGTCGTCAGGCTGATCAGCCGGATCGCGCCGCTGGCGGTGGTGGTCCTGATCTGTGTGGTGATCGCGGGGCAGGTGGTCGTTCAGAAGCGCTCGAACCCTGCGGCTCCGCGACCTGCCTGGGACAGCGACCGCACCCCCTACCCGGGACTGGCCGCCTTCGACCGTGGCGACGCGGCGGTGTTCTTCGGCAGAGAGGACGAGATCGCGGGGATCATCCGGCGGCTGCACCTGTCCGCGCAGCAGCCCTCGGAGCGGTTCGTCTGTCTGACCGGTACCTCGGGCAGCGGCAAGAGTTCGCTGGTGCACGCGGGCGTGCTGCCCCGGCTGCTGGAGTCCCGGTGGCGGCTACTGCCCGTGATCGTGCCCGGCGCCGACCCCCTGCGGCATTTGGAGGAGGCGCTGGCGGCCGGGCCCCGCGGCACGGCCGCGGTCAGAGCAGGGCGCACCCTGCTGGTCGTCGACCAGTTGGAGGAACTGGTGACCGCCTCGCCAGCGGAGCAGCGCGAGCGCTTCCTGGGCGGGCTGGCCGAGGCGCTGAGGGAAGACCGCCGGCTGTGGGTGATGGCCACCCTGCGGGTGGAGTTCCTGCCGGAGTTCCTCGCCTCGGCACAGCAGGAGCTGTTCACCGCTCCCACCGCCCTCGGCACGATGAGCACCGCCGAGCTGGTGGCCGCTGTGGAGCAGCCCGCCCGGCTGGCCGGTGGCGCGTTCGAGCCGGGACTGGTCGCGCGGATCGTGGAGGACACCGGCACCGCCGACGCGCTGCCGCTCCTCGCCTACCTGCTGCGGGAGCTCTACCTCTCGGTCGGTGACTCCAAGATCGCCACCAAGGAGAGCTACCTGGCCCTGGGCGGCGTCACCGGCGCCCTCGCCCGTCAGGCCGACGAGGTCTTCGCCACGGTCGTGGACGAGCACGGCGCGGACACCGTACTGACCGCGCTGCTTCTGCTGGTGGGGATGGAGGCGGGCGAACCGGTCAAGCGCCGGGTGCCGACGGCGGAACTCTCGCCCACCGAGCGGGAGATCCTGCGGCCCTTCGACGCGGCCCGACTGCTGGTGGTCACCAGAGTCGACGACGTGCCCGCGGTCCAGGTCGCCCACGAGGCGCTGTTCCGGCAGTGGCCGCCGCTGCAGCAGCAGGTGACGGTCCGGGCCGAACTGCTCAAGAGCCGCAGCGAGTTGGAGCGCTGGGCCGCTGACTGGCAGGCTTCAGGACGCAGCCCCGACTACCTGCTCACCGGGGAGCGGCTGGCGATGGCCGGGCGCTGGCTGGCCGGCTTGGAGACCGCCGACGGCGCGACGGTGGCAGTGCGGGAACTGGTCGTGGCCTCGCGCAGCCGGGACCGGGACTTCCTGCTGCGGGTCTCGGAGTCGATCGGCCAGTACGTCCTGGCCAACGCCGAGCGCGAACCCGAGTTCGGCACTCTGCTGGCCGCGACCGTCCTCACCGAGTGCCCGCCCACCTCGACGGCGGTGCGCGCACTGATGACCGCGCTGGCCCACAACCACACCCGGGCGGTGCTGACCGGCCACCGGGCCGGGGTGCGCGCGATGTCCTGGTCCCCGGACGGTGTCTGGCTGGCGACCGGTTCGCTCGACGGCACCGTACGGCTGTGGGACGCGGCCACCGGAGCGGCGGGCGCGGTCCTGGAAGGCCACGGCGACGGCATCGTCGCGGTGCACTGGTCGCCTGACGCGCGGCTGCTGGCGACCGGTTCGCGGGACCGTACGGCCCGGGTCTGGGACCCGGCCACCGGCCGGACCGTCGCCGTGCTCGACGCGGCCACCGACACGGTGCGGGACGTCGCCTTCTCGCCCGACGGCGAGCTGCTGGCGACCTGTTCCAGGGACCGGCGGATCCGGATCTTCGCCACCGCCGGGTGGGCGCAGGTCGCCGAACCGGCCGGGCACAGCGACGAGATATACCAGCTGGCCTGGTCCCCGGACGGGGCTCGGCTGCTCTCCGCCGCCTACGACCGCAGCTACATCCTGTGGCTGCGGGAGAACTGGCGGCCGCAGCGGGTCGGGGACCGGCCCTCGGGCCATGCCACGCCGTTCGGCTGGACCGTGGACGGGGCCTTTCTGGTCTCCGGTGAGCAGTGGATCAAGGTGATCGACGCCGCCACCGGTCAGGTGCAGCGGGTCTTTCCCGAGCGGAGCGAACTGATCGTCAGCCTGCGCTGCTCACCGGCCGGCGACAGCTTCGCGCTGTCCTCACGCGGGCCCGAGGTGAGAATCCGTACGCTCGACCACGGCGACGTGCGGGCCAGACTCTGCGGTCACGCCACCCGGGTGGAGACGGTGGCCTGGTCACCGACCGGCGAGCAGCTGGCAGCCGGAGCGGAGGACGGCGCCGCCCGGATCTGGTCGGTCGACGTCCCCGGCGCGGAGCTGTACGCCACGGCCCGGCATCCGGGCCTGGTCACCGGCCTGGACCTGAGCCCGGACGGGGAGTTGATCGCCTCCGGGGCCGCGGACGGTGTGGTGCGGATCTGGAGCGCGCACGACGGCAGCCCGATAACCACCCTCGCCGGGCACGGCACCTCTGTCAACGACCTGCGCTGGCACCCGCACGGTGGGGCGCTGGCGAGCTGCGCGGACGACGACACGGTCCGGATCTGGAGGCCCGCCGAAGACGGAGCATGGGCCGGAGCGGAAGCCGGGACGGAGACCGTCCTCACCACCGAGGAGACCGTCGAGGCACTGGCCTGGTCACCGGACGGCGGACGGCTGGCCCTCGGGCGGCGGGACCAGCGGGCCACCGTGCTCGACGCCGGGACCGGGCAGGTGCTCGGCCGGTACGGCGAGCACTCCCAATGGGTCTGCGCCGTGGCCTGGTCGCCCAGCGCCGATCTGCTGGCGACCGGCTCGGACGACCATACGGCGCAGTTGTGGGACGTCGCCTCGGCCACCCTGCGGCACCGGCTGATCGGCCATCAGAGCTGGGTCGACGCGGTCACGTTCGCCCCGGACGGCGCACGGCTGGCGACCAGCTCGGCCGATCTCAC
Source organism: Streptomyces hokutonensis (assembly GCF_042751305.1). GTDB lineage: Bacteria > Actinomycetota > Actinomycetes > Streptomycetales > Streptomycetaceae > Streptomyces > Streptomyces hokutonensis_A. The sequence continues at coordinate 112,419 of NZ_JBHYWD010000024.1, forward strand.
GGTACGGCTGTGGGACACCGCCACCGGGGAGCAGGTCGCCGAGCTGCGCGGCCACGAGGCACGCATCCGCGCCGTCGCCTACGCCCCCGACGGACGGTTGCTGGCAACGGCCTCCGACGACCGCACGGTGCGCCTGTGGGACGCGCGCACCGGGCGGGAACATCGGGTGATCGGCATCCACCGGGACCGGGTCCAGCGGCTGGCCTGGTTCCCCGACGGCCGCCGGGTGGCCACCGCCTCCGAGGACGGGACCGTGCGCGTCTGGGGTGCCGGGGGAGACCTCGACGCTCTGCTGGCGACCGCAAGGGAACGCATCTTTCGCACGCTCACGCCGAACGAGCGCCGGACCCATCTGCTCCCCGAGTAGCCGGCCTGTGTCGCCTCGACGGGCATCAGCCTCCGTCCGCCGTCGAGGCCCCAACCTTGGTGCGGAGTGGTCGACGCGCGAAGTCCTTCCGGGGTTGATCAGGCGCGGAGACGGGCGGATTCTTCCTGTTGATCGAGTGCGCGTCGGTCGAGTCCGGCCGGCAGATCGACCAGGTCGGAGGTGGTGAACCTCCACCGGAACGGCTGTGCTGTGACGTTGTAGCGGTCTTCGAATGCTCCGAGCCGGTCCCGGACCTCGGCGAGGTGGCGGCCGACGCGGAGGCCGTGTCGTGGGCGCCGCACGCGACGGGTGACTGCACGGCGGACTCGCCGCATCCGGGCGGGGCTACCCCGAAGTGCAAGGACGGCTCGTGTTCCTGCGGTGACCACGCGCGAGGGACGTGCGCGCACCACCGGGGCGCGTCACGTGCTGTACAGGTAGCCGGCACATGGCTCTGTCGGTGAGGCCCGCGGGTTCTGTGCGTGGTGTGGGGGCGCCAGTTGCGGCAGGTGTCATGCCTGGACGGTGGGGCGCACGTTGATCTCGCCGATCTCGACGTCGCCGGGCTGCTCGATGGCGAAGGCCACCGCACGGGCGACCGCCGCCGGCGGGATGCCCATCGCGTCCATGTTCTTGCGCGTCTGCTCGCGGATGCGCGGGTCTGCCATGGAGTCGGCGAGATCGGTGCGGATGTATCCGGGCGAGATGGCTGTCGTGCGCACGACTCCGTCGGTGGACTCCCTGCGCAGCCCCTCGTGGACGGTGCGCACCGCGTTCTTGGTCGCGGCGTAGACAGCCATCGAGGGGGACACGCCGGACAGGCCGGCGACGGAGATGATGCTGACCAGGTGACCCGAGCCTTGCTCGCGGAAAGCGGGCAGCGCGGCGGCGATGCCGTTGAGGGTGCCGCGGAGGTTGACGTCGATCATGGCTGACCAGCCCTCGGTGTCGAGGTCGGCCAGCGGGCTGATCGGGGCGATGCCGGCGTTGTTGACCAGGACGTCGATACGGCCGTACTGGTCGATGGTGGTGGAGACCAGGTGCTGCAGGTCCCCGGCCTTGGTGACGTCGACGACGCATGTGGTGGCACGGCCCCCCTCCTCCCGGATGTCCTGGGCTATGGCGTCGATGCGCTCGCTGCGGCGCGCCGCGAGGACGACCGCGGCGCCGCGCCGGCCGAGGAGGCGGGCTGTGGCTTCGCCGATGCCGCCACTTGCTCCGGTGATGGCGACGGTCTTGCCGTGAAGAGAGAGCACTGCTGCCTCCAAGTAAAGTGGACACGTGTCCGGTGTGTGGTCCACCCTACCGGACACGTGTCCACTTGTTGGCGGCGGAACATCGGGAGAGACCTATGAGTGCGCCAGGACGCCGTCCGGACGCGGTGCAGAACCGGACCCGCATCGTCGAGGCCGCCCGCGCAGCCCTCGCCGAGTCCCAGCACGTCCACCTCAATGAGATCGCCAAGCGCGCCGGTGTGGGCCAGGGAACGCTCTACCGGAACTTCCCCAACCGCGAAGCGCTCCTTGCCGAGGTCTACCGGCGCGACGTCGAAGAACTCGTGACCGCCGCTCCCGCTCTGCTGGCGGAACACGAGCCCGTGGAAGCCCTGCGCCACTGGCTCGACCGAGTGATCGACTACGCCGAGATCAAGTACGGCGTCCTGGCGGCGCTCGAGCCGGCGGCGTGGCAAGGCCTTGTCGCCCACAGTCACAACCCCATCGAAGGTGCCCTCGGACACCTGCTGGACGCCGGGAAGGCTGCCGGTTCCCTCCGCACGGACGTGGACGCCCACGGGGTCCTCATACTCATCGCCTACCTCGGCCGACTGGGCCGGGACGAATGGGAATCAAGGGCACGGCCCCTGATGAACGTCATCCTCGACGGCCTTCGCCGCCACGACGCGGACCGGTGAGGGCGGCAGAGGGAACACGAAGGCAGACTCGGGGAGGTCCACGAGTCGGTTCTACGGCGTCTTGGGGACCAGTTGCGGCTGGGCGGTCCGATCAAGGATCCGGTGGGCTGGCTGATCGGCAAGGGGCCGCCTCAGCGGCAGGGCGCGGCGACGCGTTGTGCGACGACCGCATGCTGATCGACTCCCGCCGGGGCTGCCCGCGCTGTCAGGACCGGCAGGCCGGCCGCCTGCACTGGTGAAAGCGCACGGCCCGGCACACACGATCCGGCCGAGAGGTGGCCTGTGCTTCAGCGGATGTGTCGAACGTGGTGCGATCGGGTGCTGAGGCGGACGTGTGTATGGACGATGTAGGACGTGAGGGCACCCTCGGCTCGGTCGACGAGGGTGGTGAGGGCGGGCAGGACGCCGGCAGGGGTGACATCGGGGCCGAGCCACACGTGCATGCGTACGTGGAGGTGCCTGCGATGCACCAGCAGGCGGGTACGGCAGCCGGCGACTCCTGCGATAGCGACTGCCTGGTGGGTGATGGCGTCTTCCAGGGCGCCGGACCGCAGGGCGCTGTCCGGCGCGGACAGGGGCACTGTCGGGCGGGCACCGCTGCGCAGTTGTCGACTGCACCACAGGGCGAATACGACGGTCGCGACGATCGATCCCATCAGGAGGGTGGGTGTCCACCAGCCCTGCGTCCGAAGGCGGGGGAGTGCGTCCGCGTTCAGGAGCACGGCGTGTGCGCCGGGTCGGGGCCATGGAGCCGGAAGGTGCGGTGCCCAGGGGACGAGGGTGAGGGCCACTGATGCGATGGCGAGGAGGAACAGGCCGGCGAGGGCGAGGACGGCCCGGTTGAGGACCGTGCGCAGCCGTGGCATCAGAGGTTCATTCCTTCGAGGACTGTGCCGGTGGCACCGACGGACTGTCCGTTCTGAGTTGTCCCCTGGTGCGGCGCAGGTGTGGGTGGCGGGTCCCAGGAAGGTTGCGGTCGGACCCTGACTCGCAGTCGGGGTGCGTGGCGCAGGCTGCAGTCCCCCAGTGTTCGGCGCGCCGCTTCACGGGCTTTTTCGCGTGCGGTCGCGCGGTCGCCGAAGGCGAGGTGGGCGCGGACGGCGACGCGGTGACGCCGGACGCGTACCGTGACCGCGTCGATGCCTGCCGTCGCGGCCACCGCGTCCCGCACGAGGGCTGCGACGGGGGGGGGGGGGGCCGCCCCGGCCCACCCCGGGGGGGCGGGGGCCGGGGTGCCCCCCCGGGGGGCCGGGGGTGGTGGGGGGGAGGAGAA
>NZ_JBHYWD010000024.1:115980-118460 GCF_042751305.1 Streptomyces hokutonensis
TGGTGGGCGCGGCCGGCCCGGGGGTCACGCCGGCCCCTAACCGTCACCGCTCGCAGGCCTGCCGTCGCGCCCCCCGCGCCCCGCCCGTGGGCTGCGCGGCCGCGGCGGTCGACCGCCGCGCCCATCCGCGGGTCGCAGGCGACGGTGAGCAGCCCGCGGTGTCCAGGTGTCAGAGCGAGGACGATCAACAGCAGGCCGAGTACGGCGACCGCGCCGGAGCCGACGACGACAGCGGGCTCGCCGGGGCCGTGCTCCGCCAGCCAGTGGAGGGCCCCGGTGCGCCAGGCGGCGGGCGGTCGGTGCGCGGTGTGGACCATGGCCATGTCGAAGGCCAGGGCACCGGCGGCCACGGCCGCCGCCAGCGTGACCAGTGTCATCGGCAGCCGCCGTTGCGACCACCAGCGCCAAGGCGTGCGGGTGCCGCTTGTCGCTGCCGTGGGGACGTGGGCCGGGGTTCCCTTCTGCGCCGTGGCAGTGCTGTCGGCCGGCAGCGGGTTCAGGGCGGTGACGCCTACCCGCGGCCGGGCGACATCGAGGCCGGTCAACTGCCGGGTGCGGGAGCCGACATGGTCCTGAAGCCGCCGTACTTCCTCGGCCACCGGGGCCGGATAGGGCAGGGCCACGTCGACGGCCACGTCCGCCCGCCGCCCGCGCACCCTGGCGCTGCCCTTCGCGATGCCGCGTACGGCCGTGGCACCACGGCCGGCCAGCACCTCGGCGGCCGACCGTTCGGCGATCTTGCGAACAGCCTTGTCCGAGAGGGTCGTTGTGCCGCGCTGTGCTGCCGTGGTCATCGACGGCTCCGCTCGTAGGCGTCCCGCAGATCCCGCATCCGTCCGCCACCGTCGAACCAGTGGCCCGCTGCCCACCCCAGGGCGCCCAGAGCGCCCACGAGGAGGAATGCCCCGAAGCCCCCGAAGAATCCGGCGAAGGCCAACGCCATCCCGGTGGCCATCCCCACGACCGGTCTGCTCACCACGTGTTCCTTTCTCTACGGCTGTCGGGCCTGCTGCCAGAGGGAACGATCACGCCACCCGGGAGTCCGTGGTCTGGCTCTCGGCGTCGTCTTCGGGCAGGTGCACGTCGTTGACGATGACGTTGACCTCCACCACCTCCAGGCCGGTGATGCGCTCCACGGCGGAGATGACGTTCTCCCGCACGTCACGGGCGACGTCCGTGATCGGGACGCCGTACTCCACGACGAGATCCAGGTCGATGGCCGTCTGGCGCTCGCCGACCTCGACCTTCACTCCGCGCCCCACGTTCGGCCGGCCGCCGGGCACCCGGTCACGGACGGCGCCGATGGTCCGTGACAGGCCGCCACCCATGTCGTAGACGCCCGGGATCTCCCGGGCCGCGATGCCCGCGACCTTTACCACGACGACATCGGCGATCGAGGTACGGCCGCGGTTCGCGGCCGGCTGGTCGGCCCCGGCGACACCGCCGGAGACGTCCGTCGTGGTCTGCGCGGGCTTGCGTGTCTGCGGGGCGGACACGCTCTGGGAAGTCGGTGCGGTCTGCGTGGTCATGGCACGTCCTCTCTGCTTCGTTCGGCAGTTGCTCTCATCCCGTCAGACCCGCCCCGGCCGTGCGTGTGACGCGGGTATCCGGAAAGTCTCAGCCCGGTTGCCCCCATCCGGGGGCGCTTGCCCGCTCGCTCTGCTACGACAGATCCCCGTGGCGATGTACGCGTTTTCAGCGCCCGGGACTGCCCGTCCCAATCGGAGGCCGAGGCGGCGGCATCGCGTCGGATGGGGCGGAGGCTGAAACACCTGCCACAGCCAGGGGCATCTCGGCGACGGGCGGGGGCTCACTTGGCCGGATCCGGCGTACGCCGGGGCAACTCCGCGAGGACGGGGGAACTGTTCGGGGCCAGGAGTGGCTACTCCGGAGAGTCGCTAGCGTCTCCCGAGGTGCTCTCGTCGTGGCGGTGAGGAGGGCAGGGCAGGGGGAGCGAGAACCAGACGGCTTTGCCTTCCCCGGCGAGCAGGGTGCCCAGGTTGAGGCCAGTTGGTCGAGCAGGGCCAGTCCGCGGCCCGACTCCTCGTCGGGGCCCGCGGTCCTGGCGAGGGGCAGGACCGGTCACGCCGTCGCTGTAGTCCTGGGGGTCGGGCAGCAGGGCGGCGAAAACGGAGCCGGCCGCCCGCTCCGGACAGGCCGTCTCGGCGATGGACTCTTCCAGGGCGATGGCGAGGGCGTCGATCCGCAATTCGATGTCGCTGGTGGGGGTTTCCACCAGCGACATCTGTGTAGAGGGCCAGCACGGAGCCCGGCGGCACGGTCAGGCGTATCTCCTGGTGGGGGACGTCGCCGACGCCCAGCAGCACACTGACATCGAGCGGGACACGGCAGGACTGCCGAGGGGCATGCACGGGTGCGGGGGGGGGGGGGGGGGGGGTGGGCGCCCCCCCCGCCGGGGGGGGGCTCGCACTCGGGGGCAGTGGGGCGCGGCGGCGGCGGGGGGGGGCGCGCGGGGGGCG
>NZ_JBHYWD010000024.1:118470-129738 GCF_042751305.1 Streptomyces hokutonensis
ACCCCCAACGCGCGGGCCCCCCGGCCGGCCCGCGGGGGGGATCGCCGGGGGGCGCGGGGGGCGGCCAAAACCCCCCCGCCCCCCGGCGTTTTCTCCCCGTCACAGGAGTCGGGCTGCCCGGCGCCGCCTGTGCGGCGCCCGGCGTGTCGAGGGCGTCAGCTGGTGGGCATCAGGACGGTGTCGATGATGTAGACGTTGGCGTTCGCCGTCTTCACGTTGCCGCAGACCACCTTGGCGGAGTCGTCCACGGTGTACGACTCGCCCGAGCCCGAGGTGGTGACCTTCGACTTCTCCAGCGTGGCGAAGGAGCCGTTCTCCAGGTCCTTCGGGGCCAGCCTCTGGCCGACGACGTGGAAGGTGAGGATCTTCGTCAGCTGGGCCTTGTCGTTGAGGACCTTGTCCAGGGTGGCCTTCGGGATCTTGGCGAAGGCGTCGTTGGTCGGCGCGAACACCGTGATGTTCTGGGCGTTGTTGAGGGTGTCGACAAGCCCGGCCTTCTTCACCGCCGTCACGAGGGTGGACAGCGCCGGGTTGTTGGACGCGGCGGTGGCGACCGGGTCCTGGGCCATGCCGTCGAAGGAACCGGCACCGCTCTTCGGGACCGAGGCACAGGCGGTACCGAACGGCTGGTCCGCGGAGGCGCTGCTGCCGGAGCCGGTCATGCTGTCGTCCGACGAGGTGGCCGACGCGGACGCCTTCGAGGAGGAGTCGGCCTTGGTGGAGTCGCTGCTGTTGTCGGAGCAGGCGCTCAGCGCCAGCGGGAGCACGGCCGCGGCAGCGGCGGTCACGGCGATGCGACGGATGCGGGTGTTCATGGTGTGTCTCCTGAGGATTCGTGCAGCCTGAGCTGCTGTGAAGGGGCAAGGGGAAAAGTGGCTTGAGGGGTCAGTCGACGGTCACGACCACGGAGTGCCATCCGCTGGCGCCGTCGGGGATGGTGCGCGTGCGTCTCTCGGTCTGCACCTGGCCGGTGCGGTCGGTGGCGCGGACGGTGAGGGTGTGGCCGCCCTTGGTGGCGTGCCAGGGGAAGGACCACTGTCGCCAGGTGTCGCGGGTGTCCTGGGCGGCGAGCCGGGCCTGTTGCCAGGGGCCGTCGTCGATGCGGACCTCGACCTTGTCGATGCCGCGGTGCTGGGCCCAGGCGACCCCGGCGACCATGACCGTGCCGGTCTTGGGCCGGGCGAACGGCTTGGGGGTGTCGATGCGCGACTCGGTCTTGACGGGAGCCCTGCGAGCCCAGCCGCGCTTGACCCAGTAGGGGTCGTAGGAGTCGAAGGTGGTGAGTTCGATGTCCTTGATCCACTTGCAGGCGGAGACGAAGCCGTACAGGCCGGGCACCACCATGCGAACCGGGAAGCCGTGCGCGAACGGCAAAGGTTCGCCGTTCATCCCGACGGCGAGCAGCGCGTCGCGGCCGTCCATCACGTCCTCGACCGGGCTGCCGATCGTCATCCCGTCCACGGAACGGGCCACCAACTGGTCGGCAGGGCCACCCGCGGAGGGCGGCTCGACCCCGCACTCGGCCAGTAGATCGGCCAGTCGTACGCCGATCCAGCGGGCGTTTCCCACGTAGGGGCCGCCGACCTCGTTGGACACGCAGGTGAGGGTGATGTCGCGTTCGGTGAGCTCGCGCCGCAGCAGGTCGCCGAAGGAGAGGGTGACAGGGCGGGTGACGCCCTTGCCGTGGATGCGCAGTGTCCAGGTCGTGGCGTTGACCTTGGGCACCACGAGCGCGGTGTCCACACGGTAGAAGTCACCGTTCGGCGTGGTGAAGGGGCTGATCCCGGGGATCCGCAGCTGGGCGCCCCTGGGTACGGCGGCGGCTGCGGAGGTGGGCCGGGGCAGGACGACCTTGTTGCGGGAGGCGACCGCGTTCTGGCCGCTCGCACTGTTCAGCGTCCGGCCCAGCACCCCGGCCCCGGCGGAGGCGGCGGCAGCGGCCGTCGCCGCGATCACGAAGCCGCGACGGTCCCAACCCGCTCCGGAAGACAGACCTCTCTCCTCGCCGCCGTGGGGCTCCGGGTACGGATCCCGCCGCGCGAGGCGGCCCACCAGGACGTAGAGGACCGCGGCTCCCGCGATCGCGCCCACCACGGAGGGCAGCGCGTCGGAGAGGCTCGTCGAATCCGGCCGGCTGGTGGCCGACAGCGCCCCGACAATTCCGAAGAGCAGAACACCGGCAGCACCGCTGCGCCGAAAATTCAGTGCGACAATTCCCAGTACCAGAGCGAAAAGCGCCAGCATCGCGAGAATTCCGATCTGAAGAACCAACTTGTCATTGGTTCCGAAGTGCCGGATCGCCCAGTCCTTCACAGCGGCCGGGGTGCGGTCGATCGCCGCGCCGCCGACCGCCACGACCGGGCCGGCCTGCGGGCGTACCGCGGCCGACACCAGCTCAGCGACGCCGAGGGAGGCGAGGCCGGCCAGCACACCGCTGCACGCACCCAGAGGCAGGCGCGCCCAGGTGAGGCGCTGTCGCGTTTGCTTCTCGTCGTCGGTCACGTGGGGAATCCGGCTCCGAAAGCCCGGTGGATTGGTCGGCTACCCGATCGGATGAACTTTTCTCCCGGACCAATCCGTCCCCGAACCGGCTACGGATACAAGAAACGTCGAATTTAGCTCTCCGCTGTCGGGCGAGCCTTTGCGGTCGCTCGCTGATTTCGGCGTCCCGGCGGTACCGAGTACCTGTATCCGGCGCAAAAGTTGGTTCCCGCGGCCATCCGTCTTCGTGTCTGTCACGGATCCCTTTTGGAGAACAAAAGGAGTTGATCCGTCATGGAACGCTCAACTGTGGGCCTCGCACTCGTGCCGGCCGACGGTCTCGGTCCGGTGCGCGGCAACGTACGCGAACAGCTCGCACAGTGGGGGCAGAGCGCTGTCGCCGACGACTGTCTGCTCGTGGTCAGCGAGCTGCTGGCCAACGCATACGGCCACGGCACGGCGCCGGTACGGCTGTCACTCGCCCTGCACGCGCAGGCGGGCGGTCAGGTGGTGCGGGTCCAGGTCTCCGACATGGGTCCGGGTTTCGACATCGAGCTGGTCAGTGCCCGGTGGAGGCACCCCTCCTTTTGCCTGAGCCAGGGTGGCCGTGGGCTGGTGCTGGTCGACGCGCTCTGCCTGGCGTGGGGCGAGCGGCGTGACCGCCGCGGTCACACCGTGTGGGCCGACCTGCGCCGCGGCACCGCGTGATCCCGGCTCCGAGTGTTCCGCGCCCCGTTCCTCCTCGCCGGAACCGCACGCACGGGTGACTTCCGGGAATTTCCTCCTCTCGTGATTGCCGTGCGGCGCATCCGTAGAGCGCCCGTCTCCGGAAGTCGTCCGTAACGAGTGCGGCACAGCGGTGTCCAAAGTTGAGAAGACCGGATGAGAGGAGCCGCCCAGTGGTGGGGGCCCGCACACAGAGCGCACCACCCGACGGCCGGGGTGACACGGACGACGCCCTGTTGGCGGTCCGGGCAGCGGAGGGCGACGAGGATGCCTTCGCCGTCCTCGTCCAGCGCCACGCACCGGCGTTGATCCGGCTGGCCACGCGACTGCTCGGCACCAGGGTCGAGGCGGAGGACGCCGTGCAGGACGCTTTCCTCAGCGCCTGGCGGAGGCTGCCGGAGTTCCACGGCCACGCCACTTTCGGTACGTGGATGTACCGGATCGTCACCAACCGCTGTCTGAACGTGCTGCGCTCCCGCAGGCCCGTGGCCCCGCTGGAGGCGGCCGGTGACGTCCCCGCGGCCGAGCACGCCACGTCGCCGGCCCGGATCGCGGAGGGGCGTGACGCGGTCCGCGAGGTGCGGGAGGCCCTCGACCTGCTGTCGGCCGAGCAGCGGGCCTGCTGGGTGCTGAGAGAATTGGACGGTCGGTCCTACGAGTTCATCGCGGACGCGGTCGGCATCAGTCAGGAGGCCGTCCGCGCCCGGGTCTTCCGCGCACGCCGTTGTCTGACACAAGCACTGGGGGCCTGGCGATGACCGCCCACGACGACCCGCTCAACGACGCCCCCGGCAGCGAGGACGAACACCTCGCGTGCGGACGGCTGATCTCCTCCGTGTGGGAGGCATGGGAACAGCAGGCACAGGACCCGCACATGCTCTCCTGCCCGTACTGCCGACGCGCCGTGAGCGAGCTCGAAGCACTGGAGAGCGCCGTGCGCGGCCTCCGCGACGATACGGCGGACCCTTCGGGCGACGACGTGGCGACGCTGACCCAACGTGTCATGGACGTCGTCCGTCTCGAACTCCGCCCGGGTCGGCCGATGCCCCTGGGCGAACCGGGCGAGGATCTGTGGATCATGGAAGCGGTCGCCGCCCGGTCCCTGCGCGCCGCGGCCGAGCGGGTGCCCGGAGTACGGGCCGGCTCCTGCCGCCTCGTTCCCGGCCCGGGCGGCGGCGGGGCGGGCGCCGTCGAGGTCCGTCTCGACGTCCACGCGCCGTCCGGCGCCGTCCTGCCGGAGCTCGCCGACCAGGTTCGCCGACAGGTGTGGGCCGCAGCGGAAAGCGAGCTGGGCATGCCCATGGCGTCGGTGGACATCCGTGTCACCGATCTCGTCGACGTCCCGGCCGACAGCCAGGAAGGCTCCGCCTCATGACCCGGACCGCCGTTCACGCCACGCTCACCGAGGAGATCGCCCGCGCCGTGGAGGACCTGCCGGGGGTGGCGTTCCTGAAACCAGGGCTCACCGGCCTGCTGCGCTCCACCCTGCCCCGGTCCGACCGGAGCACGCCCGCCGCGTCGTCGGCAGGAGTGCGGGTGAGCAGGCCCAGCGGCGCCGAGGGCTGGCACGTCGAGATCAGCCTCGTCGCGCTGCGCCACATGCGCGGCGTGGATGTCGCGCGCGCCGCCCGACGCACCGTAGAGGAGCGCGTGGCCGCGCTGTTTCCCGCGGAGACGACGCCGGCACAGGTCAGAGTGACCATTACCGGCCTGGTCTGACCTGCTGCCCGTGTCCCGTTCGCTCGGAGGCCTACAGATGCGGCTACGGAGAAGTGATCATGAGATGCAGGACAACCGACCAGGCGCAGGCCGCAGCTGCCACGACACGCAGTCTGCGACGGCGCGCGGGTGCGACCGGATCAGCACCCGCTCCCACGGGACGGGCGAACGCGACCGGGGCACGCACGGGTGTGACCTGGGGCGCCGCGTTCGCCACCGACGGACCCGGCCGGGGTGCCGAGCGGCCCTGCGGCCGGCCGCCCTGAGCCGCGCCTCGCGGCCCGGCGGGGCGGGTGCACCGCTGCCGGTGGGGCCGCGGTGCCGGCGGTGGCCAGTCCCTGGGCCAGGCCGCTCAGGAACGCCGCGTAGGCGGCGCGCCGAAGGCCGGTCGGGGTGGTGCGTCCGCTTTCCCAGGAGCGCACCGTCGCCGTGGTCACGCCGAACGCCGCGGCGACCTGCTCGTCGGTGAGCTGCCACGCCCGGCGCAGCCCGGCGCGCTCCTCGGGTGCGGGCAGAGGTGCCTTTCCGTCCCGGCGGCGCGGGTGGGACGGCATGGGGTGCTGGGGCAGAAGGTTGATCGTCACGACGGTATGACAACCGGCAACCAGGTCATGTGATCACTACGGGCCCCGATTGCACCCGTATGCCGTAACACATGGCGACGCTCAGGTCGCGCCGGGTGTTTCTCACCGGTTCGACGGAAGACCGGCCATTTGGCCAATCCGCTCCCGCTACGGCTTCGGATTACGCGCGGAACGAGTTGTCCGCGGCCGACCGGAAGGAGAAGCGATGTCAGGTGTGCCATGGAGCGGACCGCGGGAGCGGCGGGGGACGGCCGACGGAGCAGGGCGGCGGAGCGTCGCCGTCGTCGGCAGCGGTGTGGCTGGGCTCACCGCCGCGTACATCCTGAGCCGCGACCGTCACGTCACTCTGTACGAGGCCGACAACCGGCTCGGCGGGCACGCCCACACCCACCAACTGGCCTCCGACGACGGCGTGACCCGTCGCGTCGACTCCGGGTTCATCGTGCACAACCGGCGCACCTATCCGCATCTGCTGCGGCTCTTCGACGAACTCGGCGTCGCCACGCAGGAGTCGGAGATGAGCATGTCGGTGCGGTGCGAGGGATGCGGGCTGGAGTACGCGGGCGCCCGTGGCCTCGCGGGGCTGTTCGCCCGGCCGCGAAACACGCTGCGCGGCTCCTACCTGCGGCTGCTCGCCGAGGTGCCCGCCTTCCACCGCGCCGCGCGCCGCCTGCTCGCGAAGGAGCCCGAAAGCCCCCGCACTCTGGGCGCGTTCCTCGACCGGGAGGTTTTCTCCGCCTACTTCCGCGCCCACTTCATGACCCCGCTCGTATCGGCGGTGTGGTCCTGCGACGCCGCCACCGCCCAGCGCTACCCGGCCGTCTACCTGTTCCGCTTCCTGGAGCACCACGGGATGCTCTCCGTGACCGGAGCACCGACCTGGCGCACCGTCACGGGCGGTTCGCGCACCTACGTCGACGGGGTCGCCGCACGCCTCGACGAGGTGCGCCTCGCGGCTGCGGTGCGCGCCGTGCGCCGGCATCCTGACGGCGTCGACATCACCACGCACGACGGCATCACGCAGTCGTACGACGGTGTGGTGGTCGCCACCCACCCGGATCAGGCGATCCGGCTGCTGGCTGACGCCACCCCCGGTGAGAAGGAGGTCCTCGGGTCCTTCCGCTACTCCCGCAACACCACGCTCCTGCACACCGACACCGGTCTGCTCCCGCGCGCCCGGCGTGCCCGCGCCTCCTGGAACTACCTGATGCCGGCCTGTTCGACCGGCTCCGATCAGGTTCGCGTCAGCTACGACATGAACCGGCTCCAGCGTCTCGACGCGCCCGAGACCTACGTCGTCACCCTGGGCGGGCAGGACCGGGTGGACCCGGAGCGGGTGCTTGCCCGGATGGTGTACGAACACCCGGTCTACACCCCGGAGTCGGTCGCCGCGCAGGCACGCCTGCCCGGGTTGAACACGTCGGTGACCGCCTACGCCGGGGCCTACCACGGCTGGGGTTTCCACGAGGACGGGTGTCGCTCCGGCGTCCTGGCCGCCGCGGCGCTGGGGGTGCGCTGGTGAGTGCCCCGCCGGCTCTCTACCGGTGTGCGATCAGCCATGTACGGACCGCACCGGTCCGCCATGCGCTGCGCCACCGCACGTACATGTGGCTGATCGACCTCGACAACCCGCCCCGACTCCCGCGTCCACTACGGCCGTTGGCACGCTTCGACGCGCGCGACCACTTCGGCGGGGACCAGCCGTCCCTGCGTGCCGGGCTCGACGCCTTCCTCGCCGCGCACGGCGTGGACCTGGCGGGCGGCCCGGTCGTCATGCTGACCCACGCCCGCGTGCTCGGCCACGTGTTCAACCCGCTGACCCTGTACTGGTGTCACGACCGCGACGGCACGGCGCGGTGGGTGGTCGCCGAGGTCCACAACACCTACGGCGAACGCCACAGCTACCTGCTGTTTCCCGACGGGACAGGCACGGCACACGCCGACAAGAAGTTCTACGTCTCGCCGTTCTTCCCCGTCGACGGCCGCTACCGCATGCGCCTGCCCCGCCCCGGCGAGCGGCTCGACCTGACCGTGCACCTCGAACGCGCCGGCGGCAGGCCCTTCACCGCGACCGTCCGCGGGAGCCGCCACGACGTCACACCGTTCGCGCTGCTGCGGCTGGCCGTGCGCCATCCGTTCTCGACCCTCGCCGTGTCCGCCGCCATACGCCTGCACGGCATCCGCCTGTACCTGCGAGGGCTGCCCGTCCAGCCCCGCCCCCACCACCGCACCCCGGAGAACGCCTCATGACGACCGCCGAACACCGTCCCGCCGTACGGCCGTCGGCCCCGCCGTCCACACCCGCAGCCGTCGACCCGGCCCGCTGGCCCGACGTGGCCGCACCGCCGCGGGCGTCCCTCGCCCGCAGGGCCGTCACGGCGGCCGTCCTGCGCCGCACCTTCGAACGCCTGCCGCTGCGTGTGCGGTTCGCCGACGGCACCACCGGCGGGCAGGGCGGACCGCTGCTCGAGGTCCACGACCCGACAGGGTTCTACGGCCGTATCGGCGCCCGGGGGCTGATCGGCTTCGGCGAGTCGTACATGGCAGGCGAGTGGGACGCCCCCGACCTGGTGGCCGTCCTCGCGGTGCTCGCCCGCAACGCGGCCACTCTGGTCCCGGCCCCGCTGCAGCGGCTGCGCGGGCTGTGGGCGCCGCGCCGGCCGCACGCCCAGCGCAACACCCCCAACGGTGCGCGTACCAACATCAGCCGCCACTACGACCTGTCCAACGACCTCTTCGCCCTGTTCCTCGACGACACCCTCACCTACTCCGCGGCCCTGTTCCGCGCCCTGCCCGCCAGCTGGGAGCTGCTGGCCGCGGCCCAGCACCGCAAGATCGACCGCCTGCTGGACCTCACCGAGGTCAAGGCGGGCAGCAGGGTGCTGGAGATCGGCACCGGCTGGGGCGAACTCGCGATCCGCGCCGCCGCACGCGGCGCCCAGGTCACCTCGCTCACCCTCTCCCGCGAGCAGCGCGACCTCGCCCTCGAACGGGTCGCCGCCGCGGGCCTGTCCGACCGGGTCCGTATCGACCTGTGCGACTACCGCGAGGCCCGCGGTACGTACGACGCGGTCGTGAGCGTGGAGATGATCGAGGCCGTCGGTGCCGAGTTCTGGCCCGACTACTTCCGCACCCTCGACGACCGGCTGGCCCCCCAAGGACGCGCCGCCGTGCAGGCCATCACCATGCCGCACGAACGGATGCTGGCCAGCCGGGACACCTTCACCTGGATCCAGAAGTACATCTTCCCCGGCGGTCTGCTGCCCTCCGTCGAGGCGGTGGCCGACGCCGTGAACGGCCACACCCGGCTGCGGACCGAGCGCAGGGACGGCTACGGAGCGCACTACGCCGAGACGCTGCGGCTGTGGCGCGAACGCTTCACCGAGCGGGCCGACGAGGTGGCCTTGCTCGGCTTCGACGACACCTTCCGCCGCATGTGGACCCTCTACCTCGCCTACTCCGAGGCCGGGTTCCGCTCCGGATACCTCGATGTGCAGCAGTACCTGTTCACGAAGGAGAGCCTCGCCCGATGACCACCATCCCCACTGTTCGCGCAGGCGCCGCCCAGCGGCTCGCCGCGCTCGCCGAGACCGCGCTGGGCGGACCTCTCCCGCTGCGGCTGCGGGCCTGGGACGGCAGCGAGGCGGGCCCCACCGAGGGCCCGGTCGTGGTCGTCCGCTCCCGGCGCGCCTTGCGGCGCCTGCTGTGGCAGCCGGGAGAGCTGGGCCTGGCGCAGGCGTATGTCACCGGCGAGATCGACGTGGCGGGAGACCTGGCACACGGGCTGCGCGTCATGTGGGCAGCCGCACGGGAACGCCGCCTGCACCCGCCACGGCTCGGACTTGCCGGCCTGGCCCGCGCCACCGGAGCTGCCGCGCTGCTGGGCGCGGCCGGACCACGGCCGCCCGCCCCCGCCTCCCAGGCACGGCTGCGCGGAGGTCTGCACAGCAAGGCCCGCGACCGGGCCGCCATCAGCCACCACTACGACCTCTCCAACGACTTCTACCGCCTCCTCCTCGACGAGACCATGGCGTACTCGTGCGGCTACTGGAACGGCGACGAGCCGGACCTCACCCCGGCCGGCGCCCAGCGCGCCAAGCTGGAGCTGATCTGCCGCAAGCTCGCTCTCACCCCAGGAGCCCGGCTGCTGGACATCGGCTGCGGCTGGGGTTCGCTCACGCTCTACGCGGCAGAGCAGTACAAGGCGCAGGTCACCGCCGTCACTCTGGCCAAGGAACAGGCGGCCCACGTCCGCGAACAGGTCGCCGAACGCGGATTGGAGCATCTGGTCGAGGTGGTGTGCCAGGACTACCGCGACATCACGGGCAGCGCCTACGACGCCGTCTCCACCGTCGAGATGGGCGAGCACGTCGGGGACGCCGAGTACCCGGCGTTCGCCGCCGCCCTGCACCGCCTGGTCCGGCCCCGGGGACGCGTGCTGGTGCAGCAGATGTCCCGCGGGAGGAAGGCGCCGGGCGGCGGAGCGTTCATCGAGGCGTACATCGCCCCCGACATGCACATGCGCCCGCTCGGGGAGACCGTCGCCCTGCTGGAGGAGGCCGGACTGGAGGTGCGCTCGACCGAATCGCTGCGCGAACACTACGTCCGCACCATCGCCGCCTGGCACCGCACTCTTGAGGAGCGGTGGGACGACTTCGTCCGGCTCGTCGGCGAGGAGACGGCCCGGGTGTGGCGCCTGTACCTGGTCGGCGGGGCCCTGGCGTTCGAGGAGCGGCGGATGGGAGTGGACCAGATCCTGAGCGTGCGGCCGACACCCGGCGGGGACGCCGGCATGCCCGCGACGCCCGGGGACTGGTACGCGGGGCTGGACCAGCTGTGAGCGGCTTCGAGTGGGGCGCCTTCGCGGTGAATCTGGGATGGGCCGCCGCGGTCTCGCTCGCCGTCATGCTGGTGACGTTCGCGATCGCCGTTCGGCGTGGTCTGCACCGGATCGTCGACGTCGCCTGGGGAATCGCCTTCACCGCGGTCGCCGTCGCCAGTTGGGCGGTCTCGGCCGGCGAGGGGGATCCGGGCCGCCGGTACCTGGTCACCGTGCTGACGGCGGTGTGGGGTCTGCGGCTGGCCGGGCACATCGCCCGGCGCGGCCGTGGGCAGGGTGAGGATCCGCGCTACGACCAACTGCTCGGCAAGGCGCCCGGCAGCCGGAACCTGTACGCCCTGCGCATGGTCTACCTCGTCCAGGGTGCTCTGGTGTGGTTGGTGTCGCTGCCGGTCCAGGCCGCGCAGTATGTGCCCGGTCCCATGACGTCGTTCGCCGCCGCCGGTACGGCCCTGGTGGCTCTGGGTGTGTGCTTCGAAGCGGTCGGGGACGCCCAGCTCGCCCGGTTCAAGGCGGATCACTCCCACAAAGGCCGGATCATGGACCAGGGACTGTGGCGCTACACCCGTCACCCCAACTACTTCGGCGACTTCTGCGTGTGGTGGGGGCTGTACCTGATCGCCTGCGACTCCGCCGGGGCCGCCGCAGCGACGGTCGTGTCGCCGCTGGTCATGAGCTATCTGCTGATCTGGGGCAGCGGGAAACGCCTGCTGGAGCGGCACATGGCCCAGCGGCCCGGATACGCGAAGTACGCGGCCCGCACCAGCGGCTTCTTCCCGCGCCCGCCCCGTTGAGGTGGGGGGGGGCCCCCCCCCCCCCCCCAGGCGACAGGCGGCCAACGAGAACGTCAGTGGGGTCTACCCCACCCCGGTGGGGGGCGGGTTGTTTTAGGAGTGCTATGGAGTGGTTGTTGTGTCT
>NZ_JBHYWD010000024.1:129748-162556 GCF_042751305.1 Streptomyces hokutonensis
GGGGTCTGCGGCCGCGCCCGCGCGGGGGGGGGGGCGGCGCCCCCCCCCGCCCGGGGGGGGCCCCCCCCACCTTCTCAGGCGGGGAAGTTCACCAGCGCGAGCGGGCTGGTCGTGGGCTGTTTCGAGCCGCCGGCGGGTTCGACGGTGACACCCACGCCGGACGCCCCGTCCACGGCCCCCTGCAACAGGACGGCCTGGTCGCTGAGGCCGGGGTCCATCAGACCGGCGGAGCGCATGGTGCCCCCGTCGTCGAACCACAGCTGGTAGACCTTGCCCGCCGGCGGCTGCGCCATCCTGGCAGCGAGGAACACCGCTTGGTCCCGCTCGTGCGAGACGACCACCGTGCCTGTGGCACCGCCGGTCAGCTTCGCGACTCGGGTCCTGGCGTCGGGTGCGGCGAGCACCGCGCTGATCTGCGCTGTTCCCTGCTCGGCCCGGCGCGCCCGGCCGAGCGCGTCCTCGGCCCGCTGGTGCTGCCACACAGTGGTGCCGCCGAGCGCGGCAGCAGCCGCGACGCAGGCGGCCAGCGTCCACCTCGTCAGGAGCCGGGCCCGCAGTCGCGTACGGCCCGAACGCATCGGCGCCGGGTCGCCGGGGGAGTCCTGGCGGACGGTCGTGATGCGGCGCAGCACCTGCTCGCGCATCTCCGGCCGAGGCGTCACGGCGACGGCGAGTCCCAGGCGGGCCGCGGTGGCGCACAGCTCGGCGGCCTCCTGACTACAGGGTTCGCAGTCGGAGAGGTGCCGCTCGAACGCGTCGCGTTCCTCGTCGGACAGGGCATGCAGGGCGTAGGCACCGGTCATGCGGTGCAGTTCGGCGGTGGTCATGCGGTCACCCCCAGGCAGTCGCGCAGCCGGATGAGTCCGTCGCGCAGGCGGGTCTTGACGGTGCCCAGCGGAAGGGCGAGTGCTTCTGCGACCTGGCGATAAGTCAGTCCGCGGTAGTACGCCAGGGTGACCGCCTGGCGCTGGATGTCGGTCAGCGTGCGCAGACAACGCCGCACCTGTTCCCGCTCCAGCCGTGCCTCGACCTGCTCGGTCACCTCGTCGTACTCGGGCGTACGGTCCAACAGCGCGGCCTTGTGGTCCCGGGCGGCCACGGCTTCCACGTGCCGGACGCGGTCCACCGCCCGGCGGTGGGCGAGAGTGAGAATCCAGTTGATCGCCGTTCCGCGGTCGGAACGGAAACGGGGAGCGGTCCGCCACACCTCCACCAGGACTTCCTGGGCCACTTCTTCCGACTGCGCCTGATCGCGCAGCACGGCACGGACGACACCGAGAACCGGGCTCACGACGGCGTCGTAGACAGAAGCGAACGCAGGCTCGTCCCCGAGGGCCACGCGGCCCACCAGCTCCTCCAGGTCCGGCTCCGTCGATGGGTTCCTGCCGATATGTACGGCTTCTTTCACAACGCCCTCCGTGGTTGGGACATCTCCGGACGTAATCCGATCCTGGGCGGGCCGGGGATTGGTCCTGACAGCGATGAAAACGCAGGTGATTCCGCACGGTGACGGCAGAAGGGCGGGCGACGAACGACTACCTCGCTGTCAGCGGACCAAACCGTCGCATGCGCGGCGACGGATCACCCCTGAACCGGAAGTTCTGTCAGGTGTGAACCCACCGCGAAAGGAGGCCGCGGATGGCAACCTCACCGGCGACGGGCTCCTGCTCCTCGGAGGAATCACCAGCGCCCGCGTTGCGCGTGACCCTATTGTGTGTTTTTCGTTGACGGAGTGTGAAGATCGCTGATGGTCCGTGTGAGCGGCCGGGGGTATCGGCCGAGTTGACTGGCGGGTACTGGCTGGACTCGCCTCCCGGTTTCCGGACTTCGTGCCGGTGTCCCGACGGGGCCCTCCTTCGACGACGGCGGTGAAGGAGGGCTCCTTGCCCGGGTGCGCGCGGCCGCCGTGCTTCAGAGGCTCTGTGCCGGCGTGATTGTGCCCGGCCGCGCGAATGGCGCAGCGGGGTCCGGTGCCGTGTCTGACGCCTGGCGGGCTGCGTCACCTGGCTGTGGGCGGAGAAGACCTCGTTCGGCCTCGCCCCGGTCGCTCCACCACGGTCACCGTCCGCGCGAACGCCTCCGCCGTGGCCACGGCCGCTACCTGCACCGCGCGCCTCACCTGCAGCACCGACGTCCCCTACGCCGCAGCATCGGCCAGGGTATGCCTCAAGGTCACGATCCCGCGGACCTGGGGCCATCTCCCCGGAACGATCACCGACAGGCACACGGGGGCATCGCTCGCCGGAGCGACTGTCCTGATCTGCCCGGTGGGGCACGCCGGACCGACCGGCTGCGACCACCTCGCGCACACCGTAGGCACGGACTCCGACGGACACTACGGCCTCTGACTCGATGCCCGACCGAGCCCGCTGCGGATCAAGGCCTCGGCCGCCGGCCACCACCCGGCATACAAGGAAGTGACTCTGTTGGCTTGTGTCCTGAACACGAAGTGGAGCTGCATGTAGGAGAGCTTCGCGAAGTGATGCTGTGTGGAAGATGAAGGTGCTTGGCCCTTCGGAGTCGCCCTGCGGGGGGAGGCTTCAAACCGCCTCATGCTGCATTGGCTGAAGACCGTTGTGGTGAACGATGAGGAAAAGGCGTCGTAAGAGGCGTCAGGTGGGGATCGGGAAGACGAACGCGAGTGAATCGTCGCTGAAGTGTCGAAAGAGTTGAGACGACATCAAAACCGGGGTTCACCGACAACTTCGGGAAGAGCCTGGCGGGTGCCCGCCTATTGGCCAGGTGGTGTCCGGCATGCAGACGACGTGAGCCCGATCTGCCGCTTCCACATGGAACAGGAGAAGGCGTGCCCCGATACTGTCCGCCCTGGTAGGGGCTGGCGAGAGGGAGTGTCCTCGGCGGTGGAAGCCGTGAGGGATCGAGTACCGGCGCGGGGCGCGCTGGCGGACCGGCCCGTAGTAGTGACGAAGCCCGCGTAATGGGGGTGGAGCGAAGGGGCCGGGCTATTCGTGACGTTGTGTATCTGGACAACCGGACGTTCTCCGGGAGGAACTTGATGGGCACGTTGAAGTCACCGGCCAAACCGTTCGACATCTCGAAGCGGGAGGTCTGGGAGGCATACGAGGGAGTGAAGGCGAACAAAGGCGCGCCGGGAGTGGACGGGAAGTCCATCGACGAGTTCGAGAAGGATCTGAAGGGCAATCTGTACAAGATCTGGAATCGAATGTCGTCGGGGACGTACTTTCCGCCGCCGGTGCGTGCGGTCGAGATCCCCAAGTCCTCGCCGGGAGGCGGGACGAGGATCCTGGGCGTGCCCACGGTGGCCGACCGGATCGCCCAGACCGTGGTGGCCAGGCACCTCATGGACCGGGCCGAGCCCGCGTTCCATGAGGACTCCTATGGCTACCGCCCTGGGCGGTCGGCTCTGGACGCGGTGGAGCTCTGCCGGGAACGCTGCTGGAAGAAGGACTGGGTGATCGAGCTCGACATCCAGAAGTTCTTCGACAGCGTCCGGTGGGACCTCGTTGTCAAGGCCGTGGAAGCGCACACCGACGCCGTTTGGGTGATTTTGTATGTCAAGCGGTGGCTGCAGGCCCCGCTGGAACTGCCCGACGGCACCTTGCAACAGCGGGACCGTGGAACCCCACAGGGCTCAGCGGTCTCACCCGTGCTCGCAAACCTGTTCATGCACTACGCGTTCGACCTCTGGCTGGACCGGGAGTTCCCCACCGTCAGTTTCGAACGCTACGCGGACGACGCAGTTGTCCACTGCGTCTCCGAGCGGCAGGCCGGTCAGGTGCTGGCCGCGCTCACGAACAGGATGGAGGAAGTCGGGCTGCTGCTGCATCCCGACAAGACCAGGATTGTGTATTGCCAGGACTGGAAGCGCCGCGGCTCTTATGGGCACACGGAGTTCACCTTCCTCGGTTACACGTTCCGAGCAAGGAAGTCGCAGGACAAGAACGGCAGGCTCCGCCGGTCGTTCCTCCCCGCGATCAGCAAGGACGCCCAGAAGAGGATCGGTGCGGAAATCCGCAACTGGCGGCTCCACATCGGGTCCGACCTCTCCTTCGTGGACCTCGCCCGACGGATCAATCCGATCGTGCGGGGCTGGATGCAGTACTACGGCCGGTTCTACCGATCGGCCCTGTACCCCCTCCTGGAGCGCATCAACGCCTACCTGGTGCGCTGGATCCGCAAGAAATACGAACGGTTCGCGGCCCTGCGCAAGGCCATCCGAAGGATGCAGATGATTGCCAAGTGGTATCCCGGCATGTTCACGCACTGGAGATGGATCAGCACAGCGGCCTCGGCCTGGTGATCAGAATGGTACGAGCCGTGTGATCGGAGACGATCAAGCACGGTTCTGTGAGGGCCGGGAGGTGAGACTCCTCCCGGCTACTCGGCGGGCCGCGCCACGCGGGCAGACCTGTCGCTGACCGCTACCTGCCCCCAAAGCCACCCGCCCACCTCGCGCCCGCCCGGACAGTCTGTCGGGGCGGGCGCGAACTGCTCAGAGAGTTCGGGTGTCTGTTGGCGGACGAGCCGGAGGAGCCCGTGTTCCCCTCGGATCTCGGCCTGCAGGCGTCGGACACGCTGGGCAGTGCAGCACGTTCGACGCCGGGCAGAAAACTGCCTCTGCGCTGTGAGTTTCCCTGAGCTCGCCAGGGCCCGCGCCTCTCCGGCACGGGGCCTGTCTCAGTTCAGTGCATCACCGACCAGGGCGAGGTCTTCGATCGCCGCGAGACCGTACAGAGCTGTGGAGTTGGTGCTGACCCAGGTGGCGTCGGTCCCGGTGTTGAGTACGGCGGGGCCGTCGATCTTCGTGGTCGTCCACGGGGTGCTCGCGGCCGGGTAGCCGTCGCTCGCGGTGAAGTTGCTCCAGGCCCGGGTGGCCAGCGCCGTCTCGCTGGTGAGGCTTGCCGCGTACGCGTCCAGGCGGGAGTGGCCCTGGACCAGGCTGACCTTGAAGCCCGCGCCGTAGCGGGCGGTCTTCTCGGCCGTGGTGGCGTTGAAGTAGCGGCAGTAGTCCAGCCAGGCGGCCCGGAAGCCGGGGAGGTCGCTCTGCTCGACCCCGGCGATCAGTTCGGCGGCCAGTTCGGGCAGGCCGAAGCTCGCGGAGAGGTGGGAGACGTCGATCACCGGTGTGCTCTGGATGGCGAAGGCGCCCGTGTCGAGGTCGTACAGGCCGCTGCCCTGGACGAAGCCGTTGGGCTGGGCGGCGATGGTAGAGGCGCTGGCCAGCAGCTTCTTCTTGGCCGTCCGCCATTTCGGGCCGCGCCGCTCCCACTCGGTCCACCAGGCCCAGCCGAGCCCGCTCCAGTCGGTGCCGAAGCCTATGGACAGGGCGTGCCGATTGCCGGGGACGTAGCCGTCGGTGCGGACCTTGCGGTTGGGATCGAGCCTCAGGAAGGTCTCGTCCGCGTCGACCTGGGCGTGCATCAGGTCGCCGGTCCGCTCGTCGGCGGTGAGGTAGTAGAAGAGGCGGCGGTAGACGGGTGTGGAGATGCGGACCTGTTTTGCGCTGTCGCCGAAGTGCTGGACGCCGTGCCGGGTGCCCAGGCCCGCCCATTTCCCCAGGTGGTAGACGTCGACTTCACCGGTGTGGCGGGTCATGGCCTCGGCGAAGCGGTAGATGTCGGCGCGGCCGGAGCGCAGGAAGGCGAGCCAGAGCCACAGGTCGGTGGAGAGCTCGGAGTTGTCCCAGGCGTAGCCGCCGACGTCATAGCACCAGGTGTGACGGTCCGGGTCGTAGGTGTGCTGGACGTCGCCGTAGTCGAGGAAGCCGTACCAGCGGCGGTGCTCGCGCTGGTCGCGGTAGTACGTGAAGAGCAGGTCGAGGCGGTCTTCGATGGTCTTCCTGGCGGTGGTCGAGCGGTCCACGGGGGACCAGAGCCCGGCGAAGACGCCGGCCGCGTGCAGGGTCCCGGGGGCGGCAACGAGCTGTGGCGGGGTGGTCAGCACGTTCTTCTGGGCGACGAGCACGGATGCTGTGGGGGTGGCGGTGTTGGCCCACAGGTACAGCTCGGAGGTGCGGGCGATGCCGTAGGGGGTGCCGAAACCAGGTTCGTAGTCCTCGTAGGTGATGTTGAGGCCGGCGGTCTGCTCCGCGTACGTGTCCTGACCGAGGCCGTCGTGATAGAAGCGCAGATCGAGCGGCTGGGCCTCGGGCGACCAGAGCCAGAGGGTGACCGTCGCCTCGTCGGAGGCGGCGTCGCGGACGTCGAGTTGGGCGGGGTGCTTCTGCCAGAAGTCCCGCAGCCCGAAGGAGAGTCCGCCGCTGACCCCGCCGACGTAGCCGAAGCCGGGAGCGCGGGTGCCGCCCGTGGTGTGGATCCAGCCGTGGCCCGCCTTGGTGCGCTTGCGGACGGTGAAGCCGTCGGCCGACAGTTGGGCGAGGCTGTAGTCGCCCCAGGCCGGGACGTACTGGAGGGCGGAGGAGACCCGGGTGTCCCAGGTGGAGATGTCCGGCAGTTCCTCGCCTTTGACCTGCGCGGTGCGCACGGCCGCGCCGGGGTCGCGGCGCAGACCGGTGACGCCCTGGACGGCTTCGGTGAGGAAGCCGTCGCCGGCGCCGGCGAGGCGGATGTGGCGGTTGTACGGCTCGTCGGTGAGCGGGACGCGGATGCGCAGGCCCAGTCCCTTGATGAAGTCGCCGTCGCTCTTGCCGGGCTCCTGGGTGCCGTCGTAGGTGATGGTGTGGACGACGCGGATCGCCTCGGACCCGGCGTGGAGGTAGAGGCGGATGACGAAGGGCAGCCAGGAGCGGCTGCCGCGCTCGTGCCTGCCCTCCAGACGGACGACGGCGCGCACCGGCCCCGACTGTTCCACGGTGACGGAGCTGACGCGGCCCGTGAAGCGCTCCCAACGGGTACTGGAACCAGTGCCGTTGTAGTCCTCGTCGTCGACCTCCGGCTGGCGCAGGACGACCAGTTCGGCCTTGTTCGCGATCTCTGTGCCTGCCCGCTCGACCGTGCGGATGACGTCGTGCGCGCCGGACTTGGCGATGGTGACTTGGATGACGCCGGTGTCGACGTCGATCGTGCCGCCCTTGGTGTCCACGGTGAGTGCGGCGTCCGACTTCGCGGGCATGCCCGGGGCCAGGGTGTAGCTCTCGGCGGGTTCGGCGGTGGCGCCGACCGCGTGGGCGGTCCACTTCAGGGTGCCGTCGGGCCAGTGGGCGGTGGGCCAGGACTGGACGGGTACGGCGGTGCCGTCGTCGGCGGTGAGCGCGAAGGTCTGCTCGGCGGGGAGCACGCCCTTGGGCCAGGCCACACCGAAGGTGGTTCCGGGGGCTGCGGTGGGGGTGCCGCCCTCCAGCCAGGTGAGCCGTACGGGGTCGACGGCGGCGGGCTTCGCACTCCCCGGCGCTGCTGCGGCAGGGTCGGCGGCGAGGGCCCAGGACAGGTGGGTCGCCATGGCGGTCACGGCCGCCGCTTTGAGGGCGTCTCTGCGGGACAGCCCGGGTCTACGGGGAGTCTCAGGCACCGTGACCGCCTCCGAGCCGCCAGACACGGAAGTCGGCGATGTGGAAGTGACTCCAGGTGGTACGGAAGGCGAACCAGCCGCTGGTGTAGGGGTCCTTGTCGGTGTAGTCGAAGACAAGTTCGCCGTTGTCCCAGTACTGGACGTGTTCGCCGTCGGAGACCAGCCGGATGCGGTTGGGCTCGTTCGCGGTGAGCAGCGGGGAGGTGTAGTCGTAGATCAGCGGCCTGGAGCCCGCCACGCCGACGTAACGGCGCAGCCGGGTGGTCGTGTTGTAGTTCGCGCCGAGGCCCGCGTAGTACGTGGTGAGGTAGTCGTAGTCGGTCAGGGCGCCGCTGCGGGGCGTGCCGAACAGGTCCTCGGGGGAGCGTGAATCCCGCGCGTTCCAGAAGGAGTTGAGATCACTGACCCGGTCGTTGGCGCCGCCCGCCGAGACCGGGGTCGCCGTGAAGTCGATCTCGTACCGGCCCGAGAAGGGGCGCTTGAACCAGACGGATGCTCCGGCGGGCACGTCGACGTCCAGCACGCCGCCCTTCGCCGTGACGCTGCCGCCCTGCTCCAGCTCGGTCCGCCACTGGCCGGTGCCGTGCCGGAAGTCGTCTTGGGCCAGCAACTGGCCGTGGCGGTAGGGAGTGTGACGGTCCGGTGCTGCGGCTGCACCGGTGGGCAGGGCGATGGTGACCGCGGCCGCGAGGCTCACCACGGCGGCGGACCAGGGGTTGGGCATCGGAAATCCCTTTCTGTGGACGGTCAGGAGCGTACGGAAGCCAACCCTTCCGATCAGCAAATGCAACAAAAGTGCAAGTAGGCGTTCACGAAGTGTCGAATTCGCTGTCGAATCCCGCATGTTGAGACCGAATGTGACATGCCATTACAGCTCCGTGGCCATCGGCCGCCGATCTTCGCCCGGGGCCGCCCGGGCGGGCAGTCTGACGCCGTCCCTCCCCGATCCGCCGTCCCCCGAAGGAGTTGTCCCCATGGCGTACGACAGCCCGCTGCCCCGCCGTACCGTTCTCGCCGGAGCGGCAGGACTCGTCCTGGCCCTCGCTTCCCCCACCAGATCGTCGGCCGCGAGCTTCGGCTACACCGACGACGGCACCCACTACGTCGTCGACACCGGAGCCGGCCTGGTCTTCAAGGTCGACCACACCAACGGCGACCTGTCGTCCTTCGTCTACAACGGCACCGAGTACCAGGGCTACGACGGCAAGAACTCCCACGTCGAGAGCGGCCTCGGCGCCTCGACGGTGACAATCGCCGCCCCCGCCGCAGGAGTTGTCCTCATCACGGTCGTCCACGGCACCCTGGTCCACTACTACGCGGCGCGCAGTGGCGAGAACAACATCTACCTCTTCACGTACAAGGCCGACACCTCCGTCACCGCCAGCCGGTACATCGCGCGCCTCAAACCGGGCATCTTCCCCACCACCTACCCGGACACGTGGTCCAACTCCGACACCGTCATCGAGTCCGCCGACGTCTTCGCCAAGACCGACGGCACCACCAGGTCCAAGCACTTCTCCAACCTGAGGACCATCGACTACGACTACTTCGGCTTCAGCACCTCCGCCGCCGCACTCTGGGTCGTACGCTCCACCAAGGAGAAGGACTCCGGCGGCCCCTTCATCCGCCAGCTCCTTCGTCACGGCAACGAGTCCGGCGCCGGGCTCTATGAACACCTCTACTACGCCGAAGGTCAGACAGAGGCCGAGCGCTTCGGGCTGCACGGCCCGTACGTCCTCGCCTTCACCGACGGATCCGCGCCCAAGACCGCCGTGGCCGGACGCGACAACGCCGCCTGGGTGGATGCCCTCGGCCTCACCGGCTGGACCGGCACGAGCGGCCGCGGCCGGATCGTCGGTAATGGTCTTGCGGGACGCGACACCTCATACCCCTACGTTGTGGGCGTCGCCAACGCCGACGCGCAGTACTGGTCGAAGGTGGACGCGAGCACCGGCAAGTACGCCGTCCCGGGCATCCTGCCGGGCACCTACACCCTCACCGTCTACAAGGGCGAACTCGCCGTGCACACACAGGACGTCACGATCACCGCGGGCGCCGTCACCACCGTGCACACCATCACGATCACCGGCGACCCCGCCGCCGACACCGCCCTCTGGCGCATCGGCGACTGGAACGGCACCCCGGCCGGCTTCAAGAACGCCTCTCTCGTCACCTACGCCCACCCCTCCGACTCCCGCGCCGCCGCCTGGACCGCCGACGCCTACGTCATCGGCAGCTCGACGCCCGCGGCGTGGCCCGCCTACCAGTTCAAGGAGATCAATCAGGGCCTCCTGGTCTCCTTCACCCTCACCGCCTCCCAGGCCGCCGCCGACCGCACCCTCCGCATCGGCATCACCACCGCCAAGGCCAACGGCCGCCCCCAGATCACCGTCAACGACACCTGGACCTCAGCCGTCCCGGCCGCTGCGACCGAGCCCTCCACCCGCACCCTGACCGTCGGCAGCTATCGCGGCAACAACCACACCTACGAATACGTCATCCCCGCCGCGCAACTGCTGACCGGCACGAACACCCTGCGCATCGACGCCGCGAGCGGCTCGGCGGGCGGCGGGGGATACCTCAGCCCCAGCTACGGGTTCGATGCCCTCGACCTGCTCTGAGGGCGGGACCGCGCGGCGGGCGGGGGCTGTGGGTCGGCCCGGCGCCATTCGTGCTCCTCGCCGCAGCTTGTCAACTCGCCGGCTCGGCGCGGGGCATGAGTGTCCTGAGCGAGGAGTAATTGTGAAGATGTGTGGACGAGCCGGCCTGGGTCGGACTTGTTGTGTCAGTCGTCCGTCAGGTCCTCCCCGCGATACGGTATCCATCGGTATCCAGGCTGGAACACTTGGTAGTCGGAGCCCAGGTCAAGTTCCGCATGCAGCTCTTCGCAGAGAACGAGCCCGTGGATGCTGCCATCGTTCAGTTCATCTGACCACTCACACCCGAGCTCAGCAGGGTCCACGAGTGATTCCGGATCCCAGCCGACCTTCGCGGCGACATATCCATGGAACTGCGCGAGCAGTTCGTAGAGTTGGTTTCCCAGTTCGCTCAGCTCCGCTGCGGTGAGCTCGAATCTGGGGAGGCTGCCGTCCAGGCCGCAACCCCAGCTGACGGCCACAGGCAGGATCGAGAGCTCGATGTATGAGCCCACCTTCGCCAGCATCGGCCGGTGGAGAGGGATGCGGTGGGCGCCCGCGCGAAGCACCCGCGGCCGGGGGTCGATGCGGGCGGCAGTCTGTGCTGCCTCGGCGTCTTCGCCGAAGTTCACCACGAGCTCGAAACAGATCGCCACGGTTCTTCTGCCTCCCCAACCCAGCGGCCTCACGCAGCCCGCGTGTCAGTATGTTCGACGAGGATGCCATTCTCGAACCCGGCGCCCGCGCGGACCAAGGGCACCAGGTGGGATCCGGTGATCGCCCGCCACCGGGCCTGGGCGGACTCGACGAGCTTGAACACCATCGCCAGGGCTGCGGCCGGGCTTCCGGCGCCGCGGATGACCTTGGTCAGTGCTCGGCAGGGAAGCCGTAGAACGCCAGCAGCTCGTCCAGGTCGTCGGTGATCTTCGCGACGGCTTTGGGTCACTTTGTTCCGTGGTCCTTCGCGAACGTGCGGTCCGCCTGCTCTGCATGGGCCCGATCCTCGGCGTTGTAGATCTCCCGCAAAGCTCTGCGGGCCCCGGTGTGCACGGACTTCGGCAGGGAGCTGATCACATTCCTGGCTTTGTGAACCCAGCACCTTTGATGCCGGGCCTGCGGAAACACCTCCGCCGGAGCCCCGCCACAGGCCCATCGCGCCGTCCCCGACCACCAGGGCCGGGTCCTTAATTCCCCGCCGCCGTCAGTCGCGCACTCGAATTCTCCGAGGTCGCTGCGGTGCAAACAGTCGCGTTGCTGCCGCTGGGCCAATCCTTCGCGGTGAAACCCGCTGTTGCGGTTGCCGAAGTCGTGCGGGACGAGCTCATCCAGCCGCTGTGGCCGCAGGATAGGGCGGAGATCGCGCTCGACGGGCTCATCGAGAAGGTCGCGGTGGGAGAACTGGTCGTGACGGCGGGGCGAGCGCGACTTGCCGGATCGGATCCGCCGTCGTGGCTGTTCCTGTCGTTGATGCGCCACGACACACGTGAGTGCTGACCTGGCGTCAGGACGTCCCGGCCGCGACGCGTGACGTGTGACGCGTTCGTGCGTACGGCCGAGAGTGCGGCGGCCGGGCTGTGGTCCTCTCGGCCGAAGGCGCCCAGCAGGGTGGCCCCGCAGTCGACGACCAGCCTGAAGCCCGTGATGTAGCGATGCCTGAACGAGCGCGTCGTTCCAAGACACGGAACAGGAGCCCAGCGCCGCCCGGAAGGCTCGGGCGGTTGACGGTGATGGTCACGTTCGACCGGCGCGGCGACCTCAGGGCTCGAGATCGGCCAGAAGGACGTCCAGGACCGTCTCTTCCTCGATGCGCACGCCGAGTTCGGCCAGCGCCGGGGTCAGGTCGGGATCCCATGCCGCGGTGGCCGGTGTGCCGGTCAGGGGTGGGGCCAGAGGTGTGGCGGCGGCCGCGGTGCGGTAGTCGGCGGCGGTGTAGTGCCAGGGTTGCCAGGGGACGCGGCGCAGTAGCGCGTCGGCGATGCGCAGGCCGCCCCAGTCGAAGTCGCCGTGGTAGCGGAGCGTGGATCCGTGGGAGTGGAGGTGGCGCAGCAGGGTGAGGGCGGCGGCCGAGGGCTGGCCCTGGAGGCAGACCAGGGGCGGGCAGGTGGGGCCGTGGGTGTCTGCCGCAGTGGCCAGGACGGTCGGGTTCTCGCACACGTAGACAACCTCCGACGCCGTCCTCGGCGGGTTGTGGGTGAGCTGGCGCAGTGTCAGGACGGCCGGTTCGCCCGCGTCGGTCATCCAGTCGAGAGCGGGGGTGCCGCGCAGGCCCAGCGTGAGGACGGTGGAGGAGAGGGCGTCTCTGAGCAGGCCGGCCGAGGCCCAGGCCTCGCGGCGCCATTCGGCTCCGTTGCCGTCGGGGAAGCCGGTCAGGGCACGGATGCCGGAGAGGACGATCGTGGCGAGCGGTGTTCCGTCGTCGAGCGCGTGAGCGTCGCCGAGAGCGGTGGCGGCGAACGCAGGCAGGGACACCGCCGGGTCGGCGGGCAGTGGCCGCAGGGCCGTCGTGGCGTCGGTGAGCAGGATCTTCGCCGCGTGCGGGGTGCGGGCGAGGCGGCGTACGAGACCGTCCCTGCGCAACTGGTGGGTCCACTCGGCCAGTTCGGGCCGTAGCACGGCCAGTGGGGCGTACGCCTCCTGCCAGGCGTTCGTCTCCTGTTCGCGTACGTCGGCGAGCCGGGTGACGGGGCCGGTGAGGGCGGTGACGGCCGCGGCGAGCCCGTCGGGGCTGATGCCGGAGCGGCGCAGCACGGTATCCACCGCGTCGAGGCGCACGCTCAGTGAGCGTCCGCCGCGTGGGGCGCGGCCCAACAGGCGTTCGGCGGCGTCGCGTTCGGCGCTGGTGGGGGTGGTCAGGGTGAGCGGGCCGGTGAGGGGTTCGTCCCGCTCCATGCGGCGCCGGACGCGCTCGACCAGCCAGGCCAGGCCGGGGTCGCCGAGCAGCCGGCCGAGGCGGTCGAGGTCGATGCGCGGGCCTGGCTCGTCGGGGGAGCCGGGTTGCCCGGGCCCGTTCATGCCCACAGTGGGTCCCGGCCGGGGGCGGTGCCGTCGGTGGGTACGGGTGCCTCCGCGTCGAACTCAGAGGCCGGGGGAGCCGCCTGGGTGGGGAGGGTCGTCAGGCGGTGGTCCGGTTCATCGCCCCGTACGCGATCGGTGCCGTCCCATTCCCAGCGGGTCACCAGGACCGCGGCGATCTCGTCGACGCGGGAGAGCTGGGCGATGGCGATGCCGGGGACCTGGGGGTAGCAGGCCCACTCGCGTTCGCTGGTCATCACCACGTCCAGGTCGAAGGCGTGCAGGAGACCCAGGCACTTGGCCCGCGAGTCGTCGTCCACGCCCGCGAACGCCTCGTCCAGGGTGACCAGGCGCGGGGCGTCGGGGGCGGCCGTGGCGTAGTGCGAGGAGGCGGCGGCGAACAGCGGTACGGACACGGCCAGGACGCGTTCGCCGCCGGAGGCGGGGCCGGTGGCCGGAACCCAGGCGCCGTGCTGGTGGCGCTCGATGCCGAACTCGTGCCAGGACCGGTAGTCCAGCGCCGCGGTGAGCACCTCCAGCCAGCTGCCCGCCGCGTCGTCGGACTGCCGGCGGGCGATCTCGGCCTGGAGGAACTCCCCGACCGCAGCCCGGTCCTCGGGTGCCCAGGCGTCCGCGGACTGGCGCAGGCGCTCCCGTGCCTGGGCCAGTCCGGTCGGCGCCTTGCGCGAGGAGCGCCACACCAGACGCAGCTTCATGCCGGTGGAGGTGGGCCGCTCCAGCAGTTCGGCGTTCATGGCCCGCACCTGCCTCTCGGCGGCGGCGATCAGCTCTTGCAGGGTGCCTGCGACCTCGGTGAGCAGGTGGGTTTCGAGGATCTCGCGTTCGTGCGCGGACAGGATGTGCGCCAGTTCGGTCACCTCGGCGGAGAGGGCCGCGGCCAGGTCGGGCACGGTGCGCCGGCGGCCCTGGTAGACGATGTCGACGACCATGCCGTCCTCGACCATGCGGGCGCCGGCGGTGTGGCCGCCGCGGGAGAGGGCGTCCTGGAGTTTCTTGTACTCCTCGCTGAGCCGTTTCTGGACGCGTTCCCAGGCGCCGTCGGAGTCGTCGGTGCCGGACGGGCCGGACAGCTGCGCCTCGATGGTGCGGGCGAGCGCGACGGCCGGGGTGGCCGCCCACGGTCCGCCGTCCAGTGGGGGCAGGGGCGCCTCGGGCAGTGCCACGGCCAGCAGTCCGGTGGCCGCGAACCGCTGGAGCGCGGCGATGGCCTCGGCGCGGGAGGCGGCGGCCTCGTCGACGTCTTTCTCCAGTTGCTCGATACGGCCCTCCGCATGGCCGACGCGCCGGCCGGCGGCGGTGTGCTCCTCGCGGGAGCGGCGCTGGTCGCGGTCGCAGGCGGCCAGGGCCTCGGCGGTGGCGGCCAGGCGCCGTTCCAGCTCCGCGACGGCGGCACCGACCGTGGAGCGCAAGGTGGTGTGCCGTTCGTCGGCGGCGGCCGCCAGATGGGCCGACTCCTCGGCACGCAGGGCCAGTTCCGCCACCCGCGCGCCCGCAGCCTCGGCTTCCGCGTGTTCGTCGGCCACCGCGTGTCCGGCATCTGCCCGCTCACGCAGGGCGGGCCACAGAGCGGCCAGGACGGCGGCGTAGTCGGCCAGTGCCTGGCGGACGACGAGCAGCTGCGGACGGTCGGCGGGCAGGTTCACGGCCGCTGCCGTGTCGGCGAGTTCGGTGGTGGCCTCGGCTTCCTGCCCGGCCGCCGCGGCCAGGTCGGCCGAGCGTTCGTCCTGGCGGGCGCGGGCCCGGTGGGCGGCGTCCGCGGCGGCGGCGGCCAGGGCGTGTGCGTGGCGCAGGACTGCGTCGTCGGGAACGGCGGTCAGTTCGGCGTCCAGTGTGCGGCGCCGGCGGGCCACCGTTGCCCGCTCGGCCTCCACCTCGTTCAACTGGCCTGCCAGAGCGTCCAGTTCGCCGCGCAGAGCGATGATCCGGGCCCGGCGCGCCTCTTCACGGGCGCCCTCGCCCACGTATACGGCGGCCTGCTTCGACCAGCTGCCGGTCAGTGCTCCGATGCGGAAACGGCCGTCCGCCGCCACCCAGGTGTCGCCGCCGGCGCCGAGCCCCACGGCGGCCAGCAGGCGCGCCACCGTCTGCTCGCCCACCGCGACGGCGCGCGGATCGCCGTGGTCGACGGCCGGGCGCAGCATGTCGCCGAGCACCGGCCCGGTGAGCGGGGCGCCCGGTGAGAGCAGGACGTCGTGCAGGTCCGTGTGCAGGACGGTGCCGTCCGGGCACACCCAGGCGTCCAGGATCCCGGAGGCCTCCAACGCCGCCTCCAGACCCGCACGTTCACCGGCGGCGACGTGATCGTGGAAGTCGACCAGCCGCCACAGGGGTGCTCCGGGCGCCTGCTCGCGGACGCCGGGTGCACGTGTGTGCGGTGCCGTGGGACCGCGCTGGCCGCCTGCCTCCAGGTCGGCCAGCTCCCGCTCGCCCTCGGCGCGCCGGGTGGTCAGCTCCGTCAGCCGTTGACCGAGAGCCGCCGCCCGGTCGGCCAGGTTCGCGGCCCGCGCACGGTGGGCGTCGGCCGCATGCACCCGCGCGGGAGAGGGACCCCGCAGATGCGTGACCCAGTCCTGCAGACCGTCCAGCAGGCCCACCGGATCCTGCGGGGTCAATTCCTCGCACACGTCGAGGTGTTCGCGTACGGCGGCGACCAGTTCCCGGCCCACCCGGACTGCGGTGGCCTCCGCCTGGGCCTGCTGCTCGGCGGTGTGGCCGGCCTCGGTCTGCGCCTCGTCCAGCCGGCGGGCGGCGGCGCGCCGCTCGGCGGCGGCCTCCTCGGCGCGGGACGCCGTCTCCTCCACGTGATCGACCGTGCGCCGCCTGCGCGCCACCGATTCCTCGGCCGCGCGGCGCAGTTCGGCCTCCGGCGCGCCCTCGATGCGCAGCCCACCGTCGAGGCGGGCGGCCGAGGCCGCCTCCCGCTCGCGCGCGAGCGCGTCCGCGACCTGCTCCTCGGCCGCCGCGAACCGCCGGTCGGCACTCTGCAGGCGGCCCAGGGCGCGGGTGTGCGCCTGGGCTGCCTGCTCCCGGTCCTCCTCGGTGCGGGAAAGTTCCCCGGCGGTGCGGCGCGCGTCCGCCGCCGCCTGCTCCAACTCCCGGGCGCTGCGCATCTCGGGGCCCTCGCGCAGCGCGGCCTCCTGCGCCTTCAGCCGTGCGGCACTCTCCTCAAGCTGTGCGAGCCGCACGGCGATCCGCTCTCTGTCCTCCTCGGCCTGCGACCGCTCGGTCTGGGCCTGCGCGAGATCGCGGTTCAGCTGTTCGTAGCGGGCGTGTTCGTGGCGGGGGAGCCGGGCGCGGCGGCGGGTGGCGACGCGGGCGTAACGGCGGTAGTGGTCCAGGAAGGCGGAGGCGGCGCGCTCGGCCTCGGTGGCCGCCCGCAGCTCCTCCTTCTCCTCGTCCAAGGACCGGAACGCCTCGGCCACATCGGCGATCACCGCCTGGTCCATGGGAGGCAGCGCCTCGGTCAGCGCACGCGAGAGAGCCGTTTCGTTGGGCCGCTTCGACAGCTGCGGCTGGCGCAACTGGACGAGCAGGTCCACCAGGGCCGCGTACCGCCGCTCACCCAGACCGAACAGCGCCTCGTCCACCGCCCTGCGGTACGCCGTGGCCGTGTCGTACACCATGCCGCGCCCGCCGAGAGCCTCCGCGAGCCGGTCCCGCGACAGCGCGGTGCCGGTGGCGTCGAGCAGACTGAGTTCCGGCCCGATCCGCTGGTCGGTGACGGCGTACCAGTGACGGGCGATACCGCGCCCCGCCACCGCCTTCAGCCCGCAGGCCAGGGTGAGGAAGCGGTCCTGTCCGGATGCCTCGTCGTGGCGGCCGAACTCGATCCAGGTGTAGCCGAGCCGCTCGGGGTACGGATGCTGCCCGCCCAGCAGCAGGTTCCATTCCATGCGCTTGCCGGGGTCGGCGTCGGGCTCCACGCGGCGCGCGGACAGGTCGCCGTCCAGGAGGAAGGGCAGGGTGAGGGCGAGGACCTTGGACTTGCCGGTGCCGTTGTTGCCGCGCAACAGCAGCCGACCGTCCCGGAACCAGAACTCCTCGGTGTCGTAGTAGAAGAGATCGACCAGGCCGATACGCAAGGGACGCCACCGGCCGGGCGCGGGGGTGGGCAGTGCGGTCACGGCGGTCATGCCTTTCGCTGAGAGGTACGAGCGGTGGGGACTCCCGGATCCCGTACGACGGTCTCGCCGACCGCGTACCGGGCCAGCGCCGGCAGCGGGGCGACGCCGCCCTGTGCGACGGTGACCAGGCCGAGCGAGGTGAGTTTGGTCAGGGCCTGTTCGACCAACTCCGCTTCCGCGCCCGGCTGCTTGGCGCTCTTGGACCAGAAGCCGCCGTGTTCGATGGCCAGCTCCCGCACCCGGCGCTCCAGTTCGCCGCGGCTGACCGCCCCGTCGGCGGTCGCCAGGTGCTCGGCGAGCAGCAGGGTGACGTGTCCGTGGGTGCCCTGCTCGGGCATCCGTACGTCGGTCAGGTCGTCCAGGGGGTCGACCATGGCGATGCCCTCGGCACGCACCTCGGCGACCAGACCGGTCAGTTCGGTGATCCGGGCGGTGATGAAGGCGCGCTGGCGGGTGAGATAGGCGAGCTCGTCGTCGGTCAGTTCGGCGTAGTACAGCACCGGGTCGTCCAGCAGGCGTCGGGTCAACCGTTGGCGGATGGCGCGGAAGCGCAGCTCGTCGCTGTCCAGCGCGCTCTCGGAGGTCAGCTCGGACAGGCGGCCCTCGAAACCGTCCGCGGTGATCATCGACGGGCCGCGGCGGGCGGCGAGCAGTCCGGCCAGGACACGACGCTGGACGTCGTAGAGCACATCGCCCGCCCCGCTGACGTAGGCGTCCTCGTCCCCGGCCACCCGCCGCAGCACGCCGTAGTGCATGAGCAGCCGTACCACCGACGCCAGATCCAGCCGCTCCTCGCGCCGCTCCAGCGTGAACTCGATTCCGGCGGCGGCCAGATGGGGATCGGCCGCGTCCAGGACCACCTGCTCGGCGAGGCGGCCGAGCGCGATCTGTGCCTCGCCGCGCTCCAGCGCGGCCAGCGCCAGGCACAGCAGCACATAGCGGCGGCGGGTGAACGGTGCGCGGGCGCGGGAGGCCTCGCGGGCCGGATGGGTGGAGTCGGCCAGGGTGGCGGGTGCTCTGCCCAGCCGCGCGGCCTCCGTGTCCACCCGCAGCGGCCAGCCGGTGTTGCGGTCGAACCAGTCGCGCAGGTCGCCGGCGTGCCGGCGCACCAGCCGGAACTCCTCGGCGTGCGAGCCGTGCGCGAGCAGCAGCGGTTCCTTCAACAGTGCGCGGGCGGCCTTGTGGAACTCGGCGGTGCGCCGGCCGTCCAGTACCTCGCCCAGGGGTGTGGTCATGACTTCTCCCTGCCGGAAGGGCCGGTGGCGCGCGTCTGGCCGGTTCGGGTGAGATCCGTGATCTCGACCAGGTGGTCGGGGCCGCGGAAGGTGCCGCCCGGGGTGCGGATGCTGGCCCTCGTGCCGTCCGTCAAGGCTGTGAGCCGGATCTCCATCGTGCCGTCGTTGCTGGTCGCGACGGTGGCCGTCATACCTGGGCGCCAGGTGGCCAGGGCGTCGCCGAGCAGCTGAAGGAACAGGCCGAAGGCGAGCGGGTCGAGCTCGCCGAGCGCGGACAGCCTGGTGGTGCCGTCCGTCGCCAGGCGAGCGCGGGCGGCCGTGATCTCCCGCGCCTGCTGGGCGGCGATCTCGGCGAGGTGCTTGCGCTGCTCGGACCGGTCCTGCACCCGGCGGGTCCTGCCGCGCCGCTCGTAGCTGCCGGTGCGGCGCAGCTGCGGGCTGATCCGTAGCGGCTCGGCCTCGGCCCATGGGGTGGAGGCGGCCACCGGGTGGGCGGCGCGCTGGTCGAGGGTGTCGGCGTCGACGGTGAGGTGACGTGCGGGATACAGCCCGAACGCGGCACGCCACAGCCTGTGCCGGGCCGCGTCGTCGGGGGCCTCGGCGAACCAGCGGGCCAAGGTGCGGAAGTCTGCCGAGCGGTCCGAGCGCCCGGCCCGCCGCTCGTTCAACTGCCGTACGACTGCCAGCAGTTGAGGGATGGCGCCCAGAGCGCGGCCGCGCAGCAGACGGGCCTGCGACTCGCGGCCCTCCGCCGACACGAACCAGGCGGCCAGCCCTGACCACCTGTCCACCCACCGTTCATACGCGCGCGCCTCTGCGCTCTCGGCCTCGCCCGGGGCGGCGTCGGCCGCCTCCCGGGCCGCCGCCAGCCGCAGTAGCACGCCGACCCGGTCGTGCTCCTCCAACTCGCCGATGAGCAGGGCGATTCGCCCGCCCAGGGTGATCAGGTCCTGGATGAACCGTTCCAGGTACTGGATCAGGCTGTCCTTGTAGGCGAGGAACACCTCGACCTCCACACCGTGCAGGTCGATCGTGCGTTGCAGGGAACCCATGAAGGCCCGCGCGTTCTCCGCCAGCGCCTCGAACCGGCTCGTCAGAGCGGACAGCGCCAGATGCGTCTTGGCCGGGTCCGGCTCGCCTTCCTCCTGCTCGGCGGCGATCACCAGCAGAGCCCGCAGCTGGGTGACGATGTCGTGCAGGGCCACCGCCTGCAGCGCACCGCGCCGCCCCAGCGCCTCGTCGTACACGGACAGCGCCTGCTCGGCTGCCTCTCCGGCCTGGGTGAGTTGGTAGATGAAGCGTTTGCGGTAGAAGTCCTCGACCGCGGTGACCCGGGAAGTGTCCGGATCCGCCCGCAGATTGCCCCAGTCGACAAGGCTGTCCAGCGCCTTGACCACTGTGTCCACGTCGGCGGGCCGGTGTTCCGGCGGCAGCGCCGCTACCACGTCCTCGGGCCGCAGGTGAACGGCGAAGCGCTCCTTGGCGGCCAGGAACGCTCCCATCACCCGGCGATAGAGGGCTGCATTGGGCACGGTGAGATGAGCGAAGGGCGTGTACCCGGCCCGTGCCGCTCCGGAAGGCGTCGACGTCATCGTTCGGGCATTCTCCCCGACGGACACCCCGCTGCGGCAATCGTGGCCTGATCTTCGCGCAGGGTTACACCGGAGAGGCTCTCGCCGCCTGCGCAGTCAGCCGTACTTCGTCGGCCGCGGCGCCGGTCGGCAGGGGGAGGCCGGCAAGCGTGTGCCGCTGCGGCGGCGAGGCAAGAAGGACTGGCCGGTTCGCGTGAACCGTTGTGGTCGGTGCAGCGGTACCGAGCTGTGAGGATCTTGGGTTGCCTGTCGTCGGCTCGGCGGACGAGGCGGTGTCCGTCGTCGATGCCGTGCACTGCCTTGCGGTCGATCCCGAGCCGGTGCTGGAAGTAGTCCCGGGCGACTGGGTCGAGGTTGACGTCCCTCACTCCTTACCGGCCAGTTCCTGGAACGACTGCGTAGCAGCGCGTCGTCGCCACCTTCTTGATCAACGGGAAGAGTTCCGTGAGCGCATCGCTGGCAGTGAGGCCCAAAACTCGGCCAACGGCCCGACTCGACCCGCCCGTCCGGGACGGGCGGACGGGCAGGTCGAGTTGCGGGGCGGGTGGACGGATGTCAGGTCAGGACGAGTTCCAGGACCGTGACGGAGAGCGGCGGCAGGGTGCTGGTGAAGGCTGCTGCCGCACCCGTGACGGTGCTGGTCCTGGGGACCAGCGCGGTGGGTTCGGTCAGTGTGTTGGTGGCGGTGCGCGAGGGTCCGGTCAGGACCGTGGCGGTGGCGTTCTTCCGCACCCCCTTCGCCAGGCCCTTCAGTTCGATCGGTACGTTCACCTTCTCCGTCCCGGAGTTGACGACCGCCAGGTAGAGACGGTTCCCCGCGCGGGTGGCGACCGTGGCGACGACGGGCAACGCACGTGTGGTGGCCGGCAGCACCGTTCTGCCCAGCCTGCTCGTCAGCATCTGCTGCGCCCAGTAGCTGGGGGACACATAGCTCGTGAGATTGTCGTAGGCGATCAGGTTGGTCGCCCAGACGTTGTTCTTGACGTGGGAGAAGAGCGGGGCGTAGCACTCCATGAGGACCTGGTCGGAGTTGCGGATCAGCCCGGCCAGCCATGCGGCGTCGCCCAGCGCGGCGTTGAGGTCGGGCGTGGGGCGTCCCTCCTGCGCGGCCCACTCCCCGACGAAGACCTTGGTCGAGGCGCGGTCCCGGTTGTCGTACTTGTGGGTGGCGGCCTGGGCGGCGGACGGCGCGAGGTAGTAGTGCTCGTCGATCAGGTCGGGCGTGCGGCTCGTCACCGTGGCCGTGGCGATCAGCTTCAGGTGCGGGTACTTCGCCTTGATCGCGTCGTGGAAGGCCGCGAACCGCTCGTCGTAGGACCCGGAGGAGTCGAACCAGTCCTCGTTGCCGATCTCCACGAACTCCAGCGGGAACGGCTTCGGGTGGCCGTCGGCCGCGCGCTTCGCGCCCCAGGTGCTGGTGACGGGGCCGGTGACGTACTCGATTTCGTCGAGGGCTTCCTGGACGTACGGCGTGAGGGCGTCGCCGGTGACGTGCTCGCCCCTCAGCGTGTAGCCGGCGAAGACGGCGAGCACCGGCTGGGCGTGCATGTCCTCGACCCAGTGCAGGTATTCGAGGAGTCCGAGCCCGTCCGTGGACCAGTAGCCCCAGGCGTCGTCCATGTGGCCGGGGCGTTCCCAGGCCGGACCGATGGTGTTCTTCCAGTTGAAGCGTGTGGCGATGGTGTTGCCCTCAAGGAAGTTGCCGCCGGGGAATCGCAGGAACTTCGGCTTCAGGGCGACCAGTTTCTCCATCAGGTCGATGCGCAGGCCGTTGGGACGGTTGTTGTAGGTGGGCGGGAAGAGGGAGACGTACTGGAGCCAGAGCGTCCCGCCCGAGGCGGACGGGTCGTCGGTGGTCACGGTCAGCCTCGCGTCACCGGCCACCGGAGTGCGCGGACCGGTGCGCAGGGTGAGTTCGAAGGGGCGGTCGGGGAAGTCGGTGACGACATGGTGCAGTTGTGCGGAGGCGTACACCGTCGAGCCGTCCGCCGACTCGATTGCCACGGTGAGGGGGCCGATCCGGTGCGACGCCTTGGCGAACAGCCGCGCGGTGTAGGTGGTTCGGGGGCGCACGGGGATGCCCCAGAATCCGTCGTTGGCCACTCCGGCCCGGTTGCCGGCCCCGGTGCCGCTCGGCAGTGCGACCTTGAGGGAGCGATTGAGGGCGTCGTTGAGGGGAGTGGTGGTGTCCAGCGTCAGGGTTGTCCCGCCGACGGCGGACCAGTGGACGGCTGAGGTGTCGCTGGCCATCATCGTGCGGTTCTGGACCAGTTCGGCGTAGATGCCGCCCTCGCCCGAGTGGTTGATGTCCTCGAACATCAGGCCGGGAAGGATGGGGGACACGGCGTGCGCCGGGTTGGCGACGTCCACGCTGAGCAGCGGTGTCGTGGACTCCACCGGAACCCCGGCCAGCGTGGCGACCTGGTCCGAGGTGAGGGCGGTCGGGAACATCCACACGTCGTCGATCAGACCGTGCCACTGGTCGACGTGCCCGCCGCCGTAGAGAGCGCGGCCGATGGCGGTGTCGCCGGTGCCGGCCCAGCCCGCGGTGTAGTCGCTCTCCCCCTCCAGCACGCCGTCGACGTAGAGGCGGGTGACTCCGGCCGATGGGTCGCTGACTCCGACGAGGTGGGTCCAGGTGCCGGTGGTGGGTGCGGAGGCGGCTGCCGCGACGGCGGCACCCTGTGTGGCGTCCGAGGCGAGCCGGGCGAAGGCGAAGGTGCCGGTGTCGTCGCGCAGCCCGAGGTAGAAGGCGCTGACGACCTGGCCGTCGATACTGACGGCGGTCTGGTAGCCGCCCAGCTGACTGAGGTTCACCCAGGCGGCCACCGAGAACGCCTTGGAGGTGTCGAGGGCGGGCCCGGTGGCCGCGGCATTGCCGCCCGCGGTGAGGCTGAGGCTGTGGGCGCCGATCTTGCCGGTGTCCCAGGCG
This sequence comes from Streptomyces hokutonensis, assembly GCF_042751305.1. Classification (GTDB taxonomy): domain Bacteria; phylum Actinomycetota; class Actinomycetes; order Streptomycetales; family Streptomycetaceae; genus Streptomyces; species Streptomyces hokutonensis_A. The sequence goes on from NZ_JBHYWD010000024.1 coordinate 152,750, forward strand.
GCCGCGCCCTGGAGGGCGGCGGTGTGAGCGTTGCCGGACGAGTCGGCGGCGGAGGCTCCGGAGCCCTCGTCAAAGGTCCAGTGCGCGGCTGCCGCGGGCAGGTCCGGGGCGGAGGCGTCCGCCGAGGCGGCGGAATGTCCGGCGGCCTGTGCCGGCGCGGCGGCGGCGAACGGTCCGGCCAGGGAGGCGGCGCCGAGGGCCGCGAGGACGGTTCTGCGGGGCAGTCCGGTTTCTGCGGGCATGCGGGAGTTCCTTTGCGAGGTGGATCGATGGGACAGCTGCGTATGGGGCGCGGTGAAGGGAGGAGCTGAACGGGGGAGGAGTGGTGAGTGCCTCTCCGCGGTGGGTTCCGAGCAAGTGGGGCGAGTGGTGAGTGCTCGGCTTGGGGTCGACGGCCGGGACGGGCCGATGGTCCGCCGTCGGGGAGGCCGGCGGACCATCGGCAGGTCGGTTCTCAGGTCAGGAGGCGATGTCCCACTGCTGGCAGGTGTTGTCGAGCTGCTGCCACTGGCGCACCACGGTGCCGTTGGCCGTTCCGCAGTTGGTGACGTCCAGCGTCATGCCGGTGTTGACGTTGGAGATGGTGTAGTGGCTGCCGACCTTGGTGACGTCCCACTGCTGGCAGGTGTTGCCGAGCGAGGCCCACAGCTGGACGGCCGTGCCGTTGCTCTGTCCGCAGTTCTTGTCGTCCAGGACCGTGCCACTGTTCACGTTGGTGATCGTGTAGTGGCCGTTGCCCGTGCCCGCGAATTTCCACTGCTGGCAGGTGTTGCCGAGCGAGGACCAGAGGTCGACCGAAGTGCCGTTGGCCGTACCGCAGTTCACCGCGTCCAGGACCTTGCCGGAGTTGGTGTTGGTGAGGCGGTAGGCGGTACCCGTGACGGGGAAGCTCGCGGTCGGGGTGGTGTAGGCGACGGAGGTGACGTTGGCCTGAACGGCGTTGTCGGTGGCGTCGGTCGGGTAGCCGGAGGTCATGACGCCTTCGAAGAAGGAGCCGTCGGACCCGTTGCTGTTGTCACCGCCGGTGCCCAGGACGATGGCTCCTTCCTTGTGCATCGGGTTGTATCCGCTGGTGGTGGGCAGGGCCCCGTTGTAGAAGGTGCTCAGTGAACCGGACTGGGCGTTGCCGCCCTTGATCGCGTACGCCGAGGTGCCGTTGTTCTTCTCCATGGCGGTGACGTACTCGCTGGAGATGCCGGTGTTGCCCGAGTAGGCGCCGTTCGCCCCGAAGAACAGTCCGTTCTCCAGGTCTGCCTCGACCCAGGGGCCGGAGCCGGTGCACGTGAACCAGCACTCCGTACCGAAGTTGATCGCGTCCATGTGGCCGTTGCCGGTGTCGTCGCCGGACGTCTCGGCGTTGCCGTAGTCGAAGCAGCACCGGTTGTTCACGTGGTGGCCGCTGGTCACCATGTACGCGCCCTCGGGGGAGCTGCCGGTGGCGATGCCCGTGGTGCTGTTGTCGCGGTAACCGACACCCGCGGAGACGAAGACGCCGTACGCCGCGTGGCCGCCGACCGTGACCGGCAGGGCGTTGGCGATCGCGCCGACGTCCTGGCCGCCGTTGCCGCCCGGGCCTTCGATGGTCAGGTCGTTGTGGTGCGAGCTCTGGTCGTAGATCTTGGTGATGACGCAGGTCGTGCCGGAGCAGAAGGAGTCCTGTGCCGCGGCGTTGGCGTAGCCGCCGGTGCTGAGGACGCCGATGTCGGTGGTGGTGGAGTCCGAGGCACGCTTGACCTGGTAGAGAGCGCCGTTGTAGGAGGCGTAGAGGGCTCGCGTGGTGCTGTGTGCCGCGGCACAGGGGGTGCCGGCGGAGGCGTAGATGTCACATGGCAGGGACGAAGCCGCCTGGGCGGTGCCCGCGGTGCCGATGGCCCCGACCAGGATGCCGGCGACAAGTGCGAGGGCCGCGCCGACCACCCTCAGCCGGAGCCCTCTCAGATGCCTTGCTGTCACTGTGAACCTCTTCCGTGTCGCGTTCTGCGCAGGGAGCGGGGGACGTTCGGTATGCGGTGGTCTGCATGCCGGGAGCTGCCAGCGGGACATGGCGTCGGCGCTGAACGGGGCCTCGCCGTCCCGCTCGGCGGGAAAATGTGAGCGCTAACAATCGAGAGTCCCGGACGCCGTCACTCATCCGAGCTCCATGGGGACAGGGGGATTGGCGGCCTGGGTGTTCCTCTGTTCGGACACGGCTGCCGAGCGTGATGACTGCATGCCGGAAGGGCCGACCCGGCCTGGAACCGGGGCGTTGTGCAGGTGCCGGCCTCGTACGGTCGACGGTGATCGACCGGTCTCGCAACTCCGCCTTTTTTACGCGGGGATGAATGAGCGGTCAACAGTGGGGGACGGTCAAGAGTGTGGAAACGAATGCCCTGGATTTCGTGGGGGATGGTCCGCGGCCACGGTGGAACGGGGCCTTTCTCGACAACGACCTGCCAGCTCAGGGCAGTTGGAGGGCGCGTGACAACGCTGTCCGAAACATCCGAAAGCGAGCAGTTGGGATCCTTGACCCCTCCGGAATGTGTGCGCTAACAATTCTCCACGGCAGGCTGGTTCCGGCCGGAGAAGCAACCCATCGGAAACATGACAGCACGTGAGGAGGCGGGGGATGGACGGGGAACGCGCACCGGTGATGGCGGACGTGGCCCGGGTCGCGGGCGTCTCGCACCAGACCGTTTCGCGGGTCCTCAACGACCACCCGAACGTACGGTCCGCCACCCGTGACCGGGTGCTTGCCGCGGTCCGTGAACTCGGCTACCGCCCCAACGCCGCCGCCCGCAACCTGGCCACCCGACGCACCCGCACCCTGGGTGTGATCAGCTTCAACACCACGCTGTACGGGCCGGCCTGCATGCTCTACGGCATCGAGCAGGCGGCCAGGCAGCACGAGTACTTCGTCATAGTGGCCGCGGTCGGCACGCTCGATCGCCGTTCGGTGCTGGACGCCGTCGACCGGCTTCGGGACCAGGGTGTCGAGGGAATCATCGTGATCGCGCCGCAGACCTCGGCTGTCGGAGCCCTGGCGAGCGTGCCGTCGGATGTGCCGCTGGTCGCGGTCGGCTGCGGCACCCACGCAAAGCTCGCCTCGGTCGCCGTGGACAACGAGGCGGGTGCCGAACTCGCCACCTCCTATCTTCTCGACCTGGGCCATCGCACGGTGCACCACATGGTCGGGCCGCGTTCCTGGCTCGACGCGCAGGAGCGCGAGGCGGGATGGCGCAGCACCCTGGGAAAGCGGGGTGCTCCGGTGGTCGAACCGCTGGGCGGCGCCGACTGGACGGCGCGAACCGGATTCGAGGTCGGTCAACGGATCGCAGCCGACCCCGAGGTCACCGCGGTGTTCTGCGCCAACGACCAGATGGCCCTCGGCCTGCTGCGGGCTGTGCAACAGGCCGGCCGCCGGGTGCCCGAGGACATCAGCGTCGTCGGATTCGACGACATGCCGGAGACCGAGTACTTCGGGCCGTCCCTGACCAGCGTCCGCCAGGACTTCGACGAACTCGGCCGGCGTGCCCTGCGCGCTCTGATCGAGATCGTCGGTGACCCGGACGCGGGGCTCCCGGCGGCCGACGAGAGACCTCACATCGTCATCCCACCCAGTCTTGTGGTGCGCACGTCGGCGACCCGCCCCCGGCACTGACCGGCGCCCCGGTCGCACCACCGGCCTGCCCAGAGAAGAGGAAACGAGATGGGCCGACTCCAGTTAGCGTGACCGCCGACCATCCGGCTGCGGGTCCCCGAACGTCAGGGCGCCGTCGCACGTGAGTGCCGCAGGCCGAACGACCGCTCTTCCCCGTCCACTCGGGTCGCGGGACTGGACAAGTGGCGTGACCTCCGACCCGACGGTCCCCACCATCTGACAATCCGTCAGGCAGTCGTACATCGCCGTCCTCGCCGTGTTCACCACGGTCGGCCTTCCCACGCCTGCAGCCGACTTCTCGCTCGCCAGGACCTCCTGACCGGACTGCCACCGACCATCCCCGCCCGCCTCCGACGCACCGTCATGCCCAACAACCGGAGCGGGCCGGCAAGACAGTGCCCCGGTCGTTTCCCGATCCGCCCACACCCGCATCCGGTCGTGGGAGCTCTCTTCACCCCGACACGCCCAGAAAGGCGCTGATCAACCATGATCCGTACCAGAAGGTCCCGCACCGTGGCCGCCGCAGCCGTGGTGCTCATCTCGCTCGCCGCGGCCGGCTGCTCCAAGAACGCCACCGGCTCCTCCGGATCGAACTCGGCGGGCTCCAGCGCCGCCCCCGTCGCGCTGGCCGGTTCGGTCACCTTCAACCAGACAAGCCTCGCCAAGCTCGACGCGGCACTGAAGTCCGCACTGGCCGGCAAGGACCTGTCCAAGGTCGACATCGCGATGGTCGTGAACGTGGCCGCCGACTACTGGAAGGCCGGCCAGGTCGGCTTCCTCAAGGGCTGCTCAGACCTCGGCATATCGAAGAGCAAGTGCACCTACTTCGCCCCGCCCAACGGCAAGTTGACCGAGCAGAACTCGGAGCTGGAGACCCTGCGCTCGCAGGGCGTCACCGGCTACTCGATCTCGGCGATCGACCCGACCTCGGCCGCGGGCACCATCCACACCGACGTCCAGAAGGGCATCGGCGTCCTGGCGATCGACTCACCGCTGCCGGGCACCGACGCCGCCTCGCTCTACCTGGGTACCCCGAACTACACCGCGGGCTTCCAGGCCGGCACCGCGATGAAGCAGGTCCTCGGCGGCAAGGGCAAGGTGGCCATCCTGGTCGGCTCGCTCACCGCGTCCAACGCCACCCAGCGCATCGCCGGCTTCGAGGCCGCACTCAAGGGCACCAAGATCACCGTCGCCCAGAAGGTCAACGACAACCTCCAGGCCAGCACCGCGACCTCCGACGCCGAGACCATCCTCGCCAACAACCCCGACGTCACAGGCCTCTACGGCGTCTACTCCTACGACGGTCCCGCGCTGGCCCAAGCGGTTACCTCGGCCGGCAAGACGGCCTCGGTGCACATCGTCTCCGACGACTCCGACGCCCAGACGCTGAAGTTCATCAAGTCGGGTGTCATCTCCGGCACCGTCGTGCAGATGCCCTACCAGCAGGGCTACACCGGGGCGTACATCCTGGCCGCGGAGAAGGTGCTCGGCAAGTCCGCCACGATGGCGCTCGTCAAGCCCTATCTGGAGAAGGACGGTTCGACCCTCAGCTCCGGCGTGGGCCTGGTCACCAAGTCCGACCTGAGCGCGTACCAGTCCCTCGAGTCGCAGCTCGGGATCGGCTGAGCATGACGGCCACGGAGAACGCCCCGGGCCGCGCGATCACGGCGCGGCTGCGGGAAGTGCACAAGTCCTACGGACCGGTGCGCGTCCTCGACCTCCCAGAACTCGACCTGTACGCCGGCCAGGTGATCGGCGTGGTCGGCGAGAACGGCGCCGGAAAGTCCACGCTGATGGGCACGCTGGCCGGGTCCGTCCACCGGGACGGCGGCGAGATCCTGGTCGGTGGCGAGCCGCTTGTCGCCGGGTCGACCGAGGCCGCGGGACAGCTCGGTATCGCCATGGTCTCCCAGGAGTTCCCGCTGGTCGGACAGCTCTCGGTGGCGGAGAACCTGCTGCTGGGCCGCCGCCCGCGGAAGTCGAGACGGCGGTTCCTGGTCGACGGCGCCGCGCAGCGTGCCGAGGCGAAGGCGATGCTGGCGGAGATCGGTCTGTCCGCCGAGACGATCCCGGTGAGCCGGGAGGTGCGCACCCTGCCGGTGCCGACCCGGCAGATGATCGAGATCGCCAAGGCCTGGGGCCGCGAGCCCAAGCTGCTGATCCTGGACGAACCGACCTCCTCGCTGGGGCCGGTCGAGGCCGAGATGGTGCTGGGCCTGGCCCGCCAACTCGCCGACCGCGGCGGCACGGTGCTGTTCATCGGGCACCGTCTGGACGAGGTGCGGGAGATCAGCGACCGCGTCCTGGTCCTGCGCAACGGCAGGCTGGTCGCCGACCTCGAACCGGCCGAGGCCACCGAGGAACGGCTGATCCGGGAGATGGTCGGCGGCGAGGTCGCCCAGGGCGAACCGAAGGCGCCACCGGCGACGAGCCCGGTCCTGCTGCAGGTCGAGGGCCTGACCGCGGACGGTCTCGGCCCCGTCGACCTTGAGGTGCGCGAAGGCGAGATCCTGGGCGTGGCCGGGCTGATGGGCTCGGGCCGCAGCCGCCTGGTCCACACGATCGCGGGCGCGCAGCCCTCGACGGGCGGCCGGATGCGGCTGGGCGGCGAGTCCTACCGGCCGCGCGGCGCGGGTGACGGCGTGGCGGCCGGGATCGCCCTGATCCCCGAGGACCGCAAGGAACAGTCGCTGGTCCTGTTCGCGTCGATCCGGTCCAACGTCGTCGTCTCGGTGCTCAAACGGATCAGCACCCGTGGCCTGCTCGGGCCGGGACGCGAGCGTGCCGAGGCACGGAAGATCACCGAGAACGTCAACGTGCGGATGCAGTCGGTCGAGCAGCCGATCGGCTCGCTCTCCGGCGGCAACCAGCAACGCGCCATCTTCGGCCGGGCGTTCGCCGCGGAACCGCGCCTGTTGCTGCTCGACGAGCCGACCCGCGGCGTCGACGTTGGCGCGAAGGCGGAGATCTACAAGCTGATCGACCGGGCGGCGGAGCAAGGCATGGCGCTGGTGGTCGCCTCCTCCGAACTGGAGGAGCTGTTGTGGATCTGCCACCGCATCGCGGTGATGAACCACGGCCGGGTGGCCACGGTCATCGACCGGGCCGACGCCACCAAGGAACGCATCATGACGGCCGCGGCCGGAACGTCCCCGCTCAACCCGGAAACGCCGGACGTGGAAACGCCGGACCAGGAACAACTGACGAACGGAGCCACAGCATGAGCGCGCAGAGCACGCTCACACCCGAAGAGGCCGCGCCGCGTTCCCGCCCGGCCGTCTCCAGCCTCGTCCGCAAACTCGCCGCCTCCCCGGAGGCCGGCGTGATCGTCGCCTGCGTGCTGGTGTTCGTCGGGATCGCGGCCAACGCGGAGACGTACACCGCGGTGGGCAACCTCCAAGTGATGGGCCGCGACCTGTCACAGGTCGGCATCCTGGCCATCGGCGAGTCGCTGGTCATCCTGACCGGTGGCATCGATCTCTCGGTGGGCGCGCTGGCAGGCCTGGCCGGCATCCTGGCCGCCTGGATGAACGTGAACGAGGGCTTGCCCGCGCCCCTCGCGATCCTGTTCACGCTGGTGATCTGCGGTGGGGTCGGCCTCTGGCACGGCATCATGGTCACCCGCCTGAACGTGCCGCCCTTCGTGATCACCCTGGTCACCTACACCGTGGCGCAGGGCATGGCGCTCGCGATCACCAGCGGCTCGCCCATCAACAATCTCTCGCCGCTGTTCAGCAACCTGAGCCAGTACTACATCGGCGAAGTGCCGGTCCCCGCCCTGTTCTTCGTCGGCGCGGCCGTCATCGCCTGGTTCGTACTGGAGCGCACGTACGTGGGCCGCCAGATCTACGCGGTCGGCGGCAACAAGGAGGCCGCCCGGCTGGCCGGTATCCCAACCGCCCGCCGAATCACCTCCACCTACATCGCCAGCGCCGCACTGGCCGGAGTGGTCGGCATCATGGTGATCGGTCGGATGAACGTGGCCGACCCCTCGGTCGGCGCCGGCTGGGAACTGACCGCGATCGCCGCGGCGGTGGTCGGCGGCATGTCGCTCTCCGGCGGCGAGGGCCGCATTGCCGGCATCGCGGCGGGCGCGATCCTGCTGGAATTCATCACCAACGGTCTGCTCGCGCTCAAGGTCAGCCCGTACGACCAGCAGGTGGTCCAAGGAGCGGTCCTCGGTATCGCCATCCTGCTCGACCGGGCGCGGGCCCGCTACTTCGGCAAGAGCCGAAGCTAGTACGTCGGTCGACTTCGCCGATCTCTGCGCGGGTGCCGCCCGGCAGCTTCTTCGAAGAGTCGCACAGTGATCGTGATATCGAACATCTCTGAGAGGAGACTGATGGTGAATGCCGGAGATCGGACCGCAGGGAACCCGGAACCCTGTGTCATCGGAGTCGACTACGGCACGTTGTCGGGGCGGGCCGTGGTGGTCCGGGTCGCCGACGGCGCCGAACTGGCCGTCGCCGAGCACCCGTACACCCACGCCGTCCTGGACCGCGCCCTCCCCGACGGCACCCCGCTGCCGCCCGACTGGGCGCTCCAGGTGCCCTCGGACTACCTCGACGTGCTGCGCATCGCCGTCCCCGAGGCACTGGCCCGTTCCGGCGTTCGCCCGGAGCAAGTCGTTGGTATCGGGACGGACTTCACCGCCTGTACGGTCCTGCCGGTCCTCGCCGACGGCACGCCCCTGTGCGATTTGCCGGAGTTCGCGGGCCGCCCGCACGCCTACGTCAAGCTCTGGCGCCACCACGCCGCGCAGGCCCAGGCGGACCGGATCACGGCGCTGGCCGAGGTGCGCAAGGAGCCGTGGCTGAAGCGGTACGGCGGGAAGATCTCCTCGGAGTGGGAGTTCGCCAAAGCCCTCCAGCTCCTCGAAGAGGACCCCGAGCTCTACGAGGTGACCGAGCGGTGGATCGAGGCCGCCGACTGGATCGTGTGGCGGCTGTCCGGCTCCTACGTCCGCAACGCGTGCACCGCCGGGTACAAGGGCCAGCTCCAGGACGGGAGTTACCCCTCCGCCGATTATCTGGCCGCGCTCAACCCCGACTTCGCGGGCTTCGTCACCACCAAGCTGGACCAGCCGATCGGCCAGCTCGGCGACCGCGCGGGCGGGTTGACGGCGGAGGCGGCGGCCTGGACGGGCCTGCCGGAGGGTATCGCCGTGTGCGTCGGGAACGTCGACGCGCATGTGACCGCCCCGGCGGCCACCGCCGTCGAACCCGGCCGGATGGTCGCCATCATGGGCACCTCCACCTGCCACGTGATGAGCAGCGACCAGTGGGCGGAAGTGCCGGGCATGTGCGGGGTGGTTGAGGGCGGCATCCTGCCGGGACTGTGGGGATATGAGGCCGGGCAGAGCGGGGTGGGCGACATCTTCGGCTGGTTCGTCCGCACCGCCTTCCCGGCCTCGTACGCCGAGGAGGCCGCCGCGCTGGGCCGGGATCCGCACGAGCACCTCACCGCGCTGGCCGCGAAGCAGCGGGTGGGCGAGCACGGGCTGGTCGCGCTGGACTGGCACAGCGGCAACCGGTCGGTTCTGGTCGACCACGATCTGAGCGGCGTCGTGGTCGGGCTGACGCTGTCCACCCGCCCCGAGGACGTCTACCGGGCACTGCTGGAGGCCACCGCCTTCGGCACCCGCACCATCATCGAAGCCTTCGAGACCTCCGGGGTCCCGGTCCGTGAACTGATCGTGGCGGGCGGCTTGGTGAAGAACCCGCTGCTGATGCAGATCTATGCCGACGTGACCGGTCTGCCCCTGGGGGTCATCGACTCGGCGCAGGGTCCCGCGCTGGGTGCGGCGATGCACGCGGCGGTCGCGGCCGGCGCCCACGCGGACATCCGGGCCGCCGCCCACGCCATGGCCAAGGCCCGCCCGGCCGTCTACCGGCCCGACCCCGAGCGGGCTGCCGCCTACGACCGGCTGTATGCCGAGTACCGGCTGCTGCACGACTACTTCGGCCGGGGTGCCAACGAGGTCATGCACCGGCTGCGCCGCCTGCGCACCGAGACCTCCGCCTGAGCACCAATGCCTCGCCCGGTGGTCAACTCCCTTTGAAAGGAACAACCCTGATGGACACCACAGCCTCTCCCTACCCCGACCAGGAGATCTGGTTTCTCACCGGCAGCCAGGGCCTGTACGGCGACGACGTCCTGCACCAGGTCGC
>NZ_JBHYWD010000025.1:0-155888 GCF_042751305.1 Streptomyces hokutonensis
CCCCGCTACGACGTCGGCAAAACCGTCAAACGCCCCGAGACCCTCAAGGCCATCGGCAGACCTGGCCGATCTTGGTAGATAAAGAACAAGCTTAGAAGTCGTCTCATTTGGCGAGTCGGCGGTAGCAAATGAGGGTGCAGGCGATAGCGGTGAAGGCCAGGAAGTGTTCAGCCTTGCGCTCGTAGCGGCGGTGGAGCCGACGGCAGCCGGCGAGCCAGGCCATGGTGCGCTCGATCGTCCAGCGGTGGCGGCCCAGTCGCGTGGAAGATTCGATGCCCTTGCGTGCGATGCGGTGGGTGATGCCGCGCTTGCGCAGCCATCGGCGCAGGTGGTCGTAGTCGTATCCCTTGTCGGCGTGCAGCTTGGCGGGCTTGCGTCGGCGTGGGCCGCGGCGGGAGCGGATCGGCGGGATCCCGCGGACCAGGGGCTGCAGGGCCTGGCTGTCGTGGAGGTTGGCGCCCGATATACCGACGGAGATGGGCAGACCGGTCCGCTCGGTGATCAGGTGGATCTTCGACCCTTTCTTGCCCCGGTCGACAGGATTCGGACCTGTCAGGTCCCCCCTTTCAAGGCCCGCATGTTCACCGAGTCGACCGCGCACCTCGACCAGTCCAGGTCTCCGCGAGCGCCGAGTTCGTCCAGCATCAGGCGGTGCAGTTTGGCCCAGACCCGGGCCCTGCTCCATTCGCTGAACCGGCGGTGTGCGGTCGGCCCCGACGGGCCGAAGGATGGCGGTAACTGCTTCCACGTGCACCCTGACGTGGCCACGAACACAATCGCGGCCAGCACCTCGCGATCCCCATACCGCCGTCGGCCACCACCTTGAGGCCGTGTCGGGGCCGGTGGCACCACCCGCGCGAACAACTCCCACAACTCATCCGGCACCAGCCGCTCCACGATGTCCACGACCGCAGACTATCGAACGCGCCAAATGAGACGACTTCTTAGGCGATCCGCTGCGGGAGGCAGCTCCGGGGAGGATGGCGCGTCAGCTTGCCTGCTGGTGTACGGCGGCGTGCAGCTCGCGGACGCCGGCCGTGCGGGGGTGTCGCTCTGCCAGTTCGTAGACGATGCTGCGGATCGCGGGCCGGTCCCGGACTTCTGCGGGACTGGCCCGGTGCGCCGCAAGAAGTGCTTGGGCGGTCTGCTCGGGCCGTTGCCATGCCCACCAGGCTCGCGCCATGTCGGTGCCCAGCCGGGCTTTGCGCTCGGCGGTCGGGAACTGTGCGGGGCGCAGGTCCTTCCCGGCCTCCAGGGCGGCTCCAGCATCTCCGAGCGCCCAGTGGACGCCGACCGCATACAAGTCGACGGCGGCGGGGCTGATGGGGAACAGACGGCCCGCCGGTGCGGTCTCGGGCAGGTGGGCGGCGGCGCGGCGGGCTTCCATGGTCATCGCCAGGGCCTCGGTGCGGTGGCCGCCCCGGGCGGCGGTGTAGGCCAGGGTACAGAGCATCTGGGCGTATGCCGATGCCGATGCGTCGGTGCGCAGTCCGGTACTTTCCACTCCGGTGGCGGCTGTCGACATGAGGCGCTGGGCCTCTTCGTTGCGGTTCTGGTGGCGCAGTACGATCGCCAACTCCCGGGCCGCGGCTGCCGCTGCCAGCGGGGAGCCGGACACTTCGGCCCAGGTGCGGGCGCGGTCGGCGGTGAGGCGGGCCTGCTCGTAGGAGCCGAGCTTGCTCAGGACGGCGGCGGCGAGGCTGTAGACCGAGGAGAGCCGGGCCTGGTCGAGTTCGCGGCGTGAGCGTGCGGCGGCATGTCCGTCGGCGATCAGTCCGGGCAGGGCGGCGAGCAGCGGGCGATGGGTGCCTTTATCGTACAGCTCGCGCGCTGTGGCCAGGCGAGTGTCCAGTGGTCCGTTGCCGGTCGGTGCGGGGGTGTCGGCCAGGGCCTCGTCCAGCCCCAGCAGCAGGGCGGTCGGCCCGGCGACTGCCGTGGCGGTGAGCAGCGTACGGCGGCGCATCGGGTCCTCCTCGGCGTGCTGACTGGCCGTCACTCTAGTGGCCGTCGATGCCGTCGGGGTGGGTGGCGCCAGAGAACTCACCAAGACGTGTCGCGGTACGCCGACTTCCAGGGCGGCGCGGTGGACCAGGGCCAGGTCGACGACCCTGGTGCTCCGCTCCAGCCGGGAGACGGTGGCCGGTGAGCAGCCGAGCCGTTCGCCGAGGGCGGCGAGGGTCCAGGCTCGCTGTTCGCGGCCGAGGCGGATCAGCGCGCTGGGGCGTCGCTGGGCGGCTAACTCGCGTGCTCTCGTGCTGTTCCAGAGCGGGTCTACGGGCACAGGTCCCTCCCACGCTGCACGACCGGGGCTCTTACGGTACGGACGCGGTACAAAGCCGTCGAGACTGCTTGCACGATGTGCAAAGCCCTTGCGTGGTAAGCGAGTTGATCACCTCCAGGCGGTTCGGCGCGGTGTGCTGAATGCAGCGCCCCGCGCCGCGGGGCACCGTCCAGTGGAGGCATCATGTCAACGGCAGTCGCATTCCCCCTGGCCGCCGACCCGGCAATCGGCCCTTTCCATTCCGTGCGAGAAGTCGTGCCGGACGATCTGTGGGACAAGCAGGTCGCGCTCCTGGTGCGGGACTACCCGTACGACTCGGTCATGGCGGCCCGGGTCCTCGGACAGGGGTACGCCTACCTGCTGACCGCGATGAACCACCGGGGTGAGTCCCTGGGGCTCGCGCCAAGCAAGCTCGTCGACATCGGCGTCCACACGATCAGCCTTGACACTGTGGCGTACGCCAACCTGTGCGACCGCTTCAACGACGGGCACTTCCTGCACCACGTGCCCAAGGTCGAGATGAAGAACGACGGCTCGGTGATGAAGACGGCGACCGTCATCGCGTCCGACGGCTGGGACGTCGACCTGCCGCTGTGGACGGACGCCGCCGAGTGCGGCCCCTGCCACCCCGGCAACGACTCGCACTGACCGAAGAGCACGTCGGGCCCCGGCCGCAGTCGGCCGAGGCCCGACGCACGTGGGGGTGAGATTCTCCGGAACCGGCTCGGTACCGGGCCCCGCGCGCCAGGATGGTGCGGGTGACGAGCCCCCCCCTCAGACCTCTGGCACCACTACGGGCGCACCCGCGCCGGCCGCGACCGAGAGGTTCCCGACACCTTTCGCTGGATCTGGAGCCAGGACAGTGGCCCCGGCCCGGAGGTACTGGGAGACCTCTCGGGGCGCGTCGTCGGTGACCTCGGCGCAGGTACCGCCCGGCACGCCGCCCATCTCGTCGTCCATCACGAGCCCGCCCAGGTCGTTGCTGTCGATGCCTCGCCGGGCCAGTACGAGATGGCCTCCGCCCTGTTCGGCCACCTCGCGCCACGCCTGCGCATCGTGTCGTGTGACGCCGTGTCGCATCTGAAAGCGGCGGCCAACACCTACGACGTGCTCTACAGCGTCTTCGGCGCGCTCGACTTCACCGACCCCCGCGAGCTGCTGCCGGCGGCGGTCTTCGCTCTCAGGCCGGGCGGACGGCTGGTGTTCTCCACCCTTGCGCACTACGTAGGCGGCGCTTCCGCGCAGCCGGACGTCGTGGCCGCCTCCGTCCCCGCGAGGACTCCCGAGGGGGAAGCGACCACGATGGACCGGTGGGTGCTCCAGGAGCACGTCTGGGTGAAGGTCTTGGACGAGGCCGGATTCACAGGGATCAGCGTGGACATGCTGCCGTCGGCCGCCCCGGGGCCGCGCACCGCGGACACACTGCTGGTAACCGCAACACGCCGGCCTTGATCGCTCACCCGACCGCAGGGTGGATGGCGGCGCAACCCGCCTGACCAAGAGGGCGATATGCGAGTTGACAGGTGATTTGTCGTCACCTGAACGTGTGGGACTGCGGCATGCCTGCCGGTCGGAGGGCTCGGGCGTGCTGGGCTGAGGACCGTGAGCGAGCGCAAGCCGTACAAGACCGACCTGTCCGACATGCAGTGGGCGCTGATCGAGCCGGTGATTGTCGCGTGGAAGGCCGCACGCCGTTCGGTCAGCGGCCACCAAGACGGTACGAGATGCGGGAGATCGTCAACGCGCTCCTCTACCAGGGCCGCACCGGCTGCCAGTGGGACCTGCTTCCGCACGACCTGCCACCGCGCGGCGCGGTGATGTACTGACTTCGCCAAGTGGCGCGATGACGGCACCGACCGGACCATCCACGGCCTGCTGCGCTGGTAGGCGGACCCGAGCCTGGTGGTGCTCGACACCCAGAGCGTGCATGCAGCGGCCGGGGTGCCCGCGGAGTCGACGGGGTGTGATGCGGCAAAAAAAGTTGCCGGGCCGCATGCGCGGCCTGGCCATTGACGTGTTGGGCCTGGTGATGGCGGTGGTGGTGCTCGCCGCGTCCGTGCACGACAATGTCGCCGGCATCGCGCTGCTGGACAAGGTCGCCGCCGACACCGTACAGAAGGCCCTGGTCGACCAGGGCTTCAAGAACGCCGTCGTCGCGCACGGGGTACAGGTCGGCATCGAGGTGGAGATCGTCGAGCACAACCCGGCGCAGACCGGGTTCGTGCCGATCCCCAAGCGGTGGATCGTGGAGCGCACCTACGGGATCTTGATGCTGCACCGCAGGTTGGCGCGCGACTACGAGCACCTGCCGCGCAGTTCGAAGTCGAGGGCGTACGGGGCGATGACCGCAGTGATACTGCGCCGGCTGACCGGGGCACCGCTGCGGCCTGGCGCAGCACATGAGTGGCGGGGAGCTGACCCTGGGGGCGGTGCTGGCCCGGCTGGAGGAGCGAGAACGCGAGATCGCCGCGCAGGCCGAGACGACGGGAGAGCAGATCGAGCAGCTGACCGCACGGCTGGACGAGCTCGGTAGGGCCGCTGAGGAGATCCGGATCACCCGCAAGACACTGCTGGAGCTGCCCGATCCGCAGCCACCCGCGCCGTCGGCGCCGAAGCTGCCCGACCATCCGGCCTACCAGCAGATCCTGGCAGTATTCACCGCGGCCGACGCCCCGCTGCGGGCGCGGCAGGTGTGCGAGGCGATGGACATGGAGATCGCGTCCAACACCATCAACAACACCCGCCTCAAGCTCAAGCGGCTGACCGAGCGCGGAATCCTGGTCGAGACCGAGCAGGGCTTGTTCACCCAGCCGCGACCGTAGCCGCCCGGCGACGCTGCGGCTGGCCCGCCTGCCCCACCCGAAAGGGTGAAGCAGGCATTAACTCAGGTAGCCGTCTCAGGACTGCAACTGGGCGAAGAGCGTCGTCAGGTCGATGAGGCCCCAGTGGTCGGTGAGCTTCCCGTCGGCCACCTTGAACATGCGGACCTCCAGCACCTTGATCGATCGGCCGGTGGCGGGAGTGCCGTTGAAAGGCCCGGTGTTCGTGCCGGTGAGGATAAAGGTGATCGCGAACCAATCGTCCTCGGCGACGACACGGACCGGCGTGGCGGCGAAGTCAGGGACCGCGTCGAGGAACGACGCAAGCACCGCGCGGGCCTCCTCGAGGCCGGTGGTGGTGCCGTCGGCGGCGTGGTTGCGGAAGTCCGGCGCGTACAGGGCGAACAGGGCGTCGAGGTCGCGCAGGTTGACGCGCCTGACGTACTCATCGGCAAGCCGGTGCAAGTCGGCGGCGGACGTTCGGGGCTCGACGTTCGAGGAAGACATGTGCTTCTCCCATGCGGATGGACGGAGGGGCTCCGCCCCGGTGACGGACAGGGGAATCGGGTCGAACAGGCGGGTTGGACGAGCAGGGTCTGGCACGTTTCCGACTTGCGCGAGTGCGACCACCCCTTCCGAGCCCGGGACCCGCCGGTCACGAGCGTCATCACAGGGAGGGCGAAACTCATCAACTTACGCTCGTAATGCTATAGAAGCGACCGAGAGGCCGCAAGCAAGTTCCGAGGCGAGTGGGATCGTGTGGCGGCCTACCGGTCGAGCACCGGGGCACGCCGTCAGCCGTGAACGTCACGGCGGAGAACGGGGCGCAGCGTGTGCGGCAGAAAGCGCCGCGCCGGTGATGACGAACACTTGACGACGAGGTCACCGGCCCCCTCCGGGCCCGTGATGTCTGCGAAGCCCTCGACCACGAACCGCTGCCGAAGAACATCGATGGCACCCGCGCCAAGCCGAAACGCCTCGTCAGGTTCGACGTCCTCACCGAGGCCGACGCCGCAGCTTCACTAGAAAGCAGTAGCCGACCAAGACCCCGCGACCAGCGTCCCTGCCCCAACCTCACCTGGAAACGGACAACACCCCACGAACCGCCTTCTAAGAGGGCGTTTATGCAGGTCAAGGCTGCTATGCGGCTTACATGAGTGCCCCACTTCGACATAGTTCGCCTTTTAGGTGCCGAATATCCCAAGAGCGGACGCGAGCCCGGGTGCCCGTCTCATCCGCTTCTGCGCCCGGAAACCCGTCTGACGTGGAGACGCGGCAGAATCTCCCGCTCTTCTGCGGAGCAGAGCTTTCCGCCTCGGTCGTGATCACGCTGTGCCGTGAGTGAGCGCAAGCCGTACCCCAGCGACCTGTCCGACGCCCGATGGGCCCTGACCGTCGGTGCCGAGGCGACAGGGCCGAACATCTCTGCCTGGTCCCGCAGTACGGCCAACTCGGCGATGGCTTCGCCGCCGCCAGCGGGCGTCACCGCCAGGTCGGTGGCGATCCTGCCTGGATCATGTCCGGTCCCGCGAGGCCGAGGCGGCCGTAACGCAGGGTGGCTTCAAGTTCCCGGCAGGAGTGGGCTGTCGGTGATGCCCCAGATCCAGAGGGCGTGTTCGGGTGCGTCCCGGATCGCTCGAGTGGTCTTGGCAATGTTGTCCGCTCCCAGCAGCCGAAGCCTGCCGATAGACAGGTTCCGCAGAGCGGCCATCGCCCGCGGCGCGCTGCCGGTGTGGACGGTGGAGGCGTCCTCGGCGCACACCACGTCTCTGACATGGTGGCTGGAATTTTCGATTCCCCAGTGCCCGCGCACGTATCCGCCCAGGTCGGCAGTCTGGCCTGGTGGGGGTCAAGGCTGGTGACGGCGTAGACCGTCTCCCGGGTCTGCGGCTTGCCGCTCTCCTGGCGGCGCCGGTGGAGACGCAGGGCCAGCCGCGCTTGCGGGAAGGCGATCCCGCCGAGGTTCGCCGCGATGGCCATGGACTTGACCAAGCGGGACTCCCGCCGGCCGTGCCCGGCCTCGGAGACGGTGTGCGCCACGGGCACCTGCTCCCATGGCAGGGCCATGATCTGGGCCGACACTGTCGGCTGGTTTCCCTTGATCACCGCGATGTAGTGGGCCTTCTTCTCCTGGACCAGCCGGCGCACCTGGTCCCTGACGCTGTGCAGGGCGTCGAAGGTGACCACCGTGCCGGCCAGATCGAGTGGTTCCAGCAGCGGGCGGAACGCGGCCGTCTCGTTGGTCTTGGCCCCCACCTCCCGCTGGGCCAGGGCGACGGTGGGGGCTTGGGTGACGGCGGACAGCAGGTGCCGGTGGCGCTGCTGCCGGTGCGCGGAGCCGGACAGCGCCATGCCGTCCACCGCGATCGACGGCTGCGGCGCCGAGCCGGTGGTGCCGGCGTCGGGGTTGTCGTGTGCGGCCAGGTAGGCGCCGATCACGGTCTCCAGGGCATAGCCGTCGAGGGCAGCCAGGAGCCGGGTGAGGGTGGCATGGGACGGGGCACGGCGGCGTCCGGGCAGATGGCGGCGGGTGCCGAGGCATTCCAGCACTGTGGTGGTGGCGCGCTGTCCCCACTCTGTGATCTCGGTGATGGTCCGGGCACCGGAGACGACTGCGCAGGCGCAGATCAGCAGCAAGCCGACCAGGGGATACCACCGCCCGCGAGGCGAACGCGGGTCGGGTACGCGCCGGAGGTGGGCGCGCAGGCGGCCGGTGTCGTGCTGGTGAAGGGGGCCCAGTTTCGCCAGGACGGCAGGGATCCGGGAGGACGGAGCGGCAGGCACGGGACCTCAATGTGATCAGCTGGCGTAGACACCCTGATGTTCACCGGTCTCGTGCCTGTGCTGTTGCCGCGTCAACTCCCGCCGGAGGCGGACGATCTACGCGATCCCGGAACTTGCAACCGCCCTGCGAGAGCGGGAGTCTGCCGACGCGCATGCCGAACTCGACTGCCAGTTTGAGGTACCCACCTTGGTTGCAGTGTGCGACCTCGGCGGCTGCCCTTCCTGGACTTCGCCAGAACCGGGGCGTACCGCCGCACCAAGGTGCGATCCCCCAAGCCGCTAAGCCCGTTTCGCTCCATTCTGCTCCCGGACGGTGTCGAACAGGGAGGTCAGGGTGGGACTTCCCGCGAGGCTGCCCAGCAGGGCGTGAAGCGAGTCTCGTTCCGTGGCACCCAGGTCTGCGAGGATTTCGCCGTCGAGATCGACGAGTGTGCGGTTGAGGTCGGCAAGAACCTTGCGGCCTTCGACGGTGATGTCCACGGCGTAGCGGCGACGATCCTGCGGATCTCGGGTCCGCTCGGCGTATCCGGTGCGCTCCAGGTCGTCGAGACTCGTCACCATCGTCGCGGGGTCGATGCGCAGGAACGAGCCAAGTGCCAGTTGCGGCATGGCACCGTTGTCCGCCAAAGCCTGCAGGACGCTGTAGTGCCGCACTCGCAGACCGGTCCCGCCGATGCCGTCCTCAGCGAGCCTGAACGCCACCTGCCCGAGTTTGACCAGCAGGCAGATGGTGTGTTCGGCCACTGTCCCTGGTACCAGCGGAGCCTCGGACATCGTTTATCCCGCCCATGGTTAGTCGTACGTATGGTCCTGTCCATCGTACGAGAATGCCCGAGGCGCCAGGACCGCTGCAGGCCGGCGGGATGCCCCACTGTCCGTCGGCATACTGCACCGGCGCGTCCTGGGCGATCAGCCGACGATGGCCCGACCGAAGATCTGCCGAGCTATGACCCACTTCTGGATCTCGTTGGTCCCCTCGTAGATCTCACCGATTTTGCTGTCCCGGTAGATCGCCTCGACGGGGCCGGGGCTGCCGTCGGCGCCCAGTTCGCGCGCGAAGCCGAGGCCTCCGAAGGCCTGGACGGCGTCGCGTGCCATGTCCACGGACAGCTTGGTGGCGTAGTACTTCGCCATCGCGGCCTCGGGTTCCGGGGACGGGTCACCGGCGTCCAGGCGCAGGGCGGCCTTGGTGTAGAGGGTGCGGGCGTTCTCGATCTCGGTGGCCCGTTCGGCGAGCAGGAACTGCCAGTGCTGGTTGGCGGCCACCGGCTTGCCGAAGGCGTGTCGCGTCGACAGGTGGGCCACGGCGTGGTCGAAGGCGGCCTGCGCCATTCCGACCCCGGCAGCCGCGATGCCGATCCGGCCGTAGGTCAGAGTGGACAGCGCGTGGCGTAGTCCGTGTCCCTCGGCGCCACCGAGGAGGTCGTCGTCGGTCAGGTGCACATCCGTGAAGCGGATGTCCGCGGTGAGCTGGCCGCGGTTGCCCATCTTGCGGTCGGGAAGGCCGACTTCCACTCCGGGAAGTGCCGTGTCGACGATGAACATGCTCAGCCGGGTGCCGGTGCGGGCGAGAACCACCACGAACCCGGCGACGGGCGAGTTGGAGATCCACCGCTTGTGGCCGTTCAGCACCCAGCCGGCCTCGGTGCGTATCGCCTCGGTCTGAACCGCCTGCGGAGACAGGTCACTTGAGGCATCCGGCTCAGTGGTGGCGAACGCGCCGACCACAGAGCCCTCCGCGACCTTTCGCAGCCATCGCTGCTGCTGCTCCTCAGTGCCCTGCCGCAGGGCGTTGCCCGCCAGGATGCAGTGCACATCGAAGACGGCCGCGACGCTGCTCGAGTAGTAGGCCAGTTCCTCGATGGCCGCGGCGGTGGCGGTCGCCGGGTGGGTCAGACCGTCGCCGCCGACCTCGCCGGGGAAGGGGATCCGGAAGACCCCCGCCGACGCAAGCCCGTCAAACACCTGCCGGGGGAAGCCGTCCGTGCGCTCGTCACCACCGGCGATCGCCACGGCGTGCGGAGCCACTTCGCGTTCTGCGATCCGGCGCACGGCAGCGCGAACGGACTGTGTCTCTTTGGGAGCCAGGAGCTCGTGGTAAAGCCGGTCGATCTGGCGTGTGGGAGTCGAAGTCATACGCGGAAGATATCATTAGCATCGCATATCATTAGTCTGGCAATCTATTCTGGAGGTTCAGCCATGACACAGACACTGGCCGACAAGACCATCCTGATGTCGGGAGGCAGCCGCGGCATCGGACTCGCCATCGCCCTGCGCGCGGCCCGCGACGGTGCGAACGTGGTGATGCTCGCCAAGACCGCCGTGCCGCATCCAAAGCTCGAAGGCACGGTCCACACCGCCGTCGACGAGATTGAGCGCGCGGGCGGCAAGGGGCTGGCCGTAGTCGGCGACGTCCGTGACGAGGACGATGTGCGCACCGCCGTCGACGCGGCGGTCAGCGCCTTCGGTGGCATCGACATCGTGGTCAACAACGCCAGCGCGATCGACCTGTCGTCGTCGGAGCAGCTGGAGATGAAGCGGTACGACCTGATGCAGGACATCAACACGCGTGGCACGTTCCTGCTGAGCAAGGCAGCGATCCCGCATCTGCGCGAGGCGGGCAACCCACACATCCTCACGCTCTCCCCGCCGTTGAACCTCGCGCCGCACTGGGTGGGGAAGCACCTCGGATACACGCTGTCGAAGTACGGCATGAGTCTGTGCACCATCGGGCTCGCCGAGGAGCTCGCCGCCGACGGCATCGCCGCCAACTCGTTGTGGCCACGGACCCTGATCGACACAGCCGCCGTACGCAACGTCGTCGGCGGCGCCGGACAAGCCCGTAGTCCGCGGATCATGGCTGACGCCGCGTACGCCATCGTCACGCGTGACGCGCGGAAGTGCACCGCCAACCTGTTCATCGACGACGAGGTCCTCTCGGACGAGGGCGTCACCGATCTGTCCGCCTACAGCCCTGTCGGCTTTGAGGGTGATCTCGCGCTCGACATATTCGTCGATCCGGCCTGATCCCGCACCGGTCCGCACATGAATGCGAGGGCGCTCTCAAGGACCTCGTCGGCGAGCTTCGAGCCGAAGGCGACGCGGGACAGTTGCAGCGACCCCGCCATCATCGCGAAGAGTCCGAGGCCCTTGCCGCGTACGGGCATGGGATCCTCGGGTGCCAGATGGCCGACGCTCTCGTCCACGATGGCCCGCGCGCCGTCGCCGCCCAGCCGATTGACCGCGCCCGGGCAGCGGCCGACTCCTGGATCAAGGCGACGTAAGCACATCCGACGCCGCACCGGTGCCGGAGCCACCGACACCGTCCCCTCTGGAGCGCCCGCCGACGCACCGCGCCGCAGAATCCTCCGCTCATCCCGCAAGGCCATTGCCGTGCGCCCCACACCTATTGTCTGTCGAATGTAATATTATGACGCACATTTTATTGGCGATGTCAGAGTCAGAGATGAGGCATGCCGTGAGTGACGTCCCCTTCCAGCCCGCAGTGGAGCAGTCGCGCGCGCTGGCCGACGGTGAGATCTCGAGCCGGGAACTCGTCGAGCTCTATCTCGAGCGGATCACCATCCACAACACCGCGCTGAACGCGGTGGTGACCCTCGACGCCGAGCGTGCCCGTCGTGAGGCCGGGGAAGCCGACGCCGCCCGGGCGGCCGGGCGAGACCTCGGTCCTCTGCACGGTGTGCCGATCACGGTCAAGGACAGCTTCGAGACAGCCGGGATGCGCACCGTCTGCGGGCGAAGAGATCTCAAGGACTACGTGCCCGACCAGGACGCCGAGGCGGTGAAACGGCTGCGTTCGGCCGGTGCCGTGATCATGGGGAAGAGCAACATGCCTCCGGGCAACCAGGACGTCCAGGCCGACAACCCGGTGTTCGGTCCTTCATCGAACCCGTGGGACACGACCCGCACCTCGGGCGGATCCGCCGGGGGCGGCGCCGTCGCCACCGCCGCAGGTCTCACAACGTTCGACTTCGGCTCGGAAATCGGCGGATCGACCAGGATCCCGTCCCACTTCAACGGCCTGTACGGGCACAAGTCGACCTGGCGGTCGATACCCCTCATCGGGCATGTGCCCTACGGCCCGGGCACGGGACGATGGACGGACGCCGACATGGCCTGCGGCGGGGCACAGGTCCGCGACGCCCGTGACCTCGTCCCGATCCTGCGGGCAACGGTCGGGCCCGCCGACTACGACGGCGGTTTCAGCTACACACTCGCGCCGCCGCGCGCCACCAAGCTCGCCGACTTCCGAGTCGCCGTCTGGGGCGAGGATCCCGCGTGCCCGGTCGACAGCGACGTCACAGCAGCCATGGATGACGCGGTCACCGTGCTGCGGGCGGCCGGCGCGAAGATCACGGTCCAGCCCGCCAGCCTCCCTGTCGACATCGCGACGAATCACGGGAAGGCCTTCCAGCCCCTGCTCTTCGGCGCGGGCGACCGCACCAGCCTCGCGCCTGCCTCCAGCGCCGCGACACTGGCCCGGATGGTCCAGCACCCGCGCGGTGACGCCAGCCCAGCCCTGTTCGGAACCTTCCAGTCCCACTACCGCTGGCTGCAGGCCCACATGGTGCGCAATGAGATCCGGCAGCGATGGTTCGAGTTCTTCCAGGACTTCGACATCGTGCTCATGCCGGTCACCCCGACGGCCGCCCCCGCCCACCACAACAAGCTGATCGACTGGTTCGGGCGGCCCTTCGAAGTCGACGGTGTACGACGCCCTTACTGGGACCAGGTCAAGTGGAGCGCCATTGCCAACGTCTCCGGAGGGCCGGCGACGACCATCCCGGTGCGCCGAGGCAGGAGCGGACTGCCCATCGGTCTCCAGGCCATGGGCCCCAGCGGGGGCGATCTCACCACCATCGAGTTCGCCGCCCTGCTGGGCCGGGAAGTAGACGGCTTCGTACCGCCTCCGGCCTTCGTCTAACCCCCGGCCGCTGAACCCTGACCATCCGCCCACGCTGCCTCAAAGCAAGATGCTGCACGTCCGGCAACACGGGGCCCCGCGTCTCCGGGCTTGAACGCCCCGGGGGCAACCGGTCTCTTGGAACGCGCGAGGCAAGGGATCGGCAACCCTTGGTGACAAAAGAGCGCTAAACCGATCCGAGCACGCTTGCGCCCCCGCGCCGTTGCACCGGGTCCAACTCACCATCTCCCCTATCTGACTGTCTCGCGCGCAGGTCGGCAACGCGGCAACCCCCAATGCATCCCCACACCGCATTTCGAGGGGACGGCACCCTGCTACATGTTGATCATGTGGCCGGCGAGGCCGTGGACGGCTTCCTTGACCGCCTCGCCCAGCGTCGGGTGGGCGTGGACGTTGCGGGCGACCTCATGGACGGTGAGGTCCCACTGCTGGGCCAGGGTCAGCTCGGGCAGCAGTTCGGTGACGTCGGGGCCGATGAGGTGGCCGCCGAGGAGTTCGCCGTACTTGGCGTCGCTGATCAGCTTCACGAAGCCGCTCGCGTCGCCCAGGCCGTGCGCCTTGGCGTTCGCGGTGAAGGGGAACTTGGCGACCTGGACGTCGAAGCCCTTCTCCCTCGCCTGCGCCTCGGTGTAGCCGAAGCTGGCGATCTGCGGCTGGCAGAACGTGGACCGCGGGATCATCACATAGTCCAGCTCCATGGTCTCCGCGTCCCCGATCGTCTCGGCGGCGACCACGCCCATGGCCTCGGCGGCATGGGCGAGCATCAGCTTCGCGGTGACGTCGCCGATGGCGTAGATGTGCGGGACGGAGGTACGGCAGCGGCCGTCGACGTCGATCGCGCCGCGCTCGGTCACCCGTACGCCCGTGTTCTCCAGGCCGTAGCCGGTGACGTTCGGGGCGAAGCCGATCGCCTGGAGCACCTTGTCGGCCTCCAGGACCTGCTGGGCGCCGTCCTTGCCGGTGACCGTGACCCGGACCTGCGCGCCGGACTCGTCGATCGACTCGACGCGGGTCGAGGTGAGGACGTCGATGCCCAACTTCCGGTACTGCTTGGCCAGTTCGGCGGAGACCTCGGCGTCCTCCAGCGGCGCGATCCGGTCCAGGAACTCGACGACGGTGACCTTCACGCCGTAGTTGTTCAGGACGTAGGCGAACTCGATGCCGATCGCGCCGGCGCCCGCGATCACGATGGACTGCGGCAGATCCTCAGCGAGGATCTGTTCCTCGAACGTCACCACTCGGGACGTACGACGGGTGCCCGGTAGCAGCTTCGGAGTGGCGCCGGTGGCGATGACGCAGTCGTCGAAGCCGATGGTGCGGGTGTCGCCGTCGTAGCCGGCCACCTGGAGCGTGTGCGGGTCGAGGAACGTGCCGCGACCGCTGATCTCCGTGATCTTGTTCTTCTTCATCAGGTAGTGGACGCCCTTGACCCGGCCGTCCGCGACCTTGCGGCTGCGGCGGAAGGCCTCGCCGTAGTCGAAGGAGACCTCGCCCTCGACCTTGATTCCGAAGGTCTTCGCCTCGCGCGTGAAGATGTGCGCGAGCTCGGCGTTGCGCAGCAGGGCCTTGGTGGGGATACAGCCCACGTTCAGACAGACGCCGCCCCAGTACTTCTCCTCGACGACCGCGACGCGCTTGCCCAGTTGGGCGGCCCGGATGGCGGCGACGTATCCGCCGGGGCCCGCGCCGAGTACGACGACGTCGAAGCGCTCGCCCTGCTCGTCCATGGAAGGTTCCTTTCCGCTGGGGTGGTCGGCTCCTCGCGAGGGACCGGCCGGCTCCCGATCGAACAACGTGTTCATCAACTCATCAGTGGCAGCTTCAGCCACCGCCTGCCTCAGGGAAAGCGCAGGTAGTCCCCTGTACGTCCATCTCAGCGCCCCGGCGCCATGATCTATGCCCGGGCAGCGATCAGCGGCGGCGCGCCGAGACCTCGTCGACTTCATGCACTCCGGCCTCGGCTGCACCGAGCCTGAGGGTGTCGAGCCCGAAGGCCGCGACCGGTCCGTGCGCGCCAGGTTCGAGGACCGCATCCGGCGCCGCTGCCTGCGCCGCACCCCATGCCAGAAGAGATCCCGTCATCTCGTACGGATCCGGCCCGGTGAGGGTTGTCGTGGCCAGGGGCCGGCCCTGCCCGTCACGGGCGACAGCGATCACCAGGGAACGGCCGTCGAGATCCGGTTCACGGCGGGATCCCGGGAGCCGCTCGGACCATCGCGCCAACGCGGCCCGCACCTTCGCCGACCGCAGCAATGGCGCCTGCAGGGTGGCGGCGATCTGTATCGGCCGGGTCCACCGTCCGAGCCAGCCCAGACCTACCTCGACACTCTCCAACTGGGGGAAAATCGCCGGGAGTCCGAGATGCTCCGTGCCCGGGACGGTCATGGCCGAACGCTTCACACCGGCGTAGCGAAATGTGCGGACCCTCTTGGCGGCACGTTCGTCGATCAGCCGGGAAGGCTGCCCGCGACGTGCAGGACGGTAAGCGAAGCCGTCCTCGGCCGCCGCGGCAACGAGTGTCTGCCGCGTACCTGCCGTGGTCAGGGTGTAGGAGTCGCGCAGAGTGGTGCGGTAGAGCAGTTCGTCCCCGTGTCCCGAGCGGGTGATGAAGTAGCCGATCTCGACATGTCGTGCCCGCTCGCCTGCCGTGTCCAGAGCCAGCGCGCCAGCGAGGTTGCCCGGCACGTAGTCATAGCCGAATGACGGCACGAGGGTCGCTCCCCGGGCGGCGGCCAGGGAGTCCAGCTCATCGCGGACACGGCGAGCGAAGGGCCCCTCCCCCGCGGAGTCGAAGTAGTGGGCCCCTGCCTGCGCGGCGGCCGTGATCGGGACCATACCGACATGGGTGAACGGCCCGACGGTGGAGAGGAGCACGTCGCTGGGCTCCAGGAGGTGCGCGAAGTCGGACGCCGACGTGGCGTCCACCTCGAACACCGGAAGCTCTGCCTCGAAGGTGTCAGCCAGAGCCAGCATCCTGGTTCGGCTACGCCCGGCCAAGGTCGGCTTCTCGCCTCGTGCGAGCAGTTCCCGGAGCACTCGCTGTCCGGTGTATCCCGTCGCACCCAGCAACACGATCCTGCGCTTCTCCACGGCTCCGCCTGCCTTCCCGGAGGGCATTGTCATGACGACCATCGATCGACCGTGAGTCATTCACTGACTTCGAGTCATTGAATATACGATGGCACACATGAGAGGGCCAAACCGACGCCAGATGTACGCGGAGCAGACCCGGGCGGACCTGGTGGCGACCGCGCGCAAACTGTTCGTCCACAACGGCTTCGCGGGCACGTCGGTCGAGGCCATCACCGGGGCGGCGCTGGTGAGCAAGGGCACCTTCTATCACCACTTCCCGGACAAGAAGGCGATGTTCGCCGAGCTGTACACGGAGCTCATTCAGCAGGTCGGGGCTCTGGGAGACGCGACGTCCGAGGCGGTCCGGGCCACGCCGGACGAGCCCGCCATGACCGCGGTGGCCGACCTCACGCACGTCTTCCTGCGGCGGACCATCGACGACCCCCTGCACCGCGAGCTGATGGCTCAGGCACCCGCGGTCCTGGGCGAGCGGTACCGGCACATCAACGAAACCGTCGCCCAACCGCCGATCGAACGGCTCCTGACCGTTTTGGCCGAACGCGGCGACCTGCAACCGGATGTGCCCGTCCCCACCGTCGCCCGGCTGCTCTTGGCAGGCCTGTGCGAGGGCAACCAGATCATCGCCGCCGCGGCGGATCGGGAAGAGGCCCTGGCCAGGACGTTCCGCGCGATCACCCTGCTGATGTCGGGCCTGGCCGCCGACGACATCAGCGCCCCCGGTTGACCTGACCGGGACCCCGTCGACGGCGCCGCCACTGAGCGGCCCTCGTTGGCCGGCATAGCCCGTCCCTACTGTGCCGCCTCATCCTCGATGTCGCGGACCAGGTCGATGGCCCGGCCCAAGGTCGCGAGTCGGGCGGCGAGGGTCTCGCCGGCGGGATAGAAGCGAACGGTGTCGACACCGGTGTCGCGCCACACGCGCAGCCGCTCGCGCACCATGTCCTCGGTTCCGATCAGCGTGGTCGCCAGCACCATCTCGTCGGTGACCAGGCCGGCCGCGCCGTCCCGGTCCCCCGCCTGCCAACGTGTCCGGACCTCGGCCGCCACCTCGGCCCAACCCTGGCGGCTGTAGGCGCTGTTGTAGAAGTTCGTGGTCGCCGAGCCCATACCGCCGAGGCTGAAGGCAAGCTCCTTCTTGCGCCCGGCGACCATGGCGCACAGCGCGTCCTCGTCTTCGGCGAAGGCGACCTCGGCGCCCTGGCAGATGTCCAGGTCCGAGCGGCTGCGACCAGCGGCAGCCAGGCCCTGGTCCAGGTGGTCGAAGTACGCCTCCTTGGCGCCCTCGGGTACGAAACTGGTGCCCAGCCAGCCGTCCGCGATCTCACCGGTCAGGTGCAGCATCTTCGGGGAGAGGGTCGCCAGGTAGACCGGGATGTCGTACTCGGCGCGTATCGACAGCCGCATGGGCTTGGCATCCCCGCCCGGCAGGGGGATCTGGAACTCCCGCCCGGAGTAGGCGACTTTCTCCCCCGACGCGGCCCGCCGCACGATCTCGACGGTCTCTCGCATCCGTGACAGCGGACGGTCGAAGGGCACTCCGTGCAGCCCTTCGATCACCTGCGGCCCGGAGGGTCCGAGTCCGAGAAGGAAGCGCCCGTCGGAAATCCGGGACAGCGTGATCGCGGCGCGGGCGATGGCCATCGGCGTGCGGGTGCCGAGCTGGATGATTCCCGATCCGAGCAGCATGCGCTCGGTCCTCGCGGCGAGGTAGCCCAGCGGCGAGGGCGCCTCGGAGCCCCACGCCTCAGCCACCCAGCAGATGTCCAGACCGAGCTTCTCCGCCTCGGTGACGTAGTCGACGATCTCCTGCCAATCGGCGCCGGAGGCTTCGATCGTGGTAGAGGTGCGCATCAGAGAGTCGCCTCGCCAGAGGCCCCGGCACCCTCAGCCAGCTTCTTGATCCCCTCGACAGTGGCGATCATGTTGGCCTCGAACTCCCGCATGCGCACGAAGACGATCTTCTGCTCCTTCTCCGGCATACGGTCGATGGCGAAGGAGAGACCCGAGCGGGCAGGCCCCATCTGCATCCATTCCCGCAGCAGAGTGCCGCCGTCCTGCGGCTCCAACGAGAACCGCCAGATCGCTGTCGGGTTCAACGGGTCCTCCACCGCCCAGGCGAGCCTCCTCGGCGGCTCACACTCGACGATGTGGGACGTGGTGGCCCACTCCCCCAAGGACTCATGAGTGCTCCGGCCGATGAATCGGGCCCCCAGGGCAGGTCCGCCTCCGCCGTCCAGCCACTCGACCGATTGCAGCTCGGGACTCAGGCGCGGCATCAGCTCGATGTCGGACACCAGCGTCCACACCTCTGTCGATGGGGCGGCGATCCAGGTGTGGACCTCAACCGTCGGCTTGTCCGCATAGCGCGCGCCCGTCCACTCCATGATCCCGCAGCCTCTCGCCAAAGACACCCACATGAGCTTGTGACCTGTAAAGTTGCGTAGATAGACTTACCTGTCAAGGGTGAGTGCGGATCGGCTGAACCACTGAGTCAGCCCGCGAAACGCTCCTTCACATCCGGCCGCTCGGCCAGGTGCGGCGGATAGCCAGGGCCCATCCGAACCCGGGTGTTGTCTGCGGTCATCGGCTCACCACAGGCGGCGCACACCACCTCGGCATGGGTGTCCTCCCCGCACACCTCGTGATGCATGGCGACCGGCGGGCCCGCTTCACCAGCCAGCCAACGGTCCCCCCAGCGATTCATCACCAGCAGCACGCCGTAGAAGTCGCGCCCCTTCTCGGTGAGCACGTAGTCGTAGCGAACCGGCTCCGCCTGGTACGGCCGCTTCTCCAGCAGCCCTTCCTCCACCAGCCGGCGCAGCCGGTCCGTGAGCGTGTTGCGTGCGATCCCCAGCGACTCCTGGAACGCGTCGAACCGCCGGATCCCGTAGAACGCCTCGCGCAGCACCAACGGCGTCCACCAGTCCCCGAGCAGGTCCATGGTCCGCGCGATCGAGCAGGGCCACTGAGCAAAGGATGTCCGCCTCATGACAGCCAGCATAGGTTCGTCCAGTCATGAGACCCAGCAGCTACAGCAAGTACGGAACCTGCGTGCGATGCCTTGTGTTCCGTAAATAACGAAGTTATGTTTCCGCCATGAAACGTGACTTGCTGGGCAGAAAGCTGGTTGTCACCGGAGCGGCACGTGGGATCGGCGAGAAGGTGGCCCGCCTGGCCGCCGCCCGAGGGGCTCGTGTGGCCCTGATCGGCCTGGAGTCCGATCGACTGCGCGACCTCGCCGATGATCTGGGCCCCGCCGCCTCATGGTGTGAGGCCGATGTGCGTGACGGTGCCGCCCTCCGGTCAGCGATCGATGGGGCCGCGGAGGTCATGGGCGGCGTCGACCTCGTCCTCGCCAATGCCGGCGTCGTGGCGTACGGAACGGTGCGGCAGACAGATGACGCGTCGTTCGAACGGGTCCTGGACGTCAATGTGAACGGGGTGTTCCGCACCCTCAAGTACGCGACGCCCCATCTGGAGCGCAGCCGGGGCCATGTACTGGTCGTGGCGTCCGCGCTCTCCTTCATGCCGCTGGCCGCGATGGCCTCGTACGGCGCGAGCAAGGCCGCGGTCGAGTTGCTCGCCCTGACCTACCGCCAGGAGGTGGCACACCTCGGGGTCACGGTCGGCCTCGTGCACCCCTCCTGGATCGACACGGACCTCGTCCGGGGAGCCGAGGCAGACCTCCCCTCGTTCCAGGGGCTGCGCCGACGGCTGCCCTATCCGGGCAATGTCACCACCAGCGCCGACCGGGCTGCCGCTGCGATCGTCGACGGGCTCGTGCGCCGACGCAGCCGCGTGTACGTCCCGCGCGCCGTCGCCGTGGCCAACTGGGCCAAGGGGGCACTGAACTCGCCGCTGACCTGGCCCTGGGCTCGGCGTTTCGCGGCCCGCGCGGTTCCGTCCCTGGAACGGGAGGTCGAGGCATTGGGGAGGCATGACCAACTCACGCCGGGTACCAACAGCCCCACCGTGGAGACCAGGTCGCCCTAGCGCGGAGCGCAAGGGGCGGCACCCGGCCGCCCCCCTTCTCACAGGCCTTGGACGATGGAGTCGTACAAGCGCGCGCCGGCCTCGTGCGAGGCCTCGGCACGTTCACGCCTGTCACCCAGGCCGACAGAGAAGTTCACACCCATCGGTAGAAGCACCTGCGCCACCGCGTCGTCGAACTCGACGAAGTGCTCGGCCAGTTCAAGGGTGATGTAGCCGTGTACAAAGCTCCACAGCTGAGCGGCTACGGCCTCGGGTCGCTGCTGCCGGCCCCTGCCGGAGCGCACGAACCGTTCGCACGCCGCGGCGACATGGGCGTGGGCTTCTCGAAATCCCGGTGAATGCCCGCTCAGGCGAAGGTCCGTGTCCGACAGCGGCCGGTATGTCGCGCGAGTGGACAGGCCGAACATCAGGTCGTAGAGGTGAGGGTTATCGTGGGCCATTCGGCGACACGTCAAGGCCATGGCGAAGAGTTCCGCGATCGGATCCTCAGTCATCGGCACCTGGGCAAAAGCTCTACCGAGTTCCTTGAACCCATGGTCGGCAACGGCGCTCATCAGCTCAGGGATCCCGCCGAAGTGGCTGTAGACCACCATGGTCGACAGTCCGCTCGCGGAAGCCACCGTGCGCGCCTTGATGGCCGACGGCCCCTGCTCGGCCAGCAGACCGATGGCCGCCTGGACAAGTCGCTCCTGCGCGTCTTCGACCCTCGCCCGCCCTGCCATGTCTCGCCTGCTTCCACCGTTGACACATTCAAAATAACTTGGTTATCTAACTCTTCACGGCAATGTTACACATAGTGGGCGACATGTCGTCACGGACGCGGCGTACGTCTCTGGACACGTTGTCGCGCGCTGCCCAGTCTCATGCCGCCTGCGCGGACACAACCCCCGGGGCGATCCCGACCTCATCACTGCCACACCGCGGCCGCAACTGTCCCCACGCACTTTCCCACCCCTCCATGAACTCAGCACGGGAGCAGACTTCATGCCGTACAAAGACAAGGGCCATCTCGAGATCGAGGTCCGGGGAGCCGTCCTGATCGTCCGGGTCGACGGCGGCCCACACCAGGAGTTCGGCCTCGACATCTCCACCCAGCTGGACAAACTGGTGGACCGGGCCGACCGCGATCCGAACATTCGTGCCGTCGTGTTCACTGGGGCGCATCCCGAACGGTTCGTCAGCCATGCCGCGGTCCGATGGCTTCAAGAAGAGGGCGCAGCCAGCCCTACGGTCGGCCGCCGTGGGGCCGCCGCCGTCGTGCGCATGGCAAAGCACGTGGACCGATCTCGTCTCCTGGGCACCTTGATGCGCAAGACTCCGATGCGAGGTGCCCTCCAACTGGAGCGCCTGCACACGACGTTCCTCCGGATGAACCGCAGCGGTGTCCTCTTCGTCGCCGCCCTCAACGGTTCGGCTCTCGGCCTCGGCGCGGAGTTCGCCTGGGCATGCGATCTGCGGGTCATGGCCGACGGGGACTTCTTCATCGGCCAGCCGGAAATCCTCCTCGGCATCATCCCGGGCGGAGGCGGCACCCAACGGCTGACCCGCCTGATCGGCACCCACCGTTCCTTGGCCGCGATCCTCGAAGGCAAGCCCTTCACGCCTGCGGAGGCTCTCGCCAACGGGGCGGTCGACCAGGTCGTTCCGCAGGACAAGGTGGTCGCACAGGCCATCGAACTCGCAGAACGCTTCGGCAAGCGGCCGAAGGGGTCGGTCGAGGCCGCCAAGCGGTCGGTGTACTTCGGCGGCTCGATGTCGCTGGAGGACGGTCTGCACGTCGAACGCGCCGAGTTCTTCACCAGAGTCATGTCCAAGGAGGGGCAGGAACTGATGCTCGACTACCAGGACACGACAGAGGCCACCGGCGAGCTCCCGCTCTACAGCCCGGACACGTACGCGCAGGCGCTCGCCTCGGGCAGCGTGCCCGGACGCCGCCCGGCGAATGGACGGTGACCGACATGACCGCTCCGCAGCCCTTCATCCGGCACAACGTCACCTTCCCCTCCGGCGACAGCACCTGCGCCGGCTGGCTCTACCTGCCCACAGGTGTCGTCTCCCCGCCCGTCGTCGTTCTCGGACACGGCCTGGGTGCGACCCGCGAGATGCGTCTTGACGCCTTCGCCGAGCGTTTCGCGCAGGCCGGCATCGCCTCCCTGGCCTTCACGTACCGACACTTCGGGGACAGCGGCGGCCACCCTCGCCAGCTCCTGTCGATCAGGCGTCAGCTGGCCGACTGGGACTCCGCCCTCGCCTACGTCAGGACACGCCATGATGTCGACCGCGCACGCGTCGCGGTGTGGGGCAGTTCCTTCGGAGGCGGCCACGCCATCACCGTCGCCTCCCGGCATCCCGAACTGCGCGCGGCCGTGGCCCAGTGCCCGTTCACCGACGGCCTCGCCTCCGCGCTCGCGCTCGGCCCGGTCGCCTCGCTCAGAATGACTCCGGTGCTCGCCCGGGATCTGACGGCCAGAGTGCGCGGCAAGGCGCCCGCGATGGTGCCGATCGCCGCCGCCCCCGGTTCGCCGGCCCTCATGAACGCTCCGGACGCCCTCCCCGGATACCAGGCGCTGCAGCCACCCGGGAAGACGTTCCGCAACGAGGTCGCGGCACGCGTGATCCCGACCATCGCCGGCTACCGGCCCGGTCGGGCCGCGAAGAAGGTCGCCATGCCGATCCTCTTCTGCGTCAGCAACACCGACTCGGTCACACCTCCCGCCCAGACCCTGCGGTACGCGCGCACCGCGCCCCAGGGAGAGATCAAGCGGTACGACGCCGGTCACTTCGACTTCTACACAGGCGAGACGTTCGAGGAACTGGTCCGCGACCAGATCGAGTTCCTCGCCCGCCAGCTGCACCCGGCACCCGCCGCATCGACGACTTGACCGGATCGCATCACACCGAGACAGGTATGCACGCCATGAATTTCGCTTCTCTGCCCGATCGCCGAGCCGAGGTCGACCCCCAGGGGGCCGCAGTCTCAGACGGGCGGCAGTCCTTCACCAACGCCCAACTGCTGAGCGGCGTCCTCCGGACGGCGCGCCAGCTCCACGATCTCGGAATCGGTCCCGGTGACGTCGTCGCCCTCAAGCTGACGAACCGCGTCGAGTTCGTCCTTCTG
The DNA here is from genome assembly GCF_042751305.1 of Streptomyces hokutonensis. Classification (GTDB taxonomy): domain Bacteria; phylum Actinomycetota; class Actinomycetes; order Streptomycetales; family Streptomycetaceae; genus Streptomyces; species Streptomyces hokutonensis_A. Next base: position 23,034 of record NZ_JBHYWD010000025.1, read on the forward strand.
CTGTTCGCCGCCTGGCGGCTCGGCGCCACCATCACGCCGGTCAACCCGAGCATGACCGATGTCGAAGTGGTCCGGCAGCTCAAGGACTCCGGTGCGCGCCTGCTCGTGGTCGAGGACGGTTCGGAAACCACGGCGGGCCTGGCCACACTCGCCGTCGGTGAACTGAGCGAACATCAGGCGCCGGAGTGGGATCGGGCACCGCGTCCGGACTCGTCCGCGCTGGCTCTCCTCATCTACACCAGCGGCACGACCGGGGTGCCCAAGGGCGTGATGCTCGACCACGCCAACATCGACGCCATGGTGGAGATGGGACGCCAGGCTCTTGAGCTGGGGCCGAGCGACCGCTGCCTGCTGATCCTGCCGCTCTTCCACGTGAACGGCATTGTGGTAAGCATCCTGACGCCGCTTCTTGCCGGCGCCAGTGTCGTCATCGCGGGCCGCCGGTTCGACCCCCACCGCTTCTTCGACCTCGTCGAACAGGAGCGCCCCACCTTCTTCAGCGCCGTCCCGACGATCTACAGCATGCTCGCGGCACTCCCCGACGACGTTCGGCCCGACACATCGTCGGTGAGGTTCGCGGTCTGCGGCGCCGCACCTGCCTCCGCCGAGTTGCTGGCCCGGTTCGAGGCCCGGTACGGGTTTCCCCTCGTCGAGGGGTACGGGCTCTCCGAAGGAACCTGCGGCTCCACCATCAACCCCGTCGCGGGACCCCGTCGCGCGGGAACCGTGGGGCTTCCCTTCCCCGGCCAGGAGATCCGGATCCTCGACGCCGACGGTACCGAGGCGGCGCCGGGCACGGACGGGGAGGTCGTCCTGAGGGGCCCCAACATCATGCGCGGCTATCTCGGCCGTCCGGACGACACGGCCCGGGTCGTCGTCGACGGCTGGCTGCACACGGGCGACGTGGGCCACCTCGACGCCGAGGGCTATCTGACCCTGGTCGGACGCTCGAAAGACATGATCATCCGTGGTGGGGAGAACATCTACCCCAAGGAAATCGAGGACGTGCTCGCCAGCGACCCGTCGGTCCTCGAGGCCGCAGTGATCGGCGTACCCGACGAGAAGTGGGGCGAGGTGGTGGCCGCCTACGTTCAGCCCCGGCCTGGTTCGACCATCGACCCCGCGGCGCTCGAAGCGCTTTGCGCGCGCAGCCTGACCGGCTTCAAGCGCCCGGCCTCATACGTCGTGGTGGAAGCCATCCCGAAGAACGCGGTCGGCAAGATCGACAAAGGCTCCTTGCGGGCAGGCCACACCGCCGTCCCTGCAGGGTCCTGATCAGCACAGTCGAGGTTATGGGCCGCACCTGTCCGACCGCATCGGCCTCACTGTTCGTGAACGGGCTGGTGCCGGCGCTCTGGATCGGTGCCTGTGCGGTCGGCCTGGCGGCGGCCTTGGCTCTCCTGATGCCCCGGCGGCACGGGGCTGACGGCCCAGCTGCCTGCCTTGCCACGGAAGACGCACCGGCCGGCGCATCGGTCGCAATCTGAGCTCCACTCCGGGGGTGGCCCAGCCTGTTGCAGCCGGGCCACCCCCCGGCGCTCCCGTCCTTCACGCTTCAAGCTCATTCGCCGCACGCGGGGGCATCGCACGGTGGCCGAAGCCCCTCCGACGACTTGCCCATGCGGCCGGTGCGCACCCTCCGGAGGGACGCAATGTCCGTCACCGCGACGGCGTCAGCGGTTCGTCTCTCCGGCCAGGAACGGGCGCAAGTGCGCCAACAGCGCCTCCGGCTGTTCTTCCGGGATGAAGTGACCGCATTCCGGGATCTCGGCACCCGTGACGTCATCCGCGTAGTCGCGCCAGATCTCCAGCGTCGGCAAACGGGCCGGCAGCCCTGCGGCACCCCACAACGCCAGCACCGGCATGGCGAGGCGGCGACCCGCGGAGGCGTCGATGTCGTCCAGCGCAATGTCCTGCTCCATGGCCCGGTAATCGTCGAAACTCGCGCGCATGGCACCCGGACGGGAGAAGGCGCGTACGTACCCGTCGACTGCATCGGGTGTCAGTCCGTGGCGGTTGTAGGTCCACCGCTCGAAGAAGTACTCGAGATACCCCCGCATGTCATGCCCCACCAGCCGCTCGGGCAGATCGGGCTGCATCTGAAACAGCCAGTGCCAATACCCGGAGGCAAGCGAGGCGTCCAGGCGGCGGAACATCTCCCGGGTGGGCACGATGTCGAGCACGGCCAGCCGTTCCACCTGCTCCGGGCGGTCCAGCGCCCAGCGATGCCCCACCCGCGCACCGCGGTCGTGCCCCACGACCGCGGCCTTCTCGAAGCCGAGCACTTCGACGAGGCCGGCAATGTCGGCGGCCATCCGTCGCTTGTCGTAGCCGGTCGCGGGCTTGTCGCTCAGGCCGTAACCGCGCAGGTCAGGTGCTACGACGGTGTGGTCGGCGGCGAGATCCGTCAACACCGGCCGCCAGCAGTCGGAGGTCTGCGGCCAGCCGTGGAGCAGGACGAGCAGAGGGCCGGATCCCGCGCGGAGGTAGTGCAGACGGACCCCGTCCACCTGACTCACTCCGGTCGCCACTGTCGGCTGTCCCATGGATCCGCCTCCTAGCACGTACTAACCCTCTTAGAGGGTTACGCTAACGTGCAGAATAGGGACGTGGCAACGGACGGCATATGGATCTGGGACGGCGGGCGGGTCTGCCTGGACCTCCTCAACACCCTGCGCAACCGTTGGCGGACACCGCCGACGGAGACACTGCAGAGTTCGGGCGACCTGGTCCTCTGGCTTCAAGAAGCCGGGCTGCTCGCACCGGACCCTCCACGCTCCGCCGCTGCCGCCGTCCTGGCGTCGGGCCGCCGACTGCGCGAGACGGTCGACCGGGCCGTACTGGCGGTCGCAGACGGTCGGCTGCCCGCAACCGACGACATCATGGCGCTCAACCGATCAGCAGCGCAGGCCCCGCGCCCCGCCCTGCAGATCGCCATCACGGACGGACGCCTGGAGCCTGCCGGCACCACGAACCTGGCCACCGACCCCGCGGTCGCCTTGGCGCTCGTCGCCCAGGATGCCGTCGATCTACTTCTGTCCGCCGAGATCCGGCGCGTACGCGTCTGCGGCGCGGAGACCTGCGCCCTGCGCTTCTTGGACCGCTCCCCTGCCCACAACCGCCGCTGGTGCTCCATGGCGCGCTGCGGCAACCGCACCAAGGCCCGCCTCCACCAGGCCCGGGCCAGACGGAGCGAGCACACCCCGAGAGGCTGAGGCCCTCCACCCGGCACCCTCGTCTACAGCCAGCGATGTCGCGCCGGTCGCCCGACGCAACCGCGTTCAGCTCACTCGGCGGCCTTCATGCGAAAAGCGGGCCCAGGAACGCTCTCGATGTCTTCCTCCCGCACAGAGTGGCCTTGTTCGCAGCGAACGTGGACGTTGACGTGCGCGCCGCACCCACGGTGCCGCGTCAGCACGGCCGGCCCCTCCGGATCGGCGCGATACCGGTCGCCCCACTGCAGGAGCCCCATCACGGCCGGCACGAGATCCATGCCCTTCGGGGTGATCACGTACTTCGGCCGGCTCCGCGCACCCGGCTCCTTGTAGGTCTCGGTGGCCAGGATCCCTTCCTCCACCAGCATCCGGAGTCGCGCCGCGAGCAGGTTGCGAGGACAGCCCAGGACGCGTTCGAAGTCGCCGAAGCGGGACGAGCCGTACCAGACCTCGCGGAGGATCAGGATCGTCCACTTCTCCCCCACGACCTCGAGGGTCCGCGCGATCGAGCAGTTCGACATGTCCCGGTCGAGACGGAGGTCCATGCCGGAGTCCTGAAGAGCTTCGGTCCATACATCCATAGGGTGATACTAACCTCATCTAAGTTTACTTTCCTATACTCAGCCAGTAGCGTCACAACTGGCACATCAATCCGGCCGCGCACGCGAAGCGGGGCCTCCCAGAAAGGCGGCCGACATGAAGGCATTCGTTGTCGCGAAGTACGGCAAGGACGGCGCCCGCGCCGCACAGGTACCCGAGCCCACCGTCGGGGACCGCGACGTCCTGGTCAGAGTGAGCGCTGCCAGCATCAACCCGCTGGACAAGATGGTCCGCAACGGAGAGTTCAAGCAACTCCTGAAGTACAAGCCCCCGTTCGTGCTCGGCCACGACGTGGCCGGCGTCGTGACCCGGGTCGGTTCCGCCGTGCGCGGCTTCAAGGTCGGCGACGAGGTCTACGCCCGTCCGCGCGACCTGCGGATCGGCGGCTTCGCGGAGTTCATCGCGATCGACCAGGACGACGTCTCGCCCAAGCCGGCCTCACTCACCTTCGAAGAGGCGGCCGCGGTGCCGCTGGTGGCCCTGGCCGCCTGGCAGATCCTCGTCGACCGGGCCCACGTGAAGCCGGGGCAGAAGGTGCTCATCCACGCCGGTGCCGGTGGCCTCGGCTCCACGGCCATCCAGCTCGCCAAGCACCTCGGTGCCACCGTCGCCACGACCGCGAGTACCGACACGGAGAAGCTGGTCAGGAGCCTCGGCGCCGACATCGTCGTCGACTACACCAAGGAGGACTTCTCGAAGGTGCTGTCCGGCTACGACCTGGTGCTGGACTCCCTGGGTGGGGCGAACCTCGAGAAGTCCCTGACGGTGCTGAAGCCAGGCGGTCTGGCCATCGGTGTCGTCGGCCCGCCGGACGCCGGGTTCGCCAAGCAGCTCGGCGCCCCCTCGTTCATGGGCCTGGTGATGAACACGCTCAGCCGCAAGGTCCGCAAGCAGGCCAAGGCGCTGGGCGTGCACTACCAGTTCTTCTTCATGCAGGCCGACGGCTCCCAGCTGCGCAAGCTCAGCGCCCTCTACGACAGTGGGAAGCTCCGCCCGGTCGTCGACAGGACCTTCCCGTTCAACCAGTCGCTCGAGGCGATGGCGTACGTCGAGCAGGGCCGCACCAAGGCCGGCAAGGTCGTGGTCTCGATGGTGCCCGACGGCGACTGAGATCAGGCCGGGCCGCTACGCCGCCCCAAGCCATGGTCGATACCTCGCACCCGTTGCGCGTCAGGCTGGGTCACGACTCCGAACCACCGCGCCTGTGCGAGCCCGCCGAGGCGGAGAGACCGAGATTTCACCGCGCCAGGCGAAACCCTCTTACGGCTCGCGGTAATCGCCGCTCATGACGGACAGGGCCTGACAGGCTTGCACCGACCACGCACCGGCGCCATGGACGGCTCCGCGTCCCTCCCGACCCCTCGGAATTACTCAGGACTGCAGCGTCCCTCCGCCGTGCGACGCACGTTGCCAGTGGGGACTGCGGTCCTTGTCGACCAGAGCCGCACGGACGCCCTCCAGGAAGTCCGGCGTGCGGATGGTCGTGCGGGCGAGAGCGAGTTCGATGGCGAGGCATTCGCGCAACGTGGACTGCCTGCCCCGCCCGAGCAAGGCGTGAGTGATCTCCAGGCTCTGCGGCGAGGCCGCCTCCAGGGCAGCCAGCGCTGCTGCGGCCCAGGGGGTGTCGAGGTCGTGCAGGCGCTTCTCGATCTCACCGAGGGTCGGCGCACCGAACGCCCAGTCCACGTCACCGCGTACGTCCGCCAGCCTGCTCTCCGCCACCGGGGAAGGGCAGGCAAGACGGTTCAGGACGACGTCCACCGGGTCACCAGGGCTGTCGGCCAATGCGTCCGCGACCGCGGCGAGCCGATCGCTGGGGACGAAGTGTGTGGCCAGCCCCGTGTACAGGGCATCAGCCGCGTCGAGGCGGTGCCCGGTCAGTCCCAGGTACATGCCGATGGCGCCGGGCAGCCTCGGCAGGAAGTAGCTGGCTCCGACGTCCGGGAAGAATCCGATCCCGGTCTCGGGCATCGCCAGTACCGCGCGCTCGGTGACGACGCGGAAGCCGCCGTGGACGGACAGACCGAGGCCGCCGCCCATGCACAGCCCGTCGATGAGCGACACCACCGGCACGGGGTACTCGGCGATTCGGGCGTTGAGCCGGTACTCGGAGGCGAAGAACCCTTCACTGGCCGCGGCATCCCCGGCGACACTGTGCTCTCGGATCGTGCGGATGTCTCCGCCGGCGCAGAACGCCTTCGTGCTGGTGCTGGCGAGCACCACGGCGGACAGGCGGGTGTGCTCCCATGCGGCGAGTGCGCCGTCGATGGCGCCGACCATGCTCGTCGTCAGGGCGTTGAGCGCCTTGGGCCGGTTCAGCAGGATCCGGCCCACGCCTCGGTGTACATCGATGAGAACCTCGACCTCAGCGGTATCAGTCATGGCTCGTCATCTCGCACTCCGCGTGGACCTGGCTGTCGTGGCCATCACGGTTCCTCACTCGCCGGATGTCAGGCGTAGATCTGCGCGTAGAGATCCTGGATCTCGTCCACGGTGGGTACGACGGGGTTGTTGGCTGGGGATCCGGACTCGAGCGCCTGCTCTGCCATGAGGGGCGACAGTCGGAACCACTCGTCCTTGTCGATGCCGTGGGCTTGAGGGGTGGGCACCTCAAGATCCTGGCACAGGGCTCGGAGCGCCTCCACGAGCTTGTCGGCGGCCAGGGTGTCGCTGTCGCCGTCGTTGGCGGCTCCGAGTGCGCGGGCGCAGTCGGCGTATCGGCTCTCGGCGGCGGGCACGGAGAACGCGGTCACGGCGGGGAAGAGCATCGCGTTCGACAGACCGTGGGCGACGTGGAAGTGAGCGCCGATCGGACGGCTCATACCGTGCACGAGCGCCACGCTGGAGTTGGAGAACGCGATGCCGGCCTGGGTCGCGGCGAGCATCATCGCCTCGCGCGCCTCGGTGTCCGACCCGTCGGTGTAGACGCGGCGGAGGTGGCGGCCGATGGTGCGGATCGCGTTCAGGGCCAGGCCGTTGGAGAAGGGGTTGGCCTTGCGGCTCACGTATGCCTCGACGGCATGGGTGAGCGCGTCGACTCCGGTGTCGGCGGTCAGCCGGGGCGGCATCGACAGGGTCAGTTCGAAGTCGACGACGGCGGCGACCGGCAGGAACGCCGGCCCCGGGCAGAGCATCTTCTCGTCCGTCGCGCTGTCGGTGATGATGGTGAACTGGGTGGCCTCCGAGCCGCTGCCCGCGGTGGTCGGGACCGCGATCACCGGAAGCGCCGGGCCGAGGCTGGTGTGCGGGGCCTTGTAGTCCCGCATCCGGCCGCCCTGGACGCCCAGCAGACCGAGGGCCTTGGCGGTGTCCATCGGGCTGCCACCGCCGAACCCGATCACCGAGTCCGCCCCGTGTTCCCGCAGCACGGCCAGGCCCGCCTCGAGCGAGTCGGTCGTCGGATCCGGGACGGTACCGGCGAACAGGCACGGCTGTAGCCCGGCACCCCTCAGCGTCGACATCAAGCGTTCCGCCACACCCGTCCCGGCAAGGAACGCGTCCGTCACCAGCAAGGGGCGGCGCAGGCCCAACCCTGCGACGACGTCACCCAGCTCGCCGACGGCACCGCCGCCGACGCGCAGGATCCGCGGGAGGGAAAGGCTGGCAACCATGGCGGCCCTTTCGGCAAGAACAGCGGAGCGTGTCGCGCCCGCTGCCCCGACTGTGCGGCCGCGCACCGTGTGCAAACAACCACCAATGGCGCACACCCACTGTGCAGAAACGCAGATACGGTGGGACTGTGCATCCCCACTCCCCGGACGAGAGCCCCGCTCCACGGCCGGCCGGCTCGCCTCGCTCCATCGATCCGCGCCGCCTCCGCGCGGACGACCTGCGCTACCTGCTCGCGGTCTCCCGTACCGGACGCCTGGTGACAGCCGCCGACGCGCTCGGGGTGGACCACACCACCGTGTCACGCCGTGTCGCCGCACTGGAGAAGAGCATCGGCCTGCGCCTCATCGAGCGCGGCCCGGACGGATGGACGCTGACGGAGATCGGAAGAGCCATCTCGGACAGCGCGCGCGTGATCGAGGAGGCCATCGACCGCGTCGTCGACACCGTGGAGGGCCAGGACTCGCTGTCCCTGCACGGCACGGTGCGCGTCAGCGCGCCCGACGGCTTCGGCACCGCCTTCGCCACACCCGCCCTCGTACGAGTGCGCCGCCACCATCCCCAGCTCCAGGTCGAACTCATCACCGCGACACGGCAGCTCGCCCTGCGCCCGTCCGGTTTCGATCTCGCCGTAGTCATCGGCGTTCCCGCCGGCAGCCGCCTGGTGACCGAGCACCTCACCGACTACACGCTGGGTCTCTACGCCTGCGACGACTACCTGGCCAAGTACGGCCGGCCAAAGTCGCTGGCCGAGTTGCGCGAGCACCCGCTCATCTTCTACATCGAGTCGATGCTGCAGGTCGGCGACCTCGACATCGAACGCCACCTTCCCGGCATGACCCCGGCGTTCTCCTCGACGAACGTCTTCGCCCAGCTCGAAGCCACCCAGCAGGGAGCCGGCATCGGCGTCCTGCCTGCCTTCCTGACTCAGCGGACGCAACTGCGCCGACTGCTCCCCGACGAGATCGACATCCGGCTCCCCATCACCCTGGCCGTCCGCCGGGAAGCGGTGACACACGCCGCCGTGCGCGCCCTGTGGGCCGCGCTACGGCAAGAGGTCGCCGAACGGGCCGATGAACTGCTTCTGGAGTAAACACCGGCGAGATGCAGGTGCGGAGGAATCCCGCCGATCGAACCACAGCCGCCGCCTGGTCGCGGTGGTCAGGATCAGAGCCATGGCGTAGCCGAAAACGATCCTGATGATCGCCTGGAACGAGGCGGCCGTGCTTCAAGGCAGCAGGACGTCGACCTGCCTGCGGATGTCCTGCAGGATCTCCTCGATGCTCAAGCCGATGTTCACGCTCACCGCCATGCTGAGGAACATCACGGCCGACACGATGTGCGCCAGCGCCGCGGCGTCGCCCTCCGTGACCCGCTCGTCCCGGCGCAGCACGGCGGCGATGGCCTCCTCGGTCTGCGCGACGATGGCGAGTGCCGCGCCGTGCCGGGGCTCCTCGGGGTCGCCGAAGACCATCTCTCGCAGGTAGGTACGTCCGTTGTCGATCTGGATGCGGTTGCACTCCACGATCGGCCGGACGATCGCCATCACCGCGTCCAGCACGCCCGGGACGCCCTCGGCGCCCGCCCGGCCCCGCTCAAGCGCTTCGGCGTACTTGGCGTTCTGCACCAGCAGGAGGAGTTCGCCCTTGGTCTTGGCATAAAGGAACAGGGTTCCGGTGCCGATGTCGGCCTTGTCGGCGATCTGCTGGGTCGTGACCTCATCGACGCCGTGCTCGGCGAACAACTCAGTCGCGGCAGCGACGATGCGGTCGAACTTCTCCTGCTTGTTCCGCTCGCGCCGTCCGACAGGCATGGCCGCGTCCTCCAGGAATAGATTCTGACTGAAATCAGTTATGATTGTACTCAATGCCATGTGGGCTCGAATGTGGCTCCGTTCATTCTCCCATCGCGGGGCGACGTGCCGTTGCTCCATCCGTGCGCAGCCACGTACTTCACATCCCCCTCGGAAAGCAGGAACCCATGCCCTCCCTCGATGGAGCAGTCGTCCTCGTCACCGGCGCCAATGGCGGTATCGGCACCCACTTCGTCCACGAGGCCCTGGCCCGCGGCGCCGCCAAGGTCTACGCCACCGCCCGTACCCCCCGCGCCTGGAGCGACGAACGCATCGTCCCCCTGACCCTTGACGTGACCGACCGCGCGTCGATCGACGCGGCCGTCGCCGCCGCGGCGGATGTCACCGTGCTCATCAACAACGCGGGCGCCACCCCGCCGAGCGCAAGCCTGCTGGACGTCACCGAGGTGGACATCCGGGCGAACATGGAGACGAACTTCTTCGGACCGGTCCTCCTCGCCCGCGCCTTCGCACCGATCCTCGCCGCCAAGCAGGGGTCAGTCCTCGTCGACGTGCACTCCGTTGCCAGCTGGTACGCCTTCGGCGGCGCCTACAGCGCGTCCAAGGCCGCACTGTGGTCGGCCACCAACTCGCTGCGCCTCGAGCTCGCACCCCTGGGCGTCCACGTGACGGGTGTGCACATGGGCTACGTCGACACCGACATGGCCGCGCACGCCGACGGACCCAAGATGCTGCCCGCGCAGCTGGTGACGACGGTCTACGACGCGGTCGAGGCCGGCGAGTACGAGGTCCTGGCCGACGAGTTGACCCAGGGGGTCAAGGCAGCCCTGAGCGGCCCGGTCGAGGCGCTCTACCCGGACCTGCGCGGCACGAGCGCCTGAGCCTGTCCTTCGGTCCCGATGTGATCTCCTGACGTCGGAACCGCGTGATCCATGGCGTTCTTGGCTGGCCGGTGTCGAGAAGAGGTGCACCGTCGCGGCCGTCGAGCGGTGGATGACATCGGCGCTCGATCCGGCAGCAGCCCGGTCAGCAGCGGGGCGCCACCGTGGTGACAGACCATCGCGGCTGTCGGGCCACGGGCTCAGGCGGTGCCAGGCACCCCGCGAGTTCGGCCCGGTCGGTGTCGGTGAAGCCTTGGTCAGGCCATGCTCGGCACGCACTCGTCCGCGCATCATCCGGTGTAGTTCCTCCAGCGACCGCCGGGGCACTTCCCCCGCCACCACTCGCAGCAGTGTCGGCGGGTACAGGCTGCGCCACTGGGTCGTGAGTCCTGGCCAATCGGTCCGTGGCCAGAGAGGGCGCCGTCGCGTTCGAATTCACCCGCGATGCTGATGCGCCGGTCTACCACAGTGCCGAAGACATCGGAAATCAGGTGGGCCCCGCGGCAAACGAGGACGGACGCGGCATCGGCCACGTCCGTCCTCGCTTCCTGCCGGGTGTCAGCGTTGCTGGTTGGCGATGCCGATGTAGTGCCCGAGACGGTACTCGAAGTCGATGCCGGCCTGTTCGACGACGGCCTGCGTGCCGGCGGCGCGGGTGAGGAAACCGGGGAGGGTGAGGGAGTGGCTGAACTCGCCGTACGCGGCGACCAGGTCCGCGTCCGGGGGCAGGGATGCCCGGTTGATCTGGGCTTTGGCCGAGGCGAGTGAGGTGCGGTCGAAGGAGGCGAGCCGGGCGGCGACGGTGGTGACGAAGGCGTCGAGTTCGCTGTCGGGGAGGGCGCGGGTGACCCAGCCCCAGCGCTCGGCGGTGTCGGCGTCGTAGTCGTCGCTGGTGAGGATGGCTTCCAGGGCGCGGTCGCGTCCGATGGCCCGGGGCAGGCGTTCGCTGCCGCCGCCGCCGGGCAGCAGTCCGCTGCCGACCTCGGGCTGTCCGAAGATCGCCTTCTCACGACTGGCGTAGCGCAGATCGAGGGCGAGGGCGAGCTCGTTGCCGCCGCCGCGGGTGCGTCCCCGGATGACCGCGATGGTGATGTAGGGCGCTTTGGAGAGTTCCAGGACCAGATTCGTCCAGGCCGGCACCGCGTCCGGGTCCTCGGAGGCGGGGAAGTCGGCGGCGGCGGCCAGGTCGAAGTGGTTGTAGAAGAAGTCGGGGGTGGCGCTGTCGAACACCACGACCTGGATGTCCGGGTCGGTGGCCAGTTCGGTGACGATCTCGATAAGGCGCAGGACGGTCTCGCCGACGATGAGGTTGACGGGCGGGTTGGCGAAGGTGATCTTCGCGATCTGCGGTGAGGTGCGCTCGTACTGGATGGTGCTGGGCTCGCTCATAGCTGGCTCCAGATGGGTGGTGGATAACAGATGGCGACGGGTGCGTGAGGAGGGCCGGGAAGCCGGGGCGGTGGATCTGCCGAGCAGATCCGGCGGTCCCGCTTCCCGTCGGCGCGCCGCTCACTCCTCGTAGTGCGGGAGGATCTCGCCGTTCTTGACGTAGGTGAGGGCGGCGGTCACGTCGTAGGCATGGATCGCGGAGACCTGCGATGCCAGCCGGTCGGACAGGTCCTCGATCGCGTGGCCGGTGAAGAAGGCGTCCCGTGCCGCGGTGTCGGCGAACCCGAGGCTGACCGAGGCGTGGAAGCGCTGGTCGTGGGGGTTGTCGTGGGCGACGTGCGGGGTGTCCCAGAGCTTTTCGCTCCAGGGCAGGAACGTCTGGGTGCGCAGTTCCCTCAGCACTCCGGTGGCGGCGAGCGCGGGGGTGAGCTGCTCGTTGACGAACTTCCGGAAGGCGCCGGCGCCGACCCCGTCCCTGCGGCGCAGGTAGATGAGAGTGCGGGCACCGACCGGCTGTCCGGGTCCTGCTACGTCGTACCAGCGGGAGGAGTTCGGCGGGCCGGTGTAGAGCAGGGTGCGGCGGAACACGTTGATCTCGTCGGCGTAGGCCAGCTTCGTCTGCTTGCGCCCTTTCAGGGGTGCGAGCGCCGACTGGAAGGTGACTTCCGCGACGCCGTCGATCTTCCGTTCCGCGGGGATCGTGGTCTGGACCCCGTCGGTGGCCGGCCACCGGCCGGGGTTGTGCTCGGCGAGGTGGATCTGTCGGTACTCCTCCAGGCCCGGGGTGGCGGAGATGATCCCTGAGTGCGGGCCCTTCCAGTGGTCCATGCCGGCCTGGCGGGGCTGGTCGGTCCGCACCCACAGCAGGATCGAGGAGGTGAGAGGCTTCTTCACTGCCAGGGGCGCGACAGCCGGTGACGTGCTCATGATGGTGCCCTTCCCTTCCTGGCCCGACGCGTTGTCACGGGGCGAGGAACTTGACCGCCACGGGGGCGAACCGGTCGTGGTACTGGAAGATGCCGCCGTGTCCGGAGTCGGGGTAGATGATCAGCTCACTGCCCTTGATGCGCTGGTGCAGGTCCTCCGACAGGACCGACGGCACCATGCGGTCGTTGTCGCCGTTGGCGATCAGGGTGGGCTGCGTGATCGACGACAGGTCGTCGGGGGCGGAGCGCCCCCACTTCTTGATCGCCTTCAGCTGTGTCTGGAACGCCTTGGTCTTGATGTCCGCGTCGCGGTCGACGGTGCGCTCCTTGAGCCGGTTGACGAACGCGCGTGCGGCGGGCTTGCCGGTGGCGTTGCGGTTGAAGAACAGGAACTCCTTGGGGTCCGAGCGGGTCAACGTGGCGCGCAGGATGTCGTAGTAGGTGACTCTGGCGACCTTGTCCATGTCCTTGCCGCCCTTGGGGCCGGTGCCGGTGAGGACGAGCTTGCGGACGAGCTCGGGGTGCTTGACCACCAGGGCCTGGGCGACCATGCCGCCGAGGGAGAAGGAGAAGACGTCGATCTTGTCGTACCCGAGCGCCGTGATGAAGGTGTAGGCGTCGTCGGCCATCGCCTCGACACTGTCCGGCACCTGGCCGGTGGATGCCCCGACACCGCGGTTGTCGAAGGCGATGACGTGACGGCCCTTCGCGATGGGATCGATGATGCGGGGGTCCCAGTTGTCCAGGGTCGCGGCGAGGTGGACGAAGAAGACGACGGGGATGCCGCCCTTCGGTCCCAGCTCCCGGTAGGCGTAGCTGACGCCGCCGGCGCTGACGGTTCGGGCCGGGGCCTTCGCGTAGGAGGTGATGACGGCTTCGTTCGGGGTGTCGGTGCTGCTCATGACGGATTCTCCTGATCTGTTCTGTGTCGCTGTGTGTTTTGTGTCGCCCGTCGCGGTTGCGGCGGGGTGAGCTGGGTCAGCTGTTGGCGATGACGGCCTTGCCGCGGATGCCGCCCTGGGACAGGGACTGCAGCGCCTGCGGGGTCTGGTCGAAGCGGACCACCTTGCCCACGACCGGGCGCACCACGCCTTCGTCGATGAGGGTGGTGATCTGGCGGAGCTGGTCGCCGTTGGCGCGCATGAGCAGGAACTCGTACGTCACGCCGAGCTTCTTCGCCTGCCTGCGGATCTTGCGGCTCAGGACGGCGACCGCCAGGCGCAGCAGCGGGTTCAGGCCGGCCTCGCGGGCGAACGCGGGCTCCGGCGGGCCGGCGATCCCGATGGCTTTGCCGCCGGGCTTGAGCACGCGCAGGGACTTCTCGAGAGTCTCCCCACCGAGGCTGTCCAGCACGAGGTCGTAGCCGGTCAGGAGCTGCTCGAAGTCCTGGGTGCGGTAATCGATCACCGTGTCCGCGCCGAGCGCGCGCACGAAGTCCGCGTTGGAAGCGCTGGCGGTCGTGGCGACGTGCGCCCCGAGGTGCGCGGCGAGCTGGATCGCGATCGAACCGACCCCGCCGGCGCCGGCGTGGATGAGAACCTTCTGCCCGGGCCGCACCCTCCCGCGCTCCACCAGCGCCTGCCACGCCGTGAGCGCCACCAGCGGCAGCGAGCCGGCCTCATTCATGCTGATCGAGGCGGGCTTGAGCGCCAGGTCGCCTTCCGCGACGGCGATGCGCTCGGCGAACGTGCCGATGCGGTCCTGGTCGGGCCGGGCGTAGACCTCGTCTCCGGGCTGGAAGCCGCGAACCGCCGTCCCGACGCGGATGACGGTGCCCGCGACATCGTTGCCCAGGATCAGCGGCAGCTTGTAGGGCAGGATCTGCTTGAACTCACCGGCGCGGATCTTCTCGTCCAGCGGGTTCAGCCCGGCGGCCTCCACCCGCACCAGCACGTCGTGCTCCCCCACGGTGGGTTCGGGGACGTCCGCCTCCTGCAGCGGCTCCTTGTACTTGGTGACGACGAACGCTCTCATGGGGCGCCACTCCTAGAATTTGTCTCATTTATCCATGTTTGCGATTAGATCAGCCAACCCGGTGCGGCATCCGGGTCTCGCCCCGCCCGATCGACCCGAGTACACTCAACTATGAATGTACTCAGAATTATTGTCAAGGGAGGTCCCATGGGAAGCGGCCACATGCCGATCGGGCGCCGCGAGCTGGCCAAACAGGCCAAGCGCGAGCGCATCATGACCGCAGCCCGCGAGCTGTTCGCCGAACACGGCGTCAACGGGGTCACGACGCAGCAGATCGCCCGCCGGGCCGATGTCGCGATCGGGACGCTCTATCTGTACGCGTCCACGAAGGCCGAGTTGCTGATCATGGTGCAGAACGAGAAGTTCGCCGCCGCCCTCGATTCCGGCCTCGCCGCCGCGAACGCCGCCGTCGGACAGGGCGCGCTGGAGCGAGTCGCGGCTCTCATCCGTCCCGTGGTGGAGTGCGTGAGGGAGCAGCTCGAGAACGGCCGCACATACCTGCACGAACTCGTCTTCGGCGACCCGGCCGAGCCCTACCGGCAAGCGGGTCTGGCCCTTGCCGGCCGCCTTGAGGACGGCGTCACCGGCCTGCTCACCCGCGACGAGCACATCGGCGCCGCCGACGCGGCAACACTGGCGCGGGTGATCACCGCGATCATCCACATCAGCACCACCGCCACCATGTACGTGCACCGCAGCGCCGAAGCCGTGCTCGCCGACATCCGCGACCAGATCCACGCCACCCTGGCGTCGCACCACCGCGCCGCATGACCACTCGCCCCACGAGCCAACCATCGAGCACCCAGGAAAGGGTGCACGTCATGAGCACGCACTACGACGTCATCATCCTCAGCGCCGGAACAGCGAGTACGTCACCGTGATCCGCGCCGCGCAACTCGGCAGGACCACTCGGCTGCGGTCAGGCTTCCGGGCCCCCCGCCTCCGACCCGTCGACGTTGCCGAGTGTCAGTGACGCGAGAATCTCCTCGCGGCAGACATCGAGGATTTCGTCTGCCAGCGGAGAACCTTCCGGGCATGCGCGCGACAGCATGACCGCGCCGACCGAGTGGGCGAGCATGTCGATCACCATGGTGCGGGTCGCGCGCGGGTCCGCATCCCCCGGCGTATCACTCTGAGCCTGGAGGGCCGTCAGCAGTTTCTCGATCCCGGCTGCGAACTCTGTTTTGATGTCCGCCGGCTGGCGTGCGGCGTCGCCGCTGAGGGCCGCGATGGTGCAGCCGTCACCGCGCCCGTCGCGATGCTCCCGGGAGACGTAGAGCTCGACAAACTCGGCGGGGTCCCGGCCTTCCGCCCGCGCCGCGGTCTGTGAGAGCCCGCTCGCGGACGCCTCGGCCATCAGGTCGGCCTTGGAGCGGAAGTGCTTGTAGAACCCGCCATGGGTGAACCCGGCGGCTGCCATCAGTTCTGCTACGCCGACACCGTCATAGCCGCGCTCCCGGAACAGCCTGGAGGCTGTCGCGACGATGTGGGCACGGTTCTGCTCTGCCTGTGCCTTGGTGACCCGCATGTCCAGCCATCCCTTCCTCGGTCGACGCTCGACGGTCCAGCGTACATAGATGTCGATCGACATCAAAGAGCTTGACTTTTTAGATTACGATCGTCATCGTATTACTCACCCCCTCCAGAAAGGCTCAGACCATGAGTGACACGCATGTGACCGCACCGACTCAGTACATCGAGGTCGACGGCGACCGGTTCGCCTACCGGCGCTGGGGCAAGCCCTCGGGCGTCCCGATCTTCCTGGTCCAGCACTTCCGCGGAGGGATGGACAACTGGGACCCGCTGCTCACCGACGGCCTGGCCGAAGGCCGGGAGGTCATCCTGTTCAACGGCCGCGGCGTCGCCTCGTCATCGGGCACGCCTCGTAACCGGATCGAGGACATGGCCGACGACATCGCCGCGGTCATCCGTGCGCTGGGGCTGGAGCAGGTCGACCTGCTCGGCTTCTCGCTCGGCGGTTTCCAGGCGCAGGAGGTCACGCTGCGCCACCCCCAGCTGGTACGCAAGCTCCTCCTGCTCGGCACCGGCCTCCGAGGCGGGGACCCGACAAGTGACCCCCAGGTGCCTCAGTACGCCCTGAACCCAGTCCCCACCCTGGAGGACTTCCTCTTCCTGTTCTTCGGCCGCTCGGAAGCCGCGAAGCAAGCGGGCAAGGCCTTCTGGGAGCGCCGCCACCAGCGGGCCGACCAGGACCCGCCGAGCTCGCCCGCAGTCGCGCAGGCGCAGTTCGAAGCGACCATGGCCTACGCGGAACCGCTGCCGGGCGAGAACCCCTACGCCCACCTGAACGCGATCACCCAGCCGACGCTGGTCCTCAACGGCGAGAACGACGTGATGATCGCCTCGATCAACTCCTGGCACCTCGCCCAGAACATCCCCAACGCGCAACTGCTGATCTATCCCGATGCCGGGCATGGAGCACAGTTCCAGAACCCCGAGCGCTTCCTGAAGCACGCCATTCAGTTCCTCGAGGAGTAGCACTCGTGCAGTCGCTGATGCCTGGTGTGCAATGACGGCCCAGCCCAACGGGTCCCAGGACTGCGACAAGCGCGCCTTCTCATCCATGAAGTCATTTGCGCCTCCACGGTCGCAGACACAGGACAGTCCGGGGGTCGGATCGCCGCTAATCCCGTCGGCCTGACCAGTTGCCCGGCAAGCCGAAGGCCTACCGGTACGGCCGGCCGAGGCGGGCAAGCCCGCGTGACGCAGGCCGGGCGCAGTGGCGCCCGGCTGTCGCGCCCGCACCCACCGCCACACGACTGCCCCGAAGCCAAGCCTGGACGCGGCGGCAGAATCCCCGGATCGCCGGCGCGGACGCAGCCCACAGGCGCGTCGCACGCACTCGCCCCACCGGCCCCGGGCGGTCCGCCCACAGGTCGCGACCCGCCCGGCAGGCGCCCTGAAGGATCCATGCCCGATGCCCCGTCATGGGCTCCGCGCATCCATCAGGTGACTCCGATCTACTGAGTTTACTTTCTTATACTCAGCAACTAGCGTCATGACCAGTACCTCGACCCGCCCGCCGCGGGGGAACGCGGCACGGCACCCGCCCGACAAGGAGCGATCGAGTCGCATCTCCCAATTGGCGGTCGAGTCGTCGCGGGGCTCCGGGTGGCCAAGCTCCTTGAGCCATCAAGCGGTCTCACCACCATCTGCCATGCCCAGAGCCCCTGGGTCCCGCTGATCTTACGAATGACCAGTCCGAACCACGACAAGAAAGTAGGGCAGCACCATGGGAGTAAGCCAAGAGGCACACGAGTTCGCGGAGTTCCTCGCGAGCGTGAGCGCGAAGTCGTCGACACCCGGCCTCGACCTGGCCGTCATCCGCGACATCGTCGACTCGAACCACAAGGCGTCGACCGAGCCGGAAGGCGTCACGTACGCCGAGGTGGACGCGGGCGGCGTCCCCGCCCTGTGGGCCATCCCCGAGGGCGCCGACCCCGACAAGGCGCTGCTCCACTTCCACTTCGGCGGATCCGTCACCGCCTCCATGCACTCGGACCGCAAGGCCGCCGGCCACATCGCCAAGGCCGCCGGAGCCCGCTCCCTCGTCGTGGACTTCCGCCTGGCACCCGAACACCCCTACCCCGCGCAGCTCGACGACGCCGAGACCGCCTACCGCTGGCTGCTCTCACAGGGCTACGAGCCGCGGAACATCGGCAGCACGGGCCACTCGATCGGCGGCACTCTCGCGGTGATGCTCCCGCTGCGCCTGCTCGCGAAGGGGGAGGCAACCCCGGGCGCGATCGTCAGCGTCTCACCGTGGACCGACCTCACCATCCAGAACGCGTCGGTGGACGAGAACGAAGACAACGACAAGATGCTCAGCAGGAACACTCTTGAGCTCTTCCGTGGAGCCTGGCTCCAGGAGCCCGGAGTGGACTTCGCCGATCCGAGGATCAGCCTCGTGAACGCCGATCTGACCGGCCTGCCGCCCACGACCGTCCACTACGGCGAGTACGAGACCCTCGCCGACGACGGCGCCCAACTGGGCCGTCGACTCAAGGACTTCAAGGTCACCTCCGAGGTCCACCCGCTGCCCGAGGGACAGCACTCGTTCGTCCTGGGCGCGGGGCGCGTACCCGAGGTGGACGAGGCGATCCAGCAGATGGGTCAGTGGCTCCGCAAGCACCTCGGCGCGTGAGCTGAAGCCACACCGGGCGGAGCGGCCTTTCGGCCGGACCGCCGCACCACCGCGATGCCGGTGACCGGTCCGCCGGTCGTCGGCATCCTGCTCGACCATGCCGGCTGGCATGCGGTACTTGTGTCCGACACCCTTCCGCAAGCAGCCCCCACCACCGTCCCTCGATGCCACAAAGGAGTGCGCGATGGGAACGTACGAGGACGTCTTCCGCGCCAGCACCGAAGACCCGGAGAACTTCTGGTTGAAGGCGGCGGAGGGCATCGACTGGGATGTCGCCCCACGACGCGCCCTGGACTCCTCGGGTGCCCCCTTCTACCGCTGGTTTCCCGACGGTCGGCTCAACGTCTGTTTCAACGCGGTCGACCGGCACGTCGAAGCCGGCCGCGGCGAACAGGCTGCACTCATCTACGACTCACCCGTGACCGACACCCGGCGCACCTACACCTACACGCAGTTGAGGGACGAGGTGGCGGCCTTCGCCGGAGCACTCGTGCAACTCGGGGTGGGGCACGGCGATCGCGTGGTCGTCTACATGCCGATGGTCCCCGAGGCCGTTGTCGCGATGCTGGCCTGCGCACGTATCGGCGCGGTCCACTCGGTCGTCTTCGGCGGGTTCGCCCCGCGCGAACTCGCCCTCCGCATCGACGACGCGGCCCCCAAGGTGGTCGTCTCCGCCTCCTGCGGCATCGAGGGCAAGCGCGTCATCGCGTACAAGCCCCTGCTCGACCAGGCGACCGAACTCGCGGTCCACAAGCCGGAGAAGAACGTGATCCTGCAACGCCCGCAGGAGACAGCAGAGTTGGGGCCTCACGATCTCGACTGGGCCGACCTGGTGGCTGCCGCGCCGCCGGCCGACTGTGTTCCCGTCCCCGCAACCGACCCCCTCTACATCCTCTACACCTCCGGAACCACCGGAAAGCCCAAGGGAGTCGTGCGTGACTGCGGCGGCTACGCGGTCGCCCTGCACTGGTCGATGAGTGCCGTGTACGACGTGGGCCCGGGCGAGACGATGTTCACCGGCTCCGATGTCGGCTGGGTCGTCGGGCACTCGTACATCGTCTACGCGCCATTGCTGGTCGGTGCCACGACGGTGCTGTACGAGGGCAAGCCGGTGGGTACCCCGGACGCGGGCCAGTTCTGGCGCGTTGCCGCCGAGTACGGGGTCAAGACCATGTTCACGGCACCCACCGCCTTCCGGGCGATCCGGAAGGAGGACCCGAAGGGCACGCTCACCGCTGGCTACGACCTCTCCCACCTGCGCTATCTCTTCCTGGCCGGTGAGCGCCTCGACCCCGAGACCTACCACTGGGCGAACGATCTGCTGGGCGTCCCGGTGATCGACCACTGGTGGCAGACCGAGACCGGCTGGCCCATCGTCGCCAACCCCGTGGGCATCGAAGCCGCCCCCCTCAAGCCCGGGTCCCCCACCCACCCGCTGCCGGGCTGGGACGTCCGGGTCCTCGACGCTTCGGGCGAGCTGGTGCCCGCGGGCGTCGACGGCGCGATCGTCGTGCGGCTCCCGCTGCCGCCCGGCGCGCTGCCCACGCTCTGGAAGGACGACGACCGGTACGTCGCCTCCTACCTCTCCGCCTACGACGGCTACTACCTCACCGGCGACAGCGGTCACATCGACGACGACGGCTACGTCTTCGTCATGGGCCGCACCGACGACGTCATCAACGTCGCCGGGCACAGGCTGTCCACCGGCAGCATGGAAGAGGCCCTGGCCGCCCACCCCGACGTCGCCGAATGCGCCGTCATCGGCGTCGCCGACGCCCTCAAGGGACAGGTACCGCGCGGCTTCGTCGTCCTGAAGGCCGGCGTAGACCGCGAACCGGGCGAGGTCGAGGCCGAACTCGTCCAGCTCGTACGCGAGCGCATCGGCGCCGTCGCCTCACTCAAGGACGTCACGGTCGTGGCCGCCCTGCCCAAGACCCGCTCGGGAAAGATCCTCCGCAAGACGATGCGCGGCATCGCCGACGGGCACGACGAACCCATCCCCTCCACAGTGGACGACCCCGGCGTCATCGAGGCCCTGCGCCCTGCTCTCCGACGCCCTGGCCAAACCGCGTGAACGGCTGACCCACAGCCCGGTCGACGACGGGCGAGCTTCCGGACCGTGCCGTGCGGCACACCAACTCGGAGGCCCCGCAGACTGCCGACTCCCGCTTGCAACCGCCCCCACACCCACATAGTATTACGATTATAATTCCATAGATCGCGCCGACACAGCTCGGCCGGCAGGGGTCATGACGGATCCCCCATCGGGCCCCAAGCAGGACGGCCCGGTCCTCCCGCTCGGCTGATCACGCCTACTGCCGGCCCCCGCTCTCAGCGATCGACCACTCACCATCTGAGGAATCACCCATGCTCAACGCCCTGTGGAACTCGACCGTCGCAGGAGAGATCTCCCTGCCGCACCGGCTCGCCATGGCCCCCCTGACCCGAAGCCGGGCCACCCCCGACGGCGTGCCGACCGAGCTCAACGCCGAGTACTACGCCCAGCGCGCCTCGCACGCGCTCATCATCACCGAGGGCACCCAGCCCTCCGCCGACGGCCAGGGCTACCCGGTGACCCCGGGCATCTACACCGAGGAACACATCGCAGGCTGGCGCAAGGTCACCGACGCCGTACACAAGGCCGACGGACGCATCGTCATCCAGCTCATGCACGTCGGGCGCATCTCCCACCCGGACAACACCCCCCACCACCGGCAGCCGGTGGCACCCTCCGCGATCAAGCCGGCCGGCCAGACGTTCACCGCCACCGGGCTCCAGGAAATGCCGGTGCCGCGCGAGCTGTCCACCGAGGAGGTCGCCGCGACGGTCGACGACTTCCGGCGCGCCGCCGCGGCTGCCATCGCGGCCGGCGCCGACGGCGTCGAAATCCACGGGGCCAACGGCTACCTGGTCAACCAGTTCCTCTTCCCCAGCACCAACCAGCGCACCGACCAGTACGGGGGCTCCCTCGACAACCGCATCCGTTTCGCGGTGGAGGTCGCCACGGCCGTGGCCGACGAGATCGGCGCCGGCCGCACCGGCATCCGGATCTCTCCCGGCAACCCCTTCCAGATCAACGACCTCGCGGAGAGCGACCCCCACAAGCTCTATCCGCATCTCCTGCGCGCCCTCGCCCCCCTCAACCTCGCCTACCTGCACATCGGCCACGGCGGCGACGAGGAACTCCTGCACACCCTCCGCAAGCTGTGGCCGACCACCCTCGTCCTCAACCGGGCCGGCACCGACATCGCCACCCGCGCCAAGGACATCGAAGACGGCCTGGCCGATGTGGTCACCGTCGGCACCATGGCACTCGCCAACCCCGACCTCGTCGAGCGCGTACGCTCCGGCGCCCCCCTGAACACCCCCGACCCCGCCACCTTCTACGGCGGCGGCGCGGCCGGCTACACCGACTACCCCACCCACGCCGCCTGACGAAGGACCGCGCGTCCGGGCGAAATCATCGCCCTCGCGTGCCTGGAACAGGCCTACGCCGAACGGTGGTGCCGACCCGAGGAGTAGCGGGCCGTCACCACCGCGCCCGTAGGCATTTCCCTCGGACCATCGAGAGAAAGACACACCGAAGAGAGCATGCGGTTGCTGAAAACCATGGGCAAGAAGGAGGTCCGCCCGGGCCGCCGACTGCGCCTGAGCCAGGGCGGTTTGACAGCCCTTGCCGACAACGGCGCCGATGGCCCGCACCGTGCCCGTGTCTGGAAATGGACGCTCCTGATCCCGCGTGACGCGACCA
Organism: Streptomyces hokutonensis; assembly: GCF_042751305.1. GTDB lineage: Bacteria > Actinomycetota > Actinomycetes > Streptomycetales > Streptomycetaceae > Streptomyces > Streptomyces hokutonensis_A. The sequence continues at coordinate 45,357 of NZ_JBHYWD010000025.1, forward strand.
AGGAGTCCGACGCTACGACGACTTTCACCGCCACATTGGCCTGCCGGACGTGCCCCCAGTGACCGTTTTCGGAAGTTGATCTCGCCCGGCATCCTGAAGGCCGTCCCACTGAGCCAGTGGCGCGAAGCACACCAACTCGGCCCCAAGGGTCCCGTCCGGAGAACCGGCACCCACATTGCCTTCCGATCGTAATATTACGTACATCAGGTTATTGATTAGGCTTGACCGCGAGGCATCGGCCCTACGGAACGAACGGAGGATGCTCGTGGTGCGCTACGCCAAAGAGCACAAGCAGGCGACACGGCAACGGATCATCGAGACGGCCGGACACCGATTCAAGCAGGACGGCATCGACGGCTCGGGCGTCTCCACTCTGATGTCGGATGCCGGGCTCACCAACGGAGCCTTCTACGCGCACTTCGCATCCAAGGACGACCTCGTCGCCAACGTCGTGACCGACCAACTGCGCACACAGGTCGCGAAGTACGGCACTCTGCGGCCCGGCCGCCAGGGTCTCGAAGACCTGGTTCGCGACTACCTGTCGCCTGAGCACCGGGACCACCCCGGCGACGGATGCCCCTCCGCCGCGCTGCTCGACGAGATCAGCCGCTGCGGGGACGAGACGCAGCAGGCTTACACCGACGGCGCACGAGACATCGTGGAAGAGATCGCCGCCCGCCTGACGCCTGCGAATCCGCAGTCCGCCCGGGGCAAGGCCATCGGGCTCTTCACCATGATGGTGGGCACGTTGCAGCTCTCCCGAGCCCTCTCCGATCAGAAGTTCTCAGACGAGGTCCTGGCGCAGGGGATCGAGAACGCCCTCTCCTTCATGCGCTGAGGGGAACCGTTCACGGCCTCGCACAACGCCGCCGAGGGCAACGGCCGCGAGGCTGGAAGCCGCCCGATGCGACGGTCACAGCCAGTGGAATCACGATCATCGCGAACGGCGGCCATCCAAGGGAAACGCCATCGCCCGCGCCATAAGACTCGCCCCCGCGTAGACCACACCCTCGCCCGGCTGACGGACGGGGGGGGCGGCTGGGCGTCCACCAGGCCAAGCCCAGCAAGACCGAATCATCAACCCCCGAAGGACTTCCAGGCGAGACCACGCCTTTCGCTATCGCCGCTGGTCAGCGGCGATAGCGAAAGGCAAGTGGAGTAGGGAGCAGTCAGGGTCGAGGATGCGGGCGACGCCGCGTTTGGTGGAGTAGGCCGACCGGAGCCGATCCGGGAGGCGGGCGGGTTTGCTCGACTCGCGCTGAGGTGGAGGCTGGCGCGGGGGCCCGCGCGGCACCATGCTTCCTCGTCCGCGGAGAGGGCCGCGTCGCGTCCGGCGCGGCCTGCTCGTACGGCGGCTCAGCCCGCTGCGGCCGTTGGGGACTCCGCGTGCCGAAAACCTGGCAGCACCAGGCACAGCACGGCCGCGACGGCTGTCGCGGCGGCGAAGGCGCCCACCGCCCAGGCGCCGGAAGCGTGCTGGACGATCAGGCCCGCGATCAGTGGCGCCAGTGTCGCCAGTGCGGTGGCCGCCATCATCACCGTGCTGATGACTCGGCCGCGCATGTCCTCGGGCGCGCTGCGGAGCACCACGGCGACGAGCGCCCCGTTCGCGGCCGGCGCGAGCAGCAGTGCCAGCGCGACCGGCGCCGCCACCAGCGGTGACGGGATGAACAAGGCCGCAGCACCGAACAGCAGGGCGGCGGCCAGGGTGATCGTGGTGGTCAGGGTTGCCAGGCGCACGCGCCCCTGCAGTCGGGGAGCGACCACGGCGCCGAGCAGCCCGCCGGCCGCGATGCCTGCCTGCACGAGACCGATCACCGCAGTGGATGTCCCGTGCTGTTGCATCGCGAGGGTGATGCTGAAGATCACGCCGCTGAAGGCGAAGTTCACCAGGGGCGTCTGGATCACCGCCGCGCGCAGAATCGGTACCTGCCAGACCAGTTGCAGGCCATCGGTCACCTCACGCCACAACGACTTGCGCACGGCCGCCTTCTCCGGCCGGAACCGCCCGCGGATCCGGCTCACCGTGCCGAACGACACCGCGAAGGAGATCGCGTCGGCCAGAAAGGGGACGGCACGGCCTACTCCGAACAGCACTCCGCCGAGCGCCGGGCCGGCCAGGCTGGCACCGTAGGTCCGGCCTTCGCTGGCGGCCCACGCCTGCTCCAGCTGCTCATCCGGCACGATTCCCGGCAGCGCGGCGGCGGCGGACGGATCGAAGACGGCACCGGCAGCTCCCTCGATCAGGCTCACGGCGAGGACCACCTGCCAGGACGCGGCACCCAGTGCGATCAGAATGCCGAGCAGAGCCAGCAGCACCGCTCGCGTGATGTCGCAGACGATCATCGTCAGTCGCCGGTCGAACCGGTCCGAAAGCGCCCCAGCGGGCAGTTGCACGCACAGCACGGTAATGGCCCGCACCGTGCCGACGACCCCGGCGAGCACCGCCGAATGGGTCAGGGCCAGGATGAGCAGCGGGTAGGCGATCCCACTGATCTGTGTGCCGGTATCGGACAGCAACTGCCCGATCCACAGCATTCGAAAGCCCCTGTTGCGCCGTAGCGGAACCTGTCGTGGCACATCGGTGGCTATTTCAATTCCGCTGGCGTCACTCACCTTCGGAACCATACGCGCAGGTCGGAGCCGCACCAGAGCAAGGAATAGTGATCCATGTCACAGCGTTGCCCCTGCATGGCATCCGTGAGCGCATACGACCTCGTGGTTTGCGTCGCGGTGAGCGACTTCCCTCGCGTTACACACCGTTGACACACCGGATAGCGGCTGCGAGCGTAAGTCCGCCGCCCATCCGAGAGTTAATTCGAAGCTATTCGGCAGTACCGCTCTTAACCGTCAAGCAGTCGACGAATTCGCCTGCCGAGAAAGCGGTCGTCTGCCTTTCCCCAGTTAGCGACGCATCCCTCCTGCCGGCTGGGCGCAGACGCAGCGTGAACCATTTGCGAATTTCCATCAATACGGTCTTCGGTGGCTGACGCCGCAAAGCAGAAACAGAGGAGCTCGGTGACACTCTATTCGGCTGCACGGCTCGCGCAGACTTCCGTCGTCCGCGCCGCAGGAGCCGTCGTCGGCCGCTTCAATCCGGTGGTCAAGGACATGGCCGCAATGTTCGGCTGGTTCGACACCGGACGCTACGTCGCCGACTCCCGCCGCCAGGAGCAGCTGTTCGGCCCCGTCCCCACGGCCGAGGACGTCCTCGCCCAGTTCACCGACGAACTGCGCACCGCACAGCACCGGTGACAGCCCCGCGTCCCGGGAGTGCGCTCGCCCTGCTCCGCCTTGCGGTACCAGCCGCGCAGGTACTCGGAGCTGATGCCGAGTTCCGGGCCACCACCGTGACCGTCTTGCCCGAGGAGTTGACGAGCGCGATCGCGTCCCGCTTGAACTCCTCGCTGTACCGCTTCGTGTACGCGCTTCCCACCTGGTGCTACTTCCTCTGGAACCTCAGATCCCACTCTCCAGGTGTCCACGATCAAGGGCAAGGTTCACTGCGATGTACTCGCACACCACATAAGCCCACCCGTGGGGCGGCGCTGTCCGCCGTATCATGACCGCACACGGAAAGGAGCCCTCCATGAGCGTCGACTCGATCATGCACACCGAGTTCCCCAAGGGGTACACGGTCTTGTTCGGGGCCGACGGAAAGGTGATCATGACCCCGCAGAGCGAAGAGCGTTCCAGCACCATCATGTCGATGCAGATCGACACTCTCGCCCTCGGTCGTCACGCGAAGGTCACCTCCGACGTCTACATCGACTTCCCAGCCGACGAGAACTCCGCCCCGGACCTCGCCATCCTGCGCGAGGACGCTCGCAAGGAAGGCAAGCGCTACAGCTTCGAAGACGTTCTGCTGATCTCCGAGGTCGTCTCGACCTCCTCGGCGCGCAAGGACTATGACGACTGCACCGCCAAGTACGGGCGCTACGGCATCCCGGTTTACCTGATCGTGGACCCCTACGCCGGGGAAGTCGTCCTGCACACCCAGCCCACCGCGAACGGCTACAGCACCGCACTCAAGCGCGCGTACGGCACGGGCAAACTCCCCGTCCCCCTGGCCGACGGCCGCACCTTCACCCTCGACCTCGACGAGCTCCCCCGGCCCGAGCCGGAAACCGGCGCTCACTGAGAAGACACCGGCCGGGCCGGATTGGACCGGAGCGCGGGCAGGAGACATTATCGCGGCGAACCTCCTGACGTGCAGAGTGAGCCGGTCGAGTTCGGGATCGCACTCACGCAGTCGGTGCAGCTTGTCGGCGTCCTCGTCTCGCAAGTGCTCGGGGTGGGTCATGATCCAGGAGGTCACCTCGCGGACCGAAGGAGGCTTCGGTCCCTCGTCGGGTGCGTGTCCGCGTCCGGTAGCTCCGCAGATGCCCCTGAACGGCCAACTCGCCGCCGGGATAGCCGAGTTGCCTGATCCCGCGGTAGAGCTGGACGGCGTACCTGACGCCCTCGTTCCAGTAAGCGGCGGAGCGGGCGTTGACCAGCTTGCGGACGGTGGCCAGGTGCAGCCCGAGCTTCCGGCCGATCGCCGCCTTTCGACATTCCCTGCCGCAACAGCTCATGGGCGGCAGCATGCTGCTCACGCAGCCGGATCACGATCTTCAGGTCACACAGGTTCATAGGACTCGCTGGCGGTGCGCGGCCGCGACTGCTTGCACCACCAGCCGTGAACGGTGGCGCAGCCCGGACATCGTCGCCCGGCGTATGCGCCGTACCAAATCGGCGTTTTCCAGACGTTCCAGCAGCCACTCAGCGCCCGGCAGCCCGACCGAAGCCGGATTACGCGAGGTCGCCAGTTCTGGCCCGGGGTTGACACGCCCACGTAGTATGCATTGCATGGTAGCTGGCAAAGCAAGGAATCACGTGGAGGCCCGCGGTGTGAGCCAGCTGCGCAAGGGCGTGCTGGAGTACTGCGTCCTGGCGTTGCTGTGTGACAGGCCACGCTATGGGGTGGAGCTGCTGGAGGCTCTTGCGGATACGCCGGTCATGGCGACCAGCCAGGGGACGTTGTATCCGCTGCTGTCTCGTCTGCGCAGAAGTGGCCTGGCGGACACGTTCCTGGTGGAGTCGGCCAGCGGTCCGTCCCGCAGGTATTACGAACTCACCGACCAGGGCCGGCAGGCCCTGGAGGAGTTCTCCGGGCACTGGCCCAGTTTCCGTGATGCTGTTGACCGTTTCCTCGTTTCTGGAGCTGAATCATGAGCGACACCCTGACCCACCCGCTGGTCCGCGCTTACCTGGCCTCGGTCGACACGCAGGCAGCAGTGCTGTCCGACGACCGGCGCCGTGACCTGTTGGCGGACCTGCGCGAGCACATCGAGTCTGTGCTGCCGCAGGGTGCCGATGACGCGGCAGTCCAGCAGGCTCTGGACCAGCTCGGCACCCCCCGGGAGATTGCCGCCGCCGCGATCGCCGAAGAACCCGGCGTCGACCCGCTGCAGCCGCAGAGCAGCGCGCGTACCACTCTGACCCTGGGCATGATGGTTTTGGCTGCTCCGTTCTTCGAGGTCCTCGGCGTCGGCCTCGTAGTGGCCGTCCTTGCCGCCGTGCGGATCTGGCGCTCTCCAGCATGGACCAGGCGGGACAAGCGCCTGGGCATCCTCTGCGCCTTCTCACCTCTACTGGTGATCCCCGCGGCTGCCGCACTGTTCGTTCTCGCCGGCGGCCTCGGTCCCGAGGAACTCATCGGCATACTCCTGATCGCCATGGTGATCCCACTGGCCGGAGCTATCCGACTGGGACGCAGTGCCGCACGCCTGCGCCCCCACGCAGCCTGAAAGGCCCGCCTCAACGGATCCTGCTCCGATCAGGACACGGCCCCGCCTGACCGCCGTCTTCCACGAGACCGAGGCATCCCTGCGCCGGGTCGGCCCCCCGTTTACCAGTTCCGCCTCACGAGGACCAATACCGCATCAGAAAACCTTTGGCCCTTTTGCCCCGTGGTGACGTGACGCGCCGTTCGGATGCCGGTCTGGACAGCGCGGTGTCGCCAGGCTGTCCGGGTGGCAGAACGAGTTCGCGTCCGTGAGATCGATGCCGACGAGGGGCAGCGCCTGTTGCGGCCCGTCCGCCGCGGCACGGGGTCGCTGGTGACCTGGCGGCGGCCACCCTAAACAGCGGCGATCCCGGTAGCAGGTCCAGGTCCAGGTCACGGAGCGTACACACACTCACCGCATTCAATTGTCACGCTCTGCTATGAAGTGGCGGCTATTACGCGTACCCCCTCCGCCCACCCAACACGCAGAATCCAGCGCCGTCACGCTGTCGTCAACTTCCCACGTCAGCACGGCGGTTCATGCCGGCTTTCGGCCCGAGGCTCAGACACAGGCACTCAATGCCGAACGCCCGGCTGGGAGTTACCAGCCGGGCGTTCGGCGGTCAGGGCCGTTGGGTACTCGGCCAGCGCAACGCGCCGACCAGACGTCCTGGTCCTTGGCCGGGACTGCCTAGCACTCCGACAGGACCTGCTGGTCATGGTGCCAGCCCCAGGAGTCGAGGTTTACGTCGCTGACGTACACACCCCTATTGCCGGTGTCGTCGTCGGTCAGGAGCCAGATGTCGTCCGAGTGGCCGTTGTTGGAGTACCAGGCGCCGTGGACCCAGCAGTAGAAGTAGCTGGTGCCGGCGTACAGAGTGCCCGCGTGCGATGAGGTGTACGGGTCAGGGGTCCAGTGGGTCCACTGGTCGATGACGGTTGTCAGGTTGTAGGTGGAGGCCGATGCGGGCGTACGCGGCGCCTGCGGTGCCGCCACCGCCTGAGAACCGGTGGCCAGGAGCCCCGCCGTGGCCAGGACCGCGAGCATGGCGGATGTGAAGGAACGTGAACGCATGATTCTTCTCCCCTTGTGTATGCCGCCGAGTGGTGACGTAGCGGCAGTTACTCCCGGGTGGTCAATCCCGGTGGACTCAATTTGGGCCCCATCCAGAGGGGCCACGTGACGTTTCGAAGCCTGTCGAAACGTGTGCGGAGCCGACGGTTTCGACTGTAGAACCGGGCTGTGCATCGTTCATTGGCGACCCTAGGCGCAAGCCGCGGCCCAAGGGCACCACTGCGCGCACCATGACTCCCCAGTTCGTGCACCGTGCACCACGCGTGAGTCAGGTGTCCGCTCCGACACAGGCCGGAGGCGTCGGGCATGACAGACCGTGAGGACTCTCGATTAGCCAGATTAAGAGGAGTCGAGTCTTTCGAGACAGTTGCCTCGTCCCTATTCGCCCCGCTACGGGTGAGCGATCCTTGCCCTCAGGGGTTCGAAGCTGTGGTCGACCACACCGTCATCGGACCTGTGGTCATTGCTCGCATCCAGGCCGCCGCCGCAACGGTGACGCGGGATAGCCGCAGCATCACCTCCACAGACGTGGAATGGATGCACTTCAACCTCCACCACCACGGTCCGCTCACAGCGAGTCAAGACGGCCGGACCTCGACGATAAAAGCCGGCGAACTGTACGCCTGCGACAACACCCGGCCCTACCGGCTCATCGGTGCCGACCCCACTGACATGACGGTGCTCTGCATCCCCCGGGCGAGTCTGGGCAGGCATGCGGACTCGGTAAGCCAGCGCACGGCACTCCCCCTCCCCGCTTCGGGCGGGATCGGCAAACTTCTCGACCACGCGCTGTCCACGGTCAATGACGGCCTTCCCCATCACAGTGCGGCACGTACGCATCTGGCCGACGCCCTCACCGCACTCCTCCTCGCCGCTTTCGCCGACACCACGCCCGAGCGGGTCTCCGTCGCCAGCAACCTCATCGATCGCATCCGGGCCTACACACTGGCCCACCTCGACGACACTCATCTCAGCGCGCAACATGTCGCACGTCGACATCACATCTCCATTCGACGCCTCCACGCCCTCTTTAAAGACAGTGACTTGACCTTCGCCGCCTGGATCCGGCATGAACGTCTGCTACGGATCCGCAGGGATCTCCTCGACCCCTCCTCCGCGCACATCCCTGCGGCCGTGATCGCGGCGCAGTGGGGAATACATGATCCCAAACATCTCGGCAGGGCTCTGAAGCGCGAGTTCGGTACAACTGTCAGCGAACTGCGCCGCAGATAGGAGATCTAAAGCGCGTAGCAGAAGGCCGCGATCTGGGCATTTCCCCTGTATGCGTGGGGTGTTGAGGACTGAGCCGCTGTGGGTGGAGACGTTCACGAGGCTGCGGATGAGGCAGTTCGAGCGGTTGCTGAGAGGGCCGGGTGCTGTGTCTTCTCTCCGCACGGATCACCGTTGACGATCTGCCGGAGGTTCTTCGGCCGTACAACCGGGGGCTTCACACACCTGCGGTCTCCTTCTTCAGCTCCTCTGTCTCGCAGTACGTCGAGACGGCCTGGCGGTGGCATGCGGTCCTGCAGATCCTCCGGCAGGTTGAGGAGCCTGAGTTCCTAGCGGGACAGGCGGAATACCTGCGCCATCACGACCGTCTCTACTCGCTCGTGGAGGTTGTGGTGGATGCGGTAGGACGCATCGATCCTGCGGCTGATGCCGAGGACCGACCTTCAGTCTGGATCGAACTGATCCGCGAGAACTCGGTGTGATGGTGGGCCGCACTTCACTGACAATCATGGCTGGGTGAGGATGCGGGTCCGGAAGAGTTCGAACGAGGCGTGGCCATGCATTGCCCGCCTGAACGTTTTCACCCGATTTACATGCCCCTCGACGCCCCCTGAGCTCCAGGGCAGAGTCAGGCCGGCGGTCACCGCGTCGAGGTCCTGGCGGAGGAAGCCGGCGAAGCCTTTCATGGGCTTCGGTGCGTCCTGCTCGGACTGTCGGATCCACTCCAGCAGCAGGTATCCGCGCTGGTGGCGGACCAGGTCGGCGAACGCGCGGGCGAGATCGCAGGCCGGGTGATGTCCGGGCAAGCGAGCCGGACTTGAAGCAGCTGCTCGTTCTGGCTGTCGGTGAGTGTCTCGCGGTGTCGCATGATCCACGAGATGATCTTGCGGGGGCTGGGGATGTCGGCCCGGACCGGTTCGGCGGCTCTCTCCGCTTTCTCGTGAATGATCTTGAGTAGAGGCTGCGGGGTGCTGATATCGATGGGCGTGGCCACACACTGTCACACGGGCTCGTCCGTGGAGGCGGTGATGACGGGCTCGGGGCCGGTGGGCAGGAGTTCAAGCACGAGGGCCACAGCCTCTTCGGCGGTCTCGACTTCGCCGATCACGGCGAAAGGACTGCGTCGGCGAACCTTGAACCGGCCGTTGTGCAAGGGCTCGATCGATCCGGCCTCCACAGTCCAGGGGTAGCTGGTGGAGCTGCTGAAGAGCAGGACGAAGTGGCTGGTGAACGGATACAGCCGCCGGAGTCGTGGTTGAGCGGCGGCAGCCTCCAGCAGCGGAACGATGCCCGGATATGGGCGTCCGGGCGTGCGGATCTGGTGTACTGCATGCCTCCACTGCCAGCTGAGTCGTAGGGATTGCCAATGAGCCTCGACAACGTCAGCCGGCCCGCGACTGCGTGCTGCAGCCATGTCTGGCAGAACTGGTCTGGGAGGCAGAGGCAACTGCTGATCGCAGGTCTCGTCATTCGCGTCCACTGTCCTAGTGTCGCGGCCGTTGCCTGAAACCGGTGCTCTGATAGCGCCCTCGCCGTGGCGGAACCCGTCGCCGCGGCATCCCGCACCGCCCGCGGACGCGCGGCGACGCGTGCCGTCGTCCGTGAGGTGGCCGGCTATCCGGGGAACACACCCGCGGTCTGTCGCGCCTCGTACATCAATCCCAGGGTCGTCGAACTCTTCGAGGAGGGCCGGACCATCGCCCCGGCCCTCGACGACCTGGGCGCGGGCGTCCGCTTCGGCGAGCCGGCCACCCAGGGTGCCGTGGAGGAAGCCGTACTGCGGCGGCGGCGTAGCTCCGCGTGTCCGTCGCCACGGGGCACCCGGCCTCGATGAACGCCACGGCAGGACTCCATGGGTCGTATTGGCTGGAGACCGCACCACCCGGCGAGCCCGCTCCCCCGCCGTCCCATGACTCTCCGTCGACGTCGCGGTGGTCGGCTGCGGCATCGCGGCTCGGTACCGCCTGGGAGCTGGCCAGGCGGGGACGCGAGGTGGCCGTACTGGAGTCCTGGAGGCTCGCCGCCGGGGTCACCGATCGCACGACGGCCAGGCCGACCGTCCTGCATACGCTCGTCCCCGACCGCCTCCGCCGCACCTGTGGCCCCGAGGGCGCCCGGCTGTACTCGCGCTCGCAGTCCGCTGGCGACGCCTCCAGTCCGGCCACATCGGCGACTACGTGGCATGGCTGCTGGTGGGCACGACGCTGCTGGCGGTACTGGCGGCGCCGGGCATCCTGAGCGGCTGAGCAGATCACCGAAAGGGCGAGGGCGTCACCGACGCACGGTCGGGCAGAGCCGGGTAACCCCACTCGTATGCCACAAACACCGGGACCAGAAGAGCAGGTCGAGCGCCGGGCGCCGCCCCGGCCCACGAATCTGCCGAAGCGGTCCTGGTGGGCGATGCTCAAGGGCACGGTCAAGGAGTTCCAGGCCGACGAACTCGCCGACCGGGCCGCCGCGTTGACGTACTACGGGGTTCTCTCGTTCTTCCCCGCGCTGCTGGTCCTGGTCTCACTGCTCGGCATCGCCGGCAGGTCGACGACCCAGCAGGTGCTGGACAACATCGAGAAACTGGCGCCGAGTTCGGCCCGGAACATCATCAGCGACGCCGTACGCCAACTCCAGACCACCGGCGGACTCGGCTCCGTCGTGGCCGTGGTCGGCATCGTCGTCGCCGTCTGGTCGGCCTCCGGCTACATCGCCGCGTTCATCCGCAGTGCCGGTGAACTCGGGCTGATCAAAGCAGCGTCGCATGCCGCAGAGACAGCACGCCTCAGGCTGGCGCGGTGACGGCCCCGAGGCTGGCCCACCACATCCGCGTCAGCGCGAGGTCGAAGGTGTCGCCCTGGCGTTTGAGGTCGGCCACCTAAGCCCACGGACGCCAGGGAGAACTGGGGTTCGTCGCCGCATCGGCCGACGACTACGTCCGACGCGGTCACACACGCCCTTACCCGGCCCCTTGAGCCGGCCGGTTCAAGAGACGGTGCTGCCGACGACGTGTTCCAGCTCCCCGGCCGACTCGGGGGTCAGACGGTAGAACCCCTGGAGGCTCACCGCGCGCTCCAGACGCCCGTCGACCACGTGTTTCAGTCCGCGGGTCTGACCTCGGCGGTTACGCCAGGTGAGCTGCGCCAGGAGGTCGGCGGGGACCGGCACGTCGAAGCGTACGGGCGTCGCGTCAACATGCACGGGTGCGGCGCCGCACCCGCCAGCACCGAGCATCGACCACGCGGCGTGTCCGGGGAACGCCTCGTCCTGCCACGTCGCGGGGGCGGCCCCGCAACAGGCGCCCCGTTCCATGTCGAGCACCCGCATCCGGCTCACCACGAACACCGTGCCCCGGTTGACGTGCACCGCATACACCTCGTCCCCGGCCTGCGCCCCCGACCAGGCGGGCAGCGAGGTATGGACACCGCTGAACGCGACCGGAGGCCGCTCATCCACACGCCCTGCCTTACGCAGGGCCTTGCACGTGTCGTGGGTCCACAGGACGGTGAAGGCATCAGGCATGCCGTGATCCTATGAACGAGCACCGACAATCCAGGCCAGTACGCCGAACGCAGCCGCGAGCAGAGCCAAGAACTCTGGGGGTTGGCGTCCACTCGGCCGGGACGTGATGTTCGGGGAGGTCGGGGATACGGCTGGCGCAGGCCGCGCACTGACGGTAGGTCAGCCGCTCGTTGACCAGCCATGTGGCCGGATCCCCGACGTCGTCGGCGTCGACCAGGACCAGGCCGGCCTGCCACTTCCAGCCCACCGGACGGCCGAGGTCGGGTCCTAGCAGTCGGACACCACACAGCCCGTTCCAAGGACGCGTCCGCCCACCCGTTCCAGGCGTTCGGCGTCGAACTCGCCGGGCTCGGCGACGTGCTTCCAGCGGCCGAATTCTCCAGGTCGGAAGAGCAGGCGCATGGAACGGTCGAGTTGGACGGCCGTCTGCCCGAGGGTGACGACGAACCCGCCGATGGGGCACAGATACCGGCCTCGGCCGCAACCGGAGGCCACGCCTTGCAGAAGGGTGCCACACGCGGGGCAGTCATGATTGCTGATCTTGTCGCCCCGGCGGACACGCACATTGTGCGTCTCCGTGCAGCGCGGGCAGCGTCCGTTCACTTCTCGGTCCTTCCCCTCGACGGCAGCCGCGTTATGGGCGCCGGTCGGCCGGCGCCGTCGGGCAAGCGATCACCGGGAACGCCGCCGTGTGCCCGCCGCCCGCGGTGAACGCGATCATGGCGGGCCTGGTCGGCCAGAACGGGGAGACGTCGATGAGGTGGTCGCCGTACTCGGGGTTGATGCGCAGCCACACCTCCACGCTGGTGATGCTGGCGCCGTACGCGGTCGCCTCCCGCGGCCCGGTCGTGAACCCGCAGGTGCTGGCCCGGGCGATCACGGTGTCCGGGTGGGCGGCGGTGGACAGGTACAGGGCCGTGCCGTCGTACACGAGCCGGATGCCGTGCTGCTGCAGGTCCTGCCGCCGGGGAGCCTGGCGCAGCAGGCCGTACAGGTCCCGGATCTTCAGCTGAGCCATGTGCACTTCCTCTCCGTGGCGTCTCCGACCGGCTGGTGACGATGCATCAAGCCGCCGCAGGCCGTCACCTCTTCGTGTCGGCGGTTACCTGACTTCGACGGAGTACGAGGCGCCGGGGAACTCCCATCCGTCGGTGCCTTCGCCGATGTCCTCCACGATGACGTCGTCGATGAAGTGGTCCTCGAGTTCGTCGTCGGTGAGCTGGCCGGCGAGCCAGAGTTCCTCGATCGCGTCCCAGTGACCCCGGGTGCCGTCGATCCGCAGGGGGGCGGCGTCCACCGTGCCGCGCGTGCGTTCGTCGGTCCCGGTCTTGACGACACCACTGATCTCGTATTGACCCTCCGTGATGAGGTTCGGGAGCGGGTCGGCGGGGACGATCGCGACGTTCTCGTAGGCGGTGTGGATGAGGTCGCGGTAGCCGCGGCGGACGTTGTACTCGGCATCCGACAGCCACTTGAAGAGCGTGTCGGGCCGGACGTCGAGGCCGGCGGTTTCCAGGGCCTCGTATCCGCGTCGGGTTCCAGTGAGCTGGGAGAGCTGAGCGTGCCAGTGCTTGGCGTTGTAGGACGACAGCCGGTGGCGGGGTGTGACCTGGGCGCGCAGGAGGTCATTGAGAGCGGCACCGAGGGATCCCCCGCGTCCGGTGGGGCCGGCCATCAGTCGTCACCCTCGGGGATCATCAGCCCGGCCTCGATGAACTTCGCCTTGACCTCGCCGAAGCCGGTCCCGATCCGGTACGTGTCCGGGGGCGTGTCGGGCGGTGTCCAGAAGACGGCCGCATCCACGTTGCGCAGGGCGATGAGCCTGTGGCCCGCCAGGACCGCATTGAAGGCCGCGACCCAGTGACGGACGGACGCCTCGGCGACCATGCTCATGCGCCAGTCCGGCCGCCAGAACGGGGAACGCTGTTCCTGCCGCTTGGGCCACAGCAGACGCAACGCGATCGACAGCCGCGTCTTGTACTCCTTGTACGGCTGACCGCCGGCCTCGACGAGCTCGGAGCGTGCCTGCCGGGCAGCAGCGTAGAAGGGCTTGAACAGCGACTCGTTGGCCTTTCCGGTCCACGAGTCATGGATGGTCGGCATCGCGGCGATGTGGCGGTCACGGACGAGCTTGACGAGCAGCTTGATGTGTGGGGTGGTGACCCACACCCGGCCCTGGTCGTCGGGCCGGTCGATGATCCGCCCCAACGGGTGCGGCATGTCCGTGCGCGTCCACTCCGGGATGTCGATGAGGTAGATGCCGGCACTGGCCTTGTCGAACTCCTCAAGGAGCCCGGTGTGCAGCAGCTTGTTCGGGGCCAGGGGGACGGCTGAACAGGCAGACGGGTAGGAGCCGTTGCGGTCGATCAGGCACATCACCCCCGCGCCGAACGAGTCGGGCACGCCGAGCTGGTCACGCCGGACCCGCTTCCCGTTCTCCCGGATATAGGGCACGCGCGTACTGGTGACATCGGGGTGGACCCAGCGGGGCTCGCCATCCATGTGCTCACTGATCAGCTGCCACGGATCGCTCTCCCGCGCCTCGATGCCGATGACCGGGACCGGATGCATCTTCGAGCGGTCGACCGCATCCTTGAGGATCTTCAACGCGGGGAAGACCGCTGTCTCCGGCTCGTCCTCCTCATCCCCCGGCTGAAGTTCCACCTCGCCTTCTGCCTCGTCCTCGTCGTCAGGGACACGCCTGCTGCTGACCTCGGCGGGCTGCTCGACGGTGCCGGCATGCGCGGTGGTGTTGCTGTAGGCGTTCAGCGCGGCGGCGAGGCGACGTCCCTCATCGGTGTCCGGCAGTTGCGACGGTGCCGCGGCGAGTTCGGCGAGCGATGGCCCGAGTTCGTTCAGGGCGTCCTGGTCACCGTTGGTGAGTGCGGTGCGCAGCGCGGCCAGTAGATGGGTGACGGCCGCGGGCAGTCCCTGCCGGGCCCCGGACGTGTACGGAAGTGCAGCCTCGGCCAACTCCCGTTCCACGGCAGTGCCCAGAGGTCGCGCGGGTTCTTCACCGCCCGTACGGGCGGCGGGGTCGCTGCCGGCGTCGAGGAAGCGGGCGTGCAGCAGGTCGGGGCTCAGGTATGCCGAGCCGATCGCGCCGAGGTCACGCTCGGCGACCGTCACCCGGACCCTGGCGGGGTCCTCGGTCGGCGTGAGCGTCAGCGTGACGTCGGCGTCGAGGAGTCCAAGGAGCGCGGGGTCGTCGCTGTCGACGATGGCGAGGACCGGCACATGCAGGGTGCGCGCGAGCGTGGCCAGGACCTGGGACGCGTCCGGGAGACGGTCCCCGGACAACGGCAGGCGGGCACTGTGGGCGGCCTGGAGACGGTCCACAACCACGAGGGCCAGACCCTCCATGTGCGGGGCGGTCTCCGCAATGTCGGTGGCGGTCAGATCGCTGCCGTCGTCGATCATCAGCAGGTCGCCCGCCTGGACCAACTGGTGGGCGACCTCCTGCTCGTACTCGGTGAGGCGGCCCTGCTTCAGGCGCGGGTAGTCGCCCCCGGTCTCCGCGGCAACGATCCGGCGGAAGATGTCGTCCCGGTTGGGGCCCGACGCCGCGTACAAGACCATGTCGTGGTCGACGAGCGCCGTCTGCCGTGCGGCCGCCAGACCGAGCAGGCTTCCGCCGACGCTCGGGCGAGCTGCGACGAGCGTCAGTTTGCCCGGCTGCAGACCGCCCGTCGCGGCGTCCAGGCCGGGCAGTCCGAACGTGGGGCCTCCTGCGGGGCCGGAGGTGAGGACGGCCCCCATGGCGTCACCCAGCCTGGTGAGCCTGCGCGGCGTGCTGCCGCGGTCCTGAGTGTGTGGGCTGTTCACCGCACCTCCTGCGGACGCCGCGCCCGGATGCGCGGCTGTGTCGGACGAGGGAGTACTTGAGTCGGCGGTGACGGAGAGCAGCACTGCGACGGGCGTGGTGTTCCGTCGGAGCACCTGCGGCTCGCCTTGAGCTGCCCGCGTGATGAGATCACCGAAGTCCTTCTGTGCCGCGCTCAGGACGTGGGACGGGAATGCGCCGGGCTGCCGGGCTGCCGGAAACCGGGCCAGCGGTACCAGCAGGGCGTGATCATCCCTCTTGTGGATCAGCGTCGAGACCCCGTCCTCCTCGGCGCGCTTCACCAGGGCGAAGAGCTCCGTACGGGCCTCGGTCGCGGTCACCGCGGTCTCAGCCGACGGCTTCTGACTCTGACTCACTCACCCTCCCAGGGAACCAAAATGACCACCATTATATCAAAATCCACTAAGTAATTTGGTGAAAGTCACGCATCAGTGCGTGAACTTCACTCACTTGTGAGTTTTGCTGGCGGGGGTTGACTGGGTGAAGCGCTCGTCGGCAAGCGGCGGCGAACAGCCGCACAACAGGGTGGAGGCCGGGACCACCCAGGAGACCTGGTCCCGGCGACAGTTGATCGACGCAATGCCTTGGCGGATCCGGACAGTGCACTATTGCGCGGCGTGCCCGATCGGTACGGACCGCGGGACCGGGGCTACGACCTTGTTCCGGCGTCGGCAGTGCACTGGCGCGTGGAAGCGGATCCCCACTCGTTTGTCACCACACGTGGTGTCCGTCAACATGGCTGCAGGCAGACCGCCAAACGCTATGGCAGGGAGCAGGTGTGACTGCGAGACGTGCCGGGCGAAGGCACGCTTGAAGCTGCCGTAGTCGACGACTGGCAGGAAATACTCCAGTTCACGCACTCCCATCAGTCCTCTCCCCTCATGCATTACGACGGCGCCCGGTCGCCGCGCGTCACGTCGCCCGAAGGCCCTCGCGGTCTTCGAGGGCGCTGATGGCGGTAGCGGTGAGGCTGTGGGTGATGTGGCCTCGCATCAGCTGGGCGGCTTCAGCGGCGCGGCCGTCCACGATGAGGGAGACAAGTCGGTGGTGTTCCTGTAGGTCCCGGGTGCGGGGTTCGTCGCCGGGCGGGAGTTCGAGACCGAGGCGCCGGTAGCGGTCGGACTTGTCCCACAGATCGTCCAGGAGACGGATCAGGACGTCGTTGCGCGAGGCCCGGTACAGCGCCTGGTGGAAGGCACGGTGGGCCGTGAGCGCCTCTTCCCCCCATTGACGAGTGACGGGGAGGAGCTTGTCGACAGCGGCCTGCATGATCGCGATGTCGGCGTCGGTCCGTCGCTGGGCGGCAAGTTCGGCGGCGGTCGGGTCCAGGGACAGGCGGACTTCGAAAAGCTGGCGGGCCTCGTTCGAGATCATGACGGAGATCCGGACGTCGCGGTGGGTTTCGACGGTGACGAGTCCCTCGCTGCAGAGGCGGCGGATGGCCCCGCGCAGGGGCGTGATGCTCATGTTGAGGGACTCGGCGAGATCGTACTGGGCGAGCCGTGACCCGGCGGGAAGAGTGCCGGAGAGGATCCGATCGCGGAGTTCCGCGTAAGCGAGGTCGCTCTTTGTACGGGCGGGCCATCGAGCCCTACGGACTGTTTTGGTACGAGGAGATCGGCGACCCGCTCGACTACCACCTCAACGCCACCGTCGCCGAGCACTACACCGGCTCCATCGCCACGGGCGAGAACCTCTTCTCCCTCCAGGACGCCCGCAAACTGATCCGCTACGGCGGCCTGCGCCCCGACCGCGACACCATCCAGGTCGGCCCCGCGCTCTCCTACGGTCTGGTGGAGTACCTGCGCACTCCAGGACATGCTCCGTCAGCACGGCTGGTCATCGCGCCGCTGCATCCCGCACGGCGGACGCCAGTTCTTCCTGCACATCGCAGCCGCCCTCAAGCTTGGCGGCAACGAGTCCTACCCGGGCGAGTTCCAGCCCACCGGCGGCTTCGCCGACGACGCCGTTGTCGAGAAGAGCCGTGTCGGCCTGACCGACACCCCCGGCGTCGGCTTCGAGAGCAAGGCTGCTTTCTACAAAGGTCCTGCGCGCCCTGCACAACTGACCGCCACCCCACCGCGGACGCGCCCGCCACCGCCCGCCGCCCGCCGCCCGCCGCCCGCCGCCCGCAGCGCCTTCCCGCGAGCACGCTGAGCGTCTCCTCCTCGATGCCCCTTCGGCTCGAAGCCCCGCGGCAGGCAGCGAGGTCTTTCGGCTGACGGCCGCAATAGAGGCGATGGGCGGTTCGGTCACCGCCCTCGCCTTCGCCCCAGTCGACCCCGACCGAACAGTCCTTCCCTGAGATTCCGACGAAGTGCCGCGCCCGGTACTCATCGGCCGGACGGCCACCCGGCACGTCGTCTCCGGGGCCCCGGCTGGAGCCGGCGGCCACCTGGCCCGTACCCGTTCGGAAGCCGCCCCTCGACCGCGGTGGCATTGAGGAGCCGGCGCGAGGCACCCCCACCGACATGCCTCGCGGGCCTTGGGTTCTCCCCGGGTTCCCGTCGCCGGGCGATCTGTCCGCAGGCTGGGCAGGGTGCCCGCGCAGGTGAATCGCGAGAGGTCGACCCCCGCTCGGGTAATTGACAGGGTACGAAAGTACCTCTTAACGTACCCACATCCCGGGGAACGCCATCAGCTCAACGAGGAGCACAGATGCAGCACCTGTACGACATAGATGTCCAGGTTCCGATGCGTGACGGCGTGGCGCTGGCCGCCAACGTGTGGCATCCGGCCGAGGGGCAGGCTCCGGCGCTGCTCGTGCGCCTGCCGTACGGCAAGGACGCGATGGGCTTCGGCCAGTCAGCCATCCCCGACCTCCTGACCTTGGTGGAGGCCGGCTACGCGGTGGTGGTGCAGGACTGCCGGGGCACCCACCGCTCGGAAGGCGAGTTCATTCCCCACATGGCCGACCGGGCCGACGGCGAGGACACCGTCGCCTGGATCGCCGACCAGCCATGGTCGGACGGCACGGTGGGCATGTACGGGCCGTCCTACCTCGGGATGGTCCAGTGGGAAACCGCCGTGACCGGCGCCCCCGCGCTCAAGGCGATCGCGCCGACCTTCACCTCGATCGACAACTACGAGTCGCCCTGGTACTCCGCGGGCGGTGCGCTCTCACTGAGCGTGGTCACGTGGTGGAACGCCATCATGTACGCGGCCGACGCGCAGCGTTCTCTGGCAGCCGGCGAGGACACCCTGTCCCAGCTGCAGCAGCTCGGTCAGGCGGCCCTGTTCCCCGAGCCTCTCAACGACGTGTTGCCGACGGCCGAGGTTCCGGTCCTGGCGGCGTACGGCAAGTGGTGGGACGACTGGATGGCCCACCCCTCCCACGACTGGTACTGGGACGCCATGGAGCTCACCCCCGAGCTCAAGAACGTCACGGCCCCGGCACTGAACATCGGCGGCTGGTACGACCTCTACATCGGCCAGACCATCCGCACCTACACCACCGCCCGCCGACAGGCAGGCAGTGCACAGGCGCGCGAGGGGCAACGGCTGATCATCGGCCCGTGGGATCACATGGCCACGAGTGGCATCTATCCCGACCGCTCCTTCGGCCCGCTGGCCAGTGCGCAGATGCTCGGCCTGACCGGTCTGCATGTGAAGTTCTTCGACCGCTGGCTGCGCGGCGACACCACTGCTCTGGACGACGTGGCACCGGTGAAGATCTTCGTGATGGGCATCGACCAGTGGCGCGACGAACAGGAGTGGCCGCTGCCCGACACGAGGTGGACCGACTTCCACCTGACGAGCGCCGGTCACGCCAACACAGCTGGTGGCGACGGGGTGTTGACGGCCGATCCGCCGACCGACGCCGGACACGACACCTACCTCTACGACCCGCGCCGCCCGGTTCCCACGGCCGGCGGGGCGTGCCTGCCGATGACACCGGGTTTCGGCGGCCCGGTCGACCAGCGGACGGTCGCCGCCCGCGAGGACGTTCTGTGCTTCGCCACGCCCGTGCTCGAAGAGGCCGTCGAGGTCACCGGTCCGGTCAGCCTGACCCTGTTCGTCTCCTCGTCGGCGGTGGACACCGACTTCACCGCCAAGCTCGTCGACGTCTTCCCCGACGGCAAAGCGATCAACCTGTGCGACGGGATCCTGCGCGCCCGCTACCGGGGCGGCCTCGCTGCGGAAGAGTTGATGGAGCCCGGCACGGTCTACGAGATCACCGTCGACATGACGGCCACCTCGAACGTGTTCCTTCCCGGTCACCGCATCCGCGTGGACGTCTCCAGCAGCAACTTCCCCCGCTACGACCGCAACACCAACACCGGCGGCGTCATCGCCCGGGAGAGCGAGGAGCAGATGATTCCCGCGGTCAACCACATCCATCACGGGCCGAGCCACCCCAGCCGTCTGGTCCTGCCGGTCATCGACCGCAAGGACCAGCGATGAGCGCCGCCGACCGGGTCGCCGAGCTGACCGAGACCTTCACGGCCTCTTCCCTCGACGCGGCCGGGCTGCTGTGCGACCGGCACCCCGCCGACCGCGTCGCGTTCACCGTGGTCGACAGTGACGGCAAGGCTTCCGCCCTGACCTTCGGCGAGCTCGCCGCCGACTCGCACCGGTATGCGCGGGCGCTTCAGGGGCTCGGGGTCGGTCCGGGGGACAGGGTGGCGACCCTGATGGGCAAGAGCACCGACCTGGTCACCGTCATCCTCGCGATCTGGCGGCTCGGCGCGGTCTACGTCCCGCTGTTCACCGCGTTCGCGCCCCAGGCCATCGCCCTGCGCCTGGAAGGTTCGGGTGCGCACGTCGTGGTCGTCGACCCGGACCAGCGCCACAAACTCGACCCGGGCCCCGACATGCCGGACGACCCTCAGCGCCGCATCGTCGTCACCGGAACCGGCACGCGGCGCGGCGACGCCTCGCTGGCCGACCTTGTCGCCGCAGTACCGCCGGAGCCGGTGCCGGCCGTCACAACGAGCGGGGACGGACCGCTGGTGCACATGTTCACCTCCGGCACCACCGGCAAGCCCAAGGGAGTCATCCACCCCGTCTCCTACATCGCCGGATGGCAGGTCTACCTGGAGTACGGCATGGGCGTCACCCAGGACAGCAGCTATTGGTGTGCCGCCGATCCAGGCTGGGCATACGGGCTGTACTCCGCGATCGTCGCTCCGCTGGCCGCCGGCATCTCCAGCCTGCTGCTGTCCGGCGGGTTCTCACCGGAGAAGACCTGGCGCACCCTCGTCGACCACAAGGTCACCGACTTCGCCGCCGCCCCGACCGTGTACCGGGGACTGCGCTCCTCGTCGGTGCCGGTGCCGCCAGGGCTGAGCCTGGAGCGGGCGTCCAGCGCGGGCGAGCCCCTGACTCCCGAGGTCAACGAGTGGGCCGGCGCCGTGCTCGGCCTGGCGGTGCACGATCACTTCGGCCAGACCGAGGTCGGCATGCCCCTGGCCAACCACCACCACCCCGAACTCGCCCGCCCCCTCAAGGCCGGATCGATGGGCCGGCCGGTACCCGGCTGGAGTCTCACCGTCCTGGCCGACGACAAGGACGAACCCGCCGGACCAGGCGTGCTCGGCCGGGTCGCGATCGATGTCGCCGCCAGCCCGCTGATGACCTTCCGCGACTACCAGATCCCAGGCCAGAGCGACGCCAAGTTCACCGTCGACGGCCGCTGGTATCTCACGGGCGACGCCGGGCGCATCGACGCCGACGGCGACTTCTTCTTCTCCTCCCGCGACGACGACGTCATCATCATGGCCGGCTACCGGATCGGGCCGTTCGAGATCGAGAGCGTCCTCGCCCAGCACCCCGCCGTCGCCGAGTGCAGCGTCATCGGCGCACCCGACGACGTCCGCGGCGAGGTCATCGAGGCATACGTCGTCCTCCGCGACGGCACCGACGCCTCGGAGGACCTGGCCACCGAACTACAGCAGTTGGTCAAGACCCGCTACGCCGCCCACGCCTACCCGCGCACCATCCACTTCATCGACGCCCTGCCCAAGACGCCCAGCGGCAAAACCCAGCGCTACCTGCTGCGCAAGCGCCGACGGACCGAACTCGCCACCCCGGAGCCACGTTGACCGACCCCGAACCTCTCCTCGTCGAGCAACGCGGCCCCGTCCGGTGGCTGCTGCTCAACCGCCCGGAGCGGCGCAACGCCCTCGACGTCACCCTCGTAGAGGCCCTGGACAAGCAGATCACCAGCGCCGAGGCCGACCCCGGCACAGCGGTCATCGCCGTGGCAGGCAGGGGGCCGAGTTTCTGTGCCGGCGGGGACTTCCACCAGTTCCTCCAGCTGCACGAGCAAGGCGAGAACCCGGTCGAATTCCTGGCCGACGTGTCGGCCTGCTTCAGCCGTATCGCGGCCAGCCCGAAACCATGGGTCGCCGTGCTGCACGGTCACGCCGTCGCCGGGGGCCTCGAACTCGCGCTGGCCTGCGATGTCGTCGTCGCCGCCGACACCACGCTCATCGGCGACGGCCACCTCAAGCGGCGCCTGGTACCGGCCGGCGGGTCAAGCGTCCGGCTGCCCGGTGCGGTCGGACGCGGACTGTCGCGCTGGCTCCTGCTCACCGGCGAGCTGCTGCCCGCGACCTCCTTCGCGCATACCGGCTGGATCTACGCGATCGTGCCCGAGGCAGACCTCGACGACACCGCCACCCGCGTCTGCCACCAGTTGGCCGACCGCAACAGTCCCGCCCAGCAACGGCTCAAGACGCTGCTGCACCGGATCGACGGCCTCGCCCCCGAGCACGCCCTGCGCGAGGAACTCGCTACCTTCGCCGACAACTGGACGGCAAGCTCCGTCGCCGACGCCCTGCGGGCCTTCCTCGCTCCCCCCACCACGAAAGCAGACACCAAGTGAACCGCTACCACGGACGGGTCGTAGCCATCACCGGGGCCGCACAAGGTCTCGGCCTCGCGATGGCGACCCGGTTCGCCGCGGAGGGCGCCACCGTCGCGCTGGCCGACGTCAACGAACAGGCGCTCACCGATGCCGCCGGGACCATCACCGACGCCCACGACTCGAAACTCCGTACCGACGTGGTGGACGTGACCGACTCCGCTCAGGTCAACGCCTGGATCACCGGCGTCACCGCCGAACTCGGCCGCCTCGACGTGCTGGTCAACAACGCCGGCATCATCCGCGACAACCGCGTCGAGGACATCACCGACGACGACTGGCACGCGGTCATCGGCGTCAGCCTCACCGGCGGCTTCCACTGCGCCCGCGCGGCCTTCGGCCCCATGAAACGCCAGGGCTACGGACGTATCGTCAGCTTCTCCTCCATGTCATGGCGCGGGAACTTCGGCCAGACCAACTACGTGGCCGCCAAGGCCGGCATCGTCGGCATGACCCGCACCCTCGCGCTGGAGGGCGCCCGCCACGGCATCACCGCCAACGCCATCGCCCCCGGCCTCATCGAGACACCGATGCTCGCCTCCATGAACGGCCCCGCACGCGACAAGCTCACAAGCAAGGTCCCGATGCGCCACACCGGCAGGCCCGAGGACATCGCCGAGGCCGCGGCCTTCCTCGCCAGCGAAGCCGCCGGCTACATCACCGGCATCGTCCTCGACGTTGACGGCGGCATCTCCATCGGATCCTCGATCCGGTAGCGGCCAACCCGGAGCTGGAGGCTCAAGAGGGCTCGGCGCGGGTACGTTAGGCGGTACGCCAGTACCCGTTTGCTAAGGTCAGTCTTCCTGCTCGGACGGCCATCCGCCGCTCCAGGCGGAGACGCTCATGGGAGACTGCTGCGGTGACGGCCCAAACTGACTCGCGTGACCGACGCCCGCGCCGAACGGCGCGCAGGCGGGTCGTCGACACCCGGCGGCGGGACGAACTGCTGCGCCAGGCCGAGGCGATCATCCTCACCGAAGGCTTCACCGCGGTGACCATGGATGAGCTCGCCCAGCGACTGGAGTGCTCCAAGGCGACGCTGTACAGCCTCGCCTCCACGAAGGAACAGTTGGTCCTGGCGGTCACCCGCGCCTTCTTCCGGGATGCGACAGCCGAGATCGAACAGGCCGTCCAGGCCGAGCCCGACCCCAGGCAGCGCATCCGCGTCTACCTCACCGGCGTCGGCACGGCCATGCGCCGGCATTCCACCGCCTTCTACGACGACATGGTCGGTTACGAACCGACCGCGCAGATCTACCGCAAGAACTCCGCCGCCGCGGCGCACCGGGTCCACGAACTGATCGAGGAGGGCGTGCAGTCCGGCGCTTTCCGCGCGCTCAACGGGCACTTCGCCGCCCAGGTCGTAGCGGTCACCATCGACGCGGTCCAGTCGGGGATTCTCCTGGAGAGAACCGGCCTGACCGCCGGCGACGCCTTCTCCGAGCTCGGTGACCTCCTGCTGGACGGGCTCAGCTCGGAGCAGGGCACATCCGAGCCTCCTTCCACAGCGGTGCGCTCGCACGGAGACCCGGTCCAGGCGCCGAGGTGAAGCCCGGGCAAGGGGCGCACCTCGCGGATCGTCTCTGACCAGACACCACCCTCATATCCAGAACGCGCATCGCCGGCAGGTTGCGCTGTCACGTCGCGGACGGCCTGGCATGCAGCGGTCGACCGTGGAGGGACGCTTCACCTATGCCGACCAGGAACGGCCTGGCGGATGTGCGTCTGTGCGGGTTGTCCGACGGGCTTCGGCCCCAGAGCGGCCAGACCCGTTCAGTTCCCTGATTCAGAAGGGAAAGCCGGCGTGGGCGCGTCCAAGGTCGGCCTCGGAAGCCGCGACGCCGAAGCGACACCGCATCCGCTGAGCGAGACCTTCCGCCAGGCAGAGACCGCCGATCCATGGATAAACCCTCCTCTCCCGCGCCTGCGCGGGCGCTTCTACGGTCAAGGCCGCAGGCGCTCACCCGCCCGTCGCAACGAAGGAGCGAGCCCCCTATGGAGAAGACATCGACGACCACGAGGCCGCCGACCGGCCTGGTCGAGACGGCCTTCACCGTCAACGGTGACGAGGTGTGCCTCGCTCTGGATCCTCGTGAGTCTCTGCTCGACGTGCTGCGCGAGCGTCTCGTGCTGACCGGGACCAAGAAGGGGTGCGATCAGGGGCAGTGCGGCGCCTGCACGGTGCACATCGACGGCCGTCGCGTCGTGTCCTGTCTGACTCCGGCGGTCCAGGTCGCGGGACAGGACGTGACGACCATCGAGGGTGTCGCGGCTCCCGACGGCACGCTGCACCCGTTGCAGCAGGCGTTTGTCGACTGCGACGCCCTGCAGTGCGGCTACTGCACACCTGGGCAGGTGATGTCCGGCCTGGCCTGCCTGGCAGAAGGCCACACCGGGACCGACGGCGACATCCGTGAGTACATGAGCGGCAACCTGTGCCGGTGCGGCGCGTATGTCGGCATCACCGCCGCCATCCGCCGGGTGGCCGACCAGGCCGCGCAGAGCGAGGTATAGACGGTGCGCTCATTCGCCTATCTGGTGCCCGACAGCGTCGCCGCGGCCGTCGATGCCCTGGCCGCCGCCGAGCCGGGCACCAAGCTCCTGGCCGGTGGCACGACCCTGTACGACCTGATGAAGCTCGGCATCGAGGCGCCGCCGGCCGTCATCGACATTCACCGTCTCGCCGAGCTGACCGAGATCAGCACGGGTGAGGACGAACTGTCGTTCGGTGCGGGAGTGAAAATGGCCAAGGTCGCCGACCATCCGGTCGTACGGCGCGACTATCCGGCGCTGTCGGAATCCTTGTGGCGGGCGGCGTCCCAGCAACTGCGCAACATGGCGACGGTCGGCGGGAACCTGCTGCAACGCACGCGATGCGGCTACTTCCGCGGCGGAGCGGACTTCCCCTGCAACAAGAGGAATCCCGGCAGCGGCTGTGCGGCTCTCGACGGACTCGACCGTACCCACGCGCTGCTGGGCACCAGCGACACCTGCATCGCCACCTACCCGGGCGACTGGGCCGTAGCCCTGATCGCGTTCGACGCCGAACTCGACGTGGTCGGCCCGGCAGGCGAGCGGACGCTGCCGCTCGACGAACTGCACGTCGAACCGGGAGACAACCCCCTGCTCGAACACACCCTGGCTCCCGATGAGTTGATCCTGCGGATCCGCGTTCCCGCGACACCCGCCGGTCGCGGCTCCACCTATCACAAGATCCGTGACCGGGAGTCCTACGCCTTCGCCCTCACCTCGGCCGCCACCGCCGTGACGCTGGACGCACAGGGAACGGTCACGGACTGCCGGATCGGTTTGGGAGGGGTCGCCACACGCCCCTGGCGGGCGACGGCAGCGGAACGCTCGCTGACCGGCGAGCGACTCACCAGGGAAACTGCCCGCCGCGCGGGGGAAGTCGCCTTCGCCGAGGCCCGCCCTCCGCGCAGCGGCGCGTTCCGCGTGGAGCTGGGCATCCGCACCGTTACTGACGCACTGCTCACCGCCGGGAAGCGAGCCGCCCGATGAAGACCCCGGACCTGCGCCGCGTCGATGCCCACGAAAAGGTCACCGGCAGTGCACGCTACGCCGCCGACCGCGTCCCGGACGACCTGGCGTATGCCATGTTCGCCGTGGCCACGATCGGCAGGGGCCGCACCGTGGCCATCGACACCGCCGCGGCCGAGGCGGTCCCCGGTGTCCGTCTGGTCCTGACCCGGTTCAGCGAGGACGAACTGCGTGGCGCCGGGTTCCTGATGGGTGGAGGCTTCTCCTTCCAGAGCCTGCAGCCGCTGCTCAGCGATGTTGTCGCCTACCGGGGACAGCCGATCGCGCTGATCGTCGCCGACACCCCGGTCGCCGCCACCGAGGCGGCGGAACTCGTCCGGGCGCGCTACGAGACCGAGCCGTTCACCGTCGGAATCGACGACGAAGGCGCCACCTCCGTCATCCAGGCAGAAGCCCTGCCCTGGTTTCCCGACGTCAAGGTGGGCGACGCCGAGACCGCCTACGCGGCGAGCCCCGTGCAGATCGACGAGACCTACCTGCACCCGGCCCAGCACCAGGTCCCGATGGAACTGATCAGCTCGGTCGTGGAATGGCGGGGCGACAGGCTCGTGGTGCACGAGGGCACCCAGAACGCCGGCGCACTACGCCACGGAGTCGCTACGCAGCTGGACCTCGATCCGGCCGACGTCGAAGTGATCTCGCCCTACATCGGGGGCGGCTTCGGATCCCGCAACGCACTGCAGCCGCACATCGGGCCACTGGCACTCGCCGCACGACGGCTGATGCGTCCGGTCAAGCTGGTCATTCCGCGCCCGCAGACGTTCCACACCGGCAGCTTCCGGCCGGTCAGCCGTCATCGCATCCGGCTGGGCGCCGACCCGTCGGGACGGCTCCTGGCTGCCCTCCACGACGCGGAGCACCAGACGTCCCGTCACGACCTGTACCCCGCCATGTTCACGGAGATGACGTCGAGGCTGTACGCCGTACCCCACTTCGGGGGACGTCAGCGCCTGGTTCAGACCGATGTCCAGACGCCGGGATTCATGAGGGCTCCGATGGAGGGCCCGGCCAGCTTCGCGTTCGAGTCGGCCATCGACGCACTGGCGTACGCCACCGGCCAGGACCCCGTCGAGCTGCGGTTGGCCAACGACACCGCCACGGACCCGGTCACCGGGCTGCCCTTCTCCTCTCGCCACCTGGCGCAGTGTCTGACGCGGGGTGCTGAGCGGTTCGGATGGGGCAAGCGCGATCCGCGTCCGGGGTCGATGCGTGCCGCTGACGGATCGTTCGTGGGCCTGGGCGTCGCTGTCGGCGGCCACCCGGTCCTGGTCGCTCCGGCCGTGGCCCGTATGTCCGCGGCGGCCGATGGCCGGGTGACTGTCGGTGTCGACGGCCACGAGATGGGGCAGGGCATCCGCTCGGCCATCGCTCTCCTGGTCGCGGAGGACCTCGGTGTTCCCGTGCGGGACGTCGTCGTACGGGTCGGTGACACGCGCATCGCACCGCAGCATCTCACCGCCGGGGCGTGGGGCACCGCGACCGCGTTGCCCGCGGTGCACAAGGCACTTGGCGAGCTGCGCAAGCAGCTCGGCGCGGGCGACACCGGGACCGTGGATGTGGCAGCCGCGGTCCGAACCACCGGAGGCGGGTCGCCGGAGGTGGAGGTGACCTCCGTGGGACCGGGCCAGCCCCCCGAGATGCTCGACCGTTCACGGGCCGGCCTGTTCTCCGCCGCAGGTCCGGTCTTCCCGGACTTCACGGCCTTCAGCTGGGCCGCTCACTTCGTCGAGGTCCGCATCGAGGCCACGACACGGCGCATCAGTGTGCCCAGGGCGCTCTGCGTGGTCGACTGCGGACGGGTCGCCAGCCCGGTCACCGCGGCCAGTCAGGTCCGCGGGGGCGTGGTCTGGGGCATCAGCCAGGCGCTCCGCGAGTCGAGCGAGGTCGACGGGCGCTTCGGCGGATTCCTCAACACCACGCTGGAGGAGTACCCCGTCGCAGTCAACGCCGACATCCAGGAGATCGACTTCGACTTCATCGACGAGCCCGACCTGCTCCTCAACGACATCGGGGTGAAGGGCCTCGGCGAGGTCACGATGATCGGCGCTGCGGCCGCTGTCGCGAACGCGGTCTTCCACGCCACCGGACAGCGGCAGAACCAGCTGCCCATCCGGATCGAGCACGTGATGTAGGCCGACCGGGATCACCAGAAATGCGCATCCGGGGCTTGAACGGGTGTGGTTCTGCACGGCGCAGGCCGCGTCCCCCAGGCGGTCTTCAATGCCGCCGGGCTTGCCAGTCGTCGGTCCCCGTCCGACCGCCGGACCTACCAGCGTCGCCCCGCGTATGCGCTCAGCACCCGCGCGTGGCGGCAACCCGCACTCCCTCCCTCCCCACGGCGAACCCGGAGAACGACCCATGCTGAACATCGCGGACACGCTGCACCGCTGGTGCAGCGAGGCACGCCCCTTCGCCCTGGCCACCGTCGTCGACGTCAGCGGCAGCGCGCCCCTGCCCGTCGGCACGTCGGTCGCGGTGGACGAGGACGGCAACGCGGTCGGCAGCATCTCCGGCGGCTGCGTCGAGGGATCCGTCTACGACCTGTGCCGACAGGTCCTCCACGACCAAGGTCCACCCCGGCGCGCCTGGTTCGGCTACTCCGACGACGACGCCTTCGCCGTCGGCCTGACCTGCGGCGGCGAACTCGACGTCCTCGTCCAGTGCATCGACCCCGCGACCCGGCCACATCTCGGCGCGGCACTCGCCGAGGTTGCCGGGGACCGACCCGCCGCCGTGGCCCAGGTCGTCGACGGGCCCGACAAACTGATCGGCGCCACCCTGAGCGTTCTCGGCGACAGCTGGACCGCCGACGCGACGCTGGCCGCAGGGCCGACGGGTCAGGCGGTGGCGGACCGGGCCTCAGCCCAGCTGCGGGCAGGACACACCGCGCTCGTCTCGCTCGGCGGGGACGCGGACACCTGCCCCGACCGTCTCTCCGTCCTCGTCCACGTGGCCGCGGCCCGCCCCCGCATGCTGATCTTCGGTGCGGTCGACTTCGCCACCGCGCTCAGCCAGGCCGGCCGCTTCCTCGGCTACCGGGTCACCGTGTGCGACGCCCGCCCCGTCTTCGCCACCGCGGCACGCTTCCCACACGCGGACGAGGTCGTGGTCGACTGGCCGCACCGCTATATGGAACGCACCGAGGTGGACGGCCGTACCGCCGTCTGCGTCCTCACCCACGACTCCAAGTTCGACATCCCCCTGCTGCGGCAGGCACTCGACCTGCCCGTCGGATACGTGGGCGCGATGGGATCCCGTCGGACGCACGACGAACGCCTGCGTCTCCTGCGCGAGGCGGGCGTCGCGCAGGACCGACTGGCCCGGCTGCGCTCCCCGATCGGTCTCGACCTCAGTGCGCGCACGCCTGAGGAGACGGCGATCTCCATCACCGCGGAGATCATCGCCCACGCCAACCAGGGCACGGGCCTGCCCCTGACTCTCGGCACGGGCCCGATCCACCGGCCAGGTCACCAAGCAGTCGAAGAGCGTCGTGCCCTCAACCCGCTACTGACGCCGTGACCTGGCGCGCCCTCCGGAACGGCCCCTCCCCCAGTAGGAGTGATCATGACGACCTTTGCCTTTGCCGGCGCCGTCCCCGGGCCCGAATACCAGCGCGGCTGGGACGGCTGCACCCGCCGCTCTGTCAGACCTTGGGGCAGGCCGGGTGATGCGACTACTCATCCCCGTCGGGCACCGCTGGTCGGCGCCGTCTTCGCAGTGCAGCGGAGGGAGCTGTTGTCCGGAGGTTCTTTGCAGGGTCGGACTTCCTCCGGACCGAAGGCCCGGGCGTCGGATTTCCGGGATACGGCGCTCGTGGCTGGCCTCGGCGCCCCGGCGGGACGGAACGTTGCGGCGGAAGTCGGCCGACCACAGCGCCTGGCGCCTAAGGGAGAGAGTCTTTCGTGAACGTCACGACCACGGCGAACGCGCCGCAGGACCGGCGGGTGCCCACACTCGTCATGGCCTGCGTCGGCGTGTTCGTCGCCTATCTGCCGGTGACCACCGTCTCGGCGAGCCTGCCCGCCATTCAGCGGGCGCTGGACACATCGACCTCGCAGCTGTCCTGGGTGAGCGTCGCGTTCGTGCTGCCCATGGCCGCGCTCATCCTCACCGCGGGCGTCTTCGGTGACGTGCACGGCCGTAAGAAGGTGTTCCAGGCGGGCCTGGCCTTCAGCGGTCTGGGGGCCCTGATCGCACTGTGCGCCCAGTCGATCGAGGTCGTCTGGGCCGGGCAGGTCTTCGCCGGTCTGGGTGCGGCAGCGTTGCTGCCCACGACCCTGGCCCTGATCAGCCACGCCGTCCCCGACCCACGCGAGCGCGGGAGGTTCATCGGCGTGTGGGCGACCTCCCTGATAGCCGCCCTCGCATTCGGCCCCGTCATCGCGGGCGTGATCCTCGACCACTTCGCATGGCGCTGGCTCTACCTGCTGCCCGTCCCCGCCTCGCTGCTCGCGCTGGTCGTCTCGACGAAGCTGCTCACCGACTCCCGTGCCCCAGGCACACGCCGACTGGACTGGCCCGGCCAGCTCACCTCCGCGCTGGCCATCACCGCTCTGGTCTACGGGATCATCGAGGGCGGCGCCAACTCCTTCACCGACACCAAGGTGATGCTTGCCCTGTCCACCGCCGTGGTCGCATCAGTCGCCTTCGTCCTGGTGGAGCGGCACAGCCCCAGCCCGATGCTGGACCTGACACTGTTCCGCAGCCCCTCCTTCACCGCCACCGCGCTGATCGCCATGATCAGCTTCCTCGGGCTCATCGGGTTCTTCTTCGCCCTCAGCCTCTACTTCGGCATGGTCCAGCAGCTCAGCACCCTCGAATCGGCCTGGCGGCTACTGATGGTGTGCATAGTGCCGCTGGTCCTCGGTGTCCCCATGGGGCGCCTGGTGCACCGGGTGTCTCCCCGGGTGCTGATTCCCGGCGGCCTCCTGCTCGCGGCAGTCGCGCTGCTGTCCCTGACCACGATCGACGCCCACACCTCGTTCGGTTCACTGGCCTGGCGACTGGCCCTGCTCGGCCTGGGCGTGTCGTTCGTCCTGACCCCGATGACCGCCACCGCCGTCAGCTCGGTGCCGTTCCACCAGGCCGGTATGGCCGCTGCCGCCAACAACGCCTTCCGTCAGCTCGGCGCCGCCCTCGGCCCCGCTGTCCTGGGCACACTGCTGTCCTCTCGGGCCGTGGACGCACTGCCCAGACACCTCACCGCCGCGGGACTGGGCGGGGCGACGGTCCGGCGCGTCACCGAGGCCGCGGACGCCGGCGGACTGAGTGCGGTCGGCCGGCTTCCCCTGGGCGCGGACACCCCGCGTGTCCTCGGCGCCCTGTCGCAGGCGTTCATCGACGGTCTTCAGCTCTGTCTGGTCGTCGCGGCCGTCCTGACGCTGCTGGCCGGCGCGGTGGGATTCGTCCTGCTGCGCCGGCCGCAGCAGCCGGCCCCACCAGCCGCAGACCCGGCTGCCTCCGCCCAAACGCCTCGCAGCCCCGACCTGCCCACCGCCGACACTCGGACGCTGCCGGCCACAGGCAGCCGGCCCTCCTGAGCGTCCGCCCCGCACCGAGGTGGCACCAGACGTACCGGCACGGCTCAGGAGCGGACAGCCGCCGAGCCGGTACCGGCGCTGTCCGTGGGGACGGGCACGGCGCCGCCCAGTGGCCTGGGACCGGCCCCCCTGGTCCCAGGCCACCCAGCACTGTCGTACGACATGACGTGAACAGCACCCGCTCGAAACAGGAGCCATCGATGCAGCCCGCTTCGCCCGACGCGCTCGATCTGAAGCTGCTGCACGCGCTCCAGGTGGACGGGCGGGCACCGTTCAGCCGTATCGCCGAGATCCTCGGCGTGTCCGACCAGACCGTCGCCCGCCGCTTCCGCAAACTGCGCACCACCGCCGGACTCAGGATCGTCGGCATGACCGACGAGAGCCTGCTGGGCCGCCAGAGCTGGATCGTCCGGCTGCGCTGCACTCCCGACGTGGCCGAACAACTCGCCACCGCGCTGGCCCGGCGCCCCGACACCTCACACGTCGATCTCATCTCCGGCGGCACCGAAGTGCTGTGCGCCATGGAACCCCCCAGCCGACAGGCCCGCGACGCACTGCTCTTCGACCGCCTGCAACGCACACCGCAGGTCATTTCGGTCAGCGCCCACTGCCTGCTGCACACCTTCTACGGAGGTCCCCTCGGCTGGCTCGACAAGACTCAAGCGCTCGAACCCGGCCAGGAGGCGGCACTGCGTCTCCCGTACAGCGAACCGGTAGCCGCCCCCATCACTCTCGACGGAGCGGACGAGGCGCTGATCGCCGTGCTGCGGCGCGACGGCCGGGCAACCTTCAGTGAATTGCAGACCAGCACGGGCCAGTCGGAGTCCGCTGTCAAGCGGCGCCTGGAGCGTCTGCGCTCCACGGGCATCCTCTACTTCAAGGTGCAGCATGACCGCGAGTCCCTCGGACACGGCATCAGCGCGATGCTCTGGCTCACCGTCGCCCCCTCCGCACTCGACGCCGCCGGACGGAAGCTGGCCGAACACCACGAGGTCCGCTTCGCCGGCGCCACCACCGGCCAGGCCAACCTCCTCGCCACCGTCGCCACATCGAGCACCAGCGAGCTCTACACATACCTCAGCAAGAAGATCGGCGGCCTCGACGGCGTGCAGGCCGTGGAAACCGCCCTGACCCTGCGGCATGTCAAACAACTCACCTACGAGCCGAGCCGCTGACCGCCGAGCACCGCCCCCCCTGTATCGCACTCACATTCCAATTGGACGGAGAACAAGATCATGCGCATCGTTGCTCTAGAGGAACATGTCCTTTTCACTGATCTGGCGCAGAGGATTTCCGCTGCGGACGTCGCTGCATCCGGATGGGTGCCGGCCGGATGGGCACCCTCTGATGCAGACAAGGCGGCGAGTGCGCTCGACCGAGCCCTGGACGATACGCAGCAGGAACGCATCGGCTCGATGGACGAAGCCGGAATCACCATGCAGGTGCTGTCGGCCGTGGGCCCGGGCGCCGAGATGCTGGCCGGTGAGGAGGGTGTGAGCCTTGCGCGCGACTATAACGACCGACTGGCCCAGGTCGTCGAACGGCAACCGGATCGGTTCGCGGCGTTCGCGCACCTCCCCATGAAGAATCCCGAGGCGGCGGCAGACGAACTGGAACGGTGCGTGACCCGACTGGGCTTCCGCGGCGCCTCGATCAACGGGACCACCGACGGACTGTTCCTCGACGACCCGCGCTTCGCTCCGATCCTGTCGCGTGCCGAGGCCATCGGCGCCCCCCTCTATATTCATCCCGGACCCGCGCCACGTGTGGTGCGCGACATCTACTTCCAGGGGCTGCCGGACTTTACCGCGTTCATCTTGTCCAATGCCGGTTTCGGCTGGCATGCGGAAACGGGGCTTCACATTCTGCGCCTGGTCGTGTCGGGTGCACTCGACCGAAATCCGGATCTGAAGCTGATCATCGGCCATATGGGCGAGCTGCTGCCGATGATGCTCCAGCGCGTCGATGCGATGTTCGGACCGGGAACGGCGATCGGGCTGAAGCGGGACGTATCGCAGACCATCTTGGATCAGGTGTGGATCACGACCAGTGGTTTCTTCGACCAGTCCGCGTTCCTTGCCGCCCTGACCGCTTTCGGTGCGGATCGCATCCTTTTCTCGGTCGATTATCCGTACAGCCCCAATGACGAGGCCACGGCGTTCCTCAACAGCTTGCCGGTTTCTCCCGCCGATCGGGCGCGGATCGCCCATGGCAACGCCGACGCGCTCCTTGGCTTGCCAGGAGCCTGATCGTTCGCGCTCTCAGACTCTCAAGGAATTTGGAGAGATACTACTGAACTTGATCGGGTGATGACGGGGCGTTCTCCTTACGCCTCTGCGATGGTCAAGTAGCTGTGGGCTTGTGAGATACGCGCAGGGCGGTGGGCTGACCGACGCTGGGAAGGCAGCGCGGGAGCGGGTCCGGCTGCAGGCCGTGGACCGCTTCGAGCGCGGGGAGAAGAACCGGGAGGTCGCCGCCGCGCTGCGAGTGAGCGAGCGGTCCGTGAAGCAGTGACGCCGGTCCTGGCGCGAACGCGGTGCGGCCGGTGTCGCCTCCGAGGGATCACCCGGACGACCCCAGCTCAGCAACGCTTAAGTGGCCTGGCATGAAAGCGAGTTGCAGCGTGGACCGTTGCCACCCGGCGGGGCAGATCAGCGGTGGACACTGGCCCGGGTGAAGACGCTCATCGGTCGCATGTTCCACGTCTCGTACACGCTCCAAGGCACGTGGCGGCTCCTGAGACGGCACGGCTGGTCGTGGCAGCAGCCCACCCGCCGGGCCATCGAACGCGACGACGCGGCGGTCGAGTTGTGGAAGAAGGACGTCTGGCCTCGGGTAAAAACACCGCAGCGGCTCTCGGTGCCTGGATCGTCTTCCAGGACGAGGCCGGGCAGCCGCTGACGCCGCCGCGCTCCAGGACCTGGGGCCGCAGGGGCTGCACGCCCGCAGTGCGGGTACGCGGGCAAGGATCGGGCCGGGTGTCGCTGGCAGGGATGGTCTGCTACCAGCCGGGCCGTCTCCTACCGACGGCTCCCTGCGCCCGGTCTGGAGGCGCTGACCGGCAGGGGCGCCTTCTACGGCTCAGCCAGAGACCGCCGATCCATGGATAAACCGTCCTCTCCCACCCCCTCGCGGGCGCCCCTACGGTCGAGGGTGCGGGCGCTCACCGGCCCGCCGTACCGAAGGAGCAACACCCCCATGAAGATCACCGGCAACACGATCCTGATCACTGGCGGCACCTCGGGCATCGGCCTCGGCCTGGCCCTGCGCTTGCACGAGGCCGGCAACAAGGTGATCGTCGCCGGCCGCCGCAAGGAACTCCTCGACGAGATCACCGCCGAGCACCCCGGCATCGACGCACTCGTCCTCGACGTCGCCGACCCCGACTCGATCGCCCAGGCCCGCGAGACCGTGGCGGCGAGCCACCCCGAGCTGAACGTCCTGGTCAACAACGCCGGCATCATGCTGCGCGAGAACCTCCTCGACCCAGCCGAACTCCCGATCGCCGAGGATCACGTCGCGACCAATCTGCTCGGCACGATCCGAATGACGTACGCCTTCCTGCCGCTGCTCGCGGGCAAGGACGACGCGGTCGTCATGAACGTCACCTCGGCGCTGGCGTTCGTCCCGTATCAGAGCACCCCGACCTACAGCGCGACCAAGGCCGCGCTGCACTCCTTCTCCGAGAGCCTGCGCATACAGCTCGGCGGTGCCGACACCGGCATCCAGGTGATCGAGGTGGTCCCGCCGGGCGTGCGCACGACCCTGCTGGGCCAGGAGGACAACGAACACTCCATGCCGTTGGACGACTTCCTCACCGAAACCCTCGACCTGCTGCGCGAGAAGCCCGACACGAAGGAGATCGTCGTCGAGCGCGCAAGGTTCATCCGCGACGCTGTGGCCAACGGCTCCTACGACGATGTCCTCGCCATGATCGCCGGCAGCTGACCGACCTGCTGTTTCCGACGGGAAGCAACAGCACGCGAGCGCCGTCGCACGGCGAGCCTCGTCGTATCGGCCAGGCCGGGTGACGATGCCTGGGCTCGGGCTACGCGTCAGGTGTTCTCGATGGAGACCGTCGCCGCAGGCCGTCTTCCATGCCTACGGCCTGCGGCGTACCGCCGACAGAGGTGAATTTCCCAGCGGGTCACGTAGGTCAGGTGATCATCGGGTCGTCTCGCTGTACGCGCCCTCGCATCGGCCGTGTGAGCGGCTTCGCGCGGGTGGGGGGCAGGGGAAGCCTCAGCCATGGATCGGCGGTCTCTGGATAGCCGGGCGGGATGCGGCGAGGATGGTGGGCATGGACAAGAAGGAACTGGCGGAATTCCTGCGACGGCGGCGTGAGGCGCTGCGCCCGCGTGACGTCGGCCTGGCCGAGGGGTCACGCAGGCGTACGCAGGGGCTGCGCCGCGAGGAGGTCGCCCAGCTCGCCGGCATGTCCACCGACTACTACGCCCGCCTGGAACAACAGCGCGCACCTCAGCCCTCAGTCCAGATCACCACCGCCCTGGCCCGGGCGCTGCAGCTGACCCTGGACGAGCGGGATCATCTCTTCGTGCTCATCGGCCACAACGCACCGGCCCGTTTCCACCGCTCCGAACACGTCAGCCCGACCCTGATGCGGGTCCTGGACCGCCTGGACGACTCCCCGACCCTGGTGCAGACCGACCTGCTCGACACCCTCGCGATGAACCCCTTGGCCATCGCCCTGCTCGGCGACCTGACCCGCCACACCGGTCTGGCCAGTAGCGGCTACTACCGCTGGTTCATGGACCCGGCCGAACGTCTGGTGTATCCCGAGGAGGTCCACGAACATCACGGCCGCGCCCATGCAGCGCGCCTGCGGGCCGCGCTGACAGCCGGCAGCGACACCCCCCGAGCCGCCCGGATTCTCGCGGAACTCCAGGAACACAGCCCCGAGTTCGTCCGCATGTGGGAACTCCAGGAGGTCGCGCAGAGCTACGAGGACTGCAAGACCCTCCTCCATCCCGAACTCGGCCGCATCGACGTCGATGCCCAGCTCCTGTTCACCGAAAATCGCGCCCAGACTCTGGTGGTGTTGACCACTCGCCCCGGCACGGAGAGCCACAGCAAACTCGAACTGCTCTCCGTCATAGGGCACCAACAGCTCACTTCCTGACGTCCTGAAACGGGGGACGGGCCGGGCTCGGCGCTGGAGGGGCCGAACAAGTTGGAGACCTGTGTGCCGGATCGGGTCAGGGGCGCTGGTGATGCATGCGGGTCACGGTCCAGGACGCCGGAAGTCGTCGGGACCGGCGGCGCGGCACTCCGCGCACCCACTTCCGCACGGCTCTTGTCCTGCGCGCCCCTGCCATACAGACGCCCCTGGGCTGTCCGGGCTCCGTGGTCGGGTCGCCGGTCAGACCGGATGCGGCCGCAGGATTACGGCAGGCAGGAGGACGCATGAGCGCCGGTGCACAGCGGGGACGCAAGCCCCGCGCGGACGTCCAGCGCAACCGCCCGGCCTCCTGAGTGCACCCAGGTTCCGGCCGGAACGTCCGGCCGCGCGGCTCGTGGACGACACCGGCTTCGGCCCCTGCGACACCGGCACGCCGACTCCTGACGCCAGCAGCCGAACAGCCCCGCCTACTGCACCGAACTGACCCTCGACGAACTGCCCGAGGCGCTGGCCGCGGCCATCCGCGACAGCCTCCCGGAACGCCTCACCACCACCCTCCCGGCCACGGCCACCCAGGAAGACGTCGGCGAGATGAACCGCGCCGCCCACCGCTGAGTCACCCGACGCGACTCTCGCGGACGCGACGGCACGTGGTCGGCAACGCCGGCACACCACGAACACGCACGACGAGCACGAAGAGCTGCGCTCACTTCGGCAAGGTCGTCA
This sequence comes from Streptomyces hokutonensis, assembly GCF_042751305.1. GTDB lineage: Bacteria > Actinomycetota > Actinomycetes > Streptomycetales > Streptomycetaceae > Streptomyces > Streptomyces hokutonensis_A. The sequence continues at coordinate 82,618 of NZ_JBHYWD010000025.1, forward strand.
TCACCCGCTTACACCACCGCGCCCGCGGTCGGCCGCAACCCCGGTCGCGCCGCTGGGACCAGGCCCGGGAACCCCGGTCACCGAAACCGGGGTTCCGTTCCGGACAAGGAGTCTCACCATGAAGATCGGCATTATCGGCACCGGGAACATCGGCAAGACATTGACCAGGCGGTTGAGCGCGGCCGGGCACGAGGTAAAGGCGGCCAATTCGCGCGGCCCGGAGACGATCGGGGCGGACGTGCTGTCCTCGGGCGGACGCGCGGTGGCCGCGTCGGAAGCCGTAGTGGACGTCGACGCCGTGATCCTCTCCATTCCCTTCGCCCGCATTCCGCAGGTCGCACCACTGATCGCCAAGGTGCCGGCTGACACGGTGGTCATCGACACCTCGAACTACTTCCCGCGTCCGGACAACGGAATCGCGGCGATCGAGGCCGGCCAGGCCGAGAGCGTGTGGGTTGCAAAGCTGCTGGGCCGGCCCATCGTCAAGGCGTGGAACTCGATCGGAGCCGAGTCGTTCGCGCACAGGAACAAGCCGGCGGGAAGTGCGGACCGCATCTCACTCTCCGTCGCGGCCGACAGTCCGAGAGAGCGTGACCTGGCAATGACACTGGTAGAGGACACCGGGTTCGACGCCTTTGATGCGGGGCCGCTCGTGGAATCGTGGCGGCAGCAGCCCGGCACACCCGCCTACTGCACGGATCTCACCCGTCAGGAGCTGCCAGACGCACTGGCGACGGCCGATGCGGCGCGATCACCGAAGCGGCGCGACCTGGAACTCGCCGTCATCCGGGAACGTTTCGGGGCCGGCGTGCAACCGGACGCGGAATACCTTGTCCGCCTGAACCGCGCAATTTCCATGTGAGTAGGGACGTGGGCCGACGCGGTGACCCGTGAAAGACCCTCGTGTCCCGCCCTCGTCTCCAGTGCTCCGCGACGAACGCCGCCACCCCCCGCGGCCGGTTATGAGACCGGCGCTTGGTACCCGCCTTCTGCTCTCCTGAAAGACAGTCAACTGCCACAGGTGGTGATGCTGGGCAACAGGCGCCTCACCAGTGCCGGCCACCCCGGCGACGGCCTCAGGCCCAACCCCGGAAACGGCGACATTCCGCGGTCTCCTAGCGGCGAGGTGGCCACGTGAGATGGATGACCCGCCGGGAAATACGCCAGCCGTCATCAGTGCGTCGCAGGTCGTCGGCGTAGACGACGCTGGCGACACCGCCGCCCTCCAGCAGGCTCAGACCTTTGGATCGGGCCCGGACCTCGTCGCCTGGGCCTTCCGACACAACGATGTTCGTCGTGTGGTGGGCTTTCGCATGTCCGGGGGCGTTCATGAAAGTCGCGATCGCGTCCAGCCCGACGACCGGGTCGCCGCCGAAGACGCTGCCGTCCCACACCGCGTCTTCGGTGAGGCATTCACCGAGACGGTCCAGTTCGTGGTCGTCCATGATGTGCGCCCACAGCGCCACGGCCCTGCTGATTTCGACGGTGTCTTCATTCGTGGGTTTCACGTTCGGCTCTCCATTTTGTGCGTTGCTGGATCAGGCATCGGCGCCGCTCAGCATGGCCAGCACCTGGTCGTAGGTGCCCGTTGGCCTCGGCGACGTTCTCCTTCGCCGCAGGGGCCCGGCGCGCCCGGCAGTCTCGACTATGGGGGTGTATCGGCGGGGGCGGGAGAGGATCACATATCCATGGACCGACGATCCTCCCCGGCCGGCCACGATCGCGTGGATGAGCTACGAGACATGCTCAACCAGCTCGTACGGGACGTCGAGCATGGGGCTGCACAGTGGGGCACAGCCGGGTGCCGGGATGCTCCGCGGCGTCCAGTGCCTGGTCCAGGGTCAGCAGCGGCGCCCCGTCGAGTGCGTCCTCGCAGTCGACAGCGTGGACTACGTCCGTCGAGGCCGCGGCAACCGTCCAGTTTCTGCAGGACCCAGCCCGACGGGCCGCGTTCGCTTCACGAGGCAGAGACCACCGATCCATGGATAAACCTTCCTCTCCCGCCCCTCTGCGCGCGCTCCTACGGTCGAGGCTGCGGGCGCTCACCGACCCGCCGTACCGAAGGAGCGGGACCCTCATGAAGATGACTGGCAACACGATCCTGATCACCGGTGGTACCTCGGGCATCGGCCTCGGCCTGGCCCTGCGTCTGCACGAGGCCGGCAACAAGGTGATCGTCGCCGGCCGGCGCAAGGAGCTGCTGGACGAGATCACGGCCGAGCACCCGGGCGTCGATGCGCTCGTCCTCGATGTCGCTGACCCCGACTCGATCGCCCGGGCCCGTGAGACTGTGGCGGCGAGCCACCCGGGGCTGAATGTCCTGGTCAACAACGCCGGCATTCAGGTGCTTGAGAACGTCCTGGACCCGGCCGGACTGCAGGTCGCCGAGGATCACGTGGCGACCAATCTGCTCGGTACGATCCGGATGACGTACGCCTTCCTTCCGCAGCTGATGGGCAAGAACGACGCGGTTGTCGTGAACGTCACCTCAGCGCTGGCGTTCGTACCGCTGCCGATCACGCCGACCTACAACGCGACCAAGGCCGCGCTGCACTCCTTCTCCGAGAGCCTGCGCATCCAGCTCTCTGGTGCCGACGCCGGAGTCCAGGTGATCGAGGTGGTCCCGCCGGCTGTGCGCACGACTCTGATGGGCCAGGAGGACAACGCCCAGTCCATGCCGTTGGACGACTTCCTCACCGAGGCCCTCGACCTGCTGCGTGAGAGGCCCGACGCGAAGGAGCTGGTCGTGGAGCGAGCCAGGTTCCTCCGCGACGCGCAGGCCAACGGCTCCTACGACGGCGCCCTCGCCATGATCAGCGGCAGCTGACCGACTTCCTGGGGCAGACGCGGAGCAACAGCACGCGAGCGGGTCCCGTTGGGCCACATCATGGACGAAGGCGAACTGGACCCGCCCCGAGGAGACCCTCACCGAAAACCCGGAACGGTAAGGAAGGGTCTTCGGCTTCGCCCCGGTCGTCGCATGGGAGGCGACCGGCTCCGTCCTGAGCGCCGAGGGGTACGCGAGCGCCCGTCTGACACACCGAACATCGCTGCACGCGCCCTCGCGTCGGCCGTACGAGCGGCTTCGCGCGAGCAGAAGAGGAGGGCTCAGCCATGGATCGGCGGTCTCTGGATAGCCGGGCGGGATGCGGCGAGGATGGTGGGCATGGACAAGAAGGAACTGGCGGAATTCCTGCGCCACCGGCGTGAGGCGCTGCGCCCGCGTGACGTCGGCCTGGCCGAGGGGTCACGCAGGCGTACGCAGGGGCTGCGCCGCGAGGAGGTCGCCCACCTCGCCGGCATGTCCACCGACTACTACGCCCGCCTGGAGCAGCAACGCGCACCCCAGCCCTCCGTCCAGATCACCACCGCCCTCGCCCGGGCATTGCGGCTGACCCTGGACGAAAGTGACCATCTCTTCGTCCTCATCGGCCACAACGCCCCGGCCCGCTTCCTGCGCTCGGAGCATGTCAGCCCGACGCTGCTGCGGGTCCTGGACCGCCTGGACGACTCCCCGGCCCTGGTGACGACGGACCTGGTCGACACTCTCGCGATGAACCCGCTGGCCGTCGCGCTGCTCGGCGACCAGACCCGCCACACCGGTCTGGCCAGTAGCGGCTACTACCGCTGGTTCATGGACCCAGCCGAGAGGCTGGTGTTTCCCGAGGAGACCCACGAACGCCACGGCCGCGCCCAGGCGGCACGCCTGCGGGCCGCGCTGACCGCCGGCAGCGACACTCCCCGAGCCGCCCGGATCCTCGCCGAACTCCAGGAACACAGCCCCGAGTTCGTCCGCATGTGGGAACTCCAGGAGGTCGCGCGCTACGGCGACTGCAAGACCCTCCTCCATCCCCAACTCGGCCGCATCGACGTCGACCCCCAGCTCCTGTACACCGAGAACCGCGCCCAGACCCTGGTGGTGCTCACCACCCGCCCCGGCACGGAGAGCCACAGCAAACTCGAACTGCTCTCCGTCATAGGGCACCAACAGTTCACCCCCTGACGTCCTGAACCGGGGGACGGGCCGGGCTCGGCGCGGGAGGGGCCGGACAAGGACACCCTGGAATGGTGCAGTCTGCATGGATTTCACCCCGCGCTCTACGGCCAAATGCGTCGACTTCCTGCGATGTCCGGGCTCCGCACTCACGCCGCCCATTTGACCGGACGCTGCCTCCGTTTTACTCTCGACCAAGTACGGAGGCAGCATCCGTTTTGATGCGGCCGCAGGATCACGGCAGGCAGGAGGGTGCATGAACGCCGGTGAACAGCGGGGACGCAAGCCCCGTGCGGACGTCCAGCGCAACCGCGCGGCCCTCCTGGAGACCGCGCAGCGTCACTTCTTGCAGCACGGGGTCGGCACCTCCCTTGAGGCGGTGGCCAAGGAGGCGGGCGTCGGGCCCGCCACCCTGTACCGCCACTTCCCCACCCGGGAGGCACTGCTGGCGGCCGTGCTGCAGACCCGCTCCGAGGAACTCGTGGCCCGCCAGGCGGACATCGAGCAACTCGGCGACCCGGCCGAGGCGCTGGAGCAGTGGCTGCGGGCGATCGAGGAGTACCTCAGCGCCTACAGCGGTCTGCCCGACCCGCTCATGGCCGCAGCCCGGGCACAGGAGCCGGACAACCCGCTCACGATTCCCTGCGACATCCTCATCTCCGCCACCGATCAGTACGTGCGAGCCGCCCAGCTCGCGGGGCGCGTGCGCGCGTCGGTTCGGGGGCACGACCTGTTCCTCGCGGCCTGCTCCGTTGCCTGGATCAAGGGCACCGGCACCGAGGAGGAGCCGCTCAACCGGCTCCGTACGCTCATCGCGAGCGGCTACCGCCAGCAGGACACCCAGGCGTAAACCGCCAGTCACCCCGCCCCGACGCCCGCAACGCCAGGCGGCACCACCACACAGCCATCACCTCGCGCCGCCCTCAGGGGCGGCACAACCCTCTAAGGAACAAATCATGAAAATTACCGTCATAGGCGCCGGTGCCATCGGCGGGAACCTCGCTGCCAAGCTCAGCACGGCCGGGCACGACGTCCAGGTGGCCGATGCCCGCGGCCCCGAGGCCGTCCGGGCCGAGGTGCTGGAGTCCGGGGCTCGCGCGGCGGACCTCTCCGACGCCGTCCTGGGCCGGGACGTCATCATCCTGTCGATCCCGTTCGGAGTGGCAGGGAAGCTGGCAGACCTGTTCGCGTCGGTACCCGACGAGACGGTGGTCATCGACACCTCGAACTACTACCCCGGCATGCTCAGCGAGCCGATCGCAGCGGTGGACAACGGCCAGGTGGAGAGCGTGTACACCGCCGAGCTGCTCGGCCGCCCCGTGGTCAAGGCGTGGAACGCCGCGCTGGCCGAGACCCAGCGGACCAAGGGTGTTCCGGCCGGAACGCCCGGCCGCCTCGCCATCCCCGTCGCCGGCGACTCCGGCAAGGCGCGGAAGGTGGCCATGAGCCTGGTGGACGACACCGGCTTCGACCCCTACGACACCGGCACTCTGGCCGACTCCTGGCGCCAGCAGCCGAACAGCCCTGCCTACTGCACCGAACTGACCCTCGACGAACTGCCGGCGGCTCTGGCCGCGGCCGACCGCGTCAAGGACGCGGCCATCCGCGACAGCCTCCCGGAACGCTTCGCCGCCCTCCCGGCCAACCCCACCGTCGACGACGTCGTCGAGATGAACCGCGCCGCCCACCGCTGAGTCACCCGACGCGGCTCTCGTGCACGCAAGGCACGAGAGCGGCAGCGCCCGCAGCCCACCCCCGACCGGACCCTGTGTCGCACACCCTCCAGCCCGGCCCAGACACCCGTCATGGCCGACTGCCGGCCACTGGTCTGCCGCAACGCCGCCCTCACCCCAGCCAACCACCACGCACTCACCGGCCACCTCGCCGCCTTGGACGTCACCCTCGCCGACGGCGAGCGCCTCGCCCCTACGTCCGCCACCGCCTCGAAGATCAACGCCGCGAGACCGGGCCGCCTTCCTGACCCGACACGCCCCGGAGCCCTCGCCGTGAAACGTGCCCTGCCCGACACCGACGCCGTCAAAGCCGCCAACGATCATGTCGTCGACCAAGCCGCCTCCACCTGACGCCGCCCCACCGTCACCGCCGTCGAACGCCACCTCGGCATCCCGCACGCCACCTTCCACCACCACTACAACGACCTGATCGACACCAACTTCCGGCCCCGCGTCGCCACCCCCGCGCCGCCCGCGACGAAGACCAGCGACCGCAGGGAGGCGAACCTGCAGCGGCTGCGGCAGGAGAACACGGACCTGCGGCGCACCCTGGCTCTGTATGAAGAGGCCATCCGGCAGCTCTCGCTCGAAAACGACGCCCTGCGCCAGGGCGCCGCCGTCCTGCCGCTGCCCGCACGCGCCCGACAGATCCCGAGGTCACGGTCCTGACCTCATCCGATACGAAGACCGGGGCCCCGGTCGTTCGCCTGGCGGGAGTGTAAATATTTAACGGCCCTGCCTCACATACGGTGGTGACGGAGGGTGACGCTACCCGAGGAGGATGCGGTGGCGGAGGAGGGTGAAGCCTGCTCGTCCGTGCATCTGGCGCGCGATCCGTTTGGTCTTGGCGTTGACGCCCTCGGTGGCGCCATTGCTGTACGGAAGCGTGAGCGCGGCGATCACGGCGTCGAGGTCCCGCTCCAGGCCTTGGGTGAAAGCGTGCAGGTGAGGCAGATCGACTGCGCGGACCTGGACGATCCAGCGCGAGAGTGCGTCGGCATTTTCTGCGCAAGGCATCAGGAGCTCGGCGAAGTCTCCGATGACGGCGGCCAGTTGGGTCATCTAGGGGCAGGCTGCGGTGATCCGGGCCAGCAGATCGCGATGCTCGGCCTTGAGGTTGTCGGGCCTGGTGAGGATCATCCGGGCGAGCCGGCGCGGGGAGATGTGGCTGCGGTCAGCGTCCGCGCGGCCCTGGTTGATGTCCTTGTGCAGGAGGTTGAGGCAGCCGGTAAAGCCGAGGCCTTGATCTCTTCGAAGAGGTGCTTGACGGGGACTGCGGCGTCTTCGGCCCGGCGTTTACGCAGGTGCTCACGGTAGGGGTCGACGAGGCTGGCACGGTACTTGGGGACGCGGAGCATCCGCTCGGGCCGGTCGGCTCGCGCGTAGCGTTTGACGGTGTTCAGGGCCAGCTACAGGCGGCGGGCGCACTCGATCAGGCCCACGCCCTGGTCGAGTAGACCGTGGACCTGGTGCCAGCGTTCCAGGGTCGTGTGCGCGGGGCCCGTCGTACAGGGGCGCGTCCAGCACGGCGGCCCAGCAGATGCTGTGTGCCGTCACCTCGCTCAGGGCGGCTTCGCACAGGTTGTGCCACAGATGCCATCTGTCCGCGACCTGCACCGCGTCGGGCAGGGCACGCCGGATGGCCTCGGCATACGTCGCGGAGCCGTCACGGCACACGACCTCGACGCCCGGATGGTCGCGCAGCCACGCTTCCAGCGTGTCGGCGGTGCGGTCGGGCAGCACATCGATCCGCTCATGGGTCTCGGCGTCGATCACCACGGTGGCACAGCGGTGCCGCCGGCGCAGAGCGAAGTCGTCGACGCCGATCACGCGGGGCGTCCGCCCGGTCGGCAACGGGATGCGCAACAGGGCGCGCAGGGCCGTGTGACGAGACAGGCCCGCCGCGAGTATCGCCAGCACACGTGACCCCGCCCGACCCGCTAACTCCTTGACCACAGCCATGACTTGCCTGGTCAGACGGGCCGTGCGTCGCTGGTAACGCTCCAGCACCCCGAGCACCTGCTCGCGGAAGGTCTGCCGGCAGCCGCGCGTGGGACACACCAAGCGGCGCACCCGCACCCGCACCACCACCCGCCGTCCGTCGACCGGCACGTCGGCCACCGTCCGCAGGTGAGATCCGTGCACCCGCCCCGACGACACCCCGCACACCGGACATACCGCGGTGCCCCGCGGAGTCCGTGCCCGCACGCTCGCCCTCGTCGGCCACATCCTCTATGACCAGCGGGGAAAGACCCGAAAACACCGTCTGCACGAGCTCGTTGACATTCTTCACGCGAGTGTCAACGACCTTCATGACTTTCCGTCACCACCGAATGTGAGACAGGGCCGTTAAATTGACACACCCTCTTCCCGCACAGCATCACATCGCGAAGCTCTCCTACATAAAGCTCCTCTTCGCGTTCAGGACACAACCCGACAGAATCAAGATCAGGCCGGTGCGCCTGAGCAGTCCAGGTCGCACCGGCCGAGGCTGTCAGGGCACGTCGGCCAGGCGCCGCGCCCAGAAGGAGCGGTCGGTCCAGCGGGCCTCTTGGGCGTGGATGACACGGTGGCCGCGCAGATATGCGCTCCGTGCGGCCGCGACCTGGTCCGCGTAGGCGCCGAGGGACGAGTCCGCGCCGTGAGGAACGCCACTCAGGCGGGCGTCGACGGCCAGGCCCGCGCTCAGCCCGGTGTAGAGGGCGGTCAGCACGCCCTGGGAGGAGAGCGGGTCGAAGGCGACCGCCGCGTCACCGGCGGCGGTCCAGCCGTCTCCGTACACCCGGTCCAGGTGCGCCGTGTGCGCGGCGGCCCGGCGGGGCGCGGTGGGTGACGTGGGCGGGGGCCCGTCCCGGTGGACCCATCGGGACACGTGGCGGGTAGCCGACATCCGTCGGTGGAAGTGGCGTGCGGTGTGGGTGGCGGCCGGCAGGTCGGTGTCGGTGAAGTAGGCGACCAGGCGCCCGCCGGAGGGCTGCGGGGCGGTGTACCACCAGCCGTCCTCGTCGGACTCGACGAGGGAGCGGCGGTCGGTGTCCAGCGGGTCCGCTTCCAGGGGCACGTACAGGGCTGTGAGCCGGTCCCGGACCCGCCGCCGGGCCCCGCACCGGACCGCTATCGCGGCGGCGCGGCCGGTGGCGTCGATCACCCAGCGGCAGCGCACCGTACGCTCGCCACCGGACGCGGACCCGGACCCGCCTCCGCCTGCGGACCCGCCCCCGGACCCGGAACCGGCCTCGGACCCGGGCCCCGGCCCGGTATCGGACCCGGACCCCGGCCCGGTATCGGACCCGCTACCGGCAGGGCCCGTGCCGCCGCGCAGGACCAAGGTCCAGCCGCTGTCCGGCGTCCGCACCGTTTCGCGTACGGCCGTGCCCTCGGCGACCTCCGCCCCGGCCGCGCGGGAGGCATCGCGCAGTCGCTGGTCGAACAGCCGTCGGTCGAGGTGCCAGCCATGGCCGTGCGGGTCGTTGATGAAGTCGACGGCGTGCAGTTCGGCCGAACCCCACGCCGAAAGACTGCCGTAGCAGGGCAGGTGTCCGGAGTCGAGAACGCGGTCGGCTATGCCGAGGTCGCCGAGCAGGACCCGCCCGGCGGGTACGAGCGTCTCGCCGACCTTGGGCGGCCCGGTGCCGGCGTCCGCCAGCAGGACCGTACGGCCCGCCCGGGCAAGCATGAGCGCGGCGGCACAGCCGGCCGGGCCGCCGCCCGCCACCACGACGTCGTAGGTGTCCGCGCCGAGAGCGAGGGCGGCGCTCACCGCGCGTCGCGGAAGGGGTCGAGTTTCTCGAGGTATCCGGCGGTGATCTCCTCCTCGCGGTAGCCGGTCGCCCTGGCCGCTTCGCCGACCGCCCGTGCCGCCGACTCGGCCTCGACGGCTTCGGGGGCGAGCATTCCCTCGGGCGAGCGGCCTGCCGCCGCGGCCAACACGTGCGGACCCACCTCGGGCACCTGCACGTTGACGAGGTTCGCCCTGTCCGGTGCCTGAGCGAGCGGTTGTGCCGGGCGCGACTCCACCAGGATCCGTTCGGGGAACTTCCCGTCGCCCACGGTGTAGTCGCGCACCTCGACGACGCCGAGTTTGAACCAGTCCTTGATCATCTGGGTGCGCTGCTCGTTCATGGTGCCGGTGAGTCCGCGCAGCCAGGTCGCCCGCCGCTCGAACGCCTCCTCCCGGGCGCTGTCGTCGCTCCCGGCCGACGGCGTGTTGACCTTCTCGAAGTCCTCCAGCTTGAGCACATGGTTGGGTACCTGGGCAGGCCAGAAGGTCGGCAGGTACGGGCTGTACCGGGGCCCCAGGTTGGCCAGCACCTCGTAGCCGGAGCGGCAGCTCGCGGTGTCCGCCTGCCAGGGGGCGGCCATCCAGCGGGTGAGGTCTCCGGGGCCCTGTGCCTGGAGGGGGCCAGTGGCGGAGACCGCCTCGTCCGGCAGCAGGGTGGGTCCGTAGTCGGGTTCCGCGGTGGCGGGGGCGCGGTGCCGGATGCGGAAGGGGGCGCTGAACATGCTCGCGTGCCTGATCGGCCAGGTGACCTCGATCCCCGGGTGGAACGCGTCGGCGGCGCAGCCCTCCAGGGCCGCCCGGTCCAGCAGCCCCGGCTGCTCGGCGGCCGGGGCGTCGTCGACCGTGGGGCGCGGCTGCTGCAAGGGTCCGGCCACGAACGCCCCGTCCGCCCAACGCTGCAGCATCCAGTCCTGGGTCGGCGACAGCGCCAGGTGCTGAAGCACGGACTTGGGCTTGCTGGCCATGGCGTCGCCGTAGAGCCACGGCCACGGCAGCGGGGACTTTCCGTCACGGTCGTAGTCGCGCAAGGAGGCGTACACCTGGCGGCGCAGTTCCCGGGTTCGGTTGGACGGATCGGCGAGTCTCTTGCGCATCGTCGGGGAGAGGAAGAAGTTGGGACCGTTCCAGCCGAACTGGGTCGCGAAACCGTGGTTGACCCACTGCAGATCGCAGAACCTGCGGAATATCGGCTCGATGTGGTCGGCGAACGAGATCTGCTGCGGTCGGGTCAGCGAACCGGCCTGGACGAATACGTCGAAGAGCAGGTCGTAGAGGGTACGGACGGACTTCACGCCGGGGGCGTAGTGCGGAGGTCCCACCACGACCCAGGCCGGGACGGCGGTCAGATCCTGGCCGCCGATTGTGACCTTCGCTGTCACCGGGCCGTCGGACACGTCGTCGTACCAGGTGTCGTTGTTGGTGACCCCGGTGATCGGCTTGTTCTGGTAGGAGGCGGAGTTTCCCCGGCCGCCGAGCACCACCAGGCGGCCGTCGGAACGGGTGGAGATCTCGCCGAGGTACACCGCCTTGTCCATGACCTTTCCGGTGTCGAACTTCTGCGTCTCGGTCTTCGAGCCGCGAACGGTGCGGCTGCCGGGATCGTTGACCAGCTTCTTCCTGTCGGCGCCCACGACGTCGGCGTTGCGTCGGCCGTACTGCTCTGCCGTGAGCGTCTTGCCCTCGGGGATGTCCAGCGCCAGATGGAACTGATACCAGGCGGCCTTCTTGTTGGCCAGATGCACTGTCCACTGGATCTCGGTGACACCCTCGCTGCCCGGCTTCAGTTCCCGTACGACCTCCCCGGCGGCGTTGTAGCCGTACACACGGAATCGTGCGGCCTGCCTCCGTATCGCCCCGGAAGCGTCCTTGTAGGAGCCTGCGTCCGCTGGTTTCTGGTCCGGTGATTCCGGGCCGATGAAAGGTGCCTCTGCGCTGTTGCCGACCCGGGCGACACCGATGGCGGGGTGGATCTTCACCTGCACGATGTGGCTGTCCATCAAAGAACCCTCCGTTGTGGATTCAACCGGTCGAAGGTATGTGGTCGCACATGAAGAGGGCGCAGGCCGAGCTCGCGTTCCGAGGGCGGGGTTCGGGTCAGGGTCCTACCCGGCGCCAGTCCGTCACCGGGCCGGGGTCCGTGTGGTCCGCAGGCAATGCCGCGTAGTTGAGCGGTGTCCGCGCTGGTCAAGGGCATAGAGGCATGGCCTGCGAGGGTGTAGAGAGCGCGCCCCGTCTTGCGGATGATGCCCTCGCTTGACCATTGGGACAGTTGAACGCAGAAGCTGTTCAGGTTGGTGATGCCCAGCATGCGTGCGAGTTCGCGCCCGTGCCGGGCTCGGCGGCGAGGATGGCGAGCACGCGGTGCCGGCGGCCCGCGGTCGGCGACGTCCGGGAAGGGGCGGGTGTCGGTGTGTGGGCGGCCGGGCTCCATGAACGGCGATGGTGTGGACGATCGCGTAATTCGGCTCTGGCGATGATCACGTGATGGGTCAGGGTGTCAGGAGTATTCGGAGTCCGAGGAGGTCGAGGTTGGCTCTCCCGTAGCACTGGCGTTTGAGGGCCTTGGCTCGTGTGACTGCTCCCTCCACGGCGCCGGAGTTGTGTTCCAGGCTCAGGCCGTTGGTGACTGCGGCCAGGTCGCGGCGTAGTCCGGTGGCGAAGGTGTGGAGTGCGGGCAGGTCGTCAGCCTCGACGCGCTCGATCCAGTCGGTGATTTCGGTGCCGCGTCTGCCGGTCACGATGGCGGCGAAGGAGCGAGCGTGGCCGTCCAGGCGGTGCAGATGCTCGCACCGTGTGAGGAGGTCTTTGATCTCCAGGGTCTCGTCGTGATCCAGGTGGTCGGGGTGGCTGAGGATCCAGCGGCTGATCTTCCGGGGCTTGGGAATCATCGGGCCTGACGGGGTCGCCCGCCTTCGGACCGGATCGGGACGGCTGCGACTGGTTCCGGGTATTCGGAATGCGCGCAGGCAGCGGCGCACGATCTGCACGCTGCCGGTGAACCCCAGCGGCCTGATCCGCTCGGTGATCACCGCGGCATCGGTGACGCCGGCGTTCCACAACGCGTGGACCTGCTCGCGGTAGCTGTCGAGCTTAGTCACGCGGTTCTCGCACTTCACCAGCAGTTCCGCCGGCGTGGTGGCGTCGGCGAACCGGCGGACGGTCTGCTGGTCCGGGTTCAGCTCACGGCCTACTGCCGCCCGTGACATGCCAGCCGCCAAGCGGCTCTGCACCGCCTCGAAGCGCTCGCGGGTGCGGATAGCCAGTCGCCGCTCCGGGCGCGGTGGCAGCGCGGGCTCCGGCGCGAGGACCGCCGCCGGCACGGGTTCCGGGGTCGGCTCCGGTTCCGGTGTGGCCCACTCGGCCTGGACGCGGAGGCAGTGGTAGTGGGAGTTCACGGTCTTCCCGACCGCTTCGCACAGGTTCTGCCATGAATGAAAGCGGTCTGCCACCTGGATGGCGTCCGGCGCGCCGGTGCGGGCACCCTCGGCATACGCACCTGCGCGATCACGGCATACGACCTCGACGCCCGGGTGCTCGACCAGCCAGGCAGCCACCGTGGCGGCCTCTCGATCCGGCAGGACGTCGATTGGCCGGTGCGTGGCCATATCGATCAGGATGGTGTTGTAGGTGTGACGGCGGCGAATCGCGAGGTCGTCGACCCCTAGTACCTTCACCGCCGGGACCTCGGGTGCTGGCAGCGTGCGGATCATCTTCATGAGCAGGTCGCGGCCGCACGGCATGCCCAGCGTCGTGGCCAGTCGTGCGCCGGCCCGGCCGGCCAGCGCGAGCGCAATGGTTACCAGGGCCTCGGTCAGCACCGGGTCCGCCGCGCGAACGGCGTTATCAGGTGCGGGACTTGCTCGCTGAACGTTGACAGCGCGCACGCAGGATTGGCGCACTTCAAGCGGCGCACCGTCACCACTACCCTCGTCCTGCGCCCCGCCGACGGCGCATCCGCCAGCATCCGCTGGTAGCGCGCGTGAACCCGGGACGACTGCGCCCCGCACCCCGAACATCCCGCGACCTGCGCGGACGACCGCACAAAGAGCGCCACCGGCAACCCATCGGACTCGACCCGGTCGACACTGACAGCTCTCAGATGGGGCAACAACAGCTCAATACTCGAAGATAGGCACGCAGGTCATCCTCTCGGGCTCCACGGAGCCGATCGCGCCAGGGCGCGCTGAACAGCCAACTCCACGTGATCATCACCAGAGCCCGGAAATCCGTGAACACTGACATCAACTCCGTACCTGTCGCGTTTTCCGGGACAGGTACCGCAACCCCTGCTTCATGTAGACGCGGGGGTTCGTATCCAGGTGCCGCGCCCACTCCGGCGGCTGCTGTTCGCCGCGCGCGGCGGCGTAGACCGCCAGCGCGTACCCGTAGATCTCCTCGCTCAGGTAACCCAGCTGGGACCGCGACCACCCGCTGCTGTCCCGCGTGAAGTCGAACGACGCGTTGGCACTGAAGATCCCCAGCCCGAAGTGGACCGTCAGCAGGTCCGTCAGCTGCTCGTGGTCGGGCCGCTGGGCGGTGGTGATCCGCCCCTCGTCCAGGAGCAGCACGTGCCCCAGCTCGTGCGCGATGGTCGCCACCAGCGCCATCGGCTGCCGGGTCAGGTGCTGACTGATCGCCACCACCGGACGTCCGCCCTCGCGCCGGTAGTGCCCGACGGCTCCGCCGCTGCGGTACTGCAGGCCCATCTTCAGCCAGGTCTGCCGCTCGGTGTCGTCGTACGGCTCCACCTCTACCAGCAGCCGTCCGTAGTCCACCCGCATCCGCTTGCACACCCGCCGCACGGTACGCCGGATGTCCTCGTCCGACCCGGCGTAGGCCCCGGGGAAGAACTCGGCCGTCGGCTCCACCGTCCGCTCCGCCCGCACCTCCGGCTCGAACTGGTCAGCCAGCCAGGCCATGTTGTCCTCGACCCACGCCTCCTCGGCCGTTCCCACCGGACACCGCACCGATCCCAGCCACCTCATGGCCTCCCCCTCACCCTGATGTTCCGACCCCCATACTCCTCTTCACACCCACCCCTGACTTCCCCCATGGGCGCGAGACCGACGGCGAGCCGGTCGGGTCCCAGCCCCGCGCCCACACGGCTGCCGCCTCGGCCCGCGGCGACCCCCTGCCCCCGCTCCGACCAGGCCGCGGTCACCGACGGCTGAACCTGGAAGCCCTCAAACGCCAGTGCTACGGGAGAGCCAACTTCGACCTCCTCGGACTCCGAATACTCCTGACACCCTGACCCATTACGTGATCATCGCCAGAGCCGAATCGGCTGACCGTCGACACCGGGCAGCGCCTGAGCTACGTGCTGGCGATCGCCTGCAAGCACCGGTGCGGGCCGCGCGGGCAGAACGCCCGCACCGATTCGGCGATCCTGCCGGAGCACGCCCGGGAGATCCGCTCGGCCGGGGAGGGTGCCCACGGTCTGCGTGAATACGCCTGGGCCCTGGTCCCGCTGCCCGGGGCGAGTGATGACGGCTTCGAAGACGCCCTACTGATCCGCCGCAGCCGCGCCGACGGTGAGCGCGCCTGCTACCTCACCCACACGCCGGCGGGTACCGCGACGGCGGAGATTGCGCGGGCCGCCGGCGCTCGTCGGGCGATCGAGGAGTGCTTCCAGGCCGCGAAGAACGAAGCCGGCCTGGATCACTACCAGGTCCGTCACTACCCGGCCTGGTACCGACCTCTCACCCTGGCCACGGCCGCCGCCCACCTGACCTCCGTGCGGGCTGCCACCGCGTACTAAGTCACGGACGCTCGGTGCCTTTCGGTCCCTCACCTCATGGTCCGCCGACGGCTCGGCCTCGACGGCCTTACCGGCACAGCGTGACGGCGCCGGTCACAAGGACGCGCAGGCGCCATCTCTCCGGGGGCGCGAACCGGAAGCGCGTCACCAGGGCACCTCTCCCTCATCGTCGAAGAAGCGGCCCGTGGGCCCGTCGGCCGATACGGTGGCCAGCCGGATCGCGGCGGCTGCGCCCTGCTGGGGGGTGCGCACTCCCCGGAAGCCGTTGAGGTCGGTCGCCGTGAAGCCGGGGCAGACGGCGTTGATCAGGATGTGGGTGCCGGCCAGTTCCTTGGCGTACTGCACGGTGACGGCGTTGAGGAACGTCTTCGACGGAGCGTAGGCGATGGAGATGGGGCCTGTCTCGGCGCCAGGCGTGGTCTGGAGTGTGAGGGAGCCGACGCTGCTGGAGACGTTCACGATCCGCGGCGACGGCGAGCGGCGCAGCAGAGGGAGCAGGGCGTTGGTGACGCGGATGACGCCGATCACGTTGGTCTCCACGGCCGCCCGTACCCGGTTCACGTCGACCGTGGTGGGCTCCTGGGGTCCGCCGCCGGTGATTCCCGCATTGTTGACGAGCGCGTCGAGCCGCCCGGCCCGTTCCTCCATCAGCCGGGCCGCCGCTGTCACGCTGGCGTCGTCGGTCACATCCAGGGGCACGCCGAACGCGTCGGCTCCGGCCGCGCGCAGCTTGTCCACTGCGGCCTCGCGCCGCTCCTCGTTCCGCGCGCCGATTCCGACGGACCAGCCGAGGGCTCCGAGCCCGGCTGCGATCTCGTATCCGATGCCCTTGTTGGCCCCGGTCACCAGCGCGACCTTGTGGTGGTTCACGGTGTTCGTTTCACTCATGACATCGATCCTTCTCCCCTGCCGGGCAGGGCGTCCAAGACCGTCTGGGTGGACTGCGATACCGCCCGGGTATCGCTCCTGGCCGTCGCGGTTAGGCTGGCGGGGTGGAGACACGTGAGCTGCGGTACTTCGTCGCGGTCGCCGAAGAGCTGCACTTCGGCCGGGCCGCTCAGCGGCTCGGGATCGCCCAGCCCCCGCTGTCGCGGGCGATCGGCGGGCTCGAACGGCGCCTGGGCACGCTCCTGCTGGAGCGCGGCAGCCGGGGTGTCGCCCTGACCGGGGCAGGGGCGGTGCTGCTGCGGGAGGCGCGGGCGGCGCTGGACGCCGTCGAGGCCGCCGAACGGCGCACCCGCCGGGCCGCACCCGCGGCGGCCGGCCGACCCGCCGTGGTCCTGGCCGCGAAGGCGGGCGCCTCCGGTGAACTGCTGGCGAAACTCCTCGACGCTTATGCCGCCGAGCCCGGCGCGGTCGCCGTGGACGTCGTGCTGTGCGGGCCGGGCGAGCAGGCACAGTTCCTGCACGACGGCCGGGCCGACGTAGCCCTGCTGCACCGGCCATTCGACGACACGGCCGGCTTCGACACCGAGGACCTGTACTCCGAGGGCCAGGTCGCGATTCTCCCGGCGGGCCACCCCCTCGGCGCCCGCACCCACGTGCGGCTCGCCGAGGTCACCTACCTTCCCGACCTGCCCCTGCCCCGCTGGCCGCGCCCTGACGGCACCTTCCCGGACGGCCCCGGGCCACAGGTGCGCGACCACACCCAACTCACCCAGCTCATCGCCCTCGGCCGCGCCTGCGCGGTCGTGCCGGAGTCGGGGCGCACCGTTCTGCGCGAGGACCTCACCGTCGTACCGGTCCCCGACGCCCCCCACGTCACCACGGTCATCGCCTGGCCCCGGCACAGCCGCTCAACGGCGGTCGCGGGGCTGGTCCGCGCCGCCACCGCCCTGTGACCGACGGCGGTGAACGCCAGGAAACCGTGCTGGATTTAGGGGACAGCCCCCGGTCTGCCATCAACTCCCGACACATCGTGCGGGACGAGGTGACCGGTCTGCACCGGCATCGCGCCCGTGGCACAGCCAGGCTGCAACGCCAAATGAGAACAAGCCTTCCTTGAGCGCGACCACGAACTCGTGGTCCAGGCGCCGCACGTCATGGTCACCAAAGGAACAAAGGCCGGGCGCAGCCCGGCCTCAACTGCCCATCTTTCCCACGTTCTTGACGACTGCGGATTCCCACCACGGATGATCCGCAGTACCCGTCTGCTCGACTTGGTGAACACCATGGACCCCAAACTCGTTGCTGCGGCCTTCGGCATGGACCCGCAAGCCACCTTGATCTATCTGTCCGATCGCGTCGACGAGACCCGCTTGTCGCAGTGGGAGACGGACAGAACCTGATCCATCGTCAGAGTTCGTAGGGGTAGAGACTGACCTTCTCGCGCTCGATGAAGAGCTCGACCCACGTGTCGCCGACATCCTCGGGCAGCGGATCAGCAAGGTCCAGCAGGATATTCGTGCCATCCAGGTCCATAACGGCGGCACCGTCCTCAGTGAGGCTCAGCCGTCCCCGCAGGACCACGCAGTGCCCGCCAGTCCGGAGCCCAGGGATTCCAACGGCCGGCTTGGCGTTCTGCCCCCAGACGATGTCCTCGTCGATTGTCCACTCGACGTGGCACTCGCCGCACTCTGCGGCCCGGTCCCCGCACCAGCGGACTGCGGTGTGACCGAACGAGGTCCGGACATCGGCCAGCCAAGCACTTCCGGGAAACTTTGCCCCCCTCACCAATTCGATCAACACCGCTCGATCATGCAGCATCCGCGTCGCTGCCGGAACTCGTTGTCGGCGTACGGACTCATCTCCCCGATTGCGTACAGATCGATGTCCCCAACTGTTTCCTCCTCCTGGTGCGCGATGCTTGCCGGAGCGGTGAAGACCAGGCATTGATGGTCACTGAAGCCGCAGGACGCCAGGGGCACGATCTTCGAAGATCGTGATCAGCCAGTCGAAGACGGTCAGCCCGTGCTGTGCATGCGCCGCAGCCAGATCCGCGCTGACAGCAGGACGGTTCGTGGGATGGCACCGTGAGAGGCGAATCTCCAGCTGGCGAGCCGTCTCCGGATAGCCCAGATACTCGCGAGACGCCTGGTGGTCACGCCATTCAACAACCTAGTCGTCATCGTCGGGCTGCCGAAGCCGCCGCTGAGGCAGTCAGCGAAGGCGTCGAGGTTCTTGCCGAAGTAGCCTCCAGGGCCATTGACCGCCTCGCCGATGAGTCGCCAGAAGTCTTCCAGCGTCCTCACCTGGGTGCCGTTGAGCACGTATATCGCCGTCACGGCACGAAGGATACGTCCAGCTCGATGATCTACCTCTCCAATTTGAACCCGTGCTGTTCAGCCGCTGCCCGGCACGGGTTCGCCGGAACATGTGCGCTTTCGAGGGGTGAATGTTGCTGGTCACAGCGATGGACCGGCGTTCGTAGGCGGCATCGATGATCCGGTAGAACGCCTCGGCGGCGTCTTCCCCGACGGGCAGCAGGCCGATGTCGTCGATGACGATGAGGTCCGCGCGGCAGATCCGGGCGACGGTCCGTGCGGTGGACCCGTCGACCTTCGATTTGCCGATCGCGGTGCTCAGCGTCTCCAGGGTGAACCGGGACACCCGCAGATCGTTTTCGATCGCGGCCTGGGCCAGGCCCTCGGTGAAGTGGCTCTTGCCTGTCCCCGACGGGCCGGCGATCACCAGATTCTCGCGGCCGATCCACTCGAGGGTGATCAGGGAGTTCTGGGTGGGTTCGGGGATGGTGGAGTCCTCGGCCCGCCAGGAGCCCAGGGTCTTGACGGTGGGGAAGTTCGCCGAGTGGCGACGAAGACGCCGGGTGGCGGCGTCGCGGCCGGTGACCTCCTCGGATATCAGCAGCCGCAACACCTCGGCGGGGTCCCAGCGTTGGGCTCGGGCGGTGGCCAGGACGTCCGGGGCCGCTTTGCGCATATAGGGCAGGCGCATGCGGCGCATGAGCTTGTCGAGCTCCTCGGGCAGAGCCGGGGCCTGGGGAAACGTCATGGTCGTTAATTCCTTCGTCGGTCAGGATTGGCGCCGATAGTCTCGACGGGTGATCGATATGCAGGTACGCGGTGACAGCGGCGACGTCATAGCCCGGGCCGAGGGCGGGTTGCGGTGGACCTCCGCTTTCGGTGATCTGAATCCGGGGCTGTTCCCGATGCTCTGGGGCCTGATTCCCTATGGGGATGCGGTCTTCAACCATCGGCAGGTGTCGCTGCTGCTGGCGGAACTCGACGGGCTCCCGGCCGCTTGCGGCGGTGACTGGGTCGGGCAGGCTCGCGAGTTGTGCCAGGTAGTCGAGCAGGGGTCACACCGTTATCTGTGGTTTGTCGGCGACTGACCGCAGGGTCGTGAGTCAACTTCCTTGAAGTCGTTGCCTACTGGCCCAGGGCTTGCCAGCCGATGGTTCCGTTCTGGACGGAGTGGGCCTCGTCCGCGCGGACGACCTCGCCGGCGGGCTTGCTGTCGGCGATGTGTCCCAGGATCGAGAGCAAGTCGTCGTCGGCGAAGCGCCCGGCCGTGGCTGCAAGGCCGAGGGCCTGGTCGACTTTGTCGTTGCCCAGGACGGTGGCGAGCTCGACCGCGCAGGCCATCTTGGCGCGGATGCGGGTGGCGCCGGCGGGTCCGGCTTCCTTGAGCCAGCGCCCGGCTCCGGGGCCGATGCCCACGAACGCGATCTCCGCTTCCGAGCGGGGCCGCAGCCGCGGCTGGTGGATGCTGCGGCCGTCGGGATGGTCGGGATAGTGCGCGTCGATGATCTGCGGAACACCCGGGGTCGAGAGATGGTGGCGCCAAATCTCCGACAGGTCACCGGAGTTGGTGCGGGCGGTGATGGACAGTTCCTCGCCGACCACCCGGCACCACACCTTGGCGCCGGTATAGCCCGGCGGGGTCGAGTAGCGCACCGAGTTGAAGCTGATGGTGCGGTCCGAGCCGACCAGTCTCTCCTCGCCCAGTGCGAGCGCGAGCGGCTCGATGGGCAGGACATGCAGCGTGGTGCGTTCAATGTCGAGGCGGTCGACGGGTATCTGCCCGGTCGCCCGGTGACGGCGGGAGTTCACCGCATCACACCAGGTCAGGCAGGCATCGGCGAGCTCGGCGAAGGTGTCGTAGGCGGCCAGCAGGTTCGCATCCGTGGGGACCAGGTCGGCCTTCGCGATGCGGACTGTGGCCTCCGCGCCGCCCTTCGATTCCGGGTCCTAGGGCACACAACTGACCACCTGGCAGCCGTAATGCCGGCCCGCGGCGACCATCTGCGGATGCCGCACCGGAATCCCGGCGATGTGCTCGACGGTCACCGTCTTCGCATTGCCGGTCAGCACATACGTCGGCGCCCCGCCGATCCGCCGGAGCGTGGTGTCCAGACAGGCCACCAAAGTACCCAACGTGCAGTCCCAGACCGGGATCACCACCCGGAACCGCGATCAGGACAGCCATGCGCAGAACAGCCAGGTCCGACGCCCCGCAATGCGCGGACCCTCACCCCAGTCGAACTGCAGCCACCGGCCCGGCTCGGGAATCCACGGGCGGTACGTTCGTCGCTTGCCCGCCTTCCACACGGTCTTTGCCGTGTTCACAGCCCGTCTCGTCGAGCGTTCGCTGCCCCGGTAGCCCATCTTCACGAGCTTGTCGTGGACCACATCGGCGCGGATCGTCGCCTTCGACTGCTCGACCCACTCCTCGACCTTCTCCAGGAACGCGTCAATCATCTTCGGCCGCGGCTCTCGCTCATAGGGATTGCGCCCGCCGTTGCGGGCCTCGACATACCGCTTGACCGTCTTCGGGTCGTGCCCCGTCAAGGTCGCCGCAGACCAGACCGTCCCGGTCAGGTCGTACGCCTCAAGGATTTCCATAATCTCCGTGTCAGACTTCGTCACAGGACCTCTCCGGCCGGTGGCTGATGCGTGGGAACACCAGCAAACGGTCGGAGGGGTCTCCTCCAGTTAAGGAAGTGATCAGGAACACCACTGGTCAGACGGCCGGCCACCTGGAATTCCGGTGACCGTCAGCCTGGACTCGGCTGGCCGCACATCTGGACTTTGCCACGGCCGCCGTCAGATGGCCTTCCGCGCGGCCACGAGGGAGACCTGGCCCCTGCAGACCGCGGTGTGCAGCTTCGTCTCCACCGGGTCCTTCGCGTTGTTGACCCCCGAGCCCTTCTTGTGGCCGGGATCGGCCGGCTCCACCCACAAGTTGCGGCAGTCGTTGGGATCTCCGCCCAGCTGCAGGCTGATCAGGTGGTCGTACTCGGCATCCGACATACTGCCCGTGAAGCCGTACGAGGCGGCGTTCAGCCTCTTCTCCTTGCCCGTCACATACGCGGACGGACGCACCCCCGAGGTGTAGCCGCCCGTGCGGCAGATCGTCGACTTCAGATTCGCCTGCGTGACCGCCGGGGACACCGCGCCCGGCGTGCACTTCGGAGCCTCCAGCGGCTCACCTTTCAGATACCGGTGGCGGCAGGTGCCTGCGGCCGGCTGCTGCTGCACCGCGTAGTGCTTCTGCGGACCCGCCCCCACCGCGCTCACCCGCCCAAGTCGGCGAGTACAAGGCGCCCGGTCTCCCCCGGCTGGAGGCAGACCGCGCGGCCCGGCAGACACATATCGATCGGCGAAGCCCCCGAAGCCGCAACGGCGATCGCCCGCCGCCCCGTGCAACCCGCGCGCCCTTCCGGGGGTGTTATTTACGGAAGTTCGCGCTCACCGACCGGGGCGCGGAGCACGACATGAAGGAAACGGGGAAGCCGGGATGTGCGTATGACCAGCCCTTGTACGCCTGCCGCCTCTGGGCGAGAGGCTGCGGACAGAGCGGACCGGGAAGCGGCCGACAGGATGAGAACGGGCCGGAAGGAGAACCCGCCCGAGGCGGACGTCGACGTGGGGGACTTCGAGACGTACGCGACCGCCCGCTGGTCGTGGATGCTTCGCTTCGCCTACCTGCTGACCTACGGCGACCACCACGAGGCGGAGGATCTCGTCCAGACCACACTTGCCAAGGTGTACCTGCGCTGGGATCACATACGCACCCTCGGAGCGCCCGACCGTTACATCCGGCGCGCGCTGATCAACAACAACACCACGCGACAGCGCAAACGACGGGTCGTCCACTTCCTCACCCCACACCTGACCGAGCCGGGCACACACGCCGGCCACATCAACGACCACGACAGCTACGACATGCGCACCGAACTCCTCGCCGCGCTCGCCACCCTCCCGCCCCGCCAACGCGCCGTCGTCGTGCTGCGCTACTGGGAGTGCCTGGGAGAGCAGGAGACCGCGGACATCCTCGGTTGCTCAGCCGGCACCGTGAAGAGCCAGGCGAGCCGGGCCCTGAAGAAGCTGCGCGACTGCGCGGTCCTGTCCGACTACGCCGCGACAGCGGCACAAAGCTGAGGGGAAAGGGCCCACACGATGACGACCGACATGTCACCGCAGCCACCGGTACCCGAACTGTGGCAGGCACTCGACGACGCCGCGCACGGCTGCACCCCACCGTCGTTCCCGCACGAACGGATCATGCGGCGCAGCCGGACCATCGCACGACGACGCCGGTGGGCGGCGGCCACCCTTGGCGCGGCCCTTCTGGTGCCCGTGGGTATCGAGATCGCGACCCTGTCCGAGCCGACGCCCTCGCACAGCGTCACCAGTACCGACCCCACACCCGCGCACTCCCCCACCCGGCCGGCGTCGCCGAGCCCCCAAACCCAGGTGCGGATCGTAAGCCCCGGGGAGAAGGTCCAGGCCGGACTCGGTGTCTGGTACCTGCTCAAGCCCAGGGAGTTCTGCGACGCGGCACCCGGTCACGAAAAACCCGTCTGTGTGGGCTACCTCGACGTCAACCAGCCAGGCGCGGTGCCGATGACCATGAACATGCACCCACTCGCCCAAGGAACCGTGTACATCCTGGCCTATACCGGTAAGACCCCGGCCGCCAGGATCACCATGACCCTCAAGGGCCGGACGACCGAACTCCCCATCGTGCGGCTGGACGGCCGACCCGCCTACGTGAGCACCTACGCGGTCGGGCCCCCCGGAAAGGTCGCGCAGGAACAGAAGAGCGGGCAAGGAGCCAACCGTCCCGTCTTCCGGACGTACGGCGCCGACGGCAAGGTACTGGCAGAGATGTCGTCATTCTGAGCACAGCCCGTCGCGGCTGGGCCGGCCCGTGTGGACCCGAGCGTGCCTAGCCGGGTCCATACGACCTCCTGTCGCGAGCGAGCCGCACTCACACGGTGATGACTACCGTGGACGGGTGCATTGCGGTCAGGAACGCGGCACCCGAGATCACAGTCCCTTCGCGGGGTGGGCGAGAGCGATGACGGAATCGCCCACCTGTGCCGCAGCGGCCGCGCACTGGATGAAGCGAGCCGGCGGGACTCGACCACGCGAGGGGCGCGACCAGGGCCGCCAACCCCAGGGGTACTCCTGTGTTCGTGAAGATCCGGGTGAGGATCATCAGGGCGAGTGCCTTCCGGCGGCAGAGACCGTCCCTCGCGCAGCCGCCTGTCACTGACCCGCTCCGGACTCTGCGGGTCGCATCATCAAGCACCTGTAGCTGCTGTGGCCCGGACGGACGACCCTGTCGGTGGTGGCGCCGTGCCATGCTGCGCATCACCGGACCGAAGTCCAGTGAACGGCTGCACCACGGTCGGCGCCCAGCAGCAACGGCGGCGATTCCGTCAGAGCGCTCACGAACGCCCGCACCCCGACCTCCGTCAAGCGTGCGTTACCTGCGTGCCCGGGCAGACCGTCCGGCGGTCCAAGCCCGCACCCGACGCAGAGGCCCCCAGCTGGGCCCGGCACCGTGCGGCTGCGGGATCCCCGGTCGCTTCCACGAACACCGACACGGCGACTTCTCCCCTTCCGCATTCGCCACCGGCGCAGCCGCCGCCACTGCCAGGCCCCACTCCCCGGGGAAACGAGGTGCTTCAGTCCGCGGAGGTCTCCAGCGGTGCCGGCGGGGCCGTCACCCTCTTGGCGAGGAACTCGCGCATGAGGTCCTCGACTTCTTCGAACTCCCGGCCCGGGGCCGCGAAGCCGCGGAAGAGGGTTTTGCAGTACTCACGGGAAAGGGACTCCGCATCCCACTCGCCGTCGAGTCTGACCCATTGGTAGGTGTGGTTGTGCATGTTGAGGAACTGGAGCGTGGCCAGCCTCGGGTCCAGCTCGCGGAACGAACCATCCTCCATCGCGAGCACGAGAAGCCCCTGCACAATGTCCTCGAACTCCCGGCGCTGGCCCAGCAGCCGGGCCAAGTTGGCACCGTCCAGGTTGCGGTAATCATGCTCGTAGACCCAGACGTGATCGAGCCTGGCCAGGATGTTCTCCACCAGTGTCTGCGACAGCATCCGCAGCTTCAGGACCGGGTCGGCTTCCACTCCCGCGATCCGGCGCGCGGAGGCCAGCAGGGGCCGCATGACCCGGTCCTGGATCTCGACAAGAAGGTTCTCCTTCGAGCCGATGTAGTAGTACAAGGCGCCTTTCGCCAGTCCGACCACGGTGCCCAGCTCAACAATGCCGGTCGCCGCGTACCCCTTCCGCGCGAACAGCGCCGCCGCCTTGTCGATGATGTCCTGTCGCCTGATCTCATAGTCCGGACCGTGTCCCGGTGGTCTCCCCATAACGCGCAACCCTAAGCCGTCCCGCCAACGACCGCCCCCGCCGACATGATCATGGGCCCAGCCCCTCGAACTCACCAGACATCAGACCCACCGGACCCGACAACGCACATCCCGTGGCCACAAAAAGATCAGCCCGACGACAGCCTGTACTCCCCCTCGGCCTCACCACCCCCGGCGAACGCATCACCTCCCTCGCCCTCACCCCGGGCGCCGCCACCCTCTACGCCACCAGTGCGCACGTCCCACTTCCAGCGCTATCCCGTCAACGCCTCATACCCAGCCACCTGGATCTGCGCCCATACGGGAACGACGCTGTCCCCTGCCCAGTGGCACACCTACATCCCCGACGCCTCGTACCGCGCCGTGTGCCCGGCGAGCGGTTGAGCGCGGGCACCTGTGACGGACCCTCGCTCGAACAGGGGCTAACGCAGTAGGGCCTCTGGAAAGACCATTCCTCCCCAGGCGGGAATGTCGTCCAGGGCGGTGTGCAGGTAGCCGGTGCCGGTCCGGTTGCGTCGGCCTTCGGCGCGTCCTTGAGCGCGGTGGCCGCCACTGTCGGGGAGCCTCGTAGGTCTTGATCGTGTTCGCCTGGGAGTGGGAGCTGTCCCCGTCCGCGTGGGGACGATCCACCTGCCCTTGAGTCGCTGCGTGTTGGAAAGGAAATCCGCTGCGCATGGTTTTGAGACCCAGGTGTACTACGCCCTTCTCAGACGCCGTCCGTGAGCACCTTCCAACCTGCCCAGGGTGACTCGGAGTTGGACAGGCCTGTGGAACGTCGAAGCTCCTGGTGGACGAGTTGTCGACCAGGATCAACCGTCGTTCCAGGAGTTCCGTGTGCTTGTCTATCCGTCGGCCATCGATCTGTCCACCGTGCACCTGCGTCACCTGAGTCGGGTGCTGGCGGTGCGACGTCGGGAGACAGGCAGTCGGTGGCGGAGGCCGACTTCCCGGCGTCAGGCCCTGCTCGCCCTGGCCCATCTGCCGTGTGGCGACTCGTATGCGCAGCTCGCGGCCGGGTTCGGCAACGGGATTGCCACCGTGTACCGCTACGTCCGCGAGGCGATCGACGTTCTGGCCGCGCTGGCGCCCACGCTCACCGAGGCAATGGTGATGGCCCGTTCGAAGGCGTACGTGATCCTGGACGGCACCCGTGCTGCCGATCAACCGGATCGCCGCCGACCGGCCCTACTACTCCGGAGAGAAGCGGCATCACGGTATGAACGTTCAGGTGCTGAGCGATCCGTTCGGACGGCTGCTGTGGGCGTCCCCCGCGCTGCCCGGCGCGACACATGACCTGACGGCGGCACGCGAGCACGCAATCATTGACGCCCTTGCCGAGGCCGGCCTCAAGTGCTGGGCCGACAAGGCGTATCAGGGCGCGGCTGGGAACAGCACCAACCGCAGCACCGCGATCGTCAAGGCCGCGTGCTCACTCTGCACCTCGCAGCCGCGTCAGGATGAAAACACCTCAGTCATCGCGGCCGACGACCATTCGCGGCGCAACCAGCGATCAGGCGAACCGCGTGGCGAGTGCTGGCGCAAGGCGGGATCAGGCGTCGTACTGCCGCGCGATGTCACGGGCCGTGCGGGCAGCTTTGGCCTCCGTGTCGGCGAGAGCCCCACCACCCATGCCGAACAGGCCCTGACGGAGGAACACGGCAAGCCCGTGGGCGGCGCCGGCCACCCGGAGCAGCAGGTCGAACGCGTCGTCCTCGTCGGGAGCAAGGCGGCAGGACACGGGGAGGAGGAGACGGGCCACCTCGTCGCCGGCCGCGGCCAGTTCGTCGAACCGTGACTTGTCCAGGCCCGCGTGGAACGTGATGTCGAACAGTGCCGGCTCCTCGGCGGCGAAGCGGACGTAGGCGGCCGCGAAGGCCGCGAGCTGCTCCACCGGGTCCTCGCTGCCGCTCAGGGCTACGGCGAAACGGGCCTGCTGCTCGCGATAGCCCTGCGTGGCGAGTTCCGCCAGCAGCGTTTCACGGTCGGCGAAGTGCTTGTACGGCGCCGCGACACTCACCTCCGCGCGACGGCTGGCCTCGGCGAGAGTGAAGCCGTGCGGTCCTCGCTCGGCGACCAGTTCCAGGGCTGCCCGCAGCAGGGTGTTGCGCAGGTCCCCGTGGTGACGGCCCGTCGGGCGCCGCTTGACAGGAGGGCTCATGCGCCTAAGGTTAACAGCACTTACCAGGTAAGTATCATTAACCATGGAGGTTGCCATGATCACTGCCCGTTTCCATCACGTCAGCCTCTCGGTCGCCGACCTCGCCGCTCAGGAATCCTGGTACGGCGATGCCTTCGGACTCACCGAGGTGGAGGAGCGAATCGAGATGCCCGAGGCGGGTGTCCGCACCGTTGTGCTGAGCGACGGGGCCGGGCTGCGCGTGGAGTTCGTCGAACGTTCCGGTTCGAGTCCCGTCGCGCACACCGATCCGTTCGCCGCGACCTCCGCGCAGACTTTCACGCACCTCGCGCTTCAGGTTCCAGATCTGGACGCGGTGTTCGCGGTCCTGACCGCGGAACGCGGCGCCGGGGAGGTGTCGCCGCCCGCGCCCGGCGCGACCGACGGGATGCGGTACGCGTACGTCACCGACCCGGAAGGCAACCTCCTCGAGCTGATCGAAACGGCACAGGGCTGACCGGTGTCAGGAGGCATCGGGCATACCCGGGCCGAGGGCCGCCGCGCGCAGGGCCGCTGCCAGGCGCGCCGCCGGCTCGCTCGGCGCCTGAGGAGGGCGGGCGAGGAGCAGTCGCCGTTGTTCCCGGGGACCGCCCCGGACCGGCAGGATGCGGACGCCTTGCGGTGCGGCGGAAACCAGTGATTCTGACACCGTGGTCAACCCGCAGCCCGCGGCCACGAGTTGGAGCTTGGCGAGCCAGTCGCGAGCGGTGTGGGCGATCTCCGCCGGCTCGTCCAGGCCGGGCCACACGCCCATCAGCCGGTCCTCGCCGGAGGCGGAGCCGGCGATCCTGCGCTGCCCGTGCAGATCGGCCACGTCGATGAAGTCGCCGCGGGCCAGTGGATGGTCCGCGGGCACCGCCAGGCGCAGGGCGCGTTCGGTGAGGGTCTGCAGTTCGAGCGGGGGCGACTCGGCGTCCGGCGGGCGGAACGGCGGCGCCGAGGCGAGCAGGGCCAGGTCGAGACTGCCGACCCGCAGGGCGCGCGCCAGTGCCGGGGGGGGCCGCCCTCCCGGGTGGCGACCTGGAGGCCGGGATCCGTCCGGCGCAGGGCGGTCAGGCCGCGGGGGGGGACCAGGGCGGCGCCGGCGCTGGGCAGCCAGCCGAGGCGCACTGTCGCGGCCTGCCGGGCAGGCCGGACGATTCGCGCGGCAGCGCCGATCTCGTCCAGCACGACCGTGGCCCGGCGCATGACGAGCCGCCCGGCCGCCTGTTATGGGCTTCGCCCGCGCTGCCCGGCGCCGTCCACGACATCAAGGCCGCGCGCACCCACGACATCCCCGGCGCGCCCTGGCGCGGGCTGACATCCGCTGGTGGGCGGACAAGGCCTACCCAGGAGCCGGCGGCACCGTCCGCGTCCCCTACCGAGGCCGCTGGCACAAACTCTCGGCAGGCCAGCGAGCTGTCAACACCTCCCACGCCAAGATCCGCGCGCTGCGTGAGCAAGCCACGGCCGCCCTCCAGGTCTGGCGGCTCCTACGCAAGCTCCGGTGCAGCACCACCCGCATCACCGGAATCGTCCAAGCCGTCCTGGCCCTCCATCTCGCCGCAAACACCTGAGGCTGGAAAATGCGCACCATGGCGAATCACCCAGGCTTCGGCGTGCTCTTGACCCGACTTCTGAATCACCGTCGGACGGATGTCACATGGCTGGCCTCGGCGTCCGGCATCTCGGAGATCGAACTCCGCTCGGTGGTCTCGGGCGTGCCCCCGCTGGCTTCGCAGCTCGACGACCTTGCCCCCGCACTCGGTTTTCACGTCGACGACCTCTACGTGATCGCCGATGTCCCGGCACCGGAAGCGCGCGTCCCCTGGGATCCAGCGGCCGGATCCGGAATCGCGAGCCTTGTCAAGATCACGATGGCACTGCCGTCGGACCACAGAGCTCGCGTCCGCTGGATGATCGATCAGCTGCCGCACGAACCCCGAGACCCGCCGTCCCTTCCGCCGCGGACCTATGACCAGCACGAGTCGGGGTTCGGTGCGATGCTCGTCAACCTGCTGTGCGGCAACCGAAACCTGCACTCCCTGACCGCCACGGCCAAGACCCTGGCCCTGCTGACCGATGGCCGCGTGTACCTGGCCGCCTCCACAATCAGCGGAATCGGCCGGGGACGCGTTCCGCTCACTCCGGACCTGGTGACGGGCTTCGCGACCGCCCTCGGCATCTCGCCTGGCGACCTCGCCGCCATCATCGGTGTCGAACTCCCCGAACCGTCGCGGCCCGACGATCCGCTGGCGGCCGAGATGGCGGGGCTGCTCTCGAACTGCCGCCGCTTGACCGCCGCTCAGGCCGAACACGTGTGTAACGAAGCGCAATCGATGCTCGTGGCAGTACCCGATGATGCCATCGGCGAAGACTGGAACCGCGTCTATCACCAGCACGGGAGATGGTGGGGAGCGCCGAGGCGGTGAATGCAGCTTGAGCCGACACGGCTTTCCACACGCCCTGAGCCTGATCCAACCTCGCAGTCTCACGGTGAGGTTGGAAAGGCCTCCCTACGTAGTTCTGCGGGACGCGGTGAGCCCTTCGTATGGTTGACCCGCCCAGGGGTGCCGGGTGTGGTTCAAAAGGCTCTGCCACTTGTGGCTTTCAGTGATTGGCCGCCCGGCGCCTCACGACGACTCGGCTGCCAACTAGGAATTGCGAATGATCGCTGAGTAGGGAATCGACAGCGTGGTCGTCCGTCGGGAGGCTCCAGCACCACACCGCACGGAGGCACCACATGGCCGCGATCTGGACCGGCATCGACGCGGGCAAGACCCACCAGCACTGCGTCACGACCGACGACAGCGGGCACCGGCTGCTGTCCCGACGCGTCGCCGACGACGAAGCCGAACTCCTCGAACTCCTCACCGATGTCCTGGCTTTGGGCGGCGAGGTGACCTGGGGCATCGACCTTGCCGACGGCAGCGCTGCCCTGGCCATCACGCTCCTGCTCAACCACGACCAGCCGGCTGCACACCCATCTGCCGGCGTCGCCTCAAGAGGGCCGCACGGTGATTGTGCCACGAGCTCTTCGGGGGGCGGCTGGTGTGTCGGCGCAGTGATCTAGGCTCCCGTCAGCCAGCAGAGACGATCAGCGTAGTTGTTGAGCCGCAGTCAGGAGTGCCGCCATGACACGCACCACCCCGCCGCGCCCCCTGGATGTCGAGGCGCTGTTCCCTGCGCTCGCGCCGCTCGTCCGGAACGCCACGCGGCTGCACCCGCGGCGCGGGACGCCGACGGTCGAGCACAGCTCCATCGGCGGTCCAGTGCTGTGGCCGGCGGGTGAGCCCTGGCCGGTGTGCCCGGAAGCCTCGCACCGGATCATATCGGGGCGGGAGGTGACCGGGCCGGTGCCGCTGGTGCCGGTGCTGCAGTTGTTCGCGCGGGACGTGCCGACACTGCCGCACCCGACCGGCATGGACCTGCTGCAGTTGTTGTGGTGCCCGGTGGAGGAGTTCCACGCGCTGGACCGTCCGCTCCTGCTGTGGCGCGACTCGACCGCGCTCGACCCCCTGCTGGAACTCCCGCCCGCGCCGCACCCGGACGCGGACAACAACCTGGTGCCGCGCCCCTGTGTGTTCGACCCCGAGCCGGTCACCGATTACCCCTATGCGGACGCCCCGGAGGGGCTGCGCGAGCGGCTCCTCGCCCACGACGAGCCCTTCGTCGAGGAAGAGGAGGAGGGCTGGAGCATGTGGGACCTGCTGATCGTCCCCGGCTGCAAGGTCGGCGGCTTCCCCTCCTGGACGCAGGAACCGGACTGGCCCATCTGCGCGCGCTGCGGGGGCGGGACCGAACACCTGCTCACGCTCACCGGCTGGGAGGGCGACCGGAACTGGATACCGCGCGAGGAGTGGGCCGTCAACGGCTACACGGGAGGGATCGAACCGGCCGCCGACCAGGGGCCCCAGGCGCAGGCCAACCGGGCCCCGCTGGACGTCAGCTTCGGCGACAACGGCGGCCTCTACCTCTTTGCCTGCACCGCCTGCCCGGAAATGCCGCTGGACTTCCGCAGCGACTGCCATTGAAGGGCAGCAACCCACTGACGACCGGCACCGCGGTCCACACGACCCCCAAGACACCCCCGTCACCGTCCGCTGCACCATGAGCAGCTGGTCGCTCCTCAAGAAGACCGCACCGTGACCGTGTTACGAGCTCGAAGCGATCCGGAGGAACGGTCACGGCCGCGACACCCCCCTCTGGCACGACACCAACCGCGCCCTTTGGCAGGAGAGCCTTTTCGCTCGGCTGGAGCCAAGCCAGCCAAGCAGAGCACTCGCAGTCCAACGCCTGCATCTGAGACGAAGACGCTCACGGGGCCTGATCCCGCTGGTCCTGCTCTCCCGCCGACGGCGGACGAGAAGCCAGACCTATCCCACGTCTGGGTCGTCGCCGCCGAGATCGAGGTCACGCCCAAGATCGCGAACGTCGCCGACTACCGAGGCAGCTTTAAGGAGCAGGCAAGCCTCGGCGCGCTGTTGCACCGCCTCCTGGTCAAGGGCCTGTGCTCTGAGGTGCCCGGACGCTCCTGGCGGTCCATGGCGTCCACACGAACCGCGTATCACGAGGAGTTCGCCGCGCCTGAGTGATCAGGTTCTTGGCTGAGGACCGACATCAAGATTGCGTGGCCCCCGTGACGGCATCGAGCTCCCGCAGTTGCTTCTGGAGGGATTCGCGGATGGTCGTCAACGCCTCTGCCCCCACAGCGAGTCGTACGGGCGGATTTGCCGCATCCGCAGCCAACAGGATGGCCTCCACGACATCCTGCGGGTCCCCAACGGCATCCGGTCCGAGTTGGCCAATCTTCGCCAACTGAGCGCCGACGGAGGGAGCGTAGACCTCGTTGGGTGCCTCCACTACGGCGTTGGCGATGAACCCCGTACCGTAGGTGCCGGGCTGGATGGCTGTAGACGTGACGCCTGTCGGAGCGAGTTCCAGGGCCAGAGCCTCGGAAATGAGTTCAAGGGCGCCCTTGCTCGCGGAGTAGAGTCCCGATCCAGGCCAGGCGTACGCACCCAGCTCCGAGGAAAGGTTGATGATGCGTCCTCGGCGGGATCGCAAGGAGGGCAGGACGGCGCGGATGATGGCCAGCGGGCCGAAGACGTGCGTCTCGAATACCGCGCGAGCGGTGTCCTCGGAAATCTGCTCGACGGCGCCGAAGACACCGTAACCGGCATTGTTGACCAGCACGTCTACGCCTCCAGCGGTCTCGACCGCGGCAACAATTGCTGCGATGCCCTCGGGGGTCGTCACGTCGGCGGTCACGGTGCTGATCCGGGAGTTCTGTTGAGCCAGCTCGTTGAGAGCGTCGCTCCGACGACCGGTGGCAATGACATGGTCACCGCGATGAGCCACGGTCTCGGCGAGCTGACGGCCGAATCCGGATGACGCACCGGTAATCAGCCAGGTCTTTGCACTCATGGGTCCAACTCCTGCAGCGTGTATTTGATCGGGCAGTTCGGAGGGCGACGTCTTGGTCGATTTGCTGGTTTGCTGTTTAAACGGCGGTCACGCAAGCGGACATCGAGGTCGGGACGGGCACCGGGTGCCTGCTTGTCCGGCTTCGTCACACACCTGCAGCGGGTGCAGAGCATGATCCGGGCCGCCGAAATGCGGACGGGTTGCAGTGGGTGCGCGGCGACCCCGGGGTCCGCGCACCGCCGCCGGGCAAGCGCGCTGCCATCGCGACGACTTGGCCAGTGCGGATGCCGGCCCGATCAAAAATGGCTGCTTGCACCATGCGGGCACGGACTGGAGGCCACGCCGCTTCGGGTGCCGCGGTCCCAGCCTGTATCGGACCTACGCCTCGGTCGTGGTCTGCGACGCCCCCTGCGGCTTGGTGCCGTGCTGATGGTGGACGTCACTGTGGCTTTCGGTCTCGGGAGGACCACCCATCATACGGAGCATGGTCCGTCCACCGGTGCGCCAGAAGCGCGCGAGGAGCACGGCGGCGAGGAGGAGGAAGGCGATGTTGAGCCAGGTGGTGTAGTTCCAGCTGATGCCTTCCGCGGGTAGCTTCGCGTCGTCCTGACGGGGGATCAGACCGAGGCCCCAGAAGGCGAGTTCCACGACATAACCGGCGATGACCATCGCGAAGTAGAAGGTGGCGAAGATGAATGCGGCCGTCCTGGCGCCGTAGTACTTACGGTAGATGTTGATGATCGGCAGGATCAGCAGGTCGGCGAAGATGAACGCCACGACGCCGCCGAAGCTGATGCCTCCCTTCCACAGCACCACTGCCAATGGCACATTGCCGATGGAGCACACGAACGAGGCGACTGCCACGAGGGGCCCGATCACGGGCCCCCACAGTCTGGCCTCCAGGGGGTGCCCGTCGAAGAAGAATGTGCGCCAGAAGGAGTCCGGCACCCAGGCGGCGATGGCGCCGGCGATGAGCAGGCCGACGACCACGTCACGCAGGATCGCCGCCCACTCCATGGCGAAGACGTGGCTGGTGGAGGTGAATCCCTCACGGGAGAACAACCGGCCGGCGAAGGAGCCTTCGCGCTGGATGGATATGTCCATCGCAGCATGTCCCTCCATGGATCCGGCGAGTCCTTTTTCGGCCTGTTCGCGCGCCTCACGCAGGAGACGGTCGCGGAGGAACAGCCGGAAGAGGACGGCCAGAACGATGATCATGACGGGTCCGCCGATGAACTCCGCGGCGGTGAACTGCCAGCCCATCAGCAGCGCGAGGATCACCCCGAGTTCGACGACGAGATTGGTGGATGCGATCTCGAAGGCCATGGCGGCGGTGAAGTTCGCGCCCTTGCGGAACAGCGAGCGGGCCAGTGCCACCGCGGCGTACGAACAGGACGAGGACGCCGCGCCCAGGGCCGCGGCGAGGGCGAGAGTCCTGGGCTGATCGTCGCCGAGCAACGAGACGACGGTGCCTTTGCGTACCACGGCCTGAACGACAGCGGACAGCGCGAACCCCAGGATGAGGGCCCAGGTGATGTCCCAGGTCATTGAGCCTGCGATCGACAGCGCATGCAGTAGCGCGTGCATCCGTGAACCGTCCCTCCCGTTACTGCGGGCACGTCATTGCGGAAGTCAGGAGCGGATGAACTCCAGCAGATCCGCGTTGATCGTTGGTGCCTCGGTGGTCGGCATGCCGTGCGGGAAGCCCGGATAAACCTTGAGAATCCCGTTGGGCAGCAACTTGGACGACAGGTGCGCCGAGTCATCGATGGGCACGATCTGGTCGTCGTCGCCGTGCATGACGAGGACGGGCACCGTGATCTTCGTGAGGTCGTCGGTGAAGTCCGTCTGGGAGAAGGCCACGATGCCGTCGTAGTGGGCCTTGGCGCTGCCCATCATGCCCTGGCGCCACCAGTTGTCGACGATCGCCTCGTCGGGCTCGCGGCCCGGACGGTTGAACCCGTAGAACGGGCCGGCCGCCAGCGCGCGGTAGAAGACCGAGCGGTTCGCCGCGAGCTGCGCTTGCAGGTCGTCGAAGACCGACTTGGGCAACCCGCCGGGGTTGGCGTCGGTCTGGACCATCAGCGGAGGAACGGCGGCGACCAGTGCGGCCTTGGCAGCCCGGTCCTGGCCGTGTCGGGCGAGGTAGTGAGCCACCTCACCACCGCCGGTGGAGTGGCCGACGAACACGGCGTCGTGCAGGTCGAGATGGTCGACCACCGCGGCCAGATCGTCTGCGTAGTGGTCCATGTCGTGACCGCTGTCGGTCTGGGTGGAGCGACCGTGGCCGCGGCGGTCGGCGGCGACCACCCGAAAGCCCTCGTTGAGGAAGAACAGCAGTTGGGGGTCCCAGTCGTCCGACGAGAGCGGCCAGCCGTGGCAGAACACGATGGGCCGGCCGGAACCCCAGTCCTTGTAGTGGATGTCGAGGCCGTCGGAGGTGGTGATGGAGGGCATGCTCGCTTCTCCCTGTCCGTTCGCAGCGATGACAACATGACAGACGCCGTCGATCTGGTCGGTCTTCGAGTGCGCTCGCACGGTTCGCCACGTTGCCGTTCACCGTGACAAGCGCCTTCGAAGATCTTGTCAGTCCCGTACGGCGCGGCGGGAGCTGGCGCCCCCTGCTGTGCACGGCACGCACAGCAGGGTTCACTTCTCGCACAGTGCGCTGCGCGGGTCGGCACCTAGCATGTGATCTGCCCGAGACAACGCAGCGACCGTCGGCCTCGAATACCGGGCCGGGCACACGGTGTTGTGCCTTCACCCGCATGTGCCGGCCTCGCGGCCGCCCACGCAGGGCGCGCGGAGTGGGCGAGACGGCAGCCCATAGGTCGATGAACCGCCGCAGATCGACATTCCCTGCTGGTGCGCGCTGCGCTCTGGCCTCACCAAGGAGTGATGACCCTCATGACCGTTGCGGGTATGAAGGGCTTTCGCCTGGCGACGCAAGATCTGCTTCTAGTGGCCAGCACTATCGACGACGTCGGCTGGAACCAGCCCAGCGGTGCGGAGGGATGGCGGGTCAAGGACGTGTTCTCGCACGCTGGACAGCTCATCTCGCTGCTGGTGTCCGCCGTGCAGGGGACGTTGCGGTACCCGGATCCGCCGCTCGGGATCGAGCAGCTCAACGAGGTGCTGGTCAAAGCCGCCAGGGAGCAGACGCCCGCTGCGACCGTCGACTTCCTTCGAGTCCAGTCGGAGCTTGCCTTCCCCGTGTTCGACAGCCTCCAGGACGAGCCGCTGGCATCGTCCACCGCCCAGTTGCTCGACCTCGGCGTCTATGAACTGCACGCCATCCCGGACATGTTCTCCTTCGATTTCGCGACCCATCTGCGCTTCGACCTGCTCGGTCCCCGCGGGCCGCTGGACGCCGATGTGCCGCCCATGGATGAGGACCGGATGGAGCCCTCCGTCCACTGGCTGCTGGGCGGCATTCCGAAGATGCAGCCCGACCTGCACCGCTCGCTCCTCGCGCCGTTGGCACTGGTTCTGACGGGCCCGGCGTCGACCCATGTCGTCCTTCACCGCGTCGGGGACACGATCCTCGTCGAGGACCCCGCCACCGCACCGGCCCCGGCGGCTCAGGTGACGTCGTCCACGCTCGATTTCCTGGCCTGGTCGACCACCCGTATCCCCTGGCGTGAGGGGACCGAGGTGACCGGGGACACCTCTGTCGCCGCCGCTTTTCTTGACAAGCTGAACCTGATCTGACGCCCTGGCTCTGTCTTTGAGGTGTCGCCCACGACGGCCCGTTGGTCCACTGGCGGTCCGTTCAGCGTTTTTGCCATTCGCTGGGGGACATGCCGTATGCGGCTCGGAAAGCCCGGCTGAAACTGGACAGATCAGAGAAACCGTGACGTCGTGCAACAGCACCGATGGCTACGGCGTCGTCGTCAGCGAGGGCCTGCCTGCACGCTTCGAGGCGGCGGGTGCGGATCCAGTCCGCGAGACTGATGCCACTTGCGGCAAGCACTTTGTACAGGTAGCGCACCGAGATGTGGTGCACGGCTGCGATCTGCTCAGCAGACAGGCCGGGGTCGTGGAGGTGCCGACGGGCGTATTCAAGGATGCGCATCTGTAAGGTGGCGGCCATGGGCTCGGCGGCCAACTCCTCGGCCCGCAGATGGATCGCGATCACGGCGCGGATGAGTTCGATGCTCGGCTGACCGACGAGGTCGGCGTTCACCGCAGTAGTCAGGGCGGGATCGGCGGCCAGTCGGCGCAGATAGTCGTGGGTCAGTGAGACCACCGGGTGCCCCGGGCCCAGCTTGACCGCGCACGCCGCGCGGATCATGTCGTGCGGCATCGCCAGCGCCGAATGCGGCACACGGAAGAAGTTGCCGGTCATGCCGGTGTCGTTCAGCAGTGTGTAGGGGGATGTGGAGTCGTACATGACCAGTTCGCCGGGCCGGAGCACCGCTTCCCGGTCGTGTTGGACGACCATGCTCGACCCGGAGAGCTGCACGTTGATGAAAATGCTCGGTTCCATCGAGTCACGGGCCAGGGCGGCGGTGCGTGCCACCCGCAGGGCGGTGGTACGTCCCGCGCAGATGGTCAGGTCGCCCAGGTCGGTGACGACGCCATGCGCCGCCACCGCCCGTCGGTGCCCGGGCCAGTGCAGTTCGATCGGCACCATCGTCGCGCCGAGCGCCTCGTGGACGAAGTCGGCACGATCACGCTCTTCGACCTCATCGGTGTTCAGAATGAAAGGCATTGCGTCGACCTTTCGACCGCCACTCTGGAAACGTACCCGTGCTGACCAGGCGCGGCACCGAACTCGCGCCTCTTCGCCAGCCGTTGTGACTGATTGCGGCACCCAGGCCCCGGCAGCCCGACACCCGATTCTCGGGGGCAGGTCTGGCCGCTCAGGGTCCTGGGACGAGCAGGCATCGCGGATGTGCACCGCCCGAGACGGCGTCATCGCGGACCGGCCCGGACCTGCCAGGAGTCATGGGCCAGTGGCCAAGACCGTGTCCGGTCCGCGCTGCACGGCGAACGATTCGATGTAGGCCAGGGCTCCGTACAGCGCGTCACGCAGGGGCGTGGACTCGCCGGCCGCCTGGTCGAGCAGGGCTCCGCCCTGGAACGCGGCGGTGAGCAGGTGGGCGAGTGCGACCGGGTCGGCCTCCGGCCGCAGTTCGCCGCGTTCGCGCATCTTGCCCAGGCCGCGCTTGAACAGCTCCTGCCACCGCCCGAAGCCGTCGGCCACCGCGTCCCGGTGGGTGGGCTCGGCCTTGACGACCTCGGCGGCCAGCGAGCCGAACGTGCACCCGCCCCGCACCATGTCCTGGGAGGCGATGTAGGAGTCGGCCCACCGGTGCAGGGCGGCGAAGCTGTCCAACTCGCCCAGTTCGGGCGCCTGGTGGCGGGCGACGATGGTGTCGGCCTGCCAGGCGAGCACCGCGCGCACCAGGGACTCCTTGGTGGGGAAGTGACGCGTCAGCTGTGAGCCGCTGACCCCGGCGGCCTCGCGGATCTGCTCGTTGTTGGTGTTCTGCGCGCCGTGTTCGTACATCAGCTCGGCGGCCGCCCCGACGATGCGTTCGCGTGTGGCCAGGCCCTTGGCGGTCAGCTTCTGACCCGGCGCTTCGCTGGTGGCGGTCATGGTCACCATCATACCGCACAAAAGGGCTTGAGAACCCATTCCAAGAGATGCCCCCTGGAGGCAGGCCAAAAAAAGGGCCTGCAAGCTCACTTTCTCTGCGAGGTGGACGGGACGTCCACACAGGCGGCACCGCAGACCGTCGCGACGACACGGCGCCTCGCCCCTGCGTCGGCCGCTTTGGCCGTAACCGAGGCCGGTCACCCGCGCCGCTGGGGCATCATGGCGGTGCTGGGTGCCGTCGCCTTCATGGCGCAGCTCGACTTCTTCGTCGTCAACGTCGCCCTCGACGGAATCGGACGGTCGTTCCCGGGCACGGGCGTCGCGAGCGTGTCGTGGGTGCTGTCGGCCTACGCGATCGCCTTCGCCGCCGCGCTCGTGCCGACCGGATCGCGGACCGGTCCGGCGGCGGGCCGACAACCGTCATATGCCGGCGCGGTCGGGTGTCGCTGACCCTGACGGTGGACTCCGGCGTCGCGGCGTACGCGGTCAGCGTGGGCGGCACCGAGGTCGTGCCGTCCAGTCCGGTGGGGGTGGTGCTGGACGACGCGGACTTCTCCTCCCGCCTGACGGTGACCGATACCGGCCGCCCGAAGAGCGTGGACATCCGGTACGGCCTGCCGCAGGGGAAGACCTCCCGGGTCCGCAAGGTGATGACCGAACGGGTGGTCTCGGTGCGCAACGCGCAGGGACTGCCCATGGAGATCGTGCTGAGGGCGGGCCAGGAGGGCGTGGCCCTGCGCTGCCGCTTCCCCGGCCTGGGTGACGGCACCACCCGCACTGTTACCGCCGAGGTCACCGGTCTGACCCTGACCCTCCCGGCGGACGGCGGCGCCCAGTACACCCAGCCGTACACCCTCAAGTCCCCCAAGTACCAGGAGTGGTACGTCTCCCGCGCGAACCACACCACGCCTGTGCTCGGTGCCGCGACCACCTCGGCCGGTGGTGCGTCCTTCCCGCTGCTCGCCCGCACCGAGGCGGCGGACGGCGGTACGTGGTGGGTGCTGGCCGGTGAGTCCGGCATGGACGGTACCTACCCGGCCTGCCACCTGGGGCAGCCCACGCTCGACACGGCCGCCCGCAGCGTGACGTACACCATCGCCTTCCCCGCCGACGATGAGGCGCTCGGCAACCTCGGCCCCGGCGCACCCCAGGTCACCGGTGCCTGGCAGACGCCCTGGCGGTTCGTGGCGGTGAGCCGGGACCCGGCCGGGCTCGCGGAGACCACCCTGGCCACCGACCTCGCGCTGTCCTGCGCGGTCGAGGACACGTCCTGGGTGCGCCCGGGGGCGTCGGCCTTCAGCTGGCTGACGGCGCCGACCAGTCCTACCAGCCTGGAGCAGACGCTGCGCTGGTTCGACCTGGCCCAGGAGATGAGCTGGCCATACGCCCTCGTCGACGCCAAGTGGGACAAGATGACCGATGCGGCGGGCAACGCGGTGCCGCTGGAGCGCCTCGTCGCCGAGGCCGATACCCGCGGCATCCGACTCTTCCTCTGGTACAACTCCGCGGGCGAGAACAACGACGCCGTAGCCAACACCCCGCGCGACCTGATCGCCGACGCCGCCACCCGCCGCGCAACCTTCCGCCGACTGCGTGACCTGGGCATCGCCGGCATCAAGGCCGACGGCTGGCAGAGCGACAAACAGCAGCTCATCGCCCGCAAGCGCGAGGTCCTCGAGGACGCAGCCCGCTACCGGCTGCACGTGGTGCTGCACAACACCACCGTGCCGCGCGGCTGGGACCGCACCTACTCCCACCTGCTCGGTGTCGAGGCCGGCATCGCCAGTGAGTACTA
Source organism: Streptomyces hokutonensis (assembly GCF_042751305.1). Taxonomy (GTDB): domain Bacteria; phylum Actinomycetota; class Actinomycetes; order Streptomycetales; family Streptomycetaceae; genus Streptomyces; species Streptomyces hokutonensis_A. The sequence continues at coordinate 122,437 of NZ_JBHYWD010000025.1, forward strand.
CGCCAACACCAAGCCGTACGCCGACCAGATCCCCGAACAGACCACCATCGCGGCCATCACCCGTAACGCCGTCGGCGCCTTCGACTACGGCACCACCCTGCTCTCCCCGTACGTCTACGGGGCCAACCCGCGCCGGACGACGGACGCCCACGAGCTGGCCCGGACCGTCATCTACCAGTCCGGCTTCAACGGCTGCGCAGACAGCCCCGACCGCTACCTCGCCCAGCCCGCCGAGGTGCGCGAACTGCTGAGCACCGTTCCCGTCGCTTTCGACGAGACCCGCTACCTGGCCGCCGCCCCTGGCAGCCACGTCGTCGTCGCCCGCCGCAAGGGCGGCACCTGGTACATCGCCGGAGTCAACGGCCGTACCCTCACCATCTGGCCCGGCCTCGACTCCTCGGTCCCCGGCTACACCCCGCCCACCGGCCAGGCTCAGCCCCTCAGCGTCGACCTGCGCGACCTGGGTATCCGGGGCAGGCGCAGGATCAAGCTGTTCGCCGACACCGCCGCCACCGCCGCCACGGACGGCGCCCTGCGCCACTGCGACCTTCGGGGCAGCGCCTTCACCGTCCACACCGCGCCCTTCGGCGGCTTCATCGCCGTCGTCTGACGCGGGCGGCTTCGGGTTCGCGCTGTCGACCGTCAGCGCGACTGTCTCCTCCCACCCCACCCCGGGCGGCACAGTTCCGGTCTCCGCCCCGAGGTTGCCGACCGCCCGGCCGCTTCCGCCGGACCTCACGGCCAGCCCCGCATTGCCCGGTGGCGGCGCAGGTACCGCCGCTGCGCCCACGCAGACGAGCTCTCCATCGGCTGGCGGCGTGAGCCAGGGCCCCACGAGCAACACGGGCGGCAGGAGGAAGGACGCGAGGAGGCCCCCTCGCGACTGATGCGGCGCGAGGGGGCGGCGGAGAACGGCCCGACGGTTGTCGGATGCCGGTTTGTCAGCGCACGGTCATCCGGACCGGCACCACCGGGTACGTGTACGGCGTGTCCGTGCTGACCGCGAGTGCGGCCGTGTAGGTCCCGGCCACGTCCACCGACGTCGCGCCCGCGTCCAGCCGGACGGTGACGGTCAGGCGCTGGCCAGGGGCGAGCGTACGGGTGGTGGACGTAGTGGAGAGCCAGCGGACGTCGGTTGCCGGGACGCAGCTGTCGAGGCCGGGCAACTGCTCGACATTCGCACGGGCGTCGAAGACGCTCGGCGCACCGCCGACCCGGTAGAACCCGCAGGCGCCACCGGCCCGGTAGAGCGGCGTGGAGGCGGCGGGCAGGGCCGTCCAGGTGCGGGCGGCCGGGTCGTAGGCGTAGCCGGCACTGGTGACGACACCGAGGAGGTTGCTGACCCCGCCGGAGAGGAGGAAGCGGCCGTCGGCCGTGGTGGCGGCCGAGGCCCACAGGTCGATGGGAAGGTCGGTGATCGGAGTCCAGGCGGCGGTGGCCGGGTCGTAGGCGTACCCGTGCCGCGTACCCTCCACCACGGTGGTGCCGCCCGCGCAGTACAGGGTGCCCGAGACGGCGCCGCAGCCGAGCCAGGAGATGGCCTCGGGGTAGGGGGTGGTGGCGGCCCAGGTGTCGGTGGCCGGGTCGTAGACCTGCACTGCGGTGGCGCCGGTGCAGTATCCCTGGCCGCAGCCGCCGACCAGGTACCACTTGCCGTCGAGTGTGGCGGAAGCCGCTGCCGCGTACCCGGCGGGCACCGGGGCGGCGGTGGACCAGGTGCGGTGCTGCGGGTCGTAGACCTCGGTGCTGGTCACGGTGCCGCCGTCGGCTGTCCAGCCGCCGGTGACGTACAACTTGCCGTTCAGGAAGGCGGACTGGGGTGACTCGCGGGGGGTGGGGTGGCCGCCGGGGATCGCCGTCCAGGCGGCGGTGACGGGGTCGTAGACGTAGCCGCCGGACAGAACGGAGGTGCCGTCGGTGCCGCCGACCGAGTAGACGCGACCGTCCGGGCCGGTGGCGACCGCGTTGTCGATGACGGGGGTGGGGTAGTCGGCCAGGGAGGTCCAGGCCGAGGCGGCGGGGGTCACGTCCGTGGACGTGGACGTGGTCTTCGGCTTCGTATTCGTCAGCCGGTCGGGGGTGAAGTCACCGGGAACGTACTGCGGAGCTGCCGCGCGGGCCGTCGTCGCCGTCGGGATGTCCCCGGACCGCTCGGCGAGGCTGACGGTGAGCGGGGCCGAGCCGGTGTTGCGCAGGGTGACCAGGGCGGTGGTGGCTTTCCCCTTGCGTACGGTCTTGTCGACCGCCGCCGGGCTGATCGCCAGCTGTCCGGCGAGCAGCACCGCGTCGAGGCGGGTGGCGTGGTCGGCCTTGACGTTCACCTTCTTCGTGGCCGTGGTGTAGTGCTCGGCGCTGAACGCGACCTGCTGACGGCCCGTCCGCGGCGCGAAGCGTACGTACGAACCGTCGCCCGCCGTGGTCGCCTTGGCACCGGTCTTGCCGCTCACCGTCGCACCGCTCAGCTGCCGGCCGGTGTTGCGGTCCGTCACCGTCCCGTACAGCAGCCCGCCCGGCACCGGCTTGCAGGTCATGCCGCCGAAGGCGACGTCGTCGACCTGCCAGTAGTAGGCGTAGTCGCCGTTGTAGCGGAACCGCACCTGGACGGCGGACCTCCCCGCCGCGCCCGGGAGGGCGATGCTCTGCGTCCCGGGGCCCGCGGAGGCGGTGTCGCGGTGCCAGGCCGTGGACCATGTCGTGCCGGCGTCGACGCTGAAGTCGACGTCGGCCTTGGAGTCGTCGTCGAACGGCTTGTAGAAGGTGCTGAAGCGGACCGCGGGCGTGTCGTAGCCGGTCAGGTCGAGGACCGGGGAGAGGAGGGAGGTGTTCTGCCGGTCGCCGGAGTAGTCGCTGTCGGCGATGGCGAAGCCGCCCGACCCGCCGGTGAGGTTGCCGCGCCCGGCCGGGTCGTCGAAGCGCCAGGTGTGGCCGCTGCCGGTGACGCTCCACCCGGCGGGCGCCTGCGTGCCGTCGAAGGTCTCGGTGGCCTCGCTGAACGTCTGCTTGTACCCGGGCGCCACGCAGGCGGCGGCGTCGACCGGGATGCCGAAGTCCTTGCGGCCGGCCTTGGCACCCACCGTCAGGTCGGCCGTCGTGACCTGGTAACCGGTGTAGACCGGGTCGACCTGCAGGGTGTAGGTGCTGTTGGCGGGCAGCCTGAGGGTGTAGCGGCCGGTCGCCGGGTCGGTGTACGTCCGAGTGGACGGCTCGTCGGTGACCTGGATGCCCGCGGAGAGCGGCCAGCCGTGCCCGGAGCCGTCCCGGATCCGCCCGCTGACGGTGACCAGGGGCTGGGCGGAGAGCGTGAAGTCCCGGGCCACGGTCGCGTCGTCGCCGACCTCGACGGCGGCCGGCGTGGTGCTGCCGTAGCCGAACTTGGCGGCTGTCACGTCGTACGTGCCCGCCGGGAGCGTCATGTCGTACGTACCGTCGGCGCCGGTCGTCGTGGCGTTCGCGCCGGCCGTGATCCGCACCCCGGCGATCGGGCCGCCGGCGGACGGGTCGGTGACCTTGCCGGTCAACCTGCCGTACGGGCCGGTGGTGAAGGCGACGGTGCCGTTCGGGGTGCCGAGGCCGGTGGGGCCGTCCCAGCCGGGGCCGGCGGTGCACAGATAGGCGGTGGCACAGGTGCCGTTGGTGCCGCTGGTCACGTCGTTCAGAGCGCCGTTCGGCGCGCCGTCGCGGGCGCCGGAGTGGGCGTACGGGTAGGCGTTGGGGTAGGTCTTCGCGCCCGGCTTCCCGGCGAGCGCGTAGGTGGCGGCGATGATCGGGGCGGACGCGCTGGTGCCGCCGTAGACGCCCCAACCGCGGTCCTCGTACGTGTTGTAGACGCTGACCCCGGTCGCCGGGTCGGCGACGGCAGACACGTCCGCGACGGCGCGGTTGGCGCAGCCCCGGTCGGTCTGGAAGGAGGGCTTGGAGGAGTAGGCCGAGCAGCCGCTGCCCGCCCCGGTCCACGCGGACTCGCTCCAGCCCCGGGGGGTCCCGCTGTCCCGGCTCAGCGAGGTCCCGCCGACCGCCGTGACGTACGGCAGCGAGGCCGGGTAGCTGGTGCCGTAGCCGTTGTCGCCGGTGCTGAAGGTGATCGCCACGCCCGGGTGCTTGTAGTAGTCGTCACCGGGCAGGTCGCCGAACGCGCTCTCGCTCCCGCCCCAGCTGTTGGAGACGTACGCGGCGCCGAGCGCGACCGCCGTGTTCTCCGCCTCGCCGAGGCCGTCGATGGACGGCTCGTCGGCCTCGACCAGCAGGATGTGACAGAGCGGGCAGGCGGCGCTGACCATGTCGAGGTCGAGGGCTATCTCGCCGGCCCAGCCCTGGTCGGGCTGTGGATACTCGGTGCCGCCGCGCTGGTCGGTCTTGCGGAAGCAGCCGCCCGCCGTGGTGCAGGGCGGCAGGCCGAACTGGGAGCGGTAGACGGCCAGGTCGGCCTCGGCGTTCGGGTTGTCGTAGGCGTCGACGATGGCCACCGTGACCCCCGCCCCGGCCACGTCGGACGGCAGGTCGTAGGCGCTCTGGAGGTCGGCGGGGCCCAATCCGGCGGGGGCCAGCAGGGGTTGGAAGCCTTTGCCGGTCTGGCGGACATCGTCGCGGGCGACGGCGAAGCAGGCCATCTGGTTGGGTTTGTCGGGTCTCGCGCAGAGGGGGTGCGTCGGCACGGCCGAGGCCGTCGAGGCGGTGTCGGCGGTTGCCTCGGTGGTGGCGGTGGCGGTCTGGGGAAGTGCCCAGATCAGAGTCATCAGGATGCTGAACAGGGCGGTTAACGCCGCCAGTCGGGTACGGAACAGTCCCACCTTGATCATCCGAGTCCTCTCAGATATTCACGGGTACGAGGGAAACGATCAGGCGGCAGCGTATGTCTCGTACATGTCATGTGTGTGAAGTTGTGCGCTCTTGTTTGATCAATTGGGTGGCAGACTGCTGCCGCCGGGCGCCCCGCCACACGAGTCAATGCGCCGCCAGCCCCGGTCAAGCCGCCCGCCGCCGAATCACCCCACCAAATATCCCGCCCACCGAAGCCGTCTCCCGTCACGCAAGCAAGCTGCTCGCCGCAGCCCGCCCGTAGGCGAGGCCGCTCACACGGGAAGGGCCAGGCCAAGCTTCCTGCCAAGCGCAGACCCACCACGCCACGTCGCGCACGGGCTGAAGGAACCGGCGAAGACCACACCGCCCCGGCCACCCCGGAGGGGGTCCCTCCCTCAGCACGCCACGGCCAGGGCTCCCCTCACCTGCCGTGGTGCCGGGCGAGAAGCCTTCGCCAGTCGCGGGCGGTGCGACGTGGCGCGGCGGCGATGTCGGTGTGGCCGTCCTGACGGTGGACGCCGATGGCGAGGTTGCGCAGACCGGCCACGGTGCGCGGGAGAAGGCCGGCATGGATCTTGGAGTCGAACTCGGGGAACGTGCGGTCGCGGACGTGGTGCAGAAGATTTTCGATCTTCCAGTGCCCTCTGATCCAGTCGGCGGGCTGGGCGCCGGTAACCGCACCAGGCGGCAGGCTGGTGATCAGGGAGACGCGCTCGATGGTGAGCTTGCCGCTCGTGAAGTCCTTCCTCCAGCCGGAGGATCGGGCAGCGAGGCGGTCAGCCGCAGCGGGGTGTTCCGGCTGACCGGTACTCCTATGGCCTGTCTGGAGTCGTAACGACGTGGCGGGGAAAGGGTTGAGGGATGATCATCGGGCTGGTAGCTTTCAGTCGACCGTGACACCGCCCGAGGAGGTGAGACCCATGAACGCTGTATCAACGTGGGTGCTCCCCCTTCCCATCACGGCCGGCGATTGACGTAGGTGTCGCCGGGAGCGCCTCGACAACAAGGCACTCCCGAAAGGCAACACCTATGCACTCTCTGCAGTTCACCGCCGAGTCGTCGTCGAACGGCATGGTCGAACGCGACTTCATCGTGGGCGGCGTCCCCGGCGTTCTCTGGTCGCCGGTTTCCAGCGCAGCCGATCGCGCACCCCTGGTGCTGATGGCCCACGGCGGCGGCAACCACAAGAAGCATCCGGCGATGTCCGGCCGCGCCCGTCTCCTCGTGACCGGCTGTGGCTTGCACGTCGCCGTCATCGACGCGCCCGGTCACGGCGACCGGCCGCGCACGACGCACGACGAGGCGGAGATCGCCGAGCTGTTCCGGGCGCGGGCGGCGGGCGAGCCGGAAGGCCCGATCGTCGTGCGCTACAACGCACACCTGGCGGAGCTCGCCGTGCCCGAGTATCAGGCGACCCTGGACTCCCTCCAGGAACTCCCGGAGATCGGCACCGACGGGCCGGTCGGCTTCTGGGGCATCAACATGGGCACCGCGATCGGCATACCGTTCGTGGCCAACGAACCCAGGATCACCGCGGCGGTCTTCGGTCAGCACTGGCCCGATGTCCTGGCCGAGAAGGCGAAGCAGATCACCATCCCGATCGAGTTCGACCTGCAGTGGGATGACGAGCACATCTCGCGCGAGGAGGGTCTCGCGCTGTTCGACGCCTTCGCTTCAAAGGAGAAGTCGTTGCACGTGAACTCGGGTAAGCACAAGGAGCTGCCCCGGTTCGAGGCCGACAGCGCGGTCCGGTTCTTCGCCCGGCACCTCGGCCGGCCGATCACCTCACTGGCCTGACGTGCGCGGTTGCGGCGTCCGGATTGCCAGCCGGGCGCCGCGACCGCGGTCCCGGGGTGAGGCTGCGCATCCAGATAATGGATCCGCGTAGCTGGAGCCCCGCCATGTAGCTCGCGGGCGTCTTGTCGTAGCGCGTGGCCAGGCCCCGCCAGGCCCGTGTCGACGACGGCGTAATTGGTTCTGGCCGCGATTCCGTGAAGCGTCATCCTGGTAACTCCGGTGTTCATCTCGTCGGCAGTCTTCATACTCGTTGGAGGGAGACCACGCGACGATCGGGTCGTTTCGGCGCTGGGTAGGTCACGGGGGGCGCGATGGGGAGAGCCCGTTCACGTTGGCTGCGTATCGGGGGCTGGGGGCTCGTGGTCGTGGCGGCGGTGATCGCCGGCGTGCTGTCGGCCGTGGCGGATGTCTGGCCAGGTACGGCAGGTTCCGTGCTGGTCGCGGGTGTTGGTGTGGTTGTCGGCGTGTTGTCGACCCGGGCCACCAGCAGGCTCGACACTGATGCCCAGCAGTCCCGTCGGCTCGCCGATGAACTGTTCTTCCACGACCAGGGCGGGCGCCGCGTCCGGGAGATTGCCGATCCCGTCCGCGTTGGCGTCTACGCTGCCGCGCCCATCGAATCCGATGAAACCGGCGATCCGTCCCCGGCCCGTGCACCTGCCTTCGTCCGCAGGGACCGAAGCCCGGAACTGGAAAGAGCCGTACAGCGTGGGGGCTTCGTCGTGGTCGTCGGTGAGTCCACAGCGGGGAAGTCCCGTGCTGCCTTCGAAGCGATGCGCGCGTGCCTGCCCGATCACGCGTTTATCCGCCCCCGGAACCGGCCAGGACTCCGCGCGGCGGTAGAAGCCGTTCAGCGGGAACGGCACTGTGTCGTCTGGCTGGATGACCTTCAAAAGTATCTGGGCAGCGACGGGCTGACGGCGCATCTGCTGGAGAGGCTTCTCGGTGATGGCACCCGACATGTCGTGGTCCTCGCCACCATGCGGGCGCAGGAGCGCGCCCATTTCCTCACAGACGGCATGTCCGGTGATGCCACAAGCGCCGAGATGGCCCGGGAGCAGCGCGAGGTTCTGGACCGTGCGACCGAGATACGGATCGACCGGACCTGGACCAATGCCGAGGTGGAGCGGGCGCGAGCGTTCGCTGATGATCCGCGCGTTGCTGCCGCGCTGGAGCATTGCGACCAGTTCGGATTGGCCGAGTACCTGGCGGCTGGCCCGAAACTGCTCGCGGTCTGGCAGGACGGGTGGGCGCCCAGTACTCATCCGCGCGGGGCCGCCATCGTCGCCGCGGCTGTCGACGCCCGGCGGGCAGGGTTCTACCGTGGCCTGACACCTGCGGCTCTTCGGACCCTGCACGAGCACTACCTGCGACAACGCGGCGGTGCCCGGCTGCGGCCGGAGTCCTGGGAGCAAGCCCTCTGTTGGGCCACGCGGGCCGTGTACGCCACCACGGGCCTGCTCATGCCCGACGGTCCTGATCATTACGTGGCCTTCGACTACCTTCCCGACGTCGTCGATGCCGCCCTGCCCCCGGCGCCCATCCCTGGGGAGACCTGGCAGGAGCTGATCGGCCAGGCGGAGCCGGCGGAAGCCGCCTACCTCGGATGGGCCGCCTACGGCTGGTATCAGCAGTGGGATCACGCAGAGGCCGCTTTCGTCGCGGCCGTCCACGGGGGACATGTGATGGCGGCGATAGGTATCGCGACGTGCCAGGGCCTGGTCAGAGGCGACTTGGATACCGCGATAGACACGCTCCGATCGGCCATTGCCGTCGCCCGCGCCGACACGACGGACGTCGGGTCGGCACAACTCGTCGAGCTGACAGAGCAGTTGGCGTTCATGACCGGTTTGGCTGGCCGGCACTCCGAGGCACTTGAGATTGCCCGGCAGGCGGTCGCCGACAGCGCTGTCCTCGGTCCCGGCGAGGCACTGACCCCGCGTATCGTCGTCGCGCGGTCGACAGGGCAGTCGGGTGATACGGCCCTGGCGCTTCAGCTGGCACGTGCGGCGGAGGCCGACGGAATCCGCTTCCTGGGAGAGGACCATCCGACGACGTTGTCCTGCCGATTCGAGGTCGCTGTCTGGACCGGCTACGACGGCGATGCCGCTGGCGCGGTACGCCTCTGGGAGGCTCTGGACGACCACCTCATAGGAAAAGGTCTGGGCTCAGTGGAATTGATCCTGGACGTGCGGCGCAATCTCGCCTACTGGACGCTGATCGCGGGGGAGGTCGAACACGGCCTGCCCCTCTTCGAGAGCGTCGCAGCCGACCACGTCCGTATCCTCGGTGCCCAGCATCCGCTCACCCTCGCGGCGCGCACCGGGCTGGCACACGCGACCGCCCAGGCCGGACAACCTGACCAGGCCCTGCGGATCGCCGAAGCCGTGATCGCCGACGGGCGCGACGGCACTCCCGCCGTGCATCCGGTGATACTCAACGCCCGCTTCGAGGCGGCCCTGTGGACCGGGACATGCGGAGATCCGGAAGGGGCGATCACCCGGTTCGACTCACTGCTTGCCGACGTCTCCGAAGCGTTGGGCCCCGACCACGGCCTCGTGCTGGACTGCCGCAGTTGCCTCTCTCAATTGACCGGACACGGCGATGACCCGCAACAGCCCTATCGCGGCTCGTGGATGAGGCTCGCCGATTGGTGATGGCGGAGAGTTGTCGACGGTCTCGTATTTGGTTCTGACCGCGATTGCGCGGATTCGGGGTCATGATCGCAGCAGGATGCGGGTGCGCAGGAGGCGGAACGAGGCTCGGCCGTACATGGCCCGCTTGATCGTCTTGATGCGGTTGACGTTGCCCTCGACGATGCCTGAGCTCCAGGTGAGGGTGAGGCCAGCGGTCACCGCATCGAGGTCGAGGCACAACCCCTGCGCGAAGGCGAGGATCGGGGCGGGCGACTCCCGCTCGACCTCTCGGACCCACGCCAACAGCTGGTGTCCGCGGCGGTGTTGGAGCAGGTCGTGGAAGGCGCGGGCGAGGTCACAGGCCCGGGCGATGTCCGGGCAGGCCAGGCGTATGGCCAGGAGTTCGTCCTCCTCGTGACGCGTCAGCGCGCCGCGGGGCAGCATGATCCATTTGGTGATCTTGCGTGGGCGGGGGACGGCGCCGCGGGCGGGTTCGATGGTGCCGGTCCGCAGTCCGGCGACGTAGGTGCGGACGGGCTGGTCGCTGCCCTGGTAGCCGCGGTCGCGGATCTCCCGGTAGAGGTCGGTCGGGCTGGTCACGCCCTCGGTGAACCGCTCGGTGATGTAGGCGGTGAAGGGCTCCAGCACCCCTTTGGGGCGCCCCATCCGGGAGGAGGCGAGCAGGGTGTCGAGATCGGTGTCTCGGAAGTGGCGGACGGTCTTGCGGTCCAGGTGCAGGCGGCGGGCGATCGCGGAGATGGAGCATCCTTCGCCCAGCAGGCGGTGGATGTCGGAGTACCGGTCGACGGTGCGGACGGCCATCTTGGTAGGCGGCAGGGTCGGCGGCGGCAGCGGATTGATGATCTTCCGGGGTGCGGCCTCTCGCTCCTCGTCGACCCGTTTGCGCAGGCACGGGCGGTGCTGATGGCAGGTCTTCTCGACTGCGGCGGAGAGGTTGTGCAGCAGGTGCCATCGGTCCGCGATCTCCTGGACGTCGGGGGCGGCTTCGCGGATCGCCGTGAAGTAGGCCGTGGCCCGGTCCCGGCAGATGATCTCGGCGCCGGGGTGTCCGCGCAGCCAGGCGGCGAAGGTAGCCGCGTCCCGGTCCGGGAGGACGTCCACCACCTGAGCTGCCTCGACATCGACCAGGACGGTGCCGTAGCGCCAGCCCTTGCGGAAGGCGAACTCGTCGACACCGAGCACCCTCGGTGCCCGCTCGGCCACCGGCGGGGCGGCCAGCAGCCCCAGGAGGTGGGTGCGGCCGGCGGGGAACTGCAGGGTCTGGCACAGCCGTTGACCGGGGCGCCCGCCGAGGAACGTCGCGACAGCCCGCGTCCACTGCCGCAGACCGACGCTGTGGCGACGGTATCGTTCGCTGAGGTCAGGGACCTGTTCGACGAACGTCCGCCGTCGGCACCCGGCCCACTCGCAGAAGAACCGCCGCACCTGCAGCGAGATCACCAACGGCCGTCCCGCTACCGGACGTTCGGCCAGTCGGCGCCGGTAGCGGGAGTGCACCCGACGCCCCAGCCGACCACAACTTGGGCAGTCCGGTGGCCGACCGCAGGCCGCCGCCTCGACCACGACCCCGTCTGCGGTGGCGTGCACCGCCGTGACCTGCACATCGATCCCGGGAAACAGCACATCCCCGATCGCCACGACCCCCATACCGGGGCAATCCCCACGAGAAACGTTCCCGCACTCGCGCGTCTACCTGGGGATTCACGGAATCGCGGCCAGAACCAATTACGCGACCGTCGACAGCCCGGAGCTTGTTGATGCACGGTTCCACCGTGTTGCGCTCCTTGTACTGCTCAGCGTCATGTGACACTGGTCAACCGCCGCCCCTGCCTCGCTTCTTGCGATTCGCAGCCTGATCAGCCTTCTCCGGGATGACCGCCTTGATCCCGCGTCTGCGCAGGTGGGCGCGATTCGCCCGCGAGGAGTACGCCTTATCGGCAGCTACCGCGTCCGGTCGGGTGCGCGGACGGCCCACCGGCCCGCACACCTTGGCCTTCTCCAATACCGCGACGAACCGGGGACTGTCGGCGGCCTGCCCAGGCGTGAGCACGAACGCCAGCGGGCGGCATCGCCGGTCTGCCGCGAGGTGGACCTTGGTAGTGCCGCATCAGGCAACATTCGCCCTGTAGGACGTGGTGGTTGTCGGTAGGCTGTGGTCAGCCGTCGCGCGCAAAGGCGCGATGGGAAATCCGCTTCAATCTTCGAGATTGTGACCCTTCGTCGGTCTGAGCCGGTTCGAGTCCGGTAGCCCGCAGCGGTGTTGCCTTGTCCTGGCGTCGTGTAACGGCGTGAGGTGTTTGTGCCCGGTACGCCGTAGCCGTCAGGCTGTGCCCGTGGCAGAGCGAGTGCGTGTTCGCGAGCTCGATGACGATGCGGGCAGGCGGCTGCTGCGGATCATCCGCAAGGGCACCGGGTCGGTGGTGACCTGACGGCGTGCCCAGATGGTGCTGTTATCCGCGCAGGGCATACCCATAGCGAAGATTGCCGAGGTGACGTTCACCAGCGCGGACCGGGTCCGGGACGTGATCCACAACTTCAACGCCGACGGCTTCGGCTCCCTCTATCCCAAGTACAGGGGCGGCCGGCCGAGAACGTTCAGCCTCCCGGAACGCCGGGAGAGGTTGTCCCGTAACCGGTGTGGCAGTTGAAGGGGTCTGCCGCACCCCAAGACGTCCCCGTTCCCGGCCTCGGGCTTCTTCGGCCACCCCGGGCCCAGCGGTCTCCCGGCTACGCCGATTCCGAGTCGGGCATCGCGCCCAGCTGTGTGACGAAGGGCTTCCGCAAGACGGCGTCGGCCGATCCGTGAGCGCAGACGCTGGTGCGGGCCGTGCGGTTCACTGCCCTGGCTGATCTTGCCCTGGCAGGCAAGATCCTTGTCCCGTAGGGGCACTTCGGCCCCAAGTGGGTTGCCCGGTTCCAGTACCGGCCGATCAACTGGAGCCCGTCATATCTCTGCGGAAGGCAGTGCAGCCAACGCGAGCGCAGTGACACCTCGGGCTACGAGCCCAACGGGAGCCCTTGCCCACCGGCGCCGCTCTCCTCTCTCCCCTCACCGTTCTCCCCCATCGATTCCCACCCCACAGGAACCGCGTACCAAATGATCAGAATTGGACGGTCAGCGAACGGCTGCCGAGCACTGGCATACGCGGACAGCGGTACCGACACGGCTGGCGGTACGCGCGCGTGAAATCCAGGATCGATCCGCTGACCATCGCGGCGATGACGGTCACCGTCGTCTCCATCTCGGCCACTGCCCCCCTCACCGCTGCCGCCACCGCCTCACCGCTCGCCATGGCCTTCTGGCGCAACTGCCTGGGCTTCGCCGTACTCGGACCGCTCCTCCTGCTTCTGCGCCGCCGCGAGGTGGTGCGCGTCGCGCGCGGTGAACGCGGCATCCTGCGCCGCGAACAGTGGCGGCCCCTGGTCTTCGGCTTCCTCGGCGCCACCGCACTCGCCCTGCACTTCGCGGCCTTCATGACGAGCACCCGGCTCACCTCGGTCGCCATGTCCACCGCCCTCGTGGCCACCCAGCCCGTCTGGCAGGCCCTCATCGCCGCAGTTCAGGGCGCCAAGGCCTCCCGCAGGACCTGGACAGGACTCTTGCTCTCGGTGGCGGGAGCGGCCGCGGCGGCCGGTCTCGACATCAAGTCCGGTGGTACGGCGCTCCTTGGCGACCTGCTCGCCCTGGTCGGGGCCATCGCCCAGGCCGGATACACGGCCCTGAGCGAGAAGTCGCGCGCGGATGTGAGCACTCCGCTCTACTCGACGTTCACCTCGCTGGTCTGCGGTATGGAACTCCTCGTCGTCTGCCGGCTGGCCGACATCCCGCTGACCGGCTTCGACAGGTCCACCCAGCTGTCGCTGCTCGGACTGCTGCTCCTCCCGCAGATCCTGGGGCTCGGCTCACTGAACTTCGTTCTGGGCAGAACATCGGCCACGACAATGAGCGTCCTGCTCCTGCTCGAGACCCCCGTAGCCGCGCTCGCCGCCTGGCAGTTCATGGGCCAGGACATCGTGATCGCGACGATCCCCGGGCTACTGCTGATCATCGTTGGCGCCACGATCGTGGTGACCAGCGGCGGGGAACAGTTCGCGCCGGCACTGGACGAACATGGCGTGGCGACACCGCGGCCGGCCCATCCCCCGCACTTCCCCCAATCAGCGCCCGTGCCACAGCGTCTGACGTTCCCTCGCACGGCCGGTCGGGACCCCAGGCTGGACTGGGCGACGTACACCGAGAGTCCGACGATCACGCTCACCTATCACGGTGCGGGGGCGTTCGACACCCTGTCCATGCGCAAACCGCGACACACAGCGGAGGAAGAACCGTTCATCGACGATCCCACCGTGTCGCTCACGGCCCCCACCCGACGACGATGACCACACAAGACCCGAAAGGGATGGGGACGAACGGCTTGGCGGTGGTGTGAGCGTCGGCGCCTCGTGGCCCGGGCACACTGAGGACGACACCGAATGGTGAATCTGGAGGGTTCCCCGGCGTCTGGAGGCCGAGGCCTCGGAGCAATGTGGAGAAGGCTGGCCGCTGGGTTGGGAAATGATGCCGTTCCCCAGGCCGGATTCCGTAGAGGTCATCTCTTGAGATTGATCCAGCCTGTCACCAACCCCAGGCCTGCGGTCTGTGGTTGGTGACGCCGAGGGCGACGGTCCCGTGTGTGTGCGCGGCCGTCATGCGCCCAGCGTCGTCGTCAGCCAGGGGTGGCGAGTACGTCGAGGGCCGTCTGTTGCGTCTGGGGAGGGAGCAGGGCAGTCGGGCCAACCCTTGCCATAGTCGTAACGTGCCTCAGCGGCCAGAGGTCGCAAAGGCCGTTCGGCGAACCACCGCGGCCATGGCATGCACCCCGTTCAGGCTGGCGGCGGCCCACAGAGCGGTCATCCCGGGACAAGGACGGTAAGCCATTCCGCTTCGCGTGGCCGGTATCCGTAGCGGTCCCACAGTCCCGACACGATCGCCGGGACGTGGCCGGCTCCGTAGACGACGGCCACCCGGAACGGTGTGTCGCCGTGCTCCGCCTGGATCTCGCCGAGTGAGTCGAGCAGCCGCTGGTCGCGCCGATCGGTCAGCGCGTGCTCCAAGGGACTGTCGGCCAGCATCTCCGCGCGCAGTGTCGACGGCAGATCCTCGATCTCGTGGTCCTGGTCGAGGAAGGCGCGCGGACCGCGCAGCGCGAACACCAGACCCATCAGCGGGGCCCCGATGATCAGCAGTATGTACATCCACCGTGGCAGTGTCTTCAGGTCCTCCATCGCTTCCGTCGCGGTGACATCCGGGTTGACGACCGGTATGCCTTCTGGAAGGAGAAGGTCGTTGCGCTGCTCCTGGAGGCCGTTGCGTCGTCGGCGCGGGGCGAACCGGTAGGCGAGCGTGAGGGCACTCACTCCCGCGGATTTTCCCCGGATCCCCTCGAGGACGATGAGGTCGCACTCTCTCAGCCTGAGACGGACCTGGGAGTAGAACGTCGGCGACGCCACATGCACCATCGGGAAGATCACGAATTCAAGCGGCGTCCCCTTCCGCCGCATGGTGAGCACGGCAGACCGGACGGCATACCCGGTCACTTCGATGATCTGCATGGCTCCCCCGCGAACCTCTCTCGGCTGCGCTTCCACCCGTACCAGGACACGAGCGCGTCCGGGGTCGTGGTTCCTTCTCTGCGCCTGCTGCCGCCGGACTGCGCAGACACGCCCGCGAACCGTCCACTCCCCTGACCCCCCTCCGCCGCACGCGGCCAAATCGCCATCTGTCGGCGTACTGAGAAAGCTGGTCAGGCGCGTACAGACGAACGTGCTCAGTTGTGGGACCGGGACGACAACCCTGCGGTTGTGGCGGCGTCCGTGGGTGTCCATGACTGGCCGGCGGTCTGCGCCTGGAGCACGCGAGCGTAGGCTCTCAGGAATGCGGATCGGCGAGTTGTCCACGCGCACGGGCGTGAGTCCGCGCTCCTTGCGGTACTACGAAGAGCAGGGCCTGCTGACCAGCTCACGCTCCGATACCGGGCAGCGTCACTATTCCACTGCGGCGGTCCAGCGCGTCTCGCTCATCCGACAGCTGTTCGACGCGGGTATGTCGAGCCGGGTGATCGCGACTGTGCTGCCGTGTGTGGACGTCCCGGGTGACCTGGGCGTCGCCGAGGAGACGTTCACGGCGATGATGCGCGAGCGCGACCGGATCGACGCCGACATCGCGCACTTGATCGAGACCCGGGATGCGCTCGACGTGCTGATCAGGGCCAACAGCCGGCACCGGGCGGAGCTGTCCACGTCGCCGGAGTCGGCGGCACGGTTGGACTGATGCTGTGACCTGCGTCTCAGCCGCTTGCCCCTGACATCGATGTGACAGGTGAGGATGACTGCAGAGCCCGGAATCACCGGGTCGGTCACATGGGAGGCGGCAGAAGATGGGGCAGGCGTGGGGTTTCGGCAGGTATGGCGGGCCCGAGGTGCAGGAGTTCTTCGATCGTCCCGATCCCGCCCCTGGTCGCGGCGAGGTACTGATCCGGGTCGACGTGGCCGGCGTGAATCCCCTCGACCACATGCTGCGCTCGGGTCTGGTCCCCGGGCTCGACGGCGGGCGTCCGTTTCCCCTTGTGCTGGGGATGGAGGCAGCGGGAACCGTTCTCGCCCGGGGCGAGGACGTCGACGGGCTCGAGGTGGGTGACGCGGTCTTCGGCTTCGCACTCACTGGTGGCGGCACCTACGCCGAGACGACGGTGCTGTCCGCGCCGAACACCGCGCGCATCCCGGCGGGCCTGTCCGTGACCGTGGCGGCAACACTGCCCGTGACCGGGACGACCGCGGTGGACGTGCTCGACCAGCTCGGCCTCCCGGCCGGTGCCACGGTCCTGGTCAACGGGGTCGGGGGTGGGGTCGGCCTCGTCGTCGCCCGGCTGGCCATCGGGCGCGAGTTGCGTGTGATCGGCACCGGGAGTACTGCCAAGCGCGAGCAGGCCGAGGCCATCGGGGTGCGGTTCATCGACTACACCGCCGGGGACGTCGTCGCCGCGGCACGCCAGCTGGTTCCGGAAGGCTTCGACGGGATCGTCGACCTGGTCGGAGGCGCCTCGCTGCGGACGGTCGCTCCGCTGGCCCGGGATCCCCGCAACGTCATCGCCGTGGGTGATATGTCTGTGCCCGATCTCGGTGGGCGTTTCATCGAGCGGCGCCTCGACCGGGAGAGTCTGGAGCGGTCCGCCAGGCTGGCACTCGACGGAGTTCTCGCACCCGTGATCACTGCGGTCCATCCGCTCTCCGACGCCCTGGCCGCACTCGCCTCCGTCGAGAACGGCCACGCTGCGGGCAAGGTTGTCATCAAGGTGGCATGAGAAGTGGCCTGGCCGCCCGGTGCCGTCGACCATCTGTAGCGGACTGACGAGAGCCCGTGGTCAGCCATCACCAACTGAGCACGTTCACCTGTACGGGGTTGAGCACATTCAGGCGTACGCCGACAACCCACCCTGCCCGGTCAGCTGCAGTCCCTCCGACCGGGCCCGCTCCACCAGCATCGCGACCAGCTGCTCGTCGGACACGGGCACAGGCTGCCCCAACTGGGCACGCTCGACAGGCTCCACGGTCTCCAACTCCACGGCGGTGTAAGTCACTTGACGTCTCTCCCATGATCGTCGGATGCGCCGTTAGATTTACACTCCCGAGGCCGGCGAGATAGCTCGCAGGGGTCTTGTCGTAGGGGTGGCGATGCCCCGCCAGGCTTTCAGCTTGTTGATCAGGCGCTCGACAGTGGTCCGTTCCTTGTAGAGCTCGATGCCTTGGCTGACGGGCCAGCCACCCGTGGAGCCTCTCTTCTTCCGGTTGGCGGCCTGGTCCTTCTTTTCCGGGATGACTGCCTTGATGCCACGTGTACGCAGGTGAGCGCGGTTGCCGCGAGACGAGTAAGCCTTGTTCCCGGCGACCGCGTTGGGGCGAGTACGGGGACTGCCGACCGGCCCACGGACCCGCACCTTCTCCGGCGCGCTCATGATCCTGCCGGCGGCGTATGTAACCGCGGCCTCTCTTTACCTCCGGCCGCTACGTTGTGCACCATGACGAGCACCCCTCAAAGCGATGACGAGGCCCCCCGCTCCCTCACTGGCAAGGTGGTGGTGATTACCGGCGCCGCCCGAGGTCAGGGCGCCGCCGAAGCGCAAGCCCTCGCCCAGGCCGGAGCCACGGTCATCGCAACCGACGTCCACCCCGACGGAAACCCGGACTGCCGAAAGCTGGACGTCTCCAACGAAGCCGACTGGGCCGCCCTCGCAGCCGAGCTTCGCGACACCTACGGCCACATCCACGGTCTCGTCAACAACGCCGGCGTCATTCAGCGGGATCGCCTCGGCAACGTACGCCCCGACGACTTCGCCTATGTCCACTCGGTGAACACCACCGGACCGCTCCTCGGCATCCAGCACCTCGCGCCCCTCATGCCGCCGGGCTCGTCCATCGTGAACGTCGGTTCGTCCGCCGCGCTCACCGCCTACTACCCCGTGGCCTACACCGCCAGCAAGTGGGCGCTGCGCGGGGTGTCGAAGATCGCGGCGACCGAGCTGGGACCGCGAGGAATCCGTGTCAACACCGTGCACCCGGGATACATCGAGACCGAGATGACCGCAGCCGCCACCCCGGCATTCCGGGAGGCGATGTTCCGGGAAACGCCGCTCGGGCGCAGCGGCACCGTCGACGACATCGTGCCTCTCGTCGTCTTCCTCCTCTCCGACACGTCCTCCTTCATCACGGGAGTGGAGATCCCCGTGGACGGAGGGCTCACTGCCCACGGCGGGGTCAAGTCCGTCTCGGACGCGATGAGGCCGGACGCGGAGGGACACGGGAGCTGACGTACGCCGCATCGGAGCCGATCACAAGGCTCCCCTTCATGAACCAGTGAGGATTGTCAGAGCGGCCACCGCTCGAAGTCAGAGGGGAAGCTGCCCACGTCAAGTGGGTTGGGGGTACTGGCGGTTGAACCGTACGGAGCAACGGGATCTCTGATAGCCAGGAGTGATCCGCCAAGGTCGATCCACGCGCCGAGGTCCTGTGGCTCCAGCTTGCTGCCATCACTCTCACGCGAACTCTGACCGTCGCCCATGGCATCTTCGCTCCCGGCCATCCGGGCGAGTTGACGAAGTACCTTTCCTTCGAGCCGGTCGACGCCCTGCCGGCCGAGACCGGGGCCGTCCAGCGCCGGTTACGGGTCCTGCCGTCCCGGGTGGGCGTGTATTTTCTGCTCGCGCTCGGCCTGTTCCGACATCTGGGCCACGCGAAGGTCCGGGACAAACTCGTCGCCGGTCCGGCCGGACTGCCAGTCGCCGTTCCCACCGAAAAGGCGCTGCGTGACCTGCGGCGTCGTCTGGGACCTGTTCCGCCGAAGTCACTGTCCGAGGTGTTGGCCTGGTCTCCGAGACAGCCACGTACGCCCAAAGCACGCCACCGGCACTGGCACTGGCACACCGCGGCCTTCGACAGCTGCAACTCGATCAAAATGCCCGACCCGGAACACAACCACGGACGGTTCGGCCGCGCCAAGGACCACTCGGGCTGGAGAGCTTTCGCACCGGCGCACCGGTCTCCGTCCCCGACGTGACCACGGAGATCCACCGCTGGCCGCGTTTCGCCGCGCAGGCGGCCCACCTCAGTGGGTTCGCGGCGGTCCAGGCCGTACGGAAGTGCCTGCGGAACGAGGTCGTCGGCAGCCTGAACCTCTTCCGCTCTGCCTGCCGGCCCCTTCGACCCGGCAGGCACACTCATCGCCCAGGACCTCGCCGAACGCCTCGACATCGACATGGAACAGGCCTTCTCCGCGCGGCGCGCCTACGCCCGTCGCCTGTCCGACCTCTCCCGCACCTTCATCGACTGCACCGAACCGCTCAACGGCCTGGTCGTCCGACCATTCGCGACCGGCCTCCAACGCACCACAGTCCGCCCGTCGCCGGCAGGTTGTGGCGGGAGCGGCCGGTGGCGTCGTCGCCCGGTCATCACTGACTCACGAACTGACGGCATCCACCGGGAAGTTCGGCAACTCCCTCTGCCGCCTGCGGGTTCCGTACGGTGCCAGGCGACACGGTCAGGCGATCCCGGTGCCGCGCACCAGCAGCAACGCCACGTCCACCACCGCCACGGCGACCGCCGCAGCGAACGCCGCCCGCTCCCGGCGGCGTCCCAGCACCGTCCCCGCCACGGCGACCAGACCGGCCACCACAAGCGCCGTCACTCCCCATCTGCCGGGTGGTCCGGCGGGCCCCAGCACCAGCACTGCGGACGCGGCCACCAGCGGCACCGGCAGCAGCAGCCGCGCGCCGTCCGGGCCCAGCCGCTGCGGCCAGCCCCGTACGCCCGTCGCCAGATCCAGGCGGATGTCCGGCAGCACATCGCCCAGATGGGCGCCGACCCCCAGCAACGCCCCGGCGGTGACGAGCCACCAGGCAGGCCACGGCTGCCCGGGCAGCCCCAGCGCCACGAACGCGGGGAGCGCGGCGAAGCCCACCGCGTACGGGGCCCAGGACCATGCCGTCGCCTTGAGCCGCAGGTCGTACGCCCAGGCCGCCGCCACCCCGGCCAGGTGAACAGCGCCCGCCCACAGGCCACAGGCGAACGACAGCGGCACGCACAGCGCCAGCGCGGCGTACGCGGCCACCCACACCTCTCTCACAGCGACGGTGCCGTCGACGACGGGTTTGCCGTGGCGGCCCGCGGCGATGTCCCGGCGCGCGTCGAACGCGTCGTTGCACCAGCCGGCGGACAACTGCCCGGTCAGTACGGCGGCGGCGGTCAGGACACAACGCGCGGCGCCCTGACCCGAGGTGACGGCGAGCGCGGCCATCAGGGCGGTGACCGCCACGACGGGCCCGGGGTGGCAGGACCCGGCCAGGCCGGCCACCCGGCCGGCCCAACTCGCCCCGGGACCGCCGGTCGTCGAGTGCTCGGGAGTGCCCACCCGGCCGATCGTAGGCGCCCGGGCCCCACCCGGCCGCAGCACGCGCGCTCCTGGGCGGACGGCCGTACGGGCGATCCGTGGTGTCGAAGTCCCGGTCCGGGGAACACGTGGGGAGCGACTCACTCCAGTCGCCAACCGGACGGGAACCACATGACGCGGATCGCCGCCGTTCGAGGTGCTCTCGCACCGCACCGTCGTACCCAGTCCGAGATCACCGACATGGTGGCCCGCACCTGCCTGCCGGAGGGCACCGACCGCCGGGTCCTGGACCGGCTGCACCGGAGCGCGAAGGTCGGCTCCCGGCACATGACGCTGCCACTCGAACGGTACGAAGAGCTCGATGGGTTCGGCGCCGCCAACGACGTATACATCGCCGCCGCCACCGACCTCGGCGCCAAGGCCGTCCGGGACGCACTGCACCTGGCCGGTCTGTCCCCGGCCGACGTGGACCTGTTGGTCTTCACCTCCGTCACCGGTGTCGCCATCCCCTCCATCGACGCCCGCCTGGTCGGCCGCCTCGGACTGCGGCCGGACGTCAGACGGCTCCCCCTCTTCGGTCTGGGCTGTGCGGGCGGCGCCGCCGGCCTGGCCCGTATGCACGACTACCTGCTGGGCCGGCCCGACCACGTGGCGGTGCTGCTGTCCGTCGAACTGTGCTCGCTCACCTTCCAGCGCGACGACGCCTCCATGGCCAACCTGGTCGCGACCGGGCTCTTCGGCGACGGCGCCGCCGCGGTCGTCGCCTGCGGCGCGGACCGTCCGCGCCGCCCGGACGAGACCGCCGACCCGACGATCGTGGACACCCGCAGCCATCTGTACCCGGACACCGGGCGTGTCATGGGCTGGGACATCAAGGACACCGGCTTCCGGATCGTCCTCGACCCGCGGGTCCCCGATGTCGTACGCCGCTATCTCGCCGACGACGTCGAGGGGTTTCTCGGCGACCACGGGATCAAGCAGAAGGACGTGACCGCCTGGGTCTGCCATCCCGGCGGCCCCAAGGTCCTCGATGCCGTCTCCGAGGCCCTCGACCTGCCCGCCGACGCACTCGACGTGACCTGGCGTCACCTGGCCGACGTCGGCAACCTGTCCTCGTCATCGGTGCTCCACGTACTGCGCGACACCCTCGCCGAACACCGCCCGCCGCCGGGCACCCCGGGCGTGCTGCTGGCCATGGGACCCGGCTTCGCCTGCGAACTCGTGCTGCTGCGCTGGTAGTTCGACCCCTCGAAGGCATGAAGGACACGAAGTGCACGAAGGACTCAAGGACACATGATCTGGTACGGACTGCTGGTGGCCGCCGTCGCCGCCGAGCGCGTCGGCGAACTCGTCGTCGCCCACCGCAACGAACGCTGGAGCACCGCGCGCGGCGCGACCGTCGCCGGGCAGGGCCACTACCCGGCGATGGTCGCCCTGCACACCGGCCTGCTGGTCGCCTGCCCGGCCGAGGTCTGGCTGGGCGACCGGCCCTTCGTACCCGCCCTGGCCTGGCCAATGCTGGCCGTGCTGGTGGGCGCGCAGGCACTGCGGTGGTGGTGCATCCGCACCCTGGGCCCCCGCTGGAACACCCGGGTGATCGTCGTACCCGGCCTGCCGCTGGTGACGAGCGGCCCCTACCGGTGGCCGTGGCTGCGGCACCCGAACTACGTGGCCGTCGTCGCCGAGGGCGTGGCCCTGCCCCTGGTCCACACCGCCTGGGTCACCGCGGCCGCGTTCACGCTGCTCAACGCCGCCCTGCTCACCGTGCGCATCCGCTGCGAGAACCAGGCCCTGGCCACCGCGACCGCGAACGCGCCGGCGTGATCGACGTCCTGGTCGCCGGGGGCGGACCCGCCGGACTGGCCGCCGCCATCCACGCCGCACTCGCCGGCCTGGAGGCCGTCGTCGTCGAACCCCGGACCACGCCCGTGGACAAGGCCTGCGGAGAAGGAGTCATGCCGGGCGGGGTCGCCGCGCTGCGCGCACTGGGCGTCGGGGCCGGTGGCCGCGAACTGCGCGGCATCCGCTACGTGGACGGCAGCACCCGCGCCGAAGCGTCCTTCCGCGACGGCAACGGGCTGGGAATCCGCCGTACGACGCTGCACTCCGCTCTGCACCGGCGCGCCCTCGACCTCGGTGTGCGCATGCTGCCGGGCAAGGTCGGCGAGGTGCGCCAGAGCGCGGACACGGTCACTGCCGCCGGAACCACGGCCCGCTGGCTGATCGCCGCCGACGGCCTGCACTCCCCCTTGCGCCGCAGCCTGGGTCTGGAACTGCCCGGGCGCCCCCACGGCCGCTACGGACTGCGCCGCCACTACCGCGTCCAACCGTGGACGGACTTCGTCGAGGTCCACTGGTCCCGGCACGGCGAGGCCTATGTGACACCGGTCGACGACGACCTGGTGGGCGTCGCCGTCCTCAGCCGCTGCCGCCGCGGCTACGACGAACACCTGGCCGACTTCCCGGCCCTGACGGCATCCCTGCGCGGCCCGACCGCAACGGAGGTACGCGGCGCCGGACCCCTGCGACAGCGGGTGCGGCGCAGAGTCGCCGGCCGTGTCCTGCTCGTCGGCGACGCCGCGGGCTACCTGGACGCCCTCACCGGAGAGGGCGTCGCCCTCGCGCTGGCAACGGCCGGGGCAGCCGTCCGCTGCCTGGCCGTCGGGCGGCCGGGCGACTACGAGCGGGACTGGGCCCGGCTGACCCGACGCCACCGGCTGCTGACCGGGGCCCTGCTGGCCGCTAGCCGCCGCCCTGGCACCGCCCGCCTCATCGTCCCCGCGGCATACCGGATGCCCCCGCTGTTCTCGGCCGCGGTCCACGCACTGCAGTAGCGGACCGCCCTTCTGCATGCCGAAAGCCGTGGGCACCGCGCCTACGCCGAGCGGGTCAGCGCGACTCGAACCCGTCGACAGGCCCTCGTGATCGAGTGGCCTCGTGCCCCGTCGGAGTGCTCGCGGGAAAAGACCGTGGGATCGGAGCGCCGGGTGAGCTGCCGCAGCTTGGTGCGGCTGCTGTGCTCGACGAGGATCGGCACGTAGGTGGGGATACGAGCGTTGCTGAGCGGCTGGTAGGAGTCCTGCACCACGTCTCGCACGACGGCGGCGGTCAGCAGGTCGGCGTAGGAGGTCGTCAGTCGGTTCGTCAGCTCCTGAATGGCGTCAGGTACCGCGGCTTCGGCCGTGTTCGCGCCCATGGGGCGCTCCTCACTGTCGCAGACGGCCGACCGCGGCAGCCGATCAGTGTCCAGGTGCTCGATGTCGGCCTGTCCGCTTCCCACACTTGCACGGATCGCGTCCGCGGCACGAACCACCGGATGTGTTCATCACCTGGCCATCTCGATTCGGTCGGCCTGCGGACTGGGCGGCCGAGGTCCGTGGTTTCAGAAATCCCGGTTGCCTCGTTCACCGCATCAGCGGGTCGGGCGAAAGGTGTTGCCGCCCGCTCCGGTGCGGGATGTACGCGACTGATCGGCCCCGTCCGGGGCATCCGGCAGACAGCGGCGCAGCCACCGGGATCACGCGTGGCTCGTCGTCCACCAGTAGGGGTAGACAGATGCTTGCGTTCGTGGCCGCCGCGTTCTTCGCCATCGCCTTCGTCATCCGTGTCACCGAAACGTCGACCGACGTGATCTTCAGCCCGACGAGCCTCATGCTCGTCGGGCTTGCCTTCCTCGCCGCGCACTCGGCCGGCGTGGGGACGGGCTGGTCCACCCGGCGAAGCTCCAGCCGGGGAGGCTCCACCCGGGGCAACTCCAGCCGGAGGAGCGCAAGTCGACGCTGAACGAGGGATGGGTTCCATCCTCCAGCCGACGGATCCGAACGCGGAGCCACCTCGGACCACCCGTCAGCAGGGCCGAGTTGAGCCCGGATCAGGCGATCACCGCCTGCCGTCGGCGGCCGCCCCTCCCCCGCGACTAAAGCACCCGGTCCTCACCGGTCTCCGACATGTCCTCGTCCCGCAGGTGCACCGCGTTGACACCGATGTTCACCTCGCCGACCTCCAGACCCGTCATCCGTTCCACCACGGCGACCACGCCCTCGCGGACCTCTGCCATGCTCGGGCGTGGACCTGCCAGGCGGAGCGCGCCGCCGGCCAGGAAATACGTCCGGCCATCGCGGAGCGGCGCCGGTCGGAAAGGCGGCGAGGTTCCGCCGCCCTCCCGACGTCGGCGCCGCACAGCAGCGGCAGTCTTGACCCGCTCGCGGCTGCGACGCCGACGGCACGCGCGCCGCGCACGGCGAGACGCCGGCCCTGCTCGCGGCTTCCGGGCGGCGCCCCACCGGTTCCCTAGCCCGCGGCGGCCGGGGCGGGCGTCGGCTCCAGCGTCTGCGGGTGGGTGAGGTCGTAGGCGCTCTCGGCGTGCAGGTGGACGTCGACGCCTTCCTGTTCGATCTCGGGGCGGACTCGCAGGCCCATGGTCTTGTCGAGGGCCTTGGCGATGACCCAGGTCATGCAGAAGGAGTACGCCAGAACGGCGAAGGCGCCGACCGCCTGCTTGCCGAGAAGGGAGAGGCCGCCGCCGTAGAGGAGCCCGTCGACGCCGTTCGGGGCGTCCGCGGTGCCGAGGATGCCGACCAGCAGGGTGCCGGTGATGCCGCCGACGAGGTGGATGCCGACGACGTCGAGGGAGTCGTCGTAGCCGAACTTGTACTTCAGGCCGACGGCCAGGGCGCAGACCGCGCCGCCGATCGCGCCGAGAGCGAGCGCGCCGAGCGGGGAGACCGCGCCGCAGGACGGGGTGATGGCGACCAGGCCCGCGATCGCGCCGGACGCGGCACCGAGGCTGGTGGAGTGCCCGTCGCGAAGCTTCTCGACGAGGAGCCAGCCGAGCATCGCGGAGCAGGTGGCGGTGAAGGTGTTCAGTACGACGACGGAGGCCGTGTTGCTCGACGTCAGCGCGGACCCGCCGTTGAAGCCGAACCAGCCGAACCAGAGCAGGCCGGCACCGAGCATCACGAGAGGGAGGTTGTGGGGGCGTTCCGCGCCGCCCTCCTTCTTCCAGCCGATGCGCTTGCCGAGGACCAGGATCACGGCGAGGGCCGCCGCGCCGGAGTTGATGTGGACCGCCGTACCGCCGGCGAAGTCGATCGCGCCGAGCTTGTTGACGATCCAGCCGCCGGTGACGCCCTTCCCGTCGAAGGCGAACACCCAGTGGGCGACCGGCAGATACACCAGGGTCACCCAGATGCCGGTGAAGGCCATCCAGGCGCCGAACTTGATGCGGTCCGAGATGGCACCGCAGATCAGGGCGGCGGTGAGGGCCGCGAAGAGTGCCTGGAAGGCGGCGAAGACCGAGAGCGGGATGACGGCCTTCGGGTCGTCCGTCATCACTCCGCTCATGCCGAAGTACTCGGTGACGTCACCGAGGATGCCGGCGCCGCCGATCGAGTCGCCGAACGAGGCCGAGAAGCCGTAGACGACCCAGATGCAGCCGACCAGGGCCACGGACCCGAAGGTCATCATGATCATGTTCAGGACGCTCTTGGCGGCGACCATGCCGCCGTAGAAGAGCGCGAGGCCCGGCACCATCAGACAGACGAGTGCCGTGCTCGCGAGCATCCAAGCGGTACTTCCGGTGTCCATGCGCACACTCCACAGAGAGGCCCAGCAGGAGGAAACAACGTTTCACCGGAGTAGACCCTGGGTGCGTTACAGGACACCTGTATGGCTGATTAAGGCCGGGTTTCAGTGCGGGGCGCCGCCGCCGAAGGCCGTCACCGTCAGGAAGCGGATCGGCAACTCGACCAGCCGCTCCGGCCCGTGCGGGCCCTCGCCGTCGAACTGGAGGGCGTCACCGGGGCGCAGGGTGTAGCTGGACTTCCCGTGGCCGTAGACCATGACGCCTTCCAGCATGTAGATGATCTCCGTGCCGGCGTGCTGGAAGAGGGGGAAGACCTCGCTGGACTCGGTGAGGGTGACCAGCAGGGCGTCCATGCGCTTGTGGGCGCCCCTGAGTGAGCCGAGCTGGGCGTAGTCGTGGCCGACGCGGGTGCCCCGCCGGACGATGCGGGCGCCGTGTCCGGCGGGGACGAAGACGGCCTCGCGTTCGTCGTCCAGGCCGCGGAACAGGGCGGTGACCGGGACGTCGAGGCCGCGCGCGAGCCGGGAGAGCGTGGTGAGACTGCACGCGGTCTGGGCGTTCTCGATCTTCGACAGCATGGCCTTGGAGATGCCGACCCGCTGCGCCATCTCGCCGACCGACAGCCCGGCCGCCTGCCGGTACTCGCGGGCCCGGATCGCGATGACACGCTCCAGGGCCTGGTCGTCGGAGTCCGCTGCCGGTTCGGAGTGTTCGTCGCGCTCGGTCACCGGCGCATCCTATGCCGTGCGTGCCAGACGGAAGCGGGGGTGGGGCTCGCTGCGGCCGGTGGCGAGATCAGCCGCCATCGCGCCGATGAGCGGCGCGAACTTCGCGCCGTGTCCGGAGCACGGGGAGACGATGACGAGGCTGCCGTGGCGGTCCAGGACGAAGTCCTCGTCCGGGGTGGTCGTGTAGAGGCAGGTCGTCTCGGCGACCGGCTCGGGGTCCAGCCCCGGGAGCCGGTCGTGGACGAAATCGCCGACGCGGGCGCGCGAGGCGGGGTCGACGACCCCGCTGCGCGTGGTGGTCGTGGTCGGGGTGCCGCGGTCGTGCTCGGCGACCTTGACCGCGGGCAACGGGCCGCCGTCGGCGCCGGACGGCAGTCCGAAGACCTGCATCGACGCGTCCTTGGAGACCAGGATCGGCCAGGCGTCGGACGGCTCCCACTGCCGGAAGTGGAAAACCTGCTGCTGGGTGATCCTCAACGGCGGTAGCGCAACGGGCAGTTGGAGCTCCGGCAGCCACGCCCCGGTTGCGACCACCACCCTGTCGGCAACCAGCTCGCGCCCGTCGTCGGTGCGCAGCAGCACCTTCGCCTGTACGTCGATGCCCGCGACGCGCACCCCGATCCACGCGTCCGCACCATGGTCGATCGCCCGCCGCACACACGTCGCGACGGTCTCGTAGGCGTCGATGACACCCGCGTCCGGGTGATACAGCGCCGGACCTTCGAAGCGGATCTGCGGCCAGCGCTCCGAGGCGGCTTCCGGGCCGAGGAGTTCGTACGGAACTCCGGCCGCTCCCAGTGTGACGGCCAGGCCCTCCGGGTCGCGTCCCTCACCGAGGTCGAGGCCACCGGTGGTGCGCAGCAAGGGAGTCGAGCTGTCGTGCTCCAGCTCGCGCCACTCCTCGTACGCCTTCCCCGTCAGGCCGACGTAGAAGGGGTCGGCGTACGCGCGGCGGAAGATGCGTGAACTGCCGTGGGAGCTGCCGTGCTTGTGGCCGATGTCGTACGCCTCGATGAGGGTGACCTCGTGGCCCTGCCGGGCGAGCTGCCACGCGGTGGCGGCACCCATGAGTCCGGCGCCGACGACGGCGATCACCGTACGGCTCCGGGAATCCAGTCGGTGCCGGCCAGGGGAACGCGCGCCATGGCGGCAGACTCGATGGTGAGGGCGACCAGGTCCTCGGGCTCCAGGTGGTGGAGGTGGGCCTTGCCGCAGGCGCGGGCGAGGGTCTGGGCCTCCAGGGTCATCACGCGGAGGTAGTTCGCGAGTCGGTGACCGGCTTCCACGGGGTCGAGGCGGGCGGCGAGTTCCTCGTCCTGGGTGGAGATGCCGGCCGGGTCGCGGCCGTCCTGGTAGTCGTCGAAGTAGCCTGCCGCGGAGCCGAGTTGGCGGTACTCGGCGTCGTACTTCGGGTGGTTGTCGCCGAGAGCGATCAGAGCCGCCGTGCCAATGGCGACCGCGTCCGCGCCCAGGGCGAGGGCCTTGGCCATGTCGGCGCCGCCCCGGATGCCGCCGGACACGACGAGCTGGACCTCGCGGTGGACGCCCAACTCCTGCAGCGCCCGCACGGCTTGGGGCAGAGCGGCGAGGGTGGGGATGCCGACGTGTTCGATGAAGACGTCCTGGGTCGCGGCCGTACCACCCTGCATGCCGTCGACGACCACGACGTCGGCGCCCGCGTGGACGGCGAGCTTCACGTCGTAGTACGTCCGGGTCGCACCGACCTTCACATAGATCGGCTTCTCCCAGTCAGTGATCTCGCGCAGTTCGAGGATCTTGATGGCGAGGTCGTCGGGTCCGGTCCAGTCGGGGTGACGGCAGGCGCTGCGCTGGTCGATGCCGACCGGCAACGTCCGCATACCGGCGACACGTTCGGTGATCTTCTGCCCGAGCAGCATGCCTCCGCCGCCCGGCTTGGCACCCTGGCCGAGGACCACCTCGATGGCATCGGCGGCACGCAGGTCGTCGGGGTTCATGCCGTAGCGGGACGGCAGGTACTGGTAGACGAGGTGCTTGGAGTGACCTCGCTCCTCGGGGGTCATTCCGCCGTCGCCAGTGGTCGTGGAGGTCCCGACCTCGCTGGCGCCGCGGCCGAGCGCCTCCTTGGCCTGGGCGGACAGGGCGCCGAAGCTCATGCCGGCGATCGTGACGGGGGTGGCGAGGCGCAGGGGGTTCTTGGCGTGCCGGGTGCCGAGGACCACGTCCGTGTCGCAGCGTTCGCGGTAACCCTCCAGCGGATAGCGGGACATGGAGGCGCCGAGCAGCAGCAGGTCGTCGAAGTGCGGAAGGCTGCGCTTGGCGCCCCAGCCGCGGATGTCGTAGATGCCGGTCTCAGCGGCACGCTGGATGGCGTGGATGGTGGCGCGGTCGAAGGTCGCGGACTCGCGCAGGCCGTGGGATGCGGGTTCCATGGTGTCGAACTCCCTCAGTACGCTGCCGTGTTGTCGACGTTGAAGCGGTACAGCTCGCGGGCCGATCCGTAGCGGCGGAAGTCGGCCGGGTCCTCGTCCCGCTCCGCCGCCTTGAGCAACTCGGCGAGCTCCGCGTGGTGTTCGGGCCGCATCTCCTTCTCCACGCAGTCCGCACCTAGGGACTTGACCCTTCCGCGGACGTAGATACGTGCCTCGTAGAGGGAGTCCCCCAGGGCGTCGCCCGCGTCACCGCAGACCACCAGTCGCCCGGCCTGTCCCATGAACGCGCTCATGTGGCCGACGTTTCCGCCCACGACGATGTCCACGCCCTTCATGGAGATCCCGCACCGCGCGGCGGCGTCGCCGTCGATCACCAGGAGGCCACCGTGGGCCGTCGCACCGGCGGACTGGGAGGCGTTGCCGCGCACGCGCACGGTGCCGGACATCATGTTCTCGGCGACACCGGTCCCCGCGTTCCCGTGGACGGTGACGGTGGCGCGCTGGTTCATGCCCGCGCAGTAGTAGCCGACGTGGCCTTCCACCTCCACGGCGAGGTCTTCGCGGATGCCGCAGGCCACGGCGTGCGCGCCCCGCGGGTTGAGAATCCGCCAGGTCGCGGCCGAGGGTGTGTGCAGGGCCTGATTGAGCTCCCGAACCGGGGTCTCGGCCAGGTCGATCAGCGTCGCCATACGTACACCTCTTCCGGCTCGGGTTCGAAGATGCGGGCGTTCTCCACGCCCGGCAGGACGTCCAGGGCTCGGTACTCGGAGGCCATCGCCACCCACGCGTCGGTCTCGGCGACGAGGGCCGGCTTGCAGGCGATGGCGTCACGGACGATGGCGAAGGAGTCACTCGTGGACACCAGCAGGGTGTAGAAGCCGTCGAAGCGCTCGCACAGCAGCCGCAGCGCCTTCTCCGGGTCGGCGCCTTCGGACAGTTGGTGTGCGATGAAGCGGGCGCCGACCTCGGAATCGTTCTCGCTGTCGAACTCCACTCCCCGGGCACGGAGTTCGCGCCGGATGGTGGCGTGGTTGGCGAACGACCCGTTGTGGACCAGGCATTGACCGGGGCCGACGGAGAAGGGGTGCGCGCCCTCGGGAGTGACCGCCGACTCGGTGGCCATCCGGGTGTGGCCGACGCCCTGCCAGCCCGTGACGTTCGCGAGCCCGAAGGATTCGGCCAACTCCACGGGATTTCCCGTGCCCTTGAGTACGGCCATGCCGGTGCCGGAGCCGATGACAGTCGTGTGCGGCAGTGCGTCCGCGACGGCCGCGAGCAGGGCGGCGACGGAAAGGTCCGCGTGGACGACCGTGGTGGCGTCGGCGGCGATGGCCGTCGTGCCCGGCAGTGCGGCCTCCGCGTCGGCCGGGGTCACACCCAGCAGCGAGACGACGGCGCGTCCTGGCGGGGACAGGTTCGGGTCGCCGTAGACCGCGACACCGGCCGAGTCGGGTCCGCGTTCGACTACCTGGCCCAGCATCGCAGTCAGCAGCTCGCCGAGCCGTGGTTCGAGAGCGGGCTCACGCAGATGGAGCCCCACGATTCCGCACATCTCAAGTCCCTTCTGGAGGGGGCAAAAACGGAAGGTGGTCAGAAGGCGGTCAGGTAGCGGTCGAGCTCCCAGGGGCCGACCGTGGCGTGCCAGTCGAAGAACTCCTCGCGCTTGAGGTCGGCGAAGTACTGGCTCACCCCGGCCCCGGCCGCGTCCAGGGCTCCGCTGACCACGTCGTCCGCCTGGAGAGCCTCGACGGCGTGCAGGAGGGTCGGCGGGAGTGCGGGGCCCTTGCCGGTCGCGCCCGGCTCGCCGGGGTCGAGGCCGCGCTCGATGCCGTCGAGGCCTGCGGCCAGGGCGGCGGCCGCGGCGAGGTAGGGGTTGGCGGCGCCGTCGCCGCCGCGCAGTTCGATGCGGTTGCCGTCGGGGACGCGCACGAAGTGGGTGCGGTCATTGCCGCCGTATCCCGCCATGCGCGGTGACCAGGTGGCGCCCGAGCGGGTGGAGACCGCGCCGGTGCGCTTGTAGGAGTTGACCGTCGGGGCGATGACGGCCTGGAGGGCCCGCGCGTGCTCGACTATCCCGGCGACGAAGGAGTAGGCGAGCGGGGAGAGACCGAGTCCGCGCCCGTCGGTCGCGTCCGGGAAGACGGGGTCGTCGCCGCGCCATAGCGACATGTGCAGGTGCATGCCGGTGCCGGTGCGGTCGGTGAACGGCTTCGGCATGAACGTGGCGGTCATGCCGCGCTGTTCGGCCAGCACCGACACCAGGTAACGCATGGTGATGACCCGGTCGGCGGTGGTGAGGGCGTCGGCGTGCAGGAAGTTCTGCTCGAACTGGCCGTTGCCGTCCTCGTGGTCGTTGGCGTAGTTGCCCCAGCCGAGGGAGTTCATGGCCTTGGAGACCGCGGTGAGGTGGTCGTACATCCGGGTCAACCCGCGGGCGTCGTAACAGGGTTGGGCGGCGGTGTCGCGGCTGTCGGCCACGCTGAGCACGCCGTGCTCGTCCCGGTTGACGAGGAAGTACTCGACCTCGGCGCCCACGGAGAGGGACAGCCCCTGCCCGGCGGCCCGCTCGATCAGCCGGCGCAGGATGACGCGCGGAGCGTAGGGCCAGGGCTTCCCCTCCACGTACGGGTCGCAATGGACCAGTGCGAGACCGGGTTTCACGAAGGGGATGGGTGTGTACGAGCCGGCGTCCGGACGGGCGATGACGTCGGGATCGCTGGGCTGCTGGCCGAGCGCACCGGCCGCGTAGCCGGCGAAACCGACGCCGGCGTCCCGGAGTTCTTCCACGGCCTGGGCCGGGACGAGCTTGGCGCACGGCTTGCCGGTCAGGTCGACGAAGACGGCCAGGACGAACTCGATGCCGTCGGCGCGGACCAGCTCGGCGAGATCCGGGGTGGCGGTCGCCATGAATCCCTCCATGATGTCTACTGCTATGAATCAATGTTGCATATGAGTAGACATGTTTGGCGTTACGGAGGGATTTCCGCCGTGCAAGCTCCCCGTAAGCCGAAGGGCCGGGCGCCAGGTGGAAGAGAGCCCGGCCCGGACGGACCGTCAACGGAAAGCCCCGGCTCGCCCGCGCGCCCGAGGATCAGCAGCACCTCGAAGACCAGATGGCTGATGCCACGCTCCGCCTCTACTGCCCGGCCGAGGTGTACTCCGTTCGGCTCGCCGTTGCCTGCAGCCGCCCGAACGCCAGGACGAGCTCGTGGCCGGCAGCCTCCTCCACCGTCCTGATCTGCACTCCTCCCCCACGGCCACACCGCCCCCTCGTCGTCCCGATACCGACGTACCGATCATGTACGGACGCGTGCGGCGCAGCGGAGCCAGACAAGTCGGGCTACAAGCGGCCACGGCATGTTGTGGAAGTGGCCGGTTCGGTGTGAGTGGGCGGCGACCTCGGGCGGTGCTTTTGGGCACCGCCCGAGCAACGCTCGTGCCTATTCGGGCAGAGGCAGGTGCCCGATCACCTTCTGGCCGACGAACGCGGACATGCGCAGTGCGTGGTACGCGTAGTCGCGCATGGCCTGCTCGTATTCGGCGATGCCGTCGAGGAGCGGCTTGATGGCCTGCGCGGTGTCGCTCTGCGCGTGCAGGGCGTCGACCGTGATGACCGCCCCGGCCAGGTCAGCGAACGCTTTCAGCAGGTCCCGGACGGCAGGGATCTCATTGGACTTCGCGTCCACGGCGACCTGGCCGAGGACCGCGCCGATACCGTGCGCCAGGGCCGCGACTAGGTGTGGAGCTTTCCTTTCCCTGTTCCGGGCGCCACGGATGGCCTTGCCGTCGACCGCGATTACCAGCCAGCTGTCGGCCTGTGTCGCCCTGGCGTGAAGCCAGGCGCCAATGACCTGGTCGAGTACCCGAGCGCTGATCAGGGCGAACGCGCGCCGGAACGTGGACTCCTCCGCTGACCCGCGGACCGCTCCGAGCCCGGCCGGCACGTCGGCCCCGGCATCGGCGGCCCACTGGCCGCTCGCGGCGAACGACCTTGAGCCCGCGGTCACCGCCGCGATGCCGACGGCAAGCAGCCCAGCCAGCGAGTGCCGCCGCCCGCGTCTCTTCCGCGGGGCGGCGAGCTGGGCAAGGAGATCAAGAAGGCACTGGCTGCGGGCAGCAGTTGTCAGCGAGGAAGATGGCATGAACGGGCGGGCGTCCTTCGTGGCAGACGACGGTGAGTGTGAGAGCTTCCATCGTTCCGCCCGGGCCCCGCCCGCCGCTCTCAGACCTGCCGGGCCCATCTCGGCAGTTATGACACCGCAGGTCACGGCCTAACTTCATGACTTTGCCGGGCCCCTGGCCTACCTGCTGGGGGGTCTCCACCCGCCGAGTCGAAAAGCTCGCCGAGTCCCTGGGCGTAACCCAGCTGTCGAAGTCACAGGTCAGTGCGATGGCCAAGCACCTGGACGAGCAGGTCATCGCGTTCGGTTGGGTGGACGGCTGCGGTCAGCTGGGAGCCGCCTCCGGGGCCGGGTTGCCGTAGTAGGCGTCGGGGCCGTGTTTGCGGGTGTAGTGGCGGGCCAGGAGGTGCGGGGGTGGTGGGGCGGTGGGGGACAGTGC
>NZ_JBHYWD010000026.1:0-52940 GCF_042751305.1 Streptomyces hokutonensis
CCCCGCTACGACGTCGGCAAAACCGTCAAACGCCCCGAGACCCTCAAGGCCATCGGCAGACCTGGCCGATCTTGGTAGATAAAGAACAAGCT
Source organism: Streptomyces hokutonensis (assembly GCF_042751305.1). GTDB lineage: Bacteria > Actinomycetota > Actinomycetes > Streptomycetales > Streptomycetaceae > Streptomyces > Streptomyces hokutonensis_A. The sequence continues at coordinate 93 of NZ_JBHYWD010000026.1, forward strand.
TAGCCAAGTGGCAGGTATGACACAGCGGTTGAACATTGCTGTCTGTGCTCTCGCCACCAGGAGCGAGTTGCTGCACACGATCCGCGTCCGCGAGGACGAGCAACCCGCACCCGCACTCCGGGCAGAGCACGGAGGCGAACGACCCCTGAGAACAGCCAGGGCAGCACCACACACTGAGCTCGCCGAGCACGCACCGAAGCGACTCCTCGCTAGTCACAGTCGGCGGTTCGCCATGACCGGATTGCCTTATACGTCATCCGCTTTCCGAACGCGATGAGTAGGTTCGGGCCGGGGGAGCATGAACTCTCGTCGATGGGGGGAAGGGTGGGCGTGATTAGTCCAAAATCGGCTGGAGCATGGCCAGCGTGGACTCGACCTCGTGCCGAGCTCGCCAACACGAGGTCGGGGCGCCGCAGTTGAAGGACTTGGCCAGTCCCGAGGCAGCCTCGCCTGCAAGATCCACCTTGCCGGGAAAGGCGGCCGTTGGCCTTGCTGATCACACCCGGTCAGTGGGGCGACGGTCCCCAATCGCCAGTACCTGCGCAGACGGCAGATCAGGCACACCATTCCTGAGCCGAGGGACCAGCGCGCCAACCATCGGCACCGCGGCAGCAACAGTGGCCATCGCCTGCTCTTCTTCAGTCCGTCTCCAGCCGTATAACCACGTCGCGGGTGACGATCGGTGTGGAAGCCAGCTCGGACAGGATGTCCAGCAGATCGGGGCGGATCACAACGGCGCAGCCGGTCGTCCGCGGCCAGGGCAGGCGGTAGGCGCTTCGCTCGTACTCGGTGCGCCAGCAGATGAGTCGCAGGGCCGGACCCCGGTCGTCCTCCAGTGTCAGCGTGGCTCCGGGCCTCAGTCGGAGTGCGGTGCGGAGCCACGGCGTGGGTGTCAGTGCGAAGCCGGGTAGTCCCAGACCTTGGGCGGCGTCTGCGGCGGCGGTCATGGCGCGGTCGAGGCCCAGGAGAGGAATCCCTGGCGGGGCGTCGGCAGCGGAGTGGTGTCCCGGCGGTCGGGTCCATTCCTCGATATCTCCGTCCGCGAAGGGGGGAACGCCGCTGTTGCGGTTCCCGTAATCCGTGACTTCCGGGCCTGAGAAGTGAACGACGGTCAGGCCGGTCGTCCGGGTGCGCGGTGACAGGAACTTGCGTTCCTCCACGGAAGCGAGGATGCGCCAGCACGGAAGGGTCTGTCCGGTGAGGGTGGCGGCTTGCATCAGTGGCCGTGTGGAGATGGTCTCGGCGGTTGTTCCGGTCAGCGGAGTGTCCTGGCTGGCCAGGTCGTCCGGGCCGGGTGGCAGGGGAAGATCGGGGCGTGGCCAGCGTGCCTCTTCGAAGGCCAGCGGAATGCAGGGGTCGTCTGTCAGTACGGTGGCCAGCTGATCCTCCCAAGCTGCCGGATCGCTCACGCCCAGGCCCTGTGAGAGCCTGTACGCGCGGCTACCCGTTGCCACCGTCTGGATCGCCTCTTCAATAGTTTCCTCGATGGCGAGGTAGGCGTCCGGCGGTTCGCCCTCGTCGGCGCTGCGGTTGGCGCGGGACTGGGCTTTGTTCCTCTCGATGGTGCGCTCCGCGTAAACCTCGCGGCGAACCCTGGCGAGGACCGCTCGGATCAGCCCGGGCTGCAGGTGCTCGGCTTCGTTCAGCCGCGCGCCAGCCACCTCTCCCACCATCCCTTTCACGACGCGGTCTCTCGGGCTGTCTCCCTGTGCGGCGGAGGTCCACAGGCGGCTCGGCAGGTTCAGCCCGGCCGGGTCCGACGCTCCCATGGGCACGCTGGCCGCATCGGTGAGCAGCCGGCGGGCGAGAGCGCGGACAGTGAGCAGCGGTCCTCGGGCCAGCTTCTCGATTGCGTCCTGGCAGTGGTCCACGACAGGTTGGGCTTGCGGCCCTTGTTCTTGGAGGAGGCGCAGCAGCCACATCAGGGTCGCCGGATCGGAGAGTTGCTCCAGTGTGAGGGCTATGGCGGGTGCCGTGGCTTCGGGGCGCAGTGTGACCAGGGATCGCGTCGCAACCATCGCTCGGCGTTTGCCTTCCCGGTCCGCGTGTGCGACTGCGGCCAGTGCCGCAGTCGCGAAGGCGTGGTCGAGATCGCCGGGGACGGGGGTTCCGTCGTCGTTGTCGGGGGCGCGGTAGGGGTGTTGGGGGTCGTCGCTGTCGTGGACGCGTGGCGCTCTGCTCTCGATGACCGTTGCGGCTTCGTCCCAGATGGCGAAGGCCAAGTCGAGGGAGTCGTTCGGGGGCAGGCCGAGGGCTTGCTGGGCGAAGGCGAAGATCAGTGCCTGGGTGATGCCGTGGGTCCCGTACCGGCCTGCGCTCACAGCTGCTTCGGCCTCTTCGGTGATGACGTGGTGAGTGAGGGTGGGATCGAGTTGCGCGGCCGTACGAAGGGCGTCGAGGGCTGTCTCGCCTCCGAAGTTCAGCCATCCGCCTTGTCCGCGGGTGCGTACCCAGGTCAGTGCGTAGGCTTCGGCGGCGAGCACGTCATGGCCGTTCTGGCGGAGCTTGTCCGCGAATCGGCGCAGCAGGAGGGGACCGTCCCGGAAGTCGAAGGGGCCGGCGATGGCACGCAGGACTTGTGCGGCCTCGTCGGCCTGTCCTCGGGTGGCAAGGTTGAACAGGCCGTCGCCAACGAGGTCTGTCATCTGTTCGAGGGTGTGTTGTGGTGCGTCGGCCTCGTTAGGGCTCAGGTGCCAAGCGCGCAGGACCCGGATCAGGCCGACCGGTTCGGAGGGCGCGGGCGAGGGGGCGGCAGGTGAGGTCGGGGCCGTGGCCGACTGCGCGGGGATGGGTGCGCTGCGGCGAGACTGGGACTCGTCGGTGACCGGTGGTTCGGGCAGGCGGGTGAGCTGCGGGGCGCCGACGCGTTCGGCGACGGCGTTGAGTTCCGCGACCAGCTGCGCGTCGGCCGGCCTGGTCTGGTCGCTGGACGAGTCGCGGTTGGCCTGCCGCTCGTCGGCCCTGCTCAGCGCGATGCGCAGCAGTTGTGGAACCCCGTCGGGCGTGGAGGGGCCGATAGTCCGGGCGAGCCGGTCCAGAAGTGCGGCATCGCCTTGGAGGAGCGGGGTGTCCAAGGTGATGCGGAGCGCGGTTGCCACGACCGCATCGGCGGTGTCGTTCCACGCTTGCCAGAGGTCTTCTCGGGCACCGTGGAGGATGGTGTCAGGGCCGTTGCAGTCGCTGAGCAGGCCGGTGGCTGCGAGATCAGCGAGGGCCGCGGGGTCTGCCCCGGCCAGGACGTTCCACCACTGCGGGCGGGCAGCGTTGGTCTCCTTGCCATCGGTGTGACGGACAAGGCGTTCGCACAGTGACTGGATTCGCGCCACCCGGGTCCGTCCCCGGGCCGGGTCCGCGGTGACCAGGGCGGGCAGCGGATCCAGCAGCTCATAGACGGTGATGTCCTTGTGCCACCCGTAGGCCACCAGGAAGTGGCAGGCCGCCAGCCAGTGTTCCTCCACCTTGGCGAGGTCGTCGGCGGTGAGGGCGAGGCGTGCGTGGATGAGGAGGTAACGGGCGAGGTCGCTGTAGAAGCGTCCGCCGGCCTGCTGGAGGAACTCGTTGCGGACGGCTTCAGCGACGCCGGCCCGCCGTGCCGGCGTGGTGTGCTCGACTGCGATCGTAAGGAGTGTGTCGGCTGGCAGTGGTCCACCCATCTCGCCGCGCAGGCTGACGCTGATCTCCCGGCTGACGTGGATGAGCGTCCTCCACGCCTGTGGCCAGTCCTGGTCGGACACGAGGGCGGCCGACCGGCGTACCGACTCTTCGATGAGCGGATGGATCGGGTAGAGGTCGCACGCACGCGGGCTACCGGTGAAGGGGCTTAGGTCTGCGGTCAGGAGCCCAAGGGCTTCGATCACCAGGCCAGATCGAGTGTGTGCCGCGGCGACTTCGGCGCGCGCGAGGGCGATCGCGAACCGCAGCCAACAGGGGTACCAGCCGGGCCCCTGAACGAGCGCCGGTGCCACGTCCAGGGCGATGGGGTCGGTCTGTGCCGTGATCGCCAGGGCATCGAGCCACCTGGCCACGGCCACGGGGCTCCACTGGACACGTTCGTGCTGGACTTCGCGCGTGAGGGAGAACAGGGTGTCGCGGGCAGTCGGAGTCTCGTCTGTCGAAATGCCCTCAGCGAGATCGGCGGCAGCGACCCCCAGCGCGAGCAGCCGGTGCACCGTTCCCAGCACGTATCCCAGGTCGGCCGCCTCCTGAGCCCAGTCCGCAGGGCTGTGCGCCTCACCGGGTACCGCGTCTGCGGCGATCTGCTCGGCGAGTGCGAGGCGTACCGGGCCGCCCGTTGCAAGGCGCGGCAGCAGGTCGATGACGGCCTCGACTCCGACGGTGTCGAGGAGCGTCTTCACGACAGCGTCGGCCGTTGCCTGGTCACCCCGTTCCTCAAGCCACTCGGCGATGCGGTCCAACGACACCGGCCGGTCAGACCCGTCCTCGTGGGGCTCCCCGCCTCTCCCCTGATCGGTAGCCGACAGGCGCAATCGGCCCCGCAGGCGGGCCAGTTGGACGGCTCGGTCGGACTCCGGCCCGTAGGAGGTGTTGTCCGACTCGGCCTCGTGGTCGTGTGCCGTCAGGTACGCGTGCCAGGGTGCCACGGCGCCTGCCGCGTCGAGGACGGCGCACATCTGCAGACCTGCCCGGGCGGGCATGACGGTCCGGCCGTCGTGCAGGAGACGGTCCGCCAGGGTCTGAGCTCCCATCAAGGCGATCGGTACGTCGGCGAATTCCACCAGGTCCGAGTCGAAGCGCTCGAACTCGTACGTCTGCGCGGCCCTGGCGAGTTCGACGCAGCGCACGACGGCGGGCCAGTTCGCCGTCCTGGCGGCGCAGCGGACGCCGGTGGCCAGGTTGTCCCTGATCGCCGAGGCCGGGTGGGCGGTGGAGACGGCCCGGGTGACGAAGTCCCGCCCGATATGGTCCAGCACCTCCGTGTCGCGTCCAGCTTCGGCGAGGATCTGCAGGAGGCGGCGGAAGGCCCTCGGGTCGTCGAACAGTCCTTTCCCGGTCAGCCACGTTGCGATCAGCGCCAGCGTCGATTCCAAGGCTCCGGGGTCGCTGTCGTAGCCCAGACGCAGGTAGCGGGCGAACGACTCGTGGTAGACGCGGATTTCACTGGGTCCGGCCGTTGTGGAGAGTACGGGGGCCAGCACCTTCAGCGCGCCGTCGATCCTGTGCGCCCGGTCCGGGATGATCTGTCCGAGCTCCTCACGGGTGACGGAGACGCCGAGCAGAGCGATGATGTCCGCGACGACATCGGCCTCCGCGCCGAGCGTGTCGTAGAGGTGGGCGTAGTAGCCCTCCAACGATCCCTGGTAGGCGGGGAGCGCCCGCACCACTGCCGCGGCCTTCGTGATCGTCTCCGGCCGGAGGGCCACCTCGCGGCAGAGGTACGTCGTGTACAGGGCGTTGCCGCCCGAGCGTTCGTGCAGCGCGTCCAGGAAGTCGGTCACGTCGCGGTCGTCGGTCAGGAGGGCCTCGGTGCGCTCGTCCTCCGCCGCCGGGACCAGTCCGAGCCGCTCCGCGACGGCGCGGCACTCGTGCGCAGTCAGTGGCGGCACGGCGACGGAAGCCGCCCCGGCGCTCTGGAGGGCGGCGAGGTGGTTCCCGGGCTGGCTGAGGACGATGAGGACGCTGCCGGGCGGAAGAGGCAGCGAGCCGAGGACCGCAGCGAGGGCCAGGGACGGATCGGCTCTTCTGGTCCTTCCTCCTTGTACGCGGGTGACATGGTCCAGTCCGTCCACGACGAGCGCCACGCGCCGGGTGGGGTCCTTGCGAAGAGCGGTGTCCACAGCCGTCGTCAGCGCTTGTGCATCGGCGGCAAAACGCGGGCGCTGCTCCTGGACGAGGTCGGGGTCCGACTCGGCCAATCGGCCCAGCAGGCTACCAAAGACCGTTTCGGTGACCACCCGCGTCAACTGATCGCCGTCGGCGTCGCCGAGGTAGCAATAGTGCTCGGCAACCAGCCATCCACCACCGGTGAGTTGGTCGACCAGCTGCTGGCACGCCCAGGACTTGCCTTGTCCCGGAGGGCCCGTGACCAACAGGACTCCCCCGTCGGCCGCCGCTGCCCCGGCCGCCTCCGCCAGGATGCCGACCGTGGCGGGCCTGGCCACTTCCAGTGCCCGGTCGACAGGGTTCGCGCGCACCACGGCGCCGAGGTCGCTGCGCAGCTGGGCCTGGCGTAGCAGCTCGCGGAATGTCACCTCGACGCCGCGCTGCCGGGCGGAGCGAACCGTGCGGATCAGCGCCTCGGCGACGTCCACCGGTGACCGTCCTTCGTTGGGGTAGATTCCCGCGCCGAGCTCGCCGCGGACTCGTTGGAGGAGAAGCTGTTCGGCCGGCCCCGGCCGCAGGAGGTCTGTCGTCATGGCCGGTGCGCCGACTTCCACCACCAAGTGCTCGCACAGCCATTCCAAGTCCTGCTTGGACACGGCCTTGTCACCACTGGTCAGGAACCCAAAAGCGTTACCCGCCTTACGTCGGCCCCGCGCGGGCAAGTCGAACCCTCGCCAGAGGGCTTCCGCGTCGAACCGGAGAAGTGTGGTGTTCATCCCAGGCAAGAACGGCACGTCGGAGGAGCGGGCGGGCACCATCACCGCGCTCAGTGCGTCGTCGTCGGGAGGTGCGTCGCGCATCACGATGCGCAGCCGGTGGACGGTGGCGCCCGCACCCGGTCCGTCCCGGTCGGCTACGCCAGCCGCCACAAGGTGGTTCAGCATCAGCCCACGATTGTCCGTCGTGAATGTGGTGTAGCCGAGGGGACCTTCCTCGTCCGAGTGCTTGAACTGGGTCCGTTCACGAGATCCGTCCGCGTTGATCACCGTGAGGTCGTCGAAGCGGTCGTCCGTCACCAGCTTCTCGTCAACATGGACCCTGGCGATCCCGCCGAGCAGTAGGTCGACGACGCGTCCTGCCTCCATCAAGTCCTGGTACTCGTAACCGCGGTGCGCGGCCGTTAGATCACTCATGTCGGCAGCATTCTCCACCGTCGAACACCCTGCTGGCACAGAAGTGACCAAACCGCGACGAAGGCTCCCGATCAAGGCCACCGGCTTTGCCATCCCCCTGGCTGCATCGCTTGAGCCAGACTGTCGCCCACCTCGAGGGCTACGGCACCGATCCCATCGAGGCAGGCCACGAAGACAGCCCACAGCCGCGGCCCAGATCTCAGCGTCCAGTCCAAACCCCCTGGCGTGTGCCAGGAGGACATCTTCGACGTCCCGGTCCCCTCCCGCGACGGCCCTCTGCGCAAGAAGCCCCCGAACTGCCGATCCTGGTTCCAACGAACCAGACGGGGAAGCGGTGACAGGACCAGACCCGGATGATGAGCCGCCCGCTGAACTTCAGCTCACTGCGCTAGAGAGAGATCGCTGGCACGCCTACCGCCACGGCCTCAAGCCCGATGTGAGTACCGGCCTCCCCGAGGACACCAACGTGTCCCGAGGACCGATCGGACCCCACTCGAGGGGCCACAGAGGCTTCAACGACGCCGCCTCTGATGAGGCCACCACCCACCCTGTCTGGATAACGCCCAGTAACCGCAGACTGAGCCGTTGCTTCGGACTGGTCACAGAAAGCTGTGGACATACCCTTCTGGGTTGCCAGTGGGCCCGGCGGAGCATCGGCTAGATGAATGAGTCCAAGGGGTGTCGTCGCGGTCAGTGATCGTAGGCGATCAGGGATCGCTTGACGGGTTGGCCGGTCTTATCGTTCAGCCAGATCGCGGCGGTGAGTGCCAGGATGCGTGTCAGTACCCGGGCGATCACTCCGGAGGGAGTGCGCCCGCCGTGTTGTTCCAGGTCGAGCTGCCCTTTGAAGGTCTGGTTGATCGACTCGATGACCTGCCGCAGCGGCCTGAACAGGTGTACCCCAGCCCGTTCGGGTTCGCCCTTGCGGGCCGGGCGTAACAACTTCAGGTGACGATCGGTGAGATCGCGCTCGAAGCCGCGGCCGTAGTAGTTCTTGTCGCCGATGATCGTCTGTCCTAGATGGGTGGCGGCGACGTCGTGTGCAGTGTCGAGCATATCGCGCAGTGTTTCGCGTTCGTCGGCCTTCGCGCCGGTGAGCGCGAACAGAACGGGCAGTCCGCCCAGCGTACACATCAGGTGCAGGCGCAGGCCCCAGAAGTACCGGGAGTGCGACGCGCAGTAGCCGTACTGTGCCCAGCCTGCGAGGGCCGAACGCCTGGCGGTCTCACGGGAGCAGCCGCAGCCGACCGGGGTGGAATCGCCCACCCACACGTCGTCGCTCCACAGCGAGGTGCCCTGAGCCAGCATCCTGATCATGTGCTTGAGCAGCTCGGATGCGTTGCGGAGTCGCTTGTTGTAGCCGGACTGCTGAGGCAGATACGGGAAGAGGTGGCGGAAGTCCCGGCCGGCGCGCCGCAGCCACCTCCGCTCCGAGGTGTAGCCGAGTAGCGCCGACATCGCCGCGACGGTGACCAGTTCGGCGTCACTGAGCGTGGACGCGATTCCGACGGCCGGACGCCACGGAGCCAGATGCGGCGAAGCCTTCAACGCGTCATCGATCCTGACATACAGTGCCGTTGCGAGGGTGTCCAAGTCCGTCATCACACACCGACATTGGACACCCTCGCGCCATGTCCGCAGGCCACCCTTTGGACTCATTCAGGGATTCCGGGCGGTCTCCACTACGGCGACTATGCGTCACGGTCATTTCGCAGGGCCTGCACGAGCCAGGGGTACACCGGAATCAGGTTCGGTACTACCAGCCAGCCGTTGACGATCCACACCAGCCGCCAGTACCGGTCCACCCGGGGATCGTGCGCCTCTTCGAACTGCTGCGCCATCCAGTCCCGGAATTCCGTGTCAGGGGTGCGCGCGAACACCTCGGCGAAGCGGTGCACGAGGTCGTCGATGACGGATGCGACCCTGTCGCTGAGCGGGTCGATGCCCGACTCCATGGCCTCGGCCACCTTCTGACGGGTGAACTCCATCAGTTCCTCGCCGGCATCGCTCTCGATGTCGAGCGTACGCCCGGCGGCCTGGCACATGGCCGTCCGGCGCATCCGGGCACGGAAATCCTCGTCGCCGACCAGCTCGGCGAGCTCCACCCACGCGGCGACCTGCTCGCCGGTCGGATCATCGGGGAGGTCGGGAGTGGCAGCGCGAACCATGGCCACCGCGGCCGGGTCGGCATCCACTGTGCCGAAGGTGCCATCCACGAAATCGTCGATCAAACGTCGGCGTTCCTCGCCGGACAACTGCGTGAGCCTGTGCATGAGCTTGGTCTCCTCGGGACTGGACCCGCGGCTGGCCACGACTCGCAGAACGCTCCGACGCAGTCGCAGCATTCGGATCTGGACGTCCAAGGCGTCGGCGTGCGCCGCGGCGACTTCCGCCACCGAGAGCTCACGGTCCAGTACCCGTTGAATCGTAGGCAGGTCCATGCCCAACTCGCGCAGTGTGCACAGGAGTTCCAGACGAAGCAGTGCGTCGAGGTCGTAGAGCCGATAACCGGCGGGACTTCGGGTGGTCGGCGCTACCACCCCCGAATCGGAGTAGAACCGGATCGTCCTCACGGACAAGCCGGTCCGCCGGGACAGCTCCCCGATTGAGTAGAGGGTCGTAACGTCCATGTCCCCCACTCTGCCGTCTCCAGTCACTGGAGACTCAAGGCCATTCCCCAGCTGGGCCCCGACCGAGACGTCCTCCGAGTTGCTGAAGCATGCCTCGCGTGCTCTCCGCTGACCGCCAGGATGAAACGGGCACGCCTTGCACGCGCTGGGCGAGCGATGGCAGCGACATGCGACACCGCTCGCTGGCGGCCTACGGCTACGAGCCCTTGGACTCAATCATCTAGGGCTCGCGGAGATGGGCTGGCACACGACGACGGCCACGCACGCGAACGACCACGATCAGCCAGCTCACAACGTAGAGGGCCAGGAGGAACGACGGAAGCGCTCCCATCCACGGCCACCCGGGCACCGCCGGCAGCGCCGGGCCATTGTGCGGGTCGTCCGCAGGTGTCGTGCGCTGGAACGCACCGCCGACCGCGAAACCGAGGGAGGTCAGGACGCCAACGATCGTGGCAGCGATGGCCGCACGCATCAGGACCAAGGCGCGCGTGCAGTGCTGGGCAACTGTGCCGGGATGTTTGTCCATCAACACGGCCGTCTCGGCCCGGGTGTAGCCCAGACCTTGGGTCGCCCACACCGCCGTGCGCTGCGGGATCGACAGGCCCTGTGCCGCCCGGTACACCGCGTCCCGGTTATCTACCAGAGCGCTGAAGTCGGCGATATGCGGGGCCGGATGGTACAGCGGATCGGCTGCCCACTTCTCGTCCAGCCGGCGGTGCTCCCCGAGGCGCGTCGCCAGATGCAAGACCTCAGTACGGATCAGTTTGTGCAGGTAGGGGCGCGGTTGCCGCACAGCGCCCGGGTCCCGCAGTGCCGTGGCGAAGGCGCTGCTGACGATGTCGTCAGCGTCCGCCACCGACTCCGGCACACCGGCGTCACTGAGAAGCCTGCTCGCCTTACCCATCAACTCGCCCTGGTACTGCGCAAACACCCGCGCCAGCGAATCGGCGGTCACCGCCTCTGGCTGAGTCACCGCACCCTGCCCTTCCCCCGTTTCGCCTGCTTCCACCTGCCGGACGGCGCGCGCCCCGGGTGCTCGCCGCCACGCTCTGCGCGGATGATCTCGGCTTTGCCTCGTGCTCTGATCCTGTACGCCAGGCTGTTCAAGAGCTTCCTCATACTCGGAACCAACAGCAGGAGCACCAACGCCACCGTGCCAACGACCTCCACAGCCCAACCTCTCTTTCAGTGTGCGGCCGTTGAGGGCTCAGGTACACGAGCGTCGGCCGTTCTTACTGAAGGGCCGCGAGGGCACCGTTTTGATGACGCCGATCCCAAGTTATTTTGGAGTGGCTGATGCCGCCTTGCTGGGACGGACACCAGCAAGGCGGGGTCCGTCCCAGCACTCGGTGCGGCGGGAGATGCACCCCTTCAAGAGAGCAAGATCGTGAGCATGCTCAGGATGAGCGTCATCGACCCCAAAAATGTGCCGGCGCCCCAGCCAACGGCCTTGAGCCCGCGCCCGCCTGTGGCATAGGCGAGGAGCGCTGCGGACAGGGCTGCGATAAGCGAGAGAAGAACCGCGACCGTCACGAGTAGCGCCCTCGTGTGAAAGTCCCCGTGCATGAATCCGTCCTCGATGGAGCTGCCGCCCCGAAGAGGGCTAAACAGCCAGGGTCATGGTCGATTGATGAGGCCATGTCCGAATGCCGGGCGCACCGGGGACGATCGGCGTTGCGAGTCGCAGGACACCGCATGGCGACGACTCATGCGGTGGCACTGCGATGAGGCACCCGACGAGTTTCGCGCCACCGCAGAGAAGTCCTTGGGTGAGAGCTTGAAGGAACTCCCGCAGTACTTCTGTGTTGTTGACGAGGTGCGGGAGGAGCGACGTCGTCTGGACTCGCTCTGCTCGGTTCATCCAGCCCGATCGATGAAGCAGAGTGGTCAGCGCAGCGAAGGTCTTCCCGCTGCCCAAGGCGCTGTAGACGATCCCGTTGACTACTTCGATGCGATCCTCGTAGTCATGCCAGAGCTGGACTGGAGGCGGTGTGGGCTCGAGTCCCTGGATAATCCCGGACGCGATTGACGGGATCCCAAGGGCTTCCTCCGCCGTTCGAAGAAAACGCCGTGTCAGCTCTGTGTCTGGGTCAGATGCGTGATCATGCAGACCTTGGAGTTGTGAGGACAGAGTCCCTAGCGCGATCTGGGCCCGCCAAGTGGCCCCGGCGCGAGGAGCCTTCGCCTCAACTAGGAAGCGTGCCGTGCCGAAGTCCACCAGCGCGAGATCCGGTCCCTGGAAGCCTGGACTCGCCTTCCCGATGTCATGGTTAGCCACTGTCGCCTTCACCAACTCCGCCCAGAAAGACGCCGTGTCGTTCGGCGTCTCCGAGAACTGGAGGAAGGATGAGCCAATCACCTAGACAGACTACGTCACTTGCTGCTGGCACAATCCACACCAGCGCTCTCCACCGGCGGCCCGTGCCACGAATCTACGCCAGCATCGGCACGGAGCCCTAGTGGAGCCGCCAGATCGTCCCTACGCTGGCGGGGAATATGAGGTCTGCGACTGCCGTGTCCCCGCCGGCAGGGAGCACAAACTCGTCAGGCGAAGAACAGGACCCGAAGAACATCTCTGCGGATTGCCTCGGTGTCGGCCGCTCGGATTCTCCGCGAACTGCAACACCGACACCATCGCGAGGCGGGCCGGAGACAGACTCCGACATCTGTCGGACGGGTACCAGTCGATGAAATCCTCGTCCGGCCAACCCGCAAGTCTGGGCCGTCCTCGTACGCGGTGACGGCGGGCGGTTCTGCGCGGGTGACGACATCGCCTTGATGGCTCCGAACTTCCCCAGTTCGTTGAGAACCAGACCGAGTGGGGCGAGGAGTGCCCCTGGTCGGTTGGTCGCCCTTCTCCAGGGTGGGCAACTCGGCGCCCGCAGCCCGAGCTTCGCACGCTTGGAATGACGCTCCCCGCCAGAGGGTACCTACCAATGGACCGCGAATGAAGGGGAGTTGTACGCCAACGACCTGGACGACCAACGCGACCTGATCGCGGTGTCCGCAGCCAGCAACCGCTCCAAGGCCGACAAGGACCTCAGCGAATGGCTGCCCTCGTACACGGGCTACCGGTGCCAGTACGACACCAACTGAATTGCTGACAAAACCCGTTGGGGCATGAGCATCGAGGCCACCGAACGCGACGCGCTCACCCAGCAGCTCGCCAGCTGCCCGGACCAGCCCATCACCGTCACCCTCGCACGTTGAATGAGTGGCCACGTCCGCTGCTACGGGCGAAAGGCACGTCGCCGGCCACGGCCCGGGAGGTCTGCTCCCCGCACCCGGGGGTCCGCGGAACAAGAGGCGTGTGGGCCGGGCTCGCCTGCTCTTCACACCTCGGGGGCACCAGAACATCGCACTATGGGACGCTTTATCTTCCCACTCCTTGCACTTGCCGGATAGTCCCCGCGACGGCGGCAGCCTCCCCGGCGCCACCTGCTCCCCGCACCTGCGAGGCTGATCCCTTGTCGCCGCCGGGAAACAGCAGGGCAGGATTCTGCTCCCCGTGCCGTCGAGGTTGATTCCTGGACGGCCGCGGGCTCGGGCCGACTGGAGCTCTGTTACCTGCGTCCGCAGGGTTGGTCCCTCCGGCTGAACCCCCTGGAGGAACTCGCTGAACTGCTCCCGGGACCCGTGGGGTTGGTCCCAGATACTGCGTGGTCACTGCGACGCTCGCGCCCTGCTCCCCGCACGCCACCCGGGCACATCGCCAACCCGACATCGAGGGCTGTCCTGGCTCGGCAATCGCCCTGGAAACTGATTGACCATCACCCGGCCGGACTGCCGTCACCAGCACGACAAGGAAACAGCAGTTCTCCAACTCTCCGCAGTACGCGGGCTGTTCACAGCCGCACCAGCCTGCCAACATCGGTGTCCGGGTTGGACGCTTTGGTGGGGGCTGATGCTGTATGACGTCCGTACAGAACAACGACCAACGGTTGCTCGACCGCATCCTGGAGGACCAGCACCGGAAGCTGGCGCCGGACAAGAGCAGGGACGACTTCTTCACGTTCTTCGCTGCCGACAAGGCCCTGCAGGACTGGGACCTCGACAACGACGAAATCATGGACGGCATCGTGGACGGGGCCCACGACTGCGGCATCGACGGCATCTGGACCTTCGTGGACGAGCGCTACGTCACCGCTGACGCCCATCAGTTCCTGCCGTCGCGTGCCAGCAAGATCGAATTAGTGATCCTGCAGGCCAAGACCTCGACGGGTTACCAGGAAACCGTGGTCGAGAAGCTGCACTTCCACCTGCCGACGCTGTTGGACATGAGCCGGGACGAAGAAGGCCTGGTCGCGCACACGAACGCCAAGCTCCTGGACCGCACACGACGCTTCCTGCACATTCTCGAAGAACTGGCATCATCGTTCCCGCAGGTCCGCATCAAGGTGATCTACGCCAACAAGGCCGCCGAGACGCCGCACCCCAACGTGAAGGCCAAGGGGGACCGACTGCGGCGAGAGCTCGCGAAGATCACTTCGGATACCAAGGCGGATCTGGAGTACCTCAACGCCGCTGATCTACGCGAACGCACCGCCCGAGGTGCCAAGGCGGTCGCGCAGTTGGTATTCACCGAAACCCCGATGAGCACGTCGCTCGGTGAAGGGTACGTATGCCTGGCCCGCCTGGACGAGTACTACCGCTTCATCACCTCGGACAACGAAGCACTGCGCCTGGAACTGTTCGAATCGAACGTACGCGACTACGCCGGGTCCACCGCGGTGAACAACGCCATCGGCCAGACACTCAAGTCCGGCACGGGCGAGGACTTCTGGTGGTTCAACAACGGCGTCACCGTCGTCGCGGACGCTGCCCAGATCGCAGGCAAAAGGATCGTCGTCAAGGAGCCACAGATCGTCAACGGGCTCCAGACCAGCCATGAGATCTACAGCTACTTCCAAAGCGGCGGCCAGCACCGCGACCGCTCCCTTCTGGTCAAAATTGTGGTCGCGCCCGAATCCGGCACTGCCCGCGACCGGATCATCCGAGCCACGAACAGCCAGACACAGCTGCCGGCAGGTGCCCTACGAGCCACCGAAGCCATCCAGAAAGACATCGAGGAAAGCCTGGGCCACTCCGGTGGCTACTACTACGAACGGCGCGCCAGCTACTACCGCAACCTCGGCTTCCCTCTCGACCGGGTCATCAGCATGACCCGCCTGGCCCGGGAGTTCACGGCCTTCGTCCAGCGAGATCCACACACCGCCCTACGGCACTCGGACGCACTGCTGCTGGACGACGAGCACTACTCACAGATCTTCTCCTCCCGCCATGACCTGGACATCTACCGCCTCTGCCTAGACGTCCACGCCCGTCTACGAACTTTCCTCACTCAGTACGCCGAAGACCGCCCGCTGCTCGGAGAAACCCTGGAGAATTGGCTCTACCCCCTGGCAGCCATGTCCGCCCACACACTCACTCGGCTGAGGCAGCCCACCCCACGGGACTTACTCAACATCGATCTCGCGCATCTTAGCGACGACCTCATGTCCCGCATGACGGGCACGCTGGAACAGAACTTCAAGAGCTCCCTGCGCCAGAGCAAAGCCGGCGGCGTCGACCGCATCGCACGCACACCAGGCTTCACCACCAAACTCCGCCAAGCCGTCATCTCCCAAAGCCGCTACCACATCGAGCACTAGCCCCTCGGCAACAGCACATCCTCCAGCGCTCACTGCTCTGACCGCTCGCAGCCGACTCCATAGGCGAGAGATCCCGTCCCCATGGCTGGGGCGCAACTGCCACGCGCCGAACAGGCCGCGCGGACCGCGCACGTCAAGGCGATTGGCACCGGAAACACCGCCGCGCGTCGCACAAGCAGAACTACCCGGTCCGGCTACGTCGTGTACGCACGTCAAGGGCAGCCAGCGCCATAGGCAGGGGGGAAGGCCCATTGCTGTGCAAGATCATCCCCGCACCCGCAGGGTTGGTCCCGAGGCGCTACCCAATCGTGTATTCGCCTTCCCCTGCTCCCCACGGCCGCGGAGTTAGTCCCACTGCTGGATACACTGACCTGGTCTGGGGTGTCTGCTCCCCCGCACCCACCGGGAACATCCCTCGCTCGTGCGCAGTCCGTACGACAACGCTCCCCACTCTCCGCACCCGCAGAGACAGTCCCGATTACGGGCACTTCCAACACGCTGAAGCACAGGACCTCTGCCCGCGGAGGAAGGCACCCACCCACCAAGATCCGGACCAGAAGCGGGCCAACTTCACCTCCCGACAAGCAATCTCACACGTCTCTGCAGCTCAGAAGCGGTCAGACTCGCGTACCGCCAGCAGACCAGGAACCTGCTGGCAGTACAGCCCCTGACACCAATCCCACGTCGCCCCGCGCGGCGTCGACAATCGCTGGATCCCTCTTGAAATTGCAGGTCAACAGCTACTAAGACATGCGGCGTACAGCATGGACCCCGCTGCCCACCTCCGGGACGCCTCCGGCCCGCAGGACGGCGACCAGTGAGCGGGAGCGCGCGGCACCGATATGCAGGCACTTGCGGAGTGTTTCCGCAGAAATCGGCCGCCGGTGAGTCTGCCAGTGCCGGGCGTCTTCCACCCGAGCCCGGTCCAGAAGATCATCGGTGGCGTCGTCCCAGCTGACGAATTCGGCCACCGGCACGCCGTACAGTCGCTCTCCGGTGCGGCCGAAGTTGCCGCGTGGCAGTGTCGTCACATCGTCAGCTCGGATACCGCCGATGGCCTGCAGCAGGCCTGGGCCTACCTCTGCCCAACCGATCAGCAGCAGCGGACCCACAGAATCGAAAGCCGCCCGCCCATACACGCCCGCGAGCAGCGGCTCTGTGACGTCGAGGGCGAGGGTGAGCAGACTGGCCAGGGGCAGCAGCCTGCGGGCCGGGCGCAGTGCGGTCTCGGGGGCGCCGTAGAGGGCGAGACACCGGATCGCCAGGAGGAGTGCCAGGACCGAGAGGTCCACGGCGGGTGCGACGAGTGGGGCCACCCATGCGGACACGCCCAGCCGCAGGGCCAGTTCCCAGACGTTGCCGAAGCCGAAGAGGAAGGCGAGGCCCACCACTACTCCCGTGATGGTGGTGACAGCGCGGAAGGCCAGCTGCTGCTCGCCCACAGCACCCCGTCGCGCGAGGAGCTCACCGGGTTCAGACATGATCGCCGACCCCGATCCGCTGGTGGGTTTCCTGGGCGCGTTCGGCGGCGGCGCTGGCGCCGTAGCGGCGGGGCATCTCCTGCGACGTCCAGCCCAGCAGCAGCATCAGGTCGCCGGTGTCGCCGCCGGCGCGCTTCCACTCGTGGGCGAAGGTGTGCCGCCACCGGTGCGCGTGCAGCTTGACCAGCCCGGCCTCAAGGCCCCGCCGCTTGAACATGATCTTGATGCCGTTGGGGGCGAGCGGGCGCATCCCGCGCTCGGCCAGCCACAGGTCCGGCAGGTCGGCCGCCTTGTGCTTGGCACGGGCCCGCAGATAGCGGCTGACGGCCCGCGCGGTCCTCGGCCCGAAGCGCACGCGCCGGTCCTTGCTGCCCTTGCCGTGGAAGTGCACCGACTCGGTGTTCATGTCGACGTGGTCGAGCAGAAGGTTGCCGACCTCGGACAGGCGCGCACCCGTGTTGCAGTACAGGCGGATGATCGCCTCGTCCCGCAGCTGGGCGAACTGCCTGCCCTTGCACGTACCGAGGACTTTCGCAGTCTCCTCGTCACGGATGACCGGGACCAGCTTCTGCGGCATCTTGGGCTGCCTGACCCGCTCCATCGGCGACCGGTCGATCTCGCCCTCGTCGAGCATCAGCCATTTGAAGAACTGCTGCAGTGCCTTGTGCTTGTTCAGTGCCGTCGAGGCCGACCGCGTCTCGATCATCCACGCCTGGAACGCCTCGATATGCGCGCGGCTGACATTGGCCGGATCCTCGGCCGCGTCGTCGGCCTCCGGGTTCGGCGAGTACTCCCCCAGGTAGCGGCCCAGCTGGGCGGCCGCCAGCAGATAGTTGTAGCGGGTGGTCTCCGGATAGTTCCCCGACCGCAGCGAGCGGTCCCAGTCCCGCAACAGCCCCGACCATGTCTTGGACAAACCAGTAGTGATCTTGTCCAGGTTCAGAAGCGGCATTTCCGCGAAGCCTCCGAGTAAAGGCGCCGATGAGCGGCATGCTCAACCTCGAAGATCGGAAACAACCCATATGAAAAGGGCCCCCGCAGGCTCTCGCCTGCGAAGACCCTTCGCACTGTCGGGACGACAGGATTTGAACCTGCGACCCCTTGACCCCCAGTCAAGTGCGCTACCAAGCTGCGCCACGTCCCGTTGCCCATCTGACCTGGGGTTTCCCCTGGTCGAACGCGCATGGAAACAATACCGCACTCGCATCGGTGATCGCGCACGCCTTTATCGGGGGCCGACTTCCGGCCGCCTCCCCCGCCGTGCTTGACCTGAAGTTTGGTTGAGGTTGCACGATCGTCGGCATGACCATCACCGCGGAACACAACCACCCGTACACGCACGGCGACCTGACCGGGCTCATGGGCCTGATGACCGGCGACGAGAAGCACGGTCCGGCGGCGACCTCGACGCTGGACGTGCTGTGGGTGCTCTACGACCGGGTGCTCCGGGTCGGCCCGGAACGGATGGGCGACCCGGAACGGGACCGGTTCCTGCTCTCCAAGGGGCATGGGCCGATGGCGTACTACGCCGTACTGGCCGCCAAGGGATTCGTCCCGCTGGAGTGGCTCCCGGACTTCGGCTCGTACGACTCCCCGCTCGGGCACCACCCCGACCGCGTGCTGGTGCCGGGCGCCGAGATCGGCAGCGGGTCGCTGGGGCACGGGCTGCCGATCGCCGTCGGGACGGCGCTGGGACTGCGCGCCCAGGGACGTACGGAACCCCGGGTCTGGGTGCTGGTCGGGGACGCCGAACTGGACGAGGGCAGCAACCACGAGGCGATCGCCTTCGCCGGGCCCGCAGGACTGGACCGGCTGCACACCGTCGTCGTCGACAACTCCTCCGCCACTCACGCCCGGCCCGGCGGCATCGCCGCCCGCTTCGAGGCCGCGGGCTGGTCGACCGTGACGGTCGACGGCCGCGATCACGACGCGCTCTACGCCGCTTTCACCGCGCCGCATCCCGGCCGACCCCATGTGGTCGTGGCCCGGGTCGAACCGAAGTCCGCGTGACCGCCCGACCTCCTCAGCCGCAGTTCAAGAGTTCAAGAAGGGCTTTCTCTCCATGGACACCATGCGTGACCGTTTCGCCCCGGTCGTCTCCCGGCTTCTCGACGAGGATCCACGCGTCGCGGTCGTCCTCGCCGAGATCGGCGCGGCCACGCTCGCCGAGGCGCAGCTCCGCCACCCGGACCGGGTGATCAACGTCGGCATCCGCGAGCAGCTGCTCGTCGGGGCGGGCGCGGGGCTCGCGCTGACCGGGATGCGTCCCGTCCTGCACACCTTCGCCAGCTTCCTCGTCGAGCGGCCCTTCGAGCAGGTCAAGCTGGACCTCGGGCACCAGGGCGTGGGCGCGGTGCTGGTCAGCGCGGCGGCCTCGTTCGACTGGCCCGCCGGCGGGCTGACGCACATGGCTCCGGGCGATGTGGCACTCCTCGACACGCTCGACGGCTGGACCGTGCATGTGCCGGGCCACCCGGACGAGGCCGAGACGCTGCTGCGCCACGCGGTCGCCGCGGGCGGCGACAAGGTGTACGTACGGCTGTCCGTCCAGTCGAACGCCGACGCTCTCCCGGTCGACGGCGAGCGCTTTCTCCCCGTCCGCGAGGGCCGCTCCGGCGTGGTCGTCGCGGTCGGGCCGATGCTGGACGCCGTACTCGACGCGACCGAGGGCCTCGACGTCAGCGTCCTGTACGCCACGACCGTACGGCCCTTCGACGCGGCGGCGCTGCGCCGCGCCACGCGGACGGCCGGGACCGACGTCGTCCTCGTCGAGCCGTATCTCTCGGGCACCTCGACGGCCGCCGCGAACGACGCACTCGCCGACGTGCCCCACCGTGTACTGGGTCTGGGCGTGGCCCGCCCCGAACTGCGGCGCTACGGCACGGTCGAGGAACACCTGGCCGCCCACGGGCTCGACGCCCGGTCGCTGCGCGAGCGAATCAACGGTTTCGTCCGGGGCGGGCGCGCCGGTACGCACGGCTGAGTCCCGCCGCCCAACTCCGCGCCGCTCCGGCTCAGTCGCCGGTCGGGAGGCCCAACTCCGGGTAGGACTCCAGGAGTCGGGGCGGGGCTGCCTGGCGCCAGGAGTCGGCGAGGATGTCGCGCAGTTCCTCCTCGCTCTCCAGCGCGGCCAGCCGGGCCCGGACCCAGGCGAAGCCCGCCTCGTGATCGGCGACCCAGAACTTCTCGGGCTCGGCCAGGACCAGTTCGTCGCGCTCCTCCTTGGGGCAGCGCACGGCGATGGAGGTCTCCTCCTCCGGCAGCGTGACGAACATCTTCCCGGCGACCCGGAACGTGGGCATGTTCCAGGCGATCTTCTCCGCCGTGTCCGGGAGGGAGAGGGCGATACGGCGTACGTCTTCGGCATCCGGCATGACAGGCAAGATATCGGCCGGCACTGACAATCACCTGGTGGGAGTGTGTACCCCCGCCCCCACCCTCTTGTAGTAGAGCGTCGTCGGCCGCAGCACCCCGTCCGGGCTCGCCGCGTAGTCGGGGATGACGCCGGCCCGGGTCCAGCCGGCCGAGTGGTAGAGGTGTTCGGCGGCGCTGTCCGTCTCGGTGTCCAGGTGGAGGAGGGTGATGCCGGCCGCCACCGCCGCGTTCTCGGCGACGGTCAGGAGTTCGCGGCCGAGGCCCCGGCCGCGGGCGTCCCGGTGCACCATCAGCTTGACCAGTTCGGCGCGGTGGCGGCTGTTGGGCTTGTCGGCGAAGGCCAGGCTCACCGTGCCGACGACCCGGTCGCCGTCCCGCGCCGCCCACACGGCGAGCCGCCCGGCGCCCACCCCGTCGGCGCGCTCCCGCCACCAGGCGACGGCCGCCGCCCGGTCGAGCGGCGCGAGGAATCCGATCGAGGCACCGTCGTGCACGGTGTCGGTCAGCAGGTCCGCCAACTCCTCGACTACCGAGAGCAGTTGGGGTGCGTCCAGCCGCTCCGTCCTCATGGCAGCACCACCGCCAGTACGTAGCGGACCCCGTCCGGACCCTGGCACCGGAACCGTGTCGGGCCCCATACCCGCAGCCGTAGACAGTCGCCGGTGTCGAGATGGTGCTCGACGTCCCGGGCCGTCACGGCGAGGGCGCCTTCCAGGACCCAGATGTGCTGTTCGAGGCCGGGGACGGGCGGGCGGTCGTAGGCGATGTCGGCGCCCGGTGTGAGCCGTCCCTCGACGAGTTCGCCGCGCAGGCCGGTGTGCGGGGGCGACACGGACCGTCGTACGAAACCGGAGGCGCGGTCCTCCCACACGGGTTGGTCGGCGGAGCGCAGCACCGGGGTGGGCTCGGCCTCCACCTCGCTGAGGAGTTGGGACATCGTGCGGCCGTAGACGCCGCAGAGGCGGTTGAGGAGGGAGGCGGTGGGGCTGGTCTCGGCGCGTTCGGCGCGGGAGAGGGTCGACCGGCTCACTCCGCTGCGCTCCGCCAACTCGCCCAGGGACCAGCCGTGTTGGGCCCGCAGTTCGGACAGGCGGGCGCCGAGGCGGGCGTCCATCGGGTCCGGAGCCTCGTCTTCGTGCTTCATATCCGGGACGGTATCCCGGATATGAAACGGCGAGGTTACGTCCGGGCCACTTCCGCCAGCGCGTCCAGCACCGGGCGGATCAGCGGATGCTCCTCCGTGCCGCGTCGTACGGCCGCGAAGACCCGGCGGGTCGGCGCCACCCCGTCGACGGGCCGGACGACGACTCCCGTCAGGTCCATGCCGCGCAGGGCCGAGCGCGGGACGAGGGCGACGCCCGCGTCGGCCGACGCGAGGGCGACAACGGCCCGGAAGTCGTCGGAGGAGTGTTCGAGACGGGGCTGGAATCCGGCGTTCTCGCAGGCCAGGACGACCACCTCGTGGCAGGGGTTGCCGGGGTAGGGGCCGATCCACGGGTCCTTCGCCAGTTCGGCGAGCGGGACCTCGTCGGCGCCGGCGAGGCGGTGGGCGACCGGGACGACCGCGTCGAAGGGCTCGGCGTAGAGCGGGACGTGGATCAGGCGCGGGTCGTCGGCGGGCGGGGCGCCGCGGTACTCGACGGCGACCGCGACATCC
Source organism: Streptomyces hokutonensis (assembly GCF_042751305.1). Lineage (GTDB taxonomy): Bacteria > Actinomycetota > Actinomycetes > Streptomycetales > Streptomycetaceae > Streptomyces > Streptomyces hokutonensis_A. The sequence continues at coordinate 21,861 of NZ_JBHYWD010000026.1, forward strand.
ACCTGCCGGTCCAGCACCATCGGCAGACTGGCGTCGCCCTCGGCGTCCTGGACGCGGATCCGGATGCCGGGCGCGAGCCTGGCGAGACGGGTCACGGCCGGTGCCACGACCAGTGCGATACCGGTCGCGAAGGCGGCGACGGTGACCGTGCCGGCCTCGCCCGAGCTGTACGCGGCGAGTTCCGCCTCGGCCCGCTCCAGCTGGGCAAGGACGACGTTGGTGTGGCTCAGCAGAATCTCGCCGGCCGGCGTCAGCCGTACCCCCTTGGCGCCGCGCTCGACCAGGCGGTGGCCGGTCTCCTGCTCCAGGGCGGCGAGCTGCTGGGAGACCGCCGAGGGGGTGAGGTACAGCGCGGCGGCTGCCGCCGTCACGGTGCGGTGGTCGGCCACCGCACGGAGGATATGGAGCCGCCGCGCTTCGATCATGGGACCGATTATCGCAATATGTCCGAGGCTCCGGACGAACCCGGGCCCGGGGGAACGGATCAGCCCTCGAGCTCCGCCCGCGCCGCGACGAACGCGTCGACCGCCCGGTTCACGTCCTCCGTCGAGTGCGCGGCGGACAGCTGGACCCGGATACGGGCCTTGCCCTGCGGGACGACCGGGTACGAGAAGCCGATCACGTACACGCCCCGCTCCAGCAGCAGCTCCGCCATCCGGCCGGCCACCGCCGCGTCGCCGATCATCACGGGCGCGATGGCGTGGTCGCCGGGGAGGATGTCGAAGCCCTCCTCGGTCATCCGGCGCCTGAACAGGGCGGTGTTCTGGGCGAGTTGGACGCGCAGGTCGTCCGCCGACTCCAGCAGGTCGAGCACCTTGAGCGAGGCCGCGGCGATCACCGGGGCGAGGGTGTTGGAGAAGAGGTACGGCCGTGAGCGCTGGCGGAGCAGGGCGACGATCTCGGCGCGGGCGGCGACGTAACCGCCGGAGGCGCCGCCGAGCGCCTTGCCGAGGGTGCCGGTGATGATGTCGACACGGTCCATGACTCCGTGCAGTTCGGGGGTGCCCCGGCCGCCGGGGCCGACGAAACCGACGGCGTGCGAGTCGTCGACCATGACCATCGCGTCGTAGCGGTCGGCGAGGTCGCAGATCTCGCGCAGCGGGGCGACATAGCCGTCCATGGAGAAGACGCCGTCGGTGACGATCAGCTTGCGCCGGGCGCCCGCCGCTTCCTTCAACTGCTGTTCCAGGTCTGCCATGTCGCGGTTGGCGTACCGGTAGCGGCGGGCCTTGGAGAGGCGGATGCCGTCGATGATCGACGCGTGGTTGAGGGCGTCGGAGATGACCGCGTCCTCCGGGTCCAACAGGGTTTCGAAGACACCGCCGTTGGCGTCGAAGCAGGAGGAGTAGAGGATCGTGTCCTCCTGGCCGAGGAACGCGGAGAGGCGGGCCTCAAGTTCCTTGTGCACCTCCTGAGTTCCGCAGATGAAGCGGACCGAGGCCATGCCGTAGCCCCAGCGGTCGAGGGCCGCGTGGGCGGCGGCGACGACCTCGGGGTGGTCGGCGAGGCCGAGGTAGTTGTTGGCGCAGAAGTTGAGGACCTCGCCGGGGCGGCCGCCCGCGGTGACGTTCACGGTCGCGGACTGCGGGGAGCCGATCACGCGCTCGGGCTTGTGGAGTCCGGCGGCGCGGATCTCGTCGAGGGTGGTGCGGAGGTCGTCGCGCACGGAGTCGAACATGGGGAAGCTCCTAAAGTTCCTTCGCCGAAAGGGAGTTGTGCGGCCGGAAGGGAGTTACGCGGTCCAGTCGAGGATGACCTTGCCGCCGCGTCCGCTCGCGGCGTCCGCGAACGCCGCCTCGAAGTCGCGGTGCCCGTACCGGCCGGTGATCACGGGCGCGAGGTCGAGGCCGCCTTCCAGCAGGACCGACATCGCGTACCAGGTCTCGAACATCTCACGGCCGTAGATGCCCTTGATGGTGAGCATCGAGGTGACGATGCGGGACCAGTCGACGGGGAACTCCTCGGAGGGCAGTCCCAGCATGGCGATCCGGCCGCCGTGGGTCATGTTGGCGATCATGTCGCGCATGGCCTCGGGGCGGCCGGACATCTCCAGGCCGATGTCGAAGCCCTCGCGGAGGCCCAACTCACGCTGCCCGTCCGCGATCTGAGCGTCCGTCACATTCAGGGCGAGGCTCACGCCGATCTTGCGGGCCAGGGCGAGGCGTTCCTCGCTGACGTCGGTCACCATGATGTTCCGCGCGCCCGCGTGCCGCGCAACTGCCGCCGCCATCAGGCCGATCGGGCCCGCACCGGTGATCAGTACGTCCTCACCGACGAGCGGGAACGACAGCGCGGTGTGCACGGCGTTGCCGAACGGGTCGAAGATCGCGGCCACATCGAGGTCGACGGGGACGCGGTGCACCCACACGTTGGCGGCGGGCAGCGCGACGTACTCCGCGAAGGCGCCGTCCCGGCCGACGCCGAGCCCGACCGTGGCACGGCACAGGTGGCGGCGCCCGGCCAGGCAGTTGCGGCACTTGCCGCACACCAAGTGGCCCTCGCCGCTGACCAGTTCACCGACGGCGATGTCGGTGACGTCCCGGCCGGTCCCGACCACCTCGCCGGCGAACTCGTGCCCGAGCACGAGCGGTGTACGGATCGCCTGCTGCGCCCAGCCGTCCCAGGCCCGGATGTGCAGGTCGGTGCCGCAGATCCCGGTGCGCAGCACCTTGATCAGTACGTCGCCGGGTCCGACGGCGGGCTCCGGGACGTCCACGAGCCACAGCCCGGGCTCCGCCTTCTCCTTGACCAGCGCCTTCAACGCTACGGCTCCTGTGCGTGAGGCCCGGGGCCGGGCTCGGTCCGGGCATGCCGGACGAGCCCGTTCCGGGGGTGAGGGTGGATTCTGCTAGCAATCTGCCCTACCGGAACGCCCGGGTCCATCGAGGTTTTCTTAAGCGGTGTCGCAGCTTTCCTTCACACGTCTCACCCGTCCAGCCGCGAGACCTGGTAGTGGGCGATGTACCAGCCGTCGGCCAGCCGCCGCACCAACACGGCGAGCTTGACGTCGACCGGCGGCCGGTCGGTGAACGTGAACTCCGTGTCCAGATAGCCGAGTACGAGATCGTCGGCGTACCGCCGGGTCTCCAGGACCTCGTAGGCCGCCTTCATACCGAGGGGCTGGGAGGCGTAGTACTCGGCGACACCCGCCCGGCCGACGCCGTAGGGGTGCAGCCCCTGGAAGATCGCGTCCTCGGTGAAGAGCCGGGCCACCTCCTCCGGTTCATGGGCGTCCACGGCCGCTTTCCAGGGGTCGAGGACACCGCGCAGGACGAGTTCCTCGTCGTTGCCGCTGTTCATCTCCGTCGCCCTTTCTCAGTGACCGGCGCTCATGCCGCCGTCGACATGGAGGATCTCGCCGGTGACGAAGGGAGCGTTCTCCAAGAAGAGCACGGCGTCGACGATGTCGCCCACCTCACCCATCCGGCCGACCGGGTGCAGGGCGGCGAGGAAGTCGTGGGTCTCCTCCGCGTGCATCGGAGTCTTGATGGTGCCCGGCGACACGGCGTTGACGCGGATGCCCCGGGTGGCGTATTCGATGGCGAGGGACTTGGTGGCGGACTGGATTCCGCCCTTGGTCAGCGAGGCCAGCACGGAGGGGACGCGGGCGTCCGCGTTGTCGACCAGGCTGGTGGTGACGCTGACAATGTGGCCGCCGCCCTGGGTGAGCAGGTGCGGAACGGCCAGCTGGGTGAGCCGGAAGAACCCGGTCAGGTTGATGCCGAGCATGCTCGCGTAGTCGTCGGCCGTGTAGTCCGTGAAGGGCTTGGCGACGAAGACGCCCGCGTTGTTGACCACCGTGTCGATGCGGCCGAACCGCTCGATCGCGGCGGCCACGACCCGCTCGGCGGTGGCCGGGTCGGCGATGTCGCCCTGGACGGTCAGGATGTCCGCGTCGTCGGCGGGGGCGATGGTGCGCGAGGTGGCGACGACGGAGTGACCGAGCTTGCGGTAGGCGTCGACGACGCCCGCTCCGATGCCCTGCGAGGCGCCGGTGACGATCGCGACCTTCTGGTTCCGAGTGCTCATGACGACCTTCTCCAAGGTAGTGAATGTGGTGCTCCCGGTCGGCCGTTCCAACTCGCCGACCGGTCGCCTATTCGAGAAGGTAGGTGACTCGGAGAGGTGAAAGCAAAGGTCAGAAGGGGTTTTCCCAGGACCGGAATCCTCGCTGCTGGGAGGCTCGGCCTCCCAGTCCACGTCAGCGGTGCGGGTCGCCCGCCGGCAGCCAGGCGTCCGGGGCGCGCAGCCCGAGGTCGCCGACGCCGTCGCACAGCGCGTCCACGGCGGCGAGGACCCCGGCGCGCGTCTCGCCCTCGCGCCACACCAGCGACCAGGTCCAGTGGACCGACGGTTCGACGACCTCGCGGCGTACGAGGTCGGGCGGCAGCGGAGCCGTCTGCCCCTTGGGCGAGTTGACGACCGGGCGGCGGCTGCGGCGGACGTGGTCGAAGAAGGCGGGGCCGGTGATCCCGCCGTCGGAGATGGGCACGGCGTGCGCCCCGGTGTCGTGGGCGAGCTGCTCGGCGTAGACGTTCCAGGACGACCACGACTGGGTGTCGTCGTCCAGGAGGACGGAGGTGTCCCGGGCGCGTACGTCACCGGTGTCGGTGCCCGTGGCCACCGCGTACAGCCGGTCGGCACCGAGCAGCCGGGCCCGCAGGCCGTGCCGCTTCAGGTCCTCGTCGCGTACCCAGCACACCGCGAGGTCCAGGCTGCCGTCCGCGATCCGGGTGGCCTGGGTGTGCGAGGGCGCGATCCAGGCGTCCACATGGACCTGGGCCACACCCGCGGTGCGCGTGGTCAGGTCGGCGGGGAGCCAGTTGACGTAACCGAGCCGGACCGCCTCCGAGCCCGCCAGCCGGCCGGCCCGGCGCCGGAGGTCGTCGGCGCGCTCGAGCAGGGCGCGGGTGTGCGGGAGCAGCGCGGCTCCGGCCGCGGTGAGGGAGACCGAGCGGCGGTCGCGGTCGAAGAGCCGTACGCCCAGATCGCGTTCGAGGGCCTTGATCTGCTGGGAGAGGGAGGGGCCCGCGATCAGGAGGCGGTCGGCGGCCCGGCCGAAGTTCAGCTCCTCGGCGACGGCGACGAAGTACCTCAGTTGGCGCAGCTCCACGCCCGTCATGCTACGCGTGGCTGGGAGGCCGCAGCTCTCAGCAGGAAGCGAGCCCGTCATGGCGGGCGGGCCGGTCCCGGGCCACGATGAGGGCATGGAGACCCGGCACCCTGTCGCCCGGCCGGGCGGGCCCGAACGGAGCGAGGTCATGCGAGAGTTCCTGGTCGAGATCACCACCACCGTCCCCGAGGGCACCCCGCAGGAGGAGGTCGGCCGGCGCCGCGCCGCCGAGGCCGTCCGCTCCCGCGAGCTGGCCGCCGCCGGTCACCTGGGCCGGCTGTGGCGCCCGGTCGGCGAACGGCGCAGCATCGGCATCTGGCTCGCGGACGACGAGGACCAGCTCCACGAGAAGGTGCTCGGCACGCTGCCCCTCGCCCCGTGGATGACCTTCGCCGTCACTCCGCTGGAACCGCACCCGAACGACCCCGGCCACGCGGAGTAACTCGCCCTGTCCGTAAGGGACTTGGGACCTTCATCGGCGTCAGCGCCCTCGCCGCCGTGATGGTCCTCGCCGCGGCCGTCGCCGCCGCAGTCGCCGATCAGGCCGCGCGGGCCCCCAGCAGGGCACGGCAGTTGGCCCAAAGGGGGCTCAGCCGCCCGGTGTTGTTGTAGAGCTTGGCGAACATCACCTGGCCCTCGAGCTGCGCGACGACGGACCGCGCCGCCTCCCGGGTGTCGGTGACGGTGACGTCCCCGCGGTCGCGGGCCTCGGTCACGACCGCGTCGACCATCTCGACCTGGGCGTCGAAGATCTCCTGGAGGCGGGTGCGCACGGCCTCGGTCCGGTTGCTCATCTCCAGGCTGAGATTGCCGAACAGGCAGCCCAGTACGGTCCCGCGGCCCTGCTGTCCGGCGCGCTGGCCCGCCTCCGTCTCCTCGAACAACCGGCGCAGCCGCTCCAGCGGCTCGGCGTCCCCGCTCGCGGCGCTCAGGACGCGCGTCCACTCCCGCCGCTGCTCCGCCCAGTGCTCGTCGACGACGGCCAGCGCGAGGGCCTCCTTCGACTCGTAGAAGTAGTAGAAGCTGCCCTTCGGCACCCCGGCCGCGCGGCAGATCTCGGCCACGCCGAGTGCCGAGTAGCCGCGTGCCTCGAAGAGCGAGCGCCCGGCGGCGAGGATCTTCTCTCCGGCGTCACTGGTTCTGCCCATACGACGACTATACGACCGGTCGGCTACAGGCCGCCGAGGTGCTCAAGCCGGGTCACCAGCTCCGCCGCGGTCGACTTGATCGTCTCCAGCCCCGGTCTCCCCCACGGCCGGGGCTCCGTGTCGACGACACACACGGTGCCCAGCACCATCCCCGTGGAGTCGATGAGCGGTGCCCCCAGATAGGAACGGATGCCGAACTCGTCGACCACCGGATTCCCCGCGAACCGCGGATAGTCGCAGACGTCCTCAAGAACCAGCGCCTTACGTCGGACCACCACATGGGGGCAGAACCCGTACTCGCGCGCCAACTGCCGGCCCACCTCGGGTTTGGCGTGCTCCCGGGGCGGACCCACGCTCCCCGGAGTGTGCAGACCGGCGAAGAACTGCCGGTTCTCGTCGATGAAGTTGACCATGGCGTACGGCGCCCCGGTCAGCTCGGCGAGCCGGTCCGCGAAGGCGTCCAGTGCCGGGTCCGGGTGCTCCCCCAGGCCCAACCCCCGTAGCCGTCGCGCCCGTTGGGGTGCCTCCTTGTCCTCGGGCGTGAGCAGCAGACGACCGGCCGGACGCGGCGGGTCGTAGCTCATGGGCGTACTCCGTCCCTGTGGACGTATGGCATGGAGGAACTCCGTGAAGGGTGTGCGGGGATCACATGTGGGCACCATGGCTCGGCGCGTGCGCCGGGGCGTGCTCGATGAGATGGCGGACGAGGGTCAGCAGGGTCTGCACCCCGGAACTGGAGATCCGCGCGTCGCAGCGCACGACCGGGATCCCGGGGTCGAGGTCTATGGCGGCCCGCACCTCCTCGGGGTCGTAGCGGTAGGAGCCGTCGAACTCGTTGATCGCGATGATGAATCCGAGGCCGCGCTGCTCGAAGAAGTCGACGGCGGCGAAGCACTCCTCCAGGCGCCGGGTGTCGGCGAGGATGACCGCGCCGAGCGCGCCCTCGGACAGCTCGTCCCACATGAACCAGAACCGCTCCTGTCCGGGCGTGCCGAACAGATAGAGCACGTGTTCCGGGTCGAGGGTGATCCGGCCGAAGTCCATCGCCACGGTCGTCTCGACCTTGTTCTCGATGCCTTCGAGATCGTCGGTCGCGGCACTGACCGTGGTGAGCAGCTCCTCCGTACTGAGCGGCGCGATCTCGCTCACCGCGCCGACGAAGGTCGTCTTGCCGACGCCGAAGCCGCCCGCCACCAGGATCTTCAGCGCGGTGGGGAAGGGATCGTGGCCGCTCTCGTAGTCAGAGCTGTCGTCGTAGTCCATCGAGCACTGCCTCCAGAAGAGACCGGTCAGTGGGGTTGTGGTGGAACTCGGGCGGCTTGGTGGTCAGCGCTCCGCAGTCGACCAGGTCCGACAGCAGCACCTTGGTGACCACCGCCGGCAGCTTCAGGTGGGCGGCGACCTCGGCGACCGAGACGGGCGCGCGGCACAGGTCCAGTGCCTGTGCGTGCTCGGGGCCGAGGTAGCCGAGGGGGGTGGCGCCGGTGGCCATCACCTGCGACAGGAGGTCGAGTGCGACGGACGGCCGGGTACGGCCGTTGCTGACCGTGAAGGGGCGCACAAGACGTCCGGCCGCGTCGTCCAACCAGGGCCCGTCGCCGGCCGTCGCCACGCTCAAGGCCTCATCGCGGGGGATTCGACGGCGTGCTGGCGGGGCGCGGTCACGAGGTAGGGGCGGACGCTCTTGACCAGCATCGCCATCTCGTAGCCCAGCACGGCCGCGTCGGCCTCGCGGCCGGCCAGCACGGCGAGACAGGTGCCGGATCCGGCGGTGGTGACGAAGAGCAGCGTCGAGTCGAGTTCGACGACGACCTGGCGGACGTCCCCGCCGTCGCCGAAGCGGACGCCCGCGCTCCGGCCGAGGGAGTACAGGCCGGAGGCCAGGGCCGCCATGTGGTCGGCGCTGTCGGGGTCGAGGCCGTGGACCGACTTCACGAGGCCGTCGCAGGAGAGCAGTACCGCGCTGGTGGTGTGCGGTACGCGCTGCACGAGGCCGCTCATCAGCCAGTCGAGATCGGATACATGGCCGGTCGGCGCGTCGCTCGCCATGGTGGATCGACTCCTTGGGGTACGAAGGTCTGCGGGAGCGCTGGTGGGGGTGGGGCGGTGGGACGCCGTGGTCGTGGGGGTGGGGGCGTGCGTGGTCATCCGGCTGATGCGCTCCCGTCGTGCCGGGCGGTGAGGTCATGACCGGGCGCATGCGCGTGCGCTTCGGATATGGGTGCCGCGTCCCTGTGGGGGGCGAGGGTGAGGGGCGGCATTTCCGTGTGGGGCGCGGGGGTGTGGTCGGAGCCCATGGGGGGCGTGCTCATGTAGACCCCGCCCGTGTGCACTTCGGTCGAGCGCGGGACCTCCGCGCGGTGCGTCTCCATGTGGGCCGACTCCATGTGCGGCACATCCATGAGCCCCTCCGCGTGCGGCACATCCACATGCGGTGACGCCATGTCGGCCCCCTCCACCAACTCCGTTGCCTCCATGTGCTGTTGGGCTTCCGCGAGGCCGATCCCCCGCTGGAAGGCCGCCATCAGGCCCGGGTCGTGGCCGGCGGCCTGCTCGGAGTCCTGGCGGGGTGCGGGGCCGCCGCGGAGTTGGGGTGCGATGTGCTCCTGGGCGCGGCGCCGGGGCAGTTGGGGCGGCTTGCCCATGGTGCCGCGGACCGCACCGCCGCCTCGCGGGACGGGCGGTGTGGTCACGTTCGCCGCCACGGTGTGCCGGTCGTCGGGCCGGATGCCGGGTACGGCCTCCGCCGGATTGGCCCGCTCCACGTGGGCGCCGCGCACGGGCAGCGGCACCGGCCCGCTGCCGTTCGGCACCGGCGCGGCGGGCGGTGCGGAGTCCCGCCGTTGATGCCGTCCCGGTGCCCCGGACTCACGCTGGGGCCGCCCCGGCGCGGCGGGCGTCGCCGCGGGCGCACTCCACCGTCCGGCGGCCTGCTGACCACCCTCGGCGCCGCCCTGCGAAGGCTGCTGCGGCGGCACGAGCGGTCGCCCCCCGCCCATCGTGTCCTCCGGCTGTCCTACGGCTCCGGGTGCGCCCGGTGCCGTACCCAACAGGGCCTGGGGCACGACGAGTACGGCCTGCACCCCGCCGTAGATGTTGGTCTGGAGGCGGACGTGGATGCCGTGGCGGCGGGCGAGTTGGGAGACCACGAACAGGCCGATGCGGCCGTCGGCCAGCAGGCTGGCGACGTTGACCTGGTCGGGGTCGGTGAGCAGGGCGTTCATCCGGCTCTGTTCGCCGACGGGCATGCCGAGGCCGCGGTCCTCGACCTCGACGGCGAGGCCCGAGGTCACGAGGTTGGCGCGGAGCAGGACCTGGGTGTGCGGGGCGGAGAACACCGTGGCGTTCTCGACGAGTTCGGCCAGCAGGTGGATCACGTCCGCGACGGCGTGGCCGCGCAGGGTGCCGTCGATGGGCGGCACGAGTTTGACGCGGGAGTACTGCTCAACCTCGGCGATGGCGGAGCGCAGCACCTCGGTCATGGAGACCGGGTTGCTCCACTGTCTGCGGGAGACGGCGCCGCCGAGGACAGCGAGGTTCTCGGCGTGGCGGCGGATGCGGGTGGCGAGGTGGTCGACGTGGAAGAGGCCCTTGAGCAGGTCGGGGTCCTCGATCTCGTTCTCCAGTTCGTCGAGGATGGAGATCTCCCGGTGCACCAGGGACTGAAGGCGCCGGGCGAGGTTGACGAAGACCTCGACCTTCTGTTCGCTGCCGGCCTGGCTGGAGAGCTGGGAGGCGGACACGACGGCGGTGACGGCGCCGTCGTGGGCGCGTGCCAGGTCGGCGGCGAGCAGGTCGAAGTCGTCGGCGTCCCCCGGCGGGCGGCTCCGCGGCTTGCGCTGGGGCGGGCCCTCTCCGCGCCGCAGCGCCTCGACCAGTTCGCGCAGATCGGCCTCGCCGCGCGCGCTGTCGCGGCGCAGGGCGCCGATGCGGTCGCTGACGGAACCGGCCGCTCGGCCCGCGGCCACTGCGGCGATCAGGATGCCCGCGCAGGTCACCGCCGTGGCTCCGGCGAGGACGCCCCAGAGGGTGAGACCGGTCCGTGCTCCGGTGGAGCGGACGGTGAACAGGACGGCGGCGCTGGCGCTCAGCGCGACCGCGACGGGCGGCAGCACGGCGAGACGCAGGAGTTGGGATCGTATGTGCGTCTCGGGCAGTGCGGGCACGGGGCGGGCGGCCGGTCGCCCGTGCCGGCCGCCCTCACGGCGGTCTGCGCGTGCGGCCGGTGCACGGAGTTGAGACATCTGCGTCCTCGTACTGGTGCGTCGGACCTGTTTGCTCGCGCGGGGTGCGCGATTCGGGCATACGCCATCGCGGTGCCGGTCGGGAGAGCCGAAGAATTCGGCCCTGCGTCGCCCGGCGGACACTCACAGTAGTCGTCAACGCATCAGGTGCGGTGGGCAGTTGACAAAGTCCCCCGGGGAGCGTCCCGCTCTGGTATGACGCCTCGCACGACAGACCGATAACCCGGGCGGCCGTATGCCGAAGAAGGACAAAGAATCGATCACCCCTGATCAGAGCCGGTCATGAACGGGCGCCGGGGGTCGGGGAGTTCGATGCGGCCCGACGCCGCCGTTCGTCCGCTCCGGGCCCGGCGGTCGGGTCGGCGGAGCGATTTCAGGGGATCGGTCCGGCCCCCTGCCGCGTCCCCGGCATGTCACAGGCCGTGTCCGCCGGAGGCCGTCGGCTGAGCGTGCGGAACCGATCCTGTCCGGGTGTTGTCCGGACAGGATCGGCCTCTCTTCTGTTTCTGATCCTGGCTCTCTCGCCGCTCGTGACACCGTTCGTGTTCCTGGCCGCGGCCACGGGACTCGCCTGGCGGGCCTTCCAGCGACTGCCGGTCAGCGGGTGGTGGCACCTGCCGAGCGTCGAGACGTGTGCGCTTGTGGCGGTGATGGCCGGCTCGGCGGCACTCGGCGCGTACGCGCGGGGCGCCATGTCGGGGTTCTACGTCCTGGACCCGGACCAGATGTGCGCGGCGATGGGTGCGGCGGGCGATCACGTCGTGACGCGGATGACGTTGCCGGTAATTTCTCAGTGCGTCACGTCGGGCGACCTGGGCACCGAGTTGGTGCCGGGCCGGGTGAACCCGGTGATCCTCCTGGGGCTCCCCCTGCCGGTGCTCGCGCTCACGACGGGGACGTACATGGGAGTACAGCGGCTCCGTGCCCTGCGGTGAGACGTCCCTTCGACGACGCGGCGAACCCCGGCCGTCGACGCCGTCGAGGGGACCGTCGTCCGTGTCAGCGCTCGTTCGCCAGGTCCATTGCCGCCGGAGCCGCCACCGGCTTCGGCTCCAGCCCCACCGGCTCGGCACCCCGCCAGGGACGCGCGAGCGTGCCCCCGTAGGGCAGCCACCAGCGGTCCGTCGTCAGTTCGGCGCCCGGTTCGAAGGGCTCGCCCGGCCTCGGGGTGGCCACCGCCTGGCCCGCCGCCTCCGCCGCGTCCGCGGTCCACTCGCCGGGCTCGGCCCACGCGTGCAGCGCCAGGTTGAACGTGCCCCAGTGGATGGGCAGCAGCACGCCGTGCGCCTGCCCGCCCTGGAGGTCGAGGTGGGCGCGCATGCCCTCCTCGGGTGTCATGTGGATGTCGGGCCAGAACTCGCTGTAGGCGCCGATCTGGATCATCGTGGCGTCGAACGGGCCGTGCGCCGCGCCGATGTCCTTGAAGCCCTCGAAGTACCCGGTGTCGCCGCTGTGGTAGATCCGGTGCTCGTCACCGGCGACGACCCAGGAGGCCCAGAGGGTGTGCTGGGTGTTGCGCAGGCCCCGGCCGCAGAAGTGGCGGGCCGGGGTCGCGGTGAGGGTGAGGCCGCCGACCTTGGTCTCCTCGTTCCAGTCCAGCTCGCGCAGCCGGTCCGGGGAGACACCCCAGTGCTCCAGGTGGGCGCCGACGCCCAGCGGCACGGCGAACAGGGTGTCCGTGTCGGCCAGCGCCTTGATCGAGGGCATGTCCAGGTGGTCGTAGTGGTCGTGCGAGATCACCACGACGTCGACGGGACCGAGGGCGGCCAGCGGCAGGGGCACCGGGTGCAGCCGCTTGGGGCCGGCGAACGGGAAGGGTGAGCAGCGCTCGCCCCAGACCGGGTCGAAGAGGACCCGGTGGCCGTCGATCTCCGCCAGCACGCTGGAGTGGCCCATCCAGGTCAGGCGCAGCCCGGTGGCGGCGGGCCTGGCCAGGTCGGCGAGGGTGGTGGCGTGCACCGGCAGCGTGCCGTCGGGGGCGCGGCGGGCGCGCGCCTCCTTGTCCAGGTAGGCCTTGCCCATTTCGCGCATCGTGCCGCCGGACGGGCGGACGTTCGTGTTGCCCCCGGGGTTCTGGAAGACCCCGTCCTTGAAGTGGGGCGATCTGCGGATGCGCGCCAGGCGCTCGCCGCTCGGGTCCGCGCCGAAGGCCGCGGGCTGCAGCGCGCGGAGCCCGGAGCTCAGGGGACGGATTCCGGTCACGATGCCTCCAGGTGGAGTCGGTCAGGCTTTCCATTATGGTCGACCCCTGTGACAACGCCGGTGCATCGGCTTCACGGGGCCGTCATTCCAAGGAAAGACCAAAGTTCCGCGCCCGGGGTTGACACCGCGGCGCGGAATTCGATCTTCCGTTGACAGGACCCGCCCCCACTTCCGATACTGACTCGCCGTTCAGTACCCGAGGAGTCCGCATGACCGCCCCCTTGATGTCCCTCACCTGGACCGACCACGTCACCGGCCGCCAGGGCTTCCTGGTCGTCGACCGGCTGGTGCGCGGGGTGTCCAGCGGCGGACTGCGGATGCGGCCGGGCTGCACCCTCGACGAGGTGGCGGGGCTCGCGCGCGGGATGACCATGAAGGAGGCGCTGCACTACAACCCCGAGGGCCGTTACGTCCCGCTGGGCGGCGCCAAGGGCGGCATCGACTGCGATCCCCAGGACCCGGTGTCGTACGGCCTTCTCGTGCGCTACCTGCGCGCCATGCGGCCGTACGTCGAGAGTTTCTGGACGACGGGTGAGGACCTCGGGCTCAGCCAGGACCTGGTCGACCGGGCCGCCGCGGAGGCGGGGCTCGTGTCGTCGATCCAGGCCGTGTATCCGCTGCTCGACGACGAGGCCGCGGCACGGCGGCGGCTCGCGGACGCGTTCGCGGTCGAGGTGGACGGGATCGGTCTCGACGAGCTGGTCGGCGGCTGCGGGGTCGCCGAGTCGGTGCTCGCGGCGCTGGACCGGGCGGGCGTGCCCTACGCGGGGACGCGGGTCGCCGTGCAGGGTCTGGGCACGATGGGCGGGGCCACGGCGCGGTTCCTCGCGCGCGCGGGGCTGGCGGTGGTCGCCGTCGCCGACGTCAAGGGGACGATCGTGAACCCGGCCGGCCTCGACGTGGACGCGCTGCTCGCGGCGCGGGACTCCTACGGCACCGTGGACCGGTCCGTGCTGCGCCCCGGCGACCGCGAACTCCCGGGCGGGGACTGGCTGTCCGTCGAGGCGGAGGTGCTGGTCCCGGCGGCGGTGTCGTACGCGGTCGACACCACCAACCAGGAGGCGGTCACCGCCCGCTGGATCGTCGAGGCGGCCAATATGCCGGTGCTGCCGGAGGCGGAGGAACTGCTCTCCGCGCGCGGGGTCGTCGTACTGCCGGACGTGGTCGTGAACTCCGGGACGAACGCCTGGTGGTGGTGGACCCTGTTCGGCGACATCGGTGCGGACGCGGACGAGGCGTTCGCCCACACCCGGCGTTCGATGCGGGCCCTGATCGAGCTGATGCTGGCCCGCGCGGAGGCCGACGGCACGACACCGCGCGCCGCCGCGCACGCCATCGTCGCGGACCGGCTGCCGGTCATCGCGGAGCGGTTCGGCTGGTACCGGTGAGGGACGGAGCGACACCTCCGCCGGCTACGGAATAGGGTGATCGCGTGGCGAGAGTGCGGTTGGGTGTGGCGGAGCGGCGTGCGGAGTTGCTGCGGGCCGCCGTCGAGCAGATCGAGGCGCGGGGTGTGGCGGCGGTCAGGATCGCCGATGTGGCCTCGGCGCTCGGGGTGAGCAACGCGCTGGTGCTCTATCACTTCTCGACCAAGGAGAAGCTGGTCGCCGCCGCGTTCACCTATGCCGCCGAGGACGATCTCGCGCATCTGCGCAAGCTCCTCGGCCGCCGTACGACCGCGCTGCGCCGGCTGCGGGCGGCGGTGCGCTGGTACGCGCCGACCGGGCAGGCCAAGGGCTGGCGGCTGTGGATCGAGGGCTGGGCGGCGGCGCTGCGGGAACCCGCCCTGCTGGAGGTGACCCGTGATCTCGACCGGCAGTGGAAGCGGGCGCTCGCGGAGGTCGTCGCCGAAGGGGTGATCGCGGGCGAGTTCCACTGCGCGGACCCGAACGCGGCTGCCCTGCGCCTCACGGCCCTCCTCGACGGTCTGGCCGTACAGATGACGGCGTACGCGGGCGCGGTGTCGCGGACGCGGGCCCTGGAGTGGGTCGACGAGGCGCTCGCGCGGGAACTCGGCCTGGAGCGGGCGGCGTTGACCGCGTCCTGAGCCAACCCTCCGCAGACGTGCGGTCCCGTCCGTGGACGGCGAGGAGCGCACGGTGGCGAGTGGGAGCAACAGGGCGGCCACGCGTGCATGTGCGGACCTCGCGGCGAGGGCCGGATCCCCTGGTCCGGCAGAGCGGCCACGCGCGCGGGCCCACGGGTCCGTCCGCCGTTCACCACTCCCGCGCGGCCACCTCACCGGCCACGTCTGTCGGCACTCCCTGGGCCTCTCACCCCGTCAAGCCACCCAGTCGATCCGCATCTTGATGTCGTCCGGCGACAACGCGCCCTTCGCCTCCACGTGGTCCCCGGAGGACTCGCCGCGCAGTCGGCGGCCGATCCACGGCACCAGGTACTCGCGCGCCCAGTGCACGTCGTCGCGGCGGATGTCGAGCGTGCCGCGCGGCGGAAGCGGCGGCCAGGGCTGGTCGGGGTCGGCCGGGACATCGATGCCGAGGACCTGGCCGGCGCGGAGCGCCACGCGTGTGTGGCCCTCGGGAGAGAGGTGGAGCCGGTCGCCGTCCCAGGCCCGGCGGTCCTGGACCGTCTTGAGGGACCACAGGTCGAGCACCGGGCAGCCGTAGCGGTCGGCGATGGCCCGCACATGTCCGTTGTAGGTGGCGATCTTGCCGCGCAGATGCTTGAGCACCGGCACACCGCGGGTGTCGAAGCCGGTGGTCACCAGGACGGTGCCGACGGCGGAGGTGAGGTCGGCGACCGCGCGTTCGAAGCGCTCGGCGACCTCGTCGGGGTCGGTGCCTGGACGGATGATGTCGTTGCCGCCGGCGCAGAAGGAGACCAGGTCCGGGCCGATCTCCTTGGCCCGGGCGAGCTGGTCGGCCACGATCTGGTCGAGCAGTTTCCCGCGCACCGCGAGGTTGGTGTACTCGAAGTCGCCCTCGGGCCGCCGGTCCGCGAGCAGTACCGCGAACCGGTCGGCCCAGCCGACCATCGCCCCGTCGGGCCCGGGGTCGCCGACGCCCTCGGTGAAGCTGTCCCCCACCGCCACGTACGACCCGATCACTGATCTGTTGTCACTCTTCGAATCGTTAGCCACGGCAACCATAGTTCACCCTGGACTGTGACCTACGCGATCGTATTTTGGGGTTGACGGGCGGTGAGATAAGCCACTTGTAAAGGGTTCTCCAAAGTCGGAATAACCCCCTGGTCAGGGGCGTTGAGCCCGGGAACCGCCCTGCGCCGGGCCCCGGTGTCAGCCGACGGTGACGCCGTGCGAGCGGAGGTAGGCGACCGGGTCCACGTCCGAGCCGTAGTACGGAGTGGTCCGGATCTCGAAGTGCAGGTGCGGGCCGGTCACATTGCCGGTCGCGCCGGAGAGACCGATCTGCTGGCCCTCGGTCACGGTCTGGCCGGCCGAGACGGAGAGCTGCGACATGTGGGCGTACTGCGAGTACTCGCCGTCCGCGTGCCGGATGACGACCTCGTTGCCGTAGGCGCCGTCGTAGGCCGCCGAGACGACCGTACCCGCGGCGACCGCCTTGACGGTGGTGCCGGTCGGGACGACGAAGTCGACGCCCGTGTGGTAGCCGCTGGACCACATGCTGCCCGCGACGTGATAGCCGGTGCCGATGGTGCCGCCGGTCACGGGGAGGGTGTAGCCGCTGGAGGTGCTGGTGGTGTCGGCGCTCTGCGTGGCGGTCGTCTTCTTCGACGAAGAGGAGGACGAAGAAGAGAACGAACCGGATGAACTGGACGACGAGTCGGACGACTTGCTCGCGCCCGTCGTGGCCTTCTTGCCGAGGGAGAGCTTGAGGCCCGGGTGGATCAGCGACGGATCGGCGCCGATGGCCTCGCGGTTGTCCTGGTAGATCTTCTTCCAGCCGCCGGTGACGTCCTGGTCCTCGGCGATCTTCGCGAGCCAGTCGCCCGCCTTCACCGAATACGTCTTGACGCCTTCGGTCTTCGCGGTCGCCGCTTTCCGCGTCACCGTCTTCTCGGTCGCCGGAACCGACTGAACGGCCTTTTCCGGAGCGGAAGTCGAAGGGGCGGCATGGGCGCCGGCGGCTCCCACGAGCGGAAGGGCGAGCGCGGCGCCGCCGGTTCCGGCTACGGCTATCGAGCGGATGAGGCGCTGGGACTTGGGACGGCGGTGCTTACCCTTCGCGGGCATGACGAATTCCTCTCCGGCGCCTGCGAGGTGAGCTGTCGGGTGCGGGCTGGAGATGCCCGGCCGCGCGCTGGGCGCGGCTTTACCCCAAGCCCGTTCCGGAGACCGGAACAGGCGTCCTACCTGTGGGTCCCCCGCTCCTGCCGCATACGGGTGGGTGTGTGCGGAGTCCGGTCGGCGGCAGGATTGGGCGTCCGTCCGGATTGGTGGCGAACGTAAGCGAGGAAGACGCAAAGGGACAAGCAGGAGGTTCCGCGGTTTTGTGTTTCTTGTGATCTCCTGTGGGAATTCACAGTCACCCTCCGTGAATTCCCACTCGACTTCGACCTCAATTCCCCTGGAAAAGCATGTCAATTACGTGAACATGACGAGCGACGTACGGTCACGGATATGACGCTGCTCACGTACAACCTCTCAGCTTCCCTCATTCCAGAGCGAGTTGTAACGAAGGCTGCAATTCGGGCAGAAGGCTCAGATGCGACGCAGCCGGAGAACCGTCGCATCGAGGTCACCACGCAGCCCGGTCCGCAGCCCGTGGTGCAACAGCACGGCACCCCGGTGGACTTCGCCCGTTTCGAGGCATTCGTACGACGCCGTCGGGTCGAGCCCGCGCAGCCGGAGCGCCGGTACCGGCTCGCCGTAGTGCTGCGCCTGGAGCAGGGCGAGGACGACGCTCTCGTCGCCGCGCGTGTACTGCACGGCGCTCAGTCCACCGGTCGGCGGGCGCAGCCGGTGGAGGTCGCCGTGCTGCACCAGCGGCCGGATCTCCTTGTAGAGGGTGATCCACTCGCGGGCCTCGGCGAGTTCCTCCTCGGTCCACTCGGAGAGGTCGCCGCCGACGCCGAGCACTCCGGCCATGGCGCTCACGAACCGGAAGCGCAGGCTGCTGACCCGGTCGTTGAGCTGGGTGTTGGGGCTGTCGGTGACCCAGGCGGCCATCACGCGCGCGGGGTGGATCTGGCTGAAGCCGTGCTGGATGGCGAGCCGGTCGAGCGGATCGGTGTTGTCGGAGGTCCACACCTGGTCCGTACGGCTGAGGATGCCGAGGTCGATCCGGCCGCCGCCACCCGAGCAGGACTCGAAGGCCACACCGGGGTGGGCCTCCCGCAACCGGTCCAACAGGGCGTACAGCGCGCGCACATGGTCGACCCAGAGGCGCTGCGGATAGGCGTCGCCGGGCCAGCCGGCGTCGGTGAAGCAGCGGTTGAAGTCCCACTTCACATAGTCGATGGGCGCGCTGGAGAGGAGGCCGTCGAGCTGCTCCCAGAGGTACTCCTGGACGTCCTCGCGGGCGAGGTTGAGGACGAGCTGATTGCGGAATTCCGTCCGCTTTCGTCCCTCTTGGTACTGCACCCAGTCCGGGTGGGCGCGGTACAGGTCGCTGTCCGGGTTGATCATCTCGGGCTCGACCCAGATGCCGAACTGCATGCCCAGTGAGTGGACGCGGTCCGCAAGGGGCTTGAGGCCGGCGGGGAAACGGTCCGGGTTGGGGGTCCAGTCGCCGAGTCCGGCGCGGTCGCTGGTGCGGGCGCCGAACCAGCCGTCGTCGACCACGAACAGCTCGACGCCGGCGGCCGCCGCGCGCTGTGCGAGGACCTCCTGCTGCTCCTCGGAGATGTCGAACTGGGTGGCCTCCCAGGAGTTGTAGAGCACCGGGCGGTCCCGGTCGGCGTCCGGGATGACATGGGTCCGCTGGTAGTCGTGCCAGGTGCGGCTGGCGCCGCCGAAGCCGGCGTCGCTCCACAGGGCGGCGAAGAGGGGGGTCGTGAAGGACTCCCCGGCGGCGAGGCTCAGCAGCCCGGACTCGTCGTACCCGGCGCCGCCGGTGATCTGCACGCGCGCGTCCGGGAGTTGGGCCACGGCGATCCGCCAGGACCCCGACCAGCCGAGGGCGCAGCCGTAGACCTCGCCGCGTTCCTCGGTCGCGTCGGTGTCGAGCGCGACCCAGGGGAGGTACTGGTGTCCGGTGTGGCCGCGGCGGCTGCCGATGACCTTCTCACCGTAGGTGAGGGGGGAGCGCACCAGCCGTGACTCGGCGGCCCAGCGCCCGTGCACGTGCGACAGCTGCCAGTCCTCCCGGTCGGGCAGGGTCCAGGTCGCGGAGTCGGCGCGCAGCAGCTCCAGCGGCTCGGTCCCGTCGTTGTCGAGGACCGTCCAGCGTTCCACGACGTCGCCGCGCGTCCGGTAGTGCAGGGTGATCGTCAGTCCCGCGTCGCGGAAGCGGAGCCGCAGTTCGTCGCCGTCCGTGTCGTAGCGGTCGAAGGTCCACTCGGTGCCGCGCCGCTCCGGGGTGCGCACCGACAGGGCGGGCCGGACGAAGCGGGGGCCGCCCTCGACCGGGTACTCCTCGTGTCCGTCGAGCGGGGCCTCGAAGGAGGCGCCGCCGGGGAGCGGGCGGGCGGCGAGTTCCTCGGCGTCGGCGAGCGCGATACGGGGACCCCAGTGGAGATGGAGCAGTTCGTCGCGCTCGGTGAGATGGACGGCGTAACTGCTCGTGGGTCCCGACAGCACCCACGTACGGCCGTTCTCGGCAGTCTCCAGCATCAAGTCCCTCACAGATTCGAACAAGTCCACTCAAGCGCCAACATCATCAATGGTGCGGGACCTGCGAGGCAACGCCTGTGGAGAACTCTTCATCTGTGGAGACCCGTGTCACGCGTCCGGGTCAGCGATGCCGGCCCGGTCCGGTCAGCACTCCGCTGAAGCCGGCCGCAGTCCCCGCTGCAACGGCTGATCGAGCCAGAGGAGATCGCCAACATGGTCGTCTACCTCAGTTCCGACCAGGCCTCGGCCACGACGGGCGGTGCGCTGCGGGTCGACGGGGGTTGCGTCGACTCGATCCTGCCCTGATGCCACTTGGAAGAGACCCTGGTCAGCGCCTCGAAGGCATCCCGGGCCGCGGTGCGTATGTCGTATCGTCGACAGGGTGCCCGCCGGTGAGCCGCGTCGTCGGGCCGAGCGGGAGGAGCCCTCGTGACGCAGCAGATTCCGTCGACCGAGCCGGAGTTGTCCGGAGTGCGTAATTTCCGGGACGTGGGCGGGCTTCCGACGGCGGACGGACGGCGGGTGCGGCAGGGTGTGCTGTTCCGCAGCGGCCACCTCGCGCACGCGACCGAGGAGGACGCCGCGTTCCTGGCCTCCCTCGGCCTGCACACCATCTTCGACTTCCGCAACGCGTCGGACCAGAAGCTGGAGGGCCCCGACGTCGAGCTGCCCGGCGTGCGCAATGTGAACCTGCCGCTGTCCGACCCGGCGGACGGCTCCGAGTTCTGGAAGATGGTCCGTGACGGGGAGATAGAGCAGCTGCGCGGGATCCTCGGCGACGGCAAGGGCGCCAACCGCATGATCGCCTCGTACCGCACGATCGTCACCCAGCGCACCGCCGAGCACTCCCAGGTGCTGCTCGCGCTCGCCGAGGACAGTGTTCCGGCGCTGATGCACTGCGCGGCGGGCAAGGACCGCGCGGGTCTGTCGATCGCCGTGACGCTGCTCGCCCTGGGTGTGGAGCGCGAGGCGATCGTCGCCGACTATCTGGAGTCGAACGCCAAGCACCGCCGCTACAAGGTGCGCCGCAGCGACTCCTCGTCGGCCGGCTACTCCCCCGAGGTGATGGAGCTCCTCAGCCCCCTCTTCGACGCCCGGGCCGAGTATCTGACGGCGGCCTTCGACACCGTCGAGGAGACCTGGGGCAGCGTGGACGCCTATCTGGAACAGGGGCTGGGGATCACCCCGGAGATCCGGGAGCGGCTGCGCGAGCGGCTGCTCGACTGAACTTGCCGCTGCCGCGGGCTACTTGGCGCCCACGGAGAACAACAGGTAGATGAAGGCCGCGAAGAGGTGGCCGACGGCGATGTAGATGAGAAGCCGTACCCACAGGGCACGGGGGAACCTGTCCTCGATGTTGTTGCCGCTCATGGTGTGTCTCCGGTGATCGGGCCCAGGCACAGGGTGGCCGTGGGACTCTGCAGCAGGGTGTGGACGAAGAGCACCTCGACGCCGTCCTTGTCGGCGGCGGCGAGGCGGTGCGGGGTGAGCGAGTCGAAGTGCGCGCTGTCGCCGGGCGCGAGGATGTGCGCGGTGTCGCCGAGCCGCAGCCGCAGCCGCCCCGTGAGGACGTACAGCCATTCCTCACCGGGGTGCACGCGCACGATGTCGCCCTGGGAGCCGTGCGGGATACGGACGCGCAGCGACTGCATACCGCGGCCGGGGGCGCCGGCCTGCCAGTACGTCCAGCCGCCCGCCCGGGTCGGTTCCATGTCGGCGGCGCGTACGACGGCCTCCCGGTCGGTGACCGTCTCGCCGAGCAGATCCGAGACTGTCGTACCGTAGATGCGGGCGAGCGCGAGCAGCATCGGCAGCGACGGCTGGCGCTGCCCGGTCTCCAGGCGGGAGAGATGGGCGGGCGAGAGTCCGGCCGAGCGGGCGGCGGCCTCCAGGGTGAGGGAGGCGCGGCGGCGCAGGGCGCGGAGCTGGGGTGCGACGGTGACCGGCAGGTCGTCGGCCGGTCCGGCCGACGGTTCCGGCTCGGTCTCGGAGGAGCTCATACCCTCTATTCAGCCGCAGGCGTGCCTCTGCGGCAAATTTCTTGCCACAGAGGCAAAAGCCCCGTCCTGGGGCTCAGCGGTTGGCCACCGCCTGCTTCACGAGCGTCCTGCTGAAGTCCCACATCAGCCCGCCGCCGCTGTGCGCGTCGTCCATCACTGCCGTGAAAGCGTCCACAAACCGGTCCACCTCGCGCTCGCCGACGATCAGCGGCGGGATCAGCTTGATGACCTCCAGGTGGTCGCCGGAGACCTGGGTGAGGATGCGGTGCCGCTGGAGCAGCGGTACGACCACCATCTGCGCGAACAGTCCCTTCCGCGCCGCCTGCAGCATGGTCCAACGGCTGCGCAGCTTCAGCGACTTGGGCTTCCCGAACTCGATGCCGATCATCAGGCCCCGGCCGCGTACGTCGGCGAGCAGCTCGTACTTGTCGACCAGCGCGGCGAGCCGGGTCCTCAACTGGTCCCCGGTGGCACGGGCGTTGGCAACGATCTGCTCGTTCTCCATGACCGACAGCACGGCGAGGCCTGCCGCCATGGCCTGGGCGTTGGACCCGAAGCTCGCCGAGTGGACCAGCACCCGGTCCATGGACGAGTAGACCTTCTTGAAGATCCAGTCCTTGCCGAGGGTCGCGCCGACCGGCACATAGCCGCCGGACAGCGCCTTGGCCACGCACACCAAGTCCGGTTCCACGCCGTCCTCGTGCTGGTAGGCGTAGAAGTCGCCGGTGCGGCCGAGCCCGGTCTGCACCTCGTCGGCGATGAGCAACGCCTTGTGCCGGCGCAGGAGTTCCTGCGCGGCGCGCAGATAGCCCGGCGGCGCCTCGTGCACGCCCTTGCCCTGGATCGGCTCCACGACGAGGGCGGCGACGTCACCCTTCTTCAACTCCCGTGCCAGGGCGTCGAGATCACCGAGCGGTACGGCAGTGTCCGGCAGCAGCGGGGCGAAGCCGTCCCGGAAGCCGTCCTCGCCGTTGACCGACAGCGAACCGGTGGTCAGGCCGTGGAAGGCGTGGTCGCAGTACAGAATGCGCGGCTTCCCGGTCGCGTACCGGGCGAACTTGAGCGCGGTCTCGACCGCCTCCGTACCGCTGTTGCCGAAGAACACCCGGTCCAGGTGCGGGCTGTGGGTGAGCAGCTTCTCGGCGAGGAGGCCGGGCAGCGGCTGGCAGTCGAAGCGGGTGAGGTCGGCGAGCTGGGCGTCGAGGACGTCGTGCAGCGCCTTGCGGACGACGGGGTGGTGACGGCCGAGGCCCATCACCCCGAACCCGGCGAGCATGTCCAGGTAGTCGTTGCCGTCCGCGTCCCAGAAGTAGGCGCCCTCGCCCCGCTCGTAGACCTTGTCGAAGCCGATGGTGTGCAGCATGCGCGGGAGCTGGTGGTTGAGGTACTTGGCGTGCAGCTCGTAGCGCTCGGCTCCGCGCTCGGCCAAGAGCGCGGTGAGGTCGAACTCCTTGGTCATTCGGGTTTCTCCTTGGCTGCGTGGCCGGCCGTGTCCTTGACCGCCAGGCTTGCGCTGATCCGTCCGGCGACCTCGACAGGTGTGAGGCCGATGTCGGCGAGCACCTCGCCGCGTTTGGCGTGCGCGAGGAACTGTTCCGGAATGCCGAACCGCCGTACGGGGACGTCGACTTCCGCGTCACCGAGGGCCAGCGCAACGGCGGCGCCGACGCCTGAGGCCCGGCTGTTGTCCTCGACGACGGCCACCAGGCGGTGTTCGGCGGCGAGGCCGGGCAGCGCCGGGTCCACGGGTTTGACCCAACGGGGGTCCACCACCGTGCAGTTGATGCCGCGCGCTTCGAGGAGTTCGGCGGCCTGGAGACAGACGGGTGCCATCACTCCTACGGCGACGAGCAGCACCTCGGGTGTTCCCGGGCCGCGGTGCAGGACGTCGAGGCCACCCACGCGGTCGATCGCCGGGATCTCCGGTCCGACCGACTCCTTCGGGAAGCGGACGAGGGTCGGCGCGTCGTCGACGGCGACCGCTTCCCGCAGCTGCGCCCGGAGTTGATCGGCGTCGCGCGGCGCGGCGATGCGCAGACCCGGCACCACCTGGAGGATGGACATGTCCCACATGCCGTTGTGTGACGCTCCGTCAACACCGGTCACTCCGGCGCGGTCCAGGACGAACGTCACCCCGCAGCGGTGCAGCGCCACGTCCATGAGGAGCTGGTCGAAGGCCCGGTTGAGGAAGGTGGCGTAGACGGCGACGACGGGATGCAGTCCGCCGGTCGCGAGGCCCGCCGCCGACACGGCCGCGTGCTGCTCGGCGATGCCGACGTCCCAGACCCGGTCGGGGAAGCGTGCGGCGAACTTGCCGAGGCCGACCGGGTGCAGCATCGCGGCCGTGATGGCGACGACGTCGTCGCGTTCCTCCCCGATCCTGACGATCTCGTCGCCGAACACGCTGGTCCAGGAAGGGCCGTTGGAGGGCACGAGCGGCTCACAGGTGAGCGGGTCCATCACGCCGACGGTGTGGAAGTGGTCCTCCTCGTGGGCGAGGGCGGGTTCGTAGCCGCGCCCCTTCTCCGTGAGGCAGTGGACCAGGACCGGTCCATGGAAGCGTTTCGCACGGCGCAGTGCCGACTCGACGGCGCCGATGTCGTGTCCGTCGATCGGGCCGACGTACTTGAGGCCCAGGTCCTCGAACATGCCCTGCGGGGCGAACGCGTCCTTGAAGCCCTTCTTCGCGCCGTGCAGCGACTCGTAGACGGTGTTGCCGACGACCGGGGTGCGCAGCAGGACCTCCTTGCCCCAGGCGAGGACCTTCTCGTAGCTGTCGGTCGTCCGCAGGGTCGCCAGGTGGTTGGCGAGGCCGCCGATCGTGGGCGAGTAGGAGCGCTCGTTGTCGTTGACGACGATGATCAGCGGCCGGTCCTTGGCGGCGGCGATGTTGTTCAGCGCTTCCCAGGCCATGCCGCCGGTGAGCGCGCCGTCGCCGATGACCGCGACGACATGCCCCTTCTCGCCCTGCACCTGGCGGGCCTTGGCGAGTCCGTCGGCCCAGCCGAGCGCGGTGGAGGCGTGGCTGTTCTCGACGATGTCGTGCTCGGACTCCTCGCGCGAGGGATAGCCCGAGAGGCCGCCCTTGCCGCGCAGCTTCGAGAAGTCCTGACGGCCCGTCAGGATCTTGTGCACATAGCTCTGGTGGCCGGTGTCCCAGACGATGCGGTCGACCGGTGACTCGAAGACCCGGTGGAGCGCGATGGTCAGTTCCACCACGCCCAGGTTGGGCCCGAGGTGGCCGCCGGTCCTGGCCACCGCGTGGACCAGGAACTCCCTTATCTCTTCGGACAGTTCGCCGAGTTCCGCCTCGGACAGCGACTTCAGGTCGCGTGGTTGGCGGATGCTCTCCAGGATCGTCACGTCGGGCCCCCTTCGGTCCGTGCTGTTCAGCTCACGGTGACGGCCGGCTCCCCCGCCGCGACGCCGTCCTGCTCCATCTGCTCGGCGATCTTCATCGCCTCCTCGATGAGGGTCTCCACGATCTTCGACTCGGGCACGGTCTTGACGACCTCGCCCTTGACGAAGATCTGGCCCTTGCCGTTGCCGGAGGCGACGCCGAGGTCCGCCTCCCGCGCCTCGCCGGGTCCGTTGACGACGCAGCCCATGACCGCGACGCGCAACGGCACCTCCATGCCCTCGAGCCCGGCCGTGACCTCGTCGGCGAGCTTGTAGACGTCCACCTGGGCGCGCCCGCAGGACGGGCACGACACGATCTCGAGACGGCGGGGCTTGAGGTTCAGCGACTCCAGGATCTGGAGGCCGACCTTGACCTCCTCCACCGGCGGGGCGGACAGCGACACCCGGATCGTGTCGCCGATGCCCTCGCTGAGCAGCGCCCCGAAGGCGACCGCCGACTTGATCGTGCCCTGGAAGGCGGGCCCGGCCTCGGTGACTCCGAGGTGCAGCGGATAGTCGCTCTGCGCGGCCAGCAGCCGGTAGGCGTTGACCATCACCACGGGGTCGTTGTGCTTGACGGAGATCTTGATGTCGCCGAAGCCGTGCTCCTCGAAGAGGGACGCCTCCCAGAGGGCCGACTCGACGAGCGCCTCGGGCGTCGCCCTGCCGTACTTCTGGAGCAGACGGCGGTCCAGGGAACCGGCGTTGACCCCGATACGGATCGGCGTGCCGTGGTCCTTGGCGGCCCGCGCGATCTCCTTGACCTTGTCGTCGAACTGCTTGATGTTGCCGGGATTGACGCGAACTGCCGCGCACCCGGCCTCGATTGCGGCGAACACGTACTTGGGCTGGAAGTGGATGTCCGCGATCACCGGGATCTGCGACTTGCGCGCGATGGTGGCCAGCGCGTCCGCGTCGTCCTGCGTGGGGCAGGCGACGCGGACGATCTGGCAGCCGGACGCGGTGAGTTCGGCGATCTGCTGGAGGGTGGCGCCGATGTCCGACGTACGGGTCGTGGTCATCGACTGGACCGACACGGGGGCCCCGCCCCCGACCGCCACCGGCCCGACCTGGATCTGCCGCGACACACGTCGCTCGGCGATCGGCCGGACCGGCATCTCGGGGACGCCCAGGGACACTGCGGTCATGACGTCAGTCGCGGTTTCCGGCGACGGTCTCGCGCATGGCCCGCAGCGACTCCTTGAGGGAGCCCATGGTGGCGAGGACGGCGGTGGGCTCGTAGCCGCAGTGCGCCATGCAGTTGGCGCAGCGCGGGTCCTTGCCGCGGCCGTACTTGTCCCAGTCGGTCTCCTCGATCAGCTCCCGGTACGTCGGGACGTACCCGTCGCTCATCAGGTAGCAGGGGCGCTGCCAGCCGAAGAGCGAGTAGTTCGGGATCGCCCAGGCCGTGCACGGGAAGTCGACCTTGCCCTCCAGGAAGTCCAGGAAGAGCGGGGAGTGGTTGAGCCGCCACTTCCTGCGGTTGCCGCCCGCGAAGGCCTTCTTGAACAGCTCGTGGGTCTGCGCGACACCCAGGAAGTGCTCCTGGTCGGGCGCCTTCTCGTAGGCGTAGGCGGGCGAGATCATCATCTCGTCGACCTTGATGTCGTCGTTGAGGAAGTTCAGGACCTCGATGATGGTCTGCGGGGTGTCCGTGTTGAAGAAGGTGGAGTTGGTGGTGACCCGGAAGCCGCGCTTCTTGGCCTCCTTCATCGCCTCCACCGCCTCGTCGAACACGCCCTCCTTCGCGACCGACTCGTCGTGCCGCTCACGCAGTCCGTCGATGTGCACCGCGAAGGCGAAGTACGGGGAGGGCTTGAACTTGTCGAGCTTCTTGCGCAGCAGCATGGCGTTGGTGCAGAGGAAGACGTACTTCTTCTTCGCCACCAACTGCCGCACGATCTCGTCGATCTGAGGGTGCATCAGGGGCTCGCCGCCCGCGATGGACACCATCGGCGCACCGGATTCGAGCACCGCCCCGACGGCCTGCGCCACCGGCATGCGCTGCTTGAGCACACCAGCCGGGTGCTGGATCTTGCCGCAGCCCTCGCACTTCAGGTTGCACGCGAAGAGAGGTTCCAGCTCCACGATCAGGGGGAACTTGTCCCGCTTGCGGAGCTTCTGTTCAGCCAAGTATGTAGCGACCTTGATTGTCTGGCGCAGCGGCATGGCCATCTGGCTCACCTCCGAGGGAGCAGCAAAGAACGGTGCCATTCGAAAAAAGCGGGAAGAACGGATCGAAGAACGCGGAAAGCCGATATTCCACCGCGCACCGTGCCGATCCGGACGAGTTCATGTTCAGGAGCGTCCACGACCACCCGTACGGCCGCAACCGGGCGCGCGCCCGTGCGCACGGCGCTCAGCAGCGTGGCCGCCGACTCCATGTCGACCGCGATCGCGCCGGTCGCGAGCAGATCCGACCGTTCCTGACCGCGGACGACATGATCGGAGCCGGTGAGGGGGCCGGTGTGGACGGTGCGTCCGGGCAGGGCCCGCACCAGTTCCTTGACGAGCAGTTCGGTGGCGACGCACGGAACGGTTCCGCGCGGGTCCCGGGTCTCCTCGGCGACCACCAGGTCGCCGGGGTGCATCCCGGGGGCGAGTCCGGCGCAGAAGCCCGTGGCCAGTACGGCGGCCTCGGACAGCGCCGGGTCGGCGAGGCGCCGGGTGACGGCCGCTTCGGCCGCCTCGGGCCCCATGCCCGTCCGCAGGACGGTGACCTGCCCGCCGGCGCCGGAGCGGTCGCCGGTGCGCAGGGCGAGGTGCTCGATGCCGAGCGCGCAGGCGATCAACAGCGGCGGAGCGACGGGCCGGATGCTCATCAGCCCCCCTTGGTCTGGGAGACGGCCGGGGCCTTGCTCTGGGAAACGGCCGGGGAGACGTTCTGGCTGAACGGTTCTCCGTGCACGAAGCGCCCGAGCGCGGTGAGCGGGAACACCTGCCGGTAGAGGTGGTAGTTGATGGAGAAGTCCCACGGGAAGCCGGTCCCCGTGAAGTAGGGCTCGTCCCAGGAGCCGTCCTCCCGCTGGGTGGTCGCGAGCCATTCGATGCCGCGCTCGACGGCCTTGGAGTCCCTCTCCCCCGCCGCCAGCAGGGCCATCAGCGCCCAGGCCGTCTGCGAGGCGGTCGAGGCGCCCCGGCCGCTCCACTCCTTGGCGTACTTGTAGGAGCGCAGGTCCTCGCCCCAGCCGCCGTCCTCGTTCTGCACGGTCTCCAGCCAGGTCACCGCGCGCCGGATCGCCGGGTGCGAGCCGGGGATTCCGGCGGCGGCGAGGGCGGGCACCACGGACCCTGTTCCGTATACGTAGTTGACGCCCCAGCGCCCGAACCACGAGCCGTCCGGCTCCTGTTCGGCGAGCAGCCACTCGATGCCGCGCCGGGTGCGCGGGTCGTGGGCGAGGCCCTCGACGGCGAGCATCTCGACCACGTGCGCGGTGACGTCCGCCGACGGCGGGTCGATGACCTCCCCGAAGTCGCAGAACGGCAGCCGGTTGGGGAAGGGGCTGGTGTTGTCGACGTCGAAGGCGCCCCAACCACCGTTCTTGGACTGCATTCCGAGGTTCCAGCGGACTCCGCGTCCGACGGCCCGGTCTAGGCGTTCCGGGTCGTGGTGTCTGACCCGGCGCAGCGCGAGGACGACCTCCGCGGTGTCGTCGATGTCGGGGTAGTTGTCGTTGTGGAACTCGAACGCCCAGCCGCCGGGCGGCAGTTGGGGCCGCTTCACTGCCCAGTCGCCGGGGCGGACGATCTCCTCCCCGAGCATCCAGTCGGCCGCCTTGACCAGTTGGGGGTGGTCGGCGGGCACGCCCGCGTCGGCGAGGGCGATGGTCGCGAGGCAGGTGTCCCACACCGGGGACTGGCAGGCCTCGATCATCCGGGCCCCGTCCTCGCGCCAGATCGCGAACCGGTCCAGTGACTCCAACCCCGCGCGCATCACGGGGTGTTCGAGGTCGTAGCCCAGCAGGTGCAGTGCGATCACCGAGTACACGGCCGGCGGCTGGATGCCGCCCCAGCAGCCGTCGTTCTCCTGGCGTTCGATGATCCAGCGCGCGGCCGTGTTCATCGCGGATCTGCGCAGCTTGCGCGGGGCGATCTTGCGGTAGAGGTGCAGCGCCTTGTCGAGCCGCTGGAAGGCGCCGTCCCAACTCGCCACCTTGGCAAGGGGCTTGACCGGGTTCGGGTTGTTCGCGTCGGTGTGGAGTTCGTCGAGCGGGAAGGGCGCCGGCCGTACCGGCCGCTTCGCGGAGACGACCGTGAGCGGCACGATGGTCTGCCGGGCCCAGCATCCGAAGTCGTAGATGTTGAGGGGGACCCAGGTGGGGAAGTAGATGAGTTCCGGCGGGAGTTCGGGCAGGTCGTCCCACTTCCACCAGCCGAACAGCGCGAGCCAGATCCGGGTGAAGACGCGGGCCGAGGCGATGCCGCCGCGCTCGCGGACCCAGGCGGAGGCCTTCGCCATGTGCGGGGCGTCCGGCGCGTCACCGGCCAGCCGGAGGGCGACGTAGGCCTCGATGGTGGTGGAGAGTTCGCCCGGGCCGCCGTAGAAACTGGCCCAGGTGCCGTCCTCGCGCTGCTCGCCGCGGATGAAGAGTGCGGCGGCCCGGGTCGTCGACTCGTCGCGGATGCCCAGGAACTGACGGAGCAACAGATCCTCGGCGTCCATCGTGACGTTCGTGTCGAGGTCGCCCTTCCACCAGCCCTGCGCGTCCTGAAGGGAGAGCAGGAAGTCGGTGGCGCGTTGCACGGCGACTGCGGCGGCGTCGTGCACCCCGGCCGCCACGGGTGTGTTGATGTCGGTTTCGCTGGCCGCGGCAACACGGGGCCGCATCGCCCCGGTGCTTCCGTCGGTCGTCGCTGTCATGGCTTCCCCTTCGTGCAGTGGCATGTCTCTGCTGTGGGTCCGCCGTCGGCCGGTACTCGTTCGTTCGCAGCACCGGCCGGCGACTACGCGAGGGCTATTCGACCGATAGTGATCATCTCTTTCGTACGACGACGAAGTCGGCGAGCGCCGTGAACTGCGCCCGAACCCGGTCGGGCATGTCGATGGCGTCCAGGACCTCGATGGCGATGGTGTGCTGACGGCGTGCCTCTTCGGCGGTCCACTCGCGGCCGCCGGCCTCCTCGATGAGCGCGGCGCGGGCCGCGAACTCCTCCTCGGAGAAGTTCTCGAAGTCGCTGCTCTTGGCGTCGGCGGCGAGGATCTCACCGAGCCGCTCGGAGGCGGGCCCGCCCGCCGCGAGCGCCGCCACCACGGGCAGGGACTTCTTGCGCTGGCGCAGATCGCTCCAGGTCTGCTTCCCGGTGGACTCCGGGTCGCCCCAGATGCCGAGGAGGTCGTCGACGGCCTGGAAGGCCAGGCCGAGGTGGTGGCCGTACTTCTCCAGGACGTCGGCGGTACGGTCGTCCGCACCGCCGAGCACGGCCCCGATGGAGGAGGCGCAGGCGAGCAGGGCGCCGGTCTTGTTCCCCTCCATCTCCAGGCACTCCTCGACGCTGACGCGGTCGCGGTGCTCGTAGGAGATGTCCTGCGCCTGGCCGTCGATGAGGGCGCGGGTCGCGGTGGTGAGGCGGCGGGTGGCGCGGCCGGCCTCTACGGTGCCGAGCTCCAGCAGGACCTCGTTGGCGAGCGCGAACAGGGCGTCGCCGACCAGGATGGCCTGCGCGGGGCCGTGCACCTTCCACACGGTGTCGCGGTGCCGGCGCTGTTCGTCGCCGTCCATCAGGTCGTCGTGCAGCAGCGAGAAGTTGTGGACCAGCTCGACGGCGACGGCCCCCGGGATGCCGACCTCGGGCGCGGCGCCGGTGACCTCGGCGGAGAGCACGGCGAGCGCGGGGCGTACGGCCTTGCCGCCGTCGCCCGCGGCCGGGTTGCCCTCGGCGTCGATCCAGCCGAAGTGGTAGGCGGAGACGGTGTCCATGGGCGGTGCCAGGCGGTCCACGGCTGCGCGCAGTACCGGTGTGGCAAGGGTCCGGCCGCGCTCCAGGAGCGCGGACACGTCCACCGCGGTCCTCGCAGCGGCCGTCTCGGCCGGGGGCACAGTGGGCACAGTCTCTCCTCTTGTCGCGGTACCGGGGGTGCGGGGGCCTGCCGTATGCCGATCGAGCATCAGGCCGCCTCCTCGAACTCGAAGAGCTTTCGGGGGCGGGGCCGGCCCAGGGCAGTGGGGGGGGGGGGGCCGCGCGCCCCCCCCCCCCCCGCCCGCCCCCGCGAGACGGAGGCGGCGCGCGCTCGGGGGGGGGCCCGCCGCCGCGGGAGAGT
>NZ_JBHYWD010000026.1:52950-98600 GCF_042751305.1 Streptomyces hokutonensis
CCTTACAACCGAACAGGACCACCGCCTCTGTAACCAACTGCGCGTTGGACACGGCACTACGGCACACCGTCACCAACAGCGAGTCCAACACGCCCATTCCCGTCGCGGGCCCCCCCCCCCCCCCCCACTGCGGACCGCACTTTCCATGGTCGCGGGCCACCCTGTGGCGGTCCACGCTCCGGCCAGGTAGAGGCCGGGGGCCTTGGTGCGGGCGCCGGGCCGCAGCCGTCCGACGCCGGGGGCGGGAGCGAACGTCGCCGTGCGCTCGCGGGTCACGAAGAAGTCCCTCACCTCGGCACCGCGCGCACGGGGCAGCAGCCGCTCCAGCTCGGGAAGGTAGCGCTCGCGCAGTTCGGCGACGGTCTCGTCGATCTCGTCGTGCGCGGCGGACTGGGACAGCGCCAGGTACTGGCCGTCTTTCAGCCCGGACGCCCCGGTCCGGTCGAACACCCACTGCACGGGGCTGCCCAGCGCGGCGAAGAAGGGCCGGGCGAGCACCTTGCGGTCGTAGACGACATGGACGTTGAGAATCGGCGCGGTGTCGATGGCGAGCAGCTGCTCAGGGGCGTCGAGGGCCCCGTCGGGCAGCAGATCGTGGGCCTCGCGCTGCGGTACGGCGAGGACGACGGCGTCGGCCTCGATGCGCTCGCCGGGAACCTGAACGCTCCAACGCCCGTTCTCCTCAGTGGAGACGGAGGTGACGCGTGTACGGACTTCGGTGCGCACGCCCGCGGAGTCGAGCGCCTTGCGGGCCAGCCGGTCGTGCAGTTCACCCAGCGGCACATGGGCCCAGCCGATGTCGGCCGCGCCCGGGTCGGAGAGCAGACCGGTCTTGAACACCATCGCGGCCAGCGCCAGCGAGGAATCGCCGGCCACCGCGTTGAGGGTGGCGACCCCCACCAGGTCCCACAGTGCCTCGACGGCACGCGCCGACTGACCGTGCGCGGCCAGCCAGCTGCCGAAGTCCTGCGTGTCCAGGGCCGGATCGTTGAGGTCGAGCGCTTTGAGCGCGAGAGCGGCACGGCCTACTCTGGCGCGCTCGGCGAGCGAGAGATGCGGGTAGGTGGCCAGGCTGCGCCCAAGATGCAGAGGTACGGGCAGCGCGTCGCGCCGCAGTCTGCCGAGCCGGCGGCCCTCGGGGCGGTTCGCGTCGAGTACGGGCACGTCGAGACGATCCTGCAGCGGCGACAGCGCCGCGCCCTCGATGCGGTCGAGGAACCAGCGGTAGGCGGTGCAGCAGCGCAGATACACATGCTGTCCGTTGTCGACGGTGAGTTCGCCGCGCTGGAAGGAGAAGGCGAGTCCGCCCAGGCGCGGGCGGCCTTCGAGCAGGGTGACACGGACTCCGGCGTCGGCGAGCGCGAGCGCGGTGGTGACGCCGGCCAGGCCGCCGCCGACCACGACGGCATGCCGTGGGGCCCCGTGGGCCGGTTCGTCCGAGGGCAGCCCGTCCGGCTGCGTCCCGTCGCTCATCGTGCGCTCCCCCCTGCGTACCCGCCGTGGCAGGTCGTCGCAGTCAGGGACGCGACTTCACACCGGAGGGTTGCGTGCCGCATTTCTCCGGTGACATCACCTTGGCCCACTTTGTCCATCAGGTGCGCCTCCTGAGGGTCCTGCGCGTGACGTGGCGGGTGTCCAGTCCGGACAGGCCGCGCACGGCGACGTAGGCCTTCTCACGGCCGGGCAGCGAGACCCGGCCGCGCAGCACGGCCTCCGGCTCGCGCTCGATGCGGTCCAGGAGGCGGCGGTAGATGCCGGCCATGGCGGCGACACAGGCGCCGCTGCGGCGGTCGAGCATGGGGAGCAGCCGGTAGCCCTCGGCGAAAAGGGTGCGGGCCCGGCGCACCTCGAAGTGCACGAGACCCGCGAAGTCGGAGCCCTCCGGCGGAGTCGGCCCGTCGAACCCGGCCGAGCAGCCGAATTTCGCGAGGTCGTCGGCAGGCAGATAGGTACGGCCGCCCTCGGCGTCCTCGCGGACGTCTCTGAGGATGTTGGTGAGCTGGAGCGCGAGCCCCAGCGTGTCGGCGTACTCCGAGGCGCGTTCGGAGCCGCGCGCCCCCGCTTCCGTGCCGAACACGCCGAGCGAGAGCCGCCCGATGGCGCCCGCGACACACCGGCAGTAGACCTTCAGGTCGTCCCAGGTCTCGTAGGTCTCGCCCTGGACATCCATCAGGACGCCGTCGATCAGCTCGTCCAGGCCACCGAGCGGGATCGGGAAGGCCTCGGCCGCGTGCGCGAGGGCGACCGCGACGGGGTCGGTGTCGTCCTCCTCCACCTTGCCCTCACGGACCCGCGTCAGCAGCGCCCGGGTGTCCTCCAGCCGCGCCGCCTTCACCTCGGTCGCCAGCGTGCCGTCGCCGATGTCGTCGACACGCCGCGAGAAGGCGTACAGCGCAGACATGGCGCGCCGCTTCGGCGTGGGCAGCAGTCTGATGCCGTACGCGAAATTGCGCGCCTGTTGTCCGGTGACGGCCTCGCAGTAGCTGTAGGCGGCGAGTACCGGCGCGGACATGTGCGGTGCAGACTCCACGGTCCGGATCACCCCTCTCCTCGCAGAGTCACGCCCACCTCACGCAGCAACTGGATCTTGCCGGGTTTGGGCGGGCCGGGAAGTACGTCGTATTCCGCGGCGACGATCGCTTTGATCGCCGCCCGTCCCCCCGCCACGAACCCCGCGAGCAGCAGCTTCAGTCTGCCGTGGACGCTACCCACCAGGGGGGCGCCTTCATTCAGGAGATCGCGGGCGCGTTCTGCTTCGTATGCAACCAGTGCGCGCACCGATGCGCCCGCGGAGGGCGTGGCGAGATCCGCTTCCTGGACGTGAAAGCGCTTCATGTCCTGGGCGGGCAGGTAGATGCGGTCGCGGCCGAGGTCCTCGGTCACGTCCTGAAGGTGTTCGACGATCTGCAGTGCGGTACAGATCGCGTCCGAGA
The DNA here is from genome assembly GCF_042751305.1 of Streptomyces hokutonensis. Classification (GTDB taxonomy): domain Bacteria; phylum Actinomycetota; class Actinomycetes; order Streptomycetales; family Streptomycetaceae; genus Streptomyces; species Streptomyces hokutonensis_A. The sequence goes on from NZ_JBHYWD010000026.1 coordinate 55,884, forward strand.
GCCGGACCCGCTCGGGGGTCTCGGTGCCGGTGACGCCGAGGACGAGACGGCCGACCGGGTTTGCGGAGAGTTCACAGTAGGCAAGGAGATCGTCGTACGTCTCGTAACGCGTGACGAGCTGGTCCTGGCGGTTCGCCGCGATCAGGCCGAGGAAGGGCTCCGGGGTGAGCGCGCACCGGCGGACGGTCGGCTGGAGGCGGCGCAGCAGGGGGTGGCTCGGGGTGCCGTCGAAGACCCGGCGCAGATCGGCCTCGAAGGCGTCGAGGAGGACCACGCGGTCCTCGGCGTCCTCGGGCGACACGCCGAGCAGCCGGGCGTCGGCGCCGCCGGGGGCGAGGTCGCCGTCGCCGATGTCGTCCACGAGGCGGGCGAATCCGTAGACCGCCATGAGGTCGGTGCGCCACGCCCTGGGCAGGAAGAAAGGCGCCACGGGGAAGTTCTCGCCCGCGGCCTTGTCGAGTGTGCCGCGCTCCGGATCACCGGGGCCGGCGGTGCCGCTTCCCGTCACCGCTCACTGCCAGGGGCGGGGACGGCACATGCTTCGGTGAGCTGGGGAGTTTCCGTAGCCATTGCCGTCACATCTCCCGTTCTACACTGCCGACCCAATACACACTATTTCGGACACGCCGCCCAGTCGTCCGCACGGTGACCCGTATTTGGGTGTCGCGCATTATCGCCCCACTTGCCGCTATTCGGCACCGGTACAGCTTACGTTGTACAACGCAGCGAGCCTCCTCGGGGTGTCCTGCACATCACAACAACACACCGATTGGTGTCAAGATTCCTTGGCCCGGGCCGAGTTGACGTTTCCTTTGCAGACGCGGGGCCCTGGGAAGCGTTCCGGGCTTTTGCGCCCATATGCGAGTGGACTACTTGCCGGTGAACTTCTCGTACTCCTTGAGGACCTCTTCGGTCGGCCCGTCCATCCGCAGTTCGCCGCGTTCCAGCCACAGGACGCGGTCGCAGGTGTCGCGGATCGACTTGTTGTTGTGGCTCACCAGGAACACCGTGCCCGCGGACTTGCGCAGTTCACGGATGCGCTGCTCGGAGCGGACCTGGAACTTGCGGTCGCCGGTGGCCAGCGCCTCGTCGATCATCAGGACGTCGTGGTCCTTGGCGGCGGCGATGGAGAAGCGCAGCCGGGCCGCCATTCCGGAGGAATAGGTGCGCATGGGAAGAGTGATGAAGTCGCCCTTCTCGTTGATCCCGGAGAAGTCGACGATCTCCTGGTAGCGCTCCCTGACCTGTTCGCGGCTCATGCCCATGGCGAGTCCGCCCAGGATGACGTTCCGCTCGCCGGTGAGGTCGTTCATCAGGGCCGCGTTCACGCCCAGCAGGGAGGGCTGGCCGTTGGTGTAGACGCGGCCGCTCTCGGCCGGGAGCAGACCGGCGATGGCGCGCAGCAGGGTCGACTTGCCGGAGCCGTTGGAGCCGATGAGGCCGACGGCCTCGCCCCGGTAGGCGACGAAGGAGACGCCCCTGACGGCGTGCACCTTGCGCACCCCGCGCTCCTCGCCGCGCTTGACTATGCGGCTGAGGGCTGCCGTTGCGCTGCCCTTGCCGGTCTTGGCGCCGTGCACGCGGTAGACGATGTGCAGTTCGTCCGCGACGACGGTCGGGATCAGCGCCTGAGGCGTCTGGTCCACCGGGTTCTGCTCGGTGTCGGGCTCAGCCACGGCCGTACCTCTCCTCCGCCTGCCAGAAGTACACGAAGCCGCCGGCGAACAGGACCACGGCCCAGAAGGTGGCGATGGCCCAGACGTGCGGCGGAAGGTTCGAGGAGCCGTAGCCGTCGATGAGCGCGAAGCGCATCAGGTCCATGTAGATCGCGGCCGGGTTCACCTGGAGGAAGCGGATGAACACCTCGGAGCGGCCCTCCATCATCTTGCTGATGGAGAACATGACGCCGGACGTGTACATCCAGGTGCGCAGGATGAACGGCATCAGCTGGGCGAGGTCCGGGGTCTTGGCGCCCATCCGCGCCACGATCAGCGCGAGCCCGGTGTTGAAGAGGAACTGGAGCACCAGGACCGGGACGATCAGCAGCCAGGACATGCTGGGGTAGCTGCCGAAGCCGACGACGATAATAAACAGCACGATCATCGAGAACAGCAGCTGCTGGAGCTGCTGGAGCGCGAAGGAGATCGGCAGCGAGGCGCGCGGGAAGTGCAGCGCGCGCACCAGGCCGAGGTTGCCGGAGATCGCGCGGACGCCCGCCATGATCGAGCTCTGCGTGAAGGTGAACACGAAGACACCCGTCACCAGGAACGGGATGTAGACGTCCCGCGACATGCCCCGGCTGGCCTTCAGGATGACGCCGAAGATGAAGAAGTAGACGGCCGCGTTCAGCAGCGGGGTGGCCACCTGCCAGAGCTGGCCGAGCTTCGCCTGGCTGTACTGGGCCGTCAGCTTCGCCTGGGAGAAGGCCAGGATGAAGTGACGTCGTCCCCAGAGCTGGCGGACGTAGTCGACGAGTCCGGGGCGGGCGCCGCTCACGGTCAGCCCGTACTTGGCGGCGAGCTGCGGCGCCGTGAGGCCTTCGTCGGGCGACGGGCGCGGGCTCACCGCGACCCCGCCGTCATGCGTTGTCTCACTCAAGGGTGGAAGCCTTCATGTTCGGATGCGTCTTACGATCGTCTTGTGTTTGTCTTACGGAATTGTGCTACAGGACGCGACACGTATCCGCCGCCGGACAGGTTCCACGGGCGTCCGCGCGTCGAGCGCGCGGTCACGCACCGTCGAGCCGGTCAGATCACGGGGGGTCGACCCAGTCGGGTCAGCCGCCACACCGTACGCCACTTCATGGGCCTGCGCGGTCCGCACGGAGTGGTCCAGCCCTCCCTGAACCCGCCGAACCAGGCCTGCAGGGCCGGGCGCGAGGGCCGGCGCAGGAGGGTGAGGAGCAGCCATACCCCGAGGTAGACGGGGACGAGGGGGGCGGGGAGGTTGCGGCGGGCCAGCCAGACGCGGTTGCGGGCGACCATGCGGTGGTAGACCGCGTGCCGCGAGGGCGCCGTCGTCGGGTGGTACAGGACCATGTCGGACCGGTAGTCGATCATCCAGCCGGCGTCGAGGGCCCGCCAGGCGAGGTCGGTCTCCTCGTGGGCGTAGAAGAACTCGTCCGGGAGGGCGCCGACCTCGGCGAAGACCTGGGTGCGGACGGCGTTGGCGCCGCCGAGGAAGGTGGTGACGCGGGAGGAGCGCATGGGGTCGGAGGCGCGCAGCCGGGGGACGTGGCGGCGCTGGGTGACGCCGGTGTCCGGGTCGGCGATGCGGAAGCTGATGATGCCGAGCCGGGGGTCGGCGGCGAAGGCCTGGCGGCACAGCTCGGCGGTGTCGTGCTGGGCGAGCAGCCCGTCGTCGTCGAGGAACATCACTATGTCGACATCTCGACCGCACGGCCCGAAGGCCTCCAGGCCGATGTTGCGCCCGCCGGGAATGCCGAGGTTCTCGGGCAGCTCTATGGTCCGCACACCGTCCGGGACGTCCGGGACGGGCGAGCCGTTGCCGACGACGACCGCCTCGACCCGGTCGCCGTCCTGCTTGGCGACCGAGTCGAGCAGCGCCCGGAGTTCGTCGGGGCGGTTGCCCATGGTGATGATCACCGCGCCGACCTTCATGCCGCTCACTTCAGCCTGCTCGACGCGAGGATCGACACCAGGTGCAGCAGGGTCTGGAGCAGCGCGATGCCGGCGAGTACGGCGACGCCGAGCCGCGAGTAGAAGAGGTCGCCGCGGACCTGGTCCACGATCGCGAGGACCAGGATCAGCAGGGACGCCTCGATGCCGAGGATCAGCCGGTGGAACTTGAAGGCGGCGGCGGCCCGGCGGGCCAGCGCCATCCCGGAGGACCGCATCTCGGCCGCGGACTCCTGCACCGGCGCCTTGCCGGTCTGGTGCCGGGCGACGCCGACCAGGTCGGTCTCGGCCTTGATCAGGATCGCGCCGAGCGCCGCCAGCGTCCCGAGGAACGCCCACAGCCAGTCGATACGGCCGCTGCCCCACAGGTCGGCGGCGCGCAGCCCGAAGCCGACTAGCACGGCGGCGTCGGTGAGGTAGGCGCCGACCCGGTCGAGGTAGACGCCCGCGAGGGAGTACTGCTTGCGCCAGCGGGCGATCTCGCCGTCGACGCAGTCCAGCAGCAGATACATCTGGACGCACACCACGCCCAGCACGGCGCCCGTGATCCCCGGCACCAGCAGCGCCGGGGCGGCGAGTACGCCGAAGACGGTCATCAGGTACGTGAGCTGGTTGGGCGAGACCCTGGTGTTCACCAGGTAGCGGTCGACCCGCAGGGACACCTCACGCATGTAGAGGCGTCCCATCCAGTGCTCACCGCTGCGCCGGTCCTTCACCCCTGCGGGGTGGACGACGGGACGGAGTTCAGCTACCGATGGCCTTGACATAGTCGGCGTAGATGTCCTTGATCTGGTCGGTTTTCAGGTCGAGGTGTTCGAGGATCGTGTAGCGGCCGGGGCGGGTCTCCGGAGCGAACTCCACGGCGCGGACGAACTCGTCCACCGTGAAGCCGATCTCCTCCGGCAGCACCGGCAGTCCGTGCCGGCGCAGCACCTCGGCCATGTACGCCGATTCCTCGTGGGCTCCGCGCAGGTACATCGCGAAGGCCGCGCCCAGTCCGCACTGCTCGCCGTGGGCGGCGGCGCGTTTGGGGAAGAGCAGGTCGAAGGCGTGGTTGATCTCGTGGCATGCGCCGGAGGAGGGGCGGGAGTCGCCCGACACCGACATGGCGACACCGGTGAGGACCAGTGCCTCGGCGAGGACCTGGAGGAAGCCGTCGTCGCCGACGCCGCCGGGGTGCCTGAGGACCGCCTCGCCGGCCTGCCGTGCCATCGCCGCGGCGAGGCCGTCGATCTTCTCGCCCTTGACCCGGTTGGCCAGCTCCCAGTCCGCGACCGCGGAGATGTTGGAGACGACGTCGCCGATGCCGGAGCGCACGAAGCGGACGGGGGCCTCACGGATCACATTGAGGTCGATGACCACCGCGATCGGATTGGGCACACCGTACGAGCCGCGCCCCGCGTCGTTGTCGAGCGTCGCGACCGGTGAACACAGGCCGTCGTGCGCGAGGTTGGTGGCGACGGCCACCAGCGGAAGACCGACCCGTGCGGCCGCGAACTTGGCACAGTCGATGATCTTTCCGCCGCCGAGGCCGACGACCGCGTCGTACCGGTCGGCCTTTATGTCGCTCGCCAGCCGGACCGCGTCGTCGATGGTGCCGCCGTCGACCTCGAACCAGGTGGCGCCGGGCAGGCTCGGCGCGAGCCGTTCGCGCAGCCGGGCGCCCGAGCCGCCGCTGGCGGCGATCGCGAGCTTTCCGGAGTGCGAGATGCGTTCGTCGGCGAGCACGCACGCCAGGTCGTCGAGGGCACCCGGGCGGATGTCCACGACGAGCGGCGAGGGAATCAGCCTGGTCAGTACAGGCACGCGATCTCCCGCCCCTTGGCCAGATCGTCGTGGTTGTCGATCTCGACCCACTTGACGTCGCCGATCGGGGCGACATCGATCCGGAAGCCGCGGTTGACCAGTTCCTGGTAGCCGTGCTCGTAGAACTGCTGCGGGTCGGTCTCCCACACGGTCTTGAGCGCGTCGGCCAGTTCGGGGGTGGCGTCGCCCTCGATGAGGGTGACGCCGATGTACTCGCCGGTGGCCTCGGCGGGGTCCATCAGTTTGGTGATCTTCGTCATGCCCTTGGCGGGGTCGACGACGACCTTCATCTCCTCGTCCGCAAGGGACTTGACGGTGTCCAGCGCGAGGATGATGCGCTTGCCGTCGCCGCGGGCCGCCAGCAGCGTCTTCTCGACGGAGACCGGGTGGACGGTGTCGCCGTTGGCGAGGATCACGCCGTCCTTGAGGGCGTCACGTCCGCACCACAGGGAGTAGGCGTTGTTCCACTCCTCGGCCTTGTCGTTGTCGATGAGGGTGAGCTTGAGGCCGTACTTCGCCTCAAGGGCCGCCTTGCGCTCGTACACCGCTTCCTTGCGGTAGCCGACGATGATCGCGACCTCGGTCAGACCGATCTCGGCGAAGTTGCCGAGCGTCAGGTCAAGGACCGTGGGTTCGCCCTCTATACCCGCGGGCCCCACCGGCACCAGAGCCTTGGGAAGGCTGTCGGTGTAGGGGCGCAGACGCCGTCCGGCGCCGGCCGCCAGCACGAGGCCGATCATGCGGGTTCTCCTTCATCGTGTACGGCGGGCGCCCCTGCGGACACCCAGAAGCGGATGCTCTCGAAGAGCACCAGCAGGGCCACGGCCACGGCCAGGACCGTGAGCGCGACCGTGAACTGCGACGCGGTGAGCACGGCGGCGAGAACGGTGACGAGCAGCGTCCGCCCTTCGTGCCCCCCTATGGCGCGCACCAGCCAGGCCGGGGACGCCCCGGCGTTGCCGCGAATGCGGTACACCGTGTCGTAGTGATGGTAGGCGACCGCGGCCACCAGGCCGAAAGCCGCAGGAAGGGCTCCGTTCACCTCCGCTTCAGCCGCGAGGATGAGGACCGTGCAGTATTCGGCCGCCCGGAAGAGCGGCGGGACCAGCCAGTCGAGAGCTCCCTTGAGGGGGCGGGCGACGGCGAGCGGGGACTGGAGCACGTAGAAGACGGCGCCCAGGACGGGCACCCAGCTGCCGTATCCGCCGAACCAGGCCGCCAGGAGGACGACCGCCGTACCGACCAGCGCGGTGTGGGTCGGCGCGCGCAGGGACACCCTGCGCGCGATGCGCGTCAGCCCCTGGGCCAGTGGCCCGCTGTCCGCCAGGTCCGCCAGCGCCTGTGCCGCCCGGTCCGTGCGCCGTGCCTTCCGGGTCAGCGAGCGCAGCACCCGGCCCGCCGTCGTGTACGTCGCCGCGAAGGCACAGCCGACGAGGAGGACGTAGAAGGTGATGCGGGGGGTCGTCACGGCCGTGAGGACGGCGATCATCGCCCATCGTTCGCCGATGGGCAGGACTATCATCCGGCGCACCCAGACCGTCCAGCCGACGCTGTCGAGCTTGTCGGAGAGGGCGGCGGTGGGGCTGGTGTTGGCGGTGGCGTCGTGGTTGGCCTCGTTGAAGGAGAAGTCCACGACGTGCCGGCAGGTCTGCAGGATCATCGCGCCGAGCGCGAGCGCCCATACGTCGTCGCCGCCCCGGGCCGCTCCCAGCGCGAGCCCCGCGTAGTAGGCGTACTCCTTGGCCCGGTCGAAGGTGGCGTCGAGCCAGGCGCCGAGCGTCGAGTACTTCAGGGCGTAGCGGGCGATCTGGCCGTCGACGCAGTCCAGGACGAAGGACGCGATCAGCAGGACGCCGGCCGCGACGAACCCGGCGCGGGTGCCGGTGGCCGCGCAGCCGGCCGCGATCAGCGCGGTGAGCAGGGAGGCGGTGGTGACCTGGTTCGGGGTGAGGCCGCGGCGGGCGCACCAGCGTGCGATGTAGCGGGAGTACGGGCTGATGAAGTGGGTGGTGAAGAAGCCGTCGCGGGACTTCACGGCCGACTTCAGGCGTACGGCCTCGTCGTCCACGGCGGCCACGGCCTGGCGGGCTTCGTTGCTGGCCTGAGGGTCGGCGGGGACGGTGGCGACGAGGCTGCCCAGTTCGGGGCGGTGCACGGCCGAGCCGTCGGCGTCGAGGGCGGTGACGATGCGGTCGGCGAGGTTGTCGAGGAGGGTCGTGCCGCCGCCGACCGAGTTCTCCCGGGCCATCGCTCGGGTCAGGGCCTGACGGCCGGCCGGCTGCGCGGTGACGGCGCCCGGTACCGCGGCGAGCGGGAAGCGGGGGTCGGTGAGGCCGAGGCGCAGCGCGTGCAGATGGCCGACGAAGCGGGCGTCCACGACGGCGACGCGCCGGTCAGCGGGAACGGTCGCCAGCAGCGTTTCCGCCTCGGCGGTGTCGGCGGCGATCCGGACCTCGAAGCCGAGCGAGCGCAGGTCGTCCTCGATCGACGATCCGGGGACCGGCTGACCGGTGAGGATGGCGGTCGACAACCGAACTCACTCCCTGGTGCCGACGCGTGGGCGCCGGTCATGTGCATGGTGGTGGCGCCCCTTGGGTGGCACCCGGGCGGCATGTCGGCAGAGGCTATCGGATGCTCTCAAGCCCTTGTTCACCGGCCGTTCATAGGCTGATCAACAGGATCTGCAAACGCCTCCGCCGAGATCATCATCAGGGATTCGGCCCCTGGCCGACAAACCGCACATGCCAGAGCGGGCATCGCCGGACATTCCGCGGAGCCCATTACGGCGGTCAGCGCGTGCGGCCGTAGGCCTGAGCCGTCTTCCGCACCCTCCCGCAGGCACTCCGCGCCACTCCGACCTACGATCCGTTTGCGCAGGTCAGAGCAGATGACAACGGTGTTCAGTGCCGCGTTGCCCCATACCCCCCACCCGTAGTTCACTGTGATTCGGGCAGTCATCAGGAGGGCGGCTTTCATGGGGGCAGGGCACGACCACGGGCATTCCCACACACACGGCGCACCCGTCCCCGGTACGGCCGCGGCGGCGTACCGGGGCAGGCTGCGCGTCGCGCTGGGGATCACGCTCACCGTGATGGTGGTCGAGGCGGTCGGCGGACTGCTCGCGGACTCCCTCGCGCTCATCGCGGACGCGGCCCACATGGCGACGGACGCACTCGGGCTCGGCATGGCACTGCTCGCCATCCACTTCGCCAACCGCCCGGCGGCCGGCAACCGCACCTTCGGCTACGCCCGCGCGGAGATCCTCGCCGCGCTCGCCAACTGCCTGCTGCTGCTCGGCGTCGGCGGCTACGTCCTGTACGAGGCGATCCAGCGGTTCGTCGTGCCCGCCGACACCGAGGGCGGACCGACCGTCGTGTTCGGTCTGATCGGCCTGGTCGCGAACATGATCTCCCTCACGCTGCTGGCGCGCGGACAGAAGGAGAGCCTGAACGTGCGGGGCGCGTTCCTGGAGGTGGCCGCCGACGCGCTGGGCTCCCTCGCGGTGATCGTCTCGGCCGTGGTGATCCTGGCCACGGGCTGGCAGGCGGCCGACCCGATCGCCTCGCTCGCCATCGGCCTGATGATCGTGCCGCGCACGCTGAAGCTGCTGCGCGAGACCCTCGACGTCCTGCTGGAGTCGGCACCCAAGGACGTCGACATGCGGGACGTACGGGCACACATCCTTGCCCTGGACGGCGTCGAGGACATCCACGACCTGCACGCCTGGACGATCACCTCGGGCCTGCCGGTGCTCTCCGCACACGTGGTCGTCGGCTCGGACGTCCTGAACGCCATCGGCAACGAGAAGATGCTCCACGAACTCCAGGGCTGCCTCGGCGACCACTTCGACGTGGAGCACTGCACCTTCCAGCTGGAGCCCGGCGGGCACGCGCGGCACGAGGCGAAGCTCTGCCACTGACCACCGACAGAAACCGACAGAAATTGAGGGAAACCGACCAGTTCGGACGGAACGCAACCGTCCGGCGTACACCCGTGTCCACACTCCCGTGACCCCACCCCCGGACGGTTCCCCCGCCGCCGCGCCGGGCACGATGAACTGCCGGGAGTGCCGGATTCGTACGGCAGACTTGGCCCTGAAGACCGATGTGAAGGATGGGTATGCCGATCACACCTGCCACCGCGACGCACACCTCGTCGAACGGCACCGCCGAAGCGATCCTGCTCGAACTGGTCGACGAGAACGGCGTGACGATCGGCACCGCGGAGAAGCTCTCCGCCCACCAGCCACCGGGGCGGCTGCACCGCGCCTTCTCCGTCTTCCTCTTCGACGAGCAGGGCCGGCTGCTGCTCCAGCAGCGGGCGCTCGGCAAGTACCACTCCCCCGGCGTCTGGTCCAACACCTGCTGCGGTCACCCCTACCCGGGCGAGGCACCCTTCGCGGCGGCGGCCCGGCGGACGTACGAGGAGCTCGGGGTGTCGCCCTCGCTGCTCGCCGAGGCGGGCACGGTGCGCTACAACCACCCGGACCCGGCCTCGGGCCTGGTGGAGCAGGAGTACAACCACCTCTTCGTCGGCATGGTGCAGTCCCCGCTGCGGCCGGACCCGGAAGAGGTGGGCACGACCGCGTTCGTGACCCCCGCCGAGCTGGCGGAGCGGCACGCGAAGGACACCTTCTCGTCCTGGTTCATGACGGTCCTGGACGCGGCCCGCCCGGCGGTCCGCGAGCTGACGGGCCCGTCCGCGGGCTGGTGACCGGCCGGCCTACGGCACCCGCGCGGCGGTGAGCGGCAGCGCGGCCCAGATCACCTTGCCGCCGCTCGCCGTGTGCTCCACGTCGCACACGCCGCCCGCCTCCCGGGTCACCTCGCGCACCAGGAGCAGTCCCCGGCCACCGGTCTCGTCGTGGTCGGCCACCAGGGCGGTCGGGCGGTAGGGGTGGTTGTCCTCGACGGACACCCGCACCCACTCGGCGCCGACGGCGACCTCCACCGCGAGTATCGGCGACAGCAGCGCCGCGTGCTTGACCCCGTTGGTGACCAGCTCGGAGACGATCAGCAGCAGCCCCTGCAGCAGGTCGTCCGTCAGGGGCACGCCCTGGCGGAGGAGCAGGTCCCGTACAGCGTGCCGCGCCTGCGGGACGGAGGCGTCGACGGCGGAGGCGGTGAACCGCCAGACTCCCTCGTACGGCAGCGGACCCGGCGGAGCGGGGGCCGGGAGATCGTCCCCGCCGCCGCCTTCTGGGCGGGGGCCTGCCCCACGCCCATCGTTCTCCATCGTCCGGTCGCCACCCTTGCGCTCGATTGTCACCACCTGATGAGTGTTGGCAACGACCCGCACCGTCCCCTACGACTGAACAGAAGTCAGCAGTTTTCGGGTGTATTACGACCGCTTCCGCCCGGCACGGTCACGTGTCGGACCGCTCGTGTTCCGATCATGCCGACTTCGCGAACTCTTCCGGTTGTACGTAGCATCCGGCGCATGGAGCCCCGACTGCTGCACGAGGTCGCCGACTCGGTCGCCACCGTCGTCGTCCACCATCCCGGCAAGCGCAACGCGATGACTGCCGCCATGTGGCGCGCGCTGCCGCCGCTGCTCGACACCCTGGCGTCCGATCCCGCCGTACGGGCGCTGGTGCTGACCGGTGAGGGCGGGACGTTCTGCGCCGGGGCCGACATCTCCACGCTGCGGGATTCGGCGGATGAGGCACAGGGGCTCGCGGTGCTCGCAGAGGAGGCACTCGCGGCGTTCCCGAAGCCGACGCTGGCCGCGATCCGGGGTCATTGTGTGGGCGGCGGGGCGCAGTTGGCGGCGGCCTGCGATCTGCGGTTCGCGGAGCAGGGGGCGCTGTTCGGGGTGACTCCGGCGAAGCTCGGGATCGTGTATCCGGCCTCCTCCACCCGGCGGTTGGTGTCGCTGGTGGGTCCCGGAACCGCCAAGTACCTCCTCTTCTCGGGCGAGTTGATCGACGCGGACCGGGCGCTGCGCACCGGATTCCTCGACGAACTGCTGCCCGAGGGCGAACTCACCAAGCGGGTCGCCGAGTTCACCCGCGTGCTGACCACCCGCTCCCGGCTGACGCAGGCCGCGGCGAAGGAGTTCGCCAACGGGCGTACGGACAGGGACGGTTACTGGGCCGAGCAGGCACGCGGCAGCGACGACACCGCGGAGGGCGTCACCGCGTTCCTGGAACGCCGCGAGGCGCGCTTCACCTGGACCGCGTCAGGATGAAGCGGCTTCCGGCCCGGAACTTCTCGACGAGATGCGCGGGCGCCTTCTGCGGGGACCCCGCGTCGTAAAGTCAGGCCCATGTCGATACCGGAGGAGACGCCGGCCGCGGTGACGTACTTTCCCGCCATCCGACGCCCACCACTGGAGACCGTACCGACCAGTCGGTAACGTGACCGTCATGACTACTGCCGCCGTCGACCCCCGTGCCGGGCGCCGCTGCCACAACGCGCTCAACTCCCTGCACGCCACGCTCTACTTCTCGCCCGACCTGGGGAGGGAACTGGCGGAGCTCGGGGTCACGGACTCCAGGGCCGTCAACTTCGCCGCGCGGGCGGCGGCGCTGGGACGGGTCGGGCCCGGCGTGGTGGCGGCGACCTTCTACAACTACAAGTACGAACTCGTGGCCCGGTATGTGCCCGCCGTGTGGGAGACCGTCTCCCCGGAGCGGGCCCTTCGGGCACGCGCGCGTGCCGTCGACGCGACCCTGCGCCGGCTGCTGGACGACGACGTCGTCGAGTCGGAGGAGATGGCGGAGGCCGCGCGGCTGGCACTGCGGGCCACCGAGGCGTGCTCGCGTACCGCACGTCCCCTGTACGCCGCGCACGCCGATCTGCCGGTCCCCGAGGAGCCGCACCTCGCGTACTTCCACGCCGCCACCCTGCTGCGCGAGCACCGCGGCGACGGTCACCTGGCCGTCCTGATGTCCGCCGAACTCGACGGCCTGGAGGCGGTGGTGACCCACACCGCGACCGGCAAGGGCATGACCCCGAAGTGGGTGTTCGGCACCCGCGGCTGGAGCCAGGAGGAGTGGGACGCCGCATCGGGACGGCTGCGGGAGCGCGGACTGCTCGACGGGGACGGCGAGTTGACCGAGGCGGGCGTGGCGCTGCGCGCCGGGATCGAGACGGAGACCGACCGCCTGGACCGGGCACCGTACGAGCGCCTGGGCGCCGGAGGAGTCGCACGGCTGACCGAGCTGGCGACCGGCTTCGCCCGGCGCGCGCTCGCCGCCGGGGCGTTTCCGGCGAATCTGCTGGGCAAGAGCTAGGAGGGTTCAGGAGTTGCGGTGCTTGTCCACCATGGTCAGGAACACCTGAAGATTCGGGACGCTCTTGGCCATGGAGCGGGCCCAGAAGGCGGATTCGCCGGCCTTCGTCACCGCGACGGCTCCGCCGCCGAGCTTGACCTGTCCCACCTGGGTCCAGGGCAGCAGCTGCTTGCGGTGCGCTACGCCGGCGGTGGAGAGGTCGAACTCGCCGAAGTCCAGGACCTCGCCGGCCAGGAACGCCTGCTGTGCGGTGGCGCCCTGGGCCCGCAGTACCGCCCGCTGCATGGCCGGGGCCCAAGTGCGGGGGTTCTCGTAGAAGTTGGTGACCGTCACGCTCGCGCCGGGGCTCGTCGCCACGCAGGTGTACTGGATCGGCCCCGGTATGCCGTTGATGATCTTCTGTACCTGCTCCTCGTAGAGCCTGATCCGGTCCCACCGTACGGCGACCGTGCCCACGCCCGTCTCCTGGTCGGCGATCACGCCGTGCTCGAACAGGTGCAGCCGCTTGGCCGCCTGTCTGGGGTTGAAGTCCGGGGTGCGGCGGAGCGCCACGTAGTAGAAGATCACGGCCGGCACCACGAACATGAACAACAGCACCGCGAGCGTCACGTAGAGCGACGACTTCACGAACCACCCGAAGCGCTGGGGCTTGAAGGTGGCGAGCAGCGCACCCAGTTCGTGCTGTGCCGCCAGTTCGGCGACGGCGGGGGACGGGGGCGCAAGGGGGACTGTCGCGGGCATGAGCCTCAACTTCGCTGTAAGGGGTGTCAGTTGTCTGCTGCCTGCTCATACCAGGCGATACCCGCAGCCTGTACTACTCCGCTCCCACCGTCCAGAAGATCACGGAAAATCGAATCCGGGACGGCGCCCTGATCCCCGAGTGTCAGTGTCACCTGCCACAATTGCCGCGCAACCTCAGTGGAGAAGGCGGTACGGGCGTGACGACACCCCTCGTAGGGTCCATCGAAGGCAGGATCGCCGAGGAGCTCGGCGTACGGGAGCGGCAGGTGAAGGCCGCCGTCGAGCTGCTCGACGGCGGCTCGACGGTGCCCTTCATCGCCCGCTACCGCAAGGAAGCGACCGAGATGCTCGACGACGCGCAGCTGCGCACGCTCGAGGAGCGGCTGCGGTATCTGCGGGAGCTGGGGGAGCGGCGGGCCGCGATCCTCGAATCGGTGCGCGAGCAGGGCAAGCTCACCGAGGAGCTGGAGGCGCAGATCCGGGCGGCGGAGACGAAAGCGCGCCTTGAGGACATCTACCTTCCCTTCAAGCCCAAGCGGCGTACCAAGGCGCAGATCGCACGCGAGGCGGGGCTCGAGCCGCTCGCGGAGGGCCTGTTGGGCGATCCGTCCGTGGAGCCGCTGGCCGCTGCCGCCGCGTTCGTCGACGCCGACAAGGGTGTCGCCGATCCGCAGGCCGCCCTGGACGGCGCCCGGGCGATCCTCACCGAGCGGTTCTCGGAGGACGCCGACCTGATCGGCGAGCTGCGCGAGCGGATGTGGGTGCGCGGACGCCTCGCCGCGAAGGTGCGGGACGGCAAGGAGGAGGCGGGCGCCAAGTTCGCCGACTACTTCGACTTCTCGGAGCCGTTCACCGCGCTGCCCTCGCACCGCATCCTGGCGATGCTGCGCGGCGAGAAGGAGGAGGTCCTCGATCTCGTCCTGGAGCCCGAGGAGGCCACCGAGGGGCCTTCTTCCTACGAGGGGATGGTCGCCCATCGCTTCCAGATCCTCGACCGGGGCCGCCCCGGCGACAAGTGGCTGCAGGACACGGTCCGTTGGGCCTGGCGCACCCGCATCCTGGTGCACCTCGGCATCGACCTGCGGCTTCGGCTGCGTACGGCGGCCGAGGACGAGGCGGTCAACGTGTTCGCCTCGAACCTGCGCGACCTGCTGCTCGCCGCCCCGGCCGGCACGCGCGCGACGCTGGGTCTGGACCCCGGTTTCCGTACGGGCGTGAAAGTGGCCGTCGTCGACGCGACCGGCAAGGTCGTCGCCACGGACGTCATCTACCCGCACGTTCCGGCGAACAAGTGGGACGAGGCCATCGCCAAGCTGGCCCGGCTGTCCGCGCAGCACTCGGTCGACCTGATCGCGATCGGCAACGGCACGGCATCGCGTGAGACCGACAAGCTCGCCGGTGAACTCATCACCAGGCACCCGGAGTTGAAACTCACCAAGGTGATGGTGTCCGAGGCCGGCGCGTCCGTGTACTCGGCGTCCGCGTTCGCCTCGCAGGAACTGCCCGACATGGACGTGTCGTTGCGCGGCGCCGTCTCCATCGCCCGCCGACTCCAGGACCCGCTCGCCGAGTTGGTGAAGATCGACCCCAAGTCGATCGGTGTCGGCCAGTACCAGCACGACCTGTCCGAGGTGAAGCTGTCGCGTTCGCTGGACGCGGTGGTCGAGGACTGTGTGAACGGCGTCGGTGTAGACGTCAACACGGCCTCCGCACCGCTGCTTTCACGCGTCTCCGGCATCACCTCCGGCCTCGCCGAGAACATCGTGTCGCACCGCGACGCCAACGGCCCCTTCACCTCGCGCACCCAGCTGAAGAACGTGGCACGGCTCGGCCCGAAGGCCTACGAGCAGTGCGCGGGCTTCCTGCGCATCCGCGGCGGCGACGACCCGCTCGACGCGTCCAGCGTGCACCCCGAGGCGTATCCGGTCGTACGGCGGATGGTGAAGACGGCGGGCAGCGAGGTCGCCTCGCTGATCGGCAACACGGCGGTGCTGCGGTCCCTGAAGCCGACGGAGTTCGTCGACGAGAAGTTCGGTCTGCCGACCGTGACCGACATCCTGAAGGAGCTGGAGAAGCCGGGGCGCGACCCGCGGCCCGCGTTCAAGACGGCCACGTTCAAGGACGGCGTCGAGAAGATCTCCGACCTCGCACCCGGGATGGTCCTTGAGGGGGTCGTCACGAACGTCGCCGCGTTCGGGGCGTTCATCGACGTCGGTGTCCACCAGGACGGGCTTGCACACGTCTCCGCCCTGTCGAAGACGTTCGTCAAGGACCCGCGGGACGTGGTGAAGCCGGGGGAGATCGTCAAGGTGAAGGTGCTTGATGTCGACATTCCGCGGAAGCGGATCTCGTTGACGCTGCGGCTGGAGGACGAGGCGCAGGCCTCCGGCGGGGAGCGGGGACAGCAGGGTGGGGGTGGCGAGCGCCGGCAGCGTGGTGGGCGTCCTCCCCAGCAACGCCAACAGCAGCGCCAAGGTGGTCAGGGTGGCGGGGCGCGGCCGGCGGCTCCGCCGGCCAACAGTGCGATGGCCGATGCTCTGCGCAAGGCGGGGCTGCTGGACCCGGGTAAGAAGGGCAAGCGCTGACGGCTGCGGCCGTCAGGTTGTGGGGAGCTGCGGGCCGGTGGGGGCTGGTCGCGCAGTCCCCGCGCCCCTGCAGAGCGCGCAGCGCTCTGCGACAGACTGGGCGCATGATCACACCGGACTTCAAGGCCGACCTCCGCGTCATTCTGCAGGACAGCCGTGACACGCTCTTGTGGAAGCTCGATGGGCTCTCGGAGTACGACATCCGACGGCCGATGACGCCGACCGGCACCAACCTGCTGGGGCTGGTCAAGCATCTGGCCGGGGCCGAGGCGTTCTACTTCGGAACGGTCTTCGGACGGCCGGTCGACGCGCCGGAGTTGTGGATCGCGGGAGACGCCGAGCCGAACGCGGATCTATGGGCGACGCCGGACGAGACGCGGGAACAGATCGTCGGGGACTACCGGAGGATATGCGCGCACTCGGACACGACGATCGAGGCACTACCCCTCGAAGCGATCGGCCGTCTGCCCGGTGAACCGGGGCGCGAGATGACGCTGCACCGCACCCTCGCCCACATGATCTACGAGACGTCCCGGCACGCAGGGCACGCCGATGTCGTACGGGAACTCGTCGACGGATCGGTGGGACAGCGGGCAGCAGGCGACAACATGGCGCCGGGCGACGCGAGTTGGTGGGCGGAGCACCGGGAAAAGGTGGAGCAGGCCGCGAAAGAGGCCGCACGGCAGCGGCCTGAAGGGGCGCGGGGAACTGCGCGACCAGCCACGACGGACCCGCAGTGAACGAACTCTCAGCACCTCACCGCTGCTCAGTCACCTTCCCGTCCGCCACCTCCAACCGCCGAGTCACCTGAACCGCGTCCAACATCCGCCGGTCGTGCGTGACCAACAGCAGCGTGCCCTCGTAGGCATCGAGCGCCGACTCCAACTGCTCGATGGCCGGCAGGTCCAGGTGGTTCGTCGGCTCGTCCAGAACCAGGAGGTTGACACCCCGGCCCTGGAGCAGCGCCAGGGCCGACCGCGTGCGCTCGCCCGGCGACAGCGTCCCGGCCGGCCGCATCACATGGTTCGCCTTGAGGCCGAACTTGGCGAGCAGCGTGCGGACTTCGGCCGGCTCCGTCTCCGGGACAGCCGCGCAGAACGCGTCGAGCAGCGACTCCGTGCCGTGGAACAGCCGGCGGGCCTGGTCGACCTCGCCGACCAGGACGCCCGAGCCCAGCGAAGCCTGCCCCGAGTCCAAGGGGATACGGCCGAGCAGCGCGCCGAGGAGCGTCGACTTGCCCGCGCCGTTCGCACCGGTCACCGCGACCCGGTCCGCCCAGTCGATCTGGAGGGACACGGGGCCGAAGGTGAAGTCGCCGCGACGTACCTCGGCGTCCCGCAGGGCCGCGACGACCGCGCCGGAGCGGGGCGCGGAGGCGATCTCCATGCGCAGCTCCCACTCCTTGCGGGGCTCCTCCACGACGTCGAGGCGTTCGATCATGCGCTGGGTCTGCCGGGCCTTCGCGGCCTGCTTCTCGCTGGCCTCGCTGCGGAACTTGCGGCCGATCTTGTCGTTGTCGTTGTTCGCCTTGCGGCGGGCGTTCTTGACACCCTTGTCCATCCAGCCGCGCTGCATCTGCGCCCGGTCCTGGAGCGCCGAGCGCTTGTCGGCGTACTCGTCGAAGTCGTCGCGGGCGTGCCGGCGGGCCACCTCCCGCTCCTCCAGGTAGGCCTCGTAGCCGCCGCCGTAGAGGTTGATCTGGTTCTGGGCCAGGTCGAGTTCGAGGACCTTGGTGACGGTGCGGGTGAGGAACTCGCGGTCGTGCGAGACGACGACGGTGCCGGCGCGGAGGCCGGAGACGAAGCGTTCGAGGCGTTCCAGGCCGTCGAGGTCCAGGTCGTTGGTGGGCTCGTCGAGGAGGAAGACGTCGTAGCGGGAGAGGAGGAGGGAGGCGAGGCCCGCGCGGGCGGCCTGGCCGCCGGACAGGGACGTCATCGGCTGGTCGAGGTCGATGGTGAGGCCGAGGGTGTCGGCGATCTCCTCGGCTCGTTCGTCGAGGTCGGCGCCGCCGAGGTCGAGCCAGCGCTCCAGGCTCGCGGAGTAGGCGTCGTCGGCGCCGGGTGCGCCGTCGACCAGTGCCTGGGTGGCCTCGTCCATCGTGCGCTGGGCCTCGGCGACGCCGGTGCGGCGGGCCAGGAACTCGCGCACGCTCTCGCCCGGGCGCCGGTCCGGTTCCTGCGGGAGATGCCCTACGGTCGCGGCCGGCGGGGAGAGGCGCAGCTCGCCCTCCTCCGGTGCGAGGAGACCGGCGAGCATCCGCAGGAGGGTGGACTTGCCGGCGCCGTTGGCACCGACGAGGCCGATCACATCGCCGGGGGCGACGACGAGGTCGAGCCCGGAGAAGAGGGCGCGGTCGCCGTGTCCGGCGGCGAGATTCTTGGCGACGAGAGTGGCAGTCATCAGACCGCCGATCCTAATCGGTCCGTTTGCCCGCTCGCGCCGCGGTTTTCAGCGCGCCATCGGCTCCACCAGCACGCTCCCCGTGGTCCGGGCCACGACGAAGGACTCGCCCTTCACGGCTTTCGCGTCGAGGGCGATGCGGTGGCGGCCGGGTTCCAGGACGCCGTCGAAGACGTCCTGGGTGTGGCTGCGGTAGAGGCGGTCGAGCCGGTACGCGGTGACGCGTACCCGGCACGGGGAGGTGACCTCGACGCCCGCCTCGCCGTCGGCGGCGACGAGCCCGGTCAGCCGGTGCTGCTCCAACGGGCGTCGGTCCAGGGCGTGTTCGATCTGGGCGACGAGGAGCGGGACGATGGGGGCGAGTCCGTCGACGTAGGCCACGTCGACTCCTGCGCGGTCGAAGGCGGTCCGTACGGCGGCGCGCTCGTCCTGGGTGACGGCACGGCCGAAGGCTACGGCGCCGTAGCCGCGGAGTTCGTCGGCGGGGACGTGGGTCGCGTCGCCGGTGATCTCGGCGCCGATGCCGATGGCGCGGAGGGCGGCGGCGAGTTTGTTGAGGACGGCGACGCGGGCGCCGATGAGGAGGACGCGGCGCTTGGCGGCCGGGGGGTCGGTGCCGTCGATGAGGGCGTCGAGGGCGGCGCGGTATTCGGTGCCGGCGAAGCGGAAGGGTCCTATGCCGTGGTAGCCGTTGCGCTCCAGGTCGGGGTGTTCGTCGGTCTGCCACGCGAAGTCGCGCCAGATGTAGTCGGTGCCGTCCCGTTCGATGACGGCGGTGACGGCGCCGCAGGCCAGGTCCGCGCACTCGGGGCAGCCGTAGATGATGTGGCGTCCGCCCTCCAGGGGTGGGTCGGTCTCCAGGAGGAGGCTGCGGACCTGGGCGGTGAAGATCGCGGGCGGGACGTCGGAGGCGAGCGGGGAGACGGCGTCCAGGTCGGCGAGCCGGAAGAGCAGCGGGCGGCCGTCGACGAGGAAGTCGACGAAGTCGCGGTGTACCTGGTAGCCGCCGTCCGCGAGGACTTCACCGGCGCGCATCGCCGGTGCCAGGCCGAAGGCCGCGTACGCGGCGGACATCGCGTGTTCGGCAGACATGCTGTGAGTATCCCCAGCGAGATGCCGGTGTGAGCACGGCATGGGGTATTCCGCTACGGTCCGCGCATGGAGAGCGGTGTGAGTGGCGAAGTGATCGTGGTCGGCGGGGGCGTCATCGGGCTGACGACGGCCGTCGTCCTGGCCGAGAGCGGTGCCCGGGTCCGGGTGTGGACGCGCGAGACGGTCGAGCTGACGACCTCGGCGGTCGCGGGCGCGCTGTGGTGGCCGTACCGGATCGAGCCGGAGGCGCTCGTCGGTGAGTGGGCGCTCCGATCGCTGGGCGTGTACGAGGAGTTGGCGGCGCGGCCAGCGGAGACGGGCGTACGCATGGTCGAGGGTGTACAGGGCGGGACGCGGCTGGACGAGCTGGGGCCGTGGGCGCGCCGGGTGCCGGGGCTGCGCGAGGCGCGGGCCGAGGAGTACGCGGGAGGTGGGCTGTGGGCACGGCTGCCGCTGATCGACATGTCGGTCCATCTGCCGTGGCTGCGGGAACGGTTCCTGCGGGCGGGCGGGACGGTCGAGGAGGCGTCGGTGACGGACCTCACCGAGGTGCCGGCACCCGTCGTGGTCAACTGCACGGGCCTGGACTCCCTTGACCTGGTGCCCGATCGTTCGATGCGGCCGGTGCGCGGTCAGCTCGTCGTGGTGGAGAACCCGGGGATCACGACCTGGTTCACGTCCGTCGACCACGCGGCCGACACGTCCACGTACTTCTTCCCGCAGCCCGGCGGCCTGATCCTGGGCGGCACGGCCGAGGACGGCGCCTGGTCGATGACGCCGGACCCCGCGACCGCCGAGGCGATCATCGCGCGGTGCGCGACGATCCGGCCGGAGATCGCTGACGCCCGTGTCCTGGAACACCGGGTGGGACTGCGACCGACGCGGCCCGCGGTACGCCTGGAGCGTCAAGTGCTGCGCGGCGGCCGGGTGTTGGTGCACAACTACGGTCACGGCGGGGCGGGGATCACGGTCGCCTGGGGGTGCGCGGAGGAGGCCGCGGGGCTGGCGCGGCTGCGGTTGGGCTGAGCGTCTGGGCATTCGGCCGCCTGCATGGACGACGCGGACGCGGAGCCAGGTGCGCGGCCGGTGCGCCCGGCACGGACGCGGAGCGAAGTGTGCGGCCGGCGTGTCCAGGCGGGCGCCGAGCGAGGCGTGCGGCCGGCTTGCCCGACACGGACGCGGAGCCACGCGTCCGGCCGGTACGCCCGACACAGCCACCACGCGAGACCCGCAACCGACGTCCCCAGGCGGGCGCCGAACAAAGCGTGCGGCCGACTTGCCCGACACGGACGCGGAGCCAGGCGTCCGGCCGGTGCGCCCGACACGGACGCGCAGCGAGACCCGCGACCGGCGCGCCCCGAGCGAGCGCGCAGGATAGTCCGCGACCGGTGTGCCCGAGCGAGCGCCGACCGAAGTGTGCGGCCGGCTTGCCCGACAGGGACGTGGAGCGAAGTGTGCGGCCGACGCGCCCGGCACGGACGTGGAGCGAAGTGTGCGGCCGGCGTGTCCGAGGCGGACGCGCAGCGAGATCTGTGGCGGGTGTGCCCGGAGGGAGCGCCCGGCGAGACCCGCAGGCCGCGTGCCCGGAGGGGGCGCCCGGCGAGACCTGCGGGCCGCGTGTCCGGAGGGGGGCGGCGGAGAGCGCTCGCGCCGCCGCCCCGCTCCGGGTCGGTGATCAGTTGCCCGGTACCCGCTGGGCGGCCGGACGCGGTGTCCGTACGCCGTCGAGGGTCGTGGCCGTGGGGGCCTTGGAGCCGGCTCCCGCCGTGGCCTTCGTGAAGGCCGACGCGCCGCCGACGAGGGGGAGTTGGGCCGAGGTGCGGGACAGGGTGAGGGAGAGGGTCGGGGTGGTGGACGGAGGGTCGATGAGGTCCTTGTCCGTGCCCGCGACGATCAGGGCGAGACGGTGGCCGGCCGGGACGACGTGGTCGGTCGCCGCCAGGTCGAGGGTGATGGTGTACGCCTTGCCGGGGGTGAGCGGTACGCCCTTCGTGGCGGAGGCGTAGTTGCCGAGGTCGGCCCAGCCGCGGCTGAAGACGTTGTAGTCGACTGCCGTGGTCTTGGCCTGGGTTGCGAGGAAGCAGGCACTGTCACCGGCCGTGCTCTCGCCCCAGCAGGTGCGGTTGGTGAGTGTCGTGATGCCCTCGGCCGAGTCCGCGTAGTCGCGGATGGTGTCGGGGCCCAAGTCCACCAGTACGGCGGAGAGATGGGCCGTGGCGGTGGTGGATGTCGCCGTGATCGTCACCTTCGAGGAACCCGACAGGCGCAAGTCCTTCTTGAGCGGTCCGGTGACGAAACCGGCCTTGTCCGCCGTCGACTTGTCGATCGCTGCGGCCCAATCCGTCTCACTCTCCTGCGGGTTGTCGGTGAACTTCTCGGTCCCGGCGCCCTTGCCGAGGCCGAGTGTGCCGACGCCCGCCTGGCTGCCCTGCGCCGGGTGGAGGGTCGTGGTCGCGGTACCGCTCGGCGGCCAGACCTTCGACGTCGCCCACTGGTCGGGGTGGCGTTCGACGTCGGCCATCGGCCGGCGGTCGATTCCGTTGTCGTAGCCGAGGAGTTCGTGGTCGAACCAGCGGTGCAGGGTGTCGACCCAGGCGTCGCGCCGGTAGTCGAAGGGGTCGACATGGCCGGTCTGGGAGAGCCAGATCTTGCGCTCCACGCCGTTCTTGGCGAGCGCGTCCCACCACTGGCCGAAGTTCTTGGTGCGGACGTTGAGGTCCTGCAGCCCGTGCACGAGGAAGACGCTGGCCCTGACCTTGCTCGCGTCCTTCACATAGTCGCGCTCGGTCCAGAACGGCGTCCAGTCGCCGGTGCGCGGGGCCCCGTCGACGATCTTCTGCTGGACGGCGGCGCACTTGGCCTGCGCGTCGGGGCTGTCGACGTAGCCGGAGAGCCAGTCGGGGCCGGAGTCGTAGAGCGGGGCGCCCTTGGCGAAGTAGTAGTCGTACCAGGAGGAGATGGCGCTGATCGGGACGATCGTCTTCAGGCCCTTGACGCCGGTGGCGGCGACGCCGTTGGCGATGGTGCCGTCCCAGCTCTTGCCGATCATTCCGGTCTTGCCGTTGGTCCAGCTCGCTTGGGTACGAACGGTTCCGGTGCGTGTCGTGTACGCCTTCGCGCGTCCGTTCAGCCAGTCGACGACGGCCTTCGCGGACTGGATGTCGGAGCGGCCGCCGACGTCGACGCAGCCGTCGGAGCGGTTGGTGCCGGCGAGGTCGACGCCGACGAAGGCGTAACCGCGGGGCACGAAGTAGTTGTCGTAGAACAGCGGCATCTGGACAACGTTGCCGCTCGTGTCGTAGGTCTTCAGCTGGCCCTCGTTGCCGCGTCCGCAGCAGGAGTAGTAGGGGCTGGCGTCCATGATGACGGGGACTTTGCGGCCCTCGCGGGCGGGTTCGCTCGGCCGGACGATGTCGACGGCGACCCTGTCCGGCTTCCCGTCACCGTCGCCGTCGAGTCCGGTGTCCACCCAGACGGCCTCGCGGACCGCGTTCGCGTAGGAGTAGACGGGTTGGCTTTCCTGCGGAGCGCTCTGGGCCACTGCCGGGGTGAGGAAAGTGGCCAGGAGGGCGGCGGTCGCCGCCGTCGCGAGCGATCTCCAGATCGTGAAGCGCGTGCGTTTCGGCATGCGCGGACGGTACATCGGTCAACTCCCGTGCTGGAAGAGGCACTCGGAGTCATGTCGGCCGAATGGCGATCGTGTGACAGGAGGTGCCGTGGACAGGCATGGGAGCACAGGGACTGAATAGCCTTTGAACAGACTGAGGACCGGGTGAACCCACGGCTCCTCGGTTCGTCGGCTCTTCAGACCTTCGTGGACCCCCACGGCTCTTCGGCTTCCCGCGGAGCCCTACGACTTGGAGTTCTCGTGCACCGCAGAATCATCGCGCCGGGAGCGCTCGCGGCGGCCTCCCTGCTGCTGGCGATCCCGGCCTCGGCGGCAAGCTACTCCCCCGGCGCTCCGGGTATCGGCGACCCCTACTACCCGGCCTACGGCAATGGCGGCTACGACGTCTCGCACTACGACCTCAGGCTTCAATACCAGCCCGCCACCGACGAGTTGGCGGGTACGGCGACCATCCTCGCCAAGACCACGCAGGATCTCTCGCGGTTCAATCTGGACTTCCTCCTCGACGTGAGCGAGGTGCGGGTCAACGGCGTGAAGGCGACCTTCGCGACCTCCGGCCAGCACGAGCTGGAGATCACCCCGAAGACCCCGTTGCCGACGGGCACACCCATCACGGTCGTCGTCCGCTACAGCGGGGTGCCGTCCACTAAGAGCGCCTACGGCTTCAACACCTGGCACCGCACCCCGGACGGCGCGGTCGCGGCGGACGAGCCCGAGTCGGCGTGGTGGTGGTTCCCCAGCAATGACCACCCGAGCGACAAGGCGACCTACGACGTGTCGGTCGCGGTGCCGAACGGCACCCAGGTCATCTCCAACGGCACGCTCCAGTCGACGAGTTCACAGCTGGGCTGGACCCGCTACAACTGGCGGGAGAACAAGCCGCAGGCCACCTATCTGGCCACGCTCGCCGTCGGCAGGTTCGACATCACGACCAGCACCTCGGAGGGCGGGGTCCCGGTCATCAACGCCTACAGCAAGGACCTCGGCGACAACGACGGGTCCGCACGGGCGAGCGTCGAGCGCACCGGGGAGATCGTCGACTGGCTGAGTGGCTACTTCGGTCCGTACCCGTTCAGTTCGGCCGGCGGGTATGTGCCGAACACGACCACCGGGTACGCGCTGGAGACGCAGACCCGCGTCTACTACAGCCAGAAGCAGTTCGCGAACGGCGCCAACACCTCTGTCGTCGTCCACGAGTTGGCCCACCAGTGGTACGGCGACGACGTGTCGCTGAAGGGCTGGAAGGACATCTGGATCAACGAGGGGTTCGCCCGGTACGCGCAGTGGCTGTGGTCCGAGCACGAGGGTGAGGGGACGACGCAGCAGCTCGCCGACTATGTGTACGCCTTGCATCCGGCCGACGACGCGTTCTGGACGATCGCGCCCGGTGACCCGGGTCCCGACAACCAGTTCGAGCTTCCCGTCTACGACCGGGGTGCGCTGGCTATCCAGGCGTTGCGCAACGAGGTCGGCGACGACGCGTTCTTCGCCATTCTGAAGGGGTGGCCGAAGGAGCACGCGTACGGCAACGCGTCCGTCCAGGACTTCCAGGCCTACGCCGAGCAGGTGTCGGGGAAGTCGTTGTCGGCGCTCTTCGACACGTGGCTGTTCCAGCCGACGAAGCCGGCGGCGCCTGCCGCGCGGACCGCTTCCATCGCGAAGGCGGCTGTGGCTCCGGTGCAGCCGAAGTCGTGGAAGAAGATCGAGGCTACGAACGACGTGCACTAGGCGTCTGCCGGGTTCGGTGGGATGGGGGCTGCGGGCCGGTTGTGGCTGGTCGCGCAGTTCCCCGCGCCCCTAAAGGGGCGCTGCGCCTGCCCGCGTCAGGAGGTCGCCGCGGGTTATCGCCTCCGCCTCCGTCGAAGGCACCGTGCAGGCGTGGGCGCCCGCGATCGTGCCGTACAGGGCGGCGCGTTGTGGTGTCTCCCGGTTGAGCCAGCCGTAGAGGAAGGCCGCGGCGAAGGCGTCTCCCGCGCCGTTCGAGTCGATCATTGGGGACGGTGGGGTGACCGGTGGGATGTGGGTCACCTCGTCGTCGGCCAGCAGGTATGCACCCTGCGCTCCGGCCGTGGCGACGACCAGTTCGGCGCGGCCGTGCTCGGCGATGGCGCGCATGGTGCGCGCGGGGTCGCCGGTCAGCGCGGTGGTGGACAGGAAGACGATGTCCGCCGCGAGGGCGAACTCCTCCTGGTACCCGTTCTTGCCGTCCCAGTTGTGCAGGTCCGTCGAGATCGTCACGCCGGCCTCGCGCAGGATGGGCAGCGCGTGGGCGCAGGGCTGGGTGATGGAGACGTGGGCGTGGCGGCTCGCCTCGGCGAGGGCGCGGACCGTGGGTTCCGGCAGGCGGTCGTCGGGGTGGGCGCGGGTCGAGTCGTAGAGGGAGAGGCGGCGGCCGTCGGGGCCCACGAGGTTGACCGCGCGCTTGGTGCCGGCAGGCCCGGGGACTTCGGTGAGCGGGATGCCGTGGTCGCGGTGGAACGCGCGGACCAGGTCGCCCTCGGGGTCGGCGCAGAGCAGGTCGAGGTGGCGGGTGCGCAGGCCGAGCGCGCTCAGCCCGAGGGCCACGAAGTCACCGGTCTGGCCCGCGCGGGTGGTGATGCCGGGGTCGACCATGTAGCTGTCGGCGTACGGGAGCGGCAGTTCGGGGACGTGGACGATGGTGTCCACTCCCGCGCCGCCCAGGACGAGGACGTCGATGTCACGGCTCATGATCGCGGCCTTCTTTCTGGTTGCGCAAGATTCTGCAACTCCTTTCAGTGCGGGGCAAGTTGGATCGGGGATCGGATGTGCTCAGTCCTCGTGGTCGTACACCGTCACCGCGATCCCCTGCCGTATCAGCCGCTCGGTGACGAGTGGTTCGACCCGTGACCATTTGCCGCCCGCGAGGCCGCAGCCGATGCGGGGCATGTGCACGGACGCGCCGAGTTCCGCCGCGCGGTCGGCCAGCAGGCCCAGGGCCGTGTCGATGGCCTCGTAGCGCACGGGGACGCCCTTGCTGCCGGTGCGTGTCCCCCGCTGGCCGATCATGTTGGCCACCCAGACGTAGCGCTCGACCTTTACGAACTGGACGGCGCCCAGCCCGAAGTCGTTGGCCGCGCGGGCGCGGTGCCAGGCCCGGTACTCCTTCTCCGGCTCCGGCCAGCGGCGCGACAGGGCCAGCACGAAGCCCTTTCCCCAGCCCCCGATGTCGTTGCAGACATGCGCGATCACCTTGACGCCCTTGACCGACGGAACGGTCGCGTCACCCCGGACATAGTTGATCTCCCCCATGCCATCCACCGTAGACGGCACCACTGACAACGGCCCTGGTGCCGACAACGGCCTGCGGTGGTTTCACAGCGTTGGTGAGACAGCGATACTGCTGCGCATGACGACCGACACCGGGGAGCCGACGCTCACGATCGACGAACTGGCCGCGCGGGCCGGCACCACGGTCCGCACGGTCCGGTTCTACGCCACCAAGGGGTTGCTGCCGCCGCCGGTGATCGGGGCCCGGCGGGTCGGGCACTACGGGCAGGAGCATCTGGCGCGGCTCGCGCTGATCGAGGAGTTGCAGCACCAGGGCATGACGCTGGCGGCGATCGAGCGGTATGTGGGGCAGTTGCCGCCGGACCTCAGCCCACATGACCTGGCGATCCATCGGGCTGTGGTGGCGTCGTGGGCGCCGGACGGCACGGAGACCCTGGACCGGCGGGAGCTGGAGCGGCGGGCCGGGCGGGATCTGACCGAGGAGGACGTGGAGCGGCTCGTCGCGATGGACGTGGTCCGGGTCGACGGTGCCGCGTATCGCGTCGACTGCGGTCTGCTGCGGCTCGGGGTGCGGTTGCTCGACGTGCCGCTGTCGCAGGAGGCGATCCTCGCGGCGCGCACCGTACTGATCGAGCATTCCCGCGCGGCGGCCCACGAGCTGTCGCAGGTGTTCCGCGAGGAGGTGTCCCAACGTGCCGCGCAGGACGTGAAGTCGCTGTCCGCGCACATGCAACCCCTCGTGGTGCAGGCCCTGCTGACGGCCTTTCAGCGGTCGCTGCGGGAGGAGCTTCAGCAGTGGCTCGGCGCCCCACAAGTAGGCGGATCCTCCTGACACGTTGAGGGTCTGCCCGGTGAGGAAGCCGCTGCCCTCGTCGACCACGTAGAGCAGGGTCGAGGCCCGGTCGAGTCCGGCGGCGGGCCCCGGCCGGGGCGGTGCGGGCGGGGACCTCGACCTCGGTGTCCTCGGTCAGCAGGTCCATGGGGAGGGAGAGGAACACCGGTCCGGCGGGCGGACGTTGGGCCTGCGCGAAGGCGCGGCGCAGGGCGAGGGGCAGGTCTCGGGCGTGCTGGATGTCGTACGTCGCCTTCGCCGCGGGCCGGGCGAGGCCGAGGAGGTCGCCGGAGAGCATGGGGTCCTGCTGGAGGTGGCGGCGGTCCTGCCGGCCGGCCGTGACGACGAGCGGGGTGCGCGAACGGCGGGCGTTGAGCAGGCCGCTGAGGCCGTTGGCGAGTCCGGCGGCGATGTGCAGGCCGACGAAGGCGGGGCGGCCGGTGCCGCGCGCGTAGCCGTCGGCCATGGAGACGACGGCGCCCTCGTGGACGCCGAGGACGTACTCGGGGGCGTCCTCGGTCTCCGACAGGGCGGCGAGGAAGGGGAGTTCGGTGGTGCCGGGGTTGCCGAAGATCCGGTCCACGCCCTCGCCGCGCAGGATGTCGAGGAGGGCGAGGGCGGGAAGGTCCATGGGGGCTCCTCGGGGGACGGGACCGCTGACCGGTTCGCCGGTCAGCGTCGGGGTCCCGTCCCCGCGAGGGCAAGTGCAGCGTGTCGCTCAGCGATACGTCGACACGTCAGCGCGCGTCGCTGAACCGCTCGCCCTTCTCGGCCTTCTCCACGAGCAGCGCGGGCGGCGCGAACCGCTCCCCGTAGCGCTCGGCGAGCGCACGCGCGCGTGCCACGAAGCCGGGCAGGCCGGCTTCCTCCCCGGCGTAGGCGTCGTAGCCGTTGATGTACTGGAGGACACCACCGGTCCACCCCGGGAAGCCGATCCCGAAGATGGAACCGATGTTGGCGTCCGCGACGGACGTCAGGACGCCCTCCTCAAGGAGCTTGACCGTGTCGAGCGCCTCGGAGAACAGCATGCGTTCCTGCATGTCCTCGAAGGGGATCTCGGCGCCCTCGCGGGTGAAGTGCTCGCGCAGGCCCGGCCACAGTCCGGCGCGCCTGCCGTCGTCGCCGTAGTCGTAGAAGCCCGCGCCGCCGCTGCGCCCGGTGCGGCCGAACTCGTCGACCATGCGGTCGATGACGGCCTCGGCCGGGTGCGCGGGCCAGGTGCCGCCCGCCTCCTCGACGGCACGCTTCGACTCGTTGCGGATCTTGCGCGGGAGCGTGAGCGTCAACTCGTCCATCAGGGACAGGACCTTGGCCGGGTAGCCCGCCTGCGCGGCGGCCTGCTCGATCGACGCGGGCTCGATGCCCTCGCCGACCATCGCGACGCCCTCGTTGATGAACTGCCCGATCACGCGTGAGGTGAAGAAGCCGCGCGAGTCGTTGACGACGATCGGGGTCTTCTTGATCTGCCGGACCAGGTCGAAGGCGCGCGCGAGGGCCTCGTCGCCGGTGCGCTCGCCCTTGATGATCTCGACGAGGGGCATCTTGTCGACCGGCGAGAAGAAGTGCAGCCCGATGAAGTCGGCCTGGCGCTCGACCCCTTCGGCGAGGACGGTGATGGGCAGGGTGGAGGTGTTGGAGCAGAGCAGCGCGTCGGGCTCGACGATGTGCTGGATCTCCTGGAACACCTTGTGCTTGAGGGAGGTGTCCTCGAAGACGGCCTCGATCACCGCGTCGCAGCCCGCGAGTCGCTGCGGGTCGGCGGTGGCGGTGATACGGGCGAGCAGCGCGTCCGCCTTCTCCTGGGTCGTACGACCTCGGGAGACGGCCTTGGCGCAGAGCTTCTCGGAGTAGGCCTTGCCCTTGGCCGCCGCCTCGTCCGTGACGTCCTTCAGGACGACGTCGATGCCCGCGCGGGCGCAGGAGTAGGCGATGCCGGCGCCCATCATCCCGGCGCCGAGGACGGCGACCTTGCGGACCGGGCGGGACTCGATGCCCTTGGGGCGGTTGGCGCCGGAGTTGACGGCCTGGAGGTCGAAGAAGAACGCCTGGATCATGTTCTTCGAGGTCTGGCCGGCGGCCAGCTCCACGAAGTAGCGGGCCTCGATGAGCTGGGCGGTCTCGAAGTCGACCTGGGCGCCCTCGACGGCGGCGGCGAGGATGTTGCGCGGGGCCGGGTAGGGGGCGCCGTTGGTCTGCTTGCGCAGGCTGGCGGGGAAGGCGGGCAGGTTGGCCGCGAACTTCGGGTTGGCCGGGGTGCCGCCCGGGATGCGGTAGCCGGGCTTGTCCCAGGGCTGCTGCGACTGCGGGTTGGCGTCGATGAAGGCGCGGGCCTTGGCGATCAACTCGTCCGGGGTGGCGGCCACTTCGTGGACGAGGCCGTTGTCCAGCGCGCGCTGGGGGCTGTACTGGGTGCCCTGGAGCAGCACCTTCAGCAGCGCGTCGGTGATGCCCAGCAGCCGTACCGTGCGGACGACTCCGCCGCCTCCGGGGAGCAGGCCGAGGGTGACCTCAGGGCAGCCGATCTTCGAGCCGGGGGCGTCCAGGGCGATGCGGTGGTGGCAGGCGAGGGCGAGTTCGTAACCGCCACCCAGGGCCGCGCCGTTGAGTGCGGCGACGACCGGCTTGCCGAGGGTCTCGATGCGGCGCAGGTTTCGCTTGATGGCGAGGCCGCCGTCGAGCAACTCCTGCGCGGTGTCCGGAGTGACGCGGATCAGGTCGCGCAGGTCACCGCCCGCGAAGAAGGTCTTCTTGGCGGACGTGAAGATGATGCCCCGGATGGACTCCTGCTCGGCTTCGAGGCGATCGGCGATCGCGGCGAGGGAGTCGCGGAAGGCCGCGTTCATGGTGTTCGCGGACTGGTTCGGGTCGTCGAGGACGAGGGTGACGACGCCGGTGTCGTCCTGTTCCCAGCGGATGGTGGTGCTCTCGGTCATGAGGGGGTTCTCCGTAGAAGTCTCTGGTCGCCGCGGAAGCCTCAGGTGGCCGCAGACGTCGCTGCCGGCCGCCGGGTCCTCAGATGCGCTCGACGATCGTGGCGATGCCCATGCCGCCGCCGACGCACAGCGTGGCGAGGCCGTAGCGCTTGTCCTGGCGCTCCAGTTCGTCGATGAGGGTGCCGAGGATGATCGCGCCGGTGGCGCCGAGCGGGTGGCCGAGGGCGATGGCGCCGCCGTTGACGTTGACCTTGTCCAGGGACAGGTCCATGTCCCGCACGAAGCGCAGGACGACCGCGGCGAAGGCCTCGTTGATCTCGACGAGGTCGATGTCGTCGATGCTCAGGCCGGCCTTGGCGAGGGCCTTGCGGGTGGCCGGGGCGGGCCCGGTGAGCATGATGGTCGGCTCGGAGCCGGAGACGGCGGCGGAGACGATCCGCGCGCGCGGGGTGAGGCCGTAGCGCTCGCCGACCTCCTTGGACCCGATGGCGACGAGGGAGGCGCCGTCGACGATGCCGGAGGAGTTGCCCGCGTGGTGGACGTGGTCGATCTTCTCGACCCAGTGGTACTTCTGCAGGGCCACGGCGTCGAAGCCGCCGAGTTCGCCGATGTCCGCGAAGGACGGCTTGAGCCGGGCGAGGGAGTCGGCGGTGGTGCCGGGGCGCAGGTGCTCGTCGTGGTCGAGGACGACGAGTCCGCTGCGGTCCCTGACCGGGACGACGGACCGCTCGAAGCGGCCCTCCTTCCAGGCGGTGGCCGCGCGCTCCTGCGAGAGGGCCGCGTACTCGTCCACATCGCGCCGCGAGAATCCCTCGATCGTGGCGATCAGGTCGGCGCTGATGCCCTGCGGCACGAAGTTGACGGCGAGGTTCGTCATCGGGTCGTTGAACCAGGCGCCGCCGTCCGAGGCCATCGGCACTCGGGACATCGACTCGACGCCACCGGCGAGGACGAGGTCCTCCCAGCCCGAACGCACCTTGGCGGCGGCCATGTTGACGGCCTCCAGACCCGAGGCACAGAAGCGGTTCTCCTGCACTCCCGCCACCGTGTCCGGGAGTCCGGCGGCCACGGCGGCGATCCGGGCGATGTCGGAGCCCTGGTCGCCGACCGGGCCGACGACACCGAGCACGATGTCGTCGATCGCGGCCGGGTCCAGGTCCGGGAAGCGGCCGCGGATCTCGTGGATCAGTCCGACGACCAGGTCGATGGGCTTCGTGCCGTGCAGGGATCCGTTCGCCTTGCCGCGCCCGCGCGGGGTGCGGATCGCGTCGTAGACATACGCTTCGGTGCTCACTGCCAAGCCTTTCACTGAGGGTTTCCGAGGACGCGTCGAGGTGTTCCCCGACCCGAGTCCTCAACGACGTCGGCAAGTCGGGGGACGTCCCAGTCACGGGCCACGTCCGAGGTGTCGGCGCCCGGCAGGGCGGGCCCGCCGCGCACCGAGGTGGGCGTTCGGGAGAACCGGGGCGCGGGGGCGGGCTGGGTGATCCCGCCGTGCTCGGTGAAGGTCCCGCGCGCGGCGAGATGCGGATGATTCGGTGCCTCGCGCAGCGACAGCACGGGCGCCACGCACGCGTCCGTGCCGTCGAAGACGACGGTCCACTCGTCTCTCGTACGGCTCCGGAAGCGGGCCGCGACCGCCTCGCGCAGCTCGCCCCAACGGGTCCAGTCCCGGCGGGCGTCGGAGAAGTCCGTGAGGCCGAGGAGGCGCGTGAACTCGTCGTAGAACCGCGGCTCCAGGGCGCCGACCGCCATGTGCTTGCCGTCGGCGGTCTCGTAGGTGCCGTAGTACGGGCAGCCGCCGTCGAGCAGGTTGGCGGCGCGGCGGTCCTGCCAGCCACCGGCGGCGAGCATGCCGTGGATCATCGCGGAGAGGTGGGCGGTGCCGTCGACGATGGCCGCGTCGACGACCTGGCCGGTGCCCGTCACGCGCGCGTGGTGCAGCGCGGCGAGGACACCGACGACGAGGTAGAGCGCCCCGCCCGCGTAGTCGCCGAGCAGGTTGGCGGGGGCGGGCGGGGGCTCCCCGGGGCTGCCGATCATGCCGAGGGTGCCGGTCAGCGCGATGTAGGCGATGTCGTGGCCGGCGCGCTGGGCGAGGGGGCCGTCCTGGCCCCAGCCGGTCATGCGGCCGTAGACGAGCTTGGGGTTGCGGGCGTGGCAGGCATCGGGGCCGACGCCGAGGCGCTCGGTGACGCCGGGGCGGTTGCCCTCGATGAGGATGTCGGCGCGTTCGACCAGGTCGAGGACGCGCGCGGGGCCCTCAGGGCCCTTCAGGTCGACGAGGACCGAGCGCTTGTTGCGGTTGGTGATGTCGTGCTCGGGGGCGACGCCGAGTCCGGGGCCGCCGGGCCGGTCGACGCGGACGACGTCGGCGCCGAGGTCGGCGAGGAGCATGGCCGCGAAGGGGCCGGGGCCGATCCCGGCCAGCTCGACCACGCGCACGCCGGAGAGCGGGCCGTGCCCGGGCGTCGTTGCCGCTGTCATCCAGCCCCCAGCTGTGACACAACTGATGTAACACCGATGATGCTAAGAACGTGTTCCACTCGACACAAGACCTCGACGAGCAAGCGCTTAGTCAAAGTACCGCCGTCGACCGCCACTAGCCACGGCCCTCCGCGTCCAGCTCGGCCGTCAGGCGCTTCGGTGCGATCGCGCGGTAGCTCTCCTCCACCCAGTCGCAGAGCAGCTCGGCAGCCGGAGCACCCTCCTCGGCGAGAGGTATGCGCACCCAGCCGGCCTTGCCGAGGCCGTAGCCGGCGGGCTCGGCGCCAGGTGAGGTCAACGCGTGGGTGTGAGCCGTCTCGTCCGTCAGCTTGACCGTGAGCGCCAGCGGGTAGCTGCCGTCGTCCACACCCAGGAAGACGAACACCTTCTTGTTGACCTTCGCGACACTCTCGCCCCAGGGGAACTCCTCCGCGGCACCCGGCAGCCCGAGGGCGAACTCACGCACTTTCGCCCACTTCTTCAGGGCGTTCCTGGGTACGGCCACCTGATACCTCCGGGCTCGTCGTCGGGCTCCGCACTCTTCACGCTAGCCTCAGCCACCGACAGCGGCGCGGGCTGCGAGACCCAGGAGTGTCATGAGCAGGCTGAACAGGGCGGACCGTCCGTACGACATCGTGCTTTTCGGAGCGACGGGCTTCGTCGGCGCGCTCACCGCGGAGTACCTCGCCGCGCACGCACCCACGGGTCTGCGCTGGGCGATCGCCGGCCGCGACGAGCTGAAACTGAAGCGGCTGCGCGAACGACTGCCCGGCGGTACGACGGTGGGCGTCCTGCGCGCCGACGTCTCCGACCCGGCCTCCCTGCGCGAACTCGCCGAGCACGCGCGCGTGGTGGCCACGACGGTCGGCCCCTATGTGACCTACGGCGACGATCTCGTCGCCGCCTGCGCGGACACCGGCACCGACTATCTCGACCTCAGCGGCGAGCCGGAGTTCGTCGACCTGACGTACGTCCGTCACGACGCACGCGCGCGTGAGACGGGCGCACGGCTGGTGCACGCGGCCGGCTTCGACTCGGTTCCGCACGACCTGGGGGCGTACTTCACCGTCCAGCAGCTGCCGGAGGGCGTGCCTCTGACGGTGGACGGCTTCGTGACCGCCGACGCGATGTTCTCCGGCGGTACGTTCGCCTCGGCGCTGAACCAACTCGGGCGCGGACGGCAGGTCCTGGCCGCCGCGCGGGACCGGCGACGCCACGAACCGCGGCTGATGGGGCGCCGGGCCACCGCGCCCGCCGGGGCACCGCGGTTCGCCGGGGAGGTCGGCTCCTGGGCGGTGCCGTTGCCGACCATCGACCCGCAGATCGTTCAACGATCCGCCAAGGCCCTGGAGCGCTATGGCCCCGACTTCCGCTACCGCCACTACGCGGCCGTTCGGCACCTCCCCGTGGCGCTCGGCGGTCTCACGGCGGTCGGTGCCCTGGCCACCGCCGCGCAACTCCCGCCCGCCCGCCGCTGGTTGTCCGACCGCCTCAAGCCCGGCGACGGACCGAGCCCCGAGAGGCGCGCCAAGAGCTGGTTCTCCGTGAAGTTCGTCGGCGAGGGCGGCGGCCGACGTGTCTTCACCGAGGTCGCGGGCGGCGACCCCGGCTACGACGAGACGGCGAAGATGTTCGCCGAAGCGGCCCTCTCCCTGGCCCTCGACGAACTCCCGCACACCGCGGGCCAGGTGACGACGGCGACCGCGATGGGCAACACCCTCATCGAGCGACTCCGCGCCGCGGGCATCGTGTTCCGGGTGGCGGCGACGCGGTGAGCGTGCCGGTGCCGCGTGTCACGATGGACACCACGGAGACGCCGAACACCGACTGGGTCACCGTCGCGGCCTACGAGAACCTGCCCGGCCGCCCCTCGCCGTGGGCGGCCACGCGCGCTTGACTGCGTGAGCGCGGCATCGACTGGATGCCTTTCGCCCAGGACGAGTTGGGCTGGGGTCTCGCCTGCGGCATCGGGCCGGACGGCCACTGGCACGGCTGGTTCGACGTC
This sequence comes from Streptomyces hokutonensis, assembly GCF_042751305.1. GTDB lineage: Bacteria > Actinomycetota > Actinomycetes > Streptomycetales > Streptomycetaceae > Streptomyces > Streptomyces hokutonensis_A. Next base: position 90,517 of record NZ_JBHYWD010000026.1, read on the forward strand.
CGGGTGCGCGCCGACGCGCTGCGGCGCCTCGGACTCCATCCGGACCAGCCCACGGCCGAGGTCGTCGGCCCGTCCCCGCCGGGCTGGTGGCACGCCGGCGCGGAACGCCGGGCCGTGAACTGGCCCCACTGATCGGGGAGTTCGAAGGACCCCTCGGGATGGTCTATAGTTGATCACGAGCCGGTCGCCGGAACACCCGGAGCCTGGTTACGCGTTGGTGGTCCAAGGAAAGACGTCCCGCTTCCTGCGGGGAGATGCAGGTGCAAGGCCTGCCCGGCGCTCAAGTCCGAGCCCCACACCGGTTGTTGCGGTGTGGGGCTCGAGTGTTTCCCATGTCCGTACGCCCCCGGCTCACGGCCACAGCGTGTAGATCATCCCGCCGATCCAGGCGAGGCCCGCCGCCACGGACAGGACGAGCGCGATCGTCACGGCGCGCTCGATCGGCTGGCTCGCGTGGGCAACGGGCTTCGGAGAACGGTGAGTTGTCATGCGGCACAGCCTGCCGATCACCCGGGCGCGGCCACATCCGTACAAGTACTCAGAACAGGTACTCAGAAACAACTCGCCCCACGTACTCAGGCGGTCGCCTCCCGCAGCGCCCGCCGGCACAGCGCGTCCGCCCTGCGGGTCGTCTCCGGGAGACGGTACTCCGGGGTCAACGCAAGGGTGTGGGCACAGGCGTTGTCCAGGGTCACCCGGTGGCCGACGGAGACGAAGACCGGCTTCACGCCCTCGCGGGTGCGCAGCGCGCGGCCGACCTCGTCGGCGTCCGCACGGAGCGGGGAGGCGGAGCCGCGCGGGACGCCCGGGTCGTCGTAGGTGAAGGTGAAGGGGTTCTTCGCGACGCCGATCGTGGGCAGGCCGGTGAGGACGCCGAGGTGGCTGGCGAGGCCGAAGCGGCGCGGGTGGGCCAGGCCGTAGCCGTCGCACACGACCAGGCCCGGCGGGCACGGCAGGGCGTCCAACGCGGCCAGCACCGTGGGGATTTCGCGGAAGGCGAGCAGGCCCGGCACGTACGGGAACGAGACCTTGCCGACGGCCGTGGCCTCGGCGACGACCGTGAGATCCGCCGCGTCCAGCACGACCGCCGCTGCCACCACCACGTCCCGCTCGTCGTCGTAGGCGACGTCAACTCCCGTGACATGCCCGGTCCCTGGCGGCGGCCCCGGTTCGTCGGTCACCACCCGCTCCCGCAACTCGTCCTGAACAGCGCGGGCCTGCTCCTCGGTCGCGGGCCAGCCCGCGGGAATGCGTACGGTCGTCATGGTGGTGCCGAGCGTACGGGGATCTTCGGCGGCGCGAACCGTCAGTCCTCCAGCCGCGCCACGCGCCCCTTCTCCCCCGCCGCCCAGCAGCCCAGGTCGGCCGCGCAGTCCACGGTGTCGTACGAACCGGTGTCGACGGTCTTCCAGGTGCGGCCGGCGTCGGTCGTGACATCCGTGCCGGTGGGGCCGACCGCGAGGGCGGTGGAGCGGCTGTGGGGCAGCCAGGTGACGCCGGAGCGGTAGGCGGGCGGCGGGGTGGTGGCGGGAGCCCAGGTGCGGCCGCCGTCGCCGGTGACGGCCGCGGCCAGCGGTGAGGGCTGATCGGCGTTGTAGTTGCCGCCGACCGCGAGGCCGTGCGCCCGGTCGCGGAAGGCGAGCGCGAAGACCCCGCGCGCGGGGTCGCCGGCCGGAATCGGTGTGTCGGTCGCCGTCCAGGTGAGGCCGCGGTCGGCGGAGTGCAGGACACGCGCGCGTGCACCCCCACCAGTGGCCAGCCACACGTCCCGGGGCCCGGAGCTCACCAGGCACTGGCCGCTGGCCGCGAAGCCCGCCTCGCCGTCGAGCGCGGCCGGCATCCCGGTGTTGGGCAGCACCTTCCAGGAACGGCCGCCGTCGCCCGTGGAGAGGATGCGGAACTTTCCGTCCACCGGGTCACTCATCGCGAGGCCGTGGCGGCTGTCGAAGAAGGTCATGCAGTCGTAGAAGGCGTTCGCGTCGGTGTTGCGGAAGGACTCCGTCCAGGTCGTCCCGCCGTCGTCGGTGCGGTAGACGCGGGACGCCTCGCCCTCGCCGATCGCCAGCACCACCGCGCGGTGCGCGTCGAACGCCTCGATGTCCCGGAACTGGAGGTCCGCCGCGCCGGGTGGCGAGACGTTCCGCCAGTCGGCCCCGCCGTCGGTGGTGCGCAGCACGGTGCCCGCCGTGCCGGCCACCCACGCGGTGTTCCGGCTGACCGCCGACAGTCCCCGGAAGCGCACACCGGCGGCCCCGCTGTCCTTGAGCTCCCAGTGCGGAGCCCGGTGCGCCGTGTCCCGTGCCTGCGCCGGCACGGCGGTCAGTACGGCCAGCGCCGCCGCGCACATCACCCCGGCCGCAGCTCTCCGGTACGTACGTCCCACCCGTCGCGTGTTCCCCATGCGCCTCATGGCGGGCGAAGCTAGCCCACTCCCAAGGAGGCCGTCCAGACGGCCCCGCCCGCCTTGGGCGCATATGGGCGACGGTGACAGAGGTCACTGGAAATTCATGTGCACGGATTGGCTCGTTCCGGCGTCTCTTCCAGTGCGGACCCATCCACTCGGAGGTCCGTTCCGGAGTCTATTCGGGAGTCCGTCCGGCCGTCACCGCAGTTCGCACCACCGTCGCACAAGGGAGCAAGGCGTTGTCCATCGCAATCGAGCAGCAAGTAGAGGCCCGCCTCGTCGCCGCCGCACCGCGGATGCCGAGCATTCCCGCCACCCTGCACTACGACCGGCGCGACCCCTTCGCCGTCCGGATGACCTTCCCGGCACCGGCCACCCTGGAGGGCGTCGAGGTCTGCTGGACCTTCGCCCGCGAACTCCTGGCGGCCGGTCTGCACGGGGCGGAGGGCCACGGCGACGTCCGGGTGCGGCCCTACGGCTTCGACCGCACCGTCCTGGAGTTCCACGCCCCCGAGGGAACCGCCGTCGTGCATGTCCACTCGACCGAGATCCGCCGCTTCCTGCACGCCACCGGCGAGCTGGTGCCCGCCGGTCTCGAACACCTCCAGCTCGACCTGGACCACGACCTCGCCGAGCTGATGCGGGACGCCTGCTGAGCCAACACCCCTACCCCAGCAGCGAGTTCAGCTCGCCGTAGCCCAAGCCTCCCGCCATCGCGTCGTAGGTACCCGTGTCCAGCAGCTCCCGCGCGGCACGGCGGACCACGGCGTACGCGGCCAGGGCGACGCTGGAGCCCGCGCTCACCCGGGCGACGCCCAGCGCGGCCAGTTCGGCGACCGGCGGTGCGCCGGGGCCGACCAGCACATTGAGCGGACCGTCGATCCCGTCGGCGAGTTCCTTGACCGTTCCCGGTTCGACGGCCCCGGGGACGAAGATCCCGTCCGCGCCGGCGGCCCGGAAGGCGGCGGCCCGCTCCAGGGTCGCGTCCACTCCCCCGGCACCCCGCAGAAACGTGTCGATACGCGCGTTGACGAACAGCGGCACCCCCTCCGCGTCGGCGGCCTCCCGGGCGGCGGCGATGCGCTCGGCCTGCTCCGCGACCGGCCGCAGGACGCCCTCACCCCCGTAGAGCGCGTCCTCGATGTTCACCCCCACCGCGCCCGCCGCGAGCACCGCGCGGACCGTGCCGGCGACGCCCGCCGGGTCCTTCGCGAAGCCGCTCTCGATGTCGGCGCTCACCGGCACGTTCACGGTCGAGGTGATGTGGGCGACCGCTGCCATGGACCGGTCCAGGTCCAGCCGGTCGCCGTCCGCCACTCCCAGGGCCCAGGCGAGGCCTGCGCTGGTGGTCGCCACGGCGGCGGCGCCCGCGTCCTCGACGAGGCGGGCGCTCGCGGCGTCCCAGGCGTTCGGCAGGACGAGCGGACGCCCCGGCACATGCAGCGCGCGGAAGGCCGACGCCCGGTCACGGAGAATGTTCTGGTTCGTCATACGGCCCACTCAAACAGCCGCGGGCGCCCGTCGGCTGGCAGGAATCCGACACCGATGTGCCGGCCAGGGGCGCGCATTTAATTGCGTTGACAGGCGCCGGCGGCCCTCCGTAGCGTTTCCCTCGGTCCTGTTGCCGTCGATTGGAGAAGGACGTTGCTCGTCTGAGGTTCTGAGACACCGCGTCACACACCCCTGAGGTGTGTGTCCGTCGTGTTCGGCCTCGGCGTCCGAGCCGTCCTCCGGAACAGGGCCCTCTCTCTGCCCTCCGGGACCAGCCTCCCGCCCCGCGGTGTCTCGCAACGCGTCTGCCCTGACCGCACCGAGCAACCGCGAGGCCCGCATGAGTTCTTCCGTCACCTGTACGTCCCTCTCCTTCGCCTGGTCCGACGGCACCCCCGTCCTCGAGGACCTCGACGTCGCCTTCGGCCCCGGCAGAACCGGGCTCGTCGGCGTCAACGGATCAGGAAAATCAACCCTGCTGAAGCTGATCGCGGGCGAACTCGCCCCGGCCGACGGTCTGGTGCGGGTCGCGGGCGAGGTCGGCCACCTCCCGCAGAACGTCACACTCGACACCTCCCTGCGCGTCGACGAGACCCTCGGCATCGCCGCGCGCCGGGCCGCCCTGCACGCCATCGAGGCCGGTGACGCGGCCGAGGAGCACTTCGAGACACTCGGCGACGACTGGGACGTAGAAGAACGGGCCCTCGCCACACTCGGCGAACTCGGCCTGGGACACATCGACTTGGACCGCACCATCGGCGAGGTGTCCGGCGGCGAGTCCGTACTGCTGCGACTGGCCGCGCTGCTGCTCGGCCGGCCGGACGTCCTGCTCCTCGACGAACCGACCAACAACCTCGACCTGTACGCGCGCAAGCGGCTCTACGCGGCCGTCGCCTCCTGGCCGGGAGTGCTGATCGTGGTCAGCCACGACCGCGAACTCCTGGACCTCGTCGACCAGATCGCCGATCTGCGCTCCGGCGGGATCACCTGGTACGGCGGCAACTTCTCCGCCTACGAGGAGACCCTCGCCACCGAACAGGAGGCAGCCGAACGGATGGTGCGCGTCGCCGAGGCCGACTTCCGCAAACAGAAACGCGAACTGGTCGACGCACAGGTCAAGTTGGCGCACCGCAGGCGGTACGGGCAGAAGATGTACGACCAGAAGCGCGAGCCGAAGATCATCATGCAGGCGCGCAGACGATCGGCGCAGGAGTCCGCGGGCAAGCACCGCATCATGCACGAGGAGCGCCTCACCGAGGCGAAGGAACGGCTCGACGACGCGGTGGAGGCCGTACGGGACGACGATGAGATCCGCGTCGACCTGCCGTACACGGCCGTACCGCCGGGCCGTACGGTCCTGACCGTCCTGGACCTCGAACTCGCCTACGGCGCGCGGGTGTCCGGGGGGCTCGATCTGCGCGGGCCGGAGCGGATCGCCCTGATCGGGCGCAACGGCGCGGGCAAGACGACGCTGCTGCGCACGATCGCCGGGGAGCTGGCGCCGGTGTCGGGCGAGGCGACGGCGCATGTCCCGCTGCGGTTCCTGCCGCAGCGGCTCGATGTCCTCGACGACGAGCTGACCGTGGCCGAGAACGTGGCCCGGTTCGCACCGGCCGCCACCAACAACCGGGTCCGGGCCCGGCTCGCCCGCTTCCTGTTCCGGGGCGCCCGCGCCGACCAGAAGGCGGCGACGCTGTCCGGCGGCGAACGCTTCCGGGCCGCGCTGGCCGCGCTGATGCTGGCGGAGCCCGCCCCGCAGCTGCTGATGCTGGACGAGCCGACGAACAACCTCGACATGGCGAGCGTGCGGCAACTGACCACGGCGCTGGAGTCCTACGAGGGCGCGTTGATCGTGGCCAGTCACGATCTGCCGTTCCTGGAGTCCATCGGCGTCACGCGCTGGCTGCTGCTGGACGGGGAGCTGAAGACGATCACTCCGGAGGAGGTGGAACACCTGGTTTAGGGCAGCGCGGCGCATCTCAGGAGGGCCACAGCCTCACGGCAGGGGTTTTGTCGGCGCGGACGGGTGACGCATGATGGCCAACCGGTGCCGCGATGCCGGCACCGGAAACGATCCCGCCGATACGGAGTCCCGCTCGTGCCCAGCCACAAGGCCCTCGTCCGCCGCCCCAGCCCGCGCCTGGCCGAAGGGCTGGTCACGCACATCGAGCGGGAGAAGGTCGACGTCGAGCAAGCCGTCGAGCAGTGGGAGGCGTACGTCCAGGCGCTGCGGACGCACGGCTGGGAGACGATCGAGGTGGAGCCCGCCGACGACTTCCCCGACTCCGTGTTCGTCGAGGACACGGTCGTCATGTACAAGAACGTGGCCCTGATCACCCGCCCCGGCGCCGAGTCCCGGCGCGAGGAGACCGGCGGGGTCGAGGAGGCCGTGGCCCGGCTCGGCTGCTCGGTGAACTGGGTCTGGGAACCGGGCACCCTGGAGGGCGGCGACGTCCTCAAGGTCGACGACACGATCTACGTCGGCCGGGGCGGGCGTACGAACGCGGCCGGTGTGCAGCAGCTGCGGGCCGTGTTCGAGCCGCTCGGGGCGCGCGTGGTCGCCGTACCCGTGAGCAAGGTGCTGCATCTGAAGTCGGCGGTCACCGCGCTGCCCGACGGGACGGTGCTCGGGCACATCCCCAAGGTGGACCGGCCCTCGCTCTTCCCGCGCTTCCTGTCGGTGCCCGAGGAGGCCGGTGCGCATGTGGTGCAGCTCGGCGGCGACAAGCTGCTGATGGCGGCGAGCGCGCCCAAGACGGCCGATCTCCTCGCCGACCTCGGCCTGGAGCCGGTCGTGGTGGACATCAGCGAGTTCGAGAAACTCGAAGGCTGTGTGACGTGCCTCTCGGTCAGGCTCCGGGATCTGTACGCCTGACCGGGAGACCGGACCACCCGTTCGGCGCCGGGACCTGCGGTCCTCGCGCGGTTCGGGATTCCCCGGCGACGCGGCCTGAACAGCGACCTTTACAGCGCCCTTAACCTACGGTCTCGTAACCTACGGTTTCGTAGCCTACGATTCCGTAAGTTGCACAGACCCCGGCACCGCTCGCCGGTTTGTTCAGTTTTGCACCACGTCCCCCTGGAGTCCCCGTGACGATCACTTCCCCGCACCTCGGCAGCCCCGCAGTCTGGACCGACGCCAAGCTGCTGTACGCGTTGGAGGAAGTCGTCGAAACGGAGCTCAACCGGCACCTCAAGGTCACCAAGGACTGGATGCCGCACGAGTACGTGCCCTGGAGCGACGCCCGCAACTTCCCCGGCTTCTTCGAGGACGGCGAGGCCTGGGACAAGGAGCAGTCCAAGGTCACCGAGATCGGCCGCATCGCCCTCGTGGTGAACCTCCTCACCGAGGACAACCTCCCCAGCTACCACCACGAGATCGCCTCCCTGTTCGGCCGCGACGGCGCCTGGGGCACCTGGGTGCACCGCTGGACGGCGGAGGAGGGCCGGCACGGCATCGTCATGCGGGACTACCTGCTCGCCTCCCGCGCGGTCGACCCGGACAAGCTCGAAGCGTTCCGCATGCAGCACATGAGCGAGGGCTTCGAGTCGGACAACCGGCACTCGATGCTGCACTCCGTGGCCTACGTCGCCTTCCAGGAGCTCGCCACGCGCGTCTCGCACCGCAACACCGGCCACCAGTCCGGCGACCCGGTCTGCGACCGCATGCTGGCCCGCATCGCCACCGACGAGAACCTCCACATGGTCTTCTACCGCAACCTCCTGAAGGCCGCGTTCGAGCTCGCCCCCGACCTCACCATGCAGGCCGTGCGCGACGTCCTCGTCAACTTCCGGATGCCCGGTCACGGCATGCCCGGCTTCGAGCGGTTCGCCGCCCAGATGGCCATCGGCGAGGTCTACAACCTGCGCATCCACCACGACGACGTCATCCAGCCCGTGCTGCGCTTCCTGAAGGTCATGGAGATCGACGGTCTCGGCCCCGAGGGCCTGCGCGCCCAGGAGGAGATCGGCCTCTACATGGGCGGCCTCGACTCCGAGGCCTCGAAGTTCGACGAGAAGCTGGCCATCCGCAAGGCCCGCATGGCGGCGCGCGCGAGCGCCTGACCCACCCTCGACCCCCCCCGCGCCCGCAAAGCCCGGGGGGGGACCCGCCCCGCGGCGGCGACAAGCCGCCCAGCGGGACCACACCACCGCCGGGGCGGCGGGGGGCGGTGTGCTGGTCCGCGAG
>NZ_JBHYWD010000026.1:98610-122240 GCF_042751305.1 Streptomyces hokutonensis
TGGCCTCGAATTTCTAGCTCACGCGGCCAACCCCCACGCCCCGCTGGGGGGCGCGCGCGCGCGCCTCCCCCCCCCTCCCCCCCCCCGCCCCCCCCCCCCCCCCCCCGGGATCCGGCCCGGCTGCGGCATCATGCCGCCATGCGTGACAACAGCACGTCAGGGGCGGCGGTCGGCTTTCTGCTGGACCTGATCGACCACCAGGACGCGGACCGGATACGGCACCGGATCGGCCTGCCCGAACCGGAGGGACCGGCAACTCTCGAACCCCGGCAAAACGCTCTGCTCTGGTCCTGGACAAGGACGGCGGTCCCCTCCTCCGTGCTGCTGTGGGTTCTGGAGCAGGACGATCCGGAACGGAACCGGTGGGTCTGGCGGCACAAGTCGGTGGACAACGCGATGCGGCGGGCCATCGCACGGGGTGTGCCGTTCGGTCCCGACCGTGAAGCCCTGTTGGCCGTTGTCGACGGGCTGGACCCGGACCTGGAACCGCCGGTCCCCGCGAGCTTCACCCGATTCGGCCTGGTCGGCGCCCTGCGCGAGGGCACCTCCATGCAGTCCGCGCGGACAGCCGCGTCGATGGTCCTGGAGCGCTCCGACTGGCAGGCGGTCACCGAGGCGGACCGGGATCGCCCCCTGCCCGGCTACGCGCGCTGGGCACTGGCGATACGCCCGGACTGCCCGCCCGCGCTGCGCGCGCAGTTCGGCACGCACCGCAAGTTCACCCGCCGGGTAGAGCAGGCCGGAGTGCTGGACGGCCCCGCCGACTACGCGACCTCCTGGGGCCCCGCGTCACACGTACTCAAGGTGCTCTCGTCAGGTCACCTGCTGTTCCCCACGCGCGTGGGCGAAGCCCAGGACGCGCTACGGCCCCTGGTGCGCGACCACTTGGCCGATCGCGAGGACGCCTGGGCGGTGCTGGCGCAGCTGATCGACACCTTCCAGGGAAACGCGGCGGAGCTGGTGATGACGGCGGGCGCGATCGCCTGAGCCGGGCCGCGAGGGGGGCGGGGCGGCTGGATTCGAACCAGCGTGTTCTGGCTGTGGGGGCCGGTGCGCCTGCCTCTGCGCTACGACCCCGCCCTTGGGGCCAGAGCGTAATGCCTTGGCCCGATGTCAGTGGCGCCTGGTACCAATGAGCCATCGGGGGAACTGCGGCGCGGGGGGCGTGGGATGGCGTACGGGGAGCGGGGTCGGCGTACCCCTGTGGTCGATCTGGCCGACCGCAGGGCGCTGGAGCGGTTCCGGCCGGCGGACCCGGCGACGGTCGCCGAGGCTCGGCGGCTGAAGGAGGCCGCGCTGCTGGACTTCGGGCTGACCGAGTCGGCGGTGGCGTCCTGGCTGTACGCGAAGTGCCATCACCAGATCCCGACCACGGCGGTGGACACGGCGGCCGTGGTCGCCTCCGGCGACGGCTCCTGTCTGCTGCTCTTCAACCCGGACTTCTTCGTCCGACTCGGCCTGGACGGCGTGAAGTTCGTGCTCTTCCACGAGGCCAGGCACCTGGTGCAGCGGCACCTGTTCGCCGACCCCGAGCTGCGCGAGGACCCGGTGTTCGAGCTGGCCGCCGAGGTCTCCATCAACCATGTCGCCCTGGTCCGCCTCGGCCGACCCGAACTGCCTCTTCTGGACGGCCGCCCGACCGGCATCGACCCCCGGAAGATCCACGGCCTGTACCAGACCGACCTCACCGCACACGGCCTGGAGCCCGTCCCCTACGAGGAGTTCGTCGCCACCGACATGAAGGTCTACGGCGAGCTGAAGCGCATGGCGCATCCCCCGGTCCCGGATCGGCGGCTGTGCGTGCACCTGCTGGACGGCGGTGTACCGGCCGACCAGGAGACGGTGGACGCGGTGGCCTCGTCCGCGCTGCTGAACTCCCTGCTGGCGGCCCGACGCGGACACGCGGGCGCGGAGCGGGAGTTGCTCGACCTGATGGGTCGTACGGAGGACGGTTCAGCGCGGGCCGCCCGGATCTGGGGGAACCTCGGCGCGGGCATCCTGCGCGGCGAGACGGCACGCACGCGTGCGGTCCACTGGTGGCAGCGCTGGCTGGTCGACGTCATCGGCTCGAAGCTGCGCGACGGAGAGCGGCTGGTGTACCCGAAGAAGCGCGGCGCCCTGCTCGCGGCCCTCGGCCAGGACCCGATGCTCTCCCGGCGCGGCCCGGTCCGCGACAAGGTCCTGGTCATCGCCTACGACACCTCGGGCTCGATGCCCCAGCACGTGATCAGCTGGCTCACCGAACTCGTCGGCCGCATCGACGGAGTCGAGGCCCACTGGCTGTCCTTCGACGCCGTGGTCATGCCGTTCAAGCCCGGCGAGCGGGTCTACGGCGGTGGCGGCACGAGTTTCCAGGTGGTCGCGGACTATGTGGAGGGGCGCACGGAGGTGAACGGCCGCAGGTTCGACGTCACCCCGGACGCGGTCGTGATGCTCACCGACGGGTACGCGCCGCCGATCGCACCCGCCGAGCCGGACAAGTGGATCTGGCTGATCACCGAGGGCGGCAGCGAGTGGCCCGAGACGCACACCCCGGCGATGGACTGCCATCGCGTCACGACAGGATCGCGGTAGATGAGCACGGAGACAGGGCAGTCGACGGCAGCCGACGGCAAGCGCGACCGGCGTGAGCTGTCGCGCCTGGAGTCCTTCGTCGACGCGATGATCGACCTGGGGCAGACCGGGCAGATCTTCGGTGAGCACGGCATCGGCAAGACGGCGACGTTCTTCTCCCACATCGGCCGCGCCCACCCGGGCACCGAGCTGGTGTACGTCCCGGCGGCCAATCTGACGCCGGACGACCTGTTGATCAACGCGCCGGTGCGGGACCCGGGCACCGGTGAACTCGTGCTGCGGCAGCTGGTGATGAGCCAGTTGAAGCCGGGCACTCCGTTCGTGCTGCTCATCGACGACTCGCTGCAGGCGGGCGACACGATCCAGTCGCAGCTGATGCAGATCGCCTGCAACTGGACGCTGGGCGAGCACGATCTGCGGGCGCTCGGCTGCGTCGGTGTCTTCCTCACGGACAACGAGTCCCTGTCCGAGACCTCGGCCCGGCGCGGCGACCTCGCGCTGCTCGACCGCATGGTCACGATGCGGATCACGGCGAACGACACGTCCTGGCGCCGGCATCTCACCGCCAAGTACCGCCCCTGGGACCTGAATCCGGTGTTCGCCGTGTGGGCGTCGCTCTCCCCCGCACTGCGCGAACTGCTGTCCCCGCGCACGCTGGACCACGTCCTGGCCAACGCGAAGGAGGGCTTCCCGCTCCGCTGGGGCCTGCCCCTGATCGACGGCGAGCGGCTGCGGCTGGCCGAGCCGGGTCCCGACGGAAAACCCGGCCAGAACCGCACGGCGGAGATCCTCGACCGCGTCGCCCAGGCCCTCGGCGTGCCCAACCCGGCCACGATCCCCGACCCGGTACGACAGGTGGTGCGGGCCGCGCTGCGCAACCGCTGGACGGTGCTGCTGCAAGGGCCGCCCGGCTGTGGCAAGACGGAGCTGGTCAGGGAGACGGTCCGCGCGGGCCTGGGCCGGGAGCCGCTGTACTTCTCGCTGCCGGTGACGAACGTCGAGGACCTGTGCGCGCCGATCCCGTCGCCGGACGGCACCCTGGACAACCTGCTGGCCGCGAACTTCACCGGGCCGGCCCCCAAGGCGATCGTCTGGGACGAGTACAACCGCCCCAAGGACAAGGCCGCGTTCGCCAAGCTCATGGAGATCACCCAGGAGTGGTCCCTCGCGGGCCGCCGCATCGAGAACCTGCGGGCCCAGATCGCCGTACAGAACCCGCCGTACCACCTCGGCCGCAAGCTGCTGGTCTCGCGCAACAACATCGCCCAGGCGACGCGGTTCACGGCCTCGCTCACGGTGGAGCCGGAGGACATCCCCGCCAACGAGTGGCTGCTCGCGCGCTACGGCGCGGACGCCGAGACGGTGCTGGAGTGGTGGAAGCACGACATCGACGACGACGGCCGCGCCTGGATCACCAAGCGCACCCTGGAGCGGCTCATCAAGCTGCACCGCAAGGGGCTGCCGCTGGAGATGGCGACGGTCTACCTCGGCGACGGCGAGTACGCTCCCGTGCCGCTCACCGCCCTGATCGACCGCTTCAAGGGCCGCCCGGTCACGGGCCTGCGCGAACTGGCCCGCGACGCGGACCACTGGGAGGCCCGGCTGCGCCGCGCCGCCGACCACACCGACGAGGGCGGCGACGACAGCGACGTCGTCCACCAGATCCTCGCCAACGCGGAGCTGTCCCAGCTGAAGAAGCACCGCGCGGTGGTGGCCCGCATGGTCGCCCTGCTCCCCGCGAAGCTCCGGGCGACATATCTGGTGGGGGCGTCGGCACAGCAACAACGGTTCTGGACCGACATATTCACCGGGATGGCGCGTCGCTGACCCCGTGGTCGCCCTCTTCGGGCCGCGCCGTGCGGTGCACGCTGCGTACGGCGGCCACGTCGGGGGCGAGCGCCGGTGGCGGGACGTGGGCGGTGAGAGTCTCCAGGCGGCGCTTGATGCTGGCGGCGATGCCCTGGCCGAGGACGAAGCGGGTGGGGGTGACGGCGCGGGGTGCCGTGTCGAGGAGGCGGTGGGCCTCGCGGCTGCGCATCCCGGTGTGGGACAGGACGAGGTGGGTGAGGCGGTGTTCGGCGGCCACGAGGGTGTGGGCGATGCTCTCGGCGGCGGTCAGATCGACGTGGTTGTCGGCCGCGCCCAGCACACCCGCCGCCCGGACCCGGCCGAGGTCCAGCAGGGCGACTCCGGCCACGGTGGCCGCGGTTACCAGCCGCGCCGCAGCCCGCGGACCGATGCCGTTGCTGGCGACGGACAGCCGCGTGAGCCGTCCGTACGGTGCCCGCTCCAGGGCGTCGGCCAGGCGGAGCGCGCCCGCGTCGCCCAACTGGGCGGCGGATACATAGAGTTCGTCGATCGCGCCCGCCGCGACAACGGCGGCGAGCGGTGCGGCGCCGTCCGGGCCGAGCCGGTTGCCGCCGACGAAGAGCCGCTCGATACGGCGCCCGTTGCCTGCGGCGGCCAGCAGCGCATCGGCGAGAACGGTCGTACCCGCCGGGTCGAGGCCGGTCTGCACGAGGTCCAGCGTGCGCAACGACCGCGCGGACTCGATGAGTTCGGCCGCCGCCCGCCCACCACCGCTGCCCAGCGGATTGCGCTTGAGCCACACACCGGTCACGACCTGCGGCGAGGCACGCAGTTGGTCGGCGATCCGGCAGGCGCCGCCGGCCGTGATCCCGTTGCACCCCAGGTAGAGCGTCTCGACCTCACCGCTCCCACCGGCCACGACCTCTGCACCCTCGTCACCGAGCCCGTCCGTACCGAGCAGCAAGTGCCGTACGGGCGAAGGACCTTGGGCCAGTGCCTCGGCGACGCGCGCGGCGCCCTCCGCCCCCAACCCCTGCTTGCACAGATCGAGCCGCCCGTCCGGCAGCGCCGTCCCCACGGCGAAGTCCAGCCGCTCCCCGGCAGGCCGCCCCGCCCGCAACCAGTCGAGCAGTGGCCCGAGTTCGGCGACCGGACGCGGCGGGACGTACACCACACCGGCGAAGCCGACCTCGCCCGTGTCCTCCGTGTCCCCGCTCACCACGCCGCCTCCCGGTAGTCCTTGAGGAACACCCCGGACACCGGGTCCCCCGACTCGCCGCGCACGATCGGGTCGTAGACGCGGGCCGCGCCGTCCACGATGTCCAGCGGGGTGCGAAAGCCGGCCCCGGCCATGCGGTTCTTCTTGGGCGCGGGGTTCTCGTCGGTGATCCAGCCCGTGTCGACGGCGCACATGTGGACGCCCTGTTCGGCGAGTTCGGCGGCGCTGGTGCGCGTGAGCATGTTGAGCGCGGCCTTGGCCATGTTGGTGTGCGGATGCCCGGCCGTCTTGTTGCGGACGGCGAACCGGCCTTCCACGGCGGTCACGTTGACGACATACCGGCGTGGACGCGGTGACGCGAGCAGCAGCGGAAGCAGCCGGTCGCACAGCAGGGCGGGGGCGAGCGCGTTGACGAGCTGGGTCTCCAGGACCTCGGCCGGGTCGAGGGCGCCGAGCCGCGCCGACCAGGAGTTCTCCGGGGACGGGTCGGGCAGCAGCCCGGCCTCGTCGGCCTCGCGCAGGACGACGGGCAGCGCCGAGGCCCCGCCCTCGATCATCCGCATCGGTGTGAACCCCGGTGCCTGCCTGGCCCCTTCGGGCAGTGCGTCGCGCTCACCGGCGGCCAGCAGGGCGTACGACTGCGGGGGCCGCCGTACGGTCTGGGCGGCGTTGTTGACGAGGATGTCCAGCGGATCGCCGGCCCGCCGCAACTCCTCGCACAGGCCCAGGACTTGGCGCGGATCGCGGAGGTCCACGGCGAGCACGGTCAGCCGGTCGAGCCACTTCTCGCTGCCGGGCTCCGCGCGGAAGCGGCGCACGGTGTCGTGCGGGAACCGCGAGGTGACCTGCACCTCCGCGCCGTCCCGCAGCATCATCAGGGCCAGCTGGAAACCGATCTTCACCCGCCCGCCGGTGAGCAGCACCCGGCGCCCGCTCAGATCCGTACTCAGCGCACGGCGGGCGGTGTTGTCGGCGGCGCACTCGGGACACAGCCGGTGGTAGAACGAATCCACCTGTCGATAGGGCGACTTGCAGACATAGCAACCACGCGGCTTGCGGTAGACCCCTCCGGAATCGAGATGCGTCGGCCCATCTGTCGGACACAGCGCGGCGTCCTCACGCCGGTCCACCGCGCCCGTCGCCGTCGCGGCCATCGCCGCCGCGTCGGCCGCGGACACGTCGGCGCCGCGCGCCTTGCGGCGCCGCAGCCGCCCGTCCCGGGCGAAGGACGCGGCCACCTGCTCCGCGCGCAGCCGCACCGGATCGTCGACGGGCAACTCGCGCAGCCTGCCCACCGCGTGGTGGAAGGCCGCGAGTTCCGCCTCGGTGATCCCGCCCTCGTCAGTCATCGATTCCCGCCCCGGCCGTGCCCTGGATTGGGGCCCCGGCCGGATTCGAACCGGCGTATCCACCCTGACAAGGTGGCGAGTCTGCCTCTGCTCTACAGGGCCCCCGAACGCAGCCCGGGGATCGGATTCGAACCGATGTGATTCGTCAGAGCACGACGTGCGCCTGCCTCTGCGCTACGCCCGGGTGCGCCCCCGGATCCTAGCCGCACTCCCCCGAGCGAGAGACATCGACAGACGCCCCGGCCCCGGTCAGCGCGAGGTGCGCCTGAGCTCCAGGCGTTCCTTCTCCGAGAGGCCGCCCCACACGCCGAAGCGTTCGTCGTTGTCGAGGGCGTACTCCAGGCAGGCGGAGCGGATGGGGCACATGCCGCAGATGCGTTTGGCCTCCCGGACGGAGCTGCCGGGCTCGGGGAAGAAGAAGTCCGCCCCGGTCTGCGCGCACAACGCCTCCTGCTGCCAGTCCAGGTCGGGCGCGGTGATCGTGTCGATGTGCATGGGCATGAGCGTGCCGTGCGGTGAAAAACGTTCGATCAACGCGGGATCAACGCCGCGCTCCGGGGCCTCCGGCCACCCCGATGGTGGCGCCGCGCCCGAACCGGCGCACGGCGGCGCGCGGAACCGGAAGAAAACACGGAGAACTTCCGCGGTCACCGAGGGTGAACAAAACGGTCGAGCCGACTCACCACGCCACACCGGCAGCGATTGTCAGTGGGCGGTGCAAGACTCGGCAGTGCAGAGAACGGGCCCCCTCCAGTACGGGACCCTTCAATGAGGAGGGCAAAGATGCTCACCACCCGTTTCGTCAACGGCGCTCCCAACTGGCTGGACGTCGGCTCGCCCGACATCGACGGCGCCATCTCCTTCTACGGCGGTCTCTTCGGCTGGGCTTTCCAGTCCGCGGGACCCGAGGCCGGCGGCTACGGCTTCTTCCAACTGGACGGCAAAACGGTCGCCGGCGGTATGCCACTGCCCCCGGAGCACGACTCGTCCGCGTGGAGCGTGTACTTCCAGAGCCCGGACGCGGAGGCCACGGCCAAGGCGGTGGAACAGGCGCACGGCGCGGTCCTGTTCCAGCCGATGGACGTGATGGGCGAGGGACACATGGCGGTCCTCAGGGACCCGGCGGGCGCCGCGTTCGGCATCTGGCAGCCGGGCCGCACCAAGGGTGTCGACGTGGCGGGCGACCCCGGTTCGCTGACCTGGGTCGAGCTGTACACACCGGACGTCGCCGCGGCTGCCGCGTTCTACCACGCCACGCTCGGTCTGGAGACCTCGGCCGCCCCCATGCCGGGCGGTGACTACACCTGTCTCAACCCGGCGGGTGCGGGTGAGGAGGCGATGTTCGGAGGTGTCGTCCCGCTCGACTTCGACGCGACCGGGGCGGCCTCGGGGGCGTACTGGCTGGCCTACTTCGAGGTCGCCGACGTGGACGCCACCGTGGCCAAGGCGCTGGAGACCGGCGGCAAGGTCGCCGTGCCCGCGGCCACCATGGAGGGAGTCGGCCGCATGGCCCAGCTCACCGACCCGCACGGCGCCCGCTTCGCGATCATCAAGAGCGAGCCGCCGCAGAGCTGACGGAGCGGCCCGGGGGCAGGCCTACGCGGAGGCGCGGCGGACCAGTGTGGTCGGCAGGATCACACTGGACGGCGCGCCTCCGACGCCCTCGCTGGTGACCCGGCGGTCGAGGCCGCGCAGCAGCAGGCGGGCCATCAGCCGGCCCATCTCCTCTATGTCCTGGCGGACCGTCGTGAGCGGCGGCTCGGTCTGCTCGGCGACCGGCAGCATGTCGTCGAAGCCGATCACGGCCACGTCCTCCGGCACCCGCAGCCCCTCCTCGCGGAGCACCTTCAGGGCGCCGTAGGCGGTGAGGTCGTTGGCGGCGAACACGGCGTCCACGTCGGGGCAGCGGTCGAGGAGTTCCCGCATGGCGCGCTCACCGCCGCCCGGGGTGAAGTCGCTCTCCACGATCAGCCGGGGGTCGGCGTCGACCATGACGTCCCGGAACCCGTCGAGCCGGTCCACCGCGGACGTCTGGTCGAGCGCGCCGGTGATGTGCGCGATCCGGGTCCGGCCGAGCCCGACGAGATGCCGTACGGCCTCGCGGGCACCGCCCCGGTTGTCGCAGTCGACGTACACGGTGGGCCCGGACGCGCGGGTCCCCTCGCTCCAGCAGGGCCGGCCGCCGAACACCGTGGGGACACCGGCCCGTTGGATCAGTCCGGGCAGCGGGTCGTCGAGGTGGAGGGAGAAGACGAGCGCGCCGTCCACATGTCCGCCGGCGAGATAGCGGCCGACGCGGGCGTGGTCGGCGCGGCCCTCCGTGAGGAGCAGCACGAGTTGGGAGTCGTGGGCGGTCAACTCCTTGCTGATGCCCCTCAGTTGCATGGCGAAGAAGGGGTCGGCGAAGACCCGGGTCTCCGGTTCGGCGATCACCACGGCGATGGCGTCGTGCCGCCTGGTCACCAGGCTGCGGGCGGCCTGGTTGGGGACGTAGCCGAGTTCCTCCACGGCCTGCCGGACCCGTTCGACGAGCGATTCCCGCACCCCGTCGCCGCCGTTGACCACCCGGGACACGGTGGCCCGCGACACCCCCGCCCGCGCGGCCACGGCCTCCAGCGTGGGGCGCGGTGCTGTCTCGGTCACTTCTGGACCCCTCCTCGATGCTGCGGATCAGGATAGCCGCGGGCGAAGCGGACGGTGAGAGCGCTCCCAACCCGACGGGACCCCCTCGCTCATCCCAGCAGATTCACCCGTCGTCCGACCCCGTCCTCCTCCGCCCGCCGGTACGCCAGCCAGGCGAGCGCCAGGTCCTGCCAGGGCAGGCCGACGGGGGCGTACACGGAGCGGGCGGCGGCGTCTGTGCGGCCCGGGTGGTCGCCGCGCAGTACGTCGCCGAGTGTCGTGTCGATGTCGTTGGGTGCCAACGCGCCCACGGAGGCGACGAGTTGGCGGTCGTCCACGACGACGAGCGCCGCGTCGAGCAGGTCAGGGGCGAGTTCCCGTTTGCCGGGTTCGTCGGCGCCGAGGCTGGTGAAGTGCTGGCCCGGACGGGTGTCCGCGAGGGACAGCAACGGGGTGCGGGACCAGGTCGCGAGGAGCACGATGTCGGCGGCCGTGGCGATCTCCGTCGCCGAGTCCAGCACCCGGCCGCCGTGCCGTGCGGCGAAGTCGGTCGCCCGCTCGAAGTCCGTGTCGTGGACGAGGAGTTGACCGTACGGCCGCAGGACACCCAGCCCCCGCACCATCAACTCGGCCTGCGCGCCCGCGCCGATCACGCCCACCGCCGCGTCCTCGGCCGGGCCCGCCAGCACATGGGTGCCCAGCGCCGCCGCCAGTCCCGTACGCCAGGCGGTGATCGTCGCCGAGTCCAGCAGGGCGAGCAACTCGCCGTCCACACCGCTGTACAGGCAGATGACACCCCGCAACGCGGGCCGCGCGCCGGGGAACTTGGCGTTGACCTTCGCGGTGTAGGCCTCGATGCCGGGCAGCAGTCCGGGGATCAGGGCGGTGGCCGTGCCGGGGAACGGCAGGTCGGTGCGCACCCGTTGGCCGGGAATCGCCGGCTCGGCCCCCACGGCGCGGAAGCCGTCGCGCAGCGCGGCGAGACAGGCCGAGGGTTCCAGGAGGTCACCGAGGTCGCTTCGGGTCAGGAGGCGGGTCATCCGTTCAGGATCCCTCGGGCTCTTTCTTCGCCCGGCTCGGCTGTACCCGCTTGGGCTCCCCCGGCATCTTCGGGTACTCCGGCGGGTACGGCAGATCGCCGAGCCCGTGGTCGTGTTCGTCGCGGCGGGCGAGTTCGAGGAGGGCGTCGAGGGAGTAGCGGTG
The DNA here is from genome assembly GCF_042751305.1 of Streptomyces hokutonensis. Taxonomy (GTDB): domain Bacteria; phylum Actinomycetota; class Actinomycetes; order Streptomycetales; family Streptomycetaceae; genus Streptomyces; species Streptomyces hokutonensis_A. The sequence continues at coordinate 109,387 of NZ_JBHYWD010000026.1, forward strand.
GTCGTCCATGTCGGCGTGCACGTCGCCGAGTTGGGCGAACCGGGCCGGCATGGTCGCGAGGTCGAAGTCGCGGGGGTGCGCGGTGCCGACCTCGTCCCAGCGCAGCGGGGCCGAGACGGGGGCGTGCGGGCGGGGCCGTACGGAGTAGGCGGAGGCGATGGTGCGGTCGCGGGCGGTCTGGTTGTAGTCGACGAAGATGCGTTCACCGCGCTCCTCCTTCCACCACTTGATCGTCACCTGCTCGGGCATCCGGCGTTCCAGTTCGCGGCCGACGGCGATGGCCGCGCGGCGGACCTGGGTGAAGGTCCAGTTCGGTTCGATCGGCACGAAGACGTGCAGGCCGCGTCCGCCGGAGGTCTTGGGGAAGCCCTTGAGACCGCCGAACTCGTCGAGTACGGCGCGGAGTTCGTGGGCGGCGCGGACGGCGTCGTCGTAGTCGGTGCCGGGCTGCGGGTCGAGGTCGATACGGAGTTCGTCGGGGCTGTCGACGTCGTCGCGGCGCACCGGCCACGGGTGGAAGGTGAGCGTGCCGTACTGGGCGGCCCACAGGACGGCGGCCTGCTCGGTGGGGCACATCTCGTCGGCGCTGCGTCCGCTGGGGAAGGTGATGTGGGCGCGCGGAATCCAGTCGGGCATGTTCTTGGGCGCCCGTTTCTGGAAGAAGTTCTCGCCCTCGACCCCGTCCGGGTAGCGCTCCAGGGTGGTGGGGCGGTTGCGCAGGGCGCGCAGGATGCCGGGGCCGACCGCGATGTAGTAGCGGGCGAGGTCCAGCTTGGTGAAGCCGCGCTCCGGGAAGAAGATCTTGTCGGGGCTGGACAGCCGTACGGTCCGGCCGCCCGCCTCCAGTTCCACCGCTTCGCCCATGCGAGCCACGGTAGGCCCGCCGCCGGAACATTGCATACCGGGCGACAAGCGGCGTACAAGCGCAGAATCGGAACCATGGATCTGCCGGTGATGCCGCCCGTGAAGCCGATGCTCGCCAAGTCGGTGGCGAGGATTCCGCCGGGCATGCACTACGAGGCGAAGTGGGACGGCTTCCGGGCCGTCGTGTTCCGCGACGGCGCCGAGGTCGAGCTGGGCAGCCGTACCGGAAAGCCGTTGACCAGGTACTTTCCCGAGCTGGTCGAGGCGCTGAAGGAGCGGGTGCCACAGCGCTGTGTGCTGGACGGCGAGATCGTGATCGCGCGGGAGGGGCGGCTCGACTTCGACGCGCTGACCGAGCGCATCCACCCGGCCGACTCGCGGGTACGGACGCTGGCCGAGCGGACCCCGGCCTCCTTCGTCGCCTTCGACCTGCTGGCCCTGGCCGACGAGTCGTTGCTCGACATACCGCTCGGCGACCGGCGTGCACTGCTCGTACGGGCACTGTCCGACGCGACTCCGCCCGTGCACCTCGCGCCCGCGACCACCGACATCGAGGTGGCGCGGCGCTGGTTCGAGCAGTACGAGGGCGCCGGGCTCGACGGTGTCGTGGCGAAGCCGCTGGATCTGCGGTACCGCCAGGACGAGCGCGCCATGTTCAAGATCAAGCACGAGCGGACGGCGGACGTGGTGGTCGCCGGGTACCGCCTCCACAAGAGCGGGCCCGTAGTGGGCTCGCTCCTGCTCGGCCTCCACGACGATCACGGCGCCCTGCAACACGTAGGTGTGTCGGCCGCCTTCACCATGAAGCGGCGCGCCGAGCTGATCGACGAGTTGGAGCCGCTGCGCATGGACGATCCCGCCGGGCATCCGTGGGCGGCCTGGGCGGAGGAGGCCGCGCATGAGAGCGCCCGGCTGCCGGGGGCACCGAGCCGCTGGTCGGGCAAGAAGGACCTCTCCTGGGTGCCGCTGCGGCCGGAGCGGGTGGCCGAGGTGGCGTACGACCACATGGAGAACGGCGCGCGCTTCCGGCACACGGCGCGTTTCCGCCGCTGGCGCCCGGACCGGACGCCCGAGAGCTGCACCTACGCACAGCTGGAGGAACCGGTCCGTTACGACCTCGCGGAGATCCTCGGGCCTCCGGACTGAACGCTTCCGGATCTTCCGGTGGGCCGATCGGCCCATTCGACGCGCACAAACACAACCGAGCGGGTATGGCCACCAATGAACTTATAAGAGCACAATCGAAAACACAGACTGGTGGCAACGGTGGGCATGGGACAGAAGGCGCCCCGGCGTCGCGGCGCGAGAAGAGCGGCGCTGCTGGCCGCCACGATGACGGCCTCCCTCGTGGTGGGCTGCACGGCGCATCACGGCGGCAGCGGCGACGACGGACGCGGTCGGACCCAGTCCCCCACGCAGAGCCCGGCCCAGAGCCCGAGCACGGTCGCCCCCGCCGCCGGTCCGGTGCTCGCCGTGAAGATCGACAACGTGCCCGCGGCCCGACCGCAGACGGGCCTCGACTCGGCGGACATCGTCTACGCCGAGCAGGTCGAGGGCGGGCTGAGCCGGCTGATGGCGGTGTTCGCCACCAAGCTCCCCAAGTCCGTCGGGCCGGTGCGCAGCGCCCGCGTCTCCGATCTGGAGCTGCTGCGCCAGTTCGACGATCCGACGCTCGCCTTCTCCGGGGCACAGCACAAACTGCTGCCGCTGATCGCCAAGGCCCCGCTGCGTTCCGCATCGCCCGACGAAGTGGCGAGCGCCTACTACCGGGGGGTCGACAAGTCCGCCCCGCACAACCTCTACCTGCGCCCGAACAAGCTGCTCTCGTCCGCCCCGGGGGCAGCGGCCCTGACGACCGGTTTCCACTACGGCGCGGCCCCCGCGGGCGGCAAGGCCACCACCTCCCGCACGGTGCGCTATCCGGCGGCCCGCTTCACCTTCACCTGGTCCGGGTCGCAGCACCGCTGGCTGGTCACCGAGGACGGCACGCCCACCGTGACGACCGCCGGCAAGCGGCTGGCCCCGGCGACGGTCGTGATCCAGTACGTGCAGATCCGCAGGTCCGCCTACCACGACGTCCTCGGCAACAACACGCCGTACACCTCGACCGTCGGCTCCGGGAAGGCGGACGTGCTGCGGGACGGCCGTACCTTCAGTGTCGACTGGAAGCGGCCGGCGGCGACGGGCGGAACGGAGTTCACCAGCTCCGACGGCACGCCCGTGAACTTCGCGAAGGGCCAGGTCTGGGTGGTGTTCGCCAAGGCCTGACAGCGACGACCCGAGGGTCAGCGGCGGGCGGCGAGGGGCTCCGTGGGGTTGCGGAGCCCCTCGGCCGCGTCCGAGACCCGTTGGATGAGGTCGAGGAAGACGCCCTGCTCCTCGGCGGAGAGGGGGGCCAGGAAGACCTGGTTCATCCGGGCCGTACGGACGGCGAGCTTGCGGTGGACGCGCCGGCCGTCGTCGGTGAGGCGGAGCAGGAAACGGCGCCCGTCGCGCGCGTCCCGCACCTTGTCGAGGAGACCACGGCCGCTCAGCCGGCTGATCACCTCGGCGACGGTCGACCGGTCCAGGCCCACCCGCTCGCCCACCGTGCGCTGGTCGAGCCCCGGTTCGGCGACGAGCGCGTTGAGCACCGCGAACTGCGGCGAGGTGATCTCCTCGGAGACCATGGTGTTCCACAGCAGGTAGTGCGCCTGCTGGAGCCGCCGGGCGAGGTGCCCGGGGTGGCTGGTGAGGTCCACCGCGCCCATGTGCTCTCCCGTAGTCGTCGTATTCGTCCGTGCACTGAACGATACCCGGGGTCCCTGGGGCCGAGTCCAGGCCTGTGCACGGAGCCGACCTGGGACTTCTCCCAGGTCTTGACGAGGCGGCCCCGCAGTGGCAGCGTGAAAGAAACTTCACCGAAATGCTCAGTGCCCTGATGAACTGCGGCGGGCCGAACCGCATGGACTGCTGACCGGGCGCTCGGACGGGACGGGACTTCACGGATGGACAAAGTGGTCGCCACAGCCCTGGAGGCAGTGGCCGATGCGCCGGACGGAGCGACACCGGCCGACGGCCGCATCGCCCGGGTGACCGGCTCCTGCATCGGCGCCAACAAGGAGTTCACCCGCCAGTACCCGGCCGGGGAACTGGCGGTCGAGCTGATCTCCCAGGGCACCCTGGCGGAGCGGCTGCGCGCGGGCGGGGCGGGCATCCCCGCCTTCCACGCCCCGGCGGGCGTCGGCACCCAGGTCGCCGAGGGCGGACTGCCCTGGCGCTACGACGGCTCGGGCGGCGCCTCCCTCGCCTCGCCGCCGAAGGAGGTGTCGTTCCGCACCGAGAGCGGGACCGTCACCGCGAGCAACGCCTCGCCGCTCAACGACGGTGCCGCAGCCCTGCCGCCGACCGACGAGGAGGGCCTCAAGGCCACCGGCCGTCAGCCCCTCGCCCGGGTCTCGGCGACCGGTGTGCACGCGCTCGACCCGGACCACTTCGGACTCGCTCCCGTCGAGGCCGTGAACCGCGCACCCGCCAAAGCGGGCAAGGGATTTGACGACCCGTCAGTCCTCGAACTCAACGAGGCCTTCGCCGCCCTGGTCCTCGGATGTGTCGCCGAACGGCCCGAGTTCGACCCGGCGATCCTCAACCCGCAGGGCGGCTCCATCGCCCTCGGTCCTCCTCTCGGCGCCTCCGGTGCCCGGCCGACCGGTACCGTCGCCCGCCAACTCGCCCGCAAGGGCACGGGAGTTGGCGTCGCCCCCCTCTGCATCGGCGTGGACCAGGGCCTCGCCCTCGAACGGTAGGAATCCCCATGGCTCTCACCCAGCACGACATCGACCTCGAAATAGCGGCCGAGCACGCGACCTACGAGAAGCGGGTCGCCGACGGAGCGCCCGTCGAACACCATCCGCGCCGCGACTACGCCCCCTACCGCTCCTCACTCCTCCGCCACCCGAAACAGCCGCCGGTCACCATCGACGTCTCGAAGGACCCGGAGCTGGTGGAACTCGCCTCCCCCGCCTTCGGCGAACGGGACATCACCGAGATCGACAACGACCTGACCCGACAGCACAACGGCGAGCCGATCGGCGAGCGGATCACCGTCTCCGGGCGGCTGCTGGACCGCGAAGGGCGGCCGGTCCGCGGGCAGTTGGTGGAGATCTGGCAGGCGAACTCGGCCGGCCGCTACGCGCACCAGCGCGAGCAGCACGACGCCCCGCTGGACCCCAACTTCACCGGTGTCGGGCGCACGCTGACCGACGACGAGGGCAACTACCGCTTCACCACGATCCAGCCGGGCCCCTACCCCTGGCGCAACCACGTCAACGCCTGGCGTCCGGCGCACATCCACTTCTCGATGTTCGGCACGGCGTTCACCCAACGGCTCGTGACGCAGATGTACTTCCCGAGCGACCCGCTGTTCCCCTACGACCCGATCATCCAGTCGGTGACGGACGACGCGGCCCGCCAGCGCCTCGTCGCGACCTACGACCACAGCCTCTCCGTGCCCGAGTTCTCGATGGGCTACCACTGGGACATCGTGCTCGACGGCCCGCACGCCACCTGGATCGAAGAAGGACGCTGACCCGCCATGACGAAGATCGACACGAGCCGCCCGGAGTCCGTGCTGCCGACCCCGTCGCACACGGTCGGCCCCTTCTACGGCTACGCGCTCCCGTTCCCCGGCGGCGGCGACATCGCGCCGCTCGGGCACCCGGACACGATCACCGTCCAGGGATACGTGTACGACGGCGAGGGCAGTCCGCTGCCGGACGCCTTCGTGGAGCTGTGGGGTCCGGACCCCGAGGGCAACCTGTCCACGACCGACGGCTCGATCCGGCGCGACCCGGCCAGCGGCGGCTATCTCGGCCGCAACGGCGTGGAGTTCACCGGCTGGGGCCGCATCCAGACCGACGCCAACGGCCACTGGTACGCGCGGACACTACGGCCGGGTCCGCGGGGGCTCAGCGCCCCGTACCTCAGCGCGTGCGTCTTCGCGCGCGGACTGCTGGTGCACCTCTTCACCCGCATCTACCTCCCGGGCGACGAGGCCGCGCTCGCCGCCGACCCGCTGCTGTCCGGGCTGGACGCGGCGCGACGCGACACGCTGATCGCGCGGGACGACGGCAGGGGCACATACCGTTTCGACATCCGCCTTCAGGGCGAAGGCGAAACGGTATTCCTGGAGTTCCAGTGACAGCTGCCGACCCGTCGCACACCGGCCTGCTCGCCCCCGGGTGGGCCGGCTCCCCCGCCGCGTCCGCGACCGGCGACACCGCGTACCTACGAGCCCTGCTAGACGCGGAGGCCGCGCTCACCCGCGCCCAGGCCGCGCTGGGGCTCGCCCCCACCGAGGCCGCGACGGCGGTGACGGCTGCGGCCGACTTGGACCGGTACAACGTACGGTCCCTCGCGGAGCGAGCCCGCGGCGGCGGCAACCCGGTGATCCCGCTGGTCGCCGATCTGACGAAGGCGGTCGGCGCGGAGTACGGGCCCTACGTCCACCGGGGCGCGACCAGCCAGGACATCATGGACACCGCGACGATGCTGGTCGCCGTCCGCACCCTGGACCTGGTCCTGGCCGACCTCACGCGTACGGAGATCGCGCTGGCGGAGCTGGCCGCCGCCCACCGCGACACCGCACTGCCGGGCCGCACGCTCACCCAGCACGCCGTACCGACGACCTTCGGGCTGAAGGCCGCGGGATGGCGGTCGCTGGTGCTCGACGCACGGGACCGCGTGCGGGTGGTGCGGGACGGGCTGCCCGTCCAACTCGGGGGCGCGGCAGGCACGTTGGCGGCCTTCATCGCGTACGGCGCCGGGGACCCCCTCACTCTGCCGGACGCGTACGCCCGTGAACTCGGGCTGGCCACCCCGCAGTTGCCCTGGCACACGCTGCGGACGCCGATCGCCGACCTGGCCGGGTGTCTGGCCTTCACGGCGGGCGCGCTGGGCAAGCTCGCCGCCGATGTGCTCGTCCTGGGCCGCACCGAGATCGCCGAGGTCTCGGAAGGCAGCGGCGGGGGTTCGTCGGCCATGCCGCACAAGGCGAATCCCGTACGGTCCACACTGATCGCCGCCGCCGCGCGACAGGCACCGCAGCTCGCGGCCGTCCTCTACGGCTCGTTGGTCGCCGAGGACGAGCGGCCTGCCGGGGCCTGGCACGCCGAGTGGGAACCGTTGCGTGAACTGCTGCGGCTGGTCGGCGGTGCGGCGCACCATGCCGCCGAACTGGCTGTGGGGCTGCGGGTGCACCCGGACGTGATGCGTGAACACCTCGGTCTCACCCATGGGTTGATCGTCTCCGAGCGGCTGTCGGCCGAGCTGGCGCCGCTGCTCGGGCGGGCCCGGGCGAAGGAGCTGCTCACGGAGGTCGCCCGGCGGACATACGCGGAGGACCGTTCGTTGGCCGAACTGCTCGCCGAGGAGCCCGAGTTGAAGGACCTCGACCTCTCCGCACTCACCGACCCCACCCGCTACACGGGTTCCGCCGGAACCCTCACCGACCGTGCGCTGGAGCGACGTTGACCGAGAAGCTGCTCAACTTCCGTGCCGAGGGGCCTGCTTCGGCGACCCCGCTGCTGCTCGGCCCCTCGCTGGGTACGTCGTACGCGCTCTGGGACAAGGTCGCGCCCGAACTGTCCATCACCCACCGGGTGATCCGCTGGGACCTGCCGGGACACCGTGGTTCGGCACCGGATCTGATCGGCCCCGGGGCGACCGTCGGTGACCTCGCCGGCCTGGTGCTCGCGCTCGCCGACTCCCTCGGGATCGGGCAATTCGCCTACGCGGGTGTGTCGTTGGGCGGTGCGGTGGGTCTGCATCTCGCGGTGGAGCACCCCGAGCGGGTGTCCTCACTCGCCGTGATCTGCTCCTCCGCGCACTTCAACGGGGCGAAGCCGTGGGAGGAACGGGCCGCGCGGGTACGGAGCGAGGGGCTGGACTGGCTGGCCGAGAACGCGAACTCCCGTTGGTTCACGCCCGGGTTCACCGTGCCGGAGCTGGTGGCCGACCAGCGGGCCGCCGACCCGGACGCGTACGCCGCGTGCTGTGACGCACTGGCCGCGTTCGACCTGCGGTCGCGGCTCTCCGAGATCCGCGCGCGCACGCTGGCGATCGCCGGGCGAGAGGACCCGGCGACCCCGCCCGCGCATCTGCGGGAGATCGCCGACGCGGTGGCGGGCGCGGCCCTGGTCGAGATCCCGGGCGCCTCGCATCTGGCGCCCGCCCAGTGCCCGGAGGCCGTCCTCACGGCGCTGCGCGCGCATCTGGACGGGGGCGCGAGGCGCGGGATGGCGGTACGGCGTGAGGTACTCGGCGACGAGCACGTGGACCGTGCGCAGGCCCGGCAGACGCCGTTCACCGCGCGCTTCCAGGACTTCATCTCGCGGTACGCGTGGGGGGAGATCTGGACCGACGACACGTTGTCGCGGCGCGAGCGGAGCATGGTCACGCTGACCGCGTTGACTGCTCATGGGCATTACGACGAACTGGCGATGCATGTGCGGGCGGCTCGGCGTAATGGGCTGTCGGCGGAGGAGATCGGCGCGGTGCTGTTGCAGAGTGCGGTGTATTGCGGGGTGCCTGCGGCGAACTCGGCTTTCGCCGTGGCTCAGCGGGTGCTGGAGGAAGACGGCGACTGAGGGGGTGGGGGTGACCTGGCGAGTCGACTGCGGCTGCGTCGTGGCTGGTCGCGCAGTTCCCCGCCCCCCTGAAGACACCGGTCAGCCAGCGCCTTTGAGGGGCGCGGGGCCGTATCCATCAGCGGCTCCGCCGCGGGGCTGGACCAGCCCCCACCGACCCGCAGCCGAAAAACGACTCAACGCAACCCCCTCCCCGTCTCCAACACCTCCCGCGCCTGCGTCGCCAAACCGTCCGCCCCGCACGAACGCGCCAGCGTCAAACCCCTGTTGATCTCAGCCACCGACCGCGCGGCGATCCCGTACTCCACCCGCGCCGCCGCGTGTTCGTACTGGCAGGGCGAGGACTCCAGGTACGCGACAGCCTGCGCGGCGAGCCGTACCGCGCGCTGACCAGTTTCCAGTGCGGCGGCGCACCGCAGGGCCTCGCCGATCGCGGTGTCCGTGCCGAAGCGTTCGGCGCGGCGGCGGGCGTCGGAGGCGAGCTGGGCGGCGCGGGTGGGGTCCTCGACGGCGAGGGCGCGGGCGAGGTCGACGGCCCACGGGACCAGGACCGGGTTGTGGTGGCTGCGCGCGCTCGCCGCCTTCGCGGCCTCCTCCAGTTCGTTGATGCCGTCCTTGGTGCGGCCGACGGCGAGCAGCAGCCGGCCGCGCACGCAGCGGGGGTCGGGCAGCACGATGGTGGACGGGTACGGCGGTGCGAAGCCGTACTGTTCGGCGATCGCCCAGGCCTCCTCGACATGGCCGCGGGCGAGCAGCGTGTCGACCAGGTTGCAGGTCGCCGACCAGTACAGGGGCAGTCCGCGGCCGACCCGCTCGGCCAGCCGCAGGGACTCGCGCAGCGTGATCTCCGCCTCCCGGAGCCGGCCGCGCCTGCGCAGGCCGAGGCCGAGATACGCGTGTGCCAGGGAGAGATGGCCGCCGCTCCAGCCGGCCGACTCGTAGGCGCGCAGGGCTTCGTTGTAGAGGCTCTCCGCGCGGTCCAGGCGGTCCGTGTAGGCGTAGGCGCTGGCCAGCATCATGAGGATCTCGAGGCCCCACTCGGTGTCGGTCCAGCCCAGGCCGGGGGCGAGCCGTCCGTTGACGAGGGCGCGGTCGCAGACCTCGACGACCTCCTCGGCGTTCTCGCCGTGGGTCATGGCGTCGAAGCCGCGCAGGATGAGCAGGGCGCGCTCGGAGTTGTCGCGGCCGGTGCAGGTGGCGGCGAGTTCGGCGAGCCGCTCGGAGCGTCCCGGGGAGGTGCCCTCGCCCGCGTGGATGCCCTCCCACATGTACTGCACGGCCTGCAGCCGCATCCGGGCGGTGCCCGGTTCGTGCCGGGCGGCCTCCGCCTCGACGGTGCGGACGGCCTCCTCCAGCTGGTTGTTGTGGGTCAGCGCCTGGGACAGCCGGAAGACGGCGTCCACGCGCGCCTGGCCGTCGAGGCCCGGCATGGCGAGGGCGCTCTGGATGTGGCCGATGGTGGTGGCGGGTGCGGTGAGCAGGGTGGCGCAGCCCAGTTCGTAGAGCACGCTCGCGTGGGTCTCGGCGAGCGGCGGCTCCACCAGGGCGCGCTCCAGACAGCGGCGGGCCGCGTCGGGGGCGCCGATGGAGAGGTGTTCCCTGGCGGCCTCGCGCAGCTGCTCGACGAGTTCCTGGTCCTCCTCCGGGTGCACCTGGAGGAGATGCCGTGAGGCGGCCGCGGCGCCGCGGCCGGAGTCGGTGACGACCTGGGCGGCGATGCCGTGCATGGCCGTACGCCAGCCGCCCGGGATGGAGTCGTAGACGGCGCTGGCGATCAGCGGATGGACGAACTCAAGCTCGCCGGCGTCGGCTTGGGAGGCGGCGGGGTCGGGGGCCGTGAGGATGCGCTCGCTGCACAACAGTTCGGCGCAGCGGTCCGCCTCGTCGCCGGTGATGGTGGCGAGCCGGGCGACCAGTTTCACGGAGATGCCGGTGCCGAGGATGGCGGCGGCCCAGGCGAACCGGGTGGCCTCGGTACCGAGGCCGTCGAGGCGGGCGACGAGTCCGCCGCCGCGCGAGGAGCGGTTCAGGGCGCGGAGTTCGGCGGCCGAGGCCTCCACCGGGGCGAGTTGGCTGTCCTGCACCTTGGCGAGGAGTTCGACGGTCTCGTACGGGTTGCCGCCGGTGACCGCCCACACCTCGCGGCAGAACGCGTCGTCGGCGTGCGGGCCGACGGTGGCGCGGGTGAGGCCGGCGGTCGCCGGCGGGGTCAGGGCGCTCAGCTGGGCGACGGGGTGGCCGGTGAGGGCGGCGACAGTGTCCAGGTACCGGCCGCGTTCGCCGGGGATCTCGCCGGGCCTGCGGGCGACCACGACGAGGACGGACAGGTCGTCGAGGCGCTCGGCGAACGCGGCGAGCCAGCGCAGGGTCTCCTGGTCGGCCCAGTGGGCGTCGTCGACCAGCAGGACGAGGGGCCACTCGCGTTTGGCGAGCCTGCGTACGGCGGCGACCAGGCCGTCGCACACGCCCTGCGGGTCGGCCTGCCGCTCGCCGGGTTCGGCGATGCCGAGGGCGGGGCCCGCGATGTCGTACCAGTCGCCGAGGTACTCGCGCGCCTCCTCGGGCATCAGCGAGAGCAGGGCGGGCTGCAGCAACTGCCGTACGACGTTGAAGGGGACGGACTTGAGGGTCTCGCCGCCGCGGGCCTGCCAGACCACGCAGTTGCGCTCCTCGGCGATACGGCGGGTCTCCGCCAGCAGCGCGGTCTTCCCGAACCCCGCCTCGCCCCGGACGACCAGCAGACTCCCCGAGGACGACTGGTCCGCACACAGGGCGTCGATCGCCTCCACCACACCGGCGACCTCTTCGTCGCGCTCCCACAGGGAGGCCGAGGTGGCCTCCGGAGGCCCGTCCTCCGTCATCCCGATTCCTCCCCGAGTAGGCCGAACGGCGTACAGACCTCGAGCGTAGCCGTCCGGCCGCCGCGGCGGAGGGCGGTCAGGGCAGCTGTTGCCGTATCGGGTGACGGCGGGATACGCGGGCGTGACGAACAGTCAGAAGGCGTCGAAATAAAGCCACTTTCGATCGATCACGCAACACCATGAACAGGTCTGCCGCACGGCCCGGCGACGGCGCCGGACCCGGCACGCGCGGCAGGTGACGGCCGGGCGCGCGATCGTCGGCGGCGCCGGTGGCACCGTCGCGGCCGGATCCTCTCATCCCGCTTTCACCGACGCCTCATACGGTAGGGACATGACGCAGGTGACTCCCCCCGGGTGGTACCCCGATCCCGGGCAGACGAATGACGGTCCCGCCACCGAGCGCTGGTGGGACGGCAAGGCATGGACGGACCGGACCCGCCCGGCCGGGTCGGCCGCCGAATGGGGTCCCCCGACCGAGCCGCCGTTCCCCGGGGCGTACCCGGCCTATCCCGCGCAGCCCCCGGCCGCGCCGCGCCGCACTCTGCGCACCGGCATAGCCGTGGCGTTGGCCGTCGCGGTCCTGACGGCCATCGGTGTCGGCGCCTACGCACTGTCCGGCAACGGCAGCGGGAACGGCAACCAGGCCGGCACGCAGCAGGCGCCGAACGGGCAGGGTGGTGTCGGCGGCCAGGGCGGCCCCGAGGGACAGGGCGGCACGGGCGGGCAGGGCAATCCCTTCGGCGGGTCCGGCGGTACGGGTGGTTCCGGTGGTACGGGCGGTGCGACTCCCGCGCCCAGTCAGTCCGCGCAGCCGAAGGTCAAGGCCGGCGGCACCGTGACCGACTCGCTCGACGGCATCAGCTTCACCGTGCCGTCCGACTGGTACGGCCAGGTCATCGAGGTCGGCGCGCAGGTGACGTCGAACACCTCGTACAAGTGCCCCGGCAACACCGCCCAGACCTGTACGAACGGCGGGGCGTACTCGGCCCCCGCGGTGGTGCTGGGCACCAAGGGCACCACCGCCGAGGAGGTCGCGAAGGCGGACATCGCCGCCAACGCCAAGGAGTCCTACGGCGGCACGACCTACGGCAGCATCACCTCGCACCAGGTGCTCGCCTCCAAGGCCGTCACTGTGGCCGGGCAGAAGGGCTACCTGGTGCGCTGGAAGGCGATCACCAGCAAGGGCGCCGACGGCTATGTCGAGTCGCTCGCGTTCCCCTCGCCGGCCAGCGCGAGCCAGATCGTGGTCGTCCGCTTCGGCGTCGACGTCGGCCAGAAGGAGTCCGTGATCGACGAGATCACCGCGGGCATCAAGGTGGCCTCGGGCGGCGGCGACGGCACGACGATCTGACCCCCCGCACACAGTCGGCCGGGTGGGGCGCCTCTCCGCTCAAGAGGAACCCCACCCGGCCGGGGGGTGCGGGGCGCCCCCCCCCCCGGGCTCACCTCCCCCCACGCCCCGCGCGCCGGCGCCGCGCGGCGCCCGCCCCGCCGGCGGGGGGCC
>NZ_JBHYWD010000026.1:122249-155268 GCF_042751305.1 Streptomyces hokutonensis
CCGCCCCCCCTCCCCACCCCCCCCCCCCCCGCGGGGGGGGGGGGGCGCGCCACCCCCACAACCCCCCCCCCCCCCCCCCCCGGGGGGGTGCGCGCCGCCCCCGTCCCCACGGTGCGGCGCGACCAGGTCACCGTCCAGTCATCCCATGGACGGCGGCCTGATTCTCAGGGCGACCCGGACAGGCCGAGTGCGGGCAGCACCGCGGCCTCCACGAATCTGACCAAGTAGTCGGGATCGGCGTAGCAGCCCTCCAGGACGGGGCGGGCCCGCAAGACGCCGAAGATCTGGGCGGGGACGTACGGCAGCGCCGGGTGGTCGGCCGGGATCTCGCCGCGTTCCACGCCACGGCGCAGGATGTCCTCCAGCGCGGTGATCTCGGGGTGGACGAGCGCCTCGCGCAGTGCCTGGGCGAGTTCGCTGTCCTGGGTGACGGCGTGACCGAGGGCCGAGACCAGTTTGGTGTCCTTCGCCGACCAGGCGCCCGCGGCCCGCGCGGCCTGGCGCAGGTCCTCCGCGAGGGAGCCGGTGTCGATGCCGGTGAAGTGCGCCCGGCGGTTGGCGCGCAGCGCGGCGGCGACGAACTGGGGCTTGGTCCCCCACTGCCGGTAGAGAGTCGACTTGCTGCACCGGGTGCTGCTGGCGACGCCCTCCATGCTCACGGAGTCGTAGCCGCATTCTCTTATCTGGTCGAGCACGGCGTCGAAGAACTCCCGCTCACGCTCGGGCGTGATCTTGGAGCGGCGCGAGGCGGCGACCGTGTCCGGTCCGTCCTCAGCCTGCGACGTCATGGCTCTTCTCCTCACTCGGCCCGCGAACCCGGGGTCCGCTCTCCAGTGTGTCTCGTTTCGCTATCGATACGCCAGTGTACCGGTACTCCACCGTATCGGTACCATCTCGTATCGGTACACTGGCGTATCGGAACGGACTCGTACCGATGAGTTCGGTCCGCCGGAAGGGTCACAAGCCCGGCCAGCACCACCACACGCACCACCGTCAGCGAAGGGGCCGGGGGATGAATGCCCGCACCGAGCCTGCAGAGAAGGGGACCAGCGCGATAGCGCGGCCCCCGCTCGTCCGTGAGCTCCTGCTCGTCGCAGGGCTCTTCCTCGTCTACAAGTTCGGCCGCCAGCTGGCGACGGGCCACACCGGTGAGGCACTGCGCAACGCCCGCCACGTGTGGGACCTGGAACGGACCCTGCGTCTCCCGGACGAGGGCTCGGTGCAGTCGGTGCTGCTGCACAACGACACCCTCGTGCACCTCGCGAACACCTTCTACGCGACCGTCCACTTCCCGGCCACCGTGGCCTTCCTGGTCTGGCTGTACCTGCGGCGCCCGGCGCACTACGTCTGGGCCCGCCGGGTCCTGGCGACGGTCACCTCGGCCGCCCTGGTCCTGCCCTTCGTGTTCCCGCTCGCGCCCCCGCGCATGCTGGCCGCGACGGGCCTGGTCGACACGGCGAAGGTCTACGGCCCCTCGGTGTACGGCCCGCCGACCAGCGACCACCTCTCGAACCAGTTCGCGGCGATGCCCTCGCTGCACTTCGGCTGGGCACTGATGGTCGCGATCGGCCTGATCGTGGCGACCCGCTCCCGCTGGCGCTGGCTGTGGCTGCTGCACCCGCTGGTCACCCTGCTCGTGATCGTGGGCACGGCGAACCACTACTGGCTCGACGCGATCGTGGCCACCGCGATGCTCGGCATCGCCCTCGCGCTGATCCACCCGCCGCACCGCACGGCGACCACGGCAGGCCGCGGTCAGCCGGAGCTCGCCCCCGAGAAGCAGCCGGTGCTCGTCGGAGCGGGCCGATGAACGCCACGCTCGTCGCCGTCGTCCTCTCCCTCTTCTCCGCCGTCGCCTACGCGGCCGCCGCCGTGGCGCAGGAGCGGCTGGCGTCCCGCAACTCCGACGCGGGGATGCTGCGGCTGCTCGCCACCGGTTCCTGGTGGTGGACGGTCGTGCTGAACGCGTCGGCCGCGCTGCTGCACGTCGTGGCGCTGAAGTACGGTCCGCTGACCGTCGTACAGCCGCTGGGCGCGCTCACCCTGGTCGCCGCCGTGCCGATGGGCGCGCGGGTGGCCGGGCGGCGGGTCAGCACGAGCGAATGGCGGGGCACCGCGCTCACGCTGCTCGGCCTGTCGGCCCTGCTGGTCACGGCGTCCGGGCCCCAGCCCGACCAAGTCCTCACCGTTTCGCAGGCGTTGGCGGTCGCGGGCGCGACCTCCGCACTGATCGGCCTGCTGGCCCGGCGCGGCGCGAAGCCCGGTCTACGGCACGCCTCGGCGTCCGGTGTCGCCTCGGGTGTGGCCTCCGCGCTCACGCAGACCGTGACGGTCGCGGCGACGGACCGCTCGGGTCCGCTGCTGAGCATGCAGGTGGTCGGAGTCGCCCTGCTGGTCGCGGTGTTCGCGGCGGGCGGGCTGCTGCTGTCGCAGACCGCCTACCGGGGCGGCCTCGGTGCCCCGCTCGCGGTGGTGACCCTGGCGAACCCGGTGGCCGCCGCCGCGATCGGCCTGGCCCTGCTCGGCGAACGCCTCCAGGGCGGCGCGGCCGGCATCCTCCTCGCGCTGGCGGGGGCCGCACTCGCGTCGTGGGGTGTGGTGCAGCTGACCCGGGTGACCCCGGCGGTGGCGCTGCCGAACGAGTACGGCGACCACGATCATCCCGTGGCCGCCGTGCTGGCGCTGGAGCCCGAATCGGCCTCCGTGGAACCGGCGTTGATGCCCCGGCAGCCGGGCCGGCGGTCCGAGCCGGGGCATCTCACCGCGCTGTGACCGGGGTCAGCCGAGGCCCCGCGAGTCCTGCTTGAGGGCGGTGTCGACGGTCAGCGCCGTCGCCACCACCAGGCTCAACAGCGGCTCGGGCAGCTGGTAGTGGATCTGCAGGACGTAGTTGTCCGCAGTCGTGAACATCGTCTTGGCGAGGCCTTCCCAGGTCTTGGTGATCCGGGCGACCTCGTTGTCCGCGTGGTCGACGATCGCGAAGTTCCAGGCCCGCCAGTTCTCCGCCTTGATCGCGCCGATCTGCTGACCGTTCACCATCAGCCCGAAGTTGATCTTCCCGATCATGTTCTGCTGGACGATCTCGCCCACCTGTGAGCCGTCCGGACGGGACACGATCACCCGGGACTTCATGATCTTCGCGGGCCGGGTCAGCACCAACTGCGGCTGCCCGTGGGCGTCCCGGATCTCCAGCCGGTGCGTCATGAACTGGTCGAGGCTGGAGACGAAGCGTATGGCCTTCTTCAGCGCGCTCTGGCCTATCTCGGTGACGGTGCCGAGCAGATTGCCGTTCTGATCCATGACCTTGTACTCGTTGGTCAGCTCGATCAGCTTGGCCTTCTGGTTCACCACGAGGACCGGCTCGGTGAACAGACCGCCGCCGCCGGGGCCGCCCCCGGCGACCCCGGCCTGCGTCTGCACCTGGCGCTGGACCCGGGGGTCCGGCCCCGCCTGCTGCTGCGGCACGGCCTGCGGCTGCGCCTGCTGGTCGGCGTTGGTGTGCTCGGTCCACTTCGCGCCGTCCCAGTAACGGAGGGTCTGGGGCGCTCCGTGCGGATCCGGGTACCAGCCTGCAGGTGTGTTCGAATGCGTGGTCACCGGGGCACACTACCGCGAGTGCCCCGGAATTCAACCGGCTCTACGGCGGCGGTCACACCCGCCCGAACGCCGGGTCGCTGACCCCCGGGTGGCCGTTCTCGACATGTCCGGCGAATCGCCGCAGGAAGCCCGCGTCGCCGTCGGAGGTGACCGTCAGGTCGTACCACCGCTTGCTGGCACCGAGGTCGAAGGTGTGCCGGACGGTGGCGCCCGCCCGCACCTTGACGGTCCTGGTCTTGCCGCCGTAGCCGTTGACGACCCTCAACTGCGCTGCGCCGGAGCCCTTGTTGGTGAAGGTCAGCTCGACGTCGTCGCCGCAGTCACGGGCGGTGACCTCGGGTCCGGCGGTCTTGCCGGGGCCCTTGAAGACACGCAGGAAGCCGTTCGGGCCGTGCACGGTGAGGTCGTGGGAGCCGCCCGAGTAGGCCGAGTTCCAGGTGTCCGAGACGGTCTTGCCGGCCTCGGTGGTGTAACTCCAGGGCCCGTCCGTGCGGTTGCCGGAGGTGACCAGGAAGTTGGCGCCGGCCTTCGCGCCGGAGGCGAAGGTGAGCGTGAACTTCCCGGCCTTCGTGTCCGCCGAACCGTCCACCAGAGACGCGTACTTGAGCGGGCGGGCCGGGCGCAGTCCGCGCTCCTGCTTCGGCAGTACGGGGTTGGCGGGCGGGGTCGGCACGTAGTCGGGGTGGCGGTTCTTGTCCGGCGGCTGGTAGCCGTCGGTGTCCGGCAGCGAGACCTTCTTGACGTCCTTGTGGGAGAAGTCGAAGGCAGTGGTCAGGTCGCCGCAGATCGCGCGCCGCCAGGGCGAGATGTTGGGCTCGTGGACGCCGAAGCGGCGCTCCATGAAGCGGATGACCGAGGTGTGGTCGAAGGTCTCCGAGCAGACGTAACCGCCCTTGCTCCAGGGCGAGACGACGATCATCGGGACGCGCTGGCCGAGGCCGTAGGGACCGGCCGGGTGGCTGGCGTTGCCCGCGAAGAGGTCGGGGCCGACGTCGACGGTCGACTTGCCCTGCGCGGCTGAGCCCGGTGCGAACGGCGGGACCAGGTGGTCGAAGAAGCCGTCGTTCTCGTCGTAGGTGATGAACAGGGCCGTCTTCGCCCACACCTTGGGGTCGGAGGTCAGCGCGTCCAGGACCTGGGAGACGTACCAGGCGCCGTAGTTCGCGGGCCAGTTGGGGTGCTCGGTGAAGGCCTCGGGGGCGACGATCCAGGAGATCTTCGGCAGCTTGCCGCCCTTGACGTCGGCCTTCAGCTGGTCGAAGAAGCCCTCGCCCTTGGTGGCGTCGGTGCCGGTGCGGGCCTTGTCGTAGAGCGGGTCGCCGGGCTGGGCGTTCTGGAACTGCTTGAAGTAGAGCAGCGAGTTGTCGCCGTAGTTGCCGCGGTACGCGTCCTGGATCCAGCCCCAGCCGCCGGCCGCGTCGAGGCCGTCGCCGACATCCTGGTAGATCTTCCAGGAGACCCCGGCCTTCTCGAGACGCTCGGGGTACGTCGTCCAGCTGTAGCCGGCCTCGTCGTTGCCGAGGACGGGGCCGCCGCCCTTGCCGTCGTTGCCGGTGTAACCCGTCCACAGGTAATAGCGGTTGGGGTCCGTGGAGCCGATGAACGAGCAGTGGTAGGCGTCGCAGATGGTGAAGGAGTCGGCGAGCGCGTAGTGGAACGGGATGTCCTCGCGGGTCAGGTACGCCATCGTCGTGGAGCCCTTGGACGGCACCCACTTGTCGTACTTGCCGCCGTCGAACGCGGCGTGCCCGTCGTTCCAGCCGTGCGGGAGGTCCTGGATGAACTGCAGGCCCAGGTCGTCCGCCTCGGGGCGGAACGGGAGGATGTCCTTCGTGCCGTCCGACTGGTACCAGACCGGTTTGCCGTCCTGCCGGGTCACGACCGGACGCGGGTCGCCGAAGCCCCGGACGCCTCTGAGCGAACCGAAGTAGTGGTCGAAGGACCGGTTCTCCTGCATCAGGACGACGATGTGCTCGACGTCCTCGATGCTTCCTGAGCGGTGGTTCGCGGGGAGCGCGGCGGCACGCTCGATGCTGTTCGACAGCGCGGTGAACGCCGTGGTGGCACCCGCGAGTTGGAGAAACCGACGCCGGTTGACTTCGGACATGGGTGAGGCACCTCTCATCCTGACGCGCGGCCGGCCGGAACATGGCGAAATGCGCGCGGTGCGAGTGTTCCAAGAGCAACAAACGTCAGGGAAGGGTCTGGTGGCGCCCATGTGAAACTCGCCCGTACGTGCGGGGGCGGAGCCTCATGTGGTCGCGAGAGCCTCCGCCGGGGTGAGGCCGGAGACCCTGATGGAGGGGTGGACACCGGCTGCCATGCCGATCAGGGCCGAGAAGTCCCGCAACCGCCGCACCGGCGGCAGCGGTCTCGGCCTCGCCATCGTCCGCCGGCTCACGGAGGCGCACGGCGGGACGGTGACGGCGACCATCACGGTCGGCGCCGGCACGGTCGGCGCCGTCCGCCTGCCGGTGTGAGCCCTCGACGCGGAACCTTCCCCACGACCCCTCAGCGCGCGGCGGTCGGCGGTGGCAGGCGCATACCTGCGAGGTCCGGCGGGACCGGGGTGTCGGGGCGGAAGAAGGGTGCCGCGGGACCGTCCAGTGCGGTGGCGGGGGCGTCGGTGAGCCGGAACCGGTCGCGCAGCCGGCCGTAGAAGTCGGTGGGGCGCAGGCGGATGAGGCGGACCCGCTGCGGGGCGCGGAAGACGCCGATCCAGTCGCCGGGGTCCAGGACGCCGCGGAGTTGGCCGTCGACGCTCACGGCGGCCTGTCCGGAGTGGGGCAGCACGCGCAGGCCGACGGGTTCGTCGGGGGCGGCGACGACACTGCGGTCGAAGGTCATGTGCGGGGCGATGGGCGTGAAGACGACGGCGTCCATGTGGGGCGAGAGGACGGGTCCGCCGGCGGCGAAGCTGTAGGCCGTGGACCCGGTGGGGGTGGCGACGGCCAGGGCGTCGGCCGAGTAGCTCGCGAGCAGCCCGCCGGCGAGGTAGACGCCGACGCTGACCTGCCGGTCGCGGGCGAGTTTCTCCAGGACGATGTCGTTGAGGGCGGTGACGTCCAGCGCGCAGCCCCAGCCGCCGCCCTCCGTGGTCTCGGGCCTGACCTGCGGCGGCGGCAGCATCGGACCGCGGCCGTAGCGCAGCAGGGCCTCCATCTCCTCGGGGATGTCCAGGGGGCGGGAGGCGCGCATGGTCAGCGTCATGCGTTCCTCCACGATGGCCCGGCCCTCGTGCACGGCGTCGAGGGCCTCACCGATGTCGCAGGCCGGGACCTCGGTTAGAAAGCCGACCTTGCCGAGGTCGACGCCGAGGACGTCGGCTCCGCTCTTGACGGCGATGCGGGCCCCGCGCAGGAAGGTGCCGTCGCCGCCGAGCGTGACGACGAGGTCGGGGCGGCCCGCGGCCTCGGACTCCTCACGTCCGGCGCGCCGGTGCTGGTCCTTGGCCCACACGTCGATCTCCGTGCAGCGGACGCCGTGCGCCTCGCTCCACGCGTGCACGTCGCGCGCCGCCTCCCGGGCGGTCGCCCGCCCCAGGTGGACGACGAGGCCGATACGACGTACGGGCATGGGGTCCTCCGTGAGGTCGAGTCAGGCCCTACAGAAGGTACTGCCAGTTGGTCATGCGGTCCTTTAGGTCGACGGTCGGGACGTCGAGGGTTTCAGCCCGGTCACCGGTGTGCGGTCGCCCCGGCCTTCTTCGGCTCGGTACCCAGCGCCCGCAGTGACTCGAAGGCCGCCGCCATGGGGCTCGCGGGTTCGGCCTGATGGACGACGAGCTGCTGGTGCGGGGCGCCGTTGACGAACGAAGGAATCGACCACCCCACGACCACGCCGCACAGGTCAAAGATCAAGCCAGGGCCTGTTGCGAAGGTGGATCAAGGTCGTAGATGATCACCGTCCGTGGGACGGGGTGATCTGACGAATGGCCAGTGGGCCCGGCTGCAGCCATTGCTACCGACGGGCAAGAAGCCGGGCCGGCCGTGGACCTGGACGCATCGGCTGCTGATCGGCGGAACACGGTGGCGGACCAGGACGGGTGCGCCGTGGCGGGACGTCCCGGAGCGGTACGGGCCGTGGCACCGGGCCTACGACCTGTTTCGGCGGTGGCAGCGCGACGGCATCTGGAAGCGCATTCTGGAGCAACTGCATGCATATCGTGCGGCTCCGTACGTGCGGCGGGATGCCCCGCGGCGCACTCAGCCACCAACAGAAGCCTGATCCGGGACACGCGCGGCGACTGCCCTAACGCGTGGCCGTGGCGCCCCACTCGTGCGCCAGCGCCGCCGCCTCGCCACGCGACCCGCCACCCGGCTTCTCCAGGATCTTCGTCACGTGGAACTTCACCGTGGACTCGCTGATGTGCAGCTCACCGGCTTGGAGTCCCGTGAAGCGCCCTCCGAGGAGGTACGTCGCAGCCTGCACGATCCAGGACTCAGGCGTGTTCGGGCTGAGCATGGTGACGCCCACCCCCAGGCGCACCTGGGCGTAGGTCAGTCGCCGGTCGCCCGCGACAAACGCCTCCGACGAGCTGTGCCGCGTCAGCGACTGGACGATGAGGTCGCTCGGCGTCGCACCGGCCGAGGCCGCCGATGCCGGCGAGGAGCTCTGGGTGATGGCGGAGGGAGTCACCCTTCCAGCGTGGGCTCCCACACCATTGGGCTGCCACCGATGTTCCGCCGGGAACTACGGCTACCCCGCCGTCCTCTCACCCATGGGAGCTGCGGGAGGACCGAGCCGACGAGCGATAGCCTCCGGGTGTCTGACCGACCAGCTCGGTGAAGGCGTCGATGAAGCTGCTGGGGTTCGACCAGCCCAGCCGGATCGCCGTGTCGGTGACCGAGGCGCCGTCGCCGAGTTCGATCAGCGCCCGTTGAATGCGCAGCAGGGTGCGCCACTGGCGGAAGCTCATCGACAGCTCGCTGCCGAACAGTCGGCTCAGGGTGCGTTCGCCGGCGCCCGTGCGGTGGCCCAGCTCGGCCAGGGTCGCCGGGCTTGCCGGGTCCATGTGAAGCAGGTCGGTGACCGCCTTGAGACGCCGGTCGATCGGCTCCGGGAGGCGCAGCGGCTCTTGTGCGGCGCGGGCGAGCTCGGCGAGTACGACGTCGATCAGCAGCCGCGCACGGGGGCTCTCCAGCGGCTCGCCCTCGCTCATCAGCGCCAGATAGGCCTCGCGCAGCAACGCGCTCGCCACGAAGACCGACGGCTCGGCCGGCAGCTGTCGGGTCAGCGTCACGGGCAGCGACAGCACCCGGATGTCCGTCTCGCCGTACGCCTTGCTGCTGTGCACCGCGAAGGGCGGCACCCACATGATCCGACTGGCCGGCGCCACCCAGGTGCCCACCTGGGTCGCTGTGACCAGGGCCCCACGCGCGGCGTAGCGGAGCTGGCCGTGGTCGTGGAAGTGCGCGGCCACGTCGGCGCCATGGGCCAGCGGCGCCGACAACGGCGCATCGTCGGTGCAGAAGCTCGGCTCGCCGCTGGGGTCGGACACGCGATTGAGGCTACCCGACACTGGCGGGTTATCGGGAGAACCTGGCGGGATGCCGGTGGTGCGCCTGGCGCCGCAGACGCATCGTGGAGACATGTCACAACAGATCAAGCTCGAGGACGCCGCGCCCGCGTCACCCTCCCCCCACTGCCGAGGTCAACACCGGACTCGTGCTCACCTCGCTCACGCCCTGAACGAAGGGTGGCAGCGATGAGCACACGGACGACCGGCACGATCGCAGTCTTCGGCGCGACGGGGCAACAGGGCGGGGCGGTGGTCGACGCGCTGCTGGACCACAAGGCCACGGTGCGGGCCCTGGTCCGCAACCCGCAATCCGACCGGGCTCAGGCGCTGGCCGCCCGCGGCGTCGAGCTGGCGGCCATCCGGACCGACGACCCGGCGTCGCTGGCCGCCGCGCTGACGGCAGTCGAGGCGTTCTGCTTCATGACCCCGGAGGCGAACAACCTCGAAGAGGTCGAGACGGAGATCCGCATCGGCACCGCGCTCGTCGACGCGGCGGTCGCGGCACGCGTCCCGCACGTCGTGTTCAACTCGGTCTTCGGCGCGGACCGGGAGCGGGGTGTGCCGCACCATGACTCGAAGCACGCGATCGAGGAGCACCTGAGGAAGTCCGGACTCAGGGCCGCGATGGTTCGCCCGACCCCCTTCATGGAGGAGATGGCACCGAGCCTGGAGCACGGAGAGATCGTGCTGAGGCTGCCGCTGCCGGAGGACGTCGCCCTGAAGATGATCTCGGTCAGGGACGTCGGCCGGGTCGCCGCCGCGCTCCTGCTCGACACCGCGGAGGCACCCGGCGGAGCCGTCGAGCTCGTCGGCGACGAGCTGACGGGCCCTCAGATCGCCGCGGCGTTCGGCGCTCGTGCCGGGCTCCCGGCACGTTACGAGGCTCTCCCGTTGAGCGTGCTTCCCAGCGGCCTCGACAGGGCGATGTTCCGCCAGTTCGCGAAGGCGGCGGAACACGCGTCGGATCTTGCGGTGGTGCGGGCGATCGAGCCGGCCACCCTCGACCTGGCCGAGTGGATCCGGTCAACCGGCTGGACCGCGCCAGCCGGTCCGGACCAGGGTTGATCTTTCACCTAGAGCGTTGATCTTTCGCCTAGAGCGACGAGCACTGGAGCAGGACATGAAGGCGATCACCTACACCGAGTTCGGCGGCCCGGAAGTCCTCCGCCTCGCAGAGGTCGACGAGCCGCACGCCGGACCCGGACAGGTGCGGCTGAAGGTCGTGGCGGCAGCGGTCAACCCGCTCGACTACAAGATCCGCAACGGGTGGAGGCCGCAGATGGCGCCGCCGTTCCCGGCGATCCCCGGCGTGGAGGCGGCCGGCGTCGTCGACGAGGTCGGCGAAGGCGTGACCGGCGTCGCGGTGGGTGACGAGGTCCTGGGCTGGACCGTCACCGGCGCGTACGCCGAGCACGCGCTGGCCGTCGACTTCGGCCCCAAGCCCGCGGACCTCGACTGGGACCTCGCCGCGGCACTGCCCGTCGCCGTCGAGACCTCGGTCCGCGTGCTCGGCGCCCTCGGCGTCGGGGAAGGCGACACGCTCCTACTGCACGGAGCCGCGGGTGTGGCCGGCGCCGTCGGTGTTCAGCTCGCGGTCACCCGCGGCGCCACGGTCATCGGCACCGCCTCCCCCGGCAACCACGACTACCTGCGCTCGCTGGGCGCGATCCCGGTCGCCTACGGCGCCGGCCTCGCCGACCGGGTCCGCGAGGCCGCACCGCAGGGCATCGACGCCGTGTACGACGCCGCGGGGGCGGGCAATCTGGAGGTGTCGATCGACCTGCGCGGCGGCACCGACCGGATCATCACCATCGCCGATCCGAAGGCCGCCGAGCTGGGCGTCACCTTCTCCGGCCCCGCCCCGTTCGGTTCCCGGCTCGGCGAGTACGGCCGCCTCGCAGCCGACGGCAAGCTCACGGTGCGCATCGCGCAGAGCCTTCCGCTGGAGGACGCCGCGAAGGCGCAGGAGCTGAGCGCGAGCGGCCACGCCGCCGGGAAGCTCGTCCTGCGGCCGTAGCCGGCCGTCATCGAGGCACTTCCCTGAAACGTCTTCGTGAGCGCTTTCGCAACACGCCCTGAACCGGTCCATGTCAGGACGTGAGGTAGAAGGACTTGCTCACGTTCGGGAGCGGATCTGAACCGAAGGCGGTCGTCGTGCAGCTCGCGCCGCCCCTGAAGGTCTTGTAGAGGAAGCGGCCCCGGGCGCCGTAGGCGACGGTCTGCTGCCCGCTGAGGTCGCCTCGCCGAAGACCGCGTCGACGCTGACGCCGATGCCGACGTCGGCCGCGGTGCGGGCGAGTTCGGGGCCGTAGGCGAGGGCGGGTCCGGCGAACTCGTCGGTTGCCAGGGTCGCCAGGCGGAGGGTGAGGAGCTGGTCGTCGCTGCTGAAGTACCGGTCCTTGAGGCGGGTCAGGTCGACCGGCCACTGGCGGTCCCAGTCCCCGAAGTGCGGTCCCATGGAGGCGTGGCCGCCGCGGATGCCGGTGTCGCGCCGGGCCTCGATCGCCGCCTCGGAGTGTTCGCGGGTACGGGAGTTGTGCGAGAAGTCGAGCATCGTGGTGATACCGGTCAGGGGTGTCAGGAGCCGCGGCGTTCAACTCGGAGACCGTCGGCACCCGCTTTTCCGCGAACTGTTCGCCGGTCCAGCCGCCAACCACCCTCACTCACTGGCCTGTTGGCGTGCGCTCGGCCTGCTCCCGCAGCATCCGCAGCGCGGTGCGCAAGGACCGTACGCCGTCCCAGCGCAGTTCGAGGAGGTAGTTCAACCCGCCCCGGATGACGTGCAGATGGAAGTCGTTGAGGCCGGGGATCACCCATCGGCCGAGCGCGTCCACGACGCGGGTGTCCGGGCCGATGTGCGGGGCGACGGTCGCGTCGTCGCCCACGGCGGTGAAGACACCGTCGGTGATGGCCACGGCGGAGGCCGCAGGGCGGGCGGGGTCGCCGATGTGGATACGACCGTTGCGGACGACGAGTCGCGCGGGGTGCCGGACCCCGCCGTAGGGGCGCATGCCGCCCACGGGCATCGCGCTGCCCACGGGCTCGGTACTGCCCACGGGCATGGTGCTGCTGGACACGTCGGATCTGAGAGGTCGGTCGGCTGGTGGCTTCTCGGCGCTAGGTTTGCGAGGATGGATCGGTCCAACACATGGTTCTGCTGAAATCAATCGGTCAGACGGATGGATGAGGCTCATGGACCTGCGTCACCTGAGGTACTTCCTCGCCGTCGCCGAGACCCGCAACTTCACGCAGGCGGCGGCGAGTTGCTATGTCGCCCAGTCCGCGCTGAGCCAGCAGATCGCCCGGCTGGAGAAGGACGTGGGCGCCCGGTTGTTCAGCCGTACCAGCCGTTCCGTACGGCTCACGGCCGCCGGGGAACTCCTCGAACCGCTGGCCCGTCGCATCCTCGCCGACGTCGACAACGCGCAGGCGGCCCTCGACGCGCTGTCCGGGTTGCGGCGTGGGCGGCTGCGTCTTGGACTGGTCCAAACGCGCGCCTCCTCGGTCGACCTGGTCGAGGTGATGGCCGACTACCACGCCCGTTACCCGGGCATCGACTTCCATGTGACCAACGCGCCCAGCGCGCAGATGGCCGCGTCGGTCCTCGCCGGTGACCTCGACATCGCCGTCGTGGGCCTTGGACCGCGCCAAGTCCCGGAAGGACTCGACCACTTGGTGCTGGCCGTCGACCCGCTGGTCCTGGTCGTGCCCGCCGATCACGCCCTGGCCGACCGTGACACCGTCGACCTCGCGGACCTGCCGGAGAGCCACCAGCTCATCCAGTTCACCCGGGGCAGCGGACTGCGCCGCCAGGTGGAGGCGGCCTTCGCGCGCGCCGGGGTGGAACCCGGCCAGCACTTCCAGGTCGGCCAGATCCACGACATGGTCCGGCTGGCCGCGCGCGGCATCGGCGTGACGGTCGTCCCGCGCTCGTCCGTGTTCGCCGACTCCATGCCGGGCACCGGCCCCGACCCCGGGGCCTCCCTGCCGTACGGCGCACGCGCGCTCCGGGTCGCGGACGACGCGGCCGTGCACACCATTTGCGTGGTCCACGACAGCAAGCGGCTGGCACCGGCCGCCGCCGCGTTCCTGGAGGTGGTGGAGCGGCACGCGGTCCGCGGCCAAGGCGATCAATCGCCGTAGCAGATCGCTGCGTCCGTATCCATATGTTGGACGGGATGCTCCCGTGGGGCGAGGCTCGTAGTGACCCGGGGACCGGGAGACCTCCAGCGATGGGAGCACTGCCATGTCCGCCGTACTGCGAGACGCGTGGGCCACGGTCGTCCCCGACATGAAGGACCGGCACGGTCCGCTGCCTCCCCTGATGCTGGGGCTCACGGTGGTGACCGGGCTCGTGGACGCCTTCAGCTATCTCGTCCTGGGTCATGTCTTCGTCGCCAACATGACCGGCAACGTCGTCTTCTCCGGCTTCGCGATCGCCGGCGCGGCGGGCTTCTCCCTGGCGGCCTCCCTCGCCGCGCTGGCCGCGTTCGCCGCGGGCGCCCTGCTCGGCGGCCGGCTCGCCCACGGGGCCGGTGCCCACCGGGGACGGGTCCTGCACCTGGCGCTGCTGCTGGAGACGACCTTGGTCCTGGCGGCGTACGTGGTCGCGCAGACGACGGACACCGCGCACGCGAGTGGAGCGGTCCAATACGCCTTGATCGCGCTCCTCGGCCTGGCGATGGGCGTGCAGAACGCCACCGCCCGCGCCCTGGCCGTGCCCGACCTGACCACGACCGTGCTGACGCTCACCATCACCGGAGTCGCCGCGGACAGCCGCCTCGCGGGCGGCAAAGGCAGCAAGATCGGCCGCCGGCTGCTGTCGGCGGCGGCCATGTTCGCGGGCGGTCTGGCCGGTGCCGTCGCGGTCGAGCACGGCGGCCGGGCCCTGCCCCTGCTGTTCGCCGCGCTGCTGCTGGTGGCGGCCTCCGCCGCCGCGTTCCCACTGACCCGCTCCGACGCCTCGTGGACGAAACCGCTGTGACCGCGAACCGCCGCACGCTGCACTCGGCCCTCCTCGAACTCGCCCTGACGGCAATGATGTTGTTCGTCGTGGCCACCACGGTCCGCTGGCTGCTGGGCACCCTCGACCCGGCGGCGGGCGGCTGGTGGAACGTTCCAGAGGCCCGGCTCCTCGCCGTGGCCCCGCTCTCCGGCTATACGGTGACCGCCGTCATGCTCTCCCCCTGGGGCCGGGTGACCGGCGGCGACATCAACCCGGCGATCACCCTCGCGATGTGGCGCTACGGCCGCACACCGGGCCGCGATGTCGCACCGTTCATCGCGGGACAGCTGATCGGTTCGCTGCTCGGCATCGCGGCCGGACGACTGGTCTGGGGACCGGTGTTCGCCTCCCCCGTCGTCGACTTCGCCGTCATCAGGCCGGCCCCCGGCTGGAGTTGGGCAGCAGTGACCGTCGTCGAGGCCGCCACGATGTTCGTCATCGTCGCCGTCGCCGGGATCGAGGTCTCCAGCCGCCGACTCGGCCCGTTCACCCCCTGGGGGGTCGGCACGATGATCACCGCCCAGATCCTCGCCTTCGGTACCCTGTCCGGCGGAATCGCCAACCCCGCACGGGAGTTCGGCCCGGCGCTGTTCTCCGGGAACCTCTCCCTGCTGCCGGTCTGTCTGCTCGCTCCGGCGGCCGGGGCGCTGACGGCGACGGTCGTGATCGGACGGATCGCCGCACACCGCCGCGTGGGTCGGGCTGGACCGGACCGGAACTTCTCGCACCGTTGCCGACGGCGAACCGGAGCGGCCCACTGTCGCCCCACCGATGCCAGTCGTGAACCCCAGCGGATCCGGCACCTGGTGGTGCGCCCCACCGCGTGCACGACAGCGACGGGAGTGCCATCAGCCTCCGACGTACTCCTGGAGCCACGGCGGCATCAGTGTCCGCGTCGCCTTGGTGCCGATGTCGGCGGAGAGACTGTCGTAGGCGTGGTCCAGTAAGGGGAGTTCGACGTAGCGGTGGGTGACGCCGGCCTTCGTCAGCTTGTCGGCGAAGGCCTCGTTGTGGTCGGCGAAGACGAGGTGGTCTCG
Source organism: Streptomyces hokutonensis (assembly GCF_042751305.1). Lineage (GTDB taxonomy): Bacteria > Actinomycetota > Actinomycetes > Streptomycetales > Streptomycetaceae > Streptomyces > Streptomyces hokutonensis_A. The sequence continues at coordinate 137,410 of NZ_JBHYWD010000026.1, forward strand.
GGAGCCCTGGAGGATCAGGGTCGGCGGGGCGTCCGCGCTGATCGGGTGCGCGGAGTCGACGGCGTCGTAGCGCTCCGGGTACTGGGCGGGGGTGCCGCCGACGTAGTGGTCGCCGGACTCCTTGCCGTACGCGGTCTCGCCCACGGAGGCGGAGAGGCCGACCACGGGGTGGACGCCGATCGCGGCCTTGGCCCGGGACAGTTGGTCGACGGTTCCACAACTGGGCTTGAGGGTGCCGGAGTTGGCCTTGTAGGCGACGTTGACGGCCCGGTTGCCGCCGACGAGCAGCACCATCGGCGTAGACAGGTGGTGCCGTTGCCCGTCGGGTCGACGCCTCACCCGTCCCGCCGGATGGAACGGGACAACTGCGCCTTTCCCGTGCGGTGCCACAGATGCGCGACACCGGCCGCGCCGCGAGGGGCCGGCCTGCTCGTCGTCGCCCGCGGGGACGCGCGGTGGGTTCGCTGCAGGACCGCGCAGGTCCATTCCACGGTGCGGTTCACCTGGACCTGGAGTTCGGCCGACAGCGTCTCCAGATCGACTGCCGCGAGCGGCCCGGTACAGGTGTTCCGGCTCTCCAGGAGAGGCCGGGCGTCCTTGACGATCCTTCTGAGTTCGGTGTGCTTCTCCGGTGTGATCTCGCTCCGCCGGGCCGCGATGTCCTCCACCTCCGTCATGAGCCTGTCGGCGGTCATCGCCGCGAGCGCGTCACGTTCCCCGCTGGTCGCGGCCAGCATCTCGCCGGCGAAGCGCAGCACCATTTCCAGGGATGTGGCCTGGTAGAGCATGCGCCCGAGGGCTGCCTCGACGTCCGTCGTCCGGCGTGGCGGGGCGTGCTCCTCGCAGCAGTGGCCGCATCTGTTCGCCGCCTGCGGGATCGTCCAGGACGACCAGGACGCGACGGCGGCCTCCGGGTGGGGGTGGTCGGACGCCAGCAGCCGGGTGTGCAGAGCGCGCAGCTCAGGTCCTGGTCCTATGCCCAGTTCGGTGCGGAGGAGGCGGTCGCCGTCCCGGTACGCCTTCAACGCGTCGGCGCGGCGCCCGCAGCGCCACAGGGCGGTCATCTGCAGCGTACGCAACTGCTCGCGCAGCGGATGCTCGGACACCAGCCTGGCCAACTCGCCGACCAGCCCGTCCGCGCCGTCGCCGCTCTCCAGCCGCGCCCCGATCATGGCCTCGACGGCGGCGAGCCGCATCTCCTCCAGCCGGGCCGCCTCCGCCCGCAGCGTGACGGAGACCGCACCGCCCAGTGCCGGACCGCGCCACAGGCCGAGCGCCTGGTCCAGGGTGTCGCCGGCGGCCCGGTACAGCCCTTCGGCGGCCTGCCCGCGGCCGAGGTCCACCAGTGCCTGGAAGCGGTGCAGGTCCAACTCCCCCTCGCCCGGCTGGAAGAGGTATCCGCCGGGCCGCGTCACGATCACCTCGGCGGCGCCCGGTCCGTGCAGGACCTGTCTCAGCCTGGCCACGTAGCTCTGCACCAGTTTGGCGGCGGTCTCCGGCGGTTCCTCGCCCCATACGGCGTCGATGAGCCGCTCGGTCGACACCACCTTCCCCGCGTCGATCAGGCCGGCGGTCAGCAACGCCGCCGGTTTGCGGGCGATGGCCGGAAGGCGACGTCCGGCCGCCCACACCTCCAGCGGTCCGAGCACACGGAACTCCACGCTTGCCCCCAAAGCCGATTCCGCGCGGCCAACTGGTCGTGGTCCCTTGCCAGTTGCCCGCTCAGCGCAGAAACACGATGCCGTACGTCGGGCCCGTGGCGCCAGAGGTGCACGGGGCGGGACCGCACCCGGACTGCGCTCGCGGTGCACCCGGGCTGCGCCAGGACTGCACCGCCGTGGGCCACCGTGGTGCGGGGGTCGCGTGTGACCCGGGTCGGTCGACCACCGAAAAGCCGCCATCCGCTGATCCGTCGAAGGAGACCTTCGCAGCCATGAGACACAGACGCCGTGTTCCCGCCGGTGAGGCGGGCGTCCCGCAGCGCGGGGCCAGGATCGGGAGACCGCGCTGGCGGGCCAGGATCCTCGTCCCGGCCACGATCCTGGCCGTACTGTCGGCCGGCACCGTGCTCGGCGCCGCGCCGGCGATGGCGGCACCGGCTCCCATCAAGCTGACCTCGTCCTCCTGCCCCGCCACCATTCAGCAGGGTCAGGTGAGCGGCTGCGTCACCGAGTTGCAGAACCTGCTCAACGCCCACGGGGCCGGCCTGGTGGTCGACGGGGAGTTCGGCGCCAAGACGCTCTACGCGGTACGTACGTACCAGTCCGCCACCGCCATCGCCGTGGACGGTCTGGTCGGCCCGCAGACGAAGTCCAAGCTGTACGCGACCGGGGGCTCGGCACCCGCGCCGATCAACCTCACCTCCGCCTCCTGCCCGGCGAACGTCGTCCAGGGCCAGAAGAGCGGCTGCGTCACCGAACTCCAGCGACTGCTACGGCACTTCGGCTACGCGGTCGAGGTGGACGGCGAGTTCGGCACGGAGACCGACAGCGCGGTCCGCAGTTTCCAGTCCTCGCACGGCCTCTCGGTCGACGGCCAGGTCGGTACGAACACCAAGGCCGCGCTGTACAACACGGACGAGTCGGGGTCGACGAGTCTGGATCTGCGCTCGGCGTCCTGCCCGTCGAACATCGTGGAGGGGCAGTCCGGCGGTTGCGTCGCCACGCTGCAGGCCCTGCTCAACGGCAAGGGCCAACACCTCGACGTCGACGGCGAGTTCGGCCCCGCGACCCTGGCGGCGGTGAAATCGTTCCAGGCGTCGGTGAGCCTCTCGGTCGACGGCGAGGTCGGGCCGAACACCAAGGCCGCGCTCTACTCGAACATCAGCGGTGACGGGAGCAACGGCGCCCCCGCGCCGATCAACCTCACCTCCGCCTCCTGCCCGTCGAACATCGTCCAGGGCCAGAAGAGCGGCTGCGTCACGGAGTTGCAGAGCCTGCTCAACCACCACGGAGCGGATCTCGCCGTGGACGGCGACTTCGGGCCGCTGACCTACGCCGCGGTGCGGGACTTCCAGTCCGAGCAGGGCCTGTCGGTCGACGGTCAGGTCGGCCCGAACACCAAGGCCGCCCTGTACGGCGCCGTCACCCCGCCGGCCACGACGCCGCCCGGCGGCGGATACAGCAACATCCTCTCGGTGGCCGCGGCCGAACTCGGCACGAGGGAGGGCAGCGCGCGGGCGAACAGCTACGGATCGGCCGTGGGTTTGTCCCGGTCCACCAGCGGCTACGCCTGGTGCGCGACCTTCGTGAGCTGGGTGGCCAAGCAGACCGGGGCCACCTCCTACCGCAGCACCTGGGTGGTGGACTGGGTCGACCAGGCCAGGGCGGGCCGCTACCACCTCTCGGTGACCACCAGCCCCCAGCCCGGCGACATCGTGGCCTTCGACTGGAACGGCGGCAACGACTACCGGGGCGGCAACGAGCACATCGGCTTCGTACGGACGGTGAACGGCTCCAGCTTCACCACCGTCGAAGGCAACACGGGCAACCCCGACAACGGCGGCGCGAACGACGGCGTCTACAGCAAGACCCGCTCGACGAACAGCAGTTACGACGTCCTGTTCATCCGAGTCCGCTGACGACCACCCACCCACGACACGACGCCCACCGCGCCCGGCCCCCGGACGCGGTGGGCTCGGCACTCCCCAGCCCCTTCCTTGAGGGCGAGCGAAGGCAGTCAGAGGCAGCAGCCCCACTCCAACTGGCCTTCGAGTGACCAGGGTTGGACGGAGAGACGACCCCACCATGCCCCACAGGACCCACCAGGCAGACCGCCGGACGCAAGGTCTTCGGTCTCGCCACCGCAGGCGTCCGTCTCGCCTGACCTCTTGCGCGTCAGTCCGGCAGCCAGTGCAGCTCGTGCGCCAGGGTTTTGGCGACGGCACGGATGCGGCGGTGCAGCGGCGACTGCTCGCGCGGGAGGACCAGGTGGATCGTCAGACCGGGCGCGCCCCGCAGCGGTCGCCAGGTGAGACCGGCCGGTTGTGCCGTGACCGCGGCTTCTCCGGCCGGGGCGAGGGTGACCCCGTCGCGCAGGTCGCGCTGAGACATGTCGAAAGAGACTGCGGGCGTGTGGAACCGGGGGTGTGGCCGGATGTCCCGGAACAGTGCGGACAGCTGATCGTGGATCACGGGGTTGGCCGCACGGTCCGGGAGTCGCAGCGGATACGCGGCCGCGTCGGCGATCTCGATCTCCGGGTGTTCGGCCAGCGGATGGTGCTGCGCCAGCTGGACCCCGACGCGCTGACGCCGCAGCAGGAAGCGGCGCACGCCAGGGCCCGGCTGTTCACCGCGGGTGATTCCGGCATCGATGCGGCCGTCCGCGACCGCGGGGGAGATCTCCGGTGTCGCCATCGGGACCGCGCCGACCTCGAGTCCGGTGTTGCCGCGCATCAGCCTGTCCACCAGGGCCGGTGCCGTCTCGGCCCCGGTGCTGAGGCTGTATCCGATGCGCAGCGTGCCCAGTTCACCGGCCGCCGCGCTCCGGGCGGTGTCCCATGCGCGGTCCAGTGCCGCCAGCGCGGGTGGCGCGGACTCCGCCAAGGCCGCACCGGCCGCGGTCAATACGACGCTACGCGTGTTGCGGACCAGCAGTGCCGTACCGAGTTCCGCTTCCAACCGGCGCATCCGGGCGCTGAGTGCGGGCTGGGCGATACCGATCCGTGCGGCCGCGCGGGTGAAGTTCAACTCCTGCGCCAGCACCAGGAAGTACCGCAGGCTCAGCGTGTCCGGCGCCACGCGCCCTCCCTGCCGATTGATAACGATCCGTTCTGAGCCTATCCCGTATCGGTCTTTCCCTCGGCCGCACATCAAGCCCTAGCCTGCGCATACGACGCTTCAACTGACCGCCGTACCCGTCGCCGGGATCGATCGATTCGAGGGTCGATTCGAAGTCGGACGCGTCCGGTCCAACACAGGAGGTTTCCATGGCCAAGGGCTACTGGGTCAGTGTCTACCCCGCCATTTCCGACCCTGAGAGGCTGACTGCCTACGACGAGCTGGCCCGTCCGGCTGTCCAGGCCGGGGGCGGGCGCCTCCTGTCCCTCCTCCCGTCCCGTGGCGGTCGAGTCGTCGCCCACGAGGCCGGAATCACGCAACGCGTCGTTCTCATCGAGTTCGACAGCTTCGAAGAGGCCGTCGCGGCATACGAGAGCGAGGCGTACCAGAAGGCCCTGGCGGCCCTGCCCGACGGCTACGAGCGTGACTTCCGCATCATCGACAGCGTCGACTGACCGGCGGGCCCAGCCATCGCTGCGCGTCCTCCGACACGTGGCCGTCCAGGATGGCAGGCAACCGAGGTGGTTCAAGAGGCGGACGGTGCCTGACCACCATGATCCGTGAGTCGGGATCCCGGGAACGGCGGACGAGCCCGTCAGGCATATCCGCGAACCACACCACCTCTGCGTACTTGGCACAGTTCCTGACGGGCCGGTAGGCACCTCGCACCAGCTCCTGCAGATGGTCGACCAACACACGAGTGTCGCGAATGGCCTCGGGATCACTGCCGTCGCGTACCGCCGGGCGGGCCATCGCATCCCCCGGGCGCCCGCCACCGTGGCAAACCTTCCGGAGTCCATGACCGCCACAAGTCAGGCAATACTGCATGCCTCAGCCAACGCCTTTTCCGACACGCAGCGCCTTCCTGGTCGAACGCTCTTCTTGGCCGACGGGTCTGGTCCGGGGTGCGCAGCTCAGCCAGCGCCTCGGCTGCTCCTCTCGTCTTGATCAGTACCTCGGCTTCAAACCGGGCCTTCATGGCCTGTGCCGGCGCATGGTGCGGCTCTCACCGGTCCGCTGCGGACCTTCCGCCTGGGCCCGGTTCACGAATCTCGTCGATCAGCTGATTGCCACAGCCCTGGCCGCCACGGCCTTCGAGGGCTCGGCAGCCCGGGACTCGGGCACGTCCTCACTGGCCATCTACGCGTATTCCACAATCGGGAGTTGCACTGAACGTCTTGCTGTCCCCTCTCCCGAGTCGGGCGGAGCCGAGTCACTCCGCGTCGCCGGCCTGTTGCCGCTCACTTGCCGAAGCCGGCGGTGAGTCCGCCGATGAGCTGGCGGCGGCCCAGGACGTAGAGCACGAGGATGGGCAGCGTGGAGAGGACCACCGCGGCCAGGATCGCCGGGACGTTGATGGTGAACTCGCCCTGGAAGCTCCACACGAACAGGGGCAGTGTCCTCTTGTCCGGGCTCTGGGTGAGGATCAGAGGGAAGAGGAAGCCGTTCCAGACGTTCAGGGCGTCGTCGATGACGACCGTGATCAGAGCGGGGCGGACGATGCTGAGGTTGCCCCGGACCGTGGTGGCCTTGCGCAGGCCGCCAAAGCGGACCAGCGGGTGTCTGACTCGCTGCTCGATCAGGGTTTTCAGGATCGACCTGTGGTCAAGCGGACGAGGACAGCGGTGCCCGCCCGGGGCAAAGTCACCGTCAACCGCCCTTCGGCCGCGTCCCATTCCACCCCTGCGTCGCCGGTCGGCGGATACAGCACCACGGGGTCGGCAAGAGCGCCGCGCAGGTGGGGGATGGCGAGCGCGCAGTCCACGGCGCCGTCCGACTCCCGCCGCCAGACGGTCACATAGGTGGACCGCGCTCCCCGGAGCCCGTGCGCGATCCACTCGTCGTCCCAGCCGGGCAGGCCCAGCGGCCAGAACGGGTGCGCGGCAGCGATCTCGGCCCTGATGTCCTTGTAGACGGAGAGGGCCGAGCGGACCAGGTCGAACCGCTCGTCGTCCATGCGGTTGAGGAATCCGGACAGGTGAATGCGGCCCAGCAGCGCGCCGGTGAGGGTGAAGGCGATCTCGTCCGGGCTCTGGTCGGGCTGGGGGTAGGCCCACACGGCGGCCTGCTCGGGTGCCGCGGCGGTGCCGGCCGAGGCGGCGATGGGCGGGTAGCGCAGCGGGTCCTGCTGGTCGCTGGTGGACTGGATCTGGGCCACGGCGAGTTGGGCGTAGTCCATGCGCAGGCCGCCCGATCCGCAGTTCTCCAGGACCAGTCGGGGATGACGGTCGAGGAGTCCGGCCATCCAGTCGAGGTGGGCGCGGTGATGCCCGAGCAGTCCCGCACCGGCACTTTCCGAACCGTTCTCGGTTCCCGGGCCGATGTTGATGTTGTAGTCGAGTTTCAGATAGCCGACGCCCCACTCGCCGACGAGCCGGTCCACGACCTCGTCGAGGTGGGCGCGGGCGGCCGGGTGGCGCAGGTCCAGGTGGTGCCGTCCGTGTTCCGTGACGCGCAGGCCCCCGCGCCGGAAGAACGCCTCCGGCGGCAGGGTGTCGGCCAACGGGCTACGCACGCCCACCACTTCGGGTTCGAGCCACAGTCCCGGCGTCATGTCGTGCTTCCTGATGGCGTCCAGGACTTCCTGTATGCCGCCCGGGAAGCGGTTGGGAGCGGCCTCCCAGGCGCCGACGGAGTCCCACCAGCCCTGGGCGTCGTCGTCGTACCAGCCCGCGTCGATCACGAACACCTCGGCACCGGCGCTCGCCGCCGCCTCCACCAGGGGCAGGAGCCGTTCGGTGGTGGGGTCGCCCATCAGGGTGTTCATGTAGTCGTTGTAGATCACCGGGAGCGCACGGTGGTCGGGGTGGTCACGCCGGATGCCGCGGCGATAGTCCGTAAGCGTCGCGAAGGCAGTGTCCAGACCGCCGCTCTCCGCGCGCACGAGAACGGCGGGAACGGTGTGGAACTCCTCGCCGGGGGCGAGGAGTTGGTGCCACTGGTGGTGGGCGTCGTCGGGCCCGAACAGGGCGACGTACGCGGCGCCTTCGCGCTCTCCGGTCTCGAAGCGCCAGCCCGCGCTGGACTCGATCTGCCACAGCCACACCCCGCCGTCGCGGTCGGTGAGTGCGCCTACCGGCAGATGGCGCCCGGTGGACCAACTCCCTTGTGAATAGCGCTCGAAGCAGCCGCGCCCCTCGTGGCCGTGGGCGGATCGGGTCAACGAAACGACCTGGTCACGGAAGTCGGCCTGGCGCCAACGGCATTCGGCGAGCCAGTCGTTGTCCGCCCAGTGCAAGGTCAGCCCGTCGAGGCCGTCTTCGGCATCGGAGGAGGAGATCCCGCCGAGCGTCAGGGTCGTGACGCTCTCCAACCGGACCGGTTCAACACCCTCGTTGACCAGCCGTACCCGCGAGCGCAGGAAGCCCGAGCCGATGCCCGACTCCAGGGTGACCTCGGCGGCCAGTCCTGTCATGGGGTCCGCCAGCCGGATCGTCGTACGCTCTCGGCTTCCGTCCCGCACGGTCTCGTGGTCGCGGTAGGTCATGCGCTCGCCGATGGCCGTCTCGATGAAGCGCTCCCCCGACCACAGGCGCCCGTGCCCGGTGGCCGTGACCTCGACGAGAGGCACCAGCTGGGCCCAGTCCTGATCGGTCCCTCCCAGCCGGGCCGCTCCGGAGGCATCGACGACGGCGTGCAGCCCGAGCGCCGGATGCGACCAGACACGGGACCCCTCGACTGCTCCTACGACACTGGTCAACGCAATTTCCCCTTCTGGGACGGTTCGGTGCTGCGGGTCCCGTACGGGCACCGAGCTGGGGTTTCTCGTCCGGCGGGAGCGTTCGTACCGCTCAAGTCGGTGTGTTCGAAAGGTAAATCCCCAGTTACGGTCTCTTGACGCCCACGTTGTGACCGCTCACAATCCTCGCATGGATGTGACCGGTCACACAAGCTCCGGCGGCCAGGGCGACCCCCCTCAGGGGCACCAGAAAGCCGCCAGTATCCGCGACGTAGCCGCCGCGGCAGGCGTCTCCTACCAGACCGTTTCGCGGGTCATCAACGGCCACCCGAACGTCAAGGAGGAGACCCGCAAGCGGGTCGACGCCGCCATCCAGACCTTGGGATTCAGGCGCAACGCCACCGCGTTCGCCCTGGCCAGCGGGGTCACCCGGTCGGTCACCGTCATCACGTCGAACACCGTCCTCTACGGTTACGCAGCCACCCTGCAAGGCCTGGAGGAGGCGTCCCGCGCCGCCGGATACGCGCTCGGCGTACGGGTCGTGACTCCCGAGGACGATCTGGACCGTACGATCGCCGCGGCTGCCGACACCGGTGGCGGCGTGGTGGTCATCGGCTTCGACCGCCTCGGTGCCGCCGCTCTCGACCGCGTACCGGCGCACGTACCGTGCGCGGCGCTGGTGGAAGCACCACCGCCGGGCCGGAAACCCGGCCGTCCGGCGGTGTGGGCCGACGACCGCGAGGCGGCCCGTACCGCCACCGAGCACCTGCTGGCGCTCGGGCACGAGACCGTCCACTACGTGGCGATCCCCGCCTCGACCGGAACCCGGCGCCTGGCGAGTCCCCGTGCCGAGGGCTGGCGTCAGGCGCTGGAAGCAGCCGATATCACCCCGCCCCCGCCGTCCGGCAAGGGCTGGGACGCCCAGGCCGGCTACGAGGCCGGCAAGAAACTCGCCCGGAATGAGGACGTCACCGCGATCCTGTGCGGCAACGACGACCTGGCGCTGGGTGTACTGCGGGCCCTGCACCACGCGGGCCGGCGGGTACCGGACGACGTCAGCGTCATCGGCTTCGACGACGCACCGCACTCCGGTTTCGTCACCCCGTCCCTGACCACCGTCCGCATGGACTTCCACGGGCTGGGCCGCGCCGCGTTCGGGCTGCTGCGCGCCCAACTCGACACCGATCAGCAGGAACCCGCGCCGGTACCGGCCGAACCCACCCTCATCCTCCGGGAGAGCTCGGGGCCACGGGACGCATGAGCCGGACCGGACATCCGACCTCGCCGTATCCGTTAGCCGTCTTCCCCGCAGTCATCGCACATCTCCGCAGTACCGCCCCGCCTCCCCTCTGCGAACGATCAAGGATCCGCCATGAGAAGAACCGTCTCCGTCCTTGCCACCGCCTGTGTCCTCGGGCTGACCGCCACCGCGTGCAGTGACAGCACCGGTGGCGCCACGGCCGCCGCACCCGAGGGCTCCGTCAACCCGACCGCCTCCCTCAAGGGCGTCAAGCTCACGATGTGGGTGGCCCAGAACAGCGTCTCGGAGCCCAAGCAGGCCATCGAGGCGTTCGAGAAGGCCACCGGGGCCAAGATCACCACCGAGGTCATACCCGACCCCTACGAGTCGAACGTCCCGACCAAGCTCGCCTCGGGCGTCAAGCCGGACCTGATGTTCTGGCAGCCCACGGGCAGCACCCTGCCGTTCGTCCAGCCGGCCAAGAACCTGCTGCCCCTCGACAACGAGGACTGGGTCTCCAAGCTCGGCACGACGGAGAAGTCCCTCGGCCAGGTCGACGGCCACCGCTACGCGGCCATCGTCACCAGCCCGGCTTCCCTGGGCGTCTACTACAACAAGGACGTCTTCAAGAAGGCGGGCATCACCACGATGCCCACCAGCTACGACGGTCTCCTCGCGACCGCTGCAAAGATCAAGTCCAAGACGGGTGTCGCGCCCTTCTTCGAGGTGGGCGGCGACAAGTGGCCGCTGCAGTGGCAGGTCCAGCTGCAGATGACCGACCTGCCGCAGAGCTTCTGGGACAAGCTCGACAAGAACCAGGCCAAGTGGACCGACCCGGTGATCGTGAACGCGATCAAGAAGTACAAGACCAAGGTCCTGGACGGCGGGCTGGCGCAGAAGAACTACAAGACGGCGACCTTCGTCGACCAGGGCAAAGCGATCCTGGACGGCAGCGCCGCGATGGCGGTCAACGTGACCTCGCTGCAGAGCGAGATCCAGGCGACCTCCAGCACCTCGGAGATGGACCAGAAGCTGGGCTGGTTCCCCGTCTCCAACAGCTCCGCCAAGGCTCTGTACTCTCCCGACCAGACCAACGGCGTCGTCGCCTTCAACACCGGTGACGCCAAGCGTCAGAACGCCGCCCGCCAGTTCCTGTCCTTCTGGCTCGGCAAGGACTACCCGGCCTACATCAAGGCCAACAAGATCGTCTCGGTGGAGCCGTCCGTGCCCAACCCCGCCGGCCTCCCGCAAACCGCCATCGCCCAGGCCGAGTCCCTCGCCACCGCGACCGGCGTGTTCCAGGTCAAGGCCCTGACCGCGCCCGACATGCACCTCGCCCTCGCCGACATGATCTACGGCAAGAAGACCCCGGAGCAGGTCGCCCAGGCCGCCGAGGACCAGTTCACCCAGGTCCTCAAGGCGCGCGGCGTCTCCGGTTTCTGACCGGCGCCCTTCGCCAGCCCGTCCCCGGGCCGCCCGTCGGCGGCCCGCCCGGGACCCCAACCGGAGGTAAGAAAGTGGTGGACACCGCCACGATGGACGCCATCGACGCCACGCGCGCGAAGGACCGAGCCCAGGACGACGGCCGACACCGGACGTCCCGCCGTACCCGCCCGCGCGGCAAGGCCAATCAGCCGTGGTGGTTCGCCCTGCCCGCGCTCGCCGTGTTCGGCGTGTTCTTCCTGCTGCCGAACCTGCTGAACTTCGTCTACCCGTTCACCGACTGGTCGGCGTTCCACTCGCAGATCGGCTTCGTGGGACTGTCGAACTTCAGCACCATCCTGCACGACGGGTCGATGGCCCGAGACATCCGCATCACCCTGGAGTACGCCGTCCTCGTGGCCGTCTTCCAGAACGGCTTCGGACTCGCCCTCGCCCTGCTGCTGGAGCGCGACACCCGCTTCAACCGCTTCTTCCGCGCGGTCTTCTTCCTCCCGGTACTGATCTCCGCGCTCGCCGTCGGCTACATCTTCCGCGCCCTGCTCGCCCAGGACGGCGCCCTCAACAGCGTGCTGTCCTCGCTCGCGGGACACCACGTCGACACCCCCTGGCTCGGCTCGACCACCTGGACGCTGGTCGTGGTGACCCTCATCCACGGCTGGAAGTGGATGGGCCTGGCGATGCTGATCTATCTGGCGGGCCTGAAGAGCATGCCGGGTGACGTCCTGGAGGCGGCCCGGATCGACGGGGCCGGCTGGTGGCGCACCTTCTGGTCGGTCAGGTTCCCGCTGCTCGCGCCGGCGGTGACCTTCAATGTGACGACCGCGCTGATCGGCTCCATGAACACCTTCGACATCGTGCAGGCGACCACCGGCGGCGGTCCCGGCAGCGAGACCGAGGTCTTCAACATCTACATGTTCCGCATCTTCGGCCAGGGCCTGTACGCGCAGGCGTCCGCGATGAGCCTGGTGCTCTTCCTCATCGTCGTCGTCCTCGCCGTGCCCGTCATCGTCGGCCTGCGCCGCAGGGAGGACAACCAGTGACCACCGTTACCGCGTTCGCCCCCGCGCACCGGCGCCCACTGCGCTGGGTCCAGCCGCTCGTCGTCCTGATCGTCGCCGGCGTCACCATCGGCATCCCGCTCTGGCTGGTCGCGGTCACCTCGTTCAAGCCACAGGCCGAGGCGATCAAGCCCAACCTCTCCCTGCCCCACCACGTCCAGGCCGCCGCGAACTACAAGCAGAGCTTCGACGAGGGCAAGATCGTCCAGGGCTTCGTCAACAGCCTCCTGGTCGTCGCCCCGTCCGTCGTCCTCGTCCTGCTCCTCGGAGCGGGCGCCGCCTGGGTGTTCGCCCGCCGCAAGGGCCGCCTGGTCAACACCCTGTACGCACTGAGCATCAGCGGACTGCTGCTCCCGCCCGCCGTGATCACCATCGTCATGGAACTGCGCCAACTCGGCCTGGCCGGCACCCGACCCGGCATGATCGGCGTCTACGCCGGGATGTACCTGTCCACGTCGATCTTCTTCATGACCGGGTTCATCCGCGCCCTCCCCGAGGAGCTGGAGGAGGCCGCCCGCATGGACGGCGCGGGCCCGGTCCGGGTCTTCTTCCGGATCATCCTGCCGCTGCTGCGCCCGGTCATCGCCACCGCCACGATCATGGTGATGCTCTACGCCTGGAGCGACATCTTCTACGCCTTCTTCGTCCTCGGCGGCGGCGACAAGGCCACCCTGCCGCTCAACCTCTACCAGGTCGCCAACGCGCAGTTGTACCTCAACAACTGGCACCTGATCTTCGCCTACGTCGTGATGATGAGCCTCCCCATGGTCCTCGTCTTCGTCATAGCGCAGCGGCGCATCGTCTCCGGCATCACGAGCGGCGCCGTCAAGTAGCCCCGGGGTTCGGCCAGTTGAGCCGCCCCGGTCACCCGCGAAGTACCCCGACAGCCTCCCGCAACGCCGCGGGAGGAGGAGGACAGCCATGCCTCGAACAGCCCGCAGACCCCGCTCCGCCCGTGCCCTCATGGGTGCGACGGTGGTGACCGCCGCCCTCCTGGGTACCGCGCTCGCCGTCCCCGCCGCGCAGGCGGCCACCCCGCAACTGACCGTCGACCTCGGCACCACCACCGGCGCGGTCATGCACGGAGCCAACGGCGCCCTGTACGGCCTCAGCGACGACGGAGTGCCCGGCGACAACATCGTCACGCCCCTGCACATGACGTCCATCGCGCAGAAGGCACCCGACGGCGCCCAGCACCCGAACGGTGACGCGCTGGTCGTCCAGCCGGAGTTCGCCCGCGGTGGTGGCGGCGACAACCTCATCTACATGCAGGACATCTACGCCAGCTGGCCGTACGAGAACCTTGGCCTGACGGACTACCTGTCCAAGGTCACCACGATGGTCACCAAGGTCGCGGCCCGCTCCGACGCGAGCACGTTCGTGTGGGTGCCGTTCAACGAGCCGGACGGCAACTGGTACACAGGGCTGGGTAGTTCGACCACCGCCACGTACCAGAGCGCGCTCGCGAGCTTCGAGAGCGACTGGACGACGGTCTACAAGAAGATCCGCTCGATCATCCCGAACGCACGCATCGCAGGCCCCAACGAGACGCACTACGACGCCCGCCTGATGGGCGACTTCTATCCGTGGGCCAAGGCCAACAACGTCCTTCCGGACATGACCACTTGGCACGAGCTGGACCCCACCTCCCTCTCCAACTTCGAGGGCAACCTCGCCGCCTACCGCACCATCGAAACCAACGCGGGCATCAGCCCGCGCCCGGTCAACATCAACGAGTACGGCGACCGCCGCGACCTCTCGGTGCCGGGCCAGATGGTCCAGTGGATGTCGATGTTCGAGCGGAACAAGGTCTACGCCGACCAGGCGTACTGGGACATCGCGGGGAACCTCGACGGCAACGTCAGCCAGACCAACATCCCCAACGGCGACTGGTGGCTGCTGCGTTGGTACGCGGGCCTGACCGGCCAGACCGCCAAGGTCACCCCGCCGCAGGCCAACGTCATCGACACGCTCCAGGGCATCGCGTCCCTCGACACCGGCCGCAAGCAGGCCCAGGTCCTCCTCGGCGGCGGCACCTCCGGCTCGGCGAACACGGTCGTCCAGCACATACCGTCGTCGTTCGGCAGCACCGTCAACGTCTCGGTGGAGCGCACCGCGTGGAGCGGCTACGAGGGCGCCGGCCCCGCCCCGACGGTCCTGGCCCGCAGCACGTACACGGTCGCCTCGGACGGCAGCATCACCGTCCCGCTCACCAACCTCGACCCGATGTCGGCCTACCGGATCGTCATCAACCCGGCCGGCACCGGCACGCCCACCGCCGCGAGCACTCCCTGGTCGGCGTCGTACGAAGCAGAGAACGCGACCATCACCAGCGGCACCGTCTACACCCAGGGCAGCGTCACCAACGCCTACGGGTACGCCACGTCGGGCACCAAGGACGTCGGCAGCCTGAACCAGACGGGCAGCAAGGTCGCCTTCAGCGTCACCGCCCCGACCACGGGCATGTACAACGTCAACGTCTTCTACGGCAACCAGTCCGGCGGCCCAGCGACCCAGACCCTCACCGTCGACGGCGGCTCGTCCCAGACGGTCACCTACTCACGGACGCTGAACTGGACCTACCGCTCCACGGCCAGTGCCTCCGTGTCCCTGACCGCCGGGACGCACACGATCACCCTGGCCAAGGGGACCAACGAGGTCACGCTCGACAAGATCGACCTCACCGCGGCCTCCACCGCCGACACTTCGTACCCGGCCACGTACGCCGACATCACCGGCTCACCGACCTACAACTACACGGCCTCCGGTTCGACGGGAGCGGGCGCCCTGGCGCTGACCTCGGGCACCTCGGCCGCCTTCGACGTCTACGCGCCGACCGACGGCTACTACACCGTCCACACCGACTACTCCTCCAACGGCTCCGGCACCCTCACCCTGGACGGCGCCACCGCCGTCTCGCTCGCCTCCACGAGCGGAACGCTCACCGACAAGAGCTCACGGCTCTACCTCTCGGCGGGCAACAACCGCATCACGGCGGCGACTTCGGGCTCGACCACGCTGACCCTGCGCGACCTGCGCGTGTCCGCGAGCACCGACACCACGGGCGTCACCGCGTACGAGGCCGAGAGCGCCACCCTCGCCGGAACCGCCGTCGCCACCTCGGACACCTGGGCCTCCGGCGGCAAGTACGTCGGCTACATCGGCAACGCCTCGGCGAACACCCTCACCTTCCAGGTGAGCGCCGCCGCTGCCGGGCGGTACGTCATGAACGTCCGCTACGCCAACAACCAGGTCTCCGGCTCCGGGAACTACAACACCAACGTCGTCTCCCGGGCGGCCCAGATCTCCGTCAACGGCGGCACCGCGCAGACCGTCATGTTCCGCAACAACTACAGCTGGTCCACCTACTGGGACCTGCCCGTCCCGGTCACCCTCACGGCCGGCACCAACACGATCAGCTTCGCCAACGCGAGCGCCTACGCACCCAACATCGACCGCATCACCGTCGCGCCGGTCTCCGGCTGACAACCAACTCCGGTCGGGGCCCGGGCACTTGCGCCGAGCTCCGACCAGGGGTCCCATCCCGAGATCTCCTCTCGACCCCATTCGCCATATCGAACAAAGACTGAAATACCGAACGAAAGGGCGGCCCGGCGGTGACCACCGAGCACCTCGACCACACCCATCCCGACACTTACGTCATCGGAGTCGACTACGGCACGTTGTCGGGGCGGGCCGTGGTGGTCCGGGTCGCCGACGGCGCCGAACTGGCCGTCGCCGAGCACCCGTACACGCACGCCGTCCTGGACCGCGCCCTCCCCGACGGCACCCCGCTGCCGCCCGACTGGGCGCTCCAGGTGCCCTCGGACTACCTCGACGTGCTGCGCATCGCCGTCCCCGAGGCACTGGCCCGTTCCGGCGTGCGCCCGGAGCAGGTCGTTGGTATCGGCACGGACTTCACCGCCTGTACGGTCCTGCCGGTCCTCGCCGACGGCACGCCCCTGTGCGATTTGCCGGAGTTCGCGGGCCGCCCGCACGCCTACGTCAAGCTGTGGCGTCATCACGCGGCGCAGGCTCAGGCGGACCGGATCACCGCACTCGCCGAGGTGCGCAAGGAGCCGTGGCTGAAGCGGTACGGCGGGAAGATCTCCTCGGAGTGGGAGTTCGCCAAAGCCCTCCAGCTCCTCGAGGAGGCCCCCGAGCTCTACGAGGTGACCGAGCGGTGGATCGAGGCGGCCGACTGGATCGTGTGGCGGCTGTCCGGCTCCTACGTCCGCAACGCGTGCACCGCCGGGTACAAGGGCCAGCTCCAGGACGGGAGTTATCCCTCCGCCGGCTATCTGGCCGCGCTCAACCCCGGCTTCGCGGGCTTCGTCATCGACAAGCTGGACCAGCCGATCGGCCAGCTCGGCGACCGCGCGGGCGGGTTGACGGCGGAGGCGGCGGCCTGGACGGGCCTGCCCGAGGGGATCGCCGTGTGCGTCGGGAACGTCGACGCCCATGTGACCGCGCCGGCCGCCACCGCCGTCGAACCCGGCCGGATGGTCGCCATCATGGGCACCTCCACCTGCCACGTCATGAGCAGCGACCAGTGGGCCGAAGTACCGGGCATGTGCGGGGTCGTTGAGGGCGGCATCCTGCCGGGGCTATGGGGATATGAGGCCGGGCAGAGCGGGGTGGGCGACATCTTCGGCTGGTTCGTCCGCACCGCCTTCCCGGCCTCGTACGCCGAGGAGGCCGCCGTGCTGGGCCGTGATCCGCACGAGCACCTCACCGCGCTGGCCGCGAAGCAGCGGGTGGGCGAGCACGGGTTGATCGCGCTGGACTGGCAGAGCGGCAACCGCAGCGTGCTCGTCGACCACGACCTCAGCGGCGTCGTGGTCGGGCTGACGCTGTCCACCCGCCCCGAGGACGTCTACCGCGCCCTGCTGGAGGCCACCGCCTTCGGCACCCGCACCATCATCGAAGCCTTCGAGACCTCCGGGGTCCCGGTCCGTGAACTGATCGTCGCGGGCGGCCTGATGAAGAACCCGCTGCTGATGCAGATCTACGCCGACGTGACCCGTCTGCCCCTGGGGGTCATCGACTCGGCGCAGGGCCCCGCGCTGGGTGCGGCGATGCACGCGGCGGTCGCGGCCGGCGCGCACGCGGACATCCGGGCCGCCGCCCAGGCCATGGCCAAGGCCCGGCCGGCCGTCTACCGGCCGGACCCGGAGCGGGCTGCCGCCTACGACCGGCTGTATGCCGAATACCGGCTGCTGCACGACTACTTCGGCCGTGGCGCCAACGAGGTCATGCACCGGCTGCGCCGCCTGCGCACCGAGACCTCCGCCTGAGCACCACGCCACGCTCGGTGGTCAACCCCCTCTGACAGACGCCTCGATGACCATGTCAAGCCATCCACATACCTGGTGAGACTCAGGTGAACAGCCTCTCGTCACGCAGCATCGCCCGTCGGACCGCATGCGCTCGGTCTCGGACAGTGGTGACCGTCCGGATCTGCAAGCCGCCTTTGACGGACGTTCGCCACGGACAGGGGCTCGCCATCGCTCCCAGCCCTCCATCAGCCATACGTGAAGAGACCCAAGACACTTAAGGAACCCTCATGGACACCACAGCCTCTCCCTACCCCGACCAGGAGATCTGGTTTCTCACCGGCAGCCAGGGCCTGTACGGCGACGACGTCCTGCACCAGGTCGC
>NZ_JBHYWD010000027.1:0-39835 GCF_042751305.1 Streptomyces hokutonensis
CACTGAGGTCACCGTCGCGGCCGTGGCCGACGTGTTGTCGAACAGGGCGCCGGCGGCGGAGAGTTGGTCGCTGCGGGGCGTCGGCACCTGGTCGTGGTTTGGGTTAGGCAACCGCGCCCCCGGGGTGGCCGCGCCCCCCCCCCCCCCGATTCGCTGTGTACGCCCGGGAGTTGACCCCGGTCACCTCAACGCGTGCTGACCACCACGGTCTTGGCGGCCTTGTCGTGCAGGCCCTGCTTGTACGGCTTGTCGAAGAAGCTCCAACCGCCGCTGATCGCCGTCCAGATGCAGGCGCAGCAGAACGCGAACGGGATCCACAGCACCGCCGCGCGGATCAGGTTGGTCTGCACGGAGGGCGTCGACCCGTTGTCGAGGTTGGCCACCCGCAGCCCCATCCACTTCTTGCCCAGCGTCTGGCCCGACTTGGAGAGCATCACCGTGTCGTAGCCCATGTACAGCACGGCCGCGGTGAGCGACTGCCCGAGCGACTTGGCGTACGAGACGTGGTCGGAGTTGATGTCGTACTCGTGCACGCCGAAGGCCCAGGTGAGCAGCCAGACGACGATGCCGACGAGGATCATGTCGATGATCCGGGCGAGGGTGCGCCGGCCGCTGTCGGCGAGCGGGGGCATGCCGGCGAGCGGGTCGGTGGGGTAGGAGCCGCCGCCGTAGGGAGGCGGTTCACTGCCGAAGGGCGGCGGCTGACTGCCGTACGGCGGCGGATCGTACGGTGAGCCCGATCCCTGGCCAGGAGGGGGCTGCTTCCTGAACGGGTCGTCTTCCGGCGGCTGCCCGCCGGAGCCCGGGGGCGGTTCGGTACTCATGGCCCGAGTCGACCGCGAACACCACGGCTCCGCATCCGGCGAGCGGCCGTCCGGGGTACGGAATCAGGTACCCCGGATGCCGTACCCGGCTATCCCGCTACGAACGTATGTGCTGCCTTGTCGTGCCAGCACTGGTGCCAGGGCCGGTCGAAGAGGCACCAGGCGACACCGATGATCCCGATGCCGAGCAGGCCCGGGACGCTGTAGACCAGCCAGCGGCGCAGCGCCCCGCCGAAGCCGGGCGGCTCGTGGCTCTCGATGCCGCGCACCTCGAGACCGCAGAGCTTCTTTCCCAGGGTGCGGCCCCACTTGGCGGTCGGCAGCGCCTCGTAGAGGACGCCGAAGAGGAGGAGTACGGCGAGCACGATGCCGAGGTAGGCGGCCGTGGTGCCGTCCAGCAGCCAGACCGTCTCTGCGCGGCCGGAGAGCTTGGCCGCGTCGATCTTCTCGTTGATGTGGTCGGCCGCCTTGGTGCCGAGCGGTACGGCCGCCACGGCGGTGACCGCGCCGAGCACGACGGTGTCGACGAGCCGCGCCAGCAGCCGCTTGCCGAGCCCCGCGGGCCGGGCCGCCGACTGCCGCCGGGCCGCCGCCTGGAACACGTCCTCCACGGGCGGCTTCCAGGGCGCCACGGGCCCGTCCTCGTCCCCCGCCAGCCGGTGCACCTGCTGCGCCCAGGAGGGCTGCCCGCCACCGGATCCGGTGGCCATGGGTGTGCCCCCGGAGCCCGCCTGCGCCTGCACCGGGCCGGACTGCTGGGGGACGCCGGGGGCGGGCTGCGGGGGGCCGGAGAGGGCCGTGGAGGCGGCGGGCGCGGAGGCGGCGGGTGCGGAGGCGGCGGACGCCCCGGCGCCGCTGCCCGCCTGGGCCTGTGCGGCGGCACGCTCGGCGGCCGCCTTTCCGGCACCGAAGCCGGGGCCGGAGGGGTCGCCGGACGGGGAGTTCCCGCCGGGCCCCTGTCCACCGGCGGCGGGCAGATTCCCGCCGGGCCGCCGGCCATCGGTGGCGGGCACCGCACCGGCACCGCCGAGGCCGCCTGCGGCGGAGCCGGTCCCGGCGCCGTAGTCCCCGCCTGCGGGCCCGTAACCCCCGGCGGCCGAGCCGGCCGGACCCTGCGATCTGTAGCCTCCGGCAGCCGAATCAGAGCCGCCCGAGCCCTGAGCCCCGAAGCCGTCGGCCCCCGAGCCGGAGCCGTGCGGGCCTTGCGCGCCGAAACCGCCGGCGCCCGGGCCGGCCCCCGGTGAACCCTGCGGGCCGTACCTCCCGGCGGCGGAACCGGTCCCGGCGGAGCCCCGGGCCCCGTCGTCCCCGGCCGCGCCGGAGCCCTGCCCGCCGAAGGCCCTCGCGCCCGAACCCGCCGGGCCCTGAGCGCCGAACCCCCCGGCACCCGAACCGGTCCCTGCCGGGCCCTGTGCGCCGAAGCCGCTCGCGGCCCCCGCCGACGCGCCGCCCGCGTTCCCCGTGCCCCCGCCCTGCGCCCCCGGCGCCCCGCCCTGTCGGGGGGTGCGCGGGGTGGGGCGGCGGAAAGTCGTCGTGCCCTCGTCGGGGGTGTCGGCGGGGACCCTCGGGTCCGGGGCGCCCCAGGAGACGTGGCGGTCCTGGGCGCCGCCGAAGCCGCTCTGGTGGGCGCGGTCGGCGCCCCAGGCCGAGGCCGGCTCGGGGTGGGCCGGTGCGGGGTCCTCGTCGAAGAAGTGCGGTCCGGTCTCCTCGACGGACGGGCCCGCGCCGGGCGCGGCGGGCGCCGGCCCGTCCGACGGCGCCGGGCGGCTGGTGCCGGGCACCCAGGCCGAGCCGTTCCAGTACCGGACGTATCCAGGAATGGACGGGTCCGGGTAGTACCCCTCGCGGGGCCTGTCGTCACCGGGTGCCGGCGTTGGGGCGCTCATGTCCGTCGTCCCGTATCTGCTCGGAGGTCAAATGGGGGTGTCCACATCTATCAGACCCGTGCGATCGCCACTGCCCGTCCGGTCGGACCCACCCCTTTCCGGGCAAGCTCGTGCACGGAGTCCACACGCCCCGAAGCCCCGCGAAGCCTTCGCGAAGCGGCGCGGAAAAAAAGTTTCCCGAAGTCGCGTAATGCTTACGGCCGCACGCCCTCTCCACTCGTACGGGCCCACCGCGGGACCCGGTGAGCGCGAGAGGACCCACGTCATGCACACAGTCGTAGAGCGGGAGTTGGAGCTGAAGCTGATCCTGTCGCCGGAACGGAGCATTCCTGTTCCGGCCCGGCTCAGCTACCGCACGGACGACCCGTACGCCGTCCACATCTCCTTCCACATCAACTCCGAGCACCCCGTGCACTGGACGTTCGCCCGCGAACTGCTCGTCGAGGGGGTGTTCCGGCCGTGCGGGCACGGGGACGTACGGGTGTGGCCGACGAAGGTGGAGGGGCGCAGCGTCGTCCTGATGGCGCTGAGTTCACCCGACGGGGACGCCCTCCTGGAGGCCCCGGCGGCCCAGGTCTCGGCGTGGCTGGAGCGGACGCTGCGGGTGGTGCCCCCGGGCTCTGAGGCGGAGCAGCTCGGCATCGACGACGGCCTCGCCGAGCTGCTCGCACCGACCCCGGCCGACGACCTGTGGCTGCGCGACCCGTGGCCGTCGGACGAGTCGCGGGACGGCGAGTGAGCCGTGGCGAGGAACGGGGTCAGAAGAGTTTGCCGGGGTTGAGGATGCCCAGCGGGTCGAAGGTCGCCTTGACCGCCCGCTGCATCTCCACGCCCACCGGCCCGATCTCGCGGGCCAGCCACTCCTTCTTCAGGACGCCGACGCCGTGTTCGCCGGTGATGGTGCCGCCGAGTTCCAGGCCGAGGGCCATGATCTCGTCGAAGGACTCGCGGGCCCGCCGGGACTCGTCGGGGTCCTGCGCGTCGAAGCAGACGGTGGGGTGGGTGTTGCCGTCGCCCGCGTGCGCGCAGACGCCGATCGTCAACTGGTACTTCTCCGCGATCCGTTCCACCCCTTCGAGCATCTCGCCGAGCCGCGACCGGGGCACGCACACGTCGTCGATCATCGTCGTGCCCTTGACCGCTTCGAGCGCGGTGAGCGACAACCGCCGTGCCTGGAGCAGGAGTTCGGACTCGGCCGCGTCCTCGGCGGGCACCACCTGGGTGGCTCCGGCGGCCTCGCAGAGGGCTCCTACGGCGGCCAGGTCGGCGGCGGGGTCGAGTGTGTCGAAGGCGGCGAGGAGCAGCGCCTCCGTCGTCTCCGGCAGTCCCATGTGCGCGAGGTCGTTGACCGCCTTGACGGTCGTACGGTCCATCAGTTCGAGGAGGGACGGCACGTGTCCGCCCTCCATGATCCGGCACACGGCGTCGCACGCGGCTGCCGCGGAACCGAACTCGGCGGCCAGGACGAGCTGTTGGGGCGGCTGCGGCTTCAGCGCCAGGACCGCCTTGACCACGATGCCGAGCGAGCCCTCCGAGCCGACGAACAGCCGGGTCAGGTCGTATCCGGCGACCCCCTTGGCCGTACGGCGGCCCGTGCTCATCAGCCGTCCGTCGGCGAGGACGACATCCAGGCCGAGGACGTACTCGGCCGTCACCCCGTACTTCACGCAGCACAGCCCGCCCGACGCGGTGCCGATGTTGCCGCCGATGGTGCACATCTCCCAGCTGGAGGGGTCGGGCGGGTAGCAGAGGCCGTGTTCGTTGACCGCGCGGGAGAGGGTCGCGTTGATGACACCCGGCTCGACGACCGCGATGCGGTCGACCGGGCTGATCTCCAGGATGCGGTCCATCTTGGTGAGGGAGAGCACGATGCAGCCCTCGGAGGCGTTGGCCGCGCCCGACAGGCCGGTGCGGGCGCCCTGCGGGACGACCGGGACGCGCAGTTCGGTGGCGACGCGCATCACGTGCTGTACCTGTTCGGCCGTGCGCGGCAGCACGACGACGGCCGGGGTGCCGGACGGGCAGAAGCTCGCCATGTCGTTGGCGTACGAGACCGTGACGTCCGGGTCGGCGAGGACGGCCTCGGCGGGCAGCCCGGTCAGCAGGCGGTCGAGGAGGGTTCCGGTGTCGTGGTCGCGAGGCGCTTCGATACGGCTCATGATCACAGCGTCGCACTCGCGGCCATCGGTGTGAACCCCGTCCGCGCGCGGCTTCGGCTGCCGGGGCGCGGTCGTCGTACTGACGCAGAGTGAACGCCATGGAGAACGAACAGCGGAGCCCCGGTACGTCGCTGGTGGCGGAGCCGCGCAAGCGCCGCTCCCCCGTTCCGCGGCGGGTGCTGATCGCCTCGGTCGCCGGGTGCGCCATGGTCGGCGGCCTGCTGTGGCTGCTGCCCGAGGAGCCGCGCCGGGTGCCGCCGCCCGCGCCGGGGCCCAAGGCGCAGGCGCTGACCGCGGTCACCGCGGGGGTGCCGGCCGCGCTGCCCGACCTGGCCGCGCTGATCGGCGACCGCGAGGCCCGGGTGCGGGCCCGTCCGACGGACGCACGCTCCTGGGCGGTGCTCGGAGTGGCCTACGTGGAGCAGGGCCGGCGGACCGGCGACGCCCTGTACTACCCGAAGGCCGACGACGCCCTCCACACCTCGCTGAGGGTCCGCGCGAAGGGCAACGACGCGCGCGCCGTCGCGATGGACGGCCTGACGGCCCTGGCGAACGAGCGGCGGGACTTCCGGGCGGCCCGGACCTGGGGCGAGGCCGCGGTGAAGCTGTCGCCGAAGCGCTGGACGACGTATCCGCTGCTGATCGACGCGTACACCGGCCTCGGCGACTACAAGGCGACCCGGCGGACCCTCGAAAAGCTCCAGGAACTGCACTCCGGACCCGCCGTGATGGCGCGCGCCGCCGAGGTCTACCGCGACCGGGGCTGGCGCGAGGACGCCGCCGCCCAGCTCGCCGACGCGGCGGCCGGGGCGACCGCGCCCGCCGAACAGGCGGCCTGGTGGCAGCGGGCCGGGGAACTGGCCTGGGAGCGCGGGGACCGGGAGGTGGCGCTACGGCACTTCGAGGCGGCCGTACGGATCGACCCCGACCAGCGGGAGGCACTCGCCGGTGAGGGCCGGGCGCTGGCGGCACTGGGCCGCACCTCGGAGGCGCTGAACGCCTACCAGGTCGCCCTCGCCAAGCAGCCGACCCCCGAATACGCCCTGGAACTGGGCGAGTTGTACGAGTCGCTGGGCCTCACCCAGGCCGCCCGCGTACAGTACGACACCCTGCGCACCCTGGTGACCCGGGACACGGCGGGCGGCGTCGACGACGAGCTGGTGCTCGGCGTGTTCGAGGCGGACCACGGCGACGCGCCCGACGCCGTACGGCGACTCCGGGCCGAGTGGGCCCGGCAGCCGGGGATCCCGGTGGCGGACGCGCTGGGGTGGGCGCTGCACCGGGCCGGGCAGGACGCGGAGGCGCTGAAGTTCGCGTCGGTGGCGACGGACAAGGTGCACGGGGGCGGGGTGCGGGACGCGCTGTACGCGTTCCACCGGGGCATGATCGAGAAGGACTTGGAGAAGACCGCGTCCGCGCGCCGTCATCTCCAGGAGGCGCTGCAGATCAACCCGTACTTCTCCCCCCTGCGGGTGCCGCTGGCGCAGCAGGCGCTGGCGGCCCTGGGCGAGCCGCCGCCCGAGCCGCTGCCCTCGGACAAGGAACCGCAGGACAAGGAACCGCAGGAGAAGGCGGGTTGAGCCGCCGCCTCACACGGCCGCCGTGCCGATCAGCGCGTTGCGGGTGACGAGTGCGGCCAGTTCGTCCTCGGACAGCGACTCCGTGCCGGCGGGCCTGCGCGGCAGCACCAGGTAGCGGGTCTCCGCGCTGGAGTCCCACACGGTGACGTCCGTGGTCGTGGGCAGGGTCAGGCCGAACTCGGCCAGTACGGAACGGGGTTCGCGGACGACGCGCGAGCGGTAGGCCTCCGACTTGTACCAGCCCGGGGACGGGCCGAGGAGGCCGAGGGGGTAGCAGGAGCAGAGGGTGCAGACAATGACGTTGTGGGTCGCGTCCGTGTTCTCGACGACCCGCAGCCGCTGGAACGAGCCGTCCATGAAGCCGAGTTCCTGGACGGCGGCCGTGCCGTCCGTCAACAGCCGTGCCCGGTAGGCCTCGTCGGTCCAGGCGCGGGCCACCACGCGTGCCCCGTTCACCGGTGACGCGCCTGAGAGAAACGCGTCGAGCACCTCGTCGACCGCTCCGCCCGCAACGACCCCCTTCTCCTCCAGCAGGGTCTCGAGTCGCCGCACCCGCCGGGAGATCGAGGCGTCCTCGTGGTCACCGCTCATCGTCACGACCCTCTTCGTGTTCCGCTTCGCACGCTTCCAAGTAGCTTTCCCACAGGTCCAGTACGACGTGGTGGTCGCCCTCGCCCCACAGGTCCCGGGCCGCGAACCGCACCGCGTACACCTGCTCCACCGGCGCGTCCCCGCTCCCCCGCGCACTGACGTCGGCCAGCTCCGCGCGCCCCTCGGGTTCGACCACGACACCGCACTTGCCGCGCGCGTAACGGGGCAGGCGGGTGTGGTGCGGCGGGTCGTGCCGGAAGGTCCGGACCCGGGTGCCGGGCGGAAAGCGGTCAGTCATCCAACTCACCCGGTTCGAGCACGCCCTTGCGTTCCAGCAGGGCGGTGATCGCGGTGAACCAGCGTTCGTAGTACGACATCGAGAGGTACGCGGCGGGCGGGATGGCCTCGATCGCGTCCCGGAACTCGTTGGTGTTGAAGATCCCTTGCGTGCGCAGGGCGTTGAACAGCCCGACGACCCGCGCCTCCCAGTCGGCGTGGAAGGGCTCGGGGTCGTCGGTGGTGTCGATGGCACCGAAGCCCTCGGTGCCGCCCACGTCGTTGATCCTGGCCATGACCGCAGCGTACGGCTAGGGCTTCTGGCACAGCGAGAACCGCCGCGCCCCCGCCTCCCCGGACGCGAAGCCGAGGCACAGGCGGGTGCCGGGCTTCGTGCGGACGGCGAGGCCCTCCGGTTCGCGGTGGGTGAGGGTGTAGGCGGCCTCCGTGCGGGACTGCTGGAGGAGTTCGCCGGTGCGGATGTCGAGGCAGGAGACGTAGGTGTTGCCGTGTTTCGCGGGCGGGTTGGTGGTGGAGTCGTAGGCGGTGCCCGCGAGTTGGTAGAGGTGGTCGCCGTCGAGGGCGTAGCCCTGGAACGGGATCGCCGGGTCCGGGTGGGCGCCGGTCTGCGCGATGTCGGCGAGGGGCGTGGCATAGTCGCGGGCGACGAAGGCGTCCAAGTCCCATATGCGGTACCGGGGTTGGTTGGCGAGGCGGTAGCGGATGGCTATGCGCCCGCTGGCCGTGCAGACCGTGGGCTGGTTGTTGGTGGAGTTCGCGATCGGCTTGCGGATCGCGACGTCGGCGGCGGTGCGGACCGTGCCGTTCGCGAAGTGGAAGCGGGTGACAGCCTGGCCGTAGGCGCCCCCGGAACCGGCCTTCGCGGCGGCCTCGGTCCAGATCCAGACGTCGCCGTCGGGCGTGTTCTGCACGCCCATGCTGACCCCGTGCCCGAAGCCCTGGAGGTGCATGTGGCCGAGCAACTTGCCAGTGTAGTCGAGCTGGTTGAGACAGAGGTTGCCCGCGTCGGCGCCGCCCTGTCTCAACTGGAGGACGTACAGGCGCTGGTGGACCTCGTCGAGGGCGAACGACTGGAGGACCGTGGGTTCGTGCAGGGTGCCCTTGTTCCACAGCCAGCGCACCGCCGGTGCGGTCAGGTCGATGGGCGCGTCGGCCACGGTCCTCCCAAGTCCCTTGCGGGACCCGTGGGTTACAGGTTGCCCCGCTTTTCCTGCTCCCGCTCGATCGCCTCGAACAGGGCCTTGAAGTTGCCCTTCCCGAAGCCCATCGAGCCGTGCCGTTCGATGAGTTCGAAGAACACCGTAGGACGGTCCTGGACCGGCTTGGTGAAGATCTGGAGAAGGTACCCGTCCTCGTCGCGGTCGGCGAGGATCTTCAGCTCGCGCAGGGTCTCGACGGGGACGCGGGTGTCGCCGACCCACTCGCCGAGGGTGTCGTAGTACGAGTCGGGGGTGTCGAGGAACTTGACCCCGGCCGCGCGCATGGTGCGTACGGTCCGCACGATGTCGTTGGTGTTGAGCGCGATGTGCTGGACGCCCGCGCCGCCGTAGAACTCCAGGTACTCGTCGATCTGGGACTTCTTCTTGGCGACGGCCGGCTCGTTGATCGGGAACTTGACCTTCAGGGTGCCGTCGGCCACGACCTTCGACATCAGCGCGCTGTACTCGGTCGCGATGTCGTCGCCCACGAACTCCTTCATGTTCGTGAAGCCCATGACCTTGTTGTAGAAGCCGACCCACTCGTTCATGTGGCCGAGTTCGACGTTGCCGACGCAGTGGTCGATGGCCTGGAACGTGCGGTGGGCGGGCGCCTCGACGAGCGGGTCGGCGGGGGCGAAGCCGGGGAGGTACGGGCCGTCGTAGTCGACGCGCTCGACCAGCGTGTGGCGGGTCTCGCCGTAGGTCGCGATGGCGGCGAGGACGACCGTGCCGTGCTCGTCCTTCAGCTCGTACGGCTCGGCGAGCGAGCGGGCGCCGTGCCCGACGGCGTAGGCGTGGGCGGCGCGCGCGTCCGGGACCTCGATGGCGAGGTCGACGACGCCGTCGCCGTGCTCGGCCACGTGCCGGGTGAGGAACTCGCCCCAGGGGGTGGCGGGCTTGATCACGGAGGTGAAGACGAAGCGGGCGGAGCCGTTGGTGAGGACGTACGAGGCGGTCTCGCGGCTGCCGTTCTCCGGTCCGGAGTAGGCGGCCAGCGTCATGCCGAAGGCCGTGGAGTAGTAGTGCGCCGCCTGCTTGGCGTTGCCCACGGCGAAGACGACCGCGTCCATTCCCTTGACCGGGAAGGGGTCGGCCTGCCGGGCGGTGTCGGGAGTGTGGTGAGTGGTCTGGGTCATACGCGCAGGCTCCCCCTCCCCGGCAAGGTGCGCAATAGTTTGCGATTCTGCTGGGCAGCTTGTTCAGTGGTACGACCGTCTCGGCGGGCTTTCTGTACAGGATGACCATCCTCGGAGGCGGGCACCATGGGGATCGACGAGCTCGACGGCCGGATCATCGTGCTGCTGGCCGAGGAGCCGCGCATCGGCGTGCTGGAGATGTCCCGGCGGCTGGGGGTCGCCCGGGGGACGGCGCAGGCGAGGCTGGACCGGCTTCAGTCGAATGGAGTCATCCGCGGCTTCGGCCCGCAGGTCGATCCGGCGGCGCTCGGCTATCCGGTCACGGCATTCGCGACGCTGGAGATCCGGCAGGGGCAAGGCACGGACGTACGGGCGCACTTGGCGACCGTCCCCGAGGTCCTGGAACTGCACACCACCACCGGCAGCGGGGACATGCTCTGCCGGCTGGTGGCCCGCTCGAACGCCGATCTCCAGCGGGTCATCGACCGGGTTGTCGGTTTTGATGGCATTGTCCGGGCCGCCACCGCGATCGTGATGGAGAACCCCGTTCCGCTGCGGATCATCCCGCTGGTGAAACAGGCGGCCGAGGACGTGGACCGGCCGACGTAGGGGTGTGGGCATGTGAGTTTCTGGGAGTACTTGGGCAACCGGCACCAGCAGCTGCTCACCGACGCCTACCAACACGCCAGTGCGGTCTTCCAGTGCATGGTCGTGGCCACGCTGATCGGCGTGGTGCTCGGGGTCGTGACCTACCGGAGCGAGTGGGCGGGCAACCTCGCCACCACGGCCACCTCGACCATTCTGACCATTCCGTCCCTCGCCATGATCGGTCTGCTCATTCCGGTCGTGGGGCTCGGCGTCCCGCCCACGGTGATCGCGCTGACCCTGTACGGCCTGCTGCCGATCGTCCGCAACGCGATCGTGGGGCTGCGCGGGGTCGACCCGTCGCTGGTGGACGCGGCGAAGGGCATCGGGATGTCCCGGCTGATGCGGCTCGCGCGGGTCGAACTGCCGCTGGCCTGGCCGCCGATCCTGACCGGTATCCGGGTCTCCACGCAGATGCTGATGGGCATCGCGGCCATCGCGGCGTACGCCTCCGGGCCCGGCCTCGGCAACGAGATCTTCCGCGGTATCGGCTCGCTCGGCAGCAAGAACGCCCTCAACCAGGTGCTCGCGGGCACGCTCGGGATCATCGTCCTGGCGCTGCTGTTCGACGCCGCGTACGTCCTGCTGGGACGACTGACCATTCCCAGGGGGATCCGTGCCTGAGTCGGCAACGACCACGTCCGGTGCCTCCATCGAGCTGGAGAATCTGACCAAGAGGTATCCCGGCAGCCCGCAGCCGGCGGTCGACAGCGTCAACATGGAGATCAAGGCGGGCGAGTTGGTCGTCTTCGTCGGGCCCTCCGGCTGCGGAAAGTCGACCACGCTCAAGATGATCAACCGGCTGATCGAACCGACCGGCGGCCGGATCCGCATCAACGGCGAGGACGTCACCGACATCGACCCGGTGAAGCTGCGCCGCAAGGTCGGCTACGCGATCCAGTCGAGCGGTCTCTTCCCGCACATGACGGTCGCCCAGAACATCGCACTCGTCCCGAGGATGATCGGCTGGTCGAAGTCCCGGATCAGGGACCGGGTGGAGGAGATGCTCGACCTGGTCGGTCTCGACGCCGGCGAGTTCCAGGGCCGCTATCCGCGCCAGCTCTCCGGCGGCCAGCAGCAACGCGTGGGCGTGGCAAGGGCGTTGGCGGCGGATCCGCCGGTGCTGCTGATGGACGAGCCGTTCGGCGCGGTCGACCCGATCACCCGCGACCACCTCCAGGACGAGTTGATCAGGCTCCAGCACGAACTGCACAAGACGATCGTCTTCGTCACCCACGACTTCGACGAGGCGATCAAACTGGGCGACCGGATCGCGGTGCTGCGCGAGCGCTCGCACATCGCGCAGTTCGACACCCCGGAGGCGATCCTCACCAACCCGGCGGACGACTTCGTGTCCGGGTTCGTCGGCGCCGGGGCCGCCCTCAAGCGGCTGAACCTCACCCGCGTACGGGACGTGGAGATCACCGACTATCCGACGGTGACCGTCGACGACCCGCTCCAGAACATCTTCGACAAGCTCCGGGACAGCGGCACCAACGAGATCCTGCTGCTCGACAAGCGCGGCCGGCCCTACAAGTGGCTCCGGCGCGGCGACATGATGCGCGCCAAGGGTTCGCTGGCCCGCGCGGGCACGCTGGTCAGCGACACCGTGACCCGGGACGCGACGCTCCGGGACGCCCTGGAGGCCGTCCTCACGGACAACGCGGGGCGGGTCGCGGTGACCGGGCGGCGCGGCGAGTACATCGGTGTCGTCGACATGGAGACGCTGATGAACTCCGTGCACGAACTCCTGGAGGCCGACCGGCTGGAGGCGATGGAGGCCCAGCACGAACTGGAGGAGGCGCGGGCCGTCCAGACGCACGCCGAGCAGGAGGGCGCCGGAGGGGAGGAGAAGGCGTGACCACCACTCCCGAACTGGAAGAGGAGGAGGAGACGGAGGCCGCCGCGCCGCCGACTCCCCCGAAACGCCGGATCACTTGGCAGAAGCTGACCATCCTGCCCGCGTTCCTGGTGGCGGTCCTGCTGGCGACCTGGCTGTGGTTCGACCAGGCGCAGCTGGACGCCATTTCGGAGAACGCGCTCTCCAACGGGCAGGTGAGCAAGGCCCTTTGGCAGCACGTCCAACTCACCGTGATCTCCACGTTCTTCGTGCTGATCATCGCGATCCCGCTGGGCATCCTGCTGACCCGGCGAGCGTTCCGGAAGGCCGCCCCGGTCGCGATGACCTTCGCCAACATGGGCCAGGCGACCCCGGCGATCGGTCTGTTGGCCCTGCTGGTGATCTGGCTGGGCACCGGCGAGAAGGCGGCCCTGATCGGCATCATCGCCTACGCCGTCCTGCCGGTCCTGTCCAACACCATCGCGGGTCTGAAGGCCAACGACCCGACTTTGCTGGAGGCGGCCCGGGGCATCGGCATGTCCCAACTAGGCGTCCTGAGACGGGTGGAGCTGCCCCTCGCGGTCCCGCTGATCCTGGCCGGCGTCCGAACCGCCCTGGTCCTCAACGTCGGTACGGCGACGCTGGCCACCTTCGGCGGGGGCGGCGGCCTCGGCGTCCTGATCACCACCGGCATCACCACCCAGCGGATGCCCGTCCTGGTCCTCGGCTCGATCCTCACGGTCAGCCTCGCGCTGCTGGTGGACTGGCTGGCCTCCCTGGCCGAACTGCTGCTGCGCCCACGGGGGTTGGAGGTGGGCAAGTGAAGCGGACCTGCCTGGTGACGGTCGGCGCGCTGATCGTCGTCTCCGGCTGCGGGCTGACCAGCGGCTCCCCCATGGTCGACGACGTCAGCCCCGGAACCGTCGGCAAGGGCGAGCCCCTCAAGGGCGCCCATCTCACCGTCACCTCGAAGGAGTTCACCGAGCAGCTGATCCTCGGCGCGATGATGGGCATCGCCTTCGAGGCGGCGGGCGCGGACGTCCTCGACCGGACCGGCATCCAGGGTTCGATCGGCGCACGGGAGGCCGTCAAGTCCGGTGACGCGGACGGGATGTACGAGTACACCGGCACCGCGTGGATCACCTACCTCGGCAACAGCAAGCCGATCACCGACCCGCTGAAGCAGTGGCAGGCGGTCCGGGACGCGGACCTCGAGAACGGCCTGACCTGGCTGCCTCCCTCCGCCCTCAACAACACCTACGCGCTGGCCATGAACCAGGCCAACTTCGAGAAGTACGGCACGAAGACGCTCTCGGACGTGGCCGCGCTGGCGAAGAAGGACCCGGGCGCGGTGACGGTGTGCGTGGAGAGCGAGTTCGCCAACCGCGCGGACGGGCTGCCGGGCATGCAGAAGGCGTACGGGATGGAGCTCCCGGCGAAGAACATCACGCAGATGGACACCGGGATCATCTACACCCAGGTGAAGAAGGGGAGTTGCACCTACGGCGAGGTCTTCACCACCGACGGCCGCATCAAGTCCATGAACCTCGCGGTGATGGCCGACGACAAGAAGTTCTTCCCCAACTACAACGCGGCACCCGAGATCAACACCAAGGCCCTGAAGAAGTGGCCGGCGATCGCGGAGGTCCTCGCCCCGGTCACGGAGAAGCTGAACAACACGGTGGCGCAGGCGTTGAACGCCAGGGTGGATGTCGACGGGGAGGATCCGCATCAGGTGGCGCTGGACTGGATGAAGGCGCAGGGGTTGGTCAAGTAGGGGCCGCGCGGGGCCAGTTACAAAGAAGTCGATGCAAAAAAGGCGTTGCAAAGGACTCTTTGCAACGCTACCTTTGGACACATGCCGGAGCCAGAGCCCGAAGAACGCCGGATCCACCATCTCGACGCCCGCTCACTGCGCGGGCTGGCCCACCCCCTGCGCATGCAACTGCTCGACTCGCTGCGCTTCCACGGACCCGCCACCGCGTCCCAACTCGCCGAAAGACTGGGCGAGTCGAGCGGAGCCACCAGCTACCACCTGCGCCAGCTCGCGGCCCACGGCTTCGTCGAGGACGCCCCGGAGCACGGCAAGGGGCGGGAGCGGTGGTGGCGGGCGGCCCATGACGGACTGCTCTTCGACGACGCCCTGTTCACCGACTCCAGTCCCGCCGTCCGCGGCGCGATCGACATGGTGATGCACGAGTCGGCCACGAAACACGCGCAGGAGTTGTACACCTGGCTCGGCAACCGGCACACCTGGTCCGAGGACTGGGTGCGGGGCATGGACATGAGCGACATGACGCTCCGGCTCACGCCCCAACTCGCCAACGAGCTCATCGAGAAGATGCACGACCTCGTCGAGAGCTACCGAGACCTGCCCGAGATGGCGGACGCACCCGACGCCGAGCGCGTCCGCGTCCACACGCACACCTTCCCGATCGCCACGGACTGACGGACCGACGGTCCGACCGACCCCAGAGAGGCAACGTCCATGCATCCCGAGACCCACCTCGCGCTGCACCACGCCCGCACCGCCGACCTCCAGGCCCAGGCCGAGGCCCACCGCCTCGCCGCCGAGGCCAGGGCGCCCCGGCCCGAGCTCCGTACCCGCGTCGGCTGGACCCTCGTAGAACTGGGCCTGCGCCTGGCCGCCGCGCCGAACAACCCGAAGCCGGCCGTGGCCTAACAGCCCGGTACGGAACTCTTCCCCGACTCCAGCGCCTCCAGGGCACTCACCGCGCCCTTCAGTGAGGTGACCGCCACCAGCCGTAGCCCCTTGGGCAGTTCGGACTTGGCGTCCGAGCACTCGGCCTTCGGCACCAGGAACACCGTCGCCCCGTCGCGGCGCGCGGCCTGGGTCTTGAGGGCCACTCCCCCGACCGCGCCGACCGTGCCGTCGGTGCCGATCGTCCCCGTACCGGCGATGGTGCGACCGCCCGTGAGGTCGCCGCCGTTGCCGTCGCCCTTCAGCTTGTCGATGATCCCCAGGGTGAAGAGCAGCCCCGCGCTGGGGCCGCCCACGTCGGCGAGCGTGAGCGTGACCTTCACCTTCTTGTCGCTGAGGTTCAGGTAGTCGAGCGCTGCCGTGGTCGCGTCGTCCTGCGACTCCTGCATCTGCTCGGTGTTGTGCTGCTCGATCTCCTTGACGCTGTTGCCGCTCGGATAGACCGAGTCACGGGGCATGACCGCCCGGTCGGTGCGGAACCAGCTGTCGATCACATCGCTCAGCGAGACACGCTGATCGGGTCCGGTCGCCTCGATCGTCGTCATGCGCAACTGGCCGCTCGTCGTGCGCACCGGCGCCCCGGTGATGGTGATCACCGGGGTGCCCTTGTTCTCACCGAGCACGTTCGCGGTCAGACCGGGCTGCGCCAGCGAGAACGGCAGCGGCGCGAAAGCCGCCGTGGCGAGCAGCGCCACGACGGGCAGGGCACAGACGGCTACGGCCCAGGGGCGCGTGAGGCGAGAGAGGAGCACGGGATCAATCTAACGCGACGGTCACTTTCGGCCGTGCGCCGGTCACCCGATCGTCATGAACGCTCAGCGCAGGGCTTCGGCGACCTCGCGCGCCGCGTCCACGACCCTCGGCCCCACCCGCTCGGGCACGGCATCGGCCAGCATGACGACACCGACGCTGCCCTCGACCCCCGTGACCCCGAGCAGCGGAGCAGCGGCGCCGCTCGCTCCGGCCTCCAACTCCCCGTGCGTCAGGGTGTATCCGGGCTCGTCCGCGCCCTGGTGCCGGGCGGCGAGAATCGCCCGGCCCGCGGCGCCCCGGTCCAGGGGGTGGCGGAAACCGGCGCGGTAAGCGACGTGGTAGTCCGTCCAGGTCGGCTCGACCACGGCGACGGCGAGGGCGTCCGCCCCGTCGACCAGGGTGAGATGAGCGGTCGCCCCTATGTCCTCGGCCAGCGACCGCAGCGCGGGCAGCGCCGCCTCCCGCACGAGGGGGTGCACCTGACGGCCCAGGCGCAGCACCCCGAGTCCGACCCGGGCCCGGCCGCCGAGATCACGTCGTACGAGGGCATGCTGTTCCAGGGTGGCCAGCAACCGGTACACGACGGTCCGGTTGACGCCCAGTTTGGTGGACAGTTCGGTGACGGTCAGCCCGTGGTCCGTATCGGCCAGCAGTTTGAGGACGCGCAGTCCCCGGTCGAGCGTCTGGGAGGTCTCCGCGGTCACGACTCCCACTCCTTAAGTGGTGAGGTCGGCGGCCCCCTCGCGACGGATGCGTCACCGAGTCCCGTCAGTGACGCGCTTCAGAGGCCGCCGATCGGCGAGGCGGCCCGGCGTGTCCGGGCCCAGTCGCTTCACGGCTGCGCTCCGCGGCGGCGCTGCCACGGGGCGTGTGCGTAGCGGGACACTAGCGAAGCCGGTTCGCTGAGCGGAAGTCTCCGTCCAGAATCCGGGCACCGCCTGGTACGGACCGGTTCGCTTCACGGCGATATGTCCTGACCCGTGGGTCGCCCGTGCACAACTTCCGTACGGATGTGCGGGGTCGACGGGGTGGGTCAGCGCATCCGCGTGGCCCACTCCTGCACTTTCGCGATGCGCTGCCGCAGCTGTCCCGCCGTCGCCTCGGCGCTCGGCGGCCCGCCGCACGTGCGGCGCAGCTCGGTGTGGATGACGCCGTGCGGTTTGCCGGTCTGGTGGACGTACGCGGAGACCATGGTGTTGAGCTGCTTCCGCAACTCCATCATCTCCTTGTGAGAGACGACCGGCCGCCGCTCGGCGGGCAGTTCGAGCAGGTCGGCCTCCTCGTCCGGCTTCTTGCGGCTGTGCGCGATCTGCCGGGCCTGCCGCTTCTGCAGCAGCAGCTGCACCTGGTCGGGTTCGAGGAGCCCGGGGATACCGAGGTAGTCCTGCTCCTCCTCGCTCCCCGGGTGCGCCTGCATACCGAACTCGGCGCCGTCGTAGAGCACCCGGTCGAAGACCGCCTCGGACTCCAGCGCCTCGAAGGCGAACTGCTCCTGCTCGCCGGTGTCCTCATCCTGCTCCTTGTTCGCCTCGTCCATCTCCTTCTCGGACTCGGCGTACGGATCCTCTTCGCCCTCCTTCTTGGGCTTGTCGAGGGCGTGGTCGCGCTCGACCTCCATCTCGTTGGCGAAGGTGAGGAGGTCGGGGACGGTCGGGAGGAAGACGGAGGCGGTCTCGCCGCGCCGCCGGGACCGCACGAAGCGCCCGACGGCCTGGGCGAAGAAGAGGGGCGTGGAGATGGTGGTGGCGTAGACACCGACGGCGAGCCGCGGCACGTCGACGCCCTCCGACACCATCCGCACGGCGACCATCCACCGGTCGTTGCTCGCCGCGAAGTCGTCGATGCGCTTGGAGGCACCGGTGTCGTCGGACAGTACGACGGTCGCCTTGGAGCCGGTGATCTCGCGGATCAGCTTGGCGTAGGCGCGCGCGGAGTCCTGGTCGGAGGCGATGACGAGCGCGCCCGCGTCCGGGATGCCCTTCCTGACCTCGGTCAGCCGCTGGTCGGCGGCACGCAGCACGCTCGGCATCCACTCGCCGCGCGGATCCAGCGCCGTACGCCAGGCCTGGCTGATCGCGTCCTTGGTCATCGGCTCGCCGAGCCGGGCGGCGATCTCGTCGCCGGCCTTGGTCCGCCAGCGCATGTTGCCGCTGTAGGAGAGGAAGATGACCGGCCGCACGACATGGTCGGCGAGCGCGTTGCCGTAGCCGTAGGTGTAGTCGGCGGAGGACCGCCGAATCCCGTCGTTCCCTTCCTCGTACGTCACGAAGGGAATGGGATTGGTGTCGGACCGGAACGGCGTACCGGTCAGCGCGAGCCGCCGAGTGGCCGGCTCGAAGGCTTCGAGACAGGCCTCGCCCCAGGACTTCGAGTCACCGGCGTGGTGGATCTCGTCGAGGATGACCAGCGTCTTGCGCTGCTCCACCCGATTCCGGTGCAGCATGGGCCGCACACCGACGCCCGCGTACGTGACGGCGACCCCGTCGTAGTCCTTGCCGAGCGGCCCGGCGCTGTACTCCGGGTCGAGCTTGATCCCTATCCGCGCGGCGGCCTCCGCCCACTGCTTCTTCAGGTGCTCGGTCGGCGCGACCACGGTCACCTGCTGCACGACATGGTGGTGCAGCAGCCAGGAGGCCAGGGTGAGCGCGAAGGTCGTCTTGCCGGCGCCCGGCGTCGCGACCGCGAGGAAGTCCCGCGGCTGCTCCTGGACATACCTCTCCATCGCCCCCTGCTGCCAGGCACGCAGCTTGCTGGCGGTGCCCCAGGGGGCGCGGCCGGGGAAGGCCGGGGAGAGGTGGTGGGTGTTGGCGGAGGAGGCGGCGGTGGTAGTCACGGTCTCCGTTTGGTTGGTAGGGCGGCTCGGCGAGGGCGTCTGCGTCGGCTTGAGCTTCGGCTCGGGGCTCTGGGCTCGGCTTCGGCTACGTATGACAACCGGGCCACCTTACCGGCGGGGTGGCGGTGTCAATGTGCGGACGACGCCGGGGCGGGTGGGGATGGGACTGAGGTCACAGATCGCGGGAGTGGTCAGCGCCGCGCGTAACGCGGCAGCTGGGCAGCGATCTTGGACACGTCCAGAGCGCCCTGGCAGACGTCCAGTACGAACTGCTCCGCCTCATCCACGTCGAAGTCCGCGTCCAGGGGGTGTCCGTTCATGTGCAGGAAGACCCACGTCGCGTACCAGGCGATGCGCTTGTTCCCGTCCACGAGGGCGTGGTTCCGGGCAAGGGACTCCATGAGCGCCGCGGCTTTCTGCCATACGTCCGGATAGGCGTCCTGCCCGAACACACTCGCCTGGGGCCGCGTGAGCGCCGAGTCGAGAAGTCCGTAGTCACGCACCTCGTCCGTCCCGAGCCGTTTCGCGAGGTCGAGCTGCTCGGGAAGGGTGAGGTAGTGCATCAGGCGAGCCTCCGGTTCAGCTCGGCGCTGGCCTTCAGCACATGGTCGGCCGCCTCGTTGAACAGTCGCGAGTGCTCGTTTATGGCCGCCATCACCGCATCGTGCGCAAAGGCCTGCATGCTGCGCCCCTCCGCCGCCGCGCGATCGCGTAGGGCATCGAGCTCCTCGTCCGTAAACCGCAGGTTCAGTCCAGCCATGCCTCAACGGTACCGAGCGGTACCACATGGTGTCACCGCGATTCCATCCCCACCCGCGTGGTCACCCAGGCCCCCACCAACGCCACCCCCGCCATCGGCAGAAACACGGCGGCGAACGCGGCCGGATGGGAGCCGCCGCTCGCCGAACCGACCACATGCCCGACCGTGCCCCCGCCGAGCGCACCGAACGCGGCCCCGCCGACGGACAGCAGCACGACATTGGACAGCCCGTCGGAGATCTGGAGCGCGGCGGAGTTGGTGCCGGCCTCCTCCGGCGCGGAGAGCTGGAGCAGCAGCACGCTGGTGGAGGACATCACCAGCCCCATCCCGAAACACCCGAACCCCCAGGCGACGGCCACGATCCACACGGGAACCGCAGGTATGAGCACGCTCGGCGCCCCGCCGATGGCGGCAGCCACCAGCACCATCCCGAACGTCATCAGCCGTTCCCGGTACGGCTCGACCCGCGCCCGCGCCTGCACCCACGACCCGAGCGCCCACGTCCCGCCGCCCGCCGCGAGCGAGAACCCGGCCAACGTCGGCGACAGCCCCCGCTGGGTCA
The DNA here is from genome assembly GCF_042751305.1 of Streptomyces hokutonensis. Lineage (GTDB taxonomy): Bacteria > Actinomycetota > Actinomycetes > Streptomycetales > Streptomycetaceae > Streptomyces > Streptomyces hokutonensis_A. The sequence goes on from NZ_JBHYWD010000027.1 coordinate 19,788, forward strand.
CCAGCATCAACGGCACGAAGGACTCGGCGGAGATGAACGCCCCGGCCCCCAGCCCGCGCAACAACACAACTGACGGCAGCCCCCGCGCCGCCCGGTACGTACCGCGCGGCAACAGCCCGAGCACGGCCGGCACCAGCAGCGCGACGCCCGCGGCAGCCGGGACCAGCGAGAACCACCGCAGATCCTGGGCGGCGTACTGGAAGAGCCCGGCACCGAGCGAGATCCCGAGAGCGAGCCGGATACGGCGCCGGTCGAAGGAACCGGGCGAGCCGGGCGACTCCGGACCCCGCTCGGACACGGGCCCGGCAGCCCGCCGCCGTATCTGAGGAAGTGCAAGCGCGAGCGGAAAGACGACAAGCACCGGAATCCCGACGAACACCCAACGCCAGCCGAGCTGTTCGGTCACCGCGCCGGCGGCGAGCGGACCGACGACGGACGGCACCACCCAACTCGCGGCGAACGCGGCCACGATGCCGGGCCGCAACCGCTCCGGATAGGCCCGCCCGATCACCACGTACAGAGCGACGATGACCAGCCCACCTCCCAGCCCCTGCACGGCCCGCCCCAGAATGAACACCCACATGACCTGGGCGGTCCCCGCGACCAGCAACCCGGCGGCAAACGCCCCGATCCCGGTGGTCAGCGCCCCGAGCGGCCCCCGCCGGTCCGACCACTGCCCGGCGAACACCATCCCGAAGAGACTGGTCGTGAAGTACCCGGAGAACGCGAACGCGTACAACGCCACCCCGTCCAGCTCCCGAGCCGCGACCGGCATGGCCGTCCCCACGGCCGTCGCCTCGAAGGCGATCAACAGCACCACGGACACGATCCCGACACTGAGCGCCCGATACGACCGCCCGAGCACCCCGCCCCGACACTCATCGGCCAGGTCAGGGGCGATTTCCGTGACATCGGCGTCACGCGGTCCAAGGACGGTCATGCGGGCCAGCGTAAGGCTCATCCCTCGCTTTGACCCCTGTCGAAAGACGGTCGGCGTCCGGGACCTTGGTCGTACGACCGCTGCCCCCGATCCGCCATTCATGAACGCGGTATGGCAGTCCCGTTGCGCCACCCCCGACCCCCTTGCCCGGGCCCACCCCCCACCCATACGGTCAACTCACCAAACACGGCCGTGTGCCCGAGTGGTTCAGGGACTCGCCTGCAAAGCGAGTTACGCGGGTTCGATTCCCGCCACGGCCTCAAGTGCCTTGACCAGGCAAAACGAAAGGGCGGCACCCCCGCAGAGGTGTCGCCCTTTTGGTCGCCCGTCTCAGTTTCCGTCTCAGTTGGATCGTCGCAGAGTGCACGGCATCCAACCGGAAGCCGAGGCGCCCAGGGGCCAGGGTCGATCGTCCGTCTGGCGGTCCGGAGGAAATACTGACCAGAGACTTCCGTAACTGGCCGCCTACGACTGCAGCGTTGCGCCATGCTTGCTGACCATGACAAGCGAAGACGGGGGCAAGATTCGTCTACGATTAACGCGTACGGACGTCAATTCGCCTCGAGCTGCCCGCCCGTTGTTCCCCACCTCCATATGGACGACGCTATCTTCAGTCACCGGCGCCGGTGCGGTTTTCATATCCGTAATTGCACAGAACCTGCAGGGAACTGACCTACTGATTGGCAGCGTGACGGCCGGGCTTTTGGGTGGCACCAGTGCTGTCACTGGCTACTTCTCAGTTCATGAGCGGCAAGCGCGGGAAGCTCAGCCTCGTGATCGAGTGCTGGCTGCGGAGCAGGAGCTGGAGGAAGCACTTCGCCGACCTTCCGTTGCCCGTACCCGGGACAATGAGGAGGCAAGTGGCGACGCGGCGCCTGCAACTGCACCGGATGATGGCGTTCATACTGGGCTGGGTCTGCCGGAGTTGTGGAAGGTGACGCATTCGCGGCTTGATCACTATCACGAGACGGTGTTGGGACAGGCGCGGCGTTCGTTTCGGAGTGCACAGGGTGCGATGTGGTTGGGGTTTTTGCTGCTAGCCGGGTTCGCGTTCATGGCGCTGAAGGCAACTTCGACTGCGGGGGCGGTCGTGGCTGGTGGTCTCGGTGCGGTGTCTGCGGGGTTGGCGGGTTATGTGAGTCGCACGTTCGTGAAGTCGCAAGAGACGGCAGCCGGGCATCTGCGTGCGTATTTTGATCAGCCTCTGGCGCTTTCCCGGTACTTGGCGGCAGAGCGGTTGCTGCGTGATTCAGGTATGGGCGCAGAGAAGCGGGCAGAGGTGCTAGCAGCGTTGGTGCTGGCGGTGGTGGCCCCGTCGACGACGTCCGGGGCTGAGCGGAAGGAAGCTGCTGGCGAGAAATAGTCGTGGTCAGCTGTTGTCTCGGCGGGACAGCGGGGCCGTCGGCGGTACCCCTTTCGGGATACCGCCCTCGGCGGTCTCAGCTCGCAGGTACGAGGACTCCAGCCGCGCCGCCGCCATCGTCCGGTTGGTCTGTCTCGGGCTTCCAGATCAGGCCGTCCACTTGCCTCGCGATGTCCGTCCGCACGGCATCCACCATGTGCTGATAGCGGGCGGCCATAGCCGTGGTCGACCACCCCATCAAGCCCATGACAGCCCGCTCCGAGACACCGAGGATGAGCAGAACCGTGGCGGCCGTGTGGCGCGCGTCGTGCAAGCGTCCGTCTCGTACGTTCGCCTCTTCCAGCAGTGCCTTCCAATCGGCCCAGTCCAGGCGATGCGAGGGGATGCGGCCGTGTTCGTCGGAGAACACCCATCCGCCTTCCACCCAGTGTTTCCCGGCGGCCTGCCGCTCTGTGTCCTGCGCCTCGCGATGCGCATGCAGTAGGTCAACGAGCTGTAGCGGGAGACCGACCGCGCGGCGGCCGGCGCGAGACTTGGTGGTCGACGTCTCCGGGTTGGTGCGCCGCTTCTGCTTGCAGTACCCGGCCTTGCGTCCGCAGGGTTCCGTGCACCCGTGTGCGTACTGCGGCCGGTGGCGGCTACGGCGGACCACGAGAAACCCACCATCAAGGTCTACGTCCTGCCACTTCAGGCCCAGCACCTCTCCCTGACGCAATCCGAGGGCGAGTGCAACAGCCCAGCGGGCAGAGTTGCGGCGCTGATCGGCGGCTTTCAACAGACGCTGCACTTCAGCGACGGTGTAGGGCTCCACCTCGTACTCACCCGTCTTCGGAGCCTTGGCCAACTGGACCGGGTTCTTGCCGAGATAGCCGCGTCGTACGGCCTCGTTGAGCGCCGTCCGGAACGTGCGGTGCACCTGGTGAGCGGTCGCGGACTTGCTGCCGTTGGCCTGCATCTTCGCGTACAGCACCTCGATGTGCTCAGGCTTGAGCTTGTCGAGACGGTGAGCCCCAAGACCGGGGATCAGGTGCTTCCGCACCGCAACGCCGTACCCAACCATCGTGTTGTCGTTGACCGTGAGAGGAGCGATGTTCTCAATCCAGTGCGTCAGCCACGCCTTGACCGTCCAGGCCTTGCCCGGCTTACGCACGGTCTTGGCATCGCGCTGCTTCTCCAACTCCCGCACGGCATCAGTGACTTCCGCGCGGGTCTTGCGCTCGACATGGCGGCGGTCCGGCGTGCCGTCGTCGCGTACGCCGACGGTGACGCGGCCGTGCCACTTGCCGTCTTTGCCAAGGTAGATCGACGATCGACCGTTCGGCTGTCGGGTGCGGTTCTTGTCCTCTGCCACTGGCAGGCTCCTGTTACTGGGTGTCGGGATGGAGACCGAGGCGGCGGGCTGTCCTTGTCCGGGAGTGCCGCCGCCCCGGGCAGCGTCAAGCGACGCGTTGGGCGGTGTGGTTGGCGGTACGGAGACGGGTGACGTACTCAGGTATGGCGTCGACCGGAACCCTTCGAAGGCCGTCGATCATTACGGACTCCAGCGCACCGGAACTGATGAGGGCGAAGCATTTGGTCCGGCCGATGCGGAGTCGGTGAGCGGCCTCTTCGACCTTGAGGAGTACGAAGGTCGGGTCGTCTGCAAGGTTGAGGGAGTCCTGTTCGTCCACGGTTGGCTCCTGTAGGGCTGAGTACTTGGGGATGCCGCCGCACAAACCGCAAAATCCGCAGAAAACCCGGGACTTGCCGCTGACCTGCGGCGATGCGGTGCGCGGCTGATGCCGGGCGGGGCTCCGCAGAAATCCGCGATATTCCGCAAAAATCAGGGGCGGCCGGTGACCGATCCCGGTCGCGGGGGTGGTGCTCGCGTTTTTTTGCGGAATATCGCGGGATTGTGCGGCGTGCTCCCGCCACGAGGTGGCGCGGGTTCCGCCGCAGGCCAGAGGCCCTGCCGGGGCTTATTGCGGATTTTGCGGCTTGTGCGGGAGGTGTTGAGGGCGCAGCTGGGTCACCGACCGCGCTGCCGTAGCACGGGGTGGGCCAAGAGGCGGGGCGCCGGAGGCCGTCCGCGCCTGCCGGTGCGCTCAGGTTGGTACGAGCGCACGTATCCGTGCTCTTCCAGCAGCGCGAGGGCGGGTTCGAGGTCGGCGACGGTGGGGACCTCGCTGCGGGACAGCACAGTGAAGAGGTCCCGCCGGCTGATGTCCTCCCACCCGTTGTCCCGCAGCGCTTCCAGCACGCTGCGGGCACGGCCCACGACCGGGTCTGCACCCATGGCGTCGAACACGGCGAGGGCATGAGCGGTGTAGTACTCCCCCAGCTCAATGGCCGCGTTCATGGTGGCCACGGTGACCGGGTGGGCGTAGCCGTTGCCGCCGTGTTCGGCGAGGTGCAGCAGAGCGGCCATACGGGCGGTCGCTCCGACCAGTTTCCCGGCCCAGTCGGTGATGTGACCCAGCCGCCCGCCACGCGCCTTGAGCCACGGTTCGACCCGTTCCTGATAGGCAATCAGGGCCGCGTCCGCCTCGGGGGTGAGCTGGATCAGAGCCGGGTCGGTCCACCCCGCAAGGGAGAGGGTGAGGTCGATGACCCTCGCGGTGTAGGTAGCGGCCGTCTTCTCTGGGACCGGGTCGGTGATGACCTTCCGCTCGCCGACCGTCGACACCGGCAGCGAGTACAGGAAGCGGCCCAACAGGCCGCGCCCCTTCCCGCCCTTGATCTTCCCCATGTCCACCAGCACGTCGGGTTGCACGGCCAGGCCCATGGTCAGGGCGGGGGCGTCGACGTACTCGCGGCGGGTCTGCCGGTTCACCCGCAGGCGACCCCCGGCATGGCCTTTGAGGAAGACCTCCATGTTGGGACTGCCCGAGTAGCGGCCGGCGATGATGTCGAAGATCCCGCCCTCATCGCTCATTACCGACAGCCGGCCGCCCTGTTCCGCGATGAGCGAGGTGACCGTCTCGGGTGTGCAGTCGTCCGCCAACAGGAGGGGTTCGGCCGGCACGGTGAGGGTGTCGGCGGTCTGCGCGAGACCGATGGCGGTGGCCACCATCTCGTCGCGCTTGTCGCCGTCGGCGGACGCGGCCTTGGCGGTGGCCTTGTCCGCCGCTTCCTTGGCCAGCCTCGCCGTCAGCTCCGCTTCCACGATCATGGGCTTCATAGCCGCCTGAAGCTGCTTCTCCGCCTCGTACAGGGGGTTGGTGAGCAGGGTAAAGACGGCGGTCTTGCGGTTGCCGGGCGGGAGCGCCACCACGGTGAAGAGGTTGGTGGGTTCACGCCAGTTGCCCCGCACGTGGACCACCGACCGGCCGCCGGCGGCCGTGGCAAGCACGGCGAGGGCGACCGATCCGGCAAGGTCCACCGGGGTCTGCGTCTCCTCCGCGACGGCCGCCACGAACTCCCCCAGCCAGGCGGGGAAGACGTGGGCGGGGAACGCGGGTCGCTCGCGGCGGCCGGTGAGGGGAATGGGGTCTTCCCACACCTCCGGTGCGGCGTCGTCCTCGCCGGGCGGGTCTTCCAGGGTGGGCAGTCCGGCCCACAGGTCGGGGCTGTCCACAGGCTGTGGAGTCATGAGGCGGCCCTCCCTTCGGCGGCGGTGGTGTGGGGGCAGATCCCGACGATGACGCGGGCGGTGAGCCTGGCGACGGCGGCATGTCCCCGGGCGCGTTCGTGCTGCCCGCAGACGCACAGCCAGTCCGCGACGGGGACGCCCTCCAACTGGACTTGGAGTCCCGGAGTGATGCCAGTGACGGTGACCGTGGGCGGGTCAGAACCAACGGCAGAAAGGACGCCCTTGCGGGCGGCGACCTTCAGTTCGCCCACGCGCGGCCGTGGCGGGCCCTGTACGGCGCCCCGAGGGATGTTCGCGGGGGTTCGTGATGCTTTGTTCATGCCGCGCGCTCCGCAGCCTTCTCAAGGCCGTTGGTGACCGCGCGGCGCGCGTACGCCTCGGGGACGCCAACGGAGACGGCGGCGGTCACGATCTCCTCACCGGCCGTCGGGAGCCCGCACGGCCCCGGGCAGGCGATGTGTTGTGCGGCGAGGAATCGGGCGACGCCGAACGCCTGTGATCCGGCGCCGGATTCGGTGCGCGCCCGTACCAGGGCGAGGCCACGGTCAAGGCCGGTGCGGACGTAGCCCTCGGTGTGGCGGCACCCGGTGGCCACCTCGCGCGACCATGTGGCGCGGGTGGGAAGGGAAGAGTCCACCTCCCCGGGGGTGGGGGTGGTGTCTTCCTTCGCTGCGAGGGCGCGCATGGCGTCCGGCAGTACGGTCACGGGTCCGGTGCCGGGTCCGAGCCAACGGGCGTAAGACATCAGGGACTTGATGTCCACGCCGGGCCGGACAGCGTTGTGGGAGGGCATGACGCCCCGGTAGATCCAGTGCTGCCCGCGCGTCGTCGGCACGACCCTGGTGGTGGGCAGGGTCTCGCGGGCCCACGCGACCGCTGCCGTGTTGTCGAGGTCGACCACGGTCAGCCCGGCCCCGCCGGGGTGGTAGCCGACGCAGACGGCCCGCTCCCATGCCGGCGTCCACAGCGGGGAGGTCACAACGGCGGGGTCAGTGGTGGCAGCGGCCCACGCGTGGCAGGGAGCGGTGCAACGGCAGGCGCCGGCGCGCTTCATGTTCGGCCGTCCGCCGCACGCGTTCTTCGCGCACGCACGGCAGTTGCCGAACGGCACCTTCCCCTCCCGCAGCGGCAGCACCGGCACGCCGAACGTAGCCAGGTACAGCGCGGTTCGCAGGTGGGCGCTCGTGGCAGTCATGCGACGGCCCCCAATGTCGGGGCAGTGGCGAGTCGACTCGTTCGGGTGGCGAGGTTCGAAGGGCCCTCGCCGAATATGCGCGGTTCGGTCATGCTGTAGGTCTCCTGTTCTGCAACGTCGGGATCGGAGACCGTGGGCGGCGGGCTGTCCTGTCCGGGAGTGCCGCCGCCCACGGGCAGAGTTAGAAGGGCGGTTCGTCGCTGTAGCCGCCGGGTCCCCACGGGTCACGGCCGTTGTCGCGGCGACGCAGCCACCGGGGCCAGTCCGGCAGTGGCATCAGGGCCCAGCGCCGGGACTCGTTCCAGCACTCGCACGGCTCCCACTCGTCACCGGCGTACTCGCCGTTGTCGTCGCCGTAGGAGTGCTCGATGCCGCCGAATCCCTCGCAGTTGGAGCAGTCGGGGCGGGGCGTGTCGGTCAGGACCAGGGCCCGGCGGGGCCAGTGGGCGACCTGAATACGCAGTCGGATCACGGGTGTTGGTCTCCCCTGTCAGCTGTAGAACTTGTTGCGCTTGATGACGGCCTTGCGGATGTTGACCGTGGTCCCGTCCCGGTGGCCGCTCGCGCTGAACACCTGCACGGCGATCCAGCCGCCGAAGATGACGGCGGCGAGGATGACGAGTTGGGTGATCAGGGCGGTCAGGGCGGTGATGAACGCGGTGAGCATGAGCAGTCCGCCGCACACGGCGAGGAACCCGACGCCCCCGAGGGCGACGTTCACCGCCGCACGGGAGACTGCCGGCTTGGCGGCGACCGGTTCGGGCTTGGCGGGCTCCATGGTGTAGCCGGTGACGACGCGGCCGTCGGGAAGGACGATGCTCGTCACGGACGGGACGGTGCCCGGCTGCACGGGCATGAGCGGGGCGGTGTGGGCGGGGACGATCGGGGTGGGGGTGTGGACTTCGACGGCGGCTGTCTCGTACCGGGCCGGGCGGTCGTACGCGGTCGGTTCGTTCACGGTGGGGGCTCTCTTCGAATCAGCGGCCGACGCCGGGCACGGCGTCGGTGACGGCGGTGACGAGCTGGTTGACGGTGTCGGCCGCGCCGGTGTGGGCGAGGTAGAAGCCGAAGAGCGCGACGACGACGGCCGCGCCGGCGCCTACCGCGCGGAAGCGCAGCAACAGGCCGACCACGACGGCGAGCAGCAGAACGAGCGGGATGGTGAGGACCATGGGTGTCTCCGGCGGGTCAGCGGGTGCCGGCGCGGTAGGTGCGCGCGGCGCGGTTGTAGATCCAGCGGCCGACGCGTATGCGCTTGCCGGTCGCGTCGCAGCGGCGGCAGTCCTTGCCGCGCTTGGTCTTGCCCTTGCGGTCGGTCTTGACGTCGTGGCCCATGCCGTCGCACTTGCGGCAGTCTCCGAACGGGCTGAGCCAGCACTTGACGACGTAACCAAGGGTGACGAACAAGAGGAATGCGGCAGCGAGCAGCACAAGGCTCATCAGGGGCCTCTCAGGGGGCGTTCGAGGGGTTTCCGCAGGTCGGCCGCTATGCGCTAGCGACCTGATCAGGCGCGGTTTGGGTCGCTAGCAGGCTTGCTACCGGTAGCGACGTCTGCCGCTACCGGTAGCAAGCCGTGAGACCTATCCGGCGTCCCGCTTCTGGTTGCGCTGTGTAATCGCGGTGGCGATGTCGTCGCGCTTGATGCCGCGCTTGTTGACCTGTTCGCCGTCGATGCGCCGGCTGATCTGCATCGTGCCGATGCCGTGCGGCTTGAGCGCGGCGGTGAGCGCTTCCGCCTTGGGCTTGGGCTCCAGCTCCGCCCACGGGCCGTAGACCTCCGGGCGCAGGTCGGCGAGGCGGTCCACGACCGTCTCCGACCACACCTTGGCCTCGCCCTTGCCGAGCACGGCGGCGATGTCGTCAAGGATCGTCGCGGACAACTCCACGGCCGGGACCTCGCCGACCGCGTCCCCGGACAGAGTCCCTTCCGCCTCGCGCAGCGCGGCGGCCCTGGTCAGGATGCGTTCGGCGTCGCGGCCGTCGGCGAGGTAGGTGCGCACGATCCCGGAGTCGTCGGACATGCCCTTGAGCAGACCGACGCCCTTGTGGGACTTGAGGAGCTTGGACGCGTCCAGACCCTCCGAGTACGAGCCTGCGCCGAGGATGACGTCGGAGACCTGGTAGGCGCCGACCCGCAGGGCGAACCGGGCCTGGTGCTGGTCACGCAGCTCCGAGGGACAGGCCTTGTCGTCCGGCTTCTGCGTCGATGTCATCACGGAGACACCTACCGCAGGGGCGACCCGGGCGAGGTAGACCATCAGGGAAAGGATCTCCTTGCCGTGCTCGGGGTGGGTCAGGTACTCCTGCACCTCATCGACCACGAACAGGGTCAGAGGCATGTTCAGCTTCTTGTCCCGGCTGATCTCCGGAGTCAGCTTGCCCTCCGGGCAGACGTGCAACGGCAGTTCGGACAACCGGTGGTACCGGTCCTCAACGTCCGCCTTCAACTCCCGCAACGACGCCAACAGGTGTCCCACCGGGTCGATGCCGTTCTTCGGCACGATGCCGAACCCGATGCGGTGCGCGACCAACGCGAACTTGCGCCAGTCCGGGGACGCCTTCCCGTCGAACACGTACAGACGCACGTACGGGTCCAACGCGGCGGCAAGCGCGATCGTGCGGGCAGAGAACGTCTTGCCCTGACGCGGCACAGCCCCAACCAGCAGCGACAGCCACAACATCGTGGCCATGACCGCGTTGCCGCGCTCGTCCACGCCCCACGGGAACGGCTTCCAGAAGTCCACCCGCGTCGCCCCCAACAGCGGCGACCTGCCCGACGGCACGGCGAGCGGGTCACGGTCGGCGATCCAGTACGACACCCGACGCCCGCTCGTCTCGTCCTTGTCCAGGAAGAGTTGAGTGGGGGCGATGTCCATACCGGAGGCGAGACGGGCGTGAGCCTTCACCGCGTCCTCGAACGTCTTGCCGTACGGCAGATCCACGATCACACGCCACCCGTCCCCGTCCCGGCCGATCGGCCTCGGGAACGCGATGGTCTGATCCTTCGTGGTCAGCCCGGCCGCCTCATGCGCCCGGATCACGATGTCCGACGACAACTTGCGCTTGCGGAACGTCACCTTGGCGAGGTCGATCAGCGGTCGGTCCGCCGGCGCCCCGACCACACCCAGGGTGGTCGTGAACGTGGCCACGGCGAGCAGCAACAGCCAGGACGGCGCCATGACGAACAGGGTCAGCGTGGCGGCGAGGCCGACGACTCCGGCGACGGTCGCGACGATCCCGCGCAGGCGGACGCGGTCGTTGCGCTGCCGCGACAGCTTCAGGTACTCGGCAGCGTCCTCGTTGGCCACGGAGTGCAGACGCAGCGACTTGCCTTCCGCGTCGAACACCCACCGGCCGATCGCGGCCGACCAACGCCACGCCCCCCGCGGCGAGTACCACAGCACCTTCGGCGTGTAGATGCACGGCAGGCGTACGGCGTGGTAGCCGATCACAGCCGAGTAGTGGCGAACGGCCCACTTGCGAACGGCAGTTCGCTGATCGGGGAGCTTCACCCAGTCCGGCAGCACGGGCAGACGGGCCTTGTCCTTGGCCTCCATCCATTCCGCGACCGAGGGCGGGTAGACCTCACGAGGCGGGTCGACCGGGGCGCCCTCGGTCAGGCCGTCGGCCTCGGGGTCGTCGGTGTCGGGGAGTTCGGCCTCCCACTCCCCCGGCTTGACCGTGCCCTCGCTCGGGGTGGTCGGGTCGGGGTCGGTCTTCTTCTTGAGCGGGAACGGCAGCACGGCGGCCGTCGGCTGTTCGGTGCCCTCCGGGTCCCCGGCGGGCGTGGAGGTGGTGGTCTCGGTCACGATGTACGTACTCCTTCGGGAGTCGAAGGGTCCGGCCGGCTTGCTGTGGAAGGTCGGGCGGCCGGACCCGGGTTCGATCGTGAGGCCGTGGAAGGGCCGTAACTATCACGACTTCCTGATAGCTATGGCCAGAGCCTCACGCTTTGCATTAGCTGTGCTGGGGATGTCAGGCGGCGCGCTGTTCTTCGGGATAGGCGCAGGTCACGCAGGTTCCGAGCGTGGGCGGGATGACGTATCCGGCGTCCCGGTGGCACTCGGGGCAGGTGCGGCGAGCGCGCATCATCGCGGCGTGGGCCCGCCACCGGCCCGCCGTCATCGGCCGGACCGGTTTGGCGAGGTCGACGCGGTACAGGTAGGCGACAAGCGGCGGGCGGCCCCGTCGCCGGGGGCGTTCGAGCTGGGCGGCGACGTCCTGTCCACCGGGACGCAGGTCGCGCGCCCGCAGTTGGCGGCGCGTGGCGTAGCCGTCCGGGGCGAGGTGCCACCGGAAGACCGGCAGCGTGCTCATGCCGCGCCGCGCCGTCCGGGACGACGGCCGGCCACCGACCCGAGCAGCCGCCCGAGACGGGCCCGGCGAGGACCGGACCGCCCCGACCGCTTGGCCGTATACATGGCTTCATCAGCGCGGCGAAGCAGCGCTGACAGGTCCTCACCGGGGTGGTCGGCCGCGCGTACCCACCCCAGTGACACCGTGGTGTGCACGTCGGGGGCGGTGTCGACCGGCCGGGCGAGAACGCGGGCGAGGGTGTGAAGTCGGTCGGGCATCGTGCTGTCGCGGTCGATGACGACGGCGGCGAATTCGTCCCCACCCAGCCGTCCCACGACACCGCGCGGGGTGGTGCCATGGGCGAGGCGGTCGGCGATCGTGGCGAGCAGCGCGTCACCGACCGCATGCCCGTGGGTGTCGTTGATCTGCTTGAAGTGGTCGACGTCCGCCAGCACGACCACGGCGCGCGGGTCGCGCAGCAGGCGGCGGGCCCGCCGGGTGAAAGCGTCCCGCGTCCACAACCCGGTGAGCGGGTCGCGGCGCGCGGTGGTCAACCGACGGTGCAGCCACCGGGCGTGAACCGCCCACCCAACAGCGGGCACGGCCGGGAAGAGCGCCGCGAGGGTACTCACGGCGTCACCACCCCGGCGCGTTCGGCGAGCAGAGCGTCACGCAGCATGCGGGCATTGGCGGGCGAGGTGCGCAGGGCCCGGCGGATGCCCTCGCCGGTCACCTGAGCGTCCGTCAGACCGGCCGTCGCCTTGCGTGCTTCCGCCATGAGCTGTTCGGGCGTGCGGCGGGTACGGGGCGACTTGGCGGCGACCGGGACGCGGCCCGTCGCCCGACGCGGTGCGGTCGACGCGGCCGGGACCGAGCGGAAGGGCGCCGGGGCGATCGGGACCGGCTTCACCGCCGGGACGGCGGCGGGCATCGGCTTCGTGCCGACGCCGGACTTGCCGAGGTCGACCGGTGCCGGGTCAGGCACCACAAGTCGCGTCACCACGAATGTGGGAGTGCTCGATACGGGCAGGTCAGAGGTAGACCGTTCTCGACTACTTCCGGCCGATTCCTCCACATTCGTGACAACGTCGGAAGCCGGGGCGAGGGCGGGGGCGGTACCGCCGAACATCGACGCGAGCGCCGCGTCCGCGCCGTCGGTGATCCGGTCGCGCTGGACATCCAACAGCCTCGATCCGAGCGCGGCATCGCCGACTCCGACCTTGCGGGCCAGCCGCCACGAAGCCCGGTCCGACCGCTTCCGCACCCGGTCGACCGGGTGATGTGCAGCGCGGGCGCGGTGGTAGGCGAGAGCCTGCACGATGTCGGCGGTACGCCGCTCGTTCTCCGCGTCGCGGCTGTCGGTGTGGACGACGATCCGGCGGGCGAGGAACGCCATGCCCTCCGCCGACACAGACATGCCCATCGGGGTCAGGGCGTAGATCACGGTGCGCCCCGGGTCGGGCGCGGCCATGGCGCCCATGACGGCTGCGGCGGCCGGGAGGGCCCACAGCCCGGTCCGTACGACGCGCGGGGAGGACTGTCCCAGCATGGTCAACCCCAGTAGAACCAGGGCGAGTACGGCGGTGGCGCCCTCGCCAGCACCGAGGGCGCCGAGCGCGGTTCCCGTGCCATAGGCGTGCCCGATATTGCTGTAGGTGCCGATCCCGCCGACGACGCCCGTGGCGAGCATCGGCACGAACGCGGCCGTCAGCACACCGATCTGAACCTTCGTCAGGGGCTTGCGGGTCTCGTTCATGCCGCTTCCCCCGTCACCGGCCGGAAGGCGCGAGCGAAACGAAGGAACGGCACCGTACGGGTCAGCGCGTCCGCGTAGAGGGCGTCCCAACCGGCGACGTCGTCACCGGCCTCCGCCTCCGCACGCAGGTCGGCGAGGATGTCACGGGCCGCGTCCTGTCGGGCGGCACGCTCGCCGTCCGTCTCGAACTCCAACGGGCCCCGGAACAGGTCGACGTCGATGCCGAGCGCCAGTTCCGCGAACTCGCTGTCGCCGTGCGCTTCCTGGCCGGCGACGAAAGTGCGCATACGCATGATGGATCTCTCCTGGATACGTCGGGAAGGGCGCGGGGCGGTCGGCTGTCCTGTCCGGGAGTGCGACCACCCCGCGAAGAACGGGGGTCAGACGGTGGCGATGAGCAGCGCGGCGACCAGGAGCCACAGGTGGTGGAAGGACTGGTCAAGCGCGTAGGCGCCGGTACCGATGTGCGGGTTGTCGTCCCGGCCGGCGCGCGGGGCACCCAGCCGGTAGAACTCGCCCTTGCCGGTCACCCGGGCCAGCCACGCGAGCGTGGTGCGCCGGTCGGCCCACCAGTGCGAGGCCGCGTCGACCGCGAGTCCGGCGACGACGCCGGGCACCGACAGGTGCAGTCCCAGCAGTACGGCGGCCGGGAGGAGCACGGCGAGTTTGGTGAGCGTCAGGGTGGCGACGTGCCGGGCGTCCGCGAGACGGCCGATCCACCCGGGACGGCCCTTGTGCGCGGACTGATGCGAGGTCTGAACCCAGTGGTCACCCACGCTGTGGGCGACGTACAGAGCGATGAACACGGCGGCGAACAAGGCAGCGTGCACGGTGGCGGACTCCTGTCCGGAAGGAGGGGCAGGGACGCCGGGGTACTAGCTGATCTGCACGTGGCCGCTGGTCACCCGGCGGCGGACGTTCAGGTGACCGGCGCCGGTGACGCGGACGCTGCCGGAAGTCGCGTTCACGGACAGACGGCCCGTGGCCTGCGAGGTCGCAGCCATGCGGACATCGCCGGAGGTGAGGTTCAGCCGGGCGTTGTGGCCGCTGTAGGCGCCGACGTTGACGCTGCCGGACGTGAGGTTGATGTCCAGCGGGCCGCTCACCTCGCCGACGATGACGCTGCCGCTGGTGACCACGGCTTCCAGGTCGCCGACCCGCTCAGCGGTCAGCGTTCCGGAGGTGCCGTCGTACTCCAGCCGCGCCAGCGTGCCGGTGACGACGGTGTTCGCGCTGTGTGTGCCGATCGCGGCCACCGACCGCGCGGGCAGGTAGATAGTGGCGGTGATCGGGGTGACCGCGTCTCCGGCCGGGCCGGTGGCGGTGACCTCGCGGCCGTTGATGAAGACCTTGCCGTCGCTGTGGCCGCTGATGTGGACGTTGCCGTTGACGAACTGCACGCCGTTGCCGCCGGAGAACGTCATAGTGTTGCCGCCCACGCGGATCGTGGTGCTGCCGCCCATGCCGCCGGCGACGTCCGGGACGCGGACCCTAAGGTTCTGCCCGATGAGGCTGACGGTGGTGTCGCGGATCGCGTCGGCCGACGGGCCGGAGGTGGCCTCCGTCGTCAGCACCATGCGCGCTTGCTTCAGCTCCGGGTCAACGACGACGCGGATACTGCCGGCGTTCATCGCCAGATCCAGGGCGATCGGGCCGACGACGTCCACGGGGATGATGCGCTCGGTCATGGAAGAACTCCTGACTGCGTCGGGATACAAGACCGGGCGCGGCGGGCTGTCCTGTCCGGGAGTGCCGCCGCGTCCGGGAGTGCGTACCAACTCCCCGCAAGCAGCAGGGAGTTGATGTGCAGTAGTGCGCTGTCTCCTTCGGGAACACGAGCTCCCGCTTCAGGCGTATGGAGACGTGACCTTTCGGTCTGAGCCCTCCGGTTGACCAGGGGTCCGGGTCCCTCGGCCCGCTCTGTCCCGGGCCCCTTGTCGTGCGCTCGATCGGCCCGCCGAAGCGATCCGAACGAGAGGAACATGTAGTACGTGTTCCTCATCTTGCAGAGGGAGGTTCGCCCCGTCAAGCCCTTCGGCTGTTGGAGGTCTGCGAGTCCCTCGCGCTCGATGTACCTACAGACTGGCGTCGGCAGCGACGACGTTCGACTTCGCGGTTGCGCGGCTCAGGTCGTTCTTAGCTACCGTGAAGTCGAACCAAGTCGTCCCAGGAAGTCGGAGGTTGGCATGGCGAACGAGCGACTGCGCGGCGCGATAGTGGACTTGGGCCTGACGCTCGATGAGGTCGCCGAACGACTCGGGGTCGCGGCCAAGACCGTCGAGCGATGGATCAACGAACCTGAGCGCAAGCCATATCGCCGATTCCAGTTCGCAACCGCATCGCTGTTGAGGTGCGAGGTGTCGTACCTGTGGCCGGACGAACGCACGTCAGCCGAGGTTGCTGCCGCCGGCAACGCGGAGTTGGTCAGGCTCTATCCACACCGCTCCGTCGTGATGCAAACCCTCTGGACGAACCTCTACTCCAAGGCGACCCGTCAGTTTGACCTGCTGGTGTACTCCGGGTTCTGGCTCACGGAAGACGCATCGTTCCACCGCCTCGTGAAAGAGAAGTCGGCCGACGGAGTGCCCATCCGCTTCATGCTGGGAGAGCCCACGTCGCCGGCCGTTGCCATGCGCGGCGAAGACGAAGGGATCGGCGCTGCGATGGCGGGCAAGATTCGAAACGCCCTCGTCAACTACGGCCCGCTCTTCGGCCTGCCCGGTGTCGAGTTCCGTTTGCACGGCACCACGCTCTACAACTCGATCTACCGGGCAGATGACGAGATGTTGGCGAACGGCCACCTGTACGGGGTCGGTGCCTACATGGCCCCCGTGCTCCACTTGCAACGAGTCCCGGGCGGTGAACTCTTCGACGCCTACGCTGAGAGTGTTGAGAAGGTGTGGGAGTCGGCCCGCCGGATCTCATCACCCGCCGATTGGGAAGGCACGCGCTGATGAGCCGGATCGACTACTTCCGCGACCCGAACGCCCCGAAGGCCAACTCAGTGGTCCCCTCGGTGACGGCGGTGGTCCGGGACGATGCCGGACGCCTGTTGCTGATCCACAAGACGGACAACGACCTTTGGGCCCTGCCCGGTGGTGGCCACGACATCGGCGAACGCATCGCTGACACGGTCGTTCGCGAAGTCCGGGAAGAGACCGGCATCAACGTTGAGGTCGACGACATCGTGGGGCTCTACACCGACCCTCAGCACGTGTTGGCGTACGACGACGGCGAGGTCCGGCAACAGTTCTCCATCTGCTTCCGGGCCCATCCGGTCGATGGTTCCCTACGCACAAGCAGCGAATCGAAAGAGGTCCGCTGGATCGATCCGGCGGACCTTGACGGACTGGACATCCATCCTTCGATGATGCTGCGCATTCAGCACGGTCTCGATGACACGCGGCGAGAGCCTTACATCGGCTGACCACTACCAGAGACTTCGGCCATCCGGTCCGCGACGCGCTTCGACGCTGCGTGGATCTCGGGGGCCGCACGCTGGATGAATCGCCCGACGATCGTGTCCGCGCCGTATCGCTGCACGATCTCGTCCAGCCTCTCAGCCGACGTCGTCTGTGTCCCGTCCGGCGTCGTCGTCATGTCGCAGTACAACAAGGCGTCTACCAGGTCGGGACGCTCTAGGTCGAACTCGCCCTCAAGTTCCTGACGGAGTCCGCGTTCCTCTGCTTCCAGCAAGGCACAGGAGTGATGCGCCACGAGACGAACAACCCGTTCGTCCGCACCTTCCTGATCCCTGAGGAACCGTGCGCCGTCCAAGGGATGGAAGCCGGTGGCGGCAATGGCCGGCGAGTAGCCGATGTCATGCAGCACGGCCGCGGCTTCCAGTAGCTCCGCGTCCTCCCCCAGGATCGGGCTCAAGGAGCGAGCGCGCTTGGCGACCCCTAGCGAGTGCTCCCACCGACGCGGGAGCGGTTCGGAGAGCAGCGATTCGGAGAGCGTGTATGCCCACTCAGTCAGTCCCATGGCGGCCAAGACTACGGGCGGGCGGTGGGAGTGGGGAGAGCGCGCACGGTTCGTCCCTTGCCGTGCACGGTGGCAAGCAGACCGCTTCCCTCCATCTGCGCCAGAACGCGGCGCACGGCGGTCCGGGACGCGTCGAACCGCTCGCACAGCTTCGCTTCGGACGGGTACGCATCCCCGACCGAGAGTGCGTCCTCTGCGATCAGATCAGCCATCCGTTCAACGAGAGTTCGCCGATCCCCACTCCGAGCGGGACGCCAACCGATCCCGGGGGCGGACTCGACAACGCCGTCGGCTTCGAGAGTTTTGAGTGCGCGCCGGATCGTATTCCGAGAGACCTCGTATGCCCCCATCAGCGCCGCCTCCGACGCCAAGGGCTTGCCCTCGACGATCTCCTTCCGCAGCAACTCCGCAATAACCAGGTAGGTTCCACGCGGACTGGCCTCCGGCACACCGGCTCCTCTCTCGTCGCTCAACCGCTCGGTACCAAGGGTCCCATGACGGGGCAGCAGGAGGACGACCGCGACCGTACGGCACTACGTCGAGATGATCACTAGCCACACCAAGAAAAAAACGCCGGAAATCGCAGACGTGACGAGACCCCGCTTAAAGTAACGGAACTTTTCCTGAGTGATGAGAGCCAGCGCCTTTGCTTGCGTCCACCCTTCTTCGCGCGCCGCCGAAGGCGTCAGGTTAACTAGCGTGGCGACCGAGGAGTGAGCAATCCACGGCCAGGCGAAACGCGTATCTGCGTCCGGAACGGCGACACGAGGAGATAGCACACGATAGAAGAAGAAGTAGGAGACGACAATTGCACCTACCGTAACTACCAGGAAGCAGAAACCTACATAATCGGTCGCATCAGAGAAAGGCGGGATGATGTCTTTATTTTCCGCCTTCTGAGAAATCACCCCGAGCAAGACAGCTAGCACCGTGGCGAGGAGGCCCGTCTTAGTATCGGCGTTCCGAATCCATTCACCCGTCTCGGAAAGAATAACCCGCACATCCTCGCCAGGGTCGTGATTATTCGACATTAGGCGACCTTCCCATAACCGTCGGTCGGCCACCTATTAGTGAAACGCCATTCAGTGTACGCACAGAACCAGTGCGCCGCCCACGCGACAACGGTTGCCGTCGTATGATCTTCCTTTTTCCAATCCCCTCTATCCGCGACGCACAATGCGCCCGAGAGATAGAGGTGCGGCGCATACACGAATTTTCGACCGGCGGGTCGCCCTAGACGCAACCCCGGCTTGGGATAGACAGACGGGAGTGACATATCCACTTGAGGCAATACCATGATCTCGAAATTGCCGCGCCCCGTTCGCAGAGTTCCAGAAAACGCATAGTCGCCATCGTCATCGAGGCAGTAGAAGGAGGGGAAGGCTGTAGCCATGGCAGCTTTATCAGCTTCCTTTGCAACTGGATCAACGATCCACCAAGCGCCGCTACGGTCATCACGACTCGGGGCTGGATCTTCCCCACCATGGAAACGGTGGGGGGCCACGGACGTGTAGATCGCCGGGGCGGCCGGCGGGTCAAGGACGATCTCACCGTCAACAGTTACGTATCGCGGCACATCAACTCCGACGTGCCTAAGAAGCGTGGCAATTGTCATTAAATACTCCCTCTCAGTGTGGGACGATGGCGCTTAGGGGTCGACCGTTGAGTTGCTCCTGAACGAGCTCACCCAGCTTTAGGTAGACAGGAAGGGATACGTCATAGAAGCGGTATCGCCGCTCCTCACCTTTCCTCACATACCTCTTTGGCGATTGCTCGTGCAGTGAGATATCCGACTCAGGAAGAAGCGAAGCCAACTCCTCCCCCACTACCAGACCCCAAGCTCCAGCATGCTTCTCACACTTTGATGCAAAATTCGCCGCGAAACCAACTACATTTACCTCGCTAGCCGTTTCCGTTCCGATCCTCACAAAGCTCAGATCTCCGAAGTCTGCACCCGCACGCAAGCGAACGGGTTCCATTCCCCGAGCTTCCAGGGCTTCATTTAGGGGACCTTTCGCGCCATCGAGGATGAAGGCACAAGCCGCGACACACGCCCCAGCAGCCACTTTCATGTCCGCCATCCGTTTGTCACCGAAACAAGCAAAGACCCCGTCACCACGAAGCCCAAGGACATGACCGCCAAACCCTTGAACAGTTTTCGCCACCTGCGTAAGTACGGCCATGTTCAGCCACAAAACGTCTTGCGGATCATCCCAAAACGTTCTAGCCGTGAACGCTGCCATATCGATGAAGGCTGTTACCCCCATGCATGTGCCACTGCCGCCGAGCGGCAGATGAGCAAAATCAGGATGCCCCATCTGTGTGGCCCGCGACACGCTCTCCAAAATTGATTTGCGCAGGATTCCGTCCTGATGACTTATGTCCCGTAGACTCGCAAACCTTTGAAGAATTGGGTCGGCAAATGACTCTCTAGCCGAGTAGGCGCAGATAGGGACCACCTCCAGTGGCACGCGCCCCTATCAAGTGCGGCGCGTGAAGGCCAATCTTACCGGTTCGGCATGACTACGTGGACGGGCAACGGGATTGCCCTGTGGACGACCGCACGGTAACCACGTACAGGACGGGAGCCCGTCGTGATCATTCAGGTTCGAGCATCACGAAGCGCGGACTCCGCGAACCGTCCCGTCTCAGTTTCCGTCTCGTTCGCGGCCGTATGCGGCCGTCCAGAGCAGTTCGCTCTACCTCAGTGGGCCCTGCGGCCGTACCGGTTTGAACTCCAGCGAACACGCGCGGATCGCACCCTGACCAGCACAGACAAACCTGCAAAGCGAGTTACGCGGGTTCGATTCCCGCCACGGCCTCCAGAGTTGGAAGGGGGGGGGGCCGCCGGGGGGGGGGGGGGGGGGGTGTGGTGGGGGTGTGGGTCTGGGTGTTGGAGTGGCGCTGTGGCGCGGGGGGTTGTGGGGGGGGGGGGTGGGGGT
>NZ_JBHYWD010000027.1:39845-56003 GCF_042751305.1 Streptomyces hokutonensis
TCCCGCCCCCCCCCCCACCACCCACACACACACAACAACCCGACATCCCTACGCGCTCTACCCCCCCCCCCGCCCCCACCTCTCCTCGCCCGCCCCCCCCCGCCCGGGCCCCCCCCCCCTTCTGTTCGGTTGCGCTGCTCGTAGGTGTACCGTCCCGGAGCCGTGCCCTGGATGAGGGGCGCCAGGTCTGTGCAGGGGGGATTGTGAGTCAGGAGCCCGGTTCGGGGTCGAGGGTGTCGCTGAGCAAGGAGAAGAAGGTCGCTGTCGGGGTCGGGGGGCTGATCGCGGCTTCGTTGGTCGTCCTCGGCGTGGTCTACGGGGGCGGAGGTGCCTCCGGACACAGCACCTCGGCGGCGGGCTCGGCCCCTGGAGTGAGCCCCGGCGGTCCGGCCGCGCGGACACCGGCCACCCACGCTTCCGCATCGGCATCGGGGCCGGCGCAGAAACTGGCCGATCTGGACGGGACCGGGCGGCCCGCCGCGCAGTATCAGCAGGTTCTCGACGCGTTGGCGCCACGCTGTACGCAGGACCGCCCGCGTCTGGCCGTGGTCGCGGGTTCCACGCTGGAGGGACTGAAGAAGAACGGTGTCGACGACGAGGACGCGTTCGGTGTCCTGCAGCATCTGGAGCAGTCGGTGCCCGCCGGCAACCCGCGGGTCAACTGCGCGTCCGCTGCGGCGGCTTACGCCACCCAGCGCGAAGGAAGTTGAGGCAACCTGCGCGGGCGGCCAGTCGTCTTGTCAGGCGTGGAGCTGGTGAATCTGGACACCGTGGTGACGTGGGTGGACGCGCGCAGCGCACTGCCCTCAAGCGGCACCCCCGTGGCTGCCGCGATCACCGGGCGGTATCCGGCCGACGACGGCACCGAGTCCAGTGACGCGCTGGGTGAGGAGTTCTGGCTCGTGCGGCCGATGTACTTCACGGCTCTGCACTTCGGTGCGGACGGGACCGAGCACCGGGACTGCTTCGTCGACTCCGACGGGGTCGTCCGGCTGCCCTACGGGCTCGGCAGTGCGGAGACTGTGACGCATTGGGCTGAACTGCCCACGTTGCCCGGCGAGATGACGACACGCGCGGTTCTCGGGGAGGGTGTGCAGGGGGCTCTCCAGCGCGCGTGGAGTGCCCGGTCCCGAGGCTGACTCACCTCCGCGCCCGCCACAGGTCCCGCAGCAGTGCGATCTCCGCCATGTGGTGGATGAACTCCAGGTTGGCTCCCGCCACGACGGCTATGTACGGGTCGTCGGGGTCGGAGCCGTACGGGTATTGGGAGAGGCCGACAGTGTCCAGGTCCTCTTCCGTCACCGTGGCTACGGCTGTCCGCCAGCGGTCGATCACCGGCCAGAACCGGTCCAGGGCCAGGGACGCGGAGGGGCTGAAGTCGACCATCTGTTTCGGGTCCTGGCGTCGGTCGCCGAACGTCCACTCCCACGCCCCCGCGAACTGGAAGTGCAGGTGGCCCAGGCGCCACGCGATCGTCGTGATCGGCGTCGAGTCCGGTTCGGGCTCACCGGTGTGGGCGAGGACCTGCTCGACCCGTTCGACGGTCACGCTCCAGTCCTCGGCGATCTTGTCGACGGTCATGCCGTCGGCGGCCTGGCGGGCGACCTCGGCGTACTCGCTCGCCGGGATGTCCGGTGCGCCCAGGTCGAGGACCCACTCGCCCGGTCCGAACGCTCTCGGTGTCACCGCCTCGCTCCGGCGGCGGAGGGACCAGCAGTCGGGCGCCGGCTCCCAGAGGTACTCCTCGTCGCCGAGTCCCGTCAGCCGGACCTGGGCCATCTCCCGGGCCTTGTCGAACTGCTCCAGCAGCAGGCCCAGTCGGTCGGTCCGTGTGTGGTCGGTGTCCATGTCCCGTTCCCCCTCGCCGCGTTGCGGTCAGGCGGAAGGTAGCGGCTCAGCTCGCATCGGCGCGAGCGAATTCCGCCGTAGCCCGTATCCGCGTCCGCGTCAGAGCACTCAGAGCACCCCTCCCGCCTCGTCCTGGAACGCCTCCGTCCAGTAGTGCGGGTGGCGTCGGCCGGCCGCCCTGGTCTGCCGGCCCGTCGGGTCCACCGTCGACAGGGTCTGGAGCATCGTCGTGGCCAACTGGTCGTACGCCTCCGCCGTCAGCTCGCCCGAGAGGTTCGCGTCGATCGCCCGCTCACGGTGGAGCAGCCAGAGGGTGAAGGCGAGGGTGGAGACGTCCGTGTTGAGGGGGGCCAGCGTCGCTTCCGGCTCGCTCCAGGTGAGGATCTCGCCCGTGGCGCCGTCCACAACCAGGCTGTTGTCCTCTACGAGATGGCCGAGGCGGATCAACTCGCGGGAACGGGCCGGGAGTTCGTCGGCGGGCTCGTCCTCGTAGAACTCGGCCAGAGTCGGGAGCGGGACATCCGTGTCCAGCTGGAAGAGGATCGCGTCCTCGGGCAGGCCCGTCTCGCGCAGGAAGCGGCGGGTCGGCTCGTGGGTGAGCGTGGCGGGGAAGTCGACCTCCTCGAAGCGGGCCACCGTGCCGTGGCCGAACTCCTGGTCCAGCAGGCGGGCCGGGATGTCGAGGGTCAGGCCCGAGGTCGTGCCGGGGCCCGCGACCAGGGCCAGCGGGCGGATCAGGGCCGCCGCCTTCCAGAACGGGGACACCTCGCCGTCCGTCTCCGACTCGAAGATCGAGAGCAGGTGGCGTGACGCCTCCGCAACCGTCTGCGCGCCGTGGCGGCCCTCGTAGGAGGCGAACTGGCCGCGCAGGGCGGTCAGTTCGTCGGTGGTCGTGGTGAAGCGGGCCAGCGTCTCGACCGACGGGGCCAGCGGGCCGGTCTCCATCAGGTCCGGGCGGTCGTGGAAGAAGTACGTCGTGGCGATCTCGCCCGTCTCGCCGTCCAGCAGGATCGACTCCGCCTCGCCGCCGTCGGGTCCCCACAGCGCGCCTATCACCAGCTGGTCCCGGAGCTCCGCCGCCAGCGGGTCGGGATCGCCCAGCGAGTCCGCGACCGTCCGCAGGCCCTCCCTGCGCAGCTCCTCGAACGTCAACAGGCCGCTGTCGCCCGGCAGTCCGGGGCCCGTCAGCCAGCGGCGCGTGGACGCGTGCGTGACGTACGGATCGAGGTCCTCCTCGGTCAAGGTGATCATGGTCGCCGTAGAACCGGCGTCGGTCCTGCTCATCGTTCCCCCGTGCATGGTTCCCCCGTGCGTGAATCTTCCCCGTGCGGCACCGGTGTTCCGCTGTCGTCCCCACTGCCCAGAACACTACGCGGCACCACTGACAATGGCCCTGACCAGCGAAAACGCGGCGAGACCGCGGCGAGGACGCCTCGCGGAGCGCGGACGGACGCGAAACGTCCGAAACATCCTCACCCCATCAGACGCTCGGACCACCCGTGAACGTTCCCGTCCCTCGGCGACCGCTCTGCCGGCGCCGCCTACTGGCCGTACTGCCCGTTCGTGACAACCGCCGCCTGGGGGCGGATCGGGAGCCGGTTCACGGGGCGGCCCGTCGCGGCGCGCACGGCGGAGGCGATGGCTGCCGGGGACGTGACCACCGGTACCGCGCTGACCGCCTTCGCCCCGAAGGGGGCGACCACGTCACGTTCCTCGACGAGTTTCACGATCTTGATGTCGGGGGTGTCCAGGGCGGTGGGGAGGGCGTAGCCGGTGAGGTCGGGGTGGCGGATCAACCCGCGCGCGGTGCGCAGGTTTTCCGTCAACGCGATGCCTACGCCCTGGGTCACCCCGCCCTCGATACGGGCGACCAACTGGGTCGGGTTCAGGATGCGGCCGACGTCCTGGGCGAGGGCCAGTTCGACGACCCGGACGGAGCCGAGTTCGATGTCGACGTCGACCACCGCGCGGATCGCGCAGAACGCGAGGCCCACGAAGGCGTCGCCCTGGCCCGCCTCGTCCAGGGGCTCGGTCGGGTGCGGGCGGCACTGGGCGGTGGCCCACAGTTCCTTGCCGTCCAGGGCCTCGGTAACGGTCGTAGAGAGGACTCCGTCGTACGACGTGATCTTGCCGTCGGTGATCTGGAGGAGTTCGGTGGACATGCCGAACTTGTGCGCCAGGGGCTGCAACAGCTGGGTGCGGACCATTTTCGCGGCTCGTTCGACCGCGCCGCCCGAGACCCAGGTATGACGTCCTCGGCAACCAGGCCCGGCCGGGGGCTGATCGGTGTCCACGGGGGCGACATGCACCTCGTCGATACCGAGGGTCTCCTGGACGATCTGGCGGGCCAGAGTGGTGAAGCCCTGGCCGGTCTCCACGGCCGCGCACAGGACCGTGGCGATGCCGTCGTGGACCTTCACGGTGGCCGTGGAGACCTCGTCGGCGCCCTCCGCGCCGAGCATGTGGACCATGCCGAGGCCGTAGCCGACGCCCCGGCGCACCGCGCCCGGTTCGCCCGCGCCCTCGGGGCCGCCGGGCAGCAGCCACTCGTCCTCGGGGGTGTCCTTGGGGAGCTGCGGCAGCGGGAAGTCCCGTACGGCCTGGAGGAGTTCGGCGACGGGTGCCGGGCAGGTCACCGTCTGGCCGGTCGGGAGGACGTCACCGGTGGCCATGGCGTTGCGCAGGCGCAGCTCCGCCGGGTCCATGGCGAGCTTCTTGGCGAGCTTGTCCATCTGCGCCTCGTAGGCTGCGCAGACCTGCATGGCGCCCTCGCCGCGCACGTGCCCGGAGGGCGGGTTGTTGGTGCGGACGGCCCAGCCCTCGATGAAGGCGTTCGGGACGACGTAGGGGCCGCAGGCGAAGGAGACGGCGGCGGCCAGGGCCTCCGAGGAGGTGTCGGCGTAGGCGCCCGCGTCGAGCAGCACCTGGGCCTCGACCTTGACCAGGCGGCCGTCCTCGTCGGCGTGGTGGCGGTAGCGCAGGAGCGTGGGGTGGCGGTGGGTGTGGCCGAGGAAGGACTCCTCGCGCGTGGCGGTGAGTTTGACCGGGCAGCCGGTCTTCAACGCGAGCAGCCCGAGCGGGAGTTGGAAGCCCTGGTCCTCGCGGTCGGCGGTGGCCCCGGGGACGCCGGTGACGACGACCTTCACGCGGTCGGGCTCCAGGCCGTAGCAGGCGGCGGCCGTGTCACGGTCGGTGTGCGGGTCCGTGGAGGCGATGTAGAGCTCGACGCCGCCGTCGGGGCGGGGCACGGCGAGGCCGGCCTCGGCGCCGATGGGGGCGGGGTCCTGGCGGCCGATGCGGTACAGGCCCTCGACGACGATGTCGCCGGCCGCGTCCGGGTCGCCGTGGCGCAGCGGGATGTGCCGGATCAGGTTGCCGTCGGGGTGCAGCGGCTCGGCCTCGAAGGCCTGCTCGGGGTCGGTCACCGGGTCGAGTACTTCGTACTCGACCATGATGGCGGCGGCGGCCATCCGCGCGGTGTCCGGATGGTCGGCGGCGACGGCGGCGATGGGCTCCCCGTGGTGGCGCACCACTTCGGAGGCGAACACCGGGCGGTCGGCGGTGCCCCGGCCGTAGCGGTCCTTGCCCGGCACGTCCTCGTGGGTGATGACGGCCCGTACGCCGGGCATGTCCCGCGCGTGGGACGTGTCGACGGACACGATGCGCGCGTGCGGGTGCGGCGAGCGCAGGACGGCCGCCCACAGGAGGCCCTCGGCCCACAGGTCGGCGGCGTACGGGAAGGTGCCCTCGGTCTTGGCGCGGGCGTCGGCGGCCGGGAGCGAGGCGCCCAGGCCGTGGCCCGGATGCTCCGGGGCGGGCGCGGCCTCCGTGGTCGCGGTGGCGGCTTCGTTGCTCACGCCTGACCTCCGTCCTGGCCGTACACCTGGTCCTGCGTGCGCGGGGACTCGAACGCCGACTGGTGGACACCACCGGCTCCGGGGCCCGCCTGATGGGGAATACGCGCCTCGTCGCCGTCCGACTCAGGTTCGGCGGCAGCGGCGTGCGCCTCGCGTTCGGCGACGACTTCCTGTACGGCGTCCAGGACACCCCGGTAGCCGGAGCAGCGGCACAGGTTGCCGCACAGGGCCTGGCGCGCCTCCAGTTCGGTGGGCGCGGGGTTGCCCTCCAGGAGGTCGTGCACGGTCATCGCCATGCCGGGCACGCAGAAACCGCACTGCACGGCACCGCACTTGGCGAGCGCCCGCTGCACGTCCGAGGGCTGCCCCTCGACGGCGAGACCCTCGACCGTACGGACCTCGGAGCCGGCGGCGGTGACGGCGGGCACCAGGCAGGAGGCGACGAGCCGTCCGTCGACCTGGACGTTGCAGGCCCCGCACTCGCCCTGCGAGCAGCCGTCCTTGGCGCCCGCGAGGCCGAGGCGTTCGCGGAGCACGTAGAGGAGCGACTCGCCGATCCAGGCGTCGGTGACGGGCCGGTCGGCGCCGTTGACGCGCAACACGTAGGAGGCGAGCGGGTGTTCGTCGCCGGGGAGCTTCGGGCCGGGCTCGGCGGTCTCGTCCGGCGCCTCGGCGTCCGCGGCCGTCACGGGCGCCTCAGCAGCCTCCGGGGCGGCTCCGGCGCCATCGGACGCGTCGGCCGCCGCGGGGGGCTCAGTGGGGCTCTCAGTGGCCCCCTCGACCCCTTCGGCATCGTCGCCCACCGTGTCGTTCTCGTCGGCCGACTGCGCGTCGGCCGCGGCGAGTTCGGCGGAGGCGTCGTCGTGGCGGTCGCCACGCGCGTCGCCGTAGGGGTCGGAGGCCGCCTCGGTGCGGGCGTGCGCGTACGGGTCGCTGCCCTGGGGTTCCTCGTACGAGCGGCGGGTCGACTCGGCGGCGGGGTGCGCCTCGGACCGGTCGGCGGGGTGTGCCACGCCGCGTCCGTCGGTGTCCGTCGCGGGGTAGGCCGCGCCCCGGCCGTCGGTGCCGTTCGCGGGGAACGCCGTGCCCCGCCCGTCGGTGCCCGTCGCCGGGTGGGCCGCACCCCGGCCGTCGGTGTGCGTGTCGGGCCGGCCGGGCCGCTCCGTCACGCCCGTGCCGGACGCCTGCTGGGCCCAGTTCTGGCCCGCGCCGTCCGTCGCCCAGGGCGCGGGCGCGCCGCCGGGCAGGGTGGCGGGCGGGGTGCCGCCCCACTGCTCGACCAGGGCGGAGGTGGTGAACTCGCCCGATTCGTCCGGGAGATCACCTCCGGCGACGGGGATCGACCACTCCCCGGTCACGTCGTGACCGGGCGCGGCGCCCGCGTCCGGGGCGTTGGTGTCCTGGAAGGTCCACTGGCCGGTGGCCCCGGGGTGGTACGCGAACTGCTCGCCCCCGGCCGTCCCCTGCTGCGGTACGGCGTTCGGGTCGGGCCACTGGACGCCCTCGGCGGGCACGGCCCAGGAGCCGGTGCCCGAGGGGTCGCCGTCCGGGGCGGGGCCGGCCGCTATGGGCGGCGGCACATAGCCGTGGCCCGGGGCGGCGAGGAGGGCGTCGATGCCCCCTTCGGGGAGTTTCACGAAGGCCGTGGCGCCGTCGTCGTAGTCGCCCTGGGGCAGCGGGTCCCAGCGTCCGCCGCCCTGGGGGGTGCTCTCTCCGTGCTGGTCGTCGGTCACGACAGCGCCCTCCCGAGTGCTCGTCGGGCAAGTGCGGCGACGGTGCGCCGCAGGTGCAGTACCGCGGGCGGAAGCTGTTCCACGGAGCCGTCCTCGGCCGGGGCCGGGTCGGGGATGCAGGCCGCGGCGACGTACTCCCCGAAGGCGGTCAGCGCCTCCGGGACGATCGCGCGGCCGTTGTCCCAGTCGATCAGCCGGGCCACCCACTGCTCGGCGTCCAGAGGTCTGAGCGGCATCGGCGCTATGGCGCCGACGGCGCACCTGACACCGCGCCTCGCGGGGTCGAGGACGACCGCGACGGACGCGACCGAGCGCCCGGGTCCGGT
This sequence comes from Streptomyces hokutonensis, assembly GCF_042751305.1. Lineage (GTDB taxonomy): Bacteria > Actinomycetota > Actinomycetes > Streptomycetales > Streptomycetaceae > Streptomyces > Streptomyces hokutonensis_A. The sequence goes on from NZ_JBHYWD010000027.1 coordinate 47,610, forward strand.
CCGGCCGGTCGCCTTCAGGAAGACCTGCGGGGCGTGCAGCAGGGGCACGCGCACGAAGCCGATGAGTTCGCCGCCGCGCAGCATCTCGACGCCGGCCAGGAGGTGCGACACCGGGATCTCCCGGCGGGCTCCGCCCGGGCCCGCGATGATCAGCGTCGCCTCCAGGGCGGCCAGTACGGGCAGCGCGTCACCGGTGGGCGCGGCCGAGGCGATGTTGCCGCCCAGGGTGCCCGCGTTGCGGATCTGCGGCGGGCCCGCGGCACGCGCCGAGGCGGCGAGCGCCGGGATGAGGGCGGCGAAGTCGGGGCGGCCCATGCGGGCGTGCGTGAGGCCCGCGCCGAGCAGCGCGTGGCCGTCCTGGTACTGCCAGCCCCGGATCTCGCTGATCCGCCCGAGACCGACCAGCGCGCTGGGCCTCAGCTGGCCCGAGTTGACGGCCGCCATGAGGTCGGTGCCGCCGGCCACGGGAACGGCCGTGGGCAAGGCCGTGAGCGCCGCCACGGCCTCGTCCAGCGTTGTGGGCAGCGTGACGGACTGCCCCGCCTGCGGTGCGTGCGTGGTCAAACCGGCTGCCCCTTCCCGCTGCCCCACCTGGTCCCACCTGTTGCTGCCGTACGGTACGTGCTGACAGGGCGGACGTGGCAACTCTGGCACATCTTCGCAAGACCCGAACGCGGGGGTCCGCTAGGAGGCATTCGCCCACCTCATCAGCGAGATGGTCCGTTTTGGTACGGCATCACCGGCATGCGCCAATTGCCACTCATCGGTGACTCCTGGGGGCTTTCTCCCTTCCGTGGTCTAGGCGTTCGGGGGCGGGCCGTCCTTGGGTCGTCCGAGCACTCCGGGGCGGCGCTGCCACGGCAGGGGTCCTGTAGGCGGACGGTAGGCGACGCCCAGGGCGTCGAGTCGCGGGTAGTGGGCGGTCATCCGGCGCTCGAAGTCGGCGAAGTCCCGTTCCCCGGGCGCCGGAAGGGCGCTCCAGGCGACCTCGGCGAACGCGGCCAGCCTGGGGAACGTCTGGTAGTCCACGCGCGCGTGATCCTCCATCACCTCGGTCCACACGTTGGCCTGCGTGCCCAGCACATGACGGGCCTCGGCCTCGGTGAGCTGCGAGGGAACGGGCTCGAAGCGGTAGACGTCCTCCAGGGTGCGCACATGGGCGATCGGCACCGGCTCGTCCTCGCCGGCATCCTGGCGCCAGTCCAAGTACACGTGCTGTTCAGGGCACATGACGACGTCGTGGCCCGCGCGGGCGGCGGTGATCCCGCCCTCGTAGCCGCGCCAGGACGACACGACGGCCCCGTCGGCGAGGCCGCCCTCCAGGATCTCGTCCCAGCCGACGAGCCTTCTCCCGCGCGCGAAGAGCCACTTGTCGAAGTGCCCGATGAACCACGACTGCAACTCGTCCTCGTCCGCGAGCCCGAGGTCGGCGATGCGCGCCTGCGCGGTCGGCGACTGCTTCCACTGGTCCTTGGGGCATTCGTCGCCGCCGACGTGAATGAACTCCGAGGGGAACAGGTCGAGGAGTTCCTCGAACACCCCCTCGTAGAAGCGCAGGGTGTTGTCAGTGGGGGCGAGTACGTTCGGGTTGATGCCCCAGTTGTCCCAGACGGAGAGGGAGTTGCCCCCCTCGATCGATGCAGTGATGACGTCCGTGTTGCCGAGTTCCGGATACGCGGCGATGGCGGCCTGCGAGTGTCCCGGTACGTCGATTTCCGGGACCACGGTGATATGCCGCTCGGCGGCGTAGGCGACGATCTCGCGGATGTCGTCCTGTGTGTAGTAGCCGCCGTGGGGCTTGTCGTCCCACAGGGGTGAGGCACGGTGGCCGAATTTCGTGCGGGCCCGCCACGAGCCGATCTCGGTCAGCTTCGGGTACCGCTTGATCTGTACGCGCCAGCCCTGGTCGTCCGTCAGGTGGAAGTGGAAGACGTTGAGTTTGTGCGCCGCCATCAGATCCAGGTAGCGCAGGACGCCTTCCTTGGGCATGAAATGCCGGGCGACGTCGAGCATGAGGCCGCGCCAGGGGAAGCGGGGGGAGTCCTGAACGTGGATCAGGGGCAACCGCCATTCCCGGCCGGGCAGCGGCGCTCGCCGGAAGGCGTCGGGGCCCAGCAGTTGACGTAGCGTCTGAGCGCCCCAGAAGAGCCCCGCCGGGCCGCCGCCGACCACGTGGACGGTGTGGGACAGGACCATCAGGCGGTAGCCCTCCGGGCCGAGGTCCTTGGTCACCATGGGGTGGATGTACAGCTGGACGGCGTTCTCGGGCGAGTCCCCCGGAGCCAGCGGAAAGCCGGTGGCCGCTCCGAGCACCCCGCGCAGCCAGCGCTCGCTCGTCCCGGCGCCCTCGCCCGCCACCAGGCGTGTGTCGGGCCCGAGTTCGAAGTGGCCGCGGTAGGTGTGGGCGTACCGGGGCAGCGGAATCACATCGGTCACGTCAGTCCTTAACCGCTCCGCCCAGCCCCGAGACCAGGCGTCGCTGTACGAGTACGAAGAACACCAGCACCGGAATCGTCATCACCGTGGAGGCCGCCATGACCCCGCCCCAGTCAGGATCGTCGGGCTTGTAGAAGACCAACAGGGCCATCGGCAGGGTCGACTGGGAAGTGTCGCTGATGATGAAGGACTTGGCGAAGAGGAAGTCGTTCCAGGCCGAGATGAAGGAAAACACGCTCGTGGCGACGAGCCCCGGGAAGACGAGCGGGAAAAGGATCTGCCACAGGAATCGCGTCCGGCTCGCCCCGTCGATGTACGCGGCCTCCTCCAGCGCGTCCGGTACGGCTTTCACGAAGCCCCGCAGCATCCAGATCGCGAACGGCAGCGAGAAGGCGATCTGAGGCAGGATCAGCGACCCCAGGGTGTTCAGCAGACCGAGGCCCCGCATGGTGAAGAACAGGGGGATCGTCAGCGCTTCCACGGGCACCATCTGGGCCACCAGGAACATGATCAGGAGAGTGGCCCGGAAGCGGAACCGGAATCGGGTCACGGCGGTCGCGGCGAGAAAGGCGATCAGTGCCGAGACGATCACCACCGTGCCCGCCACCACAAGGCTGTTGACGAAGTAGCGGCCGAATTCCTGCTGCCCGAAGACCCGTCGGAAGGAGTCCAGGGAGGGCGCGAGGGTCCACGGCCGGGGCTCGCTCGACTCGATTTCCCCAGCCGGTTTGAAGGCGCTGAGCACCATCCAATAGAGGGGGAAGGCGACCACGACCGCGACCAGCAGCGCCGAGGCCTCGGCCGCGAGCCGCCAGGGCCGTCGTACAAGACCGCGGAGCGTACTCACAGCTCCTCCCCCTGCCTGCGGAGCAGGCGCAGATAGACCAGCGTGACGGCGAGCAGCATCAGCAGCATGACGACGCCGATCGCCGAGCCGAGGCTGTACTTCGAGGACGCGAAGGCCTGTTGGTAGGCGTACACGTTGAGGACGAGGTTCTGGCCCGCGATGCCGCCGCCGTTGGTCATGACGTAGATCTGGGTGAAGACCTTGAAGTCCCAGATGACGGACTGGATGGTGACGACGGTCAGGATCGGCCGGAGCATCGGCGTCAACACGGACCGCCAGATACGCCACTGCGAGGCGCCGTCCAGGGCCGCGGCCTCCAGGACCTCGGAGGGTACGGCGCGGATGCCGGCGTAGACCGTCACCATCACGAACGGGAAGGAGCACCACACCACTTCGAGCAGGACGAGGAAGAACGCGCTGAGGCGTCCGTACGTCCACGAGTGGTCGCCGAGGCCCAGGACGCGGTTCACCGGGCCGAAGTCCGGGTCGAAGAGCAGCAGCCAGACCGTCGAACCCGTCACCGCCGGGGTCGCCCACGCCCCCAACGCGGCCAGCATCAGCACGAGTCGGGGCACGGCCCGCACGCGGGTGAGCAGCACGGCGAGGGCGCAGCCGACCGCGAGGGTCGAGACCACGCAGGCCCCCGCGAACAGCACGGTCGACAGCAGCACCTGCCAGAACTGGCTGTCGGAGAACAGCTCCGCGTAGTTCCCGAACCCCTTGAAGGTCGTCGGCTCGCCACCACTGACCTGGGCCTGCGTGTACTGGAAGAACGAGATCAGGCCGAGTTGGTAGATGGGGTAGACGAGCAGACCGCCGAGGACGACGAGCGCCGGGGCGAGATAGATCCAAGGGGTGGTCCAACCCCCCAAGGGGCGCGGGGCTGTGCCGAATTTGCGGCTACCGCCGCGTGGGCGCGACCGGCCACGACGAACCCGCACCCGCGAACGATCCGCAGTCAACGAGCTATTGGGCGCCACGGCTCAACCCGCGGAGCTGAACGCGGAGTTCATCTTCTTGGCCGCGTCCTTCGAAGCCGCCGCCACGCTCTTCTTGCCGCTGATGACCTCCTGGAGCATCGTCGGCAGCACCAGCGAGGAGTCGATCTCGGACCAACCCGGCGACGCGGGAACGAACTTGGTCCCGGCGGCCAGGGTCTGCACGAACGGCTTCTCGAACGGCACCTTCGCGGCGGCCGCGTCGCGGACGTCCGTGAACGTCGGCAGGAAGCCCATCGCGTCGAACATCGAGGTCTGTGTCGCCTTCGAGGTGAGCTGTTCCATGAGGTCGACCGCGAGCGTGCGGTGCGAAGTGCTCTTCAGAACACCGATGTTGTTGCCGCCGGCGAACGCGGGGGCGACCGAGCCGGAGGCGACACCGGGCAGCGGGACGACCGCGTACTTGCCCTTGACCTTGCCCGCCTCGACCGCGCTGTGGCTGAAGTCGCCGCCGATCGCCATGCCCGCCTTGCCGGCCGCGAACGCGGTGATCGTGTCGTTGCCGCCCATGACCGCGCACTTGGCGGCGGGACAGTTGTCGCCCGTGAAGAGCGAGGTGTAGGCCTTGATGCCCTTCTGGGCGGCGGCGCTGTCGATCGCGGAGGTGTAGGTGCCGTCCTTGGCCGTGGCGAGTTCGCCGCCGTTGGCCCACACGAAGGGCATCGCGCCGTACGTGTAGGCGCCGCCGACGACAAGACCGTAGAGGTCGGACCTCGCCTTGTGGATCTTCCGGGCGGTGGACGCCAACTCGGCCATGGTCTTGGGGGGTTGGAGGCCGAGGTCCGTGAAGACGTCGGTGCGGTAGTAGAGGGCGCGGACGCCGACGTAGAACGGGGAACCGTACTGCTTGCCGTCGACCGTGACGGACTGCTTCGCGGTGGGGTCGGTGTCCTTGGACTCGCTCCAGGCGCCGAACTCCTTGGTGACGTCGAGGAGTCCGCCGTCATGGACGTAGCCGGCCGTGTCGGTGTTGCCGTACTCCATGACGTCGGGCGCGGACTTCGGGTCGTTGAACGCGGCCTTGACGCGCTGGGCGCGGGTGTCGATCGGGATGTACTCGACGTCCACCTTGGTGCCCTTGTGGACCTTCTCGAATGCGGCGACTACGGAGTCGACGACCTTCGCCTTCGGGTCGTTGCCGACCTCCTGGAAGAGCCACACCCGCAGGGTGCCGCTCGTCTCGTCCTTTTCCGAGGACGAGTTGCCGGAGGTCTGGGGCGCGCAGCCCGCCACGACGGCGGCGGTGGCCAGGAGTACGGCGAATCTGGGGGCGAGCTTCATGGAGCGTTCCTCCGGGGATCCGGGCGTGCGTTGCAACATATGCAACGGGTGTTTCGCTCTGCACAACACCACGGAGATTAAGGAGTGGATGAACGAAGCCACAAGAGGTCTCAACCACTTCGTGACACGCGAAAGGCCCTCGAAAAACCGCCGAAACACGCAAAAAGGCCCTCGGGGCGCGCCGAAGCACGCCCCGAGGGCCTTACGAAGTCAGACCAGCCGAACGGCTACTTGTCGCCGCCCTTGCCCTTGTCTCCGTCGCCGCCCGAGCCCATGGACTCGTAGATCTCCTTGCACATGGGACACACCGGGTACTTCTTCGGGTCGCGGCCCGGCACCCAGACCTTCCCGCACAACGCCACCACAGGAGTGCCGTCCAGGGCGCTCGCCATGATCTTGTCCTTCTGGACGTAATGGGCGAAGCGCTCATGGTCCCCATCACCGTGCGACACCTGGGGCGTCGGCTCTACGAGGGTCCCCGTACCAGTCCCGCGCTCGGGCTCAAGAGTGCTCATACGGCCAAGGGTACTGAAGCCCACCGGCATCAGTTCAGCGAAGGGTCGTCCGGATAGGTCGCCACCATCGCGAGCTCGCTGCGCTGGCGGCGCAGCACCTCGCGCCAGAGCCGCTCCGGGGACGGCGAGGAGACGTCACCGGGCTCCGATTCCACGACGTACCAGGCGCCGTCGACGAGTTCGTCCTCCAGCTGACCGGGGCCCCAGCCGGCGTACCCGGCGAAGATTCTCAGGGAGCCGAGCGCCGAGGCGAGCAGTTCCGGCGGGGCCTCCAGGTCGACGAGGCCGATCGCGCCGTGCACCCGCCGCCAGCCGAGCGGGGCGCGCTCGGAGGACGACGCGCCGCCCGGGATGACGGCGACGCCGAGGGCCGAGTCCAACTGCACCGGGCCGCCCTGGAAGACGACTCCCGGCTCGCCGGCGAGATCCGCCCAGCCCTCAAGGATGTCGCCGACGTCCACCGGGGTCGGCCGGTTGAGGACGACACCGAGGGAGCCCTCCTCGTCGTGGTCGAGAAGGAGCACCACCGCGCGGTCGAAGTTCGGGTCCGCCAGGGCGGGTGTTGCCACGAGCAACCGCCCTGTGAGCGAGGACACCTCGGTCATGCCAGACATGATCCCGCATCTTCCGCGTGATGGGGGAGGCAATGCGGGTACCTGAGTGAATGCAGCTCAGGGCGCACCGAAGCGTCCGCCGCGCACGGACCCGCCCGGTGACCCCATGTGCCCGATAGGGAACGGTTCGTGTTGTGACACAGCTATGACGTGGCTGAGTCGTCCTCGGGCTTTCTGAAGGGGGGTGGGCGGCCATTACGCTTACGTCTTCGGCCCCTGCCCAACTCCACGGAACGCGAGATTCATGACCGTCAACGGCTCAGACGACGTACTGCTTGTCCACGGCGGAACCCCGCTGGAGGGCGAGATCCGTGTCCGCGGTGCGAAGAACCTCGTACCCAAGGCCATGGTCGCCGCCCTGCTGGGCAGTGAGCCAAGTCGACTGCGCAACGTACCGGACATCCGAGACGTTCGGGTCGTACGCGGACTGCTGCAACTGCACGGGGTGACGGTCCGTCCGGGTGAGGAGCCGGGCGAGCTGGTGCTCGATCCGTCGCACGTCGAGAGCGCCAACGTCGCCGACATCGATGCCCACGCGGGTTCTTCGCGCATCCCGATCCTGTTCTGCGGTCCGCTGCTTCACCGGCTCGGGCACGCGTTCATCCCGGGTCTCGGCGGCTGTGACATCGGCGGCCGGCCGATCGACTTCCACTTCGAGGTGCTGCGGCAGTTCGGCGCGAAGATCGAGAAGCGGGCGGACGGCCAGTACCTGGAGGCACCGCAGCGGCTGCGCGGCACGAAGATCAAGCTGCCGTACCCGTCCGTCGGCGCGACCGAGCAGGTGCTGCTGACCGCGGTGCTGGCGGAGGGCGTCACCGAACTCGCCAACGCGGCCGTGGAACCGGAGATCGAGGACCTCATCTGCGTACTGCAGAAGATGGGCGCGATCATCGCCATGGACACCGACCGCACGATCCGCATCACCGGTGTGGACTCGCTCGGCGGCTACACCCACGCCGCCCTCCCGGACCGTCTGGAGGCCGCGTCCTGGGCGTCCGCGGCGCTGGCGACCGAAGGCAACATCTACGTCCGGGGCGCGCAGCAGCGCTCGATGATGACGTTCCTCAACACCTACCGGAAGGTGGGCGGTGCCTTCGCGATCGACGACGAGGGCATCCGCTTCTGGCACCCCGGCGGCCAGTTGAAGTCCATCGCGCTCGAAACGGACGTGCACCCGGGCTTCCAGACGGACTGGCAGCAGCCGCTGGTCGTCGCCCTGACGCAGGCGACCGGCCTCTCCATCGTCCACGAGACGGTCTACGAGTCCCGCCTCGGCTTCACCTCCGCGCTCAACCAGATGGGCGCCCACATCCAGCTCTACCGCGAGTGCCTCGGCGGCTCCCACTGCCGCTTCGGCCAGCGCAACTTCCTCCACTCGGCGGTCGTCTCGGGCCCGACCCGCCTCCAGGGCGCCGACCTGGTCATCCCCGACCTCCGCGGCGGCTTCTCGTACCTCATCGCGGCGCTGGCGGCCCAGGGCACGTCCCGCGTCCACGGCATCGACCTCATCAACCGCGGCTACGAGAACTTCATGGAGAAGCTCGTCGAGCTGGGCGCGAAGGTGGAGTTGCCGGGCAAGGCGCTCGGATAAGCAGTCGTACGTACGACGATGGGGCGGGGGGCCGCGCCCGCGGGGGGGGCCCCCGCCGGGGGGGGGGGGCGCTCGGGGCGACCCGCCGGGCGCGCGCGGCGAGCAGGCTCGA
>NZ_JBHYWD010000027.1:56013-152287 GCF_042751305.1 Streptomyces hokutonensis
TCTCTGGGTCGGGTGGGGGGCGGGGGGGGGTGGCGCCGGCTCGCTGGAGATCACACGCGGGACTCCTCCCCGGGGGGGGGCCCCCCCCCGCGGGGGGGCCCCCCCCCATTCGCGTTGCTGAGCCTCGTACGCAATCCCGTCGCGTACGCGAGGGACTACTTGCCCTTGGCGGCTTCCTTGAGCTTGCTGCCCGCGGACACCTTGACGCTGTAACCGGCGGGGATGTTGATGGGGTCGCCGGTCTGCGGGTTGCGCGCGGTGCGAGCGGCACGGTGGGTGCGCTCGAAGGTCAGGAAGCCGGGGATGGTGACCTTCTCGTCGCCCTTGGAGACGATCTCGCCGACGGTCTCGGCGAAGGCGGCCAGAACGGCGTCGGCGTCCTTGCGGGTGACCTCGGCACGGTCGGCCAGCGCGGCCACCAGCTCACTGCGGTTCATGTTGTTACTCCCGTGTTCTTCTTGCCGTTTGAGGCGTGCCACGCGGCGGAGCCGCATATCGGGCACGGTGATGCCGATGCTGCCAGGGTCCTCGGTGAGTCCCCGGACCCGGGTCCGTCGTCCAGACCCTCGCGCCCGAAGACGCATCCTGCCCCTACCTGCGGCGGGAAAGCCAATCCGGCACCCGTAGGAGTCGCGAGAACACCCGTGGGAGTCACACGAAGAGCGCCACTGCATCAGTGTGGTGACGCTCCGTCGGCTCCCGGCAGCGAGGGCCGGGCCTGGAAAGGCCCGAAGCCTGGCCGCCACGATAAACGGCCGCCGAAGGCCCCGGGTTCCGCGACGCGCCGATGTACGGGCGGCCGTGGCGATCCTCACAGCCGCCGCACACACATCGTCCGACGGGCTACGACGCGGCGGGCGTCGCGGAGGGTGCCGCGGCTCCCGCCGCCTTCGCGGCCTCGCGGACCGCGCCGGCCACCGCGCCGGCGACCTTGTCGTTGAAGACGCTGGGGATGATGTAGTTCGCGTTCAGCTCGTCCTCGGTCACCACGTTCGCGAGTGCGGTCGCCGCGGCGAGCATCATCTCGGTGTTGACGGTGCGGGACTGCGCGTCCAGCAGACCGCGGAAGACACCCGGGAAGACCAGCACGTTGTTGATCTGGTTCGGGAAGTCCGAGCGGCCCGTGGCCACAACAGCCGCCGTCTGACGGGCGATCGTCGGGTCGACCTCGGGGTCCGGGTTCGCGAGCGCGAACACGATGGCGCCGTCGGCCATCGCGGCCACGTCGTCGCCGTCGAGGACGTTCGGGGCGGAGACGCCCACGAAGACGTCGGCGCCGCGCACGGCCTCCTTCAGGGTGCCGGTGAGGCCGTCGGGGTTGGTGTTGTCGGCGATCCAGCGCAGCGGCGAGTCGGACTTGGCGTCGACCAGGTCCTCGCGGTCGGCGTGCACGACACCGTGGATGTCGGCGACGACCGCGTTCTTGACGCCGGCGGCGAGCAGCAGCTTGAGGATGGCCGTACCGGCCGCGCCCGCGCCGGACATGACGACCCGGATGTCGCCGATGCCCTTGCCGGCCACGCGCAGCGCGTTGGTCAGCGCGGCGAGGACGACGATCGCGGTGCCGTGCTGGTCGTCGTGGAAGACGGGGATGTCGAGGGCCTCGCGCAGCCGGGCCTCGATCTCGAAGCAGCGCGGCGCGGAGATGTCCTCCAGGTTGATGCCGGCGAAGCCCGGGGCGATGGCCTTGACGATCGCGACGATCTCGTCGGTGTCCTGGGTGTCGAGGCACAGCGGCCAGGCGTCGATGCCGGCGAACCGCTTGAACAGGGCGGCCTTGCCCTCCATGACCGGCAGCGCGGCCTTGGGGCCGATGTTGCCGAGGCCGAGGACGGCCGAGCCGTCGGTGACGACCGCGACGGAGTTGCGCTTGATGGTGAGGCGGCGCGCGTCCTCGGGGTTCTCCGCGATCGCCATGCACACGCGGGCGACGCCCGGGGTGTAGATCATGGAGAGGTCGTCACGGTTGCGGATCGGGTGCTTCGACTGCATCTCGATCTTGCCGCCGAGGTGCATGAGGAACGTACGGTCGGAGACCTTGCCGAGGGTGACGCCCTCGATGCCGCGCAGCTGCTGGACGATCTCGTCGGCGTGGGCGGTGGACGACGCCGCGATGGTGACGTCGATCCGGAGCTTCTCGTGGCCGGAGGCGGTCACGTCGAGGCCGGTCACCGAGCCTCCGTGGGACTCCACGGCCGTGGTGATCTGGGAGACCGCGGTTCCGCTCGCGGGCACCTCCAGACGGACCGTGATCGAGTAGGAGACGCTGGGCGCCGTAGCCATGGCCGACTTCCTCTGCTTTCACCGTTGAGCTGAGTACGCGCTCCGATGGTCGCACCTACTGCCGGGTAGGCGTTAGCCGCCCCTGATTGCGAACGTTTTGTTCGCGAGAAAAAGAGGCCCCCGTCACCTTTCCCGTGACGGAGGCCTCTCTGACAAGCAATGACACCGACCCGCCATGCTCGCCTCGCGGCAAGTGGTCGCTCTAAGCGACGAAGGTTGGGCCCGGGGGCTTGGATCGGGCCGGTGTCACACCCAGGCTAACAAACGGATCCCGTAAGGCCATTCCCATCCCGCAGGTTCACAGAATCAGTCCCTCAGGAGATCCGGCACCCCGTTCGCGTCCGGCTCGTCCCGTTCGGCGGAGACGACCGTGAGCTGCTGGGTCGCGCGGGTGAGGGCGACGTAGAGGACGCGGAGGCCGGCGGGCGACTCGTCGGCGATCTCCGCCGGCGATACGACGACGGTCGCGTCGTACTCCAGGCCCTTGGCCTCCAGGCTGCCGAGGGCGACGACCCGGTCGCCGAGGCCGGCGAGCCAGCGGCGGGCCTCCTCGCGGCGGTTCATGGCGACGACGACACCGACCGTGCCGTCGACCTGGTCGAGCAGCCGGGCGGCCTCCGCGCGGACGGACTCCGAGAGCGAGTTCCGTACGACCGCGAAGTGAGGTTTCACCCCGGTCGAACGGACCGCGGACGGGGACTCGGAGCCGGGCATCGCGAGGGCCAGGACCTTGGCCGCCAGCTCCGCGATCTCGGCCGGGTTGCGGTAGTTGACGGTGAGGGTGAAGCGGCGGCGGGGGCGGGAGCCGAGGGCCTCGTCGCGGGCCTCGGCGGCCTCGTCGGGGTCGGACCAGGAGGACTGGGCCGGGTCCCCCACGACCGTCCAGGTGGCGTGTCTGCCGCGGCGGCCGACCATGCGCCACTGCATCGGGGTGAGGTCCTGGGCCTCGTCCACGATGACGTGCGCGTACTCGACGCGCTCCTGGGCGAGCCGCTCGGCCCGTTCGCGCTGTGTCTCCTCGCGTACGGGCATCAGCTCCTCGAGACCGGTGAGCTGGTCCAGCGGGTCCAGGTCGCGCCGCTTGCGGGGGCGGGCCGGGGTGCCGAGGATCGCCTGGAGTTCGTCGAGGATCGCCACGTCGTGGACCGAGAGGCCGTCCCGCTTGAGGGCGCGGGCGGTTCTGCGGACCTCGCCGGGGTTGAGGATGCGGCGGGCCCAGCGGCCGAGTCTGCGCTCGTCGGACATGGCCTCCAGGACTGCGCGCGGGGTGAGTTCGGGCCACCAGGAGTCGAGGAACGCGATGAACTCGTCCTCGCTCGCCACGTCCTCGTCGAAGGAGGAGCGCAGTTCGGCGGCGAGTTCGGGGTCGGTGTGCCGGCTCGCGGAGCCGGAGCGCTCCCACAGGGCGTCCAGGAGGAGCTTGCGGGCGCGCGGGCGCAGCATGTTGACCGGGGCCGTACCGCTTAGGGCGTTCTGCCGGACGCGCTCCAGGTCGGCGGCCTCCAGTTCGAGCCGGCGGCCGAAGGCGACGACCCGCAGCCGGGCCGGTGACTCGTTCGCTTCGAGGGCGCCGCGCGCGGCCTTCCGCAGCACGCGGAGCATGCGGTACGAGCCCTTGGTGCGGGCGACGGCCGGGGAGTCGTACAGGGTGGCCTCGGCGCCGTCGACGAGCGAGCCGATGGCCCGGATGGCGACCTGGCCCTCCTCGCCGAGGGACGGCAGGACGCCCTCGGTGTAGGCGACCAGCAGCGGGGTGGGCGAGACGATGAGGATGCCGCCCGCGTAGCGGCGCCGGTCCTGGTAGAGCAGGTAGGCGGCGCGGTGCAGCGCGACGGCCGTCTTTCCCGTCCCGGGGCCGCCCTCGACGTACGTCACCGAGGCGGCGGGGGCGCGGATCACCAGGTCCTGTTCGGCCTGGATGGACGCCACGATGTCGCGCATGGTGTGGCTGCGGGCCTGGCCGAGCGCGGCCATCAGGGCGCCGTCGCCGATGACGGCGAGCTTGTCGCCGTCGAGGAAGGCGGTCAGCTCGGGGCGCATCAGGTCGTCCTCGACCCCGAGGACCCGGCGGCCCTTGGAGCGGATGACCCGGCGCCGTACGACCCGTCCGGGATCGACCGGGGTCGAGCGGTAGAACGGGGCGGCGGCGGGCGCCCGCCAGTCGATGACCAGGGGCGCGTACTCCGTGTCGAGGACGCCGATGCGGCCGATGTGCAGGGTCTCGGCGATGTCGGCCGTGTTGTCGTCGCGCACGGAGCCGTCGGCGGGTTCCACGGCGGTGTAGGCGCCGTCGGGCCCCTTCTGGCCGTCCTTGCCGAGCAGCAGGTCGATCCTGCCGAAGAGGAAGTCCTCGAACTCGTTGTTGAGCCGGTTGAGGTGGATACCGGCGCGGAACACCTGCGCGTCGCGTTCGGCGAGCGCGCCGGGCGTGCCGACCTGGCCGCGCTTGGCGGCGTCGTTCATGAGGAACTCGGCCTCGCGGATCTTCTCCTCGAGACGCCGGTACACCCGGTCCAGGTGTGCCTGTTCGCCGCTGATCTCCCGGTCCCGTAGCGAATCCTGGGCGGATTTGTCGGACACCGCATCGAGCGCGGTCTCCTGTTGAGCCTGTGCGGCCACCGGGCCCCCTTCTGACGTGCTGGGCAGCCGTCAACCGTACGCGAAGGGAGGCCGCCGAGGCGAGGGGCCCGCCCGGCGGATCCTGACAAAGACGCGGGGTCCGGTGCGCGCCTGGCGCGTCCCGGACCCCGTCGAACACAGTCGACCTGGTGCTATGCGTCGACTTCCACGAGCTTCTTGCCGTCGAAGGTCATGACCTCGAAGTGGTCGATCTCGTTCGGCGTGAGCGCCGCACCGCCCTGGGCGTAGAGCGGCGCCTTGGCCTCGGCCTTCGTGGCGTTCGCGATGCCGTAACCCCAGGCCGGGACCGACCAGGAGCTCATGGTCTCGCGCTCGCCGTTCTTGCCGACGGCGATCAGGGAGCACTTCAGCGGGCCCTTGACGTTGCTGAGCTCGACGACCCCGAGGGTGCCCCAGTCCTTCTTGGTCATCGCCACGGTCGCGGAGACCTTGGTGGTCTTGTCCGTGGCCGACACCTTGTCGGACAGAGTTTCGAAGGTGTCCTTCGCGGTCGCCGCGGCCACGGTGCCCTTCTGACCGGAGCTGTCGCCACCGTTGGCCGCGATGACGGCCAGCGGTCCGGCAATGATCAGGGCGGCCGCCGCGGCGATCATGTAGAAGCTGCGCCGGCGCTTCATGGCCCGGCGTTCACCTACGTCGTCGACCAGCCGTTCCACCAGCCGCGGGCTCGGCTTGGCCGACAGGGACTCGCCGATCGCGGGGGTGCCGGAGCCCGGCAGGTCCGCGAGCGCCGCGAGCATCGGTTCCATCCCGGCCAGCTCGTCGAGCTGCTGGGCGCACCACTCGCACGTGGCGAGGTGTGCCTCGAAAGCGGTTGCTTCGGCGTCGTCGAGAATCCCGAGGGCGTAGGCGCCGACGGTCTCGTGTTCGTTCGAGCCCTGAGATCCCTGCATGGAACCAGGACTACCCGTTCCGTATCCCCCGTAAATGCTCATGCCGTCACCCCCCGCTCCTCCAGAGCAAGCTTCATCGATCGAAGGGCGTAGAACACCCTTGAGCGCACCGTGCCACTGGGGATGCCAAGCGTCTCGGCCGCCTCATTGACGGTACGCCCCTTGAAATACGTCTCGACGAGCACCTCCCGGTGGGCCGGGGTCAGGTCGTCCAGCGCGTCCGACAGTGTCATCAGCCACAACGCCTTGTCGATCTCGTCCTCCGCGGGGATGACCTCCAGCGGCGACGGGTCCACCTCCTGCGGCCGGGCCTGCCGGCTGCGGTGACCGTCGATGACGATGCGCCGTGCGACCGTCACCAGCCAGGGTCGTACCGATCCGGTCGCCCGGTTGAGCTGGCCGGCGTTCTTCCAGGCCCGGATGAGCGTCTCCTGCACCACGTCCTCGGCACGTTGCCGGTCGCCGGCGACGAGCCGCAGCACATAGGCGAGCAAGGGTCCGGCGTGCTCTCGGTACAGGGCACGCATCAGCTCCTCATCAGGTTCCGAGGACTGGGACATGCGATGTCGGGCCCTCGGCGCTTGTTCATTGGCCACGACGGAATCCTTGCGCACGCCCACCTCCGGTGTCCGGGGGTTGCCCCGGTCGGTCGCTCATGGAGAGGTACGCGAGAGGGCGGGCGGGTGTTCAACGTGAGGCGACAGTTTTCTTCGAAGTGACGTGACGACCGGGACATGAGTGCACATTCCCACCGTACGATCTTTACATTTCCACCACATCAGCAAGATCGCGCGAGCTGCCCGTGCGGTTGCGGAGTGAAACGCACTGTTGTCAAAATCACTTCATCAATTGACGGTACGTCACCTCGCAGAAGCCGCATATGGGATTCTCAGGCGCGGGCGAGTGCCGCGCGCCGACGATGCCGGGCCACTCTCTCCCGATTCCCGCAGACCTCACTGGAGCACCAGCGCCTCCTGCGCCCCCGTGACGTATCCAGGTACACGATGGGGCAGTTGTCGCCTTCGCACTCCCGCAGCGAGGCCCGCGCGACCGGGTCGGTGAGCAGCTCGACGGCGTCCCTCGCGATCACCGCGAGCAGCGCCTCGCACCCCGGCGGACCGGTCAACTCCCGCACCAGCGCCCCGTCTTCCGCCTGTACGGCACGGGGTGCCGGGGGCGCGGCGCGGGCGCGGTCGTTGAGGTGGGCGAGCGCGAGGTCGTAGGACCGGGCCTCGGTCTGCGGCCTGCTGCGCACCAACTGTCCGATACGTCCCCGCAGTTCACGGAAGCCGACGAGCCAGGTCGCGTCGACGTGCGCGAGCTCGGTGGCCGCCGGGACGAGCCCGGAACGGACGATCCACGCGCGCAGCGGCGCCGGCGCGTCGAGCCGTTCCTCGGGATGCGTGGTCGCGAGAAGGTCCAGGCAGATCCGCCCGGCGTCGAAACGCAGCTCGTACGGGGCCATGGTCGTACCCAGTGCCATGTGCCTGTCACCGCCTAGGGATTACCCCGGTCGGGAAACCGTTGCCTCTACAGTGCCTGCCCGCCCGCGCTGCCGGAACCCCTCGTACCGAGTGCGCGTGGGGAGCGCGCGTGGGGAGTGTGCCTGGACGGCCGCGTATGCGTGTGCGCGTCTCGGCGATGTCGGGGGCGGGGCCAGGTCCGTTGACTGGAGGCATGACAGAGAACAGGACTTCCAGCACCGTCGGGACTGCAACGGGTTGGGTATTGGGCGCGGCCACGGTCGCGATGGGGCTGATCGCCGGGGCCTTCTACGTCTTCGCCTGCGCGGTGATGCCGGGGCTGGCGCGCAGCGACGACCGGGTGTTCGTCGAGGTGATGCGGAACATCAACGACGTGATCCAGAACCCGGTGTTCTTCCTGAGTTTCATGGGCGCGCTGGTGCTGTCCGCGGTATCGGCGTGGCAGACACGCGGGCGGCCGTACCGGGGCTGGGTGTGGGCGGGGCTGGCGGCGTACGCGCTCGCTTTCCTCGTCACGGTCGCCTTCAACATCCCGCTGAACGACGATCTCGCGCGTACAGCGGATGTGGGGGTGGCGCGGGAGCGGTTCGAGGGCGCGTGGGTGGGGTGGAATGTGGTGCGGGCGGTGTTGTCGACGGTGGCGGTGGGGTGTCTGGGCCGGGGGTTGGTGTTGTACGGGGGCGATCGACGCGGGTCGGCGCAGGTGAGCCCGTCCCGACTCACTTCCTGACACGGGCCGGGGCAATCCAGCCCGCGCCGGCTCAGTTCCTGACGCGGGCCGAGCAATCCAGCCCGTCCCGGCTCACCTCATGACGCAGGTCCACACAATCCAGCCCGCACCGGCTCGCCTCTTGACTCAGGCGGACACGATCCAGCCCGTCCGGCCCGCTTCACGACGGGGGCCGCGAAATCCAGCCCGTCCCGGCTCACCTCATGACGCAGGCCCACACAATCCAGCCCGTCCGGCGTTTGAGGACGAGGCTCCTTCGGGGCCGATCGGGGGCTGGGGGCGGAGCCCCCGGAGGCGCCCGCATCAAGACCCCGCACGACAACCGCTCAACCGTCGGAGTACTTCTCGTCCGCCGCCGGATCCAGCGCCAGCCGGTACCCCCGTTTCACCACCGTCTGGATCAGCTTCGGCGCACCGAGTGCCGTACGGAGACGCGCCATCGCCGTTTCTACGGCGTGCTCGTCGCGCCCGGCGCCGGGGAGGGCCCGCAGGAGTTCCGCGCGGGCGACGACCCAGCCGGGGCGGCGGGACAGGGCGCGGAGCAGGGACATACCGGCCGGCGGGACCGGCCGTAGCGTGCCGTCGACCAGGACCGCGTGGCCGCGGATCTCCACCCGGTGGCCCGCGATGGGCAGGGTGCGGGCGCGGGCGGGGAGTTCCTGGCAGAGGAGCTGGACGAGCGGGCCGAGGCGGAAGCGTTCGGGCTGGACCGTGGTGACGCCGTGGTTCTGGAGCGGGAGCGCGGTGACGGGGCCGACGCAGGCCGGGAGGACGTCGTGGTGCAGGGCGGCGAGGAGTTCGGGCAGCAGGCCCCGGGTCTCGGCGCGGGAGAGGAGCGAGGCGGCGGCCGGCGCGCTGGTGAAGGTCAGCGCGTCCAGGCCGCGTGAGACCGCCGCGTCGAGGAGCCGGTCCACCGGGGCGATGTCCTCGGGCGGCATCCACCGGTACACGGGGACCACCACGACGTCCGCTCCCCCGGCCCGCAACGACTCCACGAACCCGGGCAGCGGTTCCCCGTGCAGCTGTACGGCGACCCGGCGGCCGTCGACCCCCTCCTCCAGGAGCCGGTCGAGCACCTCGGCCATGGACTCGGAGGACGGTGACCACTCCTCGGTCAGACCGGCGGCCCGTACCGCGCCCTTCACCTTGGGCCCGCGGGCGAGCAGTTCCACCCCGCGCAGCCGGTCGAGGAGAGCCTCGCCGAGCCCCCATCCGTCGGCGGCCTCGACCCACCCGCGGAACCCGATCGCGGTGGTGGCCACCACGACATCGGGCGCCTGGTCGATCAACTCCTTGGTGGCGGCGAGCAGTTCGCTGTCGTCGGCGAGGGGCACGATGCGCAGCGCGGGCGCGTGCACGACCACCGCGCCGCGCCGCTGGAGCAGAACCCCCAGCTCGTCGGCGCGGCGCGCGGCGGTGACGCCCACGGTGAAGCCGGAGAGGGGGCCGTGGGGCGCGCTCTCCGGTCGCTGCGGTTGTTCGTCCATGTCTCTCGTCCCGAACGTAGTCGTGCATGTAGTCGTGCATGCGGTCGTGCAGGAGATGGTGCGGCGGCGCCTACATGCCGAACGAGCCTGTCAACGGTGCGTGACAGGCTCGGTTCGACTTCATGTCAACAGTGTTACGTCACACCTCGGCATAGCTGAGCTGCGGCTTCGCCTCCGATGCGGAAGCTTTGGCCTGCGCCTCGGCGGTCGGGCGGCGAAGGTATACGGCCCAGGTGACCACGAAGCAGAGGCCGTAGAAGGCGAGGAAGGCGACGAACGCGCCGGTTCCGGAGCCGTAGGAGAGGAAGGACTGCCGGAAGGCGAGGTTGATGCCGACCCCGCCGAGCGCGCCGACTGCCCCGATGAGCCCCATGGAGGCACCGGAGAGCCGACGCCCGTAGGCGGCCGCCTCGTCACCGGTGAGCCCCTTCGCGAGGGCCTTGGTCTGGAAGATGCCGGGGATCATCTTGTACGTCGACCCGTTGCCGAGCCCGCTGAGCACGAACAGGACGATGAAGACGGCGACGAACAGCGGCAGCGACTTCTGCATGCTGGCGACGACCAGGATCGCGGTGGCGGCGGCCATGGCGACGAAGTTCCACAGCGTGATCTTCGCGCCGCCGTAGCGGTCGGCGAGCCAGCCGCCGACGGGGCGGATCAGCGAGCCGAGCAGCGGGCCGATGAAGGTGAGGTACGCGGCCTGCAGCGGCGTACGGCCGAACTGGACCTGAAGCACCTGTCCGAACGCGAACGCGTACCCGATGAACGACCCGAAGGTGCCGATGTACAGGAACGCCATGATCCAGGTGTGCCAGTCGCGCGCGGCGTCCTTGGCGGCGCCGGTGTCGTTCTTCACGGACGTGAGGTTGTCCATGAAGAGGGCGGCGAGCGTGGCGGCGACGAGGATCAGCGGGATGTAGATCCCCAGCAGCACGCGCGGCCCGCCGCTCGCCCCGATGATCGCGAGGGCGATGAGCTGGATGACCGGGACCCCGATGTTGCCGCCGCCGGCGTTGAGCCCGAGAGCCCACCCCTTCTTCCGCAACGGGAAGAAGGCGTTGATGTTGGTCATGGAGGAGGCGAAGTTGCCGCCGCCGATGCCGGCCAGCAAGCCGATCCAGAGGAAGGTGTCGAAGGAGGTCCCCGGCTTCATCACCACGAAGGCGGCGATGGTGGGGATGAGGAGGAGGCTCGCGGAGACGATCGTCCAGTTCCGCCCACCGAATATGGCGACCGCGAAGGTGTACGGCACCCGGACGACCGCGCCGACGAGCGTGACCATCGAGGTCAGCAGGAACTTGTCGGCCGGGGTCAGCCCGTACTCCGGGCCCATGAAGAGCACCAGCACGGACCACAGAGTCCAGATCGAGAAGCCGATGTGCTCGGAGAGCACGGAGAACACGAGATTGCGACGGGCGACCTTCTCTCCGGTCTCCCGCCAGAAGGTCTCGTCCTCCGGATCCCAGTGCTCGATCCACTTGCCAGTGGCTGTCATGACGCCTCCACGGTCTGCACTACGGGGTAACGAGCGGTTTGTCTTCCAAGGGCTGCATCCCGAAGGTAGGGAGGGCGGGTTTCCGCGCTGTGGCTGTGAGTGACCGGAAGGGAACGTTGCTCTCACGAGCGGGGGAAGCGCACGGTGAGGTCCTCAGGGCAGCAGGCGCCGGCCCGTCTCCACGTCGGCGCAGTACAGGCGGGTCTCCTTGCCGTTGCGGCTCGGGGCCCTGAACAGGAAACGGTCGCCGTCGAGCGGCACCGGCCGGAAGTCCGGCCGGACGGTGTCCCACACCCACAGCACGCGACCGTCACGGAGCATGCCCACCCCGTCCCGGCCGGAGGCGAGAACATACCCGGGCCCGGCGGTGAGGTGGTCCAGATCCCACAGGACCCGCTCGTACCTGCCCCGCATCGTCAACCGCCGCAGACCACGCCGTCGGCCGACCTCGGCGGCGTACACCCGCCCACTCCAGTTGAGGGCGTACACCCAGTCGCCGACGCACGCCACTTCTCTGGGGGTGCCGTACCTCAGCCGCCCCAGCTTCCAACTCCCCAGCGACTCGGCCCGGTCCAGGCCCGCGTACGCGAACAGCCGGATCCCGCGCTCGAAGGCCCGGGCGAACAACACGCGCCCGCCGTCGACGAGTTCGGGGTGTCCGTAGAAGTGCTTCAGGGCCTTCTCGGGAAACAGGGTCTCGGCGAGTTCTTCACCCGTGTCCGAGGCTCGTACGGCGAGGCTCTTGGGCTCGCGGTATCCGCTGCGCCAGCGAAGGAAGACGGCCGCGTCCTCGACACCCCCGTCCCGGTTGAGCAGCGTCCCTTCCCCTCCGCTCCAGATCTCGTCGCCGCTACGGCCGTGCAGCGCCCGGAAGCGACCGCCGCCCAGAATCACCAACTCCCCCCGCACCAGGAGCCCCTCGATCCCTTCGAACTCGTCCTCCCACAAGGTCTCGCCGCTGAGCGCGTCGACGCCGGCGATCGATCCGCGTTCACCGGAGGTGCCGCTCCACACCACGAAGGTCGAGTCGCCGACGGCGGCGATCCCGCGCAGGACACTCCTGCGGCGGGTCCAGCGCACCTCGCCGGTGGCCGCGTCCAGCGCGGTGACCGCATCGCGCTCCGTCTCCGTCCGTACGGGAACGGCGACCACGGCACCGGCGACGGCCACGTGCCACGGCCACACCTCCGCGACCACGTCACTGCACCAGCGCACCTGCCCACTGCCGACGTCGAGGGCGGCGAACCGCCCGCCCGGCACGGCCACGTACACCGTGCCGCCCACCACGACCGGGTGCCCCACCCCGGCGCCCACTGCCCGCAGCGTCCACAACCGCCGCTCGGCGTCCGCGGTGACGCTCAACGGCACTTTGTCGTCGGCCACTTGTGCCCCCTGGGTCGGTGGCGATCGTGCGGGTCAGTATGCGATATCGGGTGGTGCGGTCGGTGGGGTTGGCGCGGGGACACTCGGGGCCTTCGGTGTGTGGCTCATCTCTTCAACGGCCCCCCACTTCGAACCACAGCAGCTTTCCGGCTCCCCGGTCCAACAACCCGCCATCACCGATCGGCCAGCCGCCCCAGGAAGTGGCGTACGCCTGGATGAGGTGGAGACCGCGTCCGTTGTCGGCGTCGGGTGGGGCGGGCAGGAGTTGTTCGCCGAGCCGCTTGTCGAAGGGGGCGGGGATGTGGGGGTTCGAGTCCCAGACGCCGACCCGCAGTCGTCCGCCCCCGAGCGCGGTGAGACGGAGGGAGGCGGGACCTCTCGTATGCCGGTATGCGTTGGTGACGAGTTCGGAAGTCAACAGCTCGACCACGTCCAGGACTTCGGGCATGCCGTGGCCGTGGAGGGCGGCCCGTACGGTCATACGTGCGACGCGTGCGGCTCGGGGGTCGTGCGGTAGTCGAAGGGCGTACACCCAGGTGGCGGGCGGGGATACGGTGACCATGAAGGCTCCGGGAGGGGGTGGACGGACTCGGGTTTGCTCAACGGCTGCGCCGGGCGGTGGCAGTGCCGAGGGTTCGGTGCGCTTCCGGCTTAGGGCGGGGGCAGTTGGGCGGTACGGGCTCTACAGTAGAGCCGCGCGGGAGATAAATCTCCCGAACTTTAGAGATGTACCTGTAATTACCTCGTGTGAGTTACACGAGCGCCGCGTCGCGGCCCGAAGCGGAGGTGCTGTGCCGCCCACCAACAACCCCACCCTGCGTCAACGGCGACTCGGTACGGAGCTGCGCAAACTCCGCGAACGCGCTGGGCTCAACGTGACGCAGGCCGCCGCACGTCTGGGCGTCAACCAGGGGCGGGTGAGCATGATCGAGACCGGCCGCAGCGCCCTCAGCGCCGACCGCGTCCGCAGCATGACGCGCTCGTACGACTGCTTCGACGACCAACTGATCGACGCCCTGGCCGAGATGACAGGCCGGCGCTCACGCGGGTGGTGGGAGGAGTACCGCGACAACCTGCCCGTCGGCCTGATCGATCTCGCCGAATTGGAGCACTACGCGACCGCGTTGCGCGTGGGACTGGTCGTCCACATCCCCGCGCTGCTGCAGACCACCGAACATGCCCGAGCCCTCTCCAAAGAGGCGGTGCCGCCCTTGAGGCAGTTCGAGATCGAGCACCGGGTGAGTCATCGCGTCAAACGACAGGGCATCCTGCACCGCGAAACTCCGCCCCCTTACACAGCGGTGATCCATGAGGCCGCGCTGCGCATGGGATACGGCGGCCCCTCCACGGTCCGTGGCCAACTCCGCCACCTGCTGGACATGAGCGAACTGGACCACGTCACCGTGCGGATCATCCCGTTCGGGAAAGGCTCGTTTCCCGGCACTGGACAACCCATCGACTACCTCATGGGCGCAGTCCCACAGCTCGACACTGTCCAGTTGGACGCGCACCACGGGTGCGAATTCCTCGATGCCGCTTCGCAGTTGGACAAGTACCGTCACGTCATCGACCGGATGGAGGAGAACGCCTTGAAGCCCGAAGCGTCTCGCGACCTCATCCACCGCATCAGCCAAGACATCTGAGAGAGTCGCACGATGCCCAACCACGTCTGGCAGAAGTCCACTTACAGCCCCGACGCCTCCAACTGCGTCTACGTGTCAGCCGACCACCCCACAGGTACCGTCCGCCTCCGCGAGAGCGACGCCCCCGACACCATCGTCACCGCCACAACCGACGGCCTACGGCACCTCATAGACACGCTGAAGTCCCGCTCCCCCACCGAGATGTAGCCGCCCCCGAACCCCCACCATCGACAGCGGCGATCATGCACGGCAATATGCAATATCGGACTGCCGGTCGAGGACACCTCCGAGACCCCGGGCAATTCCGTCCTCGTCATAGTTCTTCGACCCGACAGACGGAGAGACCGCGATGGTGAGTGGCGTAGTCATCTTGCTGATCTTCTCGCTGATGCCCCTTGCCACGAGCATCGTCACAGTGCACACGTTCCGGAAGTACCGGGCGGCTCTGCGGCTCAAGGCATCCGGCGTCGAGACGACGGGACTGTGCACCTTGCTCTCGTGGCGCGAGGACTATGTCTCGGTGCACTGCTCGTACACCGCCACGGACGGCACGGAACACGACGCGGTTTCGTCCCCGATGCGGTACCAGTCCCTGTCGCCGGGCGACACCGTCACCATCGTGTACCTCCCCGACTCACCCGAAACAGCGGTACTCGCAAGGGACTTGGAAGACGCGAGGAAGGACCACCGTCGCATCCTGTGGTTCGTCACTCCGATGTTCGTCGCGTCTGTCGTCGGATGGGCATTGCTCGTCCTGTGGTTCGCCCTTTCCTGGTGACCCGCTGCCGGGGCAGAAGGGATGGAGGCCTGAGGGGCTACGCGTCGGCCCATCCCTCGGTGTTCGAGTAGGACTCGTAGGAATAGCGCGTACTGCGATCCCACTCCTCACCCGTGATACGGCCGTATGCCTCGTCCGGCACGTAGAGCAGTCTCTCCGCCCAGATGAGGTCTTCGACGTAGGGAGTGAAAAGCCGGGGATCGTGGAGCGTGGCTTCGTAGGTTCCACGGCCGGCGGCGACAACGGCTGCGCGGGTGTAGAGAAAGCCGTCGCCCGACAGGCCCTTCCTGTTCCCGAACTCCCTGCGGTCCAGTCGGTAGAGGGCCCAGGAGAGTTGCTCGGCGAAACCGACGACCGTTACCAGTGGCCCGGCGGAGAGACGGTACGTCAACGCCGCGGCCAGTTGTTCGGCGTCCGGGTCGGGCGTAGGTGGTGTGCAGTCGTCGATGAGCTGCCAGAAGGTGTTCTCGTGCATGCGCAGAGCATGACGCAGGCCTGTGACAATCCCAGCGCGCCGCCCTTCCGGCTTACGGCAGGGCAGTCGGGCGGGGTGCGCCGATTTCAACTCGTCCGTCGGGCCCTCCCACGACGCCCCCCGTCAGGCCACAACCTCGGCACCCGCTTCGCCGCGATGTCCTCGATCCACCCGAACGCGAGAATCGCCACCGCGATGAGCGGCCAGATCAGCAGGAACATCAGGAACGTGTCCGCCTGGTCGAGCAACGAAGTCGCCGCGTCGCTCTCCATGAACGGCAGGTTGTACAGCTGGTCGAGGATCGGGACCGTGGCCATGATGAGGAGGTTGTGCCACAGGTAGATCGTGACGGCGCGGTTGTTGGAGAGGGTCACGAGCTTGTCCAGGCGGGCCAGGCGGCCCGGCAACTCCTGCCAGGACGGGGCGTATTGGAGCAGGATCACCACGATCCCGAAGGACCACGTCGCCTGCGCCAGCGGGATGTCGTTCAAGTCCCAGCCGTCCGGGCCCAGATGACCCGAAGCCCACCACAGGCCGAACCCCATGATGACGGTCGCGCCCGACACCGCGAGATAGCGCGGGACTTGCTTGAGCACGCCCTCGTGGTGCGCGAAGCCCAGAACCCAACAGCCGCCGTACACCGCGAAGTCGGACACCGCGTTGCCCGTCTCACCGGGGATCGTCACAACTCCCGTGCCCACGACCGCCGTCAACGCCAACGGCGCCAGCAGCGTCGCCCACGGAACCCGCCGGAACGCCCACAGCAGCAGCGGTGACGCGATCACGAACCACAGATACGCCCGCAGGTACCAGAGCGGCCCCGCCGCCTGGTCCGCCCACGTGCTCTCCAACAGGCCCGATTCGGAGCCCAGATGCTCGGGGTACGGCGGTGCGCCGAACGGCACGATGTAGTCGAAGACCTTCGCCGCACCCCACCAAGTGCCGCCCAGGTCAGGGTCCTTGAGGGGATTCCAGCCCATCGCGAACATCAGCACCAGCACCACCGCGCTGAACGCCCAGAGCGGGGGCAGCAGGCGCCGTAGCCGACCCTTGATCACGCCCAGCGCGGGACGGTTCAGCGAACGGGCCATCAGGGAACCCGCCAGCGCGAACATCACGCCCATGGACGGGAAGAGGACCGACAGCCAGGCCCAGCCGAAGAGGTGGTAGACGACCACTCGGACGAGGGCGATCGAGCGGAGGAGGTCGAGGTAGCGGTCCCGGCCGCCGCCCCCCGGCTTGGGCTTCGCCTTCGCCGGCTCCTGCGCCAACTCCGGTTCCTGCTGGCGCTGTTGGGGAATCCCGTAGGCCGGCGTCGACTCTGGGCCGGTACCCGTCCCTGCCGTGTATCCGTGTCCGTGCGTCATGCCACAGTCCTCCGATCGTCACTGCCACTGCGGCTGCCGCTGCGCTGGGTCGGTACGGGCCCGCCGGGTGCCTCCACGACCCCCGTGCGCCGCAGCTTCTGCCAGCGCAGGCGGCCTCCGGTGAGTGCGGTGATCCAGGACTGGAGCAGTACGACGTACATGAGTTGGCGGTAGAGGATCTGCTGGAGCGGGAGCGAGACGAGGTGGGTCATGCGTTCGCGGTCCAGGCGGAAGGCGTACGCCGCGCAGACTGCCTGGATGGCGAGCACGCCCAGCCACGCCAGGAACGTCTTCTCCGTCGGGCCGAACACCAGGCCGTAGAGCAGGAATACGTCGATCAGCGGGGCCAGGATGGGGGCGATGACCATGAAGAGGGCCACCAGCGGGAGGCCGACGCGGCCGAAGCGGCCGGACGGGCCGCGGTCGAGCAGCGCGCCCCGGTGTTTCCAGATCGCCTGCATCGTGCCGTACGACCACCGGTAGCGCTGGGACCACAGCTGCTGGACCGTTTCCGGGGCTTCGGTCCACGCGCGGGCCTGCTCGGCGTACACCACCCGCCAACCGTCCCTGTGAATCGCCATCGTGATGTCGGTGTCCTCGGCGAGGGTGTCGTCGCTCATGCCGCCGACCCGCTCCAGCGCGCTTCTCCTGAAGGCCCCCACGGCGCCCGGGATCGTCGGCATGCAGCGGAGGATGTCGTACATCCGGCGGTCGAGGTTGAAGCCCATCACGTACTCGATGTGCTGCCAGGCGCCGATCATCGAATCCCGGTTGCCCACCTTCGCGTTGCCCGCCACCGCGCCCACGCCCGGGTCGCCGAAGGGCTGGACCAACTCCCTTACGGTGGCCGGTTCGAAGACCGTGTCGCCGTCCATCATCACGATGAGGTCGTGACTGGCGTTCGCCAGGCCGCGGTTGAGGGCGGCCGGTTTGCCCGCGTTGTGCTGGCGTACGACCCGGACGTTCGGGAGGTCCATCGCCTCGACGATTCTCGCCGTGCCGTCCGCCGAGCCGTCGTCGACGACGATCACCTCGACGGGGTGCTCGCTCGCCATCAGTGAACGGACCGTGTTCTCAATGCACTTGGCCTCGTTGTACGCCGGCACGAGGACCGTGACCGGTTCGGTGACCGGCGGGCCCCAGGAGAAGTTCTTACGGCGGACCCGGCGGGCGTGGATCACGGAGAGCAGGAGCATCAGCGCGAAGCGGGCGATGACGAGGGAGCCGGTGATCGCCAGGCCGACGACGAGGATGTCGGTGATGTTGTCCGAGGCCTGGACCAGGAAGATCCACGCCTTGCCCTTCCACAGGTCGAGGCCGGTCACCGGGGTGAGCGCGCTGGGCGCGCCGAGGGCCTCGGTGAGGTTGTCGAACTTGTAGCCCTTGGCCTGCATCTCCGGCAGGAACCTGTCGAGCGCCTGCACGGTCTGGTGGCGGTCGCCGCCGGAGTCGTGCATGAGGACGATCGCGCCCTTGCCGTCGCGCGGGGTGGCATTGCTGATGATCTTCGCGACGCCCGGCTTCTGCCAGTCCTCGCTGTCCGTGTTGTTGACGGCGGTGATGTAGCCGCGGGTGCCGATGTACTCGGTCACCGGCCAGGACAGGTTGTCCATCGCGTCGGCGGAGGACGAGTACGGCGGCCGGAACAGCGACGTCCGGATGCCGGCCGCGCCGGAGATCGCGAGCTGGGTCTGCGACAGCTCCCAGTCGATGCGCTTCTTGGACTGGAAGGAGAGGTCGGGATGGCTGAAGGTGTGCACACCGACCTCGTTGCCCTCGTCCACGATGCGTTTGACCAGGTCCGGGTAGCGCGAGGTCATGGTGCCGGTGACGAAGAAGACGCCGTGCGCGTGATGCTTCCTGAGCACGTCCAGGACCTTGGGGGTCCAGGTCGGATCGGGGCCGTCGTCGAAGGTCAGGACGATGTCACGGTCCGGCACGTCCAGACTCGTCGTACGGCCGCTGCGGGTGTCGATGACCGGGCCGCCGTCGAGGATCTTCTCCGGCACCTTGTCGGTGGCCGCCTCGGGGCGGATGCGGTGGTCGGCGAGGATCTCGCTGTGCACGTAGCCGCGCAGCATCAGCATCGCCAGCATCGCGACGAGAAGCAGCATCGGCAGCAGGAACCGCATGGAGAGACGGCGCCGCCGGGAGCCGCGGGCCGCTTTGGGCATGCCTCCGTGACGGCCGCCCGGGGCCGTGTTCGTGGCTGCGGGGCGGCGGTTGTGCGATGCCATCAGACGATGTGCTCCGAGGTCATGGAAGGTGCCGGTGCCGGGGCCGATGCCGGTGCCGATTCGGAGGGCGCGGCAGGCCCCTGTGCCACGGGCGACGGCGAGTTCGGTGCGTCGGCGACCGTGCCGGTGCCCGCCGTCGGGGTCGGGGCCGGCGTCGTCGGCTGCGCCGGGGCGCTCGTACCGCCCGTCGGCGTGCTCGGGTCGGCGGACGGGGTGTCCTGCGGATGCGAGTGCGAGGGCTGTACGACCGGATTGGTCACGGTCCCGCCGGCCGGCGTCGGCGTGCTCTTGCTCGCGGACGGCTTGGCGGACGCGGACGTACTCGCCTTGCTGCCCGGGGCCTTGGACGCGCCGCTCGCGCTCGCACTGGCGCCCGGCGACGGTGTCGTACCGTCGCTCGCCGTCGGGATGTTCCCCGGCGCGACGCCGCCGCCTGCGCCGGACGGCCGGCCCGACTCGGCGGGCAGCGGCGAGGTGTCGACCTTGCTCGCGGGCGGGTCGTCCTTCTGCCCCGGCACCGGGAGCCACGGCGCGTCGGAGCTGCCGGACAGCAGCGTGGCGACGATGACGACGGCGTACACCGCGCAGGCGATGCCGACGGCCATGCCGATCCGGCGGTACCTACGGCTGCGGCGGCCGGACTCGTCGACGAAGACGGGCCCGTCCGATCCGTCGTGACCGGCACCGCCCTTCGCCCCCGGATCGTCCAACTCCTCGGCAGGGCCGTCGAGTTGGACGGTCACCTCGTCGGGGTCGTTCGCCGCGGGCGCACCCCAGGGATCGGCCAGGGCACCGGAGGGACCGACGGACGGACCGGCGGAGGGACCCGCGGAGGGACCGACGGACGGACCGACGAATGGACCGATGGGCGGACCGGTGAGCGGCCCTGCCGGTCCCTTGCGTACTCCCTTGGGCACGACGGGCCAGGACGACCCCGGCGGTCCGGACGACTGGGACGGCTCGGTCCGTATACGACCGGCATGACCGGCGCGGCCACCATGACGGCCGTGCCGACCGCCCTCCAGGATCTCCGATCCGCCGGCCACTCCAGCCGATCCGGCTGCTCCGACCGCTCCGGTCGCCGGGAACGCCTGGGCCTCTCCGCCTACGACCGGTACGTCTCTGGTCGCGGATGCAGCCTGGGGCCACTCCGGTTGGGCGTCTTCTCGCCACTTTTCCACGCGCACGCACATCCCCCCACGGAACTGTTCGGGACGCGCAGACGACTCTGAGCACACGCCGTCGAACCGGGCCCCCACCCGGTCCACGCGCCCCCCTTACCACACCGTGCTCAGGTCCCCGAAGGTAGCGCAACGGAACCGCGCGTGTACTGGGATGCGTAATTTCTACGTCTTTAGCATGTCCACGTCGATGGCCGGAATCCATCCATCGGCAGGCCGACTCAGCCACCCTTCCGCGGCACCGATCTCCACCGCAGCCCGTCGAAGCGCGTCGAATCCGGGGTGCACCAGCCCCTTTCGCCACACGAGCGACACGGGGGACAGAGGCACCGGCTTCACCAGGGGCCGCAGCACGGTCCGACGCATGGCCGGAAAGTCCACTACAGCAAGAATCGGGTTCCGAGTCCGGCCCATCACCCGTTCGAATTCCTCCTCCCCCACGGCCATCGGTGCGGGCGCCGCAACCTCGATGTCACGCCCCTCGAACAACCGCCGCGCGAGATCCGTCCACTCCGGTGTACGCGGATTCCCGGCCCCCGCGTACACGGCCTCCCCCTTGAGCGCGTCCACGGGCACCTCCGGGAGGGACGCCAGCCGGTGATCCTCGGGGAGTACGACCGCCATCGGCTCGTACCGCACGAGTTGATGACCGAGCCCGGCCCGCAGCGCCCAGTCGAGCCCGGCGAACCTCCCGAACGACACATCGAGCCGCCCCGCCAGCAACTCCCCCGCGGCGCCCGTCAGTCCGCTCTCGTAGCGGGCCATCAGCTCCTGCTCCGGGGCGAGTTCACGAGCCCGGCGCAGCACCCGGCGCCCGGTGCCGAGCCCCGGCGAGTTGAGATCCACGAGCAGGGGCCGGGCCCGCCGGAACGCGGCGAGCAACTCCTCCTGCGCGGCCAGCACTTGCCGGGCATACGGCACCAGCCGCGCACCGTCCGCCGTCAGCGTCACCTGCCGGGTGGTCCGCACGAAAAGCTCGGCCCCCAACTCCCGCTCCAGCCGCCGCACATCACGACTCAGCGCCTGCTGGGCGACGTACAGGCGGGTGGCGGCGCGGGTGAAGTGCAGTTCCTCGGCGACTGCGAGAAAGGCGCGGAGGAGTCGGGCGTCCACGTGGGCCGGTATCCGGGGCATCCGGCGAACTTACAACGCAGGTGCGTGAATCGGCGCGGAACAGGTGTTGGACCCCTTGATCGTCCGCGGGTGACGGTGGGAGACATGTACCGCCACCTCTTCTCCCTCCCCGGCACCCGCGCCTTCACCGCCGGGAACCTGATCGCCCGCCTCCCCGCCGGCATGTTCAGCGTGAGCGCGGTCGTGATGATCGCCGGTTCACGGGGCTCGTACGCCCTCGCAGGCGCCGTCACCGCGACCGGCCTCGCAGCGACGGCACTCGCCGGCCCATGGATCGCCCGCCTGACCGACCGCCACGGCCAGTCCCGAACAGCCGTACCGGCAACGGCGGTTGCGACCCTCGGCTCCCTGGCCCTCCTCCTCTGCGTCCACTACGGCGCCCCCGACTGGACCCTGTTCGCCGCCTACGCGGCCACCGCGACGACCCCCAACACCGGCGGCATGTCCCGCGCCCGCTGGGCCCACCTTCTCGACGGCGACACGGAGGCCCTGCACACGGCGAACTCCTTCGAGCAGGCGGCAGACGAGCTGTGCTTCATGCTGGGCCCGGCGCTCGCGGCGTTCCTGTGCGGCACGTTCTTCCCGGAAGCGGGGACGCTGACCGGGGCGGCACTCCTGCTCACCGGCATCCTGATCTTCACGGCACAGCGTTCGACGGAACCACCGCCGAGCCCGACCCCGAGAGGTGGTCCGCCCTTGCGCGTGCCCGGCATCCCTCCCCTCCTCGCCGGTTTCGTGGCGACGGGCGCGGTCTTCGGTTCGACGGAGGTCGCCACGCTCGCATACACGAACGCGACGGGTCACCGTGCGGTGGGCGGCGCGGTGCTGGCCCTCCAGGCGGCCGGCTCATGCGCGGCGGGCCTGCTGTACGGGAGGCTGAAACCGACGGGGGCGCCGGAACTCCGGCTGCGGTGGTGCCTGTTGGCGATGAGCGCCCTGATGCCCCTGCCGCTGCTGGCAACAAGCACGCTGGGCTCCCTACCCGCACTGGCGGCGGCCCTGCTGGTGGCGGGCATGGCAACGGCCCCGACGATGGTCACCGCGATGACCTTGCTCCAACACCGCACGCCTGAGGGCCGGTTGAACGAGGGCATGAGTTTGGCGGTTACGGGCTTGCTGCTGGGCATCGCGTGCGGGTCGGCGGCAGCGGGTTGGACAACGGACCATGCCTCACCGACGGCGGCGTTCTGGGCGCCAGTTGCGTCAGCAACAGCAGCGCTGCTGATCGGCGTACTGAGCAAGTCAACTCCCTAGGGACAGCTCCCCAGGGGCGCGGGGAACTGCGCGACCAGCCCCCACCGACCCGCACCCGACCAACAACTCATCGAACCGCTTGCGCCAATCTCCGCCTAACCCATTGACGCACCACCACCGCCTACATACGTTCCTTCATCGAAGCGCTTCGACACCCATCCGACTCCCCCGGAGGCCCTGGATGTTGACGACCCGAAGGCGAACGATGACGGCTGCGGTGATCGTGACAGGAGCCCTGCTCCTCACGTCCTGCGGCAACTCGGACAGCGGCTCCTCAGACGGCAAGACCCTGAAGCTCTGGCATTACGAGGGCCCGGACAGTGCGATGGGCGTGGCCTGGAACGAGGCCATCAAGGAGTTCGAGGCCCAGCATCCGGGCGTGAAGGTGAAGTTCGAGGAGAAGGGGTTCGAGCAGATCCAGAAGACGGCTCCGATGGTCCTCAACTCCTCCGACGCGCCGGATGTCATGGAGTACAACAAGGGCAACGCGACCGCCGGCCTGCTCTCCAAGCAGGGCCTGCTCACCGACCTCACCGCCGAGGCTACGAAGCGCGGCTGGGACAAGAAGATCCCCAAGAGCGTCGGCACCACGGACCTGTACGACACCAACGGAGTGATGGGCTCCGGCAAGTGGTACGGCGTGACCGACTACGGCGAGTACACGATGGTCTACTACAACAAGGACCTCTTCAAGAAGTACAAGATCGCCGAGCCGAAGACGTTCGACGAACTCACCGCCGCCATGGACCAGTTCGTGGCGAAGGGCGTCACCCCGCTCGCCAACGCGGGCGCCGAGTACCCGGCCCAGCAGTACCTCTACCAGCTCGCGCTGTCGAAGGCCGACCGCGCCTGGGTCGACAAGTACGAGCTGTACAAGGGGAAGACGGACTTCCACGACCCGGCCTGGACCTACGCGGCGACCACTTTCGCCGACTGGGTGAAGAAGGGCTACATCGCCAAGACCTCCAGTTCCACCAAGGCCGAGGACGCCGGTGTCTCCTGGATCCAGGGCAAGGCGCCGATCCTGTTCTCCGGCAGCTGGTGGTACGGCCGTTTCCAGACGGAGGCCAAGTTCGACTGGGGCACGACCCTTTGGCCCGACTCGAACCTCACCCTCGGCTCCGGCGGCAACATCTGGGTCGTTCCCAAGGGCGCCAAGAACAAGCAACTCGCCTACGACTTCATCGACATCACCCTGTCGAAGAAGATCCAGAACCTGATGGGCAACAAGGGCGGCATCCCGGTCGCGGCCGACACCTCCGCGATCACCGACCCCAAGTCCAAGGAACTCATCGCCAACTTCAACACCCTCACTGCCCGCGACGGTCTGGCCTTCTACCCGGACTGGCCGGTCCCCGGCTTCTACGACGTCCTCGTCTCCGAGACCCAGAAGCTGATCACGAGCAGCGAGAAACCGGACGCCTATCTCAGCAACCTCCAGAAGTCGTACGACAAGGGCGTTCCGTCGACATGACGGTCACCGTCGAGAAGGGCGCGCGGGCCGGCAACAGGCACCACACCACCGGCCCGCGCCGCCCTCGCCCCCGCGACTCGTACGCCCTGTTCCTGCTCCCCGGCGCCCTCGCCGCGCTCGCCGTGATCGTCGTCCCGTTCCTGATGAACACGGCCGTGAGCTTCACGAGTTGGCAGGGCGTCGGCGACCCCAAGTGGACCGGCCTCGCCAACTACCGTGACCTGCTGGACGATTCGGAGTTCTGGGCGTCCTTCCGGCACAGCCTGTTCATGGTCGTGGCGATGGCCGCCGTACCGACGATCGTCGGACTCGTCCTGGCCGCCGCCCTGTTCGACTACGTCGGCAAGCACTTCGGCAGCCGTATCGCCTCGATCCTCCGCGCCTGCTTCTACCTCCCGCAGGTGCTCCCGATCGCGGTCGCCGGCATCGTGTGGAGCTGGATCCTCGCCCCGGACAACGGCTCCCTCAACACCCTGCTGAAAGCGGTCGGGTTGGGCTCCTGGCAGCAGGACTGGCTCGGTGACCCGGACATCGCGCTCTACAGCGTCATGGGGGTCATGGTCTGGGTCCAACTCGGCTTCCCGCTCGTGGTGTTCATGGCCGGCCTGCAACGCGTCGACCCCCAGCTCTACGAGGCCGCCGAGCTGGACGGCGCCGGCTGGTGGCGCCGCTTCTGGCACATCACGCTGCCGCAGATCCGCCCCGAGATCTACGTCGTCCTCACCTGGTGCACGATCGCCGCGCTCAAGGTGTTCGGCGCGGTGTACGTCCTCACGAAGGGCGGCCCGGGCGGCGCGACCGACGTCCCGTCCTACTTCTCCTTCACCACTTTCTTCGAGAAGACCCAGGTCGGCTACGGAGCCGCGATCTCCACGGTGCTGACCGTGATCATCCTCGTGCTCTCCCTCGCCTTCCTCAAACTCCAGACCCGCGCGGAGGAAGGTGACCGCGCATGACGACCGCCCTGCGCCGCTACCCGGTGCTCATCGCCCTCTGCATCGCCGCCCTCTTCATGGTCGTCCCGTTCCTCATCGTCCTGATCAACGCCGTGAAGTCACCGGCCGAGTACTCCGAGCACGGCCCGCTCAGCCTTCCCCACGGCCTCTACCTGGACGGCCTCAAGGACTTCTGGCAGCGCGTCGACTACGGCCAGAAACTCTTCAACTCGGTCCTGATCAGCGGCTCGGTCGCCCTCCTCGCGGCCGCCCTCTCCGTCCTCAACGCCTACGCCATCGGCATCGGCCGTATCCGCGGCCGCACCTGGGTCCTGGCCTTCTTCGTCCTCGCCAACATGCTGCCGCAGGAGACGCTGGTCTACCCGATCTACTACCTGAGCAAGCAAGTCGGCCTCTACGACACGAGGTTGAGCGTGATCATCGTCTTCACGGTGATCCAGGCGGCGTTCGGCACGTATCTCCTCTCGTCCGTCCTCGGCCAGTTCCCCCGCGAGATCCTCGAAGCCGCCCGGATCGACGGCGCCAACAAGTGGCAGGTGCTGTGGCGGATCGTGGTCCCGGTCAGCCGCCCCACGATCGGTGTCCTCCTGGTCTTCTTCTTCATCTGGACCTGGAACGAGTTCCTGCTCCCCCTGGTCATGCTGATCTCCAACGACAACCAGACCGTGTCGGTGGCCCTCGGTGTCCTCCAGGGCCAGCGCCTGATGGACGCCACGATGACCAACGCGGCTGCCCTGCTGGGTGTGTTGCCCGCCATCGTCTTCTTCCTCGTCTTCCAGCGGACCCTCACGCGCGGCATCGCCGTAGGTGCCGTCAAGTAGTAAGGGGACCCCCACATGAAGTTCACCGACGGCTACTGGCTGCTGCGCGAGGGCGTCACCGCCGCCCACCCGGTCGAGGTCCTCGATGTCACCGCCCCGGACGGCGCGTTGGAGATCCACGCGCCCACGATGCCCATCCGCCACCGCGGCGACCTGCTGAAGGGACCGGTCGTGACGATCAGCGCGCACTCCCCGATGCCCGACGTCATCGGCGTCACCTTCACCCACTTCGAGGGCGAACAGCCGCGCGGCCCCCAATTCGACGTGCGGAAGGACGAGTTCGCCGTACACACCTCCTACGACGACGAGAGCGCGACCCTCACCTCCGGCGCACTGTCGGTCCAAGTCGCCCGCACCGGCCCCTGGCACGTCGACTTCCTCGCCCACGGCCGCACCCTCACCAGCAGCGGCCCCAAGGGCATGGGCATCATGCGGGACGCGACCGGCGCGCACTACCTCCGCGAGCAACTCGGCCTGGGAGTCGGCACATCCGTCTACGGACTCGGCGAACGCTTCGGCCCGCTCGTCAAGAACGGCCAGGTCGTCGACATGTGGAACGCCGACGGCGGCACCGCCACCGAACAGGCCTACAAGAACGTCCCGTTCTATCTGACCGACGCGGGCTACGGCGTCTTCGTCGACCACCCCGGCCGGGTCTCCTTCGAGGTCGGCTCGGAGGCGGTGTCCCGGGTGCAATTCAGCGTGGAGAGCCAGCAGTTGACGTACTACGTCATCTACGGCCCGACTCCCAAGGACATCCTCCGCAAGTACTCCGCCCTCACCGGCCGCCCGGCGCTCCCGCCCGCCTGGTCGTTCGGGCTGTGGCTGTCGACGTCCTTCACCACCTCCTACGACGAGGAAACGGTGACGTCGTTCATCGAGGGCATGCGGGAGCGTGAACTCCCGCTCTCCGTCTTCCACTTCGACTGTTTCTGGATGCGCGAGTTCAACTGGTGCGACTTCCAGTGGGATCCGCGGGTCTTCCCCGACCCGGAGGGCATGCTCGCCCGGCTGAAGGACCGCGGGCTGCACATCTGCGTCTGGATCAACCCGTACATCGCGCAGCGCTCGCCGCTCTTCGCCGAGGGCAAGGCGCTCGGGCATCTGCTGCGCCGGCCGGACGGCAGTGTCTGGCAGTGGGACCTGTGGCAACCGGGCATGGCCCTGGTCGACTTCACCAGCCCGGCCGCCCGCGACTGGTACGCGGGCAAACTGGAGGCGCTGCTCGCGCAGGGCGTCGACTGCTTCAAGACCGACTTCGGCGAGCGGGTCCCGGTCGACGTCGCCTACGCGGATGGCGCGGACCCCGAGCGGATGCACAACTACTACACCTACCTCTACAACCGCACGGTCTTCGACGTCCTGCGCAAACACCGGGGCGAGGGCGAGGCCGTCGTCTTCGCCCGCTCGGCAACAACGGGCAGCCAGAAGTACCCCGTTCACTGGGGCGGCGACTGCGAGGCGACGTACGAGTCGATGGCCGAGTCCCTGCGCGGCGGCCTCTCGCTCGGCCTGTCCGGCTTCGGCTACTGGAGCCACGACATCGGCGGCTTCGAGGGCACCCCGACCCCCGCCCTCTTCAAACGCTGGCTGGCCTTCGGCCTGTTGTCCTCCCACAGCCGCCTGCACGGCAGTTCCTCGTACCGGGTCCCGTGGCTCTTCGACGAGGAATCCGTCGACGTACTACGGCAGTTCACCCGCCTCAAGCTGAGCCTCATGCCCTATCTCTACGAGACCGCCCGCACCGCCTCCGCCGAGGGCGTGCCGATGATGCGGGCGATGGTCCTGGAGTTCCCGGACGACCCCGGGTGCGCGCATCTGGAACGGCAGTACATGCTCGGCAGCGATCTGCTGGTCGCGCCCGTCTTCAGCGACGACGGCGACGTCTCGTACTACGTCCCCGACGGCACCTGGACCCACTACCTCACCGGCCGCACGGTCACCGGACCGCGCTGGGTGCGCGAGCAGCACGGCTTCGACAGCGTGCCGCTCCTCGTCCGGCCGGGCGCGGTGATCCCGGTCGGCGCGGTGAGCGACCGGCCCGACTACGACTATGCCGACGGGGTCACCCTGCGGGCGTACGGCCTGGAGCGGGGCGCGCAGGTGACGGTGCCGGTCGGCGACGTGACGTTCACCGTCGTACGGGAGGGGGACACGCTCCGGGCGTCGTGCAGTGACGCGTCCGTGGCGTGGGCGCTGGCCGCCGGGGAGCGGTCGAAGCCGGGCAGCGGGTTTCTGACCCTGGAGCTGGGCTGATGGTGAAGATCACCGATGTGGCCCGGCACGCCGGGGTCTCCCCCAGCACCGTGTCGTACG
Source organism: Streptomyces hokutonensis (assembly GCF_042751305.1). Classification (GTDB taxonomy): domain Bacteria; phylum Actinomycetota; class Actinomycetes; order Streptomycetales; family Streptomycetaceae; genus Streptomyces; species Streptomyces hokutonensis_A. Next base: position 84,045 of record NZ_JBHYWD010000027.1, read on the forward strand.
CGCTGAGCGGCAAGCGCCCGATCTCCGAGGAGACCCGACAGCGCGTCGAGGCGTCCATCCGGGAGCTGGGCTACCGGCCGCACGCCGGTGCCCGCGCCCTGGCCAGCAGCCGGTCGAACGTGCTGGCCCTCGTCATCCCCTTACGCACCGGCATCCACGTCCCCGTGGTCATGCAGTTCGCGATGTCGGTGGCGACCACGGCCCGCCGCCACGACCACGACGTACTGCTGCTCACCCAGGAGGAGGGCGAGGAGGGCCTGCGGCGGGTCGCGGACTCGGCACTCGTCGACGCGATGATCGTGATGGACGTCCAACTCGACGACCCCCGGCTGCCGTTGCTCCGCTCCCTGGACCGGCCGTCCGTGCTGATCGGCTTCCCCGCCGAGGCCGACGGGCTGACCTGTGTCGACCTCGACTTCAGGGCGGCCGGTGAGCTGTGCGTGGAGCGGCTCGCGGGGCTCGGGCACCGCGTCGTCGCCCTCGTCGGATCGCCGCCCGAGGTGTATGTCCGCCGAACCGCCTTCGCCCAGCGGGTCGTTCAGGGCTTCACGGCCGCCGCGCACCGCAACGGGCTCATCACCTGCGTCCACCCCTGCGAGCCGGCACCCGCCGCGGCAGCCGCCGTGGCCGAACAACTGCTGCGCGAGCAGCCCGCGTTGACCGGAGTCGTCGTCCACAACGAACCGCTTCTGGAACCCCTCGTCGACGCCTTCGAGCAGCTGGGCCTGCGCGTCCCCGGCGACCTCTCGATCACCGCGATCTGTCCCCACGAACTCGCCGAGTCCGTACGGGTCCCGGTCACCTCGGTCGCGCTGCCCGCCGCCGAACTCGGCTCCCGCGCCGTCGAGCTGCTGATGAAGAAGCTGGGCGGCAAGACCGTGCCCGACGCGACGCTGCTCGCACCCCGGCTGACGGAACGCGCGAGCACGGCACCGCGCAACGCGCCCTGACCTCAACACCGTTGGAGCAAGGCCCTACCCGAAGGAGCCGCGACATGAGAGGCACGAGAAGAAGACACAGAACCACACTCGTCATGGCGTTCACCCTGATCGCCGCCCTGGGTGCGACGGTCCCGGCGGCAGCCGACACCACCCCGTATCCCTTCCGCGACCCGACTCTCCCCGTCACCAACCGCGTTGACGACCTCCTCGGCCGACTGACCCTCGACGAGAAGATCTCCCTCCTCCACCAGTACGAACCCGCGATCCCGCGCCTCGGCATCCAGTCCTTCCGCACCGGCACCGAGGCGCTGCACGGCGTCGCCTGGCTCGGCAAGGCCACCGTCTTCCCGCAGGCCATCGGACTCGCCTCCACCTGGGACCCGGCGCTGATGGAACAGGTCGGCTCGGCGGTCGGCGACGAGGCCCGCGGCTTCCAGCAACAGCGCCCGGACGGCTGGGGGTTGAACCTCTGGGCCCCGGTGGTGAACCTGTTGCGCGACCCGCGCTGGGGCCGCAACGAGGAGGGCTACAGCGAGGACCCCGAACTGACCGGCGCCCTGTCCACAGCCTACGGCGAGGGCCTGACCGGCGGCGACCCGGACCACCTCAAGACCGCCCCCACTCTCAAGCACTACCTCGCCTACAACAACGAGGTCGACCGCGCGACCACCTCCTCCGACCTGCGCCCGCGGGTGGAGAAGGAGTACGACGAGGCCGCCTTCAAACCGGCGATAGAGGCGGACGCGGCGACGGGCGTGATGACCTCGTACAACCTGGTCAACGGCCGCCCCGCCACGGTGAATCCGGACCTGAACGACGTGGTGAGGACCTGGACCGACCAGAACCTGCTGAACGTCACCGACGCCTTCGCCCCCGGCAACCTCGTGTCACCGCAGCAGTACTACCCCACGATCGCGGAGGGCGACGCGGCGGCGCTCAAGGCGGGCGTCGACAGCTTCACGGACAACAGCGCGGACCCGGGCCCGACGTCTACGGCGATCAACTCGGCCCTGCAACAAGGCCTGTTGAAGGTGTCGGACATCGACAAGGCAGTGTCGGACATCCTGTCCGTCCGCGTCCGGCTCGGCGAGTTCGACCCGGGCGGCGGAAAGTACGGCTCGATCGACGCGTCGGTCATCGACAGCCCGGCGCATCGGCAGCTGGCGCGCAAGGCGGCGGCCGAGGGGACGGTACTGCTCAAGAAAAGTGCGTCACTTCCACTGAAAGCGACACAGAAAAACGTTGCGGTGGTCGGCCCCCTCGCCGACACCCTCTACACCGACTGGTACTCCGGCACGCTCCCCTACGCCGTCACCCCCGCACAGGGCATCGCCGCGAAACTGAAGACACCCGTGGCCACCAGCGAGGGAGTCGACCGCATCGCCCTCCGCGACACGACCACCGGCAAGTACGTCACGGCCGGCACCGGCGACACGGGTGCCCCCTTGCAGGAGACCACCAACACCCCAACAATCAGCGCCCAGTTCGACGCCTTCGACTGGGGCTCGGGCATCGTCACCCTGCGCTCGGCCGCCAACGGCAAGTACGTCGGCTACAACTGGTCGAACTTCGTCAACGACCAGACACAGCCCAACGGTTGGTACGTCCAGCAGCAGTTCAAGCTGGAACAGCAGGACGACGGAACGTACTTGCTGAAGTACGCGGGCTACGAGACGTCCGAGTCCTGGTGGTCGAACCCGGTCTACCTCGGCCCGACCGACGCGAACGGCACCCTGGGTCTAGTACCCAAGGACCAGGCGGCGCACTACGCGAAGGACGTGGTCCGCGACGGCATCGACGACGCCGTGACCGCGGTGAAGGGCAAGGACACGGCGGTCGTCGTCATCGGCTCCATGCCGTCGATCAACGGCCGCGAGGCCCACGACCGCACGGACCTGTCCCTGGCCCCCTCGCAAGAGGCCCTGGTCAAGGCGGTCCACCAGGCCAACCCGAAGACGGTAGTGATCGTCGAGAACAGCTACCCGACCACCCTCGGCGCCGTCCAGCAGGAAGTCCCGGCCCTCCTCTGGACCTCCCACGCCGGACAGGAGACGGGCAACGCCCTCGCCGACGTCCTCTACGGCGACGTCAACCCGTCCGGCCGCCTCACCCAGACCTGGTACCAGTCGTCCTCGGATCTCCCGTCGATCCTCGACTACGACATCATCAAGTCCGACCGGACCTACCAGTACTTCCAGGGCACACCCCTCTACCCCTTCGGCTACGGCCTCTCGTACACGACCTTCCGCTACGGCACCCTGAAACCCGTCGCCGGCGGCTACGAGGTCCCGGTCACCAACACCGGCACACGAGCGGGCGACGAGGTCGTCCAGCTCTACACGCACCAGCGCACGTCCCGCGACAAGGAACCCCTGAAACAGCTCAAGGCCTTCCAACGGGTCTCGCTCAAGCCCGGGGAGACAAAGACAGTCCACCTGAAGATCCAGCAGAAGGACCTGGCCCACTGGGACGTCACGCGCTCGAAATGGGTCGTGGAATCCGGCACGTACGACGTCATGGCCGGAGCCTCCTCCGCCGACATCCGCACCCGTACGACCTGGCAGGTCCACGGGGAGACCATCCCGCCCCGGAACCTGTCCCGGACGACCCGCGCCGAGAACTTCGACGACTACTCCGCCGTCCACCTCGTCGACGAGTCCAAGGCGAGCGGCACGGCGGTGGGCGCGGCGGCGGACGGCGCGTGGCTGAAGTTCGCGGACACCCAACTGGGCGCGGGGGCAAGGACGTTCACGGCGCGGGTGGCGGGCACGGCCGCCGGCGCGATCGAGGTCCGGCTCGGCTCCCCGACGGGAAGGCTCGCGGGGACGGTTCACACGGCGGCGACTTCGTCGTCGTACGACTACGAGACGGTGACCGCGGATCTGTCGGGTGCGGCGAAAGGCCGTACGGACGTGTATCTGGTGCTCACCAACGGCCTACGAATGTCGACCTTCTCCGTTCAGTGACAGGAAAAAGCCCCCGCTGCCGAAACAGCGGGGGCTTTACCCACATGGGATGAGTGGAGATGGCGGGAATCGAACCCGCGTCCACCGGTGCAGAATCAGGGCTTCTCCGTGTGCAGTTCGCTGTGCTTTTCTCGGCCCCGGCAATCACGCGAACAAGTCGCCGACGGGCCCAGTCACTGTTTGATTTCCCACCGGACCCCGTGACCGGGCCCGATGGTTTAGTTCCCTAGATTATGCCAGGGTCCGGGTCGGGAACATCCCCGGTCTGACACCCTTTTAGGGTCCTTCAGTCGCTGTTATTAGGCAGCGAGGGCGAAGGACTGGGAATCGCTCTTGGAATTGGCGATTATTGGTTGCGACATATGGTTAACGAGATCATTGCCGCTTCCTCGACACGCTTCACCTGCTTCGACAGCCGCTGTCGAAACCGATCATCCCCATGTTGTTTTTTCAAACCCCTCCGAAGAGGAGCACGCACCCGCTGTGGGGTGCAGTAGCCATCGTACGTGACCAACGCACGCCGATGCCACCGTATTCCCCGTGGCTACTCGCCCCGCTGCTTCCGCTTCGCGGCGGCGATCGCGCGGTCCGACTCCCGGCGGTCCTGCTTCTCGCGCAGGGTCTGCCGCTTGTCGTACTCCTTCTTGCCTCGCGCGAGCGCGATCTCGGCCTTCGCCCGGCCGTCCTTGAAGTACAGGGCGAGGGGCACGATCGTGTGACCCGTCTCCTCCGACTTCGACGCCAGCTTGTCGATCTCCTCGCGGTGCAGCAGCAGCTTGCGCTTGCGGCGGACCGTGTGGTTCGTCCAGGTGCCCTGGCTGTACTCGGGGATGTGGGCGTTGTGCAGCCACGCCTCACCCCCGTCGATCTGGACGAAGCCGTCCGTCAGCGAGGCGCGCCCCTGGCGCAGCGACTTGACCTCGGTGCCGGTCAGGACGAGCCCGGCCTCGTAGGTGTCGACGATCGCGTAGTCGTGCCGGGCCTTCTTGTTCTGCGCGACGATCTTGCGCTTGCCGTCCTTGGCCTTCGCGGCCCCGCCGCCCTGCTTGGGCTGGGACTCCTTGGGTACGTACATTCCCTTGCTCATAGTGCTGCCCATTTTCGCACTACCAGGGGCCATGAGGGAAAGGCGATTACGAAGCGTCCCCGAGGCCGCTCAATACGGTCTCCGCGCGTTCTACGGCGGCCTGCCCCTGCGCGGTGACATCGAGGTCGGGGGTGATGCCCCGGCCGTCGACGGTGTGGCCGGAGGGGGTGCGGTAGTGGCCGACGGTGAGTTCGGCGACGACGCCGTCGGGGAGTTGGCTCGGCATCTGGACCGAGCCCTTGCCGAAGGTCCTGGAGCCGACGACGGCCGCGCGGCCGCGGTCCTGGAGGGCGCCGGTGAGCATCTCGGCCGCGCTCATCGTGCCGCCGTCGACGAGCGCGACCAGGGGTCTGGTGGTGTCGCCGCCGGTGGCCGCGTGCAGGACCTGCTGCTCGCCGTCGACGTCGTACGTGGCGACGAGGCCGCCGTCGAGGAAGGCGGAGGCGGTGGTGACGGCCTCGGCGACCAGGCCGCCGGAGTTGCCGCGCAGGTCGAGGATGAACCCGGAGTCGGCGGGGGCCTGGCGGACGGCGGTGCGGACGATGTCGCCGACGCCCTTGGTGAACGCGGAGATCTTGATGACGGTGACCTCGTCGGCGGGTCTGGTGACGGTCACGGAGTCGGTGGAGAGGCGGGCGCGCCGTACGGTCACGCTCCACGCGCGCGTGCCGCGCTCCAGGCCCAGGGTGACGGCGGTGCCGGCGGCGGCGTCCTGGGCGTCGCCGCGCAGTAAGGCCACGACCTCGGTGACGGGCTGTCCGTCGACGTTCTCGCCGTCCACGGTGCGCAGCCGGTCGCCCTTGAGGATCCCCGCGGTGGCGGCGGGCGACCCGGACTGCACCTTGGTCACCTCGATCCGGCCGTCGCGCTCCCGGCGGGCCCAGAGCCCGACGCCGGTGTACTGGCCGTCGAGGGCCTCCTCGAACTCCTCGTACTCCCCCTGGGAGTACACGGCGCCCCACCGGTCTCCGCTGCGGCTGACGGCGCGCTCGGCGGCCTCCATGGGCGACTTGCCGTCGGCCTTCGCCTCGGCGGCGGCCTTCGCGACGTCCTCGTGCTTGGCGATGGGCGCCGAACGGGCCGTACCGGACGCCGATTTACGGTCCGGCGGGACGGGTTCCTCGAACGACCCGGTCGCCGCACCGGCGACCAGCACGCTCGCGAACACCAATGTCAGGGCTGCCCCGCGGCGGATGCGGCGGGGCTGACAGAACAGGTCACGGCCTGACATGGCGGTGAGTCTAGGACAACGGGAAGGGCCGCACGGGCGGTTGCCCGTACGGCCCTCTTGGCATGCGTCACACCTTCAGATACTTGCGCAGCGCGAAAAACGCTGCCAGCGCGGGCATCAGGAGGCTCGTGGCGAGGATGAGCGGGAGCTTGGTGAGGACGGCGTCCCAGCCGATGAAGTTGATCAGATTGAGTTTGTGGGACAGGTCCAGGCCGTGGTCGATGATGAAGTACCGGGCGACCACCAGGAATCCGCAGGCGACCGTGCCGCCGATCAGGCCGGCGACCGCGGCCTCCATGATGAACGGGGCCTGGATGTAGAAGCCCGAGGCGCCGACCAGGCGCATGATGCCGGTCTCGCGCCGACGGCTGAACGCCGAGACGCGCACGGTGTTGACGATCAGCATCAGGGCGACGACGAGCATGAGGGCCATGACCGCGCGGGCGGCCCAGTTCATGCCGTTCAGGAGGCCGAAGAGGTTGTCCAGGATGCCCTTCTGGTCCTGCACCGACTGGACGCCGTCACGGCCGTCGAAGGCGGTCGCGATGACCTGGTACTTCTCCGGGTCCTTGAGCTTGATGCGGTACGACTCCTGCATCTGGTCCGGGGTGAGCGAACTGGCCAGCGGGGAGTCGCCGAACTGCTCCTTGTAGTGCTTGTACGCCTCGTCCTGCGACTCGTAGACGACCTTCTCGACGACCGACATCTTGCTGAGGTCGGACTTGATCTGCGCCTTCTGGTCGTCGGTCACCGCGCCCTTGGCGCAGTTGGGGTCGGACTCGGCGTCGCTCTTGTTGCAGAGGAAGATCGAGACGTTGACCTTGTCGTACCAGTAGCCCTTCATCGTGGTGACCTGGTCGCTCATCAGGAGCGAGCCGCCGAAGAGGGCCAGGGACAGGGCTACGGAGACGACGACCGCGAAGGTCATCGTCAGATTGCGGCGGAGACCGACACCGATCTCGGACAGTACGAACTGGGCGCGCATGGCGGCTGCTTCAGGCCTTTCCGTGGACGGACATCAGACGGCGGTCGAACGGCGGTCAGTGCTGGTAGCCGTAGACGCCACGCGCCTGGTCACGGACGAGGCGGCCGCCCTCCAGCTCGATGACGCGCTTGCGCATCTGGTCCACGATGTTCTGGTCGTGCGTCGCCATCACCACGGTGGTGCCCGTCCGGTTGATCCGGTCGAGCAGCTTCATGATGCCGACGGAGGTCTGCGGGTCGAGGTTGCCGGTGGGCTCGTCCGCGATGAGGAGCTTGGGCCGGTTCACGAAGGCTCTCGCGATGGCCACGCGCTGCTGCTCACCACCGGAGAGCTCGCCGGGCCGCCGGTCCTCCTTGCCGCCGAGGCCGACGAGGTCGAGCACCTGGGGCACGGACTTGCGGATCTCGCCCTTGGACTTGCCGATGACCTCCTGGGCGAAGGCCACGTTCTCGGCGACCGTCTTGTTGGGCAGCAGGCGGAAGTCCTGGAAGACGGTCCCCAGCTGGCGGCGCATCTGCGGCACCTTCCAGTTGGAGATGCGGGCGAGGTCCTTGCCCAGCACGTGCACCTGGCCCTGGCTGCACCGCTCCTCGCGGAGGACCAGCCTCAGGAAGGTGGACTTTCCGGAGCCGGAGGACCCCACGAGAAACACGAACTCGCCCTTCTCCACTTCCAGGGAGACGTCCCTGAGAGCGGGGCGGGTCTGCTTGGGGTAGACCTTGGAGACACTGTCGAATCGGATCACGGGAGCACCACGGGTAGCCGGGGGTAGGTGAGCGTGACCATACGCGACCCGGGTGGGCCCGCGCAGTCGCCCTCCGGGGTTGTGCGAGGCTTGCACGTTTTGTCGCGGATCTGAAGGGCTGGAACGTACAAGGTCGGGGCAGGATAAGGCGAGCCGCGCCGAATCCCGCGGAACCTGGCACAGTGGAGGGGGAACGTTCTAGTTTCCCGAGGCGTTGTGTCTGTGAAAGCCGGTGCAAGGAGGGCGAGCGCATGACGTACGACCGGTTGGTGTGCGCGAACTGCGCGGCGCCCGTGAACGAGGGCCGCTGTCCCGTCTGCCGCGCGAACCGCGCGCGGCTGCAGCAGGAGAACCCGTGGGGCAATCTCAACCCCATGGCGTTGATCGCCCTGCTCGCGGTGCTGATCGCGGCGCTGGCGCTGGTGGCGCACCAGACCGCGTAGGCGGCCTGGACAAGGACACGCAGAAGGGCCCGGAGCGACAAGCTCCGGGCCCTTCGTCGTACGACGCACGTACGGTCCGTACGCGGACGGCTACCGTCAGGCGACCGTGCCGTTGCGGCCGTTCCCGAGGCGCGGGAGGACGCGGAAGGCGATGCCGCCGGCGATCATCGTCGCGGCGCCGATCAGCAGGAACGCGGTCTGGCCCGCACCGGTCTCGGCCAGCTCGTCACCGCTGCCCTGGGCCGAGGTGTCGGAACCGGTGTCGGTGAGGGCGGAGGTGCCCGCCTCCTGGGCGGAGGAGCCGCCGTCGGGGTCGGTGTTGTTGCCACCGGTGGAGCCGGTGCCGGAGCCGCTGGTGCTGCCGTCCGACGGGCTGTCGGTCGTGGGCTCGTCCGTCGGCTCGGTGGGGTTGTCCGTGGGCTCGGTCGGCTCGTCGGTGGGAGGCGTCGAGACCGGCGTGGACGGCGGGGTGGCCGGCGGCGTGCTGTCCGGCGCGGTCGGGATGCTCGAGTCGGTCGGGGTCGCGGGCGGAGTCGAGCCCGGGTCGCCGGACTCGGTCCCGTCGCCGGGCGCGGGGTCGTCGGCGGTGGTCGCGTTCAGCGTCACGCCCAGGTCGAGCGCCGATGCGGCACCCGCGGCGGTCAGCGAGGCGCCGGCGGCGATGATCGCGCCCGCCGCTATGCGCGCGACACGGATCCGCGTCTTCTTCGTCATTAGGTTGCTACCCCCATGTAGCTCGTCGTCAGTGGCGCGTCGGTGTCCGGGGCCGTGATCGACAGGGGTAGCGGCTGGCGAAAGCTCGACTCCCCCGGTTCACATGCGCCCCGGAGACACGCATGCCACGCTTCACCCTTCCCATTTTTCACAGCAACGTCAAGGCCGTTGCGAGCGCGATGTCCAACTACGGGTTCTTTGCTGGGGGATGGAACCTGTGAGTGTGATGTAAAACCCGGACATCGAAGAGCAGGACGGGAAAGCAAAAGGCAACTGCCGCCCGGTGGGCGGCAGTTGCCTTATCGACAAACTTACTTCTCCTGCTGCTTGCGCCAGCGAATTCCGGCCTCGAGGAAGCCGTCGATCTCGCCGTTGAACACGGCCTCGGGGTTGCCGACTTCGTACTCGGTGCGCAGGTCCTTGACCATCTGGTACGGGTGCAGGACGTACGAACGCATCTGGTTGCCCCAGGAGTTGCCGCCGTCGCCCTTGAGGGCGTCCATCCGGGCCTGCTCCTCCTGGCGGCGGCGCTCAAGGAGCTTGGCCTGGAGCACGTTCATCGCGCTGGCCTTGTTCTGGATCTGCGAGCGCTCGTTCTGGCAGGAGACGACGATGCCGGTGGGCAGGTGGGTGAGGCGGACCGCGGAGTCGGTGGTGTTGACGCCCTGACCGCCGGGACCGGAGGACCGGTAGACATCCACCCGCAGCTCGGACTCGTCGATCTCGATGTGGTCGGTCTGCTCGACGACCGGCAGGATCTCGACACCCGCGAAGGAGGTCTGGCGGCGGCCCTGGTTGTCGAAGGGCGAGATCCGGACCAGCCGGTGGGTGCCCTGCTCGACCGAGAGCGTGCCGTAGGCGTACGGGACGTGCACGGCGAAGGTGGTCGACTTGATGCCGGCCTCTTCGGCGTACGACGTCTCGTAGAGCTCCGTCTTGTAGCCGTGGCGCTCGGCCCAGCGCAGGTACATGCGCTGGAGCTTCTCGGCGAAGTCCGAGGCGTCGACGCCGCCGGCCTCCGCGCGGATGGTGACGACAGCCTCGCGGGAGTCGTACTCGCCGGAGAGGAGGGTGCGGACCTCCATCTCGTCCAGCGCCTTCTTGACCGCCGCCAGCTCGTTCTCCGCCTCGGCGAGGGTGTCCGGGTCGTCCTCCTCCTCGGCCATCTCGAAGAGGACCGAGAGGTCGTCGATCCGGCCGCGCAGGGCCTCGGTCTTGCGGATCTCGGCCTGGAGGTGACTCAGCTTGCTGGTGACCTTCTGCGCCGCCTCCGGGTCGTCCCACAGGGAGGGCGCTGCCGCCTGCTCCTCAAGGACGACGACATCTGCCCTCAGCTTGTCCAGGTCCAGGACGGCCTCGATCGACTCCATGGTCGAGGAGAGGGACTTGAGCTCTTCGGAAACATCGACGACTGCCACGCCCCCAGCGTAACGGCTCCGCCAAGCGGGGTGCGCCGAGCCTGCGGCGCCTGACCGTCCCTGGGGGCTCCGCCCCCGGACCCCCGGCCTTTGCCCACCCACCACCCGACTCGGTCCCTCAAGAGGTGACCCACTTCAAACCCGTCCGACTCGGTCGGTCGAGAGGCGCGCCACCCCCAGCCCGTCCAGCGCTTGAGGACGAGACCCGTGCAGAGCCGAACCGCGGGCCGACTCGGTCGGCCGAGAACCGCATCACCCCAGCCCGCCCGACTCGGCAGACCGAGAGGCGCGCCACCCCCAGCCCGTCCGACTCGGCCTCTCAATCCCGGTCGCGTCACTCAGCCCGTCCGGCGTTTGAGGACGAGGCCGTTCAGGCCGAAGCGGGGGGCTGGGGGCGGCAGCCCCCTGGGATGGGACGGGTAGGGGCGGCGGGGGCGAAATCCCTCACGGCGAAGCCGGTGCCGAGTTCTTCGTGTCCGGGGAGTCCCCGCCGGAGTCCCCCGACGTCGCCGCCCACGTACCGACCCCCACCGCCGCGACCAGCACCACCGCCGCCGCCCCGAGCGTCAGCCGCCGACGCCGGGTGGCGGCCCGGTGCCGGGCCGAACCGGGCCGCGGCGCGCCCGCCGCACGCGGAACGCGGGCCGTGCCGCGCGCCCCGCCGGCGAGCTCGTCCGGCGCGGGCACCCGCATCGAGGTGTGCGTGTCCCGGTTGGAGTCCGCGGGCTTGGCGCCGGGCACCAGCGGCACGGCCCCCCGCCGCACCCGCTCCCCGCGCGCGGGCGCGGCCACCGGCGCCTCCTCCGGCTCCGCGTCCTCCTGCTCGGTGTCCGGCTCGTCGACGTCCAGCGGAGGCATCCCGGCCAGCAACGGCAGCTGTTCACGCAGCCGGGCCGCGAGCTCGGAGGCACGCAGCCGCGACGCCGGCGCCTTCGCCAGACACTGGACGAGCAGCGCCCACAGCTCCTCGGGAATCCCGGGCAGCGGTACGACGGTCTCCGTCACATGCCGTCGTAGGACCGCACCGGGGTGGCCGCCGCCGAACGGGGTGAATCCGGCGAGGAGTTCGTACAGGACGGTCGCCAGGGCGTAGATGTCGACGGCCGCGCGCGGGGGCAGGCCCTCGACGATCTCGGGGGCGAGGTAGTCGGGCGTGCCGATGATCTTCGTGGCGCGGGTGCGGCGCGGGGAGTCGATGAGTTTGGCGACCCCGAAGTCCGTCAGCAGGGCGGGGTGCGCGCCGCCGGGGCCGAGCGGGCCCTGCATGTCGAGGAGCACGTTCTCCGGCTTGACGTCCCGGTGCACGACGCCGGCCGCGTGGGCCGCCGCGAGCCCGTCCGCGATGTCGGCGACGATCGCGACCGCGGCCTCGGGGGCGAGCCGGCGTTCCCGGTCGAGGCGGGTGCGCAGATCGGTGCCGCGGACCAGGTCCATGACGAGGGCGAGGTCGTTGCCGTCGACGACCAGGTCCCGTACGGACACGATGTTCGGATGCTCCAGGCCGAGCAGGGCGGTGCGCTCCTGCACGAAGCGGCCGACGAGCTCCTGGTCGGACGCGAGGTCCTCGCGCAACAGCTTGACGGCGACGGGCCCCTCGGGACCCTCGCCCAGCCACACCGTGCCGGCGCTGCCCCGCCCCAGGATCTGGTTGGCGGTGTACCGGCTGCCGATCTTCCGTGCCAAGACTGCTCCTACCGACGCGTGTGTCGCTAAAACTACGCGTCAGATGAGCCAACCTTCACCGCCAGGGCGGAAATCACCCACTGGGTGTCGACAAATCACCAACCCAGCGTCCGACTTGGGCTTTTCGGGAGTCAGTTGCCCGCGGCCGAACCCAGATCCTTGACCCAGCCGCTCACCTGTCCGGCGACTTGGCTGATCTCCTGCCAGTAGCTCTTGCCGGTGCCGATCCAGTCCTGCAACGGGGTCAGCTCCCAGACCAGCCAGCCCGCGACGAACAGCAGGACGATCGTGAAGAGGCAGCCCTTCAGGCAGCCGAGACCGGGGATCTTCATCGGGTTGGCGCTGCGCTGCCGCGGCTGGCGGGGCTCGCGCGCCGGTTCCTGAGGCCGCTGCTGGGGCTGCTGGGGCCTCGGCGGGGCGTACTGCTGCGGCTGTTGCTGCTGCGGATAGCCGTAGCCCTGCTGGGGCTGCTGGCGCTGCGAGGGCCGCTGCTGCGGGCGCTGCTGGGCGGCCTGGCGGGGTTGCTGCGGCGGCTGCTGGGGGCGGGAGACCTGGCGCTGGGGGCGGCGGCGCAGCGGGTCCTCGCCCGGGTCCAGGTAGGGCTGGAACTGTGTCTGTTCGTTGCGGTCGCGGGCGGCGCGCAGCTGGTTCTGCCAGGGGTGCGGCTGCTCGGGGCCGGGGCCGCCGGGCTGTCCCTGCTGGCCCTGCCCGCCCTGCTGGCCGTACGGGTTCTGCGGCATGACCGTGGTCGGGTCGGCCGCGCCCCGGTTCGGCATGACGGTGGTCGGGTCGGCCGCGCCGAGTGGGCCGCCGGTGTGCGGGAGGACGCTGGTGGCGGCGTTCGGGTCGAAGCCGCCCGCGCCGTGCGAGAGGACCTGCGTCGGGTCGGCGGCGCCGGGCACGCCCGGTACGGCGGCGGGCGCGGGGTCGGGGGCGAGCAGCCTGCCGACGTTCTCGGCGGCGGCGATCTGCGCGGAGTTGGCGTGTACGCCGATGCCTTCGGCGACGGTGCGCAGGCCGCGGGCCAGGTTCTCGGCGCTGGGCCGCTCGTCCGGGTTCTTGCGCAGGCAGCGCTCGATGACCGTCCACAGCGGGTCGGGGACGGTGGAGGGGCGGCGCGGTTCGGCGCTGAGGTGCTGGTGCAGGACTTCGAGGGCGGAGCCGCCGGAGAACGGCGGGTGGCCGGTGACCAGCTCGTACATCAGGATGCCGGCGCCGTAGATGTCGACGGCGGAGGTCTGCGGGCGGCCCTCGGCGGACTCCGGCGCGATGTACGCGGGCGTGCCGACGAACTCGTGGGTGCGGGTCAGGCCCGGGGAGTCGGCGAGGCGGGCGATGCCGAAGTCGGTGAGCATCGGGTGCATCTGGCCGCCGTCCTGCTTGAGCAGGACGTTCGCCGGCTTGAGGTCGCGGTGGACGACGCCGTCGGCGTGGCTCGCGGCGAGCGCGTCGGCGATCTGCGCGGTGAGCAGTGCGGCGCCGACGGGGCTGAAGGGGCCGTTCTCGCGCAGATAGCGGTGGAGGTCGGGGCCTTCGACGATGTCCATGACGAGCGCCAGGAGGTCGCCCTCGACGACCAGGTCGCGGACCCGGACGATGTTCGGGTGGGTCAGGCGCAGCAGCACCGACCGCTCGCGCAGGAACCGCATCACGATGTCGGGATCGCTCGCGAGTTCTTCCTTGAGGACCTTGATCGCGACGGTCTCGCCGGGCTGACCCTGGACAGCCGCCTCGGCGCCCGCGGTCTCACGCTGGCGGGCCCGCCAGACGGTGCCCGTGGCGCCGCGTCCGAGCGGCTCCTCCAGGAGGTACTTGCTGCCTACCGGCCGCACGTCTGCGCTCCCTGCTGCTTGCCTGTGTTCCGGTCCACTGTAGTGCCGCCCCTCTTGGGGCTACCTACGTAAGCATCGCCGTACATGTTCGAAGGAAAGACGCTCACCCCGGTCTCCCGGTTGCCCCAATGGTCACCGAAGCCGGACATGACCGGTCTCACTCGATCACCGGTGCGGCACTGGTCAGGCACTTTTGGGGACAGAGCTGACCAATCAAGATCACTTGCTGCCGGGCCCCGGGCGCGTTGTCAGTGGCAGGTGCGAGGATGCGTGCAGAACTGGCCGATGTGCTCGCGCGGGGTGGGGGAATATTCCGCGCCCGGGGCAGAAGGGACCGCTGACGGCGATGCAGATCCGGCTGACCGTCGTAGACCCGCTGGGGCCGCCCGCGCAGCCGCGGGGCCGCTCCGCGAGCTGCGATGTGCTGGTCACCGCGCCCGCCGGCACGGCCCTGGCCGCGGTGGCCTCGGCGCTGGCCTCGGCGGTCTCCGCCGACCCGTCCGCGCCCGAGCGGAGCCGCGAGTCCGGCGCCCCGGTCGTGCTCTACGCGGGCGTGGAGCGCCTGGACACCCAGCGCTGCACCCTCGGCGAGCCCCCGCTGACGGACGGCGCGGTGCTGTCCCTGGGCGCCCCGGCCGAGCCGGAGGCGCACCCCGAGCTGGACGACGCCCCGACCCAGCTCCATGTGGTCGCGGGCCCGGACGCGGGCGGGGTGCATCTCCTGCACGGCGGCCAGATCCACATCGGCCGCTCCGCCGACGCCGACGTCCCGCTCGACGACCCGGACGTCTCCCGGCTGCACTGCGCGGTCACGGTCGACCCCGGCGGCCGGGTCTCGGTCGCCGACCTGGGCTCGACGAACGGCACCACGCTGGCGGGCACGCGCGTGGGCACCCGCCCGGTGCGCTTCGCCCCGGGCGCGCTGCTGCGCATCGGCGAGTCCGCCCTGCGGCTGACCCCGTCCGGCGGCCCGGGAGCGCGCACCGAGACGACCCCGGACGGCGAGGGCCACGTGCGCGTGTCCCCCGGCACCCCCGCGGGCCCCCGTACGCAGCCGCCCGTGGTGCCCGGCCAGGGCGCCGCCCCGAGCATCGAGCACCGCGTGGTCCCCGACGGCGGGGACACCCACGCCGGCCGCTTCGGATCGCTCGGCGAGGCCCTTGAGGGCGAGCGCGCCGAGGAATCGTTCTCCGCGCGGACGACGACCTCCCGCATCCCCGCGCGCGACGAACCCGGCGAGGACGACGGCCGCAAGGGCACCCCCCTGCGGGGCACCGAGGTGCCGCAGGGCGTGCGCAGGCGCGGCGGCATCGGCAAGTGGGCCCGCCGCCTGACGGGTGGCCGCGGCGAGTCGGCCGGCGAGGACCCCGAGTCGTCGTACGACCCCTCGTACGGCGATTCCTACGACTCCTACAACGGGGAGGGCACCGGCCAGAACGCGCCGACCCCGCCCGTGCCCGCCCAGCAGCCGGACACCTGGCCCGACCCGGCCGCCCTGCTGCTCACCGCCCTGGGCCCGGGACCCCGGCTGTGGGAGCGCGGCCCCGGTCACCCCGAGGCGCTCACCGTGCGGCTCGGCACCGCGGACCGGGCGACACCGGACGGCTCGGCGCTGCTGCCCGCGGTGCCGGTGACCTCCGGGCTCCGCGAGGTCGGCGCGCTGGGCCTGGCCGGACCGCGCACGCGGCTCGCGGGGCTGGCCCGCGCGGTGGTGGCCCAGCTCGCCGCGCTGCACTCCCCCGAGTCCCTGGAGATCGTGCTGATCAGCACGGACCGGGCGCGTCCGGTGGCCGAGCGCACCGCCGAGTGGTCCTGGCTCGGCTGGCTGCCGCATCTGCGCCCCGGGCACGGCCAGGACTGCCGTCTCCTGCTGGCCTACGACCGCGAACAGGCCACGGCCCGCACCGACGAACTCCTGCGGCGCCTGGAGGACCACGCCACGGACCCGTACGTCGGGAGCGGTCCGAGGGCCACCTACGGGAGTTCCCTCGGCTCCGGCCGGCGTACTCCGGGGATCGGCGCGCAGCGCGGTCCGGCGGACGACCGTCCCCAGCCGGGCGCGGGTTCCCCGTCGAGCGCCCCCACCGCGTACTCGACCACAGACGAGGCCCATCACGACCGCTCCGGCGCACCCGGCCCGCACTCCTTCGACGACCCGGACTCCGGCGCCACCAGGCCCCGTTCGTCCGACGCCACCGACTCCGCGCGCGGGGCCTTCCACCGCCCCTCCTGGGCCCGCACCGACGACGGCGACGGCTCGGCGGACGGGTTCGCGGGGCCGTACACCGTGCTGGTGGTGGACGGTGACCCCGGTGGCGCCGATGTGCGCGAGGCGGTGGCGCGGCTGGCCCACGACGGGCCCCGGGCCGGCATCCACGTCGTGTGCCTCGCCGAGACGGAGGCGGCCTCGCCCACGTCACCGGTGACGGAGACCTACGAGGCGGCCTGCGCGGCGGCGCCGACGTTCCGGGAGTGCGGCGCGGTCGCACTGCTCAGCGGTGACGTGGCGACGGCGCTGCGGCTGCTGCGGGTCGCGCACGACGGGGCGCAGCAGCCCGGCACGGCGGAACCACGCCCCAGTGCGCCCGGCTCGGCGGACTCCACTCCCGTGGGCCCCGTCGGCGAAGGCACCGTGGCCGCCGTGGACGCGGTCTCGCTCGCGTGGGCCGAGCGGTTCGCGCGGGCGCTGGCGCCGCTCAGGGCGGACGGCGCGACGGGCGAGCGGCACACGCGCGTGTCGGCGCCGTTGCCCCAATCGGCGCGGCTGCTGGACGAGTTGGGGCTGGCGCGGGCCACCCCGGCGTCCCTACTCGCGCGTTGGGCGGACGCGGGTGACGACAAGGACGCGCTCGGCGGCCGGGCCTGGGCGGTGCTCGGGGCCGGACCGCGCGGGCCGGTCAGCGCGGACCTCGCCGCCGAGGGCCCGCATCTGCTGATCGAGGGCCCGCCGGGCAGCGGCCGTACGGAGTCGCTGCGGGCGGTGGTCGCCTCGCTCGCGGCGGCCGAGCGTCCCGACCGGCTGGGCATCGTGCTGATCGACGGCCGGGACAGTGTCGGCGCGGGCGGCGGTCACGGCGAGGGCCTGCGGGTCTGCACGGACGTACCGCATGTGACCACCCATCTCACGGCCAACGACCCTGTCCGCATGCGGGAGTTCGCGCAGTCGCTGAGCGCGGAGCTGAAGCGGCGGGCCGAGTTGCTGGGCCGGATCGGGTTCGCCGAGTGGCACGCGCGGCACGAGGTGTCGGGCCGGATCGTCGCCCAGCGGGGTTCGTCCGGTGCCGGGGATCTGGAGAGTCCGACGAGTTCGACGATCCGGCTGCGTCCGGCGGCGGCCCGTCAGCAGACGGAGGCGGCACCGCCGTTGCCCCGGCTTGTGGTGGTCGTCGACGATCTGGACGCCCTGGTGAAGCCGCCGTTGGGCTCGCCCGGCCGTCCCGCCGCCGGTTCGGTCATACGCGCGCTGGAGGCGGTGGCCCGCGAGGGCGAGCGGCTCGGCGTGCATCTGGTGGCGGCCGCCGCGTTGGACGCCCGTACGGCCGAGACGGAACCCGCCCGGCACGCCACGCTCCGCGTCACCCTGGACCCGACGACCCAGGGTCCGGAGGAACCGGCGCCCGGCCGGGGCCGGTTGACCCTCGCGGACGGCCGGAGCACCCCCTTCCAGGGTGGCCGCGTGACGGGCCGTATCCCGCGCACGGCGACGCTCCGCCCCACGGTCGTCCCGCTGGAGTGGCAGCGCATGGGCGACCCCCCGGCCCGCCGCCCGGTCCGCGAACTCGGTAACGGGCCGACGGACTTGGCGCTCCTGGCCAGCGCGCTGGAGCGGGCGACGCGTTCGGTGTCGGCGGCGGAGGTCCCGTCACTCCTCTGATCGTTCACAGGTTGCCCACACAACCCCACGTCACGACCCAGTCACGATCCCGGTCTTGACAGCGGACGCCATCTTGCCGCGTTCAAGTACCGGGCGTAGACCAGTGCGCACGGAAGCGTTCGAGCGTTCGACGAGGAACGAAGAACGGGGCAGTGATGCGCATGACGAGCAGCACAATCCGGACACGCACCACCGTACGCACAGCGGCAGTTGTCGCCGCGGGAGCACTGGCGCTCTCGCTCACCGCCTGTGGAGGCAGCGGCGACAAGAGCGACAGCGGTAAATCCAGCACCCCTTCGGAGAGCACCGGCACGGTGACCCTCCCCAAGCTGAACGGCGAGAGCCTCGAAGTGGCCGCCGTGTGGACGGGTGCCGAGCAGAAGAACTTCAAGGCGGTCCTCGCGGAGTTCGAGAAGCGCACGGGTGCCAAGGTCACCTTCGTGCCCGCGCAGGACCCGATCATCAACTTCCTCGGCTCGAAGATCGCGGGCGGCCAGCCGCCGGACGTCGCGATGCTCCCGCAGCCCGGCGCGATCAAACAGGCCGTCGACAAGAAGTGGGCCAAACCCCTCGGAGCCGACGCGCTCGCGGAGTTGCAGAAGAACTACTCGCAGGGCTGGCAGGACATCGGCAAGGTCGGCGGCAAGCAGTACGGCGTGTACTACAAGGCCGCCAACAAGTCGCTGATCTGGTACAACGCCAAGGTATTCGCGAACGCGGGCGCCAAGGAGCCCAAGACCTGGCAGGACCTGCTGACGACCGCGCAGACGGTCTACGACTCCGGGGTCACCCCCTTCTCGATCGCGGGCGCGGACGGCTGGCCGCTCACCGACTGGTTCGAGAACGTGTATCTGTCGCAGGCGGGCCCGGAGAAGTACGACGCGCTCGCCCAGCACAAGATCAAGTGGACGGACCCCTCCGTGAAGGAGGCGCTGACCACGCTGGCGCAGATCTGGGGCAAGAAGGCGTACATCGCGGGTGGTCAGAGCGGCGCGCTGCAGACCGAGTTCCCCGCCTCGGTCACCCAGACCTTCACCGGCGGCGACCAGCCGAAGTCCGCGATGGTCTACGAGGGCGACTTCGTGCAGGTCAACATCGGTGAGACGAAGGCGAAGGTGGGCACCGACGCGAAGGTGTTCCCGTTCCCGTCGGTGGGCTCGACCGCGCCGGTGGTCTCCGGAGGCGACGCGGCCGTCATCCTGAAGGACTCCAAGGCTGCCCAGGCGCTGGCGACCTTCCTCGCCTCGCCCGACGCGGCGACGATCCAGGCGAAGCTCGGCGGCTATCTCTCCCCGAACAAGAACGTGCCGGACTCGGCGTACCCGAACGCGGTGCAGCGGACGATCGCCAAGTCGCTGGTCGCGGCCGGTGACGACTTCCGCTTCGACATGTCCGACCAGGCCCCGCAGTCCTTCGGCGGCACTCCGGGCAAGGGCGAGTGGAAGGACCTCCAGGACTTCCTGAAGAACCCGACCGATATCGCGGGCGCACAGGCGCAGTTGGAGAAGGACGCGGCGGCGGCGTACGCGAGCGGGAGCTGAGCCCGAGATGGCATCGGCAGCGGCGGAGGCCCCCGGGGCCTCCGTCCCTCCCCGCAACCGCAAGAGCGTGACCGGCACCCGCAGGACCGTGGCAGTGCTGTTCCTGCTGCCCGCCCTGGTGCTGCTCGGCGCGCTCGTGGTCTACCCGATCGGGTACTCGCTGGTCCGCAGCTTCGGCAACCAGGCCGGCGACGGTTTCGCCGGATTCGACAACTACAAGGCCCTGTTCACCGACGACGGCATCCGCACCGCCCTGAAGAACAACATCATCTGGGTGATCTTCGCGCCGACGGTCGCCACCGCCCTCGGCCTGATCTTCGCGGTGCTGACCGAACGGGTGCGCTGGGGAACGGCGTTCAAGCTGGTCGTCTTCATGCCGATGGCGATCTCGATGCTCGCCGCCGGCATCATCTTCCGGCTCGTCTACGACCAGGACCCGCACAAGGGCGTCGCCAACGCGGTCTGGGTCGGCATCCACGACACGTTCGTCTCGTCGTCGGCGTTCCCCAACGCCCACCCGGGCCGCGAGTCGCCGCTGAAGGCGGACAAGGGCGGCTTCATCACGAGTACGACGGTCCACACCGGCCAGACCGTCACGCTCCCGCTGGTCGGCGTCGCCCCCGACCAGATGCCCGACAGCGCGAAGAAGGCCGCCGCGGCGAAGCCCGAGCCGGGCAGGATCACCGGCACGACCTGGCAGGACTTCACCCGCGGCAAGGGCGTCGGCAGGCTCGGCGCGGTCGACCCGTCCGAGCTCGGCTACGGCGGGATGCGCGTCGAGGCGGTCAAGGACGGCAAGGTGGTCGCCTCGACGAAGGCCGCGGGCGACGGAACCTTCACGCTGCCCGCGAGCGCGGACGGGGCCCAACTGCGGCTCCCGGCAAGCAACTTCAAGGCGCCGTACAACGGAGTGGAGTGGCTGGGCCCGTCGTTGGTGACGCCGGCCATCATCGGGTCGTACGTGTGGATGTGGGCCGGGTTCGCGATGGTGCTGATCGCGGCCGGACTCGCCGGTGTGCCAAGGGAGTTGCTGGAGGCGGCGCGCGTGGACGGCGCCAACGAGTGGCAGGTGTTCCGGCGGGTCACGGTGCCCCTCCTCGCACCCGTGCTCGCGGTCGTCGTCGTCACGCTGATGATCAATGTGCTGAAGATCTTCGACCTGGTCTTCATCATCGCCCCGGGCTCCTCGCAGGACGACGCCAACGTGCTCGCCCTTGAGCTGTACCGGAAGGGCTTCTCGGAGGGCCAGCCGGGGATCGCCAGCGCCATCTCGGTGTTCCTGCTGCTGCTGGTGATTCCGGTGATGCTCTTCAATGTGCGCCGGCTACGGCGGGAGGTGCGGCGATGACGACGGATGCCGGAACTCTGGAAAAAACAGGGCCTGTTGAGGTAGTCAAGGCGCGGGAGTCGCTCGGCGGGCGGCTCGCGGCGGCGGCGAGCGGCGGGCTGGTCCGCGTGTTCCTGATCGTCGTCGGCCTGTTCTGGCTGGTGCCGACGATCGGGCTGCTGCTGTCCTCGCTGCGCAGCCCGGAGGACATGAACGCGAGCGGCTGGTGGAAGGTTTTCAGCCAGCCGTCCCAACTCACCTTCCACAGCTACAAGACGCTGCTGGAGAACAGCGACATCACCAGCTCGCTGTGGAACACCGTTCTGATCACCGTCCCGGCGACGATCCTCGTCGTGGTGATCGGCGCGCTCGCGGGCTACGCGTTCGCGTGGATGGAGTTCCCGGGCCGCGACTGGTGGTTCCTGGGCGTGGTCAGCCTGTTGGTCGTGCCGGTGCAGGTGGCGCTGATCCCGATCGCCGAACTCTTCGGAAAGATCGGCCTGTTCGGGACCATTTTCGGGGTGATCCTGTTCCATGTGGGGTACGGGCTGCCGTTCGCGGTGTTCCTGCTGCGGAACTTCTTCGCGGAGATCCCGCGCGAGTTGCTGGAAGCGGCCCGTCTCGACGGAGCCGGTGAACTCCGGCTGTTCGCACGGGTCGTGATGCCGCTCGGCGGGCCCGCGATCGCGAGCCTGGGCATCTTCCAGTTCCTGTGGGTGTGGAACGACATGCTGGTCGCGCTGGTGTTCACCAAGTCCAGCACGCAGCCGATCACGGTCGCACTGCAGACCCAGGTACGCCAGTTCGGCAACAACATCGACGTGCTGGCGCCCGGTGCGTTCATCTCCATGGTGATCCCGCTGGCCGTGTTCTTCGCGTTCCAGCGGCAGTTCGTGTCCGGTGTGATGGCGGGCGCGGTCAAATAGCTATAAACCGCACATAGTTCAAGGGGTGGGCCGTCACCGGCCCGCCCCTTCGCGTTCACCGTGCGTCCCCCGTATGCCGTACGGGGCGTAACCAAGTCACTCCATCGGCCGTTCCCGGGCAGAACGCCCGCGCCGACCGACCCATGGATGTCCCTTGCCCAGGTTCAGTGTCATTGTCCCCGCGTACAAGGTCCAGGCGTACCTGCACGACTGCCTGGAATCGGTGCTCTCGCAGTCGTATCCCGATCTGGAGCTGATCGCGGTCGACGACTGCTCGCCGGACGCCTGCGGCGCGATCATCGACGAGTTCGCGGCCCGCGACGCCCGCGTACGCGCCGTCCACCTCCCCGAGAACCACGGCCTCGGCCGCGCCCGCAACGCCGGTCTGGAACAGGCGACCGGCGACTATCTGCTCTTCCTCGACAGCGACGACACGCTCACGCCCGACGCGCTGCGCTCGATCGCCGACCGCCTCAAGGAGACCGGCGAACCCGACGTCCTCGTCTTCGACTACGCCCGCACCTACTGGTCCGGGGAGGCCCAACGCAACAAGGTCGCCGCCCAGTTGACCGAACAGGGACCGGCCCCCTTCCGCCTGGAGGACCGCCCCGGGCTGCTGCGGGTCATCATGGTCGCCTGGAACAAGGCCTACCGGCGGGAGTTCGTCGAGCGCGAGGGCTTCGCCTTCCCGCCCGGCTACTACGAGGACACCCCGTGGACCTACCCGGTGCTGATGGCGGCGGAGACGATCGCGACCCTCGACCGGGTCTGCGTCCACTACCGCCAGCGCCGCCAGGGCAACATCCTCGGCACCACCAGCCGTAAGCACTTCGACGTCTTCGACCAGTACGACCGGGTCTTCGCGTTCCTCGACGCGCGCCCCGAACTCGCCCAGTGGCGGCCGGTGTTGTTCCGCCGCATGGTCGACCACCTCGCGACGGTGTTCACCAAGCCGGACCGCCTGCCGCGCGGTACCCGCGCCGAGTTCCTGCGCAAGGCCCGTGCCCACTACCGCCGTTACCGCATCCCCGGCACCTCGGTCCCGCTGCGCACCCGGATGCGGCACACCTTCGTGCACTTCGGCGTCCACCGCACCTTCCGGGCCGTGCAGAAGGCGATGACCTGGCGCCGCCGGGCGGTCAAGCTCACCGCCAAGCTCCTGCGCAACCTCAAGGCGGCGGTCCTCCAGCTCCACTACCGCGTCCAACTCCGGCTCCCGCTAAGGGATCGCGCGGTGTTCGCCGCCTACTGGGGGCGCGGCCACAGCTGCAACCCGGGCGCGCTGGAGACCGCGTTCCGCACCCACGCCCCGCACATCCGCACCGCGTGGATCGCCCGACCCGAGCACCACCACACGATCCCGGCCGCCACCCGCAGACTGCGCCCCAACACGGTCGCCTACTGGACCGCGCTCGCCCGCTCCAAGTACCTGGTGAACAACGTCAACTTCGACCGCCGCCTGGTCAAGCGCCCCGGCCAGGTGCTGATCCAGACCCAACACGGCACCCCCCTCAAGCACATGGGCCTCGACCTCCAGGAACGCCCGGCCGCCGCACGGGACATGGACTTCGGCGAACTCCTCAAGGGCGTCGACAAGTGGGACCACGTCCTGTCCCCCAACCGCCACACCACCCTGACCTGGGAGCGGGTCTACCCCGGCAGCTACACCACGCTCGCCTACGGCTATCCCCGCAACGACGTGTTCCAGCACGCGACTTCGGCCGACGTGCACCGCCTGCGCGAGTCCCTCGGCATCCCGCAGGACGCGATCGCCCTCCTCTACGCGCCGACCCACCGCGACTACCGCCGCGTCCAGCGCGCCCACTTGGACCTCGACCGCGTACTGCGCCGCCTCGGCCCGCGCTTCGTCGTGCTGGCCCGCGCCCACTACTGGCACGAGGGCCCCCTCGCCGCCGCCGCGTCCGGCCGGATCATCGACGTCACCGACCACCCCAGCGTCGAATCGCTCTGCCTCGCCTCGGACGCGCTGGTCACCGACTACTCGTCCCTGATGTTCGACTACGCCAACCTCGACCGCCCGATCGTCATCCACGCCGACGACTGGGAGGCCTACGAGGCGGCCCGCGGCACCTACTTCGACCTGCGGGCCTTCCCGCCTGGCGCGGTCGCGCGCAGCGAGGACGAACTGATCGACATCTTCGCGACCGACCACTGGCGCGGCTCCCGCTCGGCGCAACTGCGCACCGCGTTCCGCGAGCGCTTCTGCCCCTACGACGACGGCCGCGCCGCCGAACGGGTCGTACGCCACGTGGTGTTGGGCGAGACGGACCTCCCGCCGGTGATCCCGCTCGCCGACCGCCACCCGGTCCCGTCGGCCGCCGCGAGCCGCACGCACTCCCCCCTCACGACCGTGCCGCAGCCCACGGCGTCCCGGCCCGTCACCGACCGCCTCTGAACGCCGTTCCCACACCGGGGAGTTCGCATGCCGTCAAGCCCTTCGCGCCCGACCCCGACCAGGCCGTCCACCTGGCGTCCCACCGGGCGCCCCGGCCGCCGCGCGCACTGACCCGGAACCTCCCCTCCGGACCACTGGAGAAAGAACAGAATGCCCCGCTTCAGCATCATCGTCCCGTCCCACGGGGTCGCCGGCCGGCTCTCCCAGGCCCTGGACTCGGTCCTCGCGCAGTCCTACGGCGACTTCGAGCTGATCCCCGTGTGCGACGCCCCCGGATCCCCGGCCGCCGACGTCGCCGAAGCCCACGCCGGGCGGGACTCGCGGGTGGCCCCGGTCAACTCACCACCCACGGCCGGCCTGAGCGGGGCACGCAACACCGGCCTGCGGGCGGCGACCGGCGCCTACGTCCTCTTCCTGGACGGCGACGACACCCTCGCCCCGGGTGCGCTGGCCGCACTGCACGCCCGGCTGACGGAGACGAGCGACGTCGACGTCCTGTACTTCGAGCACGAGCGCACCCCGTGGTGGGAGGGCGAGCCCACCAACCCGGCCGCCCCGCTGCTGGCGAAGACCCCGGCCGGCGCCTTCTCCCCCACCCAGGCACCGCAGTTGACGGGCGTTCAGCTCCCGGCCTGGAGCGCGGCCTACCGCCGCGCCTTCCTCACCGACCACCAACTCACCTTCCCCGAGGGCCCGTTCACGGACCTCGGCTGGGGCGGCCTGGTCACCCTTGCCGCCGAGCGGGTGGCGGTGCTGCGCTCGGTGGTCGTCCGGCATCTGCTGCGCCGGCAGGGCAGCCGCCTCAACCTGCCGGGCGCGCACCACCACCAACTCCTCGACCAGGTCGACATGGTGCTGACGCGTGCCGCGGGGAGCGAGCTGTCCGGCGCCCTGTTCGAGCAGCTCTTCGCCGTGGTGCTGAAGACGGCCTCCCGGCCGGAACGCCTCCCGTCCGGGCACCGCGCCTTCTTCCGGCGGGCCGGGCGCCTGTACCGCTCGCACAGGCCCGCCGGTTTCCGCGCGCCGGGCGGGAGTGTGGGCGTGCAGCACCGGCTGCTGGCGTCGGGGGCGTACTCGGCGTTCCGGGCGCTGCGCGGCGCCAACCGGTCGGCCTCGGAGGCGGCCGAGCGGGTCCCGCGCCCCCGGATGCTCCGCACCCGCCTGCGCTACGCCCGCGACCTGCGCCGCCCCCTCGACCCCAACTTGGCGGTCTACTGCGCCTATTGGGGCCGTGGCTACGCGTGCAGCCCGGCCGCGATCCACGCCAAGGCGCGTGAACTCGCCCCGCACATCCGCTCGGTGTTCCTGGTCGAGCCGGACGCGGTGGACGCCGTCCCGGAGGGCGTCGAGCACGCCGTCATCGGCAGCCGGAAGTACTGGGAGGTGCTGGCCCGCGCCAAGTACCTGGTGAACAACGCCAACTTCGCGGAGGGCGTCGTCAAGCGGCCCGGCAGCGTGCACGTCCAGACGCAGCACGGGACCCCGCTGAAGAAGATGGGCGTCGACCAGTCGACGTACCCGGTGGTGGCCGCCGCGACCGGCAGCTTCGCCAAGCTCCTCGGCCGGGTGGACCGTTGGGACTACAACATCTCCTCCAACCGCCACTCCACGCAGATGTGGGAGCGCGCCTTCCCGGGCTCGTACGAGGCGTTGGAGTACGGCTATCCGCGCAACGACGTGTACTACACGGCGACGGCCGACGAAGTGGCCCGTATCCGGCGGGAGTTGGGTGTCCCGGAGGGCAAGACGGCCGTCCTGTACGCGCCGACCCACCGCGACTACCAGACGGGCTTCGACACCGGCCTCGACCTGGAGGCCTTCTGCGCGGCGGCCGGCGATGACGTGGTCGTGCTGCTGCGCGCCCACTACTTCTACGACCAGGGCCGGGCCAAGAGCAGCGGCCGGATCATCGACGTGACCGGGCACCGCTCCTCCGAGGACGTGTGCCTGGCCGCCGACGCGCTGGTCACGGACTACTCGTCGATCATGTTCGACTACGCCAACCTCGACCGGCCGATCGTCGTGTACGCCGACGACTGGGACGTCTACCGGGAGACGCGGGGCGTCTACTTCGACCTCATGGAGGCCCCGCCGGGACCGGTCGCGCGCACTCCCGACGAGCTGGCGCAGGTGTTCCGCGACGGCTCGTACGCGGGGGCGGAGTCCAAGGCCCTGCGGACCGAATTCCGCGCCCGTTTCTGCGAGTTCGACGACGGACTGGCCGCCGAGCGGGTCGTACGCCGGGTGTTCCTCGGTGAGCCGCCGGAGGCGGTCCCGCCCGTGATCCCGCTCGCGGAGCGCGTCCCGGCCCCCGCCGCCACCCTCGTAAGGAGCTGAACCCGAAGTGCCCCGCTTCAGCGTCATCGTCCCCGTCTTCAAGGTGCAGGGCTTTCTGCGCGAGTGCCTCGACTCGGTCCTGGAGCAGTCCTACCGGGACATCGAGGTGATCGCCGTGAACGACTGCTCGCCGGACGGCTGCGGCGCGATCCTCGACGAGTACGCGGCCCGCGACCCGCGCCTACAGGTCCTGCACCTGCCGGAGAACGTCGGCCTCGGCCGCGCCCGCAACGCCGGAATGCCCCTGGCCACCGGCGACTTCCTCTTCTTCCTCGACAGCGACGACACCCTCACCCCGGGCGCCCTGCGCGCGATGGCCGACCGGCTCGACGCGAGCGGCGACCCGGACGTCCTGGTCTTCGACTACGCGCGCACCTACTGGTGGGGCGGCACCCGGCGCAACGTCCTCGCGCACGTCCTCACCGAGGTCGACGACACGTTCACGGTCGCCGAACACCCGGAGATCCTCGACCTGTTGATGGTCGTGTGGAACAAGGTGTACCGCCGGGAGTTCGTGCACAAGAACGCCTTCGAGTTCCCGCCGGGCTACTACGAGGACACGCCCTGGACCTTCCCGGTGCTGCTGAGCGCCGAGCGGATCGCCACCCTCGACCGGATCTGCCTCAACTACCGGCAGCGGCGGCAGGGCAACATCCTGTCCACCACCAGCCGCAAGCACTTCGACATCCACGACCAGTACGAGCGGGTCTTCGCGTTCGTCGACTCCCGCCCGGAGCTGGCGAGTTGGCGCCCCTACCTCCACCGCAAGATGGGCGAGCACTGTCTCGACATCCTCGGCAAACCGGACCGCCTGCCCCCGTCCGACAAGGCCGAGTTCTTCCGCCGTACGGCCGAACTGTTCGCCAAGCACAAGCCGGCGGGCGTGACGGTGGATCCCGAAGTCCGTGTCCTGGAAGGGAGTTACGCGCTGTACCGGGTCAAGCGGCAGGCAGGGCGGGCCGCGCGGCAGCTCGAAGGGCGGGCGCTGCAAGCGCGCAAGTCGGCGGCCGGGCGGGTCAAGGGCGGCTGGGGCGCGCTGCACGCCCGCCGCTCCATCGACCCCAACCTCGTTGTGTACTCGGCCTTTTCGCACCGCGGGGTCCTGGGCGACCCGGCCGCCGTGTACCACAAGGCGCGGGAGATCGCCCCGCAGCTCCGGGGCGTGTGGGTCGTACAGGACGCGGAACAGGCCGCGCTGCTGCCGCCGGACGTCGAGCACGTCCTCCTCAACACCCCGCGCTTTCACCAAGTCAGCGCGCGGGCCAGGTACTTCGTGAACAACGTCAACTGGCCCGGCACCCTCACCAAGCGCCCCGGCAGCGTCCACATCCACACCCATCAGGGCACCCCGCTCAAGTACATGGCGGCCGACCTGCTGGACAAGCCCGGCGCCCGCTACGGCGTCGACGTGCCGCAGATGCTGCGCCGCGCCGACCGCTGGGACCACAGCCTGGTCGCCAACCGGCACTCGGAGCTGGTGTGGGAGCGGGCCTATCCGTGTCACTTCGCGTCGGCGCGGACGGGGAGCCCGCGCAACGACGTGCTCGTCGGAGCAACTGCCGAGGCGCAAAAGGCCGTTCGGGAACGGCTCGGCATCTCCGCCGGGCACACCGTCGTGCTGTACGCGCCGACCCGCCGCGAGTACGTCCGGAGCGGCCACGTAGACCGGCTCGACCTGGCGCGGTTCGCGGAGGACCTCGGCCCCGAGCACACCCTCGTCGTACGCCTGCATCCGTCGCTGGCGACCGGTCCCGCGCGGGGCATGGGGCTCGCGGATCTGCACCGGCGGGGTGTGCTGGTCGACGCGACCGACGAACCCTCCGTGGAGGACGTCATGTTGGCGTCCGACGCGCTGGTCACCGACTACTCGGCCCTGATGTTCGACTACGCCAACCTCGACCGGCCGGTCGTCCTCCACGCCGACGACCGGGAGGCGTACGCGGCGAGCCGCGGCACGTACTTCGACGTCACCGCCGCGCCACCGGGCCATGTGTCCGGTTCCTACCGGGAGTTGGCGTGGCTGTTCGCTTCGGGTGCCTGGCGGGACGAGGACTCGACGCGGCTGCGGGCCGAATTCCGGTCGCGCTACTGCGAGTTCGACGACGGGAACGCCGCCGAGCGGGTCGTACGGACGCTGTTGCTGGGTGAGGACGGCTGGCAGCCGCCGGCCCGATCCGCCACGCGCGTCCCCTCGCCCGCCGCCGGTCACGACCAGTTGGCGTCCTCATGAGGCCCCGCACGTGGGTGCTGGTGCTGGCCGCCGTGTTCGCGGTGCTCCAACTCGCCAATGTCACCGGCCGGGACACCCCGGACACCAAGAACTACCTTTCGTACGCGCTGAGTCTGAGCGGTGAGAGCAAGCGCGCGGCGGCGACCGTCACCATCGACTACTACTGCGCGAGCAGGGGGGCGATCGCGCGGCGCGACCAGAGCGTGAACGTGCTGAACTTCCACGGCAAGGACCCGGCCGCGCGGGTCGCGAAGAAGTGCCGGGCCGCCCAGTGGCGGGTGGTGGACGCGCAGGTGCGGGCCGGGAACAGTGGCGGGTTCATCACGCCGTTCATGCCCGAGCGGTTCATGCGGATCTTCGAAGTGCGGCCCGGATACCCGGTGTTCCTGGTCCCGTTCGTCACGCTGCTCGGGCCGGTGTGGGGGCTGTGGACGTCGAGTGTCGTCCTCACGGTCGCGGGCGGCATCCTCGTGTTCCTGATCCTGCGCACGCTGTCCGTGCCGGTGCCGCTCGCGCTGACCGGGCAGGCCCTCTACTACGTCCTGCCGTGCGGGACGACCGCGATGCGCCCGATGACCGAGGGTCTGATGATGGCCCTGACTCTGGCGGCGGTGTGGGGCTGTGCGCTGGTGTCGACGGGCCGCCGTACGCGCGCCGGACTCGCCCTGGTCGGCGGCTCGTTGCTCCTGCTCTTCACGGTCAAGCACTCGCAGGCCCTGTTCCTCGGGCTGTGCCTGGCCGGTGCGGGCGCGCTGGCCGCCGTACGGCAGCGACAGCGGTGGCGGGCGTGGGCGGTGGTCGCGGGGCTCGGCGGGGCGGCGGCCGTAGGAACTCTGCTGTTGGCGGGACTTCTGCACTACCCGTCGCAGACCGACAGCCTCCAGGATCTGCTGACCGATCACTACGCGCGGCCCGACCGCGCCCGGCTGTACCCCGAATTCCTGCACCTGGAAGCCAACTTCTGGCTGGAGTGGACCCGGCAGCAGCTGTGGCAGCCGGTGCTCGCGGCGGCGCTCGGCGCCGGGGTGTGGGGCGCGCTGCGGCGGCCGGTGTTCGGGGTGTTCGTCATCGGGGCCGCGTTCACCGGGATTCTGACGCAGGCCGCGCATCCGGACATCAGTGTGTGGGGCGGGCGGCTGATCGTGCTGGTGTGGCTGTTGCCGGTGGTGGGGGTGCCGTTGCTGCTGGAGAGCGTGGTGCGGGGGAAGGCGGTCGTCGCGGTGCCGGTGCAGGCGCAGGGGCTCGGGGAGCAGGCTCAGCCGGTGCGGTGACGCGGACGGCCCCGGCGACGAGGTGATCAGCACTCGTCGCCGGGGCCGTAGTCATAGAAGCGTCGTATTCGATGTGACTACTCGATGACGAGGTCGACCTCGATGTTGCCGCGGGTGGCGTTCGAGTAGGGGCAGACCTGGTGGGCGGTCTCGACGAGCTTGCGGCCGGTCGCCTCGTCCACGGTGTCGGGGAGCTCGACGCGCAGCGTCACCTTGAGGCCGAAGCCCTCGCCCTGCTTGCCTATGCCGACCTCGGCGGTCACGGCCGCGTCGGTGACGTCGACCTTCGCCTGCCTGCCGACGAGGCCGAGGGCGCTGCCGAAACAGGCGGCGTAACCGGCGGCGAACAGCTGCTCAGGGTTGGTGCCCTGGCCGTTGCCGCCCATTTCGACCGGAATGCCGAGCTGAAGGTCGATCTTGCCGTCGTTGCTGACCGCGCGGCCGTCACGGCCGTGGGTGGCGGTGGCTACGGCGGTGTAGATCGCGTCCATTGGAAACCATCCCTCTCGGAAGTCTTGGTGGGGGTGACCGGTCCGGGTGTCCGGACCGCCTCACGGCGACAAGTAGAGCACACAATTCAATTGCACACAACTAAATGGCCCGCTAGCGCTATCCTTGAACCATGACCACCACTCCCGCCGACACCCCCACCAGCGACTGGCTCCGCCTGGACCAGCAGATCTGCTTCTCCCTGAACGCCGCGTCACGCGCCTTCGGCGGCGTCTACCGCGTGCTCCTCAAGGATCTCGGGCTCACCTACCCGCAGTACCTGGTGATGCTGGTGCTGTGGGAGCACGGCGAGCTGCCCGTCAAGAAGCTCGGCGAACACCTGCGGCTCGACTCCGGCACGCTTTCCCCGCTGCTCAAGCGGCTGGAGACGGCCGGTCTGGTACGGCGTGAGCGCAGCGCCCGCGACGAACGCTCGGTGGAGGTACGGCTCACCGACGAGGGCCTCGCCCTGCGCGAACGCGCCCTCGACGTGCCGCGCCGCATCCTCGGCGCGACCGGCTTCGACATCGACGAGATCCGCGCACTGCGGGCACAGCTCGACGAACTCACCGGGGCGCTGGACTCGGCAGCGCTGGAGCAGGCGTGACCATGTCCTGCGGGGGCGTCCGGCGGATGTAGAGGGCCAGCTTCACGCGTCCGCTCACGTACTGCCTCCGACGCGCGAACTCCCCGTCCACGACGCCGAGTTTGACCCGGTCGACCGGGTCGCCCGGCACCCAGCGGGACGGCAGCAGATTCGACTGCGCGACGATCCACACCCGGTCCACACCGGCGAGCCTGGCCTCCAGCTCCGCCGGCGCCACCTCGCGCCCGCTCAGCGTCCCGGTCCTCGCCCCCGACTCGGCCAGCGCCAGGTCCCGCACCCCGGCGAACGGCCCCGGATACGCCAACTCCGTCACCCGCCAGAACGACGGCAGGAAGAGGACGGGGTCCCCGGGGCGCAGCTCACGGCCGGCCAGCGCGGAGACCTGGGCGAGGTTCTCGGGGCGGTGGGCCGCCAGGCGGTCGTTTCGGTAGGCGGGGAGGCCGTGGAGGAAGGGGACGGCCAGAGCGAGGACGCCGGCGAGGGTGACGAGATGTGTGCGGGCAGGCCGTTTCGGGGGGCGCGACGGGGGGCTCGCGGCTCCGGTCGTGCGGTCAGTTCCGGTCAGCGGCGGGCGGGTTGCGGCTACGGGGTGATGACCGCTCGCGGCCAGTGCGCCGACCAACCGGGGGCGGTGTTCGGCTCCGGCCACGACCCGCGCGATGTCCGTGTGACGTCCACTCGGCCGACGGTGGCCGTCCAGCCACAGCCGCCCCACCATCCCCACCAGCCAGTCCGCCCCCGCCGCCACCAGCAACGGCGCCCCCGTCAGCGCGTACAGCACATACCGCTCGTGGAACAGCGGCCGGAACTGCGAGACCGTCAGCAGAATCACCGGCGGCACCACCAGCAGCGGCAGCGCGACCGACGCGAGCCGTCCCGCGCCGAGTCCCAGCAGGATCAGCAGGACCGAGGTCCAGAAGACGACTCCGGTCGGGGTGACGGCGAGGAAGCCGCGGGCCAGCCGCTCGGCCGTGTCCCGGTCCGGCACCCGCAGCCACGCCACCTGCGCCGACTGCCGCTGGGACACCCACGCCAACGGCAGCAGGATCCCCACCGCCACGCCGGCCGCACGCCCCCAGCCGGCCCACACCGGCCTGGGCACCCGCGCCGCCAGCAGCGTCAACGCGTGCGCGCAGAGCACCAGTACGGCGAACTCGTGCAGCAGAAAGGTCACGGCGAGGACAGCGCCGTAAGGCCACCAGGGCCGCCCTTCCAACGCCCGCACGAGGAGCAGCGTCGCCCCGGCGACTCCGGCCGCGACGATCGCGTACGACCGGCCCTCCTGTGCGTAGTGGCCGGTCAGGGGGGTGATCGCGTAGAGCAGGCCGGCCCAGAGGCCGACCCGGGGGCGGGCCAGCCGTACGCCGAGGGCCGCGACCAGGGCCGCCGTCGCCGCCGCACCGCACACCGACGGCAGGCGGAGGGTCACCTCGCCGGGGTGGACGGCGAGGACGGCGTGCATGAGCAGGTAGTACAGGCCGTGCACCGCGTCGACGCCGTGCAGCAGGTGCCAGATCTGCGGCACCGTGCGCCGTCCCACCAGGAACGTGACGCCCTCGTCGCCCCACATCCCGCCGCGGTCGAGCCCCCACAGCCCCAGCGCGAGCATGACGGCCACCGGCACGACGACGGCCACGACCTCCGCACGCGTCCGTCGCCCGGGTCCGTACTCACCCTCACCTTGGCTGTCCACGTGGCCGATTTTGTACTGTAAGCGGGCTCTTACCAACGATTGACGGTGTATTAGCATTCATGCGGCATTCACCCGGCTTACGATCCGCTGTGATGAACGCCGTCCGCAGACACCGCCTCCTTGCCCTCACGCTCGCCTGGCTCGCCACCCGCGCCGGAATGCTGCTCCTCCTCGCGTACAACGGCCTGCCCCTGCTCGGCCGGGGCGCGGTCGCCCGGGAGGTGTGGCGCCTCTACCACCACTGGTACGGGGTCCTGTCGCAGGGCGCGTTCCCGGCCAACGACCACCTGTGGCAGTACCCGCCGGGGGCAGGACCGATCCTGCTGGCCCCGGCGCTGCTGCCGGACCTGACGTACTTCCAGGCGTTCGTCGCCTTCACCCTCGCCGCCGACGCGCTGATCACCGCGGCCCTGGCCCGCGCGGGCACCCGCCCCGGCCACAGCCTGCGCGGCGCCGCCTACTGGATCGCCTGCCTCCCCCTCCTACTGGACATGCCGCTCGTCCGCTACGACGTGCAGGTCACGGCGTTCGCCGTCATCTCCCTGTTGACGTTGTCGCGCTCCACGCGCGCGTGCGGCGCGTTCGCGGCGCTCGGCGCGCTGGTGAAGGTGTGGCCGGCGCTGGTGCTGCTGGGGGTGCCGAGGGGGCGGGCGACGCGGTCGGTGTGGTCGTGGGCGGCGGGAGCGGGGGTCTTGTCGCTCGTGATGCTCGTAGCCTTGTTCAACAATCCTTTCGCCTTCTTGCGCCAACAGGGCGGCAGAGGCGTACAGATCGAGTCACTGGGCGGCACGATGCTCGGCCTGGCGACCCACGCCGGCTGGCCGGGCCGGGCGCGCTACCAGTACGGCGCGATGGAGTTCACGGGACCGCACGTCGCCGCCGTCGCCGACGCCTCCCTCGCGCTCACGGCGGTCGCCTTCGGGTTCCTGCTGCTGTGGCGGATCCGGGCCCGCCGCTGGACCGACGCGACCCCCTACGACGCCGCGCTCAGCGCCGTCCTGCTGTTCACCGTGACCAGCCGGGTGATCAGCCCCCAGTACATGATCTGGCTGCTCGGCCTGGCCGCCGTCTGCCTGACCTCCCGGCACACCGTGCAGCGCCCGGTGGCCGCGCTGATCGTGGCGGCGACCGCGATCAGCTCCGTGGAGTTCCCCGCCCTGTACGGCGACGTCATCCACAGCACGTGGACGGGCTGCGCGCTGATGGTCGTACGCAACGGTCTGCTGGCCGCCGCGGCCGTCCTCTCCTTCGTCCGGCTGTGGCGGTCGTCGAGGGCGGTTCCGGCGACCGCGCACGCGCGCGTGCGGCCCGCCGGTCCGCACGGGGAGTCCCAGCAGTTGACCGCGGCACACTCCGGCGCCTGATTGACTGAGGCCCGGGGAGCGTGAGGGACGCGCCTCCAGTGATCGAGTGACGGAGGGGACTGCCGCACATGACCTGGCTGATCACCGGCGGAGCCGGCTACATCGGGGCACACGTCGTGAGGGCGATGACCGAGGCGGGCGAACAGACCGTCGTCTACGACGACCTGTCCACCGGCATCGCCGCGCGCGTTCCCGACGGCGTGCCCCTGGTGCAGGGTTCGGTCCTGGACGCGGAACTCGTGGCCCGCACCCTCGCCGACCAGGACGTCACCGGAGTCGTCCACCTCGCGGCGAAGAAGCAGGTCGGCGAGTCGGTCGACCGGCCGCTGCATTACTACAGGGAGAACGTCGAGGGCCTGCGCGTCCTCCTGGAGGCGGTGACCACGGCCGGCGTCCCGTCCTTCGTGTTCTCGTCCTCGGCGGCCGTCTACGGCATGCCGGACGTGGAGCTGGTCACCGAGGAGACGCCGTGCGTGCCCATGTCGCCGTACGGCGAGACGAAGCTCGCCGGTGAGTGGCTGGTCCGCGCCACGGGCCGCGCGACCGGCCTGTCCACGGCCTCCCTGCGCTACTTCAACGTGGCCGGCGCCGCGAGCCCCGAGCTCTCGGACACGGGCGTCTCCAACCTCGTCCCCATGGTCTTCGAGAAGCTGACCGAGGACGCGCCCCCGCGCATCTTCGGCGACGACTACGCCACCCCGGACGGCACCTGCGTCCGCGACTACATCCACGTCGTCGACCTGGCCGAGGCCCACGTCGCCGCGGCCCGCGCCCTCCAGGCCTCCCCCGGCCGCTCCCTCACCCTCAACATCGGCCGCGGTGAAGGCGTTTCGGTCCGCGAGATGATCGACCGCATCAACGCGATCACCGGCTACGACCGCCCCCCGACCGTCCACCCCCGCCGCCCCGGCGACCCGGCCCGCGTCGTCGCCTCCGCCGACCGCATCACCACCGAACTCGGCTGGAAGGCCAAACACGACGTCCAGGACATGATCACGTCGGCGTGGGAGGGGTGGGTACGGCTGCATCCGGGGGCGGCGCGGAGCTGATGGACGGTTCCTCCAGGGCGGAGCGCGCGGTGGGCGCCGTCCTCGGCTCCGCCGTGGGCGACGCGCTGGGCGCGCCCTTCGAGTTCGGACCCGAGGGCGCCTTCTCCGCCCGGTTTCCGG
The DNA here is from genome assembly GCF_042751305.1 of Streptomyces hokutonensis. GTDB lineage: Bacteria > Actinomycetota > Actinomycetes > Streptomycetales > Streptomycetaceae > Streptomyces > Streptomyces hokutonensis_A. The sequence continues at coordinate 119,334 of NZ_JBHYWD010000027.1, forward strand.
CACCCGGCGACGGCGGTGAGATGTGCGGCGGCGGGGGCTGGGACCCGGGCGAGGCAACCGACGACACGCAGATGGCCGTACTCGTCGCGGAGTCGCTGCTGGAGTGCGACGGGCTCCGGCTCCCGGACATGTTCGGGCGGTTCCAGCGCTGGGCAGCCGCCGGCCCGAAGGACATCGGCCTGCAAACCGAGGCCGTGCTGAGCAGCGGCGACCCCTGGGACCTGGCCGCCGCGCTGCACTTCCAGACCAGCCAACGGGGCGCCGGGAACGGCGCGTTGATGCGCGCCGCGCCCTCGTCGGTGTACTTCGCGCGCGAGGGCCGTGACGCCACAATGGACGCCGCCCGCAGCATCTCCGCCCTCACCCACGGAGACCGCGCGGCCTGGGAAGGCACCGCCGTCCTCCACGAGTTGATGCGCGTCGCACTGCACGGCGGCGACCCGCTCGACGCCGTCGACGAGACCCTCGGCCACGTCCACCCCGACCACCGGGAGCGGTACGCCGTCGTCCTCTCGCGCGGCTGGCACCCCGACCTGGCGACGGAGTTCAACGGCGCCGTCTGGCCCTGCCTCGGCTCCGCCCTCTGGGCCGTACGCACCACGTCCTCCTACGAGGAGGCCCTGCGCGCCGCGATCGACCTCGGCGGCGACACGGACACCGTCGCCGCCGTGACGGGCGGGCTCGCCGGAGCGGTGTACGGGAGCGCGGCGATCCCTGAGCAGTGGAGCGCGGCCCTGCACGTACCGTTGCCGGGGTTCGGCGGGCGGGTGCTGCGGGCGGCCGAACTCGGGGGACTGGCGCGGCGGTTGGACCGGCGGGGAGGGTGACTCGCCGGGGCGGTGTGCCGGGGGTGCGGCCGAGCCCTACAGCGCCTTCAGCCCCTCCGTAGTGGCCCGGGCCAGGGCCCCCAGGTAGCCCTTCGGCAGCTTCGGGCTGCGGATCACCACGGCGCGCCAGTACAGGGGGCCGGAGATGAGGTCGAGGGCCAGGTCCTCGTCCATGCCGGGGCCGATCTCGCCACGGCGTTCCGCCGCCGTGAGGATCTTGCTGGCGACGCCCTCCTGGCCCTCGCGCAACGCCTTCTGCATCGCGTCGGCAATCTCGGGATTCCGGGCCGCCTCGGCCTGGAGATCCGGGATGATCTGTGAGGCCACCGGGTGGCGCAGGGCCCGTGACGTCACCTCGTACAGCATCCGGAGGTCGCCCTCCAGGGAACCGGTGTCCGGCGTCGGCAGTCCCATCACCGCGATCGCCGACACGACGTCGAGCACCAGGTGCAGCTTCGAACGCCAGCGGCGGTACACCGCCGTCTTGCCCACCCCGGCGCGGCGCGCGATCCCCTCGATCGACATCCGGGCATACCCGACCGCCGCCAACTCCTCGAAGACCGCCGCGCGAATGGCTTCGGTCACATCCTCGCGGAGTACGGCCGCCCCGGCGGGGGTTCGGCGGCGCTGACGTGTTGTGGGCTCGTCGGCGTTCGTCGTCATAGCTCAAGCATAGGGGCGTTGCGACGAAACGGTTGCGTTCCGACGCGGGTGGGGCGCGTCGCGACGAAACGGACCCGTCCCGCCCGGCACGTACCGACGCAACAGGCCCGTCCCGGCGCAAACCCAGCGCACCTAACGACCCGATCACATCCGTGACGACGAAACGGTTGCGTTCCGACGCCGAAACGGCCTACGCTCACGTTGCGACGATACGGTCCCGTCCCGACGTAAGAGAACGTAAAGAGAAGCGTAAGGAAACGCCGGGCGACGGGACACCGCAGCCGGACGCACGCATTCCACTCCCCCCGAGCGAAAGCAGCGGATGTGAGCCAGGTCCTCCACACACCGCCCCATTCGCCGGCCCCGGCCGACGAAGAAGACCTCGCGGCGCTCGCCGCACGCCATGGCCTCACGGTCAGTGGCGCCCGCCCCTCCCTGCCCGCGTACGTCCGGCAGCTGTGGGAGCGACGCCACTTCATCACCGCGTTCGCCACCGCCAAGCTGACCGCGCAGTACAGCCAGGCGAAGCTGGGTCAGATCTGGCAGGTGTTGACGCCGCTGTTGAACGCGGCGGTGTACTACTTCATCTTCGGTGTGCTCCTGGGCACCAAGCGCGGCGTCCCGGACTACATCCCGTTCCTGGTGACGGGCGTGTTCATCTGGACGTTCACCCAGAGCTCGATCATGGCGGGCACCCGCGCGATCTCCGGCAACCTCGGCCTGGTCCGGGCCCTGCACTTCCCGCGGGCCGCGCTGCCGATCTCGTTCGCGTTGCAGCAGCTCCAGCAGCTGCTGTTCTCGATGGCGGCCCTCTTCGTCATCCTGATCTGCTTCGGCGTGCCGGTCAGCATCTCCTGGCTGCTCGTGATCCCCGCACTGTTCCTGCAGTTCACGTTCAACGCGGGCGTCTCGATGATCATGGCGCGGATGGGCGCGAAGACCCCGGACATCGCCCAGCTGATGCCGTTCATCCTGCGCACCTGGATGTACCTGTCCGGTGTCATGTGGAGCATCGACAAGCTGACCAAGAAGGACAGCCTCCCGCACGTGGTGACGGTCGCCCTGGAGACCAACCCGGCGGCCGTCTACATCGACCTCATGCGCTACGCGCTGATCGACAGCTTCCACGCAAGCCAGCTCCCCCCGCACGTGTGGGCGGCGGCGACGGGCTGGGCGCTGCTGGCCGGCGTCGGCGGCTTCATCTACTTCTGGAAGGCTGAGGAGACGTACGGCCGTGGCTGAGCAGACCATCGAGTACCACACCGAGCGGACCCCCGTGGCCGCCGACAGCACCATCCCCACCGTCGTCTGCGACGGCGTCGACATCATCTACCGGGTCAACGGAACCGGCGCCGGACGCGGCTCCGCGACCGCCGCCCTCAACCGCATGCTGCGCCGCGAGAAGGCCGAGAAGGCGGCGGGCGTGCGCAAGGTGCACGCGGTCAAGAAGGTGTCCTTCGTCGCCTACAAGGGCGAGGCGATCGGCCTGATCGGCACCAACGGCTCCGGCAAGTCGACCCTGCTCAAGGCGGTCGCCGGCCTGCTCCCGGTCGAGAACGGCCGTATCTACACCCACGGCCAGCCCTCCCTCCTCGGCGTCAACGCGGCGCTGATGGGCGACCTGACCGGCGAGCGCAACGTCTATCTCGGCGGCCTGGCCATGGGCATGTCCCGCGAGCAGGTCAAGGAGCGCTACCAGGGCATCGTCGACTTCTCCGGGATCAACGAGAAGGGCGACTTCATCACCCTCCCCATGCGGACGTACTCCTCCGGTATGGGCGCCCGGCTGCGGTTCTCCATCGCCGCCGCCAAGGACCACGACGTCCTGCTGATCGACGAGGCGCTGGCCACCGGTGACCGGTCGTTCCAGCGGCGTTCGGAGGAGCGGATCCGCGAGCTGCGGCAGCACGCGGGCACGGTCTTCCTGGTCAGCCACAACAACAAGTCGATCCGCGACACCTGCGACCGCGTGCTGTGGCTGGAGCGCGGCGAGCTGCGGATGGACGGGCCGACCGAAGAGGTCCTGGAGGCCTACGAGGCCTTCACGGGCGGCGCCGACAAGCCCAAGGAGAAGGCCGCCTAGTCGTCCTCGTCCTGGAACACCCAGGTGCGGTAGACCAGGAAGCGGAACGCGGACGCGAGCACGATCGACAGGGCCTTCACGACGTTCACCTCGAGTGGACCGTGGAGGCCCAGCCCGTGGTAGCCGACGTAGAAGAGTCCGCTCTCCATGAGGACGCCGATACCGCTGAAGGCGAAGAACAGGGCGATGCGGCGGGAGCCGGGGGCTTCGCGGTCGCGGTAGGTGTAGTAGCGGAAGCCGAGGTAGTTGGCGCCCATGGCGACGCAGCTGGCCAGGACGGTCGCGAGCATCGCGGGCCAGCGCAGGCCGTGCAGCAGGGCGTTGAAGACCGCGAAGTTGACGAGAACGCCGCTGCCGCCGACGATCCCGAATTTCACGACTTCCAGGACGACCTTCCGCACCGGCCGTACGGGGGCGGTGGTCGTACGTTCCTCGGTGAGGTTGAGAGTCACACCACCAGGCTTAGCCGGGCTGAGTAAGCGCTCCCCCTGATTACCCCTAAGACACCCCATGAAAAGGCGCCCCAGGCCATTGCGGCCCGGGGCGCCTGTGTCCCGTCGCAGGGACTACGACGAGACGGTCGTACGTACTACGAGTGCGTCCTCAGCAGGGTGCGCATCGTCCGCATCGCCACCGACAGGTTGGCGAGGTCGAACATCTCCGAGCCCTGGATCTCGTCCAGGGTGGTGCGGGCGCGGCCGAGGATCGCGGCGTTCTTCTTCTCCCACTCGGCGAAGCGCTGCTCGGGGGTCGAGGTGCCGTTGCCCGCCGTGAGGATGTCGGCGGTGAGGGCAGCGTGGGCCGCGTACAGGTCCTCGCGGATGGAGGCGCGGGCCATGGACTGCCAGCGGTCCGCGCGGGGCAGCTCGATGATGCGGTCCATGAGCTGGGTGATGTGGAGGCGGTCGGCGAGGTCGTAGTAGACCTCGGCCACGTCCATCGGGTCCTTGCCGGTGCGGTCGGCCACCGAGACGATGTCGAGCGCCGGGAAGGCGGAGGAGAAGCCGGCCACGCGCGTGGCGAGTTCGGCGGGGACGCCGGCGCCGGTCAGCTCGTCGTAGATCTCCTGGTACCAGGCCAGGTCCGCGCCGCGCAGCAGCTTGGGCAGCTGGGACCAGACCTGCTCGACGCGCTCGCCGAAGAACTCGACGGTCTCGGCGAGCTGGAGCGGCTGCGGCCGGTTGTTGAGCAGCCAGCGGGTGCCGCGCTCGCACAGTCGGCGCGAGTGCAGCCGGATCCGGGTCTGGACGGGCGCCTCGACGGTGTTGTCGAGGGCCTCGACGCCGTCCCACACCTCGGCGGCGTGGAAGATCGCGCGGGCCGCGGTCTGCGCCCGGACGATCTCCTCCAGGGATGCTCCGGTCTCCTCGCGGAGGCGGTGCAGGAAGCTGGTGCCGCCGGTGTTGACCGTGTCGTTGACGAGGACCGTGGTGACGATCTCGCGGTGCAGCGCGTGGGTGTCGATCTGCTCGGCGAACTTCTCGCGCAGCGCGGTCGGGAAGTAGGCGTGCAGCAGGGTGCGCAGGTAGGGGTCGTCGGGCAGCGTGGTGTGCAGCAGCTCGTCCGAGACCGTGATCTTCGTGTACGCCAGCAGGACGGCCGTCTCGGGGCCAGTCAGCCCCTGTCCCTGGGCGAGGCGTTCACGGATCTGGCGGTCGGTGGGGAGGAACTCCAGGGCCCGGTCGAGGTGGCCCTCGCGGACCAGGGTGCGCATGAAGCGCTGCTGGGCGTGGAGCATGTCCTTGGACTGGGCGAGCGCGTTGGCGATCGCGGTGTTCTGCGCGTAGTTGTTGCGCAGAACGAGCGCCCCGACCTCGTCGGTCATCTCGGCGAGGATCTTGTTGCGCTGCTTGACGGTCATGTCGCCGTCGGTGACCAGGCCGTTGAGCAGGATCTTGATGTTCACCTCGTGGTCGGAGGTGTCCACGCCCGCGCTGTTGTCGATGGCATCGGTGTTGATCTTGCCGCCCTGCTGGGCGAACTCGATCCGGCCGAGCTGGGTCAGGCCCAGGTTGCCGCCCTCGCCGACGACCTTGACGCGCAGGTCGGCGCCGTCGACCCGGATCGCGTCGTTGGCCTTGTCGCCGACGTCCGCGTGGGACTCGGTGCTCGCCTTGACGTACGTCCCGATGCCGCCGTTCCACAAGAGGTCGACCTGCGACTTGAGGATCGCCTTCATCAGGTCGGCCGGCGTCATCTTGGCGACCTTGTCCTCGATGCCGAGGGCCTCGCGGACGTGGGCGTTGACCGGGATCGCCTTCGCGGTGCGCGGGAAGACCCCGCCGCCGGGCGACAGCAGGTCGGTGTTGTAGTCGGCCCAGCTGGAGCGCGGAAGCTCGAACATGCGGCGCCGCTCGGCGTACGAGACGGCCGCGTCCGGGGTCGGGTCGAGGAAGATGTGCCGGTGGTCGAAGGCGGCGACCAGGCGGATGTGCTCGCTGAGCAGCATGCCGTTGCCGAACACGTCACCGGACATGTCGCCGACGCCGACGACCGTGAAGTCCTCGGTCTGCGTGTCGACGCCCAGCTCCCGGAAGTGCCGCTTGACGGACTCCCAGGCACCGCGCGCGGTGATGCCCATCTTCTTGTGGTCGTAGCCGGCGCTGCCGCCGGAGGCGAAGGCGTCACCGAGCCAGAAGTTGTAGCTCTCGGCGACCCCGTTGGCGATGTCCGAGAAGGTCGCGGTGCCCTTGTCGGCGGCGACCACCAGGTAGGTGTCGTCCTCGTCGTGCCGGACCACGTCCGCCGGGGGGACGACCTCGCCGGCCACCAGGTTGTCGGTGATGTCGAGCAGCGCCGAGATGAACATCTTGTAGCTGGCGATGCCCTCGGCCAGCCACGCGTCCCGGTCCACGCTCGGGTCCGGCAGCTGCTTGGCGACGAACCCGCCCTTGGCGCCGACCGGCACGATGACCGTGTTCTTCACCATCTGCGCCTTGACCAGGCCGAGGATCTCCGTACGGAAGTCCTCGCGCCGGTCCGACCAGCGCAGCCCACCGCGCGCGACCTTGCCGAAGCGCAGGTGCACGCCCTCGACGCGCGGCGAGTACACCCAGATCTCGTACGCCGGCCGCGGCGCGGGCAGGTCCGGGATGGCCTGCGGGTCGAACTTCATCGAGACGTACGCGTGCGCGTGCCCGCCGCGTGCCTCCTGGAAGAAGTTGGTGCGCAGGGTCGCCTTGATGACGGTCAGGAAGGACCGCAGGATGCGGTCCTCGTCGAGGCTCGCCACCTGGTCGAGGGCCGCGTCGACCTCTTCGAGGAGAGCGTCGACGATCTCGCGCCCGGCGCGCTGCCGGTCCGGCGACATCCGCGCCTCGAACAGGGAGACAAGCAGCCGGGTGGTGTGGACGTTGTTGCGGAGGGTGTCCTCCATGTAGTCCTGGCTGAAGGTCGAACCGGCCTGCCGCAGGTACTTGGCGTACGCCCGCAGCACCATCGCCTGCCGCCAGTCGATCCCGGCGCTCAGCACCAGCGCGTTGAACCCGTCGTTCTCCGCCTGCCCGGTCCAGGTCGCGGCGAACGCCTCCTGGAACCGCTCGCGCCCGTCGTCACCGAGGTAGTCCCCGTTGCCGTTCTGCGACTTGGGCATCCGCAGCCCGAAGTCGTAGATCCACGCCGTCGTACGGTCCGAGCAGCGCAGTTCGTACGGCCGCTCGTCGACGACCTCGACGCCGAGACGGCTGAGGACCGGCAGCACGGCGGAGAGGGAGACCGACTCTCCCTTGCGGTAGATCTTGAAGCGGCGCTCGTCGGGAGCGGCGCCCACCGGCTCGTAGAGGCTGAGCGCGAAGGCCTTCTCCTCGGTGAGCTGTTCCAGGTGGACCAGGTCGGCGACGGCGGCGCGCGGGGTGTGGTCCGCCTTGTAGCCCTCGGGGAAGGCGGTGCCGTAGCGGCGGATGAGTTCGGCCGCGCGCTCCTCGCCGCACTCGGCGTTCAGCGCCTCGCCGAAACCGTCGGCCCAGGAGCGGGCGGCCTCGACCAGGCGGGCTTCGATGCGGTCCTTGTCGGCGTCGGACAACTCGGGCAGTTCGGTGCCCTGCGGGACGCGGACCACGAAGTGCAGCCGGGAGAGGATCGACTCCGTGTTCCACGCGGTGAAGTCGACGCTGGTGCCGTCGAGTTCCTCTTTGAGGATGTCGATGATTCGCAGGCGGACGCCCGTCGTGTAGCGGTCGCGCGGGAGGTAGACGAGGGCCGAGTAGTAGCGGCCGTACTCGTCCTGGCGGAGGTACAGACGCAGGCGCCGGCGTTCCTGGAGGTAGAGCACGGACGTGACGATCGAGCGGAGTTCGTCGACCGGGGTCTGGAACAGCTCGTCGCGCGGGTACGTCTCCAGGATCTGCAGCAGGTCGCGCCCGTCGTGGCTGTTGGGCGAGAAGCCGGCGCCCTCCAGCACCTCGTCGACGGTGCGCCGGATCACGGGAACCCGGCGGACGGACTCGGTGTAGGCGGCGGAGGAGAACAGACCCAGGAAGCGGCGCTCGCCGACGACCTCGCCGTTCTCGTCGAACTTCTTCACACCCACGTAGTCGAGATACGACGGCCGGTGCACCGTGGAACGGCTGTTGGCCTTCGTCAGGACGAGGAGCTTGTGCTCGCGGGCCTTGGCGCGCGCGTCGGCCGGGAGCCGCTCGAAGGACGGGCTCACCGGGTGGTGGTCCTCGCCGGCGTGGAGCGGGTCGGAGCGCAGGATGCCGAGGCCGGTGCCGGGAACCGCGGCGAGGGAGTCGTCCTCGCGGAGTTGGTACTCGCGGTAGCCGAGGAAGGTGAAGTGGTCGGCGGCCAGCCAGCGCAGCAGCTCACGGGCCTCGCCGACCTCGCTGGAGGGCAGGTCGGAGGCGGTCGGCTCGGCGGGCAGCTCATCGGCCATCCGCAGCGCCAGGTCCCGCATCTTCTCCCAGTCCTCGACGGCCTCACGGACGTCGGACAGGACGCGCAGCAGGTCGGCGGTGATCTGCTTCAGGTCGGCGCGGTCGGTCTCGCGGTCGATCTGGACGTGGATCCAGGACTCGGTGTGCGTGTCGTGCGGCAGCTCGCCGGTGGGCGGGGTGGTGAGCACCTCGATGAGCTTGCCGGTGAGGTCGCGGCGGACGACGACCTGCGGGTGGATCACGACGTGGATGCCGCGGCTCTGGCGGGTCAGTTCGTTGGTCACGGAGTCGACGAGGAAGGGCATGTCGTCGGTGACGACCTCGACGACTGTGTGGCTGCACGTCCAGCCGTTCTCCTCGACCGTCGGGGTGTGCACCCGTACGTTGGCCGTGCCCTGGGGTCGGGTCTCGGCCAGCCGGTAGTGGGAGTAGGCGGCGCCGAAGACGTCGACCGGGTCGCGGTCGGCGAGGTCCTCCGGGGCGGTGTGCAGGTAGTAGCGCTGGAGGAACGCGAGCACGGTGTCCCGGTCCGGGGTGCCCTCGTCCGTCTTCCCGGTCGGTAGGTGCCCCCCGACCGGGCTGTTCTCAGCTACCCGGGCAGCCCGTTCGAGCAGCTCGGCCTTGGCTTCGTCCAGCTTGGTCTGCATTGTCCTCTGGCTCCTGTCGCGCGCCGTTGCGTGACGTAGAAGGAAGTTCGATGTCTTCCCCTGCGGCTCGACGCCACGGCCCGGGGTGTCCGGTCTGCTCCGACGCTATGCCGCAAGGTGAGATGAGCGGTGGGTTATCAGCCATTTTCGGCACGCCCGAAGGGTGTGACGCTGATCTCTGTCGCGTCGGTACCCGGGGTGTGCACGGCGTCCTGGGAGCCCTTGGAGCTCCGTCCCGCCCGCGAAGGCCTGTCGAACAGACCCTGGGACCAGCGACCGCCGCCCGGTCACGGATGTCGTCCGTGGTCGCCGGGCGCGGAGCAGGGGCGACGATGCCCCCGCGAAATATCGCGCTGATCACGCCACAAGGCTATCGCTCCTCACCGGGGGCTCGTCATGAGCCGGTTGTGTACAAAACAGAGGGTGGAACTTTGACGTTATGCACAGGGGCGTAGAGAGTGAAATCGTCGTATTCACGGGCAGTCGGGACGGTGACGACGCTTGGGCAGCGGGGCCTCTTGGCAAAGACCCCGGCGCGCGGCACGTTGCCCATGACGCCCGACGCGGACGCGTGTCAGGACGGCGTCCAAGGCCACAGAGGAGCGCACCGACATGACAGCGAAGATCCTCATCGTCACCGGCGACGCAGCGGAGTCGCTGGAGGTCCTCTACCCCTACCAGCGCCTGCGCGAGGAGGGCTACGAGGTCCACATCGCGGCCCCCGAACGCAAGCAGCTCCGCTTCGTCGTCCACGACATCGAACCCGGCTTCGACACGTACACCGAGAAGGCCGGCTACACCTGGCCCGCCGATCTCGCCTTCTCCGAGGTCGATCCCGGCCAGTACGCGGCCCTCGTCATCCCCGGCGGCCGGGCCCCCGAGTACCTCCGCAACGATCCCGAACTCCGCAAGATCCTCAAGTCCTTCTTCGACACGGACAAGCCCGTGGCCCAGATCTGCCACGGCCCCCTGCTCACCGCCGCGATCGACGGCCTGCGCGGCCGGCGCGTCACGGCCTACCCCGCCCTCGAACTCGACATGCAGTCCGCCGGCGCGACCTTCCAGGACGCCGAGACCGTCGTCGACGGCACGCTGGTCTCCGCCCGCGCCTGGCCGGATCACTCCAGCTGGATGCGGGAGTTCCTCACGGTGCTGCGGGCGAAGGCGCCGGTGACCTGAGCTCGGGGCGGGGCGGCTCTTGCGGCACCGCGCCGAGAAGTCGCCTTACGCCGCCAGCCGCTCCGCCTCCGCGACGGCCTCCGCCAGCGAGTCCACCACCGGCACGCCGACCACTTCGAGGCTGGCCCGGCTGTGCGAACCGCCGGTGTACAGCACGGCCCGCGCGCCCACGTGCAGGGCGGCCACCGCGTCGTCGGCCGCGTCGCCGATCACCACGGTGCGCGCGGGGTCCACGTCGGTCAGCGCCTCGAGGTGCCGCACCATGTGTTCGGCCTTGCTGCCGCCGGAGGGCCCGGTGCGCCCGTCGACCCGTATGAAGTGCGGTTCTATCCCGAACTCCCGCACCAGCGGGACGAGTTCGTCATGGACGTACATGCTCAGGATCGACTGACTGCGCCCCGCCGTCCGCCAGCCCGCGAGCAGGTCCGCCGCGCCCTCGGTCAGCCCGCAGACGACCCGGTGCTCGGCGTAGTAACGGTGGAAGGTGTCGTCCATGACCTCCCACTCGGCGTCGGTGGGCAGCCGCCCCAGCAGCCGCTCGTAGAACTTCGGCACCGGCACGCAGTACAGCGTCCGGTACTCCTCCATCGTGATCGCCTTGAGCCCCAGCTCGGCGAACGCCGCGTTCGTCGCCCCGATGATCGCGTCATTGTCGTGGAACAGCGTGCCGTTCCAGTCCCAGACGATGTGCGCGTTTGCTTGCATCCCCATGCCAAAAACGTACCCGCCGCCACTGACAATCAAGAGAATCCCAGGTCACGGCCATATCCAGCCGGGCCGACCGCCGCCGCCGCCGTACAGCAGGCTCAGTCGGCCAGCCCGACGAGGTTCGGGATCTCCTGCGTCGCGTACCAGAGCAGCTCGTGGTCCTCGGCCCCGTCCACGACGAACTGCGCGTCGTCGTCCCCGCGATCCGCCGCCGCGAGCGCGTCGGCGGCGGCGCTCACGTCGTTCTCCGCGTCACCCAGATCCACGTGCACGGCCGCCACCTTGGCCAGCGCCACGGTTCCGCTCACCCGCACCTCGCCGAGCGCCGCCGGGTCGAGTCCGCGGTCGGGGTCGGCGTGCGCCGCGCCGTCGGGCACGTCGACGGCGACCACGACCCGCCGCCGCGGCGCGTCCGTGTCGGCGGCCAGCAGCCGCAGCGAGGCCAGGGCCGCCCGGTTCAGCGCCGCGTACTCCAACTCCTCGATGTCGTCGGAGAGATACCACTCGCGCAGCGCCGGCGTGACGGCGTACGCGACGAAGGGTCCCGTCCCCAGCTCACCCGTCTTGTACGCCTCGGCGAGACCGGGGAGGGTCAGGGGGACGTAGACGCGCATGGCTGGCCGCTTTCGTAGTCGGAGAGTGCCTCGCGGAGGACGGTGCGATGCCTCCGGGAGGGCCTCCAGGATACGTGCGCGCGTCCCCCATCGAGTCCCCACCCGCACCACTGGAGGCGTCCACCCCACGCCGGAAATTCACCCGGGGCACCCCTGCGCTGATGGGCTTTGAGGCCTACCAATCACTCGGATAAGTGAACAATCCGGCCCCTTCGACGCGCCCCACCACGTCCTTGCCGTCCTCACCTCCGGCCCCGTACAAGATCCCCAACCAGCAAGTTACTTCCCGGTACATCCCGGGCCGACGACACGGGGACCCTCATGCACAAGGTCATGACCAGGACCGCCCAGCACACCCCGACCCGCCCCCCGACCCGCCGCGACCCACGCCGCCCGGGCACGGCCTCACCGCGCGGACAGGGCGGGGGCACGTCCCGTACGACGACCGGCGAGGCCGTGCCGATCGCGTCGGACGCGGTCGGGGACTCGCTTCTCGCCACGCCCGGAATCGAGGCGGCCTACGACGCGACCGCGGCGGCCCGCGCGACCTCCTCGTCCGCGACGGGGGGCCGGGGCGCGGCGCGTACGACCCCCGGGGACGGCCGCCCACCGGCCGCCCGGGGCCGTAGCCCTCGTACGTCGGCGGCGGGCTCGGCAGGCCGGGGCGCGGCCCGCACGTCGCCCGCAGCCGCGTCGGGCCAGGGCGCGGCTCGTACGACCCCCACGGTCCCGTCCGGCCAGGGCTCGGCCCCGACCGCTCTCGCGCCGGCGCCAGGTCGCGGCACCGCCCCTGCCGCGCCGACTCCCGCCGCGGGCCGGGCCGTAACCCGCACCGTGCCCGCCCAGGCCGCACCGAGCCGCGTTCCGCAGCCTCGCCCCACCGATCTCTTCGCCGACCGTCTCCTCGCCGTGCTGAGCGGCCAGCGGCCCGTCCACTGGATGCTCCGGCACACCGCCGGCCGCGCCTACGACGAGCTGATCCGGCTCGCCGAACACGGCCCCCTGCGTGCCACCCGGGGCACCCGTCCGGTGGTCCGCGACATCGGCTACTACGTCGCCCGCCCCGGCGCCGTGGAGGCCTTCGCCCGGATCAGCGCCGGTGACCAGGTGCGGGCGATGGCCTTCCGGCTGGAACGGGGCGCGGACCTGCGCTGGCGCTGCACGGCGGTGGAACTGGGCGGACCGCGCGCTCCGCACACCTCGGACGACGACTGAGGAGGGGGTGACGGCGGGCCGGGTTTGCGGCAGCGGACGGCGGCCCGGGGCCGAGGGGAAGGCGGCCGCCCGCCTGGCCGGTCGCACCCGCCGCGCTCCTGCACCACACCCGCCCGGCACGTACGCACGCCGAAGGGCCGGGCACCTTCACGATGCCCGGCCCTTCAAGGTCTCGCCAGGAGGAGCGGTCCCGACAGGCTCAGCCCCTTACTCAGGGGCACCTGTCACGCCTCGCCGCCCGTCCGCGCGAAGCGACCGTCACTTCTTGCGACGGCTGCCCCGGCGCCCCTGCTTGCGGCGCTCCGCGCGCGTGAGGCCGTCCGCCTCGGAGCGCACCGGCTCGTCGTCGCTGGTGAAGTCGCCCTCGACGATGCCGCCCTCGCCGTCCACGCTGGGCGCGGAGAAGTGCAGCCGGTCCGGCCGCTGCGGTGCGTCGAGCCCCTTGGCGCGGATCTCGGGACGGGCGCTCGCCTGCGCGGGCACCGTGTCCTCCTTGTCGAGCGACGGCTTGTCGTCCTCCACGGGGACTTCCTCGACCTGCTGCTCGACCTGGACCTCCAGGTTGAACAGGTAGCCGACGGACTCCTCCTTGATGCCGTCCATCATGGCGGTGAACATGTCGAAGCCCTCGCGCTGGTACTCGACCAGGGGGTCCTTCTGGGCCATCGCGCGCAGGCCGATGCCCTCCTGGAGGTAGTCCATCTCGTAGAGGTGCTCGCGCCACTTGCGGTCCAGGACCGACAGCACGACCCGGCGCTCCAGCTCACGCATGATCTCGGAGCCGAGCTGCTCCTCGCGGCCCGAGTACTGCTCGTGGATGTCGTCCTTGATGGACTCGGAGATGAACTCGGCGGTCAGACCGGCCCGGTCCCCGGCCGCCTCCTCCAGCTCCTCCACGGTGACCTTCACCGGGTAGAGCTGCTTGAACGCGCCCCACAGCCGGTCGAGGTCCCAGTCCTCCGGGAAGCCCTCGGTGGTCTCCGCGGTGATGTACGCGTCGATCGTGTCGTCCATGAAGTGCACGACCTGGTCCTGAAGGTCCTCGCCCTCCAGGACGCGGCGGCGCTCGCCGTAGATGACCTCGCGCTGCCGGTTGAGGACCTCGTCGTACTTGAGGACGTTCTTGCGGGTCTCGAAGTTCTGCTGCTCGACCTGCGACTGGGCGGACGCGATCGCGCGGGTGACCATCTTGTTCTCGATCGGCACGTCGTCCGGGACGTTCGCCATGGACATCACGCGCTCGACCATCTGGGCCTTGAACAGCCGCATCAGGTCGTCGCCGAGGGAGAGGTAGAAGCGGGACTCGCCCGGGTCGCCCTGACGGCCGGAGCGACCGCGCAGCTGGTTGTCGATACGACGCGACTCGTGCCGCTCCGTGCCGAGGACGTAGAGGCCGCCGAGGTCCTTGACCTCCTCGAACTCGTCCTTGACCGCCTGCTCCGCGTTCTCCAGGGCGGCGGGCAGGGCCTGGGCCCACTCCTCGATGTGCTCCTCGGGGTCGAGGCCGCGCTGGCGCAGCTCCGCCTCCGCGAGGTCGTCGGGGTTGCCGCCGAGCTTGATGTCCGTACCGCGGCCGGCCATGTTGGTGGCGACCGTCACGGCACCCTTGCGGCCGGCCTGGGCGATGATCGGCGCCTCACGGTCGTGCTGCTTGGCGTTCAGCACCTCGTGCTGGATGCCGCGCTTGGCGAGCTGCTGCGAGAGGTACTCGGACTTCTCGACCGACGTCGTACCGACGAGGATCGGCTGGCCCTTCTCGTGCTTCTCGGCGATGTCGTCGACGACCGCCTCGAACTTCGCGACCTCGGTGCGGTAGATCAGGTCGGACTGGTCCTTGCGGACCATCGGCCGGTTGGTCGGGATCGGGACGACGCCGAGCTTGTAGATCTGGTGGAACTCGGCGGCCTCGGTCATCGCCGTACCGGTCATACCGGAGAGCTTGCTGTAGAGGCGGAAGAAGTTCTGGAGGGTGATCGTGGCGAGCGTCTGGTTCTCGTCCTTGATGTCCACCCCTTCCTTCGCCTCGATCGCCTGGTGCATGCCCTCGTTGTAACGGCGGCCGGCGAGGATACGGCCGGTGTGCTCGTCGACGATCATGACCTCGCCGTCGATGACGACGTAGTCCTTGTCCTTCTTGAAGAGCTCCTTGGCCTTGATGGCGTTGTTCAGGTAGCCCACCAGCGGGGTGTTGACCGACTCGTAGAGGTTGTCGATGCCCAGCCAGTCCTCGACCTTGGAGACGCCGCCCTCGTGGATGGCGACCGTGCGCTTCTTCTCGTCGACGTCGTAGTCGCCCGTCTCCTCCAGGCCCTTGAGCGGGTTGCCGGCCTCGCCCTTCTTCAGGCGGGTGACCAGCTTGGCGAAGTCGCCGTACCACTTGGTGGCCTGGTCGGCCGGGCCGGAGATGATCAGCGGCGTACGGGCCTCGTCGATGAGGATCGAGTCGACCTCGTCGACGATCGCGAAGTTGTGGCCGCGCTGCACCAGTTCGTCCTTCGACCACGCCATGTTGTCGCGCAGGTAGTCGAAGCCGAACTCGTTGTTCGTGCCGTAGGTGATGTCGCACGCGTACTGCTCGCGGCGCTGGGCCGGGGTCATGTTGGCGAGGATGCAGCCGACCTCGAGGCCCAGGAACTTGTGGACGCGCCCCATCATCTCGGAGTCGCGCTCGGCCAGGTAGTCGTTGACCGTGATGAGGTGGACGCCGTCCCCGGAGAGGGCGTTCAGATACGCGGGCAGGGTGCCGACCAGGGTCTTGCCCTCGCCGGTCTTCATCTCCGCGACGTAGCCGAGGTGCAGCGCGGCGCCGCCCATCATCTGCACGTCGTAGTGACGCTGGCCGAGGACGCGCTTGGCGGCCTCGCGCACGGTGGCGAACGCCTCGGGCAGCAGGTCGTCCAGGGTCTCACCATCGGCGTAGCGCTGCTTGTACTCCTCGGTGAGGGCCTTCAGCTCGGCGTCGGAGAGGTCGACGAAGTCCTCTTCGATGGAGTTGACCTGGTCCGCGATGCGGTGCAGCTTGCGCAGGATCTTGCCTTCGCCTGCACGCATGATCTTCGAGAGGACGGACACGGGGGTTGGTCTCCTTGCCGGTCGGGCCTGGGACGGTCGGTTTCCAATGACATGGCTGAGCAACGGCCATCGTATGCGAGGACCCCGCCACGCCGGGAGCCTGCCGGGGACGCCGACCGTCCACTACTTCAAAAACGCTTCAAAGGGGACAACGGCCGGGAGTCGCCGATGGTGCCGCGTCGTTCCGAGGAATTGCGCGAAATGTGATCGCCCGCTCACGCAGCGCAAAAGCATGGCGTCCTTGTGCGTCCCCGAGCAGAATCGGCCGATGGAACCCGTCACCCTCACCACCGACCGCCTCCTCCTGCGCAGTGTCGGCCCGCAGGACACCGATGTCGTGTATTCCGCGGCCCAGGACCCCGAGATCCAGCGCTGGACGACGATCCCCTCGCCCTATCTCCTGGAACACGCGCGGAGTTTCACCGAACAGCTGGTCCCCGAGGGGTGGGCGAACTGCTCGATGTTCACCTTCGGTGTCTTTCTCCCCGAAGGGGACCTCGTCGGCATGCTCGGCATCACGATGCGCTCCCTGGGCGTCGGCGAGGTCGGCTTCTGGGCCACGAAGGAGTACCGCGGCAACGGCTACATCACGGAGGCCACCGTCGCCGTCTCCCGCTGGGCCTTCACCCGGCTGTCGATCGACCGCGTGGAATGGCGCGCGGAGGTCGGCAACAAGGGCTCCCGTGCGGTCGCCGAGCACGCCGGTTTCACCATCGAGGGCACACTCCGCTCCGCGATCAACAACAAGGGCGTACGACGGGACTGCTGGGTCGCCTCCCTGCTCCCGTCGGACCTGGGCCTGCCCTCGACCGCGCCGTACCTGCCCGCCCAGCCGTAGCGAGGCGAATCCCCAGCTCAGCCCACGTTGTCAGTGGCACCCTCTATCGTGCAGAGACATGACGAGTGCCCCGCGCCCCACGACCGACCTGTCGGCAGCCGACGCCCGCCGCATCGCCCTGCGCGCACAGGGTTTCCTCGGCGCCCCCGACCGCCGCGCGGGCGTGCGCGGCGTGCTCCGCCACCTCGGCGCGGTCCAGCTCGACACCATCTCGGTCCTCGCCCGCTCCCACGAACTCATCCCGTACGCCCGCCTCGGCGCCGTCCCCCGCAAGACGGTCGAGGACGCGTACTGGACCCAGACGCACGCCTTCGAGTACTGGTCCCACGCGGCCTGCATCCTCCCCGTCGAGGAGTGGCCCCACTTCGCGTTCCGCCGCCGCGCCTACCGCGGCCGGCCGCACTGGAACCACGACCTCCCGGACGGCACCTACGACCAGGTCATCAAGCAGCTCCGCACCGAAGGCCCCCTCACCTCAACGGAGTTGGGCGGCGCCAAGCGCACCAGCGAGTGGTGGGACTGGTCCGGCGCCAAGGTCGCCGTGGAGCGCGCGCTCATGTACGGCGAGGTGGTGTGCGTGGAGCGCCGCGGCTGGAAGCGGGTGTACGACCTCGCCGAGCGCGCGATCCCGGAGCCGCTGCTGCACGACGAGCTGGATGACACCGAGTGCCTACGTCGTCTGGTCCGGCTGGCGGGCCAGTCACTGGGCGTCGGCACGCGCGCGGACATCGCCGACTACCACCGCCTCAAGGGCGAGCAGGTCGACGCGGTGATCGCCGACTCTGGCCTGGTCCCGGTCACGGTGGAGGGCTGGGGCAAGCCGGCCTGGGCCGACCCGGCCGCCCTGGAGACGGCCCCGCGCGGTCGGCACCGCACCACACTCCTGTCCCCGTTCGACTCCCTGATCTGGGAGAGGGCGCGCACGGAGCGGATCTTCGGCTTCACCCACCGCCTCGAGGCCTACGTCCCCAAACCGAAGCGGATCCACGGCTACTTCGCGATGCCGGTCCTCGCCGGCGGCCAGTTGGTCGGCCGCGTCGACCCGGCGCGGGAGGGCCGCACCCTGGTGGCCAAGCAGGTCACCCTTGACGGCGCGAAGGCCGTGCCGTCCGTGGCGCAGGCCCTGGTCGAGGCCGCGAGCTGGGTGGACTGCACGGACGTACGCGTGGAGCGGGTCGACGCCCCCGAACTCCGCGCACCCCTCACCGGTGAACTCACGCGCCTGCTGGCCTGAGCGTCACCGGATCTGTCACCGGATTTCGAGGATCTTCTCCCGCATCGCGTAGACGACGGCCTCCATCCTGGAGTGCAGCTGCAGCTTCTCCAGGATGTTGCGCACATGGTTCTTCACGGTGTTCTCGGAGATGAACAACTGCTTGGCGATATCGCGGTTGTTCATACCGGTGGCGACGAGTTTGAGAACCTCCAGCTCACGGTCGGTGAGCCGCGGCGCGGGCACCAGTCGGCGCTCGTCGGTGCGCTGGATCATCGACTTGAACTCGGTGAGCAGCTTCGACGCCATGGAGGGGCTGATCTGCGACTGTCCGTCGGCCACGGCGCGAATGGCGGTGGCCACCTCGTCGGTCGAGATCTCCTTGAGGAGATATCCCGTCGCGCCCGCCTTGATCGCATCGTAGAGATCGGCCTCTTCGTCGCTGATCGTCAGCATGATGATCTTCGCGCTGGGTGCCACCTCCTTGATGGAGGTGCACGCCTCGATCCCGCCCCGCTTCGGCATCCGTACGTCCATCAGCACGATGTCCGGCAGCAGGTCCGCGGCCTTGTCCACCGCCTCGGCGCCGTCGCCCGCCTCGCCGACGACCTGGATGTCCTCCTCGGCCGCCAGCACGATCTCCAGGCCGCGGCGGAAGAGGGCGTGGTCGTCCACGACAAGGACTCTGATCGGCTCCTTGCGTGTCGAGCCCGCTTCCGGGCCCATGGCGACGACGCCATCGGCATCCTCGACATGCATCGGTCCGAAGCTGTCCGCCATCGTTCCTCCCCCTGAAGGCTGTGGCCTGTGGTCCTGCGCCATCGCCAACCCAAGGCAGCGGCCCACCGGTTGGGCCCTGTGCGGCCATGATTCCATGCCCGGACGACAGTGCGGTCACGGAGCGGGGCGCGAAGTGGTCGCACACCGGTGCCCCTGGGGGCGCACACACGCTCCAGGGGCACCGGCTCAGCTGTCGCCGGGTGGGTCAGCCGCCCAACGTGCCGCCCGCCGCGGGCGGTTGCGCCTGGGTGACCATCGGGTCCGTGCTGAGGTGGATGACGCCGTAGTCGTAGGCGTGCCGCCGGTAGACGACACTCGGCTCCTTGGTCTCGGAGTCGACGAACAGGTAGAAGTCGTGTCCGACCAGTTCCATCTCGTAGAGGGCCTGGTCGAGAGACATCGGAGAGGCGACGTGGGTCTTCTCGCGGACGATGAGAGGGCCTTCGCCCTTCACTTCCAGCGAGCCGATCTTCTTGGTGGGCACACCGTCCGACTGCTCGTCGGGGGCGGCGTGGCCGTTGCCGTTGAGCGTCGCCGCGCCCGGGACGTGGTCGGGGACCTCGGCGGCCGTGAGCCGACGGGCGCCGCGGCGCGTGTGACGCTTGTCGTGCTGCTTGCGCAGCCGGGCATCCAGCTTCTCCGCCGCGAGGTCGAGCGCAGCGTACGGATCGTTGGCCGATGCCTCCGCCCGGATCACCGGACCGCGGGAGCGGAGCGTGATCTCCACCCGGTCGCAACGGTCGGCCTGTCGGGGGTTGGGCTCCTTGGACACCTCGACGTCGAGGCTGATCACCTTGCCGTCGAGCTTCTGGATCTTCTCCAGCTTCAGCTTCTCGGCCACGTGCTTGCGGAACCGCTCGGGCACCTCGGTCTTGCGGCCCTTGACGACGATGTCCACGCAGAACTCCGTTCCCGGATCACTCCGCTTCGCTGCGGAGCGTCTCCCTTTTGCACCAGGCTCCGGTCACCCCGGAACCTCGGACTCGGTGACTTCCACCTCCTCCTCCCCCATGGGCAAGATCTCCACCCCATGGCCACGGTGATTGCAGAAAACCCGCAGCACGGCATTCGGATAGGAGAGGTGCGGCCTGCGCCTTTCTCTCACAACCGAACATATCTCGCCCGGACGGATGTCGTCACCCTCTACTGCCGCGTACCTCCGTTCAGGTGAATTGGTCCTGTCGTTACCTGCAACGACGCAAGTTTGCAGTCAGTTCCAGTTTATTTCGAAGGAATCTGGCGACGCCGCGATCACGGCTGCGCAGATCAGGTCACCGGGGCTGTTCACACCCACGATTCCCCGTGCACTGAGTGCCATCTGTCTCGCCTTCTCCTTTGCTGTCTGCATCTGTTCCCCTCTGCCTTCCCGGGACACACCCGCGTACACAGCCCTAGTCGCTCCAACTGCCCCTTCCGGCCCATCGCAGGTGATCGCCGTACGCACGGCACGCGCCGCCTCCCGCAACGAGGCCCCCGTCGTCATCAGGTCGTCCACGAGCACGACCGGACCGCCGACCAGCAACCGGGCACCACCCGCGACCACCTCCAGGGCGCCGGCGAGATTGTCCAGCCGCTGCCGGGAGTTGAGCCCCGACTGGTCGGCCACCCACCGCCGCTGCCGCAGCACGGCCACCACCCGAGCCGGCGTCCCGCTCCGCCGCAACTCCCCCGCCGCCGCGAGGGCGATCCGCCGCGCCGGGTCATGCCCACGAGCACGCACCACGCCGCGCGCGGAGGGCACGGGTACCAGCAACACCGGTGTCTCGGCACCGCTCCCCCGGAACGGAGCGTCGCCTACGACCGGCCCCTGTCGCCCCGGGTGCGCTCGCCGTGCTCCCGCGAGCGCCTGCCGCGCCTCCGCTGCCGAGCCCTCGGCCCAGTCGCCCCGTTCGCCTTCGCCGCCCTGATCCCCCTCCTCCCTCAGCTCACCCAGTCCCGGCACCCAGTCCCCGTCCAACCCTGCCGCGCCTCCACCCCACCCGGCCGAACTCCCGCGCTGCCCCGCCAACCCCCCGTCCTGCCGCGTCACCGCACCACGACCCCGCACCCGGCACTCCCGGAGCCCCGCCCGCACAGCGCCCGCGAGAGCCGCGCCCAGTGGCCCCGCGAGGGCCAGTGAGCCCCGTTCCTTGTGGGCGAGGAGCATCGCGCGCACCTCGTCCGCATAGGGAGCCGCCGCATACGTCGCCGGCAGCCCGGACGGCTCGGGCACCGGTCGCACCCGGCTCGGTACGGCCCCGCTCAGGGCGGCACGGCACTCTGGGCAGAGCACCGTGCGAGGCGTCCCGCAGCCTCCGCACTCGGCCGGCAGCACCAGATCCGTGAGGTCCCGCCACCAGCCCCGCATGGCCACCACTGTGCCAAGGCCCTCGCCGACCGGCCACCCCTGTGGACAACCGGCGGCCGCCTGTCTGTGGACAACTCCGCGCAACCGCCGACAGCCGTCCCCCACACGAGTGCCACTCCGCCCGGAACGCGCGAACGGCCGTCTCCCGCCGAGCCTCAGCCCGACCGGAAACGGCCGCTCCTCACTGCTTCACCCCAGGTCAACTGGCAAGCACATCAACCCAGTTGGACCAACGATCGCCCTCACCCCGGGTAAACCGGCGCCGACCCCGCCTTGACCACCTTCTGCCACTGCGCACCGGTGGGCAGCCGTACGATCCCGTCCTCCGAGAAGGCCACCAACGGCAGCTTCTCGTCCTCGGACGCGGCGATCTCCTTCACGCCGGTCAGCGCCGTGGGTGCCGGGCCTTCCGGAGTGGAGCCGTCGACCTGGACGTACCGCATCTGCTGCACGCCGCCCTTCGCGCGCCCGACCACCACGAGCCGGCTGTCCCCGGCCCACGACATGGCCGTGATCTCCTCCAGGTCCGGGGTCGCGGACCGCAGTTCGAGGACCGAGACCACCGGCTGCTCCCCGGTCGCGCCGCTCCGCTGGATCCGCCCGATCTGCAGGGACCGCTTGCCGTCCTTCTCCACGACGAGCGCGATCCGCACCCCGTCGGCCGCCACCCGAACCGACTCGATCCGGCCGTCCAGCCCCAGGGTGTCGACCGCGATCGGCTGGCCTGCGCCACTCTGCAGCAGGAGCAGCCGGGGGTTCTTCGGATCCCGGTCGGCCACCCACAGGTCGCCCTGCACATCCCAGCTGGGAGCCGTCAGCCGGTCGTCCGCCGTCTTGCCCTGGCTGGTCAGCACGGGGTCCCCGAGCGACGCGCCCGAGACCATCGATCCGACGTAGAGCGACTTCCCGTCGAGACTGACCCCGGCCGCTCTCTCCTCGTCGCGCGACACCGCCACCGACTCCAGCGGCTTGGTGCCCTCGCCCAGCGGACCCGGCACCGCCTCGGTGTGCGTGCCCCTGCTGCCACCGGGTATCCGCACCACCCGGTGCTTGTCGTCGAGGAAGTACAGGTACACGGGGTGGTTCACGGGGCCGCGTGTCACGAGGGACTCCGCGCTGTTCTCGGAGTACACGCACAACTGTGCGCCGTTGGCGGCCTGCAGCTCGACCTCGTCCACCGTGGGGGTAATGGTCTGCAGCGTGTAGAGGATCTGGGTCGCCATCTCGTTGCACCGGGCCAGCCCCACCCGCGATGCCTTCTGGTTCAACGGGACCGTCAGCTTGTTCTGGTCGTCGGGAGTCAGCGAGGTCACCCCCTTGCGCAGGGCCGTCCCAGTGGGGAAGCTCGACCTGACAACGGGCCCGAGCCAGCTGGTGGGCCCGTCGAGGAGCGACCGCACCATCTGTGTCATCGGGTCCACCCGCCGCCGTACGAACACGGGGTCCGCCACGGCGACCGGCTGCGAGGTCGTCCCGGCCGTCGTGTTCGACGCGAAGTAGTACTTGTTGACCGACATGTAGTTGCGCTGGAAGTCCGAGCTGCCCATGACGACACCCTGGGGCAGCCCGTCGATGCGCCACTGCCCGCTCTTCGCGTCCTTCACCAGGTGCACCCGCTGGCTGTACCGCCCGTCCGCCGGCGCGTACGCCTGCTGCGAGTCCACCGTGGCGACCCGGTCACCGCTCAGTGCGTACGTGAAGGCGTCGCTGTCCTCCCGGCCGCCCGGGGGATGGACGACCTCCGTGCTCGGCCCGTCGGCGAGCACTGTGGTGGACGCCTCCGGCTGCCAGCTCCGCGCCGCCTTGGCGGTCAGGTACAGGCGTGCCGTCTTGTAGTTCGGATCGTCGCTGGTCAGCGCCTCCAGGAAGCCCTGCACGATCTCCGCCTGCGTCGCGTCCTCCCGGGGGGGCATCGCGAAGACCCGCACCTGGGTGTCCTGCCGCGGCGTCGACTCGACACCCCGGAGGTCCCCGCTGTCCGGCATCGAGGCACATCCCGCCAGCACTACGACGCCACACACGGCGTACGCCGCCGCGCGTGCCGGCTTTCGCCGGGCGCCCCCCTCGCGGTCAGCGCCCACGAGATGCCTCCCCCTGCTTGTTCGATTCATCCGGGACGACGCCCGGGTCCGTACCGCGCGCGGTGTCGCTCCGCGACGCGTCCGCGGTCGGCCGGTCCTCCTGGCGCCGTGTGCCGCCGGTCGGCCGGGGCACCACACGCGCGCCGTTGCCGGGCAGCGCCGTCGGGTCCGCTGTCGCGGTCGTGGCGGTCAGCCTCGGGGCGATCGGGGTCCGCGCGGGTATCGGCGGTCCCTGGTCGCCCATCGGCTGCACCGGGACCGTCGCGCGCTTGTCGCCGCCCCCGCTCGGCAGACCGGCGTCATTGAGTCCACGATTACGGCGTGAGTCCTTGGGCTCCAGGGGTATCGGCGAGCCCCGCAGCGGTTCGTCGGCGGTCCTCGGCAGCGTCAGCCGGAACTGCGAACCGCCGCCCGGCTCACCCCACGCCTGCAGCCAGCCGCCGTGCAGCCGGGCGTCCTCCAGGGCGATGGACAGCCCCAGACCCGTACCACCAGTGGTACGCGCGCGTGCCGGGTCCGCCCGCCAGAAGCGGCTGAACACGCGGGTCGCCTCGCCTGGCTTGAGCCCCACCCCGTAGTCGCGCACCGCGATGGCGACCGCCCCGCCCGCCGTGGCGAGCTTGACTATGACGTCCTTGCCCTCGCCGTGCTCCACGGCGTTGACGACGAGATTGCGCAGCACCCGCTCCACCCGCCGGGCATCGGCCTCGGCGACCACGGGCTGCTGGTCGCCGACGACGCGTATCTGCGTGCCCTTGCGCTCGGCGAGCGGCGCGGCCCCGCTGATGACCCGCCGTACGACCTCCCTGAGGTCTATCGCCTCGGCCTCCAGGGCCGCCGCTCCCGCGTCGAAGCGGCTGATCTCCAGCAGGTCGGCGAGCAGCGTCTCGAACCGGTCCAGCTGGTCGGCGAGCAGTTCGGCCGACCGCGCGGTCATCGGATCGAAGTCCACGCGCGCGTCATGGATGACATCGGCCGCCATGCGTACGGTCGTCAGCGGCGTCCGCAGTTCGTGCGACACGTCGGACACGAACCGGCGCTGCATCCGCGACAGGTCCTCCAGCTGCTGGATCTTCAGCTGGAGGTTCTGCGCCATCTTGTTGAAGGCCTCGCCGAGCCGCGCGATGTCGTCCTCACCGGTGACCTTCATCCGCTCCTGGAGGCGCCCTGCGGACAGCCGCTCGGCGATTCCGGCGGCCATCCGCACCGGCGTGACGACCTGCCGCACCACGAGCCAGGCGATGGCCCCGAGGAGTACGACGACGAAGAGCCCGGCCGTCGCCAGCGTCCCCTTGACCAGACTGAGCGACTTCTCCTCCTGGGTGAGCGGGAAGAGGTAGTACAGCTGGTACGGGTTGTTGTTCGGGTCGTTGACCTGCTTGCCGACGACCAGCGCGGGCTGGGACTCCTTGCCGTTGCTGTAGATGATCCGGGTGTAGCTCTGGGCCGCCGCCGTACTGCCGTTGATCCGCGCGCGCAGGTCCTCGGGGACGCTCGCGGACGGGTCGACGTACCCGGAACCACGCGGACTGCGTCCGCCACCGCTGTCCGCGCCCGCCGGCAGCGTCACCACGTCGAAGGCACCCTGACCGCCACTGGACAGCGACGACACCAGGTCACTCATCCATGAGATGACGTTCTGCGAGGAGTTGCCGTCGGTCGCGGAGCCGTCGTCCGCGGTCCCGCTGGCCGCCTCGTCGGCGCGCTGCTTGGCCACGGCGAACCCACCCGTGGCCTGGCTCTGCGAGGCCTTCACCTTGGCGTCCAGCAGGCCGTTGCGCACCTGGCCGATGACGACGAAGCCCAGCAGCAGGACGACGCCCATCGACATCAGCAGGGTGGTGACGACGACCTTGAGCTGGATGTTGCGCCGCCACAGCCGCATGACCGGCAGCAGCGGCCGGCGCACCCAGCGCATGAACAGGCGGAGGACCGGACTGCCCTGGACCCCGCCCTGCAGCAGCCCGCCCTCCAGCAGGCGTGCCCAGCGGGAGCCCGCCGCCGTCCGGCCGACAGGCCGCCCCGCGCGGGCCCCGGTCCCCCCGGGTGCCGAAGCGGCACTGTCCCTGGACATGTCAGCTCGGTCCAGCCTTGTAACCGACGCCGCGGACGGTCACCACGATCTCCGGCCGCTCCGGGTCCTTCTCGACCTTGGAACGCAGCCGCTGGACATGCACGTTGACCAGACGGGTGTCCGCCGCATGGCGGTAGCCCCAGACCTGCTCCAGGAGCACCTCACGTGTGAACACCTGCCACGGTTTACGGGCCAGCGCGACCAGCAGGTCGAACTCCAGCGGCGTCAGCGCGATCGACTGCCCGTCCCGCTTCACGGAGTGACCTGCGACGTCGATGACCAGATCGCCTATGGCGAGCTGCTCGGGCGCCGGCTCCTCGGACCTCCGCAGCCGCGCCCGGATCCGGGCGACCAGCTCCTTCGGCTTGAACGGCTTAACGATGTAGTCGTCGGCGCCGGACTCCAGGCCCACCACGACATCGACGGTGTCGCTCTTCGCCGTGAGCATCACGATCGGCACCCCGGACTCCGCCCTGATCAGGCGGCACACCTCGATACCGTCCCGTCCGGGCAGCATCAGGTCCAGGAGCACCAGGTCGGGCTTGCTCTCACGGAAAGCGGCCAGCGCCTTGTCGCCGTCGGCTACGAAAGACGGCTCAAAACCTTCACCACGCAACACAATGCCGAGCATCTCGGCCAGTGCGGTGTCGTCATCGACGACAAGGACTCGTCCCTTCATAAACGACATCATCCCATTAACTAAATCGTTACCTGTCGTGACCTGTCACACAGCTCTGCCAGCGCCTCCGCCGTCACAGGCGAAACAGCGCCTTCTTCGGTGACGATCGCCGTCACCAGCTCGGGAGGCGTCACGTCGAACGCCGGGTTGTACGCCTGGGTCCCCAGGGGTGCCACCGGAATCCCGCCTCCCGCTCCCGACACCGTCACTTGGGGTGACGTGATCTCCGTCACTTCGAATCCGGGGCGCTGCTCCACCTCGATGGACGCCCCGTCCGGCGTGTCCATATCCACCGTCGTCACCGGCGCCACCACGATGAACGGCACATGGTGGTACCGGGCGAGCACGGCGAGCGGATAGCTCCCCACCTTGTTCGCCACCGAACCGTCGGCGGCGATCCGGTCAGCCCCGATCAGCACCGCATCCACCTCCCCGGCCGCGAACAAGGAGCCCGCTGCGTTGTCCGTGAGCAAGGTGTACGCCATACCGTTGCGCGCCGCCTCATAAGCCGTCAGGCGAGCACCTTGCAGCAACGGACGCGTTTCGTCCACCCAGAGCCGCCGCAGCCGCCCGTCCCGGTGCGCCGCGAGCGCCACCGCGAAGGCCGTGCCCTCACCGCCCGACACCAGCGCACCGGTGTTGCAGTGGGTCAGAATCCGGTGCCCGCCGCCGGGCAGCAGCTCGTCCAGCAGGGCCAGCCCGTGTGCGGCCATCCGTGCGCTGGCCTCGGCATCCTCCCGGTGCAACCGCCGCGCCGCCGCCAGCGCGGCCCCGGCCGCCTGCTCGGGACCACCTCCCTTGGCCACCGCGTCCCGGTGCGCGGCCTGCGCCCTGCGCACGCCCACGGAGAGGTTCACCGCGGTCGGCCGGGCGCCCGCCAACGCCACCGCGGCCTCGTCCACGTCGAAGCCCCGCGCGGCGGCGAGCGCGACGCCGTACGCCCCCGCGATGCCGAGCAGCGGCGCCCCGCGCACCGCAAGCGAGCGGATCGCGTCCACCAGCGCGGAGGCGTCCGTGCACACCAGCTCGACCTCCTCGGCCGGCAGTCTCGTCTGGTCGAGCAGAACCAGTACGGGCCCCTCGGGGGGCTCGTCCCAGCGGATCGCGGGTATCTCGGTCGGCCGGCCGTCCTCGCCGGATTGCGCGTACTGATCAGCCATGCGGTCAGTCTGCCCCGTATCCGGCGGACAATTGAAGGTGTCCAGCCCATACCGCGGCCGGTCACCGGTCGACCACCCCATGGCACGATGGCTGCCAACCTGCCGCCGCGCCCGCGGACGGGCACCGTGAAGGAGCGACGATGAACGACACTCCGGGCTGGGCCTCGCCCGGATCCGCCCCGCCCGACGGGCCCGAGCCCGGCGCCTCCGGTCCCGCCGAGCCGACCGACGGCTCCGCACAGCCCGCGGACCAGCCCGGCACGGACCCGTCGGGCACCGGCCCGCAGTGGTCCAAGGAGCAGCCGCCACCCGCCCAGTGGTCCGCGCCCACCGGCGCTCCGGGCCCGGGCCAGGCACCGCCCCCACCGCCCGGTCCGGGATGGGGCGCAGGCCACCCCGGCGGTCCGGCGGGCCCCGGAGGCGGGGGATACGGCGGGCCCGGCGGCTACGGCGTTCCCGGCTGGGGAGCCGGCTGGGGCGGTCCGCCGCCCGCGGCCAAGCCCGGTGTGATCCCGCTCCGCCCGCTCGGCGTCGGCGAGATCCTCGACGGCGCCGTCTCCACCATGCGCACCTACTGGCGCACGGTCCTGGGCATCTCGCTCACTGTCGCGGTCGTCATGCAGACCATCGTCGTCCTCGTCCAGGGCTTCGCCTTCAGCGACCTCACCAGCACCAACGCCCTCGACGACCCCAACGCCAGCGCCTCCGAAGTCACCCGCGCGATGAGCGAGGCCTTCCTCAGCACCGGCGTCGTCTACCTGGTCGCCCTCATCGGCACGGTGATCGCCACCGCCCTGCTCACGGCCGTCACCAGCCGCGCGGTCCTCGGCAAGCCGGTCACCGCCACGGAAGCCTGGCGTGACGCCCGCCCGCAGGTGCTCAAGCTGTTCGGTCTGATCTTCCTGCTGATCCTCATGGCCATCGCCCTGATCGGCATCCCCACCGTGCCCGGCATCATCGTGGCCGTCACGGGATCCCAGGACGGGGGCATCGCGCTCGCCGTCATCGGCGGCCTCGCCGGCTGCGTCGTCACCCTCTGGCTGGCGATCCGCTTCTCCCTGGCCTCGCCCGCGCTCATGCTGGAGAAGCAGAGCATCGTGAGGTCGATGAGCCGCTCCGCGAAACTGGTGCGCGGCTCCTGGTGGCGGATCTTCGGCATCCAGCTGCTCGCCCAGATCATCGCGAGCATCCTGTCGTCCATCCTCGTGATCCCGTTCGCCTTCATCGCCGGAGTGCTGAGCGGCGACGGCCTCAGCGGCCTCGTCAACGGCACCGGTGACGTCGGCTGGACGTTCCTCATCATCAGCGGTCTCGGCGCGGTGATCGGCCGCATGATCTCGTTCCCCATCACGGCGGGCGTCACCGTGCTCCTGTACATCGACCAGCGCATCCGCCGCGAGGCCCTCGACCTCGACCTGGCCCGTGCCGCCGGCGTCCAGGACTACGGCACCGCCGCCGCCGGCCCCACCCCGGGGAGCTGATGCGGTGAGCCTGGCGGGGGGAGTTCTCACAGCGGTGCCCGCGGCGCTGCCGCACACTGTCGAATCGGCCACGAGGGCACTGCTGCGCGCCCACGGCACAGTCGTACGGTCGTCGGCCCTCTCGGGTGACGAGCCGCCGGTGACGATCCCGCGCGACCCCGCGCGGGAGGCGGCCCGGCGTGAACTGTCCAAGCAGATGTACCACGAGAACGACCCCAGCCTGGCGCAACGAGCCCTGGACGCCATCTCACGCTGGGTCGACAAACTGTTCAGCAGGGCATCGGAGGCGACCCCCGGCGGAACGCTCGGCCTCATCGTCGTCATCCTGGTCGTACTCGCGGTCGTGGCCGCCCTGTGGTGGCGCCTCGGCACCCCGCGCCGCGAACCCGCCTCCACCGCCGCCCTGTTCGACGACCGCCCCCGAAGCGCCGCCGAACACCGCTCGGCCGCCGAGGCACACGCCGCCCAGGGACACTGGAACCCCGCCGTGCAGGAACGCATGCGGGCCATCGTCCGCTCCCTGGAGGAACGCGCCCTGCTCGACGTCCGCCCCGGCCGCACCGCCGACGAGGCGGTAGCCGAAGCCGGCCGCGCACTCCCGTCGCACACGGACGAACTGCGCGCCGCCGCAGGACACTTCGACGACGTGACGTACGGCGGACGCGGCGCGAGCGAGCAGTCGTACCGCCGCATCGCCGAACTCGACCGCGTCCTGGAGCGGACCAGGCCCGTCCTCACGAGCAGCGCCCACAGCACGGCCCACCAGACCAGCCAGGGGGCCGCCGAATGACCACGGAGGCGACGCTTCCCGCCACCTCGGCCTCGCCCACCGTCCGCCAGGTGTGGACCCGCGCGCGGGGTATCGTCCTCGCGCTCGTGCTCCTCATGGCAGCCGCCGTCGCGATCGCCGCGATCCGCTCCGACGCCCGGCACGGCGACCTCGACCCGCGCTCCGCCGACCCCTATGGCAGCCGCGCCGTCGCCGAACTCCTCGGCGACCGGGGCGTGTCCACGCGCGTGGTCTCGACCCTGGCCCAGGCCCGCGCCGCGGCCGGCCCGGACACCACCCTCCTGGTCGCCGTCCCGGACCTGCTGACCAAGCGTCAACAGACCGGCCTGCACGCGACGTTCGCGAACTCCGGCAGCCGTACGGTCCTCGTCGCACCCGGCGCCCCGTCCCTGAACCGGCTTGCCCCCACGGTCACCGTGGACGCCGGGCCCAGCTTCGACTCGCCGCTCTCCCCCGACTGCTCGATGCCCGCCGCCCAGCGCGCGGGAGACGCCGAAACCGGCGACTACCGGTACACGACCACGGCCACCGACGCCGACGAGTGCTACCCCAGCGACGGCCGACCGACCCTGCTGCGGCTCCCGGACGCGTCCGGGAGCGGTGACACCGTCGTCATCGGCGCACCCGACATCCTCTTCAACAAGCGTCTCGACAAGCAGGGCAACGCCTCGCTCGCCCTCCAACTCCTCGGCTCCCGCCCCCATCTGGTCTGGTACCTCCCCTCGCTGTCAGACACCTCGGCCACCGACTCCGGCAGCCAGAGCTTCTTCGACCTGCTCCCCTCGGGCTGGCTCTGGGGCACCCTGCAGCTGTTCATCGCCGCAGCCCTGGCCGCCCTGTGGCGGGCACGCCGACTCGGCCCCCTGGTGCCCGAAAGACTCCCCGTGGCGATCCGCGCCTCCGAAACCGTCGAAGGCCGCGCCCGCCTCTACCGCAAGGCCAACGCCCGCGACCGCGCGGCCACCGCTCTGCGCTCCACCACCCGCACTCGCCTCGCCCCCCTGGTAGGCGTCCCCGTCTCCCAGGCGCACACGCCCGAGGCCCTGCTCCCCGCGCTCTCCGCCCACCTCCACGGCGACGGACAGACCCTGCACGCCCTCCTCTTCGGCCCGCCGCCCAGCGACGACGCGGCCCTCATCGCACTCGCCGACCAACTCGACGCCCTCGAAAGAGAGGTACGC
Organism: Streptomyces hokutonensis; assembly: GCF_042751305.1. Classification (GTDB taxonomy): domain Bacteria; phylum Actinomycetota; class Actinomycetes; order Streptomycetales; family Streptomycetaceae; genus Streptomyces; species Streptomyces hokutonensis_A. The sequence goes on from NZ_JBHYWD010000027.1 coordinate 149,840, forward strand.
CGTCCATGATGGACCCGACCACTGACAACGCCGGGCCTGCGGGGAATCCGGGCGCCGCCCGAGCCTCCCTCGAATCCCTGCGCGCCGAGATCGCCAAAGCCGTGGTCGGCCAGGACCCCGCCGTGACCGGCCTCGTCGTCGCTCTCCTCTGCCGCGGACACGTTCTACTAGAAGGAGTCCCCGGAGTCGCCAAAACGTTGCTCGTCCGCGCTCTCGCGTCCGCGCTCGAACTCGACACCAAGCGCATCCAGTTCACCCCTGACCTGATGCCGAGCGACGTCACCGGCTCTCTGGTCTACGACACCCGCTCCGCCGAGTTCCGCTTCCAGCCCGGCCCGGTCTTCACCAACCTCCTCCTCGCGGACGAGATCAACCGCACCCCGCCGAAGACCCAGTCGTCGCTCCTCGAAGCGATGGAGGAACGCCAGGTCACGGTCGACGGCACCCCGCGCCCCCTCCCCGACCCCTTCTTGGTCGCCGCGACGCAGAACCCCGTCGAGTACGAGGGCACGTACCCCCTCCCCGAGGCCCAACTCGACCGCTTCCTCGTCAAACTGACGATCCCGCTCCCCTCCCGCCAGGACGAGATCGACGTCCTCACCCGCCACGCCGAAGGCTTCAACCCGCGCGACCTGCATGCCGCCGGCCTGCGCCCCGTAGCGAACGCGGCCGACCTCGAAGCAGCCCGCGCGGCGGTCGCCAAGACGACGATCTCCCCCGAAATCACCGCCTACGTAGTCGACATCTGCCGCGCCACCCGCGAATCGCCGTCCCTCGCCCTCGGCGTGTCCCCGCGCGGCGCCACCGCCCTCCTCGCCACCTCGCGCGCGTGGGCCTGGCTCACGGGCCGCGACTACGTCATCCCCGACGACGTGAAGGCCCTGGCACTTCCCACCCTCCGCCACCGCGTACAGCTGCGCCCCGAGGCCGAGATGGAGGGCGTGACGGCGGACTCCGTCATCAACGCGATCCTCGCCCACGTCCCGGTCCCCCGCTGATGGCCCTCACCGGCCGCGCCGCCCTCCTCGCAGCCCTGGGCTCCCTCCCCGTAGGCATCTGGGAACCCAGCTGGACGGGCATCCTGGCGGTCAACGCCCCCCTGGCGGTGGCCTGCGCCTGCGACTTCGCCCTGGCCGCCCCCGTGCGCCGCCTGAGCCTCGCCCGCTCCGGCGACACATCCGTACGCCTGGGCGAATCCGCCGACGTCACCTTGACCGTCACCAACCCGTCCCGCCGCCTGCTCCGAGCCCGCATCCGCGACGCCTGGCCCCCCAGCAGCTGGCTCCCCGGCACGGAATTCGCCGCCTCCCGCCACCGCCTGACGGTCCCGCCCGGCGAACGCCGCCGCCTCACCACCCGTCTACGCCCCACCCGCCGAGGCGACCGCCAGGCAGACCGGGTGACCATCCGTTCCTACGGCCCCCTCGGCCTCCTCACCCGCCAGGGCACCCATATGGCCCCCTGGGCAGTACGCGTCCTGCCCCCGTTCACCAGCCGCAAGCACCTCCCGTCGAAGCTCGCCCGCCTGCGTGAACTCGACGGCCGCACCAGCGTGCTGACCCGCGGCGAAGGAACGGAGTTCGACAGCCTGCGCGAATACGTCCCCGGCGACGACACCCGCTCCATCGACTGGCGCGCCACCGCCCGCCAGACGACGGTCGCGGTACGCACCTGGCGCCCGGAACGCGACCGCCACATCCTCCTGGTCCTCGACACCGGCCGCACCTCGGCCGGCCGCGTCGGCGACGCCCCCCGCCTCGACGCCTCCATGGACGCCGCCCTGCTCCTGGCAGCCCTGGCCTCTCGCGCCGGCGACCGCGTGGACCTTCTCGCCTACGACCGCCGGGTCCGCGCCCTTGTCCAGGGCCGCACCGCGCGCGACGTACTCCCTTCGCTGGTCAACGCGATGGCGACCCTCGAACCGGAACTCGTCGAAACAGACGCCCGAGGCCTGGCAGCCACCGCGATCCGCACGGCACCCCGCCGCTCCCTGATCGTCCTGCTGACAAGCCTCGACGCGGCCCCCGTCGAAGAGGGCCTGCTTCCCGTGCTCGCCCAACTCACCCAGCGCCATACGGTTCTGGTGGCGTCCGTGGCAGATCCGCACATCGCGAACATGGCTACGGCCCGTGGAACCACGGAAGCGGTCTACGAGGCGGCAGCCGCGGCACGCGCTCAGACCGAACGCGACCGCACTGCGGAAAAACTTCGCCGCCATGGCGTCACCATCGTCGACGCGACACCGGACGACCTCGCACCGGCATTGGCGGACGTGTATCTGGCTCTCAAGGCTGCGGGACGTCTGTAGTACGGGGGTCTGCTTACACAGCAGACCTCTTTCAAAGACCCCTTGAACGCAGAAAACCCCTGTACCGAATAAACGGTACAGGGGTTTTCGCAATATTTGTTCGGCGGCGTCCTACTCTCCCACAGGGTCCCCCCTGCAGT
>NZ_JBHYWD010000028.1:0-62191 GCF_042751305.1 Streptomyces hokutonensis
GACTACCCCGCCTACACCATGGGGCGGGCGGCCGAACTGCTCGGCGCCACGCCTGCCTTTCTGCGGGCGATCGGTGAAGCCCGCCTGATCACGCCCCTGCGCTCGGAGGGCGGCCACCGCCGCTACTCCCGCTACCAGCTGAAGATCGCAGCTCGTGCCCGCGAACTCGTCGACCAGGGCATGCCGGTCGAAGCCGCCTGCCGCATCATCATCCTCGAAGACCAACTCGAAGAAGCCCGGCGCATCAACGAAGAACACGCCAACGCCGCCGGCCCCCATCGTGATCGTGGGACGGACGCCTGACTTGCCTTCCCAGCCCGAAAACCCGAAGCGCCGGGCTCCGACGATGACGTCGTCGGAGCCCTTCCGCGTTCCCGCTGTTCCTTGGCCGCGGTGGCGGTCGGCGCCTGTGGCGGCCTGGAACGGTCAGGCGGTCTGGGTGAGTTCGGCGCGGCCGAACAGCAGCGCGTATCCGGTCGGGAGCTGGGTCAGGATGCGGTCCAGGAGGCCGGGGCCGGCCAGCTGGGCGACGACGGCGAGGACGGCTCCGGTGTCCCAGCGGGCGGTCGCGGGAGTGGCACCGGTGCGGGCGGCCAGGTCCTTGACGAAGCCCCAGCCGGTGAGCGGTCGGGGGCTGGGGATCTGGGCGGTGAAGTCGAGTGCGGCCTCTACGGGCAGGCAGGCCGCGAGGTCGACGCGTTCGTCGCCGGTGAGCTGACGGCCCAGGGCCCCCAGCACGGCACGCGTGACGTCCTCGGCCCGCTCGCGGGTGGGGTACGCGCCCTCGTAGCGGATTCTTTCCAGCATCTGGTGAAACGTCATGCCGGGCCGGGCAGAGGCCGGTTCACGCAGCGGAAGCATCGGGAAGTGGTGCCTTTCTCGTGTGAAGGGGTTGTCGCCGGTCGGCGGGAAAGACCGACCGGACCGGGGCCGGCCGCCTCGCTGACTCTGTGGGCGGGGCGCGCTTCAGGGTTCAGGTGTGCTCGGGTCGGCCGAAGAGGAGGTCGTAGCCCGGGGGAAGCTGGAGCAGGATGCGGCGGGTGAGTTCCTCGCCCGCCGCGTCGGCGGTCACGCTCAGTACGGCGCCGACGTCCCAGGCCGCGGTCTGTTCGGTGGCTCCCTCGATCCATGCCGCGGTCGCCCGCAGGAACCGCTCCGGGGGGAGGGGCTCGGTGGCCCGCAGCGGGTTGAGAAGGATCAGTGCGAAGGTCTCCGGGAGCCGGGCGGCCAGCTCGGCCCGGACGTCGCCCACCAGATGCGCGCCGAGCAGTGCCAGAACGGTGCGCGCGGCCCGCTCGGCTTCCTGGGGTGTGGTGTACTCGCCGCGTTCCCGCACGTGGTCGAGGAATGCTTCCCAGCGCATGGCCGCCCCTGCCTCTTCTGCCCGCTTCTTCGTCGTTGTGCGAGGGAGGTGGTGCGGAGGACGGGAGTTGGGGGGAGATCGATGCCCGTCCTCCGCCGTCGGTGCGGTCGAGGAGACCGGCTCCTCAGCCGCTGATCTGCCGGGGCGCGCCCTGGCCGCCGATGGTGATCCTGCGGGGCTTGGCGCGCTCGGCGATCGGGATCCGCAGGGTCAGCACCCCTGCTTCGTAGTCGGCCGTGATGCGCTCGGTGTCGAGGGTGTCGGCCAGCACCAGCTGACGGGAGAAGACGCCCAGGGGCCGCTCGGAGAGCTCCATCTGCACGTCGTCGGCCTTCGTGACCGGGCGGCGCTCGGCCTTGACGGTGAGCATGTTCCGCTCGACGTCGATGTCGATCGCGTCCTTCGCCACACCGGGCAGGTCGAGGGCGATCACGTACTCCTCGCCCTCGCGGTAGGCGTCCATCGGCATCGCCGAGGGCCTGGACCAGGTGCCGGTCACACCCGTCAGCTGCTGGGCGATCCGGTCGAGTTCGCGGAACGGGTCCGTGCGCATCAACATCGCGAAAACACCTCCACAGGTCTGGCAGGAACTGCCAATGCGCTTCGTCTGACACCGTTGTAACACGTCATCCGAACGATGACAAGCAGAGTGTCATCCAAACGATGACGAGGGAGGGGATCTTCATGATTGCCTCCCCGAGCCTCGTGACCCCACCTCGTTCTTCGCCGCCGCGGCAGCGCTGAAGAGCATCGACGAAGCCGTCCGTACCGCCCAGACCCCGCAGACCACAGCGCACGTGCAGGACGGAAAAGTCCGTGCGGACCAGGTTTTGGCGGCGCTGCGGTTGCTGCTGAAGTGCGCGACCAACTCGCAGGGAGGAATCCGGACTGATCCAGGCAGCCCGGGTCGGCCGCCTCCGGTTGGGCGGGTCTCGCCCACCGGCTGGGCGTTGCCAGCCGTCGGGCAGCAGGGCGTCGCCATCTGCGCGTACACCCCGGAACACCCGGCACCACCGGCGAACAGCGGGTCCTGGCGACCCGCACCCGCCTCAAGGCCAACCACCCCGACCTCGCAGCCCGCACCGCCACCATCGCCCACCACGCCGACCGACCCCGCCACACCGGCGACGACCACCGCTGAACCACCACCTGACGTCCCGGAAGCCACCCGCGAGGCCAGCCGCATTCGCCGGCCAGACCTCTCGGCGGACGCTCTTGCAGCCCGTCCTTCCGTGCCCTGCCGCACCCATCTGCAGTCGAGCGGCGACGCTGACACGGTTTCGACCTGCGCGCCCGGGCTGGGGCAGGTGCATCGCGTCGTCGACGAGGGCGATCGCCTGCGCCGTCGACCGTGGACGAAGGCGGCGGTACTGGTACCGGAGGCGGCGGCGACCCGGGCGGGTCCCGCCGTGGATGTCGTAGCGGGTCCGTCAGGCGGTGCGGACGGTGTCGGTGTCGTCGGCTGGGACGGCTGGGCGGTGCCCGCCCTTCTTGTCCTTGGCTTCGGCGGCCCGGAGCCCGTCGTAGGCCGGCTCTCGTTGGAAGGCGCGTTGGACTTCCTCGGCCGCTACGCCTTCACCCGCGCCGACGGCCGGGCTGCGCCCGCTGCGTGACCCGAGCACCCACGAGAAAGCGGCCGACGGCGAGAACAGCTGACCGCTTCCCAGCGGTCAGGTGGTTCTGGTTGCTACTCGGCCTGCAGGACGAAGAACAGGAAGCACAGGAAGCGCGGCATGGCCGCGATGGCCTCGGGGAACATCTCGCGGGCGGCGGGATCAGGATCCGGCTCGCTGATGACCGTTATCCGGAAACCGGCCCCGATGAAAGCCTCGATCATCGCGTGCAGCGGCCTGTGCCATCTGCTCACCAGGGCGGTCTGGCCGCCCACGGTCCACTCGACGGTCCACTTGGTGGTGTCGAAGTAGTTGCACGCCGCCTCACGACCGGCCTCGCGGTGGATGAGGTTGACGGCAAAGGGATGGTCGACAGACGCGATCAGCCGACCGCCCGGCTTGAGTATGCGTCGCAGCTCGGCCAGCGCCGGCCCCCAGTCCTCCAGGTAGTGCAGCACCAGGGACGCCGCTACATCGTCGAACGTCTCATCAGGGTAAGGAAGCGGGCCATCCAGGTCCGCCACCTGCAGGTCCGCACCGTCGCCGAGCCGCTGCCGAGCCAGCTCCAGCATCCCGGCACTCGTGTCGAAGCCACTCACCATGGCACCACGGTCGCGCAGCGCGGCAAACAGGGCCCCCGAGCCGCAGCCCGCGTCGAGGATCCGCCGCCCGGCCACGTCTCCAGCGAGGGCCAGCATCGCGGGCCGCTCGTAGTAGGCATTGACCAGGTTGGTTTCGTTTGCGGCCGTGTACGCCTCGGCGAACCTGTTGTAGTCGTTGGTCTTCGACGGATCCACACTCACTGCGGACGGCGAGACCAGCTTGGTGGAAATCGCATGCTCTTGGCGCTCGCTTGAGATCATGGTGCGGGAGACGTGGGCTGCAGCAGGTCGGTTCCTGGCTGCGGGCAACTGCTGCGCTGCGTCGTCGCACGGGTCGATCTGGTCTACCCCGGAGTCCTCTCCCTGTCGGGCCACGCCGGTGCGGCGGGCCCTCCCGGAATTCGGCAAGCGCCCCCGGCGCTGGAGCCGGAGAGCCGAAGGGCGAGCGCAAGGCTCCCCGGGCCGGGTTTGTTTCATAGGCGACCCCTCATGAAACACCCACCCGCGTGGCGCTGCGGGCTCCCCGTGCCGGACCGGCAAAGGCAAGGTGGCTATCCAGTACCACAACGCCCGCTTCCGCCTTGTGCCCCAACTCGCCAAGGCGCTCAGCGCGCCGAGCCCAGCCGTGCGCAAGCCGGGGTCGTTGTGGGCCGAGCTGCCCGGGCCGGTGAGCGCTGGCGTCGGACCGGTCGGGCACGTCCGCCTCGGCTATGCCCGTGCCTCGACCGGTCGGCAGTCCCTCGACGCTCAGCTCGTTCCCTCGCCGAGGCGGGGGTGACGCGCGTCTTCTCGGAGAAGATCTTCACCCGCGCCATGAAGCGCCCCGAGCTGGAGGCCACAGTGAAGCTCGCCGGGGAGATCCGCTCCTCCGGCGTCGCTGTGACCCTCGTCGTCCATGAGCACAAGCGGCTCGGCCGCGGAATCGAACTCGCCATGCTCGCCGAGGAGCTGAAAGCAAGCGATGTCGGCCTGGAGTTCCTCACCGCCGAGCTGAAGGGCTCGCACGACCCGTCCGGCGTCGTGTTCACCGTGCTCGCGGCCATGTCCGGCATGGAACGCGAGTACATCCGCGACCGCACCCTCGAAGGCCACGAGTCCGCCCGCAGGCCCGGCAAGACCATTGGCGGAGCGGGCGTCACCGACGACGACATGCTGTCCATGGCCCTCCACCTGCGCGACCAGTAGATGAGCCTGCGCGACATCGCCAAGCGGCTCGTCATCACCACCGGCACGAAGAAGGGCCAGCACCCCTCACCCGCCACCGTCATGCGGATGCTGCATGAGCACGACGAGCAAGCCACGGCAGTGAGTACGTGATCACTCCACTACTTTGCACCGTGGGTCAGAGATAGGAGACCGGGGCCGACTTGATCAGTCGGATGGTGGCAAGCCGGCGACACATCGAAGCTCCGGTGGTACGAGGCGGCTTGGGAAGGTCACCCCGTTCAACCGGAGCTTCGATGCGTTCGTGACGGCCCGGCCCGTACTCCTCGCACCGCTGCGACCTGCGGACTCACGCGTTCACTGCGACTTTGCAATGCACCTGCCGGCGCAAGGCCGACGAGCTCGACCGCGGCCTGGACGCGAACAGGTGGCAGCGGCCATGGCGACAGCCGCCGCCACCTGGCTGGGCACGTTGAGCCAGGAACAGCTGCTCCTCGCCCAGTACGACTCCGCCGCTCGTCGCCGAAGCCGAGGCGGAGAGGCTGCGGTGGTACTACACGCCGACCAATCACGGCGGACTTGCCATCCGGGAGCAGAGCGCCTACCAGCAGAGCCTGGTCATGCAGTTGGTGGCGAGCGGGTTGTCCCAGGCCGGATACGCCACGGTCGCCACGGTGATGGGTCTGGAAAACGTCCTGGACCAGGTGGAAGGGTGGCGGATCGACTGGGGCCGGGAGCGCGGGCGCGATCCCCGTCTGTACTGGCTGAGGATTTTCGGCCGACCCGGTGCCCCGGTCTGGGCCTGGAGGTTCGGGGGCCACCACATCTCACTGAACAACCTGATCGTGGCGGACCAACTGGTCTCGACGACACCGTGCTTCATCGGCGCCGACCCCGCGAAGAGCGCGCTGTTGGGCGGATCCCTGGACCCACTGGGTGGGATCGAGGACCAGGCACGGCAACTGGCGCGAACGCTGAGCGCACCACAACTCCGGCAGGCGCTGCTGCTGTCGTAAACGGATACGATAAGGCCGAAAATCCTGTTCGGGATACGTGCCGACAGTAGATCTGGCCGAGAGGGCGACCGCGTCATGGCTTCGGAGACCCAGCCGGTTCCGGGAAGTCCTGCTTGGTGGGCGAGCCGGACACCCGCCCCTGCGTACCGGCGTGGGCGCCCCCCGATGGACGTCGGCCGGATCGTCGACACGGCCCTGAAGCTCATCGATGAGGTCGGGATCCAGGCGCTGACCCTGCGGATGCTCGCCGATGCCCTGGACTCGGGTACGGCGACGCTCTACCGGCATTTCAACGGCAAGGACGAACTCCTCGCTCTTGTCGCGGACAGAATTCTGGGGGAAGTCCACGTCTCGTCCGAGGAGTTGGACGGCCTGTCCTGGCGGGAAGCCGTGACCGTCGTGGCGAAGGCTTTCTACGGCACCCTGCGTCGGCATCCCCACGCGCTGTCTTTGCTGGCGGCCCAGGTTCCTGTCGGTCCCAACGGTCTCCGAGGCCGGGAACGGCTCATCAGACTGTTCCTGAGCCATGGGTTCCCGGTCGGCCTGGCCGCGCGGGCCTTCACGGCCATCGGCCACTACGTGATCGGCTTCGCCATCCAGCAGTACGGCCCCGGGACACCACGCCCCGAGGATCAGCTGCAGCTGCGGGACTATTACAACTCGCTTGATCCGAAGGCTTATCCGGCCACAATGGCGGCGGCCGAGGAGTTGACCTCCGTACCGCTGCACGAGGAGTTCCGGTTCGGCCTGGACCTGCTCCTCGACGGGCTGGAAAAGGCCAGTCCCAACTCGTCGCAGGATCCTGAAGAAGCCCCTGGAGCAGCCGGATAGCCGCTCCCGGGCGCCGAACATGGTGTTGCGGAAACGGCCGGTCATTGACGGGGCATTGCGGTCGAACGGCTTGTCGGCGGCGTGGCGCATGCCCGGTTCGACGTGTAGCTCGCACGCGTCGCCCACACAGGCAGGCGGCGGGCGTATGCGACGGCTTGGGCATGGAAGAGGTCGATGTCGCCCGCACCGGTCCAGGCAGGCGAAGCCCCGGTACAGCCCCTTCGGTCGCGCGCCTCGGCGCGCAGCACGGTGCGGTCGTCGAGCATCGGACGGAGCAGCAGTCGCAAGCGGACCGGGACAGCGGTGGCGTACGCGCGTTGGACCACCGTGGTGACTGGCGCCCCGCCGGCGGCATGGGTGGGACAATTCCGAGGCTGGTGGCGTTGTCGTTCACCCGCACAGCGCGCGCTAGCAGTCATCGGGAGCCGCAGGGCAGAGGTTCCGAACCCTTCGCGCCGGCGATCAGGCTGTCGTGCCGTGGAAGCCGCAGCCCCCATGACTCGACCGCGAAGTCGCGCCACGAGGCCGGGGTGCAGGAAGCCGGTCCCCTTCGACGGTCCTGAGCGGCTTCGGCTCGGGCAGAGCTCAGATTCGCGTCGGCGAGCCCCGCCGTGGCACCCCGCTCCTCAGCGCCAGCCGATCCAGTCGGCCACGGCGCTGCCCATGACCAGCTCCAGGTCGCGCCCCTTCAGCCAGGGCAGCTCCTCGGTGAACATCGTCACCGCCTCACGCCATGAGCAGTGGAGGCGAGTGATGTCCGTGCCCCAGAACATCCGCTCGGCGCCGTACGCGTCGAAGACCTGCCGCAGTACGCCATGGGTGCCGGCGAACGGGTACGGGTCCGTCGCCATGCTCGGTACGCCCGTGGCCTTGACCGCGATATTGGGGTGGCGCGCGAGGGAGAGCAGGGCGTCGAGGTGTGCGGCCGCATCGGGCAGCTTCTCGAACGGGTTGCACGCGAGGTGGTCGATCATCAGGCGCATCTGCGGATACCGCGCGGCGAGGTCCCCGACGGCGGGCAGGTACGGGGGCATCACCATGAGCCCCATGGGGATACTGCGCCGGTCAGCGGCTGCCCACAGCCAGTCGAGGCCGCCCGACGCAAGGCTTTCAGCCATCTCCGGCGCTGCCAGCATGAATCGCAGGCCCAACATGCCGGGTTTGTCCAGCCATGCGTCGACGAGGGACTCGTCCGCGGCCTCGTCGAGGGGGAACCAGCCGAGGGTCGCGAACCGCTCAGGATGTTGTTTCGCCGCCTCGACCGCGTAGTCGTTCGCGTCGGCATCCCAGATCGCCGGGCAGTTGACGGCCCGGTCCACGCCGGCCTCGTCCATGTCACGCAGGGCGGTGTCGACGGTGTACGGCGCACGCCAGTGGTGGGGCGGCGCACTCTCGCCGGCCCAGAGATGGATCTGTGCGTCGATGATCTGCACGGGTTTTCCTCTCAGTTCGCGATCGCGGGGCTCGGCCGGCCGCCCAGACGCGCCCTCATCCAGTCGGCGACGAACGCGTCGCGGTCGTGCTTGTGGTTGTAGACGCAGTGGTTGCCGTCGGAGAAGACCACCATCTGCGTGTCGTCCGTGGGGGCGCCTTTCAGGAGGATCTCCGCGAGGTCGTTCGAGACCATGGGGTCCTTGCCGCCCTGCACGACCAGCAGCGGATAGCCGGCGTTGGGTCCGTCGGAGAGCGGGGTGATGGTCTTCCACACGTCCATCGCCCGGTCCGGGTCCTCTGTTCCGCAGGCGGCCACCATCTTCGAGAAGAAGGTCCCCATGGTGGGCGGCACGAGCCACGGGGCATGGATGCCGCCGTTGTCGACACATGCCCGGATCCGGGTGTCCTGCGACGCGACGGCCATGGCGACGCTGCCGCCCATGCTGTTGCCGATGAAGCCGATCGGGCGGATCGGCGAGTGCTCTGCGAGGAAGTCGACGGCTCGCCGGTAGGCGTCGCGCCAGTGAGCCGTGAGGTAGTGCTCGTGCGTAAGACGCGTTTCGCCCTGCCCCGGCCCGTCGAGCATCAGTGTGTCGACGTCTCGCGCCGCGAGTGCCTCGCCGATGCTCTCGAAATCCATGGCCCAGCCTTCGACGCCCCCGATGACGATGGCCGAGGCGACCGGGGTGTCGTACGCGTGGATCAGCCACCCCGTCAAGGGACCGCGGTCGGTTTTGATCGTGACGCGCTCGCGGTCGGCGCTCAGTACGGCGGCCTGTGCGTAGAGCTCCGCGGCCCGCGCGAAGATCTGCCGGCGTTCTGCGGTGTCGGACAGCATCATCATCTGGCTCATGCGGAGCAGGGCGGACGCACGCCGCAGGTACCCGATCCGGGTGGGCCTCCCGGCGGCCTCCCTGGCGCCGTCGACGCGACGCAGGCACACCTCCGCGAGCTCCGTGGCGGCCGAGCGCCAGTCCTGCCCCTCGACCACGCGGGCACGCACCTCGACGGCGTCCGCGTAGTCGACGCCGTAGCCGGTCATGCGCTCCAGCGAGAACTGGCGCAGCGCTGCCTGCGATTCGACCGAGAGCTTCGACGTGGCTTCCTCCGTCTCCGTGCGGCTGCCGACGAAGTCGAGGGTCACGACCGGTGCCGGGCGGTCCTCGGCGACCTCCTGCTGTGCTGCTGACATTCCTGAAGCTCCTCCTGTTCGGTCTGACGTATGGCGGTACGCCCAGCGGCTGTCCGGCGAGCTGCGGCAGCGTGAGATGCGCTTGTGGCAGCCGTCGCAGGGGAAGGTGCAGCGCTGGAAAGCGGCCTGTCCGGGATGACCGACAGCCGCAATTTCGATTACAACGTAGCCGTAATGAAACGCCGACGCAACGGACACGTGGTGCGAAGTCCGGTGCGGTTCAGGGCACCAAGACGATCCTGTCGGACATGCCGACGGTCGCGGTCCAGACGTGCTCGACCTCCGCAAGGGGTACAGCGGGCCTTGACGTCAAAATCGCCCTGGGTGACGGCGGATACCAGCTTGGGGAGTTCCTTGACGAAGTCGCGACCGGGGACTGAGCCGATGCCGGAACCGACGATCTGCAGTCGCGTCGAGCGCAGCGCCGCGAGGGGATCGGTGCCGTCGGGCCGGCGACCGAGCCGATCTCGATCCAGGTCAGCGGTGCGCTGCGGTCGGCGCGAGCGGTGAGCATGTCGACCATGGCTCGGGCCGTGGGCTCTCCCCACACGTAGTCGATGACGACGTCGACGTCTGCCGCCAGGACGAGTTCGTCGAAGGTGCAGGTTTCGTCGGCGCCGAGAGTCCGCAGTTCGGCCAGGCGAGCCGTGTCGCGTCCGGCTGCGATCACCTGCGCGGCCCCGAACCGTTTCGCGACCTGGATCGCCATCCGGCCGGCGTTTCCGGTCGCGCCCAGAACGAGGACGCGTTGCCGACGCCCGAAGTCGATGCGTCGGCGCAGCGCAACCCACGAGGACATCACGGGGTTCATCGCCGCCGCGATTTGGACCGGACCGATGCCTTCCGGGAGGACGACGCTGCGCCCGTTGTCGATCACGGTGCGCTCGGCCATGGTGCCGAGGACGGTGTCGTCCAGGACGGTGTACCGGATACGGCCCTTCGGGTCGCGTACGACGCCGTCGATGCCGGGGACGAGCGGGAGCTCGTCGGTGCTGGTGTAGTGCGAGCCGGATGCCTGGGAGCGAACACGCGGGTGGAGGCCGGCCGCGAGGACCTCGACGACGACCTCGTCGGCATCACGGGCGACGGGATCGGGATGATCACGGTACTGCGGGGGAGTATCGAACGCTGTGACGACCGCTGCGTGCACGACAACAACCTCCAGTAGTCAGAGCCTCGGCTCGCCGAGGAAGGAGCCGCGGCCCCTGCGTCCGGTTCCGTTCTCCGAACGGGCGTGCGGCCCGGACCCGCCCTCGCTGATTTCAGCGACGCGCACTGCTCGATGACTGCTCGCGGTCCGGAAGTGCTCCGGGGTGGGTGGCCAACCGGGCGGCCGACGCGGAGAGCGCGAAGTCCACTGCCCAGCTGTACTTGGCGCCGCTCAGGCTGACGAAGGCGAACGGGATCGACAGCAGAAAGGCGACCGTCGGGAACGTGAGGAACAGCTGGAAGCGCCGCATCATCTCGGGCACGGCGTGCGGCCGCAACAGGCCGCGGGCCCGACAGTGGCGGAGCGAGTTGATCAGGGCCAGTACGGTCCCTCCGACGACGGCGGCGTACAGGACGGCGCTGAGCTGGTAGGGGCTGTCCTCGATGAGGACCTTCGTCGCGAAGGGAACAAGGATGATCCCCAGCAGCCAGACGAAGTTCAGCCACAACAGCCGAGGGCTGAACCCGCCGACGCGGCCGAAGAGCCACTTGTGCGCCACCAATTACGCGGCGATGACCGCGAAGCTCAGCAGGAACATCGCGTAGTCCGGGAGGTGCTCCCGGAACGCCCGCCACACCTCGTTATCGCTTGACCCATGAGGCACCGGCAGCTCCAGCGCCAGAAGGGTCAGGGCGATAGCGACGACCGCGTCACTGAAGAAGACCAGCCGCTCGTTGTCGACTTCGCCAGGGCCGTCGGTGGTCTCGCTTGCCTGGGTCATGTCCGACCTGGTGTCGTCGAGTGGGTTTGGGTGAACCGCGCGTCGAGCAACGCTCGCGGCGCCGGGACGGCTGTCACCTCGGAGTGAACGCCTCGGCCGCGGCGGCGAAGGAGGCCGCCCAGTCGCTCGTGATGATGCCGCCGATGTATCCGTCGGGCCGGATCAGAATCAACGCGTCGCCGTCGACGCCGTAGACACTGGCCAGTTGGCCGGTGGCGTCGGTGATGTGGCCGCTGTCGATTCCGCGCCCGCCGCGGACGGCGTAGCGGCGCAGTTCGGCACCCTCGGCCGGCCATGTCAGTCGGGGCAGGGCCTCGGTGGCGTTGGGGCCGAATGCCAGGACGGTGAAATGCGGTCCTTGGAAGACCTCGAACAGGCGGCTGGTGCCGGGCGCGGTGCACGGCGCGTCCGGCGCCCGGTCGCCCACATGCAGGGTCTTGGTGGCGGGAGCGTCGGCGGGGGCAAGCGGGCCGCCGCGGTAGGAGAGGGAGAGCTGACGCTCTTCGTCGCCGCGCTTCAGGCCGGAGACGCGATGCTTGCTGAGGCTCTGGTAGAGCTCGCTGGACTTGCCGAGGACGCCTGCGGCGATCGGGAGCCGTTCGGCCTCGTAGCTGTCGAGCAGGCTGTCCGGCGCGCCGGCGATCGCCTGGCCGAGCTTCCAGCCCAGGTTGTAGGCGTCCTGCACACCGGTGTTGAGGCCCTGCGCGCCGGCTGGGGTGTGCACGTGGGCGGCGTCGCCCGCCAGGAAGACCCGGCCTTGGCGGTAGTGCTCGACGAGCCGGACGTTGGGCCGGAACGCAGAGACCCAGGTGATGTCGCGGAGCTTGAGGCCGGTGAGCGCGTGGAACTGGTCGGCCAGGACGGCGTGGTCGAGGTTCGGTGTGTCGCCCGGCTTCAGCCGGATCATCACCTGGAACTGGTCGGAGTGCGGCAGCGGGCATGCCCCTGCGGATGCCTTGGGCCACATGTGCCACCGGTCGCGGGACAGTCCGTCGATCGTGCAGTCGATGATGAGGGTCTTGTCGGAGTCGTCGGTCTCCCCGACGAAGCCGAGACCGGTGGCCACGCGGACGGCGCTCGCGCCGCCGTCGGCGCCGACGAGGTACTTGCTGCGCACCCGCTCGCCGGTGGAGAGGGTCGACGTGACGCCGTCGGTGTCCTGTTCGAAGCCTTCCAGGGCGACCCCGTACTCGATGTTCAGTCCGAGGCGTTCGAGCAGCCGGTGCAGGATGGCGTCGGTGCGGTGCTGCGGGAGCAGCAGGATGTTCGGGTAGGGGACGTCCGGGGTCGGCTTGCTCCGCTGCTGCATCTTCCAGGGCGCGGTGACGGGCCCGAGGTGGATTCCGGCGAGCGGGTAGGGCCCGCCCTCCGCGTGCGCCTCCTGAAGCACGCGGAAATCCTCCAGGACTTCCTGGGTGCGGGGCTGGATCCCCTTGGCGCGGGAGCCCTCGAAAGCGTGCGGCGCCTTGTTGACCACACGGACGCGAAGACCGCGCCGGACCAGGTCGGCCGCGAGGGTGGAGCCGGTCGGACCGCCCCCGGCGACGAGGACGTCGATGTCGTGGAGTTCTGTCATGGTGATCGACCTCAATTGCTTGTCTCGGACAGGGAGGCGATCGGCCGCGCTGGGCTGTGGGGGCCTTCGAACCGGACCATGTGTCCGCGCTCGGCGCCGGGTTGACACTCGACTGGACGGAGTGGTTCCCGGATGGCGTGGGGGCTCTGTTTCCCCTCTCGCCTCCCGCATTATGGCTACGGTGTAGCCAATCTCTTTCGGATACATCGTAGCCGTTTATGAGGGAGGCGGCAAACTGTGAGACCTCGCCTGTCACGCGGCCGGTGCGTCGTTCCCCGGGCCTTGCGGGATGCGTAAGGGCGGGTGTCTGCCAGGCCCCGTCGAGCCTTGAGGTTCTTCACGTGCGACGGGCTCCAGGCCGTCGAGGAGTAGGCCCAGGCCGAACCAGAATTCCTCGTGCAGCGGCACGGAGGTCAGCTCGTCGGCACTTGCTGTCGTCGCCGGATGGACGGCCGGGTCGAGTGAGCGGTAGAAGTCCCGCAGCTGCGCTTGGTCCTCGGGGCTTGGTGTTCCGAGATCGTGCTGTCGGATGGCGAAGCCGATCACGAAGCGGCCGATGGCGGTGAACGCGCGGGCGGCCAGGGGGGACCGAGAATCCGTGCCGCAGCAGCAGCCTTCCGAGCCATTCTCTGGCGCGCAGGCCGTTGGGGCCGACAGGGACCTGGGCGGCGAGCAAAGGGAGCGCGTGGGGGTGCCGACGAAGGGTGTCGTGAAAGGCGTTTGCGGCGACAGCCACAGCTTCCCGCCAGGGCAGGCCTTCCAGTTCCTCGGGTGCGACGCGCACTTCGCCCAGGATTCTCTCTGCTACCAGAGCGAGTAGCTCGTCTTTGCTGTTGAAACGACGGCAGAGCGTCGCCGTACCGGATCCGAGGGTCTCGGCGAGGGCGCGGAGAGTCAGTGCCTGGATCCCCGCATCGTCGATGAGTCGCAGGGCCGTGTCGACGATGCGGCCGACGTCAGTCTGTGGACGGCCGTGCGGACCTGTCAGGGCGGGTGCCCGGCCCGCCCACCAGGCGGGACTGCCCGCAGTGGGCTGAGCCTGCGAAGTCATGCAGCCGTCCCCCTCGAATGGCGGGTCACTGGACTCGTGCGCTCGGGAGGCTCATCCTCGGGGCCGCCCGGCGGCCAGGATCGGGCCGTCGCGCGCACCTGACTGTCCGTGGCCCAAGGCGCGATGGCCTCCGCGATGCTCATGAACGAGTTGACAGCCGGCTTTGGAGGCCGTCGAGGATCGCCCCGAGAGCGAAGGCCAGATCTCGATGCACGTCCTGGCCGGTCGGTGCGAGGAGCTCGCCGTCCTTGCACACGGCGCGCCGTGTCGACGCGGCGTCGGGCGCCGAGTCGAGAGCGGTGCCGAGCACGAAGGTGAGCACGGTCCTCGTGGCTTGCTCCGCTTCGCTTCCGGTGAACCCAGCGGCTTCGTACACGGAGAGCAGATGGTCGTCGTGGTGGGTTCTGGCGGGCCCCACGGGGAGCGGAGGGGCATGGTCCGTACGAGCCAAGGGTGCCGCAGGATCATCGCGTACAGATCGTTCGCCATGGTCGTGGCTGCCGTCCGCCATCCGATGCCTTCGGGGTCAGGCAGCGGCATGGCTCTCCAGACCGCGTCGGTGGCAAGGAGCAGGATTTCCTCCTTGCCCTCGACGTGCCAATAGACCGCTGCTCCGGTTGTGCCGAGACGGCTGCCGAGTCGCCGCATGCTCAGGCCGTCGGCTCCCGGACTGTCGGCCCAGCAGTTGACGTCGGTTTCGGCGAGAGCGTCGACGATGCCGTGCTCGCGGGCTGCACGAATATCGTGCACGGCGCCGGGCAGAGCCGACGAGGCCCACAGCAGACGGCCGGAAGGATCTGCGATCACCTGCACGTTCATCCCGTGTTCCTTGTGCTTGCCCGAATAGAGGGGTCGGTCGGCGGCGATCTCCGCCAGCCTTCGGCCGGGAGGTGCCCTCAGTCGATCGGCGGCAGTGTCCCGTCCAGCAGGACGGACGCCTTCATCGACGCCGCCCGAACCACCTCGGCGAGCGTCGGGGCGAGGGCGGCCAGGATCTCAACCGCCTCGGTGACGTAGCGGTAGGCAGTGGTGGTGCCGACGCCGAACCCGGCCGCGAGCTGGACATACGGATGACCATTGCGGAGATGGGCGAGGGCGAGCAGGGCCTGCCGACCTGCGCTCAGGCGCCGCCATCGGTACCGAGACCACGGTGGTGTTCCCGCAGGCGGGCGGAGAGGAACCGGAGGCAGAACAGGACACGTCCAGCCCGGACGGGTAAACGAGCATATGAAGCCTCTGGTAGAGACTGAATTCTTGGCCGAAAACCCATTTACCAGGAGGTTCACCCTTGTGTCAGGCCGACTGGCGAACTGCCGAAGCAGGCTGGAAGCCCTCGTTGACCACCGGTCCGAGGTCCAGCCAAGGTGAGGCCAGAAGCCGCAACGGAGATGATCTTGAGGCTGTGGCGGTCACCTGGTACAGGTCCCACTCGCGTGCGGAAGTGGAACTCGGAGGCAGTGTGGATCTTCCTGGACTCCACAGCCTGATGCCGGGGCGGCCCCGGCGACTGTCAGTCTCCGGAGGGAAGGGGCTCTGCTGCCGTGCGAGCGGGTTCGGATGTGTGAGGCGTCGGGTGGGCGGTGCTGGCAGGGGCCAGGGGCACCGGAGCCCGTTCGCCGCCCAGCCAGGACAGGTCGACGGCCACGGCGACCATGGAGGCCACGACGATCAGTGCGCCGGCTGTGGCAAGCGCAACTCGTCGGCGGCGGATCCGGAAGCCGCCGACGACGGCCGCGTCGACAACGCTGGGTAGCGTGGGCTCCGGCTCAGCGCTCAGGACTGCCTGGAAGGCCGCGTGCAGAGCGTCGTTCTCGTGCTCATTCATGGCCGGTTTCACCTCCTGGTCCCTTCACTGTCAAAGCCTTCGACGATCTCGCGCAGCCGGGCGAGCCCACGGGCGCTCTGGCTCTTTACCGTTCCCGGACTCACCCGCAGTGCGTGCGCGGTCTGCTCGACGGACCAGTCCTCCCAGAACCGCAGGACCAATACGGCCCGGTAGCGGGGCGCCAGCTCCATCAGTGCCTCTTGCATCATCAATCGCAACTCCGGTGCGCCGGATACGCCCGAGGGAAGATCGGGTGGCTCGCTCACCGTCTCCTCACGCCAGCCTCTCTTGCGCCACTGGTCGATGAAGGTGCGGGTGAGGATGGTGCGAGCGTAGGCATCCGCATTGCCGTCCCGGCTGACCCGTCCCCAGGCCGCGTACAACTTCATCAAAGTCGTCTGGGTCAGGTCCTGTGCCTGGTGCCAGTCACCGCAGAGCAGGTAGGCGCTGCGTCGGAGCTGCGCCTGCCGCGCCTCGGCAAATTCCCGGAACTCTCGTTCCCGGGCCGTGTCCCTCACTCTTTGCCGGCCTCTCCCTTGCACACCACTCCATCGGTCATACATACGGGGAGTGGCCCTCTGGGGTTGCACGGTGCGGGCAGGAGAATTTTCCCGCCGCACCGTGCAACCTGACCGCCGCCCGACTCCGTACCTCTCTCCCGAAAGGGCTTCCACGCACAGGTGGGAGTCCGGCGATCCGAGGAAGAGGCACACCGTTGTCGAAGCACCGCAAGTTCTCGCATAACCGCCGCGCTATGTTCAGCGTGGCCGCCGGAACCGTTCTGGCCGCCGCGGGGATGGTCAGCGTCGCCAGCGCCGCGACCCCGGCCACTCACGCGAACCCGGTCCCGGCCACTCAGGCGGACCCGGTTGCCGCCACTCAGGCGGACCCGGTTGCCGCCACTCAGGCGGACCCGGTTGCCGCCACTCAGGCGGACCCGGTTGCCGCCACTCACGCGGACCCGGTTGCGTCCACTCACGCGAACCCGGTTGCGTCCACCCACGCAAACCCGGTCCACGCCAAGTCTGTCGCCGAACCCCTCTCGTCATTGAGCGCGGCCGAGCGGGCGAACGCGGTGGGCTGAGCCCCACCCCGAGGAGTACGCACGCCTCCCCGCGAGCCTCGGGCCTTTGCCCGGTGCGGGAGGCGTGCTGCTCCGCACGACCCGCCGTGGACCTCATTGCCCCTCGGAGGGGTAGCAACGTGCCCTGGATGAAGATCGGGCGCCCCTGCGGCGTGTCCCGGGAACGATTCCTCTCTGACATCCCCCTTGCGGCTTTTGGCTTTACCTTGGCTGGACCCCGGTCTGGCCTATGCGAACCTCGACATCATGAGTCAGCCGGTTGTTTTGACGGGCGCGCTGCTGCGTCCCTGGGGCCGACCGCCGAGCTCGGCGTCGAGCGTCTCCTGAGCCACGCGCATGGACTCGGCGTATACGGGGGCCCGCAGCCTCTCCCACATGCAGTCCTCGGATACGTCCTCAACGCGGCTGACCACCCACCAGATGTTGCCGAAGGGCCCCTGATACGCCCTCCGCGCTGTCCGAAGGCGTCGTCGGCCAGGGAAGTGACGACGTGGCCGCCATCTGCGACAGCTTGTGAGAACGCCTCCTCCGCGTCGGCGACGAACACACGCGGCAGGCTCGGCATGGTGGGCCATTCCGTGCGTCGGTCGAAGGCCGACACCACGGTGTCGCCGACGAGGATCTCACCGTGACCGACCACGCCGTCCTCGGTCGATACCCGCCCGAACTCCTCACCCCCGAACGCCTGGGCTACGAAGTCGAGGAAAGCCCCCGTGCCATCGGTGACGACCCAGGGCACAACGGTGGTGTAGCCCTCCGGCGCGGCGCTGGTCTGCTCGATCACCGCGGTTCTTTCGCTGACGTTGATTGCCAGCGGCAACGGTAGGCAGCAAATGGGTCTTTCCGTCCTGGACATCGGCGCACTCGGGTTGCAACCGGTCCTACCTCACCTCTACTCCCGCTACTCCCGCCACGTCTTCGCCCTCCACCCGGCCACGTCAGCCTGAGGTTGGAAAAGGCTCATCGAGGCAGCGGCAGGGCGTTCTCTGCTCGGACCGCGGTCCGAATCCGGGGCCGCCGGTCCGAGCCACCGCGTTGCCGAACGTCGCGGCGACCCGGACACCGTCCCACCGGATGTGGGTTCGTGCGCGCGGGTCCTGCTCGGAGGATTCCCGCGGCAGTGCGTCGGTCATGCTGCCGAGTATCAGGCACGGCTGGGTGCCGCGGTTGCTCCAGCCGTGATTGCTGCCCTGGATGACCACCGTGTCGGACGGCTTCAGCAGGATCTCGTCCTCGTCGAGGACGAGGTACGTCTCACCCCGAACGATGTGGAAGACATCGAGAGTGTCGGTCCTGTGCACCGTGGGGTGGCGAGGCTTGACGGACTCTCCGGGCTGGTGGTTCTCCGCGGCTACCTTGTTGAGGTCGGCCTTCTTGAACTTCCCGTGCGGCGGTCTGTGATCCTTGAGGGACTACGACGGAGGGAACTGCGCGTATGTCGTCCGGGTATGGCTTTCACCCGTTGTCTCTTGGTGTGAGGTTCGTGTTGGAGCTGGTGGCTCTGGTGTGCTTCGGGCTCTGGGCATGGGCTGTCGTGCCTGGTTCCCTGCGGTATGTCTGCGTGGTTGGCGTTCCCCTGATCGTGGCCGTGCTGTGGGGAGTCTTCGCCACCCCAGACGATGCATCCCGGTCCGGGGGGACGGTGATTGCGACACCTGGACCGCTGCGGTTCCTGCTGGAGCTGGCCGTGTTCTTCGGCGGTGCGGCGGCGTTGTACGCGGCGGGATCCCGCACTCTCGCCGTGATGCTCGCCGGTGCGCTGGTCGTGTACCACCTTCTGTCGTGGGACCGGGTCTTGTGGCTGATCAGGCATTGAGTCCGCCCCAGCCGTATCAGGTTGGCAGTGCGTTCGGGAACACGCAGCGAGTGCCCAGGATCAGTGCGTGACGAATGACCTGGACACTCTGCTGACCGCGCTGTACGGGAAGGTCGATGATGAGCTGGAAGCCGGTCGTTGGACGGGTAGGCCGCCGTAGCTGGCCGGTGCCGAGCTGATCACCCTGGCGGTCGCGCAGGCGCTGCTCGGTCTCCACTCCGAGACGCGCTGGTTGCGGTTCGCGCACACGCATTTGGCCGCGATGTTCCCGTACCTGCCGCAGCGGTCCGGGTACAACAAGCGCCTCAAGGCGGCATTGCCACTGGTGCAGCAGGCGATACGGATGCTCGCCGTGGACACGGACGACCTATGCCTGTACCTGGTTTGTACGCCGGTTGGCATGCTGATCCTGTGGGCCCTTGCGATCCCGAAGATGGATGAGCGCGAAGTACTTCAGTCCATGCTTGACGTCGCGGCCGGCCTGGTCACATACAGGCCCGGACTCCTCCTGATCTCCGACAAGGGCTTCGCCTCCAAGGAGTTCGAGAACGATCTCGCGATGCGGGGCACGGAACAGCACGGCGGCCGTACTCACGAGGGTGTTGCCGTCCGCGTCGCCCAGCGCATCCTCGCCGTGGCCGCCGCGATCTGGCACGACCACAGGACCGGAGCACCCAGCATGCGCGCCGTCATCGCATTTGATCACTGAGCACGTAGGACTTGCTCGTCTAGGGGGGCTGGCGCTCACGACAGGGAGCCCTCGCCCGATGGACGGCGCGACCACCATCCGGGTGGACACCGACGAGAAATCCCCCGGGCAACCGCCGTTGGCCCGTCAGCGGAACGCGAAGTGTTCGGCGTGGACGTGGTCCCGGGGGATGCCCTGGCGGTGGAGGTCCCGGCTGAGGTCTTCGATCATGGACGCGGGGCCGCAGAGAAAGACGTGGGTGTCCGGCGTGAGCGGGCCGGCCGTTGTCCGGATCCTGTCGGCGGTGAGATGGCCCTGGCTGCGGCTGAACGTCGGGTGGAGGCGGAGTCCGGGAAGGCACTCGGCGGCCTCTGTCAGTTCCGCGAGGAACGGTGCGGTGTCGGCGGTCGGAGCGCAGTAGAAGAGGTCGGCGCGGGGGAGCGTGCCGCTCGGGTGCGTGAGCCAGCCGAGGAACGGGGCGATGCCGATACCCCCGGCGATCCAGATCTGACGGGGTCCGCCGAGGGTGTGGTCGAACATGCCGTAGGGGCCGTTGAGGGTGGCGGGCAGTCCTTCGCGTACGTCCGTGTAGAGCTTCTGGGTGCCGCGGCCGAGCGCGCGGACGGTGAGCCGGACCGAGCCGTCGGGCTGGACTCCGGCCACGCTGAAGGGGTGTTCGCGCCATGCGCGTCGGCCGCCCACGCGCAGGTAGACGAACTGGCCGCCGATCAGGGGCAGGGTGTGCGGGCCGGTGGGGGCCAGGGTGAGGTCGACGATGTCGGTGGCGGGCCGCGAGACACGGCGGATGGTGTAGTCGGCCTGGGGTTCCCTGCGGCGCAGCACCAGTTCGTCGTAGGCGTAGGCGGCCAGGCCGACGGTGGCCATGGTGACGTAGAGGGCCAGGAGAATCGCGGATCCGTTGATGACGAGGTCGAGGAACCAGCCGTGCACGAGAGCGGACAGGAGCAGGAGACCGGTGAGGCGGTGCAGGAAGAGCCAGCGTTCGTAGGGCAACCGGAGGATGCGGCCGACCTGGCCCAGCGAGATGAGGACCAGCACGAGCAGGCCGATGGCGGACGCGGCGCCGAGGACGTGGCCCATCCCCACGAGCTGGCCGGCCCGGGGGGTGCCGGCGTAGTGGTCCGCGCTGCCGTCGAAGCCGGAGAAGAAATGGAGAAGGAGGTGGGGCGAGAGCAGGAGCATGGATGCCAGGGCGTACTGCTTGTGCCAGAAATACATGCGGTCCAGTCCGCCGAACCACTGCTCCAGCCACGTGAGCCGGGTGGCCAGTACCAGGGTGCAGGTCATCAGATAGGCGGCCGCGACACCGGCGAACTCGCCGACGAAGTACACGGTGCTGATGCCGTCTCGGCGGAGCCAGTCCCAGGCCAGGTAGAGGACCACGGCTCCGGCTGTCACTGTCAGCGGTCCGGCGTGGCGCTTCTTCAGCCGCACGTCCATGGGGGCGCGCACGAGCCGGATCGCGTAGATCGCTATCGCGATGAGGACGGGCATCGTCTGCCTCTCGAACGGTGGTGATGCGGACGTGGAAGCACGGGGCGCGTGCCCTCGCCGCCCGGCTGTGCCGTGTCTCTGGCGATGGCGGGTCGACGGTTGGACCTTTGATCACCTGATTATCGGCTACACCGTAGCCTTTTCTGTGGCTGAAGTGTAGCCACGGTGGAATGCATGGAGGAATCGTTGCCCGGCCCGGGTGTGTGCGGCTGAGGGCGGTGAGTCGGCGGTGGAGGGGTCGAGGCCGCGTTCCGGGCCGCCGTCGCCGAAAGCGTCGACAGTCTGACCGCACAGCTGCCCGAAGCCGACCGCGCGCACCTGTGCCGTGTGGCTGGCCGCATCCTCACCCAGGCCGCATCCGGCTGACGATCCCCAGGTGTCGCAACCGGTGGCCAGTGCGACCGTTCCGGAGACGGAGCCGACTTCCAGCACTGCCGACGGGCGGGGTGCCTGGACCCGTACGGGTTCGGTCAGGGCCCGGGCCGGCGCGTTTCCGCTGGAGGCGGATGTACCGGAGGGCGCAGAGTGAGGGCCGTTTCGATCAGGAACATCCAGCCTTCTGCGTGTCTCTGCGCCAGGACTCGATCGTGGGAGGAAAGAGAGCCGAAGCGGCTCCCCCCGCAGGCCGCAGGCGTATGTCACCACCCCGGCGGGGTCGGCCGACCCGATGGGCTACCACGACGACCGGTTCGGACCGTCGACCGGTCCAGGTCCATCGCCTGGCGTGGCTTAGCACGCCAGGCGGTGTGACCGCGTTTCCGTGACGACTACGCCCCTGCCTTGTCGGACCTGTGCCCGCCGGTGGCGCGAACGGCGTCATGCCGTCGCGACCACCGGTCGTGCTCGGGTGTCCGTCGGGTCTCAGGCACGCCAGTGCACTTTGAACACCCACGCGTGCTGCCCCGCCTTGCGTGCTGCTTCGGGTACGTCGATCACGAGCGCCCCATTCCTGAGGGTCCATGTCAAGGGGCGGCCGTGGCCGAGCATCGTCACCTTGTCGCCGCTGCGGATCGGGATCGGCGCTTCGACGGTGAGCTTCGCGCCGGGTTCGGCCAGCGAGTGGATGTAGAAGGCCTCGTCGGGGCGGACCGTGAACCTCAGGTCGTCGCCGAGCTGGGCCATCCTCGACCAGTACGTCGTGTCGTAGATCGCCTCGCCGTTGACGCGCAGCCAGCGGCCGGTCTCGCGCAGCCGGGTCTGCATGATCTCGGGGATCGTGCCGTCGGCCCGAGGGCCGATGTCGAGAAGGAAGTTGCCGTTCTTCGACACGATGTCGACGAGGTTGCGCACGACCTCTTCGGCCGTCATGTAGCCGTCGTCGGGGGTCGCCCGGTTGTAGCCGTAGCTGAACGGGTCGAGGCCCCGGCTGGACTCCCACTTGGCGACGACCGTGTTCTCGTACGTCGTGTACTCGGGCGTGGTGAAGTCGTGGAAGGCGATGCCCGAACGGTCGTTGACGGTCACGTCGATAGGTCGGCGGCGGTTCTTGGCGTGGTTGAAGTACTCCGCCAGCACATCGAGGCTGTCGTTGGCGCCGCCGATGTCGCACCAGATGAGCTCGGGGTCGTAGCCGTGGATCAGTTCGAGCATCTGCGGGGCCTGATACTCCGTCACGAAGTCCTTGCCCGCGGTGTATCCGGTGTACGGCACCGGCTGAAGGGTGTACGGATTGCGCGGGGCGTGGCCCATCCACGGGTTGTCGGGGTTGAACCACTCCGGCATCGAGAAGTAGAGCCCGCGGTGGAGTTCGGGGGTGTAGCGGCGTGAGGCGTCGAAGAGTTCCCTGACCAGGTCCCGCTTCGGGCCCATCTTCACCGCGTTGCGGTCGGAGACCTTGGTGTCCCACAGCGCGAAGCCCTCGTGGTGCTTCGAGGTGAGCACGTGGTACTGGGCGCCCGCGTCCCGGAACAGTTCCACCCAGGCCCGCGGATCGAACTTCTCGGCGGTGAAGCGCGGGATGAAGTCGTCGTACGCGAAGTCCTCGCCGTAGGTGTCCCGGTGGTAGGCGTACGTCGGGTTGTTCGGGTCCTGCATCTGGTCCCAGTACCACTCGGCGTACTGCTTGCCGACCGGCGCCCAGGCGGGCACCGAGTACACACCCCAGTGGATGAAGATGCCGAACTTGGCGCCCTGGAACCAGTACGGCGCCTGGTGGCTGGCGAGGGAGGTCCCGGTGGGTTGGTAGTCGGCGACGCCGAGGGTCAACTGCTCGTGGGAGACCGCCACTTGGGATCCGCGCCCGGTCACGGTCACCGTGCCGTCCCGCACCGTCCCGGGTGCGGCACCGCTGCGGATGCCGACGCGGACGCGGGCCTGCTCGCCGGGGTCCAGGCGCCGGACGCGGGCGGGCTCGACCGTACGGGCTCCCTCGGCGTCGACGCGCACGGAGACTCCGTCGCCCGCGAGGATCGCGACCGTACCGGCGTTCACGACCGTCGCCTCGACGCTCTGCGCGCCGGAGGACTCCAGCAGCGAGTTG
Organism: Streptomyces hokutonensis; assembly: GCF_042751305.1. Taxonomy (GTDB): domain Bacteria; phylum Actinomycetota; class Actinomycetes; order Streptomycetales; family Streptomycetaceae; genus Streptomyces; species Streptomyces hokutonensis_A. Next base: position 23,181 of record NZ_JBHYWD010000028.1, read on the forward strand.
GTGGAGTGGGCGTCGCGCAGGGCCAACGCCCTTCCCTGGGCGGCGGGTTGGAGGGAGAGGGCGAAGACGTGCAGGGAGGTCTTGCCTGCCTCGGCCGGGTTGGTCACGGGGAGGGTGAGGGCGACCGCCTCGCGCTGCGGGTCGAGCCAGACCTCCGAGGTGCCGACGCCGACGCTGTGCTGGTCCTTGGTGCCGTCCGGCCCGTAGCGGTACGGGGCGGAGAGCGAGCCGCCGGCCGCGTACCAGTCGGCGCCGCCGAGGCCGGCGGTCGTGGTGGAGCCGTCGGCGTAGTGGACGGTGGCGTTGCCGGAGGCGTTGCCGTAGCTGCCCGAGGTGAGGAAGACGGCCGACAGGTAGCGACCCTGGGGCAGTTCGATGCGCTGGCCCATCGCGACGACGTTGTTCTTGGCGCCTGCGGCCGAGGAGGGGAAGAGGAAGGGGATGCCGTCGACCTCGACGCGGCCGGTGGGGAGTTCCTCGCCCGGGAAGGTGTACCCCGAACCGTCGAAGTCGCCGCCGCGCGCGGAGGCGGTGTCGATGCCGTCGTTGTCGTAGAGGCCGTCGAGCGGGACCGGGACCGGCTCGGGGACGGGGACCCATGGTCCGGACGCGGTGGCGGCGAGTTCGGCGGCGTGTGCGGCGGTGGCCGAAGTGAGGGGAAGGGTTGCTGCGGCGGCGACTCCGGCCGCGGTGCCCAGGACCTGACGTCTCGGATACGTACTCATGAGCGGCTCCAATTGCTCGGATGTCTGATGATTGATTGGGGCCGCGAAGCTGTCAATGGTGCGAACGGGGAGGGGAGTTGGAGAGATTCATAGGATGACTCGGCTGCGTGTCCTGCTCGGCCGGTTTGTGGTGGATCTCGGCCGCGCCGCCGCGCGCCATGGCGGAAGGCCCTGCATCCGGGCGAGCTGGACGGGCCGCTCCCCTCCGGATCTGCTTCTGGCGATGAAAGAGTTCTGTCATCTCTTCAGGGGCTGCCCGGCGGCCGCACGCTGGATTGAATGAGGGGGCGGCGGATGGTCATGTCCGTTGTGGTGGTGTCGCTGTGGGGAGTTCGGCGGTGTCGTGGTTGGTGTAGATGGAGTCCGAGCTGCCTTCGGGGAGGTAACGGCGGGCGAAGGCGGTCGGATCGTCCTTCACGTCCAGGAGTGTCTGCCTCACCTCAGGGGATTGCCGTCCGAGCGTGTCGGCGACCACCTCCCCGGATCCTTTGGGAATCACGCCGAACACATGAGCGTCGGCAATTCGAGTGTTCACGAGGCTGACGCCGTCCGGTCGACAGCGCCTGCTGTTCCACCATCTGCCACGCCGACCCCCGACTTTCGTACAGGGGTGCCATCACACAACCCCGGATCACGGACGCCTTCTGTCCGGCGACCGGGAGTACGGAAGGCGAGGTCCTTGTCACGCTGTGAGTCCCGCGTCGCGGGCCAGGATGGCGGCCTGGACTCGGTTGGTGACTTCCAGCGCGGTCAGGACACGGCTGACGTGGGCCTTGACGGTGCTCTCGCGCATGGCGAGGCGGGTGGCGATGTCGGCGTTGGTGTCGCCGCGGGCGAGGAGGGTGAGCACGTCGCGTTCGCGGGGGGTGAGCCGGTCCAACCGGGCCTTGGCAGCGGTTGCCTCGGGACGGTTGGTGGCGTGGTAGCGGTCGATGAGGCGGCGGGCCGCGGTGGGGTGGAGCATGGCCGAGCCTGCGGCCACCAGGTGGACGGCGCGCAGTATTTCGGCGGGATCGGTGTCCTTGAGCAGGAAGCCGTCGGCTCCGGCGGCGAGGGCGTTGTAGACGTACTCGTCGAGGTCGAAGGTGGTCAGGATGATCACCTTCGGCGGGTGGGGTAGGGCTCGCAGGCGGGCGGTGGCGGTGATGCCGTCCATACGGGGCATGCGTACGTCGACCAGGGCGACGTCGATGCGGTGGGCGGTGGCCTGTTGGACGGCCTCCAGGCCGTCGGGGGCCTGGGCGACGACCTCGATGCCGGGGTCGTCGGCGAGTAGGTCGGCCAGGCCGAGGCGGACCAGGGCGTCGTCGTCGACGATCATGGTGCGGATCATGAGCGGGTGCCGTTCTGTTCGATGCCGGCGGGGTGGGGGATACGTGCGGCCAGCCGCCAGGAGCCCGCGCCGGCCGGCCCGGAATTCAGGTACCCGCCGAGCGTGGTGACGCGTTCGCGCAGGCCGACGAGTCCGTAGCCGCTGCCGACGGTGTCCGTGCGGGGAGTACCAGCGGGGTTGGTGACCTCGACGAGTGTGGCGGGCGGCCGGTAGTCGATGCGTACGGTCACCACGGCGCCGTCGGCGTGCTTGCGGGCGTTGGTCAATGCTTCCTGGACGATGCGGTACACGGCCAGCCGGTGGGTGGTGGGAGCCTCCTCGGGACGCCCCTCGACGATCAGCCCGATGTGCTGACCGGCGGCGCGGGCCTCGTCGGCCAGTTCCCGCACGTCTCGTATGACCGGCGTGAGTGCGGCACTCGTCTGCGCGGCGTCGGAATCGCGCAGCACACCGAGAACCTCGCGCAGATCAGCGAGGGCTTCGACGGACGTCGCGCGCAGCAGACCGAGTCGTTCGGCCACCGAAGCGGGCAGCGTGTCGCTTCTGGTGGCCAGGACACCGGTGTGCAGGGCGATCAGGCTCAGGCGGTGGGCCAGGACGTCGTGCATCTCGGCGGCGATACGGGACCGTTCCGCGATGCGGGCCGCCTCCTCGCGCAGCTGAGCCTCGACGCTCAGGTGCTCGACGTCGGCTGCCAGCGCCTGGAGCAGGCGGCGCCGGCTGCCCAGCCACAGTCCGACGAGCACGGCCAGCACCGGCAGGAGCAGCGTGGACGCGTAGGACTGGCTCGTCCACAGGGAGGTGGCCCGGTAGCTGAGCAGGTTGGCGCCCAGCGCGGCGACAGCACAACCCACGGCCACCCGCGCCCGGCGGTCCACAGCCAGGTCGAACAGGGCGACGGCCAGCATGGGCAGCAGCGGCCACCCCCACCATGCCGTGGCCGCCGTGACCAGCAACGGCGCGATCGGCCACCGCAGCCGGGGCACGAGCAGGACCGTTGCGCACATCAGCGCCGTGATGATGACGGGGACCAGGTAGCGCCCTTCGAACGCCATGTCGTTCAGCACGGCCCCCAGCACGCACAACGCCACGACTGCCCCGCGCCCGTAGGCCGCCCATCTGTGGCCTTCTCTGCTGCTCACCCGGCTCATGCTAGGCAGACCGGTGCGCGATTCCGTCTGACGATCGGCGATGCCCATCCCCTACTTTCGTAGGGGGACACCGTCGTAGAACGGCGGATCCGATGCCGGACGCGGATTTCTAGCGTCAATTCCATGAACGACTGGACCACCTCCCACGACCGCGTCCCGGCGCAGCGCAACGCCGAAGGCTGGATGTTCCTGATAGAGGCAGCCCGTGACCTGCGCACCACGGGTGCGATAGCCCCCAGCGGCACGGCACTGGCCCGCGTGCTCACCGACCCTGTACGGGCGCAGGCGCCCCGCCCGCTGGCGGTGCTGGAAGCCGGCGCCGGCACCGGAGCGGTCACCCGCACCCTGATACCCGAACTGCCCCGGGGCAGCCGCCTGGACATCGTCGAGGCCAACCCGCGTTTCGCCGCGCGACTGCGCCGTCTGGTCACCGCGCATCCCCACATGGCAGCCACGTCCGCGCAGGTGAATGTGCATCAGACCTACGTCGAGGAACTCGACACCGACCAGCGGTACGACGTCATCGTCTCCGGGCTGCCCCTGACCAACTTCACGCCCGCGCAGGTCGAGCGCATCATGGCCCGCTACATGGAACTCCTCCACCCCGGCGGCACGCTGACCTACTTCGCCTACCTCGGCACCCGCAGGGCCCGCGCCCTGACGGCATCGCGAGCGGAAGCCCGCCGCCACGCCGCCGTGGACGACATCATGGCCACCTACCAGCGCACGTACGCCACGGGCCGCTGGACGGTGTGGGCCAACATTCCCCCCGCCTACGTCTGGCATCTGCAAAGCCCCCTCGTCTCCGCTGGCCAGCCCGAGCCGCAGCCCGTCGAGGCGCGGAGGTGAACGCGCTGTCCGTCGTCCTCGGCCACCTTCCGCCGGTCGCGGCGTACGCGGTGGTGGCTGCTGCGGTCCTGGCCGAGTCGGTTCTTCTGATCGGCGCTTTCGTCCCGACTCTGACCCTGCTCCTGACCGCCGGCGCGCTGGCCCGCGCCGGCCAGGTCAACCTTTCTCTCGTCATAGCAGCCGCGGCCGGCGCCGTGGTGGCGGGTGACTTCCTCGCCCACCGCACCGGCAGGTACCTCGGGGACCGGCTGCGCGGCGGACCCATGGGCCGTCGCGTTCCGGATGCCGCGTGGGGCCGGGCCGAGACGCTGATGACGCGACATGGCGGCCGGGCGGTCTTCGTGGCCCGTTTCCTGCCGGTGGTCCGCACCCTCGCCCCGCACTCCGCCGGCGCCACCCGCCTGCCCTACCGGCGGATCGCTCCGTACAGCGTCGTCGCCGCCTGTGTGTGGGCCACTGCGGAAGCGGGCGTCGGATATGGCGCCGCGACCTCGCTCCAGCGTGTCCTCACACTGGGCGGCCCTGCCCTCGCCCTGGTCGCTCTGATGGCGATCGGGGGCTCGCTGCTGTGGCGAAGAAGGCGCCGCCCGTCTCCTCCGCCCCGGGAACCGGCGTCCGAGTCCGTCACGAAGTGCTCCGGCCATGCTCAGGCAGGCCGGACGAGGCTGGCGTCGTAGGCGAAGATCACGGCCTGGACCCGGTCCCGGGCCCCGACTTTGGTGAGAATGCTGCTCACGTGGGACTTGACGGTGGACTCGGCGAGGGACAGGCGTTCGCCGATCTCGGTATTGCTCCAGCCGGTCGCGACGGCGGTGAGTACTTCGCGTTCCCGGTTGGTGAGGCGGGCCAGCTGCCGTTCCTGCTCGGGAGTATGGCCCGGCAGGCGGCTGCTGAAGGCGTCGATGAGTTTGCGGGTCAGACCGGGGGAGATGACGGCGTCTCCCGCGGCCACCGCGCGGATGCCGGAGATGAGTTCGTCGGGCATGGCGGCTTTCAGCAGGAACCCGGACGCTCCGGCGCGCAGGGCGTCGTAGGCGTATTCGTCGAGGTCGAAGGTGGTCAGGACGAGGATGCGGGAGCGGCCTCCGGATTCGACGATGCGTCTGGTGGCCTCGATGCCGTCCATGCCGGGCATGCGGACGTCCATGAGGACGACGTCGGGCTTCAGCTCGGCCGCCTTGCGGACGGCTTCGGCGCCGTGGGTGGCTTCACCGACGAGGGTGAGGTCGGGGTGCTGTTCCAGGAGCATGCTGAAGCCGAGGCGTTGCAGGGCCTGGTCGTCGACGATGAGCACGGTGGTCATGTGCGGGGTTCTCCGTTCCGGTCGTGGATGGGGGTACCTCCTGCTCCTGGGGGAGGGGGCCGTGAGGTCAGGGGGCGGGCGGGGTGGTCAGGAGGCGGGCGTGGACGCTCCAGCCGCCTTCCCGGTTGGGTCCGGCGGTGACCTGGCCCTGGTAGATGGCCGCGCGTTCGCGCATGCCGATCAGGCCGCGGCCGCTTCCGGTGCTCCGCCTCCGGGAGCGGGGCTCGCGGAAGGGGCCGGTGTCCTCGACGTCGACGTGGATCGTGCCGGGCCCGACGGTCACCCGGACGCTGCTGGAGGTGTCGGCGGCGGCGTACTTGAGGGTGTTGGTGAGAGCTTCCTGGACGATGCGGTAGACGGCTAGCTGGAGGCCTGGTGTCAGCGCGGTGAGGTCGCCGTCGATGTCCAGGGTGATGCTCGGGCCGGCGGCGCGGACGCGTTCGATCAGCGGGTCGAGGTCGGCGAGGCCGGGTTGCGGGGCGCGCGGGGCACCGTGCGGCCGGTCGTTGTCGTCGCCGATGACGGCGAGGAGCCGGTGCAGTTCGGCGAGGGCGCCGCGGCCGCTGTCGGCGATGAGCCTCAGGGTCTCGGCACCGCGCTGGGGCTTTGCCTCGGTCAGGCCGGCGGCGCCGTCGGCGAGCCCGACGACGACGGCGAGGGTGTGGCCGAGGATGTCGTGCATCTCCTTGGAGACGCGGGCGCGTTCCTGGGCGACGGCAAGGCGGGCCTGCTGGTCCTTCTCCTTCTGCAGAGCGGCGATGACGACGTTCACCAGGCGGGTGGCGAGGCCGAGGCCTGCGATGGCCGTCACCGTGACCGTCCCCAGCAGCATGGCGAGTTCCGGACGTGCGGCGTACTCCGGCCGGCCGTCGCCCCACAGCCCGGCGGTCCGGGCTACCAGCTGCGCCACGGACACGGCCAGGGCGATGAGAATCTGGCCGGGGGTGGCGAAGCGGCCCACGTTGAACAGGGCCACGAGACGCGCGGCGTCGGCGGATGCGTTGGCATCGTGCGGGGACTCTGCGTAGGTCGCCAGTACAGCGATGGTCGTGATGAGCGCGAAGACCAGCATGGGCCGACGCTCCCGCCACAGCAGCGGAACCGCCACGGCGACGGTGAGGGCCAGCTCTTCGGCGATCCCGGATTCGCCGGCGGCAGTGAACACGTAGGGCAGGCCCAGGACGGCGCAGAACAGCGGGACGCCCCACCGCCGGACCCGAGGGTGGGCCCGGTCCGCCCACCGCCAGGAAGACAGCCGGGCGATGATGGACACGATCACACGCTGCTCGTCATCGGCCGTCAGTGCCTCGGGCAGCCCGGGCCGACCGGGAAGGCGTCGACCGGGCCGGGAATCCTGCGGGGGAGTGGGGGTCAAGGTCGGTGCCCTTCGTGGTGCAGGCGAGCCGTTCGCCGGTCCTCGGGGGATGGACGGCCGGGCGGCGACTGGGGGAGAACGCCGACCGGAGCCGACCGCTCTTTCGCGATCGTACGGCTGACAACGGTTCGGGGTCGGCGGCCGTCCCGGCCTGGTCACCGCCCGCGTCGTCGGAGCCGGGGGCCGAACCTCGGGAGAAGGCGGCCGTGGGGCGGGCTGCCTGTCGGGCTTCGAGCGCGTGGTGCGGTTCCTTGCCCTCGTACATGTCGCGGGCAAGGAACCGGATGTCAGGGGGACTCCCACGACCAGCGCGCGTCGGTACAGAACGAGATGGACACGAAGTTGCTCCCGCCGGGAGAAGCCGTCATTGCGTGGACGGGCCTGACCAGTCCCGGGCTTCAACCTAGAAGCAGAATCGACCGATGCCACGGCACCGCGGGAGGGAATGCCGCGGCGCCGACTAGTACCGGGGTACCAGAGTTCGCTCTCCTCATGGCTGCGGCGAACGGTGCACTGTCTGTGCTGCGAGCGCGGTCGGGCGGGGAGAGCGGAGCGAGTGGTGTGCGGCCCGATCAGGCCCGACTCGTAGGCGAAGGCAACGGCCCGGACGCGACTGCGGGCGCCGATCTTGGTGTGGATGCGGCAGGCGTGGGACTTGACGGTGGTCGGGGCGATGTCGATGAGCCCGTGGGTGAGGTTCTGTTGGATGACGGCGCCCGCCCGAAGGGCTGAGCACGCGTATTCATCGAGTCCGACAGGGACAAGCACCAGAGCGTGAGAGTCGCACCGTCGGCCGCCTCACCGGCCCGGCTCAGGTCCGGCTCGGAGTCCGGCAGGAGGCGTTGGCCGAGGTGTGGCCGCCCACTGTCTCGTCTCGTGGACGCCGTTTCATCAAACGATCTCCCCGGGAGGTCCAACCTGCGCGAGGGTTTCTGACGTGCGATCAGGTATGTGGAGCGCCGCCGTCCGATGCCAGGCGTGTGAGCCACTCGCGCAGCAGCTGCTGCTCGGCGTTGCTTAGGACATCGGTGTCGTCGGGGAGAGCTGCGCGCAGTGCGCGGGCCGCAGCGGCAGGGCCGGTCTCCGCGGTGGGGACCGTCGGTTCGACGCGGGTGATGGCGGCGACCATGGACTCGCGGAGGATGGCCAGCAGCTCTGGATTGCGGCGGTCCGCGGGAGTGGAGTGCCAGGTGGTGACCGCGCCTTGCCCGGTGGCCTGGATGATCTGGGCGGCCAGTTCCTCGTCGACCCGCAGCCACCCCCCGGCCGCCAGTCGGCGTACCCGGCCGTAGAGGATCTCCAGGCCTGCACGGTGTGCCCTGTCCACGCCCCGACCGGTGGCCCTGTTTATCACCGCGAAGAGTTCGGGGCGCGAGACCCCGAACTCCACGACCAAGTCCCAACCGCGGCGCAGCTCCTCCACCGGGTCCTCGGGGGCGAGGTCGAGCTGCGCGCGCTTGCTCTCCAGGAACTGCCCATATCCGTGCTCGGCGACCGCCTCCAGCAGCCCCTCCTTGTCGCCGAACAGGCGGTAGATCGCCGGCGGCTGCATTCCGGCGGCGGCGGCGACCGCGCGGGTGCTCACCGCGTCGGGGCCGCCCTTCTCCAGCAGCTCGACGGCCGCCTCGACGATGCGGCGACGAGGGCTGTCGGTGGAGTCGCGTCTAACCATGAACCAACGATATCGAAAATTTGGTTCCACCGGAATTTCCAGTGTTATCGTTGAAGCGATTCCACTGGAAACATCGCTGGGAGAACCCAATGATCATCGTGACCGGAGCCACCGGAAAGCTTGGCCGCCGCACCGTCGAATGCCTTCTGGAGCGCGTCCCCGCCGACCGCGTCGGCGTCAGCGTCCGCGACCCCCGCAAGGCACAGGACCTCGCCGACCGCGGCGTCCGCGTCCGGCAGGGCAGCTTCGACGACCCCGCCTCGCTCGTGCACGCCTTCGAGGGGGCCGAGCAACTGCTCCTCGTCTCTCTCGACCGCATTGGCGAGGAGTGCGTCACCGGCCACCGCACCGCCATCGACGCCGCCGTGAAGGCCGGCGCCGGCCGCATCCTCTACACCAGCCAGATGGGCGCCGCCCACGACTCACACTTCCAGGCATGCCGCGACCACGCCCAGACCGAGGACCTGATACGCGCCACCGGCCTGCCCTGGACCGCGCTGCGCAACGGCTTCTACGCCTCCAGCGCCTTGCAGTTTCTGGAGTCCGCCCGCCGCACCGGTGACATCGCCCTCCCCGCCGACGGTCCCGTCGCCTGGACCGGCCACGACGACCTCGCCGAGGCCACCGCGGCGATCCTTGCCGAGGAGGGCCGCTTCGAGGGGCCCACCCCGCCGCTCACCGCCTCGGCGGCACTTGACTTCGCCGACGTCGCAGAGATCGCGACCCGAGTCACCGGACGGCCCTTCACCCGCAGCGTCGTCCCCGACGACGCCTTCCGCGAGCAGTTCCTGGCGCACGGCGCCCCGGCCCCGATCGCCGACCTGATGCTGAGCATCTTCGCAGCGGCGCGAAATGGCGAGTTCACCGCCGTCGCCTCGACGCTGGCCGAGCTGATCGGGCGAAAGCCCGCCACCTTCCACACCCAGCTGGAGCATGCCTGGGCCGAATAGATCCAGTGGGGCGCGCCGACAGCCCCGGCCTGACTCACCGCCCACAAAGGCTCATCCTCTGTCGCCCGAGGACGTCGATCACCAGAGTCGATCACCAGATCGGCGGCCTCGGGCACGAACCAAGGCGCTCCATCAGATTCCGCACCATCCCAGAGGTTTCCCGTGCCCACCCCCATGCCCGGCCGACCATCCACGGCAGACGGCTCCTCGTCGACCGGGTCCGCCAGCAGGCCACAACCGACGCGCGCAGGGGCGGCAGTCCCGTGATCGGCTACGGCTTCGTCCACACAGCCGTCGACGATTACTCCCGGCTCGCGTACAGCGAGGTTCTGACCGGCGAGGGCAAAGGGACCGCGGCCTCACTGGCAACGGATCCGGCTACAGATCTCGCCTGTCCGGCCAGACTCTCAGCGCCGCCGGCATCGTACATAAGCGCACGCGTCTCTACCGGCCGCAGACGAACGGCAAGGTGGAGCGCCTACATCGCACCCTGCTCGACGAATGGGCGTACGTGCGTCTGTACTCCAGCAACGCCGAACGCCCCCAAGCTCTGACGGACTTCCTTCACACCTAGGCTGGAAGGCCCGGTCGCCCGCGGGTGTTCAGGTGCCGATCGCACGGAGCGCGGCGTCGGCCATGCCCTTCTCGCCGCGCGCGTTCGGGTGGACGGCGGCGGCCGGGCTGCTGGGCTGGAGGGGCTCTATCCAGCGGGTCTTCTCCGCGGAGCAGGCGTCGTGGCCGAGTGACGGGGAGTAGGTGTCGACGTATGTCGCTCCGGCGGTCTCGCTCTGCTCGCGCAGCATGGTGTTGAGCTGCTTCTCCTTGTCGTGCAGGTAGGTCGCGTCACCGGGCGCGAGGGGCAGCTCCCTGCCGCATTCCTTGGCTTGGGCCGGCAGGATCGCCGGATAGCCGACGACGTACACATGGGCCTTCGGAGCGCGCCGTTCGATCTCGGCCAGCGCCGTGGAGAGCTTTCGGCCGGTTGTCTGGATCTTCTGTGCCACTTCGTCGGTCCCGCCGTCGGCGTACTGCTTCTTGCAGGGCGCGTTGTCGGAGAAAAGGCGGCCGCTGCCGATCGCGCGGTACATCGCTCCCATCGTGACGCATTTCGTGACCGTGGAGCCGAACCCGATGTCGTTGCCGCCGATGCCGAGGGTGACCAGCCGCGTCTGCTTCGAGAGGGCCGAGAACTGGGCGGGGTTGGTGCCGTTGGATGTCTCCTGCGGCGCGCTGAGGTCGGTGATCGTGGCGCCGCTGCAACTGACGTCGCGGAAGTCGGCAGCCGTGACGCCGAGTTGGCGGGCTACCACCGCGGGATAGTTGTGGTCGGAGCGGTCGCATCCGGCCGGGGTTCCGGACTGGCGGGGGATCTTCGGACCGGAGGTGTAGGAGTCGCCGAGAGCGACGTAGGGGCCCGGCTGCGGTCGCTCGCTCACGGAGCTTTCGCGGTTGCCGTCCGGCCGTGCGACGAGGACGACGGTGAGCAGAACACCGCAGCTCACGATCCCGGCCAGACCTGTGCGCGCATACGGCCCCATGGGTTTCTCCTGTCGTCGTCACGTATGACCAACTGCTGGGCGGACACCGCAGTGCAGGGCACTGCGGGCGATGGCGGGAGCGGGTCCGGCAGAGCCGGCCGGGAGATGGGGAAGGTTTGCCCGGATCGCGGCGGGGACGAGGGCGGTTTGTGAACCTGCCGTCAAACTAGGCGGCAATGCGCGCTTGTCCTCGGCACCGCGGGACCGAATAGGGCAGGGCCGAGTAGTACCGAGGTAGGAAGGCACGTCGACTTGCGTCGGAGGCGCGGTCACGGCCGGGCGAGTCCCTGGTCACAGGCCGCACGCTGATTCGGCCAGGCGCCGCCATCGGCCAGGACGTCGCGCCGGTGCCGGGCAGGCCGGTCGGACGTGGGTCGGAGTCGACCTCGCGCGAGACGATCGGCGCGGTGCGGGTTTCCAGCAGGCGTCGCGGCACGGCGGGTGCGATCACCGCGTCGCCGACGGCAACTGCCCTGATCCCGCCGTGAGTTCGTCCGGGCGGGTGTCCGCGAGCCGGACCAGCCGGCTCCGGTCCGCAGCGTCTCGCAGGCGTACCGGTGCAATGCGATTCGGGTCGCATCGAAGCCGGGAAACCCCAACGGAGGGGTGCGCCGACTTGTGCGCCGGTGTCCGCGGCCTCGCAACGGCGGTGAGGCTGCGCCGGGGCCCTGGCGTCATGCCGAAACGCCGAGCCGCGGCAGGGCTTGGTGTTTCGGCCCAGGAACACAGTGTCAAACGGGGCGTTTCTCCAAGGAGTTGGCCGGTGTGTTGGGAACGAGGACGGCGTGGACGGTCCAGCCACCCTCACGGTTGGGTCCGGCGGTGACCTCGCCCCGGTACAGGGCGGCGCGCTCGCGCATACCGACCAGGCCCCGGCCGCTGCCCGACCCGCCGCGGCGTGCGTGGGTGCGGAGCGGGCCGGTGTCCTCCACGGTGATGCGCACGATGCCGGGGTCGGCGGCGACGGAGACGTGGACCGACGTGTGGGAGGCGGCGTACTTGACGGTGTTGGTCAGGGCCTCCTGGATGATGCGGTAGGCGGACAGCTGGAGCCCGGGGGCCAGGCCGGCGAGGTCGCCGTGGGCGTACAGGGCGACGGTGGGGCCGGCGGCGCGGACCCGGTCGAGCAGCGCTTCGAGGTCGGCGACGCCGGGCTGCGGATCGAGCGGCACGTCGTGCGACCGGTCCTGACCTTCGCGGTCGTCGCCGATGACGGCGAGCAGGCGGCGCAGTTCGGCCAGGGCGTCGCGGCCGCTGGCGCTGATGATGCGCAGCGCCTGGGCGCCGCGTTCGGGCTTGGCCTCGGTGAGGCCGGCGGCGCCGTCGGCGAGGCCGACGATGACGGCGAGGGTGTGGCCGAGGATGTCGTGCATCTCGCGCGAGACGCGGGCGCGTTCCTGAGCGGTGGCGAGACGGGCCTGTTGGTCGCGTTGCTTCTTCAGGGTGTCGATGTAGGCGTCGGCCAGCCGCAGGAGCAGGCCGAGTGCCGCGAAGGCCACCACGGCGACCATCACCGTCAACGTCACGGGCTCCGGTCGTGTGACGTACTCCAGTTGCTGGCCGCGCCAGAAGAAGTAGGCCCATGCGACGAGTTGCACGAGAGTGACGCCGGTGGCGACCGCCAGTCGGCGTGGGGTGCAGTGACGGCCGACATTGAAGAGGGCGACCGCCCGGGCGAACTCGGCGCCGGTCAGCACGCCCAGGGGAAGAGACACGATGGAGATGGCCGTGGTGAGGGCGAAGACCAGCATGGGGCGTCTCTCCCGCCACAACAGCGGGATGCAGAAGGCGAGGATGATCGGCAGCTGGGGGTCGCTGACGTTGTGGGGATTGGAATAGGCGTCGCTGCCGACCGCGAAGCAGAACACCGGGATCCCCCACCGCCGGACCCAGGGACGGATCTGGTCGGCCCGCCGCCACGAGGCGAGCCGGGAGACGACCGAGACGATCACCCGCTGCTCGGGATCGTTCGTCAGGGCCTGAAGGAACTGGCGCTCGTCCGGGTGAGGGGCGGGAAGGGGGGCGCTCGGTGCGGTCACGGGGAGGCCCTTCGCGAAGTCGGGCCGCCCGCCGGCCCGGGGGGATCGGACCGGCGGGCGGGACAGGGGAGACCGCCGGGGACGGTTGGCTGCCATGTCGGGAGTCGTGCGGGAGGCCGGTGCTGTGGCTCGCTCTCGTCAACTCCTGCGGATCGGGTTCTTCAGCAGCTTCCTGCGTGCCGGTGTCTCCGACTCTGTCGAGTCGGCAGGAGCGGTGGCGTTGGCGCCGCGTGCGAGGCGCTGCTTGAGCCTGGTCAGCCCTCGCGCCGTCCCGGGGGCCTGCTGGGCAGGTGTCGGCGTGTCCGTGTCGCCGGAAGCGCGGACGTCGGTGAAGGGGCGGGGTGCGCTGTGACCGTCCGAGCCCGTGTGGGCCCCGGCGGCGACACCGGCGGGTACCGGTACGGGCGCGGAGTCCGTCTGCTCGGCTTCGAGCGCGTGGCGCAGTTTCTCGCCCTCGACGTCCACGTTGGGCAGGATGCGGTCCAGCCAGTTCGGCAGGGCCCAGGAGCGGTGGCCGAGCAGGGCCATCACCGCCGGGACGATGGTCATCCGGACGACGAAGGCGTCGATGAACACGGCGGCGGCGAGCCCGAGGCCGATCGACTTGATCAGCACGGCGTCGTCGAGGAGGAATCCGGAGAAGACGGAGACCATGATGACCGCGGCGGCGGTGACCACCCGGCCGCTGTGCCGGAAACCCTGCACGATGGCCTGTGTGGGCTCGGCGCCGTGGACGTACTCCTCCCGCATCCGGGAGACGAGGAAGACCTCGTAGTCCATGGCGAGTCCGAACACGACGCCGACCAGCAGGATGGGCAGCAGGCTGACGACGGGTCCGGTCTGGTCGATGCCGAAGAGATCCTTCAGCCAGCCCCACTGGAAGACCGCGACCAGGACACCGAGGGTCGAGACCACGCTGAACAGGAAACCGAGGGCGGCCTTGAGCGGGATCACGATCGAGCGGAAGACCAGCAGGAGCAGGATCAGGGCCAGGCCCACGACGATGGCCAGGTAGGGGACGAGGGCGTCGGAGAGCTTGGTGCTGACATCGATGTTGACGGCGGTCAGGCCGGTGACCATCAGCTCGGCGCCGGTGTCCTGACGCAGGGCGGTGCCGTGGCCGCGGATCTCGTTGACCAGGCTCTTGGTCGCCTCGCTGGTGGGGGCGCTCTTGGGAACGGCGCCGAGCAGAGCCACGTCGCCGGCCTCGTTGAAGGAGGCGGGACGGACAGCGGCGACATCGTCCAGCTTGCTCAGCATGGTGTACGCGTCCTCGGCGGCTGCCTTGGGATTCTTGCTGTCCCGGGCGTCGACGACCACGGTGAGCGGGCCGTTGAAGCCCGGCCCGAAGCCCTTGCTGAGGGTCTCGTAGGCGACGCGCTGGGTGCTGCCGGGGGGCTTCATGGAATCGTCGTTCAGGGCCATCTTCAGGGACATCGCGGGGATGGCCAGCAGGGCCAGACCGGCCACCGAGACGGCGAGCACCTTGACCGGGTTGCGGGTGACGAACTTCGCCCAGCGCACGCCCATCGATTCGCCCTCGCCGCGCTCCAGCGCCTTCATGCGGCGGGTGTGCAGCCTGCCCTTCATGATCCGGAGGCCGGCGAAGCCGAGGACGGCGGGCAGCAGGGTCAGTGCGATGACCACGGCGACAGCGACCGCGAAGGCGGAGGCCAGGCCCATGGCGGTGAGCGTGCCGATGCCGATGACGGTCAGACCGCTCAGCGCGACGATCACGGTCAGTCCGGCGAAGACCACCGCGGATCCGGCGGTGCCCAGCGCACGTCCGCAGGCTTCTTCGGGTTGGTGGCCGTCGCGGATCTCGTTGCGGTAGCGCGAGACGATGAACAGGGCGTAGTCGATGGCGACGGCAAGGCCCAGCATCAGTGCCAGGGTCGTGGAGGCCGAGGCCAGGTCGAAGAAGTGCGTGGCGAGCGTGATCGACAGAACGGCCGCGGCCACTCCGAGGATCGCGGTGAGCAGCGGCAGTCCGGCCGCGATCAGTGAGCCGAAGGTGATCACCAGAACGACGGCGGCGACCCCGACGCCGATCAGCTCGGCCGCCTTGCTCGCGGCCTTGTCCTTGACGGCGTTGCCGCCCAGGCTCACCTTCAGCCCCGCCTTCTCGCCCTGCTGGACGACGTCGGTCTGGACGGCGTGAGCGGCGCCGCTGACGTCGGCCTGGGCGACTTTGTAGGACACCTGGGCGTAGGCGATGGTGCCGGACCTGCTGACCAGGCCGCTGGTGAAGGGATCGGTGACGCCCGACACCTGCGGCGACTTCTCCAGTCTCGCCACCAGGGACTCGACCTCGGCCTTGTTGGCGGCGGACGTGAGCTTTTGCCCGCTGGGCGCCTCGAACACCACACGCGCGGTGGCGCCGTCGGCGGAGGCCTGCGGAAACTCCTTCCGCAGCAGGTCGATCGCCCTCTGCGATTGCGTGCCCGGAACGCTCAGGGCCCCGGAGGATGTGCCCGGCGCACTCATGGCCCCGATGCCGATGGCGGCCAGGACGGCGATCCACAGCATCACGACGACGCGTCGTTGCCGGAACGCCAGCCGGCCGAGCCGATAGAGGAAGGTGGCCACGATTACTCCCACCAGGAGAAGAGATCATTGGGTGAGCTGGGCCTGACTGACCCGCGATCTCAACGTAGGAGCGGTACCGGGCGATCATCCGGTACGGCGGAACGGAATCCGGCGGAACGATCTAGTACCGCAGTACCGGTGACTTCGGACCATGTCCCGGCCCGGCTCCGCCGGGGCGTCCTCGACGAGGTCGCAACGTTGGTGTTCGACGCCCCCTTGGCGCACTCCAGAACGACCCGCGCCCGCTGCGAGCGGATCCAGAGGGCGTCCGAAGAGCCTGTCAGCGGGTCTGTCCGGCGAGGCGGCAGTCCCGACGCGAGGCCGTGCGCCGGGATTGCCGTCACGAACTCCACGACGCGTTCGTCGTGTCGGACTGCGGCCTTGTCCACCGGCGACGACTCACGAAGGCCGGATCGTGATCACAGTACGGGCTCATAGGATGACCGCGGTGTTTACGGGTGATGCATCGTGTCTCCAAGTGGCCGGACGGCGGCGGTCTTTCGGGTGCGCCGCAGGGACACGTCAGACGCAACGACTGCCATGGCGGTGATTCTGTGCCCTCGCGTGTAGCTCTCGTCGGTGCCGGCCGGATGGGGACGCCTCTGTGCGGACGCCTTGTTTCGGCGGGCCACACGGTGACTGTTGCCGATCTGCGTTCCGAACGGGAAGAAGCGGTGCGCTCGTTGGGCGCGGACTGGGCTCCCTCCGTCACGAAGGCCGCAGTCGGGGCGGATGTACTGGTCACTGTGGTTCCCGGACCCGATGAGGCGGCGGCTGCTCTTCCGGATGCCGTGTTCGCCTCCCTGGCGCCCGGCGCGGTGTGGATCGACATGACGAGCAACGCGCCCGCAGCCGCACGGGCGTTGCGGGAAAGAGCCGGTGCCCATGGTGTCGATGTTCTCGAAGCGCCGATGGGCGGCGGCCCGGACGACGCAGAAAACGGGCGCCTGCGGCTGTACGTGGGCGGTTCTGCTGATGTCCTGGACCGGTGCAGGCCGCTGCTGGAAGCGGTCACGACGCCGGACCGGATCCGCCACATGGGAGGTCCCGGGAGCGGCTACACGACGAAACTCCTGATCAACCTCCTCTGGTTCGGCCAGGCCGCGGCAACCGCCGAGGCGCTCCTGCTCGGCCGCCGAGCGGGCATCGACCTCGCCGCCCTGCGGGACACGCTGGCCGACAGCGCGGCAGGGAGCGACTTCATCCGCCGGGACCTGACGGCTCTCTTCGCCGGGGACTACCTCCGCTCCTACGGCCTCGACCGCATCCACGACCAACTCACGGTCATCACCGGTGAAGCCCGAGACCTCGGCACCCCGCACGAGATGGCCGACACGGTACTGCGCATCCACCGGCTGGCCCTGGAGCGCTTTGGACCCGTGGATGGCGAACTCCTGGCAGTGGCCCTCCTGGAAGAGGCCGCCGGGACTCTGCTGCGCCCCTGACAGAGAACGCGTAACGGCTTTTCGATGACGCCAAGCGGTCAACTCGTGGCATGCGTACGCACGGCACCCTTCACTACTCCGTGCCGACGCTGCGCGACGCGTACAGGAGCACTCCGTCCGCCTCGGGCAGGGCGAGGGCGCCGGAGGGCGAGAGCACCCACCTCGCGTCGGCGAGTGAACATGGCCGGCCGTTCCGGGGCTCGCGTCCAGGTGGTGCTTCACCTCGGCCAGGGCTGTGTCCGACATGCGAGTGGCGGCCGGCGCGGCGGCAGCGGGCTCGAGCAACCGTCGCACCTCCATCAGATCCAGCAGTGCACCCGGGTCGCCTTGGAGCAGTTCCACCGCGCCGCCGAGGCCCTCGAGCAGGACACTGGACTGAAGACTGGTGACGTAGGTGCCGTCGCCGCGTCGTACCTCCAAGACCCTCGCCACGGCCAGGGCCTTGACTGCCTCGCGGGCCAGGTTGCGGGACAGGCCCAGCTGAGCGGCCAGATTCGGTTCCGGTGGCAGTTTCGACCCGGGAGGCAGTGCTCCCGTCCGCATGAGCTCCCGGATCTGCTCGATGCCTCTGTCCGTCAGAGACACATGGATCTCCTTGCCTCGACACCGAGGTGGAGTTCCTCGTTCCGAGTGATCTGCTCCCGATTCCCCATGCCAACAATGACGTTGATGGTAACCGCGCGTGGGGACGGAATGGCGACGGCGCCGACGGCAAGGTCGTGCAGTGCTCTCACAGGTCCGAGTGGGAGCCCTGGCGTTTGTCCGCCGGCCGGTCGCCAGAGAGCCGACACAGCGATGTCGGCGCCGAGACGAGCCCGTCCCATGGACGAGAGTGCGGGACCTTGTGGCTCCGATTGGACGTGCGGCAACACGCATACATGGAATGTCTGGCGTGTGACGAAAGCTGCAATATCTGGTCATCCTGTCTAAAACGCCGTTGCGTGGAAGGGTTTTCATCCCTGCAAAGCCGTTGACACCAGTGGGTCACATGCTCGAACTTCATGCGTAACACCTGGCGCCTGGGACCCAAGAGCGCGGCGTTTCAACGCCTGCTCGGCCTTTGGGCTTTCCCTGCGCACTCTGCACTGGCGCGCACGGTCTCTTCCCGCCACATGGAACTGGGAGTGTGATCATGTCTTCTGGAAGCCTGTCCAGGCGAACGCTGTTGGGTGCCGCAGGTGCCGCGGCGGCGACCGCGCTGCCTGTGCTGCCGGCCTTGTCCAGCCTTGTGACCGAAGCGGCGGTGGCCGGCCCGCAGACCAGTCTGAGCAACCTGGCGAACATGCGGTTCGGCATGTTCAACCACTTCAACATGGGCACCTTCACCGACGAGGAGTGGGCCGCTCCGAACCAGAACCCGAGGCTGTTCGCCCCCACGGTGGTGGACTGTGAGCAGTGGGCGGCGGCGGCCGAGGCGGCCGGGATGAGCTACGGGGTGCTGACGACCAAGCACCACGACGGGTTCTGCCTGTGGCCGACCGCGTACAACGACTACAACGTCGCGAACAGCTCCTACCCGCACGACATCGTGGCCCAGTACGTCACGGCATTCCGCGCCAAAGGTCTGAAGGTGGGCCTGTACTTCTCGATCTGGGACCGCAGTTACACGGTGCAGGCCTACGACACCCGTCACGGTGTGGCCGCGGACCAGGTGATCCAGCCGGGCGATCTGACATACATCCTGAACCAGATCACCGAGTTGCTGACCGGGTACGGCGCCATCGACATGTTCGTCACCGACGGCTACGCGTGGCAGATGGGCCAGGCGGCCGTCTCGTACCAGCGCGTCCGGGAGCACGTGAAGTCCCTCCAGCCGGACATCGTCATGATCGACCACGGTGGGCTGTCGGTGCCCTTCCTCGGGGACGCGATCTACTTCGAGGAGCCGCTGGGCATCACCTCTCCTGGCGGTAACACCTACGCGTCCCTGCAGGGACAGACCATCAGCAACGGATGGTTCTGGCATCCCTCCACGCCGACCACCGACCCGCTGAGCAAGGCGTCGATCCTGTCCCATCTGGCGGATCTGGAACCGAAGTACACCTCGTTCATCCTCAACTGCCCGCCCAGCCGCGCCGGTGTCCTGGACACGAACATCGTGACCCGGCTCTCCGAGGTCGGAGCAGCCTGGAGCCCCGACACCTCACGGCCGCAGCTCCCGACGCAGATGCTGCGCGCGGAGCACCCGGTGACCCCGGTCAGTGCGTACGCGACCGGCTTCCACACCGGCGAAGGGCCGATGAACGCGATCGACGGGCTGAGCGACAAGGGTTTCGAGACCTGCTGGTCGACCTGGAGCCTGTCGCTCCCGCAGGCGATCACCATCGACCTGGGCGGAGTGTGGAGCAACGTCTCGACGCTGGAGTACCTGCCCAAGCAGTGGAGCCGCACCGGGACCACGGACGGGGACATCACTTCCTATACCATCCACACCAGTATCGATGGCGCGACGTTCACACAAGTCGCGACCGGTACGTGGGCCGGCGACCACGCCACCAAAGTGGCAGAGTGGCCGGCCCGCCTCGCGGGGTACGTGCGTATCCAGGCCGACGCCGGCACCGGCGGATACGCCAACGTCGGCGGGATCAGAATCGGCGGCAGAACCGCCAAGCCGGTTCTCCAGTCGCAGGTCCTGCCAGGCGACTCGACGGTCTACTGCCTGGTGAACCGCAAGAGCGGTCAGGTGGCCGACGTCTACAACTTCGGCACCGCGAACGGCAGCAACATCCAGCAGTGGCCCAGGCTGAACAACACGGCACAGCAGTGGACCTTCCTATCCACCGGCGATGGCTACTACAAGATCAAGAATGTCAACAGCGGAAAGCTGATGGAAGTTGCCGGCCTTTCCCGCGCCGACGGCGGCAACGTGGGTGTCTGGTCGGACGACAGTGTGCCGCAGCAGCACTGGGCCGTGACTCCCACCGGCGACGGCTACTGCTACCTGACCAACCGCTTGAGCGGACTTTCGCTCAATGTGGACGGTGGGTCCACCGAGGACGGAGCCAACGTCAATCAGTGGACCTACAACGGGGCCTCACAGGAACAGTGGCAGATCCTTGCTCTTTGATGAGTCGGCTTACTGGAAGCAGGGGGTGGGGTGAAGGCCGGCCCCGGACCGCACTCCGACGCGGCCCCGGGGCCTGCGACACGTGCTAGGAGGCGGTCTTTGTCCCGATGCCGTGGGCGAGGAGGCTCTCGGCGGTCTCCGCGATGGTGTCCTCGATGGGACGCGCCCGCCAGTCGAGAAGCTTCTCCGCCTTGGTGCTCGTGGCGTCGAGGTCCCGGCCGAGCTGGTGCCTGAGCAGTCGCAGTTCCGGGTTCACGATGCCCAGTGCGCGTGCGACCCATACGGGCAGTTCACGGGTGGGGGCCTTCGCGGCGCGTTCGCCGAGGCGGTCGTGCAGAATGCGTGCGATGTCAATGACGCGCAGGCTGTGTCCGGCGATGGCCAGGAAGCGTTCGCCGGCGGCGGCGGGATCGGTCATCGCGCGCAGGTGCAGGTCGGCGACGTCGCGCACGTCGACGAAGCCCATCCCGAAGGGAGGGCACGCGGGAACCTGTCCTTCGAGCATTCTGCGGACCAGCCGCAGGGACGGCGGGTCGTCCAGGCCGAGCAGAGGCCCGAGAACCCCCACGGGGTGCACCGCCGCCAGTTCCAGACCGCCTCCTTCGTCCTGGACGAACTGCCAGGCGGCGCGTTCGGCGAGTGTCTTGGAGCGCTGGTACGGCGGGATGTCGCCGTCGACGTCGGTCCAGTCCTCCTCGGTGAACGGGGTCGAGCGCGGCGGGTGTCCGATCCCGATGGCGCCGAAGGCGCTGGTCAGGACGACCCGGCGCACACGGGCGTCGCGGGCCGCGCGCAGTACCCGCAGGACGCCCTCGCGTGCCGGGACGACCAGGTCGTCGTCGTTCGCGGGCGTGTGGCGCAGGGTGGGCGAGGCGACGTGGAGGACGAAGTCGCAGTCGGCGACGGCGGCGTCCCAGCCGTCGGGTTGTGCGAGGTCGGCGCGTACGACGGTGAGACGGTCGTCGTCGAACGGCGTGGCCGCGTGCAGCCAGGACCGCAGTGCCGGCTCGCGGCGCAGGTCGCGGACCGTGGTGCGGACGGTGTACCCGGCGTCGAGCAGTGCGTGGATGCACCAGCTCCCGATGAATCCTGTTCCTCCGGTGACCAGTACCTGTGTCATGTCTCTCCTTCAGTTCTCGACTCGTGCCGTAAGGGGTGCTGGCGAGTGCGTCGCGTGGTGCCGCTGGGTTGCAGCCACGCTGCTGCCGAGGAGGGCGTGGCTGATCATGATCGGGTAGATGACGGCGCGCTCGAACAGGCCGATGTTCCACATCCAGCCGGTGAACACGTCGGTCATGAAGAGGGGGAACGCGATCAGCCCGGCGGTGCCGAGCGCGGTGCTCGCGATCGACCGGCCCCGGCTGAGACCGATGCGGGCGCCGCCGGTTCCAACGGCGATCGCCATGATGTTGCCGGCGAGCATGACGCCCTGCGCGCCGAGGGTGTGGAACGCGATCAGGCCGTTGTCGACGTTCGTGTTGGAGCCCTGGAAGATGCCGACGAGCGAGACCCCGACGCCGCTGAGGACGGCGAGGATCATGATGATGATCGGGCGGGTGCCCTTGCGCGGGTCGAACACGAGGAACGTGCCGACGATCAAGAGGGTGCCGTAGATCACCCAGCCGGTGTCCATGACGGCACCGAGGGGGGAGTTGGCAACCTGTCCGAACGCGGTCTGTGGCGGGCCGGTCAGACCGAGGTGGCTGACCCAGTTGTACAAGGGTGAGTAAGGCGGGTCCTGCCATGCGGCGGCCGTGATGAACTCGGCGACCCACGACACGAGCGGGCCAAGAAGGACGAGTAGTGCTCCGGCACGGGCAGCGGCGCCGGAGCGGACGATCTGCCTCACGAGAGCGACATGCCGGGGATGCGGGCCCGGATCGCGTCCAGCTCGGCCTCGTCGGACACGCCCTGCCAGTCGTAGCGCGGCGTGTACGGGGCCTCCAGAGCGCGCACTTCGTCGTCGCTGAGCTCGACGTCCAGGGAGGCCACGGCTTCGTCGATCTGGCGGATCGAGCCGGCGCCGACCAGGGGCGCGGTGACGACCGGCTGGCGGTGCAGCCAGGCGAGGGCGATCTGTGCGCGGCTGACGCCGTGCGTGGCGGCGACCTTCCCGACGGCGTCGACGATCGCGTGGTTGGACGTCTCCTCGGCCGGCGAGTAGAGCAGGTCCGCGTAGGCGCCGTCCGTCTCGGAGCGCACCGTCGAACGGGCGTCGCCCCATGCGCGGGTGAGGCGGCCGCGGGCCAGCGGTGACCAGATGATCGTGCCCACGCCCTCGTCCAGGCAGAGCGGGATCATCTCGCGCTCCTCCTCACGGGCGAGGAGGTTGTAGTGGTCCTGCATGGACACGAACCGCGCCCAGCCGTGCCGTTCCTGAAGGTGTAGTGCCTTCGAGAACTCCCAGGCGTGCATGGACGAGGCGCCGAGGTAGCGGACCTTGCCCGCCTTGACGAGGTCGCTGAGGGCCTCCAGGGTCTCCTCCCAAGGGGTGGAGTGGTCGTTGCGGTGGATCTGGTAGAGGTCGATGTAGTCGGTGCCGAGGCGGCGTAGCGAGTGGTCGACCTCGGTCATGATCGCCTTGCGGGACAGTCCCCGTCCGTTGGGTCCCAGCCGCATGGGATGGCGCAGCTTGGTGGCGATCACGACGGCGTCGCGGTCGGCGAAGTCCTTGAGGGCGCGGCCGAGGATCTCCTCGCTGGAGCCGTTGGAGTACAGGTTCGCGGTGTCGAAGAAGTTGATCCCCGCGTCCAGCGCGTGCTTGATGAGCGGGCGTGCGTCCTGTTCGCCCTTGGACCAGACGGGGTGCCCGCGGTCGGGCTCGCCGTAGGTCATCGCGCCGATCGCGATCGGGGAGACGTCGAGGCCGGTCGTGCCGAGCTTGATGTAATGCATGACGGTCCTTAAAGTATTCGGAGAGGTCTCCATATAACGTAGTGGAGAACTCTCCGCTTAGCAAGGTGAGGTCTTGTGGTCCGCTCGGACGCCCGTGAGAACAGGGCACGCATCCTCGCCGTCGCACGCGAAGCGCTCGCGGAGGACGGCAGTACGTCGATGAACCAGATCTCCCAGCGCGCGGGAGTCGGCGCGGGCACCCTGTACCGCAACTTCCCCACCCGCGAGTCGCTGGTCCTGGCCGTCTACCAGGACGAGGTCGCGCGCATCGTCGACACCGTGCCCGACCTGCTGGCCCGGATGCCGCCGCTGGAGGCGCTCCGCCACTGGACGATCGACCTCGTCGAGGGCATGCGCAGAAAGCACGGCCTCGGCGACGCCCTGGGCCCGGGTGCGCACCAGACCATCAGCGAGCAGAGCTACGGCCCCGTCATCGCCGCGATCACCCAACTCCTCGACGCCGGCAAGAAGGACGGAATCATCCGCCCGGACGCCGACCCAGGAGACTTCCTCCAACTCACCGGCGCCCTGTGGCGCGCCG
Source organism: Streptomyces hokutonensis (assembly GCF_042751305.1). Lineage (GTDB taxonomy): Bacteria > Actinomycetota > Actinomycetes > Streptomycetales > Streptomycetaceae > Streptomyces > Streptomyces hokutonensis_A. The sequence continues at coordinate 46,653 of NZ_JBHYWD010000028.1, forward strand.
CGTCCACCCCCGAGGACCGGGCACCCCACATGCTCGCGCTCATCCTCGACGGACTCCGCACGCACCGATAGGCGCCGGGCGGGACAAGGCCCGCCAGGTGAACGATTTACAGTCCCGTTCGTGGTTCGAGCGTCCAGGTGCGGTGATCGGCCTCTTTGACGAGCCCGGGCACTTTGCGGGTCACCTGAACGTGGGCCGTGAGTCGCCGCACCTGCTTCTCCCGGTGGGCGAGATCGCCGTCCGCTACGGACGTATAGGTCACGGATGCCGTCGGGTCGATGGGCTGCGGGAGGAAGCTGACCGCGTCCAGGCTGAGTTGTCCGTGGCCGAGCTGGAATGGCAGGAGTGGGTGATCGCCCGCAGGTGAGTCGACGCGGTGCCGGCTCCGGAGGGCGGCGACACCGCCGACACGGAGGTCACCCCGAACGCGCAGAATGCGGACGCGCGGTTGGCGCCCCGGGATGCGGTGAAGCCGAAGTCGCAGGTGCCGGTGCGGTGGGAAGGGCTTGCCCGGTCGGTGCAGTCGGCGGACTGTCAGCGCATCCTGCAGGTGCTCGCGGACCGTCTCCGGCTCCGTCAAGGGCCGCTGACCTGCCAGGAGATGGCCGCGGCGTTCGGCATGGAGGTGGTGCCGGCGCGGCTGGAGGCGCTGCGGTCGAAGGTGAAGCGCCTGGTCGCGCGCGGCTGGTTGGCCAAGCCTGTGCCGGGCCGGTTCACGCTCGCGAGGGGCATGGCCGGGTGAGGCGGCGGGTCATCAGCAGGGTCATCGACCAGCAGATCATCGCTTCGGCGCTGGTGGTGCGGCGTTCGAAGTCGCGTGCCGGACGGCGGGTGCGCGTCAGGTGGGCGAAGAGGCGCTCCACGATCCCACATGATGAGCCTCGGTCACTTGATCGAGCAGCACCTGGGCGGCTGCGCGGTCACCGGTGTCCGCGGCGGTGACATGTCTGATTCCCCGGTGTCGATGAAGTGGCTGCGGGCGCTCGGGCGGCCTTTGGTGAGCAGGTCGGTGCTGGTGTCTCTCAGGCGGAGGGCGTGCAGCTGGCTTTGAGCCGTGCGGTCGCTTTCCAGAGGCCGTCAGCGCGCGCCTGAACGTGTACCAGGAGGGCAGACAGTCTGTCCGGATGGACCTTGTCGCACCCGTCGCGATGACTTAGAACGAGACGAAAGCTTCCTTGCTGCTGGAGAGGACTTGCGTGCACTACCTCGGACATGGACAGGCTCGTGGTAACGAACACCCGTCGCCCGCATCGCGTGCCGGCACGCCGCGCGCAGGGCTGACGGGCGCCTGGCTGACGCACTTGCAACGTATCGCGGCCAAGGGAAGCGGGCCTGCCGACCAGGAGAGGGAGAACGCGGACCAGGCCCAGGTGCAGCGCGCCGCAGTGGACAATGCCCTTCAGTCGCCGGCACGCCAGCTGGATCCCGGCTTGCAGACCGAGATGCAGGCGCGCTTCGACGGCGCCGACTTCAGCCGCGTCAGGGTGCATGACGGGCCTGCCGCGCGGGAGGCGGCGGCCATCGTCGAGGCCAAGGCGTTCACTACCGGTCAGCACATCGTGGACGGCGGCGGGATGAGCCAGAAGGACTGGGCGCACGAGCTGGCACACACGCTCGACCAGGCGAAGGGGTCCGTCCCGGGCGTGGACAACGGCGCCGGTCTGAGCATTTCGGATCCGGGCGACTCCGGTGAACGGCACGCTGTCAACACGGCGGACCGGGTCATGCAAGGACCCGCGCCCATCCAGAGGATCGCCTCCGGGGAGCCGACCAACGACGTCGAACAGCACCGGCACAGCCATGCCTGCGGGCACGACGTGCAGCGTGTCGCGACTGGTGCCGTCGCGGTACAGCGCACCCGGCGGGCCACTCGGGAGGACATGGAGGTGTCCCGGTCCGCCTCGGCGCTGACACGGAACGCGCAGATGCTGCGGGCCCAGGGCAAGGACGACTTGGCCGCCAAGCTGGAGGACCAGCTGGAAAAGTCGCTTCCCCTTCCCATGCAGGGAACGGTCGCGTTCGCGAACGACATGCTGGTCCAGCGGCGTCACGGCCGCCGATACAAGCTCTCCCTCGACCTCTCGACAATGCTGTACTCGGCGTCCCCGCACGAGGGTCGCAAGCAGTACGGGGCCCCTGAGCTCGCGAACGGGAAGTACAACTTCGTGATCCCCGTGCGGAAGCCGGACAAGATCATGGCGTCGCAGGTCGGCACCGAGTACGAGGAGGGGCATTCCGCTCTCGCGAAGGCCAGTAAAGCCGGCGACGGGCACGTGTACTGGGCAGGTACTGCCGTGTTCACCGACGGTGTCCTGATGAAGTGGACGAACGACAGCGGTCACTACAGGCCCACAGGCGATGATGCAGGCCAGGTGGCAGGCGTCACGGGCGGTTTTCCGGTCGACAAATACAAGAACTTCGACGACCCGGGCGGGGCTGGCTGAAGTCTGCGCTGACGAATCGGCTGGACGGGGCGGGAAGTCAGCGCCGTCCAGCCCTTGTTGCTTTCCGCTCAGCCCGTGTCTTGGTCGTCGGCTGAAGGGGCTTCCCGATCGGCAGCCGTCCTCGGGGGACTCAGCAGACGCACAACGGCGGCGTTTCCCGCCACGCGTTGCAGCGCGGCCAGGCGGTCGAGGACGTTGGTCTCCGGTGCGGCCCGCGCCGGCTTGCGGCTCTCGCCCGGCCCGCCCGGTGACTGCACGTCGCCTGAGGCACCACCGTCATCGAGCCCATCTCCAACTGGCCCTGCGGCATGTGGCAGTTCACGCATCGCACACCTCGCACTCGTGTAGTGCCACGAGCGTGGAACTCACCCCGCAACACGGGTCGTCGCGGCGCCGTTCATCCTACGGCGGGAAGATTGCGCCGTGCCTCCAGGGGTTCACCGGCCTGCGTTCAGACCGTCTGTGACCGGCGGCGGCATCTGACCACGTTCGGCGCGGCGTCGAACGATGAGTTCCGATATCTGTGCGAGAACCTGTCTGATCATGCTCAGGGCCGTATCTGCGGCGTCTGCCAGGATGGTGTGCGGCGCGGGCTGGATCGCCCGGTCGATGGCAGGCTCGCCGCGGTGCGGCTGGTGGCGGTCGACTGATTCCTCGCTCCCGTGCCTGGATGGCGGTACGGGGATGGCGTCGGGCCTGACGGCCGCGGTGCTCTTGCACGACCGCGGAAAACAGGGCGCTACGTCTGGCGGGGGCCCACCAATTCCCTGTACAGGGCTTCTCGTTCCTTGCTGCCGTCCTCGGTCTTCCCGAGTTTCTGCACCCACTCCTGGTTGAGTTCGTCGAGGAACGTGCGCCAGTCGCCGTCGTTCCGCTTCTGGGCGAAGTCGGAGAGTTCGACCAGGCGGGAGTTGTCCTTGAGCTTGCCCGCGCCGACCTTGTCGCCCTTGTGGCCGTGCAGGACGGACTCGTCGTTGGCCGTGGCCTCGCTGGAGGTGGCCTTGTGCTCGTAGCCGACCGGGCTCGTGGCGCCCGGGGCGAGAGTCTCGATACCGACCAGGAGGGAACCCTTCGTCTTCGCAGTCGGCTGCTGGAATACCAGCAGCATGTGACCCCAGGACCCGTTGGGCAGGATCACGTCGCCGTTCCAGTCGGCGCCGCCGAGACCGCCGCCCGAGATGTCCATGCCCATGAGCATCGGTGGGTTCGAGCCCGCTTTGGAGAAGAAGTTCTTTACGGCGGCGGGGAGTTCGCCCTCCTCCTGAAACTTTCCGGGCTTCCCGTCCTTGTCCTCGGTGATCTTCGTACGGTGAGTTGCGAAGCCGCGGTGGGACACCGAGGGGCCGAGCTGGCGGCCCGGATCCTGGCCTTCCGAGTCCGGGGCGTGCGGGACCGGCTGGGTGGCGCCCAGGAAGTCCGTGAGGTCGTACGGCGACTGACCGTCGGTCAGGGCGGGGATGTCGATGACGACTCGGCCGCCGTGGGCCAGTGCCCGGATGACGTCCTGCCCGTGGTCGTCCACGTGGGCCTTCTGGCCGGCGTCGTAGAGCTTCAGACCGTTGCGGAGGATCAGCAGCACCTTGGTGAGCATCTCCCGAGCGTCCTTGTCCTTGGGCGCCCAGGCCCGGGTGGAGTCCTTGTCCGCGTCCGGGTGACGCCGCTCGGCAGGGATACCGGCCGGGTGAAGGGTGTCCACGGCCGTCTGCCGGATCTGTTCGTACGCCTCCCGTTTCATCTCCTCCTTCACGTCGTCGGGGATGTTGGGGGACTTGGTCGTCATGAACCTGCCCAGGGTGTAGTCCGGGTGGCTCGGGGGAGCCGTCATCGCCTCGACCATGTGCGGATGCTGTTTCCTGAAGGCCAGCGTGGCGGTGAGCACGCGTTTTCCGGAGGAAAGCTTCATCCAGTTGTCGAACCGGCCTCCGACGTATTTCTCGGCCTCCTGGTACGTGCCGATGCCGACCCTTTCGAGCCACTTCGGGTTGAGCTTGGACAGGTGCTGGATGTCCGCCAGCTCCTGGTCGGTGAACGGTTCACCGAGCTTCACTCGCCGGTCCAGGGTGCGGCGCAGCTTGGGCTCCCCCTCGACCATCCACTCCTCGGGCCACCAGGTGTTGGGGGCGAGCCAGCCGATCTTGATCTTCTGTAGGACCGTGTGGTCGGGGATCGACTTCATCAGGCGCCGGATCTGCTGCGCGCCGTGTTTGTCGCCGCTGCCGACCTCTGGCGCGGGTGCCTCCTGCTCCCGGGCGGACTCCGCCGGGGCTTCGGCGCCGACACGCTGGACCGTCACTCCGGCCCCGCCGCGGCCGTGGTCGACGGCCCGCGTCTGCTGACTGGCACCCTCGTGATGCTGTCCCGCACCCGCGTCCCCCGACGCCACCCGCTGCAAGTGGGTCAACCAGGCGCCGGTGAGTGGGGCGGGCGGCTGGGTGGTCCGGGACGGCCCGCCCCGTAACTGACCGGTCTCCGGGCTGCGCTGCCGCTGGTAGGGGTGCACGCGCATTCCTCCTAGCTGGCCGGGGCGGTTCCCGGTCGGCTCCGTTCTACGCCGCGCCGCCACCGCGCCGGAAGGTCCGCTCGGGCAGATTCCGTTGCCCCACCCGCCAAGTGACAGCGTCGTACGACTGCGCACGCCCATGACTCGCGGTGACCGAAGCGGTGCGCGGTTCGTACGACCAGGCCAAGGCGGCGATCGAGAGACGGTGCGGGAAGATCCTGGGCAAACGACAGGCCGAAGACCTCGTCATCGCCTTTGCCGGAACAACGGTGACATCCGCGCTCGACGACACACGACACTACGACTCACCGACAGAGCCCCCCACGGCATCGACGCGTTCTACCGGCATCAGTTGGTGCAGCCGGCCACCGCCGACACCCTCTTGGTCCTACAGGTCGACGGCAAGGGCATTGTTATGCGGCCCGAGGCGCTACGGCCGGCCACCTTCAAGGCCCACCAGGCTGCCCGCCGGGCGACGCGCACGCGCCTCGCTCCGGGCGAGAAGCCGCACCGCATGCGAACGGCCACCCTGGCCTGCGTCTTCGCCGCCACCCCGGCACCGCGCCGACCGCACGACATCATCGCCCCACCCACCGGCCGCAGCGGCGAACACACCCCGAGACCGGGGCCGAAGGCCACGGCGAAATGGCTCACCGGCTCGGTTGTCCACCCACCCGAGCACACCATCGCCGCCTTCGACCAGGCCGAAGCCCGCGACCCCGCTCATCTCCGCACCTGGGTGATGCTTGTCGATGGCGCCCGCCGTCAACTCGACCTGATCCACGCCGAGGCCGCCCGGCGCCGCGTCACCCTGCACGTTCTGCTCGACATCGTGCACGTCAGCGAATATCTGTGGGCCGCCGCTCACCCCTTCCATCCGCCTGGCACCGCCAAGGCTGAAGCCTGGGTCGCCGGACACTCGATCACGATCCTGCACGGCCAGGCCCCCCGCGCCGCCACCGAGATCACCGCACAGGCCGACCGGGCCCGACTCCGCGGCGCGAAACGCGAGGCCGCCGACCGGTGCGTCGGCTACCTGACCGGCCACCTCGACCAACTCGGCCACGACATTGCGCTGTCCTCAGGCTGTCCGATCGCCACCGGAGCGATCGAGGGCGCCTGCCGTCACCTGATCGGTGACCGCCTCGACATCACAGGCGCCCGCTGGGGCCTGGCCGGAGCCGAAGCCATCCTCAAACTCCGTACCCGGAGCGACAACGGCGACTTCGACGAGTACTGGACCCACCATCTCGCCCGCGAACACGAACGGCTCTACCTCGCCCTCGACCGACATCGCTACCAACGCACAACCTGAGGAGCGATCTTCCCTCAGGGCGAGCTGCACCCACCGACGTTCGTGGGCTGTCCGCTCGCCCAATGCCATGCCCGAGCCTGGTGGTGGCGACTGACGGCGACCACTACTGCGACCCGATGACGTCCGCCTCCTTGGCGCGCGGATGGCGGGCGCAATGGCAACTCGCCGCGTGAGGCTCTCCGCGGCGATGTCGGCTCTCGGCTGCTCGGAAGACCCGTCATGCCGGATCGCAGCGCCCCGCAGTCCACTGACAAGCGGCGTCGTCCGATCGACGGCTGCCGGAACCCCGGACAGCCAGTGGAACCGTCGGACAACCCGGGCCCGGTTCGTCAACTCGTTGATCGGCTGGGCGTTCTCCGTCGAAACGGTGACTGCCGACACGATTGGAAGATCGACGGCAACCTTTTCGCCTCGTGCGGCCACTGAGCAGTGCAACAGCGACTCGATCTTCCGAACGGGATGAACATGCAAGAGACACGTCGGGCCGCGCGGCAGCGCAGACGCAGACGCGAGCTGATGATGGGCACTGCCGCGGCGCTGATCGCCGTGGGTCTTGTCGTCGGTCTGATCACGAGAGACCGATCCGGCCCACAACCCGCTGCCGCAAGCACCGCAGCCTCTCAGGAGACCCGGACGTCGGCATCGCCGAGGAAGAAGCCTTCCGCACCTTCCCCGTCAGCAATCTCCACGTCCCCTTCGGCCAGCCCGTCGACCCCGAAGGCCTCCCCGTCCAGGTCGGCGGCTCGGCCACCGGTTTCCCCGCGGAGCACTCCGGTCACGACCTCGCTCGCCGGGCGAATCCGGCCCAAGGTCACGTACCAGGGAGTCGCCACGGTCTACAAGGCCGGGGTAGGGGACGGCGCCTGCTCGTACGGGCCGAGCGGCGACATGATGATCGCGGCGATGAACACCACCGACTACGAGACGTCCAGAGCCTGCGGGGCCTACGTGCTCGTCCGGACGGCGAGTGGCGCCTCCGTCACGGTCCGGATCACCAACGAATGCCCGTTGCCTTGTGCGCCCGGTCAACTCGACCTCAGCGAACAGGCCTTCGCCAAACTGGTCCCTGTCTCGACGGGCCGGATCGCGATCACCTGGAGCCTGTTGAGCCCCGCCACGGCGGGCACGATATCGATCCGCTACAAGACCGGGTCCAGCCCCTACTGGTGCGGCATCCAGGCGATCGGCCACCGCAACCCGCTTGCTCGGCTAGAGGTCCGCGCCGGCGGTGGCTGGCGCCAGCTGGCCCGCACCGACTACAACTACTTCCTTTCCCCCGACGGCAGTGGGTGCGGCGGCGCGATCAGACTCACCGACATCTACGGCGAACAACTGACCGTCAACGGGATCGCGCTGCGGCCTGAAGTCGTGCAGTCCACGCGGGTCCAGTTCGCCCGACACTGAGCCGCCCCGCCGATCCCGTTGGCCTTCGGTGTGCCGACGGGATCGGCCGGAGGCCTGTGCTGGGTCAGAACATGGTGTTGTCGTTCTCGGAGGTGGGTGGGATCACCTGGAGGACGTCCCAGTGTTCGACGATTCTGCCGTCCGCGTCGAAACGGAAGATGTCGATGCCGGCGTACTCCTCGGCGGGCCAGGTCTGGTGGCAGTGCAGGATCACGTGGTCGCCGTCGGCGAAGGCGCGCTTGACCTCCACTCGCTTGCCCGGGTACTCGGCGGCCATGCGCTCGAAGTAGTCGACAAACGCCTGCTTGCCGTCGCCGACGTGTGGATTGTGCTGGATGTAGGTGTTGCCCGCATACCGGTCGATGGCCTCGGCGGGGCGGCACTGGTTGAACATCAGGTCGTAGAACGCCTGAGCTGTGGCCTTGTTCTTCTCCGGGTCGCTCATGATGCCACCGTGGGGTCGGGTGCCGGGTGCGGCACGGTGAGTGCGTCGAGCAGGCGGTCGGCCCCGACGGGGACGGACAGGGTCCGGCCGGCGAGGTCGGCGGGGGTTTCGGGATGGGTGGGGTTGACGCGTACGAGGCGGGCGTGGGGGATCTGCCGCGTGAGGTCTTCCCCCGGCCACCGGATGACACCTGGGGTGTTGAATCCGGCGCCGAACTCGAGGATGAGCAGCCGGGTTCCGGCGGTGGAACCCAGCCAGTCCTGGAGGCGGCGGCCCGCGGGGAGATAGGGGTCGTCGACGAACTCGGGGCCGATACGGACGTTGATCTCGACCTCGCCGCCGCAGTTCGGGCAGCTGGGCAGGGGGCCGGTCACTGCGCCGGTGGTCGGGTCGTACGCGGCGAGGAGCTGTGCGACGAGCGGGTGGGTGTCCCAGGTGGCCGTGGTGCAGGGGGTCGCGCACTGGTAGCGGCCGTAGTCGCCCTGCGGGGTGAAGATCCGGTCGGTGTCGAAGCCGTTGCGGGCGAAGAGAGCGTCCACGTTGGACGTCATCACCCAGCGGTCCTTGCCGTCGACCAGGGAACTCAGGCGCTGGTAAAGGGGGTTGGGGCCCGGGGAGAAGCGGATGTCGTCGATGTGGACGGCCCAGTAGCCCCACCACAGCTCGGGCGGCAGTGGTACGCCGACGAGGTAGCGGGAGCGCAGGCCGAGGTGGTGCAGGGCGGGGAAGAGCTCCCGGAAGCGGTCCTCGTCGCCGTAGTCGTACCCGGCGGCTGCACTGAGTCCGGCCCCGGCGGTGATCAGGACACGGTCGGCCTCGCCGACCCAGGTGCGTATCGTCCCGGCGGCGGTTGCCAGGTCAAAGGTGGACTCGTTCATCGGGGCTGGTTTCCTTCGGTCAGTGCCTGGACGTAGGCGGCGAGGTCGTCGTCCGCGTACACGTTGAAGATCACGCGGTCGAACCGCCCGGGGTGGAGGTCCAGCCACTCGGCCACGGTGTCGAGGGCGGTGCGGGCGGCGGGCCCTTTGGGGTAGCCGAAGACGCCGGTGCTGATACCGCAGAAAGCCACGCTGCGCAGACCGCCGACTTCGGCGGCGAGGTCGAGACAGGCGCGGTACGAGGCCGCCAGTTCCCGTTGGTGCTGTGGGAGCACGCGGCCGTCGACGATCGGGCCGACGGTGTGCAGGACGTAGCGGGAGGGCAGGTGGTAGCCGCGGGTGATCTTCGCCGCGCCGGTCGGCTCGGGGTGGCCCTGGAGGGACATGATCGTGTGGCAGTCGGCGCGGAGGCGGGGGCCCGCTGCGGAGTGCAGGGCGTTGTCGATGCATGCGTGCATCGGGGCGAAGCAGCCGAGCAGGGCGCTGTTTGCGGCGTTGACGACGGCGTCCGCGCAGAGGGTGGTGAGGTCGCCCTGCCACAGCACCGTACGGTCGGCGGCCCGGTACGTGGTGTGGGGAAGCGCGTCGCGGACTGTGGGCAGCGCGGCGGCGTCGGTGGTGTCGTGTGCCAGCCGTTCGCCGGCCTGGAGCGCGTCCAGTACACGCATGGTCCCGGCGGGCAGCGGGGCGGGATCCCGGAGCGTCAGCACCGCCCGCAGGAGCCGCCGGGCGGCGGCTTCGTCGATCCGGTCCGCGCCGCCGTGACGCAGCCCGGCCTTCGCTGCTGCCGAGTCGTCGGCCAGCAGGGCGAGCGCCTCGCGTACCGGGCCGGGAGACCGGTGGCCAGGGGTGTGGCCGACGTTGGGGGCGATATCCGGTCCGAACGGCTCGTCCAAGGCGATGGCGGTTCGGTAGGCGGCGAGCGGCAGCGGGGTCGGGTGCACGGGATCCTCCGGGCGGTGAGCTCGTGACGGGGCGAAGCGGGACGGGTCCGCCGAAGGGCACGCCGCCGTGCCCTCGCTCCCGGGTAGGGGAGGGCACGGCGGACGGGGGAGGACCCCTCAGGCGGGTTCGAGGGTTCCGGTGTGGAGTTCGGCGACGCTGTTGCCGTTGCCCGCCTCGTAGGTCCAGAAGGCATGGACCGCCAGGGCGTTGAGGTTCATGAGGTGGGTGACCGTCATGCCGGACTTCTCGGCCCAGCCCAGCATGAACAGTCCGGGGGCCACCTCGGCGGTGTGCAGGGTGACGGTCTCCTCGGAGCCCTCGGTCGGGCCTTCGAGGGTCTGGTAGTGGAGGGTGGTGCCGTCGGCCGCGTAGGTGTTGCGGAAGACGGCCCCGTTGTCGACGCGGAAGACGAAGGTCCTCCCAGCGTAGGTGAGTTCACTCATCGCGTTGTCTCCTCGCGGACGGCGCGCAGTTCTAGAACAGGCCGTTGGTGTGGGGCAGTTCGGCCGGGATCGGGGAGATGACGTCCCAGTGCTCGACGATCTTGCCGCCCTGGACGCGGAAGAGGTCGTAGTAGGCGACGGGGACGCCGAACTCGCCCTCGGACTGCAGCAGGACGAAGTCGCCCTCGGCGATGACCTTGTGGACGGTCTTGTAGACGAGGTTCTTGCCCTGCTCGGCCCACTTCGCGGCGGCGGCTCCGAAGCCGTCGAGGCCGTCGGCGGCCTCCGGGTTGTGCTGGTCGTACGTCTCGGTGGAGATGTAGTCGGTGAGCACCGAGTAGTCGGCGCCGACGAGGACCTTCTGCGCGAACTCGGCGACCAGCGCCCGGTTGGCCTCGGTCTGTTCGGGCGTGGTGACCTCGGTGGGTCCGTCGGTCTGCGAGCGCCCGGAGGCGGTGTCGGTGACCAGCGGCGTCAGGGCGTCCCAGTGCTCGGCGAGCCTGCCGTCGGCGTCGACGCGGAAGACGTCGAAGGCGACCAGCGGGACGGGCCCGAAGCCGTGGTACGTGCCGTGCAGGGCGACCAGGTCGCCGTCGGCGATCACGCGGGCGCCCTCGTAGCGGAAGCCCTCCGGCAGACCGGCGACCAGTTGGCGCAGCGCCTCGGGGCCGTCGGCGGCCAGGGTGCTGTGCTGCGTGTAGTCGGCGGCGACCCAGCGGTCCACCGCGCTCGGGTCCTTCTGGCCGAACAGTTCACCGGCGGCGGTCAGGACGGTGTTCTTGGCGTTGCTCATGACAGATCTCCTTGCGAGGGCAGGGCATGGAAGGGGACTTGGGGGATGGCCGTGGTCAGCCGTTGGTCGAGCGCGGCGGTCAGGGAGACGGCGGTGGAGGCCGCGCCGCCCATCTGGTCGGCGCCGTGCGCGGTGTCCAGCAGTAGCGTCGGGTAGGAGCGCTCGCGCAGACCGCGCAGACCGCGCAGACCGCGCAGCGCGCGGAAGCCGGCACGGGCTTTCACCCGGCCGGCCGGGGAGCGGTACGCCGCGGTCACGGCGTCCGCGTCCGGGTCGAGCGCGACAGCTGTGTCCTGGTAGACCTCGGGTTCGGACAGGCTGCGGCGGTCGACGAACCAGGCGCGCTGCATGGCCTCGGCCGCGTCCAGTTCGTCGACTCCTGGCTGGTCGCGCGGCGCGGCCGGCCCCGCCGCCGCGGCGGTGGAGTCGAGCACGGTCGTGCCCTGTGCCAAGGCGCGGTCGTGGCCTGTGCCGAAGGCGGCTCCGGTGAGCCGCGTGAGGGTGCCGCGTTCGGCCGACAGGTGCGGATGTGCCGTGATCGGCAGTGCCCGGGCACCGGTGCAGAGGCCGGCCGACACGACGTCGATCCGGATGCGGTGAGCGTTGTCGTCGGCGAAGACCCGCAGGGAGGCCCGTTCCGTCGAAGGCATCGCATGCCTCCCTCTCCTACCGCTCGCTTACTGCTTTCCGACATCGATTGACGCCGACTGGGTTGACAGCTCCAAGTTAGGGCCGCTGAGCAGGGCAGATCGGATACGCTGGCGACTGATGATGGTCAAAAACCGACATGATGCCGACCGAAGGATCCCTGAGATCTCCTTCGCGGCGCCCGCAGGCACCCCCGCCGGCGTCGAAGTGCTGTCCCTCGCCGGCTTGCGTGATCGCGTCCCCGGCGAGCGGCTCGCGGCTCCTCAGCGCCCGGACTTCCACCAGCTGATCGCGCTCACCGGCGGAACCCTCTGGCACACGGTCGACTTCACCGCCTACGCCCTCGAACCCGGCTCATGGCTGTGGGTCCGTCCTGGGCAGGTGCAGCAGTGGGGCGATCCCACCCGCGCCGAGGGCATCCTGATCCTGTTCCGCCAGGACTTCCTCGACCCGGCCACCACTGCCGGCGCACGCACCGAAGACCTGCACGCGCCGGTCCTGCGTCGGCCTCTGCCTCAGGACGCCCGGGCCCTGAGGCTGGCTGCCGACCATCTCGCCGCCGAGTTCAAGGCACTCGGACGTCTGCCCCTGGAGATCCACACCGAGGCCCTGCGTCACCTGCTGGCCGTCCTCGTCCTGCGCCTGGCCCACCTCACCGCGCCTGCCGGCAGTCCCGCTCCCGAACCCGACGCCACCTATCTGCGCTTCCGTGACGCGGTGGAGAGGAACTTCGCCCGCACCCGCCGGGTCGAGGACTACGCCGAAGCGCTCGGCTACTCGGGGCGCACCCTGGCGCGCGCCACCCTGGCCGCGGCCGGCCTGGGCGCCAAGGAGTTCATCGACCGTCGCGTCGTCCTCGAAGCCAAGCGTCTCCTGGCCCACAGCGATCACAGTGCCGCGCGCATCGCCGACCGTCTCGGTTTCTCCAGCGCCACCCACTTCAACAAGTACTTCCACCAGCGCACGGGCCAGACCCCGATCGCGTTCCGCGACACGGTCCGCGGACACGGCCCGGGTTGAGAACCGCCCACCCGAGAGGCCGTACCGGTCCGCCGTCCGCCGTCCGCCGTCCGCCGTCCGCCGTCCGCCGTCCGCCGTCCGGCGTGCCGTGGTGCAGGTGTGCCCCCGGCGATTCGTGGGAGCACTTCCGGTCATAGATCTGACTCCCCGTCAGTTCTCGGTATTCTCCCCCGGCCCCCACAGGCGAGGCGGCAACAGTGAGGCTCCGGCCCTGGACCAGGGCCCTTGAGCCGCAGTCTGCCGTCCCCTCATGCCTGAGGAAGCCATGACTCCCACCCCCCACCTCGCCGAACTCGCCGCTCGTCTGGAGTGTCCCGCCCCCTTCCAGCCCGTCGAACATTCGCTTTTCGCACACGCCGGAACCACGACGGTGGACATCGTGGTTCCGGTCTACAACGAGGAACGCGCCCTGCCCGGGTGCCTGCGTACCCTCCACGCCCGCCTGTCCCAGGGTTTCCCGTTTCCCTGGCGGATCACCATCGCCGACAACGCGAGCACCGACGAAACCCTGGCCACTGCCCTTCGCCTCGCGGACGAACTGCCGGGTGTCTCCGTCGTCCACCTGGACCGCAAGGGGCGGGGACTCGCGCTGCGCACCGTCTGGGGGGCCAGCGACGCGGACATCGTGGCGTACATGGACGTGGACCTCTCCACCGGCCTCGACGGGCTGCTCCCGCTGATCGCGCCCCTTGCCAGCCGCCACTCGGACCTCGCCATCGGCTCCCGGCTGGCTCCCGGCGCACGCACGGTACGCGGGCCGCGCCGCGAGTTCGTCTCCCGCTGCTACAACGGCATCATCCGGCTCACCCACGGAGTCCGTTTCACCGACGCCCAGTGCGGATTCAAGGCGGCCCGCACGGAGGTGCTCCGGCCACTGCTGGAAGTGACCCGCGACGACGCGTGGTTCTTCGACACCGAGCTGCTCCTGCTCGCCGAGCACAACGGACTGCGGATCCACGAGGTCCCGGTCGACTGGGTCGAGGACATCGACACCCGGGTGGATGTGGTGAGCACCGCCAGGCAGGACCTCCGGGGTCTGTGGCGCATGGCGCGGCTCAAGGCGTCCGGTGACGCCCGGGTCGAGGTGGTGCCGCGTCCCGAGTCGGCCGCGGAGCACCCCGACGCCGTCCTCGCACCCTCCACGGGGCGCGGTGCGCTGTCGTGGGAGGTCGGCTGCTTCGTCGCGATCGGTGTCGTCTCCACGGTCGGACAGGCCTTGCTGTACTGGCTGCTGCGCGGTTGGTGGCCTCCGGCCGTCGCCAACCTGATCTCACTGTTCGTCCTCACCGTCCTGAACACCGAGGCGAACCGGCGCCTCACCTTCCGGCACTCCACATCCCCGCCCGCCCGTGTGCACCTCGGCGCAGGGGGCCTGTTCGTGCTCGGCTACGTGGTCACCTCCGCGGCGGTGCTGTGGTTCAAGTGGCTCGATCCCGGCGCCTCACCGGCCGCGGAGACCGCGGTCCTCACCACGGCCTCCGTGGCGGTCACCTGCGTGCGCTTCGCCGTCCTGCGACTGGCAGTCTTCGCCGCCCCCCGTAGCCGTAACCGTTGACGAGAGCGAATCCCCACATGAGCAACCACGCGCACATCAGGCCCGCACCAGCGGCGCCGGCACCCGACGAGAAGCGCGCGCAGACGACCACGGCGGTCCGCCGGCTCCCCGGCTGGGCAGCACCCGCCGCGCTAGGAGCCGTCCTCGTCCTCGCGGCCGTTCTGTACGGCTGGGCGCTGAACTCCCTCGGCTGGGGGAACAGTTACTACTCGGCCGCCGTGAAGTCGATGGGGAAGAACTGGACCAACTTCCTCTTCGGCTCCTTCGATCCCGCGGGCGTGATCACGGTCGACAAGCCGCCGGCCGCCCTGTGGCCGCAGGTGATCAGCAGCAAGATCTTCGGGATGCACGGCTGGGCGCTGATCCTCCCGCAACTCCTCGAAGGCGTGGCCGGGGTGCTGGTGCTGCACCGCACGGTGCGCCGCTGGGCGGGGGAGACGGCGGCACTCGTCGCGGCTCTGGTGCTCACGCTGACGCCCATCACCGTGGCCATCAACCGCGACAACAACCCCGACACACTGTTGATACTCCTTCTGGTGTCGGCGGCGTACGCGCTCACCCGTGCGCTGCAGGCCGAGGGCAGGGCCGCGACCTGGTGGCTGTGCGCGAGCGGGTTTCTGATCGGGTGCGGATTCCTCACCAAAATGCTCGCCGCCTGGATGGTCGTTCCCGCGTTCGCCGTCGCCTGGCTCGTGGGAGGAAGCGGCGCCTGGATACCGCGAGTGCGGCGTCTGCTGGGCGCGGGGGCCATCCTGGCGGCGTCCTCTCTGTGGTGGGTCGCCATGGTCGACTGGTGGCCGGGCGACCGTCCCTACATCGGTGGCAGTAAGGACGGCTCGGCCTGGGACCTCGTGATCGGCTACAACGGGCTGGGAAGGGTCTTCGGTTCCAGCGACGGAACGCCCCAGGGGATGGGCGGATCAGGCGGCGGATTCGCCGGCGGATTCGGCGGCCAGCCCGGCCTCAGCCGTCTGTTCGAGGCGCAAGTGGGCGGTCAGATCAGTTGGTTGCTGCCGGTCTGCGGGCTGGCTCTGGTCGTCGCCGTCGTCGGCGCGGTACATCGCCCCCCCCGCCCCCGGTGCCACACCCCCCGGGAGGCCGCCCCCCGCGGGCGGGGGTGGGGGGCGCTGGGGGACCCCCGCGGCGCCC
>NZ_JBHYWD010000028.1:62201-80146 GCF_042751305.1 Streptomyces hokutonensis
GGGTGGGTGTGTGGGGGGGGGGGGGGGGGGGGGGGGGGGGGGCGGGGGCGGCCGCGCGCGCCCCCCCCCCCCCCCCCCCCCGCGGCACGGTGTCCGACTCCGCCGTGCTGCCGGCCTCCGGCTGGCTGCTGTGGGGAACCTGGCTGGTGGTCTGCGCGGCCGTGTTCTCGACCCAGAAGGGCATCTTCCACCCCTACTACACCACTCAACTCGCCCCGGCGATCGCCGCCCTGTGCGGCGGACTGACGGCCGCCCTGGTCCGAGTCCACCGCGCCGGCCTGCCCTGGGCGCCTCCGGTCGGTGTGGCCGCGGTCGTGCTGAGCGTGGCCTGGGCCGCGGTGCTGATCCGCCGGGAGCCCGACTGGAACGGCTGGCTGGTGTGGCCCGTGCTGTTGATCGCCTGCGCCGCGGTCACTCTGCTGGTGCTCTCACGGCGCCGTGGCCGGCTGCTGACGGTCGCCGGCTGCGCCGCGATCGCCTCGGTGCTGCTGGCGCCGGGAGCGTGGGCGGTGACCGTACCCGCCTCGACCGGCATGGGGGGCTCCAACCCGACGGCCGGTCCGATGACGCTCGGACTGGGCGGTGGCGGTGGCATGCCCCGGCAGAGCGGGAACAGCGGGGGCCTTCCCTCGGGCATGCCGTCCGGGATGCCGTCGAACATGCCCGGTCTCCCCGGGGGTGGTGCCTCTTCGGGACAGACCGCTGAACCCCCGTCCGGCGGAGTGCCCTCCGGCATGCCCACCGGGGGAGCGAACGGCATGCCCGGTGCACCCGGGGAAGCGGGCTCGAACGATCGCGGCACACCCTCGTTCCCGGGTGCCGGCTCGGGAACGGCCCCTGGTGGGGGCCGCGGCTTCGGCGACGGGGAACTCACCGCCGACCAGCGCAAGATCATCCGGTACGCCGTCGAGCAGGCACCTGACGCACGCATCAAACTCGCCGTCGAGGGCGGTGCCCTCAGCGCCAGCGCCTTCATCCTCGGCACCGACGAGACCGTCGTCGCCATGGGCGGCTTCACCAACAGCGACAACGCGCCGTCGGTGAACCAGCTGGAGAAGTGGACCAAGAACGGCCAACTACGCTACATCCTGGGCTCCGACACGAACGGCGGCAGCGCGCCGGGCCTGTCCGGCGGATACACCAAGCAGCGCTCCGACTGGATCGCCGACAACTGCACCAAGGTTCCGGCGTCGGCATACGGCGGCACCTCCGACACGTCGGCACAGAACAACGCCGGCGGTGTGATGGGGTTCGGAGGAAGCAACGTGCTCTACGACTGCGCCGCCAAGTAGCCGTCGCTAGAGCGACGGCCGTCACACGGCAGAACGGACCAGCAGACGCATGACCGAGCAGCTCACAGCAGCGCGGACGCGACGTCGACTCCTCGTGGTCGAGGACGAGCCCAGCATTCGCACCCTGTTGGAGGCAACGCTTCGCCTGACCGGATACGAGGTGCGCAGCACCGACACCGGACAGGCGGCCCTTGTGGAGATCGACCGCCTTCAACCGCATCTGGTGCTGCTGGACGTGATGCTGCCCGACCTGGACGGCTTCGAGGTGACCCGCAGGCTGCGGGCGGCGGGCAACGACTGTCCGATCCTGTTCCTGACCGCCCGCACCGGCACCGACGACCGCATCACCGGACTCGGTGCCGGCGGGGACGACTACGTCGCCAAACCCTTCAGTATCGAGGAGGTGCTGCTGCGCATCGAGGCCATCCTGCGCCGCACGGCGCCGGCCACCGAATGGCAGGCGGTGGAGAGCGTTCTGCGCTACGCCGACCTCGAACTCGACGAGGGCGCCCACGAGGTGCACCGCGCGGGACGGTACATCGCCCTGTCGCCCACCGAGTTCAAACTCCTGGCCTACCTCCTGTCGAACGCGGGCCAGGTGGTGAGCAAGGTCCAGATCCTCGACCACGTCTGGAGCTACGACTTCGCGGGCGACTCCCGGATCATCGAGACCTACGTCAGGTACCTGCGCAGGAAGGTCGACTGCTTCGAGCCGCCGCTGATCCACACCGTGCGCGGTGTCGGCTACTGCCTCCGGCGTCCCCGCGACCACGCAGGGGCGCCGGACCAGTGACCCGCTTCCTGCCCCGGCCGCCCAAGTCGGTGCGGCGGCGCCTCGTCCTCGGCGCCACCCTGCTCGCCACCGTGGCGGTCCTGACCTCCCAGGCGATCGGCTACGTGGTGCTTCGCTCCTGGCTGCTGGACCGCGTCGACGAGCAGCTCGTCGAGTTCCATCCACCGGATCCCGCCTACTACGACGCGCTCCGGGACACGCTCCCGGCCCCGGGAGCACGACAGGACGTGCTCCCCTCGGACTTCCACATCTACTTCTACGACTCCTCCGGGGCCCACCTGCACAACTCCCTGGGCTCCGAGACCAGGCCAGGACCCCGGCTGGCCGATCACGCGAAGGACCTCGGGCTGCGGAACGGGCACCCCGAAACCGTGCCCGCCGTCAGCGGTGACGGCCGCTGGCGGGTACTGCTGAACCCTGGTCCGGACGGCATGAGCGCGGTGGTCGCCCTTCCGCTCGACACCGTCGACGGCGCCACCTCGAAACTCCTGTGGCTGAACGCCGTGTTACTCGCCGTCACGGTCGTCGCCCTGATCGCCCTGGGCCGGTGGGTCGTACGGCTGGGACTCCTGCCCCTGACCAGGATGGAACGGACGGCTCAGGACATCACCGCGGGCCGGCTCGATCTTCGGTTGGCCGACACCGATGCGCATACCGAGATCGGACGACTCGGACGGGTCCTGAACTCCATGCTCGACCGCCTGCAGAAGGCGCTGTTGGCGCGGGAGACCTCGGAGGCCCGCCTGCGCCGGTTCGTCGCCGATGCCGGACACGAGCTGCGCACTCCGCTCACCGCCATCCAGGGCTACGCCCAGCTCGGCCTCCGACCCGAACCGCGCTCGGCCCTCGAACAGAAGGAGGCCAACCGGTTCATCGCCCAGAACGCGGAACGCATGAGCCTGCTTGTCGACGACCTCCAGTTGCTCGCGACCCTGGACAAAGAACCCTCCTACCGCAGGGAGCGGGTCGACCTGCTGTCCCTCGCGGCGGACGCCGTCAGCGCCGCCGCCGTCCACAGTGAGTCCCACCCCGTCGGCCTCGGCCCGCTGCGTACCCCGGCGGACCCCACCGGAGCGGAGGACCTCGACGTCGCGGAGACCGTCGGCGACCCGCACCGGTTGGGTCAGATCGTGGAGAACCTGCTCTCCAACGCCCGCACCCACACCCCGCCGGGCACCCGCGTCCAGGTGCGCGTCGGCACGACCGAGGCGGGTCCCCGAACCGGCGGTACGGACCGGCCCGGACGCACCACCGTGTCGCCTCCCCTGCCGGAGGGGCTGCCGGTCAGCGTGATCGAGGTGGCGGACGACGGACCGGGCCTCGAACCCGTCGAAGCCAAGCTCGTTTTCGAGCGCTTCTACCGCGCCGACCCCGCCCGCTCGCGCATCCACGGCGGCAGCGGCCTCGGCCTGGCCATCGCCGCGACCATCGCCGAGGGGCACGGCGGCCGTCTCGAACTCGACACGGCCCCCGGCCGGGGCTGCGTCTTCCGGCTGGTCCTGCCCACGGCCGACTGACGACAGGGGGCGACAGAGACCGCTGCGGTCAGCGGAACTCAACGGGTATGTGTGGAAGGGTCCTTGGGGATGCCCGCGCGGGATGCGAGCGGCCGACCGGTCACCAGGAGTGCGTCGACGGCGAGCGCATCCTCGTTCTGAGCCGGATCCGGCCCATCGCGGCGCCGTCCCACCAGACTGCCTGCCCACCCCAGCAGGAAGGCCGCGGGTACGGAGATCGTGGCCGGGTTGCTCGGGCCGAACCACGCGAAGTCGGCCGCAGGGAAAAGTGCTGTCGGACTGCCCGACACCGCCGAGGAGAACAGGTACAGGCCGATCGTCAGCGCTGTTCCGCCGTAGATCGTCCACAGCACACCCGTGCGGTTGAACCGGTTCCAGTAGAAGGTGTACAGCAGGGCCGGTGCCGCGGTCGACGCGGCCGTGGTCGTGGCGAGTTGGGCCAGGAAGCCGGCGGAGTGGCCCTGGGCGATCACCGCGAGTGCGATGCCGACGGCGCCGAAGAGCGCCACGGCGAGGCGGGCGGTCTTGATTTCGTCCGACGGGTCCGACTGCCTGTGCCGCGCGACATAGTGGTAGGAGTCGCGGGCGAGGGCACTGGCAGCCGCCAGTGTGGTGCCGCCGACGACCGACAGAACGCACAGGAACAGGGCGCAGGCCACGGTGGCGAACATCAGGTTGCCGAGTCCGTTCGCCGTCCCGCCTGTCAGGTTCCGTGCCAGGAGCATCAGCGCGCCGTCGGCATGTGCCTGCCCGCTGAAGATCTCACGAGTGCCGATCCGTGCCGACGCCGTGAACCCCAGCAGTATCAGCGCGACGCACAGGAAAGCGACGACACCGGCCGCGTATCGGATGGAACGTCGTGCCGTGGCGGGGTCCTTCATCGCGTAGACCCGGCTGAGGACGTGCGGCATGCAGGCGCTGCCCAGGACGAGCGCCAACTGCCCTCCGGCGAAGTCGAGGCGCGTGCTGCTCCCGACGCCGATCGTGCCGCCGGGGGACAGGTACCGGCCCGGCTGGCTGCTGCCCTCCGAGGCGGCGCTGATCAGGGCGTCGACGTCGCCGTGGAACGCCCTGACCGCGTAGGCGCAGAGCACGAACATCGCCGTGCCGATCACCGTGACGGCCAGTACCTGCACGGAGGTGAGCCCCTTGGCGCCGCTGAGCACTCCGCAGGTGACGACCAGACAGCCGATCAGTACGGTGCACAGCTTCTGGACGCCGATCCCGGTGAAGCCGAGCAGGGAGGCGCTGATGCTGCCGGCGGCCATCAACTGCACGATCAGGAACGGCCCGGCCACGGCGAGCGTGGCCACCGCGGCGGCGATCCGGGGGGCCGTTCCGGACGCTCGTAGCGACAGGAGTTCGCCGAGAGTGCAGGCGCCGCTCAGCTGGATCGGCCGGGCGAGCAGCAGAAGCACGCCGAGGGCAAGGAAGATGCTGCCGGCCGTGGTGACGCCGTCGAAGCCCGCGGTCGCCACCACGCCGGTGACGGTGAGCAGCAGGGAGGTCGACGCGAAGCTCCCTGCCAGCGCCAGTCCGCTCCTCCACGTCGGCAATGTTCGGTCGCCGATGTAGAACTCTCGTGCGGAGTGCTCGTCCAGGCTGGAGAAGACCGTCAGGAAGAGCGTCAGCATCATGAACAGCATGAAGCCGATCAAGACATGATTCGGGCTGCCGGAAGCGGCCGCCTGCAAGGTCCCACCGGTCATCTCGCGTCCCCCGGCCGGCCGTCGGCCGCTCCCGCGCCGGATCGCGCGTATGTCGGCTGCCAGGGGTCCAGCAGGTGGGTGCAGCGACGGTCGAAACGCCGGGCTGTCACCAGCAGCAGGACCACCTGGGCCAGGTACAGCGCCAGCCCGGCCGTCACCTGCGTGCCGGGCAGCTTGTGGGCCAGCAGATCGCCGGCCGTCGCACCCAGAACCAGGGTGGCGGCTAGAGCGATCGCGTTGGACGTCACAAAGGACCGGTCCAGCCGCAAGGCCTGTTGCCGCACGTGCTGCGGAGCCGACGAATCGCTCAGCGGGTCGCGATGATCCGGGGGTACGGATGGGTGGGGTCTGTGACGCATGGGGTCTTCTCCTGGTGGGTGACTGAATCGCATCGCCGTTGCCCAGGCAGAACGAGCGCGCGCTCTGTGTACGCGTCCTCGTCATCGAGGGGCACACGACCACGACGCAGTCCAACTGCCTGGCTACGGCGGGTCGTGGGGATCGCAGCGGGCGGCGGAGTCGGGTTCCGCAGTTGTCATCGCGCGCGCCAGTGCGGGCCTCGTCGCAGAGGATCTGTACTTCGGATCAGGAAGTGGCGCGGGTCCGAGCGGTGGACCCGCGCTCCTTGGGAATAGCCTGCCCGGAAGGCGTGTTCGAACTACTTCACGTCTTGGCGGGCGCAGGCTTCATCTCCGGGGACCGGGACCGGGACCGGGACCGGGGCCGGGACCAGGGCCGGGGCCAGGGGTCGGGCCCTGGCCGGACATCGGTGCCGCGGGAGCGGGCAGTCGCGGCGGGGGCGGGGGCGGACCCTGACGGAGGGGGCGGAGCACCTCCGCCCAGCGAGCCAGTTCCGAGAGCATGGGCGCGACGGAATCGGCGACCGGCGGAGGCGGGGTGAAGACCCCGTCCTGGACGTGCTGCATGACGAAGGGGACCGCGACCCCATCCGGGATCGGCATCATGCGCAGGGTCGTGACGATCTGCTTCATCACCTGCACGGAGCGCAGGCCGCCGGTGATGCCGCCATAGCTGACGAAGCCGACCGGGGCGTACAGCCACTCGTTGTGGAGGTAGTCCACGGCGTTCAGGAGGCTGGGCGAGGGACCGTAGTTGTACTCGGGAGTCACGAAGACGAAGGCGTCCGCCTCCTTGATCTTCGCGCTCCAGCGCCGCGTGTGATCGTGCTCGTAGCGGCCCATCCGAGGGGGACCGGGTTCATCGAGGAGCGGGAGGGCGTAGTCGGCGAGGTCGACCAGCTCGACCTCGAAGCCGCCGTGCTTCTCGGCCGCTTCCACCGACCAGTCGGCGACCGGCCGCGCCAGTCGGCCCGGCCTGGTGCTGCCCACGATGACCTGGAGTTTCACGGTGCTGTCCGTGCTGCTCACACCGGCTCCTTCCCTGGTGCAGACTTCTTGAGGGGCCCCCAGTGCTCGGTCAACCGGCCATCGCCGATGCGGAAGACGGCGAGGCTGTACCAGTCGTAGGTGCTGCCGGGGATCAGCGGGTCCGGGGTGGGCTGCTGCGTCATCACGCTCGCGAGTTCGCCCTCGGCGATGATGTTGACCACGGCGGGTGGCGGCCCGGCGTCGAGCGGCGCACGGCGGAGGTACTCGATCAGCTTTTCGCGGCCGTTTCCGGGGGCGTTGGGGTCGTGCTGGACGAAGTCCTCGGCGACGAAGCGCTTCACGATGTCGTGGATGCGGTCCTCGACGGCGTCGTCGCGGATCATCCGGGCCAGCTCGGCCACGAAATCGATCACGATCCGCTTGGTCGCGGCAGCGTCCGGGTCGGAAGACGCCGCGACCGCGTCGATGTAGTCGGGGCGGTCCATCCACGTCTGGTGGAGCTCGGGGTCGTCGATCCCGGCGATGCCGTCCACGATGCTGAAACCGCTCATCGCACGGGCTCCTTCCCCGGTACGGGGTTGCCGCGTTGCGGTACGGCGGCGCCGATCATGGGGAAGGGCTCGATCCCGAGGATGCGTCGGCCGTTCTGCTCGGCGAGCGGGTCGACGCGGATCGCCCCGTGCGAGGTGACCACACGGACGTCGCGGACGAAGCGCTGGATCGGGTTGGACAGCGCGATGGTCGAGGAGCCGAGTGTCTTCTGGAGGAGGTTGATGGCGTCCTCGCACAGGTTCGCCGCGTAGGCGAGCGCGAGGCTGATCTCGGATTCCTCCTCGTCGGTGAACTCCAGACCGGCCTGGGTGCGTGCGTCGACCTGGTCCGCGTAGCGTTCGATCGTCGAGCCGGCCAGGACGATCATCGCCTGGGCGCGCCCGGCGGCCACCTGGGCCGAGGCCATGTCGGCGACGCTCGGGTAGGGCAGGGTGAACGGCTTGCGCCTGCCGGCCTGTTCGGCGAAGCACGACAGCGTGCCGCGTGCCATGCCCAGCGCGATCGAGGTGTTGCTGAGCGCCACGGTCATCAGCAGTGCCCGGCCGCTCTGCTGGAAGGCGGCGCCGGTGTAGTGGTGTCGTATCCGGTCGAGCCGGGGCGGGAAGTCGCCGAGGTCGAGGAAGCGGTAGTCCGGGACGAAGATCTCGTCGGTGACCCGGAGGCTGTTGCTGGACGTTCCGGAGAGCCCCATGACGTGCCAGTCGTCGAGGATCTCGAACTGCTCCCGCTCCAGCACCACCACGCCTCGGCCGGTGCCGCCGGCTTCCGCGGGGTCGAAGGCGACCCCGACCATCGCCCAGCGGGCGTGCTTGCAGCCGCTGCCGAAGGCCCAGCGTCCGCTGACCATCCAGCCGTCGTCGACCTTGCGGGCGTCGCCGACGGCGGTCGCGAACACGGAGGCGCCGACGAGCGCGGGGCCCACCCAGCCCTCGACGTCCTTGCGGATCTCCTCGATCAGCTCGGGCTGGAGTCCGAGGAAGTTGCGCAGCCCGACACCGACGAAGGCGCTCCATGCCGCCGAGCCGTCCCCCTCACCGAGCGCCGCGACGACCTCGACCAGGTCCCGTGCGCCCAGAGCGGTACCGCCCCACTCGACCGGCATCGTCATGCGGTAGATACCGGCCTCGTCGAGCGCCTTCAACACATCGGGAGTCAGCTCCCCGATCCGCTCTCCCTCGCGGGCCTGCTCCCGGATCAGCGGCTTGAGTTCGCGGATCCGGTCACGCAGCTCACGTCCGGCGTCGGTCAGATAGGGCGACTCGACGGCCCCGAACTCCGGGAGCGGGCCCGGCGGAGGTATCGGTGGCACCCGGCGGGCAGTGGGCTGAGACATGGATTCTCCTTGATGGGCAAGGTGGCGAATTAATTGAACTGTACCGTGCAGTTCAATATGTCTGTCAAGGTAACCGACACGGTCAGGGCGATACGGCGGCGAGGACGGACGCGCGGGGGAGTGCGGTGACGTAGGCGCTCATCGCCCTGCTGTACGGCGCGCGGATACAGCGGGCGGCCTCGGTCGCCGGGCGTCGGGCATGGGGAAGCCTTCGCACCCGCCGGCGTCGGTGGTGCGGCTGATCGAAACCGGGACTTGTCTAGATCGGCATGTTCATGAACGGCTCAAGCCCCAGAATGTCCCGTCCGTTGATCTCCGCCATCGGCTCCAGCCGCAGCGCGCCGTGCGTCGCCAGCACGCGGATGTCGCGGACGTACCGCTGGATCGGGTTGGACAGGGCGACGGTGGACGAGCCGAGCGTCATCTGCAGCGCATCGATCGCCTGCGCCAGCATGTTGATCGCCCAGATCAGGTCCATCGTGATCACGGGCTCGTCCGGCGGTACGAAGTCCTCGCCGCGCAGTGTGCGGCGGTCCAGTTCGTCGGCGTATCCGTGAATCGTGGCCCGGGCGACGTTGATGGCCGCGCGCGCCTTGCCTGCCGCCACCTGGACCGACGGCATGTCGGCCACGGTCGGGTAAGGCAGGTTGAAGGGCCTGCGGCGCTTGGCCTGCTCCGTGAAGGACTCCAGACAACCCTCCGCCATCCCGAGGGCCAACGCGGCGAAGTGGACCGGGACGAGCAGCATCTGCGCCACCATCCCGAATTTGAAGGCGAGTCCTTCGTACCGGCCGCGCAGGGCATCCAGCCTCGGCGGCATCTCGGCCAGGTCGAAGACCCGGTAGTCGGGAACGAAGCCTTCTTCCCCGAGCGTCGTGATGCTGTTGCTGGAGGTCCCCATCAGACCCATCACGTGCCAGTCGTCGAGTACCCGGAACTCCTCGCGCGGGAGCAGCGCCATCGCCCGGCGCGGCTTTCCGTCCTCGCCGGTGTAATCGAGGCCCACCGTGGCCCAGGCCGTGTGCTTCGCCCCGCTGCCGTAGGTCCACTTGCCGCTGATCATCCAGCCGCCGTCGACCTTGCGCGCCTTGCCGACCACGGGTGAGAGCAGCGAGGCGCCGATGATGATCGGCCCCTCCCAGGTGGCGATGTCGCGGAAGACCTCGTCGACGAGACGCTGCGGGTAGGCGAGGCTGTTGCGCGTCGCGGTGGAGACGACCGCCAGCCAGCCGGCCGCGGCATCCCCGGCACCCAGAGCCGTGATGATCTCGGTGATGTCCCGGGCGCCGAGTGCTGTGCCGTCGTATTCGGCGGGCAGGGTGAGTTTGAAGATGCCGGCGTCGCTGAGGGCCTTGAGCGTCGCCGGGGTGAGCGCCCCTATTTTCTCACCGTCTCCCGCGTTCGCCCGCAGGGTCGGAATGAGTTCCCTGACCTCGTCGCGGATTCGTCGGCCGGTCTCACTCAGGAACTCCGACTCTCGCCGCGGCGGAGGCGGCGCGGAGCCCGGGAAGGCGGTAACGCTCGATTGGCTCATCTTTTCCTCGAATCACTAGGCCACGATGCGGATCGGCGCGCATCGAGCGCCCCATCACGTCGGGCTGTCGTCCAGGCAGCGATCGGCCGGCCTGACGCGGTATCCGGACCGTCGACAGGCGGACCGGGCGGATGTCGGTGCAGCCGAGCATTCGCCGACGATTTCGACCGGTGAGCCGGTCGGCAGCGGCGGGACCTGCCGAGCACCAAATCATACTGGACGGTACAGTCCTGTCAAAGGTCGGCGCGAAGTCCGCAGGTGGGGGAGGCGCGCGCGGCTGAGGGTGGCGGTCGGCGGCGGAGTCGTAGGCGGTGCTCCGCTCACGCGGTGCCGGATCGCTCCAGCTCGTTGACAACGCTCAACCGTGCGTATTGACTGCACTGGACCGTACAGTACGGAAATAGTGTTGAAATCCCCCGGAGGCAACGTTGCAGGAGTACACGATCGTCGGCGGGGTCGCGCAGATCCATGACCCCGCTTTCTTCGACGTATGGATGTACCGGGATGACTTCGCCGAGGCGCTGTCGAAGTCGCCGACAGCCGAGGTGACCACGATGAAGCGCCTGGTCATCGAGTTCGAGGCGGCTCTGGCCCGGATGATGCTGAGCGGGCGTGTCGATGAGCAGGTCGACGGCATCCTCGAGAAGTTCATCGTCGATGACTACATCCAGAACGATCCGAACGTGCCCGGCAACGGGCGTGCGTTCCTGGCGGACGGATTCCGGAAGATCCCTTTGACCGGGGACGCACCGCCCCCTCCCGTGGCGTTGATGGTCGAGGGTGACCTCGTCAGTCTGCTGATGCAGAAGCCTTGGCCCGACCCGACGGCCCCCGGATCGACCTACGACTGGTTCATCCCCACCGTCTTCCGGATCAAGGACGGGAAGCTGGCCGAGCACTGGGGCTCGTACAAGAAGGGTGGTCACGACGCCGGGCCCGGGCCGGCACCGGAGTAGGCACCGCCGCGCTCCGGGCCCGGGAAATCCCTCGCCACGGCGCGCCCAGCAGCTGACGGTTTCGCCCGCGGTCGGTCCGAGGCCGTCAGCGGAGCCGTCGACGATTTGCGCGGAGTCGATCGCGGTGACCTCGGTCCTCCGCGTGTGTCGGGCGGTATCGGCCCGGGACCCGACGCTGACGAGCGGGGCGCGGAGATCGCCGTACCACCGCTCGACCTGGCTCGTCCAGGAGCGGCCGGTCGGGGCGAAGCGGACGTGGACGCGGGCACGTCCGCCCGGCCGCGCTCTGCTCTCGGCGGTGCCGAACGCCGCGCACTACGTGTCCGCGACAAGCGGGTCGCCGGATGGTTCGACTCCGTCGGTCCGGTGGGGTTCGAGGCCGAACTCCTTCCAGATCCGCCCGACGCTCGACGGTGACACCCCGGACTTCTTCGCCATCGAGGCGCGGGACCAGCGGGCGGCGTCTTCCGGGGCGGATTTCAACGTGGACACCAGTACGTCCTCCACCTGATCCGACGTGATCGAGGCGGGCCTGCCCGGGCGGTCCTGATCGGCCAGCCCATCCAGTCGCTCCGCTACGAACCGGGCCCGCCACTTGCTCACCGTCGCTGCGGAACAACGCAATTCGTCGGCGACCGATTTGTTGTCCGCGCCGTCCGCGCACGCCAGGACGATCTTCGAGCGCAGCGCCGACGTGTGCGAGGCCGCATCCCCTGCCCGACGCATCAGTTCGGCACGTTCGCCCGGACTGAGCACCAGGTCCGTCGTGGGCCGTCCTGGCCGGGGCGTGTCGAGCAGACCTGTCAGCCGATGCTCGGCGAACCGAGCCCGCCACTTGGAGACCGTCATCCCGCGCGTCCCGCACCGGGACGCGACCGCTGCATCGGACAGACCCTCCCCGCACGCCAACACGACTTTCGCCCGGTTGGCCAGCCGGGGCGCGACCTTGCCACGCGCCCACCTGCGCAGCTCGGCACGCTCCTCATCGGACAGCACGATCTCCACGGCGCGGGGTCCCGGAGCCGACGTGCCGACCGCGTCGGAATTTATTGAGTCAATTTCAGGCGCGCTCGAAGCGGGTTCCGGGTGGGGCGACGGCCTCGTGTGCGCGACGTGGACCTCTGGCAGCTTTCCGGCGTCCCGGTTGCGCAGGGCCCGCAGGAAGATGTTCGTCGTCAGCTCGGCCTGGGCCTGGAGGAAGGCCGGGTCACGGTCGCGGCCCACATCCACGAGCGCGTCGATGTGAACGGCCGACGAGGCCATCCGGATGAACAGCCCGGCGTAGGCCTCCGGATCGGGCAGGACGTATCCGTGCAGGTCCGCGTCTTCGCGAAGTGTCCTGGCAACCAGTTCGACGATGTGGGGAACGCCGAGAGACCGGACGACCTTGGTCAGCTCCGGGCGGCGGACCGCTTCGGTGACCATGACCCGTGAGAAGGCAAGGAACTGCTGGGTTGTGGTGGCCTCGAGAACCTTGAACACGATCTGGGTGAGCCGCTGCTCAGGGTCGTGGGTGGCGGCGAGCATGGCCTTGTCGAGGTCGAGGTCCACCGCGGCGCCACCGCGTTCGGTCGCGGCGCAGAAGAGCTCGGCCTTGTCACCGAAATGTGCGTACACGGTCGTCTTGGCGACGCCTGCGTGGGCGGCGACCGCATCCATGGAGGTTCCGTCGAAGCCGCCGGCCAGGAACAGCTCTACCGCCGCGTCGAGCACGGCCTCGCGTTTGGCCTGGGATGCTGCCCCGCGAGGGGCCTCCCTGGGCGTCTCGCTCGTCGTCACAGCCCACTCCTCCACCCTCTTGACGCGACCTGAACCCTACCGTACCGTCCAGATCACACTGGACGGTACAGTTCAGTTGATCGCGACCTGTCCGAGACGGGAACAGCGCCTGGAGCCGCCGCGACAGCCCTCCCCATCAGCAGCACACACAACTGAATAACGCGGTCGTCAAAGCCGACGCCCGCTTCTACCGAGTTCAAGGAGTTCCGATGTCTCCAACGACGAATCCATCGGAAACACCGGGGTCTCCCCCTACGCTCGTCCCGCCCGTACCGATGTCGACCCGTGAAAGTGCTCCGCCGAAGACAAGCTGGAAACACTATGCCGCGGACTTCATCAAGGCACCCCGTCAGGCCAAGGCCGCGCTCATAGGCAGTCTGCTGCTCGTGGCGGTCAGCCCGTCCGCCTTCTCGGCGCTCACCCCGTACGTCGCACCGGCGTACGCCATGAAAACCGGCACGACGCCGGCGGACGCGATTCTTCTCTTCGTCACCGTGCCGCTCGTCATCGGCCCGCTCCTGCTACCGGTCGTCGGACGCTGGGTGGACCGACGGGGCGCTCGGCGCGTCGCGATTCCGGCGGTGGTCCTTTACGCGATCACCACGGCGGCCGTCCCGCTCGCCGCGGGGAGGGTCTGGCTGCTGGAGACACTCCTCATCGTCGCGTCGGTCTTTGGATTCGCCGCGAGCCTCGGGGTCGTCTTCAAGATCATCTCGACGTGGTTTCCCGAGCACCGCGGAATCGGGTTCGGACTCGTCGGAGTGACGTCGAGTGTGGCCGGTGCTGTCCTCTCACCGGTGTTCCAGTGGCTCGTGAACGGTGACACTCCTGCGGTTTCCTCGGCGGTGTCCGCTCACCCCGCGGGAAAGCCGAGCGGGCCGCCGCCGGTCTTCGCCACCGACCCCGGGGTGTTCACGGGGCTCGGCTGGGACGGTGTGTACTACGTGGCCGCGATCGCGATCGCCGTCGTCGGTATCCCGGCCGTCCTCTGGCTCGTCTCCGAACCGAAGGTCACTCCGACGACCGGACCGAAGCTCCTTGAGGCCAATCTGCCAGGTGTGCCGTTCCGGCAGGCGATTCGAACCCGTGCCTGGATCTTCATCGTGCTGCTCCTCACGTTCGTCTCCACCGGCCCGGTGTCGATACGCCAGAACGCCGTGGATTTCTTCGGTAAGAACGGCATCGACTCCGCAACCGTGTCGCTCGGACTCTCCGTGCTCTTCAGCGCGTCGGTCGTGGGACTGCTCGTCGCCGGAACCGTCCTCGACCGGGCGCGCCGTCCGTGGATCGTGGCGGTGCTCATCGCGACGGTCCCGGTCGGGCTGGCGCTCGCGCTCATCAACGGCGGCTCCCTCGCGCTCTTCTACGTCGCCATGGCACTGCTCGGCTTCGCGACCGGCGCGGAATCGGCCCTCGGTCCTGCGCTGATCGCCAAGTACCTCGGGCTGAAGTCCTTCGGATCGATGCAGGGGCTGACCCTCGCGATCACGGGTTCGGCGCTGGCGCTCGCCCCGTATGCGGTGAGCGCGATCCAGGCAAGTTCCGGTAGCTACACCCCGGCCCTTCTGATGCTCGTCGGGCTCACTGGCATCGCGGTCGTTCTGGCCGCACTGCTTCCGAAATACCCGCGGCCGTGGGTGATGCCGACGCCGGCCGGGGACGACGTGCCCAGTCGGCCGACGTCCGCCTCGTAGCCCCACCGCCGGCGCACCGATGGTCACAGCCGACGAGGCGCCTGGCCGATCTCGGCTTCCGCCCTCTTCGGCCGCATCGGCATCACGGTCCTGAATTGCGGGGCCTGATCCGCAAGGCCGTCGCCGAATGGGTTTCCGCCACCGGGGGATCGGCTGTTGTCGCGCACACGCGACGCTGATGACGCGTCAATCGGCCGCGACGGACATTCCGCCCCACTCCTCCGGGGCGACGTCGGCGAGCGTCTCCGAGAACGTCCATTGATGGCCCGCGAGGTCCTCGACGCTGTACTGCCGTTCGCCGTACTCGAAATCGGTCGGCTCCATGATGACGCGTGCGCCGTGCGCCAGGGACCGCTCGTAGTGGGCGTCGACGTTCTCCACTCGTACCGTCACCGAGTGCGTGACCTCGCCGGGGCGGGGCGGGCGGCGATCATGCCGTACGTCTCCGACGATCACGGCACCGTCGCCGAAACCGAGCTGTGCGCGATGGCTCTCACCGATCCGCACCCGTTCGGCGAACCCGAAGGCCGCGCCGAGCCAGGCGACCGCCTCGCGCACATCGGGATAGATCAGGACGGGGATGACCGTCGACGCCGGAATGGAGCGGTTCGGCTTCATGGCTGACTCCAGACGCTTGGGGTGAGTCGCGCGACTCAAGAGCGTACCCACCAGCCGGTGCCAGGGCTGCTCGTCACCGGAGACCCTCGCGGTCGCGGAGAGCAGGCCGTCCGGTCTCAGCCTCAATTCAATGAGTACTGTGCATCGTGAAGTTGCTGGTCACGGGTCTGGTGTGCGCAGGGTTCGGGATGCTCGTGCTGGTCGTGGGTGGATGACTTCGGTGAAGGTCGTCGGTCACCGGGACACTTCGCGGTTCGTGAGGACGAGCAGGGCCCTGACCAGGGTGGTCGCCCAGGTCGGGTCGGTGCGGACTTTGACGAGCGCGCGCCGGTTTTCGAGGTGGGCGAAGCCGTGCTCCACCGGTGCCCGGACCGCTGCCAGTGCGGTGTTCGACAGCTTCTGTCCTCGTGTCGGAGGCCGGTTCCGGGCGGCCTTGTAATCGGCGATCGCCCCGAGGCCGGCCGCCCCGAGCTTGGTCATCTTCGCCCGCAACGGTTCCAGCTTTCCGTGCGCCGTCACCTCAAGGCCCAGCTCCTCGCCGACGGCCCTGACCTGCACCGGGCCGTCGGCAGCCCGCACGATCGCCAGGATCTTGCGGTAGTCGGCGGGCGGCGCGGCCGCCACAGCCCAGTCCTGTTCGGCCAGCCGGTGCAGGACCCGCTCGGCGATCACCAACTCCTCCCGCTCGGCCTGGACTTCCGTCAGTTGCTGGGCCAACTCCTCGGCGAGCGTGTCCAGTTCATTCCGGCGAGCCGTGATCCACTCCGGCTCCAGCATCCCCATGCCCTCCCCGCGCTCTACTGGCACCGGCCCGGTCAGGGACCGCAGGAGTGGGCACGGCGGTCGGCCGACAACGGCCCTGGTGACAGGTCAGATGAACTTCACCGTGGACACCCGCCGACGACCAGCGCGAGTACCCCGCACGCCAGCGCCGTGACCTGCGTACTTCATGTTGCACAGGTCTCAATGGCAGAGCCGACGGGTGCAGCGCGGGCGGGTCCGGATGCGCGCGGCGATCCGCCGCAGAGCACAAGTGCTGGTCACGACCGTTCGTTGACGGTCGTGACCAGCACTTGTATGCAGGGCGCCCTAGTTGCCTATGCGCTCACCGGCGTCGCTGGGTTCCGGCTCGGAGACGGCCGGGCTCTCGGCGGGTTTCGGATAGCGGGGGAGGAAGATCGCCAGGGCGAGGACGATGAGGCTTCCGGCGGTGAGGGCGATGAGGGTCGCGGTGTATCCGCCGGTGCTCTCCGCGACTCCTTCAGCCACGACGGGGAAGAGCCCGATGCCGACGAGGCTGACGATGCCGAGGGTGATGCCCTGGATCTGGGCGAAGGCCCGCATGCCGAAGTAACAGCCGACGAAGTAGGGCCCGGTGGTGGATTCCGCGCCGGTCACGACGCCGAGCAGGGCCATGGTGAGGATCAGGGCCCACATGCCTCCCGTGGCCACGAAGACCACGAGCATGCCGAGCACCAGGCACACCATGAAGGGTACGAAGGCGCGCGGGGTGCGCCACCGGTCGAGGGCGATGCCCGCGAAGATCTGTCCGGCGACGGAGGCCACCAGCATGACCGACACCGACAGCGACACCTCGGTGGCGGAATAGCCGCGGTCGCCGAAGAGGGACACTGCGTTGAGGCGCACGCTCATCGCCACGCCGGCCGCCACGGTCAGTACCAGCACCATGTACCACCAGGCCCGGGTCCTGAGGGCCCGGCCCAGGGGCAGGCCGGGCAACTCCTTGTGCGCCAGGCGGCCCTTTCCTGGCTGCGGAAGGGGGTTCCCGTCGGTGAGCGGTGCCGATGCGGGTTCGTACATCAGGAAGTACTGGGCCGGGAAGACGATCAGCAGGACGCATCCGCCGATCAGCAGGTAGGTCGTCCGCCAGCCGAAGTGGTCGATGGACAGCTGGCTCAGGGGCGAGAGTGCGGCACCGGCGAGGCTGGAGGTCGCGCCGATGAGCAGGGAGTAGCCCAGCCCGCGGTGGTGGGGGAACCACTCGGAGACGACCTTGTACACCACGCCGAGGATGGAGGTGTAGCCCAGGGCCGTGCTCACCAGCAGGATCGCCGTCAGTTCGACACCGTTCGCGCCCACGAGCGCCACTGCGGCCGTCGAGAGCGCGTAGAGGGCGGTGCCCGGAACGGCGACCGCCCGGGCGCCCCAGCGGTCGACCAGACGGCCGGCCAGGGGCAGCACGAAGGGGGCGGCCACGGTGGGGATGTTGAAGACGGTCAGCGTTTCCGAGTGGGACCAGCCGAAGTCCTTCGCGACCGGGTCGATGAGGAAGGTGACGGCGGTGACGAGAGCGGGGGGACTGAAAGCCATGGCGAGCACGCAGGCGATCGCCGCTTTCCAGGCCGGTGTGGGATAGGCGCGCAGCGCGGACAAGGACTCCCGCAGGGAGACGGTGGCAGGGGCATCCGGCTGGCCGGGCGGAGCGGATTCCGGTGGGGACTGGGGCGCGGACATCGTCGTCCTTCCTCGCGCAAGGAGATGGCGACCGCCGGCTGAGCGGGCGGGGCGGTCTCGTGCGGCCAATGGCTCGCTGAGGCGTCGAGCGTCAAGCGGCACTCCGATTAGTGCACTGTACGGTCCAGTGCATTCGATCGGTCAAGAGGGCTGCACGAAATCGAGTCGCCTTCGCCGCCCGAAGGGAGGCCGCAGGGAGGCGGAGGGGGTGCGGTGTCCGGCGTCCCTCAGGGGCGCTCGGGAAGGCCGCGGGGGGGGGGGGGCCCGCCCCCCCCCCCCCGCCGCCACAAGAGCAGTCGCATATACACCAACTACGCAGACCACCACAACAACAGGTTAGAAAA
>NZ_JBHYWD010000028.1:80156-105574 GCF_042751305.1 Streptomyces hokutonensis
CCCTTTCTGTGGGCTGGTGGGGGGGGGGGGGTTGTGGGCGCGCGGCGGGGGGGGGGGGGGGGGGGGGGGGGGGCGCGCCCCCCCGGGGCGGGGGGGGGGGGGGCGGGGGGGGGGGCGGCCCCCCCCCCCCCCCCGCGGCTGCATCAGGAGTTCGCGCGCGACATCCAGGGGAAGACCTGGCTCATCGCGGAGTCGGGTACATCCGGCCGGTCGGCGGCGCTCAGGCCCCGCAGGAAGATGGCCGTCGTCCATCGGGCGTAAGCCTCGAGGCGGGCCGGGTCGCGGTCGGCGTCCAGATCCAGCAGCGCGTCCATCTGCGGTCCGGCCGCCGTCATGCGTACGAACAGTCCGGCGTAGGACTCCGCGTCGGAGAGGGTGTAGCCGTGCTGCCGTGCGTCCTCGCGGAGCGCCACGGCCACCAGATCGACGACATGGGGCACACCGAGAGACCGAAGTGTCTCGGTCAGCTCGGGGCGGCGGGCCGCCTCGACGGTCAGAACGCGGATGAAGGCCAGGTAGTTCGGGGCGGTCGTGGCCTGGAGGAGCTTCAGGGCGATGCGTGCCAGTCTCTCCTGGGGGTCGTCGACGGAGTCGAGCATCGTCTGGTCCAGATCGAGGTCGAGGGAGGCTCCGCCGCGGGCGATCACCGCCCGGAACAGCTCCAGCTTGTCGCCGAAGTGCGCGTAGACGGTGGTCTTCGAGACGCCGGCCTGCGCCGCCACGGCGTCCATCGAGGTTTGATCGAAACCGAGTTCCAGGAACAGCTCGACGGCCGCGTCGAGAATGGATTCCCGCTTGCTCTGCCGCCGACTCGTGCCCGCGCGCTGGGGGCGCTCCCGCTCAGCCATTTCACTCCTTGCCGAATCCGGCCCTGGTGGGAGCCGGTACGCGTCTCATCACTTGACCTTTCGGTGAACCCTACCGTACGGTACAAGTGTACTGAACGGTGCAGTACAGTTATGAGTGGTGAGGATGACCGCCGGCTCCGGATCCGGAGGCTCTCAGGTCCCGTCCGGGTGAGACAGGGCGACGCCGAGGCGGTGTGCGAGGCCGTCGTACGGAATGCCGAAGGTCTCCAGGACGGTGGCGCCCCCGGGACCGATCTGGAACGTCGCGACGTCGGTGATCGAGCAGCACATGTCGAGCAGTGCCGAACAGCGGTAGGCGACACGGCGGGGGACCGGTGACGAGGAGTCGGTGGGCGGCCGGTGCGCGCGGAGCCGGTGGCGGCGTCTCGACCCTTGGCCTACACGTTCCGCGGACGCACACTGTGGTGGTGTTGGTATCAGGCCAGGCAGGTGCAGCTTGATCGGCTCCGTCAGGATTCCCCGAGCCGATCGCTTCGCCACCGCGCAGATCGAGCCGGACCGTCAGGTGGAGCTCTGGGAGCGGCACAACGCGGAGTCCTTGATCGCGCTCGCCTGCCGGCCGCCGGTCGCCGGGTCGTTTTCGGCCGCAGAGGTGAACCTCCAGCTCGAGCGGGTCCATCTCGCCCGGGTACGTGGCACCCGCCACGTGGTCGAGCGCTCCTCCGAGCTGGTCGAGGCCACACCCACCGGGGCGATCGTCGTCTACATGGCGATCACGGGCGAGGCGGTCTTCGAGCAGAACGGACACCGGCGCGTGCTGCGGCCCGGGCAGCTCCTGGTCTGCGACGCCGACCGCCCCTTTGTCCGCGGGTTCGGCCACGGACTGGAGGAGCTGGCCGTGAAGGTTCCCCGTGCGGAGTTCTCCGCGCTCACCGGCCTGCCGAGCCTGTCCACCCCCGTCGTCGTCGACGTGGGAGTCGGCGAGAACCCGCACGGACGGGCCCTGGCCCGGCTCGCGGGACGGGCGGTCCGCCGCGACCGCCCGGTGCCGGCCGACGAGCAGGCGATCGTCGAACTCGTGTCGGTGCTCGCCGCCCGTGACCATGTCGGGCTGCCCGTGGCACACAGGGCGGCGGCCCGGATGTTCATCGAGGAGAACTTCACCGACCCGACGCTCCGCGCGGCCGACATCGCGTCCGCCACCGGCATCAGCGAGCGGCATCTGTCGCGTCTGTTCGCGGCCGCCGGCACCAGCGTGCCCGCACACATCCTCTCGCGCCGGCTGGACACGGCGTACAGCATGCTGACCTCCGGCTCCGCGAGCGGCCTGCGCACGTCGGACGTGGCGGCGCGGTGCGGTTTCACGTCGCTCGCGTACTTCTCCCGCACCTTCCACGAGCGGTTCGGCATCACGGCGGGCGAGGTTCGCGCCGGGTCCGTCTGACCGATCCGCGGCGCGCCATCCTCATTTCCGCCATCTCGGCCCGGATCGTTGGAGC
Source organism: Streptomyces hokutonensis (assembly GCF_042751305.1). GTDB lineage: Bacteria > Actinomycetota > Actinomycetes > Streptomycetales > Streptomycetaceae > Streptomyces > Streptomyces hokutonensis_A. The sequence goes on from NZ_JBHYWD010000028.1 coordinate 82,465, forward strand.
CGCCGGGGTGTGACCGCCGACACTCGACGCACCAGCCCGGTGCCCCTGACCGGGACGAAGAAAGGTGTGTCACATGCCCGTGTTCGACGATGGCCAACCCGAGACCCGTCCGCCCGCGTCATCGGTGGTCGAGACCGACGTCCTCATCGTCGGCTCAGGACCGGCCGGCGCGTCGGCGGCGTTGTTCCTGTCGACCCTGGGCGTCGACAACATGGTGATCACGAAGTACCGGTGGACGGCGAACACCCCGAGGGCCCACATCACCAACCAACGGGCGATGGAGATCTTCCGGGACATGGGCATCGAGGACCAGGTCCTCGCCGATTCCACACCCCACCACCTGGTCGGCGACACCGTGTTCTGCACGTCGATCGCCGGCGAGGAGATCGGGCGCATCCACACCTGGGGGACCCACCCGGCCCGCGAAGCCGACTACCAGCTGGCGTCGCCCTGCCTCGTGGTGGACATCCCGCAGACCTATCTCGAACCGATCCTGGTCAAGAACGCGACCGTACGAGGCACCCAGACGCGGTTCTCCACGGAGTACGTCTCGCACGTGCAGGACGCGGACGGCGTGGACGTCCTGGCCCGGGACCGGCTGACCGGGGCGGAGTACACCATCCGGGCCAAGTACCTGATCGGCGCCGACGGTGCCCGCTCCAAGGTCGCCGCGGACATCGGCCTGCGCTACGAGGGCGCGATGGACATCGCCGGGTCGATGAACATCACGTTCAAGGCCGACATCGAGGCCTACGTCGGTCACCGGCCCTCGGTCCTCTACTGGGTGATCCAGCCGGGCGCGAACGTCGGAGGCATCGGGGCCGGCCTGGTGCGCATGGTGCGGCCGTGGAACGAGTGGCTGATCGTCTGGGGCTACGACATCAACGACGAGCCCCCCGTCGTCGACGAGGCCTCCGCGACGCAGATCGTGCGCGACCTGCTCGGCATGCCCGACATCGACGTCGAGATCACCGGCACCAGCCTGTGGGGCAACAACGAGATGTACGCCGAGCACCTCCAGAAGGGCCGCGTCTTCTGTGCAGGGGACGCGATCCACCGGCACCCGCCGAGCAACGGTCTGGGCTCCAACACCTCGATCCAGGACTCCTACAACCTGGCCTGGAAGCTCGCTCTCGTGCTGCGCGGCCAGGCCGCCCCGAGTCTGCTCGACACCTACTCGGCCGAGCGGGCGCCGGTGGCCGAGCGCATCGTCCGGCGGGCGAACCGGTCCAGCCGTGAGTTCGTGCAGTTCTTCGAGGTGCTCGGACTGCTCGACGCCACGACCGAGGACGAGATGGTCGCGGCGATCGAGGAGCGGAAGGCGAACACGCCCGAGGGCGCGGCCAAGCGCGCCGCCCTGGTCGACGCGATGGAGCTGAAGAACTACGAGTTCAACGCCCACGGGGTGGACCTCGGACAGCACTACGAGTCGGCCGCGGTCGTCTCCGACGGATCCTCGCTGCCCGAGCCCAGCCGCGATCCCGACCTGTACTACGAGATGTCCACCGTGCCCGGCGCGCATCTGCCGCACGCCTGGGTCGGCGACACCATGGAGCGGAAGGCGATGATGGACCTCGCCCCGTACGACCGGTTCACCCTCGTCACCGGCATCGCCGGCCAGGAGTGGGCCTCGGTGGCGGACAAGGTCGCGCACGAGTTCGGGATTCCCCTCGCGACCGTCGTCATCGGGCCGGGCCAGGAGGTCACCGACCTGTACTACGACTGGGCGAAGCTGCGCGAGGTCGACGAGAGCGGCGTCGTACTGGTGCGCCCCGACAAGCACATCGCCTGGCGCTCGACGACTATGCCCGAGGACCCCGGGGGCGCTCTGCGGACGGCGATGCGGCAGATCCTGGGGAAGGCGTGAAGGGCATGCGCTTCGACCACGACACACTCGCTCAGCGCGTGCGGTTCGCCTCGGCCTCGGCGGCGGAGAACCTCCTGGACGAGATCAAGGAGCTCGGCGCGGCCCGGGTCATGGTGATCGCCGCGGCGTCCGAACGCGAACTGGCCCACCGGATCGCCGCGCAGTTGCCCGTGGCGCACTGGCACCACGAAGTGGCCATGCACGTGCCGGTCGAGGTCGCCGAACGGGCCAGAGAACAGGCCGCGGCCCATCGCGTCGACGCCCTCGTCTGTATCGGCGGCGGCTCGACGACCGGCCTGGCCAAGGCCGTGGCGCTCACCACCGGTCTGCCCATCGTGGCGGTGCCGACCACCTACGCGGGCTCGGAGGCCACCAACGTCTGGGGACTCACCGAGCACGCCCGCAAGACCACCGGCACCGACCCCCGGGTGCTCCCGCGAACGATCGTGTACGACGCGACGCTCATGCTCACCCTGCCGGTCGACCTGAGCGTGGCGTCCGGGCTCAACGCCCTGGCCCACTGCGTCGATTCGATGTGGGCGCCGCGGGCCGACCCGATCGACCGGGCACTGGCCGGCGAGGGCATCCGGGCCCTGAACGTCGGACTGCCGCTGGTCGTCTCCGAGCCGGGCGGCCTCGGCGGGCGTGAACACGCCCTGTACGGCGCCTATCTCTCCGCGGTGGCGTTCGCCTCGGCGGGCTCGGGGCTGCACCACAAGATCTGTCACGTGCTCGGCGGCATGTTCGACCTTCCGCACGCCCAGACCCATGCCGTCGTCCTGCCCCACGTACTCGCCTTCAACGTGCCGTCGGCACCGGACGCCGAGCGACGTATCGCCGCCGCCTTCGACGCCGGGTCGGCGACCGGCGGGCTCGCCCGGCTGCGCACCCGGCTCGACGCGCCCCGGGCTCTTCGCGACTACGGCATGCCGGAATCCGGCATCGGCCCCGCCGCGGAGGCGATCCTCGCCGCTGTGCCGCCGGGCAATCCGACCCCCGTGACCGCCGACAACATCACCGGGCTGCTGCACGCGGCCTGGGAAGGAGCAGAGCCCCGATGACCGACACCGTCTCCGCCGAACAGGAGCGTCGCGAGGCGGACCTGGTCGAGCGCGTCGTCCGTTCGTTCGACGGCTGTTCCGACCCGCGGCTCAAGCAGCTGATGACCTCGCTCGTGCACCATCTGCACGCCTTCGCCCGCGAGGTCCGTCTGACCGAGGAGGAGTGGACCAAGGGCATCGAGTTCCTGACCGCCGCCGGACACATGACGGACGACAAACGGCAGGAATTCATCCTGCTCTCCGACGTACTCGGACTGTCGATGCAGACCATCGGCATCAACAACGAGGCGTACGGCGACGCGACCGAGGCGACCGTCTTCGGACCGTTCTTCGTCGAGAACAGCCCCGAGATCCGCCCCGGCGGCTCCATCTCCGGCGTCGCGTCCGGGGAACCGTGCTGGGTCGAGGGCACCGTCTCCGACAGCGAGGGCGCGCCGGTCGCCGGTGCGCGCATCGAGGTCTGGGAGGCCGACGCGGAGGGCCTCTACGACGTCCAGCACGACGACGGCCGGACCGCGGCCCGTGGCCATCTCTTCTCCGACGCCGAGGGACGCTACTCGTTCTGGGGCGTCACGCCGACGCCGTACCCCATTCCCCACGACGGTCCCGTGGGGAAGATGCTCGCGGCCGTCGGCCGATCCCCGATGCGGGCCTCGCATCTGCACTTCATGGTCAGTGCCGCGGGGCAGCGCACGCTGGTCACCCACATCTTCGTCAGCGGCGACGAACTGCTCGACTCGGACACGGTGTTCGGGGTCAAGGAGTCCCTGGTGAAGAAGTTCGAGCGCCAGGCCCCCGGCTCCCCGACGCCGGACGGCCGCGCGGTGGACGACTCATGGTCACGAGTCTCCTTCGACATCGTGCTGGCCCCGGCCGGTACGTGATCGTTCGGCACGGGCCGAGGGGGTCGGGCCGCTCGACGCGGTGAGCGCGTGCGCCCGGCCCCCTGGGCAGCAGTGCCCTCCACCCCGGCCGGTACGGCTCTCCCGAACGCGTGCGGCCGGGATCGGGCCCGGCGGCGTCCGGCCGCCGCGCCCGTGGCAATCCCGCCTTCCCGCACGGAGGAGAACCGTATGACGGGCACCGTCACCAACTTCAGTTACGGCGTCGTGACGCCGATCGCCGCCTACCTGATGGCCACCGTCGGGTCGGCGCTCGGGCTGAGGTGTACGACACGGTCGCTGCGCCGCCCACATCACAGAGGCAGATGGCTGGCTCTGGGCTCCGTATCATTCGGCTGCGGTATCTGGGCCATGCACTTCACCGCCATGAACCGGCATGCACTACATCGGCATGACCGCCCTCACCATCCGGCTCAACGGCCACACCACGATCGACGAGTCGACGAGCAATCTGGGGTTCCTCATGGTCATGCTCGCCGGCCCGCTCGTGGTTCTCCTGGTCGCCACGACCATCGTCATGTTCGACCCCGACATGCTGGACGCCGAGGGCGACGTGGACTGGGCGGCGCACGCGCCGCGTGACCTGTGTGATGCTCAGCGGAATCAAGGGACTCACGGCCGTCCAGGTCCTCGCCGCAGTCGTGGTTCTCCTGGCCATGGCGGTGACCGCTCTCGCGGCGGTCGCCAAGGTCCACGGGAACCTCGGGTCTCTGCTTTCGCAGGCTGACTCCGGCAGTGCCAGGCCCGGTAGCTATTTCAACCCGGGCACGATGAACGGGACAGGAACAGCGGCGCATCTCAATTGGCTCGGGGAGCGATTCATCCTCATCCTCGGCAGCGCATGCATGCCGCACGTCCTGGTCAGAATTCACGGTGCAAAAGACCCCGCCACCGCGCGTCGCTCAGTCAAGTACGCGACGTTTCTCATCGCCCTGCTGCCCTTGGCCATCGTCATTGTCGGCATGAGGGCTTCCGCCCTGGTGGGTACAGGAAGGATCTCGTCCGGGAACGGAGAGGGAGACGGCGCCCTGATGCTCCAGGCGCACAGTCTGGACGGTGGGCGCACGCTGTTCACCGCGGTCGCCTGCGCGGTTTTCCCTCAGTGTGCTCGCCGTCGTCGGTGGGAGTACGGTCGCCGCGGCCGGTGCGATGGCCAAGGACATCTACAGCAACGTCGGAAAAGACGACGAAGAGCATTCCGGGAAAGAGATACTGGCGGCTCGCGCCAGCGTCTTCGGCACTGCTGGAATTGCGACGGCAGTGATGTGGCAGGGCCACTCTGCGGTGTTTCTGGGCGCCGTCAGTGCCGCGACAGCCGCATCCGCCGTGGCTCCGGCTCTTCTGTACAGCTTCTTCTGGAAGGGTTACAATCGCACGGGGCTGCTGTGGACACTGTACGGAGGGACGGGTCTCACGGTGTTCCTCTACATGATGTCGCCCTCGTTCTCCGGAATCCACGCAGCGCTCTTCCCCGGTGTCGACTTCACGCGCCTCGACCGGATCGGGCCGGCCCTCATCGCCGTTCCCGGCACCTTCTTCCTGGGATGGGCTTCCAGCGTGGCGGGACGCCGTCGCAGTGCCGGTCACTCGGAGGCAGCGCCCATGCAGCCTGTTTCCTGAAGGGCACCTCCGTCACCTCGCCCGAGCGGAGATGGAGAGCGTCGCGGAGTGCCGCTCTCACCCTCCGACGACGGTCAGACGGTCAGTGATTCTCCGGGCCGTGGCCAGCACCTTCTGCGCCAGCTCCGCCTCCGCCTCGGGAAACACCCTGGAGGCGAGCGCGGCGACGCTCACGGCGGCGACCACCCTCTCCTCGGCGTCCCGGATCGGCGCAGCCACGCCCGTCACATCGGGGTCCAACTCGCCGCGGGTGACGGAGTACCCGGCGCGACGGATGTTCGCGAGCCGGTCCATGAGTGTGTCCACGTCGGTGAGCGTGGCCGATGTGAATCGCCTCAACTCGGCTGTCTCCAGCAGTCGGCGCGCCTCGTCCTGCGGGATCCAGGCCAGCAGGACGAGCGCGGAGGCGCCGGCGTTGAGGGGGAGCGTGCTGCCACGCTCGTAGGAGATGCGTACGGCCCGTGCGGCGGCCTCGGCGCGGTCGACGCAGACGACCAGTTCCCCGGAGCGCCGGGTCAACAGCACCGTCTCGCGCACGTCCTCGGACAGTTCGGTCATTGCCGGAAGGGCGATGTCGGAGAGTCCGTAGCTGCGCCGGGCCAGCCGGCCGATTTCCAGAACGCGCAGCCCGAGCCGGAAGCCGCCGCCTGGCGCCTCCTCCAGGAACCTGCTGCTCACCAGGGACTGCAGGTATCGGTAGGCGGTCGAACGGGCGACCCCCAGGCGCTCGGCGACGGCGCTGCCGGAGATGACGAGATGGGTGTCGTCGAACATCATCAGGATGTCCAGGGCCCGGTCGGCCGTGGAGTTGCGTTCGCGATAGCTGGGGGACGCTGATCCTGACATAGGGGACACCCTACCGTGCGGGTGTCTCCCGCCCGCCTCGGGTCACAACCGGTCCTTGACGACGGTGTTGCGCAGCTCGCCCACACCCTCGACGAATGTGACCAGCTCCTGCCCGGGGCGCAGGAAGACCTTGGGGTCGCGTCCCGCCCCCACTCCGCCCGGTGTGCCGGTGGCGATCAGATCACCGGGCACGAGCGTGATGATGGTGCTGACGTAGGCGATGATCGCGGCGACGTCGAAGAGCAGGTCGGACGTGTTGGACTTCTGCATGGTGTGGCCGTCCACGCTGCAGCCGACAGTCAACCCCGAAGCGCCCGGGGGGAGTTCGTCCGGAGTCACGAGCGCGGGACCGACCGGGGTCGTCGCCTCGAACGTCTTCCCGGAGAGGAACTCCCGGGTGCGGTGCTGCCAGTCCCGTACGGTCACGTCGTTGACGACGGTGTAGCCGCCCACGTAGGCGAGCGCGTCGTCCCGGGTGACGCGCCTGGCCCGGCGTCCGATCACGACACCGAGCTCCGCCTCCCAGTCGAGGTCGTCGCTGACGGACGGCATGTGGACGTCGTCGTGGGCACCGACCAGGGAGCCGTCGTACTTGGCGAAGAGGGTGGGGTGAGTGGGTGTGGGGCGGCCCATCTCCTTGATGTGCGTGGCGTAGTTCAGGCCGAGGCACACGATCTTGTTGGGATGCGGGACGACGGGAGCGAAGGACGCCCCGTCCAGTGGCATCCGCTTGCCGTCGGCCACTTCGGCGCGACGGTGCCAGTCCTCTCCGCTCGCCAGCAGGGCGCCGATGTCCTCGTACGGCAGCAGGACCAGTTCGTCGCCGTCATGCCGGGCGGCGGCAGTGGACGGCGCGTCGGAGTCGGGGGAGGGCAGACGGACGGTGCTCAGTCGCATGACAGTTCTCCTGGGGGAGGGGGTGAAAGCCGAGAAGGCACGCCGCGGTGAGTCCGACGGGACCGGCCCCGACGACGAGGACCTGCGGCCGCGCACCGGGAACCCGGAGTCCGCGGCGTCCCGAGGACGCCATCGTCATTGAACCGGCTGGTAGGCGGCGCCACCGTCGGAGAGGAGGCGTTCGGCCTCGGCGAGCACGGCGGCGGGATCCTGGTCGAGGTCGATGGTCTTGCGGAACGGCTGACGTACGTCGCGGTCGATCCGCAGGTAGACCTCGTTGCGGTTGCCCTCGGGATCGAAGAAGTAGATCCCGATGGCGTTTCCGTGGGTGACCTCCTGCTGGACGTCGATGCCTTCGGCACGGAACCGGTGGTGGAAGTCGATGATCGTTTCCAGCGAGTCGACCCGCCACGACACCTGGTGTGTCAGCTTGGACCCCGGCGGTGCGGTCCGGCCCCGCTGGAGCACGAACTCGTGGTGCTCCTCGTCGGGGCGCGAGGAGAAGAACACGATGCCGAGCTCCGTGTCCTCGTCGGTCACGGTCAACCCCATGACACGGGTGTAGAAGTCACGCATCGTCTCCAGGTCGTCCACCCAGAAACCGGTGTGTCCCAGGCCGGTGATAGCCATGGACGTCTCCTTTCAAAACGTCGAACGCGGTACGGCGGGCGGGTCAGTTAGCGTCGCCGCGGGCGGCCACGGCCTGGTCGAGCGTGGTCTGGTCGGCCCAGTTGCCGTGGAAGCCGAAGGGCACGCGGCTGGGCAGCTTCACCCGGGCCAGCGGGGTGCGTCGCAGGTCGGCGGCATCGTGGACGAGGAGTTCGCTCAGGCCTGTCTCGCGGTTCCACCACAGGGTGAGCAGGTAGCCGTCGTCCTCGGCGGTGGCGTTCTCGCGGGCGACGAAGACCGGCTCGCCGGGGCTGGTGAGGTGGTCCGGTCCCTCGACGATCGTGGTGGAGTCGCGCAGGTGGTCGTGCTTGGCGAGACCGTCGCTCATGGTGTCGTCGGCCAGGTAGCGGGTGGTGACGAAATATCCGTAGCGGTGCGGGCGGCCGGTGTAGGCGTCGTTGATCCTCGGGAACTCCCCGGCGACGCCGCCGACCATCTCCTCCGTCGCCCGGCCGGTCGCCAGGTCCACGCGCCAGCGGTGGGGGAGGGACGGCGGGAACCAGGAGTGGGACGTCACGGGAGTCTCCAGCCGGTCGGCCGGCGTGCCCAGGCGGGTGATGCGGTGCCCGTCGATGACGACCTGGCCGTTCTCCTCGTAGGCGTTGTAGAAGTGGGTGTTGGCCCACTGGCCGCCCACTTCGTGCCAACTGACGGCGTGTGTCCGCCTGTTCATGAGCACGATCTGCACGCCGTGCGGCAGTGACGCCTCGTCCCAGACCACGCCCGGCTCGCCCCGCATGATGTGGTCGAGGCGGAACTGGGCCGGCGTGACGAAGAAGATCGCGTAGTTGTCGCTGACGGCGAAGTCGTGCATCAGCACCGGCACCTTGATGTCGAAGCTGTGGCTGTCGACGACGTGCCCGGTCTTCACGTCCGCGCGGTACCAGGTGATGGTCGGCCCGGTGGCGGCGAAGAAGAGCATGTCGCCGCTGTCGGGGTCGATCTTGTAGTGGGCGGTGCACAGGACGTCGATGCCGCCGTGGAAGTCGTGCGTGCCGTACGTCTCCAGGGTTTCGGGGTGCATCGAGTACGGCAGGCCGCCCTCGAAGTAGACCAGCAGGTGGTCGTCGAAGATGCCGACGTTGGTGTTGGCGACGTTCTTCGCGGGCGGGGCGCCCTGGGGGAGCGGCGCCGTACTCCCGCCGTTGGCGAAGCCGCTGTAGACCGCCTCGCCCTGTTCGACCTCGAACTTCATGGAGTCGGTCATCACCCAGCGGGTGCGGTAGGCGGCGCGCCCGTCGCGCAGGTAGATCCCGCAGACCATGCCGTCGCCCTCCCACCAGTGGTAGCGGTCGGGATCGCGCGGTGTGAAGCGGGGGTTGGAGGAGATACGGAACAGCGCCCCGGCGAGGTCCTCGGGGATCCGGCCGTCCACCTCCAGGTCGAAGGCCGCGTCCTCCTCCGTCCAGGGAGTGAACGGGCCTTCCAGGAACTTGTTGCCGGGCGCCCAGTCGGCTGCGTCCTGGGCGAGCCGCGGGGTCGGGGGTTGTGCGGTGACGCGTGGCGCGATCGTCATGGGATCGGGCAGGGACGGGCCTGGTCGCGGAGGAGGTGTCATCGGGATGCTCCAAGTGCGGGTGAAGCGGGGGTGGGGTGCCGGGACGGAGGATCGGCGCGGGGTCAGAAGGGGTAGTCGGGGATCTCGCCGCGGACCGTGACCCACTGCTGTTCGGTGAAGGCTTCGAGGTTGGCGACGCTCCCTCCGTGACGGGAGCCGTTGCCGGACTCGCCGACACCGCCGAACGGGACGGTCGCCTCGTCGTTCACGGTCTGGTCGTTGATGTGGACCAGCCCGGTGGGGATCCGGTCGGCCAGCGCCAGGCCCTTGGCCACGTCCCGGGTCAGGATGCCCAGCGACAGTCCGTACTCGGTGTCGGTGGCAAGCCGGACGGCTTCGTCGAGATCCTGGAAGGGCACGACCGGGGCGACCGGACCGAAGATCTCCTCCGTGAAGGCACGGGCTTCCAGCGGTACGTCGGCCAGCACCGTCGGCCGGTAGAACAGGCCCTCGTAGGTGCCGCCGGCCGCCAGCCGGGCACCGGTCGCCACGCTGTCGGTGACGATGGCGTGGGCCGCCTGCAGCTGCCGGTCGTCGATCATCGGGCCCAACGCGACCTGCCCGGTGGCCGGGTCCCCGACCGGGGCGGCGTTCGCGTGCTGGGCCAGCAGCTCGGCGTACTCACCGGCGATCGAGGCGTGCACCAGGTGCCGGCTGGAGGCCATGCACACCTGCCCGGCGTGGTGGAACGAGCCGAACGCGCCGGCCGAGACGGCCTTCTCCAGGTCCGCGTCGTCCAGGACGATCAGTGCCGAGTTGCCGCCGAGCTCCAGGTGGACCCGCTTCAGCCGCTGTGCCGCCGCGGTGGCGATCGCCTTTCCGGCCCGCGTGGAGCCGGTGAACGCGATGACGGGCACGCGCGGGTTGTCCACCAGCGCGGCGCCGACGTCGGCGCCGCCGGGCAGCATGTGCAGCACGCCGGCGGGCAGGCCCGCTTCCTCGAAGACGCGGGCGATGGTGACGCCGCCGCAGATGGCGGTGCGGGGGTCGGGCTTGAGCACGACGGCGTTGCCCAGCGCCAGGGCCGGGGCGACGGCGCGCATGGCCAGCACCATCGGCGCGTTGAACGGGGAGATCACTCCGACCACGCCCACCGGGCGCCGCCGGGACAACGACAGCCGGTCCTCGATGGACCGCAGCACCTCTCCGTAGGGAGCGGCCGCCAGGGCGGCGGCCTCGTAGCACTCCTCGGCCGCTCCGTTGGAGGTCTGGAAGTCGGCGAACGGCCTCAGGGCACCGGACTCCCGCACGATCCATTCCGCGATCTCGGCGTGGTGCTCTTCGAACAGGCGCGCCGCCCGCCGCAGCACCTGGGCGCGCTCGATGTAGGGCCGCGCCGCCCAGTCGCGCTGGGCCTGTACGGCGCGTTCCACCGCGCGCTCCAGGTCGTAGGGCGTGGCGGCGGCGACTCGGCCCAGGGTCTTGCCGGTCGCCGGCTCGGTGGAGTCGTACAACTCCCCGGTCGCCTTGGTCCATTCTCCCGAGAAGATCCGCTCCTGCCAGACGTCGGCATCCAGAAAAGTCATGGGGTCTCCTTCTCCGCAGGACACCTACCGGTGTCCTGTATTTCCGAACAGATGAGTCAACTTATAGGACACTCTCGCTCGCGGGGAAAGTGTCGGGGCTCAGGTTGACATGAACTGTACGGTACAGTTTAGTTGCTCGTATGGCTACATCACTCGAGCAACAGCCACGCATCAACAAGCTTCTGGTCGGCCGGTTCCTCGCCGACGTCTTCGGCGCGAGAAACGCCGACGCGGTCACCGACTACGTTGCCCCGGACCTGGTCCAGCACGGTGGCGACGCCCCAGACGGAGCACAGGCGTACGCCGAGCTCCTGCGCCGCGAGTTCGGCCGTGGACCGACGGCGGACCAGGGTGTGGCCGATGTCTCCGAGCCGCGGGACCCGGTGTTCGTCATCGGGGAGAACGACCTGGTCTGCGTCTGCGACTACCTGCCGCAACCGGACCCGGACGCCCCCGGCACCACCTTCGACCACTACGCGTTCACCACCTACCGGATCCGCGACGGCCGGATCACCGAGCGGTGGCCGTCCCTCAACAAGATCGCCCCACCGCGGCCCCCCGCACCGGGTACGCCGACGCGGACGACCACCGTGTCGTCGTCCCCGTCGACGTGCATCGAGGCCAACAAGCGCCTGGTCGTGGACTTCTACCGCTGCGTCTTCGACGCCCAGAACCCCGATGCGGTCAAGGAGTTCGTCGCCGACGACTACGTCCAGCACGTGTCCCACTACCCGCCCGGCCGGGCGGGACTGGAGGAGTTCGTCCGCAGCCGATTCCCGAACGGCCCCCTCCCGCCGCCCGACGAGCCCCTCATCCCGCCGGCGCTGATCGTCGCCGAGGGCGACATCGTCGTCATCGCCGCACTGCTTCCCCAGGCCGAACCCGACGGAAGCGGCGCGCTCTATCCGTACTACGTGTACGACGCCTACCGCGTGCGCGGGCAACAGCTCGTCGAGCACTGGAGCGGCATCAACAAGTCCGCCCCGCCCAAGCCTCCCGGCCCTCCGCCGGCCGGCCGGCCCTGACCGGTCGTCGGCCCCTCGGCCTGTTCCCCCTCGAACACGGACATACTCAGAAAGGCTCAACCATGCCGAAGTTGCACGTTGTCGTCGGAAGCACCCGTCCCGGCCGGCTGGGACTACCCATCGGCCAGTGGGCGGCCCAGGCGGCGAAGGAGCACGGGGGCTTCGACGTCGAACTCGTCGATCTCGCCGAGATCGGCCTGCCGCTCCTGGACGAGCCCGGTCATCCGCGGGCGGGTCTGTACGCCCACGAGCACACGCGCAGGTGGAGCGCGACGGTGGACGAGGCCGACGCTTTCGTGTTCGTCACGCCCGAATACAACTCCGGCCCTCCCGCCGCGCTGCTGAACGCCCTTTCCTTCCTGTACGGGGAGTGGCTCTACAAGCCCGTGGGCTTTGTCAGTTACGGGGGTGTCGCGGGCGGCCTGCGTTCCGTGCAGGTGCTCAAGCAGGTCGCGACCGCGCTCAAGATGATGCCGGTTCCCGAGTCCGTGGCCATACCGTTCGTCTTCAAGCACATGGGCGAGGGCGGCTTCCGGTCCGAGGCGCCGATGGACGCCGCGGCCACGATGATGCTCGACGAACTGCTGCGCTGGAGCGAGGCGCTGCGTCCCCTGCGCCTGAATCCGCCGCCGGCCCCCGCCGGGCCGCCGGCGCCGGGAGCTCCTGTGGCGCGTGTTTAGTGGTGTGACCGCATAGGTTCGCCGGGTCGGGGGCGCGGCAGCTGAATGTGCTGTGACATCCGACCCGGCCGCTGGAGGCGCTGTGGCCGAGCCCGTCCATGTGTGCTGCCCGCGTCACCCCGCGTTGTCGAGCTTCCCGTAGAAGGACAGGAGGCCGTCGGCGAGCCTGTCGGGGGCTTCCATCGCCGCATAGTGGCCGATCCTCTTGAGGGAGAGGACGCTGACGTCCTCGGCGACCTGGCGCATTGTCGTCGGGGTGAAATCGCCCGATCTGCCGCCCACGGCGAGCACGGGTGTGGTGAGTTTCCGGGATGACAGTCGGCGGATTTCGGCGCCCTCACGGAGCATCGATCGATACAGCCCGGCCGCGCCGTTGAACCCCTCGGGCCGCGCGTAGGAGTGGGCGAGTTCGTCGATGTCGTCGTCGGTGAACGCGTTGGGGGTCGCGCAGAGCGACGGGATCGCGTATTGCGCGAGGAATGCCCGTTCCCGTCCGGCGAGCAGCAACTCGGGGATGCCCGGAGCGGCGAGCACGCCGATGTGCCAGGCACCGCCGGAGGTGACGTCCGCGAGCTTTTCGACACCGAACCCGGGCAGCCCGGTCTCGATCGCCGTATAGCTTCGCACCAGGTCGGGGCGCGTGGCGGCGACGCGGAACGTGGTGGGGCCGCTGATGTCCTGGCCCGTGAGGTGGACAGGGCCCGCGTCGAGCCGCGCGATCAGCTCACTCAGGTCCCGGGCCGCGGTCGCACTGTCGTGGGCTGCGGTCGCGGGGGCGGAGTCGCCGAAGCCGCGAAGGTCGGGGGCGAATACGCGGTGGTGCTTGCTGAGCAGGGGGATCAGTTTGCGGAAGACCCACCAGGTCTCGGGGAAGCCGTGGATCAGCATGACGGGAGAGCCGGCGGTCCCGGCCGATATGTAGTGCAGTTCGGTCCCGTTCAGGCTGACCTGGTGGTGTTCGACGCCAGGGATGGTGGCGCCGCCGGTAGCGGGGTTCATCGTTCTCCCGGACTCGATCGACAACATGGTTGTCAACCTACAGGTCGACAACCATGTTGTCGACCTTCGCTTCTCGTATGCTTCGCCGCATGGCACGTTCACCGGGCGCTGAACTCGCGCTGCTTCTTCTCGGCGGCTTCCAGGCGATGGTGGACGACGTGCACGGCGAGTTGGCGCACCGCGGGCACCCCGGCGTGCGCGCAGGGCATGAGTTCGCCCTGCGCGCCATCGACGGGGGAGCGGACACCGCCTCGGAACTCGGCCGCCGGCTCTCGGTCTCCAAGCAGGGTGCCGCCAAGACGATCACGTCACTGGAGAAGCTCGGATACGTCGAGCGGGAGCCCGACCCGGTCGATGGTCGCCTCAAGCGGCTGCGGGTCACCGACCGCGGTCACGACATGATGACGCTGGGCGCCTCGCTCTTCGACGACGTGCGCGAGCGCTGGGCGGCTCAGATGGACCCTGGGCAACTCGAAGCTCTTGAGGGCCACCTGGCCCGGTTTGCGGCGAGTCGGCTGTCGAGCGGTGAACCCGCCGCACGGCTCGTGGATGATTTTCAACCCGGCTCGTCGAGTGATCCTGGGACCGGCTGGTGAGTGCATTCGGTGCTCAGAACGCACTCACCCTCGACGAGGTCCCGTCAGGTCGGGGAGAGTTCGGCGGTCCCCACGCCGTTGCCGACCATCGCCGTGGTGTCGATGAGTCGACCCATGGCGATCCTCAGGCGGGGGTCTCGGCGGTGGCGGTCAGGACCGCGCGGCCGAGTATGTGTCCGGCCATGGTGAAGCCGAGGACGGCCGGTGTGGCGTCGGCCGTGACGTCGATGGACTCGACGCCGAGGGCGTGCACCACGACGAAGTAGCGGTGCGGGCCGTGCCCGGCCGGCGGGGCGGCGCCTATGAAGCGGGCGGCGCCGGCGTCCCCCCGCAGCTGAAAGGCGCCCTGGGGCAGGCCCGAGCCGGTGTCGTCGCCGGCGCCCTCGGGCAGATCGGTGACGGTGGCGGGGATGTCGGCGACCGCCCAGTGCCAGAACCCGGACCCGGTGGGGGCGTCGGGGTCATAGACGGTGACGGCGTAGCTCTTGGTGCCTTCCGGGGCGCCGCTCCAGGACAGCTGCGGCGAGACGTCCTTCCCGCCGGGCACACCGAAGATGCCGGAGAACTGCTCCGGCGACCAGGCGGAACCGTCCGGGACGGTGGTGCTGGTGACGGTGAAGGAGGGCACCTCGGGGAGGCGGGCAAAGGGGTCGTTGGCACTCATCGCATCGTTCCTTTCAGGGGCACGGCTGGGGTTCCGTCAGCGCTGAATCGACGATAACACTGATAATCGATTATCTATCGGATCGTCTATGCTAGCGGGCATGACCGAGACGGCCCAGACCTCGACCTCGCAGCCGGGGAAGCAGATGCTCTCCGAGCAGGTCTACGCGCACCTGCGGGACGCGATCATGCGTGGAGACCACGCCCCCGGTGACGCCCTCAAACCGCAGGACCTCGCCAAGGAACAGGGCGTGAGCCTGGCCGTCGTGCGCGAGGCGCTCGTACGGGTGGTCGGCGAGGGCCTCGCCGACCGGCTGCCCAACCGCGGCTTCGCCGTTCCCACCATCTCCGACCGCCGCTGGCAGGAGATCACTGAGGCGCGCCGGACCATCGAACCCGTCCTGCTGCGCATGTCCGTCGAGCGCGGCGACGTCGACTGGGAAGCACGCGTACGAGCCGCCCACCACCGTCTGGCCCGCACCCCGGTTTACGAACCGGGAGAGGGCGAGTACTACAGCAGCACTTGGTCCGAAGCCCACCGGGTCTTCCACCGCACTCTGCTGGAGGGGTGCGGCAACCCCGTTCTGCTGGAGACCTTCGACCGGATGTGGACCGCGAGTGAGCTGACTCGTCGCTGGTCGGCGCACCACAACCCCGACCGGGACGCCGTCGGTGAGCACCGCCGACTGGAGGAGGCGGTGCTCGCGCGCGACGCCGACACGGCGGCCGAGGTACTGACCCGGCACCTCACCCAGACCGCGGCCGTACTGACTGGCCGCACCCAAGACGAACCCTCCAAGAAAGCCTGATGCGCCTCGCCGACACCTCACTCGCGTCGGCGACTTCCACAGCTTCGATGTCAGTGATCAGGTGCAGTCGTCCGGCCGCCGACGTCTCGGCTCCGGATCGTCGCGGCCGCACGGTGCAGTTCTGTGAGCACCATCCGTACGGCTCGCCGTGCGGCACGTTCGGGGCGGTGGAGCACATCGATATGGCGTCGGGTGGACACGCCACTGAGCGGTCTGAGGATCACCGCGGGGTGCGGGCGTGCGGTCCAGCGGGGCATCAGGGCGAGGCCGCCTCCGGCGGCCACGACCTCGGCGGCCACCGCGAAGTCGTTGATGCGATGGACGATGTCGAGCCGCCGGTTCGCGGCGGTCGCGATGGCGTCGACGGTGGCCATCAGCGGGAAGCCGTCGTCGACGGTGATCCAGGGTTGATCCGCGACGTCTTGCGGGGTGAGGCGTCGCTTGGCGGCCAAGGGGTGGTCGGCCGGCAGCGCGATGTCGAGCGGTTCACGCAGCAGGGTGCTGGCGGTGACCGTGGTCGGCCACGGCGGCGCTTGGCCGAGACGGTGGGCGAGTACGAGGTCGTAGTCCCGGGTCAGTCGCGGGAATTGGTCTTGCGCGACGTCCTCGTCGGCGAGCGAGATCTGTGGGCGTCCAGGGCCGGCCTGGGCGAGCAGCAGTGGGAAGAATGCGGCGGCGGCGCTGTGGAAAGCCGCTACCGACACATCCGCGTCCGGCCGGTCGACGAACTCCTCAATGGTGTGCCGCGCCCTGGCCAGTGCCGTCTCCACCTCGATCGCCGCCCTGGCCAAGGCTTGCCCGGCATCGGTGAGCACCAACCGCCGTCCGTCACGCTCGGTGAGTGGGACCGGGATCGAGCGTTGCAGCAGCCGTAGCTGTTGGGAGATCGCCGAGGGAGTCATCAGCAGCGCCTCGGCGGTCGCGGTGACGCTGCCCAGTTCGCCGAGTTCCCGCAAGATCTGCAACTGCCGTTCGTTCATCGTCTCAATGTAGTGATGCTTCAGGATTGTTGAAGAACCTCGTCCTTGGCTTCAGGGTGAAAGCGGCGCAGCGTGGAGGCATGACCAGTGACAACAGCACGTGCGGCGGCCCGGACACAGGTCCCGGCCGGGCGGGAGTCGTTCGGGCCGGCGTAGTGCAGGCCGCCCCGGTTCCGTTCGATCCGGTGGCCACCCTGCGTGTGGTGGAACGGTGGCTGCTTGAGGCGGCCGAGCGGAACCTGGATCTCGTGGTGTTCCCCGAGGCGTTCGTCGGCGGGTACCCCAAGGGATCGGCGTTCGGGGGAGTGGTGGGCGACCGGACCCCTGCCGGACGAGAGGAGTTCGCCCGGTACTGGAACGGCGCCGTGGAGGTGCCGGGACCCGTCACGGACCGCCTGGGCGAACTGGCGGCCGACGCTCGCGCGCACCTGGTCATCGGCGTCGTCGAACGGGAACACGGCACGCTCTACTGCACGGTCCTGTTCTTCTCCGACACCGGAGCCTTCCTCGGGAAGCGTCGCAAGCTCATGCCCACCGGCGCCGAGCGGATGATCTGGGGGTTCGGCGACGGCTCAACCCTTGAGGTGCACCCCACGAAGCTCGGCCGGCTCGGAGCCGTGATCTGCTGGGAGAACCTCATGCCCGCGACGCGGATGGCCATGTACGCGCAAGGCATCGAGCTGTACTGTGCGCCGACGGCGGACAGCAGGGAAAGCCACCACGCGACCATGCGCCACATCGCCATGGAAGGCCGATGCTTCGTACTGGCGGCGAACCAGTGCCTGCGCACGAGGGACTTCCCGGCCGATCACCCCACGCCGTACGGCGACGACCCGGAGCACCTCGTCTCCCGGGGTGGCAGCAGCATCATCGGCCCGCTGGGCGAGGTGCTGGCCGGCCCCGTCCTGGATCAAGAGGCCTTGCTGACCGCGGACCTCGACATGGCCCTGATCCCACGCGCTCGCTACGACTTCGACCCCGTCGGCCACTACGCGCGGCCCGACATCTTCCGCCTCCACGTGGACACCACCGTCCGCCGCGCCGTACAGACCGACGACAGTCCGAGCGAATCCCCCCGGGTCGGCCTGCCCGCCCCCTTCACCTCGCCGCGCGCCACGCCTGACGACCCGACCGACAGGTCCCTCCTCGCTCAGAGGCATCCCGGCTCCCTTGGACAACGCCCATGAACGCACAGCCCGTCAGCATGCCCTCCCTGGACGACATCGCGTCTGCGGCCGGACGGATCCGCGACGTGGTGCGCCGTACACCGGTGATACGGGTGGCGGCCGGGGAACTGGGCGTACCCGTCCCCGTCATTCTGAAGCTGGAGTTCCTCCAGCACACCGGCTCCTTCAAAGTCCGCGGCGCATCCAACGCCCTCGCCCTCCTGCGCGCCGCGGAAGGCGGCGTCCCGACCGCCGGCGTGTGCTGCGCGTCGGGAGGCAACCACGGGGCGGCCGTGGCCTGGGCGGCGCGCGCAGCGGGCGTGCCCGCCACCGTGTTCGTGCCCGACTTCTCACCCAAGGCCAAGACCGACGTCATCGAGTCCTTCGGCGCACGCCTGCGCCGGGTCGAAGGCTTCTACGCCGACGCGCTGGCGGCCAGCCAGGACCATGCCCGGCACGAGGGTGCCTTCCACGTCGACGCCTACGACGACCCGCAGACGGTGGCGGGGCAGGGCACGCTCGGCCTGGAGCTCGCCGAGCAGATACCGGAGGGACAGCCCGTGCTGGTCGGGTGCGGTGGAGGAGGCCTGTACGCAGGGGTCGCCCTGGCGCTGGACGGACGCAACCGCGTGACCGCAGCCGAACCGTCCTCGGCGCCCTCGCTCACCGCGGCGCTGGAGGCAGGAAGACCTGTGGACGTGGAGGTCGGCGGTATCGCGTTGGACAGCTTGGGTGCCCGTCGGGCGGGCCGCATCGCCACCGCTGTCGGCCTCTCGCGCGGCATGAAGACCCTCACCGTCGAGGACGACGACATCGCCGACGCCCGCACACTCCTCTGGCAGCGGCTACGCATCGTCGCCGAACCCGGCGGAGCCACCGCCCTCGCGGCGCTGCTCACTCACCCCGAACACTTCCCGGACGGGGCCACCGTCGTCGTCTCAGGGGCCAACACGGCACCCGCGTAGGGCATCGCTTGGGCGGCGACCGTCACAGGCCCGGCCGTGCGGTCGTCGACAGGCGTGCTCAAGGGCGCCGTGGCGCGGAAGGTCATGCCCGCCGCGCCACGGCGATAGGTCAGGCGGTCGCCCGTGAGAGCCGGGGGAAGACCTGACCCTTCGCGGAATCCGGGGCGTTCGGAAGGCCGCCGGCACGCAGGCCCTGCAAGAAGATCGCTGTTGCCCATCGGGCGTACGCGTCGAAGTGGACCGGGTCGCGGTCGGCCTCCGGATCCTGCAGCGCGTCCATCTGCGGTCCGGCCGCGGTCATGCGCACGAACAGCCCCGCGTATGCCTCCGGGTCGGGAAGGACGTAGCCGCGCTGTCGTGCGTCGTCGCGGAGCGCCACGGCCACCAGATCGATGACATGGGGCACACCGAGGGAGCGAATCGTCTCGGTCAGCTCGGTGCGGCGGCCCGCTTCGACGGTCAGGACGCGGATGAAGGCCAGGTAGGTGGTGGTCGTCGTGGCCTGGAGGAGCTTCAGGACGATCCGTGCCAGCCTCTCCTGCGGGTCGTCGACGGAGGCGAGCATCGTCTGGTTCAGGTCGAAGTCGAGGGAGGCTCCGCCGCGGGCGATCACCGCGCGGAACAGCTCCAGTTTGTCGCCGAAGTGGGCGTAGACGGTGGTTTTTGAGACGCCGGCCTTCGCTGCCACGGCGTCCATCGAGGTTTGATCGAAACCGAGTTCGAGGAACAGCCCGACGGCCGCGTCGAGAATGGGTGCCCGCTTGCTTCGCCCGTTCGAGCCTGCGCCCTGGGGGTGCTCCCGCTCAGCCATCTCACTCCTTGCCGAATCCGGCCCTGTGGGAGCCGATACGCGTCTCATCGCTTGACCTTTTGCTGAACTCTACCGTACAGTCCAACTGAACTGAACGGTGCAGTTCAGTAAGAAAGGAAGGCGCTCGATGAGCAAGCCACCCTCTCCAGTCGTTTCCGGAGCCGACGTCACCGCGTCGGCGGAGCGGTGCTCCTCTCCCCGCCTCAGTGACCGCGGGCGGCAGATCAGGGACCGGACGCGTGCCCTCACCGCTCTGCTGCGGGAGGAAGCGCAGGAAGGAGAGCAACTCGGCGCCCTGCCTCCTGAGACGCTCAGAGCGATACACGAAGCGGGTGTCTTCAAGATCGCCCTCCCCGGCGAACTGGGTGGTTATGCCCTCGGCGCGCGAGACACCGTGGAGATCATCACGGCACTCGGCGAAGGAGACGGGTCCGCCGCGTGGACGGTCTTCGTGGCCGGCGGCATCCGCAACGTCCTCGGCTTCCCGCAGCAGACCGTCGACGAGGTCTTCAAGGAGATCGACACCTGGATAGGCCCCCTGGTCGTCGGCGCCTCCGTGTTCTCCACGAGCGTGGGATCGGCACGGCGTGCTGACGGCGGGTGGCTGGTTTCCGGCAAGTGGGCGTTCGGCAGCGGGTGCAAGCACGCGGCATGGGCGGCAGTGGGCGTCACCTATGAGGACGCGGAAGGCCGCCCGCACCGGGGGATGGCCCTGCTGAGCCGCGAGCAGTACACGATCCTGGACGACTGGAAGGTCATGGGCCTGAAGGCCACCTCCAGCAACAGCATCACCGCCCAGGAGGAGGCGTTCGTCCCCGACCACCGCTTCGTCGACCTGGCCGACTTCCCCGCGGTCATGGACAGCGTGCGGGAGCGCTACGCCGGCCTCGGGTTCCGCAACGACACACGCGCGCTCATGCTGACCACCTGCCTCAGCAACGTGGCCGTCGCGCTCGGCATGGCCCGCGGCACC
Source organism: Streptomyces hokutonensis (assembly GCF_042751305.1). Classification (GTDB taxonomy): domain Bacteria; phylum Actinomycetota; class Actinomycetes; order Streptomycetales; family Streptomycetaceae; genus Streptomyces; species Streptomyces hokutonensis_A. The sequence goes on from NZ_JBHYWD010000028.1 coordinate 103,078, forward strand.
CTGGACTGCTTCGTCGAGCAGGCGAAGGTCCGCAAGCCGTTCAACCTGCCCTACCCCACGGTGGCGGACATGCCGTCGACCCAGGTGGCAGCCGGTACGGCCCGAGCGATGGTCAACTCCGCGCAGGCGACGATCTTCGGTCACGCCGACGAGGTGGACCGCCGCGCCCTGGCCGGGATCGAGTTCACGGGCGCCGAGGAGTCCGAGATCACGATGGACCTGGTCTACGCGGTGCGGCTGTGCGCGGACGCCATCGACAAGCTCCAACTGGCCATCGGTTCCTCCACGGTGAGCCTCAAGAACCCGATCCAGCGCTTCGCGCGTGACGTGCGCGTGCTGGCCACTCACGGCGCCATCCGCTTCGACCCGTTGGCCGAACTCAGTGGCCGCCAACTCCTTGGACTCGAACCGTTTCCCATGTTCGCAGGCGGCGTGCCCCAAGTGGGCTGAGCCGACCGCCGCACAGGAAGAAAGAACTGATGACCATGTCGATCAATGAGCCCCGGTCCCATGAGCCCACGGGGGTGGGCTTCGGTCTCGAGCCGCGGCCCACCCCCGTGGCACCCACGGACGCGCGGGCCCTGCGGGAAGCGTTCGGCCATTTCCCGAGCGGGGTGATCGCGGTGTGCGGAATGGTGGACGACCGCCCTGTCGGAATGGCGGTCAGCTCCTTCACGTCCGTATCGCTGGCCCCGCCGCTCGTCTCGGTGTGCCTTCAGACCTCGTCGCGCACCTGGCCCAAACTCAAGCAGCTGCCGTGGCTGGGCCTGAGCGTGCTGGGCGAGCAGCAGGGTGAGGTGTGCCGCGCGCTGGCAGGTGCGGAGGAGACCCGGTTCGCCGACGTGCACTGGGAGTCGACCGGAGAAGGAGCGGTCGTCCTTCCCGGGGCGGTCACCTGGTACACCTGCACGCTCCGGGCCGAACTCCCCGCGGGCGACCACACCATCGCCCTGCTGGAGATAGATCGACTCTGGACGCTGCCGTCGGCCGAGCCCCTGGTGTTCCACGGAAGCCGCTTCCGGCGGCTCCAGGACAGCGACAGGTCGGTCGTTCCCGCCTGAGCCGGCCGGCTGCCCCCCGCCGGAGCCGACTGGCTGCCCCCGCTGGAGCAAGACCGCTGTCAACTCACCCATCCCTGCTGATGAGTTCGTCGTTGTCGCTGAATCTCAATGAGGAGATCCGATGCCCAAGCACATCGCCCCGGAGGTCAGGGCCGTCGAGTCGCCGTGGTTGACCGACGCCGGACGTGAGCTTCGTGACTGGGTCCGGGACCTCGCCCCTCTCATCCGTTCGCAGGCGCGTGAAGGGGAACGGATCGGGGCGTTGACCCCCGACGTGCTCCAGGCGCTGGACGAGGTGGGCGTCTACCGCATGACGATGCCCGTCGAATGGGGCGGCACCGCTCTGGGCGCACGGGACCTGGTCGAGGTCGTCGCGGCGCTCGGTGAGGGGGACGGCTCGGCCGCCTGGAGTGCCTTCGTCGGTGTCGGGCTGCGCAACTTCCTCGGACTCCAGCCCGAGCTGATCGAGGAGATCCGCAAGGACGTCGAGGGCTGGGTGGGCCCCGCGCTCGTCGGCGCCTCCGTGTTCGCGACCACCGTCGGCGACGCCCGCAAGGTCGACGACGGCTGGATGGTCAGCGGACGCTGGGCGTTCGGCAGCGGCTGCAAGCACGCCCGCTGGGCGATGGTCGGGGTCGCCTTCGACCCCGCGGAAGCCGGCGGCACCGGCCGAGGCGTGGTGGTGCTGGAACGGGAGCAGTTCGAGATCCTCGACGACTGGCACGTCATGGGGCTCTCCGGAACGTCCAGCAACAGCCTGCGAGCTGTCGAGGACATCTTCGTCCCGGACCACCGCTTCCTCGACCTCGCCGAGTTCCCGCCGAGGCTCGACCAGATCCGACACCATTACAGCGGCGCCGCCTTCCGGCAGAGCGGCCGGGCGCTCCTGATGACGGTGGCGCTCAGCAGTACCGCGATCACGCTGGGCATGGCACGTGGCGCGCTGTCCTGTTTCACCGAACAGGCGATCAGGCGCAAGCCGTTCACCCTGCCCTACCCGAGCGTCGCCGAGATGGCTTCTGCGCAGGTGGCCGCCGGGCGCGCGCAGGCGATGATCGTCCTGGCCGGCTCGACGATCGAACGTTATGCGGACCAGGTCGACGCACGTACCGACGCGGGCCTCGAATTCGGCGACGACGAGGAGTCGGAGATCAGCCTCGCGCTCGCGTACGCGGCGAACCTGTGCGAGGACGCCATCAATCTGCTGCAGAAGACGCTCGGTTCCTCGACCGTCTCGCTGTCGAATCCGATCCAGCGCTTCGTCCGCGACGCGCGCGTGGTCACCTCGCACGCAGCGATCCGCGTCGACCCGCTCGCCGAGCAGAACGGCCGACGCCTCCTCGGACTCAAGCCGTTCCCGATGGTCGGCGCCGCGGTGCCGCAGCGCGGCGCCGACGCCCCGCCCTCCCCAAAGGGTTGAGCCGACGGCTGCTGTC
>NZ_JBHYWD010000028.1:105584-107900 GCF_042751305.1 Streptomyces hokutonensis
GCCCCCCACGCCGCCCCCCCCCCCCCACCCCCCCCGCCGCCCCCGGCGGCCCGGGCCGGCGGGGCCCCCCCCCCCCCCCCCCCCCGCCCCGCCCTCCCCACTGGGTTGAGCCGACGCCTCCTGGCGATCTCGTGCTCCATTTTCCCGTCCTGTTCACGTTCACATCTACAGAATGCACTGAACTGTTCAGTACATGTAAGAGAAATCATGGTGTTTTGATGACTGCAACCCCCCCACCGCCCGCCTTTGACGGCCAACTGCCGCCGATGCCACCCCCGCCGCCCGCCTCACCCGTGGTCTCCCCGTGGATCACCGACGAGGGCCGCCGGATCCGCGACCGTGTGCGCGGGCTCATCCCGCTGATCCGCTCTCAGGCCCGCGAGGGAGAGAAGATCGGGGCACTCACCCCCGAGGTGCTCGAAGCGCTCAATGACGCCGGTGTCTTTCGGATGTCCATGCCCGTCGAGTGGGGCGGGTACGGGCTCGGCGCACGGGACCTGGTCGAGGTGATCGCCGCGCTGAGCGAGGGCGACGGCTCCGCCGGGTGGGCCGGGTTCGTCGGCGTGGGCGTGAAGAACGTGCTCGCGATGGATGCGCAGGTGGTCGACGAGGTGCGCGCCGAGACGGCGGACTGGGTCGGGCCGGCCATCGTGGGCGCGTCCGTCTTCGCGACCAAGGTCGGCTCTGCCCGGGCCGTCGAGGGCGGCTGGATGGTGCAGGGCAAGTGGGCGTTCGGCAGCTGCTGCAAGCACGCGAGCTGGGCCCTGGTCGGCATCGAGTACGACCCTGCCGAAGCCGGAGGGAGCGGACGCGGCATGGTCGCGGTCCGCCGTGAGCAGTACGAGATCCTCGACGACTGGGACGTCATGGGTCTGTCGGGATCGTCCAGCAACAGCCTTCGCGTGCAGGACGAGGTGTTCGTCCCGGCGCACCGCTTCATCGACCTCGGTGAATTCCCGCTGCGGCTGCAGCAGTTGCACGACCGCTACACGGGCTTCGGCTACGGGCAGCGCGGCCTGGCACTGCTGCTCTGCGCGACGCTCGCGAACCTCGCGATCACCCTGGGCATGGCCCGGGGCGCGCTCGACTGCTTCACCGAGCAGGCGAACAAGCGCAAGCCCTTCACCCTGCCCTACCCCACGATCGGCGACATGGCGTCCGCCCAGGTCGCGGCGGGCAAGGCCCTCGCGATGATCAACGTGGCCGCCGCGACGATCGAGGGCGCGGCCGACCAGATCGACGCGCGGACCGCCGAAGGACTCGACTTCACCCCGCCGGAGGAGTCCGAGATCAGCCTCTCCATCGCCTACGCGGCGAACCTGTGCGAGGACGCGATCAACCTCCTGCAGAAGACGATCGGTTCGTCCACGGTGAGCCTGTCCAACCCGATCCAGCGGTTCGTCCGCGACGCCCGCGTGCTCACCTCGCACGGCGCGATCCGCATCGACCCGCTGGCGGAGCAGAACGGACGCCGGCTCCTCGGCCTGGCCCCCTTCGCCATGATCGGCGGCGCCGTCCCCGAGCGCCGCGCCTCGACAGACCCGTCCCGAGACAAGGAGACCGTCCGCGCATGAACGACTTCAGCATCATCGACAGCATCGCCCACATCAACGACCCCGAGCTGTACGAGACCTGGCTCGACCGCGAGGACTACAAGGCGGCCGTCGCCCAGGCCGACACACCCGAGCGGACCGCCGTCAAGCGTCTGCTGGTCGACTTCGAGGCGGACCTCGCGCGCATGGTGCGCGACGGCACCGTGCAGGAGAACGTCGTCGACGTGATGAAGCGGTACATCGTCGAGGACTACGTCCAGCACGACCCGAACGCCCCCGGCAACGGCCGGGACAACATCATCGAGCACTTCCGCCACGTCCCGACCGGCGCCGGCACTCCGCCGCCGGTGGTGAGCGTGGTCCTGGACGGCGATCTGGCCTGCGTGATGATGAAGCAGCCGACGCCGGACCCGGAAAGCCCCGGCAAGACCTACGACTGGTACATCGTCACGGTGTTCCGCGTGCGTGACGGCAAGCTCGCCGAGCACTGGAGCGCCTTCCGCAAGATGGCCGCGCCGCTGCCGGGGACCTGAGCGGCGAATCCGGCACCGTCACAGATCGTCGCCGTGGCACCCGCTCCCGCCGCGCCGCCCACGCCCCGTCCGCGCGGCGGGGGTGCAACCGCGCGGTGACGCATGGCGGGGGCGAGGGAGGCCAGGCCGTTGTAGGGCCCCCCCCCCACCCGCGCGAGCACGCCCCCCCCCCCCCCCCCCCCCACCCCCCCCCCCCCGCCCCCCCCCCCGCGCGGGGGTTAACGCCGACG
>NZ_JBHYWD010000028.1:107910-147303 GCF_042751305.1 Streptomyces hokutonensis
CCGCCCGCCCGGGGCGCCCCCCCGCGGCGGTCCCGGGCGGGCGCCCGCCCGCCCCCGTCTCCCGCGGCAAGGGCCCGCCCTACTTCAGGCAGGCGCCCCCCCCCCCCCCGACCGGCGATCGACTCCGCCGAACCGAGGCGCCCCCGACCCCGCATCGCCATCCGCCGCCCGTGCGCGGTGATGAACGCCTCCGCGATGCCCCAAGGATGAAGAAAGAGCACGAGATGACCATGACGTTGCCCAAAGTGAGCAGGTTTCCCGAGTCGTCCTATCTGAGTGAGGAGGGTCGGCGCATGCGGGACGCGGTGCGTGCTGCGGCGCCCGGCCTCGCCGAACGCGCCCGGGAGGGGGAGTTGCTGGGCGCTCTCACCCCTGAGACGGTCTCGGTGCTGCATGAGATAGGGGTGTTCCGTATCACCGTCCCGGTAGAACTTGGCGGGTTCGCACTCGGCGCACGCGACACTGCTGAGGTCGTGCGTGAACTGGGACGGGTCGACGCGTCGGCCGGCTGGACGGTGATCGTCTCCAGCGCCGCCCGAGGCGCCCTCGCCCTCGGTGACCAGGTGAAGAACGAGGTCTTCGCCGACATCGACACCTGGCAGGGACCGCTCATCTTCGGCGCCACCGTCTTCGCGCCGAAGGTCGGCGACGGGCGCAGGGTCGAGGGCGGCTGGATGGTGAAGGGCCGATGGGCGTTCGGCAGCAGCTGCAAGATCGCGAAGTGGGGGTCGGTCGGATTCGAGTACGACGACCCCGACACCGGAGAACGGCGTCGCGCGATGGGACTCCTCACCCAGGACCAGTACACGATCGTCGACGACTGGCAGGTCATGGGCCTGAGCGCCACGTCGAGCAACAGCGTGCGGGCCGACGAGGAGGTGTTCGTCCCCGAGTACCGGGTCATCCACACCATGGACATGCCCGCTCGCATGGACGCCCTGCGCGGCAAGTACCAGGGACTCGGATTCATGCACTCCGCGACCGGAACCATGGTCGCCACGACGACGGCCTTCGCGGCACTCGCCCTGGGCATGGCCGAGGGCGCGCTCGCCGCCTTCGTCGAGCAGGCCAAAAAGCGGCCGCCGTTCAATCTGCCGTATCCGAACATGGCCGACATGGCCTCGACGCAGGTCGTGGCCGGCAAGGCGCGGGCCGTCATCAACGCGGCTGCCGCGGTCATCGAGCGGCAGGCGGACGAGGTCGACCGGCGTGCGCTGGCGGGCGAGGACTTCCACCCGTGGGACGAGCCGGAGATCACGATGGACCTCGTCCATCAGATCCACGCCTGTCTCCAGGTGATCGACGGGCTGCAGCTGGCACTCGGTTCCTCGACCGTCGGCCTGGCCAACCCGATCCAGCGTTTCGTGCGGGACGTGCACGTGCTGGCGACCCACGGCGCGTTCCGTATCGACCCGATGGCCGAGATCAACGGGCGGGACATCTTCGGGTTGGAGCCGTTCCCGATGATGGCCGCCCTCAGTTCGCCCCCTCCCGGGAAGCTGCCCCCGCCCGCGGCCCGCGGCGACTTCCCGGGCCCGGTGCCGCGCTCCGCGTGAGCCGATCGCCTCGGGGAGCCGGGCAGCGGTGCTCCCGAAGGTCCGACAGCAGCGCTACGGATGCTCGGAGGACTCCGCGCATCCAGGGGCGGATGCGCGGTGACACCGCCAGTCGGGGGAGCCCTTGACCCGGCTCCCCGCCTGCGGCCTGATCCAGGACGAGGCCGTGCACCGGCACAGACCCGGGCACCGTTCCAGCCGGTTCGGTGCCGGTGCGCGGCCGGGCCCAACGGGCCCGCGCGAGGCCGCAGTTGACACCGGCCGCATCCCGGGCGAAGAACACGGCCGCCCAATGCACCCATCACCGGAACAGCTCTCGCAGCAGGCCAGGAACGAAGAGTTCCGCAGCGCCACACCAGCCCATGACCGATTGAGCCGCCCTCTGAATAGCTCGCCGCGCCAATGAGGCCGCGGCGCATCCGTAACGGAGGCTTTCCCATGACCACTTCCGTGCCGACGGGCGATACCGTCCCGTCCTCGTCCGACGAAGGCTGGAAGTCCTACCTCGCCGACCTTTGGAAGGCACCGCCGGGCGCCAGGGCCGCGCTGGCCGGCTGTCTGCTCCTCATTCTGGTGAGTCCCTCCGGACTCTCCGCGATGACCACGTTCATCGTGCCGTCGTTCTCCCACGACACGGGCACCGCCAAAGCCGCCGGCATTCTTCTGTTCGTCTCGCTCCCACTGTTCATCGGCCCGATCGTCCTGCCGTTCGCGGGCCGTTGGGTGGATCGACTGGGGGCACGCAGGGTCGCGATTCCCTCCGCCGTCCTCTATGCCGCGATGACCGCTCTCATACCGCTGTGCGGGTTCAGCGTCCCCCTGTTGGCGATCGTGCTGATCCTGGCGGCCGTGTTCGGCTTCATGTCGAGCCTGGCCGTCGTCTTCAAAGTCGTCTCGACCTGGCTGCCGCAGCACAAGGGCGTCGGATTCGCCCTCATCGGGATCGCCTCCAGCGTGGCCGCCGCCGTGCTCTCGCCGGTGTTCCAGTGGCTGATCAGCGGCAGCGCGGGTCTCGGGTGGAAGGGCACCTACCTCATCGTGGGTGCGGTGATCGCCCTCGTGGCGATCCCGACGGCCGTCCTCCTCATCTCGGAGCCGACGGAGCCGACGGAGCTGCGGGAGCCGGTGGGACCTCCGGTGAAGGGACCTGGAGTCGAGCTGCCCCGCCTGCCGGGCATCCCGCTGCGCAAGGCGGTCCGGACGCGGATCTGGATATCCATCACGGTCTCCCTCGCCTTCGCGGCGGCCGGCCCGATGACCGTGCGGCAGAACGCGGTCGACTTCTTCAGCGAGCGAGGATTCGACGAGGCGACGGTCTCGCTGTCCTTGTCCGCGCTGTTCGCCGCGTCGGTCGTCGGCCTTCTCGCCGGTGGGATGGTCCTGGACCGGACCGACCGACCCCGAGTGGTCGTCCCGATGCTCGCGGCGGTGCCGGTCGGGCTTCTGATCGCACTCGTGAACCACGGTTCGGCGCCCCTGCTGTTCATCGCGATGATCCTCCTCGGCTTCGCCACCGGAGCCGAGTCGTCGCTCGGTCCCTACCTCATCGCGCGGTACTTCGGCCTCGCCTCGTTCGCGCAACTGCAGGGACTGACGCTGGCCATCTCCACCCTGTCACTCGGTATCTCGCCGTTCCTGGTCAGCGCGGTGCAGACTGCGACCGGAAGCTACACCGTGCCGGTCCTGACACTCACCGCCCTGACGATGGTCGCCGTCGCCTTGGCGGCGGCACTGCCCAAATTCCCGGCACCGTGGACGATCGGGAAGTTTCCCGACAACACCGTCGAGCTGGCATGACGGCGTGTGGCTCCCCCTGGCGGCCTGATGCCCTGTCAGTCATCAGGCCCCGAAACCTGTTCGCCCTCCCCACCCCGGAGAACCGATGAGTGACTTCCTCTCTGTGGCGCGCTCACCGGAGGAAAAGCGGTACTCCTCCGATGGTCGGAGCCGGTTCGGACTCATATACGCCGGCCTGATGGCGGTGATGCTGCTCGCCTCACTCGACCAGACCATCGTCAGCACCGCGCTGCCCACCGTCGTGGGCGAACTGCACGGTGTGACACACATGGCGTGGGTGACCACGGCGTACATCCTCGCCGCCACGGTGGTGATGCCCGTGTACGGACGCCTCGGTGATCTGCTCGGCCGCAGGAGGCTCTACCTCGGCGGAATCATCCTCTTCCTGGCGGGCTCCGCGATCGCCGGGTCCGCTCAGGACATGGCGATGCTGATCATCGGCCGGGCCGTCCAGGGCCTGGGCGGCGGCGGACTGATGATCACCTCGCAGGCGATCGTCGCCGACCTGGTGCCGCCACGCCGGCGTGCGAAGTACATGGCTCCGATCGGCGTCATCTTCGGATTCTCAGCGGTCGTCGGCCCGCTGCTGGGCGGTTGGTTCACCGACAGCATCGGCTGGCGCTGGTGCTTCTGGATCAACCTGCCGGTCGGCCTGCTCGCACTCGCCGTGTGTGCCGTCGCGCTGCACCTGCCGCGCAAGGCGCTCAAGGCCACGATCGACTACATCGGCATCACCCTCATGACGGCGGCCGTCACCTGCACCGTGCTGGTCGCGGACTGGGGCGGCACCGACCACGCCTGGAGCGACCCGCTCGTCCTCGGCCTGATCGGCGCGGGCGCGGGAACCTGGGTCCTGTTCTTCTACTCGCAGAGCCGAGTGGCCGAACCGATCATCCCGCTGCGCCTGTTCCGCAGTTCCATCTTCGACATCGCCACCCTGATCGGCATGATCGTGACCGGTGTCGGCATGTTCGCGGTCGTCAGCTACATGCCCACCTACTTGCAGATGGTCTACGGCGTCACCGCCGCGCAGTCCGGCTGGTTGCTGCTGCCGATGGTGGTCGGCCTGATGGGCGCGAGCCTGCCCGTCGGCCTGCGGATGAGCCGGACCGGCCGCTACCGGATCTATCCGATCGCCGGCTCGCTCGTCATCGCCGCAACAGCCCTGATGCTCTCCACCATCGAGGTGGACACCCCGCTCGCCCTGCTGTGCGGGTACCTCTTCCTGATGGGCGTGGGTATCGGGCTCATGTCGCAGACCCTCGTCCTGGCCGTCCAGAATGCCTTCGCCGCCGAGGACGTGGGCACCGCGACCTCCGCCAACAACTTCTTCCGCGAGATCGGCGCGACGGTCGGGACCGCAGCGGTCGGCGCGATCTTCACCAGCCGGCTGGCCGACCAGCTCGACAGCCGGCTGTCCTCGGCCGGCCTCAAGACGGTCGGCGACACGGACTCCCTGACTCCCGCACTCGTCCATGCCCTGCCGGCTCGGCTCCAGGACGCCGTGGTCGCGGCCTACCAGCATGCCCTGACCCCGGTCTTCGCCTACCTGGTCCCGCTGTTCCTCGTCGGTGTCGTGCTGGCCGTCGTCCTTCCCGAGAAGGGACTCGCGGGGGACGGCGCCGACGGGCCGGGCACGGTGGCGCCGGGGAGTGCGTCCAACGGGCCTCAGATGAAAGCGAGTTGAGCGGAAGGGCGACACGTCATCGAGCTTTCGCCGCGGCCGGACGGCGTACGACGCGATGAGCTGCCAGCGTAAAAAGAGCGGCCGTTATGCTTGTACAGTTCAGCAAGCAGTACGGCCATTCTTTTTGAGGGAGGTTCGTCATGCCCCGGCTCACCGAAGCGCGCAAGGAACTGAGGCGTGCTCAGATCACGGAGGCCGCCTTGCGCTGCTTCGGCCGCAACGGTCTGGAGCGGACCTCGATCGCCGACATCACCGCCGAGTCCGGTCTCTCGGCCGGCTCCATCTACGCCCACTACCGCGACAAGGCCGACCTGGTGCAGTCCTCCGCCCGCGAGGTGCTCGCCGAGCGCGCCAAGGTCCTCAGCGAGTACGCCGCGAGCGACGTCCCGCCCGACCCCGACGACCTGCTCGGCCGGCTGACCGCCGCGATCGACCCCGTGGCCGCCAGGGTCGGCGTGCAGACCTGGGGCGAGGCGACCACCAACCCGGCCATCCGCGGCATCGTCGTCGACATGACCGAGCGGATGCGCGCGATGCTGCACGACTGCGTCACGGCATGGCTGGTCAAGGTCGAACACCACGAACCGGACCGGGCCCGGGAGAGCGCCGCCCCGATCGCCCACCGGGTGATGGCGCTCTATCAGGCCCAACTGCTGTACACCGCCTTGCAGTCACCGCCCGAGGAGACAGCGTCATGACCACCCCGACCGCTTCGTTCGCCGGCCGGACCGTGTTCCGGATCGGCTATGGCGCGTTGCAGCTCGAGCGCCTGCACGACCGCCGCGGCGAGGCCGTCGCGCTGCTGCGCCGCGCGGTCGAGATGGGCGTCGGCCATGTCGACACCGCCGAGTTCTACGGCTTCGGGTTCGCCAACGACGTGATCCGCGAAGTCCTGCGCCCCGAGGACGGCGTCCTTGTGGTCACGAAGGTCGGCGCCGACCCCAACCCCGGCGGGAGCCCGCCGTTGCGTTTGGCGCAGCGGCCCGAGCAGTTGCGCGCGAGTGTCGAGGACAACCTGCGCAGCCTCGGCGTCGACCGGCTGCCGGTGGTCAACCTCCGCCGCCTGGACTCCGGCCCCGGACTGCGTCCGGAAGGCGACCAAGTGGTCGACCTCGACGACCAGCTCGCGGTGATGACCGCCCTGCGCGACGAAGGCAAGATCGGCGCGATCGGCCTGAGCAGCGTCACCCTCGACGGGCTTCGCCGTGCCCTGCCGGCCGGTATCGCCTGCGTGCAGAACGCCTACAGTCTCGTCTCGCGCGACGACGAGGACATCCTCGAACTGTGCGCGGCCCAGGGCATCGCCTGGGTGCCGTTCTTCCCGCTCGGCGGAGCCTTTCCAGGTTTGCCCAAAGTGACCGACGAGCCGGCGGTGCAGGCCGTGGCCGAGTCCCTGGGGGCCACGGCCTCCCAGGTCGGCCTCGCCTGGCTGCTGCACCACGCCCCGAACGCGCTGCTCATCCCCGGCACCGCCGACGTCGCCCACCTCCAGGCCAACATGGCGGTCGGCGAGATCACCCTGGACACCGCGGCGCTGGCCACCCTCGATGCCGTCGAGTCCCGCTCCAACGACGTCCCCATCGGCTGACCGGAACCAACACGACCCGGGTCGTGACCACACGCCGGACACCTCGACCGAACGCCCGGCCCTGCCGGAACGCCCTTCTTCACCGGCTCCAAGGACGGATCATGAAAGCCATCATCTACAGCGACAACGGCGGCCCCGACGTTCTTCGGCTCGTCGACCGTGACCTCCCCACGCCGGGCCCCGGAGAGGTGCGCGTGCGTGTCGCCGTGTCGGGAGTCAACCCGACCGACTGGCAGGCCCGTTCCGGCCCCGCCCACCCCAAGCACTTCTCCGAGGTCACCCCGCACCTCGACGGCGCGGGCACGATCGACGCCGTCGGAGAGGGGGTCGATCAGAGCCGGGTCGGCCAGCGGGTCTGGCTGTTCATGGCCGCCGCGGGTCGACCCACCGGTACCGCCGCCGAGTTCACCGTCGTGCCCGCCGACCTGGCCGTGCCGCTGCCTGACGACATCGGGTTCGATGTCGGTGCCTCACTCGGCGTCCCCGCGCTCACCGCGCACCGCGCGCTCACCGTCGCCGAGGACGGGCCGCGCCGTCTGCGGCCCGGGGTTCTCCACGGCCAGGTGGTGCTCGCCGCAGGTGGGGCCGGGGCGGTAGGGCACGCGGTGATCCAGCTCGCCCGATGGGCCGGTGCCACCGTGATCACCACGGTCAGCGGCCCGGAGAAGGCCCGGCTGGCCACCGCGGCAGGGGCCCATCATGTGATCAACTATCGCGGCGTCGACCCGGCCGCCGAGATCCGCAAGGCCGCCCCGGACGGTGTCGACATCGTTGCCGAAGTGGCGCTGGGCGCGAACCTCGCACTGGACCTGGCCGTGCTGCGGACCCGCGGCACGATCGCCACCTACGCCAACGACGGTGGCAAGCCCGTCGAGTTGAACGTGCTGCAGAACATGGTGCTCAACACGCGCTTCCAATTCCTGGTGCTCTACACGGCCGGACCGCAGGCGCGCGCCGCGGCCGCCGAGGACGTCGCCGCCGCGGTCCGTGACGGCGCCCTGCCCGTCGGCGAGGAGCACGGCCTGCCGCTGGTCCGCTTTCCCCTCGACCGCACCGCCGACGCGCACCGGGCGGTGGAGAACGGCACAGTCGGCAAGGTCTTGGTGGACGTCGTGTCGTGATGCCTGGCCTGTCGGCCGGGTGTTGCTGGGACCCTCCGAAAACGCCGCCCGACCACCATCTGGGAGCGCTGGGACAGTCTGCTGCCCGACGGGACGGTCAACCCGAGCGGGATGACCTCCTTCAACCGCTAGGCCCTGGGCGCCGTCGCCGACTGGCTGCACGGCACGGTCGCCGGACTCGCCCCCGCCGCACCCGGCTACCGCCGCCTGCGGGTGAAGCCGCGACCGGGCGGCGGCCTCGCCCACGCGAGGGCGAGACTGCGCACGCCGTACGGACTTGCGGAGGTGTCCTGGATCCTGGCCGGGACGGAGCTGACGGTCGAGGCACTCGTGCCGCCGAACACGAGCGCCGAGGTCGTCCTGCCGGGAAGCGGCGGCGACGCCGTCGAGGTCGGATCGGGCCGGTACAGCTGGACGGTTCCCTACGTGTCCGCCGACGCCGAACGGACCCCGCTGTCCGTGGACATGAGCATCGACGCCCTGCTGGACCGCGAGGAAGCCGCCCGCGCCTTCAAGGACCTGCTGATCGCGTACATCCCGGAGGCCGCCGCCTTCATCGACAGCGGGTCGGGCGCTCCGGCCGGCACCACCGTGCGGGCGATCGCGGGGATGATCCCCGACGGCGAGACCTTCCTTTCCGACCTGGAAGCGAGGTTCGCCGAGCTTGAGGACCGCGCCTGACGGGCGCGTTCCCAGGGCCTGGCGGCACATCCCGTCTGCTCCACGACGTCAGGCACGATCCCTCGTTGCCTGCCGCAACGGCGTGGGAGCCCTCCCTATGAACGCCGTCGAGGCCGTCTCGCGCGCTGCTCCGGCGCGGGCAGGAGACGTCGTGGCGGGGATTCCTCCGACGCGGTCAGGTTGTCCGTCGGTGAGGTCATCCCGCCACGACCGCCATCCGGTGGCTGATCTCGCCTGCTGTGGCGAGTACCTTCCGGGCGATCTCCGTTTCGGCCTCCGGGCGGATCCGGGAGGCGAGGGCGGCGATGCCGACCGCCGCGACCACCTGCTTGTCGGCGTCCCGGATCGGTGCGGAGATGCCCACCACGTCGGAGTCGAGTTCGCCGCGGGTGACGGAGTAACCGAGGCGGCGGATCCGGGCCAGGCGTTCCATCAGGGCGTCGACGTCGGTGAGGGTGGCCGGGGTGAAGCGCCGCAGCTCGCGGCCTCCAACAGCCGGCGGGCCTCGTCGTCCGGGCTCCAGGCGAGCAGAACGAGGGCGGAGGCGCCGGCGTTGATCGGCAGGGCGCTGCCGCGCTCGTAGGAGATTCGTACGGCGCGGGTGGTCTCCGCGCGGTCCACGCAGACCACGAGGTTCCCGGTGCGCCGGGTCAGCAGCACGGCCTCGTGCACGTCCTCGGCGAGCGCCTGTATCGACGGCAGCGCGACCTCGGACAGGCCGTAGCTGCGGCGGGCCAGCCGGGCGATCTCCAGTACGCGCAGGCCGAGCCGGAAGCCGCCGCCGGGAGCTTCTTCGAGGAAGCGCCCGGCGACGAGGCTCTGCAGGTAACGGTAGGCGGTGGAGCGTGCCACGCCGAGCCGCTCGGCGACAGCGGATCCGGAGACTACGAGGTGGATGTCGTCGAACACGGTCAGGATGTCGAGCGCGCCGTCGGCCGTGGAGTTGCGGTCACGGTAGTTGGAGGACGTATTTCCTGACATGCGAGACACTGTTGCGGGCGGGTCAGGGCCGGGGAGGCCGCGCCCGGCTGCCCGCTTGTCCTGTCTACAGCCGGTCCTTGACGACGGTGTTGCGCAGTTCTCCGATGCCCTCGACCGTGGTGACGAGTTCCTGCCCCGGCCGCAGAAACACCTTCGGGTCGCGGCCCGCGCCCACTCCTCCCGGGGTCCCGGTGAGGATCAGGTCGCCGGGCAGCAGCGTGATGATGGTGCTGATGTAGGCGATGGTGTGGGCCACGTCGAAGAGCAGGTCGGCGGTGTTGGACTTCTGCATGGTGTGGCCGTCGACGCTGCAGGAGATGGTCAGTTCCGAGGCGCCGGGAGGGAGTTCGTCGGGGGTGACGAGAGCGGGCCCGACCGGAGTGGTGGCCTCGAAGGTCTTGCCGGAGAGGAACTCGCGGGTGCGGTGCTGCCAGTCTCGTACGGTGACATCGTTGGCGACGGTGTAGCCGGCGACGTGATCCAGGGCCCGCTCACGCGGCACATTGCGGCCGGGGCGTCCGACGACGACCCCCAATTCGGCCTCCCAGTCGAGGTCGTCACTGATCGGCGGCATGTGGATGTCGTCGTGCGCGCCGATCAGGGAACCGTCGAACTTGGCGAACAGGGTCGGATGCGCGGGGGTCGGGCGGCCCATCTCCTTGATGTGGGTGGCGTAGTTGAGGCCCAGGCAGATGATCTTGTTGGGGTGGGGGACGAGCGGGGCCAAGGACGCCTCGGTCAGGGGCAGGCGTTCGCCGTCCGCTGAGCCGGCCCGTTCCTGCCAGTCGTCGCCGGAGGCGAGCAGGGCGCGGATGTCGGAGTACGGCAGCAGTACCAGTTCGTCGCCTTCCTGCCGGGCGGCGGCGGTCCGGTGGTCGGCGACACGGACGGTGCTGAGTCTCATCGGGGTACTCCTGGGGATTCGTGCTGGATCTCGGGGACCGGCTCGGGGGCGGGTGCGGACGGCATGCCGGGCACGGTCGGGCCGTCGGCGCTGAAGCGACCGAGCTCGCCGCCGACGCATTCGGCCTGGTCGGGGGTGAACACGGCGGCCACCAGACGGTCGGGACGCACGAGCACGAAGCATCCCGTCAGTCGGGTGAAGAGGGCGTCCAGCCGGCCGTCGGCGTCGGCGATCCCCGTCCGGCCGGCACGGTCACGCGGTGCGTGGTCGTCCAGGAAGACGTCCACCGCGGCGGACTCCGGGAGGCCGCCCCGTGCGGCGGCGGCCCAGTCGGCGTCGGTCACATCGATCCCGAGCAGGCTCCAGCCCTGTCCGAGGACGGAGTCGAGCCGGGTGGGACGGTGGTGCGGTCCGTGCAGCACACGGGGCTGTGGCAGCATCGCGCCGACGAGCTCACGTCCCCGGCAGTCGGACGGGACGACGGCGCCCACCCGTACCCGGGCGTCGGGGCGGTAGCGCATCTCGGTGAGATAGCGGCGTCCCGGCGGGATGCGCATGGCCGTGCGCACCAGCACATCGCGGAGCAGGGCGCGGGGGCGGCTGGTGGTCATGACGATCCGGCCGAGCCGTACGGAGAGGTCGATCACGGCCCGGGCGTGGGGGCGCCGTTCGGTGTCGTAGGTGTCGAGCAGCGCGTCGCCGGCCCGTCCCACCATGACCTCGGCGACCTTCCAGCACAGGTTGGCCGCGTCCCGGACACCGGAGTTGAGGCCCTGCCCGGCGAACGGCGGCATCATGTGCGCGGCGTCGCCGAGCAGGAAGCAGCGGCCGTCGCGCAGGCGGTCGGCCAGCAGTGCGTGGAAGCTGTAGGCGACCGCGCGTTCGACCTGCGCTGCCGTGATCTCCCGGTACGGCCGCAGGAGTTGGCGCACCAGTGTGAAAGGGGGAGGGGCGCCCGCATCGCACTCACCCGGCTTCAGGCGGAACTCGTAGCGGCAACGGCCCTCCCGCCCGGGAACGATGACGACGGGTCGCTCCGGGTCGCCGTGGTGCATGCCGTAGCGCTGGTCGTGTGTGTCCTGGAGGGTGTCGACCACCAGCCACACGTCCGGGAAGCTTCGCCCTTGCATGGGGATGGACAGCAGGTCGCGTACGGTGCTGCGGCCGCCGTCGCAGCCGAGGACGTAACGGACGTCCAGTTCCTCGACCGGCCCGTCCTGGCCGCCTGTTCGCAACGACGCGCGCACCCGGTCGGGGTGTTGGGTGAGGAGGGCCGTCAGCCGGGTGTCGAAGCGGATGTCGACGCTGGGGTGGCGGCGCAGTTGCTCACGCAGCACGCGCTCCAGGTCGGGCTGGGCGAAGGGGTTCTTGAACGGATGGCCGAAGCGCTGGTCGCCGGTGCCTCGGGCGTGCACGAGAGTCCGACCACCAATGCCGAAGTACTTCGTCCCGGTGCCCGGCACGAGGATGGGGTACACCGCTTCGTCGAGACCGTCGGCGGACTGGAGCGTGCGCAGCGACTCGTCGTCGAGGCTGATCGCCTTGGCGTCGTCGCTGGTGGTGGCGTTGCGTTCCACCAGCAGCACCCGTACGCCCCGCGAGCCCAGGAGATGCGCGGCCGTCAGCCCGGTCGGGCCGGCGCCGACGATGAGCACGTGGGGCCACGTCGCCGGTGGTGGGTGCGTCATGAAGGGCCTTCCGTCGTCGGACCGTTGACTACTGGACCGGCTGGTAGGCGGGGCCGCCCTCGGCCAGCAGCCGTTGGGCCTCGGCGAGCACGTCCGCCGGGTCCTGGTCGAGGTCGATGGTCTTGCGGAAGGGCTGGCGCACATCGCGCTCGATGCGCAGGTAGACCTCGTTGCGGTTGCCCTCGGGGTCGAAGAAGTAGATCCCGATCGCGTTGCCGTGGGTCACTTCCTGCTGGACCTCGATCCCTTCGGCGTGGAACCGGTGGTGGAAGTCGATGATCGTCTCGAGGGAGTCGACGCGCCACGACACCTGGTGGGTGAGCTTGGCGCCGGGAGGGGCGGTGCGGCCCCGCTGGAGGACGAACTCGTGATGCTCCAGCTCGGGGCGCGAGGAGAAGAACACGATGCCCCGCTCCTCGTCCTCGTCGGTGACGGTCAGTCCCAGGACGCGTGAGTAGAAGTCGCGCATCGTCTCCAGGTCGTCGACCCAGAAGCCGGTGTGACCAAGTCCCGTAATGGCCATGCCGTGTCTCCTTAATCAGGATGCCAGTTTCGTGTAACAGGACACTAGGGCGCCGGGTGTCTCGACGTCAACAGGAAATTACTCGGCTCCCGCCCCTTGACGATTCAAGCAGTGCAGGTGCAGCGTCCTGTTCTACGAAACAAAGGTCCGAATATGCGGGACAGTCGCCCTGGCTTCGCTGAGCCACTGGGGACCGCCCGCGCCGCTACTGGAGGCAACCCCATGACTCGTTCCGATGCCGGGAGAGCCGCTGCCCCGGCCGCCGCCGACGGCCCATCGCCACTGGGCCGCGCCACCCTGATCGCCGCCTGTCTGGCCATCTGTGCGGCCCAGATCGGCATCCCGCTCGCGTCCCCGATCATCGGAGTGATCCAGCGGGACTTCGGGGCGTCGGCCGCCGCGCTCGCCTGGATCCCGGCGGCGTTCATCCTGCCGACGGCCATCCTGGAGCTGAACTTCGGCGTCCTCGGCGACCTCTTCGGACGCAAGCGGCTCCTCGTTCTGGGCGGACTGCTGATCACGGTCGGCTGTCTGATCGTCGCCACCTCGGGCTCGCTGACCCAGCTCATCGCCGGCCAGGCGATCGCCGGACTCGGAGCCGCCGCGGTCTTCCCCTCGTCACTGGCGGTTGTCGTCGCGGGGACCCCGGAGCCCGCGGCCCGCGCCCGGGCCCTGTCGTACTGGGCCCTCAGTCTGGCGTTCGGCGCCATGATCGGGCCGCTGATCAGCGGGTTCACCGCTGAGCACACCGACTGGCACTGGGCCTATGTGCCGCTCGCGGTACTCGGCCTGGTCACCGCAGCCGTCAGCGCCCGCTGGATCGTCGACTCCCGCGAGCCGGCCGGGCGCGGACTCGACTGGCCGGGCCAGCTCACGGTCGCCGTGTCCCTGCTGGCGCTGCTCTACGCCGTCATCGAGGGCGCCAACGACGGCTACACCTCGGCGCACATCGTGCTCGCCTTCGCCGTCGCCCTCGCCGCCTTCGTGGGATTCCTCGTCGCGGAGCGGAAGTCGCGGACGCCGATGCTGCGGCTGGAACTCTTCCGTATCCCCTCCTTCGCCGCGGCCGCCGCCATCGGACTGCTCGCCATGTTCGGCTTCATCGGCACCGCCTACGCGCTGAGCATCAAGCTGGAGACCGTCTACCACCTCTCCCCGCTCAAGGCCGCTCTGCCCTTCGCGCTCATCCAGGCGGTCCCCCTGCTGCTCACCCCCGTCCTGCCGAAACTGCTGCAGCGCGTGCACCCCCGGGTACTGCTCGTGGGCGGTCTGCTCGCACTCGCCGCGGGTGAGATCTGGATGGCCCTGCTGGCGGGCGACACCACCGATCTGCCGTCGATGGCCGGACCGATCCTGCTGCTCGGGGTCGGCTTCATCACGATGTTCTCCGCGCTGACGGCCGTCGCGGTCGGCACCGTCGACATCCGGCACGCCGGTATGGCCAGCGCGGTCACCAGCCTGGTTCGCGAGACCGGGCAGGCGCTGGGCCCCGCGATCGTCAGCGCCGTCGCCCTCGGTACGGCGACCAGCGCCCTCGCCACGAAGCTCGGCACCGCCGATCTGCCCGCCCAGGCCAAGGGCGTCGCCAGTGCCGTCAACGCGGACGGGGGCGCGATCGCGGTCGCCAACGCAGACCTGGGCGAACTGTCGCGCACACTGGTCCCGCTGGCACGTCAGGCCGTCGAAGAGGGCCTTGATCTCGGCCTGTACGTCTGCGCCGGTGCCAGTCTGGTGGCCGGACTCATCGCCGTGCTCGCTCTGCGGCGCAGTGCCGCCGCAGGCGCGCCGGTCGGCCTGGACTATGAGGAAACGGGCGACACCTCCGTGAGACCCGAAGCCGTGGACGCCGCAGCCCCGAAGGCCCAGGCGCTGCCCAGCAACTGACTCGCAGTGCGCAAGCCAACCTGAATCACTGGTGAGAATCACGCCATCTCGCCACCTTCGCGACACAACGCATCACGTTCGCACCATCACGCGCGACTGGATCGGGACACCATGACGCTTCTGGACAACAGCACCTGGGAAGGCGGCCTCTTCTCCGGTGAGTGGATCAAGGGCTCCGGCGAGGAGTACGACGCCGTCGAGCCCGCCACCGGCAAGACCTTGGGCCGCGTCGGCTCCGCCACACCGGCCGACGTGGACAAGGCGGTGGAGCGGGCCGTGCCGGCCCAGCGGGAGTGGGCAGCTCGGCCGTACTCCGACAGGGCCGCCGTGCTGCGCCGCGCCGCGCGCCTGTTCGAGGAACATCAGCAGGAGATCGAGACCTGGGTGGTCCGGGAGTCCGGTGCGATCCGGCCGTTCGCCGCCCTACAGGTCGCCGGCGGTGGTGCGGAGGAGTGTCACGAGGCCGCCGCCCTCGCCGGGGCGCCCTACGGTGAGCTGCTGCGCTCCGGGCAGGAGCGGCTGTCGTTCGCCCGCCGCAGGCCCGTCGGGGTGGTCGGCGTCATCGCTCCGTTCAACGTGCCGATCACGCTGGCCATGCGGGCGGTCGCCCCGGCGCTCGCCCTCGGTAACGCGGTCGTCCTCAAGCCGGACCCCCGCACCGCGATCAGCGGCGGCGTCGTCTTCGCCCGGGTCTTCGAGGAGGCGGGCCTGCCTCCTGGTCTGCTGCACGTCCTGCCCGGCGGCGCGGACGTCGGAGCCGCCGTCGTCGAGCACCCGCAGATACCCGTCATCGCGTTCACCGGCTCCACCCGGGCCGGACGCGCGATCGGCGTCGCCGCGGCCCGGCACCTCAAGCGGGTCCACCTGGAACTGGGCGGGAACTCCGCGCTCGTCGTCATGGACGACGTCGACCTGGAGAAGGCCGCCTCGGTGGGCGCCTGGGGATCCTTCGTCCACGCCGGTCAGATCTGCATGGCGAGCAGCCGCCACCTCGTCCACGCCTCGGTCGCCGACGAGTACACGGCGCTGCTCGCCCGGCACGCCGACGCCCTTCCGGTCGGCGACCCGCTCGGCGAGAACGTCGCCCTCGGACCGATCATCGACGCCGGCCAGCGCGACAACATCCACCGCGTCGTCACCGAGACGGTTGAGGCCGGTGCCCGGCTGGCCGCGGGCGGTACCTACCAGGACCTGTTCTACCGGCCGACCGTGCTCACCGACGTACCGCTGACCTCGCCCGCCTACGCCCAGGAGATCTTCGGGCCCGTGGCACCCGTCGTCCCGTTCCACGACCTGGACGAGGCGGCCCGTCTGGCCGCCGGGACCGAGTACGGGTTGTCCCTGGGCGTCCTGACCCGGGACGTCATGAAGGGGCTCGCCCTGGCGGAGCGCGTGCCCAGCGGCCTTGTTCACATCAACGACCAGACCGTCAACGACGAGCCACTCATCCCCTTCGGCGGAGTCGGCGACTCCGGTACCGGCTCCCGGCACGGCGGCAGCGCCGCCAACCTCGAGGCCTTCACCGAACAGCAGTGGGTCACCGTCCGCGGTGAACTCCCCGACTACCCCTTCTGACGGAGCCTCTTCCGTCACTCACACCCAACCCGATTCAGGAGCAACGATGCCCCCGAACCCGATGACCGTCGTCCCCCGGCAGACCGGACAGACCGTCGCACCCGCCTCCATGGGAGTCGACTGGTCCGCCGACAACAAGTTCCTCAACGGCCCCTTCGCTCCCTGGACGGAGGAGAGCGAGGCATACGACCTGGAGGTGGACGGAGAGATACCGCCCGACCTCGCGGGCGCGCTGTTCCGCGTCTCCTCCAACCCTCGCTTCCGGCCCCGTGACACCGACCGCTACCACTGGTGGGAGGGAGACGGCATGGTGTGCGGCGTCTACCTGCGTGAGGGCCGGGCCGCCTACCGCACTCGCTGGGTCGAGACCGACTCGATGAAGGTCGAGGTGGAGGCCGGGGAAGCGGTCTACACCGGCTTCGTCAACGGCGGCACCCCGGGCCGGCTGCCCGAGGGCGCCTCACCCGCCAAGAACGTCGCCAACATCAACGCCGGCCTCTTCGACGACCACCTGATCGTCTACTACGACGGCGGACTGCCGCACGCGCTGGACCCCGAAACCCTGCGCACCATCGGCACGTACGACTTCCACGGCGGCATCGACGTCCTGTGCACCGGTCACTACAAGACCGACCCGGACACCGGCGACATGCTGTTCTTCGCCGCCACCGGCCCGGCCATCACCTGGTACCGCGCGGACGTGAAGACGGCCGAGATCGTCGACTCGCACTCCTTCGACATCGGTGTGCCGGTCCTCATGCACGACTTCGCGGTGAGCGACACCTACGCCGTCTTCTTCGTCACTCCGGCCCAGTTCCGCCTCGACCTGGTGATGGAGAACAGGCCCGGTGTCGTCTGGGACGAGAGCGTCCTCGAACACGGCGTCCAGATCGTTCTGATGAACCGTCACACCCACGAGGTCACCTGGCACGAGCTCGGCGGCCACTGGGCCAACACCCACTTCTTCAACGCCTACGAGCACGACGGCGAGCTGGTCGTCGACGGGCACCGCATCAGCCGGCTCGGAAACCCCGCCGACCGCCTCTCCACACCGCTGGGCTCCCACGAGTGGTTCCCGCCGGCCCAGCCCTACCGGTGGCGTGTGGACCTGGCGACCGGACGGGCCTCGGAGGAGATGATCAGCGGCATCTTCGGAGAGTTCCCCAAGATCAACGACGCGTACACCGGTCGCCCGCACCGCTATGGCTACTTCGTCACCACGCGCGGCCTGGCCGCCGACACCATGTCCGACGGACTTGCCCGCCACGACTACCTCCTCGCCAGCACCACCGTCATCGAAGGCCCCGACGACCTGACCAGCCCCGGCGAACCGGTCTTCGTCGCCCGCGAGAATGCCCGCAGCGAGGACGACGGCTATCTGCTGACCTTGTGGTGGAACCGCACCACCAACCTCAGCGAACTGCTCATCCACGACGCCGCCGACCTGCGCCGCACCCCACTGGCCCGCATCAAGCTCCCCAGCCGGGTGCCCTTCGGCTTCCACGGCAGCTGGGCCGACCACGTCACCCTCGATCGAGCCATCGCCGCCCACCACGGCGACGACCGATAGCAGCGCCGCGTCGGAGCCGTCTGTCAGCTGACTCCGGTTCCGGCCTCTATCGGTGCGGCGGTTGTCGGGCAGGCGGGGGAGGACGCCGTCGGCCAACTGGCTGCGCCACTTCGCCCGTCGGCAGCCCCGCCCTCCCCTACCGCGCCGGCAAGGCCTGGCTCGTCCAGCTGTGGGCCACGTCCACCACGACCCGGTCGTCCAACTGGAGCACGCGGAACGGCAGTCGGGCGCGCACACCCAGAGCGACCTGCGTCTGGCCCTCGGAGGTGCCGCCGAACCGGGTGTCCCGGAAGGTGCTGTACCCGCTGACGTTCACGCCGGGCAGGGGCTTTCCCACCTGGCCCGGGTAGGTCGGCACACCGGCCTCCAGGTCGTAGCTCCACGCGCCGACGCGGATTTCGAGGATCGCCCCACCGGCGACCGGGATGTACTGGCCCGACGGGTCCGCGTAGAACCCGTCCACGTACTGGACGTGGTAGCTGATCCGGCCGCCGCCGGGCACGTCGAACACGATGCGGTCGTAGCACTCGTGCCGTCCGGTCCTGACGTCCGTCAGGTGATCGGCTCCTACGGCGGCACCGCCCTTGGCGCCGCTGCCCCAGCCGGTCGGGCAGGCCGCCGCGGCGCGCGAGTTCACCGCCGGGGCCGCGCCCGCGGTACTCGCCGTCGTCCCCAGCATGGCGCCCGCGAGCACGAGCGCCGCCATTGCCGCTCTGATTCCTCGCATCATGTCCCCCTCGGTCGTGCCTGGTCGCGAAGATCTGACACCGGGTGGGACAGCTCGCGGCGTCGGAAGGTTGTACGCCAGACGGGACAAATGGGGAATCTTGCCGACCGTACGATTCCCCGTGGTTGGCGCGTTGGGGCGGAGCCGGTTGCTGACATCGAAGGCCAGGACCAGGCGCCCGTCGGCGGCCCGCGACATCGGGAGACCAGCCTGCATCTGCTGTAGCCGGGGCACGTCAACGTTCTCGCTGTTCAACGCCGAAAGCGGGACAGGAGAGCCAATGCTTGGTCCGCGGGCGCATTGACGTTGAACGCCAAGCTGCGTACCGCACGCTTGTCCGCCTCATGCCCGCGCGGAAGTCTGTCGAGACCGACCGCCCAGGCGTCGCGCCGGAACGGACGAACGGACCGTCGTGACGAACCCGGTGGCCGCTGTGAAGGAGGCAGACGCCGTCGTTCAGAGCTCACCCGGTGGGCTCAGAGGCTGAAGATCCGTCGAGCGTTGCCGGACAGGAACAGTTCGGTCGCCTCGTCGTCCAGGCCCAGTTCACCAAGGTGCTCCAGGGCCTTTACCGGAGTGATCATGGGGTAGTTGGTGCCGAACAGCACCTTCCCGCGTCCCCGGCCGCGCAAATAGTCGACCAGCTCGCGGGGGTAACGGCGGGCGGTGTAGGCGCTGGTGTCGATGTACACGTTGGCGTGCTTGTCGGCCACCGCGATCATTTCCGTGGTCCACGGATACCCGATGTGCCCGCACACGATGGTCAATTCGGGGAAGTCGAGGGCGACCTGGTCGACGTAGGGGATGGGGCGGCCCGTTTCGGACGGCCGCAGCGGGCCGGTGTGGCCGACCTGGGTGCAGAAGGGGATGCCGAGGTCGACGCAGACGGCGTACAGCGGGTAGTACAGCCGGTCGGTGGGCGGGAGTTGCCACAGCCAGGGCACGATGCGCAGGGCCACGAAGCCGAGTTCCTCCACGGCGCGGCGCAGTTCCCTTACCGCCCGGACCGGGCGGGTGAGGTCCGCGCCGGCCACCCCGCGCAGCCGTCCCTGTGACTGGGCGACGAACTCCGCCACCTCGTCGTTGCTGATCAGTGGCCCATGGGGTCCGTACCAGGCCGCCGACAGGCCGATTTCGACGTCCGCCGCGGCCATCGCGGCCACCGTGGCCTTCACCGGCAACGGCTCCTCCAGCAGACCTCCGCCCGTCCACCGGCGTAACGACGCGAACATCTCGTGGTTGGAGTGACGGAGCGTGGGGTGCTGCATCCACGCGTCGATGACCGCCATGAGACTCCCTGCCTCTCCCGGTGCCGCCGACCGCACTGCTTCCGGAGGGCTGAGCGGTCGCTTGTCGCGACCCTAACCTCGGAGTGCCGGCGCCGGGGCCGCTCCGCAGATCGACGTGTGTCACGTGTGCGACCGCCCGGAGATGGTTCGCCGTTTCCATGTGGTCTCCGGTGCCCGCCGGTCGGAGTGACGGACAGGCGGGCACCGGAGACTGAACGTGTGTCAGACGGTGGTGCAGGCCGTCCCGTTCAGGTTGAAACCGGAGGGTTTGGCGAAGGCTCCATCGGTGGTGCCCTGGAATCCGAAGGTCACCTGGCCGCCGGCCGCGATCTGGCCGTTGTGGCTCACGTTGCTTGCCGTGAGGGCTCCCGAGGACGAGGACAGGTTCGCGTTCCAGGCGTTGGTGATCCGTTGCCCGGAGGGGAGGGTGAACGCGAGCTGCCAGCCGCTGACGGGGGAGGAGCCGGTGTTGGTGATGGTGACGTCGGCCGTGAAGCCGCCCTGCCAGACGTTCGTCGCGTACGCCACCTTGCAGGCCGCGGAGCCGCCGGGGTTGCCCGTGCCGCCACCGGAGGACCCGGTGTTGACGGTGGAGGAGAACGAGGTCACGGCGAGTCCGGCGCCGTTCTGCCAGGGCTCGAAGCCGGCCTGAACACTCGTCAGATACCAGTTGTTCTGCGCGAGTCCGCGCGAGACCGCCTGTCGGGCGAAGTCCATGACGTCGAAGGACCAGCTGGTGAGTGCCGAGGGGGCGACGAACGACAGGACGTCGTTCGAGCCGTTGTTGCCGGACCACACCTGCCAGTCGCGCCCGCCCACTGTGGTGTTGCCGACCGGGGAGCCGATGGGCTGGATGGATCCGACCTTGTTGAACCAGATCATGATCTCGGTCCTGTTGACGCCGTCTGTGCGTGGCGTCGGGTCGAGCCAGATGTCGTACGCGGCGTCATACACCGCGTCGTTCACATAGCCGTAGGAGATGCTCGAGGGCGCGGTGGAGACGGTGCTGAGCTGCGCGGGAAGGTTGGTGCCCGGGGAGCAGTTGGTGTAGTGGCAGCCGTTGTAGACGGACGGGTACGACTTCGGAGCGCCGTTCGTGGGGACGGATCCGTCGGCCTGGGTGATCCTGAACCCCGAGTCGGTCGCGGTGATGCACTGGGCGGCGCTGGTGCCCCAGCGGTTGTTCTGGACCACGTAGCGGCCCTGGACGGTCGTCGTGCCGAAGGGCTGGCAGATCGTGGTGTCGGCCTGTGCCGCCGACGCCGTGGTCAGAAGTGCGGCGAGTGAGACGAGCGAGGTGAGCAGCGCGCCGAGCAGGCCACGCGCGCTGCGGGCATGGTGCGGTGAAGGACGCATGCGGATCCTCTTCAGAGGGATGGGGGGTAGTGGGGTGGTGCTCCCGCGACTATCTGAATGGGAGCGCTCCCAAACCTTGGCTCGCCAGGACTGTAGGGATGGTCCAGGTCCATGACAAGACTGTGCGCGTGAACCCGTTGAACCGATTTCGGAGGCGCAGGTCGGACGCGGGGACGAGACACGGCGCGCCGACCCGCGGTGCTTTCCCCGCGGATGTGGCGACGGACGTCAGGTCGAGTCGCGAACCACGAGCTCGGTACGGAGGATGACGTGACGCCAGGCCACCGCGCCCTCCTCCATCTCCTCCAGGAGCAGCCGGATCATGGCCCGCCCGATCTCCTCGATCGGCTGACGCACCGTCGTCAGTCGTGGTTCGGTCTGCTGGGCCAGCGGAAAGTCGTCGAAGCCGATGACGGCGACGTCCTCGGGCACCCGGCGTCCGGCCGCGCGCAGGGCCTCCAGAGCGCCCGCTGCCGTGGTGTCCGACGCGGCGAGGACGCCGTCGATGTCCGGATGCCGATCGAGGAGCTCGGCCATGGCGCGGCGCCCGCTGTCCGCCGTGAAGTCGCTTTCGGCGGCGAGGGTCGGCCCGCCCTGCAATCCCGCGAGCTTGAGGGCCTCTTCGTAGCCGCGCAGCCGGCACTGGGCGGCGTACAGGTCGAGCGGCCCCGTGATGGTGGCGATGACTCTGCGGCCTCGTTGGACGAGATGGGAGACGGCGCTGCGTGCGCCGCCGATGTTGTCCGCGTCGACGTAGCTGACGTACTCCTCTCCGGAACGGCGTCCCAGCAGCACGGTCGGCAGCCGGGCCTCGGCGAGCATGTCCGGCAGGGGGTCGTCGGCGTGCACGGACATCAGCAGGACACCGTCCACCCGGCCGCCGCGCGCGTACTCGAGGAAGCGCTGCCGCTCGGTGTCCGAGCGGACCAGGGTCAGCAGCAGTTGCATTCCGGTGTCTGTCAGCGCGTTCCCGAGCGAGTTGACGATCTCGGAGAAGAAGGGTTCGGCGAACTGCCGCCAGTCCGGCTCCGTCATGACCAGGGCGACGGCGTCGGCCCGCCGTCCCGCCAGCGAACGGGCCGCGAGATTGGGCACGTAACCCAGTTCCTCGATGGCCTGCTGAACCGCCCGGCGCGTCGAATCCTTCACGCCCGCCGCGTTGTTGATGACGCGGGAGACCGTGCCCCGCCCCACCCGCGCGTGGGCGGCCACCTCTTCCAGCGTCGGTGCCCCCGGGCGTCGCCTGCCCATGACCACCTCCCCCAAGAGATCACCGATCTTACCGGCCGGAGGGGGACGAGCACACGAATTCACCGCTGGCATAGTTGCAGGCGGGGTTGGCCTCTCTTCATGGATTGGGAGCGCTCCCGTTTTGCGAGTGCCCCGAACTGGTCTTGGGATGGCCGGGCAGCCCCCTGCGCGGGTGAGGGCCGCCCGGCCGGTGACCCCGTCGTCCGGTGACGGGGTCCGTACGCGGAGCGCCGACGGGGGCTACTCAAGCAGCTCCGCGTACGAGCCCATGGCCAGGGCGATGTCCGCCTGGGCCCAGAACCGGTGGTAGGTGAAGACGGGCGCGGCGCCGCCCTTCAGATAGGCCTCGACCTTCGACCAGGCCGGGTCGCTCTTGTAGAAGGCCCGGATCGAGGCGAACGTCGAGGACGAGTTGATGGCCTCGCCGTTCGGCATCTTGCCGGTCCATCCGCTCGGCACGTAGACCGGATCGTTGAACCGGTTGTAGTCGGTGCGGGTCTCCGGAACGGCGATGCCCAGACTGTCCTGGTAGTTGCCCCACATCCCGTCCAGCAGCGCCTTCGCCGTCGACTTCGCCTTCGCGTCACCGGACTTGGCGCCGTAGTACGTCAGCGTCTTGGCATACGCGGCGGCCACGCCCACGTCGTTCGTGTAGTCGGCGACGGTGACATGAAGTCCCGTATTGGTTCCGGGACTTGACGCGTTCCATGTGTCGGGCTGCCCCGACCACTGCAGCGTCGAGGGGATCAGATACGTGCCGTCCGGGTTGATGGTGGTCTTGGACAGCGCCCACGCCACCCACTTGTCGAGGACGGCTTTCGCGCTCGCGTTTCCCGTCTGCTGGTAGTACTCGGCGACCCGTTCCATCGACCACGCCTGGAAGCCGAACCACTGGTTGGACGGCGGGTCGTGGTAGACGGGCTGCTGGTCGTAGTACATGCCGTAGAACGTGGATGTCCCCGTCGGCGGGGTCGCGTAGCGGCCCGCCCAGCTGTTGGTCGAGCCGCCGGCGATGGCGCCTTCGTCCGACTGGAGCCAGCGGTAGAACTCCAGTTGCCGCTGGAGCGACTTGCCCCAGTCGGCCGCGCCGGTCGACGACTTGGGCTTCAGGTCGGCGTCGGCGCTGAGCGCGTATGCGGCGAGCGGGTTCTGGTATCCGCTGTGGGCGTAGCTGGATCCGATCCGCCAGGCCCAGCCCCCGGTGGTGTCGGCGGAGCCGCCCCACGCGTAGTACCAGGACAGCAGATAGTCGGAGGCGTTCTTGCCGGTGCCGGCCGGGCAGGTGGACGGTCCGACGCAGTTGCCGATTTTCTTGAAGTACTTGTCGTACATGGCGTAGCGCAGGTAGTCGCCCATCTTGGCCGCCTTGCCGACGGTCGCGGAGACGTCGGCGCCCTTGCCCTGTTCCTTGGCCCAGGTGTCGGCCCAGTACGCGGCCTGCACGGCCCGCGCGTCGGCGTCGGGAGCGTCGGTGTACTTCCACTGCCTGGCGTACGAGGAGTCACCGGTGAAGAGGTCCAAGTAGCCGTTTTTACCGCCGTACTTGAAGGCGTCGCAGGTCGGCTGCGGCACCGTCTCCCACACGGACTCCTGCGGTCCGCGCTGGAAGGTGTTGATGTACGACGGCCCGCTCGCCGCCGGTCCCGCCTCGCACCCGCCGCCCGGTGTGTCGCCGTAGCCGTAGGTGTTGTCGACGTCCTCCAGCCAGTGCATGCCGTAGACGTCGTCCGTGGAGTAGGTCGACTTCAGCTCGCCTGCGAGCGGGTCCGAACCGACCGGCACGGACGGGTCGAGTGCCGTCGGATACTGGTCCGGCGTGTCCGCCTCGGGCCCGTAGGTGGCCGGTTTGGACGCGTTGTAGAAGGAGTTGGTCGGCTGGTCAACGTGGGTGGGGATCATGTATTTCTCCATGAGGGCCCAGGCGCCGTTGAACTTGGACCAGTCGCCCGTCACCTTGCCGTACATGGCCTGGAGCCACAGCAGGTAGCTGTACGCCTCCGACGTGGTCTCGTGCCCCTGGTCCGGCGCCTCGACGATCAGGGTCTCCACCGAGTGGTAGGGGATGCCCTGAGGGGAGAAGTAGCCGTTCGCCGGGTTGGTGATCTTCCCGTAGAGGTCCAGGAACCGGGCGTCGTACGTCTTGGATGCCGCGATCTGGGTGACTGTCACCGACGCGCTGCCGTACCCGGCCGCGGCCGACTCGAAGGTCGCCGCTCCGGTCCCGGAGGAGTCCGCCGAGACCGTCACTTTCTGCGTGGTGTTCCAGTTCGACGGCGTGAAGACGAGCGAGGTCCCGCCACTCACCGACAGGCCCGTGTTGCCGGCGGTCCGGGCGGTTGTCACGGTCACGTTCGCCGACGGCCGGGTCGAGAGCTTCACGTCGTATGTTGCCGTCTTGACCTGCTGGACGGCGAGTTGGGAGGTCGAGGACACGATGGCGGGACCCGCGGCGACGGTGATGCCGACCGGGGTGGACTCCGCGGACGCGCCCAGACTGTCGTACGCCTTGGCTGTCAGGGAGTGACTGCCCACGGTCAAGCCAGAGGTGGAGTACGTGTAGGGCGCGCTGGTGTCGGTGCCCAACAGGGTGGTGTCGTCGTAGAAGTCCACCTTGCCGATCGTCGCGCCGTCCGCGGCCGACGCAGTTGCCGCGAGCGGCACGGCGTCCCCGCGCGAGTAGACCGCGCCGGCGGCCGGGCTGGTCAGCACGGTGATGGGCGGTTGATGTGCGCCGGTGCAACTGGTGCCGTTGACCGCGAAGTTGGTCGGCGCGCTGTTGGTGCCGCTGTAGCCGAACTGCGCTCCCGCCGAAACTGCGGCGCCCGGGGCGACGGTGCCGTTGTAGGAGGCGTTCTGCACGGTGATCGACTGACCGGACTGCGACCAGATGCCGTTCCACCCGTTCGAGAGCTTCTGGTTGCCCGAGTAGCCGTAGGTCAGGGTCCAGCCGTCGAGGGCCGCGATGCCGCGGTTGGTGAGGGTGAGGTCGGCGGTGAAGCCGGAACCCCAGTCGTTGGTCTTGTAGTCGACGCTGCACTGCACGGTCGCCGCGTTCGCGGTGGTCGTGCCGGTGGCGAGCATCGTCAGGGGCAGGGCGAACGCGGCGGCGACGGCGGTCCAGAGCCGGCCTGCGGCTCTTCGTTTGCGTCCGGGATCCATGTGCTGTTCCTCCTTGCGTCACGCGACTCACGGAGAGGTGCAAAGGCCTGAATCCAGTGGGAGCGCTCCCATCGTGAGGATGAAGGCGGGCACGGTCAAGATGCCGGGGCGTTCAAAGTTCGAACTGATCCGATCCGGCGAAAAGTTTCGCAAGGACCCTATGAAACCTCGTCAGTTGACGCTAACTTCCTCCCCACCAGTGGGAGCGGTTCCATCAGTGACGCGTCCGTAGCGGCGCGCCAAGCTGTAAGGACTCGCTCATGCGACACCCCCCGCATTCGGTACTTTTAGTCAGCGACGCGCTCTCGCGCACTGTTCCACCAGGTGTTCCCAGCCCGGGCAACCACGGCCGCGTGCACCGGGCATGCGTACTCCGGGTCAGCGCGGTCGACCGATCCGCGAGCGCACCGCCGTACTTCGCGAACGCCGCACATTCTCCGCACGGTGCCGGTCATCCGGCCCGGGAACGAAACCCCGGGCCGCGTCGAAGCTGCCGGTGTGGCGGTGGCCCACCACGAGACGCAGGGCATGAAATCCCGCCTCGAACCGTAGGGAACGCCAGTCGGCGGTCGGCGCGTTCGCGCCAGACCGGGCGCCCCTGCATCTGACCGGGCGTCCCCTCCCGCTACGACGGAGGCCTCGAAACACCGGCAGGAAGGCGGTGTCTTCGAGGCGATGCCGGACGTACCAGCTCACCGATCACCGCAACGTCACGCGTGCCCCGGGCAGGGGTTCGCGCGACCGTTCGCGCGACCGTTCGCGCGCTCTTCGTCCGCAAGTCCCCCACAAGGAAGGAAGCACCCGCACATGAGTCACACCAGGACAACGCTGCTCGTCGCCGTGGCGCTGGTCGCCGGGACGACGGGGTCGGCGTTCCTCGTCGGCCAGGCCGGCGCCGCCACCTCGTCCATCCCCTGCACCGTCGACTACAAGGTGCAGAGCCAGTGGGACACCGGCTTCACCGCCGCCGTCACCATCACCAACAACGCGGCCGCCAAGTCGAGTTGGTCGGTGAAGTGGTCGTATGCCGGCAACCAGAAGGTCACGAACGCCTGGAACACGAAGCTCAGCCAGAGCGGTGCCGACGTCACCGCCGCCAATGAGAGCTACAACGGCCCTCTCGCGAGCGGAGGTTCGGTCAGCTTCGGGTTCAACGGCTCCTACAGCGGCACCAACAGCGTGCCCGCCACGTTCACGCTAGACGGCGTCGCCTGCAACGTCGACAACGGCGGCGGCAGCGGCGGCGGCACCGGCGGCGGTACGGGTGGTGGCACCGGAGGAGGCGGTGGAGGCGGCGGCACCGGCAGCCGTGCCGACAACCCCTACACCGGTGCCAAGGTGTACGTGAACCCCGAGTGGTCCGCCAAGGCGGCCGCCGAACCGGGCGGCAGCCGCATCGCCAGCCAGCCCACCGCCGTCTGGCTCGACCGCATCGCCGC
Source organism: Streptomyces hokutonensis (assembly GCF_042751305.1). Taxonomy (GTDB): domain Bacteria; phylum Actinomycetota; class Actinomycetes; order Streptomycetales; family Streptomycetaceae; genus Streptomyces; species Streptomyces hokutonensis_A. Next base: position 134,687 of record NZ_JBHYWD010000028.1, read on the forward strand.
GATCAACGGCGTGGGCGGCGGCATGGGCCTGCGCGCCCACCTCGACGAGGCCCTCAAGCAGAAGGGGTCCGGCGATCTCGTCGTCCAGCTCGTCATCTACGACCTGCCCGGCCGCGACTGCGCCGCCCTGGCCTCCAACGGCGAACTGGGACCCAACGACCTCGACAAGTACAAGTCCCAGTACATCGACCCCATCGCGTCGATCTTGTCCGACCCCAAGTACGCAGGCCTGCGGGTCGCCACCGTCATCGAGCCCGACTCGCTGCCCAACCTCGTCACCAACGCTGGCGGCACCCCCACCACCACCGACGCCTGCGTGACCATGAAGTCCAACGGCAACTACGAGAAGGGCGTCGGCTACGCCCTGGACAAGCTGGGTGCCATCCCCAACGTCTACAACTACATCGACGCCGCCCACCACGGCTGGCTCGGCTGGGACAGCAACCTCGATCCCGCGGTGCAGGAGTTCCACAAGGTCGCGACGTCGAACGGCGCGAGCGTGAACGACGTGGCCGGCTTCATCGTCAACACCGCGAACTACAGCCCCACCAAGGAGCCGTACCTCAAGGTCACCGACACGGTGAACGGACAGACCGTACGTCAGTCGAAGTGGGTGGACTGGAACCAGTACGTGGACGAGCAGTCCTTCGCCCAGGCGCTGCGCGGCAAGCTCGTCGCGTCCGGATTCGACTCCGGGATCGGCATGCTGATCGACACCTCACGCAACGGCTGGGGCGGGACAGCCCGGCCCACCGGTCCCGGGGCGCAGACCACTGTGGACGGCTACGTCGACAGCAGCCGCGTCGACCGGCGGATCCACGCCGGCAACTGGTGCAACCAGGGCGGCGCGGGCATCGGCGAACGGCCGACCGCGGCTCCGGCCGCCGGTATCGACGCCTACGTGTGGGTCAAGCCGCCGGGGGAGTCCGACGGCAACAGTGCCGCAGTTCCCAACGACGAGGGCAAGGGCTTCGACCGGATGTGCGACCCGACGTACGGCGGCAACGCGCGCAACGGCAACAACCCCACGGGCGCGCTGCCGAACTCGCCGCTGGCCGGACACTGGTTCTCCGCCCAGTTCCAGCAGCTGATCCAGAACGCGTACCCGCCGTTGCCGTGATGTGCTCACGCGGTGTGTGACCGCCGGGATCCGTTCCTCGACCCTGCCGAGGGACGGATCCCGGCGGATCCCCTGCCGCACGGGCGGCGGGATCGTCCGGGAGCGGTCAGCAGGCGGAGTTGGTCTGTGTCAGCAGGCCGAGCCGCCACGGCAGCGTGTCGTAGTCGCCGCTCGCGTTCGGGTCGTGGCCCTGGTAGAGGTACTGGAGCTTGCAGGCGGGGATGGTCAGCGTCTGGTCGTAGCCGGCGCGGATCATCTCACCGTGGCTGATGTCCTTCGTCCAGGCACCGCTCGGGAAGGTGACGTTGCCCGCCCGGGCGAACGGGTTGCTCTCGGAGGCGGCCAGCGCGGTCCACGAGCCCGCGAGACCGCTGGAGGTGAAGGACCGGAAGTAGCGTCGTCCGTCCGAGCCGATGGCCTCGACGAGGAGCAGGTACTGGTTGCCGCCCTGCACCTTGTACACGTTGCTCGCCTCGAAGAGGGCGTACTTGTTGGCGTCCTGGGCGGCGATGACGGTGTTGGTGAAACCGCTGGGGAACTGCGAGACGGACGTCTGGGAGCGGTACAGGTGCCCGTTGTCGTCCGAGGAGAACAGATAGCAGTTGGCGCTGTCGCAGATCACCCACATGTCGACCCAGTACCCGTTGCCGATGTTCTGCGCGATGATCGGCGGCATCGAGGAGTAGAAGTTCCGCGGGGCGCTCCAGCCGTTGGGATTGCTGATGTCCGCGTTGGTCGAGTACGAGGCGTTCCCGGTCTGGTAGACGAGGTACCACAGGCGCTGCGGCGCGTAGTAGAACACCTGCGGAGCCGCGCGGTATCCCGTGCCGATGGCGCTGCGGTCGAGGTAGTAGTGCGTGGCGGAGCCCGCCTGGGACCAGTCGCTGAAGCTCAGGTACACGAGGTTGTATCCGGAGGCGCTCGCCGTGCTGGCGAACACGTGGTACTTGCCGTTGTAGTAGACGACCGACGGGTCCTTGATGCCGGCGATGGTGTGCGTCGCGTCCGACTTCGGGGCGATCAGGGCGCTGCTGGAGCTCCAGGAGAAGGAGGACGGCAGTGCGGCCGCGGCCGAGGGGCCTGGGGGCGTGGCGCTGCGGGCCGTGGTGGCAGTGCCTCCCAGAGCCGACAACACCGCGTTGTACGCGGGCTTCTTGTTGCCGCCGTTGTCGAACAGCAGCGGGTTCTGGCCGGTACGCCAGGAGTCGCTGTCCCGGATGCCCCACACCGTGATGCCGGTGCAGCGGGCGACGTTCATGCATGCCTTGACGGTGTTCGTGTACGCGGCCGAGGGCGCCTGCGCGATGTCGAGTTCGGTGATCTGTACGTCCACACCGAGCGCGGCGAAGTTCGACAGCGTGGTCTGGAGACTCGCGGGCGGCCCGCCGGTGCCGAAGTGGGCCTGGAGGCCGACGCAGTCGATGGGAACGCCACGCGACTTGAAGTCGCGCACCATGCGGTAGACGCCCTGGGTCTTGGCGTCGCTCCAGTTCTCGATGTTGTAGTCGTTGTAGCAGAGCTTTGCCGCCGGGTCGGCCGCGCGGGCGGTACGGAAGGCCTGTTCGATGAAGCCGTCGCCGAGCACGTTCTGGAAGACCGAGCTGCGGTGTTGGCCGCTACCGCCGTCGGCGAACGCCTCGTTGACCACGTCCCAGGCGTAGATCTTGCCCTTGTAGTGGTTCATGACGCCGGTGATGTGGTTGTTCATCACGGTCCGCAGGGTGTTCGCGTCGGTGATACCGCTGACCCAGCCGGGCAGTTGGGAGTGCCAGACGAGGGTGTGTCCGCGCAGGCGCTGCCCGTGGGCGGTCGCGTGGCTGACGATCTGGTCGGCGGGGCCGAAGTTGAACGAGCCGCGGGACGGTTCCGTCGTGTCCCACTTCATCTCGTTCTCGGGCGTGACCATGTTGAACTCGCGGTCCAGGATGGTCGCGTACGTCCCGTCGCCGAGTTTGCCGGCCGCGACGGCGGCCCCGAAGTACCGTCCGGACTGGGCGGCTTGGGCGCCCAGAGTGGTGGCCCGGACGGCGGTGGGAGCGGCGGTGGCATTGCCCGCCGCCACCAGTGTCGTGGCGGCCAGCAGGCCCAGGGCCGCAGTCTGACGCAGGCCGAGTCTACGCAGTAGGTTCACGGTTCTCCTCGTACGGTCGGGTGCGGGTGCGGGTGCGGGTGCGGGTGCGGGTTGTGGGTTGTGGCGTGTGACGTGGTGCGCACGCCGGGGCGGGACGTCTCACGGGGATGCCGGCGTTGGCGTACTGGCAGGCAGGCCCGCAGGACGTGCGCGCTCGCGGCGCGGAAGCCGTGCCGGTACCGGTCGTGTTCGGGCGCGCTGTCGACGGTCGACTCGGCGTCGGGAGTGGGATACGGCACGCCCCGGGCGCCGTTGGCAGGTGACGGGGATGCAGGCATTCCGGATGGGTGTGCGGGCGCAGCAGGTCCGGGTGAGCCGGTTGAACGTCCTGTTGCTCGGGCGACAGGCGGCCGACGATGCCTGCCCGGGGGAGTGGTGCAGCGTCGGGGCCGACGAGGGGTACGTGACTGCTGCCCCTGCGGGGAGGGGGGAGCGGCGGTGTCGGATGGCCTGATGGCCGTTCCCCGTGTTCTGCGACATCGAGATGTTGATCGAGTCATGACAAGCACCTCGTTCCAGCTGGTGCACTGCGATCGGGTCTGTATCGATGTGCTGCCTTGCCGGGCTCGGGCGGCGGGCGTGACTCCCCGACTGGCGCCATTCGCCATGTCGAACACTCGTCGGCGCTTCGGACGTTGTGGATAGTAGATGGCCCGTGAGAGGCGTCAATACCTCTCGCATCATTCGGCCTGTATGTAGAAAGTTTTCGGAGACGCGGTGAGGCCGCCCGGAGGCTCACCGACGCTTCAGGCGATGGGTGGTTGGCCTCTTCTTGCTGCTTGTCCGGCAGGGCTACCGGGTTGGCGCGAAGCTGTGATGCTCGACCCATGCCTGCGAGCCACCTGGAAAGCCGACGTGCCCAGGCGCGCCGTCTAGAGGTCGGACGTCGACCGACTCGAAACAATCGCTCAGCAGACCGACTGAACAGGCCGTGCTTGTGAGGGCCCGGCGGTCAGGGTTCATCACGGCGGTGAAGGCCCGGGTTCGGGAAGCCCTGCACAGGACCGGTAGCTCGGGATCACCGCGGGCTTTTGTGCGTACGGCGGAAGTCGCCGGGGGTGGTGCCCGTATGGCGGACGAAGAACTTTCCGAAGTTGGTGGGTTCGGAGAAACCCAGCCGGCGGGCGATCCTCGCGACTGGTTCGTCGGTGTGGGAGAGCAGGCGTTGCGCCTCCAGGGCGACACGGGCGTCGATGACCTGTTTGGCGGGCTGACCGGTCGCGGCCAGGCAGACGCGGGTGAGGGTCTTGACGCTGTATCCGAGGCGTCGGGCGTAGTCCTCGGCCTTGTGGGTGTCGGTGTAGGAGCGCTCCAGTTCGGCGCGGAACCGGGCGTAGACCTCTCCGCCCGCCTGCGGGCCTCCCCGCTCGCCATGGCGCGGCAGCCGGTCGATCTGCAACAGCAGTGTGGCGAGCTGGAGTTGGAGGATCTCCTGCGACGCCGCGCCGCCGGGGCGGGTGAACTCGGCGCGGATCTGGTTCATCAGGGCGGACAGGACGGCGTAGTCCCGGCCGATGGCCAGTTGTCGGCAGGTGGGTCCGGACCACGCGTCGAGCAGACGGTCGGCGCTCGTCGCGTGCGGCGGGAATGCGGGCGTGAACAGGAGATGCGTGCCGTTCATGATGCCGCGGCGGCCGAAACGCTGGACCTGGCCCGGGCGGATCCACAGGAGGGTGGCGGGGCGGCAGGGGTAGGTGACGAAGTCGACGGTGTGCTCGCCGCTGCCCTCGGTGATCAGCGTGAGGGTGTGGAAAGCGACCCGGTGCATGCGCTCCAGGCCGCCGTCAGGCATCCGGTCGTGCAGGGAGGCAAGGTCGGTGATCTCCATACCGGGGACGGGAGCCGTCGGCGGATTGAAACCGAAGCCCGGGATCGGGTCAGCGTTAGTGCGGTCCGGGACGGCAGCGTGCGCGGTCGGCATTCCGATCTCACTCCTGTCCGTTTTCGACCACAGGAGGTCCCCAGCTTATCTCGCTGGCCAAGGGGTGAGGGGGAGAGAGTGGAGACGAGCGCGGGCCGTGACGAGTCGCCATCCGACCATGGAAGCCGCCGTTGGACCTCATGATCGTCTTTGGCCCCGCGCATCCGCCCGTTCCTGGGCAACGCACGTTCGAGAGCAACAGGAAGAAGAATTCCATGAGCAGGATCGTCGTGTTCGGAGCGGCCGGAAAAGCCGGCTCACGAGTCGTGGCCGAGGCCGCCGCACGCGGTCACGAGGTCACCGCCGTCGTCCGGGACCTCTCCCGCGTCGGCAAACTCCCCGCCGATGTAAGGGCGGTGACCGGTGACGTCACCGACCTCGACTCCGTCGCCGGCCTCGCCGCGAACGCGGACGCGCTGGTGCTGGCGGTGGGCGGACCGGAGGCCGGGCTGTACACCGATGCCGTGGCCACGGTCGCCGCTGCGGTGCGGGACCTGGGTGCCAAAGGACCGCGTGTCGTGCACATGGGTGGCGGCGCCAGCCTGCTCAACGAGGACGGCGTGCGCTTCTTCGACGCCCCCGGTTTTCCGGAGGAGTACAAGCCGTATGCCGTCGGCCAGATCCAGGCCCTCGACGCCTATCTCCGCCTCGGCGACGAGGTGACCTGGACCTACCTCTCCCCGCCGCCGGTCCACTTCGCGCCCGGTGAGCGCACCGGCCGCTACCGCGCCGACCTCGACCACCCCGTCGCCGGGGACGACGGCCAGGCTCGCATCTCCTACGAGGACTACGCCGTCGCCCTCGTCGACGAGATCGAGAATCCCAGGTACCTCAACCGGCGTTTCACTGTGGGCAACTGAGCCCGGGGCGGTCGGTCCCACCGGCGGACTCACCCTCCCGGCGACGTGAGGGACACCGGCTGTTCCGTCGGACGACGCGGTGTCGTGGTCAGTGGTCCGGTGTCCAGGCTGGTCTCCGTCCGGGCATTCGATCAGTGCCGTCGCCCCGGTGTGCACCGTGATGCCCGAGGTGTGCTGCTCCCAGCGGATGGCCAGGCGGCCGTAGGGGGACTCGTAGACGGCGACGGCCCAGGTGATGCCGCCACTGGGCGATCGTGCCGAGGGCGTAGTGGTTGCAGGAAGTCATCTCAGCGGGGGCGAAGACCTGGCGATGGATCCGACCGTCATGTGAGGCACATCAAGTGGCAGGTGACGTCGTGGGCCTGGAGACCGTGGAGTGCTGAGCGTGCAGGGCCCCCGCGGCTGGTGTCCATGGCCGACGAGCAGTCGGTGGCGATGCTCTCGCGCCGCGGCGCCCACTCTGATCTTCCCCTTGGTGCGTCGAGTCCTTGACTGGGCTGAGACCGTGTGTCCGACGTGGCGCGTTCGTCGGGTCGGCTGCCAGACCGCTTCAGGGTCGGACCCTGGATCTCGTCGTCTCGGTCGCGCGCGAGGTTGTCCCGCGTCAACTCCCGTTCCCGTCGCAGCCGCTCCCATCGCGTCGCACGCCCCGCACCACACCGTCGTACTTGTCGGTCAAAACGATACAAGTCCGGCTGTAGGACCCGTCGACACAGAGCCATGTCCTCTCCACGGACTACGTGAGCCTCGCAGACCTGACCGAATCTCCTGATACGGCAGTAGCCGCGATTGCGTGCCCAGCGACGATGCCGATGAGGGACCGCTCCCCGAAGGATGGCCGCATCCGTCCGCCTTGTCGCACGAGGCGGATCGATGCACGTCGCCCACTGTCGAGATCCAGACTGGAGAGCCTTCCTCGTGGCCACGTTTCTCTATCGGCTGGGCCGAGTGTCGTTCCGTAAACGGCACTGGTTCCTGTTGCTCTGGGCGGCGATACTCGCCGTCGCCGTCTTCGGCGCGGCCAAAGCCCCGGCCGCGCCCCAGGATTCGTTCACCATTTCCGGTACGGAATCCCAGAAGGCCTTCGACCTCCTGGACGAGCGCTTCCCCGACAGTGGCAGCTCCGACGGGGCCACCGCCCGGCTCGTCTTCGTCGCCCCCCACGGACAGAAGATCACCGCGGCCGACAACAAGACGGCGATCGAACACACGGTGAGCGAACTCGCCGACGGCAGCCAGGTGCAAGGCGCCCTCGATCCCTTCACGACTCACGCGGTGAGCAAGGACGGCACCACCGCCTACGCCACCATCACCTACAAGAAGCCGAGCAGCGACCTCACGGACACCACGACCTCCGCACTCAAGGGAGCCGCGCAGGACGCCCGGGACGCCGGACTGACCGTGGAGATCGGCGGCGACGCTCTGTCGTCGATGGAGATGTCCGCCGCCACCGAGCTGATCGGTGTCGCCGCCGCGGCGGTCATCCTGCTGATTACCTTCGGGTCCCTCGTGGCAGCGGGCCTGCCGCTGGTCACCGCACTGCTCGGCATCGGTACGGCCGTCGCCGCCATCACGGCGCTCGCCAGCACCATCGGTTTCTCGTCCACGACCACCACACTGGCGCTGATGCTCGGACTCGCCGTCGGCATCGACTACGCCCTGTTCATCCTCTCCCGCTACCGGTCCGAACGGGCGGAGGGCCGGGACCCGGAGGAAGCCGTCGGGCGGGCCGTCGGCACAGCGGGTTCCGCGGTGGTGTTCGCCGGCCTCACCGTGATCATCGCCCTCGTCGGCCTGTCCGTCGTCGGCCTCTCGATACTCACCAAGATGGGTCTGGCCGCAGCGTTCACCGTCCTGGTCGCGGTGCTGATCGCCCTGACACTGCTGCCCGCGCTGATCGGCTTCGCCCCGAGGGCCGTGTTGTCCCGGTCCGTACGCAAGAGGGACAAGAAGGCCAGGGAAGGCAGGTCGGCCGAGACTTCCGCGCACAAGGCCCACCCGCAGGAGAAGCCGGGTCTGGGCACACGCTGGGCGCGCTTCGTGATCCGCCGCCCACTGCTCGTGCTCCTGTTCGGGGTGGTGGCTCTGGGTACCTGTGCGCTGCCAGCGCTCGATCTCGAACTGGGCAACCCGGGCGACGAGGCCAAGTCCACGTCGACCACCGAGCGCCGGGCCTACGACGCGCTGTCCGACGCCTTCGGTCCCGGCTTCAACGGTCCGCTGACCGTCGTGGTGGACGCCAGGGGATCCGACGATCCCAAGGCCGCGGCCACGACCGTCGCCGACGATCTCAAGGCGACGGACGGCGTCGTCAGCGTCACGCGACCCATGTTCAACAAGGCGGGCGACACCGCCATGCTCACGGTCACCCCTTCGACCGCCCCCAGCAGCAATGAGACCAAGGATCTCGTCCACACCATGCGGGACGAAGCCGACGCCATCAAGGCCGACACCGGCGCGGACATGCTGGTCAGCGGCAACACCGCCGTCAACATCGACATGGCGGACAAGGTCACCAGCGCGATTCTCCCCTACCTCGCGGTGGTCGTCGGCCTTGCCTTCCTGCTCCTCATGGTGGTCTTCCGCTCGATCCTCGTTCCGCTGAAAGCGGCACTCGGCTTCCTGCTGTCGGTGTGCGCGTCCTTGGGCGTGATCGTGGCGGTCTTCCAGTGGGGCTGGCTGGCCGACCTGCTCGGCGTCGAGACCGTGGGACCGATCTCCAGCATGATGCCGGTCTTCCTGATCGGCGTGGTCTTCGGCCTGGCCATGGACTACGAGGTCTTCCTCGTCACACGCATGCGTGAGGCGTACGTCCACGGGGAGAGGCCCGGAGAGGCGATCGTCACGGGGTTCCGGCACAGCGGCAAGGTCGTCGTGGCCGCAGCCGTGATCATGATGTCGGTCTTCGCCGGGTTCATCGGGCTCAGCGAATCGACGATCAAGATGATGGGACTCGGCCTGACGTCCGCTGTCTTCTTCGACGCGTTCATCGTCCGCATGGCCATCGTCCCGGCCCTGCTCGCCCTCCTCGGGGACAAGGCCTGGTGGCTGCCGGGCTGGCTGCAGAAGGCCCTGCCCAACGTGGACGCGGAAGGTGAGAAACTCAACCGGCCGCTCGACCTCGCCACGGCCTCCGGGACCGGTGACGTCGAGCACGAACCGAGCCGCGTCTGACGGTCTGCCCTCGTAAGGAGCGGTGGGCGGCTCCCGGCCGGGGGCCGCCCACCGCCCCGCCGGGGGTCGCGGCCGGCAGCGAGGATGCTGGTGGGACAGGAAACAGGACAGACACGGCGGAGAGCCCCATCATGATCAGTGAGTGGAGGAACACCTCCCGTCGACACCCACGTGGGGTGGACTGCGCTCTGGCCCTGGCGACCTTCGCCATGGTTCTCCTCGGAGACGCCATTCCGCCCGGGAACCCCGTGCGGCTGAGCGTGCCCGATGTCCTCGTGGTGGTGATCGGTATCGCGGGATCGGCATCCCTCTTCCTGCACCGTGAACGTCCACGCCTGACGACCGGGCTCACCACCGCCTGTGCGCTGGTTCTGGCGCTCACGGGCGTCCAGCTCAACCCCCTGCTCCAGGCGCCGTGTCTGGCGTCGCTCTTCCTCCTGGCTCTTCGCACCGACCGACGTACGGCCCGCATCGGAGCGGTCGCGGCGACCACGAGCATGCTCGCGGCTTCATTGGCCCACGGGTCAGGAGGGGTTTCCTGGGGGGTCTTCACCATCGGGCTGATCTCGTGGACGCTGCTTCCCGGGGCCGTCGGAGACGCGATGCGCAGCAACACCGAATACCTCGCCGCCGCCGAGGCCCGGGCCACGCTCGCCGAGCACACACGCGAGGAGGAGGCCCTGCGCCGGGTCAGCGAGGAACGCGTGCGGATGGCCCGTGAGCTCCACGACGTGGTCGCCCATCATGTTGCGCTCGCCGCCACACAGGCCCGTACGGTCACGTACCTCATGCGTCATCATCCTGAGCGCGCGCCGGAGATGATGGACAACCTGTGCGACTCCACCGACGAAGCGCTGCGGGAACTCCGGGCGACCGTCGGCCTGCTGCGCCAGCGCAATGACACCGACTCTCCGCGGGACCCGGCTCCCGGACTCGCTCAGCTTCCGGACCTGCTGAGTTCCTTCGAACGTGCGGGTCTGAGCGTGGAGGTGAGCACCCAGGGGGACAGGCAGCCGTTGTCGCCCGGTGTGGATCTGACGGCCTACCGGGTCGTCCAGGAAGCGCTGACCAACGTCACCAAGCACGCGGGTACCGTCGGCGCCCGGGTACATCTCGCGTACACCCCGCACTGGGTGACGGTCACCGTCGTCGACGACGGCCGCACTGACCTCCCCGCATCGAGTCCGGGTCGTGTGCCCGGCTACGGACTGATCGGCATGCGGGAACGCGCTCACTCCGTGGGCGGCCGGCTCCAGGCCGGGCCGCGGCCGGAGGGCGGCTTCTCCGTCACGCTCGGACTGCCGACGCACAAGACGGCGCAGCACCCGACGCACGAGGAGGTACCGCACCCATGACCATCCGCGTACTGCTCGCCGACGACCAGGCACTCATCGTGGGGACGTTCCGCATCCTGATCGATCTGAGCCAGGACTTCGACGTCGTGGGAGCGGCCGCCAACGGGAGAGAGGCCGTGGACCTGGCCCGCGCCACCCGCCCTGACGTCGTCGTGATGGACATCCGCATGCCGGTCCTCGACGGGCTCGCGGCGACGGCCGAGATCACGTCCGACGAGACCTTGCGCGCCACCAAGGTACTGGTGCTCACCACGTTCGAGACCGACGAGTACGTCGCCGAGGCCATCCGCGCGGGAGCATCGGGGTTCCTCGGCAAGGGCATCGGACCAGAGGAGTTCTTCGCGGGCATAAGGACGGTGGCCGGCGGAGACGCCCTCCTGTCGCCCGTCGCCACTCGGGCGCTGATCTCCCGCTTCCTCAGTGCCCCCGAAGCCGGCAGGCCCACTGCGCAGAGCGCGGATGCGCTCCCCGAACTCACCGCGCGCGAGCGGGAGGTGGTCGCCGAGGTGGCGGGTGGACTGTCGAATGACGAAATCGCCGAGAAGCTCTACGTGAGTCCGCTGACCGTCCGCAGTCATGTCCAGCGCGCCATCACGAAGCTCGACGTACGGGACCGGGCCCAACTCGTTGTACGGGCCTACCAGTCCGGCCTGGTCAGGGGCTCGCGCGAGTAGCACGGCGGCGGAAGCAGGGGGCACGCCGTTTCCACTGAGCGCTTTTCGAGCTGAGCCGAGCTGGATCGGACGGCTCGTCGTCAACGGCCGACTGCCGTCGAGCTAGGCTGCGCGCAGGATGACGGCTGCAGGGCCTTGGGAGACAGCACGATGGTGAATACGACGCCACGTCGGCGCGCGTTGCTCCTGAACGAGCACCCGGAACTGGCCGACTACGCACGGACGGCTCTGCGCCTGCATCCGCGCCGCGGTGCCCGGACGCCAGGAGCTCGACCGCCTTGGTGACGTACCGGTAGACCGTGGCGACCCCGACATCGAAACCCGCAGCTGGCTGGGCATAGGTGTGTCCGCAGCGAAGATGCGCCAGGGCCAGGCGGGCCTGGCAGCACGGTGTGAGCCGACGCTACCGGGTACCGCGTTCGCGGCGCCGGACGCTCAGCAGTCCGGACAGGAATCGAAGGGTCGAGCTCGACAGATCGAGTCCCGACAGGTAAACAAGCACACGAAGCTCCGGCCGGACAGGTTGCTCTTGGTCGACAACCCATTTACCAGGAGCTTCACCTCTTCCCGCACCCGCCCTGGCGTCAACTCAACCCCCTACCAACCAGGTTGGAAACGGCTCACCGTCCGTAACGGCGTGAAATCACTGAGCGTTTTCAGCGTTGCTTCTCCAGGGTGAGGACGGCCTTGGTGATGACGCTTATACGGTTGGGACTGATGCGGGATCTGCGGAAGATCTGCCAGGACTTCAGCCGTGCTATGCCTCGTTCGACGGGTGCCCGGGCGCGGACAGGGCCCGGTTCTCGGTCCGTTCGGTGAGGGTGAGTTCACCGCCCGGCGGGCGGCGCTTGGCGGTGGTGACCCAGTCGCCCGCACCGATGTAGGCCATGTCGGCGAGGATGGGGACACCCTGGCGCGCGCAGATCCGGAGGATCTTGTGGGTGCGGGCGGCCGTCAGATCATGGGTGCGGCCCGGCAGTGCCGGCGACAGCCACAGAATCTCACCGGCCGGGTCCGTGACGACCTGCACGTTCACCCCGTGCCGCTTGTGTTTCGAGGAGTAGTCGGCCCTGCCGTCGCCGACGCGGTCGCACTCGGCGAGCGTGCCGTCCAGAAGGACGAAGTCCGGGTCGTGCACGCGCAGCGTCTTCAACAGGCCCGGCGCCTGCTCGGCGAGCAGACCGGTGACCGCGGTGACGTAGGCGTGGGCGGTGCCGACGGATATCCCGAAGGCTCTGGCGATACGGGCGAGGGTGTCATGGCGACGCAGGTACACGAGTGCGACCGGCGCACGGCGGTGCGGCGGGAGTGTGCACCGCCGGTCACCCTCACGGGTGACGATGAGCATCGTGACCCACTCGACCAAGGCGTGAGGCAGGTCG
>NZ_JBHYWD010000029.1:0-42474 GCF_042751305.1 Streptomyces hokutonensis
GCGGGCCTGTGCCAGGAGGGGTGTGTCGAAGAGGGCCATCAGGGAGTCCGCGGCGACCCGGAGTCCCGTGCGGGACGCGGCTGCCGCCGACGCGTGGGAGGGGGCGCCCCAGCCGGGCGGGAGGTCGCCGACGCCGGCGCCCTCCAGGACCGTACGGAGGATGGCCGCGCGGGCCCCTGGCTGGACGCGTAGCGCCTCGGGGAGGGTGCGGCAGGCGCGGACCACCTGGTTGTCGAGGAAGGGCATGTGCAGCCGCTGGGAGCGGATCTCGGCGGCCTGTTCGAGGACGCGCAGGTCGCCCGCGTGTCTGGCGAGTGCGGCCCGCGCGCGGAAGTCGCCGGGGCGCTGTCCCGGGCCGACTCCCTGGCCCTGACGGCCGGGCGCCCCTTGTAGGCGAACCGATACTTCAGCTAGGGCCTCACCGGTCAGCCAGCGGGCGGCGGGGCCCGGTCTGGCCCAGGTGAGCGCGGCGAGGGACGCCCCGACGGCACCGCCGGGCTCGTCGAAGCGCTGGTTCATCAGCCGGTCGGCGAGGACCTCGAGACCCGCGCCGTAGGGCGTACGGGCCAGCCGCCGGGCCGCGCCGTACACGCGCGCGGGGACCATCACCGAACCGTCGGCCTTCGCCAACGCGGCCACCGGGCGCACCAGATGACGTCGTTTGCGGTCCATCAGCAGATCCGCGAGACGCGCGGGGTGTGCGTCCAGGACCTGGCGGGCGCCGTATCCGGTGAAGTGGTCGGCGCTGCCCGCGGCGAGCCGGGCGCGGTGGCGGGCGGCGGTGATCAGGGAGGGGCCGGGTTCGTCGGTGAGGGGCCCGTCGAGTTCGGCGTACGGCAGGACGTCCTCGCCGCCGGTGACCACTACGTGGTGCAGGCGGGGGTTGGCCGCGAGGGTGCCCGCGCGCTCCACCTCGGACTCGCGCCCGCGAACGGCGAGGTCGTTGAAGGTGACGGCGAGGAGCCGCTCGCCCGCGCCGGTGCCGTGCCCGAGGACCGTGCCGGGCGCTCCCGGCAGTCCGGCGGCGAGCAGGGCCAGGGTTCCGGAGGCGGGCCCCCCGGAGAGGTCGGCGCCGATGCCGGGGACGGGCATCCCGCGCGCGGCACGCCGTTCGGCGGGTCCCATGCCGGGCACCGGGCCCGGGTCGATGTCGGGAACGTGCCGGGGCGCGGACAGGCGCGCACGCACCGCGTCGACCAGTGCGTCGCGTACGGCGTCCACCGCACTGTCGGGGTCAACGGGCGCGGCGGCGACGGCGAGGGAGGCGACCGGCTCGTACCCGGCGATCTCGCGCGCCCCGGCGCGCAGGATCAGCGCATGCCCCGGCGGAATGCGACGTACGCCGTCGTACGGCGTGGAGTCGTGCAGCGCGGCGGGCACGTCCGGGGCCGCGAGCAGCGCGGCCAGGTGCCCGAAGTCGAGGTTGGCCTCGATGAGGTCGGCGAGCGGGAGCGCGGCGGTCGAGTAGGCCGTACCACCGGCCCAGGGGGTGTAGAACACCGGCTTGGCGCCCGCGAGATCGCCGCAGACCATGGTGCGGCGGCCGACCTTGACGACCGCCGTGTAACTCCCCGACCAGGCCGTCAGATGCCGAAGTGCCCCTCCACGCGCGGAGAACAGGCTGAGGCGCAGCTCCTCGTCGGTGGCGCCGCACGTACCGAGGACCGCGATCCGGGTCTCCGCGTCGACCTTCACGACGCGCACCTCGTCGGGCCGCCAGTCGCCGACCGCCCACAGCGGATCCGGGTCTCCCCACAGGAGTTGGGACCCCACCGGATGCACCGTCTCACCGTCGAGTCCGGTAGCCCCCGCCGAACCGATCGCGGCGGCTCCAGCGGCGGTACTGCTCCATCCCACCAACCACCGCATCGACGCCTCCACAGGCTGTGGACAACCAGTGCACCGCACGAACTGGGCACCATGCTGCCATGAAGGACGCCTTCCGGAGGGCCGGAGAAGCCGCTCGAGATCGCGTGAAGACGCCCTGGACGAGGGACAACCGGACAAGGACGACCCTACGTCCGCGACGCGAATGCGCCCCCGATACGCTCCCCCAAAACCCCTAACGCGCCCTCAACTCCCGTGGTAGGAGCGGTATTCGGCACCGAGAGGCGGGGGCGATTTTCGGCCAAATCGGTGTTACGAGCACAGGCTCGCGCACGCTCCGTACATGCCGTGCGCACCGCTTCCTGCCGCGCACAGTCCGGGAGGCGGAGTACGCCTCCCGGACCGGTCCGCCGCCCGCGGGGATGTAGGCGGCGGTGTCCCCCAGCCCACTGGATCCAGTACAGCGGGCCGACCCACGCACGATCCATCGAAGCGCTCCCGCGATGGCCGGAGAAGAGCGCACACACGGGCGCACGGCCACACGGCGGGGGCACGTCGCAACCCTCCGTGCAAACCCCGCACTCGCGTACGGACCACAATCCCGCCATCCGGAACAATGCCCCTTAACGCTTGGGATGCGGCGAACTACGCTGGGTTTACGAATGCCGCATGGTTATGCCAGCGCGGCAGCCGTCTGTGTCGAGGGGTGGCGCATGTCCAGGGAGCAACGCGGGCCGAACGAAAAACTCGGCACCGTTCTCGCCCTCGCGGGAATCAGCAACGCAGGACTCGCGCGTCGCGTCAACGATCTTGGCGCTCAACGCGGGTTGACACTTCGCTACGACAAGACGTCGGTGGCGCGCTGGGTGTCGAAGGGAATGGTGCCCCAGGGCGCCGCCCCGCACCTCATCGCGGCCGCCATCGGCCAGAAGCTCGGCCGCCCGGTGCCGCTCCACGAGATCGGCCTGGCGGACGCGGATCCCGCGCCGGAAGTGGGCCTCGCATTCCCCCGGGACGTCGGTCAAGCCGTGCGTTCCGCAACGGAGTTGTACCGCCTCGACCTCGCCGGCCGCCGGGCCGGCTCCGGCGGCATCTGGCAGTCCCTCGCCGGGTCGTTCGCAGTCAGCGCATACGCAACGCCCGCCTCACGGTGGCTGATAACCCCGGCCGACAGTTCGGTGGCGCGCGAGGCCAACTCCGCGGAGGGCTCCGGGGCACCGCTGAAAGTCGGCCACAGCGACGTGCAGAAGCTGCGGGAGGCCGCGGAGGACGCCAGGCGCTGGGACTCCAAGTACGGGGGCGGCGACTGGCGTTCGTCCATGGTGCCCGAATGCCTGCGGGTGGAGGCGGCACCGCTGCTGCTCGGCTCGTACTCCGACGAGGTCGGCAGAGCGCTCTTCGGCGCGAGCGCCGAACTCACGCGTCTCGCCGGGTGGATGGCCTTCGACACCGGGCAGCAGGAGGCGGCGCAGCGGTACTACATCCAGGCGCTGCGGCTCGCCCGCGCGGCGGCGGACGTGCCGCTGGGGGGTTATGTCCTGGCCTCGATGTCCTTGCAGGCGACCTACCGGGGATTCGGCGACGAGGGTGTCGATCTCGCGCAGGCCGCGCTCGAGCGCAACCGGGGGCTCGCGACCGCCCGCACGATGAGCTTCTTCCGGCTTGTCGAGGCGCGGTCCCACGCGAAGGCGGGGGACGCGCAGGCGGCGGGTGCGGCGCTGAAGGCTGCTGAGGGGTGGCTTGAGCGGTCTCGTGAGGGTGACAACGATCCGTCCTGGCTGGGGTTCTACGGGTACGACCGGTTCGCGGCGGACGCGGCCGAGTGCTATCGGGATCTGAAGGCGCCTCGGCAGGTGCGGCGGTTCACTGAGCAGGCGTTGTCCAAGCCGACTGAGGAGTTCGTGCGGTCGCACGGGCTGCGGTTGGTGGTTTCCGCGGTGGCCGAGTTGGAGTCGGGGAACCTTGATGCGGCTTGTGAGCAGGGGGTGCGGGCGGTGGAGGTCGCTGGGCGCATCTCGTCGGCTCGGACTACCGAGTATGTGAAGGATCTTCTGCATCGGCTGGAGCCGTATGGGGATGAGCCTCGGGTGGTTGAGTTGCGGGAGCGGGCTCGGCCGTTGTTGATGGCGCCCGCCTAGGGATTTGCCTGGCTTGTCCGGTCTTGCGAGTGCCGGTCCGCTGTGGCTGGTCGCGCCCGCGCGGCGGAGCCGCAAATGTCACAGCCCAGCGCCCCTCAGGGGCGCTGCAGTTCCCCGCGTTTGAAGTGGCTGTCAGTGGTGCAGTGCACTATCGGATGCGGGAGGTGGTGCGCGGTGGTCGGGTACGACTGTGATGTGCTCGTGGTCGGGGGTGGGATCGTCGGGCTGTCGGTCGCGTATGCGATCGGGCGGGCCGCGCCGGGGACGCGGGTGACCGTGCTGGAGAAGGAGGCGGGGCCCGCCCGGCATCAGACGGGGCGGAACAGCGGGGTGATCCACAGCGGGATCTACTACCGGCCCGGCTCGCTCAAGGCGCGGTATGCGGTGGGCGGTGCCGCCGAGATGGTCAAGTTCTGTGCGGAGTACGGCATTCCGCACGCCGTCACCGGCAAGCTGATCGTCGCCACGGAGCGCGCCGAACTGCCCCGCCTGCACGCGCTCGTGCAGCGCGGCCGGGAGAACGGCATCCCGGTGCGCGAGCTCGGCGGGG
Organism: Streptomyces hokutonensis; assembly: GCF_042751305.1. Classification (GTDB taxonomy): domain Bacteria; phylum Actinomycetota; class Actinomycetes; order Streptomycetales; family Streptomycetaceae; genus Streptomyces; species Streptomyces hokutonensis_A. Next base: position 4,516 of record NZ_JBHYWD010000029.1, read on the forward strand.
CCCAGATCCCCGAGTACGAACCGGAGGTGCGCGGCCTCGCCGCCATAGAGGTCGCGACGACCGGGATCTGTGACTACGTGGCGGTCGCCCGGCACCTGGCCGAGGCCTCCGGCGCGGAGATCCGCTACGGCGCGCGCGTCGCCCATGTCGACCGGCGCCCGGAGCGCGGGGTCGCCGTCCGGACGACGGACGGCGCCGGGGGTGGAGACATCGTCCGCGCGCGCGTGCTGGTGAACTGCGCCGGCCTGCAGTGCGACGAGGTGGCCCGGCTGACCGGTGACGACCCCGGGATGCGGATCGTGCCGTTCCGCGGCGAGTACTACACGCTGACGCGGCCCGAGCTGGTGCGCGGACTGGTGTATCCGGTGCCGGACCCGGCGTTCCCGTTCCTCGGTGTGCACCTCACGCGCGGCATCGACGGCAGCGTGCACGTGGGGCCGAACGCGGTGCCGGCGCTGGCCCGCGAGGGCTACGGCTGGGGTGTCGTACGCCCCCGCGAGATCGCGACCACGGCGGCCTGGCCCGGGGTGTGGCGGATGGCCCGGCAGCACTGGAGGTACGGGGCGGGGGAGCTGCGGCGGTCGGTGTCCAAGAGCGCGTTCACCAGCGCCGTACAGCGGCTGCTCCCCGCAGTGACACCCGACGACCTCACTCCGTCGGCAGCCGGAGTACGCGCCCAGGCCGTCCTCCGCGACGGCACCCTCGTAGACGACTTCCTGATCAAGGAGGGCCCGCGCGCGGTCCACGTCCTCAACGCCCCGAGCCCGGCGGCAACCGCGTCGCTCCCTATCGGGAGAGAGGTGGCCAGGCGAGCACTGGCCGTACTGGGCCAGGAGAATCGCCTCCCGCTTCAAACGCCGCGAACGACAACCCCCTAAGGGGTGCGGGGAACTGCGCGACCAGCCACACCGCACCCGCACCCGCAACCCGGCACAAGCCACGCAGACGCCCATGCGCACGCCCCGTAAAATCACTGCATCATGTCTGACTCCCTCAACACCCCCCACCCCCCGGCCCAGCCAGCGCAGCGCACCCGCAGGGACGAGCCCCGTTTCCCCGACGGCCCCAAGCCCGACCCCGCCGGCTCGCACTACGAGCGCCGCATCCGGAGTTTCCAGCCGCGCCGGAGTCGGGTGACGACGGCGCAGGCGGACGCGCTGGAGCGGTTGTGGGGCAAGTGGGGGCTGGACATCGACGGGCAGCGGAACCTCGACCTCGCCGAGCTGTTCGGGAACGACAACCCCGTCGTGCTGGAGATCGGCTTCGGGATGGGCGAGGCCACCGCGCAGATGGCCGCCGCGGACCCGGCGACGAACATCCTCGCCGCCGATGTGCACACCCCGGGCCAGGGCAATCTGCTGGGCCTCGCCGACCACCACGGGCTCTCCAACATCCGGGTCGCCAACGGGGACGCGATCATCCTGCTGCGCGAGATGCTCGCCCCGGACTCGCTCGACGGGCTGCGCGTCTACTTCCCCGACCCCTGGCCGAAGAAGCGCCACCACAAACGGCGGCTGATCCAGGAGGAGTTCCTGACGCTGGCCGCGACCCGGCTCAAGCCCGGCGCGACCGTGCACTGCGCGACGGACTGGGAGCCGTACGCGGAGCAGATGCTCGAAGTGCTCGGCGCGCACCCGGACTTCGAGAACAGCCAATCCGACGGTGATTTCGCGCCTCGTCCGGACTTCCGGCCGCTGACCCGTTTCGAGGGGCAGGGACTGGACAAGGGTCATGTCGTGAACGATCTGCTGTTCCGTCGCGTACCCCACGACGACCAGCGCTGACGCCAGGCTCCCTCGCGGGCCGTGCCCTTACCTCGTTAGGGTCGATGCCGTGGCCACGTTTTCGCCCTACCCCCCGCACCCCGGCCACCCGGCCGGTGGTGTCCACGGGCACGTGCCGCGCGGGCGCTGGTGGCACCGGACGGGGGTCCGCTACGGCGCGCTGATCACCCTGCTCGCGCTCTCCGGGCTCGTCATCCTCGCGCTGGTGCGCCAACAGACCGGCACGGAAGGGTTCCTGGTGGGCCTCGGGCTCGCCGTACTGCCCGTGCCGCTGCTGGTCGCCGCGTTCCGCTGGCTGGACCGGGTCGACCCCGGGCCCTGGCGGAATCTCCTCTTCTCCTTCGCCTGGGGCGCCTGTGCCGCCGCGCTGATAGCGATCGTCGCCAACAGCTTCGCGACCAGATGGATAGCGACCACGACCGCGGACCCGACGAGCGCGGACACCCTGGGCGCGACGGTGATAGCCCCGATCGTGGAGGAGTCGGCGAAGGCGGCGGCCGTCCTGCTCGTCTTCCTGTTCCGCAGACGGGACTTCACCGGGATCGTCGACGGGGTGGTGATAGCCGGGGTCACCGCCACCGGCTTCGCGTTCACCGAGAACATCCTCTATCTCGGCACCGCCTTCGGCACCGACCAGCTCACCGGCGACCGCGGTTTCACCTCCGTGACCGCGGCGACCTTCTTCGTGCGCATCGTCATGTCCCCGTTCGCGCATCCCCTGTTCACCGTCCTCACCGGCATCGGCTTCGGCATCGCCGCGCTCACCCCCGACCGGCAGCACGTCCGGCGCGTCCTGGTACCGCTGACCGGACTGCTCCTCGCGATGGGCATGCACGCGGTCTGGAACGGCTCCTCGACCTTCGGCCAGTACGGCTTCTTCGAGGTCTACGGCCTGTTCATGGTGCCCGCGTTCGGCCTGCTGACCTGGCTCGCGGTCTGGACCCGGCAGCGCGAACTGCGCGCCGTGCGCGAGGAGTTGCCCGTGTACGTCCTCGCGGGCTGGCTGACTCCCGTGGAACCGTTCGTGCTCGGCTCGATGAAGGCCCGCCGGCTGGCCCGCGACTACGCCGGCCACCACCTGGGCCGCCCCGGGGCCCGCTCGGTGGCCCGCTACGAGGCCTGCGCGACCTCCCTGGCGTTCCTGCGCCACCGGGCCGCGCGGGGCCGCGCCGGCGCCGACTTCGCCGTACGGGAAAGGGAGTTGCTGCACGAGCTGTGGCAGCGGCGGGAGGTGGCGCGGCCCGCGCTGGAGTACGCGGCGCGGCGGATCGCGCCACCGGTGCCGGTGGTGGTGCCGCCGTGGCCGGTGTACGGGTCGTACGGGACTCCGGTGTACAACCCGTACCGGTCCTGATGCCCCTTAGGCCGAAGCCTGCGTCAGCCGCTCGATCTCGGCGTCCGTGAGGGCCAGTTCGGCCACGGCGAGCAGGTCGGGCAGCTGCTCCAGGCTCCTGGCGGAGGCGATCGGTGCGGCGACCGTGGGCTGGGCGGCGAGCCAGGCGAGGGCGACCGTCGCGACGGCGGCGTCGTGGGCCCGCGCGATCTCGTCCAGGGCGGTCAGGACCTGCTGGCCGCGTTCCGAGGCGAGGTACTGCTCGGCGCGTCCGGCCCGCGGGCTGTCCACGCTGGTGCCGGGCCGGTACTTGCCGGTGAGGAAGCCGGCCGCGAGGGAGAAGTAGGGGAGCGCAGCCAGGCCGTTGCGCTCGGCCACGTCCCGGAGTTCGCCCTCGTAGGTGTCGCGGGAGACGAGGTTGTAGTGCGGCTGGATCGCGACATAGCGGGCCAGGCCCTCGCGGTCGGAGAAGTCGAGGGAGGCCTGAAGGCGCTCGGGCGTGATGTTGGAGGCGGCGATGTGCCGCACCTTGCCCGCCTTGACCAGGTCGTCGAGCGCGCCGACGATCTCCTCGACCGGCACTTCCTCCTTGTCGAAGTGCGGGTAGTACAGGTCGATGTAGTCGGTGCCCAAGCGGCTCAGCGAGGCGTCGGCGGCGGCCTTGATGTTGGCGGCGGACAGGCCCGGGAAGTCGGGGTGCTGGCTGACCTTGGTGGCGATGACGACGTCGGCACGGTTGCCCCGGGACTTGAGCCACTTGCCGATGACGGTCTCGGACTCGCCGCCCTTGTTGCCCTCGACCCACGCGGTGTACGAGTCGGCGGTGTCGACGAAGTTGCCGCCCGCGGCCGTGTACGCGTCGAGCACGGCGAAGGAGGTCGGCTCGTCGGCGGTCCAGCCGAACACGTTGCCGCCGAGGTTGAGCGGGAAGATCTCGAGGTCGGACCGGCCCAGCTTGCGAAGAGAAGTCATGCTCTACGTCAACTGCCGGGCCGGAACCGGATATTCCAGCGCTGACTCAGGGGTTGAGGCCCTTGCTGCGCAGCCAGGGCGCCGGGTCGCTCGCGGTGGCGGAGCCGTTGAGGTGTACCTCCAGGTGGAGGTGCGGCCCGGTCACGTTGCCGGTGGCGCCCACGCGGCCGATGACCTGACCGGTGGCGACCTTCTGCCCGGCGCTGACGCTGATCGAGGACTGGTGGCAGAACCACAGCTGGGTGCCGTCGTCGAGGGTGATGATCGTGCGGTAGCCGTAGGCCCCGGCCCAGCCCGCCTCGGTGACCGTGCCGCTGTGGATGGCCTTGATCAGCGTGCCGGTGGGCGCGGCGAAGTCGAGTCCGGTGTGGTACCCGGAGGACCACATGGAGCCGGCCTGACCGAAGGTGCCGGTGATCGTGTACGAGGCGACCGGCAGCGTGTACTGCTTGGCGAGCGCGGCGAGCTTCGCGGCTTCGGCCTTCTTCTTGGCGGCGGCCTCGGCGTCCTTCTTCGCGGCGGCGGCCTTCTTCGCGGCGGCCTGCTCGGCCTTCGCGGCGGCAGCGTCGACCTGCTTGGCGACGGCGGCCTCGGCGGCGGCCTGGGACTTGCCGTCGACCTGGAGCTGCTGGAGCTCGGCCTGTTCCATGATCCGGTTGCGCAGCAGCTCACCGGCGTCCGAGGTGCCCTTGGCGGTCTCGGTGGTGGTCACGCCGACGCTGCTGAGCGCGGTCGCGGAGCCCTTCGGCGTACTGGAGGAGTCGTCCAGCAGATGCCCCACGGAGGGCAGGTCGGGCAGGGAGATCGAGACGGGCGGCTTGCCGGTGTTGGCGCTGGCCATCCCGCCGGCGCTGACGGCGGCTATGACACCGACGCCCAGGACGGTGGAGCTGCGGGCGAATCCCCCGCCACCACGCTGCTTGGCGACACGGTGCTTGCCGCGGTTGGGAAGAACGGACTCCGCGCTGGGGTTCCACTCCTCCCAGGGGCCCTCGTCGGGGCGGTATCCGCCGTAGACGAACGGGGCTTCTGGGGCAGCCTGGTTGGACGCCACGTGGGCGTGCTCCTTTCCTTCCTTCTCGCCTACCGGGTTAGCTGACGGGTTCGGAGCAGGAAGGTCTCCTACGCGCGTAAACCGGTCGTGTTGCCACGACTGCCGACGTGCGATTCACCCCAAGTGGTGGTTCCCCGGTTCCCTTGCGGGATTCGGCGCGTGCGCACGGAGCTGTCTCTTGTGACGGCTGGGACGACCGTGCTGCGTTATCGAACGTTAATAGACGCGGGCGCCCGTTTCCAAGCCCGTTCGCTTGATCATTAACCTTTCCTTGCTGGACGAAGGGCCCATGACCGGTGAAAAACGGGTGAGTTGACCGGTCATGGATGGCGTACGGCGATCAGCGCCATGTCGTCCGTCATCCCGCCCCCGGCATACCGGCGCACCTCCTTGGCGAGGATGCCGAGCAGCGCCCCGGGGCTACGGAAGGTCCGCCCGGCCAGCCGCTCCCCGGGGTCGTAGAACACGCCGTGGCAGTCGCGGGCCTCGGACAGGCCGTCGGTGTAGAGGAGCAGCGTGGCGCCGGCGGGGAACGCGAACTCCTCGGCCCGGTCGGGCCAGAAGCCCAACTCCCCCATTCCCAGCGGAAGTGCGGGCTCCTTGACGAGCAGGGTGTCCACGGCGCCGTCCGCGTGCAGGAGCAGCGGCGGCGGGTGACCCCGGTCGACGATCCGCAACACGCCGTCGCCGTGCGGGAGTTCGGCGAGGACGGCCGTGGTGAACCCCTCGAACGCGTCGAGCCCGTCCCTCCGGGTGCCCTCACGCGCCAGCGCCCTCTCCAGCCGCTCCGCGACCGCCTCCAGGGTGGTCTCCTGCTCGGCGGCCTCCCGGAACGCCCCGATGACCACGGCCACGGCGGCGACCGCGCCCATGCCCTTCCCGCGTACGTCGCCCACGACCAGCCGTACACCGTGCGGGGTGTCCTGCACCGCGTACAGGTCGCCGCCGATGAACGCGCCCTCCTGCGCGGCGTCGTACCGGGCGGCGATCTCGAACCCGCCGATCCGCTCGGCCGGTTCGGGCAGTACGGCGCGCTGGGCGGCCTCGGCGATCTCGCGCACGGAGGCGAGCTGTTCGCTGCTGCGGCGGACGAGGGTGTTGATGAGGACGGCCAGGACGGCGACCGTGGCCACGGTGGCCATCTCGGTGACGGCGTCGACGCGGAGGACGATGCCTAGCCTGATGTGGATGGCGAGGACGACGGCGACCGAGGCCAGGCCGGTGAGGACGGTGCCGCGCCGGGAGTAGAGCGGGGCGGCGACGAGCGGGGCGGCGGTGAAGAAGGGGGCCGCCGTGAAGGCCTGCGGGGTGAGGTAGTCGTAGCAGGCGCCGACGATCAGCAGCAGCGCGGGCAGCCGGCGGACGAGGGTGAGGACACGGGCGGTCCGCCGTCCCTCGTCGGGGCCGAGGCCGGGGTCGGGCACGGGATCGCCGGGCAGCCGCCCGCCGGCTCGCACATACGGACCCTCCGCCTCCACACGTCCAGTTTTTCCTGGCCGCGGGCGGGCGGCGAGCGGGGTGGGCCGACCGGGCGGGAGAAACACCAAGGGCCGGAATCCGTTTTCCGGATTCCGGCCCTTGGCCTTAGTAGCGGGGACAGGATTTGAACCTGCGACCTCTGGGTTATGAGCCCAGCGAGCTACCGAGCTGCTCCACCCCGCGCCGTTGTGTTCCCAACTATACGCCATCCGCGGGGTCCGATGTCACACACGTTTCAGTCGGCGGGGTTACCGGCGTGCGTGAGGGTCTCCCAGGAGACGAAGAGGTCGTCGCTGCCGGCCGGCCGGGTGGTCTCGGCGAGGTGGTGCGCGGCGGGCAGCTTCATGCCGAGCCGGTCCTCCAGGTGGTTGAGCGGAACCTCCAGGTCGGGCCCCATGTTCCGGTCGACCCTGCCGCCGCAGAGCCAGGCGGGCGCGGCCTCGCCGAGCTGGTAGCGGGAGTGGAATTCGAGGGCTGCCCGGAGCCGGTCCTTGACGCCGTCGTAGAGGTCGACGCCCTGGTGCCAGGCGGTCTCGGCGATGTGCCCGGTGGCGGCGAGGGAGTACCCGACGTGCTTGAAGTTGCGGCAGGTCTCCTGGGCGATGCCGTCCTTGAAGGTGGTCTGCTTGAACCAGTACGTCGTGAGTTTCTGCGGGGTGGAGACGGTGGAGCGGGCCGGGGTGAGCGGCACCTTGCCGTCCTTCTCCAGGTAGAAGTAGGCGGGCACGCGGTCGCGGAAGCGGGCGACGGCCGCGTCGAAGGCCTTGTGGTCGTCGAGGAAGACGGCGATACCGATCGCCGCGTCGGTCATCGCGAGGTCCCAGTTGCCGTTGTAGTCCGGCAGGTCCTTCGTCACCTCGGGCTGATAGGCGGTGCGCAGCATGGTCGCGAACCGCCGCACCCGGTCCGCCGGCCACCCGGCCCCCGGCGCGTAGCGCACGATCTCCGCCGCCCGCGCCCAGGTCGACCCCGCCCACGCGGTCTGCAGCCCCGCGTCCTCGGAGGTGTGCTCCTTCATCCTGGCCGACCAGTCGTCCATGATCTCCCGCGCCTTGAGCGCGTGGTGCTCCTTGCCCGTGATGCTGAACAGCAGCGCCTGCGTGTACGCCGCGATCGCGTCCTCGCGCTCCTCGACACATCCGTGCGCGGCCTTGCCGTTCCAGGGGCAGTCGACGTCGGCGTAGGGCTTCGCCGTGTACTTGTACGACCCGTACTTGCTGTCCCGCATCCCGAAGTACGCCTTCAGCCAGGGCTGCTTCCCGGCCGCCACGTTCTTCCGTACGGCGTCCAGCTGCGCCTTGCTGACCAGCACTCCGGGGTGTGTGAACGCCGCGCCGGCGGGCAGTGCCCGTGCCATGGTCCGCGTACTGGTGTCCGCCGCCCCGCACGAGGCGAGAAGCCCTACGGCCACGGACGCGCCCAGCACCGCCACTGCCCTCATGTGCCCTACCTCCGCCGTTGTCCGCACCGGTTCCCTGTGAGCGTGACCCGGCGGACGGCGGACCGCAGGATCTGATGGGCCGATCGGTCGTCCGCCCGGGATGGATGCCCTTGAATTTGCGAACGCCAACTCTCCGTATTCTAGGTGAGTTACGATCGATTGGTAAGTAGGCACTTCTGAGTGCGTTACTCCCTGACGGGAGGGACTGGAGCGACGATGACCACGAAGGCGTACGAGGCGTACCTGCGCGACTGCCCCGCGGTGGCCCTGCTCTCGACGATCAGCAACCGGTGGGTCAGCCTGGCGATCTGCACCCTCGGGTCCCACGGCGACGCGATGCGGTACAACCACATCAGCCGCGAAATCCCGGGCGTCAGCCAGAAGATGCTCACCCAGACCCTGCGCATGCTGGAGCGCGACGGCATGGTGCGGCGGACGGTCACACCGTCCGTGCCGGTGCGCGTCGACTACGAACTGACCCCGCTCGGACAGGGCCTGTACGGCCTGATCTCCCAGGTGCGCGACTGGGCCGCCGAGAAGACCGGCGAGGTCGACGAGGCGCGGGCCCGCTACGACGCGGGGGTGTAACGCACTTGAAAGTGCCTTCTTACGTATCGATCGCGACGCGCCTACCGTTTGAGTAGTTCTATTTCGCAAACGGAAGAGCGAATATCATGCGCGCAGCAGTCGTCAGGAAGACCGGGGGACCCGAGGTCGTCGAGGTCCTGGAGGTACCGCTGCCCGAACCGGGTCCTCTGGAGGTCCGCGTCAAGGTCGCCGCCGCCGCGCTCAATCCCGCCGACTCCGCGGTGTGGGCCGGGTACTTCGGGCCGATGCCGGAGGTCGACCACACCGGTCTCGGGCTGGACGCCGCCGGGACCATCGACGCCGTCGGCCCGGGTGTGCTCCTTGCGGTCGGCACACCGGTGATCGTGTTCGACGCCCCCGTACTGCGCCCCACGAAGGCCCAGGCCGAATACCTCGTGACCGACCTCAACTCCCTCGCCCCCGCCCCCGAGGGCATGGACCCGACGCTCGCGGCGACGATCCCGCTCAACGCGACGACCGCCTCGCTGGCCCTGGACCACCTCCCGCTGCGCCCCCGCGACACCTTGCTGATCACCGGTGCCGCCGGGGCCGTCGGCGGTTACGCCGTGGAGCTGGCCCGGACGCGGGGCGTGCGGATCGTCGCGCAGGGACGGCCCGAGGACGAGGAGTATCTGCGCGGCCGGGGCGCCACCTGGTTCGTGTCCCGCGACGAGGAACCGGGCGCGGCGGTACGGCGGTTGGTGCCGGAGGGTGTGGACGGCGTGCTCGACGCGGCGGCGCTGGGCGCACCCGCGATGGCGGCCGTCCGGGACGGCGGGGTCTACGTGAGCGTACGGCTGGACGTGCTGCCGGCGCCGGAGCGGGGCGTGGTGGTGCGCCACACCGCCGCCGGTCCCGACGCGCCCCGGCTCGCGTATCTCTCCGCACTCGCCGAGGTCGGCGTGCTGACTCCGCGCGTGGCCGAGGTGTATCCGCTGGCGCAGGCAGCCGAGGCCCACGCCCGCCTGGCCCGGGGCGGTCTGCGCGGCCGGATCGTCCTGGTCCCGTGAGCACCGGAGCCGGAGCGGGGCGCGGAGGGTAGGGGGTGTCGGCTCAGCCCAGCAGATGCCCGTTCGGTGCCTTCGCCCGCTCCTCGTACTCCGGGAGTACGACCACGGAGACCCCCTGCTCGGCCAGCGCCCCGCTGCCGTCGGCGCCCGTGACGAACGTGTCGGGCTCGCGCCAGGCCGTCACCACGCGTCGTACGCCCGCGTCGAGGATCAGGCGGGCGCAGGGCTTGGGGCGGGAGGCGCGGTGGGTGCAGGGTTCGAGGCTGGTGTAGACCGTGGCGGTGGGGAGGCGGGGGTCCGCCGGGTGCAGCTTGGCGAGGGCCGCCTCCTCCGCGTGGACCACCAGGTCGCCGGCCTCGCGGGAGTGGCCCCGGGACAGCTCAGTGCCGTCCGCCCCGACCACCACCGCGCCGACGCTGAACGCCGTCTCCGAGGGCGGGCAGTCGGCGGCCAGGTCGCAGGCGAGGGCGAGCCAGTGGTGGTCGGCGGCGGAGGGGAGGTCGCCGGTGCCGGGGGCGGTGGGTTCGTAGCGCATGAGGACGACGTCCTCGATGGGGCGGGTCTCCAGCAGGCGCAGGCGGCCCGACTGGTACGTGCCCGGGCCGAAGAGGCGGGGGGCGTCCGGGGTGCCCACGAAGAGGGGGGACAGGACGAGTTGGAGTTCGTCGGCCAGGCCCTGCTGGAGGAGCTGGGTGTGGATCGTGCCGCCGCCCTCGACCATCAGGCGGTCAACTCCCCTTACCGCGTGCAGGTGTTCAAGGAGGCGGCGCCAGTCGAGTTCGGGGCCGAGGGCGAACACGTCGGCGGCGAGGCCGAGTTGGCGGGCTCGCTCCGCGCCCTTGTCCGTCGTGAAGACGAGTTTGTCGCCGCCCGTGTGCCAGAAGTTGGCGCTCGGGTCGAGGTCGCCGGAGCCGCTGACCGTGACCTTGAGGGGGTACTCCGGCTTGCCTGCGGCGATGCGGGCCGCGCGGCGCTCCGGGGAGTTCACCAGCAGGCGCGGGTTGTCCGCGCGGATCGTGCCGGCGCCGATGAGGATCGCGTCGACGGACGCACGGACCTCGTCGACGCGGTCGAAGTCGGCGGGGCTGGAGAGGAGCAGCCGGTCGGGGCCGGTGTCGTCGAGGTAGCCGTCGAGGGAGACGGCGGCGGACAGCAGGACGTGGGGCAGGGACATCGACGCGCTCTCTCCTGGAGACCGGCGGGGCTTGGTGGAACGGCGGGGCTTGGTGGAACGGCGGGGCTTGGTTCAAGTTTGAAACAAACCTACACTGGGGGCATGACGACTCGCTGGCTCACCACAGAGGAGCAGCGCGCCTGGCGCGCCTACATCGCCGCGATGCACCTCCTGGAGGACGCGATCGACCGGCAGCTCCAGCAGGAGGCCGGCATGCCCCACCTGTACTACTCCATCCTGGCCAACCTCTCCGACGTACCGGACCACCGGCTGCGGATGACCGACCTCGCCGAGAAGGCGAAGATCACCCGGAGCCGGCTGACGTACGCCGTGACCCGGCTGGAGAAGGACGGGCTGGTGCGGCGGGAGGGGTGTCCGTCGGACAAGCGGGGCAGTACCGCGATCCTGACCGACGAGGGGATGGCCGTGCTGGAGCGTTCGGCGCCGGGGCATGTCGAGACCGTCCGGGCCGCGATCTTCGAACATCTCACTCCGGAGCAGGTGGGGCAGCTGGAGGAGATCAGTACGGGCATCGTGCGGGCGCTGGAGACCCCGGAGGACGTGCCGTGGCGCCGCCGCTCCTCACCCCAGTGTTCGTGAGCCGTCACACAAATCTGTTGCTTCAAATTTCAAGCATGAGGTAGGGTCCGTGATCGTGGATGTGCTTCAGTTTTGAAGCACATCGCTACGACACCCTTCGGACTCGGAGACCCGCATGCCCGACTTCCCCGCCGCCACCCCGCGTGCCCGTGTCCGGGTACCGCTGCGCTTCCAGGACGGCTACAGCGTCGACGCCGAACTCGTCACCTTCCACGGCCTCACCGACGGCCAGGAACATCTCGCCGTCGTCCTCGGCGATCCGGCCCCCGGCACCACCCCGCTGGTCCGGCTGCACTCCGAGTGCCTGACCGGAGACGTCTTCGGCTCCGCCCGCTGCGACTGCGGACCCCAGCTGCGCGAGGCCGTCGAGCGCATCGCCGACCGCGGAGGCGTCCTGCTCTACCTGCGCCAGGAGGGCCGGGGCATCGGCCTCTACAACAAGCTCGACGCGTACGCCCTCCAGGACCAGGGCCTCGACACCTACGCCGCCAACACCGCGCTCGGCCTCCCCGAGGACGCCCGCGACTACACGGCCGCCGCCCAGATGCTCCAGGCCCTGGGGGTCACGTCCCTGGACCTGCTCTCCAACAACCCTGACAAGGCCGACCAGTTGCGCGGCCTCGGCATCGACGTGCACGACCGGGTGCCGACCGGTGTGTTCACCACGCCCCACAACGTCCGGTATCTACGCGCGAAGGTCCTGCAGACCCACCACACGCTCCCGTTGGGCCGGCTGACGGAACTGAACGTGGGCTGACCCGCTTCCGGATGGTGTAGCGGGCTACACCATCCATTCGGGAGGGCACTCCCTCGTGACGGAGAGCCGTCGGCGGAAGGGTTGAGACCACGATCTCGACCGACCGCCGACGTGGAGGCCTTCCCCAGCCATGGCTACTCTCCTCTATCACTTGGGCCGTGCGGCCTTCCGGTGGCGCTGGTTCGTCACCCTCCTGTGGGTGGCGGTCCTCGGCGCCGTCGGATTCGCCGCCACCAAGGCCCCCGCCGCCCCCGACGACGGCTTCACGATGCCCGGCATCGAGTCGCAGAAGGCCTTCGACCTGCTGGAGCAGCGCTTCCCGGGCACGGCGGCGGACGGCGCGAGCGCGCGGATCGTCTTCGTCGCCCCGAACGGCGAGAAGGTCACCGCCACCGAGAACAAGGCGGCGATCGAGAAGCTGGTGACCGAGGCGGCCGACGGTTCCCAAGTCGCCTCCGCCGTCGACCCGTTCACCGCGAAGGCGGTCAGCAAGGACGCTTCCACGGCGTACTCCACGGTCACCTTCAAGGTGAAGGCCGACGACCTCACCGACTCCGCCAAAACCCATCTGGAGCGGGCCATCGACACGGCCCGGGACGCGGGCCTGACCGTCGAGGTCGGCGGCGACGCGCTCGCCACCCAGCCCGCGGCGGGCGGCAGCGCCGAGGCGATCGGTATCGCGATAGCGGCCGTGGTCCTGCTGATCACCTTCGGTTCACTGGCCGCGGCCGGTCTGCCCCTCCTGACCGCGATCATCGGCGTCGCCATCAGCATGTCCGGGGTCCTCGCCCTGGGCAGCACCTTCGGCCTCTCCGAGACCACCGGCACCCTCGCCACGATGCTCGGCCTCGCCTGCGGAATCGACTACGCGCTGTTCGTCGTATCGCGCTACCGCGAGGAGCGGGCGAAGGGGCACGCGCCTCGCGAAGCGGCCGGACTCGCGGCCGGGACGGCGGGTTCGGCAGTTGTGTTCGCCGGCCTGACCGTTGTCATCGCTCTAGCCGGTTTGTCGGTGGTCGGCATCCCGATGCTGACGAAGATGGGCCTGGCGGCGGCCGGCGCGGTCCTCCTCTCCGTCCTGATCTGCCTCACCCTGGTCCCCGCGGTCCTCGGCTTCTGGCCGAACGCCGTACTCTCCCGCCGCGACCGCAAGAAGAAGCCCAAGCGCGGCAACGGCGAGAACGGCGGCAGCCGCTGGGCCCGGATCGTCGTACGCCGCCCGATCCCCGTCCTGCTGCTCGGCGTCGTGGGCCTCGGCGCGATGGCCCTCCCCGCCCTCAACCTCCAGCTCGGCATGCCCGGCGACGAGGCGAAATCCACCGCCACCACCGAACGCCGCGCCTACGACGACCTCGCCGAAGGCTTCGGCCCCGGCTTCAACGGCCCGCTGACCATCGTCGTGGACGCGAAGAAGGCGGGCGACGCGAAGACCGCCGTAGCGACGATCTCGAAGGAGATAGCCGCCACGGACGGAGTGGTCTCCGTCTCCCCGACCCGCTTCAACTCGGCGGGCGACACAGCGGTGTTCTCCGCGACCCCCGCCACCAGCCCCACCGACGAGAAGACCAAGCAGCTCGTCCAGACGATCCGCGACGAACGGTCGGGGATCGAGTCCCAGGCCTCGGGTGCGAGCTTCGAGGTCACCGGGACGACCGCGCTGAACATCGACGTGGCGCAGAAGGTCCAGGACGCGCTGATCCCGTACCTGGCACTGGTGGTGGGCCTGGCGATCGTGCTGCTGCTCCTGGTCTTCCGCTCGCTGCTCGTACCGCTCAAGGCGGCCCTCGGCTTCCTCCTCTCGGTCCTCGCGGCGCTCGGCGCGGTGGTCGCGGTCTTCCAGGAAGGGCACCTGGCCTCCTGGCTGGGCGTCGACCAGACCGGCCCGATCATGAGCCTGATGCCGATCTTCCTGGTGGGCATCGTCTTCGGACTCGCCATGGACTACGAGGTGTTCCTGGTCTCCCGGATGCGCGAGGCGTACGTCCACGGGGACGGCCCCGGCCAGGCGGTGGTGTCGGGATTCCGGCACAGCGCCCGGGTGGTCGTGGCCGCCGCGCTGATCATGATGGCGGTGTTCTCGGGCTTCATCGGCGCGGGCGCCTCGATGATCAAGATGATCGGCTTCGGGCTGGCCATCGCGGTCCTGTTCGACGCGTTCGTGGTCCGGATGGCGATCGTGCCGGCGGTCCTGTCCTTGCTCGGCAACAAGGCCTGGTACCTGCCGAGTTGGCTCGACCGGATCCTCCCCCGCATGGACGTCGAGGGCGAGGCCCTGAGCCGCAAGATCCCGGACCCGGTCGCCGACACCCCGACCCCGCACCTCACCCCGGTCCCCTAAGGACCCCTCAGACCGGGGCCGCCGAGAGCGGAGGCGGCCCCGCGGCGCCCGGATCCCGTGGGGACGGGGATCGGGCGCCAGGGGGTGTCGGGTGGATCACCTCGGGTCCGCGACGCCTGGCAAGGCACCTCGCCGCGTTGTCGCACAACCCGAGTACGCCCAGTACGCGGGTGATGCTCCGCGCTGCGATGCACCGCACCAGGCGCCGCGGCCTGATCCGCGGTGATCCACACGACACCCCCTGTCCCGGGCCCGGCGACGGGGCACTCCCCCCCGCCCGTCGCCGGGCCCGCGGACGTCCACAGTCCACAACTCACCAGCCGGAGACGGCAAGAGAGGGCACTTCGATGAAAACCTCAGTGCGGGCCGGGGTGGCCGGGCTCCTCGCCTGCGGCACGCTGCTCACCGTGGTCCTGGTCAACCGCGACGGCGACGACAACCACACCGGCGTCACCTACTCCACCACGTCCAAGGGCCCCTACGTCGCCCTCGGCGACTCCTACACGGCAGGCCCCGGCATCACCGACCCCACCGGCACCCCCGCCGGCTGCGACCGCTCCGCCGGCAACTACCCCGCCCTCGTGGCCGCCGAACTCGGCCTGAAAGGCGCCAAGTTCCGCGACGTGAGTTGCAGCGGCGCCACGACGGCCGACCTCACGGGCTCCCAGCACACCGACAATGGCACCAACCCGCCCCAGCTCAGGGCACTTTCCTCGGACACCCGCCTGGTCACGGTCGGCATCGGCGGCAACGACATCGGCTTCAGCTCGATGATCAAACGGTGCGTCGCGATGGGCGCCCTGTACCAACTCACGGGCAGCGGCAAGTACTTCACCGAGGACGCACCCTGCGCACGCGAGGCGGACTCCGGCTCCGTCACCGACGCCGTAGAAAAGAAGATCGCCACGGCGGGCGACCGGCTCACCCGAATCCTCACCGAGGTAAAACGCCGCGCCCCCGAGGCCCGCGTCTACGTCGTCTCCTACCCGGCGATCCTCCCGACCGACAGCGCCGGCTGCGGCCGCGGAATGTCCCTCGCCCCGGGCGACGTGACCTACCTCCGCGAGAAGGAGCAACACCTCAACACCGCACTGCGCCAACGGGCTTCGGAGGCGGGGGTCGGCTACGTCGACACGTACACCCCGTCCACCGACCACAACGCCTGCACGGCGAAGGCCACCCGCTGGATCGAACCGCTCGTACCGGAGAATCCGGCGGCTCCGGTGCATCCGAATGCCCGGGGAGAGCGGGGGATGGCGGAGGCGGTGCTGCGGGCGGTGAGGTCGGCGTTGTAGAGCCACAACGTGAGGGTCAGCCGAGGTAGGGCTCGGCGCGGTGCTCCAGGAAGTGCCGGATCCGGAGCCGCTGCGTGTGGTGCATCGGTAGTCGATCGATCTCTTCCGGCTGGACGAATCGCAGTTCCGTGGATTCGTCCGAGATCGCGAGCCGGCCGCCGACCGCGCGGGCGGTGAAGCAGACGTTGAACTGCCTGCGCACCTCACCGTCCGAATAGGCGATCACGTGGCGGGGGTCGGTGTACGTGCCCACGAGCCCGGTGATCTCCACGTCCAGACCGGTCTCCTCCCTCACCTCGCGGACCGCGGTCCCCGGAAGTGAGTCGGTCATCTCCATGCCACCACCCGGCAGCGCCCAGAGACCGTTGTCCCGACGGCGCTGGAGCAGCACGCGCCCTTCGTCGTCCGTGACCACGGCGGACGCGGCGACCACCAGGCTGTTCGGCTCCGGTGCGCCCGGGTCGTCGTAGTACTCGGTCCGTGCCATGGTCACCCTTCCGCTGTCGGCTCCGCGTCAACCCGCCCCAGCCGAGACGGAGAACCGAGCAGGAGTCAACTGTGGGCCCGTGCCGTGAGACAAGGGTCCCGGCGGAGGACCTCGCGGCTGCCGAAGAGAGTGCCGGCGGCCAGTCCGGCGGCGGGCAGCAGCAACGCCCCGGCGGCCCAAGTCGGCCCGGGTAGTGCGTCGGTGACGGAGATGGGCAGGCCGAGTACGTCACTCAACGGCCCGGCCAGCGCCGCCGACGCGACCGTGCCGACGATCGCGCCCACCACCCCCGCCAACCCACCCGAGAGCACGGCTTCTCCCAGCAGGATCCCGCGCTGTTCGGGCCGCCCGGACCCGAGGATCCGCAGGATCGCGAACTGGCCGATCCGGGCCCGCGCGCTGTCCGCCGCCCGGACCGCACCGAGCGCGAGGGCGCCGAGCGCCAGGACCAGCACACCGACGCGCATCGCGAGATCCGCGGCACCGAACAACCCGGGCGGGTCACGTACCCGGTCGGACACCGCGGCGGCCGAAAGCCCCTTGTCCTGAAGGGACTTGGTGACCGCGGCCACCTGCCGCTTTCAGCCACGACGGAGCGGGCCCGGTTCACACCTGAGAGGTAACGCGGGGCTCCGCCTACTCCCACCCGTACGGCGACACCTGCGGCTCGACACCGTCCAGGTACTGCCGTAGGGCCTGCCCGTTTCCCCGTACGAACTCCTCGGGTACGGCGTCGACCTGGACCCAGCGGACCTGGGCGTGCTTGAGGGGTTCGCGGTTCTCGGGATCGCCGGTCCACTTGTCGGCGGCGAAGACGACGGTGAGGAAGCCGTGCGGTGCGTCCACTCCGCGGGCGGCGTGGATGAGGTGCACGACCTTCAGGGACTCCGGCGCCACGACGAGCCCGGTCTCCTCGTACAGCTCGCGCACGGCGGTCTCGGTGACGGGCTCGCCGGGTTCGTTCTTGCCGACGGGGAGGTCCCACATGCCGCGGCCGAACTTGGCCCGCTCACCCCGCTGGATGAGGACGACCCGGCCCTCGGCCCGGTCGTGGACGATGACGGCGGCGACGAGAAGGGTCATACGGCGACTCCGAGTTCGGCCAGCAGACCGCGCACCCGCCGCTCGATCTCCTCGCGGACGGGCCGTACGGCGTCGACCCCCTGGCCCGCCGGGTCGTCGAGCTGCCAGTCCAGGTACCGCTTGCCGGGGAAGACGGGGCAGGCGTCCCCGCAGCCCATCGTGATCACGACGTCCGAGGACCGTACGGCCTCGACGGTGAGCACCTTCGGCGTCTCGGCGGAGACATCGATCCCCACCTCCGCCATGGCCGCCACCACCGCCGGGTTGACCGCGTCGGCGGGGGCCGAGCCCGCCGACCGGACCTCGACCCGGTCACCGGCGAGGTGGGTGAGGAAGGCCGCGCCCATCTGGGAACGGCCGGCGTTGTGGACGCAGACGAACAGCACGGACGGCGTTGGGGCGGTGGAACTCGTGGTCATGGCGGTGTCCTTGCGGGCGGGGAGGGGGCAGAAGCGGTCAGGAGGGGGCGAGTTCGGGTTCGGGATCGCTGTGCGGGACGACCGCGTCCGTCGTACGGACGGGACGCTCGCATACGACAGCCACGGCGGCCAACCCGACCACGGCGCCCACCAGTTGGGCCCCGACGAACGGTGCGACCGAACCCGGCGCGATCCCGGCGAAGGTGTCGGTGAAGGCGCGGCCGACGGTGACCGCGGGGTTCGCGAAGGAGGTCGAGGAGGTGAACCAGTAGGCGGCCCCGATGTAGGAGGCCACGGCTGCCGGGGCCAGGGAGGCGCGGCCGACCCGTTCCAGGCCGAGGACGAGGAGGATCAGCCCGCCCGTGGCGACGACCTCCCCCAGCCACAGATGACCGGCGAACCGGTCGTGGCCGGAGAACCGCACCAAGGGCTCGGCGAACATGGCGTCCGCCAGCACCGCCCCCGCGACCGCCCCGCCGACCTGCGCCGGAACGTACGCGGCGACCTCGCGCAGCCGCGGCCCGGTGCCGTCCCGACGGCCGACGACCCACGTGGCCAGGGTGACAACGGGGTTGAAGTGCGCTCCGGAGACCGGCCCGAGCAGCGTGATCAGTACGCCCAGGCCGAGGACGGTGGCGAGCGAGTTGGCCAGCAGTTGTACGCCGACGTCGTGCGACAGTTCCGTCGCCTGGATGCCGGAGCCCACGACGACCGTCACCAGCAGTCCGGTCCCGATCGCCTCGGCGGCGACACGGCGGCCGAGGGACGCGGTCATGCCTGCCCGACTTCGGCAGTCCGCGCCGTCGTCAGAAACGTCGCGAGCCGGTCCAGGACGCCGGGCAGCGCCCAGTAGTACACCCACGTTCCACGGCGTTCGCAGTCGATGAGGCCGGCCTGGCGCAGGAGCTTGAGGTGGTGGGAGATCGTCGGCTGGGACAGGTCGAAGGCCGGTGTCATCTCGCACACGCAGACCTCGCCGCCCTCCCGCGAGGCGATCATCGACAGCAGCCGCAGACGTACGGGATCGCCAAGTGCCTTGAAAACCCTGGCCAGTTCCGCGGCGCGCTCGTCGTCCAGCGGCGCGGCGGCCAGGCCCGGGCAGCACGCGGCGTCCTGACCGGTCGCCTCACCGATCACTTCAAGGACCCCGAGCTCTTGTTTCGACATGCCTCTATGTTGACGTCTTTCGATACAAGGCGCAAGCTTGTATCAACGAACATCAATACAGGCTGGCCCACCCCACCCACCTCGCCCGGGAGCGACCCAATGAGCGACGAACACTCCACCGACCTGCGCGAAACCGTCCGCAAGCGCTACGCCGCCTCGGCCCTCAAGGTCACCGAGGGCGGCACGGCCTGCTGCGGTCCCGAGCCCGTCGAGACCGACGACAACTTCGGCTCCGCCCTCTACCCCACCGCCGACCGCGACGCCCTCCCCGCCGAAGCGGTCGCCGCCTCCCTCGGCTGCGGCAACCCCACCGCCGTAGCCGAACTCCGCGCGGGCGAACGGGTGTTGGACCTCGGTTCCGGCGGCGGAATCGACGTCCTGCTCTCCGCCCGCCGCGTCGGCCCGACCGGCAAGGCGTACGGGCTGGACATGACCGAGGAGATGCTCGCCCTCGCCATCGGCAACGCGGAGCGGACGGGCGCCACGAACGTTGAGTTCCTCAAGGGCACCATCGAGGCCGTCCCCCTGCCCGCGAACACGATCGACCTGGTCATCTCCAACTGCGTGATCAACCTGTCCGTCGACAAGCCCGCCGTCTTCGCCGAGACCTTCCGCGTCCTGCGCCCCGGCGGCCGTATCGGCGTCTCGGACGTCGTCGCCGACGACACCCTCACCCCCGCCCAGCGCGCCGAACGCGGCGACTACGTCGGCTGCATCGCGGGCGCGCTCTCCTTCACCGAGTACCGCACCGGCCTCGAAGCCGCCGGCTTCACCGACGTCGACATCACCCCGACCCACCCGGTCGCGGACGGCATGCACTCGGCGATCGTCCGCGCGACGAAGCCCGTGGCGAGCGGGCCGGGGGACGACCGCCGAAGCTGAGCCCCGACGGGGTCGAGGCCGACGCGAACACAGTCGCCGTCCTCAAGCCCGCGCAGGTCAGGAAGTTCCCCCACGCCGCCGAGCAGCGCTCCGTACGGCCCCGCCCGTCACCCGCGCGGCCCGCGGCAGCCGCGGCGCGAGCGCCAGCATGCCCGGAACCGTCAGCAGGGCGAGCGTCGCCAGGACAGCCCACGGAGCCGCGCCCGAAAGGTCGAACAGCACCGAGAACAGCAGCGGTGCCACGACCGTGGCGATCGCGAACGAGTACTGGAATACGGCGATGTAGCGCCCGCGGATGTCGGCGGGCGCGGCATCGGCGGACAGCGCGTTCGACACGGGAGAGTGCACGAGCTGAGCGGCGGAGTAGCAGAGTACGGCCACGGTGAGACAGGGGACCCACAAGACCCGGGGCAGCCAGAGCGGGCCGGCGGTCAGGCCCGCCCATGACGCCCAGAGGACTCCGGCCAGGCACAGGGACACGGGCCGGGACAGCGGCCGTATCAGACGGACGACCGACGTCTGAAGCACGGCCTGGACCACGGTGTTCATTGCCAGCAGCGGGCCGACCACCCAGGTGACGGCGGGCAGTTGGCGGTCGACGAACGGCGGGAAGGCGATGCTGAGCATGACGTTGCAGAGCGCGAACACCGTGTTCAGTCCGACGAGCGCCAGATAGGGACGATCGGCCTACAGCACCCGGTAACCACGGCTGCCCGCCTCCTCGTTCGCCGGTTTCTCCTGGAGAGTCACGCTCCGTGGAACTCCCCGTTCGAGCAGCACGGCGGCCACCAGCAGCAGGAAGGCGCAGGCGCCGATCGACCCTCGGTACACCAGGTCCGACTTCACCGACAGGGCGACTCCCGCGACCACGGCCCCGAGTCCGTAGCCCACTGCCCGCAACGAGCCGATGACGCCGAACCACCGCTCGCGGGAATGCCCGCCGGGATCACGGTCGGACAGATTGCTGACGAGGGTGAAGGCGGAGGACCAGAAGGCCCGTTGCCCCAGCGACGCGACGGTCGCGGCCAGGAGGATCCCCCCGCCGTCGCGCACCACGAGGTACCCGAGAAGGCCCGCCGCCTGCAGCAACTGCGCCACCAGCACGACCGGCTTGGGCCCGTGCCGGTCGACGAGCCTCCCGACCCACAACGGCACGGGAAGCGACACCAGCCCGGCCAGGCTCAGCAGGGCCCCCACGTTGACCAGCGACGCACCCGAACTGGCCGACAGATAGAGCATGGACAGCGGAACGAAGAGCCCGTTGACCACCGAGTCGATCATCAGGACGAGGAAGACCGCGGTCCCGGCCGCGTCCCGTCGAAGCCCCACCGCCAAAGAATCCCCTCCCCGCTGGAGCCGGCCTCCCGCGCCCCGGTGCAGTCAGATGTCCACAACCACGGACCACAACCGCCCGCGGGCCGACTCTTTGGCAATCCCTTACGGACGGGTCAGCCCTCGGGGCGCAGCAGCCCGCGTTCGTACGCCTTGGCCAGTCGTTGGGGGACCAGGTACGGGACGCCGTCGATGGTGATCGGGACGAGTGTCGGGGTGGTCGCCTTCCACTGGGCGCGGCGGTGGCGGGTGTTGCTGCGGGACATCTTCCGTTTGGGGACGGCCATGGGGATCCTCCTGGTCGGTGGGTCGCGGGGTGCGAGTCACGGGAAACGCTATATGAAAATGGATACCATTACTAACTGGATGGGCTGGACCGGCCGGACCGGCAGCGCGGACAGAGTCCGGTGAGTTCGACGGTGTGCTCGACCTCCGCGAAACCGGAGGCTTCGGCCACCCGCTCGGCCCAGGTCTCGACCGCCTCGGAGTCGACCGGGGTGCTCAACCCGCAGGCGCGGCACAGCAGATAGTGCTGGTGCTCGGGGAACGGGCGGTGGCGGAACAGGCGTTCACCGCCCCGGTCGCGTACGACGTCGGCGCGGCCGGCGTCCACCAGGGCGGCCAGGGTGCGGTAGACGGTGTTGAGGCCCACGCGCACACCCTGGGCCTCCAGGATGCCGTGCAGGGCGCGGGCGCCGACGAAGCCGCCGTGGTCGATCAACGCCCTTACGACACCGGCGCGTTGGGTGGTGCGGCGTCCGATGAGGGCGAGGTCGTCGGCCTGTCCGGCCATCACGCCGCCACGAGGCCGGTGCGGGTGCGGGGCCGCCGTACGACGGCGACTGCTGTCGCGTAGACGGCCGTGGCGACGGCCATGATGGCGAAGCTGGGCGGCAGTTGGGGGACGTAGTAGCTCAGGGCGAGGCCCGCCCACATCTCCGCGACCGCAAGGCCCGCGGACAGGGCGAGGGCGTGATACGGCCGGTCGGTGAGCCGCTGGGCCGCGCCGGCGGGGGCGGCGAGCAGGCCCAGCAGCAGCAGTGAGCCGACCGCCTGGGTGGCCTCGGCCGCGCAGGCGCCGACCAGGACCAGGAAGGCGAGGCCGAGCAGTCGTACCGGCACCCGGCGGGCCGTCGCCACCGCCTCGTCGACGGAGGCGAAGAGCAGCGGGCGGGCGACCGCGAGCACGGCGGCGCAGATGACGCCCGCGACGACGGCCGCCACGTGTGCCTGCCCGGCGGAGAGGCCGAAGATCGAGCCGAAGAGGACGTTGACGCCTGCGGTGCCGTTCCCGGTGTTGCGGGACGTGGTGTAGAGGGTGAGGAAGAAGACGCCCAGGCCCAGGATCCAGGAGAAGAGGCTGCCGATGACGATGTCGTCGGCGCGGCTGCGGCGGCCCAGCGCGCCGAGCACCACGGCGAGCAGCACGGTCGCCGCGAACAGCCCCAGCCGCAGGTCGTAGCCGAGCGCGAGGGCCGCGAGCGCCCCGGTGAACGCGACGTGACTGAGCGCGTCGCCGGTGAACACCTGGGCGCGCAGCACCAGGAAGTACCCGACAAGACCGGCCGCCAGGGCGATCGCCGTGCCGGCCAGCAGGGCGTGCGTGAAGTACGGGTGCGTGAAGGCGCTCATGCGACGGCACCCGCTCCCACCGTCCGCTTGGTGAGGGTGCGGCCCGTGCGGGCCAGGACGTAGCCGGCGAAGGCGAAGGTCGTCACGTAGAAACCGATCGGGTACGGCGAGTAGTAGGCGGCGATCAGCCCGGTCCAGGTCACCGCGATCGCGATCACCACCGAGAGCGCCAGGCTCGACGCGGGCCGTGCGGTGAGCTGTTGCGCGGTCGCGGCGGGCATCACCAGCAGAGCGAAGACCAGGAGCGTGCCGGTGATCTGGCTGGCCTCGGCGGTCGCCGCGCCGAGCAGGACGAGGAAGGCCACGGACAGGGCGCGTACCGGCACCCCGCGTCCGGTGGCGACGTCCTCGTCGACGGAGGCGAACAGCAGCGGTCGCCCGATGACCGCCAGCGCGCCGAGCGCCAGGACCGCCACGACCGTCAGCACGGTCACCTGGACGGCCGTGATGCCCAGGAAGCTGCCGAACAACAGGGAGTTGACCCCGCCGAGGAACCCTTTGTAGAGGGCGACGAAGAGGAATCCGCAGGCCAGCAGGAACGCCTGGACGGTGCCGGTCAGCGCCGACTCCTGACCGCCGCCGCCCGCTCCGGCGCGCGGGATCGCGGCGATCACCAGGGCGCCGCCGACACAGAACGCGAAGTAGCCGAAGCCCGCGCCGATGCCCAGCAGGGTCGCGCAGGCCGCGCCGGGAAAGCTGACCACGGCCAGGGTGTGTCCGGCGAAGCTCTGCCGGCGCAGCACCATGAACCAGCCCATCACGGCGGCCAGTACGGCGACGACCGTACCGGCCCGGAAGGCGTTGACCATGAACGGGAACGTCCAGATCTGCTGGAGGTCGGTCACCGGATTCCACGACCAACCGGCGCCCGTGTCAGCCCAGTTCACGACGGCCTCCCTCGCCGTGCCGGTCGGTGTGGCGGGCGGGTGCCTCGGGCTGGCCCACGACCACCAGCCGCCCGTCGCTGGTGCGCAGCACCTCCACCGGCACGCCGTACAGCCGCGTGAGCGTCTCGGTGGTGATCACCTCCTCCGGGCGTCCGGCGACCGCACCGCCCTCGGCGATGTACACCACCCGGTCCAGCCACGGCAGGATCGGGTTGACGTCGTGCGCGACCATGACGACGCCGACGCCCGCCTCCCGGCAGATCCGCCCGATCAGCGCGGCGACCGCGCCCTGATGGGACAGGTCGAGACTGTCCAACGGCTCGTCCAGGAGCAGCAGTTCGGGACCGCGGACGAGTGCCTGGGCGATCAGCAGCCGCTGCTGCTCGCCGCCGGAGCACTCCCCGATCGGCCGGTGCGCGTACGCGCTCGCCCCGACCAGTTCGACGAACTCCGCGACACGGTCCCGGGCCGCCCGCCGCCGGGCACCGAACCGGCCGGGCAACGGCAGCGGTACGCCCCAGCGGTCGCCGTCGAGGCCGAGCCGCACGATGTCGGTGCCACGGATGCGCAGGCTCGCGTCGAAGCTGCGCCGCTGCGGCAGATAGCCGACCCGGTGCCCCGCCCGGCCGGGCGCCTCGCCCAGCACACGGACCGCACCGGCGGCCGGCGGCAGGATGCCGAGCAGCATCTTGACCAGGGTCGACTTCCCGACCCCGTTGGGACCGAGGACGGCCACGAACTCCCCGGCGCCGACCTCCAGATCGACCCCCGACCACAGGGTCCGGCCGCCGACGCGCACGCCCGCGCCGCGCAACGACACGACGGGAGAAGGGAGTTCGGCGGCGGCCGGCTGCGCGGGGACGCGGTGCCGGGCCGTGCCGCCCGGCCGGGAGGCGGCCGGATTCACCGTACTCACCGACCCGTCGCCTGCCCCAGGGCCTTCTCGATGCCCTGCAACTGCCGTACCTGCCACGCCTGGAAGGAAGCGCCGGCCGGGGTGAGGGTCTCGGTCACGGTCGCGACCGGTATGCCCTCGGCCTTGGCCGCCTTGACCTGGGCCTGCACGTCCGGGGTCGCGTTCTGGCTGTTGTAGACGTACACCTTGATCAGCTTCTGGCTGATCTGCCGGTCGATCGTCTGCTTGTCCCTGGCCGTCGGGTCGGTGCCCTCACTGATGGCGTCCAGGAAGGACTCGGGCGTGAGCATCTTCAGTCCCAGGCCCTCGGCGAGCGGGGTCACGATGGACTCCGAGGCGCCGATGGGGGTGTTGGCGTACTTCGCCTTGATGTCGGCGATGAGCTTGCTGTACGGCGCGAGGGTCCTGGTCTCGAAGGCCGTCTTCCGCGCGTCGAAGTAGGCGGCGTCGGCCGGGTCGAGCTTCTTGTAGTCGGCGGTGATCTTCTCGATCACCTGGTGGACGTTGTCCGGCGAGTACCAGCGGTGCGGGTTGCCGCCGGGCTTGATGCCGACCAGGTCGCCGACCTTCAGATCGGTACGGCCGCTCTCGGGGTTGGCGGACAGCAGCTTGTCCGCCCAGGCGTCGTAGCCGATGCCGTTGACGATCGTGTACTGCGCGCCGGCCACGAGTCGGCCGTCCGCCGCGGTCGGCTCGTAGTCGTGCGGGTCGGCGTTCGGGTTGTCGATGATGCTCTTGACCTGCACGTGGGTGCCGCCGAGTTGGGTGGCGATGCTGCCCCAGAAGTTCTCCGCCGCTACGACCCTGATGGTCTTCCCGGCTGTCGTCGAACCGGCGTCGGCGGTGCCGGCCGTGTCGGAGGAGGCGGAGGACGCGGTGGAGCAGCCGCTGGTGACGGCCAGTACGACGCCGGCGGCCAGGGTGGCGGCGATCAGGCGGGGGGTGGTGCGCACGACTCGGTCTCCTTGAGGCGCTGGGGGCTCACAGGGGGCGGGGTCCTGTGGAACGGGGGCGCCTCGACCGTAGATGGAAATGATTGTCACTACTAGAGGGTGGGTTATCTCTAATGAAAATCATTATGGAAACTTGACCCGGGCGGTGGCCGTCGCGGGGCTTCGGGGGGGGGGGAGCTTCGGCGGGAGAGGGAGGGGCTGGGGCGAGGGCGACCGGCCCTGGTGACCACAGCCGTTGCGGCTCACTACACTCCGGCGATGGACAACATACGGTGCACCCAATGCGGTGCGGTGGGGCTGGAGCCGGGCTTCGTCGAGGACTCCGGACAAGGCGCTCGCGGGTTCGCGCGGTGGATCGCGGGCCCCCTTCAGCGGGGCCCGCTCGGCAATGCCAGGAAGATGGGCCGACCGCGTTGGCAGATCGATGCCTATCGCTGCCCCACCTGCGCCCACCTGGAACTCTTCGCCGCCAAGCCGGACTGACGACGTGAGCCGGAGCGCCGAGGAGCTCCGGCCTCATCCCATCCGGCTGGTGAACTGGTTCATGTCGAAGTAGTCGCGCCAGGCGCTGATCCTGCCGTCGGTGACCTCGAAGGTCCCCATGACCGGCAGTTCGAACGACTTGCCGGGGAGCTTGAAGACGTCCACCCGCTCGGTCATCACGATCGGTCCGTCGGCCGCGATGCCGAGGACGCGGAACTCGATGTGCTCGATGCCCGGCGGGCCGGGGCGGATGAACGAGGTGATGGTGTCGGCGATGGCCTCCCGGCCGGTGATCGGCTCCAGCGGGATGTTGTGGTAGACGGCGCCGTCGGTGAAAAAGGCCGCCAGTTCGGCGGCCCCGGCGTTGTCCGACCACGCCGCGCAGAACCTGCGCACCACCTCGATCGGGCTCTCCATCCGGCTCTCCCTGTGGTTGGTCTCGACAGTGCGCTGCGACAGACCGTCAGACGGTGAGGACGATCTTTTCGTGCGCTGTGCCCGCTTCGAGGAGGGCGTGCGCCTGCGCGGCGTCCCGCATCGGCAGCAACCGCTGGGCACGCAGACGGAGTTGCCCGGAAGCGAGCAGGGGCATGGTCTGTTCGACCGCGTCGGGGGCACGGTCCGGGGTGGGCGCGGAGAGGACGACGCCGAAGTCGGCCGCGCGCTCGTCCGCGAGGGTGATCACCCGCTCGGGGCCGCCCGCGAGTTCGACGGCGTCGCGGAGGCCGCCCCTGCCGCCGGCGTCGAGGACGGCGTCCACCTTGCCGACGTGTGCGCGCAACTGCGCGAGGAGCGCCGATCCGTAGCGGACCGGGATCGCGCCGAGGTCCTTGGCGAACCGCTCGTCGCCCGGGCCGGTGGCGCTGAAGACGGTGAGGCCCTGGGCTACGGCCAGTTGGGTGGCGATCACACCGACCGAGCCGCCTCCCCCGAGGACGAGCAGGGTCTCGCCGGAGGTGACGCCGAGCTGCCGCAGGACGCCGACGGCGGCTTCGGCCGAGGCGGGCAGCGCCGCGGCGTCGGCCCAGCCGACGCTCGCCGGTTTGAGGGTCCAGGCCGAGGCGAGGGCGTACTCGCCGTACCCGCCGAGCGTGGGCAGCAGGGCGGCGACCTCGTCACCCGGCGACACACCGGTCACGCCCGGGCCGAGGGCGTCGACGGTGCCGGCCGCCTCGAAGCCGAGAACGGCGGGGTCGGGCAGCGGGAAGACCTCCCGGAGGTCGCCGCGCCGGATCTTCAGATCGGTCGGGCCGACTCCCGCCGCGTGCACCCGCAGCCTGATCCGGCCGGGCCCGGGTACGGGCAGGGCGACTTCCGACCACACGAGCGTCTCGGTCGATCCGTATCCGGTGAGCACTGCCGCGTACGGCATCGGTACCTCCTGCTCCTGGCGGTCCGCGCGAGATGATGCGGGGGCGGCACGCCTCGACGGTGGTGCTGGACAGAAAGCATAGGTGACATGTCACGCAATGCCAACGGCGGCGCACCGGTGCCCGAGGGCGGGTGGCTCGACGGCGAACAGCAACGGGCCTGGCTGGCGTACATCCGGCTCCAGCTGCGGCTGACGTACGAGATGAATCGCCAGTTGCAGTCCGACAGCGATCTGTCCCTGCCGGACTACGACGTCCTGACGGCCCTCAGCACCGCCGACGGGGGCCCGATGCCGATCACGGTGCTGGCCGCGCAGATCGGCTGGGAGCGCAGCCGGGTCTCGCACCACGTGCGGCGGATGACCCAGCGGGAACTGGTGAGTTGCAGCCTGTCCGCGAACGACCGGCGCGTGACCGAGGTGAGTCTGACCCGGCACGGCCGGAAGGTGCTGGAGGCCGCGGCCGCGGGACACGTGGAACTCGTGCGCCGCCTGTTCTTCGACGGCTTGCCGCGCGAGCTCGTCGGGCCGCTCAGCCAGGCGCTGGAGAGCGTCTACGCGAACACCATCGCGCAGGGCACGCTGCCGGCGCCGGCGGACTGGCAGCCGCCCGGGGGCGAGTGACCGGCGTCGGCCACTGATCGGTGGTCGCCCTGATGCCGAAGCAGGTCGACTAATTCCCGCGCGGCCCCGACGGTCCGGCCGTTCGACTCGGCACAGCCTCGGCATTCCTGGCGGCGGCCGCCGCGACGGTCGCCAGGTCCGCGCCCGAGAAGCCGGCGCGGCTCAGCACCGCCAGGGATTTGTTCGTCGCCAGCGTGCACAACGCCAGCTCCGCGGCCTCCTGTTCACCGGCCCCCGCCGCGAGCAACGCCTGCTCCAGCCGCGCCCGCAGACCGTCGATCATGGCGCGGACCATCGCCTGCCCCTCCGCGTCGAGGGCCGGGAGCTGCGTTGCCGACACCGTGAGCAGGCAGCCGTCCGGGACCGTCGGGTCGGCGATGCGGTTCAGGGCGACTTGCAGGTAGGCGGCCACTACGGCGCTCGGGCTCGGGTGCGGCCCGGACAGTGCCTGTTCGTACTGCGGGTGGTAGGTCCCGGCGTACCGCTGGAGGCTCTTGCGGAAGAGGGCGCTCTTGTCGCCGAAGGTGCCGTAGAGCGAGCCCCGGCCCAGGCCCGTGCCCTCGGTGAGGCGATCGATCGAGGCCTCCGAATAACCCCAGCGCCAGAAGACGTGCATCGCACGTCGTAGCGCCTCGTCCACGTCGAACTGCTTGCGGCCTGCCATGGTCCGTCACTCTACACATCTTGTACTGATCGTTCAAAGATGGGTAGGGTCCCCGGCATGACCAACTTGAGTTCGCTGCGACTGCCCGACGGATTCCTCGACGTCTTCACCAGCCGGCTCGTGGAGGTGAACGGACTGCGGCTGCACGCGGTCACCGGTGGGGAAGGGCCGGCGCTGCTGCTGATCGGCGGGTGGCCCCAGACCTGGTACGCCTGGCGGGAGGTGATGCCCGCGCTCGCCCGCCGGCACACCGTCGTCGCCGTCGACTCGCGCGGCGCCGGGCTCTCCGACAAGCCCGACGACGGGTACGACGCAGGCACGCTCGCCGCCGATCTGGTCGCGCTGATGGCCGCGCTCGGGCACGACCGCTTCGACGTGGTCGGCCACGACATCGGCACGTGGACCGGCTACGCCCTCGCCGCCGATCACCCCGAGCGGGTGGGCCGCCTCGCCATCGTCGAAGCCTTGATCCCCGGTCTCACGCCGTCCCCGCCGTTCTTCGGCCCGGCCGAAGCCAACCTCAAGCTCTGGCAGTTCGGCTTCAACCGGCTCACCGACCTCAACGAGGAACTGGTCCGGGGACGCGAACGGCTCTTCTTCGGCTGGCAGTTCGCCACGAAGGCGGCCACGCCGACCGCGATCCCCGGGTACGCCGTCGACGTCTACGTCGACGCGATCACCGCGGATCCCCGCGCGCTGCGGGCGAGCTTCGCGTACTACCGGGCGCTGGACGAGACGATCGCGCAGAACGAGCAGCGCGGCAGGACCCGGCTGACGCTGCCGGTCCTCGCCGTCGGCGGCGCGCTGTGGAGCGGCGAGAACGCCGCCCGGACGATGCAGCTGACGGCCGACGACGTCACGGAGGTCGTCCTCGACGACTGCGGCCACTACCCGGCCGAGGAGCAGCCGGCACGGTTCGCCGAGATCCTGGAGGACTTCCTCACGGCCGACCGGTAGCGGGCACGCCACCCGATGGGAACGACGCCTCGAAATCCACGACACCTTCGTCTCCCTGACCTGCGGCCTCACCTGCCGGATGACCGCCCGCGTACGTGAGGACGGTCACGAACTCCGGCTCGGCGCCGTGCCGGTCAGTGCCTGAAGGCCTTCTTGGCCCTGTCGCCGAACTGCTTCAGGTTTCCTGAGATCTGGTCGGTCCTGCCGTGCCGCTGCAGGCGCTTGTTGCGGGTGGTGCGGCCGATGCGTTCGGTGACCCGGCCCTTGAATGCCTGGGTCTTGTGCCTGATGGTCTGTCCGATGCTCATGACTGTCCTCCCAGAGGGCCTGCGTGGTGAAGCCGAACCCGAACACCACCAGGATCAGCAGAAAGAGAAGGATCCACAGGATCATTGCCGGGCCTCCAGGTCGGGCGAGTTCCTGGGTTCCGCGGGGGCCGCTGGGGCCAACAGGTCCTCGATGAGGGCCTCGACCGGCTCTGGTGCCGGCAGGATGTGGTCCTCCCACCAGGACAGGCCCAGCACGGTGGCGAGGAGGACGAAGGGGGTCGAGGCCGGAAGGATCAGGGCGTACATGTGTGCCGCCTGCGGTGGTGTGCGTGCCAGGCGGCGGGCAGTGGAAGAGTGCCCGCCCGGGACGCATCGGTGCCGCGCCGGGGTCCGGTGGCTACGGCGGTGCGGGAGCGGCCCGTGGGGGCGGGACGGGTTCCGGCACTGATGCGCGAGATACGCCCCCGAAGGGACGCGAGATGCGATCGACGCTGCCGGGGGCTCGGGCCGTACCCCTCACGTTAGCCCCTCGCCGCGCTCCCGCGACAGGCGTCAAGTGGCCATTCGTTCCGGGTGGCAGACCGTTACACGGGTCGCTGTCCGCAGCCTCTCGGCAGAGCTACGCTGTTGGGACAGGCCCCGGCCCCCGGCAGTGTCGCGTTGTTCCGCCCCGGGGAGGCCCGCCGTGTTCGTTCTGCTTCTCGTCCTGATCGTGGTCCTGTTCGGCCTCGGCTTCCTCCACCCCCTGTGGTGGGTTGCCGCGGCCGTGCTGGTCTTCGCCACCACCCGGCACGGCCGCGGCGGTGGCGGCTGGATCCGTCGTGACGGTTCCGATCTCGAGGAGTACCGGGATTACGAGAACCTCCGGGATCGGCAGGACCGCTGGGACCGCCGCTACAGCCGCCGGCACCGGGCCCGCTGGAGGCGCGAGGACCGCAGGGACCGTGAACGGCGTGGGTGAGCGATGAACCGCCCGACGTCCAGAGGCTCCGGGACGGCTTTCGCCACACCGGACGCGCGGAACCCGTCGAGAGGCAGACGCCATGCGCCGCACAGCCTTCCGTCCGAAGGACTGGTGGAATCCGACGAGGGCCGAAGCCCCGGTGGAGGAGGGGCCGGCGGGCCAGGATGTCGTGGCGCTGCGTGCCGAGATCGATCAGCTCCGTCGCGTGCTGGCCGGCCGGACGGTCGTCGACCAGGCGTGCGGCATGGTGATGGTCCTGGCCCCCTGTCGCCGCGAGCCCGCCAGGAACCTGCTGGTGGACGTAGCGCGGCAGTGCAACGCCCAACTCCCCGAGGTGGCAGCCGCCGTGGTCGCCGCCTGGGAGGGTGAACCGCTCTCACGGCTCATGCGGCGCGCGCTGCGGCATGCGCTGCGGCGGCTCTACGCGGAAGACCGGGGGTGCGACGCACCAACCGTCCGATGAGCCGGCGGTGGCGAGGTTACGAACCGGACGCAGATGACCGTTCATGGGGACGACTCCGCGAAGGGTGTCGGTGCGGAAGCCCTCCACGCGGCGCTCACCCCGAGGATGCCGACACAGCGGCCGGCCGGCAGGCACAGAAAGTTCATCGGGTCGAAGCCGACGACCAGGTTGTCGGCCGAACGGCGGGACCCGGTGGCAGTCGGCACAACTCACGCCTGCCTGCCCGCCGTTCATCCGGTGATCCCCCACGCGGGTGCCTCACCCCTGGTCCCCGAGGGGAAGGACCAGGGCCCGCAGCACGGTCGGGCCCGGTGGCCTGTAGAGCAGGCCGATGTCGTGCCATCCCCGGGACCGGAAGCCGGCACAGGCCGCACGATGGGTCCGGTCCACCAGGGTTACGCCGAGCAGGGCCCGGCGGTCGGCGAGCAGATGTTCCTGCAGCCGGTCGGCCAGGCCGTGGTGACGCTCGGAGGGACGGACCACCGTCCCGCTGAGGGCGAAGACCCGTCCGGACGTGGTGAGTTGGGCGACGTCCTGCGGAAGTGGTCCACGGAACCCGCTCCACCAGGAGCCGTCACGCGCTACGGGGAATCCGAACGCGTATCCCACCAGGCCGGGTGCCTGGGCGGTCAGCATGGTGAACCCCGGTCGCCAGGTGTCGTGAGTGAGACGCCGCAGGAAGTCCTTACGGCGGCGGTGCTCCCAACCGGGCGTTGTGGCGCAGGACTCCGCGTACAGGTCTGCCAGGTCCTCGCGCAGTCCCTCGGCCTGCCAGCGGTTGAGCCGCCGCAGACTCAGGCGCGTCGTGCGCGTGGCGAGCGGCGGACGGCCTGCGCCCGTCCGCGGTCGGCTCGACCCGGGTGGGGCCGTCACAGCACACCGCCCGGGAGAGCGGGGAGGGTCGGAGCGAGCCATTGTGCGGCCGGGGGCAGGAGAAAGGGCTGCGGAGGCGTCCGGTACCCGGCGTGGGCATCCGGGAGGGTGAGGAACAGGGAACCGTAGCCGGTGAGCGCGACGAGGCGTTCCAACGCCGGGCTGGGGTGGTGCAGTTGCAGGGTTCCTCCCGCTGCGGCGGTGTGCATCAAGGCGTAGAGGAAGCCGTTGAGGCTGTTGCGGTCGCAGAAGGTCACGGCGGTGACGTCGACGTCGATGGCGCGGATGCCGTCGTGGAGGCAGCGCTCCAGTGACGCGTGCACCAGGGGCGCGGAGTTGAGGTTGATCTCGCCGGTCAGGGTGATCAACGCCTGGTTGTCGGTGTCGTGCCGGTGGACGTTCAGGACGGGTGGGACGCGCATGGCGGGGTGCCTCGGTTCACGAGACCGCGCCGGGAAACCGGGACGGTCGTACTGTCGTGCGGGCAGGTGAATGACCGGTCCGGCAGCCGATGTTCCGGGCGTGGGACCCAGCCGGTTCCCTCGGGGATGCGCGCGGCGAGGGGACGAATGCTCCGCTCTCCGCAGGCACGTGGCCAAGTGGCCAAGCAGTGGTGGCCCGCCGGGGTCTGGGACGTCCACGAGAAGCATAGTCCCGGGGCCCGTCCCCCGGTCGGCCCCGGAGACGGGTACCACGATGTTTACACAGCGCTCCCGCCGCCGTCACCGCCGCCGAGGTGGACGTGGCCAGGCTCAGGAACGCCTGCTGGGCGGCCGGGATGCTCGCCGGCCGTCGCCTCCGGGATGCGGACCCGGCGATCACGTGCGGAGAAGGTGCGGACGATCAGCCCCTCCCGCTCAAGTCGGTCCAGCTTGGAGACCAGCGTCGTCTTGTCGACAGCACGAGGACGAGCCGGTCCCGCGCCTCGGCCGGATCGGCGCCGCCGACTGCCGGCGGACGCGAGAGGGACGCCACGGCGGCCAGGCGATCTTCAGCCCCGTGACCTCACCCTGGAGGGAGGACTCGGGCAGCCCACCCGCCAGCGGAAAGCCCGGTCAGACGCCTCCACGGTGGAACCACACCAGCAGGGCGGGGAGGGCGGCTTCTTCCACCGACGCCCAGGACGTGCTCGCGTCGGCCGACTTGAAACGGGCGGGTGCCTCGGCGGGGGCGCCCGGATCGGCTGCGGGCCGGCCGATGCCGTGGACGAGGCGGTTCGGGCTCAGGCGCCGGCGGGCCGGGAACCCGGAGAGGGCGCAGCCGCCCTCGCCCGGCGGGCCGTGTTCTGTTGTCCGTCAGATCTTGCGCCACCGTGCGTTGGCCCAGGAGAAGACCCCGAAGGCGATGAGGCCGATCGCTATCGCCGTCAGCAGCCAGGGGCCCGCCGGGGTGTCGGCGAACGTTCGCAGGGTGTCGTCCATGCCCTTGGCCTTGCCCGGCTCGTGCTGGACGGCCGCGCTGATGGCGAAGCCTCCCGCGGTGGCGAAGACGATGCCGCGGGCCGTGCCGCCGAACACGCCCAGGAAGGTGACGACTTGACGCGTCTTCGGGGACATCTCGGCCATCTTGAGGTGCTTCTCGAACTTGCGCAGCAGGGCCCGGACGGCGATCCACAGGCCGGCAGCGGTCACCGCGGCACCGGCGATGCCGACGATCCACTGCCCGCCGGGCCAGTCCAGCGCCTTCGCCGTGACGTCCTGGGAGTTCTTGTCGGAACTGCCGCTGCCGCTGCCCTTGTCCCCGGCCGCGTAGGAGAGCACGGAGTACGACACAAAGCCGTAGAAGACGAAACGGCCCGCCGCCATCGCCCTCTTGCCCGGTTTGTCGCCGTCGGGGCCCGCCTGCCCGAAGGCGGCCTCGGACAGCCGCCACAGGGACATCCCGGCCAGAGCGATCCCCAGCAGCCACAACAGCACGGTGCCGAAGGGCTTTTGGGCGATCTCGGCGATCGCGCCACCCCGGTCGGCCTGCTCACCCCCGCCGAAGAAGGCGATCCGCAGGGAGAGGACGCCGATCAGTACGTAGATGACCCCGCGGGCGACGAAGCCCGCACGGGCCGCCGCCGCGACCGTCTTGCTGTTCGCCGCACGGCGGGCCTGTCCCTGTCCGCGTGCCGTTGCCGATCCAGTAGCCATGCCATTCCGGATGCCCGCGAAGTACGAGGGCATCCGGGTTCTGTCTCCCGGCTCGGTGTCCAGGAAAGGTGCAGCCATGCCGAACACGCAGAACGCAGCCGTCGCAGCCGCCGACACGGCGGGAACCGTCGGGTCCGATGAGGCCGGCGGCGCGGAGGACGCCGGTGGCGTCCTCGCCGATCGGGCCCGGCGCACCAGACGCCGGCTGGAACGGCTCATAGGGATCGCGGCCACGGAAGGCAACGCGCTGTTCCCGTTGCGCAACGGGGACGAGATCTTCGGCGCCATGCTGGGCCGGATCCGTTCCGCCCGCCACACCGTGGACATGATGACGTTCGTGTACTGGAAGGGGGACATCGCCCGGCAGTTCGCCGACGCGCTCGCGGAGCGGGCGCGGGAAGGAGTGCGCGTACGGCTGCTGCTGGACGGCTTCGGGAGCCGGCTCATCGAGAAGGACCGGTTGGAGGCGATGGAGCGGGCCGGGGTGCAGGTGGCCTGGTTCCGCAAGCCGCTGTACCTGTCTCCGTTGAAGCAGAATCATCGCTGCCACCGCAAGGTCCTTGTCGTCGACGAGGAGACCGCCTTCACCGGCGGCGTCGGCATCGCCGAGGAATGGTGCGGCGACGCGCGCAGCCCGGAGGAATGGCGCGACACCCACGTCCAGGTGCGCGGACCCGCCGTGGACGGGCTGGCCGCCGCCTTCGCCCAGAACTGGGCCGAGTGCCACGACGAACTCTTCGACGACCGCGACCGGTTCACCGACCACATCCCCCGGGGCGATGCCGTGGTGCAGGTGGTGCGGGGCTCGGCCAGTTTCGGCTGGCAGGACATGCAGACCCTGTTCCGCGTGATGATCGAGACGGCGGAGGAAAGGCTCCGGCTGGCCACCGCCTACTTCGCACCCGACGCGTACTTCATCGAGCTGCTGTGCGCCGCGGCCCGCCGAGGGGTCGAGGTGGAGATCCTGCTGCCGGGCCCGTACACCGACAAGCGGGTCTGCCAACTCGCGGGCCGGCGCTACTACGAGGAGCTCACCGCCTGCGGGGTGAAGATCTACCACTACCAGCCGACCATGCTCCACACCAAGGTCGTCACCGTCGACAGGGCCACGGCACTCATCGGCTCGACGAACTTCAACCGTCGCTCCCTCGACCACGACGAAGAGGTCATGCTCGCCGTGCTGGACCCCACGTTCACCGCGACGCTGGACCGCCACTTCACGGAAGACCTTGAGCACAGCGAACTCATCAGTGCCGGCCGGTGGAAGCGACGCGCGCTGCTCCAGCGCGTCATGGAGACGGCCGTCCTGCCGATACGACGTTTCCTCTGACTCGTCCACCGGCCGCGATGCGCACGCCGACCGGTCCCCTTCCTGGACCTGCGGGGCGAGGCTGACGAGCACCGGCAGTTCCGGGTCCAGCGGTCAGGGAGGTGGAGAAAGCCGCACGAGTTGCTGATCGGCGGGTTGGCCGCCGCGTGGACGGCCGGTCGGAACGTGAAAGGGCTCCGCCGACGACATCGCCGGAGCCCGGCGCCTCGTACCGCCGGGCGGGGCGGGCCGCCGTTCTGCCGACCGCTGTGTGAGGCCGCCCCGGGAATCCTGCCGTCGGCTTCCGCGCCGACGGGTCAGGCGTCCGCCGCGCGCTGCGCGTCGGCGGCTTTGCGGTATTCGGCGTTGATGCGCTGGGCTTCTTCGAGCTGGTCTTCGAGGACGATGATGCGGCAGGCGGCCTCGACAGAGGTGCCGTGGTCGACGAGTTCCCGGGCCCGGGCCGCGATACGCAACTGGTAGCGGGAGTAGCGGCGGTGACCGCCCTCGGAGCGGAGCGGGGTGATCAGGCGGGCTTCGCCGATGGCGCGCAGGAAGCCCTGCGTGGTGCCGAGCAGCTCGGCGGCCCGGCCCATCGTGTAGGCGGGATAGTCGTCGTCATCGATACGGCTGAACGAGTCGTCTGCTGTCATCTGCACCTCTCCATGGAACGCGTGGAGGGGCCCTGGTGCTCATCGCACCAGGGCCCCGAAGGAACTACTACACCATCTGCCGACCCTGACAGGGCGTCGGCCCTCTGCTTCCGCAGACCCGACCGGCATTCTGCCGGGCCTGCTGGGATCGCGGTTGCTTGACCGGAGACCACCTCACTGTCGATGTCCTGCGGTACCCGGGTTCAAAATCCGGCCCGGGCGATCCTGATGGCGCTCGGCTCCTCCGTTCTTCCCTCTGGGATCAACTGCCTACAACGGGGGTACTGCCACTGCGGTCCTGCTCACGGCGGCCCCTGATCACTACGGGCCACCCGGTACGGTCGCCAGCCGCGTCGCCGTCCTGCAACCGCCCTGGCTTCGCGACTCCACCACCGCACCGTCCTGCCAACTGCACTCACATGTACTGCTCCGCCCGGCAGTTCGTGTCTGCCAGGCCCTGCTGTCTCTCTGGGCTACGAGAGAACCATAATCACACCCACACCCCAATGTCTACTCCAACAAACACAGATTTCCGCGTGTTCGACAGACAGGCAATCAGCCTCGAACAGTGACCGACACAGGAGCAAGGGCCGCCAGCACCCGCTCAACCGGCCACGGACTTCCTCGAAGATCTCCGGCGCCCTGCGACACGGCGGCGGCACCTGCACCCGGACAGCACCGAGGGGACCGTGCACGACCACAACCCCGAGCTGCCGACACCTGGAAACGGCGCGGGTTGCGGAAGCCCACCTCCAGTGAAGCCGCAGCTTATGGCCACCCCAAGAAACACATTAAATCCGCAGGAGTGAAGATCGCCCCCCAGGGCACACGAAGGGCCGGAGGTTGATAACAATGATTCCTATTCTTCTTGTTCTTCTGCTTGCCCTGATCCTCTTCGGAGCCGGTTTCGCACTCAAGGCCCTGTGGTGGATAGCCGTCATCGTGCTGGTCGTGTGGGTTCTCGGCTTCGTGATCCGCCCCACGGCAAGCGGTGGCAAGCGTGGCCGCTGGTACCGCTGGTAGGCGGACACCCATCACGTTCCGGCCAGCCGGCCGAGGAATTCGGATTCCCGAAGATCCGAACAGGCGTTACCGAATTCGATGACGCCCGCACGAGTTCGTAGTGCAAATACGGGCGCAAATGCGGAAGCAACAAACAATCTCGATGAGGGAGTCGTTCTCCATGAGTGACAGCATCTGGGGTTACCAGCCGACCACCGGCCACACCACAGGCACCGACCTGATCGGATACAAGGTCGAGGCCACCGACGGTGGTATCGGCAAGGTCGACAAGCACTCGGACGACGTCAACTCCTCCTACCTCGTCGTCGACACCGGTGTGTGGATCTTCGGCAAGCACGTCCTGCTGCCCGCCGGAACCGTGAAGACGGTCGACCAGGCCGAGCAGAAGATCTACGTCGGTCTCACGAGGGACCAGATCAGGGAGTCCCCCGAGTTCGACAAGGACAAGCACGTCGGCGACGCCGGCTACCACGAGCAGGTCGCCGACTACTACCGGACCCAGCGAGTCGTCTGACCTCACAGCAGCCCAGCGGTGGGGGGGGGGGGGGGGCGGCGCGGCACGCGCCCCCCCGCCCGCGCGCGGCGAGCGG
>NZ_JBHYWD010000029.1:42484-69806 GCF_042751305.1 Streptomyces hokutonensis
CCCTCCTGGCGCCCCACAACCCGCGCCCCGCGCGTGTTCGCCGCCCCCCCCCCGGCCGGGGGGGGGCGGCGGGCCTCACGCGCCCCGCCCCCCCCCACCGCTGTAGTCCGGGCCGTCGGCAAGGCCGTGCCCTGCCGTTCCTCATCGACGCGCGGCACACCCTGCGGCTCCGCACCACGAGACGGCATCACCCGAGTCCTCGTCCACGAGGGAGCGTCAGGGACGCGACACGGGCGGCCGGAGCGCCCGGTCCGACGGCAGTCGGCGGACCCGCTCCGAAATTCACCTGGCATGCATTCCGCGAACCCGGGTAGGCCGATCATTGTCGCCAGACAACGAACCGGCGGCACC
Source organism: Streptomyces hokutonensis (assembly GCF_042751305.1). Taxonomy (GTDB): domain Bacteria; phylum Actinomycetota; class Actinomycetes; order Streptomycetales; family Streptomycetaceae; genus Streptomyces; species Streptomyces hokutonensis_A. Next base: position 42,836 of record NZ_JBHYWD010000029.1, read on the forward strand.
GAGTCCGGATCACGTGGGAGGGGCCTGACATGACAGTGACGAAGACGGCAGACGCACAGACCCGGGTGCTGCCGGAGATCGCGGACCCTTCGCAGATCGCTCCCAAGGACGCCCGTCAGCTGACCAGGCTGTTCCTCGACCAGCTCGCCGTCCTCGAAGAGGGCACGCACGAGTACCAGTACGCGCGCAACACCCTCATCGAAATGAACATCACGCTCGTCCGGTACGCGGCCGCGCGGTTCCGCAGCCGCAGCCAGGACGAGATGGAGGACATCGTCCAGGTCGGCACGATCGGACTGATCAAGGCCATCGACCGGTTCGAACTCACCCGCGAAGTCGAGTTCACCTCCTTCGCCATCCCCTACATCACCGGCGAGATCAAGCGCTTCTTCCGCGACACCTCCTGGGCCGTCCACGTCCCCCGACGCCTCCAGGAAGCCCGCGTCCAGCTCGCCAAAGCCACCGAAGAGCTCCGCAGCCGGCTCGGCCGTACGCCCACCGTCAAGGAACTCTCCCAGCTGATGTGCCTCAGCGAGGAGGAGGTCAACGAAGCACGTCTCGCCTCCAACGGCTACAACTCCGCCTCCCTCGACGCCGCCATCGGCTCCAGCGACGACGGCGAAGCCGCCCTGGCCGACTTCATCGGCCTCGACGACGGCGCCCTCGAACTCGTCGAGGACTTCAACGCCCTGGCCCCCCTGATCGCCGAACTCGACGACCGCGAACGGCGCATCATCCACATGCGGTTCGTCGACGAACTCACCCAGGCCCAGATCGGCGAACACCTCGGCGTCTCCCAGATGCACGTCTCCCGCCTGCTCAACCGCACCCTCGCCAAACTCCGCACAGGAATGCTCACCACCAACTGACCACAGCGGTGCGCGGCCGCTGCTCTCCATCGCCCCCGGTCCCCCCGGTCGGCGAAGACGCAGATGCCCAAGTGTCCGAGGAGGTCGGCGGGATCCTGGTACGCCCCGGGCGCCGCCTCTGGGTCCACGCGAGGGATCCCGTACGACCGCCGGTACGCCATCGGCCGTGTCCTCGACGCCGACCGCACCGATGGCGCCCGGCAGGGCGATGCCCCAACCGCGCTCGAAGTACGCGGCGCAGAGAGCGTGATGGGCCCCGGCGAACTGCTCGTCCTCGGCGGAGTGCCTGTCGATACCGCCTTGCGTCGCCTCGGCCTGGCGAACACCGGACCGCCCGCGCCCGCCCCGCCCCGCCCCGCAAACGCGATCGCGGTCGCCCCGGCCACCTTCAACGCCGCCAACAAATAGCCACCGGGATCTCCGGCACTCGGCCAAGGCCGCCCACCCCGCGTACCGGCAGAGTCTGGAGCTGCTCGCCCCCCGAGGCTCTCCGCGCGACCCTGATGTCAGCCATGCCGCGCTGCGCGCTCGGGCACGCAAGACCCCGAAACCACAGCAGCGCCCGACCCGACCGAAGTCGACTCAGGCGCTGCACAGCAGGTCAGAGGCCATAACCCCCGCCCACCACCGGTAGACCCTGTGGGACTCGAACCCACAACCAATGGATTAAAAGTCCACTGCTCTGCCAATTGAGCTAAGGGTCCTCGCGATGTTGCCTCCCCGAGCATAGCGGGAGGTGGCCGTGTCTCCGATCGGGTATCGGGGACACGGCCGTGCCGGATCCAGGGAAGGCGGCCGGGCGAGTCCGGAGTGTTACGGATCTACCGGTTCGCGCGAGCCGGATCGCGCCGCCTCCCCCGCCCACCCCGCCCAGGCGTCGTTACGGATCCACCGGTTCGCGCGCCCCCGCCCGCGCCGCCTCCCGTGCCTTCGTGCGCGCGTGTTCCGGGTTCAGGAACCAGTGCCGGGCCGAAGCCACCCACCACGCCGCCGCGAAGCCCAGCACCACCAGCACCGCCACCGGCGCGTAGTTGAAGGACTCCCAGGTGACCGGGGAGACCTGCGGGAGCATGAAGAGGATTGTGATCACGGCCACCCAGATCACCGACACCACACCGATCGGCCGGGACCAGCGGCCCAGGTGCCACGGTCCACGCTGGAAGTCGTCGCCCTTCGCGAGCCGCAGCAGTGTCGGGATGACGTACGCGATGTAGAGGCCGATGACGGCGACGGACGTCACCGCCGCGTAGGCCGTGTAGTTGATCAGGTAGGGCAGGCCCATGAGGAGCGCGCCCGCCGCCGCGAGCCAGACCGCCGCGACCGGGGTGCGGGTGCGCGGGCTCACCGTGTGCCAGACGCGGGAGAACGGCAGGGCGCCGTCGCGTGAGAAGGCGTAGATCATGCGGCTGTTGGCGGTCACCGACGCCATCCCGCAGAAGAGCTGTGCCCCGATCACCACCAACAACAGCAACTTGCCCGACGTCGCTCCCAGCGCGTCGAGGAGGATCTGGGCCGGGGGCGCCCCCGTCGGCGACTTCAGCTCCGCGTTGTACGACTGGATCGCGTACGTGAAGCCCAGCAGCAGTACGAAGCCGGCTATCCACGACGTCCAGATGGAGCGGACGATGCCCTTCGGGCCGGCCGTCGACGCGTCGTGGGTCTCCTCCGTCATGTGGGCGGAGGCGTCGTAGCCGGTGAAGGTGTACTGCGCCATCAGCAGGCCCAGCAGGACGACGTACACACCGCTGCCCCAGCCCGTGTTGTTCACGAACTTCGTGAAGACGAAGGTCGTGGACTGGTGGTGGTCGGGGACGAAGGCCAGCGCGCCGACGATCACCCCGACGCCCACCACGTGCCACCACACGCTGATGTCGTTGAGCAGCGCGACGATCTTCACGCCGAACGTGTTCAGCAAGCCGTGCAACACAAGGATCCCGGCGAACAGGAGCACCGTACGTCCCGGTGTCACCTTGAAGTCGAACTGGAGGTTCAGGTACGCGCCCAGGAAGGACGCGGCCCCGAAGTCGATGCCCGCGGTCACCGCGACCTGGCCGAGCACGTTGAACCAGCCCGTGAACCATGCCCAGGCCGCGGCCGAGCGCGGGGGCGCGAGCCGGTGGGCCCAGAAGTACAGGCCCGCGGATGTCGGGTAGGCCGAACAGATCTCGGCCATCGAGAGGCCGACGAACAGCGTCATCAGGCCTACGGCCACCCAGCCCCAGGTGATGACCGCCGGGCCGCCCGTGTTCATGCCGAAGAGGTAGAGGGTCAGGCAGCCGGACAGGACCGAGATGATCGTGAAGGAGACCGCGTAGTTGGAGAACGCCGACATGCGGCGGGCGAGAACCTGCGTGTAGCCGAGCTGGGCAAGCCGTTCTTCGTCGGAGAGACCAGGAGCGTCTCCCTTTGACAGCCCACTCGCTATGGCGTCATCTGTCATGCCCCCAGCGATTCCCTCGCCGGGGACGTGACATGCGCCACTTAAGGAATCGATAAGGACTCGATGTGGCTAAAAAATGCCCTTGTAGCTCTGCCAGCCGCCCGAGATCTTCGCCCGCGCCCCGAACGACCCCTTCCCGTCACCGCCGTTGCGGAACAGGTTGCCCGCCGAGTCCCGCTCCACCAGGTCCGCCTTCCCGTCCCCGGTGATGTCCCCGACCCCGACGACCGCGTTGTACGACCCGCCCCACGCGGTGAACAGCTTCACCCGCGCCCCGAACGTGCCGTGGCCGGTGCCGTAGTAGCGGTACAGGTTGTTCGCGCTGTCCTGGGCCAGCAGGTCGCCGATGCCGTCGCCGTTCAGGTCACCTACGCCGACCACCTTCTTGTACGTCCTCCAGTCGGCGTACAGCTTCACGCGCGCCGACAGCTTGCCCGCGCTCGTCCCCTTGTACAGGTACACCGTCCCCGTCGACGCGCTCCGCGCGATCAGGTCCGGGCGGCCGTCGCCGCTGATGTCACCGGGCGCGGTGAGGACGTCGTACTGGTTCCAGCCGCTCGTGCCGAGTGACGTGTACGGCGTCGACGGCTTGAGCGCCGCGTCGCAGGCCGGCCTGTACGCCCGCAGCGCGCCGCTGCTCAGCCGGACCAGGACGTCGTTGCAGTGGTCCCCGCTCAGGTCGCCGAAGGGGACCGCCTTGACGTTCGTCGCCCAGCCGGTGCCGGTCACCTTCCCGGCGAACGTGCCCTTGCCCGTGCCCGGTTGATACGTCAGCGCGCCGGACGGGCCGAGCGTCAGCAGATCGCCGACGGCGTCACCGCCGACGTGGTCGTGGCGCGCCGGGGTACCGCCGCGCACCGCGACCGTGCCGCTCGCCGTCACCGAGGCACCGACCCCGTCGGCCGGTGCGACGGACAGCGTCCAGTCGTACGACCCGTTCGTCAGCAGCGTCGCCCCGAAGGACGCGGACCAGCCGACCTTCAGCTCGCCGCGCGCCGCGCCGCCGTCCCGCGTGTCCACGAGCTTGCCGGTGGCCCGGCTGCGCACGGTCAGGTGCCAGCTCGCGGACGGCTTCGACAGCAGCAGGGTGGCCAGGGTGTCCTGGGTGGTGTCGATCTCGTGCGCCTGGACGGACGGGGCCGCCTCGACCGGGGCCAGCAGGCGCAACGGCTGCGGGGTGACGCCGGCCGGTACGAGGTGGACGCGCTCCTGGTCGTCGACGTAGGCCACGTTCCCGGTCGACTCGTCGACCGTCCAGCGCACCTCGCGCTGGGAGATGCCGGTGTCGGGCAGCGCGCCGATCACCCTGCTCACGGGGGTGCCGTCGGCGAATGTCGTGAGGACCAGTTGCCCGGCCTGTTTGTCGTGCGTGACGACGAATCCGTCGCCCAACTCCGCCTCTCCGGACGGAACTTGGACGGACCTCTTCGCCGTGCGGTCGTAGACGCCGGCCCTGCCGTCCGCGCAACTCCAGTACAGCCAGCGGCCGTTGGCGCGCAGTTCGGTGGGTGCGCAGCCCGCGTCGGTGGTGAGGGTCTCGGTGGTCTTCCTGGTGGTGAGGTTGTACGCCGTGAGGGTGCCGGGGGTGGTGCCCGGGGTCCACAGGGTGTCGCCGGAGAGGGCGGCGGCGCCGGGGGTGCGGGTGAGCGCGGGTGCGCCGTCGTTGCCGATCCGGTAGACGGTCTGCGCGGTCGCCGTGGTGTGGATCAGATAGCGGCCGGAGACGTCCGTGATCCGGCCGCCCGCGGGGACGGTGCGCTCCCAGAAGGTGTACGGGGCGGGCCCGTTGACGCGGATGCGGTCGCTGGTCGTGGTGTCCTTCGTCAGCCAGGCGGCGCGGCCGTCCGCCGTGCCGTAGAGCTGGGAGCAGCCGAGCTCCGTCACCGGGCAGGTGCCGAGGTTCAGTTGGGCGCCGTCGAACGACGAGCGGGCGCCGAACTCGGGCGTACCGGTCACGGAGACCGTCCGTAGGTAGTCGTCGCGGTATCCGTTCGGGCCACCGGTGTCGGCGACGAGGAGCCGCCCCTGCTCCAGGGACAGACCCTGGATCCTGGTCGGCGGCTTGGGCAGCGCCCTGACCTGGGTGACGACCGGGACTCCGGCGGGACCCGGCTGGATGCGCTGGATGCCCCAGTCGTCGCTGCCGGTACGGCCGATCTTCACGGCGTTGCCGTCGGGGCCGGCCGCGATCCCGAACAACGACCACGGCATGAGGGTCACCACGGCACCGCCGGCGATCGGCTGGGCCGTCACCGCACCGGTGCCGTTGACCAGCCAGTCCCCCACGAGTGCCAGATCGTGCGTCGCGTTCACGCCGTCGCTGACGCCCTTGAGCACCAGCTCGGCCGGGGTCGCGGACAGGTCGGCGCGCGGCAGCACGAGCACCTTGGCCTTGTCGTAGGCGGCGACGACCACACGGTCCCGGGACGCGTACACATGCGTGTACCCGAGGGGCAGCGGACCGCTCGTGCTCTGCACCTGCCCGGTCTCCCGGTCCACGGCGATCAGCACCTGCTGTCCGTCCAGCGAAGCGCGGAAGAACACGCTCGTGGCGTCCGCGCCGGCCGGCAGACCGACGATCAGGCCCGCCGGTCCGCCCGCGACGGTCACGTCCCGGGTGGTTCCGTCGGGGCCCGGGGTCAGCAGATGCATGATCCGGGTGCTGGAGCCGTCCTCGGTGGTGGCGTTCCGGAAGGCGAGGGCGAGGTTGTCGAAGACGCCGAGGAAGCCCAGGCCCGCCGGGACCTGGAGACCGCGGGTCGTGCCGTCGGCCGGGTCCCAGAACTCGACCCGGCCGTCGGGGTAGCGGTACGCGAGGACATCGGTACCCGTGGCCCAGGTGGTCACCCCGGTCGGCACCGGCACGGGCACCGACCCGCCGTCCGAGTAGCGCGTCCACAGCAGCGCCGAACTGCCCTCCATCCGGTGGTAGACGCCCTGAGCGCCGGCGCTGTCGTGGCCGCTCTGGGTCGAGGACGAGAGCAGCGTGGCCGAGGTGTAGGTGCCGCGCAGCGTGGCCGGTACGACCGTCTCCTGCGCGATCCCCGCCGCGAACGCGGGCGCCGGCAGCAGCGGGCCGAGCCCGGCCGCGAGCACGGCCGAGACGGCGATGCCTGTGAAGACACGACGAGCCAAGGAATCCTCCCCCAGAGAAGAGAGGGATGCGTGGCGGTCTCGCTGCCCCCGGCCCCCAGCCGTCACATCCCCCACAGAAGTCGGCTGATCATACAGTCAACACACAGCCAAGAGCACGCAAAAATGGCCCCCGCCCGAACCCGGGCGGGGGCCATCTCAGTGCTGCGCTACGTCAGTTGACGTCAGCCGTGGACGTCAGCCGTTGCGCTTCCAGCGCGGCTTGTCGTCGCGGCGGCCGAAGGTGCCGGTGCCGGTACCCGTGCCGGTCGTACCGCGGTGGCCGGACGGACGGTCGTGGCCGCCGGCGCGGAAGCCCGGGCGGTCGCCCTGGCGGTCACGGTTGAACGGGCGGTCGCTGCCCCGGTGACCGGTCGCGGGACGGTCGTCGCGACGGAAACCGCCACGGTCACCGCCCGACGGACGGTCGTCGCGACGGAAACCACCGGACGGACGGTCGTCACGACGCTCGAAAGAACGGCCACCACGGTCGCCGCCGCGGTCGTTGCCACCGCGGTCGTCGCGGCGGAAACCACCCGAGGGGCGCTCGTCACGACGGTCGAAGGAACGGCCACCACGGTCACCGCCCGAGGGACGGTCGTCGCGACGGAAACCACCGGACGGACGGTCGTCACGACGGTCACGGCGCTCGTAGTTGCCCCGCTCGTCACGCTGCTGGCGCGGACGGTCGTACGACGACTCCTCGCGCACCGGCGCCTCGGCGACCGGCTCGGCGGCCGCGGCCTCGACGACGGCCGCCGCGGCCTCGGCCACCGCGACCTCCGGGTCCTCGCCCCGCTCGCGCGCGGCACGGGCGATCAGGCGGTCGGACTCCTCGCGCAGTTCGGCGGCGCGGCGGGTGGCCCGCTCCAGCTCCTTGGTGAGCTGGATGACCTCGCGCTCGGCCTGCTGCGCGGCGTCACCGGCCGACTGGGCCTGGACCTCGGTCATCGAACGGGCGCCGGTGATCTCGGCGACCTCGGGCTCGAAGGCCGTACCGGAGTTGATGATGTGACGGCCGGCGTCGACGCCCGCGTCCTCCATCAGCCGGAAGATCTGGCGCCGCTGGTGCGGCAGGGAGAGGGAGACGACGGTGCCCGTACGACCGGCACGCGCCGTACGGCCGGCGCGGTGCAGGTAGTCCTTGTGGTCGCCGGCCGGGTCCACGTTCAGGACCAGGTCGATGCCGTCGACGTGGATACCGCGGGCGGCCACGTCGGTCGCGACGAGCGCGTTGACGTAGCCCTCCTTGAAGTCCGCCAGCGTCCGCGTACGGGCGCCCTGCGTCATGCCGCCGTGCAGCGCGTCGGCCTTCACGCCGGACTCGCGCAGCTGCTCGGCGATGCGGTCGGCGCCCAGCTGGGTGCGGACGAAGATGATCGTGCGGCCCTTGCGGGAGGCGATCGCGGCGGTGACCGGCGCCTTGTCCTTGGGCTTCACGATGAGGATGTGGTGGGACATCGTCGTGACGTTGCCCTGCGCGCTGTCGACCTCGTGCGTGACCTGGTCCTTGAGGTAGCGCTTGACCAGCGTGGAGATCTCGTTCTCCATGGTCGCCGAGAACAGCATGCGCTGGCCGCCGGCCGGGATCTGGTCGAGCAGCTCGGTGACCTCGGGCAGGAAGCCCAGGTCGGACATCTGGTCGGCCTCGTCGAGAACCGCGATCTGCACGTCCTCGAGGGAGCAGGCACCGCGGTTGATGATGTCGCGGAGGCGGCCGGGAGTGGCCACCAGCACATCCACGCCGCGCTCGAGGGCGTAGATCTGGTTGCCCATCGACGTACCGCCGCAGACGACCTTCATCTTCAGGCCGAGGACGTCGCCGTAGGGCTGGAGGGCGTCGGCGACCTGCATCGCCAGCTCGCGGGTCGGGGTGAGGATGATGCCGCGGGGGCGCTTGCGCTCGGTGCGGCCGCCGGACAGCGTCGCCAGCAGCGGCAGACCGAAGGAGAGGGTCTTGCCGGAGCCGGTGCGGCCACGGCCGAGGATGTCCTTGCCGGCCAGGGCGTCCGGGATGGTCGCCGCCTGGATCGGGAAGGGGGCTGTCACGCCGTTCTGCGCGAGCTTGCGCACGATGCCCTCGGGGAGACCGAGGGACGCGAAGGTCACCTCGGGAGCCGCCGCGACGGCGTCCGTGGCCGTCTCGGTGTCTACGGCCGTCTCGGTGCCCTCGTTCTCGTTCTCGGGCATGACGACGTGATCAGTACTGGAAATGGACATGCGAATGCGAAACCTTCCGGAGTCTCCGTCGGCACGCGCCCGTCAACTCCGTGATTCGCTATCGACCGCCTCAATGCGGTCCGCCACGGCAAGGGAGAGTACGCGCCACACGGCGCGCTCTGCAGTGGCGCCGGGCAATGGGATCAAACGATCTACCACCATACGCACCCACCACCCCCTGAGGCAAACCCGCCCTCATTGACGTGCGTCACACCCATCACCTACGCCGGTGAGCCGGCCGCCGGTGCCGGCTCACGGTCCACCAGCTGCGGGGCCGGGTCCTCGTGGGCCGAGGACGAGGGTTCCGCGACGGTCGGGTCCGGGGACGGCTGCTGCTGGCTCGGCGTCGGGTCCGGGGGCGGCGGCGTCCGCGACGGGGTCGGCTGGGGCGCGGCCGTGGTCGGCGCGCCCGGCTTGGCGCTCGTACCCGGTCTCGGCGGGGCGGACGCGGACGGGCTCACCGCGCCCTGCGCCGACGGCGAGGCCGAACCCGACGCGGACTCCCCCGGCCTGGGCTTCCCGTGCCCGTGCTTCCCGTCCCCCGCCGACCCGCCGTACCCGAGCCCGCCCCCCGGCGCCCCCGAACCGCCGTCGGGCACCTCACCGGCGTGCCGCCCCGCCGAGTGCGAGGGCTTGGCACCGCCGCCCGCGTCGTCGCCCACGCTCATACAGCCGGCGGCAGCGGCGACGACGGCGACCGCTGCGGCCAGACGGACGGGTACGTACATGGGGCGCACGGGGCCACCTCCGAGGGCGGAAAAAGGAGTCGCCCTCTCAACTCCCACCGCCCACCGGAAGACACGCGCCCGGCACCCGGCGCGCCATTTCTGGCCGGGACTTGCCCCGCGCCCTTCACCAATTCCTGACCGGGGCCTGCACCGCCTCAGTCACCCACTCCTGACCAGGACCTGCCCCGCCGCGCCCCGTCACCCACTCCTGACCGGGGCTTGCGCTGCCTCAGACGCCCATTCCTGACCGCGGCCTGCGCCGCGCCCTTCGCCCACTCCCGGCCGGAGACCTGCCCCACCCCAGACACCCACTCCCGGCCAGACCTGCCCCACCCCCGTCGCCCACTCCCGGCCAGACCTGCCCCACCCCCGTCGCCCACTCCCGACCGGGGCCTGCGCCGCCTCACTCGCCCACTCCTGACCAGGACCTCCCCCGCCCGTCGCCCACTCCCGGCCAGACCTGCCCCACCCCCGTCGCCCACTCCCGGCCAGGCCTGTCCCGCCTCAGTCGCCCACTCCTGGCCGGGGCTTGCGCCGCCTCAGTCGCCCATTCCTGACCAGGACCTGCCCCCGGCCGTCGCCGACTCCCGGCCAGATCTGCCCCGCCCCCGTCGCCCACTCCCGACCGGAGACCTGCCCCACCCCAGTCACCCACTCCTTGCGGGGAATTGCCCCCCGCCCGCGCCCGCAGCACGATCGGCTCCGAAGCGACCGCAGCGCCCCGAGGAGCCACGGATGACCGCGATGACTGACCCCCAGGACCTCGCCGCCCGCTACATCGCCCAGTGGACGGAACCGGACCCGGCCCGCCGCCGGGCGGCGATCGAGAGCCTCTGGGCCGAGGACGGCACCCACGTCCTCCAGCCGCCCGCCGAGATCCGCGAGGTCGCCGCCGGCCTCGGCTTCGATCACCCGACCCTGCGCGCTCAGGGCCACGACGCCATCGAGACGCGCGTCACGCGCAGCTACCAACGCTTCGTCGAGAAGGGCGAGTTCACCTTCCGAGCGCGCACCGACGCCGTACGCCTCGACGACCTGGTCCGTTTCCACTGGGACACGATCACCGTCGCCGACGGCGAAGTGGTGGGCGGCGGGCTCGAGTTGCTCGCGCTCGACACCGACGGCCGCATCCGCACCGACTACATGTTCCCCGGAGCCTGATCCGCCGCCGCGGCGGCCAACGCCTCGGCCGTCGCCGCGTCCGCCGGCAGGAACGCCTCCAACTTCAGCTCCGCCAGGGTCACATCCACCGCCGTCGCGAACGTCGTCACCGTCGTCATCAGCCGCAACTCCCCGTACGACGACCGCAGCCGCAGCGGCACGGCGAACCCCAACTGCCCCTCCGACGACCCCAGTTCCGGCACATACCCGGCCAACTCGGCCCGCAACTCCGGCAACCCGGCCAGCCGCGCCACGATGTGCCGCGCCCACTCGGCCAGGTTGAGAATCCGCGGCGCCACCCCGTCCGGATGCAGCGCCAGCCGGTACACATTCACCCCCGGCCCCAGCAACTCCGCCGCCGCACCCTCCGTGATCACCCCGAACGCGCTGTTGGCGTCGACCAGTCGCCCCTCCCGGTCCACCACCACCGCCGGATACGGCAGATGCCCGCGCAGGATGTGCCCGATCGCCGCCCGCACCGGCGCCAGCACCGGCCCCTCCAGCGAACTCTCCGCGTACACCGGCGCGAACCCGGCCGCCAGCAACAACTCGTTCCGCTCCCGCAACGGCAGTTCGAGCGACTCGGCAAGCCGCACCACCATGTTCCGCCCCGGCACCGACCGCCCCGACTCGATGAAACTGACATGCCGCTGAGTGGTCCCGGCCCGCGACGCCACCTCCAGCTGACTCAGCCGACGACTCGTACGACGCTCACGCAACACCTGGGAAAAGTCCACGGACCAGTTCTACGACGCCCCGCCCCAACCGGCCATTCCGTGCAGGGAATTGAGGCCATACCCGCAGCCGACGACCATCGAGCCATGAACCCCGCCAACCCCGCCGACACCGACGCACCGCCCGCGCCCACCAACAAGCCCACCGGCCTCGACGTACACCCCGCGGCCACCAGCATGCCCACCGGCACCGGCGAACTGCCCCCGAACCCCGCCAACAGCCCCATCGGCACCGGCACGCCACCCCCGCCCACCACCAACCCCATCGCCCTCGGCGTACTGCTCCCCACCGGAACCGCCCAATGGGCCAAGGACGACGACCCCCGCGACCTGATCACCCTCGGCCGTACCGCCGAACGCCTCGGCTTCGCCTCCCTCTTCGTCAACGACTCCCTCATCACCCCCCGCATCGAAGCCCTCACGATGCTCGCCGCCCTCGCCGCCACCACCGAGACGGCCACCCTCGGCACCGGCGCCCTGCTCCCCTTCCTGCGCCGCCCCGTCCAGACCGCCCAGACCCTCGCCTCCATCGACCTGCTCTCCCACGGCCGCCTCACCCTCGCCGTCGGCGCCGGCTTCCCCGGCCGCTTCGGACGCCCCTTCTACGACCTCTCCGAAGTCCCCTGGCCCCGCCGCTTCGCCCGCCTCGACGAGACGGTCCGGCTCTGGCGGGCCCTCTGGCAGGGCGCCGACAGCTTCCACGGCGAGTTCCACCACCTCACCGACCTCCCGCCCGCCCTGCGCCCCACCCACCCCACCGGCCCACCCGTCTGGCTCGCCGGCGCCACCCCCACCGCCCTGGCCCGCACCGGCCGCCTCTACGACGGCTGGCTCCCCTACCCGCCCGACCCCGCCGACTACACGACCGGCCTCCACGACATCCACACGGCGGCGACAGCGGCGGGCCGAGGCCCCGAGGCCATCACCCCGGCCCTCTTCATCACCGTACGAATCGACAACGACCCCCGCACCGCCCGAGCCGCACTCGACGACTACGCCCTGGCCACCTACGGCATGCCCCTAACCGAACTGGAGAAGATCCAGGCCGTCGTCGCGGGCACCGCGGAGCAGGTCGCCGAGCGTCTCGACCAGTACGTCACCGCGGGCGCCCGCCACCTCGTCACCCGCCCCGCCGCCCTGAACCTGCGCGCCCAGCACGAGCAGCTGGAACGCGTCGCCGCACTCATCCCCGACCTGCCGACCCCGTCACCGCCCCGAACCCGCGTTCGTCCCGGACAATAGGCGTGTGCTGGAAATGACACGCGAGGCGTTCGAAGAGCTGGTGAGCGAGGCCCTGGACCGGATTCCGCCCGAACTGACGCGGGTCATGGACAACGTGGCCGTCTTCGTCGAGGACGAACCCGACCCCTCCGACCCCGAACTCCTCGGCCTCTACGAAGGCACACCCCTCACCGAACGCGGCGAGTGGTACGCCGGGGTCCTCCCCGACCGGATCTCCATCTACATGGGCCCGACCCTGCGCCACTGCGAGACCACCGAGGACGTCGTCCACGAGGTCGCCGTCACCGTCGTACACGAAGTAGCCCACCACTTCGGCATCGACGACGAACGCCTCCACGAACTCGGCTGGGGCTGACCCCACTCCCGCGAACCCGGCCGCAGCCCATCACCCACAAACCCGGTCAGGGCCCACCGCCCCGCATACCCACCCCCACTCCTGGGCATACGGGACCAATGGCCAGCGTCCCCGTCGCAGCCCTGAACCACCTCCGCCGGGCCCAGCGCGCCCTGACCCACCACTACCGCGCCCGCCGCCCCCGCCCCACCCTCGAACTCGTCCCCCAGCCCCACCCCTGGCCCCGCGCCCTCGGCCTCTGCATGGTCGTCCTCGTCGGAGCCTGGCTCGGCCTGCTCATCGTCGGCAACGTCCGCGCCCAGGTCGGCCCCATGAACACCACCATGACCCTGCGCCCCTCCCTCACCGGCGGCACCAAGATCAACATCTCCCCGCTCGGCGCCCTCACCCTCGACAGCCACCACGCCCCCGTCCGCCTCGACGTCAACGTCGACCAGCTCGACCCCGAACGCTCCCAGTCCCTCGTCGACCACCCCGAACGCATCTCCGGCCTCCAGGACGAAGTCGCCCACGACGTCGAACACGGCACCCTCGACCTCGCCGTACGCTCCTGCACCGCCGTCGTCCTCGGCGCCACCACCCTCGGCCTCGCCGTCTACCGCCGCCCCCGCCGCGCCCTCACCGCCGGCGGCCTCGCCCTCACCCTCCTCGCCGCGTCCGGAGCGACCGCCTACGCGACCTGGAACCCCAAATCCATCCTGGAACCCAAGTTCTCCGGGCTGCTCTCCTCCGCCCCCTCCGTGGTCGGCAACGCCCGCAGCATCGTCACCGAATTCGACGTCTACCAGCAGGAGTTGGCCCGCCTGGTGACGAACGTGACCAAGCTGTACAACGTCACGTCCACACTCCCCGCGTACCAGCCGGACCCGACGACGATCCGCGTGCTCCACGTCTCGGACATCCACCTGAACCCCGCCAGCTGGAAGATCATCGCGTCACTGGTGCAGCAGTACGAGGTGAACGTCATCGTCGACACCGGCGACACCATGGACCACGGCACGGACGCCGAGAACGGCTTCCTCGACCCCATCGCCGACCTCGGCGTCCCCTACGTCTGGGTCAGGGGCAACCACGACTCCCTCGTCACCCAGCGCTACCTGCAGCGCATGAAGAACGTGCACGTCCTGGACGAGGGCCGGGCGGAAACAGTCGCGGGCGTACGCTTCGCCGGCATCGGCGACCCCCAGTTCACCCCCGACCGCTCCGTCGCCCCGGGCGGCAACGCGGCCGAGGAACTCGCCGGCGACCAGCTGGCCTCCTCCCTCCGCGACCAGCGGGCCGCCGGCACGCCGGTCGACATCGCCCTGGTCCACGAACCGTCGGCGGCACGCCAGACAGACGGCGAAGTCCCATTGGTCCTCGCCGGCCACCTCCACCACGAGGGAACCGAGGTCATGCGGCACGGCACCCGCCTCCGCATCGAGGGCTCGACCGGCGGCAGCGGCCTGCGCGCGGTGGAGGGCAAGTACCCCGACCCCATCGAGGCGTCGATCCTCTACATCGACCGCGACACCCACCGCCTCCAGGCCTGGGACGAGATCAAACTCGGCGGCCTGGGCCTGACGACGGCCGAGGTCAGCCGCCACCTCCCGAAGGAGAACCTGCCGGGCGCAACGCAGTCCCCCAGCCCCTCTCCCACACCCTCGGCCTCGGCCCCGTAAACCGTTTTGGCGATACCTCCCGCCATCCCATATGCTTCTCACGTCCCCGACGCGCTGAGAAGCGCCCAGGCGGGCCGATAGCCCTCATCGTCTAGCGGCCTAGGACGCCGCCCTTTCAAGGCGGTAGCACGGGTTCGAATCCCGTTGGGGGCACGCAACACCGTGTGCGACACTGGCTCAGCCAGTCCGCACGCAACAGCTGGGTCCTGTGGAGCAGTTTGGAGTGCTCGCCACCCTGTCAAGGTGGAGGCCGCGGGTTCAAATCCCGTCAGGACCGCTGAGGTTTCCCCGGAAGCCTCGTGGCTGGGTAGCTCAGTTGGTACGAGCGTCCGCCTGAAAAGCGGAAGGTCGCCGGTTCGACCCCGGCCCCAGCCACAATGAAGGCCCCGATCTTCGGATCGGGGCCTTTTTGCATGTCTCTCGTGGATCAGGCTCGGACCACTCGGGCCACTCAGGGGTACGAGCGATCGCGTCCGCTGCCGGAGAAGAACCCCGGCTTGCAGCTCGCTCTCGCCGATGGCTTCGGCGCAGCGGCGCATCCAGCCCTACACGACCACCGTGAGGGCAGGGACCTGTGACTCGGCCCCGCGGACCCATGTCGTCCAGCCTCGCCGGCCGATGACGTGGGACGCGTTCAGGTCGGCGTGCTCAACGAAGCCGCAGGACCTGCAGGTGAAGACGGCCTGGCGGGGCCGGTTGCGTTTGTCGATGTGGTGGCAGTGCGAGCATTCCTGGCTGGTGTACGCCGGGTTGACGTGGACGACGGGGACACCGGCTCTGCGTGCCTTGTAGGCGATGAAGTCGGCCAGTTGTCCGAAGGCCCAGGAGTTGATCGTGACGCGTTGGGGCTTTTTCAGCCGGGCCCGTTCGCGGATGCCGCCCAGGTCTTCGAGGGCGATGCCGTGTCCGGTGCGTTGAGCCTCCGCCACGATGTGTTTGCTGATCTTGTGGTTGATGTCGCGGGTGCGCCGTGCCTCTTTGCCCGCGTGCCGTTTGGCCCGGCGCTTTGCGGATCGGGTGCCTTTTTTCTGGAGTCTGGTGCGCAGGTTCCGGTCGTTCTCGCGGGTGCGGTTGAGTTTTCGGCCGCTGTGCCGGTGTCCGGTGGAGGTGGTGGCGATGTTGGCGATGCCCAGGTCGACGCCGATGAAGCCGTGGGGGTCGGGGTTCTGTGGGGCTTCGGGTACGTCGATGGTGGCCAGGAGGTACCACTGGCCGTTCTGGGTCAGGAGGTCCGATTCGCCTTGGCGGTGTAGGGCGAGGAGGCGGAGGCGGTGGTCGTCTCCGGTGAAGGGGAGTTTTTTGAGGCGCCCTCGGGTGGTCCAGATGGAGACGGTGCGTTGTTCCATCTGCCAGGAGAGCATGCGGTCGTCGTAGGGCTGGGCGGCGTGGCGGCGGAAGGTGATGGGTTTGCCGGTCGCGGCCTTGTGGCGTTGTGATCCCGGTCGGCCGAGGTTCCCGGCTTTGAGGCTGCCGGTGAGTGCCGTGTAGGCGTCGCAGGTTTTCTTGATGACGTGCTGGGCTGCTTGGGCGCCGAGGCCCCAGTTGTGCTTGACGTGGGTGTAGGTCTCGGCGCGGAGTGCGCGGTTGTGTTTGGTGCCAGTGGTGTGGGCGATGGCGGAGACGTGGTTGGCGGCTTCGTTGCAGGCGCGCAGGGTCGCTTCGAGGGCCGACGCCTGTTCGGGCGTCGGCAGCAGCTTGACCCGCAGCGTCAGTTTCACGAACAAAGAATCTAGATCGCGTTTTGTGTTCGATCTGGTGAATGCGTGCGCTTCACCGGATCGAGTGATTGCTGGAACATGTGACCTAGGAGACTTGTGTGGGTGGAGGGGCCGTGGTCGTCCCGTCGTGGGCCGGGGATACGATCCGGCTCTGTCGGTGCCGGGTGGCGTAGTTGCGGGGGAGATCGGCCATGAGCCAGGACGAGGCGCGGGGTGTCCGGGACACGGATCTGGAGAAGGTGCGGGCTCGGTACGGACTGCTCGCGGTGATTCTCAGCAATGTCGGGATCACCGCGGTGGCGATCTTCGGCGTGTGGCAGCTCAACGGTGACCGGGCGGTGATCGTGGGTGTCCTGACTTCGGCGTTCACCGCGATGGCCAGTCTGACGACGGCGTACTTGGGCATCAAGGCCGTGTCCAACACGGCGCAGTCGATGTCGCAGGACGCGGACCGCCGGCGTGACGCGGCGGCCAGTGCGCCGCCGTCCGCGCCGGCCCCCAGCACGCCGCCGGCACAGCGCACCAGCGAGACGCAGGCGACCTGAGTCACCCGCACGACCCTCCGCCGGGCCCCACCAACCGGCCCCCGCCAATTCATTCGCCAGGAATTTCGGCGAGGTGAGATCCTGGACGGCGTATGTCTACGCACCCCGCCTCCGCCCCCGGCGCTCCCGCCGCCCCCGCCCTCGGCGATCTCGCCCCCCGCCTGACCGAGCTGACCCTGCGCGACGCGCACCGGCTCGGGCGCAGGCTCGAAGGCGCGCGCAGGATCCGTAAGCCGGAGGCGCGCGCCGCCGTGCTCGCCGAGATCGAGGCCGAGGTGGCCCGTGGTGAGGAGCGGATGGCCGAGCGGCGCCGTCGTATCCCCGCGATCTCGTATCCGGAGCAGTTGCCGGTCAGCCAGAAGAAGGCCGACATCGCGGCAGCCATCCGCGATCACCAGGTCGTGATCGTGGCCGGTGAGACCGGTTCCGGCAAGACGACGCAGATCCCGAAGATCTGTCTCGAGCTGGGTCGTGGTGTGCGCGGCATGATCGGGCACACGCAGCCGCGTCGTATCGCCGCCCGGACCGTGGCGGAGCGGGTCGCCGAGGAGATGGACACCCCGCTCGGCGAGGCCGTCGGCTGGAAGGTCCGTTTCACCGACCAGGTGAACCAGGAGTCGACGTTCATCAAGCTGATGACGGACGGCATCCTGCTCGCCGAGATCCAGACCGACCGCGAACTGCGCGCCTACGACACGATCATCATCGACGAGGCCCACGAGCGGTCCCTCAACATCGACTTCCTGCTGGGATATCTGGCCCAACTGCTGCCGAAGCGGCCCGACTTGAAGGTCGTCATCACCTCGGCGACCATCGACCCGGAGCGTTTCTCGCGGCACTTCGGCGAGGCCCCGATCATCGAGGTGAGCGGCCGGACGTATCCGGTGGAGGTGCGGTACCGGCCTCTCCTCGAAGACGACTCCGAGGACTCCGACCGCGACCAGATCACCGCGATCTGTGATGCCGTGGAGGAGCTTCAGGGCGAGGGCAAGGGCGACATCCTCGTCTTCCTCTCCGGGGAGCGGGAGATCCGTGACACGGCGGACGCGCTGACGAAGAAGAACTACCGGTTCACGGAAGTCCTCCCCCTCTACGCCCGGCTCTCGCACGCCGAGCAGCATCGCGTGTTCCAGCAGCACACGGGCCGAAGGATCGTTCTGGCGACGAACGTCGCCGAGACCTCCCTCACCGTCCCGGGCATCAAGTACGTCATCGACCCGGGCTTCGCCCGCATCAGCCGCTACAGCCACCGTACGAAGGTGCAGCGGCTGCCCATCGAGGCGGTCAGCCAGGCAAGTGCCAATCAGCGCAAGGGCCGTTGTGGCCGTACGTCGGACGGTATCTGCATCCGGCTGTACTCGGAGGACGACTTCCTCGCCCGCCCGGAGTTCACGGATGCCGAGATCCTGCGGACGAACCTCGCCTCCGTCATCCTCCAGATGACGGCGGCCGGTCTCGGCGAGATCGAGAAGTTCCCGTTCATCGACCCGCCGGACCACCGCAACATCCGTGACGGTGTCCAACTCCTCCAGGAACTGGGCGCGTTGGACCCGGGCGAGAAGGACCCGCGCAAGCGGCTGACGCAGACGGGCCGCAAGCTCGCGCAACTGCCCGTGGACCCGCGCCTGGCCCGCATGGTCCTGGAGGCCGACAAGAACGGCTGTGTCCGCGAGGTCATGGTGATCGCCGCCGCGCTCTCCATCCAGGACCCGCGCGAACGCCCCGCCGACAAACAGACGCAGGCGGACCAGCAACACGCCCGTTTCCGCGACGAGTCGAGCGACTTCCTCGCGTTCCTCAACATGTGGCGGTACATCCGCGAGCAGCAGAAGGAGCGGGGCTCCTCCGCCTTCCGGCGGATGTGCAAGCAGGAGTACCTGAACTTCCTGCGCATCCGTGAGTGGCAGGACATCTACAGCCAACTCCGCACGGTGGCCAAGCAGATGGGCATCCAGTTCAACGAGGAGGACGCGGCCGAGCAGAGCGTGCACGTCTCGCTCCTCGCGGGACTGCTCTCGCACATCGGCATGAAGGACGTGAAGGACGGCGCGAAGAACGAGTATCTGGGCGCGCGCAGCGCCAAGTTCGCGATCTTCCCGGGTTCCGCGCTCTTCAAGAAGACCCCGCGTTTCGTCATGTCGGCGGAGCTGGTGGAGACTTCGCGGCTCTGGGCGCGCGTCAACGCGAAGATCGAGCCCGAGTGGGTCGAGCCGCTCGCCGGCCATCTCCTCAAGCGGACGTACAGCGAACCGCACTGGGAGAAGGACCAGGCGGCGGTGATGGCCTTCGAGAAGGTCACGCTCTACGGCGTCCCGATCATCGCCCAGCGCAAGGTGAACTACGGCCGTATCGACCCGGAGGCGAGTCGCGAGCTGTTCATCCGCAACGCGCTGGTCGAGGGCGACTGGCGCACGCACCACAAGTTCTTCGCGGACAACCGCAAACTCCTCACCGAGGTGGAGGAGTTGGAGCATCGCGCCCGGCGCCGGGACATCCTGGTCGACGACGAGACGCTCTACGACTTCTACGACCAGCGGGTCCCCGACCACGTAGTCTCCGGCGCCCACTTCGACTCCTGGTGGAAGCAGAAGCGGACCGAAGAAGGCAGAGAGCCCGAACTCCTCGACTTCGAGCGCTCGATGCTCATCAACGAGCGCGCGGGCGACATCAGCAAGGACGACTATCCGGACTCGTGGCGGCAGGGCCCGCTCAAGTTCCGGGTGACGTACCAGTTCGAGCCGGGCGCGGACGCGGACGGTGTCACGGTCCACATCCCGCTGCACGTCCTCAACCAGGTCACGGACGAGGGCTTCGACTGGCAGATCCCGGGCCTGCGCGAGGAGGTCGTGACGGAGCTGATCCGCTCCCTCCCGAAGCCGATCCGCCGCAACTACGTGCCGGCGCCGAACTTCGCCCAGCGCTTCCTCAGCCAGGCGGTCCCCCTCCAGGAGCCCCTCACCGTCACCATGGCCCGCGAACTGAAGCGGATGGTCGGAGTCCCCTTCACGGCCGACGACTTCGACTGGTCGAAGGTGCCGGACCATCTCCTCATCACCTTCCGGATCGTGGACGAGCGGCGCCGGAAGCTGGCCGAGGACAAGGACCTGGAGGCGCTGAAGCTCCGGCTGAAGCCGAAGGCGCGGCAGGCGATCTCGCAGGCGGCCGCGGCGACGGCCGAGCGCGAGGGCGGGGAGTCCCTGGAGCGGAAGGGCCTGACGGACTGGTCGATCGGCACGCTCACGCGGGTCTTCGAGACCCGTCGGGCCGGCCAGCCGGTGAAGGCGTACCCGGCGCTGGTCGACGACGGCGACACGGTCTCCGTACGGCTCTTCGACACGGAGGCCGAGCAGGCGGAGGCGATGTGGAAGGGCACGCGGCGGCTGATCGTCCGCAACATCCCGGTCAATCCAGCGAAGTTCGCATCCGAAAAGCTCACCAACGCGCAGAAGCTCGCGCTGTCCGCGAATCCGCACGGTTCGATCCAGGCGCTGTTCGACGACTGCGCGCTGGCGGCGGCCGACAAGCTCATCGGTGACTTCGGGGGGCCGGCGTGGGACGAGGAGTCGTACCGGAAGCTGTACGAGCGGGTGCGGGCGGAGATCGTCGACACGACGGTGCGGGCAGTGAGCCAGGTCCAACAGGTGCTGGCCGCCTGGCAGGCCTGTGAGCGCCGTCTGAAGGCGGCGAACAGCCCGGCCCTCCTCCCGAACCTCGCGGACGTACGGGCGCAGTTGGACGCCCTCGTGAAGCCGGGCTTCGTCACGGCGGCCGGGATACGTCGCCTGCCCGACCTGATGCGCTACTTGGTGGCCGCCGACCGCCGCCTCCAGCAGATGCCGACGGGGGTCCAGCGGGACACGACCCGCATGGAGAAGGTCCACGAGATGCAGGACGAGTACGCGTGGCTCCTGGAACAACTCCCGCAGGGCCGCCCCGTGCCCTCCTCCGTGCGTGACATCCGCTGGATGATCGAGGAGCTCCGGGTGAGCTATTTCGCGCACGCGCTGGGCACGGCGTACCCGGTCTCCGACAAGCGGATCGTGAAGGCGATCGACGCCGCCGCGCCGTAACGGAGCCTGCACACAGGGTGAGTTCGACCAGGCGGGCCACCCTCCTGTACAGTCTCGTCTCGCAGCACAACGCACCATCAAGTGCCGCGAAACCAGGTCCTGTGGAGCAGTTTGGAGTGCTCGCCACCCTGTCAAGGTGGAGGCCGCGGGTTCAAATCCCGTCAGGACCGCAGTGAACGACCAGGGCCCGCAACTCTCCCGAGACGCGGGCCCTACTCGTGCGCCCACCGGCAACCCCCGCGCCCGCCACCCCGTCAGGATGAAGACCGCGCCCGCGGCGCAGCCGCAATCGGATACAGCAAATCCCCTCAGGACCGCAGTGAACGACCAGGGCCCGCAACTCTCCGGAGACGCGGGCCTTACTCGTGCGCCCACCGACAACCCCCGCGCCCGCCACCCCATCAGGATGAAGACCGCGCCCGCGGCGCAGCCGCAATCGGGTACAGCAAATCCCCTCAGGACCGCAGTGAACGAGACCCACTTCCTTCGGGATGTGGGTTTTTTCGTGCGGCCACGGCGATCCGATCCGTCGACTCCGGCCGGCATTGCTCAGCCCGTTGGGGCCCCTCTGGGGGAGTTTGAGGACGAGGCCCCTTCAGGGCCGAAGCGGGGGTCTGGGAGCGCGGCCCCCAGGGACGGTGCCGGGCGCAGACGGTCCCCTTGACGCCGCCGCCGGCGCCCGGTACCCAGAAACCAGGCCCCGTTCCCGCAGGGCCACTGGAGGTGGCGCATGGCGGCTTCGGGCAGGCGTGAGACGCGGGCTCTGCTCCGTGCGCATCTGTCGGCCGCCAGTTCCTACCGCCATGTGACCCGGCACTGTCCGATCTGCCACCGCCTGCTGCGGCTGGCCCTGGATTCACCTCCGCCGCAGGAGCCTCAGGACGGTCCACCGGAGCAACTCCCCTAGCGCACATAGACCGTAGGCAACAAGTCCTCTGGCATGTGACGGGTGTCACCGCATAAGTTTTTGAAACGGTGGAACTTAAGACTCACCTACAACTGGTCAATTTAATATGTGCAATTGCACCCCTGTGAGCGATGGTCCACAGGAGATCCGACAGGCCTCCCCAGACTCCGACAAGGTCCCTCACAGGACCCCTCCCGAGGCGCACACGGACCCACGACCAGCCCACCGCCGGCCCACGACCAGGCACAAAAAAGATCGCGCTGGACCCGGCGGAGTCCAGCGCGATCTACGACGCACCCTGTGTTCACATGTCTAAGAGCGTTGGGCGTGGGCCCTGTTGGGGCAGAACCCGCGTCGCTTGGAGCTGTGCTGTCGGGCGCTTGACCGGTTGGGGGACCAGCCGTTTCGCCCTTATTCAGTTGGTCAGGCTTCGCTGCGCTGCTGCGGAATGCCCGCGAGCAGTGCACGGACCTCCGCCTCGCGGTAACGGCGGTGTCCGCCGAGCGTGCGAATCGAAGTGAGCTTGCCGGCCTTCGCCCACCGCGTGACCGTCTTGGGGTCAACACGGAACATCGTGGCGACCTCAGCCGGGGTCAGCAGCGGCTCGGCATCAGGGGTGCGAGCGGTCATGAGCGGCCTCCTCGGGAGAACCGAACCTTCTCGGTTCTTTCCTCTAAATTCTGCACCTTGACCCGCGTTGCCCGAAATGGCGGACGCGAGTCGAGTCGGTTATAGGACGAACGGCATGTCCTCGGCACTACAACTACACCATCTGTCCAACCGCTACGGCCAAACCGACGGAATTGCCATCCCAGGTGTCCATCAGCGACGGAAGCCGATGGACCATGCCATAACGGACAGTCACACCACTGTGACGATCAGTCACAGGATGATCAGGAGTCATCGAGACCCCCCAAAGCACGCAATGCTGAGATTCCGCCCACAACGGGACGGACAGAGTCCTCCCCGGACTCCTTGTCCTATTTTGGCATGAGGGCGGGCAAGGGGCGCAAGGGATCTGCACGTGCGATCCGTCACCCTTGACATCAATCGTCCGGATCGGGACCTACGTCCCGTGTTGACGAACCGTAAGAATCCTATGCGCACTTGTTCGAAGGTGTCAGCCTCGTCGGCCCGGGCGTCAGTTCGCCGAACGCCGGTCCCGGACCGACCGCCACCGCTCCACGAGCCGCCCGTACGCCTCGCCCGCCACCGCCCCGTCCCCAGTGCGCAGCGCCTCGATGCCCTCGTGGACGTCCGCCGCCGAGTGGTCGTCCGCCAGCTCGCCGGCCGGCAGGACGTGCACAAGGCCGCCGTAGTCCAGTTCCACCAGCGAACGCGGATGGAACTCCTCCAGCCAGCGCCCCACGTCCACCAGACCGTCGATCAGCGGCCCGTCGTCGATCGCGTCCTTCAGGGTCCGCAGCGCCCGCGCCGTGCGCCGCCGCGCCTGCACCATCGGGGTCCGGTAGCGGAGCATCGGCGGATCGTCCCCGGAGGCCTTGTCGTAGCGGCGCTCCTCGTCCCCGACGAGCACGAACCAGTTCAGCGGCACCTGCCAGGTCGCCGTGCGGATCCACGGCCGGGCGTCGGGGTTGCGGGCCAGCCAGCGCTCGTAGTCCTGGGTGGCCTGGTGCCGTACGAGCGGCGGCAGTACGGCGTCCAGGACCGACGGCGGAAGTTCCTCCGCGAGGTCTCCCAGGGCCTGCCAGCCGCGCAGCCGGGTGCGCCAGGGGCAGACGCAGACCACGCCGTCGACCTCCACCACGAAGGCGTCGGCACTCTCGTGCACCGGCACCGCGACCGGCGGGATGGGCAGCAAGTCGGCCAGGGCGCGGCGCAGTTCGTCCTGGTACGACGGACGGTCGGGCCGGCGGGCGTAGCGCGCCCAGTGGCCGCGCTCCGGCTCCGGGAAGGCGGCCAGCGGTTCATAGACCCGCAGATAGGTCGCGTACGGGACGATCACCGAGGACACCTTCTTGGGCACGCCTGCTCCCTCCCCCGCCGACCGTCAGGAAAACCTTCGGAACCCGCTCACAAACGGGCGGGAAAACTATGCAAATCGTCGCACGGCCACCCCCCTTCGGTAGGTGATCCTGAACACTGCACCGATGGCGGCGACACGCAGGCCCTACGCTCGTGCCACGGCACCCGCCACCCCTACGGGGCCTGTCTCCAACCGCCGCCACTTACCCAGGAGTCACCACAGTGACCGACGTAGACAACGGCGTCCTGCACACCCTGTTCCACTCGGACCAGGGCGGTCATGAGCAAGTCGTGCTCTGTCAGGACCGGGCCAGCGGCCTCAAGGCCGTGATCGCCATCCACAACACCGCGCTGGGCCCCGCTCTGGGCGGCACGCGCTTCTACCCGTACGCGAGCGAGGCCGAGGCCGTCGCCGACGCGCTCAACCTCGCCCGCGGGATGTCGTACAAGAACGCCATGGCCGGCCTGGACCACGGCGGCGGGAAGGCCGTGATCATCGGCGACCCGGAGCGCGACAAGACCGAGGAACTCCTGCTCGCCTACGGCCGGTTCGTGGCCTCGCTGGGCGGGCGCTATGTCACCGCGTGCGATGTCGGCACGTATGTCGCCGACATGGACGTCGTGGCCCGCGAGTGCCGCTGGACGACCGGGCGTTCCCCGGAGAACGGCGGCGCGGGCGACTCCTCCGTGCTGACCGCCTTCGGCGTCTTCCAGGGCATGCGGGCCAGCGCCCAGCACATGTGGGGCGATCCGTCGCTGCGCGGCCGTACGGTCGGCATCGCGGGCGTCGGCAAGGTCGGGCACCACCTGGTGGAGCACCTGCGGGACGAGGGCGCCGAGGTCGTGATCACCGATGTGCGCGAGGAGTCCGTGCGGCGGATCCTCGACAAGCACCCGACCGGCGTGCGGGCCGTCGCGGACACGGAGGCGCTGATCCGGGTCGAGGGGCTGGACGTCTACGCCCCCTGCGCGCTCGGCGGCGCCCTGAACGACGCAACCGTGCCGGTGCTGACCGCCAAGGTGGTGTGCGGCGCGGCCAACAACCAGCTGGAGCACCCGGGTGTGGAGAAGGACCTCGCCGACCGCGGGATCCTCTACGCGCCGGACTACGTGGTGAACGCCGGCGGGGTGATCCAGGTCGCCGACGAGCTGCACGGGTTCGACTTCGAGCGGTGCAAGGCGAAGGCCGCGAAGATCTACGACACCACGCTGGCCATATTCGCACGTGCGAAGGACGACGGTATTCCGCCGGCCGCTGCGGCCGACCGGATCGCCGAGCAGCGCATGCACGAGGCGGCCGCCGGGAACAGGTGAGCGGTACCCGCCGACGGGTACTTAGAGAGAACTCTCACGTCCGTCGGCGGGTCGCCTGCCAAGAAGTGGTTAAAATCGCGGTTGACCAGCGAGTACAGGGCACCTCGCGGGTCCTGGAGCCCGGCACGTGCTGCGGGCGACGTACCGTATGGGCGCGGGCTCAGGTA
This sequence comes from Streptomyces hokutonensis, assembly GCF_042751305.1. GTDB lineage: Bacteria > Actinomycetota > Actinomycetes > Streptomycetales > Streptomycetaceae > Streptomyces > Streptomyces hokutonensis_A. The sequence continues at coordinate 68,085 of NZ_JBHYWD010000029.1, forward strand.
CCGTGGAAGCCCTACGGACCGGTCTCTCCACGGAGAGTCCGTTCCAGATCATGAACGCGTGTCAAGACTCTGAGGCCACCGAGCCTCGTATCCGAGGGGGTCGAGCCATGGGGCGCGGCCGGGCAAAGGCCAAGCAGACGAAGGTCGCCCGCCAGCTGAAGTACAGCAGCGGCGGGACTGACCTCTCGCGTCTGGCCAATGAGCTGGGCGCTTCGACTTCGAGCCAGCCGCCGAATGGCGAGCCGTTCGAGGACGACGACGAGGAAGAAGACGACCCGTACGCTCAGTACGCGGATCTCTATAACGACGACGACGAGGACGAGGACGACGAGTCCGGTCCTACGCCGCAACGTCGTGGCGCTTGACACAGCAGCGTCCCTCGCGGTTTCCGCATAGCCGGAACAGCTGCACCTCACCCGGTCCGGGGCAACACCGCCGGACCGGGTTTTGTGCTGCCGTCGGTCAGCTCAGACCGCGTAGTCGCCGACCATGGCTGCGCCGGTCGCGTGGTCGCCGCGCTCGGTGATCTCGCCGGCGACCCATGCCTCGACCCCGCGGTCGGCCAGGGTCTCCAGGGCCACGTCCGCGGACTCCTCCGGGACGATCGCGATCATGCCGACGCCCATGTTCAGGGTCTTCTCCAGCTCCAGGCGCTCGACCCGTCCGGTCTTGCCGACGAGGTCGAAGATCGGCGCCGGGGTCCAGGTGGAGCGGTCCACGATCGCGTGCAGGCCGTCCGGGATCACCCGGGCGAGGTTCGCGGCGAGTCCGCCGCCGGTGACGTGCGAGAAGGCGTGGACGTCGGTCGTGCGGGTCAGCGCCAGGCAGTCCAGCGAGTAGATCTTCGTGGGTACGAGGAGTTCCTCGCCGAGGGTGCGGCCGAGTTCGTCGACGCGCGCCTCCAGGTCCAGGCCGGCCCGGTCGAGCAGCACATGCCGGACGAGCGAGTACCCGTTCGAGTGAAGTCCGGAGGCGGCCATCGCGATGACCGCGTCACCCGTGCGGATGCGATCCGCGCCGAGCAGCCGGTCGGCCTCCACGACGCCCGTACCGGCGCCGGCGACGTCGAAGTCGTCCGGGCCGAGCAGACCGGGGTGTTCGGCGGTCTCGCCGCCGACCAGGGCGCAGCCGGCCAGCACACAGCCCTCGGCGATGCCCTTGACGATGGCCGCGACACGCTCGGGGTGCACCTTGCCGACGCAGATGTAGTCGGTCATGAAGAGCGGCTCCGCGCCGCACACCACGATGTCGTCCATGACCATCGCGACCAGGTCGTGGCCGATCGTGTCGTAGACGCCGAGGCGGCGGGCGATGTCGACCTTCGTGCCGACGCCGTCCGTGGCGGAGGCGAGCAGGGGGCGCTCGAACCGCTTGAGGGCGGAGGCGTCGAAGAGCCCGGCGAAGCCGCCGAGGCCGCCGAGGACCTCGGGGCGCCGGGTCTTCTTCACCCACTCCTTCATGAGTTCTACGGCGCGGTCGCCGGCGTCGATGTCGACACCGGCAGCCGCGTAGGAAGCACCGGAAGCGGGACTCTCAGACATTGCCTGGGATCTTTCGGGTTGGCGGTACGGGGCTTACGGGCGACGGATCGCGTCGGCCGCGGCCGTGGGGGGGGGGGGGGGGGGGCGCGCCGTCGGAGAGAACAACCTGCGAGACGGCCCAGCGCGGGAGAGCGGACTCGAGCTGTCAGACCGCCGCCGAGAGACAGACCGAGAGGCTGAA
>NZ_JBHYWD010000029.1:69816-113324 GCF_042751305.1 Streptomyces hokutonensis
CTTTTGTTTGTATCTACTTACTTCTCACGTTCTAGCTACGCGCTGGAGGTTGGCGGGGTGCGCGGGGGCGCGGGGGCGGGCCGCCGCCCGGCCCCCCCCGCGGCCGTGGCGGCCGGACCGGCCGCCAGCTCGGTCTCCAGGAGCTGCTTGCCGAGCAGCTCGGGGTCCGGGAGGTCCATCGGGTACTCGCCGTCGAAGCAGGCGCGGCAGAGGTTCGGCTTGGCGATGGTGGTCGCCTCGATCATGCCGTCGAGGGAGATGTACGACAGGGAGTCGGCGCCCAGCGAGGTGCCGATCTCGTCGATGGTCATGCCGTTGGCGATGAGTTCCGCGCGGGTGGCGAAGTCGATGCCGAAGAAGCAGGGCCACTTCACGGGCGGCGAGGAGATCCGGATGTGGACCTCGGCGGCCCCGGCCTCGCGGAGCATGCGCACCAGCGCCCGCTGGGTGTTGCCGCGCACGATCGAGTCGTCGACGACGACCAGGCGCTTGCCCTTGATGACTTCCTTCAGCGGGTTCAGCTTCAGGCGGATGCCGAGCTGCCGGATGGTCTGCGAGGGCTGGATGAACGTACGGCCGACGTAGGCGTTCTTCACCAGGCCGGCGCCGAACGGGATGCCCGAGGCCTCCGCGTAGCCGATCGCGGCCGGGGTGCCGGACTCCGGAGTCGCTATGACCAGATCGGCCTCGACGGGAGCTTCTTTGGCGAGTTTCCGGCCCATCTCCACACGGGAGAGGTACACGTTCCGCCCGGCGATGTCGGTGTCGGGGCGGGCCAGATAGACGTACTCGAAGACACAGCCCTTGGGCTTCGCTTCCGCGAATCGGGAGGTGCGCAGGCCGTTCTCGTCGATGGCGACGAACTCGCCCGGCTCGATCTCGCGGACGTAGGCGGCGCCGCAGATGTCGAGGGCTGCGGACTCGGAGGCGACTACCCAGCCGCGCTCCAGCCGGCCGAGGACCAGCGGGCGGATGCCCTGGGGGTCGCGGGCCGCGTAGAGGGTGTGCTCGTCCATGAAGACGAGCGAGAAGGCGCCCTGGACCTGCGGGAGGACCGCGTGGGCGGCCTCCTCGATGGTCAGGGGCTTGCCGTCGAGGTCCTCCTGGGCGGCGAGCAGCGCCGTCAGGAGGTCGGTGTCGTTGGTCGCGGCCACTCGCGGGGTGCGGCCGCCCTCCTTCTTGGGGAGGTCGGCGACCATCTCCGCGAGCTGGGCGGTGTTGACCAGGTTGCCGTTGTGGCCGAGCGCGATCGAACCGTGCGCGGTGGCGCGGAACGTCGGCTGGGCGTTCTCCCACACGGAGGCGCCGGTGGTCGAGTAGCGGGCGTGACCGACCGCGATATGACCCTGGAGCGAACCGAGCGAGGTCTCGTCGAAGACCTGCGAAACGAGGCCCATGTCCTTGAAGACGAGGATCTGGGAGCCGTTGCTGACCGCGATTCCCGCGGATTCCTGGCCTCGATGCTGGAGGGCGTAGAGCCCGAAGTAAGTGAGCTTGGCGACCTCTTCACCGGGAGCCCAGACTCCGAAGACGCCACAAGCGTCCTGGGGTCCTTTCTCGCCGGGGAGCAGATCATGACTGAGTCGACCGTCACCACGTGGCACGGCACCGAGTGTAGGCGAGATCGACCACTGGTCCGAATTCGGGATACACGCCTGCAATGGATCACTCCCCGACGCCACCGCCCTCACCAGCGAAAACGCGGAAAGCGACGCTACGGCGTCCCCGTCGCCCGCCCTACGAGGTGAGCGGTCGCACATCCTGCCGCGCCCCGACCGGCCCCGAACCGCCCTCAGGACATGATCGGCAACAGCCCCCCGAGGTCGGCCCGCTCCCCGCTCGCACGGACCTTCGCCTCCTCCACGGCGTCCTTCCACGACGTCCGCCCGGTCGCGAGCCGGATCCAGGTCAGCGGGTCGGTCTCCACGAAGTTGGGCGGGGTGCCGCGGGTGTGCCGGGGCCCTTCCACGCACTGCACGACCGCGTACGGCGGGATCCGCACCTCCGTCGAACCGCCGGGCGCCTTCACGGCCAGCGCGTCGGCCAGCAGCCGGGTGCAGGCGGCGAGGGCCTGACGGTCGTAGGGGATCGCGAGGCCGGGAACCGCGGCGTTCAGGTCGTCGGTGTGGACGACGAGTTCGACGGTGCGGGTGACGAGGTAGTCGGCCAGGGGCATGGCGCCCGCGTTGGTTTCGAGCAGCCGGGTGCCGGGGTGGGCGTCGAGGTGCCCGGTGAGGGTCTGCTCGATGTCGGCGAGGTAGGCGCCGAGGTCGGGGTGCTGCTCGGCGAGCGTCCGTGTGAAGTCCGCGATGGCGGAGGAGCTCGCCGCGGTGGCGAAGGGCCAGTCGAGGAGCACGGCGTCCTGCGCGGGCGGGGCCGGCCGGTCGAGGGCGCGGTGGACGGCGGTGACCGCCATGCCGATGTGCGCGACGAGTTCCCGCACGGTCCACTCCCCGAGCCGGGTCGGCAGCGCGAGCTGCTCGGGGCCGAGGCCCGCCACCGCCTCCCGTACGTTCCCGAACTGGGCGAGCACCGCGGTGCGGGTCTTCGCCGGGTCGTAGGTGCGGGCGCGCTTCTTGGCGGTGGGCATGGCGGGGAGCCTAGTGGTTGCCGGGGGGCGGTCTCACGGTGGTTTTTCGCGTGTGGTCGCCGAGCCAGTTCTCCACCGACGCCAAGGCGCGCTCGGCTCGTTCGGGGGCGGCGGCGTTCGCACGCTACTGGCCCGACGCAGGTGGTGTTCCGGGGCGGGGCCGGATTGATGGGCGTGGCTGCGGTGCCGCCCTGGCGGTTGCCCAAGTCCGGGGCGGGCAAAGGCGGTTCCGTCACCGGGGGCCACCGCGCCGCGGGTGAGCCGACGGGAGGGCGCCGTATCGGCGGTCTGTCGGGGGTGTCGGCGGTACGTCGGCGGGCTGTCGGCGCCGCGTTGAAACCTGGCGGGGATCCCGTCGGGCAGCCGTCCGGTGGGCCCGTCACACCCAAGGAATCGTCATGACCACGCACGTCACGATCATCGGCGCCGGACTCGGCGGACTGACCCTCGCCCGTGTCCTGCACGTCCACGGCATACCCGCCACGGTCTACGAGGCGGAGGCCTCACCGATGGCCCGGCTGCAGGGCGGGATGCTCGACATCCACGACTACAACGGCCAACTCGCCCTGGAGGAGGCCGACTTGCTGGACGAGTTCCGCGCCATCGTCCTGCCGGGGCGGCAGGCGACCCGTGTCCTCGCGCCGGACGGCACCGTCCTGCTCGACGAGCCCGACGACGGCACGGGCAGCCGCCCCGAGGTGCAGCGCGGCGAGCTGCGGCAGATCCTGCTCGACTCGCTCCCGGCCGGCACCGTGCGCTGGGGCCACAAGCTCACCGGGGTGCGCGGTCTCGGCGAGGGCCGGCACGAGGTGACCTTCGCGGACGGCGGCACCGTCACCACCGGTCTGCTCGTCGGCGCGGACGGCGCCTGGTCCCGCGTACGGCCGCTGCTGTCCGACGCCACCCCGGAGTACTTCGGCCGGACCTTCGTCGAGACCTACCTGTACGACGCCGGGACCCGGCATCCCGCCGCCGCGAAGGCGGTCGGCGGCGGATCGCTGTTCGTGTTCGACAAGACCACGAACGGGAAGTGGATCGCGGCACACCGGGAGAGCGGCGAGACACTGCACGCCTATGTGACGCTGGCCAGGCCGCTGGAGTGGTTCGACCGCATCGACTTCACCGATGCCGCGGCGGCCACCGCGCGGATCGCCACGGAGTTCGAGGGCTGGGCCCCCGAGATCACCGCCCTGATCACCGACAGCGACACCGACCCGGTGCTGCGCCCCCTCAACTCGCTGCCGATCGGCCACCGTTGGGAACGAGCACCGGGAGTGACCCTGGTCGGCGACGCCGCCCACCTCGCGCCGCCGGACGGCGAGGGCGCCAACCTCGCCATGCAGGACGGCGCCGAACTCGCCCTCGCCATCGCCGCGTACCCGGACGACATCGAGCGGGCGCTCATCGCGTACGAGGAGGCACTGTTCCCCCGTAGCGCCAAAGCCGCCGCCGAGGCCTTGGCCACCAACGAGGCCATCGGCCAGGACCCGTTCGCCTTCTTCGACCAGGACCAGCACGGGGCCTGACAAGCGAAAGCGTCCGTGGAGCGGTCAGGGTGACCGTTCCACGGACGCTTTTCCCACCCGTGCGCTACGCCAGCAGCGCGGGGATCGTTGCCTCGTGCGCCTCGCGCAGCTCCTCCAGGGAGAGCGCGAACTCGCCCTGAACATCCACCGAGTCACCGTCCACGACACCGATGCGCGTGACCGGCAGGCCCCGTGCGCCGCACATGTCGTTGAAGCGGAGTTCCTCCGAGCGCGGGACGGCGACGACCGCGCGGCCCGCCGACTCCGAGAAGAGGAAGGTGAACGCGTCCAGGCCGTCCGGGACGATCAGGCGCGCGCCCTTCTCGCCCAACAGGGCTGATTCCACTACCGCTTGGATCAGACCGCCGTCGGACAGGTCGTGCGCCGAGTCGATCATGCCGTCGCGGGACGCGGAGATCAGGATCTCGGCGAGCAGCCGCTCCCGCTCCAGGTCGACCTTCGGGGGCAGTCCGCCGAGGTGGTCGTGGACGACCTGCGACCAGGCCGAACCACCGAACTCCTCGCGGGTGTCGCCGAGGAGGTAGAGCAGCTGCCCTTCCTCCTGGAAGGCGACCGGCGTGCGGCGCGCCACGTCGTCGATCACGCCCAACACCGCGACCACCGGGGTCGGGTGGATGGCCACCTCGCCCGTCTGGTTGTAGAGCGAGACGTTGCCGCCCGTGACCGGCGTGCCCAACTGCTGGCAGGCGTCGGCCAGTCCACGGATGGCCTCCGCGAACTGCCACATGACCGCCGGGTCTTCGGGCGAACCGAAGTTCAGGCAGTCGGAGACCGCGAGGGGCTTCGCGCCCGTCGTCGCCACGTTGCGGTAGGCCTCAGAGAGCGCCAACTGCGCGCCCGCGTACGGGTCCAGCTTCGCGTAGCGGCCGTTGCCGTCCGTCGCGATGGCGACCCCGAGGCCGGTCTCCTCGTCGATGCGGATCATGCCCGAGTCCTCGGGCTGCGCCAGCACAGTGTTGCCCTGCACGAAGTGGTCGTACTGCGAGGTGATCCACTTCTTCGACGCCTGGTTCGGGGACGACACCAGGGCCAGGACCTGGGCCTTCAGTTCCTCCGAAGTGCCGGGCCGGGCAAGCTTGTTGGCGTCGTCCGCCTGAAGCGCGTCCTGCCAGGACGGGCGGGCGTACGGGCGCTCGTAGACCGGGCCGTCGTGCGCGACCGTGCGCGGGTCGACGTCCACGATCTTGCCGCCGTGCCAGAAGATCTCCAGCCGGTCGCCGTCCGTCACCTCGCCGATGACCGTGGCGATGACGTCCCACTTCTCGCAGATCTCCAGGAAGCGGTCGACCTTCGAGGGTTCGACCACCGCGCACATGCGCTCCTGCGACTCGCTCATGAGGATCTCCTCGGGCGAGAGCGTGGAGTCGCGCAGCGGTACGTCGTCCAGGGTGACCGTCATGCCGCCGGAGCCGTTGGACGCCAACTCGCTTGTGGCGCAGGAGAGTCCGGCCGCGCCGAGGTCCTGGATGCCGACGACCAGCTTCTCGGCGAATGCCTCGAGCGTGCACTCGATCAGCAGCTTCTCCTGGAAGGGGTCACCCACCTGGACAGCCGGCCGCTTCGACGGCTTCGCGTCGTCGAAGGTCTCGCTCGCCAGGATCGACGCGCCGCCGATGCCGTCGCCGCCCGTGCGGGCGCCGTAGAGGATGACCTTGTTGCCGGCGCCGGAGGCCTTCGCGAGGTGGATGTCCTCGTGCCGCATGACGCCGATGGCACCGGCGTTGACCAGCGGGTTGCCCTGGTAGCAGGCGTCGAAGACGACCTCGCCGCCGATGTTGGGCAGGCCCAGGCAGTTGCCGTAGCCGCCGATGCCCGCGACGACGCCCGGGAGGACGCGCTTGGTGTCGGGGTGGTCGGCCGCGCCGAAGCGGAGGGGGTCCACCACGGCCACCGGGCGGGCGCCCATCGCGATGATGTCGCGCACGATGCCGCCGACGCCCGTGGCCGCGCCCTGGTAGGGCTCGACGTAGGACGGGTGGTTGTGCGACTCCACCTTGAAGGTGACCGCGTAGCCCTGGCCGACGTCGACCACGCCCGCGTTCTCGCCGATGCCGACGAGCAGGGCGTCGGACTGGGGGGCCTTCTCGCCGAACTGGCGGAGGTGGACCTTGGAGGACTTGTACGAGCAGTGCTCGGACCACATGACGGAGTACATGGCGAGCTCGGCACCGGTGGGCCGGCGGCCGAGGATCTCCACGACCCGCTCGTACTCGTCCTTCTTCAGGCCGAGTTCGGCCCAGGGCAGCTCGACGTCGGGGGTCTCGGCCGCGTGCTCGACCGTGTCCAGAGGCGTCCGGCTCATGCGTTGACCAGCTTCTTGAGGATCGAGGTGAAGAAGGGAAGGCCGTCGGTGCGGCCGGACCCGATCAGCGGCTCGACCGCGTGCTCGGGGTGCGGCATGAGGCCTACGACGTTCCCGGCGGCGTTCGTGATGCCGGCGATGTCGCGCAGCGAGCCGTTCGGGTTCATGTCGAGGTAGCGGAAGACGACCCGGCCCTCGGCCTCCAGCTCGTCGAGCGTGTGCTCGTCGGCGACGTAGCGGCCGTCCATGTTCTTCAGCGGGATGTGGATCTCCTGGCCCGCGGTGTAGTCACCGGTCCAGGACGTGTCCGCGTTCTCCACCCGCAGTTTCTGGTCACGGCAGATGAAGTGCAGGTGGTTGTTGCCGAGCATCGCGCCGGGGAGGAGGTGCGCCTCGGTGAGGATCTGGAAGCCGTTGCAGATACCGAGGACGGGGAGTCCCGACTTCGCCTGCTCGATGACCGTCCCCATCACCGGCGAGAAGCGGGAGATCGCCCCCGCGCGCAGATAGTCGCCGTAGGAAAAACCGCCCGGGAGGACTACCGCGTCCACCTGGTGGAGGTTCTTGTCCTTGTGCCAGAGGGCGACCGGTTCGGCGCCGGCGAGGCGGATCGCGCGCTGGGTGTCCCGGTCGTCGAGGCTGCCCGGGAAAGTGACGACGCCAATACGAGCGGTCACTTCGCGGCCTCCGCGACTTCCTCCACCTTGACGGTGAAGTCCTCGATCACGGTGTTGGCGAGGAAGGATTCCGCAAGATCGTGGATGCGGGCGAGCGCGGCCTCGTCGACCGGGCCGTCAACTTCCAGTTCGAATCGCTTTCCCTGACGTACGTCGGAGATGCCTTCGAAACCCAGGCGCGGCAGCGCACGCTGGACCGCCTGGCCCTGGGGGTCGAGGATCTCCGGCTTGAGCATGACGTCGACTACGACGCGTGCCACTGGCACTCCCGGTGTTGTGGTGCTGAGCGTGTTCCTGCGGGTCTTCGACAGGTGTCTTCAGACTACCCGCACAAAATTTCTACGCGGGTAGAGTTGTAGGAATCTACGTGAGGACCGTCACGATCCGGCATCGGGTGGGGGTCTTCACGAAAAGTTCAGGGAAAGATCCCGGATCGATCCCCGTTCACTATTGCGCGGAGACACGCGGGAAGATTTAGTCGGGCTTCACATTGCATTGCCGGGCACTGTACAAATGAATTGGCAATAGCCGATACTTTGCCCATTAACAGGCGGACAGTCGACATCTCCGCACCTCCGTGGCGTCTCCGTGCGCCCTCGCGGATAGTGCGGTTTCAGGTGTCGCACGAAGGGACCGATATTCGTGGCGCAGAAGGTCGTGGTCACTCTCTTTGACGACATCGACGGCTCGGAAGCGGCGGAGACGATCGCCTTCGGACTCGACGGCAAGTCGTACGAGATCGACCTGAATCAAGCCAATGCCAAGAAACTGCGTAAGGCGCTCGCGCCGTACGTGGACGCAGGTCGCAAGCGGTCGAGGTCGGGCAAGGCCTACCGCCAGACCGAGGTCGCTCCGGACCCGGCGGCCGTCCGGGCCTGGGCACAGGCGAACAAGATGGACGTACCGGCCCGCGGACGCATCCCCAAGAAGGTCTACGAGGCGTTCGCCGCCGCGCAGTAGCCGGACCGCGCGGTTCCCCCGACGACCGGTCACCGGGCCCTCGGGGGAACCGACTTGCGCAGCACCCCTCCTGGTCAGCTAGAGTTCGGAGCACGCCGAGGGGCGAGGCCGAAAGGCCCAGCTCACGGAGTACATGCGGGTGTAGTTCAGTAGCAGAACATCCCCCTTCCAGGGGGAAGGCGCAGTGTGCAATTCCTGTCACCCGCTCTGCATCACCGTCCGGACCACTCTGGTGGATCGGGTAGGCTGGTGCTCGCGCCGATCGGTGAGAGCCGGTCGGAGGCAATGCGGACGTAGCTCAGTTGGTAGAGCGCAACCTTGCCAAGGTTGAGGTCGCCAGTTCGAACCTGGTCGTCCGCTCGGGAACAAGACCCCGGTCCACTGGACCGGGGTCTTTTCGTGTGCCCCGACGCCCGTCGGGTGCCGGGCGCCCGTCTGACATTTGTCATGCCGAGTGATGACACCGCGCACTGCTGCCGCGCCCCCGCCGCCGGGACGCTGGAGCCATGGACACCAACGAACACGAACACGTGATTGAGGTCACCGACCTACACCGTGTCTACGGGGGCGGGTTCGAGGCTGTGCGGGGGATCACATTCTCCGTGCGGCGCGGCGAGGTCTTCGCGCTGCTCGGCACCAACGGCGCCGGCAAGACCTCGACCGTCGAGGTGCTGGAGGGGCTGGCGGCGCCGTCCGGCGGCCGGGTGCGGGTCCTCGGCCACGATCCCCACACCGAGCGGGCCGCCGTACGGCCGCGCACTGGCGTGATGCTCCAGGAGGGCGGCTTCCCGTCCGAGCTGACCGTCGCCGAGACCGCGCGGATGTGGGCCGGCTGCACGAGCGGGGCGCGGCCGGTGCCGGAGGCGCTCGCGCTGGTCGGTCTTGAGCGGCGGGCCGCCGTACGGGTGAAGCAGTTGTCCGGGGGTGAGCGGCGGCGGCTCGATCTCGCGCTCGCGCTGCTCGGGGAGCCCGAGGTGCTGTTCCTCGACGAGCCGACGACCGGGCTTGACGCCGAAGGGCGCCGGGACACCTGGGAGTTGGTGCGGGCACTGCGCGACGGCGGGACGACCGTGCTGCTGACCACGCACTACCTGGAGGAGGCCGAGGGCCTCGCCGACCGGCTCGCGATCATGAGCGAAGGGCGGATCGCGGTCACCGGCACTCCGGCCGAGGTGACGGCGGGGCGGCCCTCGCGGATCTCCTTCGAACTGCCCGCGGGCTACTTCGTGGGGGACCTGCCGCCGCTCGGCGAACTGGGGGTCGTCGGGCACGAGGTGGCCGGGACGGTCGTACGGCTGGAGACGCATGAACTGCAGCGGGCGGCGACCGGGCTGCTGGTGTGGGCGGAACGGGCGCGGATCGAGCTGCGGCGGCTGGAGATGCGGTCGGCCTCGCTGGAAGAGGCGTTCCTGGGGATCGCGCGGGAGCAGGAGGTGGCCGTATGAGTGGCGTGGCAACTACTCCCGCCGGGCGGATGCGGGCCCTGGGGCGGGCCGAGCTGAGTCTGCTCGGGCGGAACCGGAACGCGGTGGTCACGGCGCTGTTCGTGCCGCTGGCGCTGCCGTTCAGCGTGCGGCCCGCGATCGACCAGATGAATCTGAAGGGGGAGGGACTGTCGGTCGGCTCGGTGATGCTGACCGCCGCGATCGGCTTCTCACTGCTCTTCGCCGTGTACTCGTCCCTCGTCAGCGCCTTCGTCGCGCGCCGCGAGGAGCTCGTCCTCAAGCGGCTGCGCACCGGGGAGCTCGGCGACTCCGAGATCCTCGCCGGGACCGCGCTGCCTGCCGTGTGCCTCGGGTTCGTGCAGTCCGTGCTGCTGGCCGCGGCCTGTGTGCTGCTGCTCGACGCCGGGGCCCCCAAGACGCCCCAACTCGCCTTCCTGGGGCTGCTGTTCGGCCTCTTCCTGTGCGCCGCGCTGGCCGCCCTCACGGCGAGCGTGACCAGGACGGCGGAGAGCGCGCAGGTGACCGCGCTGCCGGTGGTCCTGGTGTCCATGATGGGATCCGGGATCATCGTCCCGCTCCAGCTCCTGTCCGACCGGGTCGCCGACGTCTGCCGGTTCCTCCCCCTCTCCCCCGCGATCCGGCTGATCAGCGGCGGCTGGAACGGCGACCTTTCCGCCTACGACGCACTGGGCGCCGTCCTGACCGCGCTGGCCTGGACCGTCCTCGCGGTGTTTGCTGTACGGCGGTGGTTCCGCTGGGAACCGCGGCGCTGACGTACGGGGAGCACCGGATCATGGGGACACCTGGAGGCTTCGGCGACGAAGGCGGTGCGGGGGGCGCGGGGGGCGCGGGGGGCTCCGGCGGCTGGTGGGGGCGGAAGACCACGCCCGGGAAGGTCGAGGCGTACACCCGGTGGTCGTTCCACTTCTTCGCGCTGGTCGAGGTCGCGGCGGTCGGGCTGCCGCTGTTCTCACAGGTCGGGGCGGATGTCGCGGGCTGGATGGCGGTGCTGGTGACCCTGCACGCGCTGCTCTGTTCCGCCACCGCCTCCCGGGCGCTCGACTGGACGCGCGGCCGGCGGGCACAGCCGGTACGGCTGCTGTGGTTCCTCGGGGCGGTGACCGCGCTGATCGCCGTCGTCGCGGTCGTCCTCGGGGAACGGAGTCCCGGCGACGACCAGGCGCAGGCCGCCGCGACCACGCTCCTGGTGGGCGTGCTGAGTTTCGGCACCGGCACCCTGACGCTCGGGGTGCGCGGTCTGCGGCAGGTCCTCGCGGTGGTGGCGGGCGTGGTCGGCGGAACGCTGGTCCTCCAGCTCGCGCTCGGGGTGGCCGCCCCGGCCGCGCTCGTCACCGCGTTCATCGTCCTCGTCGCGGGCGGTGGTCTCGCCTTCACCGCCGTCTTCTCCGTCTGGCTCCTCGACGCCGTCTACGAACTCGACGAGGCCCGCGAGACCCGGGCCCGGCTCGCCGTCGCCGAGGAACGCCTCCGCTTCGGCCGCGACCTGCACGACGTGATGGGCCGCAACCTGTCGGTGATCGCGCTGAAGAGCGAACTCGCCGTACAGCTGGCACGGCGCGGGCGGCCCGAGGCCGTGGAGCAGATGATCGAGGTGCAGCGGATCGCGCGCGAGTCGCAGCGGGAGGTGCGCGATGTCGTACGGGGCTATCGCGAAGCCGCACTCGACGTCGAACTCGCCGGTGCGCAGGGCGTGTTGACCGCCGCGGGCATCGAGTGCGAGGTGACCGGGGAGGCGGCGGGACTGCCCGCCGAGGTGCAGTCCGCACTCGGCTGGGTGGTCCGCGAGGCGACGACCAACGTCCTGCGCCACGGCAACGCGGGGCGCTGCGCGGTCGCGGTCCGGGTTACGGAGGGGAGCGTGGTGCTGACGGTGGAGAACGACGGGGCGAAGGCTGTCGACGGGGGGAGCGGGGGCAGTGGCGGGGGTACCGGTTCCGGCGGCGGGGGTATCCGCTCCGGCGGCGGTGGGGCGGGGCTCGTCGGGCTGCGGGAGAGGCTGAGCGCCGTGGGCGGGGAGCTGGAGGCGGGGGCTGTGGACGAGGACCGTTTCCGGGTGAGGGCGACTGTGCCGCTGCCGGCGGTGGCGGGGGGTGCCGCGTCGTGACCGCCCCCGTCGTACGGCTGCTGCTCGCCGATGACGAGCATCTGATCCGGGGGGCGCTGGCCGCGTTGCTCGGGCTCGAGGACGATCTGCTGGTGGTCGCGGAGGCGGCGACCGGGCCCGAGGCGCTGGCGATGGCGAGGGCGCATCGGCCCGATGTGGCCGTACTGGATCTGCAGATGCCGGGGGCGGACGGTGTGAAGGTCGCCACATCTCTGCGGGGCGAACTGCCCGACTGTCAGATCCTGATCGTGACCGGACACGGTCGGCCCGGGCATCTGAAGCGGGCGCTCGCGGCGGGTGTGCGGGGGTTCGTCCCGAAGACGGTGAGCGCGCAGCGGCTCGCGGAGATCATCCGCACGGTGCATGCCGGACAGCGGTACGTCGACCCTGAGTTGGCCGCCGACGCCATCTCCGCCGGGGACTCCCCGCTGACCGCGCGCGAGGCCGAGGTCCTGGAACTGGCCGCCGACGGGGCGCCGGTCGCGGAGATCGCCGAACGGGCCGCGCTGTCCCAGGGGACCGTACGGAACTATCTCTCCTCGGCCGCCTCGAAACTCGGTGCCGAGAACCGTCATACGGCAGTGCGTCTCGCACGCGAGCGAGGTTGGGTATAGTTGCTCTCGCGCCACGGCGCAGCGCGGACGTAGCTCAGTTGGTAGAGCGCAACCTTGCCAAGGTTGAGGTCGCCAGTTCGAACCTGGTCGTCCGCTCCAAGTAAAAACCCCGGTCCGGGTGGACCGGGGTTTTTGCGTATCCGCTGCCCGCCCTAGCTCCAGCTCTGGCCCGTCAGGCGCTCGTACGCCTCGATGTACTTCGCGCGGGTCGCGTCCACGACCTGCTGCGGCAGCGGCGGCGGGGGCTGCTCGCTCTTGCGGTCCCAGCCGGACTCCGGCCCGGTCAGCCAGTCGCGCACGAACTGCTTGTCGTACGACGGCTGCGCGCGCCCCGGCTCCCAGGTCTCGGCCGGCCAGAACCGGGAGGAGTCCGGGGTGAGGACCTCGTCGGCGGCGATCAGTGTCTCGCCCTCGTAGCCGAACTCGAACTTGGTGTCCGCGAGAATGATGCCCCGCTCGCGGGCGATGTCCCGGGCCCGACCGTAGACCGCCAGGGTCGCCTGGCGCAGCTGCGCGGCGGTGTCGGCGCCGACCTGGCGGGCGACCTCCTCGTACGACACGTTCTCGTCGTGCTCCCCTACGGCGGCCTTGGTGGCCGGGGTGAAGATCGGGGCGGGGAGTTCGCTGCCGTCGGACAGGCCCTCGGGGAGGGCGAGGCCGCAGACCGTGCGGGACGCGTTGTACTCCAGCAGGCCGGAGCCGGTGAGGTAGCCGCGGGCCACGCACTCCACCGGGACCATGCTGAGGGACTTGCAGATCAGGGTGCGGCCCGCCCAGTCGGCGGGGGCGCCGGGCGGGAGTTCGGTGCCCAGGACGTGGTTGGGGATCAGGTCGGCGAGCTGGTCGAACCACCAGAGAGACAGTTGCGTGAGGACTCGGCCCTTGTCGGGGATCTCCGTCGGCAGCACCCAGTCGAACGCGGAGATGCGGTCGCTGGCGACCATCACGAGCTCGCCCGCCTCGTTCTGGTACAGCTCGCGCACCTTGCCGGTGTGGAGGTGCGTCAGGCCCGGGACCTGGAGCGGCTCGGGCTTTTCTACGAATCCGGACACGGTTCCTCCAGTGGGTCTCTCCAACTGGCTCGATTGTCCCGTATGCGCGGCCGGCCTCCGGTCACGGGGTCAGTCGTGCTTGCAGATGCGGTCCAGGAGGTTGGCGGTGGCGCGCTGGACGCGGGCGTCGACGTGGCCGGGGCGGTCCAGGGCCGGTGACCAGGCGAAGGTGCCGGAGGCGAAGACGAGGGAGCCGGACGGCGCGCGGTAGAGGGAGGTCTCCTGGTGGCGGAGGGCGCCCTCGTTGTCCGTGTACGGGGAGTGGGCGAGCAGGATGCGCTCCTCGTGCGGGGGGAGCTGGGTGCGCGGGAAGTATCGGTCGGCCTCGCCCGCGACCAGGCCCTCGATGCCCTCGCCCTCGGCGGTGCCGGTCGCCTCCCACAGCCAGTGGTCGGCGTTGCGCACGATCAGTGGGTGCGGTTCGGGGACCCGGCCCGCGTACTGGATCCCCACCAACTGCTGCTCGGGGCGGTCGACTTCGCGCCACAGCACCGGGCGGCCCGGGCCCCGGCGCTTGCGGCAGGTGAGCAGCCGGTCGGGGACACCGGACGGGGAAGGCGCCAACTCCACTTGCCAGTACATGGTGTTGGCGGAGAGGAAGACGAGTGACGTGCCGTGCTCGCGGGCCAGTTCGACGGTACGGCGCATGGGGGTCGACCAGTACTCGTCGTGGCCCGGGAAGACCAGCCCCCGGTAGCGGGTGGGGTCGACACGGCCCGCGTGCAGATCGCGGTGGTCGGCGTAGGCGAGGTCGTAGCCGTAGCGCTCTGCCCAGCGGATGAAGTCGTAGGCGTGGCCCACGTGCAGGGGCAGGCCGGCGCCCGCGTACGGGCGGTCGAAGGAGACCGTCGTCGCGGCCTCGGACTCGCCGAGCAGCCGGCCGTCGTCGTCCCAGGCGTGGTAGAGGCTAGCGCCGGTGTGGCCGTCCTCCGGGTAGAGGTTGTACGCCTGCCAGGTGATATCCGGCAGCAGGAGGAGCAGGTCGGCGGGGTGGTTGTCGCGGACCGTGAAGGGGATGTGGGAGCGGTAGCCGTCGGCGGTGGTGAGGACGGCGACATAGGCGCCGATGCTCCAGTAGCTCGGGATCTGCAGCCGCCAGGACAGCCACCAGTGGTGGCAGGAGACCGTACGGTCTGCGGTGAGCGGCGGGGGCTGGACGATGCCCGAGAGGCGGGGGCTGGTGGTGATCTTGGCGGCGCCGTCACCGCCGTAGTGGCCGATGCGGTAGATGTCGACGCCGAATTCCTGAGGCGGGTCGACGGTGACGTGGAAGTCGAGGGCCTCGCCGGGTGCGACCGCGCTCGCGTTGGTGAATCCCTTGATCTGGCGGCGCACGTCGTCGGCGGAGCGCGGGCCGCCGCCGGACGCGGAGGCGCGCGGGGCGGGGACCTTGGGGGTGTTCCTGCCGGGGGCGTGCGCCGGGGGCTGGGCGGGGGCCGGGTCCACGTACCAGGGGACCACGTGACCGGTGTCGTCGAAGTAGGTCTCGCTGCCGCGGAGCCAGGGGACGGGGCCCTGTCCGAAGGGGTCCGTCACGGCGTGCGCCAGCGCTCCCGACTCCCAGCGGCGGATCTGCTCCGACCCCATGTCGCTCCCCTCCCTCGTGCGCCCCCGCGGTGCTGCTTCGCCCAACTGTCGTATGCCGCAAGCCTTTGCCAGATACCGGACGGCATACGGGATCGGCCCCAGCACATCACATTAAGCACGCACTCTGTCACTGGTCGTTGCGAATTGACCGAAAGTGGAAGCACAGGTTCCGTCGAGGGGACCCGGGTGTCAGACGAGGCGTACCGGCTTCTCCGGGCGTATGCCCAGGTCGATGAGCCATGCCCGCAGCGGGGCCGGGTCGCCGTCCTCCACGAGGCTGAGGACCCTCGGGGCGAGGTCGGCCGCTCTCGTGCCGTTGACGAGCAGGGTGGGGCCGTCGAGCCAGTCCAGGCCGGGAGTCGCGCCGGCCGTGTCCATCGCGGCGCAGCACACCATCGCCGTGACGTGATCGGCGAGCAACTCCCTCCCGCTGCGCGGCGGTTGGAGCGGGAAGAGAGGCAGCGAGCCGTCGTCCCACAGCGCGGAGTCGGGCCCCTGCCCGGGCGGCGCCGAACCGGTCGCCGGGGCCGCCGCCTCCTCTCGCGCCAACTCCGCGGTGAGCCCGGCGGCGAGGGCCGCGCTGTGCGGGGAGCACCTTTCGCCGAGCTCTTCGTCGTCGTCGGCGGCCATCGCCTTGTAGTGCTCGGGGGTTTGGGCGGCGGTCTCCGGTTCCGTGGGTGGAGTGGGAGTGGCGGCGGTCGGCGCGGTCGCGTACCGCTCGTCGTCCGTGTCCGTGTCCGAATCCGCGTACCGGCCGGAGGCGTCCGCCGCCGGGTCCGTCAGGTGGTCCACCACCCGGGCCAGGGTCGGGGCGTCGTGGTGCGGGGTGACGGGGTCGGGGGAACGGCGGACGCCGAGGGTGTCCAGGACGCGGTGGAGGCGGGCCGCGTCGGTGCGCCAGGTGCGGTCGACGACCTCCTCCGGGTACTCCTGCCAGTCCACCGGCGCCCAGTCGGGACCGGCCTCGGCCGGGCCGCCGTGGAAGAGGCGGGCGGCCAGCAGCGAGGTCGCCTCGTCGATCGTGCCGGGCTCTTCGAGCAGGTCACAGGCGGGACGCTCGCCGAGCCGGGAGGCGAAGCCCTCCGCCAGCCGGTCGCGGCGGGACAGCTCGGTGAGCGCCGCGACGACACCCGCGTCCAACCGGGACGGCCAGCGGCCCATCCGCCACGCGGGCAGCGCGACCCGGGTCAGCAGCCGGTCCCAGCCCGCGTACGCCAGCCCCACCTGCTCCTGGGCGACGATCCGCAGTCCGTAATCCACAGCCTGTGCACGCTCGGCGGCAGCGGTGGCCACGCCCCGCTCCATCTCGGCCGCGTGCACCCGGCAACTGCGCAGCAGCAGCCGGGCCACCCAGCCGACCCCGGCGAGCACCGAGCGGAACACGGGGCCACGGGGTGCCGAGGCCACGGCCACCGCCGCGTCCAGGCCCCGTACGAAACGGCGGGCCGCGGCTATGTCCGGGTGCGCGGAGGGTCCCGTACCCGCGACGACCGGGGCGAGCACCGCGCGCAGCTCGCCGACCCGCATCCACCACAGGAACGGGGAGCCGATGACGAGGACGGGCGAGGCCGCCGTACGACGGGAGCGCGCCGGGGTGAGGCCGCGTACGCCCGTGATCTCGTCGCGGTCCTCCTGCGGGAGCGGGCCGTGGGCCGGGTGGGTGCGGTCCTCCAGCCAGCTGTCGCAGTCCGGGGTGAGGGCTATCGCGGAGGGCGCGGGGACGTCGAGGCGGTCGGCCAGGTCGCGCACCATGCGGTACAGGTCGGGGGCCGACTCCTCGGCGATCGCGACCGTAGGGCTCACGGCCGGGCGGGAGCGGGCGACGACCAGCGCGATGGCACCGGCCGCGAGCAGCACGAGAACGGCGGCCACGCCCATGATCCAGCGGGCGAGGTCCCAGCCCGGGCCCACGAGATGGCTGGTGGAACCGCCGGCGAGCAGGATCACCGCGACGGCGGCGGGCAACAGGGCGACGGCCAGCGCACGGCTGCGGATGCGCAGCACGGCCAAGGCCCGGGAACGCGCCGCCTGCGCGCCCGCCTCCACACCCATACCGGTCACGACCGGACCTCACCCCCTCCGTGCTGTCCCGCTCTGCTGGCGTTGCTCACTCCCCCACTGTGGCACCCGCCACTGACATCGCAATGCCGGTGGGCCAAGTGCCGGAACGCTTGCGCCGCACCATAGTTGGGGCCCCGGCCCCCGTCAGCCGGATGGGGCATCGGTCACTCGATGGAATGGCTCAGGGGAAAGGTGGATGACGGAGGGCAAGGGTGAGGGCAAGGTTCAGGCCCCGAACCCTGAGACGGGATCGGGGCCTGCGGGGTTCATCGACAACCGTTGTCTACTGGCCTGCCGCCGCCTTCGCCGCGATGTCCGTGCGGTGCTGGGAACCGGCCAGGCGGATCCGGGCCACGGCCGCGTACGCGCGCTCGCGGGCCTGCGTGAGGTCCGCGCCGGTCGCCGTGACGGACAGGACCCGGCCGCCCGCGCTGACGACCGCGTCACCGTCGTGCCTGGTCCCGGCGTGCAGCACGTACGCGTGCGGGGCGTCCTGCGCGGCCACCTCGTCGAGGCCGGTGATCGGGTCGCCGGTGCGCGGGGTGTCGGGGTAGTTGTGCGAGGCGATGACGACGGTGACCGCCGCGTCCTCGCTCCAGCGCAGCGGGGCCAGGTCTTCGAGCGTGCGGTTCGCCGCGGCGAGCAGGACGCCGGCCAGCGGGGTCTTCAGCCGGGCCAGGACCACCTGGGTCTCCGGGTCGCCGAAGCGCGCGTTGAACTCGATGACCCGCACACCGCGCGACGTGATCGCGAGACCGGCGTACAGGAGGCCGGAGAAGGGGGTGCCGCGGCGCCGCAGCTCGTCGACGGTCGGCTGGAGGACGGACTGGAGTACCTCCTCCACCAGCTTCGGGTCGGCCCACGGCAGCGGGGAGTACGCACCCATGCCGCCCGTGTTCGGGCCCTCGTCGCCGTCGAGCGCGCGCTTGAAGTCCTGCGCGGGCTGGAGCGGGACGACCGTCACGCCGTCTGTGATCGCGAAGAGCGACACCTCCGGCCCGTCGAGGAACTCCTCGATGACGACCCGCTCACAGGCGTTGGCGTGCGCCTTCGCCGCGTCGAGGTCGTCGGTGACCACGACACCCTTGCCGGCGGCCAGTCCGTCGTCCTTCACGACGTACGGCGCACCGAAGGCGTCGAGGGCCTCCTCGACCTCCGCCGGCGTCGTACAGACGTAGGAACGGGCGGTCGGGACACCGGCCGCCGCCATCACTTCCTTGGCGAAGGCCTTGGAACCCTCCAGCTGCGCGGCCTCCCCGGACGGGCCGAAGACCGGGATGCCGACCTCGCGCACGGCGTCGGCGACCCCCGCGACAAGGGGTGCCTCCGGACCGACCACGACCAGCTCGGCACCGAGCTCCGTGGCCAGCGCGGCCACGGCGGCGCCGTCGAGCGCGTCGACCGGGTGCAGCTCGGCGACCTCGGCGATGCCGGCGTTGCCCGGGGCGCAGTGCAGCGCGGTGACGTCGGGGTCGAGGGACAGAGAACGGCACAGGGCGTGTTCGCGGGCGCCGGTACCGATGACAAGGACGTTCACGGGGGTCAGCCTAGGACACGGGGAGGGTGTGGTGGGTCGGGGCGGGGGTTGGACGAGGGGAGCCCTGCGTCACCTCCGGGTCGGAGGTGGGTGGCTCGGGTCCATTGCGGGGTGCGCGTGCGTGGGGGCTGGTCGCGCAGTTCCTCGCGTCCCTGGGCATCGGAGTGGGGCGGGGTTCAGAGGTGCGGTCCGTGCCGGGGTCGTTACTGCGAGGCGCGGGCGGTGCCTACTCGTTCGTGAACTCCTCCATCACCGTCGCTCCGAGCTCCCGCACGATCAGTTCGTGGCCGGAGAGAGCCGACTCGTCCAGGTCGGGGTCGTCGTCCTCCGGGGTGTCGTCCTCGGCGGAGACGGTGTGGTGGACGGGGGCCGGGGAGGGCGCGACGGGAGGCTGGGGCTGGGCGGGTGCCTGTGCCGAGGGCGAGTTCGTGGTGTTCGTGGGTGCGGGCGGGGAGGCGGAGGCGGGCTGCGGGGATGCCGGGCGGGAGGCGGGCGCGGCGGGGCCGGGGTTGCCGTAGCCGCCGGACGGGGCACCACCGAAGCCGCCGCCTCCGCCGTACGAGCCGCCGCCCGGCTGCGGGGGTGGGGTGCCGCCGCCCGACGGGTCGACGACCGCCTCGATCTTCCACTGGACGTTGAACTGCTCGGCCAGCGCCTGCTTCAGTACGTCCTCGCTGCCGCTGCTGTTGAAGTTGTCCCGCGCCCCGGCGTTGACGAAGCCGATCTGGAGGGTCGTGCCGTCGAAGCCGGTGACCTGCGCGTTCTGGCTGAGCAGGATCCAGGTGAAACGGCGGCGGTTCTTCACCACTTCCAGGATGTTCGGCCAGAGCATGCGGGGGTCGAGGCTGCCGGCCGGGGGTTGGGCGGGGGCCGCGGCGGGCGCCTGGGGTGCGGTGGCCGGTACGGGGGCGGGAGCGGGGGGTGCGGGTGCGCTGTGGGCGGACGGGGATTGTCCACCGCCGGCCGGGGTTGCCGTGGGCCAGCCTCCCGGGCGGCGACCGCTGCCTGCGGCGGTGGCGGTGGGCCAGGCGCCGGGGGCGGGAGCGGAGGCAGCGGGTTGTGCCTGGGGTTGCGGCTGCGGGGGTGCCTGGGGCGGCGGGGCGGGCTGGGAGTAGGCGGCGGCGGGGGCGGGGGTCTGCTGCTCGGATGGCGTCGCGGGGGCGGGGGCCGGGGCGGCTCCGGGTGCGCCTGGGCCTCGTACGGCAGCCCGGGCGGCAGCGGCACCGCCGCCCGGCGGGACGGCTGGGGCACCGCCGCCTCCTCCGTAGGCCTGGGCCTGCGTCGGGGCCTGGGCCTGCGGCTGGGGACGGCCGCCATGGGCGTCGGGTCCGGGGACGTACCCCATGGCGGGCGCTCCCCCGCCGCCCGAGAAGTTGACGCCGCGTTCGAGCCGGTCGAGGCGGGCCATGACGGACTGCTCGTCGCCGTACGTGGCGGGGAGCAGCACGCGGGCGCAGATGAGCTCCAACTGGAGGCGGGGTGAGGTGGCGCCGCGCATCTCGGTCAGGCCGGTGTTGACGAGGTCGGCGGCGCGGCTGAGTTCGGCCGCGCCGAAGGTGCCGGCCTGGGCCTGCATACGTTCCAGGACGTCGGCCGGGGCGTCGATGAGGCCCTTCTCCAGGGCGTCGGGCACGGCGGCGAGGATCACCAGGTCGCGGAGGCGCTCCAGCAGGTCGGCGACGAAACGGCGGGGGTCGTTGCCCCCCTCCATGACGTGGTCGACGACCTCGAAGGCGGCGGCACCGTCACCGGTGGCGAAGGCCTCGACCACGGAGTCGAGCAGCGAAGCGTCCGTGTAGCCGAGGAGGGAGGTCGCCATGGCGTAGGTCACACCGTCGGTGCTCGCGCCCGCGAGCAGCTGGTCCATGACGGACATGGAGTCACGCACGGAACCGGCGCCCGCGCGCACGACGAGCGGCAGCACGCCCTCCTCGACGGGGATGTTCTCCCGCCCGCACACCTCGCCGAGGTAGTCACGAAGCGTGCCAGGCGGCACGAGCCGGAAGGGGTAGTGGTGCGTCCGCGACCGAATCGTCCCGATGACCTTCTCGGGCTCGGTGGTCGCGAAGATGAACTTGAGGTGCTCCGGGGGCTCCTCGACGACCTTGAGCAGGGCGTTGAAGCCGGCCGACGTGACCATGTGGGCCTCGTCGATGATGTAGATCTTGTACCGGCTGCTCGCGGGCCCGAAGAAGGCCTTCTCGCGCAGCTCACGGGCGTCGTCCACACCACCGTGCGAAGCGGCGTCGATCTCGATCACGTCGATCGACCCGGGCCCGTTGCGCGCGAGGTCACGGCAGGACAGGCACTCGCCGCAGGGTGTGGGCGTGGGGCCCTTCTCGCAGTTCAGGCACCGGGCCAGAATCCGCGCACTGGTCGTCTTGCCACAGCCACGCGGCCCGCTGAACAGGTACGCGTGATTGACCCGGTTGTTCCGCAGCGCCTGCTGCAACGGGTCGGTTACATGCTCCTGCCCGATGACCTCGGCGAACGACTCCGGGCGATAACGGCGGTACAGCGCGAGAGACGACACGCGTACGAGGTTATAGGCGCGCACTGACAACGGGGGCCGGTGACGAGCCTCGGCCACGGCTACAGATACCGGAGACGCAAGCGCCCCCCACGCACCCGCCAGAGCCAACCTACCCTTGCTGCCTTCCGGCCCTGGGGGAGTTCAGTCAGATAGCGCCGCGTGAGGGGCTCCGCACAGGCTACAGGATCTGAGCGGGGGGAACGAGTTCGCGAGCACTCCTCAACGTCTTGTATTGTTTGCCGCGGAGGATTCGCCTAGTGGCCTAGGGCGCACGCTTGGAAAGCGTGTTGGGGGCAACCCCTCACGAGTTCGAATCTCGTATCCTCCGCCATTGCTCTCACCGGGCAATACGTCGAAGGGCCCCACCGCGAGGTGGGGCCCTTCGACGTTGTCCTCAGGCCCCGTTGTCCTGGTTTTTGTCCACAGCGGGTGTTTCCGGGGGTCCCCAGATGGCTTCGGCAATCTTCCGGGCGACGTCCTTCAGCATCGCGTCGGGCACGTGCAGGTACCGCGCCCTCATGCTGTCGGAAGTTCCCGGTTCCCATCCCATGATCTGGTCGATGACCCGGGCTGGGACACCGAGCAGCATGAGGACGGTGGCGGCCGTGTGCCGGGCGTCGTGCAGCCGGCCGTCCCGGACCCCAGCGTCTTCGAGTAGCCGCTTCCAGTCGTGATAGTCCGTGTTGGGGCTGAGAGGGCCACCCAACAGCTTGGTGAACACGTAGTCCGACTCGGTCCACAGGTCGCCGGCCGCCTTGCGCTCGCGCGCTTGCGTCTCGCGGTGTGCACGGAGCATCGAGACCAGCGGGCCGGGCAGGGGCACTGCACGGCGGCCGGCCCGGGACTTGGTGTTCTTGGTCTCGCGCCGGACCTGCACTTTGCCGGGGCAGTACCCCGCCTTTCGGCCGCACGGCGAGGCTTGTGGGCACCCGTGCTCGTACCGGGGGCGCAGACGGTTCCGGCGCAGCTTCAGGTACTCGTTGTCCAGGTCGACGTCAGCCCAGCGCAGTCCGAGCGTCTCGCCCTGCCGTAGTCCGAGCGCCAGCGCCAGCATCCAACGGGCACTGTTCCGGCGCCTGTTGGCTTCGAGTAGCAGGCACTGCACTTCGTCTACGGAGTAGGGCTCTACCTCTGATTCGTCTTCTTCCATCCGTGGCGGCTTCGCCAACGCGGCGGCATTCTTCGCCGTGTAGCCGCGCCGTACCGCCTCCCCCAGCGCGGTGCGGGCGGTGCGGTGGGCCTGGTGAGCCGTACCCGCCTTGCGCGCCCCGTTCGCCTGCATACGGCGGTACAGGCTCTCCAGGTGTTCGGGCTGCAAGCGGTCAAGGCGGTGCTTGCCGATGCCAGGCACGAGGTGAACGCGAACGGCCACCTCGTAGCCGTCGTAGGTGTTCTCGCTGACGGTTGGCTTGGCGATGTTCTCAACCCAGTGCTGAAGCCACTTCTCAACCGTCCATGGCTTGCCCGGTTGGCTCGCTGAGCCCGCGTCGCGCTGCTTCTCTAGCTTTTTGACTTCCGCGACCAGGTCCTCGCGCGTCTTGCGGGTCAGGTGTCGGCGGTAGGGCTCCCCGTTGTCCTTGTAGCCCATCGGCACACGGGCGTGCCACCGACCGTCCGCCCCGAAGTAGATGGCCGTTTCGCCGTTGGCACGGCGGGTGCCCTTCTTCTCTTTCTCTGCCACCGGCAGACCCCTGTTCGTCATGTCGAAATGGAGACCGGGGCGGCGGACCCTTCGTGTCCAGAAGGGCCGCCGCCCCGGGTGGCGTCACGCAGCTCGTTTGGCTGCGCGCCGGCGGGCGAGGTATTCAGCGGGTGCGTCCGCGGGGACGCGACGGAGGCGACCGATGTCGATGGACTCCAGTTCGCCGGTACGGATGAGTGCGAAGCACGTGGTGCGACCGATACGGAGGCGACGAGCCGCCTCTTCGACGGTGAGCAGCACGAGGGTGGTGTCGAATGCGTCGACGGGGGTTACGTCCATTCAGAGATCTCCCTAGCGACAAGGGGCGGGCTTGGAGGCCTTGCGGAGGGTGGCGTGCCTGTCCTAGGTGTGGATTTCTGCGTCATTGCGTCGCCAGCGTCATTCAGGTTCCTGACCTGCGGCTTTAGGTGACGCGGGTGGCGAGGCCTGTGTCATGGGTGCGTCACGGGCTACGTCATCGGTGACGTGGTCCATGACGCAGATGACGCGGGATGACGCAGGTGCGGCCGTCTGCGTCATGCCTGTAGTCGCAGCTCAGGGGCCGCTTTCTGGCTCGCGTGACGCAGATGACGCAGGGTCTTCCCTCTTAAGACAAAGAGAGGGGGTGTCTGTCGTAGTGCGGTGGCGCTCAGAGCGTGAAGAAGGAGCCGCTGCGCGGCGCGTCCTTGGGGCGGGGCTGCGCCCCGAACAGCAAGAGGAGCACGCCGCGGCTCGGGAGGTGGTGCTCTTCTTGCTTGTCCGCGTGAGCGTGTGGATCGCGGTCAGAGCATCCGCTGTTGCTCGTGCGGGGGTGTCGGGGCGGGGCGGGTCATTTCGAGGTAGCGACCCTGGCTGGTGCGGCCAGAGTCGATGAGGACACCTCGTGCGGCGAGGGTGGGCTGTAGGCGCTTGAGACGGTCGGAGAGCACCTTGCCGGTGGTCGGCCACCCCTTGGGCACGGCACGGAGTTCGTCGCCGCTGTAGAGGCGGCTGAGGCAGGACAGCCACTCCGTGGACGTCATGCGCTGCGCCGTGCCCGGCTCGATGGTGTCGGCGTGCCTCAGGACGGTCTGTGCCAAGAGGTCGCCTTCGATGACGTCGTCGTTGAGGTCGTCCAGCCGGGCCCGGTACGCGGGCAGTGCTCCGAGCCCGGTGGCCGCGTCGAACTGCGCGCACAGGTGGGCGAAGTCGGCCATGCGCAGGTCGGTGGGGGTCTCCGCCTGCGCCGCGCGGACCCTGACCGTGAGGTCGAGCAGGGACCCGAGGACGACGGGCAGCACTTCCGCGTATTCCGCCCACAGTTCCGCCTCGGTCCGCCGCACGCGGGGCCGCTCCAACCGGAGCGGAAGCAGGCGTTCGGCGAGGTCGGGCCGGATGACGCCGACGTCGATACCGGTCAGGAGTAGTGGCCGGCGGTAGCCGACGCGGAAGACGTCCCCGTCCGTGAACAGGGCGCGCTTGACGTTCTCGGCTCCGGTGACGATGCAGCACATCGCGTCGGACAGGTCCGGCGACATGTGCGAGAGGTTGTCCAGCGCGGTGATCCATCCCGCCGAGACTGCCGCGATCAGGTTCTCTTCGTCTTTGGGGGCCCGGCGCAGGTCCCCGCTCATGCCCTCGATGATCCGCACGAGCATGCGTCCGCCGGTGGACTTCCCGGCGCCCTGGGGGCCGGTGAGGAAGGGGGCGGGGACGGGGACGGACGGTCCGAGGCAGCCGATCAGCCACGCGATGGCCAGGCACTCGGTCTCCGCGCCGGCGAAGTTGCACAGCCCCATCAGCAGGTCGATGCCTTTGCCGTTGGTGTCCCGGGCGGGCAGGGGGAGTTCCCCGGTGAGCTGGGTGCGCCGCCAGCACACTTCCTGCGGGTCGGGGACGGTGATCTCCCAGCCGGTGGGGTGGATGCGCACGGACTGCCCGTCGTCGCGTCCCAGGTCCAGCCAGGTCGCCCCGTCAAATCCGGGGGCGACGCGGATGTGCACGGCGTGCGTGTCCTCATACAGGGCGAGGGCTTCGATCAGGTCCAACGCCTCTTTCAGCGCGGTCCCGTTGAACACGCCGACCCCGTCGCGGTACATGCCGACGATGAGTTCCTGGCGGTGGCTGCCGGTGGTGCCCTGGGAGCGCATCGGGCGGGCCACGGGGTGGCCGTTGCGCTGCGCGTACACGGTCCCGTCAGCGGTGCGGAAGTAGCGGAAGTGGGATTGCGCGTAGTCCGCGATGATCTCGCGGGCGGGGTTCTTCTCGTCCTCGGACATGTCACAGTCCCAACGTGGTGAGGGCGTTGGTCCACGCGTCGGTGCAGTGCCGGGGCGTTTCGCCCTTGGCCTGCGCGGCGGTGAACAGCCGGGCGACGTGCGTGTCCGTGAGGCAGCCGCACCGCCCGTGCGTGGACAGCACCGCGAGGAACGTCCGGTACACGGTCGCGTGCACCGCCTCACGGGCGCCGGTGATCCGCTGCTCCGCCATGGCGATCCCACGGTCCAGGAACACGGGCGTGCGGTGGCGGCACACCCCGTTCTGGCCCCCCAAGGGCGCTGAGACTGCCTTTGGCGCCCTGCGGGCCACGGGAGGGCCCGCTAGTGCCAGAGCACGCACAGCGCCCGGGAGAGAGGCCATGGCGCCGCTGCCCCATCCGAGCCAACGGGCGTACGCCATAAGGGACTTGATGTCGATGCCGGGCCGTACGGCGTTGGCGGAGGGCATGGTGCCTTCGTAGATCCAGTGCTCGCCTCGGGTGGTGAGCACGGTCCGGGTCGCGGGCAGCGTCTCGCGGGCCCACGCGATGGCCGCCGCGTTGTCGAGGTCGACCACGGTCAGTCCGGCGCCGCCGGGGTGGTAGGCGACCGCCGCCGCCTGGCGCCACGCGGTGGCCCACTGGGGGGAGTTGAGGACGTGCGGGTCGGTGGTGGCGGCGGCCCACGCGTGGCACGGGTGCGGGCAGGTGCAGGGGCCGGGGGTCTTCATGTTCGGCCGGCCGCCGCACGCGTTCTTCGCGCAGGTGCGGCAGTTGCCGAACGGGACCTTCCCTGCCCGCAGCGGCAGCGGCGGAATTCCGCGCGCGGCGAGCGTCAGCGCGGTGTCGAGCAGTGGGGCGTTGCCGGTCATGCGGCCACCGCCCCGGCTTGCAGGCTGTAGCGGGCGTGGGTGCCGGTCCAGCGGGTGTAGGCGGGCGGGATGCACTCGCGGATGCCGTCGCGGTTCATCCACGGGACACCCATCACGCGGCGGGCGTGGTCGACGCCGGAGAAGTTGCCGACGAACTGCCCGTAGTGGCCGGGCGGGATCGGGCGGCCCATCTTGGCCTGAGGAACGGTGTGTTCGGGATGCCAGGGCTGGGGGAGGGTGAAGCCTCCGCCGGCTTCCAGGAACCGGTGCCGGTAGGTGGCCAGGTGGAACATGGGCCCGCACAGCAGCACGGGATCGCGGAGCTTGGGCACGGCGCCGCCGACGTTCTCGATCACCCACGGGCGCCCGGTCGTTTCCAGGGCAGCGCGGGTGGGTGCGATCAGGTCGGGGTGGGTGTTGCCCCGCAGGCGCTGGCAGTCGCTGTCCAACTGGCACGGAGGCGAGGCGTGGATGAAGTCGAACTCTGCGCCGTGTTCGAGGACGAACGCGATCGCGTCCGCCTGCACGAACCGGAACGGGTAGCGGGGCTGGGGGTCCTTGTCGACGCCGGTCACGTCGAAGCCGGCGTCGTCGTAGCCCTTGGCGGCGCCGCCCTGGCAGCAGTACAGGTCCAGCAGGCGCGGCCGGTGACCGCGTACTCGCCGGATGTCGGTGGGTTGGGTCATGCTGGGTGACCTCCAACAGGTCTGTTGAGGGCAGGTTGGACAGGGGGCGGCCCGGTCTTTGGCGAGAGGGGCCGCCCCTGCGTGGTCGGCTCGTTTGACGAACGCGGGCTTGCGGGGGCGGGGCGGATGGAATGGACTGCGCTGGTCAGCACGGTTGCGGGCGGCGGTATCGCCACGCTTTCTGCGGGAGCGCTGGAGTTCTGGCGTTGGAAGCGGCACAGAGTCGAGCAGAGAGCTGAGAACAGGCGGGTTCTCTACGGCTCGTATCTGGCAGTTTTGTCCAGTGCGCGGCACCAATGCGGTGTGCTGGCACGGGCAAGGGACATGTCGGCGACGGAGCGTGCAAAGGCTGTCTGGGATGCCTACGAGAGCTGCCTCAGCCGTCGCTATGAAGTTGAGATCATGGCGCCGTCGGTGGTTGTGGCTGCTGCGGAGAGCGCCCATCACGCTTTTCGCGATCTGTGTGTTGCGGTCGCAGGGGGCGTAACGAACGACAGCGAGGAGTACGCGCACCTGCGTCAGGCCTACAAAGAGGTCCATTCGTCTCTTCGGAGCGCCATGAGGTCTGACCTCGGCACTGAGCCCTAGTGGTGGAAGTGGTTGCGCTTGAAGATCGCTTTGCGGATGTTGACCGTGGTCCCGCTCTGGTGGCTGCGTGTGCTGAAGACCTGCACGGCGATCCACCCGCCGAAGATCACGGCGGCGAGGGTGATGAGCTGGGTGATGAGCGCGGTCAGTGCGGCGATGAACGAGGTGAGCAGGATCAGTCCGCCGCACACGGCGAGGAACCCGACACCTCCGAGGGCGATGTTCACGGCCGCGCGGGAGACGGGCGGCTTGGCGGCGAGGGGTTCGGGCTGGGCGGGGTTGATGGCGTAGCCGGTGACGACGCGTCCGTCCGGCAGGACGATGCTCGCCACGGACGGGATGCTGCCCGGCTGGACGGGAGCGAGGGGTGTCGGCGCCGTGGCGGCGGGGGCGATGGGGGCCGGGTAGTGGACTTCCAGGGCCCGTTCGGCGGGCGCGTGGCGGGCGGGTTCGGGGTACATGCGGAATCCCTTCCGGGCTTGGGTCAGGGAGGCAGGGACACCCCTGTGCGGGGGCGTTGCGGAGGGGGTTTCAGGGGGCTGACCTGGGGTGCCTCCCTACCTCCCTGAACGATCATTCGTGCAGGTCAGGGTCAGGGAGGCGGGTCAGGGAGGGGTTCAGGGAGTTCTCCCTGCCTCCCTGAGTCGCGAGGCGTTGCCTCCCTCTACGCGGAAGCGGAAGCGGAACCCTCGTCGTCGCGGTCGGCGAGCGCGCGGGCGACGCGGTCGCGGCCCACGACCATGACCCCGTCGGACTTGTAGGCGATGTCCGGTCCGTCGCCGGACGCGGAGTCCAGGACGCGCTTGAGGTCGGCGAAGGTCCACTTGCCGTAGGCGTCCACATCGAGCGCCGACAGGCGGGTGATGACTTCCTGGGTGCGCACCCGGGCATCGCTGCCGAGCACGCTCAGGATGTCGGCGAGCGGGTCGCGCTCCTCGCCCCGCTCGATGACCCGCAGGGTGGTGACCCCGCTCCGCAGGGCCTTGGCCCGCTCGGCGATGGCCGTTGCGTCGTCGTGGCCGATGAAGTGCGTGCGCACCGTGATGGACGCCTGGCCCTTCGGGATGTCGATACCGCTGGACGCGACGACCAGGGTTCCCTGATCGAGGCCGGGGCGCAGCAGGTTCGGGGCGGCACCCCCGTCGACGGCTTTGTCCCCGAGAGCCATCCGGGCCTGCGATTCCGTGCCCAGCGCGAGGGAGGCGCGGGTGTGGGCGCCCTCGCGTACGAGCTTGGGGAGGTTCTGGTCGGTGGGGTCCTGGGTTCCCTGCCACATCAGCACGTTCACGGCACGGCCCTGGTTGTGGATCGTGCGGACGGCCATGAAGTACCGGGAGGTGGCTTTGGAGCCGCCGTAGGGGCGCTTCTGGTCATCGACGGCCGGGCACATGAACGCCACCTGCGCTTCGTCCACGATGCAGATCAGCGGCGGGAACTCCATGGCCGGGTCGGTCAGACGCGTCTGGATCCGCCGGTTCATCTCGTCCACGACGCCTTCGACCATCTCGGTCGTCTGGATGACGTGGTCGTCGGTCGGACCCTGGATCAGCACCGTGGCCAGGCCGTCCATCATGACCCAGTCACCGCCCTTGAGGTCGGCGAGGCGGAACTCAACGGTCTTGTCCAGCGCCGCCCACAGGGCGAGCGCGCGCAGTGAGGCGGTCTTGCCCTGGTTCGACAACCCCGTGATCAGGAGGTGGCGCTGATACAGCGACAGCGCTGCCGCGTCCCCGCGCAGGTCCTGACCCCACGGGGCCTTGCCCTTCCTGTAGTCGGCGGTCATCGTCTCGTCCGTGACCAGGGGCGACGGGCCGATCGGCTGGTCCAGCGCCCCGGAGTCGGCCACCCACAGCCGGACCGTGCGGGCCGCTTCCGGGATGGTGATGAACACCTCGTGCTCGTGCCTGGTGAGGTTCTCCGCGAGCTTGCGGCGGCGCTGTTGCACCTCGATCGTGGAGACCCCGGAGGGCAGGGTGACGTCGACCTCGACGCCGCACCCGGCGATCCGGATCGGACCGAGCATCGAGGCGCCGGCGTCGCCCATGTCCTTGATGGCGTTGCGCAGCGCGGGTACCCCCAGGTCGCGCAGGGCCTTGACGACGATTGAGGGGGTGATCGGCTCGCCCTCGCCGTTGCGGGCGTTGGCGGGAAGGGCCCACTGCGGGGCGGCCTGCCGCTTGCTCCCGACTGACCAGAGGGCGAGCAGGGCGAACAGCGGACCGAGGATCATGGCGGTGGGCCAGACGAGTTGCACGATCCGGATCAGGGTCGCGATGAACTCGACCGTGGCCTTCAACGGGGTGATGACGTCGCGGATGTCGTGGTTGTTGATCGCCATGACGACCCCGAGCGCGACCAGCGCCCCGACGCTCATGCCGACGCCGACCCCGACACCCTTGGCGGCCTCGACCGGGGAGTGCAGGAGGTCCATGCGTCGGTGGTGGCGGGCGGCACGGAAACGCGTGAGCCGGTCCTCCCACTCCTCTGCCGCTTCCAGGTTCCCGGCGGCTTCGGCGGTGCGGATCATGCGTTCGTAGCGGGCGCCGGTCTTGCCGTCCCAGGTGCGGCGGGCCACGATCCGCCCGCCGTTGAACGTGTAGAGGCTGTGCCGGGCGACCGCACGGGCAGCCGCCTTGGTGTTCTCGTGGGTGACCGCGTGCTTCACCGCGCGTCCGGAGCGCACCCACAGGGGGACCAGGGGCGCGGGCGGGGCGTCGGGGACCACGGTCAGCACCGTGGGAGCGACCTCCGGTTCGGCGTTAGTGGGCGGGGTTTTGACGAGTCGTACGACGTTCTCGGACATGCGGGAACTGCTCCTGACTGCCCTTGCGGGGCGGGAGTTCGGGGAAGAGCGCGGGGGGTCAGCGCTGGTGCCGGGCGCGGTTCTCGGCACGGCTGAGCTGGGACGGCTCGCTGCGGGGGCCGTCGAACCAGCAGAACGGGCGGATCGTGTCGGCGGCCTTGAACACCCGGATCGCCGCACCTGCGGGGGCGTCGGGCAGCGGGTAGACGCGGCCCCTGTCCAGGGAGGCGAGGATGCGGGCGCCGTGGTGCTCGCATCCGTCCGCGCCGGCGCCCGCCGTGTCCAGTACGGTCACGGCGGGCGGTCCGTCACAGGGGGTGGGGTCTTGCGGGTGAGCGGCGGGGCAACGCTGCTGCTCCACGCTCACCACCACCCCGACGCCTTCTTCGCGGCCTTGGCGCGGGCGGCTTCGTTGAGCAGGCGCAGCTTCTCGCCGTTCAGGGCGGTCAGCTCCGCGTTCAGACGGGCCGTGACCGAGGAGTCGATCGACTCCATCCGGCTCTCGGCACCGCTCGTGCTGCGCCCCTTGTGGACGCTGCGGGCGCCACTGGCCAGCGCACGTGTCATCGCCAGGCGTTCGCGGGCGGTCAGTGGCCACCACTCGCCCCGCTGTACCGCTTCCAGCTTGTTCTGCGTCCGCTGGATCTCGCGGTCCAGGCGGCGGATCTCGGCTTTCGACATGCTCAACTCCTTTTCGGAGCAGGGGTGTTGGTGGGGTAGGCGCACAGCACGCAGCAGCCGAGCGAGCGCGGTACTGGCGCAGAGCACTTGTTCCGTTGCTGTCGTATTCCTGTGGGCACGGTCCCGGCGATGGTTCGCCGAACTGCTGTGTATGGGGGAGTGAATTGGGGCCCTGAGACCTTGGGGCTGGGATCTGAGTACGCGTACTCATGCACCTGGCCCTGCCTCACCGGAAGGTGGGGCAGGGGTGCGAAGATGAAGAAGACCAAGGCGGCCCGGTGGCGCCGGGGCTACAGGCGGTGCACGCAAGCGGGCGGACTGCTGGTGGCATTTGCCCTGGTGGGACTGACTGCGGCGTGCTCCCGCGAGCCTGCGGACAAGGAACTGCGTACGCAGGCCACGTCCTCCGAAGCGGAATCTCGCCGGGCAAGGGAAGAGCAGAAGATGCGCGCCCTGATCGCGCGCTTGACCGCTGTCGAAGGCCTGGAGCACTTGCTCACCCGCTCTATCGACTCCTGTCACGGGCCCCAAGACGGCTCGATATTCGAGAACAACCGGTCTCCGTACGCCCTCACGTGCAGCATGCGGGCCGACGCCTACTTCGGCGTCCGGGGAGAGATCACCGACGTGTTGTCCCGGATCCGCGCGGCCGGCATCGCGACCTGGGGACCGCAGGACGGCGAGGGGCGGGATATGCCGTACGCGGCTGGCACCGTGACCTATGCGCTCGACTACCACCGCGCTCGAGGCAAGTTCCAGGACGGCACCCTGATGCCCGCGCCGACACTCGAAGCCCCTGGGCTCCGGCTCGACTGGGACCGGCCGGACCCGCCACTCCCGAATCGGATTGAGGAGCCCGCTCCATGCCCCGAGACCGGGTCCGCCGTGATCTATTGGCGCTGCTCGATCGCTCCAGAGGACCCGATGACCGTGGCAGCCGCACGAGCCCGCTATGACACCGTTCTAACCCTCAGCCTCGGCCGCTGGGACTCCTCCGCATACAACTACTTCACCGTGCCCCGCCGAAAATGATCCGCCGGAGCTGTGACTCGTGCGGCATCTTCCGGATCGACAGGGAGCGAGCGGCTGCCGTTGCCGCCTTCCCGTCAGGGTTCGAGCACCAGCGGTGGACAGCGGTGAGTCGGCCGTATCTCAGTCAGCCTAAGCTTCGGTGGTCACGTCCGAGCATCGCGTCCCATGAGGTGGAGGATGCGGCCGGGGCAGACCGCTGGACAATGGCCCGCTGCTCTCAAAAGCGGTCAGGTCTGTGTGCGGGACGCGATGTAGTCGAGCCAGTCGCGTCTGGCGTATCCGGTCCAGCGGGTGGCGTTGCTGATGCTGGTGCCGGTGAAGTCGGCGAGGACGGACGCCGGCAGGTCGGTGGCCAGTGCGAGACGGGCATTGTTGCGGCCGGCGAGGGGCGCGATGCCGTGTCGGCGGAGCTTCAAGTTGAGGTAGGTGGCTCCAAGGGGGCGGGCGGGCTCCTGCCCGGGGAACAGCCACGGTGTTGTGCTGGCTGTCTGATCGAGCTGCCAGCGTGCCTGGCACCGGGCGCGTAGCGCACGGACCAACCGGGCGACTTCGGGCGGCAGCGGAAGACGGTGGCCTGCGAGATTGAGCGCCACCATCGCGTTGTCGTCGATGACGTCGCGCACGGTGAGTTCGAGCAGTTTGGTGTGCTGCAGCCCGAAGAGGAGCGTCAGGGCGCCAGCCGTACGAACATCGAGAGGCAGAGAATCGTCGCCGAGACACCGGTGCAGCTGCTCGGCCTGCTCCTCGTCCGTCATGAAGACGCTGGGTGCAGCGATGCGTGCCCGGGGAACTACGAGCTCGCCGACAAGGCCCCGACCTCGCGCCCAGGTGACGAAGGCACGCACCTCACGACGTTCTACCGCCCCTTCCTCCAGCCACATCTCGAGTTCTGGCTGTGTGAGTTCACCGAGAGCGCTGCCGTGCTCGTCGAGCCAGTCAAGCAGTTCCAGGGCCCGGCGCAGTCGCGATCGCATCTGGTGCTGTGTGCTGGCGCGTAGCGGGCGGTGCCGGTGGGCCCGGCGGATGCGGTGGAGCAGATACCAATGGGTGAAGGGGGTGACGAGCTGCCGCTGGGGGAGGGGTGCCTGGGCCAAGAGGGCGTCCGCCCAGCGGGGCAGGGCCTCCAATCGTTCGTCCCGCGGCGGCAGCACTGCGGCGACGACGAGGACGTCGCGGATGTAGCGGGTGGTCGGCGTGTTGGGGAGGTCGTCGAGCTGTTGGTGGGTTATCTCCTCATCCGAAGTGGCTAGCTGGGACAGGAGGGCAGGTACTCCGGCGCGGGTCAGCCAGTGCGCCACTCGGCGGGGGTGTCCTGCGGCGGCGAGAGCCGAGTGGAATTTCTGCCGCTGTGCGGGGACCGTTGCGTCTTGTCCACCGAGAGCTTCGGCCAGTTCTTTCGTGGCGAAGCAACGGGTGCACAACTGCTCGTGGAGGATCCTGTCGCTCGTGCCGCAGCGCTGGCACGCGTAGGTGAGATCGACTCCCGCGCAGGGTCCGCAGATGCCGGCCCCTGCTTCGGTGGAACCGATGAGTGGACGTCGCTCTTCGCACTGAGCGCAGGCGCCGGGGCGTGCGCGCACTGCTGCGTAGCAGTGCTTGCAGACCGGGCCCATCGGCCAGTAGGCATGGACAGGACGGTCGTGGAGACAACGCGCGCATGGCCCCGTGGGGCGGGGACAGCAGCTCTGACAAAACGGCTTGCCCGCCACCCTGCGCGCGCAGGGCCGGAGCCGGCCGCAGGAGGCGCAGGCGACCGGCGGAGCGTAATAGCAGCGGGAGCACAGATCGGGCCTGCCGTCACCACCGCGCCGGTCGACCGTGCGTACTTCCCCGCAACTGCCGCAGCGGCGCTCAGGTTGTCGATAGCAGCGTCGGCAGACCGGACCGTCCGCCGCGATCGCTTGGACTGGGGCTTGAACTCCGCACCCGACGCAGGTCCGCTCGGGGCGCGGGTGGCACCCCTGACAGCGGACACTGCCGTCGGGCATGCGGTAGGTCGCGCGGCGTACTCGCCCGCACTGCCCACATGCGGTGGCAACCTGCTTGCCGTAGCAGGTGCCGCAGAGCGGGCCGTTCGGGCCGCTACCGTTGATCCTCATCTGGCGGCCGCAGCCTGAGCAGGTCTTCGGGGGCCGCACCCGGTAGGCGCAGCTCGAACAGCAGTGTCCGGCCGGGAGTCGATGCGTGAGCTCGCGCGAGATCTTTCCGCAGCCGGCGCATGTCGGCAGGGTGACCGGGCCGTGCCCGGCAGCCGCCAGGGCATGCGCGAGCCTCACCAGATTCTGCGGAGTCGTCGGGCCCGGATTCGTCAGGGCATCTTGGTGCTGCTGGAAGTGGCGGGCAAGGCCGACGCAGGAACGTGCTGTGATCTTCCCGCGTTTGAGTGCCTCCGCGGCCTGCTCGCCGGTCATCCCTGTGAGCTGGGAGGTGAGGTACGCGACGACCTGTCGATGTGCCTCGTCGAGGCGGAGGGGAGCGGTCATGGCGCGCCAGGGCGCCGGATCGTCGTGCGACGCGCCTGCGGCCGGGACACAGGCTGCTCGCCAGCAGTCTTGCGCACCTCAGCGTCGGTGACTTCCACCCGGATCAGGTCGTTGGGCTCACACGCGAGGATGTCGCACAGCGCGGCGAGCGTGTCCATGGACAGCCTTTGCGGTGTCTGGGTCACGAGACGAAAGACCTGCTCACGTGACAGATGCACGCCGCGTTCGGCCAGCAGCGGAACCAGTTCCGTCGTCTGGAACATGCCCTTCTCCGCCATCCGGATCCGTAGCTGCCAGTCGATGCCCATCTTCCTGATCACGTTTCCTGCCCCCATAGATCGCCGTGCCGGGCTTGCAGTGAGCGTCGCAGCAGCCGGTTTCGGTACTCGTCCGAGACGTGGCTGTAGATGGCCGTGGTGCTCGCGTAGGCGTGGCCGACCTGGTCCTGGACGAACTTCTCTGGATAACCGAACTCGATCAGATGGGTCACGTAGCTGTGCCGCAGCGAGTGCAGGTCCAACTCCGCCGGCAGGTCGGCGGCCCGACGAGCCGTCTCGAATGCCTCGTTCAACCGTCGCAGGGACATCCGGTCGCGCCGCTCGGTGATCCAGAACGCCGGGTGCTTGCCCGGCACGAAGGCGGGGCGGACCTCGCTGACGTACTGGTCGAGAACGCCGACGATCCAGTCCATCTCCGGGACGGTCAAAACGCTGCGGCGCTTGGGAGGTCCACCCTTGGAGGCCTTGCCGTAACGGACAAAGATCGCTCCGAAACGGCCGTAGTCGGCGACCCTGGGATTCCGGCGCAGGTCGCACAGATCCAGGCCGCACGCTTCCTGGCGCCGCAAGCCGAAAGCGTAGACCGTCTTCAAGACGATGGCGTCGCGAAGAGCCGCGAGCGAGCCCTTGCGTCGTCGTGCGCGGATCTCCCCGACACGCCCGTCGGCGGCGTCGAAAAGGGTCTGGACCTCGTCGTAGGTGAGCGGACGGCGTTCGGCAGCTCCTTCGTACTCGCTGGTGTGGGTGATCGTGTTCCACTCGTGCAGAAGCTGGACCGGAGCCCGCCCGAATTGCTCGTTGCACGTGGACGGCCAGCCGTAGCGGGTGTCAGTGATGTAGTCGAAGAACAGCCGTAGGTCGTTCTGGTAGTTCCGTGCGGTCGACACCGCCAGCGGCCTGCCAGGGCGCCGGATACGAAGGTCGTCGAAGAATGCTTCCACCTCGGCGGGCTCCCATTGCCACGGGTACTCATTGGTAAATCGGGCCAGCCGACGGACCAGCGCGATCCGGGGGTAGATAGTCGACTCCCTCAAGAAGCGCGTGCGCTGCTGCAGTGCCCAGCCTTCCAACATCGCTTCCAGGACGGCGGGTTCGGGGTCCAGGTGCACGACTCCGTCGGCGAGGACCAGGTGCGCGGCTCCTGGCATATCAACGAAAGCACTCACGATGCATCTAACGCATCATCGTTGAGTCGGTAACGGGTGCCTGGTCAGCGCGTCCCAACCAGCCACCGATCCGGCGTTAATGTGGGCAGCACCTGCAGCTCAGCGAGTTGGCCCGGCGCGACGTGTGTTGCATTCAATGCAATACGGCAGCCTGCATGCAGTAGCTGTAGATGACCTGGCAGACAGGGCAGGTCTGGCGGGCGAGCATCGCCAGCGCGAGGGCGCCCCACTTCCGCGAGGTCATCGGCCGTACCGGCTTGGCGAGGTCGATCCGGTACAGGTAGGCGACCCGGACTGTGCCGGTACGGCGGTTGACGCGCATGACCTGCGCCGCTATCGGCTGACCCCCCGGACGCAGACCACGGGCCCGTAACTGCCGGCGGGTGGCGTACTGCTCGTCACCGGGGGCGTACTTCCAGGGGAAGGTGGGGATGCCGTAGCGGGCGCCGGACGGGTCGAAGCACTTGCCGTAGGCAGCCGACATCACAGGTCAGTTCGCTTTCGGCGTGCGGCGGCGGCTGGGGGTGGCCAACGGACCGGTCGGGGAACTACCAGGCCGGGACCCCGCGTGCCCCAACCTGCCCGGCGCCTTGCCAGCGGGGTTGGCCGGGCCGGGGGCCGGGCGGGTGATCTCGTCGCCCGTGCGCGGGGTCTTGTCCCGCCACAGGCCCATCAGATGGACCCCGTTCCCGGGGCGGGGATGGTCGCGGCGCGCTCGGCAAGGATCGTGTCCCGCAGCATCCGGGCGTTGGCCGGAGAAGTGCGGATCTCCCGGCGGATGCCCTCTGCGGTCACCTTCGCGTCCGGCAGGTTGGCGGTCGCGGTACGGGCCTCATCGAGCAACTGCGCTGCGGTGCGCCTGGGTTGGGGCGATCGGGCCGCGTTGGGAATCCGACCGGTCGCGGCACGCGGGCGGGGCGACGTGGCCGCCACCGTGCGCTGGGGAGTCGATCCGGTCGGGGTCGATCGGGTCGGGTTGAGGGGGGTCGATCCGATGGCGGGTAGGGGCTTGAGCGGGAGAGTCGACTTCAGGAAGCCGAGCGGGACCGGATCGGGCGTCCGTACCGGGTTCACCACGGTGGGGGTGATGATCGGCGCCGGGGTCGATTCCGGCAGGTCAGCCGTAGACCGTTTCATTGTGGTCTCGGTAGATTCCTCCGCATTCGCGGCTGGGGTGGGAATCGGGGCGGGCTGGTGGTGCAGCACCTTCGCGACCAGATCGGATCCGAAGTAGATCGACCCGACCGGAAGCGACGTGGCCAGCAGCACCAACGCGTAGTTGGCGGGGTCCCAGTCGGCGAGGCGCCCCCAGTCGACCGTGGCGCCGTGCAGGGCGGGAACGAGCCCGTGGACGTAGTTGAGGACCAGGGAGGCGCCCGTGTAGGTGCCCAGCACACGCAGCGCGAACCTGCGGTCGTCGCCGGCGAGTACGAGGGTGGCGACCAGGGCGAGGGCCATCAGGCCGTCGACCACGAACGGGTAGAGGGTGGCGGCGGTGTGGTCCGCGCCGATCGCGTTGGCGATGTCCCTCAGCGCGTTCCACGAGACACGGAACGCCATCCCGACCACCACG
Source organism: Streptomyces hokutonensis (assembly GCF_042751305.1). Classification (GTDB taxonomy): domain Bacteria; phylum Actinomycetota; class Actinomycetes; order Streptomycetales; family Streptomycetaceae; genus Streptomyces; species Streptomyces hokutonensis_A. The sequence goes on from NZ_JBHYWD010000029.1 coordinate 106,926, forward strand.
ACCAACGCGGTGACGAGCAGGCCCTTTCCGAAGCGGCTCACCGGTCGCCTCCCTCGAAGGAAGGGTTGGCCAGACCGGTCAGGAAGGCGATGTTGTCCCCGGTGAGCATCGTGTGCTCGTCCATGGCGTGCGCGACGGTGCGGATCTCGCGCCACAGGTGGCCGACCTTGCGCCGGGCCACGCCCTGCACGGTCGACCAGGACTTGCCGCCGTGCGGGGTGTGGTCGCGGCCCAGCCGGTAGCCGAACTGCGCGAGGATGTCGATCGCGTACTCACGGTCGTGTTCGGCCGCACACGCGGCGGCGGTGTCCGGGGTCCACAGGCCGCGGATGAGCAGGTACTGCACGTGCGCGATCTCGCCGGCCGCGCACTGCGCGGCGAAGTGCCACGGCGGGGTGCCGTGCGACGCGAAGTTCGTGCTGCCTGTCAGTCCCCAGCCGCCTTCCTCCCGCTCCCAGACGATGACCTCGCTGGTGTTCACGCGCATGCCGTAGGCCAGGGCCAGGACCGCGTGGCCGGCCTCGTGGAAGGCCATGCCCAGCCGGGCCTGTTCGTAGGAGAGCGGCACGGGAAAGCCGGCGCGGGGTCGGCCCTTGTGGTCGGTCAGGAACTCGGGGGCGGGAGCGGTGGTCCTCATGCGCCCACCTCCGGCAGCGTTCCGGCCGGGGTGCGGTTGGCGTGCTCGCGGCGGGCGGTGAGCAGGCGACGCGTGGCCCGGCGGATGCGCTGGGAGTCCAGCTCGGACGGGGTGCGGTCGAGGGTGATGATCTGCGCGTCGAGGAGGTCGACGTCCGCCGTGATGACGGGCATCTCCTGCTCGATCGCGTCCAGTTCCGCGTCGGTGGGCTCACGCCAGTCGGCGAACGCGGTAACAGCCTCTTGAACAGTGACGATGGTGCTCATGGGTCGTGGTCTCCCTAGCAGGTGGAACGGCCCGAACAGCACCCCCGGAGGGCCAACTCCGGGGGTGCGCGCCGTTGAGGTGGAGATCCGTCCCGCGTGTGGGCGGGAGGAGGTAGGTCAGTCGCCGTTGATCTCGCGGATCTTGACGTTCTTGCCGTATCCGTCGCGGATGCGGACGACCGCGAAGTAGCTGCCGCCCACGTCCGTGATCTGGTGCGGCTCGCCCTCGTACTCCACGGTCGTGCCGACCTGGTCGACGTTGGGGTGCTTGGGGTTCGTGATCCGGCGCATGGTCTGCCTTTCAAGTCCGTGTCGGGTGATCGGGTGCGTGCCCCCGCCCGCGTTCGAGGCGTAGGCCCGATGTCGGCCTGGCGGGGGTTGAGGGACACGGCTTTCACCTGCGCGCCGTTGCCACGGAGCGCAGGTCCCGAGCCGGCGAATCGGGCGCGTCATCGTCACTGCTCTGACGCCAGCAGGGCGGCGCATACCAGGTGGCGCACCCAGAGGTCGGTTCCCACCGATCCCCGAGGCGTTTTCCCAGAACTGACACGCAGGGCGGGACAGGTACACCCGCCACGAAGTGGCCGCCAACGGCCATCACCCGGGCCGTCGCGGGGACGGGGACTCGAACCCCGTCGAACTTGAATCCCTATTGAATTCTCAACCAACTGACGCTGTCTTCGTACTCGCCCCTTGCGGGGCTTTCCTCCGCGCTCGTGATGCTCCGAGCCGGTACACCTACCTCGAATGCGGGCATATCCGGGCACGATGACCCTCGGTCGACGTTCCGGCCGACGGACACATCCCTAAGGTTCCCTAGGGTTCCCTGTGGTGTCAAGCGGTAGGGTAGGGAACCGCAGGGAACTAGCGATGAGGGAGCTGACGACATGGCAGGTCAGGCCGACAATCGAGCGCCGTACGCGAAGATTGCCGCCCACTACACGGAGTTGATCGAGTCCGGCCAACTGCCGCCGGGGTCGCTCCTGCCGAGCATCAAGAACCTCGCGGAAGAGTGGAGCGTGAGCACCGCAACGGCTGAGAAGGCGCTGCGCAAGCTGCGGAACGAGGGTCTAGTGAGGGGTATCCACGGCATCGGGACGGAAGTCCTTGACCGGCCCTCTTCGATGTCCTCGGGATCTCAGCGTCAGGATCGAGGTCGCCGTACCGGATCGAGTTGGGGGTCAGGCGAAAGGTCCGACTCGCACCAAGCCGCCGTGGTGCCTGCGCCCCTAGAGGTAGCCCAAGCCCTGGGCATCGCCCCTCAATCCGACGTGATCCGCCGGCGCCGGGTATACCGAGACCGGCACGGCATCGTGGCGCACAGCACGTCTTGGATTCCCGCTCAGTACGGGAGGCTGATCCCGCAACTGGCGAACAGCGAGCGACTGACCGGGGGAACATCTCTCCAGCTCATCGCAGAGGCGACGGGCCTCCCGATCAGTCATCGGATCGACAGCGCCTCAGCGCGGTTGCTGACCGCGGAGGACGCTCAGCTCTTGGAGCTGGACTCTGAAAACCCGCCGACGGAACCCGTGGTCGTCATGACTGCGAAGTTCATCGACAGCGAGGGGAACGTCGTCGAGTACGGTGTCGACCTTGGAGGCCCTGGCCGCACATGGCGGACGGAATCGGAGGTTTCCCAGTGAGGTCCATGGACGACACGCTCATGAGCGTGCTCGAAGACCGCATGGGGAACCTGATCGCCGCTCGCCGTGACGGCCGGCTCACCCCTGAAGCCGAAGCGGAGATGACCGCCATCTCCCAGACTCTGACGAGACCGATGTTCCTGCGCCCACCGTTCTGTGTCCTGATGGCTGGACTCCCTGGCTCTGGCAAGACGACCCTTGCCCGCGTTCTCACTGATCGCGGGTTCGTGCGCCTGTGCCCGGATGAGGAGATGTACCGACGCCATGGTGTGTACGGGGTGGACTTCCCGCGAGGCACTTTCCCCACTCTTGAGCGGCCGGTGCTTGAGGACATTGCGGTTGAACTTCGCGAACACCTCATGGCGGGGCGCGATGTGGTAGTTGACCATGGCTTCTGGACCCCGGACGACCGCACCCGTTGGCGAACCATCGCAACCGACGCCGGCGCAACTCCGGTACTTGTCTACCTCGAAGCAAGCCACGATGAACTCTGGTCAAGGATCAACAAGCGCAACGCGGACCATGAGCACGATCCCAACTCGGTCTACTTCTCAGAGAGCGATCTCCAGCGCTACCGCACCCGATTCGTGCCACCCGAGTCGGACGAACCGCACATCACCTTCGATGGTGACCCTGCGACCCTGATTGCAGTGCTGGAAGAGGCCGACGAGTAAGGTCGTTTCCCCCAGGTGTCCCCCAGCAGTTGCGTTTTCCAGAGAAACGCCAGGTCACAGGCGACCAATGGAGCCCGCTGCAGGTCGGAACGGTTTCGCTCCTGATGCCTCGATGCTCTTGAAAACCGGTCCAGCGCCTCAGATGGTGCGGGTCTGCGTGCGCACACACCTACGGATCCGAAGGCTTCTGGGGCTGGGCGTGGATCGTTGGCGAAGTGTGGCGCGAGACTAGGCGCTGGTCACGCTGCAAGCGGTTGATGGATTCGGCGCCCGCGGTTGTGGCTGTCCCGCTACGCTCGGTATGAGCAACAGGGGGCGGTATGACGGGTGTTGAGATCGCGGTCGGCTACGTGTTCGCGTGGGCGGTACGCAAGGCACGCCGGGTGGCGGGGCGGGCCGATGCCGAAGTGGATCTGGCTCTCGACGGGGCGATGGATCGCGTGCACGGCGTTGTGGCCCGGCGGCTGGGCGCTGACTCGGAGCTGGAGAGGTTGGAGGCGGAGGCAGCGGCCGGCCAGGACGAGCCGAGTGCTCTGACCCGGCAACGTGTCGAGGCCGTTGTCTCCCGGGCTGCGGAGCGGGACGCCGGTTTCGCGCGGGAGCTGGATGGGGCGGTGGCCGCGGTCCAAGAGGCCGCGCGGGCGGCGGGCGGTGTGGTGGCCGGCGCCTACGGGTTGGCGGTGGGCGGTGATCTGTCGGTGAAGGCGGAGGGAGGTTCCTTCGCGGCGGGTGTGGCCAACATCCGGGATGGGGTGCGGCTGGGAAACCCTCAGCAGCCGGGTACGGACCGGTCCTGACCGAACCCGGCAAGCAAGACACCCCACCACGGGGCGTGCAGGCCAGCAACGGTTCACTCGCCGCGCGCGAGTTCCGAGCCCGCGACGTCTACTTCGGTGATTCCCGGTCCGCCTCTGAACCCGCTGCGGTCACGGTGGCGCCGCCGCTGGGCCTGCGCGATCCACGGCGCCCCCTGCGGGGCCGCGATGCGCTGATCGGGCAGGTGGAGTCGGCGCTGTCCGTTCCGGGAAGCCCGCGGATGCAGGTGCTGTGCGGGATGGGCGGTGCCGGGAAGACATCGATCGCCCTGGAGCTGGTTCACCGGCGGCTGGGCCTCGCACAGCAGGTGTGGTGGGTCGACGCACGCCAGGACACCACGCTTGAGGCCGGTCTGCGGGCAGTGGCCCGGCAGGCCGGCGCGCCCGACGAGCAGGTGCGGGCTGGAGACGCGGCGGACGTGCTGTGGTCTTATCTGGCACGGTACGAGCGTCCCTGGCTGCTGGTGGTGGACAACGCGGACGAGCCGGCACTGCTGGACGGTGCCGGAAGGCTGAGCGAGGGAACCGGCTGGATCCGGCTCCCCGCCAATAGTGCCGGCAGCGTCCTGGTCACCACCCGCGACAGCACCTCACACACCTGGGGCAGCGCCTGCACGCTGCATGAGGTGCGCCCCCTGATCGGCGGCGACCTTACGGACGCTGCACAGATTCTGCGCGACCACGCGGGCACCATGGCAGGCCCCCCGGATGATGCCCGACGCCTGGCCCAACGCCTGGGAGGGCTCCCCCTGGCCCTGCGCCTCGCCGGCACCTACCTCGCCGACGCCAACACGGTGCCGGCCGCCTACCGTGAGCTGGGCACGCCCGTGGATTTTGGTTCCTACCAGGCCGCGCTGGACCATGGCCTCAAACTCGTGGACCGGGGCAACGTCATCGCGCAGGCCTGGGACATGTCCGTGAAGCTGCTGGACCAACGCGGCCTGCCCTTGGCCCGCCCCCTGCTGCGACTGATCGCCACATTCGCTGATGCCCCACTGCCATACACCCTGCTTCTGACCCCGGAAACGCTGGCCTCCGCCGGGGAGCTGGCCCATCTCGACGGGCCTGGCGTGTGGAGGCTGCTCACGGCCCTGGCCGGCCTCGGCCTGGTCGACCTCTCACCCGCTACGGGCTCCGATGTGCTGCCCACGCTGCGTGTACATCCGCTGGTCCGCGACGCAAGTCTCGATCAAACCGCACTCGGTGCAGCCGTCACCGCACTGCACAGCGCGGCGTTCGCGGGTGAGACAGGGATACCTGAGGAGCCGGACTACTGGGATCACTGGCGGCTCCTCCAGCCCCATGCCTTAGACCTCTTCCATCGAGCCACGGCCACCGAATTACCCGATAAGACAATCCATAGTGCCGGGCGCACGGCCAATTTCGCTGCCCGATATTTGCTGGTCAGGGGCCTGTACGACCAAGCCCGCAGCGAGTTCGAGGCCGTCCTCGCCCACCGACGCGTCAGCCTCGGCGACACCCACCCAAACACCCTCGCCACCCGGAACAACCTTGCCGGGGTTCTGCGGGATCAGGGTGAGTTGGACCAGGCCCGCAGCGAGTTCGAGGCCGTCCTCGCCCACGAGCGTGTCAGCCTCGGCGACACCCACCCAGACACCCTCCACACCCGGCACAACCTTGCCGGGGTTCTGCGGGATCAGGGTGAGTTGGACCAGGCCCGCAGCGAGTTCGAGGCCGTCCTCGCCCACCGACGCACAAGACTCGGCGACACCCACCCAAACACCCTCACCACACAGCGAGAACTCGGTGACCTTCAACAGCCCCGTGCTGTCGACTGACAGGACCAGTAAGACGACTCAGAGGCTGCTCTCTGGGCCATATGTGGGCCAGCACTCTCCTGAATCTGCCACATCGGGCCATAGACGCAGGTCAGATGGGGCGCCAGTCGTGGTGACGCGACGCTCTTGAAAACCGCCGCCCTCCCAGGGCAGTACAAATTTTCCCACCTCGTCAAGCCCCGCCCGTTGGGCGGGGACGGGGTGTTCCGGTCACCACGGTCCGCCGGCATCGACGGAGCCTCCAGCCGTCGCGCACTTGGGATAACAGGACTCGACAGCAACCGTGAGGTTCCTCAGCTTCCCCATGCTTCACAGCCCCTCAGGGCTCCAGCCTCAACCCCCTCGGGTCGCAGGCCCGTAGCGGCACGGAGCAACGGCGGGGGCTCTTGGCCCTTCGGCCATCCGGTCGCGCTGTCCCTGCTGGCTTTCGACCGTCGCTGCGTTGATCACACACCCCCGGCCCGCACTGCGGGCCGGCGCGCGGCGCGGGGGGGGGGGCGGGGCGCCGTGCGAGGGCCCCCGCCGCCCCCCCCCCGCCCCCCCCCCCCCACGGTTGCCCCGG
>NZ_JBHYWD010000029.1:113334-126872 GCF_042751305.1 Streptomyces hokutonensis
GGGGTTATTTCGCCCTTCGCCAAGCGGGCGGCGGTTCCCCTGGTGCCTTCCCCCCCCGGCTGGTTTAACCACCCCCCCCCCCCCCCCACGGGGCCCGGGCGCGCGGCTCGGGGCTCGGGCCTTCGCTCCTGCCTTCGGCCCGCGCCGGCCCGGCCCCGGCCCCGCGCCACCTTCGATGCCCCGGGGTGATCACGCTTCACACTCCGATCCCGCCAAGGGCCGATGCACCGGACCGAGCCTGATTCCCCACCCATGACCCACACCACCAGGCCCGACCCTGGGGAAGACGGCACTGCCCACAGGTCCACTTGCATGATCCGGCACAGACCAACAGACGCTTTGACTCCAAAAGCAGGTGCGCGACGGCTGGAGGCTCCGTCGATGCCGGCGGACCGTGGTGACCGGACGGGATAGTGGAGGTCAGAGCGTGCCTCCGGCGGGGGATCGGCCGACACCGGGATGGAGGGGGCACCGTCGCCGGGCGCGGGCCCGTAGGGGTACGCGTGGGGTGCTTCCATCCCGTCCACCATCGACCCAGGCAGAGCCGAGCAGACGCGGCCCATGGCGTCCAGGTCGTTCGTACAGTGGCGCGCTCCACCTGGACGCCATGAACCACGCCCGCTCCACGGTGTGTGGGTCGACGGCGGACGGGATGGAAGCCGGGGACGGTGGTGGTACAGGTGTTACTTGGCTGTCGGCATCTGCCTTGCGAGGCAGATGGGTCAGAAATCTCCCCTGATGCGACGCTTTCTGTAGGTACATATGGTGAAAGTGTCTGCGAATCTCGTGGGAGGTCTGGATGGCAGTCACGAAGATGACAGCTGTGCCTCGCAGCCTGATATGGGTGATCGTCGTTGTGCTCGCAGCCGTCGTAGCCACTGCACTGTCCATGAAGTCTGAACACAAGACCGCAGAGGGCGCCTTCGTCAGCGGAGAGTTCACTATCGCGGGATGCTTGATCATTGCCGCTGGAATCGGCGATCTGTTGTGTTGGATGCCAGGCCAGGAGATGACTACCCCCCTGATGTTTCTGTTCCTAGGCTGCATCGGCTCTCTGGCCATCAGCGGTATCGCATACTGGATTGTGACCTCCAATGAGGGGCACCCAGTGACCTCCGAACACTACGTTTGGGCGATCGGCAGCTTTGTCTTGGCGGCCACGGCTGGCACAGCAGCCGCCTACCGTGTAGCGAGAGGGTGACGATCATGAGCGTGACACTTCTAGTGCTGATCATTGTTGCGGTTGCAGCCCTCGCCTGGACAAGCGCCGTGCTCGACGTCCGCCGGAAGCACCGCGAAGCTGAAGAGCAACAAATGCGGCAAATGAGGGCCGCAGTCGCCGCAAAGCTCTTGCAGCGGGTCGCCGACGGCCTGCTAGCCACTCAAGACGGGACGGGCCCTGCTGAGGTGCCCTTGACGCCGGACGAGAAACGGCTCTTTATGCTGCCGTCCGAGCTAGAGGTCAGGGGGCACGATGCGTCGCCCCCCATGACGGTCTGAGGCACGGAGCACGCTCTTTGTCGCATCTACTCGTCGCTTGCGCGCAGTCTGATCCCATCCGTCAAGTCACTTCTTGGTGTCTGACACCCACGCCTGACACCAACAGGCGCGAACATTAGCGGTCGGCGCCGAACGGCAGCAGACGAGCAGTCGAGAACCAGCGCAAGTCGATCGAGTTGCCGACACCCCGTGATCGACCTGATAAGGATGAGGACAGACCTTACGGCTCTCCGTACCGCACGAGGGGGTGCGGGAAGGCCACTTTCACACTCCCGCCCTGACCTGCGGAGACTCGCCTCTGTCCGGTTTGGACGGCGGAAACGGTGGTAAAGTTCTTCCTGTCGAATCAGGGTTGCTGTAACAACCCTAGATTGAAGACACAGAAGGGCCCGCCCCGGCTGTAACCAGGTCGGACCCTCCATGCAGTTACGAGCCCGGTCGAGTATCAGCCGACCGGGCTCGCTGTATCTGAGAGTCCGGTGTCGTCGGCCGAGCGTTCGTGTGGGCACTCAGCCAAGCTGAGCAAACTGCCCCACCAGTGCGGCGAGCGCAACCAGCAAACTAAGAATTCCCAAGATCACCTGCCACTTGTCAGGGCCGGACCACTCGGGCTCCTCATTCGGGTCGGAGCTCATCGCACCACCTCCCTTCACCATCGTGCGGTGCCCGTTGACTGAGCTCCGCTGGCATGTGAACTCGCTGCCCTCAGCGGCGACTTCAGGATGGTTCAGGTGAGGCGGTAGTCATACTAGCGTCCACTCCTAACAGCTCTGAGTGCACACCAGCCCGATTCGAACATTCATTCATTTGGCGTCAGGGCATGACATCCTCCGCCGGAGTGTCCTCGTCGAGAAGGCGTGCGAGATGGCGGGCAAGTTGCCGTTGATCAGCACTAGAAAGCTGCTGATATCGGACCCAGATGTCCTCAACCTCCGTGCGGGGACGCTCACCCATGGTGATCCAAGCCAACAAGCGGGTTCGCTCACGTGGCGGCAGAGAAGATGCGCGAGCCGCCAGCCCTGAAACTCCGTGTTCGCTGCTGCCGGCTTGAGGATCCAAGGGGCAGCCGGGCCTATGAAAGCCATCACCCACTGCCTCGCAGACCTGACAGCGCCTCACATGAGTCAAGCGGTTCCTCTTCTTGCGCTCCTCCGGATCCCAGACACTGATACCCGGCTCCACAAACCGCTGTTCCGCCTGGTCAAGGCTGGGATCTTCGCGACTGGTGTCGATTACCCATCCGTAGTCCCGAAGGTCCCGGACTCGTCGATCGATCTGCGCGATGTCGGGGAACGCGGCCCGCAGCTGGCTCTTGGTGAAGACGTTCCCCTGGCCTACTTCCTGCATCAGCCACAGCGCGCCTAGCACCAATCCGCCACCGTGCGTGTCCCGCCAGTCGGGCAGATCTTCCACCGTCGCGTCGGCCATGCTTCCTCCCCTCACGCCTCTCGCTCCTGCCACCCAAACCCTACACTAAATTGACCGGCAGGGACCGGCAAAGGGGTGGCAGCGTAGGTGGCAGATCCCACAGACCTCGTCAGTACGGGACCAGCACAGCAAAAAGCCCCTCAGACGGATACCGAGGGGCCCTTCAACCACCTGGAGCAACGCCAGGTCAGAGCGCTTCTTTCGACGGCGTGACCGGCTCACCCGACTTACGTACTACGGGCAACACACTCCAAGGTTGGGTGATCCATTCGCGGGCCACTCCGCAGCGCGGAATCTCGCGGCCGGGCCGTCTGTGGGCCGTCCGACAACAGCCATCGCCGACCGACGACGACAGTTAATGGCAGATCTCGCCCAGCTCAGCGGGGGTCCACGGTGTCGTCGTCTCCTTGTCCTGGTCTTTGTCCAGTGCGCCCCCGGCCGTCACTGTTCACCGCCGTACGCGCACCCCCTCTGACCTGCCCCGCGAACCCCTGCGAACGCTCCCGGACAGCCGCGCGGACAGTTGGAAAGCGTGTTGGGGGCAACCCCTCACGAGTTCGAATCTCGTATCCTCCGCCAGTGCCTCACCGGGCACGATGTCGAAGGGCCCCGCTGTTCGCAGCGGGGCCCTTCGTCGTTGTCCGTCTCAGTTTCCGTCTCAGTTAGTTTTTTCTTCGGTGCCGGTGTCGGTATCGGTGTTGGTCCCGGGCAGCACCCAGAGCGCGTCTCCGACTTGCTGCGCGACCTTGCGGAGCATCGTCCCCGTCACATGCATATAGCGAGCGCGCATCCGGGCCGCTCCCCCGGGCTCCCAGCCCATGATCGAGTCGATCACGACGTCAGGGACCCCGAGGATCAGGAGAACGGTCGCGGCGGTGTGGCGAGCGTCATGGAGACGGCCGTTCCGTACGTCGGCATCCCGCAGCAGCCGCTTCCAGGTGTGGAAGTCGGTGTTGGGGCTCAGCGGACCGCCAACCGGCGAGGCGAAGACGTACCCCTTGCCCGCCCAGTCGGTACCGGCCGCGATCCGCTCCCGCTCCTGGGCTTCCTGGTGCTGGCGGAGAATCTTGATCAGCGGATCGGGCAGGCCGATGGTGCGCCGTCCGGCTCGGGACTTGGTGGACTTGTGTTCGCGGCGGGTCTGCTCCTTCTTGGGGCAGTAGCCCGCCTTCCGGCCACACGGGTTGGCACCACAGCCGTGCGCGTACTTCGGGCGAAGCCGGTTCTTGCGGATGCGGACGTACCCGGCGGCGAGGTCGACGTCTTCCCAGTGCAGGCCGAGCGCCTCACCCTGCCGGAGGCCGAGCGCCAGGGCAACGACCCAACGTGCGCTGTTGCGGAGCTTGGCCGTTTCGACGAGCAGGCTCTGTACCTCCTCGATCGTGTAAGGCTCGATGTCCTCCTCTTCGAGGCGGGGAGCCTTGGCGATCTCGGCGGCGTTGGTGACGACATGCCCGCGCCGGACCGCTTCACCGAGGGCGACTCGGATCGTCCGGTGAGCGTGGTGGGCGGTGCCGGCGGAGCTCCCGGACGCCTGCATCTTTCGGTAGAAGCGTTCGAGGTGCTCCGGCTCCAGGCGGTCGAGCTTGTGGGCGCCCAGGCAGGGGACGAGGTGAACGCGCACGTCGACCTCGTACCCGTCATACGTGTTCTCGGAGACGTACGGCTTGGCGATGTTCTCGACCCAGTGCTCAAGCCAGCTCTGGACCGTCCATCCCTTGCCCGGCTTCCGCAGCTTCTTGTCGTCGCGGGCCCGCTCCATCTCGCGGACGGCCTTGGTCACTTCGGCCTTGGTCTTCCGCTCGATGTGACGGCGGTCGGGCTTGCCGTCGTCTTTGACACCGACGGTCACCCGGCCGTGCCATTTGCCGTCCTTACCGAGGTAGATGGACGAGGCGCCGTTGGGCTGGCGGGTGCGTTTCGTCTCTGCCATGTCTCCCCCTTCAGGCTGCTACAGCGGGACGGCGGCGGAGTTGGGTGACGTATGCGGGCAGCGCCTCAGCCGGAACTCGGCGTAGGCGGCCGACCGTGACCGATTCGATCTCGCCCGCGAGCACGAGCTTGAAGCAGGTTGTACGGCCGATACGGAGTCGCCGTGCAGCCTCTTCGACGGTCAGCAGGACCAAGGACGGGTCGGCGAGTTCTGGGACAGCGGTCAAGGCTCGCGGCTCAGCCACGGGTGGGCTCTCCTTCCGTTCCGGGGGCGGGTTCGAGGGTCTCGGCGAGCCAGGCTTCGGTGGACGAGAGGCCGGTTCCGGCGAAGACCCAGTGCGCGAGTACGTACGTGGTGTTGGTGGTGGGGCCGTTGGCGGGTGCGGTTTGGGCGCGGCGCCATTCGGCGCGGGCGTCGCGGAGGGCGCCGAGGGTGGTGGAGTAGCGGCGGGATTTGGTGGAGAAGTGGCCGCGGAAGCCGAGCATGTGGGCCCAGGCGCGCAGGCGGAGGTGTTCGAGGTCCTTGCGGGCGCCGAGGATCCAGGCGGTTCGGATGAGGCGGCGGGCGTGGTCGCTGATGTCGAGGTGGGCGAGTTCGGCGGCGAACTTGAGCGGGCGGTCGAGAGCTCCCGTCGCTGTTTCGGCGCCCTTGGTGGCGTACTTGGCGATGTAGGCGGCGACGGCTCGTTCGGTGAGTTCCTGGCCGTCGTTGAAGTCGGCGGATCGGATGGTGCGGACGTCGAGTTGGCGGCCGAGGGTGAAGGTGTGGGTGCGGCCGTCGATGGTCGGGCCGTCAACGCGGACCTTGGCGGTCGCGCTGCGGATGGCGTCGGTGAGCAGGTCGGCGGTGGCCCAGGGCGGGGGTGGAGTGTCGCCGCCGGTGGGGCCGTCGATGCGGATGACGGCGTGGAAGTGGACGGCTCCGCGTTTCTGGTACTCGGCGACCTTGGCGAAGGACACGCGGGCGTGGTCGCGGAATCGGCGTTGGGAGAGTCCTGCGCGCTTGGCGACTTCCCGGCGTAGGTAGGTGGAGAAGCGGCGCCAGAGGGGACCGGCGTGTGCGTTCCAGAGGACGGCGGCTTCGTAGTCGTAGGTGTCCGGGTTGAGTGGGGTGCCGAGTACGTCGTCGTCCTGGTCGTGGTGGAGGTCGCAGCGGCAGGGGCGGCCGTCGGTGCGGCGGTTGTGGACTGGGCCGAAGCCGGGGGCGGTGAAGGTGGCGAAGACGCGGGGGTGGGTGGCGACGTGTTCGGGGGTGCCCTTGCCGCCGCGTAGGCCGGAGGTGATCAGGTGGAAGGTGTCGCGGCGGTAGACCTCGGAGCAGGCCGCGCAGCGGGTGGTGCGGCGGTTGTTGCAGCGGACGAGGAGTTGGCCGGCCGGGAGGGTCGAGGAGTTGAGGTGGTGGAGGATGCCGCCGATCTCGCCGGTTGTGGTGTCGAGGTCGTATTCGGTGCGGTGGCCGTCGAGGCGGATGGGGTTGGTGCAGCCGCCGAGGCCGGAGAGTTGGCGGAGGATACCCGGGAGGGTGCCCTGTGCGGCCAGGTTCGCTAGTTCGGGGAGTGGGGCCGGGGTGGGGCGGGTGAAGATGGCTTGCTCCTTCTGGCTGGCTCGGTCAGGAGAGACGGGCCCCGGGGCGGCGAAATGCTTGGTCGTGTGCCGCCGCCCCGGAGGCCAGGGGTCGTTCCGGGAGTGGTTCAGCGGCGGTGGTCGCGGAGCATCGAGCGCAGGACCACGGCGGCGATGGCTACGGAGATGGCCGTGACGGCGACGGCGGCCAGGAGCGCGGTGAGGACGACTCCGCCGACGACCAGGGCGAGGACCGTGTTGCGGTCGATGGCGACCGGCGGGAGCGAGCGCCGTACGGGTATCGGGTCGTTCGGGGTGTGGGTGTGGGCGGGCGGCGGGGTCGGGTTGTCGGGGTACTTGGGCAGGAACACGGCGAACCCTTTCTCATCTACTCGTCTAGTCATGTGAGCCGTTTACGACACCCACGCCGGAGCGCGTGCCGGACTCGATGGCGGGGGCGAGGAAGGTGTGCGAGAGCCAGAAGCCGAACAGGGCGATCAGTACGACGATCCAGGTACGGACGCCGAGGAACTTGACCGCTCCCCAGGCGAAGAAGCCGAGGACGACGACGAGCGGCAGGCTGACGGTCACGGGGTGGAACTCCCTTTCAGCGGACGGGGCAGCGGTGGGTGTGGGCCGCCAACTCGGCGGCGGCCCGGCTGTCGTAGTCGTGCGAGGCACCGCAGCGCGGGGCGGTGCAGGCGGCGGTGTGTTTCTCGCGGCCCCGGTCGTCGTAGGACGTGGCGACCTGGACGGGGCCGATGCGGATGACGTTGCGGAAACGGCGGTTGGCGGGCACGGATGATCTCCATTTCGTTGATCGCTCGCCTAAGGGGTGCGAGGGCGTGTAGACAGGCGGCATGTCACGAGGAATACGTGGGCTGATCGCCTTCGGCGGGATCGCGGTGATACTGGGGCTCGCGGGCGCTGGGGGCCGATGGTGGCTGGGCGATTCCTGGGCCACGGTGATCACCATGTGCTGCTTTGTGGTGCTGCTCCTTCTGGCCAACGCAGGAGTTCGGCGAGTGCGGCGGAAGAAGTAACACCTTCCGCAGAACTCCGACTTCAGAGGTAGGCGGCGATGGCTTCGGCCATGGGCGCGGGGACGCCAAGGCGGGCGCGGAGGGTCGGGGTGTCGATGGGGGTTCCGGTGCGGGCGTGGTGCTCGGCGGCGACTTTGCGGGCGTGCTCGATCAGGGCGGCCGGGACCGGCACGGCGGGGCGGTTGGGTGGTGCCTCGATGGCCGGTTGCGCGGGCGTCTGACGCGGGGGTTCGGGAACGTCCTCCTGGACGTCAACGGTCTCAACGTCGTTGGTGGTTGGGGCCGTTGTGGTGTGGGCGAGGAGGGTTCCGCCGAGGAAGGCAACGGCGGGCCAGCCCGCCACGAGGATGCGCAGCCAGGCGGAAACGTCGCCGAGGTCGAGCAGGCCGGCGGTCGCGACGTTCGCGCCGAGAGACGCGGTCAGCGCGATGACGAACCAGCACCAGCCGGAGGCCTTCGCGTCGCCGGTCCGCAGGCGGCGCCAGGCGGCGACGAGGAGCAGGTCGACGCTGATGGGGTAGGCCCACGCTTTCCACCCGTCCTGTCCGGCCGCCGAGGCGATGTCGTGCAGGTGGGCGAAGGAGAGGGCAGCGGCGATGAGGGCTTGGACGAGTACCGCGTCGACGCGGGCCAGTTGGGCGCGCATGATGCGGCTCCTTCCGGGTTCGGGCATGGGAGGGGTAGGGACGTGGCGCGAGGCGGTCACGCCAAACCGAGGTGGGAGAAGGTCAGTTGGTGGCCGGGCGCGGCTGGACGTTGGGGCCCGGGGCCTTGGCCGGTTGCGCGGGTGCAGACGGCTGGAAGCGCTTGAGGGCGGGCAGGTCGGGCACCAGATGCGCAGAGTCGCGGCAGATTGCGGCGGCGTCGCCGAGGGACAGGTACGGGGTGCGGATGCGGGACCAGCCGCCGGAGGTGTCCCCCGCTACGGCGAGGCCGGGGCGTTCGGGGGCGATGGCGCAGGCGGCGCCGACTGCTTCGGGGGCGATGTCGCCGAGTGCCATCTTGGCGGAGGCTTCGTCGTTGACGCGGTGGCAGACGCGGCCGGTGAGCTGGGCGCGGAGCATGGTGGCGCCCTTGCCGAGTTCGGCGCCGAAGCGCTGTCCGCAGACTTCGAGGTAGATGCCGGCGGCGCGGCCGAGTTGGGCGAGGCGGATGAGCTGGGTGACCATCTCGTCGCGGCGTTCCTCGTCCTTGCGGGTGGCGACGAGGAAGAGTTCTGCCACCTCGTCGACGAACAGCACGATGGGGACGGGGCGTTCGCGTTCGGGCAGGCCCCAGATGTCTGAGGTGATCTCCTCGTCGGGGGTGTTGGGGGCGATGCCCTGCCGGGCCTTGATCAGGTCGTAGCGGTCCTCCATTTCGTCGATGAGCGCGGGCAGCAGGTCGGCGGCCTGGTCGGGGTCGGTGGCCAGGGCCGAGAGTCGGGCAGCGAAGGGGGACAGTTCCACGCCGCGCTTGCAGTCGATGCCGACCAGGGCGACCGGCTGGCGGGCAAGTCCGGCGACGAGGTGGCGCAGGTACATGGACTTGCCCGACAGCGTTGCGCCGAGGGTGAGTTGGTGCGGGACGGTGCGGTAGTCCCGTACGAACGGGGTGGCGTCCTCCCGCAGAGCCACCGGCACCTTCAGCAGGCCGGAGGGGAGCTTGCGGGTGCGGGGCATACGGACCCGGCGCAGGACGTCGTAGCCGACGAGGCGGAGTTCAACGACGCCGGGCTTGAGGGTGGTGACGTAGACGGCGTGAACTCCCCAGGCGTGGCGCAGTCGTTCGGCGGAGGCGGCGACGTCGGCGGGTTCCTGGCCCGGGGCGAGCCGCAGCCGTATCCGCAGGCCGGTCGTAGTGGGTCGGATGATGCCCCGGCGGGGCGGTACGGGCCGGACCTCGCGGCGGGTGGTGGCCTTGACGGCGAGGATGCGCAGCCGGGACGGGGCGACGGTCAGGCCGCAGGCCTCCATGACCGAGCCGTACGAGCTGAGCAGGCGGGTTGTGGATATCGGCAGGCCGATCGTGGACCAGTACGCGGCCGGGTGCTTGGCCCGGGTGTAGGCGGCCCCGCCACCGAGTGCGGCGAGGGGACCACCCACCTCCAGGAGCGTCGTCAGATCGGTCATCAGGCGGCGACCTCGGCCGTGACCGGGAAGACGGCCGGAGTGACGGCGGCGGCGCGGAAGGCGATGCCGTGACGCTGCTGCCCGTTGAACACGCTCTCCCACGGCCGGGCGACGAGCCCCGGGAGCGAGACCGGAGCTCCGAGCGCGAGCCCCTCGGAGACACCGCCCTCGGGGACGGTGACCTTGATGAGGGACGACTCGCCCTCCTCGATGTAGACGACGCCGAGCGTCATGAGCGCCTCGCCGCTGACGGCGTCCTTGGCGATCTCGCCGGTCTGACGGTCGCGGACCTTCGGCTCCGGGGCCTGGGTCAGCAGGATCGTCGCGGCGGCGGTCTCAACACGGATGGTACGCAAGGAAGTTTCCCTATCTACTCGTCTATACATGTAGCGATCCGTGAGCCCGATCTCCGGGTTCGTGCGGACCACCCTGCCACACAACTTGCCCACTCGTCTATACGAGTATGCACGTTGGGGTGTACGAGTTCGGGAAGCGTCCCCCGCGCACCACCGCCCGTCATGCGATCAGGTCGCCGGGAGCTGGTACGACAGCACGTACGCGTCCGCCGCCATGACGGTGTCGCAGACCTCCACGGCGCGCCCTTCGGTGTCGTACGCGGTGCGGATGAGGTGGATCACGGGCACGCCGGAGGCCAGCCGGAGCGTCTTGACCTCGGTGGGCGAGGGCATCCGGGCGCGGATCTCCTCCTCGAAGTGGTCGAGATGGTGGCCGAGTTCTTCGAGGCGGGCGTAGATGCCGCCGGGGCCCGGGTTGGGTTCGGCGATCTGCGTACCGCGCGCGATGTCGAGGGGCAGGTAGGAGGTGGCGAACTCGACCGGCTTCCCGTCCAGCAGATAGCGACGCCGGCGGGCCAGCACGCGCCGCACGGAACCGAGCCGGGTGGAGATGTCCTGACTGGCCTTCTCCTCCTTGACCTCCAGACTGTCGACCTGAGGGTGACTGCCGGCGGCGTCGGCTTCGACGATGAACGCGGACTTGCCCTGCTCGCGGTGGCGGCGGGCGAAGCGGTCGGAGGCGAGGCGCCGTACGGGTGGCCGGGGCCGGACGAAGACGCCCTTGCCGTGCTCGGCGTGCACCAGGCCCTCGCCCTGGAGGACGGAGAAGGAGTTGCGGACGGTCATCCGGGAAACCCCGTAGTGCTCGACCAGGTCAGCTTCCGAGGGCAGCTTTTCGCCCTCCTTGAACCGCCCACGGTCGATGGCCTCGCGCAGCTGGTCGGCGATCTGCCGGAAGACCGCACGATCACTCGTGGGGTCGAGATCGCCGAGCAGGCCGGAACGGAGAGGGCTCACAGTGAGTACTCCTTTAGGTATCTAGACGAGTGGGCGAGTGTTGTTGCTACGGTGGAGAGCCTAGCCAGCCGGGAGGGCCGAGGAACGTGAGCATGGACCGTCCGCACTCCGTGAGCGTCGCCGGAGTCATCGTCGACGACCACGGCCGCGCCCTCCTGATCAAGCGCCGTGACAACGGCAAGTGGGAACCCCCGGGTGGCGTCGTCGAGCGAGACGAAACCCTCCCCGAGGCCCTCCAGCGCGAAGTCCTCGAAGAAACCGGCATCAAGATCGCACTCCCCGCGACCCTCACCGGCGTCTACAAGAACATGACCGGGCTGATCGTCTCCCTGGTCTTCCGCTGCCGGGCCGCCGACGGCACACCCACCACCGGGGACGAGACCCGCGCACTGCGCTGGGCCACCCGCGAAGAAGTCACCGAACTCGCCGACGAGGCCTACGCGATCCGCGTCCTGGACGCACTCGACGCGGCGTCTCCGCCGGCCATCCGCGCCCACGACGGCGTGAAACTCGTCTAGCCCGAACCCGCTGCACATGGCGGCCTACCAGCACGAAGGAACTTGTATGCACGAGTATACGAGCACTGCGCGGGTCTGGGGACTCACTTGCCCAGGATTCCCCGAAGAGGTCAGCCGGGCGCGGCGCTGGACGCGGGACATCCTGCGCGGGTCGCCGTTGGCCGAGGACGCGGAACTGATCGTGAGCGAGCTGAGTGCGAACGCGATCCTGCACACGGCCAGCGGTCGGGAGGCCGGCAGCTTCCATCTGGCACTGGCGGTGTCCTCGCAGGTGGTCGCCCTGTCAGTGACGGATGGCGGGGGCGCTGGTACGGCTCCGAAGGCCGAGCACCAGGACCAAGAGGCCGAGCACGGCCGAGGGCTGGGCATGGTCAGCGCGATCGCCCACCGGGTCGTGGTCCACGACAGCGACGGCGGACACACGGTCACCGCGGAACTCTTCACCGACGTACGACGAGGAGGACACCCGTGCTGAGCACGACGATCGCCCCAGGGTTTTGGTGCGAGTGCTGGACCCGGCATTTGGAAGGCGGCCGGCCGCCGACACTCTTCGGCTCCTACGACGCGCACACAGAGGTCGAGGCGAACAACTGGGTCTCCACGATCCTGCGCACCATCTCACCAGGACTCGACACGGACACCTCCGAGGAGGCATGGGAACGGCTCTACGACCACCGCGTCAACACCCGACGAGCCCTGTTACGCCGCGTACCCTGGACCGTATCCGTCACCCACGCCCACACACTCATCACCTGGACCGTAAGCCCAGTGACCTTCCTACCGCTGGCCCACCGTCAGGCCGCACAACTACCCACATGCGCGTACGACTTCAAGCCTCAAGCAGGGACTTCGGCAGACGATGATCGTTATTAAGGTGCTTGCATGACGGAAGCAGGCGGGACACGACACAGGCCCAGGCCGATCGAGGAACTAGCCGATGTGCACGACTTCCTAGAGGAGGTGCGGCTCCGCCCAGGCATGTGGGTGCGCCGCAGTTCCTTGCAACACCTGAACTCGATGCTCACTGGCTACCGTGTCGCCCTGGGCATCCACAACATTGCAGAGCCATTCGACTTCTGGAACCCCGGCAGTCAGGGCCGCTTCTCCGAATGGCTGTGGCAACGCCTGGGGCGTCATTCCTCCCTCGGCTGGGCGGTGGAGATCGAGCGCGAGGCGGAGCAAGCAGGCAGACCTGCCATGCAGGTGTTCTTTGAGCTCCTGGACGAGTTCCGAGCCAGCGACCAGCAGTCCCACGACGAAGCAGCGCCCGGCATCAACACACCATCTGAGCCCCAACAGCCCAACGCGGCCGAGTGAGTTACAACTTTCTCTACTGGTTCAAGTGCCCGCGCAGGCGCGGGCTGGCCCCTGGGCTCCGGCCCCTCTGCGCCTTCGGCGCCGGGGCCAAGCCCTGGGGCCGCAGCAAGTTACGGCCCCGAGTAGAGACCTGGACACGCAGTAGCCACGGCCAGAACAGGCCTCCGGCGGGGGATCAGCCGGCACCGGGATGGAGGGGGCGCCGTACGCGGCTGCGGGCCCGTAGGAGTGTGCGTGGGGTGCTTCCATCCCGACCACCATCGACCCAGGCAGAGCCGAGCAGACGCGGCCCATGGCGTCCAGGTCGTTCGTACAGTGGCGCGCTCCACCTGGACGCCATGAACCACGCCCGCTCCACGGTGTGTGGGTCGACGGCGGACGGGATGGAAGCGAGGGTGGGTGGTGGGTGAGCGCAGGTGCGATCATCACGCATGAAGCTGGGGGAGGACATGACAGACACCGAGGAAGATCGATGGTGGCCGCAGGGGCTCGGGTGCACGGCCGGAGCGGTCTGGGCCGGCGTCCGCGCGGTGGGTGGAGGCCAACCGCCGTTGATTCGGTGGGGCCTGGGCATAGGGGCGATCTGCTTCTTTATTGGACTTGTGTGGCCCATCATCGACCGCATCCGGGCAGCCAGGCGAGGCCGCGCGACCCCTGCGGTTCACATTGACGCAGGCAAGCGGCAAGAGCCTTGACGCCAGAAGGTACGGGAGCCCGTCTGTCCTGTCTCAGTGAACCCTGGGCAGTCTCAGTCTTCCCTGGGCAAAGAGGCGTGTGTCTCAGTCGCCTGTTGTGACCAAGCGACTCAAGACG
>NZ_JBHYWD010000030.1:0-114610 GCF_042751305.1 Streptomyces hokutonensis
CGAGAGTCGAAGCTCCCGCCGCAGTCCCCGTCCGGATCACCGCACCCTAGGCCAGACGCACCGGTGGGGGCGGCGGCGCGCCCGCCCCCCCCCCCCGCCCCGAGGGATTTTCAACACCATCTGCCGGCTTACTGCGATGCCGGCGTTGTCTTTCCGCTCGCGCTCCCGTGAGAGGGGGATGCGTGCGGGGATCGCGTCTGCGTGACCGTGGGACCACCTTCCGTTCCGGGGCCTGCGGTACCCGGGCCGGCTGTCTCTGCCCGGGCGATCCTGATGGCGTCTGCCTCCTTCGCTTCCTTCTGATCCGTCTGTTCATCCCTGCAATCGTGCGTACTGCGACGGCGCCATTGAGCCGCCCGGCCCGGCAGCCAGCGAGAGGACCCCGAGAACCTTCCGGCCCCGCCACTCCACTGCCGTGCCACTACCTGCGTCCTACATGCACGGCAGTTCGTGTCTGCCGCGCCTTCCCGACTTCCTGGCTACAGGCAAGAGATTAACCCCCGCGATCCCCAATGTCTACGTCCACCATTGGAGATTTCCTGCATGCCGGGATGGCTATGTTCTGTCATCCAGCCAGGACGGAAGCTACATCGGGATCGTTCACATACGTATTAGTGTCGAGTCCCCGCGTTCCGCTCGGCAGGCTGCACAACGGCGCAGGTGTTGAGCCTCGAACCTCGTGCCGCTTGGCCGGAATTCGCATACGTGTGCAGCGAGGTCTCCGGTCGCTTGGGGTCGATTCGGTGAAGAGCGACCGGAGACTTGCAGACCCCTCGCCGCTGCGTCGTGATCGGCGAGGGCGGCCGTTGTCGTGAATGGGGTCAGGCGGCGAAGGAGGCGAGCAGTTCGTTGTACTGCTTGGCGGCGGTGTCCAGATCTTCGTCGGAGAGGCCGAAGGCGGTCCCGTACAGCTTGACCATCGGCTGGATGTCGAACTGGCACAGCCTCAGGGTGGCGTGCCAGTTGCTGAGGAGGGTCTCGATGGTGGCCTGGTTCGAGCCTTCGGGAGTGTAGTGGTCGGCGGGGACGCCGGCGGTGACGGCGACGACGGCCCTCTTGCCGGCCAGCTGGGAGGCGGAGCCGTCCATGGTGAAGGCCCAGCCGAGGGTGAGGACCTTGTCCTGCCACTGCTTGAACAGCGGGGTGGTGTTGTACCAGAACACCGGGTGCTGGAAGACGATCACATCGTGCTCGGCCAGCAGTGCCTGCTCGGCGGCGACGTCGATCTGGAAGTCGGGGTAGGCGGCGTAGAGGTCGTGCACGGTGACATGGGCCAGCTCGCGGACGGCGTCCACCAGGGCCTTGTTGGCCGTCGACAGGGACAGGTCGGGGTGACCTACGACAAGGAGAACCTTGGACATGATGAGAAAACCTCTTCAGTGATCAGTGAAATGGGTGAACGGGTTCAGGTGGATCGGGGGAGACGGGTCAGCGGGTCGCCAGGGCGTCGGATCACCGGTCGATGCTGGCCATGTTCGCCTCGTCGTGGCGCTCACCCGCGGCCGGCGTGAGGTTGTTGAGACGCTCGAGCTGAGCGGCGCTGAGTGAGATGGCGTCGGCGGCGGAGTTCTCCTCGACGCGTGCGACCCGTCGCGTGCCGGGGATGGGGGCGATGTCGTCGCCCCGGGTCAGCAGCCACGCCAGCGCCGTCTGGGCCGGAGTGGCGCCGATCTCGGCACCGATGGCCTGCACTTCGTCGACGATGCGCAGGTTGCGCTGGAAGTTCTCGCCGGTGAAGCGCGGGTTGGTCTTGCGCCAGTCGTCGTCGGTGAAGTCGTCGACGGTGCGGATCCGCCCGGTCAGCAGGCCGTGCCCGAGCGGGGAGTAGGGCACGAATCCGATGCCCAACTCGCGCAGCAGCGGGAGGATTTCGGCCTCGACGTCGCGGGTCCACAGCGAGTACTCGGTCTGCAGCGCGGTCACCGGGTGCACGGCGTGTGCCCGGCGGATCGTCTCGGGTCCGGCTTCCGAGAGGCCGATGTGGCGCACCTTGCCCTCGGCGACCAGGTCGGCCAGCGCGCCGACGGTCTCCTCGATGGGCGTGTTCGGGTCGACGCGGTGCTGGTAGTAGAGGTCGATGTGGTCGGTGCCGAGCCGCAGGAGCGAGCCCTCGACCGCGGCCTTCACGTTGGCGGCGCTGCTGTCAATGACGCCGGGGCCGTCGCCGGCGTGGGAGACGAGCCCGAACTTCGTCGCGACGACGACGTCGTCGCGCCGTCCCTTGATGGCCTTGCCGACGAGTTCCTCGCTGTGGAAGGGGCCGTAGATCTCGGCGGTGTCGATGTGGGTGACCCCGAGGTCCAGTGCCCGGTGGATGGTGCGGATCGACTCGGCGTCGTCGAGCCCTCCGCCCGTGGTGTAGGTGCCGGCCATGGTCATGGCTCCCAGGCCGATGCGGGAGACATCGAGCCCGCCCAGTGATACGTGCTTCATGGGGTGTTCCTTTCGTGACGGCCGTCAGGCCCGGTCGGTGGTCGTGATCAGTGGGTTTGGCCATCACATGGCGGGCCGTGCCTGGGTGGTCCACGCGTTGTCTACGCGGGCGCCGTGGCCCGGTAGCGGGTCAGGGCCGTAGGTGCGCCCGACGGCTTCCGGCTTCGGCCGGGAAGGGTGCTCGGGCATCGGTGCCGTCGTGGTTCAGGCGGCCGAGGACAGTGAGACTGCGGTCGTCGTGATGTGCTTCATCCGGGCGGCCATCCGCACGCTGACCAGCCATGGCATCCGCAGGCTGAACCGGCTGCGCCCGTCAGTGCTCCTGGTCGGCCGGCTCCAGCAAGAGGACCGGGATCTCACGGGTGGTGTTCTTCTGATACTCGGCGTAGTCGGGGAACGCCTCGACGGCCCGGGCCCACCACACGGCCTTCTCCTCCCCGGTCACCTCGCGCGCCAGCATGTCCCGGCGCACCGGGCCGTCCTGCAGCTCCACCCGGGGGTCGGCCGCCGCGTTGTGGTACCAGACCGGGTGAGTGGGGGCTCCTGCCATGGAGGCGACGACGGCGTAGGCACCCTCGTGCTCCACCCGCATGACCGGGGTCTTGCGGATCTTGCCGGTCTTCGCGCCCAGGGTGGTCAGGATGACGACGGGCAGGTCCCGGAGCCTCTCGTCCTCGGCCCGTGCGACCAGGACACTCAGCGTCGTTCCCTGCGTACCGCCGGAGCTCTCGTACAGCTCCACCTGGTCACGGACGAACTGCGCCTTGCTCGGCTCGTACTCGCCTTTGAGGGGCATGTCGTTCCTCCTCAGACGTGGGCGTCGTCGTAGGCCAGGCTGTCGCCCAGTTCGCGGGATGCCTCGGCCTGGGCGAGGAGTTCCTTCGCCTTGGCCTCGGCGGCCTCGATGGCGTCCGCACCGGCGACGAAACGCAGCAGCGGCTTGTCCTGGTCAACGATGGTGAGCAGGGCGCGGGCGAGCTTGGCGGGGTCGCCGGGCTGCTGGCCGTTCATGCTCTTCATGCCCTCGATCCGCGGGGCGGTGCGCGGGGCGTAGTCGTCGATGGACAGCTCGGGCCAGTTGGTGGAGCCGTCCACGAGGAGTTCGGTGCGGAAGTAGCCGGGCTCCACGATCGTGGTGTGGATGTTGTACGGCTCGACGTCGTGGCGCAGGGACTCCATCCAGCCTTCCTCGGCGAACTTGGAGGCGGCGTAGGCGGAGGTGAACTCCATGCCGACCAGCCCGGCGGTCGAGGTGATGGTGATGACGTGCCCGGCGCGCTGCTTGCGCAGGATCGGCAGGACGGCGCGGGTGACGTTCATCGGGCCGAAGAGGTTGGTCTCGAACTGCCGGCGCATCTGCGCGGGCGAGATCTCCTCGAAGTACCCGGTGAAGAGGTTCCCGGCGTTGTTGATCAGGACGTCGATACGGCCGAAGCCGTCGACGGCGACCTGTACTGCGGCCTCGGAGTCCTCGATGCTCGTGACGTCGAGCCGGGTGACCAGCAGGTTGTCCTGCGGCCCGCCGAGGGTCTTCTCGACCTCCTCGGGGCGGCGGCCGGTGGCGACGACCTGGTGGCCGGCGGCGAGGGCCTCGCGGGCGATGTCCGTGCCAAGACCGCGTCCGGCACCGGTGACGAAGATGACCTTGCTCATGGGGGGGTTCCTTTCAGGCGCCGTGACCGGCACCCGCTGTGTGCGGGGGGGGGGTGACGCATGCGGCGCCGACAGCGCCGCACAGGGGGTCGGGACCGGCGGCACAAGCGCCGGCCCTCCGGACGGTTCACACCGCCGTGGTTGGTGCACCACCAACAAAACCGCTTGTCACGGGAGTGTGGGAGTCCCTGATGAGGGGGTCACTGACAGGGACCCCCAACCCGGCCGGAGCGCTCGTAGAGTGATGCGCATGGCAGGCAGAAACGACCCACAAGGCACCAACCGCGACATCCGCGACGATTTCCGTGCGGAGATCCGGGAATTCCTGGGCACGCGACGGGCCAGGGTCACCCCCGAACAGGCCGGACTGCCCCTCTACGGCGGGGAGCGCCGACGCGTCACCGGACTGCGCCGCGAGGAGGTCGCCCTCCTCGCGGGCATCTCCAGCGAGTACTACACCCGGCTGGAGCGCGGCAACGCCACCGGCGTTTCCGAGAGCGTCATCGACGGCATCGCACAGGCACTCCAGCTCGACGAGGCCGAACGCACCCACCTGCTCGACCTCCTGCGCGGCGCCGGCACCACCCGCCCGCCACGCCGCCGCCCGGCCCAGCAGCGCGTGCGGCCCGCGGTGCAGCGCGTCCTCGACTCCATGGCCGGCACACCCGCGTTCATCCTCAGCGGACGCGGGGACATCCTCGCCGCCAACCACCTCGGACGCGCCCTGTTCTCCCCCGTCTACGCCGACCCGGCACGGCCCCCGAACAACGCCCGCTTCGTCTTCCTCAGCCCCCACGCGACCGAGTTCTTCCGCCACTGGGACGAAGTCGCAGGCGACACCGTCGCCATGCTCCGCGCCGAGGCCGGCCGCGACCTCTACGACCGACGGCTCACAGACCTCATCGGCGAACTGTCCACCCGCAGCGAGGAATTCCGCCACCGCTGGGCCGCCCACAACGTCCGCATGCACACCACCGGCGTGAAACTCCTCCACCACCCGGTCGTCGGCGACCTCGACCTGCCCTTCGAAACGTTCCCGCTCCCCGACGGCCCCAGCCAGTTCCTCCTCACCTACACCCCCGAGCCCCACTCACCCACCCACGACGCCCTCAACCTGCTGGCCAGCTGGGCCGCCACCAACAACGACATCGAGCGGTCCGCGCCGGCCAACGAGACCCAGCCCGCCGACCCGGCCGAAACACCCGACTGACCCACGAGCCACACGAGTCGATCTGCGGCATCTTTTGCGGAGCAGCGGCAGCATCGGCCACCGATGCAAGGCGGCCAGGAGTGGCTCAGCCTTCCACGCGAGACCGCTGGGGCGCCGTTGCACTCCAGCTCGCGGCACTGCGGACAACTGACAACTTCCGCCACAACCTCCGCTCGGGACCACATGTCCTGGACGGCGAAGCGCAGTGGCAAGTACGGGGAGAACGAGATGTACTCCATGTCGGCCGGTTCTCCCGCCTCGGGCCAACGGTCTTGCCGAAACGTGTGGCATCAACACCAACGGCAGACAGCCGCGCCTCACGGAGGGTAATCGCACTTCGGAACCTGTAACGACATCAGTGCGGCCCGCACTCACCACGTCATCGACGCCTTGGACGGTCTGACCTGCGAGAGCAACTGGTATACAGGGAGGGAAAGTTCACCGAGCACCGCTGGTGGATCCTGGACACCGGACGTCGTGCTCGCAGGCCTCGTGATCCCCCCGGTAGGGTTCTGCCCAGACGTTGATGATCACTATTGGCACGACCACATACCGTCACGTCTTCTCGGTGGTCGGCGTTCTGGGCTGGCTGTGGGGGCGTGTGATGACGTTCGGTGAGAAGTTGCGGGATCTGCGCCGGGCTTCAGGGCTGACGCAGGAGGAGCTCGCCGAGGCCGCCGGGCTGACGGCCAGGTCGATCAGGGATCTGGAGCGGGGCCGTCGGCAGCGGCCCCGGCGCCGCACGCTGGAGCTGCTGGTGACGGCGTTGAGACTGACCGACGCCGACGCCGTCGCGCTGCTTGACGCCGACCGTTCTGGTCGGCAGGGCGGTCCTCCGGCCGATGACGGCGCTACCAAATCAGGTCTGCTCGATCGTCGCCGTCAACTGGCGGTCCTTGACCGCGCGGCCGGTGAGGCCCGGGCCGGTCGGGGTGCGGTGGTGCTGGTGCGGGCGGGCGCGGGGATGGGGAAGACCTCCCTGGTGAACGCCTGGGCTGAGGCCGAGCAGCTGCGGGGGATCAGGGTGGTGCGGGGCAGCGGGGGAGAGCTGGAGCAGGACTTCGCCTTCGCGGTACTACGGCAGTTGGCCGAGCCGTTGCTGGCTCAAGCCGGTCGGGACGGGCGGGAACGGCTGCTCTCGGGTCCGGCGGACTCGGCGTCGCACGCCCTGCGTGTGGCTGGACTCGGTGACGCCGGAGGCCTGTCGTCGGAGGCGTCTCAGGGCCTGCTGCACAGCCTGTACTGGCTGATGGTGCATGTCACGGACGACGGGCCGGTCGCTCTGGTGGTCGACGACGCGCACTGGGCGGACGGCCCGTCCCTACGGTGGCTGGAGTACCTGACGCGGCGGCTGCGCGGCCTGCCGTTGCTGCTGGTGCTGACGGCACGGCCGGACAGCGGAACCGGGGCCGAGCCGCTGCTGGAGCGGATCGCCGCCCAGCCGCACTGCCTGCGGGTCGGGCTGCCGGCGCTGGGCGTCGACAGCGTGGCCCGGCTGGTGCGGGAGAGTCTGGGCCAGGACGCCGAACCTCGGTTCGTCGCCACCTGCGCCGAGGCGACCCAGGGCAACCCCCTGCTGCTGCGCGAGTTGCTCCGCACCCTTGCCAGCAAGGGTGTCAGGCCTGTCGATGACCGAGCACGGCTGGTCGCGGAGTTCCGCGGCCGGATCCTGGCGGACACCGTGGTCAAGCGGCTGACCGGCCAGCCTGAGCCGACCCGGCGTCTGGCCGAGGCCCTGGTGGTGCTGGGGGACGGAACTGACTGGCATCTGGCGGCCGAACTGTCAGGGTTGGGCGAGGCGCAGGCCCGTGAGCACGGGCGCCGGTTGCGGCGAATCGGTGTGCTGGCACTTGGTGAGCCGGTGCGGTTCGATCATCCTCTGGTCCGTGCTGCGATCGCCGAGACCGTCGGACCGGTGGAGCTGGCCGCCGGACACGCGCGGGCGGCCGAACTGCTGCGGCACGAGGGGGCGGCCGGCGACCGGGTGGCCGCCCACCTACTGCTGGCCGAACCGAGCGGCGAGCCCTGGCGGGTCGACGCCCTGCGCCAGGCCGCGCGGGCCACGCGCGGCCGAGGCGCCCCGGAGGTCACCGCGGCCTATCTGCGCCGAGCCCTGCGGGAGCCCATGTCCGGCAAAGAACGCGGTCCGCTGCTGCTGGAGTTGGGCGGCGACGAGTTGCAGCTCGATGTCGGTGCCGCGCGACATCATCTGACGCAGGCATCCGCGGTGTTGACGGACCCGTACTCCCGCGCTCAGGCGGCCTATCTGCTCGCCAACGCGCTGTTCCTCGGGCATGAGCACGCGGACGCCGTCGAGGTGCTCGCCCGCGCGGTGGAGGACCTGCGGCAAACCGACGACAGCATCGGGGCGGCCCGTGAGGTGCAATGGTTTCTGCAGGCCCAGATGCTCCTGATCGGCTATGACCAGCTGTCCACTCTCCCCGCGGCCCGGCAACTCGCAAGCCGACTGTGGGATCACAAGCTGGCCGGTGACACCCCGGGTGAGTGCGCGGTCCTGGCCGGGCTGGCCGCCTCGGCCGTCGCCGGGGACGCCAGCGCCGAGGTCGCCAACAGCCTTCTGGACCGGGCCCTGCGCGGCGGGTTGGCAGCCATGGACCAGTCGCAGATGCTCGTGAGCCTGGCCGGGACGGTCTTCCTGACCACGGACCGTCTCGACGACGCCGCCGCCCGGTTCGAGCAGATCGCCGACATCGGTGCGCGGTGGGGCGTGTTCCTCATGGTGTCGACGGCGATGATATGGCAGCTCAGGGTCCGCGCGCGCCGGGGCCAACAGCTCGCGCTCACCACGGACTTCGGACACCCCGCCGTCACAGACGGCGAGGGGCTGGAGCCGCGGGCACGGCTGGCGCTGATGGCCCAGGTGGGCGAATCGCTGATCGAGCGGGGCGACCTGGCCTCGGCCGCACGGCTGCTGGTGCCGGACGCCGGCACCGACCGGGGCGGCTGGGTGTGGCAGGGGCCGATGCTCCTCGCCCGCAGCCGAGTGCACGCCGCGCGGGGCAATCGGGCCGCCGCCCTCACGGTCCTGCTGGAGTACGGTGCCCAGGAGAAGCGGACAGGGGTCACGAACCTGACCGGGGCGCCCTGGCGGTCGCGGGCGGCACTGCTGCACCTGGCGCTCGGACAGCGGACCGACGCGCTTCAACTGGCCACCGAGGAACTGGAGCTGGCTCACCGCTGGGGCACCGAGCGGGTGATCGGCCTGGCGTCGCGCTGCCTGGGTGTCGTCATGGGCGGTTCCGAAGGGGAGGCCCTCCTGCGCGAGGCCGTGGCCCTGCTGGAGCGGTCTCCGGCCCGCCTGGAACTGGCCCGCGCCCGGTACGAGCTGGGCATCGTGCTGTCACGCAGAGGAGAGACCCACCAGAGCGGCCAGGTTCTCACCCAGGCGCTGGACCTCGCCGATGCCTGCGGCAGTCTCCTCCTGTCCGGCCGGGTACGCCGCGCGCTGGCCGAGCTGGGGGTACGCCCGAGAGCCGCGCCGACAGTCGCCTCGAGTCTGTCACTGACCGAGCACCGGGTGCTGGAGCTGGTAGGCGCCGACTACAGCGACCGTCAGGTCGCCCAGGCCCTGCTGCTGACTCCGCAGGACGTGACAGGCCTGGTGGAGCGAGTGGGCCGCAAACTGGGGGTGACCAACCGGTCGGAACTGGTACGCCTGGCGGGAGCCGGCCACGCCCGTTAGGTACCGCGGGGCTCGACAGCGGGCTTCCCGCCACACCCCAGTCGGCTTGCCCAGGACCTGGATGTCACGGTTGCCGGGGAGCCTGGAACCGGACGTCGCCGGAGGTGTGCGCTTCTGGCTCACGCTCCCGATTCGCTCCGGTGGATCTTCCGGTAGTCCGTCCTCTGCTTCTTCCCGGTACTCGTGTCGGTGTCGATGTTCTGCTGGTGAGGGGGACTCGGCTCCCAAGCCCCACAGGACGCCTTCCACGACCGTCATCACTGCGGACGGTCTCGGGCATGGCCGGGACAGCGTCCGTGTGGGCTCCGCCCAGCCGTTCGCAGAACTCCCCTACAAGGACACCCTCAGCCTCGACCAGTCCGTCCCCACCTGCACGAACATCGCCCGTACCGATCAGCACGCCGCTGGCATCCGGTGCACCAGACCTCCTTTCTCGCCCGGTGCCTCGGGCTGCTGGACGTACGTTCAATCTGAGTGATGTGGCAGCGGAACTCCCGTGACGGTGATCGAGCCGTTCAGTGCCGGATCCTGCGAGAAGACATGGGTCCACGCGACCTTCAGGCTCCGCGCCGATGTCGGGACGGTCTGATCCAGCGTCAACGTGTCGGAGACGGTGCCGCCGGCCGGCACGCTGATCGGTGCGAGCGGGCGGGCCGTGTAGGAGTTGCCTTGACCATCGGTCGCGGTGAAGTTGGAAAAAATCGGCAGGGTCACCGATGCGGTGGCGCCGTCGTGCGCGCTGACCGTCAGACTGACGTTCCCGCCGGCGTTGACGACCTTGACGACGGTCACGGTCAGGGCGCCGTCTGCGGCGGACCACGCGCCGGTGGCCGTCGCGGCGGGGAGCGGTGTGGCGGACATCGTCCGGCTTCCGGTCCCGGAACCGGCCGGCTGGCCGAGCCCCTGGGCGATGGGCGGTGGTGTAAGCGGCTGGTCGTAGCTCTGCAACTCCCCGGCGATGCGCCCGCCCAAGGAGGCGAAGCCGATCAGGAAGATGTTCAAGAAGACCAGGCCCGCCAGCATGGGCACGGTGCCTTGCTTGGCTCCGCGTTGGTCCACCACGCAGCGCATCGGGTTCCCCGCGCTGTAGCGGATCTTGACCGGATCGCCGGGGATCAGGAGTTTGTCGACCGCGCTGCGCATCGGTGAGGCGGTGATCAGCTCACCGGTCTGCGTGGTGAAACGCACCACCGGGCGAATCGTGGTGGAGGACGAGCTCAACCGCGTGGCCGTGTCCACGTGATGGGTCACCGTGATGTTGATCCGCACGACCTCGCCGGTCGTGGGCACGCCGCTGTTCAGCAGCTGACTCCGGCGTGACCACCACAAGAAGGCGCCGATATCGACGGCCAGCAGGCCGGCTAGCGGCAATAACACGAATAGCAACCACATAACTGCCCCTCAACGTCAATCCCTCGAATCGTCAGGAGTCTTACCCTGCGCCGAATCCTGACGTCAAATTCGGTCCTTCAGCCGTGGTCACCCTTTGATTTGCGCGTTCCGACCGAAATATGCACAAGGATCCCGCAGTCTGATCGCGGTCGATGGCACGTGACCAGGAGCATGGGGGCCTGCGCTCTTGGTTTGTTCCGGTAAAACTTCCGGTATTCCGTCCGGTTCTTCTTCCTGGTGTCCCTGTCCGCATCGATGTTTTGCTGTACGCGGTGACGCTGCTGCGCAATTCCGAGATACCTCCGCCGCAATGACCCCGACCGCGATGCCGAGGCGATCACTACGGTCTCCCCCGCCGGATTCTGCTGCACGGCCGAATTGAGTAGCAGAGTCGACGCTGGAGCCAAAACTCCCTCACACCCCCTGCCGTCAACACCGGTGGCCCCAACCCGGATTGCCCAGTGGGTCACGAACCGCCGCCAAAGCCAGCGGCGTAGTCCAACAGCACCTCAACACGCAGCACTTGACAGGGAACGGACCCGGTCGGACCACACGACCCACGCCATCCACGAGTCGCAGACCCTGTGCACCGAACGCGTCCACGAAACCCCCGCCCACGAGACCGCCCGGATCGGCCCGGGCCAGAGAGGTTCCCAGCAGCATCGCCGCAGGTCAGCACCACCCGGTAGACGGCTTCAAGAAGATCTCGTCGTGGGCGGCGATTCTGTTCGCGCCCACGCTGGTCGGCACGATCTACGGGATGAACTTCGACCGGATGCCGGAGTTGCATACCTGAAGAAGGCCCCTGTGCCGGTCGCGGCTATGATCCGCATCTTCGAGCGATTGGGGACCTGGTGGGGATATTTCGGCGCGGAGAGCGTCGTGATGGGGTGGGCCTGCCGCGCGACGGGGAGTTCGCGTTCCTGTCCGAGGCGGAGGCTGCCCGGTTGCGTACTTTCGTCCGCGAGGCATTCGCGGAGCGCGGCATCGAGGTAACGGTCGAACCGGGCCGCGTGACCACGGGCTCGGGTTGGCGCTTCGGCCTTTCCAATCTTGCGGCCGTGTGCCACAACGACAGCCGCGGCCCCCGGTGCTGGCGGGCGCTCGTAGACGAACATGTTGACCGGGTCATCCGGTCGATGGATGGACCTCAGGCTCTCAAGGCCCTGCCGCGCGAACAGCTCCTGGCCCAGCTCTACCCCCGCTTCATTCCCAGCGATCCCGCGCTCCTGAAGGCTTTCGGGTACGGTCCCCAATCGGTTCCGGGGCTGTTGGAGGTGCTGGCGCTCGACCTGCCGGAAACCGTCGACATGCTGACCGCGGACTCCCTCTCCAACCTGGGTGACATCACGGCCCTTCGGGACCGTGCGTTCCAGAACCTACGAGCCGTCCGCGTTGACAAACACAAGGTGGTCAGGGATAAGGACGGCTCCCACTTCGACGTGCTGATGGGCGGCTCGTACTTCATCGCGAGCCTCGCCCTGGTTCTGGATGAGGTCCTACTCCGCTACACCAAGGACGCACCGGCGCCGGACGGAATCCTGGTCGCGCTGCCGCACCGGCACCAACTCGCCTTCCACGTCGTCCGCGACAGGAACGTGGCCTCCTCGCTGCACGCCATGGCCCGGTTCGCCGCCATGGGCTTCGAGCAGTCACCGGGCGCGCTGAGCCCCTCGGTGTTCTGGTGGCACGAGGGCAGCTTTACCCAGGTCGCCACCCAGGACGACGCCGGCCTGCACATCAAACTCACCCAGGAGGCCATGAACCTGGCAGCGCGTTTCGCGGGCGGGTAGCCAGACCTGGCTCGACATGAAGTCCTGCAGTCACTTCGAAACGCCGCCGGCGGACCACAACGATTGAGACGACGGACACCATCCGCGGGCGGCGGACCAGATCATATGAGATTCAAGGGAGTTCACCATCTCAAGTGATCTGGTCGCTACAGGTCACAGCCCAGACTCCGAACCAGATGAATCGAGACGGGACAACTGTGTCCTTTGACAGCCAAGTTAGTCCGGTGCGATGCCCTGACCTGGGGCGACTAGGTTGGATGTCAAAGGACAGTTGTCGGTCGGGAGCAATGTGAGGGCTGCGGCTGGGCGGTTCAGCGCTTGCCGGAACCGCGTGCGCCACCTGTCACGGGCCTCCCTGCCCGCCAGGAGGCCGGCCACGCGACGTCGTCGATCGCCAGCCACGGCGCGGCGGCGACGGCAGTCGGCGTGAGCCCCGTAAACGCCTTCACTTCGCGGTGCAGATGGGACTGGTCGACGTAACCGCTCTCGGCCGCGACACCGGCGGGAGGGACACCCGCCGCGAGCAGATGGGCCGCATGGTCGAACCGCACCAGCTGGGCGGCCCGCTTGGGGGTGACGCCGAGCTGCGCCCGGAAACGCGCCCACAGACGCTTGCGGCTCCAGCCGACGTCGTCCGCCAGGCCGTCGATACGCATTCGCCCCCTGCTGGTGACCGTCCGCCTCCAGATGTGGGCGACCTCCGGATCGATCCGCAAGCCGTCCCCGATCCGCCGGCGGACGGCGTCCGCCGCCATCGCGAACCGCTCGTCCCACGATCCGGCTGTACGCAGCCGCTCCTCGAAGCGCCCGGCGCCGCGGCCCCAGACGTCCGCCAAGGACTCCACGCTCCCGCTGCCCCCGGCCGACGAGCCGAGCACTGCAGCCGCCACACCCGGCTGCAACCGGATCTGCAGGCACTCGCCCACCAGGCCGGACACCCGCAGCTCCCCGGGGACCAGGCCGATCACGACACTGCCGCGTCCGTGCCGCCCCTGCGTGTCGTAGACCAGGCCGTCATCGTCGCTCAGATCGATGAGCAAGGTGACGGACGGATGCGCGACCATCGCGATGTCGACGGGCGCGGGGACACGGTGGCGGAATCCGGCCATGCTGATGCCCGGCAGCCGGTCCGAGGGCTCCGGTACTGCGATGTCAACGCCCGACCACGCGGGTGGCACGCCCTGCGACAACACGGCGCCAGTCTAGGCCGGGCCTGCCGGCGGGGTTCCGGCGCACAGGGTCGCGAAGTCCAGCAGCAGCCGGCCCACCGGCTCGGGCGCTTCCAGCATGGGCATGTGCCCAACGCCCGGCAGCATCTCGACCTGCACGCCCGGCACGACGTCGTACTGGCGCGCCGACGCCGGATCCCACCGGGGATCGGCGGCGCCGAAGACCACCAGCACCGAGAGCCCGAGGGCGGCGAGCCGCTCGGGCACGGACTGCTCGGCGAGGTACGCGGTGTTCTCGCGCAGCACCTTGCGGAACGCGCGGTACGTGGTGCTCCGCACGTCGGCGACCATGCCGGGCGGAATGGGCGCAGGCCCGGCGAGCGTGGCGCCGATGCCTTTGCGGATCATCGCATCCGAACGCCGCCACCACAGCAGCGGCCCGAAGGGCGGTGCCAGCATCACGCGCAGGACGGCCGGCTGCGGCAGGAGTGCGTCGAGGCGCGGGCCGGTACTGATCATCGCCAGCGAACCCACCAGGTCGGGGCGCTGCTCCGCGAGCGCGGTGGCGACGTATCCGCCGCTGGAGTGGCCGGCCACGGTGACGGCGCGCAGCCCGAGTTCGTCGAGCAGCGCCGCCACGCGGCCCGCCTGCGCCGGAACGTCGTAGGACGTGGCGCGCGGGGACCGGCCGCAGCCCGGGAGGTCTATCCGGACGACATGATGACGGGCGGCGAGGGCCGGAACCACCGGCCCCCAGGAGGCGCCCGAGGCTCCAGACCCGTGGATGAGCAGCAGTGGCGGCGCGTCCCGCGGTCCGTCACGGTCCACATGCATCGGCTTCGCGTGCTGTGCGTCGTGGGCGTTCATAGAGCGATAGTGCGGGGGCGGCGGCTGCCGGTCTTGTACGAATGTCGCCAACGGCCCGCGGCGGGCGCGCCCCGCACGACTAGGTTCACTGTCAAAAAAGCCGAAACGACTGGGTTCGTTATCAAACGCCTCGATTGGATGGCAAAGGACAAACTGGTGGATCAGGGCCGCCAGCTATCGGATCCAGCCATCCCTGAGTGCCCCAGTCGGCCCACTGCTCGTCGCCCCGGCTTTGGCCACGTAAGGTCAACTTCCAGGCACATCTGGGTAGTTTCGGCAAGTTCCCAGCTCCATGGCACAGCCGCGGGCAAGCTCTGGCAGAGAGATCGAAGGCGGAGGACATCGAGCGCCTCAGGCAGATGGACATCTCCGACCACGAGTCGGTGGCGGAGATCCCCCGTGTGGCGTGCAGTTCTTCCTGGAGGTGCAGAAGGTTGACGAGGACCCCGACGTTTGAGGAGCTGTTCCGCGACTGCCAGCGGACGGCCGTCCATCTGGAGCTGCGCGACGCCTACATGAAGTCGGACCCGGCCTTCATCGACTGGAAGGCCGGCATCACGCTCGACCCGGCCGAGCGCTGGAGCGACTGGCACGGCATCGTCACGGAGGCGACCTCGCGAAGCGTCGAGGTCCACCGGGCCCGCGTCGTCTCGACCCCCGTCAGCGAGTACATCCGCTTCGAGTACGACGTGACGCACGGACTCAACATCGCCGCCGGCGAAGACGTCCGCTGGCTCTCCCGGCGAAACGCAACGGCCCTCGCACTCCCAGGCAACGACTTCTGGCTCTTCGACTCCAACCTCGTTCTCGTCAATCACTTCGACGGTGAAGGCGAAAACATGCAGGTGGAACTCACCGACGACCCGGCGGTCGCCAAGCTCTGCGAGTCGGCCTTCGACGCCGTATGGGCGCGGGCAACACCCCACGCAGAGTTCCAGTTGGCCTGACAGCACCAACGACGCCTGCAGCGCCGCCGATCACGTCCGTGCCGACGGCTCAGGGGCCAGGAGTTCCAGCGCCTCCTCCCATTGGAAGCGGTCGGCGCCACCGCCCGCTTTGGGCTTGTGTGGTTCGTACGATCCGACCAGCACTCCCATCCCCCGCAGCCGTGTCAGGCTCTGCTCGTAAGCGGGGTGGGCGGCCTGTGCCGCGTTCAGGTACGGCAGTACGGCGGTGGGGATACCCATGCCGTACGCCTCGCACAGGATGCCCAGGGCGAGGGTGTCGGAGATTCCTGCGGCCCATTTGTTGACCGTGTTGAAGGTGGCCGGCGCGACGACGATGGCGTCCGCAGGCGGCAGGGGGCGGGCTTCGCCGGGCGTGCGCCAGGCGGAGCGGATGGGATAGCCGGTCTGGGTCTCGATCGCCTCGGTGTCGAGGAAGCCCAGGCCCTGCGGGGTGGCGACGACACCGACGTCCCAATGCCGTTCCTGCGCTGCGGTGATCAGTTTGCCGACGTCGCCGGCGATACCGCACGCGCAGACGACGACGTACAGGAAGGGCTTCTTGTCCGGGGCGTTCGGCTCGGTCACGCGGGGACTCCCAGTTGGCGGCTGAAGTTGTGCAGTTCGGGCAGCGTACGACGGCGGTCGCGGGAGGCCATGTCGGCGACCAGGTCGCGCACGGCGGGGCGGCGGACATCCTGGGCGGCGCAGGTCTCGGCGATCCGCACTGCCTGGTAGCCGTCGGAGAGGCGGCCCTGCTGGCTGTAGGCGCGGGCCGTCTCCACCCACAGGGCCGCCCGGCGTTCGGGGACCGGGATGTGCCGACGCATCAGGGGCCGGGCCGCTTGCAGGGCGAGACCCGCGTCGCCGAAGGCCACCAGGGAGCTGAGTTCGTGGAGGGCGACGTTGGTGGGGCTGAAGTTGGCCCAGGCGTCGGGACGGTCGAGGGAGACGTACCGGGCCACTTCTTTGGCCTCGGCGAGAAACTCCTCGGTTGCCGCGCGGTCGCCTCCGCCACTGGCCGCGGTCACCCCGCGCAGCAACAGCAGCCCGACTGCGGCAAGGTATTTCGGGGAGCGACGGTCGTAGGAGCCGACGAGTTGGTCGGCCGTGTGCCTAACGAGGGTGACGGCCTGGGCGGTGTGCTTCTCGCGGGCCAGGACGTGGGCCTGCACGCGGACGCTGGAGGCGAGGACCACCGGGTCGCCGGAGCGTTCGGCCTCGGCCATCGCGCGGCCGACCGCCAGCCAGGCGTTGCCCTGGTCGTGCTGTTTGAGCAGCAGGCTGGTCGAGGTCTGGTACGCGGTGGCCAGAAGCGCGGACAACGTGTCGCTGTCCGTCGCGCCGCTGGAGGCGAGCCGCAGGTTGGCGATCAGCCCGGGCAGGGTGCGTTCGAGTTCCGTGTAGTCGCAAGTGTAGAAGAGCCTGCGGGCCGCGCCGACCTGCTCACGGAGGACTGCCGTGGCCAAGGGGACGCCGGTGCTCGCCGGGTACAGACCCGGCAGGAGCGCTTGTACGAGGTCATCGTGGGCGGCGGCCGAAGTGGCCGGGGTCGCGAGTGCGGCGATGCTCGCGGCAAGGAAAGTGCGGCGGTGCATGTCTTCGGTTTCGGGGTCGGCGGTAGAGGGATCAGGGGCCGCAGCAAGACCCAACTGCTGGGGCGGAATGTTGAGTTCCTGAGCAACAGCGCGCAGGACGCGGATGTCCTCCGTGCCGCGTCCGCTCTCCAGGCGGCTCACCTTGGACTGGTGGTAGCCCAGCACGGCGGCGACGTCCTTCTGCGAGCGCCGCTGTAACACCCGTGCCTGACGGATCACTTCGCCGATCCGTCTCGTTTCGCCATGTCCTTCGGGCATCTGCCACGGCCCCTTCCGCCGTCGCCGATCCTGCCTGCCCAACCGAGCGTAGATCAGGCGCACTTCACCGTCATGCAGCTCCTGCATAACCGATGCAGCGCCGGCACCTGGGCTAACCACCCACCGCCACGGGCTGGTTGCGTGATGTGGCCGCACCTACCCCGGGAGGCCGCTCATGGCAGCGCACCAGCTCACCCTGTCCGTACCCACCACACCAACCGCGGTCACCGCCGTCCGGCACCAGGCGATGAACGCGATAACAGGCTGGGAGGCGGAGCTGGACGACGAGCTGATGCACACCGTCGAGCTGCTGATCAGCGAGTTGGTCACCAACGCGGTCCGCCACGCCGGCCCCGGCCAGATCTCGATGACCGTGCGGCTCGTAGAAGCCGTCCTACGCGTCGAGGTCAGCGACTCCAGCCCCGCGCTGCCCCAGCTCAGTTTCCCGGACGAGTGCAGCGAGAACGGCCGCGGTCTGTTCCTCGTCGCAGCGCTGGCCGACCGGTACGGCGCCGAGCCTACGCCGACGGGCAAGCGGTGCTGGGCCGAGATCGACCTGTCCACCAGCTCGAACCAGAAAGACGCCATCTCCCTTCCCCTGCAGAGGAGTTGACCGTGACAACCACCGCCTCCACCCCGACCCGGGCCGCAGAGGTGATCGCTGTACGCCCAGGACCTCCGCTCGCCGGCACCGTCACCGTCGACGGCTCCAAGAACGCCGCCCTGCCGTTGCTGGCCGCCGCGGCAGCGCTCGGTCGCCCGGTGCGGCTGACCAACGTCCCGGCCAACACAGACGTGCAGATCATGCTCGCTCTCCTGCAACAGGCAGGTTGGCACGTAGCGCAGCCCGTAGGCGAGCCGACCGCTGCGGTGATCCTTCCGACCCAGAGCCGACGCACGCACGCCGAGCTTCCCCAAGCCGCCCACATCCGTGCCTCCTACTACCTGGTGCCCGCCCTACTCGCCCGCCACGGGGAGGCCCGGCTGCCGTGGCCGGGAGGCTGTCGAATCGGCGCACGTGGGATGGACCTGCACTTCACGGTGTACGAGGCATTCGGCGACCGCACCGCATTCGACGACTCCGGCTACCGCGTCGAAGCTGTCACGCCGCGCACCGGCACCGTCTCACTGGTGTTGCCGTTCCGCTCGCGCGGGGCGACTGTGGCCGCCGTACTCCGGGCAGTCACGACCAGCCGCCCGTTGCGGCTGGGCTCGCCCAACCTCTCCCCGGAGGTCCTGTGCGTGCTCGACGCCCTGGAGACAGTGGGCTGGGAGATCCGGACGAGCGAGCACCTCCTCATCCTCACGCCACCGTCCTCAGCCCTGATCGACGGCATCGCCTGGCAAGTTCCCGGCGACAAGATCGAGGCAGGCACACTGGCGTGCGCGATCGCGGCAACCCGCGGTACAGCCCGCATCGAGGGCGTGCACGGCAGGGACGTGAACCCGCTCATCGCTGCCCTGCGACGGCTGGGCATCCCTGTCGGCGCCGACGCCGGCATTCTCTCCGTCCGTGCCCGAGACGCGCGACCGACGAGTCGTGGTCTGCGGGCCATCGCGTCCCTCAGCCCCGGCGGGCTGGACGCCGACTTCGAACCGCCCCTGATGGCACTCGCCCTCAGCCTTCCCGGCACCCATCTGTTCGCCGACGCCATAAACCCCGGCCGCCACAGCAACCTGCTGCCCCAACTGGCCCGCCTCGGAGCCGACTTCGAGGAGCTCTCCCCCACCGAGTGCCGCCTGACCGGACCCCAACAGCTCACTGGGACAGGCGTGGAGGCCACCGACATCCGTACCGGCTCCGCTCTCATGGTCGCCGGCCTCACCGCCCAAGGGGTCACCACCGTCGGCGGCCTCGACCAGCTCCGCCGCGGTCACGCCGACCTTCCCGGCAAGCTGCGCGCCCTCGGTGCCGACATCTGCGAGGTCACTCCATGACGCGTCATCGCACCGTGCGGCAGATCGTGGCCACCACGGACGTGCACTCCTCCTTCGACAACACCGCCCCCTTCCTGAGCCATCTCCATACCCTCCGCCCCACGTCACTCATCGTGGACTGCGGAGACTTCTTCGAGGGCAGCGGCTACTACCGCCTCGCCCATGGCAGCGTCGAACGCGACATCCTGCTCAAGCTCTACGACGTACTCGCGCCCGGCAACCACGGCTGGCCTCATCACTTCGAACCCGACCTGCACCAACTCACCGTCTGCGCCAACGCCGTCGACGCCACCGGCCAAGCGCTCTTCCGCCGCCTGCACACCACCCGCATCGCAGGACGACAGGTCGCGATCACGGCCGTGATCGGACAGCAGGCGTTCAACGCCATCCCTGCCGAGCATCGGACCGATCACCGCGTGACCGACCCCGTCCAAGCCCTGCGCGAGGTGATGCTCACCCACCACCACGAGGTAGACGACTGGATCCTGCTCAGCCACTCTGGCTTCGACGAGGACCTCAAGCTGGCAGCCGCCTGCCCCTTCCTCGACGTGATCTTCGCCGGGCACTGCCACAGCAACCAGTACGGCCCTGTCCGCGTCGGCGACACCCTCATCGTCAAGGGCCGGGAACTCGCCGACGGGTACGCCATCGGCACACCCGTCGGACAAGGCTGGGGCGCCGGCACCACTCGCTTCCCGGACCGG
Source organism: Streptomyces hokutonensis (assembly GCF_042751305.1). Classification (GTDB taxonomy): domain Bacteria; phylum Actinomycetota; class Actinomycetes; order Streptomycetales; family Streptomycetaceae; genus Streptomyces; species Streptomyces hokutonensis_A. The sequence goes on from NZ_JBHYWD010000030.1 coordinate 19,663, forward strand.
GCTCCGGCTCGTGTCCCGGCCGAACTAGCGCCGCTGGAAGCAAAGATCGGCGGACTCAGGCAGCAACTGACCGCCGTCCTCGGCCCCGTGACCAAGGCATATCGGCACCGGACTCCCGATCGCTACGGCCTGCTCGTCGACCTCGCAGCACGCCTGCGCACAGGACTCGGCATCGACGCGGTCATCCTCAACGAAACGGTGCTGCGTCCTGTCCCGCTCGGCGGCACCCTCACCCTGGGCGACCTGCTCGCTATCGAGCCCTTCGACAATCAACTGGTCCACGCGAACATCCCGGAGGACTTCCGCAAGAACCTTGATGGCCTGCTGGCTCATCTCACCGAACAGGCCGGCCCACTCGTGACCGCACCGGATCCCCTGCCGGACGGCATCACCAGCGTATTGACCACTGACTACCTCGCCGGCACCTGCCTCGCCGGCCGCGCCCACGCCGCAGGGCTGCTGCTCAGCCAAGCCGTCAAGCACGTCCTCACCGCGCCGGCCCAGGGAGGCACTCGATGATTCTCACGGGCCCCGAGATCACCGCAGCCGCCCAGGACGGCCGCCTTCGCATCGCCCCCTTCGCCCCCGACCAGGTCAACCCGAACAGCTACAACGTGCGCCTCGGCCCCACTCTGCTCACCTATACCGCGGACGTCCTGGACGCCCATCAGCCCAACCCCACCCGTGAGTTCACGATCGGCCCGGACGGATACGTCCTCCAGCCCGGCGAGCTGTACCTGGGTCACACCCTCGAAGAGGTCGGCTCCGACACGATCGTCCCTCTGCTCTTCGGCCGTTCCTCGGTTGGACGACTCGGCCTGTTCGTCGAGATCACCGCCCCCATCGGAGACATCGGCTTCCACGGCCAGTGGACCCTGATGCTCACACCGATCCGTCCCCTGCGTATCTACACGGGCATGAGGATCGGGCAGATCATGTTCTTCGCCTCCCTCGGCCCGATCGCCCTGTACCGCGGCAAGTACCAGGCAGCAGACGGTCCGCAGCCCTCCGGCTACTGGCGCGACGTGACAAAACTTCGGACGGTGGCCTCGTGATCCTCACGGGACCCGGCATCGCCGCCGCCCGAGCCGCAGGTGAGATCACCATCGAGCCGTACGAACCGGCCCGCCTCTCCCCTAACGCCTACGACTGGCGACTCGGCGACACGCTGCGCATCTGCGACACCGACCTGGACGCCGCGACCCCCACCCCGTACGCCGAGACCACAATCCCCGCGTCCGGGCTGGTCCTGCAGCCCGGGGTGCTCTACCTCGGCGTCACCCACGAACGGACCGGATCAGAGACGTACGCCCAGTTCCTCAATGGCGACCGCACCGTCGGCGGGCTCGGCATCTGGGTCCATGTCTCCGCCCCACTCGGTCACCAAGGCCATGCCATCCACTGGACCTTGGAGATCCGCGCCGCCAGACCCGTCCGGGTCCATCCCCGGATGACCTTCGGCAAGCTCGTCTTCCTCCACTGCCTCGGCACCCCGGCCAGCTACCAACTGCACGGCCTCAAATACACCGCGACCGCAGGCATCGACATCTCCCGCCTCTACGAAGAACTCGCCGGGGGTACGACATGAGCCCGCTGATCGCGACCGCCCTCGACCTGCCCTTCGGCAGCGCCGGCGGAAGTGTCGAGCTCTTCCTCGACCTCTATACCGGCGAGAACCCTCTCCTCCCTGCCCGCGCTTTCATGCTCGCCCCGCGGCCTGGTCCACCACGTCTGCCTGCGGGACTGGAGTTGATGGACGTGCCGGGCAAGTGCCTGTCCGGGCCGCCGTTCGCCCTGTACGTCAACGCTCTGCGCAGGGCTTTGTCCCAGCTCATCGATCCGGCGGACATCGATGTGCTCCACCTCCAGCACCTCACCTTCGGCGGCACACCGGCCCTGATCCGCGCGCTGCCCACCCGGCCACGCATCGCGCTCGTCCACGGCACCGACCTGCTCTTCGCCGAAGTCCGAAACGACCAACTCCGAGTCCTGCGGGAGAGCACCCGCGCCGCCGACGCCATCGTCGTCCCCACCGGCGCCATGGCTGATCGACTGCTGAAGCTCGTACCGACCACCAATCGACGGAAGATCACGAACATTCCGTGGGGCGTCCCTGACCGCCTGCTGACCAACCCGCCGCCCCGTCCCGGGCGACGTCCAGCCGGACATTTACGGCTGCTCTACGCCGGTCGTCTCACGTCCGAGAAGGGCATGGAGACCCTCATGCGCGCATTGCCCGCGATCGAGGCAGTCGAACTGAGCATCGCCGCACCGCCCCACCAGTTCCACGCCTTGACCCCGCTCCTGCGCCTGCTCAAGGTCCACGTCCGATATCTCGGCTGGCTGAACCGCCCACAACTGTGGAACACCTTCGCCGACCACGACGCCCTAGTCATGCCGTCGACCACGCTCGAAGCCATGGGGCTCGTCGCCCTTGAAGCGCAAGCCTGCGGACTGCCGGTCATCTACCAGCCCGTCCCCGGACTGAGCGACGTCCTTGCCGCGAGTGGCCACAGCACCGACTTCACCAACCCGGCGGTCCTCGCTCATGACCTCACCCGGCTCCGCACCACACCTGGCCTGCTCCCGGCACTCCAGGCCGCAGGCCACGCTAACGCGGCCCGCTATCCCCTCACCGCTACCGCAGCCGCCCTCACCGACCTGGGCAAACAGCTCATCTGACTTGCCCGCGCCGCAGTCAGATCCGTAGCCGCGCCTTACTACGCTGACCCACGGGACATCACACGGCCCACGATCGATCGGGAGACTATGGCGCTCGACCTCGACACCGACCCCATCCACCAGCTCCTCCATGACGGGGTCCGCGACAGGGTCTACCCCGGCGCCGTCTGGGCGATGGGCAACAGCCACGGGATCCTGGCCAGCGGCACCGCAGGCGTCCTGGATCCCGATCAGCCGCACGAACCGATGCGGCACGACACGGTCTTCGACGTCGCCAGCCTCACCAAGATCCTCGCTGTGTGGTCGACCATCGGCTGTCTCGTCGAGGACGGAAAGCTCCAACTCGACACACCGCTGGGCGACTTCTGGTCCGAGGTGAGCGGACGTCCTTTGGGTCAGGTGACCGCACGTCACCTGCTCACCCACACCGCCGGCGCCCCCCTCCGGGCCAACCTCAGGAACCTCTACGGCACCGATCCCCAGGACGTCCGCGACGGCGTCCTGCGCGAAGCCCTGCACCGGCCGCCCGGCGAGGCCGTGGAGTACACCGACCGCGCCGCCCTCATCCTGGGCTATCTCGCCGAACACCTCTCCGGCCAGAGCCTTGACGCACTCGCAGCCGACCGCGTGTGGCAACCCCTTGGCATGACACAGACCCGCTTCGGTCCGTTGCCGGCTGGTGTCGCTGCCCGCTGTGCACCAACCGAGCTCGACGACAACACGAAGACCCATCTCAAGGGGTCTGCACACGACTTCTCCGCGCGCTTGCTGGGCGGAGTGTGCGGCATCGCGGGCATGTTCTCCGTCCTCGACGACCTTGCCGCGTTCTTGCGCTACCTCTTGGCCCCGGCCCGAGTGAGCCAGTCACCCGGATTCGGGCCGGACTGGGTCAAAGAATCCCTGCGGCTCCACACAGGTGAACTCACCCCGCCCCGTGGCCTGTTCTGGCACCCGGCCCCGGGCACCACAGCCCAGACCGACGACGTCTGGGTCCACTACGGCTTCACGGGCACGGGCATGTGGATCTCCCCTGGCAAGGACCGTTGGGCGGCTCTACTCACCAACAAGCTCTACTTCACCCGTGACCGCGAGCCACTCACGCAGGTACGCAACGCATTCCGCTCACACGCCTTCACCTGAGCCGGGCCCGTTGATAGAGCTCCATCGGCGAGTGGAACTGAACACGAGCATGTGGCTCTCGGTTGTACGCTCCTCTGCGCCTGTCCGATCGGAGGACGATGAGCACTGCCAGCAGGTTCGAACGCTTCGTGCAACACATCGCGGTGACCTCGGCGCAAGAGGAGGGCGCCCTGCGCACGGCGCGCACGGTGACGGACGCGTTGAGCAGGCGCTACTACGGGCATCTGAGGTTCCCCTCCTACTGTGGAGACCCTGACCGGAGGGATAGTTGGGGTCATGGCATCCCGTCGCATCCGAGTCCGTGGACGTCAGGAGACAGGCTCGGACGGCAGTGTCGACGTGCGAGACCGGGACGGGCGGCGTCGCACCGTCGCCGGCATCCGGGCGCATGAGCAGCGCTACGGCACCGGCTATGACGAGAAGCGCCATAGCGCCCGCACCGAAAACGACCCACAGCCGCCGACGAGACGGGCGGTGGCAACCATCAGAAACCTTCAAGATCGCCGTCCTCGTCGAGCAGGCGCCCTTCTTCCTCGCGCCACGATTCGAACGTGGCTGGCAGCTCCAGCTCGGCGCCCAGCGGAGGGCGGATGACTCCGCCCATCAGACGCAGCAGGAACTCGGCCATCCCCATGTCGTATTCGTGGTCCCGACGACGGTCCCTGGGTCGGAATACGACCCGCCACTCGTCCGGCCCTCCGGTGCACCGCCACAGGAAGTCGTCACCGGCCTCGTTCGACCCCCAGGTCAGCGTCCCGTCCGCCGGCGGCCACTGAGCACGGAAGAGCAGATGGTCCTCGTACGGGTAATCCTCGAAGCGCGGCGTGCGGATGCCGATCGAGTCGCTGATCGAACCCATCCCGTAGACAGCGACGAAGTCGCGGTAGTCGGCCGGGAGTTCCCACCCGGTGTCGGCGCGCAACTCGCCCCAGTCGACCGTGTCGCCGCCTTCCGCGGGCGGCTGCATGACGCGGCTCAGTTCTTCCACAGCCCAGTGCATGGCGTCCTCGTACCGATCAGATCCGTTGGTCATTGGTCATCGCGTGGGGACGTCCGCACCGGTGCGGCTGTCCACCACCGTGCCCAGATTGCGCCAGCCCCGTGGCGTGTTCATCAGATTCCGTACGCTACGTGTCGTGGTTCCCACCAAGTTGCCATCCTGATCCCACGTTGTGGCAGTCATCTCGTACGCCTCCGGGGTAACTCGATTGCCCAGATACGTGGGGTGTACGGAGTACAGGACCGTCTCGCCCTTCTCCAGTTGAGCTTGCACCTGGTTCTCGAACTGAACCATGTTGTCCATGGCTCCCAGCCCACCCCGCTCCGGGAAGGCATTGGCGTCCCGTCCGCACGTCGACAGGTTCCTCAGGTCGGTCCCGGAGCCGGAGAGCTGATTGCCGAGAAGGTGGCAGTTGTTCACCGATGTCTTGGGTATGGCACCAAGGTGCCGGGCGTAACTCTGAGCCCAGGTGTAGCCGGGCGGACGGATGTCCTTGGTCACTGCCGATCCCGCGTGATCGTTCAGATACTGCGGGGTCAGGCACGCCGCAACGCCTTGGGCTCGGTTGCCGTGTGACGCGTCGGTGCCCTGGTAGTCGACCCACCCGTCTCCGTTCGCCGCGCAGGTGGACGACTCGTCGTCCCGTGGGGCGCAGGCGCCAGCCACCACGCAGACGGCGGCCGTCGTAAGGCCGGCGGCTATTGCCGAGGCGGCGTTGCGCACCGAGTTACCGATATTGATCTTGACAGTAGGCGGCTGAGCAGCCGACGAGATCGAATGGACCGTGAGGGTGCCCTTGCCGATGGACGCGGTGATCTTGATGGCGTGGGCGCGGATCGCCGCGCGGCGGGCTGCCGCCGCAGCCGCCGCCGCTGCCGCGGCCCTCGCCGCCGCCGCGGCCGCGTCAGCGGGGCTGACGCCGCCTCCCCCGCAGGAGTAGCACGTGCCGCTGCCGGAACCGCCGGAGCCTCCGCCGCCGTTCCCGCCGCCCCGGCCCGCACCGGACGAGCCGTCGCTCTGGAGGGACTGGCAGAACGAGTAGGAGTGGACGCGTTTGACCGCCGCCCAGGCGACCGAGGCGGCCCAGAGCGCGGCCACCACCCAACTCACCCCCGCCATCGCGACGTTCGACAAGAACATCGCCTGCGCCGCCCCGGTCTCATCCATCGGTGATGATCCGAAACCGGCCATTCGCGACCGTCGCCGGTCTCCTCCTGGGCTCGGAAACTCCACCGAACTACCTCACCGCAGCAGCTGCGCCGGCCCGGCTCACACCCGAGCCCAACACCCGATCGGCTGCCCGGCCGCTCTCGCGAGATCGTCGAGCGGGAGGAGCCATTCGAGATCTCCGCCACCGTCGACCTCGGATGTCCGATACAGAGCCGACAAGTGGTCACGCTTTGCCCTTCCGGCTGTGCCGAGCGCACGGATATGAGCAAAATCCGTAGAAGCAGTGCAGGTTTCGAAGGGACACCATGGTGCAGCTGCGATTACTCGGCCCAGTCGAGATCTCCCTGACCGAAGGGAGGGCGGACACCGGTCCGCCCCAACGACGCACCGTGCTCGCCGCGTTGGCCGTGGACGCGGGGCGTCCGGTGGGGACCGACGTCCTGATCAGCCGGGTCTGGGGACCCAACCCCCCGGAAGGTGCCCGGCGTTCGGTCCATGCGCACATCACCCGGATTCGTCATGTCTGTGCCCGGCTCGATGACGCGTCCGGCGAAGGACTGCGGCTCGGTCGCCGGTCGGACGGATACGTCCTGGAGGCCGACCGGCATCAGGTCGATGTGCACCACTTCCACCACCTGGTCGGCCGGGCCCACGACGTCGGCGTGCCGGACACCGAACGGGAGTCCCTTCTCCGCGAGGCACTTGGTCTGTGGCGCGGCGAGCCGCTGAGTGGGCTGGACGGCCCGTGGGCCGAACAGATGCGGCAGGCATGGCGGCGTGAACGGGTGGACGCGACCATCGAGTGGGCCCGGGTCCAGGCACGGCTCGGTGCTTCCGCTGCGACGATCGGGCCGTTGTCCGCGCTCCTCGACGATTTCCCCCTGGTCGAGCCGCTGGCCGAGGAACTGATGCGGGCCCTGCACGCCACCGGCCGGGACGCCGAGGCCCTGCTGTGCTACGCCTCCATGCAACGGCGCCTGACGGAGGAACTCGGTACGGACCCCGGTACGGCGCTGCGCAGAGTTCACCAGGCGATCCTGCGCGGGAACCTGCCAGAACCCGCCACTCCCCCGCAACCCGCGCCGCCGGAACGTTCCAGGCCACCGCGGGGAGTGGCGCCCGCACAACTGCCCGTCGCAGTACGCGGTTTCACCGGCCGCCACGAGGAACTCGCGAGGCTGGACGGGTTCCTCGCGACTGCGCAGCCCTCGGCACCTGTGGTGATCTCAGCCGTGTCGGGCAGCGCGGGCGTCGGAAAGACCACGCTGGCAGTGCACTGGGCGCACCGGGTACGGGAGTTCTTCCCCGACGGTCAGCTCTATGTCAACCTTCACGGCTTCGATCCCGGAGGAGCGGTCGGTGACCCGGCGGAGGCGGTGCGCGGCTTCCTGGACGCCTTTGCTGTACCGCCCGCCCGCATCCCTCCAGGGCTGGAGGCCCAGGCGGCGCTCTACCGGAGTCTGCTGGCCGACCGGCAGATGCTGATCGTGCTCGACAACGCGAGGGATGCCGAGCAGGTCCGGCCGCTGCTGCCCGGTGCACCCGGCTGCCTGGTCGTGGTCACCAGCCGTAACCGGCTCACCAGCCTGGCCGCCGCCGAGGGCGCTCATCTGCTCGCCATAGATGTGTTGTCCCCGGACGAGTCCCGGTCCCTGCTGGCCGACCGGCTCGACGCCGACCGTCTCGCCGCCGAACCCGCCGCCGTGGCGGAGATCGTGGCCCGTTGCGCGGGCCTGCCGCTGGCACTCGCCGTCCTTGCCGCTCGGGCCGCCGCCGAGCCCCACATCCCGCTCTCCACGCTCGCCGACGAACTGCGCGAGACCGGCAGCCGTCTGGACGCACTCGACGGCGGTGATCCAGCCACGCGGGTACGGGCCGTGTTCTCCTGGTCCTACGACGCCCTCAGCCCCGGTGCCGCACGGCTCTACCGACAGCTCGGGCTGCATCCCGGACCCGACATCTCGGCCCAGGCCGCCGCGAGCCTGGCCGCCGTGGCACCCACCCGGATTCGCATCCTGCTCGCCGAACTGACCCGCACTCATCTGCTCACCGAACACCTGCCGGGCCGCTATTCCATGCACGACCTGCTCCGCGCCTACGCCGGCGAACTCGCCCGCACCGAGGACAGCGACACCGACCGCCACCAGGCCACGTACCGCGTACTCGACCACTACCTGCACACCGCGCTCCGGGCGCAAAGCCTTCTCGGACCACCGGCGGACCGGATTGTCCCCTCCCCGGCCCAGCCCGGCGTCGCCCCCGAGGAACCGACCGACCGCGAGGAGGCCATGGCGTGGTTCACCGCCGAGCATCCGGTGCTGCTCGCCGCCCTCCAACAGGCAGTCCAGAGCGGCTTCGACACCCACGTCTGGCAGCTCGCGGCGGCGCTTACGCCCTACCACCAGCGGCAGGTGCTCTGGTCCGACTGGGCCGCCACCCACACGGCCGGGCTGGCCGCCGGTCGCCGACTGGCCGACGGAGCGGCGGAGGCCTGCGCCCACCGCAACATGGGCAACGCCGCATCGGCCCTCGGCCGTCCCGCAGAAGCCCGCGCCCACCTCGAACGCGCCGCGGACCTGTATCGACAACTCGGTGAGCCGTCAGGCACAGCGCACACCCAGCTCGCACTGGGCAAAGTCTCGGCCCAACAGGGTCGCCACACCGAGGGACTGGAACACTCACGTCAGGCCGCGCAGGGATTCCACGCCGCCGGAGACCGTGCCTGGGAGGCACTGGCCCTGAACAACGTCGGCTGGGACCACGCGGTGATGGGCGAATACCGGCATGCCATCACCTACTGCGAGCAGGCGCTGATCCTGGTGAAAGACACCGGCCACGTCTCCGGAGAGGCTCACACCTGGGACACCCTCGGATACGCCCACCACCACCTCGGCGAACACAGCGAGGCGGCCACCTGCTACGAAAGAGCCGTGGCGCTCTTCCACGACATCGGAGACCGTTACTACGAGGCGGACATCCTCGCCCACCTCGGCGACACCCACCACGCGGCCCGGAATCCCGAAGCCGCCCGCGAAGCCTGGACCCTGTCCCTCGCGCTCTTCGAGGAACTCGATCACCCGGATGCCGCGGCACTGCGAGCCAGGCTCCACCATCATCTCGGTCTGGATCCGTCGGACACGGTACTGCCAGCACGCGGCTGACTACTCATCTCTACGGTCGGTCACCGGGCGCTGTGGGCGTACCGCGGTGATCTCGACAAGGGCGACCGGATCACGCGAGGCGATATCCCGGCGAACCGGGGTAGCCGCCAGACACCCAGCGGTTGGACGCTCACGCTTCAAGGAGAACGATGCTCACACTCACGTCCCGGCGTCTGCGCGGCACCGCGCGTCGGGTCTTCGGCTGGCAGCAGTTGCGTCCGGCCCAACTGACCGCGATGAAGGCCGTGATGAAGGGGCGGGACGTACTCGCCGTCATGCCGACCGGCGCGGGCAAGTCCGCCGTGTACCAGGTGCCCGCGGTCCTGCTCGGCGGTCCCGTCGTGGTCGTCTCGCCGCTGATCGCGCTTCAGCGGGACCAGATGCAGAGCCTGCTCGGATCCGGCGCGCTGCGCACCGCCGCCATCAACTCCGCGCAGCGCCAGAGCGACAACGAGACGGCATGGGCCCGCATCAGCTCCTCCTCGGTCGACGTGATCTTCCTCGCTCCTGAGCAGCTCGCCAAGCCGGATGTCACCGACCGGCTCGCCGCCGTCCGTCCCAAGCTGCTGGTGGTGGACGAAGCACACTGCGTGTCGTCCTGGGGGCACGATTTCCGGCCGGACTACCTGCGGCTGCGGCACGCGCGGGAGCGGCTCGGCAATCCGCCGGTGCTAGCCCTGACCGCGAACGCGGCGGCCCCGGTACGACGCGACATCGCCGAACGTCTCGGCATGAACGACCCGGTGGAGATAGTGGCCGGCTTCGACCGTCCCAACATCCACCTGGACGTGTCCGCCTTTCAGGACGCAGCCGCCAAGGAGCGGTTCGTCGTGGAGCGGGCGGCCGTCGAGGAGAAGCCGGGAATCCTGTACGCGGGGACACGGAAGGCGGCGGACAGCTACGCGGAGCAGTTGAGCAGCCTCGGGCTGTCCGCGGCCGGCTACCACGCGGGCCTCTCCCCCACCGAACGCCGCCAGACCCAGGACCGGTTCAGCTCCGGTGAACTCGACGTGGTCGTGGCGACCTCGGCGTTCGGGATGGGTATCGACAAGGCGAACGTACGGTTCGTGCTGCACGCGTCCGTCCCCGGTTCTCTCGACGCCTACTACCAGGAGATAGGCCGGGCGGGCCGCGACGGCGCACCGGCCAGGGCGATCCTCGCCTACCGCCCGCAGGACCTGGGTCTGCAACGCTTCTTCGCCTCCGGCGCTCCCGACGCCGACGCACTGCGCCGCGTCGCCGAGCGCCTGCGCGGCGACGGGGGCGCCGTGAGCGCAACCGGGCTCCGAGCCGACTGCGAACTCAGTGCGACGGCACTGTCCGCCGTGCTGAACCTGCTGGAGGAAGCCGGCGCCGTCCGTACCGGACGGGACGGCAGCCGCTTCACCGGCGCGCTCGGCGCCTCCGCGGAGGACGACGTCGACGCCGCGGTGCAGAGCGCACTCGCCGTCCACGCCACGCACCTCAAGCTCGAACAGTCCCGGGTCGACATGATGCGCGGGTACGCCGAGACGACCGACTGCCGACGGCGGTTCCTCCTTGGATACTTCGGCGACTCCGTCCCCGTCCCGTGCGCGGCGTGCGACAACTGCACGGCGGCGGTGGTCAAGCCTGTGGGCGGGCTGAGGCGTGGACGGTCCGGGGACGCCGGACATCCGAACAAGGCGGCCGCACGGCGGCGCCGGTGGCCCCGGGCCGGTACGCGCGCGGGCGCCTCCGCAGGTGCCGTCCGGGCGGCGGAGACGACCGCGCGTCCCACCGGGGACGAGCACGCCTTCCTGCCGGGCGTCCGCGTGCAGCATGACCAGTGGGGCCAGGGTGAGGTCATGAGCGAGGGCGACGGCAAGATCACCATCTTGTTCAAGTCGGTCGGCTATCGCACACTGTCGCTGGCCGTGGTGACGGACAAGCAGTTGCTCGTCGCACTGCCCGACGCACCCCGCTGACGCTGGACCCGCGAGTTCCGGGCGTCGGGAGCCGGCCCTGCCCCGTGCTCAGTGGAACTCGTCGATTTCGGGGCTCTCTGCAATCGCCTCGCTGGGACCGGAAGAAGTCGCCGTAGCCGGCCCCCGGACCGGCTTCATCATCTGCGCAGGTCACCAGCGGCGCGGCCTTCTTCGGCTCGCTCACCGCATTCCTCATCTCCCGTGCCCGGTGCGGTATCGGCCGCAGTCGCGGTCGCGGTCGTACTGTCCGATGCCTCTCACGACGGGGGCGGGCTCGGAGGGGTATCACCGTTCTCGCGCCCCACGCCATGCGCCTGCCGAAGCAGCGCGGCCCCGAGCGGGGTCAGCGTACGCGGGACCGTCGGGCCGATCTGCCGGCCGGTCGTCAGTTCGGCATCGCGGAGGACCGAGGCGTGCCGGCCGGCGGCGGACAGCGAGACCCCCACGACCTGCGCGAGCTCTCCCGTGGTCAGCCCGTCCGCGGGACACACGGCAGGACCCGCGTGCGCGTGCCCCCCGAGCAGCGCGTCCAGCGGCACGTGTTCTGCGGGAAGCGCATCCCTGGGCTGAGGGAGGGTGGAACGCGTACGAGAGCGCAGGCGGCAGATCGGCGTCGGCCGGTGCAACAGGCGTTCCCTACGAGAAGTACGTCGGCGCGATCCTGGGCGTCCCGCTGGGTATCGCGTGCGGCCTTCACCAGGTCGCCGGGTCGAGGAGGTCGATCCGGAACAAGCGTCACGTGCATGCCGAGGGAGCCAGTCCGGTGTGGAGGGATCCTCTCGCGCACCGGGCAACCCACGTCACTGATCGGATCTGCAGCCCCTCGTGCACAGTCGGCCAAATTTCAACTGTGTCGTCCCGTGTTACTGGCGTATCAATGGGGATCGTAAGTTCTGACGGACCGTCACATTCGATCCCCCGCAGTGTGCCCGCACCCACCCGGCCCGGGGTCGCCATCCCATACATGGCACTCCCACCAACGGGAAGGGAACACGATCCCCATGAACCGCTTAGTCACCGGTGCGGCACTCACAGCTGGTGTCATCGCCGCTACGACGCTGGCCTTCGCGCCCTCCGCGTCCGCCGCCGTCACCCCAAGCTCCGCCACCATCACCGCCTCCTGCGGAATCTTCGGCGGCGGTACGGCCACGTTGACCGCGACGCAGGTCAGCAGTACTTCAGCCACCATCACCCTCAGTTCCACCGCCATCACCACGCCGCTCGCCCTGTCGGCGAACTCCATCAGCTCCACGCTCACCATGACCAACTCCACCGGCGCCAACCGGGTGTTCAGCGGGACCGTAAACCCGGCCATACCCGCGGGCGGTGCGGTCAAGGTCGGCCCGCTGCCCGGCACCGTGGCCGTCGGCGACAGCCTGGACTTCTACCAGGGCTCTCTGAAGATGGTGATCTTCGGCATCTCCGTCACCTGTACGTCGAACGCCGCACAGTCGCCCGGACCCTTCGTCTTCAGCTGAGCCCGCCGTGAGTGAGTGACGCATTTCCGATGCCGCAGGAACCGACTCATCTGACGATCTGTCATGTTCCTGCGGCATCCCCACCGACTTCCAGGAGCTGTCACACCCGCACCTTCGGGGCTTGCGCCGGGGGCGATGCCGTACCAGCCGCGGCACTCCGAAGCCGCCACTTCTTCAACGTTCGTCACGCGGACGTGGGAGGCGTCCAACGCTGGCCGGTGCTGCCCGTACAGGTGGCGATGGTCAACCGAGTCTTGTTCGTGGCGCCGTTGCTCGCATCGGTCAGGCACAGGCCGGAGACCGGGTTGACGATCTCGCCGGACGAGTTCGTCTGCCACTGCTCGGCCTGGGTGCCGTTGCAGGTGTGCAGTTGGACCTTCGTACCGGAGATTGTCGCGCCGCCGGTCACGTCCATGCACTCGTTGAGCACCTGGAGTGTGTTGTCCGGGGCGACCTTCCAGGTCTGCGCGGTGGTGCCGTTGCAGGTGTAGATCTGGATGGCGGTGCCGTTCGAGGTGCCCGAGCCCGCGTCGTCGACGCACTTGCCGGTGGCGGTCTCGGTCAGCGGCCCGCTGGGCTGGGCCACTCCGGTGCCCGGGGTGCCGTCGTAGGACGGCGGTGCGGCCGAACTGGTCGCGGCCCAGGACGTGTTGGCGGACGAGGAGAGGGCGAAGTCCAGCTCAACCGAGCCGCCGATGTACGAGGCCGGTACGTACGCCTTGTTCCAGGAGCCGCCGTTGAGGCTCAGCGACTGGACGTACGGCGAACCGTCCGCCGCCGCCGGGGCGTTGACCGTGAGCGTGTGTCCGCCTGCCGTGACGACCGCGGAGGTGAACATCGGGCTGCCGATGGCCAGGTCGGCGGTGCCCGGGATCTCCGGGTAGAGGCCGAGGGCAGACCACACGTACCAGGCGCTCATCTCACCGAGGTCGTCGTTGCCGGGCAGACCGCCTGCGGTGTTGGTCCACAGCTGGTCCTGGACCGCGCGCACGGTGGACTGTGTCCTGTACGGCTCCCCCACCCAGTCGTACTCCCAGGGCAGCCCGATACTCGGTTCGTTGCCCATGTTGGACTGGGTGCCGATGACGCTGCCCAGGCCCTGGAAACCGCCGAGCACGCTGTCCAGGTAGGACGCCAGGGACGAGGAGCCGCCCTCCAAGGACGCCAGCTTGGCGAGGTTGAAGGGGATCATCGGCGTGTAGGTGAAGGCGTCGCCCTCGGCGAAGTCGTTGCTCGACGTGCCAGTGATCAGCTTGGCGTTGAAGCCGTCCATCCAGCGGCCGTTGGAGTGCCGGGGCTGGATGTAGCCGGAGGACGAGTTGTAGATGTTCTCCCAGTCCTGCGCCCGGTCCTGGAACCTCTTCTGCGTGGCGGTGTCGCCGAGCGCGCCCGCGAACGCCGAGAGCGCGAAGTCGTCGGTGTCGTACTCGAGTTGGGTGGACGTCGTGGCGTACTCGTGGCAGCAGCCGTATAGCGAGTTGGTGGGCAGGTAGCCGAAGGAGTCCAGGTAGGTCACGCCGGGGGTGACGTCCGTGTTCGTCGTCTGCTCCTTGACCATGGCGGACAGGGCCGTCGACGTGTCGAAGTTCCGTGCGCCGAAGGCGTAGTAACCGGCAAGCAGCGGTACGGCGGAGTCGCCCACCATGATGTGCGTCTCGGCGGTCTCCATGCCCCACTTGGTGAGCGTGCCGCCCTGCTGGTAGTCGTCGACGACCGACTGCGCCATGTCGGAGGCGGCCGACGGGTCGAGCAGCGCGGTGAGTTGGGCCTGCGAACGATAGGTGTCCCAGGTGGAGAAGTCGGCGTACTTCGCCGCGTGGCCGCTGCTCACCGTGTGCACGGCTCCGTCGAAGCCGCGGTAGGAGCCGTCCGCGTCGCTGATGACGGACGGGAAGAGCGAGGCGTGGTAGAGCGCGGTGTAGAAGACGTTCTGCTGGTCCGAGGTGCCGCCGGTGACGGCGATCTTCGACAGCTCGGCGCTCCACGCCGCAGACGCCGCCGACTTGACGGCCACGAAGGTCTTTCCGGTCACTTCGGCGTCCCGGTTGGCCGAGGCCTCCGCCACCGAGGTGTAAGAGATACCGACCCGGGCCTCCACCGTCCTGCTGCTCGTGGTGTCGAACGTCAGGTACTCACCGCCGGTGAAGGTGCCGGTGGCGGTGAAGGGGTGGTCGAAGGTGATCGCGTAGTAGAGCGTGACCGGGGTGGTGTCCTCGCAGAAGCCGGTGCTGGTGATCGACCCGGTCACCGTGTCGCCGCCGGACAGGCCGAGCGTCGAGGAGGCGTAGGGCGTCTGGGTGTCCTGCACCTTGAGGAGCAGGCTCGCCTGGGTGGAGGACGGGAAGGTGAACTGGCCGATCCCGGCGTGCGTGGTGGTCGTCAGCGCCACGGTCGTGCTGTTGCCCAGGCCGACCGAGTAAGTGCCGGGCGACGCCGTCTCGTTGGAGTGCGAGAAGGACTCCGTCGTGGACGCCGGGTCCGAGCCGAGCGAGCCGACCACGGGCAGGAGCGGCAGGTCCCCGGCCGCGTCGCAGCCGACGCCGGAGACATGGGTGAGGCTGAAACCCGAGACGGCCGAGTCGGAGTAGTTGTAGCCGCCGCCCTTCGGACGTGACGTGGTGTCGGGAGACCACTGGAGCATGCCGTGCGGCACGTCGGCGCCGGGGAAGGTGTTCCCGGCGCTGAAGTCGCCGTTGCCACCGGTGCCGATGTAGGGGTTGACCCGTGCCACGGGATCGGTTCCGGCTGCCGCCCGTGCCGTACCGGCCGGCTAGCCGGACACGGCGAGCGCCAGCGTCGCGGCCCCGACGGCCAGGACACGCAGGAGCGCGCGGGGGCGCAGGGCGTCAGCCACGGGTGAGCACCTCGCCGAGCACACCGTCGGTCGGGGCGGTGATCCAGTCGCTGGAGATGTACGAGGCTCCGTCCGCGGCGAGTTGGGCGACCCGTGCCTTGGCATCGGCCGGCGACGGGGCGGAGGAACTGAGCGCGGGCGGGACGTCGTAGGCGTCAGTGACGACAGTCGGACAGTGGTTGGTGGCGTACCACTCGGTGTCTCCGTCAGTGATCCGGGCGGTCGCGTCCGCGTCGGAGACCACGGACCAGGGGCGCGGCGTGGTGTCGCTGTAGCGGGTGCGCGGGTCGACGGCCTGGGCGTAGACGACGTCCGACCACGAGGAGGCTGGGCCGACCGCCTGCTCGAAGGTGCCGGGGATGATCTCCACGATCGCCCGGCCCGCGGGCCAGCCGTAGTTCGCCCGGTTGTTGGTCTTGGCGGCGGTGTCTAGGTCCGAGTGCCGCGTGCCGTCGCTCTTGGTGAGCAGGTCGGCAGGCGTGCAGAGGACGCTGCCGGGATACGCGTTGACGTAGCCGTCGCACTCGGTCGGTTTCATGCCGAGGGTGCCGTAGAAGCCGTTCTGGCAACTGTCGCGGTTCTGGTTGCTATTGCCGGTTCCGGACACGCCCGCCGGCGTCCGCCCATTGACGTCGTCGGCCTGCGCGGCGGGCAACGCCACCGCATTGAGCAAGGGGGCCGGGACGGACAGAAGTGCACCCCTCAGCCATCGATGGATCATGCCCATGCCAGATCCTTTCGCGCACTGCCCCGTGGTCGCGCAGAGCCTAGAGGGGGCAGATGTCCACCCGCTACGCCCGGGTAACAAGTTGCCGTCGCTGCCACGACGTAGGAACTGTGACGCGGAACAGACCTCACGCTCCTCACCCGATGCCCGGGCAGTCTGCGCCTGCCCATGTCCTCGCACCAGGGGGCACTTGACCAATACGAGAGCGGGGAGGGTGAGACCGTGCCCGTAGATCGACGCCCACCGCAACTCGCCAAGTACCTTGCCTCACTGTCCTGTTGGTGACCGTTGCGGCACAACTCGTAGGCGCGCCAGGGCTGTTGTCAGTGGTTGCCGGTACGTTTTGCAGGCGTCGCGGGCCGCAAGGCCGCGCCACGCACAGCTCGACCGGTAACCCCGGTACGCCCCGAACGACGTAGGGACACGCATGGAACCCGTATTCGCCGATTTCTCCACCAACCCGGCCCAGCTCACGAACGCCGTGGTCACCCACCACCGCTGCGGCATCGCTCCCTCACACCTCGCGCTGGGTGCCGGCGGTCACATCAAGGTGGACTTCACGGTCGACGGGCGGGAGGAGAACGACGAGGCCGTCGTCACGGTGACCGTTCTCGGTACGAGCGCTCCGATGGACGTCCTGCTCAACGGCAAGGCCCTCGCGGAACAGTTGGCGATACCGGCGGACGGGGCGCACAGCGACCCGCAGGACATCGTCCTCAGCGCACCGGGGGAACTCCTGGCCAGCGGTGCCAACGTTCTCGAGGTCCGCAGCCCGGAGGGCTCGGACACACTGCTGAGGCTGCGCGGCGTCACCGTGGTCCCCGCACGCGAACGTGACGAGGCGGAGCGCGCCAGGGCGGCCCGGGCGGCCAACCGGTCCGTCATCGCCTTCAGTGCCGAGGTCCGTTCCCCCGGCGCCACCGCCTGGCAGCCGGCGCCCCGACTTCTCGTCCACATCGACATGGGCGAGCGCGCCATGCCCGCGCACCTCGCGTGGCGCGGGGCGGACGGCTCGGAGGCGGCGATCGGGCTGCGCACGGATCTGACCGGTTTCCTGGGACACCGCAGGACTGCCGACGGCGCGGTCACCGAGTACCGCGGCTCGCTCGCCGACCGCTGGGCCTACCCCGAGGGCACGACCGCGGCCCGGCTGCACCGGTTCTCCACCGAGGAGGGGCATGACAGCACCTGGTCCCCCTCCGGCGAGCTGCGGTTGCTGCTCGACGACGGAGGGGCGGCGCCCGTGGAGCGCGTGTCCTGGACCGACCGGCGAGGCACCACCGCCTCGGTCGTGCTGAGCTCCGCCGACCGGCCCGACGTGCGGAAACCCACCGGTGAACTGCGGGACATCACGCGTACGGTGGTCGGCATCGAAGCGAGCGACGAGTTCGACGCGGCGGGCGAGATCGCGGAGAACCTGCTCAGCAAGTCCCGGAGCAAATGGCTCGGGGACGGCGACTCCGCCGTGCTCGACTTCACCCTTGCGCACCCTGCCGCCGTCACCGTCTACCGGCTGACCTCGGCGAACGACGCCCCCGAGCGGGATCCCGAGGAGTGGGAACTCCAGGGATCGCACGACGGCGGCCACTGGACGACCGTGGACTCCCGCACCCGCGAACACTTCAGGCAGCGCTACGAGACGAAGGAGTACGCCGTCGTCTCCCCCGCGTCCTACGCCCACTACCGTCTGAGCATCACCGACAACCACGGCTCCGAACAGACCCAGCTTTCCCGGATCCAGTTCCTGGCCGCCGAATCCGCCGCCGGACCGGCACAGGGCGCCGCCGACTTCACGGGCTACCGCACCTCCCTCGGGGGCGACCCCGAGGGATACCGGGGTACGACCGTCCCCGGCCCCTGGTCCGACACCCCCAGCGGGCAGGACGGCCAGGAAACAGGGCACGCCTTGCAGAACCTCCTCGCCGGCGACCTGGGCGAGACGGCCCGCGGCCTGGACGACGCCGCCCGGCTCATCGGCAAGCTGGCGGCATACCTGCAGAATTCCTGAAGCCCTCGCACCGCTCCGCCGGGTTCGAGGAATCGTCGCCGGCACCGCGGCCGGTTGATCAGGCCGCGGGCAGTGCGGACAGACGCTCGGCCGAGGCCGGCCGGCCGAGCGTGCTGCAGGTGATGGCACTCTTGCCACCAGAACTGGCACCATGACTGCCATCACCTTGCGGATTCCCGACGCCATGGACAAACAACTGCGCGACGCCGCCGCCGGCGCCCCCTCCCTCAACGAATACATCGTGCGAGCCGTACGACGTCAGATGACCCTCGATGCCGCGCGCAAGCTCGCCTCCATCGCCCCCCTCGACCTGGCAGGCGAAGGCGACGCCCTGTGATCATCCGCAAGGGCGACGTCTGGGACGTCGACACCGGCAAAGGCACGCGCACCGTTCTCGTCGTCAGCCTCGACGGACTCGCCGAGGCGTACGGCGCTGTCGTCGTCCTGGTCCTGCATGCCCCGGCACAGCACCCGGACACAGCGATGAGCGTTCGTCTGACCACCCCCGTCGATGCCTCCGCCGTCGCCGTCGATCTCCTGCAGCTCTCCACGCTCCGCTTCGAAACCGGCACACCGCACGGAAACATCGGCCCCGAGCAGCAAGAAATCGTCGACAACGCACTTCGCGCGGTCCTCGATCTCTGACCGCACGGCCGCCGTCACCGACAACCCCGGGAAAAGCCGGCGTCAGAGCGTCTGTCAGGCGCCTCTTCCCATCCGGCGGATCACCTGCGGCCAACACTGTCCTGCCCTCCTGGGTTCGGCTCACGGACGTGTGCTCGAAGCGGATCACCCGACAGCTGCCGGAACGACACGTACGACCCGGCCAAGACACCGAGGCCGCCGTGCGCAGAACCGGCCAACTGACCCCGGCCGAGCGCGATGTCCTGGACCTGCTCGGCACGAGCCTTTCGAACGCGGAGATTGCCGATCAGCTGTATCCGAGCGCCGGCACGGTCAAAGCCCACATCAGCCGGATCCTCACCCGGACCGGCTGCACCAATCGCGTGCAGGCCGCTGTCCTCGCACACGACGCGGGACTGCTCACCGACCCTTGAGCCCTCCTCTGAACTTGCCTGAGCGATGATCGAGTCCGTCGTCTCAGTCCTCGCGGTGGAGTTCGTGGTAGGTACGGAAGTCGAAGAAGCGCAGGCCGTCGATCACGGTTTCGGACTGGATTTCCTGCAGAGTCCAGGGATGGGCGGAGTAGTCGTCGACGGCCACCCCTCCATGCTCAAGCAGCAGCGCGACCAGTTGGTGAACCTCTGCAGTGCCGTCGATCCGCCCGGAGACATCGATCTGCACTGCCCAGCGCGGGTGATGTCCGACGGCCGCTTCGAGGACCGCGACGTCGTCGGAATCCCAGTCGGCGAAGAGGTAGCCGTTCTGCTCGTCGTCGATGTTTATGTAGAGGTTGCCGCCCAGAGTCCACGGATCCCGCTGCTGAGGCAGGCGCTGATCGAGTAGGGCGACCGTCCCAGCTCGATCCCCTGCGGGGAACACGACAATGCTGCGCATGTGAGGGAGCGTAGGCGGCGTGTCATCGCGGCGTCGACGGATAATCAGAGCTGGTGCAGGTCAGGGTGTTCGCGCCGGGAGGCCCCCGGCTGCGCGGAAAGCCACTCGCGAATACCGCGTGCGGGCCGTGGCCGAGGGGCGGCGGAACCGGACAGCGCAGGCTTCGTCGGCCCCTCGGGCCGCGACGCCCCGACGGGCACGGTCACCTCGTTGCGGAGATGATCGGACGACGGGGCAACAGCGTCGGAGCAAGCGCGTGGAGGCAAGATCGTGAGCGCGGACGGACAGCGGAACGCGACCGACGCCGCGAACGGACCCGGCGGGCGCGGGCCCGAGCGGCTGCACTGCCTGGTCACCGGAGCGTCCGGCTACATCGGCGGACGCCTGGTACCGGAGCTGCTGAAGGCCGGCCACCCGGTACGCTGTCTGGCCCGTTCACCGGACAGACTCCGAGACCATCCCTGGAGCGACGACGCCGAGACGGTTCGCGGGGACGTCACGGACCCCGAGTCGGTCGCCGCAGCCATGCGCGGCATCGACGTCGCCTACTACCTGGTGCACGCCCTCGGATCCGGCGCCGCGTTCGAGGACACCGATCGCCGCGCCGCGCACGTCTTCGCCGAGCAGGCACGGGCCGCCGGTGTACGCCGGATCGTCTATCTCGGCGGACTCACCCCGAAGGGCGTGCCCGAAAGCTCCCTGTCCCCCCACTTGCGATCCCGGGCAGAGGTGGGACGGATCTTCCTGGAGTCGCAGGTGCCAGCCACCGTACTGCGGGCAGCGGTCGTCATCGGCTCCGGATCGGCGTCCTTCGAGATGCTGCGCTACCTGACCGAGCGACTGCCGGTGATGGTCACCCCGAGCTGGGTGCACACCCGCACCCAGCCCATCGGGGTGCGGGACGTGCTGCGCTACCTCGTCGGCTCCGCGACCATGCCGGACGACGTCAACCGCACGTTCGACATCGGCGGGCCGGACGTCCTCACCTACCGCGAGATGATGCAACGCTACGCCCTCGTCGCCGGACTGCGCCCACGGCTCATCGTGCCCGTTCCGATCCTGACGCCCAGGCTGTCCAGCCACTGGGTCGGTCTCATCACGCCCGTGCCCGCCTCCATCGCCCGACCCCTCACGGAATCCCTGCGCCACGAGGTCATCTGCCACGAGCACGACATCGCCCGCCACCTGCCCGACCAGCCCGGCCGGCCACTGCCCTTCGACCAGGCACTCGCCCTCGCGGTCCAGCGCGTACGGCAGGCACAGGTGGTCACCCGCTGGTCGTCGGCCTCCGTGCCGGGCGCCCCCAGTGACCCGCTGCCCACCGACCCGGACTGGGCAGGCGGCAGCCTCTACGAGGACGAACGGCAGGCGCCGGTCGACGCATCGCAGCAGGCGTTGTGGAGAGTGATCGAAGGCATCGGCGGCGACAACGGCTGGTACTCCTTCCCCCTGGCCTGGGCGGTCCGCGGCTGGATGGACCGCTTCGTCGGCGGGGTCGGCCTGCGCCGCGGCCGGCGCGACGCCCAGCGCCTTCGGGTCGGCGACTCGCTGGACTTCTGGCGGGTCGAGGAGATCGAGCGCGGACGGCTCCTACGGCTGCGGGCGGAGATGCGGCTGCCGGGCCTGGCCTGGCTGGAGATGTACTCCGAGACGGATACCGAGGGCCACACCCGTTACCGTCAGCGCGCCCTGTTCCACCCCCGCGGTCTGCTCGGCCACGTCTACTGGTGGTCCGTCTCGCCCTTCCACGCACTCGTCTTCGGCGGCATGGCCCGCAACATCACCCGAGCCGCCGCCAACAACACCGACGCGCCCAGGCGCGCCCGTCACCCCCTCCGGCTCCGAGGCCACCGAAGCCGACCAAGATCCCACCGCTAGCGCACGCATCCCCAATGCACTGGCAAGAGCCCCCCATTACCATCCCGCGCTCGAACGCGGGGAGATAGTGCGCTTCGCGGATCTCCGAGAACGGCGGTAATCCGTACGGAAGGGTGCTCGGATCGAAGAAGGGATTTTTCTGATGAACTGTCACTGAATCGACCATACGCCGGAGCGCACCCGAAGCACGCTCGGGTCCAGCCCGCTCGCCGGCCGTCTGCGCAGCTGGAGCAGGAGCGGTGGGTCTGTTCCGTGGGTGAGGTTTCACGCGGAGACGTGTGTCCGGCGCCGGTGGATCGGTGGGCTGGGTTGGCTGTGTGGTGCGGCGCAGTGGGCCGGGTGGGGCGGCGAGGTGTGTGTTGGCTCCGAACCTGTTGTCATTCCGGACTTGAGGACTGCGTGTTCGCTGGTCGGACACAGAACGGACGTTCCCGTGGGAGTCCCCCTGAGGTCCGACACTTCCGTTTCATGCCGCGAGGTCGAGCCGTTTCCGACAGCGGGTCCGTGCCTGATGCCGGTGAGCTATCCGATGGTCGAGTGGATCCACTCTCGGTTGTCGTACTGCGCGATCCATCCGAATACGTCCTGCCATGCCTGCGTCCGGGTCGGCCAGGCGGTGGTACCGATCTCGGACTTGAGTACGGCGGCAGGCGATGATGCGATCACGGTCAGGACCGGCGTCGCGAGTGACGGGACGGCCGTCCCGGCTGCCCTTCTCTTTGCGCTTGGCAGCCTGGTTCCTCTCTTCCGGGACGGCCGCCTTGATACGGCGTTTGCGCAGGTAGGCGTGTTCGCTGTTCCGCAACTTGTGCCGGCTGAGCTGACGCTGCATCATCATCACCGTTCCTTCACGAGTCCACCATCGGGGGCACACACCCCGATCTGTCTGTGAGGCCCCGCTGAAACTTTCCGTGCCCATGACGCGCAGAACCGCCGTGCTCGGCGCCGCCCTCGTCGTCGCCCTTTCCGGAACCGCTGTCGCGGCGTCGCCCATAGCCACGGTGGCGGCCTCGGACAACAAGGTCCACGCGTGCGTCAACAAGACACAGCTGACCGTGCGGATCATCGAGCCCGCCCGCCACCAGTCCTGCACCAGGGCCGAACGCGTCGTCTCCTGGAACATCACCGGACCGCAGGGAGCCAAGGGCGCTGCGGGCGCCAAGGGAGCCACCGGCCCGGCCGGTGCGGCCGGTGCAACCGGTGCCGCCGGCCCCGTCGGCGCGACGGGGCGCACCGGCCCGGCCGGGCCCACCGGGGCCACGGGCGCGACCGGCGCCACGGGCCCCGCCGGCGCACAGGGCGACAAGGGAGCCACCGGAGCGACCGGGCCCGTTGGCGCCACCGGGCCGACCGGTGCCGTCGGGCCCGCCGGACCGAAGGGGGACAAGGGCGACCCGGGGCCGGACTCGCGGTTCGGGACCGAGACCACGTCGGCGGCATCGGGACGCGGGACGGACTGCACGATGGGCACGGTGTGGCTGGCGGCCGGGGCCCGGGCGGGCGGGGTCCCGGCAATGGGGCAACTGCTGCCCATCAGCGAGTATCCGGCGCTGTTCTCACTGCTCGGCACGATGTACGGCGGCAATGGAACGACGTCGTTCCAACTGCCCGACCTGCGGAGCGCCGCGCCGAACGGGCTGACCTACGTGATCTGCGTCGCCGGAGTCTTCCCCTGGGCGGACTAGGCAGTGTTTTAGAGGTTTCTGGTGTGTTGGGTGGGCCGTCCGGGGAAGTCGCGGGCGGCCATCCAGATCGCTTCGCAGCCGCCTTCGTCCAGGGCCGCAACGGAGGTGAACCAGGAGGGTCGTCCTCGTCTGGCTGGATAACCACGAAGGTGTTGTCAGAGCCGTCGAGGTCGTCGATCAGCATGAACAGCGCGTCCTCGCAGGGGTTGTCGATGTGGTCGCCGTTCTCGCTGTCGGCGCGACAGTACGCAGCCCTTCGAATAAGCCGGTAGCCAGAGCCGCCTGCTCAGACTCGATTTTGAAAAGCCTCACGGTCTTGCGCGCGGCACCCTTTAGTTGATGATTTCGGCGCGATCATCCACACGGATTGCGGCCAGCCGGTCTCGCCACATCTGGAGAGCCTCGGGCGTCAGTCGCGTCCAGTCGGTGACCTCGCCGACGATCCGGAGCGGTTCCCTGCTGCGATAGGAACGGGTGGGATTGCCAGGGAACTTCTTGTCGGTGACGTTTGGGTCGTTCTCGAACTCCCCGGTCGGTTCGACGGCATACACACGCGGAGCCCCGTCACCGGCGGCGAGTTCGGCGGCAAGTCCCGCGCCGTCACGCAACGCGGTGAAGTAGATGTGGTTCATCACGATGTCGGGCCGATAGTTGGAACGGAAGCCAGCGGTAAGGTGATCTCCGACCCACAACTCCGCCTTCGTGCCATGAAAAAAGGGCCCCTCGTCCAACACCTCGTCCATCAGGGCAGGTTATCAACCCAAATCGTCGTGACGGCGAGCCATCGACGACAGCTCGGACGCCGTGATCACGACGGCCAACAGCAAAATCACACAGTGCGGGATTCTCGGCCCACCCGGTTGTTCGTGTTCAACGGCAGGACTACGGCCACGCGCACCGCGGGCCAACAGGTCCATTGACGTCACACCGTTACGGACAGTGGAAACGGCGTGTGCCTGCTGCCGCCGCCGTCCCCTCGACTGCATGGTCACCGTTGCCACTCTCCATCAGTGTCGCCCCCGCCTCATCAGCGTCCGGCAGACTACTCGCGCGAGCCCCTGACCAGGCCGGACCGGTAGGCCCCATTCGACAGTCCGCCCGCCACCTCGGCGACCACCTCCCGCTCGCGCGCGGTGAGTTCGGGGAGCATATCCGCGCTCTGCGCAGTGGGCATCCGGATACCCATCACGACTACGTCAGGGCGGGGCGCAGGCCAGGTCAACGGCCTCTCTCTCCCGTTGGCGGGTCCTCTCACGACCATGATCGTCCAACGGCTGGAGTCCTGGCGCCCCCAGTGCCGCACGGGACCGAGCACACGGAACACGGCGGAACATGCGGAAGCTCCGTGAGGCGCCGCGAACGCAGCGATCAGCTTCGGAACAGACCTGACAGGGGCTGTGATGCAGACCGTCGGACGCTTCCGATCACGTCGACAATTCCCGGCACAGGCGACCCCCATGACCGTCCAACCCGCTGCCCGTATCGCGATCCGCCCCTACCGCCGACGCCAGGGCAGCGCCTCTTCGTCGTCCTGGGCCGCGTCCACGTGTCGAAGCGCGGCGTTGATCGCTTCGCCGATCTCCGCGAACTGGCGGACCTGATCCGGCGTCAACGCGTCGAAGATCGCGTGCCGTACGGCCTCGACATGGCCAGGGGCCACCCGCTCCAGAAGCCGGCGCCCTGTGTCGGTGAGCACGGCGAGTTGGTTGCGCCGGTTCCCGGGGTCGTCGCGGCGGTCCACGTAGCCGGCCTGCTGAAGGCGGGTCACCGCGTGAGTGAGCCGGCTGCGGGTGATCCTCAGGCGCTCGGCCAGTTCCGACATGGTCAGAGCCTGGTCCGGGAGCGAGGAGAGGTGCGCGAGCAGGGTGTAGTCGGCGTGCGTCAGCCCCGCGTCGCGCCGCAGCTGGCGGTTCAGGTGGTCGGACAGGTGAGTGGAGAACTCGACGTAGGCGAGCCAGGCTCGCCGCTCCTCGGCGTCCAGCCAGCGTGGCGTAGTGGGCATGATCACATCCTACCGATCGCTGTTTGAATCTTCAAACAAACGCGCGTAGCGTGCTGCACATCGCAACGTTTGAAACATCAAACGATTGCCTGCACAGGAAAGGCAGCACACCGCCATGCAGAACCGGAACAAGCTGATCGGCGCGGCCATCGCCACCGCCCTGGCCCTCACCGCGGTCACCACGACCGCCATGGCCGACACAACCACGCGCCGACCCACCACCGCGAGCGAGCAGGACCAGCTCAACGCGCTCCACAAGTCGGCAGTGGCCGAGGGCGGCAAGGTCACCGTCTACATGGGCGGCGACGCCCCCGGCCAGTGGGACAGCCTGGCCGCCGCGTTCCACCAGCAGTTCCCGGACATCCGACTGCACCTGGTCACCGACCTGAGCAAGTACCACGACGCCCGCATCGACAACCAGCTCGCCACCGGCCACCTCGTCGCCGACGCCGCGATCCTCCAGACCACCCAGGACTTCGACCGCTGGAAGAAGCAGGGCGACCTGCTCAAGTACAAGCCCGTCGGCTGGAACAAGGTCTTCCCCAACGCCAAGGACAAGGACGGCTACTACACCGGCGTCTTCTACGGCGCCTTCTCCTACTTGGTCAACACCCGGCAACTCCCCACGAAGGCAAGCGACTTCAAGGCCACCAACCTCCTCAAGCCGGCCTTCAAGAACAAGCTGATCCTGACCTACCCCAACGACGACGACGCCGTGCTCTTCGGCTACAAGCAGATCGTCGACAAGTACGGCTGGAACTACCTGGCCCAACTGACCAAGCAGAACCCCAAGTTGATCCGTGGCGTCCCGGGATCGGCCGCCGCAGTGGCGAGCGGCGACTACCTCGCCTCCATCGCCGTCGGCGGAGACACCCGCCCGAACGGCACCCAGGTCTTCTCCGACTCCGAGCACTTCAACTCCTGGGCCCAGCGCGGCACCATCTTCAAGAACGCACCCCACAAGGCCGGCGCCAAACTCTTCCTCAGCTGGCTCGACTCCCAGGCCGTACAGAAGAACGCCATCGCCACCTGGACCTGGTCCGTCCGCACCGACGTCGCCCCGCCGGCCGGCCTCAAACCCCTGGCCTCGTACAAGAACACCGACCCCGCCGCCTTCGCGAAGTTCATGAGCGACCGCGCCGCCGTCGAGCGCTTCCGCTCCCAGGTCGAGCTCTACTTCGGCCAGGTCAAGGGCACCGACCCCGGCGACCCCGACGGAACCCTCGGTCGTACGCCCGGAGCGTTCTGACCCCTGCTCACGCCGAACCCGGGGCGGATCCGCCGTGAGGTGACGTCCTGGAGCACGGGATCACCACCGACTTCGCCCTCGTACGGGCCTGGCGCGGTGGCCGCCACGGCAACCCTGTCCAGCACAGGTCGGCCGCCAACCTCAACCCACTCGCCGCCACGGCCGATAGGTCGAAAAGCTCGTGGAACCGGGCGAGTTGAGCCCAGGCGACGTGCAACCACCGGCAACCGGATGGCAGCCCCCGCCGCCGGACGTGCACGTGGTCCTGCACTCGGAGAACGGCATCCTGGCCACTGCGGCCCGTACCCGCATGAGAGCGAAGTCGACCCGGACCTCATCAACACGGGAAAGAAGACGGTCGCCGTCCTGCCATCGCAGGAAGATCCCCCGGTGAGACGGTCAAGGGCGTGGACGGGCGCGGTGGACCTGGTTCACCGCGCCCGCCGGGTCATCGTCCTTACGGAACACACCGCATCCTGCCGCTCATCGGCGAACGATGCGTCCAACGGCGTTCTCGACATCACACCGCGGTCGACTCCTGCCTCGTCCCAATCCCAGCGCCGGGAGGCGAAGGCGACCAGCGACTCGGCGAACCCGGTTCCGAAGGGGTACCACGTGTCACCGGTCTCGATGGCTACCAGGTCTCGAACGCCTCGGCGGTGGCCCGTACCGCCGCGTCCACGTCCGTGGCCGTCCCCAGGGCGACTGGTTCCGGTGCGCTACTTCACAGCAGCGTTCATCGGCGGTGTGGGCGGTGATGTTCGTTGCCAGTGGAGGTGTTCAGCGCCGCTTGGATGTCCTGCCGGTCGGCGGGCAGGGCCTTGTGGCTGGCGACGACACTCAGCGAAGCGCTGCGCATCCGTGCGGGTTGCCCGGCAGGACCAGTTTTGCGGTCGGTTTCCTTGGAGCTGCCGATGCCGTAGGCCACGATGAGGGGTCGTTCGCCTTGTTCGCCGCACGGCGGAACGCCTGGGCGTATGCGGAAGTGCCTACGCCGTTGGGATACTGGCTACGTGCCGTGCTCGTGCCGACGCTGGAAGGCGTCCAGCTCGATCGCTTCCAGCGGGTGTCAGCGGCTCCTCCGAGTCCGCTCCCGCCCAGGACCGCCGTCTGAATCTGCCCCGCACGAAACCCCGCCCGTCATCCCAACTCATCGGGCCACCTCGGACGTTGGCCTTGCAATCAACCCTTGACGCGGGATTCGAGGGTGCGGGGGCCGACGGCTTCGGCTGGGGCACTTTCGGCGTACAGGGCCGTCGGGTTCACTGTCGCGGTCGTGGGGGCCGAGGATCGCGCGACCGACCTTGCGGTGGGTAGGCGGTTGATGCTCTGTCGGACGTTGTCGAGGTCGTCGATGTCTTCCGGCCAAACGATGTCGGCCTCGTGGCTGATCTCGTCCGTGTCGATCAGGGAACTCTTGCGCCGGCTTCCCTTTCCTCGTGGGTGAGCAACACAGGAGCCCGATCCGGCATGCGAATGACCTGCGAGACGGGCCTTTCAGTGCGCGGGGCGGGACGTCCGGGCGACCAGACGCTCCACCTGCCCGAGCGGCCGGAGGATGCAACGGCCCAGCAGCAAGGAGGGGCTGATCAAGGTCGAGCCGACCTCGTGGCCGTCCTTGACGCAGGCGTACGGGGAGCTGTGCACCCGTACCTCGCGGCCCACGGCCGTGATCTGCCGGGCGAGCGCCGCCTTGGGCGCGCAGACGGCCACCGGCCCGACGACTTCCGCCGTCGGGCGCCCTGCCCGTACTCGGCGCGCCCACAGTGCCTCGATGATCAGGTGCTCGCGCACGGAGAATCCGCCGATCGCGGTGCCCAGGACCCAGCCGTCACCGATCCCGCCGAGCAGCTCGGCTTCGGACTGTGTTCCCGGATCCACCTCGAGCACGCTGCACCGAGGCGCCATCGCTCCGGGCGCTCCCCTGCCGTGACCGGTGCTGCGGCCCGAGCTCAGCGCGCGGGTGTCGCGGTCGGTGAGCAGCCCGGTCCAGCGACCGTCACGCACTAGCGGGACGGTACGGGGCGTGGTGCCCTCGTCGTCACGGACATAGCTGCCCGCGTAGGGATGCGCCGTCGGGCGGTCCCGTACCGTCAGCCGGGCCCGGGTCCACACGTCGCCGAGCTCCAGGCCGAGCGCCTTGCGGTGGACGAGGTAGTTGTCGGCCTCGCTGGTGTGCCCGAAGCACTCGTGCACCAGCACCCCGGCCACCGACGGAGTGAGCAGCGTCGGTCCCGACACCGGTCCGGACAGCGGGCGACGTCGAGCCACCAAGGCACGGTCATCGAGCAACTGCCTGACGCCGAGGGGCAGTTCGTCCGTCAGATACGTACGGTCGTAAGCGGCGACGCCCCACTGCGGCGTGTCGCCGTGCTGCGCGGGCCCGAGGGTGATGCGCACCCGGCACAACCCATCCGGTTCGTCCCGGACGATCCGTGCCCGGGGGCCGAGCCGGGTGCGGGCCATGTCAAGTGCCTCGCGCAGGGCCTGTTCCCCGGCGTCGAGTGTGGAGGCGGGCCGACGGGGTGTGCCGTCAGGCATGGTTCAGACGGCTGATCGCTTCCCTGCACCCCGTGATGAGCCGGGCGCCGTGCTCGGTCGGCTCCGCCACTTCGAGCAGATTCTTCTCGGCGACGCGCAGCTGATCGGTCTTCAGGGCGCAGTACCGCTCCAGACGGGCTCGTTCGACCGGATCGGATTCGGTCGCCAGATGGCGGTCAGCGGCACGGACGTCGTTGATGAAGGACAGGATCCCGTGCAGGATGTGCCCGAGCGGCCGTTCCGCGTCGACGAACGGCGAATGGTGTGTGGCCTGCGGATTGCTCACCACCGCCACGCAGTCGAGGACCCCGCTGAAGCGCTGGTGGGTGGCCTCGTGGACCAGCGTTTGGGCGAGCATGTAGGCGGGCCGCTCGCTGGTCAACACCAGACCGCGCAGACCGTGGATGCTGAAGTTCAGCGGCCGCAGCCCGCGGTGGTTGCCGAGTGCCGCGAACGCCTGGATGTCGATGGCGACCATGTCCCGGCCCTCGGGCCACACGGCAGCCAGGGCGTCCGCTCCGTCCTGCACCCTCGCGGCGAAGGCTCGGGCCCGCTCGGTGGTGAAGTCGAGCGGGTCCTCGTCACCCTCGCAGGCCCAGGCGAACAACTGGGCGGAGCGGGCGCCGGCGTCCGTGGTGATCACCGGGGCTGCGGTGCGCCCGGGGCCGAGGTGGACGGATACCTTTGGCTGTTCCGCGGCCAGGCACCGGCCCAGTTGGTCGAGCAGTTCACCGGGGTCCGCGTCGGACATGGTGCTGCGCCACGTCCAGCCCGTGACATCGGGTCGGACGGCCCAGCCCAGGGCCTGGTCGACGTCCCAGTTGTCGACCAGCTCCAGCATCCGGACCAGTGGGGATGCGTCAGGATGATCCTCGCGCAGTCGCTTTATCCCGCGCAGCAGCCGTACGAGGTACTGCCGGGCGACGACCCGGTGCAGCTGTTCGTTGGCGGCCACAGCCTCGGCGTCTTCGGCGAGGACGATCAGCGCGAGGTCGGGCAGTCCTTCAGCGGACCTGTCGGTCGCGAGTTCCTTCAGCCTCATGTCTCCCCCTTCACGGAACGGGCCGCGGTGCGCAGTGCCCGCAGCAGTGCCTCCTCGAGTCGATCCGGGTCGGGTCCGTTCAGGGGCAGCGGTTCCCACCAGGCGTCTTCCGCGGCCAGCGCGCGCAGCAGCGGTTTGAGGTGGCTGCCCAGCGCACTGCGCGCGTTGTACGAGAAGGAGACGCTGACGGAGCCCTCCGACGAGCCGTCCGGATCCTCGACACCCTCGTGCGGGGCGAACAGCGGCAGGTAGAGGACATCGCCGGGATGCAGCACCACCTGCCAGGGAGGCACCGGGAACCGTCCGGAGGGGACAAACCCCTTGGTCTCCAGCATGCGTTTACGCTGCCGCTCGCGGCCGGTGTGTTCCGGAAGACCGACCAGCCAGCTCTTCGAACCCTGTTGCTGGACGACGAAGTTGTCACTGTGGTCGAAGTGGCAGCCGATCCCCGCACCGCTGCCGCGGGTGACGGACAGGTCGGCCGTGCACTCGTCCCAGCCCATCAGGTCCGCCAATCGTGCGCAGGCTTCGGCCAGTTCGGGCATGGTGTGCTGGGCCTGGTTGACGAAGAGCACCGTGCCGTCGGGCCGCCGATGCACACCGGCCTCCGAGACGTCGCCGTCCAGCCGGGCCTCCAGCTCCGCGATGTCGGACCACTCCAGGGCCGGGGCGAGGAGGTTCCCGCCGCAGCCGCGCAGCACGAAGGGGCGGCGGCGCCAGTGGTCGCGGTAGAAGCGCTCCGGGTCGAACCGGTCGATCTCGTCGGGCTGCCGGGCCTCTGTCACGGCGGCGATCGGCGTCGATTCGTTCATCGCAGCCCCCATGAGCTCAGGCGGGCCTCCAGTGACGCCCGGACGGACGGCGTGAGCGCGTCGGGCCGGCCGTCGAGGAGGGTGGTCAGGGCGTCGAACAGCGGGCGGCGGGCCGGACCGATCACGCAGCGCCCGGCTCCGGCCAGAAACATCGTCGGTTTCAGCTGCCACTCGGCGCGTGCCTCGGCGTACTCCCGGAACCCGCACAGCACTCCCCCGTGGAACGCCGTGTCACGCAGCTCCACGTCGAACGTCGCGTGGGCGCCGGTGGCAACCGCGCGGGTGACGGCTGCGGCGGCCTCGGAGTGGACGAGCGGCTCCAGTTCGCCGGACGGATCGAGGAGCTCCGGCCGCGCGGCCATGAACAGGTGGAAGCACTCGGGCAGCGTCGCCCCCCGGCCCCTCGGCGAGAAGGGGACGTCACGGAACCGCTGGAAAGCAGGCGAGGCGATGAATACCTCGGCCACCTGGTTGACCGGGACGCCGCGCCCTTCTCGCAGCGCGTCCAGCGTCCGGGGGAAGGACCCTTTGAGCCCGGGCCCCGTGCCAGTACCGCCGGATACCACCTCGGAGCGGATGTTGCGTCCTACGAGTGCCAGTTCATGCACGTCCACCCGCCCGAACGCGTCGAGGATGTCCTCGTCGAGCGCGACGCGGTCCCCGGCGGGGCCCTCCTCGGCGAACGCGGTGCGGAAGTCCTTGTCGTACAGCAGGCGGTCCAACACCTGCAGGATGCGGTCGTGCCTGAGGGCGTCATGCGGCACGGGCGCCGTCCTCCTTCCAGGAACGGACGAGAGTGAACAGCCGCTCCGCGTTGGGCCGCGACTTGGGCACCAGCTCTCCCTCGGCGGTGAACTTGGGGTCCTCGTAGGTGACTCCGGCCAGGTTCGGCATCAGCGGCAGCAGATGCTCGAGCAGGGTGAGCTGTTCGTCGAGCAGCACGCCGTGGTGCAGGTCGCGGAAGCGGCCGTCGACGATCTGGCAGCCGGACAGATGGACCTCGTGGCAGCGGTCCAGAGGCAGAGCCTCCAGCCCTTCGAACATCCGCTCCCCCGTGCGTCCCATCAGCCACTGGTAGGCGAGGATGTGACCGATGTCGATGGTCGCCAGGGCACCGGTCTCGCGGATCACCGTGTCGTAGAAGGCGAAGGCGTCCAGCTCGCCGACGAGGAAGCTGCCTCCTTCGGTGAAGCCGGGGAACTCCACGGACAACGGGGCGCGAAGCCGCCGCACCCAGTCGGCGACGCCGGTCACACAGCGCCGCAGGCCCTCCGTAGTGAGCACCGGCGGCATGGGGTAGGGCAGACTGCGGCCGGCCAGGGACCAGATGCCCAGGTCCTCGATGACCCAGCGGAATCCGTAGCGGTCGATCAGCGCGTTGGTGAAGTGCGCGATCGCGGCCCGCTCGTAATGCTCCGGGCTTCCGGTGTTGAGCAGGGTGTGGTGGAAGGCGCGGGGTCGCTGTGCGCCGAACAACTCGAAGAGCCGGTCGTACGCCGGGACGTAACGCTCGGGGGCGAGCGGGCCGTAGTCGATGGGCTGGAACGCGACGAACATGTAGTCATAGGCGTGGGCGTTCTGCTGGAGGAAGGTGGCCACTTGGTCGGTCGGACGGCCGGAGCCGGTCTTGTCGAAGCCGATCCGCTCCCCCCAGACCAGGTCCATCCCCAGTCCGAGTCCGAGTTTCTCCATCACACACTCCTCCCTTCGGGGTCATCGGGTGCCGGTGGATCCGGCACCAGCAGGCGCTTGTCGAGCATGCGGTGCAGCCAGTGGTGGGCGGCCGGGTCGTCGGCCGTGAACCGGCCGTCCCGGTCGGGGGCCAAGGAGGGCGGGACCACCGCCATCCGCGGCCAGGCCACATCCGCCAGGAACCAGCGGCCGCCCACCTGCTCCAGAGCGACCGCGAAGCGCGGACGGGCGGGCGGCGGCGGCCCCGGGGCGGGCCGACGGTCGGCGGGCCGGTCCTCGGACGGCGGTCCGCCGGTGCGTCGCGGCAGGTCCGGCCGACCGGCCCGCTCGGCGTCCGGGACCGCCTCGACGGTCATCCGCAGCAGGCGCTGTCTGGCAGCCGCGGTCGCGGTGTCGTCGATGACCGCTCCACCCACCCTTCCGGCGGCGAACGCCAGTCCTTCGTTGGTCACCAGGGGCTCGTCGTCGGGGCGCTCCCGGTTCGCCCAGAGGTAACTCCCGGGTTCGGCCACCAGCAGCTGCATGGTGTCCAGGCCCAGCTCCGCCGGGTGACGCTGGATCACACCGACGGTGTCGCGGTAGCCGTCGGCGGCGTGGGGATGGTCGTAGCCGTCCATGAAGGACAGGTTGGTGACGATGCCTGCGCGGGTGAGGTTCAGTACGGCTCGTTCCGCGTGAGCCGCGTCCTGCCCCTTGCCCAGTGAGTCGAGGATCTCCTGGCGGGCGGTCTCGAATCCCGTCGAGAGCTGCACACAACCCGCCTCCCGCAGGCGGCGGCAGAAGGCGGGGTCGGCGAGCTCCGGCTCCAACCGCGCCCGGGCCCGGAAGGTCAGCTCGGCGCCCCGTCGGCGTGCCGCCTCCATGACCCGCAGCAGGTGCCGTAGCCCCGTGTTCTCGTCGGCCACCGCCACATCGGTGATGCCCAGTCGAGCGGAGAGCGCGATCAGGTGGCCGGCGGCGATGTCGGGATGGATCTGCTGGAAGGCCCGGGCATCGCGGTAGCGGTTGCCGTACGAGCAGAAAGTGCATCTGCCCCAGTAGCAGCCGACGGTGAGGCGGTAAGGGAACTGGTGGGCCTGGTTGCTGTAATCGGCGAAGTCGAACTGGCCGAAGTCCGGCATCTGCTGGTCGTTCAGCACGAAGGCGTCGCGCAGGCCGTCCGCTGCCCGATCGGGCAGTCGGCCCCGTTCCCGGGCCGATTCCGCCGCGCTGCCGGGCCCGGGCGGCACGATGTCCGTGAGGAAGTCCTCGCCATGGCCGAGACACCAGTGGTCCACGGAGCGGGCCGCTTCGGTCCGGCGCTGCAGAAGGGCCGCCCACATCTGTACGGTCGGTCCGCCGAGCGCGATCCTCAGGTCCGGCCGGCGCACTTTCAGCAGGCCAGTCAGGACCAGAGTGGGGACCACTTGGCTGAAGAAGGGGACGGAGAAGGCCAGGACCTGCGGCCGCTCCTCATCGAGCACTGCCTCCAGCCGGCTGGTGCACCAGCGCGCCGACCAGGTGTCGCGGGCCGCCTCGACCAGCTTGTCGAGCTGTCCGAGCCGGGGCGTCCCGGAAATGGTCCAGCCGTCCCGGGCGGCCTGCTGGGCCACATAGCGACCGCTCGCCTGGATGGCCGTCTCCTGGGCAAAACCCGATGAGCGGTCCCGGGCGGTGCTGAGCAGCAGGGTGCCGTGATCCGACCGGTAGCGCTCGCTGACGCTGCGGTAGATGTCCCCTGTGGTCGACGCGGGTGCGTCGTCCGGCCGCTCCCGAAAGGGCCCGCGGCGCACCAGCACCTCGTCGCGGTACTCCAGGTTGAGGTCGAGGGCGCGCACCGTGTGGCCCCGGGCGGTCCAGGCGGCGGTCAGCTGGGGCAGCGCCAGGTAGGGAAACTGCACGGCTTCGCTCACGGGCGGCATGACGAGCAGTACGTCGATCACACGCCCTCCGCATCCGGTTCGGCGGCGCCGGGCCCGGTCAGCCGGTCCAGCAGCCGCAGTTGTCCCTCGGCGGCCCGTCTCGTGTCCGTGTCCCCCTCGGCCGAGGCCAGTACCCGTACCGTCTTCCAGACCCCTCTGCGAAGCGGCAACTCGGCCCCGAGGGCCCGGAATTCAGACAGGGCGGCGGCCGGTCCCTCCAGGCGCAGGGTGGCTCGGGCGCCCATGATCCGGGCATGTGCGCCGAGCGTGTCCTCCGGGTCGAGGCGGACGGCCTCCCTCAAGTACTCACGTGCCGTGCGGTGGTCGCCGAGGGCGTATCGGGCGGCGCCGATCTTGTAGGCGAGCCAACTGGAGCGGTAGCCGTACCCGGCGGCGCGCTCGAAGCACTCCTCTGCCCGGCCGGGACTGAGACCTGCCTGGGCCAGGCCGTGCAGGGCGACGGCGATGCCCTGCTCCGGTCCCCCCTCCTTATCCGCCGGGCCGGGTCCGGGGACCGCGGTGCCCCGGTGGACGTGCAGCATCAGGTCCTCCGGCCAGGGCGTGGTGGGCAGGAAGGAGGACTCCCGCGCGCGCAGCCCGAGCCTGGCGGCGACGTCCGTTCCCACGGTGCGGTACTCGGCGGGCAGGAAACCGGACCGGGTCGACCAGGTCATCGCGGCCAGTGCGCCGCCGCAGACGCCGACGAGTCCGGCCAGGTCCTGTGCGGTGTGCTCGAACCTGCCGTGCTCATCGACCAGCCAGTCCAGGTCGATGTCCGTCACGACGTCCATGTGCACATGCCGGTCCAGGTGCCGGGAGAGGAGATCGGGCGGCACGACGGCCAGCCGGACGCCGCACAGGGTGACTGTCAGGCAACACCCATCGGTCCTGGGTTCGGTCGGTGTTCCACCGGTCCGGATGAGCGACACGGAATCCACCGCGTGCGCCTGCCAGCCCGCGTACGACCGCCAACTGGGCACCCACACCAGGTCGGTGAGGCCGGCGACGACTGCGGCGGCGGACCAGAAGTCGTCGAGGCCGAAGGCACCGGGCACCCCGCGGACCGGGAGCCTGCGCACCAGTTCGGCCGGGGAGACGTTCCCGTCCGTGGTGGCACGCAGCGCCTTCTCGCCGCCAGGCGCCAGGGGCTTGAGGTCGAGATGGCGGTCGAAGCAAACGACCGTACGACCGTGGTAGGGACGGTCCGGCCAGAGCGCCGCGACCTCGCCGTGTTCTTCGAAGAGATCGACGTCCACCGGCATCCGATCACCGTTCCACGAGAGGTGTCGGCACAGCCGGAACGGATGCGCCGGCCGGCGCGGAGGAGAAGCGACGGACGTCCGCGCGCAGGGTCACCGCGGCGGTCGAGACCAGTACGAGGGCGCCACCCCACAGCATGATGGTGCGGGGGTCGGCGAAGCGGAGCAGGGCGGCGCCGAGGAGCTGGCCGAGCGGCAGGGAGGCGAAGGAGAAGAAGAAGTCCGCCGAGAAGGCGCGGCCGTGCAGTTCCTGCGGTACGTCCCTGCGCAGTCCCGTCATCTTGGCCACGTCGAAGGCCTGCTGACCGATACCGCCCGCGACGAAGGCGGCGGTCA
This sequence comes from Streptomyces hokutonensis, assembly GCF_042751305.1. GTDB lineage: Bacteria > Actinomycetota > Actinomycetes > Streptomycetales > Streptomycetaceae > Streptomyces > Streptomyces hokutonensis_A. The sequence goes on from NZ_JBHYWD010000030.1 coordinate 55,744, forward strand.
GCAGTACGAGCGAGCCGCTCGCCACGGGCGCCAGCACGGTCAGGCCGTACAGGGCAAGCAGGGCGAGTGCGTACAGGCCTCGGCGCGGGCCGCCGATCCTGCCGCCGACCAGGGCTCCTACGGCATTGCCGATGGCGAAGGCGCCCAGGACGAATCCGTAGAGGGTGGCGCTGTGACCGCGCTCGACCAGGAAGACGGGCAGCGCGACCATCCACGGGCCGACGGCGAAGACCACATGGACGACGGCGAGGAGTTGCACACTGCGCAGCCAGGGGATACCCCACAGTACGGTCAGCCCACGCAGGGCGGAGCGCAGGAGGGAGGGCTCCTCCTCGCCAGGACCGTCTCCGTCGGATCGGGACGTCTGCGGCTCATCCTGCGTGGGGTCCGGCTTCCGCGCCGGAACACCGGACCGGGAACCCGCGACCAGGTGCGCGCCCGCCCAGCGCGTGGCGACGGCGGACAGTCCGAAGGTGGCCGCGGCGAGGACGGCGCCGGCGGACGAGCCGAGCCCGGCGACCACTGCAGCCGCCAAAGCCGGGCCGACCATACCCGAGAGGTTGCGCAGGCCTTCCAGGAGTCCGTAGGCGGCGGTGACCTCGGCGTCCTCGGTGTCGTCGGCGGGCACGGCAGCTTCGGTGGGCCCGGTTCCGGCCGTCCGTCCCGTCTCGTCGAGGACACGCGGCGCGATGACCAGCAGTGCGGGCTCGCTCACCGCCTCGCACAGGCCGACGACTACGGCCACGGCCACAACGACGGCGTCCAGCCGCCCGTCCCACAGAAAGGCGAGTGCAGCGAGGGCGACGACGCGCGTGGAGTCCGCGGCGACTGCGGCCCGCACCGGGTCGAATCGGTCCAGGAGAGCACCGCTGAAGAGGACAACACCGCCCAGCGCGATGAAACGCGCGGCGAACACCGCGCCGATGGTCTCCGCGGGTGTTCCTGCCTTGGCCGCGGCCACGACAACAATGATGGGAAAAAACGCGTCACCAATGAGGGAAACAATCTGACCGGAACAGAGTCCAGCGAAACGTCGATGCTGGAACAACTGAAAATAAATTCCCACCGGGGCCGTGAAACCTTTCTGACAGAACACGCCGGGCGCTGTACGCAACACGTCACCGCGCCGGTGGGCGGGCCGGACGCCCGGCCCGCCCACCGGCATCACGCCTGAGTGGCGTTGGCGCTAGGAACGGAAGCGGAACGCGTGGAACGCGACACTGTCGTCGAGGTCCTCCGCCTCCAGAACCTCCAGGGAGTCGAGGTCCTCAATCTCCTCGAGGATCTTCTGCTCGTCATTTGACTCGCGCATTTTCTCTCCCTCGAAAATTCGGCGCGCCAGGCCGACCCCGTCGCGCTCCCATTGATCGTAACGACGTCTTTCGGGGTTCCCAAGAACGCATGGGAGAGTTGACCAAAAATAGCGGAGAAATAAGAATGTTTTACGACGCAACGACCGGTACCGCGCAGGAAAACAAGGAAAGTGGAACGGAATCCACCACTCCATGAATGACCGGACGGCCGATATTGATCGGTTCCGCCATTCCGCCGGCAGTTCTCGGCCGCATCCAGGATGCCTTCGTTGGCGTCGGTCTCCAGGTCGACCGGGACTGCGTGGCGTCTTCGACGCCAGGTCACTGGCCCGGCTGTACTCCACCGTGGTGAACGGTCCGCTGCCCGTCGTCTCCCCCATCTCCGTGAACCGCGTCCGCCGACCGCAGGTCCACGGGCCCGACGAGGTCCTGGTGGACCAACCGACCCGCTTCGGCACCGTCTTCGGGCTCTCGTCCCCACGACAGCCCATGCTCGGCAACGGCTCGTTCGGCCACGACGGCCTCGGCGGACACCTGGCCTTCGCCCACCCGGAATCCGGTGTCGCGTTCGCCTTCCTCACCGACCGGGCCATCCCCGACCCCACGCCCCGCACCCGGCTGTGGCGCCTGCTGTCTGCGGTTACGGCGTCCCTGTGACGCGGGCGGCGCCGCTCAGCTCGTCGACGCCGGACCCGGGCGTGCTCCGTGCCGTCGACGACCAGGGCCATCCGGCCGGAGGTGACACTGACGGTCTCCACCACTCCGGCCTGGTGGGGGTGGCTGGGGTATTCCTCGCCCGGTTCCAGTCGCCAGCGCCAGACCCCGGGCACCGCAAACCGACCGCAGCGATTCAAGGGAACTCGCCGACCCTGGGTGACGGGCCGGATTCCATCTCACGCCCAGGAGATCAGGCGCCGACCGCGCCGCCAGAACATCACGAACCGTCGTGGCGGAGCGGAGGGGTCGCCGAGCGGCCGGCTCGGCCGGCCAACTCCTCCGCTCTCTTCAACCCCCGCTGATCGGAGCGACCCCTACGTTCGACAGCCGTGCTTGCGCCGCCTCTCCTCTCACCCACCCACGTCAACCACATGGGCACGAGGGAGGTGTTCGAACTGGTCGTACGCCTGCTGGCCGGGCTGCCGTCGAGGAGGACAACGACGATCGCTGGCCACCCCAGTTGCCGAGCCGGTGCGAAAACCCGTAGGAGCGGTCGTGGAGCGGCTGAGCGTTGCCTGCAAGGCAATCTTGCCGAAGCGCTACTGCAGCGATTTGCCGCCCGCAGAAGGCTCACTCGGCGCTACGAGGTTCACGGCGCCGGTACGGCACCGATCTGCTGCATAACTCCGAGGAGATCGGGCTGGCCCCGTTCACCGACGATCCGGCCGTCGGCCAGGTAGTAGAAGTTCATGGCCTGCACCGAGATCTTGTTGCCGCTCGCCGGGATCCCGAGGAATTCACCGTCGTGGGTTCCCCGCATGGTGAACCGCGCGGCCACGGTGTCGCCTTCGGTGACCGTCTCCTCCAGCGTCCACTGGACGTCGGGGAAGGCGCCCCGCATCATCCCGATGACTTCCATGTACCCATCGGGCCCCCGCAGTGGTTCCGGGTGACTGGGTGCGTGGAACACCGCGTCCGGAGAAATGACCTCGCGGGCGAGATCCTCGTTGCCCGTGTTGATGAACTCGACGAAACGCTTCATCACTGACTCGGTGGACTGCGATGGCATCTTGCTGTGCCTCTCCGGAGACGTTTGGGCGGGTACCTGTGAGCGTAACATCGAATCGATGTGTGCATCGATTCGATGTGTCTGTGTCAGGATGGCCTCATGCTGGAACTCGCGATACTCGGCTTCCTCGCCGATGGCCCCCTGCCCGGACACGAGCTGCGCCGCCGCGTCTCTCAACTGACCGGTTATACGCGGCCGGTCAGTGACGGCAGCCTGTATCCGGCGATCAATCGCCTGACCAGGGCGGGTCTGATCGAGCGGCGCGCCGACCCGGCCGCGGGGGCGGCCCGGTACGTGCTCAGCCTGACCTCGGCCGGGCGGGCCGACATGCTTCAGCGTCTGCGCAAGCCCGCCGACCACGAGATCACCGACTTCACCCGGTTCTACGTCGTCCTGGCATTCCTCTCCCACCTGCCCGACGTGGCCGAGCGGCACGCGGTGCTGCGCAGACGGCTGGAGTTCCTGGAAGAACCGGCGAGCTTCTTCTACGACAACGAGCGCCCCCTGCGTGCCGAGGAGGTAGCCGACCCCTACCGGCGGGGCATGCTGCTCACCGCCCGCGCCACCAGTCGCGCCGAACGGACCTGGCTCCGCGAAACCCTCGGGGAGGCGCCGCCCGCATTCGACACCGCATGCACCGACAGCGATCCGCATGCGCCCACCGCTCCCGCGAACTGACTGTCCACGGAGGTACCCCCATGCTTGCATCCTGGTACGACGACCAGGGACCAGCCGGCGATGTCCTGCAGGTCGGTGAACTCCCTGATCCCGTCCCCGGCCCCGGCGAGGTCCGCGTCCGCGTCACCGTCTCGGGCGTCAACCCCGGCGACACCAAGAAGCGGCGCGGCTGGCTCGGCTCGTCCATGCCCTTCCCGCGGGTGATCCCGCACAGCGACGCTGCCGGAGTCATCGACGCGGTGGGCGCCGGAGTCGAAGTCCACCGCGTCGGACAACGGGTCTGGGTATACGGCGCCCAGTCCTACCGCCCCTTCGGCACGGCCGCCCAGTACACCGTCGTACCCGACCACCAGGCCGCACCCCTGCCCGACCACCTCGGTGACGAGCTGGGCGCGAGCCTCGGAATCCCCGGCATCACCGCCCACCGCACCGTCTTCTCCGACGGCCCGGTCGACGGCCAACTGGTCCTGGTCCACGGAGTTCTCGGCGGCGTCGGCTCCCTGGCCGCCCAGCTCGCACACTGGGCCGGCGCCACCGTGATCGCCACCGTCCGCCGAACCGCGGACCTCGACCGCGTCGACCCGGCCGTCGCCCACGCCATCGCCCTGGACACCGGCGAGCCCGCCGCTGCCATCCGCTCGTACGCGCCGCGGGGCGTCGACCGGATCATCGAGGTCGCGCTGTCCGACAACGCCGATCTCGACAACGCCGTCGCCGCCCAGGGGGCCGTCATCGCCGCCTATGCCACCCGCGCGGACCGCACCGAGATCCCCTTCTGGCCCCTGCTGTTCAACAACGTCACCCTGCGGCTGCTCGGCAGCGACGACTTCCCCGCCGAGGCCAAGCGCCAGGCCGCCCGCGACCTCACCTCCGCCGCCGCCGTCGGCGCCCTCACCGTCCCCGTCGGCAACCGTTACCCGCTGGACGACATCGCCAAGGCCCACGACCACGTCGACGCCGGCGGTGGCCACGGCCGCATTCTGGTCACCATCCCCCAATAGCGCGGACTCGCAACAATGCCCTGCTCAACCGCCCAACTCTGCGGGGCGGCCCGTCGCGCTGCCAAGTATTCGGGCCGGTTCCCGCCGGCAAGGGTGGCCCAGCGTTCGGCTGTCTTGGGGCGGGAAGACCGTGGTGGCTCAAGGTGTCGGCGAGGCCGCTTTGCTGTGCCGGAGGCTGTAGTGCAGCTGATCGTCGATGAGGCGCGCGAGCTTCGGCGGGAGCACGAAGGGGCGGTGGTTGACCGTCAGGTAGGTATGCCCCTGGTCGCGGCGAATGTGATCGTCCGTGAGTTCGACGGTGCGGGTCAGGGGGAGGGCGTAGAGGCGGACGAGAGCAGCCGCGACGCGGACCTCCGGGATGTCGAAGACCATCAGATGGGCGGGCTGGAGTTCAGCGGTCTGGAAGGCTCCCGGGCCGCGGCGGCGTGCGCGGCTCTGGAGGGTGGTGGAGTCCAGCCGGCCGCCGCGCGGGACGACGAGCCCGCCGTCCAGGACGAGGGACTCGCCGAGTCCGGCCGCCGCCGTGGCAATGTCCGGGAATGCAGGTGTGGACTATCGTCCAGCGTCATGTCGGTCATCGATTGGCGAGTGCATTTCATCGCCCGCCATCCCGGAGGCACCATCGCCGGAGGCCTGCCGACCTGAGCCGGCTACGGAAGGGGAACACCTACCTGCGCAGCGGCGCCGCCGTCATTCCCCTGCACAACCGCAGCATGCCCGCGCCACCCGAGCCGTCCTGAATCCGACGCCCCCGGAGGCGTCCGGCGTGCGAAAGGACGCCGGACGTGGCGCGCAGCCGACTACCGGTGCCCATGGGGAGTTCATGAAGCCGTGCGTGCCGACGAAGTGCCCGTTCCCGCCCGGGTCGCATCCGCGCCCCAGCTGGCCAGCAGTCGCAGAGCCTCCGCCGACGGGGAGTTCGGTTCGGCGTGGTAGGTCACGAGCATCTGCTCGTGGGCGTCGGCCTGGTGGAACGACTCGAGGCGGAGGTCGAGTTCGCCGACGAGCGGGTGGTGCAGGCGCTGGATGCCGTGGCACTTCTCCTTGACGTCGTGGGTGGCCCACAGCCGCCTGAACTCCTCGCTCTTGACGGAGAGTTCGCCCACCAGCGCGGACAGCCGGGGGTCGTCGGGATGGGAGCCGGCGTCCATGCGCAGCTGAGAGACGACGTCGCTGGCTTTGTGCTCCCAGTCCACGAACAGGTCGCGGTACTCGGGCCTCAGGAACACCAGCCGCGCCCAGTTCTGCTCCCTGGCCGGCAGCTCGGCGAAGTCGCCGAAGACCGCCGCGGCCATCCGGTTCCAGACGAGGATGTCCGAGCGCCGCCCCACGAGGATCGCCGGAACTCCGTCCATGGTGTCCAGCAGCGTCCGCAGGGGACCTCGCACCTGCTGGGCGCGGCCGGCCGACTTCTTCTTCTGCTGTTTCGGCTTCGCCAGGTGTGTGAGGTGGGCGTGCTCGGCGTCGCTCAGCCTGAGGGCGCGTGCGATGGCGTCGAGGACCTCCGGCGACACGTGCCGCCCGTTGCCCTGCTCCAGGCGCGTGTAGTACGCCACGGACACCCCGGCCAGCTGCGCGAGCTCCTCGCGGCGCAGCCCCGGTACCCGCCGGTACCGCCCGTAGTCCGGCAGTCCCAAGTCCTCCGGCTTCAGCCGGGCGCGTCGGGTGCGCAGGAACTCACTGAGCTCGGCACGCGGGTCCAGAGCGCCGGCGGCGGGCTCGTGCACCGGGTCGGGGTATTCGTCCATGCCTCGAGTATCCACGGTCGTACGCACACCTTCCTGACCCAACCAGTGGTAGGCATCGCGCACGTACGCAAAGCCGTGACCTGGGTGAATGCCGGATCGTCCAGCACGCTGGCCACTGTGCCCGGCTGGAAGACGGCCGGGGCGTGGCCTGGATCAAGAACGGAGTACGTCCCATGAGCGCAACACAGGGGATCGAGTCGAGGACGCACCAGAGCGAGACGGCCGCGGAGGTGGTCGGCCGCCTTCGCGCGACGTTCAACACCGGCGTCACCCGCGGACTGGACTGGCGCATCAGCCAGCTGCAGCGGCTGCGGGCCCTGCTGGTCGAGAACGAGCAGGAGCTGATCGAAGCCCTCTGGGCGGACCTGAGGAAGAACGCCGCCGAGGCGAAAACGCAGGAGATCGACTTCACCGTCGCCGACATCGACGAGGCACTGGCGAATCTCGAGAACTGGCTTCAGCCTCGCCCGGTGGAGGTTCCCGCCCACTTCGGTCCCACGACCACGGCCTACACCACGTACGACCCGCTCGGGGTCGTCCTGGTGATCGCTCCGTGGAATTTCCCGCTGCACCTGCTCATCGACCCCATCATCGGCGCGCTGGCCGCCGGGAACACCGTGGTGGCCAAGCCGAGCGAGATGTCGGTGCACACCTCGGCGGTCGCTTCACGCCTCCTGCGACAGTATTTCGACGCGGATGTGCTCACCGTGGTCGAGGGAGGCGCCGAGGAGACCACGGCCCTCCTGGCTCAGCGTTTCGACCAGATCTTCTACACGGGCAATGGCACGGTCGGCCGGATCGTCATGGCCGCGGCGGCCAAGAACCTCACTCCGGTCACGCTCGAACTCGGGGGCAAGTCGCCGGTCTTCGTGGCGTCCGACGCCGACGTGGAGGAGACCGCGAAGCGGCTGGTCGGCGCCAAGTTCGGCAACGCGGGGCAGCAGTGCATAGCCCCCGACTACGTACTGGCCGATCCGGCCACCGCCGCCGCACTGGTTCCCGCCCTGCGTGTCGCGGTCGAAGCCCAGTTCGGCTCCACCCCGCAGACCTCACCCGACTTCGGCCGGATCATCAACGAGCGGCACTTCGACCGGCTCACCCGTCTGCTGGACTCCGGCCGGGCGGCGGTGGGAGGCCGGCACGACCGTGACGACCTGTACATCGCACCTACCGTACTCACCGATGTCGACCCTGCATCGCCGGTCATGCAGGAGGAGATCTTCGGTCCGATCCTCCCTGTCGTCGAAGTCGAAGACCTCGATGCCGCCATCGCCTTCATCAACGAACGCGAAAAGCCCCTCGCGCTCTACGCCTTCACCACCTCCGAGGACACCAAGTCGCGCCTCGTGAACGAGACGTCCTCCGGCGGCATCGCCTGGGGCCAGCCGGTGATGCAGCTGCTCATGCCCGGCCTGCCTTTCGGTGGCGTCGGCGAAAGCGGCATGGGCCGGTATCACGGCCGGTACTCCCTCGAGACGTTCAGCCACCTCAAGGCCGTCGCGGACGTCCCGCTCAACTAGCCCCGCGCTCTCCCGAAGCGGGCTGTCCGATGGGCGATCGGCCGGCGGAAGTGCCTCAGGCCGGTGCGAACGAGGAGTACTGCGATTGCTGTTCCCGCCGCCGCAAGCGCGTTCCAGGTGAAGCCGTGTATCGGTCCTCCTCGCGGGGGCGCGGAGGGAGCCGGTCGCGACGAGGGAGTCGGTCTCGACGCGGCCTGCAGACACCGATCTTGACCGGCGTCGATGCCGACGGCATGCGGCTCTCACCGCGTTCGCCCCCAACATCCCGTTCGCGGTCATGGAACCGCGTCACCGTCGGCGGGCCCGCGCCTGCCAGAGGACCGCATCCGCGCATCCGCCTGAACGGCGTGGACCCCCTGCGGTGCAGACCTTCGTCCCGTTTTCCTCCGTATTACAGAAAGAAAGAAACCCATGACTGTCGATATTTCAGCGTCTTCGACCGTTCCGTCTCTTTTCTCCCCCGTCTCGCTCGGGAAGATCGAGCTCGCCAACCGCATCGTCATGGCACCGATAACCCGGGTCCGGGCTGGTTCCTCCGGCATTCCCGGGGACCTGATGGTCGAGTACTACCGGCAGCGGGCAAGCGTCGGAATGATCATCACTGAGGGCACCTACCCCGACCACGCGTCGCAGGGGTATGTCGGTGAGCCGGGCATCGCCACCGACGAGCAGGCGGCCGGCTGGCAGCGGGTGTTCGAGGCGGTGCACGCCGAGGGCGGCCGCATCGTCCTGCAGATCATGCACGCCGGCCGCGGCACCCACCCCGACATCAACGGCGACCGCCGCATCCTCGCCCCCAGCGCGATCGCCATCGACAACAAGACGTTCACCGAGAAGGGCGAGCAGCCCTACCCCGTACCGGAAGCGATGACCACCGCAGAGATCCAGGCAGCCCGGGAGGACTTCGTCACCGCGGCCCGCCGGGCCATCGAGGCGGGGGCGGACGGCGTGGAAATCCACGGCGCCAACGGTTACCTGCTCCAGGAGTTCCTCTCCCCGGCGGCCAACCAGCGCACCGACGAGTACGGCGGCTCGCCGCACAACCGCGCCCGCTTCGTTGTCGAGGTCGTCACGGCGGTCGCGCAGGCCGTCGGTGCCGAGCGGGTCGGGCTGCGGATCTCGCCGGAGGTCGACCTCGGGGACGTCTTCGAGACCGACCGGGACGACGTCCTGGCCACCTACGGCACCCTGATGGACCAATTGCGCCCGCTGGGCCTGGCCTACCTCTCCGTACTGCACGCCGAGCCGGGCGGCGACCTTGTACAGGAGCTGCGGCGGCGCTTCGACGGCAAGCTGATCGTCAACAGCGGCCCCTTCGGGGGGCAGACCACCCGCGAGCAGGCGCTCCAGCACATCGAGGCCGACCACGCCGACGCCGTGGTCGTGGGCCGGGCCCTCATCGCCAACCCCGACCTGGTCGACCGCTGGCAGGGTGGCCACCCGGAGAACGAGCCGCGGCCCGAACTGTTCTACGGGCCGGGCGCCGAGGGCTACACCGACTACCCCTTCCTCGAAACGGCCTGAGGCCCACGGTCACGCCTGTCCACGCGGCAACCCCACTCACCCATGGACAGGCGACCGACCGGCGGCACTGTGCCGCCCCTTTGAGCCCGCGGTCACACCGGCGATCACCGGCTCGAGGACCGTCGGGTCCGTCAGGGCGTTGACGGTCCGCAAGTTCCTGGTCGGCAGCCTGCGTTCGGTGACCTCGGCGAGCACATCGCTCTCGTGCGTGGCCACCGCGCCGGCCTTCGGCCGCAGCTGACGCCTATGACTGTTTTCCAGCGGCGGCCCACCCTGGCCTTGCCGATCACGAGTTCCCCGACACCCCGCAGGGAACGTGCCGCCGCCTGCCTCTTTCACCTGACCCATTCTTCGGAGGAAACTGCCATGACCACCGCGTTCGACCCGATCGACCTGAGCGGCAAGACGCTCGCCAACCGCATCGCGATGGCGCCGATGACCCGCAGCCTCGCCGACGCTCCCGCAGCCACGGCGACGGAGCTGATGGCCACCTATTACGCCCAGCGCGCGAGCGCCGGCCTGATCATCACCGAGGGCATACAGCCGTCTGCGGGCGGCCAGGGCTACACCAACACCCCGGGCCTGCACTCCGCCCAGCAGGTCGACGCCTGGCGGAAGGTGACCGACGCCGTCCACGCCCGGGGCGGCACGATCTTCGCGCAGCTGATGCACACCGGCCGGATCAGCCACCCCAGCCTGCTGCCCGACCGACTCCTCCCCGTCGCCCCCTCCTCCGTCGCGGCGGCGGGCCAGGTGTTCACCCACCAGGGCCCCCAGGACTACGTCACGCCGAAGGAACTGGACCAGGCCGACATCACCCAGACCATCGCCGACTACGCCGACGCGGCGCGCAACGCGATCGCCGCCGGTTTCGACGGCGTTGAGATCCACGGGGCGAACGGCTACCTCATCCACCAGTTCCTCGCCCCCAACACCAATTTGCGCACCGACGGCTGGGGAGGCGGCGCCGCGGACCGGGCCCGCTTCGGGATCGAGGTTGCCACGGCCATCGCGGAGGCGATCGGCGGCCACCGGACCGGCTTCCGCATCTCCCCCGGCAACCCCTACAACGACATCGCCGAGACCGACCCGGCCGGCGTGCTGGAGACCTACACCACCCTGACCGCCGGACTCGCCCGGCTGGACCTCGCCTACCTGCACCTGGTCGAGAGCCCGGACCGCGACCTGACCGCCCGGCTGCGCAAGGACTGGCCGACGGCGTTCATCCTCAACCCCTTCACCCACCCCGAGACCACCGGCCCCGGCGCACTCGCCCGCATCGAGGACGGCACCGCGGACCTCATCGCCTTCGGCGCACTGTTCCTGGCCAACCCGGACCTGCCCGCCCGGCTCGCGGCCGGCGGCCCCTACAACACCCCTGATGCGGCCACCTTCTACGGCGGCGACCACCGCGGCTACACCGACTACCCGACGCTGCCTGCCGACAGCGCGTGACCTGAAAACGGTCATCGCCGGCTAGTGCGGAGGCAAGACGCGGCGTGGCGGGCGAACTCGGCGAGCCCGGTCTCGGCCTCCGCTGCGGCCGGCCCGATCAGGGCCGGCCGGTCGTCGTCCGTGCTCATGTGCGCGAGGAACTGGGCTCAGGCGAGGGCTTCTTCGGTCTCGATCTCGTCGCGGAAGCCCGAGTCGCCGGTGCCGGCGAAACCCTCGAAGGCGGGTCAGGCTCGTCATGACCTGCCGCAGCCGCTGGTCCCTGGTCTCCCGGAGCTCTCCACCACCGCGTCGGTGGCGGTCTCGACGGTGAAGTCCACTGGTGGTCCTAACCTTTCGGGGTGCTCCGGCCGGTGAGGTGGTCGGTGAACCAGTCTCCGGTGAGCGCGTTGCGTTCGGCCGCGTGGTTGTAGAGGGTGTGCTCGCCGTCGGGCCAGATGCGGACGGTCGCGGCGGCGGGGTCCGCGGCGTGCAGGAAGGGCTCCTGGTCCTCGTAGGTGGCGAGCGGGTCGCGACCGCCGTGCAGCAGGAGCAGCGGGCAGCGGATGCGGTCCTTGTCCGGGTCGAAGCGCAGACCGTCCATGACCTCGGCCACCCGGTCCAGGTCGTCCGTGCCGACCACGGCGGCCATCTGCTCGCGGGCGGTGCGGAATTCCGGGACGGTCGGGACCGCCGGTGCGCCGTTGACGACCACCGCGCCGACGCGCGGATCGGCGGCGGCCAGATGGGCGGCGAACAGTCCGCCGAAGCTGATGCCCTGGATGCCGATGGCGCCGCCGAGGCGGGGATCGGCCTCGACCAGGTCGACGAAGCGGGCGAAGCCGTCGGTGACGCGCTCGTCGACGTACAGCCCGTGCTGCAGCCGTGATTGACCCTGACCGGGCCCTTCCGCGAGCAGACAGGCCAGGCCGCGCGCGGTGTAGGCGTCGGCGACCGGCAGATACGCCGCGCCCCAGCCGCTGAGCCCGCCCCACACGATCACCGTGGCGCGGGGCGGGCCGGCCGGCAGGCACAGCCACCCGCCCAGGACGCCGTCGCGGTACGGGATCTCCACGCGCTCCACGTCGGGTACGAGGGCGGAGGTCACAGCCGTGTGCCGGGCGTAGAGCTCCCGCTTCTCCGCCGTGTCGGTCTGGTATGCCATCTGCGCGAACATCAGGGCCGCGGCTGCGTATCGGCGCGCCTGTCGAGCGGTGACGTCGTGGCCGTTCGTCTCCGCGAGGCGGGCACGCTCCAGTTGGGTGTCGGCGAGTATCGCTGCCGCGTCCTGCCACGGGAGTGCGACGCCGGCGCCGGCGAGCAACCGGCGGGCGTCCGCCTGGTCCATGCCACAGTCGATGAGCCGGGTGAAGGGCATTGCCCTGTGCTGAGCCGCGATCAGCGGAGGCAGGGCGTCCCCCGCCCCAGGATCTCCGGTCGTCATACGGCGGCTCCGACCGTTCCGGAGAGCGCGGCGTCGAGATCGTCGACCAGCGCGGCGAGGTCCGCAGGGTCGGTCGCCGTACCGAACAGCACGAAGTCGGGGCGGGCCAAGTAGGCGACGGCACCGAGCAGTTGGAGGAACTCCCGGTGCCGTCCGTCGAGGTCGTCCACCGTGTCGAGGGCTACCACGGCACAACCCAGGCGCTCCAGCCGCGCGAGCCGCTCCGGGCCGAGGGCAGTGGCGGGGTCCTCGGCGGCGACCAGGGTGAAGCCGTATCCGGTCAGGTCGTCGAACCGTCCGGTGCGCCCGTCGGCCAGACGGATGCGGCCCTGCGGAGTGAGGATGCCGACCGGTGCGTCCGCGCCCTGGCGCAGTACTCCATGGGCAAGGGGCGGGAACGGAGGCGGCGGAGGCACCTTGCCCGCGAAGAACGCCGCGTCCCGGGCCGCCGCCGCCTCCGCGTCGTGGGTATTGGCGACCTTGCCGAGGCCGATCGCCGCGTGGGTGAGGGCGGTGACGTGCGGGCGGCGCTCGCTCTCGTAGGTGTCGAGGAGAGCCTCGGGCGCCTGCCCGCCGAGGACGAGGTGGAGTTTCCAGGCGAGGTTGGTGGCGTCGCGCAGCCCGCTGCACGCGCCCTGGCCGAGGTAGGGAGGCATGGTGTGGGCGGCGTCGCCGGCGAGGAAGACGCGGCCGGTGCGCCAGCGGGTGGCGATGCGCGCCTCGAAGCCGTAGACCAGTTGGCGGGTGATCCGCACGTCGTCCGGGCCCAGGCCGTGGTAGTCGCGCAGGAGCCGCCAGGCGGTCTCCGGGGTGGTCATCTCCTCGCGGGTCTCGCCGGGCAGCAGGGCGAACTCGAAGCGCTGGCGGGTGCTGCCGATGTTGATGGTCATGTGCCCGCGCGCGGGGTCGCAGTACTGGGTGCCGTAGGCGAACTCCGGGGGCTGGGGCCGCAGCCACTCGGTGTCGATGTTGACCCACTGCTCGTTGAACCCGAGGTCCTCGCGCTTCACTCCGAGCAGCTCCCGTACCCCGCTGCGGCTGCCGTCGGCGGCGATCACATAGCGGGCCCGGACCTCGTCGCGCGGGCCGTCCGCACAGCCGGTCTCGGCGTTCCAGCCGCCCAGGCGGAGGGTGACGCCGTCGTCGTCCTGGTCCAGGCCGGTGACCGCCCAGCCCTGGCGGACGTCGACCGTGCCGTAACCGCGCAGCCGCTTGTCCATCGCGTGCTCCACATCCGGCTGGTACATGGAGATGTGATCCGGATAGCCCATCGGGCCGTCGGGGTTCGCCGGGATGCGCACGAGCGTCTCGCCCTTGCCGTTGACCCACAGGTACTCGCACGGGGACGAGTCCCGCAGCGCCTCGTCGACGTCACCCGCCGCCTGGACCGTACGTGCGGTCTCGTCGTCGATGTGGGTGAGCCGGGGCAGCCCGTACAGCGCCGGCCAGCGCTCACAGACCACCACGCGGTGGCCGAGCCGGCCGAGCAGGGACGCCGCGGCGAGTCCGGTCGGACCGTAGCCGACGACGGCGATGTCATAGCGCGGAGCCATCGGACACCTCCAGAGACAGCCCCGCGCAGTTGCGAGGGGTCATGGTGGATGGGAGAGGGGTACGGCTCGACCGTGCGGTGCGTGCCGCAACTTCGTGTGAATCTGGATTCACAGTTGGAGTGAATTGAGATTCACACAACGGCAACATGGACGTCAAGAGCCCGGTCGATAAACTGCGCGAATGACCGAGTCCCCCACCCGCAGGCCCGCCGCCCTCCGTGAAGGCAGTCGCCGTTCGCAGCAGGACCTCATGCAGGCCGGGTACACGCTGCTCGAAGAGGGTGGCGTGGACGCGCTGACCGTGGCCGCGGTCGCCGAACGGGCCGGCATGGCGGTCGGCAGCATCTACCGCCGGTTCGGCGACAAGGAAGGACTCCTGCTCGCCATCCAGCACGCCTTCACCGAGAACCTCCAGGCCGAGATCACGGAACGCATGTCCGTGCAGCGGTTGCGCCTCCTGCGCGATCCGGCCGTGGCGATCGCCGAAGCGGTCGGCGCGATCACCGACGCCTTCCGGGCGCACGAGGCCCTGTTGCGCGTTTTCCTGCTGCTCGGCACCCGGCACGAAGCGGTACGGGTCGAGGGCTCGCGCGTCAGCGTCGAGGGCAACCGCAACTTCGCCGAGGCCCTGCGCCACATCCCCTTCGCACACCCGGATCCCGCGGCCGCGCTGGACTTCGCCTTCCGCCTGGTCTACGCCACGATCGCGCACCGCATCACCCAGGGCGAGTTCCTGGAGTCCGACCGCCCGCTGTCCTGGAACGAGCTGCGCAGCCACCTCCAGACCGCCGTCATCTCCTACCTCCTCGGCACCCCGGAAGGCCGCTGACCGCCCGGCTCGCCGTGGCACACAAGTGCGCGCACGGGGCTTGACGCGACGGGAGCGGTTGTGAGCTCACGCTCACCGCAGGTGTGAATACCGACTCACGCAGGTTCGCTCTCTTCGTTGCACACACCCCCGTGCCGACAGCTCAGCCCCTCTCCCGCCTCCGGAGCTCCGTCGTAGCCCGAGCAGCTCGAAGGAGTGTCGTCGATGCGTGCGACCTTGCCTCTGCCCACCTCCGACGTCGGCTTCTTCGCCGACGATGCGTTGCACGACCCCTACCCCGCCGTACTGCTGTCCGCCTACGACGCCTGGGTACTCCCCCGCTACGACCACGTCCGCGCGGCAATGTCCGACCACGAACGCTTCTCGTCGGCCCACGGCGTCGGCTACAAGGACCACCGGGCTGCGGGCTCTGCCGGCCGCACTGTTCCCTGCGATCGCGGTTGCCGACCCAGTCGGCTTACCGAGGAGGCACGGGGGCTTCTGCTGTCGTTCGCGGACACGGTGTTCAACTTCGCCCGGCACCGACAGGACGACCAATTCCCGCTGATCCTCGCCGCCTACTGCAACGCCAGCGCCCTGCTGGAAGACACCATCGACCAGCAGCTGAGAAGCACGGCGGGCATCATGCACCTGTACTACACGGTGATGGTGCGCCTCTCCGATGCCCCCGACCGACGCCTTCGGATGACGGACCTGGCCGAGCAGCTCACGATCTCCCGCGGGCGGCTCACCCATGCGGCCCGCCGGCTGGAGGAGGACGGCTGGGTCCGCCGCGAGAACTGCTCCACCGACAGGCGTACCCAGTTCGCCGTTCTGACGGACGAGGGCATGGCCGCCCTGGCACGGATCGCGCCCGGACACGTCACCACCGTCCGCGCCGCGATCTTCGACCACCTCAGCAGCGAGCAGACCCGCGCCTTCACCGAGATCTGCGCGACCATCCTCGCCGCCCTCACCGATCCGAACGGTCCCGCCACCACGGGACTGCCCTGGCGTCGCTGACGCGATCCATCGACAGAAGAGCTGGACCATCTCGCCGTCACGTTGCGAGCGATCAAGGAGAATCGCCGGGCGACAATGACACCATGACCGACAAACCTTCCCGCGGTGCGCCTCGCCCCCTCCTGCGCCACCCCTCGGACGGCGAGCTCATAGACGTCGCCGGTGTCGCGCACTTCTTCCGACTCACCGGCGAGCAGACGGAGGGACGCTTCGCCTTCGAGGAGTTCAGCCTCGCGCCGGGCACCATCGGTGCCAGGCCCCACGTACACGAAGGACACGACGAGTACTTCTACGTGCTTGAAGGCGAGTTGACCCTCCACACCGGGGACGGCGAGGTGACAGCCGGCCCGGGGTATCTGCTCGCCGCGACTCGCGGCACCCCTCATGGCTTCCGCAACGAAGGCCCGGCCACCGCGCGAGCCCTGTGCCTCTACACCCCGGCCGGCTACGAGAACTACTTCCGCGACGTCCACGCCGCCGTGAGCGCCGGCGCCGAAGCGACCGACCAACTGCTCGCCGAATTCCGCAGCCGCTACCGGACCGGCTCGTACCCGCTTCCCTCGGACGCTTAGATGACCGGTCCGAGACTGCGTTTGTCCCAGGAGCGCCTGTTCAGTCAAGGACCGCGGTGGCTTCGATCTCGACCAGATGGTCGGGGACATCGAGGGCCGCAACGCCTATCAGTGTGGTCGGCGGGGCCGGGGTGATGCCCAGCTTCGCGGCTGCCCGGGAGATCCCCTCCAGGAGCGGGGTCATCTTGTCGGGGGTCCAGTCGACGACGTAGAAGGTCAGCTTCGCCACGTGGTCGAAGGAGCCACCGACCTCGGCCAGGGCGGTGCCGATGTTGAGATAGCTCTGCTCGACCTGGGCGGCGAGGTCGCCCTCGCCGATCGTGACTCCCTCGGCGTCCCAGGCGACCTGACCGGCGACGAAGACCAGCCTCGACCCGGATGCGATCGACACCTGCCGGTAGACATCGATCGTGGGCAATCCGCTGGGGTCTACAAAAGTGATGGCCATGCTGCCTTCTCCTCGTCCTGAGCGCCGCCTGTGGGCTCGCGTCCACGACGCCCCAGCGGCTCTCGGTCTCTTGTGGTTACTCAGGGACCATAGGAGAGTGTTCGCTGACGTGGAAGAACGCACTTTTCGGTGACTGGAGAACCTTATGGTGACCAAGCAGTTCACGGGCTCCCCCGAGGACGCAGACCTGGCGCGTGCGGGCTCCCTGGCCCGGGAGATCTTCTCCGACGTCGCCAACAAGTGGGCGTTCCTGATCGTCGAGGGTCTCGGTGACCGCACCCTGCGCTTCAGCGAGCTGCGCAACGAGATCGAGGGCATCAGCCACAAGATGCTCACCCAGAACCTGCGCATGCTGGAGCGCAACGGCCTGGTCGAGCGCACCGTGTACCCCACGGTCCCACCGAGGGTCGAGTACACCCTCACCGAGCCGGGGCAGGCCCTGCGCGCAACGGTCGACGGAATGTGCGGCTGGACCCACCAGTACTTCGGCCACATCGAGGCCGCCCGCCGCCGCTTCGACGCCTGACGGACGGTGCACGCGCCGCCGGCCTGGCTACCGTTCGGCGACGACCAGGACTTCGACCGGGTCGCAGTCGGCTGCGGTGGCGAGGAGGTGGATCTCGCCGGGGCCGGTCGGTCGGAGAACGGCCAGGGCGCGGCCCTCGTAGGTACGGCGTTCTGTGGCGTCGAAGCGTTCCTCGGTGGACGGGTCGGCGCTTCCGAAGCCCAACAGGACGCCCGTGCCGGAGACTTCGAGGCGCACCGGGCGATCGGCCGCGGTGTGGAGAGTGCCGTCCGGGTCCGTCAGGGTGAGCGAGACGTACGCGAGGTCGCCGCCGTCCGTCTTGATCACCGGGCGGTCGGTCTCGGCACACAGCCGCACCGGACCGGTCGCGGAGCGCACGACGTGGCGGCCGGTTTCGATGCCGTCCCGGTAGGCGATCGCCAGGAGCTCTCCGGCCTCGTACTCCGTCTCGAACTCCGCACGGAAACGGTGGTCCCGTCCCACCAGTCGTCGCCCCGACGAGCGTCCGTTGACGAGGAGTTCGACCTCGTCGGCGTCGCCGTAGACCTCGATCGTGACCGGTTCGCCTTCGAAGCCGGGCCATGTCCAGGTGGCGACGGTGTCGCTCCACGCCCAGGGCGTCCCGGCCCACGTCCTGCCGTGGTGTTCGGGGCGGCGGACCACGATGTAGGGCTCGTGCCGCAGGCCGAAGACGATCTCGCGGTAGTAGGAGGCGGGGCGGCGGTGGCCGGTGATGTCCAGGTCGCCGCAGCCTGCGACCAGGTAGGGGTAGGGGGCGGTGTAGGAGGGTCGCGGGGCACTCGGGGTGAGGTACTGGGGGCGGCCGATGCCGACCTCGCCCAGGTAGTCCCAGCCGGTCCAGGTGAAGTCGCCGATGACGTGGCCGTGTTGCTCGACCAGGCGCCAGTTGCCGTCGATGCGGGTGGGGAAGGTCTCGGTGCCGAGGATGATCCGGTTGGGGTACAGGTCACGGTCCAGGGCGTAGCGGGCCTCGGCGTAGTTCATGCCGGCGACGTCGAGTACGGCGAAGGACTCGGCCGTCTTCTCTGTCACGAGGCCGGAGGCGCTGATCGCGTTCATCATGTCCCCCGCGTCGGCCATGAGGGTGTTGATGCCCTTGTCCGTGTCCTCGTCCGTCGACTGCGGTGACTGTCCGCGCAGCCTGCCCAGTTCGGACAGGACGGCGAGCATGCCGTTGACGGCGTTGGTGACATAGCGTGTCGGGTCCAGGGACCGGACCTTCTCGGCGAGTCTGCGCCCCCACGCGGCACCGAAAGGTGTGCCGGTCTCGGGGATCTCGTTGCCGATCGAGTAGAGGACGACGCTGGGGTGGTTGTAGTCCTTGGCGACCATCGCCTCGATGTCGCGCTCCCACCACTCGGGGAAGCTCAGGCTGTAGTCGAACTCGCTCTTGCCGGACGTCCACACGTCGAACGCCTCGTCCACGACGAGCATGCCGAGGCGATCGCACGCGTCCAGCATCGCCTTGCTCATCGGGTTGTGGGACATCCGGATGGCGTTGAACCCGGCCGCCTTGAGGAGTTGGACCCGTCGTTCCTCGGCGCGGGCGAAGGTCGCAGCGCCCAGAACTCCGTTGTCGTGGTGGACGCACGCGCCGCGCAGCTTGACCGTCCGGCCGTTGATCCGCAGTCCGTACTCGGGGTCCAGACGCAGCGAACGGATGCCGAAGGTGACGGTCTCGGCGTCCAGGTCCTTCAGGGTCACGGTGGCGGCATACAGGGTGGGAGCGTCCGGGCTCCAGAGCAACGGGTCGCGGACGTAAAGGCGTTGGCGTACCGTCGCGGCCTCGCCAGGCAGCACTGTGGCCTTCGACGCGTCACTCGCCACGGTGCTTCCGTCGGCATCGCGGATCTCCGTGACGACGTCGACCGTACGGATCGCGATCGAGTCGTTCTCGACCCTCGTCGCGACCTCGACCACCGCCCGCCCGCCGTCGATGTCCGGGGTGGTGACGCGGACCCCGTCGGGCGCGATCCGGACCACCTCTCCGACCAGCAGCCAGGTGTCACGGTAGATACCCGCGCCGGTGTACCAGCGCGAATCCCGGTGGGCGCGTGCCTCGACCTTGATCTCGTTGTCCTCGCCGAAGCGGAGAAAACGGTCGGCGTCGATGAAGAAGTGCGAGTACCCGAAGGGGCGTTGCCCGGCGTAGTTCCCGTTGATGTGGACTGTGGCGTCCCGGTACACGCCCTCGAACTCGACGAGGACCCGCTTGCCCCGGTACTCCTCGGGGACGGCGAAGGTCTTGCGGTACTCGTAGACCCCGCCGGGGAAGTAGGCGCCGGCGCCGCCCTCCGTCGTGGCCTCGCCGCCGGGGGCCGTACGCTCCCGCTCGATCATCGCGTCGTGCGGCAGTGTCACCGGCCGGAAGGGCGCCTGCGTGCCGGCCAGTTCGGCGAAGGGGTTGACCTTGGTCCGGGTCTGCCAGCCGTCGTTGAAGGACGTACGGATCATGCGACCTCGCCTCCGCGCACCTGCGAGGTCGTGCCAACCAGCCGTGCGCCCAGCCAGGTGCGGGCGCGCTCCAGCAGCCCGTGGGAGACATGTGTGTCGGGGGCCCACGCTTCGAAGCCGTGCGGGGCACCGGGGACGAGGTCGAACGTGCAGTCCACGCCCGCGTCGCGCAGGCGTTCCGCGTAGGTGCGGCACTCGTCGGTGAACAGGTCGATGTCGCCCACGCCGATCCAGGCCGGGGGCAGACCGCTGAGGTCGGCGCGCCGGGCCGCCACCGCGTGGTCGGGTGCCCGGGGGCCGCCGGGCTCGGCGCCGAGGTAGGCGCCCCAACCGGTCCGGTTCGCGGCGTTGTCCCACACCCGGTGCCGTACCGGGTCGAGCTCGCGGCGCGCGGCGGTGCGGTCGTCGAGCATCGGGGAGAACAGCCACTGCGCGACCGGCTGGGTCCCTCCGTCGTCGTGCAGCCGCTGGACCAGGCAGGCCGCCAGCCCCGCGCCGGCACTGGAACCTCCGGCTGCGACACGCTCCCGGTCGATGCCGAGGTCCTCGGCCGATGCCAGCAGCCGGTGCCACGCGGCCAGGACGTCGTCGAGAGCAGCGGGGAAGGGATGTTCAGGTGCGAGGCGGTAGTTCGTCGAGACAACGACAGCGCCGAGCTCGCATGCTGTCACGGCGCAGAAGGCGTCGTCCTGGGCGACATCGCCTATGAGGTACCCGCCGCCGTGCACCCACAGCAGCGCCGCTCCCGATCCACCGCCCACCGGTGTGTACACGCGCAGGCCCCGATCTTCACCGAGGATGCCGACGTCGACGCCCTCGACCGGCCCGCCCGTCCTCCGCCGGACGGTCAGGGCGCGCACAAGGCGCCGCCCCCACTTCTGGCGAAGTGGCAGCCGCGGTATCCGTGCGACGCTGCGGCGCAGCTCCGGGTCGATCATGTCGAGCTTCATGGGCGCTCTCCTCGAATCCGGTCCGCGGCACGAACCCCACGGCTGGTAAAACGTATTACCAACTGCCTGCGGTACGGTATCCAGCGCATCCCGCACCCCACAAGCCCCGGATCGGACCGCACGCGGAAGGCCCGCCCACGGCCTCCGCCCCCAAGGAGCGAGTGAGTGATCAAGTCCACGCGCGCGACGGCCAAGGACGTCGCCCGGGCCAGTGGCGTCTCGCAGACGACGGTGAGCTTCGTCCTGAACGGGGCGGCCGGGCACGTCTCCGAGGTGACGCGGGAACGGGTGCGGCAGGCCGCTCGCGAACTCGGTTACGTCCCGAACGGTTCGGCGCAGGCATTGCGCACAGGGGCGTCCCGCATCGTCCTGCTCAACGTCGAGGGCATCCCCACCGGCAGCAGCCTCGGCAACTACATCCGGGGCCTCGACGCCGAGCTCGCCGCGCACCACCACGTGCTGCTGGTGCTGCACGGCCACCTGTCCTCGCAGGATCTCTCCGACGTGGCACAGGCCGTCTCCGCGCGGGCCGTGATCGACCTGGCCGACTCCGGTCGCGCGGACACGATCACCGCCGACACCGGGGCATCCCTCATCGCGTTCTCCGCGCAGGCCGAGGTGCCGGTCCGGTATCTCGCCGGGCAAGGCCACCGGAACATCGCCACCGTGCTGCCGGACACCCCCGAACTCCAGGCGCTCGCCGGTCTGCGCGAGCGGCTGATGCGGCGGGCCGTCGAAGCCGCGGACCTGCCTGGCTGCCCCACCCTCGTCCTTCCCGGCGACCTCGGGGCCGCCGAGGAACGGCTGCGTTCCTTCCGCGCCGAACATCCCGAGGTGACCGCGCTCGCCGCCTACAACGACGACGTCGCGCTCGTCACGCTCGCCGCGATGCGGCAGCTCGGCCTGCGGGCCCCGCAGGACCTCGCGGTCATCGGGTTCGACGACTCTCCGCACGGAGCACTGTTCTCACCCGCTCTGACGACCGTGCACATCGACGCGGAGGCCCTCGGCCGCATCTCCGCACGCACCGCACTGGGCCTGCCCGCCGCCGACGCCACCCCCGAACCGGCACACGTCATCGTCCGACAGTCCGGCTGAGGCCCGCCCATCACCGCCTGTGGACCGGAACCGAACGTCCCACGGACCTGGGCGAGCGGGCGAAGCCGCGCCCACCCGGACAGAGCGTCCGGGTGGGCGGGACGTGAGCGAATGGCGGTGGGGTCAGGTCGCGGTCAGCGACAGGTCGGCCGTCGTGGCGCCGCCCGGCAGCAGGGTCACCTCCTTGGATGCCGGGCGATGGCCGGCCGCGGAGGCCGTGATCCGCAGTGGGCCCGGACGGGCATCCAGCCAGAGGTCGTAGTGGCCGGCGGAGTCGGTGCGTACCGTGTGCGCGAGGTGGTCGCAGCCGGCCGTTCCTCCGTGCGCGACGGGGCAGACCAGGACAGTGGCTCCGGCGAGCGGCGCTCCCGTACGTCTGTCGGTGATCGTTCCGGACAGGTGGCCCCAGCTCCGCGGGATCGTGACCTTGAGGCTGACCTTGACGGAAGCTCCGGCGTAGGGGGCGTCGGTGCTGTAGGTGAGTCGGGCGCTGTAGGTGCCGGCCGTGGCCACGGCGGAGGCGTCCACGCGGACGGTGACCGTGGTGGAGCGGCCTGGGGCGAGGTCGAACGAGGTCTTGTCCGCCGAGAGCCAGGTGACGTCGTCGCCGTCGCACTGGTCGTGGCCGGGCAGGACCTCGGCCGAGGAGGCGGTGCTCAGGGACGCGGTCATGCCGCCGACGCGGTAGATCCCGCAGCCGCCGCCGGCCCGGAGGACGGCGGATCCGGTGTTCGGCAGGCTGGACCAGGTGTTGGACACCGGGTCGTATTGGGTGACGGTGTTGACCGCGGCCGTTCCGACGATGCCGCCGACGACCTGGAGTTGGCCGTCGTTCCCGCTGGCGGTGGCGCCCCAGCTCGCGTAGGGCATGTCGGCCGCACGGGTCCAGGTGTCGGCGGACGGGCTGTAGCGGTAGGTCTGCCCCTTGGGGGTGGCGACCCCGCCGCCGACGACCGTGATGCCGCCGGCACAGACCAGTTCACCGGTGATGCCGGTGCAGGCGCCGCGTTCCATGGTGAGCGGGTAGTCGGCGCGGCGGGTCCAGGTGTCGGTGGCCGGGGTGTAGCGGTAGACGGTGCTGACGCTGTCTCCGCAGCCGGCTCCGGTGCAGCCGCCGATGACATACAGGCTGCCGTCGAGGGTGGTCACATTCGGCATACCGATCGCCTGGGGCAGATCGGCGAGACGGGTCCAGGTGTCGGTGGTGGGGTGATAGGCGTAGAGCGTGGCGCGGGCACCGTCCGCGGTCCAGCCGCCCGCGACATACATGGTCCCGTCGACGAACGCCCCGCCGGGTGACTCCAGGGCCTCGGGGAGGTCGGCGATGGGTGTCCAGGCGTCGGTGGACGGGTCGTGCACATAGCCGCGGTCGAGGTACTCCCCGCCGAAGAGACCTGAGATTCCGGCGACGGAGTAGACCTTGCCCCGGTAGGTGCCCACCGCGTTGTCCATGACGGGCTCGGGGTAGTCGGCGATGCCGGTCCAGGACCCGGTCGAAGCCGCTGCGGATGCCGTGGCCGGCTGGTCGCTCGATGTGCTCTTGGCGGCCGGGGAGGTGGAACTCATCGGCCCGGGCGAGTAGTTGCCCTTGACGCGCAGCGTCGGGGCGCCCGCCGACGTGTCCGACGTGGACGTGGAGATGCCGTCCGGCGAGGTGTAACCGGTGCTCTGCTCACCGAGGTCGACGTGCAGCGGCGCCTGTCCCTTGTTGGTGAAGGTGACCTTCCTGCTGCCCGATCCGCCCAGGGTTTCGCTGACGGAGAGGCTGCCCGAACTCACCGCCAGGCGGCCCGCCTTGAGTGTGCGGTCGAACCGGTTGACCTTGTCCGGCCGTGTGCTGAGGGTGCCGGTCGAGGTGGTGTAGCGGGCGGCGGCCGTCCGGTACGTGTGCCGTCCGGCGGGGGCGCTGAACAGCCAGTAGTAGCCGTCGGCCGATGCAAGGTCGTCGGGTGTCGCCACGGTGGTCGCCGTCGTGTACCTGTCGGCGGTGTCGGTGACGGTGGCGGGCGTGATGGCACCGCCCGTGTTGCCGTCGACGACCTTTCCGGCGACGATTCCTCCGCTCACGGCCGCGCAGGAGCCGACGGTGACGGTGTCGAGCTGCCAGATCGACAGACCGCTGCCGGAGTAGTGGAAGCGCACCTTCACGTGCTTCGCACCGGCCGCCTGGGGCAGGGGAACCTCGGCGTGGCCCAGGTACTCGGCCGTGTCCCGGTGCCACACCGTGGTCCACGTCGCGCCCGAGTCGAGGCTGAGGTCGACGTCGGCCACCGAGTCCTTGCTGGCGGCGTAGAGGGCGTAGAAGCCGAGAACGGGTGAGTTCTGGCCTGCCAGGCTGAAGGTGGGCGAGACGAGTTCGGTGTCCTCGTGGACACCGCCCCGGCCCCAGGGGTCGGCGGTGGCCCAGTTCCCGGTTCCGCCCGTGTAGTTGGCCAGCAGGCTGTCGGCGAAGTCCCAGGTGGCGCCGCTCGTCCCGTTGTCGACGACCGTCCAGCCGTGCTCCGGCGTGGTGCCGGTCCAGCCTTCGAAGTCGGCCGCGCCCGGGTAGGCCTGGCCGGGTGCGACGCAGGCCGTCCGGTCGACGTCCGGCGTGACGTCGGTACGTACGTCGGCCGTGCCCACCGGGACACTCAGGTCCGTGCTCCGGTAGCCGGGGTAGACCGGGGCCACGTGGACGTCGTAGGTGGCGTTCTCCGGAAGCTCCACGCGGTACTTGCCGGTGTAGGGGTCGGTGTAGACGGCGCCGTTCGGATAGCCCTCGATGGTGATCTTCGAGTACAGGGGCCAGCCGTGCCCGCTGCCGTCCTTCACCGTGCCGGACACCGTGCGGGTCGGCACTTTCACCAGGGTCAGGTCGGCGGTGGTGCTCTGGTTCTCGGCGACGCTCACCGCGGAGCGGGTGTTCTCCCGGTAGCCGAAGTCGGTGGCGGTGATCCGGTACTCGCCCACCGCGACGGGAAGGTCGTAGGCGCCTTCGGCGTCGGTGGTGACGTGGTACTCCCGGCCGTCTGCCGCCTCTTCGGAGATGTCCAGCGCCGCACCGGCGAGCGGGGCGCCGGACGTGCTGTCGGTGACGTGGCCGGACAGCGTTCCATGGGCGCCGAAGGCCAGCGCGGACACGCCGACCGGGGTGCCGAGACCGGTGGGGCCGTCCCAGCCGGCGCCGGCGGTGCACACCACGGTGCCGCAGTCGTCGTTGGACCCTGTCGTGACGTCGGTCAGCCCGGAGGCGTTGATGTACGGGTAGGTCACCGGGTAGGTGTCCTCGACGGGGGTGCCCGCGAGCGCGTACATCGCCGTGATCAGCGGCGCGGAGAGGCTGGTGCCGCCGACCTGCAGCCAGCCGTCCTCGCCCACCGTGTCATAGACGGCCAGACCGGTCGCGGGGTCGGCGACCGCGGAGACGTCGGCCGTCGCGCGGGTGTCGCAGCCGGTGGTGAGCCCCCTCTGATAGACGGGCTGGGCCTCGTACAGCGAGCAGCCCGATCCGCCGGAGGTCCAGGCGGACTCCGTCCAACCGCGCTCCGTGTCCGGCGTGCGGGTCAGCCGGGTGCCGCCGGCGGCCACCACGTCGGGGTTGGTGGCGGGCCAGTTCTGGACATGGCCGGTGTCGCCGGTGGACGCGACCACGGCCACTCCGGGATGGTCGTAGTGGTGGTCGTACGCGGTCTCGGAGGCACTCTCGCCGGGCAGACCGTAGGAGTTGGAGACGTACTTGGCGCCGAGGCGTACGGCGGTGTCGACCGCGGTGCCCAGGTCGTCCAGACTCGCCGAATCGCCTTGCACGAGAAGGATGTTGCACGCCGGACAGGCGGCCGAGACGGCGTCGAGGTCGAGCGCGGTCTCCAGTGCCCAGCCCGCGTCGTCGGCGGGGTAGTCCGTGCCGCCGCTCTGATCGACCTTGCGGAAACAGCCGTTGGCGGTGGTGCACTCGGGCAGCCCGTAGTGCGTGCGGTACGCGGCCAGGTCGGCCTCGGCGTGGGAGTTGCCGTACGCGTCGACGATCGCGACGGTCCGGCCCCCGCCTGTGGCGGGAAGGCTGTAAGCCGCCTGGATGTCGGCCGGGCCCAGCGCCGCGGACGGGGGCGCGCTCGCCTGTGGCCGGACGATGTGGTCGGAGTCGGTGCGCACGTCGGCGAAACACTGGGCCACGCCGTCCTTGAGGCTGGAGTTGTTGCAGCCGGCCGGGACGTAGTTCTGCGGGACGTTGTCCTGCGGCACGGCGTTGAGCAGGTCGGAGGCCTTGGAGGAGTCGGCGTCCGAGGCGGATGCGGAGGAACTGGGGGTGGCCGCGGCTGCGGTGGCCGGTGGTATCGCGGCGAGAACTCCGGCGCCGAGACAGCCGGCTATGAGAAGGGAGAGGGGAGCGCGCACGCGCGCACGTCTTGAGGACAGCGAGAAGGACAGCAAGGGGCACCCTATTCGTCACGTTCAGGATTCGATCGGGCCGAGATCAGAGGGGTTCGTCATCGCTGTACGAGTCGTCCGCACAGGCGGGGTCCGCCGTCGTGTCGTCGGCGGGTACGCCCGGTGCGGCGGGCGTCGGTTCGGGAGGTGTGCTGATTGTGCGACGGATGGTTGCCTCTCCGGCCATGTCCAGGTGAAGGCAGGCTCTCGGATTCTGCGCGCACTGAGTATCGACGGTTGCCGCGTGGCTTCGCGATGGGGCGGATGACCTAAAGATCGGAGCCCGCGCCGGCGGCGTGCCCTTCCGACGGGGTGAGTCCGGCCTGCGTCACGCTCACCGCCAGTGCGGTGCGCGAGGTCACTCCGTATTTGCGCATGGCGGAGTTCAGTTGCGCGGCAACGGTCTTCGGGGAACGGGAAAGTGCGCGTGCGATGGCCGGGTTGGTCAGACCGGTGAGCAGCAGCCGGACCACTTCCAGTTCGCGCGGGGAGAGTTGGTCGCCGTAGCCGCGCCGCCCGCCGCGCCACACCTGTCGTACCGGCGCCCCGGCCGCACGGAGCGCGACGTGCACCCGGTCGGCGTCCGTCCGGGCTCCCAGAGCCGTGAATCCGGCCTGCGCGCGGGCGAGTTCGGCCAGTCCGGTATCCCTCTCCCCCACCGCCAGCAGGCAGCCTGCCCGGCGTTCGGCCGCGAGCAGCGCCTCGTACGGTCGGGGCAGGCGCTTCCAGGCGGCGACGGCCCGGCCGAACGCGGCCGCCGCTTCGACGCCGCGGCCCTCACCTTCTGCCAGGATTCCGCGGCACGTCTCCAGGGCCGCGTCCGCTACCGGCAGGTTCTTGCCACTGAGCCCTTCGGCGAGGTCCGCGACGAACTTCCTTGCCTGGTCCGACCGTTCGACGGCGAGCAGCGCTCCGGTCCGTACCGGTGCGAACTCGGCGGCCCACAGCCAGATGTTCTTGCGGGCCACGACGTCGGCCGGTCCTTCGGTCAGCTCCAGCGCCTCCGCGGCCGACCCCTCGGCGAGCCGGATCCGCGCCAGCGCGGCCGCCGGCTCCAACGGCAGATCTACGATGCCGCGCCGCAGCCCCGCGTCGAGCACCTGGCGCAGCCGCTCTTCGACGGTTCCCGCCCCGTCTCCGGTCATCGCCTCGGGGCCGGGACCCGCCGCGCTGCCGCCGGCCGCCCCCTCCAGCAGAGCCATGATCAGCTGGGCGTCCAGCTGGAGCAGGGGTTCCGCGTCCACCGCCGCCAGGGCTGCGGCTCGCTCGGCAAGTCCGTCCCAGGCGCCGGTGAACCAGTCCAGGTGCACCAGCGTCACCTGGATCATGTCGTGGAGTCGTTGGTACCGGTGTTGTTCGGCCCTGGCCAGCGCTGTCGTCAGCAGTTGTCTGGCCTCGTCGTAGCGGCCCCAGCGCATGGCCCCGTTGCCGATGTTGAGCCCACTGCGGGCCAGTTGCATCATTCCTTCCGGGGTCGCCGCGGAGTCGGGCAGTTCCGCGGCGACGGACCAGCCGGCCTCGTCGCCCATGTCCAGCAGGGAAGTCGCCCGGTCCACCACCAGAGCCAGCCGCTGGTCCGCCGTCATCGGCAGCCGGGCCGCGACGGCCGCCCGGTCCAGCCAACCGCGGTGCTCCGCGGCGGACATCAGGGTGCTCGGCGGGCTGCCGAGGGTGTTCATCGCCCACGCGGCCTGGAACGGCTCACCGGCCAGATCCGGCAGTGCCCTCTCCAGTTCGGCCGCACCGGCCGCGTACTCACCCGCGTGCAGCAGCATCCTCCCCAGCTGCGTGCGGACGGCCGCGCGGTCGTGCGGGGCGAGCGCCTCGGTGTCCAGCACCCCGCGCAGCGCGCGGGTCAGGTCACCGCGGCCGACGAGCCCGGAGAAGGCCAGGACCGGCATCTTCTGCGCCCACCGGGCCACCGAGGCGGCGGGCGGATCGCTCTCGGTGAGCAACTCGTGCAGAAGTCCGACGGCGGTGCGATGGTCCCCGGAGGCCAGCGCGAGGTCGGCGGCCCGTTCGGCGTACTGACGCCACTGCCCGGTGTCCCCCGCCTCCCGGTAATGGTGGGCGAGCCGAGCCACCGGCTCCGGCGTCAGGGCCCGCAGTGAACGACCCGCTCCTCGGTGCAGGGCTCGGCGGTCGGGCGCGGGCGTCATGTCGTAGACCGCGCGGGCCGCCAGCGCGTGCCGGAAGCTGACCCGGCCGGCCCGGTCCTCGCCGAGCAGTCCGCTGCGTACGGCGGCGTCCACGGCCCGGCCGACAACGTTGTTCGGGAGCCCGCTCACCATCGCGAGGACGGCCGGGCCGACCGGTTCGGCCAGCACGGAGGCGGCCTGCAGCACCCGCTGTGCGACCGGGGTGAGACGCGAGGCGCGCTCGGCGACGGCGTCCCGGATGGTGGGCGGCACAACGATGTCGGCCGACGTCCTGCGTACCCACTCGCCGTCGCGCCGGACCAGATCGGCCCGGTCGCGCAGCAGCCGGACGGACTCCTCGATGGCCAGCGGTACACCGTCGGTCCGTTCCTGGAGGAACGACGCGAAGGACTCGGAGACGTGTTCCCCGTCG
This sequence comes from Streptomyces hokutonensis, assembly GCF_042751305.1. Lineage (GTDB taxonomy): Bacteria > Actinomycetota > Actinomycetes > Streptomycetales > Streptomycetaceae > Streptomyces > Streptomyces hokutonensis_A. The sequence goes on from NZ_JBHYWD010000030.1 coordinate 84,560, forward strand.
AGCATCGACGACATCAACTCCGCGGTCTGCGGCACGTCCAGCGCGCCGAGACGGATCCTTACGTGCCCGGTGCCGGCCGGCGGCCGGGCGGTCAGCCGCATCAGCACGGACTCGGGCGCCACGTCCTCGGGACGGTAGGTCAGCACCATGCTCATCCGGCGGGAACGGCGGGAGGCCAGGAACAGCAGGAAGTCCAGGGTGGCTTCGTCCGCCCAGTGGACGTCCTCCAGAACCAGCACGCCGACACCCATCGCGTCGAGCAGTTCCGCCAGTGCGCGAAAGAGCCGGTGCCGGGCGGCGCCCGCGTCCGACAGCGCCTCGGGGGACGGCGGCAGGTCCTGCCCCCACTCGGGGAACAGCGGCCGCAGCACCCCGGCGAGGGAGGTGAGGACCAACTCGGCCACATCGGGCCGGGCATCGCGGGCGGCATCGACGACCGGACCCAGGGTGAGGGCCTCCCGGAACGGCGGGCACATGGCGGCCAGCGGCCGTCGGGCGGCGACACCGGGCTCGTCCAGCGCCTCCTGTACGAGCCGGCTCTTGCCGATTCCGGCCTCGCCCTCGACGAGAACCACGGCCGGCGGCCGGGCCAAGGCGTCCGTCAGCCGGTGCAGTTCGACCGCCCGGCCGACAAAACGCGGAACGCTGAGGCTGGGCAGCACACGCGGGAGGCCGCCCTCCGCAGAGCGCTCCATCCCATCGCCTCCCCGACTGCGCCCCGGGTCTGCCCGACCCGAACGCCGGCTGCCTCTGCGGGCCCCACCACCGCAGCATGCCACTACGCCGGTACCGATCGCGGCTCGGGTATGCCAACTGCTGCCGATCCAAACATTGCTGACGATGCATCAGTTATTGACGGACCGTCGGACACGACGAGGCGGTCGGCTGTGAAACCGACGCCGCCCCAACGCTCAGGATGACTGAAGTACCTTCAGACGCCCGCCAGTTGGACATCCGCACCGTCCCGCCCGGCCGCCACTGGACGATCGTGGTCGCCTGCAGGGCATCCTGTTCGCGCTGCACACCGGGATCCGGTGTCGGCCGGTCGGCTACCACGGTTCGTAGATGGAGGGACACCATGTCCGGCGCGGCTTTCAAGATCAGATCTCACTGATACCGGCTGCCGATCCCGAACCCTGCTACTCGGCCGAGCCCCGCCGGCGGGCCTTCTCATAGCTTGCCGTTCAACGTCCGGCGGCCGACGCCGGCAGCCGGGGTATCCGTGCAACCGTCACTGTCGCTCGGAAGCGAGCACCAGGTCATGGACCATGAAGTGGAGTTGCACCTCGTCCGTCGACTCCGCCCACAGCCCCTCCGCGTCGAGCACGGATGCCGCGACCGTCCGAGCCTCAGCGACGAGTTCGGGTGGGAGGTGAAGCCTGGCCAGGGAAGGACGGGGTAATCGTTCTCCTCGCCGAACCGCCGAACCCTCTCGATGTCGCCCAGGGCGGCGTGCGGGAGTGAGTCGTTCGCCCAGGACCACAGCCAGGTCTGCTGGGCAACGCTGACGCTTCCGATCACTGTGAGTCGGCCGGCGAGGAACACCTTCCCGTCGCGCGACCACGTGATCTGCGCGTCGTCCATCGACCAGTCGTACCGCACGTCGCCCGACAGGCCGAAACGCTCGACCATGAGTACCTGCCGCGAGCGGGCACGCTCCCGGGCCGCGAGCACGACCGCCTCCCAGCCGGAGTGGTCATGCTTCGAGCGGTCGTCCACGTTGCCTCCTCATGGTGAACTGCCGGCAAGATCCTGCCACTCCGGCCTGTGGCCAGGATTTCCAGGCCCGGACTTGCGGCGGCGGCTCCGACTAGCCCTGCGCAGCTGCGACTTGCGTCCCTGGGTGGTGCGTTGGCGTACCTGACCCAACGCACCACCCAGCGGACGGCCGAGCGGGCCGAGGAACAAAGACGGGCTGCGGCACATGCACGGCCGTCACGGTGGGAGGTCGGCGACGAGTGGTACGTGGCGGCCAGGCCGGCGATGGACGGTCTGCGGATAGCCGAGAAGGGGGTAGAGCTGCTGTGTGCCCCCGGCCTGCACGCCCCCACGAACGTATGCCCGCGCCCTCAACCAGGCGGTCTGGCAGGAGCGGGACGACGGGCGCCTGGCTGATCGTCTGGAACCCTTCAAAGCCGAGTTCCTCGCCGTCGCCCGCCGCAGCCCGGCCTGACTGTCGTACCTCGTGGCTGCGGCGGGCGAGAGTCACTTCGCCGACCGGCGGACCGGCAGCACGGTGGTGTGTTCCTCGCGTACGGCCTGCAGGGAGCGGGGGTCGAGCCCGAGGAGGTTCAGGATCGTCGGGGCGATCTGCTTGGTCTGCACGTGCGCGGAGTCGCGCACGCCGGCCGGGACGGAGGCGCCGGAGACGACGAGGGGGACGGCGAGGTCGTCGGAGTGGCCGCCGCCGTGCTCGGCGATCTTCTTGGTGCCGCCGGTGTAGACGACGCCGTACTGCGCGACTCCGAAGAGGTCCGGGACCCGGGCGTCGCCGGGCTTCACGTGGAAGTAGTCGGCGGCGGCCCTGCCGGCGTAGACCTTGCTGAGCCCGCTGTGGGTGTAGGCCTTGGGCTTGGCGTTGATGTCGGTGCCGGTGCCGCTCTGTGCGAGCAGGTACTTCTTGGCGAAGGCGGTGGCGGCCGGGGAGCGGTCGGAGAGCCAGAGCAGCATGGCGTCGTCGTCCACCGCGTGCGTCACCAGGTCGGCGGCGCCGGGGTGGAGCTTCTTCCAGGCGGCGTTGAGGCCGTCCAGCAGCGGGCCGTCGTCGACGCGGGTGAGCGCGGCGGGGTCGGTGGGCGACTGGCCGTGCTTGGCGGAGAGGATGACCGTGGTGCTGCCGGCGAGGTGCCGCTTGCGGATCTCGGCGGTCAGGGCGCCGATCTCCGTGTTGACGAAGTCGAGGTTCTTCACCAGCAGCGGGCCCGGGACGTTCTTGGCGGTGTAGCCGCCGGTGAGACCGTCGGAGGCGGGCAGCTTCTGCGCGGTGGAGACCGACTGGAAGTTGAGGCCGAAGATCGCCGGGGTGCCGACCTTGTGGGTGCGGCTGTGGTCGTAGCCGTCGATCTCGTTGAGGACGGCCTTCACCTTGTAGCCGTCGTACTGCTCGGTGGCCTTGTTGTCCTTGGTCCAGTCGTCACCGGTGGCGTAGCCGAGGGCGTCGCTGTTGATCTCCGGGGTGAACAGGTCCTGGACGCCGGTGCCCGAGGGGCCGTTGAGGATCTCGTAGGCGGCGTGCTTGTCCGACCAGGCGGTGCGCAGACCGGCCTGGCGGGCCACCTCGAAGATGGTGTTCACCTTGAGGTAGGAGTGCGGGTAGACCGGCTTGCAGGTCTTCGGGTCGACGGGCAGCTTCGACGGGTTGATCAGGCTCTGCGGGCGGCCGGTCATCGACAGGATGCTGTCCGGCAGGCCCGCGAGGCCCTGACCGGCGTCGATGGAGGCCTGGTTCTTGTCCAGGTCCTCGGTGAGGTCCACCTCGACTCCGGGCTTGACGCCTTTGCAGCCGGTGGTGCCCGCCGGGAGGAGCGCGGCGTTGTAGGTGTCGTCGTAGTAGACGCCCGTGGTGCCGGGGCTGCCGCCGGTCGCCTGGGCGACCATGCCGGGGAAGGAGTCCGACGGCGTGGTGGTGCTGGCGTGGGTGTACTCCACACCGCCGCCGACCAGTTGGGCGAGCGCGGAGTTCGGGTGCCTGGCGATGTACCAGGCCAGGTCCGACTGGTGCAGTCCGTCGACGGAGACCAGCAGGACGTGTCGGGTGGCGGCCGGGTGGTGGGTGGCGGCGAACGCGGCGGGCTGGGCGGCGGTCACCCCGGTGAGAACTCCGGTCGCGGCGAGGAGGGCTGCGGGCCTGACGTGGCGTCTGGACATCTGGTTTCTCCCGGGTGTTCGGGGCGGGTTGCGGGTGCCGGGCTCATCAGAGTCGTGCCTTGTGTACCGGAACCGGCGTATCTGTGAACACATCCGGAATGAGCGGTCGGGTCTTCGCCAAGCAGGCATGGGTTTCCCCAAGGAAGAGAGGCGTCCAACGGATCCACGGGGCTGCGGCTGAAGCGGGGAGGGTCGGCGGAGGCACCCGGGCAGGGGAGCAGAGCGGCGGTGCCGACACGAGCGCCCCAGAGAGAACGTCCGCGGGCCGGTGCTCCCGAACATCACCGCGGGAGCCCGCCGCTCCTGAACGCCCGACCACATTCTTATGACGCTCTCACCCCATCCGGGCGAACCCAGGATGCCCATTTCACCTCTACATGATGTAGTAGCCGAGTATGGAGAAGGTGGATACGACCGCCCATACCGGCCATACCGGCCATACCGGCGAGGCGGGAGTTCGGCGGAGTTACACCCGTCCGCCCGCCGCAGGCCGGCCGCGGGCTTCCGACGACGCGGACAGCCCTCAGCAGTGGCACCGGGGCATGACGCTGATCGGCACGATCAGCCTGTTCATCGGCACCCGCTCGGCCTGGACCCAGGCGATGCTCACCCATCCGCCCGTCGCCGCGGTCATCTCCGTCTGCTACGCCGGGATCCTCGGGTGCGGGGTACTCGCACTCGCCGTACGAGGCCGGCGCGCCCTGATCCGGGTGGACGCCGCAGTTCTCGTTCTCGCGGTGGCCCTGGTGGTCTGCGGTTACTGGCTGAACCACACCGGCACCGACGAGGGCGTACTGACCGCACAGGCCGCGGACCAGATCGCGCACGGCCGCCCCGTCTACGGACAGCCCTGGCCCTGGCTGTTCGGCACGTCCAACTCCGGCCTGACCAAGACGATGTCCGGCTCGGCGGACTACACATACGGCTATCCACCACTGACCGCCCTGCTCGCCGCACCGGTCCACGCCCTCCTGCACACCTCGGCAGCGGCCACCCTGGTCACCACGGGGGCGCTGATCGCCGGAACGGTCACGCTGTGGCTGCTGCTGCCCGCTCCCTGGCGGTCGGCGGCCACCGCCGTGTGCCTCGGCTTCGGCATCCTCCCCGGCTACGCCCGCTCCGGCTACCCGGCGATCGTCGCCCTGGCCCTGCTGATCCCGGTGGCGGTCCACTGGCCGACCACCGGAGCGGGCGGACGTCTGGGAGCGAGCGGTGTGCTGCGGGCCGTGTGCCTGGGCGCCGCCTGTGCCGCCCAGCAACTGGCCTGGTTCTTCGCCCCGTTCCTGCTGATCGGCCTGTACGCGGTACGGCGCGGCGAACTCGGGGCCCGTCCCGCGGCGGCCGTGCTGGCCCGTTTCGCCGGAGTTGCCGTGCTGACGTGGGCCGCCGTCAACGCCTACTTCGCCGCGCAGGGCTTCTCCGCCTGGCTGCACGGGCTGCTGCTGCCCCTCACCCAGAAGGCGATCCTGCACGGGCAGGGCCTGATGGGCATCTCCTACTACTTCACCGACGGCAGCAGCCGCCTCGACTACTACTCCTACGCCAGCGAGCTGCTCCTTGTCGGTCTGCTCGCCGCGACCCTGCTGTTCGTCCGGCGCCTGGGAGCGGCGCTGACCGTGCTGCCCTGGCTGTCCTTCTACCTCGCCACCCGCTCCCAGGACGGCTACTTCCTGATGATGACCCCGCTGTGGCTGGCCGCCGCCGCGACGGTTCCTGCCTCGGCCCTGGCCTGTGCCTGGCAGCCCCGCATCCCCCGCCTCACCGGCCGCCCCGCAAAGGCCACCGTGGCAGTGGCGCTGGTGACCCCGGCACTGCTGTGCGCCTGCATCGCCGCCGCAAGCGCGCCACCCCTGCACATGACGCTCACGGCGCACCTCACCGGCCGGTCCCACCCCGCCGTCACCTCCGTCACCGTGCGGGCGGCGAACACCACCGGGACCACCCTCACCCCGCACTTCGCCAGCCGCGTCGGCCAGGGCGCCTCCAACTGGTGGACCATCACCTCCGGCCCCGCCACCGTCGCCCCGCACAGCACGGCCGTGTACGTCGTACGACCCGCCGGCGGCCACCGCGCACTGCCCGGCGCGCATCGGCAAATGTCCCTCATCGCCGTGACCGGGACGCCCATGACGATCAGCACCGCACGCATCGAGGTCACCGGGCAGCCCTGAGCCGGTGCCGGGCAGCCGAACGGGGAACCCGGCCCAGGCCCGGAGAACGGCGATCCACGGACCTCCGCCGTGGGCGGTGGCCATGCGCACGGTCGGCCCGCAGGACACGGTCACTGCCCCCGGGCACGAAACGCACGGCCCACCCGCCCGGCAGGACACCCTTCGCACCCCTCACGTCACCCGGACCGGCCGTGCCCTGCGACCGGGGGACGCCCTGCCGCGTGACGGCCGAGCGCACCCGAGCCGGTCACGCTGTCGGCCAAGTGCTTCAGTCGCGCGCGCCAGGCCGCGGAGGCGACGACGGAGACAGGGCGGGGCGTCGGCGCTCCTGGACGTGGGCATACCCCATCAGGCCGATCAGGACCGTCAGGAGTACGGCCGACGAGCCCGCCGTACCGAGGTCGAGGCCGCCCTTGGCGGTCGGCTTGGTGAGGAAGTCTCCGGCGGTGGCGCCGAGGGGACGGGTCAGCACGAACGCGATCCAGAACAGCAACACGTTCGGCACCGCCGGCGCCCTCATCAGGGCGACGAGCACCAGCAGCACACCGGTCACGAGCACGGCCCCGCCGGCGTAGCCGAGGCCCGAGCTGTCGGACAGGAAGTCGCCCATGGAGGTGCCGAGGGTGTTGGAGACCAGGATCGCCGACCAGAACAGCGCCTCTCCGCGGAAACTGACGATGTCCCGGATGACGAACGTCATCCCGGTCAGTTTCCACACCGCGAAGATGACGACCAGGATCGAGATCAGGATCGCCGCGCCGGTCGGGTAGCCGAGACCGAGTCCCTGCGGGCCCCAGCCCAGTGAAGTCGCCCCCTTCGCAAGGTACTTGGTGCTGGCGTCGCGGTTCATGAAGTCGGACATCGTGGTGCCGGCGGTGCTGGTCGACAGGATGACCGTCCAGTAGAAGAACGGGTTGTAGCGTCTTGAGCGAAGCTGCACGACGAGGGTGGCCACGAAGATCGCGAACAGCACGGTCGTGGTGAGGAAGTAGCCGAGCTTCAGGGTCTGGGCGAAGAGGTCGCCGGCCGTCTCGCCCAGGGTCGTCGCCGCGATCTTCATGATCCAGAAGGCGAGGGTGACCTCGGGCAGCTTCTTCGTCACCGACTTGACGGTGGCCACGGCCCGTTGGCGCGTACCGGTGACGTCGGTGTCGGTGAGGGCTTCCGGAATCTCCAAGTGCCGGACACTCCTGTTCTGTACGTGGGGGGGGTGTGGGAGCGCGCCCGTTCCCGTGAAGGAAACTGGCGCCCTGTAACGCGTGGTCCGGCCGTGGGGGACGGCCGCCGGGTCCGACTCTGTCGATCAATTCCTTGACGCTTCCTGAACGCCTCCCGTGCTGTTCAGGCCACCTGTCCCGCGACGGGCCCGCGGTCGATGACGTCCTTGCGGGTCACCGTCAGGAACACCACCAGGCCGAGGATGACCGCCAGGAAGGGGACGCTCGTGACGACCGTGCCGAGCCCCAGCCCGCCGTCACCGGTCGGCTGGGAGAGGTAGTCACCGATCGAGGCGCCCAGCGGACGGGTGAGGATGCAGGCGATCCAGAAGCTCCACACGGCGTCCAGTCCGAGGGCGAAGTGGGCGATGCCGACGGCGGCGATGGCCAGGGCGAACAGGACGGCCAGCCAGTAGAAGGACTCACGGCTGGTGGTGTCGATGCTGTGGATGGACAGGGTCCGCTCCCTCCGGTACCAGACGACGAACACGACGGCGAGGACGATCCCGAACACCGCGGTGGCCGTCTCCAGCGGCACACCCATGTTGTCGGTCGGGTTGTCGCTGATCAGCGTGCCGACCACGCTGATCAGGGCGACGGCCAGTACACGCCCGCGCGGTAGGCGGCGGTGCGGAAGTGCACCACCAGGACGACCCTGAGCAGCGCACTCATCAGCACGGACACGCCGGTCAGGTCGAGCCCGGCCTTCTCGTTGAGCAGGTCGGCCGCGGTCTCACCGGACAGTTCGTAGGTCATAAGGCGTGACCCTGCCAGCGATCACCTGAACGCATCCTGACTGCGCGTGCTGATCACCAGCCCCACCCGTACCGTCCGAGAAGGATGCCCTCATGTACATCCACCCGTCCCACCCGCACATACCGGCGTCCCGCCCCGCCCCTGCCCTCGTGACAGAAGAAGGACGCCGTGAACCCTCCCGCTGTTTCCCCCTCGCCTGTTGACCGTGCGACAAACTGGCTGCGCCGTCGGCTCGGCCGCGCCGTCCTCGTCTCCTATACCGCCGCTCTGCTCCTGCCGGGGGCGGGCCTTTGGTTGCGCCGCCCGCACCCCCTGCGGCTGGGCGGACCGGCCCATCTGGCCCTGCACACAGCCTCGCTCCTGCTGTCCCTGGTGCTCCTCTCGGCCGGACTCCAGGTACCGGTGCGCGCGCTCGGCCGTGTGCTGCGGCGCCCCAAGGCCATGCTGGCCGGACTCGCACTGCACCTGGCGATCCCGCTGCTCGTCGTGCCGTTCGTCGCCCTACTGCTGCGCGGCACCCCCGACTCCGACGGCGGCAGCGGACTGCTCACCGCGATGATCCTGATCGTGGCCATGCCCGTGGCCGCCGGCGCCACCGTGTGGACCGCCAAGGGCGAGGGCGACCAGCCGACCATGGTCGGACTCGTCCTCGCCTCCACCCTCCTCAGCCCCCTCACCACACCGTTCCTGCTGGCGGCTCTGGCACCGCTGCTCAGCGGCGGCTACGCACGGACGCTCACCAGTACGAGCGGCTCCGCCCAGAGCGGATTCACCCTCGCCACCGTTGTCCTGCCCTGCGCCGCGGGTCTCCTGTGCGCACTCCTGCTTCCGCCCTCATGGCACGAACGTCTCCTGCGGGCCGTGGTGCCCGCGGCCCTGGCCGGCTCGCTGGTCCTGACCTACGTCAACGCCAGCGGCGCCCTCGGCACCTTCCTCGCCCAACCGCGCCCGCTGCTGTTCACCGCAGCCCTCGCCGTGGCCGCCCTGGTGTGCGTCCTGTCGTTCGTGCTGGGCCGGCTGGCCGCGCGCGTCCTTCGACTGGACGCCCCGGTGGCCTCGTCGCTGACCCTGGCCTGCGGCATGAACAACAGCAGCGCGAGCGCGGTACTGATCACGACCTCGCTACCCGACAAGCCCCACCTGCTGCTGCCGGTGCTCGCCTACGGGCTGTTGCAGAAGACGGCCGCCAACCGGGTCGTCGCCAGACTGCGGCCCGTGTCCCCCGCGGTGTCCTAGCGTCACGCTCGACAGGCCCGGAGCCGGGCTCGTCGGACGCACCCACTGCCGAGCCGCCCTACGGGCCGTAGGGCGCGGGGGCCGGTTCCGTCTCGGAGGCCGAGGAACGCCCGCGGCGCCGAAGGGCGGGCAGGGGTGGCGGGGTGAGGAAGCCCTCGGCGCGGGCGCTGGCCAGGCCGATGCGGGGGATGTCACCGCTCTTGGCGAACAGCAGGAAGCGGGGTTCCCACACGGGCCGGTACTTGGCGTTGGCGCGGTAGAGCGACTCGATCTGCCACCAGCGGGAGAAGAAGGTGAGCATCGAGCGCCACAGCCGCAGTACCGGGCCCGCGCCGAGGCGGGCGCCGCGTTCGAAGACCGCGCGGAACATGGCGAAGTTCAGCGACACTCGTCGTACGCCCAACTCCTCTGCTCGCGACAGCAGTTCAACGACCATGAACTCCATCAGGCCGTTCTCGCAGGCGCGGTCCCGGCGCATCAGGTCCAGGGAGAGGCCGTGCTCGCCCCAGGGGACGAAGCTGAGCAGGGCGCGCGGTTCACCGTCGGCGTCGCGGCATTCCAGCATCACGCAGCGGCCGTCGCCCGGGTCGCCGAGCCGTCCCAGTGCCATGGAGAAGCCGCGTTCGGTCGGCCCGTCGCGCCAGTGGTCGGCCTTGTCGATCAGCAGCGCCATCTCGTCGTCCGTGATGTCCTCGTGGCGTCGGACGCGCACCGTGTATCCCGCCCGGTGCACCCGTTTGTGCGCCTGCCGCACCCCTCGCATCGCACGTCCTTCGAGGGTGAAGTCGGCGATCTCCACGATGGCCTCGTCGCCCAGTTCCAGGGCGTCCAGCCCATGCCGGGCGTAGATGGTGCCGGCCTCCTCGCTCGCGCCCATGACCGCCGGGGTCCAGGCGTGCAGGCGGGCCTCTTCCAGCCACGCGCCGATGGCGCCGGGCCATGCCTCGGGATCGCCGATGGGATCGCCGGAGGCCAGGCTGACGCCGCCGACCACCCGGTAGGTGACAGCCGACTTGCCGCTGGCGGAGAAGATGACGGCCTTGTCGCGGCGCAGCGCGAAGTAGCCGAGCGAGTCCCGCTCACCGTGCCGGGCCAGCAGGGCGCGCAGCCGCTGTTCGTCGTCCTCGCCGAGCAGGGCGCGACCGCGCGGGGCACGGAAGCAGGCGTACAGGACGAGCAGGAAGGTCGCCGCGATCAGGATGTTGATGAGGACGTCGACCCAGCGCGGAGCGTGCACGGCGTCGATGCGGTCGGCGAGCGGGCCGACGCTGATGCCGCGCAGCAGGGTGTAGGCGATCTCGTCGGCCGGCGTGGCGCCGGGCAGCTTGTTGGTGGCGGCGACCAGCAGCGTGCCGATCGTGCCGCTGACAAGGAGACCGCCCGCTCCCACGGCGAGGGCCAGCTTCGGGTTCGAACGGTCCCCGACGGCCTTGAACTCCCCGCGCCCCAGGAGCAGCGCGGCCACGAACAGGCCGGTGAGCAGCAGGGAGCCCCAGTTGGTGACGTGCTCGCGGTACGCCTCCTGGGTCATGGCCAGCGTGTAGAGCGCGAACAGTCCGCCGGCCAGCAGCAGGTTGAAGATCCACGCGGCCCGTTTGCGGCGCCGCATGACCATGGCGAGGAAGAGCGCCAGCGCCGCCGAGACGAGCCCGGCGGTGGCCAGATACGGGGTGAAGTACTCACCGACGTTGTGCTCCTGGACCTCGTCGCGGAACGACAGCGAGACCACCGCGCCCAGGTTGAGCACGGCCATCAGCCGCAGGTACCAGACCGTGGCGGACGCCGCGCCCCTGCGCAGCCGTGTGCGTGGGCGCGGTGGCCCGGCCGGGGAGGGAACGCGGTCCGCGGGCGTGTGGTGTCGAAGGTTCGAGGGCGAGAGGTGTGCGGGCACCGTGGGGGTTCACCTCGGAGGGAGGCCGGGGTCACCGGCGTGGACGAGGACGGAAGACAGGCCGGGTCGGCAGAGGAGGGTACGCGGATCTGATGCATGACCTGGGCTATTCGCACAGCGTCGCGTCGTACGGGTTCCCAGCGCCGAGGTCGTCGTCGACGGGCTGGACCGGGCCCCGCTCGCGATGCCGCCGGAGGACGGCCTGCACCATGTCGACAGGGACACCGCCGCCGGCCTCGTGGATTTCGACCAGTGCCAGGGCATTGCCGACGGCCCGCAGCGCGCCGAGAACTCGCTCTCCGGCCCACGCCGCGTTGTCGCCTCTCCTGGTTCTGCGGGCGCGTGGACAAGGCTGTCTCGTCGAGTCCCGTTCGCCGAAGGGGCGTCGCGCCGGGCGAAGTCGGGGGCGCTGGAGCCGACATGGCGGCTGATCTCACCGCTTCTCCTCCCGCGCGCAGGCGATCGACACGTTGTCCGAGACCGTGCAGTGCGGCTGTACCCGCACCCCGGCCGCATGCTGCGCCGGGCAGCGGAAGACGTCTTTCTCGCCGCTGATGCCGTCCGGATACCTGCCCACCTGCAGCGGCTCTCCCTCCGTCCCCGCGTTCAGGTGGAGATCCCAGATCCAATCCCATGCGGTGCACGCGGTGGCGAGGGCGTCCAGCGGAATCCGTACCTGGAACCGGCCACCGTAATTGTCTGCGGGCAGCCCCATCTGGGCTTGGCCTCCATCGCGGGCCTGAAGTACGAGGGTGGCCTGGCCAGCGCCGATTCCGACCAGGGACAGCCGCAGCACGATCCCTCCCCGGCGCGGCCGGACCTCGACCACCTCCGCGGTGCGCTCCGGGTGCATGCGCGTTAATTTGACCACGTTCAGCCCGACCCCTGCCCTCGACCCTACAGTCTGTAGGGTATCGAGCACCCTGCATGCAGTCGAGCACGAGGGACGGATGATGACCAGGCCCTTGCACACCGTGGGGTTGCACCCCACCGACGGCCACGAGCCGGCACCCGCACCGGCCACCGGCCGGGACCGGAAGGGCCAGTGGTGGCTGGCGGCGGTGGCGGCCGCCTTCGTCCTGGCCCAACTGACCGTCGTACGACCGGGGATGGGGCTGGGCTGGGACGAGTCGGTGTACGTCAGCCAGGTCAGTTCCCACGCCCCGGCGTCGTTCTTCAGCGCCCCGCGCGCCCGTGGCATCTCGCTGCTGGTGGCACCGGTCGCCGGCTGGTCGTCGTCCACTCCGCTCCTACGGGTCTACCTGGCCCTGCTGGCGGGCCTCGGACTGTTCGTGGCGCTGCGCGCCTGGCGCGGCCTGTTCCCGGTCCGGGTGCTCGCCCTGGGCGGTGCCCTGTTCGCGAGCCTGTGGGTGACCCTCTTCTACGGTCCCCAGGCCATGCCCAACTACTGGGTGGCGGTCGGCGCCCTGGCAGGTGTCGGCTGCTTCCTCCAGGCCCAGACCGACCGCACCCGGCGTGGACCGGTGTGGGGGCTTGCGGCAAGTGCCCTGCTGATGGCGTGGATGCGGCCCACGGACGCGGTGTGGGTGACCTTGCCGCTGCTCTTCGTCCTGGTGGTTCTTCGCCAGTGGCGGCACGCGCGGCTGCTCATCGCCCTGGCGAGTGGCCTGGCGGCCGGGGCGGCCGAATGGGTGATAGAGGCGTACGTCCGCTTCGGCGGGCTGAGCCAGCGGCTGTCCGAGGGATCCGACATCCAGGGCGGTCTGGGCTGGCACATCGCCATCGGTGACCAACTGCGCAGCCTGGGCGGGCGTTCACTCTGCCGCCCGTGCACCGGCGCGATGCCGAACCCCGTGGTGACGGCCTGGTGGTTCACCCTGCCGGTGCTGGCGGCCATCGGGCTGGCAGTGGCCGTGCGGCGCCGGCGTACGCCGTCCACCGCACTGCCATTGGCCTGCGCGGTGACGGCGGCGATCCCGTATCTGTTCCTCATCGGCTACGCCGCGCCCCGCTTCCTGCTGCCCACCTACGCTCTGCTGGCCATCCCGGTCGCCGACGCACTCGCCTGGCTGGTCACCGCGCCGGGCAGGACCTGGCGACCGGTCACCGTGACGCTGGTGGCGGTGGGTCTGGCCGGGCATCTGGCGGTGCAGTACGCGGTGCTGGCACACACCGTCCAGCGCACCAACGCCGCCCACGAGAGCTGGGAGCGCACGGCCGCCGCGCTGGGCCGGGAGGGCGTTCGCCCGCCGTGTCTGCTCACCGGGTCGTCGGCCATCCCGATCGCCTTCAACGCGGGGTGCGGCTCCGCCAGTACCAACGGCCCCAACGCCAACATCAACGCCGCGACCATCGCCCGGGCGGCCCAGCGGATGCCGGTCGCCGTCCTCACCACCGGCACGACCCGCCCGCCGTCCTACGCCCGCGGCTGGAGGCTCGTCCGGCTGGACGGTGCCGTGTATGCCTACATCGCCCCCACCCCATGACCGCTCCACCACGCCCCGCGCCACACAGGGCGACACGCCCACTGGCCCCTGTTGCTGCTGGTCGCCATGGCGCGGTGCGCATGCTCGTTGTGTACGCCGTCGCACAGATGCCGGTGACGGCAGGGCCGCGAAGTACGCCGAGTGTCAGCGCGTGACACCCGTTCGGCGCACGGAGCCGTCCTCAGCGCCGTACCCGGAACACCCAGGTGCGGTAGGACCAGAAGCGGAAAAGGGTCCCGCACACGATCCCCATGACCTTGAAGAGGTTGCTCTGCTGGGCCGAGTCCCAGCCGAAGTCGTACGTGGCGACGTACAGCACCCCGTTCTCGATCACCAGGCCGACGACACTGAAAAAACAGAAGAGAGCGAACTCCGCGGTGCGCCCCTGCGGGTCACGGTGCCGATAGGTGAAGTACCGGAAACCCAGGTAATTGAAGACTATTGCCACGCAGGTCGCAATGACGCTGCATCGCACCACGGGCAGAGAGGTCACTGCTCGGCTGAGGTTGAACACGGCCAGATTCACCCCGATGCCCAGCCCGCCGACGGCACCGAACCTGGCGGCCTCCCGAAGCAGCGCGGAAAGATCCGTGCGCTTCGTGTCTAGTTCATCCACGGATTTCACCGGGCGCGCAGACCTCCAGACGTTCGGGTTTCGCACTGTCGTGCTCCGAGGTCGTCGGCCGGACCCCAGGTACGTACGCGGGTCACTGGCCGTCGGATCATTGTCCAGCCGCGACCGAACCGCCCAGCTCGTTGGGATTCAAAGCCCGTTCCGACGTGTCTCGATGCGACCTTTCACAGCACCGTAACCCGGCCACCCTCGCGAGGTGGCGATGTCGCGCCCGGGCGCCTGACCTGTGTGGTCGGAGTGGCATCACCGTCTTCGAAAGCAAGGGCGAAATTAACTATAAATATGACCGATTCTCGTGAAGTAAGAGATTTCACGACATTGGAACCCGGTCGCCCATTCCTCCCTCCTACAGGACGGAGAAGGAGGTCGAAATCGGTGACAATCCCGTGAAGACGATCGACGCGTTCACGCGCAGGTTCGCGCCGATTCACGATCCACGGTCTCAGCGGCGAGGGTGGCGTTTCGCGCTGGGGAAAGCCTTGCCGGCACTGATGTCGTTCGCCGCCGTACGGCTGACCGGGGTGGTCATGGCGACCTTCTGGTCGCTGCACCTGGGCAGGCACCCGCGCACCGTGTTCGGCCTGGAATGGGACGGCCGCTGGTACTGGCACATCTCCCAGTACGGCTACGGCCTGATCGTCCACGGCAAGGGGGGCCACAACGTCTACAACGACCTCGCGTTCTTCCCCCTCTTCCCGGGTCTGATCCGTGCCGTGAGCACGGTGCTGCCGATCGGCCCGGTCAACGCCGCGCTGCTCATCGCGTGGAGTGCCGCCCTGCTGGCGGCCTGGGGCGTGTACGCGATCGGTGAGCTGCTGCACGGACGACGCGTCGGGATCATCCTCGTGGCGCTGTGGGCGCTGCTGCCGCACGCGATCATCCTGACGATGGCGTACACGGAACCCCTGATGACCGCCTTCGCCGCCTGGTCGCTCTACGCCGTGCTGACCCGGCGCTGGCTGACCGCGGGGACGCTGGCTGTGCTGGCCGCGCTGTGCCGTCCCAACGGCCTCGCCGTGGCGGTCGCCGTCGTGACCGGCGCCGTCGCTCATCTCTGGCAGCTGCGCCGCACCGGGCAGCCCACCGCTCCGCGCGCCTGGGCGGCTGCCGTCACGGCTCCTCTCGGATGGCTGGGCTACATCGGCTGGGTGGGACTCACGACCCACAACCCCGCCGGCTACTTCCACGTGCAGAGCCTCTGGGGCTCCCGATTCGACTTCGGCCACTACACGGCCCACATGTTCAGGCATCTGATCGTGGGGCACGACACCCTCGTCGTCTACGCGACCGCCGCGATCATCCTCGGTTCCCTGCTGCTGTTCCTCTTCTGCGCACTGAACGGGCAGCCCCTTCCCCTGCTCGCGTACTCAGCCGTCCTCATCGTGATGGCCGTCGGTGGCGCCCACTTCTTCACGAGCAAGCCGAGGTTCCTGCTGCCGGCCTTCCCCCTGCTGCTCCCGCTCGCCCTGCATCTGGCGCGCAGCCGCATGCGTACCATCGTCGTCCTGCTCACGGCCCTGGCCGGCGTCTCCCTCTTCTACGGCACCTACCTGCTCACCGTCTCCCATCGGGCCCTGTGAGGGAGCGCCCGCCCGCTCCGGAGGGGGCGGCCCGGCGTACTCAGCCGTCTCCGCCCCCTGCCCTGCCTCCGGTCCCGTCCTGACGCACCGGCACCAGCACGGTGAAGGTGGTGGGGCGCCGGCCGGTCAGGGAGATTCTGCCGCCGAGGGCGACGGTGAGGTCCCGGGCCAGGGCGAGGCCGATGCCCGCTCCCTCTCCGTCACCGGTGTGTCCGCGCTCGAAGGGCCGGGTCGTCTCGATGGCGCCCTCGTCGGCGACGTCGAAGGCGAGGGCGTCGCCGAGGTCCCGCACGGTGAGGTGGACGGTGCCTCGGCCGTGCACGCGCGCGTTGTCCAGCAGGATGCCGAGAATCTCGGCGAGCGGGGCACCGGGCACGCGTGCGTCGTCCGGTGTGTCGGCTGTCATGCACTGCAATCGTCTGCCGTCGTGGGCGAACAGCCCGTGCCAGTGGTCCTCGATCTCCGCCAGCATCGGTGCGACCGGCACGGACTGGGCCGGGGTGCCGGGCAGACCAGGGGGACGGGAGAGCCGTAGCACCTCCTCCACCGTGCCGTGGAGACGACGGGTGGTGGCCAGTGCCTCCTCCAGGGCGAGGCGCAGCCGGGCGTCGTCGTGCTCGGCGAGGCCCGCTTCCAGGGTGAGTTGCAGTCCGGTCAACGGGGTGCGCAGCTGATGCGAGGCGTTGGCGGTGAAGTCCCGTTCGTGGCGCAGGAGTTCGGTGAGGCTGTGCAGCATCTCGTTGTGGGTGCGGGCCACTTGGTCGATCTCGGCGATGGTGCTGGGTGCGGCTCGTGCGTTCAGGTCGCCGGCGGTGACGGCCCTGCTGTGACGGGAGAGGTCCTCCAACGGGGCTGCCAGCACCCGCGCCTGGCGGCGGGCGATCAGGACGGCCGCCGTCAGGGCGAGCGCGCAGGCACCGGCCAGGACAGCCCACACGGCGAGGACCCGGGCGCGTACGGCGGCAGTGGGCGAGGAGGCGCGTACGACGCCGATGACCTGCTCGGCGTGCGACACCGGCACGGTGACGGTGAGGTCGCCGCCCGAGTGACCGCGCACCACCCTCGCGCCGAAGGCCCGCCGCACCGCCGCGTCACCTGTCAGGGGGCCGCTGCCCGCCCGCAGGCGCAGGTGGGTGTCGTACAGGCCGAGGTGCCCTCCGGCAGGCGGTGCGGGCAGTTCGACCGGATCGCCGGTCGTGTAGTCCGGGCTGACCCGCACGGCACCCGACAGGGCCGCCCGCTCCAGGGTGTCGCGCTGGTCGGCGTACAGGGAGGACCTGATGACCAGGGCCAGCGGGACGGCGAGGAGGACCACGGCGACCAGGGCGGCGGTGAGGGCGACGCGGACGACACGCTGTCTCATGCCCTCATCCTGCGGGCCGGTGGCCCGGCCAAAGGTGATGCGCCACGCGCTTTTGCCGTCGTCTAACCGTCGGCGTGCCGGGCGTTAACCGGCCGCTTCCTAGCGTCGGTGCCATGACCGATCTCCGGTCGCAGGATTCCGGGAGGGCAGTGACCATGGCACCTGTACGCACATCCGCCGCCGTAGGACTGGCGCTGGTCGCGGCGGTGATCACCGGCTGTTCGGGCTCCGGCTCGCACTCGGGGTCCGGCTCGCACTCGGGGGCCGCTACGTCCGCCACCCCGGCCGGCGTCGGCAATGCCGGGGCGACCCCCGCGCCCACCGAGTCGAATCCGCCCGGCGACATCCCCGACAACCAGGTGTACGTGGCCTACCGGCCCACCGGCGGTTTCACCGGCTTCACGGTGAAGGTACCCGAGGGCTGGGCCCGCACCGGACAGGGCGCCGCAACCGTGTTCACGGACAAGCTGAACACCGTGCGCGTCACCACGGCCACCGCCTCCGCCGCGCCCACGGTCGGATCCGTCACCAACACCGTCGTACCCCAACTCAAGGCGCAGGTACCGAAGTTCGCGGCGCCGAAGGCGACCGAAGTCACCCGGCACGCCGACCGCGTCGTCCGCCTGACCTACCAGGGCGACTCCGCCAAGGACCCGGTCACCGGCAAGGTGGTCCGGGACGCGTTCGAGCGGTACGCCTTCTACCGGCAGGGGCACGAGGTCGACCTGACACTGTCCGGGCCGGTCAACGCCGACAACGTCGACCCATGGCGAATCGTCAGCGACTCCTTCGCGTGGCGGTGACCGTCGTGACGGCCCTGTCCTACGACGACGCGCTCATCGCCCGCGAGTTGTACCGCTTCTACCGTGCGGGCGAAGAGGAGACCCTGGCCCTGCGCGGGGTGTCACTGACGGTGCGGCGCGGCGAGACGGTCGCCGTCGTCGGCCCCTCGGGAGCGGGCAAGTCCACCCTGCTGGCGTGTCTGGCCGGGCTCGACGAGCCCTCCGGTGGTGACGTCCATGTGGACGGTGTCCGTATCAGCCACCGGCCGGAGACCGAGCGGGCCCGGCTGCGCGCACGCCACATCGGCGTCCTGCTCCAGAGCCGCAACCTGCTGCCGCACCTGACCGTGCGGGACAACATCCGCCTCGCCCAGCGGGCCGTGCACGGCCGTCCCGCCGTCGCGGCCGAGGCGCTGCTGGAGCAGGTGGGGCTCGACCTGCGGACCCGCGCCCTGCCGCGCCAGCTGTCCGGCGGTGAACTGGCGCGCGCCGGGCTGGCCGTGGCCCTCGCGAACTCCCCCGCCGTGCTCCTGGCCGACGAGCCGACGGGTGAACTCGACGGCGGCACCGAGCAGTTGGTGCTGCGGATGGTGCGGGAGCGTGCCACGGACGGATGCGCGGTGCTGATCGTCACGCACAGCGCGGAGGCGGTCCGGATCGCCGACCGGGTGATCACCCTGACCGACGGGCAGGCCCGGGAAACACGGGAGGTGAGCGATGTCCGGCACTGACACCCTCGCCCTCTGCCAGAACACGGAACTGACCTTCAGGCGGGGCGCGACGACCGTGGTGGCCCTGCACGGGACCGACCGGAACGCCAACCACGCGATCACCCCGCCCGGCCAACAGACCGAACCGACACCGGAGTTGAACGATGTCCGGCACTGACACCCTAGCCCTCTGCGAGAACGCGGCGCTGACCTTCGGGCGCGGCGCGACGGCTGTGGTCGCCGTGCACGGGACCGACCTGAGCATCAGGACCGGCGACCGGCTGGCGATCGTAGGCCCGTCCGGGTCGGGCAAGTCGTCCCTGCTGCATCTGCTGGCCGGGCTCGAACGGCCCACCAGCGGTGCCGTCTCCTGGCCCGGGCTCGGCGGGGGCGCCGACATCGGGCTGGTGTTCCAGGCCGACAGCCTCGTCCCCGCCCTGGACGTCGCGGAGAACACGGCGCTTCCCCTCGTCCTCGCCGGCCGGCCGGAGGCGCGGACGCGTCTTTCGGTGGCGGAGGCCCTCGGTCTGGTCGGGGCGGCCGACCTCGCCGACCGGCTGCCCGAGGAGATCTCCGGCGGCCAGGCCCAGCGGGTCGCCGTGGCCCGTGTGCTCGCCCAGGAACCCCGGCTGATCCTCGCCGACGAGCCGACCGGCCGCCTCGACCACGCCACCGGCGCCCGCGTCCTGGACGCCCTGCTGGCGGCGGCGGACCGCACCGGCGCCGCCCTCGTCGTCACCACCCACGACCCGGCCGTCGCCGCCCGGCTCACCGTCCGGCGGGCCATGCACGACGGACGGCTGCTCGCACCGGAGGACACGCCATGATCACCTCATGGGCCAGGAGTCTGGCCCGTCATCGGGCCGGACGGCTGCTGGCGGCCATGACCGGCATCGCGCTCGCCGTCGCCCTGGTCGCCGCCCTCGGTTCCTTCCTCACCGCCTCGAAGGCGACCATGACCCAGCGCGCCGTCCGCTCGGTCGCCGTGGACTGGCAGGTCGAGGTGCAGCCCGGCGCGGACGCCAACTCCGTGCTGCGGCAGGTCCGCACCGACCCCGGCACCCGGGCCGCCCTGCCGGTCGGCTACGCCCGCACCACCGGCTTCACCGCCCGCGTCCAGGGCAGCACCCAGACCACCGGTCCCGGCATGGCCCTCGGCCTGCCGCCCGGCTACCGCCACCTGTTCCCCGACGGGATGCGCACTCTCTCCGGCTCGCCCGACGGCGTGCTGCTCGCCCAGCAGACCGCCTCCAACCTGCATGCCGCCCCCGGAGACACCGTCACCGTGCAACTGCAGGGCACCGGATCGCGCCAGGTGCGCGTGGACGGCGTGGTCGACCTGCCCCAGGCCGACTCCCTGTTCCAGAAGGTCGGCGCCCCCACCCAGTCCCAGCCGACCGCACCCCCCGACAACGTCGTCCTCCTGCCCGCCGCCCGGTTCGCCTCCCTCACCCGCGGCGCCACCTCCCTCACCACCCAGATCCACGTTGCCCGCAGCGCCGGGCTGCCCGCCGACCCGGCCGCCGCCTTCAGTGCCGTCACCGGCGCCGCGCACCACCTCGAAGCCAAGACCGCGGGAGGCGCACTGGTCGGCGACAACCTGGGTGCCGCTCTCGACTCCGCCCGCCAGGACGCCCTCTACGCCCAGATCCTCTTCCTCTTCCTCGGCGTCCCCGGCGCAGTACTGGCCGCCGCTCTTACTGCCGCGATCGCCTCGGCCGGCGGCCAACGGCGCCGTCAGGAACAGGGGTTGCTGCGGCTGCGCGGGCTGCGCCCCCGTCAGATCACCGCGCTCGCGAGCCTGGAAGCCGCACTCGTGGGCGGCGTGGGCGGCGCCGCCGGTCTGGGCATCGCCGCGCTGACCGGCCGCCTCGCCTTCGGCGCCGCCTCCTTCGGCGCGAGCACGGCCAGTTGGGTCATCTGGTACGGCATCGCCTTCGCCCTCGGCGCCGCTGTGGCCGCCTGTGCCGTCCTCGTCCCCGCGCTGCGCGACCTGCGCTCGGTGACCGTCGCCGACACCCGCAAGGAGAGCGGCGCCCGCACCACCCGCTCCCCCTGGTGGCTGCGCTACGGCCTCGACTTCGCGCTCCTCATCGGCTCCTGGCTGGTGTTCCGCGCCTCCTCCGGCAACCAGTACGCCCTCGTCCTGGCCCCCGAGGGCGTGCCCACCCTCTCCGTCTCCTACTGGGCCTTTCTCGGCCCGGCCCTGCTGTGGATCGGCGCCGCCCTGCTGCTGTGGCGCCTGACCCTGCTCGCCCTCACCCACGGCCGCACGGCCCTGGGCCGCCTCGCCCGCCCACTGACCGCCACCCTCGCCGGCACCACGGCCGCCATGCTGTCCAGGCGCCGCCGCCCGCTGGCCCGCTCCGTGGTGCTGCTCGCTCTCGCGGTGTCCTTCGCGATCTCCACCGCCGTCTTCAACTCCACCTACCACCAACAGGCCGAGGCCGACGCCCGGTTGACCAACGGCGCCGACGTCACCGTCACCGAACCACCCGGCGCCCACGTCCCGCCCGGTGCCGCGAGCACGCTGAAGGCCTCCGGCGTACGGCACGTCGAGCCCGTCCAGCACCGCTTCGCCTACGTCGGCTCCGACCTCCAGGATCTCTACGGTGTCCGCCCCGACACCATCGCCGGTGCCACCTCGCTCCAGGACGCCTACTTCTCCGGCGGCACCGCCCACCAGCTCATGCGCCGCCTCGCCCAACGCCCCGACAACCTTCTGGTCAGCGTGGAGACGGTCCACGACTTCCAGCTCTCCCCCGGCGACACCGTCAACCTCCGTATCCAGGACGCCCGCACCAAGGGTTTGCGCACGGTCCCCTTCCACTACGCCGGAATCGTCAAGGAGTTCCCCACCGCCCCCAAGGACAGCTTCTTCGTCGCCAACGCCGCCTACGTGGCCAAGGCGACCGGCAGCGACGCGGTGGGCGCGTTCCTGCTCGACACCGGCGGCACACACCAGCAGCAGATCGCTGCCCATCTGCGCAAGCAGCTCGGCACCGGCGCCACCGTCACCGACCTCACCCAGACCCGCGGCGCCGTGGGCACCAGCCTCACCTCCGTGGACCTGGCCGGTCTGACCCGCATCGAACTCGCCTTCGCCGTGCTGCTCGCCGCCGGAGCGGGCGGACTCGTCCTGGCCCTCGGCCTGGCCGAACGCCGCCGCACGTTCGCCATCGCCACCGTGCTCGGCGCGAAACCCGGCCAGCTGCGCGGCATGGTCCTCACCGAGGCCCTGCTGCTGACCACCGGGGGCCTGGCGGGCGGCGCCCTGATCGGCTGGACGCTGTCCGAGATGCTGGTGAAGGTCCTCACGGGCGTCTTCGACCCACCCCCGGCGAGCCTGTCCGTGCCCTCCGGCTACCTGATCCTCACCGCGGGCGCCGCCGTGGCCGCCGTACTGGCCGCCGCCCTCAACGGCATCCGCAGCGCCGGACGCCCGGCCGTCGAGGAACTGCGCGACCTGTGACCGCGCCGGACAGGACCGGAGGGCCGCCCGCTTCTAGGCTGTCGCCCATGCGCATGCCCGTCACCACCGACCGCAGCCGACCGCGCGTCCTGGTCGTCGAGGACGACGACACCATCGGCCGCCACCTCCAGACCGGTCTGCGCGGCAACGGCTACGCACCCACCTGGAGCCGCACCGGCTCCGGCGCCCTGGCCGAGGACGCGCGGTCCTCGTACGACGTCCTGCTCCTCGACCTGGGCCTGCCCGACATGGACGGCCTCGACGTCGCCCGCGACCTGCGCGCCCGCCGTCCCGACCTGCTGATCATCGTCCTCACCGCGCGCACCGACGACATCGACGTGATCGCCGGGCTGGATGCCGGAGCCGACGACTACCTCGTCAAGCCCTTCAGCCTCTCCGTGCTGCTCGCCCGGCTCCGCGCCCACCTGCGCCGCCGCACCGTCGCCGCGCCACCACCGGAACCCGTCCACCTGGCCGACCTCGTACTCGACGTCCCCGCCCGCCGGTGCACCCTCCACGACGATGAAGTCCCGCTCCGCCCCAAGGAGTTCGACCTGCTCGCCGTCCTCGCCCAGCACCCCGGGGAGGCCGTCTCCCGGGAGACCCTGATGGCCGAGGTCTGGGACGAGAACTGGTTCGGCTCCACCAAGACCCTCGACGTCACCATGGCCGGCCTGCGCCGCCGCCTCACCGAGGCCGCCGACACCTCGGCCCACGCCGGCCGCCTGCCCCGCATCACCACCCTGCGGGGGCACGGCTACCGACTGGAACTCTGAGGCGTGGTCAACGGACCTCGGCGGCTGTCTCCGGAGGTGCACCTTCCAGAGAGTCGGAGCGGCGGTGTCGTGATCCGATCAGCGCGATGACTCCCGCGAGGAGAATCCCGAGGACCAGGCTGATGGGTCCCGTACCCAATTGCAGTCCGTCCCCATAAGGGGCGGGGACGGAAAGCCAGTCCGCGACGGAGGCACCCAAGGGGCGGGTGATGGTGTAGGCGAACCAGAAAGCCAGGACTTCGTTGAGACCCAACCAGCGATACCCCGCCGCCGGAATCAGAATGATTCCCAGGAAGACGAAGGACGAGGCCAGCGTGCCGAGTCCAAGGGTCACGGCCGCGAAATCGCCCGCGGCTGTCCCCAGTGCGAAGGTGCACAGGACGGTCAGCCAGTAGAAAAGCTCCCGCAGACGGTTGTTGATGCTGTGCACGTCCAGGGTTCGCTGTGTCGCGTACCAGGCGGCGAAAACGGCGATCTGCAAGGCCACCAGCATCAGTGTGGAGGCGTAGAGCGGCATTCCCAGATCCTTGTTCAGGAAGTCCGCCGACATCGTCCCGAAGACACTGACGGCCGTCACCGCAAGCCAATAGACCCACGGAATGTATTTGCTCGTGGTGAACTGCACGGCCAGACATGCGAGGAGCAGGCCTAGGCCCATGAGCATGGCCGCGTGCTGTCCGATGTAGTCGTTGAAGAAGACGTAGTCCGAGAAGGACTCACCGAATCCGGTGGTGCACAGTTTCGCGATCCAGAATATGAGGGTGATTTCCGGCACCTTCATGGCCATGGTCGCTGGTCGTTTTTCCATGTCGCGACGGTAGAAGCGCCACCGGGACCGGCACATCCGACAATGGTGGCCACTTTCCGGCGGATGTAAGACCTTCGATTGACGCCCCCGGGGCCGCCCTTCCGTAATGTCGGCAGGGTGAAGCACCTCCAGCCGACGCTACGCCTGCCGCGGGACCGCCCGTCGCTGTCGCTCGTCCTGCTCCTCGGGCCGCCGGTCCTGTGCGCCGTCGCCGCGTCGCACGAGTTGCTCTACAACCGGTCCGGGGTACTGGACTGGGTGCTGGCGATCGCGGTGATCTGCCCCCTCCTGCTGCGCCGCCGCGCTCCGGTCGCCGTGTTCTGGTTCTGCTGGGCCGTGGCGATGGCGACCTGGGCGCTCGGTACGGTCTCGTTCTCCGAGTTCGCGGTGCTGGTCGCGCTCTACACGGTCGCCGCCCACCGCGGGCTGCGGCACTCGCTCGGCGCCGCGGCGGCCGTGGAACTCGGTGTCGTGCTGGTCGCGGTGCGGTTCGCCCCGGCCGCGAGCGTCAACGACGCCTTCGTCATCCTCAGTGGGCTGGGCGCCGCGGCGTTCTTCCTCGGCACCACGGTGCGGGCGCAGCGCCGCTACCTCGCCTCCATCGAGGACCGCGCGGAGCGTCTGGAACAGGAGCGCGCCCAGCAGGCGCAGCTCGCCGCGGCGGCCGAACGCACCCGGATCGCACGGGAGATGCACGACATCGTCGCCCACGGCCTGGTCGTCGTCGTAGCGCTGTCCGAAGCCGCCGCCGCGACCACGGCGACCGATCCGGAAGGCGCCCGCGGGAAGATGCTCCAGGCGGCGTCGACCGGTCGGCAGTCGCTCGCCGGAATGCGCCGGCTCCTCGGCGTCCTGCGGGCGGACGACGGTGGCGAACGGGCCCCGCAGCCGGACCTCGGCTCGCTCAAGGCCCTGGTGGACGAGGCCCGCGGCACCGGCCTGGACGTTCGGCTGACCGAGACCGGCAGTCCGGCGACCCTGAGCGCGGAGGCGCAGACGACGGTCTACCGCATCCTCCAGGAGTCACTCACGAACGTCGTCAAGCACGCCCGGAACGCGTCGACGGTGGACGTCGTCCTGCACTGCGGCGAGGACCTGATCGGCTTCAGCGTCACCGACGACGGCAGACCGGCCCCCGGAAGCGGAGCCCAAGCACGTACCGGCAACGGACTCACCGGGATGCGGGAACGGGTCGCGATGTTCGACGGGGACCTCCGGGCAGGACCCACCGGCTCCGGATGGGCCGTCTCCGGTGAACTGAAGCTGGGGGAACCACGATGACCATCTCGGTCCTGCTCGCCGACGACCAGGCGCTCGTCCGCATGGCCTTCCGCAGCCTCCTCGACACGATGCCGGGCATCACCGTCGTCGGCGAGAGCGCCGACGGCGCCGAGGCGGTCGAGCTCGCGCGGCGCACTCTGCCGGACGTGGTGCTCATGGACGTACGGATGCCGGTCATGGACGGCATCGAGGCGACCCGGCGCATCACCTCCAGCACGGCCTCGCGCGTTCTCATCCTCACCACCTTCGACCTCGACGAATACGCCTTCGAAGGCCTCCGTGCGGGAGCCTGCGGATTCCTCCTCAAGGATGTCGTCCCGGCCGTACTCCAGGCGGCGATCCGGGCCGTGGCCTCCGGCGACGCCGTCCTCACCCCACGCATCACCCGCGGTCTCGTCGACCGCTTCGCCCAGATCGCGCCCTGGCCCCGCGCCGACGACGCGGGCGCGCGCTTCGCCCACCTGACCGCCCGCGAACGGGAGGTGTTCCACCTCATCGCCGCCGGCCTCTCGAACGCCGAGATCGCGGAACGCCTCTTCCTCACCGAGGCCACCGTCAAGACCCACATCACCCGCATCCTCACCAAGCTGCAGCTCCGCGACCGGGTGCAGGTCGTGATCTTCGCGTACGAGCATCAGCTGCGCACGCAGGGCGGATAGCCGGTGAGGCGTAGGCCGGGGTGGCGGCGGGCGTGGCCCGATGGGGCGCGTTCGACCGCACCATCGCCCACCAGGGCCGGCGTTCATGGTGCAGCCCGGTAAGCGGTTCCGTCGAGAGCACAGCGGACCCCGAGCCATGGTGCTGCGGCGGATGGCCTACTCTCCCCTTCCATAACCACAGGGGGGCATGATGCGGTTGAATCATGGGAGTAGACGGCTGACGGCAGCCGTGTTGACAAGTGTGCTCGGTGCGGCGCTGGTGAGTTGCGGGTCCCGGCACCCGATCGCTGCAGACGGCAACGGGCAACAAGCCACGGGCAAGACCGACTACCCACGGCTGGCTGACGCACCCGAGCAGGTGGAACCGGACGGCACGACCATTCTGGTGGGCGACCCCAAGGCGCCGGTGACCGTGCGCCTCTACGAAGACCCGCGCTGCCCGTACTGCAGGGAATTCGAGACCACGGGCGGCGGTCCGGTCCTGACCAAATGGGTTCTGCGGCACAAGGTCAAGGTCGAGTACACGATGGCGTCGTTCCTGGACCCGCGGCTGGGCGGGAACGGGTCGAAGAAGGCGGTCAACGCGCTGCGCGCGGCGGTGGCGAGCGGGAAGTTCGCCGAGTATCACGCCGTCCTCTACGAGAACCAACCCTCCGAGGAGGTGGACGGTTTCACCAACGCGCGCCTGCTGGAACTGGCGGGCAAGGTGACAGGGCTGCGCGGCCCGTCCTTCGACACCGCGGTGACGTCCATGAAGTACCAGGACTTCGTGGACTCCTCCGAGAAGGTGTTCGCCGCCGCTGGGCACTACAACGGGCACGAAGGGCCCGGCACACCTACTGCCGAAATAGACGGGTACCGGATCCCCGTCAAGTACAGCGGGCTCCTCTACAAGGCAGACCTCTTCGACCAATACCTGACAAAAGTGATCAGTGCGGTCACGTGAAAGGCGTTCTGCCGGAGGCTTGGAGTTTCAGGCGCCGGCAACATGCGTGACCGGCACGGACAGCCTCAGCGCGGCGCGGCTATGGTCCGGCGCACGACGAGGTGCGGGGCGAGAACGACCTCGCGGGGTTCTGTACGGCCCTGGTCGAGGCGTTCCACCGCCGCGGCCACCGCGTAGCGGGCCTGTTCCTCCGCTCCCTGGCTGACCGTGGTGAGGTCGAAGCAGCTCAGGCGGGAGAGTCTGTCGTCGTCGTATCCCGCGACGGACACCTCTCCGGGTACGGAAACACCGGCGCGGGCGAGACCGGCCAGCACACCGATCGCGCTCTGGTCGTTGAACGCGACCACGGCGGTGGGCAGTTGGTCCGCGTCGAGGAGGTGGCGGGCGGCGCGCTCGCCGGCCGCCTCGGTGTTGTCACCGCGCAACACCTTGATGTGCGCGTCCAGTCCGTGGCGCCGCATGGCGGTGCGGTAGCCGCGGCGCCGGTCGGTGGCGATCACGCCCTTGCCGCCGTCGACGTACGTGATCTCGCGGTGTCCGAGCGCCACGAGGCGGTCGACGATCTGGCCCACGCCGTCGTCGTCCGCGGTGCGGACCACGTCCAGCTCCCCTTCCTCGATGCGACGGCCCACGACGATGACGGGGGCCTTGCCGTCTAGTGCGGCGAGGGTGTCGACGGGAGCGGTCGGGCCGAGCAGGATCAGCGCCTCGCTGCGGAAGGCCAGCAGCGTCTCGATGGCGGTGCGCTCGTCACGGGTGCGGGTCTGGGTACTCAGGACGAGGTCGTAGCCGACCTCCTCGGCGGCCGAGTGCAGATGCTCGACCAGCTCGGCGTGGAAGGGGCTGTGGACGTCGACCATGACGCCGAGCATCCGGGTGCGCCTGCTGGCCAACAGGCTGGCGGTGCGGTCCACCTGGTAGCCGAGGTCGGCGGCGGCCTTCAAGACGCGCTGCCGGGTGCGTTCGCTGGGGCCCGCCACACCGCGCAGCACGAGGGAGACGGACGCGGTGGAGACACCTACGCGTGTCGCCACGTCCTCCAGTCGTGGGCGCTTCTTCGCGGCTGCCCGGTGACGTTCCGCCCCAGCGTCCTCCACTTGTGCCTCCCGGCCGCATTCTTCTCGCGCAACGCCCTTGACACGCTCTCGAAACGAGTCGATAGTACCAGGAATTAAAGCGCTTTAAATTGTCCTGATGTTCCAACGAAGGTAGTTGGCTCGTCGCCCGCAACCGGCGGGGACACGCGCTCACCGTCGACGTCGCCCACAAGGCGGACGAGCGGTCACGGACGGTACATCCGCCCGCCTCAGTTCACGGCGAGCCCACTCCGGTCCTCCATTCCGACCCCGGCCCATCAAGCAGCCGCGGACCCACCGCCCTGCTACCTCTTTCAGTCGCACAGCGAGGTGCACGAATCATGAGCCGTACAGCCCTTCCCCGCTCCCGCAGAATCGCCCCTGCCGTGGCCGTAGCCGCCGCGGCCGCACTCACCCTCGCGGGCTGCTCCAGCAGCTCCGGCGGCAAGAAGTCCGACGAGTCGACGGGCAACGTCTCCGCGGGCAAGGCGACCACCCCCCGTATGACGATCGCGATGGTCACCCACGCACCCTCCGGCGACACCTTCTGGGACACCATCCGCCAGGGCGCCGAGGCCGCCGCCGCCAAGGACAACGTCAAGCTCATCTACTCCAACGACGAGACCGCCGCCGACCAGGCCAACCTGGTGCAGAACGCGATCGACCAGAAGGTCGACGGCATCGCCGTGACCCTGGCCAAGCCCGACGCCATGAAGGACGTCGTCGCCAAGGCCGAGCAGGCCGGCATCCCCGTCGTGGGATTCAACGCCGGGCTGAGCGACTGGAAAAAGCAGGGCCTGCTGTCGTTCTTCGGACAGGACGAGTCCGTCTCCGGCCAGGCACTCGGCACCAAGCTCAACTCCACAGGCGCCAAGCACGCGTTGTGCGTGATCCAGGCCCAGGGCGACGTCAACCTCGAACAGCGCTGCGCCGGCGTGAAGAAGACCTTCACCGGCAAGACCGACATCCTGTACGTCAACGGCACGGACATGCCATCGGTGAAGTCGACGATCACGGCCAAGCTCACCCAGGACAAGACCATCGACGAGGTGGTCACCCTCGGCGCGCCCTTCGCGCTGACTGCGGTGCAGTCGCTGTCCGACGCGGGCAGCAAGGCGAAGGTCGCCACCTTCGACCTGAACAAGGACCTCATCTCCGCGATCGAGAAGGGCAGTATCCAGTTCGCCGTCGACCAACAGCCTTACCTCCAGGGCTACTTGGCGGTCGACTCGCTGTGGCTCTACAAGACCAACGGCAACTACAGCGGCGGCGGTGAGCAGCCCGTACTGACCGGTCCGGCCTTCGTCGACAAGACCGACGTCGACGCGGTGGCGAAGTTCGCCGCGAAGGGCACCCGGTGATGCGTACGATCCCGCAGGCCGAGCCGGCGGTGACCTCACCGCCGGCCCCCGGCCCCAAGCCCACCGACGGCCGGACCGCGGAACGCCCGCTGGCCATCCGGCTGTTGGCCCGCCCCGAGGTCGGAGTCTTCCTCGGCGCGGCGGCGGTGTACGTGTTCTTCCTGATCGCCGCTCCGCCGGTGCGCGAGGGCGCCTCGATGGCGAACATCCTCTACGGTTCGTCGACCATCGGCATCATGGCCCTCCCGGTCGCGCTGCTGATGATCGGCGGCGAGTTCGACCTCTCCGCCGGCGTCGCGGTCATCACCTCGGCGCTGACCGCGTCGATGCTCAGCTACCAGCTGACCATGAACGTGTGGGTCGGTGTGATCGTCGCGCTGCTGGTGTCTTTGGCAATCGGCTTCCTCAACGGCTGGCTCGTGGTCAAAACCGGGCTTCCCAGCTTCCTGATCACCCTGGGCAGCTTCCTGATCCTCCAGGGTGTCAACCTCGCCGTCACCAAGCTGGTCACGGGCAACGTCGCCACCGACGACATCAGCACCATGGACGGCTTCGACCAGGCCAAGAAGGTCTTCGCGTCGTCGTTCGACGTCGGCGGCGTCCAGGTGAAGATCACCATCGTGTGGTGGCTGGTGTTCGCCGCGATCGCCACCTGGGTGCTGCTGCGCACGAAGTACGGCAACTGGATCTTCGCGGTCGGCGGCAACAAGGACTCCGCGCGGGCCGTCGGTGTGCCGGTGGCGTTCACGAAGATCTCGCTGTTCATGCTGGTCGGCTTCGGTGCCTGGTTCATCGGGATGCACCAGCTGTTCTCCTTCAACACCGTCCAGTCCGGCGAGGGAGTGGGCCAGGAGCTCATCTACATCTCGGCGGCCGTCATCGGCGGGTGTCTGCTGACCGGTGGTGCGGGCTCGGCGATCGGGCCGGTGTTCGGGGCGTTCATGTTCGGCATGGTCCAGCAGGGCATCGTCTACGCCGGCTGGAACCCCGACTGGTTCAAGGCGTTCCTCGGTGTGAT
>NZ_JBHYWD010000031.1:0-46154 GCF_042751305.1 Streptomyces hokutonensis
TCGCGCGGGTCATGCGGGAACGGCAGATCGCCGGGATAACGCGCCGGAAACCAAGGTCGCTGACGAAACCGGATCGCACGGCGCCACCGGCCCCCAGGGCGACGTCGTTCAGGCGATCTGTCCGCTTGAACACATGATGCCCAGCGTGTCGAGTGGGCGGTTCGGGTTCCGGGCGTGGTGGCGGAGGCTGGCTGCGATGTTGGTGTGGCCGGCGAGGCGGAGGGCTCCGACGGCGAGGTTGCGCAGGCCGGCCATGGTCCGGGGTGCGTTGCCGGTGCGGATGCGGGAGGCGTCTTCGGCCCAGGTCGTGTCGCGGACGTGGTGGATCTTGTTCTCGATGCCCCAGTGGTCGCGGACGCGTTGCGCGATCTCGGGGGCACCGGCCTGATCGGCCGTCAGGTCGGTGACGGCGTAGATCCGTTCAAGCGTGATCCTGCCGGTTGCGATGGTGCGACGCCGGCGCACGATCTGAACCGCTTGCGCGGCGTGTGGGAAGGCGAGGCCGCGGGTGACGGTGCAGGTCTTGACGCGCCGGATTTCGTCGCGGCCGTGCGCGGTGGCCCGGGTCTTGTCCAGCAGCGGTACGTCCCGCCAGGGCAAGTGCTTCAAGTGCTGGTGCAGCAGCGGCTGGTTGCCTTTGATCACCGCAATGTAGTGGGCCTTCTTGTCCTCCACCAGGAAGCGGGCATGGGCTGTCTGGGAGTGCAGGGCGTCGAAGGTGACCACGGTGTCGGCCAGATCGAGTCCCGCGAGCAGAGGCTGGAAGACGGTGATTTCGTTCGTCTTGCCGTCCACCTCGCGCTGGGCGGTGACCAGACCCGTACCGGTCATCGCGGCGAGCAGGTGGACCTGCGTGCCATCGGAGCGTCGGGCACCGCGTATCGTCTTGCCGTCCACGGCCAGTGAGCGGCGCTGGTCTGGTGTCCGGCGGTCCGAGTCCCGGGTGGCCAGCCAGACGCCGATCGCGGTGTCGAGGGCGTCACCGTCGACACGCTGGAGGACCCGGCGGATGGTGGCCTCGGCCGGAGCGGTGGGCCCAGTCGGCTCGCGGACCCGGCCGCCGAGCGCGGTGAGGACCGCGGGCGGCGCATCGGCAGCCCACTCGGTGATCGCGGACAGCGACATCGCCCCGGCCAGCACCGCGCACGTGGCGAGCGCGAGGACGAAGGCGAGGGGATAACGGCGTCCCTTGGCCCGGCGCGGATCGGGAACCGCCGCGAGACAGTCCAGCAGACCCAGGTGCTCCCCGGACTCAGCAGGCCGGACGGTGGCGAGCTGGCCCAGGCCAGCGGGGACAGGCGATGATGAACGGGCAGGCACGGTATTCCGTCGCGGTGATCAGGGACTCGACACCTCATGATCACCTGGAAGTCGTGCCTGCTTTCGTCTCACCGGATTTCCAAACTGCGCAGCCACGCTGACGACCTGTGACCAGTTGGATGTCCCCACCTGCGCCCATCTGGCGAAGAGTCATGTGGCCATGAAAGCGGTCACCGTCAGTAACTGAGTTCAGACTACTGATTCCCGATGCGGGCATCACGCAGGTGACTCGCCGTTTCCGGCGGCGGCCGGGCCGAGGGTCGGTGGGAGGTGGGCCACCGCCAAGTCGACAGCCTCGTCGGCTGTGGCAGCTTCGCCGAGGACACCCTCGTGAAGAAACCGCTGAACGCGGTAGGGGCGTCCGGCGTGGGACGGGACAATGGCCACCACCACAGGGGATCTGTGCCCGGTGTAGGCGCTGAACCCGAGCGTCCAGTGGCTGGACATCGGGGAGAGCTGCCGCAGGCGCGGTTCGGTCTGGGCAGCTTCCACGAGCAGGCCGAACTCCGGGAAGTGCGGCGCATCGGCGGCCTGTTCCCGCAGCAGACGCCAGCTCACGTCAACCGCTGCGGCCGGCCCGCGTTCGTGAGCCTCGGCAAGCTCGCTGAAGTGTAGAAACGGCAGTTTCGCGTGCAGTTCCCGCAGACTCTTGCCCTCCCCCCACGCCACGCCTGCCCGGACGACGTCAGCGAGATCAGGGGTTGCTCCGGTGATGAGTTCGATCCCCTGGCTCCAACCGGAAACACCGAACCAGCGCCTCTCGGCTCCGATGTGAACGGACAGTGGCCGACGTTCAGGAACCAAGGCCGCGATGCCCGCCGAAACGGTTGGTCCCCAGTCCCCGGGCACGGTCACGAGATCGACACCAAGGTCGGCCGCCACCTGGTCCAAGGCGGCGGCCAGGCTGCCCGCGGCGGCCAGGTCGGGATAGAGATCGGAGTTCACGGTCAAATTGTGCCTTCACCGCGCTCTGGCAAAGAACAGCAGTTGACGAACGAAGTGCCGCCGGGCGCCGAGGCGCACGGGGCCAAACGTCACTGCTCATGTCCGGCGTTCGCTGCTTGGGGAGTGCGACTAGCCACCAATGGGGACCGTGAGCGGAGAAGCCCTGGCCATACACGGAGAGAAGGTCTTGGCCACCGTTCAGACCTGAACCGACATCAACACGGACAGATCTCCTGAACGACGCCGCCCTGCCTGGGGTGATGACTGGCCGGGGTGGGAATCGCTCGACTATGTGGCATTGGAAACCCATGGCCTTGTGACCGGGAATCCCGACGAGTGCGGGGATGCTTTCTATGCGGCTGTGGAGACCCGGCGGGGTGAGCACGCGGTCAGCCAGGGCTTGGCCGGGAAGCGGTGGAGTGTTTGGGATGAAGACGAGGCAGCTCGCAGGCTGCCAAGGTTGAGCGTCATGTTCCCGCTCAGCGCCGACGCATGAGGCGCGACGAGTACGTGTTGTTGATGGAGCACGCCGATCCTTTGGCGTGCTCAAAGGGATGGCCCTTACGGAAGCGTGCGCAGGTCAGCCGTTATGCCCTTCGGTGAAGCTGCCCGTGGCCTCCCTGAGACGTTGCCGTGCTGCATCCAGACGTTCCGCATAGTCAGCGGCGAAGATCCCGGGAAGCGCTTTGTCCAACGTTCCCGCGATCTTGTGGATCGGGGCCCATGCGGCCGGATCGTCGACCAGACGACTGAGATCCGTCATCTGAACTCGCTCCAGCCAGTCCGAGAGGACGAGCGCCTCGTCGGAGGTGAGCTTGATCGTGATCTCAGTGTTGTCCACGAGTCGAACTTAACTAGAATAAACGGCCATCGGGATGGAAAATAGTGCGCGAAGCGGAGCATTTTAGTCTCTCGGGCATCCTGGCGGTGCGGAGAACCGCATGGGCCACAGGCGCTCGGGGTTGGGTGCCTGGGCCACCTTCCGTCCCCGGCTCGATCTGACAAGTATCCTAATCTTCCCACGCACATGGACAGTGCGATATGACAACGCGCAGCCGTGCGCTTGGGCGCGGAGAGGACTTACTTGCATGTCACAGGGAGACGACGCCGTCTCGGCATGGGAACGAATTGTCCGCTGGTTCACTGCAAACACCCCTGCTCACGCCGACGCATTGAACCCGCCTGCCACTGAAGAGCAGATCGCGCGGGCCGAGTCAAAGATGGGTGTAAGTCTGCCTGCCGAATTGCGGCAGCTCCTGATGGTAAACAATGGCAGCACGGCCAAGCATCGCTCTCTGACCGGAAATGCTTTCTATGATGCACGAGGCGGCGGCGATTATTCCCCTTTTCCTTCCGACTACGTCTTTTGCGACGTGGAGCTCATGTGCTCCCTGTATACGGGCAACAGGGCGGCGAGCATTTCCATGCAGGAACCGGGATCCCGCTATGAGCACTGGAAAGAGGGCTGGATTCCAGTGTTTCGAATGAAAGAGGTGCATGCCGGACTTTTCCTTGACATGTCCGTCGGGCAACTCCCTGCATCGCTGTACGAGTACGAGGAGGAAAGCTTTCCGGAGTTGGCTTTCCGATCCTTGGCTGACTACCTGAGCACGGTGGCAGATGCCCTGGACGGGATTCGCCGGTTCACGGTTATGGGCCGCCAGGCGCCGCACCTGCCTACGGTGCGCGAGGGACTGATCTGCTGGTAGGCGCACGCCCCGCATCAAGGCCAATGCGTTCTCGACGGCGGAGATAGCGGCAGCGAGCAGTTGGTGAGGCGGCCGCAGCAAACGGGCGCAGTCCTTGTTGGTGACGTGGAGTCAAAACTACGCGATAGCAAGGAGTCGTACCCCCGCATGGCACCGTGTCGGATCAATGACCTCATCACCCGTGCCAATACACTCAAAATGGCCGCTGAGCAGGTCGGTTTGACCGAGGCGCCGGAGGTGATGACGTTGCTGGACGTGTTGACGTGGTGGCCGGTCCGCGTGGCCGGCACGGCCGGACGAGTGGGGCCGCGCCAACGCCCGGCTGCTGGCCGCGCTCGGGGTGTCGTGGGGCCGGAGTGATGTGCTGCTGGTCATGACCGCCGTCGGCCGCGTGCGGGGCAAGGCGGACGGCGAGGCCCTCGCCTTCGACGGACGCCTTATAGCCGGACGCGTGTAGGCCGATCCGAGTCGGCTCAGGTCGGTGGTGAACTCCTTGTCGCACCTGCGAAGAAGTTCATGCAGGTCTTCCACCGGCCTTCGAGGGCCCGGATCAGCTTCTCGTCGACACCGGGGGCCCGCGCGAGCACGCGGCAGTCGGCACCGGCTCGGGACCCGCTGAAGCCGACCGCGACCCGGAATTGCCCGCACTGCCAGCAGCCGATCACGATCGTCGCGCTGCTGGACACCCCGGAAGCCGCCCGGCCAACCATGCCCCGTCACCGCACCGATGTCGTCCCACTGAGGCGGACGCCCTGAGCAGGCCCTCCAGCCGCCCCCGGTTCACAGATCGAGCTGGGGACGGTCGGGGTCGAGGAGATCGGGGTCCTGGCGAACCAGTGCTTCCTCGAATGCCTCCCAGCCCTTCTCGCGAATGAAGGCGGTCTCCTCAGCCGTGATGGGGATCAGCCAGACGATGGCGACATCACTGCCGTTCTCGACGGTGACCGAGAAGTCGTCGTCGAAGTAGACAGGCAGCCCTGCATAGAGCGAGGTCATGAGTCCACCGGGCAGCGGAGCGGGAAGCGGAACCACGTCACCGCGCATAATCGCCTGGCCGCTCGCCACCAACTGCCCGGCGACAGAACCGGCCGCTGACGATCGAGCCGCGGACGCTACTCGTGACGGCAGGGCGAAACGGGCACGCCTGCGGCCCTCAGCTGGCTGTCGCGTACACGATGAAGTTGTCGACAGGGTGTCCCTGCGCGTCGAAGTCGCCGTCGCACGTGATGAGCCGTAGAGCACGTTCCTGGGTCGGCCCGTAGACCTTCTCCGTCGGGAAGGCGTTCTTGGCGACGCTCTCCGTGGCCGTGACGGTGAAGTGGAGGGCCTTTCCCGTCTTGTCGGTGACGGTGATGTCCGCACCCTCCTTGATCTTCTTCAGGTCGTGGAAGACGGCCTTGCCGAAGCGGGTGTCGTTGTGGCCGATGATGACGGCCGCGCCAATCTCACCGGGCACCGCACCGCCCGTGTACCAGCCCGCGGTCATCCCCTTCCCGGCCGGCGGGACCTGGACCGTCCGGTCCGTGTTGAGGCCCAACTCCATCAGCGAACTGGTGATCCCCACGGAGGGAACGGCCACCTCGGCAGGGGCCGCCGCAGCACCGGCCGCAGGCCGCTCGGACTTCGGAGCGCCCGACGCGGCGGCGGGGGCGGTTGGGGCGACCCCGACCGTCGGGCCGGGGCCGGACGAACAGCCGGTGAGCAGGGTGACGAGGGTCAACAGGGTGAGGGTCGCGAGGCGGGCCCGGGACAGGGCCGGACGGTGTGCAGGGGGCAACTCGGGCTCCAGAACAGGGTGTGAGGGTTCGCCGGAACGCGCAGGGCGCCGCCTGGTGAAGGGCGGCGCCACCGTTTCGTACGAGAGGTCGTGCTGCCGGGTCAGCCTTCGCGGCGGGTGGTGGTGCGGCGGCGCAGTACGTAGGTGCCAGCGCCCGCGAGCAGCAGCGCGCCGGTGGCCGAACCGATGAGCGTGCCGGTGTTGTCGTCCTGGGCGGGGGCCTCGCCCGCGGCGACACCGCCACGCGGGTAGCCCTTGCCTCCGGTCTTCTGGGCTTCGGCGGCCTTCTTGGCCTCGGCCTCTTTGCTCGTCCTGGCGTCCTCGGCCTTCTTCTTCGCCAGGGCCTCCTTGTCGGACGAGGTCGGGTTGGTCGCGCCCGGCGTCGGAGTCGGGCCGGTGGCGAAGGCCGCGGTGGCCGGGACGAGCAGCGCGCCGGCCGCGACGCCGGTCAGGACAGCGATACGCATTGGGCGCAGGGTGAGACGGCGGGACATGTGAGGGCTCCAGTTCCAGCCCGGCTTGGTCGTTCCTGGTTGCCGATCCGCACCAGGTTCCGGGCATGGCCTCACCCTGACGGTCACTTGTGAGGAAACTGTCAGAGCGCTGTCGTCATCCCATCAGGGTCGACCGGGGCCCTCCGGCTTCCGTGACTCGGCTGTCGGCAGCCGCAGGGTGAAGGTGGCCCCCTCCCCCTCCGTGCTCGCCACGTCCACCGTGCCGCCGTGGGCCTCGGCGAGCTTGAGGACGATCGCCAGGCCGAGGCCGCTGCCGCCGGTGCTGCGATTGCGGGACTTCTCCGCCCGCCAGAAACGGTCGAACACGTACGGGAGGTCGCCCGCCGGAATGCCACTGCCGGTGTCGGACACCTCCACGGCGAGCTCGCCCCCCGGGTCGGTGACGTACCGGCGCAGGGTCACCGTGCCGCCGGCCGGGGTGTGGCGCACCGCGTTGGAGAGCAGGTTGCTGACGGTCTGCCGCAGCCGTACGGGGTCGGCGTCGAGGAGCGGTGGGTGAGGGGCGCCCGGCGGCGGTGTCAGGACCGTGAGGGTGACGCCCGCCGTCTCGGCCAACCCCTGGTGGGCTGCGGCGACCTGGCCGAGCAGCTCGTCGATCCGTACCGGCTTCCGGTGCAGCCGCAGGGCGCCCGCGTCGGCCGCGCCCAGGTCCTGGAGGTCGTTGATGAGGTGCTGGAGCTGCACCGCCTCCTCCAGGAGCGAGGAGACGAACGCAGGGTCCGGCACGGCCAGTCCGTCGTGGGCCGCCTCCAGCCAGCCCCGGATGTTGCTCAGCGGCGTTCGCAGCTCATGGGCGACATCGCTGACCATCACCTTGCGCTGCTCCTCCAGGCGGGCCCGGTGCGCGGCCATGTCGTTGAAGGCCGCCGTCAGCCGTCCGATCTCATTGTCGGAGCCGACGGGCACGGGCACCGCCGTCGCGTCCAGGCCCTCCCGCATGCGCTGGGCGGCGCCAGTGAGCGCGTGCAACGGGCGTACGAGCCTGGCTCCGGCGAGCACCGAGGCGCCGACGGTGAGGGCGAGGACCAGGGCGGTGACACCGGCGATGCGTGCGGTGTTGGCGCGGGAGAGGTCGAAGCCGGGCACGCCGGCGGCACCGGGGCCGTCGATGAACAGGAGCGCGGGCTCGGCGACATAGCCCGTGAGCTGTTCCCGGCGGGCGCTTTCGACACAGTTGGCCACGGCCCGGTCCCACGCGCTGTCGCGGATCTCGGCGGGGGCGTAGTCGAGTGCGCCGCCGGAAGCCGCTTTGCGTTCGGCCGTCGCGGCGGCCTCCGCCTTCTTGGCGGCCAGGGCCTTCGCCTCCTGATCGCTGAGGCCGTCCTCGGCGCCGGAGACCGCATCGTCCCGCCGGTATGCGTAACTCCGGTCCCAGGACAGGTCCAGGTTCAGTTTCACGGCGGTGCGACCCTGTCGTTTCAGACAGGCGTCAGCCAGTTGGTTGAGGGCGCTCAGGGCCTTCCGCTCGGTCGCGGTGGGACCGACCGGGTAGGACGCAAAGCACTTGGCCTCCATGTCACGGTCGGTGACGCTGCCGGTCCCTCCCTCGGTCTCGTCGCTCACGAACTGGACGCCGGGCCGTCCGCCCGGGCTCTCGACGACGTCGGCGGCGATACCCAACTGGCTGAGGCACTCCACCCTCCCCGCGGCGGCCTTCCGCAGTGCGTCGTGTTCCTTCGCGGGCAGCCGGAAGGGCCCCACGGCCCGTGGATCGACGCGGTCGGCGCCGGCCCTGGCCGCGTCGGGCACCAGCACGGTGTCGACGGAGCGTGGATCCACGACCGCCGAGGCCTGCTGAGCGAGCAGATCGTCGGACGAACCGCCGCCCGCTGAGCGCGAGTCCGCCGAGTCCACGATCGGGCGTCGGCCCGGCGTGGTGAGCACGATCCGGCGCCCGGACTCCTGGGCCAGATCTCGCACGGTGGTGTCGACGCCGTCCCAGTCGGGGTGGGTGGCCGCGTAGCCGAGGAGGGTGTTGTAGATCTTCGCGTCGGACTTGAGGTTCTGCCCCTGCTCCTGGCGGATCGCGACGGAGGTCGTCTGCACGGCCAGCCAGGCGGTCGCGGCGACCGAGCACGAGGCCACCAGCGCCGTCACGGTCAACAGCCGCCCCGCCAGGCTCTTGCGCAGCGGCAGCCGGGCGGCCCCCGCCGCACCTCCTCTGTCAGGACGACGCATGGCGCACGTTCTTCGCGGGGTCCGTGAGCTTGTAGCCGATGCCGAAGACGGTGATGAGGCGGGCCGGCCGTCGTGGGGCGCGCTCGATCTTCTTGCGCAGGTTCATGACGTGCACGTCGACTGTCCGGCCGCTGATGTACTTGTCGAAGCCGTGCAGCTCGTCCAGGAGCCGTGCCCTGGTGAAGACCCGGCCGGGCTCGGCCGCCATCGCCGCGAGGAGACGGAACTCACCGGGCGTGCACTCGACGGGTGTCCCGGCGACCGACACCTCGTGCCGCGAGGGATCGACCCTGAGCGCGCCGACCGTCAACACCTCGTCGTCCGGGGCCGCTTCGGGCTCCGAGGCGGGGGCGGGTACGGTCGCCGGAGCCGGGGCGGGGCCGCGCCGGTTGCGGCGAAGCAACGTCCTTACCCGGGCGGTGAGTTCACGCGGACTGAACGGCTTGGTCATGTAGTCGTCGGCGCCGAGGTCGAGGCCGAGCAGCAGATCGTCCTCGGTGCCGCGGGCCGTCAGCATCAGCACCGGCACCTCCCGGCGTTCGGCGCGCAGGATCCGTACGACGTCGAGACCGTCGGCCCCAGGCATCATCACGTCGAGGACGACCAGGTCGGGTTCCTGGTGCCGGACCGTCTCGAGAGCCGTCCGGCCGTCCCCGACGACCGTGACGGCGTGACCCTCGTGCGCCAGGTAACGGCGCACCAGTTCGGCCTGCTTCGCGTCGTCTTCGGCGACCACAATGTTTGCGCACACGCCGCAGATCGTAGCGACCGCCGGCCCGGGAGGTCGGAAGTGCCCTTACCGTGAGGGCGGTTCGGTGGTGGACGGGGCCGCCGTCGAGCCTCCCGTGAGGTCGAGGAGCAGCTCGGCGACGAGGGCGTCGCCCCACCCGAACCATGGGCGGGTGAAGGTCGCGGGGTCGTCGACGTGGAAGCTCTCGTACATGGAGCCG
Organism: Streptomyces hokutonensis; assembly: GCF_042751305.1. GTDB lineage: Bacteria > Actinomycetota > Actinomycetes > Streptomycetales > Streptomycetaceae > Streptomyces > Streptomyces hokutonensis_A. The sequence goes on from NZ_JBHYWD010000031.1 coordinate 9,395, forward strand.
GCGCCCCCGTCGGTGCGTAGCAGCAGCTCCGCGAGGCGTGTCCGCTCGGCCTCGTCGTCGCTGGTCAGCGCCTGCCTGGTCAGGGAGAGCGGCCAGATGTGGTCGGGCGGGGTGTGCGGGCTGCCGATGCCGGACGCCGAACTGCCCGCGCAGTAGAAGGGGTTGGCGTCGCTGAGGACGAACTCGCGGGTGCGCAGGTAGAGCTGTTCGCCCGGGTCGCACCAGCCCAGGCAGGACAGCGAGAGGAGGCTCGGGCTGTTGGCGCCACCCATCAGCAACTGCCCGCCGAGACCGTCGACTTCGTACGCGTACACCGTCGGGTCTGCCCCTGCGGTCACCCCCTGCGTACGCACCCCGGTGGCGATCCCGGCCGAGAGGGCCGTGGCGTCGGCGGCGAGGCCGGGGTCACCGATCGCCGTCGCCAGCTCGGTGAGACCGCTCAGCACGGCGGCCCCGCAAACTTCAGCGTGTCAGATTCCTTGATCAGATTCCCTGGGCGGACGTCGAACAGCCACAGACTACCGTCGGGCAGCACCGCCACGAAGTCCGGAATGTGCCGACTGTGGCCCTTCCCGTGCTCGAAGTCCAGGCAGAACGGCTGCGGCAGCACATCCGATACTCCCAGGAAGTCCAGCGCAAGCAGCAGCCGCTGTTCCTCCAGCGACTCGAACCCGTGAAGACGCCCCGTGGACACCATGAACTGCAGCCCCGGACGGTGACGCTGACGAGCCCTCCATTGGGGGAACTCGAAAACTTCGACAACATGGTCAAGGCGTACGGCACCGCCGACGTGTACCCGGTCTACCGTCACCAGTCCGCTTACTCACACACCACAGGCGCGACCGCCGACGCATTCCTGATCATGGACAACGGAAAGCTGAAGTTCACCACCGAGCCCAAGGGCGGCGAGGCCGACATCACCGCGGAACGGTTATGGATACCTGTAGCCCTGCTCCAGGCAGCAGCGGCGATCAGTCCAACGCTCGCGGGTAACCCCATGAAGTCCACCATCGACAAGGCTCTGGGAGGTCTTGGCCTGCCGCACACACTCCTGAACCTTCAGCGCTCCCGCCCGTTGTGGCACCCGCGGACTTGAGCACGGGATGTGGCCCGAGCGGGCCGTGCAGAGCGCAGTCGGCACGGCCCGCGTCTCAAGTCCTGGGTCACTCAAGGCTGCTCCTGCGGGCGCGAGCGATCAGTGCGTCGCACAGAATGCTGTCGGGCGTGCGGGCCATGCGCAACAGTTCACGGATCACTTCGGCCTTGTCCCAGCGGATGCCGGTCTGGATCCTCAGCTCCAGGAGCCATCGGTCAATCTCGTGGGACTCGCTGGGGTCAAAGCGGACTGTAGTCGGGATGGCGCCCTCCGCCTTCGGGGCGGGCCGCGGAGCCGTGTCGTACGTCGTCGTCATGCCTGGCCCCACGAGAGTCCGTGCGGCAGGGCTTCTCCCGTCTCACCCTGCAATTCGAGTGGGGACGCCAGTGCGACGACGTTCCCTTCAGCAAGATGGTCTTGTTGGGCGCAGTTGCAGCTTGAGAACTCCTAACGAAATGAGTGGGCGCAGGTCCGGGTCACTGGTCAGCTGACCGGACGTGCGTCAAGATCGCTTCATGGTGATGGGAGGCGACTTGGGGACGGCAGCGCAGCTGAATCTGGCGCTGTTCTGTGACGACGAGGGCAACAGCGTTCGCATCACTGTGCTCGGCGCTCTGCAGGGTGTGGCTGGAGGGCTCGCCGCGGAGGTCGTCGTTGACACGCCATTCGTCGCCGGACGCGTGAATCTCTCGCTGTGGCGGTCACGGCTGACTTCGTGGGGCGAGGCCCTGGATCGTCTTGAGGCCGGAGAGGACATCGCCTGGTTGCATGTCCAGCGTGGACCGTCCATCTTCATCCATCTCAGCAGCGAGCGTGACTGTCCTGAGGTGGTGGTTGAAGACGATCTCGCCTCCATGGTGACCGTTCGGGTGCCGATTGACCTACCGGCCGACTGGATCGCGATCCACCGGCGCCTACTCGGCGCCGTACTCCGTGCTTGGGATGACCACTTGTCACCGGAGTGAGCAGAGCTTCCGCCAGCAGATGAGGGAGCATCCAAGGCTGAGGAAGGCCTCGTGAACGTCGTCGCGGATCTCCCAACGGATCCGCAGGCGACGGAACCAGTGCAGGTGAGCGAAGGTGCGCTCGACAACCCAACGTTGAGTTCCAAGTCCGGAGCCGTGTTCGGTGCCACGTCGCGCGATCAGTGGCTTCACGCCGAGCCCGCGGACGAGGTGGCGGTACTTGTCGTGGTCGTAGCCGCGGTCACCGAGCACAACGTCGGGACGACGCCGAGGCCGGCCGCGCTTGCCCCGCACGGGAGGCACTGTCTGGAGCAGTGGGATGAGCTGAGTGACGTCGTTGCGGTTGCCGCCAGTCAGAGTGACGGCGAGCGGGATGCCGGTGGCATCGGTAATCAAGTGGCGCTTGCTGCCCGTCCTGCCCCGGTCGACAGGGCTTCGTCCCGTCTTGGCGCCCCTTTTAACGCCCGGATATGAGAGCCGTCGACCGCCGCCCGGGAGAAGTCCAGGGCGTCCGAGCTACGGAGCTTGGCCAAGAGCGTTTCGTGGAGCCGAGGCCACACACCAGCCTCGGTCCACTCGGCCAGGCGCCGCCAGCACGTCATGCCTGAACCGAAGCCCAGCTCCTGCGGCAGGTGTTCCCACGCAATCCCGGTATGCAGCACGAACAGAATGCCCTGGAACACCAGCCGGTCCGGATGCCGCTTCCGCCCGGGATGGTGAGTGCGACGCTCGACTTTCGGCAGCAGCGGTTCGATCACCGCCCAGAGTTCGTCCTCGACATTCCACGGCTTCGGCCGAGCCACCTCACACCCCCGCATCAACGCACCCGAATCGATCCAACCACCCCGAAGATCATTTCGTTAGGAGTTCTTAGGGCTCGCAGAGAATCGACATGCGGGTTTGATCTTCATCGGCGGGTGTGTTCCGTAGCGGTCGAGGTGGGCGGCCACGTCAGTCGGGGTGCGGAATCCGGCGGTTGACGGGTAGATGGTGTGATCGTGCTTGGCCCAGGAGCGGGCGCGCTTCCTGGACGGCTCGTGTGAGAGTGCTTGACGGCAGCCGCCGTCGGCCACCCCACCAGACCACGGCTGAACGCCGGCATCACTCGCCGATATGCGAAACAGGTCCTCACGTCCATGCCCGACCGTTCCAGGTGGCCGGAGGGTCGGGCGGTGAGTGCGAAGTCGGCTGGCTCTGTGCGTCACCCCTCGTCGCGCAGCTGGGCCGCCAGCGACGTCAGCGGTCGGGCCTCCTCGGTGTGGCCCAGTGCCGTGAGGCGGGGCACTGCCTCGTTGAGCCGGGTCAGGGCCAGGGCGGAGCGTTTCAGGTAGATGCCCTCCACGACCGCTGCCAGACGGACGCACTCCGCCCACTCGTCGGCCCGGTCCTTGTCCGGTCCCGGTTCGCCCAGCAGGGTGAGTGCCTTCTCCAGGGCGGCGAGGGCGGCCTCGTACGTGCCGGCGTAGGCGTTGACCCGTCCGTACTCATAGGCCAGGGCACTGTCCAGTGAGCGGTGGTGCGACTCGTACCCCGCGGCACGGGCCTGGTCGGCGACTCGGCTCGCGTCGGCGAGAACGGTGAGGGCGTCGGCGAGGCCCTCGGAACCCTGCTGCTGGGCGTGGAGCCGGGCGAGTTCGCGCAGGCAGAAGCTGAGGTGCTCGTAGCGCGGCGCTCGGGCGTGGGCGGCGAGAGCCTGGTCCGCAGCCTGGCGGGCCCGCTCGAACTCGCCGGACTGCGCGAGGAGTACGGCGGTCTCCGCGGCGATGCCGACATGGCTCCCGAGGTCGTCGTCCCAGTCGGCCGACTCGGCCGCGAGGGCGGCGAACTCCGCCGTGGCGGCCTTGAGGTCGTCTCCCGCACGCAGTGCACGGGCGCGGGTCAGACGCAGCTGGGCGACGAGCCGGTCGCCCAACTCTCCTGCGGTGACGTCGGGTTCGGCGAGGAGGGAATCGAGCAGCGCGATGCAGTCCTCGACCCGGCCCAGGTCGAGGCTGAGCTGCGCGGCGTTGCTGTAGGTGCAGAACGCGTCGGTGCGGCTGCCGTGAGGCAGTGCCAGCTCCGCTGAGCGCGTCAGGTGCCGCAAGGCCTCGTCGGGGCGGCCCAGGTGCATGCAGACCTCGGCCAGTTCAGAGTGCAAGCGAGCGGTGTCGACGGCGTCGGCGGGCCATTCGGCGGCGAGTTGAAGCGCCTCGGCCAGGTCCGCGTGCGCGGCCTCCGCGTTCTTCAACGCGAACTGGATGCGGGCGCGGAGTCCGAGTGTGCGCGGCAGATGCCAGGCGGGGCCGTCCGCCCGGAGCCGGTCGCGGAGGGCATCGATCTCGGTGCCCGCGGCGGACAGGTCCCCAGAGAGGGCGTAGGTGCTGGTCCGCAGCAACCCGGCACCGGAGAGCTGCCCCGCGAAGTTGTGCCGCACGGCGAGCTCGCTGAGCAGATCCACCTCGGCATGGACCGGCGCGGCCTGCTCCTCGTCGCGCGTCGTCTGGAACCGCAGACCGAGCACTGTCGCCCGCAGCCTGAGCAACTGGGCTTCCTGGTACGGGGCGAGGCCGGACACCTCCTCGTGGAGGCGGACGATCGCGGCGTAGGCGTTGTTCAGCGCGGCGGTTGTCGCCTCGGCCGCGTCGGAGCTGTCGGTGCTCTGCGGGCCGACCTGGGCACCGGCGAGCAGGGCACGCGCGCGGGCGAGCGCCGCGTGGCCGGGCTCCATGGCGTCGTCGTACAGAACCGCAGCCTCCTCGTGGAGGGCGGCGGCGACGGCGAACTCGTCCTTGTGGCCAGCCGAGTTCGCCTCATCGGCCAGCAGGTCGGCGCGCAGCCTTACGAGCGGTCCCACGGCCGGGTCGTCGGGGTGGACGTAGCCGGGGGCGGCGACGAGCACGCGCAGCCGTGCCCAGCAGGCCGTCGCGTCCGGATGCCCTTGTTCGTCCAAGGCCCGTGACCGAGTGATGAGTTCGGGCAGTTCCTCGGGGACGGAAGGGGCCGTGCGGGCGGCGGCGGGTACGGCGGCCGGGACCACGTCGTCGAGGGCGCGGGAGCGCAGGGTCAGTTCGAGCGCCTCCAGGAGCGGGCCACGGTCGAGGCGGGCCCGGCGCCGGTCGGAGTGCGCCGTAGTGCCGTTGCGGGCGTCGAAACGGGCCGCGAGGTCGTCGGCACGGCCTCGCACCTCGGCGCGCAGAGCGGCGACCGTCCAGGTACGACCCGGGTATCCGGCGGCGGGCAGCTCGCCGTGGCCGAGGGATTCGACGCGTCGGAGGAGGACTTCGACGCCGGTGAGGAAAGCGAGCAGGTCCTGGGGCGAGTCGACGTCGTCGAACAGGTTCCGGTTCTCCGCGAGGAGTTCCAGGCCGCGAGCCTCGTTGCCGGTTAGCGCACAGAACTCCAGGTGCCGGCCGACCTCGCCGGACATCGAGGGGTTACGACGGCAGGCGCGGTACCCGGTGAGGTGCAGTGCGCGGGCCTCGTCGGTGCGGCCGGTGCGCAGCAGGGGAAGCAGCGCGTGCGACACGGAGCGGGCGGGCTCCTCCTGGCAGGACTCCTTTCCGGCCAGGACGGGCTCCCAGGCGCGTAGTGCCCGTTCGTCGTCGTCAGCGGCGAGGTGATACAGAGCGCGTTCGCAGATCTCGCAGGCCTCGCAGTCGCTGAGCCTGGTGCGGGGCCGTCCCGCCCAGAGCTCGAAGGCGAGAGCGCTGTCTTCGCCCGTGTGAGCGGCCAGCCGGTAGGCCTGTCCGTAGTAGGGCTGGAGTTCGAGACCGGCCTTCTCGTACCGGTCGCGCATCTCGGTCAGCCATTGGCGCACGCTCGTCAGGGGCATCTCCGGCAGTGCCACAAGGGCGTTGGCCACCCACTTGAAGCGCCAGAACAGCGTGTGGCGCAGCCGTTCGTCGAAGATGTCGGGCTGCTCGTCGAAAAGGGCGAGCAACCGGGCGAAGACGACGGGTGACTTCCGGGGTTCGGAACCGTAGGCGTACGCCTCCTGGAGCTCGAGGAGCGCGTGAACCAGCGGGACTGGCTCCGCGAACTGCTCGGCGGCCTCGGTGAGTTCCTCGGCGGTGACGGTGCGGCTACGGCCGTAGGGGCGCCGGTGGTTCTCCTGGAGCGCCCGGAACAGTTCGTCCGTGTTCTGCGGATGGGGTGCGGTGGGCATCGTCAGCTGTCCTTGCGGAGGGCGTGGGCGAGGAGGTTGAGGAAGGAGCGGTTGATCAAGCTCGACTCGGCGGGCCTGAGGGGTCGACGGGACAGCATCGCGGCCTGCCCGTAGAGGGCTTCGGCGCTGGTGCGGGCCAGTTCGGGTTCGTCGATGCCGACGGCGGTACGGACCAGCGGGTTGAGCTGGTTGAGGATCAGCTGGGCCCGAGGGGCCTCCTGGCGCAGATGCCCGAGGATGTCGCCCCAGACGCCGCCCTGTTGTTCGCGGGCGAGTTGGGAGCGGGTGCGCTCGTGCCTGGCCTCGCGGCTGTCGAGGAGGAGTGCGGGAGCCGAGGCGGGCTGGAACGTGCGCAGCGCGACGTCGCAGTCGAAGACGGCGAGGGCGTCGCGAGCCTGGGCCAGATAGGCCGCGGCGGCGAGTTCCGTCTCCCGGTCGACGGGGTCGAGATGGGCGGTGAGCGTGGCCGGGTCGAGATCGGCGACGCTCACCTCGTGCCTGATCTCCGGGAGCCGGTGGACCAGTTGACGGTCGTAGGTGTAGCCGCCGTTGACGACTCCGAGCCCGGCGGCCGAGGCGATCGCGGCCACCTGCCGGAATTCCTCCACGCTGGAGGTGACGAGCACGGTGCGGTGGGTGCGCGCGAACTCGTCGAGGGTGGCGTGTCCGTCTGTGGTCTCGAACGGCAGCCATGGCAGGAGCATCCGCAGGATCTCGTCGTCGTGCACGGCGAGGGACTTCACGGCCAGGTGATGCGCCTGGAGGAAGCGGGCGAGGAGCTCCGGGTCGCTGGCGGCGGTCCGGGCGATCCACGCGCGCAGCCGTTCGGCGAGGGCGTCACGGACAGCGTCGAGGGTGTCGTCCTCGTACAGGGCCTCGCGGGACGCGGTCGGGCGCAGGCTTTCGGCGTCGACGACACAGCGGACGAAGAACGCCCACTCGGGCAGGATCTCATCGGCCTGCTCGGACAGCAGCATGCCCTTGACGTGCACGCGGTGGCCGTGGCGGCGGCCGGCCGGTACTGCTTCGGGGAGCACGCACGCAATGCCCTTCAGACCCACGGCGGGCAGGTCCAGCTCGATGGTGTCCAGGGGTGTGAACCCGAAGGTCTCCTCGCCGTACGCGGCCAGCGCGCGGGAGCGCGCTCCGGGCGTCGGGTAGGTGCGCGCCCAGGGTGCGGGCTCGGGGTTGACGGTCGCGCCACCGCCGGTGCCCTCGTCGAAGGTCACAGGGTGGCGCAGCAAGGAGCCGAAGTGCCGGGCGAGCGCGTGTACTTGGGCCGGGCGGGTCCACTCGCCCGCGTCTGCGCGGGGAGCCAGGGTGACCGTGGTGCCGGGCCGTGGACGGGCGGATGCGGGCAGGGTGCGGACGGAGTAGCTGCCGTCGCCGCGTCCCCGCCACTCCACGGCCGGGGCATCGGGAGTGCGGGCGGAACGGCTGACGACATGGATCTCGTCGGCCACCAGGAAGCACGAGAGCAGCCCGATGCCGAACTGGCCGATGAAGTCCCCGCGTTGCTCAGCGATCCGGTCGGCGCGTTTGCTGCTGCGGCCGATCGTCGCGAGGAAGGTGTGCACATCGGCCTCGGTGAGACCGACGCCGTCGTCCTCGACACGCACCACCGAACCGTCGGCGTACAGACGGATGCCGAACGGGGCGCCGGGGGCGGCCGGTTCGAGTGCGTGCCGCGCGGTCAGCGCGTCCACCGCGTTCTGGAGGAGCTCACGCAGATAGACGCGGGGGCTTGAGTAAAGGTGGTGGGAGAGGAGATCGACGAGGCCGCGCAGATCCACCTGGAAGGTGCGGTCGGCGTCGGCCGGGCTCGAAGAGGCGTGGGGCAGAGTCATCGGGCAGTCCGGGGTGAGTGTTCGACGAGGGAGCGGTGCGGCGGGCCGGGTACCGGGATCAGGCGTTGCGACGGGCGCGGGCGTACATCTTTTCCGGCTCCGACATGTACCTCCACGGCCAGGAGGTGTAGGCGCCCCGAAGTTCGCGGAAGACGCGCGGCAACGCGATGCGTTCGGAGGCCAGAGACAGGGCCATGCCGAAGGTGTTGAAGTCCTCCTGCCAGCCGGGGCGTCGTACGTAGGCGGGGTGGAGGATGCTGTGCTCGGCCGCTTCCAGCAACTCGTCCTGGGTCTCCGGGGTGATGAGCGAGTTCATCCGGTCGGACTCGACCCACTCCTCGATGTGCGCGACGGCGATAACACAGCCGAGGCGATGGCCCGCAGGCGCCCGCGCGAACGCCTTTCGGGCAAACGCCAGGGCCTCACCCGGCTCCCCGCTCCAGCGGGGCTGCAACTGTGACACCCTCTCGATGTGGGTCTCCAGGTCCAGCGGGTCGCGGCGCAGGGCGGCGTCCAGCCGGGTCTCGCAGACGACGGGGCCCAGCGACATACCGCGGCCGGAAGTGAGCAAGTGACGCCACGGCGTGACCCATTCCGGCCGCGACTCCGCGCACTCCAACAGCTGCTCCTCGGCGATGCGGAGCCGCTGGTAGAAGACCTGCCACTGCTCCCGGCTGACATTCGCCGCGCTGGCGCGAGTGCGCGCCTCCCAGCCCCAGGCGACGTGCCGCGCCCCGGAGATCAGCAGGGCCGTCGCCCGGTGTTCCTTGTCGTCCTCCACGGCCCGGCCGATCCAGTCCTGCACACCGTTCAACTCGGCCAGCTGGCCGAGCACTTGGTGGTCCCGGCCGAGATCGAAGGGGGCCAGTGCCGCCTTGACCGCCGCCCAGTCACCCGCGCCGGCTGCCTCCACCAGGGCGAGCACTCGCGCGTCCCCGAGCGCGCGCAGCTTGTACATCCGGTTCGTCAGCCGGCGCCGCGCGGGCAGCGCGTGCGGATCCGCTGCCGGTCTCGCCCCACGCCTACCGAACAGCTTGTCCAACATGCCGTGCCCTCCCCAGGTCCCGCGTGATCGTTCGGTGCAGCATAAGTGCCCGCACCGACAGTGCTGCCACAGGGTTTTCACGGGTATGACCGGGGCCGACTTCTGCGCCCTGGGTGGTGCTCGACGGCTGGGGCACAGGAGAGGGGTGCTCAGGACGAGGGCACCGAAGCGGGCGCGTCCTTGGTGAACGCCGCGGCGGTTCTGCGGTGCACCGGGAGGACGGGCCCGGTCCCGAACACCCGGCGGGCCAGGCTCGGCAGCATGAACCGTCCGAGTCGCTCGAAGGTTGTGAACTCGCCGAGTACGTAGGCATAGGCGATCAGGAACGGCCGGGCGTTGAGGCCGATCTGCCCGCCCCATTGGCGCCGAACCTCGGTTCTGGCACAGATCTTGGGGAGCGGTAACGGAGCGTTACCTTGTTGTTCGATTGCGAGGAGATGGGTTCGCGTGAGACCGCGTACGCCTTGTCGTCCAGCAATCAGAATTGACGCCCCCTCAGGTCCCTGCCGCCCGCTGCTGCAGCCGGTTGTGGCCGGTGAGGGTGCTGGTCATGCAGACCGATGCACCGTTCTGGGACTCGCTGGTGTTCGACGGAATCGACGATGTGGATGTCGAGGCGGTCACAGCCTCGTTCGGCACGGTCGAGGTGACGGCGAGAGGCCACGCGGCCAGCTCTGCATGAAGCTTCCCCTTGATCGTGGACACCTGGAGACTGGGACCTGAGGTTCCAGAGGAAGTAGCACCAGGTGGGAAGCAAGTACACGAAGCGGTACACCGAGGAGTTCAAGCGGGACGCGATCGCGCTCGTCGACTCCTCGGGCAAGACGGTCACCGCCATCGCCCGGGAGCTCGGCATCAGCTCGGAGTCCCTGCGCGGCTGGTATCGCCAGGCCAAGGCAGACCAGGGCGGGGGCCGCCCTGGCGAGCTCACCACGCAGGAGCGCGAGGAGCTCAGGCGGCTGCGCAGGCAGAACGCCGAGCAGGCAAAGACGATCGAGGTCCTGCGAAAAGCCGCGGTCTTCTTCGCGAAAGAGAGCGATCGGTGAACGATACGTACGCGTTCATCGAGGCGGAGAAGACCACCCACGGCGTCGCTTTCCTCTGCAGGCTGCTGAAGGTGGCCCGCTCCTCTTTCTACGCCTGGCTCGCCGCGCAGAAGACCCGCGCCGCCCGCCAGGCCGCCGACGCGGCCCTGACCCACGAGATCACCGTCATCCACCTCGCCTCCCGTGGAACCTACGGCGTCCCGCGCGTCCATGCCGAACTGCGGCGTCTGGGACGGTCTGTGAACCACAAGCGCGTCGCCCGCCTGATGCGTGAGCACGGCATCCAGGGCGCCCACCGTCGCCGGCGCCGGTCGCTGACACGGCCGGACAAGAAGGCCAGGCCGGCCCCGGACCTGATCGGCCGCGACTTCCACGCCGACGTCCCCGGCACGAAGCTGGTCGGAGACATCACTTTCCTCCCGACGGCCGAGGGCTGGCTCTACCTCGCCTGCTGGCTGGACCTGGCCACGCGCGAAGTCGTCGGCTATGCCATGGCCGACCATCACCGGGCCGAATTCGTCGTGGATGCCCTCAACATGGCCCACGGCCGAGCCGGTCTGAAACCCGGCTGCGTCATACACAGTGATCGCGGAAGCGAGTACACGTCGGCCCAATTCCGCTACCACATAAGCGAGTTGGGGCTGCGGCAGAGCTGCGGACGCACCGGATCATGCTTCGACAACGCCGCCGCGGAAAGTTTCTGGGCCCTACTCAAAGAGGAAATCGGCACCCGAATCTGGCCCGACCGGGCCACCGCCCGCGCCGAGGTCTTCAACTTCGTCGAGACCTTCTACAACCGCCGCCGCCTGCGCAAGCACAAGACCTTCGGCTACCTCACCCCCGCCGAGACCAGGCAGCGGCATCAACACACCCTCGCGGCATAACCATCGAGTGTCCGAGATCACGGGCAAACTTCACAACTGTGCCTTCCCCTTCTGCTGGGACCAGTGGTTCGCCCCATCCGGACCCTTGGATGCCACCGAGCCGGACCCCTGCCCCGACCAGAGGGCAGAGCCGGGGCCCAGCCATACCCCACCAGCTACCACCGCCCCGCCGGCCCAGTGCCTCACGCGCGATCCGGTCCTGGCTCACCCCCGTCATCACCCTCACCCCGTGGTGGCGAGTCCGGACGGACACGGACCCGCCCTCCGAGTCCAGGCCTTGATCGCCGCGGTCAACACCAGACACAGCATTGCCCTCCACCTCCGGATTTAACGAACTACCGGTAGTACTGCCGTTACTACCCTCGCGACTGGCAGCTGCCGATTTACTGGAGGATGATCAGGCACGCAAAGGATCCGGCGAGTTCGCTGACCACGCGCGTCGGAATTTCGTGCCGCGAGATAGCGGTGCCGCCCTGCTTGCGGCTGGCCTCGGAGCACCGCAGAGCCCGAACCGGAGACCACCAAAAAGCCATCGCACAACCAAATTCGAGGCTTAGTAACTACAATGATCACGAAGCTCGCGCCTGCTCTGGCATGCACCCCGACCGGTCACGACCCGCCCAACCGCACGCCCCCGGAATTTGCAAATTCCCTGGCCCGACCGGCTACCTCACAGCATAAGACCCGCACACAAAAAGGTGCGATCAAGCATAACTCCACACGGAATTGAGTTAGTTACCACGGGCGCCGTTAGCATCTAAATCGCCGGGTTCACGCAGCTCGACTCAATCCATGTGCACCCTCTCAGTAAATCCCTCCCCTGGAAGAGCGACAGGCATTCATGAGTATGGCAACCGACGTTCCAATGGCCGACGTACGCGACATGTATGTCGCGCACACCGTGTTCCGCCGCGAGTTCGGCCTCACCCCGGGACTCATACGCGGTGTCAGCGACGGCGACACCACACGCTCCCAAATTGTGGCAGCGCATGTCGACATCGTCCTCGGGATGTTGCTGACCCACCACGAGGGCGAGGACCTGCTGGTGTGGCCCAGGCTGCTGGAGCGTGTCAGCGAGGAGATGGCTCCGGTGGTTCACCTGATGGAGGAGCACCACGGGAGGATGCACGCTCTTTGCGACGAACTGATCGCGCAGCTGAAGTCCTGGCGTTCCAACGCCCTCTCGGCCGAGGGTGAAACGGTCGCCACCACCTGCGAACGGCTCAACGAGGTCCTTTTCGAGCACATGGGCCTTGAGGAGGAGAAGATCCTGCCGCTCGCGGCGAAGTACATCACCGCCAAGGAGTGGCACGAGTTCGCCGAGCACGCTCTGGCCCAGACACCCAAGAAGAACCTGCCGCTGGGCCTCGGACTGGCGCTTTACGAAGGCGATCCCGAGGTCATGAAGGGCGTCCTGAAGGGCGCTCCTCTTCCCGTCCGTTTCATCATGCCCGTCATCAGCCGCCGCCTCTTCCGGTCTCATGCGAAAAAGGTGCACGGCACGCCTACCCCGCCCCGCGCGAGCGCCTGAGGTGAAGGACGAGCACGAGTTCTCCGACGCGGGCGGACTGCCGCCTGACGCTTCCGTCGGCCTGCGGCCCCGGCCCTGACCCGGGCTCCGCGACCATCTCGTCGCCGGACTGGATCTCCGTCATCGCCTCCCGGGTGATCCCCCAGGGCCCCGTCGAGTGCCCAGATCTTCCCGGCTTGGGGTGTTGATCTTGGTGGTGGGTTCCGGAAGCAGGCGAACACGGCGCCTGTGGATCATGTAGTTCTCTACGCTGCAAGATCCACGAAGGTGCCGTGTTCGTTCCTCCATCATCCCCTGTCGCTGTCCCATGCCTCATGCGCCCTGTCTGGAAGGCCTCGGCGAGGGTGCCGCCAAGGAGCAAGTCTGCTGCCTGGTCGCCGAGTTCGAGTCGGTCTGTGATCCGAGGGGGGCTTGCGGAGTGCGGTACCGGCTCTCCTCGCTGCTTGCCCTGGTGGTCTGCGCGATGACCCCGTCCGACCACGACCCGATCACCGCGGCGGCGAGTGGTGCCGGCGTGCGACGCCGGAGGAACTGGCCGCCCTCGGGCTGCCCTACCTCCCACTCCTTGGCCGCTACGGGGTGCCGGCTCCTCATCCTGTGTAGTCCGGGTCCGGTCCGAACCGTCCTCCCGGCTCTCGCAACGGTCACACCTTCCTTTCACGAACCCTCTCCAGGCCCTTCGACGCCACCTGCTTCAGCAGTTGTTCGCCATGCTGTTCGAGGCAGAAGCCCGTCCGCGCCGACTACCTCGACAGCGTCGTCTGGTACCACATCATCGGCGTGATCGCCGACCCGCACCTGATCCGGTCCGAGATCGACAAGCGGCTGGACCGCGCCCGCACCAGCGACCCCGCCACCCGCCAGCGCAGCCGACTCGAACTGGCCCTGGCCAAGGCCACGGAAACGATCACGCGCATGATCGAAGCGTTCCAGGAACAGCTAGTCACCCTCGATGAACTGCGGGCCAGGATGCCCGGCCTGCGGTCAGGCGTAGGCCTCGGCGAGGGTGACGGCACGCTGGTCGCGGACCTCCTCGGCGGTGCCGAAATGCACGCTGGCCGGTGTGTGCCAGCCGATGCCCGAATGACGGTGCTCGTGGTTGTAGTACGCGATGAACGCCTCGAACCACTCACGGGCATGGGCCGGCGAGTCGAACCGTTCGGGGTAGTCGGACATGTACTTCGTGGTCTTGAAGTGGGCCTCGCTGCAGGGGTTGTCGTTGGAGGTATTCGGCCGCGAGTGCGACCGGGTGACGCCGAGGTCGATCAGCAGCTGGGAGACCTTCTTGCTCGTCATCGAGGTGTCGCGGTCCGCGTGGACGGTCTCGGGCACGATGCCGTTGCGTGTGATGGTCTCGCGGATCAACTCCTCGGCCCGCAGCGCTGATTCGGCCCGCTCAACGGTGTGGCCGACGACGTAGCGGCTGAAGATGTCGATGATGACGTAGGCGTGATACCAGATGCCCTTGGCCGGTCCGGCCGCCTTGGTGATGTCCCAGGCGAACACCTGCGAGGGCCCGGTGGCGACCAGCACGGGCACCGTCTTCGCCGGGTGGGTGGCCTGGCGGCGGCGCTCGCCGGACTGCCCCTTCTCGCGCAGGATCCGGTACATCGTGGAGACGGAACAGCGGTAACGCCCGCATCCAGCTCGCGGGCCCAGATCTGCGCGGGCGGCATCTCGGCGTACTCGTCGCTGTTCATCATCTCCAGGACCGCCGCCCGCTCATCGGGTGTGAGAGATGAGGGCTGGACCTGCGGTTTTCTGGGTTTTCGCTCGGTCCGGGTCCGCAGCCGGCGGTAGTGGGTGGCCCGGGAGCCGCCGGTCAGCCGGCACGCGGCCGTGATGCCCAGTTCGCCCTGGACACCGGCGAACGCGTCGTCGACCACCGGTTCGGCGGCAGCGTTCAGTCCGCGCTCTCGGAGATCATTTCCAAGAGCGCGGAAGCTTTTCCCGTGACTTCCAACGCGGCCTGGTTCCGGGCCAGTTCCTTCTCCAGCCGTTCTACCTGGCGGCGCAGTTTCTCGTTCTCCGCCGCGGCGGCAGGCTTCTTCGGCCTCGCCGGACTGGTGCGCTGGTCGACCAGCTTCTCCAGGGCCCCGGCATCCCGCGCGGCCCGCCATTCCTTGACGTGCGAGTGGTACAGGCGCTCGCGGCGCAGGACTGCGCCCTTCTCGTTCTTCGGGGCGGCGTCGTACTCGGCCACGATCCGCAGCTTGTACTCGGGGCTGAAAGTGCGGCGCTTCGGCCGGGGAGCCGGGTCGGATCCGGCGGGCGTGGTGCTGGTCATGAGGGGGTGGTTCTCCTGTCGTGCCCTCTCAGGCTAACCCGACAAATCGGGATGTATCACCCAAGGCTGACAGGGAGGGGTAGTCGGGTCACAGTCCTCGATCAGGGCTGGAGACCTCTGGATCGGGGCGGGTCAGGCTGTTTCCCGGCAGATGACAGGCCGCACGTAGAGCATCCAGCTTCTCTGCGTCAGTGGTCTCGGCCGCAGCCGCACACGTGAGGATCCGGAGGTCGGTGCCGGCAGGCATCAGGACATCGACATCGAGGGTGATGTCACCCACCCGTGGATGTTCGATGGTCTTGCGGTCGCCGGCCCAGGGGGTGGCAGTGCCGTTGAACCACAGTCGGGTGAACGCTGGTTCCCGTCGAAGCATGCCTTCGACGAGTGAGGCAAGACGTTCATCCTGGGGATGGGCGGCCGCCGTCACACGCAGGTCGGCAACGAGGTCCTCCTCTTCCGCTTCGCTGCCTCTCCATGACCAGACGGGCCATGCCGCAATCGGGTCACGGTCTCGGTTGGCTCTCGTCTGGAACATCCCGGCGACGAGATTGCGTCCCTCCCAGCCGTACGCGCGGGGATCGCCGGCCGTGGCCGTCCACATCTTGTTCCAGCCGATGAGGGTCCAGTCAGCGGCGAAGATCCCGGCGGGAGTCGCTCCCAACTGATGGACCAGTCGCTGCACGCTCGCGGGTATGTGTCTGGAGACGTTCCCGGCGGAGGGCGGTGCGAGTTGGGCGCAGCGGAACAGATGGTCACGCTCGGACGGGTCGAGGCGCAGTGCTCTGGCCAGAGCGGTGACCACTTGGGCCGAGGGGTTGCGAGCGCGGCCCTGTTCCAGCAGCACCAGGTAGTCGACCGATATGCCTGCCAGACGGGCCAGTTCTTCACGACGCAGTCCAGGGACGCGCCGCTCCCCGCCGGCCTCCAGGCCAATGTCCTGCGGTGACATGCGCTCACGCCAGCCGCGCAGAGTCATGCCAAAGTGATTCATCGTCGCCATGCGGACCATCGTCGTCCAGATGCCACGGACGACACGAAGCCTGTGTTGCCGCATAACGGATCTGTTACACGGAGTCGAGTCCTCACCGCCCGGGTCGGGTTACGGCGCGCCGTACGGCAGAGCGTCGCCGGACGCGTCGGAGCACCATTCCAGAGAAGCTCGATCAGATCGCCAACCGCAAGAAGCGCGGTTCTCGCGGCGGCCGTCCGCCGAAGTTCGACCCGGTCGACTACAAAGGACGCCACGCGGTGGAGGGCGGCATCAATCGCCTCAAAAGACACCGCGCGGTCGCCACGAGATACGACAAGCTTGCCGTCCGATACGAAGCGACCGTACTGGTCGCCGCCATCAACGAGTGGCTGTAGGAATCCGACGAAAGCCGAGGGCCGGTGGGGGCCCGCAAACCAGTCGAGAAAGCCTTTGCGGGCTGTCACCCTGGCCAGATGTTGCTCAAGCTGACCGGGTCCAGCCGGACGGGCAAGACCACGCTCCCCTTCGCCCTGGCCCTGCCCTTGGAGTTGGTTGGAGCAACGCCGTGGGTGGTACTGCTGTACCTACCCTGCCCCCTAGGCCGCTGCCGCCCCCGTAGAGGATGATCGGCATGCGAAGGGCCCGGCGAGTCCGTCGACCACGGTCGTCGGATCTTCATGACGTGAGACGGCGGCGCCCCGCTCGCGGCCGGGCCCTGCTCCTCATGGAACCGACCAACAGCCCTGGAGTCGCCCCGCGCGCGACAACCGGGCCCGACGCGCCGTGGAAAGCGGCTGCTTCCGGGCCCTTCGCTGCCAAAATGCTCCTCAACCAGTCGTAGGCGAAGGGCCGTTGGGTGTGCGGTCGGCCGGAGGAACCCCGTGGCGCCGTCGGCCGGATCGGTCTGAAGCAGAGAAAAGGAACCCACGGTGTCCGACGAAGGACGGCTGATCGCCGGCCGATACCTCATCCTCGACCGCATCGGCCGGGGCGGCATGGCCACCGTCTGGCGCGCCCACGACGAACTCCTCGGCCGCCAGGTCGCCGTGAAGAAGCTCCACTCCCAGCCCCAACTCGACGACGCCGAACTCGCCACCCTCTTCGAACGCGCCCGGCGCGAGGCGCACAGCGCCGCCCGGATCAGCCACCCGAACGTCGTTGTCGTCCACGACGTCGTGGACGACGAGGGCCGGCCCACCATCGTGATGGAGTACGTGCGCTCCACCACCCTCGCCGACCGGATCAAGGCGTACGGCACGGTCCCGCTCGACGAGGTCGCCCGGATCGGCCGGGGCGTGATCGCCGCGCTACGGGCCGCGCACCGGGCAGGGGTCCTGCACCGGGATGTGAAACCGGCCAACGTGCTGCTCGCCGAGGACGGCCGCGTGGTCCTCACCGACTTCGGCATCGCCCAGGCCGTCGAGACCTCGGCGCTCACCCGCACCGGCCAACTCGTGGGGTCGGTCGACTTCATGGCCCCCGAACGCCTCGTCGGCGCCAAACCCGGGCCGGAGGCCGACCTGTGGGCACTCGGCGCAACGCTCTTCGAAGCGGTCGAGGGCCGCTCACCGTTCCTCCGGGAAACGGTGGCCCAGACGATGTACGCCATCGCCATGGAACCGGCCCCCGAAGTGCGCGGTGCCGGACCGCTCACCCCGCTGATCCAGGGCCTCCTCGTGGCCAAACCGGCCGACCGGCTGTCGGCCGAGGACGCCGAACGCATGCTGCGAAGACCGCCAGGCGCAGCGGGGCCCTCTGTTGTTCCACCCGCCGCCCACCCCGTGGCCGTGGCCGACGACGCTCCGGCTCCGGCTCCGGCTCCGGCCGCGAACCCAGTGCCCGAGTCCGCATCGCCATCGCCATCGCCATCGCCATCGCCATCGCCATCGCCATCGCCATCGCCATCGCCATCGCCATCGCCATCGGGGCTCAACTCGGACCGCGGAACCGACGATGCCTCCGCAGCCGAGCCACCCGTAGAACCTCCACAGCCCGATACGACCGACCAACAGGCGCACCGGCCCCCAGGCCGTTCGAAGAAGCCGGTCGTGCTCGCCGCGGCCGTCGCCACGGCGCTGTTGCTCACGATCGCCGTACTGCTGACCAACCTGCCAACGGGGAAGAGCAGCGTCAGCGCCACCGCGTCCGACGGCCCGCTCGCGGCCGACAACCCCACCCAGCAGTCCACGGACACATCCGCACCCACGGTCTCCTCCCCCAAGGCGTCCCGCTCCGCAGGTTCCGGCGCCAAGTCTCCGACGCCGCACACCTCTTCGAAGCCGACGTCCACAACCGTGCAGGAGGACTCCGAGCCGGAGTCCGGAGGCAATGCCGGATCCGAGGAAAGCGGATCCGGTGCAACGGTCGACCCGGCCGTCGGCCATGCCCTGGTGGTCCCCGCCACGCAGAAGTGCCTGAGCGGCGGCGCCGGGACCGAGGGAATCCAGCTGGTCCATGTCGCCTGCGACGGCTCCGCGGCACAGCGCTGGCAGACCGGATCGGGGGACACCTTCCGCTCCTTGGGGAAATGCATGACCGTGGCCGACGGAGCGAGCGACGACCGGACCGAGATCCAACTGAGCGCGTGCAGCGGCGACTCCAGCCAGCAATTCCACTTCTCCGGTACGGAACTGGTGGCCGATCAGTCACAGAAATGCGTCACCGTTTTCGGGGGCACGAGCGGCACGGTGGTGGTCCTGTGGGAATGCAACGCCTGGGACAACCAGACGTGGACCCTCCAATAACATGGCCGACATGGCACTTCGGCATGGCTGTGCGCGGTTGGCGTGAACGCATGTCACCGCAGGACAGCGGGCTGACGTTGGGCGGGGAGCGGCGCATCTCCGGACTGCGCCGCGAAGAGCTGGCCGGTCTGGCGGGCATATCGAACTCGGCCCCCTCGCCACGCCCTTCGGGCGGGAGGGGGCCTTTACAACGGCTCACAGAAAGAGGAACTGAGTAGGGGGAGCCTGCTGTCCTTGCATTCGTCCGTGTCATGTCACCGCTGGGGCCACCGTCAGCGTTCGTGCTGTGCCGTCGAGCACGGCTTCTGTACCCAGGGGGAGAGTGGCAGGCCGATCTCGGTGACCGACGGGCAGTCCGCCGAGAACAGGGATGCCAAGGCCACCGAAATGCTCAGTCAGCACATCGGTGATCTTCCAGCCTCCGTCCTGAGAGGCCGTGGGGTCATCTTCGAACCCGAAGAACTGGCCGAGAGCTACGCCTCGAAGCCCCTGCAATGCCCCGCTGCGACGAAGTTGGGTCAGGGCCCGATCCACGTGACGCAGACCACCCAGGGGGTGTTCGAGGAAGAGAATGGCTCCGTCGAGAGGAGGCAGCCCGGCGCCGGCCTCGGTGCTGAGGGCGGTGAGAAGGCCGCCGACCAACACGCCTGATGCAGCCCCACCGACTGTGACTGTTCCGGTCGCCTCGGTTGGGTCGGCGTGCAACACGTCGGTCGGCTCGTACGGCACGCCCACCTATCTCATCGAAGCCGTCGACACCTCGGGGCTGCCGGCCCTATGACGAAAGCGACGCACACATGACGGACACGAACACGCTGCGGAAGGCCTGCGTCCCCAGTCGCTTCGGCCAGTTGCACTACGTGGAGTCCGGCGACGGCGAGCCCGTGGTGTTGCTCCAGCAGACACCCCGCTCCTGGACGGAATACCTCGACGTGCTCCCTCTGGTCGGTGCCTGGTATCGGGCGATCGCGATGGACACGCTGGGCTACGGAGCATCCGCGAAGCCCGAGGGGCCGCACACCGTCAAGCGCTTCGCGGACGGCGTTGGCGAACTGATCGAGGCGTTCGGCCTGGAGAGCTTCCACCTGGTCGGGCATCACACCGGCGGCGTGATCGCCGTCGAGGTGGCGGCGCGCTTCCCGGACCGTGTGGCAAGCCTGCTGCTGTCGGCGACTTCGTTCGTCGGCGACGAGAAGCGTACTGGCGCCCACGGCAGCGTCGACCATGTTGATCCATCCCCCGACGGCGCGCACCTGCGCGAGCTGTGGAACAAGCGGCGCGGCTTCTACAGGCCGGGCGAGGAGGCGGCCCTGGGCCGGTACGTTGTCGACGCGCTGACGGTCCTCGACCGTGTTGAGGAGGGCCACGAGGCGGTGCGCCGCTATGCCATGGAACCCCGCCTGCCGAAGATCACCGAGCGTACCCTCGCGGTCTGCGCCCCTCACGCCATGTTCTCCCGGCCGTCCCTCGCCAAGTTCGCAGCGGCGCTCGGCTGTCCGACAAGAGTGCTGTCCGACGGACATGTGGCGGCCCCGGAGCAGGTGCCGCAGGAGTTCTCCGACACCATCCTGGAGTGGGCAGGCCGCGGCTGACCCCGCAGGACGAGTGCCCTCTCGGAAAGACGCCGGGTTCCCTCGGCGAGCCTGCCGATCCGGGGGCCGACGCGTTCATGAGGGTCGAGCGAAGCTGCACCATGCGCCCCTGTCGATCGGACTCTCGCACTCGCCGGTCCAATGCTGGTCCTCGCGCACTCCGAGAAGCAGGATGCCACCGCGACCTGGAAGAAGACCTTCGGTCATCACCCGCTCGTCGCGTTCGTCGACCGCGGCCCAGCCGGCTCCGGGGAACCCGTGGCCGCACTACTGCGGCCCGGCAACACGGGCTCCAACACCGCCGCCGACCACATCGAAACCATCCGGCTCGCCCTGGCCCAACTGCCGAAACGGCTGCGGCGGGGGCGGCAGACCCTGATCCGGACCGACTCCGGCGGCGGCACCCACGCTTTCCTCGACTGGCTCTCCAGGCCGGGCCGGTGGCTGTCGTATTCCGTCGGAATGACCATCACCGACGCCATCCACCAGGCCGTGCTGAAGATCCCGAAGAAGGCATGGACACCGGCCTACGACGCCAGCGGCACCGAGTGGCCCGGCGCCCAGACCCTGAAGGCGAAAAACTGGCGTAGACCCGCTTTTCAGGGGCGCGGGGAACGGCGCGACCAGCCCCCACCCACCCGCAGGCGAACACGCAGCGGCGGCTCCCATTACTCCCGGGGGAGTAATCCGCGCCCCCCGCCACCCCGGGCAGTACCCGCAGGCTCCCCCTCCCGTCCGACGAAAACCCCTCCCCGTGCCGGAAGGCTGACAGCTGAAACGGTAGTCGTCGTAGCGAGGGAGATCTGCCTCATGACGGTCGGGAAGACAACCACGAAGGGTGTGGGACGCAGGCGGGCCGTGCCCTGGGCGCTGCTCGGGCTATGGGTGGCCGTGCTCGTGCTGGTCGGCCCGTTCGCGGGGAAGCTCGCCGACGTTCAGCACGACCGGGCCACCGACTACCTGCCCTCCAGCGCCGACTCGACCCAAGTGGCCCGGATACAGGACGCGCTGCCCGGGGGCGAGAGCACCGAGATGGTGATCGTGTATCACCGGGGCGGCGGGCTGAGCGCCGACGACCGGCGGGTGGCGGCCGGGCAGGTCGAGGAGATCGCCGCAGCGCATGAGCTGGTCGGCGGGACGCCCAAGGGGATTCCGTCCCACGACGGTACGACCCTCATGTACCCCGTCGTCAGCAACGAGCCCGGGCGCGACGAGAAGCTGCGGGACACGCTCGTCGAGGACGTCCGGGGCATCGCCCGCGGCCAGGACGGGCTGAGCGTCGAGGTGGGCGGGACCGCAGCGCTCGGCACCGACGCCGGGAAGGTCTACGACTCACTCGGCGGGCCACTGCTCTACACCACTGTCGCCGTCGTCGCCCTCCTGCTGATCCTGATCTACCGCAGCCCGGTGCTGTGGCTCGTGCCGCTCGTGGTCGCCGGCATCGCCGACCTCATGGCGATGGGCGTCGCGTACGGGCTCAACCAGGCCTTCGGTACCACCGTCACGGGCCAGAGCTCCGCCGTGATGACGATCCTCGTGTTCGGCGCGGGCACCGACTACGCACTGCTCCTTGTCTCCCGCTACAGGGAGGAACTGCGGCGCATCGAGCGCCCGTACGAGGCCATGGTCGCCGCCCTGCGCGGCTGCGGGCCCGCCGTGCTCGCCTCTTCCGGGACCGTCGCCGCCGGCCTGCTGTGTCTGCTCGCCGCCGATCTCAACAGCAGCCGCGGCATGGGCCCGCTCGGCACGGTCGGTGTGCTGTGCGCGCTGATCGCGATGCTGACACTGCTCCCCACCGTCCTCGTACTGCTCGGGCGGCGGGTCTTCTGGCCGCTCGTACCGGCCTACGGCAGCGAACCCAAACAGCGGCGGAGCCTCTTCGCCGCGATGGGCGACTCCGCCCGACGCAGGCCGCTGACCGTGCTCGCGACCGGAGCCGTCCTGCTCGGCGCACTCGCCCTCGGCACGCTCAACCTGCCGGGAGCGGTCAAGCAGGAGGACTCCTTCGTCACCAAGCCGGAGGCCGTCACCGCCATGGAGACCCTCGCCCGGGCCTATCCCGACCGCGGCACCCAGCCCATCGACGTGATCACCCCGGCGGACCGCGTCGACCGGACCCTCGCGGCGATCCGGGCCACCCGGGGAGTCGAGAGCGCCGAGAAGGGCCGCACCGCAGACGGCTGGGCCGAGATCTCCGTCATCGCGAAGGACGCACCCCAGTCGGTGGGAGAGACCGCCACCATCAAGTCCCTGCGCAGCGAACTGAAGGGCTCGTACGTCGGCGGGGACAGCGCCGAGCAGATCGACCTGGAGGACACCAACAGCCGGGACACGAAGATCGTCGTACCCCTGGTCCTCGTCTCGGTGCTGCTCATCCTGTTCGTCCTGCTGCGCAGTCTCGTCGCGCCGCTCATCCTGGTGACCGCCGTGGTCGCGGTCTGGGGCGCGGCCCTCGGGATCGCCGGGCTGGCCTTCGGACCGCTCCTCGGCCTCAAGGGAACCGATCCCGGGCTCGGGCTGCTGTCCTTCGTGTTCCTCGTCGCCCTCGGCGTCGACTACGGCATCTTCCTCATGCACCGGATGCGGGAGGAGTCCCTGGCCGGCGCGGAACCGGCCGCCGCCGCGCTCACCGCCCTGCGCAGCACAGGCGCCGTCATCGCCTCGGCCGGCCTGGTCCTCGCTGCGACCTTCGCCGTGCTGATGAACATGGGGCTCGTGCAACTCGTCGAACTCGGCTTCGTGATCGCCGTCGGCGTACTCCTCGACACCTTCCTCGTACGGACGTACCTGGTGACCAGTGCCAGCGTCGCCCTGCGCCGGAAGATGTGGTGGCCGGGCGGCCTCTCCCGCGAAGGCGCGCCCGGCGCCGGGCCGTCCGAACCGACCGAGCCGCCGCGGCAGCCGGAACAGGTCGGCGCGCCCTGACCTGCCGGGATCACCACAGCCGACCGGGCGCCTCTCCTGCCGTCTGCCGGAGGGGCGCCCCCATGACGGAAGATGGAGCCGTGCACGATCGGGGAGCGGCCTCAGCCGCAGCGGACCTGAGAACCACCGTCGTACGGGGTGACACGCGGCCGCGCCGGTTCGAGCGCGTCATGGCGGTCGTCAACCGGGACCCGCTCACCGCACCGCACCGCACCCGCAACGACGCGTTCCTCGCCATGGGTGTCGCCGTGCTGGCCGTCATCTTGGCGTTGTTCCTCAGCGACGGGCTCCCGCTCGGTCCGCCCGGCTGGGCCCTGCTGGCCGGCGCCCATCTGCCGCTCGTGTGGCGGCGCAGCCGTCCGCTGCTCGTGCTGCTCGCGGTGGCGGCCTGCGTCACCGCGTACCACGTCCTCGACTACAACCACGCCGTACCCATCCCCGCGACCCTCCTGGCGCTCTACACGGTCGCGGCGACCGGCACGGTACGCCGCTCGCTCCTCACCGCTGTCGTCGTCCTCGGCCCGACGCTGATCATCAACAGCTTCACCAACCCTGACGGGGCACTGGAGCTCCTGCAGATCTCCGGCTGGGTCATCGCGGTCCTGTTCTTCGGCGTCGACGCCCGCCTCTACCGCCAGTACGTCGCCTCCATCGTCGAGCGCGCCGAACGGGCCGAACGGACCCGCGAGGAAGAAGCGCGGCGCCGGGTCGTCGAGGAGCGGCTGCGGATCGCCCGCGACCTGCACGACCTGCTCGCGCACAGCATCACCCTGATCGGTGTACGGACGTCCGTGGCGGCCCACGTCCTCACCGCGGATCCGGACCGGCTCGACCGCCAGGCGGTCGCCCAGGCGCTCGACGACATCGCGGAGACCTGCCGGACGGCCCGGGGCGAGTTGCGTACGACGCTGGAGGTGCTGCGGGAGAACGAGGTGAACGTGAGTGTCGGAGGGGAACGGGAGTGGGTGGCCGAACCCGGCTCCGGACCGGGTTCCGGTTGCGGGTTCGGCTCTGTGGACGGGCGCGGGCCACTGCCCGGGCTCGACGGGCTGGGCGCGCTCGCGGAGGCGGCCAGGGTCGCCGGGGCCAAGGTCGAACTGTCCGTCCACGCGGACGGCGTACCGCCCTCGGTGGGCGCCGCCGCCTACCGGATCGTGCAGGAGGCGCTCACCAACGCCGTACGCCATGGGGGCCGCGGCGACCTGACCGTCCGGGTGGGACTGCGGGCGGCGGAGGGGACCCTGCGGGTGACCGTCGCCGACAACGGGGCGGGGCACGGGACGGGCCACGGGGTGAGCAGCGCGGTGCGCAACGGGGTGGGGCACGGACAGGGAGCCGTCGGCGGCATGCCGGGGTTCGGGCTCGTCGGGATGCGTGAGCGGGCCCGTAGCGTGGGCGGCACACTGGACGCCGGACCGGGTCCCACCGTGGGCTTCGAAGTGACCGCGAAGCTGCCGCTGCCCCGGGAGGAACCCTCGTGACGGACCCGATGCCGATACGCGTACTCCTCGCCGACGACCAGACCCTCGTACGGGCCTCGTTCGCGATGCTCGTCGCGTCCGCCAGGGACATGGAGGTCGTCGCCGAGGCGGGCACCGGCCGGCAGGCCGTGGACCTCGCCCGTTCCACGAGGCCCGACCTCATCGTGATGGACATCCGCATGCCCGACCTGGACGGCATCGAGGCGACCCGGCTCATCGCCGCCGACGAGAACCTGGCGGGCGTGAAGGTACTCGTCCTGACGACATACGACACCGACGAGCACATCGTCGATGCGCTGCGGGCCGGGGCCTCCGGCTTCCTGGTGAAGGACATCCGGCCGGCCGAACTCCTCGACGCCATCCGGACCGTGGCCACCGGGGACTCCCTGCTCTCGCCAGGACCCACCTCCCGGCTCATCGCCCGTTTCCTGCGCGCACCCGACACGTTGATGCCGGCGGCAGGCGGCCCGGACGGGCTGTCCGAGCGGGAGCGGCAGGTGCTCACCCTCGTCGCGCGCGGGTTCAACAACACCGAGATCGCCGAAGCGCTGGGGCTCAGCCCGCTCACCGCGAAGACCCATGTCAGCCGGATCATGGGCAAACTGGGAGCACGTGACCGGGCGCAGCTGGTGATAGTGGCCTACGAGTCGGGGCTCGTGATACCCGGGGAGGACTGAGCACCGCCGCCAAGTCCCGTCCCAACGCGCAGAGTGCTCCTGACTTGCCACGATGGGACTTGTCCAGGGCCCTGTTGGCTGCACGGAAAGAAGCGCTCGTCAGGTGAGCGGGCGTATCGTCGAGGGCGGCGGCAACGGGGCGGTCTCGCAGGCCGGGGCGGTGCTGCTGGTCGAGACGGTCCGCAAGTCCGGCCTGGACAGCGCGATAACAGCGGCGTTGGCGCCATGGCGCAAGCAGCGGGCGATGCACGAACCGGGCAACACCGCTCTGAACGTGGCGCTCGCGGTGGCGCTGGGCGGGGACTGTCTGTCCGATGTCGCCATGCTGCGGGCCGAGCCGGCAGCACCGAACGATCCAAGCCTGGCTGCCAGCAAGGCACTTCGACCCTCGGTGCGATCGCACTCACAGCCCCCACCGTCTCGGCCTCCGCCCCGACCGGCGATGCGCCCAGGACCTCGACGGCCTCTTCGCGGGCGACCACCGCGCGCCGCGCGGCCTCCTCAGCCTCGGCCACCGCAAACCGAAGGTGCTCCATCTCCGCGCGCAGCTCCTCCACCCGGGCCAACGCGGCCCGTTCCCACTCCTCCAACAACCCCACCACCGACGGCATCCGCCATCTCCGACACAGCGAAACCGAACGCAGCGGATCCAGCCTGCCTCGCATCGCATCGCCGATCGCATGCCTGACCTGCGAGAACTTGACACTACGTCCGCTTTGGGAATCTCTTCTGAGAAAACGCCAACTACCCGGCTTTGAGTCAAGGCCCCTGCCGCGCGTCCCCCATCAGTTCACCCACGCACGGCACAACAGCCCATAACACCTGACGTCGAAACTGCCGTGCCTGACGCCCACCGCACCCCGACCGGGAGCGCCGGTCCCCCTACCGATCCTCGAACCAGCCGCGTTCCTGGGCCAACAGCGCTATCTGGAAGCGGGTCCTTGCGCCCAGTTGTCTGCCCAGTTCGCTGATGTGCGTCTGTACGGTCCGGCGGCTGAGCCGCAGGGAGCGCGCGATGGCGTCGTCCTTCATTCCGGCGGCCATCAGGCGAAGGATGTCCCGCGTCCGACCGTGGAGGACGCCGTCCTGTCGTTCGGCGCTGACCGGCGGCGTGGCGGGCGCACCTTCCAGTGAGAGGGGCACCGCGCGCTCCCATACGCTCTCGAAGAGCGCGGTCAGTACTTCCAGCAGAGTCGAGGAGTGGACGACGAGCGAGCCGGCCTCGGGATCGTCCCTCCGCAGTGGCATGATCGCCGCCACACCGTCGAAGATGACCAGTTTCATGGGCAGTCCGGGCAGGAGCCGCAGTTCCCCTTCCGCGGCGGCACCCCCGAGCGCTGCCTCCAGGCATGCGTCGTCGGTGATTCCGTCGCTGTCGTACACGGACCGGAGCCGGACGCCGGAGCGGACCGTGGCGCCCGCAGCGGTGGAAGCATCGGCGGGCGTGACCTGCGAGGTCACATAGGGTGGCTTCGCGAAATGCAGCACCTCGTGGCGACTGCCTCTCAGAAGGTGCGCATAGCGTGCTCCGACTTGTTCGTTGCTCTCGACCACCTCGAAGAGATCCGAGGCGATCTGCCGACCCGGGGCCGTGCGATACACCTCCTGGAGCTGTTCCGCGTACAACTCGACCCTCGCCAACTCCTGTCGTTTACGGGCCAGAAGGGCACCCAGGGAGGAGCGGGGCGGGCTTGCGCTCCAGTACGAGGGCTGTTCCCCGACGTGTACGGCGAGGAGTTCGGCTTCCAGGGACCGCAGGACGGTCCGGGCGGTCGCGACCGGCAGTCCGGTTCCCGCCGCTACCGCGTTCTCGTCCGCGCCCGGATGGCCGACCAGGAATTCCAGTGCCAGCCAGGCCGGGGCACCCAGGCCGGTGCCGGCCCACAGCGCGTCCAAGGACGACACATCCGACACATCCATCAGCGACTCCCCGGAAGATCGGAACGAGGTTCACGGCGATGCTACGCAAGTGCGCAACTGCGCGGGCCCGCAGGCGGGGAACCTTGCCAGGCACGACTGCCGCGGCCAGGATGATCACAGGTCACCGGCGCGGTGATCTCCGCTTTCACCTCATGTTCCGGCCCCGACTCCCGTGGCCTCCGCAGGGCGCGCACAGCGCTCCCCGGGCGCCTGCCGCCGACCGAGAATCATCACCCTCCAGAAATGGCCCCCGCAATTCTTCGAGCGGCGGGCCCAATTGGCGTGGGAATTCAATTTCCAACCCCGGGCGCCGGATTTTCCGTTTTACGTGACATTAGATACATGACATGCACATGTAACACGGATTTAATTGCCATTCGGCCCCCGAGGTACGCCAATTGATTGCGGTGAATACGGCGACCCGCATTCACCGTCCACCGCGAGCCACCGACGAGTCGACCCATGCTGGGCGAAAAAGGGGAGTAACGTCTTGCGCACTTCGCCAAGAACCGGTTCAGCTTTACGCCGTAGAGCCGCCGCCTTTCTGACCGTCCTGAGCGCTGCCGCGATGACGGTCGTGGGCGTACAGATACCGGCCCACGCGACCGCACCGTCCGCGATGTCAGCCCCGTCGGCCAAGAAGAAGACCGACCTCGACCCCTCCTGTTCCACCCCGAAGAAGGGCGAGGCCACCTGCTTCGCCCTGCGCCGCACCGACACCAAGGCCGTCAAGGGGCTGCTGGCCCCCTCCGTCGATCCCAGCGGCTACGGCGCCGCCGACCTGCGGAGCGCCTACAACCTTCCCGCCGACGGCGGAGCGGGCCAGACCATCGCCATCGTGGACGCCTACGACGACCCCAGCGCCGAGGCCGACCTGGCGGTCTACCGCGAGCAGTACGGGCTGTCCGCCTGCACCACGACCAACGGCTGCTTCACCAAGGTCGACCAGCGCGGCGGTACCGACTACCCGGCGCCCGACTCCGGATGGGCCGGTGAGATCTCCCTCGACCTGGACATGGTCTCCGCCGCCGCACCGAACGCGCACATCCTGCTCGTCGAAGCGGACCAGCCGAGCTTCGAGGACCTCGGAGCGTCGGTCGACGAGGCGGTCGCGCTCGGCGCCAAGTACGTCTCCAACTCCTACGGCACCAACTACAGCAGCACGCCGGGCAGCGGAGAAGCCCCGGACGAGACGACGTACGACACCCATTACAACCACCCCGGTGTCGCCGTGGTCGCCTCCTCGGGCGACAGCGACTACGGAGTGGCCTACCCCGCCGTCTCCCCGTACGTGACGTCCGTCGGGGGTACCTCACTGGTCCGGGACTCCGGCACCGCACGCGGCTGGTCCGAGTCGGTCTGGAACCGCGACGGCTTCGGCCCGGGGTCCGGTTGCTCCCTCTACGAGCCCAAGCCCGCCTTCCAGACGGACACCGGATGCGACAAGCGCACCGTCGCCGACGTCTCCGCCGTGGCCGACCCGGCCACCGGCGTCGCGGTCTACCAGACCTACGGCGGTGGCGGCTGGCAGGTGTACGGCGGCACCAGCGCCGCCTCTCCAATCATCGCCGCCGTGTACGCGGACGCCGGGACCCCCGTCGCGGGCACGTACCCCAACGCCTATCCGTACGCCTCCGGAACCGGTCTCAATGACGTGACCGCCGGCGACAACGGCACCTGCACTCCGGCGTACTTGTGCACCGCCGGTGCCGGCTACGACGGCCCGACCGGCCTGGGCACGCCCGACGGACTTGCCGCGTTCCGCAGCGGCCCGCACGGAAAGCTCTCCGGCACCGTCACCGACGCCGGCACCGGGAAGCCGGTCGCCGGAGCCACCGTCACCACCCAGGGCGGCGGCACCGCGCACACCGATGCCGACGGTGCCTACTCGCTCGTCCTGCCGGTCGGCAGCTACGACATCACTGTCGAAGCCTACGGCTATGCCGCCGTCACCGCCTCCGGCGTGGCCCTCGCCGACGGCGACACCCTGACCAAGAACTTCGCCCTGTCCCCGGTCCCCAGCCGGACCGTGTCCGGCAAGGTCACCGACGGCTCCGGCCACGGCTGGCCGCTCTACGCCAAGATCACGGCAGACGGCGTGCCCGGCGGCCCGGTGTGGACCGACCCCCTCACCGGCGCCTTCGACCTGAAGCTGCCCCAGGGCCACGACTACACCCTGCACGTGGACAGCGCCTACCCCGGCTACACGTCGCTCACCAGGAAGATCACCGTCGCGGACGCCGACCTGAGCCTGAACCCCGCGGTGCCGGTCGACCCCTGGGCGGCCACCCAGCCCGCCGGGTACTCGGTGCGGGACGAAGGCACCACCGAGCCGTTCGACTCGGCCGACTCCGCCCCGAAGGGCTGGAGTGTGGTCAACGCCGACGGGACGACGGGCGGCTGGACCTTCGACGACCCGGGCTCGCGAGGCAACACCACCGGCGGTGACGGCGCCTTCGCCATCGTCGACAGCGACCACTACGGCGGAGGGGTGCACCAGGACACGCAACTGCTCAGCCCCGTGTACGACTTCACCGGTGACTCCGCACCCGAGATCGCCTTCGCCAACGACTACTGGGCCATCGGAGGCCAGAGCGCGGATGTAGAGGCGACCACCGACGGGGGGACCACCTGGACCACGGTCTGGTCCGCCACCGGCACCACCTTCGGCGCGCAGAAGGTCGAACTCCCGCTGACCGACTACGCGGGCAAGGCGTCGGTGCAGCTCCGCTTCCACTTCACCGGCTCGTTCGGCTGGTGGTGGAAGGTTGACAACGTTTTCATCGGCCAGCGCAAGGTCACGCTGCTCCCGGGTGGTCTGATCACCGGCACGGTGACGGATGCCAACACCTCCGCCGGGCTGGTCGGCGCCACCGTGACGAGCAAGGACGGCGACAAGCAGAGCGCCGTGACCCTGGCCACACCCGACGACCCGGCCCTGGGCGACGGCGTCTACGCCCTGTTCTCCTCCCTCGGCAGCCACGGCTTCACCGCGGCGAAGTCGCACTACACCGGGCTCGACAAGACGGTGAAGGTACGGGCCGACAGCGCGGTCGGCGCGGACTTCGCTCTCGGCGCCGGACAGCTGACGCTGGACAAGACCTCGATCACCGCGTCGGTCGGCTGGGGCGGGCAGACCACCAAGACCCTGACGGTCAAGAACTCCGGCACGGCCGCCGCCACCATCAAGGTGGGAGAACAGCCCGGCGGGTTCACCATCGCGTCCGCGGGCGGCGCCCCGCTGAAACTGGTCAAGGGCACGTACTCCCCGCTGTCGAGCAAAGCGGCCGTGTCCGCCGCAGGCAAAATCCCGAAGGCGATCCCCGGAACCGCGGGTGACGCCTGGACTGCGGCCCCCGACCTGCCGGTGAAGCTCATGGACAACGCCGTGGCCACCGACGACGGGAAGGTCTACTCCGCCTTCGGCTTCAACGGCAGCGCCGACACCAAGGACATGTACGTCCTCGACCCGGTCGCCGGCACCTGGACCAAGCGGTCCGCCGCGGCGGACACCCGGGAGGATCCCGCCCACGGAATCATCGACGGCAAGTTCTACGCCGTCGGCGGCTGGGGACCCGGCGGCGACCCCGACTCCAAGCTGGAGATCTACGATCCGGGAAGCGACACCTGGACCACTGGCGCCGCCTCGCCCAAGCCCTACGCCGGCTCCGGCAACGCCGTGCTCGACGGGAAGCTCTACGTCGTGGGCGGCTGCGGGGCGGAATCCTGCGGCAGCAAGGATGTCACCGCCTACGATCCGGCCGACGACACCTGGTCCACGGTGGCCGACTACCCGGAGCCCATCTCCTGGAGTTCCTGCGCCGGCGTCGGAGGCAAGCTCTACTGCGGCGGCGGTCTGAGCGGCAGCAGCGAGGTCAAGCACTCCTACGTCTACGACCCCGCCACCAATGCCTGGTCACAGGTCGCCGACATGCCCGTCACCCTCTGGGGCTCCGCGTACACCGCAGCCAACGGCCTGCTCCTGACGGGCGGTGGCGTCACCGGGAACAGCCTCACCAACCAGGCCTTCGCCTTCGACCCGCAGGCCGACGCCTGGACCGCGCTCCCCAACGCCGACACGGCCACCTATCGCGGCGGAGGCGCGCTCGGCTTCTTCAAGGTCGGCGGGGGCGTAGCGCTGGCTACCCCCACGACGACGGTGGAGGTGCTGCCGGGCTACGACCAAGCGGAATCCCACGACGTCAGCTGGCTGAGCGAGAGCGAGCAGCAACTCACGCTTCAGCCCGGTAAGAGCGCGAAGGTGAAGATCATCCTGGACGCCTCCGTGGCCGAGGTGACCCAGCCGGGAGACTTCACCGCCAAGCTGTCCCTCAGCTCCGACACCCCCTACTCCCTGCCCACGCTTCCGGTGCAGATGCAGGTCGCTCCGCCCGCCACCTGGGGCAAGATCACCGGAACCGTACTGGGCGCCACCGGCGACGGCGGCACCACGCCGATCGCCGGGGCCACCGTCCAGATCGACACCTGGGCCACGAGCTACACGCTGACGACCGACGCCCACGGCGGATACGCGCTGTGGCTCGACGTCCGCAACAACCCGCTCCAGGTCATCGTCGCCAAGGACGGCTTCCAGCCGACCGTCGCAACGGTGACGATCAAAAAGAAGTCCACTGTCACCAAGAACTTCACCCTCAAGAGAAAGTAGGACCGGCCGAAAGCCGGGGTGGGCCGATCCGGTACAGGGTCGGCCCACCCCGGCTTTGGCCGCCGCGCTTCACCTGGGGCGGCGCCCGGATCCTCAGCTGAGACGCGCAAGTGCCCTCTCCTTACACGATGGGTGGGCTGACGGACCATGGCAGGGGCACGGCAGCCTGCTGGGCACAGTTTTGCGGGGCGGGCCGACGATGCGCTGAACGTTGGTGCCGCATCCGGGACCGTGCGGGGCCCACTTCCAGCGGCGTAGCCGCGGCCTGTCCATCTGTCGGCCCGACGCATACGCCCCGCACGTTCCCGGGATCCGTCCCGTCCCCAGGCCCCGCGCGACGGGGTGGGACGGATCGGGGCCGAACGGGTTCACTCTCTGGTGAGCGAGAGGCGGAGGACTCCGCGGTCGTGTCCGACGATCAGGTCCGGCCCCGCGGTCGCCAGACAGGTCAGCGCCACATCCAGGGCGATGTGGTCCACGGCGCTGGTCTCCGGTTCCCATATCCGCAGCCGGTGACCGTGATGGGTGCCGGTGACCACGACCGTGCGGCCGTCATGCAGGGTGGTGGCGGTGATGAGCGGCAAGCCGGCGGTGCCCGTCGAGAAGGGCAGACCGTCGCCGACAGGAGCACCGGTGGCAGGGTCCCACAGCACGATCACGCCTCGGTTGTCTCCCGTGGCCAGTACGGTTCGGTCATGGGTGGGTACAGCGGCCACAGCTGCTACCCGGTGGTCCGCATCGGCCAGCGCGCGTGGGTTCAGTTGCACGGCCGCGCCGGTTTCCCAGGGGTCGTCGACGGCCGGATCCCACATGTGAAGGCGGCCGGCGGTGTCCGAGGCTGCGATCAGCGTGTGGTCGGCGGCGATCGGAATAGCAGCGATCGACTGGATCGGACTGCCGTAGGGATTGAGCCGCCCGACGCATTCACCGGTCTCCGGGTCCCACAGCCGGACCGCTCCTCGGAGCGTGGCGGTGACGAGCAGGGTGCGGCCCTCGGGGATCGTCGCGGCGCACATCCCGGTCACCCCGCCGGGCGAGCCGCCGGCCGGTTCGCGAACCGGCCGACCGGTGACAGGGTTCCACAGGGCGATGGACCCGCTGTCGCCTCCGCACGCCAGAAGGACGCGGTCGTCGGGCAGCGGCAGGGCCGTCATCGAGCGGATGCGGTCCGGATGACCTGGCAGGGGGTCATGGACGAGCCGGCCGTCGACCACGTCCCACAGGCACAGGCCGCCCCCATCCCCCGCACCCGCCACGAGCGTCGGCCGACCTGAGCCGGATGCCACCGCCAGTGCGTTGACACCCCCGGATGCACCCGGCGCGGACTGGGCGAACACCGATATACGGCCCCAGGGCGTGCCGTCGGCGGCGAGCACCACGTTCCCGTCCCGCCGGAACCGAGTCGCTGCTTCGCCTGTCGGGCCGAGCGCCGTCGAGTTCCCATCGGCCGCAGAACCGTTGTGCTCCTTCAACGCCTCTGCCGGATGGGCCTGGGGTCGCGCACCGTCCGGGTTCTCCGCCAGGCCGTCGGCGATCGCCCACGTCTGTTCGCAGTCCCAGCAGCGGAAGTATCCCGTGAGCGACATCAGTCGGCGAGCATGTTCCATTGCGGCCTGTTGCAGGGGGCCGTTGACCGCGACCACGCCGGCGACCAGGCACAGAACGGCCTGCCCCGGTGTCTCGGCAGTAACCCCTGCCGCCGCAACCCCACGCGCCACCCGGAAGAAGGACGCCCACTGCTCCCCCAGCGCCTCCTCCTGCATTGCGTCGGCGACCTCGGCCCACGGATGTCCTGCCTCCCGGACACGGGCGGAATCAGGCAGCTCCGGAACCTCGGAAGGCGGACTCGCCGCGTCCGCCAGGAATTCGGGAATTTCGGTGTCGCTCCCGCACTCGGGGCACACCAACAGGAGGCCGCTCTCCCGGAGTTCCAGGAACCGCACCAGCGCTTCGCCCATGTGGTGGCCGGCGAAGGCCACACAGGAGAGCGCGAGATGGGCGCGGGCCTGCGCGGCAGTCTCCGCGGCGAGGAGGCTCCGAACAGCCGCCCGCTCGGCCAGACGCAGTGCGGCGCCGAACCCCGCCTCCAGATCGGCCGGGACGAGCGGCCGGTAGTCGGCGGTCACGATGCAGCCCAGGTCCACCCAGAAGTCCACCGTCAGTCCAGGAGGCAAAACCGCTGCCGCCTCGACGAGATGCGGCAGGGCCGCATAGGCCCCGTCAAAGACGATTCCGTCGTCCATCAAGCCGCCCGCCAGGTATGTCCAGGTCTGCTTCCACGCCTCGCCGCTCCCGGTGGCGGACGCCGATGCCATCTGCTCCAGGAGTGCCTCCACCTCCTCCCCCTTCACACCGTCAAGATCACGCCAACGAGGGCTGGACAAGGGCAGCTTCGCAATCATGGAACGAGTCTCGCAGTCGACAGTGACAATGGAGTGGCCATCAAGGGCTGACGCTCGGCGGCCTCCGGCCCCTGGCGATGCGATCGGTGCCCGTACCGAGAGGCCGTGGCCCGGTGGACGAGGAGGCCTACGGCCCGGCAACATGCCGTCCCTCGCCACGAATCAGCTCGTCATCCGATCGGCCATCAGCGCGATCGAACGGGGCACAATCCGCTCCAGAACCGGCACGACGATGTGCCAGTTGTCGAGAGCCACGGCCTGTGCGGCGAGCCTGCGGGCGTCGAACGGCTCGGACAGTTCCGCGAGTTCGGCCAGTGCGCGAGCCCGCGTCGCGCGGTAGGCGATCGAACGGGCGAGATTCCCGGCCCGTCCCGGATCGCCGTGCCGGGATGTCTCCCGGACAACTGCCACCAAAGCCTCGCCCTGGGCCCAGCGGTCCTTGATCGAGTGGACGAGGGATTCCGCTCGGCCCAGAAGCCCGCGGTGAGCCAGCTCCCGGACCACTTCGATCAGCGCCCTGTCCCGTGCCCGGCGGTCGGTGATCGCACGGGCCAGAGCCTCGGCCGCTCCCGGGTCGCCGGAGCGGGCCAGTTCCCCGACGACCTCGGCATGCCGCGGCACGGACAGGCCGGGGTCGAGGAGTTCGACAAGTTCCATGGCCCGTTCGACTTTCCCATGCCGGGCCAGCAGGAGTGTCACGGACCTCAGCAGAATGTCGTGGTGACGGCCGTCACCGGTCTCGAGCACTGTCTCGGCCCGGTCGGCCAAGGCCAAAGCCACGTCGTGGTCGGCGGTTTCGGTCACGGCGTCCAGCACACATGCCAAGTCCCAGGCGTCGAGCGGAGATGGGAGGGGGATCGGTCGAGCGGCGTCCTCGTGCGGGGCTCCTACGACACCTCCCGGGTCTGCCAGGTCTCCCTGGTCTTCCGACAGATCTTCTTCCAGGCCTGTGTCCTGGTCGAAGGCTTCACCGAGCGCCCACCCACAGAGCGTTCCCCCGGCCTCGATGGCGGGAGCGGGCAGGGGACGTAGGAGAGCGTCGAGCCGACCGAGGTCTCCCGCAAGCACCTCACGGGCCAACACCCCTACCAGGGGCCGGGGCTTGGACCATCCTGCCTGGTTGCCGGACCGGGCGACGGTCTCCACACGGTCGGCGAGTGCGACGGCCCAATCATGGTCGCCGGTGGCGTCGGCCACCTCCACGAGGAGGGCGAGTACCTGCTCGGTCCCCTCGACGGCGTAGGAACTCACCTCGTCGTCGGCGCGAGCTGCGAATCCGAGCGCCGCGCCGATGTCTCCGCTGTCCGCCACCGCCTTCGCCAACAGGGCCCAGGCCCAGGCCCAGTTGTGGGGATAGTGAATTCTCTCCGCCAGAGCGACGGCCCTGTCACGCTCACCGGCACGGGCCCACTCCGGCACGAGGGCGACCAGCGCCTGGTCCCGCAGCTGCCGAACGGGGATGGATTCGACCAACGCCTGGGCGCCGCACAGGTCTCCGGCGCGCGCCCCGCTCTTCACCAGCTCCAGAAGCTCCGCGCCCTGCTCACGTTCGTCACCGATCGTGTATGCCAACTCGGCCGCGCGCACAAGGTGGCCCGTGCGGGCGAGCACTCGCGGCAACCACCCACGGGTGAGACCGGCGTCCGATTCCCTGTCCACCGAGAGCCGCAGTACGGCCAACAGGCAAGGCTCGAACCCTCCTTGCAGGACGTCCCTTCCCCTGTGGTTCTCCGGTGCCGGGCCGCTACGTCGCTCCCGTTCCCGGGTCATGAAAAGCTCTGGCCCCCACTGGGCCAACCCCTCCGGCATGGCTGGTGTCCCCCTGGTTAAGACCCCAACTGCGCGCTCGCGCAGGCGGTCCCACACTACTGGCGGGAATCCGGCGGATTGCAGTGGCGGACGAGACCCCGGGTATCTCTGACGCACCTTTCTGGTCCGAAATTGAAGGATGAGCCCAGGCCGGTGGCGTGGCTGGTGGTGTGTGTTCAGGCGGCCTCGATGGGGTCGAAGCGAACGGCGAATCCGAGGGCGTTGGCCTGGCGGGTGACGCGGCGCATGGCTCGCTCGGGGTCGTACTTCGCGTAGTAGTCACCACCGATAGCGCGACCGCCCTCGCCCGTCGCCCCCCCCCACCCGCTGAACCACGCCTCCCCGCACCGGACTTCGGCGGTTCCGGGACAGGCCTGTCGATCCTGCCGTGCGTCGAGAACGACGAACTCAGTTGGGACAACCGGTGCCCAGCGTCGCCGGAATCGATCGCCCCGTCCCGTGGCGGTTCCCTTTCATGCGTCCTGAGAATACGCTCGGGTGATTACACGTCCCCGCACCTCTCGACAGCCTGTTGCAGCCGTTGCTCGGCTGCGACGCTGTTCTCCTGTGCGAACGTTCCCGATATCCCCCGGGGAAATTTCATGAACCTCCCCCGGGAATCGCGAATGTGTCTGCGCCGGCACCCGACCACTACCAGCGCGGCGCCGCGCTGTCGGGGCCGGGGGGAGGGGGGGGCGGGGGGTGGGAGGCGGCGGGTGGGGTTGGAGT
>NZ_JBHYWD010000031.1:46164-89338 GCF_042751305.1 Streptomyces hokutonensis
GGGGGGCGGCCCCCCCCCCCGCCCCCCCCCGCCGCCGCGCCGCGGGGGGGGGCCGCGCGCGGGGGGGGGGGTGGGCCCGCCGCCGTCGGTTCAGTAGCCGATGGTGAAGCGGCGCTGGACGAAACGGGGCAGTTCCGCCTCGTCGACAAGGGCGACGGCGGCGTCCTCCATCGAGACGCGGCTGCGCCTGTCCGCGTCGAGTACGGGCTGATCGCCGCCGATCCGGAACCGGCCCGTACGCTCCCCCGGCGCTATGTCCTCCGCGGGGCTGAAGTAGGTCCACAGCCGATTGGAGGTGCGCAGAACATTCAGGGCGTCCCGGTGGCCGCGCACCGCGGCGGTGTACTCCCTCGGCAGGCCGATCGCGTCGAGGGTTTCGTGCAATAGCTCGTCGGAGTCGGCCCGCACGAGTCCGGGCTCGATCTCCAGACTGCCGGCGCCGCCGATGACGATGAGCCGGGTCCGGGGATGGCTCTCCAGCGCCTTCAGGAGTGCTCGCGCTGCGGTGGCGTACACCGTGGGATCGGCGATCGAGCGGGCCACCGTGTCGGCGATGTCCTTGGCGGCATTTCCGGGCTGGAACCCGCTGATCAAGACGTCGAGGCCGGGTATGACGGCGGCGATGGCCTCGGCATCGAGGACGTCGACGCTCTGCCAGACGACGTTCTTCCGGTCCTCTCCGATCCGCGTGGCGTCGCGGCTGAAGGCCGTCACGTGGTGCCCCCGGCCGAGTGCTTCGGTGACGACGCGGCTACCGATGCCGCCCGTGGCCCCGATGACTCCGATGTGCATGGCTCTCCCCTGGTTGCTCATGCGTCAGTTGCCCATGCCGTCGCCTAACCTTCACGGCACGCAGTGACTATACGGCGTGAAGTATCAATACGGCACTCAGTATTGTGACGCTGTAGAGTGAGTGATCGTGGGAAGCGTGGGAAGCATCAAAGGGCGCCGCGAGCGGTTGCGGGCCGAGACGACCGCCGAGATCAAGAAGGTCGCGCTGGAGCTGATGGCCTCGGGAGGACCCAACGCCATCACGCTGCGGGCCATCGCTCGCGAGATGGGCATGACGGCCAACGCCATCTACGGCTACTTCGCCACCCGTGACGACTTGGTCACCGTGCTGATCAACAACGTCTACACCTCGCTGGCCGACACGGTGGACGCCGCCTGGCACGCCGCCCCCGCCGAGAACCCGGCCGCCCGGATCCAGGCATGGGCCCTCGCCTTCAGGAACTGGGCGCTGGCCAACCCCGAGGGCTTCCGCCTCATCTACGGTGATCCCGTGCCCGGCTACCGGCCCCCCGAGGGCGGCGCCGCCCCAGACGCCGCCCACCGTGTCTGTACCGGCATCACCGCGCTGGCCGCCGCCGCCTGGCCGCACGCCGAACACCGCTACGCGGACGGCGACTTCGAGTGGTCCGACTTCGACGCCGGTCTCCTCGACAAGGTCCGCCCGGCCTTCCCTGACCTGCCTCCGGCCGCCGTGGCCCTCGCCCTGCGCATCTGGAGTCACCTGCACGGCCTGGTGTCACTTGAGATCTACGGCCACCTGCAGACCCAGGCCCTTAGCCCGGAAAAGCTCTTTCGTGAAGAACTGGCCCAGCTGATCCGGTCCTTGAGCATCACCCCGCAGGGGTAACGGCCCCGGCACAAGGGGCGCACCTGCGAGCTGAGCCGACTGTGGGGCCGCCACCTTGTCACCCCCAGCGCGCAACCAACGCTGGGGCAGCGATCCCGGCAACCTGCGCACCACACCGAGAGACGCCCTCCTGGCTGGATCGAGATCCCCATCCGGCGGCACACGCCGGCCAGATGCTCCGACACCTACACCTTGCTGCGGTCCACCACCAGGGTCTCCGGCACCAGCGGCGGCGAAGCCTCGACATCGGCGCCTGCCGCCGGTTCGCGGTGGCGGACGCGGGCGCAGAAGGCCGGGCTTCTCAACTGCTGGGAAACGAAACCTCCGTGAGGTCTTCGGAGACCTGCCAGATGCGCTGGGCGTCCTCGACGCCGCTCAGGCGCGAGTAGAGCTTCTGCTCTCCGGGAGGGCCGCCCAGGTGCCCGAGTCCGCGCGGCCCGTAGAACCCGCCACGCTGAGCGTCGGGGCAGGTGGCGGCGTAGAGCGCGGGAAGTTGCGCGGTGTGAACCGTCCCGACGAGGATGCCGCGGGCGGACAGAGCCCGGATCACACGCACGTTTCTGGTGTCCTGGTCGCGTCCGACCTCGGGGCGAGCGGCGAGCAGGCTCGTGGGAGCGACCCCGGGATGGGAGAGGTTGCTCGTGACGCCCCACCCGTTGGCCTGGCTGAGCCGGTCGAGTTCGAGACCGAAGAGCCCGAGCGCGATCTTCGACTGGCTGTAGGCTTTCATGCCGTCGTAGGAGCGTTCCCAGTTCAGGTCCTCCCAGTTGATGGCGCCCCGGTTCGCCGCGACGCTCACCTGTGAGGTCACGCGTGCGCGGCCGGCGCGCAGCAGCGGCAGCAGATGGGCCACCAGGGCGAAGTGGCCGAGGTGGTTGGTGCCCAACTGCAGCTCGAACCCTTCCGGCGTCGTCTGCCGGTCGGGCGGGGTCATGACGCCGGCGTTGTTGATGAGTATGTGGATCGGCCGACCCTCCTCTCGCAGGGTCTCGCCGAGGGCTGCGACGGAGGCGAGTGAGGACAGGTCGAGCTCGCGGAGCGAGACGTTCGCGTGAGGGATTGTCTGACGGATCGTGGTGACGGCGGCCTGGCCCTTGCGGGGATTGCGAACGGGCAGGATCACTTCGGCCCCGGCCGCGGCAAGCCTCGTGGCGAGGCCGAGCCCGATGCCGTCACTTGCTCCGGTGACGACGGCGCGCCTGCCGGACAGGGCGGGAACGGTGATGTCGATGGGTATACGCGGCATGTGCCCGCTCCTCGTGTGTTCGTTGCCGCCACCGTCGGGTAGGAGGTCGGCGTTGTTCAGGGCTGCTCGATCCACTGATCAGGAAGTTCGGGTTCCGGCCTGGTGCGCACCGTTGGGTGCGTGAGCCTGGCCAGTGCTGCGGGATCGCTTCGCCGACGGCGTCGGCCCTGCCGATCCAGCTCGTCGAGCCCGAGACCACCGCGGCCTTCCCGCTGATCAGTCATGCCCTTGTTCCCTTCGAACGTGGGCACGTCGCTGAGCCTGGGTTGCCGCCTGTACCGGCGGCAACCCGTGAAGGGGGGATTGACGATCCGTGGATGCCGAGATGTACAGGCGGTAGAAATGAGCATCCACGGAGAGGGATGCACGGTGACGCAGACGCGCACGTTGATCGACCGGGCCGGACTGGCGGAGTTCCTCCGGCGCCGCCGGGAGTCGCTGCAACCCGAGGACGTCGGTCTCCCGCGGGGGCGGCGCCGCAGGACCAGCGGGCTGCGGCGGGAAGAAGTGGCCTCGCTGTGCCACATGTCGACTGACTACTACGCGCGGCTTGAGCGGGAGCGCGGGCCTCAGCCCTCCGGGCAGATGCTCGCCTCCATCGCGCAAGGGCTTCACCTCTCCCTCGATGAGCG
The DNA here is from genome assembly GCF_042751305.1 of Streptomyces hokutonensis. Lineage (GTDB taxonomy): Bacteria > Actinomycetota > Actinomycetes > Streptomycetales > Streptomycetaceae > Streptomyces > Streptomyces hokutonensis_A. The sequence goes on from NZ_JBHYWD010000031.1 coordinate 49,682, forward strand.
CGACCACCTGTTCCGGCTCGCCGGACAGGCCCCGCCCCCACGGGGCGCGGACAGCGAGCACATCAGTCCCGGTCTGCTGCGCATTCTGGACCGGCTGCATGACACTCCTGCGGAGATCGTCACCGAGCTCGCCGAGACGCTGCGGCAGACCCCTCTCGGCGTCGCGCTCACCGGCGACCTGACCGTCTACAGCGGCCCGGCCCGCAGCCTCGGCTACCGATGGTTCACCGACTCCGCCACGCGACAGCTGTACGCCCCCGAGGACCATCCGTTCCTCACTCGCATGTTCGTCTCGGGCCTGCGCGGGGTGGTCACGCTGCGAGGTCCCGGTTCCCGCGCGGCACACTACGCCGACCTGCTGCTCGCACAGAGCGAGGAGTTCCGTCAGGTCTGGAACGACCACGAGATCGGCGTCCGCCCCCAAGAAGTGAAACATTTCATCCACCCCGAGCTCGGCGCACTGGAGTTGACCTGCCAGACGCTCCTCGATCCGAACCAGTCACATCTCCTGATGGTTTACACGGCGGTTCCCGGCAGTGAGAGCTACGAGAAACTGCAGCTGCTGTCCGTCATAGGAGCGCAGGCGCTGCACTAGCCTGGAGGCCGTCCGCCGAGGTCTGCCTGACGGACGCCGGCGTCCTCTTCGCCTCCCTGGGCATACAGGTTCGGAAGGTTGACCCGATCGCCGCAAGTCCGCGGTGGGTGAGCTGCGCAGAGCCGAGGCTGGCCTGTTCGTCGTCAACGACCACGGGCTGAACGTCTGCACGGGCACCTTCGTCCGCCCAGGTGGCCCTGGCCGCCTGGCCGCTGTCGTACCTGAGTACCGGCCGCGACACCGACGCCAGACCCTCAAACTCCCACTCCCCCAACGCCAACTGCGGCACACGCGCCACCGCGCGCTCGCTGCCCGCCCCACACACGTCCCGGTTCGAGTTGCCGGAGGAGGCGTGGGAGGTGCTGGCGCAGGCGGGCGGCCTGCCGGGTCTCCCGCTCAGCCCGCGCCCGTTCCGGGCGACGTCGACCACCGCTTCGAGGTGACGGCGGCGGTGCCGGAATCCGGCGACGCGGTGTCGGTGCACGACACCGGTCGCCGCCTCGACAGGCTGACCGCTCGGCGCCATCACGCCGATCCGAGTCCTGCCCCATGAGCCGGGAGTATGCCGCTCTGTATGTCCTGGCAGGAGGATCAGCCGAACAGACGCCGCTGGATCTCCCGCCGGTAGTCCTCCAGGGTCCGGTCCAGGTGTGCGGCCGTGGCCTCGGCCGCCTCGTCGGGGTGGCCGTCGCGGATGGCTCGGTAGATGGCCTCATGCTCCTCGACCGCGGCCGGGGTGCCCTCGCCGAGGGTGCTGTGGATGCCGATCGCGCTGGACTGGCGCTGCAGCCGTCGGGCGTCGCGCACCGCGCTGCCGAGAAAGGTGTTGTGCGAGGCCGCGGCCACCGCGGCGTGGAAGTCGTCGTCGCCCTGGTTGAAGACCTCGACCTCACCATGGACGTACCCGTGCCGGCACTGCTGCATCGCGACCTCGATGCTGCGCAGTTCGGCCGGCGTGGCGCGGGTGGCCGCGAGTCTGGCGGCGGCCATTTCCTGGACCCGGCGGAACTCGAACAGCATGAGGACGTGGTCGAGGTCCACGGGCCTGAAGAAGCCTCCCCAGCGACTGGTGATCAGCATGCCTTCGTCGTCCGCGACGAACAGCCCGCGTCCCTTGTGTGCCCGCACCCGGCCGAGCGCCGAGAGGATCTTCACGGCTTCCCGGACCACGGCCCGGCTGGTGTCCAGCCGCTGGGCCAGGTCGTTCTCCGTGGGCATCCGATCGCCGGACACCAGGCGCTCTTCGGCGATGAACTCAAGGATCCGCTCCGCCACGATCTCGTATCCGGGCCGGTAGTCGCGCCGCTCGTCCGCGCCGTTCACCACTGCTGGCACGGCGGGCGTGTCGTTCATGTGTCCTGCCTCCGGGTGACTGCGGCGAAGGTGACCGATCTGGTTTGACGCCGCGCTCATCGTACCCCAGCCAAGCATAAGTCGTACTCATTTCCCCTGAACTTGATCATGTATTCCTGTGCAACTTGCCCCTGATCTACCTAATTGCAGGTTTATGACCCTCAGTAGAGCAGCCTCATGCACTCACTGGGCTCCGAAAAAGGCCGTACACACCCCTTGACGACTCCTTCGATATGGCGGCTAATTTCTTCCGCGGCGGTAATGACAGAGCCGTCAGCCACACGCAAACCGAGTGGAGTCGCACATGTCCGTCTACAAGCCTTCGCTCACCCAGGAGACAGGGACCAGCAGGAGACGAGCCGCGCTGCTGGCCGGCTGTGCCGCCACCGTGCTGCTCACCGTGACCGCCTGTGGCGGGGGTAGCGGTTCGACCGGCACGACCAAGGACGGATTCGCCCAGGCCGCCCAGGACAAGGGGGCGTTGACCGTCTGGGTGGACGCGACCCGCATGGCCGCCGCGAAGCAGTACCAGGCGTCACACCCGGGCGTGAAGCTGCACATCGTCAGCTACGACGGTGACGCCAACGGCTCCAACTACCTCCAGACGAAGGTCCAGTTGTTCAACCGGACCGGCAAGGGCTGGCCGGACGTCGTCTTCAGCTCCCAGAACAACGAGGCGAGCTGGGCCGTTCAGGCGGGCTTCGCGGCGCCGCTGAACAAAGGCCTGATCCCCAACGCGACCCTCGGCGGGTTCGCCAAGGGCGCCAACGACGTCTGCACCGTTGACGGGACGCTGTACTGCCTGCGCAACGACCTCTCCCAGGCGGTGCTGTGGTACAACGCGCCGCTGCTGAAGAAGTTCGGCTACACGGTGCCCACGACCTGGGAGGAGTACCAGGCGCTCGGCGAGAAGGTCGCCAAGGAGCACCCCGGCTACCTCGTGGGCGACGCGGGTGACACCTTCGCCCCCGAGATCTACCTGTGGGCGAGCAAGTGCGGCGCCAACCACATCACCGGCCCCAAGGCCGTCTCGGTCAACACCACCAGCGAGGCCTGCACCAAGATGGCCAAACTGATGGACGTACTGATCAAGAACAAGTCGATGTCGATCAGCGGCGTCTTCAGCACCGACTTCGGCAAGAACAAGGCCGGCAAGGTCCTGCTCATGCCTGGCCCGGCCTGGTACGGCGGCGCGGTCTTCGAGGGCACCTTCAAGACCCCGGCCAAGCAGATCGCGGCGGCGCCCATCCCGCAGTGGCAGGGCGACACCTCACCCTCCACCGGCAACGTCGGCGGCGGCACCTGGCTGCTGTCCAAGCACTCCGCCCACATCAAGGCGGCCACCGACTTCCTGAAGTGGGTCACCACCGACAACGCCTACCAGGGCGCGAAGGCCCCCGGCTTCCCGGCCTACGCGCCCGCCGCCGACAACTGGCTCAAGGCGCAGGCCGCCTCCGGTTACTTCGCCGGTGACCTCACCGCCCTCAAGGACGCCTCCTCCCAGGTGTGGTCCGACTGGGGCTCGGGCCAGTTCAGCCAGGAGGCGATCTGGGCCGCCACCGTCAAGCCCGGCCTGACCCAGGGCAAGACCATCGAGTCGCTGCTGCCCGCCTGGCAGGACTCGATCGTCAAGTACGCCCAGGCCGACGGATACAAGGTCTCCCAGTGACCCTCACGCACTCCTCGGCCGGCTCTGCCCGGGGGCGCCCTCGCGGCACCTCCCGGCAGAGCCGGGCCGGCGTGGCATTCGTCGCCGGCTACGTACTGCTGCTGATCGCCTTCGGCGTCCTTCCGACCTGCTACGCGATCTACTTCGCGTTCACCAACGCCTCAGGCTCCTTCACCGGCATCTCCAACTTCGTCACCACGGCACAGGACTTCCGCTTCGCCGACTCCCTGAGCCACGTGGCCCTCTACCTGGTCTTCTGGCTCCTGGCGCTCGTGGTGTTCGTGGTGGTCCTGGCACTGCTCCTGCACCGGCTGTCCTCCGGGCCGCTCAGCCAGGCGCTGCGCTTCCTCTACTACATCCCCGGGGCCCTGGCCGGTGCCGCGAGCGTCCTGGTGTGGCTGTTCATGCTGGACCCGACAGTCAGTCCGGTCAGCTCCCTGCTGGAGACACTGGGCTTCCACACCTTCGGCGAGGTCATCGCACCCGGCAACCTCGCACTGCTGTTCACGATCATCGCGTTCTGGACCGGCGCGGGCGGCTGGATCGTCGTCATGTACGGGGCACTGAACAACATCCCCAAGGACATCATGGAGGCCGCCCGTATCGACGGCGCGAACGGCTGGCAGACCGCCTGGCGGGTCCAGATCCCCATGCTCCGCAAGTGGATCGTGTACATGGTGATCCTGGCCTTCGCGGGCGGCGCCCAGCTCTTCGTCGAGCCGCAGCTGCTCTCCCTCGCCAGCAACGGCGTGGCCGGCCGCGACTACTCGCTCAACCAGCTGACGTACGACTTCGCCTTCCAGATGAACAACATCAACGGCGCCGCCGCGGTCTCGGTGGAACTCCTGGTCGTCAGCGTGTCGGTCGCCGGTGTCTTCGTCGCCCGATCGGGGTTCTTCGATGCCGACTGACACACGACCCACTCCCCTTGCCAACGCCCCACGCACGGAACGGGATGGGAGTGTCATGATCCGCACCCGACACGGAGAAGCACGGCGGCGCCGACGGGCACCGCAGCACATGACCTCCCGGCTGCTGGCGGGCGCCGTGCTCACCGTGTTCGTAGTGTTCTTCGTGCTGCCGGTGCTCTGGCTGCTGCTCGCGGCGACCAAGACCGACCAGCAACTGGTCAACGACAACCCGTTGTCCTTCGGATCCTGGCACGCGCTGACGGCCAACTGGCACGCGCTGACCGCCTTCCAGGACGACGCCATCCTGCAGTGGCTGCGCAACTCCGCCGTGTACGCCGCCATCTCGCTGGTCATCACCCTCTGCCTGGCCATTCCGGCCGGATACGCCCTGGCGATGACCGAGTTCCGCGGTCGGCACACGTTGCTGATCGCGACCCTCGTCGTGATGCTGATGCCGAACGCCACGCTGGTGGTACCGCTGTTCCTGGAGATCAACGCGGTACACCTGATCGGCACCATGTGGTCGATCATCCTGCCGTACTCGTTCTACCCCTTCGGTGTGTACCTGACGTACATCTACTTCACCACCGCCGTGCCCAAGGACCTCCTGGCCGCGGCGCGGATGGACGGCTGCTCCGAATTCGGTGTGTTCCGCCATGTGGCCCTGCCGCTGGCGACGCCCGTCATCGCGCTGGTCGGGTTCTTCAGCTTCGTCGCCAACTGGACGAACTACTTCCTGCCGTACGTGATGCTCCCCGAGAGCAACCAGATGCCGATCCAGGTGGGTGTCGGCAGTCTCCTCAGCAATGTGCCCTCGTTCAACCCGACCGTCGGCGACCTCGCGATCCAACGCCCGCAACTGGCACTGGCGACGCTGGTCGCCATCACCCCCGTCCTCGTCGTGTTCCTGTTCGCCCAGCGCTTCCTGGTCAGCGGAATGCTCGCCGGCGCCACCAAGGAGTGACCGCTTTCATGCCCTTGAGCCAACACCCCGACGCCTCCGGCGACTCGATACCCGACGTCCAAGCCACCGTCCCCTTGCTCGAAGCCCCCGGCTGGGCCGTCGCACAGCGCGCCCTGTTCGACCTGCTCGACCACGCCTGGCGCCACTTCGAGGACGCCTTCACCGGCCCCGACGGACGACTGAACTACAACAACCAGCTGACCACCCGCGACGGCGTGGACGACTTCTACGAGGTCTTCTTCAACTGGCCCCAGCTGTACCTCCTCGGCGGCGCCGACGACCTGCTGCCCGCCAGTGAGAAGCACTGGGAGGGCGTGACCCGTCAGCTGACCGAACTGAACATGCTGCGCGACGAGTACGAACGCGGCTACGACTGGTTCCACCAGGGCGAGAGCCTCCTCCTGCTCTACTTCCTGTGCATGGCCGCCCCTGACCGCTGGCGTGAGCGCGCCCTGCGCTTCGCCGAGTTGTACGTCGACCCCGCCAAGGGCAACTACGACCCCGAACACCGCATCATCACCCGCCCCCACAACGGCAGCGACCCCGACCGCACCGGCCTCTTCGACGGCGACGTCTACCCCTGGCTGCTCAAGGAAGCGGAGACCTACGGCTACCCGCTCGAATGGCTCCCCGAGGCCCAGGACGGCCCGTACCCGCTCTCGGCGGACCCGCGCCTCGGCGACCAGATGCGCGACCGTATGGGCGTCGGCGACACCGCGCTCAACCTCGCCGCGGCCGGACTGGTCCTCAACGCCTGGATCCTGTCCGGCGAGGAGCGCTACCGGGACTGGATCGTCGAGTACGTGGGCGCCTGGCGCGAGCGCACCCAGGAGAACGGCGGCCTGATCCCGGACAACGTCGGCCCCGACGGAGTCGTAGGCAGCCTCCTGGAGGGCCGCTGGTACGGCGGCCACTACGGCTGGTCCTGGCCGCACGGCTGGCACAGCCTCGGTCACGCGGCCTGTGTGGCAGCGCTCGCGGCGGCGACCGTCAGCGGGGACGACGACTACCTCTCCATGATCGCGACCTCGCTCGACACCCTCATCGACCACGCCAAGGTCATGCCCCACACGGAGGCCGACTCCAGCCTGCCCTCGAAGTGGGCGGTCGAACTCGGTCCGGCCCGTGACACGCCCACCCTCCATCTGCCCTTCCGCCACAACGACTCCGGCTGGTTCGACTACAACCCGGCCACACACCCCGTGCCAGTGGCCCTGTGGCACCACACCTTCTCCGAGTCCGACCGCGCCCGGCTGGAACGGCTGCGCGAGGCCGACGGCATCGACTGGCGTACCGTGCGGCCCTTCCGCGCGAAGGAGGAGTCCGGGCACGAGAAGGCGTGGTTCGCATTCCTCGCCGGCGACGACCCCGACTACCCGGAGCGGATCCTCGCCACCGCCCAGGCCCAGATCAGGCACCGACTGCGGCGCATCGACCGCTACCGCGACCTGGACGTGCCCGAGGCCGACATCCACGTCTGGCAGCAGTGCAACCCGGTGGCCACCGAGGCTCTGGTGCAGCTGACCTGGGGCGGCCCGCAGGTGGTGTACCAAGGCGGTCTGCAACAGGCCCGGCTGCGCTACCACGACGCCGACGCCCGCCGCGCGGGTCTGCCCGCCGATGTCGCCGCCCTCGTCACCTCCATCGACCCCGAGGCCACCACGGTCGAGCTGGTCAACCTCTCCCCCGGCACCGACCACACGGTCATCGTCCAGGCGGGCGCGTTCGCCGAGCACACCATCACCGGCGTCCGCCACACGACCTGCACGGACGACAGCTGGATCGGGGACATGTACGACTACGGCCACACCGAGCCGGTGGTCTCGGAGACCGAAGCGCCGTGCGAGAGTCCGTACCTGACGGTCCGTCTTCCGGCCTCCACACGCATCCAGCTCACCCTGCGGCTCGGACTGCGCACTCGCACACCCAGCTACCGCACGCCGTTCGACACAGCGGCCGACGGGTCCAACTCCACTGACACATCAGGGGAATCGGCATGAAGCGCATCGCCCAGACCATCAGACTCCGCCCCGAACACCGCGAGGAGTACCTCCGGCTCCACTCCGCCGTCTGGCCGGGCGTCGAAGCCGCCCTGCTGCGGGCGAACATCCGCAACTACAGCATCTACCTCCACGGTGACGTGCTGTTCGCCTACATGGAGTACCACGGCGACGACTTCGAGGCGGACATGGCGTCCATCGAGGCGGACCCCGAGACCCAGCGCTGGTGGAAGCTCACCGACCCGTGCCAGGAACCCTTCCCCGACCGGGGCGAGGGCCGCCAGTGGAGCGAGCTCCCCGAGATCTGGCACCTGAGTCCGCCCGGCGAGGACACCACCGTCTGACCCGGCCCGCATCAGCCCGACCCGACTTGGATCACCCCGTGAACACATCCGTGCTCGTCGACGCCCACCACCACCTGTGGGACCTCGCCCAGCGCCCGCAACCCTGGCTCGACGACCCCGACGTGGCATCGATCCGCCGCACCTTCACCCCTGACGACCTGCGCTCCACCGCCACCCACCCCATCGCGGGCCGGCGGCTGGGCGGCTCGGTGGTCGTCCAGTGCGTCGCGGAGGTCGCCGAGACCGCGGACCTGCTCGCGCTCGCCGAACAGGAGCCGCTGATCCAGGCCGTGGTCGGCTGGGCCGACCTGACGTCACCGGCCATCGGTGACGTACTCGACCAGCTGCAAACCGGTCCGGGCGGCGGGTACCTGCGCTCCCTGCGCCACCTCGTCCAGAGCGAGACGGACCCGAACTGGCTCCAATGCCCCGACGTGGAACGCGGGTTGCGGGCGGGCCAGGACCGCGGACTGCGCTACGACGTACTTGTGCGCGCCCACCAGCTCGACCAGGCGATTCGGCTCGCGGAACACTTCCCCGACCTGCCTCAGGTACTCGACCACGCGGGCAAGCCGGACCTCGCCCGACAGGACATCGCGGACTGGGAACGCGGGATCCGACAGCTGGCCACACACCCGCACGTGGTCTGCAAGGTCTCCGGGCTGATCACCGAGGCCGACCACACGCACTGGACCACCGCCGACATCCGCCCCGCCTGGGACGTACTGGTCTCCGCCTTCGGCCCCCAGCGGCTCATGTTCGGCTCCGACTGGCCCGTCGCCAACCTCGCCGGCGGCTGGAACCGGTGGGCCGCCACCGTGGACGAGCTGCTCACCGGCTGGAGCGAGAGCGACGTCGACGCGCTCCTGGCCGGTGTCGCCACCACGTTCTACGGCCTTGCGCCCGTCGCCGGAGAGGGAGACGCCACGGCCCGAACGAGCTGAACACCCCCCACCGAACATCGCGCCGAACCCGCGCAGAACACGTCACCACGGATGCCGAGCTCCTGGCATCCACCTCCGGTCTGCGCCGAAGGGACCCTGCCCCGTGACACTCGCAACCCGTTACCTGTCCGCCCGCACCCTCGACACCGCACCGGTCCCCAGCACACCCCCCGGCCCCGGCGAGGTGGAACTGGCCCCCGCCTACGTCGGCATCTGCGGCACCGACCTGCACATCTTCCACGGCGACATGGACGCCCGGGTCGCCGTGCCCGCCGTCCTCGGACACGAGATGGCAGGCCGTGTCGTCCGAGTGGGTCCCGGCGTCGAGGACTGGGCACCCGGTAACGCGGTCACCGTGATGCCGCTGCGCTGGGACGACACCTGCCCGGCCTGCCGCGCCGGCCACCAGCACATCTGCCAGCACCTGGACTTCATCGGCATCGACTCCCCCGGCGCCATGCAGCAGCGCTGGACCGTGCCCGCCTCCACGCTCATACGGCTGCCCGCCACCCTCCCGCTGGACCGGGCCGCCCTCGTCGAACCGACCGCGGTCGCGGTGCACGACGTCGGCCGGGCCGCGATACGCGAGGGCGAGCGGGTCGTCGTGGTCGGCGGTGGTCCGGTCGGCGTCCTGATCGCGCTGGTCGCCCAGGCCGCAGGCGCGGACGTCCGAGTGGTGGAGCTGAACGCCCATCGGCGGCTGCTCGCCGAGGAGTTGCGGCTGACCGTGTGGGACCCGGCCGCCGAGGACCTGGCCGAGCTGGTCCGGCAGTGGACCGGCGACGCGGGAGCGGACGTCGCCTTCGAGGTCTCCGGAGCCGCGGGCGGTGTGGACACCGCCGTCGACGTCCTCGGCGTGCGCGGCCGGCTGTGCCTGGTCGCCATCCACCCACAGCCCCGCCAGATCAACCTGCACCGCTTCTTCTGGCGCGAACTCACCCTCATCGGTGCCCGGTTGTACGACCGCTCCGACTTCGAGAAGGCCGTCACCCTGGTCGCCGACGGCACCATTCCCGCCGACCGGCTGATCAGCAAGGTCGTCCCGCTCACCCAGGCACCGGCCGCCTTCGAGGCGCTGGAGAGCGGCGGAAACGTGATGAAGATCCTGGTGGACTGCACCGACGACACCCCGGGAGCCGCGGTATGAACGCCTTCGACCTCACCGGACGGCTCGCTGTCGTCACCGGGGCCCGGCGAGGCATCGGGCGGGCCATGGCCCGCGCGCTCGCTGCGGCCGGCGCGGACGTCATCGGGGTGAGCGCCTCGCTGGAGGAGTCCGGCAGCGCGGTGGAGAAGGACGTGACCGCCACCGGGCGCAGCTTCGAGGCGAAACGCGCCGACTTCGCCGATCCCGAGGCGGTCCGGGCGCTGGGCGCGGATCTCGCGAGCCGGGAACGTCCGGTGGACATCCTGGTCAACAACGCGGGCACGATCCGCCGGGCTCCCGCAGCCGAACACACCGATGCGGACTGGGATCTGGTTCTCCAGGTGAATCTGAGTGCCCAGTTCGCGCTGGCCCGGGCGGTCGGCGCGTCGATGGTGGCACGCGGCCGAGGGAAGGTCATCTTCACAGCCTCCCTCCTGAGCTTCCAGGGCGGCATCACCGTCCCCGGCTACACCGCCGCCAAGCACGGCATCGCCGGTCTCACCAAGGCGCTGGCCAATGAATGGGCGCCGCACGGTGTCAATGTCAATGCCATCGCGCCGGGGTACATCGCCACCGACAACACCCAGGCCCTCCAGGACGACCCGGCCCGCAGCAAGGCGATCCTGGACCGGATTCCGGCCGCCCGCTGGGGCAGCGCGGACGACCTGGCGGGTGCCACCGTCTTCCTCGCCTCGGACGCGGCCGCGTATGTCCATGGCACCGTCCTTCCGGTCGACGGCGGATGGCTGGGCAGATGACCACCGACCTCACCGACCTGCTCGCCGAGGCGCGGCTCGTGCCGGTCCTTACCGTGCCCAACCCCGCCACGGCCGCCCCGCTGGCCCGTGCCCTGGCCGCGGGAGGTGCGCGCTGCGCGGAGGTCACCTTCCGCACCCCCGACGCCGAACAGGTCGTGAAGGCGATGGCCGCCCAGGGCGATCTGGTCGTCGGCGCCGGAACGGTGCTGACCGCCGAGCAGGCCGAGCGGGCCGTGGCGGCGGGGGCCCGCTTCGTCGTCTCGCCCGGCGTGGACCACGAAGTCATCTCCCGGTGCCGGGAGTTGGGGGTTCCTGTGCTCCCCGGCGTGGCCACCGCGACCGAGGTGATGAGCGCCCTGCGGGCCGGCCTCGACACGGTCAAGCTGTTTCCCGCCGAGCCGCTCGGCGGTACGGCGATGCTCCGGGCACTCGCGGCACCCTTCCCCGGGACTCGGTTCGTGCCGACCGGCGGGATCGACGCCGCCGCCCTGCGCGGCTACCTCGCCGAACCCGCCGTACTGGCCGTCGGCGGAAGCTGGATGGCCACCCCCGCCCTCCTGGCGAACGGCGACTACGCGGAGATCCGCCGACTGACCGCCGAAGCGGTGGAACGGAGCACGCCATGGCCGACGTGATCGCCCTCGGCGAGGTCATGCTGCGCTTCGACCCCGGAGAGGGCCGCATCCGCACAGCGCGCAGCTTCCAGGTGTGGGAGGGCGGCGGCGAGTACAACGTCGTACGCGGACTGCGCCGCTGCTTCGGACTGCGCACCGCCGTCGTCACCGCCCTGGCGGACAACGCGGTCGGACGCCTGGTGGAGGACCTGATCCTCCAGGGCGGCGTCGACACCTCACACATCCGCTGGGCCGCGGCGGACGGCATGGGCCGCACCGCCCGCAACGGTCTCAACTTCGTCGAACGGGGCTTCGGCATCCGCGGCGCCCTCGGCGTCAGCGACCGCGCCCACACCGCCGTCTCCCAGCTGCGCACGGGGGACGTCGACTGGGACACGGTGTTCTCTGCCGGAGTGCGCTGGTTCCACACCGGCGGCATCTTCGCCGGCCTGTCCGACACCACCGCCGACGTCGCCGACGAGGCCATGGCCGCCGCCCGCCGACACGGCGTCACCGTCTCCTACGACCCCAACTACCGCCCCAGCCTCTGGGCCGACCGGGGCGGACCGGAACGCGCCCGGGAGACCGACTTGCGCCTGGCCCGGCACGCCGACGTCGTCGTGGGCGCCCTGGGCCTGGCGGGCGAGCATCCGGGCGCCGTGCGGTTCGGGGCGACCGAGGTGCCGGACGCCCTCGCCGCCGTGGCCGACCTGCTGCCGGACGCGAGAGTCCTCGCGACGACCCTGCGCGAGGTGCCCTCGGCGGGAGTCAACGACTGGACCTCGGCAGCCTGGTCCGCCGACACCGGCTACGTCACCGGCCCCGTCATGCCCGGTCTGCACGTCCTGGACCGCATCGGCTCCGGCGACGGCTTCGCCGCCGGACTCATCCACGGCCTGCTCACCGGCCACTCCCTGGAACGCGCCCTCGCCTACGGCACCGCGCACGGCGCCCTGGTCATGACGACTCCCGGCGACGTCTCCATGGCCACCCTCACCGAGGTCGAAGCCCTCATCGCAGGCGCCACGCCACACGTCCGACGCTGAACCACCCTCTCAGGAGCACATCTTGCACCGCCGGAAGATCCCTCACACCCCCGTCCAGGTCACCGAGCTCGGCTTCGGGGCCTCCGGCATCGGCAACCTCTACCGCACCACCAGCGCCGAGGACGCGGCGGCCGCCGTCGACGCCGCCTGGGACGCGGGCATCCGCTACTACGACACCGCCCCGCACTACGGCCTCGGCCTCTCCGAACACCGCCTCGGCGCCGCCCTGCACGACCGGCCCCGCGACCAGTACGTCATCTCCTCCAAGGCAGGCCGCCTCCTCGTCCCCAACAACCACCCGACAGGCGTCGACACCGAAGGGTTCGTCGTCCGCGACGATCTGCGCCGGCAGTGGGACTTCAGCCGCGACGGCGTGCTGCGCTCCCTCGAGGACACGCTGGAGCGCACCGGCCTGGACCGCCTCGACATCGTCTACCTCCACGACCCCGACGACCACTGGCAACAAGCCGCCGACCACGCCATGCCCGCCCTCGCCGAACTGCGCGCGCAGGGCGTGATCGGGGCGATCGGCGCGGGCATGAACCAGTCCGCCCTGCTCACCCGCTTCCTGCGCGAAACCGCCGCCGACCTGGTCATGCTCGCCGGCCGCTACACCCTCCTCGACCAGTCCGCCCTCGACGACGTCCTGCCCACCGCACAAGAACACGGCAAAACCGTCGTCGCCGCCGGCGTCTTCAACTCCGGCCTCCTCTCCCAGAACCGGCCCACCGAAGGCATGAAATACGACTACCAATCCGCCCCACCCGAACTCGTCGACCGCGCCCGCGCCATCGCCGATGTCTGCGAGCGGTACGGCACCACCCTGCCCGCCGCCGCCATCGCCTTCCCCCGCACACACCCCGCCGTCATCAACGTCACCCTCGGCATGCGCACCGCAGAACAAGTCAGGCGCAACGTCGAACTGCACGCCCGGCACGTCCCCAACGGGCTCTGGGACGAACTACGCGCGCAGGACCTCATCAGGGCCGACGTGCCCATCGCAGACGAGGAGCGGCGCCCCCGCCGTTCCTGACCGGCACGGCGGCACCGCAGCCGTCGTCCGGACACACCTTCTGGAACCGCCCATGTTCACGTTCCCGAATGCCCGCACCCCGAAGAGGGGCAGACACCCAGCCGCACGCGGCCTGCGCCTCATCCCGGCAGCGGAACGCGCTGCCGTCGAAGCTGTAGGAGAACCTGCTGACGCCGTTGACGTCCCACGTGGTAAGCAACCACACGGCGTGCTGTGTGACGGCCGGCTGTCGGTGAGGGTGCCGCCGACGTTGTGCGCGATCGTCGTGGTGGTCCTGGTGCGCCGCACGCCCAGGCCTGCCGTAACGCTGTAGGTCCCGTAGCATCCGGCCGAGTTGATCGTCTTCGACGCCATCTGGGCACGCTTGCCGTTGACGCAGAGCGCGCGGAGCTTGTCGTCCCGGTTGAGGGTGGCCTTCCAGATGTTCCCGCTGTGCTGTGTCCAGCCGGTCACCGGCACGCCGCCGTCCAGCACCGGCTTCTCGTTCTGGTAGGCGGCGTACACGACATGGTGGCCGTTCGTTCCGGAATCGGCCGACGTGAAGTCGATGGTGCTGCCCACCGGGTATGTATCGCCCCGGAGAAAGACGTTGATGTCCCCGGTCATGTCGCTGTCGACCGTGCGCACGACGTCCCGCGCGTGTTGCAGGGTCTTGAACGGCGCTGTGATCGTGCCCGCTCGGCCGCGACCCAGGCCACCTACTACGTCTCCCCCAGCGGTGACAACTCGGACGCGAGGCGGGTGTCGATGTGGTGATGGAGGCCAGCCCGGTGGCCAAGAGCGCCATGTGTTTGGCAGGACGTACCAGCTCACCTGGGGCGGCTGCCGCGGCGACCGGATCGGCATGTAGACCCACAACCCGAACAACACCGGCTACGTCGATGTGGGCTCCGTGCCTTACACGATCGCGCCCACCCACTCGTGCCTACCGGGGCGTCAGCGTGCGCAGCGGCAAGGTCGCCGGGCGTCTCCGGAGCCTCCGCTGCTGACGGTGCCGCGCTGATCCAGTACACCGACCGGGGCAGCACCAACCAGCAGTGGACGTTCTCCCGCGTCACCAGCCGGCTCGTGGCGGCGGGGCCGGAAAGCCATGGCTTTCCGCCCCCGCCGTCTTCTGACCCTTAACGCGTCATGCCGTCACTGGATCGTCCAGGCCTGGTTCGACTGGTTCAGTGCCATCCACTGGTCGATGGCGGCACCGTTGGCCGTCGAGGCGGCGCTGACCTCCAGGACCTGTTTGGTCTCGAAGTTGCGGATGAGGTATCCGCCGCTGGTCGGCTCGAAGTACCAGAGCTGGTTGTTGCCGCCGTTGTAGGTGTACTGCTCCAGATTGGTCCCTCTGTAGTGAGTTGAGCCGCTGATGTCGAGGGCCTTGCCGCTGTTCCTGTTGACGATCTTGTAGAGCTGGCCGCTGACCTGCACGATGTTCCACTGCTGGTTGGTGCCGCTGTTGGCCGGCCACTGGACGACGCTCCCGCCGTCGGCGGTGGAGGCCTGGTAGACGTCCGCCAGCTGGCCGCTGTTGACGTTCTTGATGGTGTAGTACGTCGACGGGTTGACGTTCGGTGTGCCGGTCGCGTCCTCCAGCGCGCCGCCGGCCTGCTGCACGCTGAAGTCGGAGAAGAAGAAGTAGGCGCCGTCGGTCTTGGCGACCCGCACGTAGCGGAACTTCTGGCGGACGTCGATGTTCCCCGTCAGCGTGGATGCCATCGGCAGCGTCGTGGCGCCCTGGCGTCCCAGCACGGTGTAGGTGGCGAACGACGGGTCGTTCGAGGCACGGATCTCGAAGTTGCCGCGCGTCTCGGGCTGGTCGATGTCCTGGCGCATCGTCAGGGAGTACTGGCCGAGCTGGTGGGCCTGGCCGAGGTCGACCTGCCACCAGGCCGAGGTGTCGGTCCCGGTCGGCGACCACCCGGTGGAGCTGTCGTTGTCGTTGCCCTTGGACGCCACGTTGCCGGCGCCGTACACCGAGGAGGCAGAGGTCGGCTTGTTGTAGGCGAGGTTGATCCTCGCCGCCAGGGACTGGTATGCGGGCTCCAGCCCAGAGGCCTGGATCACGGAGGTGCCTGAGGTCGCGTTGCCGGACAGCGTCACGTTGCTGCCGTTGACGTTCTGGTTGATGAAACCGTCCGTGTGCGACAGCACGTTGTTGGAGACGGTCATGTTGTTGGAGCCCTCGTCCAGGTAGACGCCCGCCACCGCGGAACCGCAGGCGGCCGGACTCCGGACCACGTCGTGCACGTAGTTACCGTTGATGACGGTGCCCGGGTCGTTGGAGAGGTGGTAGATGCCGGCGGTGTCGCACAGCCGGTTCAGCACATTGCCGATCCGGTTGTAGCTGATGCTGTTGTTGCCCTCCGCGTTGGCCGCGGACTGCCAGCCCCAGCCCAGCGAGATGCCGGCCCACGGGGCGTCGCTGATGTCGTTGTGGTTGATGGTGGTGCTGTTGACGAAGCCCGCGTTGATGCCGGCGGTGCCCAGGTAGTCCTCGCCGATCCGTGTGATCAGGTTGTCGTTGACGGTGACGTTCTTGACGACTTCGCGGGCGTCCTCACCCGCCGGGGACGTAGGTGGGTTGTAGATGGTGTGGTACTCGACCGTGGGGTCGGAGAACTTGCCCACCATGATGCCGTTGCCCGCGATGTCGTAGACGACGTTGCCGGTCACGCTGCTGTCGTGGACGCCGTGGTGCAGATCGAGGGCGGTGGCCCCCATCTGCGTGAAGGTGTTCCCGGTGAAGGAGACGCGGTCGGCGTCCGCGACGTGCACCCCGGCCGGCGGACGGTCGGCGTACTGGTGGTTCGAGGAGTCGGCCGACACGTTGAAGAGGCCGCCCTGGCCGTTGAGCAGACCGTTGTTGGTCGCTTCCATCCAGGTGGTCTGGGCGAAGGTGATGCCGGAGAAGCGCAGGTCGTGGACAGGGGCGTCGAGGCTGGTGCCCTTGACCTCCACGAGCGTGGGCAGGGTGGGTGCCTGCACAGTGGCGGTGGACATGTCCTCGCCGGAGCGCGGCTTGTAGTAGACCGTCTGCGCGGCCGTGTCGACGTAGAACTCACCCGGCTCGTTGAGGAACTCGTGGGCGTTCTCGAAGTGCAGCGGGGAGCCGTTGGACAGGACCGGGAAGGGCCGCTGGAAGAGGATGCCGGCCTCGTGGTCCTGGATGGAGACGTTGGCGGTGCCGCCCGCGGTGGTGAACGACTTCAGCCGTAGGTAGTTCTCCGCCCACTGCAACTCCAGGACCATCTCGGTCTGGCTGAGGTTGCTCCAGTTGGAGATCTGCGAACTGAGCACCTGCAGCAGCTTGTTGGTCTTGTCGCTGCCCTGGAGCTGGAAGTCCGAGCCCAGGTCGGGGTACCGGGAGCGGGTGGCGCGCACTCCGTTGACGTACAGCTGACGGAAGTTGAGGCTGCCCACCGACGCCTTGTACTCGCCGTTCGAGGCGGTGGTCCATCCGGTGATCGACCGGCCGCTGCTGATCACGGGGGTCTCGCCGTTGTAGGCCTGGTAGACGACCGTGTGGCCGTTCGTGCCGGAGTCGCTCGTACCCAGGGTGATCGGGCTGGTGAGGTTGTAGGTGCCGCCGCGCAGGTTCACGACGATGTCGTCCGACATGTTGGTGTTCACGGCGCGGACGGCGGCCTGGGCCGCCTGGATGGTCTTGAAGGCAGCGGTGGTGCTGGTTCCGGAGTTGCTGTCGTTACCGCCGGTGGGGTCGACGTAGAAGTTCGTCGTGGCCGCTTGCGCCGACTGGACCGGCACCAGGGTTGCGAAGACTACGACTCCGGCCGCGAGTGCCTTGGCCAGTCCGGAGCCTATGCGTAGGGGTCTCATGCGGGTGTCCTCTCCGAGCAACGCTGCTCATAAGTTGCATTTATCGGGGCGGCTCATAGCTCGCGTCAAGACGATAGGCAGGCACATTTTCCGCTGACATGGCACCAGTCCCTGCAACACACCAGGCAGACGCGATTGACATCCCGATCAACCCGACGAGACCGCTAGCATTTGTCAGCACGTATAGGGCATCTATAAGTAGTACTCATTTTGTCTGGCGTGGGCATCGGTTGAGCCGGACGCGCCAGGGCGAGATGCTGGACGCACCGCTCGTGACGTGTGGTAACGGCGGGTCCGGCGTCATGGCAGGAAACGAGAGTGGGTCGTCCCATGGACAACCAGTCCGCCGTCTCCGGTGCGGTACAGGGCACCGGAGTACCCGAGGACTTCGCGGTGGTCATCGATGCCGAACTGAACGTCATGGCGTGGAGCGCCGGCGCCCGGGCACTGCTGGGGCACACGCCGGACGACGTCGTGGGCCGTCCGGCCGCCGACCTGCTCGCCACGGACCTGCCCCACTCCGCCGGCCGGCACCTGTCCGCAGGAGAGCCCTGGACGAGCGACGTGGCACTGCGCCACCGCGACGGCGACCGGGTCGTCGCACGGCTGCGCGGCACCCCGCTGCCGACCGGTGCGAACCGCCCGCTCTGGCTTGTCACAGGCGCCGCGGTGACGTACGCCTCCGGCCCGAGCACGGCCGACGCCGCCGAACTGTGGGACCTGACGCTCGCGCAGCTCCCGCTGTCCGTCGCCGTCTACGACCGTGAGGCCCGGTTCGTGGCATGCAACCAGGTGATGAGCCAGGCCATGGGCCTGACCAGCGACGAGATGAAAGGCCTGACCCTCACCGAGATCCAGGCGAGCCACGAGCCGATGGACCTTCTCCAGCGGCAGGTCATGCGCACCGGGGACGCGATCCACAGCGAGCAGGAGCCCAGCCGGGCCCCCGGCGAGGTCCAGGACCACGCCTGGTCCGTCTATCTCACCCCGCTCAAGGACCCGGGCGGCTCGGTGCGGGGTCTGTCGGCGCTCGTGATCGACACCACCGAGCAGTACTGGGCCAGACGCCGCCTGGAGGTGCTCAACGAAGCAAGTGCGCGCATCGGCAGCACCCTCGACGTGAAGCGGACCGCGGAGGAGCTCGCCGAGGTTGCCGTCTCGGGATTCGCCGACTTCGTCGTCGTCGACCTTCTGGAGTCGGTCGTCCGCGGAGACGAGCCGGAGCCGGTCCCGCCCACCGGACCGGTCGTCCTGTCCCGCTGCGCCCACGCCTCGGTGCTCCCCGGGTGCCCCGAGGCCGCGGTACAGGTGGGCGAGACGGCCACCCGCCCCTCGCACTCCCCGACGGCCCGGGCGCTGCGCACCGGCCGCGGCACCCGGCACCGCATGAGGGACCCGGTGCTCCGCGAGTGGCTGGCGGAGTCCCCGGCTCGCGGGGTGTCGGTCCGCCGGTACGGGATGCACTCGGTACTCCTGGTGCCGCTGCGCGCCCGTGGCGTCACCCTGGGCCTGGTGTACCTGGTGCGGCACCGCACGCCGGAACCCTTCGGTGACGACGACCTGCTGCTGGCCGAGGAGATCGCCGCCAGGGCGGCCGTGAGCATCGACAACGCCCGGCGCTACACCCAGGAACGCCGCACCGCGCTCGCCCTTCAGCGCAGCCTGCTGCCCGAGCGGCTGCCCTCCCCGACGGCCGTGGAGCTGGCCTACCGGTATCTGCCGGCGGGTTCCGCGAGCGGAGTGGGCGGCGACTGGTTCGACGTCATCCCCCTGTCCGGAGGAAGAGTCGCCCTCGTGGTGGGTGATGTGGTCGGCCACGGCATCCACGCCTCCGCGACGATGGGTCGCCTGCGCACCGCGGTCCGTACGCTCGCCGACGTCGACCTTGCCCCCGACGAACTGCTCACCCAGCTCGACGACCTGGTCGTCCGGCTCGACCGGGAGGAGGGACCCGACGCCCGGGGATCGACGAGCGGTGCATCGGGCGAGGTGGGCGCCACGTGCCTGTACGCCGTCTACGACCCGGTCTCCCGTACCTGCCGTCTGGCCCGCGCCGGTCATCCGCCGCCCGCTCTGGTGTCCCCCGACGGGACCGTGCGGTTCCTCGACCTGCCCACTGGCCCGCCGCTCGGCGTCGGCGGGCTGCCGTTCGAAGCCGTCGAGGTCGACCTGGCGGAGGGCAGCGTGCTCGCCCTGTACACGGACGGACTGATCGAGGCCGCCGACCGGGACATCGACAGGGGGCTCGACCTGCTGCGGGACGCGCTCAGCCATCCACCGTCCGGCCTGGAGGACACCTGCGACCAAGTGGTACGCAAGGTGATACCCGCCGCTCCCGCCGACGACATCGTGCTGCTCCTGGCCCGGACGTACGCGATGGAGCCCGACCGGGTGCGCACCTGGCCGCTGTCCACGGATCCCGCCCTCGTCGCCGGGGCCCGCCGGATGGCGAGCAACCAGCTGAACGTCTGGGGACTGGGCGAGCTGGCCTTCGCCACCGAGCTCATCGTCAGCGAACTGGTCACCAACGCCATCCGCTACGGCAGGTCGCCCATCGAACTGCGCCTACTGCGCGGTGACACACTCGTCTGCGAGGTCTCCGACGGCAGCAGCACCGCCCCGCACCTGCGGCGGGCCCGCTCCTTCGACGAGGGCGGACGCGGGCTCCTGCTCGTCGCCCAGCTCGCGGACCGCTGGGGCAGCCGGCAGACGCCCGCCGGAAAGACCATCTGGGCGGAGCTGCCGCTGCCGACGTGAACGTCCTCGTTGCGTCGGCACTGCCGGGCTGGAGATCCCTGTGACGGGCAGCGGCGTCAGGGCGAGCGCGGCGAGGGGCGGACTCCTGGTCGCCGAAAAGGTCATCAGCGTCCCGGCCCCCGACGGAAGGCCTCCTGTGACTGCGCGGACACGTCGCCCCTCCTCGCGGCGAAGGAGGTGGCTCAGGCGTCTGGTCACGAAGAGGGGCAGCTGCGGGTCGCCCTTGTGCCAGTGGTGCAAGAAGCCGTACAGGCAAGTGGTGAACACGAGCACTGAAGCGGCTGCCTGCCGCGGCTTCCCGCCGGCGTGGGCGGTCAGGGGCTGGATGGATCGGTTCGTCGGCGGGGTCGGCCTGCATCGCGGCCGGCGTGATGCCGAGCGCCTTCGGGTCGGCGACTCGCTGGACTTCTGGCGGGTCGAGGAGATCGAGCGCGGACGGCTCCTACGGCTGCGGGCGGAGATGCGGCTGCCTGGCCTGGCTGGAGATGTACTGCGAGACGGATACCGAGGTCCGCACCCGTTACCTTGGGGTGGGCCCTCGTCCAAGGCCGGGGTATTCACCCGGTGACGGGCGACGGCGGCGACCGGGGCGGAGTAGTCCTGTACCGCGAGGTCCTCCCCGAGGAGTTCTTCCTGTCGGTCGAGGAGCCGGTGGGTGTCGACGTGTAGTTCCAAGGTCAGGCCGCCCGGCGGGCAGCCGGGGCGGCAAGCCCGCCGAAGTCACGGTCGAAGGTCTCAGCGAAGCCCGGGCGTCGGACAGCGGCGCGGGCGGCGTCTGTGGCCGTGGACAGCTTGCCCTGGTTCTCCTCCGCGACTGCCAGTTCCGCCAGTGCTGGGTGCCGTCGCCGTCGCCGTGTCCCGGGGAAGCGGGAGCGGAGCCGGATCGGAGTCGGATCGGATTCACCCGGCCAGGGGATCGGGGCCCGCCTGCCACGGACGGCACAGCGCCAGGAAGCACCGACTCGCGGCCACGGCGAGGCTGAGTACCGCCATGGCCATGGGGAGGGCGATGGTCTGGCCGCCGAGACCGGCGAGGGCCGGGGGAAGGGCTCCCACGAGGAACTGGGGGGTGCCCAGCACCGCGGACCCGCCCCCGCTCCACCATGTCGTACAGATCCACCAACCGGAGTTCCAGGCCCTGGGAGCAGCCGGCCGACGCCTGCCCTGGCTGGGCGCCGGCGAGACGACGAAGGAGATCGCCTGCTTCCAGCCGCCGCCGGACGCCGTGGCCCCTGGCAGGTGTCGTGGTCACCGGCAACGCGATGCACTCCCGACACGAGCATGCGGATCAACTCCTCGGCCGGGGCGCCCACCACATCGTGGATCTGGTTGCCTCCGAGGTATCTCCACCCTCGGCGCCGATGACGACCGTTCAACCGAACGGTTGAATCCGGTAGCAGCCTTTGGCCGACGCGGAACAACGCAGTTCATCGGCAGGATGGGCGCGCCGCCGCCTACAGAATGTGGCGGTGGATCCAGCAGGAGGACCCCCACGATGCCCAGGAACTTCAGCAGGCGCCGGCTGCTCACCACCGGAGCCGGTGTCGCCCTCGGCGGCGCCGCCGCTGCCGTCTCGACCAATGCGCAGGCGGCTGCGCCCGTCAGTGCCTCGCTCACCGGTGTTCGCGAGGAGACCCGCTCCCTCGACGAGCTCTACGAGGCGGCCATCGCCGAAGGCGGCAAGCTCGTCCTCTACCAGGGCGGGGACGTCGACGCCCAGGCAGCGGGTGTACGGGCCGCCTGGGCCGCCCGGTTCCCGAAGGTCCCGCTGACGGTGTCCGTGGACTACAGCAAGTACCACGACGTCCGTGTGGACAACCAGCTGGCGACCGACACCCTGGTTCCCGACGTCGTCCAGTTGCAGACGCTGCAGGACTTCACCCGCTGGAAGCAGGAGGGCAAGCTGCTGCGCTACAAGCCCGCCGGCTTCTCCAAGGTCCACAAGGGCTTCAAGGACCCGGACGGCGCCTGGACGGCGCTGTTCGTCATCGCGTTCAGCTTCATGTACGACATCCAGGCCGCCGGGGCGAACGCTCCCAGGACACCGCTGGACCTGCTCGACGAACGGTGGAAGGGCGCCATCGCGTCCTCGTACCCGAACGACGACGACGCGGTGCTGTACCTCTACTCCCTCTACCAGCAGAAGTACGGCTGGGACTGGATGGCGAGGTTCGCCGCGCAGCAGCCCCAGTTCGCCCGCGGCACGAACACCCCGGGCGCCGCGGTCAACAGCAAGACGAAGACCATCGGAGTGGGCGCAGGGGGCAGCGCGGTCTCCACGTCGACCACGGTGAAGTGGGTCCTACCGGCCGGCGACCACCCCTTCATGGCCTGGGGACAGCGGGCCGCGATCCTGAAGAAGGCGGCGCACCCGGCCGCCGCCAAACTGTACGTGAACTGGCAGCTCTCCGAGGAGCGCCAGGCGGCCAGCTTCAACGGCTGGTCGGTGCGTACGGACATCACGCCGAACGCCGGCCTGAAGCCGGTGTGGGAGTTCCCGAACGCCCATGTCGACGGCTTCCCCCGGTTCATGGAGGACCGCGCCGCGGCCGAGCGGCTGCGGCAGACGTTCTCCCTCTACTTCGGCGAGGTCAAGGGCGATCCGTCGCCGGGCTGGCTCGGTCTGCACCCGGGGAGCTGACATCAGCGCGGGCACGGCCCCATCTGGGCGTTTACAGCGTTCGAACAGGTCACGGCTTACACTTCTGGCCCTGTTGTCGCCTCCGCCCGGCCCGCCCCAGGGAGCCGCAGCCGTGCCCGTCGCCACTCTCGCCGTACGCCGACCCTCCGCCTCCGCACGGTATCTCCCGCACCTGGTGTTCCTGGTCGCCGTCGTCGGCACCCTGGTGCGGCTCTTCGAGCTGAACCACGAGCTGTGCTGGCGCATCGCGCCGCCCATGGCCGCGCTGGCCCTGCTGTACGCGGCCGGACTGGCCCGGTGGGACAACCTGGGCTCCTGGGCCCGGCCCGCCTGGCTCGGCCTTCTCCTGCTGCTGTGGTCCTGGGTGGCCTGGAACCTCCCGGCCCGACTCACCTTCGGGTACACGTGGCTGGCCGTGCCACTCGCCGTACTGGCACTGCGCATGCCCACGCGCGCGGCACGGACCACGGCGCTCGGCATCCTCACCGCGCTGCTTGTAGCGGCTCTGCTGCGGGCCGCCGGCGGATTCGATCCCGATGTGCTGGCACCACCGGTCGCCGCTCTGTGGGCGACCGTGTTCCTCTACCGCGCCCAGCAGCGACTTACCCGCGAACTCGCCGCCACAAGGGGCGAGTTGGCCCGGCAACAGCAAGAAGCCGGGCGACTCGCCGAGCGAGCCCGCATCGCACGGGACCTGCATGACACCCTCGCCCAGGAACTCTCGGGCAGCCGCATGCTGCTCCAGGCCGCCGAACGGGCCTGGGACCGCCGACCGGACGTCGCCCGACGGCAGGTGCGGGCGGTGACCGGAGCTCTCGGCGAGCATCTCGCGCAGACCCGCGGCATCATCGACGACCTCACCCCACCCCTGCTCGCGCGGGACGGCCTCGAGGCGGCACTGCGCGACCTGTGCGCCCGAACCGGCTCTGCCGCCGGGGCGCCCAGGATCACCTTCCATACCGAGCACGAGCCCTGCTCGCTGCGCACGGACCAGGCCGTGGCCCTGCTGCGGGTCACCCAGGGAGCCCTGGCCAACGCCTGCGAACACGCGCGAGCCCGGCACGTACACGTCACCCTGGCCTACGGCGGCAGGGCGACGGCCGCCGTCGAGGTCCTGGACGACGGAGTGGGATTCGACACGACGGCCCCACTACTGACCGTCAGCGGTCGCGGCT
The DNA here is from genome assembly GCF_042751305.1 of Streptomyces hokutonensis. Taxonomy (GTDB): domain Bacteria; phylum Actinomycetota; class Actinomycetes; order Streptomycetales; family Streptomycetaceae; genus Streptomyces; species Streptomyces hokutonensis_A. Next base: position 73,464 of record NZ_JBHYWD010000031.1, read on the forward strand.
TCGGACTGGCCGCAGCGCGTGACCGGCTGGCCGTGCTCGGAGGCACCCTCAGCATCGACAGCGAGCCCGGACACGGTACCCGCGTGCACGCGGCTCTTCGGGCCGAGGACCGCGTTCCCGTGGGCACCCGATGAGCGAGAGTCCCGGTCCCGCGCTGCGGATTCTGATCGTGGACGACCACACGGTCGTACGGGCCGGTCTGCGTGCCCTGCTTGAGAGCGAACCCGGCTTTGCCGTCGTCGGCGAGACCGGCGACGGCATCGACGCGGTGAATCAGGTGGTTGATCTGAGTCCCGATGTGGTGCTGATGGACCTCCGGCTGTCGGACACCGGCGCGACGGGAAGCGTCATCGACGGCATCGAGGCGACCCGCCGGATCCTGGCCACCTCCACCGCTGCCCGGGTCGTCGTACTCACCAGCCACGGCCACCAGATCGATGTCCTACGAGCCGTGGAGGCCGGCGCGCGTGGCTACGTACTCAAGGCAGGCCCTCCCGAGGAACTGTTCCGCGCCGTACGCGCCGCGGCGGCCGGCGGCATGACGCTGGCACCGGAAGCCGCAGCACAGTTCGCCGGGTCTGCCTCCGAGCCGGGTCCGGTACTGAGCGAGCGCGAGATCGAGGTCGTCCGGCTCCTGGCTCTCGGCCACACCAACCGGACGATCGCCGGCACGCTCCACCTGGCGGAGGCAACGATCAAGACCCACCTCGTCCGCATCTACCGCAAGCTCGGTACCGAGAACCGCGCCGGCACCGTCACAGAAGCCGTCCGACTCGGCCTGATCGAACTCAACTGAGCCCGCCCCGGGCACGAGCGCCCGGCGGATCCCGGCAGTCGCCAGGACTTCACGGAAGAACCCACGGCCATGGTCGCCAAGTCGGCGCAGGCAGCCCAAGCGGTGTCCTGCACGGAGCTCTCCAGGTCCGGTCCGGACCGTCGCTGTCATCATCGCCCACTGCTGTCGGATGCGGCGCGGGACCGTTCGTCGCGCTGTCGGTCGCCTCTCCGACGCAGGCCGACGCCATACGGCCGCCCAGTCGGCCTGAGCAGGACATCTAGGAGCCGAGTGGAGCAGTACCCAGCGATGGTGCGATCACATGGGCTGCCGATGTCGGGCCTGGTGGCTGACGGCATCGGCGTCGGCGGATGACCAGAACCGGGGCCTCGTCAGTGACGCCGCCGGGCACGACTCTCCTCGCCGTGGACAACCGTGTCGCTACCAGACCGCCTCGCCCACGAGGTCGCGGACCAGCTCGATGGCCCGGCCCAGGGTCGCGAATCGGGCGTCGAGGATCACGCCAGCGGAATAGAAACGTACGGGGCCGACCCCGACGTCGCGCCACACGCACAGCCGCTCACGCACCATCTCCTCGGTGCCGACCAGCGTGGTCGCCAGCACCACCTCGTCGGTGACCAGGCCTGCCGCGCCGGTCTCCGGCCTGCCGGCGGGTCCGGACCTCGGCCACCGCCCGTCCGCTCCGTCCTGGTCGGCGCCCTGCGCGCGCTCACCCCCGCGCACCGCGAAGCGGTGGTCCGCGTCCACGTCGGGGGCCAGGCGGGCGACGACGTCGCCGCACAGCTGGGTGTTCCGCGCGGGACGGTCGAGTCCCGTATCCATCGCGGCGGCCGTGCACTGCTGGCAGGGTCGGCGCGCCTCGGCATCGGCGGCTCGGCGGCCTGAGCGCGCGCTCCCCCGGCAGAAGGGCGCACTGACACCTTACGGGGGCAACGGCCGCACCCCGTGGCGCCGTTGAGACATGTCGCAGGTGTGACACCAAGGGCCAGTGACATGCTCACCGCCACAGCGGATTCTGTCGGACAGCGCGTGACTCCCAGCTGTACGAGAGGTGCTTGGCTGATGGCATGGATCCGCCTGACAGCGGCGATATCGACAGGATTGCTGCTGGCCTCCGGAGGCGTACCGGCCGCCTCCGCCCGGACGCCCCAGGACGCCGCGGCGCGACCCGCCGAGGGCCAGGGCGCGCCGCCCGTGACCGTACGCCTGGTGACCGGCGACCGCGTGACGGTGACGCCGGGGACCGACGGCCGCCAAGCCGCCTCGGTCCGGCCGGGACCCGGCCGTCAGGGCATCGTCTTCCGCACGTACCAGGAGGACGGCGGCGACCTGACGGTGCTGCCGTCGGACGCCGCGGACCTGGTCTCCGCCGGGACGCTGGACCGGCGTCTGTTCGACGTCTCCACCCTGATCGCCCAGGGCTACGACGAGGCCGACACCTCCGCGCTGCCGCTGATCGTCTCCGCCTCCCCGCGCGGCGGTGTGGCCCGGACGACCCCGAAGAGCGAGAAGGCCGCGGCCGCCGTCGCGGACCGGGTCGCCGCGTTCAACGAGGCATCGGCCCCGGCGCGGAACCTCGCCAGTATCGGCGCGCGGTCGCTGCGCGTCACGGACGACGACCTCGGCGCCTTCTGGAAGGCCTTGAACCCGGGCGACGCCGAGGGCACCGCCCGCGCCGCCGCGACCCCGCGGGTGTGGCTGGACGGCCGGGTCGCACCGGTGCTGGACCGCAGCACGGCGCAGATCAACGCGCCTGCGGCGTGGAAGGCCGGGTACGAGGGCCAGGGCGTGAAGGTGGCCGTGCTGGACACCGGCGTGGACGCCGCCCACCCCGATCTGGCGGGCCGGATCGCGGAGTCGAGGGACTTCTCGGGCAGCGGGAACACCGTGGACCACTTCGGGCACGGCACGCACGTGGCGTCGATCGTCGGCGGCACGGGCGCGGCGTCCTCCGGTACCCGCAAGGGTGTGGCGCCGAAGGCAGAGCTGCTGATCGGCAAGGTGCTCGGCGACGACGGCTACGGCTCGGAGTCGCAGGTCATCGACGGCATGGAGTGGGCGGCCGCCGAGCACGCCAAGGTCGTCAACATGAGCCTCGGCTCCGACGAGCCGACCGACGGCGCCGACCCGATGAGCCAGGCCCTCAACACGCTGTCCGCCTCCAGCGACACCCTCTTCGTCGTCGCGGCGGGCAACGCGGGCGAGAACGGGGACTCCACAATCGGTTCGCCCGGTGCGGCCGACGCCGCGCTGACAGTGGGCGCCGTGGACCGCGACGACTCCCTCGCCTCCTTCTCCAGCCGCGGTCCGCGCCTCGGCGACAAGGCCGTCAAGCCCGACGTGACCGCCCCCGGCGTCGGCATCGTCGCCGCGCGCGCCTCCGGCACCACCATGGGCGACCCGGTCGACGCGAACTACACGGCGGCGTCCGGCACCTCGATGGCGACCCCGCACGTCGCGGGTGCCGTCGCGCTGATCGCCCAGCAGCACCCCGGCTGGACCGGCCGGCAGTTGAAGGACGCGCTGATCAGCACCGCGCACACCGTGCCGGGCACGAAGGCGACCGAGCAGGGCGGCGGCCGGATCGACGTCGCCGCGGCCATGGGCGCGGTCACAGCCACCGGCAGCGTGCTGCTGCCCGCCGTCCAGCTGGGCGGCGAAAAACGGCAGTCGGCGACCCTGCACTACACCAACACCGGTGACAAGGCGGTGGACCTGAAGCTGAGCGTGGCCCTGGCCAACTCCGACGGCGTGGCCCTGACCGCCGGTGTCGTCGCGCCCGGCGCGAGCACCGTCCACCTCGCCCCCGGCGCCTCCGCCGACGTGCCGCTGAGCACCGACCCGAAGAACGCCGAGCGCGGCGCCTACTACGGCTACGCCACCGCGACCGGCGCGGACGGCACCGTGCTCGCCCACACCACGCTCTCCCTGGTCGTGCACGCGCCGCAGCACCGGCTCGCCGTGATCGCCCGCGACCGCGCGGGCAAGGTGCTGCCGGGCTGGCTGCCGACGATCTGGGGCCAGGACGGCTTCGTCTCGTACACCAGCGCCGACCCCGCGGTCGCCGTCGTCGAGGAGGGCACCTACCAGGTCGACTTCAGCACTCTGGACAACGCCCCGGACGGCCAGGAACTGGTCGAGGTGATCAACCCGCAGGTGAAGGTCTCCAAGGACACCACGGTGACGCTGGACGCCTCCAAGGTCACCCAGGTGCAGATCCGCACGCCCGAGCCCGCCGAGCAACGGGGGATCCTCAGCTACCAGACGTACCGGCGCATCGAGGGCCACGGCCTGATCCAGGGCGTGATGTTCTTCGACGTCGCCAAGCGCATCTACGTCAGCCCGACCGCGCAGGTCACCGACGGCACCTTCGAGTTCGCCTCGCGCTGGCAGATGACGGCCCCGCAGTTGCGGGCCAAGGTGTCCGGCACCTCGGCGACCTTCGTCCCGTACTACCTGCCGACCTCTCCGGTCTTCGACGACAAGGGCGCCCGGCTCACCGCGGTGGACGCCGGAGCGGGCACCGCCGCGGACCTGAAGGCCGCTCATGTGCGCGGGAAGCTCGCTGTCGTCCGCTACGACTTCGGCAACGACACCGAGCTGGCGAAGGCCGCCGCGGACGCCGGGGCCAAGGCGCTGATGCTCGTCATGCCCGAGGGCTTCTTCCCCTGGACGCGCTGGCAGCCGGAGGGCGACCGCCTCGCACTGCCGATCATGCGCGCCGGCGCGACGGAGGGCACCGACCTGCTGAAGCGCGCCGGTGGGCGCACCACCACGGTGGACTTCTCCGGCACGGTGAAGAGCCCCTATCTGTACGACGTGATGCAGGTGTCCCAGCAGCGTGTTCCCGAGAAGCTGGTGTACACCGTCAGCGAACGCAACAGCGCGGTGGTGAAGGCCGCCTACACCCGCACCGGCGCCTCGGCCTGGGCAAGCGAGCAGCGTTTCGGCTGGCGCCCCTACCAGGAGTTCGCCTGGAACCAGTACACCCGTGACGTGCCCGTGGGACAGCAGCGCACCGAGTACGTGACGGCCGGTGACACCTTGTGGAGCCACACCGTGCACCACGACACCGTCATGGACCGCGACCTCGAGCTGGGCGTCGGCATGAAGGACGCCGCCCGCACCTACCGGCCCGGACAGCACGTCGCGGAGAAGTGGTTCGCGGGGCCGGTGCGCCCGTCGATCCCCCACGGTGTTACCGGCTGGCCCGGCTCGGTGCGCAACGGCGACACCCTGTCCCTGTACATCCCGGAGTTCACCGACTCCCAGTCCGGCCACTGGTCGTTCGCGGAGGCCAGCTCGCTGGGTGGCGGTGTGGGCACCGGCGCCGCGGCGTCCGCGGTGGACGACCCGAGCGACATGGCCCACGCCGAGGTGTACCGCGACGGCCGGCTCGTGGCGCAGTCCGGCACCGGGGCCTGGGGCGGATTCGAGGTGCCCGCGGGCAAGGCCGGCTACCGGCTGGACCTCACCACCGCCCGCACCTCCGCCGACTGGCAGTTCGGCACCGGCACCAGGACGTCCTGGACGTTCACCTCGGACACCGCGGCGACGGCCACGCTGCTGCCGCTGCTCCAGGTCGACTACAGCGCGCCGGTGGACCTCCGCAACGCGGTGGGTCCGCACCGGTCGCACACGCTGGGTCTGAACGTACGGATGCCGGACGGCCTGGCCGCCCCCCGCGGGGTCACGCTCAAGGTCGAGGCGTCGTACGACGACGGCCGTACCTGGCACACCGCCCGCACCGCGCGGCACGGCGACACGCGGTTCACCGCCGCGGTCGAACGGCCGTCGGGAGTACGCGGGGACGCGTACGTCAGCCTGCGGGTGACCGCGGTGGACGCCGCGGGCAACACCGTCCGGCAGACGGTCGACCGCGCCTACCTGCACCGCGGCCCCTCCTCAGGGCGGTGACGGCGGCCCCAAGGAACGGCTGAACGGCGGCGGGTGCCCGGGCGGAAGCCCGGTTACCCGCCGTTTGCTTGCCCGGTGGTGGCTCGCGGTGCAAACTTCAACGGGCCGTTCCGCCTCTCGGGGCCGGCCGCGGCGAGGGAGGGGCACGGCATGCTGGAGGCCGCAGGTCTCACGGCGATCGAGGAGACCGTCTACCGGCTCCTGGTCGGGACCGCGACCGCGTCGGCCCAGGAGGTCGCCGACCGGACCGGTCTCCCGCGCGACTCCGTCGAGGCCGTGCTCACGACCCTGCGCGGCAAGGGCCTGGCCAGTCCCACCGACCGCGATCCGCTGCACTACGCCGCCGTACCGCCCGACGTGGCGCTGCTGCCGCGGTTGCAGCGCAACGCCGACGCGCTCGACAAGGCCCGTACCGCCGTCACCGACCTCCTCGACAGCTACCGCAGTACGCGCCGCAGGCACGACCCCGGCCAGCTCATCGAGGTCATCACCGGAGCGGAGGCGCTGCGCCAGCACCTGCGGCAGATGCAGGACAACGCGCGCCACGAGATGCTCTGGTTCTGCAAGGCGCAGTATGTGGCGATGCCCTCGGGCAGCAACCGCGCCGAGTACGACGCCCTCGCCCGCGGGGTGCGCTACCGCGTCCTGTACGAGCAGGCCTTCTTCGACGACGAGGGCGCCGTGGACAACGTCGTGGAAGGTGTGCGCGCCGGCGAGGTGGCCCGATCGGTGCCGCACCTGCCGCTGCGCCTGGCCGTGGCCGACCGTGCCATCGCCATCTGTCCGCTGGTCCCCGGTGGGCCCCAGGGCAGTCCCCAGGTGGCGACGGCCGCGCTGGTGCGAGGCAGCAGCCTGCTGGAGGCGCTCATCTCGCTCTTCGAGCGCTACTGGGAGACCGCGGTCCCGCTGAAGGTCAGTGCGTCCGGCGGGGTGGAGGGCAGCGACGGGGTCGTCGACGCCGACCCGCTGACCGAGACCGACCGCCGGCTGCTCTCGCTGCTCGTGGCGGGTGTCGCCGACAAGGCCATCGCGAGTCAGATGGGTCTGAGCAGGCGCACCGTGCAGCGCCACATCCAGCACATGATGACGCTCGCCGGTGCCGATACGCGGATGCAGCTCGCCTGGCAGGCCGCTCGCCGCGGCTGGCTCTGAATCCCGCCGCTCCCAGGCGAACTAACTGTCCGTCAGCCCTGGTGGGTCGACGTCCGGTGAGGGCTGGCCGATCGCGGGCGAGCCCGCACGGACCGGTCGCGGCGGCGGCCGGTCGGCGGGCCCGGGATCCCTGGTATCGGCCGGAGCCTTCCGCCCTCGTCGCCGACTCGGCCGGTCGGCGGGGCGTTTGAGCCATGAGCCGTCCGTCGCGCACTCTCGCTGGCCGAGTCCGCTCGCGGCCCCGGCCGTGCGGGCACGAGCGGGAGCGGTCCGCATGGCAGCAGTTCGCCGTCGCGAGCGAAGGCCCTCACGGGTGCCCGCCGAGTCCCGAGCCCACGGACTGACGGGGTCGCAGCCACGCATCGGCGCGGCCACCGAGCGACCCAGGCGCAAGAGACATCCCATCACAGGTTCACAACATTGATGGGATGGATCTGCCATCGACATCCCATGACGCGGACTTTCGGTCGCGCGTTCTGGCGGAATTCTCCAGCTTCTCCTTCCGAACTCTAGACAACCCCTTCGAGCCCACCCTATAAACATCCCATCTCTCCAGTTGCGACACCCAACCGTCGCATCGGTGTAACAACCCCGCTCCGGGACCAGCGCGAGGAAGTACCCATGAGAATCAGAACCGCACTCGGCTCCACCACGTCCGTCGTCTGCGCGCTGACGCTGCTCAGCGCGTGCAGCAGCGGCTCCGGCACCTCCGCCTCGTCGAGCGACAAACCGCTCGTGGGCGTCGACTACCCACGGTCGGACACGGACTTCTGGAACTCCTACATCAAGTACACGCCCGACTTCGCGAAGCAGCTCGGCCTGTCCCTGAAGACCACTAACTCCCAGAACGACGTCGCCAAGCTCACCGCCAACGCGCAGACGTTCATCAGCCAGGGCGTCAAGGGCATCGCGATGGCGCCGCAGGACACCGCCGCCATCGCGCCGACCCTGGCCCAGCTGGAGGCGAAGAAGATCCCCGTCGTCACCGTCGACACCCGCCCCGACACCGGCAAGGTGTTCATGGTGGTGCGGGCCGACAACCGCGCCTACGGCGAGAAGGCGTGCCAGTTCCTGGGCACGAAGCTCGGCGGCAAGGGCAAGGTCGTCATGCTGGAGGGCGGCCTCGACTCGATCAACGGCCGCGACCGCACCGAGGCGTTCAACGACTGCGTGAAGAAGAACTACCCCGGCATCAAGGTGTTCGGCGAGGCCACGAACTGGGACGGCGCGGTCGCCGCGCAGAAGTTGCAGACGGACCTGACCGCCAACCCGGACATCAGGGGCGTCTACATGGAGTCCAGCTTCGCCCTGTCCGGCACCCTCCAAGTCCTCAAGCAGAAGGGCCTGCTGGTGGATCCGAAGGACAAGAAGCACGTCTTCATCGTGTCCAACGACGGCATCCCCGAGGAGCTCAAGGACATCGCCGGCGGCAAGATCGACGCCACCGTCTCCCAGCCCGCCGACCTGTACGCCAAGTACGCCCTGTACTACCTCAAGGCCGCGATCGACGGGAAGACGTTCAAGCCCGGCAAGACGGACCACGACAGCACGATCATCCAGGTCCGTGACGGTCTGCTGGAGGACCAGCTCTCCGCTCCCCTGGTCACCGCCGACGGCGGGACCTACGGCGGCGTTGCCAGCGTCAAGAGCGACGACACGTCGCTGTGGGGCAACCACCTCGGCTGACCTGCCCGGTCAGGTACCCAACGGCTATCCAGAACAAGGCGGTTGAGATGAGCGACGGGGAGCGTACTGTCACCCCCGCGCCCGCCCCGGCGGACGACGGGCGGGCCCCCGCGGCCCCGCCCGTGGTCGAGGCGACGGGCATAGTCAAACGATTCGGCCCGACGGTGGCCCTGAACGGCGCCCGGATCACCATCCGGTCCGGCGAGACCCACGCACTCGTCGGCCGCAACGGGGCCGGCAAGTCGACCCTCGTGTCCGTCCTGACGGGCCTGCATGCCCCCGACGAGGGGACGGTCACCTTCGGCGGCGACCCCGCACCGCGGCTCAGTGATCGCGACGCCTGGCGCCGGCGCGTCGCCTGCGTCTACCAGAAGTCGACGATCATCCCCACGCTGACCGTCGCCGAGAACCTCTTCCTTAACCGGCACCACCACGGCCCCCACCGGCTCATCAGCTGGACCGGTGTACGCCGCCGGGCCCAGGAGCTGCTGTCGGCCTGGTCGGTGGACGTCGACCCGCAGTCCCCGGCCGGTGACCTCAGCGTCGAGCAGCGGCAGTTCGTCGAGATCGCCCGGGCACTGTCCTTCGGGGCCCGGTTCATCATCCTCGACGAGCCCACGGCGCAGCTCGACGCGGCGGCGATCAGCCGGCTCTTCGACCGCATCCGCGACCTGCAACGCCAGGGCGTGACCTTCCTGTTCATCAGTCATCACCTTCAGGAGGTCTACGAGATCTGCGACATGGTGACGGTGTTCCGCGACGCGGCGCACATCGTGAGCGCGCCGGTCGCGGAACTGCCCCGCACCGAGCTGGTCGCCGCGATGACCGGTGAGGCCGCGGCAGACCGGCGCCAGGAGCGCGCCGCCAGCCTGGACGAGAGCGCCGCACCCGCGCTGTCCGTACACGCTCTGGGCAGCGACGACACCTACACCGACGTCACCTTCCAGGTGGGCGCCGGAGAGATCGTCGGCCTGGCGGGCGCCGCCGCCAGCGGACGTACGGAGGTCGCCGAGACCGTCGTAGGCCTGCGGGCCGCGGCGACCGGGGAGCTGGAGATCGCCGGGCGCCGGCCCCGGCCGGGCAGCGTGCCCGCCGCGCTCGCGGCCGGCGCCGGGTTCGTGCCGCAGGACCGGCACCACCAGGGCCTCGTACCGGACATGTCGATCGCCGACAACGCCACCCTGTCCGTGCCCAGGCGGCTCGGGAAGAACGGCTTCCTCAGCCGCGGACGGCGCGACCGGCTCGCCGAGGGCCTGATCGAGAACCTGGCCATCAAGACCCCCGGACCGGAGCTGCCCGTCTCCGCCCTGTCCGGCGGCAACCAGCAGAAGGTCGTCATGGCGCGCGCCCTGGCGGACGACCCCCGGCTGCTGGTCCTCATCAACCCGACCGCCGGCGTGGACGTGCGCTCCAAGGAGTTCCTCCTCGGCAAGGTCGAGGAGACCGCGCAGGCCGGCACCGGCGTGCTCATCGCCTCCGACGAACTCGACGACCTGCGCATGTGCGACCGGATCCTGGTGATGTTCCAGGGCCGGGTCACGACCGAGATACCCCGCGGCTGGCACGACCACGACCTCGTGGCCGCGATGGAAGGAGTGGACCTCGATGCCTGAAACCGTCCTCGCGGACGCCGCCACCCAGTCCGTCGACCCCGGCAGGAAGCGCACCGCTCTGCTCGGCGGCCGGATCCCCCTGGCCCGGCTGCGCGATCTGGCGCTCGTTCCGGCGATCGTCGTCATCGCGATCGTGGGCCAGATCGTCAACCCGGTCTTCCTGCAGACCGACAACCTCATCAACGTCCTGCAGACCATGTCCGAGATGGCCCTGCTGGTCCTCGCCCAGGCGATGATCCTGATCGTCAAGAAGATGGACCTGTCCCTTGAGTCCACGATGGGCCTGGCGCCGGGCGTCGCAGCCTGGCTGGTCGTCCCGGCCGGGGCAGGACACGGACTCGGTCTGCTCCCGGGCGGCTGGGCGGTCCCCCTCACCCTCGCCGTGGGCGCGCTCGTGGGTGTGATCAACTCTCTGCTGATCATCCGCTTCGGCCTCAACGGCTTCATCGTCACGCTGGGCATGCTGATCGTGCTGCGCGGCATCCTCACCGGCATCTCCGGCGGTCAGACCTTCTTCCAGCTGCCTCAGTCGATGCTCTACGCCGGCACCGCCGAATGGTTCGGCATGCCTGCCTCGATCTGGATCTGCCTGGCCCTGTTCGCCGTCGCGATCGTGGTACTCGGCTGGACCAGCTTCGGCCGCTCCCTGTACGCCATCGGCGGCAACGTCGACGCGGCGAAGGCGGCCGGCATCCGCACCGACCGGGTGCTGTGGATCGTCATCGTCACCGGAAGCGTGCTCGCCGCCCTCGCCGGGCTGATGCTCTCCGGACGCCTGGCGTCGGTCGCCTCCGCGCAGGGCAACGGCTACATCTTCACCGTCTTCGCCGCCGCCGTCATCGGAGGCATCAGCCTCAACGGCGGCAGGGGCACCATGTTCGGCGCGTTCTGCGGCATCCTGCTGCTCTTCATGATCCAGAACGTGCTGACGCTGGCCGGTGTCCCCGCCCAGTGGATCGGCGCCCTCAACGGCCTGATCATCCTGATCGCCCTCGCCATCTCCCGTATCACCGGCGGCAAGGTCCAGGAGTGACCCGGGCGGCCCACGGCCGCCCCACCTCCACCGCGTTCACGTCTCGTCGCAGGGGGAACCGTCTCCCCTGCCGCTCACAGGAGTTGCCGCCATGTCCTCCCCCGTGCCCCCCTCAGCCCGCATCATCGCCCTGGACGTCCTGGACGTGCGGTTCCCGACCTCCGAACACCTCGACGGCTCTGACGCCATGAACCCCGAGCCCGACTACTCCGCCGCCTACGTGGTCCTGCGCACCGACGCGGGCGACGGGCTGGAGGGCCACGCCCTGGCCTTCACCACCGGGCGCGGCAACGACGCCCAGGCCGCCGCCATCACCACCCTCGCCCCACACGTGGTCGGCCTGTCCGTGGAGCAGGTCTGCTCCGACCTCGGCGCCTTCGCCCGCTCCCTGGTCCACGACCCCCAACTGCGCTGGCTGGGGCCAGAGAAGGGCGCCATCCACATGGCGACCGGCGCGGTCGTCAACGCCGCCTGGGACCTGGCCGCCAAGCGGGCGGGCAAACCGGTGTGGCGTTTCCTGGGCGACATGTCGCCGGAGGATCTCGTCGCCCAGGTGGACTTCCGCTGGCTGTCCGACGCCCTCACGCCCGAGGAGGCGCTCGACATCCTGCGCCGGGCCGAACCCGGCCGTGAGCAGCGCATCGCCCGCCTCCTCGACCAGGGCTACCCCGCCTACACCACCACCCCCGGCTGGCTCGGCTACTCCGACGAGAAGCTGGCCCGCCTCGCCCGCGAGGCCGTCGCGGACGGCTTCACCCACCTCCCGCAGAAGGACGGCGCCCCCCTGCAGGACGACATACGGCGCCTGCGCACCGCCCGCGAGACCGTCGGCCCGGACATCCGCATCGCCGTCGACGCCAACCAGAGATGGGACATCCAGCCCGCCATCGACTGGATGCGCGCCCTGGCTCCCTACGACCCTTACTGGATCGAGGAGCCCACCTCCCCCGACGACATCCTCGGCCACGCCGCCGTCCGCAGGGCGGTGAGCCCCATCAAGGTCGCCACCGGCGAACACATCGCCAACCGTGTCGTGTTCAAGCAGTTGCTGCAGGCCGGCGCGGTCGACATCGTCCAGATCGACTCAGCCCGCGTCGGCGGCGTCAACGAGAACATCGCCATCCTGCTGCTGGCAGCGAAGTTCGGCGTGCCGGTCTGCCCGCACGCCGGCGGCGTCGGCCTGTGCGAGATGGTGCAGCACCTGTCCATGTTCGACTACATCGCCGTCACCGGCACCACCGAGGACCGGGTCATCGAGTACGTCGACCACCTGCACGAGCACTTCGTGGACCCGGTCCGCATCGTCGACGGCCACTACCTCGCGCCGACGCTGCCCGGACTGAGCGCACAGATGCATCCCGCCTCCCTCAAGGAGTACAGCTACCCCGACGGCCCCGTCTGGTCCGCCCGTGTCTGAACCGCTGCCCCTGCTCGACGCCCACCACCACGTGTGGGGCCTGGACCGCCGGCCCCAGGCCTGGCTCGACGAACCGGGCCGCGAGCCGATCCGCCGCAGCCATGGCATCGAGGACCTGCGCCGGGCCACCGACCGGCCCCTCGCGGGGCGCCGGCTGACCAGCACGGTGGTCGTGCAGTGCATGACCTCCACGGAGGAGACGGCGGACCTGCTCGACCTCGCCCGCAGGGAACCCCTGGTCGGCGCCGTGGTCGGCTGGGCGGACCTGACGTCCCCAGCGATGGGCGACGTACTCGCCCTGCACCAGGTGGCGCAGGGCCCGCAGATACCCGCCCCCCGGCTGGGACCCGGAGAGGCTGCAGCAGCCGTCCGTCGAACGGGGCCTGCGCGCCGTACAGGACCGGGACCTCGGCTACGACGTGCTCATTCGCAGTCACCAGTTCCCCCAGGCCATCCGCCTCGCCCAGCGCTTCCCCGGCCTCCCCCTCGTTCTGGACCACGCGGGCAAACGACCCATCGGACAGCCTCGATGTCCGACTGGGCGCGCGATGTGCACGCGCTGGCCCGCCACACTCAGGTGCGGTGCAAGGTCTCGGGGCTGATCACCGAGGCCGACCACCACACGTGGACGATCGACGACATCCGCCCCGTGTGGGACACCCTCCTGGCCGCCTTCGGCCCGAACGGCTGATGTTCGGCTCCGACTGGCCCGTCTGCGTGCTCGCCGGAGGCTGGACCCGCTGGGCGGCCACCGTCGAGCGCCTGCTGGACGACTGCTCACCGCACGAGAGGCACGCGGTGCTCTGTGAGACAGCGACCGCCTTCTACCGCCTGTCCGACCACGAGAACCAGACATAAGGAGAGGACTGCGTGCTGCTCACCGAACTGCTGCACCCCGGCATCCTCGAAGCACTGGCCGGAGCGGGGCACGGTGCCCTTGTCCTGCTCGCCGACGGCCACTACCCCGCCAGCACCGCCGTCGGCGAACGAGCCAGAACCGTCCACCTCAACCTGGCACCCGGCACTCTCGACGTCACCACCGTCCTGGACGTACTGCTGCGCGCCCTGCCCGTGGAGTCGGCGCAGGTGATGGTGCCGCCCGAGGGCGAGCCGGAGCCGGCGGCCATCGCCGAGTACCGCTCCAGGCTGGCACCGGTCCCCGTCGATCCCCTCGGCCGCTTCGCCTTCTACGAGGCTGCCCACTCCCCCGACCTGGCCCTCGCCGTCGTCACCGGCGACACCCGTACCTACGCCAACCTGCTGCTGACCATCGGCGTCCGCGCGGAAGGGACCCTGACCCCACGATGACCCTAGCCGTCCGATACATCTCGGCCCGCACCCTGGACACCGCGCCGGCCACCGCCTCCGAGCCCGGCCCCGGCGAGGTGGAACTGGCCCCCGCCTACGTCGGTATCTGCGGCACCGACCTGCACATCTTCCACGGTGACATGGATGCCCGGGTCGCCGCGCCCGCCGTACTGGGACACGAGATGGCGGGCAGGATCGTCCGCGTAGGACCCGGCGTCGAGGGCTGGCGGCCCGGGGCCGCCGTCACCGTGATGCCCCTGCGCTGGGACGACACCTGCCCGGCCTGCCGCGCCGGCCACCAGCACATCTGCCAGCACCTGGACTTCATCGGCATCGACTCCCCCGGCGCCATGCAGCAGCGCTGGACCGTGCCCGCCTCCACCCTCATCCGTCTGCCCGACACCCTTCCCCTGGACCGGGCCGCACTCGTCGAACCGACCGCGGTCGCGGTGCACGACGTCGGCCGGGCCGGGATACGCGAGGGCGAGCGGGTCGTCGTGGTCGGCGGCGGCCCCGTCGGCATCCTCATCGCCCTGGTCGCGCGCGCCGCCGGCGCCGAGGTGCGCGTGGTCGAACTCAACGCCCACCGCAGGCTGCTCGCCGAGGAGTTGGGCCTGAGCACCTGGGACCCGGCCACCACCGACATCACCGAACTCGTCCAGCGGTGGACGGGCGAGGCGGGTGCGGACGTCGCCTTCGAGGTGTCCGGCGCGGCGGGCGGTGTGGACACGGCCGTCGACGTGCTGGGTGTGCGCGGCCGGCTGTGCCTGGTCGCCATTCACCCCCGGCCCCGGGAGGTCAATCTGCACCGCTTCTTCTGGCGTGAACTCACCCTCGTCGGGGCCCGGTTGTACGACCGCGGCGACTTCGAGAAAGCGGTCGCCCTGGTCGCCGACGGCACCATCCCCGCCCAGCGCCTGATCACCAAGATCGTGCCGCTGACCGAGGCGCCGGCCGCCTTCGAGGCGCTGGAGAGCGGCGGTGACGTGATGAAGATCCTCGTGGACTGCACCGACGACACCCGGGGAGTGGCCGTATGAGCGCCTTCGACCTCACCGGGAAGCTCGCCGTCGTCACCGGCGCCCGGCGCGGCATCGGTCAGGCGATGGCCCGCGCCCTCGCCCAGGCCGGCGCGGACATCATCGGGGTGAGCGCCCACCTGGAGGAGTCCGGCAGCCAGGTGGAGAAGGAGGTGCTGGCCGCCGGGCGCTCGTTCGAGGCGATCCGCACCGACTTCGCCGACCCCGCCGCCGTACGCGCCCTGGGCGAGAACCTCGCCGGACGCGAGCGCCCGGTGGACATCCTCATCAACAACGCGGGCACCATCCGCCGCACGCCGGCCGCCCAGCACAGCGACGCGGACTGGGAGTTGGTGCTGCAGGTCAACCTCACCGCGCAGTTCGCGCTCACCCGGGCCGTGGGCGCCACCATGGTGGCCCGGGGACACGGCAAGGTCGTCTTCACCGCCTCCCTCCTGAGCTTCCAGGGCGGCATCACCGTTCCCGGCTACACCGCCGCCAAGCACGGCATCGCCGGACTGACCAAGGCACTGGCCAATGAATGGGCGCCGCACGGCGTCAACGTCAACGCCATCGCCCCCGGCTACATCGCCACCGACAACACCCAGGCCCTCCAGGACGACCCGGCCCGCAGCAGGGCCATCCTGGAGCGCATCCCCGCCGGACGCTGGGGCACCCCCGACGACCTCGGCGGCGCCGCCGTCTTCCTCGCCTCCCCCGCTTCCGACTACGTCCACGGCACCACCCTGCCCGTCGACGGCGGATGGCTCGGCCGATGACCACCGGCCTGGCCTCCGTACTGGCGGGGTCGCGGCTCCTGCCCGTGCTCACCGTGGCGTCCGCCGCGCGGGGGCGCCGCGCGCCCCTCCCCCCACACACGCCACGCGCGCGCCCCCGGCCCCCCCGCTCTCCCGGCGCCCCCCCCGCCCCGCTC
>NZ_JBHYWD010000031.1:89348-107632 GCF_042751305.1 Streptomyces hokutonensis
GGCGGGCCCACCTCCGGGGGGGGGCGGCGCCCCCGCCCGGGCCCCCCGGGGCGGCCCCCCCGGGGGGCCGCCCCCCGGCCCCCCCCCCGCCCGGCGGGCGGCGCCCGCTGCGCGGAGGTCACCTTCCGCACGCCGGACGCCGAACAGGTGCTCAAGGCGATGGCGGCGCACGGCGGACTGGCCGTCGGCGCCGGCACGGTCCTCACCCCCGAGCAGGCGGAGCGGGCGGTCGCGGCCGGCGCCCGTTTCGTCGTGTCGCCCGGCTTCGACGAGGAGGTCGTCGACAAGTGCCGCGAGCTGGGCATGCCCGTGGTGCCCGGCATCGCCACCGCCACCGAGCTGATGCGCGTCCTGAAGGCGGGCCTCGACACCGTCAAACTCTTCCCCGCCGAGCCACTCGGCGGCCCGGCCACGCTACGGGCGCTCGCGGCACCCTTCCCCGGGACTCGGTTCGTGCCGACCGGAGGGATCGACGCCGCCGCCCTGCCCGGCTACCTCGCCGAGCCGTCCGTCCTCGCGGTCGGGGGCAGTTGGATGGCCACCCCCGCCCTCCTGGCGAACGGCGCGTACGACGAGATCCGCCGGCTGACCGCCGACGCGGTGGAGCAGAGCGTGCCGTGGCCGACGTGATCGCCCTGGGCGAGGTGATGCTGCGCTTCGACCCCGGTGAGGGCCGCATCCGCACCGCGCGCAGCTTCCAGGTGTGGGAGGGCGGCGGCGAGTACAACGTCGTACGCGGACTGCGCCGCTGCTTCGGACTGCGCACCTCCGTCGTCACCGCCCTGGCGGACAACGCGGTCGGACGCCTGGTGGAGGACCTGATCCTCCAGGGCGGCGTCGACACCTCACACATCCGCTGGGCCGCGGCGGACGGCATGGGCCGCACCGCTCGCAACGGTCTCAACTTCGTCGAGCGGGGCTTCGGCATCCGCGGCGCGCTGGGTGTCAGCGACCGCGCGAACACGGCCGTCTCCCAGCTGCGCAAGGGGGACGTCGACTGGGACACGGTGTTCTCGGCCGGGGCGCGCTGGTTCCACACCGGCGGCATCTTCGCCGGGCTGTCCGACACCACCGCCGACGTCGCCGACGAGGCCATGGCCGCCGCCCGCCGACACGGCGTCACCGTCTCCTACGACCCCAACTACCGCCCCAGCCTCTGGGACGGCCGGGGCGGACCGGAACGCGCCCGGGAGACCGACCTCCGGCTGGCCCGGCACGCCGACGTCGTCGTGGGTGCGCTCGGACTCGCGGGGCCGCACCCGGGCGCCCTGCGGCTGTCCGACGACGAGGTACCCGACGCGCTCACCACGATCGCGTCCCAGTTGCCGCAGGCGGCAGTACTGGCGACGACCCTGCGCACAGTGCCCTCGGCCGGGGTCAACGACTGGACCTCGCTGGCCTGGTCACGGGAGACCGGGCTGGTGAGCGGCCCCGTCATGCCCGGTCTGCACGTTCTGGACCGCATCGGCTCCGGCGACGGCTTCGCCGCCGGACTCATCCACGGCCTGCTCACCGGGCACTCCCTGGAACGCGCCCTCGCCTACGGCACGGCCCACGGCGCCCTGGTCATGACGACTCCCGGCGACGTCTCCATGGCCACCCTCACCGAGGTCGAAGCGCTCATCACAGGCGCCACGGCACACGTCCGACGCTGAACCACCCCTCCCAGGAGCACATCTTGCGCCGCCGCACGATCCCTCACACCCCCGTAGAGGTCACCGAACTGGGCTTCGGCGCATCGGTGATCGGCAACCTCTACCGGGTGACCGACGCCCATGTCGCCTCCGCCGCCGTCGACGCCGCCTGGGACGCGGGCATCCGCTACTACGACACCGCCCCGCATTACGGCCTCGGCCTCTCCGAACGCCGCCTCGGCGCCGCCCTGCGCGACCGGCCCCGCGAGCAGTACGTCGTCTCGTCCAAGGTGGGCCGCCTCCTCATCCGCAACGAACACCCGCGGGGCGTCGACGACGAGGGGTTCGTCGTCCGCGACGACCTGCGCCGGCAGTGGGACTTCAGCCGCGACGGCGTGCTGCGCTCCCTCGAGGACACGCTGGAGCGCACCGGCCTGGACCGCCTCGACATCGTCTACCTCCACGACCCCGACGACCACTGGCAACAAGCCGCCGACGAGGCCATGCCCGCCCTCGCCGAGCTGCGCGCGCAGGGCGTGATCGGGGCGATCGGCGCGGGCATGAACCAGTCCGCCCTGCTCGCCCGCTTCCTGCGCGAAACCGCCGCCGACCTGGTCATGCTCGCCGGCCGCTACACGCTCCTCGACCAGTCCGCCCTCGACGACGTCCTGCCCACCGCACAAGAACACGGCAAAGCCGTCGTCGCCGCCGGCATCTTCAACTCCGGCCTCCTCTCCCACAACCGGCCCACCGAAGGCATGAAATACGACTACCAAGCCGCCCCGCCCGACCTGGTGCAGCGGGCCATGGCCATCGCCGATGTCTGCGAGCGGTACGGCACCACCCTGCCCGCCGCCGCCATCGCCTTCCCCCGCACACACCCCGCCGTCATCAACGTCACCCTCGGCATGCGCGACCCCGGCCAAGTCCGGCGCAACGCGCGGCTGCACCAGCAGTTCATCCCCCAGGAGCTCTGGCACGACCTGCGCGACCAAGGGCTCCTCCGCGCCGAAACCCCCTTCGCACCCGACGAGCGGAGTCAGCCGTGTCCCTGACTGACAAGGCGATTGCCCAGATCCGCCAACTCATCGCCTCCGGGGTCCTGCCTCCGGGCGCGAAGCTGCCCCCCGAGCCCGAGCTGGCCGCCCAGCTCGGGCTCTCCCGCAACCTCGCACGCGAGGCGGTGAAGGCGCTGTCCGTGGCGCGCGTGCTGGAGATCAGACGGGGCGACGGCACATATGTCACCAGCCTGCAGCCGAGCCTGCTGCTCGAGGGCCTCGGCGGCGCGGTGGAATTGCTCCAGGGCGATCCCGGTGCCGTACTGGACCTCATGGAGGTGCGGCGTCTGCTCGAGCCCGCCGCCACCGCCCTGGCCGTCGCCAGGCTTTCGGACGAAAGACTGGCGGAGGTGAAGCGGCATCTGGACGCCATGCGCGAGGCGCGCGACGACGTCGAGCGTCTCAACGCGCACGATGTGGCGTTCCACCGCGCCATCGTGGACGTCACCGGCAACGAAACGCTGATCACCCTGCTGGAAGGCATCTCGGGCCGCACCCTGCGGGCTCGGATCTGGCGTGGTCTGGTGGACACCCGCGCGGCGGCCCGTACCCTGGCGGAACACGAGGGGATCTACGCCGCACTGGCCACCCGTGACGCCGTGCTGTGCCATGCCGCGGCCCTGGTGCACGTCAACAGCACCGAGCAGTGGCTGCGGGAGCACCTGAAGTCCACGGAGGCCTTGCCGGTGACTGGACCCCTCGAATGAGGCCGCGGCGTCCGCACCGCCGCAACAGTGGGAGAGGGACTGCCCGGACGGTTCTCCGTCCGGGCAGTCCCTCGGTTCGCCGCCTTCACGCCCGTGTCACTGGGCGGTGAAAGTCCACAGCAGGTTGGTGCTGCTGCCGTAGCCCCACTGCTTGGTGACGGAGCCGGAGGCCACGTTCCCGCCGCCGTCCAGGACGAGGCCGGTGGCCCGGTTGGCGATGGTGCACATGCCCTCGCCGCGGTGGGTGACCGTCCACTGCTGGTTGTTGCTGCCGTTCCACGCCGCTTGCTGGACCGGGGAGCCGTTGGACGTGGCGCCCCAGCCGTCGGCGACCATGCCGTTGGTGCGGTTGACCAGCTTGTAGTAGCCGCCGCCGACCTCCACGAGCTGCCACTGGAGGTTGGGGCTGCCGTCCCAGGTGTACTGCTTGAGGTTGGATCCCGACGCGACGTTTCCCCCGCTGTCCAGGGCCAGACCGTCGGTGACGTTGGTGATGCGGAAGTAGACGGCCGGATTGAATTGCACCTTCAGGGACGTGATCTGGTCGTTCTGGCCGGTGACCCTGAGGTCGGGGTTGTCGGCGGTGAAGGTCCAGGAGGTGCCGGTGAAGTTGTCACCGCTGTAGGCGACGATCTGGTTCCCGGCCGCCGGCCTCAGGGAGGAGATGCTCTGGGCGTCGAGCCCGGCCAGCTGCAACTGCTCGGCCGTGTAGGTGCCGGGGTCGAGCACCGCGTAGTTCGCGGAGTAGTTGACGTCCTGGTAGACCACGGCACCGACCGCCGGCCGCAGCGGGGGGATCTGGCCGGAGAAGCTGAGCTTGAGGACGTAGGCGCCCGCGGTGTACGGCGCCGAGGAGGGCAGCGTCACGGTCAGTCCGGAGGGGTCCTGCGTCGGTGCGGCGAGGTTGATGTAGGTGCCGGCGGTCGAGTCGAGCAGCTTCACCGACGTGAGCGAGGAGAGGTTGATGCGGTCCGAGCCGAGCGTCTTGATCTTCAGTGAACTGCCAGGCCAGCCGAGAACGGTGGCGTACAGCACCGTGTTGCCCTTGCTGCGGGTGAAGCGGATGTCCTGCGCGGTGCCGACGAGCGGGGCGGTGAACGCGCCGCCGCCCATGCGGGTGGGGCCCTCGCCGTACTGCGTCCAGGCACGGGTCTCGTACATCGACTCCCCGAAGCGCTTCAGGTAGTCGCCGATGCCGAGCAGCACGTCCTTCTGACCCTGGGGGATCGTGCCGTCGGCCATCGGCGCGATGTTCAGCAGCATGTTGCCGTTCTTGCTGACCCGGTCGATCAGGGAGTGCAGCATCTGCTGGGTGCTGTAGTAGCCGATGCCCTGCGTGTAGCACCAGCTGGAGCTGGAGATGCTGTCGTCGGTGAGCCAGTAGGGCGCGGTCAGGTCGGCCGGGCCGCCGCGCTCGTAGTCGAAGACCTCGCCGTGGCTGTTGAAGCCGTCCTTGTAGGTGGCGACGACCTCTTTGCCCCAGGAGTTGGCCTGGTTGTAGTAGTACGACAGGAAGTTCAGGCGCTGGGTCTCGTCGACCTTGTTCAGGTCGAAGTCCTCCCAGAGGATGTCCGGTTGGGCGCGGTCGATGACTTCCTTGAGCTTGTCGTAC
This sequence comes from Streptomyces hokutonensis, assembly GCF_042751305.1. Lineage (GTDB taxonomy): Bacteria > Actinomycetota > Actinomycetes > Streptomycetales > Streptomycetaceae > Streptomyces > Streptomyces hokutonensis_A. The sequence continues at coordinate 94,360 of NZ_JBHYWD010000031.1, forward strand.
CAGAGCTGGTTCTCGGCGGTGGAGCCCAGCTGTCCGTAGAGCTTCTTCAGGCTGGGGTCGGTCTGGGCGGGCACGTGTTCGTAGTACCCGTTGAAGTTGTACGCGTGGTGCATCGCCACCAGCAGCTTCAGGTTCTTCGCCCGGATCGCCGTGGTGAACAGCTTCAGCAGGTTGAGCTTGGGGCCCTTGGCGACCGAGTTCCACTCGTTGACCTGCGAGTCCCACATGGAGAATCCGTCGTGGTGTTCCGCGACGGGTCCCGCGAACTTCGCCCCGGCGTCGACGAACAGCTGGGCCCACTCGTCGGGGTCGAAGTTCCCGCCGGCGGACTTGAGTTTGGGTGCGAACTGGGTGAAGTGGCCCGCCTTGTCGTTCGCTCCGTTGATGAAGTTGTGGTAGGGCCACACCGAGGGGTCGCCGTAGGTCGCGATGTGGTGTGTGTTGGCGTTGCTCCCGGCGATGTACATGTTGCGGGGGTACCACTCGCTGTCGTACGCGGGGACGCTGAAGACACCCCAGTGGAAGTAGATGCCGAACTTGGCGTCCTGGAACCACTCCGGGGCGGGCGGGTGCTGGTTCACCGAACTCCATGCGGGTGTGTAGGTGCTGGGGGCGGCCTGCGCGGTGCCGGCGCCGAACACTCCCCCCGTGACGGCTGCGGCGGCCACGCAGGTGGCACCGGCCAGGAACTGACGTCTGTTGATCGAACTGGGCATGGGCCATCCCTGTGACGGACGAAGGCAGACGGGAGAGGTGGGACCGGCTCGACGGCCACCACCCGTCGCGCCGATCGTTACGGAAGAAGGTCCGCCATGTGTCCTCGCCATGTCAACGGGCGTGCAGGGATGAAAACAGGATTTCAACTGCCCTTTTGAGGTGATATAGGCTGTCTATGACATTTGCGCACCGGTAAACATACAATGTTTCCGAGCCGGAAAGTGCTTCATCGACGTCCCGCACGCACCAGGTGGCGGCGGCACACACCGACGGCGGACCTTCCGTGGCCGCCCCGGTATCATCGGCGCCACACTCGACGCGCCGCCCCGGTCACTCGTGCACCGGACCACACCGCGTGCTCACGGAAGGAGTTCACGTTGTCCCTGACAGACAGGGCCATCGGGCAGATCCGTGAGCTCATCCGCTCCGGCGCACTGCCGCCGGGCGCGAAGCTGCCCGCGGAGCCTGAGCTCGCCGCGCAGCTGGGTCTCTCCCGCAACCTCGCCCGCGAGGCGGTCAAGACACTGGCCGTGGCCCGGGTGCTCGAGGTACGGCGCGGCGACGGCACCTACGTGACCAGTCTCCAGCCCAGCCTGCTGCTCGAGGGGCTCGGTAGCGCCGTGGAGCTCCTCCAGAGCGACTCGGGCGCCCTGCTGGATCTCATGGAGGTCCGGCGGCTGCTCGAACCGCTCGCCACCGGACTGGCCGCCGCCAGAATCACCGACGCCCAACTGGCTGAAGTCAAGGGCCACTTGGATGCGATGCGGGACGCGAGCGACGACGTGGAACGGCTCAACATCCATGACGCCGCCTTCCACCGCTCGGTCGTGGCGGCCACCGGCAACGAAAGCCTGCTCACCCTGCTCGAGGGCATCTCGGGCCGTACTCTGCGTGCCCGGATCTGGCGGGGCCAGTTGGACGACCAGTCCGCCGGGCGGACTCTCGCCGAGCACGAGGCGATCTACAACGCCCTCTGCACCCGCGACGCCGCGGTGAGCCAGGCCGCGGCCCTGCTGCACGTCAGCAACACCGAGCACTGGCTCCGCGAGCACCTGCGATCAAACACAGCACAGGCATAGCGAAGGGGGCCGGTCCCTGGCCGTTCGCGGACAAGGTCGCCGACGTCGTCGGCCTCTACCGACTGCCCCGCCGGGCGGGGCAGTCGTGCTTTCGATCGACGAGAGGACGCAGATCCAGGCCCTGGACCGGACTCAGCCGGTGCTGCCCGTTACCTTCGCAGCCACCGAAAAACGCACCCACGACTACGTCCGGCACGGCACCACGAACTTCTTCGCCGCGATCAACGTCGGCACGGGCGAAGTGATCGGCGAGTGCAAGCCGAGTCGGAACGGCAAGAATTTCCTGGCCTCTTGAAGAAGGCGGTGAAACCGCCCGCGGACAGGAGATTCATGTCGTCCTGGACAACTGTCGGCGTACGGACTTCTCTTGCCAGGGTCGGCGGTGGCCGAGGCCGACCCGGCTGCCGCCGAGCCCGCCACCCGCTGAACCCCTCGGTCAGGCCCTGGAACCCGCCACGGGCTCCGGGGCCTCGTATGGATCCCGGCCCGGGTCAACTCGCTCGCCTCGCGCCCGCGTAACGTGCGACCAGATGCAGAGCCATGTCGATGCCGGCCGACACCCCGGCGCTGGTGACGACGACGCCGTCGTCCACATACCACTCTCGCGTCCGTACATCGACCGACGGGTCGATCTTCGCGAGCCTGTCGAGGTAGTCCCGGTGCGTGCTCGCCGGGCGGCCCGCCAGCAGACCGGCGGCGGCGAGCACCAGCGAACCGAAGCACACGCTCGCCGGCGCGGTGCCCTGCGCATGAAGGCGTCGCAGCCACTCCAGGTGCGCCGCATCCTTGACCAGAACGCGCGTGCCGTTGCCGCCGGGGTGGACGAGGACATCGAACGCCGGCACATCGGTCGCGGCGTGGTCGGCGACGAGCCCCAGCCCCTTCGAACCGCGCACCACTCCGGCCTCCGGCCCAACGGCCAGTACGCACAATGGAGTTGACGCGATTTGAGACACCCGGAATCCGAGAGCCTCCCACGGGCCGACCACGTCGAGTTCCTCGACATCGTCGAACAGCAGCACACCGACGGTCAGAGTGTCGCTCACGCCACCACCCCAGCCCGCACCGCGACGGCCGACCGGGGGTCCCTCGCGGTGGCTTCGGGGCAGCCTCAACACGTCCGGGCTCTTCGGCCACCAGGAGGCGCTGCACCGGGCCGGAAAGGTTCTCGCGGCCTGCACCAGGTGACCGAGGGCCCTCGTGACGCCTCCGCGCCCCCGGCGTATCGCTGTCGAAGGGGCCGGCCGGCCGCGGATCGTTGTGGATCTCCCCGGTGGAGATCGCCGCGGTCCGCCGGAATGGCTCGGGGTGCGGCGCGACCGCTCCGCAAGGCGTGCCAGGAGAGGGCCGTGACGGACCGCCCGTGCGGAGACGGAGCTCGTCGGGGCGGTCGCGCGTGGGGGACGGCGTGCGTGCCGTCCGTCGGCCCCTGCTCAGGCGCTGTGGACCCCGATCTCGTACAGCGAGTACCCCCAGTCTGTTCCGCGATCGAGGCCGTGGACCCGGACGTAGCGGGCCGGAGTCCCGGTGAACCGGGCCGTGTCCAGGCCGCCGTCGCCGCTCGTGGTGGACCAGGCGGTCTGCCAGTTCGTGCCGTCGGTGGAGAGCTCGATGCGATACGACTTCCCGTACGCGCGCTCCCAGTCCAAGGTCACCCGGGAGACCAGGTGGGTGGAGCCCAGGTCCACCTGCCACCACTGGTCGTCGCTCCAGTCGCTGGCCCAGCGGGTGGCGTCGTCGCCGTCGACGGCTCGGCCCGGCTGGTAGCTGGTGAACGGGTTCGACTCGGACGAACTGGCCGTCGACGGCTGCCCCTTGGCAAGGTTCACCGAGGCCTGGTGCTGTTCGGTGGCCCGCCAGGTGTCCAGGTAGGACTCGGCGCCCCGGAACAGGTCGTTCACCACGTCCTGGCCGCCGACCTGCCGGATGTCCTCGATCCAGTCGGGGATCATCCCGGCGTGGGCCGCGCCGTCGGTGTTGATGTCGAAGGTGCGCTCGCCGGAGGTCTGCCGGTCGATGACGGAGCCGCCGTCGACGCTCTTGAAGGGGTACGTCACCTTGTTCGCTGCGTCCGCGCCCCGCGGGGCGGGATGGTCGCCGATGCCGTTGAAGTCGGTGCCGTAGCCGTAGCCCACGCCGTACTTGTCGCGCAGCGCCTTGGTCCGGGCGGCTTCCGCGACGAAGCCCTCGGAGCCGTGCATGTACTGGGCGACGAAGCCGCCGAGGGCGTAGACCCGTTCGGTCCAGTTCAGGTCCATCCAGCTGTGCGAGGAGATCACGCCGGGGTAGGACGCCGATTCCAGGATGTCCAGCGCCTGGCCGACGGCCTTGACACCCATGTGGTCGATCTCCAGCATCATCTTGCGTTTCATCATGCCGCGCACGGCATACTCGCCGAGTTCGGTGAGGCCACGCTTGTTGCACTGCGCGTTCGAGTCGTACGAGGGGACGTCCACGCCGGCCGGCAGGTCCGACTCCGCCTCGGACGTGGCGCTCCCGATGGGGTTGTCGTGCTGCGGGCCGGTGCACTTCTCGGTCTGCCAGAAGGTACCGGTGGACAGGAACTGGCCGACGTTGATGGCCGTTCCGAGGCCGCCGGAGTCGAAGCGGACGCCGCACAGCGCGTTGTCGAACTTGTGGCAGAGGAACATGGAGCGGACGCCGAGGGCGTAGAGCTCGTCGAGTCCCTTGTCGATGTCCTGCTTGCTGCACTGTGGGATGTCGAGGATCTGCTTGCAGCCGAAGGGTTCGGAGGTCTCGACCCCGAGGACGACGGCGAGTTTGCCCTCCTCGACGACCTGCCGCGCCTGCGCGCTGTCGGTGACGATCCGGAACCAGCCCTTGCCGGTGCCGCCGTACATCTTGTCGATGTACGCCTGGAGCGCGTAGGTCATCTTCGCCTGCAGCCGGATCGAGGTCATCTCGTCACAACTGCGGTCCTTGAAGGGGTAGATGGAGCAGATCATGCCGTTGGTGACCAGGTCGTTGACGAGCACGCGCTGTCCGCCGCGCCAGGCCCGCTCCACCCAGGCGTAGTAGTCGGCCTGGTGGGTCATCGAGTCGTACGCGGGCCAGTCCTTGAAGGTCGGCCAGCCGACCGGGTCGTGCTTTCCGTCGCCCCCGTGGGTGATGTAGTCGAAGAGCGCGAGGCTGCCGTCGGGGTAGTGCTCGGGGCAGTCCTTCAGGGCGTCGGCGACACCAGCCTCGGAGAAGACCTTGCCGCAGATCAGCCGGCCGCCGAAGGCCTCGTTGCCGAAGAGGTGGTTGTGCGCGTCGACGAACCCCTGTACTTCTCCTGCCGAGTTGGTGCCGGTGAAGGGTTCGCCGGTGACGTTGATCTGAACGTCCGGGGCGGGGCGGGCGGTCGGGATCCACCAGTCGTTGCCGGCCGCCGAACTCGGGGTGGGCTCGAGGGCCATGGCCAGTACCAGGAGCAGCAGCGACAGCATGGTGGCGTGCCTGCGTCTGCGGTACGAGCGTCGAAGCGGCGTCAAGGCCCACATCCCTCGGTCGGCGGGAAGACGCGGTTGACCGACCGTTGAGGTTGTCATGACCCGCGCAATACTTGGGACGAGGATCGGGCCGCATGCCCGCCGAGTCAAGCGTCCGGAACACCTTGGCTGATCTTTCCGACGCGGAAGTCCCGAACTGCCGTCTCAGCGGCAGGACTCCCGGGCCCGGGCACCCAGTACGGGGACGTCCACTTTGGTCACGATGATCGGCCGGAAGTTCGAGCAGGATCTTCGCGAGGACTTCCCCGAGCGGTTTGCCCCCGAGCGGCTGGGGGCTTAAGCGCACACAGCGCACGACCGTCCCGCTCGCGACATCGACCATGTCCTGCACTGGTTCGCCTGGCGACGCCGTCACCAGTCCATCGCGCAAGCCTGCCGCCGACGCTGGAACAACATCACCGCCGCCGCGACCACATGACACCACCATGACGACCAAGAGCTACAGGTGCCGGGCTGAGCGTTGGACAGTCAACTGCACGCCAGTCAGCGACGATCGCGGTCGGAGGCGAAGGGGGTATCTATGTCGGGGATCCAGAAGCAGATCTCCAGGGTCTTCAGCCACGGGTAGTGTCGCGTCTTCCTCTCTCTCCATATGGTGCCGACGACGGCCGTCGACAGGAGCAGGACGCAGCAGGCTGCCACCAGCCGGTGGGGGCCGACGGCGAATTCGACCAGCGCAGCGGTTGTTGCCATGGTCAGCGAGAGAGCGAGGTTGCGTTGCATGAGCCCCACCGCCTCCATACGTACTACCTCGCCGGCGACCGGTTTGTTGTGCAGTTCGGCGGCGGCCAGCAACACGTTGGGATCCGCGGACATGAAAGCGCGGTCCCGGGCGTCGGGAACGCCGGCAAGGAAAATACGCCGGGCGTCGTCGGGAGTCTGGTGCCGACGAGGCATGATCTTGTCGAGGACGGCGCTCAGGGGGGTGGTGACAGTGCCCAGTACATAGCTGCTCACCACGGCGCCGACCACCAGCAACGCCGACGGCGCCGTAGCCAGGGCGCCGATGTCGACCACATGCAGGCGGCCGAGGGCATAAAGGAGGACCGCAAGCTGCACTCCTCCCGGGATCGCGATGCCAAACAGTTCGAAGAGGCCGACGGTAAAGGTCACGAATATCCTCCTGGTGTTTGGGGTGGCACTGTCGTTCACTGCGGGCCGGAGCCCGCGTCGAGCGCGGTCGGCTCGTCAAACGCTCCGAGGCTCGCGCAGCCCGAATCACAGCAACTGATCGACTGCTCTTCATTTCTGCCTCAGCGTTGTCCCGTAAACGATCTGCGTGTCTTCCGTGACCGGTAGCCCTGTCTGCTGGCCGGGATGTGCGGCAAACTCAGGACACCATGCGCGATCGAGGGGACGGGGAGGGCGCATAGAACGCATCAGTGAGTCGGTGATGGGTTGCGATCCGTCGGTACTGGAGGCGCTTGGGCTTGCTGGGTGGACAGCAGGTCGCAAGATCGCCACTGCGGGCTGGGGACAGCAGCTGACGGACGCGGGGTTCGAGCTCAGCGACGTGGCACTCGGAGTCTGGGCTGAGTTCGGTGAGCTGACGATCAAGAGCTCCTCGGTCCGCGTCCCCGGCTCGTCACTGCACATTGAGCCCGTTGACGCCTGCATCGACAGCGCCGAGGAAGCATCCTCGCTGAGGCGTCGGTACGCAGAGAACTACAGCCCTCTGGGTATGTGGTCGGTCCAGTTCAGGTCGTATATCGCGGCAAGCGGGCGCGTCGTCGCTGTGGGGCCGAACTGGCTGTGGCCCCTGGGCTCAACCTTCGTGGAGGCGTTGGCCTACGTGGTGGATGGCGATGGCGGCGTCAATCGTGCAGAACAAGCGGACTGGCTCGCCAACTGCCTCCCCGGCAGGTGAGACGATCTTACGGTGGCTGGTGTGATCACGGCGTCGGAGCCGTCTTGGACAACCCCGTTCACCGGGCTGAGCCCACGTCAGTTGAGCAAGCTGGTCATCGCGCTGCGGCGTGAGGGTGCGGATCCGGTGCGCAAGGGCCGGCCGTGGAGCCTACCGCTGGCCGTCACCCTGGGACCGTTCACCATCTCGGTCAGCGCGGCAGTCCCCTCCGCCGATGCTCTGTGTGCCGCGATCCACGCCTCGACACGCGCAGTCGACCAGCGGAGCACGGCCGAACTACGAGACCAAGTCATCCAGGCGCTGACCGACGCGGCGATTCCCTGCGCACCCCCGCAGGGCCGGGTCCTCGTCTCACAGGACCACGACATGCGGGTCTGGCTCTCCTTCAATCTCAGCAGCGTTCGTCCGGTCTGTTGCGGGAGGTCGCCTGCGGCGGTACACAGCGGATGTGCGGGAGACCATCAGGATTCCATGGGTAACAGCGTTGCAATTGCTGATCTTTCAGATGCTGGCCCTGATCGGCTTGGGGGGTATCCAGGGCTCGCCAGGGGTGATCAGGCCCTGGCTGTACGGGGCCCTGGCGGCAGCCTGGGCATTGCTGACGTGGAGGACCGCCACGGCACGGCTCCAGGTGTCCCCTGAAGGCATTCGCAGTCACGGGACATGGCGCACGCGGTTCGTGTCGTGGGACGACCTGGTCCGGGTGCGCGCTTTCCCGGCAACGGGTCCCCTGTGGGAGTTCCCCATCGCGATCCTCTCCGATGGAAATTATGTGCCGCTCACCGGCGCATATGGCTTGCGCAGCGAGCGCGAGTCGCGTGTGGCCCAGATCGCGGAGCACCTCACCATGCTGGCCGAACAGGCCTGACCACCCGGAGGTTCCGGACGGACACCACGAGGAACTGGCGGAGCGTGTCCCGACCGCGCTTGACGGCGCCGGGCTGCGGCTGACGTCGTCGACGTTCCCGGAGGCACAGGACATCTCTGAACGCCTGGTCGCTGGCGAGCCGATGCGCGTGGACAGGAACGGCCCGTAGATCGGCAAGTCCCAGGTGGGCCACCGGTGATGAGGCTTCGTGAACTCAAATCGCCCCATCGATCAACTGAACGGGAGCTCCAATATGTCGAAGAACGCCCGGTTCCGCTCGGTGGCTGCGTTGACAAGACGGTCGAAGCTCTTCACTTCGATGTAGGCCTTGTACGACTCATTGAACCTCTTTCATCCTGTGCTGGCGGGTGAAATTGGCTGGTCAGTGGGTGTGGTGACGAGGCAGGGCCCCTCGTCGTTGGCGTGGTGATTCCACTCAGCACACCGGCGACCAAAGGGGCCCTGTTGGTTCCGTATCCTGCCACGCTCGACGTCCCGCACGAGCTCGTTGAGCACGTCGCCTGGCTGCTGTACGAGCACCGCCGCGCACGTAACACCCGCTGGCGCAAGCTCCGCTGCTTCGACCAGGCACTGCTCACGCTGGTCCACCTGCGCAAGAACGAGACGTTCGCCCAGCTCGGCGCCGGGTTCGCGATATCGCAGGCCACCGCCTGGCGCTACGTGGACGAAGCCCTGGAGGTGCTGGCTTCCTGGGCCCCAGGCCTCCATGAAGCCCTCACCGGCCTTGGTGAGGGCGACCACGTCATCGTTGACGGCACGCTGATCCCCACCGACCGCGTCCGCGCCGATCAGCCGTACTACTCGCAGAAACACAAGAAGCACGGCATGAACGTGCAGGTCATCGCCCGCCCTGACGGCACACCGCTGTGGTTCTCCCGCGCGACACCCGGTCGCACGCACGACCTGACCTCGGCCCGCGCCCACGGCATCGTCCAGGCCTGCCTGACCCGGCAGATCCTCGTGCTGGCGGACCCCGCCTACCAGGGCGCCGGCGCCACATTCCGCACCCCGTACTACCACCACAGCGAACAGCCCGAGCACTACCAGCAGTTCAACCGCGACCACGCCCGGCTCCGGGCCCCCGGCGAACGCGCCTTCGCCCGGCTCAAGTCCTGGCGCATCATGCGCAGAGCACGCTGCTCCACCCGCCGCATCAGCCGCACCGTCCAAGCCATCCACACACTCATGACCTGCGACTATTCAGGATGAAAGAGGCTCATTGAAACCGAAGTAGCCCATTCCGTCGCGGGTGGGACGCAAGCCTGCGTACTTGCATCTATTCTCCATCGTCGACGTGAGATCGGCGATGACGTAGCAGAAAGCGGGTGGCTCCGGCGTCGCGGGGATCGGCCGCCCCGATGCGGTCTTCACGCCGCCGGCACGCACGCGATTCACATACTCAAGGCATTGCTGGATCGGATCTTTGCCCTCCGACGCGTCGTTACGCATCGGTCGTTTGATCTCGATCACGACGATGGACGGCAGCGGGAGCTTCTCGCCCTCCGCGGCCAGCACTGGGGCGTCGACGAGCCTAAGACCGTGTCCTACGTGGTGATCATTCGTTGGACTGGTCATGGGGCGGGGTACGTGGAGTTGGATTGTTCCGGACGAGCTGTGGGAGATCGCGAAGCCGCTGATCCCGCCGTCGAGGGTGCGGCCGCAGGGCGGCGGAACGCAGGACACTCCTGATGAGACGCTGTTCGCGGCCATCGTCTACGTCCTGGTCAGCGGCTGCGCCTGGCGAGCGTTGCCGCCGTGCTTCGGGATATCGAAGTCGACCGCTCATCGCCGGTTCCTGATCTGGTCGAGAGCCGGCGTCTGGGGCCGCCTGCACGAAGCCGTGCTGCACCGCCTCGACGACGCCGGCCTCATCGACGTCACCCGCGCCGTCCTCGACACCGCCCACGTCCGCGCTAAAAAAGGCGGCGAACACACAGGTCCGAGCCCCGTGGACCGGGGTAGGCCGAGTTCAAAGATGCACGTCCTGTCGGACGCGAACGGACTGCCCCTCCTCGTCGGCATCTCGGCCGGCAACGTCCACGGCAGCGAAGGACTGAAGCCCATGGTCGAGGGTCACCAAACGAGACACGACCCTCACCGAGGCCGGTACTCCAAGCCCCAGCGCCTCCACGCCGACAAAGCCTACGACCACGCCAGCCTGCGGAAATGGCTGCGCGGCAAGCGCATCGGAGTCCGGATCGCGCGAAAAGGCATCGAGTCCAGCAAACGGTTGGGGCGCCGCAGGTGGGTGATCGAGCGCGTGATGTCGTGGCTTTCCGGCTACCGCAGACTCAGTTCCCGCTACGAGCGACATCCCCGCAACTACCTGGCCTTTCTCGGACTCGCCGCCGCCCTCTGCTGCTATGAACGCCTCGTCCGCCTCACCACGTAGGACACGGTCTTAGTATCCCCGGCCGCAGGGACACCAGGACCGCCCGGGCCAGAGCCTGCTCTCAGGTGCGCAGAGCTGCGGTCGCAGCGTCGAAGACAGCGTGGGTGCCGCACTCCACCAGACCGACCATGCGCAACTGCGGGTAGCCGACGTCCTGTTCACCACACCCGAAGCGCGACGGACGGCCGAACGCCTCCACGTTCGCATTCGTGTCGGGCAGGTCAAACGTACTCCAGCCGTAGATCGTGATCTCGGTGGTGAGGGGCGCCGAGGCAGCTGGTGGCCAGCGTCGATCATCTCGCCCGAGATCGACCACGCCGTCGCGGGCGTCGGCTCCTTCTCCGTCTACCCGAGTTCACCGAGACGGAGGGCGTCCCTTATCTCGCTGAGCTCCGCCCTCCTATGGCTGGTCCGCTCTTTCGGCGTGCCACGGCCTTCATGACGCGACTGCCCAACCTCGCCTCGAACGCCTGCGGGCCGCGTCAGCCTGCACCCGGACCGGTGGCGGGTGGCCACACCACGCTCAGCACCCGTTCCGGCCAGTCGTCGGGAATCCCGTCAGCGGTGACGTAGCGGCCGTAGAACGAGCCGATCAGCATGCTGACGATCGCGTCGAGATCGGCGGAGTCGGGCAGACTGCCGGCAGCCAACGCCTGCCGTAGCAGCGTCCGTCGCGACTCGACGATGCGCTGTTTGAACAGATCGAGCAGTTCGGGGTGCCGTTCCTCCTCGGCGAGCAGTGAGCCGAGGATCGACATCGCAGGGACGGCCCGCAGGTTGCTGTGGAAGTTCTCCAGGATCGCCAGGACATGGGCACGTGGGGTCGGAGCGGCACAGGGCGGCTCCTCGACCCGCACTGAACCGATCACCGCGGCGACCAACTCGGCCTTGGTGCGGTATCGGCGCCGGAGGCTGGGCACGGTGGTGCCCGCGGCGGTCGCCACGGAATCCAATGACATGCGGGCGTAGCCGAGTTCGCCGAGCTGGCGGGCGGCGGCGGCCAGGAGCGCCCGGTCCAGGTCGGGGTTCCGCGGACGGCCTGCCTTGACGTGTGGATCAGTCATTACATTATGATATGGCATCGGAACGTAATTCATCCAGGGGAGGGACTCGCCATGACTGAGCGGCTGCCCGCGACCACGTCTGTCCGGATATCGCTCGCCACCTTCGACCCGGGCCGGTTCGCCGAGGTCGACGCCGCGAACAAGAGCTCCTCGGAGTACCTGACCCCGGCCATCCAGCAGTTGCCGGGCCTCGTCCACTACTACGTGGCCATCTCGCCGCAGGGCTCGATGGTGCACGTCAGCATCTGGGACACCGAGGAACACGCGCAGCAGATGAGCCACCTGAAAGAGATGGTCGTCATCGCGGCCGAGGAGTTGGAGGCGGCCGGCGCGACGTTCGTCCGGCCGATCGTCAACTACCCGATCAGCTGGACGCCGTCGGACGAGATCCAGTTCTGACCGGATCGAGCGACCAGGACGGCGTCCACGGGCAGAGTGGGCCGGAGAGAGCACCCCGGACGGCATGCAGCACCTGCTCGGGCGGCCCAAGTGGGACGCCGACCAGGTCCGCGACGACGTGCGGGCCTACGTGGTGGAGCATCTGCGGGACGATCAGGCGGTTCTGGTGGTCGACGAGACCGGCGACGTGAAGAAGGGCCCCGACACCGTCGGTGTCCGGCACCAGTACACCGGCACCGCGGGCAGGATCGAGAACGCGCAGGTCGCCGTCCATCTCGTCTACACGGCCGCCGCGGACACACCGCGGTGGACCGGGAACCACGCCGCGATAGACCGGGAACCGTACGTTCCGCTTTCCGGGACCTCGGACCCCGACCGCTGCCGGGCCGTCGGACTCGGTGGCAAGAGCGAATTCGCGACCAAACCGCAGCTTGCCGCCCGCATGGTCACCCGATTCCTGGACGCCGGCCACCGGGCCGCCTGGGTCGCGGGAGACGAGGTCCACGGCGGCAACCCGACGCTACGCGCCGCGCTGGAAGAACGCGGCACTGGCTACGTCCTCGCGGTGGCCTGCTCGCACGAAGTCACCGCAGGCGACGGGAAGTTCCGCGCGGACACGCCGGACAGGAAGGTGCCCAAGAGGGCCTGGCAGAAGCTTTCCGCAGGGAGCGGAGCCAAGGGCCACCGCTTCTGCGACTGGGCCGTCATCGACCTCACCGACCTCCGGCCCGGAAGCCGGCAGTTGCTGATCCGCCGCAACCGCAGTACCGGCGAACTCGCGTACTACCACTGCTACTCGCAGGCCGCCGCAGTGCCGCTAACCACCCTGGTGCGCGTCGCTGGATCAAGGTGGCGGGTCGAGGAGTTTTTCCAGGGCAAGGGCGTGGCGGCCTTGGACGAGCACCAGGTCCGCCGCTACCCGTCCTGGTCTCGCTGGGTCACCCTGCCCATGCTCGCCCACGCCTTCCTCGCCGTCGTCCGCGCGAACGAAGCCGACCGCGATCCCGCACCAGACGCCCTCGTACCGCTCACCTGCAACGAGATCCAACGGCTGTTCATCACGCTCGTCATCCGGCCCGCCTTTGACCCGGTCCACCGGCTCCGCTGGTCCGACTGGCGACGCCGCCACCAGGCCCGATCCCAGTCCAGCCACTACCGGCGGCAAGCCGCTCGAACGTGAAGATCGCGATTTACGGCTGGAGTATTAGCCTCGCGCTTTCACCGAGCGGACGAGGGATGAGCGGCCAAGTAGGGAGGAAGGGGCGTTGAGCTGGGGTGACAGGTTAATACCGTCTCGTTGCGACGTCCTGTCGCTCTTCACTCTGAAAGTGTTCCCGGCCAACGCCCACTCGCG
>NZ_JBHYWD010000032.1:0-16490 GCF_042751305.1 Streptomyces hokutonensis
CGGACCTAGTCAAGGGTGGCCCGCAGGGCCATCGCCGCAGGCGACGCGGAGCGAAGCGCAGCGCCCTTTACTCGGTCCGCGGAAGCCCGACACTGGCAAAGAAGCGAGTGGCCAACCCGCACTTGTCTATCGCAGCCGCCTCCGCCCCGGCAGGAACGTAAACACCCCGACACCCAACAGAATCGCCGTACCGGACACCAGGCCGAGCGCCTTGAGACCGCCATGGCTGTCGGAGCCGGTCTCCGCGAGCCCGCCCGAGGTCGACGTCGACGCACCCCCGGATGACGACGACGTACTGCCGGACGCACCGCTCGCCTGCTCCGTGGTGTCCAGGGTCAGAGAGACCTCGGACTTGGTCGGCGTGCAGGTGGTCGTCGTGCCGAGGGCCTTGACCGTCAGAACCCCGGGAGCAAGCGTCGACGTACCGCTCGCGCCGGGCTTGTACGTTCCTGTCAGGTCGGGGATCTCGATCGGGGAGCCGGACTTGATGGCAGAGGAGTTCATCGGTCCCTCCACATGCACGGTGCCCTTGTCCGCGCCGCCGAGGACCACCTCCATCGAGGGGCTGACGGAGTTCGCCGGGATGTCGGCGGGGCTGTCCATCACAGAGCCGTTGAACTGCACGGTGAGGTCGTAACTCCCGCCGTCCTTCTTGGCGTTGATCTGCACGGGCGAGGTCGCGCTCTTGTCACCGATCGGCGTCTTGCACGCGTAGGGGACGGAGACCTCTTTGCCGGTGAAGTCGGTCTGGCCACTGCCGGTGCCGTCGCTGGGGCTGCTCGACGCGGACTCGGAGGCCGACTCGGAGGCCGACTCGGAGGCGGATTCGGACGCGGACTCCGATGCCGACGCCGATGCCGATACCGACGTCGAGTCCGTCGGGGTCGGTGTCGTGCTGGCCGAACCGCCGTCCCCCGCCGTCACATCGATCGTCGCCGACGTCGGGACCGTCACCGTCGGCGCGCACTTGGTGTCCGTCCCGAACGCGTTGACCGTGTAAGCGCCCGGTGTCAGCGTCACCTCGCCGGCCGTGGTGAGTTTCAGGGTGCCCTTCATGTCGGACAGCGTCATCGCGCCGCCCTTGGGGATCGCCGGGTTCTCGCGCGGGCCCACCATCGCGATGTCGGCGGTCTGCGCGCCTCCCGCCTTCAGCGTCCCCGACGGCTGAACGGAGTTGGCCGGCAGATCGATGATGTTGGGGTTCTTGGACGCGGCCTGCTTGAACTTCCACACGACGTCGACCGTGTCGCCGACGTGTGCCGTGGCGGGCGCGGTGATCTCGACCTTGGTGGTGCCGTCGACGGGGTCGATGCCCGCGGGCGGCACACAGTGGGTGGCGTAGGACACCTCGGCGGCCTGCGCGGACCCGGCGCTCATGCCGAGCAGGACGCCCGCGCCGCCGAGGATCAACGCGGTGGCCGCCGCACCCGCCCTCCGTCCGCCGGCCGGTATGACTCTCCTTCGCTTTCTCACTGAAGTCCCTTCCTGGTGGGAGTCGTTGGACTCGTCGGGCTGTCGTCGTGCGGTGCGGAGAGCCGGCCGGCCGTGCCCGGATCGGAGTCCGGGGTGAACCACGGCAGGGTCGAGTTCACGGGGGTCGTGGTCGGTGCGGGCGTGCCGGACTTCGGCAGGCGCAGGGCGAGTTGTCCGGGCAGGCGCAGGCCCCGGTGCCGGGCCGGGCCCTTGCTGCGGCCCGCCTTGCGCGGCCGTAGCCGGTCCACGACAGCCATGCCGACGCGGAACACCGCCGCCGGTACGACCACGCAGAGCAGGATCCAGAACAGGGTCACGCCCCAGGGGCGGCCCACGCCCCACGGCTCCTCGGCGAGCACCCGGCCGCCGTACTTGAGGGAGACGCTGTAGTCGCCGTGCGCCCCGGCCGACAGTTCGACCGGGAGTTTGATCTCCGCCTTGCCGCCGGGCGCGATCGTGCCGCTGAACTGCTGGTCGTCCCACTGCGGCGCGAACACCCCGTGGGAGGTGCCGACTTGGAACACGGGGTTCTTGACGGGGGACGAGCCGGCGTTGCCGACGGTGAAGACGAGCGTGCGGGACGCCGGTGCCCCGAACCAGGTCAGCAGTCCGCTGGAACCGTCCAGCCGGGTGTCGGAGAGGACCGACAGCCGTCCGGTCGACGGCTCCGCGGGCAGTGGTTCGACCGCGTGGCCCGCCACCTGGAAGACGGCGTCCGCCGACGCGCTCGCGCCCGTCACCGTCGCCACATGCACCACGCACGGACAGGGCACCGGCGGTTCGGAAACCGGCAGTTTCTTGCTGAAGACGCCCTTGGCGTCGGTCGTGACGGCCCGACCGTCCGCGTTGGCACAGGAGTTGGTGCCGCCGACCACCCCGCGCGCGGGCGTGGCCTGCCCGCAGATCAGCACCATCACCAGGGCGTGCGTCCGCCAGCCGCTGCCGGAGACGGTGATCGAACCGCCCGTCCCCGCCTGCGACTTGGAGAGCGTCACCTTCGGTCCGCCGGCCGCCGCGACCGGTGTCGCCCCCGCAAGCGGCAGCAGAAGCAGCGCGAGCACCGCCACCAGCGCCGAGATCCGCACCTTGCCGCTCACATCACCGCTCCCGTCAACTCGGCTTCCGTACGCGGACCTTCGGCCGCGCGACCGTCGTCGTCCCTACGGCGCCGCCCGCGTCGTACGAGAAACAGCGCACCCCCGGCCGTCAGGGCCGCACCCGCGGTCCCCGCCGCCGCGCCCCATGGCACGAAGCGTGCCGATGTCTCCGCCGTGTCGTGGGCGCCGCCCGGTGCCGTGACCGTGAGGCGGAGGTCGACCGCGTCGAGGGCGGGGTGGTGCCAGGGTTCGGTGAGTTTCAGGCGGCGGCCGGGCGGGAGTCGGACGGGGAGGGTGCGCGGGGCGCGGTCGAGGTGGGTGCCGAGGACGCCGGTGGCGTGGACGGCGAGGCTCGGGGTGAGGGGTGTGGTGCCGCGGTTGACCAGGTCGTAGGTGATGCGGTCGCCGCGGACCGCTAGGTGTTCGACGGTGAGGGCGGACAACTCCGGTCCCTTGACGTGGAGTTGGAGTCGTACCGTCGCCTCCCGGCCGTCCCTGTCGCGGGCCGCGATCGTGCCGGTGCGGTCGCCGGGTGCGGCGGTGGCGGGGACGTTCACCGTGAACGGGATGTCGGCGCGGGTGCGCGCGGGGACCCGAACCGCCGTTGCGGCGAAGGTGATCGGCACGCCCGTGCCGCGCAGTCGTACGGTGACCGGGCGGCTGGTGGGGTTGGTCACGGACACCGTGTCCTGAAGGGTCGTACCGGGCTCTCCCTCGGCGTAGCAGGCCGGGCGTCCGCCGCCCGCGGGCGCGAGGGACCAGCCGTCGGCGGCCGTCGCGGTGGGCGCGGCCGTCAGCACGGCGAGGAGGGACAGGCACAGGACGCGGGCGGTCGACAGCATGGGCGGCTCCACGGCGGACGTGCGGGGGCTGTCAACGGCGGGCGCGGGCCGTCTGGTTGCGCCGGGTCAGCCACAGGGTGCCCGCCGCGCCCGCGAGCAGCACGGTGCCGCCGAGCGTGCCGAGGGCGATGAACGAGTCGTCGGGGCCGGTCTTGGGGAGCGTGCCGCCGGAGTCCGTACCGGTGCCGCTGCCCGTCGAGCCGCTGGATCCCGACGATCCGCCCGCCGCCGTGACGTCCAGCGTGAGGGACGGGCCGGGGCTGTTGGTGGGGGTGCACGTGGTCGTCGTACCGAGGGCCTTGATGGTGAGGACGGCCGCCGTGAACGTGACCTTGCCGCCGGCCTTCGGGGTGTACGTGCCCGTCAAGTCGTTGATTTTTATGGGGGTGTTGGCGGGGATCGCGGCGGCGTTGGCGGGGCCCGACACGGAGACGGTGCCGCTGTCGGCGCCGCCCACCTTGATGGTGGCGCTCGGGCTCATCGCGCCCTTGCCGAGTTCGACGGGGCTGGAGGAGACGCCCTTCTGCCAGGACATGGTGAGCTTGTAGCCGCTGCCGCTCTTGACGCCCTTGATGTCGATGGGCGAGACGGCGGTCTTGACGCCGATCGGTGTCTGGCACTTGTAGTTGACGTCGACCACGTCGGCCCGGGCTGCGGGGGCGGCCATGAATACCGCCGAGCCGGCCAGGGCCGCGACGGACGCGAGCGCTGCGGTTCGTTTCTGGTACGACACGGTCCCCTCATTCCTGACGGCACATCAGATCGGCCGTCAAGGTACGCCCGGGGTCGTGAGGAGGGAAGGCAAAGCGCACGCCGGAGTTATGACGGTCCGGCGTGCGTCAGTTTTCGGGGAAACGATTTGCTTGCGGGCCCGCGGACCGCGCTAGGCCGGTGCTCCCAGCTCCGCCCACACGGTCTTTCCGGTGACCCCCGGAGTCCGTACGACCCCCCAGTCCAGGCACAGCCGCTGCACGATGAACATGCCGTGGCCACCGGGGCGGCCGGCGCGGTGCGGGGTTCTGGGGGCGGGCTGGCCGGCGCCGCGGTCGGAGACCTCGACCCGGATCACCTTGTTCTCGCAGGTGATCCACATCTCGTCCGGTCCTTCGGCGTGCAGACAGGCGTTGGTGACCAGCTCGGAGACGACGAGGAGCACGTCCTCGGCGGCGGCGCGCCGGTCGGCGCCCTCGGCGGGGAGCCAGCCCCAGGCGTAGAGGGCCTGGCGGGCGAAGTCGCGGGCGAGTGGGACGACCCCGCTCTCACCCGCGAAGCTGAGTCTGCGGGTGTGCCGGCCGACGGCCGGCTCGGTGTCGTCCCCGGCGGACGGCACGGAAGCGCCCCCCGCGGGCGCCCCCGTAGCGCCACCGGGCTCCGGGCGGTCGCCCGGCGGGTAGGGCCGGGTGGTGCTCATCAGCGCTTCACCTCACCGATTCACCGGTTCACGAGTCACGAGTCGGTACGTGTTCAACAGTCAGTAGTACGTGGGCCATGGCGGTTTTCGTCGCTTCCGTCGCCGACAGGTTCAGATGTTCTCCTGCCCGGGCGAACCGGCAAAACACCCCTTATTCGTCGGCGAGAGCAGCCTCAAGGGTGTCGTGGAGGGTGAAGACCGCATCCGCCCCCGTGATCTCGAATACGCGAGCCACCGCGGGCTTCATCCCCGCGAGGTGCACTCCGCCGTCCGCGGCTTCCGCCTTCAGGCGCGCGCCGAGCAGTACGTTCAGGCCCGTGGAGTCGCAGAACTCCAGGCGTGAGCAGTCCACGACGAGCCGTGCGTACCCATGGGCGAGCAGGTCGTCCAGCGGTTCGCGCAACAGATCGGCGGTGTGGTGATCCAACTCACCTGCCGGTGTCACGACGGCGCTGAGGCCCTGTTTCCGCACCTCGACCAGAAGCCGGCCAGACTGTGCGCTGCCGACCGTCCCGCGGTCCATGCCGTCTCTCTCTCCCGAGGTCGTGGCTGTTGACGTTCGCCCTGGAACACTACGCCTTCCTCACACTCTCCGACACCCGAACAACCGCCCACAACTGGACATATGGGTACACAGCGCACTTGCGGCGGGCTCCGGAAACCGGGTAGGGCTAGTAGAGACAAGTTTTTGGACATGCGATTACGACCAATCGACCCGACCGACACGACCGGCTTTGGAGGCGCCGCACTCCGCAGTGCACGCACCGGCTTCGGCAGCCATATGCCGAGAACGATGGAGGACACCATGTCACCCCGGCTCGACGCATCGCCTACCCCGACAGCGACGTCGACACCCCCACCGGCACAACTGGATCCCAATCCCATCATCGAGGGGCTCCCCGAGATCCCCCCGTACGACGAGATCGGCGCCGTCGACGCACGGGCCCTCTCCAAGACTCTCTTCGAGCGGCTGGAGTCCCTCGAAGAAGGGACGTACGCGTACTCGTACGTCCGCAACACGCTCGTCGAGCTCAACCTCGCGCTGGTCAAGTTCGCCGCCTCCCGCTTCCGCTCGCGCAGCGAGCCGATGGAGGACATCATCCAGGTCGGCACCATCGGCCTGATCAAGGCGATCGACCGCTTCGAGCTCAGCCGCGGCGTCGAGTTCCCCACCTTCGCGATGCCCACCATCGTCGGTGAGATCAAGCGCTTCTTCCGCGACACCTCCTGGTCGGTGCGCGTCCCGCGCCGGCTGCAGGAACTCCGGCTCGACCTGGCCAAGGCCGGCGACGAACTGGCCCAGCAACTCGACCGCGCCCCCACCGTGGCCGAGCTGGCGGAGCGCCTGAAGCTCTCCCGCGACGAGGTCGTCGAGGGCATGGCGGCGTCAAATGCCTATACGGCCAGCTCACTTGACGCCCAGCCGGAGGAGGACGACTCCGAGGGCGCGCTCGCGGACCGTATCGGCTACGAGGACCACGGGCTCGAAGGCATCGAGTACGTCGAGTCGTTGAAGCCGCTGATCGCCGAACTCCCGCACCGGGACCGGCAGATCCTCTCCCTGCGCTTCGTCGCCAACATGACGCAGTCGGAGATCGGCGACGAACTGGGCATCTCGCAGATGCATGTGTCCCGGCTGCTGTCGCGGACGCTGGTGAAGCTGCGAAAGGGACTGACGGTCGAGGAGTGACCCTCTCCCCGCCCTGTCCTGCCCGCCACTGAGCGCGGCGCGCGTGTGCGTGCGCCGCGCTCAGGCGTTCCCCGCCCCGGCGCGACCGGGTTACCCACAGAAACCTCTTTCCCCACCGGTCCTCTTCCACCACTATGGTCACCCGACAAACTGGCCGGTCCGTCAGGACGGGCGCGAGGAGGCGGGTGAATGGTTCGCTCCGAGGAGTACGGCGGCGCACCCGCCGACGCCTCCGACGCGCGGCTCACGGAACTGCTGCGCGCCGGCCCGTCCACGGTCTATCCGGCGCTCCAGGAACTCCGCACCCGGCACCAGCCCTCCGTGCTGTCCTACGCCCGCCTCTGCACCACCGGCGAGTCGGCGGCACGGCAACTGGCGGCGCAGACGTTCACCCTCGCGGCCCGCGAGACGGCACGCGGGGTGGAACCGGGAGTCCCCTGGCGGCACCAACTCCTGCTGCTGACAGGGCGGGTGGCCACTTCGTGGTCCCTGGACGACCGCTCGGCCGGCCTGGACTCCGGCCTCCTCCTGCTCCTGAACACGGCGGCCCCGACACCCACCATGCTCCCGGCCTTCCAGTCCCTCCCCGCCCGCACCCAGGGCCTGGTCTGGTACGGCGTCGTCGAGCGGGAACCGGAAACCGTGACCGCCGCTCTCCTCGGCCTCACCCACGAGGACGTCGTCCACGGCACCGAACGAGCCGTGCGGGCCATGGCCCAGGCCTGCCTGAAGTCCCGCCTGGCCGCCTCCGACGACCCGCGCTGCGGTGACTTCCGGCGCCTGATCGAGGAGTCGGTACGCCCCGACAACCCCCGCGACAGCGCCGACCTGCACGCCCACATGGCCCACTGCGCCCACTGCACGGGCGCGTACGAGGAACTGACGGCGCTGCGGGACGCTCCGCGGGCGACGCTGGCGGAGGGGTTGCTGCCGTGGGCGGGGGCGTCGTACGCGCTGCGGGACCGCGCCGAGGTCAGGAGCAACGCCCTTGGGACTACGGCGACTTGGGCGCCCTCGACCTGGTCGCCCGCGCGCCGGCTGGTGCTGGCCTCGGCGGCGCTGGGCGTGGCCTTGGTGCCGCTGCTGTTCTTCCTGCTGCGGCCGGGCGACGCACCGCGTCCGGGCGCGGCGGCGGCCACGGTGGCGATCCCGTCGACCCCGACGGAGGTGACGGTGACCGCGACGGTCCCGGTGACGCCGTCACCGTCACCCTCCAAGTCGCCGTCCCCGACGCGGAGTTCGAAGCCGACACACTCGGCGAGCCCCACCCCCTCTCCTTCTCCCGCCGCCCACGCACCCGACGGCACCTACGCCCGCATCGTGAACGTCTCCACGGGCCGGTGCCTGGACATCAGGAACGGCGACCTGACGGAGGGCACGGACGCGATCACGGCCCCCTGCACCTCGTCCGGCACCCAGCTGTGGCGCGTGGACGCGACCCGCGGGGTGGTGCAGTCGTCCGCCGACTCCGACCTGTGCCTGGACAGCCGGGGGTCCGTGGACAAGGGGGTCGGTATCTGGGAGTGCGATTCGGTGGACGGGAGTCACGGAGACAACCTGAGGTTCACGGTGGACAGTGACGGAGTGATCCGCCCGGCGATCGCGATCCTGACGGGGATGACGCCGGGGGACGGTGACGGGGTTTCGCTGGTGCCGCTGACCGGGGGCGCGGAGCAGCGGTGGCGGGCGGGGTGAAGCACGCATGTGCGTGTGAGCCGTACCGGAGCGGCCGGTATCGGTGAGACTGGGCAGTCCGAACTGTGGCTCCGGCAACGGGAGTTGGGCATGGCTGCACAGAACATCGACGAAGTGGTGGACGGGCTCGCGGAGATCGTGCGGGAGGCGACCCGCACGGGAGACCGGATCGGATACTTCGCGGCCCTGTACAGGCAGGTGACCGTCGAGATCCGCAAGGCCATCCACGAGGGGCGGTTCGAGGACGGCCCACGGATGGACCGCTTCGACACGCTCTTCGGCAACCGCTACTTCGAGGCGCACGACGCCTGGCTGCGCGACCGGAGCGGACCGCGCTGCTGGCGCGAGACGTTCGGGCTGCTGGACGACCGCGACACCGTCATCGTCCAGCACCTGATCCTCGGCGTGAACGCCCACATCAACCTGGACCTCGCCGTCGCCGCCGCGCGGACCGGCCCCGGCGCGGACATCCACGCCCTCCAGCACGACTACCTGCTGATCAACGACATCCTCGCGCGGGTGGTCCTGGCGGTGCAGGACTCGGTGGACGCCCTGTCACCGCTCCTGTCCCTGCTGGACCGGGTCGGCGGCCGCACCGACGAGCAGATCCTCGACTTCAGCATCGTCCAGTCCCGCGCGGAGGCGTGGCACAACACCGTCCTGCTCGCCGGCCAGACCGAAGCGGAACGCGAGGCGACCATCGACCGCCTCGACATCCGCGCCGCCGTACTCGCCCGCCTGATAGCCCGCCCGGGCGCCCTGGTCCGCCCGGCCCTGGAACTGATCCGCCACACGGAGAGCGACGACGTGGCGGCGGTCATCACCCACCTGGACAGTGCGATGCAGAAGGCGGGATAAGTCCCGCCGACGTCAGGGCAGTCGGCCGGAGGCCGCTCACTCCACCGTCACGGACTTCGCCAGGTTCCGCGGCTGGTCCACCTCGTTGCCGCGGGCCGTGGCCAGTTCGCAGGCGAAGACCTGCAACGGGACGGTGGCGACGAGGGGTTGCAGCAGCGTCGGGGTGGCCGGGATCCGGATCAGGTGGTCGGCGTAGGGGACGACCGTCTCGTCGCCCTCCTCCGCGATCACGATGGTCATCGCACCCCGGGCCCGGATCTCCTGGATGTTGGACACGATCTTGTCGTGGAGGACGGAACGGCCGCGTGGGGAGGGCACGACGACCACCACCGGCATGCCCTCCTCGATCAGTGCGATCGGCCCGTGCTTCAACTCCCCCGCCGCGAAGCCCTCGGCGTGCATGTACGCCAACTCCTTGAGTTTCAGGGCGCCTTCGAGAGCGACCGGGTAGCCGACGTGGCGTCCCAGGAAGAGCACGGTGTTCTTGGCGGCCACCGATCGGGCCAACTCCCGTACCGGCTCCATGGTTTCCAGCACCCGTTCGACCTCGCCGGAGATCTGCGAGAGGTCGCGGATGACGGCCTGGATCTCGTCGCCCCACTTGGTGCCCCGCACCTGGCCGAGATACAGGGCGACCAGGTAGCACGCCACCAGCTGCGTCAGGAACGCCTTCGTCGACGCCACGGCGACCTCGGGGCCGGCGTGCGTGTACAGCACCGCGTCCGACTCACGGGGGATCGTCGAACCGTTGGTGTTGCAGATGGCCAGCACCTTCGAGCCCTGCTCCCTCGCGTGCCGCAGCGCCATCAGCGTGTCCATCGTCTCGCCGGACTGCGAGATGGCGATGACCAGGGACCGCGCGCCCAGGATCGGGTCCCGGTAGCGGAACTCGCTCGCCAGCTCCACCTCGCACGGGATACGCGTCCAGTGCTCGATGGCGTACTTGGCGATCAGCCCGGCGTGGAAGGCCGTACCGCAGGCGACGATGACGACCTTGTCGATCTCGCGGAGTTCGTGGGTCGGGATCCGGACCTCGTCCAGCGTGAGCAGGCCGCCCACGTCGATCCGGCCGAGCAGCGTGTCCGCGACCGCCTTCGGCTGCTCGGCGATCTCCTTGAGCATGAAGTAGTCGTAGCCGCCCTTCTCGGCGGCGGAGGCGTCCCAGTCGACGTGGTAGGAGCGGACCTCGGCCGGGGCGCCGTCGAAACCGGTGACCGTCACGCCGTCGCGGCGCAGCTCGACCACCTGGTCCTGGCCCAGCTCGATCGCGGACCGCGTGTGGGCGATGAACGCGGCGACGTCGGAGGCGAGGAAGGCCTCACCTTCCCCCACCCCCACCACGAGCGGCGAGTTCCGCCGCGCGCCGACGACCACGTCCGGCTCGTCCGCGTGTACGGCGACCAGGGTGAACGCGCCCTCCAGGCGCCGGCACACCTGCCGCATCGCCTCCGCGAGGTCCGCGCACGCCGAGAACTCCTCGGCCAGCAGATGCGCGACCACCTCGGTGTCCGTGTCGGAGGCGAGGTCGTGCCCGCGCTCGGTCAGCTCGGCCCGCAGACAGGCGAAGTTCTCGATGATGCCGTTGTGGACGACGGCGACCCGGCCCGCGTTGTCGAGATGCGGGTGGGCGTTGGCGTCCGTCGGCCCGCCGTGCGTGGCCCAGCGCGTGTGCCCGATGCCGGTCGACCCCGCCGGCAGCGGCCGGTCGACCAGTTCCTTCTCCAGATTGACGAGTTTCCCGGCCTTCTTGGCCGCCGCCAGCCCGCCGTCGGCGAGCACGGCGACGCCCGCCGAGTCGTACCCCCGGTACTCCAGCCGCTTCAGTCCGGCCATCACCACATCGAGCGCCGACTGCGACCCCACGTATCCCACGATTCCGCACATGCGCGGCAGCCTAGGCGCCGAAGCCCTCCCGAACACGGCACTTCGTGCCCGATTTCGGAAATTCCGGCCATGATCGAAAACCGGCCAACCCTGATCGTCGCATGATCATGAATCTCACAGTTCGACCACAAAAGAAACACAGGGTTCCCCTTGGAGCGGCGGGGGTCCGCGGGGCGCGCCGCCAGTCGCGAGGCATGGGCGACTTCGCGCCACCGCGCCCGAGCGCGACGGAAAGGCCTTGCCCAAAGCACTTACCCCCTGCTTACAGTGACGCGCGCTTGACCGGCTCTTGACCAAGCCACAAGCGTTCAGTTCAAGCCAGCGACCGGGGGAAGCGTCGCCGCGCCACGGGGGATCACGTCGCCATGCAGCACTGGCGCACGCGCGCGTCCACCGGACCGGCCGCGCGCGTCGTACTCCCCCTGACAGGGGACCCACGCATGCGCCTCAGACTCGGCCGACCGCCGATACCGCCCGGACGACAGGGACGACCGAGACCGCCGAAGTCGCGACGGTTCGCCGTCGGCCCGGTCCTCACCCGGTTCCTCCCGCCCGTCCTCGCCACCGCGCTGCTCGCCGGCGTAGCCGTCGGCTCGGGTCAGGTCCTCCCCGCCGACGGGAGGGACGCCGTCCCCGCGAGTGACAGCTATCCCTGGTACGAGGACACCGCCGCCGAGCAACTGCGCCAGGACCAGTGCCTGATGACCGACGTGCTGCGGCTCGGCGGCACCTCCATGGCCGCGACCGCGCAGAACGCCCTCAACCAGCCGCAGGACGTGCTGCACACCCAGGCCGACCGCGCGCACTGGCAGCAGACACCGCTGTCGACGGCGTACGAAAAGGACCGCGCCTTCTCGACCCGCGAACTCAACGAGATCAACGCCCTCCGCGACGCCTGGAAGACGCCGGTCACCGGACTGACCACCCCGGCCGGCTTCACCGAGACCGGCTTCCACTGGCCGCCCGGCACCAACGGTGACGGCCAGGAGAGCTTCTACGGCCAGACCGGGCTGACCAAGTGGATCTCCGACCGCTTCTGGCAGAACGAGGACGGCTTCTACGAGGACTCCACGCCCGCAGTCGACGCGACGGCCCTCGCCGCCGTCGACACCCTGGGCAACCCGCGCTACACCGCCGACCCCGACCCGAGTCTGCCGACGGGCGAGTGGAACCGGGCCCGCGCCGAGCGGGACGCGTTCAGCTGGATGCACGGGGGCCCGGGGCGGCACACGGACGCCGACGACGCCCGTATCTTCCTGGAGTCCGGCGGCTTCCCCCGTACCGCGCCGGAACCGGACAGCGCCGAGTACCGGATCGCCGTGGAGAATCTGAAGTCCAGGTTCGCCACCTGCGCATGGCGTGATCCGCTCGACCCGAACGGCGTGCTGGACGCGGCGAGTTCGGCCGCCGCCGCCGAGTGGCAGCAGGAGATCGCCTCGCAGGCAACCCAGCGCAACCAGATCCTGGACGCGAACAAGACCGCCGTGGAGGCCCTCGCCGCCGCGTCCAAGTCGCTCGGCGATCTGCTGGGCCAGTCCTGGGCCGCCGACCGGCTCACCCGCTGGCAGGACTACTGGTCCGACGGCGGGGTCGGCTGGGTAGGCAACGCGCCGACCGCCATCAAGGTGCACGGGGCCGCCGGCAAGTGCCTGGAGGTCCAGGACGCCGCCAAAACCGACGGCGCCGCGGTCCAGCTGAACACGTGCTCCACCGCGGCCGCGCAGAAGTGGGAGATCTTCGGCGACGACAAGGGCCTGCACCTGCGCAACGTCAACTCCCTGAAGTGCGTGGACGTCGCGGGCAACAACCCGGCCAACGGCACGAAGATCCGGCAGTTCACGTGCAACAGCTCGCCCGCGCAGACCTGGGAGTTCAACCTCCGGGCCACCTCGGCCCTGAAGAACACCGGCACCGGCAAGTGCGTCGACCTGGCCGCGTACACCGTGGGCCAGGACAGCCGGCTGTGGGACTGCACCAGCGGCGGCCCCCAGCAGTACGACGTCACGCCCTCGGGCCACACCGGGACGGTGCCTCCGGCGGCCCAGTTCACCAAGGCCACCGCCGGTATCGCCAAGGCACGCGCGGTGGCGGCGAACAAGCTCGCCGACATCAAGGCCCAGCTCACCGCCGCGCAGAAGGCGGCCACCGCCTCGGACACCGCCGAGCAGGCCGCGTACACCGTCGCGGACACGAGCGGCGCGCCCCGGGGCCGCGGACTGCTCGTCGGTCAGCAGAAGGCCCAGGTCACCAAGGGCGCGGTCGCCGCGCTGGACGCGATGGTTAAGGCCGGCACGACCGCCGAGGCCGCCACCCGCGCCGCCGTCGCGGACAGCGCGACCATCACCCAGCGGGCGCTGGCGCAGGCCGCGCAGGTGAAGGCCGAGTTCCGCAAGAAGGCCGCCGAGAAGGCCGAGTTGCAGGCCAAGGCCGCGGCCGACGCGGCGAAGATCCACCGCGACAACGCCAAGAAGGACAAGGAGACCGCGGAGGCCAAGCTCACCGTGGCCCTGGGCGCGGAGAGCGACGCGAAGGCCGCCGCCGCCGACGCGCACGCCAAGCGGCTCGCGGCCGAGTCCGAGGAAGCCACCGCGAAGGCGGAGAAAGAGACCGCCGAGGCCAAGCAGGCGGAGGCCAACCAGCACAAGCAGACCGCCCAGGCCGAGGCGACCAAGGCCAAGGACGCCCAGGGCAAGGCGGAAACCGCCGAGAAGACCGCCCAGAGCAGGCGGGACGACGCGGTCGCCGCCCGCGACAACGCCAAGGACAAGCGGGACGACGCGTGGGAGGCCGAGCAGAAGGCCGACGCTGCGCGCGCCAAGGCCGACGCCAAGGGGGCCTACGCCGACTCCCTGGACTCCGGTGACGCGGCGGACGCGGCCCGCAGTGCCGCGAACGAGGCGGACACCCAGGCCGGCAAGGCCGAGACGGCCGCCACCAACGCCCGTGCCGCGGCGAACGCCGCCACCCAGGCCGCCGCCGAGGCGGACGCCGCAGCCACCCGGGCCGAGGCCGCCGCCAAGCGGGCCCGCGCCGACGCGGACGCGGCCCAGGCCGCCAAGCTGAAGGCCGACGCCGCCGTACGCACCGCCACGGCAGCGGTCGCCGACGCCGTCAAGGCCGCCGCGCACGCCGCCGAGGAGGCGAAGACCGCGGTCCAACTGGCCGACCAGGCCGAGGAGTTGGCCAAGACCGCGAAGACCAACGCGAACGCGGCGCTCAAGGAGGCCGCCAACGCCGTGCTCGCGGCAGCAAGGGCCGCAGGCTTCGCCCATGTCACCGCCCAGGCGGCGGTGGACGCGACGACGTCCGCCGAACAGGTCGCCGCCCCGGCCAACGACGCGATCCAGCTCGGCTCGCCCTACCTCACCACCGACTCGGCCGCGGCCCTGGTCGTCCTGAGCGGCCAGTCGTCCAAGACGATCGCCGAGCAGCAACAGGCCGTGGCCGCCGCCCACGCCCGCAACGCGTCCGAGGAGGCCGTCGCCGCCCAGGCCATCGCCGACCAGGCGACGGGCGACGCCAAGGCCGCCCTCCAGCACGCGGCCAACGCCGCCGGCTACGCCAAGACGGCCCGCGGCTACGCCCAGGAGGCCCTCGGCTACGCGGCCGACGCGGCGGCAGCCGCCGCCAAGGCGGCCCAGTCCCTGACCCGCACGATCGAGTACGACCGCCAGGCCACCGAGGACGCGGCAGCGGCCGACGCGGCAGCCGGCCGCGCCGAGAACTACGCCACCTCAGCCCGCTCCGCAGCCGACCAGGCAGCCCTGGACGCCACCGCGGCCCGCGCGGCGGCCACGGAGGCCGAACAGGCCGCGAAGGACGCCCGAGCGGCGGCCGACCGGGCCGACGTCGCGGCGACCGAGGCGGAACAGGCGGCCAAGGACGCGGACAAGTACGCGACGGAGGCCCAGGAAGCCGCCGATGCCGCCGAACGGAAGAAGGCTAACGAACAGGTCGGCAGCGGCGCCGGCACCGGAGTGGGCGGCACGTTCTACGTCGTCGACGAGGACACCGTCGAGATCACCGACGCCAAGCAGCACGAGCCCTGCGAGATCAAGCCCGGCTTCGAGGGCTGCACCGTCACCTTCACCGTGACGTTCAAGGCCACGGTGGACTTCTACCTGTGCACCAACCCGGATGTGCCGGCCACCGCGGCGGGCTGCCCGTCCGAGGACACCCTTCCGCTCGACCGGAAGACCTTCACCGGTCTGAAGAAGGACGTCACCCGCTCGTTCAGCAAACTGGAGATCATCCAGCAGACCGTCGTCTACCAGATCCTGAAGGCGGTCCTGGTCCAGGACTTCCTCGACTGCTGGCACGGCAGCGCGAGCGGCTGCGCCTGGGCCGCGAGCAACTTCATCCCCGGCAAGGCGTTCGAGAAGGCCGCCGAGCTGGTGCGTGCGCTGGACGCCGCGCTGAACACCGGGGTGGGTGTCCGGGACGCCTTCAACGCGCTGAAGGCTCTGGACCTGGATCCCGCGACGCTCCACCGCATCGAGGACACGGTCAACCTCTACGAGGACATGATCACGTCCTGCCGTATCAACAGTTTCCCGGGAACCACCCAGGTACTGATGGCCGACGGCAGCCGCAGGGCGATCAGCGAGGTCCGCCGCGGCGACCTCGTACTCGCCACGGACCCGGAGACCGGAAAGGACCGCGCGCAGCAGGTCACCGCGACCTACGCCCACGGCACGGACCGGCTGATGAAGATCACCCTGTCCGGCGGCAGCAGCCTGACCAGCACCGACGGTCACCGGCTCTACGTCACCGGGCGCGGCTGGGTGCACATGTCGGAACTGCGCACGGGCGACAGGCTCCGCGCACCCGACGACACCCTGCACGCCGTCACCGGCCTGCGGTCCCTGACCGGCCTGGCATCGAGCCGGGTCTACGACCTGACCGTCGAGGGGACGCACACGTTCTACGTGCGCACCGAAGGCACACGGGCCGCGGACGTGCTGGTCCACAACTGCGTGAACCTCAGCGACGAGACGGCGTTTCCCGCGACCGAGGCCCACACGTTGAGGAAGCACGTCAACGTGACTCCGCAGGAGGCGATCGGCCTAGCCAAGAAGAACCTGCTGGAGGGCAAGGCCCCGTTCAATGCGGTATGGACCAACGCCGACATCGCTCAGCAGGCAGTCGACCGCGTTGTCGGTCAATACTTCTTCCCCAACGGCAAGAAAAGGACGGCCAGTTTCGACGCACTGGACAAC
The DNA here is from genome assembly GCF_042751305.1 of Streptomyces hokutonensis. Lineage (GTDB taxonomy): Bacteria > Actinomycetota > Actinomycetes > Streptomycetales > Streptomycetaceae > Streptomyces > Streptomyces hokutonensis_A. Next base: position 16,170 of record NZ_JBHYWD010000032.1, read on the forward strand.
TTCCTCAACAAGCGAGGGCAGTGGCGGAACAAGAAGGAGTTCGTGATCACGGGACGGTGGGACAAATACCCTTCCTTGGGAAAGATCTACGGAGCTGACGAATCCGTGACGATCGCGGGGAACGAAGTCCGCGTGGTGCTCCATCGCCTGCCCGGCAAATCCGGACACGAGGGGTACATCGTCTACACGTCGTATCCGCTGCCGAAGTGACAGCAGGGTGGGGGCGCGCCCCCCCCCCCGGGGCCGGGGCCCCCCCCCAGGGGTCCCCAGCTCCGAGGCCCCCACGAACCGCGAGACATCGAGGGGAGGGCGCGGGGGGTG
>NZ_JBHYWD010000032.1:16500-39535 GCF_042751305.1 Streptomyces hokutonensis
TTCTCTCTTTTGTGATTCGGGTTTGTTTATTAATTTCTAGTCATCTGGGAGTCGGATTGCGGCGTGTCTGTGCCACCCGTGGGGGGCGGGCCCCCCCCCCCCCCCCCGACGACGTTCCACGAGACAGGGCACCACACACCATGACAAGACAGCGTGAGCGCTACGGCGAGTTCTACGAGGACGACTTCGGGCTGAGCGCGCTCACCGCGAGACTGGCCGCGGCCACCACCGCACCCGACGTCGCACGGGCACTGGAGTCGGCCGCGGAGGTGGCCGCCGGCTGCGAAGGCGAAGGCGCCGTGGAACTCGGCGCGGACATCCGCTGTCTGCTCGACTCCGGTCTGCCGGACGAGACGCTCCGCGCGGCCTGGCTGGCGGCCACGCACGAGAGCTTCGACCCGGCGGACTTCGGGACGGACCTCCACGGCTGGCTGACCCGGCTCGCGGAGCTGTACCCGTCCCGGCCCCGCAAGAGGCCTCAGGTGTACTGGCCCTCACCACCGCACCCCGAGTTCGCGGAGGAAGAGCTGCGCGCAGCCGTCGTAGCGGAAATACGCGTAGCGGCCCCCGAGTTGAGGCGCGCGCTGGCACACAGCAGTGCCGGGGGGACCCTGCCCGCGACGGTCCCCGAGGCCCTGGAAGGCATCGCCGGGCAAGCCGACGGGGAGACCGGATTCCGCCTCTTTCTCCGCATCCTGAAGGAGTGGGCGGTGCCGGTGGGCAAGGAACAGTACGACCGCCTCATGGAGCTCGCTTCGGAACTCGGCTATCCAGGACCACTGGTCTACGACGGCCTCAACATCCAGTGGCTGCCCCTCGACCCGACCCGACGCGACCGCTCGGGAGACTTCGGCATCTCGGCCCTGTCGGCGCGCTTCGCCACCTACTGGGAGGAACCCACGGCACGGGAGGGCGTGGCGCTCGCCGCGACGTTCGACGACTCCGCGGAGACCCCGGGCACCGCGGCGGCGCTGCTGTTCGAGGACGCCCTCCGCCTCCTGAACTCCCCCCTGAGCGCCGACACCCTCACCACCCTGTGGCTTGCCGTGTCGGACCGGGGCCTCAACATCGACCAGCTCGGCATCGACGGGCGGGACTGGCTCCGCCTGATCGCGGACGTGAGCGAGGAGCGCCTGCGGGATGTCGCCCCTTCCTACACACCCGTCGCAGGACCGGTGCGGACCGCGCTCACCCAGCCGGTGCTGGAGGCGATCGACGCGGCGACCCCGGATCTGGCCGCCCGGACCATCAGCCCCCACCGGCTGGGAATTCCGGGCACGGGGGCGATCGACGCCGTGACGGAGGTCGTCACCCACGCCGACCCCGACCTCGGATACCGGCTGTTCCTCCGGCTCCTCAACGTGCTGTCCGTCCCGCTCACCATGGACCAGTACGCCGGTTACCGCGCACTCGGCGAGCGGTTCGGCTACGGCGCGTCCCTTGTACCGGAGGCCATCGAGCAGCTCGCCTCGGAGAACTGACGCGGACGCCCGGGGCTGCCCGAAGAGCCCGCTCACAGCCCAACGTGACCGACCCCACCCACCACCCCGTTCAAACTCCGTTAACAATGGACTGTGATCTCTCCGGTCTCCCCGATGCCCCGGAGCGCCCACCGGCACAAGCCGGAGGCGACTCCCTACGTCGACCTCACCCGAGCCGAGTGGAGCGCGCTGCGCGACAAGACGCCGCTGCCGCTCACCGCCGACGAGGTCGAGAAGCTGCGCGGTCTCGGTGATGTCATCGACCTCGACGAGGTGCGGGACATCTACCTCCCGCTGTCCAGACTCCTCAACCTCTACGTCGGCGCCACGGACGGCCTCAGAAGCGCCCTGAACACCTTCCTGGGCGAGCAGGGCTCCCAGGCCGGCACCCCGTTCGTGATAGGCGTCGCGGGGTCGGTGGCCGTGGGGAAGTCGACTGTCGCGCGTCTCCTCCAGGCGCTGCTCTCCCGCTGGCCCGAGCACCCGCGCGTGGAGCTGGTCACCACCGACGGGTTCCTGCTGCCCACGCGGGAGCTGCAGGCGCGCGGGCTGATGTCGCGGAAGGGGTTCCCGGAGTCGTACGACCGGCGGGCGCTCACCCGTTTCGTCGCCGACATCAAGGCGGGCAAGGACGAGGTCACCGCTCCCGTGTACTCCCACCTCATCTACGACATCGTGCCCGATCAGCGGCTCACGGTCCGGCGGCCCGACATCCTGATCGTGGAGGGGCTGAACGTGCTGCAGCCCGCGCTCCCCGGCAAGGACGGCCGTACGCGCGTCGGTCTCGCCGACTACTTCGACTTCAGTGTGTACGTCGACGCGAGCGCCGAGGACATCGAGCGCTGGTACCTGAACCGGTTCCGCAAGCTGCGGGCGACCGCCTTCCAGAACCCGGACTCGTACTTCCGCAAGTACACCCAGGTCTCCGAGGACGAGGCCGTCGACTACGCCCGCACCCTCTGGCGCACCATCAACAAGCCCAACCTGGTCGAGAACATCGCCCCCACCCGTGGCCGAGCCACCCTGGTCGTCCGCAAGGGCCCCGACCACAAGGTGCGGCGACTCAGCCTGCGGAAGCTGTAGAGCCGCCTGATAGAAGTGCGTCATGCTGCACCTGCGCCTGATCACCCCCGCGGACCGGACCGACGACGTGGTCCGGCTGATCGAGACGACCGTCGGGACCACGCATCTCGTCGTCCTGCCCGGTGCCGCCCGCAACCCGGCCGGCGATGTCGTGACGTGCGATGTCGCCCGCGAGGCGGGTGACGAACTCATCGGCGGGCTAAGGGAGTTGGGGGTCGACCGGACCGGCTCGATCGCCGTAGACGACATCGGCCTGTCGCTGTCGGAGCGGGCCGAACAGGCCCAGGACGACGCGCCGGGCGAAGGCGCGGACGCGGTGCTGTGGGAGCACCTGACGGACGCGACGCACGAGGAGTCGACGCTCACGGTCACCTACGTCGCGTTCCTGGCCGTCGCCACGATGCTCGCGGCCTGCGGTGTGATGCTGGACAACGCGATCCTGATCGTCGGCGCGATGGCCGTGGGACCGGAGTTCGGGCCGCTCGCGGGGATCTCGACCGCGCTGGTGCGGAAGGCGCCGCAGCTGGTGTGGCGGTCGCTGTGGGCGCTGCTCGCCGGGTTCGCGGCGGCCATGGTGCTGACGGCGGGCTTCAGTTGGCTGCTGGACGCCTTCGGGCTCTTCGAGAAGTCCATGGTGGAGGCCGCGCGGCCCAACACCGCCTTCATCTGGAAGCCCGACTGGATGTCCTTCGTCGTGGCGTTCCTGGCCGGTATCGCGGGCACGCTGTCGCTGACGTCCGCGAAGTCCGGTGCGCTGATCGGGGTGGCGATCTCGGTGACGACCGTACCGGCCGCCGCGAACGCCGCCGTGGCCCTCAGCTACACGGACTACTCCCAGACGTGGGGCTCCACTTGGCAGTTGCTCGCCAACCTCGGCGGGATCGTGCTGGCGGGCACGCTCACGCTGCTGGCCCAGAAGGCGTTCTGGACCTGGCAGCGCGAGCGCACCCCCGCTCGACTCCCTTAGCCGAGCGCCGACTTCACGGCGTCCGCCAACCGCCCGGCCACCGACCGCGCCTGGTCGATGTCGGCGGCCTCGACCATCACCCGCACCAACGGCTCGGTACCGGACGGGCGCAGCAACACCCGCCCCGTGGACCCGAGTTCACGCTCCGCGTCGGCGACGGCGGCAGCGAGGTCCGCGGACGTACCCACCCGGGTCCGGTCCACATCCGGCACGTTGATGAGCACCTGCGGCAGCCGCACCATCACGGACGCGAGGTCCTTGAGCGTACGGCCGGTGTCGGCGACCCGCGCCGCCAGCATCAGGCCGGTCAGCGTGCCGTCGCCGGTGGTGGCGTGGTCCAGGATGATGACGTGGCCGGACTGCTCGCCGCCCAGCGCGTAGCCGTGCTCCTTCATCTCCTCCAGGACGTAGCGGTCGCCGACCGCGGTCTGGACGAGCGTCAACCCCTCGCGTTCCATGGCCAGTTTGAAGCCGAGGTTCGACATGACGGTCGCGACGACGGTGTCGGAGCGCAGTGCGGAACGCTCCCGCATCGCCAGCGCGAGCACGGCCATGATCTGGTCCCCGTCGACCTCTTCGCCGGTGTGGTCCACGGCCAGGCAGCGGTCGGCGTCGCCGTCGTGCGCGATGCCGAAGTCGGCGCCGTGCTCGACGACGGCGGCCTTGAGCAGCCCGAGGTGGGTGGAGCCGCAGCCGTCGTTGATGTTGAGGCCGTCGGGGTCGGTACCGATGGTGACGATCTCGGCGCCGGCCCGGGAGAAGGCCTCCGGGGAGACGCGGGCGGCGGCGCCGTGCGCCTCGTCGAGGACGATCTTCAGCCCGTCGAGGCGGTTCGGGAGCACGCCGATGAGATGGGCGACGTACTGGTCGAAGCCTTCGCTGTAGTGCCGGACCCGGCCGACGCCGGAGCCGGTCGGGCGGTCCCAGGGGGCACCGGTGCGGTGCTCCTCGTAGACCTTCTCGATCCGGTCCTCCAGCTCGTCGTCGAGCTTGTGCCCGCCGCGCGCCAGGAACTTGAGGCCGTTGTCGGGCATGGCGTTGTGGCTCGCGGAGAGCACCACACCGAGGTCGGCGCCCAGCACACCGGTGAGATACGCCACCGCGGGGGTGGGCAGCACACCGACGAGCAGTACGTCCACTCCCGAGCTGGCGAGGCCGGCGACCACGGCGGCCTCCAGGAACTCCCCGGACGCGCGCGGGTCCCGCCCGACCACGGCCGTTGCCCGGTGGCCTGCGAACGTGCCCGCCTCGGCGAGCACATGCGCCGCCGCGACGGAGAGGCCGAGGGCCAGCTCGGCCGTCAGATCCGCGTTGGCGACACCGCGCACGCCGTCCGTGCCGAAGAGTCGTCCCACTTGTCCTCCTGAGGAAGGCGAAAGTTCTGCAGGGCGAAAGTCCTGCGTTCCAGGCATAGGATGCCTGGTCATCCGATCACACAAGCCTTTGAGCGCCTTGTGCCGTTATACGCCCCGGACTGTGATAAACGAACGCCCCGACGGCACGAGTGGCGTGCCGCCGGGGCGTTCGGAGTACAGACAGCAGGCGGGATTTAGCGCTTGCTGTACTGCGGAGCCTTGCGGGCCTTCTTGAGACCGGCCTTCTTGCGCTCGACCGCACGGTCGTCGCGACGGAGGTAACCGGCCTTCTTGAGGGCGCCGCGGTTGTTGTCCACGTCGGCCTCGTTCAGCGCGCGGGCCACGCCGAGGCGCAGGGCGCCGGCCTGACCGGAGACGCCGCCACCCGAGATGCGGGCGATGACGTCGTAGCGGCCGTCGAGCTCGAGCACCTTGAAGGGCTCGTTGACTTCCTGCTGGTGGACCTTGTTCGGGAAGTAGTCCTCGAGCGTGCGCCCGTTGACCTTCCACTTGCCGGTGCCGGGCACGATGCGAACGCGCGCGATGGCGTTCTTGCGGCGGCCCAGGCCGGCGGCCGGCTGCGGGTCGCCGAAGCGGCCGGCGAGCGACTCCGAGGTGTACTCGCCCTCGACGGGCACCTCGGACTCGGTGGTGTAGCTCTCGATGTCGACGAGCTCGGTCTCGGTGTCTTCGACCGGCTGCTCAACGGTGGTCTCGGCCACGGTTCTCCTCAGATTCTTTTCTGTCTTAGGGGGTGTGGCCGGAACTACTGCGCGACCTGGGTGATCTCGAACGGCACCGGCTGCTGGGCAGCGTGCGGGTGCTGGTCGCCCGAGTAGACCTTCAGCTTGCTGATCATCTGACGGCCCAGGGTGTTCTTGGGGATCATGCCCTTGATGGCCTTCTCGACGGCCTTCTCGGGGTTCTTCGCCAGCAGCTCGTCGTAGCGGACGGAGCGCAGACCACCCGGGTAGCCGGAGTGGCGGTACGCCAGCTTCTGGGTCTTCTTGTTGCCGGACAGGTGAACCTTGTCGGCGTTGATGATGATGACGAAGTCGCCCATGTCCATGTGCGGGGCATAGGTCGGCTTGTGCTTGCCACGGAGGAGGTTCGCGGCAGTGGTAGCCAGACGGCCGAGGACGATGTCCTGGGCGTCGATGACGTGCCACTGGCGAGTCACATCGCCGGGCTTGGGGCTGTACGTACGCACTTCGCAGCCTTCTTCTTCAGTGGATGGGTGCTGAAATTGGCATCACTGAAGCGATCGTGCAGCTGGGGACGACACTGCCGGGTCCAGCGCCCGTATGCCGCCCACTGGTAACTGCTCCAGGGAACCTACGTAAGGGCTTCTCGTCTGAGAACGGCCAAGCCGATACGCATAACAAACCGTAAGAGTACTCGGGCCGCCCCGGACGGGTCAAAACGGGGCCGGAGCACTCCGGTCGGCAGCACACAGCGAGCGATCGGGCACGTACCGTGACAGCCCCAACGTCTGTTGCTCCAGGGCTCATTGAGACGCACGTGCACGCCCGTCGCCCCGTCTAGGATGCGACCCATGAGCTTCGGGCAGGGGGGACCCCAGTCCCAGTGGGATCCCTGGAAACCGCAATCGCAGCAGCCGTGGGGCGGCAACGTCGACGACGAGACCCCGGACTGGGCCGCGCTCGCCGACCGGGCGGAGACGCGCAACCGGCGCAAGAGACTGCTGCTCATAGGCGGCGGCGCGGTCGCGACGATAGCCGTCGGAACGGCCGTCGCCATGGCCGTGATGTCGGCGAGCGGCGACGACACCGCGTCCGGGAAGCCGACGAACCTGCCCGCGAGCGGCTCCCTGCCGAGCGTCGGCGCCACCTCGCCGTCCTTCGAGCCGACCAGCGCGCCGCCGCCGCTGGACCCCGAGGAGTTCATCTCCAGCAAGGCCAAGGACAAGGCACCGCTCAGCCCCGCGACCCTCTTTCCGGGCACCCAGCTGACGGTCGCCTCGACGGTGTACAAGAAGGGCCCGACGGCCGACAGCACGAACTGCGCCTCGGTCGCCTCGGGCACCCTCCCCAAGGTCCTCACCGCGAACGGCTGCACCCGCCTCATGCGGGTCACGTACATCAAGGACAACATCGCGGTCACCGTCGGCGTGGCCCTCTTCGACACCGAGGCGCAGGCGACCAAGGCCAAGGGCCAGGCGGACACCAAGAGCGCCGTCAAGTCTCTGTCCGGCAAGGGCGTCAAGGCCTTCTGCGACGGCGCGATCTGCCGTACGACGACCAACTCCTACGGCCGCTACGCCTATTTCACGGTCGCCGGTTTCACCAGCGGCACGGACGTGACGACGAAGGACACCAAGGTCTTCGCGATCGGCGACGACCTCGCCAAGTTCACCTTCGACCAGATCCACGCCCGCGGCGAGGCGCAGGCTTCGGCGGCGGCGGCCGGCTAGCAGGCCGGCCCCGCCCCACCGGTGATCAGCTCCACTCGCGCGCCTCGGCCAGCACCGGTGCCTCCCGGTGAGGAGGGAAGCCGCGCGGGTCCATCACGGTGTGCTCCCGCCCGCCGCCGGCCGCCTTGAAGACCCAGGTCCGGTAGGACCAGAACCGGAAGAGGGTCGCGACGCCGATGCCGAGGAACTTGCTGGCATTGGTGGCGATCGGACTGTCCCAGCCGAGTCCGTAGGTGGTCGCGTAGAGGACCGAGTTCTCGATGACCAGGCCGACCGCGCTGAAGAAGAGGAAGAGGCCCAGCTCCCTTCGTCTGCCGGTCCGGTCGTCCTGGGCCCGGTCCCGGTAGGCGAAGTACCGCAGGCCCAGGTAGTTGCCCAGGATCGCGCAGGCCGTCGCCACGACCCCCGCCCGCACGGTCTGCCAGTGGGCGACGCTCCTGATGAGGTTGAAGACCCCGAGGTTCACCACGAACCCCGACAGCCCGACCACTCCGAACTTCGCGATCTCGCGGTACAGGTGTCCCCACCGCGAGGGAGTCGCATGCCGTCCGCTCACGGTCCCGGTCAGCCCCGTCTGTGGCGCAGCCGCAGCCGCAGCGGCACCACGGCCGACTCCAGCTGGGTGGAGAAGTTCATCTTGGACACGCCCTCGGTGCGCTCCTCGAACCGGATCGGGATCTCGACCGCGCTGTGTCCGGCCCGTACGGCCTTGAACTTCAGCTCGACCTGGAAGCTGTAGCCCGCGCTGTCCAGGGTCGCGAGGTCCACGTCCCGCAGGGTCTGTGCCGACCACAGGTTGAAGCCGGCCGTGATGTCCCGGATCTTGGTGCCGAGCACGGTCCGGGCGTAGCGGTTGGCGAACCGGGACAGCAGGACGCGGTGCCTGCCCCACTCCTCGTCCAGCGAGCCGCCCTCGACGTACCGGCTGCCGACGACCAGGCCGACGCCCGAGGCCACGGCGGTGCCGAGCATCCGCGGGACCGCCTCGACGGGATGGCTGCCGTCGGCGTCCATCTGGACGACGTAGGCGGCGCCCTCCGCGAGCGCGGCGCTCATGCCCGCGACGTAGGCGCGTCCGAGGCCGTCCTTCTCGGTGCGGTGCAGCACGCTCATCCGGCGCACGCCGTCGGCGTTGTACTTCTCCGCCAGCTCCTCGGCGATCCGCCCGGTGCCGTCGGGGCTCGAATCGTCGACGATCTTCAGGTGCAGCCCGTCGAGCGGCAGGCCGAGGACCAGCTCGGCCATCCGGGGCAGGTTCGCCGCCTCGTTGTACGTCGGCATCACGATGGTGACCGGTACGCCGGGGTGTCTGTCGTGGTCCGTCATGTCTTTCCGTTTCCTCCCCTAGAGGCCCTGAAGGGACCTCTCCCCAACCGGCGCAGGTCTGCCCAGCGCGCGGAAATGCCAGCCCGCCGCGGTCCAGCGGTCCGCGTCGAGCACCCCCCGGCCGTCCACGAGGTACGGACGGGACACCAGCCGTGCGGCCCGCTCCGGGTCGATCTCCCGGAACTGCGGCCACTCGGTGAGATGCAGCACGAGGTCGGCCCCCCTGAGCGCCTCCTCGGCCGACACCGCGTAGCCGAGGAGCGGGAACGCCTTGCGGGCGTTGTCCAGCGCCTCGGGGTCGTAGACCGTGACATCGGCACCGTCGAGCCGCAGCCGGGCGGCCACGTTGAGCGCGGGCGAGTCACGGATGTCGTCGGAGTCGGGCTTGAAGGCCGCTCCCAGTACGGCGATCCGGGCGCCCAGCACCGATCCCCCGCAGAGCTCGCGCGCCAGCCCGACGACCTTGTCGCGGCGGCGCATGTTGATCGCGTCGACCTCGCGCAGGAAGGCCAGGGAGACGCCCAGTTCGTCGGCGCGGTGCGCGAAGCCGCGGATGTCCTTGGGCAGGCAGCCGCCGCCGAAGCCGACGCCTGCGCGCAGGAACTTCCGGCCGATCCGGTCGTCGTGCCCGATCGCCTCGGCGAGGACTCCGACGTCGCCGCCGGCCGCCTCGCAGATCTCGGCCATCGCGTTGATGAAGGAGATCTTGGTGGCGAGGAAGGCGTTCGCGGCCGTCTTGACCAGTTCGGCGGTCGGGAAGTCGGCGGTGACCAGCGGGGTGCCGGCGTCGAGGACGGGGGCGTACACCTGACGAAGGGTCGTTTCCGCGCGCGAAGACCGCACCCCGAAAACCAGCCGGTCCGGCCGCAGCGTGTCCTCGACGGCGAAGCCCTCGCGCAGGAACTCCGGGTTCCAGGCGACCTCGACACCCTGGTGCACCGTCGCCAGCCGCCCCGCCGTCCCCACCGGCACCGTCGACTTGCCGACCAGCAGCGCGCCCTCGGCCGCGTGCTCGGCGATCGCCGCGAAGGCCGCGTCGACATGGGTCAGGTCGGCGCCCTCGGAACCCTTGAGCTGCGGGGTGCCGACGCACACGAAGTGCACCTCGCCGAAGGCCCCGGCCGCCGCGTAGTCGGTGGTGAACCGGAGCCGTCCGCTCGCCGTGTGCTTCGCGATCAGCTCCGGCAGCCCGGGCTCGTGGAACGGCACCCGCCCCGCCTGCAGCGCGGCGACCTTGTCGGGGTCCACGTCGACCCCGAGCACCTCGTGTCCCAGCTCCGCCATGCAGGCGGCATGGGTGGCACCCAGATAGCCGGTGCCGATGACTGTGAGCCGCATCCGGCGGCCTCCTTCACAACTCCGTGTCGGCCGCTACTTGCGTTCGAGAACCTGCACCACGACATGGTTCAACTTCACCGTGCGACCGGCTCTGAAGGACTTCTCGATCGCCGCCGCGGTCTTCTCGTTCATGCCGGTGAGCAGCGGACGCCCGTCGCTGATGGTGGAGACCAGCCACAGCCGGTCGGTGCCCTTGAGACAGCTCGCCGGCTTGCGGCACTCGGTGGCGCCGTAGGACCCGTTCTGTTGCGGGGTGTACTCCATGAGCACGTCCTTGGGGGCCTTGCGATCCCGCAGTTCGTACGCCATGGCCCGGCGCTCCGACATCCCGCCGTTGAAGATCATCCCGTCGCCGGACCTCTCGCCCGCCGCGATGGCGTTCGCCGCGCCCCGGAAGTCCGGTTCCGTCGGCAGGTCCTTCTTGGCGTCGCCGATCGCCGGCCATGCCACGAACGCGTACCCGGCCGCCACGGCAGCGACCAGCAGCCCGCTCAGCACCTGCGCGCCGGTCCCCCGGCGGGCGTCGGGATCGAGCCTGCCGACGAGCCGGGTCAGGCCTGCGGCCACCAGCAGCGTCCAGGCCGGGATGGTGAACAGCAGGTACCGCGGCAGGAAGAGGTGCAGCTGGTCGGCGGTCACGAAAGTGAGCACCGGAGGCAGGACGGCCCAGGCGGCGAGCAGCACCGAGTACCGCCCGGCCACCAGCAGGCCGGCCACGCCGAGGGCCATCACCGCTCCGCCGGTGATCCACGACCCGAACAGGGTGTCCGGGAGGTGGGTCAGGTCCTTGGTCGTGGTGACGTTCCAGGAGATCTGGCCGCTCTGCCCGCTACCCTGCGCGACCATCGGGAAGGTGATGGACAGTCCCAGCATGGCCGCGCCGGCGAAGGCGTAGTGGGCGATGCGGTCGCCCCGCTTCTTGGCCAGGAAGACGAGCCACACATGCCCGGCGAGCACCGCCATGGCCACCAGGTGGCTGAACCCCGTGGCCGCGATGGCGAGCCCGTACAGCGTCCAGTTGCGCAGGCTCGGCCTGTCCAGCGCCCGGATCAGCCACAGGGTGGCCAACAGGGCGAACATCGTCGCGAAGGCGTACGGCCGGGCCTCCTGGCCGTACCTGGTGATCGCAGGCACCACGGCGAACAGCAGTCCGGCCAGCACCCCGGTGCGCACCGCGAACATCCGGCGCCCCAGGAGCCCGACCAGACCGGCCGAGACCGCCATGGCGAGCGCCTCCGGCAGCCGCAGCATCGCCGCCGAGTCCCCGGCGACGTCGATCCACAGATGCATGATCGCGTAGTACGGCGCGATCACGACGTCGATGCTGCCGATCAGTCGTCCGAGGTCGTGCCACGAGATCGTGGACGCCCACCAGGTGGCGTGCTCGTCGCGCCACAGCTGGCGCCCGCCGAGGCCCGGCACCACACAGACGGCCGCGACCAGCGCGGGCAGCACGAAGGCGAGCCACGCCGAGCCCCGGCCTGCGCCGTCGGCGGACCTGCGGTGCTCGGAGGCGGCGCCCTCCTCGGGTTCCTCGGCGGCCGTCTCGTCGACCGATGGTGTGTACGCCGTCATCGCTTCACCCAGATCCGGTACGGCTCCTGTCCGCCGTCCTTGTCGGAGGGCCGCAGCACGGCCAGCAGCCGGTAGTCCGCGTTGCCGCGCAGCGCCTCGGGAACGGAGGCGGTCCGCAGCACGATCGCGTCGTAGGAGCCCTTCTTCACCTCGGCCGCCAGAGCCGCGCCCTGCCCGGCCTGGTGCCACTGAGCCGGGTTCGTCTGCGCCTTGAGGTAGTAGGCGGAGATCTCCGGGTCGTCCGTCAGGTACTCGCCCTTGGTGTCCACGACCTCGCGCAGGGCGCCGATCATGGCGGCCGAGTCCGGCGGCCGGTACAGCCCCCCGGTCTGGGCCATGCCGATGACCAGTGCGGCGACGTAGATCATGATGCCGATCTGCGGGTACCGGAAGTGGGCGCCCATCATCCGCGAGACGCCGAGACCGGCCATCGGCACCGCGAAGAGCAGTCCGAAGCCGACGTGGATGTACAGCGAGCTGCCGTTGCCCAGCCAGGCCTGGTAGAGCGGGGCGAGCAGGGCGGTGGCACACATCGTCACACCGAGCAGGGAGCGCCGGATCGCGCCCGGTGCGGTGCCTTCGGCCCACGGCATCTCGCCCATCCGGGCCCGCCGGATGAACCCGACGGCACCGATCACCGCGACGAGCAGGACGACCCCGCCCCACTCGGCGCTCTCCTTGAGCAGCTCGACGGCGCTGTCGGTGCCCTTCGCGTTCCAACCGCTCGGTGTGCCGGCGAGCTGGACGCCGGCGAAGCACAGGGCACCGGTGGCCCCCGCGAAGATCGCACCCCGCAGGAAAGCTCCCGCGCCCCGGAAACGGTAGGCGGTCAGTACGGCGAGCACGGTCAGCGTGGGCAGGTAAAGGGCTGCCGCGTAGGCGGCGAACGGCGCGAGGGCCGCGAAGGGTGCCGCGAGCAGCACGGCCGCGGGGCCGGCCTGCCGGGTCCGGGCCAGCAGCCACAGGGCGGCGGCGAGAAGGAACAGCGACAGGGAGTGCAGGGAGGCGTAGCGGCCGGTGAAGGCGGTCGACTCCAGCACGGAGTACATGGCGGCGGCCGCGAGACCGGCCCGCGCGTTGAACAGCAGCCGGGTGGCACCGAACAGGAGCGCCGTGGCCCCCAGCGCCCACGCCAGACTCAGCGCCCGGGCCCCGGCGAGGCCGAGCTGGGAGACCAGCCCCGAGAGCTCGCCGCCGGAGGTGAGGAACTTCGCCTCCTGGGGGAAGGCGCTGCCGTCGAGCCGGAAGGACAGCCCGGCCTGCACAAACAGGATCAGGAGCAGGACGCCCCGGCTGATCCACGCCGAGCGGCTGTTGTCGACCGACCAGGCCGACACCGGGACCTCGGGCAGCACATAGCCCGGCTCGGGCTCCGGCTCGGGTTCGACGACGGTGTACTCCGGGACGTAGTACTCGGCGTCGGAGCCGCCTGTGTTGGGACGCGCGTACTGCTGCTGCCCGGGTGTCGGCTGCTGGGGGATGTACGGCTGCCCGGCGTACGGCTGCTGGTAGCCGTAGGCCTGCTGATCTCCGTACGCCTGCTGATCTGCGTAGGCCTGCCGGTCCTCGTAGACCTGCTGCTGTCCGTAGGCCTGCTGATCTCCATAGGCCTGCCGGTCGTCGTAGGCCTGTTGCTGCTGCTCGGAGTAGGGCGGGTGGTGCTGCTGCCAGTCCTGTCGCTGCCCGGGCTCCGACCAGCCGCCGTCCTGCTGCTGCGTCGTCATGAACGCGGCACCTCGAATCCGAAGTCGTCGTCGGCGATGAGGCGCTTGAACTCGGCCAGGGCGAGCGGGCTGCTCTCAATGCGCCAGTCGGCCCGCTTGGGGATGTTGAACCACAGAAAGCCGATGACGTCCTTGTCCGCCTTCACGCCTCCGAGCAGCGCGCGCACATCGGCGCGCCGCCGCTCCCCGGGCTCGGACGAGGTCTCGCTGATCAGCACCGGCTTGTCGGTGAACGCGTCGATCTGTCTGCGGGTCGGGCCGTAGAGGGTGTCGAAGGTGTGCGCACCGGTCTGCGTCCAGTAGCCGACGATGCCGACCCAGTCGACGTAGGCGTCACCGGGCCAGTACGGCTTCAGCTTCACGGAGGGGACCGGGTTGACGACGTTCGGGCTCCACACCCAGATGACGTTGGTGGCGCCGACCTCCTGGAAGACGTCGTGGATGTGGCGCCACGCCTTCACGAAGGTCGCGGGGGTGGTGTCCTCGGTGCCCCACGGATACCAGTGACCGTTCATCTCGTGGCCGAAGCTGATCGCCACGGGCACGCCCGTCTTGCGCACGCTGTCCGCGTACTTCTTGATGTACGTGTCCTGCGAGCCGTCGGCGATCTTGTCGAGGCCGGGCTTGAACGGCTCCCACGACACGTACATCAGACCGCCGTCGCCGAAGACGTTCTGTGCGCCCTCGGCATTGAAGCCGTCGCCCCACGACGAGTAGGAGCCGACCATGTCGGGCCTCTTGCCGACGGTCTTCGCGAAGGCGTCCACCGGTTTCAGCGAGCTGGGCGCGCCGTTCAGGGCCACCCCGAAGTACTCCTTGTCCGGGTGCAGCAGCGGTTTCACGTCGTACGGCGACTGCGCCCCGGACGCCTTCGAGGAGGACCCGGCGGCCGGTTTCCTCGCGGCCTCCGCGGCAGCGTCGTCGCCCCCGAGCACGCCGCAACCGGCGGCCGCCGCCAGGGACATCACCGCCGCGCACAGCGGGAGGACGGCCTTGCGGATCATGCGGGTTCACCTGCCGAGGTGTGTTCCTTGGGCTGGATGAGCGCTCGCGCAACGACCAGCGCGTAGAACAGTCCGGAGGACAGGACGAGAGCGAAGTCCGGCGGATAGCCGGTGAACAGCCGGTACACGGCCGCCCCGACCCAGACCACGGCCGTGCCGCCGCTCCAGATCCACATGCCGAGCCAGAACCGGCGGGTCTTGTTCTTCTTCGCGCCCTTGGAGCCGGTCGGCTGCCAGCCCATGCGCTGCTTGCGCAGGATGTCCCAGATGGCGAAGACATGCGCCCAGCCGTACATCATCCGCGCCGACCAGGCCTCCAGCCGGTACGGCGCCTTGTGCCACATCGGGAAGACGAGGGTGGTGTAGACGATGCTGGGCAGCACCCAGACGAGGTGCTTGACCTGGAGCATCTCCGGGCTGGTGAGCAGCAGCATGATGGGCACGAGCGGCGCTAGGAAGGTGAACAGCGCCGTGTGGATGTAGTAGAAGAAGCCGGACATGTAGCAGAGCCGGCTGAAGAAACTGATCGGCGCGTCCCAGAACTTCTTGCTGGCGAGCAGCGACATCGAGCCGGAGCACCAGCGGTACTGCTGGTTGAAGAAGGCCCCGGCGGTGTCCGGGCACACGCCCGTGGACAGCGCGACCGGCACGTACTTCAGGTCCCAGCCGAGCCCGCGCAGGTCGAACCCGGTGTGCACGTCCTCGGAGTGCTCGATGAGGGTCGTGCCGCCGTTGGTGTCCAGCGCGGCCCGCCGGTAGACGGCACAGGAACCGACGCAGATGGCGCCGTCGCTGTTCTGCCGGGACACCTGCACGGACCGGTAGAACAGCTCCTGCACGGCACCGGCACCGCGCTCGATCCAGTTCTGCGAGTCCAGCACCCGGAAGTACTGCGGGGACTGCACGATCCCGATGCGCTCGTCGGCCTCCATGTACGGCAGCAGCTCCTCCAGGAGGTCGGAGCGCGGTGTGAAGTCGGCGTCGAGGATCAGGATGTACTTGCCGTCGGACTGGCCGAACCCGAAGTGCAGGTTGCCGGCCTTCTTGAACCAGCCGCGGTTCTCGCGGGTGCCGTAGCGGAAGCCGAAGTCCCGGGCCATGGCGGCGAGCTCGGGGCTCGCGCCGTCGTCGAGGACGAAGGGCACACAGGTGCCGGGGTAGCGGTCGGCCAACTGCCGCACATGGGTCCAGGTGTTGTGCAGCACCTCGATGGGTTCGCCGCACACCGGCAGGAAGACGTCGACGCTGGGGTAGACCGGGGGCCGCCAGTCACGGACGAGCTGCTGGTGGTACTCGAAGTCGAAGTCGCGCGTGAAGCCGTTGACCTTCAGCGACACGAGGTAGTAGACGACGGTGAAGAACAGCGGTGGCGCGAAGATCCACATCAGTGGGCTGGCCTTGGTCAGCGCCACCTGACTGACGGTCAGGCACCCGAAGCTGACGATCGAGGCGAGCGTCAGCACCCACAGGCGCCTCTTGACGTACGAATACTTCTCCGCATGCGACGGCGGCGCGGGCAGAAGTCCCAGGGACGCCTGTTCGGCGCCACGCTTTCCTCCACGCCTTGTCGATCGATGCCCCCCGGCACCGGTCACTCCGGACATGCGGGCAGAGTCAATGAATGACATTCCTACCCTCCGGGCCACAAGCCCGAGTGTTCCCCACCCCAAAACGCCCCTTTCGAACAAAGGGGCCGGATGGGAAAGGTTATCCGAGAGATGTGAATGGCGTAAGAGCACTGGAGAGACATACGACCGACAAGTCCCTTTATGGGTCTTATCTCTACCGCAGAGTGGGGTAACCATCACGTTTCAGATCCGGACCACCCGGGCATACCTCTCCAGTTGTGCGCTTCTTGTCACGCCTCTGTGGGCCTGGATACTGGCTGCCGATCTTCTTTCAGCCAGGGGGCACCACATGACCGGTTCGAACTCACGACGCTCCGTACTCAGATCGGCGCTCGCGGTAGGCGGCGTCGCCGTGTCCGCCACAGCGGTCTCCGCCGGTGACGCCAACGCCGCGGCGGCGGACCCGGGATGGGTGAACGTCAAGGACCACGGCGCCACGGGAGACGGCACCACCGACGACACCGCGGCGATCCAGGCGGCACTGAACGCCTGCCGGCCCGGCAACATCACCGTTCTCCCCGCCGGGGTGTACCGCACGAGCGCCCCCCTGCGCATCGGCCCGTACGTGACCCTCCAGGGTTCGCACGCCGGCGGCGAGTCCCAGCCGGGCGCCCTGAACCCGGTGGCCGGCATCCGACCGCTCCCGTCGTTCACGGGGAACGCCGTCGTCGAGGTTCTGGACCAGCAGCTGGGGGGCTACTCGATCCAGGCCAACGCGCAACGCATCTTCTCGCTGTCCATCGACGGCTCCGACCTGCCGCGCGGCGGAGCGGAGATCGACGGCATCCGCGCCACGGGACAGATCCAGCACCTGCAACTGCGCGACGTCCACGTCCGCGCGGTCACCGGCATCGGGATCAACACCTGGTACAACTTCGACGCCACCGGCGGCCCGCAGGCACCGTTCTGCCTGCACTACGACCGCGTCTCCGTCCTGTGGACCGGCTCCCACGGCGTCGTGCTGAACAACTCCACCGACTCCGTCTTCCACGACGTGTACGTCCTGGGTGTCGGAGGCTGCGGCTGGTGGATGTCCGGCGCGGGCAACTCCTCCTTCACCAGCTGCCGAGCGGAGTGGTCCAAGCTGCACGGGTTCGACATCGAGTCCGTGCCCGGAGTGATCAAGATGGTCGCGTGTTCCACCGACCGGAACGGCTGGCACGGCATGTACGTCCACGCGACGGACACCACCGGCGTGCTCCTGCTGTCGGCCACGCAACTCACCCGGGACGGCAAGAACGACGGGGCCGGCGGCGGCGGGTACGCGGGACTGGGTGTCGCGAGTTCCCAGTGCAAGGTCATGGCCGACGGCCTGGTCGTCCTCACGGGCAAGGACGACGACGGAACGGGAGCCGCCAGCCCCCAGTACGGCGTGCGCGCCGACAACTCGGCCTATGTCGTGGTGAACTCGGGCCACCTTCAGGGCGTCACCACTCCATGGCAGAGCGGCTCCGGCAACACGAAGTTCGTGAAGGGCACGCTCGTCGGAACGGGCTGAGAAGACGCCGTTCCCACTGACGATGCCGAAGCGAAACGCGCCCCATAGTGCCCAAAAACCTCAACTGATGATAGGAACAACCACCACTTAGTCTTCACGTTTGTGCCGTGCCCGTGACCACTCCGGGCACGAACACGAGGGGGGTCCCGATTTGCCCGGGTTTTCCATGCCCGCACGCGGTGGCCGTCATCGCAGCCGGCGGCGCACATGGTTGTTGTCCGTCGTGGCCGCGGCCACTGCCGCGCTGATCGGCACGATGATCAGCCTGGTGGCGTCGTCGGCCCAGGCCGACCAGAACACCCAGGGCGTCGACAACCTGCGCACCAACTGGGACCAGGACGAAGCCTCCCTCTCCCCCGCGGTCGTCCAGTCCTCCGCCTTCGGCCGGCTCTTCGCCACCAAACTGGACGGTCAGATATACGCCCAGCCGCTGGTGCTGGGCGACCAGGTGATCGCCGTCACCGAGAGAAACACCCTGTACGGCCTCGACCGCACCACCGGCGCGATCGAGTGGAGCAAGAACTACGGCCCCTCATGGCCGGCGTCGGCGATCGGCTGCGGGGACCTGGTGCCGGACATCGGCGCGACCGCGACACCGGTCTACGACCCCTCCACCAACTCCCTCTACTTCACCACCAAGGTCGACGACGGCACCTCCACACACCGTCACCCGACCTGGCTGATGCACGCCGTGGATCCGGCCTCCGGGGCCGAGCGCTCCGGGTGGCCGGTCACCATCGCCGGAAAGCCCGTCAACGACCCGAGCATCAGCTTCGACGCCTACTACCAGCAGCAGCGCCCCGGTCTGCTGCTGATGGACGGCGTCGTCTACGCGGGCTTCGGCGCCCACTGCGACGCATGGCCCTACCGCGGCTATGTGGTCGGCGTCAGCACCACGGCGCACGGCATCACCTCGATGTGGGCAACGGCGACCGGGGCCGGCACCGGCGGCGCCGGCATCTGGCAGGCGGGCGGCGGCCTGGTCTCGGACGGTTCCGGCCGGATCTTCTTCAGCACCGGCAACGGCATCAGCCCGGCGCCGGGCCCGGGCAAGACCGTCCAGGGAACCCTGGCCGAGTCCGTGGTACGCCTCCAGGTGGGCGCGGACAACAGCCTCAGTACGGCCGACTTCTTCAGCCCCAGCAACGCCGCCACCCTGGACCTCAACGACCAGGACATCTCCTCGGGCGCCCCGATGGCGCTGCCGGACGGCTTCGGCACCAGCGAGCACCCCCGTCTGCTGGTCCAGCAGGGCAAGGACGGGCGGGTGTTCCTGCTCGACCGCGACAACCTCGGCGGCATGGGCCAGGGGCCCCAGGGCGGCGACGCCGCGGTCAGCGTGTCCGGCCCCTACCAGGGCATGTGGGGACACCCCGCGTTCTGGGGCGGCGACGGCGGCTACGTCTACGTCGTGGGCAACCAGGGTCCGCTGCGCGCCCTCAAGTACGGCGTGCGCAACGGCGGTACGCCCACGCTCACCCTCACCGGCCAGAGCCAGGACACCTTCGGCTACACCAGCGGCTCCCCCCTGGTCACGTCCGACGGCACGGACGAGTCCAGCGCCCTGGTGTGGATGACCTCCGCGAGCAACGCCTCAGGGGCCGACGGCACCCTGCGTGCCTACAGCCCCACCCCCGACGGCAACGGCCGCCTCCAACTGCTGTGGTCGGCGCCCATCGGCACCGCGACGAAGTTCAGCACGCCGACCGCCGAGCGCGGCAAGGTGTACGTCGGTACCCGGGACGGTGTGCTCTACGGCTTCGGCAGCCCGGCCAGGACCGCCCTGACCGCGGCCTCGCTGGACTTCGGCCAGGTCGGGGTCGGCGGCAGCGGCTCCGGCCGGATGAAGCTGACGGCCACGCAGGACGTCGGCATCACCGGGCTCACGGCCTCCGGCCCGTTCACGGTCGACCCGTCCGCCGTACCCACCCCCGCACAACCCACGGCGCTGGCGGCGAACGCCACTCTCGACGTTCCGATCGGCTTCGCCCCCACCACCACCGGCGGCGTCAACGGCACCCTGACCGCGAACCTGTCGGACGGCCAGAAGCTCGTCTTCGCCCTCCACGGCATCGGCACCAGGCCCGGCTTCGGGGCAGCGCCCGGCGCCCTGGACTTCGGCGAGATACCCACCGGCAGCACCTCGACGCTGAACCTCCAAGTCACCAACACCGGCACCGAACCGGAGACCATCGCCTCGGCCGACGCGCCCGGCGGCGCCTTCTCCGCCTCGGGGCTGCCGAGCGCGGGGACGGTCGTACCGGCCGGTGGCTCGTTCGTGCTCTCGGTCACCTACACGCCGACCACCGACCGGGTCGACAGCGGCGCGCTCGTGATCAGCAGCAGCGGCAGTGGCGGCGCCACCCACACCCTGAGCGTGCCGGTCACCGCGACGGCCATCACCGGACAGGGACACCTGGAGTTCTCCACGAGCTCCCTGGACTTCGGCAAGGTCCCGATCGGCAGCTCCAAGTCGCTGACGTTCACCATCACCAACACCGGCAACATCCCGGTGACGGTGACCAAGGCCAAGGCGCCGACGGGTGACTTCAACAGCCCGTTGCAACTGTCGGAGGGCCTGGTCATCGGTCCCGGGCAGACCGCGGTGCAGAGCGTGACGTTCACTCCGCGTTCCGCCGCGGACCTGAACGCCTCCTACGAGGTCACCGGCACCGGGACCGACGGCAACGGCAGCCCTCAGGGCGCCATGTACGTCCAGGTCAAGGGCACCGGCACCGGCACGGCCACGACCACCTCGACCGCCGATGGACTGTGGCAGACCAACGGCTCGGCGGTGCAGGCCGACGGCGGCGTCCGGCTGACCCCGGCCTCCAGCAACCAGGCGGGCTCGGCGGTGTACACCAAGCCGTTGCGCACCGACGGTCTGCGGGCGACGTTCACCGCGAAGTTCGGGCCCGGCACGGGCGGGAAGGGCATGACGCTCGCTCTCCTCGACCCGGCCCAGAACTCCGCCTCGGCGTTGGGCGGGACCGGTGACGGCCTCGGCATCGCGGGGCGGCCGGGCACGGTGATCGCGCTCGGCACCGGCTGGAACCAGACGCTGAAGGCGCAGAACTTCGTGGGGATCGGCCGCAGTTCGGCCGGCTCGTCGACGATCGCCTACCCGTCGGTGGTCCCGCTCACCACCTCACTGCGCCAGGGCACGCACCAGGTCGACGTCCAGGTGGCCACCGGCCATGTGTACGTCTGGGTCGACGGGACCCAGGTGGTGGACGCGACACCGACGCTGACGTCCACCGCGCTGCTCGCCTTCTCCGGCGCCACCGCCGACAGCTCCGACGTGCAGACGGTGAGCGGTCCCGTCATCAGCGAGGGGCCGCCGGCGGCCACTTCCCTCCACCTCACCGCCCCGAGCACGGGCGTCCCGGGCCGGTCGCTGACCGTCACCGGCACCCTCACCTCGACCGCGGCGCTCCCCGCGGGCCAGGTCGCGCACATCACGCGGAACGGGACAGCGCTGCCGGATGTGACGACGCAGGCGGACGGCTCCTTCACCTTCACCGACACCCCGCCGGCAGAGGGCACCTACACCTACGCCGCGAGCTACGCGGGAGACGCGACGCACGGAACGGCGAGCACCACGAGCCTTGTCCAGGTGTCCAGACTGACCACCACCGTCAATCTGACGGCCCCGGCCACGTCCACCCGCGCGCAGCAGCTGACCGTGTCCGGCAAGCTCTCCGGCTCGCCCTTCGCCGCCGGAGGGGTCGTCAAGGTCACGAGGACCGACCTCGCCAACACGTCCGGCACCGCACTCGCCGACGCCAAGGTCGCCGCGGACGGTTCGTTCACGTTCTCGGACACCCCGCAGATCGGTGGCGCCAACACCTACAAGGTGACCTACGGCGGCGACGTCTCGCACCAGCCGGGAAGCACCGGCGCCACCGTCCAGGTCTCCCGGACCGCCACGTCCCTCACCGTCACGGCCGACCACGCGACGTACGCGTACGGCCAGTCCGCGAAGATCACCGCTCACCTCGGTACGACGTACAACAAGCGCACGGTGGCGATCTACGCCCAGCCGTTCGGCGGCACGTCGGTCCTGGTGAAGTCGGGGACGGTGGACAGCAACGGCAACCTGGCCGGGTCCTACAAGCTCGCCCGCAACACCGCGTTCAGCGCGGTGTTCGCCGGCGACTACCGGTACGCCCCGAAGACCGCCGCACGCAGTGTGCAGACCCAGGTACGCATCTCGGAGACGCTGTCCGGCCACTACACGAGCACGCACTACGGCAGCACCCTCTACCGGGTGTACCACCACACCGCCAAGGAGCAGCTCGACGTCACCGTCACACCCAACAAGGCCGGCCAGTGCATCCTCTTCCGTGTGCAGCGCTACTACAGCGGCGCCTGGCACACGCAGACCACCACTCCCTGCGCGGCCCTGAGTTCCGCCAGCGCCGGCCGCCACAAGATGTCCCTGACCAACTCCGTGGGAAGCAGATTCCGCATCGCCGCGGAGTACGTCCACAGCAGCAGGGACACCACCAACCCCAGCACCTGGGGCGCCTGGCAGTACTTCACCGTCAGGCAGTGAGCACGACTGCGACCGGCTGAACAGCCCCGCCCTCGGCCTGCGGCCCAGGGCGGGTCCTCGCCGGCAGTCGGTTCAGGACCCGCCCCCGGACGGCAGCGACCGTCGGTTCCGCGCCTCCTTGTTCCGCGCGGCCAGCAACTCGTCCGCCGGGTACGCGACCTCCTCCAACGTCAGCCCGTGCGGCCGTACGACATGCACGGCGCTGTCCCGCACCCCCGCGTCCAGCACCTTCCGCGGCCACTCCGCGCCTCGGTGCCCGTCGCCGACGAACAGCAACGCGCCGACCATGGACCGCACCTGGTTGTGACAGAAGGCGTCGGCGCGCACCTCGATCTCGACGACACCATCACCCCGCCGGCTCACCCCGAAGTCGAGGATCTCCCGGATCGTCGTCGCCCCCTCACGCTTCTTCGCGTACGCCGCGAAGTCGTGTTCCCCCACAAGGGACTTGGCGGCGGTGTCCATCGCGACGACGTCCAACTCCCAGTCGTGCCACAGCACATGGTTCCGCAGCAGCGGGTCCACACCCCCCGGCCGGTCCCCCACCCGATACACATAGCGCCGCCACAGCGCCGCGAACCGCGCGTTGAAGCCCTCGGGAGCCTCCGCGACGCGCCACACCCGCACATCCTTCGGCAGCCGCCCCGCAAGCCGCTTCAGCAGCTTCTCCCGGTGCTCCGCCCAGACGCCGACCGGCAGATCGACATGCGCCACCTGCCCCCGCGCATGCACCCCGGCATCGGTACGCCCGGCAACGGTCAGGTCGTACGTCACGTCCCCCGCCCGCGTCACGGTCCGCAACGCGTCCTCGACCTCCCCCTGCACGGTCCGCCGCCCCCCGGCCTGCTTGGCCCACCCGGAGAACGCGGTCCCGTCGTAGGAAAGGTCGAGCCGCACGCGTACGAACCCGGCCGCCACTTCGTCACTCACACCGAGATCCTTTCACCTACACACAAAAGCGGGGCCCCGCCCAAAATAACGGGGCCCCGGGGGGGCCCCCCCCCGGGCGCGGGGGCCAGCGCGCCCCCCCCCCACCGCGGGGGAGCCCACAAAACGGTGTTAGC
>NZ_JBHYWD010000032.1:39545-102223 GCF_042751305.1 Streptomyces hokutonensis
CCACCCCACCACCCCCACCCAAACCAACACCCCCCCCCCCCCCCCCCACCCACCCCCCCCCCCCCCCCCCGCCCCCCCCCCCCCCGCCCCCCGGGGAACTGCGCGACCAGCCACGACGGCGGGTCAGCCAAAAAACGGTGTTACGCGTCCTTGGCCTCGTCGTCGGCCTCAACCTCAGCCGGCTTGGCGTCCTCGACGACCTCAACCGGAGCCGCAGCCTCGGCATCCTTCGCCGCACGCTTCGTCGCCGCCTCGGCCTCACCCGTCGCAGCCTGTGCAACAGTCAGCGCCTCGACCAGCTCGATGACAGCCATGGGCGCGTTGTCGCCACGACGGTTACCGATCTTGGTGATACGGGTGTAGCCACCGGGACGGTTCTCGTAGCGCGGGCCGATCTCGGTGAAGAGCGTGTGGACGACGCTCTTGTCCGTGATCACCTGGAGCACCTGACGGCGGTTGTGAAGGTCGCCCTTCTTCGCCTTGGTGACCAGACGCTCGGCGTACGGCCGCAGCTTGCGGGCCTTCGCCTCGGTGGTGGTGATACGGCCGTGCTCGAAGAGCGACTTCGCGAGGTTCGCGATGAGCAGCTTCTCGTGCGCGGCACTGCCGCCCAGACGGGCACCCTTGGTGGGCTTCGGCATTTCTTTCTCCTTGGTATCTGCCCCGGCCGTATGAGGTACCGGAGTCAGGACCCGGTGAGCGGACGCTCACCGGCAACAACCGATCAGTACTGCTCGGTCTCCACAAAACCCGCGTCCACGTCGTCGTCGGCGCCGAACGCGTCCGCCGCGGCCGTCGGGTCGAATCCGGGCGGGCTGTCCTTCAGGGCCAGGCCCATGCCGGCCAGCTTCGCCTTGACCTCGTCGATGGACTTCGCACCGAAGTTGCGGATGTCCAGGAGGTCGGCCTCGGAACGAGCCACGAGCTCACCCACGGAGTGGATGCCCTCGCGCTTGAGGCAGTTGTAGGAGCGGACGGTGAGTTCCAGCTCCTCGATCGGCAGGGCGAGGTCGGCGGCCAGGGCGGCGTCCGTGGGGGACGGGCCCATGTCGATGCCCTCGGCGTCGATGTTCAGCTCGCGGGCGAGACCGAACAGCTCCACCAGGGTCTTGCCGGCCGACGCCATCGCGTCACGGGGACGCATCGCCTGCTTGGTCTCGACGTCGACGATCAGCTTGTCGAAGTCGGTGCGCTGCTCGACACGCGTCGCCTCGACCTTGTACGTGACCTTCAGCACCGGCGAGTAGATCGAGTCGACCGGAATACGGCCGATCTCCTGACCCACCTGCTTGTTCTGCACCGCCGAGACGTAGCCGCGGCCACGCTCGACCGTGAGCTCCATCTCCAGCTTGCCCTTGCCGTTCAGCGTGGCGAGGACGAGGTCGGGGTTGTGCACCTCGACACCGGCCGGGGGCGCGATGTCGGCGGCGGTGACCAGACCCGGACCCTGCTTGCGCAGGTACATCACGACCGGCTCGTCGTGCTCACTGCTCACGACCAGCTGCTTGATGTTGAGGATCAGGTCGGTGACGTCCTCCTTGACGCCCGGCACGGTGGTGAACTCGTGCAGAACGCCGTCGATCCGGATGCTGGTGACAGCGGCTCCGGGGATCGAGGAGAGGAGCGTACGACGGAGGGAGTTGCCGAGGGTGTAGCCGAAGCCGGGCTCCAGCGGCTCGATCACGAACCGGGAACGGAACTCGTCAACGACCTCTTCGGTCAGAGACGGACGCTGAGCGATCAGCATGAGGTGATTCCTTCAGTCATGGACACCCACTATTTGATGTCCTGCTGTTACCACAAGGGTACGGGCGATACGGCACCGAAGTGCCGTACCGCCCGAATCCTCAAGACAACCGTGCGTCAGACGCGGCGGCGCTTCGGCGGACGGCAGCCGTTGTGCGGGGTGGGGGTGACGTCCTGGATGGAGCCGACCTCAAGACCGGTGGCCTGGAGGGAGCGGATCGCGGTCTCGCGACCGGAGCCCGGGCCCTTCACGAAGACGTCGACCTTGCGCATGCCGTGCTCCTGCGCGCGACGGGCGGCCGACTCGGCGGCCATCTGCGCGGCGAAGGGGGTGGACTTGCGCGAGCCCTTGAAGCCGACGTGGCCGGCGGAGGCCCAGGAGATCACGTTGCCCGAGGGGTCCGTGATCGAGACGATCGTGTTGTTGAACGTGCTCTTGATGTGCGCGTGGCCGTGAGCGACGTTCTTCTTTTCCTTGCGGCGCACCTTCTTGGCAGCGCCCTGACGACCCTTGGGGGGCATCTATTACTCCTACGGGGAGGTGGTCGGTCCTACAGCGAAGACCGCTGGTGAAGCGTTGTCCGCTGTGGACTACTTCTTGCCCGGCTTCTTCTTGCCGGCGATGGCGCGACGCGGACCCTTGCGGGTACGAGCGTTCGTGCTGGTGCGCTGACCGCGAACGGGCAGACCACGACGGTGACGGAGACCCTGGTAGCAGCCGATCTCCACCTTGCGGCGGATGTCGGCCTGGATCTCGCGACGGAGGTCACCCTCGGTCTTGATGTTGGCGTCGACGTACTCACGAATCGCGACGAGCTGCTCTTCCGAGAGGTCGCGAACGCGGGTGTTGGGGTCGATGCCGGTCTCGGCCAGCGTCAGCTGGGAAAGGGTCCGACCAATGCCGAACACGTAGGTGAGGGCGACCTCCACGCGCTTTTCGCGCGGGATGTCGACACCGGAAACGCGTGCCATTCAATGGCTCCAGTTGATCTTCGGAGGTCTTCCGCAGAACCGGATCCCAGCCGCCGGCCTCTTCGTTCGAAGATTTGGTACGGCGTGGGTCCCCAGCCTCCGAGCCGGGGGTGTCGGACGCCTACTACGCCCGGGTCCTGCGTATGAACATGTACTGCTCGCGTCGCGCGAATCTCTGCGAAAAGATGCAGAGGGAAGGTCGTGCGTCAGCCCTGGCGCTGCTTGTGGCGCGGGTTCTCGCAGATGACCATGACCCGACCGTGACGGCGGATCACCCTGCACTTGTCGCAGATCTTCTTGACGCTCGGCTTGACCTTCATTGGTGAGGTTCTCCGGGTCAGTTGCCTGCGGCGCCGCTTGCGCGGAACCTGGGCAAGATCTACTTGTAGCGGTAGACGATCCGGCCACGCGTCAGGTCGTACGGAGACAGCTCCACCACGACCCGGTCGTCAGGGAGGATGCGGATGTAGTGCATACGCATCTTGCCGCTGATGTGTGCCAGGACCTGGTGGCCGTTCTGGAGCTCCACCTTGAACATGGCGTTCGGGAGAGACTCGACGACAGTGCCTTCGATCTCGATGGCACCTTGCTTCTTGGCCACGCTTCGCCCTTCGAATCGACTACCTTGATCGACTCACGAGCGTTCCCCTTGCGGGGTGCATGCGGACATGCGGGTGCACGAGAGCCGACGAGTCAGTCTACGTCAGGGCCCTCGGAAAGACGAATCGATGGAGGATGCCCCGGGCTGGAGATCATTAAGCACGCGGGGCTTTTTTGGCGCCCTCGCGGAAGGCGCCCCAAAGGGGCGCGGGGCTGCGACATTTGCGGCTCCGCCGCGCGGGCGCGACCAGCCCCCACCGGGCCCGCGGACAAACAACTACGCAACGGGATCCGGCGCAGCCGTGATCCCGTACTCGGCCAACTTCGCCTTACCCCCGTCGGGAGCCGTAAGCACCAGCGGCCCCTCCTCGGTCAAAGCAACCGAGTGCTCCCAGTGAGACGACCACGTCCCGTCGGTCGTGATCACCGTCCAGTCGTCCGAGAGAACCTCGGTCTTCGGCGTACCGAGCGACACCATCGGCTCGATCGCCAGGCAGAACCCGGGAATCAGCTTCGGCCCCTTGCCCCGCCGCTTCTCCACGTAGTTCAGCAGATGCGGATCCATGTGCATCTCGGTGCCGATGCCGTGACCACCGTAGTCCTCGACGATCCCGTACTTGCCGCCACCCGGCTTCGGCTGCCGTCGGATGTACGTCTCGATGGCTCGGGAGATGTCGACGAGCCGGTTGCCGAGCTTCATCGCGGCGATGCCGGCCCACATCGACTCCTCGGTCACCCGGGAGAGCTCGATGAGTTCCGGGGAGTGCCCGGAGCCGACGAACGCGGTGTACGCCGCGTCGCCGTGCCAGCCGTCGATGATCGCGCCGCAGTCGATGGAGATGATGTCGCCGTCCTTGAGCACGACCTCGTCGGAGGGGATGCCGTGGACGACGACCTCGTTCACCGAGGTGCAGATGGTGGCCGGGAAGCCGCCGTAGCCGAGGAAGTTGGGCTTCGCGTTGTGGTCGGCGAGGACCTTGCGGGCGACCTCGTCCAGATCCTTCGTGCTCGCGCCGGGTACGGCCGCTTCACGCGTGGCCGCGTGGATCGCGGCGACGACCAGCCCCGCCTCGCGCATCTTGGCGATCTGCTCGGGGGTCTTGATCTGCACCATGGGGGCCTGCGCTCTCCGTCTTCCGCGTCACATGGGATTTTGGCTGTACACAACAGTACGGCCGCGACGCCCCTGAGGGCACCGCGGCCGGAACTGGTGGGCGACTACTTGTCGTCGTCGCGCTTCAGCGCGTCCAGCGCGCGCTGGGTGATCTCGTCCACCGGGCCGAGCGAGGAGATCGTGACCACCAGGCCCTGGGCCTTGTAGTAGTCGATGATCGGCTCGGTCTGGGTGTGGTAGACCTCCAGCCGGGTGCGGACCGTGTCCTCGGAGTCGTCGTCGCGCTGGTACAGCTCGCCGCCGCAGGTGTCACAGACACCGTCCTGCTTGGGCGGGCTGTACGTCACGTGGAAGACGTGGCTGGAGTCCTTCCGGCAGATGCGGCGGCCGGCGATGCGCTTGACCACCTCTTCCTCGGAGACCTCCAGGTCCAGCACCGCGTCCAGCTTGATGCCCTCGGTCTTCAGCAGTTCGTCCAGCGCCTCGGCCTGCGACACATTGCGCGGGAAACCGTCGAGGAGGAAGCCGTTCACAGCGTCCGGCTGCTCCATGCGGTCCTTGGCCATCGCGATGGTGACCTCGTCCGGGACCAGGTTGCCCGCGTCCATGTAGGACTTCGCCAGTTTGCCGAGTTCCGTGGC
Organism: Streptomyces hokutonensis; assembly: GCF_042751305.1. Taxonomy (GTDB): domain Bacteria; phylum Actinomycetota; class Actinomycetes; order Streptomycetales; family Streptomycetaceae; genus Streptomyces; species Streptomyces hokutonensis_A. The sequence continues at coordinate 44,619 of NZ_JBHYWD010000032.1, forward strand.
CTGACTGATGTTGGCACGGAAGAGATCGCCGGTGGAGATGTGCGGGATGTGCAGCGTCTTGGCCAGTCGCACAGCCTGCGTTCCCTTACCGGCGCCCGGCGGCCCGACGAGGACGATTCGCATCAGCGGAGGAACCCTTCGTAATTGCGCTGCTGGAGCTGGCTCTCGATCTGCTTCACCGTCTCGAGACCGACACCCACGATGATGAGGATGCTGGTCCCGCCGAACGGGAAGTTGCCGCTTGCGTTGAAACCGACCAACGCCATCGTCGGTACGAGAGCGATCAGACCCAGATACAGCGAACCCGGCCAGGTGATCCGGTTGAGTACGTAGCTCAGGTACTCAGCGGTGGGCCGGCCAGCCCGGATGCCCGGGATGAAGCCACCATACTTCTTCATGTTGTCGGCGACTTCCTCGGGGTTGAACGAGATCGCCACGTAGAAGAACGCGAAGAAAACGATCAGGAGGAAGTAACTGACCAGGTAGATCGGGTGGTCACCCTTGGTCAGGTTCTGTGTCACCCAGGTCTTCCAGGCGGAGTCGCCGCTGGAGAACTGCGCGACCAGAGCCGGGATGTAGAGCAGCGAGGACGCGAAGATGACGGGAATCACACCCGCCTGATTGACCTTCAGCGGGATGTAGGTCGACGTACCGCCGTAGGAACGGCGGCCGATCATGCGCTTCGCGTACTGGACGGGGATGCGGCGCTGGGCCTGTTCGACGAAGACCACCAGGCCGACCATGACCAGGCCGACGAGGATGACGGTGCCGAACTCGATCCAGCCGTCTGCCAGCGTGCCCTGCTTCTTGATGGCCCACAGCGCGGACGGGAAGGTGGCCGCGATCGAGATGAACATCAGGATCGACATGCCGTTGCCGATGCCGCGGTCGGTGATGAGCTCACCGAGCCACATCACGACGCCGGTGCCGGCGGTCATGGTGACGACCATGGTGATGGTCGTGAAGATGGCACGGTCCGGGACGATGCTCGTCGCGACCGTGCAGCCGGAGAAGAGGGCGCCGCTGCGTGCGGTGGCCACCAGGCCGGTGCCCTGAAGGATGGCGAGCGCCACGGTCAGATAGCGCGTGTACTGCGTGATCTTCGCCGTACCGGCCTGGCCCTCCTTCTTGAGGGCCTCCAGACGCGGGATCACCACGGTCAGCAGCTGCAGAATGATGCTCGCCGTGATGTACGGCATGATGCCGAGCGCGAAGACCGTGATCTGCAGCAGCGCACCGCCGGAGAACATGTTGACCAGCCCGAAGAGGCCCTGGTTGCCGGAGGCCTCGGTCACACACTGCTGTACGGCCGTGTAGTTGACGCCGGGGATCGGAACGTGGGTACCGACCCGGTAGACCACGATGATGCCGAGCGTGAAGAGCAGCTTCTTGCGCAGGTCGGGCGTCCTGAACGCCCGGGCGAACGCGGTGAGCACGGTGCCTCCTGCGACCCCCGCGCGCGTGCGTCAAGGGTGACGGTCTTGAGGTTCGACGAATAAGAACAGTGCAGGCCACCTTACCGGCGACTCTGCCCCCGTGGAACGACCAACCGGGGATACCCCGTTATGGGGTATCCCCGGTCGGGATCGCTTATGTCATCGCGCTCAGACGAGCTCGGTGACGGTACCGCCCGCGGCGGTGATCTTCTCCTTGGCGGAACCGGAGACGGCGTCCACCGTCACCTGCAGCGCCACGGAGATCTCGCCCTGGCCGAGGACCTTGACGAGGCTGTTCTTGCGCACCGCACCGTTGGCGACGAGACCCTCTACGGTGACCTCGCCACCTTCCGGGTACAGGGACGCCAGCTTGTCGAGGTTCACGACCTGGTACTCGGTCTTGAACGGGTTGCGGAAGCCCTTGAGCTTCGGAAGACGCATGTGGAGGGGCATCTGGCCACCCTCGAAGCGCTCCGGAACCTGGTAACGGGCCTTCGTACCCTTGGTTCCACGACCGGCCGTCTTACCCTTCGACGCCTCACCACGACCCACACGGGTCTTGGCGGTCTTGGCGCCCGGGGCGGGACGGAGGTTGTGGATCTTGAGCGGGTTGTTCTCCGCCATGATCAGTCGACCTCCTCAACCGTCACGAGGTGGCGGACGGTGTGCACCATTCCGCGGAACTCGGGGCGGTCCTCCTTGACGACCACGGTGTTGATCCCCTTGAGACCAAGCGACCGCAGCGTGTCACGGTGGTTCTGCTTGCTGCCGATGTACGACTTCGTCTGCGTGACCTTGAGGCGAGCCATTACGCACCCGCCCCGGCACGTGCACGAAGGAGAGCCGCGGGGGCGACGTCCTCGAGGGGCAGACCGCGGCGGGCCGCGATCTCCTCGGGACGCTGCAGGCCCTTGAGGGCCGCCACGGTCGCGTGCACGATGTTGATCGCGTTGGACGAGCCGAGCGACTTCGACAGGATGTCGTGCACGCCGGCGCACTCCAGGACGGCTCGCACCGGGCCACCGGCGATAACGCCGGTACCGGGGGAAGCAGGCTTGAGCAGGACGACGCCCGCGGCCTTCTCGCCCGTGATCGGGTGCGGGATGGTGCCCTGGATACGGGGGACCTTGAAGAAGTGCTTCTTGGCCTCTTCAACACCCTTGGCGATCGCGGCCGGCACCTCCTTGGCCTTGCCGTAACCGACACCGACGGTGCCGTCACCGTCGCCCACCACGACGAGCGCGGTGAAGCTGAAGCGACGACCACCCTTGACAACCTTGGCGACGCGGTTGATCGCGACTACGCGCTCAACGTACGCGGTCTTCTCGGCGGCAGCAGCGCCGCCGTCACGGCCCTTCCGGTCCCGCCGCTCGCCGCCACCGGCACCGCTTCCACGGCGCTGGGGTCCAGCCATTGGATTACCTCTCTCTTTCCGCTAGCTACGGAAGCGACTAGAACTTCAGTCCGGCTTCGCGGGCGGCGTCCGCCAGGGCGGCGATGCGCCCCGCGTACTGATTGCCACCGCGGTCGAATACGACAGCCTCGACACCGGCGGCCTTGGCGCGCTCGGCGACCAGGGCGCCGACCGACTTGGCCTGCGCGGACTTGTCGCTCTCGCCGCCGCGGATCGAGGTGTCCAGGGTCGACGCCGACGCCAGGGTGTGACCCTTGATGTCGTCGATGACCTGGGCCACGATGTGGCGGTTGGAGCGGGTCACGACCAGGCGCGGACGCTCAGCCGTACCGGAAATGTGCTTCCGGATGCGGATGTGACGACGCTTGATGGCAGCACGCTTGTAAGCGTCGCCCTTAGCGATCTTCGTACCGTATGCCATGGCTTACTTACCCGCCTTTCCGACCTTGCGCCGGATGACTTCGCCCTCGTACTTGACGCCCTTGGCCTTGTACGGGTCGGGCTTGCGCAGCTTGCGGATGTTGGCCGCAACCTCGCCGACCTTCTGCTTGTCGATGCCCTCGACCGAGAAGTGCGTCGGGTTCTCGACCTTGAACGAGATGCCCTCGGGCGCCTCGACGGTGATCGAGTGGCTGTAGCCGAGCGCGAACTCGAGGTTCGATCCCTTGGCCGCAACGCGGTAACCGACACCGCTGATCTCGAGCTTCTTCACGTAACCCTCGGTCACGCCGGTGATCATGTTCGCCACCAGCGTGCGGGACAGGCCGTGCAGGGCCTTGTTCTGACGCTCGTCGTTGGGGCGGGTGACGTTGAGAACGCCGTCCTCACCCTTGGCGATGTCGATCGGCGAAGCGACGGTGTGGGTCAGGGTGCCCTTGGGGCCCTTGACCGAGACCGTACGGCCGTCGATGGTGACGTCCACGCCGGCGGGAACCGTGATGGGGAGCTTGCCAATACGCGACATAGCTTCTTCCGATTCCTTTCCGCTACCAGACGTAGGCGAGAACTTCTCCGCCTACGCCCTTCTTGCCGGCCTGCTTGTCGGTGAGGAGACCGTGCGACGTGGAGATGATCGCCACGCCGAGGCCACCGAGCACCTTGGGCAGGGAGGTGGACTTCGCGTAAACCCGGAGACCGGGCTTGGAGATCCGCTTGATGCCCGCGATGGAGCGCTCACGGTTCGGGCCGAACTTCAGCTCGAGGACGAGGTTCTTGCCGACCTCGGCGTCCTCGACCTTCCAGCCCGTGATGAAGCCCTCCTGCTGGAGGATCTCCGCGATGTGAGACTTGATCTTGGACGCCGGCATCGTCACGGAGTCGTGGTATGCCGAGTTCGCGTTCCGCAGACGCGTAAGCATGTCTGCGATCGGATCAGTCATGGTCATGAATTGGCCTTCGGCCTCTCTCGCCGGGGTTTCCAGGTGCCCATCCCTCTCCTCGATCCGAGACGAGGCGGGTGCGGTGCGGTGGACCTACGGCGTAGTAAGTCGTATGGGCGGCAATCAGGCGCCCAACCCCCCTAGCCTAAGCCATGGAGGGGTGGGCACCTGACCGTGCCCTTTGCTTACCGAGAGCTTCGGGAGTCCGGAAGTACCGGACTACCAGGAGCTCTTGGTCACGCCCGGCAGCTCGCCACGGTGAGCCATCTCACGAAGGCACACGCGGCAGAGGCCGAACTTGCGGTACACGGAGTGCGGGCGGCCGCAGCGCTGGCAGCGGGTGTAGCCACGCACACCGAACTTGGGCTTACGAGCAGCCTTGGCAATCAGAGCCTTCTTCGCCATCTCGCTTACGCCTCCTTGAAGGGGAAGCCGAGGTGACGGAGAAGGGCACGGCCTTCGGCGTCGTTGGTCGCCGTGGTCACCACGGTGATGTCCATACCCCGGACGCGGTCGATCTTGTCCTGGTCGATCTCGTGGAACATGACCTGCTCGGTGAGACCGAAGGTGTAGTTGCCACGACCGTCGAACTGCTTGGGAGACAGACCACGGAAGTCGCGGATGCGCGGAAGCGCGAGCGACAGGGTGCGGTCCAGGAACTCCCACATGCGGTCGCCACGGAGCGTGACGTGGGCACCGATCGGCTGACCCTCGCGCAGCTTGAACTGCGCGATGGACTTGCGGGCCTTGGTGATGGCCGGCTTCTGACCGGTGATCGTGGTCAGGTCACGGACGGCACCGTCCATGAGCTTGGAGTCACGGGCGGCGTCGCCGACACCCATGTTCACCACGATCTTGACGAGGCCGGGGATCTGCATGACGTTCTCGTACTTGAACTCGTCACGCAGCTTGCCCGCGATCTCCTCGCGGTACTTCGTCTTGAGACGCGGAGTGGTGGTGGTAGTCATCAGATGTCCTCACCCGTCCGCTTGGCAACGCGAACCTTGTTGCCCTCGTCGTCGAAGCGGTAGCCGACACGCGTGACGACCTTGTTGCCGTCCTTCTCAACGACCAGCTGGACGTTGGAGACGTGGATCGGCGCCTCGGTCGTGACGATGCCACCGGCCTGCGAACCCTTGGCGGTGGGGCCGGCCTTGGTGTGCTTCTTGACCCGGTTGACACCCTCGACCAGGACGCGCTCGTCGCGCGGGTAAGCGGCAATGACCTTGCCCTGCTTGCCCTTGTCCTTGCCGGTGATGACCTGAACCGTGTCACCCTTCTTGATCTTCATGCTTACAGCACCTCCGGAGCCAGCGAGATGATCTTCATGAACTTCTTCTCGCGCAGCTCGCGCCCGACCGGGCCGAAGATGCGGGTACCACGAGGGTCGCCGTCGTTCTTCAGAATGACGGCGGCGTTCTCGTCGAAGCGGATGTACGAGCCGTCCGGACGGCGGCGCTCCTTGACGGTGCGAACGATGACGGCCTTGACGACGTCACCCTTCTTCACGTTGCCACCGGGGATCGCGTCCTTGACGGTGGCGACGATGACGTCACCGATGCCCGCGTAGCGGCGACCGGAGCCACCGAGCACACGGATGCAAAGGATTTCCTTCGCACCAGTGTTGTCGGCGACGCGCAGTCGCGACTCCTGCTGGATCACGTCTATCTCCTGATCGTCTGCCGGTTCCCCAACAGGGCTGAGTAATCAGCCCTGTTGGAGCCTGGCGGAACTGTCCTGCGGAATTTTGCCCGCAGGAATTACTTGGCCTTCTCGAGGATCTCGACGATGCGCCAGCGCTTCGTCGCGGACAGCGGACGCGTCTCCATGAGGAGGACGCGGTCGCCGACGCCTGCGGCGTTCTGCTCGTCGTGGGCCTTGAGCTTGTTCGTACGGCGGATGACCTTGCCGTACAGCGCGTGCTTCACGCGGTCCTCGACGGCGACGACGACGGTCTTGTCCATCTTGTCGCTGACGACGAGACCCTCACGGGTCTTGCGGAAGCCGCGGGAAGCGGTCTGCTCTTCAGTCACGTTGCTCTCGCTCATCAGGCGCTCTCCACCGTCTCGATGCCCAGCTCGCGCTCACGCATCAGGGTGTAGATCCGCGCGATGTCCTTCCGGACGGCCTTCAGCCGACCGTGGTTCTCGAGCTGACCGGTCGCCGCCTGGAAGCGGAGGTTGAACAGCTCTTCCTTGGCTTCGCGGAGCTTCGCGAGAAGCTCCTCGTCACCCAGTTCGCGCAGCTCGGACGCCTTGGTACCGGCCGACATCACGCTTCACCTGCCTCGCGCTTGACGATCCGGCACTTCATCGGCAGCTTGTGGGCTGCGCGAGTGAGGGCCTCACGGGCGATCTTCTCGTTGGGGTAGGACAGCTCGAACATGACCCGGCCCGGGTGCACGTTCGCGATCCACCACTCGGGAGAACCCTTACCGGAACCCATGCGGGTCTCGGCAGGCTTCTTCGTGAGCGGGCGGTCCGGGTAGATGTTGATCCAGACCTTGCCGCCACGCTTGATGTGGCGGGTCATCGCGATACGGGCGGCCTCGATCTGGCGGTTCGTCACGTACGCCGGCGTGAGGGCCTGAATGCCGTACTCGCCGAACGAAACCTGCGTACCGCCCTTGGCCTGACCACGACGCTTGGGGTGGTGCTGCTTGCGGTGCTTGACCCTACGGGGGATCAGCATTTCGGTCAGGCCTCCGTTCCGGTGCTCTCAGCCGGAGCGGCAGCGGCGGCGGGAGCGTCGGCCTTGGGGGCCTCGGCAGCCGGCGCGGACTGCTGCTGCGGCTTGCGGCCGCGGCCGCCACGCTCGCCACCGCGGCCACCGCCACGGGCCGGGCGGTCGCCGCCCGGGCCACCACCGCGGGCCGGGCGGTTACCCGCACGGGCAGCGGCGTTCTCGGCGCGGACCTCGGCGATGTTCTTGACGTCGCCCTTGTAGATCCAGACCTTCACACCGATACGGCCGAAGGTCGTCTTGGCCTCGAAGAAGCCGTAGTCGACGTTCGCGCGGAGCGTGTGCAGGGGCACACGGCCCTCGCGGTAGAACTCCGAGCGGGACATCTCGGCGCCGCCGAGGCGGCCACCGCACTGGATCTTGATGCCCTTGGCGCCGGCCTTCATCGCCGACTGCATGCTCTTGCGCATGGCACGGCGGAAGGAGACGCGGGAGGACAGCTGCTCGGCGACGGCCTGGGCCACCAGCTGAGCGTCCGTCTCCGGGTTCTTGACCTCGAGGATGTTCAGCTGGACCTGCTTGCCGGTCAGCTTCTCCAGGTCACCGCGGATGCGGTCGGCCTCGGCGCCGCGGCGGCCGATGACGATGCCCGGGCGAGCGGTGTGAATGTCCACACGCACGCGGTCACGGGTGCGCTCGATCTCAACCTTCGAGATGCCGGCGCGCTCCATGCCGGACGTCATCATCCGACGGATGGCGACGTCTTCCTTGACGTAGTCCTTGTACAGCTTGTCGGCGTACCACCGGGACTTGAAGTCCGTGGTGATGCCGAGCCGGAACCCGTGCGGGTTAACCTTCTGGCCCATTACCGGGTTCCTTCCTTGCTGCTGACGACCACGGTGATGTGGCTGGTCCGCTTGCGGATCCGGTAGGCGCGGCCCTGGGCACGCGGACGGAACCGCTTCAGGGTCGGGCCCTCGTCGACGTAGGCCTCGGAAATGAAGAGGCTGTCGGCGTCGGTGTGGTCGTAGTTGTGCGCGGCGTTGGCAATGGCGCTGTCCAGCACCTTGCCGACCGGCACGCTCGCGGCCTGCGGGGCGAAACGCAGGACCGCCTGAGCCTCCGTGGCGTCCATGCCACGGATGAGGTCCACCACGCGGCGGGCCTTCATGGGCGTGACGCGGATGTACCGCGCCTGGGCCCTGGCTTCCATGGTTGTCCCTTCAGTGTTTGTCATGGTCGTTCACCCCGCGCTAGCGGCGCTTCGACTTCCGGTCGTCCTTGACGTGACCCCGGAAGGTGCGCGTCGGCGAGAACTCGCCGAGCTTGTGGCCGACCATCGACTCGGTGACAAACACCGGGATGTGGGTCTTGCCGTTGTGCACCGCGATCGTGTGGCCGAGCATGGCCGGGACGATCATCGAGCGGCGGGACCAGGTCTTGATGACGTTCTTGGAACCGGCTTCGTTCTGGGCGTCCACCTTCTTGATGAGGTGTCCGTCGACGAAGGGCCCCTTCTTGAGACTGCGCGGCATCTAAACCCGCTCCTAGCGCTTCTTGTTCGTCTTGCGGCGGCGGACGATGTACTTGTTCGAAGCCTTCTTCGGCGAACGAGTACGACCCTCCTTCTGACCCCACGGGCTGACCGGGTGGCGACCACCGGAGGTCTTGCCCTCACCACCACCGTGCGGGTGGTCGACCGGGTTCATCGCCACACCGCGGACGGTCGGGCGGACGCCCAGCCAGCGCTTGCGGCCGGCCTTGCCCCAGTTGATGTTGCTCTGCTCGGCGTTGCCGACCTCGCCGACCGTGGCGCGGCAGCGCTGGTCGACCAGGCGGATCTCACCGGAGGGCATACGAAGGTGGGCCATGGTGCCCTCCTTCGCCAGCAGCTGCACGGAGGCACCGGCGGAGCGGGCGAACTTGGCGCCGCCACCGGGACGGAGCTCGATCGCGTGGATCGTGGTACCGACCGGGATGTTGCGGAGCGCCAGGTTGTTGCCCGGCTTGATGTCGGCCCCGGGACCGTTCTCCACCCGGTCGCCCTGCTGCAGGTTGCGCGGGGCGAGGATGTAGCGCTTCTCGCCGTCCGCGTAGTGCAGCAGCGCGATGCGCGCGGTGCGGTTGGGGTCGTACTCGATGTGCGCGACCTTCGCCGGCACGCCGTCCTTGTCGTGACGACGGAAGTCGATCACTCGGTAGGCGCGCTTGTGTCCGCCACCCTGGTGGCGAACGGTCACACGACCGGCGTTGTTACGGCCGCCCTTGCTGTGCAGCGGGCGGACCAGCGACTTCTCCGGCGTGGACCGCGTGACCTCGACGAAGTCGGCGACGCTGGAGCCACGACGGCCCGGCGTAGTCGGCTTGTACTTGCGGATTCCCATTTCTCAGTCCTCGTCCGATATCGGACGATCCGACCCGCTTACGCGGCCGGACCGCCGAAGATGTCGATACGGTCGCCCTCAGCGAGGGTCACGATCGCGCGCTTGGAGCCCGCGCGCTGACCGAAACCGGTCTTGGTGCGCTTGCGCTTGCCCTGGCGGTTGATCGTGTTGACCCCGGTGACCTTGACCGAGAAGACCGCCTGGACGGCCTGCTTGATCTGGGTCTTGTTGGCGCCCGGGGCCACGATGAAGGTGTACTTGCCCTCGTCGAGGAGCGCGTAGCTCTTCTCCGAGACGACCGGCTTCAGCAGCACGTCACGGGGGTCCGTGTACGACTTGCTGATCGGCGTCTCGACGGTGTTCTTGCCTTCGGCCTCGTGGCGCTTCGCCTTGGCGACGCGCGCGGCCTTGGCGGCCTTGGCCGCCTTGGAGGCGATGCTCGGGTGACGCGTAGCCATCAGGCTTCGCTCCCTTCGGTGTCAGCGGCCTGGGGGCCAGACACGAAGGACTCGAAAGCGGCCTGGGTGAAGACCACGTCGTCCGAGACGAGAACGTCGTACGTGTTCAGCTGGCCCGGCTCCAGGATGTGGACCTGGGGCAGGTTGCGCGCGGAAAGCAGCGCGGCCTCGTCGGAGCGCTCGATGACCAGGAGCACGTTCTTGCGCTCGCTGACCTTGCCGAGGAAGCTCTTGGCGGCCTTGGTGGAGGGGGTCTCGCCCTCGATCACGCCGGTGATGACGTGGATGCGAGCGTTGCGGGCCCGGTCGGTGAGGGCGTGGCGCAGGGCCGCGGCCTTCATCTTCTTCGGGGTCCGCTGCGAGTAGTCGCGCGGCGTGGGGCCGTGGACGACGCCACCGCCGGCGAACTGCGGGGCGCGGGTCGAACCCTGACGGGCGCGGCCGGTGCCCTTCTGGCGGTACGGCTTCTTGCCGCCACCGCGGACCTCGCCACGACGCTTGACCTTGTGCGTGCCCTGACGGGCGGCGGCCAGCTGTGCGACGACGACCTGGTGAAGCAGCGGGATGCTGATCTTCTCTACGTCGAAGATCTCGGCCGGGAGCTCTACGGTCCCGGCGGTGTCGCCGGAGGGCGACAGAATGTCAATGGTGCTCATAGTCCTCAGGCCCCCTTGGCCGCGGTGCGGACCAGGACGAGGCCGCCGTTCGGACCAGGAACCGCGCCCTTGATGAGGAGCAGGCCCTTCTCCGCGTCAACGGCGTGAACGGTCAGGTTCTGGGTGGTGACCCGCTCGTTGCCCATACGACCCGCCATGCGGAGGCCCTTGAACACACGACCCGGGGTGGCGCAGCCACCGATGGAGCCGGGAGAGCGGTGCTTGCGCTGGGTGCCGTGTCCGGCGCCGAGGCCCTTGAAGTTGTGACGCTTCATGACACCGGCGAAGCCCTTGCCCTTGCTCTTGCCGGTCACGTCCACCTTGACGCCGGCCTCGAAGGTCGCGGCGGTGATCTCCTGGCCGAGGGTGTACTCGCTGGCGTCAGCGGTACGGATCTCGACGAGGTGACGACGGGGCGTGACATCGGCCTTGGCGAAGTGGCCCTTGAGGGGCTTGTTCACCTTGCGCGGGTCGATCTCGCCGAAGGCGATCTGGACCGACTCGTAGCCGTCACTGTCGTTCGTACGGACCTGGGTCACGACGTTGGGCCCGGCCTTGACGACGGTGACCGGAACAACACGGTTGTTCTCGTCCCACACCTGCGTCATGCCGAGCTTCTCGCCCAGGATGCCCTTGATCTGCTTAGCCATCTTCAGCTCACCGACCCCTAGAGCTTGATCTCGATGTCGACACCGGCCGGGAGGTCGAGTCGCATCAGAGAGTCAACGGTCTTGGGGGTGGGGTCGAGGATGTCGATCAGGCGCTTGTGCGTGCGCATCTCGAAGTGCTCGCGAGAGTCCTTGTACTTGTGCGGCGACTTGATGACGCAGTACACGTTCTTCTCAGTGGGCAGCGGCACCGGGCCCGCGACCGACGCACCAGTGCGGGTCACCGTCTCGACGATCTTCTTCGCCGAGCTGTCGATGACCTCGTGGTCGTAGGCCTTGAGCCGGATGCGGATCTTCTGTCCCGCCATGGCTACTCAGTAGTCCTGTCTCTAGTAACGCTCTGCACCCCGGCAAGCTCTTCTGCTCGCTTCGTTCTTCGATTCCTCCGACCCACGCGGTCGGGTGTGTCGCGCTCTCACCGACACAGAAGTCCCAAGGTTCGGAACTTCCCTACTGGGAAAGCACGGCCCTTCCGGAACCGCAGGCCGAGGGCGAAGAAGCCCACCGGGTGCCTGGCCTGCGCTGCACTGACGCTTCCCGAAAGATTCCCGTACGTCCGCCTCAGCGCTGCCGTAAGGCAGTTGGGGCGACGAGTACTGTGGGACTCGCTTCCGGTCCTCCCGACGGGAGGCGCGCAGCATCAACACTCGACCGAGCAACTCGGACAGTCTGCCATATGGGGCAGGGGGCTGGCCAATCGGGGCGTAGAGATTACCCGGGGAGTGACGCAGGTCAAACACGCGCGCCAGGCGGACGTCTCGCGCGGCCCCCATCTTCGTTCACCCCTGTGAATAAGAATCAAGTACACGTCCATTGACGCGCCCATAGCAAGCGCTTACGGTCCCTCACGAGAAGCGAGAAAGCGCTTTCCCCTGCACTTGCACGGCACCCCTGGTCATGGGACGACCCTGGAGGCAGAACGATGCAAGCGAGACCAGTCATGGCGTGTGTCGGCCTGGTGGCCGGCACGCTCGTAGCACTCTCCGGCACCCCGGCACAGGCCGCGAGCGCCACGCAGTACGTGTCACCGACCGGCACCGCGAGCGCGGCCGGCACCCTCTCCGCCCCCACCACCCTCGCCACCGCGATCAGCCGCATCGCGTCCGGCGGCACGATCTACCTGCGCGGCGGGACGTACAACTACTCGTCGACCGTCACCGTCCCTGTGGGCAGCGACGGCACATCGAGCGCACGGACCACCCTGACCGCCTACTCCGGCGAGACCCCGGTCCTCAACTTCTCGGCGCAGAGCGAGAGTTCGTCGAACCGCGGGCTCCAGCTGAACGCCAACTACTGGCACGTCTACGGCCTCACGGTGTCGCATGCCGGGGACAACGGGATCTACGTCGGAGGCAGCAACAACGTCATCGAGCGCACGGTGACGTCGTACAACCGCGACACGGGCCTGCAACTGGGCCGCATCTCGTCCAGCACGCCGAGCTCCCAGTGGCCCTCGAACAACCTGATCGTGAGCTCGGAGTCGCACGACAACGAGGACTCCGGCGGCGAGAACGCCGACGGCTTCGCCTCGAAGCTCACCACCGGCACCGGGAACGTCTTCCGCTACGACGTCTCCCACAACAACATCGACGATGGCTGGGACCTCTACACCAAGACCGACACCGGCGCCATCGGCCCGGTGACCATCGAGTACTCCCTCTCCTACGGCAACGGCACCCTCACCGACGGCACCCAGAACGCGAACGGCGACCGCAACGGCTACAAGCTCGGTGGCGACGACATCGCGGTCAACCACGTCGTCCGGCACGACATCGCCTACGGCAACGGCCATCACGGGTTCACCTACAACAGCAACCCGGGCACGATGACGGTCTCGAACAACGTCGGCATCGACAACGCGGAACGCAACTTCTCGTTCGACAAGGGGACGTCGGTGTTCCGAACGAACACGTCGTGCCGGTTCGCGGTCAGCGGCTCGAACGACAAGACGGTGGGCGACGCGGACAGCTCCAACCAGTTCTGGACCGGGACGAACGGGTCCCGGTGCTCGTCGTACAGCGGCGCGCTGGGGTGGTCGTTCGCGTCGAGCGGGGTGTTGAGGGTGACGTTCGGGGGGACGGTGGTGAATCCGTAGGGGATGGCCCCTACGCCCGGCTGCCTGCCTGCTTGGACCGGCCCACTCGGCGCTATTCGGCGCTATTCGGCGGCGTACGCGACGAAGTCGGTCCAGGCGGTGGGGGCGAGGGCGAGGCGGGGGCCCTGGGTGTTCTTGGAGTCGCGGATGTGGATGGTGTGGGGGGTGGTGGCTATCTCGACGCAGTCGTTGCCGTTGCTGCTGTCGCTGTAGCTGCTCTTGAACCACAGCAACTCAGTAGCCTTGCCGATCATGTCTCTCCCAGCACTTGCTCGATAAAGGCCAGCGACTCCTCTGGCGTAAGAGCCTGGGCCCGGATGATGCCATACCGCAGCTCAAGGACCCGGAGCTGCCTCGGGCTGTCGACCGGTCGGCCTCCGAAATCGTCGTCCATACGCCCCGCCCCCGAACCGTCCGCGAACTTCAGCACCTGGATCCGCCCGCCCGTTCCAGGATGGCTCGCGTGAGCCGTTGGCATCACTTGGAGTTCCACGTAAGGCAACTGAGCCACCTCCAGCATGTGTTCAAGCTGTCGGCGCAACACCATTGTGCCTCCGACCGGACGGCGCAGCGTCACCTCTTCCTGCACGAAGCTCAGTTCAGGCGCGGGCTCGCGTTCGAAGATGGACTTGCGCGCCATACGTCCTGCCAGCATGCGTTCCAGCTCGCCCTGCGAGTACGCCGGCCGCCACGTCCCCAGCAGCGCCCGCGCGTACTCCGGGGTCTGCAACAACCCATGAATGTTGTGGTTGCTGTACAGCTGAAGCTCTACCGCCATGTCCTCCTTCTTCTTCAGATCCCGCACTTTCTTCGGGTACTGGGCCTTCTCCACATCCTCCTGGAACGCCCTCAGATGCCCACCCGCGTTCAGGACGTCGTCGGCCCGGTCCAGGAACTCCACCCGAGGAATCCGCACCCCGCGCTCGATCTTGCGGATCATGTCCTCGCCGTACCCCATGACGTGGGCGAAGTCGGCCACCCGCATCCCGGCCTGTTCTCGGCAGAACCTGACGAGTCGCCCCACGGCCTCCACCAACGGCGCGCTCTCGTCGCCGGGTTCGAGGTCCCAGCCGGCCTCGTCCACGCCTTCGTTCTCGTTACTCACGCTCTCGTCACTCATGGCCACCCACCTCCAACGCGCACCCGTACCCGTACGTCGTCGGAGACAGCCGAGACAACGCGAGACAACGACGGGACAGGGCGGATACGTACAGGCGTCATCGCACGTCAAGGCAAGCAGCGTCGGCCACGCTGAGTGACGTGATTCAGGAATCCGCCACCCCCGAAACCCAACCCGACTACTCCACGCGCAACCTCACCGTGCAGCTGTCCTCCACCCCGCGCGGCGCCCGCCTGGCCCGCCTCCTCGCGACGGAACAACTCCGCGCCTGGGGCCTCCCGTTGGACCCGGCCCGCCAACTCGTCGCCGAACTCGCCACGAACGCGAGCACCCACGGCCGCATCCCCGGCCGGGACTTCAGACTCATGCTCTGCGTCATCGACAACACCCTGCGCATCGAGGTCACCGACACCCGCGGCGACCTCCCTCCCCGCCCCCAAGACCCCACACAGGACGGGGAGTCGGGCCGCGGACTGCTCCTGGTCGACGCGCTCGCCGACCGCTGGGGCTGGTCCCCGGGCCGCCGCCCCCGCAAGACGGTCTGGGCGGAACTGGCACTGAAACCGGCACCGATCTCCGGAAACCCGAACTACGGCGAGGACGTCACCATGGCCGAGTGGACCATCTCCACGGAGGGCTTGCCGCGGTATGCGGGGCCTGGCAGCCCAGAGTCTTGAGGGCGGCGAGGAAGAAGACCCGCAGGAATCCATACGGAGCGGGTCCGTAGCCCAGGAAACCCGACCGGTGTTCTTGGTCGGCCCCCGCCGGTGCAGGAACCTCCTGGCTGGTCCGCCCCACGAGGGCCATGACGGCCACGGCCATGAAAGTGGCCGGCTCACTCCGGAGCGAGCCGAGGCGGCCACCTCGACCCCGGGCCCGCGAATGCTTGGCTAGCCACACGATTACTGTTACGGTAATCATGTGGCCAGCCACACTTTCTCTTGAACGTCCCCCGCAGAACTGAGGAGACCCCATGTCCCACGAGAACTCTCTAGTGAAGCCTCCGATCAATCAACGCGTGCTGACCCTCGGCATCACCTCTGATGCGCTTTCGCCGGACGATTTCCCGCCGGGGGTTGCGACGCTCGAAGAGCTGGTCGCCATGAGGGAGCGCAGCTGGGCTGCGCTCCAGGCGACAGGCATCGACGGCGAGGCGGGATATGTCAGCCTGGACCCCGACGAGGCCGAGGCCGAGCTGCGCCGGCTGTTCGACGCGCACTCATACGGCGTGGTGCTCATCGGCGGCGGCATCAAGAATGTCCCGGAGTACACCGTCCTGTTCGAACGGATCGTCAACGTGCTCATCGACCTCCAGCCCGACATCCGGTTGAGCTTCAGCTCACATCCGACGAACGTGCCCGAGGCGCTGCAACGCTGGCTCAAGAAGTCCTGACAAGGACGCCTCACGGAGCTGGGCGTTGGACGCGGCGGTGGGTGATGAGGCAGGCGGCGAAGCCGCGGAAGGCTTCGTGGATGTCGTCGCGTCGTTCCCAGCCGATCCGCAGCCGGCCCAAGCCGTGCAACCAGGCGATCGTCCGACTCCCCGCACAGTGGGCAGCTTTAGTCGCAAGCTCTCACAGCCGGCAGCTCGCCACCACCGTCAGTACCTGCCTCGACCAGCCGGCCGGCGACACCAGGCACGTACGGGGCAAGCTCGTCCTGACCGTCGTCTGAGCACGTCCGCCCACCGCCTCCCCAGGCGGCGGAGCGGCCGGCCGCACCGACTACCCACCCACACTGGCTGAGGAACCGAACAATGCCCACCCCCGAACCCCGCATCCCCACGACGGCCGACGCAGGACCGATGAGCTACGCGATCTTCCAACTCGCCCGCGCCCACCGCGCCTACGCTGCCGCTCTGCTGCGCGAGATGGACCTGCATCCCGGACAGGAACTGGTGCTGATGCACCTTTTCGACCGGGACGGCCAGTCCCAGTCCGAGCTGATCGAATGCCTCGGCGTGGATCATTCCACGATCTCCAAGGCGCTACGCCGCATGCAGGACGCCGGCCTGGTCATCCGCGAGCCGGCCGCACATGACCGGCGCGTCATGGTGGTCCACCTCACCGACAAGGGCCGGGCGATGCGCGAGCCCATCACAGCCCTGTGGCAGGCCCTGGAGGAGACCACCGCCCGGAATCTGTCGGAGCAGCAGGCGGAGTCCTTTGTCGAGACCGCCTACGCCATCACCGAGGCGATCAGCAGCCGCGCGTTGCCCGAGGGAGAGTCCGACTGACTCCCCCGGAGCGCACCCCAGACCCCGTACGCCACACCGCACATGAAAAAAGGGCACGCGGACTGGAGTGCACACCGTTCCGCATGGGGCATGACCACCTCCAGCCAGGCCATATCACCTCCCCTGTACCGACTGTTCCGGACGCGGCACGTGGCACGTGGCACGTGGCACGTGGCGGCGAGGCGCACGACGGATCTGTCACCACGAATCTGCCACCACGGCCCGCCTCCCCCAGCCCCGTCCGGCACGCAGGCACCCATGCCCGCAGCCACCGCCCACCAGCCTGACCGAAAGTGAGACCCCATGCCCGCCACCGACTCAACCACTTTCCCGGTCCTCGTCGTCGGGGCGACCGGCTCCCTGGGGAGCAAGGTCGTCGACGAACTACTCAAACGCGGCAAGAACGTCCGCGCCCTGGTGAGGCCGGCCAGCGACGCCGGCCGGCTCGAAACCCGGGGCGTCCAGATCGTCCGCGGCGACATGCTCGACGTCGACTCGCTCGTGGCCGCCATGACCGGCGCCGACGCCGTCATCACCACCGCCGCCGGCTACACCCGCGGCGGCAAGAACGCCCACGACATCGACACCCTCGGCAACGCCAACCTCGCCGAGGCCGCCCACCGCACCGGCATCCGGCGGTTCGTCCTGACCAGCATCCTCACCAGCGACCAGACGCCCCACGTCCCGCACTTCTGGCACAAGAAGCTCGCCGAGGACAAACTCGAACAGCTCGGCGTCCCGTTCGTCGCCCTGCGCCCGGGGGCCTTCCTCGACCAGGTCGCGACCATGGCGGGCAACCCGCTCGACAAGGGCCGCCTGATCTGGATGTCCAAGGCCACCGTCCCGCTGACCTTCGTCCGCACCTCCGATCTCGCGGCCTACCTGGCGGCTGCGGTCGACGCCGAAGCGGAGGCCGGTGAGCGGATCGACATCGGATGGGACCGTCCGGTCAGCATGCGCGAGGTGGCCGACGCGATGGGCCACCGGGCCGGAAAGAAGATCAAGGTGTGGGCCGTCCCCTCCGCCGTCGTCCGCGCCGCAGGAGCCGTCGTCGGCCGCTTCAATCCGGTGGTCAAGGACATGGCCGCGATGTTCGGCTGGTTCGACACCGGACGCTACGTCGCCGACCCCCGCCGCCAGGAGCAGCTGTTCGGCCCCGTCCCCACGGCCGAGGACGTCCTCGCCCAGTTCACCGACGAGCTGCGCACCGCACAGCACCGGTGACAGGCCCGCGTCCCATTCTCGCCGCCCAGCGCCTGACCAGGACGCCCCGGGCCAATCCGCTAGCCCCGGGAAAGGAAACACTCATGAACGGATCGACCCTGCAGACGTTCGCCGCCGACTGCGCGCAGGAACTCCCCGGAGCCCAGCTGGAGCATCCCTTCGGCCCGGACTGGGAGGTCTTCAAGGTACGCGGCAAGGTGTTCATGCTGATGACCGAAGTCCCCGGGCGCCCCGTCGTGATCCTCAAGGCGGACCCCGGCGAGGCCCAGGCCCTCCGGGAACACAACAGCCACATCACCCCCGGCTACCACATGAACAAGAAGCACTGGATCACGCTGGAGGGCGGGACAGGCGTCGACGAGGAGCTCGTCACGGAACTCGTCACCGACTCCTACCTGCTCGTCGTCTCCCACCTGCCCAAAGCCGAGCAACCCGTCGACCCGCACACCTACGGCACCGGCACCCGCGCAGGCCGGTGACCGCCGTTCAGGTCACCGCCCGCAAGGCGGCCCTCGCTCTCCCCGACGTCGGCCACGGCTACTCCTTCACCCCCGGACTCGACGTGTACAGGGCGCGGACAAGGTGTTCCTGATCGTCACCGACGACCCGGACGAACAGATCATCACGGTCAAGTGCGAGCCCGAGCTCACGCGGGCACCGGAACGCGGCTCTCCCGAGCGCAGGCCATACGAGCCCCTGCTGCCCCGACCGGCTGGACGATCGCCGTCTCAACCTCAGATGACCAGCCAGTTCGCCGTCTTGGGCCCTCAGGAATCCGCAAACCTGTCGGCTTCCACCCGCGACAGCTCCGACGCCCTCGGCATCCACATCGCGGAACGCCTCACCGACACCCCCCACATCGCCTACGCCAAGCGCGCCCGCAACGACCCGGCGGACCCGAGCCGTCACACCCGCCACGAGCCGATCCCGGTACTCCCGGCCCACGCCCCGCGCTACACCGGCCCAGTGGCCGCCCTGACCGGCGGCTCCACGGTGAGCGCGGGCGAGACCTTCACCCAGGCCCTCCTCGACCGCCCCACCCGCACGATCCGCATCGGCCGGCCCACCCAGGGCGTCTTCTCCGACGTCATGGAACGCGAACTCCCCAACGGCTTGACCGCCTGGCTCCCGAACGAGGAGTACTTGACCGACTCGGGCCGGACGTTCGACGGGACGGGGGTTCCGCCGGAGGTGAGGGTGCCGGTTTTCACGAAGGAGGAGTTCGCGGCGGGGCGGGATTCGGGGGTCGATCGGGCGGTGGCTGTACTGAGGAACGGGCGCTGAACCGCGCCGGCAGACCGGCGTCGTCCTTGCACCCGAGTTCCTTGGCCATCGCGAGGGAGACCGCGTGCAGGACGTTCATGTTCTTTTCCCGCAAGGTGTCGTCATCGCTGTTCACTGCCAGAGGGTTCGTCAGTTCCCCTCGGATCAACACGCTGTCGCCGTCCGACCTGAAGGAGCCACTGGAACACTTCATGTAGAGAAACGCGTTCAGCGGCCTGGAGAGCGCCAGTTCACCCATCTCGTACTGGGTGAACTTCGGCAGGAGAGCGATGGGCCCGGGAACTGTTCTGCTGAGGTAGAAGGACAGCTCGACACCAAAGTCCGCCGCGGGAGCGTAGGCCGTGCACAGCTGGTATTCCTCCGCTGTGGCGGAGTCGTCAGGCCCCTTCTCCTGATAGCCGGAGACGAGGGACCGAGCGGTCTTGCCAAGGGCTGCGGTGGGTTCGCTCGTCGTGAACTTCTTACTCCCGAGCACGTACAGGAGTGCTCTCCTGGCACCTGTCGAGAGCTGTGCTCCGCACAGGTTCGACGACACAGCCTCGGTCGTCGGCTTCTCTGTTGGCTCACTGCTGTCGCAGGCCGTCAGAGAAGCAGCCAGCGCGGCGACGGTCGCCGCGGCGGCGGCAAGTTGTCGCACGGGCCTGTTGCTGAGCATCGTCATTCTCCTGTTGTGGGCAACTGCCCCCGTTGGTCCTCGCGGAAGCTGCCGCTGTGGTAACCACTGAGCCAGGCTTCCTCGAGGTCCTGCCCGAAGGCGGTATCTCCCTGACTGATGTTGTGGTGGGTCAGGAAGGTCCTGGCCGGCTT
The DNA here is from genome assembly GCF_042751305.1 of Streptomyces hokutonensis. Taxonomy (GTDB): domain Bacteria; phylum Actinomycetota; class Actinomycetes; order Streptomycetales; family Streptomycetaceae; genus Streptomyces; species Streptomyces hokutonensis_A. The sequence goes on from NZ_JBHYWD010000032.1 coordinate 64,462, forward strand.
CTCGGCGTTCGTCTGGCCGGCCTCAAAGATCGCCTTGCGCTGCGCCTGGATGTCCTCGCCGCTGTCCTGCTGCTTGGCCTCGGTCCAGTCCCCGATGACATTGCCGATCTGCTGCTCCAACATGCCCTGCCCCGTGTCGGTCAGCACCGGGATGGCCGTTGCGGCGACTCCGGCCGCGGCGACCTCGGGCAGGAAGGCCACACCGGCAGCGACGGTTGCCCCGGTGCCGAACTCGATCCAGCCGTTGCGCTTCTCCAGCGCGTCGTTGTACTCCTTGTCCGCCGCGAGCTGTCCGGCCTTGAGCTGGTCCGCCCGTGACTGATCCAGGAGTCCCTGGATCTCCGCACCGCTGCGGGTCGCATCGCGTGCGCGCGGCTCGTTGATGGAGCCGTCGTCGCCGACCTGCGCTTCCAGAACACTGGTGGTGTAGACCTGCCCCGCTTTGGAGACCTCCGCGTAGGCGTCCGGATGTTGTCCGAGGGTGCTGAGGAAACTGATCGTGTCGCTCTGACCGAACTTGGCGCGCCCGTCGGCCCCCGGCGCCGGCGCGAAGGTGCTGTCCTTACGGTTCTCGTCGAGTCCCCAGTTCAGGTCGTCGATATAGCCCGCCCCCATCCGGCCGAGGCTGTCGGAGAGGATCGCCTGCTGATTGACGAGCTTGGGATCGTTGCCGTACGTGTGCACGACCTTTTTCATGATCTTGGCGGAGTCCTCGTCGCGTACCAGCGTCGGTGTCGGATCGTCGTACGCGTGCCCGAGCGTCGCGGACTCCAGCGCGTGGCCCAGGGCGTCCACCCCGTAGGCCTTCGTGGGCAGCCCCGAGCCGTCCATCGGCCACTGGAACTTCTTGTCCGTCAGCTCGTCGAAGTACGTGTAGCCGAGCTTCGCGCCTTTGTGTTCGCTGCCGTCGGCGTTGTACACCTTCGGGCTGTCATCCGCGAAGAACGCCTTCGAGGCCTCCGGGCTGTGCCCCAGCCCTTCGAGGACGCTGGTCAGCGGGTCGTACCCTGCTCCGACCTTTCCCGAAGGGTTGTAGCCGAAATCGGCGTCGAATCCGCCCGTCATGGGCCTGTTCAGCGTGAACAGGTTGGGGTTCTGGTGGTGCAGTTGGACGATGTGGCCGGCGATGGGGTTGATGAAGGCCGCATCGTAGTTCCCGTACCGCAGCAGACCACCGAGAACCTGGTATCCGTACGGTTGGTTGAGCCCGGCGTTCTCCAGCCGCAGGCGCCGGCCGCCGAGCTTGCGGAGCTGGTCGCCCCAGCTCGCGGGCACGTGGTGCTTGTGGTCCGGGTCGGTCGCGTTGGCCAGCGCCAGGCCCATGGACTGCTGGAGGTCCTTGGTCAGGGTGAGACGGACCTTGTTGTCGCCGGCCGTGCCGTCGAGCGCCATGGAGCCGTAGAACTCCAGCGTCTTCTCCGGGCCGAGGGTCTTGTAGAAGTCGGTGGCGAACTCCCCGCCCTTTTCCGTGCCGTTGTACTTCATCAGCCGGTCGAATTCCTTCAACTCGGCGTTGCTCATGTGCTCGCCCTTCTTGGCGAGCTCGACCGCGCGTGCGGCTTGTGCCTCGTTGAGCGAACCGTAGTCCGCGTGGCCCGCGTCATGCAGGTCGTTGCCGTGGGACCGGGCGAGCGCGGCCTTCACCGACTGGTCCACGTCGTCGGCGCGCCCGACCGTCGCCGAGATCCGGTCGGCGATCGACTGCCAGTCCTGCCCCGCCTTGTCACCGGCCTTCGCCGTCTGCGCCTGGTCCCGCACGACGCATTCGTGGACGGTGACCGTGGTGTCCCCGTTGTCGGCGATCGTGTAGTTCTTCGCCCGCGCTTCCTCGACCAGGGTCTTCAACCCGCGCTGCAGCGCGACGAGTTCACTGTGCGCGTCGTCGAGGATCTGGTAGATGCTGTTCGCCTCGGTGTGCAGATCGGTGAACTCCTTGGCCGTCCTGTCTACGAACCCCCGGGTGACATCGGCGTTCACACCGGCCCAGCGAGCAGCGTCCGACTTGGCCTTCATCCCCGAACGCGCGTCCTCGTCCAATGACTTGAGGGCGTCGACCGCTTGCTTCCAGTCGTCGACGGCCGCACCGAGTTTCCCGAGATCGACGTCGAGCAGGTCCGTGTACTTGAGTGGCACGGCGGTTCGTCTCTCTCAGTTCTCTCAGTGGAAGTAGCGGCTGAGGCTGGACACGGACGTCACGGAACCGTCCCGGCCGCGGATCTCGGCGGAGATCTGCGCGTCGTCCCGAGCGTGCAGCTTCTTGCTGTAGTCCAGGTGGTTCGAAATGTGCGCGACGGCCTGAAGCACCGACTTGACCTGCGAGGTCCAGACCGCGACCGTGGTCACGAGGGCGGCACCCATCGCAAAGCCGCTGCCCTTCAACTCCTCACCGGCCTGCGTCGTCGAGCCGGATCCACTCCTGCCCGAGCCCGCACCGGCGATGTCCACGCGCTGCCGCAGCTGGTCGTGGAGGATGCACGCCTCATGCCCTACGGCACCGAGGTCGTCCTGGTGCACCACCAGGTCCCCGCCGGCACCGCGCCCGCCCACGCCCGCGGGGAGTTGGTCGAGCCGCATGTGCGCGGACCCTCTCCGGGCCGCGTCGGCCTTGAGCTGCTCCCACTCTTCCCAGGCCATTCCCCCGTGCCTCCCCGGATCCTCAGTGTCCGCTGCTCACGCATGCCCGCGCCTTCGGCGGCGTACGACGAGCACCACCACGGATCCAACGACCGGGCCTGTCCGGAGGACACCGCCGCCGCCCGAAGGCGAGGCCGAGGCCCGGAGGTTGCCGTCCTCTTCGCCGGCGCGCCTGCCGCCGTCAGCCGGGGTACGGAACCATCCCCTCGAAGAGGAGGAACGAGAACACGACGGTGCTGGGCGCGAGGACAGCGAACACGGCGCGCCGGGCGGCGTTCTCCTCCGTCTGCGGCAGGCCCCAGCTGACGAGCAGCAGTGCCAGCGAGGTCAGAAGCCCCACCCGAAGGAGCGTGAAGGCGGTGTCGAAACTCCGGGTGAAGTGCTCGGCTTCCGCGCCGTCGCAGGAGTCGCAGGCCATGGGTGTGAGGCTGCCGATGACGTACGCGAAGAGGGCGGCGGGAAGCGTGACCACCGTCGCGATCAGCTGTCCGACCCGTGTGCCGCGTACCGACGTGCCCTGTGTGATCGACATGCCGCCAGCCAACTGCATGGCAGGAGGCGGCACCTGAGCACGAGTACTCAGGCCCGGGGGCGTCATGCCCTCACTTGCATCCCAGGGTCTTGAGGGTCGCCGGGCAGTAGGCCCGCATGACCTTCTCGATGCCCTTGCGGTGGGTGTGGTCCGTCAGGCCGATTGGGGGGACTTGGAGAGTGAGGGTGAAGTATTTGCCGCCGAAGCGGGCGACCGCCGCGTCGGCACCGAGCCCCTGGTGGGGCGAGTGGAAAGAGGGGACAACAAAGGGGCCCGTACGACCGAAGTCGTACGGGCCCCTCTGGAAACTGCTACCAGGTCAGATCAGAACTACTTGTTGATCTTGGTGACCTGGCCGGCGCCCACCGTGCGGCCACCCTCACGGATGGCGAACTTCAGGCCCTCTTCCATGGCGACGGGCTGGATGAGCGAAACGGTCATCTCAGTGTTGTCGCCCGGCATGACCATCTCGGTGCCCTCGGGGAGGGTCACGACGCCGGTCACGTCCGTGGTGCGGAAGTAGAACTGGGGACGGTAGTTGTTGAAGAACGGCGTGTGACGGCCACCCTCGTCCTTGGACAGGATGTACGCCTGGGCCTCGAACTCCGTGTGCGGGGTGACCGAGCCGGGCTTGATGATGACCTGGCCGCGCTCGACGTCCTCGCGCTTGATGCCACGGAGGAGGAGACCGACGTTCTCACCGGCCTGGCCCTCGTCGAGCAGCTTGCGGAACATCTCGATGCCGGTGACCGTGGTGGTGGTCTTCTCCTGCTTGATGCCGATGATGTCAACGGTCTCGTTGACCTTCAGGACACCACGCTCGATACGGCCGGTGACGACCGTACCGCGACCGGTGATCGTGAAGACGTCCTCGACGGGCATGAGGAACGGCTTGTCGACGTCACGCTCGGGGGTCGGGATCGACTCGTCGACGGCGGCCATCAGGTCGAGGACCGTCTGGCCCCACTCCTTGTCGCCCTCGAGAGCCTTGAGCGCCGAGACCTTGACGACCGGAAGGTCGTCGCCCGGGAACTCGTACTCGGAGAGGAGCTCACGGACCTCGAGCTCGACGAGCTCCAGGATCTCCTCGTCGTCCACCATGTCGGCCTTGTTCAGGGCGACGACGATGTACGGAACGCCGACCTGGCGGGCCAGGAGCACGTGCTCCTTGGTCTGCGGCATCGGGCCGTCGGTGGCCGCGACCACGAGGATCGCGCCGTCCATCTGCGCGGCACCCGTGATCATGTTCTTGATGTAGTCCGCGTGACCGGGGCAGTCGACGTGGGCGTAGTGACGCGTCTCGGTCTGGTACTCGACGTGCGCGATCGAGATCGTGATACCGCGCTGGCGCTCCTCGGGAGCCTTGTCGATCTGGTCGAAGGCCGAGGCCTCGTTCAGGTCCGGGTACGCGTCGTGCAGCACCTTGGTAATGGCGGCCGTGAGGGTCGTCTTACCGTGGTCGATGTGACCGATGGTGCCGATGTTGACGTGCGGCTTAGTCCGCTCGAACTTTGCCTTCGCCACTGGGGTCCTCCTGCGGAGTGGTTCTGGTACGCCTTACTCATCGGCGCCAGGTGATCTTTGCTGGGATGCCGCCCGCCGGGGTCTGCCCTCCCGGGTGAGCCCCGGCGGTCGGTGTCAAGCCTAAAGCGTGCAAACGGTGTGTGTTACTCGCCCTTGGCCTTCGCGATGATCTCCTCGGCGACGTTCCGGGGAACCTCGGCGTAGGAGTCGAACTGCATCGAGTAGCTTGCGCGACCCGAGGTCTTGCTGCGGAGGTCGCCGACGTAGCCGAACATCTCCGAGAGCGGCACGAGGCCCCTCACGACGCGCGCACCGGCACGCTCCTCCATGGCCTGGATCTGGCCACGGCGGGAGTTGATGTCGCCGATGACCTCGCCCATGTAGTCCTCGGGCGTGGTGACCTCGACGGCCATCATCGGCTCGAGGAGCACGGGAGACGCCTTGCGGGCGGCCTCCTTGAACGCCTGCGAACCGGCGATCTTGAACGCGAGCTCGGAGGAGTCGACCTCGTGGTAGGCACCGTCGAGCAGCGTGATGCGGACGCCCGTCATCTCGTACCCGGCGAGGATGCCGAACTGCATGGCCTCCTGCGCACCGGCGTCCACCGACGGGATGTACTCCCGCGGGATACGGCCACCGGTGACCTTGTTCACGAACTCGTACGCCGGACCGTCGGTCTCGGTGATCGGCTCGATCGCGATCTGCACCTTGGCGAACTGACCGGTACCACCGGTCTGCTTCTTGTGGGTGTAGTCCACGCGCTCGACGGCCTTACGGATCGTCTCACGGTAGGCGACCTGCGGCTTGCCGACGTTGGCCTCGACCTTGAACTCACGGCGCATACGGTCGACCAGCACCTCGAGGTGCAGCTCGCCCATACCGCCGATGATCGTCTGGCCGGTCTCCTCGTCCGAGTGGACCTGGAAGGAGGGGTCCTCCTCCGCGAGACGCTGGATGGCGACACCCAGCTTCTCCTGGTCGCCCTTGGACTTGGGCTCGATCGCGACCTGGATGACCGGCGCCGGGAAGTCCATGGACTCCAGGATCACCGGGTTCTTGTCGTCGGACAGCGTCTCACCGGTGGTGGTCTGCTTCAGGCCCATGACGGCGACGATGTCGCCGGCGCCCACCGAGTCGATCTCCTCACGCTTGTTCGCGTGCATGCGGTAGATCTTGCCGATGCGCTCCTTCTTGCCCTTGACCGAGTTCAGCACTGCCGAACCCGCCTCCAGGCGGCCCGAGTAGACCCGGACGAAGGTGAGCTTGCCCAGGTGCGGGTCGCTCATGATCTTGAACGCGAGCGCGGACAGCGGCTCGTCCACGGACGGCTTGCGCTTGACGACCAGCTCCGGGTCCTTCACGTCGTGGCCCTCGATGGCCTCGACGTCCAGGGGAGTCGGCAGGTAGCGCACGACCGCGTCGAGCAGGGGCTGAACACCCTTGTTCTTGAACGCGGTACCGCAGAACACCGGGGTGACCGTGGTGTCCTTGGACTTGCCGGACGCGATGGTGATACGACGGATCGCGGCGTACAGCTGCTCCTCGGTGGGCTCCTGGCCCTCCAGGTACAGCTCCATGATCTCTTCGTCGTTCTCCGCGACGGCCTCGACGAGCTTGTTGTGCCACTCCTCGGCGGCCTCGGTGTGCGTGGCCGGGATGTCGACGACGTCGTACATCTCGCCCTTCGCAGCCTCGGCGGACCACACGAGCGCCTTCATGCGGACCAGGTCCACAACGCCCTTGAAGTCCATCTCGGCGCCGATCGGCAGCTGCATGACGAGCGGCTGGGCGCCCAGGCGGTCCGAGATCATGTCCACACAGCGGTGGAACTCGGCGCCGGTACGGTCCAGCTTGTTCACGAAGCAGATGCGCGGCACGCCGTAACGGTCGGCCTGACGCCACACCGTCTCGGACTGCGGCTCGACACCGGCGACACCGTCGAACACCGTGACGGCACCGTCGAGGACGCGCAGCGAGCGCTCCACCTCGACCGTGAAGTCGACGTGGCCCGGGGTGTCGATGATGTTGATCGTGTAGTCGTTGTCCTCAAGCGGCCAGTGACAGGTGGTGGCAGCAGAGGTGATCGTGATGCCACGCTCCTGCTCCTGCTCCATCCAGTCCATGGTGGCGGCGCCGTCGTGGACTTCACCGATCTTGTAGCTGACGCCGGTGTAGAAGAGGATCCGCTCGGTGGTGGTCGTCTTGCCCGCGTCGATGTGGGCCATGATCCCGATGTTGCGGACCTTGGCCAGGTCAAGTGAAGTGGTAGCCATAAGGCTTCAGTCTTCTCTCGGTCTCGATGGGGTCTGCGACTACCAGCGGTAGTGCGCGAAGGCCTTGTTGGACTCGGCCATCTTGTGGGTGTCCTCGCGCTTCTTGACGGCCGCGCCGAGGCCGTTCGAAGCGTCGAGAAGTTCGTTGAGCAGACGCTCGGTCATGGTCTTCTCGCGACGGGCGCGGGAGTAACCGACCAGCCAGCGCAGCGCGAGCGTGTTGGCGCGACCGGGCTTGACCTCGATCGGAACCTGGTACGTCGCACCACCGACACGGCGGGACTTGACCTCAAGCGTGGGCTTGATGTTCTCCAGCGCGCGCTTCAGCGTGATGACCGGGTCGTTGCTGGTCTTCTCGCGCAGGCCCTCCATGGCGCCGTACACGATGCGCTCGGCGGTGGAGCGCTTGCCGTTCAGCAGCACCTTGTTGATCAGGGAGGTGACAAGAGGAGAACCGTAGACCGGGTCGATGATGACCGGGCGCTTCGGGGCGGGGCCCTTACGAGGCATTTTCTACTTCTCCTTCTTGGCGCCGTAGCGGCTGCGGGCCTGCTTGCGGTTCTTGACACCCTGGGTGTCAAGGGAGCCGCGGATGATCTTGTAGCGAACACCGGGCAGGTCCTTCACACGACCGCCACGCACGAGCACGATGGAGTGCTCCTGCAGGTTGTGTCCCTCACCCGGAATGTAAGCGGTGACCTCGATCCCGCTGGTCAGACGCACACGCGCGACCTTACGCAGGGCCGAGTTCGGCTTCTTCGGGGTGGTCGTGAACACACGCGTGCAGACGCCGCGACGCTGAGGGGAACCCTCGAGTGCGGGCGTCTTGTTCTTCTCGACCTTGTCCTGCCGGCCCTTCCGGACCAGCTGCTGGATCGTAGGCACTACTTCTCCGGTTTCTGTGTGCCGATGGTGAAGCTAACCTGGAACGTCGCCGACCCACGCGGTCGGGTGTGTCGAATCCCGCAGACTTTCGCCGGGCAGCAAAAGGGGCGCAGATTGCGGTGGCCAGTGTCGGCCCCCTTAGTGCGGTTCAAGGCACGCACGAGGGCCAGGGCACACCCCAGGCACAAGGTCTGAGCGTACCTACCTCATTCGCTGCGGTCAAAACAAATGGGTGTCACCCACGGCTCGGCACGGAACAAGCCGAAGCCGCACCCCCTCCGCGATCTTCGAATCTACGGCTCGGAGGGGTCAGTTCGAGCTTACGCCGGCCACCACCAGCAGCAGGAGGAACAGGGTCCAGGCGCTGACCGCCAGCCACCCGAAGACCAGCCCGGTCAGCGCCATCCCGTCACCGATCTCGTCGGTCCGGCGTATCTCCGCGCGGGCGGTGTGGCCCAGGATCACCGCGGGGATGCCGGTCAGGCCCAGTGTCGGCACGGTCAGCAGGCCGCAGACCAGGGAGCCGACCGCCTTGCCGTTGGTCGGCGGCAGCGGGGCCGGCCGGAAGGTCCCGGGCACCGCGCGGAAACCCGGCGGCGGCACCTGGACGACCGTCGCCTGCGGGCCCTGGGGCAGATCGGCGACCAGCAGCATCAGCTCGCCGACCGTACGGGCGTCGTAGGCCCGCGCGACCCGCTTCTCCAGCTCATCCTCCCGCAGCCGGCCCTCGGCGAAGCCCGCCCGGAGCACGTCCACGGTCCGCTCGCGGTCGGCGGTCGCCGCCAGCATCGACGCCCCGCCCTGTCCGTGCCACGGCTGTGGTCCCTGTCCCTGCCACGGTGTCGGGTACGACACGGAACACCTCCCCCGGCGCCGGAGACCGAATGCCTCCATGATGCTCCAACGTGCCGAAAACGGCACCGGTTCCCCCACCCGGCACTTCCCCGGCGGCATCGGCCCAGATGGCGTGAACCCGCATGCTGACGGACAGGCTTCCGCCAGTGGCCGGTTTCTGCACTTTCACTCTCCGCGATCCCGTGCTTTCAGTACGTTGATCGACCCACTGTCGGAATTCGGGGGATGTAAATGACAACGGGGTTACCGGCGTACACGCCGGACGACGGGGGTCTGGACGACCAGGTGCCGTTCCTGGCCCGGCTGGAGGCCGAGGACCGCTCGGCGCTGCTGGCCCTGGGACGCGCGCTGGACTTCACCCCCCGGATGGTCCTGGTCCGGCAGCACGAACCCTCCGCGCACGTGCTCTTCCTCGTGCACGGCTGGACCAAGGTCACCGCCTCGGCCGCCAACGGCTACGAGGCCCTGCTGGCGCTGCGCGGCCCCGGCGACATCGTCGGCGAGTCGGCGGCGCTGACCGGACGCCCGCGGTCGGCGACGGTGACCGCGCTGGAGCCGGTGCGCGCGGTGGCGGTGGAACGCGGCCAGTTCAAGAGCTTCCTCAACCGCTCGCCCGCCACGTCCTTCGCCCTCCTCGGCCTCACCACGGACCGCACCCGCGCGGCCGACCGGCGCCGTCTGGAGTTCGCGTCGATGAGCGTGCGCGAACGGTTCGCCGTCCTGCTCCTGGACCTGACCCGCACCCACGGCCGCCGCACCCCCGACGGCATCGAACTCGCCGTACCCCTCAGCAAACAGGAGCTGGCCGGGTCGGTCGGCGCGTCCCGGGAGATGGTCCAGCGCCTGCTGAAGGAGTTACGGGACAAGGGGGCCGTATCCACCGGCCGCCGCACGATGCTGATCATGCGCCCGGACATCCTGCGCCGGATAGCGGCCGCGGGACCGACCGCGGGCATTCCGTCACCGCCGGGGCCGGCGGAGGACTGAACGGACTGGGACCTGCCGGTGGAGAACTGAACGGACCGGGACCTGCCGGTGGAGAACTGAGGAGGCCGGGACCTGCCGGTGCAGGACTGAACGGACCGGGACCTGCCAGTGGAGAACTGAGGGGGCCGGGACCTGCCGGTGCAGGACTGAGCAGGTCGGGACCTGCCGGTGGAGAACTGAACGGACCGGGACCTGCCAGTGCAGGACTGAGCAGGTCGGGACCTGCCGGTGCAGGACTGAGCAGGTCGGGACCTGCCGGTGCAGGACTGAGCGGGCCGGGACCTGCCGGTGGAGAACTGAACGGACCGGGACCTGCCAGTGCAGGACTGAGCGGGTCGGGATCTGCCGGTGGAGGACTGGGGCCGGTTCCGGCGAGCTGAGACCAGGGCAGGTGCGGCGAGCAGGGGGTGCCTCCCGCGTCCCTGACGGCGAGTGGGCGTTCGCGGACACGGCCCAGGGCAGCCCGCCCGGCCGGTCAGGGCGCAGCAGGCCGGCGGGCGGCCGGGCGAGAGAGGCCCCCGCGCCTTTGCGGCGGCGGGGTGTTCGTGTCGCGCCTCGTGTCCGCGTCCGCGGCAGGGCCCGGCGGACCGTCCCGGCCGACCCCGACTGTGAACACGTTCACAGTCGAAGTGCGTCATCCTCCCTCACCGCTGAAGCCCCGTCAGCCTCACGCTGCTGCTCTGCACAAGCACGCCCCCGCGCAATCCACACGAGCGCGCCCCCGTGAAAGGCGACCATGAGCGACCCCGTGAGCCGCACGATCCTGTTGCTGGACATCGAAAGGTACAGCGACCGGGACGACGTGGAACAGGCCTATCTGCGCCGCATGCTCTACGACATCACCGACCGCACGCTGGAGAGCGCGGGCATCGATGAGACCCGGCGGCTGCGGGCCGACCGCGGCGACTCGGTGATGGAGCTGATCGACGCGAGCGCCCCCGTCACGGCACTGCTGCGGGCCCTGCTCACGGAGGTGCCGGTCCGGCTGAAGGCCGTCAACCGCATGGCGTCCCGCTCCGCGCAGATCCGGCTGCGCGGTGTCGTCGCCACGGGGTACGTCGCCGTGGACCTGCACGACGGCTGGGTCGGCTCCGACCTCAACCACGCCTGCCGGCTGCTGGACGCGGACGTCCTGCGCGCCGCCCTGCGCGAGCGCACCGCGGATTTCGCGCTGTGCGTCTCGGACGCCCTGTACACGGGAGTCGTCCGCCACGACCACCCGGGCATCCCGGCCGACGACTTCCACCGGGTGACGGTGGCGAGCAAGAACGGCCCGCTGGAGGCCTGGCTGCACGGACCGGTGCCCGAGGGGGCGGCCGGCGAGAACCACGGTGACACGGGGGAGGGGGAGGCGCAGGGCGGATCGGGGGACCGCCCTGCGCCCGGGGCCCCGGCAGCGCAGGCCTCCGCACCGCAGGCCCCGGGTCAGGAAACTGCCGCGCCCGGGACCCCGGGTTCGGAATCCTCCGAGCCCGATGCCTCCGCGCCCCGGACCCCCGCGGCGGAGGCCCCGGCCGCGGACAACCCCGCAGCGCAGCCCGCGACTTCGGACACCCCCGCAGCGCAGGCCCCGGCCGAGGACACCCCCGCAGCGCGGCCCCCCGCCTCGGACGCCCCCGCAGCGCGGCCCCCCGCCTCGGACGCCCCCAAGGAGCGGGTACCGCCGCAGGGCGGGTCACCGGAGAACAGCCCGGCGCCGGACGGACCACGGGGAGCCCCGGCGCCGGGTGTCGTCTTCAACTTCAACGGCGGTCCGCCGTCCTTCGGCGGCAGCCTGGTCGGCCACGACCAGCACGGCGTCAGCGGCGGCCAGGTCACCGGCGACGTCCACCTCGGCGGGCAGGAGCGGAGGGACGGCGCGTGAGCGACCAGGAGGAGCCGGAGAAGCCGAGAGCCGCGTCCGGCGGCACGTCCGACGCCAAGGACCAGAAGGGCCCGAAGGACCAGAAGAACGCCAAGGGCGCCAAGGGTTCCGGTGACCCGAAGCAGGGCGAGACCGCGGCCGACGACACCGCACAGGGCAGCAGCACCGGCGACGACGAGGAACACGACCAGCCGCAGACCGCCTGGGCGGCCCGCCGGGACCTGATCGACCACAGCCCGCGCAGCATGCACGTCGGCGACCGCTCCCGCTTCGGTGGCAGCCTGGTCGGCCACGACCAGCACGGCGTCAGCGGCGGCCGGGTCACCGGCGACGTCATCATGGGCAGCAAGACGGAGATCCACTACGCGATACCCGGCCTGTCCGCACCCGCCTCCGCCTCCGGCGAGGTCCCGCGGATCGTCCTGGGACGCCTGGCCGAGACCTTCGTCGCCGACGAGGAGTACATGGCCGGACTGCTCGAACGCCTGCGCAGCGACCGCGTCCTGGTCCTCTCCGGCGCCCGCTTCACCGGCCGCCACACCGCCGCCCTGATGCTGCTGCACCGGCTGGGCGCCGACCCGGTCCGCACCCTGGTGCGCGACACCGACCCGGCCTCCCTCGCCAAGGAGTTCAACTCCGAGGACCAGGCCCGCGGTTACCTCGTCAGCGACCTCGCCACCCGCCGCGACCGCCCGCTGCGCGAACCGCACCTTCTCGCCGCGAAGGACCGGCTCGTCGAACAGGACGCCTATCTCGTCGTCACCGTCGGCCCCACCGCCGTACTGGAGGACGTACCGAAGGTCGAGTGGCTGCCGCCGAGCGCGGCCGAGGTCCTCGGCGCGCATCTGCGCACCCGCACCGACGCGGAGACCGCGGCCAAGCTGCTGGACCTGCCGGACGTGGTCGAGTTCCTCACCGGCGACTACCAACTACGCGAAGTCGTCGCGTTCGCAGGGGAGTTGGGCCGGTTCGCGGCCGGTGAGATCACCGAGGACGCGATCGCGCAGTTCTCGCTGGCCTCCCTGGAGAACCAGGTCAGGGAGTGGTTCGAGGAGGACGAGAGCGCGATCCATCTGCGGGACAAGGCGTTCCTGGTCGCGCTCGCCGCCTTCGACGGCGGCCCGTACGCCCTCACCGCCGAACTCAGCGACCTCCTCTACCGGTTCCTCCAGGAGACCGAGAACCCCACCCGCGTCCCCGAGGTCCCCGTCTTCGGCACCCACATCGGCAAGCGCCTCCAACTCGCCCGCGCCACGCGGTACGAGGAGGACGAGCACACCGAGTGGGGCCCGGTCGCCCAGCAGAAGGCCAGATTCCTCGACGAGCGGGCCTCCCTGGTGCTGCTGCGCGAGCTGTGGACCGGCCATCCGTCCGCCCGCCCGGCCCTCATCAACTGGCTGCGCCGGCTCGCCGACGACGGCCGTCCGCTGGTGCGCACCCGCGCCGCGTCAACCGTCGCGATCCTGGCCCGCACCGACCTGCCCTCCGCGATGGCCCTGGTCATCGAGGTGTGGGCCACCTCCAAGCTGTTCCGGCACCGGCTGGTCGCCGTCAACTCCCTGACCCTCGCCCACCTCATCGACACCCCCAACATCCCGCGCATCCTCGACGACTGGTGCGAGGGCGACGACGAGCGCCGCCGCTGGGTGGGCGTCCGGTCGTACGGCCTGATCGGCTCGGAGCGCCCCGAACAGGCACTCGCCGCACTGCGCAAGGCGGTACGCCGGCTCTACGACAACGATCAGGACCTGGACCTGGAGATCGGCCGTGAACTCGCCGAGGCCGTAGGGCTGTTGCTGCTCTCCTCGGCCGAGGAGCGGGCGCTCGCGGAGCTGCGCCGGCACCTCGACGACGACCGCGCGGTCCGCGACCTCACGCTCGCCGGCTTCGTCAACGCCTGCGAGCGCACCGAGGGCGACGAGCGCTACGGCATGCCGCTGGTCCTCGACTGGTACGCCCGCGCGGTGGCCGCGGGCAGCGCCTCGGCGTACGGCATCCCCCACCTCTGGCGGGCCGCGCTGGCCGATCTGCGCACCACCCGGCCCGCGCTGGACGTGCTGAAGGCGTGGGTGCTGATCGCCGACCGCGCCACCGCCACCGAGTGGGCGCTCGCCGCCCTGCTCCCGGCCCTGGTGGCCACGCCCGAGGACCACCAGCGGCTCAGCCACCTGCTGCGCACCATGTCCGGCGAGGACGGAAAACCACCGCCCCAGGTGGCGGCCCGACTGCTGACCACGCTCCCCATCCGCTGACCCACGTCATCCGCCGACCCACGTCGGAACGACCCGCGCACGCCGGGTGGTACGTCCGAGGAGACACGCCCATGCCCACCTTCCGCCAGCCCGAGTGGCAGCAGCCGGCCGACCGGCACACCGAGATCGTCGACCCCGTCCTCACCGTGCGACAGCTGTCGCGCTTCGAGTTCAACCTCAAGTCGTACGTCCGTATCGACCACGCCCTGGTCTTCGCCACTGGCAAGGGCGGTTACGTGGCGTACCTCCCGCCGCAGCGGCCGACCCGCGGGGACATCGCGGCGAACCGCTACACCGCGGTGTACGAGGTCGACATGGGCGTGCATCCGCACACCTGCGAGCTCGCGCTGCCCAGCGACAACGACGCGTTCGAGTTCACGGCGGCGGTCGACCTGTCCTGGCAGGTCCTCGACCCGGTCCGGTTCGTGGCCAGCGGCCACCGGAACGTACCCGGGCTGCTGCTGGGCGAACTCCAGCAGGCTGCCCGGCCGGTGACCCGCCGCTTCGCCATCGCCGACAGCGCGTCGGCCGAGGTCGAACTGCTGGAACGGATGAACCTCCTCGGCCCGCTCGGCGCCCCCGCCGGACTCCAGGTCACCTGGACGCTGCGGCTGAAGCGCGACGAGGCCAACATCGAGCACGAGATGCGCAAGCAGGCCATCGAGCACTCCGCCGACGAACAGATCCGGGCGGCCCAGCGGGGCATGGACATCGACATCGAGGTCGACCGCCGCGCCCGCCAGGGCGACTCGCTCCAACTCGACCGCGCCATGCAGTACGGCACCCACCAGCAGGAACTTCTCCTCCAACAGCAGCGCTGGCAGCACGCGCAGGCCCTGCTCACGGGCCAACAGCAGCTGGAACTCCAGCGGTTGGAGGCACAGAAGATCGAGTTCTACCAGTTCCACCTCCAACAGGGCGGCGTCCACCAGTGGGCACTCCACCTCGCCCAGCACCCGGAGGACTCCCACATGGTCATGAACAGCATGCGCGAGGACCAACTCCGCATGATCCAGGCCCAGATGGAACTGGTCCAACAACTCCTCAACGGCGACACGGCCGAAAGCTGGGAACTGGAGGGCCCCAAACAACTGGCCCTCCGCACGGTGAACGACATCCTCACCCAACGCCTCCCGGGCGTCCCCCAGAACCCGCCCCCACCGCTCCCTCCAGGAGCGGGCCCGGAATACCCCGGGGAGCCGATCGCCGGCTCGCCTGCGGGGATGGGCATGGACCCGGGGATGGCTATGCCGTCTGCTACGTCTCCGGCTACGGCTACGGGAGGCGGCCCCGTCGATGGGCAGGGGCTGGGCGGGCAGCCGATGGGGATGGGGCCGTATGTGCCTGAGCAGTGGGTGGTGCCTGGGGGTTATGCGGGTGGGCAAGGGGCAGTGCCCGGGGCTTACGCCGGTGGGCAGCCCTCGGCGCCCGGGGCGTACGTTCCTGGGCAGGCGCCGACGGCAGGAGGGCATGCGCCCGGGCAGGCGGCGGAGACAGGGCCGTACGGATCCGGGCAGGCCTCGGCGCCGGGACCGCACGCGCCTGGGCAACCGCCGGGAGCGGGACCGTACGGGCCCGGGCAGTCCCCGGCGACAGGCCCGTACGCCCCCGGACAGGGCGCGGCATCAGGGGCGTTCCCGGACGGGGCCAACCCCAGCGATCCGTACCCGAGCGGGTCCAATCCGAGCGGCCCGTACCCGAACTCCTCCAACCCGAACTCCTCCAACCCGAACTCCTCCAACCCGAACTCCTCCAACCCGAGCGGCCCGTATCCGAGCGGCCCCTACCCGGGTGCGTCGACAGCTGTCCCCGGCACCGCCGCCGGACCGTTCCCCGGTGCTCCGGGCCACGTGGCTTCCGGTCGGCCTCCGGTTCAGGCCGGGTCCATCACACCGATTGGACCGACCAGACCCGCTGGGCAGACTGCGCCGAGTGGGCCCGCTGGCCCGGTCGGATCGGCCGGCGTCTCGCCGTATCCGCAAGGGCCGACCGCGGGCATGCCGACGTCCACGCCCTACAGCACACCGCCCGCCGGGCAGGCACCGCAGGGCTCGTACCCGGACGCCCCGGCGCAGCCCCCGGCATCGACTCCGGCCGCCCTGCCACAGCCGTCGGGACAGCCCTCGGGTTCGACACCCGCCACCCTGTCCAAGGCGCCGGCCGACGAGGCTCCTGCCTCGGCACCCTCTGCCGCCCCCGAGACCTCCGCCTGGCAGCCCCCGCCCGGATACGGCCGGACACCGACCCTGCCGGAAGTGGCCGCAGGCTCGGACGAGGAGGGCGTCGAGGGAGCCGACAGGCCAGAGGGCGGCGGCGCGTGACCACACTCGACCCCGCTCCCCCGCCGGCACCCGCACCACTCCCCCACCCCAACCCCACCGACCTCATCCCCCTCTGCGAGCGGCTGCTCTCGGAGCTCCGCAACGAAGTCGCCCGGGCGGACGGCAAGGCGTCCGTCCTGGTCGGGGCTCTCGGGATGATCGGGGGCGTGTTCAGCGGGCTGTTGGCCGGGCGGGGGTGGACCCCGGGCGAGCTGTCGGCCACGGCCACCGTGCTGTGGTGGACCGCGCTGGCCACGCTGGGGCTCTCGCTGTTCGCGCTGCTGCTGGCCGTGCTGCCCCGCTACCGCTCCGAGCGGTGGACGCCCGGTCGGCCACTCTCCTACTTCGGTGACATCCAACAGGCCGTACGGCAGGGCCAGTTGGAGACCGCGCTCGGCGACACCGGGCGTGACCCCACGACCGGGCTGACCAAGGCTCTCGCCGAGCTGAGCCAGATCGTCTCCCGCAAGCACCAGTGGATCCGTACCGGCCTGATCGCCTTCTGCACCGGCACGGTACTGCTGCCCGCCTCACTGCTGATCGGCTGACCGCCGCACCGGCACCCGTCCCCGCCTCCGAAGGAAGCAAGCACCATGACCCAACAGCCACCGGGATACCCGGAGTACCCGGAGTACCCCGAATACCCCCAGCAGTCTGCGCAGGTACCCCCGCAGTACCCCCAGCAGCAGCCGCAGCCGCCCGCCTATCCGCAGTCCCCGTACACCTACCCGCAGGCCCCGCAGGCCTCCGCCCCGATACCCCCGCAGTACCCGCAGACCCCGCCCCAGGTACCCCTGACTCCCCCTGCCCGGGCCCAGGCGGCCCCTGCTCCGGCCCCGGCCGCCAAGCCCGCGCCCGCCGACGACCCGGACCACCCGAACCACATCAACACCGACGCCCGCCGCGTCCACATCTCCAGCCAGCAGCGCCACACGGACGCCACCGCGGTCGGCAACCTGCTGCTCTATCTGCCGAACTTCCTGTGCAGCCTCGCCGTTGTCGGCCTGTTCTCCGCCTTCTTCGGCAAGCTCGCGTTCCTGATCATCCTGCTCTGGCTGGCCAGCGGCGCACTCGTGTTCCACCGCCCCACGGAAAGCGCCCTCGCGCGCCGTCTGCTCCACCTGCGCTACCCCACTCCGCAAGAACGAGCCAAAATCGAACCGGTCTGGCGGGAGGTCACCGCCCGCGCCGGCGTCGAGGGCCGTAACTACGAGCTGTGGGTCGAGGACAGCGACGGCCTGAACGCGGTCGCCGCGGCCGGCCACATCGTCGGCGTCACCCGCTTCGCTCTGAACGAGCTGCCCAACGGCGAGCTGGCCGCCGTCATGGCGCACGAACTCGGCCACCACGTCGGCGGCCACGCCTGGTCCGGGCTGCTCGGCTACTGGTACGCGCTGCCGGGCCGGATGGCCTGGCGGGTGCTGAAGGCGGTCTCCGTCGTCGCCTTCCACGTCTCGCGCGCCTTCGGCTGCTTCGGCGTCGCCTTCGTCGTGATGATCGTCGGCGGTCTCGCGTTCGCCACGATCAGCACCCTGTACGGGCTGCCGCTGCTGATCCTGGGCGTGCCGTACGCGCTCGCCGCCGTCGGCCGGCGTGCCGAACTGCGCGCCGACGAGCACGCCGCCGCCCTCGGTTTCGCCCCGATGCTGGCCTCCGTACTCGACAAGCTGCACCAGGGCGAGCAGCACGAGCAGGCCGCGCAGACCGCGCTGAACGGCGGGGTGCCCGTCGAGGAGAGCGCACTGAGCAAGCTGCTCTCCTCCCACCCGGACTACCACACCCGCCTGCACCACCTGCAGCAGTACCTCCAGCCGCAGCGGCCGTACTGAGCACGGGCACGACGGCCCGATACACGCCTGAGGGCGGCCACCCCGTACGAAACGGGATGGCCGCCCTCAGTACTTCAGAGCCGACTACTACTGGTTGTACGGACCGTAGTCGTAGTCCTCCAGCGGGACGGCCTGGCCGGAGCCGGTGCCGAACGGCGAGTAGTCGATGTCGTCGTAGCCGACGGCCGAGTACATCGCGGCCTTGGCCTCCTCGGTGGGCTCCACCCGGATGTTGCGGTAGCGGGACAGACCCGTACCGGCCGGGATGAGCTTACCGATGATGACGTTCTCCTTGAGGCCGATCAGGGAGTCGGACTTGGCGTTGATCGCCGCGTCCGTCAGAACCCTGGTCGTCTCCTGGAAGGACGCCGCCGACAGCCAGGACTCCGTGGCCAGCGAGGCCTTGGTGATACCCATGAGCTGCGGACGACCGGAGGCCGGGTGACCGCCCTCCTGGACCACACGACGGTTCTCCTGCTCGAAGCGGGAGCGCTCGACCAGCTCGCCGGGCAGCAGCTCGGCGTCGCCGGACTCGATGATCGTCACGCGGCGGAGCATCTGCCGGATGATGATCTCGATGTGCTTGTCGTGGATCGACACACCCTGCGAGTTGTACACCTTCTGGACCTCGCCGACCAGGTGGACCTGGACGGCACGCTGACCCAGGATGCGCAGCACGTCGTGCGGGTTGGTGGCACCCACGGTGAGCTTCTGGCCCACCTCGACGTGCTCGCCCTCGCTGACCAGAAGACGGGCACGCTTCGAGATCGGGAACGCCGTCTCGTCGCTGCCGTCGTCCGGGGTGACGACGATCTTCTTGGTCTTCTCGGTCTCCTCGATCCGCACGCGGCCCTGGGCCTCGGAGATCGGGGCGACACCCTTCGGCGTACGAGCCTCGAAGAGCTCGACGACACGGGGCAGACCCTGGGTGATGTCGTCACCGGCCACACCACCGGTGTGGAAGGTACGCATCGTCAGCTGCGTGCCGGGCTCACCGATGGACTGGGCGGCGATGATGCCGACCGCCTCACCGATGTCGACCAGCTTGCCGGTGGCCAGCGAGCGGCCGTAGCACATGGCGCAGGTACCGACGGCGGACTCGCAGGTCAGGACCGAGCGGGTCTTGACCGTCTCGATGCCGTGCTTGACCAGCTCGTCGATGAGGACGTCGCCGAGGTCGGTGTTGGCCGGGGCCAGCACCTTGCCGTCGACGGTGATGTCCTCGGCCAGCGCACGGGCGTACACGCTGGTCTCGACGTTCTCCGCCTTGCGCAGGACACCGTCCGCGCCGCGCTCCGCGATGTGCAGCTTGAGGCCGCGGTCGGTGCCGCAGTCCTCCTCGCGGATGATGACGTCCTGGGAGACGTCGACGAGACGACGGGTGAGGTAACCCGAGTCGGCGGTACGGAGGGCGGTGTCGGCCAGACCCTTACGGGCACCGTGGGTGGAGATGAAGTACTCCAGCACGGACAGGCCTTCACGGAAGGACGCCTTGATGGGACGGGGAATCGTCTCGTTCTTGGCGTTCGACACCAGACCACGCATACCGGCGATCTGACGCATCTGCATCATGTTTCCTCGGGCACCCGAGTCAACCATCATGAAGATGGGGTTCGTCTTGGGGAAGTTCTCGTTCATCGCCTCGGCGACCTCGTTGGTCGCCTGGGTCCAGATCTGGATGAGCTCCTGCGTGCGCTCTTCCTTGGTGATCAGACCGCGCTCGTACTGCTTCTGGACCTTCTCGTCCTTGGCCTCGTAGCCCTTGACGATCTCCTTCTTCGCCTCGGGAACGACGACGTCGGAGATGGCCACGGTGACACCGGAACGGGTCGCCCAGAAGAAGCCGGCCGCCTTCAGGTTGTCGAGCGTCGCCGCCACGATGACCTTGGGGTAGCGCTCGGCCAGGTCGTTGACGATCTCGGAGAGCTGCTTCTTGCCCACCGAGTAGTCGACGAACGGGTAGTCCTCGGGCAGCAGCTCGTTGAAGAGCGCGCGGCCCAGGGTCGTACGGAGGCGGAAGGTGTCACCCTGCTGCCACTCGGGCTCGCCCTCCTCGCGGACCGGCGGCACCCAGCCACGCGGCGGGATGGTGCCCACCGGGAAGCGGATGTCGACGGCCGACTGGAGCGCCAGCTCGCCGGCGTCGAACGCCATGGTCGCCTCGGCCGTGGAGCCGAACGCGCGGCCCTCGCCCTTGACGTCACGGAGCTCGCCGTCGGTGGTGAGGAAGAACAGGCCCAGCACCATGTCCTGGGTCGGCATGGTGACGGGACGACCGTCGGCCGGCTTCAGGATGTTGTTCGAGGACAGCATCAGGATGCGGGCCTCGGCCTGCGCCTCCGCGGAGAGCGGCAGGTGCACGGCCATCTGGTCGCCGTCGAAGTCCGCGTTGAACGCGGTGCAGACGAGCGGGTGGATCTGGATGGCCTTGCCCTCGACCAGCTGCGGCTCGAAGGCCTGGATGCCGAGGCGGTGCAGCGTGGGCGCACGGTTCAGGAGAACCGGGTGCTCCGCGATGACCTCTTCCAGGACGTCGTAGACGACCGTGCGGCCGCGCTCGACCATCCGCTTCGCCGACTTGATGTTCTGCGCGTGGTTCAGGTCGACCAGGCGCTTCATCACGAACGGCTTGAAGAGTTCCAGCGCCATGGCCTTCGGCAGACCGCACTGGTGCAGCTTCAGCTGCGGACCGACGACGATCACGGAACGCGCGGAGTAGTCCACGCGCTTGCCGAGCAGGTTCTGACGGAAGCGACCCTGCTTGCCCTTGAGCATGTCGGACAGCGACTTCAGCGGACGGTTGCCGGGGCCCGTCACCGGGCGGCCACGACGGCCGTTGTCGAAGAGCGCGTCGACGGCCTCCTGGAGCATGCGCTTCTCGTTGTTCACGATGATCTCGGGGGCACCGAGGTCGAGAAGGCGCTTCAGGCGGTTGTTGCGGTTGATCACACGGCGGTACAGGTCGTTCAGGTCGGAGGTCGCGAAGCGGCCACCGTCCAGCTGCACCATCGGGCGGAGGTCCGGCGGGATGACCGGGACGCAGTCGAGGACCATGCCCTTGGGGCTGTTGGAGGTCTGCAGGAAGGCAGACACGACCTTCAGCCGCTTCAGGGCGCGGGTCTTCTTCTGGCCCTTGCCGGTGCGGATGATCTCGCGGAGGCGCTCGGCCTCCTCCTCGAGGTCGAAGGACTCCAGGCGCTTCTGCAGCGCCGCGGCACCCATCGAACCGTCGAAGTAGGTGCCGAAGCGGTCCCGCAGCTCGCGGTAGAGCAGCTCGTCACCCTCGAGGTCCTGGACCTTGAGGTTCTTGAACCGGGTCCACACCTCGTCCAGGCGGTCGATCTCGCGCTGCGCACGGTCGCGCAGCTGCTTCATCTCCCGCTCGGCGCCTTCGCGCACCTTGCGGCGCACGTCGGCCTTGGCACCCTCGGCCTCCAGCTCGGCCAGGTCGGCCTCGAGCTTCTTGGCGCGGGCTTCGAGGTCGGAGTCACGCCGGTTCTCGACCTGCTGACGCTCCACGGAGACGTGCGCCTCCAGGGACGGCAGGTCGCGGGTGCGGCGCTCCTCGTCGACGAACGTGATCATGTACGCCGCGAAGTAGATGACCTTCTCGAGGTCCTTCGGGGCGAGGTCGAGCAGGTATCCCAGCCGGGACGGGACACCCTTGAAGTACCAGATGTGCGTGACGGGCGCGGCCAGTTCGATGTGGCCCATCCGCTCACGGCGCACCTTGGCGCGGGTCACCTCGACGCCGCAGCGCTCACAGATGATGCCCTTGAAGCGGACGCGCTTGTACTTGCCGCAGTAGCACTCCCAGTCCCGGGTCGGACCGAAGATCTTCTCGCAGAAGAGTCCGTCCTTTTCGGGCTTGAGGGTGCGGTAGTTGATGGTCTCGGGCTTCTTGACCTCGCCGTGGCTCCACTGACGGATGTCGTCAGCGGTTGCCAGACCGATCCGGAGCTCATCGAAGAAGTTGACGTCGAGCACTATGCGTCAATCCCTCTCAGGGTTGTAAGTCTTGGGGTCTGATACGGGGGTCCTGGGGCCGGAGACCTGCGCGCGGCAGGTCTCCGGACTCCCGTCAGACCTCTTCGACGCTGCTCGGCTCGCGCCGGGACAGGTCGATGCCGAGCTCCTCCGCTGCGCGGAAGACATCCTCGTCGGTGTCACGCATCTCGATGGACATACCGTCACTGGACAGCACCTCCACGTTCAGGCAGAGCGACTGCATCTCCTTGATGAGCACCTTGAAGGACTCGGGGATGCCGGGCTCGGGGATGTTCTCGCCCTTGACGATGGCCTCGTAGACCTTCACGCGGCCGGTGACGTCGTCGGACTTGATGGTCAGCAGTTCCTGGAGGGCGTAGGCGGCGCCGTATGCCTCCAGCGCCCACACCTCCATCTCGCCGAATCGCTGACCACCGAACTGCGCCTTACCACCCAGCGGCTGCTGGGTGATCATCGAGTACGGACCGGTCGAACGGGCGTGCAGCTTGTCGTCGACCAGGTGGTGCAGCTTCAGGATGTACATGTAGCCGATCGAGATCGGCTCCGGGAACGGCTCGCCGGAGCGGCCGTCGAACAGGTTGGCCTTTCCGGAGGCCTGGACCAGGCGGTCGCCGTCGCGGTTCGGGATCGTGGCCTCGAAGAGACCGGAGATCTCGTCCTCGCGGGCGCCGTCGAAGACCGGGGTCGCGACGTTGGTGCCCGGGGCGACCTGGTCGGCGCCGATGGCCTGCAGGCGGCGCGCCCACTCGTCGCTGAGCCCGGAGACGTCCCAGCCGCGGCTGGCGAGCCAGCCGAGGTGGATCTCCAGGACCTGTCCCGGGTTCATTCGGGACGGGACACCCAGCGGGTTGAGGATGATGTCGACCGGAGTCCCGTCCTCGAGGAACGGCATGTCCTCGATGGGCAGGATCTTCGAAATAACACCCTTGTTGCCGTGACGGCCGGCCAGCTTGTCACCGTCGGTGATCTTGCGCTTCTGCGCAACATACACCCGGACCAACTGGTTGACGCCGGGCGGCAGTTCGTCGCCCTCCTCGCGGTCGAAGACGCGGACGCCGATGACCTTGCCGATCTCGCCGTGCGGCACCTTCAGCGAGGTGTCGCGTACTTCGCGCGCCTTCTCACCAAAGATCGCGCGGAGCAGGCGCTCCTCGGGGGTCAGCTCGGTCTCGCCCTTGGGCGTGACCTTGCCGACGAGGATGTCACCGGCGACGACCTCGGCACCGATCCGGATGATGCCGCGCTCGTCGAGGTCGGCGAGGACCTCCTCGGAGACGTTCGGGATGTCCCGGGTGATCTCCTCGGGGCCGAGCTTGGTGTCACGGGCGTCGACCTCGTGCTCCTCGATGTGGATCGAGGAGAGGACGTCGTCCTGTACGAGGCGCTGCGACAGGATGATCGCGTCCTCGTAGTTGTGACCCTCCCAGGGCATGAACGCCACGAGCAGGTTCTTGCCGAGCGCCATCTCGCCGAACTCGGTCGCCGGACCGTCGGCCAGCACCTGGTTGGCGACGACCCGGGCGCCCTCGTCCACGACAACCTTCTGGTTGACGGAGGTGCCCTGGTTGGAGCGGGAGAACTTGGCGAGGCGGTACGTGGTGTACGTGCCGTCGTCGTTGGCGGTGGTGATGTAGTCCGCGGAGACCTCCTGGACCACACCGTCCTTCTCCGACTTCAGGACGTCACCGGCGTCGACCGCGCAGCGGTACTCCATGCCGGTGCCGACCAGCGGCGCCTCGGACTTGATGAGGGGCACGGCCTGACGCATCATGTTCGCGCCCATGAGGGCACGGTTGGCGTCGTCGTGCTCCAGGAACGGGATCATCGCGGTCGCGACCGACACCATCTGGCGCGGGGAGACGTCCATGTAGTCGACGTCGTCACCGGGGACGTAGTCGACCTCGCCGCCGCGGATGCGGACCAGGACGCGGGACTCCTCGAAGCGGAACTCCTCCGTCAGCGGCGCGTTGGCCTGCGCGATGACGAATCGGTCCTCTTCGTCGGCCGTCAGGTAGTCGACCTCGTCGGTGACGACACCGTCGGTGACCCGGCGGTACGGCGTCTCGACGAAACCGAACGCGTTGACGCGGCCGTAGGAGGCGAGCGAGCCGATCAGGCCGATGTTCGGGCCTTCGGGGGTCTCGATCGGGCACATGCGGCCGTAGTGCGAGGGGTGCACGTCACGGACCTCGAAGCCGGCCCGCTCACGGGAGAGACCACCCGGGCCAAGCGCCGACAGACGGCGCTTGTGGGTGAGACCCGACAGCGGGTTGTTCTGGTCCATGAACTGCGACAGCTGGCTGGTGCCGAAGAACTCCTTGATGGAGGCGACGACCGGCCGGATGTTGATCAGGGTCTGCGGCGTGATCGCCTCGACGTCCTGGGTCGTCATCCGCTCGCGGACGACTCGCTCCATACGCGCCAGACCCGTACGGACCTGGTTCTGGATGAGCTCGCCGACGTTGCGCAGACGACGGTTGCCGAAGTGGTCGATGTCGTCGGTCTCGACGACGATCGTCGTGCCGTTGTCACCGACGGTCTCGGTCTCGCCGGCGTGCAGCTTCACCAGGTACTTGATCGACGAGATGATGTCCTCGACGGTCAGCACACCGGCGTCCAGCGGGGCTTCGCCGCCCAGCTTCTTGTTGACCTTGTAGCGGCCGACCTTGGCGAGGTCGTAGCGCTTCGGGTTGAAGTAGAGGTTCTCCAGAAGCGTCTGCGCGGCCTCGCGGGTCGGGGGCTCGCCCGGACGCAGCTTGCGGTAGATGTCGAGGAGCGCGTCGTCCTGGCCCTGGGTGTGGTCCTTCTCCAGGGTGGCGCGCATGGACTCGTACTCGCCGAACTCCTCGAGGATCTGCTCGGTCGTCCAACCGAGAGCCTTGAGCAGGACGGTGACGGACTGCTTGCGCTTGCGGTCGATGCGGACACCGACCATGTCGCGCTTGTCGATCTCCATCTCCAGCCAGGCACCCCGGGAGGGGATCACCTTGGCGGAGAAGATGTCCTTGTCGGACGTCTTGTCGATCGAGGAGTCGAAGTAGACGCCCGGCGAGCGGACCAGCTGCGACACGACGACACGCTCGGTGCCGTTGATGACGAAGGTGCCCTTGTTGGTCATGAGCGGGAAGTCGCCCATGAAGACCGTCTGGGACTTGATCTCGCCGGTCTCGTTGTTGGTGAACTCAGCGGTTACGAAGAGCGGGGCGGCGTACGTGAAGTCGCGCTCCTTGCACTCGTCGATGCTGTTCTTGGGAGGTTCGAAACGGTGGTCGCGGAAGGTCAGCGACATCGACCCGGAGAAGTCCTCGATCGGAGAGATCTCCTCGAAGATCTCCTCCAGACCGGACTTGGTGGGGACGTCCTGACCCGACTCCAGAGCCGCCTCGACCCGACTCTGCCAGGCGGTGTTGCCGAGCAGCCAGTCGAAGCTCTCGGTCTGCAACGCGAGCAGGTTGGGAACCTCGAGGGGCTCCTTGATCTTTGCAAAGGAGATGCGCAGCGGGGCGGTGCTGGCGCCGTTGTTCATATTCGCGGTCGAGGCAGTGCGCGAGGCGGCCAAGAGGGGGTCCTTCCGAGGGCTCGGACTCACTACGCGCGTACCGGCCCCCCACTCGCGCACAGAGACAGAAGTCCCAGGTCAGGGACAATCCGGTCGTCGGTGCTAGAGCGAGGGCATGCCCCTGGTGACGGGCAGGGAGCAGCTAACAGGCAGCGCAAAGGGTCAGTGTAGCCACTTGGCGCACTGATGTCCAGCCCCGCTTTTTTGAGACCCTCGTCGTGCTCAACACCCTCGGCAAGCTCACGTCCTCAACGCGTTGATACTGCCCTCTTCGCCGCCGATCCATGCCTCGGATTCGGATCGTTGTGACGACGCGTCCTGAGAATTGCGCGCTGCGTGCGGTTCGTCAAGGCCTGCATGGCCCACCCCACATGCCACCAGGGTGCTCGGAGGCACGAAGAAGATCACCATACTCCGCGAACCCCTGGCTGCAAGGCTGCCGCTCACCCGACCCAGGAACGCCGAAGAGCGACCACCCAGATGGATGATCGCTCTTCGGTGCTTAGGCGTTACAAGGTCCTTGAGACCTCGTCCACGACCTCGAGGTGTTACTTGACCTCGACGGAGGCGCCGGCGGCCTTGAGGGACTCGGCGGCCTTCTCGGCGACGTCCTTGGCGACCTTCTCGACGACGGGCTTCGGGGCGCCGTCCACGAGGTCCTTGGCCTCCTTGAGACCCAGCGAGGTCAGCTCACGCACGACCTTGATGACCTGGATCTTCTTCTCGCCGGCGCCGGTGAGGATGACGTCGAACTCGTCCTGCTCCTCAGCGGCCTCGGCCGGGGCGCCGGGGGCGGCGGGGCCGGCAACGGCGACCGCGGCGGCGGCGGTGACGTCGAACTTCTCCTCGAACGCCTTCACGAACTCGGAAAGCTGGATGAGGGTCATGGTCTCGAACTCGGCGAGCAGTTCGTCCTGGGTGAGAGCCACGATGGCTTCCTTCCACTAATTTCGGCTGGTGCCGGTGTGTACATGTCTGGCGGGCGTACGTTCGGCCCGCTACGACCACTGCCTTGGGCTGGCTGCTTCAGGCGGCGGTCATGCTGCGAGCCGAATTACTCGGCACCGCCCTGCTCTTCTTGCTTGGCGCGAAGGGCGTCCACCGTGCGGACGAGCTTCGACGGAAGCGCCTGGAAGAGCTGCGCAGCCTGAGTCTGCTTGCCCTTGAAGGCACCCGCCAGCTTGGAGAGCAGAACCTCGCGGGACTCGAGGTCCGCGAGCTTCTTGATCTCGTCGGCGGACAGCGCCTTGCCGTCAAGGACACCGCCCTTGATGACGAGGTTCGGGTTGTCCTTGGCGAAGTCACGAAGACCCTTCGCCGACTCCACCGGGTCACCGGTGATGAAGGCGACCGCCGTCGGACCGTTGAACAGGTCGTCGAGCGTAGAGATCCCGGCCTCGTTGGCCGCAATCTTGGTCAGCGTGTTCTTCACCACGGCGTACTGGGCGTTCTCACCGAGCGAACGACGCAGCGTCTTGAGCTGCGCCACGGTGAGACCCCGGTACTCGGTCAGCACGGCGGCGTTCGAGTCGCGGAACTGGTCCGCAAGCTCGGCTACCGCGGCAGCCTTGTCGGGCCTTGCCATAGAGCGTCGGCCTCCTTCCGGGTGATGAGGACCGCTCAGAAGGGGCTGGGACAGAGAAAACGCCCCGGCGCAGGCGCACGGGGCGTAGCTCGACCGGAAACAACGTCTCCGGGAGCACATCCAGTTCACCTGCGCGGGTCGTCCACTGTTCAGCGGATCCTTCGGTCACCACACCCTTTGACAGGCACGGCAACGACCAGCGGTCTTTGGCTTCTCCCGAAGAGTACGGGACCCGTACACGCCCAAGCAAATCCGCCTGTACGGCTCAGCCCCGGGCGTCCTTCATCAGCTGGGCGAGGTCGGTGGTGTCCTTCGCCGGCGGGACGGTGACCGTCATGTCGAGCGGGCCCTTGTCGCCATCGCCGCGCATCCGGAACCGCTTGGTGTGGTGGTCGCCGTCGACCCACATGTCCATGGTGAGCGCGTCGACGCCCATCTTCTCGTAACTCTCGACGCTCTTCGCGCGCCGCTCCCCCCGTTGGCGGTGAGGTTGTTCCGCAGGCCGCCCAGGGCCGACATGTCGAGCTTCACCCAGTGCTTGCCGCCCAGTTCCCTGGCCGTCTCGGCGCCGCCGTCGAGGTAGAGCGCCTTGTCCACGACGCGCACCCGGACGGTGGAGCAGGTCTTGGCCGAGGTCATCCTCATGCTCATGGCCTGGGGCTTCATGCTCATGGCCGCCTCGGCCGTGACCTTCCCCTCGCCGGGCATCGCGCCGGCCATCCGATAGCGGAGGGACGTGATGTCCTGCGTCCGCTTCGCCGCCTGGGCCACGGCCGCCGCGGGCGCCATGTCCGGCGAGGAGTCCGCGGCGAGCTTCGAGCAGCCGACCGCTCCGGTCTTCTGAATTCCCGTGCCCCTGGGGCGAGTTGGGCGGTCTGGTGAATTCCCTTGGCCCCAGGGCGAGTTGGGCGGCTCAGGAGCTGGTGCCGGAGCCGGTCGCCGTGTCGGCGCTGCCCGGGGTCACCCCCTGCTTCTTCAGCAGCGACATGAAGTCCTCGGTGTCGCTCGCCGGGGGCACGGTGGCCTCGACCTTCACGCCGTAGTCGCTGTAGTAGGCGGTCTGGCTGTACTCGCCCGACGACATCTCGCCCTTCTCGACCTTCTTGACCAGCAGGTCCTGGGCGTTGATCCAGATGTCGACCCGCTCCGTGGAGACGCCGGCCGAGGTGAGCTGCTTCTTCAGGCCGGCGAGCTGGCTCGCGGTGAGGTTGGAGTTCTTGGTGGCGAGGTCGGCGACGTTGACCGTGCCCGAGTAGTGCGTGGTCTGCTGGCCGCGGACCGACTCCGTGCCGACCTTCTTGACGTCCCCGGAGGCGAGCAGGAGCTTCACCGACTGGTTCGGCGTGGAGTTCTGCATCTGGTCCTTGAGGTACGCGCCGGAGCTGCCGCCGAGCTTGGCGAGGTCGTCGTAGGCGTACTTGATCCAGTGCTTGCCGCCGGCCTGCGCGGCGAACTTCTCGCCCATCTTGGCGTAGTAGGCGTCGGGCAGATAGCGGGCCTCCATCGAGGTGCTGCCCGCCGCGCGCATCGCGTCGGCCATCGAGCCGCCGGTGTAGTTCATCGTGAGCGTGCCGCTGATGCCGTCGCTCCAGCCGAGGTTGCCCTTGGCGTCCATGGACATCAGGGTGCCCAGGACCGTGGAGGACTCGACCTTGGCGGAGTCGGCCTTGTCGGTGGACTGCTCGGCGCTGCGCAGGGCCGCTATGGGGCTCACCCGGGTCGCGCCCTTGCCGACCGTCTTGTCGTCCTTGCCCGAGCCCCCGGAGGAGCCCGTGGAACCGCAGGCGGCCACCGAGGCCAGCGCGGTCCCCACCGCGATCGACAGACCCACCCTGCGCACGGTCGTGCTCTTCATCCGTCCCCCACCCCTATGCGATTGCTGTGCCTGCCTCAAACGCTAGCGCAGAGCACTGACACCCCGTACGAAAGAGGACGAGCCCCGCACCTCGAAGGTTGCGGGGCTCGTCCAATTCTGACGCGTACGCGACGCGGCTACCGGGGTGAGCGCGGGGCTCAGACGGCGGCCGGGTCCTCCTCGACGAGGAGGTTGCGGGTGCGGTTCGGGTCGACCGGAATGCCGGGGCCGATCGTGGTGCTGATCGCGGCCTTCTTGATGTAGCGACCCTTGGCGGCGGACGGCTTCAGACGGAGGATCTCGTCCAGGGCCGCGCCGTAGTTCTCCACCAGCTTGGTGTCGTCGAAGGACGACTTGCCGATGATGAAGTGCAGGTTCGAGTGCTTGTCGACGCGGAACTCGATCTTTCCGCCCTTGATCTCGTTGACGGCCTTGGCCACGTCCGGCGTCACGGTGCCGGTCTTGGGGTTCGGCATGAGACCACGGGGGCCGAGCACGCGGCCGAGGCGGCCGACCTTGCCCATGAGGTCCGGGGTGGCGACGACGGCGTCGAAGTCCAGCCGGCCCTTCGCCACCTCGTCGATGAGTTCGTCGGAGCCGACGATGTCGGCGCCCGCGGCGGTCGCGGCCTCGGCACGGTCACCGGTCGCGAAGACCAGGACCCGGGCGGTCTTACCGGTGCCGTGCGGGAGGTTCACGGTGCCACGGACCATCTGGTCGGCCTTGCGCGGGTCGACACCCAGACGGAAGGCGACCTCGACGGTGCCGTCGAACTTGGAGGTGGAGGTCTCCTTGGCGAGACGGACGGCCTCGAGCGGGGCGTAGAGCTTGTCCCGGTCGATCTTGGCGTCCGCAGCGCGGAGAGACTTGCTGCGCTTGCTCACTACTGCTCCTGGTGTGTTCTGAGGAGTCGTGGTACGGACCGAGCAGGTCCCACCACAATCACTTCTGCGGGTGAAGGTCAGCCCTCGACCGTGATGCCCATGGAACGGGCGGTGCCGGCGATGATCTTCGACGCGGCGTCCAGGTCGTTGGCGTTCAGGTCGGGAAGCTTGGTCGTGGCGATCTCACGGACCTGCGCCTGGGTGATCTTGGCGACCTTGGTCTTGTGCGGCTCGCCCGAGCCCTTCTCGACACCCGCGGCCTTGAGGATCATCTTCGCGGCCGGCGGAGTCTTGGTGATGAAGGTGAAGGAGCGGTCCTCGTAGACCGTGATCTCCACCGGGATCACCCAGCCGCGCTGCGACTCGGTCGCCGCGTTGTAGGCCTTGCAGAACTCCATGATGTTGACGCCGTGCTGACCGAGCGCGGGGCCGACCGGCGGGGCCGGGTTCGCCGCACCGGCGTTGATCTGGAGCTTGATAAGCCCCGTGACCTTCTTCTTCTTGGGAGGCATTGCTCTCTCCGGGTCCTAGTGAGAGTTTTCGGCCCCCGTCCGGTTAATCCGGATGGAGGCATACCGCACAACGATAACGGGTATCCATGCGCGGCCAAAAACCGAGCAGGTCAGAGAGGCTTTTGACAGCCCGTCTGACCTGCTCGGAAGACGTACGTCCAGGGAGAACTAGTTCTTCTGGATCTGGTCGAAGGACAGCTCGACCGGCGTCTCGCGGCCGAAGATCTCGACGAGACCCTTGACCTTCTTCGAGTCGGCGTTGATCTCGTTGATGGTCGCCTGCAGCGTCGCGAACGGGCCGTCGGTGACGGTGACCGAGTCGCCGACCTCGAAGTCCAGCACCTGGACCTCGACCTTGCGCTGCGGAACCGGCTTGCCCTCGGCCTCGGCGGCCTCGCGGGCGGCCTTCTCCTCGGCCTCCGGGGCGAGCATCTTGACGATCTCGTCCAGGGTCAGCGGGTACGGGTCGTAGGCGTTGCCCACGAAGCCGGTGACGCCGGGGGTGTTGCGGACGACGCCCCAGGACTCGTTCGTCAGGTCCATGCGGACCAGGACGTAGCCCGGGAGCTTGTTCTGCTTGATGGTCTTGCGGTCGCCGTTCTTGATCTGGACGACCTCTTCCTGCGGCACCTCGGCCTGGAAGATGTAGTCCTCGACGTTCAGCGAGACGGCGCGCTGCTCCAGGTTGGTCTTCACGCGGTTCTCGTAACCGGCGTACGTGTGGATGACGTACCACTCGCCGGGGAGGGTGCGGAGTTCCTCGCGCAGGGCGACCACCGGGTCGACGGGCTCGGCCGGCTCGGCCTCTTCCTCGTCGTCCTCGGCCGCGGTCTCGTCGTCGAGGTCCTCGGTCGCTTCCTCGTCCTCGTCCTCGACGTGCAGGGCGGCTTCCTCGGCGGGCTCGCCCGCGTCGGCGTCGGCAGCCTCGACCTCGTCCAGCTCCTCGTCCGCGCCCTCGACGATGTCGAGTTCGTCTTCCACGGACTCGTCCGGCTCGACGGCCTCGTTCAGGTTCGGGTCAGACACGTGGCTGCTTCTTCCTGGATACATGGGGGTGGAACACGCGAAAGGGGCGCCGGTCAGGGCGCCCTTCGCTTCCGGCCTCAGCCGAAGACGTACTTCGCGGCGTGATTCAGTCCGTAGTCAATCACGGTCACCAGACCGATCATGATGACGACGAAGACGATCACGACGGTCGTGTACGTCGTCAGCTGGTTGCGCGTCGGCCAGACGACCTTGCGGAGTTCCGCGACGATCTGGCGATAGAAGATGCCGAGTCGCTTCAGCGGGCCCTTCTTGGCGCGCTTACCGCCCTTGCGGGCCTTCTTCTTGGACTCCGACACCTCGTCCTGGGCATCAGGCATGTCGATGGAGCCCACGGCGTCCGCCATTCATCCTCACCTGTTCCCGGGTCGTGGCCGTGCCGCGCCCGGTCTGAGCCGCACGGCGGTGCATTGCTGTACGTACATGCGCTGCGCACACATCCTGGTGAAGGTGTGTGTAGCAGGGCCGGAGGGACTTGAACCCCCAACCGCCGGTTTTGGAGACCGGTGCTCTACCAATTGAGCTACGACCCTTTGTGACATCCCCAACGTACCGCATCCACCCGGGTGCTCGGTGTGCACCAAGTAGGGCGCGGCTGCTGAAGGCCAACGAGGTAGGAGTGTACGTGCTCCTGGGGCGGCCGTCGAACAGAAAGTGCCTGTACGGGGATCGGCGACGGAAGATCGCCCAGGCCGGGGCGGGAATCCGGACGGTTGTTCAGTGCTCGCCCGATCATGTTCAGTCCGTGAATCCGGTGTGCCGGGCGGGTTTCCGGTCTGAAACGATGGGCCCATGAGCGCCTCAACCCCTCCCACCGAGCGCCGGGTCTCCGCCCGAGTCGGCGCGATCTCCGAGTCCGCCACCCTCGCCGTGGACGCCAAGGCCAAGGCCCTCAAGGCCGCCGGGCGTCCGGTGATCGGCTTCGGCGCGGGTGAACCGGACTTCCCGACTCCGGACTACGTCGTCCAGGCCGCCATCGAGGCCTGCTCGAACCCCAAGTACCACCGCTACACCCCGGCCGGCGGTCTGCCGGAGCTGAAGGCCGCGATCGCCGCGAAGACGCTGCGCGACTCGGGCTACGAGGTGGACGCCTCGCAGATCCTGGTCACCAACGGCGGCAAGCAGGCCATCTACGAAGCGTTCGCCGCGATCCTCGACCCGGGCGACGAGGTCATCGTCCCCGCGCCGTACTGGACGACGTACCCGGAGTCGATCCGTCTCGCCGGCGGTGTCCCGGTGGACGTCGTCGCCGACGAGACGACCGGATACCGCGTCACCGTCGAGCAGTTGGAGGCGGCCCGCACCGAGAACACCAAGGTCGTCCTCTTCGTCTCGCCGTCCAACCCGACCGGCGCCGTCTACAGCGAGGCCGAGGCCGAGGCGATCGGCCGCTGGGCCGTCGAGCACGGCCTGTGGGTCATGACGGACGAGATCTACGAGCACCTCGTCTACGGGGACGCGAAGTTCACCTCGCTGCCCGCGATCCTCCCGGAGCTGCGCGACAAGTGCATCGTGGTCAACGGTGTCGCCAAGACGTACGCCATGACCGGCTGGCGGGTGGGCTGGATCGTCGGCCCGAAGGACGTCGTCAAGGCCGCGACCAACCTCCAGTCGCACGCCACGTCGAACGTCTCGAACGTGGCCCAGGTCGCCGCGCTGGCCGCCGTCTCCGGCGACCTGAAGGCCGTGGCGGAGATGCGCGAGGCCTTCGACCGCCGCCGCAAGACCATCGTGCGGATGCTGAACGAGATCGACGGCGTGCTCTGCCCGGAGCCCGAGGGCGCGTTCTACGTCTACCCGTCGGTCAAGGCCCTCCTCGGCAAGGAGATCCGGGGCAAGCGCCCCCAGGACTCGGTCGAGCTGGCCGCGCTGATCCTGGAGGAGGCCGAGGTCGCGGTCGTCCCGGGCGAGGCCTTCGGGACCCCCGGCTATCTGCGGCTGTCTTACGCCCTGGGTGACGAGGATCTCGTCGAGGGTGTCAGCCGCATCCAGAAGCTGCTCTCCGAGGCCACGGACTGAGTTTTCGTACCTCCACGCGCGCGTGCGGGCCGTTTCCCTCCGGGGAGGCGGCCCGCTGCTGTGTGCGAGCAAGACCACTATCGGGGAAAGCGGTACCGGGACGACGGGAACGTACGGCAGGATTCCCGGATGGAGCGTGTACGTGATGTCTCTGAACTGCCGAAAGCCCATCTGCACCTGCACTTCACCGGGTCGATGCGGCCGACCACGGTGCTGGAGCTGGCCGACAAGTACGGCGTACGACTGCCGGACGCCCTGACCGAGGCGCTGACCAGCGGGGAGCCGCCGAAGCTGCGGGCGACCGACGAGCGGGGCTGGTTCCGTTTCCAGCGGCTGTACGACGCGGCGCGGTCGTGCCTGCGGGAGCCCGAGGACATCCAGCGGCTGGTGCGCGAGGCCGCCGAGGAGGACGTCAGGGACGGCTCGGGCTGGCTGGAGATCCAGGTGGACCCGACGTCGTACGCGCCGCGCCTGGGCGGGCTCATCCCGGCGCTGGAGGTCATCCTGGACGCGGTGGAGACGACCTCCCGCGAGACCGGGCTCGGGATGCGGGTGCTGGTTGCCGCGAACCGGATGAAGCACCCCCTGGACGCGCGCACGCTGGCCCGGCTGGCGGTGCGGTACGCGGACCACGGGGTGGTCGGTTTCGGCCTCTCGAACGACGAACGCCGGGGTATGGCACGGGACTTCGACCGGGCCTTCGCGATCGCCCAGGAGGGCGGCCTCCTGTCGGCCCCGCACGGTGGCGAGCTGGCGGGCCCGGCCTCGGTGCGGGACTGCCTGGACGACCTGCACGCGACCCGGATCGGCCACGGTGTGCGCGCGGCGGAGGACCCGCGGCTGCTGAAGCGGCTCGCGGACCGGGGCATCACCTGTGAGGTGTGCCCCGCCTCGAACGTGGCCCTGGGCGTCTACGAGAAGCACGAGGACGTGCCCCTGAGGACCCTCTTCGAGGCCGGCGTCCCCCTGGCGCTGGGCGCCGACGACCCGCTCCTGTTCGGCTCCCGGCTGGCGGCCCAGTACGAGATCGCCCGCCGCTACCACGCCTTCTCGGACCGCGAACTGGCCGAACTGGCCCGGCAGTCGGTAAGGGGTTCGGCGGCCCCGGAGGACATGAAGACCAAGCTCCTGTCCGGCATCGACGACTGGCTCAGCGCCCCGGTCGCTTGAAGTGGGCGTAGGGCGGATACGGCTTGAAACAGATCGCGAGCTCGGGATGGCGCAGGCCGCCCCTCGGGGTCACCAGTTCGTGGTGCAGACAGGTCACGCACGCCGCCTGCCCCTTGACGACCCGCTTCTCCCGCGGCCCCCAGCCGGCCGCGTAGGCGAACGCCGTCGCCGCACTGGCGAGGACATCACGCCCGCCGATGAGGAAGTACGTCCGCGCGTGCGTGGTGTGCCGCAACAGCCCGCGGTCGTACGGCCGCTCGAGCCACGCGCGCGCGTGCCGCTCGGTACGGGCCTCGTCCGTGCGGACGGTGAGCGGTGTGCCACGCCCCAACGCCCGCCGCAGTTCAGGCCACTTGGAGGGCCGAAGCCCCGTCTCCGGACGGGCCAGCACCAGATCGACCAGCTCCCCGCACCCCTCGTCGGGCGGCACGCTCCGGCGCAGCGGAATGTGCACGATGGTGTGCCGGGAGTACGCGGCGAACGAGAACAGCCCGGCCAGCCGGCTCAGCCCGTCGTGGTCCCCCATGAGCATTCCGTACGACGCCGGGTCGCGCAGTGAGGTGTGGCGCAGGGGCCGCCCGGGCTGGACGACACGGTGTTCGTGCGGGCCGGTCCTGGGCCTGAACTGGGTGAGTCTCAGCTCCATCTGGTGTGCCTCATGAGGCAAGGGTCGCGGTCAGGCGGGGTCCTCGGCAACGGAGATTCCGCCCAGCAGCGTCCTGGCGATGCGGGGCGCGAACTCGTCCACGGGCGGGCGTACGCCGGTCTGCGTCGCCTCGTAGGCGAACACGCGCTGTGCGCAGGCGCCGAGGAGGAGGGAGGCGGCGGCGAAGGTGTCCACGTCGCGGCGGACGCGGCCTGCGGTCTGTTCGGCGCGGAGGTAGGCGTCCAGGCCCTCGATCGGCTTGTGGGGGCCCGAGCCGAGCTGCCGCAGCGCCTCGTCGTGGCGCCGCTTGAGCTGGGTCTCGGCGTACAGGGAGGCCGCGATCGGGAAGCTCTGCTCGTAGAAGAGGGCCGCCTGGCGGGCGATCTCGGTGAGGTTGTCCTCCAGGGAGTGCTGTCCGGGCTCGGCGGCGAGGCTGCGCAGCAGCGGGGTCAGCTGGGGCAGCCGTTCGGAGAGGACGCTGATGAACAGCTCCTCCTTGCTGGCGAAGTACTTGTAGAGCGCGGCTTCGGAGCAGCCTGCGGCCTTCGCGATCTCCTTGGTGGTCGCCCGGGCCAGCCCGACGGTGAGCATCAGCTCGTGGGCGGCGTCGAGGATGCGCACCCGGGCGGGCTTCGAGGATTCCATGACCGGTCCGTTCGGGCTTGACGAGTGGGTGAGTACTTACCCACTCTAGAGGGAGACAGGGGTGAGTGAACGCTCACCCACCCCGTGAGGCTGAGGAGCAGGCCATGAAGCTCACCGTTTTCGGTGCCACGGGAGGCATCGGTCAGGAGATCGTCCGCCAGGCGCTGGCCTCGGGTCACCAGGTCACGGCGGTCGTACGCGACCCGGCCGGGCTGACCGTGCGCGGCGAGGGCCTGGAGGTGTTCCGCGCGGACCTCACCGACCCGGAGGCGCTGCGCCCCGCGGTCGCGGGCCGGGACGCGGTCCTTTCCGGGCTCGGCGCCCGCAGCCGCAAGGACGCCGGGGTCGCGACCCGGCTCACCCGTACGGTTCTGGCCGCCATGCAGGCGGAGGGGGTGCGCCGGGTCCTGGTGGTGAGCGCCGGTCCGGTCGGCCCCCAACCGGCGGGCGCGGGTCTCCTCGACCGCACCGCGCTCGGGCTGATCTCGGCGCTCCTGAAGGACGTGTACGCCGATCTGCGGGAGATGGAGGCGGAGTTGGCCCGCAGCGCGACCGACTGGACCTCGGTCCGGCCGCCCCGCCTGCAGAACAAGCCGGTGACCGGCACGTACCGCACGGTCGTGGGCGGCTTCCCGGACAAGGGCCGGTTCATCGCCCGCGCGGACGTGGCCCACGCGATGCTGGCGATGACCGGCGATCCGGGGACGGTGAAGCAGGGGGTGGGGGTGGCCTACTAGTCGTTGAGGCTGACGCCGACCGTCACCGGCTCGTTGACGAGGGTGATCCCGAAGGTGTCGTGGACGCCTGCGACGACCTCGCGGGCCAGGGCGAGCAGGTCGGCGGTGGTCGCCTCACCGCGGTTGGTGAGGGCGAGGGTGTGCTTGGTGGAGATGCGGGCGGGCCCGCTGCCGTACCCCTTGGTGAAGCCCGCCTTGTCGATCAGCCAGGCGGCGGAGGTCTTGGTGTGCCCCTCCCCCGCCGGGTAGGCGGGCGGCTCCGTCCCCTCTCCGAGGTGCTCCCGCACGCGCGCGTGGAACGCGGTGAACTGCTCCTCGGTGAGGATCGGGTTGGTGAAGAAGGAACCGGCCGACCAGGTGTCGTGGTCCTCGGGGTCCAGGACCATGCCCTTGCCGGCGCGCAGCGCCAGGACGGTCTCGCGGGCCCGCGCGAGCGGCACCCGGTCGCCGGGCTCGACGCCGAGGGCGCGGGCCGTCTCGGCGTACTTGACCGGCGCCGACAGCCCGTCCGCGTCCTCCAGCCGGAAGCGGACGCGCAGCACCACGTAGCGCTCGGGCTCGGCCTTGAAGCGGCTGTGGCGGTAGGAGAAGGCGCACTCCTCGTTGGTGAGGGTGACCGTCTCTCGGGTGGTGCGGTCGTAGGCGACGACCTCGGTGATGGTGGCGGAGACCTCCTGGCCGTACGCCCCCACGTTCTGGATCGGGGTCGCGCCCGCCGATCCGGGGATCCCGGCGAGGCACTCGATCCCGGCGAGCCCGGCCTCCACGGTGCGGGCGACGGCGTCGGTCCACACCTCGCCGGCCGCCAGCTCCAGTCGTGTGCCGTCGAGCACGAAGCCGCGCGTGGCGATGCGCAGGGCGGTGCCCTCGAACCCCTTGTCCCCGATGACGAGGTTGGACCCGCCCCCGATGACCAGCAGCGGCGTCCCGGTGTCGTCGGCCGCGCGGACGGCGTCGATCACCTCGGCGTCGGTGCCGGCGGTGATCAGACGGGTCGCGGGACCGCCCAACCGGAAGGTGGTCAGCGGGGCGAGGGGAGCGTCGTGGAGTTCCTGCACGGGGCCAAGCGTACGAGACGGGACCGACAACGCCGGGCGCGGTGGGGTAGGGCACGCGCGCGTGGGGCCCCACCGGATTTGGTG
>NZ_JBHYWD010000033.1:0-98958 GCF_042751305.1 Streptomyces hokutonensis
ATGACCGAGCACGCAGGTGTCGTACGTGACGAGGAGGGCCTGCGTGCCGGACTGGCGGAACTCGCGGTGATCGAGAAGCGCATGGAGGCCGTCGGCATCCATCCGGACATCGCGGGTTTTCAGGATCTGGCGCACGCCTTCGATCTCAAGTCGGCCGCGCTCGCGGCCCGGGCCACCCTCGAATCGGCGCTGGAGCGCCGCGAGACGCGTGGCTGCCACAACCGCAGTGATTATCCCGAACTGGATCCGGCGCTGCGGGTGAATCTCGTGTGGTCCCCGACGGCGGGCGTCACGCGCGAGGCCATTCCGGCCGTGCCGGAGGAGATTTCCGCCCTGATGCAGGACGTGTCGACCGCCGGGAAACTCGTCGAATAGGCCGAGGAGCCGGTGTCACAGACAGGGCCCGTATCCGGTCTCTACTGGTGCAGGCATCAGGTAAACCCGAAAGGAATTCCGTCATGAAGGTCGTAGTGATCGGCGGCACCGGGCTCATCGGCTCGAAGGTGGTCGCCGGGCTCGCGGCGCACGGGCACGAGGCGGTCGCGGCGGCGCCCAGCACCGGTGTCGACACGCTGACGGGGGAGGGGCTGGCCGAGGTTCTGAAGGGTGCGTCGGTGGTTGTCGACGTGTCGAACTCGCCGTCGTTCGAGGACCAGGCGGTCATGGACTTCTTCCGCGCGTCGACGGCGAATCTGCTGAAGGCGGAGAGCGAGGCGGGCGTGGCGCATCATGTGGCGCTGTCGGTGGTCGGCACCGAACGCCTTCTGGGGAGCGGGTACTTCCGCGCCAAGCAGGCCCAGGAAGACCTGATCAAGGCGTCCGGCAACCCCTACTCCATTGTCCATGCCACCCAGTTCTTCGAGTTCGCGAAGGGTCTTGCCGACGGGGTCACCCAGGGCGACACCGTGCACCTGCCCGACGCGAAGATCCAGCCGATCGTCTCCGACGACGTCGCCGCGGCTGTCGCCCGTGCGGCGGTCGGGGACCCGGTGGGCGGCGTGGTGGAGGTCGCCGGTCCCGAGGCGTTCCAGCTGGAGGAGTTCATCCGCATGGGCCTCAGTGCCCAGGACGACCCCCGCAAGATCGTCACGGACCCGCAGGCGACCTATTGGGGCGCCGAGTTGCAGGAGAACACGCTGCTGCCGGGACCCGACGCACACATCGCCACGACGCGCTTCGCCGACTGGCTCACACGACAGAAGTAGAGCTCGTTCCGGGTGGCCCTTTTCGGAGGAAAGGGCCACCCGAACCCTTTCGGAAGAAGTTCGCCGAATTCCCTCGCAAGGCAGCCGGAACATGTCGTCGGCCGCCGCACGAGAATGCCGACGGCAGCACAAGGAGCACGATGACCGAAACCCATGAGCGACGCACCGACATCGCCGCGACCGTCATGGCGCTGGCCGCCGAAGCCGCCGAACTGCAGACCCGTGTCACCGAACTGCGGCAGGAACTGGTGGACGTCGACGACTGCATGGCAGCCGTCTCGACGGCTCTGCGCAGGCTTTCGCCGCTATGACGTCCGCAAGGAAAGGAATGGAAGTGAACGCTCGGCGCCAACCGCTCTGAGTCGCCATGCGCGATCCATACCGCTCTGACTGGCCCCCACGACACGCTGACCCGCATGGAGGCCGGGGCATTGGCCGCTGACAGTCGGCGGCGGTGTGCGGCCCGGAGCCGAGTGCGTCGCGCGTCCTCCCGGCGTTCCCCGATCGGCGGCCACGCTGAAGACACTCGCTGACGACTACTCGCTCACCCTGCGGGGCATCGGCTCGAAGGCGGTGGCTGGGCGGTGGCCGGCGTCCGAGGAAAGGACCCTTTCCAATTGCGCAAGGTCGCCGGACTGGGCTGCTGCGAGGAACGCCTGGACGAGACGCCGATACGCGACGGAGTCGACTGGCTGCCTGCGCCGGTCCGTGGTGAGACGGTTCTGGGCGCGTGACACCTGCTGCCTCGCGTTCGCGACGCTCAGGCGCAGGATCGCGGAGATCCGGGCGTACGGGTAGCCGAAACCCTCCCGCAGGACGTACGCGGCCCGTTGCCTCGGCGTCAGTGCCTCCATCAGCAGGAGGACCGCCCTTTCAACGGCTTCCAGCCGCTCGGCCGCCGCTTCCGGGCCCGCCTCGGTGTCCGCCGGATCCGGAAGCCAGGTGCTGGCGCAGGACTCCCGGCGCCTCCAGGCGGACTGGACGACGTTGATGGCCAGCCGGACGGTGGTGGTCCTGAGCAGCGCCGGCGGGTTCAGGACGACCGTGCGGTCTGTGCCCTGCCACCTGAGCCATGCCTCTTGGATGACGTCCTCGGCCTCGCCGGCGTCTCCGACGATCCGGTTGGCGATCCTGAGGAGTCCTGGCCGGGCCCGGACGAACACCGACGTCGCGCTGTCCAGTTCACCGACCGTCGGGGTGGCCGTCATGCCCGCCGTCTCCCGACCTCGCGTGGCTGCGACCGTTTGTGTGTCCACGACCGGCTCCTCTGCTCCGTAGGTCAGTCGCTTGAAAGGCGGCCGAAACCAACATCGCGCGCAGGGGCAGCCGGTCGCCCCTGTGAAAGCCGTAGTGGGCTCCGTGGTTGCTGCGTGGCAGGTCCGTGACCGAGCCCTGAAGTCGGCCGCCCGGCAGCGCTACGAGGCAGGTCGGAGCCGTTTCGCCGATATACGGGCAGTGCCGTTCTGTGTCTGTACCGCCGCCACCACCGGTGCCGACGGTGACGCCGACCCCGGCCCGCCACCGGTGGCAACGGCCGGCGGACCCGCCGCCAGGACACTGTCGGCCGACGAATTCCGCCGCAGCGGTCCGGAGCCGTGCCTACGGACGCTGGTCTATTCTGATGATCAGGGAGGCTGCCATGACGAGCCGCGGTTCATTTGCCGGACTCCTCGGGCGGCGAAACGAGTGCCGGGTCCTCGACGACCTGTTGGCAGGCGCCAGGTCGGGGCGAAGCGGGGTCATGGTCCTGCGCGGTGAAGCAGGGATCGGGAAGACCGAGCTGCTGAACTACGTCTTCGAGCGTGCCACCGGATGTCGCATCGTCAGGGCTGCCGGAGTCCAGTCCGAGATGGAGCTGTCCTACGCCGGCCTGCATCAGCTCTGCGCTCCTCTGCTGGGCGGCATCAACGATCTTCCCGAGCCTCAACGCGACGCCCTCTGCACGGCGTTCGGGCTGCGCGGCGGTGAAACACCCGACCGGTTCCTCGTGGGTCTGGCCACGCTGAGCCTTCTTGCGGACGTCGGCGGGGACCAGCCGCTGGTGTGCCTCGTCGACGACGCGCAGTGGCTGGACGACGTGTCGGCGCAGACTTTGGAGTTCGTCGCCCGTCGGTTGTTCGCCGAGTCGGTCGTGCTCGTCTTCGCTGTCCGCGAGCCCACCGCCCGCAAGTCGATCGGCGGCCTGCCCGAGCTGCCGGTGAAGGGCCTGACCGAGAGCGACTCCCGGAAACTCCTCGACTCGGTCGTCACCGGTCCGCTCGACGACCGGGTACGCAGCCGTATCGTCGCCGAGACGCGCGGCAACCCGCTGGCCCTGCTCGAACTGCCCGGCGGGTTGGCCCCGGTGGACATGACCGACGCCTTCGTACGTCCCGACGCGCGGCTGTTGTCGAGCCAGATCGAGCAGGGCTTCCTTCGCCGCGTCCAGTCCCTCCCGGCCGAGACGCAACGGCTGCTGGTCACCGCCGCCGCCGAGCCGGTCGGCGACGTGACGCTGTTGAGACGTGCGGCCGGACGGCTCGGGATCGACGTGGACGCCGCGGTGGAGCACGCGGAGACATCGGGATTGATCACTTTCGGCACGTGGGTGCGCTTCCGGCACCCGCTGGTGCGCTCGGCGGCGTATCGCGCGGGGGGCCGGGACGGCCGTCGCGAGGCGCACAGGGCGTTGGCAGACACGACCGACACCCAACTCGATCCCGATCGTCGGGCGTGGCATCTGGCCTGTGCGGCAGCCGGACCGGACGAGACAGTGGCCGCCGAGCTGGAGCGCTCGGCGGACCGGGCGCAGGCGCGTGGCGGAATCGCCGCAGCAGCGGCCTTTCTCGATCGGGCTGCCGAGCTGACCCCGGATCCCGCACGCCGCGGAGCCAGAGCGTTGGCAGCGGCGCAGGCCAAATACCGGGCCGGCGCGTTCGACGCCGC
Source organism: Streptomyces hokutonensis (assembly GCF_042751305.1). Classification (GTDB taxonomy): domain Bacteria; phylum Actinomycetota; class Actinomycetes; order Streptomycetales; family Streptomycetaceae; genus Streptomyces; species Streptomyces hokutonensis_A. The sequence goes on from NZ_JBHYWD010000033.1 coordinate 4,131, forward strand.
GCGGGAGCTGGCGGACGCGGCGGAGCTGGGCCCCCTCGACGATCTCGGCGCTGCGCAGTCGACATTGCTGCGCGGTCAGATCATGTCCGCGTCGAAGAGCGCCAGCGCAGGTCTGCCGCTGCTGCTGGAGGCGGCCAAGCGGTTCGAGCCGCTTGACGCGAGGCGCGCCCGTGAGACCTACCGGGACGCGATCTACGCGGCTCTCACCGCCGGCCGGCTCCCGAAGGGCGGCGTCCGAGAAGTGGCGAAGGCCGTACTGAGCGCACCGAGGCCCGCTGAGCCGACACGCGACGACCTCCTTCTGACGGGTCTTGCACGGGTGGCCACGGAGGGCTACGCCGCGGGTACGCCGATGCTGCTCAAGGCGCTGGCCGCATTTCGCACCGACGAGGTCTCGGGGGCGGAGGGACTCGGCTGGCTCCCGCTCGCCTGCCGTCTGGCACACAGCACCTGGGACTTCGAGAGCTGGTCCGTGCTCTCGGCGGGATTGGTCGACCTGGCACGCGAGACCGGGGCTCTGTCCGTGTTGCCGTCGGCTCTGCTGCTGCGCCTGTCGAATCGGGTCTTCGCGGGCAACCTCGCCGGAGCCGACTCCCTCGTCGTGGAGGCGACCGCGATCGGCGAGGCGACCGGCAGCAGGTTCTTCGCGCACTACGGGGCGCTCGTCGTCGAGCCGTGGAGGGGCCGGGAGACCGAGACCCGGCGGGCGATCGAGGCAATCACCCAAGACTTCCTCCTGCGAGGAGAGGGCAAGGTGGGCACCGCCACGCAATGGGCGGCGGCGGTGCTCTACAACGGCCTCGGCCGATACGAGGAGGCCTATGAGGCCGCCAAGCGCGGTTGCGAGAATCCACAGGAACTCGGCCTGTACCTGCAGTCGATGGTTGAACTCATCGAGGCCGCAGCACGACTCGGAAGACCGGAAGACGCAACGGAGACAGTCCGGACGATCCACGACATGGCGCAGGCCAGTGGCACCGACTGGGCTCTTGGCACCTCAGCCAGGGCTCGTGCGCTGGTGAGCGACGGCCAGGCCGCCGACGCCTTGTACCGTGAGGCGATCGAGCGACTCGGCAACACCGAGGTCAAGACGGAGCTGGCACGTGCCCACCTTCTCTACGGCGAGTGGCTTCGCCGCGAGAACCGCCGCGCGGACGCCCGTGTTCACCTGGCCGCCGCCCACGAAATGCTCAGACAGATCGGGGCCGAGGCTTTCGCGGAACGTGCGCGACGCGAACTTCAGGCCACGGGAGCAAAGGTTCGTAAACGCAGTGCCGCGACGCACGAAGCCCTCACTCCGCAGGAGGCGCAGATCGCCCGTCTCGCCGCCGACGGGCTCACGAACCCCGAGATCGGCGCCACGTTGTTCATCAGTCCTCACACGGTCGAATGGCACCTCCGCAAGGTGTTCTCGAAGCTCGGCATCTCCTCCCGCAAGGAGATCCGCGCCCTGCGGCTCGAAGGCGAGGCGACGTCGGCCTAGGCCGTGCGACGCCGTGAACCGGCCGGCGGCGGCACTAACGTTCGATGAACGTGACCGTCTCACCGAGCGGCGCCCTGCCCGTACGGGCGTCGTCGACCGTGACGTCCTCGTATCCGATCGACATACCGCAGAAGAGCATGAGCTCGTCCGGCGGTGACAGGACCTCCGCGACGCTCCTGCAGAACTTCGCCCACGCCATCTGCGGACAACTGTGCAGCCCTTCGGCGCGGAGCAGCAGCATGACGGTCTGTAGAAACATGCCGCAGTCGGACCACTGGGCCGGGCCCAGATCGCGGTCGATGTAGCAGAACAGGGCGGCGGGGGCGCCGAAGCAGTCCCAGTTCGCGGAAGCGGCCCGCTGCCGCGCCTCCACGTCCTCGCGCGGGATGCCGAGGGCGCCGTAGCGCTGCTCACCGAAGGCGGACCGACGCTCGTGGTAGGGGGATTTGAGTGCGGGCGGGTACTGCTCGTACTCCGGTTCGTCCCAGGCGTCCCCCTCGGCTAATCGCTTGCCGGCGTTCTTCTTGAGCCTGGCCAGTGGCCCGCCGGTCACCACATAGGCGCGCCACGGCTGGATGTTCGATCCGGACGGCGTCCAAGCCGCAGCGGACAACACGCGTTCCAGCACGTCCCTCGGGACATGCCGGTCGGTGAATCCGCGCACAGCCCGTCGGCTCGTGACCGCCTCGTAGACGTCCAGGATCGTCCACCTCCCCATCTGGTCAACGCGTCGGCTTCGGTTCCGATGTGACGCAGGCTCGAGAACGGGTCTGGTCATCGGCGCACTTCTTTGGCCGGCGTTTTCTTGTTCTTGTATTCCTGCACAGTCGGTTTGGTGATCTGCGCGTTCTCGCCGTAGAGGCGCTCGCTGAGCCGGACACGCAGATTGCGGGCAAGGCGGAACACGGTGTTCGGATTCGCCGCTCCGTTCGCGGTGCCGGGATCGAGCGGACGGTACTGGTCGTGCTGGGTGAGAAGGTGGAGTTGCTCCTGGCTGAGCGGCTGGTGCACCTCGACGAATTCGCCGTTGGGTAGACGTTTGATGATGCCGGTCTCGCGTCCGTGGAGGACTTTGTCGCGGTCGCCGCGCTGAAGTCCGAGCGCCCAGCGTTTTGTCACCGAATAGGCCGCGACGGGCACCACGAAGAGGCCGATGCGGACGGCCCAGGTCACCGACTCGACCGCGACATGGAGACGGACGGCGATGATGTCGTTGCCGGCGCCGATCAGTGCCACCGCGTAGAAACTGAGCCAGGCGACGCCGAGTGCCGTTCGTACGGGCCGGTTTCGCGGCCGGTCCAGCAGATTCTGTGCGCGCCTGTCCCGCGTCACCCAGGACTCGATGAACGGATACACACCCAGGGCGAGGAAGAAGCCGACACCGGCGGTCAGCGGAATCAGGTTGTCGAGCGCGAGGGTGTGGCCCCAGAGATTGATCTCCCAGCCCGGCATCACCCGCAGCAGTCCGTCCGCCACGCCCATGTACCAGTCGGGCTGCGAACCGGCGGAAACCTGGTCGGCGCGGTAAGGGCCGTACTGCCAGACGGGGTTGATCTGCGCGACCGCGGCGATGACGAGGACGGTGCCGGTCACCAGCAGGAAATACCCGGCGGACTTGACGGCGCGTACCTTGGCCGGCACGCCCACGACATTGCTGTTGGTGCGCCCACGGCCCGGGTACTGCGTGTGCCCGTGGTAGAGCATCAGGGCCAGGTGGGCGGTCAGGAGTCCCACCATGAGGGCGGGGATGATCAGGACGTGGATGGTGTTGAAGCGGGCCACCAGGTCGTGGCCGGGGAACTCGCCTCCGAAGAGGAACATCGACAGATACGTTCCGACGATCGGAATGGAAAGGATCGTTCCGTTCACGACGGCGAGGCCGGTCCCCGACAGCAGGTCGTCCGGGAGGTCGTATCCCGTCAGTCCCGCGAACATGGCGAGGACCAACAGCAGGAAACCGAACACCCAGTTGACTTCGCGCGGCTTGCGGAAGGCGCCGGTGAAGAACACCCGCATCATGTGGGCGAGCAGCGAGGCGACGAAGATCAGCGCCGCCCAGTGGTGGGCCTGCCGGATCAGCAGACCGCCGCGGACGTCGAAGGAGATGTGCAGGGTCGAGGCGAACGCCTCCGACATCATCTGTCCGCGCAGCGGTGCGTAACTGCCGTTGTACCGAACCTCGTTCATCGACGGATGGAAGAAGAAGGTCAGATACACGCCCGTGACGACGAGAATGACGAAGCTGTAGAGGCAGATCTCCCCGAGCAGGAACGACCAGTGGTCCGGAAAAGCCCGTCGGGCCTTTTCTCTGACGAGGCGGGGGACGCCCAGTCGTCCGTTCGCCCAATCGGCAACGTTTTCACCCTTGCCCATGTTGCTGCCGCCCCTCATAGATCGCTCGGGCGGCTTTGTGCGCGCGAGATGTCGGGTCCGCGCATCGCACGGCGTTCCCTTTCCGTTGTTCCGCCCCAGATGCCGTCCGCCTGCCCCACGCGCATCGCCCATTCGAGGCACTGCTCCGCGACCGGACACCGGCCGCACACGGCCTTCGCCTCGTCGATCTGCCGGAGGGTGAGGCCGCTGTTGGATATGGGGAAGAAGAGCTCGGGATCTACGTGCAGGCAGGCTGCCCGTTCACGCCAGTGCATGGCATGGTCACCTCGTTCGGCAGTCAAGGAAAAAGTGCGGTGCTGCTCTGTAAGACCGGGCGGCCGCCGCATGTGTGACACGAGGCCGCGGCGAGCCCGTGTCACAACAACCGGGGGTTTCCGGTCTTAGGGGTAAGCCGATGCCCTTGCCCTGTGTGGGGCCGTGCGAGCGAGAGGGAGGATGCCGGATGGACCAGGGCGATGCGGTGCCGATCGCCGAGTTGTGGGAGGAGCGCCGGTACCTGCTCGACGTCGCCCACTGGATGCTGGGCGACCCGGGTGTGGCGGAGAGTGTCGTCGACGAGGCATATCGGCGGTGGTACGGGCTGTCCGACGCGGCGCGTCGGCAGGTCGCCGTTCCCCGGTCCTGGCTGGCGAAGACAGTCGGCGGGATCTGCCTGGGCCGGCTCGCACTGCCCGACCGGGGCGCGGCAGGCCCGGAGGCGGAGGATGAGCGGCCGTCGGAGGTGGAGGAGGAGGCCGGCCGGGTCGTACTGAACGCGCTGGAGTCGTTGTCGACGGCCGAGCGCGCGGCGTTCGTGCTCCGCGCTTTCGGTTTGGCGCCGGGCGCCGTCGCCGACATCGTGGGCCGCACGGAGCCCGAGCTCGCCGAGCTCGCCGAACGGGCCAGACAGTGGCTGCAGTTGCAGCGCACCCGCTCCACAACGCCACACCAGCATGACACCGCCGTCCGCGCCGTGCGCCGGGCGTGCGTCACGGAAGACGGCGAACTGCTCACGTCGTTGCTGAGCCCCGACGTCACAGCGTTCTTCGACGGGGGCGGCAAGGTGCGGGCACTGACCGGACCGGTCCACGGCAGTGGGCCGGTCACCGACAGCCTGCTGACCCTCCTGGCCCGCCGCCCGCACACCACCCTGACGACCCAATCCGTCAACGGCCGGACCGGCCTCGTCGCCCACTACGGCCGCCAGGTCGCCGGCGTCATCAGCCTCGACGTCGCGAACGACCGGGTCGCCCAGTTCTGGGTCATGCTCAATCCCGACAAACTGCGGTCCTGGAACCATCCCCGTACCGACGGTGGCGCAGGCTCGGACGCGAGCCCCTGACAGCAGGGAGGACCTCACGCCGCCGTCACACGCCGTCCGGCACGGTGTCGAGGGACCTCGTGAAACGGGAACGCGAATCGAGGAAGGCGGCGATCTTGCTCGGAGTGAACACCCACATCACCTGGTGAATGCCGTACTTCGACGCGGCGGCGGTCATGAAGGCGAGGGTCCGCCCGTCCCGGCGGACCACCACGCCCGTAGCACCGTTGGCATCGACCAGCTCGGGCTCCGCCTCCCGCCAGAGGTGCCGATAGGCCGAGAGTCTGGCCACCCGGGCACGGCCCAGCACAGGCAACCGGGCACAGCCCCGCATTCCGTTGCCGTCGGAGAGGCTGACGACATCGGGTGCGAGCAGGGCCTCCAGCGACGCCACGTCTCCCGTCCGGGCCGCTGAGACGAAGGCGGTCAGAAGGCGTCGGTGCTCGGCGGCGTCCACACTCTCCCGTCGCTCGTCCAGCAGGTGACGACGAGCACGGCTCACGATCTTCCGCACATTGACGACGCTGAGTTCGAGCATGTCGGCGATCTCGGCATAGGCGTAGTCGAACGCCTCACGCAGTACATAGACGGCACGCTCGACGGGAGTCAGCTTCTCCAGCACCAGCAGCAGGGCCAGCTCCACGGCCTCAGCGCGCTGAGCACCGACCTCTGGGTCCGCGCTCGTGTCGACGGGCTCCGGCAGCCACGGTCCGATGTACGTCTCCCGGCGCACGCGCGCCGACTGAGCGACGTTGATGGCCAGACGAGTTGTCGCGCTCGAAAGGAAGCCCGCGGGATTGGCCACCACCGAGCGGTCGGTCTTCTGCCAGCGCAGCCACACCTCCTGGACCACGTCCTCGGCCTCGACCGCGCTGCCGAGTATGCGGTAGGCGATCCCGAAGAGCCGCTTGCGATGGGGTACGAAGACGGCGACAGCTCCGTCGAGGTCGTCGGTCCGGGTGGGGGACGGTTCGACATGCATGATCCATTGGCCTCCGTTGCTCCGTTTCATCCGCTGCATAGACCGCGGCCGACTGCTGCCTGTGACAGGAGCGGACAATGTTTTTTTCACGAGCTGCCGAAATCCCACTGTTCGGCACACTGAGATGTTCTGTCTGGCACCCGAAGCACTGCATATGATGTCGAGAAGGGTTGAGGAGGGGAGAAAACATGGTCTCTACGAGCCGAACGGCACACAGCATCGAGGTCACCGCCGAGGGCCTTCAGGAGGAACTGGCCCGGCTGCAGATCCAGAAGCAGGCGCTGGAAAGGGAGCTGGCCGCCGTCGTGGCACATCTCGGGTCGGTCCAGCGTGCTCTCGGGGCCCTGGCCAGCGTGATCGGCGCCCCGGCCGACGATGCGCCCCAGGACGAGGACATCGCGCCCGCCACCTCCCGGCCGGACCACGACGAGGACGCGCACAAGCAGTACGGCAGGCTCACCGAGCAGATCATGAAGTACTTCACCCAGGTCGGCGACATCGACGTGCGGGCCCGTGATGTCGCGGCGGCGCTCGACCGTGACACCGACAGCGCGAGCATCAACGCGGTCCGCAGCACACTCGACCGTCTCGTCGCCTCCTCCCGTGTCCAGCGCGCCGGCAGGGGCCTGTATCGCGCCGGGCGTTCCTAGGCGGCGCGGCGGTCAGCGCGACGATCCCAGGATCACCACGACGCAGGCGGTCATCGCGAGGGTGATCAGGATCATGGCGGTGAGTGTTCCCCGCAGCCATTGTCGGATCCGGACCTGGTGCTGTGCCTCTATCGCCTCGACGCGTTCGGCGATGTGGTCGGTCACCATGCGGGCGACGTGTCTCTGCTCGTCGACGTACCACCTTCCGATGTCCCGCTTCTGCTCGGGGGTGAGCCCCTCCACGCGCCTGGTGAGGGCCGCCACGCGGCGGTGCGTCGCTCCCATGTGAGCCTCCTGGTACAGGTAGCCCTCGATGTCGGGCAGACCGCGAGCGGCCTCCTCACGTGCGGTCATGGCGTACCCCCGGTGGAATCGAGAACCCCACATGGTCATGCCGTACTTCCTTCCTTCGCCCGGTCGGCCCCCGGGTCCTGTGTCCGCCCGCCCGTGACGAAGGCGTCCCGGGGATGCTGCACGGAGGCGAGGGAGACGAGGTCCCGGCCGGTCAGGGCCGCGGTGAGCCAGACCGCCAGGACGCGGATCTTCCGCTCCCAGCTGGGCACCGCCAGCACGTGATAGCCCCGGTGCATCAACCATGCCCAGAATCCCTTGATGACGATGCCCTTGTACTGGAAGATTCCCCGCCCCAGGCCCAGGGTCGCCACCACGCCCAGGCTGCTGTGGCGGTAGTTCCGGACTCGTTTTCCGCGCAGATCGGCCACGAGGTTCTTCGCGAGGAGCCTGCCCTGCCGTACGGCGTGCTGGGCGTTGGGCACCGTGCGTGCTCCCGGCACCGGAGAGGCCAGGTCGGGAACGGCCGCGTCGTCGCCGGCCGCCCACACGTCCGGCACCGGCTCGCTCTCCGTGCCCACACGCAGATCGGCGCGGACCAGCAGCAGGCCGCGCTCGTCGAGCGGCAGGTCCGTGTGGTTGTGCACGACCGGGTTCGAGGCGTTGCCCGCGGTCCAGACGATCAGGGTGGAGTCGTACTCCTGGCCGTCGGAGAGGACGACGTGGCCGTCCTCGGCGGACAGCAGCTGGGTGTTCAGGTGGACGTGCGCGCCCCGGCGTTCGAGGTGGCGCACCACCCACGCACCCGGTTTGTCGCTCACCTCGGGCAGGATGCGGCCGCGGGCCTCGACGAGGTGGAAGGACAGGTCGTCGATGGTCAGTTCCGGATAGGACCTGAGCATCGCGGTCGCCAGCGAGAGCAGTTCGCCGAAGCCCTCGACGCCGGAGAACCCGCCGCCCACGAACGTGACGGTGAGCAGCCTCCTCCGCTCGGGGCCGGGCGGCAGCGACGCGGCCTGGTCGAACGCGGTCATCAGCCGGTCCCGGACCGCCACGGCCTCCTCGACGTGCTTGAGACCGATGGCCTGCTGCGCGAGGCCGGGGATCGGGAAGGTGCGGGTCACGGCGCCGGCGGTGACCACGAGGATGTCGTAGCGCAGCTCGTAGGCGTCTCCGTGCACCGGGCGGACGGTCACCGTGCGGTCCGCCGCGCGGATCCCGGTCACGGTCCCCGCGATCAGCCGGGTGCCGCTCAGATGCCTGCGCAGTGAGACGACGGCGTGCCGCGCCTCCACCGAACCGGCCGCCACCTCCGGCAGGAACGGCTGGTAGGTCATGTACGGGCGCGGGTCGACGACCGTGACCCGCGCCTCGCCCCGACGCAGCTTCTTCTCCAGGCCCCATGCGGTGTAGAAGCCCGCGTAGCCGCCGCCGACGATCAGAATCTCTCGCATGATTCCCTCTGCTTTGTTGTCCGCCACCACGTAGACCGCGCAGGCCGCGCCGATGTGACATGCGCGCCGGGGACGGGGTTCGCGGTGCCGGTCCGTCCGGCTCTCGGAAAGGACTCCTACCGAAGCGACTCGCCCGGATCGCTCAGGAGGTGGTGGACGGCTGCGTCCATGTCCAGGTGGCATTCCTCGGTACCGGTGGGCACCATCGCGAGGGTTCGTCGCAGGAAGGCTTCCAGGGCTCGTGCCGAGACGGTCACGACGACCGCCTCCTGCCTGGGACACGGGCACAGCGCGATGTGCACCTTGCCCGCCCACGGGAGCCGGGAGGGCCACACCTGGATGTCGCCGACGCCGGTGAGTTTCTCCAGTCCGTCGAGGAGGAGATCGCGGCCGACCACCCAACGCACGGTCGCGTCGGTGCACATGTGGAACGTCAAGGAGACCGCGTAGGGGTCGGCTGTGTCGTAGGAAAGATCGAGCATCACTGGCCGGTCCACTCCTTCGGAGACGACCAGGCGGACAAGCATCCGGCACACCGCCAGGGTGCAACTGTCGGGTTCTCTCATCACATCACCGCTCGGTAAACCGGTGGGATCAAGGGAGTTCGGGGGGCACACGGTGTGAAGCGTCATGTGCCCGGTCGTGTGATTCAGGGACAACACGATTCTGCGAGACCCCCGTGTGCCCGCACCATCAGTCAAATGACCCGTGAGTCGCCGTGCAGTCACGTTACTGATGTTTGTCCTCGCGGGCCGGGTGCACGGTGAGCCCAGGTCTTCCCGCCGTGCGGCGGGACGGACAGAGCAACCTACGGAGTACCAGATGTCACTCGGCTCGCGTGTCGAACGGCTGCCCCGGCCCCCTGTCGGACACCTGCCCCCACGATGGCCGCAGCACCGTCCGGACCTCGCAGCACGTAGGGCCGTGCCCGAACCGCCGGGTGGGACCGTGCGGTTGGCAGCGGACGGCAGTCGGCCTCCTGAGGTGGTGGGCCGTGTGCGACAGCTCCAGGAGATCACGGCGCTGCTCGGGCCGGGTACGGCCGGGGGCCGTGCACTGCTGCTCTCCGGGGAGCCGGGGGTGGGCAAGAGCGTGTTGCTCGGTGAGGTCACCAGGGCCATGTCCAGGGCGGGTGCCCGGGTTCTGTCCGCCGTCGGCGTCCGGTTCGAGACCGAACTCGCCTACGCGGGTCTTCACCAGTTGCTGTTGCCGCTGAACGACCGGTTCGAGAGCTTGGGGGACACACATCGGAAGGTGCTGCGCAGTGCGCTGGGCTACGGCGGTGATCCGGTGCCCGACGGGCCTGACGTCTCCCATTCAGTGCTCCTGCTGCTGCGCCGAGCGGCGGCCGAACGCCCGGTGTTCATCGTCGTGGACGACCTCGCCCGGCTCGACCGGCCCAGTTCGGAGGTGCTGGGCTTCGTCGCCCGTCGGCCGGCGAGCAGCCGTATCGGATTCCTCGCCGCCTCCAGGTCGGGAGCCGGGACCTTCTTCGATCGGGACGGGCTCGCCCGCTACGAGGTGCCACCGCTGGACAGGGATGCGGCCGCGGAACTGCTCGGAGCCCGCTTTCCGGGGCTGGCCACATCTGTCCGCGACCGCGTCCTGGAGCAGGCGCAGGGCAATCCGCTGGCGCTCGTGGAGTTGCCCGCCGCGCTGAGCGGCGCGCAGCGCGGCGGGTTGGCCGATCTGCCCGACGTGCTGCCCCTCTCCTCACGTCTTCGGAGCCGTCATGCCTCGCGCGTGGCCGGCCTGTCGGCAGAATCGCGTCGGCTCCTGCTGCTCCTCGCCCTCGACGACACCGGAGATCCGGGCGTCCTCCGTGCAGGGACGCAGGACCGGAACGCTCTTACGGCGCTGGCGGCGGAATCGGACAGCCTGATCACCGTCGACGGCACGAACGGCCGGGTCGCCTTCCGTCATCCGCTGATGGGGGCCGCGGTCGTCGACACCAGCACCCTGACCGAGCGCTGTCAGGCTCATCGCGCACTCGCCGAGATCCGCGCGGAGACACCTGAGCGGCGTGCCTGGCACCTGGGCCGGGCAACCCTCGTTCCCGACGAGCGTGTTGCCGCCCTGCTTGAGGAGGCCGGGCAGCACGCCGCCCGACGAGGTGACGCGCCAGCGGCGGTCGCCGCCTTCACCAGGGCCGCCGAGCTGAGCCCCCGTCCCGCGGACCGAGGACGCCGACTGACCCGGGCCGCCTACCTCGGTGCGGACGCGACCGGTGAGCTGCGCTCGGCGTCGGAGCTCCTCGACCGTGCCCGGCGCGCGGACCCGGACCTCGCCGGGTCTCCACTCGCCGCCGCCACCGGGGTGCTCCTCCTGCTCAACGGCGGTGACGGCGACATCGACCTGGCTCACCGCCTCCTGGTGGAAGCCATCGAGAACGGTACCCACGGATACGACGCCGGGGACGACGCCCTCATCGAGGCACTGCGTGTGCTGCTGCTCGTGTGCTGGTCCGGTGGTCGCGACACCCTGTGGGAACCCTTCCACGCCGCACTCGACCGTCTGGAGCCGGCTGCTCCGCCCATGCTCTCCGCCTACGGCAAGAGGCCGGTGGACCCGGCCCGCACCGGCTCGGCCGGCCATCCGCAGTTCGACCCGATCCCCGGCGGCATCCGGAACGGCGAGGACCCGGGGCAGATCGTCCGCATCGGTACGGGCCCCGTCCACCCCGACGTGCTCGCGAAACTCCACGACGTCTCCTGGGGTGCGGTCCGTCGTGGCCGGCGGGGCGGCCATGTCCGCCGGCACCTCGACGCGCTCATGCACCTGTGCCTGGAGGCCTTCCCGACGGGCCGATGGGAGGAGACCGGAACGCTGGCAGCCGAGGGACTGAGGATCTGCGACGAGCGCCAATACCCCTTCTTCGCCTGGTACTTCGAGTACCAACAAGCTCTGCTCGCCGCCGTCCACGGGCACTTCGAGGAGAGCCGGAGCCTGGCCGACCGGATCACGCAGTGGGCCGTGCCCCGTGGGGTTCTGGGGGCGGCGGTCTTCGCCGACCACGCCCGGGTACTCACCGAACTCGGTGCGGGCGACTACGAATGCGCGTATCGCCACGCTGTGGCGATCAGCCCCGCCGGCCGACTCGCGTCCCACGCTCCGCACGTGCTGTGCGCCGGCCTGGATCTCGTGGAGGCGGCGGTGCACACCCGGCGCACCCGTGAGGCAGAGGCACATGTGCGTGCGATGCGGGACGCCGGTGTCGCGGCGCTCTCCCCGCGGCTGGCGCTGCTGGTGGCGGGCTCCGCCGCGCTCGTCGCACCCGCTGACGGCGCGATCCGACGCTTCGACCAGGCACTGTCCGTTCCAGGGGCGCAGAGCTGGCCCTTCGACCTGGCCCGGATACGGCTGGCCTACGGTGAGCGTCTGCGGCGCATGCGCTTCGTCACGGAGGCCCGGAACCAACTGGACGCGGCGGCCGAGGCGTTCGAGCGCCTGGGCGCCCGGCCGTGGGCCGACCGGGCAGCGGGCGAACTACGCGCCACCCGTCGGTCCCGGACCGGGACGAAGCACGGCTCCGTGACGCTCACCGCGCAGGAACAGGAGATCGCCGCACTCGCGGCTTCCGGGATGACCAACAAGCAGATCGGTGAACGTCTCCACCTTTCGCCCCGAACCGTGGGCTCGCACCTCTATCAGCTGTTTCCGAAACTCGGAATCGCCTCACGTGCGGCACTCAGGGACGCGCTCGCGTCCCTTCCCCCGGGTACCGCGTTCTAGGGCTGCGACGAGGTGGGAGACCGCTCCGCCCGGGACCGCTCCGGCGGCAGTGCGGCGAGGGCCTCGCCGAGGGTGACACGAGAGGTGATGCCGAGTTTCGGGAAGATCCGGTGCAGGTGGGCCCCCACCGTTCGGTGGGAGAGAAACAGACGTTCGCCGATCTGTTTGTTGGTCATTCCGGAGGCGGCGAGTGCGGCGATCCGGTGTTCCTGCTCCGTGAGCTGGATGGTCCCCAGGTCCTGGCGGGCCCTCGTGGCGGTACGGCCGGTGGCCCGCAGCTCCTCCGCCGCTCGCGCCGCCCAGGGTGCGGCCCCCAGACGGCGGAAGGTCTTGAGGGCGGCGGTGAGGTGCACCCGGGCTTCCGTCACGGCCCGTGTGCGACGCAGATGCTGCCCGTAGGCCAGACGGACCCGCGCGAGGTCGAAGGGCCAGCGGTCGGCACCAGGAACGGCGAGCGCTTCCTCGAAGTGGTCGGCGGCCCGGTCCTCCGAGGCGGCGATCGCGGCCGAACCGGCGGTGACCAGCGCCAGGCGGGCGGAGATGCCTGGCAGACCCGTCCGCCGCATCGCGGCGACATGCGCGAGCGCCTCGGCCCGCCGCCCGCTGCGGACGGCGGCTTCCACGAGGTCCATGGGAACCCACAGGGCCAGCGGGGCATGGGGGGCCAGCACACCTGAAGGGCTGATCGCCGATGCGGCGAGGTAGGCCTCCTCGTGGTCCTCGCGTCCGAGGGCGGCCAGTGCCGTCATGTGCAGTGCGAAGTGCTCGATGGTTCGGGCACCGCGGGACACCGCCCAATCCGTGATCCCCTGCGCCAGTTCCCGCACCGTGCCGTCGTCGCCCCGCGCCGCGGCGAGCAGGCCCTGCGCCCGGTGGAACTGCTGGGCCAGCAGTTGATAGCCGTGGGCTTCGCACAGCGCCACTCCCTCTGTCGCGAGACGGCCGCACTCGTCCCACCGACCTGTCATGAAGTCGTCCAGGCACAGCACGACCAGTGCGATGAGGGCCGAGGTGACCGCCCCGCCCTCGCGCCCGTCGTCGACGACGGGCCAGAGAGCCGCACGGCATCCCGTCGCCCGGTCGACGAAGAGTGCCGCCATCGAGATGCGTTCGATCCGGCTCGGGTCCGATTCCAGGTGCAGGTCGCGGATCACCGCGTCGAGCAGGCCGAGGGAGGCCGTGGAGGAACGTGCCGGGTCCGCGTAGACATCGCCGAGCACTTCCTGGAGGGGAGGCATCGGCACGGTCAGCTGGGACATGGCCGCGTGATACGCGCCCCAGAGCTCGGGTCTGCCCGCGCACAGACACACCCGGCGCAGGGTGCACAGCGCCTCGAAGAGCGACTCGTCGTCGCCGTCCGACCTGCCCTCGCGGGTCGTGATCGCACCGACGAGCAGCCGGTGCGCGGTGTTGACGTCACCGTCGCGGTTGAGCAGTACGTGGGAGGCCGCGGCCGCCGCCCGCAGCGATCCCCTCAGGTCGGGGTCGGCGCGCCGGGCCTCGACCAGCAGTTCGGCCGCCGTGCGCAGCTCTCCGGCGACATCCGCGCCCACGAAGGCGGCTTCGGCCAGCCGTCTGCTGCGGTCCGCGGGACCGGGAGTGAGGTCGGCGGCCCGTACCAGCGCGTTGAACGCGCCGACGGCGTCGCCGCGCCGGCGCACCCGGTGGGCGGTGTGCTCCAGGAGCGCCGCGACCCGCTCGTCCGGATCGGGAGTGGCCTCTGCCAGGTGCCAAGCCCGGCGGTCGGGCTGATCGGCCAGTGCCCTGGCCAGAGCGTGGTGGGCGTCCAGCCGCTGACCGGCGGTCGAGCCCGACACGATCGTCGCGCGGATCAGTGGATGGCGGAAGGACAGCCGCCCCAGGCCGCCGTGCTCGACCCGCAGCAACTGTGCCCGCTCCGCGGGGGCGAGCAGGGACGGTACGTCCTCGCCGGGGGCGGCAGCCCGCAGGACCGGCAGGTCGCCGCTGTCCTCCAGCGCGGCCAGAAGCAGCAGGCGGCGGGTGGTTGCCGGCATCTCCGCGACCCGGGAGGCATAGTGGTCCTGCAGCCGACGGCTGAGCGGGAGCACCTCGGACAGCACCACTCCCGCGCTGCCCCGCGAGTCGTCGAGTGCGACCGGCAGCTCCAGCAGGGCCAGCGGATTGCCCTGGGCCTGTGCGAGGACATGACGCAGCTCCCGCCCGGCGAGCATCGGGAACCGGGTGCCGACCAGGTCGGTCGCGGCCTCGTCGTTCAGCGGCGACACGGTGAGCTCGGGAAGTCCCGCACGTTCGAAGAAGCTCTCGAACCCGGGCCGTGAAGCGGCGAGAAGGCCCACCCGGCTCCCGGTCAGTCGCCGGGCGACGAACGCGAGCGCCGAGGCGCTGGCCCGGTCGATCCATTGCAGGTCGTCGATGACCAACAGGACCGGACGGGTGCTCGCGGCCCTGCGGAGCAGCGCCAGTACCGCCCCGTAGGCGACCAGCCGGTCCACTGTGGCCCCGTCACGCGACCCCAGCGCGACGGTCAGGGCCTCGCGGTGTGCCGGGTCGAGTCCGTCGCACTCGTGCAGCAGGGGTTCGAGTACGTGGTTCAGTCCGGAGAAGCTCAGATCCGCGAGGAACTCGACCCCGGCCGAGCGCAGCACCAGCGCACCGGCCGCCGTCGCCGATTTCGCTGCGGTATCCAGGAGAACTGACTTGCCGACGCCCGGCTCCCCGGACAGCAGCAGCACCCCACCGCGTACGCGTACCTGGTCGACGTACGACCGGAGCAGCTCCAGCTCCCGGTCGCGTCCCACCAGCCCCTCGGTCGTACTGTGCGACATCGATCCATCACCGGCCACAGTGGCCCCCTTCGAGAACTGTCGTGAGGAACTCGGCGTCTCCGAGCGGTGGTTCAGTCGGCGGAAGGCCGCGGGGCACGCAGGTGGGCCCGCTTCGCCAACTCGTCCTCGTCGACCGGTGTGAGCATCGGCCGACCGGGGGCGCCCAGCGTGACGACGACGTACTTGGCCGGCGTGTCCGACAGGGCGTTGCCGTTCTGGTAATGGATCACGTCACCGCCCGGCTCCCAGAACGTCTCACCGGCCTCGATCACACGCTCGGGCTCGCCTTCGAGCACGGGCATCGCCGAAACACCCTCCGGCACGAAGGCGTTTGCCGGAATCCCGGGGCCGGTCGCCTGCCGGTCCTCGCGCTCGCCGCCCGTTGATTCCATCTCCAACACCGTGTGACACCTCCGTCGATCTGCTTGCTTCACGGGAGGAGACCGGGCACGGCCCGCGTGTGTGACACGGCGGGCGGACGAAATCCAGGACGCAGTCGAATGACTCAAGCAACGCGACGCCGGATCGCGGAAGCTGAGGCAGTCCCTGGACAGGCGGGGAACCGTCACCTTCAGGGTGCCGAAGCCACCTGCCGGCCGTTCCGGACGGTGATGAGCCGGCTCTCCTCCCTTTCTCTCACATGGAAGAACAACGTTAGGAACCACACCATGTTTCTCCTTTTCACCGACCACGGGTTCGATCGCGTGGGCGGTGCCGCATGAACGAACAGAACGGCGGTCTGACCGTCGGCGTCGATCTCGGCGGCACGAAGATCGCCGCAGGGGCGGTCGACCCGGCAGGGGAGGTGGTCTCACGTGTGCGCATCCCCACCCCGCACGACCCGGACCGGATCGCCGAGGTGATCGCCGAGGCGGTACAGCGGGTCCGCACGGGTCGGGACGACATCCGGGCGGTCGGCGTCGGAGCCGCCGGATACGTGGACGCGGACCGCTCCACGGTGCGCTTCGCACCCAACCTGGGCTGGCACGACAAGGCGATCCGGGACATCGTCCAGGAGGCCACCGGACTTCCGGTCGTCGTCGAGAACGACGCGAACGCCGCCGCGTGGGGCGAGTTCATCCACGGAGCCGGTGCCGGGCACGACGACATGCTGATGGTCATGGCGGGGACCGGCCTCGGCGGAGGCATCATCAGCCGCGGCCGGCTCTTCCGGGGCCGCTTCGGCATGGCAGGCGAGATAGGCCACTACCGGGCGGTCCCCGACGGCCTGCCGTGCCCCTGCGGCCAGCACGGCTGTATGGAGCAGTACGCCAGCGGAGCCGCCCACACGCGCCGCGCCCGCGAGATGGCGGTCGCCGATCCGGCACGGGCCGCGGTGGTACTCGCGTTGGGCGACGGCACCCCCTCCGGCCTAGCGGGCCACCATGTGACCAAGGCCGCCCTCAGCGGCGACCCCTTCTCCCTCGACGTGTTCGCGCAGTCGGGCCGCTGGCTGGGCCAGGCTCTCGCCGACCTCGCGTCCATCCTCGACCCGTCCGTCCTCGTCATCGGCGGCGGCCTCGGCGACACCGGCGAACTGATCAGGCGTCCGGCCGAGATCTCCTACCGTCGGGCCCTCGGCGGCGGAGAGCACCGTGTCTACGCCGAGGTCCGCACCGCCACCGTCGGATCGGACGCCGGCCTCGTCGGCGCGGCCAACCTCGCCCGCCTCCACGAACTGCTCTCGTCCCCGGCAGCGCTTCTCTGACCCGCGACGGGCTTGCCCGCAGGTCCGAAGTGCGCCCCGGGGCGCCGGTGCAGTCGTCCTCCCGATCCGTGTCCTCTACGACCGGTGCTCCCGCCCGCACGTCCGGGCACCCGGTCCTGTGAAGGAGTCCTCCTCCATGACCTCGAACGCCTCTTCCGCGGGACCGGCCCACTCGAGGGCCGTACTCCGCCCCACCAACCTCCGGCGCATCACCTACATATCGGCGGCCGCGTCGATCGGTGGCTTCCTGTTCGGCTACGACAGTGCCGTCATCAACGGCGCCGTCACCGGAATCCAGCACCGGTTCGATGTCACCTCCAGCGAGACGGGCACCATCGTCGCCTCCGCCCTGCTCGGCTCCGCCTTCGGTGCGGCCTTCGCCGGGCGTCTCGCCGACCGCGTCGGCCGTCGGCGCGTGATGCACCTGGCCGCGGTTCTCTTCGCGATCAGTGCGCTCGGCTCGTCCATGCCCTTCTCCGCCTGGGACCTGGGAGCCTGGCGTGTTATCGGCGGTATGGCGATCGGCCTCGCCTCGCTGATCGGCCCCACCTACATCGCCGAGGTCGCACCGCCCGACCACCGCGGCCGGCTCGCCTCGTTCCAGCAGGCGGCCATCGTGCTCGGCATCACGGCCTCCCAGCTGGTCAACTGGGGTATCGCCCAAGGGGCCGACGGCAAGAGCGAAAACTCGCTGGGTGCCCTGCATGCCTGGCAGTGGATGCTCATGGCCGCCGTCGTACCGGCACTCGCCTACTTGCTCCTCACCCTGCGCATCCCCGAGTCGCCGCACTTCCTCGTCGCCACGGGCCGCGAGGACAAGGCCCTCGCTGTAGTGCGCGACCTGCAGGGCACAGACGCCGGTGCCGAGGACCGGATCGCCGAGATCCAGCACGCGCTCAGGACCGACCACAAGCCGCGGGTACGCGATCTGCTCGACGGCCGCTTCGGGCTGCTGCCGATCGTGTGGGTCGGCATCGGGCTGGCCGTGTTCCAGCAACTCGTCGGCATCAACGTCATCTTCTACTACTCGTCGCTGCTGTGGCAGTCGGTGGGCATCGACCAGGCCAGCTCGCTCCTGATCAGCCTTTCCACGTCCATCATCAACATCGTCGGAACCGTCGTGGCGATGCTGCTGATCGACCGGATCGGCCGCAAACCGCTCGCGCTGACCGGCTCGGCCGGCATGGCCGTGTCGCTGGCTCTGGCCAGCTGGGCGTTCTCGTACCGGACAGGCAGTGGCAGCAGCCTGTCCATTCCGGACACCCAGGGCACCGTGGCACTGGTCGCCGCCCACGCCTTCGTCTTCTTCTTCGCGGTCTCCTGGGGCGTGGTGCTCTGGGTGATGGTCGGCGAGATGTTCCCGCTGCGGATCCGCGCCGCCGCGATGTCAGTGGCGACCGCCGCCAACTGGATCGCCAACTGGGCCGTCACCGAGAGCTTCCCCCGTATGTCGGACTGGGACCTGTCGTCCACCTACGCCGTGTACGCGGGCTTCGCCGTGCTGTCCTTCGTCTTCGTCGCGGTACGGGTGCGGGAGACCAACGGCAAGAAGCTGGAGGAGATGGGATGACGGCGCCGCGCACCCCTCGGCTGAACAACCGTGCCCTGCCTGTCCGTTCGGTGGCGGGCTGGTGGCTTGTCGCGTCCTGCCGCGGAGCCGACATCGAGACCTTCTTCCCTCCTCCGGGCGACCTGGCGACCGTCCGACGGGCGTTGACGATCTGCGATCGGTGCCCGGTACGGATTCCGTGTCGCCGGTACGCACTCGACCACCGGGAACGGCACGGGATCTGGGGTGGTCTGACCGAGGAGACACGCGAAACCCTCATCCGCATGGGACCCACGAAGTGTCCTTCCTGACGCCGAACTGATCCCAACAGCGCCGTCACGACAGAACCCGCCGGAGACCACCACGGCGGGTTCTGTCGATGACGGCGTCCTCGAATCCCGGCCTCGGCGCGGCAGTACCGCCGAGGTCGAGTCGTTCGACTGATGGTGCGGACGCACCGAGGGTGTAATGAGGCGCGATTAGAATGCCGTGCGACGTGACCTTCTGCACGGAGGAAGTCGCACATGCCCAGCCCAGCAGCCGGAGCCTTCCCGAGGCCGAACCCGGCCCCCGCGCGATGATCGGCCGGGACGAGGAGCTGCGTATCCTGCGCACGCTGCTGGCGGACGCGGCGGACGGACGCGGTGGTGCGCTGTTGATGCACGGCCCCGCCGGCGTCGGCAAGTCTGCGCTGCTGCGCGCTGTCGGCGCCGACGGCACCGAGGGCGGATTCAAGGTGCTGAGCGCGGCCGGTGTGGAGACCGAGCTGTGGCTGCCGTTCGCGGCCCTGCAACTGCTGCTGCGACCGGTCGCCCACGGCATCGAGAAGCTGCCGACCCCGCACCGGACGGCGCTGGTCGACGCGTTCAGCGCCACGCAGACCGAACCCCACATCTTCCGGGTCGCGCTCGCCGTACTCGAACTGCTCGCCGACGAGGCAGACCGGCAGCCGCTCCTGCTGATCGTCGACGATCTGCAGTGGATCGACGCACCGAGCCGGGACGTCCTCAGATTCGTGGCCCGGCGCACCCGCGACCTCCCCGTACTGATCATCGCCGCGTCCCGGGTCCGCTCTCCCGACTCCTACGACCCGAGCGCGCAACCGGACCTCCCTCTGGAGCCGCTCGGGTCGTCGGCCGCCGCCGAACTGCTCGACGCGGTCGCACCGGACCTGTCGGCGCCGATCCGGGCCTTCGTTCTGGAACGCGCCGCGGGCAACCCGCTGGCCCTGGTCGAGCTGCCCAAGACGGTGCAGGACCTGGCACCGCAGCTGGACGATCTGCCGCTGACCCAGCGCCTGGAGGACGCGTTCGCCGCGCGTACGGACTCGGTGAGCCCGGAGTGCCGCAGGCTCCTGCTGGCCCTGGCCGCCGAGCCCAACGCGCCACTGAACCGGCTGCTGGACGTGTCGAGTCGTCTGACAGGCGCGGCGGTTTCCGTGAAGGCGGTGCAGGAGGCGGTCGACGCGGGTCTGGTCGTCCTGGTAGCCCGTGCTCTTGAGTTCCGGCATCCACTGATGCGTTCGGCGATCTATACCCGTGCCGGCGTCTCCGATCGGCTGGACACCCACCGCGCCATCGCCGAGGTCATGGCCGACACACCCGAGCACCAGCTCCTTCACCTGGCCGCCGCGTCGCTCGGCCCGGACGAGGAACTCGCCGCCCGGCTGGAACGTTTCGCCGACACGGCGCTGGCCCGGGGCAAGGTGGCGTCGGCCGTTCCGGCCCTGCGCCAGGCGGCGGAGCTGGTCCAGGACCCGCGCCGCAGGACCGAGATCCTGGTGCGGGCAGTGGAGTCGGCCAGCGAGATCAACGACCGGGTTCACACCCAGCTGTTGCTCGACCGGGCCGACCTGAGCGAACTCGGCCCACTGGAACGGGCTCGCCTCATGGTCGTGTCCGACAAGGCGGCGTTCGAACCCGACGAGCCGCAGCGCCGGATCGAGGACATGGTGACCACGGCGGCCGGCGCGTTCGACGCAGGCGGTGTGCGGGTCGCCGAGAACCTGCTGTGGCGGGCCGCCGCCCGGTGCTTCTTCCAGGACGGCGACGCACGGGTGCGCACGCTGGCCTCGGCCGAGCTGGACCGGTGGAACCCCGATCCGGAGGCTCCCGTCGTCCTGACGGTACGGGCGTACACCGAGCCGTACCGGTACGGCGCCGAGGTGATCGCACGGCTCGACGGCCTTCGGCCTGACCACGAGGACGGCCGGATCACACACTTCCTCGGCAGCGGCGCGATGGTCCTGGGCGACGTCACCCGCGCCGCCCGGTACCTGTCGCTGGCGGCCGCGGCGTGGCGGTCACAGGGCAGGCTCGGGCTGCTCGCCCGGTCACTTGCCGGGAGTTGGCCGCGGGTGTACCTCGGTCAGCTCGACCGGGCCCGCGAGGAGTCCGGCGAAGGACTCGCCCTGGCCGAGGAGAGCGGGGAATGGATCGTCTGGCTGGGGGTGAAGGCGACGGGGAGTCTGGTGGCGGCGCTGCGCGGCGAGTCCGAGGCCGCGGCGCGGATGCTGGGCGAACTCCGTGCCCACCGGCTGTTCCCCGGCATGCCGTTCGCCGCCGTGATGGCGCAGCAGGTCGAGGGCCTGCTGGCGCTCTTCGACGGCCGCGCGACCGAAGCGTACGACGCCGTCTCCCGCGCGTTCGATCCCGCCGACCCGCACTACCACTCGGTCAGCCGCTGGCTGCTCGCACCGGACCTGGCGGACGCCGCCGTGGCCGCGGACACTGCGCGGCAGGCCCGGCAACTACTGGACGGACTCCCCGAGTTGGCCGCCCAGCTGCCCTCGGAAATGATGGTGGTGGCCCACGCCTACACGGAGGCGGTGCTGGCGCCGGACGACGCGGCGGAGGAGCGCTACAGCGCGGCGCTGGCCGCGCTGCCCGTCGGCTGGGCCCTTGCGCGGGCCCGGCTGCACCTGCACCACGGTCGCTGGCTGCGCCGACAACGGCGCAACGTCGACGCCCGGAGTCCGCTGCGCAGCGCCCGCGACGAGTTCGACCGGATCGGCGCCCGGCCCTGGGCCGAGACGGCTCGTGAGCAGCTGCGTGCCGCCGGCGAGTCGAGCGGTCGGCGGCACGCGAACACCAGCGACCGGCTGTCGGCCCAGGAGATGCAGATCGCGGTGCTGGCGTCGCGGGGGCTGAGCAACCGGGAGATCGCCCAGCGCCTGTTCATTTCGCACCGTACCGTCGGAGCCCATCTGTACCGCATCTATCCCCGCCTGGGCATCACCAGCCGCGGCAGGCTCGCCGCCGCGCTCGCCGCACTCCACGACGAACACCCGACGGCCGATTCGCCAGGGGCCGACACAGGCTGACGGACATCGCTCACTCGAAGCGGATGTTCTCCGGGTGCGAGGAGCGCCACAATGTGGGGAGCGTCAGCACGGTCACGGCGACGCTGGCGGCGGCCCCTATGCCTGCTGTCGCCAGCATGCTGTTCCAGTCGTAGACCGCTGCCCTGCCGATCAGACGGAGCAGCGCGTTGCCGAGGGCGGTTCCCACCACTCCTGCGACGAGTAGTCCTGTCGCAACCGGCAACGCGGTCTGCCACAGGATCGAGCTGCTGAGGGTGCGTCGCGGGGTGCCGAAGGTGACGAGCACCGCCAGGACGCGTCTGCGGTCCCGGAGTTGTTCGATCGTACCGAGCAGCAGACTTGCCGCGATCAGCAGCAGGACGGCGGTCACCCCGGCCAACAGGTCCCGCCTGATCCCGTCGAGAGCCGTGTCGCCCTTGGCCTGTGTGGGGAATTCGACGGTGAAGGAAGGGTCCAGCCGGGCGGCTGTCGTACGAATCCGGTCCTGGATGTCTTCGCTGGACGTCGAGTACCTGATGCTGATGGTGCTCACAGCGTCCGCCATCGCCGAGGAGCCGGCTGCTCGGGGGGTGGCGAGCAGCATCCTCTCGGGGTAGGCACCTTGTGGATCGCTGCTCCTGGCCTCGACGGTGGCGGTGATGTGCGGCACCTTCCACAGGGTGCCTTTCCTGTCCAGACGCATCGTGCTGCCCGACTTCCACACGGTCGTGTCGGCGGAACTGGTGGTGCCTCGCGGGGTGACGACGAAGGCATCCCCATCGGTGCAGCCGGGCAGCGAGGCGAGCAGTCTCAGCTGGCCGCATCCTGCGACGCGGACCGTCTGCGGGAAATCGTCATCGGACCCACTGACGGACAACTCCGCGTAGCCGATTGCCTGTTGCACGCCAGGCGTTGAGGAGAACACTGAGGCGTACCGATCCGTGGACCCCTTGCCGTCGTCGAGACCGGCGACGCCGATATGCGTGCGCGGCGTGGAACTGTTCCTGGCTGCCCCGCTGCTGTCGTTGTGACCGTGTGCGATGCCGGTGAAGAGGGTCTGGAGTGCTATGGCTCCGGCCACGGCGACGACGATTCCGTTGACCGAGCGGGTGGCGGCTTCGCTGCTCAACTGCAGCCGGCGGACGGCCAGTTGCCAGGAGAGGGGACCGAATCCGCCGGAGACTCTGGTGAGTTGCTCCAGGATCCAGGGCAGAATGGCGGTCACGCCGACGAGCAACGCCAGCATGCCGGCAACGACCGGAATGACGCTGGTGGCACTGCGCAGGTCGGATCCGCCCCGCACGGACGTCCGTAGGAGAAGCAGTCCGAGTACGGGTACAGCAATGCGCCACCACAGACGTCGTGTGGCACCACCGGACTTGCGAACCACCCCGAGCGGTTCTACAACCACCCCGTTCATCGCCAGCCTCGTGACGGTGAGGGACAGCACGACTACGCCGACCACCGTGAGCGCCGCCAGAACAGGCTGCGGGCTGAGGTCCGCTGTGAACACACTGAGTCCCTGAATGTCCATCAACCCGATGAACTGACGGCCGAACAGGAACAGGACTGCGCCCAGGGCGACGCCGAGCAGCGCACTGACCAGCGTCTCGCCTGCGGCGATACGGGCGGTCGTCCGACGGTCCGCGCCTACCAGCCGTAGCGCGGCCAGCCTTCGGTCGCGGTGTTCGCCGCCGAACCGGACGGCTGCGGCGATGAACACCGCGACCGGGGCGAGCAGCACGACCATCCCGACGATACTCAGCAGCGCGAGCTCGGGGTCGAGCGGTTTCGCCGGATAGACCTTGCCGAAGTGGTCCAGTCGACGAGCTCCTGCGACACCGTCCGCCATGTGTTCGCCGCCGAGATAGAAGGCGTATTCGCCGGGCCCGACCAGACCCCGGTCCGCGACTTCTCCCGTGATGGGATGGTCGAGGCGCTCGCGAAGCAGGTCACTCCCGGGCGCGGCCAGCAGCTTCCGGAGTGCCGGTGACACGACCATCTCCCCAGGACGCGGGAATCGCGTGACTCCGGGAGGCAGCGGCGCCGCAGGCCCCTCGGGTTCCAGCATCCTTCCCCGGATTTCCCTGCCTCGGAACACCGTGTCAATTTCACTGAGCAACACCGTGCTGCGAGAGGGTGTGATGACCCGGTCGTCGAGATTGATGTCGATCCGGTTGTGGATCCGTTCGTCCCGGTGGTGTCTGGCAGTGGGTACGCACGAGGCCAGCAGCAGCAGCGCGACCCCCAGTCCGACGCCCACGGCCATCAGGACGGTACGCACCAAACCGTCCCGGCCGCCGTTCATGGCGAGGCGTGCTCCGAAGCCGACAGCACGAAGACTTCCGAATCGCTGTTGACGACGCGGGGTCGTTGGGGAGACAGTCTGTCGCACATGCTGCGGACGTGGGTTCACTGGCAACCTCTCGTGCTGGGCGCGAAGCGCCGGCGACCATGCCTCTGGCCGTGGGGTGACAAACCACCCAAGGTGTGTCCGCGAGGACGCTCCAGGGGTCGATAACTGAAGCTTCTGACCCACGAGCCATGCTGTACGGCAACACACCTTGTGTGCATCGAGGCACTGAGCAACTGGCGGCCGAAAGTGCCGCCTGGCATGGTCCGGACTATACACGGCATGTATAGACGCCGGAAAGCGGTCGTCGGGCATCCGGATCCTAGGGCGGCCCCGGGCCGTGAGTGACAGCGTTTTCCCACCGTGTTGTTCGGCCCCCTCGTTCCGCGGCTGCGTCCATGGGGATGGTGTACGGGGGCCGCCCGGGGGTGCACCAGGGATTACACGGGTACGCCCGTCACCGGCTCCGGACGACGGTGGCCGGTTCACTGAGCGGGGGCCCTGGGCACACGATGAGCCCGTCCCGGCGGTCCGGGGTACCGGGGGCGGGGGAGATCGTCACGAGTTGTCCAGCATCGACGTCGTGCCGGAGCCGGGCTCGTCGAGCGCGGGTACGACCGGCAATGCGACAACGAGCGCGGTTCACTCGGGACCCGGGGCGGCAAGGGACTTCGAGAGTGTCCGTTCCCTGCTGTTCGGGATCGCCCACCAGAGGCTGGGCCGTGCCGTCGACGCCGAGGAAGTCGTTCAGGACGTGTGGGTCCGCCGGCAGGACGCGGAACTGGCACAGATTCGGGATCGGGTCGCGCTCCTCGTGGCCGTCACCACCAGGGCCGCGCTCGGCAGTGCGCGGGCCGGCTCCTGGTGGAACGGCTGTCCTCCACTGAACGTGCCGAGCCTTCCTTGACGCGGCGCGAGCCGGCGACCTTGCGCAACTCATCAACCTGCTCCACAGACTTCGCACCGTGTCTTGACGCCGATGATCTCCCTTGGCGATGAAGCCGCAACCAACATGTGGTGAGGTGTCCGCCGGGCCCCGACCCTGTCCGGCCGGCGATTGTCCGTGCCGCGCGCAGGGGTGCATGATGGGGTCGGTCCGAGTTGATCAGGATCTGGCTCTTTTACCTGCGCGGTGGGTGGTGGATGTCGAGCAGCGTTCCTCGGCCCGGGCTGCGCGGCCGACGTGGCGAGTGCGGAGCGCTGGACCAGGTGGTGGCCGACGCCAAGGCGGGTCAGAGCCAGGTACTTGTGCTGCGCGGCGAGCCCGGGGTCGGCAAGTCCGCGTTGCTGGAGTACCTGGTGGGCAGTGCGACAGGGTGCCAGACCCTGCGGGCCGTCGGCGTCGAGTCCGAAATGGAGCTGGCGTTCGCCGGGTTGCACCAGCTGTGCGTGCCGGTGATGGGGCAGCTCGATCGCCTTCCCGACCCTCAACGTGAGGCTCTGGCTATTGCGTTCGGTCTGCGTGCGGGAAGCGCGCCGGACCGGTTCATGGTCGGGCTCGCGGTGCTCAGCCTGCTGGCCGAGGTGGCGGAGGAGCAGCCGCTCGTCTGCGTGGTGGACGACGCCCAGTGGCTCGATCGGGTCTCCGCGCAGACGCTGACCTTCGTCGCGCGCCGACTGCTCGCGGAGCGGGTGGCGCTGGTCTTCGCGGTGCGTACGTCCACGCCCCCTCCGGTGGACGACCCGTGGGCGGCGCTGAAGGAACTCGTGGTCCGGGGGCTGCGCGACGACGATGCGCGTGCGCTTCTGGACTCGGCGGTCCCCGGTCGGCTGGACGAACGCGTCCGGGACCGGATCGTCGCCGAGACCCGTGGCAACCCGCTGGCTCTGCTGGAACTGACGCGGGGATTGACCACGGCAGAGCTGGCAGGCGGATTCGGGCGTCCGGACACCCGGCCGCTGGCGAGTCAGATCGAGCAGAGTTTTCTGCGGCGAATCGTTTCCCTCCCGGATGCGGCGCAACGGCTGCTGCTGGCGGCGGCGGCCGAGCCGGTGGGGGACGTGCCGCTGTTGCGGCGGGTGGCCGAGCAACTCGACATCGGGGCGGACGCCGCGGGGGAGGCCGAGCAGGCCGGGCTGATCGAGTTCGGGGTGCAGGTACGGTTTCGCCATCCGCTGGTCCGCTCGGCGGCCTATCGCGCGGCCGACCCCGGGGTACGCCGGGACGTGCACCGCGCGCTGGCCGAGGCGACCGATCCCGAGGTCGACTCGGATCGCCGGGCCTGGCATCGCGCCCACGCGGCGGTCGAACCCGACGAGGCCCTGGCGGGTGAGCTGGAGCGCTCGGCCGCCAGAGCCCGGGCCCGCGGCGGTATCGCGGCGGAAGCCGCGTTCCTGAGGCGTGCGACAGAGCTGACGCCCGATCCCGCCGTACGAGGAACGAGAGCGGTGGCCGCGGCGCAGGCCGCGTTCGAGGCCGGGACCCCGAACGCGGCGCTCGAACTCCTCGCCGCCGCGGAGACGGGCCCGCTGAACGAGGTCCAGCAGGCACGGCTGGTCCGGCTCCGCGGCCAGATCGTCTTCGCGCGCAATCGCGGCGGTCAGGCCCTGCCACTACTGCTCGACGCGGCCGGCCGACTGGAACAGATCGACGGGGGGCAGGCGCGCGAGGCGTATCTCGAAGCGATCGGAGCAGCGGTCATCGCCGGTCGTCTGGTTGGCCGTGCCGGATTGCGGGAGGTGGCCGAGGCCGCCCGTGCCGCACCGCGCGCACCGCGGTCGCCGCGGCTGACGGACATCCTTCTCGACGGTCTGGCGACGCGGTTCACCGAGGACTACGTCCAGGGTGCGCCGCCGTTGAAGCTCGCGCTGCGGGCGTTCCGGCAAGCCGCCGAACGGGGCGAGGACGACGTCATGCGCTGGCTCTGGCTGACATGGCTGGTCGCCAGCGACATGTGGGACGACGAGACGTGCCAGGAACTGACCACGTGCGCGGTCCGGGTGGCTCGCGAGACCGGTGCGCTCAATTTCCTTCCCCTGGCCCTCTGCTACCGCGCCATCCAGCATGTGCACGCCGGGGAGTTCGACCTCGCCTCGGCGTTGATCGACGAGTCCGACACCATGACAGAGGTGACCGGCAACTCGCCCCTCGGGTACGCCGCAGCGGTCCTCCTGGTCTGGCGTGGCGACGACGTCCGGGTGGCGGACTGGATCGACGGCCGGACCCGGGACGCAGCGTCCTGGGGCGAGGGGCGGGCGATCGGGCTGGCCGACTACGTGATCGCGGTGCTGTACAACGGCCTGGGCCGCTACCAGGACGCCCTGGCCAGGGCCGAACGGGCATGGCAGTACGAGGAACTGGCGGGTTTCGGGTTCACCCTCTTCGAACTGGTCGAGGCGGGTGCTCGCGGTGATGCCCCCGAGGCGGCCGCGGCGGCTCTGCGCCGACTTGAAGAACAGGCCGAGGCCAGCGGCACCAACTGGAGCCTGGGTGTCGTGGCCCGGTCGCGAGCGCTGCTCAGCGACGGTCCGGCCGCGGACCTGCTGTACCGCGAGGCCATCGAGCGTCTTCAGCGCAGCCGGGCCGCCGTCCACCTCGCGCGCACCCATCTGGTGTACGGCGAGTGGCTACGCCGTGAGAACCGGCGCGTCGACGCACGCGAGCAACTGCGCGCCGCCTACGAAATGCTCCACGGGTTCGGGGCGAACGCCTTCGCAGAGCGTGCCCGTCGCGAACTCCTCGCCACCGGCGAGTCGGTACGGCAACACACGGTCGACGTACGTGAGGCCCTCACCGCGCAGGAAGCCCAGATCGCCCGACTGGCCGCCGACGGCAAGACGAACTCCGAGATCGGCGCCGAGCTGTTCATCAGCTCGCGCACGGTGGAATGGCACCTGCACAAGGTGTTCACCAAACTCGACGTCAACTCGCGGAACAAGCTCAGTGCTGCGCTGGATCGCGACTGACAGCCGGGAGTTCATCCGACGAAGACGGTGCTGTCGCGGCCGGGTTCAGCGCGCCGTCGGTTGGGCGGGGTGCGGCGGTAGGTGTCGATCGGGGGACAAGGGCTTCGACGGCAACGACTTCCTCACCGCCGTCACCGCGACCCGCGCCCAGTTCCTGGGACGACTTCGCAGCAACCGGCGTACCCCTGTTCTCACGCGTCTCGCCGACGGCTCATACCTGTCGGTGATCGCCGCCGAGAAGGTACGTGTGATCGACGCGAACATCACGGTGACCCGCGCGGACGGCACCGTCTTCACCGGCTCCTACCGGCTGGTCACCACCTTGACCGACGTCGGCCGATACCCGGCGGCCGCGCTGGTGGGCCTCTACCACCAGCGGTGGGAACACGAATCTGCGTATTATGCGCTCCGCCACACGATCATGAACGGGCGTGTCCTGCGCTCGGGTGACCCGGCCGGCGTCGAACAGGAGATGTGGGCCCCTGCTCACCCTCTACCAGGCCCTGCGCACCATGATGGCCGAGGCCGCCGAGTCGCTGCCCGGCACCGATCCGGACCGCTGCTGTTTCACCATCGCCCTCCAGACCGCCCGCGACCAGGTCGTCCAGGCCGCCGCCGTCATCACCGACCCCGGCGGTGTCGGTCGCGTCGGGCTGATCGGGCACCGGATCCTGGCCCGTCTCCTGCCGCCCCGGCGGCAGCGCGTCAGCACCCGCAAGGTCAAGTCACCGATGTCCCGTTACAGCACCCGTCATGACGACGGCAGGCCCGACACCAGCCGTACCATCACCGGTCTCGACATCAGCGTCCGCGAACCTCACGAACCGCACCCTCAACTCCCCGCCATCTCCCGCGACGACCGGAACGCCGCCCTCGCCGACCGCCGCCGTCACCGGATCCTTGGCCTGCTCGAGGAAGACCCCACCCGCCTCCGGCGCCCCCGTGACATCGCTTCTCCCTTCGGCGACATCACCATGGAGACCATGTATCGGCAGCTCTCCAGATGGGCCGAGACCGGCCTCATCCACAAACTCGGCCCCGGCCTCTCCGCCGCAACTGCATGGACCCCAACACCCCTTGCGTGACCTGCGGAAACGTTAACTACCCGGCCCTGGGGGAAGACCCGTGAGGTCGGAGACGACCAACCGACCGGTGGCGAGAAGGCGTTGGCGGATTCGTCGCCGCTCGCGCAAGGAGCGGACGTTGAAAGGCGGCCTACGGGATGGAGAGCGTTCACCATGTGCCGGCCGAGCCAACTGGTGCTGGTCAAGAATGTTGACGGCTCTATGTGCGGTTTCGGGTAATACCGGCAAGGTCGGGCCGGCTCCTGCCGCCGCGAGGAGCCCTCGCCGGCGATACGGATTGATTCAGGGCCGCCAAGAGGCCGAGGGCCTCCCCGATGGTGTCAGTGGTTCGAGTGCTGCGTACGAGTATTCATCGAATCGCTGCGCTCATGAGCGGGCGGTTCGCGGGTGATGTTCTCCGGTGCCGATTGGTCCGCGACTGATCCGGCTGAAAGTAGCTGTCGTGTCGGGTTGCCTGGAGCGCAACCATGCCTCCAGGCAACCGACTTCAGGCTCTAGAAGAACCCAAGTTTCTTCGGACTGTATGAAACTAGAAGGTTCTTGGTCTGCTGGTAGTGCTCCAGCATCATCTTGTGGTTCTCACGGCCGATGCCGGACTGCTTGTAGCCGCCGAACGCCGCGTGCGCGGGGTACGCGTGGTAGCAGTTGGTCCACACCCGGCCCGCCTGGATCGCCCGGCCCGCGCGGTACGCCGTGTTGATGTCCCGGGTCCACACACCGGCGCCGAGACCGTACAGCGTGTCGTTGGCGACCTTGATCGCGTCGTCGAAGTCGTCGAACGAGGTCACCGAGACCACGGGCCCGAAGATCTCCTCCTGGAAGATCCGCATCCGGTTGTCGCCCTCGAAGATCGTCGGCTGGACGTAGTAGCCGCCCTTCAACTCGCCGTCGTAGTCGAGCCGTTCGCCGCCCGTGAGGACCTTCGCGCCCTCCTGCCGGCCGATGTCCAGGTAGGAGAGGATCTTCTCCAGCTGGTCGTTGGAGGCCTGGGCGCCGATCATCGTGTCGGTGTCGAGGGGGTGCCCCGGCTTGATCAACTCCGTGCGGGCGACGGCCGCCTGGAGGAAGTCGGAGTAGTGGCCGCGCTGGATCAGCGCCCGGGACGGGCAGGTGCACACCTCGCCCTGGTTGAGCGCGAACATCGTGAAGCCCTCGAGTGCCTTGTCGAGGAAGTCGTCGTTCGCCGACGACACGTCGTCGAAGAAGATGTTCGGCGACTTGCCGCCGAGCTCCAGCGTGACCGGCTTGATGTTCTCCGAGGCGTACTGCATGATCAACCGCCCCGTGGTGGTCTCGCCGGTGAAGGCGACCTTCGCCACGCGCGGGCTGGACGCGAGCGGCTTGCCCGCCTCGACGCCGAAGCCGTTGACGATGTTCACCACGCCCGGCGGCAGCAGATCCGCGATCAGGCTCATCCAGTAGTGGATGGACGCCGGGGTCTGCTCGGCGGGCTTGATGACGACCGCGTTGCCCGCCGCGAGCGCCGGGGCCAGCTTCCAGGTCGCCATCAGGATGGGGAAGTTCCACGGGATGATCTGCGCGACGACCCCGAGCGGCTCGTGGAAGTGGTACGCCACCGTGTCGTCGTCGACCTCGCCCAGCGAACCCTCCTGCGCCCGGATCGCCCCCGCGAAGTAGCGGAAGTGGTCGATGGCGAGCGGGATGTCGGCGGCCAGGGTCTCGCGGATCGGCTTGCCGTTCTCCCAGCTCTCCGCGACCGCGAGGGGCTCCAGGTGTGCCTCCATCCGGTCGGCGATCTTGAGCAGGATGTCGGACCGCTCGGTCACCGAGCTGCGCCCCCAGCCCGGCGCGGCGGCGTGCGCCGCGTCCAGCGCCCGCTCCACATCCTCCGCGGTGCCGCGCGCGATCTCGGTGAACGGCTGCCCGTTCACCGGGGACGGGTTCTCGAAGTACTGCCCGCGAGCCGGCGGAACGTACTCGCCGCCGATGAAGTGGTCGTAGCGCGCCTGGTAGGAGACGATCGCGCCCTCGGTGCCGGGTGCCGTGTAACGGGTCATGCTGGTGTGCCTCCCGGAGCAGCGCTGCCCGCCGTTGGGCAGCTCTCGGCGCGAGGCTAGGGAGCGGGACGTTGCATGTACGTTGCGGTGCCTCCCGTGAGTTGCGTCGGCTGCGTCGCGTCAGCCGAGTTACGTCAGCGGCCCGTCCCGCGGGACCAAGCGCCCGGTGCCGCCAACTCCGACTCCAGGGCCGCGAGCCGGGAGCGCACCGGTGCTGTCGGACGTATTGCCGCGAGCGCCCGCCACACATCGAGGTCGTCCTCGCCCCACGGCGCGTGCGCCCAGTCGGCCAGCAGGTCGGGGTCGCGGCGGGCGATCAACGCCGCACGGAGGCCGTCCGCGAGGCGCGCCCTGAGCCGTACCACCGCCGGGGCCTGCGAACCCGGCAGCAGCGGACCCGTGTACGCCGTCGCCGCTCCCGTCACCGCACCTCCTTCCAGGCGCCGTTCGACGATCGCCACATCGGACTCGACCGGCAGCGTGAGCCGGTAGGGACGCGAGGCGAGCAGACCGGGACCCAACAGCCTTCGCAGCCGCGCCAGTTCGGCCCGCAGCGTCACCGGCGGCACCGACTCGTCCTCGTACAGCGCGCACAGCAACTCGTCGCCGGTCAGCCCTTCGGGATGCCGGGCCAGCAGCACCAGGATCTCGCTGTGCCGACGGCTTAGCCTCATCTTGCGACCGTCGACACACAGTTGGGCCTCGTCCCGGCCGAGCGCGGTCAGCTCGGGTCCGTCGACCGACGCCTGCTCCGGGGCGAGCAGCGCCAGCTGGGACTCGGCGGCGCGCGCCACCGCTTGCACGAAACCCAGGCTGTGCGGATGCGCCAGCCCGTCCCCGCCGGTGATGTCCACGGCACCGAGCACCCGCCCGGTGCGCGGATCGTGCACCGGAGCCGCCGCGCACGTCCACGGCTGCACCCGCCGGATGAAGTGCTCGGCCGCGAACACCTGCACCGGCCGGTCCACGGCGACGGCCGTACCCGGCGCGTTCGTCCCGACCGCGCTCTCCGCCCAGCGCGCACCCGGCACGAAGTTCATCCGGTCGGCCTTCCGCCGGGTCGCCGGATGTCCCTCGACCCACAGCAACCTGCCCTGCGCGTCGCATACCGCGAGCAGATGCTCGCCGTCCGCGGCGAACGTGCCCATCAGCTCCCGGATCAGCGGCATCACCCGCGCCAGCGGATGCTGCGCGCGGTAGACGCCGAGGTCGCCGTCCGTGAGCTCCACGTTCGCCGTGCCCTCGGGACCGACTCCGGCACGTGCCGAACGCCGCCAGGAGTCCGCCACCACCGAGCGCACCGGCTGCGGCACCGTGCCCGCCACGGCGAACGTCTCGTGCGCCCGGCGCAGCGCCCGCACCCGCTCGGCAGGGTCGGCCCCCGGCTCCAGGGCCACCCATGGATCGGTCAACTCGGCCTCCCAGGAAGGCGATACGGCGTCGCGGATACCGCGATACAGCGGTGACACGCCCGCGATACGGCGGGGAAACGCCTGCGGACATCGTCACTCCGGGGAAGGGTACGGACAACCGTTTCGACCGGGCCGGTCCGAACGCGGCACATCCCGGTCGGATCAGGCGTGGAGCAGGCGGAGATCGGACTCCGGCCCGGTGCGGATCAGGCCGAAGTGACCAGGCTTGTCAGACCGAAGTGACCAGCCTTATATAGCGGGTCCAGTCCCAGTTCGGCCCTGGATCGGTGTGGTCGGTGCCCGGCACCTCGAAGTGCCCGATGATGTGGGACCGGTCCTTGGGGAGCCCGTACTTCGCGCAGATCGCCGCCGTGAGTCTGGCCGACTGTTCGTAGAGCGCGTCGGTGAAGTACGCGGGCTGATCCACCCAGCCCTCGTGCTCGATACCGATGCTGCGGGTGTTGTAGTCCCAATTTCCCGCGTGCCAGGCGATGTTGGCCTCCCGGACGCACTGCGCCACATGCCCGTCGGCTGACCGCACGAGATAGTGCGCGGACACCTTCTTCTTCGGATTCTGGAAGATGGACAGCGTCGAGGAGTACGTCTCCTGGGTGACGTGGATGACCACGTAGTCGACGGGATAGCTGCTGGGGCGGCTGGACGCCGTGTAGTTGGAGGAGGTCGCCGGCTGCCACTCGGCCGACGGATAGTCGACGGCCTGCGGCTGCGCTCCGGCCTGTGGGGCGGGGAGTAACGCGTAGGGGACGGCGGCGAGGGCGGCGCCCTTCAGAAGCCATCGCCTGCTCGGGAGCGGTGTTGCCCGTTCCATGGTCGGGTTGCCTTTCGGTTCAGTGCCGGAGGGCCGCAGCGGTCTCGCGCAACCGCGCGTGCAGCCCCCGGTGAGTCTCGCGCGTGGGCAGCCACTCTTTGCGGATCTTGGCCACGCAGGTGTAGTTGGTGTCGCAGACGTTGGCCAACGGCGATTCGACCGCCTGGGTGGCGAATTGGTAGGCGTCGAGTTCACTGAATCCGTAGTCGCGCACCAGCCAGCGCACCAGGTCGAGCTGGGAGATGCGGAACGCGTCCTCCAGCGGGCGTGCCGAACCCGTCGAGATGATGTGGGTGTCCGACTCGATGCGCGGCCAGGGAGTCGCGACGCCCTTGAGCAGCTCCACGATCACCACGGTGTTCATCGCGCACTCGACCGCGACACCACAGGTCTCGCCCTCGCCCTGCCGGGCATGTCCGTCACCGAGGCTGAGCAGCGCGCCCTCGACGTTGACCCCGAGATAGCAGGTGACTCCGGCCCGCATCTCGGGTGTGTCCATGTTGCCGCCGTGCGCGTCGGGCACCAGCGCCGATCGCACCTCCAGGTTGGCGGGGGCCACCCCGACCGTGCCGTGCATCGGGTCGAGAGGCAGCTCGATCTCGATGTCGCTGTCCCGCGCGCGGAACAACGCCGTGCGGCGGGTGCGGTCCAACTGCCAGATCCAGACGGTCTCCGGAAGCGGCGGCTGCAGTGTCGCCGTGGTGTGCGTCGACGTGAGCGCGCCGAAGAGGGGGACCGTGGTCGAGGCGGCCCAGTCGCGGGCCGGTTCGATCGACACGAAGTGCACGGCGACCGTGTCGCCCGGCTCCGCGCCCTCCACATGGAAGGGGCCGGTCTGCGGGTTGAGGAACGGGAACTCGCACACCTCGGACACCAGGTCCTTCTCGGACCGCACCCGCCCGGCGAAGCAGTCCTCCGTGTACAGGTCGAGAACCGTGCCGGGCGCGATGCGCGCCACGGGCGGCGCACCGCCGAACGTCCAGGCGTACTCGCCCGGTTCGGGCCGCACCGTCAGGATCCGGGGGTCGTTCATGGCTGTACTGCTCCGTTCTGAGGAGGTCCGCTGGGGACGGGTTCGTCGAGATGGACGCGGGCGGTCTCGGCTATTCGCTCGGGGTGACGCCGTAGCAGGACCAGCAGCACTACGACCCCTGCCGCCATCCAGACGCCGACGACCGGTCCGGCGTACGAGACGGGAGCGGTCAGCTCGGTCACGAAATCGAAGGCAGGGAGACCTGCCGCGGTGAGCAGGGCCGGGACGAATGCCACGATCCCGAGGAGGGGCACCAGCAGGTGCCGTACCGGTTTGAGCAACTCGCGTCTGCGGCGCAGGAAGTAGCCCGCACAGGCCAGGTTCACGACGATGTAGACGCCGATGACGACCGTGACGATCACAGTGGCCAGCAGGAAGAACGCGGTCACCGGGTCGTAGCCGAGACCGAGGCCCAGGACGGCGCCCACCGCGACCACGGTCTGCACGGCGATCCCGGCGACGGGGGAGCGGTGGCGGGGGTGCAGGGTGGCCAGGACGCGGGGGAGTACCCGGATGCGGGCCAGGGCGAAGGCGGTGCGGGTCGAGACGGTGGCGCACGCGTTGGCGTTGGCGATCGTCGAGTTGACCACGGCCAGGAACACCAGCACCCAGAACAGGCCGAACGACGCGCGTGCCACCCCCTCCCAGGACGCCGCGCCGGAGGCACCGAATCGGGCGAAGCGGTCCGGGCCGTAGTGGACCGTCATGGCGTAGGTCGTCAGCGCGTAGAAGAGGCCGATGCCGAGGGCCGCGCCGAGCACCGCGCGGTGCATCGTCCGGCGTGGGTCCCGGGTCTCCTCGGCGAGCGGCGCCGCGGCCTCGAATCCGGCGAACGCGAGCACTGTGTAGACCGAGCCGGCGAAGACTCCGCCGAGGCCCGAGTAGTCCTTCCCGGTGTGCGAAGTGCCGAAGACGGACAGGGTGTTGGCGCTGCCGGCCTTGCCGATCAGCCAGAGGGCGAAGATCAGGAAGACGAGGATCTCGAAGACCCCGAGGACCGTGCCCAAGCGGGCGGAGGCGCGTACACCGAACCAGCCCGCCGCGGTGATGATCGCGGCGCCCGCGAGCGCCCACGGCCACCACAGGCTCTCCGGATACGAGGGCCACTCCTGGTGCAGGGTGCCCGCCGTGGTGAAGCCGAGCTGGAGGAGCAGCAACGGTGGGACCAGTGCCTCCACGAAGACATAGCCCCAGCCGACCAGGAAGCCGACGGCCGGATGCAGTCCCTGTGCCGCGTACGTGGCCACCGAACCGGCGGCGGGCAACTCCCGGGTCGGCTCCGCCACGCAGGACGCGGTGAACAGACAGGCCACCAAAGCGATCAGTACCGACAGCGGCAGGCTGCCGCCCGCGAAGGCCGCGCCCGACGGGATCGACGCGGCGACCGCGGCGGCCGGCGCCATCGCCGTGACGCTCTGGAAGAGAACCTCGCGCAGGCCGACGGCATCCCGCCGCAGCCCCTGAACTGTCTCCGCCGACACGTGAATCCCCCCTCGTCCACCTGTCCGTCCGTCCACGCAGGCCGTCGTCACGTCACGACGGCTGCGCCTCGCGTGAATCACGGTACGGCGCTTGCGGGTTGGGCAGTAGGGCGTGGTGGGCTTCCGTGGACGACGGAGGATCTGTGGAAAACCCGGCCACCCGAACGGGCGAAGGCCGAGTGAAGTCGGTTGTGTTTCAGGCCTGTTCGACCACGATGTCCACAGGCCGTTCGGTCGCGATAGCCCCGGTCCGTTCGGCCACCGCCGCCGGGTCGTCGAGCACGGCCCGCACCACCGAATGCGCGGCCCCCAGCAGCGGGCCCTCGGGACCCAGCCGCGACACCGACACCGGACAGGGCGGCCCCGCGGTGCGCCGTGCCAGCTCGGCCTCCAGCGACGGCAGCAGCCAGGGCGCGAGCCCGGACAACGCGCCGCCCAGCACCACCAGTCGAGGATCGAGCAGGTTGACCGCACCGGTGAGCGCGATGCCGAGCGCCGTACCGGCGTCGTGCAGGGCGCGTCGTACCGCCTCGTCGCCGTCGGCGGCGCGGGTGGCCAGCAGACCGACCCGGTCCGCTCCGGGCTCAAGACCGGCGGCGCGCAGCACCGCCTCCTCGCCCGCGTACTGCTCGAGACACCCGCGCCCACCGCACGCGCACTCCGGCCCGTCCGGACGCACCGGCACATGCCCCAACTCGCCCGCGAATCCGCGCGTTCCGCGCAGGAGGCCGCCGTCCACGACGACCGCCGCGCCGATACCGATCTCGGCCGACACATGCAGGAAGTCACGCGGGGTGGCCCCGCCCAGCCAGAGTTCGGCGAGCCCGCCGAAGTTGGCCTCGTTGTCCACGGTGGGCGGGAGTTCGGCGGGCAGCAGGGCACCGAGGTCCGTGTCGTGCCAGTCGAGGTTCGGGGCGCGGACGACCGTACGGCCGTCGCGGGCCACCAGACCGGGCACGGCGACCGCTAGCCCGGCCGGCCACAGGCCCTCCGCGTCCGCCTCGGCGACGACCTGCCGTACCAGCGCGGTGAGTTCGGCGAGCACCGGTTCGGGGGAACGGCCGCGGTTCACACCGTGCCGCACCGCCCGGGCCCGTATCTCGCCGCGCAGGTCTACCGCGCAGACCGCGAGATGGTCGACTCCGATCTCCGCGCCGATGCCGGCCGGACCGCGCCCGCTGACGGCGAGCGCCGATCCGGGGCGGCCCACCCGGCCGGGCCGCTCGGGGCCCAGTTCTTCGAGGAGCCCCGACCGGATCAGCTCGTCCACCAGCGTCGACACCGCCGCACGGGTCAGTCCGATACGCGAGGCGACGGCCGCACGCGAGAGGGGACCCTCGGCGCTCACCGTGTGCATCACCCGGGCGAGGTTGCGGCGGCGCATGCCCTGCTGGGTGTCGGGCAGGGCACGTCCGGGCCCGGCGGGGTGTGCCTCGTGCAGCGGTGCGGTCATGCCTCCCTCAGTCCTCGGTCGGGGTGCGTCAACGGCCGTTCGGGTCGCGTTCGAGCAGCGGAGCCGCGTCGGAGAGTACCCCGGAGATCCTGGCGAACGTCGCCTCGTCCCGCTCCACGGCGTCCAGCACCGGCCCGGCGGCCGTGTTCCAGCGGCGGGCCACCGCGGCCGGATCCTCGCCGGTCAGCAGGCCCGCGGCCTGCGCGGCGGCGCCCAGCGCGACCAGTTCCTTCGCCTCGGGCACCTGGACGGGACGCCCCGACAGCCGCCGTACCGTCTCCTGCCAGGCCGTGCCCCGGGCGCCCCCGCCGATCAGCAGCAGCGGCGTGGTGCGGTCTGCGTCCTCGTCGAGAACCAGGTCGAGCGCGCCCAGCAGGGCGTGCACGGCACCGTCGTAGGCGGCCTGAAGGAGCTGGCCGCCGGTGGTGTCGTGGCGCAGACCGTGCAGGAGGCCCGAGGCGTTGGGGAGGTTCGGAGTGCGCTCGCCGTCCAGGTAGGGGAGCAGCGTGACCGACGTGCCGGGCTCCACGGCCTCCCGGTCCAGGCCCAGCAGGGCCGCGATCCGGTCCACGGCGAGGGTGCAGTTCAGGGTGCAGGCCAGCGGCAGCCAGTCGCCGTGCGCGTCGGCGAAGCCCGCGACCGTGCCGGACGGGTCGGCGGGGCGGTGCTTCGACACGGCGTACACCGTGCCCGAGGTGCCGAGGCTGAGCACGGGCGCGCCCGGGCGCAGGCCGAGGCCCAGTGCGGCGGCCGCGTTGTCGCCGGTACCGGGGGCGACGAGAGTGCCCTTGGAGAACGGCAGGTCGTGACAGTCCCGCACCGTGCCCGCCACCTCACCCGGTCGCACCACCCGGGGCAGCAGCGCCGGGTCGAGCCCGACATGCCGGAGGATCTCCTCGTCGTACGACTCGGTCCCCGAGGCCCACCAGCCCGTACCGGAGGCATCGCCACGGTCGGTGGTGCCCTGGCCCGTGAGCCGTTCGGTGAGGTAGTCGTGGGGGAGGCGTACGGCCGCCGTGGCCCGCACCGCCTCCGGCTCGTGCTCGGCGAGCCAGGCCCACTTCGTGACCGTGAAGGAAGCACCAGGCACACTGCCGGTGCGCTCCGCCCAGGCCTTCGGGCCGCCCAGTTCCTCGATCAGACGGGTGGCCTGCGGCGCCGAACGGACGTCGTTCCACAGCAGTGCCGGGCGCACCGGCTCACCCTGGGCGTCCAGGGTGACCAGGCCGTGCTGCTGGCCGCCGATCGACACGGCCGCCGCCTCGTGGGCCGCGTCCCCGCACTGGCGCAGGGCCTCGCACAGGGCGTCCCACCACTGCCGGGGGTCGCTCTCCCGGCCGACCCCGGAGGAGACGGTGTGCGGCGCCTGGCCACTCGCGACGATCTGGCCGGTGGACACGTCGACGACCAGTGCCTTGGTGGACTGGGTGGACGAATCCACACCGACGACGAGCGGACCCTCGGCTGCTGACATCGGGTTTCTCCCTTGTGTGCGGCATGTGTCTCCGCCCGGAGACACATTGTCCCTTCCCAGAGACGCTCCGGCATACTAATTTGTAAACCGCCATGACGAAATAGTCGGAGCGAAGCAACAAGGAGCCGCGTCATGAACTACCAGCCCACCCCCGAGGACACGTTCACCTTCGGCCTGTGGACCGTCGGCTGGCAGGGAAGGGACCCGTTCGGCGACGCCACCCGCCGTGCCCTCGACCCGGTCGAGACGGTGCAGCGCCTGTCCGAGCTGGGCGCCCACGGTGTGACCTTCCACGACGACGACCTGATCCCCTTCGGGTCCTCGGACGCCGAGCGCGAGTCGCACATCAAGCGTTTCCGCGAGGCCCTCGACGCGACCGGCATGAAGGTGCCGATGGCGACCACGAACCTCTTCACGCACCCGGTCTTCAAGGACGGCGCGTTCACCGCGAACGACCGTGACGTGCGCCGCTACGCCCTGCGCAAGACGATCCGCAACATCGACCTCGCGGTCGAGCTGGGCGCCGAGACCTACGTCGCCTGGGGCGGCCGTGAGGGCGCCGAGTCCGGCGCCGCCAAGGACGTGCGCGTCGCCCTCGACCGCATGAAGGAGGCCTTCGACCTCCTCGGCGAGTACGTCACCGACCAGGGCTACAGCATCAAGTTCGCCATCGAGCCCAAGCCGAACGAGCCCCGCGGCGACATCCTGCTCCCCACCGTGGGCCACGCCCTGGCGTTCATCGAGCGCCTTGAGCGCCCGGAGCTCTACGGCGTCAACCCCGAGGTCGGCCACGAGCAGATGGCCGGGCTGAACTTCCCGCACGGCATCGCCCAGGCCCTGTGGGCGGGCAAGCTCTTCCACATCGACCTCAACGGCCAGTCCGGCATCAAGTACGACCAGGACCTGCGCTTCGGCAACGGCGACCTGCGTGCCGCCTTCTGGCTGGTCGACCTCCTGGAGAGCGCCGGTTACGCAGGCCCGAAGCACTTCGACTTCAAGCCGCCGCGCACCGAGGACCTCGACGGTGTGTGGGCGTCCGCGGCCGGCTGCATGCGCAACTACCTGATCCTGAAGGAGCGTTCGGCCGCGTTCCGTGCCGACCCGGTGGTCCAGGAGGCGCTGCGCGCCTCGCGTCTGGACGAGCTGGCCCAGCAGACCGCGGCGGACGGCCTGAAGGCGCTGCTCGCGGACCGCTCGGCGTTCGAGGACTTCGACGTGGAGGCCGCCGCAAAGCGCGGGATGGCCTTCGAGCAGCTCGACCAGCTCGCCATGGACCACCTCCTGGGAGCACGAGGCTGACGGCACGCACGCGTGCGTCACTCGAAGTCCGGGTTGTGACCGACCCCCGCGCGGAATGCTTCGGAATCATGCGATCCATGGCATGAGTCCGTATCAACCACCGCGCGGGGGTCGCGTCATGACCTCTACGAGGCGACTCTTGTCGGTATGGCCATGCCGCCCGTACCGCCTCGACCGCCCGGGCCACCGGACGCCACCCCGCCTCAAGGAGGCGGCTTCGGACCTCCCGGAGACTTCGGGCACGGATCGGGAGGGGGCTACGGAGACTACGATCCGCCGCCCCGCAGGCGCCCCCGACCGCTGTTCGTCCTGCTCACCGTGATCGTCGCGGCCGGAGCGGTCGTCGCCGTCGCGCTGATGGTCTTCGGGGGACACGACTCATCGGACAAGAAACAGCCGGCGGGGAGCAGTTCGAGCAAGAGTCCGTCCCTGAGCCTTCCGACGAAACTCCCCACCAGCCTGCCGACCGGGCTCCCGACAGTGCTTCCTTCGAAACTCCCCTCGGAACTGCCGAGCGAGATCCCGAGCGACATCCAGTCGCTGCTCCCGTCCCTGCTCGGCTAGTTCCTCAGGAGCCGACGCGTCCTAGATGCGGTGGGGGAGCTTCAGGTACACCAGGGTCGTCTCGATACCGCTGTCGACGAGTCGTCCCTGCGCGTCGAACGCGCCCGCGCCGTCCGTCATCCCGAAGTCGTTGTCATTTATGAGGGCGAGCGTGTCGTGGTCCACGCGCGCGACGCCCTCGATCTTCTGCGGCACGCCGGAGACGGTCCCCAGGTCCACCACCAGCTTCTTGGCCAGCACCGGGACACCCGCGGCGGCGGGATCGTCGAGCTGCTCCAGGGACGGGGACGTCGTGTCGTCGTCGTAGGGACCGCCGAGGATGCTCGACTTCCGTTCCAGCTCGACCAGTTGGAGCCGGGCGGCTTTGTCCGTGCGCTCCTCGACCAGGAGCCGGTCGCCGCCCACGGCGACCACCGAGGAGATCTTGAGTTCGGAGGTGTCGTCCTCGCCGGGGTCGACCACGTTCACCGGATCGAAGCGGTACGCGTACTCCGCCGTGACCGCCTTCTTCTTCGTGGAGAAGCGCAGCAGCCGGGTGTTGAGCGACGCGTTCCCGGCGTCCCCGTTCGGCAGCGACAGCGGGCTCTGCAGGGCCATCACCAGGTCACCGCCCGGCAGTTGGGCGAGTCCCTCGAAGCCTCGGTTGATCTTCCGGTGCAGCAGGACGGCCGGCAGCGCCTCCACCACCGGGTAGTCGGCCCCGGTCAGGCGCAAGCCCTTGGGCACGTACCGCGTGAGCACCTTCCCGCGCGCGGAGACATGCACCAGGGAAGGGCCGTATTCGTCGACGAGCCAGAACGAACCGTCCCC
Source organism: Streptomyces hokutonensis (assembly GCF_042751305.1). Taxonomy (GTDB): domain Bacteria; phylum Actinomycetota; class Actinomycetes; order Streptomycetales; family Streptomycetaceae; genus Streptomyces; species Streptomyces hokutonensis_A. Next base: position 45,499 of record NZ_JBHYWD010000033.1, read on the forward strand.
GGCCCGCACGATGCCCTCCGTGTCCAGCCCGTTCGGGTTGTACGACAGCGGTGTCTGCGCGTCGTAGGAGTACGGCGCCTCGTCGCGTCCCTGCTGGTTCGGCAACCCCGTGACGCCCTTCCCGGAGGATGTGGTGATCGGGATGGCCTCCAGGACCTTGAGCGCGTCCCCGGAGACACGGACCTTCACGATCGCCGGGTCGAAACCGGGCACCGGGAACGTACGGCGCTTCGTCCCGCTCACCTTGATCTGGCCGTTGGGCCCGCGGTCGGTGATCGTCCAGTACTCGCCCTTGCGGCCGGCCGGGTAGATGTCGCTGCCGATGCCGCCGAGGTCAACTCCCCGGTCGTTGTCCACCGACCCGGGCAGCAGCGCGTTGCTGAACGCGCCGAGTGGGATGTCGCCCAGTGTCGCCGTGCGGGTCACATGGGCGGCCCCGCTCCCGGAAGGGGCTCCGGCGGCCGTACCGGCCGCCATCAGGGCGACCGCGACGGCGAGCGGGACACCCGCCGCGACGGGACGACGGATGCGGCGCCGGACGGGGGCATGCGGGGACATCTGGCCTCCTGAGGGCAAATTCGTTGACAGCGGCCAGAGTTGGGCCCGATGAGGAACCGTGGTCGACGGCCGGATGAATCCAGGGTGTCGGCCGCTCGTCGGGCGGGCGCGGATCTGAAAGCTGTGCTCAGCGCGGGGGGCCGAACCACTTGGGCAGCCGTTCGAGCAGGCCCTTCTGATCGTCACCGACCCAGGCCACGTGACCGTCCGGCCGCAAGAGGGCGGCGGGTACGTCCAGTTGGGGTTCCTCGACGACATCGACGGCGTGGTCGACGCGATCCGCCCAGCTGCTCACCGAGAGTCGGCCGGTCCGGTCGAGCAACAGTCCCCGGCCGCCGTGCATCAGCCCGTAGAGGTGCCCCTGCGTCAACTCCACGTCCCGCATCCGTCGGCCGACGAGTTCATGGTCGTCGCCGAAGTCGTAGCGGATGCCGACCGCCGTGATCATCTCGGTCACGTACAGGTTCACCTCCTCGAAGTCCATCAGCGTGGAGAACAACCCCCGTAGCGCGGTCGCACCCGGATCTGTCCCCAGTAGCGTGATCTGCGCGCGCGTGTTGTCGAGAACGCGAGCGCCCACCGGATGCCGTTCGACGTGGTAGGTGTCCAACAGCCCTTCCGGAGCCCACCCGTTGACCGCGGCGGCCAGTTTCCAGCCGAGGTTGAACGCGTCCTGCACACCGAGGTTGAGCCCCTGCCCGCCGGTCGGTGGATGGATGTGCGCCGCGTCGCCGGCCAGGAACACCCGGTCGACCCGATAGCGCTCGGCCTGCCGCGTGGCATCGCCGAACCGCGACAGCCAGCGAGGCGAGTGCACGCCGAAGTCGGTGCCCGCGACGGCCCGCAGCTGCCGCTTGAATTCCTCCAGGGTCGGCGGAGCCGCACGGTCCTCGGCCACGCCGTCCGCGGGCACCACGACGCGGTACATGCCGTTCTCGCCGGGGCTGACCCCGAACCGCAGTTGGGTCTTGCGGACGTCCTCGACGACGGAGGCGATCGTGGCCGGATCCTCGGTTACCGCCATCTCTCCCAGCAGTGTCTCGACCGTGGCGGGCTCGCCGGGGAAACCGACGCCGAGCGCCTTGCGCACCGCACTGCGGCCACCGTCGCACCCGACGAGGTAACACGAGCGCATCTGCGTGCCGTCCGCCAACTCGGCTGTCACCCCGGACGCGTCCTGGCTCAGCCCCACGACTTCACGGCCGCGCCGGATCTCGGCACCAAGCTCGACGGCACGCTCGGCGAGCATCCGCTCGGTGACCGGCTGCGGGGTGGCGACGCCATAGGGGTGAGCCGTGTCCAGCCGGTCCGGCCAGGGTTTGACGATGCCGCCGAAAAGGCCGCCGGCGACGAACTTCTCACTCACCGCGAGAAACCGGTCGAGAAGACCGCGCTGGTCCATGATCTCGACGCTGCGCGCGTGCAGACCCTGCCCGCGGGACTCCCCGGTCGGCTCGGTCAACTTCTCCAGTACGACCACACGCACGCCGTGCAGCCGCAATTCGCAGGCCAGCATCAAGCCGGTCGGTCCGCCGCCCACCACGATCACGTCCGTCATCGAAACGCCCATTCAACGAGATTGCTTTCCGGTCGGCCGCCCTGAGGGCATCTGTGTCATGGACCCTGCGTTTCCGCAGGTCCTGGCCTCGGTCGGTCATTTTGCGGCACTACAGGGGCCTTGCCGCAAGCCCCGTACTGCGCTATACGTTGGGTGTGGCAAGGAGCGGACGATCTCCTTGCCATTGCCTTTTTCCGAGGCCTTTCCGACGGACTTCTCCCGGCGCTCGATTTTCTTGGGACCGGGTGGCCGGGGGTGTCGTCAACCCCCCTGGGAGGACCCGGATGACCCCCGTACGGACACGGGGGGTGCCGTCATGGTCGCGACCGGTCACCGATTCGTACGTTTGCTCAGGTCACCCCGTTGCCTGAGAGAGCCGGAGACCGGACATGTCCCAGACCACCGCAGTCGTCGGCGCGCATGATCCTGGGGATGCCGTAGAGGCATCCCCAGGGAGCGAGTTCGCGCCCCTCCTGCGTACGGTCAAGAGCCGAGGCCTACTGGAGCGGCGGCGCGCCTGGTACGCGCTCTGCGTTGCCGTCAACGCCCTCGCGCTGGCCGGCATCGTGACCGGCATCGTGCTGATCGGCGACTCCTGGGCGACCCTGCTCCTGGCGCCGCTGCTCGGCGTGTTCGGCGCCCGAACGGCTTTCATAGGCCACGACGCGGGCCACTCCCAGATCGCCGGTGGCAAGGCCGCCAACCGGCTCATCGGTCTGATCCACGGCAATCTGCTGCTGGGAATGAGCTACTCCTGGTGGAACGACAAGCACAACCGCCACCACGCCAACCCCAACCACATCGACAAGGACCCGGACGTCGTCGCCGACATCCTCGTGTTCACCGGTGAGCAGGCCAGGCACCGTTCCGGTTTCCGGCGTTGGCTCACCCGCAACCAGGCGTGGCTGTTCTTCCCGCTCACCCTGCTCGAAGGCGTCGCCCTCAAGGTGCACGGCTTCCAGGACCTGCGGCGGCAGCCCCGGCGCGAACGGGCGGTCGAGGGCACGCTCCTGGTGGGCCATGTCGCGGCCTACGCCACGCTGCTGCTGACCTCGATGTCCCCGGGAAAGGCGCTCGCGTTCGCCGCGCTGCACCAGGCCCTTTTCGGACTGCACCTCGGTCTGGCCTTCGCCCCCAACCACAAGGGCATGGAGATGCCGGACCCGAACGGCGAACGATGGGGCCATCTCCGTCGCCAGGTGCTCACCTCACGGAACATCCGGGGTGGCCCCCTGACAGACTGGTTCCTCGGCGGGCTCAACTACCAGGTCGAACACCACCTCTTCCCGAGCATGCCGCGGCCCAATCTGCGGCTCGCCCAGCCGCTGGTGCGCGCCCACTGCGAAGATGTGGGTATCCCCTATGCGGAGACCGGGCTCGTCGACTCCTACCGACAGGCCCTGCGCCACCTCCACGAGGTGGGGGAGCCGCTGAGGCCGGAGTGGACGGAGTGACGACGGAGCAGCTGACGGCCCGGGGACGGGTGGTCCCCGCGGACCAGTAGGGGAAGCGTCTCAGGGATGTCTCAGGGTCGCGGTCCGGAACTGTGGGAAGCGCGGACCCGTTTTCACATCAGAGAGCGGCCGTGGCCGCGGAGGAGGCAACACATGTCGAGGAACACGAAGATCGTTGTAGGAGGTGTGGCGGTCGGACTGATCCTGTTGATCTGGCTGCCCTGGTGGGTCTCATTCCTGATAGTCGTGGGAGTGCCGACCGCCGCGTATCTCACGCTGGATCCCTCGCAGCGGCGCCGGCTGCGCCGTGTCGCGGGCAAGGAGATCGGCCGCTGACACCGACACACCGACGCCCCACCGCGCTCCCGTACGGCGCGCGGGAACAGAGAACAGCACAGCACTGTCCGCGGGACTGCTGACAGCAGCCCCGCGGACAGTGGCCGACCACGGGAGCGTACGGACGGTCAACTGGGCCGTACGGCAAGCTTGTCCAGCGCCTCCAGGAGGGCCGGCAACTCGGGTCCCCGACCCACCGGCAGCACCTCGCCCGGCTCCTCGTCGAGCAGGACGAACGCGATGTCGTCGGTCCGGGCCACCATCGACCAGCCGGGGCCGTCGGCGCGCAGCGTGCGCGCGTCGCCCGGAGCGAAGGACGATCTGACGCGCCCGAGCGGCGGCGGGGCGTCCACATACGCCCGAGCCTCCGACAGCACCCTGCGGACACCGCTGTGGCCCGTCTGCGGGCCTTCTCCGCCACCGTCCACAGCGACCTCGTCCGATTCGGACGCGTCTTCGGAGGTGTCTCTGGAGTCGTCGCCACCCGGCGACGACTCCGAAGACTCGCCCGCGTTGCCCTGGGCGGGGAAGGCCGAGTCGTCGATCTGCTCCCGCCACAGGGCCCACTGCAGCGCGATCTCGTCCGCGCCCAGCCGTCGTTGCGCAGGGCCCCATGTGGTGGTGTCCGGCGGGGTCAGCGGCGGCCGGTCCACGAGGTCGGGGTCCGGATCGTGCGGCGCGGGCACATTGGGAGCCGCGACCGCGACCGCGAGCGGCCAGCCCGGCAGGGCCGCGACCACTGTGCGCTCGCTCGGCGACAGGTCGTACTCCATGCCGCAGTCCCAGGACGCGATGGCGACCGCGACCAGCGACACGTCGTCGATGACGACCGTCCACCGCGCACCGTCGCCGTCCTGGCCGAGCACCAGGCCGTACCCGTCGGCGAGCGGCGCCATACCGAGCGCGGCGCAGGCCTCCGGATAGTCGTCACCCAGCACACTCGGGAACTTCGCCGGCGTCAGCAGCACCGCCGTGAGCACATAGAGCGCGTCGTCCTCGGCGGCGACGGCCTCTTCATCCGTGTCGGCCATCCCAGCCTCCCCATCATTCGTCCAACCGCGCGCACCCTAGTGTGCCCGGAAGCCGCTTGTCACGACTCCCAAGTACACGCGGAGCTGCAGTTTTCCGTCTGGACAGGGCGAAATGACCACCGGTAACCCGAAGTGTCAGGCCGCGGGGAGCCCGAGAAGGGCCCGGGCCACCGTCCGCGGCGACTCGTCACGTTCCCTGGCGAGCGCGACCACGGCCCGGCACGCCAGCTCGCTCACCCCGAAGGACAGCGCCTCCGGCGACACCCAGCCCGCGGCCTCGTCGATCCGGTCCTGATCATCCTCCGCGCGGGCCGAGACGTAGACGGCCGCGGCCTCGAACAGGTTGTGCGCCCGCCGTTCGGGGCTGTCGCCGGCCTCCGTGCGCGTGGAGGCGAGAAGTCTGGCGAAGGTCTTGCGGGGCCTGTCGAACATGCTGACCACCTTCCCCCTGCGTGGTGTTCTGTCGCCGACCGTCCATCTACTGTTACCCAATATGGAGTTGGAGTTGCGGTGACAGGAGGGGGACGTCGCGGTGAAGCACTGTGAACGTCCCGCCGCGGTGCGACTCAGCCCTCGCGCACGGCCAGCGCCAGGAAGCGGGCGTCCTCATCGGTGTACGACGTCATGCGCCACCCCGAACCGGCAAGCAGCGGACGGAGATTGGGCTCCGCGCGCAGGTCGTCCGGAGTGATCTGCCGTCCCTGACGCGCCGCGAGCGCCGCGCGGCCGATCGGGTGGAACAGGGCCAGCGTCCCGCCGGGGCGCACCACACGCGCCAACTCCCGCAGATTTACCTCCGGTTGGGACAGATGTGCGATCAGGCCCGCCGCGAACACGGCATCGAGTGATTCCGGCCGCAGCGGCAGCGCGGCGACATCGGCGAGCAGCAGACACCCGTCACGGCCGCGTCCGGCCCGTACGGCGGCCTCCAGCATGGCCGGGGTCAGATCGGCACCCACCACCACTCCCGAGGGCCCCACGGCCGCACGGAGCGGCGGCAGGGCGCGTCCCGTCCCGCAGCCCGCGTCGAGCACACGGTCCCCGGCGCGCAGCGCCAGTTCGGCTACGGCCGACGCGTAGGCGGGGCCGTCGTCCGGGAAGCGGCTGTCCCAGTCCGCGGCGCGCGCACCGAAGAATTCCCGGACATGCGTGTGGTCGTCGTTCATGTTCCGCATGATCCCTCACCGACACGGATGACGCTTCGGTGCACACGTTCGAGCGTGACGCGGTCGTTCAGGCGCCTGACTGCGTCATATTGCAACACCTTTCGAAATGCGCCCCCTTTGTGCACCCGTGCCCCTACTAGCGTCCCCTGGTCATGGGACACCTGGACCACGCGACCTTCGGCTGGCTGACCCCCGTGCTGTCCTACGTGATGGCCTGCATGGGCTCCGCACTCGGGCTGCGCTGCACCGTCCGCGCGCTCGGCGCGACCGGCCGGTCGCGCCGCAACTGGCTCATCACGGCGGCCTCCGCGCTCGGCACCGGCATCTGGACCATGCACTTCGTGGCCATGCTCGGTTTCGGCGTCAGCGGCACCGACATCCGCTACGACGTACCACTGACCGTGCTCAGCCTCGTCGTCGCCATCGTCGTCGTCTGCGCGGGCGTCTTCGCGGTCGGCTACGGCCGCGACCGGGGCCGCGCGCTGTTCCTCGGCGGCCTCACCACCGGACTGGGCGTCGCGAGCATGCACTACCTGGGCATGGCGGCGGTGCGGTTGCACGGCGACGTGAGCTACGACCCGATGCTCGTCGGACTCTCCGTCCTCATCGCCGTCGTCGCGGCGACCGCGGCCCTGTGGGCGGCCCTCAACATCAAGGCGCCCATCGCCGTCACCGTCGCCTCACTCGTCATGGGGGCGGCCGTCGCCAGCATGCACTACACCGGGATGTTCGCGGTGCGCGTGCATGTCAGCCCCTCCGGCTCGGTCCTGCCCGGGGCCACGGCGATGCAGTTCATCTTCCCCCTCGCCGTCGGCCTCGGGTCCTACCTGTTCCTGACCTCGGCGTTCGTCGCACTGTCGCCGACGACGGGAGAACGCGAGGCGACCGCCTCGGCCGAGCGGCCGGCCGAGAGCGTCGCCCACTGACAGGCGGCCCGACCGACCAGGGCACGCCCCGAACCACTCCCGAGCGAGGAGGCCATGCGTAACCCCCGTAGGACCACCAGAGCCGGCGCCGAGACGCCGCCGCCCGTGCGCGGTCGCCGCGCACACGCCGGACCACCCGCCGACGAGCTCTTCGACGAGCCCCTGGACACACCGCAGGACGAGGTGCCCCCGCGCGCGGGACGATGGCGGATGCGCCCTCGCACCGTACGGGCCAAGATCGTCTGCCTGCTGATGGTGCCCGTCGTCTCCCTGCTCGCACTGTGGGCGTACGCCACCGTCAGCACGGCCCAGGACGTCGCCCGGCTACGGCAGTTGCAGCGCGTGGACTCGACGGTGCGCAGCCCCGTCGCGGACGCCGTCGCCGCGCTGCAGGCCGAGCGGTCGGCCGCGGTGCGCTACGCCACCGACCCCGGCGCCGAGCCGAGCGGTGACCTGAAGAAGCTGGCCGCGAACACGGACCGGGCCGTCGCCCGGCTACGGCTCGGCGACACCAGCACCGTCGCCGACGGCGAGGGACTGCCGGCCGGAGTCGCCCAACGCCTGGAGACCTTCGTCACCGGAGCCGAACGACTGCGCTCGCTGCGGGCCGACGTAGTCGCCCACCGCGCGGGATGGGACGAGACCTACGGGCAGTACACGAGGACCATCTCGACGGCCTTCGCCGTGGGCGGGGCGCTCACCGGAATCCAGGACGCCGCCCTCGGCTCCGACGCGCGCGTGCTGCTGGAGTTCTCCCGGGCCGCGGAATCGCTGTCCCAGGAGGACGTGGTGCTCGCCGGCGCCCGTCTCGACGGCCGCCTCGACGGCGAGCGGCTGCGCCTGTTCACCGGCGCCGTCGACACGCGCCGTACCCTCACCGACTCAGCCACCGCAGACCTGCGGGGCTCCGAACGCACCGCCTGGCGGAACCTCGCCGACACCGGCGCCTACACCGTGGTCGGCGCGGTCGAGGACAAGGTCCTCGCCGCCAACTCGGGCACCCGCGCGATCGCTTCGGCTCCCGAGAGCACCTGGAACAACGCGCACGCACGCGTGCGGGACGGCATGCGCGCCATCGAGGCGGACACGGGCAGCGGCGTCGCCGACCGCGCCGATCCGTTCGCACGAGGACTCCTCACCCCGGCCGGCGCCGCCGTCCTGCTCGGACTCGCCGCCGTCATCGCGTCGCTCGTCATCTCGGTACGCATCGGACGCGGTCTCGTCGTCGAACTGGTGAGTCTGCGCAACGGCGCCCTGGCGATCGCCCGCCACAAACTCCCCGAGGCCATGCGCAGACTGCGCGCTGGGGAGGAGATCGACGTCCGCGCGGAGGCCCCGCCCGGACCGGCCGCGGAGGACGAGACCGGGCAGGTGGCCGAGGCCCTGGGCACCGTGCACCGCGCCGCACTGAGAGCCGCCGTGGAACGCGCCGAACTCGCGAGCGGCATCTCCGGGGTCTTCGTCAACCTCGCCCGCCGCAGCCAGGTCCTGGTGCACCGTCAACTCAGCCTTCTGGACAGCATGGAGCGCCGCTCCGAGGACCCGAACGAACTGAGCGACCTGTTCCGCCTCGACCACCTCACCACCCGTATGCGACGGCACGCCGAGAGCCTGATCATCCTCTCCGGAGCGGCACCCGGCCGGGCCTGGCGCATGCCGGTCTCGCTGACCAACGTCGTCCGCGCCGCCGTGTCAGAAGTCGAGGACTACGCGCGCGTGGAGGTACGCCAACTCCCCGAGGCCTCTGTCCTCGGCACGGCCGTCGCCGACCTCACGCACCTGCTCGCCGAGATCGTGGAGAACGCCGCCCAGTTCTCGCCCCCGCACACCCGCGTGCGCGTCACCGGCGAACCCGTCGGCAACGGGTATGCCGTCGAGGTCGAGGACCGGGGCCTGGGCATGGGCCCGGAGACGCTGGCCGAGGCCAACCGCCGCATCGAGCAGTCCGAGGCCCTCGACCTCTTCGACAGCGACCGGCTGGGCCTCTTCGTGGTCAGCAGGCTCGCCGCACGCCACGGCATCAAGGTGCATCTGAGGACCTCGCCCTACGGCGGAACGACAGCGGTGGTGCTGCTGCCGACGGCCCTGCTGCACGGCGGCGCGGCCGAACGCACCCCCCGCGCGGCGGTGGACGACGGACAGCGGGTCGTGGAACGCGAGTACGCGCGCGTGCCGCCCCCGCACCAGGAGTCCGTTCCGGCACCGGCCGACCGACCCGCCCTGGCGTCCCCGCCCAGGGCCTCGGCGGAGCCGGCGAACGGTACCCCGCCCCCTGGAGTCACCACCTTGCGACTGCACCGACCTCCCGAGGACACCGAGGGCCCCGAGGACGGTGACGACCTCCCCCGCCGGGTACGGCAGGCGAACCTCGCCCCCCAGCTCCGCGAACACCCCGGCGCGGACCGGGAACGGGCGCCTGCCGCCCCCCGCGACGAGCACCGCAGTCCGGAGGTCGTACGGGACCGGATGGCGGCCTACCGCGAAGGCTGGACACGCGGCGGCGGCAGGCAGCCGGGCCGCGGCGCCACCCCAGGCCCCGCAACGGACAGCGACAGCAGCGAAGGAGACCCCGCATGATCCAGGACCCGAGCATGAGGGCCGCCCAGCGGTCCGGCGAACTCGACTGGCTGCTGGACGACTTGGTGATGCGCGTCGGCGAGGTACGGCACGCCGTGGTGCTGTCCAACGACGGCCTCGCCATCGGAGCCTCCACCGACCTCGACCGCGAGGACGCGGAACACCTCGCCGCGGTCGCCTCCGGATTCAACAGCCTCGCCAAGGGCGCGGGGCGGCACTTCGGCGCCGGCGGAGTGCGGCAGACCATGGTGGAGATGGACGACGGCTTCCTGTTCGTGGCGGCGGCCGGAGACGGCTCCTGCCTCGCCGTCCTCACCTCCGTGACCGCCGACATAGGCCTGGTGGCGTACGAGATGGCACGGCTGGTCAAGCGCGTCGGCGAGCACCTCTACACGCCGCCGCGCGTCGGTGCGCGGCCACCCGCCGCCGGATGAGGCGAGAAGGCGGTCCGTTCCGATGACCGAAGACATGACCGGTGTCCCGCACGAGCCGGGCAGCCAGTGGTACGACCAGGAGGCCGGCCCCCTCGTCCGCCCCTACGCCATGACGGGCGGACGTACCAAACCGGGCCCCACAGGAGTGCGGTTCGACCTGATCGCGCTGGTCACGCTGGACGCGGGCGCGCCCGGCTTCGACGACGACACCGGGCTCGGACCGGAACACCGGGCCCTCGTCGACCTGTGCCGCGCGGAGACACAGTCCGTCGCCGAACTGGCCGCCGGAGCGGACCTCCCCCTGGGAGTGGTCAGGGTGCTCCTGGGCGACCTCCTGGAGCTCGGCTGCGTCACCGTCAGCCGTCCGGTGCCGCCCGCGCAGCTTCCTGACGAACGGATTCTGCGCGAGGTGATCGAGGGACTCCGGGCACTGTGATGAAACTTCAGCACCACTCGAACGCGTACGACGACGACTTGTGCACTCTTCCGTTCGCCGAACAGGCGCGAGACGGTCACATCGGGCAAATAGCGATCGAACCGCCCGCAGTGAGGCCGTACTTGCCAGGATGCACACCTACGGACGTCGACCGTTGCCGGCACTCCCGAGAGAAGTGATCGATGGTCTCCGAGCACTCCGATGCCGAAGGCGGCGAGACGACCGCCCTGGCGTTGAAGATCCTGGTCGCCGGCGGATTCGGCGTGGGCAAGACCACCATGGTGGGCGCGGTCAGTGAGATCAGGCCGCTGCGCACCGAGGAACTGCTCAGCGAGGCCGGCCAGTTGGTGGACGACACCGACGGCGTGGACCAGAAGGTCACGACGACCGTCGCCATGGACTTCGGCCGCATCACCATCAGGTCCGGCCTCTCCCTCTACCTGTTCGGCACACCGGGCCAGGACCGCTTCTGGTTCCTGTGGGACGAACTGTCGCAGGGAGCCCTGGGAGCCGTGGTCCTCGCGGACACCCGGCGCCTCGAGGACTGCTTCCCCGCGGTCGACTACTTCGAGCACCGGCACATTCCGTTCGTGGTGGCCGTCAACTGCTTCACGGGCGCCCGCAGTTACGGCGCCCACGACGTCTCCCGCGCTTTGGACCTCGACCGGGGAACACCGGTGGTCCTGTGCGACGCCCGGGACCGCGACTCGGGGAAGGAGGTGCTGATCCGGCTGGTCGAGTATGCCGGGCGGATGCACACCGCCCGGATGCTCGACTCGGTGGGCTGACCGGAGCTCTCACTCCGAGATCCGCTTCAGGGCCACCACCTTCTCGACCGTGACGCGGACGAGGAGCTCGCCCGGCACTCCGTTGCGGGCGCCGAACTCCTCGGCACGCTCCTCGCCCATGTACCGGGCCCCGATCCGGGCGGCCCAGTACCGGAGTTCGCCCGGTTCCTCCGACAACGTGGCGCGCCCCTGCAGCACCACGAAGTCGAACGGCGGCCGATCGTCGTCCACACAGAGGGCGACTCGCCCATCACGGGCCAGATTGCGCCCTTTTACCGTTCCTTTCGCGGTGTTGAACACCACGTCGTCCCCGTCGAGCAGGAACCAGATCGGCGCCACATGTGGGCTCCCATCGGCGCGAACGGTCGACAGCTTGCCCGTGCGCGTGCCGTGCGAGACGAACGCCCGCCATTCCTCATCGGTCATGTTCTGTGCCATGCCCCCATCCTCCTTGCTCGGGCGACGGGCGTGGTGAAGGCTGACGGGAGATCCTCCGGCCAGGGGGAGACGCGACACGGGGAGGCCGGAACATGGCGCAGAACCAGGGACTGAGCTGGCTGCTGGACGATCTGACCGAGCGCGTCGAGCACGTGCGCCACGCTCTGGTCCTGTCCAACGACGGACTCGTGACCGGCGCGAGCACGGGACTTCGCCGCGAGGACGCCGAACACCTCGCCGCCGTCTCCTCCGGACTGCACAGCCTGGCCAAGGGCTCGGGACGCCACTTCGGCGCCGGCGGGGTACGGCAGACGATGATCGAGTTCGACGACGCCGTCCTGTTCGTCACCGCCGCGGGCAGCGGCAGCTGTCTGTGCGTCCTCAGCGGCGCGGACGCGGATATCGGCCAGATCGCCTACGAGATGACACTGCTCGTCAACCGCGTCGGCGAACACCTCGGCGTGGACGCCCGGCAGCCCGAGCGAACTCCTGTCACAGACCTCTGACCTGCGAGTTCGCCCGCTCCCGCCAAGTTATCCACAGGCTCGCCGCGAGATTCCCCGAACCGGCTACGGTTTGTCCATCGCGAACGCACACAGCGTGAGCAACGGACTCCACGGGGGAGATCGACCATGGCAGGCAACACCATCACCACACCGCCGGAACTCTCGTGCACGCCGAGTCGCGCGGCACGTGAACTGGGCCTCAAACGAGGCGAGTTCGACCTCGCCGTCCACCTCGGACGCATCCGCACCGTGCCCGACGAAGGGGGCGGCGGCCGATGCGTCGCCCGCACCGAGATCGACCGACTGCGCTCGGCGGAAGGGTTCCCGGAATCGCTCGTGGAGAGCGTCAGGACCGTGGGCACCACGGACGGCGCGGCCCTCATGGAGGTCACCCCCGCCAGGTTCACCCGCCTCGCCCGGCTGGGACTGGTGGTGCCGGTGAGGTTCTACCTGAACCGCTACCGAGCCGTGGTCTGGCTCTATCTCGCCGAAGAACTACGGCAGTTCGCCGCCGACAAGAACCACACCTCACTGCTGAACGGCCGCACGCCCGAAGGACTGCGCGACCAACTCCAGGAGGGCCTGGACCTGCGCCCCCGCAACTGGCGCGGACGCCATCTGGGATTCCTGCTGCGCCAGGCGGACGGTCCGTGGGAACACGCGGGTGCCCTGTCCGCCTTGCTCGACCCCGTCCAAGTGGCCGAAATCGTCCCGGACCCCTACGAGCGCGCCCACTTGAACCGGTTCCGACCCGACCCGCCTGCCCACGGCGCTCCGGGCTCGCCCTCCGCTCACCTCGCCAAGCGGATCATGACGGCGGACCACCCGGACGAGATCAGCTGGCTGCGGGCGGACCTGGCCCAGGTGCTGGACGAGGCACGCCGCCGACGACCGGCACCGCGACCCGCCTCCCAACCAGCCGGATCACCGCTGCCCCCGAGTGAGCGCCTGGCCGGACCACCGCCGAGCCCGAGCGAGGACTCGTCCGAGCCGGCGCCGGAACCCATGCGATCACGCGGCATGCTGAGCTGGCTGCGCCGCAGAAGCGGGTGAGGCGTAGCGCACGTCCACCAGCTACAGCGCTCTGAACAGCCCTTCCTGGACGACCGAGACGAGCAGGCGTCCTTCCCTGTCGTAGATGCGCCCGCGGGCCAGGCCGAGGCCGCCCGTCGCGATGGGGGACTCCTGGTCGTACAGGAACCACTCGTCCGCGCGGAACGGCCGGTGGAACCACATGGCGTGGTCCAGCGACGCCATGTCGAAGTTCCGCGGTCCCCACAGGGGTTCGACGGGGATCCGGACGGCGTCCAGGAGCGTCATGTCGCTGGCGTACGTCAACGCGCAGGTGTGCACCAGGGGATCGTCGCCGAGCGGTCCCACCGCGCGCATCCACACGGCGCTGCGCGGCTCGGCGTCCTTGATCTCCTCGGCGCTCCAGCGCAGCCCGTCCGCGTACCGGATGTCGAAGGGCTGACGGCGTGCCATCCGCTCCAACTGCTCCGGCAGCACGCCCAGATGGGCACGGACCTCCTCCGACACCGTCGGCAGGGACTCCGGGTCCGGGACCTCGCGGGGCGGCAGCTGGTGCTCGAAAGGACCTTGCTCAGGCTTGTGGAAGGAGGCGGTGAGATTGAAGATCGTGCGGCCCTGCTGCACGGCGGTGACCCGGCGGGTGGTGAACGACCGCCCGTCCCGCACCCGCTCGACCTGGTACACGATCGGCACGCCCGGCCGGCCCGGGCGCAGGAAGTACGCGTGCAGCGAGTGCACGGGCCGGTCGCCCTCCGTGGTGCGCCCCGCCGCGACCAGGGCCTGGCCGGCCACCTGGCCGCCGAAGACCCGCTGCAGGGACTCGTGCGGGCTGCGGCCACGGAAGATGTTGACCTCGATCTGCTCCAGGTCGAGCAGGTCGACGAGCCGCTCTGCCGGATTCGTCATGGGTGGGATTCTCCTGTGCTCACAGCTGGCCGACGTCGGTGACGCGGACGACCGCACGGCCCTCCGCGTCGGAGGCCGCGAGATCGATCTCCGCGCTGATGCCCCAGTCATGATCGCCGTTCGGGTCGGCGAAAATCTGCCGAACGCGCCACAGGTTGTGCTGCGGCTCCTCCTCGATGAGCAGCAGCTTGGGCCCGCGGGCGTCGGGGCCGGTGCCGAGGTCCTCGTACTCGTCCCAGTACTTGTCCATCGCCTCGCCCCACGCGTCCTCGTCCCAGCCGGACTCGGCGTCCATCTCGCCCAGCTCCGCGACATGGTCGAGGGCGGCCAGCTCGACCCGGCGGAACATCGCGTTGCGGACGAGAACCCGGAAGGCACGCGAGTTCGCGGTGACCGGCTTGACCTGGTCGGCCTTCTCCTGGGCCTCCTCGGCGGTCATCTCCTCCGGGTTGGCCAGCTGCTCCCACTCGTCCAGCAGGCTGGAGTCGACCTGGCGCACCATCTCGCCGAGCCAGGCGATCAGATCCTGGAGGTCCTCGGACTTGAGGTCGTCCGGGACGGTGTGATCGAGGGCCTTGAAGGCACCGGCGAGGTAGCGGAGCACGATACCCTCGGTGCGGGCCAGTTCGTAGTAGGAGGTCAACTCCGTGAAGGACATGGCCCGTTCGTACATGTCGCGGATCACGGACTTCGGCGACAGCGGGTGGTCGCCGACCCACGGGTGGCTCTTGCGGTACGTGTTGTACGCGTGGAAGAGCAACTCCTCGAGCGGCTTGGGGTAGCTGACGTCCTGGAGGCGCTCCATGCGGTCCTCGTACTCGACGCCGTCCGCCTTCATCGCGGCCACGGCCTCGCCGCGCGCCTTGTTCTGCTGGGCGGCCAGGATCTGCCGCGGGTCGTCCAGCGTGGACTCGACGACGGACACCATGTCCAGCGCGTACGACGGCGACTCGGGGTCGAGCAGCTCGAACGCGGCGAGTGCGAAGGTGGACAGCGGCTGGTTGAGGGCGAAGTCCTGCTGCAGGTCGACGGTGAGGCGCACGATGCGGCCCTCGGCGTCCGGTGTGTCGAGCTTCTCGACGATGCCGCCGTCCAGGAGCGAGCGGTAGATCGCGATCGCGCGCCGAATGTGCCGCAACTGCTGCTTGCGCGGCTCGTGGTTGTCCTCCAGGAGGTGCCGCATCGCCTCGAAGGCGTTGCCCGGGCGGGCGATCACCGACAGCAGCATGGTGTGCGTGACCCGGAAGCGGGACGTCAACGGCTCCGGCTCGGAGGTGATGAGCTTCTCGAAGGTGCCCTCGGTCCACCCGACGAATCCCTCGGGCGCCTTCTTGCGGACGACCTTCCGGCGCTTCTTCGGGTCGTCGCCCGCCTTGGCCAGGGCCTTCTCGTTCTCGACGACGTGCTCGGGAGCCTGGGCGACCACGAGCCCCGCCGTGTCGAAGCCGGCGCGTCCCGCCCGGCCCGCGATCTGGTGGAACTCACGGGCGCGCAGCGTCCGCACCCGAACGCCGTCGTACTTGGCCAGCGCCGTGAACAGCACTGTGCGGATGGGCACGTTGACGCCCACCCCGAGCGTGTCCGTACCGCAGATGACCTTCAGCAGACCGGCCTGCGCGAGTTTCTCCACCAGGCGCCGGTACTTGGGCAGCATGCCGGCGTGGTGCACGCCGATGCCGTGCCGCACGTAACGGGAGAGATTGCGGCCGAACTTGGTGGTGAAGCGGAAGTTGCCGATCAGCTCGGCGATCTGGTCCTTCTCCTCGCGCGAGGACATGTTGATGCTCATCAGTGCCTGCGCGCGCTCCACGGCCTGTGCCTGGGTGAAGTGCACGATGTAGACCGGCGCCTGGCGGGTCTCCAACAGCTCGGTCAGCGTCTCGGTGAGCGGGGTCAGCTTGTACTCGTAGGACAGCGGCACCGGCCGGACCGCCGAGCGGACCACCGAAGTGGGGCGCCCGGTGCGGCGGGTGAGGTCCTTCTCGAACATCGCGACGTCGCCGAGCGTGGCCGACATCAGGATGAACTGCGCCTGCGGCAGCTCCAGGATCGGGATCTGCCAGGCCCAGCCGCGGTCCGCCTCGGCGTAGAAGTGGAACTCGTCCATGACGACCTGGCCGACGTCGGCGTGCTTGCCGTCGCGGAGCGCGATCGACGCGAGGACCTCCGCGGTGCAGCAGATGATGGGCGCGTCCGAGTTGACGGACGCGTCGCCGGTCAGCATGCCGACGTTCTCGGTGCCGAACATCTTGCACAGCTCGAAGAACTTCTCCGAGACCAGCGCCTTGATCGGGGCGGTGTAGAAGGTGACCTCGTCCCGGGCAAGCGCGGCGAAGTGCGCACCGGCGGCGATCATGCTCTTGCCGGAGCCGGTGGGCGTCGACACGATCACGTTCGCACCGGCGACTACCTCGATCAGCGCCTCCTCTTGATGGGGGTAGAGCGTGAGACCGCGCTCCTGGACCCACGACTCGAAGGCTTCGTAGAGGGCGTCGGGATCTGCGGTCGGCGGCAACTGGTCGATGAGGGTCACGACCCCATCTTGCCTGGCGCCGTGACCGATGGGGGAATCGGCTGCGGAGATGAAGATCGCTACCGCTACGCTGTGTCGCCGACGGAGTGTCAGGGCGCCCGAGCAACTGACCGGCGGCGTAAGAGGAATGGGGCGGGGAACGGCCATGATGGGACCAGCACACTCACTGTCGGGAGCGGCGGCCTGGCTGGGCGTCGGGGCGGCGACCGCCGCGGCCGGACACCCGATGCCCTGGCCGGTGGTCCTGGTCGGCGCCCTGATCTGTGCCGGCGCCGCGCTCGCCCCGGACCTCGACCACAAGGCGGCGACCATCTCGCGGGCCTTCGGACCCCTGTCCCGGGGCGTGTGCGAGGTCGTCGACAAGCTCTCGTACGCCGTCTACAAGGGGACCAGGAAGCAGGGCGACCCGCGCCGCAACGGCGGGCACCGCACGCTGACCCACACCTGGCTGTGGGCGGTCCTGATCGGGGCGGGGAGCGCGGGCGTGGCGATCCTGGGCGGTCGCTGGGGAGTGCTGGCGATCCTCTTCGTGCACATGGTGCTGGCCATCGAGGGCCTGCTGTGGCGGGCGGCCCGCGGCTCCAGCAGCGACATCCTGGTGTGGCTGCTGGCGGCGACGAGCGCGTGGATCCTGGCCGGAGTGCTGGACAAGCCGGGCAACGGTTCGGACTGGCTGTTCACGGACCAGCACCAGTATCTGTGGCTGGGACTGCCGGTCGTGCTGGGCGCGCTGGTGCACGACATCGGGGACGCGCTGACCGTCTCCGGCTGCCCGATCCTGTGGCCGATCCCGCTGGGCCGCAAGCGCTGGTACCCGATCGGGCCGCCGAAGGTGATGCGGTTCCGCGCGGGCAGCTGGGTCGAGCTCAAGGTGCTGATGCCGGTGTTCATACTGCTCGGGGGAGTGGGCTGCGCGGCGGCGCTCAACGTGATCTGAGGCCCGGCCTCGACCTCGGTTCCGGCGTCGGTGCGGGCAGCGGCTCACGCCCCGCCGGAACCCTGGCCCGCCCCGCCGCCGTAGCGCCGCTCGAACTGCGCGATGCGGCCCTCCGAGTCCACCGTCCTGGCCTTGCCGGTGTAGAAGGGGTGGCTCTCCGAGGAGATCTCCACGTCCACGACCGGGTAGGTCTCGCCGTCGTCCCAGTCGATGGTCCGGTCGCTGGTCGCGGTGGACCGGGTCAGGAAGGCGTATCCGGCGGAGCGGTCGCGGAAGACCACGGGGTGGTAGTCGGGCTGCTTGTCCTGCTGCATGACTGTTCCTCCTGTGGCGGGTGTGCGGGCAACGGCCGAGGGACGGCGAGGTCAGCCGTAGAGCGAACCCTCGTCCTCGTCGACGATGTGCATCGCGGCCTCCTCGGCGGAGGCCGCCGCGCCGTCGATGCCGACGTCGGTGGCGATCAGGCCGCTCTCCTCGTCCTCGTGCGCCCCTTCGTCGGGTGCCACGAGCCGGCCGGAGCGAAGGTCACCGACCTCGATGTCCAGGAGTTCGCCGTCGGTGTCCTCGGAGTCGCCGAGGCCGTCGCCGTCGGGCACCGCGAGATCCGGGACCTCCTCGGCGAGGCGCTGGTCCAGCGTCTCACCGTGCTGACGCTCGGCGGCCGTGACATCGGCACGTTCCACCGCCCAGGGCCGGTCCGGTGGCGACCAGCCGCGGTCGAGGGGGTCCTCGACACCGTCGGCCACGAGGGTGTCCTCCGCGTCGAGCAGGCCCGCGTCGTCCTGTACCTCGGATCCGTCGGGCTGGTAGACGTCGTCTCCCCATCCGTCGACGCTATTCACTGGTACCTCCAGGTGGTGGGGACCGGCCCGTGCTCACCGCGCTCGGCGGCGGGCCGCCGCTGTGCGGGGCACAGGCGGAGCCCGGCACGAACCACATGGTTCCCGGGCACTCCCCGAACCGGTGCCGCTCCCCAGCCTTCCACCCCTTTTCCCCCGCGCGCAACGGCACGGGCCCGGACCGGGGGCGACGGCCCGCCGGGCGCGTGCCCCGTAGGGGGCGCGGGGCTGCGCCGGGTACGGCTCCGCCGCGTGGGCGCGACCAGCCCCCGCCGGCCCGCGGTCAAGCCACCGGCCTCCGGGCCAGTCACCGCCCCACCGGCGGAGCTACCCGTGCCAGGACCGCCAGAGCGCCGCGTACGCGCCCTCCGCCGCCACCAGCTGATCGTGGCTGCCCAGTTCGCTGATGCGTCCGTTCTCGACCACGGCGATGACGTCCGCGTCGTGGGCCGTGTGCAGCCGGTGGGCGATCGCGACGACCGTGCGGCCGTCGAGGACGCGGGCCAGGGACCGTTCCAGATGGCGGGCCGCACGCGGGTCGAGGAGCGAGGTCGCCTCGTCCAGGACCAGCGTGTGCGGATCGGCCAGCACCAGCCGGGCCAGCGCGATCTGCTGGGCCTGGGCCGGGGTGAGCGCCAGCCCGCCCGAGCCGACCTCGGTGTCGAGGCCCTCGTCCAGCGCCCGCGCCCATCCGTCCGCGTCGACCGCGCCCAGCGCCGCCCACAGCTCCGCGTCCGCCGCGTCGGTCCGGGCGAGCAGGAGGTTGTCGCGCAGGGAGCCCACGAAGACGTGGTGCTCCTGGTTGACGAGTGCCACATGGGAGCGGACGTGTTCGGCGGTCATCCGGGAGAGTTCGGCGCCGCCGAGGGTGATCCGGCCGTCCCGGGGCGCGTAGATCCCGGCGAGCAGCCTGCCCAGGGTGGACTTGCCCGCGCCCGACGGGCCGACCAGGGCCAGCCGGGTGCCGGGCGCGACCTCCAGGGACACCTTGCGCAGCACGTCGACGCCCTCGAGGTAGCCGAAGTGCACCCGGTCCGCGTGCACGTTCCGGCCCTCGGGGGACAGCCCGGCGTCCCCGGCATCGGGCTCGATGTCCCGGACGCCGACCAGCCGGGCCAGCGAGACCTGGGCGACCTGGAGCTCGTCGTACCAGCGCAGGATCAGGTTCACCGGGTCGACGAGCATCTGCGCGAGCAGGGCGCCCGTCGTCAACTCGCCCACCCCGATCCAGCCGTTCAGGACGAACACCCCGCCGAGCATCAGGACCGAGCAGAGCACCGTGACATGGGTGATGTTGATGACCGGGAAGAGCACCGACCGCAGCCAGAGCGTGTAGTTCTCCCAAGCGGTCCACTCCTTGACGCGGCGCTCCGAGAGGGCGATGCGCCGCTCGCCGAGGCGGTGTGCCTCGACGGTGCGTCCCGCGTCCACGGTCTCGGCGAGGGCCGCGGCCACGGCGGCGTACCCGGCGGCCTCGGAGCGGTAGCCGGCGGGTGCGCGCTTGTAGTACCAGCGACAGCCGACCACCAGCAGCGGCACCGCGATCAGCACGGCGGGCGCCAGCGCCGGCACGGTCACCACAAGGCCGCCGAGCAGCAGCAGCGCCCACACCACGCCGATCGCCAGCTGCGGTACGGCCTCGCGCATCGCGTTGGCGAGCCGGTCGATGTCGGTGGTGATGCGGGACAGGAGGTCACCGGTGCCCGCCCGTTCCAGGACACCCGGAGGCAGCCCGACCGACCGTACGAGGAAGTCCTCGCGCAGATCGGCCAGCATCCGTTCGCCGAGCATCGCGCCACGCAGCCGCACCTGCCGGATGAACACGGCCTGCACGGCGAGCGCGATCCCGAACAGCCCGATGGTCAGGCCGAGATGAAGTTCGCGTGCTCCCTCCGACACCCGCTCGACCAGGTCGCCGAGGAGATAGGGGCCCACCATCGACGCGACCACGGCGACCGTGTTCACGGTGACCAGGAGGAGGAAGGCCCGGCGATGACGGCGGAACAGTTCGGACACGTAGGCGCGTACGGTCGCGGGGGCGCCGACCGGCAGGGTGTTGGCCGTGGTCGGGGCCGCCGGGTCGTACGCCGGGGGCGCCACGCCGATCATGCGGTCTCCTCGATTTCTTCCAGTGCGCCGCGCAGCGCGACATCGTGGTCGTCCAGGGTGCTCCGCAGCGCGGACTCGTCGTTGACGGCGTTGTGCAGGGCCGTCTCCTCCTCCGTCTCACGGGTCACCACGGCCCGGTACCGCGGCTCGCTCCGGAGCAGGTCGCGATGGGTGCCGACCGCGACGACCTGGTCCTCGTGCACGAGGACCACCCGGTCCGCGTGGTCCAGGAGCAGGGGTGAGGAGGTGAACACCGCCGTGGTCCGGCCGGTCCTCAACTTCCTTACGCCGTCCGCGATCCGGGCCTCGGTGTGGGAGTCGACGGCGGAGGTCGGCTCGTCCAGGACGAGTACCTCGGGATCGGTGATCAGCGACCGGGCCAGGGCGAGCCGCTGGCGCTGGCCGCCGGAGAGGGAGCGCCCGCGTTCGGTGATGCGGGCGTCCATCGGATCGTCGGTGTCGAGCGAGCCCTGCGCCAGCGCCACCAGCACGTCACCGCACTGCGCGGCGGCCAGGGCCTCCTCCGCGCCGACCGCACCCGAGGAGGGCACATCGAGCAGTTCGCGCAGGGAACCGGACAGCAGCACCGGGTCCTTGTCCTGGACGAGGACGGCGGTGCGTGCCGAGGCGAGCGGGAGTTCGTCGAGCGCCACGCCGTCCAGGAGCACGGAGGTGCCGGCCTCGGCGGGGTGTCCGCCGAGGCGTTCCGCCAGCCGCCCGGCAGCGTCGGGATCGCCGCACACCACGGCGGTGAAGCGGCCGGACGGCACGAGCAGACCGGTGGCCGGATCGTACAGATCCCCGGCCGGCACCTCGGCAGCGCGCGATCCAACGGTGTCGGTGACCCGCTCCAGGGACAGCACGCGCGCGGCGCGTCTGGCCGAGGGACGGGAGAAGGAGTACGCCATGGCGATCTCCTCGAAGTGCCGCAGCGGGTAGGACATGACCATCACCGCGCTGTAGACGGTGACCAGGTCACCCACCGTGATCCGGCCCTCGCGGGCCAGATGCACACCGTGCCAGACGACGACGATCAGCAGCAGACCCGGCAGCAGCACCTGGATCGCCGAGATCAGCGACCACATCCGGGCACTGCGCACCGCAGCCTGGCGCACCTCCTGGGAGGCACGGCGGTAGCGGTCGAGGAACAGTTCCTCACCGCCGATGCCGCGCAGCACCCGCAGTCCGGCGACGGTGTCGGAGGCCAGCTCGGTGGCGCGTCCCGCCTTCTCGCGCTGCACGTCCGCGCGCCGGGTGGCGCGGGGCAGCAGCGGCAGCACGGAGACCGCCAGCACGGGCATGCCCACGGCGACGACGACACCGAGGGCCGGTTGGTACACGAACAGGCCGACGCACACGATGACGACCGTCAGCGCGGCAGCCAGGAAGCGGGACAGCGCCTCGACGAACCAGCCGATCTTCTCGACGTCCCCCGTGGACACGGCCACGACCTCACCGGCCGCGACCCGCCGGGTCAGCGCCGAGCCGAGATGGGCGGCCTGGCGGGCCAGCAGTTGCTGGACGCGGGCGGCGGCCGTGATCCAGTTGGTGACGGCGGCCCGGTGCAGGAAGGTGTCGCCCACGGCGATACCCGCACCGCACAGCGCCATCAGCCCACCGGTCAGGGCGAGCCGGCTGCCGGAGCGGTCGACCACGGCCTGGACGGCGAGTCCCACGCAGAACGGCAGCGCGCAGACGGACACGAAGTGCAGCAGTCCCCAGGCGAGCGACTTGAACTGTCCGCCGAGCTGGTTCCGGCCGAGCCACCACAGGAAGCGGGGCCCCGAGCGGGCGTCCGGCACACCCGGGTCGGGATACGGAAGGTCTTGAATCTGCATGACGTCCCAGTGGCTCTGGTCGGGGCGGCGGAAGGAACCGCGGAGTGCGGCAGCAAACCGTGAAAGGTTCGCCTCGCAGCGTGGTCGGAAGCAAGCGGTTTTCCCCGCCGGGGGCCGGAACCGGCGTTCACCCATCCGTGACGAGATGTCCGTGACCTCACGCAATGTCACCGAACGCGATGTGACCATGGGCCGATGCAGAGTGGCGGCACACGACGTGCGATGGTCGCGATGGCGGCTCTCGGTTCCCTCCTGACGATGACGACCCTGTCCGCGTGCGGAAACACGGACACAAAACACGCCGGCGGCCGGGAGGGGAGACCGGGGCCCCGGGCGGCCCACCCGCGAAAAGCAGTCGCCGCCCCGACCCGCATCCCGGACGTCGGTGACCGGCTCCACCGGGACCTCCCCGCCGACACCCGCCAGGTCCTCGCGGTCTACGGAGACGGCAGGGACTCCCCGTACTCCACCGCCGTGCTGTTCACGAAGCACGGCTCCACCTGGGACCGGACCCACAGCTGGCCCGCGCACAACGGCAAGAAGGGCTGGACCCTCGACCACCATCTCGACGATCAGCGCAGCCCTGTCGGCGTGTTCACGCTGACCGCCGCGGGCGGTGTGCTCGACGACCCGGGCACGGCACTCCCGTACAGCCAGGACGAGTCCTACGAGGCACCGCGCGACTGGGACGAGTCGCACTGGCACGACTTCGACTACGTCATCGCCATCGACTACAACCGCGTCCCCGGCACCCCGCCCGACGACGCGGAGCAGCCGGAGGGCGAGGACAAGGGCGGCGGGATCTGGCTGCATCTGGACCACGGCAGCGGTACGTCGGCCTGCGTCAGCCTGCCCAAGGAGGCGATGGAGTACCTGCTGCGCACGCTCGACCCCGAGCGGCATCCCGTGGTGCTGATGGGGGACAGGGCGGACCTCAAGGGGTAGAACACGCCCCATGAGAAACCGGATAGTCATGTCCATGCTCGCCGGGGCGACCCTCCTGGCGAGCACCCTGCTAGGTGTGAGCCCCGCGCAGGCGACCGAAGCCAAGGCCCAATCGGCCGATGTCCCCGCAGAGTTCGGCACCGACTGGCACGATCCCCTCACCGCGGCCCCGCCCATCGCCAAGCCCGCCACGAAGTCCTGCCAAGTCACCCTCGCCGACACCGAGTTCCGCGACTTCACCCCGTACCAGGGGACCTACACACCGCCCAAGGGCTGCGGTGCCCACTGGAGCAAGGTCGTGCTCCGTCTCGACGGCACGGTCAAGGGGCGCCAGTACGACCGGCTCGGCTATCTGCATGTCGGCGGGGTCGAGATCCTGCGCACCTCGACACCTGAACCGTCGCCCGACGGCATCGCGTGGTCCGTCGAGAAGGACGTCACCCGCTACAGCGCCACCTTCCGCGGCACGCAGAACGTCGAGATGCTCATCGGCAACGTCGTCGACGACACCTACACCGGAGTCATCGGAGTCAAGGCCACGCTGACGTTCTACGAGGGCAGACCCGCGCCGGCGCAGACCCCCGACCGTGTCCTCACCCTCGGCACCGACTCGACCGTCACCACCCCGCGCAACAGCGAACGCATCATCGCCGAGGTCTACGCCACCGGATCCGGCGGCGGCTGTGAGGAGTTCTGGTATCTCGCGGTGCCCGACTCGGCGCCGTACTCCTGCCAGGCCGACAAGGGCCCCTACCGCGAGGTGCAGATCAAGGTCGACGGCCAACTCGCTGGCATCGCCGCGCCGTTCCCGAACGTGTGGACCGGCGGCTGGTCCGACCCCTTCCTCTGGTACGTCATTCCGGGCCCGCGTGCCTTCGACGTGAAGCCGATCGAATACGACCTCACACCCTTCGCCGGGCTGCTCAACGACGGCCGGCCG
This sequence comes from Streptomyces hokutonensis, assembly GCF_042751305.1. Lineage (GTDB taxonomy): Bacteria > Actinomycetota > Actinomycetes > Streptomycetales > Streptomycetaceae > Streptomyces > Streptomyces hokutonensis_A. The sequence continues at coordinate 69,786 of NZ_JBHYWD010000033.1, forward strand.
CACCATGTCGACGTCTCCGTCGTGGACGTGCCCGAGGGGCAGAGCGGTTGGAGCGCGCCGGTGAACGTGCTCGTCTGGCAGGACGCGCACCGCGCCCACGTCACCGGAAACCTCACCCTCGACCGGGCCGGCGAGCTCGCCAACTCCTCGACGTACACGCCCGGTTCGGAGGAACGCGTGGACACCGACGCGGGCCATCGGCTGACCGTCGCCGGTTACGTCGACACCTCGCACGGACGGGTGGCGACCACTGTCGACCGGAAGCTCACGAACACCTCCGTGCACCGCTGGATCGACGGCGAGAACATGGACGGGCTCGACGCGACCTGGACGGACGACGAGTCCGTGACCGTCGACGGACGGGGACCGGCCCGGACGACGGCCACCCATCGGACGTACACGATGAACGGCGCGACGACGATCGGGACGGACGACCGGCTGCGTACCGTTCTCACGCTCGGCGACCGGGCGGCGGTCGTCGACACGCGGGACGGACGGCGGACCGGATGGTCGCGGCTCGACGACACCTACAGCGGGGACGCGACGTACACACTCGGCGTGCCGCGTGATCAGCGACATGCCGTCGGGACGTCGAGCGAGCGCTACCGGCTGTACGGGTCGGGCGGCTGCTACGACCGTTCGCTGGCGACCGCGCAGGGGGTGCTGACCGAGGACCGCAGCGGCTGCTGAGCCGGCATGCGTGCGACGCGTCACTCGGGTTCGTGATTTACACGGCTGTCACACGGAGGTTTTCCGGGGGATCAACAACGGCTCCAAAGTGTCCACTTGGAAGCCGCTTTCCGTATCGCAGAAGTCACCCCACTCGACTTCCGCGAACGACCGTCCCCCCTCCAAGGAGTGCCCGTGCCGCCGTCCGTCCCGTCCCTGCCGCGACGCGTCGCACGCATATTGCGTACCTCTCTCTTCGCGCAGGTCGCCTGCGCGCTCGTCCTCGGAATCCTCGTCGGAAAGCTGTGGCCGGACGTGGCCACGGACTTCCAGCCCCTCGGCGACGGATTCACCCGGCTCATCAAGACGATCATCTCGCCGCTCGTGTTCTGTGTGGTCGTCGTGGGCATCGCCAAGGCCGGTGACCTCAAGGCCTTCGGGCGGATCGGCCTCAAGGCGCTGATCTGGTTCGAGGTCGCGTCCACCGCGGCGCTGATCATCGGCCTGGTCCTCGCCAACGTCGTCCAGCCCGGCTCCGGGATGCATGTCGACCCGTCCACCCTCAACACCTCGGCGGTGGACGCGAAGACGGGCGGTGCCGCGCTGCCCTCGACGACCGAGTTCATCGTCAACGCGCTGCCCACCAGCTTCATCGGCGCCTTCGCCGAGAACTCCCTGCTCCAAGTCCTCATCCTGGCCTGCCTGGTGGGCGCCGCGCTGCTCCACCTCGGCCACACGAAGGTGCCGCAGGTGCTGCCCGCGATCGAGCAGGCCCAGGAGATCATCTTCGCGATCGTCGGCTTCGTGATGCGGCTGGCCCCGCTCGCCGTGTTCGGCGCGATGGCCGTCCTCGTCGGTCAGTACGGGCTCGGCGTGATCAAGACCTACGCCAAGCTGATCATCCTCTGCTACGTCGCCGCCGCGCTCTTCGTCGCGCTGCTCGCCGTGGCCCTGCGCATGGTCACCGGGCTCAGTCTCTGGAAGTTCCTCCGCTACATCCGCGAGGAGATGCTCCTCGCGCTCGGCACCGCCTCCACCGAGTCCGTCATGCCGCGCGTGATGCAGAAGCTGCGCAAGGCCGGTGCCCGGGACGACGCGGTGGGCCTGGTGCTGCCCACCGGGTACTCCTTCAACCTCGACGGCGCCTCCCTCTACCTGTCCATCGGCACCCTGTTCATCGCCCAGGCCGTCGGCGTCGACCTCAGTCTCGGCCAGCAGATCACCGTGATCCTGGTGCTCATGCTCACCAGCAAGGGCATGGCCGGAATCCCCGGTTCGGCCTTCCTCGCCCTGTCCGCGACGGCCTCCTCGCTGGGCGCGATCCCGGCCGGCGCGGTCGCCCTGCTCCTCGGCGTGGACCGCATCATGGACTCGATGCGCGTCGTCACCAACCTCCTCGGCAACTGCGTCGCCGTCTTCGCGGTCTCCCGCTGGGAGGGCGCACTGGACATCGAGCGGGCCAAGAAGGTCCTCGACGGCGAGATCACGGTCGTAGAAGACGATGTCGTAGGGGACGGTGTGGACGCGGACGCGGACGCGGTCGCCGAGATCCCCCCGCAGCTCGTCAAGGAACCGGCCTCCGAGGCCAGTTGAGCCCTGTCGTGACGGGTCGCGGCTCCTGATCCGCCCATGTGGCGGGGGGTCGCGGCCCGTTCTTCTATGCGTGGTCGACGAGGTCCGCCGGGTAGGGCTGGTCGAAGTCGGCCGACCGGCTCACCCGCTCCCAGGCCGCCGCCTGTGCGATCTGGTCGCGTGAGTAGTTCTGCGCGAGCTCCACGGCGAAGGCGCCCAGGAGGAGGTGGGAGGGCAGGGTCGGCTGCTTGACGATCCGGACCAGGATCTCCCCGGCGCGCTTCGGGTCGCCCGCGGTGACCACCGGACTGTCGAAGAGGCGGATCCGCGCGCCGACGGTCTCGTCGTACTCCGGCGGCACTTCCGGGACCTGCATCGACGACCCGGACCAGTCCGTCGCGAAGCCGCCCGGTTCCACGACGAGGTACCTGATGCCGAACGGCGCGGTCTCGGCCGCGAGCACGCGGGTGAAGCCGTCGACCGCGAACTTCGCCGCCTGGTACGACCCGAGTCCGGGCGTGCCGCCTACCCGGCCGCCGACGGACGAGAACTGCACGACCGTGCCCGCGCGCTGTGCCTTGAGGATCGGGAGCGCTGCCGTCGAGACGTTGTAGACCCCCCAGAAGTTCGTGTCGAACTGGCGGCGGAAGTCCTCCTCGGGGGTCGTCTCGACCGGGGAGAGGTTGGCGTATCCGGCGTTGTTCACGACCACGTCGATGCGGCCGAAACGGTCGACTCCGGCTTGGAGGGCGGCTGTTGCGGCTGTCCGGTCGGTGACGTCGAGCGCGACGGGCAGTACGCGGTCGCCGTACTCCTTCACCAGGTCGTCCAACTGCTCCGGCTTGCGTGCCGTGGCGACGACCCGGTCGCCGTCCTCCAGGGCCGCGACGGTGAGGTTGCGGCCGAAGCCGCGCGATGAACCGGTGATGAACCATGTCTGCGTCATGGGTCTAGCAAAACACCGTTTCGTTATTAGTGCAACCGGGTTGCGCTATGCTCTGCGTCATGAGCACGCCCAGCCCGCAACGAGCCCGCAGCGCCGCAGCCAAGCAGCAGCGCGAACGGGCGATTCTCGATGCCGCCCGGGCGCTCGGCGCCGACCGCAGCGTGCGCGAGGTCACGCTCACCGACATCGCCGCGGCCGTGGGCATGCACAAGTCCGCCATGCTGCGTTACTTCGAGACGCGGGAGCAGATCTTCCTGGCGCTGACCGCCGAGGGCTGGGAGGACTGGTCGGGAGCGCTCCGCGCACGGCTGAGTGAATTCACCGACGTCACCGACGTCACCGAAGTCGCCGACAGGGATCGCGGCGCGATCGCGGCCGTCATCGCGCAGTCACTCGTCGCGCGACCGTTCTTCTGCGACCTGCTCGCTCAGGCGCCGTTGAACCTGGAGCGCAATGTGTCGCTGGAGTCCGTGTACGCGTTCAAGACCGTCGTACTCGGTGAAGTCGCCGCCGTGGCGGTCGAGTTGTGCCGACTGCTCGCGATCACCGAGCGTGCCGCCGTGGATGTGATCGCCACGGCCACGAGCATGGCCGGGGCGCTCCTCCAGATGGCCGCTCCCGGTACCCGGCTCCGCACGCTCTACGAAACCCATCCCGAGTTGGCGCACGCGCTGGTCGACATCGAGCCCCAACTGACCCGCATCCTCACGGCGTTGCTGAACGGCCTGCCGTCGACGGAGAGGTGAAGTGCCGCCGGCGACTCATGGCGTTGACGGCTGCCCGCGCGTGCTCGCGAAGCGGCCGCGGTAGTGCGTCGGTGTGGTGTCCAGATGGCGGGCGAAGGCGCGGCGGAGGGTCTCGTCGGTGCCGAGCCCGCTGTGGTGTGCCGCGGAGGTGACGTTGTGGCCTTCGAGGAGCAGGTGCTGGGCGCGGTCGAGACGGACCCGTTCCACCCAGCGGGCGGGTGTGGTCCCGAGTTCGGTGCGGAAGAGCCGGGTCAGGTGCCGGGTGCTGACGGCCGCGGTCGCCGCCATGGCGGGCAGGCTGTGGTCGGCGGCGGGGTCGGCCAGCACGGAGGCGATCAGCGACCGTAGGGGATCGGTGCGCGGTGGCGGGGTGGTGGTCGCCGCGGAGAACTGCGACTGTCCGCCCGGGCGTTGCATGAAGACGACCAGCTCGCGTGCGATGTCCCGGGCCACGGCCGCGCCGTGGTCGTCCTCCACGAGGGCGAGCGCCAGGTCGATCCCGGCGCTGATGCCCGCCGAGGTGACGAAGCGGCCGTCGCGGACGTGGATGGCGTCCGGTTCGACGCGCACCCGGGGGTAGCGGCGGGCCAGTGTCGCGGCCTGCCGCCAGTGGGTCGTGGCCGAACGGCCGTCGAGCAGGCCGAGTTCGGCGAGGACGAAGGCGCCCGTGCAGACGGACGTGACCCGCGCCGCATGGTCGGTGAGGGCGCGGGTCGTACTCAACAACCCTTCCTCGGCGGGGTGTTGGGCCAGCAGGTCGCCCCCGGCGACCACCACCGTGTCGACCGGGCCGGCGTCGGCCGCGGTCACCGTGCCGGTCAGGGCCAGTCCGTTGGCGGTGGTGACCGGGCCGCCGTGCGGAGAGACCAGCACCAGCTCGTAGGGATGGCCGAGTTTGCCCGACTGGTGCAGCACCTCGGCCGGGCCGCTGACGTCGAGCATGGTCACACCGTCGAAGACGATGAAGCCGACCCGCGGGGCCGGGACCGCCGTCATGTCCGAATCCGTGGTTTTCGTGGCTCTGAGGACATGGTCCGAGGGTACTGCGCCGAAGATCCTGGAGGCACAGGCCATCGAGGAGAGGGAAGAACGATGAGTGAAGTGATCGCAGGCGTGACGGTCCCGGACAGTGCTCTGGCGCGGGAGGCGACCGAGCTGGTGCGCGAGGCCGCGTCGCCGTTGCTCTTCGACCACTCCCGGCGGGTGTTCCTGTGGGGTGCCCTGCGCGGCCGGGAGCAGGGCATCCGCTACGACCCCGAACTGCTCTATGTGGCCGCGATGTTCCACGACCTCGGGCTCACCGAGAAGTTCCGCCGCACCGACCAGCGCTTCGAGATCGACGGCGCCGACGAGGCCCGCCGGTTCCTGCACACGCACGGCATCAGCGGTGAGCCGGCCGACCGGGTCTGGACGAGTATCGCCCTGCACACCACCCAGGAGATCCCGCTGCACATGGCGGCCGAGATCGCTCTGGTCAACCGGGGTGTGTCACTGGACGTCGTGGGCATCGGCTACGACGCCGTCCCCGACGAGCAGCGCGCGGCCGTCGTGGCGGCGCATCCCCGCCCGGACTTCAAGAACGGGATCCTCGCCGCCTTCACCGAGGGCATCAAGGACCGCCCCGAGACCACCTTCGGCAACATCAAGGCGGACGTACTGGCCCACTTCGTACCGGGCTTCGTGCGCGGCGACTTCGTCGAGAGGATCAAGGACTCGGACTGGCCGGAGTGACGCCGTGGCGACCGCAGGTGGTCAGCAGGTCCGCCCGTGCTCCTCATGGGCGCCGGGCGCTCCGTCCACCAGCGTGTCCAGCAGGGTCCGCAGCACCTCGCGCTCCACATTCGTGAGCGGCGCGAGGATCTCGTCCGCGGCGCCCCGCCGGGCGCTGCGCAGCTCGCTGAGCGCCTTGCGGCCGTCGTCCGTGATCTCGATCCGGATGACCCGCCGGTTGGACGGGTCGGGCACCCGCCGTACTTTGCCGCTTGCCTCCAGGCCGTCGACCAGTGTCGTCACGGCGCGCGGTACCACCTCGAGGCGCTCGGCGAGGTCGGCCATGCGGGGCGGCGAGCCGAAGTGCGCGAGGGTGCGCAGCAGCCGGGACTGGGCCGGGGTGATGCCGAGGTCGCGCTGCTCCAGATGGCGCTTCTGGATGCGGTGCACCCGGCGGGTGAGCCGCAGCAGCTGCTCCGCGAGGAGGCCGTCGGAATCGGGGGTGGTCATGCGGGAACAATATCAGGACCTGGTTCATTGTGAGTATAGGTAACAATGAGCTATGCTCCACGAGATCTCATCGCTCCACGAGATCCGAGCTCCTGACCAGTCCTGATCGCCTCACCCTCCGTAGGAGACCATGCCCCGCGACGACATCAACTGGACACCGTCCCCCGGCACCTCGACCGACCAACCCCGGCAGGTGCGCCGCATCCTCAAGCTCTTCAAGCCCTACCGCGCCCGGCTCACGGTCGTCGGCCTCCTGGTCGGCGCCGCGTCCCTGGTCACCGTGGCGACCCCGTTCCTGCTGAAGGAGACGCTGGACGTCGCCATCCCGCAGGGCCGCACCGGACTGCTGAGCCTGCTGGCGCTCGGCATGATCCTGAGCGCCGTCCTGACCAGCATCTTCGGCGTGCTGCAGACCCTGATCTCCACCACGGTCGGCCAGCGCGTCATGCACGACCTGCGCACAGCGGTCTACGGCCGCCTGCAGCGCATGTCGCTCGCCTTCTTCACCCGGACCCGCACCGGCGAGGTCCAGTCCCGCATAGCCAACGACATCGGCGGCATGCAGGCCACCGTCACCTCCACGGCCACCTCCCTGGTCTCCAACCTGACCAGCGTGGTCGCCACGATCATCGCGATGATCGCCCTGGACTGGCGGCTCACCGTCGTCTCGCTGCTGCTGCTCCCGGTCTTCGTGTGGATCAGCCGCCGGGTCGGCAACGAACGCAAGAAGATCGCCACCCAGCGGCAGAAGCAGATGGCCGCGATGGCCGCCACGGTCACCGAGTCGCTGTCCGTCAGCGGCATCCTGCTCGGCCGCACAATGGGCCGCTCCGACTCGCTCACCCAGTCCTTCTCCGAGGAGTCCGAGGGCCTGGTCGACCTCGAAGTCCGGTCGAACATGGCCGGGCGCTGGCGCATGGCCGTCATCTCGATCGTCATGGCCGCGATGCCCGCCGTCATCTACTGGACCGCCGGAATCGCCCTCCAGATGGGCGGCCCGGACGTCTCGATCGGCACCATCGTCGCCTTCGTCTCGCTCCAGCAGGGCCTGTTCCGCCCGGCCGTCAGCCTGCTGTCGACCGGCGTCCAGATCCAGACCTCGCTGGCTCTCTTCGCGCGCATCTTCGAGTACCTCGACCTCCCGATCGACATCACCGAGCGCGAGAACCCGGTCCACCTGGACAGCATCAAGGGCGAAGTCGCCTTCGAGGACGTCGAGTTCCACTACGACGACAAGAGCGGCGCGATCCTCGACGGCATCGACATCACCGTCCCGGCCGGCAACAGCCTCGCGATCGTCGGCCCGACCGGCGCCGGGAAGTCGACCCTCGGCTATCTCGCGCCCCGGCTCTACGACGTGACGGGCGGCCGCGTCACCCTCGACGGGGTCGATGTCCGCGACCTGGACTTCGACACGCTCGCGCGTGCCGTCGGCGTCGTCTCCCAGGAGACGTACCTCTTCCACGCCACGGTCGCAGACAACCTCCGCTTCGCGAAGCCGGACGCCACCGACGAGGAGCTGCACGCGGCGGCACGCGCGGCGCAGATCCACGACCACATAGCGGGCCTGCCGGACGGGTACGACACGGTCGTCGGCGAGCGCGGCCACCGGTTCTCCGGCGGCGAGAAGCAGCGGCTGGCCATCGCGCGCACGATCCTGCGCGACCCGCCGGTCCTCATCCTCGACGAGGCGACCAGCGCCCTCGACAACCGCACCGAAGCCGCCGTCCAGGACGCCATCGACGCCCTGTCGGCCAACCGCACCACGCTCACCATCGCCCACCGCCTGTCCACCATCCGCAGCGCCGACCAGATCGTGGTCCTCGACTCCGGGCACGTGGCGGAACGGGGCACGCACGAAGAACTGCTGGAACTGGACGGGCGGTACGCGGCCCTCGTACGCCGGGATGCCCAACTGGAACCGACAAGCTGAAGATATGCCGGGATTGTGACGATATGCGGGTTACCGTGCCCGCATGCAGATGAACACTCCGCCACGGAGCACGATTCGACTGACCCGCCGGGGCCGGGTCGCCCTCATCGCGACCGGGGCCGTCGTGGCCGGCACCGCCGTGGCGGTGCCACTGCTCGGCCTGGAGGACGAAGGCGACGCACGCCCCACCTCCCTGGTGATCCCCGAGGGCTGGCGCTCGGGCCAGATCTACGACGCCGTCGACAAGGCCCTCGCGCTTCCGGCCGGCACCACCAAGAAGTCCATCCCGAAGGCAGGCCTCAAGCTGCCGAGCGACGCGGAGGGCAACCCCGAGGGCTATCTCTTCCCGGCGACCTATCCGCTGAAGGAGAAGGCCACGCCGGAGTCGCTGCTGTCGTTCATGGTCAACACCGCGAGCCGGAAGTTCAACGGTGCCCCGGTCGCCGCCGGCGCCCAGCGCAACGCGATGAACGTCTACCAGGCGGTCACCATCGCGAGCATCGTGCAGGCGGAAGCGGTGTCCAAGGCCGACATGGGGAAGGTGGCCCGGGTCATCTTCAACCGCCTCGAACGCGGGATGCCGCTCCAGATGGACTCGACCATCAACTACGCCCTCAACCGCACCACGTTGAGGATGACCGCGAACGACACCCGGATCGACAGCCCCTACAACTCCTACCAGCGCATGGGCCTGCCGCCCACCCCGATCGACAACCCGGGCGAGGACGCGATGCGCGCCGCGATCAACCCGCCCCCGGGCGACTGGCTCTATTTCGTCACGGTCAAGCCCGGCGACACCCGCTTCGCGGCCACCTACGAGGAACACCAGCGCAACGTGGCCGAGTTCAACGCGGCCCAGAAAAGCGGTAGTTCGCAGCCCGCGAAGTGACCGGCCCGGACGACCTCGGGCGGCGACCGGCTTCCCGGCCGACGGCCGCCTGAGGTCCCGGCGAAACGAAGCATCCCCTCCGGAGGGCGGCCTCAGACCGCGACCGGTTCCCCGGCCAACAGCCGTCTGATGTCCCGTACGGCCGCACGTCCCGCGCGGTTGGCGCCGATGGTGCTCGCTGACGGTCCGTAGCCGACGAGATGGATGCGCGGATCCGCGGCCACCCGGGTGCCGTCGAGGCGGATGCCGCCGCCGGGGCCGCGCAGTTTCAGCGGTGCCAGGTGGTCGATCGCCGCCCGGAACCCGGTGGCCCACAGGATGACATCGGCGTCCACATGCCGGCCGTCGTCCCAGTCCACGCCGTCCGGCGTGATCCGGTCGAACATCGGCTGCCGGTCCAGGACCCCGTCCGCGATGGCCTGCCGGATCGCGTCGTTCAGCGGCAGCCCGGTGACGGAGACGACGCTCCTGGGCGGCAGCCCCTGCCGTACCCGCTCCTCCACCAGCGCGACGGCCGCCCGCCCCACGTCCTCGGTGAACGGACCCTCGCGGAAGACCGGCGGACGCCGGGTCACCCATGTCGTCGCCGCCGCGTACGGGGCCAGCTCCATCAGATGCTGCGTACCGGACGCGCCCCCGCCCACCACGACCACCCGCAGCCCGGCGAACTCCTCGGGCCCCGGGTACTGCGCGGTGTGCAACTGCCGCCCCCGGAAGGTCTCCTGGCCCGGATAGCGCGGCCAGAACGGCCGGTCCCAGGTACCGGTCGCGTTGATCAGCGCCCGCGTCGACCACGTGCCGTCCGACGTCTCCACGAGCAGCCGTCCGCCCTCGCCCTCCCGTACCGCCCTCACGTCCACCGGCCGCCGTACCCGCAGGTCGAAGGCGCGCTCGTAGGCAGTGAAGTACTCGGCGACGACCTCGGCGGACGGGCGGGACGGGTCGGCGTCGGTGAGTTCCATGCCCGGCAGCGCGTGCATCCCGTGCACCTTGCCGTACGTCAGCGACGGCCACCGGAACTGCCAGGCGCCGCCCGGCGCTGGCGCGTGGTCCAGCACCACGAAGTCGCGCTCCGGCTCGAAACCGCTGCGCCGCAGGTGATAGGCGCCGGCCAGTCCTGCCTGCCCGGCGCCTATGACGACCACGTCGACCTCACGGGTGTTGTTCACGCTTCTACGAACAGCCCCGGGGCCGTGGATCTTCCCGCGCGCTCAGCGCCCGCTGCCCACCAGGAACGGCACACCCGCCCGCGCCGGCCCCTCGACAAGACCGCGCGCCGCCAGCTCGGGAATAACGCCCTCCCCGAACCAGTACGCCTCCTCCAGATGCGGATACCCGGACAGCACGAAGTGCTCGACACCCAACGCGTGGTACTCCTCGATCAGATCGGCGACCTCGGCGTGGCTGCCCACGAGCGCGGTGCCCGCGCCGCCCCGGACGAGACCGACGCCCACCCACAGGTTCGGATGGATCTCCAGCTCGTCGCGCGAGCCGCCGTGCAGCGCCAGCATCCGCTGTTGGCCCACCGACTCGCTGCGCCCGAGCGCCGTCTGGGCCGCCGCGATGGTGTCCGCGTCGAGGTCGTCGAGCAGCCGGTTCGCGGTCGCCCACGCCTCGGCCGACGAGTCGCGCGAGATCGTGTGCAGCCGCACCCCGAACCGCACGTCCCGCCCCTCCGGCTCGGCGAGCCCGCGAATCCAGTCGATCTTTTCCTTGACCTGCGCGGGCGGTTCTCCCCAGGTGAGATACACGTCCGCATGCCGGGCGGCGACCGGCCCGGCCGCCGCCGACGAACCACCGAAGAACACCTGCGGCACCGGATCGGGCGGCAGCGCGGTGAGCCCGCCCTCGACCTGGTAGTGGACACCGTCGAAGTCGTACGGCTCGCCTCGCCACACCCCTCGTACGACCGACAGGAACTCCTCCGTGCGCGCGTACCGCCGGTCGTGGTCGAGATGGTCGCCGAAGCGTCGCTGCTCGGCGGAGTCGCCGCCGGTGACGACATTGAGCAACAGCCGCCCGTGCGTGAGGCGTTGATAGGTCGCCGCCATCTGCGCGGCCAGCGTCGGCGAGATCACCCCCGGCCGGAACGCCACCAGGAACTTCAGCCGCTCGGTGTGCTGCGCGAGCGCGACGGTGGTCAGCCAGGCGTCCTCGCACCAGGTGCCGGTCGGCGTGAGCACCGCCTCGAAGCCCAACTGCTCGGCCGCCTTGGCGATTTGGGTCAGGTACTCGAGGTCCGGCGGACGCACCCCGCGGACCGACCCCGCGCGGTTGGGTCCGTAGGCGTGCCGGTCGACGAGGGTACGGCCGTCGCCGCCGGTCGGCAGGAACCAGTGGAGACGGACCGTCATGTCACTTCTCCTTGTAGACGCGCGGCGCGGTCGTCGAGACCGGCAGGCCGCCGTTGAAACGGGTGTCGACGAACTGGGCGAAGTCGACCTTGGAGGGGATCAGCTTCAACGCGGTGAACTGGTCCGCGATCGCCTGCTCCGAGGCGATCAGCGGCTTGTCCACGGCGACCGCGATCCGGGAGGCGTTGGTGCGCTGCACCGAGGCCAGCGCCACCGCGTACGGCAGCCCGGTGTCCTTCGCCCACACCTTGGCCCATGCGTCGGGGTGGTCGTAGACCCAGTCCTGGGCGCGCCGCAGCCGCTCCAGGTAGTCCTTGATGGCGGCGGCTTTCTTGCTGTCTTTGAGAGCGGAGGGTGCCGCCACCTGGAAGTTGAGGCCGTTGACCAGGCCCTGCCCGGTCGTCAGGATGCGGCCCTGCTTCGCTTCGAGGACCTGCGAGGTGTACGGGTCCCACACCGTCCACGCGTCCACCTTGCCGCTGGTGAACGCGGCCAGCGCGTCGGCCGGCTGGAGGTACTTGACCTTGACGTCGCTCAGGGTGAGCCCGGCCGCCTTGAGGGAGGCGATCAGCTGGTAGTGCGCGGAGGAACCCTGCGCCACGGCGATGGACTTGCCCTTGAGCTGCTCGGGGCTCGTCAGCTTGGAGTCCTTCGGCACGAGGATGGCCTCGCCCTCGGAGTTGCCGTGCCAGGCGGCCACTACCTTGATCTTCGAGCCCGCGCCCGCGGCGAACACCGGCGGGGTGTTGCCGACGCCGCCGATGTCGACAGCCTTGGCGTTGACGGCCTCCAGGAGCGGCGGGCCGGAGGTGAACGTGGACCACTTGATCTTGTAGTCGAGGTTCTTGAGCTCACCGGCGGCCCGCAGGATGGCCTCCGAACCACCCTTCTGGTCACCGACGTTGAGCGTGACCGAACCCGTGCCGTCGGTGCCGGTCCCCGTGCTGGCGGACGAGTTGCCACCGCAGGCGGTGAGCAGGAGGGCGAAGGGGAGGAGCAGTGCGGCGGGGACGAGGCGACGTCGCATGGGGGATCCGTTCTGTGCAAGTGAGCGGTGGGTGGGGGGGAGTTCAGGCGGCTTCGGCGGCTGTGTCGACGCCCAGGCGTTCCAGGAGTCCGGCACGGAGTTCGGCGAACCGGGGGTCGGTGATGTCGCGCGGGCGGTCGAGGTCGATGTGCTGCTCGTGCGCGATGACGCCGTCGTCCATCACCAGGACACGGTCGGCGAGCAGGACGGCCTCCTCGACGTCGTGGGTGACCAACAGGACGGCGCAGCCCCGCCGTTGCCACAGCTCGCCCACCAGCCGCTGGGCCTTGATGCGGGTGAGCGCGTCGAGTGCGCCGAACGGCTCGTCGAGCAGCAGCAGATCGGGCTCGCGGACCAGGGCACGGGCCAGCGAGGCGCGCTGGGCCTCACCGCCGGACAGCGTCTTGGGCCAGGCGTCGGCGTGGTCTCCGAGCCCGACCTCGGCCAACGCCTGTTCCGCCACGGCCCGTTCGGGCTTGCCGGGCAGTCCGAGCAGGACATTGCGCCACACCTTCTTCCACGGCATCAGCCGGGGCGCCTGGAACGCGACGGCCTTGCGGCGCGGCACGAGGACGGTGCCCTCGATGTCCCGGTCCAGCCCGGCGAGAATGCGCAGCAGCGTGGACTTGCCGCAGCCGCTGCGGCCCAGCAGCGCCACGAACTCGCCCTGCCGTACGTCGAGTTGCAGCCTGTCGATGACGGGGCGGCCGTCGAAGGAACGGGTCAGTCCCTCGACGCGCACCGCCACCTGCGCGGCAACCGCCTGTGCGGTCACCGGCCCGTGAACGTCGGTCGCCATTGCAGCAGCAGCCTTTCGAGGGTTCGGACGACGAAGTCGGCCAGCAGGCCGAGGAAGGCGTAGACGATCAGGCAGACCACGATCACGTCGGTCTGGAGGAAGTCCCGCGCCTGCACCATGAGGAAGCCGATCCCGGCGTCCGCGTTGATCTGCTCGGCGAACACGAGCGCCAGCCACGCGATGCCGAGGGAGTAGCGCAGTCCGGTCATCGCGTTGGGCAGCGCGCCAGGCAGCACCACATGCCGGACCAGCCCCCAGCGGGACAGCCCCAGCGACTCTCCGGCCTCGATCAACTGGCTGTCCACGCCCCGGATTCCGGCGTAGACGTTGAGATAGAGCGGGAAGGTCACACCGAGCGTGATGATGGCGACCTTCGGGGCCTCGCCGATGCCGAACCAGATGATGAACAGCGGGATCAGCCCCACGAAGGGCACAGTCCGCAACATCTGCACGGGCGCGTCGACCAGGTCCTCGCCGATCCTGAACAGACCGGAGACCAGGGCGAGTCCGGTGCCGATGACGGTACCGAGCAGCAGTCCGATCGCGACCCGCTGGAGCGAGGTGACCATGGCCGAGGTCAGCGAACCGCTGTCGATCAGATCCCAGCCGACGTGCGCGATCCGCCCGGGTGAGGCGAGCACGTCGGAGGTCAACGCGCCGGTGCTGCTGAGGAGTTGCCACAGCGCGAGCAGCACGAGCGGGCCGGTGGTGCGGCGCAGCCAGCGGGGGACACGAGTGCGGCGGGAGGAGGTGGGGACGAGGGGGACGAGATCGACGGGCGCGTGGTCGTCCGGGCGTGCGTCCGGGCCGGTCTTCGATGTGGATATACGGGAAATGTCGGGCCCGGAGGAGCCGGGTGGGGCATGGCTGATGCTCATGGGTGCTCCACGGAGTGGGGAGAGCGTCCGGTGAGGAAGGGAGTACGCCTCAACGCCGCCGCGTCACGACGGTGTGCGCGGGCGCGACGGAGTGCGGGAAGTGAGGGGGTGGGGCGGAAGAAGGCGTCAGCAGCCGCGACAACACGCGGCGGAGGCCACCCGCAGCAGGTCGATGTGACCGCGCGTGGTGAGCAGAACTGAACGCAACATGCGGCCGAAACTAGGTCAGATGGCGTGCCACGGTCAACGGTGTCTCGCGGACTGGACCCCTCGTATCACGGGTCGGTCGGACGACCGGGTGGGCGGCCCGACGGATGGGCCAGGATGGAAACATGTCAGCTGCCTTCACCACCCGAGTTCTGCACGTCGCCACCGGCTCCCGGGAGCGGGTCATGGATCTGACCCGCGACTGCGAGGCCTTCCTGCGGGAGGTGGCGGCCGGCCGTGACGGTCTCCTCAACGTCTTCGTCCCGCACGCCACCGCGGGCGTCGCGGTCCTCGAAACGGGCGCCGGCAGCGACGACGACCTCCTCGCCGCGCTGCACACCCTCCTCCCCGCCGACGACCGCTGGCAGCACCGCCACGGCAGCCCCGGCCACGGCCGCGACCACGTCCTCCCCGCCTTCGTACCACCGCACGCGACGCTGCCGGTGCTGGGCGGGCGGCTGGAGTTGGGGACGTGGCAGTCGGTCTGTCTCGTCGACACGAACCGCGACAATCCGGACAGGGTGGTTCGACTGTCGTTCCTCGGATGAGGCACCGGGCTTCGCGACTTCAGATGTGATGCGCGGCTGGTTCCCTCCAGGTGTGGATGACAGGCCGCCATCCCGACTGTCAGTGGGACACCGTTGGGCGCTGTGCGGCTGTGCCGCGGCTCGGGGGCCGCTCGGGCGGAGGCGCGGGTGCGCGGTTGAGGCGGAGCGCCATCACCGGGCAGGCGGCGACCGCGCGTCGGGCGTGGGGGAGCAGTTCGGCGGGGACCGCGGAGCTGCGGAGCACGGGGTAGCCCCATTCGTCCAGGCCGACCAGTTCGGGGAGCAGTTCGGCGCAGAGGCCGTGTCCGTCGCGGGCGGCGAAATCGACGGCCAGTACGTGGGCCCGGGCTTCGGCCTGGGGGCGGGTCATCGCCATTCCTCCTCCTCGGGGGGCCGTGGAACCGGCACGGGCAGGACGAGGGGGGCGTACGCGGCGCGGCACGGTCCTGTGTGCACGTGCCGGCGGACGTCGTCGGCGAAGACCCGCAGCGCGGAGGCCGCCAGCCGTGCCGCGCCGTCGGGATGGCGGCACGCGCCGCGCCCCGGAAGCAGCCCGAGGCGATGGTGCAGCCCGTCGATCCGCCGGGCGTCCGCAGTGCCCCGGGCGAGCGCGGCGAAGTCCTCGGCGACCGCCGGCAATCCGAACCGGCACGGCCCGCACTGCCGGGCGCTCTGCGCGGCAAGGTACTCCAGCACGGCCGCCGTCCCGGCGAGCCCGCAGCTGTCTTCGGGCAGCGCCACCAGGACGCCCGCGCCCCGTTCCGGGGCCGTGGTGCTCAGCGGCACCGGCATCCAGGTGCCGAAGAAGCCGCCCGCGAGCACGGCGCCGAGCGGGCCCTGAGGGCCACCGGCGCGGGCCAGGGCCGTGGGCACCGGACTGCCCGCCGGAATCTCGTAGACCCCGGGGTGGGCCACGGCGCCCGAGACCGTGACGAGCGTGGTGCCCGGCGCCCGGGAACTGCCGCTCTCGCGGAACCAGGCGGGGCCGTAGCGGGCGATCAGCGCGAGGTGGACCAGGGTCTCCACGTTGCCGATCAGGGTGGGCCGTTTGCCGACGCCCTTCTCGAAGGGGCGCGGCGGAGTGGCCAGGGGGCGGGCGTCGCCGCCGTTGAGCCATCTCACCAGGGACGTCTCCTCGCTGGACACGAAGTGGTGGGGCAGTGTGTGGACCTTCACCGGTACCGGGTCGAGCCGGGCGCGGCGCCGCTGGGCGACCGCCGCGGTGAGTTGGTCGGCCTGCGTCGCCCGGGTGCGCGGCACGCACAGATGCACCACGTTCGCGCCGACCGCGACGGCCGCCAGCATCGCGCCGTCCAGGACGAGGTGGGGGGCGAGCGAGAGCAGCACCTCGTCCTTGTGGCTGGCAGGTTCGCTCTCCATGCCGTTGGCGACGACGACGGCGGGTCCCTTCGCCCCGGCCACGGAACGGAGTTTGCGGCCGGTGGGGAAACCCCCGCCGCCCCGGCCGGTGAGCCCGACCTCCTCAACGGCGCGCACCAGCGGCATCGCCGTCCCACGGCTGCGTGCCGACGACAGCGGGACCGGGCCGTAACGGCCGAGGTGTTCCGTCAGGTCGGCGGTCCGGCCGGTGTCGTACCAGCCGTGGAGCAGGCGTTCGCCGTAGGGGCCGCTGGGGGCCGTCGCCGAGTGTTCTCCGGCGAGTACGGTCCCGGTGTCGGAGTTCATTCGGCGTCGTCTCCCTCGTGTTCGGCTTGCTGGTCGGACTGGTGCGGTGGGGTCGGCGACTGATGGGGGACCGCCGGGGCGGTGGACGAGGCAGGGGGCTGGGCGGTGCCGCCGGCGCGGTGCGCCCAGCCGGGCCGCAGGGGGCCGCCGGCCAGGAACGCGACCAGCGCCACGGGCACCAGCACCAGAGCCGCCGTCGCCCACCGACGGATCCGGACCGCTGTCGCTCCGGCCCGGACCAGCCGCCACCACACGGCGGCCACGACCGTCAGCAGACAGCCCGCGTACAGCACCAGTTGCGGGCCCAGACGGGTGTCCGTGCCCGTGCCGGCCGCGTGGAAGAGCGCCACCGGCCAGGACGCGTACGCGGAGATCGTACGGCTGGCTCAGCACGCGGGCGCCGAACGGGCGCCGACCGTGCGGTTGGCGGAGCGGTACGCGGCCTGGTTCCTACCGCTGTCGCTGGGGCTGGCCGGTGTCGCCTGGCTGCTGAGCGGGTCCGCCGTCCGCGCGGTCGCCGTCCTCGTCGTGGCGACGCCCTGCCCGCTCCTGCTCGCCGCGCCGGTCGCCATCGTCTCGGGACTGTCGCGGGCGGCCCGCCGGGGTGTCATCGTCCGGGACGGCGGAGCGCCGGAGCGCCTGGGCCGGGCCCGCACCCTGGTGATCGACAAGACCGGCACCCTGACGGTCGGCCGACCGCACGTCCTGGCGGTTGCCCCCGCCCCCGGGCGGTCCCCGTCCGAGGTGCTGCGCCTGGCCGCCTCGCTCGACCAGGTCTCCGCGCATGTGCTGGCCGACGCGATCGTCCGGGAGGCGCGGGCCCGGGGCCTCGCGCTGTCGATGCCCGTCGACGCCACGGAAGAAGCGGGGCGCGGCCCCTCCGGCGCGGTGGACGGCCTCCGCGTCCGTGTCGGCAGGACCGGCCTCCCGCAGACGGCCCTCCCCGACTGGGCCCATGCCGTGGACAACCGGGCCCTTCTCGACGGGGCCGCCATCGCCTGGCTCACCGTCGACGACGCCCTCGCCGGCGCCGTCCTGCTCCAGGACCCGCTGCGCCACGACGCCCCGCGCACGGTGCGCCGACTGCGGTCGGCGGGACTGACCCGTCTCCTCATGCTGACCGGGGACCGCGCCGAACCCGCCCGTGAAGTGGGGGCCGTCCTGGGCCTCGACGACGTCCGGGCCGGTCAGCTCCCCGCCGACAAGGTCGCGGCGGTACAGGAGGAACGCGCGCGGGCCGTCACCGTCATGGTGGGCGACGGCGTCAACGACGCGCCCGCGCTGGCCGCCGCAGACATCGGTGTGGCCATGGGCGCCCGCGGCTCCACCGCGACCTCCGAAGCCGCCGACATCATCCTCACGACCGACCGGGTCGACCGCCTCGCCGACGCCATGGAGATCGCCGTACGGGCCCGCCGGATCGCGGTCCAGAGCGCCGCGGGCGGCATGGTGATGTCCCTGCTCGCCATGATCGCGGCCCTCCTCGGATGGCTGTCGCCCGCCGTCGGCGCCCTGCTTCAAGAAGCCATCGACGTCGCCGTCATCCTCAACGCCCTGCGCGCACTGCTGCCGGCCCGTGGCGCCGGTACCGCTCTCGAACCGGACGCCGAGGACCTCATCCACCGCTTCGCGGCCGAGCACGACGACCTCCGGGACGCCCTGGACGCCATCCGTGAGGCCGCCGGCCTGCTCTCCGCGCAGGACGGTCCGGGATCACTGGCCGCCGTGCGCCACGTCGACCAGCTGCTCACCACCCGGGTGCTGCCGCACGAATACGCGGAGGAACACCAGTTGTACCCCGCGCTGAACCGACAACTCGGCGGCCCGGAAACCACCGAGACCATGAGCCGGGCCCACACCGAGATCGCCCGTCTGTCCCGCCGCATCACCACCCACCTCCGCGTGGCCGACGAGGCGGGCGCCCTGAAACCGGAACAACTCGACGACCTGCGCGCCTGCCTGTACGGGCTCCACTCCGTCCTCCGCCTGTACTTCAGCCAGGAGGAGGAGAGCTACTTCTCCCTCGCTCCCTGAGCCGGTCCGCCGGTGCCTCCGGCCCGGGTGGCTCGGTTCGCGATCTGTTCCGGCGCGATGTCAGCCGTCCGCGTCGGTTGCCGTGAGGGAGGCGAGGGCGGCGTCGAGGCGGCGGGTGGCCTCCTCGGCGACGGGGCGCAGGGCGTCGAGTCCGGTGAGGGCGACCATCGTGTTCGGGTCGAGCGCCTGTACGGCGGTGCGGTCGCCGTCGGTGCGGACGACGACGTTGCAGGGCAGCAGCAGACCGATGCCGCGGTCGGTGTCCAGGGCGCGGTGGGCCAGGGGCGGGTTGCAGGCGCCGAGGATCACGTAGTCCTCCATGTCGTGGTCGAGCTTCGCCTTGAGCGTGGCGGTGACGTCGATCTCGGTGAGGATGCCGAAGCCCTGTGCGGCGAGGGCTTCGCGGACGCGGCCGACGGTGGCGGCGAAGTCGGTGTCGAGGTGCACGGTGCGGTCGTAGCGCATGGCGGTGGCCCTTCTGATCGGCTCGCGCGGCGCGGAACGGGTGTCCCGTCGCGCGAGCGGTGCTTGTGAGGTGTTTCCAGGGCTGCCCTCGGCTCCAAGAATACCCCCGGGGGTACTCGTGCTACCGTCGAAGACATACCCCCCGGGGTAATTCTTCGCTGGAAGGGAGTACCTCGTGTTCTTCGTCGACACGATCGAGCTGTCAGGGCTCGGCAACCGCAGTTACCTCGCGGGCGGTGAGCGGACGGCGGTGGCCGTCGACCCGCCGCGCGACGTCGACCAGGTGATCGCGGCAGCGGCGCGCCGGGGGGTGCGGATCTCACTGGTCGTCGAGACGCACGTCCACAACGACTACGTCACCGGCGGCCTGGAGCTCGCCCGGCTCACCGGCGCCGCCTACCTCGTTCCGGCCGGGGCCCGCGTCTCCTTCGCACGCGTGCCGGTGCGTGACGGCGACCGCACGGAGATCGACGCCGGGGCCGGACTGACCCTGCGCGCGCTCGCGACGCCCGGCCACACTCCGCACCACACCTCCTATGTGCTGGAGGAGAACGGCACGGCGGTCGCGGTGTTCACCGGGGGTTCACTGCTGATCGGCACCGTCGGCCGCCCGGATCTCGTGGAGCCACGTCTCACGGAACACCTGGCCCGGGCCCAGCACGCCTCGGCGCACCGGCTGGCCGCCGAACTGCCCGACGAGACGGCCGTGTTGCCCACGCACGGCTTCGGCAGCTTCTGCTCCTCCTCCCAGACGCAGGGCAGCGACACGACCATCGGCAAGGAGAAGGCCTCCAACGACGCCCTCACCCGGAACGTGGACGACTTCGTCGCCGGCCTGCTGGCCGGTCTGGACGACATCCCCGCCTACTACACGCACATGGGCCCGGCCAACGCCGCAGGACCCGCGCCCGTCGACCTCACCCCGCCCGCCGTCGCCGACGCCGAGGAGATAGCCGCCCGGCTGGCGGCGGGGGAGTGGGTGGTGGACCTGCGCAACCGTGTCGCCTTCGCCGAAGGGCATGTGTCCGGCTCGTTCAACTTCGAGGCCGAGGGGCAACTCGCCACGTATCTGGCCTGGTTGATCCCGTGGGGCAGGCCCGTGACGCTGCTGGCCGAGTCGCCCGCGCAACTGGCCGCCGCCCAGCGTGAGTTGGTCCGCGTGGGCATCGACCGCCCCGCCGCGGCGGCGACCGGTGACCCCGGCGGCTGGGTCCGGGAGGGAGAGACCCCGGCTTCCTTCCCGCGGGCCACGTTTGCCGAACTCGCCCGCCGGTATCCGGCGCAGGGCGTCCGCGTCCTCGACGTCCGGCGTGCTTCCGAGCGGGCGGCCGGGTACATCGAGGGCTCGGTCCACATCCCGGTCCACGCCCTGCGCCGCCGCCTCGGCGAAGTCCCCGCCGGTCAGGTGTGGGTGCACTGCGCCGGCGGCATGCGCGCCGCTGTCGCCGCCTCCCTGCTGGACGCCGCCGGCCGCGAGGTCGTCGCCGTGGACGACTCCTTCGACGCGGCCGGGAAGGCCGGGCTCACCGTACGGACCGCCTGACGGCTCCGCACGTCGCGGGCCCCGCCGATCTTCCGTACCGACAAGGGAAACAGGAGCGAGAAACCGAGATGAGCATTCTCCGACGAGGCCGGGGAGGCCCGGGCCGGGTGACCGTCCAGGAGGCGGCCGCACGCACCGGACACGGCGCCCCCGCCGAAGTCCCCACCGACGCCGTGCTGTTGGACGTGCGCGAGCCCTACGAGTGGCAGGCGGGGCACGCGCCCCGAGCCGTACACGTGTCCCTCTCGGCGCTGGCCGCCGGGGCCGGACTGCCCGCCCGGGCGCAGGCGCGGCCCCTGGTCGTGATCTGCCGCTCGGGCAACCGGTCGCGGCAGGCGGCCGAACTGCTCGCCGCGCGCGGTGCGGAGGCCGTGGACGTGATCGGCGGCATGCGGGACTGGGCGGGAGCCGGTCTGCCGGTGGTGGACGCGAGCGGCGGGAACGGCACCGTCGCGTGAGCACTCTCATACTCGCCCTGGCCGCCGGCGCGGTCATCGGTCTGGCGCTCGGCGCGCTCGGCGGCGGGGGGAGTGTGCTCGCCGTCCCCGCCCTGATCTACCTGCTCGGTTTCACCCCGGTCGCGGCCACCACCGCGAGCCTGGTCATCGTCGCCGTCACCTCGGCCACCGCCATGTCCGCGCACGCCCGCGACGGGCACGTCCGCTGGCGGACCGGGCTGCTGTTCGCGGCGGCCGGGATCGGCCCGGCGATGCTGGGCGGCGCGCTCGCCGGACGTATCCCGGCCGTAGTGCTGACAGCGGCCTTCGGCGTGGTCGCGGGAGCGGCCGCCCTGCGCATGCTGCGGAGCCGTCCGCGCGCGGTGGACACGGTGGTGCCGGTGCGGCCGGGCCGGGCCGCGGTCGCCGGGGCGGGGCTCGGCGCGGTCACCGGAGTCCTCGGCGTCGGCGGCGGCTTCCTCGCCGTACCGGCGCTGGTGGGGGTGCTCGGTATGCGGATGCGCTACGCGGTGGGCACCAGCCTGCTGGTCATCACCGTCAACTCCCTGGCCGCGCTGGCGATGCGCACCGGCACGGCCGACGGGCTGGACTGGGCGGTCGTCGGCCCCTTCGCGGGGGCCGCGATCCTCGGAGCCTGGGACGGGAAACGGCTTGCCGCGAAGGTCTCCGGGCACACGTTGCAGCGGGTCTTCGCCCTGGTGCTGATGGCTGTGGCCGCCTTCATGCTGATCGACGCGACGGCATGACGCGCCGCGGCGGGCAGGCCCGGGCGGGCCCTATGCCAGGGACAGGAACAGTTTCTCCAGGCGGGCGCGCATCTGCTGGGCGTCCTCGCCGTTCTTGCGGCCGGACTCGATGTCCGTCATGCACTGCTGCATGCCGGTCGCGATGATCGCGAAACCGGCGCGGTCGAGAGCGCGCGAAGCGGCGGCGAGCTGCGTGACGACGTCCTCGCAGTCGCGCCCCTCCTCGATCATCCGGATCACGCCGGAGATCTGACCCTGCGCACGGCGCAGGCGGTTCAGCACGGCCTTCAGGTCCGCACCCTCAAGCTCCAGCTCCACGATCACTCCTCAGGCAATACCCCTAGGGGTACTGTACGTCCCGGTTCGGGACGCCGTCGACAATGAAGGATCACACCCGCCATGTCCCACTCTCCCCTCCCCGCCACCCTCGCCACCGACGAGGCCCGCACCCGGCTCCACGAGCTCACCGTCATCGACGTGCGCACACCCGCCGAGTACGCCTCCGGCCATCTGCCCGGTGCCCTCAACATCCCCCTGGACCACGTCCGCCGTGCCCTGCCGGAGATACGCCGTGCCGCGGAACGTGGTGACGTCCTCGTAGTGTGCGCTTCCGGCGCTCGCTCCGGGAACGCCTGCAAGCTGCTGTCCGAGCAGGGCATCGTGACCGCCACCCTCGCCGGCGGCACCGGCGCCTGGGCCGCCGACGGCCACGACCTGCACCGTCCGGCCGCCTGCGACACCCGCGTCGGCTGGAGCATGGAGCGACAGGTGCGCTTCACCGCCGGGACGGTGGTGCTCCTGGCTCTCGTCCTCGGCCTGCTCGTGCACCCCGCCTTCCAGCTCCTGGCCGTCGGCATCGCGGGAGGCCTGGTCTACTCGGCGGTCACCGACACGTGCGGCATGGCCGCCGTCCTGGGCAGGCTGCCCTACAACCGCCCTCGGTCGACCGACCTCGAAGCCGCGCTCACCGTCCTGCGCAGCCGCTGAACCCGTGTTCCCGGATGCGCGGGCGCCCTGGAACGCGCCGGGGTGTCAACTTCGTTCCCTCGCCGCCCGCTTGCGGCAGTGCGCCCGGCTCGACGTACAGGGCGGTCGGGCCGCGGGAGGTCGTCGGGAGGGGCCCAACGGAGTTCGGCGGACACGCATCGGGACAACCCCGAAAGGACCGTTCGGCTGTTGCTCCTCGGATGTGGCGCTCGTACGGCGACCCGCCCACCTGCAGGTGGGCGCGTGGACGCCTGTCCAAAGTCGGTGGAGGCCTCGTCGCCTGCTCTGTTACGGTCCTGGAGCCGGCCGCGGGACTCCGGCGCGACTTCCGGAACCTGCCTATGAAGCAATGATTCGCAGCTCGTGCCCCCATTCCCCGGCCGGCGTCCACATCCACGGGGGAGGACGGGGGAAGAGCCGGATGGATTCGTACGGGGACCTCCTCGCGGCCGACGACGTCCTGCTCTTCGTCAACGCGGCGATCACCTCCACCGGCCAGCGCGAGTTCCACAGCGACGCGGGCGAACAGCGACTGTCCCTGGACTTCCTCCACGCGTACATGCTGGGGAACTACCGTGACCTGTACGCCGGGGTTCTCGCCCTTGACATCAACGACCACAACGCGGTCCTCGTCGTCCGACGCCTGCTGGAGACGAGCGGGGAGGCCACCGCCGAACAGCGGCGCAGCGAGGGCCGGTTGATAGCGGGCCGGCTGGCCGCCCTGCCGCCGCAGCGCGTGTACGGACTGTTCGACGCGCTGGGCCGGGCCCGGGTGAACAACCGCCGCACCCGCGCGATCATGCGTGACTGGCTGTCCGCCCGACCGGACGCGGCGTTCGACGCCGTGAAGTACCGCGGCGGCCTCAAGCGAGCCCTCCGCCACGCCCATCTCGCGCTCGCCACCGAGGAGTTGGGGGCGTTCATGTTCGCGCCGCTGACCCGCAAGCACTACGAGGCACCGCTCCTGGAGACCTGGCGCCGTGCCCACTACGAGCAGACCGCACTGTACGAGCTGCCCTACACGGCCGCCGAGGGCTTCGCCGCCCAGCACGGCATTCCCCGCAAGGTGTTCCTGGAGCGCATCGGCCCGCGGCTGACCCGCCTGGAGGCCCTGCGGCTGCGGGACTCCGCGCACCGGATCGGCGTCACCGCGATACCGGCGGACCTGGCGAGGATGCCACTGACCCGGTTGGCGACATATGCGCTCTCCCTGCCGGTCGACGAACGGGTGCGCCGACGCGCCGAGTTGACCCATGCCCTGGAAGCGGCGGCCGGGCGGGTCGCCGGACCGCACCGGGGGAGCTGGGGCAAGGTCACCGCCGTACTGGACGACAGCTTCTCCACCTTTGGATCGGTCCAGAAGCGACGCCGTCCACTGGCCGTCGCCCTGGCCTGCCACCATCTCCTCGCGGCCCTCGCCGGCGACTACACCGCGCTGTGGACGTCCGGCCGGACCGACGCGCTGCTGGCCCGCCCGTACGGGCCGACGCCGTTGGGCCGCCGGATCCTGGACGCGCTGGACACCGCCCCGTCCCGGCTGGTGATCGTCTCCGACGGCTGGGACAACGCGCCACCCGGCCTGGCCGGTGAGGTGCTGCGCGTCTTCCGGACCCGGCTCGACCCCGAGCGCCGCACCAGCATCGTGCACCTCAACCCGGTCTACGACGCCGCCGACTTCGACGTACGCCGACTGTCCCCGACCGTGCCCACCGCGGGTGTCCGCGACGCCGAGGACCTGCCCGCACTGGTGGAACTCGCCCAGTTCGCCGAAGGCCGCACCGGACTGGCCGAACTCATCGCCTACCTGGACACCCGGGCGGCCCGCATGCTCGACGCCACCCACCAGGAGCGGGCGCGATGACCACACTCGACCTGACCGGCCTGACCACCCGCCCCTCCCAGGTCTGGGGCGGCGTCCGCCTCGTACCGCTCGTACGGGACGAGCCCGTCGTCGACCTCCGCCTGAACGCACGGCTCTACGACGACACGGTCGGCCTCGTCGAGGTCGCCCCGCGCCACGCCTACATCTCCTACGTCCCGCACGGCTTCGTCGCCACCTGGACCGGCGACGGCACACCGGCAGCCGCCTACGGCACTCAACTCTCCACCGACGCCGACGCGGTGCCCACCGCCACCATGGGCCTGCGCATCCACAGCAGAATGGCCCGCCGCCAGGCCAAGGACCGGCTGCGGTTCCTCCCCATGCACCTCGCGCTGGAGGGCTACCTGGCACTCCACTTCGGCGGCCCGTCGATCGCCTGGGAGGAATGGTCCCAGCGCGCGATCCGCCAAGGGCTCTCCCCGCGCGTCGAGGAGGCCTACGCGGGCGCCGAAGTGCGCGGCCTCGCCGACGCGTTGCGCGTCTTCGAGATCCACCCCGGCCAGTGCGGCGTCATGGTCTACGTCTCCGACGCGTTGGCGGCCGCGTTCGCGGTCCCGCACCCCGACGACTACCGGGCGCTGCACTCCTCGCTCCTCCAGGACCTGTACGGCGAACTGATCCACCACTACGCCCTGTTGATGCCGCCGGTCCAGGACTTCCGTGCCCGCGTCCCCGACGCGGGGATCCGCTCCCTGGCCCAACTGCGCACCGCTGTCGCCGAACAGGAGGACACCTGGGCGCAGTTCCACGACACCACGATGGCGACCGAACTGCTGGAGCAGGAGCACACCTGGCAATCCGTCTACCGGATGGGGCGTTTCACCCTCTCCCGCTTCCTGCCGCGGTTCCGCCCCAAGCAGGGCAACCACATCGGCGAGGCCATCACCGACGACCGGGGCCGGATCGCCTACCTCAAGACATTCCGCCTCTCGGAAAGCCAGGTCCGCCGCGGCCACCTCCTGAGCAGACTTGCCGCCAACGACTGGCACCTGACGGACACCGCAGCCGAACTCGGTCTAAGCGAAGACCAGTTGGGGCTACGGCTGGAGTCTGCCGGTTTCGGCCACCTGCTGCGCCAAGACGTCCTGGACGGATACCGGAAGCGGCGGCGAACCTGAGGCCGGCGAGGGGAAAACCCGGCGACGTCGGCGATCGCCCCCGGGATACTGGTCGCCCATGGATGAGGTCGAAGTCGTCGTCTCCCATTCCGAGCGCGCGACTCTGCGTGTCGGTGACGTGTTCCTGAAGGTGGACGGCGATCAGGCGCGCATCGACGTCGAGGTCGAGGCGATGTCCCTCGCGCCGGTCCCGACGCCGGAGGTGCTGTGGCGCAAGCCGCACGTGCTCGCGCTCACCGCGCTCCCGGGGACGACGCTCGGGCGTCTGGGCGGGCCCTCGACCGGGTCGCCGGCGGCGTGGGCCGCGGCGGGCGCCGCCATCCGGAAACTGCACGACGCGCCCCTGCCGACCAGGACCGGCGGGGCCGGGCGGAGCATCGAAGCACTGGCGGCGGAACTCGACACCGAATGCGAGGCGCTCGTGACGGACGGCCTCCTGCCCGCCGACCTGGTCACCCGCAACCGCCAGGTCGCCAAGGCCGCGCTGCGGCCGTGGACCGCGGCGTTCACCCACGGCGACCTGCAGATCGCGCACGTCTTCGTCGACGGCGACGAGGTCACCGGCATCATCGACTGGTCCGAGGCGGGCCGGGGCGATCCCCTTTACGACCTCGCCACCTTCACCCTCGGCCACGAGGAGCACCTCGACGACGTCCTCGCCGGCTACGGCGCCGACGTCGACCTCGACGTGATACGCGCGTGGTGGTCGGTGCGCAGCCTGCTGGTGATTCGCTGGCTGAGCGGGCACGGCTTCGACCCGTTCGCACCGGGCTGCGAGGTCGACGTACTGCGATCCCGGATGTGAGACCGCACGGGCCCCACCGCGTTCTTCCTCATGGGACTCATGGGGATTCGTGGGGATTCATGGGGAGGGTCGTGCGTGCCTACCGGTGCGCCGTGTAGACGGTCGCGGTCATCGGCGCCGTCACCGGGCCGATGCCGAGCCGGTCCGTCATCTTCTGCGTGACGGCGGCCCGGAGGGCCTGCGCGTCCTCGCGGGCCTCCACGGCCGCGCTCACCGGTGTGCCGGTGAGGAACCCGGTGGCGACTGAGGCCGCGGACTCCGCCATGCCTTCCAGAGTGACCTCCTCGGCGGTCGTCAGAGTCAGTCCGGCGGCCGTGAGATCCGCGGTGACCACGGCCGGGTCGGAATAGCCGTGGGGCACGTCCTTCAGGAACGGGGGTGCCCCGTCGGGCATGGACTCTTCCAGGGCGGTCTGGAAGGCGGCCCCGAATCCGTGCGAGGCCAGCGGACCCCAGCTGTTGAACAGGAACCGCCCCTGCGGGGCCAGGACCCGGCGCACCTCGGCGTACGCGGCGGGCCTGTCGGGGAAGAACATCACCCCGAACTGACACACGACGAGGTCGAAGCCGCCGTCCTCGAAGGGCAGCTCCTGGGCGTCCGCCTGCCGCCAGTCCGCACGCGGTTCCCGTGCCGATCCCGCGAGGACCATCGCTTCGTTGAGGTCGGTCGCCACCACCGAGGCCGTGGGCACCGCGGCGAGCAGGGCCGAGGTCAACGCCCCGGTCCCGGCGGCGAGCTCCAGGACCGTGCGGGGCCGCAGCTCCGCCGCCCTGGCGGCCAGGTCGACGGCGAAGGGCCGGAAGAAGACCGGCACCAGGTGGCGTTCGTAGGCCTCGGGCATGGACCGTGTCCACCGCCGGTTCGCGTCGTCTGTGCTCACCCGGCCGACACTAACCCCGCGGCAGCTCCCACGGCGGAGCGCCGGGGCCACCGCGACTTCGTGTCGGCGCTGCCGCCAGGACAGGGTGTCCCGGCCCTGCCACGTGACGTCACCCGCAGGTCCATACCAGACACGTCAAGTCATAGAAGAAACAAGCGAGTTGATGAGGGACGCGCGGTCGATTCCTGAACGGATCGTCGCGAGGGCACGCCCTTTTCCCCCGAACCGCTGCGAGTTCGGCTTCAGTTGTTGACGCCGTCCAGTGGCGCGACTACAACCCCGGGAGAGCGCTCCCAACCTTGAGGAGACCCCCCATGCAGACCTCCGCCGACACATCCGGCAGACCTTCGCCCGCCGCCGTACGGTCCCGTACCGCCCTCGGTCTGGTCATCGTCCTGATCGTCGCCTGCTTCGCCGCCCTGACCACCTCGCCCGCCCGCGCCGCCGACCAACTGCTGTCCCAGGGACGGCCCGCCACCGCGTCCTCGACCGAGAGCGCGTCGTTCCCCGCGAGCGCGGCCGTCGACGGGAACACCGGGACCCGCTGGTCCTCCGCCTTCGCCGATCCGCAGTGGCTGTCGGTGGACCTCGGCTCCGTCCAGCAGCTCACCCGCGTCTCGCTGAACTGGGAGACCGCCTACGCCACCGGCTACCAGATCCAGACCTCGACCGACGCCACCACCTGGACCACCGTCTACTCCACCACCACCTCGACCGGCGGCACCCAGAACATCACCGTCACCGGCAGCGGGCGCTACGTCCGCGTGTACGGCACCGCCCGCGCGACCCAATGGGGCTACTCCCTCTGGGAGTTCCAGGTCTACGGCCCCGGAAGCGCCACCCCGCCCGACGACTTCTGGGGCAGCACCAGCGACATACCGGCGGCCAACAACGCCGTAGAGGTGAAGATCCTCAACCGCACCAACGGCAAGTACCCCGACAGCCAGGTGTATTGGAGCTTCAACGGGCAGACGCACTCCATCGCCGAACAGCCCTACCTCGACATGCCCGCCAACTCCGCGGGCCGGATGTACTTCTACCTCGGCTCGCCCACCAGCTCGTACTACGACTTCATCGAGTTCACGGTCGGCAACAACGTCTTCAACGGCAACACCACCCGCGTCGACGCGTTCGGCCTCAAGCTCGCCATGCGCCTGCACAGCAAGGACGGTTACGACACCGAGGTGGGCGAGAACCGGGCGACCTTCGCCGAGGACCGCGCGACCACCTTCCAGCGGTTCACCGACGCGGTGCCGTCCCAGTTCAAGGTGCTGGCCCAGACACACGCGCCGTACCGGATCATCGCGCCCGGCAGCGACCCGAGCTTCCGCGCGGGCGGCGCCAACGCCAACTACTTCACGTCGTACGCCCAGTCGGTGGGCGTGAACGCGGCGACCTCCGACATCTTCGGCTGCGCAGGCTCCCTGGCGGCCGACCCCAACATGTGTGCCGCCCTCAACCGCCATGTGGCCACCCTGCCGGCGTCGCAGCAGTCCGATCCGGCGCAGTTCTACAAGGCCCCTCCGGCGAACTACTACGCCAAGTTCTGGCACGACAACGCCATCAACCAGCTTGCCTACGGCTTCCCTTACGACGACGTCGCGGGCCGGTCCTCCTTCATCTCGCACGCCAGTCCGCAGTGGCTGCTGGTCGCCGTCGGCTGGTAGGCACGGCCGCACAGTGAAGCGGGGCCGCCCGTTCTGTCCAGGGAGACGTTCTCGATCGTCGTCGGATCGGTCCCCAATCCCGTCATCGGGTAGCCCACTTCCAGCGAGGGGATA
>NZ_JBHYWD010000034.1:0-93031 GCF_042751305.1 Streptomyces hokutonensis
GGCGATGTCCGTGCCAAGACCGCGTCCGGCACCGGTGACGAAGATGACCTTGCTCATGGGGGAGTTCCTTTCAGGCGCCGCGACCGGCACCCGCTCTGCGCGGTGAATACGGATCGGAGCAGACGGGCTCGACATCAGGCTGGACGGCGTCAAACTTGGTCGGTGGGCATGATCCACAACTCGCCGATAGAGGCGTGTCGAGGGCGAGTGACCATGTAGGCGACGCCGTCGGCGATATCGGTAGGGGCGAGAACCTCGGTCGTTTCGTAAAAGGGGTTGATGATCGAGGCCTGGATCTCGGGTCGGTTGTGTGAGCCCAGCTCGGTATGGACGCCGCCCGGCTCCAGGACACCGACTCGGACGTGCCGCTGGGTGACTTCCTGACGCAAGGACTCGGTGAAGCCGTTCACACCGAACTTGGTGAGGTTGTAGACGCCGCGGCCGTTCCGCGCCACGCGGCCCATCAGCGAGCTGATGTTGACGATGTCGGCGACCCGGCGCGGGCCCTCCTCAGCGGCCTTGAGCAGGTGCGGGAGGGCGACGCGCGTCGGGTAGAGCAGGCCCTGGACATTGATGGCAAGCATCCGCTCCCACTCTTCGGCATCCGCGCCGACGACCGGGCCCAGCAGCATCAGGCCGGCGTTGTTCACCAGGATGTCCAACCGGCCGAAGCGAGCGACCGTCTGCTGTACGGCCGCTTCGGCCTGGGTGCGATCAGTGATGTCCCCCTCCACCACGAGCGCGGTGCCACCTGCTTTTTGAAGCTCGGCAGCAAGTGCGTCCAGACGGTCCCTGCGGCGGGCCACGAGCGCGACCGAGGCGCCGCACCCGACGAGCTCACGGGCGGTGGCGGCGCCAATACCGCTGCTCGCGCCCGTGACGAGAGCGACGGAGCCAGTCAGTTTCGGTGCCATGGAGTTTCCTCCTTTCGGCCCCACGCCGCGGGCAACGGCGCGTTCACCAGGTGGGTCACTTCAATAGATGAGGCCTCGGCCCGTGGGCTCCTGGCTGGGCTTCAACGGCGTTCAGGCGTGGGTGTTGTCGTAGGCGAGGCTGTCGCCGAGTTCGCGGGAGGCTTCGGCCTGGGCGAGGAGTTCCTTCGCCTTGGCTTCGACGGCCTCGATGGCGTCCGCGCCGGCGACGAAGCGGTGCAGGGGCTTGTCCTGGCCGGCGATGGTGAGCAGGACGCGGGCGAGCTTGGCGGGGTCGCCGGGCTGCTGGCCGTTGATGCTCTTCCAGGCGGTGATGGTGGCGGTGGTGCGTTCGGCGTAGTCGTCGATGGTCGGCTCGGGCCAGGTGGTGGAAGCGTCCACGAGGAGTTCGGTACGGAAGAAGCCGGGCTCCACGACGGTGGTGTGGATGTTGTACGGCTCGACGTCGTAGCGCAGGGACTCCATCCAGCCTTCGACGCCGAACTTGGAGGCGGCGTAGGCGACGCAGAACTCCTGGCCGATGATGCCAGCGAGGGAGGAGAGGGTGATGATGTGCCCGGCGCGCTGCTTGCGCAGGATCGGCAGGACGGCACGGGTGACGTTCATCGGGCCGAAGAGGTTGGTGTCGAACTGCCGGCGCATCTGCGCGGGCGAGATCTCCTCGAAGTAGCCGGCGAAGAAGTTGCCTGCGTTGTTGATCAGGACGTCGATGCGGCCGAAGCGGTCGACGGCTGCCTGCGCGGCAGCCTCGGCGTCCTCCAGGCTGGTGACGTCGAGCCTGGTGACCAGCAGGTTGTCCTGCGGCCCGCCCAGGGTCTTCTCGACCTCCTCGGGGCGCCGGCCGGTGGCGACGACCTGATGGCCCGCGGCGAGGGCCTCGCGGGCGATGTCCGTGCCCAGACCGCGTCCGGCACCGGTGACGAAGATGACCTTGCTCATGGGGGTTCCTTTCAGGCGTCGTGATCCGGCACTGGTGTGGTGCAGTGATGCGACGCGTGGCGTTGCCAACCAGGTCGAGCGGATCGGCTCGGCCGATCCGCTGCGTAGTACGGGGCTGCCGATGCCCCGGCGGTTTATCCCGGTGATTTCGTTGAGTTTCGCACCTCCATGCGCATCGCCACAGAGAAGGATTCCGTACCCGGATGAAATGTTCCAGGTATAAATCCCTACCCCCCAATGTAGGTCCATTCGGTGCCACACTGGCTGGCATGACTCGCAACGCGCATCTCAACGAGCTGGGCGAGTTCCTCAAAACCCGCCGGGCCGAACTGAGCCCCCGCGCAGTGGGCCTGCCCGAGACGGGCGCCATGAGGCGGGTCAAGGGCCTGCGCCGTGAGGAAGTCGCTCAGCTCGCCGCCATCAGCACCGAGTACTACACCCGGCTTGAGCAGGGCCGCATCCAGGCATCGGGGCCGGTGCTGTCCGCTCTGTCGCAGGTACTCCGTCTGGACGACGACCAACGGGACTACCTCTTCGAACTCGCCGGAAAGGACCAGGGCCGGCCTCGCCGCCGTGCCGTGCAGAAGGTACAGCCGACGCTGCAGCGGCTCCTGGACAACCTGATCGACACACCGGCAATCGTTTTGGGCCGCCGTACGGACATCCTTGCCTGGAATTCCCTGGCCGCCGCCCTGATGACCGATTACGCGGAAATCCCGGAGAAGAAAAGAAATCACACCCGGATTCTTTTCACCGATCCCGTGATGAAGTCCCTGTACGCGGACTGGGAGGAGGTCGCTCACACCACCGTCGCCCAGCTGCGGATGCAGGCTGCCAAGTATCCCGACGACCCCCGGCTGGCCGCCCTCGTCGGAGAGCTGTCAGTGCAGGACCCGCACTTCCGCCGTTGGTGGGGCAACCACCACGTCGCCGCCCGCACCATGGGCACCAAGACTTTCCACC
The DNA here is from genome assembly GCF_042751305.1 of Streptomyces hokutonensis. Classification (GTDB taxonomy): domain Bacteria; phylum Actinomycetota; class Actinomycetes; order Streptomycetales; family Streptomycetaceae; genus Streptomyces; species Streptomyces hokutonensis_A. The sequence goes on from NZ_JBHYWD010000034.1 coordinate 2,835, forward strand.
ACCCTGTGGCCGGCGAGCTCACCCTCGACTGGGACACCCTCACCGCCAGCATCGACGCCGAGCAGCAAATCGTCGTGCTGACCGCCGAACCGGGCACACCTTCCCACGACGCGCTGCGCATTCTCGCCTCCTGGGCCACGGACCAGCAGCAGCCCGCACCCGATACGGCCGCCTGACCGCCTTGCCCGGACAGGACGGTGTCCGGCACCCGGTGACGGCGACAAGAACGCCCCCTTGGCCCAGTTGGCCGTTGCTGAGGTCGTCTCCCGCGGCGGAGGGCCCACGTGGACGACGCCGAGTCCGGGCCGGCACCGCTGTTCACCATCCGGCGCGACTGCACCCCGGTGCCACTCCGGCCGCGGCAGCTTCCTCCGGGCCGAGCCCCCACTGACCGAGCCCACCCGGTGCCTGGTCGGGTGCGCTGCCCAGGCCGATGGTCGTGCGCCTGTCCGTCATCGCTGAACAGCCAGCCATCGGCCATGTCACCGCAGCCCACTCCGAACGCACACCGCCAAGTTGCCTCGTCAGCAAGGCCGTTGGTTGCCAGCGGGAAGCCGCGCGATTCGTCCGGATCGACTACAACGCCTGCTCCAGTTCTCGCGCCGCGGCTACTGGTTGCGGGTGCGGGGTCCGTTGTACTGCTCGTCGGTGACCGGCTCGGCCCAGGCGGTCTCGGCCGTCCCGTCGCCCATGCCTTCCCACATGGCGATGTGTTCCATGAACCGGTCCGGTGCGGCGCCGTGCCAGTGATCCTCGTTGGCCGGGCAGGTGACGGTTTCGCCCGGGTGGGCTTCCAGGATGGTGCCGTCCCGAGTGCCGATCAGGGCAATGCCCGAGGTGACATGCAGGGTCTGGCCCAGGACGTGGGAGTGCCAGTTGGTGCGAGCGCCTGGGGAGAAGCGGACCAGGTTGGCGCGCATCCGAGACGGTTCCTGCCCGGCGACGATGACGTCCCACCAGACGTCGCCGGTGAACCAGTCCGCCGGGGCCTTGCTGCTGGGCTGTTGCTTGATGAATTCCACGATGCCTCTCTCAACTCTCCTGGTGCGTTGGGTCGGTTTACTGGACGACGGTGGGATTCATGCGGTCTCCCAACGAGAACTGTGCAGGATGGGCGAGCCGGTCAGTGCTGCGACGGTGCCGGAGTGGCGTCGTCCTCTTGCACGTGGGTGGAGCTCGTGTGCTGGGTCACGATCCGCGCCTGGCGGGGTGCGCCGCTGAGAGCGAGAGCGATGAGCGGCAACAGAGACAAGGCAGCGGAGACTGTGCCGACCAGGGCCGGTCCGGTCAGGCCCAGCGAGGAGTCCATGGCCAGGCCGGCGATGGCCGACCCTGCGGCGATACCCGTGTTGTAGGCGGAGGTCGTCAGCGCCGAGGTGAGGGTGGGGGCGTCGCCCGCGAAGCGGACCGCGAGAGAAGTGATGACCGGGGGGAGGGTGAACCCGGTCAGGGCCATGAGGAACACCAAGACGATGGCCGCGATGGGGCGGTTCGACAGCGGGATCAGCAGGAACAGTGTCAGGGTGGTGGCCGCGGCGGCGGTGATGGTCGTGGCCATCGGGCGGCGATCGCCCATGCGTCCGCCGATGGCGGTGCCGCCCAGCGCGCCGACGCCGAAGGCGATCAGGACCAACGGCACGGCCCCTTCCGCAATGCCGGCGCGGTCGGTCAGTAGCGGGGTGATGTAGGTGTAGGTCGCCAGGACACCACCCATGAGCAGCACGGCGGCGGTGAGTGCCAGCCACAGCCGGCCCTGCCGTAGAGCACGGAGCTCGGCCCGCACCGAAACCTCGGCGCGCTGCTCGACGCTGGGGATGAAGCGGCCGACGAACGCGGCGGCCAGGGCCGAGAGGACGGCGAGGGCCCAGAAGGGGCCGCGCCAGCCGGTGAACTGGCCGACGAAGGAGCCGATCGGTACACCCACGACGTTGGCAAGCGTCAGGCCGCCTATCATCACGCCGACAGCCCTGGTGGAGTTGCCGGGGCCCGCGGCAGCGGTGGCGATGACGAATCCGATCGCCCAGAACGCCCCCGTGGCCAAAGCCGTGACGACGCGGGCCATGAGGAGGATCGTGAAGGAGCTGCTGAGCGCGGCGACAACGTGACCGAAGGCGAAGACGGCCAGGGACAGGACCAGCGTCCGGCGCCGGGGCAGGCGCAAGGTAGCCATGGCCATGGTCGGCCCGCCGACGATCATGCCGATCGCGAAAGCGGTGATCAGCAGGCCGGCGTGAGAGACGCTGACGCCGAGGTCACCGGCCATCTCCGGCAGCAGGCCGGCGATGACGAACTCGGTGGTCCCCATCAGGAGCGTGCAGGCGGCAAGCACCCAGACGACGAAGGGCAGCTTGCCGGGGGCGGTCCCGGCTGCGGAAGGCATACGTGCGCCTCTCTCCTAGCAAGTGGTTGGTGGGTCGTCAGGAATCGGCTTCGACGGTGATGCCGCCCGCCGTGGCAAGCCGGTCGCTGGCACCGCCGACCGCCCACTCGGGAAGTCTCCGACGGCTCCGTACTGAGTACCGGTGCCTGCGAACTCGATGCTGAGCGAGGTCAAGCGCCCGCTGAGCAACTCCAGGGTGGCCGGAGGTGAAGTTGAGATCCATGGGCTGCGGGGGGCCCACCACGGACTTGGCGGGGCACGGTGACGCCCGTTGCCTTGTCGTCATGGGCGTCACCATGGGTGCGGGTAGACAGGGACGCTGTTCAGCGGGGCGAGATGCGGACTGTCGCCGACTTCGGTCCGTCGCCCCGCATGATCGGCACGGCTGGGCTGCCCGGGTACTTCTCGTCGTAGGCGGCGTCGACTGCGGTGTCGACGTCGCTGTCGGCGGGTTCGAAGGTGACCTCGTAGAACTTGCCGTCGACTCGTACGCGGCCGGCCTTCTGACTGACGGCCGCCTGATACCACTTCGACTGCTGTCCGTTGGCGGCACGCACGTAAACGTCGCCGTCGACGACGAGTGCCCAGGTCTGGGTCGGGGTGCCGTAGGTGATGCCGTCCTCGCGGAACGGGGAAACGAAGAGATCCGGGTTCTCAGCGATCGAACGGAGCTCTGCCTGGCTCCAGGAGCTCATGATCGTTCTTCTCTCGGAGTTGTGGACGTGCGGTGCCGGCCGTCAGCGGTCGATGCTGGCCATGTTGACCTCGTCGTGGCGCTCGCCCGCGGCCGGTGTGAGGTTGTTGAGGCGGTCGAGTTGCGCGGCGCTGAGTTCGATGGCGTCGGCGGCGGTGTTCTCCTCGACGCGTGCGACCCGCCGGGTGCCGGGGATGGGGGCGATGTCGTCGCCCCGGGTCAGCAGCCACGCCAGTGCGGTCTGGGCCGGGGTGGCACCGATCTCGGCGCCGATGGCCTGCACTTCGTCGACGATGCGCAGGTTGCGCTGGAAGTTCTCGCCGGTGAAACGGGGGTTGGTCTTGCGCCAGTCGTCGTCGGCGAAGTCGTCGACGGTGCGGATCTGCCCGGTCAGCAGGCCATGCCCGAGCGGGGAGTAGGGAACGAATCCGATGCCCAACTCCCGCAGCAGCGGGAGGATCTCGGCCTCGACGTCGCGGGTCCACAGCGAGTACTCGGTCTGCAGCGCGGCCACCGGATGCACGGTGTGTGCCCGGCGGATCGTCTCGGGACCGGCTTCCGAGAGGCCGATGTGGCGCACCTTGCCCTCGGCGACCAGCTCGGCCAGCGCGCCGACGGTCTCCTCGATGGGCGTGTTGGGGTCGACGCGGTGCTGGTAGTAGAGGTCGATGTGGTCGGTGCCGAGCCGCAGGAGCGAGCCCTCGACCGCGGCCTTCACGTTCCCGGGGCTGCTGTCGACGACGCCGGGGCCGCCACCGGCATGGGAGACGAGCCCGAACTTCGTCGCCACGACGACGTCGTCGCGGCGGCCCTTGATGGCCTCGCCCACGAGTTCCTCGCTGTGGAAGGGGCCGTAGATCTCGGCGGTGTCGATGTGGGTGACCCCGAGGTCCAGCGCCCGGTGGATGGTGCGGATCGACTCGGCGTCGTCGAGCCCGCCGCCCGTGGTGTAGGTGCCGGCCATGGTCATGGCTCCCAGGCCGATGCGGGAGACATCGAGCCCGCCCAGCGATACGTGCTTCATCAGGATTCCTTGTCGTGGCGGCCGTCAGGCCTGGTCGGTGGGCATGATCCATAGCTCGGCGATCGAGGCGTGCCGCGGCCGGGTCACGATGTAGGTGATGCCGTCGGCGATGTCAGCCGGGTCCAATCGCTCGTGCTGCTCGTTGAACGGCTCGAGAATCTCCGCGTGAATGGTCTCGTTGTTGTGCGAACCGAGCTCGGTGTCGACTGCGCCCGGCTCTAGGACACTCACCCGGACGTGCCGCTGGGTGACCTCCTGGCGCAGGGACTCGGTGAAGCCGTTCACGCCGAACTTGGTGAGGTTGTAGACGCCGAAGCCCTCCGTGGCGACGCGGCCGGCGACGGAGCTGATGTTGACGATGTCGGCGACCCGGCGCGGACCGTCCTCAGCGGCCTTCAGCAGGTGCGGCAGGGCGGCGCGGGTGGTGTGGAGCAGGCCCTGGACATTGACGGCGATCATGCGCTCCCACTCCTCGACATCCGCGCCGACGACGGGGCCCAGCAGCATCAGCCCGGCGTTGTTGACCAGAGTGTCCAGCCGGCCGAAGTGCTCGACGGCCTGCTCGACGGCGGCCTCGGCCTGTGTGCGGTCGGTGATGTCGGCCTCCACCACGAGGGCGGTGCCGCCGGCCTTCTCGATCTTGGCGGCGAGGACGTCCAGACGGTCCTTCCGGCGGGCCACGAGGGCCACGAAGGCACCGTTCTCGGCGAGTTGGAGGGCGGTGGCCTCGCCGATACCGCTGCTCGCGCCGGTGACGAGGGCGACGGTGCCGGTCAATTTCGCTGCCATGCGGGTTGGTCCATTCCTCTTGACGTACGGCATAGGGGCAGACGGCGGGACGTCACATCAACGGCATGGGCCGCCGCGTTGCGTGGACCGCTGGGCGCGGCAGTCGGGGCGCGCCGACGGGAAACCGGCGCCGGGTCGTCTCGTCCAGTTTTCCGACGTGTTTGCGTCGAGCACGCTCATTCGTCGACCGTCTGCCCGATCTGTCGATGGCACGGTTACGACCGTGCCATGGATTCCCCTACGCGACCATGGGAGGAATCGTTCCGGGTATAAAACTCTGCCCCCAACGAGTTGCTGGAGGAGGAACGCCTGACCGTCGCGAGCGCGGCTGCGCATCTCGATTGAGCGGCTGTGATTTTCCGCATCGGCTGGTCGGTGCACAAACTGTAGTCGATTTCACATGAATCAGCATCGGCTCAGAGGGTACGAGATAGATTTCCTGCCGTATGCCCGCCGCCTACTGCGGGAATGCGGAAGGTCCAGATGCGTGAGGACGAATGGTCATACGTGATTGGTGGTCTCGGAAATCTCATCGCGACCCGCATGCAGGTCACAGGGGAATGCGTAGGTTCATACCTCAGAAGAACGAAAGGTAATTCATGAAGTACGTTGTGCTGGGGAATCTGGAGGTCTCCCGTATTGGCCCTCAGCGTAGGTCTATGGGCCAGCCTCAATGAGGAGTTGGCCGGGCGGGCTCTCACGGACCGGCGTGACCGGGGCGTGGTCGCGACGAAATTCGGTTTCGTCTCGCACGCGGGAGCACGAAGGCATGTCGCGACAGCAGCCTGGCGACCGTCCGGGCGGCGCTTGAGGCCTCTCTCCATCGGCGCCGCACGGGCCACGTCGATCTGCTCTACCGGCACCGGGTCGACCTGGGTGGGCCCCTTCCCTCAGAAGGAGCCCAGGGAACCGTTGGCGCCCTGGCAGAGCTGGACAAAGGAGGTTCCCGGTTTATCGCTGTGAGCAAACTGAGCACTGATTGTGGAGATGGAGTGGACGATCTGCCTTTTACCGGGAATGCATGTTCCGGGTACAGATCTCTACCCCCCAGCTGAGCTGTGCCGGAGAGGCTTCCGCAGTAGCGTGTCCGGCATGAGCAGGGACGCACACCTCAGTGAGCTGGGTGGATTCCTCAAGGCCCGGCGCGCCGAGCTGAGCCCGCGTGCCATGGGTCTGCCCGAGAGCGGGGCCATGCGGCGGGTTCCGGGCCTGCGCCGGGAGGAGGTGGCGCAGCTGGCTGCGATCAGCACGGTGTACTACACCCGCCTGGAGCAGGGTCGCATCGAAGCCTCAAGTCCGGTCCTGAGTGTCCTTGCCCGGGTGTTGCGTTTGGACGACGACCAGTGCGACTACATGTTCGAACTGGCAGGGAAGGAAAACGCGCGGCGGCCACATCGGCACCCGGCGCAGACGGTCCGACCGCAGACGCGGCGGCTCCTCGAAAATCTCACCGACACCCCCGCTTTCGTCCTCGGCCACTGCATGGACATTCTCGCCTGGAATCACCTTGCAGCCGCCTTGTTCACAGATTTCTCTCAGATTCCGGAAGAGCAGAGAAATTCTGTGCGGCTGGTCTTCACTGATCCCGCTATGAGGGAATTGTACGTGGACTGGGAAACCGTCGCACGTACTGCCGTGGCATTTTTGAGGATGGAAGCAGCGGTTAACCCGGACGATCCCAGCATGACTGCACTAGTCACGGAGCTGTCCGAAAAGGATCCTCAGTTCCGGGAGTGGTGGGCCGCCCACCACGTGGCCCACCACTCCATGGGGACGAAGGCGTTGCACCATCCCGTCGTGGGCGACCTCACCCTCGACTGGCAGACTCTCGTCTGCCCCACCGATCCCGACCAGCATCTCGTCACCTGGACCGCGGAGCCCGGCAGTCCCTCTCAGGAGGGCCTGCGGTTCCTCGCCAGCTGGACCGCCGGCCGGCAGCCGAGAGCTGACGCTGCCGGCTGACCACCTTCTCGTGCGGTATGCATTTCCTGTGCCGTGCCGCTTTCCTGTGCCGTGCCGCAGGCAGGTCGCTCGTCACGCAGCCGTTCGCATGGCCGATGAATGCGCGTCAGGGACGACCCGGTGAATAGGGCCGTCGCCGCGGGTCAGGGGCAGGCCGGTGCCGCCGCGGATGTGGGCGATGATCTCGGCTGTGATGGAGATGGCTGTTTCCTCGGGGGTGTGGGCACCGAGGTCAAGCCCGATCGGGGAATGCAGGTGCGCGAGCCGACCCTCGGACACACCGGCTTCCCGTAGCGCCTTCAGACGGTGGTCGTGGGTGCGGCGGGAGCCCATGGCACCGACGTAGCCGACGGGGAGGTCGAGGGCGAGACGGAGCAGGGGGATGTCGAACTTGGCGTCGTGGGTGAGCACACAGACCGCGGTGCGGGAATCCACTTCCGTGCGCTCCAGATAGCGGTGCGGCCAGTCGACGACCACCTCGTCGGCGTGCGGGAACCGGGCTGGCGTCGCGAAGACCGGACGGGCGTCGCAGACAGTGACGTGGTAGCCGAGGAAGCGTCCGACCTCGCTCAGCGCACCCGCGAAGTCGACGGCGCCGAAGATGAGCAAGCGGGGGCGGGGCGCGTGGGTGTGGACGAGGACGGACAGTTTCTCGGGGCAGGTGTCGAGGTCCCCGCCGACCTCGGTGCGGGCGGTTCGCCCCGCCCGCAGCAGCGCGCGGGCCTGCGCCGCCACAGCCCGGTCCTCTCGCGTGCTGCCCAGGGTTCCCTCGTACGCGCTGCCGTCGCCGATGAGGGTGAGGGTCCGGCCGAGGAGTTCCTCTGGGCCGTCGATGATCTGGGCGAGCGCGGTGGGCAGGCCCTGGGTGACGGCTTCGAGGGCTTCGGTGAGGTGGGGCTCGTTGGCGGGATCCACGAGCTGTACGAGGACGTCGATCTCGCCGCCGCAGGTCAGGCCGACGGCGAAGGCGTCGTCGTCGGAATAGCCGAACCGGACCTGGGCGGGGGTGCCACCGTCAGCCAGCACTTGCCGGCACAGTTCGTAGACGGCTCCTTCCACGCAACCGCCGGAGATGCTGCCGACCGCGGTGCCGTCGGCGTTGACGGCGAGCGCGGTGCCCGGTGGCAGGGGTGCACTGCCGCTGACCCGAATGACGGTGGCGAGGGCGAAGGGACGGGCCTCGATGCACCAGTCGCGCAGCGTGTCCGCGATGTTCAGCATGGGTGGGTCTCCGGGTGAGACGACGTGGGACGTGGTGGGGGTGACGGCTTTGGTGGGCCGCCGCCGTGTCGTCCGGGGGAAGAGTGACACGGCGGCGGCCCTGTCGGTCCGGCGGCAGGGCATGGTCAGCCGTCGGACGGTCGGGTGAGCGCCGGGGCTCGGGGCGGGCGAGCACCCGGGCGGCTCAGAGCAGGGCTTCCACGGTGATGGGCAGTTCGCGGACGCGGCGGCCGGTGGCGTGGAAGACCGCGTTGGCTATGGCGGGTGCCACGCCGACGTGCACAACCTCGCCAAGGCCCTTGACGCCGATGGTGGCTGCCTCCAGGTCCTCGCCACCGTCGAGGAAGATCGCCCGCAGGTCGGGGACATCGGCGTTGACCGGGACCATGTAGTTGGCGAGATCGGCGTTGACGATCCGGCCGTCGCGGTGGTCGGTGACCGTGTGCTCCAGCAGTGCCGCGCCAATGCCGCCGACCTGACCGCCCAGAGCCTGGCTGTCGGCGAGCTTGGGGCTGATGATGCGGCCGGCGTCGTAGACGCCGAGCATCCGCCGCACCCGCACCAGGCCCAGGCGGGCGTCGACGGCGACCTCGGCGAACGTCACGCTGTAGCTGTACATGGAGGACCGGGCCTCGCCTGCGGTGTAGGACCCGAGGACTTCGAGGTGGGTGCGGCCGTTGCGGGTCAGGAGCTGCCGGTAGGTCTCGCCGCGTGCCGGATTGTCCGGCATGTGCAGCCGCCCGGCGCGGACCACGACGTTGCGGGCGTCGACGCCGTACAGAGGTGAGCGCTCGTCCTCGACGGCGAGCTTGATTGCCTGCTTCCGCAGTGTGTCGCAGCCGTCCTGGACGGCGGAGCCGACCATGGCCATGGTCATCGAGCCGCCGTGGGGTGGGGCCGGCGGCATGGTGGAGTCACCGAGCCGGAAGGTGACATGGCGCATCGTCAGGCCCAGGGCATCTGCGGCGACCTGGGACTGGGAGGTGTAGGTGCCCGGCCCCATGTCGCTGGTCGCGGCCTCGACCAGGGCGGTGCCGTCGGCATCCAGCCTGACCCGGGCCTGGGTGGTGAAGCCGCGGGGGACGTCCATGATGCCGGCGGCCATGCCGGTGCCGAGCAGCCAGTCGCCGTCGCGGGTGGAGCGCGGTTTGGGGTTGCGCCGGCTCCACCCGAACTCGCGGGCGCCGGTGGCCAGGCACTCGCGCAGCCGCCGGGTGGAGAACGGCAGCCCGTTGGACGGGTCCTCCTCCGGTTCGTTGCGCAGGCGCAGCTCGATGGGGTCGATGCCCAGCTTGTGGGCGAGTTCGTCGATGGCCGACTCGATGGCGAAAGCGGCGGTGGCGAAGCCGGGACCGCGCATCCACGCCGGTGTGTTCACGTCCAGCGGCACCGTCCGGTAGTCCTGGCGGACATGGGGCGCGTTGTAGACCATCTGCCCGGCGTGCAGGACGCCCTCGGTGAAGTTCTCGTAGGTCGAGGTCTCCGCCTTCAGGTTCTGCACTATGGCGCTCACCCGTCCGCGCCGGTCGCTGCCCAGGCGCACCCGGTACTCGTAGGCGGGCCGGTAGCCCGTCCCGAAATACATCTGCTTGCGGGACAGCACGAGCTTGACCGGGCGGCCCGTCTCACGGGCGGCGATCGCCGCGGTGGCGATGTGAGGCCAGGCGCGAATGGCACTGCCGAACCCGCCGCCGAGGAACGGCGCGATGACGCGCACCGAGTCCTTCGGGATGCCGAACTGGGCGGCGACGTCCTTCTGTGTACCGACGGGCCACTGGGTCTTGTCCCAGAGGGTGAGTTTGTCGCCGTCCCAGCGGGCGATGGTGGCGTGCGGTTCCATCGCGTTGTGGTGGGCGCGAGGCTGCCGGTAGGTGACGTCCAGCCGGACGGCGGCGGCTGCGAACGCCTTGTCCGCGTCGCCCCGCGCATAGTTCACAGGTTCGCCGGTCGCAGCGGAGGCCATGTCGGTCGACGGCTTCTCGGCGTCGTAGCGGACCTTCACCAGGCTCGCGGCGTGCTGCGCGACCTCCAGGGTGGTGGCCACCACGACGGCGACCGGCTGGCCGCGGAAGAGGACCTTGTCGTCCTGGAAGACCTCGAGTTGCCTCCCTGGCGGATCAATCGACTCCGGGTTGCCGCGGTAGGCCAGCTTGGGTGCGTTGAGGTGGCTGATGACCTTGATGACGCCGCGCTGAGCGAGGGCCGCGCGGGTGTCGATGCCGGTGATGCGCCCACGGCCTATGGTGCTGTCGACGATGACGGCGTGGACGACTCCCTCGATGTCGTGTTCGGCGGCGTACGTCGCCCTCCCCGTCACCTTCAGCCGGCCGTCCACCCTGGACAGTGGCGCACCGACGGCGGCCTGCGGCTGCGGGCTCACTTGGCACCTCCTACGATGCGCAGTTGGCGCTCGACTGTGCGTTTCAGGAGTTCGACCTTGAAGCGGTTGTGCTCCAACGGGTGGGCCCCGTCCGCCGCATGCTTCGCTGCTTCGGCCCATAGCGCCTGCGAGGGCCGCTCGCCGATGAGGTGTTTCTCGACGGCGGGCAGCTTCCAGGGCACAGTGCCCACACCACCGGCGGCCACCTTCGCCTCGCGGATCACCCCGCCGCGCACGTGCAGCGCGACCGCCGCAGAGGTCAGCGCGAACTCGTACGACTGCCGGTCACGTACCTTCAGATAGCCGGACTTCAGCGGGCGCGGAAGGGCTGGAATCTCCACCGCGGTAATCAACTCGCCCTGGTGGAGCGCCTGTTCACGGTCCGGAGTGCTGCCGGGCCGGAGCAGGAAGTCGGCAAAGGGGATGCCGCGTGAGCCGTCCGGGCCCGCCAGGCGGACGGTCGCCTCCAGCGCGGCGAAGGCCACGGCGACATCGGACGGGTGGGTGGCCACGCAGGACTCTGAGGTGCCGAGGATCGCGTGGGTGCGGTTGAAGCCGTCCCGCGCGGCGCAGCCCGAGCCGGGCTCGCGCTTGTTGCAGGCGGCGGTCACGTCGCGGAAGTAGGTGCAGCGGGTGCGCTGCATGATGTTCCCGCCGATGGTGGCCATGTTCCGCAACTGCGCCGAGGCACTCAGCTCCAGCGCCTCGGAGATGACCGGGTAGGTGGTGCGGACCTTGGTGTGCGCGGCGGCCTCCGCCATCCGCACCAACGCGCCGATGCGCAGGCCCCCGCGCTCGGTGACGGTGACCTCGCGCAGCGGCAGCGCGCTGATGTCGACCAGCGTCCCGGGACGTTCGACCGTCTCACGCATCAGATCGACCAGGGTGGTGCCGCCGGCGATGTAACGCCCGCCGCGCCGACCGGCGTTGAGTGCTTCAGCGGTGTCGGAGACCTTGGTGAAGGCGAAGGGATACATGGGAGGCTGGTCTCATTTCCCGTGGGCGGTCTGCTCGACCGCGCGCACGATCTTCACGTAGCAGCCGCAGCGGCAGATGTTGCCGCTCATCCACTCCCGGATCTCGTCCGCTGATCCGGTGTGGCCTTCCTCGATGCAGCCGACGCCGGACAGGACCTGACCCGGCGTGCAGTAGCCGCACTGGAACGCGTCCTGCTCGATGAACGCCTGTTGCAGCGGGTGAAGTTCGTCGCCGTCGGCCAGGCCCTCGATGGTGGTGACCTCGGCGCCCTCCAGGCGCACTGCCAGCGTCAGGCAGGAGTTGACCCGGCGCCCGTCGACGAGGACCGTGCAGGCGCCGCAGGCACCGGCGTTGCAGCCCTTCTTCGATCCGGGCAAGTCCAGGTGTTCGCGCAGGAGATCCAGCAGCGAGGTCCGATTGTCGACCGTGATGGCGTGGCGCTTCCCGTTCACCGTCAGCGAGACACGATTGCTCGGCGGCGCCTCGGCGGCTCCGGTCTCGGCGGCAAGGGCGGCCGGACCTGTCATCAGGCCGCCCGCCACCACGGCACCACCGACCGCGGTGGTCGTCGCAATGAACGTGCGCCGGGACGGCGCGGAGGGGTGCTCGGTGGGGGGAGGAACAGCTGACTCGGTGAGTTCGGTTGACATGCGTACGCTTTCCGATCGGCGGAAGGTCGATGGCCTGGTTCGTCGGCGTACCTGGCGGCGGAACCCGCGTCGTCGGCATCGCCGGTGTGCCTCCGGCCGTTGTCGTCAGTTGCGATGGAGGACGCGGCGCAGGGCACAGGGGAGTTCGCCCAGCTCGCCGAGAAGCGCGTTGCTGGTCATGACCGTTAGTTTGCCATCACTTGGCAGTTTCTTGGGGGGTAGAGTTTTCTGCCTGGATGACGGCCTGAGCGGTCCGTATGTTGCGGATGCCGCGCGCATTCGGCCCTGGGAGCGGGGCACCGTGGTCAACGTGTGGTCGACGACGAAGGGGCCGACGGCGCTGTGCGCGCATCTGCTGGGAGACCGGGGACAGCTCGACTGGACGCTCCCGTGGCCACGTACTGGCCGGAGTTCGCCGCGGCCGGCAAGTCGTCCGTCCTCGTACGTCACCTCGTCTCGCACCGGGCGGGCCTGGCCGGGCTTCGCGAGCCGTACCGCCTTGCCGAGATGTCCGACTGGGAGCACACCACCGCGCGGCTGGCCACCATGGAGCCGTGGTGGCCTCGACAAGGGGCCTTCGCCGACACCGCCGGAGTTGGCAGATCCTCACCGTCTCCTGGGCGCTCGCCTACCCGACGCCTCTGACCACCAAGGCCGCCACAGGTAACAGCCACGCCGTCGACCTGACCGCGCTCGATCGTCTGCCCGGCCTGCCCAGGATCTCCCGGGCCGACGTCGCCGCCTTCCTACTGGACGCCGCCGTCGAAGGCTCCTGGTCCCGGCGCACCGCGGTACTCACCGCCGGCCGCTGACCGCCTCGTCCTGCCATCTCACACACCCAGCAAGGAGATCGACCCGTGACCAAGACCCTTGGCCTCATCGGCAGCGGAAGCATCGGCAGCTCGGTGGCCCGCCTCGCCGTCGCCGCCGGACTGAACGTCGTCCTGAGCAACTCCCGAGGTCCCGAGACCCTGGCTGACCTGGTTGCCGAGCTGGGCACGAACGCCCGGGCCGCCACCCCGGAGGACGCCGCCGAGGCAGGCGACCTCGTGGTGGTGACCGTCCCACTGGCAGCACACGACCGGCTCCCCGCGACCGCCCTGACCGGCAAGACAGTGATCGACACGATGGTCTACTACCCCCACCGCGACGGCCACATCGAAGAGCTGGACGCAGGAACCCTGACCTCAAGCGCGCTCGTACAGCGACACCTGGCCGGCTCGCGGGTGGTCAAGACGTTCAGCAACGTTGACTTCCACCGTTTGCTCATCTCGGCCCGGCCGGCCGGGGCCGCCGACCGCAGCGCCTTGGCCGTCGCCGGCGACGAGGCCGCGGCCAAGGCCGAGGTGGTCAGGTTCCTGGACGCGATCGGCTACGACGCGGTCGACATCGGCACCCTCGCCGACAGTTGGTGCATCGGGCCCAACACGCCGATTCACGTCCAGCCCTACTTGGGAGAGCGGCCCCCAGGACTGAGCAGCGCCGAGGAGCGCGCGCGTTGGTTCTTCCAGGCGCCGGGTAATCCGGTGCCCGCCGACCTCGTGAGGGAATTGGTCGCCTCGGCCGTTACGGTGCCGGCGGGCGGACCGGACCCGGCTGCCGCGCACTGAGTCCGGCGCCGCGGTGCGGCTGAACGAGGAGCGATGGGTCCGCGACAGCCGCGTGTAAGTCAGTCGTAGTCCTCGATCCGCCATTCGTCGTGCCAGTCCACGAAGGCCATCTCTCCTTCGAAGCGGAGGGGGAGCCAGACGTAGTCCGCGATCGACGTGTCGGGGTTGATCAGTTCCTCGGGAAGGGCGATTGGGGTGTCGGAGGCATCCTCCGTCGGGTCGGCGTAGCGCCTGCGCATCTCTTGCCGGATCGGCTGGGCCAGTTCGGGCGCCAGGTGTGGCAGCCATCTGTCGGCCAGGGCGATGTAGAGGTTCTTCTTGTGCGGGTGCTTGAACACCGAGCTGATCTGGGAGCGGTGCGACGTCCGGGAGGCGTCGCCAGGGTGCGGATCACCCAGTACGGTCCACGGACCGTGGTAGGTCCGCGCGACGGCTACCTCCGACGGATTGGGGGCGTAGCCGGTGGTGCCCGAAGTGATCAGGTAGTGCAGTCCGTTGCGCGTGAAGTAGGCCGGTGCCTCACGGACGTACGGCGGGTGGGGCTGGGGGAAGTGGGTCGAGTAGTAGCCGGTGACGTCGGTGTAGTCATCGGTCAAGGTCGAAGTCGCCCGCGTTCATCCCGAAAGGGCGCAAGCCGGTACGGACGACGCGATAGGGGCCGAGGAAGTCGTCGGCGACGAGGACAGTGCTCTCCTGTGTGTTCCCCTCACCCATGATCTTGATCCAGCACACGTACTGCTTGGTCGCGGCGTTGAAGATGATGTGCGGGCGGTCGACCTGCTGGGCCGGGTGAAGGGGAGAGTGCGGGTCGTTCGGCTCGGGCGGGATGATCAGGCCCCGGTCCTCCCAGTTGTAGAGGTCGGTGGAGGCGTAGCAGCGGATTCCCCAGTGCCAGATTCCACTGCCGGGCGTGCGGTAGCCAGCTGGTCAGCGGCTGCCTCGGCGTGCGTGTGCCTCCGCGAGGAAGAGGTAGTTGGCGGCGGTCCAGGTATAGGCGCGGGGCAGAAGGACGCAGTCCTGGACGGCCATGGCCCGTTCCGGTCCGGGGGCGCGGACGGGGGTGCCGTCCACGAGGATCTCTCCCTCGTTCCAGTCCTGTCTTGCCGCAGCCGCTGGGGCCGAGCACGGTCAGGAACTCGTTGTCGTCGATGGTCAGGTCGGCTTCGGGCAGAACGTGGACCGTACCGCCCTCACGCCCCGCGAACTTCTTGCTGACGCCTCGCGATCACGCTTGCTCCTCGGAGGGTGGGGCCGGCGTGGCCACACGCCGGTGGTCCGGGTGCGCGGCCGCTCCTGGCGCCGCTGGTCGATCGCCGCAATGTGCTGCTACCGGCCGGGTGAGGCGTCGCGGCTGATCTACCGGCCGCGCCGCCACCGCAAGCACAAGGGCACAGGACGTGACAGCTTCTCCTGGCGTGACTACCGCGCCCTGGTCGTCCGCGCCCACATCCAGCTCAAGGCCCCCATCGTCTTGATCTGGGACAATCTCAACGTCCACCGGGCCGCCGGGATGCGGGATTACGCAGTCTCGCAAGACTGGCTGACCATCGTGCAACTTCCCTCCTATGCACCGGACTTGAATCCGGTGGAGGGCATCTGGTCACTGTTACGGCGCGGCCCGCTGGCCAACACCGCCTTCACCGACGACGAGCACCTCGAACGCACCCTGCGCCATATCCAGCTCCGGCCCGACCTCATCGACGGTTGTCTCGCCGGCACCAGA
The DNA here is from genome assembly GCF_042751305.1 of Streptomyces hokutonensis. Lineage (GTDB taxonomy): Bacteria > Actinomycetota > Actinomycetes > Streptomycetales > Streptomycetaceae > Streptomyces > Streptomyces hokutonensis_A. The sequence continues at coordinate 18,246 of NZ_JBHYWD010000034.1, forward strand.
CTCACCCTCACCCACCACCCGACAACAACCCGATGAGCTCAGTAATGGCGACTCAGCCAAAACAACAGCAGACCAACGCCCCCGGATCCGGCGGCACCAGCGGCACCGAGTGCCGCCTGCTGGGCGAGCCGAAGCCAGAACTGAGCCCGGGCGGTGCGCGGTCGCTTGCTTTCCTCTGATGTGGTCATCCGTGTTCCCTCTCCATCGGGACCGGGGCCTGTACCCCGGTCCCGATCGTTACCGATCCTGGCCGGGCAGGGAGTGCCGAAGGCCCTCGGAAGCGTTGCCATTCGCAGTTGCAGCGCCGGGCCTGTGTTGGCGCCCGAGGTGGCAACACTTCGTTAGCACAGACGAGTTGGTGTGCCGCCATACTGAGTAGCTGTTGTCTTTCCGGGCTTGGGGGCTGCGTTTCCGCTGGTGGGGCATAGGGTCGGCGGCCTTGTGGGAGTGGTGGGCTGTCGTGTCGTCGCTCCTGCGGAGGTTGCGGATGCCGTCGGTCGTGGGGCTGCTGGAACAGCACGAACTCTCCGCTCGGCGCCGGGTCGAGGAGTTGCGGGAGGAAGCCGACCGTATCCAGGCCGAGTTGAGCGTGGCCGAGCAGGAATGGAAAGAATGGGCCATCGCCCGCTCACGGGTCGGTGCGGTGCTGGTCGCGGAGAACGGTGACGCCGGTGTGGAGGCCGCTCGGGAACTGCGGGATGCGGCGAAGCCGAAAACGCAGGTTCCAGTGTGGCGTGAGGGACTGGCCTGGTCGGTGTTGTCGGTCGACTACCAGCGCATTCTGCAGGCTCTCGCGGATCGGCATCGCCTGCATCAAGGGCCGCTGACCTGCCAGGAGATGGCCGTGGTGTTCGGCATGGACGTGGTGCCGGCCAAGGTGGAGGCATTGCGGTCGAAGGCGAAACGCCTGGTCGCGCGCGGCTGGCTCACCGAGCGGCAGCCGGGCCAGTTCACCCTTGTCGATGCCGTCGCTTCGCGGTCAGGCGGCGACTCATGAGGAGCGTCATCGACCAGTAGACCATCGCCTCGGCGCTGGTGGTGCGGCGCTCGAAGTCGCGCGCCAGGCGGCGGCTTTGCATCAGGTGGGCGAAGAACCGCTCGACGATCCACCGCTTGGGCAGCACCACGAACCCCTTCTGGCCGTCGCTGCGCCTGACGATCGAGACGACCAGCGCAAGCGCGTTCAGGCAGTGATCGATGAGGCTGCCGGTGTAGCCGGCGTCGGCCCAGACCAGGGCGAGACGATGGTGTGCGTCGGCCACTTGTCGCAGCAGGACCCGGGCGGCGGCGCGATCACCGGTGTCCGCGGCGGTGACCACCACGCCCAGCAGCAGACCGAGCGTGTCGACCACGACGTGCCGCTTGCGGCCGTTGACCAGTTTGCCGCCGTCGAAGCCGCGGCTGTCCGCTCCGACGACGGCGTCCGCTTTGACGGACTGCGAGTTGATCACCCCAGCTGTCGGCTCCGCGTCCCGCCCCGACTCCTCGCGGACCCTGGCGCGCAGCCGGTCGTGGAACTCCCTGACCAGGGCGTGGTCGCGCCAGCGGCGGAAGAACGCGTAGACCCGGTCCCACGGCGGGAAATCGGCCGGCATCGCCCGCCACTTGATCCCGTTGTCGACCAGGTAGCGGACCGCGTCCAGCATCGCCCGGTGGCAGTACGCCTCCGGCTGACCACCCCGGCCCCGCAGCCAGGCCGGCACCGGCAGCAGCGGCCGGATGGCGGCCCACTCCGCGTCCGTCATGTCCGAGGGATACCGCCGAACACGTTCCGGGTGGTCGGCCGCATTCCCGAACCGGTGAGCGACACAATCACACGCCGGTGCAGCCGAGTTGAACTCCACCGGCACGAGCGCGTACAACTGCCGCAACAGGGTCTCCTGGGTCTCGGTTGGCTTCGCAACCCCGAGCTACCAGGAGGCCCTGTACTCATTCCCGTAGCCAGCTTCGATCACCCGATCGAGACTCCCGTTCGACGCACACACCTCAAGATCGGAACGACAACAGCTACTTACTCAGAGGCAGTTGGACACTGCGGCCTCGACGGTGGCTGTCAGGTCACCCCAGCCCTGGCAGGCTGCGCAGCTCAGCGATCCGCAGGAGTCGCGCAAGGAGCAGGAACAGCAGGACCATCGCGATGCTGCCCGCGGCGAGCGAGAGCGCGGGTGCCAAAGAAACTGAAGTCAGGGTCTGGCTGCAGGAGCGGGCAGTGAGCCACCCAGCAGCCCCGGCGACGGCGGCGGCTGCAGTGAGTTTGGTGTAGGTGCGGCAGATCCGCCGGCCGTCGAGGAGCCCCTCTGTGCGCTGCCGCAGGCGCAAGGCGGTCAGCAGCAGGCCGATCGCGTAGGACAGGGCGTAGGCGGCGGCCATCCCCATGACCGCCCAGCGCGGTGGCAGCAGGAGGTGGCAGGCCGTGGCGAGAGTGATGTTGATGCCGCTGATCCACACCGCCATCCGGAACGGCGTGCGGGTGTCCTCGAAGGCGTAGAAGCCGCGCAGCAGGAGGTACTGGGCGGAGAACGGGATCAGGCCCAGGCCGAAGGCTTGCAGCATATGGCCCAGGGGGACGGTGGCTGCCGTGTCGGCGGCGCCGTGGGCGAACAACAGCTGGGCGATCTGCGGGCCGAAGGCGAGGAAGAAGAAGGCGGCGGGGACGATGATGACGCCGCTGATCCGCAGCGCTCGGGACAGGTCGGCGCGCAGGTCGTCGACGCGCTGCTCCGTCACTGCCCGGCTCATGCGCGGGAGCAGGGCTGTCACGAGGGAGACGGTGACGATCGATTGGGGCAGCATCCAGATCTGCTGGGCGTAGCTGTAGGCGGTGTAGCCGACGCCGTCGTGAGGCAGAGCGGCGTCGGCGGAGGAAGCCAGGCGGGTGACCACTGTGCTCGCCACGAGGTTGGCCAGCACGAACAATAGGGTCCAGCGGGCCGCGTTCACGCTCTTGCGCAGGCCGGTGCCGCGCCAGTCGAAGCGCGGCCGGAACCGGAAGCCGGCCGCGCGAGCGTAGGGGATCAAGGCGAGTGCCTGGAGGGCGAGAGCGAGTGTGGTCCCGATCCCGAGCAGTCTGACCTGGCCGTGGGTAACGTCCGAGACCTGTTCGGGGGCGGTCATCAGGCCGAGGTAGAGGCCGAACATGGAGATCAGGACGAGGTTGTTGAGGACCGGGGTCCACATCATCGCGCCGAACCGGTTCCGGGCATTGAGGACTTGGCCGAAGATGCTGAACACGCCGTAGAAGAAGATCTGCGGGAGCAGGAAGCGGGCGAAGGTCACCGTCAGCTCGAACGCGTCGTGCGTGGCGGGTGTATCACGCTGGTAGACGCTGATGATCTCAGGGGCCGCCCACGTGGCCAGCGCGGTCCCCGCGCCGAGGACGCACAGCACCAGGGTGACCAGGCGTTGTTCAAAGGCGGCGCCGCCGTCGGTGTCCTCTGCGCGGGCCCGTATGAGTTGGGGGACTAGGACAGAGTTCAGTGCGCCGCCGATCAGCAGGAAGTACAGACTGGTCGGCACCGTGTTGGCCTGGTTGTAGGTGGTGGCCAATAGCCCGGTGCCCAGCGCGGCGGCCTGCAGCACCTGCCGTATCAGTCCGGTGGCACGCGAGACCACCGTTCCCGCCGCCATCAGCGCAGACGAACGCAACAGTCCGCCCCCGCCTCGCGCCTTCTTTGGGGCAGCGTGCCTCCGTCTTGCGGACCGCTCTAACCGCGCGGGCGACGTCTCCTCGATCATGGGCACAATTTACGATCCAGGCCCCGCCCCACTGGAGGGGCCTCGGGCTTCAGGGCGCCTTTGTGGCCAACTACTGAGCTCGTCGGGTTGTTGTCGGGTGCTGGGTGAGGGTGAGGCCGGTGCCGGCGAGACAGCCGTCGATGAGGTCGGGCCGGAGTTGGATATGGCGTAGGCCTCGGCGGAGGGTGCGTTCGAGGTGCTCGTCGTCGGTGAAGGCGGTGTTGGCCGGCGGGCCGCGCCGTAACAGTGACCAGATGCCCTCCACCGGATTCAAGTCCGGTGCGTAGGAGGAAAGTTGCACGATGGTCAGCCAGTCTTGCGAGACTGCGTAATCCCGCATCCCGGCGGCCCGGTGGACGTTGAGATTGTCCCGGATCAAGACGATGGGGGCCTTGAGCTGGATGTGGGCGCGGACGACCAGGGCGCGGTAGTCACGCCAGGAGAAGCTGTCGCGTCCTGTGCCCTTGTGCTTGCGGTGGCGGCGCGGCCGGTAGATCAGCCGCGACGTCTCGCCCTCCTTGTAGCAGTACATTGCGGCGAGAGACCAGCGGCGCCAGGAGCGGCCGCGCACCCGGACACGGGCGCGTGGCCATGCCGGCCCCAGGTGCGGGCCCGTGGCGGTGTCATCGGGAACCCGGCCTCGTTCTCGAAGACCACAGAGGCGGCCGGCGCCGCCGCGGTCATTCCGACTGCGGCCACACATCCTTCTTCCACAGGGCGACCGTATGCTCGTCCTGTTCCAGTGCCCGGCGAGCGGGAGACTGCCAGGACCAGCCGTGGCGGTGCAGCAGCCGCCACACGGCCGCCGTCGAGCAGCCGATACGGAACTTGAGGGCGATCAGGGGTCTGATCCGTGCCAGGGTCCACCGCCGGTCCTCCCAGCCATGCCCGGCGGGACCGAAGGCCAACTCCTTCTCCAACTCGGCGAACTGGCCGTCGGACAGCCTGGGCAGTTTCGGCGGCCCAGCGGTGGCAAGGGCCTCCATCCCGCCCTCCCGCCAGGCACGCCGCCAGCATTCCACCGACCGCTCACTCACCCGCAGATCCCTCGCGATCACCGCGGTCCGCTCACCGCGGGCAAACCGCTCGCCGGCCTCGTACCGAATCCGCTCACGAAACCGCCGCCGCTCGGCGGTCAATCCGCCGCCTTGCGCGTACCGCATACCCCCGGCCTACCGCAGGGATCACCACCCGACACCAACCCGAAGAGATCAGTAATCGCTTGGTCCGCTCGGTCCGCAGGATCGATCCTGGAACCGAAATACCCCCGAGGCCGGCCGTCGCAAGTCTTCGGCCCGTGGCACATGCACGGCCTGAGAGCCGATGGAAGCCGCAGACCGGCTCGCCCAGAAGATCGAATCGTTGATCCGGATGCTCGCGGAAGCCGAGCCTGCCGCGTTGAGCGCCGGCTATCTGGCAGATCCTTCGTCAGGACACCCGGTGCTGCGGGGTTCCACCACGACGGCGCTCGTGCCCTGCTGGAGCGAGTACCCCAGCGGCCTGGTGGTGCCCGCCTCGGCCACGCCGCCCGCACTGGCTTTGTAAGTGAGTCCGACTTTACATACGAAGCCAGCGGTGGACAGCGGCCAGTATGCGACCGCCGAGGAGGTGTGGTCGTTGTACCGGGCCACGACGACGTAAGCCCCTGCTGCCGGTGGAAGTATGTCGCTGGCAGGAAAGGCGGCTGTTCGTCACGTCCCCCAGGCGGACGGGGACGCTGCGGGCGGCTGGCTTCATCAACTACGCTGTCACTGATCGTGTGGCCTGTGTCCGTGCTCCGGGAGCAAGGCCCCTTGACCACCTTTGAAGGCGCCTGGAGGCAGTCGTGACCGCCGGACTTCCTGACTGGATGATCCCGCCCAGGCCCAGTGGCTGGGAGGCGGAGGACCTTGACCATCTTCCGCAGGCGCCGCGGCACACCGAACTCATTGACGGAGCATTGATCTTCATGATGTCGCCGCAGCGGTCCTGGCATTCCCGGCTCGTGGAGAGTCTCACGTTCGGCTTGCGGCAGGCAGCTCCCGCGGGCTTCGAGGCGGAGCGGGAGATGACGGTCCGCCTGGACAGGAAGAGCCGGCCCGAGCCCGACATCCTTGTCTCTACCGCCGCATATGATCCTGACCGCACCTGGTACGCGCCCGAGGATGTCGCTCTGGTCGTCGAGGTCGTCTCGGAGGAGTCGGCGGACCGTGACCGGTCTCTGAAACCCTTCAAGTATGGCCAGGCCAAGATCGCCCACTTCTGGCGTATCGAGGACGAGGGGGGCGCCCCCACTGTCCACACCTACGAACTCGACGCTATGACGAGTACCTATGTGCCCACAGGCATCCATCGAGGCCGGCTGAAGGTGTCCCTGCCCTTCCCCCTGGATATCGATCTCGACGCCCTCGTACCGTGACCGAGGCGTGGGGGTAGCGCCGGTCGTGCCTCTGACGTGGTAGGCGCTTTCGTACGTGGACGTCATCTCACGTGTCGGTGATGTTGTGGCCGATGGCGTGGTTGGATTCGGCTTTGGCGATCCCGGCGAGGATGGGCCAGCGTATGCCTTGGCACTTTGGCACGTATTGGCCGACGTGCTGGACGGCCTTGTTGTAGGCGGTGAGCATGCGTGCTGGGATGTCGGCGGCGCTGCCGTCCTCGGCGATTCCGCTGTCGTTGCTCGCCTCTGTCTTCAGTGCCGTGTAGGCGCTGATCGCGTTGGAGACGGGTACGGCGCAGCACACGGCGGCGGACATCAGCAGTGCGATCACACAGCCCCACTGCTTCGCTCGCTTCAGACGGCGCCCGGGTTGGCTCACTCGTCCTCACCGTCCTGGATCCGCCACCGTTCCCGCATGGCGCGCAGTGCTTCGTCCTTCCGCATCCGCTCCCGCAGTTGGTCCTGGTTGCCGGTGCCCGAGGTAGCGCCCGTGTCGTGGCCTCCGGTCGCAGCGGGCCCGGCCCCGCCCGGTGGACGGGCCATGGGCCCGGGACCGAGGCGGGTTGTCCACGAAGGCGCCGGAGCAGGCGCCGGCGGGGTGGTGGTGCCGCCCGCGAGGGGTGGCGTGCGGGGGCCTCCGGCGCCGGGGCCGGGCTGGCGCGGGCGCCCGCTGACCGTCATCGGCCGTGGTGGTGCTGTCGGCCGTGGTGGTGCTGTCGGGCGGGCCGGAACGGCCGGCGCCGTTGCGGTTGCCGGGCGACGGCTGAAGAGCCGACGGGTCTGGGCACTGACCCGGGCCACGGTGCGGCCTGTGTCGACCCAGGCCCGGGCGTCCTCGCGCCCGGTGCGATGTGCCGGTGTGGTGTCAGTGGGTGGTGTCAGTGACGGTATGCCAGGTCGGGGTGTTTTCGCTGGTGGTGGGGTGTTGAGTGTGGGGAGTCACTGACCATGGGGCGGTGTCTGGTGCTGTGGTGGCTGTCATGGGGCGGTACACCCTTCCCTGTTCCGCTGTCGTGGGAACGGCACTTCTGATCCTTTGAGGGCCGGTCGGCGGCACGGTGGTCGGCGTCGGGTTTGGGCGTCGGGAGGGTGTGGGGTGGGGGAGCCGGGCGTGTGGGGTGAGGTCACGGCGGGGTTGAGGGTGTCCAGGCCGGTGCTGGTGGCGCGGCTGCTGGAGCTCGAGGCGGCGGGGGCGTTGACCACGGCGCACGTGCGTGCGGGCGCCCAGGTTGGTGGGGTGAATGTGCGCACGGTGTGGCGCTGGCTGGATGCGGCGCGGACGGAAGGCCGTGTGGAGCGCAGGCCGCGGGCTCGGCTGGAGTTGTCCGACCAGGTGTGGGAGGTGCTGGCACAGGCGGGCGGGAACGTGTCGGTGCTGCACCGGCACCTGAAGAATGCTGGGGGAGAAGTGCCGTCGCTGGCGTCGTTGTACCGGGTGGTGCGCCGGGATTTGGAGGCCAGCAGGGTCTTGCCGGACCGCGTGGTGGTGCGGCGGGAGCGGGAGGAGCAGCGGACACGGCAGGCGCTGGCTGATCTTGCGCTGGCCGGGCCGCGTGAGGGCGGCGAGGTGAAGGCGGCGGCGTGCCGGCCGCCGCACCCCGCGTCGGCGGCGGCGTCCGCGGTCCTGCCGTCGGGGGAGAGCGGTGCGGTGGCGGGTGTGGCGTTGCCGGCCGGAGCGCAGCTGGTGGGGACGTCGTCGGTGCGGGCGGTGGCCGAGGCGGTCGGGCAGGCGATGGCGGCGGAGGGCGCGGTGTGTGTGTTCGGCGACCCGGGCCGGGGCAAGACCGTGGCCGTGCGGATGGCGCTCCGCGGAGTCCCGCCGGGCTGGAGAGTGACGTGGGTGCCGGTGCCGGTGCGCCCGTCGGTGTCAGGCATGAGGCGGGCGGTGTTCGATGCTCTGGCGCTGCCGGGTCGTTTCCCGCACACGTCGGCGCTGGCTGACGCCGCGGTCGCGGGGGCTTTGGGTGAGGCGCGGGTGCTGGTGGTCGATGAGGCGCAGCGCCTGTCTGTGCCGTGCCTGGAGTACCTGCAGAGCTTGTGGGACCACTCCGGCACGCGGATCACGCTGGTGCTGTGTGGGTCGGGCAGCGAGCGGGCGCTGGCCCGGCTGCCGCAGTTGGCGTCGCGGGTCGGCGCGTGGCAGGAGGTTCCGCGCCTGGCCGCAGCGGAAGTGGCGGCCGTGGTGACCGGCTTCCATCCGCTGTGGCGCACCATCGCGGCTCCGGATCTGGCGTGGATCGACCGGTCGTGCGCGCACGGCACGTTCCGCATGTGGGCTGCTTTGACCGCGCACCTGCAGAACGCGCTGCTGACCACCGCTGACGCGGCCGTTGACCGGGCTTTGTTGGGGCGGTTGTTCAGGAGGGTCGCGCCGCCGCTGTGAACCAAGCGGTCTGCAAGGGGCGGGAGGGCGATCGCAGGCGCTCGGCACCGGGCACGTACAGGACGTCCCACTGCGCGAGGGGAACTGACATGGAGGACGGTGACGCCGTTCGTACAGGCGGCGGGTTGCCCGCGGCATCGAGGACGGCACTGCGCGGTCCGGCGGTCCGGCGGCTGCTCGCACTGCGGGCGGAGAAGAAGCTGACGGCAGGCCATGTACGGGTGGCTGCAGATGCGTTGGGGGTGGCGGAGCGCACGGTGTGGCGGTGGCTGGCCGCGGCTGAGGGTGATGAGGGCGCGGCAGCCAGCCCTGGTGCCCCGTCCCGGGCCGGTGCGACGTTCACGATCACGCCTGAAGTCCGTGGGTTGTTGGCACTGTGGAAGGGGAACGTGCGGGCCGTCCATCGCGAACTGGTCCTCCGCGCCGCTCGGAAGTCTCCGCCTGCAGACGCACCGTCGCTGACGACGCTGCACCGCGCGATCCGCCGGGTGTTGTCTTGCGCTGTAACGTCCAAGATTTCTCTCATCTGAATGTCGATCGGAAAGCTCTGTTGAGCTGGTTGGTTGGTTCCATGAAGTGACATTGCGTGAGAGGTGGGCGTGGCAAGTCATGCAAAAGTCCAGGACATTCTGACGCGAATCGCGTAAGAGATTTGATCTTGGTTCGTCGGCCTGAAGTACCTGGTGTGGTCTGTGAACTCGAAGCGCGGTACATCGGCACTTCTCCGCGTGTGCGGAGCGGGCTTCGTGTTCACGCACTTCCACAACGACACCGGCGGTTTATCTCTGCGTGTGCGGAGTGGGCTCTTGTTGACCTGCGGTTGTGTGGTGGCTTTGCCGTTACGTGATGTGGGTGCGGGGCGGGCGGCTCGGGGAGTCTGCCCGGCCTGCCGGGCTGATGATGCGTGCCATGGGGGCGATTCACTCAAGCGAGCGGTTGTGGGCAGGAGTTGGTCTCTGCGTGTGCGGACTGGACGCCGGCGTCATCGTCCTCTCCGCCCTGTACGGCGGTTCATCTCTGCGTATGTGGAGCGGTCGTCGTCATTCAGGTGCGCGACAGCCGTCGGGACGATGCATCTCTGCGCGTGCGGAGTGGACGAACTGACCCGCCACATGGGCTCGTTCGGGAACGGTACATCTCCGCGTGTGCAGAGTGGACAGCATCGCTCGCAGCAGGGTGGTCTTCCCGGCCGGTGCATCTCCACGCGTGCGGAGTAGATGGCTCGTCGAGCATCCAGGAGATGCGGTGCGGCGGTTCATCTCTGCGTGTGCGGAGTTGAACGTGGTGCGATCGACCTCCATGAACGCGCGGAGCGGTGCATCTCTGCGTGTGCGGAGTGGACACGCGTTCAAGCATGGGCTCGGTGATCTCGGGCGGTACATCTCTGCGTGTGCGGAGTGTGCGCCGCGCCGGGCGCCCGGGACCACTACACCGTCGGTGCATCTCTGCGTGTGCGGAGTGGACTACTGGTCGGCCTGGTCGACGAGCTCGTTCTTCGGTACATCTCTGCGTGTGCAGAGGGAGCCCGGAGACAGTACGGGTGGACCGGGGCAAGGACGGTGCATCTGCGCGTGCGCGGCTCGAATGACGAAGGTCGCGGGGAGGCGTTCGGCGAGGTTGGTGCATCTCCGCTCGTGCGGAGTGGACAAGACGGTGAGGAGAGCACCGGGAGCGGTCATCGGTACATCTCTGCGTGTGCGGAGAGGGCGATCGTCTACTCGGGCAGGCTGTCGAGGAATTCGGTTCATCTCTGCGTGTGCGGAGAGGGCACCCGCGGCCTGCGCGCCTACCTCACCGCCACCGGTTCATCTCTGCGTGTGCGGAGAGGGCGGATGGACGGGCACGCTGCGAAGGGGAGCCGACGGTTCATCTCTGCGTGTGCGGAGAGGGCTCTTGCTGACCTGCGGTTGTGTGGTGGCTTTGCCGTTACGTGATGTGGGTGCTGGGGGAGTCTGCCCCGTCTTCCGGGCTGGTGATGCGTGTGATGGGGGCGATTCACTCAAGCGGGCGTTTGTGGGCGGGAGTTGGCGAGTGCCGGGGTGCGGCGGGGTAGGGGAGGCGGCGTTTGGTTCCGGTGGCTGTCGGGAGGGCGAGCGCGGGCGTGGGGGTTGTAGAAGAGAGCCGGATCAAGGGGTTGTCGTTGTGTTTGTGGGGCAAGTACTGCGCCCGGTACGGGTTGATCTACCCGGTGCTGTTCCACATGCTCGATACGGCTGCTGTGGCGGGGGAGTTGTGGGACCGGCTGCTGACAGGGACGCAGCGTGCTGCCATCGCCGGGGGGCTGGGGATGAGCGAGGCGCAGGCCCGCTGTGTGGTGATGTTCGTCGCGGGTCTGCATGATCTGGGCAAAGTGAGCCGTTTCCAGGCCTGCGAGCCGGTCGCGTGGGCACGGGTCAGTGATGCGCTGCGGGCCGATACGGGCCGCTGGAGACTGATGCGGCACGAGCGGGCTTCCGCACACGCCCTGGTCGGGATCCTCGCGGAGATGGGTTACGAACTGTCGGATGATGCCAGTCCGGCGGTGCGGATGGCACAGATCGTCGGCGGTCATCACGGACGTTTCCCGCAGCTCGATGTGCACGGTGCGGCCAGTACCCGGCGTGTGCAGGCCGACCTGGGCGGCCGGCTGTGGCAGGAGATCCGTTTCCGCTATGCCGCCCAGGTACGGCATCTGACGGGTGCCGAGGCCACGCCGAGGCAGGTGTCCGTCACGGCTGCGGTGCTGATGACCGGGCTGGTGATGGCTGCCGACCGGCTGGCCAGCCAGCGCAAGGTGTGGGCGCCGCGGGCGGACATGCCCGCCTATGGTGCGGCCGAGCACTTCGCCTGGGCCCGCTGGAAGGCCCGCGCGGTGGTGGAGGAGTCACGGCTGGCACGTATCGACCTGCCAAAACTGCCGTTCTGCGCCGCGCATCCCGGTCTGCGCACCCCGAACCCCCTGCAGGCCTCCGTCCTGGACCGTCTCCCTCAACTGGCCGGTGCACGAGGCGCGGGGATCCTGCTGGTCACCGACGGCACCGGCGCGGGCAAGACCGTCACCGCCCTGGAGGCGGCCCGTATCCTCAACGACGCGTGCGGCACCCGGGGACTGTGTTTTCTGCTGCCCACCACGGCCACCGCGGACGCTGCCTACGACACGCTGTGCGGCTACCTCCGTGCGCACCGTCCCACTCCGGCCGTGCTCACGCTCGCGCACAACCACAGCTGGCTGAACGCCGCCTACACCGACGAGATGCTCGCTCCCGGCGACGTCCCTGTCTGCACCGGCGACGACCCGCACCCCGACGAGGACGACGACGAGGACGACGGCTGCCGGCCGGCCGGCAGCCGGGGGAGGGGCGGTACCTGGCGGCGGATCCTCCCGGACGGCTGGGTAAGAGGCTGGGACCGTGCGCTGCTGGCCCAGTTCACCGTCGCCACCGTCGACCAGGCACTGATGGCTGCGCTCCCGGTGCGTGACAGTGCTCTGCGGATGCTGTCCCTGTCGGGCAAGTGCGTCATCGTCGACGAGGCACATGCGCTCACCGCGTTCAGCCGGCGCATCCTGACCCGCCTGCTGCACTGGCTGGGCAGCCTGCGTGTCCCGGTGGTGGTGCTGTCGGCGACCCTGCCGGGACAGGAGGCGCGTGAACTCGTGTACTCCTACCTGGCCGGTGCCGACCACCGCAGACGCGATCTGATGGCGCGCGCAGGCGAGTTCACCGTGCCCTACCCGGGCTGGCTGTTCGCCGACGCCGCCACCGCCCAGGTCGCCCTCATCCCCGCCGACGCACGCACACAGCACGCCGCAGCCCAGCAGCGCACCGTCACTCTCCGATTGCGGCCGGCGCACTACCGTCGCCTCGACGGCCCAGCACGCAGGGCCAGAACGGGGGAGCGGCTGGCCCGCATCGCCGCAGAGGTCGCGCCCGTGGCCCGGCTGGGCGGATGCGCCGTCATCGTGTGCGCCACGGTCGCCGACGCCCAGGACACCTACCGCTACCTCCAGCGGTTCCTGGAGTGGCCCGCAGGACCGCAGGAACTGCTGCTGGTGCACGCCCGGTTTCCCGGCCACTACCTCGAACGGGCTCTGGCGCAGGTCCGTACCGGGCTCGGCCCGACCGGTCCGCGCCCCGAACGGCTAGTGGTGGTCACCACCAGCCTCCTGGAACTCAGCCTCAATATCGATGCCGACCTCGTGGTCAGCGACCTCACCTCACTGGCCCGGCTCATCCAGCGCGCGGGACGGCTGTGGCGCTTCGAACAGACCTGGCAGAACGAACGGCCTCCCGGCATCGCCCCGCGTCCGCCCTGGATTCGATCCCGCGGCCCCCGTCTCACCGTCGTGCACCCTGTCGACCACGACCGCACCACCCTGCTGCCCGACGCCTGGGCTGCGACCGAACACCCCTACCTCCAGCACGCCACCGCCCACCTGCTCACCCTTCCCGACCACCACCAGATCACCCTGCCCGGGCACGCCCAGCACCTGGTCGAACTCATCCACCAGTCCGGCCGGCCGGCCACCTGGTCTGACCCTCTCGCTGCCCTGCACGCCCAGCACCTGGCGGCAGAGCGGGCCGAGGAACACACCAGCAGCGCCCACCTCGTGCCCTCGCACGACCGCGTCGCCTCCCTGTCCGACCTGCACCGCCAGAAGCTGACCGCAGCCCAGGCAGCCACCCGCCCGCACGATCGGCCCGGCCGCGTCCTCGCCTGCTACCGGCACCGCGACCGCCCGCCCACCCTCGACGCGGCAGGCCAACTCCCTCTGCCCCAGGGCCCCCACCTGAGCCCAGCCGCGATCCGTACCGTCCTGCAGCACTGCGTGCCGGTACCCAGCGCCGGGGGGGGGGCCGCCCCCCCCGCCCCCCCCCGCCCCCGGGGCGGGCAGCCCCACCCCCTGCGCGCCCCCCCCCGCCGCCCCCCCCCCCACCCCGCCCCCCCCCCAACCGGCCCACTCGGCTGCCACCAGCTGTATATCGATGACGAACTGGGCCTGATCCACACCGAAACGGCCTGACTTTGCAAGAGGGACGCGGGTTCCTGCACCGAGACGCCACGGGCAGGGCCGTTCACCGGTGCGCGACGCGTGCGGCAGCGCCTGTCGCCGATGCCCCAGCGCTCCCGCATTGACAGGCCGTCGCCATGGCCACGGCCGCGAGGACTCCCTCAACCAGCGCACGGCCTCCCCGCCAGGCAGCACCAGCATGTCCACCCGCGCCGGGGCGCGGTGACGATACTTCAGCGATAGCTGCCCTTCGTCCCTGCGCGCAGGGCGCGGCGCACGGCGGTGTACGCGGCGCGCACCACCCCTGGACGCGCGCCCCGGCCTGCGCGCCAGCCGTTGGTCACACTAGTTCGCAGGCTCTGTACGGCAGTTCACCGCAGATGCTTACCTTGATCCATGTGACGGTGCGTATCGCCCGTTACGGAATGTGTCCCTGCTCTCGTCTCAGTGGCCCCTTCGATCTGCTCCCGCCGCCGGAACCTCGTTCTTCACGGACCCCGCCCGGGCGCACCCCCCCACGCCGTATCCCGTCCATGCCGCTCTGCCCAAGCGCCTTCTGCCCTGTCCTCGCCGTGGCCCCGTACGGGCCGGCGGCAAGCGAAGAGGGAGTGTTTGTGATGCCACCGCCGAGTTACCGGATCGACCTGAGACCGTGCATCCCGGTGCGCTGCGGCCAGCACATCGAGTACGTCGGCTTACGCGACCTGCTGGCGAACGCACACCGCATCGACGACCTGGCCCTGCCCCTGCCGCCTGCCCAGTCCGCCCTCTACCGCGTCCTCACGGCGATCTGCGCCTCCATCACCGGCCTCGACGACCCCGACCAGCCCATCAAGGACTGGCTGGAGCACCGGATGGACCTGCTCAGACGCACAGACGGCTTCGACACCGACCGGGTGCATGCCTACTTCGATGCCGACCCCGGCGCCTTCGACCTCTTCCACCCCGTACGCCCGTGGTGGCAGGACGCGGCGCTGGCCGCCCAGTGCTCCAAACGCAGCGGGATCAACTCCCTTGTCTACGGCCGCGCGGCCGGCCGCAACCTGGTCTGGTTCAACCCCCGTCACACTGACACCGATCCCCAGTCCGTGCCTGCCAGGGAAGCACTGTGGAACCTGCTCGCCTACCACTACTACGGGCCCTCCGGGCGGGCCACCGTGCGCACCGTCGACGGTGTGAGCAGCGGACAGCTGCAAGCCGGCCCGCTGCGCTCCACCGTCTCCTTCCATCCCCGCGGCCGCACCCTGTACGAGACCCTTCTGCTGCACCAGGTGCCCTACCGCGGCGAAGACCAGGCCTCCGGCAGCGACGCCTGTCCCTGGGAACAGCCCGCCGCCGATCCGCTGCAGACACCACCGGCAGTGACCTGGCCCAGGCGGCTGCTGACCGGCCGCTCCCGGCACGCCGCGCTCCTGGTTCCCGACGAGAGCGGCGAGCACGTCACCGACGCCTATCTGACCTGGGCCACCCAACACCCTCCGCTGGAGGCCACCGACCCCTACCTCGTCTACGACATCAACCCCGCGGCACCCGCGGAGCGCCGGCGCAGCCCGCGCCGCGCGGACGCCGACTACGCCAAGTTCCGGGCACTGTCCGCGCTGGCACTCGCCGGTGACGAACACCGGCCGGGCTGCCGGCCCGAGGCATTCACCACGATCAACAGCCTTCCCGAGGACACTCGCGCCAGCCTGCGGGTATGGGTGTGCGGGTTCGACCAGGAAGGCCAGGTCAACAACCGCATCTGGTACACCAGCCTGACCCCGCCGATCTGGCCGCTGGCCCAGGAGAACGACCCCGTCAAGGCCTCCCGCATCGTCGAGTGCTGCGCCGCCGCGGAGACCCTGGGCGCCGCCCTGCGCCAGGCAGCCGACCAGGCCTGGAAGGACGCTGGCCTCTCCCTGCGTGCGGCAGCCCCATCCCGAAAGGGCAGCGGGAACAAGGGCGCCAGTCTGTGGGCCGGGCAAGCCCTGGCCGACTACTGGCCGCGCGCCGAGCAGGCCTTCTGGCAGCTCGTCGACGACACACGGCCCGCTTACGGGGTGTTCGCCGCCGCGGCCATCACGGCACTGTCCGAGACCACCCGCGACGCCCTCAACCGCCTGCCCAAGGCAGGCCCGGCCCTGGCCCGCGCCGTGCAGAGCCTGCGACGCGCAGGCACAGCCCCTGACGACACGCTCCGCCCGAGTGGAGGGCCGCATGCCCAGCCGTGACGAACGCCGCTGCCACTACGACGCCTTCGTCGCCCACGTCCGCGGCCTGTGCCGCACCCCGCGCATCCGCAGCCGCCTCGAAGACGGCCGCGGCCAGCCCGTCACCGAGTGCCCGCGCATGGACGCCTACCTCGTCAAACCCTGCCAGGGCTTCGGCGCCCGCCGCGCCCACTACACGGTCGCGTCCCTGATCGCCCTGGAACGCCCCGTCCCGGACTGGACCGAAACAACCCCCGCCACCCCGCCAGCGCACCCTGGCCCCGACCCGGACGATCCCCTGGAATCCGAACCGGTTCCGCCGGACGGCTGGGCGCGGCGCCCCAACCTCGGCCGCACCCTGGCCGACGCCGCCCGCGCACACCCCCACACCGCCGCCGGCTGGCAGCGCGAAGTGGAGGTGATGGGCGTGCTCTCCACCGACCTGCTGTACCCCCGACTGCCCCACACGATCCGCCGTCTGCTCCACCTCGGCCTGGCATGCGACTTCGCCATCCTGCTCGAAGACCTCGCCCAGTGGGACTTCGACCCGCTGGAAGTCGCCGGGCGTTGGCGCCACGCCTTCTTCCTGACCGTCCCCGACCCTCTCCTGGAGCTGTGATGCACGCCCGCTACCTCGACATCCACATGCTCGAGCACAGGCCGCCGTCCTGCCTGAACCGGGGCGAGCACGACGTGCCCAAAACCATGACCGTCGGCAACGCCAAGCGCATCATGGTCCCCGCCCAGACCCAACGACGCCAATGGCGCCTCGCGATCGAGGACACGCTCGAAGAGCGCGCCGCCCGCACCCGCGACCTCCTCCTCCGTGTCACCGAGGCGCTATGCGTAGAAAACTGGCCCAAGGACCTGGCCCACTTCGCCGCGGGGCAGATCGCCCGCTCAGCCACCGCCAAGGGCCTGGACACCGACCCCAAGAACGGCCACCGCACCAAGGCCCTGCTCCTGGTCGCTGCCGACTCCATCGTCGAGGACCTCGCCGAGCTGTGCACCGATCACCGTGCCGCTCTGGAGAAGGGCCTGGCCCACCTCCAGAAGAAAGAGCCCGACGACAGCGCCGACACCAAGCCCGGCCGCGGCAAGCCGCCTGCACTGCTGCCCACCGACAAGGTGGCCGCCTGCCTGAGCCGGCCCACAGCCACCATCCACCTCTTCGGCCGCATGCTCGCCGGCCTCACCGACGCCGACGTCCCCAGCGCCGTGCAGACCGCTCCCGCCCTCACCACCCACAAGAGCGACCTGCAGCCGGACTTCGTGACCGCCGTGGACGACTGGCTCGGCGCGGGCGACCGCGGCAGCGCCTTCATGGACACCTCGTTTTTGACCAGCGGAGTGTTCTACCGGTTCACCACGGTCAACCTCACCGACCTGACCCGCAAACTCGACGGCGACCAGCACCAGGCCCTGCACCTGGCCGGCCTGTTCATGCGCGCGGCCATCATGACCGTGCTCCCCGCGAAGCAGACGTCCACCGCCCCGCACACCGTGCCCGACCTGGTCGCCTACGCCATCCGCGACGGCCGCCCCGTCACCTACGCCAGCGCCTTCGAACAGCCCGTGCAAGCCGCCCCCGGCGGCGGCTACCTCACCCCCAGCTACCACGCCCTGGACACCTGCGCCGGCATCACACACCGGCTGACCGGAACCAGCGACCTCGTCGGCCACGGCTACGCCACCGCCCAGACCGGCGACGCAGCCCACCTCGGCACCCGGCACGACAGCTTCGACGCCCTCATCGCCGCAGCCCTCACCAACGCAGGCGCACAAGCCACCGGCCAAACGCCGGCGGACGCCGCGTGAGCGCTCTGCTGCTGCGCCTCGCAGGCCCCCTGGCCGCCTTCGGTACCAGCGCCGCCTTCCACGACCGCGACACCGCCCCCCACCCCACCCGCTCCGCCCTGATCGGCATGTTCGCCAACTGCGCCGGACGCCCACCCCAGCACGCCCTCGACCCCTTCACCGACCTGCCCGGCCAGCCCTGCTACCAGGACCTGGGATTCCTCATCCGCATCGACCGGCCCGGCACCCCCCACACCGACTTCCACACCGTCGGCGGCGGCCACCCCCGCGACAAGCAGCTGCGCACCAGCGGCGGCCCCCAGCGCCCTCAGACGGAATCCACCCTCATCTCCCACCGCCACTACCTCGCCGACCCGGTTTTCACCGTCGCCGTCACCGGCCCCGTCCCCTTCCTGCAGACCATCGCCGGCCACCTCCGCCATCCCCGCAACGCCCCCTACCTAGGCCGCCGCACCTGCGTCCCCACCGAACCTCTCGTCCTGGCCACCGCCATCCCCGACCCCATGAACGAACTCACCTGCCGCATCCCGCTCAGCCTCGCTCGCCCGCCCCGCCCCCACACCACCACCGTCAACGTCGACTTCATCCACGAAGGCCCCCCACCCGACCCCACCACCGCCATCGACCACTACGAACTGTGCGACCAGCCTGTCGACTTCGCCCCTGGCCGCCGCCGCTACCACCCACGCACCGTGTGGCGCACCCGCATCCCCCTGCCTGCCGCCCTCTATGCCGGCCCCGACCCCCTCACCGCCCTCGCCGCCTACATGCACCCGGAGCAGCCATGACGCCCACCGCCACCCTCACCCGTATCCGCCTCAACCCCGCCCATCACGCCGTACGGCGCGACCTGGCCGACCGCGTCCAGCTCCACAAAACCCTCATGCGTCTGACCCCCGGCACGCCCAGCCCCCACCCCCGCCGTGACGCCGGGCTCCTCTTCCGCCTCGACACCGACCAGGACGAGCCCACCCTGCTCGTCCAGACTGCCCAGCCGCCCAACCTGGCTGGCCTGCCCGCCCACTACGGAACCCTTCTCGCAGCCCGCGACCTCACCCCCGTCCTGCACGCCCTCACCGCCGGCCAACACGTGCGCTACCGCATCACCGCCGCCCCGGTCCGCCACCTCCCCGGACTCCCGTGTGGCCGGCGACCCGACGGCCGCCTCCTGCGCCACCGCGGCACCCCCACCGCCCTGCACGGCCACGACGCCGCCCTGTGGTGGCAGCGCAGAGCCGGCCAGTCCGGCCTCGCCCTCACCGGCATCAGCCTCACCCCCCAAGCCTTCGAACGCTCCCCGCGCACCCCCCACCGGCCGGGCCTCGACCACCAGCTCATCCAGTTCGACGGGCACGCCCGCATCACCGACGCCCGCCTCCTCGCCCAGAGCATCTGCCGCGGCATCGGCCGCGCCCAGTCCTACGGCGCGGGCCTTCTCAGCCTCGCCCCTGCCTGAGACCGCACCACCGCATCGGGCACAACCATCCCTGGGAGGACTCTCCGTGACCATTGAGCAGCCGCTGCGCGACACCAGCCTGCGCCGGGCAGCCGTCAGCCGGCTTATGTTCCTCGCCCAACAGAACAGCCGCACCACCGACCACATCGCCACCGTCGCCGAGACTTTCGGAGTCTGCCCGCGCAGCGTGCGCCGATGGATGGACAACGCGGCCCGACACAACGGCCGCTACACCCCGCAACGCCGCGCCTCCTTCACCCTCACCCAGGTGATGCGCGACGCCGTCGCCCTCTTCTGCGGCAACATCGCCGCCGCCTATCGGGACTTGCGCAAAAGAGGCCACCTGGGAGACGACCCCGTCTCCTACGCCACCTTCCACCGCGCCGTCACCACCGCCTACACCCCCGGCTTCCTCGCCGGCCTACGCGGCGGCGAGAAGGAACGCCGCAAATTCGACGTCCACTTCACCCGCGACATCGGACACCGCAACCAGGCCTGGGAAGCCGACCACGTCGAAGCAAGCGTCTGGGTCAACGT
Organism: Streptomyces hokutonensis; assembly: GCF_042751305.1. Lineage (GTDB taxonomy): Bacteria > Actinomycetota > Actinomycetes > Streptomycetales > Streptomycetaceae > Streptomyces > Streptomyces hokutonensis_A. Next base: position 37,773 of record NZ_JBHYWD010000034.1, read on the forward strand.
CAACGGGCACCGCCGCAAACCCTGGATCACCTGGTTCATCGACTGCGCCAGCGACGCCATCTGCGGCCTGTCCGTCTCCGCACAGACCCCCAGCCGGGAGAACATCCTTCTCGCCATCCGGGCCGCTGTCCTACGAGGAGGCGACCACGGCCCCTTCGGAGGAAGCCCCGGCCTCGTCCGGGTCGACAGAGGCAAAGACTTCCTGAGCGACACCGTCGAAACTGCCTTCGGCATCCTCGGCGTCCGCGTCGTCGACCTGCCCCCCAGACACCCAGAGCTCAAGGGAACCGTCGAAGCCCTCAACCGCGCCGTCAAAACAATGCACTTCCCCGGCCTCCCCGGCTTCGTCCACGCCCCCCGAACCAGCCGCCGCACCAAAAAAGACCCCGACGAACGCCTGCTGACCTACGAGGCATTCATCCGCCACCTCCTCACGTGGGTCCACGAGTGGAACCACGAACACCGCATCCGCACCCGCGACAACCGCACCCCCTACGAGTTGTGGCACGACGACCTCACCCCCATCTACGACCCCGACCCCGAAGACCTCCTCTTCACCCTCGAAACCCACCCCACCCACCTGACGATCAACTCGGACGGCGTCCACTGGGGCAAACGCCTCTACCTCGCCCCCTACATGCAGGGCCGAGGCGGCACCAAAGTCGTGCTGCGCTACATGCCCCGCCAGGAACGCACCGTCGAACTCTTCGACGCCAAAGACGGCACCTACCTGGGCCCGGCCGTCCTGCAGAACGCAGCCAACCCCCAGGAACGCGGTGAGGTACGGCGCGCGGCCGACCGCGAAGCCGGCCGCCTGCGCACCGCCCTGGACAAGGCGAAGCGCCAGCGGGAGGAACGCTTCGAGGCCGACACCGTCGCCACCACCCCCCGCCCGGTCAGCGACATGACCCAGGAACAGGCGGCCGCATTCCTCGACGGTCACCGCCAGGACGAACTCGCCAGCGAAGCACGCCCCGACCTCATCCCGCTGCCCGACCCCACCGACACCTGGAACAACACCCAAAGCCCCGCCGAAAGCCGCCCAGGCTCCACTGACCCCCTGCTCCCGCCGCTGCCCGACCCCACCGCCTCCTGGAACCCCACCCCGCTGCCTACCCCGCCAGAGGAGCCCGCCGATGAACCACACGATTGACACCACCGCCCCAGCCAACGACCACTACCTCGGCCTGACCGGGGCACGCACCCTGCCCACCACCGCCTCGCGTCTGACCCAACGCCACCTGGCCACCGTCATCAAGGCCCGCGCCCTGTTCTGCATTCACGGCGACGTTGGACTCGGCAAGACCTTCGCCCTCAACACCAGCCTGCGCGACCTCGCCCCCGACAACACCCTCTGGCTCGAATGCCGCAAAGGAGCCCCGCTCGGCACCCTGCGCAATGCCCTCTTCCGCGCACTAGCGATGCCCAGCGACCCACCCAAAAGCGACGAGCTCGACCAACTCCTCCTGCAGGCCTTCGCCGAGCAGCACCGCGTCCTGGTCTGCGACGAAGCCCAGGGCCTGACCAAGAACTCCCTGGAGTACCTGCAGACTCTCTGGGAGAACAAGAGCACCCAGCTGACCGTCATCCTCGCCGGCGGCGACAACTGCCTCCAGCGCATCCGCAGCTGCCCCGGCCTCTTCTCCCGCATCCCGATCTACCAGCAGTACCAGCCGCTCACCACCGACGAAGTCCTGGCCCTGATGCCGACCTACCACGCCCTGTGGCAGAACGTCGCCCCCGACGACCTGATGTGGATCAACGACGCCGCCTGCCACGGCAACTTCCGCAACTGGGCCAAAGTCACCTTCCACATCCAGGACATCCTCGAACAGCACCCCGAGACCGCCTGGTTCAGCCGCGACACGGTCCGCATGGTCCTCAGCTTCCTCGACAGCAGCATCCGCAGATGACCCCGGCGGCCATCGAGCGTGGCCGAAATGCACAGCACCCGATCCGGCATACCGAAATCCCTCGGATAACAGCAGGAACATGAGAGCCGGGAATTCACTCGGGACACGGAACCTCGGACGCGCTCACGGTCTAATACCCGCTGCAGAGGGGCCGCTCCAGGCACAGCCACCAACCGGGCGGCGGGACCTGACGAGGAAACAGCCCAAGCTGCTGTACCCGACTACTGCGCCGGCAAGGACGAAGACGTCAGAGGGAAGAATCCGAAGCGCTGGCCGTGGGCCTCCCGGCTGAACATGTAGACCTGCGCCCGATCGAGGATGTCCGAGGGCGGGTCGGTATTTTCCACGACGATGGCCTGGCCGCGGAAGGCGTTGAGCAAATGCCGGTAGAAGTGCTGGGGCACGTTCTGGCGCAGATCCGCTTCTTGCTCGCCGGGTTCCCGGAAGGTGACCAGAGGGGAGTCCAGCACGATGAAGCCGGGATGACTGCGCCTTTGCTCCAGGCAGAAGTCGGCCAGGGCGGTGGTGAAGGCGCCGTGCAAGACGGCGCGCATGCCCTTGCCGTGGCCGGAACGGGACCGGTCGCCCACATACAGCTCCGCCGTGTACTGGTCGTAGGTCACCTCCTCCTCCCGCCGTACCCGCCAGGCATCCAGCGTCCGCTCGATGATGCGATCGAAGCCGGCCAGCGTGGCGGACGGGATGCCGCGGCTGGGCTGTCCGCCCGGCTGGGCCTCCTCGGAGACCAGTTGTGCCCTTACGTCTTCCAGCTCCTCGATCCGTGCGTGCAGGCCGAGTTCGTTCTCCAGCCGGGAGCGGGTGGCCATCACCTCGGCCACCTCGTCCTGCAGGGGGGTGAGTTCCTCGCGCTCGATGCGGGTGATCTCAGCGTCGGCCTGCTCGGCCAATGAGGCCTGCATGGCCTGCTCGTCGGCCACGTACTCGCGCTGGGAGTGCAGGTCGTCGATGGTGACCAGCAGATCGGCCAGGAGCGTGCGGGTCTTAGCGCTTTCTGCGGTGACGGCCTGGTGCAGGGCGGTGGTTTCCATGGCGTCGTGACCGGCCTGCTGGTGGTGGGGCTCTGCGCCGCAGAACACGCACGGGCCGCTGCGGAAGTAGCCCAGCAGACTGCCAGCCTCGCTGACCATGCCAAGGCGGGCAAGGTCGGACTCGTACTGGGCGCGCAGCAGTTCGAACCGGCCCAGCAAGTCATCCGTCTCTGCCAGGCGCTGCGCGTACTGGGCCAGCGCCACCGACAGGGTCGCGCGGCCGGAGGCTGCCTGTGCGTGGCGGCGGGTGACGTCTCGCAGTGACTCCGCGCGGGTGTCCTGGTGCTCCAGCAGCCGCCGCAGCTGATCCTGCAGCTGACTCTGGTTGGCCTCGCGAGAGGCGAGCTGGCGCTGCAGCCCGAGGACCAGCTCGTCCAGCAGGCTGATCTTGCCTTTGTGGACACGGCGCTGTGCGTGGTTGAGGCGGCTGGGCGAGGGCTGCTCGCCTGTACCGGTGAGCAGGAGTTTGAGGGTCGACTTTTGCGCGGTCTGGCCGCTGGTGCCCGAGGTGCGCAGGACGGGTGAGACCTTCGAGACCATGCGGGTCTCACTGATCAGGCACAGGTGCAGCAGGTCCCGGAAACCGGCGAGTTTGGTTGCTCCGGAGTCGTTGGTGGCCAGCAGCGAGCCGTCGAGCCCGATGCGCTCCATCAGATAACGGGAGAGGTTCTTGGTGGTACGGGGGCTGTGCTGGGCCGAGAGCACCAGATCCGGCGATCGGTAGACGAGGTCGCGGACGTCGTCCTCGAAGACGCTGACCCGTCCCGACTGAGGTGCTCGCATCAGAGTGATGACCGATGCGTCGGGCAAGGCGATGCCCAAGAGGATCTGCGAGTAGCCCTCAGCTTCGGGGATGAGGCTCAGTTTGCGGGCGCCGAGCATGTAGTCGATCGACTCGGTCACGAAGGACTTACCGGTGTCCGAGGCGCCGTAGACGATCGTCAGGCGGGGATCGAAGACAACGCGGGCCGTCTCGCGGCCCATGCCGGCGTAGGTCAGATGCAGCAGGCGCAGCTCAGTCATCATTGCCCTCCCGGCGAGGGAGACGGCTGCCGAATGTATCCATCCACTGCTGGGTGATGTTGTCCATGGGGGCGCGGCTGTCGGCCGGCGCCCCGTAATGGAAGGCCAGCGCCCACTGCGCCCGTTCCCGCAGGGCAATGACATACGGGGCCTCGAGCAGGTCGAGGAAGCCCGGGCCCTCCTCGCTTGCCCGGTACATCAGCCCACCGTCGTCCGCCTGCACGTCGGCCAGGCCCGCCCGCATCAGCACCACCAGTCCCTGCTCAAGCAGTTGGCGTTTCATGGCCAGTTCGCCCGGGCTGGCCGGCAGCGACGGGTGCACGCTGGGCGGCCCGTCCATCTCGCCGCTGTGCAGCATCGCGTAATCCAGATACACCAGTTGAGCCAGGTCCAGTGGCTGGGGAAAGGAAGCGGCGAGCAGTACCAGAGCACGCACACCCACCTCCAGCGGGCTGTTGAGCGCTCTCACGTCTCCTCCTCGACCCAGGTCAGCCGGTCGTCGTTGGCGAGCTGGTGACAGATACCCATGCGGTCAATGGGCTCCACCACGTTCACCAGGACGTTCGTTCCCAGCTGCATGTCGCGGGCCGCGTCCTGCACCGCGTTGAGCCGGTCGAATCCGGTCGCGAAGTCCCGCCAGGTCAAACTGACGACACCGTCGTGGACGTTCTTCTGCAGCGATTCGAAGGTGCCCTCCGGCACACTGTCGCGGGCGAACACCCGCAGCTGCTCGGCGCAGTAGAAGGCCTCCCGCTGGTGCCGCAGGTGAGGGCCCGCCTTGGAATGGGCGCGCACCTGCCCCATTGCACCCGGGTCACAGCCCCACTTCTCCTGGTAGACGTCCAGGAGCTTTTGGATATACCGGGTTTCTACCGGTGTGTGTTCCGGCGGGGGCGCCTGACGGGCCTCGCGGTCCGGCAGCCGTGTGCCGAATCTGCGCACGTGATACGGCGTGGTGGCGTGCTGCTCGAGAATCCGGTCGAGATTGGCCGCCTCGAAGCGGGCGAAGTCCGTCTCCCGGGCCAGCTCCAGCGCTGCGCCGAGCGGGTCTGCGCCGTATTCCGCGCTCAGCCGGTCGGTGCCCTTGACGGCCCAGTCGAGGAACGACTCTTTCAGCTCTGCGGGTTTGGCCAGCAGTTGCGTGAGGGAGGCGCCGATTCTTGGGGCCACGAAGACGTAACGCTCGGGCAGCATGCGGTACTTGCCGCCGGCCACCACCGCGATGATCTTCAGTATCTCGACATAGGCAATGGCCGGGGTGAGCGCCTTCTCGTAGTGCTTGCACTGGTAGCAGTGCCACCTGTCGTCGGTCCGGTGCGCCGTGAGGAACGCGGCGACATCGGCGCCGCCGTCGTGGGCACCGCCCAGCTGCACCACGTCCACGTATCCCTCCTCCTTCAGCGCCAGCAGCCACTCGTAGACGAACTCCTCGAACTGAGTCGGTGAGTGATGCGCAAGGATCTGCTTGGGCGTCACCGCGGGGCCTGTCGCCATCATGGGGGACAGCACTGTCACTGGGACCTGCGACGGCTTCGGGACCTCGGAGAACAGCGGCTCGCCGGAGCCGTCGGGTGAACTCATGCATCCCCCGTCGCATGATCATGATCGTTGCTCAGAGCATGTTCTTACCATCGCCCACCGCACCCCGAAAGTGTGCATCCCGCCATTCGTGACGGATGCGGCCAAGGTGCAGGCAATGGGTGGCAGTGCATCCGGCACAGCAGGCGCTCGCGCCCCCGCCGTCCGGACGAGAGCACGACGTGCCGCACGTAAGTACGATCAACGGCATGAGATTCCGCCCGGTGCCTGAGGACGCTGGAATCCCCGTGGGCGCGCCGCCTGAGGCCTGCGGGACGCTCGGCGCCTTGTTGGTCGGCGACACGGCGGACCCGCACGTGATCGCTGTCCTCGATCGGCTTCCCCGGCAGGGCACGGTCGTCGTGGACGCCGCCACACTTCCCGACGTGCTGCGCCGCCTCAGTCCCCAGCACAGCACACTGCTCGACCAACAGGGCGAACCGGTCCGCCTGTCCGCAGCCGCCCCCGCTCGCGGATGGATCCGACGCCTTGCCCCCGCGGGCTGGGACTCGGGCACCGTCCTGGGCAGCCAGGCGGCTGCCCGGCTCGCCTCGCGCATGGCACTGCTGGCCGCCTTCATGCGTGATGAACGCACCACCTGGCTGTGCCACGTGGATGCGCTCTTCGCGGCCGAGAACAAGATGGTGCAATACCGGGCGGCCCGCACCCTCGGGCTGCGCGTCCCGGAGACCCTCATCTGCTCGCACCCTGCCGACCTGGCCGCCGTACTCGGCGACCCCTTCGTCATCAAGCCGCTGGGGCCGGGCAACTTCACCGGCGATGACGGCCAGGAGCGCGTCGTGCACACGCAGACCGTGACCGCCGCCGACCTGGCGGGCGCGCACCTGCTGGGGGCGCCATTCCTCGCTCAGCAACAGCTCACGGCCCGCACCCACTTGAGGATCGTCACCGTCAACGGCCGTGCCTGGGCCGCCGAACTCGACGCCGACAGCCTCCCGCTGGACTGGCGCCAGGCCGAGGCGGCGCACCACAGCTTCAAAGCGTCCGCCCGCTGGCGGAGGGAGGAACGCGACGCCCTCCTGCTGGCCCGGCACCTCAAGACGGGCTTCACCTGCCAGGACTGGATCGTGGATGCGGCCGGCCCCGCCTTCATCGACCTCAATCCTGGCGGACAGTGGCTCTTCCTGCCGGACAGTATGACCACTCAGATCGCCGACCACCTGGCCGCATGGCTGAGAGGCGTCTGACGTGCCCGTGGTCACGGGCCGGTTCGCCGAAGCCCGCCTCTATCTCCGCTACTGCGCGACCCTGCTGCACCCCGGCCGCATCCTGCCCACGTTCGCCGACCCAGCTCCCTACACCGGCAACCTCGACCATTTCCAGGAAGAAGACCTCACCCTCCTGATAGAAGAAGGCCGCCGCCAACTCGACCGGCAGGCAGCGGACTTGGACCGGATCCGCAACCGGGCCGGCGCCCTGGCCGCCGTCTCCCTCGCCCTGACCTCAGCCGCCGTCGCCAAGTCCACGGACGTTCTCACACGCCACTGGACCCTCGTCGCTGCCTGGGCCATCTCGTGCGCCCTTGCAGTACTGGCGGTCGCCGGGGCAGCCGCGGTACTCGCGGGACGAGCGGTCTTCGGCCGCATGGACACCCGCCTGGCAGCCCAGGGCCCGCGCCCCACCCGAAAATATCTCGCTGCCGGATACATCGAGCAGGTCAGCACCGGCGAAGAGACCGTTCGAACATTCCTCACCGTCTTCCGCGACGCCGTGACCCTGACCGTCACCTCCGCCTTGATCTTCCTCATTGTGCTGGCCTGCACCCTGCACAGCACCACCCGCATCGACCGAACGGAACCGACATGCCCGACCTCTACGACCTGTTCGCAGCCCGCACGCCCGAAGTGACGTGCCCGTCCTCCAGCACACCGCCGCCGGTGCCGCCCACTCCCGGCACTGTCTACACTGCCTCCGTCGAGACGATCGACAACGACCGGGCCGGCATGCTGCTCGGCGCCCTGAACATCTGACAGCTCTATGGGTCCCGGATCTGCATGCCGACGCATGCCGCTGATGGGTTCGGAAGGGGCGCGGAACGACTACGTCGGCTCGTCACTGCCGTCGCCGAACAGACCCGGCCCAGGAGGCAGGGCGGCCTCAAACTCCCGGCGGATCCGTGCCACGCGGGGCTGGGGGAACTCGGCAAGTCGCAGCCACCGGCCCACCTGCGGATCCCGGCCAGGTACCAACCAGACCGGCGCTGCGCTCAACAGCCCCCGCACGCACATATCGGATGTCCCGCCCGCCGCCGGGTTGAGCCGCTCGTGAAACGCGATGATCAGCCGCGGATGCTCCTGGAGCAGTATGCGTGTGTTGCGCTGCGGCCCGGCCTGGCGCCACTGATTGGGTCTGGTACGCCGCTCCGCCTCCCAGTCCACCGGATAGCACCGGTGACGATCAGCCCCCAGACCGTGTGCGCGGCACCAGAGGTGTGCAGCCCAGTCCGCACCCGCGGCGGCGCCCTCGATCACCACCAGCCGGTCGATATGACGTGCTGCCAGACGATCCAGCACGGCCTCAACCGTCGACGGCCACAGCCAGCGCCGACTGCCGCACACCAGCACCCGCGGCTCGGTCAGTTCGAACATTGTCCAACACCTTCGGCCAGAGGTTCACCGCTTCTCGCGCGGTGGGGTGGGTGTTGATCCATGAGAGGCCGCCGAGGTCGAGGTGTTGTCGGGCGCGGGTGACGGCGACGTAGGCGAGGCGGGCGTCGGTGTCGTTGACGGGTTCCGGGACGGGGCGTCCCTGGTCGTCGTGCTGGTCGGTGTCTTTGGGCGGTGGGAAGTCGTTGCCGATTTGGACGGTGGGCCATTCGCGGCCTTTTGCGGTGTGGGCGGTGGAGACGGTCACCTCAGCGTGGGCTTCGTCGGTGAGTTGGTCGACGGCGGTGAGGATGGCGTCGGGGCCGTGGGTGTCGACGAGGTCGACGAAGGGCTGCAGGTCGCGTCCGGCGGGATCGTGTGCGGCGTAGTCCTGGACTTCGCCCCAGGAGGGGAAGAGGACGAGTTCGGGGTGGGTGGTGCGGCGGCCGTCTTTGAGGTCGCGGGCGGCGAGGGCCAGCGCGGCGAGCTGCTGTCCTCCTCGGGTGAGGGCGACGCGGTGGCCGGCGGTGAGCAGGCGCATGACTTCGGCCATGGCGCCGATGTTGGTGCGGCACAGCACCGCGTCCGGCCGGTCGAGGCTGCCGACTTCGGTCGCGATGGTGTCGGTGCCGGTCAGACGGATGGGGGCGTCGGCGAGCATGAGCCAGCGGTTGGCCTCTTCGGCGATTAGGGGGCCGAAGCGGAAGGAGCGGGTCAGGGTGAGGGGAGTGGCGTCGAAGCCGGTCATCACATCCTGGGCGCCGCGCCAGCCGTAGATGGCCTGGGCGGAGTCGCCGACCATGACGAGCTGGGCGTGGCCGCGCTGGGCGGCGAAGACCTCTTCGAGGACCGGGTTGGTGTCCTGGGCCTCGTCGAGGAAGAGGAAGTCGGCTTCGATCGTGGGCTCGGTGAGGGCCCACATTTTCAGGTAGTGGTCGTGTTCGAAGCGGACCACGCCCCGCTCGGGGTGGTGCAGGTCGGCCCAGGCTTTGAGGGCGAACGGCAGGACATGGTGGGCGAGTTGGGCGTGCCCGGCGGGTGTGTCGAGGCCGCGCAGGCGCGGCACGTGGTGGCGGGCCAGGGTGCGGTCGGCGGAATAGCAGTAGTGGGTCACGGTGCGCAGCACGGAGTGGGAGAGCGCCCGGGGGCTGATCTCGTGATCGCCGATGCGGACCGGCCGGGTGATGCCGAGTGCCTGGCCGGTCTTCCAGGCGGGCTGGCGGGGGCTGTTGAGCCGGTTCGTGAAGCGGTGGCCGAGGGCGGCGTAGGCCGTGGCATGGGCGGTCTTGCACCGCACCGTGCGCGGGAAGCGGGTGGCGGCATCCCGGGCGATGTCCTTGTTGAAGGCGAGGTAGCGGCCGCGGCGGCGGGTGCTGTCGGCGAGCAGGCCGAGCGTGCTGGTCTTCCCCGTCCCGGCGCCGGCCTGCAGGACGAGATGGTGACCGGCCCGGAAGGCATCGACGGCATGGGCCTGTTCGTCGGTGGGCGTGTGCAACAAGGGCTCCGATGAAAAAGGGGATCGAGGAACGCAAGGCGGGGTCGGCAACCGCTGTGCCGGGGTGTTGCGGGGGAGGAGGCGCTACGGCGCTGCGCGGGTGGGATGGTGCTGACGGCCGTGCAGGAGGCCAGCGACGCAGGCCAGTACTTCGTCGGGTGTGTGGTGGGCGAGCAGGCTCTCCAGCCGGTCCTCCAGCAGCCGGGCGCGTTCCTGCTCGGCCCGGGTGAGGGCCGCGGTCACACGCCGGCGGAGCAGGTCCTGGGGCCGCTGTCCCATGACAGCCGCGTCCCGCCGCAGCGCCCTGTCGGCGGCGTGGCCGAGGGCGACGTTGAGCAGGATCTGACCGTGCCGGTCGGGGTAGTGCGTGCTCAGGACGTCGATGGGCAGCAGCGCGTCCAGCCGGCGCCGCAGTGCATGCAGGGCGCGGCCGGGGCTGCGCGCGCCATGGACCGCCATCAGTCGGGTACGGTCCGCGTTCGCGGCCAGGGGCACGCCCCGACGCGCATGCCGCAGTTCGCCGGGGGTGGCGGGTCTGGTCAGGGTGATCTCGACGGCGTGGTGCGGCGTCACGGCCGGGCCCCCTGCCGAGCGCGGCCCGCAGACCCGGGACGCCGGGCGGGGGCGGGCAGGCGGGCGTGGATGTGCTCGTGGTGGCGCAGCGGGTCGAAGGGCTCCCACTCGGCAACCGCCAGGTCGGCGGCCGTGGGCGAGGCTGCGTGCTGCGGGCAGCGCTGGGCGCGCCAGCGCAGCTGCTCGGCGTAGGGAACGCGGCCGAGGTCGTAGACCGCCATGACGTCAGCGGGCAGGGCCAGTTGACCGCTCGTCGCGGTGGCGGGCATCAGTGTCCAGGTGCCGCCGGGGGCATCGGGGGCCAGCAGCGGGCTGGTGCAGCGGTGGCGGCGCCGGGTCTGGGCGACACACTGGATCTCATCCACCGGCCGGGCAGCGAGGTAGCGGACGTACAGCAGCTGCACGATGGGCCGGGCCGGACGGCAGACGGACGGCCGGGGCGCCGGGCTCTCCGGAGAGGCCGGCGGGGGAGAGGCGAAGACGCCTGCGTCGATCAGGCGGCGGGAACGCACGGCCAGCGACCGGCGCAGCCCGGCCAGCTCGAAGGGAGGCGGGGGAGTGTCCCGGGCGGGACAGACGACGGCGTGCGGCAGACGGCACCAACTGCTGCCGTCCCCGGCCGGGTGGGCGACACCGGAGCTGACGTGCCAGCGGCAGGCGACGGGCACCCTGGCGGCCGGCAGTTCGTGCGGATGGAGGCGCACCGGCTCGCGGTTGCTGCGGTGGTACCACTCGACCTGGTTGCCGCACTCGCGGCACCGGTCGCTCTGGCCGCAGCGCAGCAGCCGGCTGACGCCGTCGGAGGTGACCTGCAGGGAACGGCGCGCGCGGTGGGCGACGACCGGGCTGCCGTCCCAGTGGCGGGAGGCGGGAGGTGTGGAGCGCATGCGCGTGAACCTGCCAGCCAACACGCCGCATCCGGGGCGGCGCTGCCGCCGGATCCCCCGCTTGGCCGCATGCGGTGGAACGGGGGCGCGAATGGACGGCCGCGTGTTCGAGGCGGTCTCGCCGGTTCGGGTGATCCGCGGCGGCTGCTCGGGCGGGGTGTCAGTCTCCGCCGGACCCCGGTAGGTCGTGTCTGCGGCACAGGGTGCTGAAGAGCTCGTCGAGCGGGGTGTCCAGGGCGTGGGCGAGGGCGTGCCAGGTCTTCAGGGTGCCGATGGTGCGGCCCTGCTCGATCTCGATGACGGTGCGTCTGGCCAGGCCGCTGCGGGCGGCGAGCTCGTCGTAGGTCCACCGGCGCACGGCCCGCAGACGCGCGAGTTCCAACCGCAGCGCGTCGAGGTCCGGATCGGGCGGCAAGATCGTCACCCGTCCATCCGACGGTGCAGACCCCTGCCCTGTCAGTGCAGACCTCTGCCCTATTTTCCCAGGTGGCAGCAGTCATCGGAGGGCAGAGGTCTGCACTACGGTGAGCCGTCGCCCCCACAACCAAGGCGAGACCAGCACGGAACAACCGGAGGAACACGCGCCCATGAGGCAGCGCACAGCATGCCCGGCGACACCACGCGCCTGGACCGTAGAACTACGCCCGCACCCCAGCGGACTCGTCCTCACATGCCAGCACTGCCCCCACGGCACCACAACCATCACCGCAACCTCCGCCCGCTCAGCCGCCCTCGCCCACCTCGCACGACACGCGCGCGGCGACCTCCGCCCCCCACACCTGCGGATCTGCCAATGCCACGAACGCGGCTGCCGCTGGCACCCCCGCCACCGCGGCTGCACCGGCCCCATCCACCTCCTCCTCGCATGCGAACACGGCGGACGGCTATGGCGACTCACCGACGCCTGCAGCGCCTGCGCTGCAGCGACAGCGCAGGCCGCCGTCGTACCCGACACCGCCCTCGCCCGCGCACCTCAGCAGTCGGCAGCAGCTCGGCGACGCGGCAGACGCTGCCCCAAGGGCCCGGATGAACGGGTCCGGGTACGCGAAATGCTCAGCTACCTCGCCACCGCACTCCCGCAGGGCACCTCGCCCTCCGCGCACCTGCTGGCGGTGCAGTGCGCCCTCCGCATGAACACCAGAATGCAAGTCCACCTGCCCAAAGGTGTCTTGCGCAGCCTCCGCCTTAACACCACCTCGGATCCGTGGCACGAGTTGGAGCACGCGCGATGGCTGCGTCCAGCCCCCGGGAACGCAGCCAACGAGACCACCGCCGAACTACTCGACGTCACCCTGCTCAGCCAAGCTCCAGCCGGCCCCGACCGACGACGTGCCGCGGACTGGGCACTGCGCGCCGGCTCCTCCTCTGCAACAGGGGCAGCCGAGCCGTTGCCCCGACTGGCAGGCGTCTATCTAGCCGCACACACGGACCTCGAATCCGGCAGTGGTCTGGGCGAACTCGACCGGATGGCGCGCGCCTGCGGTGCCCAGCCCGCAGAACTGACCAGCACACTTGACCAGTTGGCGGCAACAGGACTGCTGGGGACATGGCAGGTCTGCCCGGACTCGGGAGATCTGCAGTGGATCTTCGCACGCGGCACGGGAATCCCCGCCGGTGATCCCCAGTGGGAAGCGGTCCGAGGAATCGTGCGGGGATAGGCAGGTGCCTCTGCACAAGCGATGCCGGCTACGACGGACCAGGCTCCGCGACATGCAGCCGTCACGCGTCCCCGCCCATGGCTTCGTCACGAGAATGAGGCTCTGGCATCGATCTTGGGGATCGGTTACGGAGGGCGATCGCGGAGCTTCTAGTGAACGACGACTGCTGCGACGGACCAGCTCCGGGGAGTGCGGCCGTCACGCGTACCTGTCAGCGTCCCGACGCGGGTGACCGGTTCTGGATCTGTGACAGGCCTGGTGGAACTCCTTTCGCCTGCCATGGAACCGGTTGATGATGCCGCTCGGCCGGGGAATGTCAGCGGCCGAACCACATGGCCCCGCCAGCGGAGCCCGCGATTCCGGTGAGGAACGTCAGCAGCGGATACGGCAGGCGTTGGATCGTCAGACGCAAGCCGCCCAGGCGCAGGTCGACAGCAGGCGGGTTGGGGAGGGGGCGGGACGTAGACGGCATGGTGTCGGTCCGTTCGTTGGTCGGGCAGTGGCGGTAATGCCACCATGAAGGAACGGAAGGGGGAGCGGGACGTTTTCCGTGCCGGAAAAAGCCTCCGAGAGCGGCTTTCCGGCAGTTGGCAACAGCGTGGATGCAGCCGGGTTCACGAAACCCGCCCATGGCGGGACAATTACTCCTCTGCTGCGCTTCCCCCGGAGGTGCAGCCCAGAGGATCGGGGGAGGGCTGGGGGTGGCGGAAGAGAAGGCTGTGTCGCCGCGGCGGGCGAAAGTCGGCCCACAGGCCCGGGCCTATGGGGCGGCACTGGCTGCGTGCCTTCAGCAGACGGGTGCCACGCAGCGGGACCTCGCCGCATTCACCTACCTCTCCGATGCTGCGGTCAGCAACTACCTGAGCGGTGTGCGCATCGCTCCGAAGGGCTTCGTCGGCAGGATCGAGGACTTCGTCATAGTGCATACCGGGTCATGCGCCCCGAAAGACATCGAGCATCTGCATGATTTGAGGCGCGCTGCTCAGACGGCCAGTAAGTCGGCGGAGGTGCGGCTGGCGGTGGCGAAGGAGGAGGTCGAGCGGCTGACGAAGGAGCTGAATGACGTTCAGCAAAAGTACAACGCCAGCCCGCGCCGCTCCGTCCATGACCTGGAGCAGAGGCTGAAGGAGAGCGCACGCGAGGTAGCCGACCTGAAGCGGAAGTTGGAGAACGTCAAGCGCGACCTGGAAGCTGAGCGTCGCCGTGCAGCACAAGCCGAGCAGGAGAGCGCCGGCGTGGGCAAGGCCCTCGTGACAGCCAGGCCGTCACGAGGTAACGCTGTGCCCCGTCCCCGGCAAGCCATCGCGCACGATCAGCAGCAGACTGACGAACTGCTCGGACAAATTGACGTGTTGCGAAACCTCGTGCACCAGCTGGGACCCGGTCTTGACAGCAGTACCCGCGCAGAATCCGCCGCCGAAGGCGCGGATTCCGTGGCAGGCGCGAACCGTGTCAAATACGGCCTGTTCCGCCGCCCGATATCGGCATCCGGCGCTCTGCGTTGGAAGCAGCAGAGGCCCCTGCAGGTATACAGCTGGAGCGCTGCCATGCTCAGTTCCACCGTGCTCTGCCTCAATCTGGCCGCGTTTGTTGCCACTTGCCGCGCCGACACAGGCTTGACCCTCGGCCAGCTCAACGCCTACGCCGTCCTCGTTTTCCCTCTTGCTCTGGGTCTCTGTCTGATGTTGGTCTGGCCCGGCATATGTTGGGCCCGCCGCAGGCGCATGCAGACAGACGTGTACCGCGTGCTGGCCGTCTGCGCAGCAGCCGCTGTATTCATCGCAATCGCCGGCTCACTCGTGCTATCCCCGGTGTCCTGGGCGGGACGGGCCTGGGCTCGTTCTCTCGGCCTGCTCTAGCGCTGGGCAGGCCGAGGATGTCCTCTTTTACGCCTGGCCTGGTAGTAGAGACCGGCGACTCACTGCGCCGGACCTGCGAGCAGCCCGCTTCCAGCGCGGCGTACCAAACCCCCGAACTTGCCCCCGGATTACCGTGTCGGCGCTGGGGGCCGCAAGGTCGACAAGCGGCGTCTCGTCCGGGCCGTCAAAGCAGTCGGGGATGTCGGCGGTGTCCGCGTAGTAGGCGATGACGAACGGTTGGTCAATGAGCGGGACTGTGTCGAGGGGAGGGTTGTGCCGGTCGATCAGGTGTTCGACGTTAGCGGCCGGTGGAGAGTGTGGCTCGTCCATGGACTGCATACTGCAGTACTACTGACGGGTCGACAGAAGCCACCTCAACGAGGGCCTTGCCTTCCCGCGCTGCGCTCCCGGCGAGCGCGCACTGCCGTCAGCTTCTCGCCCTGATGGGCAACGCCGTACGATCCCGACACCACTGGGAGGCGCATCTCCCGCCTGCCCCTCTTCGACTCGGAACGGTTACGTGAAACTGGGTCCTCTTGATCCCCAGGTGCTCAATCGAGACGGGGCCGCCTGGGCGGCGGGTTCGGAATGCGCGGCGTGTCTGGTGCAGTGGGTGCAGCGCCGGTAGCGGGTCTGCTGCAGGTTCGGGAGATCACCCGCGACGTCACCGCGAGGCTCATGCTCGGCGCACACCCGGCACCCGCCAGCGGCCTGACGACCCATCAACCCTCACGGCCAGGGCTTGACGAGCATAGGGGCATCTGCGAAGTGAGTTCGGTCTGATGTCGGCGCGCAGGTGTGTTCGATGTGAGTCACTGCCGACCATCGCAAAGTGACGAAAGTGCTTCCGGAATGTTCCGGGTCGGCATACTCTGCGGGAATTACCGCACGTCAGACCGCAGCGGCCTGAAGCGCGGCGGAGGTGTCATGGGTGGGGACCCGTATGTATCAGCAACGGTTGACCAACGTGGGGGGCCGGAGGCGTCATTGACGCCTGGCGGTAGGGCGCAGGTGCCTGATCCGTACGGTGGCCGGGCCCTGTTGACCTTCGCGATGACGAAAGGCTATGACGCCGTACCCGACGAAGAACGAGATCGGTTGCGGCGCTATCTCGAAGCGGTTGTCGCGGCCCGCCCGGCACCCGTGCACACCACCGTCGCCTTCAACGCCGTGTACTTCGGGTACGACCTCGGCGGCGACGGCTACGGCGGCAGCCCGCTCTGCCTCGACGACTTCCCTGTGATCACCTTCGGTGAGTGCGCCCCCGTGCTCCCGGTCGGTGCCATGGTGTGTGTCGCCACCGGGTCGGACCCGTTATACGCCGAGATCGTCTATCGGGAGGGCGCCCACCCAGAGGCGGGCGCCCTCGGTGACATACCGGCCTGGGTGTCGGGGGCGCCTGCAGGCGCCGAGGGCCCGGGGAGGCCGGGAGACGGCGCCGCGCCAAGGCGAAGGGAGCTCCTGGTCCCGGATCTCCATGCCTTCGGTCCGGCTCTGAGCCTGTCATCGGCTCAGCTCCACCGCTTACGTACGCGCCGGCGCTGGATCAACGAGGACGGACATGTCGTCGTCGACGTCCGTTACCCGTCCCAGGAGGCGGCCCGGCGCGACGACCTGACGGCCTATGCGGACCATCTCCTGACGACGGCACGGGAGCAGCTGCTCAGCCCCTTCGTCCCCGTGTCCCTCGCCGCATTGGTGGGTGGTACGCACGACGACGACCTGCGGGCGGGGCTGCTCGGTCTCCTCGACACGGTGCAGGGTGTGCTTAACTCCAGCGCCGCCTTGCGCCTATGGGGTGACTACACCATGACCCGGGCCTCCCTCGCGGACTGCTGGCGGGGCACCGGACCGCTGGGCGGCGATGACCTCAGGTCGCTTGCCGCGGCGGTCGAACGCGCGGCCACCCCGGGTAAGCGGCGCTACGGCCTGACCACGCCGGTCACGGTGTACACAGCGGTCGGACCGCGGCTTCGCGGGTTTCCGGGGGCGACGGAATTGCTCAGGGGAGTGGGGTACGCCGCAGCGGTGTGCCGGGCGAACGTGGCGCTCGCTGACGTCGTCCAAGGGGACAGTGACCAGGGCCTGTTCGAGAACGGCTCCCGGATCACGCTCGACGACGCCTTCGAGGGTGGAGGCGTGTGGCGGTCCCATCATCCCGGTGATGCAGAAGCTCCCGGAGATCCCCTGGCCCCGGCCGGACGCGGTTGGACGTCCACGTTGCCTGCGCCATCTGAGCCGGAGCCGGCAACAGAGTTGGACCCGGTCGATCTGCCCCTGGCCGACGACGCTTCTCTCGGTGCCGGCGAACTCTTGCGGAGCGACGGGCAGGAGATCGTTTGGCGGGCACCCCTGCGGCTGGCCCAGCTCATCGACGGTTGGTTCCCCTTGCATCCGTACGTCGTCGAGGAACTCTGCCGGTCTCACGGTGCGCGCCCCACGCTTCGCCTCGAACTCGACCATGTCGGCGAGGTGTTGGACGAGGAGGCGGTGCAGGACGTTACCGTCGAACTCGGTAACGACTCGGGTCGTTTGACCGGGATCGCCTGGCCCCGCGACTTCTTCCCCGGCCTGATGCTTGAGCTGCGCCGGCTCCGAGGCGGCTCGGTGATCCGCCTGGCCACGACGCGGCTCGAGGAACGGGTGCAGGTCGGCGACCGTGAGACTGGGCACTGTTATGACCCTCGTGTGCTCACCAGGGAGGACACCCCGGGAAGTGACCGCTACGGTGACAGCGCGGTCGGGCTTGGCCCCCGGCAGCTGGTGATGCGCACCGTGCGCCGTTGCGGTCTGCTCACCCTCGACGGCCATGCCCTGATGGACCGTTCGGTCTTGCCGAGGGCGGTCTACGGGCGCCGGCCGGCCCGGTCACAGGCCGCCGCCCTGGAATCGGCCGTCGCGGAGCTGGTCGCGGAACGGCTCCTGGAACCCGCCCTCGGCAGCCGAGACGCCTGGGGCCAGCCGCATTTCCCGCCGCGCGACAGACAGCGGACCATTCCTCTCGTCGGCTACCGCCCCGCCCGGCCGCGGGTGATACGGCCCTGGGGCGGCACCGAACCGGGTGGTGAGGGGCTGCAGGGCGTCCAGTTCGTCCCCGGCCATCTGCGCCGCTTGCGACCGGGTTGCTCGCCCAGTGAGGTTCAGCGCGCGGCCTTTCGGGAGCACTGCCGCAGGCTCGGCAAGGCGGACGGCTGGGAGCTGCCCTACGGATACACGTTCGTCACCGAGCACACGCGCGGCCGCTGATCGGCCACGGCTTTTGCGTGTCCACAGGTCTGGCTGGCCAGCCCCCTTCCTTCTTCTTGGTGCCCACAGAAACGGAGTACGCGTACATGCACGACCGCTACCGCGTCGTCATGGGGCCGCCGTGGTCCCCGTCGAGCGTCTCGGCCCAGGACATTGAAGGCCTGGCCGCCGCGCTCAACGCCTTGGATCACCCGGCCGTGGCCGCCCTGAACGACCTCACGGTCGACATGGTGGAACTGGCCTTCAACTCGCTGCGGCCAAAGGACCGGCAGGAGTTGCTCGGCAGCCTGGGCATCCGCATGGCGGCCCCTCGGCGGGTGAGCAGTGCCCTTTGCCGGGACGTTCTCGCCAGACTGCGGCGTGAGGCGCGACAGCACACCTGCACATGCGGGATCAAAAGACTCACGGTCACCGTGATGAATCAGGTGGGCAACTTCGTCGCGCAGGACGGTGAGACGGTTCCCGACCCCGTTACCCGGTGGGGGGCGACGCTTGTCCGGGCCACGGTCTTCGCGTGGTGCAACGCCTCCGTCACCGACGCACACATCCTTGCGTGGGCGGCGGATCAGGACTGGTTCGCGGTGACGGCCGACGACAAGGAGACGTCTCAGCTCGCCGCTGTCGGTGCCGCGGCTCGGTCCATCGTGGAGGCGAACCCGGACTTCGCCCCCGGAGCAGCGGAAAACGACGAGCCGCCGGTCGCGGGCGACGGCAAGCCTGTGCGCGCTGCCGTCGCCGACCGGCCGGGTACGAATGCCCCCGCCCCCGAGATCGTGGTACCTGACTCCGGCATCTCTCACGAGATGACCGCTACGGCGTCCGACAGCGTCCCAACCGACGAGGAGACGGATCTCGAGGCGGCCTGCCGACAGCTGGAATCGGCCCTCGCGCAAGCCCGGCAAGCCGCGGAGAAGGTGATCGGTGCGGTCGTGGACGGTTGCCCTCCGCAAGACGAGGACATGGCTCCGCTGGCCGCGCTGGGTGCCGTCTTCGACACAGTCGACGCGGTGCTCCGCGCGGCGGGGATCGAGGGGGTGCCTCGCCGCTTGGAGGACTTGACGCGCGCCGCACGCGCGCACCGGGCGGCGCACGAGCGTGACCTCCATGCACGGGAGCCACTGAGGGAACTGCTGGATGTCTCCTCCCGCCCGGACAGCTCCGCCGCTGCCGCGGCTGCCGCGGCTGCCGCCGAGGCCGTGCGCGGCGCGTCCCGCCGCCTGCTGGACACACCGGTGTGGGAGGAGCCGCAACGGGAGGAAGGCGCCGCGCTGGCCGCCTTGGCCCGGCTCATCAGGCTGGGGCGGCAGGCAGATGCCGCGGCGGAGATCCTGGCTCTGCAGGAGCAGGTCGTGCGGGTACTGCCCACGTGTGCCATAGCGGTGGTCATGGCCCCTGAACTGACGTTGTCCCAGACGGAGGACGCCGGCCGCGAACCCGCCGGGGACGAGACGGACGGCATCACCGAGCCTGCCGCCGAGACGAGCGTGGAGTACGGGGCCGTACAACCGGCCGACCAGACGGAGGAGGCCGCCGGCCACTCCACCGAGGAGGCCGCGCCCCACCCCGCCTCCGAACCGGAAGCCGCCGCGCCCGCCCGGACGACAGCCCCCCAGCCGGTCCGCGCCACCGGCGCACAGGCCGCGCCCCCTGCCGACAGCTCCCCGGCGCCCCGCACGGGCCCGGACGCGAACGTCCCAGCGCCCGCGATACCCACGATCCGTCCCACTCAGGACGCACCCGTCCGAGAAGCAGTCCCGTCCGCGGGTGACGACACCGACGAGGCCGCAGCCGAGCGGGCCTTGGCGCAGTTGGTTGTGGATCGGCGCTTCGGACTCGCCCACCATCTGGCGAGGGCCGCCGACCACCCCGAGCCCCAGGTGGCGGCGCTCCGCCTGGCAGGTGCCGCCGCGCTGCTCACCTCCGGCGACAGCCAGGGCGCCCGGCTGACGGCAGACCTGCTCCAGGAGTACGGCGGATACGCGGGCCGGGACACCGAGGGCAGCGAACTTCTCCTGCTGCCCGCCCTGCTGCGTACCGCACTGATCACCGGCGACCACTCAGCAGGCGCTCAGCTCAAGGCGCTGGTGCCCCGGCTCCCGGACCGGCTCGGGGAGGCGGCGACCGCTGTCGCCGACCGTGCCCTCAGCGGGGCCCTGATGATCGCTTCCCCGCTAGTTGCCGACACCTCCGAAAGCGAGCTCCGGCTGCGGGAGTTGCGCGAGCAGAGCCGTGCTCTGCTCGCGCCGCAGAGGCTGCGGTTCGCGCGGGCGACGGAGATCGCAAAGCACTGGCTGGCCCCCGACGACGGGATGCTCGGATCGCTGCTCACGACCGTCGTCGGCGACAACCGCGACGCGATGCAGCAGGTGCGCGAGCAGGCCGAGCGGCTGTCGAAACTGGCTGAGGTCAACAGCGAGATCGACCGCATGGACCGCAAGCACCGCTCGTCCAGCGGAAAGCCGTTGCAAGGCTCCGGGCGGCAGGATCTGGTGCATCTCGTGGAGCGAGCCGTCGGCCTCGTCAAGGAGTGGTGCCTGGTGGTCGACAGCACCCGCCGCGGCGACCGTTCCGACAGCAATCGTGCGGCCAAGGAGATTTCCTCCCTGCGTCAGTCCCTGCTGGACGGCAGGGAGGCCGCGCTGGCCGATCTGGAGCAGCTGGCGCGGAGCTCGGACGCCGTCTCGGCCGCGACGGCCTGGGCGGCACACGCCTCGATGGAGGACCTGTTTGCTCTGCTGGCCGGTGACACCGTGACTACGCGTTCCGGCGGTCCGGTCGACCCAGAACTCGTGCTGAACGCGGAACTGCTGAAGGTGTGCGACACCCCTGACGAGCGGCCGACGCTCGACGAGCTTCTCACCGCGGTCGACCGGAGGTGGCAGGACGCCTTCGACGAGCGGCTCTCCCACGACGCCTTCACCGCGGCCCGTACTATCGTCGAGCTGGCCGGGCGAGGGCTGCTTCCAGCCGCCCGAGCCGGGGAGTTCGTCTCGCCGAAGGACACCGAGATCGACGACCGGGAGGCCCTCCGGCGCACACAACTGCGCAAGGCACACGGCGAACTCGTCGCCGAGCTGCACCGCGCGCAGGCGGACGGTGCTGTGACCGAGGACCAGGACCTGGGTCTTCAGGAGCTGCTGGCCGACGCCCATGACCGCCTCGAAGGTGCCGACCGGCACGACCTAGTGGACGTGCGTCGGGCGCTCGACACGGTACGGAGTGACCTGCCCGCCTTCCGGCGGCAGGCGGCCGACCGGATCCGCGCCCGGCTCGACGCCTTGGACCCCACCACGGAGGAGCGGGCCCAGGTCCTGCGGCGCCTGGAGACGAACGACCTGGCCACCGCCGCCGACCTCGTCTACTTCCTGGAGATCGGCGAACCCGTCCCGGAGATCGAGGGAGGCGAGTCCCACCTGCCTGACTTCTTCCCGGCCGTGCCCCACGGCCTGCCGGGAGGCATCGACCACGACCTCGTCGACCTCGTCCGGTCCGGCGGCAAGCATCCGACGCTTTCCGTCCTGGACTACGGAGGCCTCTCGACCGACGAGGCGGCACTCGCGGCCGACGCCCTCGACGAGTGGCGCGCGTTGGCCGCCGCCGAGCGGAAGGACCGGCTCCAAGTGGCTCCGACAAGACAGGTGCCGCCGCTCCTCAAGCTCCTCGGCTACGACGCCAAGAGCGCCAGGCCGCTCGATGACCGGTCCCAGCACCGGCGGGAATACCGCCTCTTCGAAGCAACCGGGGTTGAGATCAACGGCAGGGCGAAGGCGCCCGCGTTCGGCTCGCAGATCAGGGAGCAGGGCGGCAACCTACGGGTGATGATGGTCTGGGGCAGACCGCCCGCCAAGGTCGTCATGAGCTGGGCAGAGCGTGACACCAGCGATGCGAGCCTCCTCGTCGTCTACTTCGGCACACTGAGCCGTGAGGCCCGCGTCGAACTCGCCGTCGGCTCCGGCCGATTGCAGCCGCTGCTGGTAGTGGACGATGCCGCCCTTGCCTATCTCGCTGCCCGCGGCAACCGCCAGGTCAGCACCGCCACGCAGACACTGCTGCCCTTCTCCGGCGTTAACCCGTACATCAGGGAGAAGCGCGGCCGGATCGGCGGCGAGATGTTCTACGGCCGTGAGGCCGAACGCAAGAGCATCCTCGACCCGCGCGGCACCCAGGTCATCTACGGCGGCCGGGGGCTCGGCAAGTCGGCACTGCTCGCCGACGCCGGGGAACGGTTCACGGAGCAGCGCCCCGGCTACCACCAGGCGGTGTACATCAACCTCGACCAAGAGAACATCGGCAAGGGCAGCTCGTTCGGGCCGGAGACGCTGTGGAGCGTCCTGGAGCGGGAGCTGACCGAGGCGCAGGTACTCGACGACCGGCCGCAGGGGCGCAGGAAACGGCAGGAGATCTCCGATCGGGTGCGCGCCGGCATCCGGACCTGGCTGGACGGTGACTCGCGCCGCCGTCTGCTGATCCTGCTCGACGAGTGCGACCAGTTCTTCGAGGCGGACGCCCCGCGCTTCGACCAGACCAAAAAGCTCAAGGGCCTCGGGTCCGACACCAAGGACCGCGCCAAGGTCGTCTTCGCCGGACTGCACTCCGTGCAGCGCTTCTCCAAGCTCGCGAGCAACGGGCCGTTCGGCCACCTCGCGCAGACCCCGAAGGTGATCGGCCCGCTGGCTCCTCAGTCCGCGGCCGAGCTGCTGGTCGAGCCGATGCGGGCGCTCGGATTCGAGTTCAAGGACCTGGATCTCGTCAACCGGGTGCTCGGCTACTGCTCTTACCAGCCCTTCCTGCTCCAGATGTTCGGGCACCGGCTGGTCGAGCTGATGCACCGCAAGCGGGCGCGGCGCGGAGCCGAGGGCCCTCCTTACGAGGTGGAGGTGACCGACATCGAGGTCGTGGAGTCGGACGCCGCGCTCAGAGACGGCATCTCGGCGGCCTTCAAGGACACGCTGAGCCTCGACCACCGCTACGACGTGATCGCCAACGTGCTGGCCTACCACGCCCGCCATCACGGCCTGGAGGTGCGGCTGAGCGACACCGAGCTGCGCGAAGAGTGCGAGACGTACTGGCGCAAGGGGTTCGAACAACTCGACACCGAGGGTTTTCGCGCCTACCTCTCCGAGATGGTCGGCCTGGGCATCCTCGCGCCCAACCACGACGGCCTGGGCTGGCATCTGCGCGGCCCCAACGCCCTGCGCATGATCGGTACCTCTCACGAGGTGGAGGCCCGCCTGCTCAGGGCCGAGCAGGACTGCAAACTCCAGGAGAGCATCGTGCAGGAGGGCCGCCCCGAGCTGCCCGACGGCCAGCCGGCTCCGCTGACCAACACCCAGCTCGACGACCTTCTGGGCGAGCGGTCCAACCGGACCAGGGTCGTCCTTGGCACATCCGCCACCGGAGTCACCGACGTCGCCCGCACCTTGCGTACGATCGCCGGACCGATCGATGGCTGGACGCTGCCGCCCGTCGGCAAGCCCAGCGTCTACAAGCAGGAGCTCACCGGCGGACGCCCGCGCGAACGACGTGTCGTCATCAGTGACTTCGTCAACTATCGGGAACCGGTGCGGCCCGAGACCTGTCGGGAAGCTGTCGACCTGGCTGAGATGCTGCTGCCCACCACCCCGGGGGTCACCCGCGCGGTCGTCCTCGTCACCGACACCACCCAGCTGGCGCTGTGGCGCACCCTGCTGACGGGAACCGAACCTACCTCGGCCGCCCCGGTGGTGCTGCGCCGTCACGACCGCCGCAGCCTGCGGGGCTGGGCTCAGCGCGTCAACATGTTCCACACGGAAGACCGCCTGGACCGTCTCCACGAGCTGACCGGCGGCTGGCCGCTCTTGGTCGGCCGAGCACATCGCCTGCACGACGAACTGGGCGACCCCGACGAGGTGTTGCGCAGCCTGGCAGGCCTCCGCGCGGATCGAGCCGAGGCACGCGCCTTTGCCGAGGCGACCGGCGTGTATGCGGACCCGCTGCTTACCGCTGGATACCGGGCCCTCGACGACGAGTTCAAAGACGGCCCTTTCGATCTGGAGGGCGCGGTGACCGCTGTGGCGCTCAAGATCGAGGACGAGGACGAGGCGCGGTGGATCGTCAGCTGCCTCGACGCTCTTCAGGTTCTCGACCGCGAGGACACCCAATTGCGCCTGGAACCGCTGTTGCACCAGTGCGTGGCGCTCGGCGTGTGACAGTGGGTGACACCAGTCCGGCCGCCCGCATGTCCGGGCGGCCGGTCGTTTTCACGGTCACCGTGCCAATAGCCGACCAGACACGGCGAGGTACATTCTGGGCCAGACGGTCTCACGGGCAGGCGAGGTGGTGAAGCCGCACGCGGCATTTCTCAGGGCTGTGCGGAGCAACAATGGCTTCCAACTCGGACATGGTTGTCCCGTTTGCCCGTGCCCGTGTCCACAGCCACGTGAAGTACTCGTCTGTGGTTGCCGCCCAGCCTGAAGGATGCGGGAGCGGTCATGGAGATGTCGGTCGTGGTCCCAGTAGTAGTGCCGCGAGTTGGAGGTAGGCCTTGTAGACCTCGGGTGTCAGCCAGGAGAGTTCTACGGTGCTGCCCATGGCGAGGTGGCCGTCGCGGGGGACGGTGACGAGGCCTCGGCAGCGGGAGCTGAGGGCCCGTTTGGCGGCCGGGTCGAGGGTCCAGCCTGCGGCGGGGCGGCTGTGGTTGAGCACGATGACCGCCTCTTGGACCAGGTCCGAGCGGTTGGCTGTCAGTAGCCGGTCCATGGTCTGCTGGGCCTGGGTGAGCCCTGCGGGGTCGGCGCGGGAGACGATGACGACGCGGTCGGCGTATTCGAGGACGACGGGCAGCGGCCGGTCCGCGTCGATGAGGGTGAGAGCGAAGTGCTGCTGCGTGGCGAGGGCCACGCGGCCGAAGTCCGGGTCGGTGTAGTGGACCCCTGCGCTGGGGTGGGACAACGAGTCGTTGGCCAGGACCATGAGCCCCGATCGGTGCGGGGACAGGAACAGTTGCAGTTCTTCGAAGCCGTGCACGTCGTGGAGCGAGCCGGCCAGGTCGGACAGCCCTTCCAGGGTGTCGCGGAAGATGCGGCGGACGAGGCGGATCTGGCCGCCTGTGTGCCGGTCGGCGTCGATGGCGAGCACATGTTCCTGTCGCTGGTCGGCCAGGACCGCGCCGAGCACCATGGTCGTCGTGGTGCACCCGACCCCGTCCTTCGCGCCCAGGAGGGCGATGCGCAGGGGTTGCTGCAGGGGCGCCCGGATGGTCTGTATCCAGCCCTCGCTGCTCGTTTCCGGGCCGGCGGCCGTCTCATTCTGCGGCGACGGCGTCGCGGTCTTGGCCGGTGTCCAGGTCTCCTCCTCGGTGGCTGCCCACTCCGGGCCTCCGGGCAGACGCGTGACGAGGGCTTCGGCCACCTCCTGGGCGGTCGGCCTGTCCTCGGGTGCAGTCGAGACGCAGCGCAGCAGCAACTCCCGCAGCTCGTCGTCGAGTTCTGAGAACTCCCGGCAGCGCTCCAGTTCGCTGCGCTCGTAGACGTGCCACACACGGCCCGTGACCGCGTGCAGCAGGATGGCGCCCATGGAGTACACGTCGCCCGCCGCGATGCGTGACTCGCCCCAGTAGGTCACCTCGGGTGCGCGGTACGCGGAGTGAGTCGGTACGGATGCCGTCGACGCGCTCCAGGCGCCGTCGATACGAGCCGAGGTCCAGCTGATGATGTTCAGCGTCGACTCGGTGATCAGGATCGCGCCCGGTGTCAGCGAGCTGTGCACGATGCCCCGGCGGTGGCAGCGGCTCACCGCGCGTGCCAGATGCCAGCCGAGCCACGTGAACAGTGGTGTTCCCACCGGTCCGGCCGCGGTCAGCACGGCCCGCAGTGTGGGAGCCGGCCGGCCGTCGGCGAGGGTGTCGAGCCGCAGGGCGAGCCACGGTGTGGCGGCCCAGACACCGCTGCCGACGACGACGGGCGCGTAGAGCCCGTCCATGCGGCGCAGTGCGCGGTGCTCGATGTCCAACAGTTCCTGACCGACGGGGGAGTCGAACGACCAGGACACACGCAGCAGTACCTGCCGTCCGTCTTCGTCCTCGCCGATGTAGGCCGTGGGTTTTCCCCCTGTCCCGTCGCGTTGCAGGAGCGTGTACGGGCCGAGTGCGTGCAGGTCCTGCAGGCGCAGCGGCAGCCAGGTCGGCGACGTCTCCAGCCCCGTCGGCAGACGTATCTCCTCGTACTCGACGACTTGCTCGGGCGCCGGTGCCATCGGCCGGGCGCCCAGGTGGGTGAAGAGGCGGTCCTCCAGCCAGGCGAAGGGGCGGGTGCCGGGCAGCAGTTCGCCGGTGCCCGCGGGGTGTGCGAGCCAGGCCGGGAAGTCGGGTGAGTGGCCTACCAGCGTGCGCAGACGCTCCGTGACGGCTCGCGTTGTGCGCAGCAGGTCCATCGGGGACGCCGTGTCGAGCAGGATCTCCTGGGCGTCCCTGGGGAATGCGAACCGGCGGTGCTGCGCCGGGAGCCGCTCGTCGGCCCGGTCGACCTGGCGCATCAGACCGCCGAGGAACACCTCGGCGAGATGAGCGGTGTCGGCGCGCCAGGGGACCGCCGCCTGGACGAGCCGCATCACGGGCACGGTGAGCGGGGACACCGCGGCAAGGTGGGCGGCCAGCCTGTACGCCTCCGGCGAGGCCGCGTCGCGGAAACGCAGGACGGCGCTCGGCGCGTCCGTGCCACGGGTGTCGGCCCTGCCACGCGGCGTACTGGCGTGCGGCGGCTGCAGCAGGGGCAGCTTGGCGCTCGCACCCGGCGACGCGACGAGCCCAGCCCAGACGGCGATCGCCGGCGGGTAGGGCTCAAGCACGGGGACCGGCACACCCGTGAAGTCCTCGCCGAGCCCGGGGGGCAGCAGCGGGTCGGCCACCTCCCAGGTGCTGTTCGCTGCTCCCCGCCGCCTGCTTGTCACCAGCCAGGGCTCCGAGCGGATCCCCGAGCCGTCCCACAGATGCGCGGGCAGAGTATGCATGATCGCGGTCGGTCCCTGACGCGCCCAGCGCTCCAGAGCCTTCGTCATCCGCCCGTCACGCCAGCACACCCCGACTCCGTCACTGATCACCAGGACCAGAGTGCGGCCCGACGGGTCGACGACCGAGGCCGGCGAGAGAGCCGAGGCGTGCGGGTCGAAGGGACGAGCCCGCAGCAGCGGCGCCCGCGCCGACCGCGTGTCGAGGCCGTGCACGCGGACGTCCCGGAAGGCACCCAGCCGTTCCAACAGGGCACGCAGTTCCGTCGCCAGGCGCCGCCACAGCAGCATGGATATGCCGTCGTCGATCAGCAGAACGAGGTTCAGCCAGCGCTGCCGCGCGGGCCGCGTCACCATGTCCGGCAGCCCGGTCTCGGCCAGCGCCGCGGTGGTGGCCTCCTCGTCGAACTCGGTCTTGAACGGATCGGGCCGGGGCTGCTTCAGCGAGCGCAGCGCGCGTCCGAATCGCAGTTCGTCCTCCCCGAGCGCCTTCTCCTCAGGAACACGTACGGGCATTGCCCCCTCGTGCCTGCCTGTTCGGCGTTCCCTCCCGAGGCCGGCGAACTCGGGGGCGCTGCGTGCGGCCGCAGCGGCGTGCAGGGCACCGAGCAACTGGGCGGGAGGTGGCGGCTCGGCGGGAGCGGCCGGTGCCGGGAAGCCGCGTGCGGGCCCGGTACCCGAGGAACCCTCACGTGTACGGGCGTTCTCCGCCATTCCTGATCCCGCAGGACGCGCCGAGGTCCCGCGCAGGGAACACGCGAGCGGTGCGTCGGCGTCTGCGGGCAGTCGCGTCGCCAGCCAGACGGCGTCGAGCAGCTCATGGATGGACAGGTCGTGCCCGGTCAACTGAGCCAGACTGCTCAGCGCCGACGGCGCAGGGGCGGCGCCGGACTCCGCCGGGACATGCGGGCCCCTACCGTCGGCTGGCATCTAGATCGCCCCGCCGAGCCGGTGCAGGACTGCCTCGAGCAGGCCGTCGGCGTCCAGGTCGATCCCGCCTTTGCGCAGGAACACGGCGTTGAGTAGCTGATCCGTGGCCAGCTCGCCGGGCGCCCGGCGGTTGAGGAAGGCGTGGAGGAGATCGTCCACACCGTCCAGGGCCCCCTCGCCGAGGTGCGCGGCCACGATCTCGCGCAGACGTGCCTCGTCGGGGTCGGGCAGGTCCAGGCGTACGCAGCGGCGCATGAAGGCCGGCGGGAAGTCACGTTCGCCGTTGCTGGTGATCACCACGACGGGGAACTCGCGGCAGCGGACCAGGCCCCGGCTCACGGTGACCCGCTTGCCGTCCGCGCCGTGGGTGAGGACGGCGACCTCGGACTGCGCCTCGGGCAGCCGGGACAGCTCGAGGATCTCGAACTGGCCCTCCTCGAAGACGGTGAGCAGGTCGTTGGGCAGGTCCACGTCGCCCTTGTCCAGCTCGTCCACCAGCAGCACCCGCGGCCGGTCACGCGGCACGAGTGCTGTGCCCAGGGGGCCGAGCCGGACGAAGGTGCCGATGTCGGGTTCGGCGTCGCCCTGTTCCTTGCGCAGATGAGTCTCGCGGAGGCGGCCGATGGCGTCGTATCCGTAGAGGGCATCCTTGAGAACCGAGCGGCTGTTGACGGGCCACTGGAGCACCGGCCCCAGGGTGAGCTCATGGGCGATGGCGTGTGCCAGGGACGACTTGCCCGTACCCGGGTGGCCGGTGACCAGCAGGGGGCGGCGCAGATGCAGGGCGGCGCTCACCACGTCGGCCTCGGTGCGCCCGATGAGGTACGGACGGTCCGGGCCACGGGCAGCCGAGGCGCCGGCGAACTGCCGCCACGGAGGGGCCTCGGGAAAGGCCACCTCCCGGGCCACGCGGTCTCCGCGGAACAGCCGCCACCCATCGCTGTGCGTCATGTCTCCTGCTCCGTTCCTTCCGGTGGGTCAGCGAGCTGGAGGTCATCAGGCAGCGGCAGTTCGGCGTCCTCCCACACCAGCGCGGGGCGCCCGGATCCCACGTCCTGCGCGTAGGCGCGGACCCTGAAGTGCCGCAGACGCTCCGGCAGTTCCTCGACCGAACTCTCCCGCACGATGGCATCGAGCGGGGGCCCACCGCCAGAGCCACCGCCTCCGAAGGCTTTGTCATCTCCGCGGCCCTCGCGATCCCACAGCACGATGGGGACACCCATCGCGATACAGACGACAAGGAGTTCGCCGCGGTGCACGGCGCTCCCCTGCACGAAGACGCGCGCGCTGTCCCGGTGCGTTGTCTTCAGCAGTCCGATCAGCCCCGCGCGCCCGCCGACGGCGTGGTCGACCACGAGCGGGGGACTCTGCGCACGCGCCTTCCACCGCCGCTTGAGGTCGGAAGCACCGGTCTTGGAACGCAGCCACAGCTTCGGGCAGCGCAGCACGAGGTGGAAGTCCTCGCCGAGCGGGGCGGGGATGACTTCGTCGGCTCCGGCCCCGTCCCACTCGTCCACCGGAAGCTCCAGTTCGTCCGGCGGTACGGACACGGCGACGAGTGCCACGCCGTCTCCCGTCCCGTCGGCCCCGCCCGCGATTTCGCGTATGAGCTGGGCGATCTCCTGGCCGGTACGGGGCCGTTCCGAGCCCGTACCGGCGCGTGCGGCAGTGCCGTCCGACCGCAGCCGCCAGACCGAGCAACGGTAGTGGCCTGCGGAGTCCTTGGCGTACCGGTCGAGTTCCACGAGGATCCGCGCGCCGGCGAGAGCGGTGCGCCGTGACCATCGCTCGGCATCGGCGCGCCGCTCGTGCAGCGCCGATGGGTGCACGCCGAGGCGGCCGGCGACCCGCCGGCTCCACTCCTGCAGCGCCTGGCAGTCCAGTCCACCGGTCTCTGCGGCCACGTATTCCACCACCCGCAGCAGCGCGGGCAGTCCCGGCCCCTCGGGCACCGGCGAACTGTCGCCGCACCAGGTCTCCAGCTCCCGCAGCACACCGGGCACCGCGGGGAGTGCGAGGCGGGCCGCCTGGAGGGACTGGGGCAGGTCGAGATAGGGCAGGGCGGCATTCGCGGCGCGGTGCAGCAGACCCGGATCGTGCATCACGAGATGCTGCACCTTGCCGAGCAGAACGCGGTATTCGGCGACCGACAGCAGCCGGGCCGCGCCGGTGAGCCGGCTCAGGGCGAGCAGCCGGTCGAGCTCGGCGCGACCGCGCGGATCGTCGGCCACCTGGGGGGCCAGCGACTCGGCGAGCGTGGGCAGCGCCCGCTCGGTGCCGCTGAGCAGATGCGCCAGCTCCTCCACGGAAGGCGCGGGCCGCTCTGCCGGGACGTGCAGACCGAGTTGGGCGGCAAGTGCGCCGGCGTGCGCGGCGCGTGCCCCCGGGGCGCCGAGCAGGGTGTGCAAGGGGCCGACCATCATGTCGCGCACCGACTCGTCCACATCAAAGACAGCGGGTTTCGCCCACAGCGCGTGCAGGTGCTCATCGGGCACCGCCCCCGCCCGGCGCAGCTCCGCCAGGACCGACTGCCAGCCGAGGCCCCAGCTGCGCCGCACAGTGTGCTGTGCAGCGAACGCCGTGTCCGGGGCGGCGATCCGGCCCATGACCAGGCCCACGACGGCGCCGTCGGCCGTCGACCACAGTGGCCCGCCGCTGTAGCCCTCGTCGATGGCGGCCCCCGACAGCTGTCCGTCGAGGTAGCCGATGCCATCTTCGTACCAAGCGACCCGGACGTCGGCGTACGAGAACGGCTGCCCGCCCCCGTACCAGGCCCTGACCTCCTGCCCGCTCGTCATCTCCACCCAACGGGCAGGGCCCACTGGCGGCGGCGGTTCTTCGTCCAGTTCGAGGACGGCCAGGTCGCCCTCCCACCTCAGCGAGCCGTCCGCCGTCGGCCCGTACCGCTGGGATCGCGGGGGGATCCAGGCCGCGAGCCGCGCCTGCCACGTGCGGGTGGCGGACAGCACCGGGAATGCGACATCGAGCATGACGCTGCCGGGGTCCTGAGAGCTGAGTACGCGCAGGCCGAGGGCCGCGTTGACCACGTGCGCGCAGGTCAGCAGGGACCGGCCAGTGAGATACACGCCCGCGCCGGCCGTGCGCGCCCGGTCTTTCGCCAGCACCTGGACGAGCGCACCGCGGGCGTCCGCGGACCGCCCGTCCTGTGCCGCTGCGAACCAGGTCACGTCTCGGGCCCGCGGGGCAGGTGCCAGGTGGCCGAAATAGTCATGCTGGCCTGGCCGTTGGTGCCGACGATGCCGATCTTCAGATCTTGGCCGATCTGTACCCCGAAGCCGACGGAGATCTCCTGCGGAGGGTCGGGGATGCCGCGTACGGAGTCGTGCACTTGCTGAAGCACGGGGCCCAGCGGGCTCAGCACCGTCCGCAGCGCATCCGTGGCCAGCGCCCCGACGCGCGCCCCGCGTCCCACCGGCGTCACTCCGGCGATGCCTGTCGGCAGATCGGTACCACCCTCCGGGGGCGCCGGCCCTTCGCCTGCAGCCGCCAACTCAAGACGGACACACGCACCGTCATCGAGAGTGAACTCCATGTAATCGTAGTGTGGCACAACCAGCATTGTGCCGAGCAATCAGGTCACCAGACAGGGGAGTTGAGGAATACGTTGCGCGCAACTCGTGAACGCCGACTTCCCGCAAGGGGGCGGCAGCGCGAAGAGAGCACCGGCCATGTCCTCGCGTACGTTCGTCGCCCGCACCTGGGAACTCGTGGGCCTGGCCTCGTCCAAGGAGATGATCCTGTCCAACCAGCGCAAGCACTACCCCGGCATCGGACTGCTCACTGACGTCCAGTCCTTCGCAGACCGGTATCTGGACGGTGCCGCCACACGGCGCGGGCGGCTGCTTGGGACACGCACGGAATGCCGTGTGTCACCCGGCTGTGTCATGCCGCGACCGTGGCTGCAGTTGCTGCGCGGGTACCCTGCCGTCCGCCCTATGGACATCAAAACGCTCGTGGCGCACACGAGTCCCGTGCACGAAGATGACCGGCACAGGTTGTTCCTCAGGCGTCTGCTGTGATCGCGACGTTGCCTCCGCGGATCTCTACCAGACGGTTGATCAGCGGTGTGGTGGCCGGACCGGAGAGTACTGAGCCGTCTGTGATGTCAAAGATGCTGCCGTGGCAGGGGCACGCGATTGTCCCATTGCTGACTTCACTCACCCGGCAGCCCTGGTGTGTGCACTTGGCGTAGAAGGCCCAGGCCCTCGACAGGACACGCCGCCGCAACCCGCACGACCGTGACAGCCTCCCTGGCGGCCTGTACCGGGAAGGTGCCCCCGGCGAAGCCGTTGACCCGCGGACCATCGAGGTGAAGAAGGTGGGGGAGAAGACCCCGCGCTCGCAGAGCGGGCCGGCCGCCATAACCGGCTCTCGCTCCTGACGGTCCGCGGACCGGTACGTGGCCGCTTTCACCCGGCGCACCGCATACGGTCTTCCCCACGGCCTGCCGTTACCGACGGCCGCCTGGCTGCGTTGGGAGCCTGCGACTGGCTGCTGCCCGCGAGGTGACGCATACCGCAGTGCCCGGTGCCGCCGACCATCTCGTTTTCAGCGCCGGTGCAATTGCCCTGTCACAATTGCTGGCGTCGAAACCTTGTAATCCAGGGTGCCTTGGCCTAGAGGTGTCAAGGTGATGTCTACCTCTGGGATGCAGTGGGAATTTTTGGTGATCTCTTCGCGTACGACAATTGCGCGGGCTGAAGCCTGCGTAAGGAGCCACTGGCCGCTGCATCCGAGGGTGGGGTAGCTGACGGTGGCTACCTTCTCTCCCCGGTGCCCGCCGGTGTAATGGACATCGATGGTGTAGTTCTGGGTTTTATCTTGCAGCAGCGTTCCGTGCCAGTCGCCCACATATGGGGCGTCGGAGGGTGCTGGTCGGACAGGGGGTGAGGTTGCTGATGGCACGATCGGGCCGCGCGTCTTGTGAGCAAGCCAGTCGGCAGCACTGGTGGTATAGCCGGTCTTCTCGTAGGCAAGGTGATAGGAAATTTGGGTGGCGAGGAGCTTTTTGCACAGGTGAGAGGGCGTCGCGCACGCAATTGCTGTGGCCGGGGCAAGATCGCAAACTAGGTCTTTGGGTAGGCACCAGGAACGCACCTTGGCAGTCAAAGCCTTGGGGAAGACCGGCCTGACGCCACCGTGGGTGGAGGGCAGCACGGCCAGAATCGGTATCGCGCGCTTGTGGGCTACGGTTGCTACAGCTACGTCCTTGGAGTTGTAGCGGGGATCACCCAGGAGCGATACAGCATCAATTTGGACGCCGAGATGCCGGTCCACAGCCGAGCTGCTTTTCCAGAGATTGTTGAGGGTCCCGGCAACCACGTCGGCACCCTGGGAATATCCTGCAATGCCATAGCTGTTGTTCGCGCATTGACGATTATTCAAGTACAGCGCGTTAGTCAGCTGCTCTACTCCCTGAGCATAGCTGGCGTCGTACATTCCCCAGAGTCTGGGGTCCATCACGTTCACGGCGACGTAGTCGATTGATTCGAATTCAGTGAATCCGGAGGCGGTCCGCCCAAGGCGATGTTTCACTGCTCCGATTGTGTCACCGAACCCTGCATGCTCGCCTGACCCGCGGACGCCGATGAAGATGTGTTTCCCAGTGCAGCTGGGCCCTGGCTGACTCGCGGATGCGCTGGTCAAGCAGCCGCCCGCAAATGCGGCGAGGAGCAAGAACAGCGCGGCGTAATGGGATCTGGCACGCATAGGCTTCGCCTCTCATCGAACCGTGGAGCCTGGGCTCGGGGGCGTGGCGGGGGTTGGGCAGGGGATCGCGGCGATACCGCCCTGCTGGGGACCTGCGGCGGTGACGCGGAAGCCGGTGGGGCCCGGCCAGGCTGGCATTGGGACGCCTCGGCGCTGGCGGTCGGCGCTGGCTGCAGCGGCGATAGCGTTGGCTGCTTGGCGCGGGTCGGTCGCGGAACCGTGCAGGGTAAGGCGGAGAGCAGCTGGGCCGTCGCCGTCCGTCCACGCGAGCGTCAGGCCCGGCTGGGACCAGCCGGGCTGCTGCCAGCCGTGGTAGCTGACCTCGCGCAGCCACTCGTGGCGCAACTGCCCGGTGAGTACTTTGCCGTGCCGACGGGCAGCCGCGGCGAGCATACTGCCGGCGTTGAACAGCAGCATGGCACCCGGAGTGCCGATCCATCCGCCGCCCTTGTCGAAGTTGCGGCAAGCCAGGACCGTCCGGGCAGTAGTGACGGCGATGCGGATATCCACTCCCTTCAGCGTGGCACTCTGCTCCCACCGGCCTTGCGCCAGGCGGAGCACCTCGACCGTGGTGGCCCTGGTGGAGTAAACGAGGCGTTCGCCTTCCCAGAGGGCGAACGCACATGGGCCCGGGCCGCGCAGCGGCTGCGGGTAGACGGCTTGGTCGACTGTCTCGGCGTAGTCGACGATTGCCAGAATCGGGTGGCCCATGACGTCACCAGAACCAGATGACGATGCTGCCGCCCCGGTACAAATACCAGGCGTAGCCACCGAACAGCGCGGTGCCGAGAAGCATGACGGCACCCGCGCCGGGCAGGGCAACAAGAGTGACGACAGCCAGTACGGCGTAGAAGATCCAGGCCTTTGAGCGTGGCTTGACCTGCCGCGTTTGGTGGTCTTCCAGGGATTCCACCACCGGACTCACCTTCCCTTCCCGAAGCCCGGGCGGTTAGGCCGGACATTCCGGACGAAAGCTTCCCTCGGCTGTTCCAGCCTCTCGCGACATCCTGTCGAGGTCAGGAACGGAATCCACCGTTGTGCTGGGCGTTCGGCAAGATCGTGCAGCAGCTGGCACCAGTCGGCAAGATCTTGCGAGCCCGGTGTACCCAGCACACTCTGAGGCCGTGAACCGACAACAGCTGCGCATTCTGGTGGCCGCCGCGCTGGACTGGATTGCTGAGCCGATCCTCAACGACGGCATCGAGGGTGCCGAGGTCGTGCTCGCCGACTCCCCGGACGCGGTGCGCCGAGCGGTGGAAGACAGACTCCGGTTCGATGTCGTGCTCGCGGATCTACTCTGGAACGATCACCGGCTCGAACGAAACTTCGATGGCCTGGATGTCCTCGACACACTGCGCGAACTGCAGCGCAGCGCACCCGCGATCATGGCCGCCCAGGGCAACAACATGGAACGCGACCTTCTCGACGAAGCGAGAGTCCGTCCCGACGTCGTGGGCGTCGTCGGCAAGTTCCGCGCGCCCGCGGACCTAGTGGAGGCTATCTGCCTCGCCTCCACCGGACGCAGACTGCCACCACTACGGTTTCCTACCTGCGCCGATGGGACAAAGCCCACCCTGCACGACTACTTCGGTTCAGGCCGCCGCGGAGCCACCTGCGCCCGGATGGCCGGCGCCATCGCCGCCGGGCAAGCCACCGACTACCGCTCCCTGCACCAGGCTGCCCACGTGCCGCTCAACACGGCGAACAAACTCGTCGGCTACCTCGGCCCACTCATCCTGGCCCGCGGCGAACACCCTTCCCACCTACCCATGAACTGCCAGGCCGTCTTCCGCTGGTGCGGCCAGCACGAGCACTACATCCTCAGCTGGTGCAGACGCTACGGCCACCCCGACGTCACCGAGCCCACGACACGGACTACGGCATAACCCCGCCCATGGCTCGGACGAGTCGGGCTTCGCTCAACGAGGTGCTGGCGGGCCGTCGACCCACGCTTTGCAGATGGCCGGGTGGGCTGCGGCGACCTGGTCGAGTAAGCGCGTGCTGGCCGTCGAGTCCTGTACCCAGGCAACGCTGACCAGCACCGCGAGCAGGAGACCGATGGTGTCGACGTCGACCGGCAACAGCTGATCTCTGCCAGTGCTGGTGAAAGGAGCGGCAGGTCGGGCGAGGATCCGCGATATCGGTGCGGGGGCGGTGGCCGACGGGTCTACGGTGCTGCGGTGAGCGACGAGGTGGCGCCGGTGGGCGCGAGTGAGCTGTCCGAGGTCGACGACGTCCTCGCGGAGGCCCTGACGGTGCAGGGGGAGGCGGGTGTACGGGCGTTGGGGCTGATGCGGGATGCCCACCGGGTCCTGACCGGGGAGGGTTTCGTACGGCCGGCGGAGGTGGCTGCGGCGTGTGTGCGGTCCGCGGCGGACGCGCTGCTGGGCCTGCCCGGCGCCCCGGTCACGGTGGGCCTGCAGTCCGCAGCGGAGGACCTGTTGGCCGCAGTGGACGCCTTCGGGCCGCCAGCCGTCGCCGTGGAGGTCGGCCCGTCCGGCGAGGCCGCTGCCGAGGTCGCCGGCCAGAAGGCGCCGGGTGCCGGGACCGGAGCCGCCGACACCGGCTCCGGTGAGCCGCAGGCCTCGTCGGTGACGGTGGGCGCGGTGTGGGAGCGGGTGACGGCGGCGGCCGAGGTGCTGCGCGGCGAGCTGGAGCGCCCAGGTGGCTATCACCGCGGGCGGGCCCGCGGCATCATCGAGCGGCTGACGGGCGCCGTGCTGGGCGGGGCGCAGGAGCGGGCGCTGGATGTGTGGGGGAAGGTCTACGGGCTGGCATCGGGCATCCTGCACGGCCGGGCGGCCGGCCCCGGTGACGCCGTCCTCCTCTACACCGAACTCCTCGGAGCGGCACGCGAGTTGCTGGTGCCGCTGCCGGAGCGCGCGGCCCGTGTCCTTCAGCTCGCCGCGCTCAAGGACCCGGGTGCGGCCGAGGCGGCCGAGCTCGCACGCTGGTGGGACCTGCGCGCCACGGACTACTTCTTCCGCTCCACGCCGGCGCCGGTGTGGCTGGACGTGCTCCAGGAGCATGCGCCGCACCTGCTGATGCCGGACCAGGCGGCCGGCGGACGGTGGCCGGTCACCCCGTTCCTCGACCACGTCGCCGCCGCCGACCCGGACGCAGTCCGCACCTGGCTGAACGAACCCGCCGGCAAGGGCGCCGGTGTCCCGCGGGCCCAGGAGATCGCCGCCGCCGGCCGTCTCGCCCTGGACGCGCTGCTGGGCCTGGCCGTGCGCCACTGGGACGCCGTCGACGCCGGCCAGCTCCAGGCCGTGCTGGCTGGCCCGGCTGTCCGGGACGGGGGCGGCCCGGCGGTGGGGGCGACGCTGCGCCTGGCCGCGCGGTGGGCCCGCGCGGTTCCGCGCGCTGAGCGGGCGGGGCAGTGGATCGGGGTGGTGGAGGGGCTGCTGGCCGGCGCGGTCGAGGACGAGCACACCGGCCACCTGGCGCTCGATGCGGTCGCCGGGCGGGTGAAAGCCCAGATGCGGGCCGCCGGCCTCCTTGACGGCGACGACGAGGACGTCGAGGGCGCGGCGGGCGAAGGAGGGGGCGCGGACTGGGTGGCGACCGAGGAGGAGATGCGCGAGCTCATTGCCCTGGAGGTCGCCTCCCATCTGCCCGACCACGACGTCGCCATGCTGGTGCGGGAGTTGGCGCGCACCGCCTACCCGGCTGGCCGCCCCGGTCCCGCGCACCGCAACATCGGCGCCGTCCGGGCGGTCCTGGCCAAACTTCTCGCGCGCGATGTCGAGGCGACCGCCGGGCAGGTCTGGCCGGTCGTTTTCTCCGCCGACCTGGACCAGGTGCATGTCGCTGATACCGCGGTGTTCGGCGGGCCGCGGCTGGCGCGCGCCGTGCTCGATCTCGCCGCGGCGGACGCGGAGGCGGGCGTGGACCTGGCCGTGCGCACCCGCGGGTTGCGGCGGGTGGCCGCCGTCGACGCCCGGCTGCACGACCGTCTCCTCGCTGCGCATCTGGCCCACCGCCCGCCAGCGGCGGGCGCGGGCGGGGCGGGGGACGGCGAGTGGTGGCAGGAGGCGATCGCGCTCGTCCCCCGGCTGGTGGCCGGCGAGCCCGCGCCGGAGACGGCCCGCCTCGTCGAGCTCGTGCTGCGCACCTGCCCGCCGGAGAGTGCCGCACGGCTGGAGGAGGACGTCCGTACGGCGCTCGGCACGCCGCCGTCGGCCGCCCTGGTCGCGGAGGTGGTGCCCGACGGCGCCGAGCGCGTCGACGGCCTCGCCGAGCCGCTCGCCTCGTGGCTGCGGGTGTGGGACTGGTCGCCCGTCCTGACCCCGGTGGTGGTGGCGGGCTGGGAGCCGGTGCTGGACGCGGTGGCACGCCTCAGGCCCGAGGGCCCGGCGGACCCGCGTGTCGGCGCCGTGCTGGACCCGGTGAAGGCCGACGTGTCCCTGGGCGAGGAGGAGTTGGCCGGGCTGGGGCCGGTGGAGGCCGCGGTCCGGATCGCCGGCGCCCCGGACGCGGGCGGCGTCGGGTACGCGATGGTGCTGCATCGCCTCGTCGCCGCCGATCCGGCCGCCTGGACGGGCGACGTGCCCGCCGTCCTGGACGCCCTCAGGCTGCCGGGGCTCGCCGGCTTCTACCTCGCCGCGGCCGCCGTCTACGCCGACCGGCCCGGCGCCTTCCCCGACGGTGCGCTGTCGGCGGCCGTTGCGGCGGCGCTCGACCTGCGCCGCGGGTTCGCTGAGACGGGCCCGACCGTTGGCAAGGACGGTATATGGCGCCGGCCGGCCGGGATGTCTTTCGCCGGTCAGGCGCTGTTCGACCTGCTGACGGCCGCCTGGCGCGCCGACGGCCTCGCCGGTGACCTGGAGAAGGACGCCGTGGCGTACCTGCACGCCCTGGCCGACCCGCTCACCCACCCCGCCGAGGACGCCGAGGAGACCGGCGACGTTGCCACCGCTGCCGCCGGGGACAGCGCCGGCGCTCCCGGCGCGGTCCAGGACCTGCCGGGTACGGCTGCGGACGCCGGCCCGGAAGCCGCTGTTGTGGGCGTGGGGGAGGGGACGGCGCCGGTGCTGGGCTCGGATGGGGAAGTGCGGGCGCTGGGCACGCTGTTGGAGTACGCCGTCCACCGGGCCCGTACCGCCGGCGAGATGCCCGAGGATGTCCTGGACACGGTCGCCGCCGTCCTCGCCGCGCACGCCGGCCAGGAGGCGGTGGCCACCGCGGTCGGGGTGCACCTGCCGGCCCTGCACCGCCACGCGCCCGCGTTCACCGCCGCCCACCGCACCGCCCTGTACGGGATCGAGCCCGGCCGGCCCTCGCCGGCCGCCTCGTGGCTGCGCTGGGGACCGTACGACCGGTTGCTGCTCGCCGCCCTGGACCGCGCCGAGCTCCTGGCTGCACTGCGCGCGCAGATGCCCGGAGCCGACGGGCACCTCGCGAACGCCCTCCTGGACGACCCGGCCGTGCTGGGTGATCCGGCCGCCCTGTGGGCCGAGTTGGCCGGCGGCACCGACGAGGGCGCCGCCGCGGTCTCCCGGCTGCTGGAGGCAATCGGCGGCCGTGCCCCGCGCGCCGTCGACGGCGTCCCTCTCCCGCCGGCCGCCGGTCGGGTGGGGGCGGCGGTGGTGCTGTGGCGGGCCGCTCTCGCGGCCGGCCTCCCGCCCGGCGCGCTGGCCGGTGCGGGCGCCTTTGCCGACGCGGCCGTCGAGGAGGCGGTGTGGCTGGAGTTGATGCGGGCGAGTGCCGAGTACTCCCTGCCCCTGACCGATGCCGATCTCGTCGCCGAGCGCGCAGCGGCCCACCCCGATCGTCCCGACGCCCTGCTGCTGGCCGCGCTGCTGGTTGCCCAGGCGCCCGGGACGTGGCAGGAGACGGCCGTACGACGCCACGCCCGCGTCCTGCTGGATGCCGCAACCGCCCTGCCCCCCGGCGAACGCCCGCGCGGGGTGGGGGAGTTGAGGACGGCGCTGGTCAACGCCGGCGACCTCGGCGCCGCTGCCTGCCGGTGAGCCGCGCCCGGCGCCGGAGCCCGGCCCACCGCGGTGCCGGTGCCGGGCGCGGCCGGTCACGAGCACGAGCTTGAAGGGAGTCTCGGCCGGGCCCTCGCCCGGGTCTGAGTGGTCGTACGACGGTGCTGGCAGTTGCTCCCGCTCGTATGACGGTCACCGGTTCGTCGTGCGTGGGCCCGCCCGGTGGAGAGGCGCTGTTACGGCTGTGCGTGCAGGTAGTCGGGTGTGTGCGATCGCCGTCGCCGGGATCAGGGGCGATCCGGCGGCGGGGTACCGGGGCGGTGTTGCTCGTGCGCCGTGGGCCGGCGGGTGTCTATGCGTGCTGGGCCTGTAGTACGGCGGCGAGGCCGGGTGGGGCGGTGTCGCGGTAGTGCTTGGGCTGGATCAGATGGAAGGTCCCGTCGTCGGCGACGAAGAGGGTGTCGGGGACGATGCCGTTGCGGCGGGCGCGGCTGGCGAGGAGGCGGTTGATGCCGGTGGCGAGGACGATGCGTGGTTCGTCGGGGGACAGGTCGTCGGCGACGAAGAGGGTGTCCGGGGCGGTGCCGTTGCGGCGGGTGTGTGTGGTGGCGAGGCGGTTGATGCCGGTGGCGAGGACGGTGTGCCGCTCGTCGGGGGAGAGGCCGTCGGCGACGAAGAGGGTGTCGGGGAGGGCGCCGTTGCGGCGGGCGCGGCTGGCGAGGAGGACGATGTGTGGTTCGTCGGGGGCGAGGGTGCCGGGGACGGTCCCGTTGCGGCTGGCGCGGCTGGCGAGGAGGCGGGTGAGGCCGGTGCTGAGGACGCTGTGCCGCTCGCCGGGGGGGAGGATGCCGAAGACGCGGGTGAGGGC
Organism: Streptomyces hokutonensis; assembly: GCF_042751305.1. GTDB lineage: Bacteria > Actinomycetota > Actinomycetes > Streptomycetales > Streptomycetaceae > Streptomyces > Streptomyces hokutonensis_A. The sequence continues at coordinate 78,106 of NZ_JBHYWD010000034.1, forward strand.
CTGTCCGCCGGGGAATCCGGGTTGATCTTCGCAGAACAGGGCGACGAGCCAGTCGCTCTCACCGCCCAAGCGCAGCTGTTGACCAGAAGGATCAAGCCACACGAGGCGGGCGGCGGCCTGCGAGGAGCGCCGGGTCGGGGTGCGGGCCTGGGCGGGGGTCTGGGCGCGGGTCCAGGCGTCGTGCCAGGCGCGCACGTGGCGGGGGTGGATGCCGCAGCCGCGGAGGAAGGCGGCGCACTGGGTCCAGGTGGCGGGCAGGGCTTCGCGGCGGGTGATGCGCCAGGCGCTGGTGAGGGGGAGGAGCAGGGCTCCGTCGGCGTCGTCGGTGGTGGCGCGTTCCTGGAGGAGGCGCAGGGCGGGGGCGCCGGCGCGTTCGTAGGCGGCGGCGAGGGCCGCGGTGAGGTCGGCTCCGGTGCGGATGGCGGCCATGGCGGGGGCCTGCAGCGTGGCGAGGATGCCGCGCTGTTCGGCGCGGGCGGTCCGCCACAGCTCCAGGACCTCCTGCTCCTGGCCGGCGTCCGCACCGCAGGCGCGGACGAAGGCGGTCACGACATGCTCGGGGGCGACGGGGGTGTGCAGGCCGGCGGCCCGCTTGAGGGCGCTCGCGGAGACGGTGGTGCGGGCGGCGAGCTCGTGGAAGGTGCGCCCGGAATTCTCCTTGAGTCCGGCCAGGACGGCGCAGAGGCGGGTGTGGCGGCGGCCGGCACGGTGGGCGGCGCGGGAGGGCGAGGTCATCGCGGCGGCCCCTACCTGCTGGTCTCGGTGCCGGCGGCCGCGTGGGCGGCGGCGGAGGCGAGCGAGGTGAGCAGGCGGCGTCCTCCGCTGGCAGCGGCGATGGTGGCCGCGCCGATCGTCCCGCACCCGGCGAGCAGGGTGAGGGCGTCGCTGACCGGCGTGCCGGCGAGGGTGAGGCCGGTGCCCAGGAGCGGGAAGAGGCTGATGCCGCAGATCTGCGCTGTGGTAAGGATGCGGGCCGGGGCGCGCGGGGGCTCCGGGACGGACCGGGGCGGGTGCTGGGGCGCGGACGCGCCGGGGTGGTGCGTGGACACGACGGGGGATCCTCCCTGACGGGGTCGCCACGCGCCGTCGGCCCGCGAACGGGAGTCCGGCGGCGGGGCGGATGGCTGCTACTGGCCGCAAAACCGGGAATTCGGACGGCAGTTGACAGCTGTCGTCCTCCGGTGCCGAAGAGAATGGCACGGCCTCTACCCGCTCCGCTCACCCGGAAAGTCCGATAGAGGCGTGATGTCGGGTTGCTGGTCCGCGTGTGTTCCAGGTAGGCGCCCGGTGTATCTGATTCCTGTCCGGCTGCTCGCGCCTTTCATGACCAGCACACTCGCGGTGACGCCTCGTCAGGACGGTCCGCGTGTGTTCCAACTGGCCTTGCCTCTCGGCCGCTCGGCGGTGATGCTGCGTCACAACCCGGTCTTCGGCAACGACCCCGGGTTTCCCCTGACCCGCTACTGGCCGCAAACCGATGCGACAGGGACACCCCGCAGGACACGGTGACGCGTGCCCGCGGACGAGAGGAGACCGGCCCCGAGCACGGGGACCGGTCTCCTCTCGCACCACCGGCGGACCACGGCGGAGACAGCCTCACCGGCCGGTCCGGCGTACGGCCGCGCCGGGTTCCGGACAGCAGCCGCCTGCCAGCTTCGTACGCCGCCGCCCGCCCGGTGGCGGAGGCCGAAGTCCCCGATCCGGTGGACGAGTTGATGCAGGCACTGGGACCCTTCGTGGTCGGGAACGTCCCGGGGATCTCCCAGGCCCTCTACCGGGCCATGTACCGGCTGCAGACCTCCCACCGGCACGGTCCCCAGGGGCAGGAACTGGCCGTGGAGCGCCTGGTGGTGATGGATCCCGACCGCCTCAGGATCCCGGACACGGACGACGGGAAGCGGCTGCGCGCCGCCCTCAGGGCGATCCGCGACCGGCATACGCAGCCGTAACGGCGGACCGTGGCCGGGGCACGGCTCGATCGGCCGGACCGCGCGGAGGCGGTCGCGCCACGCCGCCTTGCCCCCACCCGAGGAGGGCGGGCGGACGCGGTTCAACTGTCCAGTGCGGAACCGCTGTTCGGGGCGGTCCCGCACCGGGTCCGGCGGCCGTCGCCGTACGACGGGTGCCGACCGGGATCCGGTCCGCGGGCGGTGCCGTTCGCGGGCCGGCGGGTGCCTCTGCGGCCTGGGCCGACGGCGGCGTGCGGGCGGTGCCGGTGCCCGGATCGGGCCCGGGTGTTGTGGTGCTGGGGCGGTATCTCCTCCGTCCGGCGACCCCGGACGATGACCCCGGTGTGGTGCGCGCGCTGCTGGAGCCGGTGGACTTCATGGACGCGGCGATGTCTGAGGGGATCGTCGAGCGGATGCGGACGGGTTGGCGGCTGCTGGCCGGGTTCGGCACCGCGACCCTGCTGCTCGCTCAGGAGCACCCGGACGGTGAGGTCGTCGGCCTCGCCCACGCGGTCCCGCCGGTCCAGTGGCTGTCGGAGGCGGGGCTGGATCTGCAGTGGTGCATGCGGCTGTCGCGGTCGCTCGTCGAGCTGGAGGCGGTGTCGGTGGCCGACAGCGCCCGCGGCCAGGGGCTCGGGCACCTGCTCGTCGACCACCTGGTCGACTCCTACGCCCGCCAGGGCTATGAGGCGATGCTCGGCGGCATCCACGCCCACAAGCCCCACCTGGCGCCGTACTACGAGGCCGACGGCTTCCATGTCCTGGCGCCCGGCGCCCCGTTCGACCTGCAGCTGCCCATCGGTCGGCTCCGGTACCCGGCGGATGCGTCGATGCGGCACCTGGTGCGCCCGCTCACCGGCCGGGTGTCGTACAAGCACGGCGTCCTGCAGGGTTTGCTCGCCGGCCGGTGACGCCGGGGGAGTGAAACGGCTCCGGTCCCCTCCGACGTCGAAGGCGGAGGGGACCGGATGGTGGTAGCGGGGGCGGGATTTGAACCACGCGACCTCTGGGTTATGAGCCCAGCGAGCTACCGAGCTGCTCCACCCCGCGTCGGTGGACTGACCTTACGTCATCAGGGCGCGCCGGGCGGGGATTTACCAGAGGCCGGTCGCCGTACGGAGCCGTCGGTGCGGACCTTCACTGTGCACGAGGCCGACTCGGTGCGCGGGTCCCCTCCTGCGCCTGCGGTGGTCGCCGCCGATGCTTACTGCGGCTGTTGGGTTCCGAGGTGGCGTACGGCCGGGGTGTGTTCGGCCAGCCGCATGATGACGGTGGCGTGTCCGTGGTCGGCGAGTTCGCGCTGTGCCTCGCGCATGTTGAGGATCTTGTCCATGGTGTAGGTCTCGGTGCAGGGGCCGAGGTCGATCTGGTGGTCGCCGAGGGTGAAGATCATGGATTCGTATCCGGCGGTGAGGCGGAACATCCCGTCGCGGATGGCGGCCAGTTGGTCGAGGCCTTCGGCGCTGGTCACCTCTGCGGACACGGTCTCGCCCCGCAGGACGGTCTTCTCTCCGTCGAGCAGCGCGTGGATTTCCTTGATCTCGCGCGCGTCCTGCTGGGTGAAGTTGTCGGGGACGGGGAAGTAGCGGCTGGTCCTGCTCTGCAGCCGGGCCAGGTCGTCGTACGCGTCGGCCCAGAACTGGGCTTCGCCCGCCTCCCAGCCGGGAGGGGTCATGCCGGTGGTGATCGGGGCGCGCATCCCGCCGGTGGTGTCCCCGGCGAAGACGAGCGCGACGAAGCGGCCGGGGTGGCTCTCGGCGAGCAGCCGCAGCACGGGCAGCATGGCCGTCGGCATCGCGGTCTCGGGCGGCTCGAAGGAGAACGTCAGCCGGCCGGAGAGGTCGCGGTGGTTGAAGCGCAGCCGTACGCGCATCAGGCCGGTCACGTCGCTGCCGTGGAGGGTTCCGCCGTCCGCGCCGAGGACGCGGTGGGGGAACGTGACGGACAGGGACGTGACGGGGATGCCGGAGGGCTGTTGGACGATGACCTGTCCGCGCAGCGGCGGTGTCACGTCCTGGTGGGGTGAGGTGATGCGCACGGTGCCGAGCGTGAGCTGTTCCAGCCCGAGCCCGGCGGGCCCGGCCAGGCGGGTCTCGGTGAGGTTGCCGGCGGTCAGTTCGACCTCGCCGCCGAAACGCAGGGTCTCCTCGAACTGGCGTTGGCGCTGTGCCTCCTGCGGGTCATCGGCGGGGAAGCGGATGCGGCCGGTGAAGCGGATCGCCGCCTGTCCGTCGGGAGCCGGCCCCTTGGGCGTCAGGCGCACGACGGTCTGCCCGTCCGCGTCCTGCGTGGTGTGCACCGCGTAGTGCGGGGAGATCTCCTGGGCCCGTGCATGCAGCGCGTTCGCCCGCTTGATGTAGTCGGGAAGCCCGCCCAGCAACGTGTCGCGCTCGGCGCGGGCCTCGGTGATGCGTTCCAGGATGTAGTCGCCGGACTCCTGCAGCGCGTAACGCACCAGATCGGGATGGGCCGCGAACTTCTCGTCCAGCCAGCTGCGCCCCAACCACGCGCGTACGAACGGGAAGTCGACGCGCAGGCTATCGAACCACCGCTGTTCGGCAGGGTTCGGGTCGATCGGCACGAGGAGGTCCCAGTAGTCGGGCTGGTGGCGGGCCGCCGACACCAGCGAGCGCACCACCTGCCTTCGCCGACCTGGGGTCATGCGGCCGGTGAACGACTTCGCCTCGAAGACGACGAGTTCACCGTCCTCTGTGTACTCGAACAGGTCCCGGCCCCCGTCTCCGCCACTCCCGTCAACCGCCCGCGCCCGCGAGTGAAGGCGCAGCATCAGGAGGGTCACCAGAGACTCGGACGCTTTCGGGCTCTCGGCCAGCTTGTCCCACGCGATCCTCACCACACGACCACCCTACGAACGCGCGCGGACATCACAACGCGCGGCCGCAACGTCTACCAGGGATAAGGCCCTGCCTCCGCACAGGGATAAGGTCCTCGCCCGGTGACGGTGGGCGAGGACCTCAAGGGTGGAGCGCCGACGACGACTTGAAAGTGGACCTGCTCCCTGGTCGGGAAGCCGTGCAGAAGATAGACCAACGGCTCCTGGCCGGTTGCGCCGCACTCAGAACGACCGGACGGAGAGTGACTTCATGTCACTCATCGTGGCTTTTGTCGTCCTGTGGGCTGGGGCTGGATGGCCCGAGCACATAGCTCAGGCGGATGCCGAAAAGGAACGGGACCCACGTGGCGCTCCAAGCCGTCCACCAGGGAACGCCCAAGGCTGCAGCCAGAGTGAACAACACTCCTGACCCGATGAAGGTGGCGGTGACCACCGAAAACCTGAGCGCTTCAACGACCTCAAAGGCGCTGCTTCTGTGGTGCGCCTGCTTCACTCGGACTTCGCGGATCTTGGCGGTGAGGCGAGCCGCTCCGAGGGCGAGAGGCAGGGCGTACTTCAGGCCCTTGAGCGACTTGATCACCCAGAAGCCCTTAGAGGCGTCGAGGATGGCGTGCAGTTCGCCCTTCCACGCCTTGTAGAGGTACGGCCATTCCGACTTAGGGGTGGTGAGGCGTGCGATGTACAGGACGAGGAAGGGCAGGCGCAGGCCGATCAGGCGGGTGAGCGCCATGGCCATCTCGTAGCCGACGGCGGCGACGACGGCGAGGATCCCGGCGACGCGCCAGACCTCGTAGGTCTCGCCGAGGAGGGTCCGTCCGTGCTCGGCGGCCGCACCCGCCAGCTGGACGCCCGTGAGGGTGTTCACGTGCTTCAGACTCCCTCGGGGGTGGGGTCGATGAGCCAGCCCGGCGAGGATGCGGGTGGGCGGACGCTGTTGCTGAGTTCGACCAGGGCGAGGTGGGCCGCGCGCGCACCCTCGCCCGTCATCCAGTAGTAGCGGCGCGCGGGGCGCCCCCGCTTCTTGGGGGTGGGGTCGCCTTCGTCCTCGTCCTCGGCGACGATCCACCCGCTCTTCTCCATACGTGCGAGCGCGGGGTAGAGGGAGCCGCTGCCGACACCAGCGGCCTCCATGAGTTCGGTTGCGTAGAAGCGGCGGGTGGGGTCTTCCAGGAAGGTCTGGGCCAGCCTCACCGCCGCGGGAGTGAGGTGCTTCTGTTCCATGCCGGCAACCATACGCTATTTCCTGCCAATCTTGCATTAGCTGTTCTTCTTCTCGTGCAAGACTGGCGGAAATGCCGCTCCGGTGGGCGCGGTGTTGCGCAGATCGCGAAGTGTGTGGTCTTGGCAGGCCGGGCGCGGGCGGGGCAGAACCGATAGCCGCGCGGCCTGGTGCGGCGGATCCGCGACAACCAGCCCGACGATGGTCTGCTGCGCTCTGGGGTGCGGGAGTGAGCGACGAGGCTGCGGCGTCTGCTGGCGCGGCCGAGGTCGACGACGTTCTCGCTGGGGCTCTGATTGCTCAGGGCGAAGCGGGAGTACGGGCGTTGGGGCTGTTGCGGGACGCGCGGTGGGTGATGGCCGGGCGGGGATGGAGCGGCCCTGGGAGGTTGCCGAGTCGTGTCTGCGGTCCGTGATGGACGCGCTGCTGAGTCTGTCCGGCGCCCCCGTCACGGTGCTCAAGCCTGCGGCGGAGGGACTGCTGGCAGCTGTGGACGCCACTGCCCTGGATGGCCAGTCGGGAGCGGCGGGGGAGCGGGTGCGGGAGGCGGCCGAGGTGCTGCGTACCGAGCTCGTGAAGCCGGGCCGCTACCACCAGGGCCAGCCCCGCGCGGTGATCGAGCGGCTGACGGGCGTCACGCTTGGCGCCGTCCAGGAGACGACGCTGGACGTGTGGGGTGCCGCGTATGGTGGTCATCGCTGGCGCCGACAGGTGTTCGATGACGGTCTGCGGTGGCCCCACCTCATGGTCGTACCCGCAGGCGAACGGCAGTGGGGCCGCTTCGAGCCGTTACGCGCCGCCCTTCAGTCAGGTGGGGCCAAGTGGCCCATATTGAGGGGCCGCTGAACGACGTCAGAGCCAGGCGGACTCGTTCTGGCCGGGACAGACCCCGATCCAGCAGGCCAGATGGTGGGCGGAGGCGAACTGGGCCATGTCGCTTCCGGTCTCGGCGATGATGATGTCTGAGCCGAGGCGGCCGATGCCCGGTTGGTCTGGGTGAACTCGTGTTGCGTCGTGCTGTGCAGGCGGCAGCTTCTCAGCGCCTGGGCTGGGTGCTCAAGGCATGTCAGAATCCCTCGTCGTCAGAGCGCTCGGAGCGATCCGACGCGTCGAGCCTGAAGCGCTCCCGCCCCAGATCACTGGACGGCGTCCGAGGATGACCGCCGAGCCCAGTGAACGCGTCCGGTGCCCTGCTCAGGCTGTCTAGGCTTCCCGGTGCCACCACGACGCTTTCGCCGACCTCGACGATGCGCTGGGCCAGCGCCAGCACGGCCCTTTCGTAATCCGAGCGGAACGATCTGACTTTGCTCAGCCCGTACAGTCCGTACTCGCGGTAGCGGTGGCCGAGGTGGGGGGTCACGTACTGGATGTCTTTGACGACGTCGGGCAGGCGGTGGGCGGGGACCGGCGACCAAACGGCGGGCACGATAGCGCTCGGCCTGCCCCCTGCTTCCGGCTCCCGGAAGCGGGTACGGCGGCTAGCGAACGCCGCCCATTCCTGTCCGCACCATCTGCTGATGAAGTAGCGGGGCGAGTACAGGGGGACGAAGACGCGGCAGGTGCTCAGAGAGCGGGCGAGTTCGTCGGACCAGAGCTGTCCGGCAGACATTGATCGGTCCATGAACCCTGGCATGCCGTCGTATGCGGTCAGGCTGTCGACGTGTTCGCACAGATCGCGGAAGAGGTGATGGACCCACAGGTTGGGGTCGGAGACATCCGACTCGTCGGTGGGAGCGCGCGCGTAGCTCAGAAAGAAGTACGGACCGCTGGCACTCCGTTCCACATCTGCCAGCGCCCGCCGATACGCGGTGGCCATCTCATCTCTGCCAAGGTCGTGGGACAGCTCTTCCAGCAACTGACACAGTTCCATGAACAGTTCGGCATCGTCCGCCCTGCTCGCCTGGGATGCCAGGATGAGCAGGTCTGCCACCCGTTGGGCGTCAGCGGTTCCGGCTCGGGTGGCGACGGCTTCATGAACCCAGTCCAGGCGCGGGGCGTTCAGTCGGTCCATGAGGCCGTTCAGGGGTTCCGTCAAGGTCGTGAGGGAGATCTGCCGACTCCGCCCGTGCCCGGCATGGTCGGGGCCGACGCTTCCCAGCGGCAGGTCGGCGTGCGCGCGCAGGGCTCCTTGCGGATCGGAGATCAGGGCCTGCCCGGCCTTGGCCGTTCGGTGCCGCTGCGCCAGGTAGTCGGTCACGTAGTCGTGGGTGGCCCGTTCCTCGGAGCGTCGAACGAGCTCGCGCAGTGAGTCGGCGACGGCCGGGGGGAAGGCGAACGCGCGCTGGTCCCAGGGCAGGACTTCGTGGGGCAGGGGATCGAGGCCGTCCTGCGTCACGGGTGCGTAGGGGATCAGCATGCCGGAGAGGAATACCTCGGCCAGGTGCTCAGGACCCGACGTCGGCACCGCCGATCCCTGTACCAGGCGCATCAGCGGGATCGTCAAGGCGCTTCCGGCGCAGGCGAGATGGGAAGCCAGTCGGCCTGCCTCGTCGGAGCAGAGGGCGAGGAAGTCCTCGAGCGCGTTCTCCGCGAACCCATCGGCTTCCTCGTCTTCGGGCGTTGCTGGCGCGTCTGCCAGCCGTTGCTCCGGATCGTAGAAATGCAGTGCTGCCTCACCGGAGGGTGCACCGACCAGCCGGGCCCAGGACCTGGTCGTTGCACCTGGGACGAGATCGATCACGGGGATGGGTGGGGACGGGACGGGCAGGATGTCCCGAGACACCCTGGGGTGCCGCAGCCGGATGTGCGGGTTGGTGACACCGGCCCGCGAAGCGGAGGCCATGAGCCGCACGGTGGGCAGTCCGGTGCTGGGCCACATGTCCTTGGGCAGGACGTGGAACACGGCTGTGGATCCCTTCGCCGCCCAGCGCAGAAGCCATTCCTGCGCCGTCCCGGTCTGCCACGCCGGTCCTACTGCGTCGGTGAGGACCAGCAGCAGGGCACGGGCGCCAGATGAAGGGGCAGTTACCGGCGTGGTCGGGCGGAACGGTTCGGCCAGAAATCGGACCGTGTCAGGGTCGTCGCTGTTCATGCCCAGCAGCCGGATGCGGCGGAACGCCTTGAGGCGGTGGAATTCCTGGTGCAGTTCCATCGCCGCGTCGCGCCAGACGGCCATGGAGATGCCGTCGTCGACGATGAACATCAGATCGAGCAGCGGCTCGCGGGCCGGGGTGAGGATGATGTCGTGGAAGCCGTCGGCGAGGGCCGTCACCGTGGCGGCGACGTCGAGTTGGAAGTGTGTGTGGGAACAGACGGTCGAGCGCAGCGGGCGCAGGGATCTGGCAAGGCCTCGCGCGTTGGTGAGCGCGCGGGGTGTGGGGATCCGGGTCGGCGAGACGGCCACGCCGCCCGCCGGGCCGGACCAGCCGGCCGACGCGAAGAGCACACGGTTGCCCGACTGCTCGAGGGGGGCTGGCTGTGGCCCGGCCCGCGCCCTGTCGGCGCCTGGCCTGGCGGCCCTGCCTGCTGCCGCGGTTCCCGGTGCCGCAGGTCCTAGGAGCATTCCGCTGTGAGGTCGCGCTGCCAGCCACAGGATGTCGGCGAGTTCTTCGGGCGTGGGGTCGTAGCCGGCAGCCGCGAGCGCCGCGCGCAGAGCGGCGATCACGGGACGGGATCCGTGTTGTCCAGGGGCCTGAGCACCGCGTTGAGCACGTACGGATCGAGGTGCACGGCGTTCAGCCGCAGATGGATGGCGTTGAGCAATTGGTCCGTGGCCAGCCGTCCGTTGCGGCCCGCCGCGCTGAATTCGTTGATCATCTCTGCTACGACGGCCAGCGTGTCTTCGTCCGCTGCGGTGATCTCCTCCCCGAACTGGGCCTCCACCACCTGCTTGAGGTGCTCCGTGTCGGGATCGCCCAGATCGAGGCGGACGCAGCGCCGCAAAAAAGCCGGCGGAAAGTCACGCTCGCCGTTGCTGGTGATGACGACGACCGGGAAGTCGTGGCAGTACACCCACCCGTCGACCACGCTGGCCGACACCGTGTCCGCCCCGACCGTCTCCGGTGCACCTCTCGGGGAGGGGGCCCGGTAGGGGACGGGCCGGGTGAGTGCCACCTTGATCTCCCGGCCGCCCGATCCCGCGGCTTCACGGCTGAGCTCCGGAATCTCGAAGGCCCCCTCCTCGAACACGGTCAGGAGATCGTTCGGCAGGTCGATGTCTCCCTTGTCCAGTTCGTCGATCAGCAGCACGCGCGGGCGGCCCGCCGGGGAGGCCAGCGCCGTGCCGAGCGGCCCCAGGACGACGTACTTCTCCACCGGCAGGCGATGGCCCGCATTTTCGGGCGCCGCCGCATCCCGGAGGCGGGCCACAGCGTCATAGCGGTAGAGCGCCTCGGTGAGGACCGAACGGGAGTTCACCGCCCAGTGCAGCACCTCACCGAGCCCAAGGTCGTCCGCGATGGCGTAGGCCAGGGACGATTTACCAACGCCGGGGAAGCCGGTGACGAGCAGGGGCCGCCGCAGTTGGAGCGCTGCGTTGACCACGGCAGTGTCCCCGCGCTGGATCACGTAGGCCGGGCGTTTGCGCCGACTGCCGAAACGGCGCCACGGCGGTCCCGCAGGCAGCCGCACCGGCAAGGTGTCGTGTGGGTCGCCGAACAGCCCCTCAGTGGAATCGGTGCCGGTCACGGGCGTGGGATCCTTCCGGGAGCGCGGGGACGGATCCGGGGCGGAAGACGACCCGGATCGTCCCACAGGAGAACCAGATGATTCTTGCCGCACACGGCCGGCTCATCAGCCTCGCCGCGCAGCTGGCGGACTTCCTCGGGCAATTGGCGTGGATGGAGGACTCGCAGGTCGGCGAGGTCATCGTCGGGCCGTACACCGTCCACGCGCCGGTGCCATGCCATCACCGGCACTCCTACCTCGGCGCAGTACATCAACGCGGGTGTGAACTCGGCGCCGGTGCCCCAGAGTTCGACGCAGCCGACCAACGGGTTTTTGTTCAGGGCGGTTTTGAGGGCCGGCAGGTCGTCCGCGTCGTGGCGGAGCCAGTGGTGTGTGCCGGGCAGCTCGATGCGATGACATGCCTTCCACCGGCGGTCCCAGGAAGTCCGCCGCCGCCCGGCGCAGCGGACGACGACTGTGGCGAGCTGCCCCAAGGCCACGTTGTCCACTCCGCGATGGCAGACCGGGATGCGTTCCACCTGCAGTTCCAGCTGGCTGTGCGGCAAGAAGAACTCCACAGCGAGGTCGACGCGATCCTCGGCGCCTTCACGCCGCAGGTCGAGCAACGGCTCGATCAGCTCCGCGAGCGCCAGCTGGGTGTGCCGCCACGGCGCGAACCTCCTGCCGGCCGGGCAGGGCAGCGCTTGCGGATGGGGGTTGGCGGAGTCGACGAGCCACGCCGAGTGCGTGTACCGCGCGGCGCCCGTGAGTGCTTCCGGATCATCGACATGGAGGCGAATGAGCAGCCATGCCTTGTCGCTGCGGCGGCGGGCCGCTTCCTTGCGGGCCGCCGCAAACTGGGCAGCCAGGACCGTCGTGTGGCCGGTTCGGCGGGCCACGTGCGAGCCCCATGCGGCGAGTCCGCCGTCGGTGCCCGCATGGACTCCGGCTTCGGCCGCCACCAGCGAGGTGAAGCGCAGCAGCGGCGGAATCGCCCCGCTGTCCCTGCGGCACCCGGCGGCCTCCAAAGACCGCAGCAGAGCGTCCTCGTCCCGTGCTGCCGCGACATGGTGACGCAGCCTTCTGTCGTACAGGGCTGCGGTGCGGGGATCGGGCAGGCCGGCCGCGGCGAGGAGAGCCATTAGCTGGGCGTGTTCTTCCCCGGTGAGGAACTCGTTGGGGCGTAGCTGCCAGCCCGCCTCCTGGATTTCACGCAGCGTGTCGTCGCCGGTGCGGGCCTGCGGAAGGACAGCGAGCAGGTCGAGCAGGGTCGGCACGCCGTGCGGTGTGCGGGCGGCGGCGGTGACGATCTGCTGGGCTGTCGGCTCGGCTGCGCCGACACTGACCGGCACCACGATCGGCAGGCGTCTTTTGAGCTGCGCAGCACAGGCCTCGCGGGCCGACCCGTCGGGCAGCACTGTCTCCAGGAGCGTGGCCAGCTGGCTCTCTTCGGCGGTGGGCGGCACCAAAAACTCGCCGCTGGCGGTGGTCCGGCCCTCCCAGTTGCGCCGCAGCAGGCCCGGCTGCTGCCGGGTCAGCCGCTTCTTACGCAGCACCTCGAACTCGGCGTCGACGCGGTCGCTGACCTGATGGAGGTCTGGCAGGACACGGCGGGTGCCGTCGTCGAGATACTTCAGCAGTGTCTGAGGGAAGAGACTGGCGGCCCCGCCCGGGATCCGCGTCCCGCGCGGGGCGATCCGTGCCTGCTGGCCGGTGCTGCAGGCATGCATGATGAACATGCCGCGCTCCGTGACGGAGGTCTGCTGCACTCCCACCTCGACCTTGCTGATGCAGTCCTCACGCGGCTGGTTCTGGCAGGCGTTGACGGCCACGGCGATCTTCGGCACGCCCGCGCCTCTGCGTACTCCCACCCGCTGCGACTGCAGGGCGAGTTGGAGGGCGTCCACGTCGATGACCCGCTTCGTCCTCACCGTGCTGTCGGACAGCACCAGCACATGACTGCCACTGGCGTCGATCAAGCCGTGTCCCGACCAGAACACCCACAGCAGGTCGGTTTCCAGGTGCTCCATGCCCTCCTGCAAATGCCGGGACACCACGGCGGAGCTCGCTTCCCGTTGCCGCGTCAGGAGGCCCGCGGGCAGGACGGGCGGATCTTGCGCCCCGGGTCGGCTGGCGGGAAGCGGCGAGGCGAAAAGCGTGATGTTTGTGTCCGGCACCCCGCACCCATCGACGAGCCAGGAGATGAACGCGCAGGCATCGGCGTACGGGCCAGAGACGTTCCACTCCTCGTCCTCGTACTCCTCCACGGCGACGACCAGCGCATGGGTACGCCGCGGATCAATCCCGTCCGTCATCGAACAGCTCTCTGTCCAGCCGCTGGTACAGCGGTTTGTGGTCCCAGTAGGCAGAGTGCGCACGCAGCAGCGGCCGGCCGGTGTTGACCGCAACGTCTGTGACCCGGTCCCTGCCGAAGATCTCTGCGCCGACATAGGCGAGCGGGTCGCGCGGGTCGTACACGTTGATCCACCGCCGCGGGAAAGACGGGGGGAGCGGCTGACCGAAGGTCAAGGAGGCCAGGGCGTCCAGCTCGTAGAGGAACGGCGCTTGGGAACCCACGGTCACCAGGGCCTTGACCGAGCTGCTGTGGTCCTCGCTTGCAAGCAGATCGACGCAGGCCACACCGCCGAGGCTGTGAGCGAGGATCACCACCGGAGGGGCCGCCGCGCGCAGCACCTGTGCGATGTGGTCACGAAGTCCCTCGCCTCGCGTCTGGTAGCGCAGGATGTCCCCGATGGGCGGTGCGGCCTGCCGGCTCAGATGCGGCCGACGCCGGCGCACCCGCCACGAGGCGGTCCACTCCGCACTGCGCCAAAACGGCAGCCACACCGGGCTCGTGACACTGGAGACGAAGCCGAGGGCCGCTCCCGGCTCACCCAACGCGGCCAGCACCGCGGCCAGCAGCTCGTCCACACTGTTGCCGTCCAGGCTGGTGCCCGCGGGATCCCAGCGCTGGTCGGCCGAAGCGAGCGCTGTCGCGACCACGGCCCGCGCGGTGAGCTGACGCAGCGTTGACAGTGGTGACGTCGTCTCCCGCAAGGTGGTGCCCAAAAACTCGGACACCTCGCGCGCTGCGGCCTCGATCTCCGTCGCGCGCACCCCGTGTGCGGTGGCCGCTTCGCGTACCCCGGGGTCGTGGCTCAGTGCGTCGAGGCGCGGGCAGAGATCCTCCGGTGGGGTGTCGTCCTGCCGCGGCACATACCTTTCGACGTGGCGTTGCTCTTCCTCGGCGAGCAGGAGCAGCTCCGCGAAGGGGTCGGCATCCAGCAGGGCCCAGGAGGCCAGGCGTGTCTCTTCGCGGGTAGGCTCCGCTGGCCGGGCGTCGGCTTCACCAGGCCGGGGAGGCAGCGAAGCGCCATCGCGGTGGAGGTGGGCGCCGTGCTTCTCACCCCAGAAGCAGGGCACTAAGGTCAGATCACGGTCCAGCTTCCGCAGGTGCCCGGCGACCAGATCGAACAGCGCGGTATATCCGTCATCGCGCACGCCGGTCCCGTGGACCAGGACAACGCTCGTCATGCAACCCCCCGTTGCCGTCCTTCACGCCAGTGTGGCAGAACGGCTATGCATCCGAACCCCGTTGGGCGCATCAGACACCAACCCACCTGGTGCTGCGGCTGGTTGTGGCGCGAGCGCTGCCCGCACCACCCCGGTACGACCGTGGGTGGCGCCGGCGGTCACCTTTCCACAAGACCACAAAAACTGCGGGCGGCTCTCGTGGGCCGGTTCACCGCCCCATGCTCCGTCAACGGGGCGGCGGCGAGGGGGTTCGTAAAGGGCCAGGGCCAAGGTGCCGGGCGTAGAGGGCGAGCGGTAGGCGGCGTGTGGAACTGCTGCCACGCAGTGCCCCTCATTGTCGACGGCACCGGGGCGTCCTTTCAGCTCTACCCCTCTACCCAGGAAACGGGACCCCGGAGGGGGCCCTATTCCTTCATCCCGGTATTCGGTGGTTTACTTATTCCGTGGATTCCAATCAAAAAGATCACCTTTAAAGGAATCGGATATTCCTCCAACATCCACCCAGGGAAACGGATAAAACGCACTCTCGGTTAAGTTAGCCTTAACCCGTAAACAAAACAGGCTTCTTTCCGTGCCGGAGGCACGCCAATTTGCTATATTTTCCGTTCCGGAGGAACGCCAATCCTCCCATTCTCTTTTCATTCCGGAGGAATGCACGTTATGGAATTCCCGGAGGGAAATTCCATAACGCCCCGCCGGAGGCGGGAATTCGCGCGGGGACGCGCGAAACGAGCGGAGCGAGTATTCGGCTGCCGGAGGCAGAGC
>NZ_JBHYWD010000035.1:0-89564 GCF_042751305.1 Streptomyces hokutonensis
CTCTGTGTGTCTCAAAAATACCCACGGGGGGTGGGTCTGCGCGCGCGGGGGGGCGTCCCACCCCCCGGGTGTCCCCCGGGAGCCGCCCGGGGGGCGGGCCCGGCCGGGGGGGGGGCGCACGGCGCGCGAGAAGGAGTGCGGGTGGGGCCGGGCAACGAGCGCACACGCCCGGCGAGTTGAGAGTTCCGACCGGCCCTGTCCCAAGCCGTGTCGTACTGCGGCACACGAGGTACCGAACCGACTGCTCCCCCAGTGCCTTAAGGGCGTGGGAGGTGCCCCCAACCGCGGCTGCGTCACCAGGCCACGGCAAGGAGATACGCGAGTGGGTAACTCGCTCGTCTGAGCTTAACCGGTGGGTAACGAGCGCGCCAGTCCCCGGAGTTTGTGATGTAGGTCCCGTCTGTCCCGCGACCCCCATAGGCTCGGTTTCATGGACGAAGAGTTGCGATCACTCACGGAGCGCTTACGGCAGGAGTCGGGAGGAGCGGCGCCGTACGAGCGGCTTGTGTCGACCGACGACCTCGACGAACTGGCGGAGGTGCTCACGGCCGTCGGACAACCGCTCTGGGCCCGGGAGTTCGCCGCGTTCCGGCTGGGCCTCGCGGGCGACCGGCGGGCCTTCGAGTCCCTCGTCCTGTTCCTCAACCACCGCGACCCACCGCGCTGCGCCTCCGCCGCATACGCCCTGGCCCGCCTCGACGACCCCCGCACCGCCCGCGCGGCGGCCGCCCTCGCCACCAACGAACTCCGCGTCGCCTACGCACTCCACCCCGTCCGGCTCCTGGCCGACCTCCACGCTCCTGAGTCCGTCCCCGCCCTCATCACCACCCTGGAGCGCCGCCTCCGCCCCCACGACCCGTACCGCCGGGTGGCCCTCGCCTGCGTACAGGGCCTCGGCGAACTGGGCGACCCCCGCGCCAGACAGGTCCTGAACGACGCCCTCGCCCACCCGGCACTGGCGGAGGCTGCGGTGCACGCGCTGGGGCGGATTCCACGCCAGCGGTGAGCCCCACCCGTCACCGCCTCAGCGCGTCAGCTCCCTGACGTACCGGATCTCCGGCACCAGCACCCCGTCCACCTCGTACGGCTCCTCCGCCCCGTCCGCACGGAAGCCCGCCCGCTCGTAGAAGCGACGGGCGCGGGCGTTGCCCCGGACCACCCAGAGATACACGCGGTCGTGACCGAGGGCCGCGCACCGCCGTAGCGCCTCCTGCATCAGGGGCCGGCCGACGCCGGTGTTCAGGTGCCGCGGGTCGAGGTAGATCGCGTACAACTCGGCTTCCCCGGTGCGGACTTCGCCGTCCCGGTAGGGGCCGAGCGCAGCCCAGCCGACGATCTCCTCGCCCCGCTCGGCAACCAGGTTCACGACACTGCCGTCCCCCTGCGCGAGGCGCGCCCGGCGGCGCTCGGCGTCGTCCTTCGCGCTGAGGGCGTCGAGGAAGGCCTGCGGCATGAGGCCCCGGTACGCGAACTGCCAGCCGAGGACGCGGATCTCGGAGACCCGGTCGCAGTCGGCGAGGACCATGGGGCGGATCCGGAGGGGCTCGGCGGCGTCGTCCATGGCGGCACCCTAGGGACTCGGCTGCCGGTCGGCCCCTGATTATTCGCCTTATTCGCCGATCACGGCGAACGCCTCGATCTCCATCAGGAACTCCGGTCGCACCAGCGCGGCGACCTGCACGGCCGATGCGGCGGGGAGCCGGTCGTCGGGTATGTGGGCGGCGCGGGCCGCGCGGACGGCCGGCATGTGGGCCATGTCCGTGATGAAGTAGGTCAGTTTGACCACGTCGTCGAAGCCGGCGCCCGCGGCGGCGAGGCAGCGGCGGAGGTTCTCGAAGATCTGGCGGGCCTGAGCAGACGCGTCGCCCTCGCCGACGAGCTTTCCGTCCTCGTCCAGTGCGAGCTGGCCGGAGATGGCGACGAAGCGGCCGGTGCCCATGACGACGTGTGTGTAGGCCGCGGCGGGGGCGACGCCGTCGGGGGCGGGAATCCTCGTCAGCTCACTCATGCGTCCATGGTGGACCATGGGTCTGACAACGAGGATTCCCGCCCCTGCGGGATCGGTCGACCGACTCTCGGACCGGGCTCAGCCGCGGAAGCCCAGCAACCCGTGCAGCGTCGAACCGTGTGCCGTGCTCGTCGCCGACTTCGCCGTGGTCAGCGGTTTCGGGTCGGGCGTCTTCTGGCACACCGCGTCGACCTCGCCGCCGCTGCGCGGCACCTTGCCGTTGCTCAGATAGGTCGCCAGGTACTTGTCCAGGCAGGCGTTCCCGCTCAGCGTGATGCCGTGGTTCCCGCCGCCCTGCTCGACCACGAAACTGGAGTCGGCCAGCAGCTGGTGGACCGTCGCGCCGCCCTCGTACGGGGTCGCCGCGTCGTTCGTCGCCTGGAAGAGCAACACCGGCGGCAGCTTGCCGTTGGCGATGTTGACCGGCTGCTCGGACTTCGTCGGCCAGTACGCGCACGGCGCGTTGTACCAGGCGTTGTTCCAGGCCATGAACGGCGCCTTCTCGTAGACCGCCCAGTTGTCCTTGCGCCACTGGTTCCAGTCGCGCGGCCAGGACGCGTCACGGCACTGCACCGACGTGTACACGCTGTACCCGTTGTCCCCGGAGGCGTCGATCGCGGCGAAGTTGTCGTACGCCTCGACCAGCGGATCTGCGTTCTTGTCGTTCACGTACGCCGCGAACGCCTCGGCGAGATAGGGCCAGTAGCCGTTGTAGTACCCGCCGGGCATGAAGGTGTCCTCCAGCTCGGAGGCGCCCACCTTCCCGCCCGCCGGCTTCTTGGCCAGCGCCTTCCGCATCGCGTACCACTTGGCCTCGATCCTGGCCGGGTCGGTGCCGAGCTTGTACGTCGAGTCGTACTTCGCGATCCACGCCATGAGCGCCTGCTGGCGGTCGTTGAAGGCGTAGTCCTGCCCGAGGTTGTCGTCGTACCAGACGCCCGTGGGGTCGACGATGGAGTCCAGGACCAGGCGGCGCACGCGCTCCGGGTAGAGCTTGGCGTACACGGCGCCCAGGTAGGTGCCGTACGAGTAACCGAAGTAGTTGATCTTCTTGGCGCCGAGTGCCGCGCGGATCGAGTCCATGTCCTGCACGGCGCTGACCGTGTTGATGTACGGCAGCACGCTCGCGTACTTCTTGCCGCAGGCGGCGGCGAAGGACTTCACGCGCGTGAGGTTGGCCTTTTCCAGCGCCGGGGTGCTCGGCACGGAGTCGGGGCGCACCGGGTTGAAGTAACCGGGCTTGCAGTCGAGGGCGGGGGTGCTCTTGCCGACGCCGCGCGGGTCGAAGCCGATGACGTCGTACTGGGACGCCACCGCCTTGGGCAGCGAGGAGGCCACGAAGCCCGCGAGGGTCAGGCCGCTGCCGCCGGGGCCTCCGGGGTTGACCAGCAGCGGGCCCTGGTACGTCTTCGCGGTGTGCGGGACCCGGGACAGGGCGAGCGTGATCCGCGTGCCGTGCGGGTTCGCGTGGTCGAGCGGCACCTTGACGCTCGCGCACTGGAGCGTCGGATAGTTGGTGGTGGCGCAGGTTTTCCAGGTGGGCTTCGCGGCCTGGACGGTGGCCGCGGGGTGCGCGGTGCTCGCGTCTGCGGGGAGAGCGGTGACCGTCCCGGCCACGACGACGGCTGCACCGCACAGTACGGCTGCGCGTTTTCTCATGAGTCCTCCCAGGACGGAGAGGCAGCCGACCGCGGTTCTCGCGGCCGGTCCTCGCCGCATAGTCCCGAAAAGCCGGGGCCGAAGAACCTGTTCAGCCGATACTTGACCCAATTGGGCCGCCGGATGCGCTCGAACGCCCTCGGATCAGCTCATGGAGAAGCGCCTTCAGATCAGCGAGAGCTGCGTCGGCCCGCTCACCGGCTCGTCGGCCGGCTCCGCCGGCTCGGGAATCCGGCGCGGCATTCCCGCGCGGGCGGGGCCGATGCCGTACTCCTGTGCCAGGTCGTGGACCTGACGGGTGATCCGGCGCTGGTACCACTTCGGGGCGTACGCGCCCTCCGCGTACAGCCGTTCGTAGCGGCGCACCAGATGCGGGTGGTGCCGGCCGAGCCAGGCCATGAACCACTCGCGGGCGCCGGGCCGCAGATGCAGCACCAGGGGAGTCACCGAGGTGGCCCCGGAGGCGGCTATCGCCCTTACGGTGGCGCGCAGTTGGGCCGGGTGGTCGCTCAGGAAGGGGATCACCGGGGCCATCAGGACGCCGACGTCGATGCCGTGCTCGGTGAGTGTCCGTACGGCGTCCAGGCGCCGCTCCGGGGAGGGTGTGCCGGGTTCCACCGTGCGCCACAGCGCGGGGTCGGTGAAGCCGACCGAGACGGAGATGCCGACGTCGGTGACCTCGGAGGCCTGCACCAGGAGGTCCAGGTCGCGCAGGATCAGGGTGCCCTTCGTCAGGATCGAGAAGGGGTTCGCGTGGTCGCGCAGGGCGCTCAGGATGCCCGGCATCAGCCGGTAGCGGCCCTCCGCGCGCTGGTAGCAGTCGACGTTCGTGCCCATCGCGATGTGCTCGCCGAGCCAGCGCCGTGAGCCCAGCTGGCGGCGCAGCAGGTCCGGCGCGTTCACCTTGACCACGATCTGCGAGTCGAAGCCGAGGCCGGTGTCGAGGTCCAGATAGCTGTGGGTCTTGCGGGCGAAGCAGTACACGCACGCGTGCGAGCAGCCCCGGTACGGGTTGACCGTCCACTCGAAGGGCATACGGGACGCCCCGGGCACCCGGTTGATGATCGAGCGGGCCCGCACCTCGTGGAAGGTGATCCCGCGGAACTCGGGCGTGTCGAAGGTTCGGGTGGTCACCGCGTCCGCGCCGAACAGCGCGACGTCGGCCGTCCGGCTGTGGCCGTCGGACTCCACTGTGAGGTTTTCCCAGCGCATGACGCCTCCTCGGTAGTCCTGCCCCCAGAGTGAAACACTTGTTCGAATTGCTGTGCAAGTGAACTTCCGCATCACTCCTGATCGCTTCCGACGCCCTGGGGCACCCCGATTTGGGTGACCGAGTGCGAGGGTGGTTGGCTTGCCCCGACCCCGAGAACGCAAGTCCTGGAGGAACGAAATGGCGCAGGTCGAGGCCACCACCGAGCGGGTCGTCGCAGCCGACGCGGAGAAGGTGTTCGACGCCCTCGCCGACTACACCGGCACGCGCGCGAACCTGCTGCCCGAGCAGTTCAGCGAGTACGAGGTGCGCGAGGGCGGCGACGGCGAGGGCACCCTCGTCCACTGGAAGCTCCAGGCCACCAGCAAGCGCGTCCGCGACTGCCTCCTGGAGGTCAGCGAGCCGACCGACGGTGAACTGGTCGAGAAGGACCGCAACTCCACCATGGTCACCACCTGGCGGGTCACCCCGGCCGGCGAGGGCAAGTCCCGCGTCGTCGTGACCAGCACCTGGAACGGCGCCACCGGCATCGGCGGCTTCTTCGAGCGCACCTTCGCCCCCAAGGGCCTCGGCCGCATCTACGACCTGGTGCTCGACAAGCTCGCCACCGAGGTGGAGAAGTAGGCCTCAAGGGCCAAGCCCCCAGGGCGCGTTGACGTCCTGACGGCTTCCCTCACCGGTTCGGGTGGATCTCCGTTCGAGCCGGGCGTACGCCGTAACTCGTCACGCTTGCTCACAGTTGTCGCCCAAAGCGGGAATTGTGCGGCAGGCGCGACGAGGGGAGCGGTACGTGGGCGGGACGACTCTGGTGCAGGACGAACGGCCCCCGGCGCCCCCGGGGACCCCGGCCCCCGCACCCGTCGAGAAGGCCGAACTCAGCCCGAGCCGCGTGCGGTTGGTCTTCCTCGGCCTGATGCTCGCGCTGCTCCTCGCCGCGCTCGACCAGATGATCGTCGCCACCGCGCTCCCGAAGATCGTCGGCGAACTGCACGGCCTGGAGAAGATGTCCTGGGCGATCACCGCCTACCTCCTCACCTCCACGGTCGGCCTCCCGGTCTACGGCAAACTAGGCGACCTCCTCGGCCGCAAGAGCGTGTTCCAGTTCGCGATCGCCGTCTTCGTGATCGGCTCCGCGCTCGCGGGCCGCGCCCAGTCCATGGACCAACTCATCGCGTTCCGCGCGGTCCAGGGCATCGGCGCGGGCGGACTCATGATCGGCGTGCAGGCGATCATCGCGGACATCGTGCCGCCCCGGCAGCGCGGCCGCTTCATGGGCCTCATCGGCGCCACCTTCGGACTCGCCTCGGTGGCGGGCCCGTTGCTCGGCGGCTACTTCACCGACCACCTCTCATGGAGGTGGTGCTTCTACGTCAACGTGCCCTTCGGCGTGGTGACCCTGGCCGTCGTGACCGTCGTACTGAAACTGCCGAAGCCCACCGCCAGGCCCCGACTCGACATCCTCGGCGCCTTGTTGCTGGCTGCCGCCTCGACGTGTCTTGTGCTGCTGACCAGTTGGGGCGGGACCGAGTACGCCTGGGGCTCGCGCGTCATCCTCGGGCTCGGCGCGGGAGCCGTGGCCGCCGCGATCCTCTTCCTCGTCGCCGAGCGCTTCGCGCCCGAACCCCTCATCCCGCTACGGCTGTTCAGGGACGCCGTCTTCAACGTCACCGCCCTGGTGGGCCTGGTGATCGGGGTCGCGCTGTTCGGCGCCGCCAGCTATCTGCCGACCTTCCTCCAGATGGTCGACGGGGCGAGCGCCACCGAGTCCGGACTGCTGATGCTGCCCATGATGGGCGGCATCGTCGGCGCGTCGATCATCTCGGGCCAACTCATCAGCCACACCGGCCGGTACAAGATCTACCCGATCCTCGGCAGCGCCCTCGCCACCCTCGGCATGTGGCTGCTGTCCCGGCTCGAAGTCGACACCTCCCGGCTGCAGTACAGCGTCTGGATGGCCGTCCTCGGCGCCGGCATCGGCCTGGTGATGCCCGTCCTCGTCCTCGCCGTGCAGAACTCCGTACGGCCCGCCGACCTGGGCACCGCCACCAGCGCCAACAACTACTTCCGGCAGATCGGCGGCAGCGTCGGCGCCGCGATCTTCGGCACCCTGTTCGCCGACCGGCTCACCGACGCGCTGCGCGAACGCCTCCCCACGCGCGCGGGTGCGGGTCTCCCCGACCCCGAGTCCATCACCCCGCAGCTCGTCCACGCGCTGCCCCCGGCGCTGCGCGACAGCTACATCCGGGCCTACGCCGACGCGATGCCCCGGATCTTCCTCTACCTGGTGCCGGTGCTCGCCCTCGGCCTGCTCATCGCCTTCTTCCTCAAGGAGAAACCACTGGTGTCCCACAACGCCCCCGCCGAGACGTCCGAGGCAGCACCCTTCAACTCCCCGATCCCACAGGCACGTTCGGGATACGCCGCCGGAATCCCCGTCTGCGGCAAGGTGCAGCACCCCGACGGGACCGTCGTGCCCCGGGCCGCGCTCACCCTCATCGACGTCTCCGGGCAGCAGATCGGGCGCGGCGCCAGCGGCGCGGACGGCCGGTACGCGCTGTCGACGCCCGGCTCCGGGTCGTACGTCCTGATCGCGGCGGCCGGCGGGCACCAGCCGCAGGCGGTGTCCGTGACCGTGGGGGAGCGGCCCGTCGAACTCGACGTCGTCCTCGGCGGCGCCGGACGCCTCGCCGGGAGTGTGCTGACCGCGGACGGAACCCCGGTGCGGGAGGCCGCCGTGACGCTCACCAATGTGCACGGCGAGGTGGTGGCCAGTACCCGCAGCGGGCGCGAAGGCGGCTATGTGATCAGCGAGTTGGTGGCCGGCGAGTACACCCTCGCGGCCAGCGCGCCCGCGTTCCGGCCGGCCGCGCTCCCCGTCAGCGTGCAGGCCTCCCGCGAGACCCGGCAGGACGTCGAACTCGCCGGCGGCGCACTCCTGCGCGGCACCGTCCGGGCGAGCGGCGGGAAGCCCGTCGAGGACGCGCGCGTGACGCTCCTCGACGCGGCGGGCAACGTCGTCGACACCCTCACCACCGGCCCCGACGGCACCTTCCGGTTCGTCGATCTGTCCTCCGGCGAGTACACGGTGATCGCCGCCGGGTATCCGCCCGTGGCCACCGTGCTCCAAGTGGCGGGCGGGGGACGCACCGAGCGCGATCTGCAACTCGGCCACGAGGACTGATCCCCTGCCTCACAGGGCGCGCAGGCGCACGCCGGTGCGGATTGGGTGGAACCAATTCCAGGAATGCCGCACATCGCCACCGGCCGTCCCCGTAGCGTGGTGGGTGGCGGCACAGATCTTGCGGAGCCGTGGGGAGAGAGGGCCTGGGCCATGGACCGTGGCACCGAGCGGGAGGCGCCTCCCGGCCGCGGAGCCGGGGACGACGTGGTGAGCGAACACGCCGAGGCGGGCCGTATCCCGCTGGCTGTGATTCTCATCGACCGCGACGGACTCGTCTCGCACTGGAGCCGAGGCGCCCGGCGGCTCTTCGGCACCACCAAGGAAGAGGCGATCGGCCAGACGGCGGTCGACCTGCTCCCCGTCTCCGGCGCCCTGCCCGACGAGGAAGAGACCAGTCCCTACGGCGCGTTCGCGTCCTACGACGGACTCGGCCCCGACCTGGAGTCATCCCTCGACGGACAGCTGTCCTACCCGGCCGCCGGACGCGCCCGGCTCACCGTGCCCGAGCGGGACCGAGTGGACGTCCTGTGGTGGGCCTACCCGCTGGTCGGCCCCGGCCGGGAGCGGCTGCTCGTGCTCGCCGCCGACGCGGACGGCATGCGCCAGGACATCCCCGAGGCGGACGGCGCCTTCGAGCGCATAGCACCCGCCTTCGCCCACCACACCGACTTCCCCGGCGCCGACGAACTCGCCCGCAGGCTCCCCGAGATCCTGCCCAGCATGAGCGTCGACGAGAGCGCCCGCATCGTCGCCCAGGTCCTCGAACTGGGCTACCCCGTCCTGGAGTTCAGCCAGAACGAGCGGGTGCCCGTGACCCCCGACTGGGGCGTCGCCCGCCGCGCCGAGCGCAAGGCGCGCCGCGAGCGGGCCGCCGCGGCGGTTGCCGAAGGACTCCCGGTGCCGCAGGAGGTCGCGGACGAGGGCGAGGACCTCGAATACGCCGCCGTACGCGAGCGGTTGGAGTTCCTCAACGAGGTCAGCGGCCGTATCGGCACCTCACTCGACCTCGCGCAGACCATCGTCGAGGTCAGCAAGGCCGTGGTACCCAAGTTCACCGATGTCGCTGGCACCTACCTCCGTGAACAGGTCGTCGCGGGCGAGGGGTTCCCGGACGGCGTGCCGGACACCACCACCATGTGGCACCGAGTCGCCCTGGAGCACACCGACGAACCCGGCCGCTGGGACGACGTCGTACCGGTCGGCGAGGCCATGCCGTTCCCGGCGCACACCCCGTTCTTCCAGTGCATGACCACCGGCGACCCCGTCCTCGTGCCGCGCATCAGCGAGCAGATGGGGCACATGATCGCCTCGCAGTTCGAGAAGCGCGACATCCGGCCGCTGATCACCGGCCGCTCGATGCTGGTCGTCCCGCTCAAGGCACGCAATGTGGTCCTCGGCTTCATGATCCTGCTGCGCCACCCGGAGCGCGTCGAGTTCAACGACATGGACCGCGTCACCGGCGCCGAACTCGCCGCCCGCGCAGGCCTCGTACTCGACAACGCGCGCATGTACACCTACCAGGAGTCCGTCGCCGAGACCCTCCAGGACAGCATGCTGCCGCACATCCCGGCACGCATGGCGGGCTGCGACATCGCCACCCGCTATCTGCCCGGCACGCTGCTGGGACGCGTCGGCGGCGACTGGTTCGACTCGGTGAAACTGCCCGGCGCCCGCACCGCGCTCGTCGTCGGCGACGTCATGGGCCACGGCCTCAACTCGGCCGCCATGATGGGCCAGTTGCGCACCGCCGTGCAGACCATGGCCGCCATGGACCTGCCACCCGCCCAACTCCTGCGCAACCTCGACGACTTGGCGCAGCGCCTCGGCGACAACTACCTCGCGACCTGCCTGTACGTCGTCTACGACCCGATCGCGGGCGAACTCCACATCGGCAACGCGGGCCACATCCCGCCGGTGATCGTGCGGGCCCGGGACGGCCGCAGCGAGCTCCTCGACCTGCCCACGGGCGCGCCCATCGGCGTCGGCGGGGTGCCCTTCGAGGCGGTCCGCGTGCGCGTGGACCCCGGCGACCGGCTGGTGATGTGCACGGACGGTCTGGTCGAGGTGCGCGGCGAGGACATCGGCGTAGGACTCGCGACCCTGAGCGAGTCGGCCGCGCATCCGGCCGCGTCCATGGACGACGCCTGCGACACGATCATCCGCTCCCTCAACACCCGTGGCGGACGCAAGGACGACGTCGCCCTCCTGATGGCCCGCCTGAACGGCATCGAGCCGGACGACGTCGCCGAATGGCGGCTCGCCCTCGACCCGTCCGAGGCCGCCCGGGCCCGCGCGGTGGTCCGCGAACAGCTCCACGAGTGGGGCCTCGCCAAACTCGCCGACACCGCCGCCCTGTTGGCCGACGAGCTGGTCACCAACGCCGTACGGCACTCCCACGGCCGCCGGATCGAACTGCGCCTGGTGCGCGGCGACACCCTGCTGTGCGAGGTGGACGACGACGACCCCACCCTGCCGACCCTGCTCAGCGCGGGCCCCGGCGACGAGTTCGGGCGCGGACTGCACGTGGTCGGCACACTGGCCCGCGAGTGGGGCGCCAGCCGTACCACCGCCGGCAAGACCGTGTGGTTCGAACTCACCCTGCCCCGCCGCTGAGCCCCGCCGCGCCGCTGAAGCGCAGGTGGCCGAGGGGGCGCGCGGGGCGCACATCGGCGTACACGTGTCGAATGAGCGGTGAAGGAATGCGCCGTGTGCTTGTGAGCGGGACCCGGGCGCGATAAACCGTACTGGCCCGTCACTTACGGCGGAACGGCCTTGCATCCTGGGGAGTTGGGCATGAGCGTGACCAGTCGGTACCGGGACGCGTGGGAAGGTTTCTGGCGCGAGGCGCCCGAGGAACAGGGGGCGGTCTTCTGGGACGCGTCGCCGACACAGACAGTAGGACTCCATCTGGCCCTGTTCGAGCCGAAGTTGCGGGACCCGGGCCTCCAGATGATCGACCTCGGCTGCGGCAACGGCACGCAGACCCGTTTCCTCGCCGACCGGTTCAACCACGTCGTGGGCGCCGATCTGTCCGTGGCCGCCATCGACCACGCCCGGCGCGCCGACCCGGCGGGGCAGGCGACCTACCGGCTGCTGGACGCGACCGACAAGACAGAGGTCGAGACGCTGCACGCCGAACTCGGCGACGCCAACGTCTATATGAGGGGCGTGCTGCACCAGGTCGACCCCGAGGACCGGCAGGCGCTGGTGGAGGGGATCGCCACGCTCCTCGGGGAGCGCGGCCATGTCTTCCTCGTCGAACTCGCCGAGGCCGCCCGCCCGATCATCGGCGGCCTGGCCCAGGACCCGGAGGGGCCGCCCGCGAAGCTCGCCCCGATCCTCCGCCACGGCATCGCCCCCGGCGAGGTGGCCGACGGCGAGGTGCCCGAACTCCTCCGCGCGGCCGGCCTCACCATCCTCGCGAGCGGTGAACTCCCCCTGATCACCACCGAGTTCAGGCCCGACGGCGCCCGCATCGAGCTGCCGTCGAAATGGCACATCGCGGGCCGCTCGACAGCCTGATCCTGAGGCGACAGGGGGAGGCGGGGCAGCTCACCGCCTCCCCCTGCCCGTCCTAACCGAACTGGTGCTTGAGGAACGACCCGGACCACGCCATCAGGTCCGCGGGTACGTAGTACCCCTTCTCGTCGTTGATCGCGTCCCAGTTCTTCGCGACGTCCTCGACGGAGGCCGCGCCCCCTTCGTGCGCGTACCCCTCCGTCGAGGCCAGGAAGACCCGTGCGAACCGGCCCGCACCGGCCGTGTAGATCTCCCCGCTCACCGGGACGCTCTCGTGCGCGAGGTAGGCCACCATCGGCGCCACCGCCGACGAGGGCATGTACGGCATGCCCTCCGCGGCCTCGGCGGGCTCCTCCTCGGGGCCGCCGCCCATCCGGGTCATCGCGGCCGGCGCGATCAGGTTGACCTTGATGTTGTGCGGCTCGCCCGCCAGCTTCGCGCTGCGCGCCATGCCGACCGTGCCGGCCTTCGCGGCGGCGTAGGACAGGTTGTTGTCCATGCCGAACATGCCGCTGGAGGTGGTGAGGACGACCCGGCCGTAGCCCTGCTCCACGAAGTGCGGCCAGGCGGCCCGCATCGTGTTGAAGGAACCGAGGAGGTGGACGGCCAAGTGCCGTTCCAGGTTGTCGAGTTCGATCTCCGGCAGGCCCGCGTAGCGGATGATCCCGGCGTTGTTGACGAGGACGTCGATCCGGCCGAAGTTCTCGATCGCGGTGCCGATGATGGCCTCGCCGCCCGCGGTCGTGGACACGTCGTGGGTGTCGGCCACCGCCTCACCGCCCGCCGCGACGATCCCGTCGACGACCTTCTGCGCGGGGCCGGCGTCGGAGCCCTCGCCCTCCATCGACCCGCCCAGGTCGTTGACGACGACCTTCGCGCCGCGCTCCGCCAGCAGACGGGCGTAGGCGCGGCCGAGGCCACGGCCCGCGCCGGTGACGACGGCGACGCGTCCTTCGAAGCCGAACTCGCTCATGGGTGACTCCAGTTGTGTGCGGGTGAAAGCGTTTCGCTACCAGGTGACCGGCAGCTCGTGAATGCCGTAGGCGAGCGCGTCGTCCCTGCGGAACCTGAGCTCGTCGAAGCCGACCGCGAGGCGCAGGGTCGGGACGCGGCGGTACAACGTGCCGTAGACGACCTGCAGTTCGATGCGGGCGAGCTGCTGGCCGAGGCACTGGTGGATGCCCCAGGCGAAGGCGTGGTGGTGGCGGGCCTCGCGGGTGATGTCGAACTTCTCCGGCTCGGGGAAGGCGGCCGGGTCCCAGTTGCCGGCGGGCAGCGCGGCGATGATGCCTTCGCCGGCCTTGATGGTGATGCCCTCGATCTCGATGTCCTCGGCGGCGATCCGCCGCTGGCCGAGCGCCGGGATCGTCAGATAGCGCAGGATCTCCTCGACCGCGTTCGCGACGACCTTCGGGTCGTCCGTCCCTCGCAGCAGGGCGAGTTGCTCCGGGTTCTGCAGGAGCAGGGCGGTGCCCAGGGTGATCATGCTGGCGCTGGTCTCGTGACCGGCGATCAGCAGGATCATGCAGAGCATGACGGCCTCGGGCAGGGTGACTTCGCCCGCCTTGATCCGCCCGGCGAAGTCCGAGATGACGTCGTCGCTCGGCTCCTCCATCCGCTTCTGCAGCAGCCCGGCCAGATAACCGCCCAGCGCTTCCATGGCCGCCCGGTCCTGCTCGGCGGTCTTGTCGCTGCGGGTCGCCAGCGAGGCGTGCTCCTGGAAGAACTCGTGGTCCTCGTACGGCACTCCGAGCAGCGCGCAGATCATCAGCGAGGGCAGCGGCAGCGCGAGCGCCTCCACCAGGTCGACCGGTTTCGGGCCCGCGAGCATCTTGTCGATCAGCTCGTCGGTGAACCGCTGGATCTCCGGCCGCAGTTTCTCCATCCGGTTGCGCGTGAACGGAGCCGTCATCATGCGGCGGATCCGCGTGTGGTCGGCGCCGTCGGCGTTGAAGATGGTCAGCGGGTGGTGGGGGGAGTTCTCCGCCATGGCCTGGTTCGGGTGCGGGAACCCGGCCTGCTTGTCGTTCGAGCTGACCCGCGGGTCGGAAAGGATCACGCGCTGCGCGGCATGCCCGGTCACCAGCCAGGGGGTGCTGCCGTCCCAG
Organism: Streptomyces hokutonensis; assembly: GCF_042751305.1. GTDB lineage: Bacteria > Actinomycetota > Actinomycetes > Streptomycetales > Streptomycetaceae > Streptomyces > Streptomyces hokutonensis_A. The sequence goes on from NZ_JBHYWD010000035.1 coordinate 13,686, forward strand.
ATCCGGCCCCGGGACACGGGCGCCGTCTCGTTCAGGGCGCGCAGCCCGGCCGGCGGGGCGAACGGGCAGCTGCGGTCCCGAGCGCCGGGGTAGTCGAAGAGCTCCGCGTCAGGGGCGGCGAGTTCCGTCTCGGCCTCGGACATGGTGGTTCCTCCAGATGAGGGTGGGGGTGGGGAGTGCGGCTGGGCTATTCCTCGATACGGATCGCCAGCGCGGGGCACACCGCCGCCGCGTTCCGTACGTCGTCGGCCAGTTCGGCCGGGGGGTTCTCGTCCAGCAGGACGACGATGCCGTCCTCGTCGCGCTGGTCGAACACGTCCATCGCGGCGGCGACGCACTGCCCGGCGGCGACGCACTTGTCCTCGTCGACGACAACCTTCATGGCAACTCTCCTGATCGTTCAGAGGGCGGGAGCGGGGGAGGGGACGGCGTCGACGATCTCCTGACGGCGCTGCCTGGCCTGCTTGGGCATGTTCCAGCCGAGGATCCCGGTCACCCGGCCGCCGCTGCGGTAGCGGGCGACGAACCGGCGGGCCGCCAACTCGCCGTCCACGACGTCCACTTCGGCATCGGCCGGCAGGAAGCCGTGCACCTGGAGCTTGGCGTCGAACTGGTCGGTCCAGAAGTACGGCACCGGTTCGTAGGGCCGGTCCTCGCCCAGGATCGCGCCGGCGACCGCCATGGCCTGCTCGGTGGCGTTCGTCCGGTTCTCCAGCCGGATCAGCCTGCCGAGCTGCTCGTGGTGCCAGCGGGCCACGTCACCGACGGCGTAGATCCCGGGCGCGGCCCGGCAACGCGAGTCGCACACCACGCCGTTGTCGAGTTCGAGCCCGCTGCCGGCCAGCCACTCCGTCGCCGGACTCGCCCCGATCGCGACCACGACCACATCGGCGGGCAGCACCTCGCCGGTGCTCAACTCGACGCCGGAGACGCGGCCTTGGGCACTGGTGAACCCCGTGACACCGTTCCCGAGCCGGAGCCGCACGCCCCGTTCGGTGTGCAGTTCCGCCAGCAGTCCCGACACCAGCGGGCCGACCTGAAGGGCCAGCGGTCCGGTGAGCGGTCCCGCCAGGGTGACGTCCAGGCCCAACGTCCGTGCGGTGGCGGCGATTTCGGAGCCGAGGACCCCTTCGCCGACGACCACCAGGCGTGACCCGGAGAGCAGATCGGTGCGCAGGGCGAGCGCGTCGTCGAGGGTGCGCAGCACATGCACACCGGTCAACTCGCCCTGTCCGGGCAGCACTCGGGGCCGTACGCCGGTGGCGATCACGATCGCGTCGGCGCTCAGCTCGCGCCCGGACCCGGTGCGTACGGTCCGGGTCGCGGTGTCGAGACCGACCGCCGGATCGCCGTACCCGAACTCGGTGTCCAGGCCGCTCAGCAGCTCCTCGGTGCGCAGCGCGGCCCGGCCGGGTTCCCAGGCGCCGGAGAGGATCTGCTTGGAGAGCGGCGGACGGTCGTACGGGGCGTGCGGCTCGGCTCCGAGCACCGTGATCCGGCCGGTGTACCCCTTGCGGCGCAGGGCCTCCACCGTGGTCAGCCCGGACGCGGAGGCGCCCACCACCAGCACGTGGGCCATGGCCCCGGTGTCGTCCTCGATGCTCATTGTCTGCTCCGTTGCAGCGTCGTCGCGATGTTCTGTGCGGGTGCTCACACGAGGTAGCGTCCGCCGTTGGTGCTGAGGGTCTGGCCGGTGACGTAGGACGCTTCCTCGGAGGCGAGGTAGGCCACCGCGTAGGCGACGTCCTCCGGCTGGCCGGCGCGCTTCATCGGCATGGTGGCGGCGGCCGCCTCCACGTCGACGGGGCCCTGGCGGACCAGCGGGGTGTCGATGAAGCCGGGCGGCACGTGGTTGACCGTGATGCCCTTCTCGATGTACTCGATCGCCAGGGCGCGGGTGAGGCCGATGACACCGCCCTTGGAGGACGCGTAGTGGGCCATGGCGGGTGCGCCGGTCTGCGCTGAGGACGAGGAGATGTTGACGATCCGGCCCCAGCCCGCCGCGAGCATGTCGGGCACGATCTCCTGGGTGACCAGGAAGGGGCCCTTGAGGTTGATCGCGATCATGCGGTCCCAGGACGCCTCGGAGATGCTGGTGAACGGCTCGTAGGCGGTGATGCCCGCATTGTTGACGAGGATCGTGACCGGACCGAGGTCCTCGCGGGTGCGGGCCGCGGCGGCCGCCACCGCGCCCGCCTCGGCCGCGTCGCCGGAGACGGCGATCGCCGTACCGCCCGCCTCCTGGATGGCCGCCGCGGTCTTCTCGGCGCCCTCGGTGTTGAGGTCCCACACCGCGACCGCGGCTCCCCTGGCCGCGAGCACCTTCGCGATCGCCTGGCCGATGCCGCGGCCGCCGCCGGTGACGACGGCGACCTTTCCCTGCAGTGACATGTGCGCTCCCTTGCGCTCGTGCGCGGTGCCGGAGAACGGGCACCGGTGGTTCGTCCGGCTATTCGCCCAGGGCCTCGCGGGCCGCGGTGCGGGCCGCCACGGCCTTGGGGAAGCCGGTGTACCCGGCGGAGTGGTAGATGACCTCGGCCAGCTCGTCCCTGGTCACCCCGTTGGTCAGGGCGACCCGGACATGGGTCTTCAGCTCGGTCTCGGCGCCGAGCGCGATCAGGATGCCGAGGGTGACGAGGCTGCGGTCGCGCGGGGCGAGCCCCTCGCGGCCCCACAGCGCGCCCCACACGGTGGACAGGCCGATCTCGACGAGATCCTCGCCGAACTTGCCGTCCCGCATGTCGAGTTCGCCCTCCGCGGGCACCACCCCGGGCAGTGCGGCACGAAGGGCTTTCAGCCCCGCGACGCGCAGGTCGGTGGTTTCCTTGACGTCTTCGGCGCTCATGCGCGACTCCCGGTGCATGCGGATTGCATTCGTCCCAAACGAAAGTTAGATCAAACGGTCGGTACAATCAATGCCTGTCGCGGATATGGCTGGTCCAAGCTCTCTCCGTCATCGCCATTGATCGGGCCAAGCCCCTCATCTACTCTCGGTCTGAATATTCGACCGACTGGTCGAACTATCAAACCAGGCTCATGTGGGAGCCGCAGCCCCAGTCACCATGGAGCGCAAATGAGCGAATCTTCGAAGCCGGCGGTCCAGGACCGGGTCGACGTCCTCGTCATCGGGGCCGGCGTCACCGGCATCTACCAGCTGTACACCGCCCGCGAGGCGGGCTTCTCGGTGCGGCTCCTGGAAGCGGGCACCGGTGTGGGCGGCGTCTGGTACTGGAACCGCTACCCCGAGGCGCGCTTCGACTCCGAGAGCTACACCTACGGCTACCTCTTCTCCAAGGAGCTGTGGGAGGAGTGGGAGTGGTCGGAGCGGTTCGCGGGCCAGCCCGAGATCGAGCGCTACTTCAACCACGTCGTGGACCGCTTCGACCTGCGGCGCGACATCCGCACCGGCGTCAAGGTCACCTCCGCCGTCTTCGACGAGCCCTCCGGCACCTGGACCGTCCGGAGCAGCGACGGCACCGAGGTCAGGGCCCGCTACGTCGTCGCCGCCACCGGCAACCTCTCGGTGCCCTTCATCCCGAACATCCCCGGCCGCGAGGACTTCCGCGGCGAGCAGCACCACACCTCGCGCTGGCCGAAGACGCCCGTCGACTTCACCGGCAAGCGGGTCGCCCAGATCGGCACCGGCTCCAGCGGGGTGCAGATCATCTCCGCGATCGCCGACGACGTGGCGCAGTTGACGGTGTATCAGAAGGACGCCGACTGGCTCACGCCGCTCAACAACGGGCCGATCACCCCCGAGGAACAGGCCGAGCTCAAGGCCGACTTCGAGTCCATCCGCGACACGCTGAACACCTCGCCGAGCGGCTTCCTGCACCAGATCGTCATGCGGTCCGGCCTCGACGACAGCCCCGAGGACCGCCAGGCGTTCTACGAGGAGCGGTGGAACGGTCCAGGCTTCACCAAGCTGACCGAGCACTACATGGACATGCTGTCGAACGAGACCGTCAACGCGGAGTGGTGCGCGTTCATGGCCGACAAGATCCGCAGCATCGTCAAGGACCCCGAGACCGCCGACAAGTTGATCCCCAAGGGGCATGGCTACGGCGGCCGTCGGCCCCCCTTCGGCACCGGCTACTACGAGACGTACAACAAGCCGAACGTCTCCCTCGTCGACATCAACACGACGCCGATCACCCGCATCACCGAGGACGGCATCGAAACCGCCGACGGTGTCGAGGAGTTCGACATCATCATCTGGGCCACCGGCTACGACTTCGGCACGGGCGCCCTCAACAGGCTCGGTGTGCAGGGCCGTCAGGGACTCCTGCTGAAGGAGTACTGGGCGGACGGCCCGCGCACCTACCTCGGTGTCGCGACGGCCGGCTTCCCCAACTTCTTCTTCCCCGGCGGCCCGCACGGCGCGACCGGCAACAACCCGCGCTATGCCGGCGACCAGGTCGAGATCATCACGGAAGCCATCGTCCACACCCGGGACAGCGGCTACGACGTCATCGAGGTGACCGAGGCCGCCGAGGAGGAGTGGACGGACGCCATGAACAACAGCAAGATGTCCTCCTTCCTGGAGAGCAGCTACTTCTATGGCGGCAACATCCCCGGCAAGCCGGTCAAGCAGCTGCTCAACCCCACGGGCCGCTGGGCGCTCCAGGAGGCGATCAACACCGTGAAGCAGAACGGCTTCCCGACCTTCGTCCTCTCCAAGGCCGAGAACCCGGACGCCTGAACGCCCGGACGCCCGTGCCGCCCTGGACGTGGGCGGCGCGGGCGTCCGGGTCTCCGCCGCGGTCTACTCCGCGAACGTCGTGACCCGGTGCTGGAACAGCCACGCGCCGTCGTGCCGGCGCAGGACGTCGTCGTAGCGCCCGACCATCTGCACCGTCCAGCCTGCCTCACCGCGCGCGAAGAACGCCAGGTTGCTGGTGGCCGTCGCCTCGTCCTCGGTGGCGGAGGTGACGACGGTGTTGGCGATCAGGTGCAACTGCGGAGCCTGGGGCGCGAAGCCGCCGAAGCCCTGCCGTATCGCCTCCCGGCCCTCGAACTTGGCCATGCCGACGATCTCGGCGACGCCGTCGGGGGTGTACAGGGCGGCGATCTCGTCGGCCCGTCCGGCGTCCAGGGCCTGGGCGTAGGCCGCGATGGCGGTCTGGACGGCCGCCGTGACGGACGCGTCGATCGATGTGGTCATCTCACTCCAAGGTCGAAAAGGTCAACGGGCTTGCCGAGCACGGCCGTTACGCCTGGTACGTCGTCTTCCTGCGGTGCAGCAGCCAGGTGCCGTCCTGGCGGCGCAGGGTGTCGTCGTAGTGCCCGACCACGCCGATCGCCCAGCCCGCCTCGCCGCGCTGGAGGAAGACCACGTCGCTCAGCGCGCGGGCCTCGTCCTCGCCCGTGGACGTCACGACGGTGTTGGTCACCAGGTGGAGCTGCGGCTGGACCGGCTCCCAGCCCTTGAAGGCCGCGTGGATCGCGTCGCGCCCCTCGACCGGGTCCATGCCGGGGATCTCCAGGACGGCGTCGGGCGTGTACAGCGCGACGAGGTCGTCGGTGCGGCCGGCGTCCTGGGCCTGGGTGTGCGCGCCGAGCACGGCCCGTACGCCCGCCACGACCCACGCCTGTGTGGATTCGCTCATTCTTCGCTCCAAGGTCGGGTGTTTCGACCACTCAGTCTATTGATGGGTCGAAGATAAAGGGAGGGGGTTGCGCAGGATTCGTTGACCGATCGGTACAATCACAAATAACATGCGGGCGGCTGGTCAACGGGGACTGTCGCCGAAGGAGGCGTGATCATGACGAAGCGTTGGAAGCAGCGTCCGCCGGGCTCTACGTGGGGCGATTGGGGCGAGGACGACGAACTGGGCCGGATCAACCTGCTCACCCCCGAGAAGGTCCTCCAGGGGGTCCGTGAGGTCGAGCACGGGATCAGCTTCAGCCTGAGCCTGCCGCTCGACTATCCGGGCGGGAGCGAGCTGAACCAGCGGCGCTACCCTCCGATCCTGCGGCCCACCGAGGACCTGGAACACAAGCAGGACGTCTTCTACAACATCAAGGCGCGGGAGCACTTCTCGCCGCACCTCAGGGACGTCTGGTCCGACGACGTGGTGACCCTCTGGCTCCAGTACTCGACGCAGTGGGACGCGCTCGCCCACCAGGGCCAGGAGTTCGACGCCGACGGTGACGGCGTCGAGGAGGCGGTCTACTACAACGGCTATCGCGCCGACACCGACATCGTCGGACCGCAGGAGGACGCCAAGGGCGACGGCAGCGGCACCCTCGGCTTCGCCCGCCACCTGGGCCTGGAACACATGGCGGAGCACGGGGTCCAGGGCCGGGGCGTCCTGGTCGACCTCGCCCACCACCTGGGCAACACCTGGCAGCCGGTCAACCTGAAGACCCTTCAGGAGATCATGGCGGCGGACAGCATCGTCGTCGAACCCGGCGACATGCTCCTCCTGCACACCGGCTTCGACACCGCGGTCCTCGGCTGGGGCAAGAACCCGGACCCCGTGGGGATCCACACCACGGCCTCCTACCTGGACGCGTTCGACCCGGCGCTGCTGGAGTGGATCGCCGAGTCGCAGATCTCGGCGCTGGTCTCGGACAACTACGCCGTCGAGGGCGTGGGCGTCGGCCCCGAGGACAACACCCCGCACTCGCTGCTCCCGATCCACAACCTCTGCCTCTTCAAACTGGGCGTTCCGCTGGGCGAGTTGTGGTACCTGGAGAAGCTGGCGGCCTGGCTCCGCGAGCACGACCGCAGCCGCTTCCTGCTCACCGCGCCCCCGCTCAACCTGCCGGGGACACAGGGCAGTCCGCTGACACCGGTCGCCACTGTGTGACGGCTGTCGCCACGACGGGAAGGGCCCCCGGAGTTCCGGGGGCCCTTCCCGTCGTACGTCCTGTTCAGACCGCCGCGATCCGCCGCACCGTGTCCGCGATCGTGTCCCGCGAGGGCAGCCAGACCCGCTCCAACGACGGTGCGTACGGTGCCGGGACGGACGGCGGGGCCACGCGCGTGACCGGGGCGTCCAGGTGCCAGAAGCCCTCGTCGACGGCCATGGCGGAGAGTTCCGCGCCGACGCCGAAGTCCCGTACCGCCTCGTGTGCGATGACCAGACGGTTGGTCTTGGCGAGGGAGGCGAGGACGGTCTCGCGGTCCAGCGGGGCGATCGTACGCAGGTCGATCACCTCGACGCTGATGCCCTCGCCCCCGAGCAACTCCGCCGCCGCCAGGGCGTCTTGGACCATCCGTGACCAGGACACCAGCGTGATGTCGGTGCCCTCGCGGATCACCTTCGCCTTGCCGAGCGGGATCAGGTGGTCGGCCGGGGGCTTGGGGCCCTTGAGGCCGTACTGGAGGCGGTTCTCGACGAAGACCACCGGGTTGGGGTCCTGGATCGCGGCGCGCAACAGGCCATATGTGTCAGCCGGGTTGGACGGCATCACGACCGTCAGGCCGGGGATGTGGGCGAGCAGCGCCTCCAGGCTCTGCGAGTGCTGGCTGCCCGAGGAACGGCCGGCGCCGAACTGGGTGCGGACGACCAGGGGCATGGAGGCCCGGCCGCCGGTCATGAAGCGGAGTTTGGCGGCCTGGTTGAGAAGCATGTCGAGGCAGACGCCGATGAAGTCCATGTACATGATCTCGACCACCGGCTTCATCCCGGCCATCGCCGCCCCCACCGCCGTACCGACGATGGCGCTCTCGCTGATCGGCGTGTCCCGCACCCGGCCGGGGAAGGCCTGCGCGAGTCCGCGGGTCAGCCCGAAGACGTTGCCGCCCGCGCCGACGTCGATGCCGGCGACGAACACGCTCGGATCGGCGGTCAGTTCGTGCTCCAGAGCCAGCCGTACGGCGTCCATGGACCGGAAGATCTCGGCGTCGGCCGGGAGGGGCGCGGGCTCGGCGACGGCGAGCCGGGGCGCGGAGACGTAGTCGTGCAGGGTCTCCGGGGCGGGTTCCGGCAGGCTCCTCGCCCACTCGATGGCCGCCTCTATCTCCTTGTCGATCTCCTCGTCCACGGCGTCGGCCGCCGCCGTGTCGAGCTGTCGGCGGGCGATCAGCAGGGGGTCGCGCTCCTTGGCGGCGGCGACCTCCTCGGCGGGGCGGTAGCGCTCGGGGTCGCCTTCGTAGTGGCCGTGCCAGCGGTAGGTCTCGGCCTCGACGAGGACCGGGCCGCCGCCCGCGCGCAGCCGTGCGACCACCCCGGTCATGGTCTGTGCCACCGCCAACACGTCGTTGCCGTCGACGTGTTGGTACTCGATGCCGTATCCGGCCGCGCGGGCGGAGAGCGGGGCACGGTGCTGCTCGGAGGCGGGGGAGAACTCGGAGTAGTGGTTGTTCTCGCAGAGGAAGACGACCGGCAGATCCCATACGGCGGCCAGGTTCACGGCCTCGTGGAACATGCCCTGGGCCACCGCCCCGTCGCCGAAGAACGCCACCACCACATCACCGGCCGCCCGGAGTTTCGCGGCGGTGGCGACCCCGGCGGCGATCGGGAGGCCCGCGCCGACGATGCCGTTCGCGCCGTAGATCCCGAGGCCGGGGTCCGCGATGTGCATCGAGCCGCCGCGGCCGTGGCAGGTGCCCGCGTCCTTGCCCATCAGCTCGGCCATCATCGACGCCGAGTCCAGGCCCTTGGCCAGGACGTGGCCGTGGCCGCGGTGGGTGGAGGTGATGCCGTCGCGCGCGCCGAGCGGCCAGCAGGCGCCGACGGCGCTCGCCTCCTGGCCGATCGACAGATGCAGGAAGCCCGGGATCTCCGTCGCCTTGTACAGGTCGGACGCCCGCTCCTCGAAGCGCCGGATGCGGCGCATCCGCCGGTACATCTCCAGAAGCTGGTCGGTCCCCGCGGTGCCGGTGCCGGTTCCGATGTGGTGCGATGCCTGAGTCATACGGTCCTCGCTTTAATGTACCGTTTGGTCTAGCAAACTAGAGCGACGTCCCCGGATCCGCTTCCCCCGGGCGTGCCGCAGCGCGGCGCCCGTGCGGAGCCGGGACAGCACGCGCGTCGTCACAGCCAGGGGAGAGAACACATGCCACGACCGCCGGGTCATGGGCCGGGCTTCGAAGTCAGACGCCAGAAGATCATCGACACCGCGGCGTCCCTGTTCGCGCAACAGGGCTACGCGGCGACCTCCATCAACGACCTGGGCCGCGCGGTCGGGCTCGCCAAGGGCGCGCTGTACTACTACATCGGCTCCAAGGAGAACCTGCTGATCGAGATCCAGTCGCGGGTGCTCGGCCCGCTGCTGGCCCGCGCCAAGGAGATCGCGGCCCTCGACGAGGTACCGCTGCTGCGGCTGCGCCTGCTGTCCGAGTCGCTGCTGACGATCATCTTCCGCCGGCTCGACCACATCTGGGTCTACGAGCACGACTACCGCAGCCTCAGCGGCGACGAACTGGAGATCGTGCTGCGGCAGCGCGCCGACTTCGAGCACCTGATCACCGGCCTGCTCACCGAGGCCGTCGAGGAGGGGACCTTCCGCGCGGTCGAACCGCACCTGGCCACCCTCCAGTTCCTCAACCTGCACAACCACACCTACCAGTGGGTGCGGCCGGACGGCAGCTGGGACGCCGCGTTCCTGTCCGGCGAGTACTGCTCGACCCTGTTCCGGGGTTTCGCCGCGAACGTCGGCGAACTCCCGGACGTGGAGGCCCTGGCCGCCGAGTTCAAGCGGGCCCGGCCCGAACTGCCCCTCGATCCCGAGGCGTTGTGGGAGTCGGAGTCGGTCTCCGTCGCGAGCTGACCGGACCCGCGGTGCGCCACCACGCGCCGCGGGACCCGCCCCGTCACGCGCCCTTGACCAGGGCCCTGGCGATGACATTGCGCTGGATCTCGTTGGTGCCCTCGCCGATCTCCAGGATCTTGGCGTCGGCGTAGAAACGGGAGATCTCCGACTCGCGTACGTACCCGTAGCCGCCGTGGATCTGAACTGCCTGCGAGGCGGCCCGGTTGGCGACCTCGGAGGCGTACAGCTTGGCCATCGCTGCCTCCGTGCTGTGCGGCCGGCCCTGGTCGGCGAGCCACGCGGCGCGGTACACCATCCAGCGGGCCGCCTGGTACTCCGTACCCATGTCGGCGATCTTGTGCGCCACGGCCTGGAAGTCGGAGAGCGGACGCCCGAACTGGTGCCGTTCCTTGGCGTGTTTGACCGCGAGGGCCAGTGCCGCCTTGGCCAACGACAGCCCGAGCGCGGCCACGCTGATCCGGCCGCCGTCGAGCACGGACAGGAACTGCCGCAGGCCGTTGCCCTCCTCGCCGATCAGATGGTCGTCGGAGACCCAGCAGTCGGTGAACACCAACTCCCTCGTGTCCATGGCGTGCCAGCCCAGCTTCTTCAGCTTCGCGCCGACCGTGTAGCCGGGCGTGCCCGTCGGCACGTAGAAGGTCGCGTAGCCCTTCCGGCCGTCCGCGCCCTTGCCGGTCGTGGCCAGCAGGGTCACGCCCTGGCTGATGTCGGTGCCCGCGTTGGTGATGAACATCTTCGTGCCGTTGATCACCCAACCCCCGTCCGCCCGGCGGGCGGTGGTCGCGATACCGGCCGCGTCCGAGCCTGCGTCCGGCTCGGTCAGCCCGAACGCGCCGATCGCCTCGCCCTTCGCCAGCGGGGTCAGCCAGCGGTGCTTCTGCTCCTCGGTGCCGTACGCGAGCAACGGCAGCGTGCCGATCGTCGAGTGGGCGTTCCACGAGGAGGCCACCGACTGGTCGGCCGCGCCGAGTTCCTCCATCACCGCGACATAGGTGACCGTGTCCGAGCCCGCCCCGCCGTACTCCTCCGGCACGAGCATGCCCATCAGGCCGAGTTCGCCGAGCTTGGTGAAGATCTTGGTGGGGAAGGCCTCGTTCTCGGACCACTCGGCCGCGTGGGGCGTGATCTCGTTGGCCGCGAACTCGCGGACCATGTCCTGGAGAGCGAGGGTCTCCTCGGGCAGGTCGAAGTCCATGTCACAGTCCCTTCGGGGTCAGCAGCACCTTCAGGTGCTTGGCCCGGTCGGCGGCCAGGTCCTCGAAGACACCGGCTCCTCCCGAGAGCGGAAAACGGCCGGTGATCAGGGCGGAGGCGTCCAGCCGTCCGGTGCTCATCAGATCGATCACGCGCGGGATGTCGAAGTTGTAGCCGAGCGTGCCGACCACCGACCGCTCGTAGAACACGAGTTGGCCCATGTCGAACTCCACGCTGCCGTGCCCGACCCCAGCCAGCACGACCCGTCCGCCGCGCCTGACGATCGACACGGCCCGGCCCGCGAGGGCTGGGACTCCGGTCGCGTCGATCACGACGTCCGGGCCGATGCGGTTCGTCCGCACGAACACCTCGCGCCGTACGTCCGTCTCGCGCGGGTCGAAGGCCTCGGTGACGCCGATGCCGAGCAGCATCTCGCGCCGCCCTGCCAGGGGTTCGCTCACGAACAGGCCTGCGGCGCCCGCGATTTGGGCGGCCAGGACGACTGCCACGCCGATCGGCCCGCCGCCGACCACGAGGACGTTGTCGCCCGGTTTGACCCCGGCGCGGGTCACCGCGTGCAGGCCCACCGCCAACGGCTCTGCTACGGCGGCGAGTTCGTCGCTGACGTTGTCCGGGAGGCGGGTCAGGCCGGCCAGGGGGACGGTGACGCGGTCCGCGAAGCCGCCGGGGGAGGCGAGGCCCACCGAGCCGCTCTTGGGGCAGATGTGGTACTCGCCGCGCGTGCACCAGAAGCAGGTGCCGCAGCGCCAGACGGGGTCCGCGGTTACTCGGTCGCCGATGTTGATGCCGGGGGCGTCCGCTCCCAACGCGACCACCGTGCCGCTGAGTTCGTGTCCCAGGGCGAGGGGTGGCTTGCTGCCGGTGAGGGGGTGGGGGCCCTCGCGGATCATGTGGGGGCCTTCCAGGTATTCGTGGAGGTCTGTGCCGCAGACTCCGCACCACGACACTTCTACGACTGCCTCGTGGGGAGCTGGGGCCGGTGGTTCGGGTACCTCTTCGAGACGTAGGTCTTGTGCACCGTGCCAGACGAGTGCCTCCATGTTTCCGCCCCTTTCGTCTGCGGGTTCGTTGTGGCTGGTCGCGCAGTTCCCCGCGCCCCCTACGGGGCGCTTCTCCTGTCGCGACTCAAAAAGGCTCGGAGTCCCGTTGTCGCGTCCTCCGTGCCGAACACCCCTGTGAACAGGGCGCGTTCGAGGGCCAGGCCTGTCGGCATACCTGCGTCCGTGCCGTGGTCCACCGCCTCCTTGATCGCCTCCAGGGCTGCCGGTGGGCCCTCGGACAGTTGGCGGGCGTAGGTCTGGGCGGCGACCAAAGTGGAGCCCGCCGGGACGACCTCGTCCACCAACCCCAGCCGTAGCGCCTCCTCCGCCTTCACCCTGCGGCCGGTCATCAGGAGGTTCTTCGCGCGGGACGGGCCGATCAGACGGGACAGGCGTTGCGTGCCACCCGAACCCGGCATGATGCCGAGCTGGACCTCCGGCTGGGCGAAGACCGCGTCCTCGGCGGCCACCCGGTAGTCGGCGGCCAGGGCCAGTTCCATGCCGCCGCCCAGGGCGTAGCCGGTGACCGCAGCGATCACCGGCATCGGGAGGCGGGCGACCTCGTCGAAGGTGCGTTGGAGGGCTCGGTTCCAGCCTCGTATCTCCTCCGGGCCCATCGCGGCCAGGGCCTTGATGTCGGCGCCCGCGGCGAAGAGCCGTTCGCCGCCGTAGAGGACCACGGCCCGTACCGCGGGGGAGTCGGCCAGCTCGCGTACGCGGGCGGACAGCTCCTCCCGCTGGAGGGAGTCGAAGGCGTTCATCGGCGGGTTGTCGAGGCGGAGCGTGACCACCGGTCCTTCGGTGTCCAGCCGGATGCGTGGCACGTGGGAACCCTCCTCGTCGGCGGAAGCGGCGGAGCCGGCGGAAGCGGCGGCACGTGCGCTCGGATGGTTGTCGATGCGCACGCGCCGTCGTAAAGTGCGGCTCATAGGTTTTATAGACCAAGGGGTACACTAAATTATGTGAGTGGGCAACCGACCGGTCGGGATCCGGTTTGCCCCATGAGCCGTGGTCGAGCCGTGTTCAGCGCCGAACACCACAGAGCGAGAGTGAGCCGTGCACAATTTCGCGAGCATCCTCGATTACCACCTGGTGCAGCGGCCCGGGGCCGTCGCCGTCGTCCAGGACGAGCGTTCTCTGACCGTCCGTCAACTGCACGAGCGCGTGAACCAGTTGGCGGCGGGCCTGGCCGAGCTCGGCGTCGGGCGCGGCGATGTCGTAGGTCTGCTGCTCTACAACCAGCCGGAGTTCCTGGAGCTGGTGTACGCCGTCAACCGGCTCGGCGCGGTCTTCCTGCCGCTCAACTACCGCCTCTCCGAAGAGGAGTGGCAGTACATCCTCGGGCACGCCCAGGCCAAGGTGATCGTCACCGAGCCGGAGTTCGTCCGGGCGGTGGAGCGCAGCGCCGGGTGTCTGACCGATCTGGAGCACCGGGTGCTGATCGGCGGGGGCGAGCTGCCCGAGGAGCCGTGGACCGGTTACGAGGAGTTGCTGGCCCGGCACAAGGGGGAGCGGGTGGAGCCCGTGGACGTCGAACTCGACGATCTCCAGCGGCTCATGTACACCTCGGGGACGACGTCAAGGCCCAAGGGTGTTCGGATCACTTACGGCAACCTCGAGGCCAAGAACCTCGCCCACATCGTCCACTTCGGTCTTACGGCGGCGGACACCACGCTGGTGTGCGGGCCGCTCTACCACGTGGGCGGTCTGGACATGCCGGCCCTCGGGGTGCTGCACGCGGGCGGAAGTGTCGTACTTCAGCGGAAGTTCGATCCGCAGGGCGTCCTGGACGCGATCGAGAAGCACCGGGTCACCAATGTGTGGCTGGCGCCCGCCATGGTCAACGCGGTGCTCGAAGTGCCCGACCGCGAGGAGTACGACACCAGTTCGGTGCGCTTCGTCCTCGGCGGCGGCGAGAAGACCCCCGAGCCCGTGCTGCGGCGGATCATGACCGCTTTCCCGAACGCCTGGTTCGCCGATGCCTACGGCCTGACCGAGACCGTCTCCGGCGACACCTTCCTCGACCGCGAGCACTCGCTGTCCAAGCTGGGCTCGGTCGGGCGGCCGGTGCCGCAGACGCGCGTGCGGATCGTCGACGACACGGGCGCCGAGGTTCCGGCCGGTGAGCTGGGCGAGATCACGCTGCGCGGGCCGAAGGTCTTCGCCGGCTACTGGCGGGACGAGAAGGCCACGGCGGCGGCGCTCCGGGACGGCTGGTTCCACACCGGTGACATCGGGCACGTCGACGAGGACGGCTTCCTCTACATCGACGACCGGAAGAAGGACATGATCGTCTCGGGCGGCGAGAACATCGCCACGCCCGAGGTGGAGCGTGTGCTGTACGAGCACCCGGCGGTGCTGGAGGCCGCAGTGGTCGGGCTCAACCATCCCCGGTGGGGTGAAGTGCCGCGCGCCTTCGTGGTGTTCAGGCCGGGCGAGGGCGCCGGCGCGGAGGAGCTGCGGGAGTTCTGCAGGGCCCGGCTCGCGAAGTTCAAGGTGCCGGCGCGCTTCGACATCGTCGCCGAGCTGCCTCGTACCCCGTCCGGCAAGGTCCTCAAGCGGACCCTGCGCGACATCCCCGCGGAGGGCTGAGCCATGACCGACGTGAATGCCCAACTCCGGCTCGACGGGCGGACGGTGTGGGTGACGGGTGCGGGGAAGGGGCTGGGGCGGGCGATCGCCGTCGCGCTGTCCCAGGCGGGTGCCACCGTGGCCGCAACTGCCCGCACCGCAGCGGACCTTGAGAGCCTGGAGGCCGAACTCGCCGCCCACGGCGGCAAGGTGCTGGTCCTGCCCGGCTCGGTCGCCGACTCGACCGTCGTACGGACCATCGTCGGGCGCATCACCGACGGCACCGGACGCCTCGACGCGGTCGTCAACTGCGCGGGAACGAGCCCCCACTTCACCCGCAGCGAGCGCGTCACCGACGAGGACTGGCAGCAGGTTCTCGACGTCAATCTCCAGGGCACCTTCTACTGCTGCCGCGAGGCGGGCAAGGTGATGCTGGAGCAGCGCTCGGGTTCGATCGTCAACGTATCGTCGGTGCACGCCCGTACCGGGTTCGAGCGGATCGCCGCCTACGCGGCCAGCAAGGGCGGGGTCGAGGCACTGACCAAGGCCCTCGCCGTCGAGTGGGCCGACCGCGGGGTGCGGGTCAACGCCCTCGCGCCGGGCTACTTCCACACCGACCTCAGCTCCGGTCTGCTGGCCAGCCGCTGGGGCGAACGCATCGTCGACAGCACGCCGTTGGGGCGCGTGGGTGAGGTGGAGGAGCTCGGCGGTGCCGCCGTCTTCCTCGCCTCGGACGCGTCGCGGTTCGTCACCGGGACGACGCTCACGGTGGACGGCGGCTGGACCGCGCGGTAGTTGAGCGGTGGAGTACTTGCTGCTCGCGGGAGACGTCGGGCAGGCCGTCGAACTCACCGACACCGTACGCGGGTTGCAGCAGACCGCGCAGCAGCAGCACGTACTCGGGCGTCTCGCCCTGGAGTCCGGCCGCCAGGACGAGGCCCGCCGCGAGTTCACCGCCGCCTGGCGCAGCCGGAGCGCCGACACCGAGCCGGAGACCGTGCAGTGCATCGCCGAACAGATGGCCTGGCTGTGTCTCATCCAGAGCGACGGACACGGCGCGGTCAGCTGGGGCCGCCGGGGACTCGACACCGGACCCGGCGACCGGGCCTGGCTCCTGCGTGACGAACTCACTCCAGGGCTGGCCCTGACCGGGCAGTTCGACGAAGGGCTCCAAGCCGTGCGGACCTGCCCGAACACGGCCCCTACCGGGGTGCCAAGGAACTGGACGGGCTGTTCGCCCGCGGCGCGCTGCACATGTGGAACGGGGAGTACGACGCCGCCTGCCGCAACCTGAGCGAGTCCGCCGCCGCACACCGAAGGAGCGGTCTGCCGTCGGTGGTCGCGCCCACCCTGGGCTATCTCGCCGACGCCGAGTACCGCGCCGGACGCTGGGACGAGGCCATCGCCCACAGCACCCAGGCGTTGTCCCTGGCCGAGGACACCGACCACACGTCGATGCTGGCCCTGACCCACGCGGTCGCCGCATATCCGCTCGCGGGCCGTCGCGAGTTCGCCGCCGCACGCCGGCACGTGCGGTGTGCCGTCGAGTACGCGAGGCAACTCGCCGACGCCAACGACCTGGCGTACGCGATGAGCGCCTCACAGCGATGCCCTCGTGCCTGCGGCTCGATCAGGAACAGTTCGCTGGTCTTGAAGTCGGCGTCGAAGTTGCGCACACCGACGAGGAGGTAGGCGTACACCTGGCACAGGTGCCCACCGCGCCCCTGCAGCGCGGCCGACTCCACGTGGTACACGAATGACTGGTCCTCCTGCGGCCAGGTGGCGTCCATGAAGGAGCCGCTCGTGGGTCCCGCCACCTTGAAGGGGATGTTGTCGTTCGCGGTGATGTCACGGACGAGGATCTCCACCCGGTACTTGCTGCCGAGCCCCAGGAGTGTCGATCCGCACTCCCCCTCCAGAACGATCTCGATCTCGCCGGAGGTTTCGAACGTCACGTCGGCGATGTTGCTCTTGGGACGTCGGGTGAACACCCGCGCCGGTTCGGCAATGTTCGCTCCCATGGTCGTCTCCCTCGCGTTCCCCGAAGACGGCGAGCCGCTCGCGGATGGAGCGGCTTCGACCGTCACCTGCACGCGGACTCTGGGAACGGTCCAGGGCGCCGCGCCCCAGAGGCGAGGTCGGGGATAACCCTTGCGTGGGGACACCAGGGGGTGCGGCGCTTCCTGGTGGGCCGCATCGGCGGCGCGTAACGTGACGCAGCATGAAGATCCTGATCAGCGCCGACATGGAGGGTGCCACCGGCGTCACCTGGCCCGCCGACGTGTTGCCGGGGACACCCCAGTGGGAGCGGTGCCGTTCGCTGTTCACCTCGGACGTGAACGCCGCCGTCCTCGGCTTCTACGACGGCGGCGCCGACGAGGTGCTCGTCAACGAGGCGCACTGGACCATGCGCAATCTGCTGCTGGAGCGGCTGGACGAGCGGACCCAGCTGCTCACCGGACGGCACAAGTCGCTGTCCATGGTGGAGGGCGTGCAGCACGGCGACGTCGACGGCATCGCGTTCGTCGGCTACCACGCGGGCGCCGGGATGGAGGGCGTCCTCGCCCACACCTACCTCGCGAACTCGATCACCGGGGTGTGGCTGAACGACGTCCGCGCGAGCGAGGGACTGCTCAACGCGCATGTCGTCGCCGAGTACGGGGTACCGGTGATCCTGGTCACGGGTGACGACGTGGCCTGCGAGGACGCCCTCGGGTACGCGCCCGGGGCGCTGAAGGTCGCCGTCAAGGACCACGTGTCGCGGTACGCGGCCGTGTGCCGTACGCCGGCGAGGACGGCCGCCGACATCCGCGCGGCGGCGAAGGAGGCGGCGAAGCTGGCGGTCCGTCAGGAACCGGTGCGGGGAGGGCCGTTCACCGTCGCCCTCGAGTTCGACGCCGAGCATCTCGCGATGGCCGCCACCGTCGTGCCCGGTGTCGAGAGGGTCGGGGAGCGGAAGGTGGCCTACACCGGCGACACCATGTACGAGGGGATCCGAACCTTCAAGGCGGTCACCACGATCGTCTCGGCCGCGGTGGAGGAGCAGTATGGCTGACATCGACGCACGGGCCCTGGACGAGGTCGTCACCTTCACCTCGGACCTCATCCGCATCGACACGACCAACCGGGGCGGCGGCGACTGCCGGGAGCGCCCCGCCGCCGAGTACGCCGCCGAACGACTGGCGGGCGCGGGGCTCGAACCCACCCTCTTGGAACGCTCCAAAGGCCGCACCAACGTCGTCGCCCGCATCGAGGGCACCGACCCGTCGGCGGACGCCCTGCTCGTCCACGGCCACCTGGACGTCGTACCGGCACAGGCCGAGGACTGGACCGTGCACCCGTTCTCCGGCGAGATCCGCGACGGCGTCGTCTGGGGGCGCGGCGCGGTCGACATGAAGAACATGGACGCGATGGTCCTCGCCGTCGTCCGCGCCTGGGCCAGAGCGGGCGTACGGCCGCGCCGCGATCTCGTCATCGCCTTCACCGCCGACGAGGAGGCCAGCGCCGAGGACGGCTCCGGATTCCTCGCCGACCACCACCCGGGGCTCTTCGAGGGCTGCACCGAAGGCATCAGCGAATCAGGGGCGTTCACCTTCCACGACGGCGGCGGCAAGGAGATCTACCCCATCGCCGCGGGCGAACGCGGCACCGCCTGGCTCAAGTTGACCGCGCACGGCCGGGCCGGCCACGGCTCCAAGGTCAACCACGAGAACGCGGTGACCCGTCTCGCCGCCGCGATCACCCGCATCGGCGAACACGAATGGCCGCTACGGCTCACCCCGACCGTCCGCGCGGCCCTCACCGAACTCGCCGCCCTGTACGGCCTCGAACCCGACCTCGACGACATCGACCTGCTCCTCGCCAAGCTCGGCCCGGCGTCGAAACTCGTCGAGCCCGTCGTCCGCAACAGCGCCAACCCGACCATGCTGAACGCCGGTTACAAGGTCAACGTGATCCCGGGCGAGGCCGTGGCCTACGTCGACGGGCGTTGTCTGCCGGGCGGCGAGGACGAGTTCCGCACCACCCTGGACCGCCTCACCGGACCCGACGTCGACTGGGAGTTCCACCACCGTGAGGTCGCCCTCCAGGCCCCCGTCGACTCGCTGACGTACGCCCGAATGCGGGCCGCCGTCGAGGAGTTCGCGCCCGAGGGACATGTGGTGCCGTACTGCATGTCCGGCGGCACCGACGCCAAGCAGTTCTCCCGCCTCGGCATCACCGGCTACGGCTTCGCACCACTGAAGCTCCCCGAGGGCTTCGACTACCAGGCGCTGTTCCACGGAGTCGACGAACGGGTCCCCGTCGAGGCACTCCACTTCGGCGTCCGTGTCCTGGACCGTTTCCTGAGGTCGGCCTAGCAAGTGGGGAAGAACATGCGGACGTTGGCGTACGGCTCGTGGCCCTCGCCCATCGACGCGGCGCTCGCCGCCGCCCACGACGGACATCCCGAGTGGGTAGGGTTCGTCGGCGACGAGGTCTGGTGGACCGAACCACGGCCCACCGAGTCCGGCCGCCGCACCCTGGTGCGCCGGCGCGCGGACGGCTCCCAGGAGTCGGTGCTGCCCGCGCCGTGGAACGTCCGCAGCAGGGTCATCGAGTACGGCGGACGACCCTGGGCTGGAACGGTCCAAAACGGCCAACCCCTCGTCGTGTTCGTGAACTTCGCCGATCAGCGGCTCTACCGGTACGAGCCGGGGAGCGAGCCGGTGCCGCTCACCCCGGTCTCTCCCGTGGGTGGTGGACTCCGCTGGGCGGAGCCCCAGTTGATGCCCGACCTCGGTGAAGTCTGGTGCGTGTGCGAGGAGTTCACCGGCCCCGGGCCCGCAGACGTGCGCCGCGTGCTCGCGGCCGTGCCGCTGGACGGCTCGGCCGCGGGGGACGAGGACGCCGTACGTGACCTCACGTCCGACCGGCACCGGTTCGTGACCGGACCCCGGGTCTCGCCGGACGGACGGCAGGTGGCCTGGCTCGCCTGGGACCACCCGCGCATGCCGTGGGACGGCACGGAACTGATCGTGGCGGAGGTGAGCGAGGCGGGCATCCTGCACGCGGCGCACCCTGTCGCCGGCGGGCCCGAGGAGTCGATCGCGCAGGTCGACTGGGGCTTCGACGGCTCGCTGCTGTACGCCAGCGACCGTACGGGCTGGTGGAACCTCTACCGCGACCACGAGCCGGTGTGCCCGCGCGAGGAGGAGTTCGGCGGGCCGCTGTGGAAGCTCGGCCAGCGCTGGTTCGCACCGCTGGAGAGCGGCCTGATCGCCGTCGTGCACGGCCGGGGCGCCGCCCTCCTCGGCGTCCTCGACCCGGAGACCGGCGAGGTCGTCGACGCGGCCGGACCCTGGACCGAGTTCACGTCCACCCTCGCGGTGCACGGCGACCGGATCGTCGGCGTCGGCGCCAGCCCGCGCAGCGCCCACGAGGTCGTCGAACTCGACACCAGCACCGGCAGAGCGCGGGTGATCGGCGCCGCCCACGACGACCCGGTGGACCCCGCCCACTACCCCGAACCCCAGATCCGCACCTTCACCGGCCCGGCCGGACGCGAGATCCACGCCCACATCTACCCACCGCACAGCCCGAGTTGGGCCGCGCCGGGCGACGAACTGCCGCCGTACGTCATCTGGGCGCACGGCGGACCCACCAGCCGGGCGCCGCTCGTCCTCGACCTGGAGATCGCCTACTTCACCTCCCGGGGCATCGGCGTCGCCGAGGTCAACTACGGCGGCTCCACCGGGCACGGCCGGGAGTACCGCAACCGGCTGCGCGAACAGTGGGGCGTCGTCGACGTCGAGGACTGCGCCGCCGTAGCCCTCGCCCTCGCCGACGAGGGCACCGCCGACCGCGCCCGGCTCGCCGTCCGGGGCGGCAGCGCGGGCGGCTGGACCAGCGCGGTGTCCCTGGTGACGACCGACGTCTACGCCTGCGGCACCATCATCTATCCGGTCCTCGACCTGGCCAACTGGGCCTCGGGGGAGACCCACGACTTCGAGTCCCGGTACCTGGAGACCCTCGTCGGACCCCTCGCCGAGGTGCCCGCCCGGTACACCGAACGCTCACCCGTCGAGCACGCCGACCGCATCACCGCGCCCTTCCTCCTGATGCAGGGCCTGGCCGACGTGATCTGCCCGCCCGTCCAGTGCGAGCGCCTCCTGGAGCGGATGGTCGGACGCCAAGTGCCGCACGCCTACCTCGCGTTCGAGGGCGAGGGCCACGGATTCCGCCGCGCCGACACCATGATCCGCGCCCTGGAGTCCGAACTCTCCCTGTACGCCCAGGTCTTCGGCATCGACCCGCCCGGCATCCCCACCCTGGAGCTCCGCAAGTGACCGCACTCGTCAGGCCGTTCCGACTCGCCCCCGGGGCCCGCGTGGCCGTGGTCGCGCCCAGCGGGCCGGTGTCCGAGGAACGGCTCGAGGCGGGCCTGGACATCCTGCGTGGCTGGGACCTCGACCCCGTGGTGGCCCCCCATGTCCGGGACCGGCACGGCGAGTTGGGCTATCTGGCCGGTACGGACGCGAACCGCGCGGCCGATCTGCAGAACGCCTGGTGCGATCCGTCCGTGGCCGCCGTCCTGTGCGCCCGCGGCGGCTACGGCGTACAGCGCATCGTCGACCTCCTCGACTGGGAGGCGATGCGCGCCGCCGGACCGAAGGTGTTCGTCGGCTTCAGCGACCCCACCGCGCTGCACCAGGCGTTCGCCACCCGGCTCGGCCTGGCCACCCTGTACGGGCCCGCCGCGGCCGGCGCCGACTTCGTCAAGAACACCCGCACCCAGGAGCACTTGAGGGCGACCCTGTTCGACCCGGAGTCCGTGCGGACCATCCGGGCCGTCCCGGGAGGCGGTGCCGCGCTGGTACCCGGGCGGGCCCGGGGCGTCACCCTCGGCGGCTGCCTGGCCCTGCTCGCCACCGACCTCGGCACCCCGCGCACACCGGCCGGCGCCCGTGGCGGGCTGCTGGTCATCGAGGACGTCGGTGAACAGGCCTACCGCATCGACCGGATGCTCACCCAACTCCTGCGCAACGGCTGGCTGGACGGTGTCGCGGGCATCGCGCTCGGCTCCTGGTCCGGCTGCGGCCCCTACGAGAAACTGCGCCCGGTGTTCGTCGACCGGCTGGGCGGGCTAGGTGTGCCCGTGGTCGAGGAGTTCGGGTTCGGGCACTGCGAAGGGGCGCTCACGATACCGCTCGGGGTGGCGGCCGAACTGGACGCCGACGCGGGCACGTTGACGCTGGACGAGCCCGCGCTGC
This sequence comes from Streptomyces hokutonensis, assembly GCF_042751305.1. Lineage (GTDB taxonomy): Bacteria > Actinomycetota > Actinomycetes > Streptomycetales > Streptomycetaceae > Streptomyces > Streptomyces hokutonensis_A. The sequence goes on from NZ_JBHYWD010000035.1 coordinate 35,488, forward strand.
GGTAGCCGCCCGCCCGACTGCCGTACCACTGCCAGCCAACTCCCCTTGTTCTCCGTCGGGTTGTCCTCAGCGTGGAGGTCCCCTTTGTCCCGTCGTGTGCCCGGAATCAGCGCCGCACTGGCTCTCGCGCTCACCCTCACCGCCCCGTTCGCCCTAGCCGGCCGTGCCTCCGCGACGGACCAATACACCGTCACCGCACTGAAGTTCACCGTCCGTGCGGGCGGCCGGGACTGCGCGGTCGACGCCGATCTGTACCGGCCCACGGGCGTGGACCGCGCCCACCCCGCCCCCGCCGTACTGGCGACCAACGGCTTCGGCGGCAGCAAGTCCGACGGGTCCACGGACGCCATCGGCAGGACCTTCGCCGGGCGCGGCTACGTCGGACTCGTCTACTCGGGGCTGGGCTTCGGGAAGTCCGGGTGCCTCATCTCGCTCGACGACCCGGGCATCGACGCGGCGGCCGCGTCAGGACTGGTCGACTTCCTCGCGGGCACCCGCGCCGCGGACGACGGGACCAGGGCGGACTTCGTGACCCTCGACGCGAAGGGGGATCCCAGGGTCGGGATGATCGGCGGATCGTACGGCGGCGCCGTGCAGTTGGCGACGGCCGCCGTGGACCACCGGGTGGACGCGCTCGTCCCCATGGTCACCTGGCACGACCTCGCGTACTCCCTCGACCCCAACAACGGCGGGAGCGTGCCCGGAGTCTTCAAGTGGCAGTGGACCAACGGCTTCTACCTCATGGGCGAGTCCCAGCCCCTGACCGTGCCGGGCCTCGACCCGACCCGGATCAACTCCCTCACCTGCGTGCACTTCGTCAGCAAGGCCTGCGATCTGATCCGCACGCTGAACTCCGGGAGCTGTCCGGAGACGACGACGGCGGACGTGCTCGAGTACGCCCACAGCGTCTCGCCGGTGTCGTATCTCAACCGGGTCGAGGCGCCCACGCTCCTCGTCCAGGGGCAGGCCGACAGCCTGTTCAACCTCAACGAGGCGACGGCGACGTACAGGACGCTGAAGACGCAGGGGACCACGGCGAAGATGATCTGGCAGTCGTGGGGGCACAGTGGAGGGGCAGTCGCCGGTGAACTCGACCTCGGCCGGGGCGACTTGGAGTCGAGCTATGTCGGGCGGCGGATCGCGGCCTGGTTCGACCGCTATCTGCGCGGGCGGACGAACGCGGACACCGGACCGGCCTTCGCCTACTACCGCGACTGGATCACGGACCCGGCCCGCACCTATGCCACGGCCGACCAACTCCCGGCGTTGGACGAGAGGTTGTATCTCTCCGGCGACGGAAAGCTGGTGGACGACCGTGCGAAGGTGGCGCGCGGCAGCCGCGAGTACACCAACAGGCCTGTCCCCACGAGCCATTCGGAGAACTCGCTGAGCGGCATGACCGGCCTGCCGGACCCGGCGCCGTACGACACCCGTGGTACCTACCTCGGTTGGACCGGTCCATCCCTGAACCGTCCGACGGACGTCGTGGGTGCCCCGAAGGTGACCCTCAAGGCCGTCTCGCCGGCCGCGCGACGGGTGCAGGACTCCGGCGACGCCGCCGACAAGCTCGTCCTCTTCGCCAAGCTCTACGATCTCGCCCCCGACGGCACCGCGACCCTGGTCCACCGGCTGGTCGCCCCGGTCCGGATCCCGGACGTCACGAAGAGCTTCACGGTCACCCTGCCGGGGATCGTGCACCGGTTCGCCAAGGGGCACCGCCTGCGCTTCGTGATCGCGGCCAGCGACGACGCGTACACCGGGAACCGGGGGATCAAACCGGTCACGGTGGTCAGCTCGCCGCGGGACACGGGGGTGCTGGAGCTGCCGGTCGCAGCGGACTGAGTCTCACCGTGCGTGATGGCCGATTCGGGCTCACCCTGGAGACATGAGCCCGAAGACCACCGAGAGCGGTGGGCGGACCGGCCAGCGCGAACGCCTGCTGACGCCCGCCCGGATCACCGTTCTGCTGCTCGCCGTCCTGGCCCTCGTCTTCATCTTCGAGAACACCCGCGCCACCAGGATCCGCCTGCTGATCCCCGAGGTCACCATGCCGCTGTGGATGGCACTGCTGGCCACGGCGATCATCGGCGCCCTCTGTGGTGCCTATTTCATGCGACGGCGCCGCCGCCCCTGACTAGGGTGACGGGATGCCGCATTCTGCTTCCCGTTATCTCGCCCAGGGCCCCCGCGTGGGGATACGTCACTTCACCTACGAGGACGGTGCCGAGTTCACCGCGCGGGCCCGGGAGAGCAAGGATCTGCACCAGCCGTGGCTGTTCCCGCCGGCGAGCGGGGACGCGTACACCGCCTACGCGGGACGGCTGATCCAGGATCCGGCCAAGGCCGGGTTTCTCGTGTGCGAGCTGGACGGCGGGGGCATCGCCGGGTTCATCAACATCAACAACATCGTGCGGGGCGGTTTCCAGTGCGGTGCGCTGGGATACGGCGCCTTCGCGCACGCGGCCGGACGCGGGCTGATGCGTGAGGGGATGAACCTCGTGGTGGGGCACGCCTTCGGGCCGATGCGGCTGCACCGGCTCGAAATCAATGTGCAGCCCGGCAACGCCGGGTCGATCGGTCTCGCCCGCAGCTGCGGATTCCGGCTCGAAGGCTTCTCGCCGAAGATGATCTACATCGACGGTGCCTGGCGCGACCACGAGCGCTGGGCGATCACCGCCGAGATGCGGACTTCCGGTTGACCTTCATCGTGTCCAGGTCGGTCACCGTCGACTTCAGATCGCGGAAGCCGTAGCCGAGGTCCTTCAGCGCGGTCTCGGCGCGGTCCTCCGCGAGTGCCGCCGCCATCTCCTCGCCGTCCGCCGCGTCCGACACCACCACATACCGCCACGAGAAGTGCTTGAGCGGCGACGGTTCGTAACTGAGCGAGCCCTCCTCGCTGAACCGCATGCTCAGCATCCCGTGCTCCGACGCCTCGCCCAGCAGCCGCTGCCGCGCCTCGTCCGTCAGCCCGTCCCAGGTGCCCCGGACGATCACCCGGTACGTGTGCTGCTCGCCCATCCGCCGTTCCACTCCTCGGTCCGTGCCGTCGATCGCCCGACTCTACGTCGACCCGGACGAACCGCACGTGGAATTTTCCGGCGCCCCGCCTTTGCGGAATCCTGACCGGCGGCGCCCCTGGCCACCGCACGGGTTGCCGGGTTCCATGGTGATCGTGACGACGATCCGACGTGAGGTACTGACCCTGCCCACCGCGGAGTTGGGTCCGGACAACCCGCTGCCCCCACTGCGTCCGCTCGACGAGGCACACCGCATAGACGACCGCGACCGCGAGGACCTGCCCCGGGACATGGCCCGCCAGATCGGCTACGAACCCCTCCGCAGCCTCCTCCCCACCCGCGTCCGCGACGGCTACGACAGAGACCGCGCACCCCGCCGCATCGACGCCCTGGTGATCGAGAACGACCGGCTGTGCGCCACCGTGCTACCCGCCCTCGGCGGCCGAATCGCCTCCCTCGTCCACAAGCCCGCAGACCGTGAACTCCTGTACCGCAACCCGGTGTTGCAGCCCGCCAACTTCGCCCTCAACGGCGCCTGGTTCTCCGGCGGCATCGAGTGGAACATCGGCGCCACCGGCCACACCACCCTCTCCTGCGCACCCCTGCACGCCGCCCGCGTCCCCGCCCCCGACGGCGGCGAGATGCTCCGCCTGTGGGAGTGGGAACGGCTGCGCGACCTCCCGTTCCAGGTCGACCTGTGGCTCCCGGACGGCTCCGACTTCCTCCACGTCGGTGTCCGCATCCGCAACCCGCACGAGAGGCCCGCGCCCACCTACTGGTGGTCCAACATCGCCGTGCCGGAGGAACGCCGGGTCCTCGCACCCGCGTCGGAGGCCTGGCACTTCGGCTACGAGCGGCGACTGCGCCGGGTGCCCGTGCCGTCGTACGACGGAGTGGACCGGTCCTATCCCCTCAACAGCCCTTACGCCGCCGACTACTTCTACGAGATCCCGGACGAGCGGCGGCGTTGGATCGCCGCGCTCGACGCGGACGGGCACGGGCTGGTGCAGACGTCCACCGACGTGCTCCGGGGCCGAAAACTCTTCGTGTGGGGCACCGGCAGCGGTGGCCGCCGCTGGCAGGAGTGGCTCACCGAACCGGGTACGGGCGGCTACTGCGAGATCCAAGCAGGCCTGGCCCGCACCCAGTTGGAGCACATACGGCTCGACCCGGAGAGCGAGGTGTCCTGGCTGGAGGCCTACGGTCCGCTCGACGCCGAGGCGGAGGGAGAGTGGACCGCCGTGGTGGACGGTGCGGAGGCCCGCCTCGAAACCGCCCTGCCCCGCGCTGACCTGGACGCCGCCTACGCCGCCTGGAAGCCGTACGCCGACACCGAACCCGGCGAGATCCTCGCCACCGGATCGGGCTGGGGTGCCCTCGAAGTCCTGCGCACCGACTGGAAGTTGCCCGGCACCCCCTTCGACGAGTCCACGCTCGGCGAGGCCCAGGCGCCCTGGGCGGCGCTGCTGCGCAGCGGTGTACTGCCCGAGCCGCGCCGGGTCCGGCCGCCCGGCGAGACCCTCGTCGCCCCGCACTGGCGGGACATGCTGGAGACGGCGCCCGCCACCCCGCTGACCGAGTACCACCTCGGTGTCGCGCAGTGGCACGCGGACGATCGGGCGCAGGCGGTGCGGAGTTGGGAGCGGGCCCTCGAACTCGCGCCGTCCCTCTGGCCGTTGCTGCGCTGTCTGGCCGTGGCGGACCAGGAGGCGGGCAACCACGAGCGGGCCGCGGACCGGTACAACGAGGCATTCGCCGACCTGTGCCACGAGCGGCGCGACGCCGGCCAGGGCTGGACCGCCGCCACGGCCGCGCTCGGCCGCGAGGCCGTCGAGGCGCTGCTGCGGGTGCGGCGCGTGGCCGACGCCCGCGCGGTATGGGAGATGCTGCACCCCGCCACCCGCGAGCGCGGCCGATTCCTGCTGCTCCAGGCCGAGTTGCTGCTGGCGGAAGGCCGCCGCGACGACGCCTGGGCGGTCTTCGCCGACGGCTTCGAGGTCGCCGACCTGCGCGAGGGCGCCGAGTCGATCGGCCGGCTCTGGGCCCGCCTCACCGACGAACCACTGCCCCCGCGCCACGACTTCCGGATGCGGCCGGAAACGCCCTGAGGCGAGGTGCGACGAGACGTGGACCGGCGGTCGGACGTCAGCCCCGGCGGTCCACGTACTCGTAGACCGTCCCGTCCGGATGCACCGCGATCAGATTGCGGCCCACCGGTGTCGCCAGCGGGCCCGCGACGACCCGGGCACCTAGTTCGGTGAGGAGGGTGTGCGCCTCGTCGACGTCCTTGACGGCGATGGTCGCCGAGACCTTGCGCAACACCTCCAACTCCGCCTCGGGCCCGCTCATCAGCAGGAAGAAGCCGACCGCGGCCACCGACACCCCGCCGCGCTCGAAACGGAGCGCCGGCGCGCCCGTGAGGCGTTCGTAGAAGGGGACGGCGGTCTCCAGGTCGTCGACGCAGATACGCAGCGTGGCTCCCAGAATGTCCATACGGACGAGCCTAGTTGGGACGGCCGGGCCGTGGTGATCCTTTCGGACGATCCCGGCCCGGCCGCCCTGTCAGACGGGCTTGCGGCAGAGGATCTCGCCGTGCAGCACGGCGAACCAGCCGTCGTCCTGCTTCCCCCACTCCCGCCAGGCGTCGGCGATGGCGCGCAGCTGTCCGGTGGTCGCGTGGCCGCCCTCGGTCGCGACCGCCGCGTACGAGGACGCGACCGTGCGGTCCGCCCACAGACCGCTCCACCAGGCCCGCTCGTCCGGAGTGTGGAACGTCCAGGTGCTGGAGGTGGCCGTGATGTCCGTCAGCCCCGCCCGCTGCGCCCACGATTTGAGACGGCGTCCGGCGTCCGGCTCGCCGCCGTTGGCGCGGGCCACCCGCCGGTACAGCTCCAGCCAGTCGTCCAGCCCCGGCACCTCCGGATACCAGGTCATCACCGCGTAGTCCCCGTCACGGGCGGCGATGAACCCGCCCGGCTTGGTCACCCGCACCATCTCCCGCAGCGCCTGCACCGGATCGCCCACGTGCTGGAGCACCTGATGGGCGTGGACCACGCAGAACGTGTCGTCCGGGTAGTCCAGTGCGTGGACGTCGGCGACCGCGAAGTCGACGTTCGTCAGGCCGCGTCCTTCGGCGGTGGCCCGGGCCTGGTCCAGGATGCCCGGCTCGCGGTCGACACCCGTGACGGAGCCGTCCGGGACCAGGGCCGCCAGGTCGGCGGTGATGGTGCCGGGACCGCAGCCGATGTCCAGGATCTTCATGTGGGGCTTCAGCGAACAGAGCAGGTAGGCGGCGGAGTTGGCGGCGGTTCGCTGGGTGTGCGAGCGCAGGACGGACTCGTGGTGCCCGTGCGTGTAGACGGCGGTCTCCTGTGGCTTCGGCATGGCTCTACCTACCCCTTCGCGTCTTCTTCGGCGTAGGCAGAACGGTACGCGCGCATGTCGAATGATGAGACCTGCGTTTTACGATGTGGACTGACGGGTGATCAGTGACTCTGTCAGCGGCCGGTACACCGTCAGCCCCTCCGGCAGCTCCTCCAAGGTCAACTCGCCGTCCACCTCCGTGACTTCACCGTCGTAGGCGAGAAGCGTGCCGGGCGCGAGACCGGTCAGGCGGAGGCGGTGGACCTGGGCCGCCGCGTGGGCCGGGGAACGGGTGAACGGGCCCGCGAGGGCTGCCGCGAGGAGGCGCAGTGCCGGCCTGCGGCCGCCGTGCACGATCCGGATGTCGAGCCGTCCGTCCGCCAGGTCCACCCGGCGGCCCGAGGCGATGCCCATCCGGTGGTAGGTGCCGTTGCCGGCGAACAGCAGCCACAACGGGCGGGTACGGCCGCCGAGTTCGGCCTCCAGCGGATGCCGGTCCGCGCGCAGTACCCGCAGCGCCGCCAGCACGCCCGCCGGCCAGCCGCCGATGCGGGGCGCCCAGCGCTCCCGTTCGCGCACCAGCTCCGGATAGACGCCCAGACTCAGGGTGTTGAGGAAGATGCCCCGGGTGGCACCGGAGGTGAAACGGCCGACGTCCACGCGGACGGCGTCGCCCTGCCTGACCGCCCGGCCCAGATCCCGGGGGCCCTCCACTCCGAGGTCGTAGGCGAAGTGGTTGAGGGTGCCGCCGGGGAGGACCGCGAGGGGCAGGCCGTGGCGCAGGGCGACCTCGGCCGCCGCGTTCACCGTGCCGTCACCGCCGCACACCCCGAGGACCTCGGCGCGGGCCGCCGCCTTCTCCAACTCGGCATGGATGTCGGCTGGTTGGCAGGCCACGACCTCCGCGCCGGGCAGTACGTCGGTCAGTGCGTCGGCCCTGTCCGAGGTGCCCGACGCCGAGTTGACCACCATGACCAGACCCGCACCGTCCTCCAGTGCCGGCACCTCGGCACGGGCCCGGGCCGGCGGCACGATCTGCCCGCGGGTCGGCACCATCCCGCGCACCGCGAACGCCGCGCACGCCCCCAGCGCGGCCCCGGCCAGCACATCGCTCGGGAAGTGGACACCGGTGTAGACACGGGACAGAGCGACCGACACCGCGATCGGAGCCACCACCGCGCCCCAGGCCGGTGACTCCAGGGCCACCCCGGTCGCGAAGGCCGCCGCCGACGCCGCGTGACCCGACGGGAACGACGTGGTGATCGGCTGCCGCTTCAGCTGCCGCCCCAGCGGGACCGGGTCGAGGACGGGCCGGGTGCGGCGCACGCCCCGCTTGCCGATGGTGTTGATGGCGAAGGAGGCGACGCTCAGCGAGGCGATGCCCCGGGCGGCGGCCCGGCGGGCGCGCGGAGTACGGCTCGCGGCCACCGCGGCGGCCGTCGCGAACCACAGCACGCCGTGGTTGGCACTCCGGCTCAGGCGTGGCAGCACGGGCTCTCCGGCGGGCCAGTTCCGTTCGGCCGCCGCCTCGAAGAGACGGGAGTCCAGGGAGAGCAGCCACTCGCGCAGGGCGTGGCGGCCGGGAAGGGGGACCGTGAGGTCGACGTCGGGGCTCATGCGGTGCCGGGTACCCTGAAACGGCCGTCTGTTGTCCGGCGGACCGTCGGCGAGCCGATGCCGCCGTCGGTGGACCGTTCCAACAGTCGGCGGACCGTTTCATCGGAGGAACCCCCGCATGCGCCTGCTCCTCATCCGCCACGGCCAGACCACGGCCAACGTGGAATTCCTCCTCGACACGGCCGTCCCCGGCGCGGAGCTGACCGACCTGGGCCGCCGCCAGGCCGCGGCCCTCCCCGAGGCCGTGGCCGACGAGGACATCGAGGCCCTCTACGCCTCCACCCTGATCCGCACCCAGCACACCGCGGCCCCGCTGGCCGCCGCCCGCGGCCTCGACGTCCGCGTCCGGGACGGCATCCGCGAGCTGACCGCCGGCGACCTGGAGATGCTGCCCGGCGACCGGGAACCCGGCCACGAGTACATGCGGATCGTGTTCGCGTGGGCGGCCGGTGACACGGAGCTGCGGATGCCGGGCGGCGAGAACGGCGTGGAGGCGCTCGCCCGCTACGACGGCGTCGTCGCCGAGGCGGCCGACAGCGGCGCCCGCACCGTCGCCATGGTCAGCCACGGCGCCGCGATCCGGATGTGGACGGCCGCCCGCGCCGACAACGTCGACGTGAACTTCGCCGCCGCCCGCCCCCTCGACAACACCGGCATCGTCGTCCTGGACGGCTCACCGGCCGACGGCTGGAAGGCGCTGTCCTGGGCGGGCGCGGTGGTCGAGGCCGCCGGACCCGACACGGAAGGCGGCCCGGCCGGACAGCCGCTCGACGAGGACCAGAAGCCGTAGCGAAGCCCCGGCGGGCACAATAAGGGTTTGCCCGGCCGCGAGGCCGCCCCACAGAATGCGTGGTCATGGGACATCTGGAAGCCGCACACCTCGAGTACTACCTCCCCGACGGGAGGCCGCTCCTGGGCGATGTGTCCTTCCGGGTCGGCGAAGGCGCCGTGGTCGCCCTGGTCGGGCCCAACGGCGCCGGCAAGACGACCCTGCTGCGCCTGATCTCCGGCGAGCTGAAGCCGCACGGCGGCACGGTCACCGTGAGTGGCGGCCTCGGTGTGATGCGCCAGTTCGTGGGCTCCGTACGCGACGAGAGCACCGTACGGGACCTGCTCGTGTCGGTCGCCCCGCCCCGCATCCGCGCGGTCGCGGCGGAGGTCGACAAGGCCGAGCACGGCATTATGACCGTCGACGACGAGGCGGCCCAACTCGCCTACGCCCAGGCCCTGTCGGACTGGGCCGAGGTGCACGGCTACGAGTTCGAGACCCTGTGGGACATGTGCACCATGGCCGCGCTCGGAGTGCCCTACGACAAGGCGCAGTTCCGGCAGGTGAGCACGCTGTCCGGCGGTGAGCAGAAGCGGCTGGTGCTGGAGGCGCTGCTGCGCGGCTCCGACGAGGTGCTGCTGCTCGACGAACCCGACAACTACCTCGACGTACCCGGCAAGCGCTGGCTGGAGGAGCGGCTCAAGGAGACCCGCAAGACGGTCCTGTTCGTCTCCCACGACCGTGAACTCCTCGCCCGCGCCGCCGAGAAGATCGTCTCCGTGGAACCCTCGCCGACCGGCGCCGACGCCTGGGTGCACGGCGGCGGCTTCGCCACCTACCACGAGGCCCGGCGCGAACGCTTCGCCCGCTTCGAGGAGTTGCGCCGCCGCTGGGACGAGAAGCACGCCCAGCTGAAGAAGCTCGTCCTGAACCTCCGTCAGGCCGCCTCCATCTCCCACGAGTTGGCGTCCCGCTACGCCGCCGCCCAGACCCGCCTGCGCAAGTTCGAGGAGGCGGGCCCGCCGCCCGAGCCGCCCCGCGAGCAGGACATCACCATGCGCATCAAGGGCGGCCGCACCGGCGTAAGAGCCGTCACCTGCAAGGGACTTGAACTGACGGGCCTGATGAAACCCTTCGACCTGGAGGTCTTCTACGGCGAACGCGTCGCCGTCCTCGGCTCGAACGGCTCGGGCAAGTCGCACTTCCTGCGCCTCCTCGCCGGCGACGACGTGAAGCACACGGGGGAGTGGAAGCTCGGCGCGCGCGTCGTGGCCGGGCACTTCGCGCAGACCCACGCGCACCCCGAACTCCAGGGCCGCACCCTCCTCGACATCCTGTGGAAGGAACACGCGCAGGCCCAGGGCCCCGCCATGTCCCGGCTGCGCCGCTACGAGCTCACCGGCCAGGCCGAGCAGAGCTTCGACCGGCTCTCCGGCGGCCAGCAGGCCCGCTTCCAGATCCTCCTCCTGGAACTCCAGGGCGTCACCGCCCTGCTCCTCGACGAGCCCACCGACAACCTCGACCTGGAGTCCGCGGAAGCCCTCCAGGAGGGCCTGGAGGCGTTCGACGGGACGGTGCTCTCCGTCACCCACGACCGCTGGTTCGCCCGCTCCTTCGACCGGTACCTGGTCTTCGGCAGCGACGGCAAGGTGCGCGAGAGCACCGAGCCCGTGTGGGACGAGCGGCGGGTGGAGCGCGCCCGGTAGGTCCGTGCAGTGCGGAGGCCGCGGAGCCCGAATGTTCGTAGAGTGGTCCCAGGACCGTGAGACTCGACGAGCGGGGCACACCATGACCGGAGTCGACCCTGCGCGCCTGGACGACTCCCAGCTCATGAAGGAGCTGGAGACCATCCACCGCACGCGCCACGACACCCTGCTGTACGGCTCGAACGACGCGCTGCGCGCCCACAACGACCGCATGGCCCGGCTGGAGGGCGAGTACCTGCGCCGCCATCCGCGCCGCCTCGTGGCCCCCGGCCGCACCCGGCAGGGGGCACGCGAGCGGGACTGACGCGGGTTTGTCCCCCGAGGTCGGGGGCAGGCGAACCTTCAGCGCTGGAGCGCAAACGCGTTCCCACCGGTGACCGTCCAACCCGGAGCATGCTCAAGGGAGTTGTGACGCACCATGCCCACTCGCATCAACACCAGGCGACGTTCCCACCCTGACACCCCCGACACCGCGGCGGCGTTCCGCACCCTGGTCACGCTGCCGCCCGGCATACAGCACGACACCGTCCGCGAACGCATCGTGGAGGCCTGGCTGCCCATGGCAGACCGCCTCGCCGGACGGTTTCGCAACCGGGGCGAGAGCACCGAGGACCTACGGCAGGTCGCGGCCCTCGGCCTGGTCAAGGCCGTCGACCGCTACGACCCCGGGCGCGGCAACGCGTTCGAGAGTTATGCCGTGCCGACCATCACCGGCGAGATCAAACGGCACTTCCGCGACCACATGTGGACGCTGCACGTGCCGCGCCGGGTGCAGGAGCTGCGCAACCGGGTGCGGGTCGCCGGACAGGAGCTGGCCCAGACCCTGCCGGGGCGGCGGCCGACCGTGGCGGAGCTCGCCGCGCACGCGTGCCTCTCCGAGGAGGATGTGCGGGCCGGGCTCGAGGCGCTGGAGAGTTTCAGCGCGTTGTCGTTGGACGCGGAGTTGCCGGGCGGCGGCGGGGACGGGTGGGCGTTGGGAGACGTACTCGGGTCTGCTGATCCGGCGTTGGACGTCGTGGTGGACCGGGAGGCCGTGAAGCCACGGTTGGCTGCGCTGCCTGAGCGGGAGCGGGAGATTCTGTATCTGCGGTTCTTCGGGGACATGACGCAGAGTCGGATCGCGGAGGAATTCGGGATTTCGCAGATGCATGTGTCCCGGTTGATCAGTCGGTGTTGCCGGCGGATTCGGGAGCAGGTTCTCGAGGACGCCGCGTAGGGGTTGAGTTTCGGGTGCGGTCCGCTGTGGCTGGTCGCGCAGTTCCCCGCGCCCCTGAAGGGGCGCCTCAGCCGGCCTGAGTTTCACTCGCTCGGGTCTCGCCGCGCGCGGCTCTCTCCTGACCGGGCTTCGATGGTGTTGCCGTCGTCCTCGGTCTAAGGAGACCCGCCCATGCGTCGCACCGCCCTTGCGCTGTCCGTCGTCGCCCTGGTCGGCGTCGCCGGTCCAGCTCTGGCCGTCGATTCCGCCGCCGAGGTCAGCCCGAGTACCGCCCAGGCGGGCGGGAGCGTGACCGTGTCCGTCTCCTGCGAGGTGGTCGGGGGGACCGCACCCGAGACCTTGGACGCCACCTCCCAGGCCTTCGACGGCGGGACCGCCCAGCTGCAACGTGTGCCCGGCAACGACGACCGGGTGTCCGGAGCCGCGTATCGCGGTACCGCGCGCATCTCCGAGGACGAGCAGGTCGGGCGGGACGCCGCGTGGACCGTCGACGGGACCTGCCCGGCGCCGCCCGGCGGTCAGGGCAGGCCGTGGAGTGCGACCTTCAGCGTCGAACACGGGGGTGGGGGCGGGCAGCGGCCGTGTCAGGAACCCCGAGGCGATTCCTGCGCCGGTGCCGCCGTGATCGAGCGCGGGGTGCGGGCCGGGGAGGGCGGTACCTTCACCGACTCCGTGCCGGCGCTGGTCGCCGGTGGTGTGCTGATCGCGGGCGCGTTCGGCGGTGCCGTGTACCGGCTGCGCAGGCGGACTCCGGGACACTGAGGGCGCGACGAGGACACGGCACGGCACGGCTCAGGGACTGCGCGGAGGCACCATGCGGCAGGCGGACGCGGTAGGCCAGGGACCGGTCCGTTACGGGCCGGTGTTTCCCGACGACGGCCTGCCCGTCCTGCCGGAACTGGCCGCCGTCCTCGCCGCCGCGAGCCGCACCGAGGAACAGCCGGTCGGCGGCGCCCCCGCCCTGCTGGAGGCAGCGGGCGGCTACTTCGAACGCCGGGGTCTGCCCGCCGGGTCCGCCCGTGTGGCCGCCGCCCCGGGCGCCCCCGCACTGCTGGTCGCGCTGACCGCCGCGCTCGGCGGCGACGTCCTGGTGCCCAGACCGTGTGCCGCCTGGTGGGCGCCGTACGCGCGGCTGCTGGGCAGGCCCGTGTTCCATGTGGGCACTCCGGCCGAGTGCGGCGGGGTGCCCGACCCGTACGCCCTGCTGGAGACCGTGCGCAGGGTTCGGGACGAGGGCGGTGACCCGCGGCTGCTGGTGCTGTCGGTCGCTGACGACCCCACCGCCACCGTGCCGCCGCCCGAGGTCATGCACGAGACCGTCGAGGCCGCCGCGGGCGAGGGCCTGCACCTGGTCAGCGACGAGACCTGGCGCGACACCCTGCACGCGCCCCGGCGCACCATGCTGCTCAGCCCCGCCGAGATGCTGCCCGAACGGGTCACCGTCGTCACCGACCTCGCCGGCGCGCTCCTCCCGTCCGGCTGGCCCGCCGCCGTCGCCCGCTTCCCCGCCGGCCGCGCCGGAAACGCGCTCCACGCGCGCGTGCTCGACGTCCTCACCGCGCTCGGCGCCCGCGTCGCCGCACCCGTCGCCGCCGCGGCCGGCCACGCCCTCGGCGAACCCGCGCCCGTCGTCGCCCGCCGCGACACCGCCGTAGGCCTGCACGCGCGCGTGGCCGCCGCCGCGCACGCCGCCGTCACCGGGGCGGGCGCGTTCTCCCGGCCGCCGCAGGCGGGACGTCATCTGTACGTCGATCTCGGGCCGTTGCGCCACGCGCTCACCCCGCAGGGGGTGGGCGACGCGCAGGACCTGGAGGAGTTCCTCACCGCCCGGCTCGGCATGCCCGCGCCGGGCGGCCACCGCTTCGGCGACGACCTGGGCGCGCTGCGGGTCCGGCTGTCCACCGGACCACTGCTGGGCCGAACCGACGAGGAACGCGCGGAATGCCTCAAGTCACCCGTGCCGTTGGAACTGCCACACGTGCAACGCGCGTTGATGTCCTTGAGGTCGATCTTCGACGATCTCCGCGACGACGCTCAGCGATGGGAGCCTCCTCGATGACGCAGCAGTCCGAGTCGACCACGACGAGTACGACGACCCCGGACGCCGGCCGCACGGCGCCCCCGCCCCCCCGCCCCCCCCCCCCCCCCCCCCCCCCCCCGCCCCCCCCCCCCCCCCCCCCCGCCCGGGGCCCCCGCCCCCCCCCCCCCCCGCCCCCCCCCCCCCCCCCCGCCGGCGCCCCCGGCGGGCCGCCCGGCCCCCCCCCGGGCCGCCCGCCGCGTCTGGCCCCGGACCTTCCACGACCGGCTCACCGCCCCGCTGCCCGGCCTCAAGGCGATCGCCCGCTTCGCCCGCGAGGGCTCCGTACGACCCCGCCCCGAGGGACTCGCCGACATCCCCCGACTCCCGTTCGCCCCCGAGCCGTTGCCCCGGGTCGACTCCCTGACCGTCGCCGTCTCCTGGGCGGGACACGCCAGTTGGGTGGTGCGCATCGGCGGCCTGACGATCCTCACCGACCCGGTCTGGTCCCGCCGCATCCTCGGCACCCCGGCCCGCATCACCCCCGTGGGCGTCGCCTGGGAATCACTCCCGCCGATCGACGCCGTCGTCATCAGCCACAACCACTACGACCACCTCGACGCCCCCACCCTGCGCCGACTCCCGCGCCACACCCCGGTGTTCGCGCCCGCCGGCCTCGGCAGCTGGTTCCGCCGCCGCAGATTCACCCGCGTCACCGAACTGGACTGGTGGGAGGCGGCCCAACTCGACGGCGTACGGCTCGACTTCGTACCCGCCCACCACTGGTCCAAGCGCAGCCTCACCGACACCTGCCGCTCCCTGTGGGGCGGCTGGGTGATGACCGCACCGGACGGCCGGCGCGTCTACTTCGCGGGCGACACGGGCTACGGCCACTGGTTCTCCCGCATCGGCCGCCGCTATCCGGGAATCGACCTGGCCCTGCTGCCCATCGGCGCCTACGACCCGCGCTGGTGGCTGAGCGACGTCCACTGCGATCCGGAGGAGGCGGTCCGGGCCACTCAGGACCTGGGCGCGCGGCGGATGGCCCCGATGCACTGGGGCACGTTCGTCCTGTCGGCAGAACCGGTCCTGGAGCCGCTGACGCGGGTCAGGGCAGCTTGGGAGAAGGCGGAGTTGGCACGCGAGGACCTGTGGGACCTACCGGTAGGAGGCTCAAGAGTGCTTGCCTAGGCGGGAGTTGTCTTCCGCACCCTTCGCCACACGGTCGGCGCCGCGCTGATCGCCACGGTCAGCGCGACCGCCGCCACCACGCCCTCCCAAGGTTCAGGGAACAGCGACCCTCCGAGGATGCCGATCAGCTGGTACGTCACCGCCCACGCCAGACACGCGGGCGCGTTGCCGCGGGCGAACCGGCGGATCGGCCACTCGGCCAGCAGACAGGCCAGCATCACCGGGATACGGCCCGCCGGCACCATCCGGGACAGCACCAGCACCGTCACCCCGTGGTCGGCCAGCTTCTCCTGGGCCTGCTCGAGACGGTCCTCCGGAGCCCGCGAGCGGATCGCCTCCAGCCAGCGCGAGCCGTTCTTCGACCCCATCCCGCGCCGCCCCAGCCAGTACAGCGCGATGTCCCCGAGGAACGCGGCGAGCGACGCCGTCACGAACACCAGCGCCAGCGCGAACGGCGCCGTCTGATGGAACGCGACCACGGCCGCCGAACTCACCAGCGCCCCCGTCGGAATCACCGGCACCAGCGCCCCGAACAGCACCAGCAGGAACAACGACGGGTAGCCGATGGCCTGTTGGGTCGATTCGGGCGAGGTGGTCGCCGTCGCGGACAGCGCGTCCGCGATCCAGCTCACCGGGCGACCTCCGGACGCACGCTCTCGCCGTGCCCGAGCCGGTGCACGGCCACCGAGGGCGCGAGTTGGGCCGCGACGCGCACGAACTCGTCGCCCGGCGTGTGGAATTCGTGCGGGCGCACCGCGTCCATCCCGATCGGCCAGTACGTGCCGTAGTGCACCGGCACCGCGCTGCGCGGCGCGAGCCGGGCCAGCGCCTGGGCCGCGCGTCCCGCGTCCAGGTGCTCCTCGCCGAGATAGGGCCCCCAGCCGCCGACCGGCAGCAGCGCCACGTCGACCGGCCCGACCTCCTTGGCCATGTCGTCGAAGAGCCCGGTGTCCCCGGCGAAGTAGGTGCGCGCCTCGCCCTCGACGACGTAGCCCAGCGCGGGGGAGCGGTGCGGTCCGACCGGCAGCCGCCGCCCGTCGTGCCGCGCGGGCACGGCCCGTACGACCAGGTCACCGACCATCGTCCGGTCGCCGGGGGACACCTCGTCGATGCGCAGCTGCCGGAGCCGGCGCAACCCGGGTACCGCGCGGAGTGCGCCCCGGGGTACGAGCAGGCGCGTGCCCGGGGCGAGGGCGCCGAGCGAGGGAAGGTGGAGGTGGTCGGCGTGCAGATGGGAGACGAGCGCCAGGTCCGCGCGATGGGCCTCGGGCGGCGGCACCGCGCCCCGGCGGCGTCGTAGATGCGCGAGCCGGCGGGCGAACAGGGGGTCGGTGAGGACGCGTATGTCCGAGTCCTCGATCGTGCAGGTGGCGTGACCCCACCAGGTGATCTCCACCGGCACCTTCTTTGCCTCCTTCGCGCGACTCCCCCGAAGCCTACGGGCAGGAGTAGGGTCGGCGGCGAAACCCGGAGGTGAGGGGGACGCCATGGGACAGGTACGCGGTGCCTTCGGTATGCCGATGAGGGTCCGGGTCACGGCGATCGCCAGCCTGACACCGCTGGAGGAGCTGGACGAGGACCCCTTCCTGGTCGACTCGCGCAGCCAGCACGCCATGTGCGCCCGCTGGGCCGCCGACCACGGCTATGTGATCGCCCGCGAACTCCTTGTACGCGGACTGCGCCCCGACCACAGCGCCCTGTGGGACGGCGTCCGCCCAGGCCTCGACCTGTTCGTCGCCCCCAGCCGCCGGGTCCTGGAGAGCGCGCTGTCCTCCGTCGAGGAGTTCACCGACGAGTGCGCGCGCCGCGGGGTGCGGATCGAGACGGTGGGCCGCGCGGAACCGTCGTACGACGCCCAGGCCAAGGCCCGGGTGCACCGGCGGCTGTCGATGCCCACGGCCGGCTACGACGGCCGCTAGCAGCGGGGTCCCCGCGTCCCGTATGACAGGCTGGGGACAGGCCCGCCAGGTCGACGGGCCCGGGACGTGAGGTGTACGGGGCGTGGGCGGAGGGCGTTGGCGGCGGCTCGCCAGTCAGGTCGGGCGGAGCATCGCGGTGTGGGCCGTCTCCACGGTCACCATGCTGGTGCTCGCCGGGATCCTGCCGGACTTCCAGCTCCAGTCGGCGGACGGTGACAGCGCCACCCGGATCGGGGTCACGGCCGCGCTCGGCGCCGGTGCCTTCGGTGTGCTGTCGGCCCTGGTCTGGCCGCTGCTGGTACGGCTGTTGCTGCTGGTGCCCGCACTCGTCCTCGGCCTCCTCGTCTTCGTCCTCAACGGCTCGCTGCTGCTGATCGCCCTGCGCATCAATCCGGACGGCGGGCTGCGCGGCCAGGTCGCCCCCGAGACGGCCGTGGTCGTCGCCGCCGTGATGTCCGCCGTCGCCTCCGCGACCGGCGGTGCCCTGGCCGTACGCGACGACGACGCCTACCGCCGCCGCCTCTACCGCCTCGCCGACCGCCGCCGCAGAGCCCTCCCGCCCGGCCCGTCCTCGCCCGGCACCGTCTTCCTCCAGCTCGACGGCGTCGGCCACGACGTCCTGCTCGACGCGATGGAGAAGGGGCTGATGCCCACCGTCGCGCGACTCCTCGGCGGCGACCGCCCCACCCACCGCCTCACCCCGTGGCGCACCGACTGGTCCAGCCAGACCGGCGCCAGCCAGCTCGGCATCCTGCACGGCTCCAACCACGACATCCCCGCGTTCCGCTGGTACGAGAAGGACACCGGCGAGGTGATGGTCTGCAACCGCCCGACCAGCGCCGCCGAGCTCCAGCGCCGCGCCATCGAGCACACCGGCGACGGCGGCCTCCTCACGGTGGACGGCGCCAGCCGCGGCAACCTGTTCAGCGGCGGCGCCGACGAACAGGCCCTCGTGCTGTCGATCGCGATCCGCCGCCGGGGCCGGGACAACCGTTCCCGCGCGGGCTACTTCGCCTACTTCTCCGACCCCGCCAACGCCGTCCGCACCGCGATGTCCTTCGTCGCCGAGGTCGGCCGCGAGATCGGCCAGTCCACCCGCTCCCGCCTCACCAGGCAGCGCCCCCGCGTCAAACGCGGCGGCCTCTACCCCCTCGTCCGCGCCTTCGCGACCGTCGTGGAACGGGACGTCGTCGTCGCCGCGGTCATGGGCGACATGCTGGCCGGCCGCACCGCCGTCTACGCCGACCTCGTGGCCTACGACGAGGTCGCCCACCACTCAGGACCGCGCAGTCGCGACGCCGCCAAGGTCCTCCAACGTTTGGACCGTTCCCTCGCGTTGATCGAGAACGTCGCCGAGCACGCCCCGCGCCCGTACCGCATCGTCGTCCTCTCCGACCACGGCCAGAGCCCCGGCGAGACCTTCCAGGGCCGCTACGGCCTCACCCTCGGCGACCTGGTCCGGGCAGGCTGCGGGCTGCCCGTACCGCGCCGGGCCCGCCGCACCCACAGCGGCGCCGAAGCCCGTGCCGCCGTCCGCGCGGCGCTGCGCAGGCCCGCCAAGGACGGCGACGAGCGGCAGGCCCACTCCGGCCGGCACTCGGAGCCGATCGTGCTGGCCTCCGGCAACCTCGGCCTGGTCTCCTTCCCCGATGTGCCGCACCGCATGACCAAGGAGGAGATCGACGCCCGCCACCCCGCCCTCCTCACCACACTCGCCAACCACCCCGGCGTCGGCTTCGTCCTGGTGCGCAGCGAGGAGTACGGCGGAGTCGTCCTCGGCGCGCACGGCGCGGAGCTGCCGGTGGCCGAACTCGACGACAAGCAGGGCCCGTTGGCGGACTTCGGCCCCGGGGCCGCGGACGCCGTCCGGCGCACCCACTCCTTCCCGCACACCGCCGACATCATGGTCAACTCCTGGTACGACCCCGCCGAGGGCGAAGTCCTCGCCTTCGAGGAGCAGATCGGCTCCCACGGCGGTCTCGGCGGCTCCCAGAGCAAGCCGTTCCTGCTGTCGCCGCACGCCCTCTCCGCGCCGATCGACGACGACGAGGACCTGGTCGGCGCCGAGCACATCCACCGCGTACTGCGGCGCTGGCTGCGGGAGTTGAACGGCCCCCAGGTGCCCGTGCCGACGGAGCCGGAGGAACGGGCCGCCTGAAAATGGGCTGCGGTGGTCGGGGCGTGCGCACACACTGGTCGAGTCTCCCCACCCCGAACCTCCTTCAGGAGCCGCTGCTTTGCAGGCTGCCGTCACCGTCACTCCCGCCCGGATCCCCGAACTGCTGCTGGGCCTCGCGACCGTCCGCCCCGTCTTCCTCTGGGGCGCGCCCGGCATCGGAAAGTCGTCCCTGGTAAGGGAGTTCGCCCAGTCGCTGGGCCTGGAGTGCGTCAGTCTGCTCGGTACGCAGCTCGCGCCCGAGGACCTGATCGGCGTACCGCAGATCCGCGACGGACGCTCCGTGTTCTGCCCTCCGGAGGCCAT
Source organism: Streptomyces hokutonensis (assembly GCF_042751305.1). Classification (GTDB taxonomy): domain Bacteria; phylum Actinomycetota; class Actinomycetes; order Streptomycetales; family Streptomycetaceae; genus Streptomyces; species Streptomyces hokutonensis_A. The sequence continues at coordinate 54,785 of NZ_JBHYWD010000035.1, forward strand.
CGCGCGGGACGAGCCGTACTGCCTGTTCCTGGACGAACTCAACGCGGCCACACCGGATGTGCAGAAGGCGTTCTACTCGCTGATCCTGGACCGCCGTATCGGAAACTACGAACTCCCCAAGGGCTCCATCGTGATCGGCGCCGGCAACCGCGCGACCGACAACGCGCTGGCCCGCCCGATCGCCTCCGCGCTGGTCAACCGGCTCACCCACGTCCACCTGGAGGCCTCCCCGAAGGACTGGCTCGTGTGGGCCGCGTCCAACGGCATCCACCCGTGGATCCTCGACCACCTCACCGACCGCCCCGACCACCTGTGGTCCAAGCCGCCGAAGACCGAGGAGCCCTTCTCCACGCCCCGCTCCTGGCACATGCTCTCCGACGCGCTGGGCTCCTTCGGGCCCGACCTCGACGAGTACACCCTCAAGGTCATCGCGCACGGCACGCTGACGCCCGCCCACGCGGTCGCGTTCTGCGGCTACGTCAAGATCGTGCGCAGCCGCTTCGGCATCGAGGCCGTCCTCAAGGGCGACGCCCGCTGGCCGAACCGTACCGAGGACCGCGACCTCCTGTACTACCTCGCCGAGTCCTTCCGGGGCCGCCTCATCAAGGAACTCCCCGCCAGCAAGGAGCACTTGTCGGCGAACGGCCGCCAGACCGCGTACCGCGCCAAGTCCCTCCTCGTCCAACTCGCCGAGATCTCCGTCGAGGTGGCGCAGAGCGTCATCGCCTCGGACGACGACGGCAACCCGGTCCTCCCGGCCTGGTTCCTGGTGGAGGCGGCCCGGGACATGCCCCGGCTGGTGGAGGCGCGGCGATGAGGGGCACGCGCGAACCGGCGCTGTGGGCACGGGAGTTGCGCATGTCCCCCGTGCCGGAGGCGGCGCCGTGAGCCGTACCCGCAAGAAGGACCCCGAGAAGAAGAAGCCCGACCCGGCGACCGAGGCGTTCACGGCCGGGCTGAAACTCGTGTGGGCCAACCCCGCGCTCGCCGCGATCGACTTCGAGCTGTGCCGGGAGGAGGAGTGCCGGGCCGCGCCCCGCGACGGGCTCGTGCTGGTCAACTCCAACGGGTATCTCCACGCGCACCCCACCCGGCTCGCCGAACCCGCCGAATGGGCCTGGTCGATCGCGCACGCGCTCATCCACCTCGGCTTCGGCCACGTCCCCGGCGCCAACGGCGAGCGCGAACAGCCCGACCGCTTCGACCTCGCCGCCCGCTGCGTCGTCGTCAACCGCTTCCTGCTCACCTTTCCCGTCGGCCGCACCCCCGAGGACTTGCCCGCCGCCTACCCCGCGGGCGACGAGGAGCAGCTCGCGGCCCGCTGGCGCCAGGGCGGCATCCCGGCCGCCTATGAACACTGCGGTACGGCGGGCAGCGACCCCGACCAGGTGCTCGTACCGTGGCACGGCTGGCCCGGGAAGCCCGTGGACTGGCAGATCGCCTTCGCGAGCGCCCTCACCCGGACCATGTCCGTCGCCATGGACCTCGCCGGCGGCCGCCGCGAGTCGATGTACGGCGGCCCCACCCGGCTGCGGCCCTGGGAACGCGCACTGAGCTGGTTCGTCTCCAACTACCCGCTGCTCGGCGGCATCGCCGCCGGCATCACCCTCGTCGCCGACGCCGAACTCGCCCGCGCCCACGGCATCTCCGTCGCCGCCGTCGACACCGAGGCCGCCGAGATCTACATCAACCCGCTGCGCCAGTTCGACGACGAGGAATGGCGGTTCGTCCTCGCCCACGAGATGCTGCACGCCGCGCTGCGCCACGGCGACCGCTGCGGCACCCGCGACCCGTTCCTCTTCAACGTCGCCGCCGACTACGTCATCAACGGCTGGCTGCGCGAGATGGACATCGGCACCATGCCCGAAGGCCTGCTGTACGACCCGGAGTTGAAGGACCTCTCCGCCGAGGAGGTCTACGACCGGATCACCGCCGACCTGCGCCGCACCCGCCGCCTGGCCACCCTGCGCGGCAAGGGCACCGGCGACATCCTCGGCGGCCCGCTCGGCAGCCCCCGCGACTACGTCGACCTCGACGAGTTCTACCGGCGCGGCCTCGCCCGCGGCCTGGACCTGCACCAGCAGCACGAACGCGGCTTCCTGCCTGGCGGGTTGATCGAGGAGATCCGCGCGCTCAGCCACCCGCCGCTGCCCTGGGACGCCCAACTCGTCCGCTGGTTCGACGAGTTCGTACCCAGACCGGAGCCCGTACGGTCGTACGCCCGTCCCTCGCGCCGCCAGTCCTCCACCCCCGACATCCCGCGCGCCGGGCGGTACTTCCCGCCGGAGGAGGTCGCCCGCTGCACCTTCGGTGTCGTCCTCGACACCTCCGGCTCCATGGACCGCACCCTCCTCGGCAAGGCACTGGGCGCGATCGCCTCGTACGCCGAGGCCCGTGACGTACCGGCGGCCCGGGTCGTGTTCTGCGACGCGGCCCCGCACGACGCGGGCTATGTGCCGGTCACCGACATCGCGGGCCGGGTGCGGGTGCACGGGCGCGGCGGGACCGTACTGCAGCCCGGAATCGACCTGTTGCAGCGCGCCGACGACTTCCCGCCGGGGGCGCCCGTCCTCGTCATCACCGACGGCTGGTGCGACGTACTGCGGGTGCGGCGCGAGCACGCCTATCTGATTCCACAAGGCGCTCGCCTGCCGTTCACCCCGCGTGGGCCGGTCTTCCGGGTGCGCTGAACCGGAATGTGATCGGATGGCCCCGAACGACATCCGCGTCGAAAGGAATCACCGTGGCAACCACGCGCACCGCACACACCGTCTGGGAAGGCGAACTCATCAAGGGCAGCGGCGAGGTCACGTTCGACTCGTCAGGCATCGGTGTGCAGCCGGTGACGTGGGCGTCGCGCGCCGAGCAGGCCAACGGAAAGACCAGCCCCGAGGAACTGATCGCGGCCGCCCACTCCAGCTGCTTCTCCATGGCGCTGTCGCACGGCCTCACCGGCGCGGGCACCCCGCCCACCCGCCTGGAGACCAAGGCCGACGTCACCTTCCAGCCCGGCGAGGGCATCACCGGCATCCACCTCACCGTCCGCGGCGAGGTCCCCGGCCTGGACGAGGCCGGTTTCGCGGCCGCCGCCGAGGACGCCAAGAAGAACTGCCCGGTCAGCCAGGCGCTTGCGGGTACGACGATCACGCTGACGGTCGAATCCGCCTGACTCCGGCCCCCTCTCCCACCTCGATGCCGCACCCGGAAAAGGGGTGCGGCATTGACTTTCCGCCACTCAAGTTTTGTGCTGGAGATCGGGCAGCGCCTGGCGGAAGGGGACGGCTATGGGACGAGCGGTCGGGATCGATCTGGGGACCACGAACTCGGTGGTCGCGGTACTGGAGGGCGGAGAGGCGACGGTCGTCGCCAACGCCGAGGGAGCGAGGACCACACCCTCGGTGGTGGCCTTCGCCAAGAACGGCGAGGTACTGGTCGGTGAGGTCGCCAAACGGCAGGCGGTGACCAACATCGAGCGCACCGCGCGCTCGGTGAAACGCCACATGGGCAACACCGACTGGCGGTTCCCGGACACGGGAACCATCGACGGAACGCGGTACCGCGCCCAGGAGCTGTCCGCGCGGGTACTGCAGAAACTGAAGCGGGACACGGAGGCCTACCTCGGCGAGGACGTCACCGACGCGGTGATCACCGTCCCCGCCTACTTCGACGACTCCCAGCGCCAGGCCACCAAGGAGGCCGGCGAGATCGCGGGCCTCAAGGTCCTGCGGATCATCAACGAACCGACCGCCGCCGCCCTCGCCTACGGCCTCGACCGCGGCGAGGAACAGACCGTCCTCGTCTTCGACCTCGGCGGCGGCACCTTCGACGTCTCCCTCCTGGAGATCGGCGACGGCGTCATCGAGGTCAAGGCCACCAACGGCGACACCCATCTCGGCGGCGACGACTGGGACCAGCGGGTCATGGAGTACCTGGTCAAGAAGTTCCAGGGTCAGTACGGCATCGACCTCGGCAAGGACAAGATGGCGCTCCAGCGGCTGCGCGAGGGCGCCGAGAAGGCGAAGATCGAACTCTCCTCGGCCGCCGAGACCACGATCAACCTCCCCTACATCACCGCCTCCGCCGACGGACCGCTGCACCTCGACGAGAAGCTGACCCGCGCCCAGTTCCAGGAACTCACCGCCGATCTCCTCGACCGCTGCAAGACCCCCTTCCACCAGGCGGTCAAGGACGCCGGCGTCAAGCTCTCCGCCGTCGACCACGTCATCCTCGTCGGCGGCTCGACCCGGATGCCCGCCGTCACCGACCTCGTCAAGGAACTCACCGGCAAGGATCCGCACAAGGGCGTCAACCCCGACGAGGTCGTTGCCGTCGGCGCAGCCCTCCAGGCGGGTGTCATCCGCGGCGACGTGAAGGACGTCCTGCTCCTCGACGTCACCCCGCTGTCCCTGGGCATCGAGACCAAGGGCGGCATCATGACGAAGCTCATCGAACGCAACACGACCATCCCGACCCGGCGTTCGGAGATCTTCACCACCGCCACCGACAACCAGCCCTCGGTCGGCATCCAGGTCTACCAGGGCGAACGTGAAATCGCCGCGTACAACAAGAAGTTGGGCGTCTTCGACCTCACCGGCCTGCCGCCGGCCCCGCGCGGCGTCCCGCAGATCGAGGTCGCCTTCGACATCGACGCCAACGGAATCATGCACGTCTCGGCCAAGGACCTGGCGACCGGCCGCGAGCAGAAGATGACCGTCACCGGCGGCTCCGCGCTCCCCAAGGACGACATCGACCGCATGATGCGCGAGGCCGAACAGTACGCCGACGAGGACCGCAGGCGCCGCGAGGCCGCCGAGACCCGCAACCAGGCCGAACAACTCGTCTACCAGACCGAGAAGTTCGTCCGCGAGAACGAGGAACGCATCCCGGCCGACACGCAGTCCGAGGTCGCGGCGGCGGCCACCCAGGTCAAGACCCTCCTGGAAGGCGAGTCCGACACCGCCGAGCTGCGTGCCGCCGTCGAGAACCTCGCGACCGTCAGCCAGCGCATGGGCCAGGCCATGTACGCCCAGGCCGCCCAGGAGTCCCCGACGGAGCAGCCGGAGACCCCCACGGAACACACGTCACCCCAGGAGGAGGAAGGCGTGGTCGACGCGGAGATCGTCGACGACGAACGCGAGGCGAAGGGCGGCGCGGCCTAGCTCACGGTCCGCCCGCCGGTCCCGGCCGGCAGGGTGGCGCACACGGCGTCCAGGACGGAGGCGTACGGCGTGCCGAAGTCGGCCAGCCGGGCGCGGAGTCGGTCCAGCGTGCCTCGGTACTCGGAGAGGAGGTGGAGGTCGCCGGTGCGGGCGGTGAACTCCAGGACCGCGGGCAGGTAGTCGGGCGGCTCCTCGCCGGTGAACTCCAACTCGTGCGCGCGGTACAGCTCTTCGAAGCGGACCAGGGACATACCGCGCCGCCGGGTGTCGCCGTCGTGCCACCGACTCAGGTACAGGCTGTACCGGTTCTCGAAGTCGAAGACCTGCACGTAGTGCGCGGCGAGTTCCCGGGGCGGGGTGAGGGCGGCGTGGTCGACGAACTCCCGCAGCTGCGGGGCGGCCTCGCGCAGCAGCGGGAGCCGGGCGCGGAAGTCATCGTCCGGGTAGGTCAGGCAGAGTGCGGCGGCCTGGTACAGCACGGCGTCCGAGGGCATCAGGCCTCCATCGCCCGGACACGTGCCGCGGCGGGTTCGACTACCTCGCCCCAAGTGGCTACAGGATCCTGTATGCGATATTCCGCGTCTGTCTCACGGCCCCTGGCCGGCCCGGTGTGCGGTATCCGCGTGTCCGTCACCTGCGCTCCCTTGCTCGCCCGTGGTGTCGAACCTAGGGCGGGGCAGGGGAGCGCACCCGTTCACGGCAGCCGTACGGGTCAGAACCCGCGGACGTGCAGGGCAGGAGCCCGCGGGCGTAAGGGTCAGTGCTTGACGGCCACCCCGCCGTAGACCGGGACGACGCCCTCCGCCTGGGCGGCCACGTCCTCCGGCTCCGGCCGCCAGCCGTAGACCGAGATGACCCCCGGGCCGAGCAGCTCCAGGCCGTCGAAGAAGCGCGAGAACTCGGCCAGCGAGCGCGGGTAGAACGGGGTCCCGCTGCGCCGGAAGTGCTCGGCGGCCTTCGCGATGGCCTCGGGGATGAGGTCCGGGGTGACCTGCGACAGCACCAGGTAGCTGCCCGGGGCGAGGACGTCGACGTACCGCTTGAGGAGGCCGTACACGTCGTCGCCGTCGGGGTCGTCACCCAGGTAGTGGGTGAGCGCGACCAGCGACAGCGCGACCGGCTGCGTGAAGTCGAGGGTCTCGCCGGCCAGCCGCAGGATGGTGTCCGGGTCGCGGACGTCGGCGTGCACGTACTCGGTGCTGCCCTCGGGCGCGCCGTGCAACAGCGCCTCCGCGTGCCGCAGCACGATCGGGTCGTTGTCCGCGTACACGACCTTCGCGTCCGGGGCGACACTCTGCGCCACCTGGTGAAGGTTCGGCTCGGTGGGGATACCGGTGCCGATGTCCAGGAACTGGCGTATCCCGGCCTCGGCGGCGGTCCGCGTCGCCCGGTGCATGAACCGGCGGTTGGCCCGCGCCCCGCGCACCGCCGTGCCGTCCGAGGCGAGGATCCGGCGCGCGAGCTCCTCGTCCACCGGGTAGTTGTCCTTGCCGCCGAGCCACCAGTCGTACACCCGCGCCGGATGCGGCCGGCTGGTGTCGATACGGGTGGGCGCGGCTTCGGATCCGGTCATGCGGTGTCGTCTCCTCGGGAGTTCGGGTCGGTGTGCCGGGTGCTGTGCCGGGAAGCGTGCTGTGTGCGGGCCGTGCTCAGAAGGTCTCGCGGTAGTCCCGCAGGATCTTCTTGGTGCGCTGTGCGGACGCGGCGTGCGCCGTCATGTGGTCGAGGACCTCCAGATGCGCGGAGACCTCGGTACGGGAGTCCAGATACAGGGCACCGGTCAGATACTCGGTGAACACCATGTCGGGCAGCTCCGGTTCGGCGAAACGGAACAGCGAGAACGGGGCGTACGTCCCCGGGTGCGGGCCGTTCTCGAACTCCGCGACCTGGAGCGTGACCCGGTCGCGCTCGCCGAACTCCAGGAGTTTGTCCAGCTGTTCGCGCATCACCTCGCCGCGCATGCTCACCGGACGCCGCAACACCGTCTCGTCCATGATCACCCAAAGGTGCGGCGGATTGTCCCGCTCCAACAGCCCCTGGCGCGCCATCCGCAGGGACACATGCCGCTCGATGGTCTCCGGACCGTTCTGCCCGATCGTCCCGGCCTCCATCACGGCACGCGCGTAGTCCTCGGTCTGCAACAGGCCGGGCACGAAGTGCGGTTCGTACGACCGGATCAGCCCGGCCGCGCCCTCCAGGCTCACATAGAGGCTGAACCACTCCGGCAGCACGTCGTGGAACCGCTGCCACCAACCCGGCTGGTTCGCCTCCTCGGTGAGCGCGACGAACGAGTCCGCCTCCTCGTCGGAGACCCCGTACGTGCTCAACAGCACCTGCACATACGGCACTTTCAGCGCGACCTCGGCCATCTCCATCCGCCGTACGGTCGCCGGAGCCACCCGCAGGACCTGCGCGGCCTCCTCGCGTTTGATGCCGGCCGCCTCGCGCAACTCCTGGAGCCTTCTGCCCAGCACTACTTGGCCCACGGTGGGCGCGGGCCGCCGCTCACTCACGCCACGCCTCCCCATACGCGCCGAAGTCTGGGGGCAGTGTGCCATGTTCCGGCCATTGTCTCAGCGGTTCAGGGATGATCATCCGTCAGTCTCCGCGCTCACGCAGGTACTTGGCCGTCGCCGGATCGGCCGGGAGGAACGTCTCGATCGCCAGCTCCGAGACCGTCACGTCCATCGGAGTGTTGAACGTGGAGATCGAGGAGACGAACGACAGCACCCGGCCCTCGTGCTCGATCCGCATCGGCAGCGCGAAGTACGGTACGGAACCGGCCGGTTCGGCCTCGTCGCCGGCCGCCTCCGGCACCGGATACGCGGCGACCTCCTCGTACAGTGCCCGCAGCGGCTCGGACCGGTGCAGCGCGATCTGCCGCTCCATCTGCGCGAGGAGATGCCCGCGCCACTCACCCAGATTGCGGATGCGGGGCGCCAGTCCCTCGGGGTGCAGCGTCAACCGCATGGCGTTGAGGGGCGGTTGGAGCAGGGACTCCGGTACGCCGTCGAGCAGCATGGTGATGCCCCGGTTCGCCGCGACCACCGTGTAGGTCGCGTCCACCACCAGCGCCGGATACGGCTCGTAGCCCTGGATCAGCCGCTCCAGACCCTCGCGCAACGCGCCCAACGCCGGGTCGTCCAAAGGGGTTTCCGGATAGCGCGGGGCGTAACCGGCCGCCAGCAGCAGGGAGTTGCGCTCCCGCACCGGCACCTCCAGGTGCTCGGCCAGCCGCAGCACCATCTCCTCGCTCGGCCGCGACCGCCCCGTCTCCACGAAGCTGATGTGCCGCGCCGAGGAATCGGCCCGCAACGCCAGCTCCAGCTGACTGACCCGCCGCCGCTCCCGCCAGGCACGCAGCAACGGCCCGACACCCTTGCCCGCGGAGGTGCCGGTGCCGGTGCCGGTGCCGGTGCCGGTTGCGACGATGGTCATACGCACGACCGTAGTCGAAGCGGCCCGCCCGTGAACGGACCGGGAACCCGTCCGGGGGAGCCGCGTACCGGACTCACCCGGGGGAACTCGTCTGACCAGGCACGCAGCCCGCCGCCTGTGGCACGCTGAAGTGGCCGAAGAGGAACCCGACCCCGAGGAAGGACCCAGGCCATGGCCGTCGCACCGCTGTCGCAGAAGGAGATCGAGGACCGCCTCGCGGAACTCCCGGGCTGGTCCGCCGACGCCGACCGCCTCACCCGCACCTACCGGCTCGGCACCCACTTCGCGGCCACCGCCATGGTCGTCCACATCGCCCAGGTCCAGGAGGAACTCGACCACCACTCCGACCTCACCCTCGGCTACAACACCGTCGCCCTGGCCGTGAACACCCACAGCGTCGGCGGCGCGATCACCGACCTCGACTTCCAACTCGCCCGCAGAGTCGAGGACTTGGCACCCGGACACGGCGCGGCCTGACCGCACGGGACGGTTAGGAGCGACAGCGCGTGCTCGACTACGACAAGGAAGCCGACGCCTACGACGCGACACGCGGCGGCGAGCCCCGGGCCGCCGCCGCTGCCGAAGCCGTACTCGGCCTCGTCCCGAAGGCTGCCCGCGCCCTGCTCGACGTGGCCTGCGGCACCGGCATCGTCACCCGCCGGCTCGCCGCAGCCCGCCCCGGCCTGCGGGTCAGCGGCCTGGACGCCGCACCCGCCATGGTCCGTACGGCGGCGACCCGGCTCCCCGGCGCCGTACTCCTCGCGGACAGCCGCCAACTTCCCTTCCCCGACGGGGTGTTCGACGCCGTCACCACCATCTGGCTGCTGCATCTCGTGGCGGGTCCCGAAGACGCCCGGGCGATCATCGCGGAGTGCGCGCGGGTGCTGCGACCGGGCGGGGTGTACATCACCACGGTCGACAAGGCCGCCGCCCACGACGTCGGCAGCGACATCGACGCCGTCCTCGCCCCGCGCCCCCGCCGCCCCGCCCAGGACCACTCCGACCACGTTCGCGCCTACGCCGCCGAGCAGGGCCTGCACCCGGCAGGCACGGCCCGCTTCCGTGGCCACGGCCAGGGCCGCAGCCCCCGCAGCACCACCGCGGACCTGCGACGCGGCTGGTTCACCATGCTGCCGCCCGGCGAACCGCTCACCGAACGGTTCGTCGAGCGACTGGAGTCGCTGCCCGACCAGGAACGGCCGCGCGCTGACCCCGAGTTCACGATCCTGGCCTTCAGGAAGCCTTCGGCCGGGTGAAGTCCATCGTCCAGTTCGTCACCCAACTCGCCCCGTCGTCCACCGAGAACGCCTGCTCCCAGCGCGCGCCGCTCGCGGAGACCCCCGACCACACGAACCGCACCCGCACGTCTTTTCCGCCGTGTGTGTCGTCGCCGTAGAACTCGCCCCGGCCGCCCTCGAACCCGCCCGTCACCGGCGGGAACAGCTTGCCGCTGCGGCTCGACGACCAGTTCAGGGACCACAGTTCGGTCTCCCGGTCGAAGAGCCGCAGGGTCAGCCCCTTCGATCCCAGATACGGCATGTCGATCTCGTCGACGTTCGCGGCGCCGTCGAAGAGCGACCGGCAACGACTGAACCCCGTGAACTCCTCCCAGCCGCTGCCGGGTTGGAGGAATTCGGTGAGACGACGGTTCACGACCTCCCAGTCGCCGTGCAGGAAGTCGAAGTCGCGCGGGCTGCTCATGAGCGGTCTCCCGTGGTTCCGGCGGGCAGGGAGTCCGCCAAGTAGGCGTCGAGGTCCGGTACTTCGGGCGCGAGGAGGTGCCGTACCCAGGCGTCCCGTTCGTGCAGGATCGGCGGCAACTCCCAGACGCAGCCGATCCACGGCAGGTCGGGTGTGACGAAGTGGGTGGGGTCGAGGTCGGGGCAGCCGAGCACCGGCTGGCCCGCCGACGCGCCCCGGAAGTGCAGGACGTTGTCCCACACCCAGCTGTACGCGTTCAGATAGGCACCGTCGTCACCGCCCCGGTGCAGGACGACGAACGTGGCCGGCGGAGTGCCGTCCGGCTCGGGCAGCAGCTTCGGCAGGATCGCGTATGCCGCCGCCTCCACCTCGGGCGCGATCCCGGCCGGGTCGGCGGTGACGTGGTAGCGCTTGACGCGCCGCCCGGCCACCTCGATCGGCGGTGGCACGGTCAGCAGTTTCTCCGTGAAAGGCATGACAGGACGCTAGGACCACTTCACTGACATCCTGTGGCAGTGAAGTCCAGCAGACTCCTCTCGATCCTGCTCCTGCTCCAGACCCGGGGGAGGATGACCGCCGCCCAGCTCGCCGAGGCACTGGAGGTCTCGGTCCGCACGATCTACCGGGACGTGGAGGCACTGAGCGCGGCAGGTGTCCCGCTGTACGGCGACGCGGGCCACGCCGGCGGCTACCGCCTTCTCGACGGCTACCGCACCCGCCTGACCGGCCTCACCACGGACGAGGCCGAGGCCCTGTTCCTCGCCGGGGTGCCGGGACCGGCCGCCGAACTGGGCCTCGGCCCGGTCCTGGCCGCCGCCCAGCTGAAGATCCGCGCGGCCCTGCCGGCCGAACTGCGCGAACACGCCGACCGGATCAGCGGCCGGTTCCATCTGGACGCGCCGGGCTGGTACGCGGACGCCGACGAGACACCGTTCCTGCATACAGTCGCCGACGCCGTATGGAACAACCGTGTTCTGTATGCCGTCTACCGCCGCTGGCGCGAGCCGACCGACGTGGAACGCCGACTGGAGCCGTACGGCCTGGTCCTGAAAGCGGGCCGCTGGTATGTCGTGGCCGGTCCCGGCCCGCGCACCTTCCGCGTCGACCAGATCCTCGCACTCACCACCTCCGACCCCGACTCGGCCGAGGAGTTCACCCGCCCGGACGACTTCGACCTCGCCGCGTACTGGACCGCCCACCAACGCGACTTCCACGACCGCCTCTACCGGAGCGAGGCGGTGGTCCGGCTCGCCCCCGGCGCGACCCTCGCCCGGGCGGTCCCCCTCACCGGACGGCCGGAGCCCGACGGTTGGACCCTGATGTCGGTCCCCATCGAGTCCATCGACCACGCACACGGCGAGTTCCTGAGCCTCGGCACGGACATCGAGGTCCTCTCACCACCCGAACTCCGCGACCGCATCACCCGCACGGTCGCCGAACTGGCCGGAAGATACGGCAACCTGCTCACCGGCGGACCGGGCGACCCCCAGTGCGGGTAGGGGCCGCCCGGCGGCAGCGCCCCTCAGGGGCGCGGGGCAGTATCGATTTGCGGTTCCGCCGCGGGGCGCGACCAGCCACAACGGACCCGCAGCCAAAGAACCACCCGACAAGCGCAGCTATTCAAGAAGCTCCGCATACGACCCCATGGCCAACGCGACTTCCGCCTGTGCCCAGAACCGGTGATACGTGAAGACAGGCGCGGCCCCGCCCGCCAGATAGCTCTGGATCTTCGACCACGCCGGATCGTTCTTGTAGAAGGACCGCAACGAGGCGAACGTGGAAGCGGAGTTGATCGCGTCCCCGTTCGGCATCGTCCCGCTCCACCCGCTCGGCACATACACACTGTCGTTGAACCGGTTGTAGTCGGTGCGGGTCTCCGGAACGGCGATGCCCAGACTGTCCTGGTAGTTGTTCCACATACCGTCGAGAAGAGCCTTCGCCGTCGTCTTCGCCGCGGCGGAACCGGACTTCGCGGCGTAGTACGTCAGCGTCTTGGCGTACGCGGCGGCCACGCCGACGTCGTTCGTGTAGTCGGCGACGGTGACATGAAGTCCCGTATTGGTCCCGGGACTTGACGCGTTCCAGGTGTCGGGCTGGCCTGACCACTGGAGGGTGGAGGGGATCAGATACGTGCCGTCCGGGTTGATGGTGGTCTTGGACAGCGCCCACGCCACCCACTTGTCGAGGACGGCTTTCGCGCTCGCGTTTCCCGTCTGCTGGTAGTACTCGGCGACCCGTTCCATCGACCACGCCTGGAAGCCGAACCACTGGTTGGACGGCGGGTCGTGGTAGACGGGCTGCTGGTCGTAGTACATGCCGTAGAACGTCGACGTCCCGGCCGGCGGACTCGCGTACCGCCCCTGCCAACTGTTTGTCGCCCCACCGGCGATGGCACCCTCGCTCGACTGCAGCCAGCGGTAGAACTCCAGCTGCCGGGTCAGCGAGGTACCCCAATCCGCAGCGCCTGTAGCGGACTTGGGCTTCAGGTCCGCGTTCGAGCTCAACGCATAGGCGGCCAGGGGGTTTTGATAGCCCCCGTGCACATGGCTGGACCCGATGCGCCATGCCCAGCCCGCGCTGGTGTCGTTCGCGCCGCCCCAGGCGTAGTACCAGGACAGCAGATAGTCGGAGGCGTCCTTGCCGGTGCCGGCCGGGCAGGTGGACGGTCCGACGCAGTTGCCGATTTTCTTGAAGTACTTGTCGTACATGGCGTAGCGCAGGTAGTCGCCCATCTTGGCCGCCTTGCCGACGGTCGCGGAGACGTCGGCGCCCTTGCCCTGTTCCTTGGCCCAGGTGTCGGCCCAGTACGCGGCCTGCACGGCCCGCGCGTCGGCGTCGGGAGCGTCGGTGTACTTCCACTGCCTGGCGTAGGAGGAGTCACCGGTGAAGAGGTCCAGGTAGCCGTTCTTGCCGCCGTACTTGAAGGCGTCGCAGGTGGGCTGCGGCACCGTCTCCCAGACCGACTCCTGGGGTCCGCGCTGGAAGGTGTTGATGTACGACGGCCCGCTCGCCGCCGGTCCCGCCTCGCACCCGCCGCCCGGTGTGTCGCCGTAGCCGTAGGTGTTGTCGACGTCCTCCAGCCAGTGCATACCGTAGACATCGTCCGTACCGTATGCAGTCTTCAGTTCACCGGCGATCGGATCCGATCCCACCGACACCGAGGTGTCGAGCTTCGCCGGGTACTCGTTCGGGGTGTCCAGCTCGGGTGCGTAGGTGGCCGGTTTGGACGCGTTGTAGAAGGAGTTGGTCGGCTGGTCGGCGTGGGTGGGGATCATGTACTTCTCCATGAGGGCCCAGGCGCCGTTGAACTTCGACCAGTCGCCCGTCACCTTGCCGTACATGGCCTGGAGCCACAGCAGATAGCTGTACGCCTCCGACGTGGTCTCGTGCCCCTGGTCCGGCGCCTCGACGATCAGGGTCTCCACCGAGTGGTAGGGAATGCCCTGAGGGGAGAAGTAGCCGTTCGCCGGGTTGGAGATCTTCCCGTAGAGGTCGAGGAAGCGGGCGTCGTACGCGTTTGCCGCCGCCAGCTCCGTCACCGTGACCGTCGCTTTGGTGAACCCCGTCGCCGTCGAGTCGAAGGACGCCGAACCGGTGCCGGACGCGTCGGCCGTGACGGTCACCGTCTGTGCGGTGTTCCAGTTCGACGGCGTGAACGTGAGCGTCCCGCCGCCGGTGACGGACAGCCCCGTGTTGCCGCCCGCGCGGGCCGTTGTGACCGTCACGTTCGCCGACGGCTGCGAGGACAGCGACACCGCGTATGTGCCCGACTTGCCTTGCTGGACGCCCAGTTGGGTCGGCGAGGCCACGATCGCGGGTCCCGAGGCGACGGTGATGCCGACCGGCGTGGACGCTCCGGACGCGCCCAGGCTGTCGTACGCCTTCGCCACCAGTGAATGACTGCCCACGGTCAAACCAGAGGTCGAGAACGAGTACGGCGAGGTCGTGTCCGTGCCGAGCAGCGTGGTGTCGTCGTAGAACTCGACCTTGCTGATCGTCGCGTTGTCGGCCGCCGCCGCGGTCGCCGCGAGCGGGATCGCGGCCCCCTGGGTGTAGATCGCGCCCGCGCTCGGGCTGGTCAGCACCGTGATCGGCGGCTGATGGGCGCCGGCGCAGGTGGTGCCGTTGATCGCGAACGAGGTGGGCGCGGTGTTCGTCCCGCTGTAGCTGAACTGCGCGCCGGTCGAGACGGCCGCGCCCGCGGCGATCGTCCCGTTGTAGGACGCGTTCGTCACCGTGACCGCGCTGCCGGACTGGGACCAGGTGCCGTTCCAGCCGTTGCTGAGCTTCTGGTTGCCCGAGTAGGCGTACGTCAGGGTCCAGCCGTTGATCGCGTCCGTACCCCGGTTGGTGAGGGCCAGATCCGCGGTGAAGCCGGAGCCCCAGTCATTGGTCTTGTAGTCCACGCTGCACTGAACTGTCGCCGCCTGGGCGGGAGTTGTGCCCGTCGCGAGCATCGAGACGGGAAGTGCGAGGGCCGCCGCGACGGCGGTCCACAGTCGCCGTGTCACACGGCGTCTCCTTCTGGGGTGCATGTGCTGGTTCCTCCTTGCGGCTCGGAGGGGTGGGGGTGGAGCAGCAACAAGCCTTGAACCAGTGGGAGCGCTCCCATCGTGGGGACGGGGGTGAGAGGCGTCAAGGTGCTTACGGAGTCGAAATGATTCGACAGGCGTGGATTGAGGGAAAGTCAGCGAAAGTCTGTGACTCCCCTGTCCTTTGCCGTCACTTGGCGCTACCTTCCTGGACACCAGTGGGAGCGATTCCGTCAGTCGACGCGTCCGTGGAGGCGCCCGACCTGCAAGGAGTCGCTCATGCGACACCCCCCGCGTTCAATCCTTTTAGCCGTCGCCGGCGCGACCGCCCTTGTCGGGGCCATGGTCGTTCCGGTGGTCACGGCGTCCGGCGCCACCCCCGCGTGCACGGTGACGTACTCGGTCACCAGCCAGTGGGCCACCGGATTCCAGGGCGCAGTGCAGATCACCAACAACATGGCACCGGTGACCAGTTGGAGCCTGAGCTTCGACTTCTCCGGCGGCCAGAAGGTCACCCAGGGCTGGAACGCCAAGTGGTCCCAGTCCGGCACGACGGTCACCGCGACCAACGAGAGCTGGAACGGCTCGCTCGGCACCGGCGCGAGCGTGAGCGCCGGGTTCCTCGCCAACTGGTCGGGGAGCAACGCCGTACCGTCCGCGTTCAAGCTCAACGGCACGACCTGCAACGTCGATTCGGAGCCGACACCACCGACCTCGCCGCCTCCGACCTCACCGCCGCCCAGCGGCACCGCACCCGCACTGCACGTCTCCGGGAACAAGCTCGTGGACGCCAACGGCACCAACCGCCGTCTGCTGGGCGTCAACCGGTCCGGCGGCGAGTTCATGTGTGTGCAGGGCTACGGCATCTGGGACGGTCCGGTGGACGACGCGGCCGTCGCGGCGATCGCCGACTGGAAGGCGAACGTGGTCCGCATTCCGCTCAACGAGGAGTGCTGGCTGGGCCTTTCGAACATCAAGCCCGAGTACGCGGGCGCCAACTACATCGCCGCGGTAAAGGACTTGGTGGCGAAGGTCGAGGCGCACGGCATGACGCCGATCGTCGAACTGCACTGGACCTACGGCCAGTACACCGGCAACTCGGCGGGCTGTTCCGACGTGCACGCCACCTGCCAGAAGCCGATGCCGGACGCGCAGTACACCCCGTCGTTCTGGTCCTCGGTCGCCGGCACCTTCAAGGGTGACCAGGCCGTCGCGTTCGACCTGTTCAACGAGCCGTATCCGGACCGCGCGACCTCCACGACCACCCAGGCGTGGCAGTGCTGGCGGGACGGCGGCACCTGCCCCGGCATCGGGTACGAAGTCGCCGGTATGCAGGATCTCGTCGACGCCGTACGGTCGACCGGCGCCAAGAACGTCATCATGGCGGGCGGCCTCGCGTACTCGAACGACCTCAGCCAGTGGCTGGCCTACAGGCCCACCGATCCGGCCGGCAATCTCGTCGCCGCGTACCACGTGTACAACTTCAACACCTGCGCGAGCGAGAGCTGCTGGAACTCCACGCTTGCCCCCGTCGCGGCCCAAGTGCCGCTGGTGGCAGGGGAGATCGGCGAGAACACCTGCTCGCACGCCTTCGTCGACCAGGTCATGAAGTGGTTCGACGACCGCGGGCTCTCGTATCTCGGCTGGACCTGGAACACCTGGGACTGTTCCGCCGGTCCGTCGCTGATCTCCGACTACGCCGGTACGCCCACGGCGTACGGCATCGGGCTGCGCGACCACCTTCGCGCCCTCAACGGATAGGCGCTCCCGCACACCGACAGCGCACATCGAACAGCGCACACAACAGCACCCGCAACCAACTTCCTTACCAGACAAGGAAACCCGCACTCATGAGCCGTACCAGAACAGCGTTGCTCGCTGCCTTGGTGCTCGTCGCCGGGGCCTCGGGGACGGCGGTCGCCGCCGGCCCCTCCGCGGACGTCGGCATCGCCGCGATCCCGTGCAGCGTCGACTACAAGGTGCAGAACCAGTGGGACACCGGCTTCACCGCCGCCGTCACGATCACCAACAACTCGGCAGCCAAGTCGAGTTGGGCCGTGAGGTGGTCGTACGCCGGCAACCAGAAGGTCACCAGCGGCTGGAACGCGAAGATCAGCCAGAGCGGGACCGCCGTCACGGCGGCCAACGAGACCTACAACGGGAGCCTGCCGACCGGGAGTTCGGTCAGCTTCGGCTTCAACGCCTCCTACAGCGGCACCAACGCCCTCCCGACCGCCTTCACCCTCGACGGCGTGACCTGCAACGTCGACGACGGCAGCGGCGGGGGAGGCGGCGGTGGCGGCAGCGATCCCAGCGGCCGGGTCGACAACCCGTATGCGGGCGCCAAGGTGTACGTCAACCCGGAGTGGTCGGCGAAGGCCGCCGCCGAGACCGGCGGCAGCCGGATCTCCAACCAGCCCACCGGCGTCTGGCTCGACCGCATCGCCGCCATCAACGGGGTCAACGGCGGCATGGGTCTGCGCGCCCACCTCGACGCGGCGCTCGCCCAGAAGGGCAGCGGCCAGGAGGTCGTCCAGCTCGTCGTCTACGACCTGCCCGGGCGCGACTGCGCGGCCCTCGCCTCCAACGGTGAACTCGGCCCGACCGAAATCGGGCGCTACGAAAGCGAGTTCATCGACCCGATCGCCGCGATCCTCGCCGACAGCAAGTACGCCTCGCTGCGGATCGTCACCACGATCGAGATCGACTCGCTGCCGAACCTCGTGACCAACACGGGCAGCAAGGCCACCGCCACCCCGCAGTGCGACACGATGCTGGCCAACGGCAACTACGTGAAGGGCGTCGGCTACGCGCTGAACAAGCTCGGCGCGATCCCCAACGTCTACAACTACATCGACGCCGGCCACCACGGCTGGCTCGGCTGGGACGACAACTTCGCCCCCGCCGCGAACCTCTTCTACCAGGCCGCCAACGCCGAGGGCGCGACCGTGAACGACGTGGCCGGCTTCATCACCAACACGGCCAACTACAGCGCCCTGAAGGAGAACAACTTCACCATCAACGACAGCGTGAACGGCGTCTCCGTGCGCCAGTCCAAGTGGGTCGACTGGAACCGCTACGTGGACGAGCTGTCGTACGCCCAGGCGTTCCGCAGCCAGTTGGTGTCGGTGGGCTTCAACTCCGGTATCGGCATGCTGATCGACACGTCCAGGAACGGCTGGGGCGGTTCCGCCCGGCCCACCGGTCCCGGAGCGACGACCAGTGTGGACACGTACGTCGACGGTGGTCGCTACGACCGCCGGATCCAGGTCGGGAACTGGTGCAACCAGTCCGGAGCCGGTCTCGGCGAGCGTCCGCAGGCCGCCCCCGCGACCGGGATCGACGCCTATGTGTGGATGAAGCCGCCGGGTGAGTCGGACGGCTCCAGCACGGCCATCGCCAACGACGAGGGCAAGGGTTTCGACCGCATGTGCGACCCGACGTACACGGGCAACGCGCGCAACGGCAACAACATGTCGGGCGCGCTGCCGAACGCCCCGCTGTCCGGGCACTGGTTCTCGGCGCAGTTCCAGCAGCTGATGGCGAACGCGTATCCGCCTCTGTAGGCCGGTTCTCAGCCGCCGGTCGGTGGGGGCTGGTCGCGCGGTTCCCCGCGCCCCTTCGGGGGCGTGGGGGTCAGCCCTCCTTGGACAGCCCCCGGCGGATCGCGAACTCCACCGCCGAATAGTCGCCGTTGGACCGGTCCAGGTCGTAGGGGACCACCGGATCCAGCGGTGGCTGCGCCAGGAAACGCGGCCGGGTGCCGTGGTTCGGCTGGGCCGCGTGCACCAGGAAGGGATGGCACAGGTAGACGTCACCGGGGCTGCCGGTGGCGTACGCGAGCGGGCGGTGGGCGGTGGCCTCGACCAGGCGCGGGGCGATCTCCAGACCGGACACCCCCGCCTCGCCGTACGGTTCCAGGAGCGGCGGTACGTCGAGGTGCGAGCCGACACGGATGCGGGTCGGGGCGTTGTCCTCGGTGACCTCGCTGAACAGGAACAGCATCAGCAGCGCCCGGTCCCGCGACCGCAGATTGACGTACGACCAGGTCTCGCCCTCGGGGGTGTAGCTCCCGTCGATGTGCCAGCCGGCGTCGTCAGGTTCGTCCTGGTGCGGGAAGCGCAACGGGAAGGCGCCGAGGCCGTAGCGCGTCGCCCAGCGTCCCTCGCCGACCAGGAGGTCGAACGCCTCGTGCAGGGCGGGGGAGTTGGCGGCGGCGGCGAACGGGCCCTGCCCCATGCCCGGTACCCAGACCACGGGGTCCTTCCAGGTGCCGGGGTCGTCGGGGTCGTAGCCCGTCTCCCGCCACAGCAGGCGCGCGCAGTCCGCGGCGACGCGCGGCGGGAAGGCGCCGGCGATCTTCACGAACCCGTCTTCGAGGAAGTGTTCCAGCAGCAGGTCGTCCATACGGGGCATGGTCGGCGAACGACGCCCCTCTCCGCACCCCGTTTTTGCCGCTTCGGCAACGGAAGTGGCCCCCGGACGGTGCGTCGGCGCAGGCTGGCGGCACCCGGACGAGAGGCTGACCACCATGGCGCACGAGCACGACGAGAAGCACGCCCCCCACCACAACGACCCCGCCGGTCAGGAGCAGGGCCACGAGCCCGCCCAGGGTTACCACCGCCACGACCACACCGACATCGACTGGGCCGTCATGGGCCCGTTGCTGGAGTCGCAGGCGGAGCTGTTCGCGCCGCTGTACGAGCGGGCCATGGCGTGGCTGGCGAAGGAGCGGACCGACCCGGGGCTGATCGTCGACGCGGGCAGCGGGCCGGGTGTGGTCTCGGGTCTGTTCGCGGAGACGTTCCCGGGCGCCCGGGTCGTGGCGGTGGACGGTTCCGGACCGCTCCTGGAACGGGCCAGGGCCCGCGCCGAGCGGCTGGGCTACGGTGACCGCTTCGGCACGCTGACCGGTGAACTGCCGGATGTGCTGGGCGAGTTGGAGTACCCGGCCGACCTGCTGTGGGCCAGCCGCAGCCTGCATCACCTCGGCGACCAGCGCGCCGGTCTCGCCGCGTTCGCGCAGCGGCTCGCTCCCGGCGGCACCCTCGCCATCATGGAGGGCGGTCTGCCCTCCCGTTTCCTGCCGCGCGACTTCGGCATCGGCCGCCCGGGCCTGGAGGCGCGGATCGACGCGATCGAGGCCGAGTGGTTCGCGCAGATGCGCGCCGACCTCCCCGGCGCCGTCACCGAGACCGAGGACTGGTCCGCCCTGCTGACCTCGGCGGGCCTGAAGTACACCGGCAGCCGCAGCTTCCTCCTCGACCTGCCCGCCCCGGCCCCGGACCGCGTCCGCGCCTATGTCGCGACCTGGCTGACCCGGGTCCGTGACGTCTACGGCGACGCCCTGGGCGCCGAGGACCGGTCCACCCTCGACCGGCTGGTCGACCCGCAGGACCCGGCCGGTGTGCACCGGCGCGCCGATGTGTTCGTGCTCGCCGCGCACACCGTGCACACGGCGGTGCGGCCGGTGTGAACGGCCCGTGAACTCGGCGGCTTGACTTCAAGAGTGCTCGAGGTGATGAACTGCCCTTCCGAAAATGCGGAGTTCACCGACCCACGGGGGGACCACAGCACCATGAACGACAACTCTCACGTCGCACTCATAACCGGCGGCGGCAGCGGGATCGGCGCGGCCGTCGCGAGACAACTCCTCAGTGCCGGCGGCCGGGTGGCCGTCACCGGCCGCAGCGAGCAGCGGCTGCACGCCTTCGCCGGTCAACTGGGACATCCCGCGGGCCTGTTGACGATCCCCGGCAGCGCCTCCGAGTACGACCAGGTGCAGGCCGCCGTCGAGACGACGCTCAAACAGTTCGGGCGGCTCGACGCGGTCGTCGCCAACGCCGGTGTCGCCACGCACGATTCGGTCGCGGAGGGCGACCCGGCCGGCTGGACCGAGATGGTGCTGACCAACGTCCTCGGTCCCGCCCTCCTGATCCGGGCGTCCGTCGACGCGCTGAAGCAGACACACGGACGGATCGTGCTGATCGGCAGCGTCGCCGGGTTCGTGCACACGCCCGGCAACATCTACGGCGCCACCAAGTGGGCGATGACCGGTCTCGCCGAGAACACCCGGCGCGAGGTCACGGAGTTCGGCATCGGCGTGACGCTGATCGCCCCGGGCCGGGTGGAGACCCCGTTCTGGGACGGCAACGGCAGCCCGCCCCCCGGCCGGCTGCTCACCGCCGACCACATCGCCGACACGATCCTGTGGGCGATCCGCCAGCCCGCCGGCGTCGACATCAACACCGTCGTCGTACGGCCGATCGGACAGCCCAACTGACGTAGCCGCCCCAACTCGCCCGAGGGAAAGGCCCGTTGCCGCGACCGGCCGATCGCGACAACGGGCCTTGCGACAACAGGCCTCGTGGCAACGGGCCTCACCCGCAGGCTAGTTGTTCTGCAGGAACGTCTTCGCCAGCTGGTTGCCCAAGGTGACCGCCGCGCTGTGGCTCTCGATGGGGGAGACCGTCGAGTTCTTGAACAGGATGTACGTCACGCCGGAGTCGGCGCCGCCGGTCGCCGGGTCGGGGTCGATGCCGAGGGCCTTGGCGGTGGCGTAGGAGGCCTCGCCGATGATGTTGGTGGGGCCGGTGTCGCCGACGACGGCGTACTCGACCTTGTTGTTGTAGATCACGGCGACCACGCCGCCGCCCTTGATGCCGTAGCTGGAGTACTTCCAAATGCTGCTGGAGCTGGGCACCACGATGTACGGGAGTGAATCCGCCTTCAGGGGCTTGCCGTTGGACTGGTGGAACGCGGTGTCGTTCTGGTACCAGGGGTCGGCGTTCTCGTTGCAGTTCGTGGTGCGCTGACCGTCGCAGTCGATGTCCATGTCGGCCTTCCAGAACACGGCGCCGTTCTTGCCGCAGACCGGGATGGTGGCCGAGGTCTCGTCGTCGGTGCGGTACTTGCCGTTCGATATCTGCGAGCAGGACGTCACCTTGGAGAGCAGGTCGGCCGCGCTGACCGTGCCCTCCTGGGCGGACTTCGGGGTGGCGCCGGAGGAGGCGCTCGCGGGGAGCACTCCGGCGGCGAGCAGGGCGGCGCCTGAGGCCGCGGCGAGGGTCAGTGTTCGGATGCGCACTGTGGGGGACCCTTCTGTTAGGAAAGTTTCCTTACCGGGTGCGCAACAAGGTGGCCCATAGGCATGCCCGCGTCAAGACCCTGGTACGAACCGAGTGGCGCGAAGCTCCGGACCAGGCGACGAGAAGCGCCCCGGAGCCGGACTCCGGGGCGCTTCGTACTGCTTGCGGGTCAGGCCAAGTGCCTTGGTGTCAGGCCGCGTTGAACGTCGACGGGTCGGGACCCAGGCGCCGGTCCTCGTTGAGCGCGCTGATCGCCGCGAGGTCCTCGGTGTCCAGGCTGAAGTCGAAGACCTCGATGTTCTCCTTGATCCGCGACGGCGTCACGGACTTGGGGATCACCACGTTGCCGAGCTGGATGTGCCAGCGCAGCACGATCTGGGCCGGGGTGCGGCCGTGCTTCTGCGCGATGGCGACGATCGCCGGGACCTCCAGCAGACCGCGGCCCGAGCCGAGCGGCGACCAGGCCTCGGTCGCGATGCCCTGCTCCGCGTGGTACTCGCGCCCGGCCCGCTGCTGGAGCTGCGGGTGCAGCTCGATCTGGTCGACCGCCGGGATGACCGAGGTCTGCTCGATCAGCCGCTCCAGGTGGTCGGGTTCGAAGTTGGAGACGCCGATGGCGCGCACCCGGCCGTCGGCGTGCAGCTTCTCGAACGCCTTGTAGCTGTCGACGTACTTGTCCCGGGCCGGCGTCGGCCAGTGGATCAGATACAGATCCAGGTACTCCAGGCCGAGCTTGGCCAGCGACACGTCGAAGGCGCGCAGGGTGGCGTCGTACCCCTGGTCGGTGTTCCAGAGCTTGGTGGTGACGAAGAGTTCCTCGCGGGGGATGCCGGCGGAGGCGATGGCCTTGCCGGTGCCCTCTTCGTTGCCGTAGATCGCAGCCGTGTCGATGCTGCGGTACCCGGCCTCCAGTGCCGTGACCACCGCCCGCTCCGCCTCGTCGTCCGGCACCTGCCAGACGCCGAAGCCCAGCTGGGGCATCTCGACACCGTTGTTGAGGATGATCGGGGGGACCTTGCTGCTCACGAGCTCTCGATCCTTCAGTCGTCGGGTGGGTACTCTCCATCGTCAACGATCACGGGCCGTGGTGCATTCCTGACGGCGAAATCCGTCCGGACCGAGCGGTCGTCCAGTGCCGGCGGCTCAAGATTGGCGAGAAATGCATCCGACCTTATTCGGTCCGGACCATTGACCGCAGACCGTCGTGCCGCGACGCTGAAGCACGCCACCGGACGTGTCCGTGAACGTGGTGCGTCCATGTGAACAACCCTGTGAACACCAGCACCTGTCTGTGCTTCAGGACCCTCCCTCTCCAGGAGAGCAGGTATGCGCGCATGAGCAGGACACTGCCCGGGATCCTCCACACGGAACATCGTATGCAGGAAACATCGGATGAAAAGGTGTGGTGAAGGCCTCGTCCGCCACGGCCGCACGGCGCATCGTCCGGTGAGGGCGGCCGGGCGTTTCCGCGCCCGACCAAACTGATCAGTCGGTCAAGAGCGATGGCGGCCGAGGCGACGGCCCCACGCACTCCGCTCATGCACTCCGCCCGAGCGCGCCGAAGCCGTCGGGCCCGCCCGCCCCGACGCCACCCGAACCGACCCCACTCGAAAGGGAGGAACATGAGACGCCGACGACTGCGAGCGGCCCTGACCGCGGCAGCCCTCGCCACCGTCACCCTGACCGGAGCGGTCCCGCCGCTCGAAACGACGGTGGCGGCGAGCCGTCCGGCCGCCGCGCCCGACTGGTCCGTGGCCGTGGTCGACTCCACGACGGCCCGTTACACGCCGAGCACGATCGGCGGCTGGTCCTACCCGGTCGGCCTCTACCTCTACGGCCAGTACCTCACGTACAGACGCACGCACGACGCCCGCTACCTGGCCTACATCAAGAGCTACGTCGACCGTTTCGTGAAGAGCGACGGCTCGATCGGTCAGTCCTTCAACAGCCTCGACAGCATGCAGGCCGGCCGCCTCCTGGTGATCCTGCACCACGAGACCGGCCAGGACCGCTACCGCAAGGCCGCCCAGAAGATCCGCGACCGCCTCGACACCTATCCGCGCACGAGCGACGGCGGCTTCTGGCACGCCGACAGCAGCAGCCGCGCCCATCAACTCTGGGCGGACGGCGTCTACATGGTGAACCCGTTCCTCGTCGAGTACGGCAAGGAGTTCGGCGACAGCGCCTACACGAACGACGAGGCGTCCAAGCAGCTCTACGTCTACGGCAGTCATCTCCAGGTCGCGAACGGCCTGTTGAAGCACGCCTACGACGAGTCGCGCACCGCGAGCTGGGCCGACCCCGGCACCGGACTCGCTCCGGAACACTGGTGCCGTGCGGTCGGCTGGTACGCGATGGCCGTCACGAACGTCCTCGACGCACTCCCCGCCGACCATCCGCGGCGGCCCCAACTCCTCGCCATCTTCCGCCGGTTGGCGGCCGGGCTGGAGAAGTACCAGGACCCGGCGACCGGCCGCTGGTTCCAGGTCATGGACAAGGGTGCCCGCAGCGACGACTGGACCGAGACGTCCTGCTCCAGCATGTTCACCTACGCCCTCTCGCGCGGTGCCCAACAGGGCTATCTCGACCGGCACTTCGCCGACGTCGCCCGGCGCGGCTACGAGGGCGTCCTCGCGCGCCTCTCGGTCGGCACCGACGGCCGCACCGAACTCTCGGACATCTCCGTCGGCACCAACGTCGGCGACTACGCGTACTACGTCGCCCGTACCCGGGCCGTGAACGACTTCCACGGGCTGGGCGCCTTTCTGATCATGAACGAACAACTGCGAGGTGATTAGTGTCATGAGCGCGTCCAGAAGGGCGGTTCTCGGAAGCGCCCTCGGCGGAGTCGCCGGCGCGGCGGTCGGCCTGTCCGCCGCCACCCCCGCACACGCCGCCTCCTGGCAGCAGAAGTGGGCGCCGACCGCGAGCGGCGACGGCCTCGGCGCCTTCGAGACCGTCGAGGACGACCGCGCCGACTCGCACCCGGCCGGGCACCCGCACATCTACGCCACCGGGAACAACTGGCGTTTCAACATGCATACGGTCGACCGCGACACGTCGACCGACCGGCAGCGCCAGGAGGTCACCGGTCTGCGCACCGGCACCAGCAGCTACCTCAGGTGGACCCAGGGGCAGACCTGGCGGATCACGTATGCGATGTACATCCCCAGCTCCCTGAAGGCGACCACGACCTTCACGCACATCATGCAGATGAAGCAGCCCGGCAACGGCACCTCGCCGATCGTCGTCCAGTCCCTGCGGCGCGTGAACGGCGTGCAGACCATCGAGCTGAACCTTCCCGTCGCCGGTGTCCTGGTCGGCCGTACCGACCTCGATCCGCTGCACGACCGCTGGACCGACGTCGACTTCCAGATCAAGGTCGGCAACGGCACGGCCGGTTCGGTGCGCTGGATCCTCAAGTCCGGCTCCACGACCGTGATCGACGAGTCGAGGACCGGCGTCGACACCTTCCTCGCCGACCGGGTCCGCCCCAAGTGGGGCATCTACCGCTCCCTCGGCGACACCTCCGGGTCCCTGCAGGACACCTACCTCCTGCTCACCGGTCTCCGCGGCTACCAACTCGTGTGAGGAGCACGCTCCATGGAACCCCCCACCAGATCCCGTATGAAACCACCGATGTACAAACGGAGTTGGGCGGCGAGCGTGTTCTTCGCGTTCGCCGTCGTCCTCGGCCTCGCCCACCCCTCGGCCCTCGCAGCGGCACCTTCCGCGACACCGAGTCGTTCCGCCGCCGTCTACGACGTCCGCGACTACGGCGCCAAGGGCGACGGCTCCGCCAACGACACCCCCGCCGTCAACAAGGCCATCACGGCGGCCAATTCGGCCGGCGGCGGCACGGTCCGGTTCCCCGCCGGCACCTACAAGTCCAAGAACACCATCCACATGAAGAGCAACGTGACGCTCCAGGTCGACACCGGCGCCACGATCCAGGGCTCGTCCGCCGACACCTACGACGCCCCCGAGGCCAACCCGAACGACCAGTACCAGGACTACGGGCACAGCCACTTCCACAACGCGATGATCTACGGCGACCGGCTCACGAACATCGGCTTCGTCGGTGGCGGGGTCATCGACGGGCTCGGCAACCTGATCACCGGCAACCCCAAGTCCGGCGAGGCCGACAAGATCCTGTCGCTGACACGCTGCGACGGACTCCGGATCGGCGACGGCCTCACCCTGCGCCGGGGCGGCCACTTCGCCGCGCTCATCAACGGCTGCACGAACGTCACCTCGGACCGGCTGACCATCGACACCGCGAGCGACCGCGACGGCTGGAACATCATCTCCACGACGAACGTCACCGTCACCAACGCCAGCATCAAGGCGAACGACGACGCCCTCGTCTTCAAGAGCGACTACGCGCTCGGCGCCAAACTCCCCAACGGCCATGTGCGGGTGAGCGATTCGTATCTGTCGGCCAAGTGCTGCAACGCGCTCATGTTCGGCTCCGAGACCTGCGGCGACTTCACGGACTACCAGTTCCAGAAGATCCGGATCGAGGGCGCCGACAAGTCCGGCCTCGGCATGGTCTCCATGGACGGCGCGAAGATCTCGGACGTCCACTACCGCGACATCACCATGACCGGAGTCCACTCACCGATCATGGAGAAGATCGGCACCCGAAAGCGCTGCGGCAACAGTCCGGGCGTCGGTTCGATCAGCAATGTCACCTACGACAACATCACCGCCACCGGCAACAACCCCTCCTTCAGCCCGACGCTGTGGGGCGAGACCGGCCACCGCATCAGCGGGATCACCTTCACGAACGTCGACATCACCGTCCCCGGCGGCAACGGCACCATGTCCACCGGCGTACCGAGCAACGACCCCAAGGACTACAACCCCAAGGCCATCGGCACCCGGCCGGCCTACGGCTGGTATCTGCACAACGCCGACAACGTCCAATTCACCGACAGCTCGGTCAAGTTCGCGGCGAACGACGGCCGGCCCGCGGTCGTCGCCAACGCGGCGAGCGGCATCCGGTTCACGGGCTTCTCCGCGCAGCGCGGCTCCAACTCGCCGTACGACATGGGCTTCCAGGACGTCGACGGCTACTGCGTGAGCGGTGGCGGCGCGCCACGGGTGTCGAGCACGGGGTCGACGGAGAACTGCGGCACCACGGCCGCCCGGCCCCTCGACCTGGAGAACCCCCGCCAGGACTTCCTCCGCGGCTCCGTCGGCGGCCTCTTCCTGCACTGGGGCCTGCGCACCGCGCCCGCCCACACCAGTTGCACCGCCTGGGAGAACGACGTCACGAGCGGCGGCTGGACCCCCGACTACTGGGTGAACGAGGCCCGGAAACTGCATACGCAATACCTCGTACTGGCGACCTTCCACAGCCGCCTCGGATACGCCCGCCCCTGGCCGTCGAAGATCCCCGGATCCTGCTCCACCAAGCGGGACTTCCTCGGCGAGCTGATCACCGCCGCGAAGGCCAAGGGCATGAAGGTCGTCCTCTACATGACCGACGACCCCCAGTGGCACGCCGACGGAGGCCACGAGTGGCTCGACTCGGCCGCCTACTCCGCCTACAAGGGCCAGAGCGTCGACCTGACCACCCGCGACGGCTTCGGGCAGTTCAGCTACGACAACTTCTTCGAGGTCATGGACCGCTATCCCGACCTCGGCGGTTTCTGGATCGACAACGACAACGCGTACTGGGAGAGCCACGACCTCTACCAGCAGATCTACCAGAAGCGCCCCAACTACACGCTCAGCAACAACAACGAAGACACGCCAATCATGGACATGATCAGTAATGAGCAGAAGACCGGAATGTCGCCCGCATACGACTACCCGCAGGCTGTATACACCGCACAACCCCGCCTGACGGAAGCCGACTTCAAGCTCCCGTCGACCGGCGCCTGGTGGTACGACGGCTCCGACCCGTCCGTCGACCGGATGCTCACCCTCGGCCGCCTCGTCACCAACACGGGCTCCTCGGTGAAGGCGCTGATGGCGGAAACCGCCCAGGTCAACGGCAAGTTCCCGGCCAATCAGGCCGCCTTCAACAACTTCGCGAACTCCTACCTCGACCCGATCTGGGAATCCCTGCACGGCACCGAGGGCGGCGGCTACATGTACGGCGGCCTCAAACCCGGCTTCTGGAACGACGGCGCCCACGGCGTCACCACGATCAGCCGGACCGACCCCGACCTCCAGTACATCCACGTCCTGACCCCGCCCAGCACCAGCACCCTGCGCGTCCGCGACAACGGCTACCGCATCGCCTCCGTCACCAACCTCCGTACCGGGGCGGCGATTTCGTGGTCCCAGTCCGGCGGAGTGCTCACCCTCAGCGGGCTCGGCGGCTGGGACCCCTACGACACCGTCTTCAAGGTCACGACCGCCGGCCGCCAGGGCATCCTGTCCGGCGTCACCGTGAGCGCGAGCGCATCGGCGAGCGGGCACACGGGATCGGCCGCGGGGGACGGGAGTTACCTCACCTACTGGGACAACGGCAAGACCCTGCCGGTCAACCTCACCTTCGACCTGGGCAGTTCGAAGAAGGTGCAGTACATCGGGCTCAACCAGCGCGAGGACTCCGTGGCCTACGCCCGGTCCGACACCGAGCAGTCGGCACGGATCAAGGCGTACAAGGTGTTCCTCAGCAACGACGGCACCAACTGGGGGAGCGCGGTCAAGACCGGAGAGCTGCCAAGTCGGCGCGGAATCCAGGGCATCGACCTCACCGCGGCCAACGCCCGCTACGTCCGCCTCGAAGTCGACTCCACCTGGGCCGCGTCGACCGACACCACCCGCTACAAGCGGCTGCGGATCGACGAGGCCTGGATCGGCACGTCCTACGCGACCCCCGGGGGATCGTCATGACACACATCGGACCCAGACCGTTCGTGGCGGCGCTCGCCGGACTGCTGGCCGCCTCCGCGCTTCCCCTCCTGAGCGGCCCGACCTCGGCCGCGGCCTCCGACAACGGCCAGTCCACCCGGCCGGCCATGGGCTGGAGCAGCTGGAGCTACGTCCGCCGCACCCCCACCGAGGCGAAGATCAAGGCCCAGGCCGACGCCCTGGTGGCGAGCGGCCTCGACAACCACGGCTTCGTCTACGTCAACCTCGACGACTTCTGGCAGAAGTGCGACACGAACGGCTTCACCGTCGACTCCTACGGCCGCTGGGCCGTCGACCCGGCCAAGTTCCCTTCCGGGATCAAGGCGTTGGCGGACTACATCCACTCCAAGGGACTGAAGTTCGGCTTCTACGTCACCCCGGGCATCGCCAAGAACGCGGTCACCGCGAACACCCCGATCGAGGGCACGACCTACCACGCGAAGGACATCGCGGACACGACCAGGACCGAGAAGAACTACAACTGCAAGAACATGTACTACATCGACTACGGGAAGCCCGGCGCGCAGGAGTTCGTGAACTCGTGGGCCAAGCAGTTCGCCTCCTGGGGAGTCGACTACCTGAAGATCGACGGCGTGGGCAGCGCCGACATCCCCGACGTCCAGGCCTGGGACAAGGCCCTGCGCGCGACTGGCCGTCCCATCAACTTCGCGCTCTCCAACAACCTTCCGATCGCCGACGCCGCCACCTGGCGTTCGCTGGCGAACAGTTGGCGCACCCAGGGCGACGTCGAGTGCTACTGCGGACCCGGCGCCAACGGCAGCGGCTATCCGCTCACCGACTGGTCGCACGTCTCCGCGCGCTTCAACACCGCCGCGTCCTGGCAGCCGTACGCCGGACCGGGCGGCTGGAACGACCTGGACTCCCTGGAGGTCGGCAACGGCGACCAGGTTGGTCTGACGGCCGACCAGCGGCGCTCGCACTTCACCCTGTGGGCGATGGCGGGCTCGCCCCTGCTGCTCGGCACCGACCTCACCCACCTCGACACCGTCGACAAGGCGATGCTGACCAACGACCGCCTCATCGGCGTCGACCAGGACGGCGTCGCCGCGAAACGCGTGGTGAACAGCGGCGTCAAACAGGTCTGGAGCAAGCGCGAGAGCGACGGCGCCTACGTGGTCGCGCTGTTCAACACCGGAACGTCCGGCAGCGCGACGGTCTCCGTGAACTGGTCGCAGGTCGGCTTCACCGGCTCCGGTGACGTCACCGACCTCTGGTCCGGCTCCCACAAGGGCACGATCGCTGACTCGTACAGCGCGACGCTACGACCGGGCGAGACCCGCCTGATCCGGGTGAACCCGGTCGACGGCGGACTGAGGGGACAGTCATGAAACGCGACAGAATCCTGGCGTGGGGCCTCTCCCTGGCCCTCGCCGTGCCGCTCGCGGGTCTCACCGGAGCGACCGCGCACGCGGCGGGCACCGACTACCAGGCCGAGGACGCCACCGTCGTCCAGGGCACCGTGGCCACCAACCACACCGGCTACACGGGCACCGGCTTCGTCGACTACACCAACGTGACCGGTTCCTATGTGGAGTTCACGGTGAGCGCCACCGCGACCGGCACCGCGCCGGTCGTCCTGCGCTACGCCAACGGCACCACGGTCGACCGCCCGTTGGACATCTCCGTCAACGGTACGGTCGTCGCGTCCGCCGTCTCCTTCCCGGCCACCGCCGACTGGAACACCTGGGCGACGAAGACGGTGAACGTCCCGCTGACGGCCGGCACCGACAAAATCAGGGCGACCGCGACCACCGCGAACGGCGGCCCCAACCTCGACCGGATCAGCGTCGGCACCGCGACCGACGCACAGGCCCCGACCCGCCCCGGCCAGCCGAGTTGCCCGGACATCGGCGAGGACGGCCTCACCCTGGCCTGGGGCGCCTCGACCGACAACGTGGGCGTCACGGCGTACGACCTCTACGAGCACGGCAACAAGATCGGTGAGGCGCCCGGGAGTTCGACCAGCAAGGCCCTCACCGGGCTCGCCCCGAACACCACCTACGACCTCACCGTCATCGCCCGGGACGCGGCCGGCAACACCTCGCCCGCCAGCCCGGTCGTCGACTGCACGACGAAACCCAGCTCCGACACCACCCCGCCCACCGCGCCCGGTACTTTGTCGACCGCCGACATCACATCGAATACGGTCGGCCTCGCCTGGGGCGCGTCCACCGACGACCGATCGGTTGTTGCATACGACATCCGCAGCGGGGACACCGTCTACAAGACGGTCACCACCGGCACCTCGACCACCCTCACCGGCCTCGCCTGCGACAGCCCGTACACGCTGAACGTCGTCGCGCGGGACGCGGCCGGCAACCTCTCCGCGCCGAGCAACACCGTCACCTTCACCACCAAGGCCTGCGCGGGCGACGGCGGTGTACCCTCGTCCATCGCGACGCTCTCCACCGGCTGGACCATCCCGTGGGGCACGTACTGGATGCCCGACGGCCAGAGCGCCCTCGTCACCGAGCGGGACGACTTCCGGGTCTGGAAGACGACCAAGGACGGCACCCGGACCCAGGTCGGCACGGTGCCGAACGTGGTCACCACCAACGGCGAGGGCGGCCTCCTCGGCGTCGCCGTCGACCCGAAGTGGGCCACCAACCACTACGTCTACTTCATGCACACCGCGTCCGAGGGCAACCGCGTCGTCCGCATGACGTACAACGGCACCACCCTCACCGACTACACCGTCCTCCTCCAGGGCATCAAGAAGAACCGCTACCACAACGGCGGCCGCCTCGCCTTCGGCCCCGACGGCTACCTCTACGTCTCCACCGGCGAGGCCCAGACCCCCGACCTCGCCCAGGACAAGACCTCCCTCAACGGCAAGATCCTGCGCATGACGACGGACGGAAAAGCGGCCCCCGGCAACCCGTTCGGCAACTACGTCTACTCCTACGGCCACCGCAACCCGCAGGGCCTCGCCTTCGACCGCAACGGCCGCCTGTGGGAAGCCGAGTTCGGCAACAGCTCCAAGGACGAACTCAACCTCATCAAGCCGGGCGCGAACTACGGCTGGCCCACCTGCGAAGGGACGTGCAGCGTCGCCGGCATGACCAATCCCAAGGCCACGTGGAACGTCAACGAGGCCTCCCCCAGCGGGATTGCGATCGTCCGCAACGTCGTCTACATGGCGTCCCTGCGCGGCGAACGCCTGTGGCGCATCCCGATCAACGGCGACACCGAGAACGTCGGCACCCCGACCGCGTACTACGTCGGAACCTACGGCCGCCTGCGCACGGTCACCAAGGTCCCCGGCGCCGACCAGCTGTGGCTGTCGACCACCAACTGCGACAACAACGGCAACCAGCCGGCCGGCTCCGACAAGCTCTTCCGCGTCAACATCGGCTAGGGGAAAGGGAGTTCAGGCCCGGTACAGCGCCTCGACCTCGTTGGCGTAGGTGCTCTCGATGGCCTTGCGCTTCAGCTTCAGGGACGGGGTCAGCAGACCGTGTTCCTCGGTGAAGGGCTGGGCCAGTATCCGGAAGGTGCGGATCGACTCGGCCTGCGAGACCAGGGTGTTGGCGGCCACCACGGCGCGCCGCACCTCGGTTTCCAGGTCGGCGTCCCGCACCAGCTGGGCCGGAGTCATCGGCGGTTTGCCGCGCATGGTGAGCCAGTGCTCGACGGCCTCGTGGTCGAGGGTGACGAGCGCGGCGATGTAGGGGCGGTCGTTGCCGACGACGATGCACTGCGAGACCAGCGGATGGTCCCGCACCCGCTCCTCCAGGAGACCCGGCGCGACACTCTTGCCGCCGGAGGTCACCAGGATCTCCTTCTTGCGCCCGGTGATGGTGAGATAGCCGTCCTCGTCGAGGGAACCGAGGTCGCCGGTGGCGAGCCAGCCGTCGTGCAGGGTCTCGTCGGTGGCCTTCTGGTTGTTGAGGTAGCCCTGGAACACGTTGGGGCCGTTCAGCCAGATCTCGCCGTCGTCCGCGATGTGCACGGTCACACCCGGGATCGCCCGGCCGACCGTGCCGTAGCGGGTGCGCTCGGGCGGGTTTGCGGTCGCGGCAGCCGTCGACTCGGTGAGGCCGTAGCCCTCGTAGATCTGCACGCCCGCCCCGGCGAAGAAGAGCCCGAGCCGCCGGTCCATGGCCGACCCGCCGGACATGGCGTTGCGGATCCGGCCGCCCATGGCGGCCCGCACCTTGGAGTAGACGAGTTTGTCGAACAGCTGGTGCTGCATCCGCAGCCCGGCGGACGGACCGGGGCCGATGCCCCAGGCCTTCTCCTCGACCGCGTCCGCGTACTTCACCGCGACCTCGACGGCCTTCTCGAACGGCCCGGACTTGCCGTCCTTCTCGGCCTTGCGGCGGGCCGCGTTGAAGACCTTCTCGAAGATGTACGGCACGGCGAGGATGAACGTCGGCTTGAACGCGACCAGGTCGGGCAGCAGAACGGCCGCGTTGAGCTGCGGCTGGTGCCCGAAGCGCACCCCGCCGCGGATCGCCGCGACCTCCACCATCCGACCGAAGACGTGCGCAAGCGGCAGGAACAGCAGGGTCGCCGCCTCGTCGCCCTTCTTCGAGTGGAAGACCGACTCCCAGGTGTCGATGACCGTGTCCGCCTCGTACATGAAGTTGCCGTGCGAGATGACACAGCCCTTGGGGCGGCCCGTGGTGCCCGAGGTGTAGATGATCGTCGCGGCCGAGTCCGGGGTGACGGCCTGGCGGTGCCGGTGCACCACCTCGTCCTCGATGTGCGCGCCGGCGTCGTAGAGCTCCTGCACGGCGCCCGTGTCGAGCTGCCAGAGCTGGTGCAGCGCGGGGAGGCGGTCGATGACGGTGGCGATGGTCATCGCGTGGTCCTCGTGCTCGACCATGGCCGCGGAGACCTGCGCGTCGTGCAGCATCCAGAAGCACTGCTCGGCCGACGAGGTGGGGTAGACGGGGACGACCTGGGCGCCGATCGTCCACAGCGCGTAGTCGAACAGGGTCCACTCGTAGCGGGTGCGGGACATGATCGCGACCCGGTCGCCGAAGCGCACTCCCCGGGCGAGCAGGCCCTTGGCGAGGGCGAGGACCTCGTCGCGGAACTCGGCGGCGGTCACGTCCCGCCACCGGTCCTGTTCGTCCTTGCGGCCGAGGGACACGTGGAGGGGGTCTTCCTGGGCACGCTCGAACACGACGTCGGCCAGACCGCCCACCGGCGGCGCCAACGCCAACGGAGGGTTGGTGAACTCGCGCAAACCCCGCTCCCCGCTCTCGTCGACGCTCCCCACAGCGCGGTGAAAGCTACCCCACCGGGCGGAAGGGCGGGAGGGGGGCGGAATCAGAGCAGTCCTCACGTCCGCACAGGTCAGCGCCGGAAAATGCGCTCACAAGGGGAAGGGTCGGACAGAAATCCTTACGGTTCCGTAGGTTTCGGCCCCGTAATCTCCACTGAATCTGTACGACCCGGTCACCCCCGCCGTCCCGCCCGCGCGACGTCACCCGGACGACGCAGTCTCCTCCTCGCTCAGCGCCCGCGCGGCCGATTCCGTCACTCCGCCCCGCTCCGCGCG
Source organism: Streptomyces hokutonensis (assembly GCF_042751305.1). GTDB lineage: Bacteria > Actinomycetota > Actinomycetes > Streptomycetales > Streptomycetaceae > Streptomyces > Streptomyces hokutonensis_A. Next base: position 89,109 of record NZ_JBHYWD010000035.1, read on the forward strand.
ACCGGCCACGCACGACGAGATCGCCCACGCGTCCGCCACCGCCGGGCCGTCCAACATCGGGTCAAACAGCTGACGTACCGGACCCTTCCGCTCAACTCGCGCGCGACTCGCGCTCCCTCAAAGTAAGTTCAAGATAAATCATGCTCAACACCAAGCGCTCGGAGGCGCTAATCACAGTATTCGGCGATCGAATGTGGCTCGTCCAAAGCGATGCCGCAGGGATTTCCGAAAAGATCTTTTCCGGTGCCGGAAAAAATCACTGGAAGTCCTCAGGGCGAGACCCCTGAAGGGAATATCGAATTGAAGACCAAAAACGCTCACCGCAGGTCTCTGGGACGGCACAGGAAGGTGGTGGGCGCCTTAGCCTCGATCGTTCATGAGTCCTCGTCGGTTTACTGACGGGGACTCTGTGTTTGTGTGGTGCGGTCTTTTCGGGCTGGGGCAGGCCGAGGGTCC
>NZ_JBHYWD010000036.1:0-33830 GCF_042751305.1 Streptomyces hokutonensis
CACGACGGTCGAAGGAACGGCCACCCCGGCGGCACGTTTCTGCTGAGACGGGGAGCGGCTCAGTTCTCCTCGTGGGAGACCGCGCGACGCGCGTCCGCGTCCAGCACGCCCCAGCTGATCAGCTGCTCGGTGAGGACCGAGGGCGACTGGTCGTAGATGACGGCGAGTGTGCGCAGGTCGTCCTGGCGGATCGAGAGCACCTTGCCGTTGTAGTCACCGCGCTGGGACTGGATCGTCGCCGCGTACCGCTGCAGGGGGCCGGCCTTCTCGGCGGGCACGTGGGCCAGCCGCTCCAGGTCGAGCACCAGCTTCGGCGGCGGCTCGGCGGCCCCGCCCGGCGTGGTGCCCGGCAGCAGCTCCTGCACCGGAACCCCGTAGAAGTCCGCCAGCTCGGCGAGGCGCTGCACGGTGACGGCACGGTCGCCGCGCTCGTACGACCCGACCACGACCGCCTTCCAGCGTCCCTGGGACTTCTCCTCGACACCGTGGAGGGAAAGGCCCTGCTGGGTGCGGATGGCCCGGAGCTTGGCCCCGAGCTGTTTGGCGTATTCGCTGGACATATAGCTCCCCGGACACTGTGTCGACGCGGCAACAGTGTTTCCGCGCCGCGCGGCTGGTAACTCACTGTGAGGTTACGCAGCGTTACACTTCCGCGTCAAGCCGAATGGTCCGCACCGGCACTTCCGTGGTAGCGGTGGCCGATTACTCCATAGGGGTGATCAGGGATGTCGCCCCGGCCTGCTACCGTGGATGGCGCAAATCCGACGTCCTTTAAGGTCCGTCCCGTGAGGCGGAGAAGGAGGTCCGTTTCTTATGGACACCCAGCAGTACGAGTCCGATGCGCGGCCGGTCCTCGAGGCCCCCGACATCGCGCGGGTCCTGACCCGCATCGCCCACGAGATCGTCGAGCGCGCCAAGGGCGCCGACGACGTGGTGCTCCTCGGCATCCCGACCCGGGGCGTCTTCCTCGCCCAGCGGCTCGCCGTCAAGCTCGACGAGATCACCGACCGCAAGATCCCGGTCGGCTCCCTCGACATCACGATGTACCGCGACGACCTGCGCATGCACCCGCCGCGCGCGCTGGCCCGCACCGACATCCCCGGTGACGGCATCGACGGCCGTCTCGTCGTCCTCGTCGACGACGTGCTCTTCTCCGGCCGCACCATCCGCGCCGCCCTGGACGCCCTGAACGACATCGGGCGCCCCCGCGCGGTGCAGCTCGCGGTCCTGGTCGACAGAGGCCACCGCGAACTGCCCATCCGCGCCGACTACGTCGGCAAGAACCTCCCCACGTCGCTGCGGGAGACGGTCAAGGTCCAGCTCGCCGAGGAGGACGGTCGCGACACCGTGCTGCTCGGCGCCAAGCAGACCCCGTAGCGGGCCGCAGGGCGTACGCCGGTTCGGCGTGCCCCGTCTGCCCGGAATCTCCCTCTTTCGCGAACTGCCTTACGGAGCCTGACAGATGCAGCGTCATCTCATCTCGGCCGCCGACCTCTCCCGCGACGACGCCGTCCTGATCCTCGACACCGCCGAGGAGATGGCCCGGGTCGCCGACCGGCCGATCAAGAAACTGCCGACCCTGCGCGGCCGTACCGTCGTCAACCTCTTCTTCGAGGACTCCACGCGCACGCGCATCTCCTTCGAAGCCGCCGAGAAGCGCCTCTCCGCCGACGTCATCAACTTCACCGCCAAGGGGTCGAGCGTCTCCAAGGGCGAGTCCCTGAAGGACACCGCGCAGACCCTCGAGGCCATGGGTGTCGACGCGGTCGTCATCCGGCACGGCGCCTCCGGGGCGCCTTACCGGCTCGCCACCTCGGGGTGGATCGACGCGGCCGTCATCAACGCCGGCGACGGCACCCATCAGCACCCGACGCAGGCCCTGCTCGACGCGTTCACCATGCGCCGCCGGCTCGTCGGCCGGGACGCCGGGCTCGGGCAGGACCTGGCCGGCAAGCGGATCACCCTCGTCGGCGACATCCTGCACAGCCGCGTGGCCCGCTCGAACGTCGACCTGCTGCACACCCTCGGCGCCGAGGTCACCCTCGTCGCCCCGCCCACCCTGGTGCCGGTCGGCGTCGAGGCCTGGCCCTGCGAGGTGTCGTACGACCTCGACAGCACGCTCTCCAAGTCTGACGCGGTGATGCTGCTGCGCGTGCAGCGCGAGCGCATGAACGCCGCGTTCTTCCCGACCGAGCGCGAGTACTCGCGGCGCTACGGCCTCGACGGCGACCGCATGGCGAAGATGCCCGAGCACGCGATCGTGATGCACCCCGGGCCGATGGTCCGGGGTATGGAGATCACCGCCGAGGTGGCCGACTCGGACCGCTGCACCGTCGTCGAGCAGGTCGCAAACGGAGTCTCCATCCGGATGGCCGTGCTCTATCTGCTGCTGGGCGGCAACGAACCCGCCGTCAGCCACGCCCGCATCGAGGAGAAGTAAGTCACATGAGCAAGATCCTGATCCGTGGTGCGAAGATCCTCGGCGGCGAGCCGCAGGACGTGCTGATCGACGGGGACACGATCTCCGAGGTGGGCGTCGGTCTGAGCGCCGACGGCGCCGAGGTCGTCGAGGCGGAAGGGAAGGTCCTCCTCCCCGGTCTTGTCGACCTGCACACCCACCTCCGCGAGCCCGGCCGTGAGGACTCCGAGACCGTCCTGACCGGCACGCGGGCCGCCGCCAGCGGTGGCTATACGGCCGTCTTCGCCATGGCCAACACATTCCCCGTGGCCGACACCGCCGGTGTCGTCGAGCAGGTCTACCGGCTCGGCCAGGAGCACGGGTACTGCGATGTGCAGCCCATCGGTGCCGTCACCGTCGGCCTGGAGGGCAAGAAGCTCGCCGAGCTGGGCGCCATGCACGAGTCGGCCGCCGGGGTCACCGTCTTCTCCGACGACGGCAAGTGCGTCGACGACGCGGTGATCATGCGCCGCGCCCTCGAGTACGTGAAGGCCTTCGGGGGAGTCGTCGCCCAGCACGCGCAGGAGCCCCGCCTCACCGAGGGCGCCCAGATGAACGAGGGTGTCGTCTCCGCCGAACTCGGGCTCGGGGGCTGGCCGGCGGTGGCCGAAGAATCGATCATCGCCCGGGATGTCCTGCTCGCCGAGCACGTCGGCTCCCGCGTCCACATCTGCCACCTGTCGACCGCCGGGTCCGTCGAGATCGTCCGCTGGGCCAAGTCCCGGGGCATCGACGTGACCGCCGAGGTCACCCCGCACCACCTCCTCCTCACGGATGAGCTGGTGCGCTCCTACAACCCGGTCTACAAGGTCAACCCGCCACTCCGTACCGAGCGCGATGTCCTCGCCCTGCGCGAGGCGCTCGCCGACGGCACGATCGACATCGTCGCCACCGACCACGCCCCGCACCCGCACGAGGACAAGGACTGCGAGTGGGCCGCCGCCGCCATGGGGATGGTCGGCCTGGAGACCGCGTTGTCAGTGGTGCAGGAGACCATGGTGGACACCGGGCTCCTCACCTGGGCCGGGGTCGCCGAGCGCATGTCCGCCAAGCCCGCCGAGATCGGGCGGGCGGTGGGGCACGGCCGTCCCGTCTCGGCTGGTGAGCCCGCCAACCTCACGCTCGTCGACACGGAATACCGTGGGTCGGTGGACCCCGCGGGCTTCGCTTCGCGCAGTCGCAACACCCCGTACGAGGGGCGTGAGCTGCCGGGCCGTGTGACGCACACCTGGCTCCGGGGCAAGGCCACGCTCGTCGACGGGAAGCTCACGTGACACCACTGCAACTGACCCACCTCGCGGCCGGGGAGAAGTCCGCCCCGGTGACCGACTGGGCGGCCCGTATCGGCTGGCTCGTGGGCCTCGCCCTGTTCATCGCGCTCGTCTACTGGCTGATGCGCGAGGGCTGGAAGTGGCGCGGCACGCTCCAGGGCGACCTGCCCGAGCTGCCCACGTCGCCGGAAGAGCCCGGCGAGGTGAAACTGACGATGAGCGGCCGATACCACGGCTCCACCACCGCCGGGCAGTGGCTCGACCGCATCGTGGCGCACGGCCTGGGCACCCGCAGCCGGGTCGAGCTGACCCTGACGGAGGCCGGCCTGGATGTCGTACGACCGGGAGCCACCGACTTCTTCATCCCGGCCGGCGCGCTGCGCGAGGCCCTGCTCGGCAAGGGCATCGCCGGGAAGGTGCTCAGCGAGGGCGGTCTGCTGGTCGTGACGTGGGAGCACGGGGACCGGCTGATCGACTCCGGGTTCCGGTCCGACACGGCGGCCGAGCACGCCGAGTGGGTCGAGACCTTGAACAGCATGATCAACAAGACGGAAGGCGCACGATGACCACCTCCACCAGGGGAGCCGCCAAGGTTCCCGCCGTACTCGTCCTGGAGGACGGCCGGATCTTCCGCGGCCGTGCCTACGGGTCCGTGGGGGTGACCTTCGGCGAGGCCGTGTTCTCCACCGGCATGACCGGCTACCAGGAGACCCTGACCGACCCGTCGTACCACCGCCAGGTCGTCGTGATGACCGCCCCGCACGTCGGCAACACCGGCGTCAACGACGAAGACCCGGAGTCGTCCCGCATCTGGGTGGCCGGCTACGTGGTGCGCGACCCCGCGCGCGTGCCGTCCAACTGGCGCTCCCGCCGCTCGCTGGACGAGGAGCTGCGCAACCAGGGTGTCGTCGGGATCTCCGGCATCGACACGCGCGCGTTGACCCGCCATCTGCGCGAGCGCGGCGCCATGCGCGTCGGCATCTTCTCCGGCAACGCGCTGCCCGACGACGGCACCATGCTGGCCGAGGTGCGCCAGGCACCCGAGATGACGGGCGCGGACCTCTCCGCGGAGGTCGCCACCAAGGAGACCTATGTCGTCCCCGCGATCGGCGAGAAGAAATACACCGTCGCCGCCGTCGATCTCGGCATCAAGGGCATGACCCCGCACCGCATGGCCGAGCGCGGCATCGAGGTGCACGTGCTGCCCGCGACGGCGACCGTCGAGGACGTCTACGCCGTCCAGCCCGACGGCGTGTTCTTCTCCAACGGCCCGGGCGACCCGGCCACCGCCGACCACCCGGTCTCGGTCATGCAGGCCGTCCTGGAGCGCGGCACCCCGCTCTTCGGCATCTGCTTCGGCAACCAGATCCTCGGCCGCGCGCTCGGCTTCGGCACCTACAAGCTGAAGTACGGCCACCGGGGCATCAACCAGCCCGTGCAGGACCGTATGACGGGCAAGGTCGAGGTCACCGCGCACAACCACGGCTTCGCCGTCGACGCGCCTCTCGACCAGGTCTCCGAGACCCCGTACGGCCGCGCCGAGGTCTCCCACGTCTGCCTGAACGACCAGGTCGTCGAGGGGCTGCGGCTGCTCGACCGGCCGGCCTTCAGCGTCCAGTACCACCCGGAAGCGGCAGCGGGCCCGCACGACGCCGCCTACCTGTTCGACCGCTTCGTATCCCTGATGGAGGGCCAGCGTGCCTAAGCGCTCCGATATCCAGTCCGTCCTGGTCATCGGCTCCGGCCCGATCGTCATCGGCCAGGCCGCCGAGTTCGACTACTCCGGCACCCAGGCCTGCCGCATCCTGCGCGCCGAGGGCCTCCGCGTCATCCTGGTCAACTCCAACCCGGCGACGATCATGACCGACCCGGAGATCGCCGACGCCACCTACGTCGAGCCGATCACCCCGGACTTCGTAGAGAAGATCATCGCCAAGGAGCGCCCGGACGCCCTGCTGCCCACCCTGGGCGGCCAGACGGCGCTCAACACCGCCATCTCGCTGCACGAGGCGGGCACCCTGGAGAAGTACGGCGTCGAGCTGATCGGCGCCAACGTCGAGGCCATCAACAAGGGCGAGGACCGCGACCTCTTCAAGGGCGTCGTCGAGGCCGTCCGCCAGAAGATCGGGTACGGCGAGTCCGCCCGCTCGGTGATCTGCCACTCCATGGACGACGTCATCCAGGGTGTGGAGACGCTCGGCGGCTACCCGGTCGTCGTCCGCCCCTCCTTCACCATGGGCGGCGCGGGCTCCGGCTTCGCGCACGACGAGGAGGAACTGCGCCGCATCGCCGGCCAGGGCCTCACCCTGTCTCCCACCACCGAGGTCCTCCTGGAGGAGTCCATCCTCGGCTGGAAGGAGTACGAGCTGGAGCTGATGCGCGACAAGAACGACAACGTCGTGGTCGTCTGCTCCATCGAGAACTTCGACCCCATGGGCGTGCACACCGGTGACTCGATCACCGTCGCCCCGGCGATGACGCTGACCGACCGCGAGTACCAGGTGCTGCGGGACGTGGGGATCGCGATCATCCGCGAGGTGGGCGTCGACACCGGCGGTTGCAACATCCAGTTCGCGATCGACCCGGTCGACGGCCGCGTCATCGTCATCGAGATGAACCCGCGCGTGTCCCGTTCCTCGGCACTGGCCTCCAAGGCGACCGGCTTCCCGATCGCCAAGATCGCCGCCAAGCTGGCCGTCGGCTACACCCTGGACGAGATCCCGAACGACATCACGCGCGAGACCCCGGCCTCCTTCGAGCCGACCCTCGACTACGTGGTCGTCAAGGCGCCCCGTTTCGCCTTCGAGAAGTTCCCGCAGGCCGACTCCACGCTGACCACGACGATGAAGTCGGTCGGCGAGGCCATGGCCATCGGCCGCAACTTCACCGAGGCCTTCCAGAAGGCACTGCGCTCCCTGGAGAAGAAGGGCAGCCAGTTCACCTTCGTCGGCGAGCCCGGCGACAAGACGCAGCTCCTCGAAGAGGCGGTACGGCCCACCGACGGCCGGATCAACACCGTCATGCAGGCCATCCGCGCGGGCGCCACCCAGGAGGAGGTCTTCGACTACACGAAGATCGACCCCTGGTTCGTCGACCAGCTCTTCCTGATCAAGGAGATCGCGGACGAGCTGGCCGCCGCCGACAAGCTCGACCCCGAGCTGCTCGCCGAGGCCAAGCGGCACGGCTTCTCCGACCAGCAGATCGGCGAGATCCGCAGTCTGCGCGAGGACGTCGTCCGCGAGGTGCGGCACGCGCTGGGCATCCGCCCGGTCTACAAGACGGTCGACACCTGCGCCGCCGAGTTCGCCGCGAAGACGCCGTACTTCTACTCGTCCTACGACGAGGAGAGCGAGGTCGCCCCGCGCGAGAAGCCCGCGGTCATCATCCTGGGGTCGGGTCCCAACCGCATCGGCCAGGGCATCGAGTTCGACTACTCCTGTGTCCACGCCTCCTTCGCGCTCAGCGACGCGGGCTACGAGACCGTGATGGTCAACTGCAACCCCGAGACCGTCTCCACGGACTACGACACCTCCGACCGCCTGTACTTCGAGCCGCTCACGCTGGAAGACGTGCTGGAGATCGTCCACGCGGAGTCCCTGGCCGGTCCGATCGCCGGTGTCATCGTGCAGCTCGGCGGCCAGACCCCGCTGGGCCTGGCGCAGGCCCTCAAGGACAACGGCGTCCCGGTCGTCGGCACGTCCCCCGAGGCGATCCACGCCGCCGAGGACCGCGGCGCCTTCGGCCAGGTCCTCGCGGAGGCGGGCCTCCCGGCCCCCAAGCACGGCACCGCGACCACCTTCGTGGGCGCCAAGGCGATCGCCGACGAGATCGGTTACCCGGTCCTCGTCCGCCCGTCGTACGTCCTCGGCGGACGTGGCATGGAGATCGTCTACGACGAGACCCGCCTGGAGTCGTACATCGCCGAGTCGACCGAGATCAGCCCCTCGCGGCCGGTCCTGGTCGACCGCTTCCTCGACGACGCGATCGAGATCGACGTCGACGCGCTCTACGACGGCCACGAGCTCTACCTCGGCGGTGTCATGGAGCACATCGAGGAGGCCGGCATCCACTCCGGCGACTCGGCCTGCGCCCTGCCCCCGATCACCCTGGGCGGCTTCGACATCAAGCGCCTGCGGGCATCAACCGAAGCCATCGCCAAGGGTGTTGGAGTACGCGGACTGATCAACATCCAGTTCGCGATGGCCGGCGACATCCTCTACGTCCTGGAGGCCAACCCGCGCGCGTCCCGTACGGTCCCCTTCACCTCGAAGGCGACCGCGGTGCCGCTCGCGAAGGCCGCCGCCCGCATCTCGCTCGGCGCGACCGTCGCCGAACTCCGCGCCGAGGGGCTGCTCCCGGCCCACGGCGACGGCGGCGAACTCCCGCTGGACGCGCCGATCTCCGTCAAGGAGGCCGTCATGCCGTGGTCGCGCTTCCGCGACATCCACGGGCGGGGCGTCGACACCGTCCTCGGCCCGGAGATGCGCTCCACCGGCGAGGTCATGGGCATCGACTCCGTCTTCGGCACGGCGTACGCCAAGTCCCAGGCGGGCGCCTACGGCCCGCTGCCCACCAAGGGCCGCGCGTTCATCTCGGTCGCCAACCGCGACAAGCGCTCGATGATCTTCCCGGCGCGCGAACTGGTCGCCCACGGCTTCGAGCTGCTCGCCACCTCCGGCACCGCCGAGGTCCTCAGGCGCAACGGCCTGAACGCCACGGTCGTCCGCAAGCAGTCCGAGGGCGTCGGCCCGAACGGCGAGAAGACCATCGTCCAGCTCATCCACGACGGCGAGGTCGACCTCATCGTCAACACCCCGTACGGCACCGGCGGCCGCCTCGACGGCTACGAGATCCGTACGGCGGCCGTGGCCCGGTCGGTCCCGTGCCTGACGACGGTCCAGGCGCTCGCCGCCGCCGTCCAGGGCATCGACGCCCTCAACCACGGTGACGTGGGCGTGCGTTCACTCCAGGAACACGCGCAGCACCTGACCGCGGCCCGCGACTAGCAGCCTTGAGGGGGACACCGGAAGGTGTCCCCCTCTTCGTGAGGACACTCAGATGTACAAGCTTTTCTTCCGTCTGGTTTTCAAACGGATGGACCCGGAGCAGGCCCACCACCTCGCCTTCCGCTGGATCCGGCTCGCCGTCCGCATCCCCGTACTGCGCACCTTCGTGGCCGCCGCCCTCGCGCCCCGGTTCGAGGAACTGCGCACGGAGGCGTTCGGGCTGCGGATGCACGGCCCGTTCGGGCTCGCGGCCGGCTTCGACAAGAACGCGGTCGCCATCGACGGCATGTCGATGCTCGGCTTCGACCACGTCGAGATCGGCACGGTCACGGGTGAGCCGCAGCCCGGCAACCCCAAGAAGCGGCTGTTCCGCCTCGTGCCGGACCGCGCGCTCATCAACCGCATGGGCTTCAACAACGAGGGCTCCGCGGCCGTGGCGGCCCGGCTGGCGGCCCGTGAGGCGGTCTTCCGGACCGTCGTGGGCGTCAACATCGGCAAGACCAAGGTCGTACCCGAGGAGGAGGCCGTCGGCGACTACGTGAAGTCGACCGAGCGACTCGCCCGGCACGCCGACTACCTCGTCGTCAACGTCTCGTCGCCCAACACGCCCGGGCTGCGCAACCTCCAGGCGACCGAGGCGCTGCGCCCGCTGCTCACCGCCGTCCGCGAGGCCGCCGACCGCGCGGTGACCGACCACCGTGTCCCGCTGCTGGTGAAGATCGCCCCCGACCTCGCGGACGAGGACGTCGACGCGGTCGCCGACCTCGCCGTGGAACTCGGCCTGGACGGCATCATCGCCACGAACACGACCATCGCGCGCGAGGGCCTCGGTTTGAAATCCGAACCCTCTCTCGTCAAGGAGACCGGCGGACTCTCCGGAGCACCGCTGAAGGCTCGCTCCCTGGAGGTACTGCGCCGCCTCTACGCGCGCGTGGGCGACCGCATCACCCTCGTGGGCGTCGGCGGCATCGAGAACGCCGAGGACGCCTGGCAGCGCATCCTCGCCGGTGCCACGCTCGTGCAGGGCTACAGCGCCTTCATCTACGAAGGGCCCTTCTGGGGCCGAGCCATCCACAAGGGCCTCGCCGCACGCCTGCGCACGAGCCCGTACGCCACCCTCGCCGACGCGGTCGGCGCCGACGTAAGGAAACAGCCGGTATGAGCCCCCTCGAACCCTTCGGCGCACGTCTCCGCACGGCCATGGACGAGCGCGGCCCGCTCTGCGTCGGCATCGACCCGCATGCCTCGCTGCTCGCCGACTGGGGCCTGAACGACGACATCGCAGGCCTGGAGCGGTTCAGCCGCACGGTCGTCGAGGCGCTCGCCGACCGGGTCGCCGTCCTCAAGCCGCAGAGCGCGTTCTTCGAGCGCTTCGGCTCGCGCGGGATCGCCGTCCTGGAGAAGTCCGTCGAGGAGGCGCGGGCGGCCGGCGCGCTGGTCGTGATGGACGCCAAGCGCGGCGACATCGGCTCGACCATGGCCGCCTACGCCGAGTCCTTCCTCCGCAAGGACTCCCCGCTGTTCTCCGACGCGCTGACCGTCTCGCCGTATCTCGGCTACGGCTCGCTCGCCCCGGCGATCGAGCTGGCCCGTGAGAGTGGTGCCGGGCTCTTCGTGCTCGCGCTGACCTCCAACCCGGAGGGCGGCGAGGTGCAGCACGCGGTCCGCGCGGACGGCCGGAACGTCGGAGCGACCATGCTCGCCCACCTGGCCGCCGAGAACGCGGGGCAGGAGCCGCTGGGTTCCTTCGGGGCCGTCGTCGGCGCCACCCTGGGCGACCTGTCGTCGTACGACCTCGCCGTCAACGGTCCGATTCTCGCGCCCGGGATCGGGGCCCAGGGGGCGACTCCGGCCGATCTTCCCGGGGTTTTCGGGACGGTGCTGCGCAATGTCGTCCCGAACGTGAGCCGGGGTGTTCTACGTCACGGTCCCGACGCGGGAGCGCTTCGAGCGGCCTCGGATCGCTTCGCGGAGGAGATCCGCGTCGCCTTTGCGACCGTCTGAGGTGTTCGAACGGGTCGATCGAGTCCTCCGATGAGTGGTTCGACGACCGGCTCCGGAGTGACTTGAGTCTGAATACATCCTCAAATCCGGGGCGTTATGTCGGAAATGTCCGGCCTGGCGCAGGCTGACCAGGACTTTTCCTCTGTTCTCGCTGACTCTGGCGCCCCTGGCCGCTAGTCTCCGAGCAGAGTCAACGGGCAAGCGTGTTGCTCGTAGCTCCCCAGGTGTGGGGCGACTAGGTTCCTCACCGGTCCGTATCCGACAGTTCGACATCCGAGGTGACGTAGGCGTGGCTCTTCCGCCCCTTACCCCTGAACAGCGCGCAGCCGCGCTCGAAAAGGCCGCCGCGGCTCGCCGGGAGCGGGCCGAGGTCAAGAATCGACTCAAGCACTCCGGCGCCTCCCTGCATGACGTCATCAAGCAGGGCCAGGAGAACGACGTCATCGGCAAGATGAAGGTCTCCGCGCTGCTTGAGTCCCTGCCCGGCGTGGGCAAGGTCCGCGCCAAGCAGATCATGGAGCGACTCGGCATCTCCGAGAGCCGCCGAGTACGTGGCCTCGGCTCCAACCAGATCGCCTCCCTGGAGCGTGAGTTCGGCAGCACCGGCTCTTGAGTCCCGGGCACCCCGGGATTGCTGGAATAATCGCTGCATGAGTGAACGTCCGCGGCTGACCGTGCTCTCCGGCCCCTCAGGGGTCGGCAAGAGCACGGTCGTCGCCCATATGCGCAAGGAACACCCCGAGGTCTGGCTCTCGGTGTCGGCGACGACCCGCAAGCCCCGCCCCGGCGAGAAGCACGGGGTCCACTACTTCTTCGTCAGCGACGAGGAGATGGACAAGCTGATCGCCAACGGCGAACTGCTGGAGTGGGCCGAGTTCGCCGGCAACCGCTACGGCACTCCGCGGACGGCCGTGCTGGAGCACCTGGAGTCCGGTGTGCCGGTGCTGCTGGAGATCGATCTCCAGGGTGCCCGGCAGGTCCGCGAGTCCATGTCCGAGGCCCACTCGGTGTTCCTGGCTCCCCCCTCCTGGGAGGAGCTGGTGCGCAGGCTCACCGGGCGGGGCACCGAGCCGCCCGAGGTGATCGAGCGCCGCCTGGACGCGGCGAAGGTCGAACTGGCGGCGGAGCCCGAGTTCGACGCGACCCTGGTCAACACCTCCGTCGAGGACGTAGCGCGCGAGCTGCTAGCCTTGATGGAAGTTGTGTGATCGTTTTTCCGATCTCATCCCATCTTTCGGAAGGCAGAGCGTGTCCTCTTCCATCACCGCTCCCGAGGGCATCATCAACCCTCCGATCGACGAGCTCCTCGAGGCCACCGACTCGAAGTACAGCCTCGTGATCTACGCCGCCAAGCGCGCCCGTCAGATCAACGCGTACTACTCGCAGCTCGGCGAGGGCCTGCTGGAGTACGTCGGTCCGCTCGTCGACACCCACGTCCACGAGAAGCCGCTCTCCATCGCCCTGCGCGAGATCAACGCGGGTCTGCTGACCTCCGAGGCCGTCGAGGGCCCCGCGACCTGAGCAACAGAGCTTTGTCCACAGGCCCGGCAGCGACTGCCGGGCCTGTGGTGTGTCATGGATACGTACGTTTCCGAACTCGGGGAGAGACGTGGACAAGCCGAAGGTCGTTCTGGGAGTCAGTGGTGGCATCGCCGCGTACAAGGCGTGCGAGCTGCTGCGCAGACTGACGGAGTCGGGCCATGACGTCCGCGTCGTCCCCACCGCGTCCGCCCTGCACTTCATCGGCGCCGCCACCTGGTCCGCGCTCTCCGGGCACCCCGTCTCGACCGAGGTGTGGGACGACGTCCACGAGGTCCCGCACGTGCGCATCGGCCAGAGCGCCGACCTGGTGGTCGTGGCCCCCGCCACGGCGGACATGCTGGCGAAGGCGGCCCACGGCCTCGCCGACGACCTCCTCACCAACACCCTCCTCACCGCCCGCTGTCCCGTCGTCTTCGCGCCCGCGATGCACACGGAGATGTGGGAACACCCGGCCACCCAGGAGAACGTGGCGACACTGCGCCGCCGCGGCGCCGTGGTGATCGAACCGGCGGTCGGCAGACTCACAGGTGTCGACACGGGCAAGGGCCGGCTGCCCGACCCCGCCGAGATCTTCGAGGTCTGCCGCCGGGTGCTCGCGCGGGGCGTCACCGAACCCGACCTCAAGGGCCGGCACGTCGTCGTCAGCGCCGGCGGCACCCGCGAGCCCCTCGACCCGGTCCGCTTCCTCGGCAACCGTTCCTCCGGCAAGCAGGGTTACGCCCTCGCGCGCACCGCCGCCGCCCGGGGCGCCCGGGTCACCCTGCTCGCGGCGAACACGGGACTGCCGGACCCGGCGGGCGTCGACGTCGTCCAGGTCGGGACCGCCGTACAGCTGCGGGAAGCGGTGCTGAAGGCCGCCGCGGACGCGGACGCCGTCGTCATGGCCGCGGCGGTCGCGGACTTCCGCCCGGCCGAGTACGCGACCGGGAAGATCAAGAAGAAGGACGACAAGGACCCCGAGCCCGTCGTCCTGGTGCGGAATCCGGACATCCTCGCGGAGATCTCCGCCGACCGGGCCCGCCCCGGACAGGTGGTCGTCGGATTCGCCGCCGAGACGGACGACGTCCTCGCCAACGGCCGTACGAAACTGGCGCGCAAGGGCTGCGATTTGCTGGTGGTGAACGAGGTGGGGGAGCGCAAGACCTTCGGTTCCGAGGAGAACGAGGCGGTCGTGCTGGGTGCCGACGGCAGCGAGACCGCGGTGCCCTACGGACCGAAGGAAGCCCTGGCCGAGACCGTGTGGGACCTGGTCGCACAGCGTCTTGCCTGAATTGTTTCAGCCGTCTGACAGTTCGCTGAAACCTGACATTCGCGCGTGGCGGCTCTGGCCAACGGCACTCGGCATTCGGCAAAATGCGCGTGCCGCAGGTCACAGCGCTTCCCGAGAGACGAGACAGGGGGACCGTCTGTCGACCGCGACCGATAAACTGTTCTCGGACGACGTCGGGCGCAGCTCCCGTCCCGTCCGCCAATGATCAGCCAGCAGCCGCTGCAACCTCAGGGAGCGTTGTGTCCCGTCGTCTTTTCACCTCGGAGTCCGTGACCGAAGGTCACCCCGACAAGATCGCTGACCAGATCAGCGACACCATTCTCGATGCGCTTCTGCGGGAGGACCCGACCTCCCGGGTCGCCGTCGAGACGCTGATCACGACCGGCCTGGTGCACGTGGCCGGCGAGGTCACCACCAAGACCTACGCGCCCATCGCGCAGCTCGTCCGCGACAAGATCCTGGAGATCGGCTACGACTCCTCCAAGAAGGGCTTCGACGGCGCCTCCTGCGGCGTCTCGGTGTCCATCGGCGCGCAGTCCCCGGACATCGCGCAGGGTGTCGACACGGCGTACGAGAACCGTGTCGAGGGCGACGACGACGAGCTCGACAAGCAGGGCGCCGGCGACCAGGGCCTGATGTTCGGCTACGCGACGGACGAGACGCCGACGCTGATGCCGCTCCCGATCTTCCTGGCGCACCGCCTCGCCAAGCGCCTCTCCGAGGTCCGCAAGAACGGGACCATCCCGTACCTGCGCCCCGACGGCAAGACCCAGGTCACCATCGAGTACGACGGCGACAAGGCCGTCCGCCTCGACACGGTCGTCGTCTCCTCGCAGCACGCTTCCGACATCGACCTGGAGTCGCTGCTCGCCCCCGACATCCGCGAGTTCGTGGTCGAGGCCGAGCTGAAGGCACTCGTCGAGGACGGCATCAAGCTCGACACCGACGGCTACCGCCTGCTCGTGAACCCCACCGGCCGCTTCGAGATCGGCGGCCCGATGGGCGACGCCGGCCTCACCGGCCGCAAGATCATCATCGACACGTACGGCGGCATGGCCCGCCACGGCGGCGGCGCCTTCTCCGGCAAGGACCCGTCCAAGGTCGACCGTTCCGCCGCGTACGCCATGCGCTGGGTCGCGAAGAACGTCGTGGCCGCGGGCCTCGCCTCGCGCTGCGAGGTCCAGGTCGCGTACGCGATCGGCAAGGCCGAGCCGGTGGGCCTCTTCGTCGAGACCTTCGGCACCGCCAAGGTCGACACCGACCGCATCGAGAAGGCGATCGACGAGGTCTTCGACCTCCGCCCGGCCGCCATCATCCGCGACCTCGACCTGCTCCGCCCGATCTACGCCCAGACCGCGGCGTACGGCCACTTCGGCCGCGAGATCCCCGACTTCACGTGGGAGCGCACGGACCGCGTGGACGCGCTGCGGAAGGCGGCGGGGCTGTAGCCCTGCGATTGCCGTCGCGAGGCCCGGTTTTCCTTTGGGGGAGCCGGGCCTCGGCGTTTTCCGGCGACGGGGTCAGCGGCGGGTCCCGCGGGCGGCCACCAGGACTGCCGCCGCTGTGATGGCCGCGATCACCGCCGTCGCGTGTGCGTACGCCCGGGGGTCGCCGGTGACGGCTGCCTGGAAGCCGTGCAGGGCCCAGTAGCCCGGGGTGGCGGGGGCCACCGTGGAGACCCAGTGGGGGAGGACGGTGAGAGGGACCAGGCAGCCACTGAGGCAGGTGATGGTGAGGGCGCCGATGTCGGAGGCGGCGGCCAACTGGCCCTGGCTGCGGGCGTGGACGCCGAGCGCGAGGCCGCAGGAGGTGACGCAGGCCGCCCACAGGAGGGCCAGGAGCGGCAGGCGCCAGGTGCCGTCCGCGAGAGGGAAGCCGAAGGTCGCGGTCGCGAAGAGGAAGAGCGCGGCCTGCTGGGTCAGGAACAGCGCCATCAGTGGCAGGGCCTTGCCGGTCAGGATTGTCGTGGGGGTCGCCGGGCCCGAGCGCAGGCGGTCCCAGGTGTGCCAGGTGCGTTCGGAGAGCAGGAGTTGGCCGGCCACGTCCAGGGCGAGCAGGGTGAACATCACCGCGATGCCGGGAGCGGCCTGGACGACGCCGGGTACGGCGGGGGCGGCCAGGCGGTCGTAGACCGGGTGGAGCACGCTCAGGAGGACCAGGGACATGACGGTGTAGGCGATCGGGGTTCCCGGGTCCCGGACGAGTAGGACGAGGGTATGGCGGGTCATGGCCCAGGTGCGGCGGGCCGTGGTCGGGGCGGGCTCAGGCCGCATGGTGGGTCTCCGTGGGCCGCCGGTCGGCGGCCAGGCTTCGGTAGAGGTCGTCGAGGGAGGGTTCGCGGACCGTCGCCGAGCGGACCCGGGTGGTGTCGGGGCCCAGGTCCCGGAGGAGCCGGGCCAGGGCCCGGGCCGGGTCCACGGTGCTGAAACGCAGTTCCCCAGGGGCAGTTGACGTCTGGGTGAGGTGTTCGGGCACGTGGCCGGTGAACGTCACGGTGACCTCGCCGGGCAGGCCGTCCACGAGGTCGGCGCGGTCGCCGCGGGCGATCACCCGGCCGGCCGCGGCCACCGCGAGCGTGGCGCCCAGCTGCTCCAACTCCGGTAGGTAGTGCGTGGTGTAGCAGATCGCGGCGCCTTCGTCGGCGCGGGTTCTGACGAGTCGTAGCAGCGCTTCGCGGGTGGTGGGGTCGGCGCCGACCGTGGGTTCGTCGAGCAGCAGCACGCGGGGGCGGGGCAGCAGCACCGTGGCCGCCTGGGCGCGGCGCTGCTGGCCGCCGGAGAGCGTGGCGATGGGCCGGTCGAGTACGCCGGTGAGGGCCAACTCCTCAGCTACGGCGGCCAGTTCGGTGCGCAGTTGGGTCCGGCGCAGGCCGGCCAGGCCGCCGAAGAGACGGAGGTTCTGGCGCAGGGTGGCGGTGGGGTAGAGGGCCAGTTCCTGGGGTGCCAAGCCGATCAGGGTGCGTGCGGAACGTGAGGCCGCGGCGAGATCTGCTCCCGCTACGAGGACCGAGCCCGCGTCGGGCCGCTCCAGGCCGGCGACGATGCGGGCGAAGGTCGTCTTGCCCGCGCCGTTGTGGCCGATCAGGCCGCAGATCTCGCCGGGCTCGATCCGCAGGTCGAAGCCGTCCAGGGCCTGGACGGGGCCCCACCGTTTGCGCAGGCCGCTGACGGTCAGCATGGCCGCTCCCTCGATATATACAACGTATACGTATACCGTGTATACGTAGCTTCGAGGGAGGATGTCAAGTGACGCCACGGCGGATCAGTCGTGATCAAGTGCTCGACGTGACATGGGAGTTGGCGACCCGGAAAGGGCTGCCGGCCGTCACCATGCGGGCTGTCGCGCAGGAGCTTGATGTGAACCCGATGACGCTCTACCGGCACGTCGGCGACAAGCAGGGACTCCTCGACGGCCTCGTGGAGCGACTGCTGCTGGAGATCGAGGTGCCCCGTCCCGGACTCGACTGGCGCGAGCAACTGCGCCTGCTCGCCCACAGCATGCGGGCCACCGCCCGCCGCCACCCCGACCTGTTCCTGCTCCTCTTCCAGCGGCCGGCCGTGACCCCGGAGGCCGTCGGGCCGCGCAACGCGGTCTACGGTGCCCTGCGCACCGCCGGTCTCCAGGAGGAGCGGATTCCGCGGGCCGAGCGGCTGCTGTCCACGTTCATGCTCGGGTTCGCCGCCTCGGAGGCGGGCGGACGGTTCCGGGACGGCGACCCGGACGAGGACATGGCCTACGCGGAACGGCTTGTCGTGCGGCTTCTCACTGAGGTCTAGTACGGCTTCTCACCGAGTTCTGGAAGACCGGGCGTCGACGGCGGTCGTCGGCCGTTGTCAGTCCCGTTTGGTAAGAATGCAGGCGTGAGCAGCGCGGACGGGGAACGGGACGGCGGGGCGGAGGGTGCGCCGCCTGAGCAGCTTGCGTTGATTCGGGAGAGTGTGCGGCAGGCGAAGGGGCCGAGGGCGAAGCCGCGGACGTGGCGGGGGGCCGCGCTGGCGGGGGAGTTGCCGGTCGCGCGGGTGCTGGTCGACAAGGGGGTGCTGCATCTCGACCGGTACTTCGACTACGCCGTGCCCGCGGAGCTCGACGCCGACGCGCAGCCCGGGGTGCGGGTGCGGGTGCGGTTCGGGGCCGGGCGGCATCGGGTGCGGGACGGGCGGCGTGAGGGCGGGGGGCTGATCGACGGGTTTCTCGTCGAGCGGCTGGCCGAGTCCGATTACTCCGGGCCGCTTGCCGCGCTGGCGCAGGTCGTGTCGCCCGAGCCGGTGCTGAGTGCGGAACTGCTGGGGCTGGCTCGGGCCGTTGCCGACCGGTATGCCGGGAGTCTCGCCGATGTGCTGCAGCTGGCCGTGCCGCCGCGCAGCGCGCGGGCCGAGCAGAAGCCGTCGCCCGCGCCCTTGCCGCCGCCGGGGGTGCCCGAGGCGGGGTCCTGGGGGCGGTACGAGCGGGGGGCCGGGTTTCTGGAGGCGCTGGCGGCGGGGGGTGCGCCGCGTGCTGTGTGGAACGCGTTGCCGGGGCCCGAGTGGAGCGAGGAGATCGCGCGGGCCGTCGCCGCGACGCTCGCCTCCGGGCGGGGGGCGCTCGTCGTCGTACCGGACGGGCGGGCCGCCGGGCGGGTCGACGCCGCGTTGACGGCTTTGCTGGGTGAGGGGCGGCATGCGCTGCTCACCGCCGATGCCGGGCCCGAGAAGCGGTATCGGCAGTGGCTGGCTGTGCGGCGGGGGTCCGTGCGGGCGGTTGTCGGGACGCGGGCCGCGATGTTCGCGCCGGTTCAGGACCTGGGGCTGGTCGTGATCTGGGACGACGGGGACGACAGCCACAGCGAGCTGCACGCGCCGCAGCCGCATGCGCGGGAGGTGCTGCTGCTGCGCGCCGCGCTGGACAAGTGCGGGTTCCTGCTGGGGAGTTGGAGCTGCACGGTGGAGGCGGCGCAGCTGGTGGAGAGCGGGTGGGCGCGGCCGTTGGTCGCGTCGCGGGAGCAGGTGCGGGTGGCCGCTCCGCTCGTACGGACCGTGGGGGACGGGGACCTCGCGCGGGACGAGGCCGCTCGGGCCGCCCGGTTGCCGACGCTGGCCTGGCAGGCGGTTCGGGAGGGGTTGAAGCACGGGCCCGTGCTGGTGCAGGTGCCCCGGCGGGGGTATGTGCCGCGGATGGCGTGCGCGCAGTGCCGGGCCGCGGCGCGCTGTCGGCACTGTGCCGGGCCGTTGGAGGGGCAGGACGCGGGTGTGCTGCGGTGCGGGTGGTGCGGGGTGGAGGAGAACTCCTGGCACTGTCCCGAGTGCGGGGGGTTCCGGTTGCGGGCCCAGGTCGTGGGGGCGCGGCGGACGGCGGAGGAGTTGGGGCGGGCGTTTCCCTCGGTGCCGGTGCGGACGTCCGGGCGGGAGCAGGTGCTCGACACCGTGCCGGGGACTCCCGCGCTGGTCGTGAGTACGCCGGGGGCCGAGCCGGTTGCCGATGGGGGGTATGCGGCGGCGTTGCTGCTGGACGGCTGGGCGATGCTCGGGCGGCCCGATCTGCGGGCCGGGGAGGATGCGTTGCGGCGGTGGATCGCGGCGGGTTCGCTGGTGCGGCCGCAGGGGGTTGGGGGGACCGTGGTTGTCGTGGCTGAACCGACTCTGCGGCCGGTGCAGGCGCTGGTGCGGTGGGATCCCGTGGGGCATGCGGTGCGGGAGCTGGCCGAGCGGGCGGAGCTGGGGTTTCCGCCGGTGTCCAGGATGGCTGCGGTGGCCGGGGCGGGGGAGGCTGTGGCGGAGTTTCTTGCGGCTGTTGAACTGCCGCCGGATGCCGAGGTGTTGGGGCCGGTGCCGGTGCCGGTCGCGTTGGCCGGGGGGCCTCGGCGGGTGGGGGGACCGGCTGTGGGGGAGCGGTGGGAGCGGGCGTTGATTCGGGTGCGGCCGGGGAGTGGGGGGGCGTTGGCTGCCGCGCTGAAGGGGGCGCAGGCTGCTCGGATGGCGCGGGGTGGGGGGGATGTGGTGCGGGTGCGTGTGGATCCGCCGGATATCGGGTGAGGGGCCTCGGCCTTCGGCCTCGGATTCTTCTCCCACCCACGCACCGCCCGTTTACGGTCGGTTGAGAGGCTGGGGTCTCCTGCGGGGGTTCTCGCCGTTGACGGCCGGCCGGCCGTGCGTCCGGTCGTCCCTGCGCCCGGCATACAGCTGCCTCCCGGCCTGAGTCCGGGAGGCAGACGAGGTGCGTTGGGGGAGGGGCTCAGCCGTTGCGCGGGCCCGGGAAGGCTGTGGGCCTGGCCTCGTCGCGGAGGGTGGGGCTGCCTGCTGTGGGCTGGGTCGGCATGGAGCGGGCGGCGGGGACCGTCGGGAGCGCGGGCATCGGGGGGAGACCCGTGTTCACCGAGACCGGGCGGGCCGTCGCCGCCTCGGTCGTGCGTTCGGCGTCGGCCGCCGCCTGGGTCGCGGCGCGGCGGGCGCCGTAGCGGCGGTGTACCGCCTGCTTGGTGACTCCGAGGGCCGAGCCCACCGCGTCCCACGAGAAACCGAGCGAGCGGTCGAAGTCCACGGCGGCCGTGACCAGGGTCTCGACACTGTCCCGCAGCTCCTGCGCGAGACGGACCGTCGGCGCGGGGGCGCGCCCGTAGACGACGAAGCCCGTGGACGGGCCGGAGCGGCGCGGGCGGTAGACGTTGCCCAGCTGGGCGGTGAGCGTGCGCAGTGCGTCCACCTGCCGGCGGACCCGCTCGATGTCCCGCACCAGCAAGTGCAGGCTGGCCCGAGCCTGGGCGTCGTGGGTTGCGTGGTCGGCCATGAACAAGCCTCTCGAACCGGCGTTGAAAAGGATCGGGCCGCGTGAATGCGGCCCATAGTGGTCAACTCTTTCTTGACCAACGCGTGTGCGCTCCGCTGGTCACGCAACGGGGGCGTAAGGGCATATGCGTACGCCCCCGGTGGACCGGTGTGCGCTGCGGGCGTCCGCGCGTCCTCCGACGTGGGCCCGTGGGCTCGCGCGCCATAGACTGGTGCGCTGCCCGCACACTCCCGCCCGAGAGGCCCGAACGCACCCATGAAGCTCGTCTTCGCCGGTACCCCCGAGGTCGCCGTTCCCGCACTGGACGCCCTGATCGCCTCCGGGCGGCACGAGGTGGCCGCCGTCGTCACGCGGCCCGACGCGCCGGCCGGGCGTGGGCGCAGGCTGGTGGCGAGCCCCGTCGCCGAGCGGGCCGCGGAGGCGGGCATCGAGGTGCTGAAGCCCGTCAAGCCACGCGACCCGGAGTTCCTGGAGCGGCTGCGGGAGATCGCGCCCGACTGCTGTCCCGTCGTCGCCTACGGCGCCCTGCTGCCCCGGGTCGCCCTCGACATCCCGGCCCACGGGTGGGTCAACCTGCACTTCTCGCTGCTGCCCGCCTGGCGCGGTGCCGCCCCCGTGCAGCACTCCATCATGTCCGGGGACGAGATCACCGGCGCCTCCACCTTCCTGATCGAGGAAGGGCTCGACTCCGGGCCCGTCTACGGCACCGTCACCGAGGAGATCCGCCCCACCGACACCAGCGGTGACCTGCTGACCCGGCTCGCGTTCGCCGGCTCGGGTCTGCTCGCGGCGACCATGGACGGCATCGAGGACGGCACCCTGAAGGCCGTACCGCAGCCGGGAGAAGGCATCACCCTCGCTCCGAAGATCAACGTCGAGGACGCGCAGGTGGAGTGGGCGGCTCCGGCGCTGCGGGTGGACCGGGTGGTGCGCGGGTGCACCCCGGCACCCGGCGCCTGGACCGGGTTCCGGGGGGAGCGGCTGAAGATCGTGCAGGCCGTGCCCGTGCCGGAGCGGACCGACCTCGCGCCCGGTGAACTCTCCGTCGGCAAGAACAACGTGTACGTGGGTACCGGGTCGTACGCCGTCGAGCTGCTGTGGGTGCAGGCGCAGGGCAAGAAGCCGATGCGGGCGGCGGACTGGGCGCGCGGGGCGCGGATCGGGGCGGGGGAGACGGTCGGGACACTCACCGGGTGACGTCCCGCGCGCGGTCCGGCCGGTGCGACGTAGGCTGGACGGACATCTCGGCCAGAAATCCGGAGCACCTTTTTCGTGAGTGAGCAGTCCCCGCGACCCCGTAAGCCCGGCAAGCCCTACCGCCGGCCGCAGAAGGACCCCGTCCGCATCCTCGCCTTCGAGGCGCTGAGGGCCGTCGACGAGCGGGACGCGTACGCCAACCTCGTGCTGCCGCCGCTGCTGCGGAAGGCGCGCGACAAGGGCGACTTCGACGCGCGGGACGCGGCGCTCGCCACCGAGCTGGTCTACGGGACGCTGCGGCGGCAGGGGACGTACGACGCGATCATCGCCTCGTGCGTCGACCGGCCGCTGCGGGAGGTCGACCCGCCGGTGCTGGACGTCCTCAGCCTCGGGGTGCACCAGCTGCTCGGGACGCGGATCCCGACCCACGCGGCCGTGTCCGCCTCCGTCGAACTCGCCCGGGTCGTTCTCGGCGACGGACGGGCCAAGTTCGTCAACGCCGTGCTGCGGAAGGTCGCGCAGGACGACTTCGACACCTGGGTCGAACGGGTCGCGCCGCCCTACGACGACGATCCCGAGGACAACCTCGCCATCGTGCACTCGCATCCGCGCTGGGTCGTCTCCGCGCTGTGGGACTCGCTCGGCGGCCCCCGTGCCGGGATCGAGGACCTGCTGGAGGCCGACAACGAGCGGCCCGAGGTGACCCTCGTGGCCCGGCCCGGCCGGTCCACCATCGACGAACTGCTGCGCGAGGAGGCCGCGCTGCCGGGGCGCTGGTCGCCGTACGCCGTGCGGCTCAGCGAGGGCGGCGAGCCCGGGGCCGTGGCGGCCGTGAAGGAGGGCCGGGCGGGGGTGCAGGACGAGGGCAGTCAGCTGGTCGCCCTCGCGCTGGCCAACGCGCCGCTCGACGGGCCGGACGAGAAGTGGCTCGACGGATGTGCGGGGCCCGGCGGCAAGGCCGCGCTGCTCGCCGCCGTGGCCGCCGAGCGCGGGGCGACGCTCCTCGCCTCCGAGAAGCAGCCGCACCGCGCGGGACTGGTGGCCAGGGCGCTCGCCGGGAACCCCGGGCCGTACCAGGTCATCGCCGCCGACGGGACCCGGCCGCCGTGGCGGCCCGACAGCTTCGACCGGGTCCTGATGGACGTGCCGTGCACCGGACTCGGCGCGCTGCGCCGCCGCCCCGAGGCCCGCTGGCGGCGCCGTCCCGAGGACCTCGACGGCTTCGCGCCCCTCCAGCGCGGGCTTCTGCGCACCGCGCTGGAATCCGTCCGCGTCGGCGGTGTCGTCGGCTACGCGACCTGCTCGCCGCACCTCGCCGAGACCCGCGCCGTCGTGGACGACCTGCTCAAGCAGTTCCCGCACACCGAACTGATCGACGCCCGCCCCCTCCTCCCCGGCGTTCCGGCCCTCGGCGACGGCCCCGACGTACAGCTGTGGCCGCATCTGCACGGGACCGACGCGATGTACCTGGCGCTGATCCGCAGGACCGGGTGACCTGCCGCTCTGTCGGTGCGTGGTGGGCGGAGACTCGACAACTCGCTGGGCGTGTCGTCCGTGCATGACGAAGGAGCCCTGCGGGATGCGGCGGCCCGGGGCCTCGTGACAGTGGCGGACTGCTGACTGTCAGTGGTGTGAGGTCAGGGAGTTGACGACGGCCGGGCTTCCGGCCGCTGCGCTGGTGCGGCACGCTGCTGTGTGCTCCGCGAATGACAGCGCGTTCGTCTGATCGGGCCGCCAGCCCGGCCTGTCCAGCCGCTGGCCCCGGAGAGTAACGACATCGCGGACGGCCCCCGTCGGTCAAGCCACCCCAGGCCCGACCCGACCGCCTTGCCCGACCACCCCCCCCGCCACGCGGACGCGCTCCTCACTCCACGCGCCGAAGACCCTCCGCCGTGAGATCCGCCAGCGTCGGATACCCGTCGACCGCCATGATCAGGTCCGTCTCCGCGAGGAGGGAGCGGAGGACGTGGACGATGCCGTCCGTGCCGCCGAGGGCGAGGCCGTAGGCGTACGGGCGGCCGATGCCGACGGCGGTGGCGCCCAGGGCGACGGCCTTGACGATGTCGGCGCCGGTGCGGATGCCTGAGTCGAAGAGGACCGGGAGGCCGTCGGCGGCCTCGACCACGGACGGGAGGGCGTCGAGGGCGGGGAGGCCGCCGTTGGCCTGGCGGCCGCCGTGGTTGGAGCAGTAGACGGCGTCCACGCCCCCGTCCTTGGCCCGGCGGACGTCCTCGGGGTGGCAGATGCCCTTGACGATCAGGGGGAGGGTGGTGAGGGAGCGCAGCCAGGGGAGGTCGTCCCAGGTGAGGGGGTTGCCGAAGAGCTGGGTCCAGAGGAGGACCGCGGACTGGGGGTCCTCCTCCGGGGTGCGGGTCAGGCGGGAGCGGAAGACCGGGTCGCTGGTGTAGTTGGCGAGACAATGGCCGCGCAGTTGGGGGAAGTTGGCGGTCGAGAGGTCGCGGGGGCGCCAGCCGGTGATCCAGGTGTCCAGGGTGACCACGATGCCCTTGTAGCCGGCCTGTTCGGCGCGGTGGACGAGGCTCGCGGCGAGGTCGCGGTCGGTCGGGGTGTAGAGCTGGAAGAGGCCTGGAGTGTCGCCGAATTCGGCGGATACCTCTTCCAGCGGGTCGACCGTGAGCGTGGAGGCCACCATCGGCACGCCGGTGCGCGCGGCGGCCCGCGCGGTCGCCAGGTCGCCGTGTCCGTCCTGGGCGCACAGGCCGATGACGCCGATCGGTGCCATGAAGACGGGGGAGGGCAGCTTCAGGCCGAACAGGTCGACGGACAGGTCGCGTTGGGCCGCGCCGACGAACATCCGGGGGACCAGTCCCCAGTGGTCGAAGGCGGTCACGTTGGCGCGCTGGGTGCGTTCGTCGCCGGCGCCGCCCGCGACGTAGGACCAGACGGAGGGCGGGAGTGCCGCGCTCGCCCTCTCCTCCAGTTCCGCGAAAGCCATGGGGTAGGACGGCACGATGCCGCCGAGCCCGTTGAAGTAGATCTCGTTCTGATAGGAGCCGAACGGCTGTCCCATGCCATCTCCCTCTTCGCTCAGGCGGGGATTCTCGCAGTGGGCGCGGCGGCCCCTCACCCCGCACCCGGTCTCGTCCGCCACCGACCGATGCCGCTAACCTCCGCGGGACATGGCAGGCTTGGGGCATGGCCGTGCAGATCAACCCCAGCATCCTGTCCGCCGACTTCGCCCGCCTCGCCGAGGAGGCCAAGGCGGTCGAGGGCGCCGACTGGCTCCACGTCGACGTCATGGACAACCACTTCGTCCCGAACCTCACGCTCGGCGTGCCGGTCGTAGAGTCGCTGGCCCGGGCGACGGACACCCCGCTGGACTGCCATCTGATGATCGAGGACGCCGATCGCTGGGCCCCCCAGTACGTCGAGGCGGGTGCCTCCTCCGTCACCTTCCACGTCGAGGCGGCCGCGGCCCCGGTGCGGCTCGCCCGTGAGATTCGGGCCAAGGGCGCCCGCGCCTCCATGGCGCTCAAGCCGGCGACGCCCGTCGAGCCGTACGAGGACCTGCTGCCCGAACTCGACATGCTGCTGATCATGACCGTGGAGCCGGGCTTCGGTGGCCAGTCGTTCCTCGACATCATGCTGCCGAAGATCCGCCGCACCCGGGAGCTGATCAGGAAGCACGGGCTGGAGCTGTGGCTGCAGGTCGACGGAGGAGTTTCGGCCTCGACGATCGAGCGCTGCGCGGAGGCCGGAGCCGATGTGTTCGTCGCCGGTTCGGCGGTCTACGGGGCATCCGACCCGGCAGCGGCGGTACGTGCATTGCGCACACAGGCCGAAGCGGTCGTGAGCAAGGCATCCTGGGCGTGCGACCACTGAGCGGCAGGTATGTGAACGGCGGCCATCAAGGCTGATCAACAGCGCCGGATCTGCAAGGATGAACGGCGAATCCAGAGTGTGAACAGCAGTGAGGAGATCGCCGTGTCGGGTATGTCGGCGGGCCGGTCAGCCATGCGGATGGGACCCGCAGAGCTGGTGCAGGCGGCGGCCATGGCCCGCCGCTTCTACCTCGAGGGCAAGTCCAAGATCCAGATCGCGGAGGAGTTCGGCGTCAGCCGCTTCAAGGTGGCCCGGGTCCTGGAGACCGCCCTCGAACGGGATCTCGTACGCATCGAGATCCGAGTACCGGCCGAACTGGACGCGGAGCGCTCGGACGCGCTGCGCGCCCGGTACGGCCTCAGGCACGCCGTCGTGGTCGAGTCCCCGGCCGAGGTCAGCGAGGAGTCGCCCGACCCCGAGAACCTCGGGGAGGTCGCGGCCGACCTGCTCGGCGAGCTGGTCAACGAGGGCGATGTGCTCGGCCTCGCCTGGGGCCGGTCCACCATCCACATGGCGGCCGCCCTCGACCGGCTGCCGCCCTGCACGGTGGTCCAGCTGACGGGCGTGTACGACGCCGGGACCGCCGAGCGCGGCTCGGTCGAGGCCGTACGGCGGGCCGCGCAGGTGTCGGGCGGCGACGCCCACCCCATCTACGCGCCGATGCTGCTCCCGGACGCGGCCACCGCGGAGGCGCTGCGCCACCAGACGGGAATCGCCCGGGCCTTCGAGTACTTCGACAAGGTCACCGTCGCCTGCGTCTCCATCGGCTCCTGGGAGCCGGGCATCTCCACGGTCTACGACATGCTCAGCGACGCGGAGCGGGCCCACTACTCGTCCCTCGGTGTCGCCGCAGAGACGTCCGCGCACCTCTTCGACGCCGAGGGCCGCCGGGTCGGCCGGGACCTGGGCGAGCGGTGCATCACCGTCAAGGCGGACCAGCTGCGCCGTATCCCCGAGGTCGTCGCGATCGCGGGCGGGCAGCGGAAGGCGGCGGCGATCGACGCGGTGCTGCGGTCCGGACTCGTCACCAGCCTGGTGACGGACACCGCCGCCGCGGACTATCTGATGACGGCCGGGGCGCCGCCGAAGTCGGCGCTCGCCCGGACGGACCCCGACGGGATCTGACGGGCCCCGGCAACGACCCGTACGGGGACGGCCGTGGCAGCATCGGGCGCATGCTGCTGCGGTTCGTCTCCCGGGTGTTTCTCGTCCTTCTGGTCGTACTGCTGCCCGTGGGGTGTTCGTCCACCACGGCCACGAGTGGCGGCACGGGGACCGTCAAGGTCTCCCAACTCCCCGCCGAGGCACGGCAGACCATCACCCTCATCGACCGGGGCGGACCTTTCCCGTACGCCAAGGACGGGGTCGTCTTCGGGAACTACGAGAAGCTGCTGCCGGAGCAGAAGCGCGGCTACTACCACGAATACACCGTCCGGACGCCGGGCTCGCGCGATCGCGGGGCCCGTCGCATTGTCACCGGGCAGGGCGGCGAGATCTACTACACCGATGATCACTACAAGTCGTTCAGGACGGTACTGAGATGACGCAGCTCGCGGTCACCCTCGACCTCGACGGGGTCACGGACAAGGCCGGCCTGATGGACGGGGTCGCTCGCGCCCTCCAGCTCCCCGACTGGTTCGGGCGCAACTGGGACGCGCTTGCCGACAGCCTCGGCGACCACACCGTGTGGCCCGAAGAGGCCGTGGAGCAGGGCCTGTTGGTCGTCGTACGGAACTGGAGGGGGTACGCGAAGGCGCGGCCGGGGGAGTGGGAGACGGCGGTCGACGTCTTCGGTGACGCGGTCGACCGGACGCCGAATCTGTCCGTGGTGCTGACGCTGGGTGGAGCCGGGCGCTAGGCCGATTGTCACAGGCGGCTGGCAGAGTGGTCGGTATGGAGCAACAGGAGCAGCGCACGTCGGTGCGTCTCGTGGTCGTGGATCCGGATCTCGACGCGCAGTGCGACCGGGTCGAGGAACACCTGCTGGCGCCGCTGGCCGAGTCCGCGAGGGGAGCCGGTGGGCACGCGCTTTTCGCGGACGGGCTCGTGGTCTTCCGGCGGGTGCGGGAGACACTCGCCGAGGCGGTGGCGCGCGGCCCCAAGGTGTGGACGCCGAACGGCCGTTGGGAGCACGAGGGCCTGCGCATCGTCGAACTGCCCACGGACGACACGGACTTGCTGTACGCGCTGCTGCGCGAGCTGTCCGGGCTCCTGGTGGCGCCGCCCGACCTGCCCGACCCCTCGGGCGTCGTGTCCGCGGTCCGCGCCACCGTCCTGACGCCCGAGAAGACCGCCGTCGGCCTGGTCGGCGCGCTGGCTCGGGTGCTGTCCCTGGTGGACCTCACGCCCGACGCCGACACGGCCACGCTCTTCGCGGCGATCGAGGCGGCCGACGGCGACGAGGACGTGAGACTCACCTATGGGCAGGACGAGGCGTGGCAGCGGCTCGCCCACCGGCTGACCATGCTGCTCACCGAGTCGGCTCCGCTGCACCGGTTCCTGTACTGATCCCTTGTTCCGGCGTTCCGGCGGGTCGCACGGTCGCCGTGGTCCCGGTCCCGACGGAGCCCCGCGCTTGAACCGCGGGCCTCCCTTGGACGTTCCTCCAGAGACCCCCGTGACCTGCCTGGACGATGATCCGAGGCATGGCATTCCGCCTGACATGGGACAATGAAGTACGTGCTCTTCCCCCTGGCTGACCTGTCCGGGGGTCACCTCGATCGACTGGGATGTGCAGCACGTGCGTTTCCTCAATGACATCCAGCCCCCGTACGACCTGACGTACGACGACGTCTTCATGGTGCCGAGCCGCAGTGCGGTCGGCTCGCGTCAGGGCGTGGACCTCAGCTCCCCGGACGGCACGGGCACCACGATCCCGCTGGTCGTCGCCAACATGACCGCCATCGCGGGCCGGCGCATGGCCGAGACCGTGGCCCGGCGCGGCGGGCTCGTCGTCATCCCGCAGGACATCCCGATCGAGGTCGTCACCGAGGTCGTGTCCTGGGTGAAGAGCCGCCACCTCGTCCTGGACACCCCGATCCGGCTGGCCCCGCACCAGACCGTCGCCGACGCCCTGGCCCTGCTGCCCAAGCGCGCGCACAACGCCGGTGTCGTCGTGGACGAGGCCCAGCGCCCGGTCGGTGTCGTCACCGACGCCGACCTCACCGGTGTGGACCGCTTCACGCAGCTCGCCGAGGTCATGTCCCGTGACCTGCTGCTGCTCGACGCGGACATCGACCCGCGCGAGGCGTTCAACAGGCTGGACGGCGCCAACCGCCGCTACGCGCCCGCCGTCGACAAGGACGGCAGGCTCGCCGGCATCCTGACCCGCAAGGGCGCCCTGCGCGCCACGCTGTACTCACCGGCCGTGGACGCGGACGGCAGGCTGCGGATCGCCGCCGCCGTAGGCATCAACGGCGACTTCGTACAGAAGGCCAAGCAGCTGCTGGACGCGTGCGTGGACACGCTCGTCATCGACACGGCGCACGGCCACCAGGAGTCGATGATCAGCGCGATCCGCCAGGTGCGGGCCCTCGACCCGCAGGTGCCGATCGTGGCCGGCAACATCGTCGCCGCCGAGGGCGTCAAGGACCTCATCGAGGCGGGCGCCGACATCATCAAGGTCGGCGTCGGCCCCGGCGCGATGTGCACCACCCGCATGATGACCGGCGTCGGCCGCCCGCAGTTCTCGGCCGTCAAGGAGTGCGCCGCCGAGGCGAGGAAGTACGGCAAGCACGTGTGGGCCGACGGAGGCGTCCGCCACCCGCGCGATGTCGCCATGGCGCTCGCGGCCGGTGCGTCGAACGTGATGATCGGCTCGTGGTTCGCGGGCACGTACGAGTCCCCGGGCGACCTCCAGCAGGACGCCAACGGGCGCCTCTACAAGGAGTCGTTCGGCATGGCGTCCGCCCGCGCGGTCCGCAACCGCACGTCCGACGAGTCGGCCTACGACCGCGCCCGCAAGGCGCTGTTCGAGGAGGGCATCTCCACCTCCCGCATGTTCCTCGACCCGGCCCGCCCGGGCGTCGAGGACCTGATCGACTCGATCATCGCGGGCGTCCGCTCCTCCTGCACCTACGCCGGCGCCGCCTCCCTGGAGGAGTTCGCCGAGCGGGCCGTCGTCGGCATCCAGAGCGCGGCCGGCTACGCGGAGGGCAAGCCCCTGCACGCCAGCTGGAGCTGACCCGACTTCCTTTGCTACGGCCCCTGTTGTCCCGGCGTGCGGATATTCGGGGGCCGTCGGCGTACTCCGGCGACTACCGTCGCACGTATGGAGATCGCCGTGTGCCGGGCCGCCGACGTGGCACTGCTCGACGAGTTCATCGGCTCGCCGGGGGCCGTCTCGACGCATGCCCGACGGTTCGCGCGGCAGCAGGCGGGCGGGAGCACCTATCTCGTCGCGTGGCTCGACGGCCGGCCGGTCGGCCACGCGGACGTGATCTGGGACGGCTGCGCGGCGCCCGAGGTGCGGGCGGCGCTGCCCGGCTGCCCGGAACTCAACGGCCTCGCCGTATGGCCCCCGCGACTGCGTTCGCACGGCATCGGCGGCGCGCTGATCCGGCGCGCCGAGGAACTGGCCCGGGAGCGCGGCCGTACGGTCCTCGGTCTCGGGGTCGCGGCCGACAACCCGCGCGCCGCCGCCCTCTACGCGCGGCTCGGCTACCTGCCCCTGACGGACTACGTGGACCGCTGGTCGTACGAGGACCGTGACGGGACGGTCCACGAATGCGTGGACCCCTGCACCTTCCTCACCAAGGAACTGCCGTCAGGCTCTCTTGACGTCAAGCGGCCTTGACGCAACGCTCACCCTATGACCACACCCCAGAGCATCGAAGCCGAGCACACCCTCCTCACCGCCGTCGCCCGCCTCGACGACCTCCGCACCCGCGAGTCCCTCGCCGGCTTCGGCAGCGACGCCGAGGCGCTCGACAAGGCCGAGACGCTGGAACTGCTCGCCCTGAGCGAGGTCGTCGCCCGCAAGGCCGCCTACGGCCGTCAGCTCACCGTCCGCGCGGCCCGCGAGGCCGGTGCCTCCTGGACGCAGATCGGGGCCGCGCTCGGCATGAGCAAGCAGGCCGCCTGGGAGGCGCACACCCGCTGGATCGACGCCCAGGCGGAGGTGCACGGACAGCCCGGGCGGATGGGGTTCGACGAGGAGGACCTGGCGAAGGCGCGGGCCCTGGCGGGGGATCCGGACGAGGGCTGAACGGGGCGCTCGGCGTCGCTGTCGGGCCCGTGTTCTACTTCGTATACGGCCATCGCCGCTCCCACCCGGCCAGCGCAGAGAAGTGAACCGCCCGCAGTGCTGAACGAACTCGACGAACGCATCGTGCACGCCCTCGCCGAGGACGCCCGCCGCTCCTTCGCGGACATCGGGCAGCTCGTCGGCCTCTCCGCGCCCGCCGTGAAGCGGCGCGTGGACCGGTTGCGGGCCACCGGCGCCATCACCGGGTTCACCGTACGGGTGGACCCGGCCGCGCTCGGCTGGCAGACCGAGGGGTTCGTCGAGATCTACTGCCGGCACAACACCTCCCCGGACACCATCCGACGGGGCCTGGAGCGCTACCAGGAGGTGGTCGCCGCGTCCACCGTCACCGGTGACGCCGACGCCGTCGTCCAGGTCTTCGCCGCCGACATGCGCCACTTCGAGCGGGTGCTGGAGCGGATCGCGGGGGAGCCGTTCGTGGAACGGACGAAGTCCGTGCTGGTGCTGTCCCCGCTGCTGCGCCGCTTCTCGTCCGGGTCGCCCACGTAAGGGCGATTGTCAGTGCCGGGTCGTACGGTCGGGGGCATGGCAGCACGAATCGATCTCACCCTCGACTGCGACGACGCCCAACTCCTCGCCGCGTTCTGGAAGACGGCCCTCGGCTACGTCGACGAGCCGCCGCCCGCTCCCTTCGCCACGCGCGCCGAGTGGATCGCGCACTACGACCCGGAGGACGACGGGGGCGAGGACGACGGTGCGTGGCTGTGCGACCCCGACGGCATCGGACCGCGCCTGTCCATCCTCAAGGTCCCCGAGCCCAAGACCGCCAAGAACCGGCTGCACCTCGACATCCGGGTGCCCGCGCGGGGCGGCCCGGAGGGGAGATGGGCGGCGATCAGAGCCGAGGCCGGGCGGCTGGTGGACGCGGGCGGCCGGGTGCTCACCGAGGTCGACGGGCACCATGTGGTGATGGCCGACCCGGAGGGCAACGAGTTCTGCGTGGCGGCCGGTTGAGCCCCGCCCAAAGCTCCTGCGCTCACTCCGCCGTCTTGCGCGCGAGCGCGTTGTTCCCTATCGAGTTGTGCACGCTGAAGCTCACCGCGTCCGAGCGATAGCGGTCGTCCGACCACTCAACAGGCCGTCCCTCGCGGGTGGTTGTGACCCGGCGGACCCGCAGCAGCGGGCTGGTCCGGCGGATGCCCAGCAGCTCCGCGTCCTGCGCGCCCGCCGCCACCGCGTCGATGACGTGCTCGCCGTAGGCGAAGACCAATCCCGTGTCGTCGTACAGGCGTTGGGTCACCGACGGGCAGTCGGGTTCGATCGCCTCGACGGCCGGGGAGATCCAGTCGGCGTATACGGTCCGCTCCAGCAGGACCGGTTCGCCGTCCAGGCCGCGCACCCGCAGGACGTGCAACACCGGGGTCTTCTCCGGGAGTTGCAGGCGTACGGCGTCCTCGGCCGTGGCCGGGCGGTACTCCTGCTCGACCACGTGTCCGGTCGCCTCGCGCTCCATCGCGCGCGCCCACTCGGCGAAGCTGCGAAGCTCCGCGAAGCTCTGGCTGCGGCGGCTGGCCAGCACCACCCGGCGGGCGCCCTGGCGGGAGCCGATGAGCCCTTCGGCGGTGAGGGCCGCGACGGCCTGGCGGACCGTGCCGCGCGAGACGCCGTACTGCGCGGCGAGCTCCGTCTCCGCGGGCAGTCGGCTGCCGACTGTGTACTCCTCGCGGTCGATGGCTTTCCGCAGCTCGTCGGCGATCTCCTCGTGTCGCGCCGTCATGCTTCCCCTCTGAGTCGGCCACTGTGCACAGCGTGAGCAGCGTAGTCGAGTTCGCTCGGTGATCCGTGTCAGCCAGGAGTGTGCAGAGAAGAAGGGGTCACGGTTTCGCCAATGTTTACGAACAAGACACCATTGACGGGCGTACTGAGGCCAACTTGTTCAGACAAGTTCTCCGCTCTGCTCAACCCTCGTGCGCACCCCTGGAGAGACCGTGACCGTGTCCCCGCCGAGAAACGCCGTCCTGGGTGGTTCCCTCGCAGTCGTCGCCGCGCTGGCCCTCAGCGCCTGCGGCGCCGCTCCCACCAACTCGTCGACCACCGCCGACGGCAAGAACGCCGCCACCGCCACCTCCGCCGCCGACTTCGGCGGGATGGACGCCCTGGTGAAGGCGGCCAAGAAGGAGGGCACGCTGCACGCCATCGCGCTGCCCCGCGACTGGGCCAACTACGGTGCCCTCATCGACGGCTTCACCAAGAAGTACGGCATCAAGATCACGGACGAGAACCCGGACGGCTCCAGCCAGGACGAGATCAACGCCGTGACCTCCCGCAAGGGCCAGGACCGTGCGCCCGACGTCCTCGACCTCGGCTCCTCCTTCGCGCTCAGCGCCGCTCAGCAGGGGCTGCTCGCGCCGTACAAGGTCGCCTCCTTCGACCAGATCCCCGAAGGTCAGAAGGACCCGAAGGGGCAGTGGTTCAACGACTACGGCGGCTACATCTCCATCGGCTGCGACGCCAAGCGCGTGAAGACCTGTCCGACCACCTTCGCGGACCTGCTGAAGCCGCAGTACAAGGGCCAGGTCGCCCTCAACGGCAACCCCACCAAGTCGGGTTCGGCCTTCGGCGGCGTGTACGCGGCGGCGCTCGCCAACAAGGGTTCCTTCGACGACATCCAGCCCGGCCTGGACTTCTTCGGCAAGCTGAAGAAGAACGGCAACTACACGCCCGTCGAGTCCACCCCGGCCACCGTCGAGAAGGGTGAGACGCCCATCTCCATCGACTGGGACTACCTCAACGCCGGTTACGCCGATGAGTTCAAGTCCAAGGGCGTCGACTGGAAGGTCTCCATCCCGACCGACGGCCAGTACGCGCAGTACTACTCGCAGGCCATCAACAAGGACGCCCCGCACCCGGCGGCCGCCCGCCTGTGGCAGGAGTACCTGTACAGCGCCGAGGGCCAGAACCTGTGGCTCAAGGGCTACGCGCGCCCGGTGCTGATGACCTCCATGGAGTCGGCCGGCACGCTCGACAAGACCGCCGCCGCCAAGCTCCCGCAGGTGACCGGCACGCCGTCCTTCCCGACCGAGGCCCAGCAGAGCAAGGCCAAGACGGTCATCGCGTCCGGCTGGGCGAAGGCCGTCTCCGGATGACGGCCACGCTCACGCGGGCCGACGTGGTCGCCGCCGCGTGCACGCACCGGCGGCCCCGCGTGCCCCGCGGGGACGCCCGGGGCCCGCCGCTCGGGTTCGGGGCGGTCGCCCTCGGGGTCGCCCCCATC
>NZ_JBHYWD010000036.1:33840-86532 GCF_042751305.1 Streptomyces hokutonensis
GTGTGGGGGGGGGGGGGGGGCGGCCCCGGCCGGGGGCGCGCCGCGGGGGGGGGGGGGGCGGGGGGGCCGGGCGGGGGGCGCGCCGGCGGCCGGCGCCGCGTCCCCGGCTGGATCGCCGTGGTCCCGCTGCTCGTGTTCGTCGCGGTCGCCTTCGGGGTGCCCGCCATCGCGATGCTGAACGGCGCCTTCACCGTCAAGGACCAGACGACGGGCGCCACTTCGTACAGCACCGCCAACCTGACCGAATCGCTCAAGGGCGCCTACTTCACGGCGCTGGTCGGCAGCGTCAAGCTGTCCGCCGTGTCGGCCGCCCTGGGCACCCTGTTCGGTCTCCCGCTCGCGCAGGTCGTCGTCACCTCCCGCTTCCGCGCGCTGCGCGAGGCCGTCCTCACCGCGTCCGGCGTCCTCGCCAACTTCGGCGGTGTCCCCCTGGCCTTCGCGTTCGTCGCCACCCTCGGCAACGCCGGTGTGCTGACAACCCACTTGGGCCTCAAGGACAAGGGCTGGGACCTCTACAGCTTCTCCGGCCTGGTCCTCGTCTATCTGTACTTCCTCATCCCGCTCATGGTCCTCACCATCACCCCCGCCCTGGAGGGCCTGCGCACCCAGTGGCGCGAGGCCGCCGCGAACAACGGCGCCACCGGCGTGCAGTACTGGCGCCACGTGGCCCTGCCGGTGCTGCTGCCCTCGCTGCTCGGTGGGTTCGTCCTCCTCTTCGGCAGCGCGTTCGCCGCGTACGCCACCGCCGCGGCCATGGTGGGCAGTTCGATCCCGCTGGTCACCCTTCAGATCGCCGACGCCATCTCCGGCAACGTGCTGGTCGGCCAGGAGAACGTGGCCCTCGCCCTCAGCCTCGACATGGTCCTGGTCGCGGGCCTGGTCATGGCCGTGTACCTGCCCCTGCAACGACGGAGCGCGCGATGGCTGGACGCCTGAACATCTGGCGGTGGGTCGTCCTCGGCCTCGCCGCCCTGTACTTCCTGGTCCCGCTCGCCGCGTCGGTGATCTTCACGGTCGACGTGCCGGGAGAGGGCGTCACCTTCGACGCCTACACCCAGATCGTCTCCGCCGACGGCTTCACCTCCAGCCTGGTCCTCTCGCTGGAACTCGCCGCCGCCACCATCGCCGTCGTCCTGCTCCTGATGGTCCCGGCCATGGTCGCGCTACGGCTCGGCGCGCCCCGGCTGCGCCCGGTCGTCGAGGTGATCTGCTCGCTGCCGCTGGTGGTCCCGCCGATCGCGTTCGTCGCCGGTATCGCCACGGTCCTGAAGTGGGGCCCGGACTATCTGTCCCGCACCCCGCTGTTCGAGACCTTCGTCGCCATCCAGAACCCGAGCTTCCCGTTCATCCTCGTCCTCGCCTACGTCGTGATGGCGCTGCCGTTCGTGTACCGGGCGCTGGACTCGGGGCTGCGGGCCATCGACGTGAAGACCCTTGTCGAGGCCGCCCGCAGCTGCGGCGCGGGCTGGCCGCAGGCCCTCGTGCGGGCCGTACTGCCCAATCTGCGTGGGGCGTTGCTCAACGCGTCCTTCCTCACGCTGGCGCTGGTGCTCGGCGAGTTCACCGTGGCCCAGCTGCTCGGCTTCCAGCCCTTCGCCGTGTGGATCTACAGCGTCGGCGGGTCCAACGCCCAGCTCTCCGTCGCCGTCTCCGTGCTCAGCCTGGTCGTCACCTGGGCACTCCTCCTCACGCTCGCCGGTGTCGGCGGGCGCGACAAAACCGCCAAGTCCCGGGGATGAACCATGACCGCCACCACGCTTGAGAAAACCACGACGGAGAACGCCGCCACCGTCGAATTCCGGGGCCTGCGCCGGGAGTTCGGCCCCACGGTCGCCCTCGACGGACTTGACCTGACCGTCGAGCCCGGCGAGTTCCTGGCCCTGCTCGGCCCCTCCGGCTGCGGCAAGACCACCGCCCTGCGCATGCTCGCCGGCTTCGAACACCCCACCTCCGGCGAGGTGTTGGTGGACGGCAAGGATGTGACTGACGTCCCGGCACACCACCGAGACGCCGGGATGGTCTTCCAGTCGTACAGCCTGTTCCCGCATCTCAACGCGCTCGACAACGTCGCCTTCGGACTGCGCATGCGCAAGGTCCGTACGGCCGAACGACGGTCCCGCGCGGGCGAGTTGCTCGATCTTGTCGGGCTCGGCGACAAGGGCGAGCGCTTCCCGCACCAGCTCTCCGGCGGCCAGCAGCAGCGCATCGCGCTGGCCCGCGCGCTCGCCCTGCGCCCGCGCGTGCTGCTCCTGGACGAACCGCTGTCGGCGCTCGACGCCAAGGTGCGGCTGTCCCTGCGCGAGGAGATCCGCCGCCTCCAGCAGGAACTCGGCATCACCACCCTCTTCGTGACGCACGATCAGGAAGAGGCCCTGTCCATCGCCGACCGGGTCGCCGTGATGCGCGCCGGAAAGCTCGAACAGTGCGCCGCACCGGCCGAGTTGTACGGCCGGCCCGCGACCGCGTTCGTCGCCGAGTTCGTCGGCACGATGAGCCGCCTCCCGGGACGGCTCGCGGACGGGGTCGTCGAAGTGCTCGGCGGCCAGCGGCTGCCCGTCGACGGCGAGGCCCCGGCCGGACCCGACGTGGACGTGCTCGTACGCCCCGAGGCGATCGACGTGCGCGCCGACGACACCGGTGACGCGCGTGTCGTCGCAACCGCCTTCCTCGGCTCGGTGGTTCGTGTCACTGTTCAGATCGCCGACGGCACCGAGGTCAAGGCCGACCTGCCCACGCACGAGGCCACCGCGCTGGGCGCCGGAGTCGCCGTGACGGTGTCCTTGCCGGAGCGCCCGGTACTCGTGGCGGAACGCATCAACCCGTAGGGCCGCAGTTGCCCCCCTGCAGTGCCCGTACTGAAAGAGAGAAACGTGACCCCCCACACCCAACTCCCGCTCCAGGCCGTCCTGTTCGACATGGACGGAACGCTCGTCGACACCGAGCGGCTGTGGTGGGAGGCGGTGGAGCAGGTCGCGGGCAGAACCCTCACCGACGCGGACCAGTCGGAGGTGCTCGGCCGTCCGGTCGAGCACACCGCCGACTGGCTCGCCACCGCCACGGGCGCGTCGGCGACGGACCTCGCGGCCGAACTGCACCGGGAGTTCGCCGCCCGCGTCCGCACCGGCATCGTGCCCCGCCCCGGCGCGCTCGACCTCCTCGACGCCCTGGCCCGCGACGGCGTCCCCACGGCCCTCGTCACCGCGTCCCCCCGCGCGGTCGCCGACACCGTCCTCGACGCCCTCGGCGCGAGCCGCTTCGCGGTCTCCGTCACCGCCGACGACACCGGGCCCACCAAGCCCGCCCCGGACCCCTACCTCGCCGCCTGCCGCGCCCTCGGCGTCGACCCGGCGGCCTGCGTGGCCGTCGAGGACACCCAGACCGGCGTCAGCTCCGCCGAGGCGGCCGGCTGCGCGGTCCTCGCCGTACCGTCGCTGGCCCCGATCGACACGGCCCCCGGCCGGACGGTACGGGAGAGCCTCGCCGGCATCACTGTGGCGGACCTGCGCGCGATGGTGACACCGGGCACGGCCCACGAGCTACGCGTGTTGACCTGGAACCTCTGGCTCGGCGGCAGCAAGGTCGACGACCACCGGACCAAGCAGCTGAAGGTCATCGCGGAGACCGGCGCGGACGTGGTCGGCCTCCAGGAGACGGGCGGCACAGCCGCCGAGGAACTGGCCGAGGCGCTCGGCTGGCACCACCACCGGGCCGGCGAGAACCTCGGAGTGATCAGCCGCCACCCGATCACCGCCCGCTTCGGCGACCCGGACGTCGGCTTCTACGGAGCCGCCGGGGTACGGATCGCCGTAGCCGACGGCCGAGAGATTGACCTGTGGACCTGCCACCTCGACTACACGCCCTACGGCCCCTACGAATCCGCCTTCGACGGGCTCCCGGCCGCCGAGCTGATCGCCCACGAGAAGGTACGGCTCGCCCAGATGCGGGACACCCTGGACCGGATCGCGGACGCGGCCGAGGACTCCGTACCCGTGGTCCTGGTCGGCGACTTCAACAGCCCCTCGCACCTGGACTGGCCGGACGTCGAGTGGCCGGTCACCAAGGCGGCGGCGGACGCGGGCCTGCGCGACAGCTACCGGGAGGCCCACCCGGACCCGGCCGCCGACCCCGGCCACACCTGGTCGCCGATCCACCCGCTGCACGAGGACGGCAGCGGGCGCCCCGAACCGCAGGACCGCATCGACTACATCCTGCACCGAGGGCTGACGGTGCTGGACTCCCGCACGTTCGTCACCGGCACGCCGAGCCCCTGGCCGGACGTCTCCGCCAACTGCTGGCCCTCGGACCACGCGGCCGTCCTCACGGTCTTCGCGGTGCCCAACCGGTAGGCGAGCAGCACCCACTCCTCGGGGGCGGGCAGCTCCCTGGCGTCGCCCCGGAACCGTCGCGCGTTCTTCGCCTCGTCGGCGGCGTCCATGACGGGGTCCGTCTCCGTGCACTCGTGGGAGGCGTACCCGCCGATGTGCAGCGGTCCGTCGACGACGATGTCGCCGTACGTCTGCTCCCACGTCTCGGCCGGCTCCCCGGCACGGGGATGGCCGGGGAGCGTGACGGTCTCCTCGACGGGTGTCCCCTCGGGGACGTACACGCCTCTCCGGCCCGTGCGCTGTGGTCCGGCAGCTCGGGAAACCCGAAGAGCAGCAGGCGGCCTTCCGTCGGCATCGGGAGACCCGTCACCCCCTCGGGGCAGAGCCGCGCAGTCGAGGGTGGCGAGTAACGGGAACCAGGCGTCGGGGACGTCGGCGGGCAGCAGCAGCGGACCGCCGAACCTGCCGACGACCGGCCCGTCCCCACGGGTGACGAGGGTCGCGCAGGGACGGGCGGCGGCGATCCACTGACAACGGGTCCGCCGCACCGGAACGACCTGTTCCCACCAGGCACGCAACGAATCGCCGCCCCACCGCACCCGCACGCAACAAAACGCTCACCGTCGCGCAACGGCTCCTTCTTGTCCGGCCCAGCCGCTCGGCCGTACCGTCTAGGTGGCCCCCGAAAGGTGCCTCTTCAACCTCTTCAACCTTTTCGTACCGGTGAGGAACCCGCATGCGCACCGCCCTGCTCCAGAGCTCCGGCCGTCCCGGCTCCGTCGTCGAGAACCTCAAGGTCCTCGACGAGGCCGCCGGCCGGGCCGCGGCAGGCGGTGCCGCGCTGCTCGCCGCGCCGGAGATGTTCCTCACCGGATACGCGATCGGCGACGACATCGGCCGCCTTGCCGAGCCCGCCGACGGCGACTCCGCCGACACGGTCGCAGAGATCGCCACCCGCCACGGGCTCGCCATCGCCTACGGCTACCCGGAGCGCGACGGCGACACCGTCCACAACTCGGCCCAGTTGATCTCCGCCGACGGCGACCGCCTCGCGAACTACCGCAAGACCCACCTCTTCGGCGACTTCGAGCGCGCCCACTTCACCCCCGGCGAACAGCCCGTCGTCCAGGCCGAGTTGAACGGCCTGACCATCGGCCTGATGATCTGCTACGACGTCGAGTTCCCGGAGCCCGTCCGCGCCCACGCCCTCGCCGGCACCGACCTGCTGCTCGTCCCGACGGCGAACATGGTCCCGTTCCAGCTGGTCGCCGAGTCCGTGGTCCCGGTGCGGGCCTGGGAGAACCAGATGTACGTGGCGTACATCAACCGCATCGGCCAGGAAGGGGAGTTCGACTTCTACGGCCTCTCCACGCTCGCGGGTCCGGACGGAGTCGCCCGCACCAAGGCCGGCCGCGGCGAGGAACTGCTCCTCGGAGACATCGACGCCGAGTTCCTGGCCAACTCCCGTGCGGCGAACCCGTATCTGACGGACCGTCGCCCCGGCCTCTACGGCTCCCTCGCCTGAGTCCCCTCCCCGCCACCCCTGTTGTCCGCAAGGAGTCCCCACCCCATGACGTCCACGGTGCCCAACGCCGTCCAGCACGCCGACGAGCGGCAGCCGCCGATCACCATGTTCGGGCCGGACTTCCCCTACGCCTACGACGACTTCCTCGCCCATCCGGCGGGCCTCGGCCAGATACCCGCGACCGAGCACGGCACCGAAGTCGCCGTCATCGGGGGCGGATTGTCCGGCATCGTGGCCGCCTACGAGCTGATGAAGATGGGCCTCAAGCCCGTCGTCTACGAGGCCGACCGGATCGGCGGCCGACTGCGCACGGTCGGCTTCGAGGGGCCCGGCACCGAGGAACTGACCGCCGAGATGGGCGCGATGCGCTTCCCGCCCTCCTCCACCGCCCTCCAGCACTACATCGACCTGGTCGGTCTCGAGACCCGCCCGTTCCCCAACCCCCTTGCGGAGGCGACCCCTTCGACGGTCGTCGACCTCAAGGGCGAGTCCCACTACGCGACGACGGTCGACGATCTCCCGCAGGTCTACCGCGATGTGATGCACGCCTGGAACGCCTGCCTCGAAGAAGGCGCCGACTTCTCCGACATGAACCGCGCCATGCGCGAACGCGACGTCCCGCGCATCCGCGAGATCTGGTCGAAGCTCGTCGAGAAGCTCGACAACCAGACCTTCTACGGCTTCCTCTGCGACTCCGAGTCCTTCAAGTCCTTCCGGCACCGCGAGATCTTCGGCCAGGTCGGCTTCGGCACCGGCGGCTGGGACACCGACTTCCCCAACTCGATCCTCGAGATCCTGCGCGTCGTCTACACCGAGGCCGACGACCACCACCGAGGCATCGTCGGCGGCTCCCAGCAACTCCCGCTCCGCCTCTGGGACCGCGAGCCGCAGAAGATCGTCCACTGGCCCTACGGCACCTCGCTCGCGTCCCTGCACGTGAACGGCGAACCCCGCCCCGCCGTGACCCGGCTGCACCGCACGGCCGGCAACCGGATCACCGTGACGGACGCCAACGGCGACATCCGCACCTACCAGGCGGCGATCTTCACCGCCCAGTCCTGGATGCTGCTCTCCAAGATCGCCTGCGACGACTCGCTCTTCCCGATCGACCACTGGACCGCGATCGAGCGCACCCACTACATGGAGAGCTCCAAGCTCTTCGTCCCGGTCGACCGCCCGTTCTGGCTGGACAAGGCCGTCGACGACAGGGGAAATCCGACCGGCCGGGACGTCATGTCGATGACCCTCACCGACCGTATGACGCGCGGGACCTATCTCCTCGACGACGGCCCGGACAAGCCCGCCGTCATCTGCCTCTCGTACACCTGGTGCGACGACAGCCTCAAGTGGCTGCCGCTGTCGGCCAACGAGCGGATGGAGGTCATGCTGAAGTCGCTCGGCGAGATCTATCCGAAGGTCGACATCAGGAAGCACGTCATCGGCAACCCGGTGACCGTCTCCTGGGAGAACGAGCCTTACTTCATGGGCGCGTTCAAGGCCAACCTGCCCGGTCACTACCGCTACCAGCGGCGCCTGTTCACCCACTTCATGCAGGACCGGCTGCCCGAGGACAAGCGCGGTGTCTTCCTCGCCGGCGACGACATCTCCTGGACGGCCGGCTGGGCCGAGGGCGCCGTCCAGACCGCGCTGAACGCGGTCTGGGGCGTCATGCACCAGTTCGGCGGCGCGACCGACCCGACCAACCCCGGACCCGGGGACGTCTACGACGCGATCGCACCGGTCGAACTGCCCGAGGACTGACGGGAGTTCAGACCCCGGCCGCCCGCGCCTTCTCGTACACCTCGGCGGCGACGGCCTTGAGTTCCTGGGCGTCCCGCGGGGTGGTCTGGAGGTCGATCAGGATCTCCTCCAGGCCGACCTCCGCATGGGCCACCAGGTCCTCGACGATCTGGTCGGCGCTGCCCTGGAAGGGCTGGCGGTCGGGTCCGTCGTAGGGCTTGGCCGTGTACACGGTGTTGACCCGCACGACCGTCTGGATCGGTTCGGTGCGTCCGCGTTCGGCCGCCAGGTCCTGCAACTCCTGCCACTGGGCGGCCAGTTGCTCGGCGCCCATGCCCACCGGCAGCCAGCCGTCGGCGTGGTCGACCAGCCGCCGCTGGGCCTTCTTGTTGGTCGCGGCCAGCATGATCGGGATCGGCCGGGCGGGCTTGGGACCGACCACGGCGGAGGCGATCTTCGTCAGCTGCCCGTCGTA
Source organism: Streptomyces hokutonensis (assembly GCF_042751305.1). GTDB lineage: Bacteria > Actinomycetota > Actinomycetes > Streptomycetales > Streptomycetaceae > Streptomyces > Streptomyces hokutonensis_A. Next base: position 41,906 of record NZ_JBHYWD010000036.1, read on the forward strand.
CTTCACCGGGTCGGGGCCCCATATCGCCCGGCACACCTCGATCAACTCGTCGAGCACAGTGCCGCGGTCCTCGAACGGCCGGATTCCGGAGGCCGCGTACTCGTCGAGCGACCAGCCGGTGCCCAGACCCGCGATCACCCGGCCGCCGCTCGCCGCGTCCAACGAGGCCAGGGACTTGGCCAGTTGGAATGGCGTGTGCAGCGGCGCCACCAGCACGCTGCTGCCCAGCCGCGCCCGCTCGGTGGCCGCCGCCGCGAGGGTCAGCGTGACCAGCGGCTCGGCCACGTTCCGGTACGCGTCCGGCCAGGGCAGGCCCGGGACGCCGTACAGGCCTTGGGTGGCGGGCTCGGGGAAGAGGGCCCGCTCGAAGACCCACAGGCTGTCGTAGCCGATCTGTTCGGCCGTGCGGGCCACGTCGGGAACGTCCGCGCCGATGCTGTACTGCCGCATCTGGGGAAGGCTGAGGCCGAGCCGAGTCGTCATACCGGTGCTCCTTCGCAGTCGGGTGGCGTGCCGTCAACGTAGGGCGATCACCGGGAGATTCCGAAGCGGCTCGCACACCGATCGGATCAGGCCACCTCAGCCGGGCAGCGGGGTGAGCATCATGCGGCCCGCGAGCCCCACCGCCGAGTCCAGCCGTTCGGTGAACTCCTCGGCCACATCGGGCAGTCCGCGCAGCGCCCACAGGGCCCGGGCCGCCGTCCAGGTGGCGTCCCGGGCGCGCTCCAGGCTCCACGAGCCGAGCAGATGGGTGAGCGGATCTGCGATCTGGAACAGGTCGGGACCCGGCATCAGCTCTTCGCGGATGCGCTCCTCCAGCGACACGAGGAGATCGCCCACGCGGTCGAACTCGTCCTCCAGGTCGGCCGGTTCGCAGTCGAGCGTACGACAGGCGTCCACCACGGCGAGCGCGAGGTCGTGGCCGATGTGCGCGTTGATGCCCGACAACGCGAACTGCATTGGTCGTACGCCGGGATGGCGGCGCAGCTGGAACAGCGGTCGCCAACACGCGGGCGCGCGCCGCCCGTTGGTGACCGCGTCCACCGCCGCCAGATAGCGTTCGGCGAACCTTACGTCCAGCGTGATCGCGGCCCGTGGGTCCGTGAACCGCCCGGCGTCGACGCTCCGGTCGACAGCCTCCGTGACGGCGAGGTAGACGCGGTTGAACACCGCGATCCCGTCCCGGGCGGGCAGCTCCTCGTCGAGCGCGCGCAGCCGGGAGACGACCTTGTCCACGGGTGTGGTGAAGTGTGCCAATTGCCCCATGGGGGCAGCGTCCCAGTCCTAGGCTGGCCGAGGTGTCGGCGGGCCCGACACTTCCCCAGAACGGGGGAACGGGCGCGACGCACGGGAGGGGGCGGCAGCGTGGCGGGTTCGCGTGGCCGGCGGCGCGGGCGGGCCGCCCGGCGGAGCGTGCTGGTCGTGGCCGCGTCGGTCGTGGTCGCGGTCGGCACGGTGACCGGGATGATCAAGGCACTGGACGACGGCAGTGGTGCGGACTCGGCGCGGCGGCCCGACGCGACCGGGGCGACGCTGCTGGTGCCGCTGCCCGAGGTGCCGTCGGCGTCCAACTCCCCGTCCGCGAAGGCGAGTTCGTCCGCCCGTCCGAAGAAGACCGCCACGACCGGCACCGCACGCAAGCCGCGACGGACCGCCACCGCCGCCCCGCGCCTCTACCGCCACCCCGAGTCCCAGGTCCTCGACTGGGTCCGCGACCACCCCGACGACCCCCGTACCGAGGTCATAGCGGACCGGATCGCCGACCAGCCCGCGGCCGTGTGGTTCGCCGACTTCACACCGTCGACCATCACCTCCCGCGTCCGCGCGGTCACTTCGGGCGCCGCCGCGCAGGGCAGGGTGCCGGTCGTCGTGCCGTACGCGATCCCGGACCGCGACTGCGGCGGGGCCTCCGAGGGCGGCGCGTCCGACTTCGCCGTGTACGACGGCTGGATCGACAACTTCGCGGCGGGCCTGGGCTCCCGGGAGGTCGTCGTGATACTCGAACCCGACTCCATAGCCCAGGCCGACTGCCTCGACGACACCCAACGCGCCGAACGTTTCGAGGCGTTGGCCCGCGCGGGCCGCGTCATGAAGGCCGCCGATCCGCAGGCCCGCGTGTACTACGACGCCGGCCACTCCGACTGGAATCCGGCCGGGCAGCAGGCGGCCCTGCTCAAGCAGGCGGGCGCGGCCTCCGCCGAGTCCTCCGACGGGATCTTCAGCAACGTCTCGAACTTCCACACCACTTCGGCCGAGATCGCCTACGACCGTCAGGTCCTCGACGCGCTCGGCGGCCCCGCGGATCTGGGCGCCGTCATCGACACCAGCCGCAACGGCAACGGCGCGCCGGCCGACGGCCAGTGGTGCGACCCGGCCGGCCGGAAGATCGGCCGGGCACCGACGCTGAACACCGGGGAGGACCGGATCGACGGCTATCTGTGGGTGAAACTGCCGGGGGAGTCGGACGGCTGCAAGGGCGCGGCGGGCACGTTCACGGCGTCGTACGCCTATGACTTGGCCCGTTGATCCGCTCGTCCACGGGAAAGGACTGTGCGCCGGCACGAAAGACGGCTCCGCCACGCCTTGGCGGAGTCGTGCGCGAGTCACCGCCCGGGTGTCTCGGTCGGTACTCGTGAACTGTGAACGGTGGCGGAACGAACATGTCAGAGGCGGGCATCAGCACCTACGCGATGGGGCGAACCTCCGCGGAGACGGCCAGACTTGATGTCCAGGACGCGCTGTACGGAGGCTTCACCGAATACTTCTTGAGGGCCGCCGGCCTGCGGGAGGGAATGCGCGTCCTCGACGTCGGCTGCGGCACGGGCGGAGTGTCACTCGCCGGCGCGCGAATCGTCGGCCCGCAGGGCCGCGTTGCGGGCGTCGACATGTATCCGGAGGTACTGGAGACCGCGCGCCAATGCCGCAGCGGCCGCGCTGGAGAATGTCGTCTTCGAGCACCATGTGCTGCCCGATGTCGAACTCGCGGAACCCGTCGACGCGTTGGTGGGCCGGCTCATCCTGATGCATCTCGCGGACTCCGTGACGGTCGTGAAAGAGCTGACCAGGTGTGTACGCCCCGGGGGTCTCGTGACATTCCAGGAGATCAATATCTCCCGGGCACGCGCCATTCCGGACGTGCCCCTGGTGACGACCTGCCGCGAGTGGATCTGCGCGGCGCAGCGAGAGGCCGGCAGCAACCCCGACATGGGCGAACAACTGGCCCAGGTACTGTGGTCCGCGGGGCTGGCCCGTCCCGAAGTCGCCGTCGCCGTCTCGACGGGCGGCGCGGATTCCCCGGCGGTGTCCCTCATCGCCGAAACCGTGCGCAGTCTCCTGCCGCTGATCGAGCGCGGCGGTGCCGCCGACGCCCGGACCGAGGACATCGACACGCTGCGCGGCCGCCTGCTTGCACGCGTGCGAGCAGGCGCAGGCGATCGTCTACCTGTCGGAGCTGGTCGCCGCGTGGGGGCGGCTCGAGTAGTACGCGGGGTTCGGCGGATGCCGTCCGCCGGGCCCACGCATCGCCGACCCGAGTACGAGGCCGGGCCCGCGCATCGTTGACCCACATTCGACGGCCGACACCGCTACCGGGCGGCCTCGGCCACGGGCTTCCGATCGCCCATCTCACCGTCCCCGACCTGCCGTTCGGCGGTGTGGGGGAGGGTGGGTCGGGCAACTGCCACGGCCGCACAACCATTGCTCTCGCGCGGGGAATTCGGACTCTCAGCTCGATTCGGGCCAGTCGGCGTACCGAATACGGCGCAGGTCGAGAACATCGCCGACGGTGCTCCACTCGTCTTTTCCGAGGCGTGCCAGGGGGCGTAGGCGCGTGATTTCCGGATGGCCGTTCTCCAGCACGGTTTCGTCGATCGCGATATGTACCACCCGTCCGAATACCACCGTGGAGTCACCCAGCCGAAGGGTGCTGTGGAGTTCGCATTCCAGCGCCACGGGGGAGCGGGCGACGCGTGACGCCTTCACGCGTGCACTGGCCTCGCGTGCCACTCCCACCGCGTCGAACTCGCTGACACCGTGCGGAAAGTCGGTGGCGGTCCTGTTCACCTCGTCGACAAGCGGTTCCGGAGCGAGGTTGACCACGAACTGCCCGGTGGCCTCGACATTGCGCAGCGAGTCCTTACGACCGACCGACGTGAACTGAACGATGGGCGGCGTGACCGACGAGATCGTGAAGAAGGAGTGCGGGGCGAGATTGTCGACGCCGTCGGCGGAGACGGTCGAAACCCAGGCGATGGGACGCGGAACGACGGTCGATGTGAGCAGCCGATAAACCGCGATGGGTTCGAGCTCGGCCGGGTTGTATTCAGAGCGCATACCAGCGATATATCAGATGCCCGTGCGGCGCTGTGCCGCTGTCCCGGCGGTCGTGGCCCGACACCACGTGCGTGAGAAATAACTGTGCGCCGACGCGAAAGCGGGGCGGCGCCGCTGGGTCCGAGCCCCGTCGCGAGGCTCACCGTCTCCGTATATGAAGGCGGTCCGGACCATTGCCACGTGTACCTGGCAGTCCTACGCTCACACGGTCCCACTCATGAACTGCGTTCACATTCATGATCGGAGTCGCCTGGTGAGTGCACCGATGAGATCCCTGGTGAATGCGAGACCGAGACTGGGCGTCCTGCTCGCGGCGGTGGCCACGCTGACCGCCGTGGTCGTCCCCTCCGCCGCCGCGCGCCCGTTGTCGGCCGCCCCCGGCACCGCCGTTCTCGACGGTGCCCGCCTGCAGCAGACCAAGCTCCGCCTGCACGACGGCGACCCCCAACTCCGGCGCGCCCTCGGCAACTTGACGACCCGCGCCGACAACTGGCTGAATCAGGGCCCCTGGACGGTCGTGGACAAACCGAAACCCTCCCCCGGCGGCGACGTTCACGACTACCTCAGCCAGGCACCGTACTGGTGGCCCACGACCACCCCGACCGCCGACAACCCCTGGGGCTGCCCGTACGTCCAGCGCGACGGCCAGCGCAACCCCGAGGTCGACACGGGCACCGACCGCCAGGACGTCGAGAAGGTCTTCGACTCGACGTACGACCTCGCGCTCGCCTGGTACTACACCGGCGACAAGCGCTACGCGCAGAAGGCCGGCCAGGTCCTGCGCACCTGGTTCCTCGACCCGGCCACGAGGATGAACCCCAACCTGAACCACGCCCAGTTCATCCCCTGCAAGTACGACGGCCGGGCCATCGGCATCATCGACTTCTCCCAGTCGTACACCAGCGTCGTCGACGCCCTCGCGATCCTCGCCACCGGTGCCCCCGGCTGGACGAAGACCGACCGCACGGCGATGACCAAGTGGAACTCCGACTTCCTCGGCTGGCTGAAGAACAGCGACTTCGGCAAGGCGGAGGGCGCCGCCGCCAACAACCACGGCACGTTCTACGACATGCAACTCGCCGCCCTCGCCTACGCGACCGGAGACAAGGCGCTGGCGAAACGGACCGTGCTGGACGCCCGCGCCAAACGCATCGACCCGCAGATCGCCGGCGACGGCAGCCAGCCGCAGGAGCTGGCACGGACCCGGAGTTGGCACTACTCGACCTTCGACCTGGTCGCGTACACCCGGCTCGCGGCCATCGGCCGCCATGTCGGCGTGAACCTGTGGACCTATCAAGGCTCGGACGGTCAGGCCCTGTTGAAGGCCGTGGACTACCTGCTCCCCGCCGCGACCGGAGCCGTCCCGTGGCCGCATCCGGAGCTGGAGTTCTACCGCTACGCGGCGAGCGACATCGTGCACGCGGCGGCAGACGCGGGCGACGCACAGGCCAGGTCCGCCGTACCCAAACTCCAGACACCGCCCGGCGGCGACCTGTGGGCACTGCGCCCGGCGGCCGAGCAGCTGGACTCGATCGCAGGCTGACCGGGGCGAGAGGGCCTGCCCGTCGTGGGCTGGCCGGCACGCGGGCCCGTCCGCCGTCGGCCGTCCAATCCACGAGGCCCCGCCCATTGCCGACTGACCGGCACGCGAAGGCTCACCTGTGGTCGGCCGGCCAGTTCGTACAGGCTCGCCGGTTGTCATCGGGCGACGCACGGGCCGGGGCTGCCGCTGTATCGAAGCTGGTGGCACGGCCGGGAGGCGACCTGCGGGCGCTGCGCCCGGCGGCCGAGCAGCTGGACTCGATCGCAGGCTGACCGGCGCGCGAGGGACTGCCGGCCGTCGGCCGGCCAATCCACGTGGGACTGGCCGCCGTCGGCGGTCCAATCCACGAGGGCTCGCCCATCGCTGGGTGACCGGCCCGCTAAGGGCCGCCTGCCATCGGCTGACCGGCCCGCCAAGGCACGCCTGCCGTCGGCCGACCGGTCCGTACAGGGCCGCCTGCCGTCGGCCGACCGGCTCGTACAGCCCGCCTGATGTCGGCCGACCAGCTCGTACAGCCCGCCCTCGGCCGACCGGCCCGCGCAAGGCCGCCGGTCGTGGGTCAGCCAACTCGTACAAGCCCGCCGGTCGTTTGCCAGCCAACTCGTTCAAGCCCGCCGGTCATCGACCGCCCGACCTCCGCAAGCCCACCCGTCACCCGCCACCCGCCGCCCGACCCGCACAGGCCCGCCCGACCTCGGCCTCTCGAACAGGGGTTCCTGAGCGGTCGCTTAGAATGGGGTGTCCCCACAGTCTCCACCGCCCCACTCAGCACCGCTCGGGAGCCCCGCCGTGACCGTCGAATCGCCGTCCGCCACAGCCACCGCCCTTACCCACGGCCGGCTCATCCCCGTCACCGTTCACTTCGACGACCTCGACGCCCTCGGCATGCTGCACAACGCCCGCTATCCGCTGCTCGTCGAGCGGGCCTGGACCGAGCTGTGGCAGGAGCACGGTGTCAGGTTCGACGGCGACTGGGCGAGTGCCGGCGACGCCTGCAACGTCGTGAAGGAACTGCTGATCAGCTATGAGGCGCCGGTCACCAAGCCGGGCACGTACGCCGTACACCTGTGGCTGGACCGGCTCGGCACGACCGGCCTGACGTACGGGTTCCGGCTCTGCTCGGCGGACGGCTCGGTGACGTACGCGACCGGCACCCGCGTGCTGGTGCGGCTGGACGCGAAGACGTTGCGCCCCGCGCCCTGGAGCGAGGACTTCAGAGCTGCCGGTCGGGCACTGCTGCGCTCGGAGCGCTGACCTTCGGGCGGTCCCGGTCCCCGGCGCGCAGCACGCCCGCGAAGACGGCGAGCCCACCGGCCAGCGCCGTGACCAGGCAGAACGACACCACCAGGCTCGTCGCCTGCGCGACCCCGCCGATCAGGCTCGGCGCGATCAGCCCCGAGGTGTAGGTGATCGTGGCCACGCCCGCGATGGCCTGGCTGGGGTTCGGCCCGCTGCGGCCCGCCGCCGCGAAGCACAGCGGTACGACCACGGCGATGCCCAGACCGAGCAGCGCGAAGCCGCCCATCGCCAGCGCCGGGCTGTCCGCGACGACGATCAGGAGCCCGCCGCAGACGGCCAGAACCCCGCCCGCGCGGACCGTGCGTACCGAGCCGAAGCGGTTCACCACCGTGTCGCCCACCAGCCGGGCCACCGCCATCGTCAGCATGAAACCGGTCGTCGAGGCCGCCGCCAGCCCTGCCGACGTGCCCAACTGGTCGTGCAGATACACCGCCGACCAGTCCAGGCTGGCCCCCTCCGCGAACACCGCGCAGAAGCCCACCGCACCGATGAGCAGCGCCGACCGGGGCGGCAGCGTGAACCGGGGCGGCGCCTCCTCCTCCACCCCCGGCTGGATGTCGAGCACCCAGCGACAGGCGGTCACGCCGAGCAGCGTGAGGATCAGGGCGGCGATGAGATGGTGCACGCGCGCGTCCGAGCCGAGATGCGCGGCGAGCGTGCCGCCCGCCGATCCGATCAGGGCGCCCGCGCTCCACATGCCGTGCAGACTCGACATGATCGACTTGTCCATGAGGCGCTCGATCTCGACGCCGAGCGCGTTCATCGCGACGTCGGACATGCCCGCGCTCGCCCCGTACGTGAACATCGCCAGGCACAGGGTGACGAGGTTCGGCGCGAGGGACGGCAGCACCAGGGACATCGTCCACAGCGAGATCAGCCCGCGCAGCGCCGTACGGCTGCCGAAGCGGTGGGTGATCCAACCGGCCAGCGGCATCGAGCAGGAGGCGCCGAACGCGCCGAAGGCGAGCGCGAATCCGAGCCAGCCGGCGGCGACATGCGCGTGCTCCTGGATCCATGGCACCCGGGTCGCGAAGGAGCCGGTGACCGCGCCGTGCACGGTGAAGACGGCCGCCACGGCGTACCGGGCGCGCTTCACCTCGTGTCGGTCGTAGACCACTTCGCTCATTCTCCGGCCCTCCCGCTGTTCGGATCCCGACCCCGCTGTCGGTCCCCGTCCCCACTCGCGTCGCGTAAACTATCAGGAACCCTGCCTGATAGATAGAGAATTACCGGCCGCCCGTCGCACCCCCTCGATCTGGGAGGATCCCGGCATGCCCGCATCCCCGAGCACCGCCCGGGCCATCAACGACCGGCTCGCCCTGCGTCTCCTGCAGCGCGAAGGCCCGCTGACGGCAGGGCAGTTGAAGCAGCTCACCGGACTGTCCCGGCCCACCGTCGCCGACCTCGTCGAACGCCTCACGGCCTCCGGACTGATCGAGATGGTCGGCGAGTCGGGGGCCCGACGGCGCGGTCCGAACGCCCGGTTGTACGGCATCGTCGGCGACCGCGCCCATCTGGCCGCGCTGGACGTCCGCCTGGAGAGCGTCTCCGTGCTCGTCTCCGACCTGGTCGGCCGGGTCCTCGCCGAGGCGTCCGTGCCGATCGACGCCGATGCGGGTACGGGCCCTGCGGTGGAGCAGGCCGTCGCGCTGGTGGAGCGTGCGGTGAAGGAGGCGGGAGCGGGGTCGGGTCCAACTGGGCCCGAGGAGACGGGCGTTCAGCGCCGCGAGTGGGGCAGTCTGCACACCGTCGGCATCGGCGCCCCCGGCCTCATCGACCCGGCCACCGGTGAACTCCGCGACACCACCGGCCTGCCCGCCTGGCACCGCAGCCTGGTGGGCGCCCTCCAGGAACGGCTGCCCGACGCCCGCGTCGTCGTCGAGAACGAGACCAACCTCGCGGCCCTGGCGGAGATGCGCGACGGCGCGGCCCGGGACCGGGACACCTTCGTCCTCCTCTGGCTGGACATGGGCATCGGCGCCGCGGTCGTCCTGGACGGCGCACTGCGCAGAGGAGCGTCCGGCGGCGCGGGCGAACTCGGCTTCCTGCCGGTGCCGGGCACACGGGGACTCCCGTCGGCGACGGATTGCGAGGGGGGTTTCCATTCGCTGGCCGGCGCGGCGGCGGTGCTCGAACTGGCCCGGGAATGCGGGGTGTTGGGCACCGGTGGCGCGGGGGATCAGGCGACCGCGGCGGAGGTCGTGCGGTGGGCGGCCGCCACGGTGACCGATGTCCGTGCCGCCCGCTTCCTGGACACCCTCGCCGATCGCCTCGCCCTCGGTGTCGCGTCCGTCGTCGCTCTGCTGGACCCCGGGTGCGTGGTCCTGGGCGGTGAGGTCGGACAGGCCGGCGGTGACGAACTCGCCGTACGCGTGGCCGGACGGATCGCCGCCATGTCGCCGCTGCCCGTGGAGGTGCGCCCCAGCGTCCTCGGCGACGCGGCCGTGCTGCGCGGCGCGCTGCTGACGGCACAGGACGGCGCGCAGGACGAGCTGTTCGGCTGAGGGGCCCGGGCCTGATCGGCTGAGAGGCCCGGCGGTGGGCAAGGGCCGTCGTCACCACCGCCGGACCGGTCCAGGGGGATCCTGTCTGGAGTCCGAGATCCAAAAAGGACTAGACCAGATGATCCAGCAGGTGAGGGCTGCTTGAGAAGTCCATCGACACCCTCTGTGAGCCACCCCACACACTTCACCTGGATGGACCCTTGCCCGGCGTGGCACACTTGCCGTGTACCAGAAGCAGCGCACTCCGGGGTCGGTGAAAGTCCGAACCGGCGGTTATAGTCCGCGACCCGTCCGTGTAGTTCAGCGGCCGGTTGACCAGGTGGAATTCCTGGACCGACGGTTAAAGTCCGGATGGGAGGCAGTGCGCGGCGGGCGGGCATTCGTGCGCGCCGCCGTATCGGCTCGTCCTGTGTGGGCGGGTTCTGTCCGGCGTCGTCCTCGGTGCTTCCGTTCGTTTCATTCTGTCGTCTTCGACAGGCCCCGGAGTCCGTGCCCCGATGTGGCAGGAGGACCCGGGAAGTGTTCACCGGAATCGTCGAAGAGCTGGGTGAGGTCACCGCCGTCGAGAGTCTCGACGACGCCTCCCGCTTCCGTCTGCGCGGCCCGATCGTCACCGAGGGCGCGAAGCACGGCGACTCCATCGCCGTGAACGGCGTCTGTCTCACCGTCGTCGAGCACGAGGGTGACGAGTTCACCGCCGACGTCATGGCCGAGACCCTGAACCGTTCCAGCCTCGGCGCCCTCGCCGTCGGCTCCCGCGTCAACCTCGAACGCCCCATGGCCCTCGGCGCCCGCCTCGGCGGACACATCGTGCAGGGCCATGTCGACGGCACCGGCGCGGTGTTGGAGCGCAAGCCGTCCGAGAACTGGGAGATCGTGAAGATCTCGCTCCCCGCCGACCTCACGCGCTATGTCGTCGAGAAGGGCTCCATCACCGTCGACGGCATCAGCCTCACGGTCGTCGACGCGGGCCCCGACTACTTCACGGTCAGCCTCATCCCCACCACCCTCGACCTGACCACGCTGGGCCTCAAGCAGCCCGGCGACCCGGTCAACCTCGAAGTGGACGTCATCGCCAAGTACGTCGAGCGGCTCATGGGCGACCGCGAGGTGACCCCGTGAACTGGCTCAACTCCGAGGCGTTCGTCCTGTTCGGCCAGCACATCAAGTGGTCGGACATGATCGGCAACGTCGTCGGCCTGATCGCCCTGGCCTTCGGCTGGCGGCGCTCGATCTGGAGCTGGCCCACGCAGTTCGTCTCCGGCGTCATCCTGTTCGCCGCCTTCGCCACCGCCCACCTCTCCGGCAGCGCCGGCAAGCAGCTCGTCGTCATGGTCGTCGCGGTCTACGGCTGGTGGCAGTGGAACCGCGGACAGGGCGACTCCGCCGACGGCCACATCACCCCCCGCTTCGCCACCTGGCGCGAGCGCGCGATCCTCGTCGCCTCCGCCGCCGTGGGAACGGTCGCGGTGGCCGCCCTCTTCAAGGCGTACCCCTCGCTCTCCTGGGACCCGTGGCCCGACGCCTACATCTTCGTCGGCACGATCGTCGCCATGTACGCCCAGGCCCGCGGCATGGTCGAGTTCTGGTTCGCCTGGCTCCTGGTCGACGTCGTCGGCGTCCCCCTCAACTTCGCCAACGGCTTCGCCTTCTCCGGCTTCGTCTACGTCATCTACGGCGCACTCGTCCTGTGGGGCATGCGCGACTGGTGGCTGCGCTCCCGCAAGGCCCCGCAGCCCGTCCTGGAAGGAGCGCCGGCATGACAGCGGCACCGATCCTGTACAGCACCGACGGTTTCGAGGACTTCTCGCTCGACCCGGTCGAGCAGGCCATCGCCGACATCGCGGCCGGCCGCCCGGTCGTGGTCGTCGACGACGAGGACCGCGAGAACGAGGGCGACCTCGTCATCGCCGCCGAGAAGGCCACCCCCGAGATCGTCGCCTTCATGATGAGCGAGTGCCGAGGCCTGATCTGCGCCCCCATGGAGGGCGACGAGCTGGACCGGCTCCGGCTCCCGCAGATGGTCGAGGACAACACCGAGTCGATGAAGACCGCGTTCACCGTGTCGGTGGACGCGTCCGCCGCCCACGGCGTGACCACCGGTATCTCGGCCTCCGACCGCGCGACCACGCTCAGGCTCCTCGCGAGCGGCACCACCGAGGCCGACGACTTCGTCCGCCCCGGCCACATCTTCCCGCTGCGCGCCCGCTCCGGCGGAGTGCTGACACGCAACGGCCACACCGAGGCCGCCGTCGACCTCGCCCGCCTCGCGGGGCTGCGTCCGGCCGGCGCGATCGTCGAGATCGCGGGCGAGGACGGCCGTATGCTCCGCCTCCCCGAACTGATCCCGTTCGCCCGCAAGCACGGCCTGACGATCATCTCCATCGAGGACCTGATCACCTACCGGCAGACCGCCGAACCCACCGTCCGCCGTGAGGCCGAGGTCCAACTCCCCACCCGCCACGGCCAGTTCACCGCCTACGGCTACCGCTCCACCGTCGACGGCGTCGAGCACGTCGCCCTTGTCCACGGCGAGATCGGCGAAGGCGAGGACGTCCTCGTCCGCGTCCACTCCGAGTGCCTCACCGGCGACGTCTTCCACTCCCTGCGCTGCGACTGCGGCCCCCAGCTGGAGGCCTCCCTGGAGCGCATCCAGGAGGAGGGCAGGGGAGTGGTGGTCTACCTGCGCGGCCACGAGGGGCGCGGCATCGGCCTGCTCTCCAAGCTCCGTGCGTACGAACTCCAGGAGCGCGGCCGGGACACCCTCGACGCCAACCTCGAACTCGGCCTGCCCGCCGACGCCCGGGACTACGGCGCCGGCGCGCAGATCCTGGAGGACCTCGGGGTCCGCAGCCTGCGCCTGATGACCAACAACCCCGACAAGACCGACGCGCTCGTCCGGCACGGCCTCAAGGTGACCGGCCGGGAGCCGATGCCGATACAGGCGGGCGAGCACAACCTCCGCTACCTGCGCACCAAGCGGGACCGGATGGGCCACGACCTGCCCTGGCTGGACCCGGCCCCCGTGTCCACCTGCGGCAACCAGTAACCAGTAAGAGAGCGACGAGGAGAGACGTACGTGAGCGGCAAGGGCGCACCGGAACTGTCCGTACGCAACGTCGGAGACCTGCGGGTCGCCGTCATCGCGGCACAGTGGCACGAAAAGGTGATGGACGGTCTGGTGGACGGCGCCCTGCGCGCCCTGCACGACCTGGGGATCGACGAGCCGACCCTGCTCCGGGTCCCCGGCAGCTGGGAACTCCCGGTCGTGGCAAAGGTGTTGGCGGGCCGGGGCTACGACGCGATCGTCGCCCTCGGTGTCGTCATCCGCGGTGGCACCCCGCACTTCGAGTACGTGTGCCAGGGCGTGGTCCAAGGCCTCACCCAGGTCTCCGTCGAGACTGGCGTCCCCGTCGGCATGGGCGTCCTGACCTGCGACACCGAGGAGCAGGCCCTCGACCGGGCCGGTCTGGAGGGCTCGAACGAGGACAAGGGGCACGAGGCGGTGACGGCGGCCGTGGCGACGGCGGCCACCCTCCGCTCAGTATCTGAACCGTGGCGTTAAGCCCACGATTGTTTGCAATAGGGTGGGCAGCACCATGTCCAATAAGACGTTCGAGGAGCTCTTCACCGAGCTCCAGCAGAAGGCCGCCACGGGCGACCCCGCCACTTCCCGCACCGCAGAGCTGGTCGGCAAGGGCGTCCATGCCATCGGCAAGAAGGTCGTCGAAGAGGCCGCCGAGGTCTGGATGGCCGCCGAGTACGAGGGCAAGGAGGCGGCCGCCGAGGAGATCTCGCAGCTGCTCTACCACGTCCAGGTGATGATGGTCGCCCGCGGAATCTCGCTGGACGACGTCTACGCCCACCTGTAAAAACACCTTCAGAACCGTTTGCGACACTTCACCCCTTTTCACGCGAAGGAAGCCGACCTCATGCTGCGCATCGCCGTCCCCAACAAGGGTTCCCTGTCAGGACCTGCGGCGGACATGCTGCATGAGGCCGGCTACCAGCAGCGCCGGGAGTCGAAGGAACTGCGGATCGTCGACCCGGTCAACGAGGTGGAGTTCTTCTACCTCCGCCCCCGCGACATCGCGATCTACGTCTCGTCGGGCCGCCTCGACATCGGCATCACCGGCCGCGACCTGCTCATCGACTCCGCGGCCTCCGCCGAGGAGATCCTCCCGCTCGGCTTCGCCCGTTCCACGTTCCGCTTCGCCTCAAAGCCCGGCGCGGCGAGCAGCGTGGAGGACCTGAAGGGCAAGACGGTCGCCACCTCGTACGAGGGCATCGTCGCGGGCCACCTCGCCGACAACGGCATCGACGCCTCCGTGGTCCACTTGGACGGCGCCGTGGAAACGGCCATCGAACTCGGTGTCGCCGAGGTCATCGCGGACGTCGTCGAGACCGGCACCAGCCTGCGCAACGCGGGCCTCGAGGTCTTCGGCGAGCCCATCATGAAGTCCGAGGCCGTCGTCATCCGCCGCAAGGGCGCCGAGGTCGAGGAGCCCAAGGTCCAGCAGTTCCTGCGCCGCCTCCAGGGCGTCCTGGTCGCCCGGACGTACGTGATGATGGACTACGACTGCCGGGTCGAGCAGCTGGAGAAGGCAGTCGCGCTCACCCCCGGGCTGGAGTCCCCGACCGTCTCCCCGCTGCACAACGAGGGCTGGGTCGCCGTACGTGCGATGGTCCCCGCCAAGGAGGCGCAGCGGATCATGGACGACCTCTACGACATCGGCGCCCGTGCCATCCTGACGACGGCCATCCACGCCTGCCGGCTCTGAGAAACACGTCGAGAAGTACGTCGAGGAACACGCCAGCCATGTCTCAACTCCCCGCCCTACCGGTCACGTTCCGGCCGGGCCGTACCCGGGCCGTGCTGCTCACAGCGGGCGTCGCGATCTTCGTCGTCATCACGACCGTCGCGATGCTCCTGGAGCAGCTCACCCCAGGGGAGAAGCTCAGCTTCGTCTTCACCGGTGCCCTGCTCTTCGGCGTGCTGGCCGTCCTGGCCCGGGTGAAGGTCGTCGCCGACGAGTCCGGGGTGACCGTCGTGAACATCGTCAGCAGGCGCCGTCTGGAGTGGGCCGAGATCCTCCAGGTGAACCTCCGCCCGGGTGACCCCTGGGTGTTCCTCAACCTCAGCGACGGCACCAGCCTGCCCGTTCTCGGCATCCAGCCCGGCATCGCCAAGGAGCGCGCCATCGCCGACGCGCGCACTCTGCGGGCGCTCACCGAGGCCCACTCGACAAGGGATCTGCCGTAGATGGCCATGTCTTGATTAATCTGTTGTCGGTGGCGTTTTTCCTCACGCCTCCGCCACCGGTGTTCCCCCCTGTCTTCCGAGGCCCCCTGCTACCCGAGGAGTGACTCCCTCCAGCGATGGACGGATCGTCCTGTAGTACCTGCGCCGCCCTCTCCCGACATATCGAGGCGGCGGCATGACCATCCCCCTGCTGCTCCTAGGTGCGGCGATCCTGCTGATTCTGGCCAACGGCTTCTTCGTTGCCGCCGAGTTCGGGCTCGTCACCGTGGAGCGTCCCGAGGCCGAGAAGGCCGCCGCCGAGGGCGACCGACGGGCCGCCACGGTCGTCGAGTCGCTCAAGGAGCTGTCCTTCCAGCTCTCCGGCACCCAGCTCGGCATCACCATCACGTCCCTGGTCGTCGGCATGCTCGCCGAACCGGCCCTGGCACAACTGCTGCACGGCCCGTTCAGCGCGATCGGCATCCCCGAGGGTGCCGTCTCCGGTGTCGCCGTGGTCGTCGGCATGCTGCTGGCCTCCGCCGTACAGATGGTGATCGGCGAACTCGTGCCCAAGAACTGGGCGGTGTCGCGGCCCCTGCAGGTCGCGCGCTTCGTCGCCGCGCCGCAGCACGCCTTCGCCCGCCTGTTCCGCCCGGTGATCGCCGCGCTGAACACCGTCGCCAACCGGCTCGTCCGCGCCCTGGGCGTCGAGCCCACCGACGAGCTGGCCTCCGCCCGCACCCCCGGCGAGCTGGTCTCCCTGGCCCGCCACTCCGCACAGGCCGGCGCCCTGGAACAGGACACGGCCGATCTCTTCGTACGGACCCTGTCGCTGGGCGAGTTGACCGCGCAGCACGTCATGACCCCGCGCGTGAAGGTCAGCGCGCTCCAGTCGTCGGCGACCGCCGAGGACGTGGTCAACCTGACCCGTGCCACCGGTCTGTCCCGCTTCCCCGTCTACCGGGAGAAGATCGACGAGATCGTCGGCATGGTCCACCTCAAGGACGCCCTGGCCGTGCCCGCGCACGCCCGACTCCGCACTTCCGTCACCAGCATCGCCAAGTCCCCGCTGCTGGTCCCCGAGACCCTGCCCGTCCAGCCCCTCCTGGCCCGGCTGCGCAGCGAGCAGCCGATCGCCGTGGTCGTCGACGAGTACGGCGGTACGGCCGGTGTGGTCACCCTGGAGGACATCGTCGAGGAACTCGTCGGCGAGGTCCGCGACGAGCACGACGGCCAGGACGTACCCGAACTCGCCGCGGCTCCGTCCGAGGACGGCAAACCCGCCTGGGACGCCGACGGCAGCTGCCGTGTCGACATCCTCCAGCGCATAGGCCTGGACGTGCCCGAAGGACCGTACGAGACGGTCGCCGGCCTGGTCGCCGACCTCCTCGGCCGCATCCCCGCCCCCGGTGACAAGGCCGAACTCCCCGGCTGGCGGCTCTCGGTGCGCCAGGTCGGCCACTACCGCGCCGAGCGGGTCCGCCTGGTCCGCACGGCCCCCGCGGTCAACGCCATGGAGGCGGCCCGATGACCGTTCTCCAACTCCTCTTCGCCGTACTGCTGGTGCTCGCCAACGGCTTCTTCGTCGGCGCCGAGTTCGCCCTCGTCTCCGTCCGCCGCAGCCAGATCGAACCCCTCGGCACGGCCCGCGCCCGCCAGGTCCTCTACGGCCTCGAGCGCCTGCCGCAGATGATGGCGGCGGCCCAATTCGGCATCACCGTCTGCTCGTTGACGCTCGGCGCGGTCGCCGAGCCGACGGTCGCACACGTCCTGGAGCCGGTCTTCGAGTGGATGCACCTGCCCGACGGCATGATCCACCCCCTCGGCTACGTCCTCGCCCTGGCGGCCGTGGTCTTCTTCCACCTGGTCATCGGCGAGATGGTCCCGAAGAACCTCGCGATGGCCGCGCCGGAGAAGGCCGCGATGTGGCTCAGCCCCGGCCTGGTCGCCTTCGCCAGGATCTGCAAGCCGATCACCATCGCCCTCGGCGCGGTCGCCCAGGCCATCCTGCGGCTCTTCCACGTCGAGCCCAAGGACGAGGTCGAGGCCGTCTTCACCAGCGAACAGCTCAACCGCCTGGTGGAGGACTCCGGCCAGGCCGGCCTCCTCGACCCCGAGGAACAGGAACGCCTGGAGGACGCCCTCGAGTTGGGCTCCCGCCCGGTCACCGACGTCCTGCTCCGCCGCGAGAACCTGGTCACGGTCAGCCCCTCGGTGACCCCCGGCGAGATCGTCGCCCTCACCGCCCGCACCGGCTACTCCCGCTTCCCGATCGCGGCGGAGAGCGGCGCCTTCATGGGTTACCTGCACGTCAAGGACGTCCTGGACCTGGAGGAATCCGAAAGGGCGGTCCCACAACAGATCTGGCGCCCCATGACGACCCTCCGCTCCGAACTCCCCCTGGACGACGCCCTGACGGTCATGCGCCGAGCCGCCACACACCTGGCCCAGGTGGCCGACGCGTCCGGCAAGGTGCTGGGCCTGGTGGCGATGGAGGACGTACTGGAGCTGCTGGTGGGCGAGGTGACGGACCCGGCCCACCGAGAGGTCCCGACCCAGAAACTGAAGGAAACGGTACCCAGCTGACGCAGGTCCCCCCGCGCCCCGCTTGAGGGGCGCGGGGCTGTGTCGATTTGCGGCTCCGCCGCGTGGGCGCGACCAGCCACAACGCACCCGCACTCGCGAACGAACAACAGCCACCTGAGTCAGTGCGTACCGCTCAGCCCTCCGCAGGCCCCCGCCCCGACAACACCTCTCCATACGCCTGCATCAGATCCGGCAACCGCAGAGTCGACAGGTCGTCCCGCGACAACATCCCGGGATACACCGACAACCGCAGATCCCGGTACGCGCAGCTCTTCTCATACAGGGTCCGCAGGAACCGCCCGTTCCCGAGCTCGTCGATCCACCCCTGATCCACCACATGCCCGGCGATGGACCGCAGCTCGTCCAACGCCTCCTCGTCCCACACGTCCCCGTTCTCCGCGGCCAACACCTCACCGATGGAGGTGAGTTCGAGAGGCCGGTACGAGGGAAAGTCGACGCGCGTGGTGAAGCGGGACGACAGCCCGGGGTTCGCGGCGAGCAACCGGTCCATGCCCTCGGGATAGCCGGCCAGTATCACCACCAGGTGATCGCGGTTGTCCTCGGCCCGCTTCAGCAGCACCTGCAACGCCTCGTCGCCGTACGCGTCGCCCTTGCCGTAACCGGAGTTGGAGAGCGAGTAGGCCTCGTCGACGAAGAGCACGCCACCGATCGCGGAGTCGATCAACTCGTTGGCTTTCACGGCTGTTTGGCCGAGGTACTCACCGACGAGATCGGCCCGCTGCGCCTCGACGAGATGGTCGCCGCCGAGCAGCCCGAGGGCGTAGAAGACGCGGCCGAGTATGCGGGCCACGGTGGTCTTGCCGGTGCCCGAGGGACCGGAGAAGACGAAGTGCCGTTTCGGCGGCTGGACCGGCAGTCCCTGCCCGGCACGCAGCCGGGCCATGTTCAACTGGGCGGACAGCGCCTTGACCTGTCGCTTGACCGGCTCCAGCCCCACCATGCGCTCAAGCTCGTTGAGTGCCTCCTCGAGTAAGACGGGGTCGGTGGGACCGGTGGGCAGCGGCGGCACCGGCACCGAGGTCTTCTCGCGCACCGAGTCGGCCGCCGAGGCCAGCGGCCCGGTCGGCGGAAGGCCGGGCTCCGACAGCTTCAGATCGCGCCCCTCCGCGCCGAACAGCGGATCGAGCCCGTCGGGGCTCTCCAGCGCGTCCTGGCCGCCGGAGAGCGTGATCGCCGCGAGGTCGGTCACGTCCTCGGAGCCGTCGTACCCGTCGGAGTCGGTGATCGCGGCGAGCCGCGCCGAGGTGTCCATGAACGCGGGGTCGACGCGGTGCACCGCCCGGTAGAGGGGAAGCGCGGCGGCACTGCGGCCGGTGCCCTCGTGGGCCCGCGCCAGCCAGTACCGCAACTCCTTGCGCTGCGGCTGTTCGCTGCGACAGCGCATCAGCGCGGAGGACAGCAGCGGCTCGGCCTGGCCGTACATCTCAAGGCGTACCCGGGCCATCCCGCCGAACAACCCGGCCTCGATGCCCAGGAGTTGGTCGTTCAGCAGCGGATCGGTGTGCCGGACCAGCTGCTCCCAGTCCTTGACCAGATAGGCGCGGCAGGCGTGCAGGAAGCGGACCTGGTGGTCGGTGTCGACGGGCGGCAGTCCGGCCAACGCGCGGTCCAGTTCGGGCACATGGCGGCCGTCCAGCCAGTGCGAGGCGTGCGCGAGCAGCAGATCACGCGGACTCTCCAGCACGGGCTGGACCCACCAGCCAAGCCAGTACCAGGAGTTGAGCGTACGGCGGTGTCTGGTGCGCTGTTCCCCGAAGCGTTCCCGGTGCCGGTACATCCGCAGCAGCGCGGTGGTGGTGTCGACGCGCAGCGCGTGCAGTCCGAGCCAGCCGTCGGCCATCCCGGGATCCATCCGTACCGCGGTGCGGAACTCCTCCTCCGCCTGCGGATAAGCGCCCATCGTGTAGGCGTCCACGCCTCGCAGCCACGCGAGGTCGGCCGGGGCCTCGGGGCCCTGCGTGCCGAAGTCCATCACGTCCCCCCACAAACCGTGCCCCCGTTGATTCGCCGCCGGGCCGGCGCCCGTCGGCATTCTGGGTCGAACCGCTGTGCCGCGGACGGGAGTTGCCGTGGTGCGCGAAGCAGCCGTCCGTTGGTCGCACCCTGGGCATCGTACCTGCGGGGGAGTCGCCCATCGAAGGGTGCCGCACAGGCCGTTTGGCGAGGTGGGAGCAGATGGGGCGCACTCGGGCCGGTGACCCAGGGTGAGCAAATCACGGCTCGTAGCGGCCGGAAAAGAGGCTGAGAGCAGAACGAAGCCCCCGATCACGGGGGAACAACCGGGGGCTTCGCGACTCTGGGCGGCTCCGAACGGCCGCACATTCAGAACGTAAGACCTGTACGGCCCCTGGGTCAAGCCGAGTTGAGGCACTCAGGCAAGTTCACGCAGGACGGTCTTCACAAGTTCAGCACACTGCGGGCGGTTCGTCACGGTGGGTGATTTCGTGGTCCGGTCCAATCGTCCCGGAGGGCCCCGGCAGCACCTCGTACCCCTTCAGCAACTGCCGTACCAGGAGGTCCGCGTGCGGTCGCGAAGGGTCCTCGGCGAAGTGTTCCCGTTCCGCCTCGACCCACCCGTCCCAGAAGTCCCGTTGCTCACTTCCGTCCCGCAGCCGTCCCCGTGCCCAGGACTCGTCCCGGGGCAGCTCCATCCACAGCAGCCGCGCGAGGAACGGGCGTACCGCCCGGCGTCCGGCGCCGACGCCCTCGATCAGGACCACGGGCGCGGGCGGCAGCGCGCGGGGTGTTCCGAAGCGTCGGGTGTGCCAGTCGTAGGGGGCGTAGTGGGCGGTCCCGCCCTGGCCGAGCGGGGTGATCACCTGGCTCAGCAGCCGGTCGGTCCAGCCGAACAGCTCGTCGTGCGTGGCCAGGTCGTCGAGGTGCAGCACGGGCGCCCCGCCCAGGGCCGCGGCCAGCCGTCCGGCGAACGTGGACTTCCCGGACCCGGCGTGCCCGTCGACCCCGACGAGCCGGACCGGGCCGCAGGACGGGGGCAGGCGGCGGAGCCGGTGGGCGAGGTCGTGCATGAGGGGTCCCGGGAGGTCGTGGGTGATGCCGCAGGTCGCCGGGACAGTCTAGGGAGCGGTGGCTCCCGCCCCAGGTCATGCCAGTGGTCGATACCAATATTGGTGGGTGTGGCGAGGTTCGAAGTGCTGGCAGCGGGGAGCCGCGTGTGCCCATAGTGGGCGCACATCCGTCCATTGGATCTGTCCCGACTCGGAACACCCGGGGGTCTTCCGCCCATGAGCAGAGCCGAACAACCGTCCCGCAGAGCCGTCCTGGCCGCCGCGGTCGCCGCCGCCGTCGTGAGCGGGTCCGCCCCCGCTGCCGCCGACACCGGCGCAGCCGACTCCGACCCGGCCCCGACCCTGGTCGACTACCACGCATGGACCACCTACGCCGACTGGTGCCGCGGCACCGCCAAGGGCACCCGGGCCGTCGCGGGCCTCCGCCCCGGCCTCGTCATCGGCGCCGCCCTCGGCAGCGTCGACTACACGGACCCGCACACGGGCAGGACGGCGAGCTGGGAGTACGCGACCTGGACGTCCCCCGTCCACAAGCTCTCCGTCCCCGCGACGGAGGCCATCGCCTCCTGGAACGCGCACACCCCCGCCGGCACCTGGATCCAGGTCGAACTGCGCGGCACGTACTCCGACGGCACGGACACCCCCTGGTACGTGATGGGCCGCTGGGCCGCCGGCGACCAGGACATCAGGCGGACCTCCGTCGACGGCCAGAAGGACGGCAGGTCCGCCGTCTGGACGGACACCTTCGCGATCGACGACGCGACCACGGGCCTGCGCCTGGCGTCGTACCGGCTGCGCCTGACCCTGTACCGCAAGCCCGGCACCGGGCTCACCCCCACCGTCTGGCGGCTCGGCGCGATGGGCTCCGACATCCCCGACCGCTTCACCGTCCCGGCCTCGACGCCCGGACTCGCCGGGGAGCTGATCGTCCCGCGCTACTCGCAGGAGATCCACACCGGCCAGTACCCCGAGTACGACAACGGCGGCGAGGCCTGGTGCAGCCCCACCTCCTCGCAGATGATCATCGAGTACTGGGGCGGTCGCCTCACCCCGGAGCAACTGGCCTGGGTCGACCCGGCCTACGCCGACCCGCAGGTCGACAACGCGGCCCGCTTCACCTACGACTACCAGTACCAGGGCTGCGGCAACTGGCCGTTCAACGCGGCCTACGCGGCGACGTACCAGGACCTCCAGGGCGTGGTCACCCGGCTCGGCTCGCTCACCGACCTGGAGACGCTGATCACGGCGGGCATTCCGGCCATAACGTCGCAGTCGTTCCTCAGCAGCGAGCTGACCGGCGCGGGGTACGGCACGGCCGGCCATCTGATGACCGTGATCGGCTTCACCGCCGCCGGCGATGTGATCGCCAACGACCCCAACTCGCCCAGCGATCCGGCCGTCCGCCGCGTCTACAAGCGCCGCGAGTTCGAAAATATCTGGCTGCGCACCAAGCGGTACAACGCCTCCGGCAATCTCTCCTCCGGTACCGGCGGCGTCTGTTACCTCTACTTCCCGGCGCAGCCGACCGCCCGCCAGCGCACCGCACTCGCGGCGGTGGGTGTGTGCTGACGCGGAGCCTGTGACCAAGGTCTCCGACTCGAAAGACGATATGGATGGCAAGGTGGACAGAACGGGGGAGTCCACCGCACATCCGACCTCTGTGAGCCACCATGACCGCACACTCGGCCGGCGCCGTCCGCGCCCGCACCCGCACCGGCGGCCCCAAGGGCGACGGCCCGAAGATCGTCGAACACGTCATGGGCTGGACCCTCGTCGTGGTGATCGCGATGCTCGTGACCCAAATCGGCCTGCTGTGACCTGACGCATAGTTGACCTGCCATACTGCGGTTGACCAAGCCCAGTTGGAGAGCCAGAGTCGAAATTGGAAATCAGTCAGCAGCGTGACGTAGCGCGTCCCCGGGCGCGCGGTACCGAGCGTTCCTTGGCGCGCCGCGCCGAACTCATCACCATCGGCCGGAAGTTGTTCGCCGACACGTCATACGACGCGCTGTCCATGGACGACATCGCGCGGCAGGCCCATGTCGCCAAGGGGCTGATCTACTACTACTTCCAGTCCAAGCGCGGCTACTACCTGGCGATCATCAACGACTCCGTCGCCGACCTGGTGACCTTCGCGGCGAGCGGCTACGAACTGCCCCAACTGGACCGCGTACAGCGCACGATGGACAGCTATCTCCGCTGGGCCGAGCACAACCAGGCCGCCTACCGCACCATCGTCAGCGGCGGCGTCGGCTTCGACACCGAGGTGCACGCCATCCGCGACGGCGTCCGCGCGGCCATCGTCGAGACCATCGCCGCCGGGGCCTACGGCCGCAGCGACATCTCCCGACTCGCACGCATGGGCCTCTTCGGCTGGGTGTGCAGCGTCGAGGGCGCGACCCTGGAGTGGATCAGCGGCCCCGACCTCTCCCGCGAGACGATGCGCGAGCTCCTCGTGAAGACCCTCGGCGGCACCCTGCGCGCCATCGAGGAACTGGACCCGACGTACCCGGCGCCGGCCCCGGCCCGCCGGGACGGCTGAGCGGGCGCTCCCGACCGGTTCCGGACGACCGGGTTATTCTCGAAGTGAGCGGTCGTTAACTGGTGACGGCAGACCTCCGATCGGGCATACTCACAGCGCAGAGTCGCTGGTCAGCCGCTTCCGAGACCCGGGAGCGGGAGCAGCGGCCGTACCCGTGCGATATCCGGCGCAGGCGCCTCGACCCCAGGCGTACGCCCGCCGATGTCCCGACAGGGAGGAGAGCGTCGCCATGCCCGACCGCGCCCCGCAGCCGGTGGACCGGCAACTGCCCACGGACGAGGCCCGGGATCTGATCTCGCTGGTCCGCGACATCGCGCAGCGTGAGATCGCCCCGAGGGCGGCCGAGGAAGAGGACGCCGGACGCTTCCCGCGCGAGGTCTTCACCCTGCTCTCCGAGTCCGGACTGCTCGGCCTGCCGTACGACTCCGAGTACGGCGGCGGCGACCAGCCGTACGAGGTCTACCTCCAGGTACTCGAAGAACTCGCGGCGGCCCGCCTCACGGTCGGCCTCGGTGTCAGCGTCCACTCCCTGTCCTGCCACGCGCTGGCCAACTACGGCACCAAGCAGCAGCAGGTCGAACACCTGCCCGAGATGCTCGGCGGCGGACTGCTGGGCGCCTACTGCCTCTCCGAGCCGTCCTCCGGCTCCGACGCGGCCTCCCTGCGCACCAGAGCCGTGCGCGATGGCGACGAGTGGGTGATCGACGGCACAAAGGCCTGGATCACACACGGCGGGATCGCCGACTTCTACACGGTCATGGCCCGCACCGGCGAGGACGGCCCGCGCGGGATCAGCGCCTTCCTGGTGCCCGGTGACGCGCCCGGTCTGAGCGGCGCGGCGCCGGAGAAGAAGATGGGCATGAAGGGCTCGCCCACCGCCCAGGTCCACTTCGACGGCGTCCGGGTCTCCGACGAGCGGCGCCTCGGCGAGGAGGGCCAGGGCTTCGCGATCGCCCTGTCCGCGCTGGACTCCGGGCGGCTCGGCATCGCGGCCTGCGCGATCGGCGTGGCCCAGGCGGCGCTGGACGAGGCGGTGGCGTACGCGACCGGACGGCAGCAGTTCGGGCGGCCGATCTCCGACTTCCAGGGGCTGCGCTTCATGCTCGCCGACATGGCCACCCAGATCGAGGCGGGCCGGGCGCTCTACCTCGCGGCGGCCCGGCTGCGCGACGCGGGCCGGCCGTTCGCCAAACAGGCGGCGATGGCCAAGCTGCACTGCACCGACACCGCGATGAAGGCCACCATCGACGCCGTCCAGGTGCTCGGCGGCTACGGCTACACCGCGGACTTCCCGGTCGAGCGCTACATGCGCGAGGCCAAGGTCCTGCAGATCGTCGAGGGCACCAACCAGATCCAGCGCATGGTCATCGCCCGCCACCTAGCGGGTCCCGAGGTCCACCGAACTGGCTGAGCCCGACCGGCGGCGCCGCCAGCCGCACCCACTCCGGGTCGTGCCGCCCCGGCAGGGTGCGGCCCCGGTCGGCCCAAGTCCGCATGAGATCACGGTAGATGGGCGGATCCTGCGGCTGCGGCGGCGCCAGCGGAACCGATTCTGCGGGTGCGGGGACGTAGATCCGGCGCTGACGCCCGGTCGGCGCATATGTGGGGGTCATACCAGGGCAACGTAAGAGCCCGCCGACAGGTCACCGGCGCGGGAAATCGAGCGTGAGTTCACCGGCGTACGGCTCTCGCCTCTGGCCACCGCACGCCACCTGACGTACCGTCACCTCCACTGTCTCCAGGGGAGGTTAGCCGTGGCAGACGACCGTCCCGTGCCCCTCGACGAGTACCCCGTGCACCAGGTCCCCCTGTCGATGAAGCACGTCGCGACCGGCGACCGGAACGCCTACGACCGCTGCATCTTCCACGTCCTCGACCACGAGGGCCGCGCCCTGCTCATCCTCGGCCTCGGCGTCTACCCCAACGTCGGCGTGATCGACGCCTACGCCACCCTCCGCACCGGCGACACCCTGCACGCCGTCCGCGCCTCGGACGCCCTCGGCGACGACCGCATGCACCTCGCGGTCGGCCCGCTGCGCATCGAGGTCGAGGAGCCACTCCGCCGGCTGCGCCTGCGCTGCGACGACAACTCCCTCTCGTACGACCTCACTTGGACCGCCGAGTTCCCCGCGCTCTGGGAACCCCACCACGTCCAGTACCGCGGCGACCGGCTCACCCTCGAAGGGCGCCGCTTCGTCCAGGCGGGCGGCGTGGAGGGCGTGATCCGCGCCGGTGACGAGGAGTTCCGGGTCACCGCAGACGGCTGGACCGGTACCCGTGACCGCAGTTGGGGCGTGCGGCCCATCCCCGGCGAGGAGGGCGGCCGGCTCGCCGCGGACCACCCGACCGAGGGCTTCCACTGGATCTGGTGCCCGGTCCGCTTCGAGGACCGCTTCCTCATGGTGATCGTCCAGGAGGACGCCGACGGCCACCGCACCCTGAACGAGGCGACCGTCGTCCGCCCCGGCCACCGCGACCGCCAACTCGGCTGGCCACAGGCCGAGATCACCTACCGCCCCGGCACCCGCCACCCCGAGCGCGCCCTCATCCACCTCGGGGACACCCGCAAACCGCAGGAACTCGAGGTAGAGATCCTGACCTCCTCACCCCTGGCCATCGGCGCCGGCTACCCACCCGCCGACGACTGGCAGCACGGCACCTGGCAGGGCCGCGAATGGCTCGACCGCCGCAGCTACGACCTCACTCACCCCGCCCCGCTCACCGCCTACGGAGTCACCGACCACGCGGCCCGCTTCCGCCTCGACGGCCAGGTGGGCCACGGGATCTTCGAGCACGGCTCCTTCGGCCGCCACGACCCGAGCGGCTTCACCGGCTTCGACTCGGTTGCCCCGTAGGGGAGTTGACACATGGCCACGGCACCCCGCCCGCGCACCACCACCCGCGACCCCGAGGAACTCGCCCACCGCCTCACCGCCTGGCTCGACACCCGCCTGCCCGGCGCCAAGGCCGTCGACATCAGGGTCCCCGCGTCGAACGGCATGTCCAGCGAGACCCTGCTCTTCGACATCGAACACCCCGAACCACCCTTGCGGGCCTGCGCGTTGAGACTCGCGGCCGACCCTGCGGCGTACACCGTCTTCCCGGTCTACGACCTGCCGCGCCAGTTCCGCACCATGCGCCTGGTCGCCGACCGCACGGACCTCCCGGTACCGGAGGTCCGCTGGCTGGAGGAGGACCCGGACCCGCTCGGCGCCCCGTTCTTCGTGATGGAACGCGTGGAGGGGCGCGTACCGCCGGACGTCATGCCCTATACGTACGAGGGCAATTGGCTGCACGCGGCGACCGACGCGGAGCGCGAGCGTCTGGAGGCCGCCTCGATCGGACTGATCGCCCGCCTGCACGACCAAGTCCCTCTTCCCGAGGCCGAGTTCCTCACCCTCCCCGGCGAGGGCGACGCGCTCGGCCGCCACGTCGCATCCCAACGCGCCTACTACGAATGGGTCGTTGACGGACTCGCCCGCTCACCGCTCATCGAGAGCGCCTTCGACCGGCTGACGGAGCTCTGGCCGGCCGACCCCGGCGAGACGGTCCTCAACTGGGGCGACGCGCGCATCGGGAACGTCGTCTACGACGGGTTCGACCCCGTCGCCGTCCTCGACTGGGAGATGGCGGCACTCGCCCCGCGCGAGGTGGACCTCGGCTGGACCGTCTATCTGCACCGCTTCTTCCAGGACCTCACGGCGGCCTTCGGGCAGCCGGGGCTGCCGGAGTTCTTCCGCCGGGACCGGGTGGAGGTCCGGTACGCCGAACTCACCGGCCACACCCCGCGCGACATGGACTTCTACACCCTGTACGCGGCCCTGCGGCACGCGATCGTGATGCTGCGCATCGCCTACCGGCAGGTGCACTTCGGGGAGACGGCCGTCCCGGCGGACCCGGACACACTGATCCTGCACCACGGCAGCCTGCGGGCCATGGTGCAGGGCAGCTACTGGGATTGAGCGAGAGCGCTCAGGCGGCGCGGCGGATGTCGGGCACCCGCATCGGACGCGAGCTGGGGCCACCGACGTGCGAGAAGGGCTGCGTCCGCCAGTCCAGGCCCTGAGGGAGCGTCAACAGCAGCGCGGTGTCCTGCTCCTGGGGTTCCGCGGACTCGTCGGCGGACCGGGCGTCGGACGCCTCGCGGCCCGTGCCGGCGCAGACCGTCAGCCCGAACGGGTTCCACGGCGAGGCGCACAGCGCGTGCTCCGGCAGGACCTCCTCGTCCGCGAGGAGCGCGATGGGCTGCACGCAGTCCGGGCAGATCACCCGGTACATCTCGAAGGTGTCGTACTCGTCGAGCTCGTCGGCCTCGAAACCGTCGGGTTCGACGCCCTCCGGCTCGGAATCGACGACGAGCTGCGGCCGCTTGGGCGCGGTGCGTCCAGGGCGCTTAAGACTCTGCATGGGTTTCTCCCCCTACTGGGCTGGGCCGTGAAGGCGCTGCGGCCTCGACCACAGCAAGCACTTCCCGTCCGGTCTCCGCGGTAATCACGAGAACATCACGGAGACGGTCCAGGACCTGTGGCGTTCGTCACATGCCGCCCGCAGATGCCCGTGGCGGCGGTTTTGTCCCCGGCAGACTCACAGACTGCGCTCCGCCACATCACGAACCGGGTATGACCTGCGCCGCTGAGCTATCCGAGGAGATCAGCGGCCATGTAAGTTCTTGCGCCATGGAGGAGCTGGACCGACAAATCGTGCAGCTGCTCGTCAAGGACGGGCGGATGAGCTACACAGACCTGGGCAAGGCCACGGGCCTGTCCACGTCGGCCGTGCACCAGCGGGTGCGCCGGCTTGAGCAGCGTGGCGTCATTCGCGGGTATGCCGCGGTCGTCGACCCGGAGGCGGTGGGTCTGCCCATGACCGCCTTCATCTCGGTGAAACCGTTCGACCCCAGCGCCCCCGACGACATCGCGGACCGACTCTCCGGCGTCCCCGAGATCGAGGCCTGCCACAGCGTCGCCGGCGACGAGAACTACATCCTCAAGGTGCGGGTCTCCACCCCGCACGAACTGGAGGAGCTGCTCGCCCGGCTGCGCGGCCTGGCCGGCGTCTCGACCCGCACCACGGTGGTCCTCTCGACGCCGTACGAGGCACGCCCGCCGCGTATCTGACCGACCTGCGTGCGGGGCCGCGCGGGCGAGGCGCGAGACTGTTCCCCATGAGTGAGCGCACCCCCGAACCGGCCACCCTCCTGCTCCGCCGCGGCGAAGTCCACAGTCCCGCCGACCCCTTCGCGACCGCGATGGTCGTGGAGCGCGGCCAGGTCGCCTGGGTCGGCTCCGAGGGCGCCGCCGACGCGTTCGCGGACGGTGTCGACGAGATCGTCGACCTGGACGGCGCACTGGTCACCCCCGCGTTCACCGACGCACACGTGCACACCACCGCGACCGGCCTCGCGCTCACCGGTCTGGGCCTCTCCGACGCGCCCTCCCTGGAGGCGGCCCTCTCCCTCGTCCGGGACTTCGCCGCCGCCCGCCCCGCCGACCGCGTCCTGCTCGGCCACGGCTGGGACGCCGCCCGCTGGCCGGGAGGCCGCCCGCCGACCCGCGCCGAACTCGACGCGGCGACCGGCGGACGCCCGCTCTACCTCTCCCGCATCGACGTCCACTCCGCGGTCGTCACCACCGCCCTGCTCGACCTGGTCCCCGGCTTCGACGCCCCGGACGGTCCACTCACCGCCGACGCCCACCACACCGTCCGCGCCACCGCGCTCGCCGCCATCACGCCGGAGCAGCGCGTCGAGGCCCAGCGCACCGCCCTCGCCCACGCGGCCTCCCTGGGAGTCGGCTCGGTCCACGAGTGCGCCGGGCCCGACATCTCCTCCGAGGACGACTTCACGGGCCTGCTGCGGCTCGCCGCCGAGGAGCCCGGGCCGCGCGTCGTCGGCTACTGGGCCGAGCAGGACGTCGCGAAGGCGCGGGAGCTGGGCGCCGTAGGAGCGGCCGGGGACCTCTTCGTGGACGGGGCGCTCGGGTCGCACACCGCGTGTCTGCATCAGCCGTACGCCGACGCCGGGCACACCGGGATCGCCTACCTCGACGCGGACGCCGTCGCCGCCCATGTCGTCGCCTGCACCGAGGCGGGCCTCCAGGCGGGCTTCCACGCCATCGGGGACGCCGCCGTGACCGCCGTGGTCGAGGGCGTCCGGGCGGCCGCCGAGAAGGTCGGTCTGGCCCGCGTCCGCGCCGCCCGGCACCGCGTCGAGCACGCCGAGATGCTCACCCCGGAGACCATCGCGGCCTTCGCCGAACTGGGCCTGACCGCCTCCGTGCAGCCCGCCTTCGACGCGCTGTGGGGCGGCGAGGAGGGCATGTACGCCCAGCGCCTGGGCGCCGAACGGGCGCGTGCCCTGAACCCCTTCGCGGCTCTGCTCCGGGCCGGGGTGCCGCTCGCCTTCGGATCCGACAGCCCGGTCACCCCGGTCGACCCCTGGGGCACGGTCCGCGCCGCCGCGTTCCACCGGACGGCCGAACACCGCGTCTCCGCGCGGGCCGCGTTCACCGCACATACGCGGGGCGGCTGGCGGGCCGTAGGACGGGACGACGCGGGTGTTCTGGTCCCCGGCGCGCCCGCCGACTACGCAGTCTGGCGGACCGACGCCCTGGTCGTGCAGGCGCCCGACGACCGGGTCGCGCGCTGGTCGACCGACCCGCGCTCCGGCACACCCGGACTGCCCGACCTGACGCCGGGCGGCGACCTTCCGGTATGTCTGCGGACCGTCGTGGGCGGACGGACGGTGTTCGTACGGCCGGGCGAGTGATCTCCCGGGGTGGCGCGCTCCCGATCCGCGCCCGCCGCCCCGTCGCGCGACCTGCGCATCCTCTGCCCTGACCAGCCAGTTGATGGGGAAAGCGCAGATCAGACGGCTGTTGACAGTTGGGCGCAGGGGGCCGGTAGGTTCGTCCGAGTCCACCACCGGACGCCCGACCGGGGAACCTCCGAACAATCGCCGAAGCGCCGCTGGGTCAGGGACGGTGTGCCGCACCGGGGCACCGCCACTGGGAGCCAGGCTCAGCGCCCGCGCCACGGCGAGGGAACGTTCCGGCCGGTCGGCTGGTGTGACCCGGGTGGGGCCCGGACGTCCAGTAGACAACGGCTTTGGTCGACCCGCAGCCGGCGGGTCCCAGGTCGGCCCGAAGGGCGCCGGGCCCCCATCCGCAGCACATCAGTGCCCAAAAGGCACAGTCTTACCCCGTTCTTGTCGAATCGACACCACCGTACGAACGACGTGGCACGTCATCCCAGGCGGCGGCCACTATGGTGGACGCCTGCGTACGGACATGAAGGGGCAGTAGTGAACGACGGCGACGGAGCCCTCGCGGCACAGGCCCAGGGGCGGAACTTCGGCCCGCTCGGCACGGCCTTGGTGATCATTCCGACCTACAACGAGGCGGAGAACATCAAGTCCATCGTCGGGCGGGTGCGAAAGTCGGTCCCCGAGGCTCACGTCCTCGTGGCCGACGACAACAGCCCCGACGGCACGGGCAAGCTGGCCGACGAGCTGGCGGCCGAGGACGAACAGGTCCAGGTGCTGCACCGCAAGGGCAAGGAAGGCCTCGGTGCCGCCTACCTGGCAGGCTTCCGCTGGGGCATCGACAACGGCTACGGCGTCCTCGTCGAGATGGACGCCGACGGCTCCCACCAGCCCGAGGAGCTGCCCCGGCTGCTCACCGCCCTCAAGGGCGCGGACCTGGTGCTCGGTTCCCGCTGGGTGCCCGGCGGCCGGGTGGTGAACTGGCCGAAGTCCCGCGAGTTCATCTCCCGGGGCGGCAGCCTCTACTCGCGCGTGGCGCTCGACCTGCCGCTGCGCGACATCACCGGCGGCTACCGCGCCTTCCGCAAGGAGACCCTCGAAGGCCTCGGCCTGGACGACGTGGCCTCTCAGGGCTACTGCTTCCAGGTCGACCTGGCCCGCCGCGCCGTCAAGGCCGGCTACCACGTCGTCGAGGTCCCCATCACCTTCGTGGAGCGCGAACTCGGCGACTCCAAGATGAGCCGCGACATCCTCGTCGAGGCCCTGTGGCGGGTCACGACTTGGGGCGTGGGGGAGCGGATCGGCAAGCTCCGCGGCCGGGGCAAGCCCGGAGGAAAGCCGTCACAGCCGTAGCCCCACAACCTCACAGGCCTCGTTGATCGTCCCCTTATCCCGCACTGAGCCGGGCCCAGGCACACTGGACGTATGACGACTGGCGCATCCACCCGTTCCGCCGCCGCCCGGCCACCGCGTTCCCGGCTGCGTACGTTCCTGCCGCTGGGCATCGCCGCGTGGCTGGTGCTGGAGATCTGGCTGCTGACCGTGGTGGCGGGCGCGTCGAGCGGTCTTACGGTCTTCCTGCTGCTGCTCGCCGGGTTCGTGCTCGGCGCGGTGGTGATCAAGCGGGCGGGCCGGCGGGCCTTCCAGAACCTGAGCCAGGCCGTGCAGCAGGGCACCGCACCGGCCAGCGGCGGTGGCAGCGGCCTGATGATGCTGGGCGGCCTGCTGCTGATGATCCCGGGGCTGATCTCGGACGCGGCAGGGCTGCTTCTGCTGGTCCCGCCGGTCCAGCGGGCGCTGGGGCGCTACGCGGAGCGCACGGTCGAGCGGAAGCTGCGCAGGGCCGCCCCCGGCACCCTCGGGGACGCCTTCCAGCAGGCCCGGATGCACCGCCCGGACGGCAAGGTCGTCCAGGGCGAGGTCATCACCCGGGACGAGCCCGGCGGTGACACCCCGCAGGGCCCGCGCCCGCCGCTCACCCGCTGACCGGGAGACGGACAGGCAAAAGCGCGGGCGCCGTACATGTTCGTACGGCGCCCGCGCTTACTTGCTTGTGCCACTTGCGTGTGCGGTAGAACCGCTCCGCACCTTCGGGGCTAGGCCGACTTGCGGCTGTCCCTCGGGTGAACCGCGATATTCATCGCGCCGGAACGGAGAACGGCAAGACGCTCCTCGAGGACCTCTTCGAGTTCCTCGCGGGTGCGCCGCTCCATCAGCATGTCCCAGTGGGTACGCGCGGGCTTGGCCTTCTTTTCCTCAGGGCCGTCGCCGTCGACCAGGAGTGCCTGGGCCCCGCAGACCTTGCACTCCCACTCCGGCGGAATCTCCGCCTCGACCGAGAAGGGCATCTCAAAGCGATGTCCCTTCTCGCATGCGTACTCCACGGCCTGGCGTGGTGCCAGGTCGATACCGCGGTCCGTCTCGTAGCTGGTCACCACGAGGCGCGTGCCGCGAAGAGCTCGCTCACTCATGAATCGTGCCTCCCGGGCTTGTCGCCCACAGGACAGGTGTCGCTGTCGTCGTCATCCGGTCAACGTCCGGTCGGCGGTAAAGATTCCCGTACGGGGTCATGCGTCGCCGTCGTAGCCGCCCCTTGTTGTACCCACCAGCGCCCGGTTTGTCACATCTACTAGCAGATGTCACCTAGCGATTCGTCATCTTTGACGCGCAGTAACGGTACGCCAGGCAGGCCAAACGCGTACACTACCGCCCTTTCGCCTCCAGCGCTAAATCCTCTCGGGAAGAGGATTGCCCGCGTCGCCGATCGCCCGTGCCACCGGAACCCGTGCGAGCAGCACGAACCCGACGACGAAGAAGACCACCAGGGAGATGATCGCGTCCCGGTAGCTTCCGGTCAGCTGGTACGTCACCCCGAACAGAAGCGGTCCCAGCCAGCTCATGCCCCGATCGCTCATCTCGTACGCCGAGAAGTACTCGGCTTCCTTGCCGGGCGGCACCAGATGCGAGAACAGGGACCGGGACAGCGCCTGGCTGCCGCCCAGGACGAGGCCGATCCCGGCGGCCAGCACGAAGAACCAGACGGGCGCACCGGCGGGCAGGAAGTACCCGGCGCCCAGCGTCACCGTCCACGCCACCAGCGAGCCGAGAATCGT
Source organism: Streptomyces hokutonensis (assembly GCF_042751305.1). Taxonomy (GTDB): domain Bacteria; phylum Actinomycetota; class Actinomycetes; order Streptomycetales; family Streptomycetaceae; genus Streptomyces; species Streptomyces hokutonensis_A. The sequence continues at coordinate 74,874 of NZ_JBHYWD010000036.1, forward strand.
CCGCTTGGCCCCGTAGGTCCGGGCGAGTCGCCCCATGCCGAGCGCGCCCGCCACCGCCAGCACCTGGACCATCAGCACGGCCGTGATGAGCGTCGACTGGCTCAGCCCCAGCTCCTCGGAGCCGTACACGGAGGCCTGGGAGATCACCGTCTGGATGCCGTCGTTGTAGATCAGGTAGGCGAACAGGAAGGACAGGGTGAGAGGTTTGCCGCGCATGTCCCGGACCGTCGCCGCGAGCTGCCGCCAGCCCTGCGCCGTCGGCGCCTCGGACGGCGTACGGCCGCGGTCGCGCAGCCGTTTCAGCGGTACGAGGGTGAAGGCGCCCCACCAGATGCCGGCCGAGGCGAGACAGATGCGGACGGCCATCGACTCGGACAGGCCGAAGGAGTCGTGGGCGGTGAACAGGATCAGGTTCGCGACCAGGACCAGGGAGCCGGCCGCGTAGCCGAAGGCCCAGCCGCGTGAGGAGACCGCGTCGCGTTCCTCGGGTGGGGCGATCTGCGGAAGGTAGGAGTTGTACAGGACCATCGAGACGGCCACGGAGGAGTTGGCGACGATCAGCAGGAAGCCGCCCAGGAGATAGCGGTCGCCGTCCAGGAAGAACAGTCCCGTGGTGGCGGTGGCGCCCACATAGGCGGCGAGCGCCAGGAGGGGCTTCTTGCGGCCCGTACGGTCGGCCGCGGCACCCGCGAGGGGCATGATCAGGATCGACACGATCACGGACGCGGAGACGGTGTAGGCGAAGAAGGAGCCCGCGCGGACCGGTATCCCCAGGGGATGCACGAACCCGTCCGGGTCCGCCGCCGACTTCGCGACCGAGGTCAGATAGGGGCCCAGGAACACGGTGAGCACGCTCGTCGAGTAGACGGAGCAGGCCCAGTCGTAGAAGTACCAGCCGCGCTGTTCGCGCCGCCGTTCGGCTGCCTCGTCGGCCTCCGGTGACCGCAGGGTGTCGGTACCCACCCGTGCCCTCGCTTCCCCGTGCACGCGCCGGCGCCGGGGGCTCAGGCCCAGACGCCCCGCTCCACCATGACCTCGCGCAGTGTGTCGATGTGATCGGTCATGATGCCATCGACTCCCAGGTCAAGGAGCCGGTGCATGCGATCGGCCTCGTTGATGGTCCACACGTGGACCTGCACTCCACGCGCGTGGGCAGCGCTGACGAAGCGCCGGTCAACGACGGGGACGCCCGACTGCTCCTCGGGCACCTGTGCGGCGATCGCCGAACGGCGCACCGGGAGGGGCGCGCCCCAGGAGCGGAGCCGCAGATTCAGCACCCCGCGCGTGCCGAACGACGTGGCCAGGCGCGGCCCGGCCAGGTGCTGGGCGCGGACCACGCGCTTCTCGGAGAAGGAGCCGACGCAGACGCGGTTCCAGGAGTCGGTGCGCTCCAGCAGGTCCAGGAGGGGGTGGAGCGCCGGTTCCGCCTTGATGTCGACGTTCCAGCGCACCTCGGGGAAGGTCTCCAGCAACTCCTCGAAGAGGGGCACCGGTTCCCGGCCCGCCACGCGCGCCTGGCTCACGTCGGACCAGAAGAGGTCCGCGATCCGGCCCGCGCCGTCGGTCACCCGGTCGAGGGTCTCGTCGTGGAAGGCGACGAGTTTCCCGTCCGCGGTGGCGTGCACGTCGGTCTCGATGTACCGGTAGCCCAGCTCGACCGCGCGCCGGAACTGGAACACCGTGTTCTCCAGGCCGTCCGCCGCGCCGCCCCGGTGGGCGAAGGGGATCGGACCGGGATGGTCGAGGTAGGGATGACGTATGAGCGTGGTCACCCGGGCAGTATCGCCCGTTCCGGTGACCCGGTGGCTACCACCGTGCTGCCGCCGGGTGCCGAGGGGACGGCGAAGACGCGAAGGAAGAGCTGGGCGAGCGGGCCGATCGCCAGGGCGTAGAGCAGAGTGCCTACGCCCACCGTGCCGCCCAGCGCGAAGCCGGTGGCCACGACGGCGACCTCGAGGCCCGTGCGGATCAGACGGATGGAACGGCCGGTGCGCTGGTGCAGCCCGGTCATCAGCCCGTCGCGGGGGCCCGGTCCGAAGCTCGCGGAGATGTAGAGGCCGGTGGCGACCCCGTTGAGCAGGATGCCGGCCAGCAGCAGCGGAATCCGTACGGCCAGGCCGTGCGCGTCGGGAACCAGCGCGAGGGTGCCGTCCATGGCCAGGCCGACCACGAACACGTTCGAGACGGTGCCCAGTCCCGGGCGCTGGCGCAGCGGTATCCACAGGAGCAGCACCGCCGCGCCCACGATGATCGACACGACACCGATCGTCAGGCCGGTCAGTTCGGCGAGGCCCTGGTGCAGCACGTTCCAGGGCTCCAGGCCCAGGCCGGAGACCACGAGGAGGGCCGAACTGGCGCCATAGAGCGCGAGTCCGACGTAGAGCTGGACCAACCGTCGGCCGAGACGGTTCCGCGTGGACAAGAGGTGCCCCCTGGTGGTGGTAGTGGCCTGACGCATGACACTCTGTGGCTTGAGAACAGACGTCATCCATGGCCAATTCCGGGAAGGTGGACTGGTTTCCATGGCGCAGTGGACCTCGGCGATGGGCGCCGCGCAGCTGGCCCGGCTGCTCAACTCCCAGCAGGACCGCCCGGCCGGGCCCGGCACCCGCCGGCCGCCCGCCTACCGGGCCCTCGCGGACGGCATCCGCCTCCTCGTGCTGGAGGGGCGCGTCCCGGTGGCCGCCCGGCTGCCCGCCGAGCGGGAGCTGGCCCTCGCGCTGTCCGTCAGCCGCACCACGGTCGCCGCCGCCTACGAGGCGCTGCGCGCCGAAGGGTTCCTGGAGTCCCGGCGCGGAGCCGGCAGCTGGACCGCCGTACCGGCCGGAAACCCGCTCCCCGCGCGCGGGTTGGAGCCGCTGCCCCCGGAGGCCCTCGGCTCGGTGATCGACCTGGGCTGCGCCTCGCTGCCCGCGCCCGAGCCGTGGCTCACCCGGGCCGTCCAGGGCGCCCTGGAGGAGCTGCCGCCGTACGCCCACACGCACGGCGACTACCCGGCCGGGCTGCCCGCGCTGCGCGCGATGATCGCCGAGCGGTACACCCTGCGCGGGATCCCGACCATGCCCGAGCAGATCATGGTCACCACCGGCGCGATGGGCGCCATCGACGCCATCTGTCATCTCTTCGCGGGACGCGGGGAGCGGGTCGCCGTCGAGTCGCCCTCCTACGCCAACATCCTCCAGCTGATGCGGGAGGCGGGCGCCCGGCTTGTGCCCGTGGCGATGGCCGAGGGGCTGACCGGCTGGGACATGGACCGCTGGCGGCAGGTCCTGCGGGACGCGGCGCCCCGGCTCGCGTACGTCGTCGCCGACTTCCACAACCCGACCGGCGCCCTCGCCGACGACGACCAGCGGCGGCAGCTCGTGGACGCGGCCCGCTCGGCCGGCACCGTGCTCGTCGCCGACGAGACGATGACCGAGCTGTGGCTGGACGACGTCGAGATGCCGAGGCCCGTCTGCGGGTTCGACCCGGCCGGTTCGACCGTCATCACCGTCGGCTCCGCCAGCAAGGCCTTCTGGGCCGGCATGCGCATCGGCTGGGTGCGCGCCGCCCCCGATGTCATCCGCAGCCTGGTCGCCGCCCGCGCCTACGCCGACCTCGGCACCCCGGTGCTGGAACAGCTCGCCGTCAACTGGCTGTTCAGCACGGGCGGTTGGGAGCAGGCAGTCGACATCCGGCGTGCCCAGGCCCGCGAGAACCGCGACGCGCTGGTCGCGGCGGTACGGCGGGAGCTGCCCGGCTGGGAGTTCGAGGTGCCCAGGGGCGGGCTCACGCTCTGGGTGCGCACGGGCGGACTGTCGGGTTCCCGGCTCGCCGAGATGGGGGAGCGCGTGGGGCTACGGGTGCCGTCCGGGCCGCGCTTCGGCGTCGACGGGGCCTTCGAGGGGTATGTGCGGCTGCCGTTCACGGTGGGCGGCGCGGTGGCCGAGGAGGCGGCGGCACGGCTGGCCGCGGCGGCCCGGCTGGTGGAGAACGGGGTTGGCGGGGGCGGGGGCGAGTCGCCGCGGACGTTTGTGGCGTAGCCGGCGAAGGGGTGTATCCGGGGGCCGGTGCGGTCGCCCGCACCGGCCCCGGCTTCTACGAGGACTCCGCCACCGCGGCCTCCACCACCGCTTCCGTGGCCACTGTCTCCGCCGCGTCCGCCGGTGTCGTGCGCGGCGGGAGCAGGGCCAGCACCGCCTGGCGGTCCGTGTCGCTCGTCGCGTCGTCGTACGGGTCCGGGGTCGCCGGGACCTGGAGGCGGTGCACCGGACCGTTGCCGAGGCGGGCGTAGCCGCGGCCGGGCGGCACCTGGGCGATCGGCGTGGTGTGCGGGGGAGCGCCGAGGACCGCCTCCAACTGGGCGGCGGTGGCGGGGCCGAGGACGACACGCGCGCGCGTGTGCTGTCGTACGGCGTCGCTCAGGGTGTCCGCGCTGTCGAACTGGTCGGCCACCACCACCGTCACATGGGCCGCGCGGCCGTGCCGCAAGGGGACCTGGAGGAGGGACTGCGGGTCCTGGCGGCCGTCGGCGGCGGCCAGGTGGGCGAAGGCGCTCGGGCGGTCGAGGATGATCCACAGGGGGCGCCTGGTGTCGTCCGGCGCCGGGTGGCCCGACTGGCGGGCGTGGTTGGCCGCGATCAGCCGGCGTTCCGTCTCCTGGGAGGCCCACTCCAGGCTGGCCAGGGTGCCGGTCAGCCCGCACTCGACGGCGAGGACCCCGTCCCGGCCGGTGAGGCACGCGTACTCGCCGGTGCCGCCGCCCTCCACGATCAGGACGTCGCCGTACTGGAGGGCCTGGAGGGCGATGGAGCGCAGCAGGGTGGAGGTGCCGCTGCCGGGCTGGCCCATGACCAGCAGGTTCGGCTCGGTGGAGCGGACGCCGGTGCGCCAGACGACCGGCGGGACGTCACGCTGTTCCGTGCCGTGGGTCAGGGGGAGCGTGCGGTGGACGTGGGTCGCGTCGGTGAAGCCGAGGACGGTCTCGCCGGGGGCGGTGACGAAGTGCTGGGCGGCGATGTCGGTGGGGAGCGGGGCGAGGACACCGATGGCGAGCTGGTTGCCCTCCTCGTCCCACTCGAACCGGTACTCCCGGCCGCGGCCGGACTTCGCGGTGAGCAACTGCTCGATCCGCGCGCGGGAGTCGGCCTCGCCGTCGGTGAAGTAGGCCGGGTAGCGGACGACCAGGTGGGTGATGCGGCCCGCGCCGTCGAACTCGTAGGCGGGGAAGGCCTTCTCCCAGTCTCCGCCGTGGGCGAACAGGGGCGAGGGATCCTCGGCGGCCGAGAAGTAGGGCACCAGCGCCTCGTAGAGGGACTGCAGGCGCTGGGTCTGGGACTCGTCGGGCCCTTCGGGCGCCGGCGGGGTGCGGTCGCGGCCGTGCCATGCTGCCGCCGCCATCAGGACGATGGCGGCGAGCAGCGGGCCGTACGGCACCAGTGCCACCACCAGGACCACCGAGGCCACCAGGAACAGCAGTGGCCCGCGCCTGTCCTTGGGGGTGTCGGCCCATCTGCGCCGCCCGGCGGATGCCAGCCGGCGCAGACCGCGAGTGATCGTGATCAGCGGATGGAGGACGTCGGTGGCGCTGTCGGCCGCCGTCCGGGCCAGCTCCCGGCTGCGGGCGATCTGTGCGCTGCCGTTGCTCAGGATGCGGGGGAGGGGGCGCCGGGCCACTGCTGTCTCCTGGTGGTGCGTACGGGTGGGTGTGTCAGAACTTGATGCCGCCGAGGAGGCTCGCCAGGCTCTCCCCGCCGGCCTTGATGCTCGGCGCGATGGCCGTGCTGGCCATGTAGAAGCCGAAGAGCGCGGCCACAATGGCGTGGGAGGCCTTGAGTCCGTCCTTCTTGAAGAAGAGGAAGACGATGATGCCGAGAAGGACGACGCCTGACATGGACAGGATCATTTGAGCTCTCCTGGTTCGTGGGGACAGTCACCATGAGTTCTTCCAGGATCACAGGATGTATCCATACGATAAAAGGTGCAAGTGGGTGAATTTCGGCGGATTTCCCTCTGATGGCGGAGCGCATTCGGGCCGTCTGAGCAGGGGTTTCACCTGTGTCGGGCCCTGTGGTGATCTTTGCCTCGGAGGGGGCCGGTCATGTGTCGGCGGAGCCAGTACGCTGGCGATTCACCCGTACTAGTGAGAGGCGGTCAGGCCGATGAGTGAAGCCCCCGACCCCGAGGTCGTGGAGCTCGCGACCAAGATCTTCGATCTGGCCCGCCAGGGTGGGACCGAGGCGCTGGTGGCGTATGTGGACGCGGGCGTTCCGGCCAACCTCACCAATGACCGCGGTGACTCCCTGGTGATGCTCGCCGCGTACCACGGGCACGCGGACGCCGTACGGGCCCTGCTGGCGCGGGGGGCCGAGGCCGACCGGATCAACGACCGGGGGCAGACCCCGCTCGCCGGAGCCGTCTTCAAGGGCGAGCAAGAGGTGATCGAAGTCCTGCTGGAGGCCGGAGCCGATCCGGCCGCGGGCACGCCGTCGGCACTCGACACGGCCCGGATGTTCGGCAAGGCCGAGCTGCTGGAGCTGTTCGGCGCGCACTGAAGTGTGGTCCGTCAGCCACTGGGACGGGCCGTGTGACCAGGTACGACAAGGAAAACGGGGGAAAACGGGGGAAGGCAGCACGGGGCCGCCCGAAATTTCGGTCGCGGCAGCGAGAACTGCCGGGTCATCATGACGTCGTGATTCACGGACGCGATGGCCGGGCAGGTGTTGCCGCACCGCGCGGGCCGTGAGGGCCCGCTTGGGCCACCGACGAGAGGCAGAGGAAAATGGTCTACAGCAAGCAGGAAACGGCGGGCGCCCCGACGTGTTGTCACGCGGCCAGGTAGTGCACGTCCCCCGGTTGCGTCGACGCTTGATGTGAGGCTGTTTCCCATGTTCGATCCGGTCATAGCGCCCAGCGGTACGCTGCTCGGCCTGCTTCAGCGGGGCCGCGGCGACGGCACACTGCACGCGCTCACCGCACCCCGTGCCGAGGCACTGGCTGCGCTGAACCACTGTGTGCTGCGCGACCCCCGCCACGACTGGCAGGTGGAGAACCGCTCCCTGTACTACGCCCGTCTGTACCTCGATCTCAACGGCGACCTGGACGCCGTCGAGGCCCACCTCTTCGACAATGAGGACGTCCTCGACACCGAGGAGTCCCGCACGGGGCTCGCCCTCGCCGTCCTCGGGCACCTCGCCTCCTACGGCAGGCGGGACGCGCTCGCGCTGCTGCGCCGGTACGCGGCCACCGGGACCAACTGGGCCTGGGCGCTCGACGAACTGGCCCTCAGGGACGACGACGCGGGCCTGCGCGCCCTCGCCGCCCCCGTGCTGGCCCGTTTCCCGGCCGATCCCGAGGGCGAGGCCGAACTGGCCACCGCCGTCCGCGACGCCTTCGAACCCCGGCCCTGGCGGCTGTGGGCCGAGGACTCACGCGAATCGATCGCCACGCGCGTGCGTGCCGCCCAGGAAGCCGGCTGCTTCGACCGCTGGCAACGGCAGATGCGACCGAGCGGGCCCCGTCCGGGGTGGAGCGTGCAAGCGGTGTTCGAATGGGCCCAACAGGGCATCGAACGCGGCGCCGCGCTGCACGTCCCCGCCGCCCGCTGCCTCAGTGCGGTGGCCGGCCCCGAGGACCGGCCCGAGATCGTCGAGGCGGCCAAGGAAGGCAGCGAGGGAGCCCGCTGCACCGCCCTGCGCTATCTCGCCGACAGCAACGACTCCGAAGCCCTCCAGCTGATCGAACGCGCGGTCGCCACCGGCTCCGCGCCCGTGGTCGAGGCCGCCGTCGACGCCTTCGAGCGGATGCGCTCCGTCGCCGCCGTCGACCGGGCGCGCGGCTGGGCCCGACGGCCCGACCCGCTCGGCGCCGCCGCCGGCCGGATGCTCGCCTGCCGGGGCGGAGCCCAGGACAGCGACCTCGTCCTCGGCGCCCTCAGGGAGGCCGTCATGGGCGAAGGACCCGACGCCCCCACCCTGTGGACCCTCGTCGACGGCGCCGGCCGCCTCGGCATCGTCTGTGCGGCACCCGTTCTGCGCCATGTCTACCGGGAGACCGCCTCGTCCCATCTGCGCGGCCGGGCCGCCCGGGCGCTGGCCGCCACCGACCCCTCCTTCCCCACCGGCTTCGCCGTCGAATGCCTCTGGGACTGCGAGGAGACCACCCGGGAGATCGCCGCCCGGCACGCCGAGACCGGCGACGCCAGGGTCGTGGAACAGCTCCGCAGGCTCGCCGCAGACCCGGCCGAGGAAGCGGAGGTCCAGACAGCCGTTCGGAGCCGGATCGGGCCCGACGCCCCCGCAGTGTGAACACGGGATGACCCGCGGGTCAGACGCGCATGGACGCCGTCTGACCTGCTCGGGTGTGCAGCGTAACGCTCATGGGACGTTCACCGTTCGCATAGATCCACGTTGACGCGGGCACGTCCAGCGCGGCGACAACACGGGTATGCGTGTCGTCATCGTGACCGAATCCTTTCCCCCCGATGTGAACGGCGTGGCCCACTGCGCGCTCCAGACCGCCCGGCACCTCGTGGATCGCGGTCATCATCCGCTCGTCGTCGCGCCGGCCACCGCGGCCGGTTCCGGGCCCGACGCCCAGTCGCCGTGCCCTGTCATCCGTATCCCCTCCCTACCGCTCCCGGGCTACCCCCAGGTCCGCGTCGCCCTCCCCAGCCGACGCGTCGCCGCGGCCATCACCGAACACCGCGCCGACATCGTGCACCTGGCCAGCCCCTTCATCCTCGGCGTCCGCGGCATGGCCGCCGCGGCCCGGCTCGGCATCCCCGCCGTGGCCGTCTACCAGACCGACCTGGCCGGATACGCCCGTACGTACGTCGGTGCCGGTGAGTCCACCGCCTGGCGCCGCATCCGCTCCGTCCACGCCGCCGCCGACCGCACCCTCGCGCCCTCCAGCGCGGCCCTCGGCGACCTGGAGGCACACGGCGTGCCCCGGGTCAGGCTCTGGCCGCGCGGGGTGGACACCGAGCGCTTCCGCCCGGAGTACCGGGACGAGGCGCTGCGCCGCGAACTCGCCCCGAACGGCGAACTGATCGTCGGCTACGTCGGCCGGCTCGCCCCCGAGAAGCAGATCGAACTCCTCGCCGGAGTCTGCGGTCTGGAGGGCGTCCGTGTCGTGGTCGTCGGCGACGGACCCAGCCAGCCGCACCTCAGCGAGGCGCTGCCGGGCGCGGTCTTCCTCGGACGCCGTACGGGCGACGAGCTCGCCCGTATCTTCGCCTCGTTGGACATATTCGTGCACACCGGACCTTTTGAGACCTTCTGTCAGACCGTCCAGGAAGCCATGGCCAGCGGCGTTCCCGTCGTCGCGCCCGCCGCCGGCGGACCGCTCGACCTGGTCGCCCACGGGCGCACCGGGTTCCTCTTCCCGCCGCGCGACGAGACCGCCGTGACGGACGCCGTACGGACCCTGGCCGCCGATCCCGCGCTGCGGGCCGAGTACGGAACCGCCGCGCGGGCCATGGTCGAGGGCCGCACCTGGGCGGCCGTCGGCGACCAGCTGATCGCCCACTACGGCGACGTCCTCGCCGCCCGCAAGGTGGTGGTGGCGGCGTGAACACCGCTGCGCTGCGGATCGTACGGCTCGCCAACTTCGTGGCCCCCTCCTCCGGGGGGCTGCGCACCGCCCTGCGCGAGCTGGGCAAGGGCTTCAAGGAGGCCGGGCACGACCCGGTCCTCATCGTGCCCGGCGAGCGCCACACCGACCGCGAGACCGAGCAGGGCCGCATCATCACCCTGCCCGGTCCGCTGCTGCCCGGCACCGGCGGCTACCGCGTCCTCGCCGACAAGCGGCGCGTGGCCAACCTCCTGGAACAGCTCGCCCCCGACCGCCTCGAGGTCTCCGACCGTACGACCCTGCGCTGGACCGGCAAGTGGGCCAGGCGGGCCCGCATCCCCGCCGTGATGGTGTCCCACGAGACCGCCGACGGCGTCCTGCGCACCTGGGGCCTGTCGGAGAACATGTCCCGGCGCACCGCGGACGCCCTCAACGTCCGTACGGCGCACACCTACGCGCGCGTGGTGTGCACCACCGAGTTCGCCGAGCGGGAGTTCGTCCGAATCGGCGCCCGCAATGTCGTACGGGCGCCGCTGGGCGTCGACCTGGTGGGGCGCAGTCCGGCACTGCGGGACCCGGTCGTGCGTGCGGAGTACGCGCGCGTGGACCAGGTTCTGCTGGTGACCTGCACGAGGCTCTCCGTGGAGAAGAAGCCCGGTACGGCGCTCGACGCCCTGGAGGCGCTGGTACGGCGCGGGCGGCGGGCGGTCCTCGTGGTCGCCGGGGACGGGCCGCTGCGCGCCCGGCTCGAACAGCGGGCCCGGGAGCGCGGGCTGCCGGTCACCTTCCTCGGGCACGTGTCCGACCGGCGGCTGCTCGGCGCGCTCCAGGCCTCCGCCGACGTGTGCCTGGCACCCGGGCCCGCCGAGACCTTCGGGCTCGCCGCCCTGGAGGCCATGGCCTGCGGCACGCCCGTGGTGGCCAGCGCCTCGTCCGCGCTCCCCGAGGTCATCGGCTCCGCCGGGGCCACGGCCGCGGACAACGGGCGGGCCTTCGCGGACGCCGTGGACATGCTGCTCGAACGCTCCGAACCGGAGCGGCGGGAGATCGCACGCGCGCGTGCCGAGTGCTTCGGCTGGGACACGGCGGTCGACGCGTTCCTCGCCGCGCACGACGCGGATGTTCCGGTACGGCGCTTCGTGCCCGGAGGCGTGGCATGAGAACGGTCCGTTTCGTCGCCCTCGGTGACTCGCTCACCGAGGGCGTGGGCGATCCCGTCGGCGAGGCATGGCGCGGCTGGGCCGCGCTGCTCGCCGACGGGCTGGCCGGGCAGCCCGAGGCGTCCGTGGAGTTCACGAACCTCGCGGTCAGCGGGGCGCAGTCGCGGGACGTGCTGGAACGGCAGACCCCGGCCGGGCTCGCCCTGAACCCGGACATCGTGTCCGTCGTCATAGGCGTCAACGACACCCTGCGCTGCACCTTCGACATCCAGGCCCTGGCCGCCCGGCTCGACAAGGTCTACGCGGCCTTCACGGCCCAGGGCGCGGTCCTCCTTACGGCCTGTCTGCCCGACCCGGGTGCGATGCTCGGCCTCCCGGGCGCACTGGCCCGTCCGCTTGCCCGGCGGCAGCGCGCCGTCAACACGGTGGTGCACGCGCTCTCCGAGCGGTACGGGGCCGTGCATCTGCACGCCGCGGAGGGCGAGTGGATCATGGACCGTGCCATCTGGAGCGCGGACCGGCTGCACCCCGGGGAGCGGGGCCACCGCCAACTGGCCCTGCGGTTCCACGCGTTGCTCGCCGAGGAGGGTGTGGCCACGGGGGCCGCGCCGTCGCCCGAGCCCGAGTTCCCGGCACCCACCAGGTCGGCCAGCCTGTGGTGGCTGGCGACCGCGGGCACCGGGTGGGTGGCCCGCCGCTGCACCGACCTGCTGCCGCAGCTGCTCAGGCTGGCCGCCGACGAGATGCGCCACCGCGCGCGGGGCACCAGCGCGCGGCTCGACCTGAGCGCGTCCCACGCGGTGTCGGCGGCGCTGGCCGCCCTCTCGGTGGGGGAGAAACAGCCGGACGCCGCCTAGAAGGCTGATGAAGATCTTGTTGAGGGGCTGTCCGGCCGGAGGCCGGATGGCCCTTCTTTGTTATGTGGTGGCTGGGGCGAGGTGCCAGGC
>NZ_JBHYWD010000037.1:0-79364 GCF_042751305.1 Streptomyces hokutonensis
GGCGAATCTTCCGCAAGGCCCGGTGCAGCCCGAACCGAATGTCGTCAATCGCAGCCGCCATCCTCACCCTGGAGCGGCAACGCTGAAAACGCTCACTTGTCGAGATTCGTGTGGCCATTGTTACGGACAACCACACCGCTGTCATCGTTCCCGCCTCCTCCGCTCGCCCCGCTGCCTCCCGAGCCGCCTCCCCCTCCGCTCTTGTTGATGGTGTCGATGGTGTCCCTGGTGCAGCTGTAATTGGAGGGGCCGCAGCTTTCGAGGCCGGTGGGGTCGCTCCGCGTGACGGGGTTGTTGTTCGCGTAGGCGTACCCGTTCATCTGGAGCGGGTCGGCGATGTCGAAGACCGGGTCGGCGGAGACGAAACGGCCGGTGTTCTGGTCGTATTCACGGGCGCCGAGGTGAGTGAGGCCGGTGTTGGTGTCGTCGATACCGACGCCGAGGTAGGTGTGCTGGTTGGGCCAGCTGCTCGGCTTGGCGCCGCGGGTCTCGCCGTAGGGCTTGAAGGCTCGGCGGGTGACAGTCTGGTCCTTGCCGAGGTCTACCGCGATGCTCGCGGTGCCGAGTTGGTCGGTGACCAGACAGCTCAGTTTGTGACCAGTGGTCGAGCCGTTGGTCGTGCGGACGACGGTCGGGGCTCCGGCCTGACTGTAGGTGCGAACGGCGTTGAGGGGAGTGCCGGAGCCGTCGGCCATGACCTCGGTCTCGCCGAGGTAGAGCGTGGTGCCCGCGGAGGAGTGTTGGAGGATGCGGTTGCCGTCGGCGTCGTCGACGTACTGGGTGGTGGTGCCCTCGGCGGTCGCGGTGTCCAGTTTTTCCTCGGCCGTCCAGGTCAGGGACTGGTTCTGGGTGGTACCGGGACGGGTGGTGGTGTTGCCGGCAGCATCGAAGACGTAGGACTGCGTGCCGGTGGCGGTTCCGCCCTTCGCACTGGTGACGCTCGTGAGGGTGTGCGGCTGAGTAAGTGTCGACTGGGTGGTGCCGTTGCCTGTGACGAGCTTTCCGTAGCCGTACGTGCGTGTGACGTCCTGGCTGGTGTCAATGCCGCTTGCAGTGGCGTGCTGGGTCTGGGTGGCCCGGCTGCCGATGGCGTCGAAGGTGTACGAGTCCCAGTAGCTGGTGCCGGTGCCCGTGGCCACGGTGGTGGCGTCCGGTGCGGCGTTGGCAAGTGAGAGCACTGGGACGAACTCATCGACGCCCGCGAGCGCGCAGACCGTCAGGGAGCCGGTTCGCCTGTCAACAACGTGCTGGCCCGCAACATCCAGTCGACGGCGCCCACCACCAACTCGGCCTCATCCACGCCGAGGCCGAGCGCCGCAACATCACCGTCGACGTCCTGTTCGACATCGCCGGCGCCCGCTGGGGCCTCGAAGGAGCCGAAGCCGTCCTCCGCCTCAGCGCCCTCACCGCCGACAACGACCTCGGCCCCTACTGGACCTTCCACACCCAGTCGAACACCAGCGGCTCTACCTCAGCCCCGACCAGGCCGGAAACACACTGACCGCCTGGATCCGCGACCTTCACTTCAAAAGAGCCGCACCCTTCTGGGTTCCTGTGCGGAACCCACCGAATTGTTTACTCCTTTGAACCGCATGGGAAGACAACTTTTTCTGTCCCAGACTGTGGGTGGCCGCGGTCCGAACCGGCACCGGCTGGGTCGCCATCCTGCACAGCACCGCGCAGCGGGTCACCTTTGCGCTGCTTTCCCGCTCGGCAACCCCATCGACAGTACGAAGCGGCCCACCCGGGCGCGCATTCATGCGCCCGTGACGCCCCTCTTACGAAATGGACCAAAGGAGAGTTCAAGTTCCCATGACACACGAATCGATGAAGGAGCAGCGGGACTGGAGAGGGCGGCGCGCTGTGATCGCCGGACTCGCGTCCGCAGTGTTGGCCATGGTCATGACCGTGGCCCTTGCCGGTCCCTCCGTCGCCCAGACGCCCCCGCCGCCTCCGCCGGCTCCCGTCTCCGGCAGCCAGGCGCACCCGCAGCAGCCCCCGGGCTTCATGGACCCGGGCATCAGGCTGTGGGAGCAGATCGGCTGGCCGAACGCCGGCGATCCCCAGGGCAACCGTGAGTGGTGGCTCGCCGGCTCGATCGTGACCCCCCAGAGGCGTCACGTAAATGAGTACCTCTTCACCGGCGGTCAGTACCAGGACCGGAACGGTTGGCTGCGCAGCTTCATGGACGCCGGGCACGCCGGACCGTCGAGCGTGCACCGCGGAGGCTTCTTCCAGGAGTACAACACCACCGTGTACCACGTGCACGCGAACGCCAACCTCCCCAGGCGTGACGGCAACCGGATCGTCCGCAATGTCCGCACCGGTGACGTGTGGTGGACCGACGACCACTACGCCTCCTTCCACTACATGGGCCGGCACTGATGAACGAACGGGACTGACGGCCTGGCCAGTGGTCCCGGACAACTGAACGCAGGGAGGGCCGGACGTCTTCGGCCCTCCTTTGCCTTGCACCGGGAGGCCGGCCGTCCGCTGTCCGGCGGCACCCTGCGCCGCATTCAGGCCACCCTGCGCGCCGCCCTCAACGCCGTCGGCGGGCGGTGATCTCCGAGGGATCGTCCGGGGCGGGCCACCGAGACCCACAGCAGGCGGCACCGGTCGTCGGTGAGCGCGACCACCAGCAGGCCGTGGCGCTTGTGCTTGCCGGAGTGGATCTTCCGGTTCGCCGTGCCGGTGCGCCGCCGGGTCCGTATCGGGCTGCCGTCGAGCAGGACCGCCCCGCCAACCGTCCGGGCTTGAGGGCGTCGTCCAGGCGTGGGGCGCGGGCGGCGAGCAGGCCGATGGTTTCCCGCACCCATCGTGTTTCCGCCGGCGAGGTCGCCGGGCCGCTGGTCACAGCGCAGCACGGCCGGCACGATGCCGGCGATCTTCCCCGCGGGCAGGGCCCGCCACCGCGAACCGATCTTCTTGCAGTGGCCGCGTATCAAGGTGGCGAGGTAGTTCAGGGTGGCGCTCGACAGCGGCAGGCGGGCGGTGCGGACAAGGCCGTCAGGCCCTCGACGGGGCTGGTGCTGTTCTTCACAAGACACGTCAACAGCCGTCGGGGGTCCGCCGGTCAGGCCCCGTCGCCCCGTCCCGGTATGGCTACCGGCGTGCGGTGAACCGTCCGTCGGGCCGTTTGTGCAGCCAGCCACGATCGGCGGGCTTGGTCGTCTTCGCCCGCAGCGGTTCCAGCTTCCCGCGCACCGCCGTCTCAAGTCCCAGTTCCTTGCCCACCGTCCCCCGTCCCTCGCGAGTTTGTCGGTTCGTGTGGCCAGGCCGCGCCACTGCTTGAGGCGGTCGATACACCGCTCGACGGCGTTCCGCTGCTTGTATGCCTCGCTGTTGAAGCCGGGCGGACGGCCACCGAAGCGACCTCGCCGCAGGCGGTGGCCGACCTGGTCGGACGGCTGCGGGACATCACCCTTCGAAGGCGGGTGCATCACCTGCCTGGCCTGCGGTGACGGTGAAGGCGAGGGGCCGTGCGCGACCGTCTGCGGCCAGGTGGATCTTGGTGCTCAGCCCGCGGCGCGAGCGTCAGAGCGCGTGATCAACGGGCTCGCAGGAGTGGGCCCCCCTTTCGAGTGCTCCGGCAGCGTGCTGGTGAGCTCGGACGACCGTGGAGTCCACCGATACCCTCCAGTCGATGTCGATGTCGATGTCGTCGTCGGCGTCCGCCGCTGCCGCCGCCCTTCGGCATGCCGGCGAGTGACGTGAGTGACGAGTCATGGGGGAGGACGTGACGTGGTCCGTGGGCGTCAGGATCGGGGCGTCGTCGATGTTCGGGTCGTTGACACCGTCGTACATGAGCCGGTCGTCTTCTTCGTCATGGATCACCACCAGGGCGGGGGCAGGGCGAAGTGCCCGCCGGTCCAAGGCCGGCGGGCACTTCGGATCTCAGGGGTGCCGCCTGGTGTCAGTGGCAGTCGCTCCACTTGTTGGCGCGCCCGTGGAGGATGAAGCGGAACGTCGGCTGGTTGCTGCTGTTGGTGACATTGGCCGTGCCGTCGTAGTAGTAGTCATGGTCTACGAGGGCCCTGTAACCGTAGCCGCCCCAGTTCTGGGAGGTGTGGTAGCCGTTACCGTCCTTGATGTTGTTCCATGTGTCGCTGTCCAGCCAGAAGTGCGGGTTGACCCGCACCACGCGCAGGATGGGTCTCGCGCCGAACCATTCCGTCCGGCCGGCCGGGACGCTCATGCCGACAGTGCGCGACCAGCCGACGGACTTGCCGTAGGACCACGAGTACTCGAACTCGGCGCCGAGGTTGGCATCGAACAGCTTGCCGATGGCGCGGCTGCCACTGACGGAGCCGTTCACCGTCTTGGTGGTGGTCGTCGTGGTGGTGTAGCTCTGGGTGACGTTGTAGTTGAGGGGGCCGCCGTTGTCGCAGTTGCTTGCCGTCTCGGACCAGGCTGATTCGTCCCCCTCTTTCGTCCAGGAGGACGACTGGGGGTAGTAGCAGTGGCCCTTGAGAATATGCCAGTTCGGGTTCAGGTAGTACTTGATCGATCGAGCCGAGCCGTTCTGGTCGTAGACCGGGGACCTGTTTTGGTAGCTCTTGTCGTGGAGCTCGTGCGTGACGGTGTTGTAGAACCAGACGCTCTGGCCGCTCCGGTTGGAGCCGTCCTGGCAGATGTTCGGGAGCAGGTTGTCCCAGTGGCCGTTGAGGTCTGTCTCGTTGCCGTTGCCCGTCGCGCTCGCGGTCGTGGCGGAGGCCAGGCTCAGACCGCTGAACGCCAGACCGCAGGCTGCGACGGTGAGCAGCCACTTCTTGAGAGGGGTGGGGACCATTTTTCGAGATTCCTTCGCTCGGTGAGACCAAACGCGGGGGAGATCGAGTACATGGTGATCAATGCGGGTGCGAGCGATCTTTCGCGGCCGCGAGTTGTCCGGCAACCCGGTTCAAGGGCGTAAACAAACAGGTCAGCGGCGCGTTCCCTGGAATCAGGCCGGTCGTGTCACGCGCGGGATCGCGAGGGCCGGAACGGCGCACGTGTGCCCGGCCCGCCCGGCGACACGGTTGCTCGGCGGGCGGAGGTCACTCCACCGTCAGGGAACGCCAACCGTCAGGGAACGTGGTGCGGCTCGTCATCGACACCCGTTGGAGCCGGTACCGGCCCGGCAGCGGACCGCCTCGCGGGCGCGGTGCGGTGCAGCGGTGGTCAGTGTGGGCGGCGTGTGTCGCAGACGGGGTGGTAGGGCGCGTCGGGGATGTACAGGTGCCATTGGGCCGCGGTGAGGGTGGTGCCGGTGCGTGTGCAGACCTGGGTGATGGCGTGGGAGGGGGTGATGGGGTACTGCTGGAGCGGGGTGTGGTCGCTGGTGGCGTAGAGGGTGGCGCTGTCGGAGCTGAAGGCGAGGGAGCGAATGGGCTCGCCGGGGGTGGTGAGGTTGCCGCCGAGGGGTTGTTGGGTGGCGGTGTCCCAGAGCTGGAGAGTGCCGGAGTCGCCGGCGACGGCGAGGGTGCTGCCATCGGGACTGAACGCGAGGGCGTTGACGGCTTCGGGGGTGTCACCGAGCGCCGCTGGGAAGAGGTTCGGCAGGACGCCCGTACGGTGGCGGAGGGTTCCGTCCCACAGGGCTACGCGGCCGGTCCTGTCACCCGCTGCCATGCGGGAGCCGTCGGGGCTGAAGGCCAGGGCGTTGATCTGGTCGCCCTGGCTGAGGGTGCGCCGGGTGACCGGGCCGGACGGCAGCGCGGTGAAGTCCACGTCTCCGGCGAGCAACCGGCCGTCGGGGCGGATGGCCAGGTGGATACTGTCGAGGTCGTTGAGCATGGCCGCTCTGCTGCGGCGTGCGGTGTTCCATACCTCGCCGCTCCGATGACCGATGTCGCGCGTCCTGGAGGCCACCAGTGTCCGGCCGCCGGGACCGAGTACGACCGCGAGGACCGCTGCGGTGGATGACTGGTGCGCCAGGTCCAGCGTGGTCCGTTCGCGGTTGCGGGTCAGGTCCCAGATGACAAACCGCTGGGGGGAGGCTTCGCGGCCCGGGGCGGAGACGCTGTAGGTGAAGGCCGTGCTGTCGGGGCTGAAGGCCATCAGCGACATGGTGTCCTGTGTGTCCAGCTCCACTGTCGGCTCGGCGGGATCGAGGGAGGCGGGCAACGGGGGTGAGGGCAGCGTACGAATCAGGTGCCCGTCACGGGTGTCGCGCAACTGGAAACGGTAGCCGCTCCCGGACCGCTCGGCGGTGGCGAGCGTGCCGCCGTCCGGGCTGAGCAGCGCGTTGTCCAGGGGGTGGCTGCTCCACGGGGCGGTGAGGGCCGCCCCCAGGTCGAGGGAGTGGACGGTGCTGCCTTCGAGGTAGCGCAGGATCGGCCGACCGGGATCCCAGGCGAGACCGCCGTAGAGGAGCTGGCCGTTCAGAGGATGGCGGAACACCGGGGCGTAAGGGGCCGACAGCCGCCATACCGTGATCTCGTCGTGTCCTGAGACCGCCAGGAATGCCCCGTCGTGGCTGAAGGCGATGTACTGGACGTCCGGTTCGGCGATATCGGCGAATTGCCGTCCGGAAGCGGTGTCCCAGACGCGCACGCCGACGCTGGAGACGGCGGCGAGCCGGTCACCGCCGTCATCGAACGCGAGCCACGAGTTGTCGTCGTCACAGTGGTTCGCTCCGGGACTCCGCCAGCCGCCGGAGAGGCTTTGGTGGCGGACGATGTCCCGGACCGTCATCGGACCGGTGTGGGGGCAGACGGCCACCAGCCGGTCGTCCGCACTCAGGGCCACGTTCGTCGGGTCGTCCGCCGCCGTCCGGAACAGCACCCGGCCGTCCGCGACGGAGCGCAGCTGCACCTGATCGCTGTCGAGGTTGCTCACCAGGTAGCTGCGGTTGCTGGAACCGAAGCTGGGAATTTCGGACGACGGCAGGCGCTGCCCGGTACCGCCGGTCCACTTCCCGGCCGACGCGTCCCACAGGCCCGTGCCGCTGTCCGCAGCGACGGCCAGCACCCGGCCATCCGGACTGGCCCCCGTCACCTGGCCGTCCGGCAGTAGCCCCGAGGCGATACGGCGGTGCGTGGCCACGTCCCAGGTCTGCCACTTCCGGCCGTCGGAGCTGAGCAGCGTACGGCCGGAATCGACGAGCAGGCGCAAGGCGTCGCTGCCGGGCCCGGAGTCGGTGAAGGCGTCCAGTTCGGTTTGGGCGGTGGCGCCGAGCAGAGCCGAACGGGTTTCGGGGAGAGGGGCGATCCGCCAGGCGGCGACGCTGAGCAGCATGGCGGTCCTGGGGTCGGTCGTCCGCATCGCGTCGGCGACCGCGGCGACCCGGCGGGCGGCCGTGTTGGTGGCTTCCTGCCGGCTGGTCCGGTGCTGCTGCCAGGCGACCATGCCGGCGACCAGCGCCACAGCCAGGGTGGCGGAGAGCGCGGCGACGAGGCGACGTGCCCTGCGGGTGGTCCGGGTGGCGGCCCGGCGTTCCGCTTCACGGGCATCGAGCGCGGCGGTGAGGAACGCCCGCTCGGAGGAGGTCAGCTCGTCGCGCTGCCCGGGACGCCCGAAGAAATCCTCAGCGCGTGCCAGGTGGGTGCCCCGGTACAGGGTTCCGGGGTCGCGGCCGAGTTCCTGCCAGGTGCGGGCGGCCTCGGTGAGGCGCCGGTGGTGGCGCAGCCGCTCGCGGTCCTCCTCGATCCAGCCGCGCAGCCGCGGCCAGCTATTGATCAGGGCCTCATGGGCGAGTTCCACGCCGTGCGCATCCGCGGTCACCAGCCGGGCGCCGGCCAGTTCCTCGACGACCCCGGACACCTCGGGATCCGCCCACTCCTCCAGTTCGGCACGCTTGACCGGGCGCCGGGTGTCCGCGGCGCCCTGTCCGGGTTCGATGAGCCGAAGCAGCAGCTGCCTGGCCGTCCTGGCCTGGGCGGGCGACAGCTGTCCGTAGACCTGTTCGGCGGTGGCGGCAATCGCGCCGTGCACACCGCCGGCCGCTTCGTAGGCGGCCATCGTCAAGGTCCGGCCCCGGCGGCGCCGCCAGGTCTCCAGCAGGGCGTGCGAGAGCATCGGCAGCGCGCCGGGCTGATCGACGACCTCTTCGACGAGCCTGGCGGTCAGCGCCCGCTCCACCAGCAGCCCGGCGGCCGCGGCCGGCTTGACGACCGCCTCCCGCAGCTCCGCCGATGTCATCGGCCCCACCAGCAGCTGGGCATCCCGCAGCGCGTCCACGAGACCCCGGTGTTCGGCGCACCGCCCGTAAAAGTCCGCCCGCACCGCGACGACCACCCGCAACCGGCTGCCCGGCTCCCGGGCGGCCAGGAGCAGATCGAGAAACCGGGCCCGCTCGGCCCGGTCCCGGCACAGCGTGTATATCTCCTCGAACTGGTCGACGACCACCCAGCTGTCCGGCTCGCCCTCCTGCGGGGCCAGCAGCCGGCCATAGGTCGCCGCCGGAGTGGCCCCCGGGGTGAGCACCCGGAGTACGGCCGCGCCGCCCAGTTCCCGCACGGTCCGCTGAAGCAGCGGTATCAGACCGGCCCGCAACAGCGAGGACTTCCCGCTGCCGGACGCACCGAACACCACCGCGAACCGGTGCTCGTGCACCAGATCCGACAACTGCGCCACAAGCCGGTCGCGGCCGAAGAACAGCCCGTGATCACCGGGCTCGAACCGCATCAGCCCCCGGTAAGGTGCCTGCTGCTCCTTCTCCTCCGCGCGCGCCGCCGCTTCCTCGTCCGCTGCTTCCTCGGCCGCCGTCTTCCACCGCAGCTCCCACTCGACCGGGTCCGCCCCGCACGCCTGCGCGTACGCCAGCACCACCGCCAGCGACGGCAGCCGCTCACCCGACGCCGCCTGCGCCAGCACGCTCACCGAAAAGCCCGCCCGCCCGGCCATCACCCGGTACGTCGGCTTCCCGGCCGCCTCGCGCAGCACCCGCAACTCATTGGCGAAACGCTGCACAGCACCGGCCCGAGGATCCACCGGCCGCTCAGGACGTCCCATAACCGCTCCGTTCACCCGCCTCACAGGACGGAGGCAAGCTAACCTTTGGTCGTTACGGGACAATGACGCCCTTCGGTCCCAAAACGCTCATCACTCTCGGCACCGACCGCCACCTACTCGGTGGGCCGGGCGAACGCCTCCGTGCCGGTCTTCAAGAACGTCCTCGACCGCCGGAGCTGGGCCACCCGCGAGGAACTGCGGATCCCGATCGTGTCCTGGATCGAGCAGACCGATCACCGGCGCCGCCGACAAGCCGCACTCGGCCGGCTGACCCCCGTCGAATTCGAGACCGTCATGACCACACCGGCCCTCCAGGCCGCGTGACCGAACCTCACCTGAACCTGCAGCAGGCCCCTCATCCCCGAAGGTGGCTTGACCCCTCGCCGGAGCCGAGTCCGAACGATCCGGGACCGCGCCCCAGCGTTCCCGGGCCTGCGACGCCCCCCTCTCTCACGGTCGGGAAGGTGCGGCTCGCGGACACAGAGAAGCGATGGTGTGAGGACGTGACCGTGGAGTTCCGCAACACCGGTGGTTCGCCCGTGACGGCCGGCGTGGTCACCTTCGGGACGCACATCATCGATCTGCTCGGCAGCGACTGGAAGACGATCACGCAGACCCGCGAGCTGTCCACGCCGATCCCGGCCGGAGGGAATGTCGACCGCATGTGGACGCTGTGTGTGGACTCGTGGCGGGTGCCATCGGGCTGGCACGTCGATACCCGCGACGTCGCCGCCGCGCTCAACTAGCTCGGCGCTCTGAGACGTCAACGCTCTGGCCGTCGGTAGTCAACGGGCCGTCAACTAGACCGTCCGGGTGGGGGATTTCACTTCGGGCGAGCAAGGGGCGAGCTAACGATCTTGAGGGCAATGAAAAGGCCCCTGCCGAGGCGGGGGCCTTCGTGTTAGCACAGGTGGGAACGGTTCTGCCCGCGTAGTCAGTGGTGGGGCGGGTGGGACTCGAACCCACGGCCGACGGATTATGAGTCAGCCTCCGCCGGGTTGCGTTCTTTGCTGAGGATTGCCGATCCTTGTCGGCCAGTGCCGGACTATGCAGGTCACAGCCTTGCCCGGCAGCCTACTCCCGCCGGACGGTTATCGGATTTTGCCAGGCCTCGCCGACGCCTTACAGGACTTCCGGCCGAGCAATGGCCGAGCAGAAGGGCCCCGCCACCTGCGGTGACGAGCCCCGAGCTGCATCCCCCTGAACGCTACTCCCCCGCCGGAACCGCGTCACCGCGCCGAGCCCTCGGCACCAGAGAGGCCGCCTTCTCCGCGATCTCCTGGTCCACTTCCTTGAGCAGCGACGTGTACGTGTCCGACGCGAGCTGAATCCCCGAGTGCCGCAACGTCTCCTTGATGGCGTGCAGGTCACCGCCGCCCGCGTGAATGAGCGTCGCCGCGCAGTGCCGCAAGTCGCGGAGGTTGATCGGGGGCAGGTCCGCACGCTGACAGATGCGACGGAACTCGTCCGACACTTTCTCGGGATGGAGCCACGTGCCGTCAGGCTCGACGAACACCTTCCCCGAGTCCGTCCAGTCCTGCGTGTCCTTCCCCTCGGCCCGCTCCTTGGCAGCCTTCGTGTTCCACGCATCGCCCTCCGCGAGCTGCCGCACGCGGTGCTCACGCAGAACGGCGACGTTCACGGAGTCCAGCGCAATCGTGGCCGCCGAGCCGTCGGTCTTCGGGTCGTCCTCGAACACCTCCCAGTTGTCGACGATGATCTCCTTGGCGATCGTGATCGCCTTCCGGCCGAGGTCGACATTCACCCAGTCCTGCCCGACGCCCTCACCGCGACGCAGCCCGCGGAAGGCGATCAGGTGGAAGAACGCATACAGGCGCGAGGTCTCGGCCTCGTCCAGGAACGCGCCGATCTGCGTCGGCGTCCACACCATGACGGCGCTCGGCTTCTCGCCGGTCTTGCGCCAGTGCTCGACATGCTGCTCTGTCCACAGCACAGCCTTCGGCCGCTTGCCCGAGTCGAGCTCTACCCACTGGGCCGGATTGAACGTGATGAGCTGCCGCCGGATCGCCCCGTTCAGCGCGGCCCGTAACGTCGCCCGGATGCGCTGCTTCGTGGCCACCCCCGTGATGAGCCCGTAAGGCGGCATCGCCGCCAGCTTCTCGCGCTCGGCCGCCAGACGCTCGGAGACCTCCCGTGACGGCCGGCCGCCCTTGGTCCCCGGCCTCCACCTGCACCGCGCCTCTTGCTCCTTGCGCGCCGCGTTCTGGGCGACGATGACCTCGTTCTGCTCGTCGATCGCGTCGAAGAACTCCTGCACGTGGGCGACGCTCAGCCGGTCCAGGCGATAGCGCCCGAGCCCTGGCTTGAGGTGCACGCGGATGTGAGACCGGTAGCCATTGGTCGTCCGCCGCTTCGTCTTCTTCGACTCGATCCAGGTGTCGAGCCACTGCTCCACAGTCATGGCGTTGTCGAGTGGCACGCCGCCGCCCAGGCGCCGTTGTACCTCGGCGAGCTCGGGGATGGGCTTGCGTTCCGCCATGACGGTCATGAGGAGGTCCCCAATCCGGCGGGCAGCATCCTCGTCGTCGTCGGCCAGGTCGAGGAGGGCGCGGATGCGGTCGAGCGCTGCTTCCGCCTCCTTCACTCCACCGAAGCCCGAGCGCCGGAACCGACGGCGCGCCGACTTCTCACCGGGCGGCAGTTCTTGATGGATCTCGTAGTTCCCGTGGTTGCGCTTCGAGAGCTGCGGGCACTTCGTCCCGAGCCGTTTACCGTCCGTGCCGCGGCATTCGCAGCGTTTCGCTATGCCGCCTGCACGCCTCGTTGCGGGCATGCGCGTCCTCCGCAATCAGTGCGCACTACGCACGCACTTCGTTGATGATTCCCTATAGGAAGCTACGTCACCTGTCATTTCTTATCAACCTGTGCCACACTGTGCGCAGTAGCGCGCAGCAATGCGCAGTAGACGCAGCCATGTACGGGAGTAACGCGACCATGACCCACGAGGCGAGCACGGAGCCCCAGGGACTCACCGTCGGCGGCCTGCTCAACCTGCCGCCGGTGACCGACATAGTGACGGCCGGCAAAGCGTTCGGGATGGGCAGCACGAAGGCCTACGCTCTCGCCAAGGCCGGCCAGTTCCCGTGCAAGGTCGTCAGGGTCGGCGGCTCCTACCGCGTCGTCACCGCCGACATGCTCCGCGTCCTCTGCGTCCCGGAGAGCACCGAGGACGCCACGGCGGCCTGACCGCCGCCCCGTAGACCACTCTCCCCCCCATCAGGGGCCCGGCCTCCCCCTCCCCCTCCAGAGGCCGGGCCCCTGCCATTTCCGCGCGCTTGGCTGGCGTTGGGTCCTTTGCTGCCAGCCGTACTCGACGAGAGGCCCCGTGCTGTTGAGGTAGCCGAGCAGCCCTTCCTCCGGGTACTCGATCACATCGTCCGGCGGCTCGTGCACGCTGCACCACGGGAGGACGAGGCACTTCCTGGGCTCCTTGTTGACGGAGTGACGGAAGGCGTTACACCGGCCGTCCCTTCTCGCCCGTTCAGGCGTTCGCGGAGTGCAGCTTCTGCCTTATCCACGGCTTCGGAGAGGGCGTCCAGGTGCGCTTGGGGCAGGTTCCCTGTTCCGAGCCCTGATGCAGTGAGTAGGACGTCGAGGCTGTACCTCTGGTCGGGGGTCAGGTGGGGGCGCGTCGCGTGGTGCTCCAGGACTTCGCGGGCAGCGTAGGCGTCGTGGCTGGCCACGACGGCGAGGGCGTCGCGTAGGCGTGCGGCGTGGGGACTGGTGTGGTCGGGGACCAGTTCAAGCGCGGTCAGTCCCACTCGGGCTTGGAACGCCGTGACCTCGGGGTCGGGCGAGGTGATCAGCGCGAGCGCCCCCTGTAGGGCTAGTTCCAGCTCCGCCTCTGGCATGGGGTCGGCCGCGGGCCGGCAGTAGATACGCAGGAAGGCCGCGACGGTGTTCTCCCACGGTTCCTTGGTCGCGGTGGAATCGATGGTGGCGCGGGCCTGCTCGTCGAGACCGCGTTCCATCAGTGACATGATCTGGATTTGGCGTCCGTCGAGGAGGCGGTTGCCGACGCCGCGGTGCGCGGTCATGGCTTCCGCGGCTTCCGTCCAGCGACTGATCCGTGCCAGGGCCCTGGCGCCGTCCACGAGCATGGTGACCCACAGCTCCTGGCAGATCTTCCGGTGGTCTGCTTCGTTGTCGATCAACTTCGACAGATCGACGGTGTGGCCGCGAATCTCGGCCGTGCTGCGCTTCTGTGCGGCTCGGTACAGCCGCGTGAGTACGTCGTAGGCGGCTTCGCCGTCGCCCTCGCGAGTCAGCAGCCGAGATATGTTGATCAAGGGCATGAGTGACATCACGGCGATGTCCCCCGAGAGGTTCCCAGCCTCGGCGAATACCCGGTGTTGCCGCCAGGACAGGTGGGCCGCGAGGTCGGGCATCCCGACGTCGGAGGCGATCAGCGCGGCGTAGTTGAGGACCCCGCAGGCGCGGGCCACCAGATCTCGGTGGCTCGCACCAGCGGGCTCGACAGCCAGCCGGGTAAGGAGGGCAATGCGTTCGTCCAGCGGTAACGCGGGCTTCTTGGCCCGGCGGACCAGCGGGATACGGCTGGCTATCGAGGGGATCATCCGCTCAGCCCTTGCGCGGCCAGTCGACGACGAGACGGCTGTACGTCTTGTCGATGACGAAGCGCGGTTCGGCAGCGGTCAGTTGAGCGCGAGCATCGCCGACGGCCATGCGAAAGACCGGCTCCGGCGCGTCATTGCCCCATCCGTCGTGCCACTCGCCGATCTCGGTGGCGACCTCGTCGGTGAGTTCGGTGGCGCGCGAGCCGTGGCCGATGACGCCGACCTGCCAGAACTTGCCCTGCTCGTCCTCGCCTTCGCGCACGGTCAGGTAGGCCAGGGTGTCGCCGTCGAGGGCGGCCATGGAGCCCCAGCCGAAGTGCGGGTTGAAGCCGGGCCGCGCGCCGGGCATGCGGGACAGGCCGTTGGGCAGCACCGACGCCAGGTAGAGGTACAGCCACTCCCATGGGTCGCCCTTGCGGAACTTCACGTCGGTGTAGACCGTGGTCTGAGGCTGATCCAGGACGGTGCGCATCGCTTCGCGGTCCACCTCTTGCTCGCTGAAGGTCTCCAGGCGGACGTTGCCCTGCCCCTCGTGGCGAACGAGGGTGTAGATGTCGTCGCAGACGCCCTTGCGCAGAGGCACGAAGGTCGCCATCTCGCAGGAGACCGTCTTCCAGATGTCACCGTCCCGCTCGAAGGCGAAGGACCGCGAGATGCTGCCCCGGATACGCATCGGGAGGACGAGTCGTCCGGCAGGGGCGAGTTGGTCGAGAATCTTCACCGGAACATCGCCGGCGCCGACCGTGAACTGAATGCGGTCGAATGGGGCGTGCTCGGGAAGGCCGGCTGCGCCGTCTCCTAGCAACGCGGTGACGTTCGTGGCCCCGGCCTGCGCGAGGTTCTTCTGGGCGCCGTCGATGAGGTCCTGGTCGACGTCCACGGTCCACACGTGCCCGCCGGGGGCCACGAGGTTTCCGAGCAGGGCCGCGTTGTAGCCGGTAGCTGCCCCGGCTTCCAGGACCTTGTGGCCGGGCTGGGCGCCCATCTGCTCCAGTTGGATGGCGACGATGTTGGGGGCCGAGATGCAGGAGATCATCTCGCCGGTCTCGTCGTGCTTGATGGGCACGGCGTCGTTGAGGTACGCGGTCTGGAGGTTGACGCCGGGCAGGAACTGGTGGCGCTCGGTGGCCCGGAAGGCGGCGATGACCTCGGGAGTGCGCAGGTGGCCGCTTTCGGTGAGGCGGTTCACGAGCGCTTCGCGCAGTTCGGCGGGGTCAGTGACGGAATTCAGGGTGGTCTCCATTGGTGTCAGGTTAGGTTCCTGGGAAATGGACTGGTGGGTAGGCACGTCGGCTGCACCCCTTTCGGGGAAGGCAACTTGACAACCGAGCCACGCGGTAGCGGCCTGTTCAACGGCAGGCACTCCAGCGCGGTTGAAGGCGAAGATCGCGTGGTGGGCGAGCACCGCGCGCAGGCCCCGCGTCAGCCGTCCGTCGGAGGCTAGGTGCCTCAGTCGGCGCCCGGCGTCCTCGAACGCGGCGACGCGCTCCACCCAGCCGAACTCGGCGTTCGTCCGCCGGGCCGCATCCGCGTTCATCAGACGCCGCATGGCCGTGACGGCTCGGTCGAGCGCAGCACCGGTAGGCGGGGTGACGGGTGGCCGCAGCGCGCCGACCTTCGCCCAGACGTCACCGGCCTCGAAGGGGTCCAGGCCAGCCGATCGGATCATGGTGGAGAGCAGCAGGACAGTGCGCTCTCTGGCACCCGGGCGGCCGGTCTCGACCAGAGCGGCACGGCTGTCCGCGCAGAACACGTCGTGTGCGACGTTCATCCCCTCGGGACCGCCGAACGCTTCGGGCTCCGGCTCGTATATGCCGACGCCCCAACCGCTGGCCAGCCCATCGGCGACGAGGTGGTCCAACAGGCTGGCCACGCGGTTCTCAGTGCGCAGCCGCAGTCCCCCCTCCTTGCGCAGGAAGTGGAACCGCTGTTCGCCCAGACCCGACGACAGCGCCTGAGCGGCCTGTGGGCTCATCCCGGCACCGCCAGGGAACGACAAGCGGGCGTGCCACCACTCCGTCTCGGTAGTGATCGGAAGGGCTTCGTCATCGACGTCCATGGTCGTGGGCGCTCCTATCGGTGAGGCGTGGTTCGGACAGCGGGCGGTCAGGTGATCAGCAGGGCGCTGGTCCAGGCCGTGGTATTCGTGCCGTCCAGTGCCAGTTGCGCACCAGCCTTGCCTTCCAGGAATCCGGGCTTGGGCAGCCGGCCCAGGTCAGCGGCCAGGCGCTTGGTGAGGTCTTCGAT
Organism: Streptomyces hokutonensis; assembly: GCF_042751305.1. Lineage (GTDB taxonomy): Bacteria > Actinomycetota > Actinomycetes > Streptomycetales > Streptomycetaceae > Streptomyces > Streptomyces hokutonensis_A. The sequence continues at coordinate 15,783 of NZ_JBHYWD010000037.1, forward strand.
CACCGGTGCGAACCGGTGGGGCGTGGGGCTGTCGTCGGCGACGGCGCGGGCGACGGTCAGCAGGCCGGCCCAGCCGTGGCACAGCGAGGCGTCCGTGATCCGGCCGAGACTGATCGGGTCGGTGAGCGTTCGTACGACGATGTCCTCTGCCGCGAGCCGGCGGGCCGGGTCGCTCAGGGCGAGCGCGGCGAGCTGCTGGGTACGGGCGATGCCGACCTGGCCGTAGCACCAAGACGGGCGCGCGGGTTCTGGCGCGGGCGGCTCAGGGGCTGTCAGTTGGTCGCGGGTAGTCCAGTAACAGCAGCCGTATGTGTCCAGCCAGCGCGCGAACACCTCAATGGCGTCGATCTGGCCCGGCACCTGGACGCCGCGCCGAGCGGCGAGGGATACCGTCGCCAGCACACCCGCGACGCCATGTGCGACGCCGTTGTTGCCGTGTCCGCCGTCCATCTCCTCGTCGCCGGGACCAACCGCTGACCACCAGCCCGGTAGCTCCCGACCGTCTACGCGGACGGGCCGTGACAGGGAGACCAGATAGGCCAGAACCTCCTCCAGCAGCGGCGAGACCGGGCCGCGGGCCAGCAGCAGCGCGCCCAAGCCGGTTAAGCCCCGGATGAGATCGAATTCCGCAAGATGCGGCAGCGCCCCCGCAGCCTGCCGCTGACGTGCTACGGCCAGTCGAGCGACCACGACGCGGTCAACAGCGTCGCAGACGGCACGCTCAGAGCGGCCAGCGCGGCCCAGCACGAACTCCAGTGCCGGGGCACCGTGGAACAACGACGCGTTGCCTCCACCGCTGACGCCACCGGCCACCGCCTGGACCAGAACGTCCCGCGCTGCGACCAGGTCACCGCGCTCGATGGGCAGCAGAGCCATCCCGAGTGCGCCTTCGGAGAGATCCTGCGTCCTGGGCACGGTTGCCGGCGCGGTCATGAGCGCGCCCTCAGCGGGATGACGGCGTTGTGGGCACGGCCTCCGATCCATCCGTCGGCGTCCTCTGGAGGGGCATCGAACAGGGTTACAGCCCCGGTCCTGCTGGCGTCGAGGTGGGCACGCAACAGGTCCAGAGGCATGTCCTGACGCAGATCGAGCGGCAGATGCTGGTCGTCGTCGGACACCAGCACCAGGTCCGGCACGCGGAACCGGCGTCTCCAGGCGTGCAGTTGTTCGGCCCACTCGTCCAGTGACGCGGTGCGGCCGGGGAGATCCCGGGCACGCAGCCTCCAACGTGCAGCCGTCAGGATCGACCGCCGGTAGTGCAGCGCTGGCGTGAACGGCAGCGTCCAGGCGGCACCCCAGTCGAAAAATGTGACCTGTGGTGCTGTGGCCCGGCTGATCTCTGCCAGGAAGCGGGCCAGGGGCGGGGTGTGGTGATTCCATACGAAGTTGATCGCGGTCGGCGCGAGCAGTTCAAGGCGCCTGCGGGTGGCAGCCTCGGTGAGGTATAGACGGCCGTCGCGGAACCCTACGGCCACATCTGACGGGAACAGCACTCCCGTACCTCGATGCCGGAACTCGCCGACGCTGACGACCCGGGGCAGCGCCTGCGGGGCCCGAGTGAGCAGATCCGCACGGACACGGCTGGCGTGGAAGGACAACTGGACCAGCTCTGAGCCGGGGTCGATCGTGGGCAATTCGGCAGACATTGCGTCGGCCTGCGGGAACAGGTGCCAGAACCGGCCGGTAAACGACCCGGCCGCGCGGGAAGCGGTGGACACTCGAAGACGGAAGTCCCCGCGTTCCAGGGCCCGCATCGAGCTGGACTGGACCTGTGCGGACAGTTCGAGGTGGGGCGGAGTGACTACGGGCTTGCCCGCGGCCGCCTCCAACTCCTCGATCATTGCACCGGACAGCGCTACTTCTCGGCGGCCCTCGACCGCCGCGGCGCCGGCCAGCTCCAGCAGCAGCCGGTCTCGCCGAGTCATCGGCCGTGGAAGCTCGGACAGCTGGCCGAATCCCTCGGGAAAACCTAAGCCCTGCTCGGGATCCGTCACCAGTTCCAACCCCACCTCGACGCCCTCGCCGTAGCGGTCGGCGAACTGCTCGATGTAGCGGCGCCATGCCGGAGTCCCCGTCGGATACATGGAGAGCCGAGTCAGCGCCGTCGCAGCAGTCTCCGCCTCCGTGAGAACCGCCTTCGGCAACCGCAATGTGGCGTCCAGCCTCACGTCCGGCGCCGCCGCGTGGTTCTGGGCATCCTCACGCAGAGCGGGCGGCAGAGGGACGGCGGGATCGACGACCGTGGCGGGCGCACGCAGCGAGGAACGCAGCAGCCGCACCCGCAGGAGCTGTGCAAGCATGCCTACCCGCTGGTGCTCGGTCGTGTTCGGGAACTCGGCGGCGAGCTTGTCCACCAGCGACGAATACCGGATCGGCGAGCGAGCCGCGTCCAGCACCAATCCGACCGCAGGCGTCAGCGCGAGTGAGAATTCCGAAGCTCCCTCGGACGGTACATAGACGCGTCCGCCTCCCTGCCTGTGCAGATTGTTAACGCAGACCTCCATGTCTGACATCCGCGCACCGTCGGCTTCCCAGTCGCTGATCGCCCCGTCCAGGGCCACCGGGTCCGGCCGGCCCACCGCCTGGTGCCGGACCCCGACACGCACCTCAGCCGTCTCGCCGAACTCGAAAAGCGCGACACCGGCGAACAGTCCGAACGGTGCGGCGCGGCGCGTGTACCTGATCGCGTACCGGGCGGTGGCCAGTGCCGCCCGTCGCACCCGGCGGACCTTCGGTGACCGGCCATCGAGGATTGACTGGACCTGGTGGAAAAGGTCTGGGCTGGCGCTGGAGACGGCTTGGCGGAAGGTGTCATCGGCCCACACCTCGGCCAGCCACGCACGCCAGTGTTCGAGCGTCGCGGTGGGGCCCGGCCAGGGCGGCATATCCGGCCCGGTGCGGTTCACCGCGGCGCGCAGCATCCCTTCGCCGGCACCTTGGTACAGGCTGTGTCGGGAGCGCGTCATAACCCTCCGTTCTTGGCGGGAGGGTTCGGGCTGAGGGACAGATCCGCCCAGCCCGAACCGTCGGGCTGGACCGGTTACACCGTGGAGCCGGAGCAGGCACTCGGGCAGGAAGTCCCGCAGTTGTCACCGGTGCCGCACATCAGGATCGTCTCGGTCTCCGGCGTGCCCTCGATGATCGTGATGTCGAGCTGGAACGGATCATCGGCGACGACCTTCACGTCCAGGGGCGCGAAGTCGTCGTCCAGGTCCGCCGGCGGGGTGGGCGGGGCCACAGTGGTGCTCGTCATGATGGTGCCCTTCCTTCCATTGAGGTGGTGCGGGACGGCCTGACTCTCGGCGGCTACGCCGAGGGCCAGGAGAGTGAGATCCGGCTGTGCACCTTGTCGATGATCCGGTCGGCCGGGATCTGGTCATCGGGGGTGCCGGCTGGATAGACCCGGATGACCGGGCTGGGGCCGCCGCGCCGGTTGGCTTCCCAGTCGCGCAGCACGTCGGCGATCTTGTCGGCGAGCTGCTTCGCGTTGGGGCCCAGGGCGTGCACGCCGTACTCGACGTGCTTGTTGTCCTCGGTGCGGCGGGTGACGAGGTAGGCGAACGCCTTGTCGTGGTAGTTGGCGTGCGACCCGTCAGGCCAGGATGAAGCGGCGTCGTTCGACGTCGGTGACTTCTCGGCGCTGTTCGTCGATCTCGACCTGCGCGGCCCGCCCGTAGTGGGTGACCACCGGCGTGCTCAGCAGGTCGCGTGCCACGTTGCCGTACCGGAAGGCCTTCAGCGCCTCGGTGAGATCGCCGGGCAGCGGAACGAATGAGTCAGCGGCGTAGGCATCGCCGAGGCACGGGGGCGGTGGGGTCAGCTTCTCGTCCAGGCCGTGCGCGATGGCTGCGAGCGAGGCGGTGGCCACGAGGTACGGGTTGGCGTCCGCGCCGGCGATTCTGATCTCCAGTCGGCTGCTGGGCCCGTGTCCGGTGACGCGTATCGCGCATCCCCGGTTGTCCGGGCCCCAGTCCATGAACTGGGGGGTGAAGTTACGCGGTATTGCGTACCGCTTGTAGGCGTTCGTGTTGCATGCGACCAGCGGCATGAGGTGTGGCACAGCGCTGATGAGCCCGGCGATGCTGTGGCCCATGATGTCGGTGGGCAGGGCGCGCGGGGAGGGCAGGGCGAACACAGCCTGTTCGCCCTGCCAGAGAGAAAGGTTGAGGTGCAGACCGCTGGCGACCCCGGTGACGGGCGCCGCCATGAACACGGCGGTCAGACCGTGGCGCCTCGCCAAATGCTTCACCACGTGCTTGTAGACGGTGTAGTTGTCGCAGGCCTCCATCACCCCGCTCTTGGGGAAGGTGACCTCAAGCTGTCCGGGCGCACCCTCGGCCTTGACCGCCTCAACTTCCACTCCGGCGTCCGGCAGGGCCTCCTCCAGGTGGCCGAGGAAGTCGCCCAGGCGAGGCGGGAAGTCCAGGTCGTAGTCGCTGTTGCGGTTCACGAACGGCTGGTCGCCGTTGTAGAGCACGAACTCGCTCTCCCAGCCGACCTTCGCCTCGTAGCCCAGCTCTTGCAGGCGCTCCCGTTGCCGGCGCAGCATCTGGCGGGGTGCGACCTCGATGGGTGCCCCGTCGGTGTCCACGGCGTCGCAGTGGACCAGGGCCATGCCCGGCATGTGGGGCAGCACCCGCAAGGTGTCCCAGTCGGCGTTGACGCCCATGTCGTGGTATCCGTCGTCCCAGCTGGTCAGGTCGAACCCGTCCAGCGGTTCCATGCCCGCGTTGGTGGCCAGGAGGTACGAGCACGCCTCGCCCACGCGGATGCCGTCGCCCTCGTCGAGCCGCTCGAAGAGGGCGAGGCCTGCGGATCGCTTGCCCTTGAGGCGGCCGAGCATGTCCGGAACGACGGTCATCACGGTGCGGATGTAGCCCTGCTTCACGGCCTCACGGAGGTCGTCCTGGCTGATGTGTCCGCGCAGCGCGGCGGGGAGGATATCGGTTGCCATCGGTCAGATGCCTTCTTCGATCAGGGCTTCGCTGGGCTGGGCGATGTGGTCGGCGGTGAGCTGGTAGGCCCTCTTGCCGCGGGTCTGCCACGTGACCCAGGCGATCAGCAGGGCGATCGCGAGGGTGACGCCGGCGTAGTTGAAGCTGTCGGTGGTGATCGGGGACGTCTGGGGCAGGCAGAACACAGCGGTGATGACCACGACGTAGAGGCAAGCGATGACACCGATCGGCTTGCGCCAGGCCCCGAGGGTCCACGGCCCGGGGCGGTAGTCGCGACCCTTACGCAGAGCGAGGTAGACCGGGATCCCGTAGGCCGGGATCATGCCAACCGCGTTGATCGCGGTGATCGCCCCGTAGGCGGCGGGCGAGTACAGGGCGGGCAGGGCAAGCACGAAGGGCACGACAACACTGAGCCAGACGGCCCGCGTGGGAGTCTTCGTCCGCTCGTTGACCAGCTGCCAGCTCTGCCACTTCCACAGAGCCCGGCTGCGGGAGAACGCGTAGATCATGCGCGACGATGCGCCGACCTCGGCGTTGCCGCACAGCAGCATCGCCACGATCACCACCAGCATCAACGCCTTCGCGCCTGCCGCGCCGAGGACGTCGAGGTAGATCTGCGCGGGGGGAACGCCGGTCGCCGAGTTGAGCGTGCCCTCGTAGTTCTGGACGGCGAGCAGCATGCCGGCGAGGAGGACGAACCCGGCCACCCAGGACACCCAGATGGAGCGGACGATGCCACGGGGCGCGGAGACCTGGGCGTCGGTGGTCTCCTCGGCGATGTGGGCGGAGGCGTCGTACCCGCAGAACGTGTAACCGGCGACCAGGGAGCCGACCAGCACCACCTGGAGGGTGCTGCCGAGGCCGCTCTCGTTGTGGAAGCTGACCAGGAACGACGGGGACTGGTGCGAGGCGGAGGACAGAGTCAGGGCGCCGACGATGAGGGCGACGCCGCCGAGCTGCCACCACACGGAGATCGAGTTGAGCAGGTTGAGGACGCGGACGCCGGCCGAGTTCAGCAGGCCGTGCACGAGCAGGATGACCGCGAAGATCAGCATGGTGGAGCCGGCGGTGGGGGCCACGTTCCACTGCATCTGGATGAAGGCCCCGGTGAACTGGGCGGCGCCGTAGTCGATACCGGCGATGGCGCCGAGCAGCCCGAGCAGGTTGAGCCAGCCGGTCACCCAGCCCCAGCGGGGGCCGCCGAGCTTGCTGGCCATGAAGTACGGGCCGCCGGACGTCGGGTAGGCGGAGACCACATCGGCCAGTGACAGCCCGACGAGCAGGGTAAAGAATCCGATGGCTATCCAGGTGCCGAGCATGACCACGGGCCCGCCGTGGCTCATGCCGAACCCGAACATGCTCTGGCCGCCGGCGAGGATGCAGATCACCGTGACGCTGATTGCGAAGTTCTGGAACGCGGACGTGCGGCGGCTCAGCTCGGGCTTGATTCCGAGTTGGGCCAGGAAGACGTCGTCGGCGGACGTTGTGCCGGTTCTTCTGTGAGACACCAGAGATCGCTTTCGAATCGGGGAAGGGACAGGGGACAGATCGGAGGCGTTGAACGCCCAGGGGGGGTCAGCTGGTGGTGAGGGGCCAGCGGCGCAGGGTGGAGGCGCGGTTCATCAGGAACCAGTCCTCCCAGTTCCTGTTGCGGCCGAGGATCGCGTTGACGTCTTTCCAGGGCTGGGCGGTGACGTAGGGGCCCATCGCCCGCAGCACGTCGGCGGCCTTCTGGGTCTCGCCGTTGGCGGTCAGGGCATGGGCCAGGTGGCTGAGGTCCGACATCGACACCCACGGGTATTCGGCGGGCGGGAGCTGGGCGAACCACTTGCTGTACGCCTGGACGGCGTAGTGCCCGACAGACCCGGTCTGCCAGAACCGGAGCGTGCCCCTCTCGCGGCCTTCTCCGTGCTCGGTGCGGAACTTGTCCACGAGGGCGTACAGGGGCAGCAGCCACAGCTCCGGGCTGGGCGGCTCCGAGAGGACCATCCAGCAGGCGAAGTCCATCGCGGCCCCCGTGCCACGAACCCTCTGAAAATACTGGCGCATGGCGTGGTAGCCCTCGCGATTGCCGGGATGGCGGGCATCAACCTCACCCAGCAGAGGCCAGGGACCGAGGTGGGGCATCCCCTGATCACTACCGCCAGGCAGCTCGTCCCACGGCATCCGACGGCGCCGCGCATAGGGATCGAGCATGTGGGCCGGGTAGGGGAGCTGCGAGAGCAGGATCTTGTCGACCCACGGCACCGGACACTCCGGCAGCAGACCGGCTGCCCGCCACCCCGCCTGAGCCGCCATCCGCGCAGCCGCGCCCACCACGTCCTCGCTCATACCGCTGCGGTGAGCCTTGAGCGCGGCCCGGGTCAGCACCCGCGACCACATCATCGCCGCGTCCGGGCTGCTCGGCTCCTCGTCCACCCACAGCTTGAAGATGCCCGGATCACCGGCGCCGGCCGCCAACAGGTTGCTCCGGCTCGTCCGCAGCCCCCATTCACGGCCCGTCATCTCGAGCAGCTCACGGGCCGCGTGGTAGCGCCCCAGCCGCAGGTCCTGTAACGCACTCCGCAACGCGGTGTCCGCACCGACCGGGCTGACGATGAGGTTCATGTCATCGGGGGTGCCGTTAGGGGCAAAGCGCGCGTACGCGGCACCGGCTGCTAAGGAATCAGGCATGGGGGACGCCTTGAGGATGAGAAGTGGGTGTGGGGACTGCGAATCTCGGACCGAGGCTTGGGGGACTCAGGCTGAGACGTTGCGAGCAGGGAGGGCCGTGGGCAGGGGGAGCGTGCACCAAGCGCGGGTGCCGTCTGCGCTGAATCCCCACCTGCCACCCGCCTCCGCCGTCACGGCGTCGACGAGGAGCAGGCCACGGCCGTTCTCACTGTCGGCGGACGGGTGCTGCACCGCAGGGAGCTGGGAGGGGGTGTAGTCGGCGACCTCGATACGCAGGATGCCGAAGGACGGCAGCCACGCCCGTACACCGATGCTGTCCGATCGGCCGTACAGGATGGCGTTCGCGCACATCTCGGAGATGACGAGAAGCACGCTGTCGACCAGGTCGTCCGGCACCCGGCAATAGCGGCACCAGGCCCGCGCGACCCGCCGGGCCCGCCCGACGCTCGCCGCAGCCGCCGGCATCACGACGTCGAATCCATCCGTCACGGGATATCGGACAGGGACAAGAAGTGGAGCGGGCATCAGGCTTGCTAATCCGGCACGTTCTGGGGGCATGGGGGTGACTCCATGGCTTCTGTGCTCAGGCGAGCACTCTCAGCGAAGTAGGCGATCAGAGTTCACCCACCCCGGGTAGCTCCGCCATGACTTGCGACGTGGCTTCCTCAGCACATCCGGGCGACTGACGTGGCCTCGGGGTAGCTTTGAAGTGGCTTCTGCGCGAGGGAGGTTGCCCTCGGCAGCAAAGGCGGTATCCCCTGCCGGAGAAGGGATCCGATTCGTAGGCCGATCGCCTGCGTCTCGCAGACTGGGGGCGGAATGAGGACTGAGCCAAGGACGCTGCTCGCATGGCTGTGCGTTCGGGACAAGGTCACTTATCGCCGATTCGCGAAGGACTTCACCCAGCACGGCGTGCGGATCTTCAAGAACGGCAGCGCCCGCCCGACATGCGGCGAGACGCAGTTTCGGCGGTGGACGGGCGGCCAGTTACACGGGCTGCCGGTCGCCGAGGCCTGCCAGATCCTTGAGGCGATGTGGCCCGGCTACACGGCAGAGCAGCTGTTCGGGCCGCCGCCGGGGACAGATCCCCAGGCACCCGCGAATGACCTGGAAGAGCGAGTTCGAATGACCGCAGAAGAAGCCCTTGAGGGCGCCGACGCGACTGCTTCGGCGTCCATTTCCGACAACACCATTGATGAACTGCGCGACCAGGTGGAGGCAGTCGCCCGCAGGTACCACCAGATCCCGCCCGCCGAGGCCTACGAGAGCATCGACCGTATGCGCCTGGCGATCGAGCGGCAGCGAGACCGGACGCAGGTACCCGTCCAGCAGCAACAGCTCATGATCCTTAACGGGCAGGCCGCCGCCCTTCTCGCGGTCGCCGCTTTCGATCTCGGGTACTTCCCGAGTGCCCGGAGCCTGGCGCGTACAGCCGCCGTGTTCGGCGAGACAACCCGCTTCACGCCGCTGCAAGCCTTCGCCGACGGCACGCTCGCCTACATCGCCTACCACACAGGCAACGCCACCGAGGCGGTGACGAAGGCTGCCCGTGCTCTGTCCTACAGCGGTCTCGGAGACATGGCTACCCGACGGCATCAGGCGATCAAGGCCAGGGCCCATGCCCATCTCGGCGACGTCGTCTCAGCCCGGCAAGCGATCCTGTTGTCCGCGGAGGACGGCCACGGCCGCCAGGACGATCTGCACGACGGCGTGGGCGGTGAGTTCGCGTTCTCCCTGGAGCGCCTGGCCATGTCCACCAGTACGACAGCGTTGGTCATCGGCGACGCCGCGCAGGCCGAAGCCGACGCGCGGCGCGCCTTGGAGCTCATCTCGCAGCGGCCGAGTGAGGAGCAATCGGCTCACGTGCGGGCAGGTGCGGCCGCCGACCTCGCCCACGCCCGCCTCATCGCGGGCGACGTGGACGGTGCGGCCGAGGCTCTACAACTGGTGTGGGAGGTCCCCGAGGCGCACCGGCAGACGGGCATCGTCGTCCGCACGGCCCGTATCGGGCGGCGCCTCAACCGGCCCGAATATCACGGCTCTTCGCTCCCCACTGAGCTGCGGGAGCGGATCGAGGACTTCAACCGCGCATCCCCGCCGCACCGCATCGGCCCGCACGTCGGGCTGCTCGCGATCGAGAGCTGATCTACAGAGAGGCGAGAATCTTCGCCTCCTTCTCCGGCGCAATCCCGTGGTCCGCCCACCGCGGGTGGTCCACGGGACGTCCGTTCCCGGCCCACCACCGCCACGTGTCTCGAACGGTGTCGGCAAGCGGCCGGCACCGAAGCCCTACCGCTGCGGCGCGGCTGGAGTCAACAGCCCACACGCCCGCGTGAGTGCGCCACAGGGGCAGCTCCGTCCATTGCTTCACACCCTGCTCGATCAGCACCGCAGGGTCGACCCAAACCGGTGCCCCGGCGCCGCCCGTCTCAGCAAGGCACGCTTCGAGGAAGCCGCCGAAGGTGGACCCTTGGGGATGGGTGACGTTGAAGCCCCCGCTCTCGGAACTGGCCGCCTGGTCCAGAGCGAAGGCGGCGACGTCACGGACGTCCACCGGCTGAATGCGCTGCTCTGCCGGGGCGGGGGCCAGGATGCGGCCACCTCGCTTGGCCCGCTCCAGCCACCACGGCAGTCGCCCAACGTACTCTCCCGGGCCCAGGATCACACCTGGTCGCAGCAACACCGCAGCGTCCCCGAACAACTGGGTCACGGCACGCTCCCCGCCGGCCTTCTGGAACCCGTACTGGGTGGGAGAGCCGTCCGGGCCGGTGTAGCCGTAGGACTCATCGGCGTCGGCCGGGCAGTCGAGCAGCGGTGAAGCGTCGGTGAGCGGCTGGTGGGGCCATCCCTCGTACACGGAGACAGTGGAGATGTGCACCCATCGGCGGGCGACTGGACGCAGCCTCGTCACCGCCGCCAGGACGTCGCGCGGGGGCAGTTCGGAGCTAGACGTGTCGATCACGGCATCCCAACTCCCGTGTCCGGCAAGGCGCTCCAGGTCAGTGTCGTTCGTACGGTCTCCGTGAATTGCCTCCACGCCGTCCGCATCGCGGCCGGAGCGCCCGCGGTTGAAGGTAGTGACCTCCCAGCCTCGCGTCAGTGCGCCGTCCACGATGTGCTTGCCCAGGAACCATGTCCCGCCCATGACCAGAAGTCTCATGGGGCTGATCCTGCCGTGCAGCCGGAGGCGGGGGAAGCGGCCATGCGCGACCAGAGCGGCCGCACCAACCGGGGCGGGCTGTGGCCGCCCTCGGCAGCCGTTCAGGCGTTGTAGCCCTTCTGCCTGACGCCGGGCCCCCACTTCGCCGCGGCCTCGACAAAGCAGCTACGGCACAACGGGCTCGCGCCGATGCCGTACCTCTTGCACTTGGCGTAGCACTTGCAGCACAAACCCTCCTCCGAGGAGTCCCACACCGAGCTCGGGTAGTCCTTCAGCGGGGTCACTGTAGGTGTGGCCATGGTGCGCGGCCGTTCTACATGGGCGATGTGCGGCGGTATCGCCTCGAACGCAGAATAGAACACGATGGCCTCGGCCCTTTGTCAGTGCCGCGCCGTACGGTGGAGCCATGCCCCACTCCTTCCGGCCTCACGGCCGGGTGACGCCTGCCCTTGACCAGGTCAACGAGAGCATCCGCCGTCTCATGCATCAGCCCGCGAGCGACGAACGCACGGCCGCGTACGCGCGGCTCCTCGCCGATTGGGCCGACGTCACGCGGGACGACGTCGACCAGGCCGCCTGAAGCATGCCGCCCCCGCCCGGTAGCCGGACGGGGGCGCAAGGTCCAAAGATCAGCGCAGCCAGACGCATTCGTATAAGGACACGACCACGGTAACCGCGGGGTCTGACATCGGCCTTCAGCGGCCGGGATGGTCCGCCGCGTAGTGGGCGGTGATCGCCGTCTCGACGCGCACCCGGAACGCTTCGGCCCGAGCGTTGGCCTGCGCCGTGAGCGCCTCGTCGAGCCGGGACAGGTCGAGCGGAAGGACGAGCGGCTCCGTGGCCGCCTCCAGGCCGGGGTTTTCGTCGTGGTGCCACCCACAGCCGAGCGGGCACCCGAACCGGATGGTGCCGCCCAGCCTGCCCCACCGGTCATCCGGATACGTCGGCATGGCGATGATGCTCGGCTCGGGCAACGGCGCCGCCGCGGCAGCCTCGCGCGCCGCCATCATCTCGTCGTACGCCTCGCGCGGGGACTTCATCGGCAGGCGCGCGAGCAGCGCGTCCAAGTCATCCGTCATAAGCCCCAGCATGGCAGCGCCCCCGGACCCTCGGAGCGGAGAGGGCCCCTCAGGGCCGTAGGTTGTCGATCATTGCAGCCCATCCGTCCGGCGTGCCGGGATAGCGTCGCTGTCGGCCCTCTCGCAGTTGCGGGTTGCCCTCTTCATCGAGGGTTAGCGTGACGCTGGTGGCAACCCCTGGACCACCTTTTAGGTCCGTGAATCCAAGCCGCCAGTAGAACCCATGGGTCCCGAGGGTTGGTCGTCCGGCGCTGTCGTGGGGTCCCTGGCCGATAAACAGGTACGACCCGTCTTTGTCCACATCGACCCAGTGGACATAGTGCTCGTGGCAGCCCCACACGTACCTGTTCCGCCGCCACCACTTCTGCCGCCTACCCAAACGGTTGATGGATTTTTCAAGCTGTCTTCTAGCCTCGTAGAGCGGGCCTGTGGGGCCGAAAGGATCCACGTCCATATCGCTCCCTCCCCCGTTCGCTCCGACAGTACGTGCTTACCCTGGCGGACATCGCCCACACGGCCTGTCGCCGGCATGGCAGCGCCCCCGGACCCTCGGAGCGGAGAGGGCCCGGGGGCGGTCTCAGGTGGCGTCAGCGGCTGAACAGGGCGACTGCCCCGGTCACGATCCCGGCGAGGCCGGTGAGCGCGCCGATTGCCGGGAGTGGCCACCGCCCGGATTCCAGCGACGCGAGCCGGGCCTCGTCACGCTGTTGCCTCGGGGTCTCCCCCAGTTCCAGTGCACGCAGCCGGGTCTCGTGGTCCGACACGTCGCCCTTGATGTCCCTGCTGTCGGCGAGGATGCCGTCGAGCTTGCCGTCCACGCGCGACACCAGCCGCGACACGTGCTGCACCTCCTGATACATCTGCACCGGCGAGATGTAGAACCCCGGCTCGGGCGGCGGCTGCGTGGTCATGGGCGGCTCTCGCGCAGCAGCTCGACGATGTTGTCCGTCGACCGGTAGCGGGGCGGGCTCGCCCAGCCGAGGAGCGCGCCCGCCGCGCCCTTCAGCCAGGCCGGCCCGCCGATCTTCTCAACGGTGCGCTCGACAAGCCGGAACACCAGGTAGTAGGCGCCCGCGACGGCGAGCGTCACAGCGGCCTGCGCCGTGTTGCTGTCGAGGGTGAACCCGAGATGGGTCAGGGCCACGATGATCCACCCGGCGACGAGCGGCACAACCGTACGCAGTACGGAGGGCAGCAGCACGACGAGTTCCTTTCAGACGTGGGGCACCTGGAGCTTGTTCCATGTGGTCGGGCCGGGCGGCCACTTCGCGGCGGCCCCGCTGTACCCGCACTCGCGCTGCCACGCCTCGTAGGAGTCGACGTCGGCCTGGCCGAGCTTGGGCCCCGGGCCGACCTTGTACCGGCCGCAGCCCTCCGCGACGAGGCGCTTCCCCATCGCGGTGAAGATCGGCGAGCTCTTGCCGAGCGCTGGCGTGTCCCCGTCCATGAAGAACGCTTCACCCGGGTACGGCTCGAACTTGGGCTGGCTCGGCGCTTTGCCGGTGGCGCGGGCGACGATTCCCGGGAACACCACCTCGTGGAACTGCTTGACGCGCGCGGCCCCAGGACAGGCGTGGCCGTTGGGGTTCCACTCCGAGAACATCCTGTGGAAGCCGTACCCGGGGTCGTCCCAGGTACGGCACACCCGCAGCGGGATGCCCTCCTCCTGGTGCAGCCAGACACCGAGCCGGATGATCGTCTCGACCTGCTCGTCCGTCCACGGGTCACTCGCTTCGAGGTTCGACGCCGACTCCAGCGACACGGCACCGGTGCCGTCCGCGCGCCGGTTCGCGGAGAAGTTCGCGTCCGCCCTCGTGTGCGTGCCGATGTACTGGCCCAGCGAGCCGTCGTACCCGAGCCCGAAATGACTCTCCAGGTTCGTCGAGTCGCGCCAATACTCGTACGTCCGCTCGGGCGTCCACGGGGCGACGATGCTGTGCAGGATGAACTGGGTCGGCCGGATCGCCGGCTGGCTGTCCGACTCCGGTTGCAGCTCCATCTTCTTGGCGAACGGACACCACGCCATGGTCAGACCCCCTTCAGGTGAGGAGGCCCGGCCCACAACCAGCAGCTCAGAGGGAAGTGTAAGCCGGACCCTAGTCCGCCCGGTCGCTCATCAGTTGGGGCTTGTAGCCGGACAGGGTCTGCGCGACGTCCGCGCTGAAGCCGGCCGCCACCAGCGCGTCGTACGCGTTCTTCTTCTGCGCGGACTCCTGCGCCTGGACGTCGGCCTTCCGCTGCTCCAGGTCCGCCTCGATCGCCTGCCGCTTGCTGTCGTACTCGTCCTGCGTCAGCAGCGTGGCGCCCGCGGGGTGGACCGGGTCGGCTGCCGCCGTGACGCGCTCGGCCACCGAGCCGTCCGGGTACTCGTAGTAGAAGGTCTGCTCCTGCATGGCTGGCTCCCGTCAGCTGAACTGGTTGGACCAGACCCACGCGCGAAGCGACTTCTGGATGCGGGTGATCGTCGCGCCGCCGCTGCCGCGGCCGGCTTCGACGTTCATCGTGATCGTGCGCGTCTCACCGGGGTTGAGCGTGAAGGCGGTGATCTTGTTGTCCTGGGAGTGGGTGGCGAAGATCGTCGCGTTGCCCTGGTTGGCCAGATAGTTCATGTCGTCGCCGTCGATACCGGCCATGGCGCCCGAGCCCGGCGGCAGCACGAAGTCCAGGTCGACCTCACGGAACAGGAGTCCCAGTCCCCGGCGGCACGGGTCCGGGTTCGTGATGTCGATCGAGATCGTGTCGATCACCTCAGATGCAGCCGCAGGCACCGGACGCGGAGTGCTCAAAGCCGTCGTGAGCTGATCCCCCTGGAAGTCCGCCCAGTACGGGGGATCGGTGCGCAGCTCGCCGGTGGCGGGGTCGCAGTACACGCCTCCTGCGGTGGCGTCGAGGTCGCACGCGTACGGCCACGTGCCGACGTGCGCGGCGAGGGGGGCCGAATCGGTGCCGTCGCCGGTCAGGCCGCAGCCGGTGACGGGCGGCTTGGCGCTGATGACGTAGGGGTTGGACGTGCTGCCGTTGCCGTCGACTTGTGTGCCGGGGCCGGCGGTCACGGTGCAGGTGCACCGGCGGCTGCATCCGCATCCGGACAAGGTCACTCCCGATTGGAGAGAGCTTGCCCGGCCCAGAACCAGCGGCTACCAGGGAGTCTACGGCCAGCGTCAGGGGCCGTCGTAGTGCGACAGGTGCCGTGCCGGCGCATCGGCAAGGCCTGCGGCGATGAGCGCGTCGTAGGCCTGCTTGGCGGCGGTCTGCTCGTCGGCCTGCTGGGCGGCGCGGTGTTCCTCCACGGCGTTTTCGATCTGGGCGAGAGCGTTCTGATATTCGGCCTCGGACACGGTCCGGCCGGGGGCGGGCAGCGCGGGCGGGGTGTCGCCCTCGTACCGCCAGGCCCCAACGGACCCGTCGTCGAAGATGGCCCACTGGTTGGTGAGGGCCGGCTCGGTGGGAGTAGTCATGGCCGTGACCGCCTTACCGGGTGATGAAGAGCGCGCGGACGATGCCCTGCACGTGGGTGTAGGTGGCGCCGCCGGAGCCGCGGCCCACCAGGACGTCGAACCCGAGGGTGACCGTCTGACCGGGCTGCGCGATGCCGGCGTTGAGTACCTTGGTGACCTGCCAGTGGGCGCCGTTGAAGGCCGTGTTGCCGGTGTTGCGGTAGTAGACCATCTCGTCCGGCCCACCGAATCCGTATTCGGCTGCGGCGCCCGGCGGCAGGTCGAGGGTCACCTCCATCTCCTGCGACAGCACGACCGTGGCGGCGTTGCACGGGTCCGGGTTGGTGAACGGAAACTCCACCCGGGTCACCAGCTGGTTCCGGCCCGCTGGCACCGGCACGTTGGCGTAGTCCCGATCGAAGAACATGGACGTCATGCGCGAGCGGCTGCGGGGCTCGCCCCGCAGGATGCCGTCGCTGCCGCAGACGATGACTCCGCCGTTGTCCTCGGGATCGCAGGCGTACGGCCAGCTGCCGCCCGCTACGGCGAGAGGTGAACCGTCGGTGCCGTCGCCGGTGAGACCGCAGCCGGTGACAGGCGGCTTCACGCTGACGACGTAGGGGTTGGACGTGCTGCCGTTGCCGTCGACGTGCGTGCCGGGACCGGCCGTTACCGTGCAGGTACACCGGCGGCTGCATCCGCATCCGGACAAGAGGACCACTCCCGAGTGGAGAGCTCGCCCGGCCCACAACCAGCAGCTATCAGGAAGTCTAACTTTCCTGCCGGTCTGGTCCGTCGTAGCCGGACAGGCGGCGCGCGGTCTCCTCGCCGAGACCGAGCAGGGTGAGCGCCGTGTAGTCCGCGAGGGCCTTCCCCTGCTGTATGGCCTCCTCGTCAGCGAGGACCGCGGCCTCCAGGTCCTCCATCGCCTTGACCCGCGCCAGGTAGTCCTCTTCCTCCACGAAGGAGCCCGGCCGGGCCAGTTCGGGCGCGGCATTGGCCGTGACTTCCATACGGCCGGCTGTGCCGTCCTCGTATATGACGTAGTAGACGGCCGATGTCGGTTCGGTCGGCGCGACGCCTTCAAGCATGCTCGTCCTCACAGGCTGATCATCAAGCAGCGGATGATGGCGATGATCTGGGTGTAGCGGGCGCCGCCCGCGCCTCGCCCGACCGTCGCATCGAAGCTGACCGTCATGGTGCCGCCCGCGGGGATCGTGCCGCCCGCGAGCACCTTCGTGGCCTGCGCGTGAGCGCCCGAAATGGTGCCCGACCCGTTATTGCGGGTGTAGTACATCTCGTCGCCATCGAAGCCCGTCGCCGCCGCAGCACCGGCGGGAAGGGTCAAGTACACGTCCACCTCACGCTCCACCACCACGAAGGCCGGGCGGCACGTGTCCGGGTTGGTGATCGTGGTCGAGAACGTGTCCGCCCTCTGGATCGCCCCAGTCGGGATCGCCCTGTTGTAGGTCCGGCTCTCCCCGTACCGGGTCATCGAGACCTTCCCGCGTGGCTCCGAACGCAGGACGCCGTTGCTGTCGCATGCCACGACACCGCCGAAGGTGTCCACGTCACACGGGTAAGGCCATGCCCCGGTGTTGGCCGTGACGGGAGCACTGGCAGAGCCGTCACCTGTGATGCCGCACCCGACGCTCACCGTCGCCGCCCCGGTCGGCACGAACAGGCCGCCGTCCGGGCCGGTCGCGAGGTTGTTCCCGGCCTGGTCGGACAGGTGCGCGGAGACGACGCCGGTCGACGAGTCGTAGCTGATGCCGTCCCCTGCGGAGATGCATGGGCGGACGTCCTCACAGCCGATGACAGCCGAGACCACGTACGGGTTGAGGGTGCTGCCCGCGCCCGTCACTTCGGCGTTCTCACCGGCGATGACCACGCAGTTGCAGCCGTCGCCGCCACACTGACACCTGGCCAAGATGCCCCGCCCTTCAAGGTGATCTCGGCCCGGCCCACAACCAGCGGCGTGACCGTCAGTCTACGGCGCGGGCCAACGCCCCCGGCTGGGGCAGATCAGCCGTAGAGCTCCACGATCACGCAACCCGTTCCGCCCGGCGCGCCGTTGACGGACCCGCCGTAGGAGAGCCCGCCGCCCGCGCCTCCGCCGAAGCCACGCGGACCGGTGCCGTTGCCTTCGCTCGCGCGCGCCTGCCCACCGTGGCCCAGGTAGGACTCGCCGCCTCCGCCGGAAATCCCGTTGGTGCCGTTCAGTCGGATCGCGCCTCCGCCGGGGCCGCCGCCCTGTGCGAACTGGCCGCGGCCGGCGAGCGGAGCCGCCGCGCCCGACGACACGTCCGCCGTCGTGCCGGACGTCTGGATCGCGTGTCCCCCGTCGCCCCCGTTGGCCGTCACGAACCCGCCGAAGGAACTGCTGCCGCCCGCCCCGCCGCTCGTCGCCGTTCCGCCCGCGTCACCCCCGGCACCCACCACGATCGTCTCCACCGCGCCCAGCGACGATGCGGCAATCAGCTGCTCGCTGTAGCTGCCGCCAGCACCCCCGGGCCGCACGATGCACTGGTTGGCGGCTGCGTTCGCTCCAGCCGAGCCGCCTCCGCCCGCCTGGACGCGGACGAACACCCGCGCCAGCCACGGATAGTCGGCCTTCTTGAACTGGAAGGTCCCTGGGTCGTTGTGGACGACGATCTGGCGCAGGCCCATCGTTCCCGGCTTGAGGCACAGTTCCCCAGTGTCGGAGTCCACCGTGAAGTACGAATCGCAGACGCAAGCGCGGGCCAAGGCAGGTCACCCCAGTGAGTTCGATCCTGCCCGGCCCACAACCAGCGGCTACGAGCAGAGGTTAGCTGGCCGGGTGGCCGCTCGCGGTGACGTGCACCTGCACCCCAGCACCCGCCGGCGACGCCGGCAGCAGGCCCAGCCCGAGGAGCGGCTGTGTCCGCCACACCCGGACCGTCGCGCTCGAGGAGGTGACCTGCTCCAGGGTCACGGTCACGGTGCGGTCGTCCTGCGGGTGAGGGTCCACGGGGAGGGCGCTGATCACCGGTGGTGCCGCGAACGGGACGCTGTACGTCCACGTGGCGCGGCCGTCCTCTTCGGTGGTGAGGACGGCCGCGACGGGCGGCGCACCGGGTGGCCCCTGCTCACCGCGCTCCCCCGGCGCCCCCGTCTCCCCCCGCTCCCCGGGCGGTCCCGGCTCCCCGGGCGGCCCCGGCTCTCCCTGCGGGCCCTGCTCTCCGGGCTCGCCCTGCTGCCCGCGCCTGCCGGGTTTCCTGGACAGCGTCCTGGACTGGCGGTTCAGGTCGCGCAGGACACCGCCCATCGGGTCCATGGTGCGGCGCGCCGCAGAGCCTCGTACCGCCATCAGTTCTCCAGTTCGCTGCTCAGCGGCGCGAGCGTGACCTGCACACTCTCACCGCCGCCGTCCTCGGACACCTTTACGCCGCTGATCTTCAGCCGCTGCCGCAGCGGACGGCACGTCACCTGCGTTGCCACGTCAACGCACCAGCCCGGCACGAGCTTGGCCACGTCCACCGCGGCCTCCGGCGACAAGGTCACCTCATCGGAGCTGAGGAACACCGGCACCGGATAGGCCGCCGCCCGCTTCGACCGCGCGGCCGCCTGCGCCGAGGCGCTCGTCGTCACCGACGTCTCCTCCACGCTGCGCTCCAGCAGCCCGTAGTAGGCGTCCGTACCGCCCGAGACGCCCTTGATGCCGCTGTCCTCGTCGCCGTGCACGATGCACCGCGTCGCGAGCGCCGTACCGTCCTCGGCGACGATCAGGCCCTCCGGGAAGTCCGCATCGGTGAGGGTGCCGACGCTCGCGCTCCAGTCCTCCGGCATGAGGACGATCGTCGAGCCGACGGCGGTGAAGTCCAGGCCGGTATCCGCGAGATCGCGCAGGTGATCACCCGTCTGCCCGATGTCCTCCGTGTACTGCCGGCCGCCCTCCACGCCGGACTCGCCGAGGATCTCCACGGTGTGGCCCGGGTCGTCCGGCGCGAAGGCGTCCTCGATCAGCCAGTTCGCGATCTCGGTGAGGTCGGAGCCGTCGAAGACGATCGACTGATGAGGCACACGCCGGTCGAGCCACGCCATGACGTCGGACGCCCACAACTCCACCTTGCCGAAGGACCATTCGGCCTGGATGATCGGCCCCTCCCACACGGTGACACCGTCGCGGGCGATGACCAGCTTGTGTCTCCACGTGCGGACCTTGCCGAGCTGGGCGCAGCAGTCGCCGTCGGGGTTGATCACGACGTGCGCCGTCGACACCTCGTCCAGGATCCTCGTCCACTCGACGGACACCAGCGTGTTCGCCGGCGTCACCACCGCCCCGCCCCGGTCGACGATGTAGGCGAAGTGGACGCCACAGCCTGCTGAAGACAACGGGCCCCCTTTGGGAGAAGGAAGCCCGGCCCAAAACCAGCGACGCCAGTTTCAGGCTAGTTCGCCCACGCAGTCCGGCACAAAGGCCGGTCACGTCATGCCCTGGTCACACTGGCGATGCCATCAACGCCCGTTCCTCTGAGCGACTTGCACTACCAGGGCGGTCCTGGCGGCACTCGACCTGCCTTCGCTTCGACCCGCTCAGCTTGCTAACGGGCCACGCGCAAAACCGAGTCAGTGGAACCCCGCTAGTTGCTGGCCATCATGGAAGTCCGACATGTGAATCTTACAACTCTTTGTCTGAACCACGGCGGTGACGTATTGCGCATCGCCATAGGCGTAGAATTCCATTGCTCCGTTCGCCGGGAGGCCTGTTACGCCAAGATAGATCGACAGGCCATTGATGCCGCCGCTGTTCAAGTGTTGGTTGAATTGCTTCAACCGAAGTCGATCTGTGGCCGGACGACTGGGCTCCGTCACGACCCACGTACCATTTTTCCCGATTGCCCATTCGCCGCGGGTGTCGTGGACGGGATTCGGAACTATATTCACACCCGCCGTCAGTACCTCAATGTAGAGCGCTACTTCTTTGAAATCCGTTGTCCCGAAGTTCTCGGGCACCAAGAGGTCGATATACATCTCCTCGACGTCAGGGTGACCGGCGAGAGATCTGAGACCCGTGGTTCCGATGAACAGAATATCGGACTGGCAGTTGGGCGGCTCTTTAGTGTAGCTGGCCATGAATGACCCCTTTTTCAGCAGCCCGAGCTAACTGCGACTCGGGAGCCCCCAGGGAAGATATGCGATGTGCCCCCGCCCCGAGGCGGGCGGTCCGGCCTCCGGACAGCGCCTGAATGACGTCTTTGAAGTCTCAGTGCCGTCCACATGTACTCAATGGCTGTCTCGCTGAAGATAGTGCGCCATTGCTATAGCTGCTCGCGTAGCACCAACGATATATCCCAAAAGTCGACCGTGCCACCGGACCGCGTCGACATCCCAGCGATCTTGGTTCAGCGATTCCTAATGCTGTCTGTCAAGCCGCGTGAGCGGTGGGCGATACGGCCTCGTAGGTCCGTCCGTCGCGTAGGAGTGCCCAAAGGACGTTGACGCGGCGGCGGGCCAGGGCCAGGACGGCCTGGATGTGACGCTTGCCCTCGGAGCGTTTGCGGTCGTAGAACCGGCGAGAGTCCTCGCAGTTTCGGATGCTGAACAACGCGGAGATGTAGAAGACGCGTTGGAGTCGGCGGTTGTAGCGTCGTGGGCGGCGGAGGTTGCCGCTGATCTTCCCGGAGTCTCGGGGAACGGGAGCAACGCCGCCGAAGCCGGCGAGGCGGTCAGCAGTACCGAAGAAGGCCATGTCGCCGCCGGTCGCGGCCAGGAACTCGGCACCGAGGATCACGCCCAGTCCGGGCATACTGGTGATCACTTCGAAGTCCCGATGTTCGCGAAACCGGGCCTCTATTGCCTTGTCGAGTTCGGCGACCTGCTGGTTGAGGGCCATCACCTCCGCCGCCAGGGTGTGCACGAGTTGGGCGGTCAGTTTCTCGCCGGGCAGGCTCGTGTGCTGGCGCCCGGCGGCCTCCCAAGCTGTCTCGGCGAGCCGGTCAGCGCGCAGGACCTTGCGGTTGCGCAGCCAGGTCTCCAGCCGTTTCACGCCGATTCGGCGGAGGGAGGCCGGGGTCTGGTAGCCGGTCAGCAGCATGAGCGGGCCGGCGTTGGTCAAGTCCAGAGCCCGCTCCAGACCGGGAAAGATGCTGGTGAGTTGGGCGCGGAGCCGGTTGACGGTGCGGGTGCGGTCGGCGACCAGGTCCATGCGGCGTCCGGTGAGGATCTTGAGGTCGGTGACCGTCTCGTCGCCGGCACGTAAGGGGTGCAGGTCGCGGCGGATGCGGACCTGGTCGGCGATGACGGCGGCGTCCTTGGCGTCGGTTTTGCCTTCGCCGCGGTAGCTTTCGGCGGCGCGGTGGATGGCCCGGCCGGAGATGTAGTGCACCTGCTGGTCCTGGTTGACGAGGAGCGTGATGGCCAGGGCGGCCCCGCCGTCGGCCAGGTCGATGCCCCAGGTCACCTCGTTGCCCAGAGCCAGGACAGTGGTGAGGAGTTCGAGGAGTTCGGGTTCATCGTTGGCGACGCGTCGGGAGAGCAGCCGGTGGCCGCTCTCGTCGATCGCGACGCAGTGATGATGGGTCTTGCCTGCGTCGATGCCGGCCCAGATCGCGGCCATGTGGTGCCTCCGTGCGGTGTGGTGCTGGAGCCTCCCGACGGACGACCTCGCTGTCGATTCCCTACTCAGCGATCATTCGCAATTCCTAATTGGCAGCCGAGTCGTCGTGGGGCGCCGGGCGGCCAATCACTGAAAGCCATCAGCGGCAGAGCGTTTTGAACCACACCCGGCACCCCTGGGTGGGTGAACCATACGAGGGGCTCACCGCCTCCCGCAGAACAACGTAGGGAACAACGTAGGGAGCGTTTTCCAACCTCAGGTTGACGCGTGGTGAAGGACGAGGACGGCCTTCACCATGTCGGTGATCCGGACAGGTGTCGAGGTCCGCATCCGCGAGACCGACCTGACCGATCCGACCTGCGGACTGCGCGCCGGACTGGTCGACGTCGCTCTGACCCGTGGGCCGTTCGACGAGACAGGTCCGACAGTGCACGAGCTGCGCGCCGATGATCCACTGGCCCGCCGCGACCGCCTGAAGGTGGCCGACCTGGCAGACAGGGGCTGGTTCCAGTTCCCGGACGGCACGGATCCGATCTGGCATTCGTACTGGAACGGCGGGGAGCCGCGCGAGGGTCCAGTGGTACGCGCTGTCCAGAAGTGCCTGCAGGCCGTGCTCTCGAACGGAACAGTCGGCATTGCCCCGTTCGGGCACGACCTGCCCAGGGAGCTGGCTGTGGTGCCGCTGATCGACATTGCGCCGAGCCGTGTGGTAGCGGCGTGGAACGAGGGTGACCCGAATCCGCTGGTCCGGTCGTTCGCTCAGATCGCCACAGTCGCTTACCGGGCTGAGCGTTCCGCGGCCGGCGAAGGCATGGCGTGTCCGCGTGCGTACCGTGAGTGGGGGCGACAGCGCTCGGCGGGTACATCAACACCGACTCGTCGTCCTGCACCGTAAACCAAACATCCCGGGCCTAGGCCGGCGCTCTAAAAGGACGAGTCAGGCGCCCAGGCAGGGTCGTCCCAGGGGGCTGGGGACCTGGAGGCGCAATTGCCTCCATAGCGGCACGGCACTCGTTCCCGGTGGGGGCATCGAGCCTGGGGGGCGGGCTGGCCGTTGGTGATGATGTTCTGCTCGAATCCGGCCGGGGTGAGCATGTTGTAGACACGGCCGACTTCGGATTCGACGCGGAAGCCGTGGCGGACCTTGGGCGGCAGGTAGATGTAGCTGCCGGGTCCGGCCGGGATCTCCTCGTCTCCGACGGTGAACACGAAATCACCTTCGAGGATGAAGAACGCCTCTTCCTCCTTGTCGTGGACGTGCAGTGGGGCGACGAGTCCTTGCGGACACAGTTCCTCGAACGTGCAGGACCGGCCGTCGGTCTGGCTGCCGTCGGCGAGCACTCTCCAGTACGTGCCGACGTTCCAGTAGGCCGGGGACTGGTCCGGCGCCCAGACATAGGGGCGGGCGGTGCCGGCGCTGTGGGGGAAGCTGGTCATGACGGTCCCCTTGGTCTTTAGTGCATGGGGGAATGGATGACGGAGTCGACGGTGATGGTCAGCAGGAGCCGGGTCTGGCCCGGGCCGCCGTACGAGGCGTAGGGGTGGCCTGTGTACTTCTGGGCGAGGTGTTCGATGCTCTCGGCGGCGCCGTCGGTCGTGGCGCTGGTGACGCGTCCCCGTACGGAGAAGTAGCGGGAGGTGTCATCCGGGTCGGCGATGCTGACGGCCACACGGGGGTCGCGTTGAACGTTTTTGGTTTTGCGGTAGCCCTCGACGGTGTTGATGAGGATGTGTTCACCATCGGTGTCGACCCAGGTCTGGGTGAGCTGAGGCGAGCCGTCCGGCATGGTGGTGGCGATGAAGCAGGGGCTGGGCCGGTTCAGCAGTTTGAGGAGTTCGCCGGGCAGGGGTGTCATGAGGTATCGCCCTTCCTGGGGGGAAGCTGTCGGTAGGAGGTGCCGATGCCGGCGGTGCGCTCAGCGCAAGGAACGGAAGGTGGTCCGGACTTCGTCAACGAAGAGTGCCGGTTGTTCCAGAGCCGCGAAGTGCCCGCCCACCTCAAGCTCGTTGAAGTGGACGACGTTGCTGTAGCGGCGTTCCACCCAGCGCTGGGACTTCCGGACGTGCTCCTCCGGGAACATGCTGAATCCGGTAGGCAGTGTGATCGGTGCGGCGGCGTTCGGCGCGGAGGGCCGTGCCGACCGCGCCATTTCCCAGTAGGTCCGCGCAGAGGACGTCCCGGTGTTGGGAAGCCAATAGAGCATGATGTCGTCGAGCAGCTCGTCCAGGG
The DNA here is from genome assembly GCF_042751305.1 of Streptomyces hokutonensis. GTDB lineage: Bacteria > Actinomycetota > Actinomycetes > Streptomycetales > Streptomycetaceae > Streptomyces > Streptomyces hokutonensis_A. The sequence goes on from NZ_JBHYWD010000037.1 coordinate 39,897, forward strand.
TGAAAGATGCTTCCGCGTCCCCCGGCGTGCCGCAGGTGTCCTGGAACATCGCGTAGATCCAGGCAGCCAGGCCGATGGGGGACTCCGCGAGGGAGTAGCCAATGGTCTGAGGGCGGGTTGCCTGCTCCTTGGCGTAGCCCGAGAGGTTCTCCCAGAAGTAGGCGGCGCTGTCGAGCATTGCCTGCTCATGCTCGGTGGCGTCCCGGATCTCGTCGGGCGTTGGCGGGAACATGGCGAAGTTGAGGTGCAGCCCGACGCATCCGTCGGGGGCCTTGCGGCCGATCTCGTCGGTGACCGCGCATCCGAGGTCGCCGCCCTGGGCGCCCCATCGCCGGTAGCCAAGCCGGTCCATCAGCGTGATCCAGGCATCGGCGACCCGGGGGAATCCCCAGCCGGGTTCCGTAGGCCGGTCGGAGAACCCGAATCCCGGCAGCGACGGCACCACGAGATGGAAGGCGTCCCGCGGGTCACCGCCGTGGGCCGCGGGATCGGTCAGTGGGCCGATGACCTTGTGGAAATCGAGGACGGAGCTGGGCCATCCGTGGGTCATGACCAGCGGGAGGGCGTCCGTCTCAGGCGAGCGCACATGGAGGAAGTGAATGCCCAGACCATCGATGATGGTGCGTGACTGGCCGAAGCAGTTGAGGGTCTTCTCGCACCGCCGCCAGTCGTAGGTGTTGAGCCAGTAGTCGTGCAGCGCGCGGAGCTTCGCCAACTGGGGTCCCTGGCTGGTGTCCAGAACGGTCTCTGGATCGGGCCACCGGGTGCGGGAGAGCCGCTCACGCAGGTCGGTCAGCTGTTCCTCCGGCACAGACAGGGTGAAGGGTTCGATGAGTTCGGACATGGGGCGTGCTCCTTACCGGGCGATACCGCGCCGACCGCGACGCGGGTGGATTCAAGGGGGGGCGGAATCCGGTGATTCAGAGGGTGTCGGGCTGACGGGTCCGTTCATCGGTGACAATCTCGGGCACCGCGTCCAGGACCTCCTGGAGCCAGGCGATCTCGGCGCGCAGCCTGTGCGCACTGTGACTGACCGCTAGTGCCTCGCTCACCGTCAGGTAGCCGCCGTCGATGGCGTTGGCGTTCAGCGCCTCGGTGTCCGAGAGCATGGAGGCGAGTTCATCCAGCCGGGATGCGATCACCGTGTGGAGCTCGTCCAGCTTCTCCGGGTCCAGGCGGGTGAGGGCCAGGTCGAACGGGTCCGGCTTCATCCAGATGTGGCGCAGACTCTCGGACTGGAGTTCCTTGAGACGCAGCCGCCCTTCACCGGTGATGCCGTACACCTGACGCTCGGGCAGGTTGCCCTCCTTCTCGGTCCTGACCTCTTCGAGCAAGCCCTCAGCCAGCAGACGCTTGATCGCCTGGTACAGGCTGCCCACGGACACGTCCGTCCACAGGTGCAGATGTTCCCGCTCGGCCTGGAGGCGCACCCTATGCCCGTGCATCTCGCCGTTCCTCGCGAACGTGTCGAGGATGAACAACCTGATCGATGACATACGACTACTCTTGCATGAGTACTCGTTCATAGGCAACCGGCCGAGGTGCTGAACATCGGCTCCGGGAGCGACCGCGTCGAGGTCACGAACGGGATTCATCGCCGAGCTCACCGCCGTGACAGCCGACGCAGACGCTCCTTTGGTCGCCGACCGCCCGGTCAGTACCCGCGGCCCGTGACCCCGATCGTCAGCCGCGCGTCGCCAGCAGGCGGCAGGAGCGCGTCGGTTTCCAGGCAGACACAGAGGCTGGCGCAGTCGATCGTGGGCCACGTGGGCGGGGCACCGTTGGCACCCCACACGCTCGTGCTCGTCTCACACGCACCGCCGCACTCCACAGTGGCCCGGCCGATCTGCCCGTCCAGGACGAGCGTCCCCTCAGCGGGCACGAAGCTGACCTCGAACACGGCGAGCGGGTCGCAGCGCTTGCGATCGGCGATCTCCGCGCACGACAGCCCTCCGTCCTGCTCCGCCCGCTCGTAGAGCGACACGGTGAGCCGCCGCAAGTCCTCACTCCCGGCAAACACCGAGATCACGGGCACGTCCGTGCCCCACGCCGGCCGGTTGGACAAGTCCAGTTCGTAGCACTCCCGGTTGGTGGCCATCGCCTCGCAAAAGCACGAGGAGGGCGTGCCGGGCTGCGGCGGTGAGGGCGGTGCGCAGAACGGATCCGCGCACGCGGCCGCCACGTCCGGGCAGCCCGCGAGCCTGCACCCGCCGTCGGCGCACTCCCCGGGGGCGCCGTCGCCGGTGTGCAGGCACCACGTGATGCACTCGGTGCCGTCGTCGGTCGGCAGGTGGACGTCCAGCAGCGGGATTTCGTCCGTCCACGCCCACGGGGTGGCGGCAACGAGAACGAACTCCACGGTGATGATGTCCGCGCCGATGGAACACCGGCCGGAGCTGCACGAGCCGTCGCCGTGGCGGGCGGTGACCGTCGGCCCGTCCACGAGGGCCACCCGCCGGTAGGTGCGCCGGTGCCGCTCGTTGAACTCCGCGAACGTCTCCTCCTCGCCGGGACAGCAGTTGAACATGCTCACGCAGTCACCGCCGCACGCGCTGCCGGTACAGCCCTGCAACGCCTCCGCCAGGAAGTGCAGCCCGTACTCCACCGCACAGCAGGTGGCGCCGAGGAGGATGCCGGTCACAGTGATGGTGCGCGGCTGCACCCGGGCGGGGCCGAGCGCGCCGCCCCCGATGACGGCATTCGTGACCGCCCGCTTCACCGGGTAGTCGTCGATCCCGTCGAAGGACAGCGGCAGGAACCCGGCGAAGTCGGCGCTCTCGGGGACGTCAGGGTCGTACCAGGGCGCCGGATTGTCCGGGTCGTCGGGTGTCGTGTACGGCCGGCCGTCCGGGTCGAGGACGTCGGGGGTGAGGGTGTCGCAGCCGCAGATGTCCGAGCCGGAGTCCAGCGGGGATCCAACGCTCCCGAGGTAGGCGCGCAGGCGGGCCGTGTTGATGACCTCGATACCGCCCACCTGGAGGAAGTCGGTCAGCACGTGACACCCCTAGTTCGGAGAGGCGCCCGGCCCACAACCAGCAGCGCTCATCAGCTTACGGCCGCGCCACCAGGTCACATGCTGTACGTCAGCGCCATGCGGTGCATGACCCGGGCGGCTGTCGTCTCGGCGTCGCCGACCTGGGCGATGTTGAACACGGGCGCGATGGTGACCGCGCTGTCGCCGCTGGACGAGGAGGAGCCGTCACCACCGAGCATCTCCGTCAGGCCCGACTGCGCGGCGAGCTGCCGGGCCCGCTTCGGCTTCGTCAACGGGATGATCACCTCGGGGCCGGCCTCACCCACCAGCGCGTGCGTCGGACCGAACACCAGCCCGCCCTCCGCAAAGGGCAGGTACTTGCGGACCGCGCTCGGCAGACCGCTCTTGATGCTCGACATGATCCGCGAGCCGATGTTGCCCAGCGCGCCGGCGATCCTGCCCGGCAGGCCGCTGAACAGGCTGACGATCCCCGAGATCAGCGAGGAGACGGCGCTCCTCGCGCTGCCCGCCGCCGAGGAGAAGACACCCGCGATGCGGGAGCCGAGCCCGGACAGGGCCGAGGCGATCCGTCCCGGCAGCCCAGCGAAGAAGGAGCTGACCGAGGAGCCGAAGGAGCGTGCAGCACCGAGCGCGCTGGAGCCGGCCGAACGGAACAGCGCGGCCAACTGACCGGGCAGCGCGGCGAGGACGCCCGCGATGCGCCCCGGCAGCTGCGCGAAGAAGGAAGCCGCGGAGGAGATGAACGAGGAGATCGCAGCCCGCGAGGAGTTGAAGGCGGAAGTGAACGCGGACAAGAGCATCGAGCCGAGCGCGGACAGCGCGGCCCAGATACGGCCAGGCAGCGCGGTGAAGAGGAACACGATCGCGGCGAGGGCCGTCAGCAGCGCGATCCCGACGGCGGCGACCGCCTGCACGAACAGGTCGACGAGCAGGCCGGGCAGTGCCGCCAGACCCGACATGATCATGCCGGGCAGTGAGGTGAAGAATCCGACGACAGCCTGAAAGCCTGTGGTCAGAGCGGTCGTTACGGTGGTGACGAGCGTCGAGAAGAACGTCGAGATCATCGAGCCGAGCGCGGTCAGCCCCGACACGATCAGCGACGGAAGATTCGTGATGAACGTGACGACGGCCGTGACAGCGGTGACCAAGCCGGTCAGGACGCTGACGACGCCCTCGATGATCGGCACGACGACGTTGATCGAGGCCCACGCCTCGAACCCGGCCTCCAGCTGGAGGACCGGCGCGAGGAGGTTCACCACCGTCACCAGCAGCGGCGCCAAGGCGGCGACGAGGTTCGCAACAGGCGGCAGGATCGGCAACAGGGCCTGCAACAGCGCGGAGAACGCGCTGACCATCTGCGGCAGAACGGGCAGCAGCGCGTCCGTCAACGCGGAGACCAGCGGGACCAGGGCGACCGCGACCTGAGCGACGACGCCGGCGACCTGCGCAAGGACGGGCCCAAGGACCTGGAACATCTGCGCGACCGCCTGGCCGACGCCGGCCGCAAGCGGAGTCAGGGCCGAGACCAGAGTGACGAACGCCTGGGACAGCGGCGGCAGCACAGGCGCGAGCCCGCTCACGAGCGCCGAGATGATCGGCGTGAACAGCGTCGCCAACGTCTGCAGAACAGGGGCCAGGGCCTGCGCCAGGACCGCGACGAGCTGCCCGGCGAGCGGCAGCAGCGGGGCCAGGCCCTGAAGGACGGAGCTGATCGCGGCGCCGACGGGCCCCAGACTCGGGCCGATGGCGGCGAACCCGTCGGCGAGCGCGGACGCGACGGTCTGAAGGCTCGGCGCGATGGCAGCCAGGGCAGGCCCGAGCGCGTTGATTACCCCGGTGATCGCCGGGCCCAGCGTGGCGAAGACCGGCGCGAGCGCGGGCGCGATCTGCCCGATCTGGGTGACGAGCGCGGACAGGATCGGACCGAGCTGCGCGGCGATGGTCGAGATCGTCGCGAAGACGTTGCCGACCGCCGACTGCCCCGACGCGGTCTTCAGGAAAGCAGCAATCTGCCCAGTGATGATCTGGAGGTTGGCGAGGAACCCGCCGCCGGCACCGGAGGCGGACGCGAAGACGCTCGCCAGGATCGAGCCGACGTTCTGCGCGATCCCGCCCAACTGCTGGAACACAGTGAGCGCGTTCTGGATCCACTTCAGCCCGTCGCCCGCGCTGGTGGCCCGCTCCAGGAACGCGGCCAGCTTGTCGACCACCCCGCCGATCACAGTGCCGAGGCCGCTGAACGCGGGCAGCGTCGACGCCGTGAACTTGGCGATGGCGGTCAGCAGCCGGTCGATGCTGTCGGACCTGATCCCCGCGATCTGCGTCCGCAGCGCTGCGAACACGCCGCTGACGAGCTGCACCGACGCCGACGACTTCACGAACCCCAGCACCGACGCAGCGAGACGGCCGAACTCGCCGGAAACCGCCGTCATCCCGGCCGTGAGCGGCCCCTTCAGGGCGTCCCCGGCCGCCGTGATCTGCCCCTTCAGCGGCCCGAAGAACGCGCCCTGCACGCTCGACTTCAGTGAGTCGAACGCAGGCTTCAGAGCCCGCACCTCCCGGGCGGCTGCCTGGGCCGCCGGGGACAGGCCCTTCAGCGCCGTCTCGAACTGCTTGGCGTCCCCGGTCAGTGCCGTCGAGAACGCCTTGCCCACGCCGTCCAGCGCGAGCTTCAGCGTCCCTATCGCAGCCTGCGCGGCGATGAACGCGGCCGGGGCCGCCGCGACGATCCCCACCGCCGGGGCGAGCGCGCCGGCCAGCGCCGCAACACCCTGCGCGGCCCCGGCCGCCGCGATACCGATCGCCCCGAACTGCAGCGCGCCGGTAAGCGCGGTACCGGCCCCCCGGGCGATTCCCGTGAGCCCTGCGAGGGCGCGCGTGAAGCGGTTGTTGTCGACGTCGACGTTCGCGTGGACCGTGACGTCCGGCATGTTGTGCGCGCGGATCCGCGCGTCAAAGTCCGAGAGATCCGGTACGACCCGGACCTCGATCTCCTCACTGGCGAGCGCGGCACGCAGGCGCTCGACGAACCCCGTCAGGTCCGGGGCGACCGGGATGTTGATCGAGTCCAGCGACCGGAGCCCGGCGAGGAGTTGCGCGTCGAACCTGCGCAGATCCGGGTTGACGCGGACCGTGACCGCAGCGGCGTCAAGGCCCCTCTGGATGTTGCGCCGGATCTGCGTACCGACGTCGCGCGTTGCGCGGTCGAGCGCGCGCTGGATACGGATCCCGAGGTCGCGCGCTTCCTGGACAACCCCGCGGTCATCCAGCGTGATCGTGATCCGGGCGGACCCGTAGTCCTCTTCTTCGCCGGCCACCGGGCACCCTCACGAAGGTCGTGAATGGTGCCCGGCCCAAAACCAGCGGCGACGGCCGCCGCACAAGGGGCGGCCGTGATCTCCAGACTATCCGCTGCGTCGCGCCGGGAGCTTTGCGTCTTCCGACGCCATGGACGCCATGAGCGCCCGCGCCTGGGCCAGGTCCATGCGGCCCGCCGCCCGGGGACGGCCCGAGCTGGCGGGGCGTACTCCCTTCGGCGGCGCGTACAGCTTCACGCGGTTCCGCTGCCGTTCAGCGTCGTCTTCCGCCGCCATGTCCATGGAGGACTCGGCGGCGTTCAGCATCCGTCTCAGCGGCCAGGCGTGCGGGTCGACACCCTTGAGGGCGAGACTCCCGTCCCACGCTTCCCAGCCTGCCGCGATGCTGTCGCAGAGGCGGAAGACGACCCAGTAGGGCGGTCGCCACCACCCCCGTACAGCTCGACAACCCATTCGAGGAGTTCGACGGTGACGCGGGTCGGGAGGCGCAGCGCGTCGACGACGCGCGCGCCCTGGTGCTTCGCCGCGTACGCCTCGGCCTCGTCGAGGTCGTCGAACGTCTCCAGGGCCTCCCCGTCCTTGACAACGTCCAGGCGCAGGAAGAGCTCCGCCGACTCGGCGAGCATCTGCCGGGCGAGGAACAGGCGCAGCGCGCGAGTCGTCTTGCGGACGTCTGCCGGGTCGGCCTCGGCGAGATTGGCGAGGTCGATGCCCTTCGCCTTCTGGCCGTCGCGTAGCTCGACGTACGCGTCGAGGAAGTCATCACCCATGACTTCCGGCTGGAAGAAGAGTTCTGTCCCGGCGATGTCGGCGACGTGGGGTTCGGTGTTGAGTGCGAACGACTTCCGCACAGGCGTGTCCTTGTCTCCCGCTCCTCGCCCGGCCCAAAACCAGCGGCATACAGGGAAGGGTAGTCGGCTTACGGTCCGGAGCCGCACCGTCGCTCAAGTCGCGGCGACATGAGCCTGTCACCCTTCCGGCGCGCGTCCGCGTGCCCGACCGATGCATCCGTTCGTAGCGTGAAGAGCCAGGCTGTGCTGCCCGGAAGGCTGCAACCACGAGCGATCACGTGAATCGAATGAAGTCACCGACGACTATTTCGTCGCACGTCAGCCGTTGGCCATCAATCAGCCCACTACCACGCACAAGCAGACCGCGAACGTCAACATTTGCCGGCCCCAGTGCTGGACCAGGATTCGGTAAGATCACCCCACCGGGGGCTATGGAACCACCTACCATGTCGACCTTTACCCCTAGACCCACCGCCCAGTATGAAACCTCGGAGACATGCCGGGAAGGCCCGCCGTCAGTTTGACTTCTCAGGGCCGGTACCGCCCCAGGAAGGAGGCCTTGAAAGACAACAGTGACACTCATTGCCTCCACTGTCGCCTTAACCCATCCGTAGTCCTCAAAAAGACTTATGAAGCCACCACGCTTCGCATACCGTTCTGCGTATATCTTACCCCCGACCGATGAATATACGAGCGCATCGGTCTTCCACCCAGACAAGACCAGTCGTGCACTTCTGTCCGCAGTGTAGGCGTAGGTCTCCACTGTCCCGACTCCCGAGATAGTCAGCCCGTTAAGCGAGTGCAACAGTACGTGGCCAGCACTCCGCCTTCGTGTTCAGGATTACTGGGAGGCGCTAACCACTCCGCGAACGGAGGTTCGGCGGAACGGTAGGCCAAGCAGGCGTCTACGCCTGCCCTCGGCGGCCTACATTGAACACCCGAGCCTAGCGGCGCATGCTCGACATACCAATTCCACTTTCCGTACGCATCACGGATACGTGTTTTACTGAAAGTGGCAAGCCCCACCGATGTCCCCCCTGTACCCGTAAGGACTTGCCCAATTGTCGCGCTGCACCGCAAAGGCGCACAGTCGGGGACATCGTCAATGGGCACCTCTACGGAATATCTTGTCTTCAACCCAGAAATGCTGAGCACGACCCTTCCCGGGCCGTTATCCTGCGGAGCATAAATCCGCAGATCGACAGCTCTTCCGATTTCCTCCTTTGGCACTGGAAAAGACTCCTCCCACCCGACCGGGCTTGGCTCTATATTGCTGACTCCACCGCTGCGATCAGGGCAAACTCCCCGCCTCGGCGGGCAATCAAACCAGCTCAAAGACCTGACAACCTGCCAGTAGTAAGTTGGGATTGCACCACTTCCGTTGACGTTTTCTGATCGCACACCCAGCCGCACCCCACCAAACCAGATGAAGTTGAACACTGTACCCTCATGAACCGTGATCAACGTCTTATCCGCAAATATTTCTCCGTCGCGAGGATTTCTATAGAATACCTGATACGGCCCACTTTCTACGCGGGCAGCGGGGCTGGTCCATTGCGAGGGTATTGTCAGCGTCGTTTGAACCCCGGTCACCCCTTTGGGCTGGCCAATAATTTCCATCCCAGCGAAACAGAACATGTTAAAATCGTCACTGTCGGAAAGATAGCGCGCGTTCCCGCAAGAATAGCCTTTTACCAACACTTGCCCATGATTGCCGCATGCCGCGAGTAAGATCACGGCACATTGGGCAATGATTAACAAATTAAGACGCGACTTGTGACGTCTAATCAATAAAGCCTTCGTGAGCCATGACATTGCTCGGCACTCCAGTTAATCATGCAGTTGGCCTCGGTGAAACTACCTCCCACTCACCGCACGCTTGATATATTGGCCGCGCGGTCTGAGGGTTAGTGTGCCGCGGAATGTGAGCCACCGGAATACGCCAGGAGGGCTCTTCTACCGGGGGACCCCGGCCAGCTACGGTTAACGTCCCAGCCTCAGCGCCCTGGCAAGGAAGTTGTTCGGCCTCGTGCCGGGGTGCCGAACGAGTCGCGTGAAGACGACATGTCCGTCCGCCTCGAACCTGAGCACGCCCTTTGGCTTTCTCGCGCGGATGAGGTGGGGCCTCGTGCCGTCCAGGACGAAGCGGACGGCGGGATGGTCGCACACGATGACGCCTTCCAGGCCGCGGGGCCCCTCCTTGACCTTCCACGAGATGTACGAGCCCATGGACCCGGGCGCCTCTGCCTCGGCGATCCGCGCCACGCGCTCCGTGCGCTGGCTCATCCGCCGGTAGGCGATGCCGCCTCGGGCGCGCAGGAGCCGGGCTATCCGGCCGGGCTCAATCCGTACCTCAACGCTCATAGCGAGAGCACCTCCTCCGGGCACTTGCAGCCGGGCAGCGCGATCGTGACCCGCTGCTCGACGCCGACGCAGCCGCCCTGCGGCCCGAGGGTCTGCTGACGGCCAAGGATGTACGGCCGGCCGCGCCGCCGCCCTCCCGTGGCAGCCAGGCAGCAGGTGATCGCGTTGAAGACCCCGACGGCGTCAATGTGGGTGATGCGTGCCGCCGCTTCGAGGTCCTCGCAAGACGGTGGGCAGCCCTCCTCTGTGGGGCCTGGCGCACACCGCAGCAGCGTCACGACGAGTTCGACGGCCGTCGACAGCGGCGGCGTGCAACCGCGTACGTTCTGCGGCGTGGTGTCCTCGGCGGGGAAGTTCGTCGAGGCGTACATGCGGCTCAGGTTCACCGTGAGTTGGCCGCCGACGTCTCCGGTGCACGGGTCGGCGCAGTCGTCCCAGGCGGGCAGGCCCGGCACGAGGCAGCGCCGGCAGGTCGGGCAGCCCGGATAGTCCTCGACCTGCATGGCGAGTTCGTCGAGAGTGGCGCACACGCAGTCGAGGAGGTCCGAGGCGGCCTCGTGGATAGCGAGCGGCAGCAGCGGCACAGTGGTGTTCCCCTTCTACGGCCAGGTCTGGGTGCGTGGGCGCTTGTAGTCCGGGCTGTAGACCCGGCTCGGCGAGGTCTGCCGGTAGGGGTTGACGGCGTTCAGCCACATGTCCACGGCGGGGAGGCCGGTCCGCATCTCGGAGTAGATGACCGTCGGGTCCGCGAACTCCAGGTCGACGCCCTGCCGCGACAGGCGGCTCAGGTTCCGGTTCGTCGACACCTTGCAGCCGCAGCTGCCCGAGCAGTCCTTGACGAGGTGGCAGACGAGCGCGCTGAACGCGGCGATCGCCGCGTCATCGAGCGGCAGACCGATCCGGTACGTGACACAGAAGGTGTCCGGCTCCCCGCACGGCGCGGCCATGTCCTGGCAGTCGGGCCAGCACTGGCCGTCCGTTCGTACGAGGAGGTTCGCGGAGTCGACTCGGTACGACTCCGGCGGCAGCATTACGCCGTCGACCTCGACAGAGACGATGTCGTGCACGGGCCCTTCGAGGCGCACTTCGCACAGCTCGCCGCACGAGCAGTCCGACTTGCAGCCGCACACCGACGCGTTACGCCACACGCCGTCAGCACCGATGTACGGGATCCACGGCCCGGTGCCCCCGGCCTGGAAGGAGATAGGCCCCGACGAGTCGAGGCACCGCTTCCGGCAGGGCCGCACGGTGTACGGGCACGACGGGCCCCAACGCCGGCCGGACAGCGCCCACAGGATGCTGGTCGCGACGGCACGCCAGCGGTCGATGGTCTCGGGCGCGACGCCTTCAGGGAGTTGGCAGCACTCGGGCTCGAACGGCCACGGCTCGCACGGGCCAATGCGTAGCGGCATTCAGCGCCTCCTCCGGACCTCGTACGGGCACGGTTCGGGGAACGACTGGCGGATGAGCCGGCCGACCGCCCCGTTCGCGAAGCTGTCCGGCATCGTCGACAGGAACGGCGACCGGACATCGAACTGCGGCCCCCGCCGCATGACCTTGACGTCCGTCATCTGCGTGCCACCGAGGTTGTTGAGCACCCCGTAGACGGTGCGCTTGTGGGCGTCGTGGCCCGGTGCAAGGTCGAGGGCCTGGAGCATGGGCGCCTTATGGACGGGGAGCGGCACGTGGAGCTCATAGGAGATCGGGTCCTCGTAGCCGAGCCCGACGAGGAAGTCACGCGTCTCCCGCATCGCCGCCAGGTACGCCCCGGAGCGGGCTCCGTAGTGTGCCTCCAGCTCCCGCACCGGCCCGCGGTGGAACACGGGGAACGGCGACGGCTGCGGGCTCATGACGAACGTGTCGTCGTTCGCCCACACGAACGGGTCGGACACCTCGGGGTGCTCGCACGCCGCGCGCATCGCAGTCGTGGTGTTGACGTACCTGCTGATGCCCCGCTGGCGGGTCGGGATGTGCCGGGCGCCGGCCGCCCACCACGGCCGGAAGCCGACGATCCACACATGCCGGTGCGGGAGGTTCGCCACCCACGAGCGCAGCGCGTACCGCAGCTGCTCGTTGTTGGCGCCCTCCCGTACCGGAACGACGAGGTCTGGCAGTTGCATCACGCGGTCAGGACACCGAGGCGTCGCAGAGGACCGGCGCGTAGTCACACGACGGAACCGGCGGCGGAGTCGTGGTGATGAACGTCCGGCGGTGACAGGCCGAGTCCAGCGGCGTCAGCATCGGCCCCGGCGTACCCGCCGCGTCGATCGGCTGCACGTCGTACGGGCCCACACCCCAGCTGCCGCCCGCGCGCGTCGAGCCGGTGATCTGAAGCGTCACCGCCTCCGAGCCGAGCTCCAGGTCACCGAGGAGACCGTTCGTCACCCACGGCAGCAGGAAGTAGATCCACTGACCCTGTGCACCCTCCGCGCACTCCTCGCCGAGGACTTCAGCCCACAGCTCGAGTGCGAAACCGGTGTCGCACTTGATCGAGCAGGTGTCGAAGCCGATCGGGGTGCCGTCATATCCCAGGTACACCGGGTTGCCGGTGAGGATCTCGATGAGCTCCGGGGAGACACTGAAGACGTTGAGCTCCAGGTCGAAGCCCTTGAAGGTGGGGCAGCCGCGCCTGAAGCCGCAGACACGGCCGTTGGCGGCCTTGTACTGGATGTCGTCCCCGTCGTCCGAGTTGTTGTTCATGGCGAGGGAGCTGAAACAGTCGAAGACGAAGCCGTTGTCTTCGCCACAGACGGGGTTGCCGCACTGGTCGAGCCGGGTGACTCGCATGACGTCGGCATTGGCGATCAGCGGGCAGGACATAGCCGAGACCTCCTGTGCTCAGGAGTCCGGCCCACAACCAGCGACTGGAAGACAGTCTAGCGATCAGCACCCTTGCCCCGAACGGCTTCGCTACGGTGCTATACGGCAGTGTCAGCTCGGGAATTCGAGGTCTCATGAACGGCAGTCACTCCACAGGCAACCCCGCAGAGAGAGCGTCCGAGCAGCACGTTCAAATCGGCGGGGACGTGTACCCGCCCGTGCACTTAACCTATGAGCCAGGGGACACGGGGGAGATGCTCCGTGCCATCGACAAAGTGCTCGACAGGGAGGAAGCCGGGAACTCCGAGTCGGATGTCACTCCTCTCCCCATCACGATCTATCTCTCCGACGAAAGTTCGCACAGTGCCGTCCAGGCTGCCGTGGAGCAACTGCTAGCGAAGGCCGGGTTGGTGGTCCTAGAACGCGAGGATCCGGTTCTGGGGTCTTGGTTTCGCCGGATGCGAGCTACGTTGTCCCATGCTCTTCGCTCGCAGGCGGTGCGCGAAGGCGCCCTGACCGCCGCGCACGTCGCAGACACTCGCCTCGTGCTGGCCCAGGATGCGACCGTTACGGCAACCATGATGCAGAACGTAGGGCCAGTCCTCGCTTCCCTCCAGCCGACCAAGGACGCCGTCGTGCGCATTGGGGCTGTACTGATCGTCAAAGTGGACTGGGAAGTCAGAGTTCTTCAGCTCACCGCGGCGCAACAGGCAATTTTGGATCACCAGCCGCAACTCGCTACTTCGCCCCGTGACGTAATCGCCACTATCGGTCTCCTCACGGCTTCGAGCGGGGCTACGCCTCCGCCACCGACACCCCAGACGGCCGGGGATCGATAACGGTTACAGCAGGGCCTGGACGGCTTCGACCCACTGCTTGATCTCCGCGCCCATCTGGTCCGCGAGGAACGCGCTCTGGGCGAACGCTGAGGCGACTGCCACTTCCCGGCGCTCCCCGTCCGAGTACAGCTCCTTGACCGCTGCCGCCCAGGAGCGGGCGTCGGACCGGTCGATGAACGTCGCCGCGTCGCCGAGGGCCTCGCGCAGGCCCGGCGTCGGATGCGCGATGACGGGGATTCCGGACGCCAGCGCCTCGACGGCCGCCATGCCGTACGACTCGTACACGCTGGGCATGAGCAGGACCCGGGTTCGTGCCCACACGTCGCCCCGCATGTCGGAAGTCTGCGGAATCACACCCATGTTCGGCAGGAGCGGCGTCGTCACCTGCTGGCCGTGGGCGCCGGTCACGCCGAGGAACGGCAGCTCCGGCAGCGCGTGGGCGACGGCCCGCCACGTGTAGACGCCCTTGTCTGAGCTGAGGTTGACGAGCGTCACCCGCTCCCCTGTCGCTGGTGCCCGGTGTTCCTCGGCCACGACCGGCGGGTGCACCACGAGGGACGCTGTACGGTCCACTTCCAGGTAACGGACGGCGAGGGAGGCACGAACCCACTCGGTGTTGTAGACCACCAGGTCCGGCCCGGCCCACAGTGAACGCGCCGAGAAGTCGTGGTCGGAGTGCATGAGCAGAACCGACCGCGCCCCCGCTTCCTTGGCCAAGGCGGTCGCGCGCGCAGCGTAGTTGTGGTGCGTGACCATCACGTTCGGCCGCATGGTCCGGATGAGCACCTCAGCCGACCGCGGGGGCAAGTGCATGTAGGGGACGCCGTCCACGTCCCACGCCGCAGGCGCCTCCGGCATCGACGAGCACACCACCAGCACGCTCATGCCCGCGTCGCGGAGGGCGCGCATCATCGTCTGAAGCATCGTCTCCGACCCTGCGCGCCGGTACGGCACCCCGTAGTGGATCCACGCCACCACTTTCGTGCGCTCCCCTGCGAGCGGGTCCTCGGGCACCGGGACCCGGGCCTCCGCTTGCCGACGCGCGGGCAGGAGCCGGATGCACGCCTCTTCGAACTCGCCGAAGTCCGCGTCTGCGTCGGGCAGCACCAGGCGCGGCACCCGTCTCAGGTTCGACGCCAGGCGCTCCGCCTGCCGGTCGCCAGCTACCGTCACCAGCACATCAGCCTGAGCCGCCTTCTTCGCCCGCCACCAGTAGCCGAGCGGCCACACCCGCACACCGTCCACCTCGCGCGGGCTTTCCCGCCGACGGATCGTAGTAACAACGTGCACCTCATACCCAACAGCCGCCATCGTCCGCATGTATGCGGGGGGCTCCGGCGTCGGTAGGAGTGCCAGGATGCACATACCAGGCGCGCTCAAAGCAGTCTTCCCTCCATGGTCAGGCCACCCGCTGGTAGCGCAGCGTCGTACGTCCGTTGGCATCCGAGTTCAGCGATGCGCTGTCGGTGGTGCCGAGCTGGGTGAACCGGGCGGCTTCCAGCCGGATCGTGCGAGCGCCCGGAATCGTGTACCGGACCTGAATGGGCGCTGCGCGGTTCCAGTTGAGGAGCGTTGCGGAAGTGCCGGCCGTGACGAGCAGCTGATGCGCGAGAACCTCGCTGTCGGGGACGACGGCCTTGGCGGTCACGTCGTACAGGCGGGCAACGATGAACGCGCCCTCCCCCGTCGTCATGGTGCCGAGGAACGCGCGAACGGTTGCGTCGAGTTGGTACGTGCCAGCGCTCGGCAGCGCAAGAGCCAGGCCGGTGGCAACGAACGTCCCCGACGCGGCCGCGTTGAGGTCGACGTTCGCGGGGAGGACGGCGAAACCGTTCTCCACGATGCGGAGACTGCTGGAGGTCCCCATGCTCAGTCCCCGTCCGTGTAGTTGTGCTCGGTCCAGTGGACGAGGAAGTCCGCGCCTGCGGCCGTGCCGGTGAAGATCAGGGAGCCGTCCAGGGCGAGGTCGTAGGAGTCCCCGTCGACGCCCCACGACAGCGTCACGCCAGCCGGAACGGTGACGTCGTCCGCGAACGTGGTCGGCGCTCCCCCGTTGCTGGAGCCGGAACCGGCCGCCTGGACGCGCACCGCGCCCGCGAGGACGGTGAGCGTCACCGCCTGGACGTCTGTGGGGAAGGAGTCGATATTGCCGCTGGACTCTGTGCCGGTGAGCCGCTTGATGCGGGACCGTACCCGCTGCGTCGGCGTGACCCGGGCGTCGGGTGTGACCTGGACGGTGCACTCCACGATCTGGTCCGGGTCCGGCGCGGGCACCGTGGCGCCGGCGTCGTTGGTCCACCGGATGCTGGTGGTGCCATCGCAGTCGACTTCGGTGATACGGCGATAGAACGTATCCGGCACCACGACGTCGACCGGGGCGAATGTGATCGTCTCGCCGGTGTCGTTGTCCACGGCGGTGAGGGTGCCGTACTTGGTGCCGGTGGGCGGGAGAGCCCGTGATCGAAGGTGGTAGGCGCACGCGTCCGAGACGGCCACCGTCCAGCCGCCCGCGAAGGGATCCCACGTGTTCATGACGGCGGTCAAGTCGGACAGGAACGGCGTGCCGCACTCGTCCAGGCCGTCGTTGAACGGGGTGTGGATGACGTTGCGGCCGTTGATGAGCCACGACGTGAACTTGAGGTTCGGCCGGTCGCAAACCCCGGCCGGGGAGCCGTTGATCGACGAGATGCCGCACGGTGTGGTGCCGCTGTTGTCGTAGGAGACGTACCGGTAGCCGGGGATCTTCCAGCACTCGCTGCTCAGGGTCTGGGGGCAGTCGCCGACTTGGCCCGCGGTGCCGCTCATCAGTACTCCGTTTCCGTAGGGATTGACAGGGGGCCCAGTGCGGGCGACCGCCGGCCTCCCGCGAGGGCCGCCAGGCATCCCCGCGGAAGGCGTGGGGCTGCTACGGCTGGGCCGTCCAAAGGACCTGCCACGTCGCCGTGGCCGGGTCGCCGTCGACGGTGATCGTTCCGGTGAGCGCGGAGTCGACCGCGTCACCGTCGACACCCCACGTGAGGGAGCTGCCCGCCGGGACGGTGAGGGTGCCGTCGGCGGTGGTGACCGTGACGGTGCCGCTGTAGACGAGCAGGGTCACGGACTGGGTGCCTGCGTTCGCGGCCAGGTCCCAGTTCGTGTTCTGCGTGCCGTGCGGGGTCACCGTCTTCTGCGGGGCCGTGAGCGGGCACTGGCCGACGGTCCCGGCAGGGGTGTAGGCGGTGACCGCGTCCAGGGCGGTGTCCGTGACGGTGACCGTGCCGTCCTCGGCGATCGCCAGACGGCGCAGGAACGGCGTCACGGTGCCGTCGGCGGCGACGTCGCACAGCTCGATGACCTCGTAGTCGGTCACCTCGGCCGGGCACACGCCGACGGTCCCCGTCGGGGTGTACGCCGTGGTGCCGTCGAGGGCGGTGTCCAGCACGGTCGTGTTGCCGGTGCTGTCGACGGACACGCGACGCAGGAACGGGGTCGGGGTGCCGTCGGCGGCGACGTCACAGAGGAGTTCGAACTCGCGATCCGGGGCGCTCGTCGAGATGCTTCCACCGGTACCAGACATGGCTCTCCTTGCAGGATGGTTGAAACGGGGGCGGGGTCAGGGGCGTTCGGTCCACGAGACGGCGACGATGTCCCCGGCGGTGGTCTCCACGGAGAGCGGGCCGGTGAGCTCGTCGGAGCCCGCGGCGACATCGGGGAGCGCCGACCAGGTGACGGACTCCCCGCCGTAGAGGCGGGAGGTGCCGGAGGCGGTCGTCACCGAGGGTCCTTCGGTGCCGGTGGCGATGACGGTCACGGTGACCGACTCCACCGTCCCGGCCGCCGTGGCGAACACGTCGAACGACTGGGCGCTGTCGAGGACTTGGCGGTGACTGCTGGCCGTCTGGGTGGTGACCGGCGGCGTGCTCGTGTCGCTGCTGGCATCGCAGACGGTCACGGTCCCGGCCGGGGTGTAGGCGGTGACGCCGTCCAGGGCGAGATCTGCCGTGGCGCTCAGCGTGCCGTCGGCGGCGTGCGTGAAGCGGCGCAGGAAAGGCGTTGAGATGCCGTCGGCGGCGACGTCGCACAGCGTCACGTACTCGACGTCCATGCTCGGCGCGGTGGTGCTTCCGTTGCCGTTGGCGACGAGGATCGGCCCGCAGCATCCGGTCATAGCGTGGCTCCCGTGGTGAAGGTGATGGTGACGGCCCCGGTGCCGGCGCTGATCGTGAGCGGTCCGGTCAGGAGGGCGTCGGAGTCCCGCACGACGCTCCAGGAAGCGGCCTCGCCGTCGTGCAGCGTGCTGGCGCCATCGGCGGTGGTGATGGTCCCGGTGCCACCGAATGCGGTGGCCGTGACGGCTTGCAGCGTCGGATAGGTGGCCGCAGACCAGGTGGCGCCCGGGTTGAGCTGGACGCGGCGGGCCTGCACGCCGGTGGCCGCATCTGCGCCCCCTGCGCCGGTCTCGCAGTCCACGGGGGCGACGGGCGTGTACCGAGCGGACAGGTCCGCGGTGTACGTGCCGAGACTGGTGAGCGCTCCGGCGCAGTCGACGGCCAGCAGCTCGACGTAATCGGTGTCGGCGATGCCGTCGCCGTCAGTGTCGTCGCAGCGGCATGCCTCAAGTACGTTCTGTGCCAGGCAGGGCTCCTCCGGGCAGCAGGAGCCACCGGACCCGCCCCCGCAGGCCATGTAGCCGTCCGGGAGGCCGCCCTCGTACCGGTTGCCGTCCGGGTCGATGAACGTAGTGGTGCCGCAGTCGCGGTGCTCGGCCGTCCAGTACTCGGGTACGCCCGGCACGCGGTAGGTGAGAGTGACGTCGAGCAGGACACCTCCGTTGCTCCCCGGGCCGGCCTCGGTCACGCGGATGGCGAGGAGGTTGGAGCCCCGCACAGCGCCGGCGATGCGGTGTTCGGCCTCTTTGTAGGGCGGCTGGTTGAACCATGTCGCCGCCTGCGGGTTGGTCCGCGTCTCCGCCGCGCCATTGAGGGCGTAGCCCGGCACGGCGTTGTCGGCGTTGAGCGTGTCGATCTTGATTGTGGTGGCGTCCAGGACCGCATCGTCCGGCAGCTCGAACGCCGTGACCATGTAGTAGTCGACCGGGGCCCCCGGGGGCAGCGGCGTGGTCAGCGTGCTCGGGGTCAGGGACACCCAGCCGCCGCCGGGGGGACGCGGAGTCCTCCAAGCCGCCGGTCCGGCAACGTCGTAGACGGGGCGGCCTCCCGCCTTGGTCATTCCCCAGGTCCAGGCCGGGTCTACGCGCCCGCTGGTGTTGTTGCCGGGGTTGGACACCACCCGCTTGGAAGTCGGCAGGAGCGGGGTGACACACACGGTTTCCCGTGTGGTCTCGCAGCACTCACCGAGGCGCGTGCCCGCCGGCAGCGTGTACGGGTTGCCGCTCATCGCATCGACGAGCCGCGTCGTGATCACGTCGCCGTTGCCGTCATAGACCGTCTCGCGGCGGACCCGAGCGACCGTGACACCGGTGGACGCGTTCACGACGCACAGGGGCCAGGACTCCACATCTGCTGTCTCGGGCTCATGGCAGACGCCCACGGTGCCGCGCGGCGTGTACGGCTGGCCGTCCAGCGTGTAGTCGGTGTGCCCGCTGATCTGCCCGCTCGCCGGATCGCGCCGGTAGTCCCGCACGAAGGCGGTGACCGTGCCGTCCGCCGCGGTGTCGCAGAGGACCGCGAGGTCCTGCTCCGGCTGCTCCTCAGTGCCGGCGGGGCAGTGCCGTAGCTCGCCCTGGAGGGTGTACGTCGTCCCGGTGGCGGGGTCGACCAGGCGCACGGAGGCGAGGGAGCCATCCGGGTTGTACTCGTACTCGACGAGGACCAGGCCGAGGACGTCCCCGCTGGCCGGGTCCACGTCGCAGAGGAGCCCGGCGAGCTCGAACGCGCGGGAGTCGCCGCACGCCATCGCGCCGACCGGGGGCGGGCCGCTGGTGTAGGCGCCGGTGGTGAGGTTGAGCCACCCGTCCTGGGTGACGGTGCCTGCGCAGTCCCGGGTGATGAGGACGGCGAGCGGGGTCCCGTCCGGCAGGCACAGGCCGAGCGTGGCGGCCGGGGTGGTGGCCGCCTCACACGGCGCCTCCGGGCTGCCGTCCCCGGCGCACGTACGGACGGTGCCGGTCACCGTGTGCGGGGTGGCGCCGTCCAGCTCGAAGTCTTCGAAGGTGGCGGTGCCACCCAGCCACGTGTAGCGGCGCAGGAACGGGCCGCCGTCGTCGCAGAGGGTCAGGGTCTCGGTCTCGGTGCACCCGTACTCGCAGTCCACCGGCGCGGTCGGCGTGTACGGGCTGGCCGGGTCGTCCTGGTAGGTGAGGAGGAGCTGGGCGCTGCCATCCGCGCGGATGCACCACAGCTCGCTGTACGTCTGGTCGGCGGCGCCGTCCCCGTCGGTGTCGTCGCAGCGCTGCACACAGACCGTGTCGGCGCACCCCGTGTCACACGAGCCCGTGTCAGCCGGGGCCGGACCGGGCGTGAACTGGCCGGTGAGGAGGTTGATCCAGCCCTCGGAGGTGATGTTCCCGGCGCAGTCCCGTACGACGGTCACCGCGATCGGAGTCCCGTCGGCCAGGCACAGGCCCACCGTCGCGACCGGCTGAGTCGGCGACTGGCAAGTCTCCGCCCCTGGGCCGCAGTTGCAGTTCGTGAAGTTTCCGCCGACGGCCACTAGTTCTCTCCGCTCATCGTCGCGCCGCCTTGGTCACAGGGGCCGAGGAAGTTGATGTACGCCGCCGCGCCGGCGAGGACCTGCACCGTGAACGGTGTGCACAAGGTGCCCGGGGCGCATCCGCCGGGTGGCGCCGACCAGCTCAGGCCCGTCCCGCATTCGTTGATCTGCGTCTCATTGCCGGCGCAGTCCGTGACGATCACGGGCCCGCACGCGACCTGGATCGACACGGACTCCGTGCCCTCGGGCATGGCCCACGTCTCGGGCCCCGACAGGCCGAGGAGTTGGGGACACATCGGGGTGGGATCGCACTGGTCGCACGGCCCGGCCCCGGCCGGGGGCGGGCCCGGGGTGAACGCTCCTGTGGTGAGGTCGACCCAGCCGGTGACTTCAGGCTGCGCGGCCGCGGTACCGCACTCGACGCACGCGCCTTCGATCAGGACAGTGATCGGGGTGCCGTCCTGAAGGCACAGGGGCTGTGAGGTCAGCGACGGGGAACAGCACGTCGTCACCTCAACGGGTTCACCACCGCCGCCCCCACACGGGGCGCACGGGGCAGGCTCAAGGGCCATCGCTCATGCCTCCCGGTGCACTTGGCGGTGGTGGGCGTCCCTGCCGCGCGATGTGCTGAACGTGCGCGGGCACAACTGGCAGGCGTACGGCGGGCCCGACGGGCTGGTGGGGCCGCTGCTGTCCCCTCCAGCAGCAACGTCCTCGACGGCCTGGACGACGGTCACCGCTTCTTCCACTGCCGCCTGGCCCGGCTCGGCGGCACCTGCCAGCCAGGCACCGTGGCCGGGGGCGGCGTCGAGCGGTACAGAGTCCGGCCCGTACGCGGAGTCCGGTACAGCCGGTAGCGGCTCCCCGGGCACGGCCGTCAGCCACTCCGGGTTCTCGTCCTCCACCGGGACGTACCGGTGGCCGTCCACGAGGGAGCCGACGAGGAGGTGTTCCGGCAGGTGCGTGAACAGATGCGGCGGCACAGCGAAGTCCGTGGTGGAGCAGGTGCGGACCTTCGGCGTCTGGGCGACCGCCCACCGGGCGAAGTCCACACGCAGCTCCCGCGCGGGCTGGACGATGATCTGGTTCACGGGCACAGCACCACCCGGATCGCTGCGGCCTCGCAGCACGCGACCTCGACCACGAACGACCGCTCGGCCAGCACGAACCGGTCGTTGGTGCTGATCCGGAAGCTCTCCTTGTCCGTGTCCGGGACGATCTGCGGGGCCTCGCGGCGGATACGGATCGGGCCGGTGATGTAGAGCCACGCCTCACCCGGAGGGGCCTGCGTGCAGTCCGGCGGGCCGACGTTCACGGAGTAGCCGCTGCCCATGATCACGCAGTTGCCCATGAGGGTGCGCGGGACGCCATCCTCCATGTGGACGACGTTGCAGCAGCCGAGGAGGGCGGCTGCCCCGGCGGGGACGTGGAGGATGCCCTGACCGCCGTAGTTCTCCGCGAGCCATCCTTCAAGGGCGGCCACACCCTGGGCGATAGACACGGCGCCCGCTGCTGGGGTGAGGTCGGCGGCCATGGGACAGAGCACGTCCCGCGCGAACCACTCCTCCAGGGCGCGCTGCTCCCCCATGCGCAGCGTCTCGCGGGCGTGCTGGACCGCCTCCTCGTACGGCCAGCCGACCGTGGAGCAGGTGGCGCCGGCGTAAATGGTGATCGGCGAGGCGGAGCACACGCCGGGCCGCTCGAACGTCTTCACCACTGGCCCGGGTGTGGTGCTGTCCTCGGGGCACCAGTCCCAGTCGTGTGCGGCAGCGCACGAGAGCGGCATCCACTCCGTGCCGAGGAGTTCGTGCACGTCCTCCACGTCGATGATGTCGACGCACCCGCCGAGGATGCCGTGGGGCAACGGCGTGCCCGGGATGGCCTCAACGCGCCTACGCAGTCCGGCTGATGGCATCTACCTCACCTCCTCTCATCCGGGCAGCCCCGACCGGGCAGATGGCCGGGGCTGCGAACGATGAAAAGGGGTCAGCTGCTGCCAGCGGCGCAGACGAGCTCCAGCTGCGCGCCGGTCGCACCGTCCGGGCAGACCGGGACGGTGACGAGGCGGGTGTCCACCGACCGGTCGACGAGGGCCGAGCACTCCTCCGCAAACAAGGCCGTGTAATCATTCGTGACAAACTTGGTCGAATCATGCACTACGCCCAAGTTGACCTCCTCACCGCGCCCGATCTGGAGCGACCCGGACGGGTACATGAGGAACCGGACGACGGCGGGCCAGTCGACGGCCACGTTGGCGCCGCCGATCTCGTCTGGGACAGCCGGGGACAGGCCGCGCGCGAACTGGACGCGCACCCCGAGCGTGCTGAACACGTCCTGGATGCAGGTCGGGCTCAGGTCACAGATGTTGACGCCGTTCTGCCGCGCCAGGTCGGTCAGGAACAGATTGCGGCTCCACCAGGGGAACACGACCTCCAGGGCCGTGGTCTCGCAGAGGCTGTGCCGCTCGATGACGTCGGCGGCTTGGAGGGCGACCGCGGCGTAGATCGCGGACAGGGCGCCGAACGTCGGCGCGAGCACGACCGGGGTCGCGGTATTCAGGGCCTGCTGGAACAGGACCTGCTTGACGCGGATCTCGTGGGCGACCATGGCGTTGCGCAGGTACCAGGAGACGAGCTCCGGGAAGTGCCGCTGCGTCAGGATGCCCGCCTCCAGGCAGACGCCGATGGCGTCACAACGGACCTCCACGGGGTCCGGGCACGGCACCCGGTAGCACGGCTTGGTGGCCCCGCTGATGTCGTCGGCCTCGGTGTGGACCCACGTCATCGAACCGACGTCCAGGGACAGCGGCTTGTAGTAGCGCAAGCCGCCGCGCGCGAGCTGGATCTCGGGGGCGTCCCACAGCATGTCCGGGCAGGCCACGCCGGTGATGTCGTACAGCGTTTCGCTGGGTGCGCACCATCCGCCGGACGCGACGAGTTCACCCTGCGGGAGCCGTCCCTGGTTCTGCGCGGCGATCGCCACGGTGGTGCCCTCGGGCGCCGAGCTGGAGTCGGTGACGATCAGCTCGTCCGGGTACGGGTGCCGGTACGAGATGACCTGTCCCGTGCCGCCACCAGCGGTCTTGAGGGCGTTGGCGCGGCTGATGATGCCGGTGACGACCTGCCCGAAGTCGAGCGGTGCGCCTGGGGTGTAGCCGGGGACGTCGACGGCCGCGGTGATGTGCGTGCCCGGGGCCGGCGGCTCCGGCAGGACGCGCGGCTGGACGGCGCGCACCGACGCGAGGTTCAGGGCGGGGCGCCGCACTACGGCGGCGGATGCCACCACCGGTTCCGGGGCGGGCTCCGGCTCGGCCGCAGGCTCCTCGACGACGGGCTCTTCCACGGCCGGGCCCGCGTTCGGGTCGTCGCCACGGACCTGCGCGGCGAGCTGTTCGATCTCCGCAGCGGCAGCCTTCGCGGCAGTGACGCGGTCGTTCTGCTCCGTGCGCATGGCCTCAACAGCGGAGGCCAGCGAGCGGAGTTCGGTGATGTCCTTCTCGGTGACGAGGCTGGACGTCGCCTTGGCGTCGAAGGCCTGAACGGCGCCCGCAAGGGCAGCAGCAAGCTGCTCGTCGTCCAGGGCAGTGTGGTCTTCGGGGAGCTCGAACGGCTCGGTCATGCCAGATGTCTCCTGTGTGAGCACCTGACACGGCCCTGAACCAGCTGTCCAACAGGCATATTAGCTGTACGGGCAGGTGGGCCGGTGTCAATGCCCAGCCGCCCGAACACCGCGCGATGGCGCGCGGATTCGGCCCGAGCGCCCGCGCGCTTCGACGCAACACCCCCCTGACCAGCAGGTTGGCGCTTTGCATCCGAACAGTACGAAAATCATCGGCTATGTCGGACACATTGTGGGTCGCGATCGGATCCCTGGGCACAGCCGCCGGTTTCGGCGTCATCGCCTACCAGTCGGCCCTTATGCGCAAGACCGTCAAGGTCTCGCAAGACGCGCTCCAAGTGGCGCAGAACGCGCTCCTCGCCTCCGAAACGGTGGCGATCGACGCAGCCCGTACCCGCCTGGACGCCCAGGCTCCCGCGGTGAGCGTGCGGTTCACCGAGGTGCAGTGGCCGCCGCACGCCTGGTCGCACGTCGGGATGCCCGTCAACCCGTGGCCCAACGGCTATGAGTGGCACTTCCCAGAGAAGGAGAACGAGCGCATCGTCCTTCAAGCCCGCGTCGTGATCGAGAACAAGGGCGACCGCTACGTCAACGTCGAGTACAGCGGCGACTTCGTCCAGGAGGTCGAGCACCGCGCCCGGCCCGTGACCCCGCACGCCCTGTGGCCCCACCAGGGGAACGGCGTGAACCCGAACCTGTTCCTTCAGCAGGACTTCACGATCAAGGAGCTGTCGGAGAACTACGAGGCCCGCCAGGAAGGCCGTCCGCTCCCACACCGCGTGACCGGCACCATCACCGTGCACGACGGCAGGGACAACGGAGTCACCGACACCTGGGAGGTCGAACTGACCGGGTGTCCGGTGCGGCCCCACCCGAGCCGTACCGGTGTCTGGCTCGTCGACACCGACACCGGCTCCGAGGCGCTGGAGTATGTCTCCCACCCGGCGTACAAGCGCACGTACTGGATCTCACGCCGAGACGGGCGGCGCCTCCCCGATCCTGCGTACTCCCCCGGCACGAGCAGTAGCCCGAGCCTGCCCCCGTCATCGCCGCCTCAACTGTCGTAGCTGCCCCGAGCCGTACGGGCGGCCGGGCTTGAGTATCAAGGCCGGCCGCCCACACGGCGGGTGTCAGGACACGGCGGCGCTGTCGCTGGCCCCGAGCGGGCGGACGATGCTGCCGGGGTAGTTCCCGGACACCTTGTCCGCGAGGGGCTTGTTGTTGGTGGTGAAGGCGACTCGCCCGTTCCCGTCGTCGAGGACGACCTGATACGTCGTCCTGCTCGGGCGGGCAGCGGACTGTGCGCCGACGGACCGCTTGCTGTTGCTGCCGCAGCCACATCCCATGGGGCTCTCCCCTTCCTACTTCTTGGCCACTTCGCGGACTTCGCGGCCGTCGCCGCGCGCGGCCATGGCGTCGGCGGTCGTCTTGTACGGGGTGGGCCCGAACACGCGCTTCCCGGCGGCGTCGACGACCTCGTACTGCGTCTTGTTCTTCTGGCACGAGCACGGCATGGTCAGTTCCTTTCCGGCTGCGGAGCAGCACTGGCAGCGAGTTCGGCGCGGAGGGGTGCGAGCCGGGCGGTGAGTTCGGCGAGTTCGGCGCGTGCGGCGGCGGCACGCTGTTCCTCGCGGGTCTTGAGGGCGTCGGCGAACTGGTCGAGGAATGCGGGCTCCAGGAGCGCGGCCGTGATCTCGCCGACGTTCGCGGCCGGGGCCTCGTCGCGGGCGCGGGCATGCTCGGGCTCGGGTTCCGGCTCGCTGGCCAGGGGCTCGCTGGCGGTGACGGTGGTCTCGTCGATGACGGCTGCGGCGGCGGTGAGCGCAAGGTTCGACCGGTCGACGACGGCGGCCGCGGTGAGGGGCGACGAGTGCCCGGGTACGGGCACCGAGAGGACCGCCTTGAGCTGCCAGCGGCCGTCTCCGCCCCGCGTCATGTGGTAGCTGGGCTGGCATGCCTGGAACACGGTGCGATCCCAGGGGGACAACCACGGGGCGGCGGCGCCCGAGAACCAGAGACCGCCCTCGTTCATGCCGACGGTGACCACCGCAGCGACAGTGCGGGTGTCGTCGAACTGGCAGACGGAGGTTTCGCACTCGTAGCCGTCGCGGTGGTGGCCGACGTTCATCGTCATCGCACCCGCGCGGACCTCGCTGCCGTCGTCGAGCCGGAACTTGCTCCGAAGGAAGTGAGACAAGTCCAGGCCGCGCTGGGCGAGTTTCTCGATGGTGACCTTCCGGCCGTGCGTGGCGTGCGGCACACCGCGCTGGGCGACCCAGCCGTACGCCCGGCCGCCGTCGATGTGGACGCCGCCGCTCCCCGGGGGCAGCTCCTCGGGGGTCGGCTCACGGAACCAGGCGGCGGGCATCGGATCTTCGGTCTGCAGCACCTGCCAGGCGGAGGCGACGATGTCGGCGCCGCGCTCCTCGTACAGGGCGTCGAGGGCTGCGGCGGCCGTCGCCTCATCCGCTGAGAGCGGGCCGGGTTCCGTGTCGTCGGGCGCGGCGGCTGTGATCGGGCCTTCGGGGAGGGTGGACGCGCCGACGTAGAGTCCTCGGGCGATCCGTACGACGCTGCCGGCCTCCAGGGCCCGGTTGAGGTGGGCGTGGACCTGGTCGAGGCTCATGCCGAGCTTGTCGGACAGGTGTCGCGGGCCAACCGGTGTCGGCGAGGTACGAACGTAGGTGACGACGCGCTCGTGGCCGTCGCTGGAGGACGCCACCAGCACGGGCGCGGATGCGGTCTGTTCGTCGGGCGGGTCGAGGACGATGCGGGCCTTGTCGTAGGCGGGCATCGACACGAGGGTGGCCCCGCGCAGCCGGGCCCGGGTGATCCGAACCAGGTAGTCGCCGGACTTCTCCTCGTGGAAGATGACGCCGCCGTTCGGGTCGGCTTCGCCGGCGGCCGCGGTGAGCTGGTCGCCAAACACGCGGCGCGCGGTCGCCGCGGTGATGGTGCCGCCGGAGCTGGTGAAGAGCATCGTGGTGCGGGCGCTGTGCGCCATCTCGATGCCTGACGCGGTCCACTCGCCGCGTTCCCGGCCGCTGATCATCCACGTGCCGTCGTCGAGGCGCATGACGCTGGCCGACGCGAACGACGCCGCCAGCATCGGGACGTCGGCTTCGTCGTCGAGGGTGGCGGTCGTGTCGACGAGCTGAACGTCGACGTCGTCGAGGTCGACGGACACCCCGAGGGGTGCTTCCTGCTCCAGCAGCAGCACGGCGTCCGATCCGGCGGGCTGCGTCAGGTACAGGCTGCCGCTGCCGGTGATGTCGTCGCCTCTACGGCCGAGCGTGTGGATCGACCCGGCCAGCTCTGCACCGTCGTGGCCCTGCCCCATGGCTTCCGCGTACTGGAGCGGCCACGGCCCGGCACCGTCCCAGTACAGGGCGCCCCGGGTGAAGATCCGGCCGTCGCCGGTCTGCTGGTTCTCGAAAGCGAGGGCGGCACCGTCGGGGGTGGACCAGGTGCGGACCTGCGGCGGGGGCGGTTCGGCTTCTGCCTGGGTGGGGGTGGCCATGGGGGGTTCCTCCTCTGCGGGGCCGAGCGGGATGTCGAAGTGCTCGCCGGCGAACGCGACGCGGATCCGGTCGAAGGTGACGGGGCCGACGTGTTCCACGAGGTCGTGGAAGCGTTCCGGGGATGCGTCGTAGACCGCGGTGACGTGGGGCTGCCACGGCGAGTGCTGTGCGGGGATCTCGGGCAGCGTGCTGGCCTCGTGGGCGTCTTCGACGGCGTACACGGCGGCAACCCGGGCGTCTTGCAGGTCGGGGCCGCCCGGGTGGCGGTCCTCCCGGTTGTCGCCCAGGTTCCACACCCACACCGGGTCATCGCCGTGCGGGTTCCAGTGGGCGATCCCGAACGCCCGTGCTGCGATGGGTGCGTTCGGGGCGTAGTCGCGCATCGCGGCGACGAGGGCGGCGCGCTGCTCGGTGTTCCAGTCGTCGCCCTTGCCGAGGAACATCAGCGTGCAGTGCAGCTCGCCGGCCGGTTCGCCGTCTTCGAGGGCCAGGCGCTGTGCGTCGTCGTCGGAGAGAAGCAGGGCGATCATGGCGCCGGTGTGGGCGGCTGCTGCTGCGGTGACGTTGAGGGGGCGGCTGTCCCAGGCGACGCTGTACTGCTCCGGGCTGTCGATGCCCGCGCGGGCCAGCTCCGAACGCAGGGTCGCCGTCAGCTGATCCAGCAGCGATGCGCCGCCGTGCCTTCGATCTGAAAATGTGTCCCGGAAGCGGTCCTGAATTTCTGCGGCTGCGGCTCGCTGTTCTGGCGCCAATCGCAGGATGCACCGGCAGTTGACGGTGAGCTGCGGCGGGGCGGTCGGGTCGCCGGGGTAGTGCATGGCCACGCCGGCGACGGTGAACGCCTCATCGAGGAGGCGGAGCTGTCCGTCCACGGCGTCGTGAGCGTCCCGGACTCGGGCGTCACGGCGGGTCTGCCACTGCTTCACCAGCGGCCGGTCCTCGGTGGTGAGGTCTTCCGCTGCGGCGAGGGTGGCGGCGTTCCACGCCCGGGTGGCTTCGGTGCGGGCGATGCGCTCCTCCCGCATCTCGCCGAGCTGCTCCCCGTCTTGGGAGAACAGGGCGCGCAGCCTGGCCCGCAGCTGGGCGATGTCCTCACCGTTGTCGAGTCCGGCGGCGAGTTCGGCGACAGCGGCCTGGGTGAGCCGGTCACCGACCGCACGGAGCAGGTGTTCGGTGTCGGTGACGTACGAGCCGAGCGAGGCGGGCAGCTCGTCCCCGCGTTCCTGCCGTCCGGGGAGGTCGTCCCAGCCGTCGGGCAGTTCGGCGTGCACGTCGTCGGCGGCCTGCTGTGCTGCGGTCTCGGCAGCGCCGAGGAGCCGCCGCAGGATGCGCGGCATCCGGGCGGTCCACATGCGGCCGATGCGGGTGAGGGAGAACCGGGCGGCGACGATTTCCGTCGCGTCGGCCAGCTCGCCCGCTATCTGGTTGGCGACGTCGTCCAGGACGGCGCGCACCTCTTCGGCGATGGATACTTCCGCTGCGGCGAGCCCCTGTTCGGGCGTGTCAGCCACGGTTCACCTCCGGATCGTCGGGGTCGTCGCAGATCTCGCAGACGGCGACGGTGGTCACGTACGTCACGCCGGTGGGAAACAGCGCGTACACGTCGACGGCGAGGCCTGTGTTGGCCTTGCAGTGCGGGCACCAGGTGGGCCGTGGCCGGCCGGTGGCCACGGTGACGGTGGTGTCGCGTGCTTCCCGGCTGTTCACGCGGCCTCGACGAGGCACGGGGCGCGCAGCACCCGGGCCGTGTCCTCGTAGGTGTGCGGATGCCGGGCGGCGATCAGGGCCCGCGCGTAGTCGTCGAGGATGCTCGTGAGGCATTGGGGGTTGAGGCCGTAGCGGCGGGCGATCTCGGGGACGCGGGCCCACGCACCGTCGAGGAGATGCCAGGCGTCGATCATGTCCGACTCGACGGGGAACACGGTGTGCAGCTCGGCGGGGACGATCTCGCGGGCGCGGGCGCGTTCGCTACGGGGGCACGCGGGCTTGTTCCGGAGGCGTTCCCCGGCGGCTTGGAGGGCGGCCCAGATCAGGCCGTCGACGGCGGCGAGGACGCGTTCCGGGTGGGCGGCGGAGGCGGGGAGGGTGTCCGGGATGCTGGTGGTCTCTCCCACAGGCAGGGTCGTCACGTTGCTCGGCGTCTCCTCTGCGGTGTTGTCCGCGGTGGCGTTGGTGGTGTCCTCGCGCGCTGCCGTCTCGGCCTTTGTGGGGGCGTCGGCCTCGTCGAAGCCGGTT
Source organism: Streptomyces hokutonensis (assembly GCF_042751305.1). Classification (GTDB taxonomy): domain Bacteria; phylum Actinomycetota; class Actinomycetes; order Streptomycetales; family Streptomycetaceae; genus Streptomyces; species Streptomyces hokutonensis_A. The sequence continues at coordinate 69,048 of NZ_JBHYWD010000037.1, forward strand.
TCACGGCGGGCGGCAGCGGCGGAGATCAGGCCGGCTTGGAACGCTTCGAGGGCGGTCTGGGCGCGGTTGGCCTGGACGCGGAGCTGGCTGGTGTCGTACCAGACGAGCCACTCGTCGGCGTCCTCCAGGTCCTCGTCCTCCAGGAGGGGGCGCAGCCACTGGGTGGTGAGGGCGTACGCGACGAGCGCGAGACGCGGCTCGACGCCGAGGCGGACAGCCTCGGCGGATATCTGCCAGGCTGACCAATGGTTGGCGTCCGAGAGGCCCAGCAAGATCTCTGCCGGGATTTCCAGGCCGTTCGCGAAACGCCTGATCGCCTCGTCGCGGAGTTTCAGGGCGAGTTCGTCGAAGTTCGACTCGAACGACATCCACTTGATGTCGCTGATCACCTCGGACGGCACTTCCAGGATGATCGGCACCGTCGCCGCAGCCGAGTCGGGTTCACGGATCGCGGTCGAGGCGACCTCGAGGAACACCTCCAGCAGGTCGTCCTCGGCGTCGCCGGCCGTCCCGGGTGAGGTGGGGAACCTGGTGCCCTTGGGGACGAGGAGCACGCCACGGCCGGTGATGCGGGAACGGGCGATAGCGGCGACGGCCGCGTTCAGCAGCTGGAGTTCTTCCAGCAGGGTGAGGCTGGAGCGGACCGGGCTGTCGGCCTCGATGTGCCGGTCGGGGGACGGCTTCCACACGCGTATCGCGATCGGCGCCAGCGGGTCCGCCGGGGCGTCCGGGTCGTACGGGGGGATCGCCACCTCTTCGCCGTCGATCTCGGCGGTCAGCTTCCCGCCGCCCTGCTGCTTCACCTCACGCGTGGACAGGACCCGCCAGTCGTAGCCGTCGACCAGGTTCGTCTTGTCAGTGGTGGGGCGGACGACGATCCAGCCCTCTCCGGCGACGACGAGGTGCGGGCCGAAGTCGCCGAGGATCGTGGACTGACCGTCCGGGCCGCCCGCGATCTCCCGGACGATCTCCGATGCCGGGTGGTTGTCGGGGGCGCGTTCGATCGTGCCGTCATCGGCGCGACGCCCGGCGAACAGGGTCGCGCCGGACATGGCGTTGCCGACCCACGTGCCGGAGAAGCGGACCTCGGGGACTTCCTTGAAGAACCGCCACGCCTCTTCCTGCCACGCGTTGTTGGTGCCGCCGCCCTTGCGGAGGCTGGCGGTCTTGACGCTGTAGCGGGCGGCGGCCGCGGTGAGCTGGCGGGGCACGGTCAGGCGTCCAGCGTGTCGTCGCGGCGGTTGAGGAGGGCCTGCACGCCGGCGACGGCGAACCATTCGATGCCGTGGACGATCCACGGGGCGTCGCCCCAGCTGTCGGTGGCCAGCAGGTACACGAGGAGCGTCACGCCACTGAGCCAGTAGCCGAGGCAGTAGATGCAGCTGACGAGCTGCACCACGAACGCGCGGGCCTTGGAGTCGACCTTGGAGGCGTGCCAGGCGCCGAGACGCTGCCGCGCGCCGTTCAGGATGCTGTCGTGTACGCCGAGCTGCGTCGCCCGGTAGGCGGCGAAGCCGAGCAGTGCGAGCACGGGCAGAGAGATCACAGGCCGCCTCCGTGGAGATTCCCCAGGTCAAGAACGGCGGCCATGTTACTGCGCGCAGTATCGCGCAGTGGTACGCACTGCGCGCAGCAAATCGGGCATCTTAGACACGCACACCGGCGGGCAACCCCGAACCGGGGCGCTGCGGGACGGTCAGAACAGCGGCATGGTATCGATGCCGTCCGGCTGGGTTTCGGGCTCGGTGAACTCCAACTGCCGGGCGGGCAGCGGCAGGTCCACGATGCGCAGCGAGCCAGGGCAGGACACGAGGGAATCGTCGTACAGGCGGCGCCGGCCGGGCGGGTCGTGACGCCACACGCGGCCCTTGCCGGGCCGCCCGGCGACCATTCCGGCCGCGACGCCCCGGCCACAGCTTGCGCACTCCACACGCGGCATCTTCACGCCCACCAGTGTCATCCCTGATGTCGTGAAGGCGCGAACCTGATGGGGGCGAAGTTCATCTGCGTGCCCCGGCCAATGAATATCTGGCGCTCGTTGGAAAGGAACTCGACCAGCGAATCGCGGATTGCTCTCGCGCTGCCGCTGAGCCCGGCGCTGTCGAAGTTGATGTCCGAGGCAAGGACGCACGCCCTCAGCTCCCGAGTGAGCTCGTTCATCATCACGGTCACGGACTGCCGGTTCCCGCCTGTGTGAGGTGCCGAATTCGCGAGCGGGGCATCGAGCATGCTGCCGAGTCGTGGATCGAAGTTGACCAAAGAGACAGCTTTGACGACCGCCTGGAGTGCTGGTTCGGCCTTCTCGTCATACGCAGTTACGTCAACCGCCCTGCCCGCCTCAAGGTCCTGAATCGTCCATGCCACGAGGCGGTACCAGTCCTGAACACGCTGTGATGCTTCCGCATGTGTCTTGAGGTTCTCCGCCGCGATCTCGCCCCGTCGGCGCTCGTCCTCGTGGAACCTCCGTATGCGTTCCATCTCGCTCTCGTGCCGACGCCGCCTTTTGTCGATTCGGCCCGGCCCGTACACACCGGCCAAACCACCGATCAGCGCGCCGCCGATCCCGCTGATGAGACTAGAGATTGCCGCTCCGTCCGCCATGCACTCACTGTGACCGAGCTAGCGCCCTACGGGAAGCACGCCGCTACCGGCCGATGCGGCGGCCGTAGGGGGATGCCGGCCGGTTGGGCTGCACACTGCCCGGTATCCCGGCGCGGGCCGCTCCGCCGCCCTGTGGGGCCTGTGGGAGCGGGGCGTGGACGATGGCGCCCGCGTTCGCCTCCGGGATGAGCCCGTACACGAGGACACAGGAGGCGTCGATCCGGCCGGGGCTGTCGGGGTCGGTGGGCTGCCACGTCGCCCACTCGCGCTCCAAGTCGGGGAACAGGCCCCGGAAGCGCACCTTGTCCTGCACCATCTGCTGGGCGATCGGCTCCGCCCGCAGCAGCTTCCCCTGCTTGGCCCGCACCGGGAGGATCGCCGGCATCAGCACATTCTTGGGTATCTCGCCGTCGTTCTGGAGCTTCTCCCACGACGTCTGGATCGCCAGGACACACATGTCGCGGCCGAAGTTCCACTCGACGTAGATGATCGACGCGTTCGTTCGGTAGGCGAGCCGACATGCGGCCATGGACCACTCGGCCGACGACATGGCGGCGGAGACGTCGTCGGTGACCCACACGCGGCCGTCGTCGCCGAGGAACCCGCCGATGACGCCGGCGACGTCACGGCCGCCGCCGGAGGGGTCGATCGACACGGCGATCTTCTGCGGCTCCACGGGGGTGGTGGTGTCCCGCAGCAGGCGCAGCAGTTCCTCCGACACGAGCGCTCCTTCAGCAGGCTGGGGGTCGCCCTGGTAGAGGGCGTGCCAGTCCCGGACGATCGACGTGGCCTTCTTCTGCGCCCACCACGCCTTCCGCCTGGCGACGGCACGGGTGGGGATCTTCGGGTGCGGCAGCGGCTCGCCCGGGGCGCGGCCAAGCGGGTCCGGGCCGAACTTGGGGTCGGCGACCGCGGGGAGGTGGACGACCTTCCACCGGCCGCCGTCCTCAATCCGGCCCTCTTCCTGGATGCGGCGGCCGGCGAAGTCATCGGGATGCCAGCGGGTCTGGATCGCCACCACGGCGCTGCGGTCGGGCTGGAGGCGGGACAGGGCCGCCGAGGAGTACCAGTCGTGCAGGGCGCGGCGGGAGGCCTCCGACTCGGCGTCGGCGCGGTCCTTGTGCGGGTCGTCGACGATCAACAGGTTGACGTCGAAGCCGGTCAGGCCCCGCCCCACGGACACGGAGCGGACACCGCCGCCCGCGGTGACCTCCCAGTCCTGCATCGCCCCCGAGCCGGGCTTCATCCGCAGGTCCCACTCGTCGCCGTACTCCTCGACGTACGAGCGGATCTTCTTGCCGCGCCGCAGCGCCAGGTCGTCGCCGTACGAGGTGACCGCGACCTTGTCGATCGGGTACTTGCACAGCCACCAGTACGGGAACCACTCGGCGACCGTCGTGGACTTGCCGACCTGCGGCGGGGTCAGGATCAGCAGCCGGTCTACTTCGCCGCGCCCGACCTCCGCCAGGGCGTCGCCGATGACCTGGAAGTGCGGGCGCATCCGGAACCGGCGGTCGAGGCCGCGGGCGAGCGTCACCGGGTCCCGCAGCAGGTCTTGGCTCATGGCCCTGCGTGCGGCCTCCAGCTGCCGATAGACCTCGGCGTCGTCCAGGTGCTCCAGCTCGTCCACGGCCGTCGTCACGGGCTACTCCTCCTCGTCCTCGTCGTCGCCGCCGTCCACGGCCTTGATCCGCTGGTTCACCGACGCCGCCAGCTCCCCGAGCCGGGCACGCCGCTGCTCCGGCGGCATCTGCGCGAACTCGGCGAACTGGTGCGCCAGCGCGTTCGTGCCCTCGCCGGTGACGGCGATCGTCTCCGTGGGGTCGCCGAACAGGACGCGCCGGTGCCGCATGGCCACATCCATCAGCCGGATGAAGTCGCCGGCCGACAGCTCGGCCGCGTTCAGCGTCGTCAGCCGCTGGGCGAGCTTGCCGATCGCCGCGCCCAGGATCTTCGCGTCGGTCTCAGCCGCCTTCCGCCGCTCCTCCAGCCACATCGCCTCGTACTGGCGGTCCAGGTGCCGGTCGTAGGCCTCGACGCGCTCACGCCACCGGTACTGGGCGGCGAGGTTCCTCACGTGCCCGTACGCGAGTGTCAGCCTCTGTGCGGCTTCGGTCAGGGTGCGGGTCCTGCCGAGGTCCCTGTACGCGGTGAACTGTCCGTGTTTGTGGGGGGTCTCGTTGGGCTGACGTTCCCACGGGTCGAGTTCGGGGCTGAGGGTGATGGGTGGACGGGTGGTCATGTGGCCCGTTCCTCCCGTCGTGCGGTGCCTTCGTAGTGGTAGTGCCAGAGGGGTCCGTCGTCTCCGGGGTTCACGTGGCGTCGGTGGATGAGGCGGTGGCCGTGGATGTTGCGGAGTTCGTAGGTGTGGGGCGGGTTGAAGGGGTCTCCGGGGATGGTGAGGAGTTGCCCGTCTGCTGGTCCGCCTACGAACTGGATGCCGACGGCGTTCATGACGGGTCGCTCGGGACGTGGTTTGGGCCGGAGAGGTATTCGCCGGCGAGGCGTTCGAGGAGCCGCCAGCCCTGCCCCTGCTCGATCTCTCCTCGGCCTTCCGCCGCGGCGATGGCCTTGTTGATGGTGACGGCCGCAGGAGCTGGGAGTGTGCGGGTGCCGAGGACGGTCTCCAGGCCGACCTGCCCGGAGTGGAGGTGGGTGCCGTCGGGGGCGGTGTAGCCCTCGGCGAGTTCGTCGAGGTGGCGTTCGACGATGGCGAGGATGGCGTGGAGGGCGGTGGCGACGTTGCCGACCTTGTGCGCGGCGTGGGTGGAGACGAGCGTGTCCAAGGTCTGCTGGTAGTCGGCGCGTGCGGCGAGCCAGGACTCGTTCTGTCCGAGGCGGGCCTGCTCGAACGCTTCGCGGGCGGCTTCCAGCTCGGCGGGCAGGAAGATCAGGCTCACGGTGGCGAAGTCCAGGTTCGCCTCCGACAGGCCTTCGGGGCTCACTTCGGCGAGGAGCTGAAGCTGTGCGTCGTCGAGACCGGAGTAGGCCCGCCAGTCGACGTCTTCGATCTGGTCGTACAGCTGCTGGAGGGTGGCCGGGTCGTCCTTGCCGGTGATCGCATTGTGCGACAGCTGCCGGGCGATCAGCTGGTCCTTCTCCTGCGGGTCGTCGATGAGGAGGCAGGTGATCTCGTCGAGGCCGGCTTCCACGGCGGCGTCGCAGCGGTGGTTGCCGGACACGATGAGCTCGGCGCCCTCCGCGTATTCGCCGGCCCCGTAGATCAGCGGCACGGAGGTGAGGCAGCCGTCGGCCTTGATGTTCGCTACGAGCCGGTCGTACTCCTCCTTGGTCTGGTAGTGCGCGTTGACGGCGAGGCGCGTGAGCGTGCGCGGGTCGCGCTGGACGAGGCGGGGCCGGATGCGGCTGTCGGTGCTGGTGGTCATCGCATGTCCTTGCCGTGCTTGGTCTTCCAGAGGGTGAGGGCTTCGGTCAGGTCGTAGGCGCCGATGGGGCCGCCGTACTGGAGCTGGTAGCGGTGGATGCCGTCGCCCGGGTCTTTGCTGGACGCTTCGGTGCGCTTCTGGAGCTTCACGCCGGGGATGCCGCGCCCGTACTTCGCGCTGTTGGGCCGGTCGGTGAACGCGGTGGTGGCCCAGCCGTCGATCCGCTTCGACAGGGAGCGCTGGACGAGGAGCTGCGCCTCCTTCGTGGAGGCCGCCATGACGATGAGCTTCGCGAGGCGCCGGTAGCGGGTCCACGACACCGGGAAGTCCGACATCAGGTAGGCGGTGTTCGGGTCGAACTTCGGCGGCAGGTACGCGAACGCGCCGATCAGCTTCCCGTCGACGGCGACCCCGCACGCGATGAGCGGACTGCCGGGCTTGATGGTCTTCGACATGAACTGCGAGCGGATGCCTGCGAACTGCCCGCCGGTGAGGATGTGCAGGGTCATGCGGTCGCCGAGTTCCTCGTCCTGGCCGATCTTCGGCATGGGGATCGGTTCGACGGGCTGCCGGGGGCGGACGATGCGGCGCGGCCCGGCGGCGGCGTACACGTAGATCGGGAGGCCGCGGTTCGCGGTCTGGACGACGCCGGCGAGCTTGTCCCGCAGCTCGGGGCGTTCGATGTGCAGGCCGAGGACCCAGTTGGGCCGGTCCTGGACCTGCTCGATGATGCGTTCCTTGCCGTCCTCGGTCAGCTCGTCGAACGACGGCTCGGGCCAGTGGAAGGCGGCGTCGATCGGCGCGAACTGGGCCTGATAGTCGGCCGCGTAGAACGGGGGGAACATCACCACCGGCGCGTCGGCGGCCACCTGGTCGAGGTAGTCGCGGACGTCGCCCGGGAAGAACGAGCCGAGCCGGGTCTCCAGGTTCCGCAGCTTGGTGGCGGTCTTGTCGTGCATCCGCTCCCACTGGTCGCGGGTCGCGTCCATCATCCGCCGGTAGTAGGCGCCGTCCTTCCCGACGTACTGGAGGAACCGGGTGCCGAGCATGAGGGTGGCGAGGAGGTCGGTGCGGTCCTCCAGGTAGGGCTTGAGCCAGCCGAGGGGCTCCTCGTACTCCTCGCGCAAGGTGTAGTTGAGGTCGTCACCGGCGAGGTACCAGCCGAGTGCGCACGAGTACGCCTGGATGTCGTTGCCGTGGACGCGCCGGGAGTCCCCGAACCGGGCGTGCAGCACGCGTTCGATCGTGAAGTTCCCGGAGCAGCCGACGTAGATGTCCTCGCCGGGCCAGGTCCCGGCGTGCTCGTAGATGATCGAACGGAGGGGCGCGGGTATCGAGCCGTGGAACATGGGCCGCTCCAACTGAATCCGACGGGGCAGGTCTCACCTGCGGTTTCGTCGGCCAATTGTCAGCGTTCGCGCGGAATGCGAAGGGCCCCACCCGGGGGCTTGGGTGGGGCCTTCGTGGAGCGCCGGCCAGGACTTGCACCTGGATCCCCCGACTGGAAGTCGGGGCGTGTTGCAGTTACACGCACCAGCGCGGGTGGCGGTCGTCGCGGCGACCGGCCGATCCGGACGTTACGGATGGAGCTGCAACGGATCAAGAACTTAAATGGGGCGAGGCATCGGCTAGCCCTGCCAGCAGGCGGCTGCTTCGATGCGCGGGGACCGTTCGGCCTCCGCGATGATCTCGGCCATGGACAGGTCGTTGCGGAAGCGGTGCCCGATCTTCTTCTCGATGCGGGCGAGTCGGGCAGCGGGCTCCGGGTTGAGCTGGGCCGACAGCACGAGCGCCGACTTGGACGCTAGGACGCAGAACATGCAGCTCAACCTGGGCATGCCAGCCAGGTAAGCGGGGTGCTTGCGCAGGCCGGACGCTTCGACGGCTGCCCACACATCGATCTCCGACCATGCGTGCACCGGGTACCAGACGTCGACGTGGCGCAGTGTGTTCGAGGCGCCCCAGCCGGGGCCGACGCCCTTCGGTACGGGCTGCTTGCGGGCCTTGTACTCCTCAGCTTTGGCGCGGCGCGGTACGCATGCGTCGCAGGGGCACGTCCAGGCTCCTTCGTGGGTGAAGGCGAGGAGCTTGCGGCGGGTCGGGGACTCATCGGCGCGGATGCCCATGACGTTGAGGATGCGGACGCGGCCGGTGTGCCCGGCGTCCCGTGATTCCTGGACGAGGCGGGTCATCAGGGTGCGGACTGGGCCGCGCTTGAAGTCCGACGTGCACCATCTGTTGTCGGCGTCGGGGAACATGCCGCGCTCTTCGATCCGGTCGATGAGGTCGCCGCCGTTGCGGGCGACGACTTCGAACCGCAGCCCGTAGTAGGCGGCGTGCTCGGCGGCCAGCTCCTTCGTGCCCTCCCACTCGGCGGAGCCCAGGTCGGCGTGCACGCACACGATGCGGTCCAGGACGCCGGCGTCGCGGGCGGCCCAGAACAGCTCGTAGAGCATCGCGATCGAGTCCTTGCCGCCCGAGATGTTCGCGATGAGCCAGTCGTAGGAGGCGAGGTCGGGGACGTCCGACCCGAAGCCGGGCAGGTCGAACGCCAGCTGTGCCGTAGCCATCGGGGACGCTCCTGGGCTGGTGGGGGCGGAAGTGTGCACCGTGGGGGCCGTGTGGGTCTCTTGGAGGGCCTGGGGGCTTCCGCTTGGGGTGGTGGAGGGCTTGGGGGTTGGGGTGCTTAGATCCGCAGTGAGGGCCGGGGGGCGCTGCCTGCTCCCCGGCCCTCACCTGCTGACGGCTATGCCGTGGCCGTCTCTGGCGCGGCCAGGAGGTGGACGGCGGAGGCGGTGCCTCCCGGGCGGGGGCCGGAGCAGATGTACTCGCCCCACTCGTCGTTCACACGCTTACCGGTCCGGTCCCAGATGAGCGGTCGTCGGCACTGGGCGCAGTTCCCTGCGTCCTCCCCCGGCTTCCCGTGCGGCCGGTCGTCGGCGGCAGGGGCGGCGTCCTGCTCCTGGTCCCGGTCGGGATCGGCGGGCAGAGCGACATGCAGCGTGTCGAGCAGGTCCGGGACCTGCTTCCAGTCGGCTGCGAGGAGTGAGGCGGTGGTGTGGAAGCTGCGCATGTCGAGGAGCGTGTCCCGGATGTGTCGCAGGGTTGCGCCGCTCAGCTTGTCGCTCGTCTCGTTGTTGAACCGCCAAATGACGTCCTCGCGGTCCCAGACGGTGGTGAGCACACTGCCGTTGACGGTGATGGCGGTGGCGGTGGCGGTGGACAGTTCCTCGCGGATCAGGTGGGCGATGAGGAGCAGGCCGCGGTCGAGGAGCTCGCGCCGCTTGACGCCGGCCTCTCGGTAGGCGTCCTCGAAGTACTCGCTCCAGAAGGCCTTGCTGGTCATGTGGGGCGGTTCCTTCCGCGGGTGGGGTGGTCGAGGTGGGGCCGGGGGCGCTGCCTGCCCCCCGGCCCTGGACGGTGGTCAGGAGTTGGCGCGTACGAAGGTCTGGAGGACCTTCACGGCCTGGTCGACGCTGGCCACGCCGTAGACGCCGATCCCGGCGGTGTCGAAGTCGCTCATGTTGGCGTCGGGCACGAGCACAGTCGTGCAGCCGCTGGCGATGGCGGCGCGGGCGGCGTCGTTGACGTCGGCCACGGGCCGCACGCGCCCGTCGAGGCCCAGCTCGCCGACGAACGCGACCTCGTTCATCGCGGCCGGGCTGTAGTGGCCGGCCGCGCCGAGGATCGCGCAGGCGATGGCGAGGTCGTGCGCGGCGTCCAGCGAGCGGCCGATGACGGTCTCAACCGAGAGCGTGACGCGGCCCTCGGGCCAGCTGTAGCCGCCGTTGAGGATGGCCGCGCGGACGCGGTCCATGGTCTCCCGCTCGTAGCTAACGCCTCTGATGGTGAACCAGTTCGGGCCGGGGCCGACCGTCGCGTGGATGACGGCGGCGGCCTCGCCGGCGGAGCGCACCATGGCGCGGCCCTGGACCGGGTCGCTCAGCTCGGCGGGCCAGGCGACCCCGAGTCCGCGCCCGTCGGGGTCGACGACCACACCGGTGCGGTACAGGGCGTCACCCACGACGTAGTTCGAGGTGATGACGTCGTCGAGGACGTCGCCGGGCTGTGCGGTGAGGACGGCGAACTTCAGGTTGAACGGGTTGCCGTCCTCGGTGAGGACGCCGTTGCTGATGACGCCAATGCGGGTGGGGCGGGCGATGCTGGCCATTCCGGTGCTCCTTCGGGGTGGGTGGCTGGTCGGGCGGGGCGGGGGGGGGCGGCGGCGGCCCCGCCGGCAGGGGGGGGTGGACCTGCGGCGGGGCGGACAGCGGCCTCCATCACTGCTGATAGGCCGCGCTATAATCGGCCGCCGATCAACCCCCCCGCG
>NZ_JBHYWD010000038.1:0-21350 GCF_042751305.1 Streptomyces hokutonensis
CAGGACATGAAGCTCAACTTCCAGATGGGCCTGGACGGAATGAGCGACTACAAGCCCAGGCCCGACTGGATGGGGCCCGGCGAGGCCAGCACCTCTGTCTACGGCGAGAGGAACCAGCGGCGCTGGTGGCAGCGCTGGAGCGAGGCACTGGCGTCATCCTGACGAGGATGTTCCCTGTGCCGACAGCAGCAGAAGAGCCCGCACCGTCAGCTCGTCCGGTGCGGGCTCAGCAGCGTCACCTGCCGAAGGTCCTCATGCGGTCCGTGGTGTCGTCTCGTACGGCTTGATCATGTCGTAGATGAAGTCGCCGCCGTCGCGATAGGGGATTGCTCCCGTGCGGTCGAGTGCGCCCTCCATCGCGGCTGCCACGTCCTCGGGCGTCAGGTCCGGGTTCGGCGGTGTAGCGGTGGTCTGGCTGATGAACGCCTCGTTGAAGGAGCCGGCGGCCGATTCGATCACCTTGCCGGTGATCGTGCAGTCCTCGTGGGCGAGCCATGCCGCGACCGGCGCTACGACGTCGGGGGTCAGCCCCGCTGCCTGGTTCTGCTTGCTGGCCTCGGCGGTGAGCATGGTCTGCAGAGCCACGGTGTCGGCGTAGGGCGAGATGGCGTTCGCCCTGATCCCGTGCTTCGCTCCCTCGGCCGCCAGTGAGCGGGTCAGCCCCACGACGCCGAGCTTGGCGGCGGCGTAGATCGACTGGGTGGGCAACCCGGCGAGCCCGACGCCCGAACTGACGTTGACCAGGCGCCCGTAGTTCTGCGCGGTCATGTGCGGCCAGGCGGCACGGGTCATCCATATGTGACCCATGAGGTGGACGCCGACGACGCGTTCGATGTCCTGGTCGGTGATCTCGTCGAACCTCGCGAACGGTGCGATGCCGGCGTTGTTGATCAGGATGTCGACCCGGCCCCAGGCGTCGAGCGCGGTGTCCACGATCGCCCGCGCGCCGTCACGCTCGGCCACCGAGTGGCCGTCACCGACAGCCTCGCCGCCGGCCTTGCGGATCTCCTCGACCACCGCCTCGGCACCCGGGCCGATCTGCCCGCGCCCGTCGGGACCGACACCGAGATCGTTGACCACGACCTTCGCCCCCCGCGATGCCAGAAGCATCGCGTACGACCGTCCGAGCCCGGGGTTGCTGCCCGCGCCGGTCACGATCGCCACTCGTCCATCGAAACGAAACTCGTCCGCGCTCACTTTGTCCTCCACGGTGACCTCGGGGTTGACCGGCCCCCGGGTGCGGACGCACGACGGCCTCCGACAGGCGCACATCGTGCCCGGACCGGCCGGGGGACACCCTGCGAGGCTAGGACCGCGTCACGGCCGTCACCAGCGTCCGAAGGTAGGGCACAGGGCGCTTCCTTTGGGGGGTTTACGGCGATGAACCCGCCGGGCGAGCCTCGGATCACCGCAGCCAAGGGAGCTGGCGGGACAGCTCGCCGGGAGGAGAGACAGCGTATGCCGGTGAAACGTCCGGGGCGGGATGCCGTCCCCAACATGTCGGACTACGACGCCGAGCGGGCCCGGTTTCGCTGGGAGGTTCCACAGCGGTTCAACGCCGTCCTGGACATCCTCGAGCGCCGGGCGCAGCAGAGCCCCGACGAACTCGCCCTGGTGACACTGCGCCGCGACGGCGGGGTCGCCTCGTCGTACACCTTCCGCGAACTCAACCTGGCCAGTCGGCGCATGGGACATGCCCTCGCCGGGATCGGTGTCGGCAAGGGCGAGCGGATCTTCGTGATGCTGCCTCGGATCGCCGAGTGGTACATCGCCCTGCTCGGCGCCATCCGGATCGGCGCCGTCCCCGTCCCCGGCACCCCGCAGCTGACCTCCCGTGACATCGAGTACCGCGTCGACCGGGCGGAAGCCGTCGCGGTCGTCACGGACACCGACGGGGCGGTCAAGGTCGACAAGCTCACCGATCGAATGCCGACGCTCGCACACCGCATCGTCGTCGGGACCGCGCCGTCCGCCGGCTGGCACACGATGGACGGGCTGCTGGCGCGGGCGTCGGACGGGTCGACGCCGGCTGACCCGACCGCCGCCGACGACATGATGCTCGTCTACTTCACGTCCGGCACGGTCTCGTACCCCAAGATGGTCGCGCACACCCAGGCCAGCTTCGGGCTCGGCCACCTGGTCACGGCCCGCTACTGGCAGGACCTCCGGCCCGGGGACCTGCACTGGACCCTGTCGGACACCGGGTGGGCGAAGGCCGCGTGGAGCAAGCTCTTCGGGCAGTGGGCACAGGGCGCGACCATCCTGGAGATGGACCTGGGCAAGTCCGACCCCGATCTGATCCTCGACACGATCGAGCGCCACGGAGTCACGACACTCTGCGCGCCGCCGACCCTGTACCGCTCGCTGGTCGTCGCCGATCTCGCGAGCTACGACCTCTCCCGGCTGCGCCACTGCGTCTCGGCCGGCGAACCGCTCAACCCCGAGGTGATCCGGATCTGGGAAGAGGGCACGCGCGGGCTGGTCGTCCACGACGGCTACGGCCAGACCGAGACGGTCAACGTGCTCGCCAACTTCCGCTGCCTGCCGGTACGCAGCGGGTCGATGGGCAAACCCGTTCCCGGGTTCGACGTCGACGTGGTCGACGACGATGGCACGCGTGTGTCCGTGGGCGATGAGGGCAACGTCGCCATCCGGGTGGAGCCCGAGCGGCCGGCCGGGCTGTTCACCGGCTACTGGCGCGATCCCGACGCCACCGCGGCCGCGTTCACCAACGGCTGGTACTTCACCGGCGACAAGGCCCGCCGTGACGAGGACGGCTACTTCTGGTTCGAAGGCCGGCAGGACGATGTGATCACGTCCTCGGCATACCGCATCGGCCCGTTCGAGGTCGAATCGGCGCTCGTCGAACATCCGGCCGTCATCGAGGCCGCGGTCGTCGGACAGGACGACCCCGACCGGACCCAGATCGTCACCGCGTTCGTGATCCTGCACCCCGACGCCGCCCCTTCACCGCAGCTCGCCGAGGAACTGCAGGACCACGTCAAGCGCCTGACCGCCCCTTACAAATACCCACGCCGGATCCACTTCGTCAGTGATCTGCCCAAGACCGTGTCGGGCAAGATCCGCCGCGGCGAACTGCGCGACCGGCTGCGCGGCACCACCCAGACCTGAGATCCGCCGACCCGAGGCACGTGGAGGAGCATTCGATGACAACTGCTGACGAGGCCGCGACGCGGATCGGTGGCACGTGGGACCTCACCCTGCGCCCGGGGGCGTTCCCGCCGCGGAGCGGTGTGCTCACCCTGACCCCGGACGGCGACTCGCTGTCGGTGCGGTTCGAGACCCCGGAGGGCTCCAGCACCGGCGAGGGAGACATCAAGGGGCGGCGCCTGTCCTGGACCGTCGCCGTCGGCAGCAACCCGGCCCCGCTTCATTTCGAGGCGGAGGTCGAGGGCGACATTCTCCTGGGCCATGTCGAGCTGGGCGTCGGGCCGTTCAAGGAGCGAGCCCCGGTGGAGGGCGTGCGCGTCGGGTCGGGCGCCCGGTTGCCGTTCCGGGAGGGATCGGTCGCTGTCGTGGAGACGCTCACCGCGTGCGGGGTCGAGTACGTCTTCGGCTACACGGGCGGCGTGTCCACCAGCCTGGAGCGCAGCATCACCGAGCACGGCATGAAGGACTTCAACGCGCGCAACGAGCTGTCCGCGGCGTGGATGTCCTACGGCTACAACCGCGTGAAGCGGCGGGCCGCCTCCGCGGCGCTCACGTGGTGCGTCGGCGCGCTGCACGCCTCGCCGGTCGTGTACGCGTCCAAGCTCGACTCCACCCCCCTGGTTCTCATGCTGATCGAGAGCGCGGCGGCGTGGGACATGCGGGACATCCTGCAGGACGCGACCGAGCTGTATCCGGCGCTCAAGCCCCTGTCGAAGTACATCAAGCGCGTCGTCGACGGCGAGGACCTGCCGCTGGCCGTCCGGCAGGCGGTGCTCGCGGCGAGCACCGGCAAGTTCGGCCCCGCGGTGCTCGACCTCACGCAGGGCGCGATGTACCAGAGGACCACGGTCAGGACCGAGCAGCTCACGCTGCCGGAGCCGCCCGCGGCGGGCGAGACGAGCGTACGGCGGACGCTGGAGTTGATCGAGGCCGCCGAGCGGCCCGTGATCCTGGCGGGTGCGGGCATACATCTCGCCGACGCGACGGGTGAGCTTCGCCGGTTCGTCGACGCGACCGGCATTCCGGTGGTGTCGAGCGGGGCGGGAGGCCGCGCGGTCCTGCCGGACGACCACCCGCTCTACGCGGGCGACATGAGCGGCTGGGGGTACTTCGGGACGGGCACCAAGGTGGCCGAGGAGGCCGACCTGTGGGTCGCGGTCGGGTTCTCCTTCTCTCAGACGGCCACCCTGTCGTGGTCCCTCGCCAAGCCGGAGAAGGTCGTACAGGTCGACATCGAGGAGTCTCAGCTCGGCCGGATCTTCCAGCCGACGCTGGGCATCGTCGCCGACGCGAAGGCGTTCCTCGGCCAGCTCAACGACCGGCTGCAGGCCTCCGGTGCGGAGAGCCGGCACCGCGCGGACCAGGTGCGGACAGCGGAGATCGCGACGGCGAAGGACGCCTACGCCGAGACGCTGAGGTCCTTCGTCGGCACCGACCCGATCATGCCGGCCGCGATCGGCCAGGTCCTCTCGGAGGAGGTTCCCGCGGGGACCGTCTTCGTCAACGACGAGGGCTTCCCGGTGCCCGGGATGGTGTACCGGGAGTCGAAGTACCCTTCCGGCTTCGCGGCACCGCTGGGCTTCCACTACGCGGCGCTGGGGTCGTCCCTCCCGGTGGCGATCGGCGCGAAACTCGCCGCACCCGACCGACTGGTCGTCAGCGTCGGCGGCGACGCCGGCTTCTACTACGACTGCGGCGAGCTCTCGGTGCTCGCCGAGCGCAATCTCAAGGTCGTGAGCATCGTCCTCAACAACGGTGGCCTGTACGGCGGTCGGCGCGGGCGCGAGCACGGGGGCCCGGGCTCGGTGCCGTTCACGCACTGGACCGACCTTCCCGAGACCGACTACGCCGCGGTCGCCCAGGGCCTGGGTGTGCCGGGCGAGCGGGTGGACAAGGCGGACGAGCTCGCGCCGGCGATCCGGCGTGCGATCGCCGCGGACGGCCCGTACTTCATCGAGGTGATGACGGCCGCGAGCACGATGCACCTGCACATGGCCGAATGGCCCGATCCGGACCCCAAGACCACCCGCAAGGCGGGCCATGCCGACCTGTTCGTCGACGGCTCATGGCCTAACTGACGAACGACGCGACATCCCGCAACCGATCTCGAGGAGGAGTTCATGGCGACCGTTGAACAGCGGGAGGAATCGACGACCACGGGAGCTCGCCTGCCCGACATGGCGAGGTTCATCGACTTCCTCGAAGCCCGGAAGGCGGAGACGAAGAATCCGAAACATGCCGCGATGATCGACCTGCTCATCGAGCACTCGGTCGCCGAGGTACGCGACCACGACATCGACCGAACCATGGCGACACTGGTGGACGACTGCGTCTACCACAACTACGGCGACCCCGGCGCGATCGCGCGGAACGGCGGTCCGGTCGCCTACCGGGACGCGGTGCGCGCGAACTACCTCGAGAGCATGGCGAACGGCTCGCTGGACATGGACGGTCTCGAAGTCGAGATCGATCATTTCTTCATCAGTGATGAGGCCATCGCCTGGGACGGGTACGTGCGTCTTCGGCTGCCTGGTGCGGCGCTGGCCGAGGCGGGCGTGCCCCTGCCGGACGGGGGAACGGCCGACGACGTGTTCGTGCTCACGGCGAGGCAGGCCATCGTCATACCGTTCCGCGACGGTCTGATGGTCGGAGAGGACTTCTACCTCGACGGTCAGGGCACCTGGGAGAAGGTTGCCTGACCGCTCGCCGGCCACGAGGTCGGCGGGTCCTGTTCACATACTGCCGTCCCGACGGTGCGAAGGGTCTTCGCAGGCGAAGCCTGCGGGGGCCCTTTTGCATGGCGTCAAGATCCGGGAACGCGCCCCCTGCCCCAAGGCGCGGAGATCGGCGGGCGCGCCGGTTGTCGTCGAGGACGTGGTCACCAGCGGTAGTCAGGTCGTGCTGTCCACCACCGAGTTGCGTGCCCCGTCGCCGTCCGGCGCCCACCGGGACGGGGCAGCCGGATCAGACGCCGCGGCCCCCCTCCGCCCCCGTCGCGAGCAGTCCGTTGACCACGAGCCTCGCCAACCGCTCCGCAGTGGCCTTGAGTTGCTCCGCCGAAACGGGGTCCGGCCTGCCCAGGCGTCGCGCCAAAGGTCCTTCCAACATGCCCGCGACCGGAGGGATGACGGCGAAGAACATGACGTCCATCGGGATGGGCTCCATGCGTCCGGCGGCGACGAGCCGTTCAATACTCGGCACCATGAGCTGCAGAGTCGGAGCGATGTACTGCTCGTAGAGGTAGTCCAGCCGCTCCGTGTCGCGGGAGAACTCGTCGACGAGGACCCGTCCGATCAACGGCGTGTCCACCGCGCTCCGGTAGAAGCCGGCGATGATCAGGCGCAGTTGCTCGGCATCGTCGAGTGAGGGATCCGTCTTAGGCACGCCCGCCAGTTGCGCCTTCAGTGCAGCGTCGACCACCGCACGCCAGAAGGCCGCCTTGGATCCGTACCGGTCGTTGATGAAGTTGTGACTGACCCCCAGGCGGCCGGCCAGCACCCGTGCGGAACCGCCGTCGTACCCCAGTTCGGCGAAGGCCTCGAGCCCGCGCAGCAGGATGCTCTCCTCGTCGGGCACAGCACGAGTGTCCCGGCTCGGGCGCCCCGGCCGTCGGGCGGGTTCTGTTCTGGCTCCCACCATTGTCTCCTCACCGTTCGCCCCGGACCTCTGGGACTCGCTCCCAGCTTAGGCGGCTGACCGACAGCCTACTTGACACCCGTCAGAATACGACTAATCTGACAGGTGTCAGAACGTTCGCGGCGTGAGGCAAGCAGTCGGGTCAGCCCGTTCCTCGGAGGGCCGACCCGCACGAATCACCACCGGAACCACCGCTCCCCCCACCACGTTCGGCCTGCTCCGTCCTATGCCGGAGCAGGCCGAGCGCCCTCCGAAAGTGAGTGCCACATGACCGCACACCCCCCGCTCCGAAAGGCCCCCGACCACGTGGTGACGCTGATCGCCGCCGGGGATCCCCTCGCCGATGCCGTCGTCGCCGAACTGGACCAACACGGCGCACAGGCGCGGCGCGCTCTCGACGCGGGCCTCAGGAACGGCCTGGCAAGCCTGGACCCGGAGCCCCCCACGGCCGTAGCCGCGCTGCTGCGTCAACTGGAAACGCCCCCTTCCTGGGTCGACCCCTTGATGCTCCATCGCGGCGATGTCGCGAGCCTGTCCGTGCCCCCGATGTGGTTCCAGCTCTGCTCGCTGACCAGTGCGCTCGCGCACTCCTACGCCTCTCCTGCCACCGCACGACAGCTGGTCCGGACGGGCGGTACGACGGACATGGCTGGGCGTCGGCTCGCGGAGAGCGGTGTATGGGCACGGCAGACCGTCCGGCCGGGAGGGCTGCTCCGCGGACGGCCCGGCTACCTGGCCACCGTCGAGGTCCGGTTGCGCCATGCCCGGATGCGGGCCGACGCCGTCGAGGACTGGGACCGGGGCGCCGAGGGCCTGCCGATCGGCCAGCTCGACATGGCCCGTACGTGGCTCGGATTCACCCTCACCGCCTTCCGGGCTCTCGATGCCGTCGGCATCGGCATGAGCCCGGAGGAGGAGCACTACCTCTATCAGTACTGGTCGTACGTCGCCCATCTCCTGGGACTCGACGAGCGCCTCCACCAGGACGTCGGTGACCACGCCGGCGCGTGCCGACTGCTGGACCTGCTGGACTTCACGACGCGCGCGCCCGACGAGAACTCGGCGACCCTGACCTCGGCCATGATCGGTGCACAGGCCCGCGCGATGGCCGGCGCACCGGGCGTCGGGCTGTCCGAGGAGCAGCTGCGCCACCTCATCCACAGCGTGCTCCGGCGGACCTTCGGAGAGGAGTGGGGGGATCACCTGGGTATCCCCGTCGTCCCGCCCGCGACCGATCTCATCCCCCTGATCAGCCGGCTCAACCGCCAGGCCCGCTACTGGCAGACCTACTCCCCCGCCTCGGCCCAGGAAGCCCGCCGCCGAGCACTGGCGGAGCCCGCGCCGCACCTCAAGGCCGCCCTCCCTCCTCGCGCCCACTCGTGCCACAAAGCCACGGAAGGTGATCACACCGGCGTCCGCGCGGCCTGATTCACCTTCCCCTCCTTGCCGGCCACCACGGCCCAGCCCATGACGAGCTCCGACGACGCAGCCGTCCCGCACCGTTCAACTGTTCCCCCTCCTCTCTCTTCAGGAGTTTCGTCATGTCCCATGGATCAGCCCCCGCGTCGGACACGGCCACCGTGTCCATGCTCCCTCCCTCTGACGCACCGCCGCGTCACCGCTGGTGGATCCTCGCCGTCATAGGCGTGGCCCAGCTCATGGTCGTCCTGGACGCGACCATCGTGAACATCGCCCTGCCCTCGGCGCAGAAGGACCTGGGCTTCTCCGACGGCAACCGGCAGTGGGTGGTCACCGCCTACGCCCTCGCCTTCGGCAGCCTGCTCCTGCTCGGCGGCCGGATAGCCGACCTGTTCGGCCGCAAGATGACCTTCCTCGTCGGCCTGGTCGGCTTCGCCGGTGCCTCCGCCCTCGGCGGCGCCGCCACCAGCTTCGAGATGCTGGTCACCGCCCGCGCCGCACAGGGCGTCTTCGGCGCCCTGCTCGCCCCCGCCGCCCTGTCCCTGCTCACCGTGACCTTCACCGACGCCAAGGAACGCGCCAAGGCCTTCGGTGTCTACGGCGCCATCGCCGGCGCCGGCGGAGCCATCGGCCTGCTGCTCGGGGGCCTGCTGACCGAGCACCTCGACTGGCGCTGGACCCTCTACGTCAACCTCGTCTTCGCCGCCGTCGCCTTCGTCGGCGGAGCGCTCCTGCTCAAGCGCACCACCCGCGACAAGTCCGCCACCCTCGACATCCCCGGCGCGCTCCTCGTCGGCGGCGGCCTGTTCTGCCTCGTCTACGGCTTCTCCAACGCCGAGAGCCACGACTGGAGTTCGGTACAGACCTGGGGTTATCTGCTGGCCGGTGGCATCCTGCTCGCCGCGTTCACCTGGTGGCAGACCCGCTCCAGCCACCCCCTGCTGCCGCTGCGCGTCCTGCTCGACCGCAACCGTGGCGCCTCCTTCGTCTCGGTGCTGATCAGCGGCGCCGGCATGTTCGGTGTCTTCCTCTTCCTCACCTACTACCTCCAGCAGAGCCTGGGCTACACCCCCGTCAAGACCGGACTGGCCTTCCTGCCCATGGTCGCCGGGCTCATGATCGCCTCCACCCTCGCCACCACCGTGCTCATCCCCCGCATCGGCCCCAAGCCGGTCGTGCCGCTGGGCATGGGACTGGCCGCCGCCGGCATGGTCTGGTTCACCACCCTCGACCTCAACAGCGCGTACACCACCGACGTCCTGCCCCCGCTGGTCATCGCGGGCCTAGGCCTCGGTCTGGTGATGCCCCCCGCCATGAGCCTGGCCGTCGCCGGTGTGGCCGCCGAGGACTCCGGGGTGGCCTCCGCCGCCGTCAACACCATGCAGCAGGTCGGCGGGTCCCTCGGTACCGCCCTCCTCAACACCCTCTCCACCACCGCCGTCGCCAACTACCTCGACGGCCGCGACGCCAAGGACCCGATGGTCCTCGCCCACGCCGGCCTGGAGGGCTACTCCACCGCCTACTGGTGGTCCGGCGCCTTCTTCGCCGCGGGCCTGGTCATCAGCGCCCTCCTCTACCGTCGAGGCGTCCCCGCGCAAGACCCGGACGCGGCACCCGTCGTCCACATGTGAGTCCCAACCACGCTAGCTGCTCCCAGGGCCAAGGCGCTCTCCGGGGGCAGCTTGCGCATGTCGCTCCCTTGAGGCGGGTCATCGCCTGCGACGACGCCCGGCCGACCGTGGGGCGCGCCTGGATGCGGCTTGCGAGAATCTCGGCACGGACGACCCGTGGCTGGTCGTCAACAAACGTCTGAGCGGCGCTGCCGGCCAACGCGGGGACGAAGCCCGGCAGCCCAAGCAGAAACATGCCTCACCGCCGCCCTGCTTCTGACACCCCTCCCGAAGGACCGGCCGACGCGGACCGTCCCATCCAGGATGTGGCCCAGTGGTGTTCAGCGCCCGGGGATGAAGCCGTGGTCGCCGCCGGGGTGGTCGGGGTCGATGACGTGCAGAATGCGCTGTCCGATGTCAGTGAGGTGACGGACCTGGGCTTTGGTCAGGGGGTCGAAGACCAGCCGTCTGACCTCCTGGACATGCCCCGGAGCGACGGCGAGAACCGTCTCGTACCCTTCCTCGGTCAGGGCCGCCAGGGTGTAGCGACCGTCGGTGGGGTCGGGGCTGCGGTGTACGTATCCCTTGCGTTCGAGACGGGCGACGACCTGGGACAGGCGGGAGAGCGAGCCCTCGGCGTAGGAAGCGAGCACGCTCATGCGCAGCGTCCGCTCCGGCGACTCCGACAGGGCAGCCAGCACGCCGTAGTCGAAGTAGTTCAGCCCTGCCGACCGCAGTTGTGCGTCGAGGGCGCTCTCCAGGCGCAACATGATGCCGACCAGGCTGAGCCACGCGCGTCGTTCCTGCTCATCGAGCCATCGGGGGCCCTCTTCGGCCGGGATCTTTGTCACGCCCTCAATCTACCGTCACTTCACACTTGAAGCGAAAGGCGGACCGAGATCACTTGATGCTTGAAGTCATAGCACGCTACATTTCACTTCAATCCTTAAGTGACTGCCCGGGTCTGTACCGAGCAGCGAACTCCGTAGGAGACCCTCGTGAAGCTGCTCGTTCTCGGCGCCACCGGCGCCACCGGCCGTCTGCTCGTCGACCAGGCTCTGGCGGCTGGTCACACTGTGCGCGCCCTGGTCCGCTCCCCCCAGAAACTGGACGCCGCCCGGCCCGGACTTGACGTCGTCTCCGGTCAGGCCACGGACGCCGGCGACGTCACGCAGGCCATGGCGGGCGTGGACGCGGTGATCAGCGCCCTCGGAGCCAGTGGGGGAACCGTCATCACCGACGCGACGCGCGCGGTCATCGCCGGCGCGGCCAACACCGGCGTCAGCCGCTTCGTGTACCTCTCGTCGTTCGCCGTTCTGCACGATCGGCTCAGCGGCCCGGCCAAGGCCATGGCCGGCCTGGCGATGAGCGCGATGGTCAAGGACAAGGCCGCGGCCGAGGACGCGCTCCGCGCCAGCAACCTCGACTGGACGATCGTGCACGCCGTCCGCCTCACCAACGGACCCTCCACCGGTGGCGCCAAGCCCCTCCCGACCTCGGCCACCCTGCGCATGGGCGACACCGTCAGCCGCACGGATGTGGCTGCCTGGATGCTGGCCGCCGTCACGGACACCTCCACCAGCCGCCGCCCCGTCGCCATCGCCAGCTGAGCCTTCTTCCCCCTTTCGCCATATCGCCCTGTTCTGATTCGGAGAACACCATGAGCGGACAGCTCGCCACCCGTTCCGCCCGCCCCAACGGCCTGGCCATCGCCGGCAGTCTGGTCGGGACCGCAGTCGTCGCCACCGCGCTCAACGCCGTCATCGCCGTGATCGCACGCGCGGCCGGCGCCTCGGACGACTTCCAGCCGCTCCACCTCTCCGCCTACGCACCCCTCACTGTCTTCGGGGTCCTGATCGGCGCCGCCGCCTGGGCGATCGTCCGCGCCCGTTCGGCACGTCCCGCCGGTCTGCTGCGCACCCTCGTACCCGTCGTCGTCCTCGTCAGCCTCGTCCCGGACGTTCTCGTCGGCGCCTCCGACAGCAAGCCCGGCACCAGCTGGGGGGCCGTCATCGCCTTGATGGTCATGCACTTCGTCGTAGCAGCTGTCGCCGTCCCCGCCTTTCGGCGATTCCTCCCCCTGGACGGCGACCAGGGCTGACCCCTCCCCCGGGATCGTATCGACGGAGTAGTTTGCGTCCGGCCAAGGCATTCAGCACATGCGTGCGAATGCCTTGGTTCCGTTTGCCCGCAGGGACGGATGAGAGACTCGCATCGATAACTGCGGTCTCCCACCACGACGTCGCCTTCGCACGGCGGCGAGACGGCCCGCCGACTCTACGAGGACGCACCGTTCGGACTGCTCGCGCACGACACGAGCGCGGATCCGATCTTCATCTACTCGAATTCGACCGCCCAGAGGTGCTTCGAGTACACCTGGCAGGAGTTCGTGCGGCTCCCGTTCCGGCTGTCCGCAGCGATGTGGAACCTGGTGGACGCCGACGGCTCACAGCACGGTCAGACCGCCGTGTTCCGGTCGTGGACGGACGTCTCGGAGGACCGGACAGGCGGCTGATCATGTCCGACGCGTCAATGGGCCCATGGAATCCGGTCAACGCGGACCGATGACCGCCCCTCTTCGAGAGGCCACTGAGGCAGCTCTACCGCATCGGCCGGCGCGGGATGACTTAGCTGTCACGCCGCGCCCGATCCGCCCATGCTCTCGGGCAGTTCGCTGGGTGACGAGCACCTCGGCGGACAGGCGCCCGGCGAGCCCGTCGCGTAGGTCGTAGGCCGTGTCCGCAAAGTCCCTCCCCCAGAGGGGTGCCCCCAGCCCTGCGACGCCCGGCACGTGCTCTCGCCGCACCGGGCGAAAGCCCACGTGCAAGCAAGTACGAGGACTTCCGCCCGGCACTCCCCCAGCCTTCGGCCGGGGAACCCCCCCAGAGCACGCACCGGACGCCGCGAGGCCCGCCATCCGGGCGGACGACGGGACTTCGCGGACACGACCTAGTCTCCTGAGTCATGAACTCTGTTCATATGTATAGGCTTGCCGTCTGGCACGGATGGGGCGGCCGAAGGCCGAGTTGACGCTGTCGGACGAGGAACGGGCCGCACTTGAGGGGTGGGTGCGGGGTCGTTCCACGCCGCAGGCGTGGGCCTTGCGGTGTCGGATCATCCTGGCCTGCGCGGAGGGCGCCTCGAACAAGGACGTGGCGGCTCAACTCGGTTCCACGCCACATGCGGTGGGCCGCTGGCAGGCCAGGTTCGTGCGGTACCGGATCGCCGGTCTGGGTGACATGCCACGTTCCGGTGGCCCCAGGACAGTGACGGACGAACAGGTCGCCGCCGTGGTCGCCAAGACGCTGGAATCCACTCCGAAGAACGCAACGCACTGGTCGACACGGTCGATGGCGAAAGAGATGGGCCTCTCACAGTCGTCGGTGTCACGGATCTGGCGTGCGTTCGGCCTGCAGCCGCACCGGTCCGAGACCTTCAAGCTGTCGACCGATCCGTACTTCGTCGACAAGGTCCACGATGTCGTCGGCCTCTATCTGGCCCCACCCGAGCGGGCATTGGTGTTCTGCGTGGACGAGAAGTCGCAGATCCAGGCCCTGGACCGGTCCCAGCCGGTGCTGCCGATGATGCCGGGGGTTCCCGAGAGGGCGACTCACGACTATGTGCGCGCCGGCACCACCACCCTGTTCGCAGCCCTGGAGGTCGCGACCGGCAAAGTGATCGGCTCTCTGCACCGCAGGCATCGGGCCGAGGAGTTCAGGAAGTTCCTGATCAAGCTCGACAAAGAGGTGCCTGCCGGCCTGGAAGTCCACCTCATCTGCGACAACTACGCCACGCACAAGACTCCCGCCATCAAGAAGTGGCTGCTGGCCCACCCCCGGTTCCACCTGCACTTCACACCGACCGGCTCGTCCTGGCTGAACCTCGTCGAGCGATGGTTCGCCGAACTGACCAACAAACAGATACGGCGAGGCGTTCACCGGTCCGTCCAAGCCCTGGAGAAGGACATCCGCAACTGGATCTCCGCATGGAACACCGACCCGAAGCCCTACGTCTGGACGAAGACCGCAGACGAGATCCTCGAACGCCTCGCCAGCTATCTGAACAGAATTCCCGACTCAGAACACTAGCGGCGCGTGCTGCCCCCGTCCGTGACGATGAGCTGCCCGGTGATGAACGCGGCGTCGTCGGAGGCGAGGAACGCCACGACGCCCGAGACGTCGGACGGCATCTGCACCCGCTTGATGTTCTGCCCTTGCACGGCCTGCTCAAAGAAGGACTCGTCCGTGTTCTCCACGGCGGCGGCCGTCCGGACGAGACCCGCGGCGACGCCGTTCACGGTGATGCCGTGGGCACCGAGACCGGTGGCCAGGACGGAGGTGAATCCGTTCAGGGCGCCCTTGGCGGAGATGTAGGAGACGAAGGGCGGCGGCGCGGTCCAGTAGCTGGACGAGGTGATGTTGATGATCCGGCCCGCCGCGGACTCCTTCAGGTGCGGCAGGAACGCCTTGGCGGTCAGGAAGGGGCCGTCCACATTGACGGCGAAGGTGCGACGCCACTCGTCGTAGGTCACGTGGTCGAAGTCGGCCAGCAGAACCACGGCCGCGTTGTTCACCAGGATGTCGACGGGACCGAGTTCGTCGCGGACCCGCGCGGCGAACCCGTGGATCGCGTCGGCGTCGGAGATGTCGACCTTGTCGCTGAGGAATCGTCGTCCGGTCTCCTCTACGAGTGTCCGCGTCCCGTCGGCCGGATCGACGTCCGCGACCGCGATGTCCGCGCCCTCCGACGCGAGCCTGCGGGCGATCTCCTGTCCGATCCCCCTACTGCCTCCGGTCACGACGGCGGTCTTGCCGGTCAGTTTCCCAGCCATGACGCATCTCTCCTCGGCCAGCGCTCGAACGGTCTCGTTCCTGGATGGTGCGCATCAACGCCGTCGACGGGGGGTGGCTTGTCCGTCCAATGAACATGTCCATTGAGCGTGACGGGGGTCACTTCCTACCTTGTCGCTACTCGCTGGTCGGTCACCGTGCCGTGCGTCCTGGTTCAGGTGCGGCCGAAGAGCCGCGCGGAGGAGTTCCGCGAGGGCACAGGGCCGGTTCGGCAGCGGTGCTGCCGGGATGGCCGAGCACCGAGAGACAAGCACCCGCAGCAAGGCCCGGCGGCGAACGTCGGTTCCGAAGGCAGCGTTTTGCGCGCAAGGAGTCGTCCATGGTTCAGATCGAAACACCCGGTGCGAAAGAGGGAGAGGGTGGCAGATACACCCTGAGCCCGGGCACGCTCGCCGCAGTGGTGCTCGCTGTGTGCCTCTCGCAGATAGCCCTTTCCGTCCCCTCGCTCATCACCGGGCTGATCCAGCAGGACCTCACGCCGACCTCGGCCCAACTCACCTGGATCGTCGACGCCTTCTTCATTCCCGTCGCCGCGCTGGAACTGGGCTTCGGCGTGTTCGGTGACCTGTTCGGCCGCAAGCGCCTGCTCATCGGGGGCGCCGCGCTCATCGTCGTGGGCTCGACTCTCGCGGTCCTGGTGCCGGGAGAGGGATCCTCGACCGGCACCCGGGTGACGTTGCTGATCCTCGCCCAGGTCCTCAACGGCATCGGGGCCGCGGCGATCTTCCCGACGAGCCTCGCCATGGTGGCCGCCGGCACGCACACCACCGCCACCCGAGCGCGCGGCGTGGCGGTCTGGGCCTCGGCGCTTTCGGTCGGCGGCTTCCTCGGGCCGCTGCTGGCAGGCGTCGCCGCCAAGATCCACACCGGATGGGCCGGGAACGCGAACTGGCGCTGGGCCTACGTCGGTGTCCTTGTCATCGCTGTGGTGAGCGTGGTCCTGTCGCTCTCCCTCGCCCAGAACTCGGCGTCACCCGAGGGCCGGTCCATCGACTGGCCGGGGCAGATCACCGCCGCGCTCGGCCTGTTCGCTCTGCTGTACGCCGTGATCCAGGGCCCCGAGAGCGGCTGGGGGAGCCCACAGATCGTCATCGCGTTCGTCCTCGCGGCGGTCTTCCTCGTGCTGTTCGTCTTCGCGGAGGGTCGCGTGGCCGCGCCGCTGCTTCTCCTGAGCGCCTTCAAGAACCGGGCGTTCGCCGTGAACTCGGCGGTCACCGTGATCGGTATGTTCGGCTTCCTGGCGATCATGTACTCGACCAGTATCCGCCTCACCACCATCCAGGGGTTCAGCCCGCTGAAGAGCTCCGTCGCCTACCTCTTCTTCGGCGGCATCGGCCTGGTACTGCTGCCCCTCACTTCCAGGCTGCTGGAGCGCTACAACCCCCGGTGGGTGCTCTTCACCGGCCTGGGCTTCATCGGCGTAGGCGGGCTGTGGTTCGCCGGCGTTCCGGCGAGCGACCGGGCTCTGGGCGCCATCGTCGGGCCTCTGATCCTCGCCGGCGTCGGTTCGGGACTCGCCTTCGCCGCCATGAGCGCGGTCGCGGTCAACTCGTTGCCCAACCACCTCGCCGGGATGGCCAGCGGTGCCACGAGCACGTTCCGTGACCTCGGGTTCGCCCTCGGCCCCGCGATCACGGGTGCCGTCGCGCTGGGTCAGGCCGCCAAGGAGATCGCCCGCAACGTGGTCGGCGATCCCGGTCTGAGCAAGGCCTACGCGGCTTTCCAGGCCTCTGCGGCCCATGCTCCCGCGGAGCAGAAACCGCAGCTCGAGGCGGCGGTTCACGCCGTGGCCTCGGGCCCGCTGGGGGCCAACTCCGTGCCGGCCAGCATCACCACACCCGATGGTCAGGTCGTGCCCTTCAACCCGCTCAAGGACGTCGCCTTCCACGCCCTCAGCCACAGTTACTCCCACGCGTACGTGCTCGGTGGCGTGGCTGCCCTCGTGGCGGCGGCACTCACCCTGGTGGGTGCGCGCGGTGGTGTGGGCGAGAGCCATCTCGACGACGACCCGCACACCCTCGACGGCTGATGCCCGGCGAACACGCCGGCGCCGGGACATGAGTGACAAGCCGGCCAGGACGGCCGGAGCGCCCGTCGCGACTTCTCCTCCTGGGGAGCGGCCGCGACGGGCCACGGCATACACAGAACAACGCTCAAGCGACCTACTCGGACAGGAGTCGGACCCATGACCACCACACAAACGGCGCCGAGCAGTACGGACGATGCCCGTGTGCCGGAAGCGGTCGCCCAGGCGGAGGCAGCGTGGCTCGTCGCCATCACCAAGAGCGACGAGGAGCAGCGTGCGCTCATGCTCCCCGAGTGCGTGATCGTTCACGGCCCGGTGGGCAACGTCCACGACCGCGAACGCTTCCTCCGCTACAACGCGTCGATGGGGGCCACCCTCGAGGCCGAGACCAGCGAGGTGACGTGCCAAGGGCGGGAAGGACGTGTCATCGTGACGTGCTTTCAGAAGATGCGCATCAGGCGCGTGCCCGACCTGCCGCCCTTTCTGGTGCAGGCCGTGGCGACGCGGGTGTGGTTCTCGACCGACGAGGGTTGGCGCCTCGGTCACATGCAGCTTTCCCGGCGCCAGCCGTCGGTATGACGTGCCGGTTCCCTCGCCCTGCGGGCTACGAGGTGCGGATGGGAATGCCCGGCCGCCAGCCGAGGCTCCTGGACAGTCCGAGCCCGCTCGCGACCAGCGAGGGAACCGCCGCCTGCAGTTTGATCGAGCCCGCGGCCACCACGACGGACAGGGCCGCGACGACTTTGCCGCTGCCGTCGACGATGCGCGTCGCGACCGACTCGGCGCCTTCGGTCAGCTCTTCCTTGACGACCACCGTTCCGGTCGAGCGGCAGGACGCCAGTTCGCGACGGAGTTCGGTGGGCTCCACGATCGTTTTGGGCGTGAAGCGTTGCAGCCTTCCCGCCAGTACTTCATCGATGAAGGCCGCACTGCTGTGGCTCAGCAGCACCTTGCCGACACCGGAGCAGTGCAAGGGGAGCAGGCCGCCGACCTGTGACGTCAGTCCGACGGCGTGGACCGCCGACAGCCGCTCGATGATCACGGCCTGGTCGCCCTGGAGGACCGCCAGCTGCACATGCTGGCGAAGAGCCGTGTACAGGTCCTCCACGAACGGCTGCGCGGCGCTGCGGAGCGTCTCGGCGCGCGGTGCGAGGGTTCCCAGGCGCCACAGCGGCAGGCCGATCACGAACCGGTTGTCGCTGGTGCGCTCCAGCGCGCCGGCCTCGACGAGTTCCAGCGTGAGGCGCCTGGCGGTGGCGTGCGGCATGCCGGTGCGTCGGACCAGGTCGGCGAGGCTCAGCTCGGTGTTGTTGGGGTCGAAGGCGAACAGCAGGTCCCACAGCCGGGAGCTGACCGAGCGTCCCGGTTCGTTCGCGCGAGGCATGGGCCTCTCCTTTGTCGAGCGTGACCCCACTCACCCTACCTCCAATGTTCGTTGGATGGATAGCTCTGTTCTATCAATGCGCATTTCACCGAACCCTTGGATACAGCCGGTTACCACCTCGATCGAGGTCCACAGGAGTGAAAGAGCATGAGCACAGAAGTCGGCCCCAAGATCGCGATCCTCGGTGGCGGCATCGGGGGCCTCGCCGCCGCGGCGTTCCTTCGCGACCAGGGCTTCGAAAGCGATGTCTACGAACAGGCGACCGCCCTCACCGAGGTGGGCGCCGGCCTGGTGATCGCACCCAACGCCGCCCGCCTGCTACGACGCCTCGGCGTGCTGGACCGATTCATCAAGCGCGCGGTGCGCATGGAGATCGGCTGGGAGTTCCGGCGCTGGGAGAACGGCGCCGTTCTCTCCGCGGAGAACCTGGAGGAGGGGTGCGTGCGTCTGTACGGCGAGCACACCTACACCGCCCACCGTGCCGACCTGCTCGAAGCCTTGAGGTCGGCGGTACCCGAGCACTCGATCCATCTCGGCAAGCGCTGCGTCTCGGTCGAGTTCGAAGACGACCGGGCGGTCCTGCACTTCGAGGACGGTGAGACGGTCCGTCCGGACATCCTCATCGGCGCCGACGGCGTCCACTCACGTGTGCGCGGCGCCATCGTCGGGCCGACACAGGCCAGGGAGTCGGGCATCTGCGCCTTCCGGGCTCTCGTACCCGCGGAGCAGGCACCCGACTTCGCCAGGCGACGTGCACAGACCCTCTGGATCGGCCCCGACCACCACCTCGTGCACTACCCGGTCTCCGGCGAGGAGTACGTCAACCTCGTCGCCTTCGCACCCGCCGGGACCAACAGCGTCGAGTCATGGACGGCCACCGCGACGCTCGGCGAACTGCTCGACGAGTTCGCCGGCTGGGATCCGCGTCTGGTGGAGCTCATCACGGCAGCCGAAACACCGGGACGCTGGGCGTTGCTCGACCGCGAGCCCCTCGACCGCTGGAACCGTGGAAACGCGACCCTGCTGGGTGACGCGGCCCACCCGATGTTCCCGTTCTTCGCCCAGGGCGCCGCCCAGGCGATCGAGGACGGCGCGGTTCTGGCCCTCTGCCTCGCGGCGGATCCGGACAACCGGACCGCGGCGCTGGAACGCTACGAGGAACTCCGCCGACGCCGTACGGCCCGCCTGCAGGAGGTGTCGCACGGGCGGTCCCACATCAACCACCTTCCGGACGGCCCGGAACAGCTGGCACGCGACCTGGAGTACTCGCAGGCCGACCCGCTCCGGGCGAACGGCTGGATCTACGAGTACGACCCCGAGACCGCCGTATCGGCGTCGGCGTGACGCGGAGGCAGGTATGAAGATCACGGCCGCGGTGTCACGCGAGAGCCGGGCAGTGCCCGAACTCGAGCAGGTCGACCTCGGGGACCCGAGGCCGGACGAGGTCCTGGTGCGCATCGTGGCAACAGGCATCTGTCACACCGACATCAACTGTCACAACGGTCATGGGGTCCCCGTACCTCGCCCGATCGTGCTCGGGCACGAGGGCGCGGGTGTCGTGGAGGCGGTCGGTGCGGGCGTCACGCGTCTGCGGCCCGGTGACCATGTGGTGCTCTCGGGCAACTCCTGCGGTGTGTGCCCCAGTTGTCTCGACGCGCGGCCCACCTACTGCCGGGAGGCGATGCGCGCTGCCTTCGGCGGGGCAAGATTCGACGGCAGCTCACCGATCTCCCAGGCCGGAGACCGTGTCGCGGCCGTGTTCTTCGGACAGTCCTCCTTCGCGACGTACGCGGTGGCGCCCGCACGGAGCGCGGTCCTGCTCCCGAAGGACGTCCCTCTGCACCTGATGGGACCGCTCGGCTGCGGTGTCGTCACGGGGGCGGGCTCGGTTCTGGAGTCGTTCAGGTTGCGCCCCGGACAGTCGATCGCGGTGTTCGGCACCGGTGGCGTGGGGCTCGCGGCCGTCATGGCCGCCCGTCTCGCCGGCGCCCGGCGTATCGTCGCCGTCGACATCAGCCGCCCCCGGCTCGAGCTCGCCGTGGAACTGGGTGCGACCGACACCGTGCTGGGGGGCGACGGCGGTGAGGAGGCGGCACTGCGACAGATCGAGCCTGACGGATTCGACTTCGCGTTCGTCACGACGGACGTGCCGTCCGTCTACGCGACCGCGACGACGTGCCTGGACGTCGAAGGCACCCTCGGCTACGTGGTGGCACCCGCGGGCGAGTGGGTCCCGGACACCGGCTTCCTCCTCTCCGGCGGCCGCAGGCTTCAAGGGATCATCGGCGGCTCGGCCAACCCCCACACCTTGATCCCCCGGCTGGTCGAGTACTGGCGGGCGGGTCGGTTCCCCTTCGACCGGATGATCGAGGAGTTCTCCTTCCACGACTTCGCCAAGGCGTGGAAGGAGGCCGGTTCGGGGCGGGTGATCAAGGCCGTGCTCAGAATGCCGGAAGCCTGACATCGCTTCCGCGAACAGTCACGTCGACGCGGTGTCGATCTTTCCAGAGCGAACAAGGCGTTGACCGTCCAACGAACACAGCCGTTGTCCTCGCCCAGACCGCACAAGAGACTGCGGTACGGGCGGCCTCAGAAGCGGCCCCACCTGCACCCTTTGTCGAAACTCTCCATACGCCCAGAGAGGCGGACCACCGAATGGCAACCGCAACCGGTAGTGGACTCGTCGTGCGAACACTGCAGCGAGCCGGCGTCAACGTGGCCTTCGGCCTGCCCGGGGCGCACATCGACGGCATCCTCCAGGACGCCCTCGATGCCAAACTCCGGATCGTCGACGTACGCCACGAGATGAACGCCGGTCACGCGGCCGAGGGCTACGCCCGGGTCACCGGGGATCTCGGGGTCGCCGTCGTCACGGCCGGCGGCGGCTTCACCAACGTCCTGACCTCGATCGCCAACGCCTATCTGGACCGGACACCGGTCCTCTACATCGCGGGCTCCGGTCCGCTTGAGACGGACCAGGTCAACGACCAGCAGGCCGGATTCGACCAGGTCGCCATGGCCGCCCCGGTGACCAAGTTCGCGCACCGCGTCACCCGTACCGAGCTGATCCCCCGTCTGGTCGCCCAGGCGATCCGTACCGCCCTGTCGGAGCCCAGGGGCCCGGTGCTCCTCGACATCCCCTGGGACGTGCTGCGCCAGTCGGTGGACGTCGACGAGGTCGACGACTACCGAGTCGAGGGGGGGGGGCCCCGGGTGTACCCCCCCCGGGGGGGCGAAGCCCAAGGTGTGTGAGT
>NZ_JBHYWD010000038.1:21360-77436 GCF_042751305.1 Streptomyces hokutonensis
TGTGTCCCTCTAGAGCGTGGGTCTCTTACCGCCCTTCCCACCAGCAGGCGGGGCCGTCCGCGCGCCGGTCCGCCCCCCCCCCCCCCCCGCCCACCGCATCGTCGATGCGCTGAGCACCGCCCGGCGCCCCGTCGCGCTGGTCGGCAAGTCCTTCGTGACCGCCGAAGCCCGGGCGCAGTTGCACGAGTTCGCCGCCCGTACCGGAGTGCCCCTCTTCTCCGACTGGGAGGGCCTCGGAGCGATCGTCGGCTCCGAGCAACACGTCGGTCTCATCCAGACCCTGGCCACCGTCCCCGAGGACGAGCGACCCGACCTGGTCCTGCTGCTCGGCCTGCGCTTCGGCATGACCACCCAGTTCGGTACGGGCCGGCTGCTTCCCAAGAGCTCCCGGTTGTTCCAGATCGACCCCGACGGGCGTGAGCTCGGCCGTCTCCAGGATGTCGAACTCGGCGTCCAGGCCGACCCGGTCGGCACGGTCGGCCTGCTGAACGAGCGCCTGGGCGACGGCCCTGTGCCCTCCGGGCGCGACGACTGGCTGAAGACCCTGCGCGAGGTCTCGGCCACCCGGCGGTCCGCGCTCGCGGACGAGACCGAGCAGCACGAGGGCGCGATCCACCCGTACCTCGCCGTCCGCACGATCGCCGAGAGCGTCCCCGACCAGGCCACCGTGGTCGTCGACGGCGCTCTGACCGAGCTGTGGCTCTCCGAGACGATCGCCCTGGCGCCGCTGGCCCACTACTTGGGGCACGGCTACCTCAGCTCGATGGGGAGCACCTTCGGCGTGGCCGTCGGAGCGCAGTACGCGATCCCCGACAAGGCGACCATCCTCGTCACCGGAGACGGAGCCGTCGGCTACAGCCTCGCCGAGTTCGACACCCTCGTCCGGGCGGGGCTCCCCGTCGTCGTGATCGTCCTCAACAACCAGGCGTGGGGCGCCACCCTGCACACCCAGCAGTTCATCTTCGGGGAGAACCGCGTCACCAACAACCGCCTGGAGAACGGCTCCTACAGCGGCGTGGCACGAGCTCTCGGTGCGGACGGCGTCGACGTCACAGAGCTGGACCAGCTGCGCCCGGCGATCGAGGCGGCCCTCGCGGCCCGCCGGCCGACGTGCATCGACGTACGCGTCAGCCTCGCGCCCATTCCTCCGGAGGAGCGCGTCCTGAACGGCGGGGCTCCGTTCGGTGGCATCGAGGTCGACTCATGAGCGACGAGCCGCCCGCCGCGGACCGGCGGCGGCGATTCCTCGGGAAGACCTGCCTCGTCACCGGCGGCAGCAGGGGACTGGGCCTGGCAGCCGCACGGGCCTTCGCCCGCGAGGGCGCCCGCGTGGTCATCGTCGCGCGGGACCCCGACCGGCTGAAGACGGCGAGCGATCTGATCGGCGACGGCACGATCGCCGTGTCCGCGGACCTCTCCTCCGTGGCCGGCATCAAGGCCGCGTTCAGCGAGGTCGCCGCACGGGTGGAACGTATCGACGCCGCCTACGTCAATGCCGGGCAGGCGGGCATGAAGCGCCTCGACGACATGGACGAGGCCACCTGGGACTCGGTGTTCGACACCAACGTCAAGGGCTCGTTCTTCGTGATGCAGAGTCTCAAGCCTCTGCTCTCCCCCGGCGCGGCGGTCGTCTTCTGCGGCTCGGCGGCCGGTCGCAGGGCCAGCGCGGGGACCGCCGCCTACGGCACCAGCAAGGCGGCGCTCGAGCACCTGACCCGCATCCTCGCCGCCGAGGTCATCGCGGAGGGAATCCGGGTCAACATCGTCATTCCGGCCGGCATGAACACCGATATCTCCGCACGTACGACGGGCCTGCCGCCCGGCGGGGCGGACGCCTTCCGGGAGCGGCTCAGGCTCAGCACTCCCATGCTCCGAGAGGGAGAGCCGGAGGAACTCGCCGACGCCGTGCTCTTCCTGGCCTCGTCCGAAGCCGGCTACATCACGGGGACGGCCCTTCTCGTGGACGGTGGCCTCACCGGCTTCTTCCGCCCCTCGGCATAGCGGCGAAGGCCGCTGTCGATCACCCGCAGAGCCGCAGGACCCGACCCGAGTGAGGACGACCACCATGCAGTTTCCCTTCGGTCAGCCGACGGACGCCATCATCCAGGTCGCGTACATGGTCCCCGACCTCACCGCCGGGATGCGCTGGTGGACCGACGAACTCGGCGTCGGGCCCTGGTTCGTGAACGGAAGGCTCGGCGGCGAGGGCTCCACCTACCGCGGTGAGCCGGGGAAGGCGGAGTTCACCCTCGCCCTCGCCTTCTCCGGGCACATGATGGTCGAGCTGATCCAGACCCTCGACGACGAGCCTTCCATCTACAAGGACGCCCACGAACGCCATGGCTACGGCTTCCATCACGTCGCCAAGATCGTGCCCGACGTCCGGGAGGAGGTCGAACGTCGTGAGGCGCGCGGAGCGTCGGTACGTTTTCACGATCTGACCCCGGGCGGTGACGTCTTCTTCCTCGACGGCGGTGAGGATGGCCCGGGGATGATCGAGCTCGTCCAGGACAGCGAGATCACGCGAGAGATCTTCACATCGGCCTGGCGGGCATCGGTCGGCTGGGACGGATCGCGGTCGGTGCGCGACTTCGCGGAGTTGCTGCCGGCCTGACCGTGGGGCGGGCGAACGGCCGTGTCGGGAGGCGGCACGGCGGTGTCGGGCGAGGGGTGCGACACGGCCTGCCCGGGATTGTCCGCGGGACCAGTCAGCCCGGCGCATGCGACCGCAGTTACGGCGAGACAAGCACCGTCGGCGCCGGGCACCTGTCCGGGAACCGGGGCAGCGGCGGGCGGGCCGGCAGCGCTCGGTCGGCGTCAGTGCGACGGGCCGCCGGCAAACGACCGCCTCGCTCCGCCCTGCGGCCATGGAGCGCGGGCGGTTCGACACTTCCCTACCGGGGCTTCGCGCCGCCCGGGGCCAACAGGCCGTCCATCACCAGTCCGGCCAGGGCCTCCGCCCTGGCGAGACGTTCTGCCCGCGGCAGATGCTCGGGGCGCCCCAGGCGCCGGGCGAGAGCCTCATGCATCAGTCCTGACACCGGAGCGGTGATGGCGAAGAACAGGACGTCCATCGGAACCCGTGCGATGCGCCCGGACGCCATCAGCCGCTCGATACTGGGCACGACGAGAGCCAGTGTCGGCTCGATGTGACGCTGGTAGAGGTAGTCCAGCCGCTCGGTGTCCCGTGCGAACGCGTCCTCCATCAGCAGGGCCAGCCGCGGTTCGTCGATGTGAATCCGGTAGAACTCCAGGACGAACTGCCGTACCACGGCCTCGTCCTCGCTTCCCGGCGGGGGCGGCGTCATGCGCGTGAGCTGAGCCCCGAGGGCGGCATCCACCACCGCACGCCAGAAGGCCGCCTTCGACCCGTAGCGGTCGTTGATGAAGACGTGGCTGACCCCCAGTCGGCGCGCCAGCTCCCGTGCCGACGCCCGGTCGTACCCCAGCTCCGCGAACGCCTCCAGGCCCCGCAGCAGGACGTCCCGCTCCGTGGGCACCGCAGGGGAATCCCCGCTGGGGCGCCCCGGGCGTCGGGTGGTACTCGCCTTGCCTCCCACGTGTCCTCCTCAGACGGTTGTACGCGTGTGCCCACGACTCGGGGCCAGCGTAGCCACCCTGATCGGTGCATCTGCGCATCGCCCCAGATCAGCGCCTCGCACGAGGGCAGATGCGGCGGCCTCGTCGGATCAGCGGTTGACATCGGCCGAGCGCCAGCTAATCTTACAGGTGTCAGTTATCGCAAGGGGGTACACACCAGCCCCCCTTCCGGCACCACGGGTTTTCCTCCCACGGGTTACGTGCACCCATCCATGGTACGAAACCGTTTCGTACATGATGGTGCTCTGTGCATCCGTGCGGGACATCCGCGCAAGGAGCCATCATGCGCAAGACCACCGTAGGCGCGGCCGCCATCGCATCCGCGCTCGTCGCCTCGCTCACCCTCGCCTCGGGGGGACCGGCCACCGCGACAGCCGCCGACTACACCGCGACGCACAAAACCACCTCCGGACCTGGTCTGGCACAGACCGACCTTCCGGTTCTCGTCGACCCCGCCGCGGACCTCGCCGCCACCACCGACCGGCAGAACCAGTCCTGGTACGTGACCGCACAGGTGACCGCCGGGGGCCACCGGTACGGATTCCTGGCCCACTACGTGAACATCGGCGACGTCAAGAACGGGTTCGGCTCGTCGGCCGTGTCGATCATCGACCAGGACACCGGCTGGTACACCAAGTCGGAGATCCGCCTCCCCGCCGGGTCGGGTCTGTCCGACAAGCAGGGCGTGGACATCCACACGGACAACATCACCTGGACCGGCGACACCAGCGAGCAGAAGCTGCGCGCGAAGGTGCCCGAGGGAACCATCGACGTCACGCTCCGCCCGCGCGGAAACGTCCTCTACAACATGGGGACCGGGTACTTCCCGATGTTCGGCGACGCCAAGTACCCGAACTACGAGTACGCCCTCCCCACCATCGACACCTCCGGGACGCTGACGATCAACGGCCGCACCGACAAGCTCCGGGGGCAGTCCTGGCTGGACCGCCAGTGGGGCCCCCTGCCCCTCAGCAACACCGCCGACCGCGCGTGGACCTGGATGAACCTCAGCCTGTCCAACGGCGACCGGATCAGCGTCTGGAACACGAAGCTGGAGAAGAAGAACAACTTCGCGACGATCCTCAAGCCCGACGGCACCCAGACCGTCGCCGAGGCGACCCTCACGCCCGGCGAATCCACCCTCTGGACCAGCCCGACCACCGGAAAGACCTACCCGACGCGCTGGAAGGTCAGCATCCCCGGCGAGGACGCCAAGTTGAACGTCGTCTCCTACACCGCGAACCAGGAACTGCCGGAAACCGGACCCCGCTACGAAGGCAGCGCCGCCGTCACCGGAAGCTACGGCCACCGCCCGGTCACCGGCACCACCTACGTCGAGGTCACCGGCGGCTGAACGGCTGAACGGCGGCCGGCCCTCCCGCCTGCCGCACGCCCCCCGGCGGATTCGGCCGGACCAGGGCAGGAGGGCCGGCCGCGTCGCGAGCACTCAACCGGCGGCGCGGCCGGATGCCCTCACCTGTGCAACCCCTTCGCGCGACTCCCTCCCGGTGAGTCCGCCCCACGCCCTGACAACCCACGCACCCATCGAGGGAGAGTGGACATGTCCACCGAACGTCCCGTCCCGGTCGGGACCTCATCCGCCGAGTCCGAATCCGCGCCCACCCGGCGTACTTTCATCGCCACCACCACCGCCGTCGGAGGAGCCGTGGTGATCGGCGGCCTGGCCACCGCGCCGCCCGCCCTCGCCACCGACGAAGCGGTGGCCACCGAGGCACCGCCCGACAGCCTGGTGTCCCTGACGGTCAACGGCGTCCGGCGCACCGTCACGGTCGACAACCGCACCTCGCTGCTGGACCTGCTGCGCGAACACCTCGACCTGACCGGTTCGAAGAAGGGCTGCAACGCGGGTGCCTGTGGCGCCTGCACGGTCCTGGTCGACGGAAGACGGGTCGCCTCCTGTCTGACGCTGGCGGTGCGGCTGGAGGGCGCCGAGGTCACCACGATCGAGGGCCTGGAAAAGGGCGGCCGACTCCACCCGCTGCAGCAGGCGTTCATCGACCAGGACGCCTTCCAGTGCGGCTTCTGCACGTCGGGGCAGATCGTGTCCGGGGTCGGCTGCATCCAGGAGGGCCACACCGGATCGCAGGACGAGATCCAGGAGTGGATGAGCGGCAACCTCTGCCGCTGCGGCTGTTACGTCAAGATCGTCCGCGCGGTCCAGCAGGCCGCCGACCGGATGTGAGGTCCGATCCCCATGCATCCCTTCACCTACACCAAGGCCGCGGACACGCGGGAGGCCCTCGCCGCCGGTGGGCGCGGCGGGCGTTACATCGCCGGCGGCACCACGCTCGTCGACCTGATGCGGGAGACCGTCGAACGCCCCGGAGCCCTGGTCGACATCAGCGGCCTGCCCCTGCGCGAGGTCACCGTCACCGCGCGCGGCGGTCTGCGCATCGGCGCCCTGGTCCGCATGGCCGAGGCCGCCGCCCACCCCGAGGTGCGGTCCGGCTACCCGCTCGTCTCGCAGGCGCTGGAGCTGAGCGCCTCGGCCCAGCTGCGGAACATGGCCACCATCGGCGGCAACATCATGCAGCGCACCCGGTGCACGTACTTCCGTGACGTGACCGCCGTCTGCAACAAACGCGAGCCCGGCTCCGGGTGCGCCGCGCTCCACGGCTTCAACCGCGGCCATGCGATCCTCGGCACCTCCGACAGTTGCGTGGCCACGCACCCTTCCGATCTCGCGGTCGCTCTCACCGCCCTGGACGCCGACGTCCACCTGCTGGGCCGGGAGGGCGAACGCACCGTGCCCTTCGCCGACTTCCTGCTCCGGCCGGGCAACACCCCGAACCGCGAACAGGCCGTCCGACCGGGCGAGTTGATCACCGCCGTGGAGATCCCGGCCCACCCGCGACCACTGAAGTCCGGCTATCTGAAGGTGCGCGACCGGCAGTCCTACGAGTTCGCGCTCACCTCCGCGGCGGTCGCGCTGCACATCCGCGGCGGCGTCGTCCGCGAGGCGAAGGTCG
This sequence comes from Streptomyces hokutonensis, assembly GCF_042751305.1. Lineage (GTDB taxonomy): Bacteria > Actinomycetota > Actinomycetes > Streptomycetales > Streptomycetaceae > Streptomyces > Streptomyces hokutonensis_A. The sequence goes on from NZ_JBHYWD010000038.1 coordinate 27,951, forward strand.
CCGCCGGCGGTGTGGGCACCGTGCCGTGGCGGCTGCCCGCCGTCGAACGCCGCCTCGTCGGCGAGCGTCCCTCCGACGCGCTGTGGGCCGAGGCGGCCGGGCACGCGGCCGACGGGGCCCGTCCCCTCGCGTACAACGGCTTCAAGGCCGAGCTGCTCAAACGCACCGTCGAACGCCAGCTGCGCATCGTAGGAGGCACCGCATGAGCCAGCCACAGGCAGCGGTCGGCGCGGAGGTGCGCCGGGTCGACGCACGGCTGAGGGTGACCGGCAGAGCGAAGTACGCCGCCGACAACAGCCCCGACGGGTTCGTGCACGCGGTCGTCGTCGACAGCCGCGTCGGCAAGGGCCGTATCACCGGCATCGACACCCGCGCCGCCGTGGCCCAGGCCGGCGTCCTGAAGGTGATCAGCCACCTCAACGCGCCCAAGCTGCCGCCCCTCGCGGGGGGATACCCGCCGGGTGCGCCGCTGCGCGCCTTCCAGGACGACCGGGTCCGGTTCTTCGGCCAGCCCGTCGCGGTCGTGGTGGCGACCACGCTGGAGACGGCACAGCACGCCGCGAGCCTGGTCGGCGTCTCCTACGACGCCGAGCCTCCCTCGACCGACATGACCATCGCCGACCCCGCCGGCGACGGCCAGACCTATGCCCGAGGTGATGCCGAGGGGGCCCTGGGCTCTTCCGCCGTCCGGCTGGAGATGACGTACCAGACGGCCCGCAATCACCACAACCCGATCGAACCGGCCGGCATCGTCGCCCGCTGGGACGGCGACCGGCTGACCGTCTGGGAGAAGACCCAGTGGGTACAGGGTGCCGTGTCGACCCTGGCCGGCGAGTTCGGCATCCCGCCGGACCACATCCGCGTCTTCTCGCCGTTCGTCGGCGGCTCCTTCGGCAGCCTCGGCCGCACCTGGGTGCACTCCGTCATCGCGGCCATGGCCGCCCGCGAGGTGAAGCGCCCCGTGAAACTCGTCCTCACCCGCAGGCAGTTGTACTTCGGCGTGGGATATCGGCCCGCGTACGAGTACGGACTGCGGCTGGGCAGCGACCGGCGGGGCCGCCTGACCGCGTCGGCGCACGAGGTCCGGGCCGAGACCTCCCGCTACGAGACGTACACCGAAGAGGTCCTCAACCCCGGCCGGATGCTGTACAGCACCCCCAACGTCCACCAGACGTATTCTCTGGTTCCGCTGGACGTGAGCACGCCGTGGTTCATGCGCGGCCCCGGCTACTCCAGCGGCGCCTATCCCGTCGAGTCGGCGATGGACGAACTCGCCCACGAACTGGGCATGGACCCCATCGAGCTGCGGCTGCGCAACGAACCGGCCGACGACGAGTCCAGCGGGCTGCCGTTCTCCACCCGCCGCCTGCGCGAGTGCTACCGGGCGGGCGCCCGCGCGTTCGGCTGGGACCGGCGCAGCCCCGAGCCCCGATCGACGCGTGACGGCGACTGGCTCATCGGCATGGGGATGGCCGCCGGTGTCTACGACACCCTGCGCAGCCCGGCCCAGGCCTCGGTCAAGCTCGACGCCGACGGCACCGCCCTGGTGCAGTCCGCGACCAGCGACATGGGTCCCGGCACCGCCACCTCCATGACCCAGGTCGCCGCCGACGCCCTCGGCCTGACCATGCGCCAGGTGACCTTCGGGCTCGGCGATTCCAGCATGCCCACGGCCCCCATCCACGCCGGCTCACTGACCATGGCCAGTGTCGGATCCGCCGTCCAGGACGGCTGCGACACACTGCGCAAGCAGGCGATCACGCTCGCGGTCGCCGACGAGGATTCACCGCTGTACGGCGCCGCGGCCGCCGACGTCGTCGTACGGGGCGGTCGGCTGTATGTGAAGGACGAGCCCGCACGCGGGGAGACGTACCAGCGGCTCCTGACCCGCAACGGCCGGACCCACCTGGAAGTGCTCGGGTCGTACGGCGGGCCTTCGGGACCTGAGCGGTTCTCGCTGTACGCGTACGCGGCGACGTTCGCCGAGGTGGCCGTCGACGCCCGGCTCGGGCTGGTGCGGGTCCGGCGCATGGTCGGCGTGTACGACGCCGCACGGATCATCAGCCCGACACTGGCCGACAGCCAGGCCATCGGCGCCATGACCGGCGGCATCGGTCAGGCCCTGCTCGAACACACCATTACCGACCACCGCGACGGCCGGATCGTCAACGCCAACTTCGCCGACTACCTGGTGCCGACCCACGCCGACATGCCCGAGATGAAGGCGATCTTCATCCAGGGCGAGGACTACGAAGCCGACCCCATCGGCGTCAAGGGACTCGGCGAGATCGTCATCGTCGGGGTGGCGCCCGCCATCGCCAACGCGGTCTTCAACGCCACCGGCCGCCGGGTCCGCGAGCTGCCGATCAAGCCCGAGGTCCTGCTCTGAACCCCCGGGTGGCCGCCACGCCACCGGTCACCCGGGCCCCAGGGCCGTTGCCGTACCGCCGGCCCGCCACGACCACCCACCGAACAGAGAGCCCGCCATGCTCAACATCGCGGACACACTGCACCTCTGGTGTAGCGAGGCCCGCCCCTTCGCCCTCGCCACCGTCGTCGACGCCAGCGGCAGCTCCCCCCTGCCCCTCGGCACCGCCCTCGCCGTCGGCGTGGACGGCGCCGCGGTCGGCGGCGTCTCCGGTGGCTGTGTCGAGGCGGCGGTCTACCAACTGTGCCAGCAGGTCCTTGCGCACGGCGGGCCACCCACCCGCGCGAGATTCGGCTACTCCGACGACGACGCCTTCGCCGTCGGCCTGACCTGCGGCGGAGAGATCGACGTACTGGTACAGCGAGTGGAGCCCACCGCCGAGCCCCACCTCGCCTCCGCCCTCGGTGCCGTGGCAGCGGGGCGCCCCCTGGCCGTGGCCCACGTCGTCGACGGCCCTGATGAGCTCGTCGGCCGTGTCCTCCATGTCCCTGCTGAGGGCGCCCACGAAGGCGCTCTCGGCGAGGAGACCGAGGACCGCGCGGTCGTGGCGCATGCCCGTGCCCTCCTGCGGGCGGGCCGCACCGCCCGGATCGAACTGGGCCGCGCCGAGGGCGAGTCGGAGAACTCGGGGGACGACACCTGCCCGCGGCAGCTCACCGTTCTGGTCCACGTCCACGCGCCCCGACCCCGGATGCTGATCTTCGGCGCCATCGACTACGCCTCCGCTCTCAGCCAGGCAGGCAGTTTCCTCGGCTACCGGGTCACCGTCTGCGACGCCCGCCCGGTCTTCGCCACCGCCGCCCGCTTCCCGCACGCCGACGAGGTCGTCACCGACTGGCCCCACCGTTTCCTCGCGGCCACCGAAGTCGACCCCCGCACCGCCATCTGCGTCCTCACCCACGACGCCAAGTTCGACATCCCGCTGCTGCGCCTGGCGCTGACGCTCCCCGTCGGCTACATCGGCGCTATGGGCTCCCGGCGTACCCACGAGCGCCGTCTCGACCTGCTGCGGGAGGCCGGCGTCCCCGAGGACCGACTGGGCCGGCTGAACTCCCCGATCGGCCTGGACCTCGGCGCCCGCACCCCCCAGGAAACGGCGATTTCCATTACTGCGGAGATCATCGCCCGGGCCAACCACCACACCGGTCTGCCCCTGTCGCAAGGCACCGGCCCCATCCACCGCGCAGCCTAGGCCGACGGCCGACGGATCGACTCGGAGGCCGTCGGAGACAACTGGTGCCTGTCGACACCGACGGTGAACCGCTGAGCAAGCCTGGCCGTTCCGCCGCCCGGAGGGCACCGTCCTCACCCTGTTGGCCTTCGACGTCAGCAGCGGCTGGACCTCGATGGCCACGGGATGCCGGTTCGACAGATCCTTCGAAGCCGTCATGACTGCGTCGATCCTCCAGACCGTATGCCCGAACCTGCCACCCGAACCCTGCAGCAGACGCCTCCTGGATGGTGCACACCGGAGCTACCGATATGGGTGACTTGTTCGTCCAATGAACATGTCCATTGAGCGTGACGGGAGTCACTTCCTACCTTGTCGCTGCTCGCCGGTCAGTCACCGTGTCGAGCGTTCTGAATCAGGTTTGGTTGAAGAGCCACGCGGAGGAGCTCCGCGAAGGCCCATGGGGCGGTTCGGCAGCGGTGCTGCCGGGATGACCGCGACAGCAGCACCCACATCCGGGGCCGGCAGCGGACGTCGGTCCCGACAGCAGCGCTTCGTGCGCAAGGAGTCGTCCATGGTTCCGACCGATTCACCCAGCCCTTTCCGTCCCCGGCGGCGTCCAGGAGACCGAACCGCACTGCAGGTGCGGTAGTCATGGCCGATGAATCCGCGACCCCGCCGGTCCCCCGGCTCCAGGTCCGCAATCTCACCAAGACGTTCGCCGGCGTCGCGGTCCTCGAGAACGCGAGCCTGACGATCGCCCCGGGAGAGGTGCACGCCCTCGTCGGGCAGAACGGCTCCGGCAAGTCGACACTCATCAAACTGATCTCCGGCGTCTACTCGGCGGATCCGGGCGGCGAGATCCTCCTCGACGGCGAGCACATCGGTCCGCCGATCAAGGCGAAGGCGCTGCACGGACAGGGTCTCTCGTTCGTGCACCAGGATCTCGGTCTCGTGCCCGACCTCTCGGTGCGCGACAACGTGCGGGTCGGCCGGCACGCGGTCAACCCGATCACCCGCAGGATCCGCACCTCCGAGGACGCCGTCGCCGTCGGTGAGACGCTGAAGTACCTCCGCACCGACATCGACCCGTCGGCCAAGGTCTCGACCCTGCTGCCCAGCGAGCGGGTCGCGGTCGCGGTCGCACGCGCCCTCCAGGACCGGACGCCCGGCACGGGTGTCGTGGTCTTCGACGAGTCCTCGCGCGCCATCCCCCATGAGGCACTGCCGGCGTTCTACGACATGATCCGCCTGCTCACGAGCCAGGGCACGGCCGTGCTGTTCGTCAGCCACAACCTCAAGGAGGTGCTCGAGATCGCCGACCGGGCGACCGTCCTGCGCAACGGCCGGGTCGTGGAGACGGGCATCCCGACGGCAGGGCTGGACGAGGCCGAGCTGACCGGCCTCGTCCTCGGGCGGGCCGCAGAACTCGGCGACATCATGGAGAGCCTGCCGACCGCGCCCCGGCCCGAGACGGTCGAGTTCGTCGACGTCTCCGGCGGACGGGTCGAGGGCGTGAGCGCCGCCATCCGCCGCGGCGAGGTCGTCGGCTTCACGGGGACGGTCGACTCTGGCCTGTCGGACCTCGGGCCGCTGCTCGGCGGCGACCGGCGCGGCACCGGCCAGGTCAAGCTCGGCGGACGCGTCGTCGACCTGGCCCGGGCCAGGGTCGTCGACCTCCTCGACGCCGGGATCGCCTTCATCCCCGCCGATCGGCACGACAAGGGCGTCGCCCTCGAACTGACGGTCGAGGAGAACGCGACCCTCCCCCACCTGCGCAGCCGGGGAAAGCCCTGGTGGACCGGGTTCAAGTGGCAGCGCGCCGAGACCGAGGGCATCATCGAGCGGTTCGACATCCGGCCGCCGAACCCCACGATGCCCGTCGCCGCGATGTCCGGCGGCAACCAGCAGAAGGTGCTGCTCGGCAAGTGGCTCCTCGGGACGCCCGACCTGCTCGTGCTCGACGACCCCACCCAGGCGGTCGACGTCGGCGCGCGTCACGCGATCCTCACGGCGAGCCGGCAGGCCGCCGCCGACGGATCCGCGGTCATGGTCTGCTCCGCCGAGGTCGAGGACCTCGCGGCGATCTGCGACCGGGTTCTCATCCTCCAGGACGGCCGGATCGTCCGCGAGATGACGCGACCGTTCGACGCGGACGCCGTTCTCTCCGCGATCTTCACCGTCGATGACGCGGCGCACGCTCTCCTCTCCGCACCGACTCCCGCAAATGAGGCCTGATGGCAACCACACGGTCACAACCCACGATCACCGCGGGCGCCACACCTCAGAAGACGGGCGTTCCACTCACCCGGGCGGCCACCTACCTGCTCCAGCGCTACAGCCTCGTGCTGCTCTGGATCATCATGGTGGTGCTCTTCCTGGTGCTGCTCCCGAACAGCGTCGCCCTCGGAAACGCCTCGCGCGCGGTCCTGGGCCAGCAGACACCGGTGGTCTTCCTCGGCCTCGCGGTCATCACCACGATCGCCGTCGGCGAGTTCGACCTGTCGTTCGCCTTCATCTACGGCCTGGCGGGAACCGCGTTCCCGGCCCTGGTCGTCCTGCACGGCTGGCCGGTCCCGCTGGCGATCCTCGTGGCCCTCGCCGCGGCGGTGCTCGTCGGCCTCATCAACGCGGTACTTGTGGTCGTCGTCGGGATCAGCTCGATCGTCGTCACCCTCGGCACGGGGAGCGTCGCCCTGGGGATCGCGCTGTTGATGTCGAACCAGTCGAACGTGAGCGGCCTCGACCCGGGGCTCGCACAGGTCGCGCTCGGCAGTTTCCTCGGTCTCCCCGCGGTGTTCTGGTACGGCGTCGTGCTCGTCATCATCACCGCGTACGTCATGACCGCGACCCCGCTCGGCCGATCGATGCTGTTCGTCGGCTCCAACCCGAACGTCGCGAGGCTCGCCGGCATCCCCGTCCGCCGCATCCGCTTCGGGGGCTACCTGATGGCCGCTCTGCTCAGCGGCGTCATCGGCATCATCCTCGCGTGCGGTGTCGGTGGGTTCAGCACCGCGACGGCCCAGGTGCAGATGATGCCGGCTCTCGCCGCGGTGTTCCTCGGAACGATCGCGGTGGTCCCCGGGCGCTTCAACGCGATCGGCATGTTCATCGCCGCCTACTTCCTGCTGACGGGCATGTTCGGGCTGCAACTGCTCGGGCTGTCCGGATGGGTGACGAACGTCTTCTACGGCGCGGCGCTGATCATCGCCATCACCGTGTCGCTTCTTCTCCGCCGCCGCGCACGCGCCTGAACCGGCTCCTGCACGGCACCTCCCTGTTGACCGCCGCCCGCGGCGCAGGAGTCCTCGGCCGGTCGGCGTGCTCCTTGCTGGCTTCGACATCGTCCTGATCGCTGTCGCGTCCCTGCTCGACGACGCGGCGCGGTTCGGGACGCGCGATACCCGTCCGCCCGAACGGTGGCGAGGCCCCGAACGCCGACATGCCGTTGCCCGGCGTATCTCCTTCGCTCTGTTGCGACACACCCGGGCCGGGACGGTGATGTTCCCTGCCCGCGGACGGGAAGCGCCCTGCTCTCGGGAGAGGGCGAAGTGATTACACACTCAAAGAAAAGAGGCAATCTCATGCTGAACGGGCGCAATCGGTCGCGCGAACTTCTCGCGGCCTGCACGGTGTTGGCACTCACCCTCGTCGGCTGCGGCAGCACCAAGACGGACTCGGGCTCGTCGGGAGACGGCAAGGGATCCGTTCCGGCCGCCGTCGCGGCGGCGGTCAAGTCGGCGAGACAGCCGATCGACACGTTCGCCGCGCCGGGTCCGGCCATCGACACGTCGAAGATCACCGGCGGCAAGGTCTACGTCATCGTGCCGGCGCTCGAGGTGCAGGACTTCTCGGTCGTCGCGAACGAGATCAAGAGCGTGTTCTCGCGCTTCGGCGTCGATGTGGAGGCGTGCGGCACGACCGGCGGCTCGCCGGACGGTGTCGCCAACTGCCTCCAGCAGGCGATCAACGCGAAGGCCGCCGGCATCGTCACCGTCGGCATCACCCAGAACACCGCTCCGAGCGCGATCGCCGCGGTCGCGAAGGCGGGCATCCCGCTGGTGAACGGCGTCACGACGTCCTCCGGCCCCGGCGACCCGAAGCTCGTCAGCTACGTGACTCCCAGCTTCGTGAAGCTCCACTCCTGGCTGACCGATCAGTTCATCGTCGACTCCAAGGGTTCAGCCCATGTGCTCGCGATGCGCACGACCTCGAACGACATCACGCCGGCCTGGGCCAACGACGGCGTCGTCAAGGTGCTGAAGGACGACTGCGGCGGCTGCTCGTCGAAGGTGATCGACGTGAACACGGTCAACCAGGACAAGATCCCCACCGAAGTGTCGACATCGCTGGTGGCGGACTCCAACATCAAGTACATCGTGGCCGGTACGAACAACTACGTCCCCGATGTCGTCTCGGGAGCGCAGGCCGCCGGCCGTAGCGCCACGAACACCCAGATCGGCACCGTGGGCGGCTCCCTGGCCGTGATGCAACAGCTCGGCAAGTCCCAGTGGACCGGCGCGGTCGCCGCGTTCAGCCTTCCGGCACTCTCCTGGTACCTGTCCGACTCGCTGCTGCGGCTCATGGTCGGTCAGCCGCGCAAGGGCGAGCTGGACTTCCCGTTCCAGCGTCTGTTCACGTCCGCCAACGTCAGCGGTCTCGACCTCACCCAGAAGGGGTGGTCGAGCGGTTCGTGGTACGGCAAGGCCGACTACGTCGACGGATTCCTCAATCTCTGGGGCAAGAAGTAGATGACAGGCGACGAAAGCATCGAGCGCAACAAACAGGTTGTAGAGGCGTTCGTCAACGACGTGGCGATCGCCAAGCGACTCGACCGTCTCGACGACCTCGTCGCGGTCGACTACGTCCAGCACAATCCACACGCCGGGCAGGGGCGAGAGGGCGTCCGTGAGTACTTCGCCGGATTCCATCGCGCACGCGAGAAGGATCTCGATCCTTCCGGGACCGTCGAGGTCCACCTGATCGGCGAGGGGGATCTCGTGGTGCGTCACGAGATCCGCGTCAACGGGCTCCACATCGACATCTGGCGGGTCCGGGACGGCATGCTCCAGGAGCACTGGGACGCGTGGCGTTCGGCGCCGGGCTACGACCCGCCGGCGGGCTCGTGACGGCGGGGGCCGGAGCCGGTGAGGCAGCCGCGTCGGAACCCGAGCGGCTCGAACGCAACAAGCGGCTCGTCGAGGACTTCCTGGCGGTCGCCCACGGCGATCTCGCGCGTCTGGACCGGCTCGGCGAGTTCGCGGCGGCCGACTACATCCAGCACAACCCAAACATCGGGCAGGGCATCGAGGGACTGCGCACGTTCTTCACCCACATCCTCTCGCTCCCGCCCTCCGAGCGCCTTGACCCCTCCAAGGAGCTCGAGGTGCACCTCATCGCGGAGGGCGACTTCGTCGTCCGGCACGAGATCCGCGAGGACGGGTTGCTCATCAACGTGTTCCGTCTCGAGGACGGCCTTGTCAAGGAGCACTGGGACGCATTCCGCCCGCCACCCGGCGGCGCGGTGATCCACGGTCTCGAATAGGGACTCCTGGCGCCCCGCGCACGGGCTTCTTCCGGGATTCCGATCCAGCGAAGGGATTGAGCATGGCTGACGAGATCCACGATCTCGAGCGCAACAAGCAGATCGTCGCCGAGTTCTTCGACGTCGCCCACGGCACTGTGGCGGGACTGGAGCACCTCGACCGTTACGTGGCCGAGGACTACATCCAGCACAACCCGAACATCGAGCAGGGCCGCGAGGGGCTCCGCAAGTTCTTCACCTACATCCTCTCGCTGCCCCCGGAGGAGCGGCTCGACCCGGCGAAGGAGATCGAGGTGAACGTCATCGCCGACGGCGAGTTCATCGCCCGTCAGGCAATCCGCGAGGACGGGATGCTGATCGACGTCTTCCGCGTACGCGAGGGGCTGCTCGTCGAGCACTGGGATGCCTTCCGTCCGCCGCCCGGCGGCAAGGTCATCCACGGACTCGAGTGACCCCGACCGACTTGAGCACCGGCGCCATCCGGCCCCTGCCGGAACCGGATGGCGCCGGCACCTCCGCGTCAGCGACGCGGATCGCCCGTGAGTGCTCTCAGGACATGGACAGCATGGGCTTCACCACTCGCCGGACGTGGTGTCGGTCCAGGCCGTCGCGATGTCGGTGAACGGACGGGTCCGCACGAGCCTGTCGAAGGGGAATCGGCCGGGTCTCCAGAGCTCGATCAGCTTGGGGATGAGCGTCGCCGGGATCGCGGATGCCCCAATGCCGGCCTCGCGCGTACAGGTGAGCGGTGTCGGGCGTCCATTCGCCGTGAGGCGCGGCCACGAAGCCGCGGGGGCCCACGGCGTCGACCACGAAACGCGTGACGCCCCACCCGTGCCGCCATGACCGCGGCGAGGCCGACCCCCCGGGGCCGAGGACGACGTTGGAGTCGCCGGGCCTCGCTGACCGACCCGGCGCCGGTGATCAACGCAGGCCAACGGCCCGGGAGTCTGGTGCGGCACGTCATCGGGACCCTCACCACGCTCCCGACCGCAGCGACCGCAGAGGTGGTGAGCGGGGACTGCCCGAAGAACAAACCGCCCATCCGCACCGGGGTCATCGCGTCGGCCGCCGAACGCGACGAGCATGCCCTCGCGGCCGTAGGTGGGTCGCCCGGTGCGGCATCTGGGGCAGACCGCCGCACATGCCGCCGGAGAGGACGACATGGTCGTCGGCCGCGAACCCGTCGGCGCCCACCCGCTCCACGACCACAGGGATGCCGCGCCCGGCGTGCGCGTAGATGTCGGTGTGGCAGATCCCGGTCGTCACGACGCCCACCAGGATCTCATCGGCGCGCGGCTCCCCTAGCCCGGTCTCCTCGATCCGCGGGACCGGTTCCCCTGCTGCGCCACGCGAGACGTTACGGCTTGCCGGGTATGGAGGACGCCAGCGTCGCTTCCAACCCGCTCAGCACCCGGGGGTCCGCCACCGGGTCGCCGTGTCCGGGGCACAGAAGCGCGACGTCGTGGGCGGCCATCGCCGCGGCGGAGCGGCGGGCCATGGCCGCGTCGTCGTTGAAATGGCCCAGCGTGGGCTCTGCCGGAATGGTGACGATGAGGTCGCCGGTGAACAGGACACGGGACTCCGTCACCAGGAGGCCGATGCTGCCCTCCGTGTGCCCTGCTCCGCTGATCACCGCCGCTCCGCCCCCGATCGCGACGATGTCCCCCGCCTCCACCTCTGAGTCGACGCGACACGGAGGGGCCGGTGGGATGCCGGCGGACAGCCGCTCGAATACCGCGCGTTCCTCGTCGGTGAGCGTCCGGCGCGGGGGCCGGCGCTCGCCGCGGATGATCGGAGCGTCCGCGCGATGCGCGACCACTTCGACATCGCCCCAGCTCGCCACGTCCGCGGCCGCGCCCGCGTGGTCCTCGTGGTGATGTGTGAGCACGAGCCGCCGGAGGCCCGTGGTACGGAAGCCCAGCTCGGCGAAGGCAGCGGCGAGCGCGGGCTCGTCCCCGGGAAACCCTGCGTCGATCATCGTGATCTCCGCTCCGTCGCGCCAGACGTAGACCTGCGGGAAGCCCGTCCGGATCATGAAGAGATCGGGAGCGAGCTCGCGGATCTCCGTCGGTCGATCGCCCATGGGCCGTCTCGTCCTTGTCACAGCGCCTCATACGCCCGCGGGGGCGAGAACGATGTCGAAGCGCACCCGGCTCCACGTGCCGTCGATCACGCGGCCGTCGGGTGTCGGCGTGCCGGCCGGCTGTCGTGCGAACCGCTTGATCAGCGAGTCCTTCACGCCGAAGACGGTGTCCTTGCGGCCTATCGGGTCACCCTCGGGGAAGATGTGGGTCACCAGCGTGCGCGCCCCCTCGTGGGAGACCATGAAATGCAGATGGGCGGCGCGCAGCGGGGAGCGGCCGACGGCGTCGAGCATCTTGCCGACGGGTCCGTCGTCGGGGATGGGATACGGCGTCGGAGTGAGGCCCCAGAAGCGGTAGCCGCCGTCGGCCGCGGAGAACAGGTGTGCCCGGCCGGCCCGCTTGCCGGCGTCGTACTGCACGTCGTAGAGCCCGTCCTCGTCGGCCTCCCAGACCTCGATCCGCGCACCGGCGAGCGGATTGCCGTCGGTGTCGGTGACGGTGCCCTCGACCCAGCAGGGCTCACCGGGGGCGCCGAAGGCAAGGTCCTCGCCGAGCTCGATCGCCGGGGCGTCCTGAACGAAGAACGGCCCGAAGACAGTCGCCTCGGTGGCGCCCTTGTAGGCCTGGTTGTTGACGTTGATCGTCTGCATGCTCGCGCCGAGGGTGTCGGACAGCAGGATGAACTCCTGCCGGACGTCGTCGGTGATGTGACCGGCCTGGGTGAGGAAGCCGATCGCCTCCCCCCACTCCTCCTCGGTCAGCCGGACCTCGCGGATGAAGGAGTGCAGGTGCTTCACCAGGGAGACCATGAGTTCCTGCAGCCGCGGGTCCTCGCAGAGGCCGAAGGAGGCCACGACGTTGTCGACGAGCCTCTGCTCGACCGCCCGCTGCTCCGGCGACACCTCGCGGTAGATCGTGACGTCGGCACCGGCCTGGGCAGCGCCGGGATTGACGTAGGTAGCCATGACGGCCTCTTTCAGTTGACCGGATCGCCGGCCCACGCGGCCTGCAGCAGCATGGTCAGGTTCGCGTAGGTGACGCGGGTGGGGTTGCTGGCCGGGATCGCCTTCATGATCGGTCCCAGCGACCTGGCGATGCCGTCCTCGGGCATGCCGTAGTCGCGCAGCGCACTCGGCGCGTTCAGCACCTGGCGCAGGGCGGTCAGACCCTCGTTCGCCGTCGGAGCGGGGAAGGCCGCTCCGAACGCCTGAGTGATCCGCGCCTCCGCCTCAGGGGCGTGCGGGGCGTTGAAGGCCAGTACGTAGGGCAGCACGACCGCGTGGGTCTGTGCGTGGGGGAGGTTGAACATGCCGCCGAGGACGTGGCAGATCTTGTGGTGCATTCCGGAGCCGGCCGAGGCGAACGCGACGGCCGCGAGGTAGGCGCCGTAGAGCGTCTGCTCGATGCCCTCGACGCCGGCCGAGTCCTCGGCGACCGCCAGCAGGCCGGTGGCCAGCGCGCGGATGCCTTCCTGCGCCAGTGCCCGGTCGATCGGGTCGGCACGTGGCCCCCACATGGAGTCCACGCAGTGCGCCATCGCGTTCAGGCCGCTGGCGACCGTCATCTCGCCGGGCAGAGTGCTCAGGAGAGCGGCGTCGTAGACGACCGACGCGGGCAGCACCTTGCCGTCCACGCCGGTGGTCTTGGTCTCCCCCTCGGTCAGCCCCCACACGTTGGTCGCCTCGGAGCCGGCGTAGGTGGTGGGTACCGCGACGATCGGCAGCCCGGTGGTCAGCGCCACCGCCTTGGCCAGACCCGTGGTCGAGCCGCCGCCGACGCTGACCAGGATGTCCGCGCCCGCGTCGGAGGCCGCACGAAGGGCTCGCCCGGCGACCTCGACCGGTACGTGCATCACGACCTCCTCGTGACGCAGTACGAGCGGGATCTCCTTGGCGATCGGATCGGCCAGTTCCCTCTCACGGTCCGACGCGATCAGCATGACCTTGGAACCGCCGAGTGCCTCGACCTCCGCCGCCACAGCGGCGGGCGACTCCCCGGCCGCGAACACCACCCGCTGGGGAAGGGTCTCGTGCGTGAATCTCATCGCTTGCTCCTTCGGTGGGTCTGCGGCCTCAGGCCCCGGCCAGCCATCGCGTGCCTTCGGAGTAGAGGTGCTCGACCGCTGGGCCGGTGAGACCGGGGAGCCCGTCCTTCACCATGAAGCCCGCCTTGGTCTGCAGGTAGGCCAAGTGCCGGTAGCCGGTCGGGAACCGGTCCAGGAGCTCGGGATCCAACGTCAGTGAGACAGCGGGGTCGACGACGTCGAGCCGGTCCTTCTCGTAGATCGGTTGCCGACGCACGAGGGTCCAGCGCCCCTCGTGCCGGGAGAGGAAGTCGTAGAAGCGGCCGGTGCAGACGACATCGACCTCGACGCCGTCGATGGTCTCGCGCTGGTTGATCGTCATCTTCGTCTGGGCGACGGCCCGGTCGCCGGCGATGTCCGCGGTGTGACCGCCCAGGAAGTGCAGAATGCTGACTCCGTTCTCGAAGCCCTCACGACTGGCCTTGATGAAGTCGGTGGCACTTCCCTGGAACCAGGTGGCGCTCATCCAGCCGTCGCGCGGATGCCAGACCGTGGCGAAGCGGCCCCAGTCCCCGGCATCGCGCCACAGCGCCCAGTTCTCGATGAGCTGCCGGATCTCGTGGCGGTCGTTGTCGGCCTGCGACATTGTTGACTCCTTGGAAGGGTGGAGATCCCTGGTGCAGGGGCCTCGTCAGAAGGACCGGAGGAACTCCTCCACCTCTCGGTGGAGTTGCTCGAGGGCCTCTGTCTCCCGGACCTCCGCCAGCCATGCCGCTCCTACCGCCGGGCTGAAAGCCGCGGCAAGGCACCACATCCAGCCGGGCAGGGCCCGGGGGCGCGGCGCACGCCGTGTCACGTGCGCCCTACGACCTCGTCGCATCGTCAGATGGGGTAGTGGCGGGATCCGGACTGGATGGTGATCCAGCGCAGCTCGGTGAACTCCTCCAGCGCGGCGCGGGAGCCGAAGCGGCCCCAGCCGCTGGCGCCTACACCGCCGAAGGGCATCTGGGGCTCGTCGTGCACGGTGGCGCCGTTGATGTGGCAGATGCCGGACTTGATCCGACGGGCGACGTCGAGTGCCGCGGCCGCGTCCTTGCCGAAGACCGCTGCGGAGAGTCCGTACTCGGTGTCGTTGGCGACCGTGACGGCCTCGTCGGTCGAATCCACCTCGATGATCGAGACCACCGGTCCGAAGGATTCCTCGCTGTAGATGCGCATGTCCGGCGTGACACCACGCACCACGGTGGGCTGCACGAACAGGCCGTCGGCCGTGCCACCGGTCAGGATCTGCGCGCCCTTGGCACGGGCGTCCTCGATCAACGCGACCACGTGGTCCCGGGCGACGGTGTGGACCAGCGGGCCGATCTGTGAGGCGGGGTCGCTCGGGGGCCCGACGACCAGCTTGGCGGCACGCTCGGCCAGGCGGGAGGAGAACTCGTCGGCGACGGTCCGGTCGACGATGACGCGCTCGGTCGACATGCAGATCTCGCCCTGGTTCATGAAGGCGCCGAAGCTCGCCGCGGCGGCGGCCTCCTCCAGGTCCGCGTCGGGGAGCACCAGGAAGGGCGCCTTGCCGCCGAGTTCGAGGACCACACGGGTGAGGTGACGGCCACCGAGTTCGCCGATGATGCGGCCGACCTTGCTGGATCCCGTGAAGTTCACACGGGTCACGGCCGGGTGGGCGATCAGGGCCTCGACGACGCTCGGACCGTCCTCGGGGGCGTTGCTGATGAGGTTGACCGCTCCGGCGGGCACGCCGGCGTCGTGCAGCACCTGGACGATGGCGGCCTGGGTGAGCGGCGTCTGCTCGGAGGACTTCAGCACCACGGTGTTGCCCCACACCAGCGGCCACACGACGGCACGCACACCGAGGATCAGCGGCGCGTTCCACGGCGCGATGCCGACGACGACACCGACCGGCTGGCGCACACCGAGTGCGGTGAGGCCGGGCACGTCCGACGGGATGACCTCGCCGACGGCCGCGTACGCCTGGGCCGCCGCCTCGACGAGCATGCCCTTCGCGACGTGGACGTTGAAGCCGCACCAGGGCAGGGTGGCACCCATCTCGCGGCTCATCGTGGCGACGATCTCGTCGGTGCGCTCGCCGAGCAGGACGGCCGCACGTTCCAGGACCGACCGCCGCCCGGCCGGCGGAAGGCCCGACCACTCGGGGAGGGCGGTCGCCGCCGCGTCCACCGCGAAGTTGACATCGTCGACGGAGGCTGCGGCGACCCGTGCGATCGGCTCGCCGGTCAGCGCCTCGGTCGTCTCGAAGTAGCGGCCGTCCTTGGCCGGGACGTGCTCGCCCGCGATGAGGAGGTCGCTGGTCCGGACCGCGCCGGACGTGGGTGCCTTGATCTCAGTAGCTGACATTGTTGTCGCCTCGCCTCCACAACAGCGGCGATCGTCGTCGATCGCCGCGGGAACCTTCATGTCGAACTCTCTGCCGCCGGCCGCCCGCCCTGAAGCCTCTTGTCCGTTCATCGAACAGCGGTGTGAGGGGACGCGGCCGGCCTTCTCGGGTGTCAGGCCGGCGGCATGCGCTTGGACTGGTGCATGTGCGCCAGGCGCCAGCCCTCCGCGGTCTTCTCCCAGACCCGGGTCATCACTTCCTGTACGGGGAAGGGCGGGAGGTTCTCGTCGAAGATGATGTGCATCTCCTGGAGACAGGTGGTGATCGCGGTGTCGCCGTGGACCGTGATGCTCAGTTCCTCGGCCTTGGCGAAGACGGTGCGGCGGCGGGTCGAGGCGAAGTGGGCGAAGGCCTCCCGGCCGTCGACCTTCCCGACCGGGCCGTGGACGACGTGACTGTCCTCGACCATGAGGGCGATCAGCGCCTTCTCGCCCTCGACGAGAGCCACGAGCCAGTCGACTTCCGCCTGTTCGATCGCCTGGAGGGTCGCGGTGGCTGCGGTGGACGTGGTCGTTGTCATAGGTCCAGCTCCAGAATCGGTGAGAGTGCTCGCGATGAGCAGGTGGTGAACATGCCGTCGGCGCGTTCCCGATCGGTGAGGATGTCGTCGCGGTGGTCGGGCTCTCCGGCGAGGACGCGCACGATGCACTCACCGCAGATTCCCTGCTGGCACGAGTAGGGGGCGTCCACGCCGTTGGCGAGCAGGACGTCGAGGACGCTCTGGCCCTCCTCGATCCCGTACTCGCCGCCGGTCCTGGCCAGCCGCACTCGAAAGGCCCCGCCGGCCTTGTGCGCCTCGGCGTCCTCGACGGGTGCGAAGCGCTCCTTGTGGATCGCTTCGGCAGGCCATCCCGCCGCGAGCGCGGAGGAGATCACGAAGTCCATGAAGCCTCCCGGTCCGCAGACGTAGATCGCCGTGTGGGGATCGGGCCGGCCGATGTCGGTGGCGATGCCGAACCGCTGGTCGTCCGGGCCGTCGTCGAAGTGGAGCCGGACACGGGGGTTGTGCTCCAGTTCGTCGAGGAACGCCGAGTCACCCCGGCTCCGCGCGCAGTAGTGCAATTCGTACTCCGCGCCGCTCGCTTCGAGCGCGTGCGCCATGGCCAGCAGAGGAGTGATGCCGATACCGCCGGCTACCAGCAGATGGCGTCGTGCCTCGGCCGAGACCCCGAACCTGTTCCGGGGACGGGAGATCCGCAGCCTGTCGCCCTTGCGGAGCCGATGCATCCCCAGCGAGCCGCCGCGCGACGCCGTCTCGGCCAGCACCGCCAGCCGATAGCGGGTGCGGTCGTGCGGCGGCCCGCACAGGGAGTACTGGCGGACCAGCCCGGCGGCACTGTCGACCAGTACGTCGACATGGGCGCCGGCGGCGAACTCCGGAAGCTCGGTGTCGTCTGGCCTGACCAGGTCGAGCACCACGATCCGACTGGTCGCGTCGCGCCGGGCGTCCACGACGGTGTCGAACCACTCGTTGTTCATGATCGTCGCTCAGATTCCAGCGGTGGCCGGCGCGTCGGCGTCGTCGCCCGCGGGGCGCTTGCCGAGGGTGAAGAGCCCGGACTGGGTGCGGTGGACCTCCGAGGGGTCGCGGACGATGTTGATCGGGTCGCGCCCGGCCTCGACGTCGTCGACCATCGTTAGCAGCATGCGGCGCAGCATGGCGACGCCGCGGTCCGAGGTGGCCAGGGTCTCCACGGAGTCCAGGGTGATCGCTCCCTGGGAGCCCTGGGCCTCCGCGTCACCGGGGAAGCGGTGGCGCTCCTCGTCGGTCAGCTCGTGGTTCTGCTTGCCGTTCTGCGTGATGCCGATCACGAAGCGGACCATGCGCTCGGGATCGTTGGTCCGGATCGAGAAGAAGAGCCGGTTGGTGGTGTCGTCGGAGGGCACGAGCCACAGCAACTGGTCCGGATTGTCGGGGCTGATCTTCACGTAGTCCGGCAGGCCGAAGATGTTGGGCAGGTGCTGCTCGACCGCGAAGCCGTACTCGGTGACCTCGCCGTCCTCGCCCTCGACCTCGAATCGCTGGATGTACTTCACGCCGTGGTCGGTACGCTCGTACGTCACGCGGTCGGCGATGGTGGCCGGGTCGAAGAAGCTCTCGGGGTAGCCGAAGGTACCGGTGCCCAGCATCTGGAAGCCGCTGTGCGTGGAGTGCAGCCAGGTGACGTGCACCGGGTCGGCGCCGTTCTCGTACATGTTGAGCCAGTTGAAGTCCGCCGGCATACCGAGGACCGCTGCGTGCGGGACCGGCCAGCTGGCGAAGTACTTCTCGTCCTCGGCGGGGTTCTCCAGCGCGTCGAAGCGCGGGAGTTCGGGCTTGAGCTCGGGCGGGCCCATGTAGACGAAGACGAGGCCGTAGCGCTCCTGGACGGGGTACCACGGCTGGCGGGCGGCGTCGCGCCTGCGCCCCAGGGCCGGCTCACACGCCTGCTCGACGCAGCGGCCCTCGACGTCGAACTTCCAGCCGTGGTAGCAGCAGCGGATGCCGTCGTCCTCGACGCGGCCGTAGTAGAGGCTGGCGCCGCGGTGGGTGCAGCGCTCGATCACGACACCGGGCTTGCCCTGTCCGTCCCGGAACACGACCAGGTCCTCGCCCAGTACACGGGTCTTCTGCGGCAGGGCACCGGCGAGGAGCGTCTCCGAGCTGGCGATCGGGTGCCAGTAGCGGCGCAGGGCCTCGCCCATGGGCGTACCGGGCCCGACCTCACGCAGACGGGCGTTGTAGGAGGGCTTCGGACGACCGTAGCCGGTACCGGTGTCGATCTCTGTAGTGGTGGTCATCGTCATTGACTCCCGTGCGGCTCGGGCGCACAGCTGGTGGCGCGTGCAGGGCTGTGGGGGATCACCTGCGAGGGCACCGTTCTGCACGACCCTCGAATGAGATTGTTGATTCACATTCGCATTTCACTTCATGGTGCGTCAAGGGTCATGTCCAGGTGTCCGCTCGGCGAGGAGAGGCTGCTTTCCCGACGCCCGCGCCCCAGCTCCGAGCCGGTCACGCACGGCGCCACCCCCGCACGGCACAAGCTCGCCGACCCGATCGCGCTACTGCTCACGGCCCAGAAAGGCCAGGCGCAGGGCCGCCGGAACGCATGCCGACCGCGTATACGCTGAGGCGGTGACTACCCAACCTTCACTCGATCTGCCGCCGGCGCAGCAGGCGCGCAGCCGACTGACCCAGCAGCGGATCCTGGAAGCGGGTACGGCCCTCCTGACAGAGGGCGGCACCGAGGCGCTCACCATCGCGGCCGTCGCCGCTCGAGCGGGCGTCTCGGTGGGGAGTGTCTACCGACGGTTCGGCGACAAGGACCGTCTGATCGCCGCACTGCAGCACGACATGATCGATCACTTTCGCGCCGACATCATCCGCCGCTTCGCTCCTCTGCGCACGGACCCGACCACACTGATCGCCTCGGCGGTCGCCGGGATCACCGAGACGTTCGAGGCACACGCTCGCCTGATGCGCGTCTTCATCACCGCGGGCACCACCGATCCGGCGGTCTCCGAAGTCGGGTCCGACGCCAGCATCGACGCCGGCCAGGTGTTCCGGCAGTTCCTGGAACCGATCGCGGCGATGATCAGCACGCCGGAGCCGGACCTGCGGCTGGATGTCACCTTTCGCCTGGTGTACGCGGCGTGCATGAACCGCGTGCTGCACGGCGAACGATTCGAGTCCGCGCGACCGCTGACATGGCGTCAACTCACCGACGAGCTGGCGAACGTTGCCTGTCTGTACCTGCTGGGCGCCTCGACGGAGTGAGCTCCCGGGCCGCCTGATGCGAATGCGAGGTACGCTTCACATTCACCTCGGGCCGCGGCATACTGTCGCGCGTTTCCAGCGTTTCCAGCGTGTCCGGAATCAGCGATGACCTGGACTGCCGACGCTCCGGGGATCCCACGGAAGACGTCCGGCCGGCCACTCGGCCGCCAAGGGAAGGAACCACCCCATGCGAGAGCCGCTCAGCTACGAGATCGCGCACGGCGCCGCTCTGGCCGCTCTGGAAGCGGGAAGGGCCGAGGGGCACAATGTGTGCGCCGTCGTGGTCAACCGAAGCGGGGTCACGAAGGTTCTCCTCAGCGACGACGGCGTCGGTCTTCTCGGCGTGGAAACCGCGCGGCGCAAGGCCTACACCTCGGCCGTGAGCGGTGTCCCGACGGCCAAGTTCGCGGCCTTCGCCGCGTCCCCCCAGATGCAGGTGGCACCTCCTCACCTGGTCGATGCCAACCTCCTGCCGGTCGCCGGCGGCGTCCCGATCGTGACGGCCGACGGCGAGGTCATCGGCGCCATCGGCGTGGGCGGGGCGGACGACGTCACCGACGACCGCATCGCGCATCACGCTCGAGACTCCGTCACGAAGATCGTTGCGTAGGCGTTTCTCCCGGTCGGCGAGGCGGCGACGTCGGGCCTTGTGGCGGTCGTCGCGCGCCCTGGGCATGCCCGGAGCGCGTGAGGGCCTCGCTCAGCAACCGCCGGCCGGCCTGAAGGTGTCCTTTCCTCGCGTTGCCAGACGAGACCAGGAAACGGCCGTCGAGAAGGCGCTCCGCTCCGCACACCGATGACGCCGGGCCACCACCCGCACTCCCGCTCCCGCCGCCCACAAGGCAGGGCTGTTGCGCGGTGCGAGGGTCGGCCGATCCGGCTTCGGTGCGCGTCAGAACATCGCCTCAATAATCCCTACGGTGCGCACAAGGTGCGGTTCGGAGCGCTCGGCGCGGTGGGCGACGGCCAGTTCCACCCGCGCGTCGGCCCCGGCCAGCGGTAGGTAGACGACACCGTCGAGCGCCAACGCGGTCACGGGCTCGGGCACGACCGCGACACCGAGGCCCCCGGCCACCAGGGTGACCAACGTCGAGGTCTCACCGACCTCGTGGCGAATGTGCGGTTCGACACCGGCCTCGCGAAGGAGGCCCAGGACGACGTCGTACATCACCGACCGGCGGTCGGCGGAGTGCACGATCAGGTCGGCACCGGCGAGGTCCGCGGCACGCAGGCGCTTCCGGCGGGCGAGGGGATGGCCGACCGGGACGGCGACGACGAGCCGGTCCCTGCGCAGGGTGCGGACGGTGAGGGAGGGGTCGGCCGCCAGAGGGCGCAGCAGCCCGACGTCGATGGCGCCGGCGCGCAGCGCCTCGACCTGGTCGGGCGCGAGCATCTCGCCGCGGAAGGAGAAGTCGACACCGGGCAGTTCCTCCGAGAGCCGCCGCGAGAGCGCGGGCAGGAGGCTGTACGTCGCGGAGCCGACGCACCCGATCGCCAGGCGGCCCACCGAGCCGGCGTCGACGAGGCGTGCGTGCTGGGCGGCATCGTCGACGTCGGCGAGGATCGTGCGCGCCCGCTCCAGGTAGGCCCGTCCGGCCTCGGTGAGGTCGACCCGCCGTGTGGTGCGGTGGAGCAGCTCGACACCCAACTCGGCTTCGAGCTGGCGGATCTGTGTGGAGAGCGGCGGCTGGGCCATGTGGAGCCGCTCGGCGGCGCGGCCGAAGTGGCGCTCCTCGGCCACCGCGACGAAGTAGCGAAGATGGCGCAGATCCATACTTCGTCCATATCAATCGCTGCGGATATACGTACTTCAGAATATCGCGGTCCGGGGCTAGCGTCGCTCTCATGAGTGCTTTCATCTACGCCGCGACGCGCACGCCGTTCGGCCGCTTCAACGGCGCGCTGGCCGGCGTCCGCCCCGACGACCTCGCCGCCGCCGCGATCACCTCGACGCTCGCCCGGGTGCCGGACCTCGACCCCGCCGCGATCGGCGACGTGGTGTGGGGCAACGCCAACGGCGCCGGCGAGGAGAACCGCAACGTCGGCCGCATGGCCGCGCTGCTCGCCGGACTTCCGGTGAGCGTGCCCGGCACCACGGTCAACCGGCTGTGCGGCTCCAGTCTCGACGCGGCGATGACGGCCAGCCGGACCATCGAGTCCGGCGATGCCGAGGTGGTGCTGACCGGTGGCGTGGAGTCGATGACGCGTGCGCCGTGGGTGCTGCCCAAGTCGGCGAAACCGTTCCCGGCCGGCGACGTCACCGCGGTCTCGACCACGCTCGGCTGGCGGCTGGTCAACCCGCGGATGCCGAAGGAGTGGACGGTCAGCCTCGGCGAGTCCAACGAGCAGCTCCGCGAGCGCTTCGGGATCTCCCGCGAGCGGCAGGACGCGTTCGCCGCCCGCTCCCACCAACTCGCCCACCAGGCCTGGGAGTCGGGCTTCTACGACGACCTGGTGGTGCCGGTCGAAGGTGTCGACCTGACCCGCGACGAGAGCATCCGGGCCGGATCCACGCCGGAGGTGCTGGCGGGGCTCAAGCCGGTCTTCCGCAACCCGGAGCAGGGCGGCACCATCACGGCGGGCAACGCCAGCCCGCTCAACGACGGCGCCTCGGCGGTGCTGCTGGGCAGCGAGCGGGCCGCGGCCGCCATCGGGGCCGACCCGATCGCCCGTGTCGCCGGCCGCGGAGTGATGGCGCTGGAGCCGCAGGCCTTCGGCTACGCGCCCGTCGAGGCCGCCAACCGTGCGCTGGCCCGGGCCGGGATCAGCTGGGACCAGGTGGGCGCGGTCGAGCTCAACGAGGCCTTCGCCGTGCAGTCCCTCGCCTGCGTCGACGCGTGGAAGATCGACCCCGCCGTCGTCAACCAGAAGGGCGGCGCCATCGCGATCGGACACCCGCTGGGCGCCTCGGGCGGTCGCGTCCTCGCCACCCTGGCCAAGGTGCTGCGCGAGACCGGGCAACGGTACGGCGTCGCCGCGATCTGCATCGGGGTCGGCCAGGGCCTGGCCGTCGTACTCGAGAACTGCGACACGGCGGGGGCGGGCCGGTGAGCCGGGCGGAGATCGTCGAAAGCACCGACGCGGCGGTGGCCGGGATCGAGGACGGATCCACCGTGCTCGTCGGCGGGTTCGGTCTGGCCGGGATGCCGTTCGACCTGATCGACGCGCTGATCCGGCAGGGCGCGAAGGACCTCACGATCGTGTCCAACAACGCGGGCAACGGTGATGTCGGACTGGCCGCGCTGCTGGCCGCCGGCCGGGTGCGCAAGGTGCTGTGTTCCTTTCCGCGCCAGGTCGACTCCTGGGTCTTCGACGGCCTCTACCGCGCGGGGAAGATCGAGCTGGAAGTCGTGCCGCAGGGCAACCTCGCCGAGCGGATGCGGGCGGCCGGTGCCGGGATCGGCGCGTTCTACTGCCCGACCGCGGTCGGCACACCGCTGGCCGAGGGCAAGGAGGAGCGGGAGATCGACGGCCGGAAGTACCTGCTGGAGTACCCCATCAAGGGTGACTACGCGCTGATCGGCGCGCACGTCGCGGACACGCTGGGCAACCTCGTCTACCGCAAGACCGCCCGCAACTTCGGACCGGTCATGGCCACGGCCGCGACGACGACCGTCGTCCAGGTCGACCAGGTCGTCGAGCCCGGGAAGCTCGACCCGGAGGCCATCGTCACCCCGTCCATCTACGTCGACCGGGTCGTCCAGGTGACGGCCCGTCACTACACCGTGCAGGGGGCACGATGACCACCACGTACGCAGGGGTGCCGACGGGCGCCGACCACCGGCTCTCGATGGACGAACTGGCCGCCGTCATCGCACGCGACATCCCGGCCGGCGCCTTCGTCAACCTCGGAATCGGGCAGCCCACCAAGATCGCCGACCATCTGCCGGCCGACTCCGGGGTGGTGCTGCACACCGAGAACGGCATGCTCAACATGGGTCCGAAGGCCGAGGGCGACGCGGTCGACCCCGATCTGACCAACGCCGGCAAGGTCCCGGTGACCGAGCTGCCGGGGGCCGCGTACTTCCATCACGCCGACTCCTTCGCCATGATGCGCGGCGGACACCTCGACGTCTGCGTCCTCGGCGCCTACCAGGTCGCCTTCGACGGCGACCTCGCCAACTGGACCACCGGCAGGCCCGACGACATCCCCGCCGTCGGCGGCGCCATGGACCTCGCCATCGGCGCCAAGGACGTCTACGTGATGATGACCCTCTTCACCCGCTCCGGCGAACCGAAGCTCGTCCCGCGCTGCACCTACCCGCTGACCGGCGTCGGCTGCGTCAGCCGCGTCTACACGGACCACGGCGTCTTCGACGTCGGCCTCGACGGCGTACGGATCCGGGAGACATACGGCATGGGCGCCGACGAACTCGCGGAACGACTCGGCATCACGCCACCTGCGCGTCAGCCTTAGGTGCTCCGCAAGTACCTGCCCAAGGGGACGAACCTGTCGACCTTCAGCCAGGACGACACCAACGCCATCGCGGCGAAGCTCAACAACCGTCCGCGCAAGTGCCTGGGCTTCCGGACACCAGCAGAGAGCGTTGCCTTGACCGGTTGGATCTGAGGTCCGTCGCATCAAGGAGACACGCTCTGGGCGGCCCAGGACCCCTCGGTCGGGCTGACGAGGGGTCCTCACCGGAGTTCAGCCCTTGCCGGGCAGGCGCCAGATCTGGTTCTTCTTGGTGCTCAGTGCGCTCGCCGCGTCGCAGGTCCACTGGTGGATCTTCGCGCCGGCCGTGGTCGACACATCGCTGACGTCGACGCATTTGCCGCTGTGGACGGCGACCAGTTGGTAGTCCTGGGCATTGCCGAGTGCGGTGACGGGGTTGAGGGTGAACTGCTGGTTGGCGGCGCCGTTGCAGGTGTACTGGATGACGGCGGCGCCGTCGGCAGTGGACGCGCCCGAGACGTCCAGGCACTTTCCGCTCAACTCGTTGACGACCGTATAGGTGTTGCTCGTACCACTCACCGGCTTCAGGTCGAGCAACTGCTGGTAGCCGCCCTCGCAGTAGTACTGCTGGTACTGGGTGCCGTTGGCGGTACTGACACCCGTGTCGTCCAGGCACTGGCCGCTGTTCTGGCTGACGGCGACCGTGGAGACGGTGGTGTTGGACGGGGGCAGCAGGGTCACGGTGTAGCCGTCCTTGGCGTTCGTCCACGGCAGGCTCACCGAGGCGGCGTTGCCGCTGACCGTGAGGGTCGTGTCGGAGATCGTCTCAGGGCCGGTGACCGCAGCCCCGCTGTTGTACGGGATGCGCTGGACGACGGCGCGGACGTGGCCGTTCGTCACGACGGACGTGGTGTTGAGCCCGGTCAGGTTGACAGTGACAGTGCCGGTGTTGCCGCTGCTGCCGAGCAGCACCCTGGCGTTCTTCGCGGAGTTGTCCTTGGTGGCCAGGCCGTCGGTGCCGGTGCCGGGGACCAGATTGACGATGTTGCCGGTCTGGGAGCCGTAGTAGCGGTACATGAACCACTCGCCGAGCGGCAGGTACTGGCCCGCGCTGTTCTTGGTGAGCAGGTTGGCCTCGTTGTCGTGCAAGGCGGTGCCGGAGGCCCAGTTGCCGCGCAGTCCGTCGGCGCCGGCGCGTTCCAGGCGGCCGATGAACCAGGCGCCGCCGCCCGGGGACTGCATGGAGAGGGTGGCGTACTCGTTGATCTGGTAAGCGCGGGTGTTGGTCAACCCGGCTGCGGAGAGGGAGGAGTTGGCGCGGCCGACGTCGGTGACCGGGTCACCGGGTTCGTCGTGCCAGCTGTAGATGTCGGGGGCGACGTTGTTCGCCTTGACGTAGGTCAGGTACGTCGTCCACCAGCTGTTGGAGGAGTTGGGCTGGCCCGCGGTGCTGGGGCCGACGATGAGCTGGGCGGGGAAGGCGGCGCGCACCCTGGCGTAGAAGCGGGACCACATCTGCAGGTACTGCGTCTGCGAGGCGCCCCAGAAGCCGCTGCCGTCCGGCTCGTTCCACAGGTCCCACTGGACCGTCATGTTGTTGGCCTTGACGTCACCGATGAGCTGGGTGACGAAGGCGTCGAACTGCGTCCAGTCGCCGTTGTCACCGGGCCAGCCCTGGCTGGTGGTGCCGTCGGCGCCCCACAGGTCGTGCGGGAGGAGGACGAAGGTGCCGCCGAGGGCGGCGGTCCGCTTGTACTGGGCGAGAGTCGATGCCCAGCGGGTCTGGTAGTCGGCGAGGCTGGTGGCATAGCCGCCGCTGTTGAGCTGGGCGCCACCGGCTCGCATGAAGTGCCACTTGATGTCGGTGAAGAAGTGGTCCTGCGGCAGCGAGCCGTCCGGGGTCATCCCGTAGATCATGCCGGAGGCGTGGTACGTGGGGGCACCGCCGGCGGTGGAGAAGTCGACGGTGACGGAGGTGTCCGCGGCGTGGGCCGTGGTCGCGGGGAGCGTGAGAGCGGCGAAGGAGGCGAGGATCGCAGCGACCACGGCGGCCCTGCGGCCCCTCGGGACGGGCGGTCTGGAGGTGCGTCCGCCCGGGGAACGGAATCGAGGTATGCGCATGTGCGGGTCTCCCGAAAGGGGAACTTCCTGGGCGCGGCTCGCCCAGGGGGTCTGTCAGCCGACGGCCTCCGCGGCCTCGGCGCGCCTCAGCTCATGGGCCTCGGCGAGGAGCAGGTAACTGCTGGCGGTCCAGGTGTAAGCGCGGTCGCGCAGGCCCGCGCCGGTGAGTGCGTCGAAGTTCTCGGCGAACCCCGAGGTCTCGCACAGCGCCCGGAATCGGCTGCTGATCTCGTCGGCGAGACGGTCGTGTCCTGCACGGCGCAGGCCGTCCTCGATCAGGACGGTGGACGGGGCCCAGATCGGTCCGCGCCAGTAGCCGTCGTCCAAGTAGTGCGGTGAGGTGGGCAGTTCGGTGGCGAGGCCGTGCGCGGTGAGGTGGGCCCCGATGCGTTCGGCCAGCGCGTCGCCGATGTCCTCGGGCAGGTGCTCGCCGAGCACGACGGGCATCAGGTCGAGCAGGCTGGAGCTGGTCCAGGTGGCCCCGCCGTGTGCCGAGCGGGCGACGAACCGGTCGCCGGTCCACAGCTCGTCGAACAGCGCAGCCTGCGTCGCGTCGGCCGTCCGCGTCCACTTGCGCGTGTCGTCCGGAAGCCCCAACTCGGCCGCCAGCAGCGCGAGTTCGCGCAGTTGGAGGATGAGGAAGGCGGCCAGGTCGGCGCTGACGATCACGCGTTCGGGGTCGAAGGTGGTGGCGTTGTCCCAGCCGCTGTCGTTGCCGTGCTGGTAGTGCGGGAGGGCGGAGCCGGGTGCGCGGCGCATGGTCAGCCAGAACTCCGTCCAGCGGGCCAGCCGGTCGTAGACCTCGGTCAACTCGGCCTCGCCGAGCGGCTCTTGCAGCCGTCGGCGCAGGTGTCGGAGGGCCCAGCCGTGGATGGGGGGCTTGACGAAGTTGTAGAGGATCTCGGAGTGGGTCACCGAGTCGGGCAGCGCGCCGGTCTCGTCCTGGTGGTCGAAGGGCAGTGAGAACTGGTCCAGAGCGAGCCCCGGCGAACCGGGGGCCAGGGCAAGGGCGTTGAAGCAGTGGTCCCAGCTCCACACCTTGTCCATCCAGTGCTTCGACATCAGCACGGCGGGCCGGGTGACCAGTCCGGCCGGGCGTACGGTCGCGGACCACACCACGTACGCGGCGAGTTCGGCGGCCGGGGTGTCCGGCGAGCGCCAGGGCGCCACCCTGTCGGCGAAGGCCTCGAAGGAGCGCCGGACGGCGGTGACCACCTCGTCGAAGGTCGTCGGGGAAGCGTACGGGGGCCGCGCCGTGTCGAGTTCTTCCACGGCGGCCTCCCAGACACCGTCGGCACCCGCGCCGATCGTGACACCGCGACCGGCACGGCCCAGCGTCTGAGCACCGGCGATGTCGGTCACGCCGCCGGACAGGACGGTGATCCGGTAGCGCCGTCCGGTCTCATAGGAGGTGAAGACGTGCGCGTCGGCCACGGGGTCGTGGAAGAAGTACGTGCCGCTGAACGGAGTCAACTCCCCCGCCACCGCTTTGACTTGCAATCCGAGACCGGTACCGCGCAGCCGCACGGTGTCCGGCGACTCGTAGGCGAGGTCGACGCGCCCGCCGTCACCGGTCCAGCTGAGCAGAGCCGGTGTCGCCTGCACGCGAACCCTGGCCCGCTCCCCTGTCACCGGGTCGAGGGGGACGATGCCCAGGACGGCGTGCATGCCGTTCTGGTGCGAGACGAGATGGAGGTCCTCGGCGCGGGTCTTCTCCGCGAGCACGGGAGAGATACCGAACCAGGATCCGTACGTGCTGAACGGGATGTCGTGGACGGAGAAGGCCGGGCCGGAGCAGGCGACGGTCATGGAGGTGTGACTCGTTTCTCAACAGGGTTTCTACGGCAGGAAAGTGACGAGCCGTCAGTCCTTGACGGCACCGGCCGTCACGCCGGCGGCGACAAAGCGCTGGGCGAGGACGAGGATCACCGCGGCGGGCAATGAGGCCACGACAGCGGTGGCCATGATGGCGTTCCACTGCTGGTTGTTGTTGCCGATGTAGTGGTAGATGCCGAGGGTGATCGGCTCGTGCGCGCCGCCGTTGGCGAGGGTGCTGGCGAAGACGAAGTCGGACCAGGACCACAGGAAGGCGAACAGCGACACGGTGACGACGGCGTTGCGGCTCATGGGCAGCACGATCGACCAGAAGGTGCGTACGGGCCCGGCGCCGTCCGTCTTCGCGGCCTGGAGCAGTTCGCCGGGGATGCCGGACATGAACGCGGTGAAGATCAGTACGGCGAACGGGACGGCCAGTGTGGAGTCGGCGACGATCAGGCCGGGGACCGACTGGAGCAGGCCGAGGCTGAGGTAGATGGCGTAGAAGCCCATCGCCATGATGATGCCGGGGATCATCTGGGCGACCAGGAAGAGGAAGCTGAGCACGCCGCCACCGCGGGGGCGGAGCTTGGCGAGCGCGTAGCCCGCGGGTGCCGCCAGTGCCACGGTGACGACGACTGTGCCGAGGCCGATGACGAGGCTGGTGCCGAGGTAGGGCAACTGCTGGTCCAGGACGGCCCGGTAGCCCGCCAGGGTGCCGTGCAGGGGGATCAGGTCCGGTGGGCTCTTGCGCATGTCCTGGTCGCGGGTGAAGGACACGTTGAGCATCCAGTAGACCGGGAAGAGCATCACCGCGGTGAACAGGACGCCGATGGCCGTCTGCCGCCAGGTGCGGTTGGTGCGTCGGTTCATGACCGTGCCGTTCATGACAGTGCCTGCTTCCGCTGGACCCGGACGTAGACCAGGCCGAACACCAGGGCGGCGACCACCAGGAGGTTTCCTACGGCCGCTCCGGGGCCGAAGGCCGGCAGCAGGTTGCCGAAGCCGAGCTGGTAGGACCAGGTGGCGAAGGTGGTGGAGGAGTCGGCCGGGCCGCCCTTGGTCATGATCCAGATGATGTCGAAGACCTTGAGGGTGTAGACGAGGCCGAGGAGGAGGGTGATCGCGGACACCGGGCGCAGCAGCGGGAAGGTGATCCGCCAGAACCGCTGCCAGGCGTTCGCCCCGTCGAGAGCCGCGGCCTCGTAGAGGCTCGCGGGGATGGACTGGAGGCCGCTGTGGAGGACCACCAGGTTGAACGGGACGCCGATCCAGATGTTCGCGATGATCACCGAGGCCAGCGACCAGCCCGGTGCGGTCAGCCAGTTGACCGGTCCGATGCTGACGGCGTGCAGGACGGCGTTGACGACACCGGAGTCGCTGTTGAGCATCCACGACCAGGTGGACGCCGACACGATCAGCGGCAACAGCCACGGCACCAGGAAGAGTGCCCGCAGCGTCGCGGAGAGCCGGAAGCGCTGGTTGAAGAAGACCGCGAGGGCCAGACCGATGGCGTACTGGAAGACCAGGCACACGGTGGTGAAGACCACGGTGTGCAGCAGGGCCGGGGCGAAGGTCGGATCGTCCAGCACCGTGCGGTAGTTGGCGAAGCCGGTGAAGGGTGCGTCGCCCTGGACGAAGGACCGGACCGTGTAGTTGCGCAGGCTCAGGTCGATGTTGCGGTAGAGGGGATAGGCGTAGAAGAGGACGAGGTAGAGGGTCACCGGGGTGAGGAAGCCCCAGGCGGCCCACTGTTGGGAGGTGGGGCGACGCCGTGCCCGGGGCGGTGCGGTGGGGGCCGCACCGCTGTGGTGGTGCACGGGCCGCCGTTGTGGCACTTGGGTCATGTGAATCATCAACTGGCCCTGGTCTCCGGTTATTTGACGGCCGACTGGGCGGCGGACAGCGCGTCCTTCGGCGACTTCGAACCGCTCAGCGCGGACTGGACCGCCTTCCACAACTGCTCCGAGATCCTCGGGTACTTGGTGCCCAGGTCGTCACTGGTGCGCCCCTTGGCCGCCTTGACCGCGTCGACCCAGGGCCTCAACTCGGCGTTCGCCGCGACCTGTTTGTCCTGAACCTCGGTGGTGGGTGCCACGTACGACAGCGTGGTGTCGGTGTTGAGGAGGTTGTCGGTGCTGGTCAGGCAGGTGACGATCTTCTGGGACGTCGCGTAGCGGTCGGTCTGGCCCTGGACCGGGACAGTGACGAACTCGCCGCCCGTCGGGGCCGCCGCGTTGCCGCCGTCAGTGGCCGGAACGGGGACGACTCCGTACTCGAAGCCGGCCTTCTTCGCGTTGGCCAGCTGCCAGGTGCCGTTCTCGCTGAACGCGTAGTCGCCGGTCGCGAACTCCTGCCAGCTGGTCGTCTGGGTGTTGTTGAGGACCGAGTTGGGGGCGTAGCCGTCCTTCAGCCAGCCCTGCCACAGCGTCAGCGCGGAGACCGCCTTGTCGGAGTCGAGCGTGGTGAGTTGGGCGCCCGATCCCCAATACCAGGGCAGGAACTGGAAGGTGCCCTCCTCCGTGCCGATCGCGGAGAACGTGATGCCCTTCTTGCCGGCCTTCTTGACCTTCGCGAGCGCGGCGGTCAGCGACTTCCAGTCCTTGACCGAGGCGATGTCCACACCGGCCTGCTTCAGCACCGCCTTGTTGTAGTACAGGGCGAGGGTGTTGGCGCCGATCGGCATGCCGTACGTCTTGCCGCCCGCCTGTCCGGCGGCGAGGAGGTTGGGGTTCACCTTCGAGGTGTCCAGCTTGTTGTCCGCAGTCGTGGTGAGGACGCCTGCCTCGGCCAGGGTCGACACCACCGGGTTGTCGACGATGAGGACGTCGGCGGAGTTGTCCTGCTGGGCGGCCAGCAGCGCCTTGTTCGCCAGGTCACTGGTGTCGAACGCGGTCCGCTTGATCTTCACCCCGGCCTTCGTGCCGCACGCGTCGAGCAGCTTCGCCCACGCGGAGGTCTTGTCGAACTGCGGGTACGGGTCCCAGATCGTGTAGGTACCGCTGTCCGCGGCCTTGGTGCCGGTGCTGCCCGAACCGGAGGAACAGGCGGTGGCGGTGCCGGCCACGGCGAGGACCGTCACGGTTGCGGCGGTGAGGCGAAGTCGTCTGAGGGAGCTGTGCATCGCGCGTTCCTTCGTTTTTGGCACGGGAGTGCCGAGGGAGGGTGACGAGGGGGGAAGCGGGCATGCCGAACAGCCACGGAGAGGGGGGTACGCCCGTGAACCGCGATCAGGAAGTGGTGTCGGGGGTCGAGGTCAGCGCGCCTCGGTGGCCGGCGTGCCGGTGCCGGGCCCGGTGCTGGCACGGAGCGAGATCGGCGGTGCAAGGAGGTGGTGTCGGGGTGTCGCGTCGGGGCGGTCGATCCGCTCGACGAGGAGGTCGACGGCGTGTCGGCCCATCTCCTCCGCCGGGACATCCGCCGCCGTGAGCTGCGGAGTCACCGTCTCCGCCCACCGGCCGGCCACGACTCCCGTGACGGAGAAGTCGCGCGGTACATGACGGCCGGCCTGGGCCAGTCCGCGGTAGAGGCCGCCGAGCGCGGCCTCGTTGAGGGTGACCAGGGCCGTGGTGGCCGGGTCGTCGTGCAGGATCTGTTCCAGGCACGCCTGGCCGGATGCCGCGTCGTCCCCGCAGCAGTACGTCCGCACGGTCAGTCCCCTCTCGGCCGCGGCCTTCGTGAAGCCGTCGAGGCCGTGATGGGCCGACTCGTATCCGGCCCGCAGCAACTGCTCTGGACGGTTGACGAAGGCGACCCTGCGGTGGCCGAGGTCCGCGAGGTGGTGCACGCACGCCGCCGCGAGCGCGGTGTGGTCCAGGCCGACCCACCAGGTTCCCTCGGGATGTGCGGTACGGCCGATGGCGACGGAGGGGAAGCCGAGGGCTGCCAGGTGATCGACCCGGTCGTCCTCCAGCCTGATCTCCATCAGGATGGCGCCGTCGACCCGCCGCTCCCCCAGCATCCGCTGAAACGAGCGGTCGCTGTCGACGCCGCTGGGTGACAGCAGCACGTCGTAGTCGTGGGCCGCGGCGGCCTCCACCACACTGCCGATGAAGTCGAGCTGCATTCCGGTGTAGTGGTTGCCGGCCGGCGGGAAGACCAGGCCGATCGTGCTGGTCCGGCCGTTGGCCAGCGCGCGCGCACTGGCGTTGGGCCGGTATCCCAGCTCGTCGATGACGTCCTGGATCTTCCGCCGGGTTTCCTCCGACACAGGGCGCTTGCCGCTCAGCGCGACGGACACGGTGCTCCGCGAGACACCGGCCCGCCGGGCGATCTCACCAATGTTCACGGGCACTCCTTGGACGGGTCGAACCGGTTCGAAGGCTCCGAGCCTCGGAACCAGTCGTCGAACCGGTTCGCGTGAAGTGAAGGTAGGAACAAGCCAGGCACCTGTCAACACTTCGGACCGCAGTTTCCGCAAAGACCCTGTAACCCGCCGCGCATGTCGCAGGTTCCCTATGTCGGGGGGATTGCTGGCCGGTTTCCTCGGTGCTAGCTTCGCCGAACCGGTTCGACTCCCTTCACCCCACCACCCGCACGCCACGGCTGCCCTCTTGGCCGGCGGTAGTACTCACCCTGGCGGCCGTTGGCCCGACCGGGGCTGAAAAAGAGGCGTGGGGCAACCGGCACCGTGGCCCCTCAAGGATGAGGACGTAATCCATGCCATCCGCTCACAGATCCCGCCGCCGAGTCTCGGCCGCCGCAGCCCTGGCGGTCGGCGTGGGCCTGCTGACCGCACCGCCGGTCCCCGCGCAGGCGGCCGAGGCGCCCCAGCCCGCCGCCCGCTACACCTTCGACCAGGACGACCTCGCCTCGGGGAAGATCACCGACAGCTCCGGAAACGGTCTGACGGCGAGCCTGGTGAACGGCGACACCGCCCAGTCCGTCGCGGGTTCCGAAGGAGGCAAGGCACTCGCGCTGCCCGGCGGGGCGCCCACCTCGAACGGCGCGTATGTCCGCCTTCCTCGCGAAGTGCTCGGCGACGCAACCGACTTGACGGTCTCGGCCCGCGTGAAGTGGAGCAGTGACACATCGCCCTGGCAGCGGATCTTCGATCTGGGGACCGACAACACGAAGTACCTCTTCACCACCCCGTCCAACAACGGCGGGGTGCTGCAGACCTCGGTGACCACCGGCGGAGGCGGCGCGGAGGCACAGGTCCGCGGCTACGCGAAGCTTCCTGCGGACCAGTGGCGGACCGTCACCGTCACCCTCGACAGCACGGCCGGCCGGGTCACCACCTACCTCGACGGCGTGGCGGTCTCCTCCGCCGAGACCGGCGTCAAGGCGAAGGAGTTGCTGGACGGCTCGGCGACGTCCGCCGGTTACCTAGGCAAGTCCTTCTACCCCGACCCACTGCTCAAGGGCGCGATCGACGACTTCACCGTGTGGCACACGGCGCTCAGCGCCGACCAGGTGGCCGGCACGGTCGGTAGCCTTCCCACCCTCCAGGAGATCTCGCAGACGTCCTTCGAGGTCCGTACGACGACGGGAACCGCCCCGTCCCTCCCGGCCGCCGTCCGCGCCTCCTTCTCCGACGGCTACGACCGCGACACGCCCATCACCTGGGACGCCGTACCGTCCGACGAATACGCCCGGCCCGGCACCTTCACCGTGGCCGGAACCGCGTCCGGTCGCGTGGTGAAGGCGACCGTCACCGTGGTTCGAGAGGGACAGCTCACCGTCGACCTCGGCTCGGACACCGGCGCGTTCCACGGCGGCGCCTCCGGCACTCTCTACGGGGTGTACGGACCGGACGTACCCACCAACAACCTCATCGAGGGCATGGGCCTGCGCACGGTCTCCACCAAGGCTCAAGACGGCCCGCAGCACCCCGGTGCCGACGCGCTGGACGTGGTCGGACCGCTGGCCGACTCCACCGACGGTGACGTGTACATCTACATGACGGACATCCACCGCGGCTTCCCCTACCAGTGGCCGGGCGACACCCCCGCGGAGAAGCTGAAGCTCTACATGGAGAAGATCGCCAAGCAGGTCGACCAGGTCCTGCGGTTGCCGCACGAGTACCAGGACAACATCGTCTTCGTGCCGTTCAACGAGCCCGAGGGCAACATGTTCGGCACCGGCGAGTGGAGCTACGACAAGGTCAGTTGGCTCGCCGACCCGGACGCCTACTTCGCCGCCTGGGACGACGCCTACAAGCTCATCAAGGGCAAGATGCCCGACGCCCGCATCGCCGGCCCCAACACCAGCGTCCTGTACGACCAGGTGAAGGGCTTCCTCACGCACGCGCTGGCCGCCGGCACCCTCCCGGACGTCATCACCTGGCACGAGCTGAGCCACCCGGAGGCGGTGCGCGAGAGTGTCGCCACCTACCGGGCGTGGGAGAAGGAGCTGTTCAAGGGCACCTCCCGTGAGGGCACACAGCTCCCGGTCAACATCAACGAGTACGCCTTCAACTACCACACATCGGTCCCCGGCCAGATGATCCAGTGGGTGTCCGCGATCGAGGAGTCCAAGGTGGACGCCGACATCGCCTATTGGAACATCGACGGCAACCTCTCCGACTCCGCGGTGCAGTCCAACCGCGGCAACGGCCAGTGGTGGCTGCTGAACTCGTACGCCTCGATGAGCGGGCACACCGTGAAGGTGACCCCGCCGTTCCCCGGCGAGAACTACACCATGCAGGGCGTCGGTACGCTCGACCGGACGAAGAAACAGGCCCGGCTGATCTTCGGCGGCTCCACCGGCAAGGGCCACATCACCTTCGGCAACGTCCCGAAGAGGCTTTTCGGGGACCGCGTGCACGCATGGGTGCGGGAGATCGAGTGGACCGGGCAGGTGGGCGACTCGCAGGGCCCGAGGTTGCTCACCGAGCAGAACCTGAAGGTCGCTGACGACGGCACGGTCGTCGTCGACTTCGGCGACGGCGCACTGCCGAAGC
Organism: Streptomyces hokutonensis; assembly: GCF_042751305.1. Classification (GTDB taxonomy): domain Bacteria; phylum Actinomycetota; class Actinomycetes; order Streptomycetales; family Streptomycetaceae; genus Streptomyces; species Streptomyces hokutonensis_A. Next base: position 62,614 of record NZ_JBHYWD010000038.1, read on the forward strand.
TGAAGGAGTCCTCGGCGTACGAGATCGTCCTCAGCCCTGCCGGAAAGGCGAAGGGGGCGCAGTCGCCGCCCGTACGCTGGCAGGGTTCGTACGAGGCGGAGGACGCCGCCCACACCGGGGCCGGCTACTCCAAGAACGGCCCCGAGGGCTCGCCCGGCGACGTGTCGAAGTTCTACACCTCCGGCGGCTACGACGTGGGCGGCCTGCGCACCGGATCGGACGTCACCCTCGACACCACCGTGGACGTGCCGCAGGACGGTACCTACGATCTGAGCGTCTTCGCCAACTCCCTCAACACCTTCGACAAGGTGAAGGAGCAGGGCCAGACCAACGTCTTCCTGCGAGTGGACGGCAAGGCCGACAGTGAGCAGGAGCTGTATCTGCCGCTGGGCTACAAGTGGGTGGTGTGGGACCACACCGATACCGAGGTGAAGCTCACCAAGGGCAAGCACACCCTGACACTCGCGGCGAAGAGCCTCGACGGAAAGCGCGCCACCAAGGGCGACGCCATCGTCGACCGGCTCACCTTGTCCTTGCCGGCCGCTTCGACCGACACACAGGTGTACGAGGGCGAGCTGGCCTGGCTTTCCGATGGCGCGCGTCCCGTCTACAACCTGCCGAAACAGGCCGGCACCCCGGCCACCGGTTCGGGCGCCGTCCAGCTCAAGAAGGGCCAGACCGCCACGTTCTGGGTCTACTCCCCCACCGACCGCGAAGCCACCCTCGGCGTCAACACCCTCGGCGCCGCGAACGCCCGCCTCTCCGTCAACGGGCACGACGTCCTGCGGGTGGCCAACGGCAAGCACAGCATCGCGGTCTCCCTCTCGGGCGGCGTCAACAAGGTGACGGTGACCGGGGGTTCGTACACCACTCTCGTCGACCGCCTCACCGTCACCCCCACCGAGGGTGCGCTCCCGGCACGCACGTACGAGGCACAGGACGCGAAGCTCGCGGGTTCGGCCACGCTCACCCCGCTCTCCCTGGCCACCGACGGCACAGCGATCACCGGCATCGGAGGCGAGCCAGGCAACGGCAACACCGCGACATTCACCGTCACCGCCGACCGGACCGGGCTGTACGCACTGCGCATCCGCTACTCCAACCCCGAGCAGGCCGAGGCCACGCACTACAACCCCGATCCGCTCGCCCGCCACGCCGACATCAGCGTCAACGGAGGCGAGACACGGCGCGTCAGCTTCCCGCACAGCTTCCACCAGAACAACTTCTGGGAGCTGACCGTCCCCGTCCACCTGAGGAAGGGACAGAGCACGATCACCTTCCGCTCCGAGGAACTGCCGAACTTCGACGGCACCACCTACGCCTCGGACACCTTCCCCGACGTACCCCTGCGCTCCCGCTACGCACCGCTGATCGACCGGATCACCCTCGCGCCCTACGCACGGGAGGCGCGATGAGGTAAAACCCACCGCCGCAGGTCCTGCGGACGGGGGTTGAGGTTGCGTTGGTTCGAGTCCGAGCCGCGTTCCTGGTAGAAGGCGACCGGTCAGCACAGCGACCTGCCTCAGCCCCCGTACCGCACACGGGCCAGCACCCTGGCCTGGCGGAACAAGTCCTCTATTTTCCCTGGCCACGACACCAAGGGTGATGTACCACCAGCAGACGAAGAACCTTCTTTGTTCTTACAGCCCTCAGAAGCTTGGCTTCTTCTAGGGCCTCAAGTGGGTTGCCTGGAGGCACTGTTGCACTCCAGGCAACCCGTCGCAGAGAATACCCACTGTGATCGATTAATTCCTTAAGGCTACATTCTGGCGCCTCAAGAGATTCCTGCCGGACCATTCGCGGACCAACAAAGCTCCGACGGACACGATCCATCAGCCACAAGCGCAGCAGTCCGTCGATACCGGGATGCTGCGCCGAACAGTGGGCGGTGCCGTGGACGAGGCGGGCATGGCGAGGGTGACACAGCGGTGCCAGATGCCCAGTCTCCGACTTGGGCTATCGTCCAGTCTGGCCATGCCCTTGCCGGACCAGAAGGTCTCCTCGACCGTCCAGCTGCGTCCGGCGACCTGCACCAGGCTGGACAACGCACCCGGATCGCCGAGCAGCAGCGCCAGAAGGCGAGTTCGCCAGCACGCCAGTTGAGACGGACAAGCAGTTGATGGTGTCCGAGCCGATCTTCAGCGATGCCCGCCAGGACCCAGGGGCTGCACGCCCACCGTGTCCGCGCCCTTCTTCAGGTCGCCGGCCTCATCCACGATCAGCACCGCGTGCCCGTGGCGTAGGCGCTCGACCACTAAGCCGCGGATGTTGTCACATACCACGTCGGTATCCCACGTAGCCCTCGACATCAAGTGCCACAGACCGTACAGGTGGCGCCCCCGGCCCGTTCGGTGAGCGTCCAGCAGCTTTCGCGCGGCAACTCCGACAGCAGACCGAGCCCGAACGCCCGTGCCCGACGCCGGGGTTCCACCCAGACGAACCGTCCCGTGACCCGGCCCATCAGGACCTCGAACGCCGCCTGCCAGCGGGCAGGATCTACGCTGTGGCCCGCGGCCACCGTCTGATCCTCTGACTTCACACACCGATGATCACCGCTGGCCGCGCCTGTTCCTGGACCGGCCCACAAGTACGATCACTCGCGTATGGAACGCTGCCCGCCCCAGCCGGTTGCGGCCACCACCTCCCGCGCGATGGCGATGACAGGCCGCAGGTCCGTCATCACCCGCACCGTCCCTGCGGTGGCCCGCTGGTCCAGGAGCCGTCCTGTACAGACACTGCCTGCCAGCTCCTTTCCCAGCTCCGAGCCGATTTCCCGCCCCACCAGCCGCTCACGAGCAGTCCCGTCGGAGGTGGTGAGCAGAACCCGCGTCATCCGCACGTTCGCCCCCACGCCGCGCTCAAACATGCCCGTCGCCTGAGGCAGCACACTCACCGTGTTCGTATAGATCAGACGACGGCAGCCGAGCCGCGCGTAGTTCTCCCATACCGCCGTCAGATTCCTCTCAGCGATCTCCCGGCGGTGGGGGTCCCCCTCTGGTGCCGGATGCACCTGCCCCATGAAGTCGCCCTCGATGACCGCATGAGGGACCGCCACAGCGCGCAGCAATGCCGAAACCTCCCAGCCCACCGTCGTCTTGCCGACACCGGCCCGCCCGCCCGCCGATGAGCAGTACTTCCGCGTGATCCATGGCGGCAGCGTGCCAGTTGGCGACCGCCTCACGCGATCCCAAATCGCCCCGCCCTCAGAACCTCACCCGACACCAAGATCGCGATCTACGGCTGGAGCACTAGCTTGATCTTTAACGTCTGGGTCGTTGGTCAGCCGTTGAACGGGGTCGAGGTGATCTCAGGCCGCGTGGGACCATCTCGGCATGCGCCTGGTAGCTGACGGAGCCACGCCGACCTCACGGTTGGTACTGGCGAAGGACTTCGAGACTGACGACGGATTCGCCTTCGTGCTGGCGAGTCCGTTCTTCCTGGCCGCCAGTGATCGAGTCGCTTTCGAAGACGGCAGGCCTGTTGTCGTGCGGGCCAGTGGAGAGCGACTGTCACCGGCCGGCGACTGGTCAACGCGTTGCGGACCCGGATCTCTGCGCTGCCGGTAGAAGGTGCTCCTCGAACCGCGTGTCGTTGCCAAGGGCCCACCGAGCTGGCCGAGTTCGAGGACATCCAGTACTTGGGCACGAGGCAGGCGGAGGGCCTCGGCCTGAAATCAGGGCATCGTGAAGAAGATCTTCAGAGCCCTCACACGCGCTTCGCCCTCCAGGCCAGCCAATAGCCGCAGGATGATGGGGCCAACCTGTTCCGGCTCGGTGAGCTGCCTCACTGTGCTCACCAAACGCTGTACGACTTCCTTCAGGAGGTCCGTGTCCGGAGCGAACGTCCGGACCTCTTGCTGTGCTTCGTCAAGGAAAGCTGGAAGAACTGATCCGCCGCCCAGTTCGAACAGTGTCCAGGCCACGATCGCGCCAGCAACGGCAGGCACGGTCCGCGGAGCGGCGACCAGACACAGCCCTCGCAACGCAGCGATGCCCCAGCGCGCGACTCTTTGGGGGTCTTTCTCGGGTAGCAACCGGATCAAGTCTGTGTACGTGCGCCAACCGTCCGGCAGCGGCTGCCAAGTCGAAGGACGTGAGAAAAGGAAGGCGGCGTAACCGTGCGGATTCCACTGCTCATTGCGGGCGATCGCGATCAAGCGATTGCGCACGGGCAATTCGGCCACGGGTAGTTCCATGAGCTGGCGATAGGACTGCTCAAGAGCCTCTTCTGGAAGCACCCCGTCCTGGACGAGGACTTCCAACAGATGCAAGCTGCCGAAGGCAGATACCCCTTGATTGCGGGCAAGAGCACGCAAGGCGGCGTCATCTGCGAGCAGGCTGACCCCGCGCTCTCGCGCCAGGCGGATCGGCGCGCTCCAGACGCCGTGCCTCTCGTCGTGGTGATCGGGAGGTGCATCGGGCAGGACATCACACGCGTCGACGGCAGCGGCCAGGGCATGGGCTCGATCACTCCACGACCCGGTGACTTCCTCGGAGTACTCAGTGAACGAGGGCTGCTCAGTTCGCGAATCCCATCCGAGCCAACCGGAGCTGCGCATAGCCAACGTAGAACGGGCCTGCAGGATGTCATCGCGTTGGGAGGCGGCGACAAGGAGTTGCTCGAAGTGGGCCGTCAACCGCGTCGCCGGTTCCAGCGCGATCGGAGAGAAGAACAATGCCGAGGTGTCCACAACTACGGAGGTATCAAGCGCGCGACGGGCCGCAGCGGTCTCCTCGGCGTTGGTGCCCTTGTCGGGATCACGGATCACGTAGCAGCCCATGGCGTTACGGATCAGAGTGTCCGTGTAACTGCGCCCGAGGGCAGCAGCACAAGCGCTGATCGGAAGCTGTCCGGCAACGGTCGCGCGCTGCATCTGACGCACGGCGTCCGACATTGGTGACAAGCGGGCCCGGAGAAATTCCTGAAGGCCTTCAAGCGCATCGTCGATCGGGACCTGTTCGATCAGCTTGCTGTCGGGGAAGTGTTCGAAGAAGTGCTGCTGCAATTGGCGAGCTCGGGTCAGCGAGCCGTAGTTGTGTTGCTCCCCCGTCGGCGTCACGAAGGCGGTCATCACCGCAGTGGCGACCAGTTCTTCGTCGTCCGGGAAAGCCTGCGCCGCCTGGGTAGCTGCGGTCAGGACCTCCGCCTGCGTGATCTGGGTTCCGTCGGCCCTGCTGGTGAGGCCGCCTTCACCGACCAACGGCGCGATCGTGCGCAGCACGGAGGCGATCAGCCTCGCTTGGGACCGGCTCTGTGGTTCGAGGCGCGGCTCGGCCCTGATTGCCTCGTAGGCATCTTGCATCCGGCGACGCTGATATAGGGCGTGTGCCTGGGCCCACCGGTATTTGATCAAGCTGTCATCCCGATTTGGGTCGCTCTCGGCGATCTCCTCGTCGGCGCTGAGCCGGCGCGTCTGCTCCAGGACCGCATCCCAGTCCTCTCCACGGGACGCTGCCTCGACAAGGAGTTCGCGGGCTGTTCGGCGACGTGCGGCATCGGCGCTGGCGGCGAGGCTGGACGCCAGACGCTTTGCGTCGTCCTCGCTTCCGATGGTGAGTGCCAAATGCGCCGCATCGAGAAGGTGTCGTTCATCGTCGTGGCGCAGGGCGAAGCGCTCCATAGCCTTGACTGCGTCTGCAGTCTTGCCCTGCTGCATGAGCGCCTTGACTCGGATCTGGAGCGCCGCATCGGAGTCGGGATAGCGGCGGGCGAGGATCTGGGCTTGGGTGACGTTGCCCAGAGACAGCAACGACTGCGCGCGGACCAAGTCGGCGCTCTCCGGTTCGCGCGCGTCGAGCTCGGACAGCTCTTCCTCGTCGAGGGTCGCAACAAGCGACAACCCGATCAGGGCTCGGAATCGTTGATCACCATGAGTGCCAGAGGTGGTCTCCTCAAGCACGCCGCGGAACTCGGCGGCTGCCTCGGGATGGGTGTCCTTCCTTGCGGTGAGTGTGAGCGCGGTCACCAGCCTCCGCTCAACTGGGTCAGCGATCTTCTCAGCGAGCTCAAGCGCCAAGTGGATGTCTCCAACTTGCGCGGCCAGCCCAGCTGCTGCTTCAACGACGGGGTTCGACGTCGCCTCGACGCCCCCAGCGGTGCCTGCGGGTGGTGGCATGAGCATGCGCAAGGCGCCGCGAGTGTCGCCTCTTAGGCCCCGCGCCTGCGCTGCGAGAACGAGTGCATCGGCGGTAGGGCCACCCCAGTCCCGCCGACGATCACGCGCGACGAGCGCGAGATCCTCCGCACGGGTCAGCGCGACATCTCGGTCGAAACCTGAGATTCGGCTGACAGAATTGATTCCCTTCACACAGAGCGCTCTCGCCAGTTCCAGCGCCACTCCGGAGGCTCTTGGCCCGGTCAGAGCAGCGACCGACGACGCGCCCGCTGGGTTGCGACGGTACGGCGAGAACCCACCTTCGATGTTTTCCAAGAGGATCAGAGCGGCGTCGATCTGGCCAGGATTCGTACGGAGGAGTACAGCCGCCGCCAGTGTGGCGATCAGCCTGGTGGACTCGAAGAAGGCCGGATAGAGGTCGGCGAACTCCTCGACGAACGCCATGAACTCACCATCCGGCTGATGATGTGCCGGCTCGTCGCCAAGAAGGGCCAGAGCTGGCCTCGGCAACGGCAGTTCGAGCGTTCCCTCCACCGCCAACAACGCAGGCGCCACCGCAGTGATGTCAGGGGCGAGACCGACGCGATAGAGCTCCCACAGCGGTCTGCCAGCGGGCTCGGCTGCTTCTGCTCGATCCAGCAGTTCGTTGCTCTTCTCTCGGTCCCCGTCGCGCGCGGCGGCGACTGCGCCTTCGCAATACAGGTACGCCGACAGGAGGTCTCCCTGCCAACGCTGCGCGGCCTGCTCGAAGAACCAAGACGCGGCAGGATGCTCATGTGCGCTGGCGAACTCGGCAACCAGAACCCACAGAGCCTTGCTGCCCTCACTGCGGAACTCCTGAGGTGGCCGGTGTTTGAAGCGGCTCAGCCACGTGGCCGGCTGACTGCCCAACTCCACCAACTTCTTGAGGACCGCAGTCGCGCGTACCCCCACCAGTGGCTCGGCCCACTCGTAGGCGAGCGCCACCTGCGGAGCGACGCGCAGCAACAGATGGACTGGCGACAGACCAGCGGAAGACGGTGGCCTGACAGCCGGCAGCATTGGGGCCGCCGGCCTCGGCAGATCTTCCGGTTCGGCTCTGCGTAGCAGGGCAAACGCGAAGGCCGCGGCGTGGTGGGCCGCCCGCGGCTGCCACTCACGATCCGCGTTGGGAGTCTTGTTCTCGACGCAGTCGGAGATCCCGCGTACGGCGAGCGCGGGCAAGCCGTCCTTGTGGGCGGCCTCGTAGAGTCCTAGTGACTCCATGTCCACCGCCGCCACGTCGTTGAGTTGCGTGCGCACCTTGTCCATGAGCGCCGAGCGGCCGTCGCTGTGCACGACGGCGCCCGCGGCGATCGCCTTGATCTCGACCAGTGGCGCGGTTCCACGGATGTTGAGAGCCTGGCCGGCGGTCAACTCGGATACCCAGTCGTTGCGCCGCACGTTCTTGGCGAGATGTACAACACCGTGGGCAGCGAGGTAGGACAACGGCCTCGTCAGATGGACCGACCCTTGCTCCTCGTCCCAGGCGTCCTTGCCGCTGTGCAAGTCGTAGACCCGGTCGGCGACTACCACGTCTCCGTGAACCAGGTCATCCGGCTTGACCGAGGCTGCAACGCCCACGAAAAGCACCAGGTGAGGATCGAGCGCCGTGATCGCCGTGCCGACCTCGGCAGCAGTGCCGATGTTGCCCGCGCCCAACTCCGCTACGTGCACGCTCCAATCGACATGGTCGCCGGGGAAGTCCCCCACCTCGAAGCGCGTCGTTCGCACACGGTCGGACCGCCGGTCGGGCAGATGGGAGACCACTGCCTCGTACTCGAGCTGCAGCGCAGTGAAGATCACCGCTCTCAGAGTGAGGCGCACCTTGTCGTCGCCTCTCTCTCCTTCCGCCGCCCCGGAGGACTCGCGAAGCCAGTTGCGCATCATCTGGCTGCTCAAATCGATACGCCACAACTTTGAGCGGCCTTCGGTGCTTGCGACCACGAAGCCGGCCCTCTGAAGCACTTGAAGCGTGGACGTCGCAGTGGTGGGCGCGACGTGAAGCGCACGAGCCAAGGCGCGACCGCTTACCGGAGCGCTAGAACCAGCAAGCGCCTCCAGCGCGTGGAACGCGGTCTCGCCCAGCAACGTGCGCAGTTGGTCAGCGGTCGAAGTCACCGCTCTACGGTAGCAGCATGTCCAGCACTTCTGGACATGCCTGTTACACAACCTCCCCTAACCTCCCCGCTCCCGCCCTCCCTTCGATGAGCAGCAATGCGGAGCGTTCCATCAAATCGGCTCCCCCGTTCGGACTTGGCGAGCGCATAACAGCGGGTGGGCCCATCGTCGGGGCCCGGCATGCTGTCACTGTCAGCGGGTGGACAGGAACTGCCACTGCGGACTCGACGTGATCAAGTCGTCCAGTTGCCACCCCGTTGCCAGCGTCGGAACAGGTCATAGACACGGTCCCAGGGCCCATACCGTTCGGGCACATCCCGTCACGGCGCTCCGGTCCGGGTCCGCCACCTTATGCCGTCGACCAACTGGCGACGCGTCCACGTCGGTGGCCGGCCTGCCTTCCTGCCCTGCGGCAGCAACGGCTTCAGCCGGGCCCACTGGCCGTCTGTCAGATCACCACGCCCCACGGCCCGTGATCATCCACTTTCGCACCACGCCCTAGCTGTATTGACCCGCGGCGTTGTTTACACGGCTGATGGGTGGCTGGCCCATCCCGGTGCGTATCCAAACCCAGCACCACCTCCCCCGCAAGGGGCGGGCCCGCGGAACCGACGCCGTACTGGGCACGGTCGAACTGGACATGCCCGTCCCGTTCCTCCTTTCCGGTCCGATGACGGGTCGCCTTGCCGGCACCGGGCCGCGTCAGACGATCAGAATCGTGAGGTCCGGGTAGGCGATATGTCGGCCGGTGTGACCGGTGCAATCGTCTCCGACGCGACCTAACGTGTGATCGCCTGTGGCCGACGTGCTGCTCTGGTGATGGCCTTCGGTACAGGAAGTCGTCCTGATGACGGCAGACCCCGGATTGCCGTCCGCGCGAACCATGAGCCGGCTCACTGCACAGGCGAGCAGTCATACAGGTGGCTGCTGGGCCAGGCCCAGTGCTGTCAGCAAACGTGCGAGGGGGCCGTCGGCCGCGTACCGCACTTCGGACACCTTCACGGTCTTACGCCCGTCCGTCTCTGTGATCACCTCCACCTTCTTCTCCACGGCACGTCCCTTGCGGTGATACTCGCGAATCAGCAGTGCGGCGGCCAGCGTCACGGCACCCAACTCCGCGATGAACATGCTCTGCCCTGCCTGACCGACCGCATCCACGAACAGGGGAGCCGTGTCCGGACGGTCTTCCAGTGTCCGAAGCATCGCAAGCCGCAAAAGTTCGGCGCGCTCGGAATCCGCTGCCAGCTTGTCGACCGCCTCCTTGACGCGCGCGCCTTCGTCCGGGTCTGCGAAGCTCGCCTGCCAGAGATCCGCGACTTCGTCTTCGAGGTCGACATCGAGTGCGCCCAGGAGATACGTCCGTGCCGCCTCGTCGAGCGCCTTGCCGCCGAGACGCCCGAGTGTCGTGCGGGCTTGGGTCACGTCGATGTCATCCATCATGGCTCCTCAGATCGTTGGGTTCACGGGGCCCGAGTGACCGTGCAGCACGAAGGCGTCGGCCACCCGGGGAGGCACGGAGTCCCGTAACGAGCTACGCGTTCGCTCCAGTTGGAGCGCCAGAGGCAGTACCGGCTCTGCCAGACAGCGCGCGAGCAATTCGTTGACGACGAGCTGGGCGGGGCCGACAGCGACCGGCCATAGCGGCGCCACGAACGCCAGGACCCCGGATGTGAGGAAGGCGCGCGCGAGTCCGGTCTGCTCCCCTCCGAGGGTGACGCCGGAGCTGCCGCTCATACAAGCCGTTGAGAGCACGGCACGGCAGCGGCTGCGAGTGTGGGCTACGTCGGTCCAGTCGTACAGGTAACGAGGGCCGTAATCGGGCCGGTTGAGCACATCTGGCAGCGACGGGGGTGTCTGTTGGCCGTCGGAGAGGAGGAGCCCGAAACGGCCGCGGGCGCGTTCGGCCACGCCGTGGCAACTGAGCTTGAGCCAAGTCGACTTCTTGACGAGCTCGGCGACAGCGGCCCGTGTGGCAGCCGTGCCCGAGGCCACCTCGTACGGAGCCCCGTACTCCGTGCACAGGGCCCGCAGCCTCTCGCCCCCTTCGGTCAGCGTGGTCACGAACGGCTCGAAGTCACCGTGGGACCAGCAGCAGACCTCCCCGACCGCGTCGGCCTGCCGGACGGCCGCGGTCGCCTCGTGGGCGAGGGAAACCGCGACGGCCAGGCTTGGGCTCAGGGCCATAGCACGGTCCGGCATGGCCATGTGGACCGGTATGCCGACCATCGGGGCGGACGGCACGACCGTCAGCGGTGCGACCGGGTCGATCGGAAGCCGTACGAGTGCATCTGCCATCGCATCGCGGAATGCACGGAACCGGGCAACACCTTCGAGGACGTCACGGGAGTCCAGCGCCAGTGTCCGGTTCAGGCGCCCCGCGATGCGCTCCCCGAGCCGGTGGACGAGCTCGGTGCGCAGCGGCTTTCCGCGGTGCACGGTGGTGCCGTCCCCGACGACTACCAGGAGCGGCACCTGGGCCTCTCCGCCGTCGATCCACTGCAGAACCTGCAATGAGGTTCCCTCCGGCGCGCACACATCGCGGCCGACCGGCAGATGCTCGCGCGCGATCTGCAGGGAGAGCTGGAGCGACGAACCAAGGTCCGCGACCGTGCTGAGTGTGCGGTCGTGACGGGGCTCCTCGGGAGCGGCGGTGAGCCGGAGACCGAGGTGGCGGACGTCGGCGAGCGTGTCGGCGAGGGTCACGGTGGTGGAATCCACCGTCGCCGCATCGGCGAACTCCGTCATGAACGTGGCAGCCTGCTCGACATGGCGGCCGACGTCGTCCCACCGCGCATCGTCGATGGCCATCTCGGCCGCCGTGGTCGCGGCGTGCAGGCCGAGGAGCGGATGGCGGAGGGTGGCGAGCGCGGTTTCGACCGTGTCCCGGGCCAGTGCGGTGTCGCCAGCCAGACGCACTGCTGCCGCCCAGGTGAGCGCAAACTCCGGATCGTGTGTAGCGCGCGCCGGTAGGCCGAATCGGCGCGCGAGCTCGACCGTCTTCGAGCTCAACTCCGGGCTGGGCTCGGCGCACCGCAGTGCGGCGACCGCGCCGGCGCCGAGCGTGAGCAGATGCAGGCGCGCCGAGACGAAGGGGCTCGTGCGTATTGCGTCGAGCAGCGGCGGGGTCTTCTCTTCCCGGCCCAGGTTGAGGGCGTTGGTCTGCCACGCTGCCATGAAGCGTGTCAACTGGTCGTCGAGCGGCTCTGCTTGTGCGAGTTCGGCTGCTTCGTCGAGTACAGCCTGTGCTTCCTGCCACTGACCGTTACGCTGGAACGCCAGCCCGAGGGCAAAGAGTGCATCGAACCGCTTGCGTCCGTCGAGGCCGTCGAGAAGTTCCCGGATCTCCGCGATCGCTCGTGGCAGGTGTCCGGCCTCCCGCAGTGCTCGTGCGCGGTTGAGGCGGAACAACCGGACGTCGTCATCGTGCCCTTGCCCTTCGATCGTCACGAGCGCTTCGTCGTACGCCGTCAGCGCCGCTTGTGTGTCGAGTAACGCGAGCAGGGCGTTTCCGCGGGCATTGAGCAGGCTTGCGCGGCCTGTTGCGGCCGCGTGCGGATCGAGGGCATCCCAGTCGAGCGCTTTTTCCACGTCGCCGATTAGCGAGAGAGCCTGACGTGGCTCCCCGCTGTCCGTCAGCCGCTTGGCAAGTGTCCGCGCAGTCGGCAGCACCATGTTCAGCCGTGCGGGCTCGAGTCGATCGAGCAGCAGGGGCACCAGCGAGACCGCGTCGTCGATCGGTGCGGAGTCCGCAGTTTGTGCGAATGCCTCGGCGACTGCCTGGGGATCACTTCCGCGCTCGGAGGCCACGGCGAAGGTGGTGTCGACATATTCGGCGATGTTCTCCATGGGCCCATGGATGCGCAGCCGGTCGCCGTATCGCCGTAGCACCTCGACGCCGTGGCCCAGTGCGGAGGCGATCGCCACCATCTCCTTGACCTGTTCCTCATCGTCAATCGACGACCGTCTGGCGAGGATGGCGCGCAGGATGTCCTCGGTGTCCACCAGCCCGCGCCACATGGTGGGATCGTCGTGCACCTTCACGCCTCGACGGATGGCCGCCACGAGGCCCTCGGCCAGTTCCCGGCGACGCGGGGAGCGCCGCTCGCCCGCGGCGGCCCCGAGGGCAGCGTCGATCACGACAGGATCCGCGGGTTCCTTGCCGCTCCGCGCCACCAGCGCGATGGTGTGCAGCACGCGCTCGTCCTCGAAACAGGCGGGCACAAAGTGCTCTTCGACAGCGGCGTACGGGTCAAATCCCGCGAGCGGCGTCCCGGCGAAGACCTCGAAGAAGCCGATGGTGAGCTGGAATCGGCGCGTCTCCTCGAGCCGGGACCGAGCCTCGTCCTGTGTCACGCCATCCGAGAGCTCGGTGAAGACCAGGACTCCGGGGCGCCCGACCAACGCGAGCGCGGCATGGTAGGCGCGATCACGTGGCCCAACCGGCGCCAACGGCGGCAGGCCGTCTCCGGGTGTGCCGCGGACGATTTCCGCCAGCGTGTCCAGGCGAACACGGCCCAGGGCCGACATCCCGACGGCTTCCCGGAACTCCGCCATGTCATGGACGACTTCCGCTCTCCAACCCTCCGGAAGACTCGGGAGCACGGCGTGGAGCAGGTGGCCCAGGTCCTCGTCGGACGAGTCGGTCGGCGGTCGAAGCAGAACTAGCTCGGCAGGCGCGATCGACACGATGTAGATGCACTCGACACGCACATTGTCACGCAGACACTGTGGACACACGCCGAAGCGCGATGCCCCGGTGATCACATGCTCGATGTCGTCGAAATCTTTCGGGAAGCCGGCCAGAACGACCTCAAATCCCCCTGCCTGAACGTCGAACGCGCAATGCGGGCACGCCAGCGTGCCATCTTCCCCCATGTACCGACGGTACTGCCGAACTACGGCAGTGGGGAGTGTTTCATCCCGAAGCGTCCATGACCGTCCGTGCGACGCGGGAGTCGGCCCCTGCACCAGCACGAACCCCAGCCCGACGCCCTGCTACTCGACTGTGCCTTCTCAACTTCCCGAACCCGGCACTGGAGGAGGAGACAACGGCGGAGATGCGCGCGCTGCCTTCGCTCCTGCGGTTCACCACCGAGTCGATCGAGCGCATGGTGCACAACTACATCGGACAACTGACCGATCTTCCCGCGGCCGCCATGCCCCGTGCGGCGAAGCTGGACGGCCTCCCGCGACTGGCATCGTCTCGCCATGTACGACGATTGAGACTGCCCGGCGACCTGCTCGCCCGCCAACTGGAGGGGTCCGGCATGCGTAACCGGGCGTAAGCGGCGCTCGGCATGCCCCACGGGCACCCCCGCCGAGGCCCTTCGCTGAAGGAAGCAAACCGCACGTTCGACCCTTTCTGGGCCGTACCCACCCGGCTGACCGGCCGCCGCTGAAAAGGGCCCTGCTGCTTCGAGCTCCGAAAACTGAGGCTGGCCCGGGTTTTCACTTCGGGCGAGCTAACGATCTCGATGGATGCAAAAAGGACCCGTGTCAGCGGGCGCCTGGTCGTCATCGCAGATAGATACGGTTCTGCCCATAGGGAAGAGTGGGGCGGGTGGGACTCGAACCCACGGCCGACGGATTATGAGTCCTTTGAGGATCTTGGCGACCCTTATCGATCATTGCTCATCTTGGCCGTTTTCCCAGGTCAGGTAGGGTTTGACGCCTCAGTCCTTCTCGGCCCTTGCCAGTCTTTTCCGATCCTTGTGTCCAACCTGCGTCCAGAACGCGTCCCGGATGGGCACGCGCACCCGGTTCACTGAACCTCTACCCAGCTGAGGAGAGGGTCCCGAAACCAGGCGCAGCGGATTTTCTTTCCAACGCGCAGCGACTCAAGAGTGGCTGGATCAGCCCCAAGTACGCGGGGCCGACATCAGAGCCGAGCAGTCCCACGACGGATTGCCGGAGCTATCCCATAGCCGAGGGGCCGACTTGAGGTCGGCGTACTGCTGGACACCGGAGTGAAGCTATCCCCGCGTCAACGGGGCCAGCTCCTTGACTGGAACGAACCCAGTCCATTTTGGGGAGTTATCACCGCGCGGGTGGAGCCGACGAGACCATCACTCACTTCGAACACCGCATCACGGAGCTATCCCCTCCCACGCGGGAATAGCTCCCCGCCCGTCGTCACCGTCACTGCGCGCACGTAGTGGGCCCCGTGCACGCGGGGATAGCTCTCACTCCCAGGCGAACACGATCAAGGCCTACGAGTCGGCCTCGCGTTATCATCCGAGATTCAAGTGAATCTGTCCCGAACCAGCTGCGGACCAAACGGCGTACCGTTTGAAGCGCTTCCGATTGGGGCGTCCAACGCAGCCGGCCAGAGCGATTACTACCGAGTTTGATTGATTGATGCCAGGCGGCCCTACCCACAGTCGACCCGCGCGCCTTGCGCGGTCTGAAGCGCGGTGGCCATGCCTCCGTGATCGCCGGTACCATTCTCGCCCCGGCCTCGCAACCGGTCTTAGCTTGTTCTTTTTCTTCCGGTCTCGAACGACGTCTCGAACGGGGTCACTCACCAGGGAGTTTGCCGGACGTGGGGGCGGCCTTCGTCTGATCCTGTG
>NZ_JBHYWD010000039.1:0-46217 GCF_042751305.1 Streptomyces hokutonensis
GGGGGCCGTGGCGCCTCTGGGCCCGCGTCGGTGTCGAGAGCGCGAACGCGCGGAGGCCCGCAGGGTCGAGCACGGTCGGCCTCTCGACACCGACTTCTGCGCCCCGGAGGCGAACCGAGCCTCAAAAAAAGATGGAAGAAGGCGCCCTGCCGACGGTCCCCCCACGGGCCGGCGTACAGGGCGCCTTCCCATGTCCCGGTGCGGATTCCCCCCACGGGATCCGGCCGGGCGCCTGTGAGAACCAGCGCCTGAATCGCTGTCGTGCCGAAGCTCGGTGAAACTGAGCTTCGTTGAACTGAGCAGAACGAGCAAAACTCCTCGTACTACTCGGTGGAACCAGTGATGTGTGCGATCTGCCGGGACACCGCACGACGGGAGGGCCGCTCAAAGCTCCCCGGTGTACGTGTCCCGGCAACGCATCTCTGAGGAAGTCCCCCAAGACATCCTCAGATGCCAGTTCGCGCCCCCCAAGACGCTTACTGACATCGTCAACTTAGACCTTCGAACCCCTTCGATGGTTACGTTCACATCACTGTGATCTGCGTCTCTTGCATATGTCCGTTAGATGCGCAAGAGCCCCGATGTCGCGGTCGGGACCCCAGCGTAAGGATGATGCGCGAGGCTTGTGAAGAGCTTATGTGAGGCCGTCGTCGGTCTCTAGAGGGACTCTTACTTCAGCTACCCGTAACTCCCGGTAACTTTGCGGAACTTCAGCGAAATGTCCTAAGTCGCAGGCTGTTGGTGACCACGAACACCGAGGAGAAGGCCATCGCGGCCCCCGCGATCATGGGGTTCAGCATGCCCGCGGCGGCCAGCGGAAGTGCCGCCACATTGTATCCAAAAGCCCATACGAGATTGCCCTTGATGGTGCCGAGCGTCCTCCGGGACAGCCGGATCGCGTCCGCGGCCACCCGAAGGTCACCGCGCACCAGGGTCAGATCGCTCGCCTGGATCGCCGCGTCCGTCCCGGTGCCCATCGCGAGCCCCAGGTCGGCGGTGGCGAGCGCGGCGGCGTCGTTGACCCCGTCGCCCACCATCGCGACGGTCCGCCCCTCGCCCTGCAGCCGTCGTACGACGTCGACCTTGTCCTCGGGCAGCACCTCGGCGATGACGTCCCCGGGGGAGATCCCGACGGCGGCGGCCACGGCGTCCGCCACCGCGCGGTTGTCGCCGGTCAGCAGCACCGGGGTGAGCCCGAGCGCCCGCAGCTCGCGCACGGCCTCCGCGCTGGTCTCCTTGACCGCGTCGGCGACCGCGACGACCCCGCGCGCGACTCCGTCCCAGCCGACCACCACGGCCGTACGGCCGCGGCTCTCGGCCTCGGAGGTGGCTCGGGTCAACTCCTCGGGGAGCGTGTCGTAGAGGCGCCCCACGGCCACCTCACGGCCCTCCACGCGCCCGCGTACGCCGCGCCCCGGCACGTTCTCGAAGTGCTCGGCCGACGGCAGCGCTCCCACCCGCTCCTCCGCGCCCGCCGCCACGGCCCGCGCGACGGGGTGCTCGGAGGCGTGCTCCAGGGCGCCCGCGAGCCGCAGGAGCTGGCTTTCGTCGGTGCCCTCGGCGACGTAGACCTCCTGGAGGGTCATACGGCCGGTGGTGATGGTTCCCGTCTTGTCGAGGACGACCGTGTCGACCCGGCGGGTCGACTCCAGGACCTCGGGGCCCTTGATCAGGATGCCCAGTTGGGCGCCGCGACCGGTGCCGACCATGAGGGCGGTCGGGGTGGCCAGGCCCAGCGCGCACGGGCAGGCGATGATCAGCACGGCGACGGCCGCGGTGAACGCGGCGGCCACGTCGCCCGTGACGCCGAGCCACACCCCGAAGGTGCCGAGCGCGATCAGCAGCACCACCGGCACGAAGATCCCGGAGATCCGGTCGGCGAGCCGCTGCACCTCGGCCTTGCCGTTCTGCGCGTCCTCCACCAGCCGCGCCATGCGCGCGAGTTGGGTGTCCGAACCGACCCGGCCCGCCGCTACGACGAGCCGTCCGCCGGCGTTGACGGTCGCGCCGGTGACGGTGTCACCCGGTGCCACGTCCACCGGTACCGACTCGCCGGTCAGCATCGACGCGTCGACCGCCGAGACGCCCTCGACGACGGTGCCGTCGGTCGCGATCTTCTCCCCGGGCCGTACGACGAAACGGTCGCCGACCGCCAACTCGGCCACCGGGACCCGTACTTCACGTCCGTCCCGCAGAACTGCCACGTCCTTGGCGCCCAGTTCGAACAGCGCGCGCAGGGCCGCTCCCGCGCGGCGCTTGGAGCGGGCCTCCAGATAGCGGCCCAGCAGGATCAACGCGACGACTCCGGCGGCGACTTCGAGGTAGATCGTCGAGGCGCCGTCCGTGCGTGACACGGTGAGACGGAACTCGTCGTGCATGCCGGCCATGCCCGCGTCGCCCCAGAACAGCGCCCACAGCGACCAGCCGAACGCGGCCAGCGTGCCGACCGAGACGAGGGTGTCCATGGTGGCCGCGGCGTGCCGGGCGTTGGTGAACGCGGCCCGGTGGAACGGGAGTCCGCCCCAGACGACGACCGGCGCGGCGAGAGTGAGCGCGAGCCACTGCCAGTTGTCGAACTGGAGGGCCGGGACCATCGAGAGCAGCACGACGGGCAGGGCGAGGAGGGCGGAGACGGTCAACCGCTCGCGCAGCGAGGCGAGTTCGGGATCGGCCTCAGGAGCGGACGGTGTCTCAGGCTCCGGCGGCGCGGGTTCCTCGGCGGTGTACCCGGTCTTCACCACGGTCGCGATGAGGTCGGCGACCTGGATGCCCGCCGGGTAGCTGACTTTCGCCTTCTCCGTCGCGTAGTTGACGGTGGCGCTGACGCCGTCCATGCGGTTGAGCTTCTTCTCGACGCGGGCCGCGCAGGAGGCGCAGGTCATCCCGCCGATGAGCAGCTCGACCTCGGCCGCTTCGGGGGCCGGGGCTATACGCGTGTCTGTGGTGGTGCCGATCGTGGTGGTGCTTGTCATGTCCGGACTCCAGACATCGGACCGGACCGCGCGGAGCCAGTATCAGCTGGTCGGCACGGCCCGGTCGGAGAGAACAGAAGTGTGGTGCCGGTGCTGCTGTTTCAGGCCTGGCCGACGAGCTCGAAGCCCGCCTCGTCGACGGCCGCGCGGACGGCCTCGGTGTCGAGCGGGGCGGCGGACACGACGGTGACCTCGCCGGTCGACGCGACGGCCTTCACCGAGCTGACGCCGGGCAGCCCGGAGATCTCGCCGGAGACGGAGCCCTCGCAGTGTCCGCAGCTCATCCCGCTCACCTTGTAGACGGTGGTCACGGAACCCTGGGTGTCGGTCTGGGCGCTCATGTCGTTCTCCTCGTGGAGGCGTGTGGAGGCGGTTGGGGTCGGAGTGGCCCACGGTGGCTCACCCTGGAACCCAGAGTATACCCCTAGGGGGTATTTCTCCAAGAGGGGTCGCGGCGGGCCAGCGACCGCACCCAGCCGATGCCGAGCAGCGCCACGAGCGCCATCCCGCCCACCGAGAACATCGTGAAGAGGTGCTCCTGCTGGGCGGTCGGCCGGGGGATGTACCCCTGGGCGAACAGGTGCCTGTCCAGGCCCGCGCCCGACAACCTGGCCACCAGCCAGATCGCGATGCCGTGCGTCGAGTCCCACAGGGCGTGCAGCACCGAGACGCCGAGATACGTTCCGACGACCGCCCCGGTGAAGCGGAAGCGGCCGTTCAACTGCCGGTAGGAGAGCAGGACCGCGCCCGCGACCGCCGTCCACAGGCCGTGCCCGAAGGGGGCCAGGACCCCGCGCAGGATCTCCGTCTCCAGGAGCGCGCGCAGATCGATGCCCTTGGTGGAGACGGCCGCGTTGAACGCGTAACCGGCGCTCTCCAGGGCCGCGAAACCGAAGCCGACCGTCGCACCGAGCACCAGCCCCGCGCGGATCCCGTGCAGCCGGGGCTGCCGGCGCAGCACGAACATCAGCGCCCCGAGCTTCGCGGCCTCCTCGATCAGCCCGACACCGACGAACATCCCCAGGGAGGGATGCAACAGGTAGTACTCCATCACCGAGGCGCCCAGCACCCCGAGCGTGCCGCCGGTCAGGAAGCAGCCCAGGATCACGCTGACGCCCAGGTCGCGCCCGTGCCGCTCGTACGCCCACAGGACGAAGGTGACCGGCACCAGGAAGCTGCCGAGCAGGATCAGCGTCGGCAGCAGGGTGGTGTTCCTCGTCGCGTACGTGACCAGCGCGGTCAGCGCCCACAGAGCCAGCCCGCCGCCCAGGCAGTGCTTCCACAGGCCGGTGCGGATCTGGGGGTACGTCGGCGGCGGCTGCTGCGGCCCGGGGATACGGGCCCGGGGCGCGCCGGGCGGCGGAGAGTAGGTCACGGCAAATCCCCTCGTACTCCTACAGGGCAGATTTACCGGCACTTTATGGTAGATACGCCTCATGTCGCAGTCCGGGACGCTCGTCCTGATCATGGCCATCGCCCTACTGGCGCCCCTGCGGCCTACGGGATCGGCCGGTGGCTCCCGGTCCCGCCGGTCATCTTCGAGATCCCGCTGGGCATCCTCGTAGGGCCGGACGGACTCGGCTGGGCGGGCGACGGACAGGTGATCGCCAGGACCCTGCACGGCAGCGGCCGGTTCGCCGTACGGCTCGTGGTCCTCCTCCTCGGGGCGGCGGACGCTGCGGCGCTGGTCAGGGCTGAAGGGGCCGTCAGGGGGTCCGGGTCGTGGTGAGGTCCGCGGTGGCCCGGTACTCGGCGAGCAGCGGTTCCAGATAGCGGATCAGGACGTTCTTCAACTCCTGGACGTACGCGTCGCGTTCGCCGCCCTCGTGGGAGAGGACCAGCTCCAGGCCGGCCTTGTAGAGGCCCAGGCACATGCGCGCGGTACGGGTGACGTCGGCGGCGGGGGCGCCGGGCAGGAACGCCGCGATGAGTGCCTCGACCTGGCCGAGCAGGTGCGTGTGCAGCGCGTCGTGCTCCTCGGTGAGCCGGCCGGGGATGTCCGGGCCGTGCGTCAGGGCGAAGAACACCGGGTGCTGGCAGCTGAAGGCGGTGAAACGGTCGACGACGGTGCCGATGGCCTCCTCCAGCGGGGTCGACGGGTCGACCGCGGCGAGCGCCTCGCCGGTGGTCTCCCGCATCTCGTGGATGAGCCGGTCGCCCAGCTCGATCGCGATCGCTTCCTTGTTCGGGAAGAACTGGTAGAGCGTGCCCGGTGAGACGCCGGCCTCACGGGCGATGGCGTTGGTGCTGGAGGCCGTGTAGCCCGTCGTGCAGAAGACATTGGCGGCGGCCTCCAGCAGCTGGGCGATGCGGCGCTCGCCGCGGGCCTGGCGGCGGGGGGCGGCCTTCTCCTGGTCCACGGACACGAGTTATCCCCAGCTCTCCGAACGGCGTTGACAAACACGAGCGGTCACTCGCATTCTGATCCTGGCGAAACGCGAGCGATCTCTCGTGTTTGCCAATTCTATGGCAATGCCGACCCCTGCCACCTGCCTGCGCGGAGGCACGGGTCATGGTGAAGGGGAGCACCGCGAGATGACCGAAGTCAACAGCCCACCGCGCCTCGGAGGGTGGACACGTTTCGTGACCGCCCGCCCCCGGCTGTCGCTGCTCGTGGCCCTGGTGCTCACCGCTCTGGCCGTGGTGGCCGGCAGCGGGGTCGCCGACCGGCTGGGCAGCGGCGGCTGGGAGGACCCGACGGCCCAGTCGACGTACGCGACCAAGGCGCTGGAGCGCGAGTTCCCGGCCTCGCAGCCCAACCTCCTGCTCCTCGTCGACTCGGGCAGCGCCTCGGTGGACGACCCGGCGGTCACCGCCGAGGCCGCCCGCCTCACCGCGCGGCTGACCGGCGAGCGGGGCGTCATAGGCGTCGGCTCCTACTGGCAGACCAAGTCCCCGTCCCTGCGCGCGAAGGACGGACACGAGGCGCTGATCGCCGCCCACCTCACGGGCGACGAGAAGACGACGACCGACACCCTGGACCGCATCGCGCCCGCCCTCCGCGGCACCCACGGCCCGGTGAAGGTCAAGGTCGGCGGCATCGTCGCCGTCCGCCACGAGATGCAGACGACCATCAAGGAGGACCTCGCCCGCGCCGAGATGATCGCCCTGCCGGTGACCCTCCTCCTTCTGGTGATGGTCTTCGGCTCCGCGATCGCCGCCCTGCTCCCGCTCGGCATCGGCATCGTCGCGATCCTCGGGACGAACGCGGTGCTGCGCGGCCTCACGGAGTTCACCGACGTCTCGGTCTTCGCGCTGAACCTCACCACGGCCCTGGGCCTGGGCCTTGCCATCGACTACGCCCTGTTCATCGTCCGCCGCTTCCGCGAGGAACTGTCCACCGGCGCCGAGCCGCTGCCCGCCATCGCCACCACCCTGCGCACGGCCGGCCGCACGGTGCTCTTCTCCGCCCTCACGGTCGCGGTCTCTCTGGCCGCGATGCTCGTCTTCCCGATGTACTTCCTGCGCTCCTTCGCCTACGCGGGCATCGCCGTGGTGCTTCTGGCCGCCGCAGCCGCCCTGATCCTCCTCCCCGCGGCCCTGCTCCTGCTCGGCCACCGCGTCAACTCCCTGGACCTACGGCGCCTGTTCCGCCGAGGCCGCCCGGCGAAGGCCTCAGGAGAAGAAGGAACGGCCTGGGCTCGCACAGCCGGCCTGGTGATGCGCAGGGCCCCCTTCTTCGCCCTTGCCACCACAGCCGTCCTCGTCCTCCTCGGACTGCCCTTCCTGGGCGTCAAGTTCGGCACCGCCGACGACCGCCAACTGCCCTCGGGCGCCGAGTCCCACGTCGTGCAGCAGCACATCCGTGACGGCTTCCCGGGCAACCCCGGCGGCACCCTCGAAGTACTCGCCGAGGGACGGGCGACACCGGCGCAGTACACCGCGTACAAGAGCAGGATCGCCCAACTGCCCGAGGTGGTGCGGGTGGACGGACCCGTGGTCCAGGGCGACTCGGCGTACTTCACCGTGCTCCCCAAGGGCGAGGCGGTCGACACCACGGCCCAGCGCCTGGTCGGCGCCCTGCGCGCCACTGACGCCCCCTTCGCCACCAAGGTGACCGGCACGGCGGCCGTCCTGGTCGACTCCAAGCACGCGATAGCGAGCCGCCTGCCCTGGGCGGCCGGCCTCATCGCCGTGGTCACCCTGCTCCTGGTCTTCCTCCTGACCGGCAGCGTGGTGATCCCCCTCCAGGCCGTACTGCTCAACGCCCTCAGCCTCACCGCGATGTTCGGCGCGGTCGTCTGGGTCTTCCAGGACGGCCACCTCTCCGGCCTCCTCGGCTTCACCAGCACCGGCTCCATAGAGACGACCCTGCCCGTCCTCATGTTCTGCGTCGCCTTCGGACTCTCCATGGACTACGGCGTGTTCCTGCTCTCCCGCATCAAGGAGGAGTACGACCGCACAGGCGACCACAACGAGGCGGTCCGCCACGGCCTCCAGCGCACCGGCGGTCTCATCACGGCGGCAGCGGTGATCCTGGCGGTGGTGATGGTCGCGATCGGCACGTCCCGAGTGACGAACACGAAGATGCTCGGGCTTGGCATCGCGCTCGCGGTCCTGATGGACGCGATGATCGTCCGGAGCCTGCTGGTCCCGGCGGTGATGAGACTGACGGGGAGGGCGACTTGGTGGGCGCCGGGTTGGTTGCGGAAGGTGCATGACCGGTTCGGTCTCAGCGAAGGGGGAGAGAACCCACCTAGGGGCGCAGGGAACGGCGCGACCAGCCACGATGTACCCGCAGACGAAAACGGCGATGGGAGCCTGAATGAAAGCGGTGGTGTTCGAGCAATACGGTGACCCCGCCGAGGTACGAGACGTACCCGACCCCACCCCCGCACCCCACGGAGTGATCGTCGGGGTCCAGGCCACCGGCCTCTGCCGAAGCGACTGGCACGGCTGGCAGGGCCACGACCCCGACATCACACTCCCTCACGTACCGGGCCATGAACTTGCCGGTGTCATCGAGTCGGTAGGCACCCGGGTGGCGAACTGGCACCCCGGCGACCGAGTCACCGTCCCGTTCGTGTGCGCCTGCGGAACCTGCGAGGCATGCGCGGCCGGCGCCCAGCAGGTGTGCGAGCGCCAGACCCAGCCGGGCTTCACGCACTGGGGCTCCTTCGCCCAGTACGTGGCACTGGACCACGCCGACGTGAATCTGGTCGCGATCCCCGACGGAATGTCCTTCGCGACGGCGGCCTCGCTCGGCTGCCGGTTCGCGACGGCGTTCCGCGCGGTGGTGCAGCAGGGCCGGGTCGCCGCGGGGGAGTGGGTCGCGGTGCACGGCTGCGGCGGGGTCGGCCTGTCGGCGGTGATGATCGCGGCGGCCTCGGGCGCGAGAGTCGTCGCCGTCGACATCTCGCCCCAAGCACTGGACCTGGCAAGGAAGTTCGGGGCGGCGGAGTGCGTGGACGGGGCGAACACCCCGGACACGGCGGCTGCGGTCCGCGAGTTGACGGGCGGCGGCGCCCACCTCTCCCTGGACGCCCTGGGCTCACCGGCGACCTGCGCCGCGTCGGTGAACGGCCTGCGCCGCCGGGGCCGACACATCCAGGTGGGCCTGCTCCCCTCTCCCTCCGGTACGACCCCGGTCCCGATGGCCCGCGCGATCGGCCTGGAACTGGAACTCCTCGGCAGCCACGGCATGGCGGCCCACACCTACCCGCCCATGCTGGAACTGGTCCGCTCGGGAGTACTCCGCCCCGACCTCCTGACCACGTCCACGATCACCCTGGCCGAAACCCCGGCAGCCCTCGCGGCGATGGGCACGGCACCGGGAGCGGGGGTGACGGTCATCGAGCCGTGGCGGTGACGGTCATCCAGCCGTGGCGGTGAGGGCGGCCCACTCGTGGTCGAGGATCGCCATGAGCACCTCGTCGACCCACTCCCCGTCCCGCAACCGGACCTCGCGCCGCACGCCTTCGACCACGAACCCGGCCTTCTCGTACACCCGCAGGGCCCGGTGGTTGTGGCCGTAGACCTCCAACTGGATCCGGTGCAGGCCCAGTTGCTCGAAGGCGTGGCCGACGATCAGGCGGGTCGCCTCCGTGCCGATGCCCCGGCCGCGGCCCCGGGGGCCGATGAGGGTGCGGAAGGCGCAGCTGCGGGCGGTGGGATCCCACTCGTGGAGGACGACCTCGCCGAGGAGTTCACCGGTGGCGGGATCGGTGACGGCGAGGTCGAGGCGGTCGGGTTGGTCGTTCCGGGTCGCGTACCAGGAGCGCAGCCGCTCCGGTGTCAGTTCGGTCGACGGCTCGAAGGTGAAGCGGACGATCTCCGGATCCTGGATCAACTGCCGGATGCCGTCGGCGTCGGACTCGGTGAACGGGCGGAGGACGGTCTTCTCGCCGGTGAGGACGGGTTTGACGGAGAGGTTCATCCGGGGATCCTCGGCGGCGGTCGGCCGTGCGGGCAACCGAATTGCCCCGCCCGTCGGCGTAGCCGAAGCGACCGACGCGGTACCGGACACCCGGCACCGCGTCACCACCCCGGCTCGGGTCAGTCGTCCCTGCGCCCCCGGTTGCCGGGGCGGGAGGCCACCCAGGCCCGGACCGTGTCGGCGTACCAGTAGGGCTTGCCGCTCTCCACGTGGTCGGGCGGGGGCAGCAGGCCGTGCTTGCGGTAGGAGCGGACGGTGTCGGGCTGGACCCGGATGTGGGCCGCGATTTCCTTGTACGACCAGAGCCGTCGGTCGGTCATCAGTGCACCTCCCTGCGCGCGCCGCGGCGGCGGCCGGGGGCGGCCGTCGGGGGAGCCGTGCGCTGCGCTGGCGATCACAAAGCCTGTGCCCGGTCAACGACACAGAGTGAGGAACAGGAAGCGCCCGTGAACCGGGTGTGACCCAAGACCCGCGTACACGCGACATGTGTGACATGAAGGGGGCGTTTGTGACGCAAGTGACGCAAAGGCGCACGCGGGCGCGGAGGCGCGGCGCGTTGACACCTGGCTGAAAGGCTGAAACCTGGCGCGACGGGCGGACGGCATCCGCGGCGAAGGCGGGTGACATCCGCGGCGAAGACGGGCGCGCAGCAAGGTGGGCCGGACCCGCTGCGCCGGGCCCGGCCCACCGGCTTCCCCGCATCCCCCGTATCCCCCTCGGACCGGCCGGTCCCCGGAGGCCTGCGCGTCCCCGGAGATCAACCGGCCAGGTGGTCAGCCTGCATCAACGTGACCGGCCGGTCTTGGAGAAATCCGCACCCCGACCGGGAGCGACCAGCAGACTCGTCGCCTCGCCCGTCATCCGGTCCCCGGCCGGCATCCCGGGCTGCGCCACCGGCGGACTCGTCCGGCCCACCATGAACTGGCCCGGCGTGCACCCCGTCATCGCCCTGAACTCGCCGCTCAGATGCGCCTGGTCGTAGAAACCGCACACCGCCGCCGTCTCCGCCTGGCTGCGGCCGGCCGCGAGAAGCCGCCGGGCGCGCTGCAGTCGCAGCACCCGGGCCGCCGCCTTGGGGCCGAGTCCGATCTGCTCCCGGAAACGGTTCTCCAACTGCCGTACGCTCCAGCCCACTTCGTCGGCGAGCCGGGGCACCGGCACGGCGCCCCAGTTCCGCACCAGTTCCGACCAGGCCCGCTCCACCCGCGCCGAACTCGGCGTACCGGCCGCCGACCAGCGGGTGAACACCTCGTCCAGCAGCCCGAACCGGGCGCTCCAGGTCGGCAGCGCGGCGAGCGCGGCGGCCAGTTCACCGATGCCGGTCCAGCGGGAGCCGAGCGCGTGCGGGAGTTCGTCGGGATCCACCACCCGGTCGGCGAGCTCGTGCTGAGCCGTACCGAACAGCGTGAACGCGGCCCACGGCATCAACAGCACCTCGACCCCCGCGAGCCGCCCACTGTGCTCACCGAGCGCGGCAGTGGTCGTAGGCCCGCAGAACACGGACCCGAGCGTGGCCGATTCCCGCCCCGCCCGCGAGATGCGGACAGTCCCCTCGAACCCGAACAGCAGGGTCGCGGCCCCGATCGGCGCCTCCAGCCGGGCCCGGGGCCGTGACAGGGCGAGCCGAATCCCGCGATAACTGATGACGCCGGGGCGGAGTCGGGGATGCGGCGACGCGACCACGGTCTCCCATGACCCACCGGGCCCATGCCCGACACGGATTGCAGACATCCACAGATAGTCCTACGGGACGACAGCGCCCCGATAGGGGCGCGGGGAACTGCGCGACCAGCCCCCACAGGACCCGCACCCGACGGGCAACCGCTTCCACCCGTCTCGTCCGAATGTCTGGACAAAACATTGACAGGGCTCGGCCCCCGGGACTAGAAACCGGGGAGAGCCGAAATAAAGGGGAAGTCGATGGCGTACGACCTGATCACCATGGGGCGGCTAGGGGTGGACCTCTATCCGCTGCAGACGGGCGTGCCGCTGCCTCAGGTGACGACCTTCGGGAAGTTCCTCGGAGGCTCGGCGGCGAACGTCGCGGTCGCCGCCGCCCGGCTGGGCCGCGAGACGGCCCTGGTCTCACGCACCGGCGACGACCCCTTCGGCACCTACCTGCACGAGGCGCTGCGCGACTTCGGCGTCGACGACCGCTGGGTCACGCCGGTCGCGGACTACCCGACGCCGGTCACGTTCTGCGAGATCTTCCCGCCGGACGACTTCCCGCTGTACTTCTACCGGCAGCCCAAGGCCCCGGACCTGGAGATCGACGCCCACGAGCTCGACCTGGACGCGATCCACGAGGCCCGGATCTTCTGGATCACCGGCACGGGCCTGAGCGAGGAGCCCAGCCGCACGGCGACGCTCGCGGCGCTCGCGCACCGCGCCAAGTCCGGTACGACGGTCTTCGACCTCGACTGGCGGCCGATGTTCTGGAAGGACCCGGGCGCGGCCCGCCCCTTCTACGAGGAGGCCCTGCGCCACACCACCGTCGCCGTCGGCAACCTGGACGAGGTGGAGGTCGCCACCGGTGTGCGCGAGCCGCACGCCGCCGCCCGCGCGCTGCTGGACGCCGGTGTCGAACTCGCCGTGGTCAAGCAGGGCCCCAAGGGTGTCCTCGCGGTCAACCGGGACGGCGAGTCGGCCGAGGTGCCGCCGCTGCCCGTGAACGTGCTCAACGGACTCGGCGCGGGTGACGCCTTCGGCGGCTCGCTCTGTCACGGTCTGCTGGCCGGCTGGGACCTGGAGAAGATCATGCGGCACGCCAACGCGGCCGGGGCGATCGTCGCCTCGCGCCTGGAGTGCTCGTCCGCGATGCCCACGGTCGCCGAGGTCGAGGGCGCGATCGCGGCCGGAGCGGTGCTGTGAGGGCCGGCCGCGTGGCGGGCGCGGAGCACGAACGCGAGGGCGGGGACGGAAACAGGGACGGGGACGACGTGACGCACGCGCATGTGGACCATGAGGGCGGCGACGGCCTCACCGGTCACGAAGGCGGCTCCGGCAACTCCGGTCCCGCCGGCAACTCCGGACCCTCCAGTCACGACAGCGGCCCCGGCCCGCGCGTCGACATCTCCGAACTCGTCCGGGTCCGCGCCCGTCACCCCGAGGCGATCGCCGAGGCCGCCGCGCGCCGCGTCCGGCGCCCTCTCCTCAACGACGCCGGCCGGCTGATGATCGTCGCCGCCGACCACCCGGCCCGTGGCGCGCTCGGCGTCGGCGACCGCAAGTTCGCCATGGCCAACCGCGCCGAACTGCTCGAACGCCTCTGCCTGGCGCTGTCCCGCCCCGGCGTCGACGGTGTGCTCGCGACCGCCGACATCCTGGACGACCTGCTCCTCCTCGGCGCCCTCGACGGCAAGGTCGTCATGGGTTCGATGAACCGCGGCGGCCTCCAGGGCGCCAGCTTCGAGCTCGACGACCGCTTCACCGGCCACCGCGCCGAGGACATCGAGCGGCTCCGTTTCGACGCGGGCAAGCTGCTGCTGCGCATCGACTACGACGACCCGGGTTCCCTCACCACCCTGGAGTCCACCGCCCGCGCCATCGACGACATGGCCGCGCGTCGACTCCCGTTGTTCGTGGAGCCGTTCATCAGCCGCCGCACCGACGAGGGCAAGCTGAAGAACGACCTGAGCGCCGAGGCCGTCATCAAGTCCATCGCCATCTCCTCGGGCCTGGGCGGCACTTCGGCCTACACCTGGCTCAAGCTCCCGGTCACCGAGAACCCGGACGACATGGCCCAGGTCATGGAGACCTCGACGCTCCCCGCCGTCCTTCTCGGCGGCGAGGTCGGCGACGACCAGGA
This sequence comes from Streptomyces hokutonensis, assembly GCF_042751305.1. Taxonomy (GTDB): domain Bacteria; phylum Actinomycetota; class Actinomycetes; order Streptomycetales; family Streptomycetaceae; genus Streptomyces; species Streptomyces hokutonensis_A. The sequence goes on from NZ_JBHYWD010000039.1 coordinate 13,157, forward strand.
CGGCGCCTACGAGAAGTGGCGCGGCGCCCTCCAACTCCCCACCGTGCGGGGCCTGGTGGTCGGCCGTTCGCTGCTCTATCCGCCGGACGGAGACGTGGCCGCCGCCGTCGACACCGCCGTAGGCCTGCTGTGAGGGCCGGCTTATGACGGCCGCCGGTGGCGGGCAGCGGATCGTGCTTCCGATCGGCGGTGGATGTACCGTGCGAATTACGGACCAAAGGGTCCAACTCCCGGGCGGGGAAAGTGTGTTCGCCCGGGCCCAGAACGCCTCCGGCGCGGGAGGCCGCTTCGCCCTGGCAGGAGCGAAGTGCGAGCGACGACTCCCCGCTCGCTACGGCCCCGCGCCGGAGGTCTCCAACACGGCTGATCACCCTGCGTGTTGGAGCATGCGCACTGAGGTTCCCGGCCCCGGGCATCGAGTCGGACGGGGCCGCGGAGCCGTACCGGAGTTGCGGATCAGCTTGCACCCGGACCACACGGAGGAACACCGATGACCTCAACGACGAGGCTCACGGTCGCACAGGCGCTCGTACGCTTCCTGTCCGCCCAGTACACCGAACGCGACGGCGTACGACGGCGGTTGATCAGTGCGACCTGGGGCATCTTCGGCCACGGCAACGTGGCCGGGCTCGGCCAGGCGCTCATCGAGTACGCCACCGTGCCCTGCGGGGAGACACCCCCCGCGTCACCGGTCATGCCGTACCACCAGGGCCGTAACGAACAGTCCATGGTGCACGCGGCAGTCGGCTACGCACGGCAGTCGAACCGGCTGTCCGCGCACGCCGTCACGACCTCCATCGGACCCGGCGCCACCAATCTCGTCACCGGTGCCGCGCTCGCCACGATCAACCACCTCCCGGTCCTGCTCCTCCCCGGCGACACCTTCGCCACCCGGGTCGCCGACCCGGTGCTCCAGCAGCTCGAAGTCCCGTACGCGGGCGATGTGTCGGTCAACGACTGCCTGCGCCCGGTGTCGAGGTACTTCGACCGGATCACCCGCCCGGAAGCGCTGATCCCCGCCGCCCTGAACGCGATGCGCGTCCTCGCCGACCCCGTCGAGACCGGGGCCGTAACTCTCGCTCTCCCGCAGGACGTTCAGGCCGAGGCGCACGACTGGCCGGACGAGTTCTTCGCCGAACGTGTCTGGTACGTAAGGCGACCGGCCGCCGACCCGGCCGAACTCGCCGAAGCCGTAAGGGCAGTTCGGGCCGCGAAGCGACCCCTGATCATCGCGGGCGGCGGAGTCCACCACAGCCGGGCCGAGGCCGGTCTCGCCGAGTTCGCGGCGGCCACCGGCATCCCGGTCGCCTCCACCCAGGCCGGCAAGGGCTCCCTGAACCACGACCACCCGCAGGACGTCGGCGGCATCGGCCACACCGGCACCGCGACCGCCGACGAACTCGCCCGCCTGGCCGACCTGGTGATCGGAATCGGCACCCGCTACACCGACTTCACCACCGCCTCCCACACCCTCTTCGAACGCCCCGGCGTCCGCTTCCTCAACCTCAACATCGCCCCGTACGACGGCCACAAGCTCGCCGGACAGCCGCTGATCGCCGACGCCCGCAGCGGACTGGCGGCGCTGGCAAAGGAGTTGGGCCGCCACGGCCACCGGGTCGACGCGTCGTACACCGCCGAGTACCGCGAGGACAAGGAGCGTTGGGAGCAGCGCGTCGACGCCTGCTACGAGGCCGACGAGCCCGACGTACGCCCCACACAGCCCCAAGTCCTGGGCGCACTCGACGAGATCGTCGACGCGTCGGACATCATCGTCAACGCGGCCGGCTCGCTCCCCGGCGATCTGCACAAGCTGTGGCGCACGCGGTCGTACGACCAGTACCACCTGGAGTACGGCTACTCCTGCATGGGCTACGAGATCCCGGCCGCGATCGGTGTGAAGCTGGCCGCGCCGGACCGGCCGGTGTGGGCGCTGGTCGGCGACGGAACGTACCTGATGATGCCGACGGAGATCGTGACCGCCGTGCAGGAGGGCATCGCGATCAAGGTGCTGCTGATACAGAACCACGGGTACGCGTCCATAGGCGGCCTGTCGGAGTCGGTGGGCGCCGAGCGGTTCGGCACCGCGTACCGCCACCGGGCCGAGGACGGCACCTACACCGGCGCCCCGCTGCCCGTCGACCTCGCCGCCAACGCGGCCAGCCTCGGCATGCGCGTGCTGCGCGCGAAGACCGTCCGTGATCTGCGTACGGCGCTCGCCGAGGCGCGGGCCGCGGACACTCCCACTTGTGTCTACGTGGAGACCGAAACCGCAGACACTGTGTCGGGCGCGCCTCCGGCGCAGGCCTGGTGGGATGTTCCTGTGGCCGAGACCGCGGCCCGATCGTCCGCGGTCAAGGCACGAGAGCTGTACGAACGGCACGTCACCACCCGACGCCGCCATCTGTGAAGGAGCAACTGGGCATGACGAAGATCGTCAACCACTGGATCGGCGGCAAGACCGTCGAAGGCGCGTCGGGGAACTACGGGCCGGTCACCGACCCGGCGACCGGCGCGGTCACCACGAAGGTCGCGTTCGCGTCGGTCGACGAGGTCGACGCGGCCGTCGCCGCCGCCAAGGACGCCTACGCGACCTGGGGCACCTCCTCGCTCGCCAGGCGGACCACGATCCTCTTCAAGTTCCGGGCGCTCCTTGAGGCCAACCGGGACGCCATCGCCGAGCTGATCACCGCCGAGCACGGCAAGGTGCACAGCGACGCGCTGGGCGAGGTCGCGCGCGGCCTGGAGATCGTCGACCTGGCGTGCGGGATCACCGTGCAGCTCAAGGGCGAACTCTCCACCGAGGTCGCCAGTCGCGTCGACGTGGCGTCGATCCGCCAGCCGCTGGGTGTCGTGGCCGGCATCACGCCGTTCAACTTCCCCGCCATGGTGCCGATGTGGATGTTCCCGATCGCCATCGCGACCGGCAACACCTTCGTCCTCAAGCCCTCCGAGAAGGACCCGTCGGCGTCCCTGAAGATCGCCGAACTGCTGGCGGAAGCGGGCCTGCCCGACGGCGTCTTCAACGTCGTACACGGTGACAAGGTGGCCGTCGACCGCCTCCTGGAGCACCCGGACGTCAAGGCGGTCTCCTTCGTCGGCTCGACCCCCATCGCCCGCTACATCCACACCACGGCCTCCGCGAACGGCAAGCGCGTCCAGGCCCTCGGCGGCGCCAAGAACCACATGCTGGTCCTCCCCGACGCCGACCTGGACGCGGCGGCCGACGCGGCCGTGTCCGCCGCCTACGGCTCGGCAGGCGAGCGCTGCATGGCCATCTCCGCCGTGGTCGCGGTCGGCTCCATCGGCGACGAGCTGGTGGAGAAGATCCGCGAGCGCGCCGAGAAGATCAAGATCGGCCCCGGCAACGACCCCACGTCCGAGATGGGCCCGCTCATCACCGCCGTCCACCGCGACAAGGTGGCGTCCTACGTCACTGGCGCGGCGGCCGAAGGCGCGGAGGTCGTCCTCGACGGCACCGGCTACACGGTCGAGGGCTTCGAGGACGGCCACTGGATCGGCATCTCCCTCCTCGACAAGGTGCCGACCACCGCGAAGGCCTACACGGACGAGATCTTCGGCCCGGTCCTCTGCGTCCTGCGCGTCGACACCTACGACGAGGGCGTGTCCCTCATCAACAGCTCCCCCTTCGGCAACGGCACCGCGATCTTCACCCGCGACGGCGGCGCCGCCCGCCGCTTCCAGCTGGAGATCGAGGCCGGCATGGTCGGCGTCAACGTCCCGATCCCGGTCCCGGTGGGCTACCACTCGTTCGGTGGCTGGAAGGACTCCCTCTTCGGGGACCACCACATCTACGGCAACGACGGCACGCACTTCTACACCCGTGGCAAGGTCGTCACCACCCGCTGGCCCGACCCGGCCGACGCCCCGACCGGCGTCGACCTGGGCTTCCCGCGCAACCACTGAGCAGTCTTCAGCAGCACCGAGTGGGGCCGTCCGTATCGCGGACGGCCCCATTTTTTCGCTACGACGACTGCGGTAACCGTAGGAACCCGAACCGGGGCCGACGCTGCCCTCGGGCGCCGAATACATCACTTCCGGCAGTCTGGATCAACGAATTCCGTAGGTGAACACCCATTGACGTGATGGTTTCCGTCAATGTTCCATCAGCGCGTGACCGACACCCTCCCCACCGCCGAAGCCGCTGTCCCCGAGGCGACACCCGACAGCTCCCAGCGCCCACGGCAGCTCAAGCGCTCCATCGGCATCGTCGGCGGCACGCTCCTGACACTCTCCTGCGTGACACCGGCCTCCACGCTCTTCGTGGTCGTCCCCGACCTGTTCGGCTCGCTCGGCACCGCGACCGCCCTCACGATCGCGATCGGCTCGGTCCTCTGCATCGCCGTCGCGTTCTGCTACTCGGAGCTGGGCACCCTCATCCCCAGCGCGGGCGGCGAGTACGCGATGGTGTCGACGCTGGCGGGCCGCCTGGCGGGCTGGCTGGTCTTCGTCCTCTCGCTCCTGGTCGTGATGATCGTCCCGCCGGTGATAGCGATGGGCACGGCGGACTACCTGACCCCGATCGTCCACCTGAACCCGTCGATGACCGGCGCGGGCGTGATGCTCCTGGCCACGCTGGCCGGCCTGCTGGACCTGAGGGCCAACGCGTGGATCACCGGCGTCTTCCTGGTCCTGGAGGTCATAGCGGCCGGAGTCGTGGCCCTCCTCGGCTTCACGCACAGCCACCGGGGCCTGGGCAGCCTGACCTCGATGCAGGTCGCGGGCAGCGGCGGCCACACGGACACGGTGACGGCGATGCTGGTGGTCTCCGGCCTGGCGATCGCCCTCTTCGTCACCCAGGGCTTCTCGACGGCGGTCTACCTCTCCGAGGAACTGGAGAACCCGCGCCGCAACGTGGCCCGCACGGTCCTCGCCACCCTCGCGATCTCCACGGTGATCATCCTGGTCCCGGTGGCGGCGATCACGATGGGCGCGTCGGACCTCTCGACCCTGACCGGCGGCGACATCAGCGCGATGGTCACCGCCTGGTCCAACTCGGCGGTCGGCACCTTCGTCAGCCTCTGCGTGGCCCTGGCGATCATCAACGCGGGCATCGTCATGGTCATCCAGAACTCCCGCGTCCTCTTCGCCTCCGCCCGCGACAAGGCCTGGCCCGCCCCGGTCAACACGGTCTTCTCCAAGCTCGGCCGCTTCGGCTCCCCCTGGGTGGCCACCCTCGCCGTAGGCATCCCCGGAGCAGTCCTCTGCTTCGTCAACCTGGACACCCTCTACGGCGTGACGGGTGTGTCGGTGACGGGCATGTACCTGCTGGTCGCGGTAGCCGCGCTCCTGTCCCGCCGAGGCCAGCACAGGCACACACACGCGTGGCGCATGCCCCTGTGGCCCGCGATGCCGATCCTCCTGATCGCGGTCCTGGCGTACATCCTCACGCAGCAGGAGACGAGTTACCTGCTGTGGACAGGGGGCATAGTCGCCGCGGCCACCCTCTACTGGGCGTTCTATTTGCGCCCGCGCCGCGAAACCCGCTGGCTGGTGTCGATCCCGGAGGAGGACTAAGCCCCGAAGGGGCGAGTCCTCCAGGGGCGCGGGGCTGTATCAATTTGCGGCTCCGCCCCGTGGGCGCGACCAGCCACAACGGACCCGCACCCGCCCCCGCATAAGCCTCCCGTGCTACTGGCCGTACACCAAGCGCGGTACACCCCTCACCCCCGGTTCACCCCAGGGTCGCCCCCAACTGTCAGAGACGCCCCGTACCGTTGACGACATGGATCTTCGCCTGCCGCAACGACTACGGCGCCCACGGCAGTGGCTCGCCGCCACGGCCGCCGTAGCCGTGCTCGCCGCCGCCGGCACCTGGACGGCCGTAGCCTCCGACAAACCACCGGAGGTACACCGTGCGGACCGGGTGATGGCGGTCGACGGCGTCAGCCTGGACACCTCGTACTTCACGACCGGCGGAGCCACCCGTCGCCCCGCCGTCCTCCTGGCGCACGGCTTCGGCGGCAGCAAGGACGACGTACGGAAGCAGGCCGAGAGCCTGGCCGGAGACGGCTACGCGGTGCTGACCTGGTCCGCGCGCGGCTTCGGCAAGTCGACCGGCAAGATCGGGCTCAACGACCCGGACGGCGAGGTCAAGGACGTCTCCAAGCTGATCGACTGGCTGGCGAAGCAGCCGGACGTCCAGCTCGACAAGCCCGGCGACCCGCGGGTGGGCGTGGCGGGCGCTTCCTACGGCGGAGCGATCTCCCTGCTGGCCGCCGGTTACGACGACCGCGTCGACGCCATCGCCCCGGCGATCACCTACTGGAACCTCGCCGACTCCCTCTTCCCGAACGGCGTGTTCAAGAAGCTCTGGGCGAGCATCTTCATCAACTCCGGTGGCGGCTGCGCCAATTTCGAGCCGCAGTTGTGCGCGATGTACGACCGGGTCGCCGAGTCGGGCAAGCCGGACGCGGCAGCACGCGCACTCCTCCAGGAGCGCTCCCCGTCCGCTGTCGCCACGCACATCAACGTGCCGACCCTCCTGCTCCAGGGCCAGACCGACTCCCTCTTCCCGCTCGGCCAGGCCGACGCCGCCGCGAAGGCGATCCGCGCCAACGGCGCCCCCGTGGACGTCGACTGGATCGCGGGCGGCCATGACGGCGGTGACATGGAGACGAGTCGCGTCCAGGCCCGCGTGACCTCGTGGTTCGACCGGTACCTGAAGGACGACAAGAACACCGACACCGGCCCGGCCTTCCGCGTCACCCGCACCGGAGGCGTCGACTCGACGGACGGCGCGGCCCTGCTGCGCGGCGCGAGCGGCACCGCCTACCCCGGCCTGGAGAACGACCCGCGCGCGTTCGCCCTGTCCGGCCGCCGCGAGCAGTCCTTCACCAACCCGGCCGGCGCGAGCCCGCCCGCGATCTCCGCCCTGCCCGGCCTCGGCAGCGCGGGCGGCCTGTCCCAGCTGTCCTCCCTGGGCGTCGGCATCTCCCTCGACTTCCCCGGCCAGTACGCGGCGTTCGACTCCAAGCCCCTCACCAAGGGTCTCCGCATCACCGGATCGCCCACGGTCACCGTCCACGTCAAGTCGACGAGCGACGACGCCGTCCTCTTCGGCAAGATCTACGACGTCGGCCCGGGCGGCGCCCAACAGGTGCTCCCCTCCCAGCTGGTGACCCCCCTCAGGGTCGAGGGAGCCAAGGCGGGCAAGGACGTCACGATCACCCTCCCGGCCATCGACTACGACGTCCAGAGCGGCCACCACCTGCGCCTGGTCCTCGCCTCGACGGACCTCGCGTACTCCTCCCCGACGACCCCCGCGACGTACACCGTCACCCTGAAGAGCGACCTCAAGGTGCCCACGGCCCCTGGTGTGACGACCGCTGCGGCGACACTGCCGTCCTGGGTGTGGTGGCTCCCGCTCGCCGGCGCGGCGCTCGCACTGGCACTGCTGCTGACCGGACGCAGGCGTACGGCGTCCACACCCCCCGACCCCGAGCTGGCCGAAGTCCCGCTCCAGATCACCGACTTGAGCAAGCGGTACGCGAAGTCGGCGGACCGGTACGCGGTACGGGACCTGTCCTTCCGCGTGGAGAAGGGTCAGGTGCTCGGCCTGCTGGGCCCGAACGGCGCGGGCAAGACGACCACCCTGCGCATGCTGATGGGCCTGATCAAACCGGACGACGGCGAGATCAGGGTCTTCGGCCACGCGATCCGCCCCGGCGCCCCGGTGCTGTCCCGGGTCGGCGCCTTCGTCGAGGGCGCGGGCTTCCTCCCGCACCTCTCCGGCCGCGAGAACCTGGAGCTGTACTGGCAGGCGACGGGACGGCCCCCGGAGGACGCCCACCTGGAGGAGGCCCTGGAGATCGCGGGCCTCGGTGACGCGCTCGCCCGCGCGGTGCGCACCTACTCCCAGGGCATGCGCCAGCGCCTCGCCATCGCCCAGGCCATGCTGGGCCTCCCCGACCTCCTCATCCTCGACGAACCGACCAACGGCCTCGACCCGCCGCAGATCCGCGAGATGCGCGAGGTGATGATCCGCTACGCGGAGGCCGGCCGTACGGTCATCGTCTCCAGCCACCTCCTCGCGGAGGTCGAGCAGTCCTGCACCCACCTCGTGGTCATGGACCGCGGCCGACTCGTCCAGGCGGGCCCGGTCGCGGAGATCATCGGCTCCGGCGACACCCTGCTCGTCGGCCTGGCCGCCGACATCCCCGACCCGCTGGTCGACAAGATCGCGGCCCTTCCGGACGTGGAGTCGGTAACTCGCGCGGAGGGCGGCCTGCTGCTGCGGCTGGCCTCCGACGACGGCCGGTCCTCCGGTGACCACCCGGTATCCGCCGACCAACTGGCCCCCGGCGACCGCCTGGTGTCCGCCGCCTCCCTGGCGGGCGGCACCGTGGCGGAGGGTGCCGGCCCGGCGGGCGAGGCGCAGGGCGCGACCACCGCCGAGGCGTCCGGCGTCGCACTCGCCGAGCCGGCCACCTCCGCCACGGCCGGTGCCCCCGGCACCGCACTCGACGCGCCGGTGCCCCCGCCCCTCGCGGAGGACCCGGCGACCCCGTCCACCGCACCGAGCCCCTCCTCGGCGCACCCCACCCACGGCTCGCCCACCGCGGCCCGGCTCCTCGTCGAACTCGTACGACTCGAAGTCCCCGTCTCCTCCGTCGGCCCCCACCGCCGACTCGAGGACGCCTTCCTCACCCTGATCGGAGGTTCCGCATGAGCACGCTCGCCGAGCCCGTAGAGGTGGCCTCCGGCTACCGCGCGGGCCGCACCTTGCCCCTCCGGGTCGAGCTGGTCCGGCAGTTGAAGCGGCGCCGCACCCTGGTCATGGGCGGCATCCTCGCCGCGCTGCCCTTCGTCCTGGTGGCCGCCTTCGCGATCGGCGGCACCCCGGGCGAGCGCAACGGCCAGGTGACCCTGATGGACACGGCCACCGCGTCCGGCGCCAACTTCGCCGCGGTGAACCTCTTCGTGTCGGCAGGCTTCCTTCTGGTCGTCCCGGTCGCCCTGTTCTGCGGGGACACGGTCGCCTCGGAGGCCAGCTGGTCGTCCCTGCGCTATCTGCTGGCGGCACCCGTGCCCCGGGCCCGCCTGCTGTGGTCCAAGCTGGTCGTCGGCCTGAGCCTCAGCCTCGGCGCGATGGTCCTGCTCCCGCTCGTCGCACTGGCGGTCGGCACCGCCGCCTACGGCTGGGGCCCACTGGAACTGCCCACCGGCGGCGCGATCGGCTCGGGCACGGCCGCCCAACGCCTGCTTGTGGTGGTGGCGTACATCTTCGTGTCCCAACTGGTCACGGCCGGCCTCGCGTTCTGGCTCTCGACCAAGACCGACGCACCCCTGGGCGCGGTCGGCGGCGCGGTCGGCCTGACCATCGTCGGCAACGTCCTGGACGCCGTCACCGCGCTCGGCCACTGGCGTGACTTCCTGCCGGCGCACTGGCAGTTCGCCTGGGCGGACGCCGTGCAGCCCCATCCCGAGTGGTCCGGCATGATCCAGGGCACGGCGGTCTCCGTTACGTACGCCATCGTGCTGTTCGCCCTGGCCTTCCGGGGTTTCGCCCGCAAGGACATCGTGTCCTAGGTCACCGGAGGATCTCCCACCGGTCTCGACGGGCCTTGATCGCGACCCCTTCGAGACGCTTCCGCAACTCCCCGTAGCGCACGTTCCCGTCCCCTCCGCCGTCACAGTCGCAAGAAGCCGACGTCAACGGACCGAGGGGGCACGGGAGATGGAGACCAGCCACACCGACCGCACACGACCGGCGCAGGAGTACGCCCGCCATCGCACCCGCCACGGCACCCGGCACCTGCGCGCCACCCTGCTCGCCCTCACCGCCGCAGGCGGCCTGCTGCTCACCGGCTGCGGCGCGGGCGAGGGCAGCCACTCCAACACCTCGGACGCGTCCAACCGGACCGGCTTCCCGGCCCCGGCGCCCGCCACCACCTCCGGCGGTGACAACAGCAGCCAACAGGACGGCGAACAGACAAGCACCCCCGCCGACAGGATCGCCCCGTCCCCCGACTACCTCTCCACCTTCGCCCTCGACGTCGACACCGCCTCCTACGGCTACGCCCGCCGCGTCCTCGCCGACGGACAGCTGCCCGACCCGTCGACGATCCGCCCCGAGGAGTTCGTCAACAGCTTCCGGCAGGACTACGACCGCCCCGACGGCAACGGCTTCACGGTCACCGTCGACGGAGCCCGCACCGACAGCGCCAACTGGTCCCTGGTCCGCGTCGGCCTCGCCACCCGCCCCCAGTCTCGACTTCGCTCGACCGGGGAGACCCCCATCGCCGACGACAGCGCCGAACGCCCGCCCGCAGCCCTCACGTTCGTCATCGACGTCTCCGGCTCCATGGCCGAGACGGGCCGCCTGGACCTCGCCAAGAAGTCCCTCGACGAGATGACGGACCGGCTGCGCGACGACGACTCGGTCGCGCTGGTCACCTTCAGCGACGAGGCCGAGACCGTCCTCCCGATGACCCGCCTCGACGGCCACCGCGGCAAAGTCCACCACGCCATCGACGAGTTGGAGACCCAGTCCTCGACCAACCTCGGCGCGGGCGTCGAGACCGGCTACGCCACCGCCACCGAAGGCCTGCGCGAGGGCGCGACCAACCGCGTCGTCCTCATCTCCGACGGCCTCGCCAACACCGGTGACACCAACGCCGATTCGATCCTGGAACGCATCACGAACGAACGCCGCGACCACGGCATCACCCTCTTCGGCGTCGGAGTCGGCAGCGACTACGGCGACGCCCTGATGGAGAAACTCGCCGACAAGGGCGACGGCCACACCGCGTACGTCTCGGACGACGCCGACGCCCGTAAGGTCTTCGTCGACCAACTCCCGCAGAACATCGACCTCACAGCCCGCGACGCCAAGGCCCAGGTCGCCTTCGACCCCGAGACGGTCGCCCAGTTCAACCTCATCGGCTACGAGGACCGCAAGGTCGCCGACGACGACTTCCGCAACGACAACGTCGACGGCGGCGAGGTCGGCCCCGGCCACACCGTGACCGCCCTCTACGCCGTCCGCACCAGGCCGGGCGCCGACGGCCACCTCGCCACGGCCAGTGTCCGCTGGCTCGACCCGAACACCCGCGCCCCGCACGAGGAGTCGGGCCAGCTGGAGACCGACGCCCTGCACGACTCCCTGTCCAGCGCCTCGCCCCGCTTCCAAGTCACCGCCGTGGCCGCCTACTTCGCCGACTCCCTCCGCTCCGGCGACCTGCCAGGCGACCCCGGCCTCGACGAACTCGCCGACCGCGCCCACGCGTTGGCGAAGGAGACGGAGGACAAGGACGTACAGCAACTCGCGGAAGCGATCGACGAGGCAAGCCGGATGAACTGAACCCGGACTCAACCCCACCGGCCCCATTGACCTTCCCCTACTTGCGAGTAAGTTGACGGCCCAGTCACCGTCTCACCGCCGACCGGGAGCAGCCGACATGGGCGTACGCAAGGACCTGAAGAGGGCGCGGCAACGCACCGACCTGGCGGCCCGCACCCGGGTCGAACTCAGCAGGGACGAGCGGGGCGTCGTACGGGAGGCGAGCACCCTGCCGCTCGCCCCGCGCCCGACGACCGGCAGCACCGCCGACCTCCCGTTCACCAACGCGGCGGAGGCACCCGACACCGTGGTCCTCCGCCGCGAACAGAACGGCAGCTGGCACCCCGTTACAGCCGCCGCCTTCGCCCGTGAAGTCACCGCCACCGCAAAGGGGTTGATAGCGGCCGGCCTGGAACCGGGCGGCCGGGTCGCGGTGATGTCACGCACCCGCTACGAGTGGACGGTCCTCGACTTCGCGATCTGGGCGGCCGGCGGCCGGACCGTGCCGATCTACGCGACCTCGTCCGCCGAGCAAGTGGAGTGGATCGTCAGGGACTCGGGCACCCGCTTCGTCGTCACGGAGAACGCCGAGAACACCGACACGGTCATGACGGGCACCGCCCGCCACCCCCAACACCCGCGCATCTGGCAGCTGGACGCGGGCGCCCTGGCCGAACTCGCCACCCTGGGACGGGACATCACCGACGAGGAGGTCACCAAGCGCCGCACCGCGCTCACCCCCGACACGGTCGCGACGATCTGCTACACCTCCGGCACCACCGGCCGCCCCAAGGGCTGTGTCCTCACCCACGCCAACCTGCACGCCGAGGCCGCCAACACCGTCGAGCTGCTGCACCCCCTCTTCACCGAGGTCACCGGCCAGGTCGCCTCGACCCTGCTGTTCCTCCCGCTCGCGCACATCATGGGCCGCACCCTCCAGATCGCCTGTCTGATGGCCCGCATCGAGACCGGCCACTGCCCGAGCATCAAGCCCGACGAACTCCGCCCGGCGCTAAGGGAGTTCAGGCCCACGTTCCTGGTCGGGGTGCCGTACCTCTTCGAGAAGATCCACGACACCGGCCGCGCGACCGCCGAACGGATGGGCCGCGCCGCCTCCTTCGACCGCGCCGACCGTGTCGCGGTCCGCTTCGGCAGGGCGTACCTCGACAGGTTCCTCGGCACCGGCAAGGGCCCGAGCCCCGCCCTCTATGCCGCGTGGGCCCTCTACGACCTGCTGGTCTACCGCCGTATCCGCAGCGAACTCGGCGGCCGGATGCGGTACGCCATCAGTGGCGGCTCCCCGCTCGACCGCGACCTCAACCTCTTCTTCGCCGCGGCCGGAATCATCGTCTACGAGGGCTACGGCCTCACCGAGACGACCGCCGCCGCCACCATCGTCCCGCCCCTGCGGCCCCGCCCCGGTACCGTCGGCCTCCCGGTGCCCGGCACCACGATCCGCATCGCCGACGACGGCGAGGTGCTGATCAAGGGCGGGGTGGTCTTCGGCGCGTACTGGAACAACCCGGCGGCCACCGACGCCGTACTGCGGGACGAGTGGTTCGCGACCGGGGACCTCGGCGCGCTCGACGAGGACGGCTATCTCACCATCACCGGCCGCAAGAAGGACATCCTCGTCACCAACGGCGGCAAGAACGTCTCCCCGGCCGTCCTGGAGGACCGGCTGCGCAGCCGCGCCCCGGTCGGCCAGTGCCTGGTCGTCGGCGACAACCGCCCCTTCGTCGCCGCCCTGATCACCCTCGACCCCGAGGCCCTCGCCCACTGGCTCGCGGTCCGTAAGCTCCCCGCCGACACCCCGCTCGCCGAGCTCGTGCGGAACGCGGACCTGCGCGCCGACGTCCAGAAGGCCGTGGACTACGCCAACCAGGCCGTCTCCCGCGCCGAGTCGATCCGCGCCTTCGCCCTGGTCGAGGGCGAGTTCACCGAGGACAACGGCCTGCTCACCCCGTCCCTGAAACTCAAACGGCATGTGGTGACGGCGGCCTACGCGGACGACATCGAGGCGCTCTACGCGAAGCCGAAACAGCCGTAGAGGCCGTAGAAACAAGAGAAGCGGGCCGCCGAGGTGCTCGGCGGCCCGCTCTCGTGGTGCTGGTGGGGTCAGCTGCCCACGGCGCCGTTGCCCGACAGGACCGGGATGTTGTCCAGGATGTGCGACAGGGGCTCGTCGCCCTTCGCCTGGGTGGAGTTCTCGGTGCACTGCTGGTTCTGCGGGGCCGACAGGATCGGCACGTCCTGCAGAACGGTGACCGGGACGACGCCGACGATCGAGGCGAGGTTCGCCTTGACCGGCAGGCCGACACAGGGCTTGTTCAGGGTGCCCTGGACGAGGGAGAGCTGGGGGCTCATGTCGCCCTTGGTCTCCTGGTTGCCGTACTTCTGCACGGCGCCGTTGCCGTTGGTGGTGGTGACACCGTCGTCGTTGCCGATGGCCATCGCCGGGGTGGCGACGGCGGCGGTGGCACCGGCGATGGAGGCGGCAACAGCCGCGGTCGCCCACAGCTTCTTCATGTTCTATCCCTTTCGGAGGACGGACTCCCGTTGCGGAGCCGCGCGATGATCAACTGGGTGATGGCCGGTTTGGTTGCGGCCTTTGCCCTGAATGGAGCAATAAGTCGGCTGGGGTGACAAGTCGGCTCACGAGCCGGCGAGAGCGGGTCCCCGTGGACGGTCCGCGCGCGGAGGGGCAAGCCAACGGGCCGCCGAGAATTCGACGGCCCGTGGTGCGCGTCCGGGGGTCAGCTGCCCGCGGCGCCGTTGCCCGAGAGGACCGGGATGTTGTCCAGGATGTGCGACAGGGGCTCGTCGCCCTTGGCCTGGGTGGAGTTCTCGGTGCACTGCTGGTTCTGCGGCGCGGAGAGGATCGGCACGTCCTGGGCGACGGTGACCGGCACGACGCCGACCAGCGAGGCGAGGTTCGCCTTGGCCGGCAGGCCGATGCAGGGCTTGTTCAGCGAGCCCTGGATGAGCGCCATCTGCGGGCTCATGTTGCCGTACGTGGCCTGGTTGCCGTAGACCTGCTCGGCGCCGTTGCCGTTCGTCGTGGTGACGCCGTTGTCGTTACCGATCGCCATCGCCGGGGCGGCGACGGCAGCCGAGGCTCCGACGACGGAAGCGGCGACAGCCGCAGCAGCCATAACCTTCTTGATCACTTCATGATCCCTTCTGGAGTAACCCCGTCCACCGGAGCGACCTGAACAACTGGCACCCGGCCGCATGGTTGCTCCGATTCACTCCAATGGCCCAGATGAATCCAACCGGGTGAAGTCACGCAACCAATCCGGGCCGCCCCGGTTGATGGGGGAGCAGGAATTGTGTCTCTGCCAGGAAAGGACCGCAGAAATGCTCAAGAAGGCAATGGCTGCGACGGCTGTCGCGGCTTCCGTCGTCGGCGTCTCGGCGACGGCCGCCCCGCAGGCGCTGGCCATCGGCAACGACAACGGCGTCACCAGTGTCGACGGGAACGGTGCCCAGCAGATCTACGGCAACGCCAAGACCGCCGGCGACATGAGCCCCCAGCTCGGGCTCGCCCAGGGCGACCTGAACAAGCTCTGTGTCGGCCTGCCGGCCAAGGTCAACGCGGCTTCGATCGTGGGCATCCTCGTCCCGGTCACCGTTCTGCAGGACGTGCCGATCCTCTCGGCCCCGCAGAACCAGCAGTGCACCGAGAACTCCACCCAGGCCAAGGGCGACGAGCCCCTGTCGCACATCGCGGACAACATCCCGGTCCTGTCGGGCAACGGCGCCATCGGCAGCTGATCGTCCGTCAATGCAGCGGCGAGGGCGGCCCGTCGGAATTTTTCCGTACGGGCCGCCCTCGCCGTTTTTCAAAACTGTCCGCCCTCTGCCTTCCCTTGAAGAGAAGCGTTTCTGCGTTGGTGCGGCCATCGCGTCAATTAAGTGCCGACGATCGAGTGAATTGTCAGGTGACACGCGTTCTTCAGTTTCTTCCTGTGTCTATCCCTCGTTTCACAGGCTGCAGGTCATGGTGCGAGCCGCCCAAGCTGTGCTCGCTCGGTTTCGGCCGTCATAGGGCATGACCGCAGAGAAGGGAACGTTCATGAAGAAGAGCGCTGCTGTTGTCGCTGGTGCGATCATGGCTCTCGGTATGGCCGCCCCGGCCTTCGCCGACGCCGGTGCCGAGGGTGCCGCCATCGGTTCGCCGGGTGTCCTCTCGGGCAACGTGGTCCAGGTTCCCGTGCACATCCCCGTCAACGTGTGCGGCAACTCGATCGACGTGATCGGCCTGCTGAACCCGGCGTTCGGCAACACCTGCGTCAACGACTGACGACGCAACGCACCAGCCGCTCCGGCTGTGTCACGGCCGGCCTTGGACACTTTCCTGTTCCAAGGCCGGCTTTTTTTCCCACTTCTTCAAGCAGGAAGACAACGAGATTGCGACAGACCCTGGGTAAGGGAATGGTCGCGGCCGCCGCCGCGACAAGCATTCTGTCCCTGTGCGGCAGCCCCGCCGTGGCCGAGACGTACACGGCCGGCGCTGCCAAGGATTCGCCGGGCGTCCTGTCCGGCAACAGCCTCTCGGTCCCGGTCGACGCGCCGGTCAACGCCTGCGGCAACTCCGTCGACGGCGTCTCCGGGCTCAACCCGACCTTCGGCAACTCCTGCGCCGGCGGCAAGGACGCGCACCGGCACGGCGAGCACACCGGACACCACCGGTGGGCCGAGCAGGCCTACGACAACTCCGACGGCTCGGGCTACGGCTCCGGTGACGACGACTCCGGGTACGGCTACGGGGGCCACTTCGGTCATGACTACGGCGATCACTCGGGCTACGGCTCGGGCGATCACTCGGGTTATGGCTCGGGCGATCACGGGGGTTACGGCTCCGGTGACCACGGGGGTTACGGCTCCGGTGACCACGGAGGCTATGGCTCCGGGGACTCGGGCCACGGCAAGCCGGAGGACTGTGAGGAGACACCGCCGCCTCCGCACGGCGGGGATCATCACACGCCTCCGCCCACGGGTGGGGATCACCACACGCCTCCGCCTACTGGGGGCGACCACCACACGCCTCCGCCCACTGGCGGTGACCACCACACGCCTCCGCCCACTGGTGGCGACCACCACACCCCGCCGCCCACCGGCGGGAACCACACCCCTCCCCCCACGGGTGGGAACCACACTCCGCCTCCGAGCGGCGGGAACCACACCCCTCCGCCCACGGGCGGAAATCACACCCCGCCTCCGAGCGGTGGCAACCACACCCCGCCCCCGAGCGGTGGCAACCACACCCCGCCCCCGACCGGCGGGAACCACACCCCGCCTCCGAGCGGCGGGAACCACACCCCTCCGCCCACCGGTGGCAACCACACGCCGCCTCCCACGGGCGGCAACCACACCCCGCCTCCGCACGGCGGGAGTCACACCCCGCCGCCCGTTCTGGCGCACACCGGCAGTGAGGCCATGCTGGCCACCTCCGCTGTCAGTGCCGCGTTGATCGCGGGTGGCACGATCCTCTACCGACGAGGCCGGGCCGCGTCCCGTAGGTAAGGCGCACGGGGTGCCGGACGTCACCGCCCGGCACACCCGCGCCGCACTACGCGGTCACCGTCGTACGAAGTCCAGTGCGCCCCGCCGCCCCGGCGCCGGGATCATCCCGGCGCGCGGCTCCGAGCGCAGCCGGCGTCGGACTCCCCGCACCAGCGCGCCCGCCGTGAACGTCGCGCCGTGCACGAAGCGCATCGCCGGGCCGAAGCCCGAGGCCGTCAGCAGGCCCGCCATGAAGAGGCCGGGGTGCGAGGACTCGAAGTCCCGGCCGACCTCGGGGGAACCGTCGCCCACCGTGGCCAGGGAGCCCCTCAACTCGCCCGAGAGCAGCCCGAGTCGGCCGGTCGTGGCCTTGAACCCCGTTGCCGCGATGACGTGTTCGGTCTCCAGGGAGCGTGTCCCGCCCGCTCCGCCCACCGTCTCCAGGCGTACCCCGCCCGGTACCAGGTCGGCCGCCGCGACCTCGTGGCCGAGGAGCACCTCCACCGCCGGTTCGACCCGGTCCCGTACCCACCAAGCGCCCGCCGGGCCAAGGGCGTTGGCCGCGATCCTGGCCCGGGTCGACTCCGGGAGGCGGCGGAAGAGGTCGGGGCGCTCGGCGTAGAACCAGTTGCGCCAGCCGGGGCCCAGGCCGCTGTGCGGGGAGCGGGCCTCCTGCCACCACGGGCGCTCCCAGGCGGGCGGTACGTCGTTCCAGTGCAGTTCGTCGGCCCGCGCCAACACCCTTACCCGGGTGCCCTGTTCGGCGAGCAGGGCGGCCGTCTCCAGTGCCGCCTGGCCGCCGCCGATCACCGTGACGTCCTTGCCGCGGAAGTCGTCCAGCGCGCTGTGGTGGCTGCTGTGCGAGACGAGGGACCGGCTCAACCCCCGTAGCGCGGACGGGATTTCGACGAACGGCATGACACCGACCGCGAGCGCGACGGTACGGGCGTGCAGCACCGTGCCGTCGTCCGTCACCGCCTCGAAGCCGCCGGGGACCGCGGCGATCCGCTCCACGGTCCGCTCGTCCACCTCGGGCACGGCGTTGCGCGCGAACCACAGGCCGTACGAGGCGAACATCTCGACCGGGATCGGCTCGCCGTGCCGGGCCTCCACGCCCTGGCCCGCACAGTACTTCTCGAGCGGCCAACGGCCCTCGGGGTCCGACAGGTTGGAGGCCCAGGGCTCCGACTTGAGGAACATGCCCCGGGGCATGTGGTCGCGCCAGGACGCCATCGGGCGGCCGAAGACGCGCAGGTTCAGCCCGGCGGCCGCGGCGTGGGACGCGATGGACAGGCCGTACGGGCCCGCGCCCACCACCAGCAGGTCGTACATCAGCAACTGCTCGCTTTCTCGTCGTCGGACAACTCGGTCAACTTGGTGAACTCGGCTTGTTCGGCGGGCTCGTCGAGCGGGCTCGCGCCCGCCTGCCGGACCACCCGCGCCGCCGCCGTGCGGGCCGGCACCGGGCCGCCGCCCAGCCGCCCCCGCAGCTTGCGCAGCACATGCCCGGCCCACAGGCCCCACATCGCCCGGCCCGGCGCCCGGTCGTCCGGTGCGTACCAGGCCAGCTCGCGTCCGGCGGGGGCCGGGCGCAGCGCGCTGAGCGGCGCGTAGTTCTCCACGACGAAGGAGCGGCCCGGCCGGGGCGCCCCGGCCGGCAGCGGACGGTGGGTGAGGTCCAGGTGCTGCGCGCGGACGACGTCGAGGCCCGCGCTGTCGGTGAAGAGCCGGAACTGGGCGCCGGGCCGCGGGTTGAAGTCGAGCAGGTGGTAGCGGCCGGTCGTGCCGCAGCGGCGGAAGTCCAGGTCGAAGATGCCGCGGTAGCCGAGTTCGGCGGTGAGGCGTTCGGCGAGCGCCTGCACCTGCGGGTTGGGCGTCCAGCGGCCCACCGCCGTAAGACCCGCACCGCGCGGCCAGGCCCGCTGCTTGCGGCCCGGCCCGCCGCCGCGCACGGCGCCGGTGCGGTCGACGTAGCCGTGGAAGAACCAGTCGCGGTCGGGCCCGGACGGCAGGAACGCCTGCAACAGCAGCCGGCTGCCCGCCTCCTCGGCGCGCAGGAACAACTCGCGCGCCTCCTGCGCGCTGTGTACCACCACCGTGCTGCGCAGCCCGGTTCCGCACGGCACCAGCCACGGCCGGCTCCACTTCGCGACCACCGGCAGCCCCAGTTGCCAGGCGGCGCTCGCGGCCTGCGCTGGACTTTCCGGGATCAGCGTCACCGGGTGCGGGATGTCCGCGCTCGCGCACACGGCGGCCAGTTCCGCCTTGTCGGCGACCCGTTCGGCCAGCGCGCCGGGCTGCTGTGGCAGCAGATAGGCGGGCGCGAGTTCCTCGCGCAGCCGGCCGACGGCGACGGCGCTCGCGTCGTCCATCGCGATCAGCACGGCGGGACGCGCGATCCGCGCGGCCACCCGGCGCAGCGTGACGGCGATCTCGGCCGGGGAGGCGCCGGGCGCCGGCGGGGGATGCATCTGGCAGACAAAGCGGGAGCTGCGTACGGGACTTGCCGAGGAATCGGCGACCACATGCACCTCCACTCCCGCCCTGCCGAGCGAACGCACGGCCCCCAGCGTTCCGTGGTGAAAGGGATTCCGGTCGATCCGCAACAGAACTGCGGGGACACGGATGTCGAGCAGCGACACGGACTGTTTCCTTCGGTTCGGTTCACCCGTGCGGGCGACAGGGACACTCAAAAGCCGTAACGGCGGTGGCGTAATTCATATTCATATGACTGAGTGTCAAAAAGGAGAAAGAGAAAACGAGAGCAGAGAGAGGAGCAGGCATGGCCCCACAGCAGCGACGGTCCCGGACCGCACGACTGGCCTTCATCGCGGCTACGGTCGCCGCGTCGGCGGCACTGGCGTCGGGTCCCGGGTTCGCGGCGGGGGCGGAGGTGGCCCGGGCCACCGACCCGCCTGCTCCCGCTACCACCGCACCCACGACCACCGTGCCCACCGCACCCACGACCACCGTGCCCGCCACGCCCACGACCACCGTGCCCGCCACGCCTACGAGCACCGTGCCCGCCACGCCTGCGACCACCGCACCCACGACCCCGGCCGTCGTCGAACCGGTGAAGACCCCCGAGCCGAAAGCGACTCCGGCCTTCGGTGCCTTCCTCGACTCCGGTGCCCGCGGTGTGGCCCGGATGGCCGCGCTGAGCAGCTGGCTGGGCGGTGCCGAACTGCGCGTCGGCCACACCTACCTGCCCGGCAACCACTGGAGCGACATCGAGGGCGCCCCCGGCCTCCTCGACGTATGGGCGGACTGGCGCACCGAGAAGACCGACCGGATGCTCGTCCTCAACGTGCCCATGCAGGAGCACAACGAGGACGGTGTCTCCGACTGGCAGGTCCGCCGGCTGCTCCAGCTGGGCGCGGCCGGCCAGTTCGATCAGCACTTCAAGGCCCTGGCCGAACGGCTGGTCGACCTGAAGGTGCCGGACACGGTGATCGTGCTCGGGTGGGAGATGAACGGCACCACGTACACCTCTCGCTGCGGGCCGGACCCGGAGGCCTGGAAGAAGTACTGGAACAGGATCGTCACCACGATGCGCTCGGTGCCGGGCCAGAAATTCCGGTTCGACTTCACTCCGAGCCGCGGCCGGGACGCCGTTCCCTGGACGCAGTGCTATCCGGGGGACGACACGGTCGACATCGTCGGAATGGATTCGTACGACCAGCCTTCCGGGCTGACGTTCGACGAGCAGGTGAAAGAGCCCTACGGACTCCAGGAACACGTGGACTTCGCCAAATCCCACGGCAAGCCCATTTCCTATCCTGAATGGGGACTCTTCCGCAATGGCGACAACGCGGAGTACATGAAGCGCATGCTCGCCTGGATGGACGAGCACAAGCCGCTGTACAACACGGTGACCGACTACTGCCCGCACGGTGTGTGGCAGTGCTCCCAGAACCCGAAGTCGTCCAAGGTCTACCGCTCGGTCCTGTTCGGCCGCACCGAGGACCCGACCCCGACCACACCCACGACTCCTACGACACCCACCACACCCACGACCCCGGTCACCCCGGAGCCGCCCAAGCCGACCACGCCTGTCACCCCGGCGCACCCGGCCAACTGCTCGCCCGTGGAACTCGGCGACTGGGTCGAGTACTGGCTCGGCGGGAAGCTGTGCGTGAAGTTCGACTGGTGGCAGCGCGACCGCTGAACCAGAGGTGGCGGCGGGCCGCTCACGGTCCGTCGCCACCGCGCTCCCTCCACTTCCGCAGCAACGCCTTGCCCCGCCGGCGCGCGGCGACGTCGCAGACGACCGCCGCCATCAGCGGGGCCGTGCGCTTCCGGGCCAGCAACAGCCGCTGGTTGACGACCGGTTCGGGCCGCCAGTGGTGCTTGTACGGCTCGTTGCCCCGCAGCAGACTGAGCGTGCCGGGCCCGTCGGTGCCGGTGTGCTCGGCGCACGCGTCGAGCAGCATCACCGCCACGTCCGCCTTCCGCTCCCGCAGCCGTGGATGCGCGCCGTACAGGTACCCGCCCGCGAGCCGCCGCGACAACAGCGTCAGATCTACGGCGACCACGTCCTCGTCGAGCCGGAACTCGGTGACGACGGCGTCCCCGGAGCGGACCATCGGCCCGACCGAGCGGACCAGGTGTTCGCAGAACCGGGTCTGGAGATGCTCGGACGTCACCTTCCGTCCCTGCCACTGGAGTTGATGCAGCTCCAGCAGCCGCCGCAGTGCCGAGTCCACCCCGTCCGGCTGTACGACGGTGCGCTCGACGCCCAGTGCCGTCAGCTTGCGGAGTTTGGCGCGGACGCGCTGGGCCTTGGAGGAGGGGAGGCGGGCGACCAGTTCGTCCATCGGTACGGCGGGCAGCTCCAGGCAGAGCGAGTCGTGGACGCGGCGACTCGGGCCGCGCCAGCGGTCGTAGACGCGCTCGACCGCGCCGCCGGGCCGTACCTCGCGGAAGTCGATCAGCGCGGTGCGGGCGGCGGACGCGAGGCCCTCGGTCAACGCGGCGACCGCCGGGTCGCCGTGGTCGTCGTCGAGCAGGACGTCGCCGTAGTCGGAGATCGCCCCGCCGAGGGGGACCAGCGAGGGGACCGGACGGCGGACGAGCATCAGGGGCGCGGCGGCGACGAGTTCGCGGCCTTCGCGCACAACGAGCAGACGCAGTCGGCCCGTTCTGCCGTACGACAGCCACCAGGAGTGCAGCCAGGCATGCGACTGGAACGGCGTCGCCGCGCCGCACTTCCGGTACAACCGGCCCCAGGCCGGGGCCAGTTCGGCGAAGGCGCGGGCGTCGGTGACGAGTTCGGTCGAGTACACCGGTGTCACAGGACGTCGGCCGCGGTGGCCGGGCTGGGCACCGAGGCCGGGCGGCCGGTCTCGTCGGCGGTCCGGCGCGGCCGGACGAGCAGCAGCAGCCCGCCGAGGAGGCCGCCCGCGCTCGCGCCGACCAGGCCGGTCACCGCGGCCGAGGCCGAGGAGGGCCCGGCCGGCTTGATGGCGCGGGCGAAGGTCTGGAGTTCGACGTGGGTGGAGTCCTTGGAGTCGTTCGCGTGCACGGTCAGCGAGCGGGACACCGCGTTGGCCATGTCGGCGGCGAGGTCCGCGCGCGAGGAGGTGGCTGTGACGGCGACCATCGGCGCGTCCGGAGAGGTCGCCGTCTGCACGCTCGACTGGAGCGTCTTCACCGGGACACCCGCCCACACCTGCGCGTCGCCGAGCACCGCGAGCTGGGTGGCGACCCGGCCGTAGGCCTGCGCGAAGCCGAGCGCGGTCGAGGAGTCGGCCTTGTCGGTCGGTACGGCGATGACGTAGCTGGTGGCCGTGTACGTCGGCGGCTTGGCGAGGCCGTAGCCGGCGCCGAGGAGTCCGCCGGTCACGGCGCCGGCCGCGAGGAGGGACCAGGCCGGGAGGGTCTTCGCGCGGGCGAGCGGGCGGTGCTGTCGGATCTCGGTCATGAGGAACTGGCTCCCTGGGGTGCGGGGGACGGCGACGAGGTGGAGACCGCCGCGTACACGTCCATGAGTTGGGCGGCGCTGCGGGTGATGCAGTAGTGGTGGGCGGCGTCCGGCGCGGTGCGCGGACGCGGGCCCCGCGCGCGGGCCGCCGCCAGCGCGCGGGCGAAGACCTCCGGGCCGCCCTGGACGCGGAGTGCGTCGGCCGCGGCCTGCGGCGGGAGGTCCTCGACGGCGGGGCAGGAGGCGTAGAGCACGGGCAGCCCGGCCGCCAGACCTTCTACGACGGCCAGGCCGAAGGCCTCCTCGGAGGACGGCGAGGCCAGCAGGTCCATCGCCGAGGTGAGGGAGGGCAGATCGGGGCCCGGGGTGCCGTCCGGGACGTAGGGGCGCTCGCCGGTGAACAGCACCCGGTCGGCCACTCCGCAGTCGTGGGCGGTGCGGCGCAGGAGGTTCTCCTCGGGGCCGCCGCCGACCAGCAACAGCCAGTAGTCGGAGGGGAGTTGGGTCAGGGTGCGGATCAGGACGTCGAAGCGTTTGCCGGCCGCGAGGCGCCCGATGCCGCCGACTACGTACGCGTCCTCCGGTAGTCCGAGGCGCTGGCGGGTGCGCAGTCGCTGGGCCGGGTCGAAGCGGAAGCGGGGCAGGTCGATGCCGTTCGGGACGACCTCGATGCGCGGGGCCGGCACACCCCACTGCTTGAGGCGTTCGGCGACCGTGGGGGAGACGGCGACCGTGGAGCGGCCCAGGCGTTCGCTGGCGAGATACAGGGCGCGGACCCCGGAGTTGAGGCTTCGGCCCTCCATCTGCGAGTCGCCCAGGGAGTGTTCGGTGGCGACGACCGCCTTCACGCCCGCGAGCCGGGCGGCGAGACGGCCGTAGACGCAGGCGCGGTAGAGGTGGGTGTGGACGAGGTCGTAGCCGCCGGTGCGGATGAGTTTGACCAGGCGGGGGAGGGCGGCCAGGTCGCGGTTGCCGGTCATGCCGAGGTGGTGGACGCGCACCCCGTCGGCGGTGAGACCGTCGGCGACCGCGCCCGGGTTGGTGAGCGTCACGACCTCGCAGTCGACGGGCAAGTGGCGCAGGAGGAGCCTGAGTTGCTGCTCGGCGCCGCCGATGCCGAGCCCGGTGATGATGTGCAGGGCCTTCATGCGAGCCCCTCCACCGGGCGGCGGCGCAGTCCGTGCAGCCGGTACTTGAGGAAGAGGCGGACGGCGGTGTCGTTCTGGCCGATGTGCACGCGGGGCAGTGCGTGGACGCCGTTGAGGTCGCCGGGGTCGATCGCGCAGGCGTAGGCGTAACCCGCTTCGCGGACGGCGTCCATGGCGCGGGCGTCGAGCGTGCCGTACGGGTAGCAGAAACCGTCGACGTCCGTGCCGGTCAACTCGGCGAGTACGGAACGGCTTTCGGCGACCTCGGCCTTCAGCGTGGCGTCGTCCGCGTTGGTGAGGTCGACGTGGGTCAGGCCGTGCGAGCCGATCTCCACTCCCTGGGCGGCGGCCCGCCGGATGCCGTCCGCGGTGAGGAGCGGTTTGCGCGGGCCCAGCGGGTCCCAGGCGTTGTCGCCTCCGAGCCTGCCGGGCAGTGCGAAGAGGGTGGCGCCGCAGTCCCAACGGGTCAGCACAGGAAGGGCGTTGTCGACGAAGTCGGCGTAGCCGTCGTCGAAGGTGAGCCCGACCAGACCGTGGCCCTCGCCCCGGGCCCGGGCCGCGAGCAGCTCGGCCATGGACACGCCCCGCAGCCCGCGCCGGCTCAGCCAGCGCAGCTGCCGGTCCAGGCGGTCGGGGGTGACCGTGACGCGGTAGGGGTCGTCGGAGCAGTCGCCCACGGAATGGTACATCGCCACCCACGGGACCGGGCCCGTGACGCGACTGCCGGTGGTCGGGGAATCAGCGGGAGCGGCCATGGATGAGCTTTCGTGTGACGGAGCGGACGGATTCCAGTGCGGGTGCGAAACCCTGGGCGCCCAGGGCCCAGCCGAGCAGGACGAAGACGACGGCGACGGTCGTGCAGCCGACCGCGAGACCGGGCAGCGGTGCGGGCATCGCGCGGGCCACGAACGCCCCGGCGACCGTCGCGACCGCAGCCGCACGCACCGGCCGGCTCAGCTCGACCAGGACCTGCCGGGTGCGGATCGGGACACTGCGCGGGCCGCTGCCGCACAGCAGGAGTACGGCGGTGACGGTGATGCCGGTGGCGTTGGCGATCGCGATGCCGATGACGCCCCAGGGGCCGACCGTCCAGGCGCCGATCCAGGAGGTCACGACGATGCCGGCGGCCATCGCGCCGACCGGGAACCAGGTGGGGCGGCCCGCCGAGAAGTACGAGCGGACCAGGACACCGACCAGGGTCTGGCCGAGCAGCCCGAGGGCGTACACCCGCATCACGCCGGCCGTGGCCGCGGTGTCGTGGGCGGTGAACGCGCCCCGCTGGAAGAGGAGTTGGATGATCTGCGGGGCGCAGGCGATGACCGTTGCGGCGCCGAGCAGGACGAGGCAGGCGGCGAGCGCGAGGTCGCGCTCCACGCGGTTGCGGGCCTTCTCCGTGTCGCCCTCGGCGAGCGCCCGCGCCACCACCGGGAAGGTGACCGTGCACAGCATCAGCGACAGCACCATCGGCATCTGGGCGACCTTCTGCGCGTAGTTCAGATGCGAGATGGCGCCGGCCGGGAGGTGGGAGGCGAGAAAACGCTCGATGAGGACCTGGGACTGGCGGCAGAGCGCGAAGAGCAGCACGGTGGCCATCAACGCGAAGTTCATCGGGCGGGGGATCTCGGTGGTGTCGTCGGCGACGGCGTCCGGGGTCGCTGGCTTGTGGCTCCTCAACTGGCTTACCAGCGCGGGCAGTTGGGTCAGCACCATCAGGAAGCCGCCCGTGGCCACGCCGAGGGCCGCCGACCGTACGCCCCAGTGCGCGCCGAAGGCGTACATCCCGGCGATGATGCCGATGTTGTACGCCACGTAGATCGCCGCCGGGGCCACGAAACGGCGGTGGGCGCGGAGCGCCGCGCTGCAGTAGCCGGCCAGGCCGAAGCTCAGGACGCAGGTCGCTGTGATGCGGGTGCAGCTGATGGCGAGGGCGGGGTGGGGGAGGCCGGGGGCGAGGGCCTCGACCAGGTAGGGGGCTGTTGCGACGAGGAGGGCCGACACCGCGACGAACGCCAGCGTGAGGCGGGGGAGGGTGGCCTTCACCAGGGTGCGGACCGGGTCGCCGGGGGCGCCTTGCGCTCTGCGGGCCAGCGCCATGCTGAACGCCGGGATCAGGGCGAACGCGAGGCCGTCCTCGATGAGGAGGGTGGCGGCGAACTCCGGGATGGTCCAGGCGACGAGGAAGGCGTCGGTCTCGCTGCCGGCGCCGAAGAGGCGGGCGAGGGACTGGTCTCTGGCGAGGCCGAGGAGGGAGCCGGTGATGGAGAGGGCGGCGGTGATGAGGGCGGCTTTGGCGAGGAAGCGGCGGGATTCGGGGGCGGTGCTTTGTGGTGAGGGGGCTGGGATCAGGGGAGGTTCGGTTTGCTGTTGGGTGCTGCGCCGTTGGGGCTCGGCGCGCCCCGCGGCGGAGCCGCTGATCGATACAGCCCCGCGCCCCTTTGGGGCCCTACCAGTGACCGTCATTGGATCGCGGCCTCTGCCTGCTTCGAGAGCGCCTGAGCCTTGGCCGCCGGCCGTTCCTCCTCGTTCGCCCCCACCAGCGACCACCACGCCGCCACCCCGAACACCACCGCCGTCAGGACCGTCGACGGGCCGCCGATGTCCGCGTACATGAAGTCGATCAGCTGCCAGATCAGGAGGCCGGAGGAGACCAGCGCGCAGTCCAGGCCGGGGAGTCCGGCGCGGTGGGTGCGGTAGAGGCCGCGGAGGGCGCGGACCAGGAGGGCCAGCCAGCTGCCGGCCAGGGTGAGGAGGCCGAGCAGGCCCTGTTCGCTGAGGACCAGGAGGTACATGTTGTGGGGGGAGAGCAGGGGCTGCTTGAGGTACCCGGCGCCCGCGCCGTCGGTGTCGCTGCCCGAGGACAGGGCCAACGAGGCGTTGCCGTCACGGTGTTCGGGGAAGCCCTTCAACCCGACGCCGGTCAGCGGGTGTTCGCGCCACATCGCGGTCGCCGCCGCCCACATGGTGTAGCGGTCGGTCACCGACTGGTCGGGCGCGTCGGTGACCTGGGTGATGCTGCTGATCCGCTCCTGGAGCATCGCCGAACCGACCCCGAAGCCGCCGACCAGCACCACGCCCGCCGCCGTCACGGCCGCGGCCACCTTCAGCGCGCGCCGCAGTCCGGCCAGCGCCAGTTGCAGCGCGCAGGTCGCGGCGGTCGCGATCCACGCGCCGCGGCTGAAGGAAAGGGCCAGCGGCAGCAACAGGGCGAACGCGCAACCCGCGGCAACTGCCCGCTGCCTCACGTCGCTTCGGCCCAGGCCCAGCGCCAGTGCCAGCGCGCAGATCAGGCCGAAGGACACCACCGTCGCCATGCCCATCACGTCGGTCGGTCCGAAGGTGCCCACCGCGCGGATGTCCTCGCCCTGGTAGGAGGCGCCGGTCGCGGTGACGTACTGCTTGACGCCGATCGCCCCCTGCCACAGGGCGAGCGAGACGAACGACCAGGCCAGCAGACGGAAGTCGCGCCGGTCGCGGATCAACAGCACGACCGCCGCCGGGACCAGGACGAAGATCTGCAGGTAGCGGCCCAGGCCGCTGAGGCCCGCGCCCGGCGAGGACGCGCCCATCGCGGCGATGGACAGGCCGAGGACCGGAAGTCCCATGACCACCACGGCGGTTGGGGTCAGGGGGCGCCTGCGCTCCCGTAGCAGCCGGATGCCGCAGTACAGGACCACCAGCCCGGAGACCGCGTCGGCCGGGCCCGCGCCACCCGCGCCGGGGGCGAGCGGGAGGCCGAGCAGGGCGATCACGGCGATGACCGGCAGGACCGGGGCGAAGGTGCGCAGGCGGTGGTTCACGGCTCAGCTCCCCGTCGGACGTACGAGCGCGGTCGCGGTGCGGGCGAGGATGCAGATGTCCTGCCAGAGCGACCAGTTGTCGATGTACGCGTTGTCGAACCGGCAGCGGTCCTCGATCGAGGTGTCGCCGCGCAGCCCGTGGATCTGGGCGAGGCCGGTGATGCCGGTCTGCATCCGGTGGCGGGCCGCGTAACCGGGGTAGGTCTGGCTGAACTGCGCTACGAAGTACGGGCGTTCGGGCCGTGGGCCGACCAGGCTCATGTCGCCCCGGAAGACGTTCCACAGCTGGAGCAGTTCGTCCAGCGAGGTCTGGCGCAGGAAGCGGCAGAAGCGGCTCATCTGGAGTTCGCCCGCGACACTCCAGCGGGTCGCCGCCTCGTGCTCGTCGACCGGTCGGTGGGTGCGGAACTTCAGCAGGACGAAGGGGCGTCCGTCCTTGCCGATGCGCTCCTGGCGGAAGACGACCCCGGGTCCGTCGGTGAGCCGCAGGACCGTCGCACACACCAGGAGGAGGGGGCTGACCAGGAGGAGCAGGGCTCCGGACACCAGGACGTCCAGTGCCCGCTTGCCGAGGCTGCCGCGCCTGCGCGAGCCCAACTCCAGCCGCCGACAGGCGAATCCGGCGAGCTGGTCGCGCATCTCGTACGACGGCGAGTCGGCGTCCACCTCCCAGACCGTGCAGCCCGACTCCGCCAACGCCCGCAGCAGCGGCCCGCGTTCGGACCGTACGGAGGGATGCACGGTGAGGACGGCCCGTACGCCGTTCTGGATGAGGGCGCGTTCGACCTCCTCGCCGGTGGTCAGCACGGGCAGGCCCTCGGTGCCGTCCGGGTGGTCGGCGACGATGCCGATCGGCTCGATCCCGCACCCCGGGTGCCGTAGCACCGCCGCCGCGACGCGCTGCGCGGTGGTCGCCGGGCCGATGACCAGGGCGGTGCGGGGGTGGTTCAGCAGGGCCTTGCGGCGGCGGCGGTGAACCGCGCCGCGGGCCACGCAAGCCGCCGCAGTCTGGAGGGCGAAGCCCAGCAGCAGGGTGCGTGCGGACAGGGCGCGGTCGGGGGCGTAGGCCGCGGTGAGGGTGCCGAGGGCGAGCCAGGCGACGGCGATCCGGCCGCAGACGGCGGGCAGTTCGTCCAGGACGCGCGGTACGGCCCGGGGGAGATGCGGGCGCAGCAGTATCGAACCGGCGATCAGCAGCGCCACCAGAAGCGGCCGGCGCCGGTCGCCGGTCAGCGCGAGCGCGCCCACCAGGGCGGCGGCGAGGTCCGCGCCGAGCAGCGGCAGCGGTGAGGCCGGGCGCGCGGGCGGGCGGCGGACCGGGAACCGGAAACCGCCGCCGGTGCGCCGGGGGATGACCGAGACGTTCGAGGATCCGTGGTCCCGTGGCTGTCCGCCGGGGGAGGGGACGGTGCTTTCCGCAGTCACGAGTGGATGGACTCCCTGCACTCGGTGGGCACGACGGGTTTGCCGCCGAGCAGGTCGCGATAGACCCCCGCGACCGCTTCGGCGGTGTGCCGCACGTCGTGCGTGGACTGGACGTACCGGCGTCCCTGGTGGCCGAGGGACTCGCGCAGCAACGGGTCGAGCAGCAGCTCGGCGACGGCCCCGGACAGCACCGCCGGGATATCGGCCGGGACCAGGCAGCGCGGGGCGAGCCCGGCGGGCAGGCTCTCGCGGGCGCCCGCGACATCCGTGAGGACGACCGGCCGGCCGCAGGCCATCGCCTCCAGCGGGGCCAGCGCCATGCCCTCCCAGCGCGAGGGCAGCACCACCAGGTCGGCGGCCTGGTACCAGCGCACGGGATCGGCTACGGCACCCGCGAACAGGACGGATTCCGGGGCGAGTCGACGCAGCGCGTCCCGGTCGGGCCCGTCGCCGACGAGCACGAGCCGCGCCTTCGGCACCCGCCGGACCACCTCGTCCCACGCCCGCAGCAGGACGTCCTGGCCCTTCTGCCGGCACAGCCGCCCCACGCACACCACCAGCGGCGCCGCCGGATCGACCCCGGCGAGCTGCTCGATGTCTGCCCGTACGGTGTCCACGGCGGCCGGGTGGAAACGCTCGGCGTCGATCCCGTTGGGGATCACGCTCCAGCGGCCCCGGACCCCGGCCCGCAGCCCGGTCGTGCGCTCCGCCTCGCTCACGCACACCGTCCGGGTGGCCCACCGCGCGCCCCACCGCTCCCAGCCGACGGCGAGCGCGGCGGTGACCCCGCCGACCGCCTCGAACGACCAGGCGTGCGGCTGGAACACGGTCGGGATCCGCCCCCGCACGGCGAGCCGCCCGGCGAGACCGGCCTTCGCGCTGTGCGCGTGCACCAGATCGGGCCGCACGTCCTCGACCACCCGGGTGAGCCGCCGTACCTCGGAGACGAGCGCCGGACCCGGCGAGCGGGTGGCCTCCCACCGCCGTACGTCGGCGCCGAGCGACCGCAGGCCGTCCGCGAGGGCGCTCTCGGGGCAGGCGACCGTGACGTGCAGGCCGGCCGCGAGCTGGGCCCGCGTCAGATCCGTGACGACACGGGCGACCCCGCCGTCCACGGGCTGGGCGAGGTGCAGGACCCGCGGCCGAGGGTCGGTTGCTGGTTGGTGCATTGCGCGGTTTCCTCGCTCACGGGTGGCGCTCGGGACTGCGGGCGGGAACGCGCCTCACTGCTGGGCGTCGACGGCGACGAAGAGCGCCCCGAACCACGCCGCGTCCCGCTGGGAAACGAGCCGGAAGGCAAGCTGGTCACCGCCCGGGCGCAACGCCTTGTCGAGATCGAACACATCGGAGTCGTAGCCGAGGGTGTTCGCATACGCGGGCGCACGCTCCGAAGGCGCCGCCCCCGGGTCGCTGATCGTGGAATTCAGCACGTCGTCACGGGGATTGGCACCGTCACCGAGCGCGGTGGCGTTCGTACGACCGGTCGAGAGAGTGAGCGAATCCCCGGTCCGGCCGCGATCCCCGTTGTACGCCACCACGCCTGCGCGTCCCCCGGCGTGCGCGGGCGTGCGCAGGCCGCGCAACCGGATCTCCGCGCCGGTACGGGAGTTCAGCGCGTCGAACCCGTCCCACAGCTCCAGCCGGCGCAGCGGCTCCTGCGGCTTCTCGTACGCCACGACGAGCGTCCAGCCGCCCCAAGCGCCTGCCGCCGACCTCCCCATGGCCGTGTTGACCTGGGCCACCGTGTAGAGGCCGGAACCACTCTCCCGGACCAGCTTGGTCACATCCGCCGAGGCCTGGAACGCGTCCGCGCCGTCCGCCACCCGGTGTCCGACGACCGTGTCCGCGAGCACCTCCTTGTAGTCGCCGCCGGGCTCTGCGATCAGCACCCGGCCGTTGTCCCTGGCCGGCTTCTGCTCGCCCACGCGGAGGTTGCCGCCCCAGTACAGGCGGGCGTACGTGGCCCGGGCGCCCTCGGGCAGCCGGACCTCCGCGCGGGAGGAGTTGTAGGTGTTGGGATCGCGGTCGACGTCCACGTAGAACATGTCGAAGTCGCCGTTGACCGCGGCCTCCCCCTCGCGCACGGCCAGGCAGTCGGCCGAGTCCGTGCGGCAGCTGATGGAGGTGTTGGCCGCGCGGACGAAGCCGCCGTGCTGGAGCGCCTGGTAGCGCTGGGCCGGGGGGATGCGTTCCGTCTCGGCGGGCGGGGCGGAGGCGCCGGAGGCGGCCGGGGCCCAGATCGTGGCGAGGGCGAGGGCGGCCGTCGACGCCCGGCGCAGCAGCGGACCCTGGGAATTGCGCATGACCGGCGGTGCCCTTTCGGGAAGTACGGCCCCTATATGCGATTTGCTGGCTATAGGGGTACTTCGGGAGGTGCGCAACTCTAGTAGCTATCCGGATTAATCCGGCGAAACGTGACAAGTGTGTCGGAATGGTGAAGTTCGGCCCTGTGGGACATCACCCCATTGGCGGCACAACCCCCGTGAGCGCCGCGCGTTGACACAGCGCCGGGCATCCCCGCCCGGGTGTTTGTTTCAACCCCAAGGAGCACCTCTCCATGTCGCGTATCGCGAAGGGCCTGGTCCTGACCTCCGTTGCCGCCGCCGCCATGGCGGGCACCGCCGGCATCGCCGCCGCCGACAGCGACGCGCACGGCGTCGCCGCCCAGTCTCCGGGCGTCCTGTCGGGCAACGTCGTCCAGGTTCCGGTTCACATCCCGGTCAACGTCTGCGGCAACACCGTCAACGTCATCGGTCTGCTGAACCCCGCGTTCGGCAACACCTGCGTCAACGACTGACGTCCGCGCGCATCCCTTCGGCCGGCCGTCTCCCCGTGGTCCTTCCACGGTGAGGCGGCCGGTTGGCGTTGGGGCGGTGGCGAAGGCCGTTGCCCCGAATGGGCGGTAGCGGCACGGGCCCGGCGGTCCGGTCTTGACATGGCCCTCACCAGGCACGACGTCGTCCGTACGGCTGACGGGTGGTCACCCGGCGCGATCGACCGGTTGCAGATGGTGGTGAGCGCTTTCACGGTGGGTTCAAGATCCGAAGCACCACCGAAAGGAACACCCCATGCGTGGTCTGCCCGCACGGCGCATCGCGTCCTCCGTACTCTGTGCCTCCGTCCTGATCGGGATCGTCGGCCCCGCCGCCGTCGCCGCCGACAACGACTCGGCGCGGAAGCACGTCCACGCCGCGTCGAGCGTGCCGGTCCCTGGAGCCGACGGGCTGCTCGCCCAGGTCAAGGGCCTCGGCGATGTCGGCAGCGTGCTCACCCCGGTCACCGACCTGCTCAACCAGGTCCTCAAGGCCGACAACGGCCAGCTCTCCGCCGACCAGGCGCAGAAGCTCGTCGACACCGTCAACGAGGCCGTCGCCAAGATCACCGCGGCGGCTCCGGCGGCCCCGGCCGTGCCTGCGGCTCCGGCTGTCCCGGCGGCTCCCGCCGTCCCGGCTGCCCCGGCCGTTCCGGCGACGCCCGCGCTGCCCGCCACCCCTGCCCTGCCCGCGACTCCCGCCCTGCCCGCGCTGCCGAAGAGCGGCGACGACTCCAAGGGCAGGAAGGCGCCCGCCGACCTCGCCGGGGACGCCCTCGCCTCCCTGCAGAAAGCGGTCGGCAGCCTGCTCACCGCCGTCACTTCAGGCGATGTCGGCGCGGTCGTCCCGGCGGTCACCGGTGTGGTGACGGGCCTCGTCAACGTGGTCGCGGCCACGCTGCTGGGCGGCGGGCTGCCCGCGCCGAGCCTGGCCGGTCTGCCCGCGCTGCCCGCGCTGCCGTCCACGTCCTCGCTCCCCGCGGTGCCCGCCGCACCGGCCCTGCCGGCGGTGCCCGCGGTTCCGGGAGTGTGACGCGATCAGTCGTAGAAAAGCGCGTGTTGGGGGGCTGTTTGGAGTCGCGCACCACCACCGAGATGTAAGGAGTGATTTCATTCCCAAAAAGCAACACCACAAACACCCTGGTG
>NZ_JBHYWD010000039.1:46227-72691 GCF_042751305.1 Streptomyces hokutonensis
GGGGCCCCCCCCCCCCGCCCCTCCGGGGGCGCACGGTGTCCCGTGTTGTGTCCCCTTCTATTTTTCAAAACCCTTGGTGGCACTACCTTGCGCGCCCCGCCCCCCCCGCCCTTTTCATATGAGGATGGGAAACGCCGATGAGACACACACCGCATTCGGGTGGGGGAGCAGAAAGTTTCTGCGCACGGGTTTCCGGCCCGGCCGGAACTCGTTACACACGGCGACAGAATTCCCTCTGGTGACATGAGTTGCCGAAGAAAGGAACACGATGAAGTCCCTGAAGGCTGCCGCTGTCGTTGCCGGGTCCGTCGCCCTCGCCGGTGCCGCCGCGCCCGCGTTCGCCTACGGCCCCGCCGACGTGACGCCCACCAGCCTCACCGGCGCCGTCAACACCCTCACCAGTGGCCGGATCCAGCCCGTCGACGTGATGCCGCTCCAGCACCAGTCGGACGCGCTCGACACCGAGAACAAGCAGTCCCCGCTCAGCACCGTCAAGGGCGCGGCCGGCGCGCTGAACCAGCACAACCCGCTGCTCGGCGGCCTGCCGCTGCAGGGCTAGGACCTGTCCGGCGGATCAGGTCGCAGGAAACCATCGGTGCCTGATCAGCGCCGGTGAGCGGGGTCTGGCGCGTGCAGCTGCAAGGCGGAGGAGACGTTGACATCAGCGGCTCCGCCGCGGGCGACGCGGTGGGGCGCCTCCCGGCCGAAGGCTGGGGGACGTCGGCGACCGACGACAACGCCGCTGGGGGTCCCCACGCCTTTGAGGCAGTGGGGGAGGGCGTGCCGGACCCCGCGTCGGCGGCGTGATCCGCCGGACAGGTCCGAGTCCCGCCGGTGGTGTTCGAGGGGCGTCGCGAGGCGTCCCTCGTTCGTGTGGCGGGTCGACCGTGCCATCGGCCGGACGGGTGAGAACGCGTCCGGTGGGCTTCCGGCCCGTCGATAAGGTCGCGCGGTGACCTCAACCTCAAGCGAAACGCGCCCCTTCCGCGTCGCCGACCTCGGCACCCTCGTCGTCCTGGCGTGGAGCGGCGAGGCCCCCGACGGGGACATGCCCTACCTCCTCGCCTACACCCTGGGCGACGCCGCGGACGGCCCCGAGGCCGCCAGTGCCGCCGTGGAACGACTGCTGACCGACAACGGACTCCCGGTCGGCGGCGACGTCGTCGACGGAGCCACCCGGCCCAGCCTGCCGATCACCATGCTCGTCGAGTCCGGGCAGGCCGTCCTCAACATGCCGCAGCTCAACGCCCAGTGCGTGCCGCCGCCCGAGTGGCTCGCGGCGGTCGGCGAACGCGGCTTCGCCTACCTGGTGTTCACCACCCGCCCCTGGCCCGAGGCCGAGCCGGGCAAGCCCGTCACCCCCGAGGCGCTGGCCGAGTTCGCTGGCGCCGAGGAGACCCTGACCGCCGCCGCGCACGTCGTCCTGCCCGCCCGCAGCCTGCGCGGCTGACGACCGGACAGCGGGCGGGAACGCCGGTTCCGGCCCGCTGACGGGAAGTCGGTTCCGGCCCGCTGATGGGAATTCGGGAAAAGCTGACTACTGCGGCACTCGGGGGAATCTTGAACTGGTCTCCTTCCCGGGATCGTTACCCGGTCAGCAGACAGTGCCTCCGAATTCCGAAAGGGACCGTACTCGAGATGAAGTCGACCACCCGAGGAACCATCGCCGCCGTCATCACGGCCGTGGCGGCCGCGACCGGCGCCGCCGCCGCGACCCCCGCCGCCGCGCTCGGCACGGTCCCGGTGCCCGTGCCCCTGGGGGGCGCGGAGAGCGCCCTCGGCATGGAACTCCCCAAGCTGGGCGGCGAGATCCCGGTGCCCATGCCGGGCACCCCCGACGGCCCGCGGTACGTCGAGGGCCGGCTCATCCCGGAGCACGCACTGCCCCAGCTCCCGGTCCACGGCGGCCTGCCCGGCATCGGCCTGCGCGCCCCGCTGCCGCACGTCCTCGGCGACGGCTTCGACCACCTCGGCGTCAGCACCCCCGCCTCCGACCTGCGCACGCTGGCCCCGGGCCTCGCCCTGGACGCCCCGCTGACCCCGCCCAACCCCGACAACTTCGGCCTCCCGGACCTGAAGGCGCCCCAGGCGGGCGTCCTGGCCCCGGTCCTGCAGACCGTGCCGGGCGCGGACCTGGTCACGGGGGCCGGCCTCTAGTGGCGTAGCGCGGGAGCGAATACGGCCGTACGGCTGGAGCGGACATGGGCCCGGGTGGTGCGACCCGGGCCCTTCCGCATGTCATGGGTGGTTTTGGACGGTGACCGGGCGGGGGGTCGGACGGTTAGCCCCTCGAACGGTCGGAACGGACGAGGGAGTTGGGCCATGAGCGTGAGCGTCGGTGGAGTGTCGGTGGGACGGGAGCCGGTCAGACCGGGATCGGTGCGCAGGACGCGGCGGGAGGCGTTGCGCGGGGTGTTCGGTGCCGTGCTCGCGGTGGCGCTGGTGCCGGTCGTCGCGGCCTCCCGGCCCACCCGCTCCGGTGAGGATCCCGGGGACACCGCCTTCGACGAGACGTACCGGGGCCGTCGTATCCACGGTGTGCTGAAGGGCAGTTGGGAGGTGACCGTCGACGGGCGTCCGCTGCATCTCATGCGGCGGGCCGACGGCACCTGGCTGAGCATGGTCGACCACTACCGCTCGTATCCCACCGCGCTGGAGGCGACCCGTGCCGCCGTCGACGAGCTGAGCCCCGGCCGCGAACTGCGCGAGGCGGACGGGCCGATGGGGCAGATGCACATGGGGGGAGACCATGGCGTACACGCGTAAGGACGTCAGCACACTCACCGCCGGCGAGAAGCGGCGGTTCGTGGCGGCGATGCTGGAGATCAAACGACGGGGCGAGTACGACGAGTTCGTGCGCACGCACATCGAGTTCTTCGTGCCCGACGGGGAGTACGGGCTGCGCTCCGCGCACATGGCGCCGTCCTTCCTGCCCTGGCACCGGCAGTTCCTGCTGGACCTGGAGCGGGCGCTGCGCCGGGTCGACTCCTCGGTGACGGTGCCGTACTGGGACTGGACGCGGGACCGCTCCGCGACCGCCCTGCCCTGGACGAAGGACCTGCTCGGCGGCACCGGGCGGCGCTCCGACCACCAGGTGACGACCGGGCCGTTCGCCTACGCGGCGGGCAAGTGGAAGATCACGGAGAACATCACCGACGAGCCGTACCTCACCCGGGACCTGGGCCGGGCCGGCGCCCCGATCGCGCTGCCGACGAAGAACGACCTGGACGGGGCGCTCGCCGACCCCGTCTACGACACCGCGCCCTGGGACTCGACCTCCCGCACCGGCTTCCGCAACCGCCTCGAAGGGTGGGGCACCGGGTCCGGCAGCTCTTCCTGGCGCAACCACAACCGGGTCCACAAATGGGTCGGGGGCGTGATGCTCGGCGGCGCCTCCGTCAACGACCCGGTCTTCTGGCTGCACCACGCCTTCATCGACCTCCAGTGGTCCCGCTGGCAGAACCGGCACCGCGGCGCCCGCTATCTCCCGGCGAGGCCGCCGGGGCCGGGCGACGACCAGGAGGGGCGGGTCGTGGCACGGCAGGAGCGGATGCCGCCGTGGGACGTGACACCGGAGCAGCTGGAGGACGTCAGCAGGATCTACCGCTACGGCTGACCGGTTGCGGACACGGGGAGAGCCCCGGCGCCTGAGGTGCCGGGGCTCTTCGCGTACGTCCGTCCGCGCGTGCGGTCGAATCAGTGGCCGTAGCCGTTGTCGCCGTAGCCGCCCGGGCCGGGGTGGCCGCTCTTGCCGTGGTCGCTCACGTTGGCGCAGGTGTTGCCGAAGGCCGGGTTCAGCAGGCCGATCACGTTGACGGTGTTGCCGCACACGTTGACCGGGATGTGCACCGGCACCTGCACGACGTTGCCCGACAGGACGCCGGGCGAACCGACGGCCGCACCCTGCGCGCCCGCGTCCGCCATGGCCAGACCGGCGCCGCCGAGCGCCACGGCGCCCGTGCCGAGAGCGACCACGGCCGCCTTCGCGATGCGAGACATCACGTTCTCCTTTGGTTTCGGTGAGTGCGGCGGCAGGACTCGCCGCCGCACTTCGGGTTCAACGCGGCGGCCCATGCCTGGTAACGGCGCGGACCGGGAGATCACCCGTTTTGAACAGGACTTCGAGCGCCGGGAGTGGATGTTCGACGGCAGGAAATCCGGTGTTCCCGGCGGGCGCGCGTCGATTAGCCTCCCGGCATGGCAACCGACCAACTGTTCCGTCTGTTCGCCGAGCAGAACCGCGTACGTGCCTTCGCGGCGGTGGCCCTGGGCGCGGAAACCTCCGAGCAGGTCGCCGAGGTGGCCGGCCTGACCCCGAAGGGGACGGCCCTCGCCCTGCTCAAGCTGCGCGAGCAGGGCGTGGTGAAGACCATGGACGACGGCGAACTCCGCGTCGACTACGACCTGTTCAAGAGCCTCGCGCGCGAGGGTGCGGAGCCCGCCGCCGACGCTCCGGTCACCGGCGACGAGCACACCGACATGATCCTGCGGACCTTCGTCCAGGGCGGCCGGCTGATCCGCCTCCCCGCCCAGTGGACCCGCAAGCAGGTCGTGCTCCGGCACATCGCCGAGCAGACCTTCGCCCCCGGCGTCGACTACCCCGAGCGGACCGTCAACGAGAAGCTGCGCGCCTGGTGCGACGAGGGCGAGGTCGACCATGTGACGCTCCGCCGCTACCTGGTGGACCTCCACCATCTGCGGCGGGGCGACGGCATCTACCGGCGCGTCGAGGTGTGACCTACGGCAACTGCCTTGCGGGCCACCGGTTTTACTGCCGCTGACGCATGGGCGCCCGGTTCTACGGCAGCTGTCGTACGGGTGAACCCGCCAGGTAGGCGCGGATGTTCTCGACGGCCTGGCCGTAGTACGTCGTGTAGTTGGCGTGCGACACATAGCCGAGGTGGGGTGTCGCGAGCAGCCGGGGTGCCGTGCGCATCGGGTGGTCGGCCGGGAGGGGCTCGATGTCGAAGACGTCGATTCCGGCGCCCGCGATGCGGCCCTCGTGCAGCGCGGCGAGCAGGGCGTCCTGGTCGACGATCGCCGCGCGGGACGTGTTGATCAGATACGCGGTGGGCTTGAGGAGGGCGAGTTCGGCGGGGCCGAGGAGACCGCGGGTGCGGTCGCCGAGGCCCAGATGGACCGAGACGAAGTCGCTGTCCGCGAGCAACTCCTCCTTGGACGCGGCGAGTTGTACGCCCACCTCGTCCGCCCGCTCCTTGGTGAGGTGCTCGCTCCACGCGGTGACGCGCATGCCGAAGGCGAGCCCGATCGCGGCCACCCGGCTGCCGATCTTCCCGAGTCCGAGCAGTCCGAGGGTACGGCCGTGCAGGTCGGCGCCGACCGTCTGCTGCCAGGGGCCGCCCGCGCGAAGGGAGTTGCTCTCCTCGACGATGCCCCGGGCCAGGCCGAGCAGCAGCGCCCAGGTCAGTTCGACGGGCGGGGTCGAGGAGCTGGCCGTACCGCACACGGTGACGCCGTGCGCCTCGGCGGCGGCGTAGTCGATGACCGTGTTGCGCATGCCGGAGGCGATCAGCAGCTTCAACTGGGGGAGCCGGGCGAACAGCGAGGCGGGGAAGGGGACGCGTTCGCGCAGGGTGACCACGATGTCGGCGGTGGCGAGGGCGGCGGCCAACTCGCCCTCGCCGTCGAGGTGTTCACGCAGGCTGACGACCTCCACCGCGTCCTGGACCGGCGACCAGTCGGCGAGTTCGGTCGCCACGTTCTGAAAGTCGTCGAGGACAACACAGCGCAAGGTCACGGAGGAACGCTACTCCTTGGCCAGCGCGTTCGCCGTGCGGGTCGGCTTGCCCAGGGCCCAGAACAGGATGCCGAGGAGGACGAACACGGCGAGCGGCACGGCCTCCGTGAGGAGGTACTTCCAGCGCTCGGCGTGGGTCCAGCCGTCCGGGAGGTAGTCGGCGCCGAACCAGTGGTCACCGGCTCCCGGGGCGATCAGCTGCACGCTGGCGAACAGGATGAGCACGGTGAGGAGCACGCTGATCGTGCGGGGGAAGGGCGCCTTGTAGGGGCGGGGGACGTCCGGGGCCTTGCGGCGCAGTACCGCGAGGGCCGGGAAGATGCCCAGATAGCTGATGAGCGTGGTGGAGATGGCGAGGCCGAGGACGGCGCCGAAGAGCTTCGCCGCGCTGCCGTTGGTGAGCTGATGGGCCAGTACCAGGACGAGGGTGGAGACCAGCCCGCTGAGGATGTTGACCCGGACCGGCGTGCCGAAGCGGCTCGAGATCACGCCGAGGAAGCGGGGCGCGGCGCCGTCGTAGCCGGAGACGGCGAGGGCGCGGTCGGAGCCCATCACCCAGGTGACGCCGGAGGACAGCACGGTGAGGATGAACAGCACCGCGGCGATGTCCCCGAGCACCGTGCCCGCGCCGCTGCTGGTGACCGTGCCGTCCGCGGCCACGTTGCCGCCGTAGACGGTGAAGACCTGGCGCATCGCGTCGAGGAAGCCGCCGAGGCCGGTGATGGCCTTGACCGGGAGGACGAGCAGGATGCCGAGGATGGGCAGCGCGTAGAGGAGCACGGACAGGGCGGCGCTGCGGAAGATCGCGTACGGCACGTCCTTCTGCGCGTCGGTCATCTCGTCGCCCGCGGTGTTGGGCAGCTCGAAGCCGACGTAGTTGAACATCAGGACGGGCACGAGGAGTACGAAGCCGGTGTACGTCGGGGAGAAGTCGCCGGCGCCGAAACCGTGCAGGCCGTGCTTGATGCCGTAGACGACGACCGTGATCGTGAAGACGCCGAGGAGGACGAAGCGGCTCCAGGCGCCGATGGTGGGGATCCACTTGCCGACGTCGAAGGAGAGGATCGCGGCGAGGACGCCCACCCAGATGAAGACGAGGGCGAAGGCGTAGAAGGCGGGGGTGCTGAGGTCCTTGCCGTCGTTGAAGAAGGTCGTGAACGCGGTGACGGCGGCGACGGCGAGGGTGCCGCCGAGCCACACCGGGTTGGTGATCCAGTACAGGAAGTTGTTGACGGCACCCGCGAGACGGCCGAAGGCGCGGCTCGTCCAGATGTAGGGGCCGCCCTCCTCCGGGAACGCGGCGCCGAGCTCGGCGGTCAGCAGCGCGGAGGGGATGAAGAACACCACGGCCAGCACGATGAGCCAGGTGAACGCCTCGGCGCCGTTCCGGGCGATCGTGCCGATCGTGTCCACGCCGACAATGGTGCAGAGAAGGAAGAAGAGGATGTCGAAACGGCCGAAGTGCTTACGCAGCTTCTGCCGCTCCGTCTGCGCTGCGGCCGGCGCGTCGGCCGGCTCGAAGGCTGTCTGACCAGCGGCCACCGGGGGGCTCCTGCGGGTGTCGGGGGACTGCGGGCGGGGACGGGGACGGGCGGGAGATGGGCGGAAGACGGGCGGAAGACGGGCGGGATTCGGCCAATGATCGGTGGCGATGGGGAACCCGACAAGCGTTCAGGGGCAAGTCTTGACCATTACGTGTCCTTTGGGGCGTAACGGAAACCGGGGAGAAACGTGGGGGTGATCGGGGCGGGGGCGCAGGGGGCGCGGTGGGGCGGGGGCGCGGTGGGGCGGCCGGGCCGGCGGGGCGAATGTCGGCCCAGCTGTCTCAGTGTCGTGCAGCTGATACCGCGTGTCCGCCGCGGA
This sequence comes from Streptomyces hokutonensis, assembly GCF_042751305.1. Taxonomy (GTDB): domain Bacteria; phylum Actinomycetota; class Actinomycetes; order Streptomycetales; family Streptomycetaceae; genus Streptomyces; species Streptomyces hokutonensis_A. The sequence continues at coordinate 53,849 of NZ_JBHYWD010000039.1, forward strand.
TCGGCATGCTGCTGCTCTCGGGGGTGATCACAACAGGCACGCCTTGATAACCTCACCGCGCCTGCGCGCTCCCCCGGCGCCGCACTGGCGGACCACAACGGGAAGGGCGGCCTCGTGACGGACCCGGCGGACCTGGCGCTGGCGCACCGCCTCGCCGACCGGGCGGACGCCATCGCCCGACGCCACTTCTCAGCCGCGGTCGTCGAATCCCGGACCAAGAGCGACGGGAGCCCGGTCACCGACGCCGATCGGGAGATCGAAATCGTCCTTCGCTCCTTGATCCGCCAGGAGCATCCCGACGACGCGTTCCTCGGTGAGGAGTTCGGCGCCCATGGGCGCGGCAGGCGGCGCTGGATCATCGACGCCATCGACGGCACCGCGAGCTTCCTCGCCGGTGAACCGGAGTGGAGCACACTGATCGCCGTCGAGGAGGACGGCCGCGTCACCCTGGGCATGGTCTCCGCCCCAGCCCTGGGCCGTCGGTGGTGGGCCGGGCCGGACTCGGGCTCCTGGACGGGGCCGTGCCCCTCCAACTCGGCCGCACCGGTGAACCAGTTGGCCCTCACCGAAGGCGGGAGTGCCCAGGACGCGGTCATCGGCATCTGGCCGCCTCCGTCCAGACTGAAACAGCGGGAAAGACGCGTCGCCGCGCGACTGGCCCGGGGCGTCTCCCGGGTCCGACCGCCGCTCGACTGGACCGCGGCGGATCCCGCCGCGCCGGCGCCGCGCAAACCGTCCGCCGGATCCGGCACCTGCCACGGCGCCCTCCTGGTCGCGACCGGTCAACTGGACGCCTTCCTCCTCCTCGGAGCCGGCCCCTGGGACATCGCCCCGCTGATCCCCGTCGTCCAGGAAGCCGGCGGCACCTTCAGCGACCTGACCGGCCAGTACCGCACCGACACCGGAGCCGCGCTGTTCGCCCGCCCCGGACTCCACCGACAACTCCTGGAGATCGCGGCGAGCGGCGACTGAAGTGTCCTGTCTCTCGGACACGTTGCGTTGGCCAGCACGGCGAATGAGAACGGGCGAACTCATCGAAGTCCATGTTCGCGCCCAAGAGGTTGTTCTCGGCCCTCGTACTGCCGCGTCGTCCGTCGAGATGTCGGTGCGCACGGCGAGGGCTTCCAGGGTGCACGGGAGCTGGTTCATCCGGCCTCCGATGATCCAACCAACCGATATGCGCAGGTCAGAGACTCAATGGCGCCCCCGGCAGGACTCGAACCTGCGGCCAAGCGCTTAGAAGGCGCCTGCTCTATCCACTGAGCTACGGGGGCCGGGTGTGGTGGCCTCGGTCGTGGTGTGCCCGGGTGTGGGCCGGTCCGTGACGTTGCCGGGGACAAGGATAGGGCTCCCGGGTCCTTGTCCCTGTTGCTTCCCCTCCGTGGCTCGATGTGGAGGTTCGGTGAAGCGGTCCTGATAATCGCAGGCAGGTACGAATCGTGCATCGCTTTTGGTGCCGCGCGCCACGGGTGTTGTGCACTCGTTATGCCTGGACTGTGCCCATGCCCCAGTCATCCCTTCCGTCCGTTGTGTTCTGTCGGCGCGCAGGCATGCTCATATGCTTCAGAATTCCCCCAAAATTGGGCATTCTTCACATGTGGTGACCTTGGACGTACGGCCTCAGCTGCTCGACGCACTCTCCGCCCTGCGCGACCGTGTCGCCGCCGCACGCTTCCCGCTGCCCCTTGCGGGGGCTCCACGCGCGCGTGCCAACCGCGACGAACTGCTCGCCCAGCTCGACGACTACCTGGTGCCCCGCCTGAAAGAGCCCGAAGCGCCCCTGCTGGCCGTGGTGGGCGGTTCCACCGGCGCGGGCAAGTCGACGCTCGTCAACTCCCTTGTGGGGCGCCGGGTCAGCGAGGCCGGCGTGCTGCGGCCGACGACCCGCACACCGGTGCTCGTCTGCCATCCGGAGGACCATCACTGGTTCAGCGGGATGCGCGTGCTGCCCGACCTCACGCGCGTGTGGGTGCCCCATCAGGACCCGGGGGACGAGTTGCTCCTCCCCGGTGAGGACGGTACGCGCGTGCTGCGGGTCGAGACCGCCGACTCCCTCCCGCGCGGAATCGCCCTCCTGGACGCGCCCGACATCGACTCCCTGGTCGCCGACAACAGGGTGCTGGCCGCCGAACTGATCTGCGCTGCCGACATCTGGGTGATGGTCACCACGGCCGCCCGCTACGCCGACGCCGTGCCCTGGCATCTGCTGCGCAGCGCCAAGGAGCACAACGCGACCCTGGTGACCGTCCTCGACCGGGTGCCCCACCAGGTGGTGTCCGAGGTGTCCCGGCAGTACGGCGCCCTGCTCGCCAAGGCCGGGCTCGGCGACGTACCGCGCTTCACAGTGCCCGAACTCCCCGAGTCCGCCTGGGGCGGGGGCCTGCTTCCGGCCAGCGCCGTGGCGACACTGCGGAGTTGGCTCGTGCAGCAGGCCCAGGACCCGGCGGCCCGGCACCAGTCGATGGCGCGCACGGCCTACGGCGTCCTCGACTCGCTGAAGTCGCGGATGCCCGAGCTGGCCGGTGCCGCCGCCGCGCAGTACGCCGCCGCCCTGCGGCTCACGGCCGCCGTCGACGGGGCGTACGACAGCGAGCACGCGCGCGTGCGGGGTCGTCTGCAGGGCGGGGCCGTGCTCGCCGGGGACGCGTTGAAACGCTGGCGCGCCTTCCCGCTCGACTGCTCCGCCGGCGAACTCCTCGACGCCCTCGCCGAGAGCCTCGCCGCGCTGCTCCTGTGCGCAGTCACGGCCGCCGACGAACGCGTCGACGACGCCTGGCGCCGCGAACCGGCCGCGGGCGCCCCCGAACTCACCGACCGCGATCCCTCGCTGGAGAGCGCCGAGCACCGCATCGGGATGGCCGTACGGCGGTGGCGGCGCGAGCTGGAGGAGTACGCCGAGGAGGAGGTCGCCGACCTCGACCGGAGCATCGCGCCCGATCCCGAGGTGGTCGCCGCCCTCGTCGCCACCGCGCTGCTGGGCGGCCGCAGGGCGCGGTCCGCTGGGGAGGGGCTCGCCGAGCGGATCGGCGCCCACGGGGCGCTGCGGCTGCGCGACCGGGCCGGGCGGCTCCTCAACGACCACCTGGACCGGGTCGTGCACACCGAGCGCGAACGCCGGCTCGCCCCGCTCGACGCCCTCGAAGTGCACCCCGAACCCCAGGCCGAACTCATCGCCGCGCTGTCCGTACTGCAGAAGGAGAGGTGACCGGTGACTGCCGTCACTGACCAGGACCACACGGACGAGATGGACCACGCCGACCGTGCCGGCAACGGCCGCGCCGCGGACGCCAAGGACGGGCGCCCCGAAAATCCCCCTCCCGTAGAGGCCGCACAGGAAATCGGCGACCGGAAGGACACCGGTGACCACGCGCGCGTGCGGGCCGACACCTCCGGGCGAACGGAATCCAGGGCGGCCGTGGACCCGACGAACCCCACGGACCCCGAGGAACCGACCGGCTCCTGGGACGACGGGCTCATCGCGCGGCGGGTCAACGAGGCCAACGCCGCGCAGCAGGCCGCCGCCGTGGAGATCAGGGCCTCCCGCGCGCAGGCCGCGCACCACACCGCGCCGGTCCCGGCCCCACTGGCGTACGACGGGCCGCTACGGTCCCGGCTCGACGCGTTGCGCGAGCTGGTGGGGCTCTCCAGGACCCGGCTCGACAGCGGGACCCTGGCGGAGGCGGGGCGGGTGCTGGACGAGGCCGCCGCGCGGCGCAGGCTCTCCGGGCAGCACACCGTGGTCGCCATCGCGGGCGCCACCGGCAGCGGCAAGTCGCAGCTCTTCAACGCGCTGGCGGGAGTGGCCATTTCGGAGACGGGCGTACGACGGCCCACCACGGCCGCGCCCATCGCGTGCAGTTGGAGCGACGGCGCGGCCACCCTCATCGACCGGCTCGGCATCCCGGGACGGCTGCGCAGGCGCCCCCTGCAGAGCGCCGAGATGGAGGCCCAGTTGCGCGGGCTCGTCCTGGTGGACCTGCCCGACCACGACTCGGCCGCCGTCGCGCACCGCGAGCAGGTGGACCGGGTGCTGGCGCTCGTCGACGCGGTCATCTGGGTCGTCGACCCGGAGAAGTACGCCGACGCGATCATCCATGAGCGCTACTTGCGGCCGATGGCGGGCCACGCGGAGGTCATGTTCGTCGTCCTCAACCAGATCGACCGGCTTCCCGGGGAGGCCGCCGACCAGGTCCTGGACGATCTGCGGCGGCTGCTCGACGAGGACGGGATCGCGCTGGGGGAGTACGGCGAACCGGGCGCGACCGTGCTCTCCCTGTCCGCGCTCACCGGCGACGGCATCCCCGAACTGCGCGAGGTTCTGGGCCAGTTCGTGGCGGATCGTGGAGCCGCCGCACGGCGAATTTCAGCCGATGTCGACGCGGCCGCCTGGCGGCTGCGGCCCGTCTACGCCACGGGGCGGCGCACCGGGCTCAGCGAGGAGGCGCGGGACGAGTTCGCCGCGCGGCTCGCGGACTCGGTGGGCGCCACCGCGGCGGGCGAGGCGGCCGAACGCGCCTGGCTGCGCAATGCCAACCGGGCCTGCGGCACGCCCTGGCTGCGGCTGTGGCGCTGGTACAACGACCGGCGCGAACCGAGCACCGGCCGACTGCCCGTCCGCGCCCAGGAGGACGAGGAGGCCACGGCACGCCAGCGCGTCGAACAGGCGGTCCGTACGGTCGCGGACCGGGCCTCCGGCGGACTGCCCGCGCCCTGGGCGCAGGCGGTGCGGGAGGCGGCCGTACGCGGGGCGCAGGGGCTGCCGGAGGCGCTGGACGAGCTGGCGGCGCGGGCCGGGCTGCCGGTGGGGCGCCCGCCGCGGCCGGGGTGGTGGCCGGCGGCCGTACTGGCGCAGGCGTCCATGACGATCCTCCAAGTCGTCGGCGGGCTCTGGCTGTTGGGCCAGATCATCGGGTTCATGGCGCCGAACCTGGGGGTGCCGGTGCTGCTGATGGTGGCCGGCATCATCGGCGGCCCGCTCGTCGAGTGGAGCTGTCGGCTGGCGGCCCGCGGACCCGCCCGGCGCTACGGCCTCGACGCCGAGCGGCGACTGCGGGAGGCCGCGGCGGGCTGCGGTCGGGCGCGGGTGCTCGATCCGCTGGCCGCCGAGCTGCTGCGGTACCGGGAGGTGCGGGAGCAGTACGCGCGGGTCACGGGGGCGGGTGTCGGCACAGGGTGATCGGGACGGGGTGAACCTCGGTCCGAACGTCGTTCCCTCGTCCGGGTGATGAGGTTTTCCACAGGTGGGCGGTGGTGCACAGCGCTCAGCGGGCCCGGCTCGGCGGAGGCAGTCTGACTGCAGCCGTACGGGACGGGCCCGTACGCGTTTCCGCCCGGCCTGCGCGGCCGAGTGAGGGAGGGACGCACGATGAACGAGACCATGATCTGCGCGGTGGGCAACGTGGCGACACCGCCGGTGTACCGGGAGCTGGCGGCCGGACCGTCGGCGCGGTTCCGGCTGGCGGTGACCTCGCGCTACTGGGACCGCGAGAAGAGCGCGTGGACGGACGGCCACACCAACTTCTTCACGGTGTGGGCGAATCGGCAGCTGGCCACGAACGTGGCGGCGTCGCTGACGGTCGGTGACCCGGTCGTCGTCCAGGGCCGGTTGAAGGTGCGCGAGGAGGCGCGTGAGGGGCAGCCGAACCGCTCCTGGACGGACCTCGACGCCGTGGCGATCGGCCACGACCTGGCGCGCGGCACCTCGGCCTTCCGCCGGGCCAACAGGCCGGACACGGCGGCCTCTCCGCCCCGGCCCGAGCCCGACTGGGAGACCCCGGCCGCGGATTCCGCCGACGCCACCGAGCGACAGGAACGGCAGCGACAGGACGAGCCCGTCGCGGTGACGTGATGTCAGTGAATGCCCCGAGCTGATGCAACTACGGCTTTTCCAGGGCTTATCGACGAATGCGTTCCCAATGGCTCGGTGGATTTGTCGATAAGCCATGCTCGCGGGTGATCTTGGCGATAACGATTCCGATTCGGAACGGTTATCCGATCACCTGACTGGAGAACGTGGTGCGCCAGCCTCCCTAGGATGCCGGACATAGCTCGGGCACAGCTCTCGGCGCTACAGATTCTGCTGGTGGGACCACGCCACGCCCCCCACGCCCATGGGTCCTGCTCGAAGGGGAATTCCGTGTCTTCTGCGTTGTCTGTCTTCTCCGCGCTGTCACTACGCGGCCGGGGCGCCGTGCGCTTCGTCGCCGCGACCTGGGCGTGCGGACTCGTCGCCGCCGGTGTGCTGGCCGGCGCGGGCCCGGCCGTCGCCGACGAGACACCGCAGACCCAGGGCGGGGCGACGGCCACGATAGGCGGGCTCAAGACGTACGGCGACGCCGTGATCCACGACGCCGGCGGCAGCGATGTGCAGGTCTCCGCGGGCCTGTTCGAGATGTCCGTGGACGGCGGCGGCACCCTGCAGACGTACTGCGTCGATCTCCGGAACCCCACCCAGCGCGACGCCAAGTACCACGAGACCGCGTGGAACGGCACGTCGCTGGGCACCAACAAGAGCGCGGGCAGGATCCGTTGGATTCTGCAGCACTCCTACCCGCAGGTGAACGACCTCGCGGCGCTCTCCGCGAAGGCCGGCACCAAGGGGCTGACCGAGAGCGACGCGGCGGCCGGTACCCAGGTGGCCATCTGGCGCTACTCGGACGGCGCCGACGTCGACGCGGTCGACCCGCAGGCCGAGAAGCTCGCGGACTATCTGCAGAAGAGCGCGCGCGACGTGGCGGAGCCGCAGGCCTCGCTGACCCTCGACCCGCCCGCGGTCTCCGGCCACCCCGGCGAGCGGCTCGGCCCGGTCACCGTGCACACCAATTCGAACGGCGTGACGGTGACACCGCCCGCGGACGCCGCCACGACCGGGGTGCGGATCGTCGACAAGGACGGCAAGGCCGTCACCTCCGCGGTGAACGGCAGCCAGGTCTTCTTCGACGTCCCCGAGGACGCGGCGGACGGGTCGGCCGGGCTGACCGTGCAGGCCTCCACCACCGTGCCCGTCGGCCGGGCCTTCACCTCCGAGAACAGGAGCCAGACGCAGATCCTCGCCGGCTCCAGCGAGTCCACGGTCTCCGCCGCCGCCGACGCGGACTGGGCGAAGACGGGGGCCATACCGGCACTGTCGGCGCGCAAGAACTGCGTCGCGGGCGGCGTGGACATCACGGCCGCCAACGAGGGCGACGAGACGTTCACCTTCGCTCTCATGGGGGTCGAGCACGGCATCGACGCCGGTGACTCCCAGACGGTGACGATCCCGCTCCAGGAGGACCAGGCGTACGACTTCACGATCACGGCGCCGCACGGCTACGAGAAGCGGTTCGCCGGAGTCCTCGACTGCCGGACGCAGAGCGACGCGGGCGGCACCGTGACCCAGACGCTCAGCGAGCCCAGCCCCGCCACGGTGGGCGGCACCGCCGTCGACACCAACCTCGCCGAGACGGGCGGCTCCGCCATCACCCCGATGATCACGGTCGTCGCCCTCGGACTGGTCGGCATCGGCGCCACGGCCCTGATCCTGCTGCGGGACCGCAAGCCCGGACAGCAGGGCTGAGCGGTACAGCACACGGCCGAGCCCCAGCTCACAGCCCCCGTGTCCATACGCGTTTCCCCGGAGGGGCAGGGGTCAGGCAGTATGGACTACATCTGCCCACTCCAGATTTCAAGCTGCCGGACGGTTTCTCTTGGCTGAGTACATCTACACCATGCGCAAGACGCGCAAGGCGCACGGCGACAAGGTCATCCTTGACGATGTGACGCTGAGCTTCCTGCCCGGCGCGAAGATCGGTGTGGTCGGACCTAACGGTGCCGGTAAGTCCACCGTTCTCAAGATCATGGCGGGCCTCGAGCAGCCCTCCAACGGCGACGCGTTCCTGTCGCCGGGTTACAGCGTCGGCATGCTGCTCCAGGAGCCCCCGCTCGACGAGTCGAAGACGGTCCTGGAGAACGTGCAGGACGGCGCCGCCGAGATCATGGGCAAGCTCAAGCGCTTCAACGAGGTCGCCGAGCTGATGGCGACCGACTACTCCGACGCCCTGCTCGACGAGATGGGCAAGCTCCAGGAGGACCTGGACCACGCCAACGCGTGGGACCTGGACACCCAGCTGGAGCAGGCCATGGACGCCCTGGGCTGCCCGCCCGGCGACTGGCCCGTCACCAACCTCTCCGGCGGTGAGCGCCGCCGCGTCGCGCTCTGCAAGCTGCTTCTCGAAGCCCCCGACCTGCTGCTGCTCGACGAGCCCACCAACCACCTGGACGCCGAGTCCGTCCAGTGGCTGGAACAGCACCTCGCGAAGTACCCCGGCACCGTCGTAGCCGTCACCCACGACCGGTACTTCCTGGACAACGTCGCCGAGTGGATCCTCGAGCTCGACCGCGGCCGCGCCCACCCCTACGAGGGCAACTACTCCACCTACCTCGACAAGAAGGCCTCCCGCCTCAAGGTCGAGGGCCAGAAGGACGCCAAGCGCGCCAAGCGGCTGAAGGAGGAGCTGGACTGGGTCCGCTCCAACGCCAAGGGGCGGCAGGCCAAGTCCAAGGCGCGTCTGTCGCGCTACGAGGAGATGGCCGCCGAGGCGGACAAGATGCGGAAGCTGGACTTCGAGGAGATCCAGATCCCGCCGGGCCCGCGCCTGGGCTCCATCGTCGTCGAGGTCAGCAACCTCTCCAAGGCCTTCGGCGACAAGGTCCTCATCGACGACCTCTCCTTCACGCTGCCGCGCAACGGCATCGTGGGCGTCATCGGCCCGAACGGCGCCGGCAAGACGACCCTCTTCAAGATGATCCAGGGCCTGGAGACCCCGGACTCCGGCTCGATCAAGGTCGGCGAGACCGTCAAGATCTCCTACGTCGACCAGAGCCGCGAGAACATCGACCCCAAGAAGTCGCTGTGGGCCGTCGTCTCGGACGAGCTGGACTACATCAACGTCGGCCAGGTCGAGATGCCCTCCCGCGCCTACGTCTCCGCCTTCGGCTTCAAGGGCCCCGACCAGCAGAAGCCGGCCGGCGTCCTCTCCGGCGGTGAGCGCAACCGCCTCAACCTCGCGCTCACCCTCAAGCAGGGCGGCAACCTGCTGCTTCTCGACGAACCGACGAACGACCTCGACGTCGAGACCCTGGGTTCGCTGGAGAACGCGCTGCTGGAGTTCCCGGGTGCGGCCGTGGTCGTCTCCCACGACCGGTGGTTCCTGGACCGGGTCGCCACGCACATCCTCGCCTACGAGGGCGAGTCCAAGTGGTTCTGGTTCGAGGGCAACTTCGAGTCCTACGAGAAGAACAAGGTCGAGCGGCTCGGCCCGGACGCGGCGCGTCCGCACCGCGCCACCTACAAGAAGCTGACCCGGGGCTGATCTTCTTGCGCCACATCTACCGCTGCCCACTGCGCTGGGCGGACATGGACGCGTACGGCCACGTCAACAACGTGGTCTTCCTCCGCTACCTGGAGGAAGCCCGTATCGACTTCCTGTTCCGCCCGGACAAGGACTTCAAGCAGGGCTCGGTCGTGGCGCGCCCCGAGATCGACTACAAACGCCAGCTCGTCCACCGGCACCACCCGGTGGACATCGAGCTGTGGGTCACCGAGATCAGGGCGGCGTCCTTCACCCTCACCTACGAGGTGAAGGACGGCGACCAGGTCTACGTCCGTGCCTCCACGGTCATCGTGCCGTTCGACTTCGAGGCACAACGACCGCGCCGGATCACCGCCGAGGAACGCGAGTTCCTGGAGGAATACCGGGACGACACCGAGGAGGAGGCCGTCGCCGCATGACGGTCCTCCACCTCGCCGACGAAGGGGAGGCGGCGGATCTCGCGGCCTTCCTCTCCCGGCTGCTCCACTACGACCGCGCCGCCGCCGTCCGCCTCCAGGCGGCCGGTACGGCCCTCGCCGTCTTCGGGCGTCCGCCGTCCTTCGAGGTGCTCGCCATCCGCGCGGTACGCCTCGCCAAGCCGTACGAGAACGGCCTCGACGCCACGCTCGACGTGACCGTCTCGGCCGGTGAACTCCTGGAATCCCTCGACGAGTCGGCGGCCACGGCCCGGGTACCGGCCGCGGTGACCGGCCCGCCGTGGGCCGGGGTGCTGCCGCCGCGCGGCGGCTGGACTCCCGAGTCCGGACTGCCGGAACCGCAGGCGCTGCGCGGGATGATCGCCGCCGGGGTCGCCGAATTCCGGTCCCGTACGCAGGAGTTGGCGCCCGAGGGCCGTACGCGCAGCGAACTCGACCGGATAGGGCGGGAGATCTGGTCCCGGACGGTCGGGGACACCTCGCTGCCTGTGCGCGCCGTGCACGCCGCCCAGTCGCTCGGATTCCTGCGCCCAGGCGGGGAGCCGGGCCTCTTCTCGTCCGGCCCGTGGCTGCGGCTGCGGACGCCGTACGGCTCGATCGCCGTACGCAGGGCGGGAGTCGGCGCACTCGGCGTCAGCGTGCGCTGAGCGCGCCGTCCAAGTCCACGCGCGGTCAAGGGCGTTCAGCCCCCGCGTTCAACCTGCCGTGCTCAGCCTTCTGTGTTCACCATCGAAGCGGCCGCGTACGTCAGGTAGTTCCACAGCGTGTGCTCGTGTTCCTCGGACAGGCCGAGTTCGTCGACGGCGACCCGCATGTGCTTCAGCCAGGCGTCGTGCGCGGCCCGGTCGACCTGGAACGGGGCGTGACGCATGCGCAGACGCGGGTGGCCGCGGTTGTCGCTGTACGTCGTGGGACCGCCCCAGTACTGCATCAGGAACAGGGTGAAGCGCTCCTCGGCCGGGCCCAGGTCCTCCTCCGGGTACATCGCCCTCAGCAGCGGGTCCTCGGCGACACCCTCGTAGAAACGGTGCACGAGCCGACGGAAGGTCTCCTCCCCGCCGACCTGCTCGTAGAAGGTCTGCTCCTGAAGCGTGCCGCGCGGAATCTCTTTCACGCTTCCATGGTCTCAGACGCGTGGCGGAGGACTTCAGGCTTAGGACCGCTCGCCTCTCCGGCGCTACGGCAGGACAGTGGACGTATGGGCGCGCACGCTCTCGGCGGGGAACTGGACGCCGTGGCCGGCCCCGCGCGGGCGGAGCTGGTGCGGCGGATCGGGCTGGGCGGGGTGTGGGACGCGGATCCGGGATGGCGGGCGGTGTTCGAGGCGGTGCCGCGGCATCTCTTCGTGCCGTACTACTACGTCGGCGTCGCCGGCGGCCACGAGCGGCTGTGGGGCGGGAGCCCCGACCCGCGCGTCCGGGAGCGCTGGCTGCGCGGGGTGTACGCCGACGCCCCGCTGGCCACCCGGCTGCGCGACGGGGAACTGGTGTCGTCCAGCAGCCAGCCCTCGCTGATGGCCAGGATGCTCGTCGAGCTGGGGGTGACGGACGGCAGCCGGGTGCTGGAGATCGGCGCGGGCACCGGCTACAACGCGGCGCTGCTCGCCCACCGGCTCGGCGACGGCCTGGTGACCACCGTCGATCTGGAGCCGGAGATCACCGAGTCCGCGCGCACCCATCTCGCCGACGCCGGGTACCGCCCGAGAGTCGTCACCGGCGACGGCGCCCGCGGAGTCCCCGAACACGCACCCTACGACCGGATCATCGCGACCTGCGCCCTGCCGTCGGTGCCGCCCGCCTGGCTCGCCCAGTGCAGTCCCGGCGCCCGGATCCTGGCCCCGCTCGCCACCGGACTGATCGCGCTCACCGTGCGGGACGCGGAGCACGCCGAGGGCAGCTTCCTCGACACGGCCGCGTACTTCGTGCCCCTGCGCGGCACCGGTCCCGACCCGGCGGACGAGGTCCCGCACCGGTCCGGCGACCACGAACTCTTCCGTTTCCTGCTCACCCTCACCCACGGCACCCTCGACCCGCAGGACGCGCACGAGCTGTGGGAGCGCGAAGGGAGACCAGGACGTGAGCGCTACGGCGTCACGGTCGAGGGCGGCCGGGTGCGGGCGTGGCTGGACGATCCGGAGGGGCCGTACAGCTGGCTCCTCCGCTGAGCCGTGTTCCTTGACCGGGGCCGCCTAGGGAGCGCGGTAGCCGGCCAGCTCGGCGAGGTAGGTGTCCTTGACGGCGTCGGGCAGCCAGGCCGCCTCGAACGCGTTGCGCTGGAGTTGTACGAGCTCTGCCGGGGTGAGCGGAGTGGTGGCCTGCACCGCGAGGAGGTTCTCGGTGACGTAGCCGTTCATGTAGGCCGGGTCGTCGGAGCTGACGGTGACCCGAAGTCCGTCGTCGAGCATCTCGCGGACGACGGCCAGCCCCTCGGAGCCCCGCACATAGCTGTTGGAGACCGGGCAGACGGTCAGGCCCAGGCCGCGTGCCTTGATCTCGTTCCGCAGGTCCTCGCTCTCCAGGCAGTTCACGCCGTGGTCGATCCGGTCCACCCCGATGACGTCCAGGCACTGACGGATGTGGTCGAGGGAGTTCTTCTGGTCCAGGTCGCAGTGCATCGTCAGCTGGTAGCCCTCTGCTCGTGCCCGTGCGAAGACGGCGGCGAACTTGGCCGGAGGATTGTCCCGTTCGTCCGAGTCCAGCCCGACCCCGATGATCCATTCCCGGTGGGGAAGGGACTCCATCAGCGTGGCCATCGCGTACTCGGCGGAGAAGTCCCGCATGAAGCACATGATGAGCTGTGCCCGTACGTCGAGCAGCCGGCGCGCGTCCATCAGCGCCCGGCGCAGACCGCGGATCACCGTGCCGAACCCGACGCCGCGGGAGGTGTGCGCCTGCGGGTCGAAGAAGATCTCCGCATAGCGGATGTTCTGCTCCTTCGCCTTGCTCAGGTAGGCCCACGCCAGGTCGTAGAAGTCGGCCTCCGTCAGCAGGACCGACATGCCCTCGTAGTAGCAGGCGAGGAACGACGGAAGGTCGTGGAACACGTAACCGGCCCGCATCTCGTCCGCGTCGGCGTACGGCAACGGAACGTTGTTCCGGGCCGCGAGGGCGAACTTCAGTTCCGGCTCCAGCGTGCCCTCGATGTGCACGTGCAACTCGCACTTGGGCAGCTGTGAGATGAACTCAGTCAGGTCTGTCACGGGTCCTCCGTCGAAGAAGGGGGAGACACTTCCGATCAGCGGAAATATCCATCATTCAGTTCCTGCGCATTGTTTTCGTGATGTGTAGCTTGCGTAAGATTTCCCGACTCCTGGTGACTGCGGTCACAACCGGGGCACGGAATCCGTAAGTAACAAATGCGGAATGAGCGGGCAATCTCCGTGCGTCACGCTCGCCCTGGTCGTCCGGCGAAGGAAGTCGGCACTGAGCGGGGAGGGAAACGCGATGAGCCTTGTCCGCGAGTGGCGCGTGGATCTCCGGTGCCGTGTCCACCAGTCGGCCTGGACACGGGGACGCGTGGCGCACGGTTCCCATCGGGCGTCCGAGAGCTCGCACGCCTGACCGCGCACCGGTGACCATGCCCGGCCTCGCGGTTCAGCAGTGTCGCTCCGACCGGTTCCGGCCGGGGCTTCCCCGTTCACCGCTCCTGACGCCGTCGTCCAGGCACCTGGCACCCACGGGTGTCCGCCGAGCCGTTCCGGCCGCGTTACGCAGAAGGACCTTCGTATGACCACTGCTCCCTCCCGGCCCGCGCTGCCCCGGGACTGCACTTTCGACGCCGACGACTGGGAGATCCTCGCCCGGCACTGGTATCCCGTCGCCCTGTCGAGCGAGATCGGCGACGCTCCGACCGCCGTGCGCCTGCTCGACGAGACCCTCGTGGCCTATCGGGTGGGCGGCAGTGTGGTCGTGGCCCACGACATCTGCCCGCACCGGGGTGTCCCGCTCAGCCTCGGCGGCGGCGACGGGAACGGCATCACCTGCGCGTACCACGGGCTGCGCTTCGGCGAGGGCGGGCGGTGTGTGCGGGTGCCGGCGCATCCCCAGTCGAAGATCCCGTCCCGGCTGCACCTGCGGACGTATCCGGTCGTCGAACGGTACGGCCTCGTGTGGACCTGCCTGCGCCCCGCTCCCGACGCCGACCCGGTGATCCCCGCCATGGCCCACTGGGACGACGAGGACTTCCAGCGGATCAACTGCCCCTGGATCGACATCGCCGCCTTCGCCGGCCGCCAGGTCGAGGGCTTCCTGGACGTCGCCCACTTCGGCTTCGTCCACCTCGACTCCTTCGGCGACCCCGACAACGTGGAGGTCCCCGACTACATGCCGGTCCGCCACCGGTACGGCCACTCCGTCGACTACTGGAGCACCGTCGGCAACTACCCGCACGGCACCAAGGAAGCCCCGCCCGGCTTCCGGTGGCTGCGCCGCTTCGACGTGCACCTGCCGTTCACGGCCACGCTCGTCGTGCACTTCCCCGACGGCGGACTGCTCAACATCATGAACGCCGCCTCCCCCGTCTCCGCCCGCCGGACCCGGATGTTCGCGCCCATCGCCCGCAACTTCGACACCGACCAGCCCGTCCAGGCCGTATACGACTTCAACCGCACGGTCTTCGAGGAGGACCGCGCGGTCGTCGAGGTGCAAAAGCCCGAGAACCTCCCCCTCGACCCCCGGCTCGAGGTCCACATCCCCGCCGACCGCAGCTCCATCGCCTACCGCCGCGGCCTGCGCGACCTCGGCTTGAGCCACTTCTTCACCGCGTAGGGGCCCGCCGTGCAGACCCTCGACGTCATCGTCCACTCGATCTCGCTCACCTCCGCGACCAGCCGCAGCTACGAACTCCGGGCGGCGGCCGGCGGCACCCTGCCGTCCTTCGAGGCCGGCGCCCACATCGACGTACACCTCGGGCCCTCCCTCGTCCGCCCGTACTCCCTGTGCAACTCCCCGCAGGACAAAGGCCGTTACCTGATCCGCGTACGGCGCGACGACGCCGGGCGGGGCGGCTCCCGCACCCTGCACCACGACCTGGCCGTGGGCACCATCCGCTGCCCCCGCGCCCGCACCCCCGAACTCCTCCTCGGCCTCTGACCCGGGGTCCCCGACCCCGGATCGCCGTCCGACGGAGACCGGCCCGGCACCGTCCGGGCCTCGCCCCATCGAAGTTCCTCAGGTCCGCCAGGAGCCGGTGCCCACCCGGCCAGTGAAAGGAAACGCGCAATGACCAGAAGCACGAGCAGTGACGGCAGAGCGTTCGCCGCCACCGACCGCCGTCTCTTCCTCAAGCGGGGACTGCAGCTGGGCGGCGCCGTGCTGCTCGGCGGCCCGCTGCTCGCCGCCTGCGGCGACTCCGACTCGTCCTCCTCCAGCTCCTCCTCGTCCTCCGGTTCCAAGGATTTCGGTGAGCTGACGCTGCGGCTGTCCTGGATCAAGAACGTCGAGTTCGCGGGCAGTTACATCGCGGACAGCAGGGGCTACTACAAGGCCGAGGGCTTCTCGAAGGCCACGCTGATCGGTGGCGGCCCGTCCGCGACACCGATGGAGACGGACGTCGTCACCAAGAAGGCACTCGTCGCGATCAGCGCCCCCGACATCACCGGCGCCGCGGTCGCCAAGGGCGCGCCGCTGAAGATCATCGGCGCGCAGTACCAGAAGAACCCGTTCTGCATCATGTCGATGGCCAAGTCCCCGATCACCAAGCCGGAGGACATGTACGGCAAGAAGATCGGCGTCCAGGCGAGCAACGAGTCCATCTGGGCGGCGTACATGAAGGCGACCGGCCTTGACGCGTCGAAGATCACGAAGGTGCCGGTGCAGTTCGACCCGCTGCCGCTGACCCAGGGCACCGTGGACGGCTGGTTCTCCTTCGTGACGAACGAGCCGAACACGCTGCGCCTTAAGGGGTTCAAGGTCTCGACGATGCTGCTCGCCGACACCGGCTACCCGCTGGTCTCCGAGACGTACTGCGTCCGCCAGGACACCATCGACAAGCAGCGCGACCTGCTCAAGGCGTTCCTGCGTGCGGAGATCAAGGGCTGGAAGGCGAGCATCGCCGACCCGGCGCTCGGCGCCAAGCTCGCGGCCGAGACCTACGGCAAGGGGCTCGGGCTGACGACCGCGGAACAGACCCTGGAGTCCAAGGACCAGAACGACCTGCTGGTGAGCGCGGACACCAAGAAGAACGGCCTGTTCACGATCACGCAGACGCTGATCGAGGAGAACCTCAAGACGCTGAAGTACGGCGGCCTCGACATCACCGCCGCCAAGCTCTTCGACCTCTCGATCCTCGAAGAGGTCTACAAGGAAAACCCCAGCCTGATCTGAGGCCCCCGGCGGTACCGGCGGCCCCACTCGGCCCGCCGGTACCGGCTCTCCCCTACCCGCCCGCACCGCACCGCACCCAGAGGTCACCTGATGAGTACCGCAGCAGCCGTACCCGAAGCATCCGACGACTCCGGAGGACCGGCCGGCGCCGGCACCGGTCTGTCCCTGCGCGGGCTGAGCAAGGAGTTCAAGCTCGGCCGACGCAGCGTTCCCGCGCTGGCCGGCGTCGATCTGGACACCGCCGAGGGCCAGTTCCTGTCGCTGCTCGGACCGTCGGGCTGCGGCAAGTCGACCGTGCTGCGGATCCTCGCCGGGCTCGACAGCCCGACCGCCGGTACTGCGCTGGTCCACGGCGAGGACCCGGAGGCGGCCCGCAAGCGGCACCACCTGGGCATAGCCTTCCAGGACGCCGCCCTGCTGCCGTGGCGCTCGGTCGCCGCCAACATCCGGCTCCCGCTGGAGATCAGCGGCATCAAGCCCGACCCGGCGGCGATCGCCGACCTCATCGGTCTTGTCGGCCTCGAAGGCTTCGAGAAGGCCCGCCCCGCCCAGCTCTCCGGCGGCATGCGGCAACGCGTGGCGATCGCCCGCTCTCTCGTCGTGGACCCCAAGGTGCTGCTGCTGGACGAGCCGTTCGGCGCGCTGGACGACATGACCCGCCAGCGGCTCAACCTCGAACTCCAGCGCATCTGGCAGGCCCGCGCGGTGACCACCCTGCTGGTCACCCACTCCATCAACGAGGCCGTACTGCTCAGCGACACCGTCGCCGTCATGTCCCCCCGGCCCGGCCGGATAGTGGAGGTCGTCACCATCGACCTGCCCCGGCCGCGCACCCCGGAGATGATGCGCTCGCCCGAATTCCACGCGTACGCCGACCAGTTGTCGGAGCTCCTGTTCGGCCGTACCGACGCCCCCGCCGAAGCCGCCGAGCCCGCGCCGGAGGCGTCATGAGTGCGCGGCGTTCCGCCTGGACGGGCGGGGCGATCGGCATCGCCGCGCTGATCGGCGCGTGGTCGCTGCTGTCCACCACGTTCGTCGGCCCGGGGGACGGCGTGCCCACCCCCTGGGCGGTCGTGGCGAGCGTGTTCGACGACGGCTGGTCCTTCTACGGCCCCCACGTCACCCAGACCGTGGGCGAGGCCCTGACCGGGTACCTGATCGGCAACGGGCTGGCGCTGGGCCTGGCGGTACTGGTGCTGCTGGTGCCCGTCCTCGAGCGGGTGATCACGCAGATCGCGGTGGCCTCGTACTGCCTGCCGATCGTGGCGATCGGCCCGATCCTGTCCCTCGTCCTGGACGGGGACAAGCCGATGGCGGCCATGGCAGGGCTGTCGGTCTTCTTCACCACGCTCATCGGCGCGCTGCTCGGCCTGCGCTCGGCGGATCCGGTCACCCTCGACCTGGTACGCGCCTACGGAGGCGGCCGCTGGCAGCAGATGCTGCGGGTCCGGCTGATCTCCGCGCTGCCCAGCACGCTGGCCGCACTCAGGATCGCCGGTCCTGCGGCGCTGCTCGGCGCGATCATCGGCGAGTACCTCGGCCGCGTCGACAGCGGCCTCGGCATCGCCATGACCATCGCCCAGCAACAGCTCGACGTGCCCCGCACCTGGGGCATCGCCCTGGTCTCGGGCGCGGTGGCGGGCGTCGCGTACGGCGCGGTCGGGCTCGTCGCCCGCTACGCCCTGCCGTGGTCGCGTACGACGACAGTGGAAGGCGGAGGCGCATGAGCACCGCGACAGAGACGGCGAGGGTTCCCGTGCTGCGCTTCGCGACGGGCGTGCTGCGCCCCCTGCTGAACGTGGTCGTGACGATGACGGCCGTCGTCGTCCTGTGGATCATCTTCCTGCAGGTCTACGACCTGGACCCGCTGGTGGCCAAGTCACCGGCCGACATCTTCCACTACCTGTTCACGGGCGCGGACGCGGGTGCCCACCGCTCCCTGGTCGCCTCGGGCCTGGGCCGCACCCTGCTGGACGCCGGCCTCGGCTTCGTGGCCGGGCTGGTGGCGGCCGTCGCGGTGGCGGTCGTCTTCGTCCTCCTCCGGAGCGTCGAGCAGGCCCTGCTGCCGATGGCGGTCGTCGTACGGTCCGTGCCCCTGGTGGCGATGACCCCGCTCATCACCCTGGTCTTCGGCCGCGGCCTGATGGCGACGACCGTCATCAGCGGCCTGGTCGTCTTCTTCCCCGCCCTGGTCACCATGACCTTCGGGCTGCGCTCCGCCTCCCGCCAGGCGGCCGACCTGTGCCGCGCGTACGGCGCCGGCGGCTGGACGATCGCCCGCAAGGTCATGCTGCCCAGCGCGGTCCCGGCGTTCTTCGCCAGCGCCCGGGTCGGCGTCCCCGGAGCCCTGATCGGCGCGATGCTCGCCGAATGGCTCTCCACCGGACAGGGCCTCGGCTACGCCATGCTCAAGGACTCCTCGACCTTCGACTACGACCACCTCTGGGCCTCGGTCGCCGTCCTCACCGCGGTGTCCGCGCTGGCGTACAACATCATCGCGTCCGTCGAGACCGTCGCCCTGGCCCGCTTCGCGCCCGACATCCGCCCGGGCACGTGACCTCTACGTCCCCGTGTGGAAGTTCCGCACGGGGACGGCCCGGCGGGACGTGCCGGACCGGTACGTCCCGCTACGACAGGTCCTAGAAGGCTGATGAAGATCTTGTTGAGGGGCTGTCCGGCCGGAGGCCGGATGGCCCTTCTTTGTTATGTGGTGGCTGGGGCGAGGTGCCAGGC
>NZ_JBHYWD010000040.1:0-49914 GCF_042751305.1 Streptomyces hokutonensis
ACGCTTCCTTTGTACTCACCCTCTCGGGCTTTCCTCCGGGCTTTTCCCTTCGGTCTTGCGTTTCCGACTCTATCAGACCGTTTCCGGTCCCGATTTCCTCGGTGCTTTCCAGGTTCCCGCTTCCGCGTTTCCCTTTCCGGCGACTCCGACTTTATCAGAAGTTCCGGGCCGGACTTACCGGCCGCTCTTTTCCGATTCATCGGGAGTGTGGCTTCTTTGGGAATCGAAGTTCCCAGAAGCAGACAGACACTCACTGCTGCCGACCGGATCAGATCCAGTTCTAGGCAACTGTTCGAATCTACCTCCCCGACCGGTCCGTGTCAACGGCTCCTTTGGGGCGAAGAGGAGACTAGCAGCTCAGCGGGAGTACCCGCACATCAGGCGGCCGTAGGGACGGTCGAGCTGCGTTCGGCTGCCTCGACGTCGCCCGTCTCACCAGCTCGTACGGCACGGCCGCCCAGGACGTAGACGTATGACAGGAAGGCGCCTTCGGCGATGACGCCGATTCCGATGCGGGCCCAGGTGGGGAGGCCCGAAGGGGTGACGAAGCCTTCGATGCAGCCGGAGACGAACAGGACCAGGGCCAGGCCGATGGCCATGCCCACGGCGGCTCGGCCCTCTTCCGCCAGGGCCGTGCGGCGCGAGCGTGGGCCGGGGTCGATGAGGGTCCAGCCGAGGCGCATCCCCGTTCCCGCCGCTACGAAGACTGCCGTCAGTTCGAGCAGGCCGTGCGGGAGGATCAGGCCGAGGAATGTGTCGAGTCGGCCGGCCGACGACATCAGGCCGATGCCGACTCCGAGGTTGAGCATGTTCTCGAAGAGGATCCAGAGGACCGGTAGGCCCAGGAAGACTCCCAGGACCAGGCACATCGCGGCGGCTTGGGCGTTGTTCGTCCAGACCTGCGCCGAGAAGGCGGCTGCCGGGTGGCTGGAGTAGTAGGTCTCGTACTCGCCCCCGGGACGGGTGAGTTGGCGCAGTTGACTCGGGGCCGCGATGGAGGACTGCACCTCGGGGTGGGTGCCTATCCACCAGCCCAGGAGGATGCCGACTGCCGTCGACAGCAGCGCGGTGGGGACCCACCAGTGGCGTGCCCTGTAGACCGCGGCCGGAAAACTGTGCCCCAAGAAGTGCGTGACATCACGCCAGGAGGCGCGACGGGTTCCTGTCACCGCACTACGCGCGCGTGCCACGAGTTGGCTGAGCCGACCTGTGAGCTGGGGGTCCGGGGCGCTGGACTGGATCAGGGAGAGATGGGTGGCCGTCCGCTGGTAGAGGGCGACGAGTTCGTCGGCCTCGGCGCCGTTCAGGCGACGCTGGCGGCCGAGCAGCGCGTCGAGGCGGTCCCACTCGGCTCGGTGGGCCGAGACGAAGACGTCGAGGTCCATCTGGTTGCCTGCTCCTCGGCTGCTCGTCGACTGCTCGTTGGGGATCAGCTTGTCGTACTGGGGCGCGATGTGCCCTCAGCTTGGCAGACTGGCAGTTCCAGGGGCAGGGCAGGGGAAGGGCGGCGGGCGTGAGTGAGCTGGTGACGGGCGAGGCGGTGGCGCTGGAGTTGCGCCCCGCGAGGCTGCCCAGCAGGGCGCTGGCGGTGTTGCTCGATCTGATCGTGGCGATGGCCGCCTACATCGGTGTGAGCGTGGCCCTGATGTTCTCCACGGCCTCTTTGGACGACGCGGCGCAGATCGCGCTCTCGATCGCGGCCTTTGTTCTGGTGCTGGTGGGCGCGCCCATAGCGGTGGAGACGCTGAGTCATGGGCGTTCGCTCGGGAAGCTGGCGTTCGGGCTGCGTGTGGTGCGGGACGACGGCGGGCCGATCCGGTTCCGGCACGCGCTGGTGCGGGGTGCGATCGGTGTGGTCGAGATCCTGATGACGTTCGGGACCGTCGCCTGTATCGCCTCGCTGGTTTCGGCACGTGGCCGACGGCTCGGAGATGTGTTCGCGGGCACTTTGGTCGTACGGGAAAGGGTTCCCGCCGGGCAGACGTCCTTTGTGCCGCCTCCGCCGATATGGCTGACGGGACGTTTCGCCGAGCTTGATCTGTCCGCCGTTCCCGATGGATTGTGGCTGGCCATCCGGCAGTACCTGACGCGGATGCAGCAGTTGGATCCGCAGGTGGGTTGGGCCATGGCCGAGCGGCTTGCCACGGATCTCGTGGCTCGTACGGGAGCCCCGGCGCCGCAGGGTGTTCCGCCGGCCGCGTATCTGGCGGCAGTTGTGCAGGAGCGGCAGGAGCGGGACATGCGGCGGACCTTCGGGAACCGTGGGGCGGGCGCCTATTCAGCGACTCAGGCGTTCGGGGGCGCACGGGCCGGCGGGTTCAGGCCGGGTACCGGTGTGCCGGGCGCCTTCGGCAACTCGGCGCTTCAACCGTCGTCGGCTCCCCCTCAGCCTTCCGGCTCTGCTCCCGTTGGCTGGTCGGCCCCAACCACTCCTCCTTCGCCCTCCGCAGGCGGCACGGGAGCCGATCCGGTTCCGCCCGCGCCCGGTCCGCAGCCCCCGGCGCCGCAGAAGGCATCGCCCGCCGAGCCTCGGCCCTCCAGCGGCTTCGCGCCGCCCGCCTGAGCCACCTCACCAGCCGGACCGGAATCTCCGCGGCCGACGGGGAACGGCGTCGCTCAGCCGAAGACGGACGGCGGCGACTCCAGCTCCTCCAACTCGATGCCGGGGGCCGCGAGCACGACGTCGCCGGCGATGTGCACGGCGTGCTGCTCGCCCGTGTCCAGGGCTGTGACCTGGTATTCGTCCAGGGTCAGAGGGCCGTTGTCAGTGCCGTGTGTTTCTCTTTTCAGCAGAGTCCAGGACTGGTCCACGGTGCGCGGGGCGAGGACCGGGTCCGTGAAGGTGACCAGGCGGACGCGGGTCGCGGCGGAGGAAGGGGTGAGGCGCAGGAGACGAGCGGTGGCGATGAGGAACGCGGGGGAGGTGCCGGTGAAGGCGTGGGCGCGCACATTGCCTTCGGCGGCATCGGTGCCGGTGGGGTCGGTGCGGACCCAGGTGACGCCGTCGAGGGCGGCGCCGCGCACCTGCCAGCCCGCCGCGTGGAGTTCCAGTCGGATGGGGCGGCCGAGTTCGTCGAGGGTGAGGTCGACGGAGCCGTGGTGATCGCCGGAGTGGGCGGTGAGCTGGGAGACGTAGCGCCAGCCGGAAGGGCCGGGGGCGCACTGGAAGTGCTCGTCTGCGAAGGGGGTGTGATCGTGCGGATCGTGGAGCGAATATCGGCCGCGGGGCATCGGGGTCCTGGGTCTTGACGGGCCGGTCCGGCCAGAGGAACCAAAGGGGCAGGCCCCCGACACGGGGGTGCGGGGGCCTGCCTCGGAGGATCTGCTGCTGAGGACCCGCCGCTGAGAACCGCGTCAGTGCACGGACGCGGTCACAGCGGACGGTGTCGTCGGCTCAGTAGCGGTAGTGGTCGGACTTGTACGGACCCTCGACCTCTACGCCGATGTACGCGGCCTGCTCGGGGCGGAGCGTGGTCAGCTTCACGCCGAGCGCGTCCAGGTGGAGGCGGGCGACCTTCTCGTCGAGGTGCTTGGGCAGCACGTAGACGTCGGTCGGGTACTCCTCGGGCTTGGTGAACAGCTCGATCTGGGCCAGGGTCTGGTCCGCGAAGGAGTTGGACATCACGAACGAGGGGTGGCCGGTGGCGTTGCCCAGGTTCAGCAGGCGGCCCTCGGACAGCACGATGAGGACCTTGCCGTCGGGGAACGTCCAGGTGTGGACCTGCGGCTTGACCTCGTCCTTGACGATGCCCGGGATCTGCGCGAGGCCGGCCATGTCGATCTCGTTGTCGAAGTGGCCGATGTTGCCGACGATCGCCTGGTGCTTCATCTTGGCCATGTCCGCGGCCATGATGATGTCCTTGTTGCCAGTCGTGGTGACGAAGATGTCGGCCTTGTCGATGACCTCGTCCAGCGTCGTGACCTGGTAGCCGTCCATCGCCGCCTGCAGTGCGCAGATCGGGTCGATCTCGGTGATGATCACGCGGGCGCCCTGGCCGCGCAGGGACTCCGCGCAGCCCTTGCCCACGTCGCCGTAGCCGCAGACGACCGCGGTCTTGCCGCCGATGAGGACGTCGGTGGCGCGGTTGATGCCGTCGATCAGGGAGTGGCGGCAGCCGTACTTGTTGTCGAACTTCGACTTGGTGACGGCGTCGTTCACGTTGATCGCCGGGAACAGGAGGGTGCCGTCGCGGTGCATCTCGTAGAGACGGTGAACACCGGTCGTGGTCTCCTCGGTCACGCCGCGGATCTCCGAGGCGAGCTGGGTCCACTTCTGCGAGCCGTCGCTGATGGTGCGCTGCAGGACCTGGAGGACGACGCGGTGCTCGTCGGACTCGGCGGTGTCGAGGGAGGGGACCTTGCCGGCCTTCTCGTACTCGACGCCCTTGTGGACGAGCATGGTGGCGTCGCCGCCGTCGTCCAGGATCATGTTCGGGCCGCCGGTGGGGGTGTTCGGCCAGGTCAGCGCCTGCTCCGTGCACCACCAGTACTCCTCCAGGGTCTCGCCCTTCCAGGCGAAGACCGGGATGCCCTGGGGGTTCTCGGGGGTGCCGTTCGGGCCGACGGCGATAGCGGCGGCCGCGTGGTCCTGGGTGGAGAAGATGTTGCAGGACACCCAGCGGACCTCGGCGCCCAGGGCGACCAGGGTCTCGATGAGGACGGCGGTCTGCACGGTCATGTGCAGAGAGCCCATGATGCGGGCGCCGGCCAGCGGCTGGCTGGCGGCGAACTCCCGGCGGATCGACATCAGGCCGGGCATCTCGTGCTCGGCGAGGGTGATCTCCTTGCGGCCGAACTCGGCCAGGGAGAGATCGGCGACCTTGAAGTCCTGTCGGTTGTCGACAGTCGTCATTGCGAGGTACTCCTCGGGGTTGGGGCGAGGTGGGTACGGCTGGTCTGCGCGGCGGCGGACACAGGGGTGCCCCAAGGAGGACACAGGCATGCCCGCGTGCGCGCAGCGCAGTCCGTCGGAGGCCCTCTCTCCCTCGGCCGGTCCGCGGTGGGACCGCCCGACCGCCATCAGCAGCGACGTCTGGCTCCGTCCCAAGTTACACCGGTAGGACCGGCGGCCCCAGTCCGCTCCGGACAGTTCCAGCCGAACCGAGCGGCCGCCCGGCATCGGACCGGGCTTCGGGGAGCCCGCCGACGGGGTGCGTACGAACGTCGGGGGGAAGGGCGCGGACGCGGAGCAGATCGCGATTCCGCATGCCAGGACGGATGCGGTAAGTGCGCCGGTCGTCGGGTTCGCGCGGTCGGCGGAGGGGGTTGGGTGGAGCTCGCCGGACGGTACGAAGGCCCGGCTGGTGTTCATGATCGCCGTACCGGAGGCGGCCGCGGTCGGTGTGCTGAGCGAGGTCGGTCAGTGGCGGCGGGCCCGCGGCTGTGGCAGGTCGCGGACACGCACAGCCTGTTCACAGTCGCCCGCTACTCTCTGCGCCGCGGAAGTGCCGCACGGGGAGGGAAACGATGTC
This sequence comes from Streptomyces hokutonensis, assembly GCF_042751305.1. Classification (GTDB taxonomy): domain Bacteria; phylum Actinomycetota; class Actinomycetes; order Streptomycetales; family Streptomycetaceae; genus Streptomyces; species Streptomyces hokutonensis_A. Next base: position 5,472 of record NZ_JBHYWD010000040.1, read on the forward strand.
GGGCAAAGGGCGGGGACTGGGGATCGCGGCAGTGCTGGTGGGGCTGTTGGGGGTGGTGCTGGCGCTCGGCTCCACCGTGTACGCGCGGAACTCTTACGGGAGTTCCACCATCAGCAGCCAGAGCATGGCGCCGACGTACAAGCCGGGTGACCGGATCATCTTCGAGAAGGTGGGCGGCAGCGAGGTGCACCGCGGTGATGTGGTGCTGTTCTCGGCGCCGGACCGTTACGGGTTCAGCGGGAGTGTGGTGCAGCGGGTCATCGGGGTGGGCGGCGACGAGGTGGTGTGCTGCACGGGCTCGGGCACGGACGCGCGGATCACCGTGAACGGAAAGCCGCTGTCGGAGCCGTATGTCGACCAGGGCGATGTCGACGGTGTGCACAAGACGTACGACGTGAAGGTCCCGGAGGGGCGGCTGTTCCTGCTCGGCGACAACCGTTCCAACGCGATGGACTCGCGATTCTTCGCGAGCGATCACGACGGGACGGTGGCCGAGTCCGCCGTCCGGGACCGGGTGACCGACGACCGTACGGTCGCCTTCGTCATCGGGTCGGCCGTCATCGCCGGGGTCGTACTCGCCCTGGTCGGGATCGGCCTGGGGATCGCCGCGTTCGTCGTACGGCGACGGAGGGCGGCCCCGGTCGCGCCGTGGCCCGTGCAGCAGGGGTAGCGGGACGGGGAGGGCCCGTCCGTCGAATGTCCCGGCGGGCCCTGCTGTCGTAGGCGCCGGGGAGTCAGTGTCCGGGCGCCGGGTGCTGGGCCGGGCCTCCGGGGGTGGCTTCGCGGTCGGGGCCCTTGGTGGCTTCGGACTCGCTGTAGATGTCGGGTTCGAGGTAGATGACGCGGGCGATCGGGACGGCTTCGCGGATACGGGACTCGGCGGCGTTGATCGCGGTGGCGACCTCGGTGGCCGTGTCGTCGTGCTGGACGGCGATCTTGGCGGCGACGAGGAGTTCCTCGGGGCCGAGGTGGAGGGTGCGCATGTGGATGATGCCGGTGACGGTGTGGCCGTCGACGATCGCGGCCTCGATCTTCTGGACGTCCTCGATGCCGGCGGACTCACCGAGCAGCAGCGACTTGGTCTCGGCGGCCAGGACCAGCGCGATCAGGATGAGCAGAATGCCGATGCAGAGGGTACCGATGCCGTCCCAGACGCCGTCGTCGGTGAGCAGGGCCAGGCCGACGCCGCCGAGGGCGAGGACCAGGCCGATGAGCGCGCCGAAGTCCTCCAGGAGGACGACCGGCAGCTCGGGTGCCTTGGCACGGCGGATGAACTGCGACCAGGAGTGCGTGCCGCGCAGTTCGTTCGACTCCTTGATGGCCGTGCGGAAGGAGAAGCCCTCGGCGATGATCGCGAAGACGAGGACGCCCACCGGCCAGTACCAGTGCTCGATCTGGTGCGGGTGCTTGATCTTCTCGTAGCCCTCGTAGACGGCGAACATGCCGCCGACCGAGAAGAGGACGATCGAGACGAGGAAGGCGTAGATGTACCGCTCGCGGCCGTAGCCGAAGGGGTGCTGCGGGGTGGCCTCGCGCTGGGCCTTCTTGCCGCCGATCAGGAGCAGTGCCTGGTTGCCGGAGTCGGCGAGGGAGTGGACGCCCTCGGCGAGCATCGAGGACGAGCCGCTGAAGGCGAACGCCACGAACTTCGATGCCGCGATCGCGAGGTTGGCGCCGAGTGCCGCCACGATCGCCCTGGTGCCGCCTGACGCGCTCATGTGTTCGCGGTGTCCCTTCGCCTTCGTACGTCTGTGCCGGGCGTCCAGGTCGGACATCCACGTCGGACGTCTGCCCCGGACACCTGCCCGGATGGGTCGTCCGGCCGTCTTTGCCCGTCCTTTGCCGGTGGGCCATTCTTGCAGCCCTGCCCGGCGGCGGCTCGTCAGGTATCCACAGGCCCGGTCATACGATCACAGTGGCCCGGAAGACCGTGCCGACTCCGGACACCTCGGCCTTGTCGCCGGCCGCGACGAAGACCGACTGGCCGGGGGCGAGTTCGAACTCGCCCGCCGTCACCGCACCGGCCGTGCAGAGCAGGATCTGCGGGGTGTCGAGGGTGAGGTCGTGGACGCCTGTGCCCGCCGGAAGGACGTACCGGGACAGCCGGAACTCGTCGATGGGGGTCTCGTAGACCTCCTCGCCGTCCGGGGACGCCTCGGGGCGCAGCACTCCGGGGTCGCCCGCCTCGAAACGGACGACGCGCAGGAGCTCGGGGACGTCGACGTGCTTGGGCGTCAGGCCGCAGCGCAGGACGTTGTCGGAGTTGGCCATGATCTCGACGCCGAGCCCGTTGAGGTAGGCGTGCGGGATGCCGGCGCCGAGGAACAGGGCCTCGCCGGGCTGGAGTCGGACGTAGTTGAGGAGCATCGCGGCGATGACGCCGGGGTCGCCCGGGTAGTGGTGGGCGATCTCGGCGTAGGGCGCGTAGTCGCCGCCCAAGCGGGTGCACGCGGCCGCCGCCGCGGTGACCGTGTGGCGCATCTCCTCGGGGTCTGCGGTGAGGATCGCCGTGAGGACCTCGCGCAGGGCGGCCTCCTCGGGGTGCGCGTGCAGGAGGTCGACGTACGGCTTCAGGGAGTCGACACCGAGGCCGGCGAGCAGCTCGGCGGCCTCCAGCGGGTCGCGGAAGCCGCACAGGCCATCGAACTCCGTGAGCGCGCAGATCAGTTCGGGCTTGTGGTTGGCGTCCTTGTAGTTGCGGTGCGGGGCGTCCACGGGGATGCCCCGGCGCTCCTCGTCGGCGTAACCCTCCTTCGCCTGCTCCAGGTTGGGGTGCACCTGGAGGGAGAGCGGGGCGCCGGCGGCGAGGATCTTCAGCAGGAAGGGCAGCCGGGGGCCGAACTTCGCGACCGCCTTCTCGCCCAACTCCCGCTCCGGAGCGGCCTCGACGACCTCGACGAGCGTCCCGCGCGCGGTGCGCGAGGGTGCGCCCGGGTGCGCGCCCATCCACATCTCCGCCTGCGGCTCACCGCTCGGCTCCACCCCGAGCAGCCTGGGGATGGCGGTGGTGGAACCCCAGGCGTAGGTGCGGATCGTGTTGTCGAGGCGGTCCATACGAGTCTCTACCGGTTCTCTCTGCGTACGACTGGGGTATGACGTGGGTTCGCACCCCGGACGCCGTTCTACGGCGCTCAGGGCTTCGACGACAAGATCAGGCGCCTGAAGCGAGCGCCAGGTAAACGGCGGCGAAATCCGTCATGGCGATCAGCTCCGCGAGGGTCTCCAACTCGCCGCCGTCCTCGGGCTCCAGCTCGCTGATCGGCGTGTCGTGGCTGAGGGCCAGGTCACGGGCGGTCGGGGCGGCGGTGAGGCCGCCGATCGGACGGTCCCGGAGCAGCACCACGCGCGCGTGCAGCGCGGGTGCCTCGTCGACGCGGTCGCGGAAGAAGTCGTCCGGGTCGGCGCTCGCGGCGAGCGGGCCGGCCAGCAGGGCGTTGTGCTCGGCGAGCGCCTCGGGCAGTTCGGCGACGAGCGCGGGGCGGCCGGCCAACTCGGCGAGCGCGGCGGCGAATCGACGGCCCGCCGGACCTGCCGACGCACCCTCCGTCCAGATCACCGGGAGCGAGTCGGCGAGTTCGGCGGCCAGGGTCTTGGCGGGATTGCTGTACGTCACGACGGCGGGCCCGCAGCGCTCGGCGACCTGGTCGAGACGGTCGGCGACCTTCTCCAGGGCCTCCGGAGGCGCGCTGAGCAGCCCGGTGCGGTCCAGGATCGCGAACAGTGGGGTGAGCAGCGCCCAGAGGACTCCGGGGGCGGAGGCGGCCAGCGGCTCGTCGTGCTCGTACGGTGCGGTCGCCATCGGTACGAAGAGGCCGTGGGCGCCTTCCACGGCCTCCGTGAGGGGGCTGCGGGACGGGGCCACGGCGACGACGGTGCAGCCGCGGCGGTAGGCCTGTTCGGCGAGCAGGGACAGGCCGGGTTCGCTGCCGTCCGGGGTGGTGATCAGCAGCAGGTCCACGGAGCCCGCCCAGCCCGGGAGTTCCCAGCGCAGGGCGCCGGCCGCAGGGGCCACGCCGGTGGGCGCCAGGCGGGTGACGGGGCTGCTGGCGCCGGCGAGCTTGCCGAGCAGGTCGGCGACGCAGGTGGCGGCAGCTCCGGGGCCCGCGATCAGGATGGCGCGGGGGCGGCCGTCCGGTTTCAGGTCGTTGACGCCGGCCTCGGCGGCGTGCCGGGCGGCTGTGCGCACCCTCGCACCGGCTTCGGCGGCACCGCGGAGCAGGGCCCGGCGGTCGGCCTCGGCCAGTGCGTCCGGGGAGTCGAGCAGCGATTCGTCGAGCATGGGCGGCGGCCTCCGATCGCGTCGTCGTCGGTTACGCGGGGTGCCGGGCCTCGTCGACGAGGAGGACGGGGATGCCGTCCCGTACGGGGTAGGCCAGGCCACAGTCCTCACCGGTGCAGATCAGCTCGGTGTCCTGCTCCTTGAGGGGGGCGTGGCAGGCCGGGCAGGCCAGGATCTCCAGGAGGCCGGCTTCGAGCGGCATGGGGTGTCCCTCCGAGGGGGTGTCTTCGACTGTCTGCGACGCTTTGGCGGATGTGCCTGGTCAGGGTACCGCCGGTGGGAGGTGTGCGCCGGGGTTGGGGAGGACGTCCCCGGGGGCTGCGCCCCCGGGCCCCCGTCGGCCTGAACGGCATCGTCCTCGAACGCCGGACGAACGGAAACCTCCCGACCGGCATCGAGAGGAAACCGTCAGCCCCTGATGATCCCCAGCACCTCGTCCCGCACCTTCCCCATCGTCGCCTCGTCCCGTGCCTCCGTGTTGAGGCGCAGCAGCGGTTCCGTGTTCGAGGGGCGGACGTTGAACCACCAGTCGGCGGAGGTGACGGTGAGGCCGTCGAGTTCGTCGAGGGTCAGGTCGTCCTGGCCCTCGTAGGTGGCGCGGATCGCCGCGAGGCGGGCCCCCTGGTCATCCACCGTGGAGTTGATCTCGCCGGAGCCCACGTAGCGGTCGTACTGGGCCACGAGGGCGGAGAGCGGGCCGTCCTGGCCGCCCAGCGCGGCGAGGACGTGGAGGGCGGCCAGCATGCCCGTGTCGGCGTTCCAGAAGTCCTTGAAGTAGTAGTGCGCGGAGTGCTCGCCGCCGAAGATCGCGCCGGACTTCGCCATCTCGGCCTTGATGAAGGAGTGGCCCACGCGCGTGCGTACCGGTGTGCCGCCGTTCTCCCTTACGACCTCGGGGACCGACCAGGAGGTGATCAGGTTGTGGATGATCACGCCCGAGCCGCCGTTCCTCGCCAGCTCGCGGGCGGCCACCAGGGCGGTGATCGCGGACGGCGGGACCGGGTCGCCGTTCTCGTCGACCACGAAGCAGCGGTCGGCGTCGCCGTCGAAGGCGATGCCGAGGTCGGCGCCCTCCTCGCGGACGCGCGCCTGGAGGTCGACGATGTTGGCCGGGTCGAGCGGGTTGGCCTCGTGGTTCGGGAAGGTGCCGTCCAGCTCGAAGTACATCGGGACCAGGGTGAGCGGCAGGCCGGCGAACACGGTCGGGACCGTGTGGCCGCCCATGCCGTTGCCCGCGTCGACGACGACCTTCAAGGGGCGGATGGAGGTCAGGTCGACGAGGCCGCGGAGGTGCGCCGCGTAATCCTCCAGCGTGTCCCGTTTCGTGATCGTTCCCGTCGGGCCGGAGACCTCCGGGGCGCCCGAGTCCAGCCAGGATTCGACGAGTTGGCGGATCTCGGCGAGGCCGGTGTCCTGGCCGACGGGGGCCGCGCCCGCCCGGCACATCTTGATGCCGTTGTACTTCGCCGGGTTGTGCGAGGCCGTGAACATGGCACCCGGGAGGTCGAACGCGCCCGAGGCGTAGTACAGCTGGTCCGTGGAGCACAGGCCGATCTCGGTCACGTCGACGCCGCGCGCCGCCGCCCCGCGTGCGAAGGCGGCGGACAGGCCGGGGGACGAGGGCCGCATGTCGTGCCCGGTCACGATCGCACTGGCGCCGGTCACCTGGACGAAGGCCGCCCCGAACAACTCGGCCAAGGACTCGTCCCACTGGTCCGGGACGACGCCCCGTACGTCGTACGCCTTCACGAGCTGCGACAAATCAGCAGACACGGCCATCCCTCCGGAAAGTCCTATCGGTCGCCCCAAACTACCCGCAGGGACCGACAGCGCGACGCGCGGAAACTGAGCCGTCCACAGACTCTTACCTGAGCTCTGGGCAACGCCACGCACGGCGGGCCCCTCTCAGGGGCACGGGCACGGTGGGGATCGTTGAACGAACTCCCCGACAGGCCCCGTCAGTTGTCCGGCGAGCGCAGCACCCGCAGATGCCCCCGGCGCGCGACCTCCATCGGATCCGCCGTACGAGCCCCACCCATGCCCCCTCCGCCGGCCCCGGCCGCCCGCTCCTGCGGACGAGCCGCCTCGCGGACCGCGTTGGCAAGCGCTTCCAGGTCGTCGCCGCTCGGGCGGGCCGGAGCGGAGCTGTCGAGGAGGCGGACGACCTCCCAGCCGCGGGGCGCGGTGAGGCGCTCGGAGTGCTCGGCGCACAGGTCGTAGCAGTGGGGTTCGGCGTAGGTGGCGAGCGGGCCGAGGACCGCGGTCGAGTCGGCGTAGACGTACGTCAGCGTCGCGACGGCGGGCCGGCCGCAAGCGGTGCGCGAACAGCGACGTACAGGGCTCACGACGTTGGACGGTACCGCACTCTTGAGCGGGCCGCGACGACTCTCCCCCAGGTCACTCCACCGTGTCGGGGTGTGAAACGCCCCACACACCTCTCCGGCAACACACCACTGACCTGCGCGAACACCCCTTCTCGGGATCTCGAACAGGGTCGGGTCCGGTCATCACTCGGCACAAACACCGTCAATTGCCTTGAGAGCGACGGTCTTGGAGACATACGGAATCGAGCCCAACCTTGGCCGGAATGGTCATCCGGCGACATGGCGCCCGAGCGCCCGGACGGCGAGTGGAGTCCGGCGGCGGGAGCTGACGGGGACTACGCTTCACCAGTGATGGACACCCCCGTACCGCCCCCCGCCGCCGGCCCCGGGCCCCGCCGCCGCGATCGCCACGGCCGGGGCATGCGCGGCCCGATCGCACCGCCGCAGGTTCCGCTGGCCGCGAGCCGGGCCGAGGCGTTCGCGGATCTGGTGCAGGACTCCGTGGAGCGTCTGGAGCGACGCTGGCCGCAGCTGGCAGACATCGATTTCCTCGTCCTCGAAGTCCCTCGACTGGGTGGTGCGGGCGAGGGCTGGAACGACGAGTCGGTGCCCCTGGGGGGCACGATCGCCGCCCGTGAGGGGCATCCCGCGCGCGTGGTGATCTATCGGCGGCCGGTCGAGATCCGCACGAAGGGGCGCGACGAACGCGCGGCCCTGGTCCACGAGATCGTCGTGGAGCAGGTCGCCGAACTGCTGGGCCTCACCCCGGAGACGGTCGATCCGCGCTACGGGGAGGACTGAACCCTCCCCGCGCGCGTGGGGCCGCGGGCCGCTACTTCTTCTGGAGGACCGACAGGTCCTCGTCCGTCTGCGGCACCGACACCGTCCCCCGGTCGTCGGGCAGTGTCTGGATCGTGAAGCCCGGCACGCCCTCCTCGGTCGCCGAGAGGGTCCGGGCCGCGTACACCGGGCCGCCCGACTGCGGCTCGACGGTCAGCGCGTAGGTGCCCTTCAGGCCGCCGGGGACCGGGAGTTCGACGTCCTGTGTGGTGCCGGCCTTGATCGTGTACGTCTTGGAGACCGGCGTACCGCCGCCGCTGCCGGCGGACGCGGTGACCTTGACGGTCGCGGTGCGGGTGGGCGCCACCAGGGACAGCGTGGAGCCCTTGGAGCTGTTGTCGGCGGCCGTCGCGCGCGTGCCGACCGCGGTGGTCGCCGGAATGAACGCCGTCTCCTGCTTGCTGCCCTTGCCCCGTACGACCTTCAGCGCGGCGACGACCGGCACGGACTGGTCGGTCGGCGTCAGGACCAGGGAGCCCGGGTCGCCGCGGGTGACGTCACCGAGGTCGACGCCGACCGTCATGCCCGCCTTGACGTGCACGGTCTCGTGCCCGGCCGGCGTGATCATCCCGGTGGGCGAGGAGAGCCGCACCTTCAGGTCGGCGTCCGAGTCACCCGGCGTGAAGGCGATCAGCCGTACCGAGGTGGCGTCCTTCGGGATGCCCGGCATGACCAGGCTGCCCGCCGGGTCGGTGGACGCGGCCAGCCAGTCGCCGCCGAGCTTGGCGTCGAGGGCCTGCACGGCCGCGCCGACCCGGCCGCTGCGCACGACCACGTGCACGGTCAGGTCGGTCTCCTGGTCGTCGGTGAGCGTGGACAGCAGGATCGGCTCGTCGGCGTGCGGCTCGACCGTGATGCCCTCCCCCACCGTCGACTTGAGGTCGCCGTCCTTGCCGTAGAGGTCGATGTCGACGACGGCGGCGGAGTCGTCCGGGTTGGTGAGGTTCACGTAGTCGGTGCGGTCGGCGGAGCTGCTGGCGCCCGGGAACCAGAACTCGGTGTCCGGGGCGGTGCAGTTGACACCCTGGAGGCCGCGTCCGTTGCCCGCGGCGACCTCGGTGGTCTCCTGGACGGTCCAGCCGGGCGCGTACTTGCCCTCGGCGGTGCCGAGCAGCGCGGGCGAGTCGGCGCCGGAGCTGTCGCCCGTGGCCGGCGTGCCGGGGGCCTTGGGGGCCAGGACGGGCTTGGCGGCCTTCTTCTTGCCCTTGCTGCTCGCGCCGTCGCCCGACTGCGCGCCCGCGGCCTGGAGTTCGGCCTTGCCGCTGTCGTCCGTGCCCGTCGTGACGGGCGTGAAGGACGTGTACGAGGTGTCGGCGAGGTCGGAGGTGCTCGGCGCCGGGCAGAGCAGGCTGGTGCGCTCCACGGGCAGCTGGGCGGCCGCCTCGGCGGTGTGCGCGCCGGGCGCGGCCGGTGTCTTCAGCTCGGCGAACCCGGTGACGGCGGCGAGCGCGGCCACGCCGGCGAGGAAGGACAGGGTGGTGCGGTTCACTGCTGGCTCCCGTCGGGGCGCTCACTGCCGTGCGGATGCTGCTGGGCGGGGTCGTACGCCGGGTCGTAGGCGGGGTCGTAGTTCGGGTCGTAGCCCTGGCTCTGCCCCTGCCCCTGGTTCTGGTTCTGGTCGTAGCCCTGGTCGTACGCCGGGTCGTAGCCCGGTGCCGGGGGCTGGCCGCCGTACGCGTACGGGTCGTACTGGCCGCCCTGGTAGGGGTCCGCCTGGTACGACTGGTCGTAAGTGCCCGCCGGGTACTGCTCGTTGGCCTGGTACTGATCACCGCCGTAGGTGCCGTACTCGGCGCCCGCGTAGCTCGCGGCGTCCCACTCTCCGTAGGACTGCTGCTGCGGGATCGCGGCGGCGGCCTCCTCCTCCGCAGGAGGAGGTGTGGTGCCCGAGCCGAACGCGTCGAACTCCCCGGTGCTCGCGATGTCCGCCGCCTCGTCCGCCTGGTCGGCGGCCTCGGTCTCCGCCTGGGCGCGCAGGCGGCGGGCCCTGCGGCCCTCGCCCGCGACCGCCTCGGCCGGGATCAGCTCCTCCTCGGGGAGGTCGTCGTCGACGTCACGGCGGCGGCCCGGCAGGGCGAGCACGACGAGGACGAGGGCGAGCGCGCCCTGGGTCCACAGCCAGGCGGTGTGCCCGATCGGGTCGTCGTAGGTGACGTCCAACCTGCCGCCCGAGGACGGGAGTTGGAAGCCTTGTGCCCAGCCGTCGACCGTGGTGCGGGTGAGCGGCTTGCCGTCCAGGGTGGCCGTCCAGCCGGCGGTGGCCGAGTCGGCGAGGCGCAGGACGCGGCCGGTGGCGCCGGACGGGATCGTGGTGTGGATGTCTACGGGTCCCGCGGCGACCGGCTTCGGGGCGGCGGTCCCGGCGACGATCGCCGCGCGGGAGACCTGTGCGTTCACCCGCCACAGGGCGCTGCCGTCGGCCTGGCTGAGCCTGCTGAGGCCGGGGGTGGCGTCCAGGACGCGGCTGACCTCGCGGGGCGCGCCCTTGTGGACGAGGACGTAGCGCACGGCGAAGCCGCCGAGTTCGTCGGCCTGGTCGGCGCCGGAGCCGGCGACGAGGTTGGCGACGACCTTGTCGAGCCTGCTGTTCTCGCCGTCCGCCGCGGCGAACTCGCCGTCTCCCATGCGGGCGCCGGAGCCGCGCACCAGCATGTAGCCGACGTGGGCGGCGGAGTCGCTGTCGAGGACGAGGGTGCGGGCCTGGTCCTGGGTGTCGCTCTCCTCGGCGACGAACGCGGGCACCTGTGTCGGGTCGCGGCGCTCCAGGGGGCCGTCGGCGCCGCCGAGCATCCAGCCGGCGGCGACGAGCAGCGGTCCTGCGGCCGAGGCGAAGGCGATCAGGACGGCCACCGGCTGGCGCCAGCCGAAGCTCTGCTCGGCGACACGCGCGCGTGCCCCGTCGGCGCCGAGCGCGGCGGCGGCGAGGAGGGCGAGGCCGTAGACGAGGGTCGCCGGGCCGGCCCAGGTGGAGCTGTTGGACAGGACGGCGAAGACGAGGCCCACCAGGCCGACGCCCCAGGCTGCCCGGATGCCGAAGGTGCGCTCGCTGCGCAGCAGGGCGGCGAGGGCGGCCAGCACGATGCCGATGAGCATCAGGCCGTTGACCGTGCCGGGGCCGCCGGGGCTGGCGCCGAGCAGGTCGAGCGGGGACGCGGACCCGGAGCCGTACTCCAGGCCGGCCTGCTGGAAGAAGCCGAACGGGAGCAGCGTCAGCGACCAGGGCGCCAGGATCAGCAGCGGGGTGCCCAGCTGGGCCAGGAAGCGCAGGCCGTAGGCGGTGATGTCGCTCCTGCGCACGGCCAGCAGCGCGATGCCGAGGATCAGGGCGATGGGCCAGATGATCGGCGTGAAAGCGGTGGTGACCGTCAGGAGCAGGGCGTAGGCCCAGGTGGCGCGCCAGCTGCCGCGGGCGCCCGAGGAGTGCGTCAGACCGCTGGCGGCGATGCCCGCGCGGGCCGCCAGCGGGAGCAGCACGGCGAGTACGGCGGTGCCGATGCGGCCGCCCGCGAGGGCGCCGGTGGCGGCGGGCAGGAAGGCGTAGACGACGGCCGCCCAGGCGCGCAGCAGACGGGACTCGACGAGCGGGCGGGAGGCGAAGTAGGCGGTGAACCCGGCCAGCGGCACCGAGGCGACCAGCAGGACCGTGACCGCGAGGCCGGTCGAGCCGAACAGCAGCGAGGAGAGCATCGCGACGAACGCGAGGTACGGCGGCGCGGACGGGGTGCCGCCGGCGCCGACCGGGTGCCAGGAGTCCAGGAAGCGGGACCACAGTTCGCCGGAGTCGCCGGGCGCGGGCAGCATCGCGCCGCCCGTGAGCGCGCCGCTGCCGAGCAGGTCGCGGCAGGCGACGAGGGAGACGAGCAGCAGCACCAGGAACAGCACCGGGCCGGGCTTGCGCGCGATGCGCTTCACGCGCGCGAACTGCTCGATCTCCAGGAAGTCCGCGTCGTCGCCGCCGGGTCCGGACTCGACCGCGCCGCCGTGCCGGCCGGCCCCCGAGGTGATCTCGGGGTCGGAGGTGTCGACGAAGCTGGCGGCGGCCTGTTCGAAGGTGGCCCGCAGGGTCGCGCCGGGCGGCGGGAAGAGCGGCCGCAGCTCCGCCTTGTCGATCTGCGGGGTGCCGCGCCTGCGCCGCCCCGCGATGATCCGCTCGGGGCGCAGCAGGGTCCCCAGGAGACCGCGGATCTCGTCGAGGGCCTGTCCGGGGACCTTGCCGACGAGATAGCCGAGGGTGCGCAGCACGGTGCCGACGACGACCCTGACGAGGACCCAGGGCAGCACGGCCGTACGGCTGTTGACGAGCAGGGTGTAGACGGCGCCGGCCTTGTCGACCTTGTGCGGGGAGGCGACGGTGCGGCCCGCGCAGTCGACCGCGCGGCGCTCGCGGGAGGCCGCCTCGGCGTGCCGTACGACCGCCTCGGGGGCGACCAGGACGCGGTGGCCCGCGGCGGTGGCGCGCCAGCACAGGTCGACGTCGTCCCGCATCAGGGGCAGCCGGCGGTCGAAGCCGCCGAGTTCGTCGAAGACGTCGCGCCGGATCAGCATGCCGGCGGTGGACACGGACAGCACGGGCCGTACGTGGTCGTGCTGGCCCTGGTCCTGTTCGCGGCGGTCCAGGCCGGTCCAGCGGCGCCCGGAGTGGGCGATGGTGACGCCGACCTCCAGGAGCTGCCGGCGGTCGTACCAGCCGCGCAGCTTCGGCCCTACGACGGCCACGTCCTCGCGGCCGAGTTCGTACTCCTGGTCCACCACGCGCAGCAGTTGGGCCAGGGCGTCGGGCTCCGGGGCGGAGTCGTCGTGCAGCAGCCACAGCCACTGGACGGGCTCGCCGTGCGGGAGCTCCGGCATGTCGTAGGCGTCGTCGCGCCAGGTGCGCGTGACGGGGTCCCAGCCGCTGGGGCGCTTCAGGTACGGCAGGTCGTCCGGGGTCAGCACAGGGGCGGTGCGGTTGGCCTCCTCGACGGCCTGGCCGAAGCCGGTGCGGCGGGCGAGGTGCAGCACGCGGTCGGCGCCGAGGGTGTCGGTGACCAACTGGGCGGAGTCGTCCGCGCTGCCGGTGTCGGCGGCCATGACGCTCTGCACGGGGCGTTCCTGGCCGAGCAGCCCGGCGAGCGCGTCGGGCAGCCAGCGGGCGCCGTCGTGGGAGACGAGCACCGCGGTGACTACGTGACGCGGGAACTCAGGAGTGGCAGCGTCGTGTTGGGCTGCCGTGTGGCTGTGCACGGACATCGAGGTACGGGCCCCGGTTCGATGGACTGCGGTGGACGCATGCGTCCCGAGGGGACTGCGGTACGTCTCGGACGAGCGCCCACACTATCGGCTGGGCACAGCGACGGCCCGCCGCCTGTGGATAACCCAGTCGCGACGGGCCGTTCAGTAGGTCCCGAGGTAGGTCCCGAGGTATGTCCCGAGGTGTGCCGTGCGGTTTCAGACGGCGGCCTTCTTCAGCCGGCGGCGTTCGCGCTCGGACAGGCCGCCCCAGATGCCGAAGCGTTCGTCGTTGGCGAGGGCGTATTCGAGGCACTCGGAGCGGACCTCGCAGGCGAGGCAGACCTTCTTGGCCTCGCGGGTGGAGCCGCCCTTCTCGGGAAAGAAGGACTCGGGGTCGGTCTGGGCGCACAGCGCGCGCTCCTGCCAGCCGAGTTCCTCGTCCGCGTCGTCGACCAGCAGTTGCTGCACCAGCTCGGTCATGTGCGCCCCTCGTCTGTCTTTCGCGTCCCCGTGATGTAGCCGTTACCGATGTCGGCTGAACGACACGAGTGAAATTACAAGTGTGCTGCTCCGGGCGAGTCAAGCCGAGATCTGCTATTGGGCCCCTTATTCACTCTGCGGAACCAAGGCCTAGCGGAAAGTGTTCAAATCGGCATAAACCTTGACAGGCAGCGGAGACCCTCGTGGGCCTCCTACCCCGAGACAGGGCCTGTACGGGGGAGGACGCTCAGGAGTTCGATCTCGTTCCACGGGGTTTGTGCGCCCGGTTGTGCGCCATGTGTCCCGATAGCCTCCTGAACAAACCTTTCACCTCTCAGATGAACCGGATGAGGTGAAACATGTCCCACATACCGGGCGTCGAGTTGACAGTGCGGGTGTGAACCGATGTTCTTGTGGGCATGCTCGCGAACTTGGCACTCACCTCGACCCGCTCCGCCGGGTCCCTCGGTGCTGCCCACGCTCGCTGCAGCTGTTGTTGCTGTTCCGGCTGTTGAGCCCTACGCGCTCCGGCCCCACTTGCTTGCTCTTCTTTTGGTGACACCCATCCCCCGCCGTTACTTCTTACGCCGAGGAACCACCACACCCCCATGAACAGCGACAGCGACCTCCAGATCGCCGGCGACATCCTCGAAGTCCCGCACCTCCTCCAGGCCCGGCGCGAACACCCGGCCACGGTGGCCGAGTTCGTCGGCCTGGCGCGCTCGATCGCCGCCGACCGCGCCCAGTGGGAACACCTCGTCGAGTACGACGCGACGACCCGCTGGTACCACCGGCTGAGCACCGGCCCCGGCTACGAGGTGTGGCTGCTGTCCTGGGTGCCCGGACAGGGCAGCGGACTGCACGACCACGGCCCCTCCTCCGGTGTGCTGACCGTCCTGGACGGCACGCTGACCGAGCGCACCGAGCGGGGCACGCGCGCGCTGGGGGCGGGCGCGCAGCGGGTGTTCGCGCCGGGGTACGTCCACGAGGTCGTCAACGACACCCTCGAACCGGCCATAAGCCTGCACGTCTACTTCCCCGGCCTCACCGAGATGCCGATGCACACCGCCTGCGCGCGCCGCACCGGGTCCGAGACCGTCGATGCCGTGACTGCCTGACGCGTTGTCGTACCCGCCTGCAAGACTTGTGCCCATGCGCATTGTGGTTCTTGCAGGAGGTATCGGTGGTGCCCGGTTCCTGCGCGGTCTTCAGCAGGCCGTGCCGGACGCGGACATCACGGTGATCGGCAACACGGGGGACGACATCCACCTCTTCGGGCTGAAGGTCTGCCCGGACCTCGACACGGTGATGTACACGCTCGGCGGCGGCATCAACGAGGAGCAGGGCTGGGGCCGTGCCGACGAGACCTTCCACCTCAAGGAGGAGCTCGGGGCGTACGGGGTCGGGCCGGAGTGGTTCGGGCTCGGCGACCGGGACTTCGCCACGCACATCGTGCGGACGCAGATGATCGGCGCCGGGTATCCGCTGAGCGCGGTCACCGAGGCGCTGTGCGACCGCTGGCAGCCGGGGGTGCGGCTGATCCCCATGACGGACGACCGCGTCGAGACGCATGTCGCCGTCGAGCTGGACGGCGAGCGCAAGGTGATCCACTTCCAGGAGTACTGGGTACGGCTGCGCGCTTCGGTCGCCGCCGAGGCCGTCGTACCGGTCGGGGCCGAGCAGGCCAAGCCCGCGCCCGGCGTCCTGGAGGCGATCGCGGAGGCGGACGTCATCCTCTTCCCGCCGTCCAACCCGATCGTGTCCGTCGGCACCATCCTTGCCGTGCCCGGCATCCGGGAGGCGATCGCCGAGGCCGGGGTGCCCGTGGTCGGCCTCTCCCCCATCGTCGGGGACGCGCCCGTGCGCGGGATGGCCGACAAGGTGCTCGCGGCGGTGGGCGTGGAGTCCACGGCGACCGCGGTGGCCGAGCACTACGGCTCGGGGCTGCTCGACGGCTGGCTCGTCGACACCGTGGACGCCGCCTCCGTACCGGACGTCGAGGCGGCCGGGATCCGCTGCCGGGCCGTACCGCTGATGATGACCGACACCGAGGCGACCGCGCGGATGGCGCGGGAGGCGCTGGCGCTCGCGGAGGAGGTGCGCGCCGCATGAGCGAGGTACCGCCCGTGGAGGGATACCGGGTCTGGGCCGTGCCCGGGATGCCGGAGGTCGCGGCCGGGGACGACCTCGCCAAGCTGATCGCCGCCGCCGAGCCCGGGCTCGTCGACGGGGACGTGCTCCTCGTCACCTCGAAGATCGTGTCCAAGGCGGAGGGGCGGATCGTCGAGGCGGCCGACCGGGAGGCCGCGATCGACGCCGAGACCGTACGGGTCGTGGCGCGGCGCGGTCCCCTGCGGATCGTGGAGAACCGGCAGGGGCTGATCATGGCCGCCGCCGGGGTCGACGCCTCCAACACCCCTGCCGGGACAGTGCTGTTGCTGCCCGAGGACCCGGACGCGTCCGCGCGCGCGATCCGCGACGGGCTGCGGGACTCGCTCGGCGTCCACGTGGGGGTCGTCGTCACCGACACCTTCGGGCGGCCCTGGCGCACGGGGCTCACGGATGTGGCGATCGGCGCCGCGGGCGTACACGTACTGGACGATCTGCGCGGAGGCACGGATGCCTACGGCAATCCGCTCAGCGCGACGGTCGTGGCGACGGCGGACGAGCTGGCCGCCGCCGGTGATCTGGTGAAGGGCAAGGCCGCGGGGCTGCCGGTCGCCGTGGTGCGGGGGCTGCCGCACGTCGTGACCTCCGAGGGCGACGGGGCGGGGGCGCGGGCCATGGTGCGGGGCGGGCGCGACGACATGTTCCGGCTGGGGACGTCGGAGGCGGTACGCGAAGCGGTGACCCAGCGTCGTACCGTGCGGGCCTTCACCGATGAGCCGGTCGACCCCGGTGCGGTACGGCGGGCCGTGGCCGCGGCGGTGACCGCGCCGGCGCCGCATCACACGACGCCGTGGCGGTTCGTGCTGCTGGAGTCGGCCGAGTCTCGGACGCGGTTGCTGGACGCGATGCGGGACGCGTGGGTCGCGGATCTGCGGCGGGACGGGAAGTCCGAGGAGTCCATCGCGAAGCGGGTGCGGCGCGGGGACGTGTTGCGCGGGGCGCCGTATCTCGTGGTGCCGTGTCTCGTCATGGACGGGTCCCACACGTACGGGGACGCGCGGCGGGACGGGGCCGAGCGGGAGATGTTCGTGGTGGCCGCGGGGGCGGGGGTGCAGAACTTCCTGGTGGCGCTTGCCGGGGAGCGGTTGGGGTCGGCGTGGGTGTCTTCGACGATGTTCTGCCGGGATGTCGTGCGGGAGGTGTTGGGGCTGCCGGAGGGGTGGGATCCGATGGGGGCGGTGGCTGTGGGGCATGCGGCGGGTGAGCCCCCGGCTCGGGCTGAGCGGGATGCGTTGGCTTTTGTCGAGGTGCGGTGAATCGCCGCGGGGGCTCGTCCCGGTTGCGGGGCGGGTCGTTTGTTGCTGAGCACGCCCACGCGGCGGAGCCGCATATCGATACAGTCCCGCGCCCCTGTAGGTCTAGGCTCGTCAGACTCTTCAGGTAACTCACCTCACCCCTGGATCTCACCGTGGCCGGACGTTTCGCTCCTCGGCCCACTCGTACGACCGTGCGGGGTGGGCATGTCGCCGTACCCGGCGGTGTACCTCGGCAGGTTGCTGCCCCTGGGCGGGTGCGGAGGTGGGTGCCGGAGTGGCCGCTCGATCTCGGGCTGGTGCTAGGGCCGTTGCGGCGGGGGCCCGGGGATCCGACGTTTCGGGTGGACGCGGACGGGTCGGTGTGGCGGGCCAGTCTCACGCCGGTCGGGCCGGGGACCCTGCGGGTGGCCGCGCACGGGGGTGAGGTGCGCGGGGAGGCCTGGGGGCCGGGGGGCGAGTGGCTGTTGGAGCGGTTGCCGGAGATGCTCGGGGCCGCCGACGACCCGGACGCGTTCGTGCCTCGGCATCGGCTGGTCGCTGTTGCTCAGCATCGGCGGCCGGGGTTGCGGCTGACGCGGACCGGGCTGGTGCTGGAGTCGTTGATTCCGTCGGTGCTGGAGCAGAAGGTGACGACCGACGAGGCGTATCGGGCCTGGCGGTCGCTGGTGCGGAAGTTCGGATCGCCGGCACCGGGGCCCGTCGGCGGGCGGATGTGGGTGATGCCGGCGCCGCGCGCGTGGGCGTTGATTCCGTCCTGGGAGTGGCACCGGGCCGGGGTCGACGACAAGCGGGCGTCGACGATCCTGCGTGTCGTACGGGTCGCCGCGCGGCTGGAGCAGGCGGTGTCGATGCCGGCGGAGGAGGCGCGGGCCCGGCTGGAGGTCGTACCGGGGGTGGGGCCGTGGACGTCCGCGGAGACCGTGCAGCGGAGTCATGGGGCGGCGGACGCGGTGACTGTGGGGGATCTGCATCTGCCGGGGATCGTGGGGTGGGCGCTGGCCGGGGACCGGGACGCGGACGACGCGGTGATGTTGTCGTTGCTGGAGCCGTATGCGGGGCAGCGGCATCGGGCGGCGCGGTTGATTCTGCTGAGCGGGCGGACTCCGGCGCGACGGGCGCCGAAGATGCCTCGCGGGGACATCGGGAAGTTGTGAGCGTGCGGGTGGGTGGGGGTCCGGGGGCTCAGCCCCTGGAAGGGCGCCCCTCCCCACCCGCACGAACTACTGATCGGAAGAGAACCGCACCGCCCCCGCCGGAATCCGTGCGTCGCACCACACGCGCATGCCGTCGCGGAGTTCGTTGTCGGCGCCGATGATCGCGCCGTCGCCGATGACCGTGCCGGTGAGGACGGAGCGTTCGCCGACGACGGCTCGGGTGCCGATGAGGGAGTCGGTGATGACGGCGCCGGGTTCGATGACGGCGCCGGGGAGGATCGTCGAGCCGAAGACCCGCGCGCCCTCCGCGACGAACGCGCCCTCGCCCACCACCGTGCCGCCGGTCAGCTTGGCGTCGGGGGCGACGCGGGCCGTGGGGAGGACGAGGCGGTCGCCGCAGCGGCCGGGGATCGCGGGGGACGGGGCGCGGCCCAGGACCAGGTCCGCCGAGCCTCGGACGAAGGCCGCGGGAGTGCCCAGGTCCAGCCAGTACGTCGAGTCCACCAGGCCCTGGAGGTGGGCGCCGGCGGCGAGGAGGTCGGGGAACGTCTCGCGTTCCACGGACACCGGGCGGCCCGCCGGGATCGTGTCGATGACCGAGCGGCGGAAGACGTACGCCCCCGCGTTGATCTGGTCGGTGACGATCTCCTCGGGGGTCTGGGGCTTCTCCAGGAAGGCCAGGACTCGGCCGGTGTCGTCCGTCGGGACCAGGCCGTAGGCACGCGGGTCCGTCACCTTCGTGAGGTGGAGGGAGACGTCCGCGCCGGTCGCCTCGTGGGTGTCCACGAGCGCCCTGATGTTCAGGCCGGTCAGGATGTCGCCGTTGAAGATCAGGACCGGGTCGTCGGGGGCCGAGTGGAGGCGCGAGGCCACGTTGCGGATCGCGCCGCCCGTGCCGAGGGGCACGTCCTCCGTGACGTACTCGATGTGGAGGCCGAGGGCCGAACCGTCACCGAAGTGCGGTTCGAACACCTCCGCCAGATAGGAAGTGGCCAGGACGATGTGTTCCACGCCCGCCGCTCTCGCCCGCGCCAGCTGATGCGTGAGGAACGGCACCCCCGCCGCCCTGACCATCGGCTTCGGGGTGTGCACCGTGAGGGGGCGCAGCCGGGTGCCCTTGCCGCCGACCAGGAGGATCGCTTCTGTCACCTGTCGTCTCTGCTTCCTGCCGGGACCGGCCGAACTGTCCGTTTCGGCCGGCCAGTCTATGCAGAACCCCGGTTCCCCTCCCGGTCCGCTCCCTCAGCGGCCCTGGAACCGGGCCGACGTGGAACGGGCCGAGCCGAGCTTGCCGTAGAGCTGCCGTCCTGGGCACTCCGTGGCGAAACCGTCCCGATGGCCGGAGATCGCGTTGAGTCGTACGTTCTTTCCTTTTCGGTAGAGATTGCCACCAGCGGACTTCAGGTATGTCTTGCCGCGCGGATTGACTCCGTAGAGCCCGAGCTTCCACGCGGCGAGGCGGGCGATGGCCGTCACTGCCGCCGAGGACGGTTTGGCGGTGCCGAAGGTTCCGAGGACGGCGATCCCCATGCTGTTCGTGTTGAAACCGAGGGTGTGCGCGCCCAGGACCGGCTTCGCCACTCCCCCGGCGCGCCCCTCGTAGATGTTTCCGCACTTGTCCACGAGGAAGTTGTAGCCGATGTCGCGCCAGCCACTGCTCTCGACGTGGTAGCGGTAGATACCACGAATGACTGAAGAGGCTTGCGAGCAGCTGTAGTTGTTGCCGGAGGCGGTGTGGTGCACGAAGACCGCCTTGACCTTCTTCGTGTACACGAACCCCTTCTCCCGCAGCTTCTCGTCGGCGCCCCAGCCGCGCCGGGTGATGATGCGCGGGCGCGGCCCGATGTACGGCTGGGACCGGCCGTACATCGCGACCGCCTCCCGCTCGGTGGCCGCCCGGCTCAGCGCCGGGAGCTCGGCGGCGGCGAGGGGCAGCACGGCGGCGCGGCGGGCGGTCGGGCGGGCGCCCGCGGGCGGGGGTTCGGCGCCCGGGTCCACGAGTTCCAGGTGCAGGCCGGTGGGGAGCGCGGACGCCTGGGGTTCCACGGCCCGTGTCGTGGCGCGGTCCGCTCTTACGCGTACGTCCACCGCGTCCGAGTCGCCCACCCACAGCGGGGCCGTGGAGCCGTGGACGTGGCCCGAGTCGCGTTCGGCGGTGCCGGGGTCGGCGCCGTGGTCCTCGTTGCGGGTGTCGACGTCCTGCCAGCCGGACCACTCACCGGTGCCGGTGGCCCGGGTGCGGACCTGGACCCGGCCGCGCAGTTCGGTGTCCGGGTCGGTCCAGGTGACGCCGACGAGGGAGAAGCGGTGGACGTCGTCCCGGGTCAGGCCCTGTTCGGGGGCCGCGCCCAGGGTGCGGTCGCGGGTGGTGGGGGCGAGGGGCAGCGACTGGGTGCTGCCGGGCAGGTCCGGTTCGGCGGCGGTCGGCGCGGATCTCGCGCCGCTCGTCGGCTGTACCGCCCGAGCCGGAGCCTTGGTCGGCGCGGCCGCTGCGGGCAGGGTGAGCGGGAGGGCCAGTGCGGCGGCGCAGGTGACGCCGATCGAGGAAGCAAGAAATCCACGCATGCCCCTGATCCTGAACATAGTCATACATATCTGTCTATTTGGGATCTGACGGACCGTCGGCTGCCGTTCGCCCGAACCGGTGGTCCCGCGCTCCGCGCACGGTCGCGCGCCCGCGTACGCTTTCGCGGGTGAACGCCACCGATCGCACCCCTGCCGACCTGCTGCGTTCCGCGCTCGCCGCGGATCCCGGCCGCCCCCTGGTGACCTTCTACGACGACGCCACGGGGGAACGTGTCGAATTGTCCGTGGCCACCTTCGCCAATTGGGTGGCCAAGACCGCGAATCTCCTTCAGGGGGATCTCGGTGCCGGGCCCGGTGATCGGGTCGCGTTGTTGCTGCCGGCGCACTGGCAGACGGCGGTGTGGTTGCTGGCCTGTTCGTCGGTGGGGGCTGTCGCGGACGTGGGCGGGGATCCTGCGGCGGCCGACGTGGTGGTCAGTGGGCCCGACTCGTTGGACGCGGCTCGGGCTTGTCGTGGGGAGCGGGTCGCTCTTGCGTTGCGGCCTCTTGGGGGGCGGTTTCCGCAGACTCCGGCCGGGTTTGCCGACTATGCGGTCGAGGTGCCGAGTCAGGGGGATCGGTTCGTCGCGTTCTCGGCGGTCGATGCCGAGGAGCCCGCGCTGGTCGTGGGTGGGGTCGAGTTGACGGGCGCGCAGGTTGTCGAGCGGGCTCGGGCCGATGGGGAGGTGGGGGCCCGGGTGTTGTCGGGGCTGCCGTACGACACGTGGGACGGGCTGAGCGCGGGGTTGTACGGGCCGCTCGCCTCTGGGGGGTCCGTGGTGTTGTGCCGGAATCTCGATCAGCTGGGTGAGGAGTCCTTGGCCAAGCGCGTTGAGAGTGAGCGGGTGACCGTTACGCGCCTCTGAAGGGGGTAGCGGGGGTCGTACGGCGGGTGGGGGTCCGTTGTGGCCGGTCGCGCAGTTCCCCGCGCCCCCAGGTGCATCCAGTCACCCGGATGGGCCAGTAACGCCCGCCTCCCCCACCCCATCCACGCCATGGTCGTAGAAGCAGAACCACGCACTCCCGCGACGGCCATGAGGGGTGGAACCGCACGTGTTCGACGACACCGCAGGACGGGTTCTCGGGCCGGGTGCGGGGGCTTCCGCGTCCGGGGCGGGGCTGATACGGCGGCGGCGTCGGCGGTGGGTGCGCGGGGTGGGGGTCGGGGTCGGGGTGGTCGTTCTCGGGGCCGTGGGGGCCGGGTGGGCCGTCTACGTGAAGCTCGACGGGAACATCACGCCGGACAACGCCGCCGCGGCCGAGCTCGCCCGGTACGAGAAGGAGCGGCCGACCGCCCTCGTGAAGGGGGCGCAGAACATTCTGCTCATCGGGTCCGACTCGCGGTCCGGGGACGGGAACGCGGAGTACGGGCGGGACTCGGGGACCGAGCGGTCGGACACGACGATCCTGTTGCATCTGGCGGCCGACCGGCGCAGCGCCACGGCGGTGTCGTTGCCGCGGGATCTGATGGTGGACGTGCCGGGGTGTCTGCGGCCGGACGGGACGCGGACCGAGCCGATGTTCGCGATGTTCAACTACGCGTTCCAGGTGGGGGGTTCGGGGTGCACGATCCGGACCGTGGAGAAGCTGACGAACGTGCGGATCGACCATCACATGGTGGTGGACTTCCATGGGTTCAAGGACATGGTCGATGCCGTGGACGGGGTGGAGGTCTGTCTCAAGGCTCCTATTCGTGACAAGGCCGCCAGGTTGAGACTGCCGGCGGGGCGGGTCACGCTCGACGGGGAGCAGGCGCTGGGGTACGTGCGGGCGCGGAAGTCGCTGGGGAACGGCAGTGACACCGACCGGATGGACCGTCAGCAGCGATTCCTGGGCGCGCTCGTCAACAAGGTGCAGAGCGACGATGTGCTGTTCAATCCGGCGAAGTTGTATCCGGTGCTGGACGCGGCCACCTCGTCGCTGACGACCGATCCGGATCTCGCGAGTCTGCGCGGTCTGTACGAACTGGTGCGCGGCGTACGGGACATCCCCACCGAACATGTGCAATTCCTTACCGTTCCACGGGAGTCGTACATCTACAACGCGAATCGCGACCAACTCGTGGAGCCCGAGGCCGAAAAGCTGTTCGCCCGGATTCGCACGGACGCGACGGTCGCGGTGGCCGGGGAAGTTCCCGAAGTTCCACGGGATTCCGGTGCAAACACCCTTATTCCGGCGGCCGGTTCGGGGGCCACGCCCGCGCCGACATTTCGCGGGAACACCGCCGCCGAAGACGGCTGCGGGTAAAGCGCGCACCAAGTCGACGAACTTTTGTTCCGAAAAATAGGGCGGATTGACCGGTTGTAGGGACGTGGAATTTGTCACCGCCGTCACTTGACGCTCAACTGGCCGGATAGTGTGAGCGATCCGGTGTGCTTGCGCATCGGATGAACGAGACCCGAGCGCCTGCAGGGGGAAGGCGCCGCGTGGCCCCGACGGAGGATTCGGTAAACCGTGGACGCGCAAGGCCGTGGGCGGGCGGACAACATCGACCCCGCAGACCAGTGGGTACTCAATCCGAACACTGGTGAATACGAACTGCGACTGACTCCTTCCACACCGCAGTCAGCGGTGCCGGGGCCCCGTAGAGCCACTGTGCGCAACAGCACGGTGGCTCCGGAGCGGGAGACGGTCCCGAAGAGCCCCGGGCGTGAGGTGCCGGCGCCGCGCAGACGGCGGGGCGCGCCCGAGGAACCACCCGCCCGGCGCGGTCGCCGGCCGGTGAAGAAGAAGGCCAAGGGCAAGAAGATCCTGATGTGGACCGGCGGCGGTCTGGCCTTCGTGCTGGTCGCCGTCTCGGCGGCCGGATACCTCTACATCAAGCACCTCAACGACAACATCACGGCCGTCTCCGACGACGGCGCGAGCACCGGCGGCTTCAGCAAGGGCAAGGCCATCAACCTGCTGGTGATCGGCACCGACAAGCGCACGGGCGCGGGCAACGAGGGCTACGGCGACGCCGGCAGCGTCGGCCACGCGGACACCACGATCCTGCTGCACGTGTCCAAGGACCGCTCGAACGCGACCGCGCTGAGCATCCCCCGTGACCTGATCACCGACGTCCCGGACTGCCAGACGGCCCAGTCGGACGGCACGTCCAAGGTCATCCCGGGCTCGACGGGCGTCCGCTTCAACACCAGCCTCGGCCAGGACGGCCGTACGGCGAGCTGCACGGTGCGGACGGTCACCGAGCTGACCGGGATCCAGCCCGACGACTTCATGGTGGCCGACTTCAACGCCGTGAAGACGCTGACGGACGCGGTCGGCGGGGTCGAGGTCTGTCTCGCGAAGAACATCGACGACTCGGACTCGCACCTGAAGCTGTCCAAGGGCACGCACAATCTCACGGGCGAGCAGGCGCTGGCCTTCGTGCGGACCCGGCACTCGGTGGGCTTCGGCGGTGACCTGAGCCGGATCACGCTCCAGCAGCAGTTCCTCAGCGCGCTGATGCGGAAGCTGAAGTCCAACTCCACGCTCACCAGCCCCTCGAAGATGCTGAAGCTGGCCGAGGCCGGCACCAAGGCCCTGACCGTCGACGAGAACCTCGACTCCATCGGCAAGCTGAAGGACCTCGGTCTCGAACTGGGCAAGCTCAACCCGAAGAACCTCACCTTCACCACCGTGCCGGTCGTCGACAACCCGGCGGAGAAGACCCCGGTGACGGTCGTCCTCAACAACACGACCGCCCCGCAGGTGTTCTCCCTCATCAAGAGCGACACCTCCTTCACCGCGGTCAAGCAGAAGGCCGCGAAGGAGAAGGCCGCCGTGGCCGCCCGGCTCAAGGGCACCAAGTCCGCCGCCTCCGCGGTGCGGGTGCGGATCCTCAACGGAGGGGCCGTCGCCGGCAGCGCACAGGAAACTCTTACGTGGCTGCAGAATGATGAGGGCGTCCTCAAGTCCGAGAACGCGGGCAACGCTCCGGCGGCGCTCGCGAAGACGACTCTTGAGTACGCACCCGACCAGGCGGACCAGGCTCGACGGCTCGCCGCCATCATGGGCCTCTCCGGGTCCGCGATGAAGCCGGGCAAGAGTGTGCAGAACTCCCAGGGACTCCCGGCGATGACGCTGACCCTGGGCAAGGACTTCAAGGGAGCCGGCGTCCCGCTCACCTCGACCGCGGGGTCGACGCCGGAGGGGGTCCAGAAGTCCACGGCGGACAAGGTTGAGTGCGCCAAGTAAGTGACCACACGGGTCCGTTCCGCGTCTAACAGGGCGCGGGGCGGACCCGTGCGTCAGGGGCGCGGCGTGGGAGGGGTGGGGACTTGACTCAGAGCAGCGTGCGTGGGGAGGGGCCGGCGGTTGAGGACACGATGTCGCTCACGCCGGCGGACGGGAAGAGACGGGCGGACGGCGGGGGCAGACGCAAGGGCGGCAGACGCCGGGCGCTGCGCTGGTCGGCGATCGTTCTCGCGGTGGTCATACTCGGGACGGCCGGCGCCGGATACCTCTACTACCAGCACCTCAACGACAACATCAACAAAGACCCCCTGAACCTCGGGGACGAGAAGGACCGGGCCGCCGCGTCCAAGGCCAACGCGGCCGGGCAGACCCCGCTGAACATCCTGCTGATCGGTTCGGACGCGCGGGACTCCGCGGAGAACCAGAAGCTCGGCGGCGCGAAGGACACCTTCGGGACACCGGCCCGCGCCGACGTCCAGATGCTGCTGCACGTCTCCGCCGACCGCTCCAACATGTCGGTCGTGAGCATGCCCCGTGACACCTTGGTGGACATCCCCAAGTGCACGGACCCGGACACCAAGAAGACGTACGCGGCCGAGACGAACGTCATCACGAACGACTCCCTGGGCCGCGGCGGCCCCGGCTGCACGGTGGCGACCTGGGAGAAGCTGACCGACATCCACATCGACCACTTCATGATGGTCGACTTCTCGGGTGTGGTGTCGATGGCGGACGCGATCGGCGGAGTACCGGTCTGCGTGGACGCCAACATCTACTCGCACACCTCCTCCGGCAAGGGCTCGGGCCTGAAGCTGAAGAAGGGCACCACGTCCGTGAAGGGCAAGCAGGCCCTGCAGTGGCTGCGCACCCGCTACGGCTTCGAGGACGACACCGACATCGCCCGCACCAAGGCGCAGCACCAGTACATGAACTCGATGGTCCGCCAGCTGCGCGAGAACGCCACGCTGAGCAACCCGGCCAAGCTGCGCAGCCTCGCCGAGACGGCCACGAAGGCGATCACGGTCGACAACGACCTCGGGACGGTCGCCAAGCTCTACGACCTGAGCAAGGAACTGAAGAAGGTTCCGACCAAGCGGATCACCATGACGACGATGCCGTGGGTGTACTCGGGCAGCAGTGGCCGGGTGGTGCCGAAGGCGACGGACGCGGAGCAGCTGTTCCGGCTGGTCCGCGAGGACATCGCGCTGGACGGCAAGGACAAGAAGAAGACCACGACCGTGCAGGCGTCCACCGATCCGGCCGCCGCCGACGACAAGATCGCCGTACAGGTGGAGAACGGCACCCGCACCAGCACGACGGGCGCGGTGCGCGGCCGGGCGACCGCGGTGGCCGGACTCCTCGTCGGCAAGGGCTTCAAGGAGGCGGTGGCGGACTCGTCGGCGATCCTCAGCGAGGCCACGACGGTCGTCCGCTATCCGAGCGCCGATCTGGAGGGCGACGCCCAGCGGGTCGCCAAGGCGCTCGGCATCCCGACGAGCGCGGTGAAGAAGTCGACGAGCGTCTCCGGGGTCACCCTGGTCGTCGGCGCGGACTGGAGCACCGGCACCAAGTACAAGGCACCGGCCTCGGACGACACGACCCCGACATCGGCCGACGCCCTCAACGGCTCGGACACCACGGCCTGTATGCACGTCGACCCGAACTACGTCTGGTGAGCGGACCGTTGCCGGGGCGGCCCTGGGGGACCGAGGTCGTCCTCGGGCTCGTCGCCGTCGCGATCGCGCACTTCGCGACCGCCGTCGCCTTCGGCCACTCCGTCGCGAGCGCGCTGGAGACGCTGGCCGAGGACATGGTGATGCTCGTCGTCGTGGCCTCGGTAGTCGCCGTCGTCAGGTCGCGGAAGCGGCGTCGTAGGGCCCAGGAGGGCTGAGCGGTTCTCGGGCGGGACGCCCGCGGTGCTCAGCTGCCGGTCGGGCTGAGTACCGCGGGGCGCCGGGACGCGATCACCCTGCGTGCAAGGGACTTGGGGCTGGTGAGGAAGCCGTAGCCCCAGGACATGTGCATGGTGGCGAGGGCGACCGGGATCTGCAGGCGGGCCTTCAGGGAGAGGCCCCTGCCCGCCGGGAGGGAGCCGAGCGCGATCGCCGCGAGGTAGCCGCCGGGGATCAGGAAGCCCCAGGGCGTCAGGACCGCGCCGATCACCAAACCGGCCGCGATCGCGCACACGGCGGTCGGCGGGGCGAGGTAGCGCAGGTTGATGGAGCCCTCGTGGTAGCGGGCGACGACGTGCCGCCAGCGGCCGTAGTCCTTGTACTGCTTGGCGAGGGCCTTCACCGACGGGCGGGGGCGGTACGACACCTTCAGCTCCGGCGAGAACCAGATCAGGCCGCCGGCCTCGCGGATGCGGAAGTTCAGCTCCCAGTCCTGGGCGCGGATGAACTCCTCGTTGTAGCCGCCCTGTTGTTCGAGGGCTTCGCGGCGGAAGACACCGAGGTAGACCGTCTCGGCGGACCCGGCCTCTCCACCCGTGTGGAAGGCCGCGTTGCCCACGCCGATCTTCGAGGTCATCGCGGCGGCGACCGCGTCCTCCCAGGCGTTCTCGCCCTCGGCGTGCATGATGCCGCCGACGTTCTGCGCGCCGGTCTCCTCCAGGAGCCGTACGGCGGTGGCGATGTAGTTCGGGGAGAGCATGCCGTGGCCGTCGACGCGGACGACGATCGGATGGCGGGAGGCCTTGATCGCGGCGTTGAGGGCGGCGGGGGTGCGGCCGGCCGGGTTCGGGACGGTGTGGACGCGAGGGTCCTCGGCCACGAGCTGGGCCGCGATCTCGTCCGTGCGGTCCTTCGAGGGACCGAGGGCGAGCACGACCTCCATCTCGCCGGCGTACTCCTGCGCGAGGATCGCTTGGACGGCTCCACGCAGATGCCGCTCCTCGTCGAGGACGGGCATGATCACAGAAACGGCGGGGAGCCGCACGTCGGGCTTGGCGTTCATAGAGGGCTCACGTTACCGCGAACGGGGGACACGGACGCGCCCCGCCCGGGCGGCTGCGGCGGTATCAGATCGTATGGGCCTACGGTGCTCAAGATCCCACGTACGGCCCTCGCGGAGGTGTCCCCCATGCCCACGCCGCCCCGCCGCTCCCCCGCCGCCCGTCCCCCACAGCGCCGCCCGCGGCCCCCCGTACGGCCGAAGAAGCCGCGCTGGGCCATGCGGGCGGCGACGACGCTGTCCGTGGTGGTGCTCGCGTCCGCCGGGATCGGGCACGCGGTGGTCAGCAGCCTCGACGCGGACATCGCCCGCGTCGACCCGTTCAAGGACATGAAGAACCGGCCGCGGGCGGGCAACGGCATGAACGTCCTGCTGGTCGGCACCGACGGGCGGGACAAAATCACCGAGGCGGAGCGGCACAGGTACCACCTCGGCGGCGCCCCCTGCCACTGCACCGACACCATCATGATCGTGCACATCTCGGAGGACCGGGAGCGGGCCAGCGTGGTCAGCCTGCCGCGTGACTCCTACGCCGAGGTACCGGGGGTCCAGGGCCGTCCCGCGCACCCCATCAAGCTCAACGCGGCCTACGCGGAGGGCGGCCCCAACCTCACCGTCCAGACCGTCGAGTCCATGACCCACGTGAAGATCGACCACTACCTGGAGGTCGACTTCACCAGCTTCATGAAGACGGTCGACGTGCTGGGCGGAGTCAAGATCTGCACGGCCGAACCGCTGAAGGACTCCTACACCGGCCTCGACCTCCCCGCCGGTTCGCACACCCTGATGGGCGGTCAGGCACTCCAGTACGTCCGCTCGCGGCACGTCGACGGAGCCTCCGACCTCGGCCGGATGAAGCGCCAGCAGCGTTTCCTGGCGGCGCTGATCGACCAGGCCACCTCCTCCGGGGTGCTGCTGAACCCGCTGAAGTTCCGCGACGTGACCCACGCCGTGCTCGGCTCGGTCCGCGCGGACCAGGGCTTCGGCACCGACGAACTCCTCGACCTCGGCCGCGCGATGCGCTCCTTCTCGCCGTCCTCCTCCGAGTTCACCACCGTGCCCATCGGGCAGCTGGGCTACGTCGTGAAGGGCATCGGCTCCACCCTCAAGTGGGACGAGCCGAAGGCGGCGAAGCTCTTCGAGTCCCTGCGCGACGACAAGCCGCTGACCGTGCACCGGGCGCCGCGCGCCAATGCCGTGAAGGTGGACGTGGCCCCGCAGCAGATCCAGGTCCAGGTGGAGAACGGGACGGCGACCGCCGGCCTCGGCAAGCGCGTCGACGCGGCACTGGCGGCGACCGGCTTCCGTACGACGCACCAGCCGGTGAGCGCCGCCGACCACGCCGTACGACGGACGGTGATCGCCTACGACCCCCGCTGGGACCGGTCCGCGAAGTCCCTCGCGGCGGCGCTGCCCGGGAGCGAGCTGCGGGCGGTGAAGGGGCAGGGGCCGCTGCTGAAGGTGATCGCCGGGAGCGACTTCAAGCAGGTCACCCGGGTGCGGGCGGCGGATGTGCAGCAGGGCGAGTTCGGGGTGGTGACCGGGGACGAGGTGGGGTGTTCGTAGTGAAGTGGGGTGTTTTGTAACAGCGTCGGCGGGCGGGCCTCAGTCGTCGAGGCCCTCCGCCGCCCGCTTCTCGCGCAGTTCCATGATGGCGCGGCGGCGGGACAGCCGGTGGGTGCGGCGGATCTGGGCCTCCTGGTAGCGGCGCTCGTCGCGCTCGGTCTCGGGGATCACCGGTGGTACGGCCCGGGGCTTGCCGTCGGCGTCGACGGCGGCGAACACCAGATACGCGGAGCCGACCTGGGTGGCCGGGGTCGACTCGTTCCAGCGCTCGGCCAGGACCCGCACGCCGACCTCCATCGAGGTCCGGCCGGTCCAGTTGACCTGGGCCTTCACATGGACGAGGTCGCCGACGCGGACCGGTTCCAGGAACGCCATCTCGTCCATCGACGCGGTCACGGCCGGTCCGCCGCTGTGCCGCCCGGCGACCGCGCCCGCCGCGTCGTCGACCAGCTTCATGATCACACCGCCGTGCACGGTCCCCAGCAGGTTCGTGTCGGCGTTCGTCATGATGTGGCTGAGGGTGGTCCGGGAGGCGGACGTCGGCTTGCCCGGCAGGTCTGTCATGGCCGCCACCCTATGCCGGGGTGGACATCTGCGGACTTTGTGTTGGCTTCGCAACAGCAGTGCCCTGATTTTCCTACGACCCTTGTAAACGACATGGCCGCTACCTGCACACTGGGCCCCATGAACGATTGGCCCGAGGGATGGTCCGGCGGCAACCGCGGCAACGAGTACGGACGCGGTAGCGCGAACGCACAGCCGGAGAGCGCACGCGTGATGCGCCAGGTACGACGCGGCCCGCAGGCCCCGCCGTACGGCGCCGGAGTCCCGCCGCAGCCGTCGTACACGGGCGGCCAGGGCTATGACGAGGGCCAGAACGGCTACGGCCAGGGCGGCTACGACAACAACGGGTACGACGGCTACAACACCGGCCAGGTCTACGGCGGCGGTGGCCCGGTCGGCCCCGAGGGCCCGGACGACGGGCGCGGTCCGCGGCGCGCGCCGAACTGGCGCCGTCGTATCAAGTGGACCGCGATCACCGTGGTCACCGTGCTGGTCGTGACCACCGTCGGCACCTACTTCTGGGCCGACTCCAAGCTGAACCGCGACGTCGACCTCTCGAAGGTGATCGACCGGCCGGCGGGCGGCGACGGCACGAACTACCTGATCGTCGGCTCCGACAGCCGCGAGGGGCTGACGGCCGCCGAGAAGAAGAAGCTGCACACCGGTTCCGCCGAGGGCAAGCGCACCGACTCGATGATGATCCTGCACGTGGGCTCCAGCGGCGACACGCTGATCTCGCTGCCACGCGACTCGAACGTCACGATCCCGTCGTACGTGGGCTCCACCTCGGGCAAGACGTACCCGAACACGGGCCGGCAGACCAAGCTCAACGCGGCGTACGCGGAGGACGGGCCGACGCTCCTCGTCCGCACCGTCGAGTACAACATGGGCCTGCACATCGACCACTACGTCGAGATCGGCTTCAACGGCTTCGCGGACATCGTGGACGCGGTCGGCGGGGTCACGCTCACCATCGACAAGGGCTTCAAGGACTCGTACTCGGGCGCCAACTTCAAGGCGGGCAAGCAGACGCTGAACGGCGAGGAGGCCCTGGCCTTCGTCCGTACCCGGCACGCGTTCGCCGCGTCCGACCTCCAGCGCACGAAGAACCAGCAGAAGTTCCTGTCCGCGCTGGCCCACCAGGTGGCGACCCCGGGGACCCTGCTGAACCCCTTCAAGCTCTACCCGACGCTCGGCGCCGGCCTGGACTCGCTGTCCGTCGACAAGGACATGTCGCTCTGGGACCTGGCGTCCATGTTCTGGGCGATGAAGGGCGTCAGCGGCGGCGACGGCACCTCGATGAACATGCCGATCTCGGGCTCCACGGGCGGCAACCTCCTGTGGGACAAGGCGAAGGTCAAGACGCTGGTGAACGAGCTGAACAACGACCAGAAGGTCACGGTCTCCGGCAACTGACGCGACCGGTGACATGAGGAAGGGGGCCCTTGTCGGACAAGGGCCCCCTTCCTCATGTGCTGTTACGGCAGGTTGCGCGCCATGACGATGCGCTGGACCTGGTTCGTGCCCTCGTAGATCTGCGTGATCTTCGCGTCGCGCATCATGCGCTCGACCGGGTAGTCACGGGTGTAGCCGTAGCCGCCGAGGAGCTGGACCGCGTCGACGGTGACCTCCATCGCCACGTCCGAGGCGAAGCACTTGGCCGCCGCGCCCTGGAAGGTGAGGTTCTTGTCGCCGCGCTCGGAGGCGGCAGCCGCCTGGTACGTCAGGGCGCGGGCCGCCTCGATCTTCATGGCCATGTCGGCCAGCATGAACTGGATGCCCTGGAAGTCGGCGATCGGCTTGCCGAACTGCTTGCGCACCTTGACGTAGCCCTTGGCGTAGTCGAGGGCGCCCTGCGCGATACCGAGGGCCTGCGCCGCGATGGTGATGCGGGTGTGGTCCAGGGTCTTCATCGCGGTGGCGAAGCCGGTGCCCTCGGCGCCGATCATGCGGTCGGCCGGGATGCGGACGTTGTCGAGGTAGACCTCGCGGGTCGGGGAGCCCTTGATGCCGAGCTTCTTCTCCGGGGCGCCGAAGGAGACACCTTCGTCGGACTTCTCGACCACGAACGCGCTGATGCCCTTGGAGCGCTTCTCGGGGTCCGTCACCGCCATCACCGTGTAGTACTCGGAGACGCCCGCGTTGGTGATCCAGCGCTTCACGCCGTTGAGGACGTAGTGGTCGCCGTCGCGGACCGCCTTCGTCTTCATGCCGGCCGCGTCCGAGCCCGCGTCCGGCTCGGAGAGGGCGTACGAGAACATCGCGTCGCCCTTGGCGAGCGGGGTCATGTACTTCTTCTTCAGGTCCTCGGAGCCGGAGAGGATCACCGGGAGCGAGCCCAGCTTGTTCACCGCCGGGATGAGGGAGGAGCTGGCACACACGCGGGCCACCTCCTCGATCACGATCACCGTGGCCAGGGCGTCCGCGCCGGTGCCGCCGTACTCCTCGGGGACGTGCACGGCGTGCAGGTCGTTCGCGACGAGGGCGTCGAGCGCCTCCTGCGGGAAGCGGGACTCCTCGTCCACCGCTGCGGCGTACGGCGCGATCTTCGCCTCGGCCAGTGAGCGGATCGCGTCGCGGAGCATGTCGTGCTCCTCTGACGGGCGGTACAGGTCGAAGTCAGCCGATCCGGCCAAGGTCTCTCACGCTCCAAGGACGCTGTGATGACGGTGCTAATTACTGTTAAGTAACCCAAATTTTAGGGGCCCGCCCACGGGAGTGATACGTGAGCTTGGCGACAGGGGGAAAGTTGCCCGTCAGAGCGTCCGACTATGCTCGGGCGCGCATCCGCCCGTAGACCTTCTGGAGCATCCATGGCCCTCAAGATCACCGTGATCGGCACCGGCTATCTCGGCGCCACGCACGCCGCGGCCATGGCCGAGCTGGGCTTCGAGGTGCTGGGTCTTGACGTCGTTCCCGAGAAGATCGCGATGCTCCAGCGGGGCGAGGTCCCGATGTACGAGCCGGGGCTGGAGGAGCTGCTGCGCAAGCACGTCGCGGGCATCGAGGGATCCAGCGGGCGGCTGCGGTTCACCATGGACTGGGCGGAGGTCGCGGAGTTCGGCGACGTCCACTTCATGTGCACGAACACCCCGCAGAAGCACGGCGAGTACGCCTGCGACATGTCGTACGTCGACCGGGCCTTCGAACTGCTCGCCCCGCACCTCACGCGCCCCGCGCTGGTCGTCGGCAAGTCCACCGTGCCGGTCGGTTCGGCGGACCGGCTGGCCGCCTATCTCGCCGAGCACGCGCCCGCCGGCGCGGATGCCGAGCTGGCCTGGAACCCGGAGTTCCTGCGCGAGGGCTTCGCCGTCCAGGACACGCTGCGTCCGGACCGGATCGTGGTCGGTGTACGCAGCGAGCGGTCCGAGAAGCTGCTGCGCGAGGTGTACGCGGTGCCGGTCGGGGCCGGGGCGCCGTTCGTGGTGACCGACTTCCCGACCGCCGAGCTGGTGAAGACGGCCGCGAACTCCTTCCTCGCCACCAAGATCTCCTTCATCAACGCCATGGCCGAGGTCTGCGAGGCCGCCGACGGCGATGTCGTGAAGCTGGCGGAGGCGATCGGGCACGACGAGCGGATCGGCAGCAAGTTCCTGCGGGCCGGGATCGGCTTCGGCGGGGGCTGCCTGCCCAAGGACATCCGGGCGTTCATGGCGCGCGCCGGCGAACTGGGCGCCGACCAGGCCCTCACCTTCCTGCGCGAGATCGACTCCATCAACATGCGGCGGCGCGGACAGATGGTCGAGATGGCGCGCGAGGCGCTCGGCGGCGGCTCCTTCCTGGGCAAGCGGGTCGCCGTCCTCGGCGCGGCCTTCAAGCCCGACTCGGACGACGTCCGCGACTCCCCCGCGCTGAACGTGGCCGGCCAGATCCACCTCCAGGGCGGCCAGGTCACGGTCTACGACCCGAAGGGCATGGACAACGCCCGGCGGCTGTTCCCGACGCTCGGCTACGCCGACACCGCCATAGAGGCCGTGCGGGGCGCCGATGTCGTCCTGCACCTGACGGAGTGGCGGGAGTTCCGCGAGCTGGACCCGGCGGAGCTCGGCGAGGCCGTACGCGCCCGGGTGGTCCTCGACGGACGCAACGCGCTCGACCCGCAGCTGTGGCGGAAGGCGGGCTGGACGTTCCGCGCGATGGGACGTCCCACCGCGTAGCAGGCGATCGGGGGGGCGGACGAGGCGGGGGCGACACCGCGACGCGGGGCACGAGGCCGGGCAGGGGGATGCCGATCCGGCCGAGGCTAGATCGGCGGGCCGCCCCACCGCCTGACCCACGCGTACCACCGCACAACACTCACGCAGGCGGGCGACGCCGGTCCGGCCGAGGCTCAGTCGGCCGGACCGGCGTCTTGCTGCATTCTGCACCACTGGGCCGTGCTCGGCGCGAGGACCACTCAAGTCGCCCCCGACGAGGGCTACTTGGCCCGGTAACGCCGCATCTTCGCGCGCGCCCCGCACACCGCCATCGAGCACCAGCGGCCCCGGCCCGCCGGGCTGCGGTCGTAGTACGCCCAGTGGCAGGTCGGCGCCTCGCAGGCCTTCAGGCGCGGCCAGGTGCCCGCGACGAGGGACTGGGCGATCGCCGCCGCGACGCGGGAGAGCAGGGGTTCCGCGTCGGCGGGGGTGAGGCGGGCAGAGCCGTCACGGGCGTCGAGCGCGATCAACAGCGGGGCGCGCGCGAGGAGTTCGCCGAGCGGGGTCACGTCCTGGTGCGCGGGGTGGCCCGCGTGGGCGAGCAGGGTGGCACGCAGGGACTCGCGGAGTTCGCGGGCCTGTGGGACGTCGTGCGCCGTGAGTCCGAAGGGGGCCCGGCCGTCCTCCGTGTCGAGTGCGTCGGCGCCCGCCTCGATGTCCAGCGTGTTCACCAGGGCCTCGATCAGGGCCAGGTCGCCGGGCGCGGGAACTCTCTCACTCATGCTTGCGACGTTACCTCCAATGCGGGAGCATGAGGTAACCGTTACCGGCTGACGCCACATATGGGTAACCCGAAGGAGTCCGTCATGGCCATCGCCGAGCTGGGTGTCGTCGTCCTGGACTGTCCCGACCCGCGCGCGCTCGCCGCGTTCTACGCCGGGGTCCTGGGCGGCACGGTCGAAGTGGAGGGCGAGGGAGAGTGGGTGGATCTGAAGGTGCCCGGCGGACAGTCGCTGGCGTTCCAGCAGGCACCCGGGCACGTACCGCCGAAGTGGCCCGCGCCCGGCGACTCGCAGCAGTTCCACCTCGATCTGACCGTCGAGGACCTGGACGCGGCCGAGAAGGGCGTCCTGGCGCTGGGCGCGACCCCGCTGGACACCGAGAACCGCTCGCGCAGTTTCCGGGTGTACGCCGACCCGGCGGGGCACCCGTTCTGCCTCTGCGCCTGCTGACTCAGGAGGTCTTCGTGACTGCCATTCGCTTCCGTTCCACCGTGATCGACTGCCCGGACCCGCTCGCGCTCGCCGGCTTCTACGCCGGCGTCCTGGGCGGCACGCCCCGGGCCGCCGACGACGAGTGGGTCGTCCTCGACATCCCCGACGGCCCGCGCATCGCCTTCCAGCGGGTGGAGCGGTACACCCCGCCGGAGTGGCCGGGCGCGGACCGGCCGCAGCAGTTCCACCTCGACTTCGACGCCGGGTCGACGTGGGAGGAGATCGAGGCGGCCGAGAAGGCCGTACTGGCGCTCGGCGCGCGGCTGTTGGAGCGGCAGGACAAGGAGGACTTCCGGGTGTACGCCGATCCGGCAGGGCATCCGTTCTGCCTCTGCCGGATCGACCACTGACCGGAGATCTATCCGTCCAGCTCGGCAATCTTCGCCGTCGACGGCTCGCGGCGCTGCTGTGCGGCGCGGGCCGTGAAGTCGGCGCTGCGCAGGGCGCGTTGGACGTTGCCCCAGCTGAGCAGGGCGAGGTCGGGCTCGGACCAGCCGCGGTGGAGGAGCTCGGCGAACAGGTTCGGGTAGCAGGAGGCGTCGGCGAGGTCCTGCGGGTGGGCGGTGCCGGCGTCGTAGGTGCCGGACAGGGCGACGGACTCCGGGCCCGCGATCCGGCGGACGTGGTCGAGGTGGTCGGCAACGTCCCGGACGGACGGCCCGGTCTGCTCGGCGGTGAGCGGCACCATGCACAGGCCCTTGGCGGCGCCGACCGCGGCGAGGAGTCCGTCGGAGAGGTTCGCCGGGTGCGGGCGCAGGGTGCGGGCGGCGGAACGGGTGAACAGCACCGGCGCCTTGGACGCCGCGAGCGCGCGGCGGATCGTCTCCTCGGAGGCGCCGGAGAGGTCGGCGAGCACGCCGAGCCGGTTCATCTCCCGCACGACCTCCTCGCCGAACCGGGTAAGACCCGCCTCGCTCGCCCAGGACACCCCGGACAGTGTGAGGACCCGCAGCCCCAGCGCGTGCAGCGAACGCAGGATGCCCAGCGAGTCGCCGAGCGCGGGCGCTCCGGCGGGGCCCAGCAGCACGGCGATACGGCCGCAGTTGCGCACGTCGGTGGTCTGCCCGGCGGTGTACGCCAGCCGCAGCCCTTCCGGGTGGGCGCGGACCACGGTGTTCACGAGGTCGAGCTGCTCCAGCGTGGCGCCGACCGCCCGGTCCCCGGCCAGCCCCTCCGGCAGATGCAGCGACCAGAACAGCGCGCCGACATGTCCCTCCCGCAGCCGCGGCACATCGGTGTCCACGGAACTCTCCCCCAGCTCCAGGTCGAACCACGGCAGATGCCGAAGCGCCCACGGCAGCCCGCTGTAGCCGTCGGCGACCGGGTGCGCGGCGAGGATGGCGTGCGCGCGCTCCAGAGGCTCCGCCGCCGGGTCGGAGACGGGGTCGTACGGTTCCGCGCTGTCCGGCGGGAAGGGCCCGGCGGGAAAGGGCTCGTGGACCAAGTCGTCGAGCTCGCCGACCTCGGTCGTCGCGTGCAGTTGGTCCTGGAGGTCGGCCATGGCGGGCTCCGTACGTCGTTACGGCAGTACGGTCACCGTCGCACGCCGACGTAGGGGCTTCCTGGTGGGCGGGGCGTTCGGGGTACGGCGCGGGAGTGGGCGCTCCCGCGCCGCGCAGCTCACCCGTCGTTCAGCCGTCCAGCGACTCGATCGTGGCGTTGGACGGCCCCCGCGTGGCCCGGATGTCCCGGGCCACGTCCTCCGCAGCGCCCAGCACCCGTACGGCGTTCTGCCAGGTCAGCTTGGCCAGGTCGGCCCTGGACCAGCCGCGGTCCAGCAGTTCCGCGATGAGGTTCGGGTAGCCGGAGACGTCGTTCAGGCCGTCAGGCGTGAAGGCCGTGCCGTCGTAGTCGCCGCCGATGCCGAGGTGGTCGACGCCCGCGACCTCGCGCATGTGGTCGAGGTGGTCGGCGACCGTGGAGACGGTGGCGACCGGGCGCGGGTGGTGCTCCTCGAAGGCGCGGTGGACCTTCATCGCCTCTTCGGTGGTCTCCAGGTGGTGCAGCCCGTGCGCCCGCATGTTGTCGTCGGCCGCGGCCGTCCAGTCCACGGCGGCCTGGAGCACGAACTTCGGCACGAACGTCACCATCGCCATACCGCCGTTGCCCGGCAGCCGCTCCAGCACGTCGTCCGGGATGTTGCGCGGATGGTCGCAGACGGCCCGCGCCGACGAATGGGAGAAGATCACCGGGGCCGTCGACGCGTCCAGCGCGTCACGCATCGTCGTCGCCGCCACGTGCGAGAGGTCGACGAGCATGCCCTCGCGGTTCATCTCCCGCACGACCGCACGGCCGAACGCCGACAGCCCGCCGACCCCCGGTTCGTCCGTAGCCGAGTCCGCCCACGCCACGTTGTCGTTGTGGGTGAGCGTCATGTAGCGCACCCCGAGGGCGTACAACCCCCGCAGTGTGCCGAGGGAGTTGGCGATCGAGTGCCCGCCCTCCGCACCCATCAACGAGGCGATACGGCCCTCCGCGCGCGCCGCCTCCATGTCCGCGGCGGTCAGCGCGGGCGCCAGCTCCTGCGGATAGCGGGCGAGCAACTGCCGTACGCAGTCGATCTGTTCGAGCGTCATCGGCACCGGGTCGGGCAGGTCCGAGCGGACGTACACCGACCAGTACTGCGCACCGACACCGCCCTCGCGCAGGCGCGGGAGGTCGGTGTGCAGATGCGCGTTCTGGTGGACGGCGATGTCGCGGGCGTCGAGGTCGTAGCCGACCTGTTTGCGCAGCGCCCAGGGCAGGTCGTTGTGCCCGTCGACGACCGGGAACTCGCGGAGCAGTTCCCGGGCCCGGTCCAGCGAGGTCATGCCGGTCACTTCCCGAAGCCGAAGCCGCTGCCGCCCGCGCCGCTCTCGACCTTGGCACGCAGCCGCTTGCCCTTCTCGGTGGCCTGGTCGTTCAGCTCCTGCTGGAACTCCCGCATCCGGACGAGGAGTTCCTCGTCGTGGGTGGCCAGGATGCGGGCGGCGAGCAGTCCCGCGTTGCGCGCGCCGGCGACCGAGACGGTGGCGACGGGGACACCGGCCGGCATCTGCACGATCGACAGCAACGAGTCCATGCCGTCCAGGTACTTCAGCGGTACGGGGACGCCGATCACCGGCAGCGGGGTCACCGAGGCGAGCATGCCCGGGAGGTGGGCGGCGCCGCCCGCGCCCGCGATGATCACCTTGAGGCCGCGGCCGTCGGCCTGCTCGCCGTAGGTGATCATCTCGCGCGGCATGCGGTGCGCGGAGACGACGTCGACCTCGTAGCCGATCTCGAACTCGTCGAGCGCCTTCGCGGCGGCCTCCATGACGGGCCAGTCGGAGTCCGACCCCATAACGATTCCAACGACGACGGGTCCTGCGACGGGGCTCATT
Source organism: Streptomyces hokutonensis (assembly GCF_042751305.1). Lineage (GTDB taxonomy): Bacteria > Actinomycetota > Actinomycetes > Streptomycetales > Streptomycetaceae > Streptomyces > Streptomyces hokutonensis_A. The sequence goes on from NZ_JBHYWD010000040.1 coordinate 43,783, forward strand.
CGGTGATCGTGCCTCTCAGATAGCCGGCTGCGTGGCGGGCGCGGTCCAGGACGTCGGCCAGGTCGGTGCCGTAGGTGTTGACGTGGCCCACCTTGCGGCCGGGCTTCACGTCCTTGCCGTACATGTGGATCTTCAGCTGGGGGTCGCGGGCCATGCAGTGCAGGTACGCGGAGTACATGTCCGGATAGTCGCCGCCCAGGACGTTGCACATGACGGTCCAGGGGGCGCGGGCGCGCGGGTCGCCCAGCGGGAGGTCGAGGACCGCGCGGACGTGGTTGGCGAACTGGCTGGTGACCGCGCCGTCCTGGGTCCAGTGACCGGAGTTGTGCGGGCGCATCGCGAGTTCGTTGACGAGGATGCGGCCGTCGCCGGTCTGGAACAGTTCGACGGCGAGATGGCCGACGACACCGAGCTCCTTGGCGATGCGCAGCGCCATCTCCTCGGCCTGGAGGGCGAGGGACTCGTCGAGGTCGGGGGCGGGTGCGATGACGGTGTCGCAGACGCCGTTCACCTGCTGGGACTCCACGACCGGGTAGGCGACGGCCTGGCCGTGCGGGGAGCGGACGACGTTCGCCGCCAGCTCCCGTACGAAGTCGACCTTCTCCTCGGCGAGCACGGGGACACCGGCACGGAAGGGGTCGGCCGCCTCCTCCGCCGACTCGACGACCCACACACCCTTGCCGTCGTAGCCGCCGCGCACGGTCTTGAGGACGACCGGGAAACCGTCCCCCTCCGCCGCGAAGGCGACCACGTCCGCCGGGTCGGCGACGATGCGGTGCCTCGGGCACGGCACACCGATCTCGACGAGCTTGGCCCGCATCACGCCCTTGTCCTGGGCGTGCACGAGCGCGTCCGGGCCCGGGCGCACGGGGATACCGTCCGCCTCCAGGGCGCGCAGATGCTCGGTGGGTACGTGTTCGTGATCGAAGGTGATCACGTCGCAGCCCCGCGCGAAGTCACGCAGCGTGTCGAGGTCGCGGTAGTCGCCGATGACGACATCGCCGACGACCTGCGCCGCGGAATCCTGAGGGGTGTCACTGAGGAGCTTGAATCTGATGCCGAGCGGGATGCCCGCCTCGTGTGTCATACGAGCGAGCTGCCCCCCGCCGACCATGCCGACTACCGGGAACGTCACTCCCCCAGGGTATCGGTCACGCGCCGGCGGCCCGATTTCCGTACCTCTTACCGTTCTTTTCCGGGTCTCTTCCCGACCTGTGAGCCCCTTCACGAGCGCCGGGGGAAAGCGATGGTTAGCATGGCCGGGTCGACGAATCCGCGATGACATCCGAGATGACAGGGGCCTGCACACCCATGGAACGTGGTTCCGAAGGGCCTTTCAAACGGCTCTCGCGCGAGGTCGCCAAGTTCGGCGCGGTGGGCATCGTGGGCACCGTGGTGAACTTCGCGGTCTCCAACCTGCTGTGGCATCTGACCAGCCTGCAGGCCGTGCGCGCCAATGTGATCGCGACGATCGTCGCCATCGGGTGCAACTACATCGGCTTCCGCTACTTCACCTACCGTGACCGCGACAAGAGCGCCCGCACCAAGGAACTCACCCTGTTCCTGGCGTTCAGCCTGGTCGGCCTGGTGATCGAGAACGGCGTCCTGTTCGCGGCGATCTACGGCTTCGGCTGGGACAGCTCGCTGCAGCGCAACGTCTTCAAGGTGCTCGGCATCGGCATCGCGACGCTGTTCCGCTTCTGGTCGTACCGCACCTGGGTGTTCAAGGCGCTGCCGGCCGAGGAGCCGGTCGTGGAGGCCGACGCTTTCCCTAAGCCGGCGGAGCCGCAGCCGCTGCCCCGCCCCAAACAGCGCGTCAGCTGAACCGGACCTCGCTCTTCAGCGGACCGTGGGCTCTTCCTCGTCCGCCGGCAGCCGCTTCGTCGGCGGCGTGCGCGAGAGGAACAGCCCGAACACCGGCGGCTGCGCCTGCAACATCTCCAGCCGTCCACCGTCCGCCTCCGCGAGGTCACGCGCGACCGCGAGACCGATCCCGGTGGAGTTACGGCCGCTGATCGTCCGCTCGAAGATCCGCGCACCGAGATCGGTCGGAACCCCCGGACCCTCGTCAGTGACCTCTACGACGGCCTGGTTGCCGGTGACCCGGGTGCGCAGGGCGACCGTACCGCCGCCGTGCATGAGCGAGTTCTCGATCAGCGCGGCCAGCACCTGCGCTACGGCACCCGGGGTGCCGACCGCCTGCAGATGCCGTTTGCCGGAGCTGACGATCGCGCGGCCGGAGCTGCGGTAGGCGGGCCGCCACTCGGCCAGCTGCTGCTGGATGACCTCGTCGAGGTCGAAGGAGACGGCGGAGCCGGTACGGGGGTCACGCGCGTTGGTCAGCAGGCGCTCCACGACGTCGGTGAGCCGCTCGACCTGCGTCAGCGCGATCGTCGCCTCCTCCTTCACCGTGTCCGGGTCGTCCGTGAGGGTGATCTCCTCAAGGCGCATGGACAGCGCGGTCAGCGGCGTACGCAGCTGGTGCGAGGCGTCCGCGGCGAGCCTGCGCTCGGCGGTGAGCATGCGGGCGATGCGCTCGGCGGAGGAGTCGAGGACATCGGCGACCCGGTCCAGTTCGGGAACGCTGTAGCGCTTGTGCCGGGGCCGCGGGTCACCCGACCCCAGCCGCTCGGCGGTCTCCGCGAGGTCGGTGAGCGGCGAGGCGAGCCGGTTGGCCTGCCGTACCGCGAGCAGTACGGCGGCCACGACGGCGAGCAGCGCCACGGCGCCGATGATGAGCAGCGTCCGCCCAACCTCACGGGTCACCGTCGAGCGCGGCTCCATCACGGTGACCGTCTCGCTCTCCTCGCCCTTGGCGGTGGAGCGGATGACGTCACCGGCCGGCTTGGTGCCGACCTCGATCACCGGGTCGCCCGGGATGCGGATCACGGCGTAGCGATCCTCGGTGACCTGGGTGCGCAGCACCTCCGAGTCGACGATCTCCGCGCCGAGGATCCGGCTGTCCACGATGCTGGCCAGCCGGAGCGCCTCGGAATCCACGCGTTCCTGGGCGCTGTTGCTGATCGTGCGCGTCTCGACGATGACAAGGGACACACCGAACACGGCGATGACCACGAGCACCACGGCGAGCGTGGACTGGATGAGCCGACGACGCACGGGCTGCTAGCTCTTCTCGAACCGGAACCCGACACCCCGCACCGTGGCGATGTACCGGGGGTTGGCCGCGTCGTCGCCGAGCTTCTTGCGCAGCCAGGAGATGTGCATGTCGAGGGTCTTGGTGGACGACCACCACGTGGTGTCCCAGACCTCGCGCATCAGCTGGTCACGAGTCACCACCCGCCCGGCGTCCCGCACCAGAACCCGCAGCAGGTCGAACTCCTTGGCGGTGAGCTGGAGTTCCTCGTCGCCCATCCACGCGCGGTGCGACTCGACGTCGATCCGCACGCCGTGCGTGGCGGGCGGCTGCGCGGGCTCGGCGGCGCCGCGCCGCAGCAGGGCCCGGACACGGGCGAGCAGTTCGGCGAGCCGGAAGGGTTTGGTGACGTAGTCGTCGGCGCCCGCGTCGAGGCCTACGACGGTGTCCACCTCGTCGGCGCGCGCGGTCAGGATGAGGATCGGGACGGTGTGGCCCTCGGCGCGCAGTCGGCGGGCCACTTCCAGGCCGTCCATGCCGGGCAGGCCCAGGTCCAGGACACACAGGTCGATGCCGCCCTGGATGCCGGCATCGAGGGCTGTCGGTCCGTCCTCGCGCACCTCGACCTCGTAACCTTCCCGTCGCAAAGCGCGGGCCAGCGGCTCCGAGATGGACGCGTCGTCCTCGGCGAGCAGTACACGGGTCATGAGGTGATGGTAGTCCGCCTCGGACGGCGGTCGGGGTGTGATCGCCACGAGTGATTCTTACCTTGGGGCAAGTCGGGTGTGCTTCGGTGAAGGATGCGGTCGGAACCTGTGCCTGTGGGATGTCATCCTGATATCCACCTTCGAATCGGCGCCCGCGGTTCTACTTCTCCCTGTGATCCGTGTCTCAAGTCCTTCCATATCCGGCACTGTCCTGCCGTATGGTGACCTGACCGCTTGTAGTGACACCGGGGACCTTTGGCGAGCATTTACTGCTGAAGGTCTTTTTTGTGTGCGGCCCCCGGCCAACAAGGCCCGACCAGCAAGGATCGACCATGGCGTCCAGCCTGACGAAGGACTCGGTGACTCCGGGCACCCCCGGTTCCGAGAAGACCTTCTTCGGCCACCCCCGCGGACTGGCCACACTCTTCATGACCGAGATGTGGGAGCGCTTCTCCTACTACGGCATGAGGGCCCTGCTTCCCCTGTACCTGGTCGCCCCCGGCGGCCTCCACCTGAGTGCGGCCACCGCTACCGCGATCTACTCGGTGTACCTGTCCCTCGTGTACCTGCTGGCCCTGCCCGGTGGCTGGTTCGCGGACCGCGTCCTCGGCCCCCGCAGGACCGTCGCGGTCGCCGGCGTGATCATCATGCTCGGCCACCTCACGCTCGCGCTCCCCACCTCGGGCACGTTCTTCGCGGGCCTCGGTCTGGTCGCGATCGGCTCGGGTCTCCTCAAGGCCAACATCTCCACGATGGTCGGCCACCTCTACGAGGGCCCCGACGACCCGCGCCGCGACGGCGGCTTCACCCTCTTCTACATCGGCATCAACCTCGGCGCGTTCGCCGCACCGCTGGTCATCGGCACCGTGGGCGAGAACGTCAACTGGCACCTCGGCTTCGCGCTCGCCGCGGTCGGCATGGCGCTGGGCCTCGCCCAGTACCTGCTCGGCACCCGCCACCTCAGCTCCCGCTCGGACGTCGTCCCCACGCCGCTGTCCGCCGAGGAAAAGTCCGCCACGCTCCGCAAGTCCGGCCTCTGGGCGGCCGTCGCGATCGTCTTCTACGCGGTCGTCGGCCTCTCCGGCCACTACACGCTGAACTGGCTGCTCGTCCCGATCACCGTCGCCGGCCTGCTCATCCCGGTCCTGGTCATCGCCCGCATCAAGCGCGACAAGACCCTCGACCGCGCCGACCAGTCGAAGATGTCCGCGTACATCTGGTTCTTCGTCGCCGCGGCCGTGTTCTGGATGATCTACGACCAGGGCGGCTCGACCGTGTCCCTGTTCGCCGACTCCTCCGCGAAGAACACCGTCTTCGGCTGGGACTTCCCGGTCTCCTGGTACCAGTCGGTCAACCCCGTCCTCATCATGGCCCTCGCCCCGGTCTTCGCCTGGGCCTGGCTGGCCCTGGCCCGCCGCGGCAAGGAGCCGAGCACGGCCACGAAGTTCTCGATGGGCCTGATCCTCATCGGCGCGTCCTTCTTCCTCTTCCTGGCCCCGCTCGCGATCGCCGACGGCGGTCACAAGGCGGCGGCGATGTGGCTCGTGGCGATCTACTTCGTCCAGACGGTCGGCGAACTGACCCTCTCCCCCGTCGGCCTCTCCGTCACCACGAAGATGGCTCCGGCCAAGTACGCCTCCCAGATGATGGGCGTCTGGTTCCTCGCGGTCACGGCGGGCGACGCGACGACGGGTCTGCTGTCGATCGCCGGGGTGGACCTGAACAAGACGGGCATTGTCGCGTTGCAGGCTGTTCTTGCGGTGCTTGCTGGTGCGGCGGTGTGGATGTACCGGAAGAAGGTGCGGGAGCTTATGGGGGATGTGCACTGACGCCGGTGTTCGTGCCGGCGGAGTTTTGACGGTGCTGGTTGGCCACTCGCTTCTTGTCAGTGTCGGGCTTCCGCGGACCGAGTAAAGGGCGCTGCGCTTCGCTCCGCGTCGGCTTCGCCGATGGCCCTGCGGGCCACCCTTGACTAGGTCCGCTCCAGCCCGTTTGAGAAGCGAGCGAGCGGCCCAGAGGAATGGGGGGCCGAGGCATGCCGACCCCTCACGTCGGCTGCGTACGCAACCAGCGGAGAGGATGCGCGTCAGCGTCTCGCCAGCACGCCACGCCGCCTCAGCGGCCAACCCCGAGTGGATGGATCCCCTCGGGAGCGAGCGGGGCGAGCAGGCTGCGCCCGCCAGGTCTCCAGGGGGTAAGCAGGAGCGGCCTGCTGTATCTGCCCCGGGGCGCGGTGCGGCTTCCCGGCCCGGGACGACCATCGAGCGGGGAGAGGGGGGGTGGGGTATGGGGTCTGAAAAAGTGTGTCACTTTCCACCCAAAGTGACACAC
>NZ_JBHYWD010000041.1:0-38446 GCF_042751305.1 Streptomyces hokutonensis
GTTTCCCGCGCCCCTGAAAAGACCTCAGCCGAGGGGGTTTCAGGGGCGCGGGAAACCGCGCGACCAGCCCCCACCGGCCCGCAGCCGAACAACGAACCGCTAGTCCACCTCGGCCACCGCCTGCGCGAACTGCGCCTTGTACAGCCGCGCATACGCCCCGTCCGCCGCCAACAGGTCGGCGTGCGCGCCCTGTTCGACGATCGAGCCGTTCTCCATGACCAGGATCGTGTCCGCGTCCCGGATCGTGGAGAGCCGGTGCGCGATCACGAACGACGTGCGGCCATGGGCGAGTTTGGCCATCGCCTTCTGGATCAGGACCTCCGTACGCGTGTCGACGGACGACGTCGCCTCGTCGAGGACGAGGATCGTCGGGTCGGACAGGAACGCCCGCGCGATGGTGATGAGCTGCTTCTCACCGGCGCTGACGCCCGTACCCTCGTCGTCGATGACGGTGTCGTAGCCGTCGGGCAGCGTACGGACGAACCGGTCGGCGTGCGCCGCCCGCGCCGCCTCCTCGATCTCGCCCCGGGTGACCTCCCGGGACGCTCCGTACGCGATGTTGTCGGCGATGGAGCCGCCGAACAGCCAGGTGTCCTGGAGCACCATGCCGATGGTGGCGCGGAGTTCGTCACGGGACATCCGCGCGATGTCGACGCCGTCGAGGGTGATCCGGCCGCCGGAGACCTCGTAGAACCGCATGAGGAGGTTGACGAGGGTGGTCTTGCCGGCGCCTGTCGGGCCGACGATCGCGACCGTGTGGCCCGGTTCCACCGTCAGCGAGAGGTCCTCGATGAGCGGCTTGTCGGGGTCGTAGCGGAAGGAGACGTGCTCCAGGGCGACCAGTCCGCGCAGTTCCTCGGGGCGCTCGCCCGGCATCGGGTCGGCCGACTGTTCCTCGGCGTCCAGGAGTTCGAAGATCCGCTCGGCGGAGGCGACGCCCGACTGGACCAGGTTCGCCATCGACGCGACCTGCGTCAGCGGCATCGAGAACTGCCGCGAGTACTGGACGAAGGCCTGCACGTCACCGATGGAGAGCGCGCCGGACGCGACCCGCAGGCCGCCCACGACCGCGACGAGCACGTAGTTGAGGTTCGACACGAACATCATCAGCGGCTGCATGACCCCGCTGTTGAACTGCGCCTTGAAGCCCGCCTCGTACAGCGCGTCGTTCTGCTCCGCGAACAGCTTCGCCGACTCGTCCTGGCGCCCGAACACCTTCACCAGGTTGTGCCCGGTGTACATCTCCTCGACGTGCGCGTTGAGCTTGCCCGTCGAGCGCCACTGCTGCACGAAGTGCGGCTGCGAGCGCTTGCCGATCCGGGTGGCGACGAGGAACGACAGCGGCACGGTCACCAGCGCGACGAGCGCGAGCAGCCACGACACCCAGAACATCATCGCGAGGACACCGATGATCGTGAGCACCGAGTTGATCAGCTGGCCCATCGACTGCTGGAGCGTCTGCCCGATGTTGTCGATGTCGTTGGTCGCGCGCGAGAGCACCTCACCGCGCTGCCGCTTGTCGAAGTACGACAGCGGGAGGCGGGACATCTTCGTCTGCACGTTCTCGCGCAGCCGGAACATGGTCCGGTTGACCGCCCGGTTGACCATCCGGGTCGCCACCGCCATCAGCAGCCCGGCCACCAGGAACGTGCTCAGCGCGAGCAGCAGCACATGACCCACCGAGGTGAAGTCGATGCCCTTGCCCGGTGTGAAGTCCGTGCTCTGCAGCATGTCCGCGACCGAGCCCTGGCCCCGGTCGCGCATCGCCTGCAGGGCCTGCGCCTTGGTCGTCCCGGCCGGCATCTGCCGCCCGATGATGCCCGCGAAGACCAGGTCGGTGGCGCTGCCGAGGATCTTCGGCCCCACCACGTTCAGCCCGACGCTGATCACCACACACACCAGCAGGATGCCGATGGTCAGCCGCTCCGGCCTGAACTGGCCGATCAGCCGCTTGCCGGACACCTTGAAGTCCATCGAACGGGCGTCGGGGCCCGTCCCGGCCATCATCCGCCCCATGGGCCCGGCCATCAGGCAGCCTCCGCTTCCGTGAGCTGGGAGAGCACGATCTCTCGGTACGTCTCGTTGTTCGCCATCAACTCGTGATGGCGCCCCGTCCCCACGACCCGTCCCTCGTCGAGTACGACGATCCGGTCGGCGTCCCTGATGGTCGCGACCCGCTGCGCCACGATCACCACGGTCGCCTCGGCGGTCTCGTGCGCGAGGGCCGCCCGCAGCGCCGCGTCGGTCGCGTAGTCGAGCGCGGAGAAGGAGTCGTCGAAGAGGTAGATCTCCGGCCGCTGCACGAGTGTCCGCGCGATCGCGAGCCGCTGCCGCTGACCGCCGGAGACATTCGTACCGCCCTGTGCGATGGGCGAGTTCAGCCCGTTCTCGAGCCCCTCGACGAAGCCCTTGGCCTGCGCCACCTCCAGCGCGTGCCACAGCTCCTCGTCCGTCGCGTCCGGGTTGCCGTAGCGAAGGTTGGTCGCCACCGTGCCCGCGAAGAGGTACGGCTTCTGCGGGACCAGGCCGACCGTCTTGGCGAGCAGCACCGGGTCGATGGTCGACACGGCGACCCCGTCGACGAGGACCTCGCCGTCGGTCGCGTCAACCAGGCGCGGGACCAGACTCAGAAGGGTGGACTTCCCGCTGCCGGTCGAGCCGATCACGGCCGTCGTCTCGCCCGGGCGGGCCACCAGGTCGATGGACTTCAGCACGGGTTCCTCGGCGCCCGGGTAACAGAAGCCGACCCCGCGGACCTCCAGATGCCCGTGCCGGCGCAGCTCGGTGACGGGCGCGAGCGGCGGTACGACACTGGACTCGGTGTCGAGGACCTCCTCGATGCGCTCGGCACAGACCTCCGCGCGCGGCACCATCATGAACATAAAGGTGGCCATCATCACGGACATCACGATCTGCATCAGATAGGCGAGGAACGCGGTCAGATCACCGATCTGCATCCCGCCGCTGTCGATGCGGTGCGCACCGAACCACACGACGGCGATCGACGACAGGTTCACCGTCGTCATGACCACCGGGAACATCAGCGCCAGCAGGTTGCCCGACTTCAGCTGCATCTCGGTCAGGTCGGCGTTGGCCTTCCGGAACCGGTCCTTCTCGAACTCGTCCCGGACGAAGGCGCGAATCACCCGGTTGCCGGTGATCTGCTCGCGCAGCACCCGGTTCACCGCGTCCAGGCGCACCTGCATCGCCCGGAACAGCGGGCGCAGCCGCCGCACGATGATCGTCACGCAGATCGTCAGCGTAGGCACCACCGCGATCAGCACCGCGGACAGCGGCACGTCCAGACCGAGCGCCAGGATGATCCCGCCGACGCACATGATCGGCGCCGACACCAGCAGGGTGAACGTCATCAGGGCCAGCATCTGGACCTGCTGGACGTCATTGGTCGTACGGGTGATCAGCGAGGGCGCGCCGAACTGGCCGACCTCGCGGGCCGAGAACGACTGCACCCGGTCGAAGATGGCACCCCGGATGTCCCGGCCGACGGCCGCCGCGGTGCGCGCGCCGAAGTAGACGGCACCCGTGTTGCACACGACCTGGACGAGCGAGATCCCGATCATCAGGGCGCCGAACGACAGGATGTAACCGGTGTCACCCTTCACGACACCGTTGTCGATGATGTGCGCGTTCAGGGTGGGCAGGTAGAGGGTGGCGCAGGTCTGCAGGAACTGCAGCAGCACCAGCAGGGCGATGGGTTTCCTGTAGGGCCTGAGATAGGTCCGCAGAAGTCGTATGAGCACGCTTGGTCTCTCGGAGTCGGCGGGTGGGGGGTGGGCGGGTCTGCCCCTCGCCCCCATCGTCCGACACTCCACCCGCGTTACCTCAACTGATTAAGCCAAGAGCAGTGCCACATGCGCCCTTATGAACCCTTAAGAGCGGAACACGCGACCTCTTACGAGCGGAACGCACCCGGATGGGTCTGTTCCCGTACGGACACGTACTGCTGGCGCACCGCCTGCCCTACGGCCAGTTCGTCACCCGGCTCCAGCACCTGCGCGACCGGCCCCTGCCAGGGCGGCGGGGTACGCGGGTCCAGCGTCCCCTGCGAGACCCCGAGCGCCCACGCGGCCTGCCGGGCGGCACCGATCGCCGCGTAGTCGGCGGGCTGCGGCACGACGACCTGCGTCCCGAACAGCGCGGGCGCCGCGGCCTGCACCGCGGGCAGCTCGGCGGCCGGCCCGAGCAGGAAGAGCCGCCGTACGGCCACGCCCCGCCCGCGCAGCACGTCCAGCGCGTCGGCGAGCCCGCACAGCATGCCCTCGAACGCGGCCCGCGCCAGATGCTCCGCCTTCATCGACTCCCGCCGCAGCCCGGCCAGCGTGCCGGCGGTGTGCGGCAGATTCGGCGTCCGCTCACCCTCCAGATACGGCAGGAACACCAGCCCGTGCGCACCCGGCGTCGACTTCATCGCCAGCTCGGACAGACTCTCCAGATCGGGCAGCCCGAGCAGCTCGGCGGCCCCGCGCAGGGTCCGTACGGCATTGAGTGTGGTGACGACCGGCAGATGCATCCCGGTCGCGTCGGCCAGCGAGGTGATCATCCCGCTCTGGTCGACGAGCGCCTCGGGGTGTACGGCCATCACGGACCCGGAGGCACCGAGCGAGACGACCGCGTCCCCGAACCCGATCCCGAGCCCGAAGGCCGCCGCCATGGTCTCGCCGGTCCCGGCGGAGATCAGCAGCCCCTCCGGAGTCGTACCGGCCGCGTCGGACGGGCCGATCACCTCGGGCAGCATGGCCTGGTGACCGAGGGCCAGCTCGACGAGGTCGGGCCGGTAGCCGCCGCCGGCCGCGGACCAGTAACCGGTCCCGGAGGCCCCACCCCGATCGGTGGTCCTTCTCACCGGCCGCCCGAGGAGCTGCCACACCAGCCAGTCGTGGGCCTGCAACAGGGCGGCCGTACGCCGCGCGTTGTCGGGCTCGGTCCGGTTCAGCCAGCGCAGCTTGGTCACCGGCTGCGCGGCCTGCGGGACACAGCCCACCGCCTGCGCCCACGCCTCGCGCCCGCCGAGCGCGTCGATCAGATCGGCGGCGGCGACCTGCGCCCGCTTGTCACCGCCGACCATCGCGGGCCGCACGGTGTTGCCCTGCGCGTCCAGCGGCACCAGCGCGTTCTGCTGCGCGGACACACCGATGGCCTGCACACCTTCGAGCAGCCCCCCGCCGGCCGCCTCGCCCAGCGACAGCAGCCAGGCCTGTGGATCGACATCGGAGGGCCGCCCGCCGCCCTCGGTCTCGGATTCGACCGGATGCGGCGCGTATCCCTGCCTGAGCACGGACCCCGTGTCCGTGTCACAGACGACGATACGAGTGAAATCGGGCGAACTGTCCAACCCGGCGACTATCCCCATGGCGGAAATTCTGCCGTACGGCGGGAGGTGGCGGCGCCGGGTCGGGGCTCCCTAGGTGTTGCTGGTGCCCCAGTCGTCCTCGCCCGTGCCGTTCGCGTTGCGCTCACGCAGGGACCGTACGCGCTGGGCGACCGAGTCGGGGACCCGATCGCCCACCTTCTCGCCGACCGCGTGGTACGCCCTGCCCGCGAACTGGCGGCCCTGCTGCGCCGCGCTCTCCGCGGTGTTGCGGACGGCCGGGTTCTGCGCGACCCGGCGTGCCGACTTCTTCAGCTGCTCGTAGCGTTCGCGTCCGGCCCGCGTGCCCAGCACGTAACCCAGAGCCAGTCCGACGACGAACGTGAGCTTGTAGCGCATGACGGCCACCCTTCCCTTGCGTAGTCCCTCGCGGGTCCGTCCCTCGCGGGTCTCCGGCGCGGCATCGGTGCCGGGGGAACCGATTGGCGGAGCACCCCCCTGCTTGCGCTAATGTATGTGTCGCAGCGAGCGCACGCCCCCTGGCGAATACCCGGGTAGGTACGATCGATGCAACGAGGCATTCCCCTGTAGCTCAATTGGCAGAGCAGCCGGCTGTTAACCGGCAGGTTACTGGTTCGAGTCCAGTCGGGGGAGCTTCGATCTTCCGTAGCTCAATTGGCAGAGCAGCCGGCTGTTAACCGGCAGGTTACTGGTTCGAGTCCAGTCGGGAGAGCAGGCGCTTGGCGAGTGGACGAGGACCCCGTTGGGGTCCTTTTTCATGTCCCCCGGAACCGCCCGTGGCAGGCCGCAGTCCTCATGGTCGTGCGAAGTCGACCATCCGAAGCAGGAGATCGTATGAGCGGCTATGCTGCGGCAGACGGCGCGCACAAATGTGCGCGACGCGCCGTAATGGGGCGGTAGCTCAGCCGGTTAGAGCAGCGGACTCATAATCCGTCGGCCGTGGGTTCGAGTCCCACTCGCCCCACCACTCGCTACGCGAGAAGAACCATTTGACCAGCACAGACGACAAGGCCCCCGCTTTGGCGGGGGCCTCTTTGCGTCCATCAAGATCATTTGCTCGGCCGATGCTCGGCCGAAGCGCAAGCACGCTCCATCCGGCGCAACACCCGCCCCCCGAAGCCGGGCTTGCGTGGTCGCTGAAGCTCTCGGACAGTCAGTTCTGCGTGGTGGGTGCGCTAGACGATCAAGTCCGATGTCTTCAGTGATCGAATGCGACCAGCGACCGTATGATCGGCGCGCCGGTCTTGTGGTTGCGCCAGATCGCGGCGGCCATTGCGAGGATGCGCTGGGCGACGCGGACGGCGACGCCCTCGAAGGTGCGGCCGCCGTGCTGCTCCAGGTCCAACTGGCCCTTCAAGTGTCGTTCACCGACTCGATCAGCTGCCGCACCGACTTGAGCAGTCCCTCGCCCTTGCGCTTCCTCTCCCGCTTGAACGACGGGCGCAACAGGGTGATGCCGCGCAGGGCGAGGTCGTTCTCGAACTCCTTGGAGGCGAAGCCCTTGTCGGAGATGAGCAACAGCCGCGGCCGGTCGGCCACGAGGCCGGCATCGATGTCGAGCATGGCCTGGAGCACCTCGCGCTCGTCGAGTTTCGGGTTGGCCAGGGCCCACAGGATCGGCATCCCGGTCGGCGTGCAGACCAGGTACAGGCGCAGGCTCCAGAAGAACCGCGAGTGGGAGGCGCAGTATCCGTATCCGGCCCACCCGGCAAGGTCCGACCGCTTCACCGTCGGCCGCGACATGCCGCACGGCACCGGCGTGGAGTCGACGATCCAGTGATTGTCGAACCAGAAGTCCGTGTCCGCAGCCAGCATCCGTATCGCCTTCTTGACCAGCGGCAACGCCGCCTTGAGGCGCTTGTTGTACCCGGACTGCTGCGGCAGATACGGAAACATCGAGGACATGTGCGAGTTCGCGTAGCGCAGCCAGCGCGTCTCGGAACCGAAGCCCAGCAGAGCCTGAGCGACCGCGAGCGTGACCAGCTCCGCATCAGTCAACTGCGGTGGCCTGCCCATCCATCGGCCTGTCGCCAGTTCGTCGTCGATCTTCACGTACAGTGCGGTCAGCAGGGTGTCCAGGTTGTTCGTCACACAACGATCTTGGTCACCCTCTTCACGTTCCTGGACACTCCGGTCCCGCCCGTCGGCGGGCGGCGCGATTGCTGGAGGACCATGCTCCAGGCCGCCGACCTGACCAACGCATAGGCACGTTGTCAGCCGAGGTCAGAGGCCCGGCCGGGGAAGAAGTCGGCGCTTTGGACGTACTCCATCGCCTTGGTGAACTCCGGGTCGCCGAGGCGGCGTTCCATCTCCTGCGGACTCAGATCCTCCACGCGGGTCTGGATCCAGTACAGGTTGCCCAGCGGATCACGCACCCGCCCGACCCGGTCACCGAAGAACAGATGGGTGACCTCGGTGACCGAGGTGCCGCCAGCCGCAACGGCCTGACGGTGCACGGCGTCGGCGTCCTCGACGTAGAGGCGGAGGAAGCCGGGGGTCGGCGGCCACTCCGGCCGCGCGTCGAACAACATCACCACCGAGTCGCCGATTCGTACCTCCGCATGCTCGACGCTTCCGTCCTCACCGGTGAGACAAGCGAGCTCCTCCGCGTCGAAGGCCCTCTTCATGTAGGCGATGAGCTGCACCGTGTCGCGAGAGATGATCCACGGCGTCACGGTGGTGTAGCCCTGGGGAACCGGCTTGACGGACATCTGACTGCCTCCTGGAGCGCGACCCACAACTTGGTGAAGACGCTAACCCCGATATAGGTCAGTTTCTGTCCTATGCGGGCGCCAATGGCATCGTGACCAAGGCGCGCTGAGGCGGAACCCTGCGAGACGGGTCAGCCAGACATAGGACTTGATCGTCTAGGCCCTGTCCTGTCGATCTCGGCCGTCCAACTGTCACACCCCGATGAAGCTCACCGTTTCCGTCATATCCGCCCGCCCGGTGCGCAGTCGCGGCACGCCCTCCTTCTCGAACCCCACTGAGACGCCGCAGAACAGCACGAGTCCGTCATCGGCTCCGACTGCCCGGCTGACAGTCTCCCGGTACACGGTCCACATCACCTGGGGGCAGCTGTGCAGCCCCTCGGCCCTCAACAACAGCATGACCGTCTGGAGGTACATCCCCGCGTCAGCCCACTGTCCGGGCCCCATCGTCCGGTCGAGGTAGCAGAACAGGACGGCCGGCGCCCCGAACGCCTCCGAGTTTAAGGTGGCGATCTTCCTGGGCCGGTCTGGGTCGTCGCGCTCGATCCCCAGCGATTCGTACCGCTGGGCGGCGGCAGCAGCAAAGCGATCCAGATACGGCGACGCCAGCCCGTCCGGGTACATCGGGTACTCACGTTCGTCGCCGGGGTCCCCCGCCCGTGCCCTGGCTGTCGCGGTCCGCTTGAGTTCCGCCAAGGGTTCACCGGTCACGACGTACAGATGCCACGGCTGGAGGTTCCCGCTGGACGGAGCCCGCGTCGCTGCGGTCAGCACTCGTTCGAGTGCCTCCTTGGGCACGGGCTCATCGCTGAACGCCCGCACGGCCCGGCGACTGTCCACGGCCTCATACACATCCACGTCTTCGCGTCCTCTCATTCAACCGGGCCCGTCCACCGTATTCAGCCGTCAGTACCGAGCATCGCCGGGGGTTGGAAGACGTTTCGACGATCAGTCCAGTCGTTGATAGGACTGTGGGAGACAGAGGTGACTTGACGGATGCCCAGTGGGAGCGGCTGGAGCCGCTCCTACCGGTCAGCAATGGGCGTTGTGGCAGGTGGCGGGACCACCGCCAGGTCGTGAACGGGGTGCTGTACCGGATCCGCACGGGCGTGCACTGGCGCGATCTGCCGGAGCGATACGGACCATGGAAGACGGTGCATGAGCGGCATCGCCGCTGGTCGGCGGACGGAACGTGGGAGATGCTCCTGCGGCGGATCCAGGCCGAGGCGGACGCGGCCCGGCGAGATCGACTGGGACGTCTCGGTCGACTCGACGTCCGTGCGCGCACACCACCACGCCGCCGGCGCCCGGCACGCTCCGCCGCCCGCCATCAAAGGGGGCTCCGCCCAGGCGGTCAGAGCCGCTCGGGTTTGGGCGGAACTGATCGACCGGCCGGCGGAGGTGGTGAGGGAGGTGAGGCGCTCGGCCGGTCGCGCGGCGGGTTCACCACCAAGATCCACCTGAGCGCGGACGGCAGCTGCCGGGTGCTCTCGCTGGTCATCACGCCCGGGCAGTGCGCCGACTGCACCCAGTTCGAGGCGGTCATGGACCGGATCTGCGTGCCGCGGCTGGCCTGCGGCAGGCCACGTACGAAGCCGGACAGCGTCAGTGCCGACAAGGGCTACAGCAACCGCCGAACTCGCCGCTACCTACGCGGACGCGGCATCCGGCACGTCATCCCGGAGAAGGCCGACCAGGCAGCCAACCGGGTCCGACGCGGCAGCTCCGGGGGCCGACCGCCCGGTTGCGACAAGGACCGCTACAAGAAGCGCAACACCGTCGAACGGGCGATCAACAAACTGAAGACCTTCCGCGCGGTTGCAACCAGGTTCGACAAGCGCGGCTACGTCTACCTCGGAACCGTTACCGCAGCCGCGCTCGTCATCTGGCTCCGCTCGTGATCGCCAGGACACGGCCTAATTCCGTGCGGTAGTCGGGGTGCCGGTAACGGACGTGACGCCAGCCCCAAACGGGGCCCGGATCTTTCGCTGTTCAGCGGAGTGCCTGTCCGGAATGATGTCTGGTTGTGGGGCGGCAGCCGGTTGGTATGGACGAGTTAGTCGAGCACTGGACAGTGCTCGATGACGAGCTGGGGCTCGTGGCGGGGAAGCGGGGCGGGACGCGCCTGGGCTTCGCTCTGCTGCTGAAGTACTACACCCGGCACGGCCGCTTTCCCCGTGGGCGCGGGGACTTCCCGGACGAGGTGGTGGAGTTCGTCGCCCGGCAGATGAAGGTGCCGGCCGCCGACTTCGACGCGTACCACTGGTCTGGCAGCACGATCGAGTACCACCGCGCGCAGATCCGCGAGCACCTGGGGTTCCGGGTGTGTTCGGTGCAGGACGCGGAGAAGCTGGCGGCCTGGTTGGCCGCGAACGTCGCGCAGGCTGAGCGGAACGCGGACCGGGTGCGCGAGGAGCTGCTGAAGCGGTGCCGGGAGGAGTGCGTCGAGCCTCCCGCGCCGGACCGGGTTAGGCGGATGGTCCGCTCCGCGCTGCACACCGCCGAGGAGACCTGGTTCGCCACCATCTGGTCCCGCCTTCCGGTGGAGGCCCGGGGGAGGGTGCTCGCTTTGGTGGCGACCGCGCCGGACGCGGCCGGGGAGGCCGAAGAGGACGACCGGGACGGGGAGTCGGTCCTGGCGCTGGTGAAGGCGATGCCGGGCAACGTGAGTTTGGAGTCGATGCTGCGGGAGATCGGCAAGCTGAGGGCGATCCGGGCGATCGGCCTGCCGGCGGGGCTGTTCGCGGACGTGGCGCCGAGGGTGCTGGCCGCCTGGCGGCAGCGGGCGGTGGTGGAGTCCCCGTCCCATCTGCGGCGGCGTTCGCCGGAGTCGGCGGTGACGCTGCTGGCCGCGCTGCTGGTGGAGCGGGAGCGGGAGGTGACGGATGCTCTGGTGGATTTGCTGATCGCCACGGTGCACCGGATCGGCGCCCGGGCCGAGCAGAGGGTCACCAACGAGCTGGTCAACGCCTTCAAACGGGTGTCGGGCAAGGAGAACCTCCTCTTCCAGATCGCCGAGGCGTCACTGGCGGAGCCCGGCGGTGAGGTGCGCGAGGTCGTGTATTCGGCGGTGCGCGGGGGCGAGCAGACCTTGCGGGAGCTGGTGCACGAGTACCGGACGAAGGGGCCGGTGTACCGGCGCACGGTGCAGACCACGCTGCGCGCGTCCTACACCCACCACTACCGGCGGGGCCTGATCGAGCTGCTCGGAGTCCTTCAGTTCCGCTCGAACAACTCCGCGCACCGGCCGGTGATCGACGCGCTCGACCTGGTGGCCCGGTACGCGAAGGCCGGGAACACCACCTACTACCCGCTCGGCGAGATCGCTCCGGAGCACCGCGGCACGCGCGGGCAGTGGGCGGAGCTGGTGTACCGGGCGGACAAGCGCGGGCGGCGGCGGGTGGTGCGCATGGTCTACGAGGTCGCCACCTTCCAAGCGCTGCGCGAGCAGCTGCGCTGCAAGGAGGTGTGGGTGGTCGGCGCCGGCCGGTGGCGCGACCCGGACGAGGACCTGCCCCGCGACTTCGAGGCCCGCCGCGTCGAGCACTACCGGGAACTGCGCAAGCCGCTGGACGCGGGCGCGTTCATCGACCAGCTGCGCGGGGAGATGACCGGCGCCCTGGCTGAGCTCGACCAGGCGATGCCCGGCCTGGAGTGGGTGGAGATCAAGGAACGGGCCAGCGGGTCGATCAAGTTCACCGCCCCCGAGGCGCAGGAGGAGCCGCGCAACCTGCGCCGGATCAAGGCCGAGGTGGAGCGCCGCTGGAGTGCGGTGCCGCTGATCGACATGCTCAAGGAGGCCGTGCTGCGGACCAGCTGCTTGAAGGCGGTCGCCTCGGTCGCGGGCAGCGGGACGATGCCGCCCGAGGTGCTGGCCGAGCGGCTGATGCTCGCCATCTACGCCTACGGCACCAACACCGGGATCCGGTCGGTGGCCGGCGGCACGCACGGCCACACCGAGGAGGACATCCGCTATGTCCGGCGCCGCTACCTCACCTTGGAGGCGGTGCGGCAGATCGCCGTCGAGATCGCCAACGCCACCTTCGCCGCCCGCGACACCAGTTTGTGGGGCGCCGGCTCCACGGCGGTGGCCTCGGACTCCACGCACTTCCGCTCCTGGGACCAGAACCTGTTCACCGAGTGGCATTCCCGCTACGGCGGCCGCGGCGTCTTGGTGTACTGGCACGTCGAGCGCGGCTCGGTGGTCGTGCACTCCCAGACGCTGCGGGCCTCAGCCTCGGAGGTCGCGGCGATGGTCGACGGCGCCATCCGGCACGGCACCACGATGAGCGTGGAGGGCAACTACGTCGACTCCCACGGCCAGTCGGAGATCGGCTTCGGGGTGACGAGGCTGCTGAACGTGGACCTGCTGCCGCGGATCAAGCAGATCAACCGGGTCAAGCTCTACCGGCCCACCTCGGGGGAGCCGGGCGCCTACCCCAACCTCACCCCCGCCATGACGCGACCGATCCGCTGGGACGTCATCGACGCCAACTACGACCAGGTCATCAAGTACGCCACCGCGATCCGCACCGGCACCGCCAGCACCGAGGCCGTCCTCTCCCGGTTCACCCGGGCCGCCGCCCACCCCGCCTACCAGGCGATGCTGGAGATCGGCCGCGCCCAGAAGACCGCCTTCGTCGCCCGCTACCTGCGCGAGCGCGCACTCCAGCGGGAGATCGAGGAGGGCCTGAACGTGGTCGAGTCCTGGAACCGGGCGAACGCGGTCATCTACTACGGCAAGGGCGGGGAGATCTCCACCAACCGGCGCGAAGAGGCCGAGATGGCCGCGCTGTGCCTGCGGGTCTTGCAGGCGAGCCTGGTCTTCGTGAACACCCTCATGCTCCAAGCGGTCCTCGCCGAACCCGAGTGGTCCGGCTTACTCACCGGCGCCGACCGGCGCGGCCTGACCCCGCTGTTCTGGGGGCACGTGCGCCCCTACGGCGAGGTCAAGCTGGACATGGCCTCCCGCCTTGACCTCGCCGCTCGCCCGGCCGGGAGCGGCCGGTGACCGCGCGACGAACGGCCTGCTACCCGCCCGTCGCGCGGTCACGGGCGAAGCTCCCGCACAAGCTCCGCGATGGCGCGCAGGATGCCGGCGCGGTCCTGCGGCGTGGTGCCCTTCAGCGCCATGCCCGTAATGATCACCGTAGTGGTCGCGAGGACCACAAGCCCGGTCAGGAGCACCACTGCCCCCCAGATGTCCATGACGTTGTCCTTCCGTCAAGCGGCCTGATCCGCCCCGGACGAGGCGGCCAGGAGCACCATCGCCATGGCCCCCGGCCGTCGGCCATGGATCCCGGATCGCCGGATTCCCGGCCGCAAGTCGCCAGGTCACAGCGCGGTCCGGCCCCGGGCCGCCGGACCGCGCCGGATCGGACCGGGCCCGGGCGGAGAGGTGGGCGGTGAACGCGACGGCCGAGCCTGCATCGGGACGGGAAGCTCTGGCGGCACAACTCGGGCTGCTCCAGGCCGAACTGCGCGAGCGGGGCACAACGCAGAAGGGTGCGGTCGAGGAGGCCAACCGGCGCCGACGCAGGGCCGCAGACCGCCCGGGGGACGTGCCCTGGCCCCGCAAGGACGGCGGAGTCGACCTGTCGCTCCAGGCCGTCAATGACTGGTTCCCCAAGCAGAAGGGCTCCAAGGAGCCCAGCGTGCCGCAGGACTTCGAGGATCTGTGGTCTGTGGTCGCTGTGATGCTGGACTGGACAGGGCAGCTCACCGACAGCCGCGCCGCGGCCAGGCTCCGCGGCGACTGGAAGGAGCTCCACGCCGAGGCCCGGCGCGGGAACGGCCTGGACGAGGGGGTACGCGCCTACCTTGAAGCCGCCCGCAAGGCCGCCGAGCAGCACCCGTATCCGGGTATCCCCGGCCGGACGGCCCCGCCGTCCCTGACCGAGGTCTACGTGCGCCAGCGCACCAGCCCTGCGGACCGGCACGGGCATCACGCGTCCCGCGGCGATGCTCTAATCGCGGGACGCGGAGGTGACCTCGCCCCCGCGCCGGAGCTGGCTGAGGCGCTCTTCCGGAAGACCGACCGCATGTGTGTGCTCATCGCCGGCTCCGGAGCCGGCAAGTCCACGCTGCTGCGCACCTGGCTGCGCGACGCGGCCGGCGCTTGGCTCGACGCCACGGCGAAGACCCCCGCGGCAGTGCCGGTCTGGGTGAGCGCACGGGCCCTCGCCGGAGAGGTGACGTCCATCCCGGAGGCGCTCGCCGCCGCAACCCGAAGCCTCAGCCGGTACGGGCGCCAGCCCGCACTGGACACTGCCCGCTTCCTTCAGCGGCCGTGCACCGGGGCCCACTGGCAGCTGCTCGTCGACGACCTCGATGAACTCCCCAACGCGGCCGAGCGCCGCGCCGTGCTGGAGAAGCTGGCCCACGCCGTCGCCGAAGACCCGCCGCTGTACCGGTGCGTGGTCGCCACCCGCCCCCTGACCGATAACGAACTCGACGTCCTCGACCACCCCCTGGGCCACCCGGCGCCGCACTACGAGCTGCAGCCCTTCACCCCGGGCGACCTGACCACCTACACCGAAAAGTACTTCGCCACCCGCTGGCCGCATGAAGAGGCTGTCCGCCGCGCCCGGCGTTTCACCGGCGCGCTCCACGATGCCTCCCTGGCCGATCTGGCCCGCACCCCGCTGATGGCCTTCATGCTCTGCCAGCTCTACCTCGCCCGGCCAGACCGACCGCTACCCGCCGGCCGCACCGCGGTGTACGAGGCATTCACCGACCTGGTCTATGAGAGCAATCGGGGTAAGCGTGTCGCGGACAGCCACGAAGAAGCGATCCGGCACCTCGTGGAAGGACTGCAGAGCCCGCAGGCGCGCCAGGAAGCCGACCACGCCGCGCGGCAGGTCCACGAACGCCTGCCCGAGCTGATCGACTACCTGGCCCACCAATGGCTCACCGGCCACCAGACCCCGGCCGCCAGTGCACTCGCCGAGCATCCGGCCGTCCACCGTCCTGGCAAGGTCCTCCAGGAACTCTGGGACGCGTTCCTGGAGGACCTGCTGCGGCATACCGGCCTGCTCGTCCACCACGCGGACGGTCTCAGTTTCGCCCACCAGACCTTCCTCGAATACCACGCCGCCCGCCACGCCACCCGCGACCAGCAGGCCCGACGCCAGACGCTGCAGCAGCTGTTCGACACCGGTGAGCCCGCATCTGGCTGGCAGAGCCACGAGCCTTCCTACCTCGGCTTCCTCCTCGACCGGCTCCTCAGCCCGCCCGACGATCAGATCAGCGAGCAAACGAAAACTTGTCTGAATAACATCGGTACGGCTGGCGGAGGACCCGCGTGGGTCTTCTTCGTGCAGCAGGTCCATCTGAGGACCAACCTTCCCGCGGAGACAACAGCCCAACAGCTCACCCGCCTCGTCCATAACCGCGCCTTCGAAACCTCCGCCCGCGTGTATGCGGCGGACGCGCTGGCCCGGGTGGAGGGGCACCGGGAGCCCGGGGCGCGACTGCTGGAAGGCTTCGCCCACGACCCCACCGTCCGCGCCTTCTACCGCTTGCTGGCGGCGGACGCGCTGGCCCGGGTGGAGGGGTACCGGGAGGATGGAGTGCGGTTGCTGGAAGGCTTCGTCGAAGACCCTGCCCTCGACACCTCCGACCGCGTGCAGGCAGCGCAGGTGCTGGCCCGGGTGGAGGGGTACCGGGAGGATGGAGCGCGGCTGCTGGAAGGCTTCGCCCACGACCCCGCCCTCGACACCTCCGACCGGGTACTGGCCGCGCAGCTGCTGACCTGGGTGGACGGGTGTAAGGATCAGGGCGTGGCTCTGCTCACCGACTTCGCCCACGACCACACCCTCGACATCTCCGACCGCGTGCAGGCGGCGCAGGTGCTGGCCCGGGTGGAGGGGGACCGGGAGGATGGAGCGCGGCTGCTGGAAGGCTTCGCCCACGACCCCGCCCTCGACACCTCCGACCGGGTACTGGCCGCGCAGACGCTGGCCCGAGTCGATGGGCGTAAGGATCAGGGCGTCGCTCTGCTCACCGACTTCGCCCACGACCACACCCTCGGTGCCTCGGGCCGCTTGCTGGCTGCGGAGGCGCTGGCCGAGGTGGACGGGTACCGGGAGGACGGAGCGCGGCTGCTGGAAGGCTTAGCCAACGACCCCGCCCACGACACACTCAACCGCATACAGGCGGCGCAGGCGCTGACATGGGTGGGCCTGCGTCGTAAGGAGCAGGGTGTGGCTCTGCTCACCGACTTCGCCAACGACCCCGCCCTCGACATCTCCGACCGCGTGGACGCAGCACTGGCACTGGCGGTGGTGTACCTGCGTAAGGAGCAGGGTGTGGCTCTGCTCACCGGCTTCGCCAACGACCCCGCCCTCGACCCCCGCCACCGGGTGCGCGCAGCACTGGCACTGACCGAGGTGGACGGGTACCGGGAGGATGGAGCGCGGCTGCTGGAAACCTTCGCCAACGACCCCGCCCACGACCCCCGCCACCGCATAGAAGTGGCGCAGGCGCTGACCCTCGTGGGTTACCGGGAGGATGGAGCGCGGCTGCTGGAAACCTTCGCCAACGACCCCGCCCACGACACACTCAACCGCATACGGGCGGCGCAGGCGCTGGCCCAGGTGGTGGGTTACCGGGAGGATGGAGCGCGGCTGCTGGAAACCTTCGCCAACGACCCCGCCCACGACCCCCGCCACCGCGTGAAGGCCGCGCGGGAGCTCGGCCAGGTCGACGGACGCAAGGAGCAGGCCGCAGCTCTGCTCACCGACTTCGCGCGCGACTCCGCCCTTGACGCCTCCTACCGCGGAATGGCGGCACTCGCGCTGGCCCAGGTGGACGGGTACCGGGAGGATGGAGCGCGGCTGCTGGAAACCTTCGCCAACGACCCCGCCCACGACACATACAACCGCGTAGTGGCGGCGGGGGTGCTGGCCCAGGTGGACGGGTACCGGGAGGACGGAGCGCGGCTGCTCCAAACGCTCGCCGCCGACTCCACCCTGAGCGCCTCCCTCCGGGCGCAGGCGGCCGAGGTGCTGGCCGAACTTCCCCGGACCGAATGACGGAGGATGGAAGTGTTCGTTGGGGGATCCCCCAACGGACAGTCGTGATCTTGCCCGTTCGGGGAGACCGACCTGCGCGGACGGCGTCTCATTTAGGGTGTCCGGCGATCTGTCCGGTGAGCGGGGGCTATCCGTACACTCCCGAGTCGTGACCGGATTCCTGACGGGCTACGCCCGCTGATCGACAGATTCCCAAGACCTCACCGCTCAGCGTCAGACCCTGCTCTCCCTCGGCGTGCCCGAGGACCGGATCTACCTCGACCGCGGCTTGACCGGCACCAACCGCAACCGGCCCGGCCTCGACCAGGCCCTCGCCTCCGTTCGCGCCGGCGACACCCTGGTCGTGCCCAAGCTCGACCGCCTCGCCCGTTCAGTACCCGACGCCCGCGACATCGGCGACTCCCTGGTCGCCCGCGAGGTTCGGCTCTCCCTCGGCGGCACGATCTACGACCCGGCCGACCCCATGGGCAAGATGTTCTTCAACATTCTGGCCACCTTCGCCGAGTTCGAGGTGGACCTCCTACGCATGCGCACCCGCGAAGGGATGGCGGTGGCAAGGACGAAAGGGAAGCTCAAGGGCAAGCAGCCCAAACTGACGGCCCGCCAGCAGGCCCACCTCGTCAAGGAGCACGCCACCGGCGAGCACACCATTGCCGACCTCGCCGAGCTCTTCTCCGTCTCTCGCGCGACGGTGTACCGCGTGCTCGAACGCGCCCGCGTCGACTCCTGAGACTCACCGCAGAGCGCTTCTCACCAGGGAAATCATCCTCCTTTGCGGCTGGTGACACGGTCGTTAACGGCACCCCTAGTCACGTCAAGGGTGTCGATGTGCCAGCCGAGCGGCACCCGCCAAGAGTCCACGCACAGTGTCCACGTGTTCTCGGCCTTGCCGCCGGCGGGGATCGGCGTGGGCAGATCGCGTGTCTGCGTGACCGTGTGCCAGTCGATGCCGAGTGAGTCGACGATGTGCGTCCCGAAAGTGACCGTGCCGGTTGTTGCGGGTGATCCACCGGTGTTCTTGAATTCCACGGTCACGTCCTCGCACCATCGCTGCTCTGTGTCCGCGAGTGAGACCTTCCCGACGCTGAGAGAGGCAGGGGTCGGAGGTTCCGAGTTGCTCGGGCCTGACCCTGGGGGGCTCGGGCTGGTACCCGGATGGCTTGGACTCGTCCCCAGCGTGGGCGGCCCAGAGGGCGTCGAAGGCTGGTTCTGTGACGGGTGTTCCGTCTCGCCGGCGGCAGGCTCCGGCGGCTCGCCTGTGGCGGAGCTCAACTTGAACTTGCTGGTCTCGGTGATCTTGTACGGGGCGCTGTTCGCGCCCGTTCCGTCGTCGTCAGCGGAGTTGAACCCGGCCGGCGGGGCGGAGGTCTTGGAGGGCTCGGCGCGTGGCAGGTTCGGCGCTGTGGCCGCCTGCGGGTTGTGGGGGGTGCCCGGCGTGGTGCCGTTCGGGGTGAGGCATAGAGCGGCAGCGGTCGACGCCACTGCGACGACGGTGACGGTGCCGGTCGTGGCGAGGGCGGGGCTTCGCTTCCACATGGAACGGAGACGCCCGCCGAGTGAGCTGAGGATGGCGGCTACACCGCCCCCGATGTAGAGAGCGAGATGGCGTTTGCGCCGCGAAGGCTCGGGGGGTTCCTCTTCTTCTGTCGGTATGGCGGGCGGAACCAGCTGCTGCGTGAGGCGGGCGATCTTCTCGGCGGCGAACTCGGCTTCGATCTTTGTGAGACGCGCAGTCTGTCTCTGCTGGTTCATGTAGAGCAGGACGATTGCCAGGACTGCCGCACCGAGCACGCCGGCTAAGAGAACAAGAGCCACGTGTGCCCCCTAGTCAGAACGTTCGTTCGAGTTAGGGGGTAATGATCATGCTTATCGGTAACCGGTTTCCAGTGCGATCCGGGACCGTGATCATAGCGTTACCCTGGGTCTACACCATCAACTGGCCTCGCGATGGGGGGAGTTGTCGGAAACGGTCCCCGTGTCGGGCTCGCTGGTTGTTGGGCGGTTGAACCTGCTCAATACCTGTTCCCGCGCCTCTGGCGTGAGGGTGGCGAGTAGTGCCGTGATGGCCTCGATCTGAGCGTTGCTCGCGGATGCTCCCGGCGTGCTCGCGGGCGTCGGCGGCTGGCTGAGTTCGTCGAGGATTTCAGCGGCGGAGTCGCGGCCAGCCTTGCGTAGCTGCTCGGAGGTGACGTTGACGACCTGCGCCATGCGGACCAGCGTCTCGTCGGGCGCGGTCACTGGGATGCGTACGCCGCCCACGTCCTGATAGCCGTTGACGATCTGCCGCCAGCGGGTCTCGCTGATGGGCACTCTTCGCGCCGCTTCGCGCCCCGAGAGCCGGGCCCGGCGGAGGGCCTCCTTGATGAGCACCGCCTCGGGCGGCGGCTGTGGTGTCTGCGCATTCATAGAGCGAAGGTTCGCACAACTACGCACTACTGCGCTACAAGGCGGCAAGATCCGGCGAAGCCCGGCATATGACCGTGTGACTGACGTCACACTCACTGCAAACTACGTGCGAAATATTCAAACTACGCGTCACTACGCATAGACTGCGCACATGAACACCATCCGCATGCGACGCCGCAAAGGTGCGCCCTTCCATCACTCGCCGGAGGCGGTGACACGAGCACGAGAGAACGCCGGACTCACTCAAAAGGCCCTGGCAGAGAAGCTCGACATCAGCTTTCAGCTCATGTGCGACATCGAGGCAGGCCGTCGCAACGCGAACCCCGAGCGCCTGCGCGCAATGGCGCGCCTCTTCGGCTGCTCCGTCTCGGACCTGCAACCCGGCTCCGGCGTGCCCCAGCTCGATGACAAGCCGCCCACGCCCGCGAAGCCGCGGGCGTCGTGATGCCCGCAAACAGCGAGGCCGCCGAGCTGGCTAGAGCTCGACGGCCTCAATCGCCCGAACGATCCGACCAAGGAGAAGGAACGTTGGCCTCACAGGCTACCCAACCGTGGACCCCGGTTGAGTCCCCTTCGGATGATCTCGCGTACGGGGCGCCGACCGCGCGGCTGATCCTGCCCGCCGGTGACCTGAACGACCCCGCCTACCGCGCCCAGTGGGAAGAGGTCCGACGCAGCGGCATCGGCGGGTCCGAGGTCGCGAAGATCCTCGGCCTCAACAAGTACGCGGGCCCCCGGCACGTGTTCGAGGAGAAGCACGGGCGGCCCGTGCCGATGGACGCCCAGCTGAGCGAGTACGCCGAAGTCGGCCAGGAGATCGAGGACTTCATTGCGTACATGTTCACGAAGCGGACCGGCATCCCGGCCGTGCCGACGCCGGGAACACTCGCGAGCATCGACCGGCCATGGATGCGTTCGAACGTCGACCGGTACGCGCTCGACCCGGAGACCGGCGCGGTCGTCGCCCCGGTCGAGCTGAAGAACAGGTCCGCGTACCAGCTGGACGACTGGGTGGACGGCGTCCCCGACGGGCCCGCCCTCCAGGTCCACTGGAACATGGCCGTCGGCGGCTGGTCGTACGGCTGGGCCGTCGCCCTCGTCGGCGGGAACACGCTCCGCTACCACCGCATCGAGCGGGACGACGAGCTGATCGGAACCCTGATCGACGTCTGCGGGAAGTGGTTCCAGCGGCACGTCATCGAGGGCTTCCCACCGCCCGCCGACGGGCTGGAGGCCACGAAGGACCTCCTCGGCCAGCTGTGGCGGGTCAAGCCGACCGACGTCGTCGAGGTCCCCCGCGTGAAGGCGGAGAAGCTGCGCAAGCGGCGCGCGGCGCTGATCGCCCAGATCGAGGAGCTCGGCGAGCAGAGGACCGCGGTCGAGAACGAGATGCGGCTGATCTGCGGGGGCAAGGCCAGTGTCGCGGAGGTCGAAGGCAAGAAGGCCTGGTCCTACGTCGCCAACGGCACGTTCTCGCCGAAGCGGTTCGAGGAGAAGTACGAGGTCATCGCGTCCCTGCACCGGACGACGAAAGAGGTCCTGGACGTGGACCTGATCAAGGAGAAGTACCCGACCGAATACGCCGACTGCTGCGCCCGGGTGCTGCGCGTGTCCAAGAAGGAGCTGTGATGGCCCTGACCACCCTGAAGGAACGGGTCCAGCAGCGGGCGGCGGCCGTCGCCAGCGGCGAGGACATCGAGCACGGCCGGGGCGAGGACGTCGCGGAGACGCCCGCCGGGCACGGCCATGACATCGAGCAGTTCCGGGCCGACATCGAGGCCGCGTTGCCGAAGCATGTCCGCGTGGACCTGTTCCTCGCGGCGCTCCGGCCGGTCCTGCCGAAGCTGCGGAAGTGCACGCCGGCGAGCGTCCTCCAGTCCGTTATCACCTGCGCCCGGTTCGGGCTGATCCCGGACGGCCAGCAGGCGGTCATCACCGCCGACGACAGGATCGCTACGTTCATCGCGACCTACGAGGGCTACGTCGAGCTGATGTACCGGTCGGGCCTGGTGAAGGCCGTGGTCGCACAGCTGGTGTACGAGGGCGACGAGTACGAGTTCGTGCCGACGGCCCGCTCCGGTGAGGAGTTCGTGCACCGGCCGAACATCCTGGCGTCGAAGAAGGACCGCAGGCCGCTGTTCGCGTACGCGTTCGCGTGGCTGGACGGCGGGGCCCGGTCGAACGTCGCGATCGTCACGCTGGAGGAAGCGGAGGAGATCCGCGACGAGCACTCCAGGGCGTATCAGCGGGCGGAGGCGAACGGCGAGAAGAACTCGCTGTGGCATACCCGGTTCGACCGCATGCACCTGAAGACGGCGATCCGGCGCCTGGCGAAGCTCGTGCCGAAGTCGGCTGAGCTGCGGGCGTTGGTCGCGGTCGAGGAGGCCGCCGAGGACGGCAAGCCGCAGATCCTCGCCGCGATCGACCCCGAGACCGCCGGGCTGGAGGCCGACGCCCGCCGGGCGCATCGGGCGGCGGAGGCGTCGCAGGACGTTCCCGCGCCCCGCCTGGCGGTCAAGCAGCGCGGCCGGGCGAAGCCCAGGCGTCGTCACCGCGACAAGAACAAGAGGCGGTAGGCGTGCTCGCCGCCTGGAACCGGGCCCGCGCACTGTTCGCGGGCCCGGCCCCCGCCCCGGCCCCCTCCGTCTCGCTGCTGCCCGCGCTGTGGGCCGAAGGCAGCGCCGACATAGCCGACTTCGACGACTGCCCGCGCGAGAAGCGCCGGATCGCGCACGCGATGCGCGCGGACGGCTCCCGCCAGTGCTTCCGCTGCGGACACGAAACCCCAGGACAGGACTCATGACCCTCATCCACGACGAGCCGTTCGGGCCGCTGTACCTGCTCCCGGCTCAGGCTCCTTGCCCCAACTGCCCGTGCTGCTCGGAGCGCTTGTGCCAGAAGGGCGCGAACAGCGTGATGCAGTGCCACGGCCACGTCGACGCGGCGACGGTCGCGATCGTCTCCGCGTGCCCGTGCTCGGCGGAGACCACGCGCGGCACGCACGCCTGGAGGGTCGCGCAGACCCGCGTGGTGAAGCACGCGACCGAACAGCCGCTGCCGATGGCGGCGGAGTACGTGCTGCGGGCCCTGGCCGGCGGCGAGTCGTTCGAGGACCCCACCGAGGAACTGCGCGGGCTGCGCGCCCGCCGGTACGCGGACGGAGAGGAGGACGCGTGGCGGATCACGCAGTTGGGCCGCCGCTACCTGCTCGCTCTCGAAGAGCCCCGCTACACCAGCGCGGTGCACGTGAACTCCGTCGACGTGACGACGCGGACGGCGAAGGTCGTCGTCCTCGGCTGGCACATGGAGCGGGAAGTCACCGTGCTCGCTGACTTCCTCGCCCAGGTGGCCGAACTCGAGTTGGCTGAGCTGCCCGGCCGCTACCTGGACGCGAAGGTGAACCTGGGCGTTACCGACCCGGACGACCTGGTCCTCACGCGAATCCAGGTGCCCGCGCAGATCACCGAGGACTACGTCGCGGTGCGCCCGCTGTGGCTCGCGGACGGCGGTGCCCGATGACGAAGAAGTGGTTCCCGACGGTCGTCTCGGTCATCGCCGTTGAGGAAGGCGCCCGGCTCGACTGCTGCGACGAGGACACCGCGCACGTGTGGGTGTCGGTCCCCGGCTGGTCCCCGCGGCGGGCGTTCCTGACCGGTGCGGCCCCGTTCGTCGCCGTGTCCGGGAAGGCGCCTGCGGATCTCGTCGGGGTGCGGTTCGTCGCCGAACTCGACCTCGACAACCCGCCCGGCAACGACGACACCAACGGTGAGCGGCTGGAGCGGCCCGAACTCGGGATTGCCCCGCCCATTCCCGCCGAGTGGCTCCGCGGCCTGGGCGGTGAGGGATGAAGGACATCCAGCTGTTCGCGTCGGAACCGGATCCAGAAGCGGAGATCCCTCCCGGCCCGTCCGTGGTCGGCGTCGACCTCTCCCTGTCCGCTACCGGCCTCGCTTCCTCGCAGGGGTGGTGCCGGGTCCTCGGCTACGAGGACAAGAAGGCGCCGATCACGAAGCTCGCGCACGGCGTGCGTCTCGTGCACATGCGGCGCGTCCTGGACGCGGTGACGGATGCGATCGGCCGCCCGGACCTCGCCGTCATGGAGGCCGCCGCACTGTCCCGTTCCGGAGGCGGAGCGCACGAGCGCGGCTGGCTGTGGTGGCGGATCTACGAGCGGCTCACGGACGCCCAGATCCCCGTGGGGCTTGTGTCCACGAACCAGCGGATCTTGTACGCGACCGGCAAGGGGTCGGGGCCGAAGACGGCCGTCGTGGACGCCGTCGCCCGCCGGTGGCCGCAGTGGCGGACCGGCGGCAACGACAACGCCTGTGACGCCGTGACGCTCATGGCGGCCGGCCGTGACTGGCTGCTCGCCCCGATCACCGACATGCCCAAGGCGCACCGCGCCGCCGTCGTCAACGCCACATGGCCGGAGGTGAAGTGATGTCCGCGATAGTCGAGGTCAGTGACGAGCAGATACTTCGCGCGCTGCTCGCCAAGGAAGACGTGTCGAACTCGGCCGTGGCCGCCCAGCTGGGCTGTGGGTGGGGGCGGGTCGACGAGGTGCGTAAGCGTGTCGGACTGCCCGCGTACGTACGCGGTCGGCGCCCGGCGTACGGCTCATGGACAGAGGCGTTCAACGAGCAGTCCGAGCTCGTTGAGGGCGGCCACCGGCGGTGGACCGGCACGCGGGAGAAGTGCGGGACCCCGGTGGTCCGGCACCGGACGAGCATCCAGACCGCGTACCGGGTGGCGTTCCGGCTGCACTACGGGCGGGAGCCGGAAGGAAACCTGACCCGGTCGTGCCAGATTCCGGGCTGTGTCGCCGGCGCGCACCAGCAGGACCGGGTCATCCGCGAGGCGGCGAAGGCCGGTGAGGCGGCGTGAACAGCCTGACGGAGTTCGCGACCTGGCGGCGCGGCGTCGACGTAGTCGCCGTTGACCGGGTCCTCGACGGGTCGCTGCCGTACACGGTGCTGGAGCCGGAAGAGCTGCGGTACGCGGCGAAGCACTCGGCGGAATCGGCACGCAGCGTCGCCAAGCTGCTCGGTGTCACGGAGAAGACCGTCATGAACTGGCGGGGGGCCGAGGGATGAACTTCGTCCTGGGCGTCCTCCTCTGGATCGCCGAGAACCTCAGCTGGTGGTGGCTGCTCATCCTCGCCCCCGGTGTTGCCGCGTGGGCGTGGATAGAACTGCGGCCGACGGGCAAGCACCGTCGGCCGCGCCCCGGCCGGTCTCCCGACGCGGCGCCCGCCGAAGACGAGGACACGATCGTCTTCCAGCGGGTGGTTTACCCAGGCGCGGAGGCAGGCGGCTGATGCCACGTCCAAGCCGCTACGCGCCCGACACCATCTCGCGTGCCCCGCACTGGTCCGACCAGGCCATCTGCCGCGAGTTGGAAGACCGCTCGGTGTTCTTCCCCGAGGACTTCCCGAAGGGCCTCGTGCTGCTCGTCACCAGGGAAGCGAAATCGGTCTGCGCTCGGTGCCCGGTGATCGAGGCGTGCCTTCAGGCCGCTCTCGAGCGCCTGGAGCCGAACGGGGTGTGGGGCGGCTTGGACAAGGACGAGCGGAAGGCGTTGCGGCGGCAGCAGCAGAGGCGGGCTCGCCGCCGCAACGCCCGCCGACGGAAGGGGGCCGGCGATGGCGCGGCCGAAGCGCCCACTGCTGCCTGACCTCCCCGCCAGCGGAGTTCTCGACTGGTCCGACGCGAAACGGCACTGGGCTCAGCGGCTTCGCCCGTGCCGGTACTGCAAAGGGCCGACCAGCCTCCGCGACGAGGAAGGACGCCCTTCCCACAAGACCTGTGCGGAGACGCACCGGGCCCGACATCAAGCGCACGCCGTGCAGGCGTACGCGGAGCGGGGCCAACTCGACTACCCGCGCGCACAAGGGCGCGGGGATGGAACTGGAGCGGATTGATGAAGAAGTTGACCGGAGCAGCGGCGGCCCTGCTGCTCGTCGGCTCCCTGATAGCGGCCGGATGCCAGTCGACCGACGACGACTGCGACGCCCGAGGGCGGGGGATCGAGCTGGCTGCCGCGCACACCGGGACGGGCGGCGGTGGCTCCCGTGGCAGCGGCCGGTCCGGCGGCTCCCGCAGCACCGGGCGCGGCCCGAGCCTGACCAAGCCACGCGGCACCTCCCCCAAGTCCCCCAAGTCGTCCGGGCGACACGGCACCAGCCGGCACGGCAGCAGCCACGGCCACCACGACGACGACTGGTTCGACTGCGACGACTGACGAGGCCCGCGCCGCCCCGTCAGGGCGGGCACCGGCCCCCGTTCCACCCATCCGAAAGGCAGTGCCATGAAGGCATTCCGCAAGTTCATGTTCGGCCTGGCGTCCGGCCTCATCGTCTGGGCCGCGACCGCACCCATACCGGTCATCGGCCCGTGGTCGCCCGTGCTCGGACTGGCCACCGCCATCGTCCTCTGGATCTGACCTCATCCCCTGGCCGGGGCCGCAACTGCGCGGCCCCGGCCAGGGATCCACCAGTGCAGAAAGGTTCGTCCGTGTCCGTGGACGTCGCTGCCCTCTACGACGAAGAGGGCTTCAGCATCCGCGCAGTGGCCGAGGAGATCGGCAGCTGCTACTCGACTGCCCGACGGCAGCTGATCGCGGCCGGGGTGGAGCTCCGTCCGAGCGGCGGTCGCCCCCTGGAGGCCGATCCGGTCGCCGAGCGCCTCGCGGCCCTGTACCGGGCCGGCCAGTTCGGGCGCGGCCTGAGCATCCGCGCTATCCAGGAGCGCACCGGGTACGGATACGCGTTCATACGGACACGCCTCCACGCCGCCGGCGTCGAACTGCGCGACAAGCACGGGCGACCCCGGAAGGCGGTGGCCTGATGCCCAGCCCCTCGCATTGCGGACTCTGCGGCGCCCCCATCCGGTGGACCATCACCGAGGGCCGCAAGCGGCTCGCTGTCGACGCCGAGCCGCACCCGGACGGCAACGCAGCCGTCTCCCGGGACGGGCGCGGCACGTGGCTCTCACGCCGCCCGACAGAGGAACTGCCCGCCGCCCCCTGGGAGAAGCTCCACAAGCCCCACGTGGCCACATGCGAGGGCAAGCAGAGCGACGAGCCGATGACCCGCTGCCTCGGCATCATCCGCCTCGACGAGCACCCCCACGACCGAGACGGGCGCGCCGACAGGGCGTCCGCCCCGCAAGACCTCGGAGGTGGAGGCCGGTGACCCTCGTCGGCGTCTACCTGTTCACCGTCCTGACCGGCTCAGCGGGCCTCCTCGGGCATCCGCCGGTCCTGGCTTCCATGACCCACCGTGCGGCCGTCTGGGCCCTCCAGCGGGCCACCCGTGACCGCCGTCGGGTACCTGCACGGCACGCGCCGTCGTGGGCCCGGAAAGAGGGCCGGTGATGACGCCGGCGACGCCTCCGCCGCTCGGGGACTGCCAGCTGTGCCGCACCCGGAAGCACCTGTTCCCGCACAAGTCGAAGCGGGACGGGCTGGTGCGGAACCTGTGCGGCGGCTGCCACGGCTCAGCGACGACCACCGAGGAGCGGGGCGGGTTCATCGACTTCGACCAGGCGTACACGCACGGCTCGGACGATGACCTGCTGACGTGGCTGCGGGGTGACCTGTGACCAGGTCAGCGAGCGTGCCCGCTCTCCTTGGCGCGCAACTCCTTCAACTCGGCTTCAAGGCGGAGCAGCTCTTCGTAGCGCGCGGGCGGGACGAGGTATGCGCGCCGCCGGCCCATGGCGGTGAAGGCGGCCACCTTCGCGTAGACCGTGGCGTCCTCGATCAGCGCGGTCAGCCATGCGCGCGCGTCGGTCATCGGCGCTTCCTGGACGCCGTCCGCGGCTCGCTTCGGTGCGTACTCCTTAGCCATGACCAGGAGTGTAAACCATTGCCATCTGCTAGTAACTGTTTGGAAGAGTTGACAAGTCTTTAAAGATTGGCTTCGATGATCACGTGCCGGAACGGGCCTCTGTGGACCGAACGCCGAGCACCTCTCCTGACCAGCACGACCAGAGAGACAACCCGTGAGCGTGGACGAGCAGGACGACCGCAAGGAAGGCGCCGTGCCGAATTCCTTCGGCAACGCGCTGGCCTGGAAGTGGACGCGGCAGATGCCCCGCGGCCTCAAGAGCGGCTTCCTGACGATGCTGTACGCCCTGCGGGCCATGGCGGCACCCTCGGGTGAGCTTCGCTTCAGGGACGGCAAGCCGATCCGGATTCAGGACCTGGCGAAGGCCGCAGGATGCCGCGAGCACGATGCGCGCCGGTACCTGGACGCGGGCATACGGGCGGGCGTGGTGCTGGTCGACGGGGAGCGGCGCCGGGGCAAGCCCACCCGCTACGCCATCTCCAGCGACATCCCGTGGCCGGACTGGAAGGCCGCCGAGGACTACCTGAAGGCCACCGCTCGCCGACGCGCCCAGGACGACGATCCCGAGGAAAGTTCGGGCCGCAGTGGCACGAACTCCGATGACCCCAGTTCGGGCCGCAGTGGCACGAACCAGTTCGGTCCACAGAGGCCCGAACTTGGGGCTACCGACGAGGGATCGGTTCGGTCCACAGAGGCACGTATGGGTTCGGGCCACAGTGGACCGACCGGTTCGGACCACAGTGGCCCGAACAACCCAGGTAGTACCCATGGGGTTTCCCACGAGAGGGCTGATGTAGTTCCTCAACCTCGGGTGGTTGGGGGCTCGTCGGCACAGAGCGATCAATCCCCGAACCAGGACGACGACCAGGGCGACCAGCCGTTCGGCCGGTGCGAGGTGTGCGGGCACCCGCTGGTCCGTGCCGGGTCGAAACGCTGCTCATCCCACCGGGACACCCCGAGCCGCCGTCGGCCCCGTGAGGGGCGCAGCAAGCCCGTTCAGGCCCCACTGCTGATGCCGGTTCCCTCCACCCCAGACGAGCCGCACGACGACGTCCCAGCGACCTTCCGGCCGCCCAAGCCGGACCCCTTGGCGCCCCCGCGGACCTGCGGATGCGGCCGCGCCTTCCAGGACCGTGCCCCGGCCGCCCGCTGCCCCGACTGCCTGCACGCCGAACACGCCGAGGCCGCCAGCCTCCGCCGAGTCGGTACCTGACCACACGAAGGAGACCCCGTTGCACCAGCAGTACGAGACCCCCGAGTCGCTCCGCAGCTTCCTGAAGCTGTGCCTCGACCCCGGCCACGGCATCAACCGGACCCCGGCCAAGCTGGCTGAGGTGCTGCCCGAGCCGCTCGCCCGGAAGGTCGCCGAGTTCGCACCGCACGTCGGCGGGCTCCGGATCTTCGCCCAGGTCCTCAACGAGGAAGCCCACGCCGCGCAGAAGCGGGCCAAGGATGCGCACCGGGCCTACGCCGACGCGCTCGCCGCGTGGATCCACGGCGAGGACCCGGAGCCCGCGCCGGAGCGGTACGTGATCGGCCGGAACGGCGTCTTCGCGACCCTGTACGACCGGCTGGAAGGGCGCCTGGTCGTGGACAACTCGACCGAGGAGCACTGTCTCCAGGTGCGCGACGAGCTGAACGCCGCCGAGGAACCGCCGTGCAAGAAGTGCGGCGCGCCACCGGCCTCCCACGTCGCATGGGCCAGCGGGCACCTGTACGTGAAACCCGACGAGCCGCAGCCGGCACCGCCCCCGGCGAAGCCGCGCCGCTCGATGCCGCTCCTCGCAGCGGTCACGGCTGCGTACGACACCGCGGTTGCGCACGCCACGAAGTGCGGCACCTGCTGGCCCGGCATGCGCCTCGCGGAGATGTGCCCCGACGGGCAGCGAGAGGCGGTCGCCTTCCTCGACCAGGTCGACACCGAACCCGAGTGCGCGCACATCGCCTGGGAGGTCACCAGCGAGTACCGCAACGCCCAACGCATGTGGGTGAAGTCCCGGAAGTGCGCCAACTGCGGCGACCACATGGAGCCGTCCGCCGAGGCCGAACCGCACTGGCCGGAGAAGGCCGCCCTGCACCCGGCAGGCCAGTGAGGTGCGCCTGATTCCGATGGATGTCCTCCGCCGCTGGAAGCGGGCCGCAGCGACGCCCCTCGTGGCCGCCGCCTCAAGCAGGGCCCTCTCCGTCGACTCCGCACGCACAGGGATAGCAAGCACATGAGCGCACTGAACTGCCCCAACCCGGACTGTGAGGCCTCCCGGCGGGCCGGCCAGTACCTGTACTGGGACTGCTGGGACGCCCTTCCCGACCCGACCCGCCGAGCCCTCAGCATCCGCGACGACCTCGCCATAGCGCGGCTCCAGATCCTCCATCGTGAGCTTGCTGCCGGTGTCCCACCGCAAGAGATCGAGATCGACCTGTGAACACGCACCGCCGCTACGCCCGCGTCCTCGCCGCCGGCGCGTTCTGCCTCGCCTTCGCCGGCATCACCGTCGCCGTCTAGTCCGCCGGGACGTTCGGCCTCGACGACGGCGGGTTCATCGTGCCCATCGTCTGCTTCCTGTTCGGTTCGACCGTCCTCGCCTGGACGTCGTCCCGGGAGCGTGCGGCCGGACGCCGCGCCACCCTCGACCAGTTCGGCGAGGCCGCCGTCACGCACACCACTCCCACGGCCGGCACCTGTGTGCACGCGGCGCACGGGCACGGGGCGGCTGCACCGCTGGAAGAACGGTCCAGCCGGGCGGGCGGTCCCGCAAGCTGCGCAGGACCCGCGAGTTGCGCGGGCGCCGCCGGGGAATCGGGCCCGCCGCACCGCCCGTCCGGATGGTCATCCTGCGGCCCCTGCGGTGGCCGGCTGGCTGCGGCACGCCAGCTGCGCACCTCCGGTTCCCCGAACAGCTCATAAACGCTCACCTGGGCAGGTCACGCACCACGACCGAGACCACCGCGAGGGCGACTATCACCGCCCGTCCGTTCCACGACGCCGGCCGCCTCGTCGCGTGTCCACGCACGCCCGCATCGGTGTGACTGTCCGACCGGGGCGGGAGCCAGTACACCTCCAAGGCCGTACAGGGCTGCGCATCGCCGTTGTGAGCATCCACGCACTGCCAACGAACGATCCGGCTCGCAGGCTGCGG
The DNA here is from genome assembly GCF_042751305.1 of Streptomyces hokutonensis. Lineage (GTDB taxonomy): Bacteria > Actinomycetota > Actinomycetes > Streptomycetales > Streptomycetaceae > Streptomyces > Streptomyces hokutonensis_A. The sequence continues at coordinate 30,489 of NZ_JBHYWD010000041.1, forward strand.
CCCATGACCGAGATCCACACTCCGACGCCCCGCGAAGCCTTCGAGCTGCTGCTGGTCGGCAACCGGCCGGCCTAGTCCAGGATCCCCAGCTCGGTATCCGGGCGGCAGTGCTCGCAGGCCGTGAAGAAGCGTGGGTCGTCCGCGAGCGCTTTGCGGGCGACTTCACGCTCGGTGGTCCGTGCCTCCTGCGGTGCCTTGGCGCAGCCCGCGGTGTGGATGACAGCCCCGGCAGTGGCGTCGCTGGGGCTGTTGCGTTCGACGAGGTATCCGGTCTGCGGCCGGCCGCCGGGCTCGCGGCCGCCCCCTGGAGCTCTACGGTCCCCCGGGGGCCGCTTGGGAGCCGATATGACGGGCCGCGGCACGGCGCGGCGTTCGGCGCGAGCGAGCGCGGCCCGGACGGCATCGTGCTGGAGCCGTAGGTAGGTACCGACGGTCTCGTGGTCGGCCAGCTGGTGTTCGAGGTGCGCGAGGATCACGCGCAGGCGCGCGGGGTCCGGTGGCAGCATCTCGCTCATACGTTCGATTCTAAGGCTTGAGTCCCCCCGCTGATGTGACGCTCAGCGATAGTTGGCCTTACGTTCCGGGGACGGGTTGGTCGAGCCCTTCGTATGGTTGGGCCGCCCAGGGTGCCGGGTGTGGCTTTTAGTTGGCTGCCGCCTGTGGCTGGAGTGGCTTGGCCGCCCGGCGCCCGCGACGACCCGGCCGCCAGATTGGGAAGTGCGAGCAAGATCGCTGTGTAAGGCCATGCCGGCGAGGTCGTCCGTGGCACCAACTGCCCGCACGATGTCTGGAGCGCCATGAACCGGATCTGGGCTGGAATCGACAGCGGCAAGACCCACCACCACTGCCTGGTACTTAACGAAAGCGGCGAAAGACTGCTGTCCCGCCGCGTCGCCAACGACGAGCCGGAGCTCCTCAAGCTCCTTGACTCTGTACTCGCCCTCGGCGACCAGGTGACCTGGGCCGTGGACATGGCCGGTGGTGAACCCGCTCTCTTGCTCGCCCTGCTCGTCAGCCACGGGCAGGAAGTGCTCTACATACCCGGCCGAGTGGTCAACCGGGCCAGTGACGGCTACCGAGGCGAGGGCAAGACTGACGCCCGCGACGCGTTCGTCATCGCCGACCAGGCTCGGATTCGTCGGGACCTCCAGGAACTGAGGCCCAGTGACGAGGCCATCATCGAGCTCCGGCTCCTGACGAACCGCCGCACCGACCTGGTCCGCGACCGCACCCGGTCCATCAACCGGCTGCGCTCCGCGCTGACCGGCATGTTCCCTGCGCTGGAACGCGCGCTCGTCCTGACCAGTGCCGGACCACTCGTCCTGCTGGCCGGCTACCAGACGCCAGCAGCAATCCGGCGCCTCGGGACCGGGCGGCTCACCCGATGGCTACGCACGCGTGGCGTCCGCAGTCCACAGGAGCTTGCGAAGAAGGCTGTGGAGGCCGCGGAGCGGCAGCACACCGCCGTTCCCGGCGAAACTGTGATCGCCCAGCTCGTTCGGACACTCGCCCAGGAGGTCCAGACCCTCAACGAGAAGGTCGCCGAAGTCGACCAGCTCATCGAGGCCAGGTTCCGGACGCACGAGCTCGCCGAGATCGTGGCCAGCATGCCCGGCATCGGCCCGCTGCTGGGTGCCGAGTTCCTCGCCGCGATCGGCAACGACCTCGCGGCCTTCGCCAGCCCAGACCGACTCGCCGCCTTCGCCGGCCTGGCTCCGGCACCGCACGATTCCGGGAAGCGGAACGGCAACCTGCACCGGCCCCGCCACTACCACCGGGGTCTACAGCGCGTCTTTTACATGTCCGCCCTGATGAGCGTGCGCTACGACCCCAACTCCCGGACGTATTACGACCGCAAGCGCGCCGAGGGCAAACGCCACTCCCAGGCCGTCATCGCGCTCGCCCGGCGCAGAGTCAACGTCTTGTGGGCCCTGATCCGGGACGGCCGCCTCTACGAAGTCGCGGTGCCTCAGCCCACCGGTTGGTCCGGGTGATCGTCCGATCGCCACAACCAGCGCAGGGCATCGGGCAGCAGGACCCCGCCGTGGTTGGGGCTGTGGCCTCCATCGCCCAGGACAAGGCGGAAGTCGTAGCCGGCTTCTGCGAGCGCGGCCGCGACGCGCAGGTTGTTGGCGAGCCAGTTTGCCTCGGGCTCGTTCCAGCGCAGGTCACGATGGCCCGCTTGCATGAAGACGCGCAGCGGCTTGCGAAGGACGCGGGGGATGAGTTCCGGGTATGGGTTGCCGCCTGGCATCTGTGTGAAGCTGGACAAGTACCCGATCACCCGGCGGAACTTGTCCGGGCGCAGCCACGCCGCGGTAAAGGCGCAGTTCCCGCCGCTACTTCCACCACAGATGCCCCATCGGTCGGGGTCCTCGGCAATCGAGTAGTGCTTCGTGACCTCAGGGATGATCTCGGTCAGGAGAAAACTGACGTACCGGTCGTCGTAGGCGTCGTACTCGACATTGCGGTTCTTCGGATCCTCGGCATCCGGGAAGACACCCGGGTCGACGAACACGCCGATGGTGACCGGGATGTCACCGCGGTGGACGAGATTGTCTAGAACGATCGCGCCGCGGACCTCCCCTTCAGGGTCCAGGTACCACCACCCGTCCTGGAAGACCATCAGCGACGCCGGCTCCGAGGGGTCGTACCGCGCGGGCACATGCACCCAGAACTTCCGTGACGTTCCCGGGTAGATTGCGCTGTCGCTCCAGTCGAACTCGATCGTCACGCCGGCGGGCACGCCGGGCTCCACGGCGGAGTCGGGCCCATGGGCGTAGCGCACATCTTGCTGGTGAATCGGAAGCAGCTGGTAGGGCACCTCGATCGTCACGCGGGCCAACCTAGGAGAGATCACGAACGGTCTCAACGGGGTTTATAACTGCCCCCACACGGCTTGACTTCTCCATTGGGAAGCCATTCGCAGTGCTACTTGGCCGACGGGAAGGCACTCCGGTGGGTTGATGTCGGTGATCGACTGACAAGGTCCGACCTGGCAGGAGATCAGACGAGGAGACCAAAGAGGTACAACCCTCGCTCTCCAGCTGCCGCAAGATCGTTGTCCTGCCCCCAAGCGCAGGACTGCACATCCCCCTCGGCTCGTGCGATTGCCACAGTTTGGCGTCCTGCAGAATCCCAGATCCGTACGGTCCTGTCGGTGCTGGCGGTGGCGAGCCAGGAGCCGTCCGGCGCGATCGCCACCGACTCAACCGAGCCGGTGTGGCCGGTGAGGGTGGCGGTGCAGGTTCCGGTGGTCTGGTCCCAGATCCGCACCGTCTCGTCGAAGCTGGCGGTGGCGAGCCAGGAGCCGTCCGGCGCGATCGCCACCGACCGAACCAAGCTGGTGTGGCCGGTGAGGGTGGCGGTGCAGGTTCCGGTGGTCCGGTCCCAGATCCGCCCCCCGTCGTCGCCGGCGGTGGCGAGCCAGGAGCCGTCCGGCGCGATCGCCACCGACCGAACCTCGTTGAAGTGGCCGGTGAGGGTGGCGGTGCAGGTTCCGGTGGTCCGGTCCCAGATCCGCACCGTCCTGTCGGTGCTGGCGGTGGCGAGCCAGGAGCCGTCCGGCGCGATCGCCACCGACCGAACCAAGCTGGTGTGGCCGGTGAGGGTGGCGGTGCAGGTTGCGGTGGCGCGGTCCCAGATCCGCACCGTCTCGTCGGTGCTGGCGGTGGCGAGCCAGGAGCCGTCCGGCGCGATCGCCACCGACTGAACCCAGCTGGTGTGGCCGGTGAGGGTGGCGGTCCAGGTTGCGGTGGCGCGGTCCCAGATCCGCACCGTATCGTCGCCGGCGGTGGCGAGCCAGGAGCCGTCCGGCGCGATCGCCACCGACCGAACCGGGTTGAAGTGGCCGGTGAGGGTGGCGGTGCAGGTTCCGGTGGTCCGGTCCCAGATCCGCACCGACTCGTCGTTGCTGGCGGTGGCGAGCCAGGAACCGTCCGGCGCGATCGCCACCGACCGAACCTCGTTGAAGTGGCCGGTGAGGGTGGCGGTGCAGGTTCCCGTGGTCCGGTCCCAGATCCGCACCGTCCTGTCGTCGCCGGCGCTGGCGAGCCAGGAGCCGTCCGGCGCGATCGCCACCGACTCAACCCTATAGGCGTGGCCGGTGAGGGTGGCGGTGCAGGTACCGGTTGTCCGGTCCCAGATCCGCACCGTCCTGTCGTCGCCGGCGCTGGCGAGCCAGGAGCCGTCCGGCGCGATCGCCACCGACCGAACCCGGTTGAAGTGGCCGGTGAGGGTGCGCTGGAGTGTGTGGTGCGGGGCGCCGGGCAGGGGCCACCGGTTGATCAGGCAGGGGCGCAAGGCGGGATCGCGTTGCCGGGCGGTGATCTGCGCGTGCCAATGGGGGTGGGCATCGAGACAGGAATGCAGGACGCCGATGAGGAAGTGGGGCGGGGTGGTGGGAGTGAGGAGGTGGGCGGCTTGGGCGAGGGGCCGTGCGAGGGAGTGGGTGTGGGGCGTGTTGATGTGGGTGAGGTCGCTCCAGGGTGCGCTGGGGCCGCGTTGGGCCAGGCGGGTTTCGGCCCAGCGCACGTCGCCCGCTACGGCCTCGGCGAGTGCGGTGCGGTCGGCGGCGATCAGGTGACTGACGAGGTGGTCCAGGAGGTAGCCGTGCTCAATGCGCCACCATGCGCGCGCGGGGTCGGGGTGCGTGGGGGCAAGGGGACCGGCTGGCGGCAGGGTGGCGGCGATGCGATCGATCAGGAGTCCGTTGAGGCGGACCAGTCCGCTGGGTTGGAGTTCGGCGCGGAGGTAGTCGCGGATGACGTCGTGCAGGCTGATCCTGCCGCCGTGCGACGAATCGAGGGTGATCAGGGACAGGCGTTCCAGGTCTCGGCACAGGAGTCGGGTCTGGTCCTCGGCCAGCCCGGCCGTGGCCTGCCACAGCAGGGCGACGATGGGCAGCGGGATCAACTCGTCCTCAGCGAAGATGCCGAGTTCGGTGAAGCGGTCGGCGCCGCCGGGCGGAAGCAGGGTGGTGGCGGCCTCGATGGATGCCTTCACCGCCCGGCTGCGCAGGCGAGGATCGTCCAGGTCCCAGGCGGCGGCTGGGTCGTCGACCGCGGCCGGGCCGAACTCGCGCAGCCGGTGAAGGACTTGCGCAGCGGTGACGGCGGGATCGGCGCCGGTGGCGGTCTGCTCGGCGATCAGACGGTTCGTCAGGCGCAGTAGCAGGGCCCAGCGGCCGGTGGTGCGGATCAGGTCCTCGACCACGGCATCGGGCAGGGAGGGCAGACCCCAGGCGAGCACGGCCCGGGCCTGGCGGGGAGACATCTCGTCGACCTGGATACGGTCCGCGTCAGGTGGCAGCAGGTCGGGGTTGCGGGTGGTGACCAGCCGGACGCAGCGCCGGCCTCCGTGCAGAAACGGAGTGAGCTGTTCGCGCTCCCACACGTCGTCGAGGAGGAGCAGGGTGCGCGGCCGTGTGTCGAGGAGCCGCCCGAGGTGGGCGCCGGCCAGGTCGGGGTCGTCGAATTCGGTGGTGTCGCCGGTGATGAACCGGGTGACCTCGGCGAGCTTCGCGGCGATGGCGGCCCGCCCGCGGACGTCCCGGCCGATGGTGACGGGATAGATACGCTGGCGGAATCGGCGCCGCACGGATCGGTCCGCGCACACGGCGGTGGCCATGGTGGTCTTGCCGAAGCCGCCTGCCCCCCACAGGGACGTGGTGATGCCGACTGCACGGCGATAGCGGCACACGGCTCTTACCGTTGCCCGGGTCTGCTCCCGGTCCACGAACCAGCCCGGCACGGCTGCGGGCGGCGGGGGCGGTGGATCGTCCGCAACCGCCGGTACACGCTCCTGAATCCACACCGCGGCCACCGCCGCCACCAGCGCGAGTCCAGCCAGCGCGCCGGTCCACGGCCACGGGTCCTGCCGCAGTTCATCCAGCCGTCCCGGCCACCGGCCAGCGGACGTGGCGGCGTTCCCCGCCAGCGCCAGACCAACCGCCAGCACCGCACCCGCGCCAGCCAGCGACACCAAGCTCACGAACCGAACGCGCACGCGGACCCCCGACAACGGCCACTCGATCGGACCATACTGACAGGCCATCGCCTCATCAGGAGAACATCCGACAACGGCGCCCGGTGAAACACATCCAGGCGATAGAACTGCGGCGACAATGGCCAACTACATCTGAGCAATATGGCCACCCGTCGTTGAGCGTCACGCGCTGGCCAGTGGGGTTATCAGCATCGCTGGCCGTCTATCGCTGAAGGGCACACGACTGTGACTGTCACCGATAGTTGGCCACCGTCAGAGCTACGTGGCCACACGCCCACATTCGACGCCTGTCGGAGATCCTTCGGGGTGCCTCGCGAGGAACGATGGAGGCCTGGCGGGGCGTCCCCAGCCGGGCCTCGTGATGCGTGCGGCTGTCTTCACCGGCGAAGGCAACCGAGCTGTGCGAGACCGCCGTCCCAGGGGCCGGAGGCTCGTCTAGGTGCTCGGCTATTGCGGCCAGCCCACGGTCTCAGCCCACTAAGCAGCGTTACATATCGGCGTCTCGCCTGCCGGGAGATCAAGGGAAACCACCGGAGAGTGGGGCGCTCTGCGGGCTCAGGCGGCTCCTCGATACGACCTGGTTCGACACCCGGGTGGCCAAATATCGCTGACAACGGCGGCCAGGTACCGCTGACAGGCGACCCGTTGACCCGCGGCTCTACGGCCAGGGCTGGCCAACTACCGGTGACAGTCACAGCTGACTGTGGTCGGGTAGCCGGTGTCCGGTGCCATCGAATCTTGGATACTTGCCAGCGAACCTTGACGACCGCGAGTCCGTGTCAGCGAAGGTTGAGCACCCCAAGACGGATGCGCGCGTGGACGGGCATGCTGACTGCCTGGTCCGGCTCCACCAGGGGGGAGGAACGCCGCGTGAGTGCAGTGACGGAGGCGGTGCGGCGGGTGAGCGGCAGCGTGCTGCCAAGCATCTTGGGGGCGGCGGTAGGGGTGGCCTTCGTCTCCACCTCTCCCTACCGTGGAGCTCCTCAATGGCCGGTCTGGGCAGCGCTCTGGGTCGCTCTCACCGGCGCGGCGGGTGCTGTCTTCACTTACGGACTCGCCCACTGGCGCGAGCTGCCAGTCGGTGAACGGCCGCCGCCATCGGCCACCATTACTCCGGTCGCCGCGCTCGTCGTAGGCGGGCTGCTGGGCATGCGCGTGCCAAGCCTAGTGGGGCATGACTACGGCTGGCGCGGTACCGCAACGGTCTCCTTGTGCTTGATCGGCTCCGCCCCCGCAGCAGCCACGGCCTTCGCGATACGCCGTGCCGCTCGGTCCGCCACCTGGCCCGACGGCCGAAGCCACGGGGCGCAAGTGGTCTGGCTGATCGAGCGGCGCCGGTCACTGAGGGCGCTGCTAGCGGCCGTCGGCAGTCTGGTCGCGCTGACCACGCTGGCCCTCGGCGAGGCCAGCCAGATCCAGAAAGACTATGTCGCCGCCGGGCGGATTCCCGCGGCCGCGGCAGAGACTCCCCAGACGATCGTGATCGCGGGCGGTGCGAGCTCCCTGGTGATCGGCAGCATCTACGGTCTCGCGGCGGGTGCGCTGCTGCGACGCGGGCGGGCCCTGTGCGCCGAGGTGTTCGATGTCGCCCAGGCATCCGACCCGGCGACGCTGCTCGACTGCGCCGAGAACCGGCAGAGGCTGGAGGCAGTGACTGGCGCGGACACGGGGCCCTTTGCAGATCTCCAGACCGGCCTTGTCGTGCTCGCCCCGCTGATCGCCAGCGCCGCGAGCGCATTCCTGCCGCGTTGATACCTAGGGCCTATGCACTCACCGGAACGCCCACTCAAACTTTGATGGCACAGCTCAAGGTCCGATGGCACAGGACAGCCGGAGCCCATTGCGGGGCTCCGGCTACTGTCCTGTCTCAGTGAACCCTGGGCAGTCTCAGTCTTCCCTGGGCAAAGAGGCGTGTGTCTCAGTCGCCTGTTGTGACCAAGCGACTCAAGACG
>NZ_JBHYWD010000042.1:0-35784 GCF_042751305.1 Streptomyces hokutonensis
TCAACATATCTGGCGTTGATTTTTGGCACGCTGTTGAGTTCTCAAGGAACGGACGCTTCCTTTGTACTCACCCTCTCGGGCTTTCCTCCGGGCTTCCCTTCGGTGTTCCAAACTCTATCAGTGTTTTTCCGGCCCCCTGACCACCGTCCTGCGAGCATGCAGAAGGTGACCCCGGGATAGGATCTGACAAGTTGGGTGCTGCCAGGCCAAGCAAAGACGCTTGGTCGCGTCGCTCGGCCTCAAGCAGGAGTACGACTGTACATGCGGCCGTAGAGCAGGTGCAAATCGATTAGAGGTGTGGTCTAGACCACTAATCCAGACCTCTCGGGCGGAACCGGTACTACATATGACATACCCTGCTGCTCAGTGTGCCGTCCGGGACAGGCAGTGACGGCCCCATCACATTTCCACCCCTGGGAGGCTTCCCATGACCAGCGTGACGTCCCCGCTCGCAGGACGCGCCATCGGACTGACCGAGGTGCCCGATCCGGTCTTCTCCGGGGCCATGGTCGGCCCCGGTACGGCCATCGACCCCGTACGTGAGCCTTCCGAGGCCGTCTCTCCCGTGGACGGAGTCATCGTCTCCCTCCACCCGCACGCCTTCGTCGTCGTGGACAGCGAGGGGCACGGTGTTCTGACCCATCTCGGTATCGACACCGTGCAGCTCAATGGCGAGGGTTTCGAACTGCTCGTCAACAAGGGCGACACCGTGACCCGGGGGCAGAGTGTCGTGCGCTGGAACCCGGCCGCCGTAGAGGCCGCCGGAAAGTCCCCGGTGTGCCCGATCGTGGCCCTTGAGGCCACCGCCGAGTCCCTCTCCGAGCTCCGCGAGGACGGCGATGTGAAGGCCGGCGACAGGCTCTTCTCCTGGGAGTGACGTCAGTGCCGTCGTATGACGGTGTGCAGGACAACCACCGCGGCGGCGGGACCCGCCGCACTATCGGAGACGGGTGAGATGGAGACAACGCTGCGAGGCGTCGGTGTGAGCCACGGTGTGGCGATCGGCGAGGTTCGGCACATGGGGACGGCGGTTCTGGAACCGCCTGCCAAGCAGGTTCCGGTGGAGGACGCGGAGCGTGAACAGGGGCGCGCCCGCCAAGCCGTGGACGCTGTGGCGGCCGACCTGATGGCGCGCGGCAATCTGGCGGGGGGCGAAGCCCAGGCGGTGCTCGAGGCCCAGGCCCTGATGGCCCAGGACCCCGAGTTGATGACTGACGTGGATCGCCGTATCTCGGTCGGCAGCACGGCCGAGCGGGCGGTGTACGACGCCTTCGCCGCCTACCGTGCTCTGCTGGCGAATGCCGGTGAGTATCTGGCCGGTCGGGTGGCCGACCTCGACGACGTGCGGAATCGTATCGTCGCCAGGTTGCTCGGGGTGCCGATGCCTGGCGTTCCCGACAGCGACGAGCCGTACGTCCTGATCGCTCGTGATCTTGCGCCGGCCGATACGGCGCTGCTGGACCCGGCTCTCGTGCTCGGTTTCGTCACTGAGGAGGGCGGGCCGACCAGTCACAGCGCGATCCTGGCGCGGGCGCTCGGTGTGCCCGCTGTGGTGGCGCTGCCGGGGGCCGGTGAGCTGGCCGAGGGGACGGTTGTCGCCGTGGACGGCAGCACCGGTGAGATCTTCGTGAACCCGAGTGATGAGAAGAGGGCGGAGCTGGAAGCCGCGGCTGCCGCGCGCAAGGCCGCTCTCTCCGCCTCCACGGGGCCGGGTGCCACCTCCGACGGGCACAAGGTGCCGTTGCTCGCCAATGTCGGCGGTCCTGCTGACGTGCCGGCCGCGCTGGAGGCGGGGGCCGAGGGTGTGGGGCTCTTCCGTACCGAGTTCCTTTTCCTGGACGACAGCAAGAACGCACCGTCCGAGGAGAAGCAGGTCGAGGCGTACCGGCAGGTGCTCGAGGCGTTTCCCGAGGGGCGTGTCGTCGTGCGGGTGCTGGACGCCGGCGCGGACAAGCCGCTGGACTTCCTGACGCCCGCCGACGAGCCGAACCCGGCCCTGGGTGTGCGCGGGCTGCGTTCGCTGCTCGACCACCCCGACGTGCTGCGGACTCAGCTGACCGCGCTCGCGAAGGCCGCCGAGGGACTGCCGGTCTACCTCGAGGTCATGGCCCCGATGGTCGCGGACCGCGCGGACGCGAAGGCGTTCGCGGACGCGTGCCGGGAAGCGGGCCTGCGGGCGAAGTTCGGCGCGATGGTGGAGATTCCGTCGGCCGCGCTGCGGGCGCGCTCGATTCTGCAGGAGGTCGAGTTCCTGTCGCTGGGGACCAACGACCTCGCGCAGTACACGTTCGCCGCCGACCGTCAGGTGGGTGCCGTGTCCCGTCTGCAGGATCCGTGGCAGCCCGCGCTGCTCGACCTGGTGGCGATGTCCGCCGAGGGGGCGAAGGCCGAGGGCAAGAGCTGTGGCGTCTGTGGCGAGGCGGCGTCCGACCCGCTGCTGGCCTGTGTGTTGACCGGTCTTGGGGTCACCTCCCTTTCCATGGGCGCGGCTTCGATTCCCTATGTTCGGTCGACGCTGGCGAAGTACACGTTGGCCCAGTGCGAGCGGGCCGCGCTGGCGGCGCGGGCCGCCGACAGTGCCGAGGAAGCACGTCAGGCGGCTCAGGCGGTGCTGTCCGGCGAGTAGTCGGGCAGGAAGCCGTCCGTCGGCTCTGGTTCAGGGGCGCCCCGCCACCGGGTGGGGCGCCCCTGGCGTGTTCAGTGGTGGTGTCCTCCCGGGGGCTGTTCCAGGTCGCCGAGGTCGGGCGGCACGCAGTAGTCGACGCCTGATTCCGGGGAGATGAGGTCTCCGGATTCGACGTCGGTGCAGTAGGCGTCGAAGACCTCGCCGGCGGTCAGGGGTTCCAGACCGTCGCCGCGCAGGCGCCAGCCGTAGATGCAGTCGGTGCTGTCGGGGCTGGTGGTGCGCATGACGAGGCCGCCGGGGCTTCGGGTGGCGATGCCGAGGGCGAGGACGCTGGTGAATTCGAGGGCTTCGATGTCGTCCAGGTGGGTGGCTCCGTCCTCGTCCTGGTCGGCGTGGAGGGCGCAGACGATGGTTTCGGGTGTTCCCGAGACGCTGCAGACCAGGTGTCGGTTGCCGGGTCGGGCCGTGTCGAGGATGCGGACGAGGAGGCCGGAGGCCCGGGTGAAGGCCGCGCGGCCGATGTCCTCGCCGCAGGTGGCGCAGGTGCCGAGGCGGGCCAGGAGTGTGGTCACGTACTCCCAGGTCGCCTGGCGGACGGCCTCGTCGACCAGGGCCGGGAGGAGGTCGGCGAGGGGTTGGCCCTCGTAGGGCACGGTGGGTCCGGTGGTGGCGAGTTCGGCGGTGAAGCGGGTGCGGCTGGACGGGTTGTCCGGGTCAAGGCCGCTGTCGGTGCAGAACTCGGCGTATTCCTGGGGGTCGAAGAGCGCCACGCTGGTGTGGCTGCCCTGGGAGGCTCGGCTCCTGAGGAGTGCCTCCACTTGTTGGAGGTAGGCGGTGTGGTCGTCGAAGGTGAAGCTGCGGTAGCGCCGCATGGCGCGGAAGTCCTGCTCGTCGGTCAACAGGCCGATGGTGCCTGCGATTTCGCGGCGCAGAACGCGTCGCATGGTCTGGTGGTCGGTGTGCGCCATGTTTCCCCCTGTGCGCGGTCGATCAATACTCACTCACAGTAACCGGCAGCACTGACAACGGCGTCCGAGCGAGCGGCTCACGGACCAGGCGGTGCTGAATCATGCAGGTCAGAGCGATGGCGGCGCCGAAGACGGTCCAGCCGAGGGGGCCGGTGGCGATGGCCGCGGTGACCGCGAGTGGGCCGATGCTGCGCTGGGTGGACTGGGCGAGTCCGTGGACGCCGAGGTAGGCGCCTTGCGCGGTGCCTGGTGCGAGGGCGACGGAGAGTTCCCAGGAGACGGTGGCGTGCAGCATTTCCGCCATGGTGAAGGCGGCTGCCGAGGCGGTGAGGAGCACGCTCGCGGTGACGGCTCCGCCGGTGGCCGAGAGGGCCAGGGTGGTCCCGCCCAGGGCGAAGGCGGCGGAGAGCGGTATCAGCAGGTTGTGGGCGGCCGTCGAGGTGGCGCCGAAGCGGGCCAGGGGGACTTGGAGGGCCACGACCATCACGTTGTTGAGGACCATCAGCAGGGGTGCCAGGCCGTGCGGTGCCTCGCTGGCGTGGGCGATCCACAGTGGCAGGCCGACCTTGAAGACGGCGTCGTCGAGGAAGAGGACGGTCTCGGTCGCGACGTAGGCGAGATAGGTGCGGTCGCGCCAGGGGTTCGGGGGCTTGTTCGCGGGCGGCGCGTCCTTCGATGTCGCGATGACGCGCTGTGGTGACGGGGGTTCGCCGCAACGGACGGTAAGCGTCGCGATGGCGACGAAGGAGAGGGCGTCGCCGAGAAGGAGCCAGTGGTAGGCGGCGGTCGTGCCGAGGGCGAGGGCGGCGGCTGCGGCGAGACCGCCCAGGGCCCAGCCCGCGTTGGCGGCGGTTCGGCTGATGGCCTGGTAGCGGATGCGGTCCGGTCCGGCCACGCGGGTGGCGTAGAGCTTGGTGAGCACGTTGGCGGCGCGGTCGCCGAAGCCGCCGACGGCCGAGAAGGCGATCAGGAGGACGTAGTTGTCCGTGGTGAGCAGGGCGAAGGAGGCGAGGGCGCGCAGGAGTTGGAGGGCGGTGAGGACGGGGGTGAGCGGGAACCGGTCGGCGAGACGGCCGCCCAGGGGTGCGCCGGCGATGCCGACGGCTCCCGCGATCGCGGCGAGGGTGCCGACCTGGGCGACGGAGAGATGCGAGACGTAGGTGAAGTACAGGACGGACACGGAGGCCCACAGGCCGCTGCCGGTGCGGTCGACGAAGGCGATCGCGAGCATTCTGCGACCGTCGCGTCCTCCGGGTATGCGTTTCGGCCGTACGGCTGCGCGGCGGGTCCTGCTCACTGCTCCCCCTTGCATCTCGTTATGTATTGATACATAGTTGATGACGTGGCAATACAATATGGGATCAGTGGTGCGACGGCCAAGGGGATTGCCGCGTCCGTCGAACGGTCCGTGGCCGAGGGCGTGTTGGGGCCGGACACCGCGCTGCCTCCGGTGCGGCGGCTCGCGGACGAGCTCGGGGTGAGTCCGGGCACGGTCGCCACCGCGTACAAGGAGTTGCGGCAGCGGGGCATCGTCGTCACGCGCGGGCGGGGCGGGACCGTGGTGGCACAGGCGCCCGCGGTGGCGTCCCGACGGCCGCCCCGGGTCCCGGAGGGACTGCGGGACCTGGCCGGCGGGCACCCCGACCCGCTCTTCCTGCCCGCGTTGGTGCCGCCTTCGCGACTCTCCCCGGGCGCGCGGTCGCACCGGTCGACACCTCGGCTGGCGCGGTTGGAGGAGGCTGTACGGGACTGGCTGGGACGCGACGGTGTGCCCGTGGAACAGGTGACCTTCGCGCACGGTGCGCTGGATCTGATCGGGCGGCTGTTGTCGGTGGAGCTGCGGCCCGGGGACGCGGTGGCCATGGAGGACCCCGGGTATCACCATCTGCTGGACCTGGTCACGGCGTTGGGGCTGCGGAGCGTGCCGGTCGCCGTGGACGACGAGGGGCTGCGTCCCGATGCGCTGCGCGTGGCGCTCCGGGCGGGTGTGCGTGCCGTGGTGTGCAGCCCCCGGGCGCAGAATCCGTACGGCGGCAGCTTCTCGGCCGCGCGCCGCGACGCCTTGGTCGAGGTGCTCCTGGACGGGCCCGAGGTGCTCGTCGTGGAGAACGATCACGCGTCAGCCGTGGCGGGCGCTCCCCTGTGGTCGCTGGCTTCCGGTGGGTTGGCGCGCTGGGTGCATGTGCGGACGGTGAGCAAGTTCCTCGGCACCGACCTGCGGTGGGCCGCGGCGGCCTGTGACCGGACCACGCTGGCGCGACACGACGGGCGGTTGCTGCTGACGTCCGGCTGGGTGAGTCATCTCCTCCAGGAGACCGTCCACGGGCTGATGACGGACGACGGCACGCGCACGTTGGTCACGCGGGCGCAGGAGGCGTACAGACTGCGTCGGGAAGCTCTGCGCACGGAACTGGGCGGCCGGGGGATCGAAGCCCACGGGGCGAGCGGGATGAATCTCTGGGTGCCCGTGCGGGACGAGTCCGCGGTGGTCAACGGGCTGCGGTCGTACGGCTGGTGGGTCGCCGCAGGGGCGCGGTTCCGGGTGTCGTCCGAGCCGGGTGTACGGATCTCCGTCGCCGAACTCGAACCGGCCGACGCGGTGCGACTGGCCTCGGACTTCGCCGCCGTGCTCGGCGAGGGCGAGTCCGAGGCCACCTATGGAGGGTGATCGGCCTCTATGGGAGGGCGATCAGGCGCGTTTGCGGGCGAGATCCTCGTAGAAGCCCAGCAGGTCGAGGTTGTCGATGGAGCCCGGGTTGACCGCCTTCTCCAACGGGGTTCCCTGGAGGAGGCGTTTGACGGGTACCTCGATGCGTTTTCCGGTGAGGGTGTGCGGGACGCCGGGGACCTCGATGACCTCGTCGGGGACGTGGCGTGGGGAGAGTTGTTCGCGGATCGTCTGCTTGATGCGGCCCAGGAGGTCGTCGTCCAGGACGGCTCCGGGGGCGAGGTGCACGAAAAGGGGCATCCAGTAGCCGCCGTCGGGCTGTTCGATGCCGATTACCAGGGATTCCCTGATCTCCGGGAGCCGTTCGACGGCTTCGTAGATGTCGGCCGAACCCATGCGCACGCCTTGGCGGTTGAGCGTGGAGTCGGAGCGGCCGTGGATGACGACGGAGCCCCGGGAGGTGAGGGTGATCCAGTCGCCGTGGCGCCACACTCCGGGGTAGGTGTCGAAGTAGCTGTCGTGGTAGCGGGTGCCGTCGGGGTCGTTCCAGAAGTAGGTCGGCATGGAGGGCATGGGGTTGGTAACGACGAGTTCGCCGACCTCGTCGACCAGGGGGTGGCCGTTCGGGTCCCAGGACTGGAGGTCGGTGCCCAGGCCGGGGGCCTGGAGTTCGCCGATGTACACCGGGAGGGTCGGTACGGCTCCGGCGAAGCAGGAGCAGACGTCCGTGCCGCCGCTGACCGAGGCGATCCACAGGTCGTCGCGGACCTCGTCGTGCAGCCAGCGGAACCCGTCCGGGGGCAGTGGTGAGCCGGTGGTGGCGACGCACCGCACCGCGGAGAGGTCGAAGTCGCGGGACGGGTGCACGCCGGCCTTGCGGCAGGCCATGACGTACGCGGCCGAGGTGCCGTAGAGGGTCGCTCCGGTGCGTTCGGCGATGCGCCACTGGGCGGCCGTGTCGGGGTACCCGGGGCTGCCGTCGTAGAGGACGATCGTCGTGCCCGTCAGGAGGCCGGAGACGAGGAAGTTCCACATCATCCAGCCGGTGGACGTGTACCAGAAGAAGCGGTCCTCGGGGCCCAGGTCACAGTGCAGGCCGAGCTGTTTGAGGTGTTCTACGAGGATGCCGCCCTGGGACTGGACGATGGCCTTGGGGAGGCCTGTCGTGCCGGAGGAGTAGAGCACCCACAGGGGGTGCTCGAAGGGGACCTCCTCGAAGACGGGTTCCACGTCGGCCGAGGTGAGGGACGACCAGTCCAGGGCGCCTTCGGGGGCGTCGGTGCCCAGGAGGGGGATGTGGACCACCGCGCGGAGGGTGGGCAGTTCGCGGCGGAGTTCGGCGACCGTGTCGCGGCGGTCGTGCTCCTTGCCGCCGTAGCGGTAGCCGTCGACGGCGAACAGGACGACCGGTTCGACCTGTTGGAAGCGGTCGAGGACGCTGCGGGCGCCGAAGTCGGGGGCGCAGGACGTCCAGACGCCGCCCACGGCGGCTGTGGCGAGCAGGGCGACGACGGCCTGCGGGATGTTCGGGAGGTAACCGCTGACGCGGTCTCCGGGGCGTACGCCGAGGGTGCGCAGTTCGGCGGCCAGGGAGCCGACCTGGCGGCGGAGTTCCGCCCAGGTGACCGGGCGCGGTTCGTGGGTCTCGTCGACGTACAGGAGGGCCGGTTCGTGGGCGCGGGTCGCGCTCGCGCGCAGGGCGTGCTCGGCGTAGTTGAGGGTCGCTCCGGGGAACCACTGTGCGCCGGGCATCGAGCGGTCGCCGAGCACGCGCGCGTAGGGGGTCGAGAAGCGGACGTCGAACCACTCGGTGACGGCCTGCCAGAACGTGTCCAGTTCGTCGACGGACCAGCGGTGCAGTGCCGCGTAGCCGCCGTCGGCAGGGGCTCCGTGGTGTTCGGCCGCCCAGGACTGGAACCTGGTGACCTGTGCCTGGGCGATGCGTTCCGGATCTGGCTGCCAGAGCGGCAGGGGGTTCGCGGTCGACATGGGGCGGCTCCCGGGGCTGTGCGCGTCGTGTGTGTCGGTCGCGCACGTGCGGGGGTGCGCCCGTGACGCGGCTGACACGGACGATGCCATGTGATCGACTTCTGCACCAGGGCAGGTTCCAGATGGTCCGTGCCGTGAAGATGTGGTCCCACCACGGGTGAACGGAAGTTGAACGACCCGGTTATCCGGGGCCTGTAATGGCAGGGTGAGCAGCATGGATGGTCGTGACCTGGTGCGTTCGGTGAAGGCGGTCGGTTCAACGGGGGCGGCGCAGGGGTTGCGTACCGTACGGGCGGCGTGGCGCAGGAGGCGTGCGGACGCCGCCGGGCTGCCCGCGCGGGGGGCCGAGCGGGCGCGTGTGCCCGGGCCGGTGCGGGGCGCGGAGCCCGGGCCCGGTGGCGGGGTCATCCGGTTCAGCCGTTCCGAACTGCGCATCACCGTCGCCATGAACGGGGCGGTCTTCTGGGGCTGGGACGGGGCCGCTCCGGAGCCCTCGTACGCGCTCGCCGGGCGGTGCCCCGAGCCGGATCCCCGGGCCGTCCTGGAGCCGGACAAGGACGGCGGCTGGCGGGTCGTGGCGGAGCGGGTGACGGTCGTCGTGTCGCGGCACGGCGCGGTCGAGGTGCGTACGCCCGGTGGTGTGACGCTGCGCCGGGATCTGCCGCCGCGCTGGTGGGAGCCGGTGGGCGGGGGCACGGCGCGCTGGATGCAGCGGTCGGAGGTGGCCGCGGACGCCCGGTTCTTCGGGCTCGGCGGCCGCGCTTCGGGCCCGCGGCTGCGCGACGGCACGTACCGGCTGTGGAACACCGACCCCGGGCGGGCCTTCGCACCCGGTGACGATCCGCTGTACATCACGATGCCGGTGCAGCTGGTGGTGGCCGACGCGGCCACGCATCTGGTGTTCCACGACACCTCCTGGGACGGCACGGTGACGCTGCGGGAGGGCGAGGAGGGTGCCGGTTCCGGGCACGACCGGGCGGGGGCGTCCGAGCTGCGGATGGACGGCGGTCCGCTGCGCACCTGGGTGATCGTGGGCACTCCCGCGCGCGTGCTGCACGCCTGGGTCTCGCTCACCGGTGCTCCCGCGCTGCCGCCGGCCTGGGCGCTGGGGCACCATCACGCGCGGTGGGGCTTCGGCAGTGAGCAGGAGGTCCGGCGGATCGTCGCCGGCTACCAGGAGCGCGGTCTGCCGCTGGACGCCGTCCACCTGGACATCGACCACTACGACGAGCACCAGGTGTTCACCGTCGACCACGAGCGCTTCCCGAAACTACCCGCGCTCGCCGAGGAGTTGCGGCGGGACGGCATCAGGCTGGTGTCGATCGTCGACCCCGCGGTGAAGGCCGAGCCAGGGAACGCCGTCTACGACAGTGGCACGGCAGAGGACGCCTTCGTGCGGGACGCTTCAGGGCGGCTCGTACGGGGCGTCGTATGGCCCGGGGAGGCGGTTTTCCCGGACTTCACGCACGCGCGTGTGCGGGAGTGGTGGGGCGGGCTCTACCAGGAGCGGCTCGCCCAGGGGTTCGCGGGTTTCTGGCACGACATGAACGAGCCCACGTCGTTCGCCGCCTTCGGGGAGTCGACGCTGCCGCGTTCGGCGCGGCACGACCTGGAGGGGCGGGGCGGTGACCATCGTGAGGCGCACAACGTGTACGCGCTGTGCATGGCCGGAGCGGCCTACGAGGCCTTGCGCGAACTGGCCCCCCAGGAGCGGCCGTTCCTCTTCTCGCGCTCCGGGTGGGCCGGGATGCAGGCCTACGGGGGCACCTGGTCCGGCGATGTGGCCACCGGCTGGCCGGGGCTGCGGGCCTCGCTGTCGCTGGTGATGGGGCTGGGGCTGTGCGGGGTGCCGTACTCGGGTCCGGACGTCGGCGGCTTCGACGGGAGTCCGTCGCCCGAGCTGTATCTGCGCTGGTTCCAACTGGGCGCGTATCTGCCGCTGTTCCGTACGCACGCGAGTCTACGCGCGGGGCGTCGCGAGCCCTGGGAGTTCGGTGCCGAGGTGCTGGAGCACGCGCGCGTGGCGCTCGTCGAGAGACAGCGGCTGCTGCCGTACTACATGACGCTGGCGCATCTGGCGCGGCGGACCGGGGCGCCGTATGTGCGGCCCCTGTGGTGGGGCGCTCCGGAGGATCGTGCGCTACGGGACTGCGAGGACGCCTTCCTGCTGGGCGACTGCCTCCTGGTGGCGCCGGTGCTCTATCCGGGGTCGGACCGGCGTGCGGTGCAGTTGCCCAGGGGGCGTTGGTACGACACGGAGACGGAGCGGGCGTACGAGGGGCCGGCCCAGGTTCTCGTCGATGCCCCGTTGGCGCGGATTCCGGTGTTCGCGCGCGCGGGTGCCGTCCTGCCGGTGCGCGGTGCGGACGGCGGTCTCGAGCTGGAGGTGTGGGCGCCCGCCCGTGGGCGGACCGGGGGCGGGCTGGTGGTGCCGGACGCGGGCGACGGCTGGGACGAGCCGGAGATCGAGCGGTACGTCGCCCGCTGGGAGGGCCGGCGGGTGGTCGTGGAGCGGGAGTCGGAGGACGGCGTGAGCGCGCCGTCCTGCCCGGTGCGGGTGCGGGGGCTGGGCGAGGGCTGACCTCAGATGTACCGGCCTTCGAACCAGGCCCTGACGGCCACGGAGTGCAGCGGGAAGGCGAGCTCCTCCGGCCTGCGCAGGAGGTGCCAGCCCTCCGTCTCGTCGGTGGCGGCGGACTTGGGCAGGGTTTCGACCGGGCGCTCGGGAAGGACTCCGAAGAGCAGGAGATGGCCATCGGGCGAGCTGATGGCGTCGACGAGTCGTACGTCGCGGCTCGCGGCCTCGATGCCGGTCTCCTCCCTGAGTTCGCGGACGAGGGCCTGCCGCCAGTCCTCGCGGTCGTCGACGTAGCCGCCCGGCAGGGCGACGCCTCCGCGCGCGGGGGCGACGGTTCGGGTGATGACGACCAGGGCGGTGCCCTTCGTGTCGTACACCGGCTGGAGTGCGACGGCGACGGGCAGCGGGTTGCGGTAGGCGACCGTGCCGCAGGCCGGACAGGTGCGGGGCCAGCCGGAAACGCCCTCTCCGTAGGGCGATCCACAGCTCGAACAGTGGGAGTCCGGCGCGGAGTTGGGGACGGAGTCTTGAGTTTCGGACACCCGGCGGACTGTATCCGATCAAGCGGAGGGCGTCTTTCCGGGGGCCGTACGGGGAACGGGAGGGACGGCCGGAACCACCCCCGTGGGCCCCGGCCGCCCCTCCCGGTATCACGACGCCGGAAGCGGCTCGATGGTTCACCGAAACGCCCTGCTCATTTTCCGTTGCCCGTGGCACACTTCTGACGTTCCGTCAGATCCAGTGCTGTGGAGGGACGTTGTCGCGGACACGCACACCTGTGGTCACCGATTGGTTCACCGGGGACGGGGACGGCTTCCGGCTGCTCGGCACGCGTTGCTCGGCGTGCGCCTCGGTCTTCTTCCCGCGCGAGGACGGCCATTGCCGCAATCCGGCCTGCCCGGGCGGCGACCTGGAGGAGGTCCCGCTGTCGCGGCGCGGCCGTGTCTGGTCGTACACGGACAGCCGGTACCGGCCACCGTCACCGTATGTGAGCGATCCGGAACTTCCGTGGGAGCCCTACGCGTTGATCGCTGTGGAGCTGGAGGCCGAGCGGATCGTGGTGCTGGGACAGGCGGTTCCCGGGATCACCGTCGCCGATCTGGCGGTGGGCATGGAGGTGGAGGTCGTCCCCGGTGTGCTCGACGAGGACACGGAGACGACCTGGACGACCTGGCACTGGCGGCCTGCGGGGGTGACGGCATGACGGGGGACGTGGCGGTGCTCGGCGCGGGCATGCACCCCTGGGGCAAGTGGGGGCGGAGCTTCGTCGAGTACGGGACGGCGGCGGCCCGGGCCGCGCTCGCCGACGCCGGGCTGGAGTGGCGGGACGTCGGCTCGATCGTCGGCGCGGACACGGTGCGTGGCGGATACCCGGGGTATGTGGCGGGCGCGACGTTCGCCAAGGCACTGGGCTGGCAGGGTGCCCGGGTGGCGAGCGTGTACGCGGCGTGCGCGTCCGGGGCGCAGGCCGTCAGCGCGGCGCGGGCGCAGATCCTGTCGGGGCTCGCGGACGTGGTACTGGTCGTGGGTGCCGATGCCGCGCCCAAGGGGTTCTTCCGGCCCGCCGGCGGGGACCGGCACGACGATCCGGACTGGCTCCGCTTCCGGGTCCTCGGGGCGACGAACCCGACGTACTTCGGGCTGTACGCGCGCCGGCGGATGGCCCTCTACGGGGACACCCCGGAGGACTTCGCCCAGGTGAAGGTGAAGAACGCCGCCCTGGGGGCGCTGAATCCGTACGCGCGGTATCGCAAGCGGGTCTCCGCCGAGGAGGTCGCCGCCTCGGCGGTGGTCGCCGATCCGCTGCGGCTGCTGGACATCTGCGCCACCTCGGACGGCGGGGCCGCCCTGGTGCTGTCGAGCATGGAGTTCGCGCGCCGGCACGGGTCGGCGGACCCGGTGCGGATCCGCGCGGTGTCCACGGTGACGCCCCGCTATCCCAACACGGTGCTGGACCTCCCGGACATCGCCACCGACTCCGCGGCGGGCGCGCCACCGCCGGACGAGACCTTCCGGGCGTCGATAGCCGGCGCGGCCTACGAGGAGGCGGGCATCGGCCCCGAGGACCTCTCCCTGGCCGAGGTGTACGACCTGTCCACCGCCCTGGAGTTGCAGTGGTACGAGGATCTGGGGCTGTGCGCCGAGGGCGGGGGCGCCAAGCTGCTGCGAGAGGGCGCTACGGCCCTGGGCGGGCGCATACCGGTGAACGCGAGCGGTGGACTGGCCTCCTTCGGGGAGGCGGTTCCGGCGCAGGCGATCGCCCAGGTCTGCGAGTTGGCCTGGCAGTTGAGAGGTGAGGCGGGTGACCGGCAGGTCGCGGGGGCACGGGTGGGGATCACCGTGAACCAGGGGCTGTTCGGGCACGGGTCGTCGGTGCTGGTGGTGCGGTGAGTGGCGGACTGCCGCCCCGCCTGTGTGATCAGCCCGCACGGGCGCGTGAACGTCTTATGAACTGGGCCTGGGCGTACGCCGGTGGCGTCATCATGCTGCCGTGCGCTCCAGGACGGACACTCTCCGCTTCGCCTTCCAGCCGGTGGTCAATCTGACCACCGGTGGAATCGCGGGCCTGGAAGTACTCGTCCGCCCGGAGACCGGCGACATCCTGGCCGAGGCCCGCCGCGATCCCGAACTCGACGGCAAGCTGGCCGTGTTGGCGGTCCGCGCCGCAGCCCGCAAGGAGACGCTGCTGCCGCTGCACATCAATGTGTTCGCCGGCACCCTCGCCGACCTCGGCGGGCTCACCCCCCTGCACAGCGCGGTCCGCGAGGCGGGACGGCTGCCGTGGGAGGTGACGGTCGACATCGTCCCGCCGTTCACGCACGTGCCGCGACGCGCGCTCCTGGAGGCGGTGTCCGCGCTGCGCGGCCAGGGGTTCCGGATCAGCGCCGACGGCGTCGGCGACGGTGACGTACCCCTGCGGCTGCTCACAGACCTCGCGCCCGACCTGGTGAAGCTCGACGCCTCGCTGCTGGAGCGGCCGGCCGCGGTCCGCGCGATGCGGACCCTGTGCGAGGAGTTGGGCGCCCTGCTGTCCGTGGAGGGCGTGGAGACCGAGGCGCAGTGCGCGCAGGCCCGGGCGGCCGGGGCCCAGTTGGCGCAGGGAGAGCTGTTCGCGCCGGCGACCCGGGTTCCCGCAGCGGACGTATACGTTCCGCCCCGCCCGCCCGGCCTCGCGACGGCACCGCCATCGGGGCCCTGGGCGCGGGAGTTCGTACGGCCGGCCGCGCTGTTGCCCGACACCGCGTCCGCCGACCAGGTCCGGGCGCTGCTGACCGGTTCGCCCGACGTCTCCGGAGTGGTGCTCGTGGACCGGGACGGGGTGCCGGTCCGGTCGGTGCACCGGTCCCGCTTCCTGCTGTCGATGTCGGGGCGCTACGGCCACGCCCTGTACGCCGACCGGCCGGCGGCCAAGCTCGGAGACGTGCCGCGGACGGTCGGCGTCGACGCGAGCGCCTGGGAGGTCCTGGACGTCGTCGCGGTCGGCGACGCGGACCGTACGTCGGACGACGTGGCGGTCGTCGACCGGTACGGGCGGTGTGTGGGCGTCGTACGGCTGGCGGACCTGGTACGGGCGTTGGCCGAGACGCGGGTGGAGGAGGCGGCGGGGCTCAATCCGCTGACCAGGCTGCCCGGTTCGGACGCGATCACCGGTGAGGTGGACCGCCGGATCGCGGACGGGCGGACGTTCGCGCTGAGCTGGCTGGATGTCGACCACTTCAAGCAGGTCAACGACGGGGCCGGTTTCGCGGCGGGCGACGAGTTGATCCGCTCGGTCGGGCGAGCGCTGCAGCTGACGGCGTCCGGGCACACGCGCGTGGGGCACATCGGCGGGGACGACTTCCTGGTGCTCACCGATCCGGAGGGGCTGGAGCCGCTGGCCGCCGCCGTGCTGGAGGTGCCCTGGGCGGCTGGCGGCCGGGCCGTGACGCTGTCCCTGGCCACCGTGCTGTGCGTGCCGGGCAGCGTGACCGACCACCGGCAGGCGGCGGCGTCGCTGGCTCCGCTGAAGCAGGCGGCTAAGGCACTGGACGGCACCAGCTGGGTGCTGGGCCAGGCAGGGCTGGGCGAGTACGAGATCCTGCGCGGCGCCCCCACGGCGCCCGTACGGGCCTCCCGCACGGCTGCGGAGTCGCACGGACACTGAGCGGATCCCGCGGCGTCCTACGGGGCGTCAGGGGCCGTCAGGGCGGGTGTCACCGTTGCCGTCCGCGAGCTTGACGCTCCTTCGGCACCGGTGAACACTTCCCGGTGTCGGTCGACATCGCCGTACATTCTCGGCGTACCAGGCACTGCGCCGCGCGGGCCGCACCCGCGCTCGGGCCCACTCCCCCACGGGCGATCTCGGCTGCGACGGCACGCTCGTCACGGACGCCGGGCGGGGCTCGGGACCCTCCCTGCCTTCGGCTGAAGTCGCCAAGGGAACCGCACCCTGCACGGAGGACCGGGGCCGACCGTCCCGGGCCCGGGCCTAGGAGCCGCCATGAGCAACGGAGACATATTCGTCGGTGAGGTCATCGGCACCGCGATCCTGATCCTCTTCGGCGCCGGCGTGGTCGCCGCCGTCGTACTGAACTACTCCAAGGCACAGAACTCCGGTTGGATCGTCATCGCCTTCGGATGGGGCTTCGGCGTGATGGCCGGGGCGTACACGGCCGCGCCGCTGTCCGGCGCACATCTCAATCCGGCGGTGACGATCGGCATCGCCATCGACACCGGGAAGTGGGACAAGGTCCCGCTCTACATCGCGGGACAGATGGTCGGGGCCATGCTCGGCGCGGTCCTGTGCTGGCTGGTCTACTTCGCGCAGTTCCAGGCCAACGCCGAGGAGGAGATGGCGCAGCCCACGCTCGGGATCTTCTCCACCTCGCCCACGATCCGCAATGTCGTGGCGAACCTGATGACGGAGATCATCGCGACCATCGCGCTCGTCCTGCCGCTCCTGGCCTTCGGACTCACCAAGGGACTCGGCGAGTCCGGCACCACGATCCTGATGGTCTCGTTCCTGGTGGTCGGCATCGGCCTGTCGCTCGGCGGGCCCACCGGGTACGCCATCAACCCGGCCCGTGACCTCGGCCCCCGTATCGTCCACGCGCTGCTGCCGATCCCCAACAAGGGGACCTCGGACTGGAGTTACGCGTGGATCCCGGTGGTGGGCCCGCTGATCGGCGGGGCGCTCGCCGGAGTCATCTTCAACGCGGCCTTCTGACAACAGACTTCGAGCAGTCAACCAAAAGCAGCCCTCTGAAGGATCCGAAGGAAACGACAAAGGGGTCGTCATGACGGACAGGTTCGTCGCCGCAATCGACCAGGGCACCACCTCCAGCCGCTGCATCGTCTTCAACCAGGACGGCGCGATCGTCGCCGTCGACCAGCGCGAGCACCGCCAGATCTTCCCCAAGCCGGGCTGGGTGGAGCACGACGCCACCGAGATCTGGTCCAAGGTGCAGGCGGTGGTCGCCGGGGCGATCGCCAAGGCCGGACTCCGCGCCGACCAGCTCAGCGCGCTCGGCATCACCAACCAGCGCGAGACCACGGTCCTCTGGGACCGCGCCACCGGCAAACCCGTGCACAACGCCATCGTGTGGCAGGACACCCGCACCGCGGCCCTGTGCAAGCAACTGGGCGGCTCGGACGGGCCCGACCGGTTCCGCGAACAGACCGGACTCCCGCTCGCCAGCTACTTCTCCGGGCCCAAGGCGGCCTGGCTGCTCGACAACGTGCCGGGCCTCAGGGACCGCGCCGAGCGCGGCGAGATCGCCTTCGGGACGATCGACTCCTGGCTGATCTGGAACCTCACCGGCGGAACCGACGGCGGTCGGCACGTCACCGACGTGACGAACGCCGGGCGCACCATGCTGATGAACCTGGAGACCCTCCAGTGGGACCCGTCCATCCTCTCCGCGATGAACGTGCCCGAGGCGATCCTCCCCGAGATCAGGTCCTCGGCCGAGGTGTACGGCACCGCGGTCGGCCAACTCGCGGGCGTGCCCGTGGCGTCGGCGCTGGGCGACCAGCAGGCCGCCGTGTTCGGGCAGGCCTGCTACGACGTGGGCACCGCGAAGAACACCTACGGCACCGGCAGCTTCCTGCTGCTCAACACCGGGAACCGGCCGGTGCCCTCGAAGAACGGGCTCCTCACGACGATGGGCTACAAGATCGGTGACGAGGCGCCGGTCTACTGCCTGGAGGGATCAATAGCCATAACGGGCGCGCTCGTTCAGTGGTTCCGGGACCAACTCGGCATCATCCGCAGCGCCGACGAGATCGAGAGCCTCGCCGAGAGCGTGGACGACAACGGCGGCGCGTACATCGTGCCCGCGTTCTCCGGCCTGTTCGCCCCCTACTGGCGCTCGGACGCGCGCGGAGTCGTCACCGGACTGACCCGGTACGTCACGAAGGGACACCTCGCTCGCGCGGTGCTGGAGGCGACGAGCTGGCAGACGCGGGAGGTCGTGGACGCCATGTTCCAGGACTCCGGGGTGCAGATCACCACCCTGAAGGTGGACGGCGGCATGACCAAGAACAACCTGCTGATGCAGCACCAGGCGGACGTGCTCGACGTACCGGTGATCCGGCCCAAGGTCTCCGAGACGACGTGCCTGGGCGCCGCCTACGCGGCCGGGCTCGCCACCGGTGTGTGGAACGGCCTGGACGAGCTGAAGTCGCACTGGCAGAAGGACGTCGAGTGGACGCCGTCCATGGAGTCCTCGGTGCGGGACCGCGAGTACCACAACTGGCGCAAGGCCGTGGAGAAGAGCTTCGGCTGGCTGGAGGAGGGCGACAACTAGGCACACGCGCGTGCGTGGTTGATGAGGCACACGCGCGTGCGTCCTTCGAGGAGCTGCGGCTCGTACCCCGGTCGGCGGAGGTACGGGCCGCGCCCGCGGCTCAGCTGGTGACGCTCTGGCGGCGCTTCGCGCCGTAGGCCATCGCGTGCTGGACGACCTCGATGAGGACCTCCTTGACCGACGACCGGTCGCGCGCGTCGCACAGCATGAGCGGTACGTCCTGGTCGAGGTCCAGGGCCTGCCGTACGGTCTCCACCGGGTAACGCGCCGCGCCCTCGAAGCAGTTGACGCCGACGACGAAGGGTATGGAGCGCCGCTCGAAGTAGTCGAGGGCGGCGAAGCAGTCCTCCAGGCGGCGGGTGTCGGCGAGTACGACGGCGCCGAGCGACCCCTCGGAGAGCTCGTCCCACATGAACCAGAAGCGCTCCTGGCCCGGCGTGCCGAACAGGTAGAGCACGAGGTCGTCCCGAAGGGTGATGCGGCCGAAGTCCATGGCCACGGTGGTGGTGTGCTTGCCCTCCACACCACTGGTGTCGTCGACCGGACGCCCTGCCTCGGTGAGCAGTTCCTCCGTGCGCAGCGGCCTGATCTCGCTGACCGCGCCGACGAGGGTGGTCTTGCCCACGCCGAAGCCGCCGGCCACCAGGATCTTGAGCGTGACGGGCTCGACCGGAGGCTTGCCTCGCTCAGAACGCCCGAAGATCATCGGTCTCTTCTCCTGCTTGATGGGGGGGGCGGGTCGGGTTCCGCGCCGGTCACAGTGCCCGGAGGCCGCTGATGACGTCGCGGAGAATACTCTCGTCGACCAGTTCGGCCGGGGGCACGGGCCGTGAGACATGGACGAGTTCCTCGTCCACGAGGTCTCCGATGAGGACCCGTATCACGCCGATGGGCAGGTCGAGTTCGGCGGCGAGTTCGGCGACCGACTGCGGGGCGTCACGGCACAGACCGACGATGTCCACGTGCTCCGGGGAGAGCGCCTGGTCCGCTTCGAATTCGTCCGCCCGGGACTCCGCGACCACCACCGCGATCAGGTCGAGGCGGTGCTGTGCCGCACTGGTGGTACGGCCGCGCGTCATCGCGTACGGACGGACGACCGGTCCGGCCTCGTCGTCGAACCAGTGGCCTCTTCCCTGACCGTCTCTGCTCATGTCACTTCACTACCCGCCGGAGGACAGATCGGTGCGCGGGGCGGCGCCGAGATGAACGCCGACCCGCTTCACCAGCAGTGTCATCTCGTAGGCGACCTGTCCGACGTCCGAGTCCGCGTCCGCGAGGACGGCGAGGCAGCTGCCGTCACCGGCGGCGGTCACGAACAGGAAGGCCTCGTCGAGCTCCACGACGGTCTGCCGCACGCTGCCCGCCTCGAAGTGCCGGCCGACGCCCTTGGCGAGGCTGTGGAAACCGGAGGCCACGGCGGCCAGGTGTTCGCTGTCCTCGCGGGTCAGATCCTGGGACACGCCGGTGGGCAGACCGTCGCCGGAGAGCACGATCGCCTTGCGGATGCTGGCGACGCGCTCGACGAGGTCGTCGAGGAGCCAGTTCAGCCCGCGCTGGTCGGTCGTGTCGTGGCCGGTCGCCTTTGGTGCGGTCATCGACCGTCCCCCTTAGTTCCTTGTGCTGTGCCGCCTTGGGCGTCGTCGCCCTCGGCGTTCTCCTCGCGGCCGCGCTGCCAGCCGCGCTGGAGCGAGGCCATGCGGCTGCGCACCTCGTCGGCGTCGCGCTCCACGACCTCCGCCGGGCTCGTGGTGCGCCGTTCGGGGTCCTTCTTCAGCTGCGGGGCCAGGTTGGCCTGGCGCACACGTCTGGGCAACGCTCCGACGTCGGGCCCGGTTCCCCCCGGCGAGGTGTCGGAGTCGGGAACGCTGGACGCGATCTCGGCGCGCCGGGTGCGTCTGGGCAGGGCAGGGGTCTCGGACGGTGCGCCGAGTCCGCGCCCCGGGGAGGCCTCGGCGCGCCCACCGGGCACGTCGGTACGGCGCCGTAGCGGAGTGTCTCCGCGCCGCCGGGCCGGGAGCGGTGGGCCCTCCGGGTCGACTCCGCCCGGGGCCGCGGAGACGCCGTCGAGGCCGCCGTCCGAGGAATCCCCCGGGTCCCGCCGTGAGCGCTGTTCGACGACCGGGCGCCCATGGGAACTCACGAGCTTGGGTGTCCGGCGCCGGGGCAGCGGGAGCGGTTCGTTCCGGTGGGCGTCCGCGTCCCCGCGCGGTCCGTCGTGGGCCTCGGAGACCGGCAGGCGCGGGTCCACGGGGCGGACAGGGGCGAGGTCGTCCCGGAGGCCCGGGCGGCGCGGGCGGAAGACCTCGCCGCGCTCGCCGTCCTCGTCGAGGGCGTTCGGGAAGCCGGCGAGGGCGTCCAGGTCGACCGGGGCCTCCAGTTCGACCGGCCCGTCGAGGAGGGCGGCCGGCAGGCCGGGAAGCTTGACGGGCGCCTGGGAGAGCGCGGAGCGGTGGCTCTCCTCGAACTCGGCCTCCTTCGTCGGCTGGGGCCGGTCGAGGCGGAAGCCGATGCCGTTGGTGTCCGGGACCTCGTCGCTCAGCAGGGCGTCGGGGATGAACACGACGGCGGTCGTGCCGCCGTACGGGGAGGGCTGGAGCGAGACGCGGACGTTCTGCCGCTGGGCGAGCCGGCTGACCACGAACAGGCCGAGCCGGTCGGTGTCGGAGAGTTCGAACTCGGGGGTCTCGGCGAGCCGGAGGTTGGCGTCCAGGAGTGCGTCGGCCGCCATGCCGAGACCGCGGTCGTGGATCTCCAGGGTGAAGCCGTTGGCGACCCGCTCCCCCAGGACCTGGACGGCGGTGTGCGGCGGGGAGAACACCGTGGCGTTCTCCAGGAGTTCGGCCACCAGGTGGGTGAGGTCGGCGACGGCGGGGCCGGTGACGGCGATGCGCGGCAGCCGGCGGACCTCGATGCGCTCGTAGTCCTCGACCTCGGCGACGGCCGCGCGGACGATGTCCATGAGCTGGACCGGCTTGCGCCACTGCCGGGACGGGGCGGCCCCGGAGAGGATCACCAGACCCTCGGCGTGGCGGCGCATACGGGTCGTCAGGTGGTCGAGGCGGAACAGGTCGGCGAGTTCGTCGGTGTCCTCGGTCCTGCGCTCCATGGTGTCGAGCAGGGTGAGCTGCTTGTGCAGCAGAACCTGGCTGCGCCGGGCGAGGTTGACGAAGACCTCGGAGACGCCGGAGCGCAACTCGGCTTGTTTGACGGCGGCTTCGACGGCGGCGCGCTGAAGGGTGTTGAGGGCCTGGCCGACCTCGCCGATCTCGTTGCGGTCGTACTCCAGGCGCGGGACCTCGGTCTCCACGTCGACGACTTCGCCGACCGACAGGCGGCGCATCACGCTGGGCAGCCGGACACCGGACGCCTCGTGGGCGTCCAGGCGGAGTTGGCGCAGGTCACGGATGAGGCCGCGGCCGATGCGCACGGACAGGAACAGCGAGAGGAGGAGGGCGATCAGGCCGAGGACGCCTGCGACGGCCGCCTTGACGATGACGTTCATCGCGACGGGGCGGACGCGGTCCTGATAGCGGTCGTTGGCCTGGTCGTCGAGGGTGCCCAGCTTGTCCAGCACGGCACCGGCCGCGGTGTTCCAGGTCTGCGCGGTGACGTTGCGGGGCTCGCCGGACTCGGAGGAGGCGGCGGCCTGTTCGGCCACACGCAGTGGGGCGCTGGCCGCGTTCTTCCAGAAGCGGTCGAAGTGGTCGCGCTCCGAGGAGGGCAGCAGCGGCAGGTTGACGTCGTACATCAGGGTGCGCTGGGCCACCAGGTCGGAGACCGCGCGGGTCTCGTCCCGGGTGAGTTTGCCGACGATCAGTGAGGAGCCGAGCAACGCGTCCTCACGGGAGAGGAGTTCACGCGCGCGTGCGAGGTTGACGAGGGCGCGGTACTGCTTGTCCATCTCCACGTTGTCGACGACGTGGAGGTTGGTCAGCAGCACATAGCAGGGGTCGATCAGGCGGTTGTAGAGATCGAGGGCCTGGGCGCGGCTCACGGTGCCGTCCTCGACGCTGCGCCGCAGGGACTCCAGGCCGTCGAAGGCGTCGAGGACGGCGGAGACGCGGCTGTCGGTGGTCTGGCCCATCGCGTCGCGGACGTCCGGATTCCGGGCGTTCTTGCGGATCTTGGCGACGGCTTCGTCGGTCGCAGTGCGGCTGCGCCTCAGGTCGGTGAGGCCGTCGGCGGCGCGCGGGTCGGCGAGGTAGACGAGCGACTGGCGCCGTTCCTGCTGGATGACGCGGACCGTGTCCTCGGTGGGGTAGCCGATCTTCTCGACGACCGACGACACGTTGAACAGGTCTCCGGCCGCACGGCCGGTGAGGACCGTGGCGAACGCCCAGATCGCGGTCAGGGACACGAGCGGCACGAGAAGGAGCGCCACGATCTTCCGGCGGATGGACTTCCCGCGAAAGCGCATGGCCTCCCCCAGCTGGACCCCCGCCGGCCGGGGGTACACATGTGCGTCAACAAACGGCGCGAGCCTACTACTGACACACAGGTAACTCGAAGAGCTGTCCGGAGCGTGAACTTCCGCACCAGGGACCGGACATGGGGAGGTGTCAGGGCATTACGGGAGATTGCCGCCCTGATTCCGCGACGTTCGCCGGACCTGACCGGATCGACCCGCTTGGCCAGTTGGCTGGAAATTTTCGTTCCTTGGGAATCTTCGTGGGATGTTGTTCGTCTTTCTCTACGGGATATGGGTGCGGAACCGGCCACAGGAGCCGCATCCGCATCCGGGCGGCGTAAAACAGGGCAGGCCGGGCACCCACTGGGGAGCCGGAGTCTTCGGACTCGGGAGCGAGTGGTGTACCGGCGGTGGGGAGGACACGTTGATGGGCACGGCGGAGCGGCAAGAGGCGCTTGAGGACGGCGTGGCGGCGCGGTCGACAGGGGACGGCGAGGCTCCGGCGCGCTCGGGCGCACCGAAGGCGGCAGGGTTCGAGAGGCCGCGTACGGCCCGCGCGAAAGCCGAACAGCAGGAGTACTACAGGCCGTTGTGGATCGAGGAGCCCGCGCGTCGGCGCCGGCTGCCCGACCCGGTGCGTACGGCGGCGGTGCGGGCGGTGCTCATCATCGCCGTGACGCTGATCCAGGCGACGGTGGCCTTCCTGTGCACGATGGCCGGGTCCTGGCTGGCGTTCCCGATGGTGATCAGCAGCGTGGTAAGCACGGTGGTGGCCACCTGGGGCGCCCTCGACGTCTGGGTGACCCGCCAGATGTGGAACCAGCGCAACGGCGTCGTCTCGGAGCCCAGCAGCACGGCACGGGCCCTCCGCCGTGAGCGGCGTCGGGCCCAGCGACAGGCGAAGGCCACCCGGCGGGCTCAGGAGCGGATAGCCCGCAAGGGCGGCGCCGGACAGCTGTCCCAGTCCCACACCTGAGGTCCGCCCACGGAGGGCGTTCTTCTACGGGGCGGTCGGCGCCGGTCGCTTGAACATCCGGGTCGCCGTGATCTCGCTGTGCACCGACTCCCCTTCTCCGGCGGGGGCCTGCTGCGGCAGTCCCGGCCGGAGATGTTCCTCCACGCTGATGTACTTGAGGCCCGCCCGGAGGTCGGCGTCGTTGCGCAGCCGGATGACCAGCGGGAACTCGGCCAGTGCCGTCGTGTCGAACAGGCCGGTGGTGTACAGGAGTTGGACACCCAGCGCGTCGGACACGGCGCGCTGCAGCTCCAGCAGATAGGTGGCGTTGGCCCGCCCGATCGGGTTGTCGAGGAAGAGCGTGCCGGCGTGCCGGTGCTTGTCGCGGCCCCGGTCGTTCGAGCGCAGCGCGGCCATCGTGCAGTACAGGGCGATGGCCGCGGTGAGCAGCTGACCGCCTGAGAAGACGTCACCCATCTGCCCGACGGGCACCCGCTCCGCACGCAGTACGGCGTCCGGCTTGAGGATCTCTACGGCGACACCCTTGGGCTCCAGGGCGGCACCGACTCCCCGCAGCAGCAGGGACATTCCGTCGCGCCGCATGTCGGAGTTCTTCTTCACGGCGGCCCGGGTGGCCTCGTCTACGACCTCGCCGAGCCGCTCGGTCAGGGTGGCCTGGTCGGGCTCCTCGAAGCGGATGCGCAGGAACTCCTGCCCGGACCACTCGCCGAGCCCCTCCGGGAGCCTGGAGAGCCGCTGCGCGGACCGCAGGGTGGCGAGCGCCGACTCGACGAGCCCGCGCAGCCGGTCCACGATCGAGTCGCGGTTGCGTTCCAATTGCGCCAACTCGTCGGTGAGGACCCGGAGTCGGGGCGCGAAGGCATCGGCCCACTTCTGCGCGTGCTCGGGCAGGGAGGACGCCGGCAGCTCACGGATCTGCTGCCGCGCGGGGGTCCGCACCTGCTCGTACCGCGTGGAGTTGGCATGCCGCACCAGCACATCGCTCGCTTCCCGTACGGCGCCCTCGGCGGCGGACAGGTCGGCGGCACAGCCGCGCAGCGAGCGACGGGCCTCGGCGGCGGAGTGCCGGGCCTCCTCCAGGCTGCCGGGGTACGGCTCGGGCTCCTCCTGTTCCTCGTCCGAGGAGTGCTCGCGCAGCAGGTCCCGTAGCATCGCGGCGGTCTCGTCGAAGCCGCCGGCCCCGTCCTCGGCGGCGCGGTGGGCGTCGAGGAGTTCGGCGTGCGCCTCGCGGGCCTGGCCCAACGCGTCGGTGCGGGAGGCGAGTTCGGCCGTGGCGGTGCGCAGCAGGGCCTGGGCGTGCTCGGCGTCGCGCGGGACCAGCTCCTCAGCCAGCTCGGTGTGCGCCTCACCGTCCTCGGGCGCATGCCGTTCGGCCTCGCCGCGCAGCCGCCCGAGCTGCTCGCTCGCGTTCGACACCCGGGTCTCCAGGAGCTGCACCAGCTCCTCGGCGCGCGCCGCGGCGGCTTGCCGGGACGGCCCGTCGGAGCCGTCGGGTGACTGCAGCAGCTGGGCCGCGCGGGTGCGGACCTTGTTGCTGAGCCGGTCCAACTCGGCGATCGCCGCGCTCTCGTCGCTCTCCGCCCGCGCCTGCTCGGCCCGCAGGTCGGCGCCGACGCCGACCTTCTCGTAGAGCTGGGAAGCGGCGCGATAGGCCTCGCGCAGGGCGGGCAGCGACGGCTTCGGAGCGTCGGGGCCGTCTGCCGGTACGTCGTCGGGGGCGCCGGCGATCTCGGAGCGCTCGGCGCGCAGCGCACGGGCCGTACGGCGGGCGTCGTCGGCGGCGCGCTGGGCGGCGCGGCGGTCCTCGTCGGCGGCGCGGGCACGCTCCAGGCAGGACTGGGCGCGGGCCTCCGACTCGGTTGCCTCGTCGGCGAGTTCGCGCAGCTTGACCTGCCAGCCGGCGCGTTCCCGCAGCCGGAAGGCGAGTCCGGCGAGAGCGTCGGCGGCTCGCCTGGCCTTCTGCGCGGTCTCCTGTCGCTCGTCGCGCGCCTGGGCGGCCTCGGCGGCGGCTTCGTCGGCCTCGGCCCGCAGGGTCCGGGCCTCGGCGAGCTCGGCCCCGGCCTCCTCGGCGAACGCGCGCGTGTCCCGCGCGGACTGCGCCAGTTCGACCAGCCGCCCGCTCGGACAGCCGGTGCGCCAGGACGCGAGCCGCGCGGCCAGCTCACGATCCTTGCCGAGCCGTGCGGCGAGCGTGCGGATCTCCTCGTCCCGCTCGGTGGCCCGCGCGCGCAGCGCCTGCCGCTCCTCGTCGGCGGCGTGCTCGTCGTGCATGGCGGGGTTCGGCGGGACGAGGAATACGTCGCTGTTCTGTGCGTCGGCCGCCGGAGTGGGGGCGAGCAGGGCGGCGGCCGTGCCGACCGCCACGGCGGACCGGGGCAGCAGGGCCGCGTCGTTGAGGGCCTCGCGGGCACGGGCGTGCGTGTCCGGGTCGGTGATGATCACCCCGTCGACCAGCTCGGGCCGGGCGGCCAGCACGCGCGCGTGGTCGACGGGGTCGACGGCCTGGGCGAGGTAGCGCCAGCCGGGCAGCGCCGGGATGCCGTGCTCGCCCAGGTACTCGACGGTGGCCAGCACGTCCGGGCCTGGCGGCAGCAGCCCGCCGTCACCGAGCGCCCCGAGGATCCGGGAGTCGTCGGCGGCGGCGGTACGCAGGTCGAAGAGCTGCCGCTCGCTGGAGGCGACCCCGTCGTCGAGCAGTTCACGCAACTCGTCGGCGAAGCGGTCGAGTTCCTCGGGGGTGAGGGGGCCTTCGGCGAGGGGGCGGGCGGGGTTGGTGCTGCCGGAGTGGGTGGCGGGGGCGGTGTCGGTGGTGGAACTGCCGCTCGCCGCAACCTCGTTGGCCCCACGCGGCACCGGCACACCACCGGCACCACTAGCGCTACCAGCACCAGCACCAGCACCAGCACCAGGCAGGCTCAGCAGTTCCGCGAGCCGCTCCTCCCCCGCCAGTCCCTCCGCGAGGCGCCGTTCCGCGTCGTAGGTCCGCTCGGCGGCGGTCGCGGCGTCGGACGCGCGGGCCGCCGTCAGCTCCGCGCGGGACTCCGCCGAAGCGGCCTCGCGGGCGTGCTCGGACGCCCGGCGGGACGCCTCGCGCGCGGTGTCCCAGGCGGCCACGGCGCTCTTCTCGGCGTCGCTCGCGGCGAGGGCCGCGCGCGCCGGGTCGGCGTCGGGGGCGCTGTCGTCGAGCCAGCCCGCGCGTACCGCCTCGGCGGTCTCCTGCTCGACCTCGGACAGGCGCTGGCGCAGATGCCCGATCTCGCTGCGGGCGCGCTGTGCCTCGGTGGCGGCGGAGGTCGCGTCCCGGTGCGAGGTCTCGCCGACCTCCTGGAGGGCGGCGGAGCGCTCCTCGCCCTCGTTGGCGAGGTTCTCGGCGTTCTCCGCGGCCTCGTGCAGGGCCCGTACGAGATCGACAGCGGCCTTGGCGCGGGCGGCCAGCGCGGGTGCGGCGTCCCGCTCGGCCTCGCGGATGGCGACGGCCACGCGCGCGGAGCGGTCGGCGGCGGCACGGTGACGCAGGACGGCCTCGGCGGCCTGCCAGGCGGAGTGCAGGGTGCGGGCGTCGGCGAGTTCGCGCTTCTGCGCGGCGGCGGACTTCTCCGTCGTGGCGAGTGCCAACGAGGCGTGTCGGTAGGCCAGTTCGGCGGCGATCAGCGCGCTGCGCTCGCGCGCTCCCTCGGAGTGCGTGACGGCGTACGCGGCGGCGGTGACCCGCTGGGCGAGGTCGGCGGCCCGCACCCGCTCCTGCGCGCCCCGCGCGGACAACCGCCGAGCCAGGGTGCGGGTACGACGCTCGGCGCCGGCGTGGATGTCCCGCGCGCGTGCCCGTCCCTCGGCGGCCTCGACGATCCTGCCGAGCAGGTCCACGGACCCGGCCGTGAAGTCCCGTTCGGCGATCAGTTCGGCGCGCCGCCCCAGCTTGTTGCCGAAGCCGCCGACCAGGTCGGCGAGCCCGTCGGTGTCCCGGGTGTCGGTGACCGCGCGGAGCAGCAGGTCGGTGAAGTCGGAGTCCTTCTTGACCGCGAAGAGGCCGGCCGCCTCACCTTCGTCGGCGTTCATCTCCCGCTGGTAGCGGAAGAGTTCGGGGTCGAGACCCAGGTCGCCCAGGTGCTCGATCCAGCGGTCGTGGATCTCCTCCCAGTGCACTTCGAGGTGCGGATACGCCTTGCCGGCCTCGGTGATGGCGTCCCGGAAGCCCTTCATGGTGCGCCGACGGCCCTGCGCGCCGGACGCGCCCTCCACGGGCGGCCGTACGGAAGTGGCCTCGGCGACGGGGAGGTTGTCCAGGCTGAGTCCCGGGCCGGGCCGGAACGAGTACCAGGCCTCGGCGAACTTCCGCGGGTCGTTGGAGACCTGCCGCCCCCGCCACTCGCTGACCTTGCCGACGACCACGCACTCGCCGGTCAGCGTGTGCTGCCACTCCAGGGCCACATGCCCGCAGTCGTCCGCGAGGAGGAACTTGCGCAGCACACCGGAGCTGGCGCCGCCGAGTGTGTTGCGGTGACCGGGCAGCATCACCGAGAAGATCAGCTTGAGCAGGACGGACTTGCCGCCGCCGTTCTCCAGGAAGAGCACACCGGCGGGCGCGGGGCGGCGCGGCGGACCGACGGGCTCGTCCTCGAAGAACTCCGCCTGGGTGGGGGCGGGGTCGGGCACGGGCTTGCCCACGCCTCGCAGGTCAAGCACGGTGTCGGCGTAGCGCGCACCGGCGGGCCCGATGGAGTAGAGGCGGACCCGGGACAGCTCGTACATGGCGGACTCTCGTCGTAAGTCTTCGGCAGGTGTGGGGGGTTCGTAGGTCTTCGGGGAGGGCTGGGGATCAGGAGTGGAACGGCAGCCCCGCGTCGGCCACCAGCTCCAGGTCCTCGGTGTCCTCGGCGGGCAGCAGGCTCGCGGTGCCGTCGGTGACCGGGACGACGCCCAGCTCCAGCAGCTCGGCCATGGCGGCGCTGCCGGCCATGTCACGCACCTGGAGCTGATAGCGGGCGGTCGTGCGGTACGTACCGCCGTTGTCGTCGCCCGTGCGCTGGAGGAAGCCGGAGTCGGTGAGGAACGCGGCGGCCTTGCCGACG
Source organism: Streptomyces hokutonensis (assembly GCF_042751305.1). Lineage (GTDB taxonomy): Bacteria > Actinomycetota > Actinomycetes > Streptomycetales > Streptomycetaceae > Streptomyces > Streptomyces hokutonensis_A. The sequence continues at coordinate 28,071 of NZ_JBHYWD010000042.1, forward strand.
ATGCCGGTGGTCGAACCGGCGAGTCTGCGGGCGTCCTTGGTGGCTCCGGTCGAGCTGCGTCTGACCCAGATCCGCCAGGCGGCCTCCAGGCCGGGCGCGTCGGTGGCCGGGTCGGTGTTCATGCCCTGCTCGTCGGCCCGCTCCTCCAGACGCCGGCAGGCCTGCCGTACGAAGGCGTCGACCCCGTTGACCGTGACGCGCCCGATGTAGCCGTCGTCGGCCAGGTCCTCGGGGCGCGGAAACGCCATCGCGGCGACGCAGAGATGTGCGAGCCCGTGCAGGAAGCGGTCCCCGGAGTCGGCGGCCGTGCGCCGCGCGTAGTCGCCCATACGGACGGCGAACACCGAGTCCTCGGCGGCGGTCACGGCCATCCCCGCGCGCGGGGACACCTCCAGCACGACAAGCCCGAGCCCGGCGGCCACGGCGTCGGCGAGCCGGGCGAAGGGCGGGTCCTCGCGGTACCGGCGCAGCAGCTCGGCGTATTCCTGGTCCCGCGCGGGCTGCAACTTGGGCTGCAGCCCAAAGGCAACAAGCCGAGCGGCGTCGGCGGCGTCGGCGGGCGTGATGACGGCGGTCACCGGCGCGGCGGCGGCCTCCGGCTCACTCCATTCGACGTGCTCGCTCACGGTTGGGACTCCTTGCTGAGGTGCTTCATGTGGCGGTCGTTCACGTAACGGTGGTTCACGTCGTCGTCGTTCATGCCTTACGCCGCCTCCGTCCTGCCCGCCGCCATCCCCGCCGCGTCCAACAAGGCCATCCCCACGATGAGATCGGCCCCACCGAACTCGGGATCATCCAGCTCGACCCCGTCGTCCACGGCGAACAACAGCTTCGGCTCCCCCTGCCGATAAGCCGTGCCGACCGGCGGACTGGCCGCATGCACAGCCAACAGGGCGACCAGATAAGGCAGTTCGGGATCCTGCCGCCGCGCATCGGCGAGCAACCCCGACAACCTCCGAGGTGCGTCCGCCGGCAGATCGAGCAACTCCATCGCCGCCGCCAACTGCTCCTCGCTGAACCGACTGTCATCCGGCGTCGCGATGAGATCCGGCTCCGGCATCTCCGCACCGAGGTGCTCCCGCTCCTGCGGCGGCGTCAGCAGTATGTCGACAAGGTCGCCCACCCGGACGGACACCGGCGTGCGCAGCCCGGTCCCGCGCGCGAAGAACGCGTCGGTGACCCGGATCGCCTGCTCCAGGGGCAGCGGCAGCACGGGCGAGACGAGATGACCGTAGAGGTCTATCCCCGACGTCGTCATGGGCGTGGCGAAGGCCTGCCGGTCCTGCTCCGCACGGAACAGCGGCCCGGCCTCCAGGAGGCGCGACTGGAGTTGTGTGTGCCGTCGGATGCAGTCCTTGACGATGTCGACCAACTCGGCGGCACGGCGCTTCTGTTCGGGGTCCTCGGACTCGTCGCGGGCCTTGCGGATGTTGGTGAGGATCGCGTTCTCGTGGCGGTAGCGGTCGGCCACGTGGTCGAGGGCCTCGGCGATCATGTCGGGCACGGCGTTGAGCCAGTCCACCGCGCGGACGTTGCGCCGCGTGGCGTCCAGCGCGCGGCGCAGAGTCTCCGAGTACTGCACGGTCCGGTAGCGGGCCTGCTCGGCGGCGAGCTGTGCGTCGGCCAGCCTGCCGCGGCTGATCAGCACCTCCAGCTTGACCTCGGCGGCGATCTGCGCGCTGGTGACGTCGGTGTCGAGGGCGCCCACGAGGACGTTGACGGCCTCGTCCGTCGTACGGAGGTAGACGCTGCCGCCGTAGCCGGGGACCTCCTCGATCAGTTTGAAGTCGTAGTCGCGGCGCACATAGGTGCCGTCCTGGGCGAACGTGCCGTAGACCGTGCGGAAGCCGCGGTCGACGCTGCCGACGTTGATCAGGTTCTCCAGGACCCAGCGGGCCACGCGCTCGTGCTCGGTCACGGGGCGCTGCGGGGCTTGGGCGGCGATGCGCGGGATGAGCCTGGCCACTATCTGGTCGTGGTCGGCGCCCGTGTCGAAGTCCATGTTGAGAGTGACCAGGTCGATGGCGGCGAGGGCCACTTCCGCCATGCCGTACACCGAGTACTCGCCCGCGAGATTGGCCTTGCGCGCGTCGAGGTCGTGCAGCGGCGCGGTGCAGGCGAGCGCGCGCAGTCGCCGCGCCAGTCCCTCGTCGGCGGCCGGGCCCGGGGCGGGGCGCGGCCCCGCGCCGAACTGGGGCGGAACGCTGTCCGTCGATGCAGGCGAAGTCACGCTGCACAGACTAGGTCCTCGGTCTGACAACGACCCAAACGACGCAGAAGCGACTACCGCCACAGCCGTGTGCGGGGGTCCGTCGGACACCGTGCGGGGGTCCGACAGGCGCCGCGCCCTCGTCAGCCGAGGGCCGTACCGTTCTCGCCGACCCGCTGCCGGTACGCGTCGACGACCCGTTCGAGCGAGTTGTCGAGGTAGACCGCGAGCAGTCTCTCGGCCTCGGCGGCGTCGCCCGCCTGGAGAGCCTGGAGGATCAGGCGGTTGCGCTGGAGGTACGGCTCGTGGAGCGCCCTGGGGTCGTCCACGAGGTGGAAGGCGAGCCGGAGTTCGGCGAAGACGCTGCGCATCAGCTCGTCAGTGCGGACGCTGCCGGCGAGGGCGACCAGTTCCCGGTGGAAGTGGATATTGGCCGTACCCACTCCTTTCCAGTCATCCTCGACGGACGCCAACTGCCCCTCGGTCACGGCCGCGGCGAGCTGTTCGAGGGCGTACGGCGGCTCGCCCAGTCCTCGTACGACGGCGCACTCGACGAGGCGGCGGGTGCGGTAGATGTCCTCGACGTCCTCGACGCTCAGGACCCGGACGAAGACGCCCCGGTTCAACTCGTGGACGAGCAGGCGCTCATGGGTGAGCAGCCGGAACGCCTCACGGAGTGTGTTGCGCGACACACCGAGCGCGCCGCCGATGCTGTCCTCCGAGAGCCGGGTGCCCGGCGGGAAATAGCCCTCGGCGATGCGGCTTCTGAGGATGTCCGAGACACGTTCGGCGGTGCTCGTGCGGCCCAGGAGGGCGCGGTCGTCGGCGAGTCCCGCCAGCTGATCTGCCATGCCCGGAATTCAACCGCAGATACAAGAACGAAACAACATGCCTCTTGAAGGATCGTTCAACGATCCTCTACTTTACTTTCCATGGCATCACCCGCTCACCCCGGCGCCGACGCCTCCCGCACGGCACTGCTCAGTCCCAGCACCCTTCGTCCTCCCTCTGCGAGGTGCACATGAGCACGACCCCTCCACCCCAGGCCCTGAACACCGGAACGCAGCCCGACACGGACGAACTGACCGCCGACGACGGTGCGTTGGCCTGGCTGCGCGCGCTCGGTCCGAACGGCCGCCGCGCCTTCGCCGGTGCGTTCGGCGGCTACGCGCTGGACTCCTACGACTACTTCACGCTGCCGCTGAGCATGGTCGCGCTGGCCGCGTACTTCGGCCTGGACAGCGGCCAGACCGGCCTGTTCACCACGGTCACCCTGGTCGTCTCCGCGGTCGGGGGCGCCCTGGCGGGCGTCTTCGCCGACCGGGTCGGCCGCGTCAAGGCCCTGATGATCACCGTGATCACCTACGCCGTCTTCACCGTGGCCTGCGGCTTCGCGCCCAACTACGAGACCCTGCTGGTGTTCCGTGCCCTCCAGGGCCTCGGTTTCGGCGGCGAGTGGGCGGTCGGCGCGATCCTGGTCGCCGAGTACGCGAGCGCCAAGCACCGCGGCCGCACCCTCGGCGTGGTCCAGAGCTCCTGGGCGGTGGGCTGGGCGCTGGCGGCAGTCGTCTACACGCTGGTCTTCTCGTTCCTCGGCGACGACCTGGCCTGGCGGGTGATGTTCTGGACCGGCGCGCTGCCCGCGCTGCTGGTGCTCTGGGTGCGGCGCCGGGTGCACGACGCTCCCGAGGCGACCGCCGTGCGCGAACAGAACGCCCAGAAGGGCTCGTTCGCGGCGATCTTCAAGCCGGGCACGGCCGATACGCCGGGCCTGCTGCGCACGACGGTCTTCGCGGGCCTGCTCTCCACCGGCGTCCAGGGCGGCTACTACACCCTCGCCACCTGGGTGCCCACGTACCTCAAGACCGAGCGCGGCCTGTCGGTCGTCGGCACCGGCGGCTATCTGACCTTCCTGATCTCCGGTGCCTTCCTGGGGTACCTGACCGGCGGCTATCTCACCGACGTGCTGGGGCGCAGGCGCAACATCTGGCTCTTCGCCCTGCTCTCGGCGATCTGCATCCTGGTGTACACACACATCCCCAACGGCGCCAACGCCCTTCTCCTGGTGCTCGGTTTCCCGCTCGGGTTCTGCATGTCGGCGATCTTCAGCGGCTTCGGCTCGTACCTGAGCGAGCTGTACCCGACCGCGCTGCGCGGCACCGGACAGGGCTTCACGTACAACACCGGCCGCGCGGTCGGCGCCGTCTTCCCGACGCTGGTGGGCTTCCTGGCCGACAGTTGGGGTGTGGGCGGAGCGCTCGTCTTCGGGGCCATCGGTTACGGCATCGCGGCACTGGCGCTCCTGGGACTGCCGGAGACCCGCGGAAAGGAACTGGCGTGAACCGCACGGAGGACCGTCCCCTGACCCTCGTCGACGAGCACGCGCACGCGTGGAGCCCGCGTTCGGCCCGGGCGCGCTTCCGGGCCGGGCTGACGGGTCCGACGGCCGGGGTCGCGGCGGGGCACACCCAGGTCAACCTGATCTCGGTGCCCGCCGACTGGGCGTACGACATGCTGCTGTTCTGCCAGCGCAACCCGAAGCCGTGTCCGGTGCTCGACGTCACGGACGCCGGCTCCTGGGAGACCGTTCTGGCCGAGGGCGCGGACCTGCGCACCGATCTCCCGCGCTACCGGGTGTGGCGGGACGGCGAGTTGGCGGACGAGCCGACGGACGTGCGGGCGTACTGGCGCGAGGACCTGGTGTCGTTCCTGATCGGCTGCAGCTTCACCTTCGAGTGGTCGCTGAGCGAGGCGGGCGTTCCGATCCGGCACATCGAGCAGGGGCGCAACGTCCCGATGTACGTGACCAGCCGCCCGTGCCGCCCGGCGGGGCGGCTGCACGGCCCGATGGTCGTGTCGATGCGCCCGGTGCCCCCGGAGCATCTGGCGACGGCGATCCGGGAGACCGCGCTGCTCCCGGCGGTGCACGGCAGCCCCGTACACTGCGGCGATCCCTCAGGGCTCGGCATCGCCGACCTCGGCCGCCCGGACTTCGGCGATCCGGTGGACGCCGCGCCGGACGACATCCCTGTGTTCTGGGCCTGCGGAGTGACCCCGCAGGCCGCGGTGATGGCGTCCCGCCCGCCGTTCGCCATCACCCACGCGCCGGGCCAGATGTTCGTCACCGATGCCCGCGACGAGCAGTACCGCGTCGCCTGACCAGGAGAGATGATGATCGATCTGAACGCCGACCTCGGCGAGGGCTTCGGCCGCTGGCATCTCACCGACGACGAACAGCTGTTGTCCGTCGTCACCAGCGCCAACGTGGCCTGCGGTTTCCACGCCGGGGACCCGGTCACCATGCGGCGGGTGTGCGAGCTGGCGGCCGAGCGCGGGGTACGGGTCGGCGCTCAGGTGTCCTACCGGGACCTGGCGGGCTTCGGGCGGCGCGCGATGGAGGTGCCGTCCGCCGAGCTGGCGGCCGAAGTGGCGTACCAGATCGGCGCCTTGGAGGTGTTCGCCCGGGCGGCGGGCACGCGCGTGTCCTACGTCAAGCCGCACGGCGCGCTCTACAACCGGGTCGTGCACGACCCGGAGCAGGCCGCCGCGGTGATCGAGGGCGTGCTCCTGGCCGGCGGCTCGCTGCCGGTGCTCGGGCTGCCCGGCTCGGTCGTGCTCGACCTGGCGGCCAAGGCGGGCCTGCCGGCCGTCACGGAGGCGTTCGCGGACCGCGCCTACACCGACGAGGGCACGCTCGTGCCGCGCGGCCGGGACGGCGCGGTGGTCACCGACCCCGAGGTGGTCGTGGAGCGCTCGCTGAGCCTGGCCCGCTCCGGGACGGTCGAGGCGCTCTCCGGGGTGCGCATCGAGGTGCGGGCCCGCTCCCTGTGCCTGCACGGGGACACGCCCGGCGCGGTCGAACTGGCCCGCAGGGTCCGCGAACGGCTCCTGGAGTCGGGTGTCCAGGTGGAGGCCTTCGCATGAGGACCCTGCATGTCGGTGACGACGCACTGCTCGTCGAGGTCGCCTCCGGGGAGGAGGCCGAGGCCGTCCACGCGGAGCTGCTGCGCCGCCGCGCGGAGGGCCTCCTCACCGTCCGCGAGATCGTCCCCGCCGCCCGCACGGTCCTCCTGGACGGCCTCGCCGACCCGGCCCGCCTGGCCTCCGAACTGGCCGACTCCGAGGTACCTCCCGCGCCCCCGCGCGCGGGTGAGGTGGTCGAACTCCCGGTGCGCTACGACGGCCCGGACCTCGCCGACGTCGCCGCCCTGTGGGGTGTCCCCGAGGAGGAGGTGGGCCGCATCCACGCGGCCACCGAGTTCCGCGTCGCCTTCTGCGGCTTCGCCCCCGGCTTCGGCTATCTCACGGGTCTCCCGGCCCGCTACGACGTCCCGCGCCGGGCCACCCCGCGCACGGCCGTCCACGCCGGTGCCGTGGGCCTGGCGGGCCCGTACACGGGCGTGTATCCCCGTACCTCGCCCGGTGGTTGGCAGCTGATCGGCACGACGGACGCGGTCCTGTGGGACCACACGCGTATGCCGGCCGCGCTGCTGTCGCCGGGCACACTCGTGCGCTTCGTCCCGGTGGCGGACGTATGACGGACCGCGCGCTCACCGTCGTACGGGCCGGGGCCCTGACCACCGTTCAGGACCTGGGACGGCCCGGACACGCGCACCTGGGGGTGCCTCGTTCCGGGGCGCTCGACGGGCCCGCGGCGGCGCTCGTCAACCGGCTGGTCGGCAATCCGCCCGAGGCGGCCGTCCTGGAGACGACCCTCAACGGGTGCGCCGTACGGCCTCGTTCAACGATCCTCGTGGCGGTCGGCGGCGCGCCCTGCCCGGTCACGGTGGACGGACGGCCCGTCGCCTGGGGAGCGCCCGTGCGGGTGCCCGGCGGGGCGCTCCTGGACATCGGAACAGCCTTCTCCGGAGTACGCGCCTACGTCGCCATCGCCGGCGGCGTCGCCGTCGAGCCGGTGCTCGGCAGCCGCTCCACGGACCTGCTGTCCGGACTCGGTCCGGCGCCGCTCACGAACGGCGCCATACTGCCGCTGGGGTCCCCAACACACCTCCACGCGCGCGTGGACGTCGCCCCGCAGCCGCGCCCCCCGGTCGAACTCGTCCTCCGGGTGACGCTCGGACCCCGCGACGACTGGTTCACCCCGGAGGCTGTAAGGGCCTTCACGTCACGCGTCTACCAGGTGTCCTCGGCGAGCAACCGCATCGGGCTGCGCACCGAAGGTCCCGCCCTGGAGCGGGCCCTGACCGGTGAACTCCCCAGCGAGGGCATGGTGTTGGGCGCCGTCCAGGTCCCCCCGGACGGCCGTCCCGTGGTCTTCCTCGCCGACCATCCGACCACCGGCGGCTACCCGGTGATCGCGGTCGTCCGCCCGACGGACCTCCCGGCCGCCGCCCAGGCGGTGCCCGGAACCCCGGTCCGTTTCGTGGCCGTACGACGCCGCTGAGGCCCAATATGCGCCCTAGAAGGCTGATGAAGATGTTGGGTTCTGGTCCTGCCGCGTGAGCGGCAGGACCAGACTCGTTGTGTGGCGATGGGTGAGTGGGT
>NZ_JBHYWD010000043.1:0-15103 GCF_042751305.1 Streptomyces hokutonensis
GCGAGGATGACGGTCAGCTGGGTGCTCTTGTTCTCCCAGAGAGTCTGCAGGTACTCCAGGGAGTTCTTGGTCAGGCCCTGGGCTTCGTCGCAGACTGGGCTTGATTCGCTTTGACGGACATCCGAGATCAGGGGTTCTGCCCCGGGAGGATGTCCATCATGGAGAGCATGGGGAAGAAGAAGCCTCGGCCTCGCCGTTCGTTCACGCCTGAGTTCAAGGCCGAGATCGTCGAGTTGTGCCGGCGTGGTGACCGCTCGGTCGGTCAGATCGCCAGGGACTTCGATCTGACCGAGACCGCGGTGCGGCTGTGGGTCAGCCAGGCCGAGACGGATGCAGGCGAACGCGATGGCCTGACCAGCAGTGAACGTGAGGAACTTGCCGCGTTGCGACGGGAGAACCGCCGACTGCGCGAGGACGTCGACATCCTCAAGCGGGCCACGGCTTTCTTCGCGAAGGAGACCCGGTGACGGTGCACCCGTTCATCGAGGCGGAGAAGCGAGACGGTCACAACGTCAAGCGCGTGTGTGAACTGCTGCAGGTCTCCCGAACCGCCTTCTATGCCCGCCGCACCGGCAAGCCCGGTCCGCGAGCGGTCCGTGACGCCGAGCTGACCGAGCGAATCACCGAGGCCCACGCAAAGTCCCGCGGCACCTACGGCGCCCCACGCATCCACGCCGTACTCAAACGCGAGGGCGCTGTCTGCGGACGCCGTCGCGTCGCCAGACTGATGCGGGCGGCCGGCCTGGAAGGCCGGCACCGCAGACGCCGACACCTGACAACAGTCCCCGACCCGCGGGCCGCGTCCCGGCCCGACCTCCTCGTCCGAGACTTCGCACCCGACCCGGACGCCCTCGACACCCGCTGGTGCGGCGACATCACCTACGTGCCGACCGAGGAGGGCTGGCTCTATCTGGCCACCGTCATCGACATCGCCTCCCGCCGGGTAGTCGGCTGGGCGACGGCCGACCACCTGCGGACCGAACTGGTCGCCGACGCCCTCACGGCGGCTTGCCGACAGCGTCGTCCCGGCCACCCGGTGATCTTTCACTCGGATCGCGGCTGCCAGTACACAAGCCGTGAACTCACTTCCCTGGCAGCCGAGTTGAACGTCCATCTCTCCGTCGGACGCACCGGGCAGTGCTGGGACAACGCACTCGCCGAGTCGTTCTTCGCCACCATCAAACGGGAATTGCTCGACACGAGGACCTGGCCCAGCCGGGCCGCCGCCCGCACCGCGATCTTCGACTTCATCGAGGGCTGGTACAACTTGCACCGACTGCACAGCAGCCTCGGCTACCGCAGTCCAGCCGAATACGAGACCGCACTTGCGGCCTGACCACCACACCGTTGGTGTCCGTCAAAGCGGAACAAGCTCACATCGACCGGTCCCCTGGCAAGCAAGAGGACTTCCATCCGACCGGTCACCGATCCAGAACCGGTCACCCACGTCGGGACATTGACGGGTACGCGTGACAGCCGCATGCCCCGGAGCTGGTCCGTCGTTCAGAACTCCCAACGGAATACCGACTGGGGCCAGTTCGCAGCTCGTGCGAACGTTATGGGTATCGGGAGGACACGTGGATGAGGACGACGGGGTGGACCTGATCCACTTGGCCGACCCGGACAGCAGCGTTCGGGTGCGCGTGCTGGGACGGAAGAGGCCCGGGGACACGCCGTACAACGACTACCTCGATGCCGAGCTCGTCATCACGAGCGCCTTCGCCAGCGGACGCCTTGGTCTGTGCTTGTCACCCGAAGCCTTGGATGACTGGTCATCGTCCCTGGCCGAGCTCTCCGACAGGGAGAGCATCCGCTGGACGGCCACGGGCGAGATCGAGATCCGGATTGAGGTCGACAGGCAATTCTCGGTGCCCCGTCCCATCATCACGGTCGACGACAGTGGCAAGTCCGGTGTTTCGGTCCGCGTCGTCCTGGACCCGGGCAACGGCTGGGTGGACGAACTGCGTGGGCAGCTCGTTCGGGTCCGGCAGATGTGGCCGAACGAGGTGGTGACGACGCCTCGGCCAAGGACCTACTGGCAATGAGTGTAGGCGCCGCCGGCAGATGAGTGCGCATCCGAGGGTGAGGAAGGCCTCGTGGATGGCGTCACGTATCTCCCAGCGGAACCGCAGGCGGCGGAACCAGTACAGGTGGGCGAACACGCGTTCCACGACCCAGCATTGGGTGCCCCCGGCGGGAGCCGTGCTCGGTGCCGCGCCGGGCGATCACCGGTTTCACGCCGAGACCCCGGACCAGCTGACGGTACTTGTCGGGCGCGCCTGGCGGATCGGGGTGGTCGCACCTCGCATGTCATGATGATTTCGTCATATACGGTGGGGGTGTGACGGAGCAGAGCGTCTACGGGCATCTTCGTGAGTTCCGTGAGGCCTTCGACAAGCCTGAGCCGCTGGCCTGGCCGGAGATCAGCCACGGCCAGCTGCTGCTGATGATGAGCCCGAAGAAGCAGCATCAGCTCGTTGCCCACCGCCTGCGCACCCAGCTGGAGCCCCAACTGGGTACTGACCTGGTCCTCATGCCCGCAACCGACATGGAGGATGCGGCACTGGGCATCCTGCGGGTCCCCGACCTCGTCGTGATCGACGAGGAAGAGGCCACAGCCGAGAGCGATGCCATCGACCCGCGCCGCTGCCACCTGGTGATCGAGATCGTCTCCCGGTCCAACCCGGGCAACGACTACGAGGGCAAGCTGCGCGACTATCTGGCCATGGGAGTGCCGCACTACCTGATCGTCGACCCCCGGGACGGGACCGCCGTCCACCACTGGGCGCCGACACGCCGCACTGGCGAACCCACGTACGACAACAGGCAGCACTACACCTTCGGAGACACCGTCACCGTCACCGGCTGGAAGATCGACACTGCTGCTCTGCCCCGCTACAGCGCGGACACCGGACGGTGAACGACACCGCCGGCCTGGTGCGGTCCTGGCGCCGGCAGCGAGGCATGTCCCAGACACGCCTGGCCGAACTCGCCGGGACCGGACAGGCCGCGATCTCACGCATCGAATCCGGGCGGGACCTGCCCACCCTGGCACTCCTGGACCGCATTGCCTCGGCACTGGACTGCCGGCTGACGGTCACCTTCACGTCCGGCTCGGGGCAGACCCCGCCCTCGTCCTGACCGGATGATCAAAAGAGGAGGACAAGCGCGGACGCGGCTCTTGCCACCCGCTCAGGCGTCGCGCAACGCGTGGCTGCGCACCTCCGAGGCCGGAACGTGCTGAGGGGGGTGTACCGGACCGGGCTGCGCCGCAGTCCTTGTCGTACATGTACGGGTGCGAGGTGCCCCGCTGGTTTCCGGGGTCTTCGTGACCGTCACGGTGGGCGTGATCGATGAGTTCAGCTCCCTCGAACTCGACCGCCGCGGGGCGGAAATGCTCTTCCACGTTCTCACTGAGCGTGAGGAGAAGAGCAGTATCGCGATCGCCTCCAACGAGGCGTTCACCGGCTGGAGCAGGACCTTCTGTCGACGACGGCGTAATTCCCCGGGCTCTGTTCACGTAATTCCCCAGGTGCCGCCCCTCTTCAGCGGTCGATCGACCACGCAGTGAGAGGCGGCGGGGCGCCCGTGGTCAGGATGTGTTCGACGACCTGAAGTGCGTCCGCCAGGGGCAGTGTGTCCTCATTCGGATACTCGTCGTGTTGTCCGTTCTCCAGGATGAATCCGTCGCTGGAGCCACTGGCTCCTGGGTCCATTGCGTGTTCGCCGGGATCGTCCTCGTCGTCAAGCAGCATCACCATGGCCCGCTCGGTGTTGCTGATGAAGGCCAGCGACCGGCCGGACGCACTGGTCAGCCATGTTTCAAGCTGTCCGGTGCTGATCCGCTCCCGCAGCACTGCAAGCACCGCTGCGGCTGAAGCTGGCGCGGTGCCATCACTGAGGACCCAGGGCTCGATCATGTGGGCGACCCTCTCACGCTGGAGTGCGAGAAGGCCGTTCTAGCTGGTCGGCGGCTTATCGGTCGGGTTCTTGGGGCGCTTGTTGGGCCGGTAGCTGGGGCCGTTCATGATGACCTGGTGACTGGCGTTGATCAGCCGGTCCAGGAGTGACTCGGCGACGACGGGGTTGGGGAAGAGCGGATACCAGTCGCTGGGCGCCCGGTTGCTGGTGATGATCACGGACCGGCCCTGCCGCTCGGAGATGAGTTCGTAGAGGTCGTCGGCCTGCGAGGCAGTCATCTGACGCATGGCGAAGTCGTCGAGGATCAGCAGGTCGGGGCGGACGATCTCGCGCATGCGCCGGTCCCAGGTGCGGTCCGCGTGGCCGCCGGCGAGCTCGGCCAGGATCCTGCTGGTCTTGGCGAAGCGAACGTTGGCGCCCTGGCGGATGGCGAGGTGTCCGAGGGCCTGCGCGACGTGTGTCTCTCCGACGCCGGTCGTTATCTGGGGATCAAGTTCTTGATTCGGGCGATCGCCCTGGTAATGACGTCGAAGACATAGAAGCAAGGGCAGGTGGCTGCACGAGCGGTCTCCGGCCCCACCCTGGTGTCGACCGTGGGTCAAACCTCGATGCGCCGTTGCCACCAGGGCAGGTGCTGTGGAGCGAATGGATCGTTGACGGTGCGCTTTAGAACGCGTGCGTCGATCGGCGCCAACGCAGCCTGTAGTTCCCTTCGAGCGCGGGGACGGATGTTGCAACTGGCAACTTCAAGTAGCGTGCGGATGTGCCCGGTGGCGACGTCGGAGTATCCGTAGTGCCACCACTTCCGCGCCCTCGAACTCGCCAATGCCATCGACGTCGACATCAACTTCGACCTCGACCACCTCGCCCGCGACATTGCGGGCGACCAGGCCCTGATGCTGGCCCACAGCCTCGCGTCGGGTGTCGACGCCGTCCTGGCCGACGACCTCGACCAGGTCCGCACCCGTGACCGCGACCGGCTCCGCGATCTTCTGCGTGCACGCACCCGCGGCCGGGATCTCGCCCACACTCACACGCGCGCCATCGCCGCCATGCTCGGCCTCGCCACCGCTGCCGGCCTTTCTGACGCACTCCTCTCCGGCGTGCTGGACGACTTCACCGACGACGACCTGAGCGAGATCGAACTCACGGAAACCGATCTGGTCGGCATCCTCTGGTCGGCGGACGGTACCCACTGGCCCCGCGGCACAGATATGGAGGAACTACGGGCAAGGTCCCAGGAAACGTCTCCCGACTCCGGTGTCTATGTCGTGACCGTGCCACCCCCCAGGATTGGTGCCCGGCAGTGAAGACGCGGCCCAGGCGGCCGACTCGCCCTCCTGTCTGAGATACCTCACGACCAGCGTATGGAGGGGGTCTGACAATGGGCCGTCCCTTCTGCCGCCGTCGTGACGGGTTGCCGGGCTGAGCCAGAGGGGCAAGCGTGGGTCGGCCGCACCGAATGGGCCGACGCGTGCCGTCGCCGGTGCGGCGGCTCTCAGAACGTTGTGACGGTCGGCGCCTGCCGGAATCCGGCGGCGATCTCATGGTGGCGTGCGGGCACCGTGTTCGGGCCGACGCGGACGTAGAACTCCGCGCGCTGTCCTTCACGGTAGGCGTACATCTGGCCCCCGCCGGAGACTTCGATGACGAGGACCTTCTTGCCGTCGTGGTCGATCAGGCGTGACTTGTACGGCGGCGCTGGTTCCACGCTGTCCCGGATCATGCCGACGACCTGGAGTTCCTGCTTGTCGACGGTCGGCTTCTCCGGCAGGCCCACGATCTGCAGGTCGTCGCGGACGCCGATCAGGACGGTGCCGCCGTCCTGCGATGCGAAGGCGGCGATGGTCTTGAGCATCTTCTTCCGTGATTCGCCCTCCGGAACCTCCCGCTTGCACTCCAGGTACTTTCCCTCTCCGTTCGCCAGAAGAAGCTCCAGCTCGGGGCCGGGCTGCTCCCAGAGGACCGAGGCGTCGCGGGCACGCCCGTACGTGAGAGCCGGGAAGCTGCGCCAGTCCAGCGACTGGTCCTCGTGGCGGAGCATCAGCAGGCTGTCGTGCGCGAGTCCGTTGGGCAGCGCGAAGCGGTAGGTGCCGGCGCCGTCGACGGACTGGCGCTCGCTGTCCGCCGCCCCGCTCAGCTCCAGTACCGCGCCGTCCAGTGCCTCGCCGTCGACGACGGCCGTCAGTAGGTCGGGCCCGATGGTGATCTGTGAAAGCCAGCCCGCACGCTGCGGCAGGACGATGCGCCACAGGTCCGAGCGGCCCGCGTTGCTGTCGTGGGGGCGCTGGTACAGGAAGGCGCTGAGGGCCTGGTCGAAGTTCAGGAAAGAGGGACCGTCCCCGACCAGCAGGTCGTATCCGGGCTGGGGCGTGTTGGAGTCCCGGTTGATGGTCCACTCGGTGCGCGGCCACGGTGTGGTGACCCGGCCCCACTCTTCTTGGCCGCGCAGCCGAGAGCTGGAGGCGCTGGAGGTCGGTGGGCCGGGTGCGACGACCTGGAGGCCGTGGATGTCCTGTTCGTCGCCCCGCAGCAGCGCGGCGACCGTCGGGCCGGGCAGGCGCAGTTCCAGGAAGCTCGCCGTGCTGTAGCGCCAGACTCGCTCCGTCAAGGGAGCTTCGTCCTCGAAGGTGACCTGGCCGTGGTGCAGTTGCCACTGTTGTTCGTCCGCGACTAGTGCCAGTCGGACGTTCACGGCAGCACGCTCGCCAAGCATCGCCACCAGTACGGCTGTCTCCGTCTGTCCGCTGTGCGCCATGACCGACTCCCCTCCCCCAGTAACGTGTGAACCGAATCAGACGCATCGTCACGGCCCATGCTCCCGAGCAGGCTACGCGGGTGTTCCATTCCGTCGGTTCACCCCCGCGTCGGCGGGAGCACCCCTTCTTGCGAGGCGGACGACGTCCTGCGGTCGGTGCACCCCCGCCAACACGGGCAATCCACCGGGACAGTGTCGTTCCATTATGTCCCGCAACGGGACAGCTTTTCCTCTTTTGTTTCGGCACTTCAGTTGGCCAGCCCCGTGCCCACGTCCGCAGCGGCCATGAGGGCGCGCCTCTGGTCGCCGCCCTGGCCGTGGCTCGTCTCAGGAGGGGTAGGCCCGCAGACCGCAGGGCCTGGCGAGAGAGGTGACCGCGCCGACTACTTCCGTGCAAGGCCCTTCGGGGAGGTACCGGCCTGGTTCCGCCGGGTCCCAGAGTCGCAGGGCCGTGCGAATGCTCCGCGGGGACCTCGCTGGACCGTGTACACACCCCGACCGACGTGCCTGCATGGGTGGCCGCACCACTGCGCGGCGTACCTCACGCGTGATGAACTGTGGCCCGGCTTCGAGAAGTTGATCTCGTCTCGAACAACAGAGTGGGAGGGACCGTGAACCTTGGTGGGGGGACGCGGCAGCGACTGACCGCCGTGGTGCTCGTCATGGCGGTGGCGGCCGGGTGTACGGGGCAGGGCGAAGGCGCGGGCGGCGGAAACGGCGAAGACCTGCTGCGGAACCACGACTGGACGCAGATGCCGGGCACCACCGCGCGGAACGGCATCCTGCGGGTCAGCGCATTGGATCGGCACATCGTGGAGCAGGACTCCTCCGGCGGCCAGCCCAACCCCCCGCTGAACCTGGCCGGCCCGCATCTCAGGTCCGATGGCGACTTCACGGTCACCGCGCGCATGTCCGGTGTGGGTGACGATGCCGGCGGCTCATGGCTGCGGCTGTACGGACGGGTACCAGTCATCTACGACGAGTGGCGGCAGGAGCGGCAGTCACTCCGCGTCGGCGTGACCGCTGACGGAAACGTGAAGGTGCAGATATGGGACGGCGAGGGCGATGAGCCGGCCACCTCCAAGGATTTCGACTGCGGCTGTTCCGGGACGGTGACGCTTGCCGTGTCGAGCATCGGTGACACATTCCGCGTACAAGCCGACGGGCGGCGGCTGGGAACAGTGCAGGACCCGGGGGTGTTCGCCGAGGGCACTGTCTGGTTCGGTCTGGAGGCGGACGCGGGCGAAGACAAGCGCCGCGAGGGATGGCGTCTGACGCAGCTGATCGCGCGGGCAGAGAGCGGTGACTCGCTCCGCGTGATCAAGGCGCCGCACCTACGCCAGAAGCAGTCCGACGACTCGCTGCGTGCGCGGGCCGCAGACGTGGGGCGGCCGTTCGACATCGGCGCCGCCCTGGCCGAGAATCCGCTGCTTACCGACTCACGCTACCGGGCGCTCGCGGGGAGCCAGTTCTCTATGCTCACTCCGGAGAACGCGTTCAAGCCACAGTTCCTCCACCCACGCCGGGGCGTCTACGACTTCCGCGACGCGGACCTCCTCGTACGCTTCGCCCGCGCAAACGATATGAAGGTGCACGCGCACACTCTCGTCTGGCACGAGGCTCTGCCCAACTGGATGCGGGAGAACGACGACCCCGCGGAGGTGCGCCGCACCATGCTCCGGCACATCGCCATGGTCGCCGGACACTTCAAGGGAAAAGTCGCGGAATGGGATGTGGTCAACGAACCCATGTCCGACGACGAGAAGAGCTACACCAACGGGGATCTCGGTCTGCGCTCCGAGCAGAGCCCGTGGTTCGAGGCCATGGGCGAGGAGTACATCGACGAGGCGTTCAGGGCCGCCCACCGGGCCGATCCGAAGGCACGGCTGTTCCTCAACGAGTACGGGGCAGAGGAGGACGGCGAGCGGTGGGACGCCCTCTACGATCTGGTCAAGCGGCTCAAGGAACGCGGCGTACCGATCGACGGCGTGGGTTTCCAGAACCATGAGTACGCACCCGGCGACCGCACCGACCCGGAGACCTTCCGCAGCCATGTGCGGGATCTGGCGGAACTCGGGGTTCAGGCGCGGGTGTCGGAGATGGACGTCCCCATAGGTAAGGACGAGGAGGACGGGCGGCAGACCCAGGCCGATGAGATGGCGGGCAAGCTGCGGGTCTGCCTGGAGGAGCCGAACTGCACATCGTTCTCCACATGGGGATTCACCGACCGGTACGGTTCCACCGCCGACACCAAGATCTATCCTCCGCGCACGGCCGATTCCCTGCCGTGGGACGCGGCCCTGCGGCCGAAGCCGGCGTACGAGCGCCTGCTCGAGGCCTTTGACGAGGCGTGACGAATCAAGGTGCGATCTCTCGGTGTGGTGTCGATGGCAGTGAGAGTCAAAGGGCCTCCGGCTCCGTCCATGTTCACTACACCCGCCTCTCACGCACTCGGCCGCCTGCGCGTCTGGCCGGGCCGGGAAATGATCGAGTGCCTGCGCACCGTTGGTCGACCTGGTGCCGATGAGTCGACAACCAGTCCGGGCTTCATGGCCGTCTCGACCTCCGGAGCTCAAACATCCGCCCCATGCGGAGACTTGAACCTGTTCATTCTCTATGGGTTTGCTGTGCGACTGTGATGCGCATCATGCGTGCATTCGGCCAACTGATCCGATAACCGTTCAACTCGGCGGAAGTTCGACGATAGGTCCCCTGTGACCATTCTTGATCGTTTACAGGGGGGACCTTGTCGCGTTCGCGCGCGAGATTTTTGGCCTCGGCAAGCGCCGGGGTCGCCGCACTCACTGTCCTCAGCACCGCCCCACAAGCGCACGCTTCCGCTCCCGCGGAGGCGTGCAGCCTCCTCTGCAACGCCCGCCTCACGTACTGGGGAATGACGTGCGGCCAGCCCGGGGAGCAATTGATCGGCAGCTTCGCCACATGGCGCAACGTGCCGATCACCTTCGATCAGGTCGATACCGGATCGGCCACCGTGCAGGTCGGCAACTACCTCCGCGTCAGCCCGAACACCTCCGGCAGTCCGCTGGCCGCTCCCAACATCGAGATCGGCCTCTACGCGGAGAAGACCGGGAGGACCACGCACACCTACGGGCCGCGCTGGACGGAAATGACCACGAGCGGCGGGCGAACGACCGCCATACGGGCCGGGGTCAACCCGACGAAGGCCGACAAGCGCAACCACACCTACATGACGGTCCGCCAGGACAGCGGCAACCAGTGGGACGTTCTCTACGACTTCAACAAAGTCGGCTCCACCACCAAGCAGCTCAAGGTGGTGGGCGGCAACACCAACCGTGTCGACGTCGGCCTTGAGGTATCGGGACCGAAGTACGTCGATGTCCCCTCCATCGCCGACCGGATGCAGTTCATGACCGGCAACAAGGTGTGGCAACAGGTGGCAACCGGCAATGTAGCCAAATCGGTCACGCTCCCCGCGTGCAGCACGACCCACAAGCCGCCGAGCTGCTTCACCACGAAGCTGACCGACAGCAGCAAGTTCACCCAGTGGACGGTGAGCAAGCCCCGCAGACAGGCCGCCGCCCTGGCATCCCCACCCAGCACGCCGGCCACCCGGGCGAACCCTTCCGGCACACTCCCGCCCGATCTGCCCGCCACGTTCAACGGCGTGGACCAGGGCGCCCTGGAGTCCTGCCTGAAGAGCGACTCCGATGACTGCCTGGCCGCCGTGCCCGGCCTGTCGCAGTGCGTGGTCACCGTGCGGGTCTGCAACGCCGCCGCGCTCGCTGCCGGCGGCCAGGGTGAAGACCCTGCAGCTGATGCGGACGTGTCTGCCGCCGACATCCGGGCCCGGGCTGCCGCGGCCTTCGACGTTTCGGGCGACGACGTCGCCGTAGAACCGCCCGCTCCCTCCCCGGCCGGACTGACAGCCGCTCCACGCGCGGTCTCCGGCGGCGGTGGCGACGTCTGGACGGTCTCCTCCTCCAGCTCCACTCCTGGACTGCAACACGGCGATCACCGTTTCGCGGGATTCACCGCCCGCTACAGCCCGCACACCGGCGCGCTGGTGGACGCGTGCTGGGGCGAACTCTGCGACGTTCCGTGATCGCCACGAGCCGCAGGTGCCCTGGAACTTCCCCCCACCCGCAAGGAGTCCGCTGGTGAACGTACGCACCACCCTCATTTGTCTGGCCCGCGGAACCACCACCGCCACAGCCGTGGCAGTTCTCATGGCCACAGCCACGTCAGCCGGCCATGCCGCACCCGCAGGAAACGACCCGGGCCCCGAGGCGGCTACCAGGTTCGTCGATGCCGCGTCCCTGCCCGCAGAGGACCTGAAAGGTCTGGGCAAGCCCCTCCCGTACGCCCAGTACGCCCGGTCCCACGACGCGAAGTCCGCATCGCTGACAGCCGCCCCCGTAACCGCTCCTGACGACGAGCAGGACCTGCGCCAGGAATGCGCGGCGCACGCGGCGCAGGCCAAAACGGCAGCCGGGTGGATCAAGTCACGGTTCGAGAGCTGCCAGAAGCGCCCCTTCGACCTGGTCCTGCGTGACGTCAGGGGCACCACCAGCCTGGGCCGCCTCAAGTTCGACCAGTGGGTTCTCGGCTTCGTATACGACGGCAGCCGGCGCGTCGACTACCTCGCCAGCAGCGAGGACATCATCGTCCAGCCACTCCCCACCGAGGACGCCACGAAGTGGCGGCTGGGCCAGCACTTCCGCCAGAGCATCAACGCCTCCACGAGCGACCCGGACCCCCAGGTCACCGCGCCGCAGACCACCGACCGCGACGAACTGCTCGGCGTCTGGGACAGTCAGCCGCACTGGAACCTCTCCTACACGTCCCCCGACAAGGGCCCCCTGTACGACCAGGGCAACCAGCAAAAGGTCTTCTCGACCGTGTCGATGGATCTCAGCGCCAGCTCCCCCAACGCCGCGCCCTTCACCGAAGGCGGCAGCATCTACACCTCCAGCGTCCGCTACGACTACGCCGGGAAGGTCGCCGGCAAGTTCCAGGGCACCGTCTTCACCCAGGCCCGGGTGGAACTCGTGCTGAGCCAGAAGGATCCGGCGGTCAACGAGAGCGCGCTGCACATCTACGACGCCCTCAACCGGCCGGAGCGCACCTTCCCCTCGTGGCCGGGCAAGACTGTTCCGGGTGCGAAGGAGCCCCTGCACAGGATGGTCGACAAGGAGAAGCAGAAGAAGAACCGCGCCCGATCGATCAAGGAATGCGAGAAGGTGTGGGGGGACTACACCGGAACGGATCTTCAATGCGACGAGTATCCGTTCGCCTCCACCAAGGAGGGCTCGACCAAGGGTGACAACCGCTCCTCCGTCCGGCTGATCGACGGCACCGACAACGGGAACGGCGGCCGCAGGCTCGACGAGATGTACACCCTCAACCGGATCATCGACGGCGACGCCTTCTACATGAAGATCACCGACTAGCAGAAGGGCAGCGGCATCATGGCGCTCCTGGCCGAATACAGGTGCAAGGCCACACCCGGCCGCCGCGTCGTGGAGATCTACGACGCGGACGCCTACCTCAGTGACGACGACGCCATGGCCGCCGCCCGCACCCAGGTGGTAGCCGGCAACGGCTACCACCTGTACATCCAAAGCCTGCAGCCCGACATCGACGTCGAGGTCACCATCCGGCTCTGGGACAGCCCACCCTCTCCTCCCACCGACGCCGAGGGCTCGGTTCCCGTCACCATCGAGTCGGAGACCGCGATTCTCGTCGTGAACCAAATCGAATACGGACCCGCCGGGGAAATGTCCCTGCCCCGCTCAGGTGTCTACACCGGACACGCCTGGTGGGAAAACCGCCAGGCGACCGGGGACTACTACCAGACCACCCTCGACCGCCCCACCGACGACACCTTCGAGGACGACCTCACCGAGGCATGGAACAACCCCCCAGTGACCGAGCGCTACGTCCTGGATCTCGCCTACAGCCGAGCTTCGGAACCCGGCGACGACGAAGAGCTGTAAGACGTCATTTCAGTTGGTGAGTCTCCGGTGGCATATGAGGGTCGCGGCGATGGCGGTGAAGGCGAGGAAATGCTCCGGCTTTCGCTCGTAGCGGCGGTGGAGACGTCGGCAGCCGGACAGCCAGGACTCGGTCCGTTCCACGACACCCTGTGCCGGTGCTACCTCGGCCGGGGGTGCGTTATTCGACCATCGGTCCGCGCACCGGAAGTCGCATTCTGGTCGGCCTGCCTGCGCAGAAACGAGGGTGCTGGGTGGGGTGTTGAGGCTGTGGCCTAACCTTCGCTCACCGGCTACAGGGCCGGTACCGGCCGCACACAGCGGCCGGACGTCGTTGGGGGGGTCACATCACCGTGCGTATTCGCACACTTCCGGCTGCCGTCGCGACGGCAGCCCTCTTCAGCTCCGCGGTGCTGGCGACAGCCGGCCCGGCGGCCGCCGACACCAGCGTGCCGATCAGCGTCGGCACCGTGAACGACACCGTCGTCGACGGCGCCCACCAGCACCTCTACATCAGCGGCGACAGTACGATCTCCGTCGTCGGCTACGACGGCAAGGTGCTCAGCAAGCTCTCCGGCCTGCCCCAGGTGTCCGATCTCCAGCTGAGCCCGGACGGCAGCACCCTGTACGCCGCGGTCACCGGAGCGGACAAGATCGTCGCGTTCGACACCGCGACGCTCACCCAGACCGCCGAGTACCCGACCGGCGCCGGCACGGCGCCGCGCCACATCGCCCTCGCCGAGGGCCGGATCTGGTTCGGCTACGGCGACCAGTGGGACTCCGGGCTCGGCGAGGTCGACCTGACCGCCGACCCGGCCACCGTCTCCCTCGACCTCGCCGGCGCCCACGACTTCGCCAGCACGCCGATGCTGTACGCCGACCCGGCGAACCCGGACACGCTGGTCGCCCTGGACGGAGGCATCAGCACCGGGCCGATCGTCGTCTACGACGTGTCGTCGGGCACCCCGGTCATCCGCGTCACCGCGAACGAGGGCGGCTTCTACCGGGACGCCGCGCTCACACCGGACGGACAGTCCATCCTCGTGGTCGGGCAGGGGCACCAGGCGGTCGTCGAATACCGGCTCTCCGACCTCCGGGAGGTACACGAGTACCCGGTCAACAGCGAGTCGGAGACCGTCAGCATCGCCCCGGACGGCACGGTCGCTGCGACCTCGCTCGACACCGAGAACACCGGTGACACCTACGTCTTCCCCGGCGGCGCCGACGCCCCGGCCAGTGTCCGCAACCTTTCGGACGCGTGGATGACCTGGAGCGGGCACTCGACGGCCTGGTCGGCGGACGGCACGAAGCTGTTCGTGCTGACCGGGTCGTCCGGCGCCATGCAACTGCAGACCGTCACCGAACCGCGCAAGTACGTCTCGAAGCTGACCGTCGACGCCCCGGCCACCGGCACGCGCGGCAAGACGCTCACCGTCAAGGGCACCCTCACGACCGGTCTGCAGCTACCCGCCGGAACACCGCTGAACGTCACGCGCACCGACCTGCTGTCCCCCTCGGGCAAGTCACTGGGCACTAGGACGCTGGGCGCGAACGGCACCTTCTCCTTCACCGACGCGCCGCCCGCCGGCAGCAAGGTGCGCTACACAGTGACCTACGCCGGCGACGCCGCGCACACCCCGGCCTCCGCCTCGGACACCGTCACCGTCTCCCGCGCCACGCCCGCCCTGACGCTCACCAACAACAAGAAGACGTACACCTACGGCAAGAACGTCGTCTTCACCGCGCACCTCGGCACCACCTACAGCAACCGCACGGTCGAGATCTGGGCCGACCCCTACGGCGGCGACAAGCCGAACAAGCTCCTCAAGACCGGCAAGACCGACGCACACGGCAACCTGTCCGCCACCGTCACCATGTCCCGCGACACCGCCGTGACCGCGGTCTTCAAGGGCGACGCCCGCTACGCCGGCCGCACCGTCAAGTCCGCCGCCTACGCGCACGTGAAAACCGCCAGCTCACTGTCCAAGTACTACCGCACAGCAACGATCGGCTCGACCCGCTACCGCTACTACCACAAGAACACCGACGCCGTCCTGACCACCACGATGACCTACTACCAGGGCCGCAAGGAGCGCCTGGACCTCCAGGTCTACTCAGGCGGCACGTGGCACACCACGGACTCGGAATACTTCTCCCTCGGCACCAACGGCAAGTCCGTAGTCAACCTCGGACACCCCGGGACCTCGGGCATACGCGCCCGGGTCCGCACCTCCTACATCGACCCCTCCTCGGGCGACAGCGTCAACACCACCACATACGGCACCTGGAACTACCTCTACTTCAGCAACTGACCAAACCCGACAGGGGATGACGGCGGGGGGGCGCCGCGCGCCCCCCCCCCCCCGCCCCCCCCCCCCGGCCCGCCGGGAAAACCGCGGGGGGGTGGAATAGACATTAATAATATGACGCGGGGGTTTTGTGGGGGTGG
>NZ_JBHYWD010000043.1:15113-29012 GCF_042751305.1 Streptomyces hokutonensis
CCACCCCCAACCCCCCACCCCCCCCCCCCGGGGGGGGGGGGGGGGGGGGCGCCGCCCCCCCCCCCCCCCCGCCCTCTCACACCCACACCTGGAGCCTGGAACACCGGTCAGCGGGTCTATCAGGAATTACTGAGCTCGTCGGGTTGTTGTCGGGTGGTGGGTGAGGGTGAGGCCGGTGCCAGCGAGGCAGCCGTCGATGAGGTCGGGCCGGAGCTGGATATGGCGCAGGCCACGGCGGAGAGTGCGTTCGAGGTGCTCGTCGTCGGTGAAGGCGGTGTTGGCCAGAGGGCCGCGCCGTAACAGCGACCAGATGCCCTCCACCGGATTCAAGTCCGGCGCGTAGGAAGGGAGTTGCACGATGGTGAGCCAGTCATGCGCGGCCGCGTACTCCCGCATCCCGGCGGCCCGGTGGACGTTGAGGTTGTCCCAGATCAAGACGATGGGGGCCTTGAGCTGGATGTGGGCGCGGACGACCAGGTCGCGGTAGTCACGCCAGGAGAAGCTGTCGCGTCCTGTGCCCTTGTGCTTGCGGTGGCGGCGCGGCCGGTAGATCAGCCGCGACGTCTCGCCCTCCTTGTAGCAGCACATGGCGGCGATCGACCAGCGGCGCCAGGACCGGCCCCGCACCCGCACCACCGGCGTGTGCCCACGCCGGCCCCAGGTGCGGGCCCGTGGCGGAGTCATCGAGAACCCGGCCTCGTCCTCGAAGACCACAAAGGCGTCCAGCGCCGCCGCAGTCATTCCGCCTGCGGCCACACGTCCTTCTTCCACAGGGCGACCGCGTGCTCGTCACGCTCCAGTGCCCGACGGGCGGGAGACTGCCAGGACCAGCCGTGGCGGTGCAGCAGCCGCCACACGGCCGCCGTCGAGCAGTCGATACGGAACTTGAGGGCGATCAGGGCTCTGATCCGTGCCAGGGTCCACCGCTGGTCCTCCCAGCCGTGCCCGGCGGGGCCGAAGGCCAGCTCCTTCTCCAACTCGGCGAACTGGCCGTCGGACAGCCTGGGCAGTTTCGGCGGCCCAGCGGTGGCAAGGGCCTCCATGCCGCCCTCCCGCCAGGCATGCCGCCAGCGTTCCACCGACCGCTCACTCACCCGCAGATCCCACGCGATCACCGCGGTCCGCTCGCCGCGGGCGAACCGCTCGCCGGCCTCGTACCGGATCCGCTCACGAAACTGTCGTCGCTCGGCGGTCAAGCCGCCGCCCTGCGCATACCGCATACCCCCGGCCTACCGCAGGGATCACTACCCGACAACAACCCGAAGAGATCAGTAGGTGTGATTCGTCTGTTTGGCCTACGAGTTGGTGGGTGGGCTGTTCGGCCTACACTCGTCCGGCGGTAAGGCGGCCGTCGAAGAGGACGTCGAACTCGTTGAGGGCGGACTTCCAGCGGTTGTTCCAGCGCTGTCGGCCGCGGCCGGTGGGGTCGAGGGCGAGGGTGGCGAGGTAGAGGCGTTTGAGGGCGGCCTGCTCGTTGGGGAAGTGCCCGCAGGCCTGGGCCGCGCGCCGGTAGCGGGCGTTGAGGGACTCGATGGCGTTGGTGGTGTAGACGACCTGGCGGATCGCGTCGGGCAGGCCGAGGAAGGGCACGAACTCGCTCCAGGCCCGCTGCCAGGTGCCGGCGATCGAGGGGTAGCGCTTGCCCCACGTGGCGTCGAAGTCGGCGAGCCGTTGCCGGGCCTCGTCCTCGTTGACGGCGGTGTAGACGGGCTTGAGGTCCCGGGCGACCTCGGCCCAGTCCCGGCGCGATGCGTAGCGCAGGCTGGCGCGGATGAGGTGGACCACGCAGGTCTGCACGACGGTCTGGGGCCAGACGGTGTTCACCGCGTCGGGCAGGGCGCTCAGCCCGTCGCAGACCAGCATGAGCACGTCGCGGACGCCTCTGTTCTTGATCTCGGTCAGGACGGTCTGCCAGTACTTGGCGCCCTCGCCGCCGTTGCCGGCCCACAGTCCGAGGATCTCGCGGTAGCCGTCCGCGGTGACCGCGACGGCCACGTAGACCGGCCGGTTGGCGACGTGACCGTCCCTGATCTTGACGTGCACGGCGTCGATGAAGACGACCGGGTAGACCGGATCGAGTGGGCGGGTGCGCCATTCCGCCATCGATTCCAGGGCCTTGTCGGTGATCGTGGAGATGGTCTCCTTCGTGGTCGTCATCCCGTACGTCTGGGCGAGGTGGGAGACGATCTCGCCGGAGGTCAGGCCCTTCGCGGTCAGCGAGAGCACCAGGTCGTCCAGCGCGCCGGTGCGGCGGGCGTGCACGGGCAGCAGCCGGGGCCGGAAGGTGCCCAGCCTGTCTCTGGGGACCTGCACCGTCACGGCGCCGACCTCCGTCATGACCTTCTTGGCCCGGTAGCCGTTGCGCATGTTGCCGCCCGAACGGGACCCGCGTCCGCCGATCCGGCCGGCCTCGGCGGCGAGGTGCTCGTCCATCTCGGCCTCCAGGGCGGCCTGCATCAGATGCTGGGCCAGTTCGGGCAGCAGCCCGCCCTCGCCCATCAGCCGCAGCCCTTCGCCGCCATGGACCTTCTCGGCCGCGAGCGCGGCGAGCTCCTCCAGCAATTCGCTGGACAGACCGTTCTCAGACACCGGCATCGACTTCACGTCGGCACCCTGGACACTGCCGTCGGCCACGGCAAGCGACACGCGGTCCACGGCCTCGATCAGGTGACCTGTCGTCGCATTCATCAGATGACTCCTTCGGGAAGGATCACACCTAATTCATGACACTCCCCGGTCAGCCCCAGAAGTCGGCGCGCGGGTCACGTCCGCGGGAGTGGTGTATCGACGGCCACTCGGTGATCTCTTCTGTGAGGCTAAGCGGTGAGTTCCGTCGGGACGGGGGTCTCGTCGGTTTGTGACTCGATCGGGTGGAGGCGGGCCTTGGCCAGGAGGTCGAGTCCCATGTAGCGGCGGGCTTCGGTCCATTCGTCGTTCTGCTCGGCCAGGACCGCGCCGACGAGGCGGATCAGGGCGGTGCGGTCGGGGAAGATGCCGACCACGTCGGTACGGCGGCGGATCTCCTTGTTGAGCCGTTCCTGCGGGTTGTTCGACCAGATCTGCCGCCGGCTCTCGCGCGGGAAGGCGGTGAACGCCAGGACGTCGTGCTGTGCGGCGTCCAAGTGGGCTGCCGCTTTGGGGAACTTGGCCTCCAGGGCGTCCAGGACGTGGCGCATCTGGGCCTTCACGGCGTCGGTGTCGGGCTGTTCGAAGACGGTCCGCAGCAGGGTGGCGACCCATGGCTGGGCCGACTTGGGGACCTGGCTCAGCAGTGCGCGGGCGGTGGGGGTACCGCCTGCGCCCGTTCAGGGCGTGGGGGAGGGTGCGGCACCGCTGCCAGCTCGCGCCGGGCAGGGTGGCGCCGATCGCGTTGCCCAGGCCCATGTGCGCGTCGGAGACGACGAGTTGGACGCCGGACAGGCCGCGGGCGGTCAGGGAGCGCAGGAAAGCGAGCCATCCGGCGCCGTCCTCGGCCGTGGCGACGTCGATGCCGAGGATCTCGCGGTGGCCGTCTGCGTTGACGCCGACCGCGATCAGTGCGTGGGCGTTGATGATGCGGCCGCCCTCGCGGACCTTCTGGGTGAGTGCGTCGGCCCGGACGAACGCGTAGGGCCCTTGGTCCAGGGGGCGGTTGCGGAACGCGGCGACCTGTTCGTCCAGGTGCTTGGCCATCGCGCTGACCTGGGACTTCGACAGCTGGGTGACGCCGAGGGACTCGGCGAGCTTCTCGACTCGGCGAGTGGAGACACCCAGCAGGTAGGCGGTGGCGACCACGCTGATGAGGGCCTGTTCGGCCCTGCGGCGTCGCTCCAGCAGCCAGTGCGGGAAGTAACTGCCGGTTCTGAGTTTGGGGATGGCGAGTTCGACGGTGCCGGCCCTGGTGTCCCACTCGCGCGGGCGGTAGCCGTTGCGATGGTTGACGCGTTCGTCGCTGACCTGCCCGTATTCGGCGTTGCAGAGGGCGTCGGCCTCCGCGGACATGAGCGCGTCGGCGAACGTCTTGACCATCGCGCGCAGCAGACCGGGACTCGCCGCGGCGAGGTTGTCCTCGGCGAGGGCGTGCAGGGGCAGACTGTCAGGTGCGGTCATCGTGCTGATCTCCTTCGAGGCTTCGACACTTCGAAGATCAGCCGGTGGCCGTTCAACTATGCGGGCACCATCCCGATGTCGGAGCAAACCCCCGGATCAGGTTGAACCCGTACACCACTTCCCTGGACGCAACCGCATCCAGCCGCACTCGCTCCCGGGCTTCCCTCGCGGCGTCGGTCAAGCCGCCGCCCTGCGCGTACCTCACGGTCACAGCAGTACAGCGCAGAGGACCCAACACTCAGCCGAACGACCCGACATCACCCAATCAAATTCAGTAGTCCGGCGAAAGGCGTCGCCCGCATCACAGGGCGGCGCCTTTCACGTGTGTTGACGGAATGCCACTGAAATCGGATGATTCTCCTGTGCGAACACGCGAAGAAGAGTGGAATGCAATCCTGGATGAATACAGGCCGCCACATCTGCCAGGTGGTCGTGCCACGGAGGAAATGTGGCGAATACTTTCGGCCGCCTATAATGATCCGACGTTTCGCGCCCTTTACCCTTCTCTCTCTACGTGGTCGCTGACCGTGTCGGATGCCGACTCGTTCGCCGACATCAAAGACGAGTTCCCTGCCATCTCCGCAGCATCGGGAGAGTATCGCGTTCTCGCCTGGCCGCATCGTGAAGGTATATGCCTGTTTCTGACCAGTGATGCCCTGGAGGCAGTTGAATTTGCCGCCGAACTCATCGAGGATCGGCGCGCAACCACATCCGAGAATGAGCTCTGACGAGGTTTGCTGATCAGGTTGGTGCTGGGTGGATTTCGAGTCTGGTATAGGCGAGAGCAATGCTCAAGACCTGTGGATCGGCCTCGGGTTGGGACGTGAAAGGGCGTACCTTCCCGAGTGATCGACAGGTCACCGAGTAGACCGACGTTGCACCGTCGGTAGGGAAGGGGGAAGTAGGCCGCCGACGAGGTGCCTGAGCTGGTCCTTTTCCGACGGCCCCTTCCCGAACCGGGCGTGCGGCTTATGACCGCACCCGGCTCTCCAGTGTCGTGCTCTCCGCGTTCTGCCCGGTCGGCCGTCCATTGTGGATGGCGTGGTGGCAGTTGCGGCAGACGACCAGTGTCTTGCGCTGGCGGCTGGCCATGCGCTCGGCCCAGGCGGGCATGGGTGCCCGCCCTTTCCTCCGGAGGTCCTTCAGGTGCCGGACGTGGTGCACTTCGACGTTCTGCGCGGAGCCGCAGAGTTCACAGGATTCCGCGAGGAGTCGTTGCACCAGTTCGGACCGTTGGTTGTTCCAGACCTTCGGGGGCTGGTCGTCAAGGGTGCGGACCCTGATCTTGCGGGCCAGGGAGATCCCTCCCCACTGAGCTACCAGCGGCTTTCGATCGTCGCCCCGCTCGATGGTGACTTGCAGTCCCGCACGGGGGCCGCGGTCGGTGGCCAGGACGGCACGATAGCGTCGGTAGACCTCGGGGACGAAGCTTGCCCTCCACGCGACCGCGGCGCAACGCGAGGCGACATCCCATCCCATCCACAGGTCTTGACGATTACTCCCGATGTACTGGACTCGCGAGTCTGGAAGCGATCCGAATCATCGCCGCGAGTTCATCGAAGCTGATCAAGCCGCCACGAGGGCCATCGCCACTCGGCTTCGCGAGCTTTACGGCTTCGCGACGGGCGGTTGATCCGGCGGCTCCCGAAGCTGTTCGGCGGCCAACTATGGTGCTCAGAGTGGCCAAGTGAGGCGCTCAGTCACATCAGTGATAGTTGGCCATGCGCATTCATAGTTGGCTACAGAGCAGGAACCGGCTGGACGCAAGCCTGCGTGGTATCGCAGGCGAGTCCTAACCAGCACGGATCTGTGGAGCCGCCGCGCGATGAGCACGCCACCGTCCCCTGTACGCCAAGCACCTCTTTGGCCTCACTGCGCCCGCGGTGCTGACCCCGCCACCGACCCTGTCGGCTGCCGCGGTGTCCACGTCTCCGGCCACACCGTGTGCCTCGCTCACCTGGCCGACCCCGACCGCGCCGCCTATCTGGCCGGCCTTACCCCTGGGGCCCCCATGGATCACCGGGGCACCTCCTTCACCGAAAGCCTTCTGGCCCAGCTTCTCGACGCGTTCCGCGACCCCGCCACGGGCAAACCACACCTCGGCCTCGCCCGGTTCGATGAGGCACAGTTCTCCGGCCCCGCCCGGTTCGACAGGGTGCAGTTCTCCGGCCCCGCCCGGTTCAACGGGGTGCAGTTCACCGGCGACGCCGTGTTCGACGGGGTGCAGTTCACCGGCAACGCCGAGTTCTTCGGGGTGCAGTTCACCGGCGACGCCATGTTCCACGCGGCGCAGTTCACCGGCGAGGCCATGTTCTTCGGGGTGCAGTTCTCCGGCCCTGCCCGGTTCGACCGGGCGCAGTTCTCCGGCCCTGCCCGGTTCGACCGGGCGCAGTTCTCCGGCCCCGCCACGTTCGATGAGGCACAGTTCTCCGGCCCCGCCACGTTCGAGGGGGCCGAGTTTTCCGGCCACGCCATGTTCCACGCGGCCCGGTTCTCCGGCCGCACCGAGTTCCTCAGGGCGCAGTTCTCCGGCACCACCAGGTTCGACCGGGCGCAGTTCTCTGGCCCCACCATTTTCGGTGCGGTGCAGTTCTTCCGCCTCGCCATGTTCCACGAGGCGCAGTTCTCCGGCCTCGCCAGGTTCGACAGGGTGCAGTTCTCCGGCGACGCCAGGTTCGACGGGGTGCAGTTCTCCGGCGACGCCAGGTTCGACGGGGCGCGGTTCGATGGTGCGTCATCGTTCGGGCCGCTGGTGTGTGCGGGCCAGGTTGTTCTAGCCGGGGCGGTGTTCGGGGTGCCGGTGACGCTGGAGATAGCGGCGGACTGGGTGGACTGTGAGCGGACCCGGTGGGATTCGACAGCAATCATCCGCCTGCGCTGCGCGACGGTGGACCTCAGTCACGCAGTCCTGTCCGCCCCCGCAGCAGTCGTCGCCCATCCCACCCCCTTCACCATCGGCGGCGGCCCGCCGGTGGACGAGAGCCGGCTGACAGGCCCCGCCGAGGTACGGGTGGCCTCGGTGCAGGGCGTGGATGCCGCCCACCTGGTTCTGACCGATACCGACCTGAGCGACTGCCTGTTCTCCGGAGCGTTCCACCTCGACCAGCTCCGCCTCGAAGGACGCACCACGTTTGCGCCCACTCCCACGGGCTGGCACCACCGCGGCGTATGGCCGGTCCGCTGGAGTCGCCGACGCACCCTCGCCGAGGAACACCACTGGCGCGCCCAGAGCGCCAGCCGGCCTGTGCTTCCCGCAGGGGCAGTTCAGCCTTGGCAGTGGCGTCCGGGACCACATCACCCCGATCCCGCGCTCACCCCCGACCCCGAAGACGTCGCCGCGCTCTACCGGCAGCTCCGTAAGGCTTTCGAGGACGGAAAGAACGAGCCCGGCGCAGCCGACTTCTACTACGGCGAGTGCGAGATGCGCCGCCACGACACAACCGGGACCCCGAAAGGCGAACGCCGCCTGCTGTGGGCGTACTGGCTGCTCTCCGGCTACGGCCTGCGCGCCTCCCGCGCCACCGGCTGGCTCCTGACCGCCATGACCGTCACCGTGCTGCTCCTGATGGGCTTCGGCCTGCCCACCCACGACCCCGACCCCGCCACCACCGGCACCCTCCACGGCAGCAAGATCAACCTCACGACCAGCAGCCCCGCCCCCGCCCTGCATGGCGGATGGCACCAGCGCATGAACTGGACCCGCGCGGAGAAGGCCACCCGTGTCGCCGTCAACTCGGTCGTCTTCCGCTCCTCCGGGCAGAACCTCACCACCGCCGGCACCTACATCGAGATGGCCTCCCGCCTCTTGGAGCCAGCCCTTCTCGCACTCGCCGCCCTCGCGGTACGCGGACGCATCAAACGCTGACCACTCAACGAACACCAGCCGCGTCAACTCCCTGGAGGTCAGCTACCTCTGGACAAATTGGCCAACTGCCGCTGAGCACAAGACGGTTACCAGCGGTCTTGCCACTGCCCATGGCCAACTAACGCTGGAAGTGTGCGACACGAAGTCGCTCCAGGTAAGTAAAGGACAGCCGCGTGAAGGAGGTATCGATCGGCTGAACTTCGGGCCAGTGTCCAAGGCCCGTCCCCGCGCTCCCATGCGTGGGAGTGTAAATCTAACGGCGGATCCGACGATCATGGGAGAGACGTCAAGTGACTGATACCGCCGTGGAGTTGGAGACTGTGGAGCCTGTCGAGAGTGCCCAGCCTGGGCAGCCTGCGCCCGTATCCGATGAGCAGCTGGTCGCGATGCTGGTGGAGCGGGCCCGGTCGGAGGGGCTGCAGCTGACCGGGCCGGAGGGGCTGCAGCTGACCGGGCAGGGTGGGCTGCTGCAGCAGCTGACGAAGCGGGTCTTGGAATCTGCCCTGGAAGGTGAGATCACCGATCACCTCGGTTACGAGAAGCACGATGCCGGCGGCCGGGGCAGCGGCAACTCCCGCAACGGGAGCCGGGCCAAGACCATGCTGACCGACGTTGGGGAATCGTCTCGTTCCCGTCTCCGGTCGGAGGTACTGTCCGTTGACCTGACCACTCGCCGGACGCCAGGCTTCACGAGAGCGTGAGGTCAGCAGTGGAGAGAGAGTCAACTTCGCCCGGGCGTCTCCCGGTATGCCACCGGTGCGCCCGTGGACGCGTCGAGCAGGACACGGTCGCCCATAGGCTGAACCAGCTTGACCGTCACCTGCTTCTCTCTGCTCTGCGCGCTGCAGTCACCCTCGTCCGGGTTTTTGATGGCGGCCGACAGCACTACGCTCCCGCCGGTTTCCAGCACCTCCACGGAGGGGCCGGCATCGCAGGCACCGTGATATGCGATCACGGTTAACGATCGCCCGTCTCCGGCAACCTGAAGCAGCCGACCGAGCGGTGCCAACTGGCTGTCGGAGAAGTTGTGGGCCGGCTTGATCGGCGACTGAGGGGGCGTTGACGGGTTGACGGCGGCCCGCTTCAGGGGCGAGGTGTAGCCCTGCAGGGTGAAAAGCCAGGCCGGGACCGTCGCTGGTCCGCGAGTTGTGGCCAGCGTCATGGTGCCCAGCTTCGCGCCGACCACCGTAAGTTGAGGTCCGTCGATGCTCGCCTGCGCGAGGGTTTTGTATGCATCGTTGGCGCTCATAAGCGGCTGTGTAAGCGACTTATTGCTCGACCAGGCAACCCGGCCGTGCTTCGGCCAGGTGGTGGGCAAGTCGCCTCGCAGGGCGAAGTTCTGGGTCTGGTAGGCGCGCTTGTCGTCCTGGCTCCGCAGGCCGCCTTGCGGCAGCTGTACCGCTGGCGCTACGGGGTGGTAGCCGGCACGCCATGCGCCAGCTGCCTGTGAGCCGTCCCAGGCTGTGGCGACCTGTCGGGCGCGTTTCGTGGCTGCCTCGGCTTGGTTGTCTACTTCCTTCTCGCTGCCGCAACCGGAGACGGCACCCATGGCAACGGCAGACAGGGCCACCAGGGAAAACAGCCTAGTGGCGTGCGATGTCCTGATACTCATGTTGTCTCCCATGGGAATGGCGACGCGGCAGGATGTGTCGTCACTCTGACGCGGTAGGGCCAGTACAGGTTCACCGGTTGCGGCAGCTATAGAGGGCGATCCGTCAGTAGACGTGAAGGCCGCGCTCGTTCAGCACGGTTTGCACTGGCGTGTAGAAGGATTGGCGGTCGCTCTGCGCGTCCGAATCTCCACACGGCTCGTCGAGGTAGTTGCCGCCCGAGGTGCTGCCCAGGGCGGTCGTCCCGGTGAACAGGGGGCCTCCGCTGTCGCCGTGCTTGGAGCAGAGGCTGGTCTGGATCATGCCGTACAGGGTGGTGCCATCGGTGAAGGTGACGGTCGTGCTGGTGTCCGTCACGCTGCCGACAAGATCTTGGCTGGTGTCTCCGAGCCGCCTCACGGCCTCGTTCTCGGCAGGGTAGCGGGAGCTTGTTATCTGGGCGTTTGTCCCTCCCCCGTAATGAATGGTTCCGGGGGTTTCGAGGTTGGCGTTGTCCACCTTGATGGTGGCCCAGTCGCAGCCGCGTGTTTCAGCGTCACAGTACTGCGGGTCAGCCCCGTACCTGTACGCGGTCTGGATCCCAATGCGTGTGGCATCTGCGTTGACCAGCCAGACGTTACCGGTGCCCGGTACACAGTGGCCGGCGGTGAGCGTATAGACCGCTCCCGCTGAGTTGTGGGTGTTGAATGCGGCCGAGCAGCGCCATCCGGAAGACCAAATCCCATTGCCGCCGCGGAGGGTGGTGGCAGCCTCCAGCTTGCCTCCGATCCTGTCGATGCGCACCGC
This sequence comes from Streptomyces hokutonensis, assembly GCF_042751305.1. Taxonomy (GTDB): domain Bacteria; phylum Actinomycetota; class Actinomycetes; order Streptomycetales; family Streptomycetaceae; genus Streptomyces; species Streptomyces hokutonensis_A. The sequence continues at coordinate 25,464 of NZ_JBHYWD010000043.1, forward strand.
ACCCGGGTGAGCCGACGCCACCTCTTCAATCCGAGCCCGGTCGGTGGCGGACACTCCGTCGAAGATTTCAACGGACACCTGGTTGCTGCTGGCCTCGACTCCCCATGCCGTGTTGGGAATCCCTGCCAGTTCGTCGAACTCGCCTTGAATAGAAGCAAGTTCGGCTGTGCTGCGGGTAACGAGCTTCGGGACTCCGCCGGCGTCTTGGACGGATTGCGCTGCGCCTGCGTCAGTGACCGCGACAACGAGGCGCCCGTCCCGGTAGTACACGCCGCCGGTTCGGCCATCACCGAGTTGTGCCGCCAGCGCTGCGGCTTGGCTGGGGTCGGTGAGCACTCCTGGGCCATCGTCGGCGGATGCCGGGGATACTGCGGCGACAGCAACCAGGAGCGCGGCTAAGAGTAACTGTGTGGATCTCTTCCGATCGTGTCTCACTTGTGTGAACTCCAAGGGTTCTAGACGCAAATAGAACGATTGTTCGGAGGGAGCGTTTGTGACTATAGATCACCGTGATGTTGCCGATGTGCTCCGTGCACAAAGTGGGTAGCGGGTCTTCCGCTTCAGGCGAGGATGCTGCTGGCCGGGCTGCTTTGATCGCTCGCCAACGGCCAGTACCTGCATCGCCAATCTGATCGTTCATGAGGGGGTGTCAGTTTGAAGGCGAAGCGCCTTCGCGGTGGGGGTTGGCGGGGTTTCGGAGGCCGGGCAACGCTTTGCATCTGGGTGTGCCCGCTGCTTACCTGCCGCGCCTTCCCTTTCTCTGCACGCCGGTGACCATTCGACTATTCACCTCAAAGTTGCTGATATCGTGAGAAAGATTTGGATATGGGAAACCGCTCACCGAGCTATTCGCCGTGGTAGCTGCTTCGCAAGCGAAGCAGCGCCAGGGATGCGAACGCACTGGTCAGCACCCCCTTCTGCGTGAGCGATGCGTGAGCGGACGGTACGGCAGGAGACGTCCTGACGTGGACTGCACCTCAAGGCGAACCTGTCCTGACCTGGTCGTTCCGGACACTGAGTCAGCGTCTGGAACGACCCAGCACGATCCAGCCAGGACTTGTAATGCGTAGGTCGTCGGTTCGAATCCGACAGGGGGCTCCATGGAAAACCTCAGGTCAGGACTCTGACCTGAGGTTTCTTGTTTTTTTGACCTTGGAGTCCGGCCGATCGGGCACCTGTGGGCTACATATCGCAACGCGTAGGTCTGGAATCGACGCCGCCGGTCGGCTCCGGTCTGTCAGGTTCGGTGTGATGGGCAAGCGTGCAGCGATCGTGCGGATGGGGCCCGATTGCGTGCGGTCGCGAGCGCCCTTGGGGCCGCAGGGTTGTGGTGTCCGGACAGGCTCACGACGATCGCGTTCCGCCGGGGGCGCGATCGACGACCAGCCCAACGTCCTCGGGCCCGCCCTCGGACCCATGACCGCAGCCACAACGCCGAGTTCACCCAAAGGAGCCCAAGGCCTGGGGGACCTACCCGTCGGCAAGAGTGAACCCGGCGAGCCCATCACCGAGACCGCGGTGCGCGAGCTGCATGAGGAGACTGGCCTGACCGTGAAGCCGGGTTTCTGAAGGTCGCTCACATCAGCCACGGTGCCTGGGGCGTCGAAGCCCCCAACGGCCCGACTGATGCTCCTATTGCCTGTCAAGTGGCTTCAAGCCAGTCGCGGTAGGCGTGGGTGAGGTCGTCGTCGCGGCGGATCCCGCGTTCGAGGGTGGAGATGGTGGCGGGCCAGACTCCGAAATGCTGGGCCGCCGCGGTGAGGGTGAGGTTCCTGGATTGGCGCAGGGGCCGCAGGTCGGCGACGTCGGGGACGACGACTGTGCTGGTCAGGCAGCGGAACATCTCCCGGGCGATGGCCCGTTTCAACAGCCGGACGATCTCCTTCTTCGTCCGTCCGGCAGCCGTCTGGCGTGCCACGTACTCGCGGGTGCGGGCATCGCTGGACATGCGGACCAGGGCGATCGGTAGGAGCAATGCTCAAGACCTGTGGATCAGCGGGAGGGACGCGGAGGGCGTACCTTCCCGATGATCCCTTGACGGCCATCGAGTAGGCCCGCGTTGCAGCGCGGGTCGGGAAGATCGGGCCCACGCCGAGAAGGCGATCGAGGCTTTCGTGAAGACCTACGGCACGAAGTGGCCCAAGGCCGTCGCGAGGATCACCGACGACGCCGAGGAACTGCTGGCGTTCTACGACTTCCCGGCCGAGCACTGGGTCCACCTGCGGACCACGAACCCGATTGAGTCGACGTTCTCCACGGTCAAGCTCCGCACGAAGGTCACCCGCGGGGCGGGCAGCCCTGCTGCGGCCCTGGCCATGGTGTTCAAGCTGGTCGAGTCCGCCCAGGCCCGCTGGCGCGCGATCACTGGAGCGCACCTCGTGCCCCTGGTCCGCGCTGGTGCTGTGTTCGAGAACGGCCTCCTCGTCGAGCGCGAGGAGCGGGCAGCTTGATCACGTCAGAGAGCGCCCGGCCGGGCCGTGACGGGGCCAGTCCAGCTGCACAGATCTTGATCTATCCTCGGCCCTTCACGACCGGGACAGGGGCGATCAGGCATGGCGTATCGGGTTGGCGACGAAGTGATCGTCTCTTGCGAGCCGGCAAGCGCCCGGGTCGTCTCGGTGAATGCGACCCACATCCGTCTCCAATGGCCATGGGGAGAGATCGATAAATCCGGGCAAGTTCGCTGGAACGGGACATTCCACCTCCCGTGGGCCGATGCAAGCGGTGAATGGACCCCGTATCACTTCGAGCCGGCGCCTCCTGCCCTCCGAGCAGGAGATGTCTGCACGGTGTCGATCCCGCCCACTCGCCTCTGCGTGGGGCACTACGAGGAGTACGACCCTCCTCGTGACTTCGGCTGGCTTCCCGCCCCCACCGCCGGAATTTACGTCGTTCCGCCGGAGAGCTTCGACCCGGAGGACGTGGACGAGACCGCGGGGTGCATGCTCTACCTCGGCGGAGCAGAGCCCCACCGAGTAGAACCTGTCCAGGACTGAGTCGCCAACCGCACGTCATCTCGTCCACAGGTCTTGACTATTGCTCGTGCTCGTGACGGCGGCGGAAGGCGTCCAGCTCGATCGCCTCCAGCGGCAGCAACAGCGGCTCCTCCGAGTCCGCGCCGCCCAGGACCGCCGTCTGGATCTGCCGCCTGTCATCCCGCACGAAGCCCCGCCTTTCGTCCCAACTCATCGTGCCATCAACGGTGTTGGCCTCACAGACGATCGACGTACTCACGCTGTTGGCCGCCGCCCGCAGCACGACCCGGGACACGTCGACGCCCGATACCTCGCCTCCGCTTACGACCGCGCCCAAGTGCTGTAGCCGAGGTTAAGGTGCCCGAGGCGGGACAGGCTCTGCACGTCCGCGCCGAAGGACCTGGTGAACAGCCTCTTTGCCTTCGCCGCCGTTCCGGTTGGGCGCCCGCGGGAACAGGTGACGCCCTGCCCCGGCAGTCGGGGCAGGGCGGGACAAGTGGGGCGGAAACCCGGGGGTTGGCGGGGCGGGGGGTTTGCGCAGGTGAATTTGGGGGGGTACCAGCCGGTGGGGGTG
>NZ_JBHYWD010000043.1:29022-35314 GCF_042751305.1 Streptomyces hokutonensis
GGCGGGCGCCTCGTCTCCCCCGCCCCCCCCTTCGGCGTTTGTCTCCCCCCCTGTGCGCGCCCCCCCGCGGGGGGGGGGGCCCCCCGCCCCCCCGCCCCCCCCCCCCCCCGGGCGGGCGCCCCCCCCCGTCACAGGTGGGCCGTACAGCAGGAGGTGGCCGTGCCGTCGAGTTCGCTCAGGTCATGTCGAGCTGGAACCTGCAGGTGAGGGTCTGGTGGTAGGTCTTCCCGGCCTGGGTGTAGTCCGCCTCGCAGCCGGTGATGGGCTTGGTCACCTTTGCGGTGACCTTGAGCCGTATCACCGCGTACTTGTCGCTGAGTGCCCCCGGCTTGATGGTGTACGGGTGTCCGGCGTAGTTCGGGTACTTGTCGAGGTCCACGTCGCCGGCTGTGGGGTGGGCAGTCTCCTGGTAGCCCAGCCGGTAGCCGGGCGTGTCCTTCACCGAGTAGACCGAGTAACCGAGCACCTTGCCGCCCGCCGGGACGTTCAGGAGCTTGACCCCGGTGACGGAGACGGCCTGCTTGGAGATGTTCCTCGTCAGGGGGAAGGCCATGCGGAAGATGCCGCCGACCTTCACGTCCGAGAAGCCGATGGCCCCGGTCGTTGTCGGCCCCTCCCCCTGCAGCGCCGTCCCCGTGGCAACCCCGCCGCCCGTCGCGCCCGCACACCCTGTCGCACAGGCCAGCAGGGCCGCCACAGCGAGAGACCGGGTGCGAACGTGGCGGCTAGTACGAGTAGATGACACCGGGGTTCCCTGAAATCTTGCCCTTGGCGCCCCAGATGTCGTGCTCCTGGCCACCCGATCCGGCAGAGATCTTCTGGTAGTGGGACGCGCCGTACTCCGTGTCGAGGCTGAGCGCCACCCCGAACACCTTGACTGCGACACCGTAGGTGATCGAGTTTCCGGTGGTGATGGTCGCGTACGTCTTCTTCGCGAGAACCGCGCGGTACGCCGCGTTGGAGGCCTGGTACGGGGTTGGTCCGTCCTTGTAACTGACATCGGCACCGTACCTCGATACAGCACCCCCGGAGGGGATGTCGTACTTCACTGGGACGATGGAGTACGTGTGCGTGGTCTTGTAGGGGCAGACGACCTGGTGGTCGACGTCCTGGTATTCGATGGGAATCTGGAAGCGCTTGGCCCAGCGCGGCCCTTGGTTCGCGAAGCCGACGGCGTGGCCGGTGGTGTTCTTGCGGGAGATCTTTCCGGTGATGGACCAGTGTTCGCCGTCGACGCTGGTCGCCACGCCCCAAGTGCTGGAGAGGGTGTTGTTGTACTCGAAGGCGGCGGTGGTGTCGTAGAAGGCGTGCCCTTCACCGATGGTGGTGTAGTAGTCGTGCTGCTTGACCACATGCTTGCTCGGCACGCAGACCGGCACGCCGACCTTCGGCTTCACGGCGCTGTAGTCCACACCGTCGACCACGTCCGGGCTGAAGCCCGTGGTCGATGCACCGTCCACCGACTGGTAGGTGTTCGCGGATGCGGCGGAAGAGTCGTCCGCGCTGTCCGCGGTGTCGACCAGGGTCGAATCCGCAGGCGTGACCTGCGTGGTGTCCACGTCGGGGTGGATCGCCACGGTGTCCGGCGTCTCGGCCCGGGCCGCGGCCGAGCCCTCCGTGGTCGCGGAACCGGTGGCCACGCCCGCGTCCACATAGTCGGTACCGGTCAGCAGCGTGCCGTCCGGCGCCTGGCCGTAGAAGGCTGCCTCCAGGGAGAGCACGCCTCCGTTGTCGTCCGCGTAGGTCTGCAGACTGCTTGGGAGAGTCGAGGGCAGCGTGAACGACCAGCTGCCGTCCGAGGCCGTGGTCGCCGTGCCCACGGTCGTCGGCGTGATGCTGCTGCCGTCCGCCGGCAGCGCCTCGTCCACCGGGGTCAGGGTCACCGTGGCGCCGGCCAACGGTGAGCCGTTGCCCAGGGTGAAGACACCCTTGACCGTGGCGGCGCCGGACACCGGGGTCAGGGTGCTCGGGCTGGGCGCCGCGGTGATCGTCGGTCCGCTGGTGGGCAGCGCTGCGCCGCCCGTCGGCTTGACATCGGTGGCCGACGGCGAGGGTGAAGTGCTGGGGGACGGGCTGCTGGTGCTGCCGCAGCCCGGTGAGTCGCTGGTGCTCTGTGTGCAGACGGCACTGGCCGGCGACGACAGTCCCAGGCCGATCACCGCCGATGCGGCTACGACACTCACCGCAGTGGCCAGAGACAGACGTCTGCCAGATATCTTGGTCACGAAAGAAATCCCCGATTCCCCGATTCCACCGGCGTTCCCTAAATTTCTGGGTCGCTCGGCGGGTCTAGTGAAGCCGCATGAAGTGCGGCTGTGAAATTCGCCGGAGACATGGCTGATCGCCTTTGATTTCGCCCCCCGCTTGCGCCGCGCTGGTCTGGTCGTTTACGGCGTGAGTGGAAGCTAGCGCGGCGAAACTTGAAAGGTCAATGATCTTGAGGATTGCTTTACCATCCAGGCCGACTCACATCACCGCAAAGCTCAAGTCGGGCTCAAGTCTTACGAAAGCCGCCGAATTTCGGAGCAGCCTCAGGCGCTCTCCCGGGGGGTATGAAGGGTTGTCCGGCAAGTCCCCTCCCGCGTCCCGCCAACATTTGGACCGTCAATTGATAATCGTCGCAAGGGAGTTGGTCGTTCTGTCCCGCTACTGCTCAACTGCATGCCACGTGCGCGCTCACCGCGCCGCGAAGGCGAGTGCCTGACCTGCGCCGATAAGTCGTTGTCAGTGGCGCCGTTCACCATAACGTCACCAGCTGTTGGCCCGGCTGCTGAAGAGAAACACCTCAGTTCAACACGCTGGACTTGTCAGGGAAGGGACCCGTTCGGTGTGCAGCTTGGTGGTCAACTGTAGGCCGCAGCCTCCGAGCAGCAGCCCGCACCAGAACGTGTCGTGCTCGTGCCAGCGGCGGAAGGCGTCCAGTTCGATCGCCTCCAGCGGCAGCATCGGCGGCTCCTCCGAGTCCGCGCCGCCCAGGACCGCCGTCTGGATCTGCCGTCTGTCACCCCGCACGAAACCCCCGCCTTCCGTCCCAACTCATCGTGCCACCGACGTTGTTGACCTCCCAGGCCATCCGGGCGGGTTCAACGCCCTGGTCTCCGGTTACCTCAACTGGCGCCTGTGGCAAGGCATGTTCGCCAGCTCACAGTCGCCGGGGGCGTAGGCGGGAACAACCCAGGATGGTTGACCGTTCACTCATATGTGGCTGCGGAGGGGACAGTGTCCCCGGGCCTCACCTATAGCCCATGGGGACGATCGTTCGGCTGAAGCCCCATGGAGCCCTCCGCCGAGAGGCGACCGCCCTCCGCACGCCACCGCTCACGGCCCCGGCTGGTCTCCCCCGTCCAGCCGGGGCTTTCGCCTGTGCACGACCGCCGTAAGCCTGTAGTCGGGTGTCCGGGTTCGCAGCATCTCTCTCAGCCGAGGCCAAGGCGGCTGAGGGCGGTGGTCCAGTCGGTGACGATCGCCTGCTGCGCAGCGGCGAGAGTGACGGTGCCCTTGCAGACCGCGGTGTGCAGCTTCGTCTCCACCGGATCCTTCGCGTTGTTCACCCCGGAGCCCTTCTTGTGACCGGGGTCGGCGGGCTCCACCCACAAGTTGCGGTAGTCGTTGGGGTCTCCGCCCAGCTGCAGGCTGATCAGGTGGTCGTACTCGGCATCCGACATGCTGCCCGTGAAGCCGTACGAGGCCGCGTTGAGCTTCTTCTCCCTGCCCGTGACGGACGTGGAGGGCCGGATGCCCGAGGTGTAGCCGCCCTTGCGGCAGATCGTCGACTTCAGGTTCGACTGCGTGACCGCCGGAGAGATCGCGCCGGGCGTGCACTTCGGATCCTCCAACGGCTCGCCCTTGAGATACCGGTAGTGGCAGGTGCCCGCGGCCGGCTGCTTCTGGACCGTGTATGTCTTCTGCGGACCCGCCCCCACCGCGATCGCCCGCCCGGCCCCGCCGGCACCCGACGGACCCGCCGCACCGCTCGCGCTCCCGGACGGCGCCGAACCGTCCAGTGCAGTGGGAGAGCAGCCCACGAGCATCAGACAGGTGAGCAGGGCAGATGAAGCGGCACGGCGGGTGGAACGCATGACGACCCCTCATGGTCAGGCGATGGCTGAGCAGATGCTGCCCCACCCGACTGCCGCCCTATCGCCCGGGGTGCCGTGCAAAGGCGCACGCCTGCCGTACGGCGCAGCGGAAACGCGCCCCCATCCCGCAGTTGTACGAGTCAGGCCCGTACGAGCCGGCCGGCGGCGGCGACGAACGTGTTGTGCGCGGCCCGGGCGAGATCGAAGCGACGGTCACGGTCGGCCCGGTCGGCGGCCTCGTGCAGGGTGAAGGTGACGTCGACGACCCGGTCGGCGAGCGCCAGGACGCACGGGTCGTCGGTCAGCAGCTGGAGCTCGGTCAGGGCCTCGCCCACCGTCGTGCGCGCCTTCAGCGCGTCCGTCTTCGCGGCCTCCTGCTCCGCCTCGGACGCACCGGCCTGCCGCAGAACGGACCTGCGCACGAGCCAGTGGACGCGGAAGACAACGGGCGTGCGTCAGGGCTGGATGTTCTCCAGGTCCTTGAGGAGGCTGGAGTGCGCCGGCTGCCATCCGAGGGCATTGCGGGTGTGGGCGCTGGATGCCGGCTGGTCCATGGCGAAGATCGGGCCGAACGGGCCGAAGTCTTCCTGCGGGACTTCCTCGACCGGCAGGCCCAGTCGTCGGCCGATGACTGTCGCGATGTCCCGCACCGCGTCGCCCTCGTCGCCGACGGCGTGCCAGGACGTCCCGGCGGGTGCCGACTCAAGGACCAGGCGGAAAAGGACCGCTGCGTCGAGCGCATGCACGGCCGGCCAGCGCTGGGTGCCGTCACCCGGGTAACCAGCCACTCCGGTACGGCGCGCCGCATCGACCAGCAGACCGGCGAATCCGCCCTGGCCCTCGTTGTGGACCGTGCGCGGCATGCGGACGGCCATGCTGCGCAGACCTCGCGAGGCGAGATCCAGCAGCGCCGTGACCGAACGGCCCCGACCGCCCACCGGTCCGTCGGTCGGCAGCGGATCGGCCTCGGTGGAGGCACGGCCCGGGACCCACGGTGTACCCGAAACCGTGACGATCGGGCGGTCGCTCCCGATGAGTTCCTGCCCCAGCGCGGCGACAGCCGCGCTCTCCTCGGCTATGGCGTGCGCGAGCGCGTCCGGGCTGCTGTAGTCGCGTCCGAACGCCAGACTGAGCACGCCATCGCACTGTGCGGCGCCGGACCGCAGGACGTCGAGGTCTGCCAGCTCTCCTCGCAGCACCTTGGCACCAGCTCTCTCAAGGGCCTGCGCGGAGCCGTCCGAGCGGGCCAGTGCGAGAACGGTGTGGCCGTTGCCGAGCAGTTCGGCGACGACGGCGGAGCCGATGGTGCCGGTACCGCCGGTGACGAAGACATGCATGAGCTCTCCCCGAAAGTGATGGGACCATTATCCCATCACTGACCATACACGGCGACGGGACAGGTGTCCCATCACCTATCCTGATCTCATGGCTAGATGGCAACCAGGGGCGGCCCAGCGACTCGTCGTTGCGGCCGTCGACCTGTTCACCGAGCAGGGGTACGACGCCACCACGGTGACGCAGATCGCCGAGCGCGCCGGCGTCACCAAGAGCACCTTCTTCCGGCACTTCGCCGACAAGCGCGAGCTACTGGTCGCCGGGCAGGAGACACTCAGCAGGCTGCTCGCCGACGGCATCACCGAAGCCCCGGCGAGCGCCAGCCCGCTCCAAGCCGTGGCAGCCGGTCTCGTACGCGCATCGAGCGCCATGGGGCCGACGAACCGCGAACTCGGCCCCCGCATCAAAGCAGCCGTGGCAGCCAGCACCGAACTCCAGGAGCGCGACACCCTCAAGAGCGTCGGTCTCGCGGCCGCCATGACAGCCGCGCTCATCGCCCGCGGTGTCCCCGACCCGACCGCGCACCTCGCGGGCGAGCTGGGAGTCCTCGCGTTCAAGCGGGGCTACGCCCAGTGGTCCGAAAGCGATCGTGATGACGCGGAAGGGCTCGCGCCACATGCACTGGCAGCCCTGGAGGACCTCCGCGCGGCGACTGCGTCGCTGGGCTGATCGAGGCCGCTTGACTGGGGCCGACCGGACCCTGTCGGCGCCGTGAACGCTGCACCCCCGTGCCATGCCACATGGCTTGACCTGCCGCACCAGGTTCAAAAACACCTACTGAGGTTGTTCTTTTTCTTCCGGTCTCGAACGACGTCTCGAACGGGGTCACTCACCAGGGAGTTTGCCGGACGTGGGGGCGGCCTTCGTCTGATCCTGTG
>NZ_JBHYWD010000044.1:0-33599 GCF_042751305.1 Streptomyces hokutonensis
CTGCGCCTGGGCACCATGGAACTCTCCGCCGAACGCAGCGAGATCACCCTCGAAGAGCTGACCAACCACATGGCCGGCGGCACCGAACTCGCCGCACTCAAGCACGAGTTGTCCCAGGTCCGCGGCCTCGACGTCGACAAACTCCCCGACGCGACGGACCTCAAAGCCACGGTCGAAAGCGCCGGCTGACGACGGCATCAGGACGCCGGCCCTATGCCCACGCGAGCGGATGGCTCCGCCCGACGCACCCCCGCTCCCCTACACCCGAAGGCATTCCCTCATGAAGATCGCCCTCGACCCGTACATGATCCGTCATGTCCCTCTGCTCGAACTGCCCGGTGTGGTGGCCGAGTTGGGCTACGAGTGGATCGAGCTCTCACCCCGCGAGGACTTCATTCCCTTCTTCCGGCACCCCCGGGTGGACGACGCCACCGTGCGCAAGTTCCGCAAGGCGCTCGACGCGGCCGGCGTCGGGATCTCCTCCCTGCTGCCGCTGTTCCGCTGGTCCGGCCCCGACGAGGACGCCCGGCAGGCCGCCGTACGGTACTGGAAGCGGTCGATCCAGATCGCCTCCGAGCTGGGCGTGGACAGCATGATCTCGGAGTTCAACGGCCGGCCCGAGGAAGCGGACCGCAGCGAGGCCCAGTTCTGGAAGTCGATGGACGAACTCCTCCCGCTCTTCGAACAGGAGGGCATCCGGCTGACCCTGGAACCGCACCCGGACGACTTCATCGAGGACGGCCATCAGGCGGTCGACTTCATCCGGGGCATCAACCACCCGAGCGTCAGCTTCCTCTACTGCGCCCCGCACACCTTCCACATCGGCGACGACGCCCCCGGCATCATCCGGCACGCGGGCGATCTGCTCACCCATGTCCACCTGGCCGACGCGTTCGACCACACCGCGTCCTCCGGCAACCGCTACATCCTCAACCCGCCCGGCACCACCGCCCGCATCCACCAGCATCTCGACATGGGCCAGGGCGAGGTCGACTTCGGCGAGCTGTTCCGGGCCCTGCGGGACAACGACTTCGACGGCACCCTCACGGCGTGCGTCTTCGCCTGGGAGGAACGGGCCAAGGAGTCCTCACTGTTCATGCGCGCGAAGATCGACGAGTACCTCGCCGCATCGTCGTAGCAAACCGCTGGCATCGCTGTTCGGCTCGGAAACAGCGCTCCGCCTCAAGCGCTCTTAAAGCGCTTGAAGACAGTCTCCCGTACCGAGCGGAGCTCACTCTCCGCTCAGTACGGGTCCAAGAACACCGAGCCCAAGGTCGTCGCGCACCGCCGCCCGCCCGGCAGGTCGCCGCCTGCTTCACCGCCTCCGCCTCCCCCACCCCCAGCTGACCTCTCTTCTCAAGGGATATCTCATGACCTCCTCCGCCAAGCCTCTCTCCGTCGCGGTGATCGGAGCCGGTATGGCCGGCCGCAGCCATGCCGCCGGATACCGCAACGCCAACACCGTGTTCGGGGCGGGACTGCCGCCGGTCCGGCTGGCCGCGATAGCCGATGCCAACACCGCGCTCGCCGAGGACGCCGCCCGCCGCTACGGCTTCGAGAAGGCGTTGCCGAGTTGGGAGGCCGTCGCCGAGGACCCGACGATCGACGCGGTCAGCATCGTCGTGGGAAACGCGTTGCACCGGCCGATCGCCGAGGCGCTGGTCGCCGCCGGGAAGCACGTGCTGTGCGAGAAGCCGCTGGCCGGTTCGCTCGAAGACGCCCGTGCGATGGCCGAGTTGGAGCGGTCCACCGAGGTCGTGACCGCCGTCGGATACACCTTCCGCCGCTCCCCCGGCATCGCCGCGATCCGCGACCACGTGCGGCGCGGGGAGTTGGGTGACCTCACTCTGTTCAGCGGGCGTTACTGGTGCGACTACGCCACCGACCCCAGGGGACCTCTGAGTTGGCGTTTCAAGGGGGGTGCCGGTTCCGGCGCGCTCGGTGATGTCGGCTCGCATGTCATCGACGCCGCCGAGTACGTCGCGGGGGCCATCACCTCCGTTTCCGGTGCCACGCTCTCCACGCAGATCCCCAAGCGTCCGCTGCCGCTGGGCGCGGTCGTCGGGCACAACGCGGCCCCTGTCTCCGACGAGTTCGGCGAGGTGGAGAACGAGGACACCGCGTCCTTCACGGCCCGTTTCGAGTCTGGACTCGTCGGAACCTTCTCCGTCACCCGTACCGGTTTCGGGCTGCCGAACGGGCTCGCGTTCGACGTGCTCGGGGTCGGCGGACGGGCCGCGTTCGACCAGCACCGGCCGGCCGAGTACCTCTTCGACGACGCCCAGCCCGAGGCCCGTACCCGCGGTGCCCGGCAGATCATCGCCGGGCCCCAACTGCCGTACTTCGCGGGCGGGGTGCCGATGGAAGCGCCTGGTGTCGGGGCCAGCAACGCCGACAACTTCACCTACCAGGCACGGGCGTTCCTCGACCAGATCGCGGGGGTCTCCGAGCCGCTCCCGGCCTGCGCCACGTTCGCCGAGGGGCTGCGGACCATGGAGATCATCCGCGCGATCGTCGAGTCCTCACAGGCCGGCGGCGTCGCCGTCACGGTCCCGCCCGCCGTCTGACCACCCGCACCGCACCCATACAAGGAGCACCCGCATGTCCCTCAAGCTCGGCGCCTACACCGCCTGTCTGCACGACCGCCCGCTGGCCGAGGCCCTCGACATCCTCAAGGAGAACGGCCTGACCTCCGTCGAGGTGAACACCGGCGGCTTCATTCCCTCCCCGCACTGCCCGGTCGACCTCCTGCTGTCCTCGGCGACCGCGCGCGAGGAGTACCTGGCGACCTTCGCCGAGCGCGGAATGGAGCTGACCGGCCTCAACTGCAACGGGAATCCCCTCAACCCGCTGCCCGGGGTCGGCCCGAAGCACGCCGACGACCTGCGCCGTACGATCCGCCTCGCGGGCCTCCTCGGGGTGCGGCACGTGGTCACCATGTCCGGCACGCCGGGCTCCGACCCGGACGCCAAGTACCCCTCCTGGGTGGTGAATCCGTGGGACGGCGTCTACATGGACGTCCTGGACTACCAGTGGGGTGTGGCGGTCGAGTTCTGGAAGGAGATCGACGCGCTGGCCCGGGAGAACGACGTCCGGGTCGCCATCGAGATGCACCCCCACAACCTCGTCTTCTCCCCCGTCACCCTGAAGCGGCTCGTCGACGCGACCGGCGCGACCAACGTCGGTGCGGAGATGGACCCTTCGCACCTGATGTGGCAGGGCATGGACATCGTCGCCTCGATCAAGTGGCTGGGCCCGCTGGTGTTCCACGCCGCCGCGAAGGACGCGACCCTCTGCCCGGGCGCCGACATCCGCGGTGTGCTCGACACCTCGTTCACCCGCGTACCCGCCGACGCACCCGGCAAGGTGCCCACCGGCTACGGCTTCTGGTGCAACTCCTGGCCCGAGAACCCCGCGTGGAAGTTCGTCGCCGTGGGCGTCGGCCACGACGTCGCCTACTGGACCGAGTTCCTGCGCGCCCTTGCCGAGGTCGACCCGGACATGGCCGTCAACATCGAGCACGAGGACGCCGCCTACTCCCAGACCGAGGGGCTCGCCCTGGCCGCGAAGAACCTGCACGCCGCCGCGGCGGCCGTGTAGGGCCGACTCCCGAATCGCCACGCCGTCGCAGCGGTGCGTTCTCGAACGCACCGCTGTGGCCGTCGAGCACCGGTCGTGGTCGTCGATCTCGAAGGCCTCGGGTCCGCAACCCGCGGTGCCGTCCGCGAAGTCGACCATTTACATAAATTCTGAATATAAAAGGCAATGCTTCGAACGTGAGTCGTCGTGTCGCCACTCCCGGCGCGTCCGCCGCCATCGGTGCAGCCCTCTACGGCCTGGCCACCAGGGCCGCGAGACGCCTGCCCCGGGACATGAGCCCGACGTCCGCCGCCACCCTGGCCACCCTGGACCGGACCGGCCCGCGGCGCATCACCGATCTGGCCGCGGTCGAGGGCGTCACCCAGCCCGCGATGACCACCCTGGTCCGGATGATGGAGGAGTCCGGCCTGGTCGAGCGGCGGAGTGACGCGGCCGACAAACGGGTCACGCTGGTGTGCCTGACCGAGTCCGGCGCCTCCTATGTACGGACGCGGCGCCATGCGGGCGTCCACGCGTTCGAGCGGTTGATCGGCGAGCTCACCGGCGACGAGGTCGAGGCGCTGGTGGCGGCTCTTCCGGCGCTGAAGCATCTGGCAGAGCTCGAAAGCCAGGAGCGCAAAGGGCCGAAGCGATGACCGGGCGGCCGGTCGGCGGGGGCGCGGTGAAGGCGTTCCCGGTGGCGCGTTCCGAGGCGCGGCTGCTGGTCCCCGCCCTGATGTTCATCGCCTTGGTCGTGGCGGCGGTCGCCAGCCTCGGAACGCCGCTCATCACCAGCGTGGCGACCTCGTTCCACGTCTCGCTCGCCGGCGCGCAGTGGACGCTGACCGTCGCGCTGCTCAGCGGCGCCGTCGCCACGCCGGTCCTGGGCCGGCGCGGAGCCGGCCCGCACCGGCGGGCCACGATCCTCGCCACGCTGGCGGTCGTCGTCGCCGGCAGCGCGCTCACCGTGCTGCCGCTGCCGTTCGCGTGGCTGCCGGCCGGCGGAGCGGCCCAGGGCGTCGGGCTCGGGCTGACGGCGCTGATGATGGGCGTGGCCCGGGACCACCTCCCCGAGGAGCACGGCGCGGCCGTGATCGCCCTGATCTCGGTGGTCTCGATCATCGGGGCCGGCGTCGGCTACCCGCTGGCCGCACTGCTCGCCGAGTTCGGCGGGGTACGGGCCGCCCACGGCCTCGGCCTGGTCGTCACCGCCGCCGCCCTCCTGACCGCGTGGCGCTCCGTGCCCGAAGCCCCCGAAGGCCGCTCCGCCCACTGGACGTGGCAGGCGCGGTCGCCCTGGCCGCCGCACTGCTCCTGGTGCTGTTCCTCGCCGGCGAACGGACTCTGTGGAGCCGGCACCGACAGCTTCGAGCAGGCCGTCGCGGCGCACAAGAGTGCGGCCTACCAGGAGGCGCTGGTCGCCCTCTCCGACGGCGTCGAGCGCGACTTCCGCATCGTCGAAGGCATCGACTGACACGCCCCCATGCTCCTTACGAGACACGGCAGTTGTGCGTGGACGACCGGCGGCTGTCGCGGCGTGCTCGGCATTCCCCGACTCGCCCGAAGGCTCAGGTGGATTCACGGACGACAAGCCGGCAGGGAACCCTGTGCAGACCGGGTGCCACCTTGGAGCCGATCGCGTCCAGCAGCAGCAGAGCGGCCCGCCTGCCGACCTCGGAGAGATCCGTATCGATCGTCGTCAGGGGCGGCCGGGAAGCCAGCGCCATCACATCCCAGTTGTCGTAGCCCACGACCGCCACCTGGCCGGGGACGTCCAGGCCGTTCTCGCGCAGGGCGTCGGCGACGCCTCTCGCGATCTGGTCGTTGCCGCAGAAGAAGGCGTCCGTCTCCGGTGCCGTACGCAGCACCGCCTGGGCGGCGCGGCGGCCCCACGCCTCGCTCCACTCCCCGAAGTGGACCCGGCCGGTGGCGAGTTCCATGGCGGACTGCTTGAGGAGTTCGAGGGTGTGCTGGGCGCGGTCACGGGCCGCCGCGTGGTGGGCCGGGCCGGTGATGTGTGCGATCCGGGTGCGGCCAGTGGCCAGCAGGTGCTCGATCGCCAGCTGGGCTCCGCTGCGGTCGTCGGACACTACGGAGATGTCGTCCGGGTCGGTGGAGGGCGAGAGCGCGTAGACCGTCGGGATCGGCTCGACGCCCTTCAGGGGCGGACGCGGGTCGGTCCGCCGGCCGGTCACGATGATGCCGTCCACCCGGCGGCCCATGAGATTGCTCAGGTGGTGCTGCTCGCGGATGGCGTCGCCCCGGGTGTCGCACAGCAGCACGGAGATCTTGCCGGCGCCGAGCGCGTCCTCCGCACCGAGGAGGACGGGCGTGCTGAAGCGGCCGATGCCGTCCGTCGTCATCAGCCCTACGGTCCAGCTGCGGCCGGTGTGCAGGCTCTGCGCCTGCTGGTTGGGGCGGAAGTCGAGTTCTTCGACGGCGTCAAGGACCCGCTGCCGGGTCTCCGGGCGCATGCTCCCGCTGCCGTTCAGCGCCTTCGAGGCCGTCCCGACGCTGACTCCGGCCAGTCTGGCCACATCGGTGAGCTTCGCCCGCCCGGTGGGCGGAAGACTTGGCACGGCGGTCACACGCAACCCTTTTCCTTGATGACGTCATCTGCTGCATCCTGACATCGTTCGCGGCAGCTGGCCAGTCCCCGACCAGGCGAAGAAAATGTTTGCCCGGCCCCTTGACGCGCAGGTGGACCCGTTCCTACCTTTCCGGGCAGAAAAACGTTTTCCTCAGCGAGTTCCAGAGACGGAGCGACACCCGTCCGACCTCAGGGACGCCCTGACGCGCATCCCACGTCGGGTCCCCGACCCGTGCTTCCCACCTACCTCTCCGGAGAGCCATGCCCCGCCCCCGTTCCGCCGCGCTTTCCTCCTCGGCCCCGGCCGTGTCCGAACAGGCAGGCACGTCCACCGGGCCGGTCCGGCTCGGGCCAGGAGCCAAGGCCGCACTGACCCCTGCCGCGGTCGAGGTGCGCGCCGGCTTCTGGAGCACCCGCCGCGAGGTGAACGCGCGAATCTCACTCCCTCAGGGTCCCCAACTCCTGGAGTCCGCAGGGAACTTGCACAACCTGCGGCTGGCGGCGGGCGCGGTCCAGGGCGAGTTCCGGGGCGCGTACCCGTTCGTCGACACGGACGTCTACAAGTGGCTGGAGGCGGCGTCCTGGCAGCTGGCCCAGGGGTCCTCGGCCGCGCTGGAAGCCGACGTGGAACGGATCGTCGCCCTGGTCGCCGAGGCGCAGCAGCCCGACGGCTACTTGAACACATGGTTCCAGCTGGTCAAGGGCGGCGAGCGGTACAAGGACCTGCGCTGGGGGCACGAGCTGTACTGCGCCGGTCATCTCATCCAGGCGGCCGTCGCCCACCACCGGACCACCGGTCGCGCCCAACTCCTGGACGTGGCGCGGAAGTTCGCCGACCACATCGACTCCGTGTTCGGCCTCCCCGGCAGCGGCAAGGAGATCGACGGCGTCGACGGCCACCCCGAGGTCGAGACCGCCCTGGTCGAGCTGTACCGGGAGACCGGCGAGCGCCGCTACCTCGATCTGGCCGGCTACTTCGTCGACCGATTCGGCCACGGCCTGCTGGGCGGCGAGGCGTACTGCCAGGACCGGGTACCGGTGCGCGAGGCCGACACCGTGGAGGGCCACGCCGTACGGCAGTTGTACCTGCTGGCAGCCGCGGCCGATCTGGCGACCGAGACCGGGGACGCCGAACTCCGGGCGACGGGCGAGCGGTTGTGGCGGGCGATGACCACGACCAAGACCCACCTCACCGGCGGCCTCGGCGCGCACCACGACGAGGAGGACTTCGGCGACCCGTACGAACTGCCCAACGAGCGCGCGTACTGCGAGACCTGCGCCGCCATCGCGTCGGTCCAGTGGAGCTGGCGGATGGCCCTGCTCACCGGTGAGGCCCGCTACTCCGACCTGATCGAACGCACCCTGTACAACGGCTTCCTGGCCGGGGTGTCGCTCGACGGCGAGCGCTGGCTGTACGTCAACCCGCTCCAGGTCCGCGACGGCCACACCGACCCCGGCGGCGACCAGTCGGCCCGCCGCACCCGCTGGTTCCGCTGCGCCTGCTGTCCGCCGAACGTCATGCGGCTGCTGGCCTCGCTGGAGCACTACCTCGCCACCAGCGACACCGGCGGCCTCCAGATCCACCAGTACGCCGACGGCCGCTGCACCGGCGACCTCGACGGCACCCCGGTCGCGGTGAACGTCGAGACCGAGTACCCGTGGCAGGGCGCGATCAGCCTGACCGTCGAGGAGACCCCGGCCGACCGCCCCTGGACGCTCTCGCTGCGCGTCCCGCAGTGGTGCGCCGAGTACCGGGTGCGGTGCGGGGACACGGAGTACGACCAGAGCAACGCCCCCACGGCCGACGGCTGGCTGCGACTTGAGCGCACCTGGGCCCCCGGCGACCGGGTCGTCCTCGAACTCGCCCTCGCGCCACGCCTGACCGCGGCCGACCCCCGCGTGGACGCCGTGCGCGGTTGTGTGGCGATCGAGCGCGGGCCGCTCGTCTACTGCCTGGAACAGGTGGACAACCCCGGCGGCGGACTGGATGACATCGTCCTCCACCCTGCCCGTCCGCTCGCCGTGCGGCACCGGCCCGAGCTGCTCGGCGGGGTCACCACTGTCGTCGCGTCCGGCCACCGCCGCCGCATCCCCGACGCGGGCTGGTGGCCGTACACCTCCGTCGGCAGTGAGGCGCCGGAAACGGAAGACGACGCGCTGGTCGAGCTCACCGCCATCCCCTACTACGCGTGGGCCAACCGTCAGGACGGCGCCATGCGCGTCTGGCTGCCCACCTCTTGAACCCCTGCCCCGTCTCTACGAGCCGCACCAAGACAACGAGGTCACCGTGAGAAACGCCCGCCGCACCCTCCTCGCCGCCATAGCCACCGTCGGCGCGCTCACCGCTGTCGCCGCCTGCGGGGGCGGTTCCGATTCCTCCGCCTCCGGTTCCGGGAAGGGCGGTGGGACGTACAACTTCTGGGACCCGTACCCCCAGTTCGACGCCTCCTCGGCGTGGGGCAAGCTCGTCGCCAAGTGCGGCACCGATGCCGGGGTCAAGGTCAAGCGCACCAGCATGGACACCACCGACCTGGGCAACAAGGCGCTGCTCGCCGCCCAGCAGGGCAACGCGCCCGACGTGATGCTGGTGGACAACCCGGTCGTCTCCACGCTCGTCGAGGCGGGCATTCTCAACAAGACCAGCGATCTCGGCCTCGACACGGCGTCGATCCAGAAGAACATCCTCGGCGCGGGCGTCATCGACAACGCCTCCTACGGGGTGCCGATCGGCGCCAACACCCTGGCGCTCTACTACAACAAGAAGATCCTGACCGCGGCCCACGTCGACCCCGCGTCCATCAAGGACTGGGCCTCGCTCACGGCGGCACTGAAGAAGGTCAAGTCGGCGGGCAAGAAGGGCATCACGTTCTCCGCGATCAACACGGAGGAGGGCAGCTTCCAGTTCCTGCCGTGGTTCTGGGGCGCGGGCGGCGATCTGACCAAGCTCGACTCGGCGAAGGGCGTGGCCGCGCTGTCGCTGTGGAAGCAGTGGGTCGACGGTGGATACGCGCCCAAGGACGTACTCCAGAACACCCAGACCACCAGCTGGCAGGAGTTCGCCACCGGCGACTACGCGTTCAGCGAGAACGGCACCTGGCAGCTCGGCAACGCGGACAAGGCCGGCTTCCCGTACGGCGTCATCAACATCCCCGGGCAGAACGGCGGTTCGGCGCCGGTGCCGACCGGCGGCGAATTCGTCACCGTCCCGGTGCAGAAGGACTCCGCCCGCTACGACGCCAGCAAGAAGATCGTCACCTGTCTGACGAACTCCGCGAACCTGCTGACCACCGACACGACCCTGACGTACGTGGCGCCCACCGCCGCAGTTCAGGCCCAACAGGTCGCAAAGAACCCCGAGTTGAAGCCGTGGGTCGGCGCGGTGGCGGCGGCGCGTGGCCGCACCAGCGGCGGTCTGGGCACCAAGTACCCGACGATCTCCCAGCCGATGTGGACAGCCGTGCAGAACGCGCTGTCGGGCGGCAAGAGCCCGCAGGCGGCCCTCGACGCCGCTCAGACGGCCGCGAGCAAGGGCTGACTCCGGTCTTCACGCTCCTCCGGAAACAGCACCGCCACCCGCATCCAGGAGTACGCATGACCATCGCCCGCGTCGACCGCCGCGCGCACCGGTCCCCGGCCAGGTCCGGGGCGGCCGGCACCGGACAACGGACGGACACGTCGGACCTGCGGCGCCGACAGCGCCGCAGGAGCCGGCTCGTCGCGCTGGCCTTCATCGCCCCGCTGGTCGTCTACCTCGCCGCCTTCTACCTCTATCCGCTCTACCGCAACCTCGACCTGAGCCTGCGCGACTACACCGTCCGGTCGTTCGTGCAGGGGGACGCGCCCTTCTCCGGCCTCGACAACTTCCGGACCGTCCTGGACGACCCCACGTTCGGCCCGGCGATGCGCCACACCCTGGTCTTCACCTTCGCGTCGATCGCGTTCCAGTACGCGGCCGGGCTCGCCCTCGCGGTCTTCTTCAACCGGCACTTCAGGCTTGCCGGGACCCTGCGTGCACTGTTCCTGATCCCCTGGCTGCTGCCGCTGATCGTGTCGGCGTCGACCTGGTCGTGGATGTTCAACAGCGAGTCGGGTGTCATCAACTACGCACTGCACTTCGTGGGCGTGTCCCCGGTGGACTGGCTCAACTCGCCCGACTGGGCGCTGACTTCGGTCGTCATCGCGAACATCTGGATCGGCATCCCGTTCAACCTCGTCATCCTCTACAGCGGGCTCCAGAACATCCCGGCCGAGCTGTACGAGGCGGCCTCGCTCGACGGGGCGGGCGCCTGGCAGCAGTTCCGCCGGATCACCTTTCCGCTGCTGCGCCCGGTGTCGGCGATCACGCTGCTCCTCGGACTCGTCTACACGCTCAAGGTGTTCGACCTGATCTGGATCATGACCAAGGGCGGCCCCGGCGACGCTTCCTCCACCCTCGCCACCTGGTCGTACCAGCTCGGCTTCGGCACGCTGCTGCCGAAGTTCGGGCCCGGCGCGGCCGTCGGCAACATCCTCATCCTCATCGCGCTCGTCTTCGGCCTGCTCTACATCCGCGTCCAGAGGAGGCAGGAAGCATGAAGTCCCGTACGGGAAAAGGCCGTTACACCGTCATCGGCCTCCTGCTGACCGCTCTGATGCTGTTCCCGGTGTACTGGATGGTCAACGTGTCCCTCACCCCGCAGCAGGACATGCGCAAGACCCCACCCGACCTGCTGCCCCTCCACCCCACCTTCGAGGGCTACCGGGCCGTCCTGAACGACCAGTTGCCCTACCTCGGCACCAGCCTGCTCATCGGCCTCGGCACGGTCGCCCTCACCCTGGTTCTCGCCGCCCCGGCCGGCTTCGCCCTGGCCAAACTCCGCCCGCTGGGCGGGGGCACCCTCGGACTCGCCCTGCTGGTCGCCCAGATGATCCCCGGCATCGTCATGGCGATGGGCTTCTACGGCGTCTTCCTCGACTACGGTCTGCTCAACTCCTGGTGGGGACTGATCGTCGCGGACTCCACGATCGCCGTGCCGTTCGGCGTCATGATCTTCACCGCGTTCATGTCGGGCATCCCCGGCGAGCTCATCTCCGCGGCCCGCATCGACGGCGCCGGCACCTGGCGCACCTTCGTGTCCGTGGTGCTCCCGGTGAGCCGCAACGCGATCGTCACGGTCTCCCTGTTCAGCTTCCTGTGGGCCTGGTCCGACTTCGTCTTCGCCAACACCCTTGACGGCGGCGGCAGTTGGCGGCCGATCACGCTCGGCATCTACAAGTACATCGGCAACAACAACCAGGAGTGGAACGCGATCATGGCGACCGCCGTCGTCGCGTCGATCCCGGCGGCCGTCCTGCTCGTCCTCGCCCAGCGCTACGTGGCCGCGGGCGTGACCGCCGGCGCGGTCAAGGACTGATCCACGGTCCACGGTCGGTCGGGGCAACGGGCCGCCTCCGCACCCGCACCGCGCCGCACTTCACAAGTCCCCCTTCCCTTCCTCAGGAGAGCCGCATGTCGTACCCGAGCCACCGTCACCGTTCCAGAGCACCCCTCGCCCGCGTCGGCGCCATCGTGACGTCCACCGCCCTGGCCGCCACCGCCCTCGCCCTGACCGGCGCACCAGCCCAGGCCACCCCCACCTCGTCCACCACGCTGATCGTCAACGCCGCGCAGAACCTGCGCTCCGTCACCCACGTCGGCACGGGCAGCCTCTACGGCCTCGCCACCGCGAGCACCCCCACCGACAGCGTCGTACAGGCTCTGAAGCCCAACACGTTCGTCCAGATGGCGCCCGGCGGCAGCCAACTCCCCAACGGAGAGCCCGTACCCGCGGGTGACGCCCTGGTCGTCGCCCCGAAGGCCGCAGCGGCGGGCGCCAAGGTGGTCGTACGGATGCCGGACTGGTACCCGAACTTCCCCTATCAGTGGGTGAGTTGGAGCAACTGGCTCTCGGCCGTGGACCAGCAGGTCGCCGCGGTGAAGTCTTCGGGTGCCACCAATATCAGCGCGTACGAGCTCTGGAACGAGCCGGACGGGACCTGGGACACCACCAACGCGGGTGCCTTCGACGCCGGTTGGGCGCGCACGTTCAAGGAGGTCCGCGCCAAGGACGCCACCACCCCGATCCAGGGCCCGAGTTACTCGGTGTGGAACCAGTCCTGGATGACCACGTTCCTCACCGACGCCAAGGCCAGTGGAACGGTCCCCGACGTCATAGCCTGGCACGAGCTCCAGGGCAGCTCCGGTATCGCCGCCCATGTCGCGGCCTACCGCGCGCTGGAGAGCAGCCTCGGCATCAGCCCGCGTCCGATCGCCATCGAGGAGTACGGCACGCCCACCGAGATGGGCGACTCGGGCGCCCTCATCGGCTACGCCGCCAAGTTCGAGCGCGCGGGCGTCCGCGACGCCGAGCTGGCCTTCTGGAACCACTACGGCACTCTCGGCGACACCCTGACCGACACCGGCGGCTCGCCCAACGGGTCGTACTGGACGTACAAGTGGTACGGCGCCATGTCCGGGACCATGCTCACCACCACACCGCCCGCCCAGACCGGCATCGACGGCCTCGCCTCCCTCAACGGCGCGGGCAACCAGATCAGCGTCATCGCCGGCGGCTGCACCGGCTCCTGCGCCGTCACGATCAACGGGCTCTCGTCCCTGCCGGCATACGGCAGCACCGTCCACGTCAAGCTGGAGTACAGCCCGGACACGGGCCGCACCACCGCCTCCCCCGGCCCGATCACCATCTCCGACACCGACTACTCCGTCTCGAATGGCTCCATCACGGTGCCGGTCACGATGAACGCCGCCGACGGCTACCACCTGACGATCACTCCCGGCGGCACCTCGACATCCCTGGCCGGGCGCTACCAGATCACCAACAAGAACAGCGGCCTCGCCCTGGACACCCTCAACGCGGCCACCGCACAAGGCACTTCGGTCGTCCAGGCCACGTCCACCACCGGCACCGACGAGAACTGGACCCTCGTGGCGGCAGGCCAGGGCCTCTACAAGATCGCCAACCAGAAGAGCGGCCTGCTGCTCGGCATCACCAACGCGGGTACCAGCGACGGCGGCACCGCCCTGATCTGGGGCGACAACGGCACCGCCGACCACCTCTGGCAGATCATCCCGGCCCGCGACGGCTACGCCAAGATCGCCAACTACAACAGCGGGCTCCTGCTCGGCGTCGACCAGATGAGCACGGCCTCCGGCGCCCAGGTCCTCCAGTGGTCGGACAACGGCACCGCCGACCACTTGTGGAAACTCACCGCGCGCTGAGGCGGTCGCCAAGGGTCCCGCGTCGGTTGTCCACCGCTGACGCGGGACCACCGACGTCGCTCGTTGTCCCGTATGCCGTGGCGCTCCCCGCGGATAGGGTGGACGGTGATCGACAGTGACGGGCTGGGTGAGGGCGGCGGGTGGCGTGGGCGGTGCCGAGGAGAGCGGGAGCACGGGCACCGGGCGCCCGACGTCACGGGACGTCGCCCGGCTCGCCGGTGTGTCGCACACCGCGGTGTCCTTCGTGTTCAACGGCCGGGCCGAGGGCAACCTCTCGTCCGCCACCCAGGAACGCATCCGGCAGGCCGCGACCCGGCTGGGCTACCGCCCCGACCCGGTGGCCCGCGGCCTGCGCCGTCGCCGTACGGCCGTGATCGGCCTGGTCACCGATGAGATCGCCTCCTCGCCGTTCGCCGGCCGACTGCTGCGGGGCGCCATGGAGACCGCCTGGGACAGCGACCATCTCGTCCTCACCGTCGACTCCGGCGGTGACCCGGTCAAGGAGGACGCGGCCGTCGCGGAACTGCTCGACCGGCGCGTGGACGGCATCATCTACGCGGCCATGTCACTGCGCCGGGTCCGCGTCCCCGAGGGCCTGCACCGCACCCACTCCGTGCTGGCCAACTGCCTGCCCGAGGACGACTCCCTGCCCGCCGTGGTCCCCGCCGAGCGCGCCGGTGGCCGTACCGCGGCCCGGCTGCTGCTCGGTGCGGGCCACCGCCGGCTCGCCGTGATCGGCGGCCTGGACGACATCGCCTCGGTGGAACGCACCCGCGGCTTCCGCGACGCGCTGCGCGCCGAGGGCGTCACGGTGCCCAAGGAGTGGATCGTGCGCGGCGGCGGGGAGATCTCCGCGGGATACGCGGGAGCGCTGCGCCTCCTCGACGGCGTCGAGCCGGACCGTCGCCCCACCGGCGTCCTCTGCTACAACGACCGGGTCGCGGCGGGCGTCCTGCACGCCGCGACCCGGCTCGGGATCGACGTGCCCGCCGATCTCTCCGTGGTCGGCTACGACGACCAGGAGCACATGGCCGCGTTCCTCACCCCGCCCCTCACCTCGGTCGCGCTGCCGCACCGGGCGATGGGCGAGGCGGCGACCCGGCTGCTCCTGGACGCCATCGAAGCCGGCCGTAAGCCGCCGGCGACCGTCCGGCGGCTGAAGTGTCCTGTGGTCAGCCGGGCCTCGGTGGGACCGGCGCCGCCCACCCGATAACCCGGGCGCCTGGCCCGTGCGTGGTCACTCGTGCCTTCGTGAGTCCGGCGCCCATTCGGTGCCTGGGCGCTTGGTCGGCGCGTGGCCTGCACCCTGGTCAGCCGCGCCCCGGCAGGGCCGGCGCCGCCCACCCGGTGACCTGAGCGCCCGTTCCGCGCCTGCCCTGCTCTGCGGTCAGCCGCGCCTCCGCGGGTCCAGCGCCCACCGGATAACCCGGGCGCCTGCCCCGTGCGTGGTCACTCGTGCCTTCGTGAGTCCGGCGCCCATAAGGTGCCCGGGCGCTTGGTCGGCGCGTGGCCTGCACCCTGGTCAGCCGCGCCTCCGTGGGGCCGGTGCCGCCCGCCCGGTGACCTGAGCGCCCGTTCCGCGCCTGCCCCAGCCCGTGGTCAACCCCGCCTCCGTAGGTCCGACGCCCACCCGGTAACCCGGCACCCGGCCCGTGCCTGGCGCCCTGTGGTCAGCCGCGCCTCCGTGGACCCGGCGCCCACGCGGTGCTCTTCACCCCCGGCCCGCGCATGCCCCGGCCCATGGTCAACCGCGTCCCCGTGGGCCCGGCGCCCACCCCATGACCCGCGCCCCCGCCCCGTCGACGACCAGCTCGGCGATGTCGTCGGGGCGCCGGTAGACGCGCTCGGTGACCATGGCACGGTCCGCGACGAAGAGTTCGAGGAGCGAGCCGTCAACGAGCAGCCGGAGCGCGAGTTCCGGCCCCTTCGGCACGTGCACGGTGATCGGGGCGGAGCCTTCCCTGCCGGTCCGGGGCCAGGCGCTGCGGTCGAGGACGACCGTCCCCGAGGCAGGATCCGCCCGGACGGTCAGCTCACGGCCCGCCGCATCCCGGAGCAGGCTCAGCGTCGTCGGTTCGCGGGCGGTGACCGTCAGGTCGTAGGCGGAGGGAAGCGGGACTCGGCCCGGTGCGGTGACGAACGGCTCGGCCGGGCGCAGCAGTTCGAGTTCCGGGGCCGGACTCACCCGCAGTGAACCGTCGGGGTGAATGTCGACCACGCGGGGTGCCGTGAGTACGCCTGCCCATCCGGCCCGGTCCAGCTCCTCCTGCGGGCGGGACTCCCACGACCAGCCCCACAGCAGGGCACGGTCCGGCTCCTGGAGTATTGCGGGGGCGTAGAAGTCCCGCCCCTGGTCGAGCCGGCCGCCGGTGCGCGGCTCAAGCTGCAACTCGCCCTTGCTGTCGACCTCCAGACGACCCGTCAGATATCCGGTGGAGCACGGGTCTCCGTCCCACAGGGACACCAGGAGTACGTGGTCGCCACTCGCCGTCCGGTACAGGTGCGGGCACTCCCAGCCCACCGACTTGTCGCCGAACACGCCTGCGGCCACCGGGTTGTTGCCGTCCAGCAGGACACCGGCGAACCGCCAGTCGGTCAGGTCGTCGCAGTCGTAGAGGAGGACCGACGGTGTGCCGTCGGCGTGCCCGGCGCCGACGAGGGCCCAGCGCCGGTCCGCGTGGTGGAAGACGAACGGGTCGCGGAACATCACCACGTCCAGCCCGGGTGGCGGACCGGCCACCACCGGGGTCGGCAGTGGCTTCCACTCGGTCAGTCGCTCGTCGTCGGGGTCGGCCGCCCGCGCCAGGCAGATGGTGCCGAGTCCGGTGTGGGTACGGTCAACTCCTGTGTATACGGCGGTCGGTGTGCCGGCGTCGTCAGTCACGCAGCCCGACCAGCAGCCGGCCTCGTCGGGGCCGCCCGGCGTCGGGGTGAGCGCGATCGGGTGGTGCTCCCAGTGCGCGAGGTCGGTGCTGGAGGCGTGACCCCAGTGGACGTTCGCGTGCACCGGTGCGTCGGGGTTGTGCTGGTAGAAGAGGTGGTAGCGGTCCCGCCAACGGAACGGCCCATTGGGGTCGTTGATCCAGCCGACGGGCGGACGGACCCTGAAACGCGGTGCGTTGGGGTCATGACTCAACGGTTGACTCCTGCCGAGGTGATGCCCTCACGCAGAGGGCGCTGGCCGACGACGAACACGGCGAGGGCGGGGAGCATCGAGAGCACGACCCCGGCCAGGACCACCGAGATCGACCCGGTGCCGAGGTTGCCCTGGAGGGAGACCAGTCCCAGCGGGAGCGTGTAGTTCTGGCTGGAGGTCTCCAGGATGAGTGGGCGGAAGAACTCGTTCCAGTGGTAGTTGAAGGCCAGTACGCCGACGATCGCGAGGCCGGGTGCGGCCAGCGGCGCGTACACCGAACGGAAGATCCGCCAGGGTCCCGCGCCGTCCAGCATGGCCGCCTCGCCCAGGTCCTTCGGCATACCGAGGAAGTACTGGCGCATCAGGAACGTGCCGAAGGCGGTCGGGAAGGCCGGGACGATCAGGCCGAGGAGCGTGTCGGTGAGGCCCATCGACTTCAGCACCAGGAACACCGGCACGATGGTGACCTGCAACGGCACCATCATGGTCGCCAGGACCAAGCCGAAGAGCGGCCTCTTGAATCGGAACTCCATGCGAGCGAAGGCGTATCCGGCCAGGCCCGCCGTGATCATCTGGCCGACGGCGACCAGTGCCGTCACCAGCGTGGAGTTCAGGGCGAGCAGCCACACGTCGACCTGATCGAAGACCCCGCGGTAGGCCGCGGTCGTCGGACGGGTCGGGATGATCTGCGGGGGCAGGTCGAACGACTGGGCCGGAGTGCGCAGCGAGGTGGAGACGGTCCAGATGACCGGGCCGAGTGTCAGCAGGGCGCACGCGGTCAGTGCGGCGATCCGGGCCCAGGGGGCGAGTGAGTACCGTACGCGGCTCAGGGCCGGGGTTGCCTTCAGGGTCGGGGTTGCTTGGCTCATAGTGCTCATGCGGCTCACCGGCTCACTGGTAGTGGACGAAACGCCGGCTGAGCCGGAACTGGACGGCGGTGACCGCCATGATCAGCGCGAAGAGCAGCACGCCCACCGCGGATGCCTCGCCGAAGTCGAGCTGCTCGAAGGCCCGTTCATAGATCACCATCACCACGGTGCGGGTGGCGTCGCCGGGCCCGCCGTCGGTGAGGACGTAGGGCTGTTCGAAGACCTGGAGGGCGTTGATGATGCCGACCACCGACGCGACGAGCAGCGTCGGCGACAGCAGCGGCAGCGTGATGCCGAGGTGCTTGCGCAGACCGGTCGCGCCGTCGAGGGCGGCGGCCTCGTGGATCTCCTTTGGGATGTTGTTCAGACCGCCGACGAACAGCAGGAACGAGAAGCCGAACTGCTGCCAGACGTAGACCAGGATCACGGTGGCCATCGCCGCGTGCTCGGAGGTCAGCCAGGGCACGGGCGCGACGCCGACCAGGCCGATCAGCCAGTTCACCACCCCGAAGTCCTGGTTGAACAGGTACTTCATCACCACCGAGATAGACGCGGCGGACAGGACCAGGGGGAAGAAGAACGCCGAACGGAACAGCGACCGGAGCCACACCGGCATCCGACCGTTCAGCGCGAGCGCCAGCGACAGCGCGATCAGCAGTTGCAGAGCGACCGCGAGGACCATGAAGACGAGCGTGTTGCGGAAGGAGACCAGGACGGTCGAATCCGTGAAGGTGGTGCGGTAGTTGGCGCCGCCGGCGAAACGGGGCGGGTCGATCACGTTCCAGTGGAACAGGCTCAGCACGATGGACCCGATGATCGGCACGACCGTGAAGACGACGATGCCGACGACCGTGGGCGCCAGGAACAGCGTGGCCAGCAGCCGGGAGCCGCGGTCGCGGACGGAAGGCCGTACGGCGATAGCGGGTGGCGTGGCGGGCCGCGAACGTACGGGCGGGACCTGGGAGTTCGAAATCTGAGTGTTCGTCATATCTCACGCTCCATGGCCCGTTCCAGGTCGCCCTGCATCCGGCGCAGCGCGGGACCCACCGCACGCGGCGAGGCCAGTGCGGTACCGGTGTACTTGAGCAGGACGTCGGTCACCTCGGCGACCTGCGGCGGCGCGGGGATCGGGCCGGTGTCGGGAAACCGGTCGAGGGTGTCGTAGAAGACCTGCCAGTGGGCCGGGCCGCTCTCGGCGTAGCGTGCCGCGTTCAGCATCGAACGCCGGGCCGGGGTGGTCTGGTTGCTCTTGAACAGCATGGTCATGGTGTCCTTGCGGGCCGCGTACTTGATGAACTCCCAGGCGGCCTCCTGCTTCTTGGAGGTGCGCAGCAGCGCGTAGCCCGCCGCGCCGAACTGGTGGCGCTGGGTGCGCCAGCGCGGGAAGTACTGCACGTCGTAGCCGTCGGCCCGCATGCCGGCCTGTTGCAGGCCGCCCGCCCAGAAGCCGCCCGCCGGGGTGACGCCGACGCGGCCGGTGGAGAACACGCCGACCAGATTGCTGCCGTTGCCGCCCTCGGGCCGGGTGCACAGGTCCTCCTGGACGAGGGAGGCGAGATAGTCGTACGCCTCCTCGACCCGGTCGGCGGTGGCCTGCGGGGTGCTCCAGCGGAAGCCCCCGCCGCGCCCCTGCCGGTCGGCGGCCGGGTAGAAGGTGTCCCAGAGCCAGGAGCCGCCGGGGGCCTTCGACTCCTTCAGCAGGTTCGTGCCGTTCGCGAAGAGCCAGGGCACCACGCCGCCCCAAAGCCGGTTGGTCCAGAAGTACGGAGTGAAGTGCGCGTCGCCGGCACGCTTCAACTCCCGCAGCAGCGCGGTGAAGTCGTCGCGACTCCAGTCCGCCGCCGGGAAGCTTGCGCCCGCCCGCTTCAGCACCTGCTTGTTGAGGTAGATGTCGGCGGCGTTGAACTCCATGGGGAGTTGGTAGAGGCTCCCCTCGTACATCATCGATTCGACCAGTGAGGGGTGGACGTCGGCGAAGTACTCACGCAGCTCCGCCGCGTCGCGCCGCACCCAGCGGTCCAGGGATACGCCGAGCTTCCGGGCGAACAACTGCACGCCCTCGGTGGCCACATACACCAGGTCGGGGGCGGTGCCCGCGGCGATCTGGGTGAGGATCTTCGCGAAGAAGTCAGACCAGTCGACGGCCTGCACCGGGTTGACCCGCAGCGGGATGTCGGGGTGGAGACGGTGGAAGCCCTTGGTGAGGGCGTCGATGGTGGCCGGGTCGAAGGCTGCGCCGAGGGTGGCGACGACGAGGGAGCCGTCGTCGCGGCCGGGGATGTCGGCTCCCGTGAGCCGGTCCCAGCTCGCGGCGGTCCCGGCCAGGGCGGCTGCTCCGGCCCCGTACGCGCTGTACCGCAGCAGCGTGCGGCGGGGGATGTGCGAGTCAGTCATCAACGGGCCTAACTCGTGTTAGTTCAGGGGTGATGCCCAGATGATGGGAACCGGGCGGCAGGCCTGTCAAGGGTCGGGAACGCGTGAGCTTTAACGGGTTAGGCCTCTTGACCTTTATCGAGTTAGGTCTACAGTCCTCGTTCGCAGGAGCCGCACGAGAGGAACGATGCGTCATGCCCGGAACCCCGGGGATTTCCAGGAGATCACTGTTCGCGGGATCGGCGGCAGGGACCGCCGCCGCCCTGCTGCCCACCGGAACGGCCACGGCCAAGAACAGGACCAAGTCCGCGGTGACCGGAGCGAGTTACCGCGCCGCGTACCACTTCACGGTCCCCGACCAGTGGAAGAACGACCCGCAGCGGCCCATCTGGATCGACGGCGAGTACCACTACTACTACCTCTACAACGCCGACTACTTCACCGGTGTCGTCGGCACCGCGTGGCGCCTGGCCACCACCAAGGACCTGGTGTCCTTCACCGACCGCGGGGTCGCCGTCCCCAAGGACACCACGCCCAACGGCGATCTCTGGTCGGGTTCGGCGGTGGTCGACACCGGCAACACGGCCGGGTTCGGCGCGGGCGCGGTCGTCGTCATCGTCACCATGTCCCCCGGCGGCGGCACCGACCACCAGGAGCAGTTCCTGTACTACTCGACCGACGGCGGTCTGACCTTCACCAACTACGGGACCGACCCCGTCCTGCCCAACCCCGGCGTCGCCGACTTCCGCGACCCCAAGGTGATCCGCGACGAGGACCGGGGCCGCTGGGTGATGGCCCTCGCCGAGAACGACAAGATCGGCTTCTACCACTCCGCCGACCTCAAGTCCTGGACGTACGTGGGCGGTTTCGTCCACGACGGCATCGGCGTCCTGGAGTGCCCCGACCTGTTCCGGATCACCGCCGGCGACGGCACCGTGAAATGGGTGCTCGGCGCCAGCGCCAACGGGAAGGGCTCGGGGCTGCCCAACACGTACGCCTACTGGACGGGTTCCTTCGACGGCAGCGCGTTCGCCGCTGACACGAATGACCCGCAGTGGCTCGACCACGGCTGGGACTGGTACGGCGCCGTCACCTTCGAGAAGCGGGCCGCGAGCGGTGCGGTGGACGCGGCCGCCCGGTACGCGATCGGGTGGGTGAACAACTGGGACTACGCGAACACCACCCCCACCATCGACTGCGACGGCTTCAACGGCACCGACTCCGTCGTCCGCGAGATCACCCTGAAGAAGGCGTCCGACAACACCTACTATCTCGCCTCCCGGCCCGTCGCCGGCCTCGACTCGCATGTCTCCCGGACCGTGAACCTGGGCGACGTGACGGTGAACGGCACGAAGGTGCTCGACTACACCGGTATCTCCTACGAGGTGACGACCCAGCTCACCTGGTCCCAACTCACCGGCGCAGGGCTCCAGTTGAGGCGATCGCCCGACGGCGGTCGACACATCGACGCCGGGATCTACGCCGACTACGCCTTCCTCAACCGACGGGGCACGGTGAACGCCGACACGTCCGGCAAGTGGCAGGAGAGCCACACCCCGTTCGACCCGTCCGCCGGCACGGTGAAGCTGCGCATCCTGGTGGACCGCACGTCGGTGGAGATGTTCGTCGACGACGGCCGCTATGTGCACACCACTCAGGTGTTCCCCTATCTGCTGGACACCCGGCTCGCGCTCTTCACGATCGGCGGCAGTGCGGTGTTCCGGAACACGGTGATACGCGAGTTCTCGGCGTGAGGCCGGCCGGGGGCTCAGGGAACCATGGAGTCCCACCTCACCGCTGACTCCGGCGCGGCCCCCGTTCACCGGTGTGAGCGCCGTCAGGCGGGGGTCTCGGCGGTGACGGTCAGGACCGCGCGGGCGAGGATGTGGCTGGTCGTGGCGAGGTCGGGGTGGCCTCGGCCGGTACGCCGATCCGCTCGGTGTCGAGGGCGTGCACGACGATGACGACATCGGCATCATGGTCGGCTACACCGTCGCCGCCACCCACCCCGAACGCGGCGGCCGATGGGTGGCCATCGACGCGCCGCTGCCCGGCATCGGCCCCTGGGACCGGATCACCCAGGATCCGATGATGTGGCACTTCGGCTTCGGCGGCCACGACATGGAGCGCCTGGTCGACGGCCGTGAGCGCAGCTACCTCGACCGCTTCTGGAACGAACTCTCCGTGGTCCCGGAGCGGTTCGACGAGGCGAAGCACGAGCACTACGCGTCGCTCTACGCGCAACCCGGCTCCATGCGGGCGAGCTTCGCCCAGTTCCCCGCGTTCGCCCAGGACGCGGCGGACAACCAGAAGTTCCTCGCGCAGGGCAAGCTGCGGATGCCGGTGCTGGCCTTCGGCGGCGAGGCCACCTTCGGCCCCGGGATCGGCGAGGTGCTGCGCTGTGTCGCCGACGACGTCGAAGACGCGGTCATCCCGGACTGCGGGCACTGGATCACGGAGAAGCAGCCGCAGGCGACGACAGACCTGGTCGTCGAGTTCCTGCGCCGGCCCGGATGATCCGCTCCGGCTCGCCCTCGGCGGTGATGTCGGCGGCCAGCGGCCTGATCCGGTCGTGCCTGGCCCCGGTCTCCTCGAGGAGCTCGGCCCGCCGCCCGATCGCGACCACGTGGGCGCCTTCAGCGGCGAAGGCGCGGGCGGTGGCCCGGCCGATCCCGGTCCCGGCTCCGGTGACGGCGACGATCCTGCTGCTCTGCGGTGCGGTGCTGTTCATGCCGGTCATCGTGAAGCCCTGCCGCCAGCGTCAAGGTCAAGTAGCGCCGGACACCTCTGTCCGCTGCCCGTCGATGTCACAGATTCGAGGTGCCGGTTCGTCGTCCGGGAGAACGGCGTCCCGCAACGGGATGCCCACCGACGCTGTCCCCCACAGAACCGGAGAAAACGTGTTCGCCGCCTACATCACGGCCACGCTCCTCGGCGCGGTGTTCAACGGTGCCGCCGCCGTCACCTACCTGATCGGCCATGAATACCCCAAGACCCAGGCGGACATGAAGGGCATACCCCGGAAGTGGGTGCCGGTTCTGGGCATGCTGCTGGCAGCGGGCACCGTGGGACTGCTGGCCGGGCTCGCCGTGCCGATCCTGGGAACCCTCGCCGCTTCCGGGCTCGTGCTGTACTTCATCGGCGCGATCATCGCCCACCTGCGGGTGGGCTCCCGCAACATCGTCGGCGGGATCGTGTTCCTGGCCACCGCGGCGGCTGCCCTGACTCTGGGGGTGCTGTACCACGGCGCCTGACAACTGCCGGGGAAGAACACGAAAGTCCGGAAGGCCAATCGGCCACGCCGGGGAACAGCCGGTCCGGTCGGCGGGGTTGCACCGGGCGAGGGCCCGGCGCCGTACGGGTGGGGAACACGGAGACCGCGAGGTCGTCCGCCCCGCCGGGATTCGGGCCCCAGGATGGTGGTACCCGCGCCACGCTCCGTGGACCGCGACGTATTTTCTGTTGGAGGACTTCTCATGACTGACCGGCCCTTGACGCTCATGGCGGTACACGCCCACCCCGACGACGAGGCCACGACAACCGGAGGTGTCCTCGCGCGGTATGCGGCGGAAGGCATCCGCACGGTGCTCGTGACCTGTACCGACGGCGCTTGCGGTGACGGACCGGGAGGTGTGAAGCCGGGCGATCCCGGCCACGATCCGGCGGCGGTCGCCCTGATGCGCCGCCAAGAACTCGAGGCGAGCTGTGAGGTCCTGAAGATCAGCGATCTGGAGCTGCTGGACTATGCCGACTCCGGGATGATGGGCTGGCCCAGCAACGACGCCCCGGGATCCTTCTGGCAGGCCCCCGTACAGGAGGCCGCGGCCCGGCTCGCGGACCTGATGCGGCAGTACCGGCCCGATGTGGTCGTCACCTACGACGAGAACGGCTTCTACGGCCACCCGGACCACATCCAGGCCCACCGCATCACGATGGCGGCGCTGGAGATGACCGAGACCGAGCTGACACCGAAGGTCTACTGGACGACGATGCCCCGCTCGATGATGCGGCAGTTCGGGGAAATCCTCCACGAGCTCCACCCGGACATGCCGGAGCCGGATCCCGCCGAGGCCGCCGAGATGGCCGAGCTCGGCCTTCCCGACGACGAGATCACCACCTGGGTGGACACCACCGCGTTCAGCGGCCAGAAGTTCGACTCGCTGGCCGCGCACGCCAGTCAGGGCGACAACATCTTCTTCCTCAAGATGGGCAAGGAGAGGTTCGGCGAATTGATGGGCATCGAGACCTTCCTACGTGTCCAGGACGCAACCGGTGCGGCCGTACCCGAGAACGATCTCTTCGCCGGGCTGCGCTGATCTGTCCGTCCGCCCGGCCGGGAAGGCGCACCGTTTCCGCGAGTCTCCTGGCCGGGCACAGCGAGCGCAGATCGAGTGCGCGCTTTGTCCGTCGACGGGTCCGCAGGTCACCGGTAGTGTCCCCCCGGCAGCTGCTGCGGGACTTCAGGAGCGCTGCCATCTGTCGGTTTCGGTTTCGGTATCGGTACGGAGGGCACCTCATGACCAGACTTGTCCGGTACCTGACATTACTCGCCGTAGGCGCTTCCCTCCTGTTCCCGTCCACGGGGACAGCCTCCGCGGCTCCGGCGGCCCCCGCCGCGCCCGCCGCCGAGAGCTCCTGGCAGCCACCACTGTCCACACGCGGGCGCTACATCGTCGACGCGAACGGCAACCGCTTCCGGCTGAAGTCGGCCAACTGGGACGGCGCCCAGGGCTCCTGGACCGGCAGTGGCAGCAAGGCCGACAGCGCGAATCACCACGCCCAGCAGAACTCCTACGGCGTCCCCCTGGGCCTGGACCGCGTGCCCCTTGCTCAACTGATGGCCGACTTCCACAAGTTGGGCATCAACAGCATCCGGTTGCCGTTCTCCAACGAGATGATCCACGACACCACCGCCGTACCGGACGCGGCCGTGGCGGCCAACCCGCAGTTGCGGGGCCGGACGCCGCTCGGGGTGTTCGACGCCGTGGTCTCCGCGCTGACGTCGGCGGACTTCGCCGTGATCCTCAACAACCACACCAACACGTCCCGTTGGTGCTGCGGGATCGACGGCAACGAGCGGTGGAACAGCAGTCAGTCGACCCAACAGTGGGCGGACGACTGGGTGTTCATGGCCCGCCGCTACGCCGCCGACCCCCGCGTGGTGGGGGCCGACCTCTACAACGAGGTACGCCGTGACGTCTGGGACGACCCGAACTGGGGCAGCGGCGACGCGCACGACTGGTACGCCGCCGCCCAACTCGCCGCCGACCGCATCCTCACCGAGGCCAACCCGAACCTGCTCATCGTCATCGAGGGCATCAACTGGACCGGCATACCCGTCGACGGCTTCACCCACGGCCGCCCCCTCCTCACCCCCGCGCGCACGCTGTCGCACACCCTGGTGGCCGCCCACAAACTCGTCTACTCCGCCCACTTCTACGGCTACACCGGCCCCCACCACAGCGGTGCCACCGGCATCGGCGAGACCAGCGACCCCCGTTACCAGGACCTCAGCCGGGACGAACTGTTCCAAGCCCTCTACGACGAGGCGTTCTTCGTCTCCCAGGACAACGGCAAGCACTACACCGCCCCCGTGTGGATCAGCGAGTTCGGCATCGGCGCGGGCGAGACCGGCACCGCGGCACGCACCTGGTTCGGCAATGTCACCGACTACTTCGCCGACCACGACGCCGACTTCGCCTACTGGCCCCTGGTCGGCTGGCAGGGCCACGACGACTGGGCCCTGCTGCGCTACGACACGAACGGCACCCGGCACGGCCTCCTGGACGACGCGGACTGGCGCGCCGCCGGCTGGCAGCGGCTGATGTCCGCCGCGTCCCTCAGCGGTCCGGTCGCCCCGGTCCCCGCCTGGCAGATGCTCGCCACCGACCACGGCGACTACGTCCAGTCCGTACGGGTGCGCGCCACCGGCGACTGGGATCCGGGCGCATCCAAGGCGGCCTGCCCGGACGGGCTGCGGCTGATCGGCCTGGGACACACCTCGGGTCGCGGACTGTGCACGGACATCACCGCGGGCGGCCTGCGCGCCACCGACGGCGCCCAGACGGTCGTCACCGACGAACGCAACGTCCCCTCGGGCGGCGACTGGGCCTCCGGATACACCAAACTCCAGTGCGCGCAGGGCCAGTTCCTCATCGGCTACAGCCACCGGGGTGTGGGGACATCGGCGGCCCTGTGCGCTCCCGCCGTAACCGCTCCGGCGGGAGCGGGCCGCACGGTGTGGTTCGACCGCTCCGACAACCGGCCCGGCAACGCCCCCGGCGGTGACTTCGCCGTCGGCGACTACAAGGGCCAGTGCGCGGACGACGAGTACGCCGCGGGCATCGCTTACACCACCCGCACCGGCAGCTCACCGGGTCCCGCGGCTCTGTTGTGCCGCAAACTGGCGCCCTGACCCGCGCGGGAGGAGTGGCGCCGGGCGGCCGTCACAGCCCGTCCTGCGTGGCGGAGGGCGGTGCCGTCCGCCGGCCCGGTTCGGGTCCGGCGGCGCCGGTCGCGGAGCCGTGCCAGGCCTGGAGCAGGCGGACCAGGCGGCGAGCCGGTGTCTCGCTGGGGACGAAGAGCACTGCCGCCACCAGTACGAGGCCGCCCGCCGCGAACGCTGTGGCCGCCCAGGCGGTCGGCCCTCCCTGCACCATGGCCATCGCGAACGCGGCCACAGTCCCCAGGGCGGCCCCCAGCCGCGCCGCCCCGCTCGTCATCGCCGTTCCCGACGGAAAGGGCGGCGCAGTGTGATGGAGAGTCGGGGTGCGCCGAACAGGACGTGGAGTGTGAACCGGGTGCGGGCGCGACGGGTGGTGAGGGTCGCCAGGTCGGCGGTCCATTCCTCTCGCCAGCGCGCTCGTTGCCGTGACGGCAGCAGCAGAGTGAGGACCGCCAGGAGTCGGCCGGTGACGGCGTACGAAGACATCGGCGGCTGCAGGACCACTGAGGCGAGGTCCTGCAGTTCACGGCCGACCGTCTCAAGTCCCGCCGCGTCAGCCGCGGGTGCGTAGACATCAAGGGTTTCACGGGCTTTGAGGAGCTGCTTGGTCTGGGCCACGAACGCGATGGTGCGCATGTTGTGAAGCCGGTCCGCGAGCCGGATGGCCAGCACGGCGGTCTCCCACGAGGGGCCGTCGGCATCGGCCGCGAGCGTCCTGCCCTTGCCCGCCCGCGGGTACGCGGAGACTTCGGCGGTGCGCACCGCCTCGATCAAGTCGGCGACCTCTTGGCCGAGTTGATCGGCGATTCGCCGCGGCGGGCAGGCGGTGTCCTCCACGTCGTGGAGCAGCGCCGCGCACACCACGGGTGGAGGCATGCGGAGTTCGGCGACAATGGCGGCGACGGCAAGGCAGTGGGTGATGTACGGATCACCGCTGCGCCGCCTTTGCCCCGCGTGCCACATCGAAGCCTCGGCGTACGCGCGCTCCACCGGACCGGCGTCGGCGTCCGGGTGGTGCGAGCGAACTGCGGCGATGACGCTCCCAAGGGTCGGCGCCAGACCTGTCCGCGCGGTCAAGGACGACCGAAGCCGCCGCTGCCCCGTCATGACGCCTCTCCCCCGGTGGCGGGATCGGCACTGACCCACCCCGGCAAGGGCTGCTTCCGGGACCGATAGGTGCGCGCCAGAGCTTCGCGGGCTGCTTCGGCACCGTCCTGCGTAATCCCGTAGAAGCGGCGACGCGGACGTCCCTCCGCCTCGTGCACAGCCGGGTCCTCCCAGCTGCTCTCCAACCAGCCGAACTCTTCCAGCCGGGCCAGGATCGGATAGATCGTGCCCGACGGCAGCCCTGCCAGCTCGCACAGCTCAAGGCCGTACCGCTGCCTGGCAGGGTCCTCCAGCAAAGCCCGCAGCACCAGTTGAGTCTGCAAGGTCATACGCGGCGGCCTACCCATACTCGTACTCTACATAGCCCATATACAGACTGTCCAGAGAAGGTGACGCCTTGTGATCCGCGTTCCTGTATGCCCTCCAACAGCAGTTGCACCGGCCCGAGTTCGCCTATCTCGCTTTCGACGCGGACCGTTTGGTGTTCTTGCTCCTGCTGGTGCGCGTGCTGCTTCGGCCGGGCTCGGCGGGCGCCTTCTTGGCCCCTCTGGCCTTCTTCGTGGCTGCGACCGTTCGCGACGGCGTCGCGCGGGGCGGCGTGGTCGGCCACTTGAACTCGATCTCCAGCTCGATCTCCCCATTGCCGATCTCGACCTCAGTCTCGCTGCGCAGGTCGTCGGGGATCCGCAGGCTGAGCGTTCCGAGGCTGAGTTCCAGTTCGACATCCCCGCCTTCCCTCAGTGCGGCTGCGAGTGCCGTGAGTTGGTCAGCAGCCTCAAAGCGCGACAGAGAGCGCTTCTGCTCGAACTTCAGGTCCTTCATGGGTGTCTCCCCTTCGGAAGAGAAGAGTCGATTACGCCCATTCTGAGGCCAAGCGCGAGATCGGACATCCTCACGGCCGGGCGCTCGGAGCTTCCCTCCGGCGCGACGGACCATGCGCCCCCGCGCGCGAGGCCCGGAAGCGTTCTACCGTGGAGAGGAATCCTTCGTTCGCGGAACTCGGTTCCTTCCGCCTGTTGTCTCTCGGGGTCGAATCTCACCAGGAGGGCATGCGGTTATGTCCACTTCATCGGAAACACCTGTTCTTGACACCCTCGCCGCCATGACGGTCGACTCGATCGAGCGCTGCGGGATGACCCCGGACCTGCTCATCCTCACGCGTATCGCCGCGCTCGCCGCCTCGGACGCCCCGCCGATCTCGTACGTGGCGCATATCGACCCCGCCCTCAAGACCGGCCTGACCGCCGACCAGTTGCAGGACGTCCTGGTCGCCATCGCGCCCATCGTGGGCACCGCCCGCGTCATGACCGCGGCCGGCAACATCGCCACGGCTCTCGGAGTCGCCATCGCCGTCGCAGACACCGAGATCGAGTCCCAGGGCTGAGAACCGGCTCCGCCCGGCATCAGTGATCAACGCCGTGGCTGGAACGGGCCTCCGGCGGTGGATGATCCGGTCATGCGCGTACGCCGAGAGGCCCGTTGGGTCCTGTGGAGGCTGTGGCTTGAGGGCCTCGGTCGCGCGATTCAGCGACATACCTGGCTCTGCTCGGCGTCACCTCCCGCTGCGTCCGCGCTCCGGCATCGCGTCCGGCGGAACCGGGAAGCGGTGACCCCGGACCCCCGCGAGCAGCGGTTGGACGGACATGGCCGACGCCTTCAGCGAGGTGGCGCTTCGGTCCGGGCGCACTGCCACGGAGTACTTCGACAAGTACCGGTTCGAGGGCGACCCGGTCCTGCTGGACGAGATCGCCCGGCAGATGGTTCCGCTGGTGCCTTCTGGCACCGAGGCCCTGGCCGGCCTGGAGATGAGCGGCATCCCGGTGGTGACCGCGCTCGGCCGGCACACGGGCCTGCCCCGCGCGTTCGTACGGAAACAGGCCAAGCCCTATGGCACCTGCCGTCTCACCGAAGGAGCCGAGGCCGAGAGCCGTCGGGTGCTGGTCGTCGAGGACGTGGTCACCAGCGACGGACAGATCGTGCTGTCGACCGCGGACCTGCGTGGTCTGGGGGCTCAGGCTTTTGCGGCTCTGCGCGTGATCGACCGTGAACAAGGCGGCGCCGACGCCCTCGCGGCCGAGGACATCGGGCTGTTGTCGCTGCTGACGGCCGGAGATCTGCGCGCTGCTGCCGCCTGATCGGCGGGCGGTCGGTCCGGGGCATTCGTTCGCCTCGCTCAGCGGTCCCGACTCCCGGGCCTACCACGCCACGAAGCGCGCGGATCTCCGGCCGCCGGCAGCGGACTGCACGAGTCGCGTCAGGCCATGTCGTCCAGTGGACGCAGCTCGTCGGCGTAGGAGACCGACGTGCGGCGGAGGATCCCGTTGCGGGCGACGGTGTACTGGCCCATCCGCCACAGCGGCGGCGAGTAGGCGTGGATCGACACGCTGCCGGCATCGCGTCCGGTGAGCCGGTGGATGTGGTCGGGGCCGAAGCAGAAGACCTGACCGGCGCCCACCTCGGTCGCCAGGCTCGGCACGCCGACGGCCAGGTTGTGTTCGACGAGTGTTCCCTCGGCCACCGCCACGGCACCGGACGAAACATCGTGATCGTGCCAGCCGGTGTCGTTCCGCGGCGTCCAGCACAGCACCCAGACATCGACATGGGCGTCCCGGTACAGCGAGACGTAGTGCCGGTTGTCGTCGTCGAACGCCACGTGCTCACGCCACCTGGCGGGGTCCGCGGCGATCGACGCGGCCAGCTCCAGCAGTTCCCGCTTGTCCAGGTCGCGGCCCGGGAGCGCGTCGAGAGTGACGGCCGCCCGCACCCGGTGCCACGGCTCGGCATCGCGGGCGGCTGCGGTGTCGAGGTCGTGGGACGGCAGCGGTGCGGTCATGGTCGTACTCCTTCGAGTAGGTGGCACGGATTGCCGGCGCGTACGGCGTGCTCTGCGGCGAGTCACTGTGTCGAGCGTCCGGCGGCCGTACGACGAGGTGTCGACCCGGACGCGCGGGTCGAGGCGGAGTCGACCGCCGCCGCGCACCGTGCCCACTCATGCCGTCCCTTTGGTTAAGCGCTTCAGTGATGCGTTCCAGTGAAGCGCTTAAGTTGAGCCGGTGTCAATGTGCTCTGGGGCCGCTCCGGCCCCGGGCAGCCGGAGCGGCCCGCCAGTTCATCGGGTCGTTACACTGACGAGGTGCCAAAACAGCCGCGGCGGATCACCCTGCGCGACATCGCGGAGGAGACCGGGCTCTCCGCCGCCGCGGTGTCGTACGCGCTCCGCGGCCTTCAGGTGCCGCCCGAGACTCAACGACGCGTCCGCGAGGTCGCCGATCGGCTCGGCTACCAAGCGGACCCGATCGCCCGCGCCCTGGCCTCCGGTCGCACGGGGTACGTCGGGGTGCTGTGCGGATCGCTCGCCGACGTCTGGCAGCAGGACCTCGCCGCCGCCCTGGGCCGCAGGTTCCTCGGCGTCGGCCGGCACGCTCTGATCGTCGACGCCTCGAACGACCCCGAACTCGAGGCCACGCTCGCCTCCCAACTGGCCGACCAGCGAGTGGACGCGCTCATCGTCCTGCCCGTCGACCCGGCCGCCGCACACTGGAAGGAGGTCGCCCGGCGGACGGTGCTGACGTCCATCGGTGACGGACTGCCAGGAGCGGCCACCGCGGCGGAGGTTGTCTTCGACAACGAGGCCGGGGTCACCGACGCCTTCCAACGGCTCGTCGACTGCGGTCACCGGAGGATCGCCGTCATGACCCCGAGCCGGCCCACCACCCCCGACCGCCCCGCCGAGGTGATCGCCCACCGGGTCGCGCGGAGTCTCGGCCTGGACGTCACACTCCACCCCTCACCGCACGACCTGGACGGCGCCACCGCGGTGGCGCGGACCGTACTGGGCTCGGCGAATCCGCCGACCGCCTTTCTGTGCCTGGCCGATTCGATGGCCTATGGCGTCTACGCCGGGGCCCGGGAGCTGGGACTCGAAGTTCCCGACGACGTCTCGGTCATGGGCTTCGACGACCACCCGCTGTCGAGGCTGTTGACACCGCCGCTGTCCAGTTACCGGTGGCCGGCGGACCTGCTGGTGGACCTGGTGGTCAAGCGCACAGTCAGGGCGATCGACGAGAACAAACTAAGCCGTCGCAAAGTCCTGCCGCCGGCGGCCAAGCCACGCGGTTCGGTCGCGCCGCCGAGGACCGCGCGCCGGTAGGAGCGACCGAAGACGGACAGGTCACCCTTGCCCGCCCCGCAAGAGGACCTCCGCACGGCCATGTGGACTCCTGCCTACCAGGCGTGAGGAGTGAATCGCAGCCGTACCGCGCCTCCGTACGCTCTTCGCACCGTCCCTGTCGCGCAGGACGATGGCCCGGCCACCACCACCGGTGAACGAAGCACGCGGGCACCGGTGGCCGGTCGTACACGACATGAGCGAGGAGCGGACATTGGCTGTGGTGATGTTCATGCGCTGGACGGGTGTCACCCCCGAGCAGTACGACGCCGTTCGGGACACCGTGGGCTGGGAAGAGGCGGCCCCCGCGGGTTCACAGGTGCACGTGGCCTGGTTCGACGACGAAGCACTCAACGTGACCGACGTCTGGGACTCAGAGGAGGCCTTCCAGACCTTCTTCGCCGAACGGCTGGCTCCCGCAGTCGAGAAGGCCGGCATCAGCGGTCAGCCCGAAAGCGAGTTCCGGCCACTGCATCGCCGCTTCGTCCCACCCGGAGTCGTCGGCGGCGCATGAAGCCGGTGCCGGGCCCCACGGGCTCGGCACCCTCGTCCGTGGGGTCAGCGGCCCTTGCGTACCCGGG
Source organism: Streptomyces hokutonensis (assembly GCF_042751305.1). Classification (GTDB taxonomy): domain Bacteria; phylum Actinomycetota; class Actinomycetes; order Streptomycetales; family Streptomycetaceae; genus Streptomyces; species Streptomyces hokutonensis_A. The sequence goes on from NZ_JBHYWD010000044.1 coordinate 32,107, forward strand.
CCGCCGCGCGGGCTTCCGCGGTCTTGCGGGCCTCGGCGGCCTTGCGGGACTCCTTGGCCGGTCGGCCCGGACGGGTGCCCATGCCACGGAAGGGGGCGTTGCCGGTGGGCTTCGTCCCCACCGGGGGGCGTTTGGCCCCGGTGATGGCCGACAGAGTCTCCTCGCCGGAGCGCACCTGTGTGACGGTCGGCCGGATGCCGGCCTCGGACATCATGCGGTTCACCTCGCGCCGCTGGCCGGGCGTGACCAGGGTGACCACCTTCCCGGACTCCCCCGCGCGCGCCGTACGACCGCCCCGGTGCAGGTAGTCCTTGGCGTCGGCCGGCGGGTCCACGTTGACGACGAGGTCGAGCGCGTCGATGTGGATGCCGCGAGCGGCGACGTTGGTGGCCACCAGCACGGTGATCTCACCGTCCTTGAACTGGCCGAGCGTGTGCGTGCGTTGGGGCTGCGACTTCCCGCTGTGCAGCGCGGACGCCCGTACCCCGGCGGCCCGCAGGTGACGGGTGAACTGGTCCACCCCGGCCTTGGTGTCGAGGAACATCAGCACGCGGCCGTCCCGCGCGGCGATCTCGGTCGCCGTGGCGTACTTGTCGGCGCCGTGGATGTTCAGCACGTGGTGTTCCATCGTCGCGACCGAGCCCGCCGCCTCGTCGACCGATGCGAGAACAGGGTCGTGGAGGTAGTTCTGGACCAGCCGGTCGACGTCGCCGTCGAGCGTGGCCGAGAACAGGAGCCGCTGCCCGTCGGAGGGGACCTGGTCCAGGAGGTCCGAGACCTGCGGCAGGAACCCCAGGTCGCACATCTGGTCCGCCTCGTCCAGCACCGTGATCCGTACGTGGTTCAGGTGGCAGTCGCGGCGCGACACCAGGTCGGTCAGCCGCCCCGGCGTCGCGATGACCACCTCGACACCGGTGCGCAGCAGCGCCGTCTGCCGGTTGATCGACAGGCCGCCGACCACCGTCGCCAGCCGCACACCCATTGTCCGCGCGTACGGGGTGAGCGCGTCGTCCACCTGCTGGGCGAGTTCCCGGGTCGGCACCAGGATCAGCGCGAGCGGCCTCTTCGGCTCCGCCCGTCGGCCCGCGGTCCGTACGAGCAGCGGGAGCCCGAAGGCGAGTGTCTTGCCGGAGCCGGTCCGCGCGCGGCCCAGCACATCGTGGCCTGCCAGCGCGTCGGGGAGTGTCGCCGCCTGGATCGGGAAGGGTTCCGTCACCCCGAGGTCCGTCATCGTCCCGACCAGCTCGGGCGGCAGTCCGAGCGTGGCGAAGGAAGCAGTCGGCGGCTTCGCGTTCATGGGGAACCTTCCTCGGTCTGATGCCCGCAACGCGCCGGGGCCCGCACCCCTTGGTACGGGCCCCGGCGATCTCGAAGCGTTCTCCCACTTTATCAGCGGACACAGACCCGACGGGGGGGCCCAGGGGGGGGGGCCAAGAGGGCGAGGGGGGGGGGTGGGGAGGTTTTGTGGAGCGCGGGGGGGGGGGAGAAGGCAG
>NZ_JBHYWD010000045.1:0-26366 GCF_042751305.1 Streptomyces hokutonensis
CTGCTATGCCTCGCGGCCGTTGTCCTTGCGATGGCGGGCTGGTATGCAACCCGCACCGTGCGGCCACACTGCGCGATCAACGTCAGCGCCCCTCCAACCGACAGCCGGAGAAATTGTCAATACTTGTGGATGGCTCATCAGCAACGGTAGACGGTGAGTGACGAGGCATACTGTCCGTCGTGACGACGTATGACCGCATCGGTGCGACCTACAATCACACGCGCCGACCTGACCACCGGATCGGTGTCAAGATCCACGAGGCGCTCGGCGATGCTGGCACTGTCATCAACGTCGGCGCTGGTGCCGGCTCCTACGAACCACCGCAAACGGTGCTGGCGGTTGAACCAAGTGCAGTGATGATTGCCCAACGTCCGGCCGGATCTGCGCGGGCCCTGCAGGCATCCGCGGAGTCGATCCCCATCGCCGACGAATCGGCTGACGCGGCGATGGCCCTACTGACCGTGCACCACTGGACGAACCTGGAAGCGGGCATCGGGGAACTCCTTCGTATCGCGCGGCAGCGCGTCGTCATCTTCACGTGGGATCAGACCATCTTCCGCAGGTTCTGGCTGCTGGATGAGTACTTGCCGGAGGTAGCCGCATTCGACGACACACGGGCGGTCTTGATCGACCGACTAGTCACGCTGCTGGGAGGCGCCCGCATCGAGAAGGTCCTGGTCCCGCACGACTGCACTGACGGATTCGGTGCCGCATTCTGGCGCCGACCTGAGGCATACCTCGATCCGGAAGTACGAGCAGGCATCTCGATGCTTGCCCAAACCGGCGAGGAGGTCCTTCGCCCGGGCCTGACCCGGCTGTCCAGCGACCTGTCATCCGGCCTGTGGTACGAACAGCATGCTGACCTGCTCGACCGCGAAACATTGGACGTGGGCTACCGCCTTCTCGTAGCGGACCTGTAGGAACAGGCGGACGACCGACTCCCCACTCAGGTTGATTCAGGCCTTCTGCAGTGGGACTTGGTTATGCCGAGAGAGTCATCCTTTTCCAACCTCAGGTTGACGTGGCCGAGGGGAGGGCGAAGAGGTGGCGAGAGCATTGGGAGTAGACGTGAGGTAGGACCGGTTGCGACCCCAACGCGTCGGTGTTTAGGACAGGAGCTGGCCTATTTGCCACTTAGCGTCGCTGCTGGCAACCAACATCAGCGAAAGGACCGTGATGTCTGAGCAGGCCAGCGCCGCGCCGGAGGGCTACACCACCGTTGCTTCCTGGGTCGTCACCGACGACACGGGGGCATTCTTCGACTTCGTCACCCAGGCGTTCGGGGGTGAGGAGCTCGGGCGGGTGTCGACCGAGGACGGCTTGATTGGTCACGGTGAGATCCGAGTCGGCGACACCGTGGTGTTGGCCTTCGACCGGCACGTGGACTGGCCCACCATGCCGAGCCTTCTGCGCGTATTCGTCGCCGACGCGGACACGACGTTCTCACAAGCCGTCGAAGCCGGCGGCCAGGTCGTCACTGCTCTGGCGGACGATGCCTTCGGACGGCGCGGAGGGCGCATCAAGGACCCCTTCGGCAATATTTGGTGGGTAGTCAGCTGCATTGAGGACGTCTCTGAGATCGAAATGTGGAAGCGGCTGCAGGACCCCGTGTACGCCGAGGCCATGCGCGTGGCTCAGGAGACGCTGGATGCCGAGCTCAGCGGTCAACCCCACGGACGCAGCAGTGCACCTGTCAGGGCAACCAGCTGACTAAATGATGTTTCGGGTTTGCATGTGCCAGACCGGTGGTCAATGAGGAGTTCAACCTGTCCTGGCAGTCTGCCAGTTGGCCTGACATGGGGGTGAAGCCCCTGGTAGATGGGTTTTCGACCAAGAGAACCGTCTCCACCAGAGGCTTTGCATGCTTGTTTACCCGTCCGGCGTCGACGTGTCCATGGAGGACCAGCTCGGCGCGCTCGGCCTGGTCCTCAACGCCGTCGCCCTCTTCAACACCAGGTACATGGACGCTGCGGTGAACCAGCTGCGGGCGGACGGCTTCGACGTCCGCGACGAGGACGTGGCCCGCCTCTCGCCGTTTGTACGGCAATACATCAACATGGAGTAATAGTCAAGACCTGTCGATCAAGAAGATGGCGGCCAGGTGACCGGCCTGGTGGTGTCATGGACGTTCACGGCCTCCCCGTCGCGCAGGCAATGGTGCGACAGCCCGCGCTCGGCGAGATGGGTGGCGACTCGCTCCGCGCCTTCCGTGTCACGGTGTTCGGATCGCCAATGGGGAACGATCCGGTAGGGCACCAGGCAGAGGCACTCCGGTGCGGTAGTCGGCGGATAGCCTTTGGGCAGGATGGTTGGGTCATCGATGAGGTCGATGCCTTGGAGGTCCGGTCCGGCGACGCAGGCTCCTGCCGAGTAGCCGCCGTAGGTGAACTCGGGCCGATGCAGCTGCTTTTGGAGGGCATTGCGAAGTCCTGCCTGGGCCACGGCGCGGGCCAGGACGAACGCGTTGCCGCCCAATGCCCAGACGAGGTCGAGGCCGTCCAGGCGTTTGGGGAGTTCCTCGGGGGCGGTGAAGTAGTCGCGGAGATCGAGTTCTTCGCAGATGTAGCCGAAGGTTTCCAGGGTGCGGCTCTCGCGGGCGTAGTCGCGGGCGCGTGAGCGACCGTACTCGTCGAGTGCGTTCAAGACGATGCCCGCTCTGCCTGTGGCCAGGGTGGCGGGCAGTGCCGACGGTCGGCTGCCGGGGGTCAGGAACCAGGAGCTCAGCAACAGCCTCATCATTACCTCTCGGTTGACGGATCACGCGGTGGTGATCATTCAGGCTGCCGTGAACGGGGCCTGGCTGCTGGGGCGTTCGACGAGCTGGCCGCGTTCGAAGCGGGCTCCGGCGCGGACGAGGGCGACGAGGTGGGGTGCGTTCACGGCCCGCCAGCGAGCCTGGGCGGACTCGACGAGCTTGAAGACCATGGCAAGGGCAGCAGCCGCGCTGCCCGCGCCCCGGGTGACCTTGGTCCGCAGCCGGACGGTGGCGAAGGTCGACTCGATCGGATTCGTGGTCCGCAGGTGAATCCAGTGCTCGGCGGGGAAGTCGTAGAAGGCCAGCAGCTCATCCACGTCGTCAGTGATCTTCTTGACGGCCTTGGGGAACTTCGCGCTGTAGGTCTTCGCGAACGCAGCGATCGCCTTTACGGCGTGCTCGCGGTCCTCGGCGTTGTAGATCTCCTGGAGGGCCTTCTTCGCACCGGGCTGGGCGGACTTCGGCAGCGCATTCGCGACATTGGTGATCTTGTGAACCCAGCACCTCTGATGGCGGGTCTCGGGGAACACTTCGGCCAGGGCCTTCCAGAAGCCCAGGGCGCCGTCGCCGACCGCGAGGGCGGGAGCACGCACGCCCCGTCGTGCGCAGTCCCGTAGCAAGTCGGCCCAGGAGTCGGCGGATTCGCGGTAGCCTTCGGCCATAGCGATCAGCTCTTTGGTGCCGTCCGTGCGCACACCCATCAGCACGAGGACGCACGACTTCGCCTCCTGCAGACGTATGCGCAGGTGGATGCCGTCGGCCCAGACGTAGACGTAGTCGACGACGGACAGATTGCGCTCGCCAAATGCCCGGTGGTCGGCCTGCCACTGGGCCGTCAGCCGCGTCACGGTTGCCGGCGAGAGCCCGGCGGAGCTGCCGAGGAACTGCCGAGGAACTGCTCCAGCGCGGGCACGAAGTCGCCGGAGGACAGGCCGTGCAGGTAGAGCAGCGGCAGCACCTCGCTGATCTTCGGAGACTTGCGGCACCACGGAGGCAGGATCGCCGAGGAGAACCGCTTCCGCTCGCCGGTGGCCTCGTCGACGCGCCTGTCGTTCACCCGCGGGGCCTTCACCTCTACCTCCCCGGCCACGGTCGTGACTTTCCGCGGCTGGTGATAGCCGTTGCGAACCACCAGGCGGCGCCCGTTCTCGTCACGCTGATCGGCCAACTCAGCTATATAGGCGTTGACTTCAGCTTCCAGAGCAGCGGCCAACATCCGCCTCGCACCCTCGCGGACGATGTCGTCGATCAGAGAGCCGATCTCGGTCGTTCCATCGGCATTCACTACGCTCAGCACGGGGCATGCCTTCCCGACCGACGGTGCAACGTCGGCCTACTCGATGACCAGAAGTCGATCACTCGGGAAGGTACGCCTTCGCGTCCAACCAGAGACCGATCCACAGGTCATGAGCATTGCTCCGACAGCCGCGGGAACCCGCTGATGACCATCGCGAACTGGAAGCAATGGACTGCCGAGCAACGCACCGATGCGGCCTACTGGTTCGCGGTTGGTGCGGGCCGCTGCAAGTCGCCTGAACCTCGCTGGCGTCAGTGGATCGGCTGAATCTGTCAGACGGCGGGGCGTACGCGGTCTCACGAACGAGCAGCCAACCCAGCCCCACCTAGGACCAAGCCCTTCAGAGATCAGCCCGAACCGATTCGCACAGAATGCCCACGATCAAATGAGACAAGAACCCGCGCCTGTCTCAAACGATCGTGGGCATCGCACGTCACCGACCTCGCTCTGCCCACGACCGTTTGAGACAGGACAGCTGCTGTCTGTTCTCAACGAAGTCAGTCGCAGTCTCATCCAATCCAGTCGACGCGAGTCGGGCCACGCCGACTGGTTTCGGTGAGAGCACACGGACCATCGGCGTGGCCTGCGGAGGGGGACGTCACGCGCCACTGAGGATGAGCGCGCCCAGCGTGATCTGAGCGCCCCACTGCAGCAGGACGACCCCCACCCTGGCGCCCGTCCACCTGGCTCGGGGCCACACCAGTGCCAGAAGACCGGCCGCAAGGGCGCCCCAGAAGCAGCCGCAGAGGGCCTCGCCCGGGACCGTCGAGCACTGCTCGCCGTACGTCAGGCAGCGGCCGCCGCGATAGGTGCTGAGAACGGCGATCCACGCGACGACGACGGTCGGCACGAGCAGGACGAGTCCGGCTACGGACCATCTGGTGACGACGCGCGCTGCGCCGGGCTGCGGAGCGGGGTTCATGTCCTCATCCCAGCGCACCGCCCCGCGTGTGGTGATCCGGTCGCGTACTCAACTCCCCTGAGCACACATGCTCAATGCGTCCCCCCGCGATCGCCACCCATGAGTACCGGGCGTCGGGCACCATTCCCGCATTGGGGGGAGACGGAGAAGCCAGCCGTATCCCGACTGGATTGGATGAGACAGGGACTGGCTTCTGTGAGAACGGACAGCTAGCCGACCACAGTCTCGGCTGGTCCCCTAGTCGTTGTTTGCTGTACCCCCACTACTTTCCTCTCCTCCCTTCCCGGGCTTCGTGCGCGGCTTGGTTCGCCAGGCGCCTGCGTGGCCGCGCTCGATGCTCTGCACTGTGCCGAGGGAGGTGTGGATCATGGCGGCGATCCTCCGGTACGGCACCGAGTCGGATCGCAGGTTCAACACGACGTCGCGCCGCAGATCGCGCCAGCGCGGCTCGGACTTCTCGACGTACTTCAGCACGTCGCTGATCGCTGCGGCGCGAGCAACGGGGTCCGCGATCCGCTCGATCGCCTCCAGGGCGTCGATCACCTTCTGTGTCTCCTCGGCCAACTCGTCAGCCATGCCCGTCCCTTCGCGCGGCGGGCCGCTTGCCGCGAGTGTATGGCATGCCATACGCTCGACGGGAGAGGCGGCCAACCGTCTCTACGCGGACAGCTCCAGCCCCGTGGTCCCACCCAGCGACTGGAGCTGTCCGTAGCCGTCAACAGAACGGCGCCGGGCGGAGTTGTGAGAGGCCCGCCCGGCGCCAGTCCGACCACCTGAGCTACCAGGAGGACGAACATGCGCGATCGTAGCCGCGCGACGAGCACGGGCGAAGGCGGACCGGCGCAGTCCGGCAACCGGACCGGATCGACCTACCAGTCCGTGCTGCTCGAAGGCCAGAAGGCGCCGGCCTCGGAGCAGACCCGCGGTATCCCCGCCCGCAACACCACGGGGGGCCGCCGGTGACCCGCCGGATCAGCACACGCACGCCGAACCCGATAGCCACCCAGCCCGCGACGGTCGAGGCCTGCCAGCAGGACCGGGCTGGTCGCGACGACCGCGCCCAGGGGGTTGCCGCCTGGCAGCAGTTGAAGCAGGTCCGGGAGCGCACTCAGGGACCTTCGCGATCAGGGCCGGTGGGCGCCTGATGGGCGAGCGTCTCGACCGGATCCGCGAGGCGCTGACGGGCGGCCCGACCTACACGCCAGCCGTCGGCCCGTACGCCCGGATCCGCGACCAGGACAAGAACGCCCGCCGGCGAGGCCGCGAAGCCGACCTGGCGGCGGGCCGCCGCAGCCGACACCGCGCGTCCGTCGTGCGCAACGGCGACCGCGGTGACGGCACGAAGTTCGCCTTCGAGAAGAAGGGCTTGTTCAGCCGCCGCCGCTGACCGCCCCCTGACCGGCCGGGTCCTCGACTACCCCCGACGAGGGCCCGGCTTCACGTCCGACCGAGCACAAAGGATCACACCATGACCACACCGCCCGCCGTCGGTAAGAACGCCTCGGTCAAGGTCGACGCCCAGATGTATGACGACCTTGAGACGATGCTCGCCACGGGTATGAACCTGTCGGATGCCGTGCGATCCGCGCTGCTCATCGTCGCCGGGATCTACCGGAAGGTGTGGGACGCCGGCGCCGTGCCGATGCACACGCGTCCGACGATCGAACGGTTCTGGATCACACGCTGTGACCCTGGTCAGTGGCCTGCACATGGCACCGCGCAGACGACGGTCCCCATCGCCTACAGGGTCGGTCCGACGCCGGTTCCGACCAGTTCGACGGCAAGTCCGATGCGGGTTCCCACACGTTCGACGGCAAGTCCGACGCCGGATCTCCCCCGTCCAACGCCGCATCCGATCGGCCGCCCCCCGTCGCACCTGACGCTCGCAGCCGGTGTGACCGGGCCTGCCCCGCGTCCCACACCGGTACGACCTGACGGGCCCGCAGACGGCGGCGGCCCCCAGCCCGCAGAGGCGACCCGAGGACCCCAGCCATGAGTGAGCTCGACGACGAGGCTGCGGTCCGTACCGCGCTGCGCAAGCTCGGCGTCCGCCCCGCCGGCCACGCCGCCGACGACGAGGAGCCGCAGCCCGCGCCCGCCGCCGAGATCCCACCCATGCCTGACTACCAGCCGGATGTCGGGGGGCCCGGCACGCGCCGGGCCAGCGTGCCCCGGCTGCCGGACTGGTGGAGCACCAGGAAGCCCGACCTCGACACCGGCGACGTCCAGGAGGACGACGGCCCGGGGGAGGAGCCCGCGCCCGCCGAGGCAGACGACGACGCCGACGAGGCCTCCACGCCGCGCCGCCCCCGCCTGCGCATGGTGCGGAAGGACTCCGACCCGGGCGACGTCGACGAGCCCGATGACCTGGGCGAAGACCACGGAGAGGACGCCGAAGAGGACGACGAACCGGCGGGGGAGGAGCGACGGGGGAAGTGGACCGCGCGGTTGCGCCGCCCGGACCGCGAGCCCACCCGGCCGCCGTTCGCGACCCCCGTCCCGCTCCACCGCTCCGTCGAGAAGCGGTCGCTCGCAGAGCTGATCGGGGCGATCCCCAAGCACCGGAAGTGGGTGCTGTACGCGGGCAGCGGCTTCGCCGCAGGCTGGTACTTCGGCATCCCGCAGTTCGCCCGCGATGCAACGGCGAGCGTCGCGCAGCACAGCGGCCCGTTGCAGGACAACCCCGACGTCTACTTCTGGGGCGTCGCAGCGGTCATCGCGCTCAGCCTCGACCGCGCCACCCGCCGGTCCTGGTTCCTGATCGCCTGGGCGACCCGCGGCCTCACCGTCAGTCTCATCGTCGGCGCCCTGCTGTACGGCAAGCCCAACACCTGACCCGCCACCCCTCGCAAAGCAAAGGACAGAACAGTGAAAGCCCTGATCCCCACGCTCGGGATCGTCTCCTTCGCCGTCGTGCTCACCGCGGTGCTGATCCTCGGCACCAAGGAGCAGAAGGCCGGTAAGGCGAAGCCGCTCGGCTGGTGGTGGACGCTCGGCCTCGCCATGCTCGCCGGTACCTCGTACACGGCGGCCGGATGGCCGTTCAACATCGTCCCCCAGCTGATCATGGGGGACGGCGTCGGCCTGGCGCACGCTGTCCTGCCCGGGATCACACTTTCGGGCCTCGTGCTGCTGGTCCTGGTGTTCCTGGCCTGGGTCGGGCTCACGCGGCGGCAGGTCGCCGTGATCGGCATCATCCTGGTTCACCTCATGGCGGGCGCAGGCGGCGGGTTCGGCACCCTGGCTCAGCGCATCCATGCAATCGCGGAGCACTTCGCGTCATGACCACCACGACGCACGCGCCCGGCCCGGACGGCGAGCCTCAGCTCGCCGCCGGGCTTACGGCCGACCAGGCTCAGGCTCACGAGGTTCACGAGCCTGAGCCCGTCGTTCGTGAGCCCGGCGAGCCTGAGCCTGAGCCGGGGGAGAGGCGGGAGAAGATCCCCGCACTGGTGATCCCGGATCTGCGCCCGTACGCCGACCCGAAGGCCGCATTCAGCCTCGCCCGCCGAGGCGTGGCAGCGGGCCGTAAGCCTGCGGCCTGGCTCGGCGTCCGCGCCCTCGCCGGGATCGCCACACTGGTCCGGTCCTGCTGGAAGGGAAACCGCATCCTCGCCGGCCTGCTGACCGGCTGGCTGACCGGCGCCTACGGGGAGAAGTTCTCGATCCCGGTCCGGCTCGGGGGAGTGGTCGCACTCTTCCTCGCACTCGTCCACACGGTGCAGCAGTTCGGCGCCTTCGCGCTGGTCGTTGTCGTCCAGCTGTGGTTCCTGGCCGCCGCCATCACCGGCCTGGGCTTCTTCGACCGCAAGCTGGGCAAGGCCAAGAAGGAACAGCCCGAGCCGACCGAGAAGACCCCGGAGGCCAGCGCACCGACCGGCCGCCGCAAGGGCCTCGCCCAATGGCTGCGCCGGCCCTCCGAGCAGGCCCCCGCGGACACTCCCATCGAGGCCGTCGACCAGACCCCCGCCGAGGCCCCCGTGGAGGCCTCAGCGGAGCCCCCGCTGACGGCCCTGATCCGGGAGCTGATCGGCGACGACAACGGGGTCCACCTGGGGGTCCTCCGACCGGCCATGCGGGTGCGTCTCCCGGGCCTCGCCGAGGCCGACGACATGCAGCTGCGGAAGGTGCTCGTACAGGCAGGCTTCGACCCCTCCCGCACCTTCCGGGCAAGGGGGATCGCCGGGCGGGCTGGAGTGCACCGCAGCCAGCTGCCCCCGCTCCCCTCCCCTGAAGGGCCCCAGAAGGACTCTCCGGGCCACTCTCCGCCACCGGAGAGTGGCCCTGACCTGCGGAAATCTCCGAGGGTGAAGAGTGTCCCGAAGAGCGACCGGAGACCCCCGCGGAGGCTCCCCGAGGGATGGACGGAAGAGGACGACGCACGCGGATACCGGGTGAAGAACGACCCCGATCGTGGCCCGGCCGCGTGGGTGATAGAGCGCCGCGAAGACGTCGAATGACCGGCCGGCGCAGCGAACCGAACAGTCCGTAAGCGGCGTGAAAGGCAGGGAACCATGGGCCAGCTGAGGGCAGCGTCCTCCATCATGAGCGGTGACGAGACGCGAGTGAGGAGGGCGCCCGTAGGCGGGCCGTACGCGTACCGGTGTCCGCAGTGCCGCACGACGTCGGAGCCGGTCGAGACGAAGACGGAAGCCCGCGCCGAAGGCCGGGACCACCGGAACGACTTCCACGGCGGTCACCACCCGGACGGCGAGGAGATCATCCCCGTCCAGTACGCGCCGACCCGGTGGAGCGACCTGGAGACCTGGGAGAAGGTCGCCTCGGTCTGCATCGTGGTAGCCCTGCTGATCGGCGTCTGGGTCAAGACGGGCTGACGGGAACGGCGACGGGCCGCGCTGGACGACTCCAGTGCGGCCCTTCCTGCTGTCGGCGCTAGTCCTGCTTCTTGGCCTTGTTGGGCTGACGGGGCGGGACGCCGTACTCGGTACCGATGATGCGCAGGGTGGCCTCGGTCCACGGCACGAGCGGGTGGTTGGCGACGGCCGCGTATGGGAGATCGGTGTCAGCCTTCAGCTCCTCGGCCAGTGCCTTGCGGGCAGCATGGCGCGTCTCCTCTTCCCGCTGGAGAGCCTCCTCCCACGCCTTGAGGGCGGCGCGGACGGTGTCACTGGGCTTGTACTCGGGCAGCGGTTGCTTGCCGAAATAGGGCTTGGGCATGGCTCCAGTCTTTCACGAGACGGTTTGACCAAACTGGCTGAACATCGGCGGAGACGTCGAACCTTTGCGATCACTTTACTGAATATGATTGTGAAAGCTGGCTAGGTCAATCCAATTCGGAAAGAATGGAAGCAGCACCACACACCATCCCCAGACAGGAAGGAAGGGCCCGTGCCCACCACGGACGAACTCGACCTCCAGCCCGGCGACCTCGTCGAAGGCGTCGCAGCCGGAAGCACCCACGGCTCCGTCCTCCGGTGCCGACTGGATCGCAAGCCCTGGTCCCACGGCACCGGCAGCGACGGCCGCGAACGCACGGTCGTCAGCGACGGCAAGGGCGTCGACAGCCTCTACACCGACACGATCCGGATCATCGAGCGCGCCCAGTAAGCCCAGCCTCATCGGTCGCCCGCTCCCGGCGGGCGGCCAGCCCTTCCCGGAGAGGAACGAACCGATCATGAGCACCTACGCCGAGCGTCTCGCTGCCGCCTCCCCCCTGGCCGCAGCCGCATACCAGTTCGGCCAGCTCGCCGAAGCCGCCGACAAGGCCCGTGCCGCCCAGGCGGTCGGCCCGAAGGTGTGGCACTTCGCAAGCAGCGCCGACGCCCGCACCGCCGCCGACCGCGAGCAGGTCGCCGACGGCGACGTCCTGGTCGTCGAGTCCGAGCACGTCGTAGGCATCGTCGTCGTCATCCAGCCCGTTGCCATCACCCAGCAGTACGGCGACTTCAACGCCTACGCCCACCTGGGCAAGCCCGCCCGCGACTACTGCGGCGGCGGGTACACGGCCAGCGTCGAGCACGCCGAGCAGGTTGCCATCGAGCTGGGCTACGCGCTCGCTGACGTGCCCGCCGCTCAGACGGCCAGGATCGCGTCCGGCCGCCCGGTGCCCATCGAGGTGCCGCGCATGCTGGTCGAGCCCGGTGACGTCCTACACGCCTTCGGCGCGCGCCTGAACGTCGTCGATACCGGCACCCGGGCAACGGGGGCGGACGAGGTCGAGGGCGAGTGGTGGGCCCTGGTCCACGGCGCGACCGAGGACGACCGCCGACGCACCTACCGCGAGCAGTGGACCTTCGCGGTTCCCCTCGCGACGGCCGCCTGGGACGTCGTCACCGTCGAGCGGGCCCTGTCCGCCCCCACCGCCTGAGAGAAATGGAGAGCACCGATGGCGCTGAACCCGAAGAACCCGATCGACCGGCTGATCCTCGTCGACGCCCTGGAGCTGGAGCTGACCGGCGGCTGCGGCCGGTGCGGTCTGGAAGCCGACTGGATGTGCGTCGGCTGCGGGCACTGTAACTGCTACCGGCACGACGACTGCAAGCGGCCCGAAAGGCAGTAGGCGAGGCAGCCGCAGGCCCATGACCTGCGGTTTTCTTTGCGGCACCTTTACTGAATCGGCTTGTTAAAACTGGCTAGGGCAAGCTGATTCGGAAAGAATGAAAGTAGTTCAAACCACCACCACTGAGACGGAGCGGGACATGCGCGCAACGAAGGCCACCGAGCACGGCAGGTGCCTGAAGTGCCGCCGCCCGCTCCGCAAGCCCTCGCCCGACGGCTACGGCCCGAAGTGCCGGTTGAAGGTCCGCCGCAACGCCCGGATCGACACCACCAACCCGAAGTGGCAGGTCGCCAGGGCCCTCGAACTCCTGGAGCTCGGCGCCGTCATTCCGCTTCGCCAGAACCGGATCTTCCTCGTCGTCGCCGACGACGGCACGGAGGTCTACCGGACCGCCGCCACCGGCCAGTGCAACTGCCCGGCCGGCCTGCGCTCCGTCCGCTGCTACCACGCCGTGGCCGCCCAGTACGTGGCCGCCGCCTGATCACGAAGGAGAACCGCAGATGTCCCCGTACGTCGCCACCGCTCGCCGTCTGATGCAGCTCGCCGCCGTCGTGCGCGGCCGCGCGTACCACCCGCAGCGCTACATGATCGAGACGCTCGCCGGGGCCATCGAGGACGCGGCGATCGCCATCCAATCGTCCCCCGTCGACGAGCCCGGCCAGTTCCCGCAGCCGGCGGCCGACGCCCTGCGCGAGGCCACCGAGCTGCTTACCGGGCACGACTTCATGATCCCGGCGGCGATCCTCGGCTACGTGACCGCGCCGGTCAGCGGGCGGCTGCCGGAGATGCAGCCGCTGAACGCGGTCAGCATGCAGCTCGCCCGCGAGGACGCCGACCTGCGCGCCCGCCGCTTCGCGATCGTCGAGCACAACCACCTCAACGCCCGCGACGACGAGGTCCTGAACGCCGCCCTCGCCGGGCTGATCGCCCTGCACCGCAAGCACGAGCGCCTGGCCGCCGCCGTCGCCGTCGACAACGACCGGCCCTGCAACCGCGGCAAGGCCCCCGCCGACCTCGCCAGCTGACCCGCCCGACCCCAGATAGGAGCACCCCAATGATCACGTTCACCATCCACGTCCGCGGCTTCCCGAGCTGGTTCACGATGCCGTGCGTCGCCTGCGAGATCCTCGGCCGCACCACCCAGGCCGCCACCTCGGTTGAGGCCAGCAGCGGACTCGGCCTCGCCGCGTGTGAGCCGCACCTGGAGGTCACCGAGAAGGTGATGACCAAGCTGACCACGTACGACGACGCCGTCCTGCGGTCCGCGTTCATCTCCGCCGGGCTGACCGGCGAGCCCAAGGACGGGCTGACCAGACTGTTCCAGACCGCGACCAAGGCCGCAGCGTCCGGTGGCCCCACCGAGGGCGACATGCTGCGCGCCGCCCTGGCCGTCTTCGGGATCCCCTCCTTCTTCGTCAACGACCGAGGGGTCACGTACGTCCTGGTCGCCGTCGACCGCACGGCCGACGAGGGCGACGCCCACACTGGGCCGAGGGTGTTCCTCCACTCCGGGGAGGACGCCATGCGCCCCGCCGACCAGCACACCCAGCCCTGGACGGCCTCCCTGTACGCGGCCGACGGCAGCTACATCGACGAGCCGTTCAGCGCGCGGCCCGGCCTGCCGCTCGCCGAGGAGTGCGCGAACGCGGCACTGAACCTCGCCTGCTGGCTCCTCATGCACGCCGACTGCTACCCGCGCTGACCCTCTCCCGGCCTGGCCCCGACCTGGGGCCGGCCCCCGCCACGAGCAAAGGAAGAACCACGCCATGAGCACTCCGCGCTTCGACCAGGTCGCCGCCACCGGCACCGCGGCCGCCCCGGTCACGATCCGCCTCGCCGACGGCCTCAGCGTCATGGTCAGCGCCGGGCCGGGGGTGGCCTGCCTGCCCTGCCCCGGCAGCGGCGGCCAGCCCGCCGACTACGCGGGCCCGTACACGCACCTGGAGGTGTACCTGCCCGAGGGCGTCGAGCCCGGGGACGGTGACGGCTGGCTCGAAGAGGACAGCTGGGAGCTGCTGCTCACCGAGGGCGACGAGCCCGACGACGGACGCCTTTTCTACGAGGTGCCCGTGGAGGACGTGCGGGCGCTCATCGAGGAGCACGGCGGCGAGCACCCCGAGCAGAACGCCTGACCGGCAGCGACGAGAGAGGAGACAGGGACGTGCCGATCTACCTGCCCGCACCCGAGGCCCCGGCCGGCGGACCCGATGGGAAAGGCTGGAACAGGCTCAGCCTCAACGCCCACTTCGGCTTCCAGGCTCAGTGCGCGTTGCGCCCTCGACGCTGGGGCGCACTCCTGGAATCCCAGGACACGCGACGCGCCCGCTGGGGCGGGTTCGGCGTCTGTGTCAACCGCGGCGACTGCGACGGCTGCGCCCTGCGGAAGGCGATCAACGAGCAGCCCACCACCGTGGAGGTGAACGCCCCCCGGGTTCTGGTGCGCATCGAGCCGATCTACGCAATGGACGACGCGGTGTTCAACGCCGGGCCGGACGGCTGGCGCCTGTGGGTCACGACCGGCCCCGACGACCGCGACTACCGCAACCGGAGGCCGTGGGTCCGGGAAGAAGCCGCCCGCGTGCACGGGTGGGACCTCGGCCGCCCGTACGTCGACGAGCACGGTGAGGGCTTCTGGCTGGAGCGCACCACGCGCGTCCCCGCGTGGGGCTGCGCCATCACCACCCGCGAGCGGCCGTCCTTCACCCGGCATGCGTTTGTAGTGAACGGAACCGGGATCGCGCTCCTTCACCACCATGGCGAGTGCACGCACAGCGAGGAGTTGCTGAACGCGATCTCCCACGCGTGCCCCGGCCCGGACGGCGCCGACGAGGAGCGCGTCCCCGTCCACTGGCGGCAGGCACGGGAGATGACACCGCCGGCCGCCGGCGACGTCCACATCGGCGTCGACGTCGCGAGCATGAGTGTGAAGGTCGTCGCCGTCGACGGCCCGAGGCACGAGCGGGCCCGACTGACACTGACCGGGTCCGGCTGGACGGTCGAACGTGTACGGGCTGCCGCCGAGGCGCTCCGCGCGCACCTCGCAGACCACTGACCACCCCTCGACCTGAACGCTGATGGGCTCCTGACCTGCGACTTCTTAGAAGTTCTTTTGCCGAAACAGCTTGTTAAAACTGGCTAGGGCAAGCCGTCTCGGAAAGAATGAAAGTAGTTCAAACCACACCAACCAGCAGAGAACGGGAGCCCGGCATGGGCACCGACGAGGCCGGCGAAGCCACGCCGAGCAAGGCGCGGATCACCGGCCACCTCGGCTACGGCGGCACCGAATTCACACCTGGGGCCAGACGATCGGCGTCGTCGACGCCGCCATGGCCGCCACCCGCATCTGACCACCCGACCCCACAGGCCCGGCACCCGATGGTGCCGGGCCTGACTCATGCCTGCACGGAGGAACCCATGGAGCAGCTCGACCTGTTCGCCGAGCTCGGCGAGCCCGAAGCGCCCAAGCCTGAGAAGACGATCACCCTGCCGAAGCCGACCGCCGGGCAGTACGCGAGCGCCGTGGCGAGACCGCCGCAGCCGAAGCCGCAGCAGCCGGCCCTCATCCCCGAGGCGGAACCGGCCCCGGCCCGGCGCCGCCTGGAGTTCGCCATCCGCCCCGCCGACGGCCCCACCTTCGGCGAGGCCGTCGCGGACGCCTGGCACGGCTCGCACGGCGGGAACCGCATGGAGATCCCTGTGGGCATCGTCGCCACCCTGGCGCTGTGGCCGCAGAAGGGGCACCCGCGGCTCCTCGCCGACTTCTTCCGGGGCCTGGATGCCGAGCAGCTCATCGCCTGCGTGCGGGAGGTCGCCGCCTACTGGTGGATGCGGCGCCCCGACCTGATCGACACCGCCTCGGTGCTGTTCCGCTGGGCGGAGGAGGAGAAGTTCACGAAGAACGAGCTGGCCGCCATCCGGGCCACGTTCCATGCGGCGCTGAACGCGAACGCCCTCGACCACACCGGGCGCGAAGATCCGGCGTGGAACGCGGAGGTCGACCTGATGTCGTGGGCGGTCACTGCCTTGCGGCACAAGTCCGCGCGGTCCGGCCTGGGCGAGTACCACACGCCACCGGAGGTGTGCGACATGATGGCCGCCCAGATCCTCGGGAACGACCCGGAGCAGATCCGGGAGGGCTACTCGGTCCTCGACCCGTGCGCGGGCACCGGCGGCATGTTCCGATCGGCCGTCAACCACGTGCGCAGCATGGGCATCGACCCGGCCCGCATGACGTGGTTCGCGCAGGAGATCGACCCGATCGCGGCAGCGGGCTGCGCCGTCAACATGATCGTGTGGGGGATGGGCCCGAACGCCATGGTGGCCTGCGGCGACACGCTCGCCGAGGGCGACATGTGGAAGCGGGCGGTGGAGCACCGGCGGACGCTGGTGAAGGCGCGGGATGACGCGGCAGCCGCCATGGCGATCGCCCGCGCGCTGCACCAGGTCGAGCGCCTCGTCTCCGGAGCCGCCGAAGCCGCCTGACCTGCGCGTTTCCTTGACGATTCTTTACTGAATCAGCTTGTTTAAGTTGGCTAGGGCAAGCTGTTTCGGAAAGAATGAAAGTAGTTCAAACCGCACCTACCAGCCGCGAAGGGGCAGATCGCCATGACGAACCTCCTCCCCTACATCACCGCCGGACTGCGCTTCGCCCCCGACGACATCCCCTGCCGACCGAAGGACAGCCTGGGTCGCGCCTTCAGCTGCAACTACAACGGCGAGGGGCCGGCGATGGCGATCCACACCTGGCAGGGCCGCCACGTGTGCGCGTACCACTCGCCGTTCGACAACAAGTACGTGCCGTGCGCGGACTGTGGTGAGAAGCCCGCTCTGATGGACGGCGAGCAGGTCTGCGACGACTGCCTGGCGACGGCCGCCGACGCGGCCGTGGTGGAAGCCGAGGTGACCGGCCACGTGTGCGACGAGGACGCGGAGCGCGCCGCCTACGGCCGGTACGTGGACGACGGCCTGGCCGACACCGACGGCTGGTACAGCCCAGAGCCGTTCTCCGCCTGGCAGGCGCACTATCACCGGGCGATCGGCCACAAGGAGCCGCGCACGGAGGAGTGCACCGAGACGGAGTGCAAGGCCCCGGGGCACGAGCGCCTGCACTGCGTGCAGGACCGGATCCCCGGCAAGGGCCGGAGGTTCCGCACGTACAGCGTCTGCCGCGACTGCTACGACCGGCGCCGTTCGGCGCGCGCCGCCTGACGGCCCCCACGGGCCCGGCGTCCGCCGGGCCGACCCCCACTGCACGAAGGAAGGACCGAGCACATGGCGTCGAAGAAGACCGACGAGCTGGTGGCCAAGCTCCGCGCGAGCGGGGCCGAGGTGGTGAAACGCGGGGCGCGGTGGCGTGTGACCCAGGAGGGCAAGGGCCTGGGCTTCCTGCCGACCACAGACCCGAAGGACCGCAAGGCGTTGAGCAACAAGGTCGCCGACCTAAGACGCAAGGGCTACGAGGTGTGAGCTGCCGACCTGCTTTCTTTGCCATTCTTTTGCTAAAACAGATTGTCAAAACTGGCTAGGGAAAGCCGTTTCGGAAAGAATGAAAGTAGTTCAAAACGCACCAACCTGCACAGAATGGGAGCAAGTCATGGTCGCCACCCTCACCGAGGTCTTCGAATCCCTCGCCGAGAGCGCCACGACCCGCGAAGAGGGTGCGCGTACGAAGCTCGCCAAGGCCCTGACGGACCTCAGCCAGGGCGTCGACACGAGCCTGATTCGCACCGCGATGGACGCCGCCGCCGAGGCCGTCCCGTACCGGCGAGTCCTGGAGTGCGCCGAGAAGGTCGGCGTCCGCGCGGCCCTGGCCGGAGTACGGAGGGATCTGACCCGCCAGCTGCTGACGCGGTCGCCCGGCTCCAGCACCTGCCAGATCCGCAACGAGGCCGACCGTATGGAGGTGGAAGCCGCGCAGCGGTTCCTTCAGCACACGGACAACCTCCTGGACCGCTACGAGGACGCCCCGAGCGAGGGGGCCTCCGAGCCCGAGGCCGAGCCGGCGCCCGCGCCGGCGGACGTCCCGACGGCGACCCCTGCGCAGAAGCGCACCCTGGAGGCCATCCGGGACAACGGCGTGGCGATCCAGGAGCTGCGGGTCGGTCAGCGCCGGGTGGCCGTCGAGCGCGGCGAGAGGCCCCGCCGCGACATGGTCGAGTGGGTCGTCAGCCAGGGCTGGGCGAAGCAGGCGGCCGGGTCGCTCTACAACGGCCAGAAGGTGACGCTGACCGCCATCGGTGAGGCGATCTTGGCCCGCTGACCTGCGGTTTCTTAGAAGTCCTTTTACCGAAACAGCTCGCAAAAACTGGCTAGGGCAAGCTGTTTCGGAAAGAATGAAAGTAGTTCAAAACACCCCACCAGTTACGGCCAGAGGAGAGCGCCATGAACGCCGCGAGCATCACCGAGGAGATCGAGCTGATCGTCGAGATCGGCGAGGCCGGCGACGCGCTCGCCCTGGCCAAGCGGCTGGCCGCCGACGAGCAGACCGCCTGGGCGATCGACGTCCGGCGGACGGTGACGCGCGGTGAGCTCGACCGGAACGCGCTCCGCGCGGTCGGCGGCCGGATCGTCGCAGCGTGCAGGCCGGTGCCGATCGACCTGAAGCTGTTCGACGCGCTGACCGACATGGAGGCCGGCCTGCGCGCCGCCCTCGCGGCCGACGCCGCGACGCCGAGCACCGAGCGCCGCGCGCGCGGCGCGCAGCAGTGGACCGAGCAGCAGCGGTACGCGGAGCGCGTGAGCGCGTACAACCAGCAGGTCGAGTTCGTGAACCGCGAGCGCGGCCGCGCGGTCAACCGCGCGCAGGCCGCCGCGGTCCGCGCGAAGACCTGCGGCGGCTGCTTCCAGGAGAAGGCCGCGAACGGCTCCTGCGGCTGCTGACCTGCGGTTTTCTTAGAAGTTCTTTTGCCTAATCAGGTTGTCAAAACTGGCTAGGGCAAGCTGATTCGGAAAGAATGAAAGTAGTTCAAACCACCCCACCCCGACAGTGAAGGGACACGCTGTGACCGCCACCGCCACCACCGAGGCCACCACCGAGACCGAGCACGCGGAGGAGTACGTCGACCCGTCCGCGACCCCGGCCGGACCCGCCCCCGACGGCCTCGGCGCGCGGGACGACGCCCCGGCGAAGAAGGCGACCGCCCGCCGCAGTCCGCGCCGCGCACCCGCGAAGAAGACCGCGGCCGCCACGAGCAAGGCCCCGGCGAAGAAGGCGACCGCCCAGCAGGCCGGCGACGACAAGCGGACGCAGCTCCGCACGATCCCGACGGCGAAGATCGACCGCGACCCGGGCCAGCCCCGCGAGCACTTCGACGAGGCCGGGCTTCAGGAGCTGGCCAAGTCCATGGCGAAGCTGGGCCAGCTCCAGCCGATCAACGTCCGCTACAACGAGGACACGAAGCGGTTCACGCTCATCATGGGCGAGCGCCGCTGGCGGGCCGCCCAGATCGCCGGCCTCACCCAGATGAAGGCCGTCGTCATGCACGGCGTCGGCGAGGGCCGCGAGACTTTCGCGATGGCCGTCGCCGAGAACGTCGGCCGCGCCGACATGACCGCCGTCGAGGAGGCGAAGGCCTTCAAGAAGCTGGTGGACGCCGAGTACACGGTCGACGAGGTCGCCGAACTCGTCGGCAAGAGCCCGGCTTACGTCCAGTGGCGCATCGACCTGCTGCGCCTGTGCCCCGAGGCGCAGGAGGCCCTCGTCAAGAACCAGCTGCCGGTCGGCCTGGCCTGGTACGTCGGCAAGCTGTCCAACGACAACCAGGTGCGCTTCCTCGGCCGTTGGGTGCGCGGCGACTTCAAGAGCGCCCGTGACGCGGAGGCCTTCGCGCAGGCCCTCCACACGGAGGAGAAGCGCCAGGAGGAGCAGGGATCGTTCTTCGTCCTCTCGGAGGAGGCGGAAGCCGCCCGCAAGGACAGCGGACAGGACGCACTGCCGGGCACCCTCGACCTCCCCGAGGAGGAGCGCGAGCGGATCATCGCCGACCGCAGCAAGCTCGTCGGGAAGATCGACAAGCTGGGCCAGGCCGGAGAGATCCTCTCGCTGCTCGCGGCGAGCGACCCCGAGGAGCTGGCCCTGCTCCTCGCCGGTACGCCCGGCGGCATCGGTGGTCACCGCCTGCGCATCAAGCACCTCCAGGACATCGCCACCAAGGCCATGGCGAACCTCCGCAAGGCGGAGATGGTCGCCGAGGTCCGCGCCAGCGGCCTGACCGTCAACCCGGACGCCGAAGCCGACCTCGCGGCCGAAGCCGCCTGACCACCCACCGCGGGCGCCCCGTCCAGGCAGCGGACGGGGCGCCCTCTTCACCCCTCATCTAAGCCCCGTTCAGGCAGCCAGACCCCTATCCCTCCAGGAGGACCACGATGGAGATCCCAAGCGGCGTCTACGACGTCCTCACCGACACCCGCACGGTCATCGCCGGCGACCGGGTGCAGATCCCGTTCGAGCTCGACCGCGCACAGTACGAGCAGGTGAACAAGGTTCTGAAGGAGATCGGCGGCCGGTGGGACGGCCGTACGGCGATCCGCGCGCACGTCTTCCCGTTCCCCGTGGAGGAGTTCATGCGGGCGTGCCTCGCCACCCGCGAGTTCCCCAGCCGGTTCGAGCAGGGCTGGTACCCGACGCCGCCGCGCGTGGTCCACGAGATCCTGGAGCGCGCGGGGATCAGGGAGGGCATGAGCGTCCTGGAGCCTTCGGCCGGGACCGGCTCGATCGTGGGGCCGGCGGCCGGCCGTGGCGCGGTCGTCGACTGCGTGGAGATCGACGAGCGGCGGGCCCGGGTCCTGCGTGAGCAGGGCGCCGCGCGCCGCGTCCTCGAGGAGGACTTCCTCGACCTGGACCCGCTCGACTGCCCGCACGGCTACCGCAGGGTGCTGATGAACCCGCCGTTCGCGGCGGCCGTGCAGCACGTGAAGCACGCGCTCGGGTTCCTCGCTGACGACGGCGTACTCATCGCGGTCCTGCCCGAGTCGGTGATGTGGCACAGCGACCGGGCGACCGTCGAGTTCCGCGAGCTGATCGCCCTCGCCGAGGGCGAGTTCATCCCGCTGCCCGACGAGTCGTTCGCGCCGTCCGGGACGAACGTCCGCACCGTGCTCCTGGTCGTCGCCTCCGAGCCCGGCGGGTCGCTGCCGACCCACGGCTGGCACCAGCGGCAGCCCCGCCAGCTCGACCTTTTCACCGCCGCCTGAACTGCGTTTTTTTGAGTTTCTTTACCGAATTAGTTAGTGAAAGCTGGCTAGGGCAAGTTGATTCGGAAAGAATGAAAGAAGCACCACAAACCACCATCAGGGAGGCGGAGTCATGGAAAACCAGGACGTCATTCAGAGGATCAACAACGGCGACCTCTTCATCCTCACCCGAGAGGACATGGCCCTCATCCTCCCCTGGCTCCGCGAAACCCTCACCAACCAGGAAAGGAAGGACGAAAACGCGGACCTCTGCCAGGTCTTCGCCAAGGTCCTGGGACTCGCGAACCGGCAGTACGGCACCGAGCCCTTCAATCGTCAGACCTGCATCTGCAACGGCTGACACACCACAGGGGGCCGCCCAGGCGGCCCCTACGGCACCACCAACACAGCAATCCAGGAAAAGGACGGGAATGGATCTCGCCACCTGCACCTACCAGGAGTTCACGCCCGACATGGGCGCTCCGATCCGCACGACCGCGGGCCACCCACGCTTCCCGCTCGGCTACGAGCTGGCCGGTCACGCCACGCTCATCACGCCGACGCGGGAGCTGCTCGCCCAGAACCTGCCCCAGGACGCCTACGAGTTCAGCTACCGGCGCCTCCTGAACGGCTACGGCATCGACCGCATCTATGCCGAACTCGCCGGCCTGGCCGTCCGGAACGGCGGCGCCCGCCTGGTCCTGCTCTGCTTCGACCGCCTCGACAGACTGCCCCCAGCCGACGCCTGGTGCCACCGAAGCCACTTCGCGAACTGGTGGTTGGAGCAGACCGGCGAAGAGATCCCCGAACTCGGCGCCCAGCGGCCCACACAGCCGCCCGCGCTGTTCTGACCGGCCCACCCGACAAGGAGGACGACTTGGCCGGCGACTACTGCAAGTTCTGCGACCGCCGTTGCTTTGTGCTCCGCACCATCCCCGACGGCCCCGAGACGGGATGGACCGGGCACCTCGCCACCTGCCCCCGCGGCATGGAACACGACCGCGAGCAGACCGGCCACGACCACACGACGGCCATCAACCCCGCACAGGGCAGCGACTGACACCGCCCTGCTCTCAGCACGACCAACCGGCCGGGACCCCGCAGGGTCCCGGCCGGACCCATATCCGAACGGAGCGAACCACCATGCCCCACGAGATGATCGCGAGCCGCGTCCACCTTGACGAGTTCCTCGGCCCCTTCGCATGCCAGCTGGACCCCCGTGACCGGTGGAACGGCTGGATGAACCCCTACTTCACGCTGGACGTCGCCCGCGAGCTGTCCGCCCAGACGATCCGCATGGCCGAGCAGGACGGTTACGACTGCGTCGACACGATCCACGTCATCGACGGCCGTGCGGACAGCCGGGACACCGTCCACATCATCCAGAGCGACGTGAAGCGCAGCACGGACGACGAGGACGACGACCAGGACCCCGAGCCGCTCGCCATAGCCATCCGCGTCAACTGGCGAGACCTGGAAAAGGGAGCTGAACAGGCCACCACGATCGCCATCGCCACCCGGGCCGCCCGCAAGGCAGCCCGCCGACGCAAGCCCAACGGCAAGGGCCAGACCCGCACGGTCGTCGCCCACGTCCGCTGGCAGTGGGCCGAGGAAGGCCACACCGCCACCAACGTCATCGAGCCCAACCGCGACGGCCTGTACGGCATCGGCGGATGGGAGTGGACGTGGAGCAGTGAGGCCTGGTGGTGCCCCCGCTGCGGCACCTACGAGGAGTGGCACGACCCCGAGTGCGCGTGCGGCCTCACCCGACCGGCCACCCTGCTCGGCGTCGCCACCTGGACCGCCGCATGCGTCCTGCACGACCGGGCCCCAGAGGCGACGTCGGCCCTGGTCGACCTCACCCGCCTCGCCACGATCTGCTCGGTCGCCGGCGAGGACGAGATCGACACCGCCGACGACACCGGCCCGTTCGACACCGAGACCCTCGGCAAGGCCGACGAAGTCCTCCGCCGAGCCCTCGACAACGCCACCCCGGCCGACCTCGCCGCAGCCGGATGGAAGCACGTCCCGGACGAGAAGTCCGACCGCCTGTACCGGATCACCTTCCCGGCCGCCCGCACCCACTGACCTCCACCTGACGAAACGAGGACGCCACATGAGCGACCAGACCCCTCCCCGCCCCGCCTACCGGCTCCCCAACAGCAGCGCGCTCGGCGCGGCCGTCGACACAGCCCTGAACGACGCGGAGCGTGCGCACGAGCAGCTCGGCCGCGTCATGGCCGTGGTGACCGCTGCGGCCGTCCGCGACATCCTGACCGGCTGCAAACCCGACGCCCCGTTCGACGCGGCGGCGGTCGAACTCGTCGAAGGCGAGGACGGCTCACTGTTCCCCAACGGCCGGTACTGGACGATGGCCGGCGACGAGCGCACCTTCACCGAGACTGTCGGCTTGACCGAGGCCGGGAACGGCATCCACGAAATGAGCGGGTGGACTGCCTACCTGGACGACGACACCCGGGACGTCTGGCGTCCGCTGTGTGGTGAGCTGCCCGACCGCAACGGGCGGCCGGCGTACCGCGTCGACCTCGTCCGGGCCGCCGCGCTGCTCGACGAACCCGAGCCCGGCGAGAGCCGGATGGTGGAGGTCGTGGTGTCCGCGAACGAGACCGACCGCTACCCGGCGCTCGTCGACCCCAGCGACCAGGCCAGCGACGGGTACGTGAAGCCCTGGTTCGACCTCGGCACCGTCCGGCAGATCGCAGCCAACACCCAGGCCGACGCCGCCCGGTACGGACACGGCTCCATCGACACGGTGCACGTCATCGACGGCACCGTGGACGGCACCCGGCACGCGGTCGTCCTGCTCATCGCCTGGATGTACCTCGGCGGCGACAGCCACGAGAAGGCCACCCAGGTCCTCCAGCCGAACGACGACGACCGGTACGCCGTCGGCGGGCACGCCTGGTGCTGGTACGCACTGGACGACGACCTGATGCCGCAGATCCCGTTCCGACCCACCGACCGCTGACCTGCATTCTTTTCGAATTCTTTGCCTACTCAGATTGTTCAAACTGGCTAGAGCAAAGCGATTCGGAAAGAATGATGAATACCACCCAGCACCACCAGCGCCGCCCCGCCCGGGGCGGCGCTCGTCATGCCCGCAAGGAGAGAAAGACGTGGCCACCGCGACCAAGAAGAAGAAGTTCCGGATCGCAGCCCACCGGCCGGCCAGGAGGCAGCGCCGCTTCCGGCACGACAGTCACACCGCCTGCGACCTGTTCAGCGGCTTCGGCGGATTCACCAAGGGCATTGAGGACGCCGGATTCGACACGATCATGGCCGCGAACCACAACGAGTACAAAGTCTTGATCCACGAGACGAACCACCCGACCGCCGAGCACTGGATCGCCGACCTCGTCGATCCAGACTCGTCCGACTACCACTCGGCCCGTGACCTGCCCGCCGCCGACCTCCTCACGGCGGGCGTGAGCTGCGTTAATCACTCGATCGCGAACACGCAGAGGGCGTACGAGCAGGGCCTGGCCCTGTTCGAGCTGGAGGACCAAGAGTTCGAGGCCCGGGTCACGAGATCCGAGCGTGACCGGGCGACGGCGACGTGCGTGCTCCAGTACGCCGGTCAGCATCACCCGCGGCTGATCCTCGTCGAGTGCACGACCGGACTCCAGTCGTGGGGGAAGGCGCTCCCCAACAAGCCGAAGATCGGCGATGGCTCGACGTATCGGTGGTGGCTCGCTGAGTTCGAGAAGCTCGGCTACCGCTACCGGGTGCTGTACCTGAACTCGCAGTTCTTCGGCGTCCCCCAGAGCAGGGACCGGCTCTACATCTGCTTCTGGGACAAGTCGCTGCCGACCCCCGATCTCGACCACCGGCCGGTGTCCTGGTGCGGGCACTGCGACAAGCAGGTGGAAGCCGTGTGGTCGTGGAAGACGGGCGTTCCGGCGTCGGGGCTGGTCGGCTACGGCAAGCAGTACAACTACCGGTGCCCGAGCTGCCGCCGCGAGGTCATCCCGCCCATGACACCCTCGCTGTACGCCCTCGACCTGTCCGACCTGGGCACGAAGATCGGTGACCGGGACACGCCGCTCGCCGACAGCACGATGGCCCGCGCCGAACGCTGCCGCCAGCGCTTCGCCCAGTTCCCGGCCGTCCTCCTCCCGGCCAAGGGCATCCACGGCACCGAACGCCACCCGTGGCAGCCCCTGTCGACGCAGACCAGCCAGCAGGAGACCGCGATCCTGACGACCGGCGCGATCGTGGCCGCGCACCGGCACAACGGCGAAGGGCAGCACATCCTGCGGCCGATGGACACGGTGACCGCGACGCACGAGAAGGCGGTGTTCCTGGCGGTCGACAACTACCAGGGCGGACCGCGCGGCGCGCACATCCCACTCCCGACCCAGGTCGGCTCGGAGACGCTCGCGGTGGTGTCCTCCGGGATCGTGCCCTTCCGGAAGAACACGACCCCCACGGTGCACGCAGAGGCGATGCCGACGGTCACCACGGAGCAGATCCCGGGGTTGCTCACCGCGGCGGCCGGGTGGTTCAAGCAGAACGGGCCCACGGGCGCCGAGACCGCGCCGCACCCGCTGACCGATCCACTCGGCACGCTCACCGCTCGGGACACGACCGGCCTGCTGGTCACCGAGTGGCAGGCGTCCCTCGCCAGCCTGCCGCTGGAAGAGTGCTACTTCCGGATGATGAAGGCCAACGAGGTGGGCGTGGGCTGCGGCTTCGACGTGGACTTCCGGGGCCGCAAGGGGACCTTCAAGGTCTGGGGCAGCGCGAGGAACCAGGTGGACGGGTTCGGGAACGCGGTGTCCCCGGCGGTCGGGACATGGATCGCGTCCCGGCTCCGGGCCATCCTTCACGGCGATCAGGTCGCTGCCTGACCTGCGGTTTTCTTGTCCGTTCTTTTACTGAATCAGCTTGTCCAAGCTGGCTAGGGCAAGCTGATTCGGGCAGAATGAAAGTAGTTCAAAACACACCAACCTGACCAGAAAGGCGTAAGTCATGCTGAACATTCGCCTCACCCCCATTGCGAGCGGCCCCGTCAACACCGTCCCCGTGGCGCCCGACCTGCCCACCGCGGCGGTCATAGCGACCCCCCTGCCCGTCGTCGAGGACCTCGGCACCTGCGAGGACTGCGGGGCGGACCTGGAGATCCACTGCTCCAGCTGCAACGCGTCCTACTGCGAGAGCTGCGAGTACGGCATCTGACCGGCCGGGCGGCCAGCGTGCCGCCCCCTGAGCAGGCGGCGTGAACGGGCCCCGAGCCCGGTACGCGCCGCCCGCCCAGGAACAGCCCTCTCGTCACCCCCAAGGAGAACGCCATGCGCCAGTACCTGAACAAGACCGAGCTGCTCGCCGCCCTGGAGGCCGGGGAGCGCATCGAGGCCGCCCCGAAGAGCGAGTACGAGGGCGAGGCCGTCGAGTACGCCCCTCGCAAGGACGCCGCCAACAACCACCCCGACTTCTACCCCTGGCGCGTCATCGGGCGCCCGGACTACGCGCGCCTGAACTCCCTGAAGGTCGTCGCGGTCCCGACCGCCGCCAGCTGACCCACCCCTGAAGGCCGGGGAGCAGGCAGCGCGCCCCCGCCCCCCCCCCCCCCCCCCCCCCCCCCCCGCGCCCCCGCCACGCCCCCCAAGCCCCCCCCCCCCCCAATTGCGTCAACAGCCACCGCGTCCCCCCCCATGACCGCCAACCCTTCCACCCTAAC
>NZ_JBHYWD010000046.1:0-3489 GCF_042751305.1 Streptomyces hokutonensis
CGCGCCGGGTGCCCCCCCCCGGCTATAGTGGCCCCCCCCCTCTACCCCCCACACCGGCGCGGGGGGTGGGGCCCCACTCCCGGGTCCCGCCCCCCCCCGGCGGCTTTCTGCGGGCCTCAGGGGCCCCACGGGTACGGGAACGCCGGAGGGCCCGCAGCGGTGTCGCTGCGGGCCCTCCGGCGTTTCGCTCGCGTACTGCTTACGCCTCGTCCCGACGCAGCGAGGGCTTCAGGTCCTTGAAGCGGCCCAGAAGGCCGTTCACGAACGAGGGCGACTCGTCCGTCGAGAACTCCTTGGCCAGCTGCACCATCTCGTCGAGGACGACGGCGTCCGGGGTCTCGTCGGCCCAGATCAGCTCGTAGGCGCCGAGGCGCAGGATGTTGCGGTCCACCACGGGCATGCGGTCCAGCGTCCAGCCGACCGAGTACTGGGCGATCAGCTCGTCGATGCGGCGCGCGTGCTGCGCGTACCCCTCGACCAGCTCCATCGTGTACTCGCTGACCGGCGGCTGCCGGGTGTCGTCCCGGGAGAGCCGGATCCAGTCCGCAAGGACCGTGGTGACGCCGACTCCGCGCTGGTCGCCCTCGAAGAGGATCTGGAAGGCGCGCTTGCGGGCCGTATTGCGGGCAGCCACGGTTAGCTGTTCACCCGGCCGAGGTAGTCGCTCGAACGGGTGTCGACCTTGATCTTCTCACCGGTGGTGATGAAGAGCGGGACCTGGATCTGGTAGCCGGTCTCGAGGGTGGCGGGCTTGGTGCCGCCGGTGGAGCGGTCGCCCTGGACGCCGGGCTCGGTCTCCTGGATGGTCAGCTCGACGGCGGCCGGCAGCTCCACGAAGAGCACCTCGCCCTCGTGCTGCGCGACCGTGGCGGTGAAGCCCTCGATCAGGAAGTTGGCGGCGTCGCCGACGGCCTTGCGGTCGACCATGAGCTGGTCGTAGGTCTCCATGTCCATGAAGACGAAGTACTCGCCGTCCATGTACGAGAACTGCATGTCGCGCTTGTCGACAGTGGCCGTCTCGACCTTGACGCCGGCGTTGAACGTCTTGTCGACGACCTTGCCGGAGAGCACGTTCTTGAGCTTGGTGCGCACGAAGGCAGGGCCCTTGCCGGGCTTGACGTGCTGGAACTCGACGACGGACCAGAGCTGGCCCCCGTCGAGCTTGAGCACCAGGCCGTTCTTGAGGTCGTTCGTGGAAGCCACGGTTGCGGAATCTCCTGGACTGACGTGGACGACCACGGGACCCGCGCACAGCTCGAAAAGCTAGAGCGCGAGCAGTTCCTTGGTCGTGATGGTGAGTAGCTCGGGTCCGCCGTCCGCCTCAGGGCGTACGACGAGCGTGTCATCGATCCGGACACCGCCCCGGCCCGGGAGGTGAACCCCCGGTTCGACGGTGACCGGCACGCAAGCGTCCAGTTTACCCATGGCCGCGGGGGCCAGCTGCGGGTCCTCGTCGATTTCGAGTCCGACACCGTGGCCGGTGAGGGGTGTGAGGCCCTCCGAGTACCCTGCGGAGTCCAGTACCTGACGTGCCGCGCGGTCCACATCGCGGTAGGCGGCACCGGGGGTCAGGGACTCCCGCGCGGCGCGCTGGGCGGCGAAGACGAGGTCGTACAGCTCGATCTGCCAGTCGGCGGGCGAGGTGCCGATGACAAAGGTACGGCCGATTTCGCAGCGGTAGCCGCGATAGGTGGCGCCGAGGCAGACGGAGAGGAAATCTCCTTCCTCCACCCTGCGGTCGGTCGGCCGGTGGCCGCGTCGGCCGGAGTGCGGGCCCGTCGCGACGGACGTGGCGAAGGCGGGGCCGTCGGCGCCGTGGTCGACGAGCCGCCGCTCCAGTTCGAGGGCGAGATGGCGTTCGGTGCGGCCGACGAGGATCGACTCCAGCAGCTCGCCGAGGGCCTGGTCGGCGATCTCGGCGGCGATTCTCAGACAGGAGATCTCCTCCTCGTCCTTGATGACCCGCAGCTGCTCCGCCGCGCCGCCGATGTCGGTGAGGCGCAGCGCGGGGGCGACCGAGCGGAGGGCTCGGTGGCGGGTCACGGTGAGGTGGTGTTCTTCTACGGCCATGGATTCGGCGCCGTGCGCTGACGCGAGGTCGGCGGCGGCCACTGCGGGGTCGCCGTCCGGGCCGGGGAGGGTGTGGATGCGGAGGGTCTCGTCGGGGCGGCCCTCGCCTCCGGCGGGGCGCTCGTCGAGTGGGGCGGTGCAGACCAGCAGGTCTTCGCGCTTGCCAAGGAGCAGGACGGTGTCCTGCGGAGCGGGGCCCGCCAAGTAGCGCACGTTGGCCGGGTGGGTGACCAGGGCGGATTGGCTGCCGCCGGCTTGGGCTCGTTCCCTCAGCCTGGCTCTGCGGGCTGCGTAGACCTCTGACATGAGATGAGCGTAGGAGTGATGGCCGGATTGTGCCGGTTGGGAGGGTGCCGTTCGGGGGACGGAGGGGGCGGCATCGGTTGTTCGCTGGCTGCGGGCAGGTGGGGGCTGAGAGCGCAGTTCCCCGCGCCCCTTGGATGGGACAGCTCCCCTGTGACTACCAGCTCGGCGGGCTTGCTATTGACCTCGCCAGGACGTCATTGAGCACCTGGGCCGTCTGCTGTACGTCCATCTGGGAGTTGTCGATGATCGGGAGGCCGGAGCCGTACCAGCCGGCCATGCGGCCGTGGATGCGGGCGACCTCCTCGTCGGTGAGGCGGCGGTTGCCGGAGCGCTTCGCGTTGCGCTCCAGGACTATTTCGAGGCCCGGGAGGAGGACGACGGGGAGGAGGCCGGGGCCCACGTGGCGCTTCCAGCCGCCGAGGCCGACGACCGGGCGGTCGGGGAAGACGGCGTCGTCGAGGATGCAGGAGATGCCGTTGGCGAGGAAGTTGCGGGCGGCGAAGCCGCAGGTGCGGCGGGCCAGGCGGTACTGGGCCTCGGAGTGGTCGTTCCAGCCGGACTGGGGGTCGGCGAAACCGGAGCGGACCCATTCGCGGACGTCGTCGAGGCTGATGTGCGCGGTGGGGACCCGGCGGTGGTCCGCCCAGTACTTGGCGACGCTCGTCTTGCCCGCGCCGGCGGGGCCGATGAGCAGCACGGCGAGGGTGGTGGAGGTCGGATCGGCGGCGGCCTGCGCGGGGGGCGTGCTCGGCATGGCCACGGGGCCGCCGGGCGGCAGTTGGACATGGCCGGTGGTGTCCGGCACGTGGCGCGGAATCGTGTACGGCATCGGTGGAACCGGTGGCGGTGGGGGCACCGAACCTGGATGCTGCGGGCCCGGGTGCTGTCCCGTCGGCATCCAACCGGCGGCCGGTCCCTGCCCCGGCTGGTGGGGCGGCGGCAGCGGAGACCCCACTGCGTGCTGCATCCGGTGCCACTCCATCTCGTCTTTTCTGGCTCGCTCACCTCCGGGGCGCTGAAGCCCGGGGGCGCGGCCCCCTACATGGAGCGCCGGAGGGGCGCCCCCGCCAAAACCGTGGCGGCCCCCCCCCCCCCCACCCCCCACCACCCCGA
>NZ_JBHYWD010000046.1:3499-22515 GCF_042751305.1 Streptomyces hokutonensis
TTTTGTCCGGCCGCGCGGCGGCGGGGGCGTATGGCGGGGGGGGCGGGGCGCGGGGGGGCGCCCTGCTGGGGGCCCCCCCCCACTCCGGGGACCGCCCCGGGCCACGCCCCTCCAGCTCGCTCGCAGCAGGCAATTGGCGCTGGCAGCGGGCCCGAACCCCCCGCTCCCTACCGAACGGTACCTTCCCCGGCCGCCATTTGGTGAACGGCCGGGGAGGGGCCGAAGTGCCCATCCCCGTAAGGCAAATCGGGTGGATGGGGCTCGTCGGGACTTAGTCGCCCACTTCGCCGTACGCGGCGAGGAGGACGGCCGGGTCGGGGCCCTCCAGGACGGTGGGTTTGGCGAGGCCGTCGAGGACGATGAAGCGGAGCAGGTCGCCGCGGGACTTCTTGTCGACCTTCATGGTCTCCAGGAGCTTGGGCCACTGGTCGTAGCGGTAACTGAGCGGGAGTCCGACGGATTCGAGGACCGTGCGGTGGCGGTCGGCCGTCGCGTCGTCCAACCGGCCCGCGAGACGGCCCAGTTCGGCCGCGAAGTGCATGCCTACGGCCACTGCGGCGCCGTGCCGCCACTTGTAGCGCTCGTTCTTCTCGATGGCGTGCGCGAGGGTGTGGCCGTAGTTGAGGATCTCGCGCAGGCCCGACTCCTTGAGGTCGGCCGAGACGACCTCGGCCTTGACCTTGATGGAGCGTTCGATCAGCTCGGCGGTGTGCGGTCCTGCCGGGGTACGCGCGGACTCCGGGTCGGACTCGATGAGTTCGAGGATCACCGGGTCGGCGATGAAGCCGGCCTTGATGATCTCGGCGAGCCCGGAGACGTAGTCGTTGACCGGGAGGGAGTCCAGCGCGGCGAGGTCGCAGAGCACGCCGGCCGGCGGGTGGAATGAGCCCACCAGGTTCTTGCCCTCGGCGGTGTTGATGCCGGTCTTGCCGCCGACCGCCGCGTCCACCATCGCGAGCACGGTGGTCGGGACGGCGATCCAGCGGACCCCGCGCAGCCAGGTCGCGGCCACGAACCCGGCCAGGTCGGTGGTGGAACCGCCGCCGACGCCGACGATGACGTCGGAGCGGGTGAACCCGGACTGACCCAGCGCCTTCCAGCAGTAGGCGGCAACCTCCGCGGTCTTGGCCTCCTCGGCGTTCGGCACCTGGATGGCTACGGCCTCGAAGCCCTGTCCCGCCAGATCGGCGCGGAGCGCGTCACCGGTCTCGGCCAGCGCCTCGGGGTGGATGACGGCGACTCGTTTGGCCTTCTCGCCGACCAACCCGCCCAGTTCGCCCAGGAGTTGGCGGCCCACGAGGACCTCGTACGGGTCACTGCCCGCCGTGCCGCCGACCTGGATCCGCGTCACTGACTCGCTCATACTTCCTTCAACTCCAGTGCGTCCAGGACGGCTTGGGTGACCTCTTCGGGGGTGCGGCCGTCGGTGGATACGACGGCCCGCGCGACCTCGGCATACAAGTGCCGCCTGGCTTCCATCAGTTCACGCCACTGCTTGCGCGGATTGATGGTCAGCAACGGGCGGGCCACGTTCAGACCGGTGCGCTTGACGGCTTCGTCCACATCCATCGAGAGATAGACAACCCGGTGCGCGGCCAGCAGCGCACGCGTGTCCTCGTCGAGGACCGAACCGCCGCCCAGCGCCAGGACACCGTCGTGCCCGGCGAGCGCCCGGGCCACGGCCCGCTTCTCGATCGCGCGGAAGACCGGCTCGCCCTCGTCGACGAAGATCTCCGCGATCGTACGGCCCTCGGCGGCCACGATGTCGTCGTCCGTGTCCCGGTAGCCGACACCGAGCCGCTCCGCGAGCTGCTGTCCGACGGTGGACTTGCCGACGCCCATCGGACCGACCAGGACGACCAGCGGGGTCGCGGTCACCGGATGGCCAGGTTCTCAAGATACGAACGGACGTTGCGCCGGGTCTCGGGCACCGAGTCGCCACCGAACTTCTCCGCGACCGCGTCCGCGAGGACGAGGGCGACCATCGCCTCGGCGACGATGCCGGCGGCCGGGACCGCGGACACGTCGGAGCGCTGGTGGTGGGCCTGCGTGGCCTCACCGGTGACCACATCCACGGTCTGCAGCGCGCGCGGCACCGTCGCGATCGGCTTCATCGCGGCCCGCACCCGCAGCAGTTCGCCGGTGGACAGCCCGCCCTCGGTGCCGCCGGAACGGCCGGAGACCCGACGAATACCCTCATCGGTCTTCACGATCTCGTCGTGCGCCTTCGAACCCGGCACCCGCGCCAGCTCGAACCCGTCACCGATCTCCACACCCTTGATCGCCTGGATGCCCATCAGGGCACCGGCCAGACGGGCGTCCAGCTTGCGGTCCCAGTGCACATGCGAGCCCAGACCCACCGGAACACCGTAGGCCAGGACCTCGACCACACCACCCAGCGTGTCGCCGTCCTTGTGGGCCTGGTCGATCTCCGCGACCATCGCCTTCGAGGCATCCGCGTCGAGGCAGCGCACGGGGTCGGCGTCCAGCTTCTCGACGTCGGCCGGGGTGGGGTACACACCCTGCGGAGCCTTGGCCGAGGCAAGCTCGACGACGTGCGAGACGATCTCGATACCGGCCGTCTCCTTGAGGTACGACCGGGCCACCGCACCCAGCGCCACCCGCGCCGCCGTCTCCCGCGCCGACGCACGCTCCAGGATCGGGCGGGCCTCGTCGAAACCGTACTTCTGCATGCCGGCGAGGTCTGCGTGGCCGGGGCGCGGCCGGGTCAGCGGGGCGTTGCGGGCCAGCCCCGCCAGGATCTCCGGGTCGACCGGGTCGGCCGCCATCACCTGCTCCCACTTCGGCCACTCCGTGTTGCCCACCATGACCGCGACCGGGGAACCGAGCGTCAGGCCGTGACGGACACCGCCCAGGAAAGTCACCTCATCACGCTCGAACTTCATGCGCGCACCACGCCCATAACCGAGCCGACGCCGGGCCAGGTGGTCCGCGACCATCTCCGTGGTGATCGGCACACCGGCGGGAAGACCCTCCAACGTCGCCACGAGTGCGGGACCGTGGGACTCCCCCGCGGTCAGCCAGCGCAACCTGCTCAACGGTGCTCCTCATGCTCGCGCCCTGGTACTGCCCTGCGTACGCGTGTCCTCGCGTACGGCGTCGGCGTGACCGGGTGCGCGGCCCTGGCCCGCCGTCCCCGATCCTCCCACGTTCGGCGCACGGACCTGGCCGACGGTCCAGAGATCGGACGCCGAACGGCCAAGGTCAGCGACCGGGCGCCTGCTGTGGAACCCGCCTCAGCGGTCGGCCAGGGCCTTCTCGCCCGCTCTGCGCATCGCGTCGACGGGGGCCGGCCGGTGGCCGGTCATCTGTTCCACCTGGAGTACGGCCTGGTGGACCAGGAGGTCGAGGCCGCTGACGACCGCGCCGCCGTAACCGGACCAGCGGGCCGCGAGGTCGGTGGGCCAGGGGTCGTAGAGGACGTCGAAGAGGGTGGCGGGGCGTTCCGGTACCAGAGAGGAGAGGGCGTCCGTGGTGCCGGCCGGGGTGGTCGCGAAGACCAGGGGGGCACGCAGGCCCTGCGCCGCGTCGGCCCAGTCCGCCGTGCGGACCTCCACGTCCAGCCGCTCGCCCCATAGGCGCATCTCGGCGGCGCGGGCCTCGCTGCGGACGTAGGCGACGACCTCGCCGGTGCAGATCCGGGAGAGGGCGGCGAGTGCGGAGGAAGCCGTGGCGCCGGCGCCGAGGATCGCGGCCGAGTCGACCTGTTCGATGCCGTGTTCGCGGAGGGCGGCGACCATGCCGGGGATGTCGGTGTTGTCGCCGACGCTGCGGCCGTCCTCGGTGAACACGACCGTGTTGACCGCGTCCACCGACGCCGCCGTCTCGCTGATCTCGTCGAGCAGCGGTATGACGGCCCGCTTCAGCGGCATCGTCAGGGACAGCCCCGCCCACTCCGGCCCGAGGTCCTCGAAGAACCCCGGCAGGCCGGCCTCGTCGACGTCGAAGCGGTCGTAGGACCAGCCGTCGAGGCCCAGTTCCCGGTAGGCCGCGCGATGCAGTACCGGGGAGAGGGAGTGGGCGATGGGTGAACCGAGCACGGCGGCCCGGCGGGCGTCAGTTGCCCGTGCTGGCATTGAACGCTTCCTTGAGTCGCTGGAATTCGGCGTACGTCTTGGCGAATTCGGTCTTGTTCTGACCGTCGGTCGCCACGAAGTAGATCCAGCCGTCATGGGTCGGATTCAGTGCCGCCGCCAGAGCCTCGGCACCCGGGTTGTCGATCGGTCCGGGCGGCAGGCCCTTTTGGGTGTAGGTGTTGTACGGGTCCTTGTTGCTGTTGATCTCGGACTCGCTGATGTGGATCTTACTCTGGCCCTTCAGGTAATTGAAGGTCGAGTCGAATTGAAGATACCGGTTGGTCTGGTCGTTAGTGGTCTTGAGGCGGTTGTAGACGACTTCGGCCATCTTGCGGAAGTCCTCGTGCGTCTTGCCCTCGGCCTGGACGAGGCTCGCGACCGTGATGACCTGCAGCGGACTGTCCAGGTTGAGCGCCTTGGCCTTCGCCGAGAGGTCGATCGCGTCATATTTGTCGTTGGCCTGGGCGACCATCTGCTTGAGGACCGTTTCGGGTTTCATACCCTTGGCGGCGCCATAGGTGCCGGGGTAGAGGAAGCCCTCCAGTGGGTCCTTGATATTCGCGTTGTCGTTTGCCCAGCCGGGCAGTCCGAGGCTCTTGTATTCCTTCTTGGCGATGGACTTGGTGGTGCCGTCGGGAATCTGGAGTTTCTTGTCGATCGCTGCGTAGACCTGAGCGTTTCGCCAGCCGGGAGCGACGATCAGATTGTCCTGGCTCTTGGGGTCGAGCATCAGCTTGACGGCGGCCGCGGCGGACATCTCTTTCTTCAGCAGAAAGACGCCCGCCTGGATCTTCTTCCCGTCGGGATTCTGCGACTGGGCGGCGACGAACGCGTCGACGCTCTTGACGACGCCCGCCTCTTTGAGCTTCTGCCCGATGTCCGAGCCGAAGGCGCCCTTGGGGATGGTGACGCTCACGGAGCCGGTGCCGCCGCCCGCATAGTCGGGCGCCGAGCCGAAACGGTTCTGGTAGAAGTGCCAGCCGAAATAGCCGACGCCTCCTAGGCCGCCGCCGAACACCAGGACGACGACCAGGCAGGCGCAGCCGTTGCGGCGCTTCTTCTCCTTGCCGCCTTTACCCTTGCCGCCCTTGCCGCGTCGGCGGCCGTCCTCCGGCTCGTCGTCGGCCTCGTCATCGTCGTCGCCGCCACCTGCGAAGAACGCGTGTTCGCCTTCATCGGGTCCCGGGTCCCAGTCGACCTGCTCCGGTTCGGGTTCCGTGCGGCGCTTGCCGGGCGGCTCCGGCGGCGGGAACGCGTCGGGCGTACCGTAGAAATCGGGCTGCTGTTCGCCGTAGGCGGCGGCCTGCTGCCCGTACGGGTCGCCGGGGTCGGCGGCGTAGGGAACCTGGGCGTGCGTACCCATGCCGTCCCAGCCGCCCTGCTGGTACTGCTGCTGCTGACCGACGTACTGCTGATGACTCTGATCGGCGTACTGCTGCTGGTCGCCGTACTGCTGGTGCTGATCGGGGTACTGCGGGTGGCCCTGTTCGTCGTAGACCTGGTACTGCTGCTGCGCCTGACCGTAGTCGGCCTGCTGGCCGTGACCCCAGTCGCCATACTGCTGCGGCTGCTGCGGCTGTTCCGGATAGTGCTGCTGCTGGCCGTCGTAGGAGGACTGCTGGCCCACGTGGGCCTGCTGGCCTTCCCATCCGATGTCCCCGAACAACGGGTCCTCCGGATGCCACGGTTCGGAGCCTGGGCCCCGGCCATACTCAGTCATCGATCCCCTAGAGCCGCGAGGCGGCGGTCGCGGCGCTTGGGGCTCCGGCTCCCGTCCCGCCTCTTGCTGTGCCATGGCTGTTCGAACACCATCGCATCGCGCGGAACGTTACCGTATCGCGATCAGATGACCACTTCGACGCCCTCGCCGGGTGGTTTACCTGACACCCGTTCGGATTCCAACGCCTGCTGAAGGATGATGACGGCGGCTGCCTGGTCGATGACCGAGCGGCCTTTCTTGGAAGTGACGCCCGAGGCGCGCAGTCCCTGACTGGCCGTCACTGTGGTCATCCGTTCGTCCAACAGTCTGACCGGTACCGGGGCGATGCCCCTGGCCAGCTCCTGGGCGAAGGTCCGGACCTTCACGGCGGCCGGTCCCTCGCCGCCCTTGAGGGAGCGGGGGAGGCCGACGACGACTTCGACCGGTTCGTACTCCTCGACGAGCTGCCTCAGCCGGCGGTGGGCCGCCGGGATGTCGCGGCCGGGAACCGTCTCGACGGGAGTGGCGAGGATTCCGTCGGGGTCGCACGAGGCGACCCCGATGCGGGCGTCCCCGACGTCGAGCGCGAGCCGACGTCCTCTTCTCATACTCTCGACCGCTTCTTACTTCGCCGTGTCGGCGACGAGGCGTTCGACGGCGTCGACGGCCTCGCCGACGGCGGCCGGGTTCTGGCCGCCGCCCTGGGCCACGTCCGGCTTGCCGCCACCGCCGCCGCCGAGGGTCTTGGCGGCGGCGCGCACCAGGTCACCGGCCTTGAGGCCGCGCTCGCGGGCGGCTTCGTTGGTGGCGATGACGGTGAGCGGCTTGCCGTTGTTGACAGTGAAGAGGGCGACCACGGCGGCACGTCCGCCCTGGATGCGGCCGCGCACGTCGAGCACCAGCTTGCGCAGGTCGTCGGGGGTCGTGCCGTCCGGGACCTGGCCGGTCACCACGGCGATCCCGTGCACGTCCTTGGCGGACTCGACGAGACCGGCGGCGGCCTGGAGCACCTTCTCGGCACGGAACTTCTCGATCTCCTTCTCGGCGTCCTTCAGCTTGCCGAGCATGGCGGAGACCTTCTCCGGAAGCTCCTCCGGGCGGCCCTTGATCAGCTCCTGGAGCTGGGCGACGACCGTGTGCTCACGGGCGAGGAAGTTGTACGCGTCGACACCGACGAGCGCTTCGATACGGCGTACTCCGGAGCCGATCGACGACTCGCCGAGCAGCTTCACCAGGCCGAGCTGGGAGGTGTTGTGGACGTGGGTGCCGCCGCACAGCTCCTTGGAGAAGTCGCCGATGGTGACGACGCGGACCCGCTCGCCGTACTTCTCGCCGAACTCGGCGATGGCGCCCTGCTTCTTGGCCTCGTCGAGGCTGAGGATCTCGGCGTGCACGTCCAGGTCGCGGGCGAGCACCTCGTTGATCTTCTGCTCGACGTCGGTCATCACGGCGGTGGGAACCGCGGACGGCGAACCGAAGTCGAAGCGGAAGCGGCCCGGCTGGTTCTCGGAACCGGCCTGCGCGGCCGTCGGGCCGAGCGCGTCGCGCAGCGCCTGGTGGGTGAGGTGGGTGGCCGAGTGGGCGCGGGCGATGGCGGTGCGGCGGCGGACGTCGATGGAGGCCTCGGCCTTGGCACCGACGGTGACCTCGCCGAACTGGACGACGCCCTTGTGGACGTAGACACCGGGGACCGGCTTCTGGCAGTCGCGGATCTCGATGACGGCACCGGACTCGACCTTGATGCGGCCGGTGTCGCCGATCTGGCCGCCGCCCTCGGCGTAGAAGGGGGTGCGGTCGAGGACGATCTCGACCTCGTCGCCCTCGGTGGCGGCCGGGGAGGAGACGCCGTCGACGAGGATGCCGACGATGGTGGACTCGCCCAGGGTGTCCGAGTAGCCGATGAAGTCGGTCTCGCCGGCCTGGTCGGCGATCGCGCGGTAGGCGCCGACGCCGGCGTGGCCGGTCTTCTTGGCCTGGGCGTCGGCCTTGGCCTGGTCGCGCTGCTGCTTCATCAGGCGCCGGAAGCCGTCCTCGTCCACGGAAAGGCCCTGTTCGGCGGCCATTTCGAGGGTGAGGTCGATCGGGAAGCCCCAGGTGTCGTGGAGCAGGAACGCCTTGTCGCCGGCGAGGACCTTGCCGCCGGACTCCTTGGTGTCGCTGATGGCGGTGTCGAGGATGTTGGTGCCGGCCTTCAGCGTCTTGAGGAAGGCGGCCTCCTCGGCGAGGGCCACGGTCTCGATGCGCTGGCGGTCGGTGACGAGCTCCGGGTACTGCTGGCCCATCATCGCGATGACAGTGTCGATGAGGTCCTTGACGACCGGGCCGGTGGCGCCGAGCAGGCGCATGTTGCGGATGGCGCGGCGCATGATCCGGCGCAGCACGTAGCCGCGGCCCTCGTTGCCGGGGGTCACGCCGTCGCCGATGAGCATCACGGACGTACGCATGTGGTCGGTGACGACGCGCAGGGAGACGTCGGACTCGTGCGCGTCGCCGTACTCGACACCGGTCAGCTCGGTGGCCTTCTTGATGACGGCCATCGAGGTGTCGATCTCGTACATGTTCTGCACGCCCTGCAGGATCATCGCGAGGCGCTCCAGGCCGAGGCCCGTGTCGATGTTCTTGCTGGGCAGCTCGCCGAGGATCTCGAAGTCCTCCTTGCCGATACCCTCGCCGCGCTCGTACTGCATGAAGACCAGGTTCCAGATCTCCACGTACCGCTCGTCGTTGACAGCCGGGCCGCCCTCGACGCCGAACTCGGGGCCGCGGTCGTAGTTGATCTCGGAGCAC
Source organism: Streptomyces hokutonensis (assembly GCF_042751305.1). Taxonomy (GTDB): domain Bacteria; phylum Actinomycetota; class Actinomycetes; order Streptomycetales; family Streptomycetaceae; genus Streptomyces; species Streptomyces hokutonensis_A. Next base: position 12,083 of record NZ_JBHYWD010000046.1, read on the forward strand.
GGGCCACACGGGCCGGGGACGCCCATCGACCAGTAGTTGTCCTTCTTGCCGAGACGCTGGATGCGCTCGGCCGGGACGCCGATCTTGTCGCGCCAGATGGTCTCGGCCTCGTCGTCGTCGAGGTAGACCGTGATCCACAGCCGCTCGGGGTCTAGACCGTAACCGCCCTTGTCCTGGGGCGAGGTGAGCAGCTCCCAGGCGTAGGTGATGGCGCCTTCCTTGAAGTAGTCACCGAAGGAGAAGTTGCCGCACATCTGGAAGAACGTGCCGTGGCGGGTGGTCTTGCCGACCTCTTCGATGTCAGGTGTGCGCACGCACTTCTGCACGCTGGTGGCGCGCGGCCACGGCGGCTTGACCTCGCCGAGGAAGTACGGCTTGAAGGGGACCATGCCGGCGGGGACCAGGAGCAGAGTCGGGTCGTCCGCGATGAGCGACGCCGAGGGGACAACGGTGTGGCCGCGCTCCTCGTAGAAGCTCAGCCAGCGGCGGCGGATTTCAGCCGACTCCATCAGTGGTCCTCATTCCGGTTGTACGAGTACGTCGTCCTGTCGACGAACTTCGGGTTGCTGCGGTTCTCGATGGCGATGTGCTGCCTGGGTGCGGGGAGTTCGGGGTCGACCGGGGCGTTGATCCCCAACGCGTCGCCGAGTTCGGCCTCCCGCTGGGCCATGCCCGCGCGGACGTCGAGTGCGAAGCCGACCGCGCTGTCCTTGAGCCGGTGCCCGGCTTCGAGCGCCTTGTTGGCCGCGGAGACGGCCAGGTGCTCGGGGGTCAGCTGCTTCAGCTTGCGATTGACCTTGGTGGTCGCCCAGACACCGGCGGCCACGCCCGTGCCGAACCAGAACGTACGGCGGAACATCGCTCGGTCAGTCCTTCTTCCGGGTGCGTTTGCCCCGCCGTCCGGCCGGGACGGTACGGCCCACGATCACCGTACGACGGGACGCCCCCGACGGCGCGGGCACGTCCTCGCGCCGGCCGCCCAGGGCCCGGCGGACGCCGTAGCCGAAGGCCGCGACCTTGACGAGGGGACCGCCGAAGGTGGAGGCGACGGTGGTGGACAGGGCGGAGGCGTTCGACGTGACTTCCTGGACGTCGGAGGCGATCGCGTCGACCCGGTCGATCTGGGTCTGCGCCGAGCGCACCGCCGCGGAGGCGTCCGCCAGGAGCGGGACGGCCTGGTCGGTGACGTCCGCGACGAGCTTGGTGGTCGCCTTGAGCGTCTGGGCCAGCCTCACCAGTGCGACGGCGAGGAAGGAGACCAGGATCGCCCAGAAGACGGCCACCAGGATCCCGGCCACCTCTCCACCGGACACCTGACACCCTCTCTCACAAACATCTGTAGATAACTGGCCCCGAGCCTATCGCGCCGGGGGTGGCGCTCCGTACCGCATTCCCGCCCCGCGCGCAGTGGAGTTGGGCGAAGCGATTGTACGGACTGAATACGGTTCAGTACGCTCCGTGTTCCATGCGAGCTTCCCATGGCGGCGACGCCACCGCGGACGGCAATCTGCCCCTCGAACCGGACCGGTTCGTGGGCCGCTCGGCCGAACTCACCGAGCTGGCACGGGCGCTCGACGCCTCGCGTCTGGTCACGGTGACTGGGCCCGGCGGGGTCGGCAAGTCCCGGCTCGCGGCCCACGCGGCGGCCCGGTCCGCTCCCCCGGACGGCGTGTGGCGGGTGGAACTGGCGCCGGTACGCGATCCGGAACTCGTGGACTTCGCGGTCGTAGAGGCGCTGGGCCTGACGGATCACACCACGCGGCTGCCGCGCGAGGCGCTGCTCGCTCATCTGACGCAACGTCAACTTCTGTTGGTACTGGACGGGTTCGAGCATCTGGTGGAGGTGTGTGCCCCGCTGGTGGCCGAGTTGGTGGGGCGGGTGCCGGGGCTGCGGGTGCTGGCGGTGGGGCGGCGGCCGTTGGAGCTGGCGGGCGAGCGGGTGGTGGCGCTGGCTCCGTTGGGTGAGGGCGAGGCGGCGGAGCTGCTGGCCGAGCGGGCCGCGCAGCAGGGGGTCGTCCTCGGCGAAGAGGACGCGGACGTACGGGAGTTGTGCCGGAGACTGGACGGGATTCCCCTTGCCGTCGAGCTGGCGGCGGGGCGACTGCGGGCCCTGGCGCCCGGGGAGTTGCTGGCGCGGTTCGACGACCGGTTCCGGCTGCTGGCAGGCGGGCGCAGGGACGCGTTGCCCCGCCATCAGACGCTGCGGACCGCGATCGGCTGGAGCCATGAACTGTGCACGCCCGAGGAGCGGTTGCTCTGGGCGCGGCTTTCGGTGTTCGCCGGGCGCTTCGACCTGGAGGCCGCCGAGTACGTCTGCGGCGGCGACGGACTGCCCTCGGACGGCGTCCTCGACGTGCTGTCCGAACTGCTCGCTCAGTCCGTGGTCGTACGCGAGGAGACAGCGACGGGCCTGCGCTACCGGATGCTCGACACGATCCGGGCCTACGGCGCCGACTGGCTGGAGGCGACCGGGGACGCGGCCCGGCTGCGGCGGCGGCACCGCGACTGGTATCTGGGGCTGGCCACCTGGTGCGAGCTGGACTGGTTCTCGCCGCGCCAGGGCGAGGTCGCCGCGCGCGTCGAGGCGGAGCTGCCGAATCTGCGCGGCGCCCTGGAGTACTGCCTGACCGAGCCGGACGAAACACATCTGGGCCAGTACCTCGCGGGCTCCCTGTGGTTCTACTGGGCGGGCTGCGGACGGCTCTCGGAGGGCCGGCACTGGCTGGAGCAGGCCGTGCAGCTCGACGCGGAGAACACCGCCAACGACCAGTCGCGCCTCAAGGCCCTGTGGGTGCTCGGCTATGTGGCGATCCTCCAGGGCGACACCGTGCCCGCGCTGGCCGCGCTCCAGGAGTGCCGCGAGGAGGCCGACCACGCGGCGAACCCCACGGCGGTCGCGTACGCCGAACACCGCACCGGCTGCCTGGCGTTGGTCACGGACGACATGCCGCGCGCGGAGACGCTGCTGCGCTCGGCGCTCGACCGCTATCAGCAGATCGGCGAGCTCAACAGCAATGTGCTGATGGGTCAGGTCGAGCTGGCGATGACACGCGCGTTCCAGGGCGATCTGGCCGACGCGGTGAAGCTGTGCGAGGACGTCCGGCGGGTGTGCGAGGACCACGGCGAGCGGTGGACCCGGGCGTACGCGCTGTACGTCCTGGCCTACGTCGCCTGGAGCGACGGTGAACTCCCGCTCGCGCGCGACCTGTTGGCGGACTGTCTGGGCAGCGCGCACGGCTTCCGGGACCTGCTGGGCTCGGTGTTGGCGGTCGAACTGCTGGCCCTCGTCACGGCGGCGGAGGGCGATGCCGCCGAGGCTGCGCTGCTGCAGGGCGCGGCGGGCGGGATGTGGCCGTCGGTGGGGCTGCCGCTGTTCGGTTCGGCGTACTACAACGCGCCGCACGAGCTGTGCGAGGCGATGGCCCGGGAGCGGCTCGGCGACGAGCGGTACGAGGAGTGCGTACGGGAAGGGGCTCGGCTGGGCCGGGAGGCGGCCGTGGCGCGGGCGTTGGGCCAGTCGCGGTCGCTGGACGCGGTGCCGGTGCCGCGCGGACCGGTGCGGCACGGGGCGGTCCGCGTGGACATGCGAAAGCCCGCCGCCTCGCCCACCCGGAAGGGCGGGGAGACAACGGGCTGACGTGGTGCAGGTGGTGCTACGTCCGTGAGGTGATCAGCGGGCGTAGTACTCGACGACGAGCTGCTCGTCGCAGATCACCGGGATCTCCTTGCGGTTCGGCTCGCGGTCCAGGCGGAACGCCAGGGCGCCGAGGTTCACCTGGAGGTAGCGCGGGGTCTCGCCGTCGGGGGCGAAGCCACCGGCGCGGGAGACCTCGAACAGGGTCTTGCTGCGGCTGCGCTCGCGGACCATGACGACGTCGTCCGGCTTGACGCGGAAGGACGGCTTGTCGACCTTCTGGCCGTTGACCTCGATGTGGCCGTGAACGACCATCTGGCGGGCCTGGTAGATCGTGCGGGCGATGCCCGAACGCAGGACCAGCGCGTCGAGACGACGCTCCAGCTCGATGATCAGGGCCTCACCGGTCTTGCCCTGGACCTTGGAGGCACGCTCGTAGGCGCGGACGAGCTGGCGCTCGGACACGTCGTACTGCGCGCGCAGACGCTGCTTCTCCAGCAGACGGACCTTGTAGTCCGAGTTCTGCTTGCGGCCACGACCGTGCTCACCCGGCGGGTAGGGACGGGCCTCGAAGTACTTGACGGCCTTCGGGGTCAGCGCGATGCCGAGGGCACGCGACTTCTTGACCTTGGGGCGGGACTGGTTCGCCACGATGTCTCTCTCTGTCTGTCGGCTTGTCAGGGTGGTGAGGGAGGTCGCATCCGCAGCCGGGGAAACCCGCCGGATCCCTTGCGGGACCTGGAGGGCAGCCGCTCCCCTGATCTGGGCACTACGTGCAGCACGCGAGTGGCCCACCGACCGGTCCCGCCGTGCGGCGGATGGTGGTGGGCTGCCCGCGACACCATTCGAACGGTGCGCGACGCTCCTGGAGCCGGTCCGAGAACTGGGTCCTTTGACTGGCTCCGGCTGACCGTCCCGTTCTGACAGCACGGGACACAGCACTTCGGGGGATTCTACAGGGTGCTCAGGACCGCCTACGACCAAGGTGCTTTCTGGTCCACTCCACGGCGTCCGCGTACCGCGCCTCCGCGCCGTGCCGGGTCGGCTCGTAGTACTCGCGGTCCTTCAGCTCCTCCGGGGCGTACTGCTGCTCGGCGATGCCCTCGGGCAGGTCGTGCGGGTAGACGTACCCCTGGGCGTGCCCCAGCTTGGCCGCGCCCTTGTAGTGCCCGTCCCGCAGATGCATCGGCACCGGGCCCGCGTGCCCCTTGCGTACGTCCTCCATGGCGGCGCCGATGGCCATGGTCGCCGCGTTCGACTTGGGCGCCAGGGCGAGGGCGATGGTGGCGTGGCTGAGGGTGAGCGCGGCCTCCGGGAAGCCGATCATCGCCACGGCCTGGGCGGCGGCGACCGCGATGGGCAGCGCGTTGGGATCGGCGAGGCCGATGTCCTCGCTGGCCGAGATCATCAGGCGGCGGGCGATGAAGCGGGGGTCCTCCCCGGCCTCGATCATGCGGGCGAGGTAGTGCAGGGCGGCGTCGACGTCCGAGCCGCGGATGGACTTGATGAGGGCGCTGGCCACGTCGTAGTGCTGGTCGCCGTCCCGGTCGTACTTCACGGCCGCGCGGTCGACCGTCTCCTCCAGGGTCTGGAGGGTGATGTCCGGCTCGCCCTTGTCGAGGGCGGCCCCGGCGGCGGCCTCCAGGGCGGTCAGCGCCCGGCGGGCGTCACCACCGGCGATGCGCAGCAGGTGGTTCTCGCTGTCCTCGGGGAGCGTGACCGCGTCCTTGAGACCGCGCTCGTCGGACAGCGCCCGGCGCAACAGGGCGCGCAGGTCCTCGTCCGTGAGGGGTTCGAGGGTGAGGAGCAGGGAGCGGGACAGCAGCGGGGAGATCACCGAGAAGTACGGGTTCTCCGTGGTCGCCGCGATCAGGGTGATCCAGCGGTTCTCCACGGCCGGGAGGAGGGAGTCCTGCTGGGCCTTGCTGAAGCGGTGGATCTCGTCGAGGAAGAGGACGGTCTCCTTGCCGAAGCCGCCGGTCGCGCGGCGGGCGCCGTCGATGACCGCGCGGACCTCCTTGACCCCGGCGGTGATCGCGGACAGCTCCACGAACCGCTTGTTGGTGGCCTTGGAGACGACGTAGGCGAGCGTCGTCTTCCCGGTGCCGGGCGGTCCCCAGAGGATCACCGAGGAAGGACCGGCGGGACCGCCCGCGCCCTCGCCGACGAGCCTGCGCAGGGGTGAGCCCGGCTTCAGCAGGTGCTGCTGGCCCACCACCTCGTCGAGGGTGCGCGGGCGCATCCGCACCGCCAGGGGACTGCTGGACGGGTCCTTCTCCTGGCGTTCTTCCGCGGCGGCGGTGAATAGGTCGGGCTCCACGTCCAAAACCCTATGTCACGCCACTGACAATCCCGTCGGGGCCGAGGTCAGGCCCAGAGCTGGGTGCCCCAGCGGGTCAGGATCAGCATGGCGATGATGCCGACGTGCGTGACCGGGAGGACCCAGGTGAACTCGCCCAGGAAGTTCTTCACCGGGCGCGGGACCTTCAGGAAGTCGTTGCGCATGTTGAACGAGGTGACGTACCAGAACATGGTGATCGTGGCGACCCAGGCCAGCGAGCACCACAGGCACAGCGCGTTGATCCGGTACAGCGACTGGAACTGCAGCCAGGTGCAGAAGCCCACCCCGAAGAGCGTGCCGAAGTTGAAGGTCAGCCAGTACCAGCGCGGGAACTTCACCCGGGTCAGCAGGCTGATGCCGACGCAGATCACGATGCCGTAGGCGACCAGGCCGAGCATCGGGTTCGGGAAGCCGAAGGCCGCGGCCTGCTTGCTCTCCATCACGCTGCCGCAGGACACGATCGGGTTGATGCTGCAGCTCGGGGTGAACGTCTTGCCCGCGACCTTGCCCTCAAGGATCTTGAACTTGTCGATCGTGATGACCCACGCGGCGAGCAGACCGGCCGCACCGGTGATCACCAGCAGCACGGCGAAGGCCCGGCTGCTGCCGACCGTGCGCGGCTCCTCGGCCGTGTGCTCCGGCTCGGAGTCGGTGGAGACGTCCTTCACTGTCGTCTTGCTCATCACGCCGATCCGTCACTTGAGAGTTGGACCATCTTCGGGCAGGGCCATTGTGCCGCACGCACCGGCCTGTCCACCGTTCGGTGGACATAAGGAAGTACGTACGGTCGTCCCTGAACGCTCGATTCCGGACGATGCTCATGCCATGACAACACAGGCGAACGACCTCGCAGTGGATGTGCGGGGGCTGCGCAAGCAGTACGGGGACGTGACCGCCGTTGACGGAATCGACCTGGAGATACGCACCGGGGAGGTGTTCGGCCTGCTCGGGCCCAATGGCGCGGGCAAGAGCACCACGGTGGAGATCCTCCAGGGCAACCGGGGCCGGGACGCGGGCGAGGTCCTGGTACTCGGGTCGGACCCGGCGACGGGCACGCGCGCGTGGCGTTCGCGGGTCGGCATCGTCTGGCAGGACGAATCGGCACCCGCGGAGTTGACGGTCGGCGAGACCGTACGGCACTTCGCCCGCTACTACCCGCGTCCGCGCGACCCCGAGGAGGTCATCGGCCTGGTGGGGCTGGAGGCCAAGGCGGACAGCCGCATCAAGGCGCTCTCGGGGGGCCAGCGCAGGCGTCTGGACGTGGCCCTCGGAGTGATCGGCGATCCGGAACTCCTGCTCCTGGACGAGCCGACGACCGGTTTCGACCCGGCGGCCAGGCGCCAGTTCTGGGACCTGATCCGCAAGCTGGCTGGCGAGGGCACCACCATCCTCCTCACCACCCACTACCTGGAGGAGGCGGAGAACCTCGCCGACCGCCTCGCCATCGTCGCCAAGGGCCGGGTGGTCGCCGAGGGTGAACCGGCCGCCCTGCGCGAGCGCCACGGCACCGGAGCCACCGTCGAGTGGACCGAGCCCGACGGCACCCCGCGCGCGGAGCACACCGACACTCCCACCAAGGTCGTGGCCGAACTCATCCAGCGCTTCGACGGCGAGATCCCGGGCCTGCTGGTGACCCGCCCCACCCTGGAGGACGTCTACCTCCGGCTGACCGGACAGGAGGACGTGCGATGACCACGACCACGACTGCCGTACGGACCCGGCCCCGGGCACCCGAGGAGCGGCTGCCCGGTGCCTGGGGGCTCGGGCTGCGGCGCGGGGTGCTGGAACTCAAACAGTTCTTCCGCCAGCGCGACCAGGTGGTCTTCACCTTCGCCTTCCCGGTCGTCTTCCTCTTCCTCTTCGCGTCGATCTTCAAGGACGACGTCCGGGGCGCGGGCGTCACCGCCTCCCAGCTCTACGTCCCGGCCATGATGGCCGCCGGCATCATGTCGACGAGCTTCCAGTCCCTCGGCATCTCGATCGCGATCGAACGCGACGAGAAGGTGCTGCGCCGACTGCGCGGCACACCGATGCCACCGGCCGCGTACTTCCTCGGCAAGATCTGGCTGGTTCTGGTCACGGGCCTGCTGGAGACCGCGATCCTGCTGCTCGTCGGGACCGGTTTCTACGGCGTCGATCTGCCCTCCTCCGCCGGCAAGTGGCTGGACTTCGGGTGGATCTTCGTGCTCGGTCTCACGGCGTGCGCGCTGCTCGGCATCGCGGTCAGCTCGGTCCCCAAGTCCGGCAAGAGCGCGACCTCCGTGGTCGTACTGCCCTTCCTGGTCCTGCAGTTCATCTCCGGGGTGTACATCTCCATCGACACCATCCCGGACTGGATGCTCAACATCGGCGCCCTGTTCCCGCTGAAGTGGATGTGCCAGGGGCTGCGCGGGGTGTTCCTGCCCTCGTCGGCGCAGGTGCTGGAGCAGGCCGGGAGCTGGGAGTTCGGGAAGATCGCAGTGGTGCTCGGGGCGTGGTGCGTCGGAGGATTGCTGCTGTGCCTGCTGACCTTTCGGTGGAAGAACCGGCGGGACGGATGACCGTCCCCGCGCCGGTGAAGGGCTCGTACACCTGGGACCGGTCGTTCCGGATCTGGGACACGTACTTCGCCCTGATCTGGCTGGCCACCCTGGTGTTCGTGCTCGGCACGGACAGGCCGGGGTGGCCGGTGCGCGTGGTGGCGGCCGGGCTGCTCGTCCCGCTGGTCCCTCTGTACGTCTGGTTCGGGCGCCCTGTCCTGCGGGGCGATCCGCCCGACGAGCGGCGGGCCGTCTCCTACCTCGTGGCGCAGATGGCGCTGTTCCTGCCGTCGGCGGTGCTGGTCGGCGAGACCCGGCTGATGTCCTTCGCCCTCGTCCCGCCCTGCTTCATGATGCTGCGGCTGCGCTGGGCGCTGATCGCGGTGACCGTGATCAACATCGCGCCGGTGATCGGCTGGGCGCTGCTGTGGTGGCCCGCCGCCCATGACGTGTTCTTCAACTCGGTGTTCGCCGTGGTCACCCTGGTCTTCTCGGTGGCCCTCGGAACGTGGATCATCCGGGTCATCGAACAGAGCCAGGAGCGCGCCGAGTTGATCGCCGAGCTGGACGCGAGCCGCCACGAGGTCTCCCGGCTGTCGTCGGCGCACGGCGCGCTGGCCGAGCGGGAGCGCATGGCCCGGGAGATCCACGACACCCTCGCCCAAGGCTTCACCAGTCTGCTGATGCTGATCCAGGCGGTGGAGGCCGAGCTGGACGAGGACCTCCCCCAAGCCCGCCGCCACCTCGCCCTGATGGACGAAACCGCCCGGCAGAACCTCGCCGAGGCCCGCGCCCTGGTCGCCGGCGGCACCCCGGCCGACCTCGCCGACGCCTCGCTGCCGGATGCCCTGCGCCGGCTCGCCGCGCGCCATGACGCGATGCTCCAAGTCACCGGCCCGGTAAGGGCGTTGCCCGCCGCGCCCGAGGTGGTCGCCCTGCGCTCCTGCCAGGAGGCCCTTGCCAACGCCCGTAAGCACGCGGGGAGTTCGGCGACGGTGAGCCTCACGCTGGCGTACGCCGACGCGACACTGACCGTCTCGGTGCGGGACGACGGGTGCGGCTTCGACCCGGGTGCGGTGTCCGACGGCTACGGCCTGGCGGGGCTCCGCACCCGGGCCGCGGAGGTGGGCGGGACGGCGCGGGTGCGCAGCGTGCGGGGCGAGGGAACGACGGTGACCGTAGAACTGCCCGTTTCGCCCTTGAGGAGTCCCCGATGATCCGGATCGTGCTGGCCGACGACCATCCCGTCGTACGGGAGGGTCTGCGCGCCATGCTCAGTGCCGAACCGGATCTCGACGTGATCGCCGACGCGTCCAGCGGGCCGCAGGCCGAGGTGCTGGCGGCCGAACTCCGGCCCGACATCGTGCTGATGGACCTGCGGATGCCGGGCGGCGGAGGTGTCGACTCCATCGTGCGGATGAGCGAGGCCGGGCTGCCGTGCCGGGTGATCGTCCTCACGACGTACGAGACGGACCGGGACATTCTGCGCGCGGTGGAGGCGGGGGCGGCGGGCTATCTGCTGAAGGACCTGCCTCGGGGAGAACTTGCCGACGCGGTACGGGCCGCTGCGCGGGGCGAGACGGTGTTGGCGCCGTCGGTGGCCGCGCGGTTGGTGGACCGGTTGCGGACGAAGCCGGAGCGGCCTCGGTTGTCCGAGCGGGAGACGGCGGTGTTGCGGTTGGTGGCGGAGGGGTGCACGAACGCGGAGATCGGGCGGCGGTTGTACATCGGGGAGTCGACGGTGAAGACGCATCTGCTGCGGGTGTTCGGGAAGTTGGGGGTGGACGACCGGACGGCGGCGGTGACGAGTGCGATGCGGTACGGGTTGCTGGACTAGCGGTTCTTCGCCCCCGCCGCCCCTACCCGTCCCGTCCCTGGGGCTCCGCCCCAGACCCCGCTCCTCAAACGCCGGAGGGGCTGAATTGCAGCAGCTTTCAGC
>NZ_JBHYWD010000047.1:0-6093 GCF_042751305.1 Streptomyces hokutonensis
TCCGACGCGATCGCCGACTGGCCGCTGCTCAACGCCATGGTGAACGTCGCCTCCGGCGCGTCCTGGGTCTCCATCCACCACGGCGGCGGCGTCGGCATGGGCCGCTCCATCCACGCGGGCCAGGTGACGGTCGCCGACGGCACGGCACTCGCCGGCGAGAAGATCCGCCGGGTCCTGACCAACGACCCCGGCATGGGCGTCATCCGCCACGTCGACGCCGGCTACGACATCGCGGAACGGGCCGCCGACGAGCGGGGCGTGCGGGTACCGATGCGCGAAGGCGTCTGATCCCCGGAACGCGCATCGCTCTCCCAGAACGCGCCGAGGTCACAGCCGCCCACTCCACGAACAGCCCGCGCGCCGCCTCCCCCGCGTCGAACTGCTCCAGCCGGGCCTGCGCGTCCGGCAGGTCGTCGCTGCCGGGAGTTGATCCCGGTGGGGAGTGTGTTCGCGTTCCTGGCCGAGCACCGCGAGGTGCTGTTCCCGCCGGGGATGTTCGCGGACATGTATCCGTCGGCGAACGGGCGGCCGAGTCTGCCGCCGCAGGTGCTGGCCACGGCGGTGGTGCTGCAGAGCCTGCAGGGTCTGTCGGACTTCGAGACGGTCCAGGAACTACGGTGTGACCTGCGATGGAAGGCCGCTTGCGGGCTCGGGCTGTACGACACTGCGTTCGACCCGTCGCTGCTGACGTACTTCCGGCGCCGACTTCGCCACTCGGCCGATCCGACGCGGAGCTTCACCAAGGTGAAGGAAGTCGTGGCCGCGGCCTGTGTGCTCAAGGGCAGGCAGCGGCGCGCTTTGGACTCCTCGGTGCTCGATGACGCGGTGGCCACCCAGGACACCGTCGCCCAGATCGTCTCCGCGATCCGCCGGGTGATCCGCGGGGTCCCCGGCGCTCAGTTCAAGCGCGTCTGCACCGGCTGCCCCCTGCGGGAACGCTGCACCACCTCCCGGACCGGACGCACCCTCAACGTCCACCCCCAGTACGAACTGCTGGCCGCCGCCCGGGCCCAGGCCGCCACCGACACCCTCTGGCCGGACGAGTACCGCCGATGACGGCCACCCGTCTCCGTCGCACGGCAAAAGTGGCACGGGGCCAACATGCGATCGCGCCGGCTCGGAGGGGGATTTCGAGCCTGCCCGCAGCGAATTCCCCTTCCATCGCACAGCAGCTCCCACCCAACCTCGGGACGGACCTCCAGCGGCCGTGGCTGCAGGTGGCCCTGCCGTACACAGGGGCCCAACCTTGCGATGCGGGGAGCAGGGCCGAGGTGCTCCCACATTGCGTCCGCGCGGCCGTCAAGGCCGAGCAATGCCACCAGGCGTGAGTGGCGCTGACATGTTTGGCGACGGCAGCCGATCGGTGGCTACGGCGCCTGCCGAGCAGTTGCGGCTCAGCCGCGTGGTCCTGCGCCGTGCAGGAGGGTGTCGATGACGAGCGTGGCCAGTGCGTCCGGGGCCTTGAGGTCTGAAGCCGTGTCCGGCATACCAACCGGACCGTTTTCCGTTCGGGCCGTTACGCGGCCGAGCCGACGCACCCCAGGACCGGTCGGCCATGACGGGATCCAACTCGCAGACACAGCCGACCGGGTACCGCCGGCTTCGATCCGGGCAGACCGGCAGCCGTCGTAACAAACGGCTCGACACCAAGACCTTCGGAGCACCCGTGAAGGGATCAATTCGGACCTGGGCAGGCCGAGAACGAAGGTTTCTCCCCGCGTAGCGCACAGTGGGGCGGGTGGGACTCGAACCCACGGCCGACGGATTATGAGTCCATCGGGGATCTTGGCGGTCCTTGCCGATCAATGCTCATCTTTGACATTTTCCCAGTTCAGACGCACTGATCCGTGTCAGTCCTGTGTGGTGCTTGTCGATGTATTCCGGTCCTTGTGGCCCCTCAACGGCCCCTGGGGGTATTCGAGATGGACTCTGGCCAGAGCAACCGCCGCCTCCACCCAGTTCAGCCAGAAGGATGGAACCTTCGCACAGCGGATCCCCTTACCGACGAGATGACGCCTCACCCCTGGCCCGGGTGGAGCGTCATCCCTGACGAGATCGTCTACCGGACTACGCTCTGCGCGCAGCCCCATGCGCCCCGGATGCTCGTCGTCACCACCTTCGACCTCGACCAGTACGCCTACGCCGCCCTGCGCGCCGGCGCGAACGGCTTCCTCGTCAAGGACGCCCCCGCCGAGGAGATCCGCCCAGCGCAGCCGCCTGGCCGCACTCACCGAACGGGAACGGGAAGTCCTCACCCTGGCCGCCCGGGGACTGGCCAACGGCGAGACCGCCGACCGCCTCTTCATCGGGGAGACGACCGTCAAGACCCACCTCGGCCGCATCCTGACCAAACTCGGCCGCCATCTCCGGTGTGGCGAGGAAGTCGTCGAGATCCGCGGGCACCTCGGTCGATGTCCTCGATGGAACGGATGGCGGGTTCGTAGAGCTCGCCGCGCCGGTTCTGCTCCAGGTAGCTCTTCCAGTGCGCCAACGCGCTGATGGCGGTGAGGACTCCGGGGTCCAGATCGTCCTCGACCAGGATGCCGTCATAGATCGTCGCAAGCTCGTCGTGCAGCTCGGCGGCGCTGATCGTCAGGACGTTCGCGCACGCCGTGGTCAGTGCCGCCCGGGCCTCTTCCGTGAGTTCGTCCTCGGCCGCACCGCGCAGCAGCTCCGGCCGCACCAGACGGGTGACCGTCTCCTCCCCGAAGGCACGAACACTGCCCTCGGTGGCCCCGACGATCAGCCGGAGAATGTCCGCCTCGAGCTCGCTGTAATCCACGCCCGCAGCGACTCTGCTGCGCAATTCGGCGGGCGGTCACGCACTGCGCCTCCACAGCCTCGGCTAGGCCCGGCTTGTCTGCTTCTGCGCGGCACTCCGGACGCCAAACCGACGCGGCGCCATCACTCCGGGTAATTGCGCAGCAGAGTCGGCAACTTAGGCAAAGTGGGACCGAGATCCACGCCAAAGGAGCAGCGAAATGAGTCCGACTCCCTGATGCGCTCGGATTCACCTGCGCCGACGACCGGCAGGGTCGCGTTCGGCGACGTGCCGGGCGACAGGGTGACGCCGCGCCGCGCATACCGTTCCAAGGAGCGGGCAGAGGCGTGCCCCAGCTCGCCTTTGTCCGGGGGTCAGGCGCGGGGACGGCGAACAGCGGCGGTGAAGATCTGTGCGCGGCCGGTGCGGGTGTCGGTCCAGATCGGGTGGAGGACGTGGCCGGGAGTAGCGGCCAGTCCCTGGTAGTTGCCGAGCCAGTGTGTGCTGCCGGTGTCGATGGCCTGCCGGGGATCGAATGCTTGCGTTGTGACGCGCAGGGGCGGTTCGAAGGCGGGTGGTGTGGATGCGGTTCGTACCGGGTCCGAGAGGTAGAGCAGGACGTCCACACGCAGTGTCGTCAGGGACAGGGCGTAGACGGAGATCGCGATGCGGTTGTCGTCGGCGATGGCGAGTTGGGGTTGCAGGTAGACCACCCTGTCGCTGACCGCCACGGTTGTCGGGCTGCTCCACGTCGGTGAGGGCTCGGTGGGGCCGGCCGAGGTTGTCAGCAGCAGTCGCGACCTGCCGGTCGCGTCATCGAAGCCGGTGACGGCCGCGCAGACAAGACCGCCGCCGGCCGCAGCCGCGAGAGCCGGGCCGCTCTTCGCGGTGACGTCTCCCAGACCCGGCGCCATGGCCGGCACCTCGGCCACCGTGAGCGGCTCCGTGAACGTCTCGCCGTGGTCGCCTGAGGTGACGGCTCTGATGAGCACGTCACCACTCGGGGAGGGGGTGAAGTAGGCGACGGTGAGCGAGCCGTCCGGTCCGGCGGCGGCGACGGGGGCGATGGCCCTGGCGCCTGCGGCGGGATCAAGTGCACGCGAGGGCTGGAAGGTCCGGCCGCCGTCGGTGGAGCGGGCGACGACCACACCGTCGTCGGCGGTGCCGTACACCCCCGCTGCGAGGTACAAATACGTGGCTGGCGGGCGGCTTCCCGTGCCGATCGTGAGGCTGGGATGGTCCACCAGTCCGGGGCCGCCGGCGATCGCCGTGATCGACGGCCGGAAACCGCGTCCACGGTCATCGGTGCGCCACATCAGGACGTCACCGTGGCGCGGCGGCCCCTGGGTGGCCACGACGCAGCACACGTACGCGCGGCCACGGCTGTCGAAGGCTATGGTCGGATTGCCGTCGAAGTCCGGTACCAGGCCGGGCAAAAGGCCCCGCGCCCGCCAGGTGTCGCCGCCGTCGAACGACGCGTACGCGGCTACGCCGATGTCGGATCCGACGAACACCCGGCATACGGCCAGGAGGTTGCCCGGATCGAGTGGATTGACTGCGACGACCGGTTCGATGCACGCGGCGAAAGCATCATCGGTGACCCGTGTGTTGCCGGGCGCCCTGACTTCTTCTCGCCTCGCCGGCGTCGTCCTCCATGGCAGGTTGCGGGCCGCCATCCACGACACCGGCACACCAGCGAAGGCCCGTCGCGACACCATTCGATCGAACGCTCCCATGGCAGGGGTCCCTTCTCGCCCGCCGATCGCCACCTCAGCGAGGGCATCCGGCTTACACGTCGAGGTCATGGCTGATGGTGCGCGCTCCACTGCGCCTTGTCATCGACCCGTGGTATGCCGTCCTTGGTCTGACGGAATGCACCAGGAGTCATCCGCGGGAACGAGTGACATGCCACGGGTCCAGATCAGCGGACTGGCAACTCCGAGGGGGAGCCGATTACCGGGTGGCCGAATTCCAGGAGCGCCATCAGCCCACCGTTTTCGACTGCTACCTCGTTGCGGGCCAGGCAGGGAGTTCGGCCGCTGGTGGCTACGAGGGGCAGAGGCCGGCCGTCATCAGGGCGAGGGCCGCGGGGCCGGCATCGGCGTCGCCGTCGGTGCCCCAGTCGGTCCAGTCCAGGGTGACTTGGCGGGTGCCGTCGAGTGTGTGGAAGGAGAGGGTGCGGTAGCCGGGAGTGCCGCCGCCGTGGCCCACGATGGTGCCGCAGGGGAGCGTGGCCATCTCCAGGCCTAGGCCCCAGCCGGCTCCGCTGGTGTCGGTGGTCATCTCGCGCAGCTCGGCCGGGCGCAGGAGGCCGCCGCCGAGCAGGACGCGGAAGAAGCGGTCGAGGTCGGCGGTGGTGGAGATGATCTCGCCGGCAGCACCGGCGATGGACATGTTGACGGTGGTGTAGTCGACCGGGACGAGTGTCCCGTCCCCTTTCTCCACCGGTTCGTAGCCGTGGGAGTGGGGCCCGGTGATGAAAGGAGAGGAGCCAGGCAGGCGGGTGTCCCGGAGCCCGAGGGGACGGATGATGCGCCGGTCGATTTCGGTGCGGTACGAGCGGCCGGTGACCTTTTCGACGATCATCCCAAGCACGATGTAGTCCGTGTTGGAGTAGTGGTGATCGGTGCCCGGCGGGAACAGCAGAGGGCGGTTCCGGTCGCCGTCCTTGACGGCCCGTCGGACCAGTTCCGCGGGTGTCCAGGTGTGGAAGCGGTCGCGGGGGGCATCGCCGTCGAGCAGTCCGTCGGTGTATTCGGGCAGGCCGCTGGCATGCTGGAGCAGTTCCCGCACCGTGATCCGGTCGCCTCCGGGGGCGGGGACGAGGCCGGGGAGCCACCGCTCGGCGGTGTCGGACAGGCGCAGCCGCCCCTCGCCCACCAGCTGGAGCACCACGGTGGCGGTGAACGTCTTGGTGACGCTTCCGGCCCTGAAACGGCCGTCGACAGGGGCGGCGTGCCGGCCGTCGAGCCTGGACGTGCCACTGCTGCCGCGCCATACGGCGTCCCCCTGGCGGACCTCGGCGACCGCGCCGACCGCACCGGTTGCCGTCACCCGGTCCAGCGCCGCCTGCAACGCGGTTGCGTCCGATACCGCGGTGGGCGGTGCGGCGACCGCACCGCCCGCCGTGGGAACCAGCGCGCACACCGTCAGCAGTGCCAGCGCCCCGAATCGTGAGCCCTTCATCGTTCTCCCGCCCTCGCTGTTCCCTGTGATCCCCGTGGGTGGGTGGGGGGGGGGGGGGTGGGGAAGGCCCCCCCACACCGCACCACCCCCCCCCCCACCAGAGGGTGGGTGGCGCGAACACAACACCCCCCCCCCCCCCCC
Organism: Streptomyces hokutonensis; assembly: GCF_042751305.1. GTDB lineage: Bacteria > Actinomycetota > Actinomycetes > Streptomycetales > Streptomycetaceae > Streptomyces > Streptomyces hokutonensis_A. The sequence continues at coordinate 6,089 of NZ_JBHYWD010000047.1, forward strand.
CCGCG
>NZ_JBHYWD010000047.1:6103-20268 GCF_042751305.1 Streptomyces hokutonensis
GGAGGGCCCCGCCGGAGGGAGCGCCCCCGGTGGTTGAGGCCCTGCACCGGCCTCGCGGGGGGGGGCCGGTGCCGCCCCGTCCACGCCAGTACGACGAATCCACCCGAGGGACGAAGGGGTTTCCCTGAACAACCGTACGGCCACCCCGACGCCGGGATCAGGGGTTTCCCTGGCCTCGCCGATTCCGTCGGGCACGGCGGCTGTTGTGGCGGTAACGCGAAAGTGCCTTCCTGACCTGAAGCAATGAACCTTGCTGAGGGATTTCTGTCGATCCAGGCGGAGGGCACCCTCTACGTGCGGGGTATCGGGTTGCGTCCCAAGGTCCCGGTCACGATTCGGGGGTGGTCGGACATGCCGAGGCGTGGCTGCTGGGGGATCTCGCCGATGCCACCGCCCTGGCTCCCGCGTACTCGGCCGGGTTACGGCCGCTTCGGCCGCGCGGGACCGGACATGATCCAGGCAGGATCACCACCGACCTGGCGGTGGCGAAGCCATTGCCGATCCGGCCGTACTGCGAGACCAGGCAGGGATGTTCAGCCCCGTCGCCTCGATACCGACGGCGTGGAGAGTGCTCGCCGACTGACGGGAAGGCACTGGCTTGTCTGCGTTCGGCCCGCACCCAGTCCCGCGAAGTCGCCTGGCCGCAGGCCACCGGCCTCGGTGAGGGCATCACCCCTGCCCGCCCACGACCCGAGAGACCTTGGAGAACCCGACCACCGCGCCGGGACGCCGCCATGCCCAAGCGGTGAAAACACCCCGGCCACGCACCAGTCGACGATCAACGACGTCTCCTCCCCCCCTACCGAAAAGGCCAATTAGTCTGCCGGAATGGAGATCGTCGAACGGTCGCCCGTCGTCGGCGTGGGGCGGTGAACGGCTTCGCGGGGCACGTGTGGGCCGTCTCCCTCGTCGCGGCGGTCTGCTCTCTGATCATGGTCCGTCTGCTGGCCGTACGCAGGACCGCCGGTTCCTCCCTCACGGGAGCCGTCGTGCTCACGCTGGCCGTCGCCGCGATCCCCGCCGTACGCGGTGAACCGCCGCACTACGTGGCGGGGGTCGCGCTGACGGCCGGTGGGGTGGTGGCGGTCGTCTGGGCGACGGGCCGCTCCCGCCGTCAGCGGTCGGCCCGCCGGTCCGCGCTGGCGGACTACGAGGCCGGCACGGCGGCGGTCCCGCTGTTCGCGGCGCTGGCGGAACGGGACCGGCTGGCGGCGGAGCTGCACGACGTGGCCGCGCATCGGCTGACCGGGATCGTGGTGGCCGCGGGCGCCGCGCTCAGGCTCGCCGACCGGGAACGGACCGGTGACGCGCTGCGCCACGCCGACGAGGCGGGCCGGGAGGCCGTCCGCGAACTGGAGCGCCTCGCCGAGCTGGACGCGACCGCGGCAGGCTTCACCGAGGTCGACGCGCTGGCCGCCGCGCACGCGGTGGACTACCGGCGCACGGTCGACGAGGCACCGGCGGGCAGTACGGAAGCGACGTACCGGGTCGTCCGGGAGGCGTTGACCAACGCGGCCCGGTACGCCGAGGGCGCGACAGTGCGCGTCCGGATCGAGCCGACGGACGACCAGGACGAGCCCGTACGGGCCGACGGCGAACGCCTGTTCGTCGTCACCGTCACGGACGACGGCGGTACGGCCGTCGAGCCGGGCCTCGGGACCGGGCGCGGTCTCGCGGGGCTGGCGGCCACGGTCACCGCGACGGGCGGGACGTTCGGCGCGGGACCCGTGGGGCAAGGCCGTTGGGAGGGCTGGAGCGTGCGGGCGTCCCTGCCTGCGTCGACGGTTCTTCCCCTCCGCCGGCGGCCCCTGTGGCGTGGGACGGCCGCGCTCGACTACGCGCTGGTGGCCCTGGCGATCGCGCTGTCGCTCGGTGCGAGCCTGCTGTCGGCCGACGTCCCGGCCCCGTTCGGCGGCCTGCTGCCCGCGCTGGTGACCGTCGTGCTGTCGGGCCTGCACGCCGCGCCGCTGGCCTGGCGCTCACGGGCGCCCGGCCGCGCGCTCGCGGCGGTCCTGTCGGCGCTGCTGCTGTGGTGGGCCTGCGACCGGACGGGCTGGACCCAGCCGCCGGTGAGCGACATCTTCCTGGTGTACGGGTGGGTCGAGCTGACTCTCGTCCACAGCGTCGGGTTGCGTCTGCCCTGGCGCCGAGGCCTGTTCGCGCCGCTCGCCGTGGCCGCCGTGGGCGGGCTCGCGCTGGCGAGCGGCAGCGGCATCACCGGCAGCCGTACCGCGGCCTGGGCCGTGCTGGCGGGCGTGCTGGCCCTCCCCGCCCTCGCCGTCTGGTCGTGGGGGCGCCGGACCGCCCGGCGGCATGAGCGGCTGTGGGCCGCGGACGCCCGGCGGCGGGTCCTGCTCGACGGGGACGCCGACGCGGCGGTGTCCGCGCAGCGTCTGCTGTTCGCCGCCGGGCTGCGGGACACGGCGCTGCGCCACGCGCGGGCGGTCGTCGCCGCAGCGGAGGAGGGGGATCTGCGGGCCGTACGGGAAGAGGCCCGCGCCGGACTGACCGCTCTGCGGGACCTGCTGTCCGGGCTGCGCGCAGGGGACGCCGCCGACGACGCCCCTCCGCCCACCGTCTCCGGGATCACCGCGCTGGCCGCGCGCTACGGCGCCGTCGTCCGGTACGTCGGAGCACGCCGTCCGCTGCCCGCCGCCGTGGAGGTCTTCGCGTACCGGACCGCCTCCGCGCTCATGGCCGTGGGCGTCACCCTCACCGTGCGCACGCTCCCCGACGGCGTGGAGGTCTCCGGTCCGGCAGCCGCCGTTCCCGGCGTGGAACGGCGGCTGCGCGCGCTCGCGGACGCCGCCGGCGGTACCCTCTCGACGACCGACAGCGGTGCGGTCCGCGTGTGGCTCCCGGAGGCGTTCCCATGGCGATCAGAGTGACCGTCGCGGACGACCAGGCCGTCGTACGGGCCGGGATCGCGGCCATCCTCGACGCGGAACCCGACCTGTGCGTCGTCGGGCAGGCGGCGGACGGCGACACGGCGGTCGAACTCGCGCTGTCGGCGCGACCGGACGTCGCGCTGATGGATGTCCGCATGCCGGGGATCGGCGGGCTCGCGGCGACCGCCGCGATCACCGAACGCAGCCCCGCGACCCGTGTTCTGGTGCTCACCACCTTCGGTCTCGACGAGTACCTGTTCGCCGCGCTGCGCGCCGGGGCCGCCGGTTTCCTGCTCAAGGACGCCGAGCCGGAGCGGGTGATCGACGCGGTACGGGTGGTCCACGGGGGCGCCGCGCTGCTCGATCCGGCGGTGACCCGCACGCTGATCGACCGGTTCACGGACGGGCCCGGTCCGCTCGATGCGGCCCGGCTCGACCTGCTCACCCCGCGCGAGACGGAGGTGCTGCGGCAGGTCGCACGGGGGCTGTCCAACGCGGAGATCGCGACGGTGCTGAGGGTGAGTCCGCCCACCGTGAAGGACCACGTCTCCGTCCTCCTCGGCAAGCTCGGCGTACGCGACCGGGTGCAGGCGACGATCGCCGCGTACGAGACGGGGCTGATCCGGCCCGGCAGCGGGCCGTGAGGTGAGTCGGCACCCCGCCGTGAGGTGGAGGTGACACCCCGCCGCGGGGCGGCCCTCGCACGCGACAGGACCGTCCCTGAGCTGGACGGATCGCCCGTGTCGGCTTCCTAGCCTCGAAGGCATGTCACGCATACTTCTCCACCGTGTCGCCGGCAGCGCCCTGCTGCTCCTGGCGCTCTTGCTGACCCCTGCCGTGGCGGTGGCCGGCTTCCTCGCCGCGGCGTTCGTCACCGCGAGCGTGCCGGTCCTGGACATCGTCGGTCTCGTCTGCGGCGCCCTGGCCGGCGGACTGCTGGGCCGGGCGGCGTTCGCCCTGTTCGGCCTCGCCCGCCGCCCGGCCCGGCGGGCGTCCGCGTTCCTCACGGTCTGCCTGACCGCGGCCGTCGCCGTCCTCGCCACCGCCACCGTCCTCCATCCGATGCCCACCACGACGGCCGCCCCCGCCCCGCCCGGCGTGCGCTTCTGGGATCTGTCGACCGGTTCACGCATCGCCTACGTCCATGCCCCCGCCACAGGCAAGGCCAGACCGACCCCGGTGATCTTCCTGCACGGCGGTCCTGGCACCCCCGGCGAGGGCGTCCCCACCGGGGGCCGTGAACTCGCGGCGGACGGCTTCGACGTCTACTCCTACGACCAGCTCGGCGCCGGCCGCTCCACCCGGCTGCCGGACGTCACCGGATACACCGTCGCCCGCCAGGTCGCCGACCTGGAAGCGATCCGGCGCACACTCGGCGCCGACCGGATCATCCTGGTCGGCCAGTCCTGGGGCGGATCACTCACCGCCCAGTACCTGGCCACCCATGGCGAACACGTCGCCAAAGCGGTCTTCACCTCGCCGGGCGCGCTGTGGGGCCGTCAATACCCCGGCTCCAAGGCCGGGGAACCCTGGAACCGCCTCTCCCCCGCCCAGAAGGCCCGGCTCGACCGGCTGAACAGCGCACCCCGCATCATCGCGGCGAGCCTGCTCCTCCAGATCAACCCCGGCGCCGCGCACGCGCTGGTCGGCGACCGCGAGGTCGACCACTGGATGCACGAAGTCGCCCTCCAGGGAAAGGACAGCACCTCGTGCGAGAACGCTCCGCCCACCACGGCGCACGACAACCCTCAGGGCTTCTACAGCAACCAGATGACCGTCAAGGACTTCGAGAAGCTCCCCGACCCCCGGCCTCGTCTGCGCACCCTGCGCGTCCCTTCTCTGATCATGCGAGGGGAATGCGACTTCATCAAGCCCGCCGTGACCGCCGAGTACCAACACACCCTCGCAGGGTCCGAGTTGGTGACCGTCAAGGGAGCCGGACACTCCATCTCAGGCGAACAGCCCGGCCGCTACACCGCGCTGCTGCGGGCCTTCCTCCTGGACGAACCGCTACCGACGGGAACCGGCTGAGTCCGGAACGGGCGGTCGGGCCGGGGAGAGCTTTCTGGGACAACAAGCCCGTGCCGCGCAACCCGCAAAGCGGGCAATGAATCGTCCCGGATAAACCGTCGGCCTGGACACGGCTGCGCCGCCCCGGCCCCTGTACGGCCCCTGGCTCTTGGCATCGACCCTCGGAGCAGTCGCCCGGGCGGCGAGCGACAACGGAACTCTTCTACTCCGCCGCAGGTCAGTGGGGCTGGGGCTTCCCCGAGCACCGCCAGACCACAAACCCACGAGCAGCGGATTCAGTCCGTACAGGCAAAGTTGACGATCCGACACCCAAAAATGAACGTTTCCGCAGTTCACAGCCCTGGACAGGTGGGGCGGGTGGGACTCGAACCCACGGCCGACGGATTATGAGTCCATTGGGGATCTTGGCGGGCCTTGTCGATCCATGCTCATCTTGGCCGTTTTACCAGGTCAGACGCGGTTTGGCGCCTCAGTCCTTCTCAGCCCTTGCCAGCCTTTTCCGATCCTTGCGTCCAACCAGCGTCCAGAACGCGTCCCGGATGGGCACGCTCACCCGGTTCACGGACCCTCTTCCCAGCCGAGGAGAGGCTCTCGAAACCATGCGCAGCGGATTTCGTTTCCAACGCGCAGCGACTCAAGGGCAGGTGGATCGCCCCCAAGTGCATGGGCCAACGTCCGATAGCCCGACGCCTCCGTGATCACGTGGGAGCTTCCCTGCGTACGCACGGCCAGTGCGGAGCTTGATCCGGCCGGAACGAAGACCCCGCCCGCAGCGGACTCCCTTTCCAACCGCGCGGAAGCTCTCCCCGGGTGCCGAGGCAGAGCCTCTACGCCATTCGGGGAGCGAGGCAGTACGGCGACCAGGCCCGCCGCAAAAACGACAGCTGGGCACCAGAGGCTGAAGCCTGTGCCGTACGCGACCTGCAGATCTGCGGACGACACCGCACGCAAGGCGGCGAGCCAGATCCACGACACTGATCCGGGGCCCCTGACCGCACACGTCCAGGAGTACGTCATGCCGGACAACAAGCCCCTCGTCGACGTCGCCTGAGGCGCGGCCACGGTGCTCGGCCTGGGCAGGCTGGGCACACAGCCTGGCCTCCGGCACCAGCCACCCCTCGCTCAACCCGTCCGACTGGCTTAAAGGCGGTCGCCGGAACAGTTCCCACCCGTAGCAGCAAGCACAGTGACGGCACCCCCGTCGACATCCGGATCACCATGCCCAAAGTGACGACCTCCCGCCTCACCTGGAAGCTCGAACGATGAAAGGAGCCCACCGGGAAGTCCCTGGCGCACACCCCTCTTCCGACGCGCTCGCCGCAAGGCCACAGATCCGGGAAACAGACCGCCCAGGGGCGCGCGAGTCGATATACAATCGATCATGTATATTGATATACGCCACAGTGTGCATGAGGAGGCCATCTTGAGCCGCACCGTGATCGACCTCGACGACGAGGCACTGGAAGAAGCCGCCAAGGAACTCGGCACCACCACCAAGCGCGACACCATCAACACCGCCCTGCGTGAGGTCACCGCCCGCTACCGGCGCCTGCGCGCGCTCGAAGACGCCCGGCAACTGGTGACCGACGGAGCCCTGGACATCGACATTCTCCTGAACAAGAACCAGTACCGGCCGTGACCGTCGCCGACTACCTCATCGACACCTCCGCCCTCGCCCGCGTCCTGCTCCGCCAGACCACAACTGAGTGGGACGACAGGATCGGCGCCGGCATCGTCGCGATCTGCGACATCACGGAACTCGAGGTCCTCTACTCCGCCCGCTCAACCGCGCACCGCGCGCGACTGAAGGCTGCACTCGACGCCCACTACGCGTGGTGCCCCATGCCTGACGGCATCTACCGCCGCTCCTGCATCGTCCAGGAACAACTGACCACCAAAGGGGAACACCGCAGTGCGGGCCCCGTTGATCTCCTGGTGGCCGCCGCCGCGGAAGAAGCAGGCCTCACCCTGCTCCACTTCGACCGCGACTTCGAAACCATTGCTCGCACGACGGGGCAGCCGGTCCGCATGATCGATCTCAGGCAGTAGAGTCCGCGCGCTGCACGGACGGGCGTCAAGCCTCTCGCCGACCGCCCACCCGGGGCGGTATCACAGCGATTCCCCCACTGCCGGACGGCACTCTTTCCGCGCCCCCGCGCCCGCTCCGCGCACTGAGTCGCCTCGCCTACACCCAGTCCGGGGCACGGCACGCGCGGGTGAACTGCCGTACTCACCCGCCGTACTTCGTCGATCGCTTGTCGGTGGTCGCGCCACCGAGCGCAACGCCGGGGTCGCACGTCAGGAGTACCAGCAGGCCACGGTCCTGGCTCAGCTGTCGACCGCTGTTGGTTACTGGTAGGACCGGTCGCGCTCGCCGCCATTCGTTGTCGATCGAGTCACCCATACGTGTACCTGTCCCAGAGGGCGACGTATCGGGGCCCTTGCCACATGAGCTGGTGGTCCAGGGTCAGGATCCGGAGCCGTAGCGGCTGAGCATGAGGGCGACCGCTTCGTCCACGATCGCGGCGTCGGTGGGGTTGGGCGGAACGAAGTCGGTCCGTACGAGTTGGGGCCACAGGAACTGGCTGCAGATCATGCCGAGGAACTGTTCGGCCACTTCGGATGCCGACAGCGGCTGTCCGTCGGCCGAACGGAAGTCGAGTGTGCCCGCCTGTGCCTCGGCCTCCAGGTAGTCGCGGAGCCGGTCGAAGAAGGGGCCGCGGTCGATGGCGAAGCCGGTGCCGACGATGTCGGCGAGTTCCGGCATCTGGGGCAGCTCGGTGATGATGAGGCGGCACAGCGCCGCCGTGCCCGGACGCGCGACCAGGCAGGCGTAGTCGCGGCCGATGTGGTCCAGACCGAATCGGGGGTCGCCGGGCGGTGGCGGCGCGGCGTACTCCACATCCAGCTGCCATTGTTCGGAGGTGACGGCCGCGAACAGCGCGGCCTTGGAGGGGTACCGCTTGAAGAGGGTGCCAGTGGAGACGCGCGCCTCCCGGGCGATCTGGGCGAGGGAGGTCTTGTCGTATCCCCGGGCGAGGAAGAGGTCGCGGGCGGCGCGGATGATGCGGGCGCGGTTCTCCGCTTTGATCTGCGCGTGATATCCGGGCCGGCTCGCTTCGCCACCGGTTTCCGCTCGTTCCGCCACCGCCATGCCCACGCCCCTCGCCCGTTTCCCGGCCGCGTCCTCGCTGTCAGAGGACGGTCTGGCCGCCGTCCAGGATAAGGTCCTGGCCCACCGCGAAGGCGGAGGCGTCGGAGGCCAGGTAGACGACGGCTTCCGCGACCTCCTCGGGCAGACCCATGCGGCCGAGCGGGATGGTGGAGCTGATCCCCTCCACAACCGCCGCCTGCACCGCGGGGTCCTCGATCCCGAGCTTGGAGGCGGAGTACAGCGGGGTGTCCACCGGGCCGGGGCTGACCGCGTTGAACCGGATGCCGTGCGACTTGAGCAGGTCCGCGTTCCACGACCGCATCAGGGAGGAGACAGCCGCCTTCGTCGCGGCGTAGGCGTTCGAGTGCCCGTAGCCGCCGTGCGCGCTGTTGGACGCGTTGAGGATGACCGAGGACGGGTTGGCCAGCACGGGTACCAGGGCCTGCGTGAGGAAGAAGACGCTCTTGACGTTGATGTCGAAGAGCCGGTCGAAACTGTCCTCCGTGTGGTCCTCGAACGGCCGCCAGTCCGAGACGCCGGCGTTCAGGAACGCCACGTCCAGTTCCCCGAAGTGCTCACGCACCCGCTTCGCCAGGCCGCGCTGCGCATCGAGATCGCGCGCGTCGGCCTGCACCACCGGCACCTTCTCCCCGAGGATCTGCCGCGCCCTGTCGATGCTGGCCGGGGTGACGCCCGTGACCAGCACGTCGGCCCCCTCCGCGACAAAACGCTGCGCGGTCTCCAGGCCGATCCCGCTCGTGCCGCCGGTGACGAGGGCACGCTTGCCCGCAAGACGAGTCATGTTCATTGTTCCTTGCCGAGTCGAGAGGTAAGTCGATGGACTCACCATATGAAGATAACCCTCGCGTCACCCATAAGGCAAGTCGATCAACTTACCATCGACGCCTGGAGTCGTTCGGTTACGGATGCGTCGCGCCGGAGCAGGCGGCCGACATCGGTCCGCACCGCATCCACCTGGGGCAAGGAGTGCCCTGGGGTCCGGTTCCCGCCCGGAGAACCTGCCAGACCAGCTGCCGCCGGTCTGGCAGGGGCCTCTTCCGACAGAGTCGGAAAACAACACCCATCGCCTCTTCGGAAAGGACGTCGCGGGCGTCGGCCGGTCAGCCGCGTTGCCGGCGGGCACGCAGAGCGGCCCAGTGGCGCAGGCGCTCGGTGATCTGGGCTTCGTAGCCGTTGCGGGTGGGCTGGTAGTACGTCTCGTGGTCCATGTCGTCGGGGAAGTAGTCGTCACCGGAAAAGCCGTCGGTGGTGTCCGGGTCGTACTGGTAGTCCTTGCCGTAGCCGAGGTCCTTCATCAGCCGGGTCGGGGCGTTGAGAATGTGCGCGGGTGGCATGAGTGAGCCGGTGTGCCGGGCAGCGCGGTGTGCGGCGTTGAAGCCGCGGTAGACGGCGATGGACTTGGGGGCGGTGGCGAGGTAGACGACGGCCTGGGCGATCGCCAACTCGCCCTCGGGGGAGCCGAGTCGCTCGTACACGTCCCAGGCGGCGAGGGCCTGTTGGATGGCGTGTGGGTCGGCCATGCCGATGTCCTCGTTCGCGAAGCGGACCAGGCGGCGGGCTACGAACAGCGGGTCCTCGCCGCCGTCGAGCATGCGGGCGAGCCAGTACAGGGCCGCGTCCGGGTCGGAGCCGCGCATCGACTTGTGCAGCGCGGAGATCAGGTTGTAGTGGCCCTCCTGCGCCTTGTCGTACAGCGGGGCCCGCTGCTGGATGTGGTGGGCGAGTCCGGCGGTGTCCAGGGTGGTTTCGGTGTCGGGGAGGGCTTGGAGCTGTTCGGCCATGTTGAGGAGGTAGCGGCCGTCGCCGTCGGCCATGGCGACCAGGGCGCGGCGGGCGTCGTCGTCCAGGGGCAGATGGTGGCCGGTGAGCTGCTCGGCGCGGTCGAGGAGCGTGGACAGTGCGGCTTCGTCGAGGCGTTTGAGGACGAGGACCTGGGTGCGGGAGAGGAGGGCGCCGTTGAGTTCGAAGCTCGGGTTCTCCGTGGTGGCGCCGATCAGGGTGACGGTGCCGTCCTCGACGTAGGGCAGGAAGCTGTCCTGCTGGGCGCGGTTGAAGCGGTGGATCTCGTCGACGAACAGCAGAGTGCCCTGGCCGATGCCGCGTCGGCTTCGTGCGGTGGCGAAGACCTTGCGCAGATCGGCCACGCCGGAGAAGGTGGCCGACACCGGCTCGAAGGCCAGGTTGCCGGCGTCCGCGAGGAGCCGGGCGATGGTGGTCTTCCCGACGCCGGGCGGGCCCCACAGGATGGCGGAGCCGAGGCGCTGCTGGGCGACCATGCGGCCCAGCGGGGCGTCCGGGGCAAGGAGGTGGTCCTGCCCGACGACCTCTTCCAGCCGGGTGGGGCGCAGGCGGTCGGCGAGGGGCCGGGCGGACTCCTCGCCGAAGAGCGGCAGGGTCGGTTCCATTGGTCTCTCGGGTCGGAAGCGGACGGGGGGAGCCGTGCACTGGGCACTGACAGGTGTGGCTCAGCCGCTCGTGGGGAAGCTCGCGGTGCTCATCGGGCACTGGGGCGGTCGCGTCGCGGCAGCCGCTCGGCGGCCAGGTCGTAGGAATCTTCGACCGCGTCGGTGACCAGCCGCTCGGTGATGCCGGGGCCAGTCCCGAGGGAGATCCAGTGGCGTTTGTCGAGGTAGCGGCCCGGTGAGATCGAGGGGTGGCCGCTTACATGCGCGCGGGCGTGTTCGGGTTCGCACTTGACCGTGATGATCTGCTCGTCCGGGTCGTCGGTGACGATCAGGAACACCTTGCCCACGACCTTGTACACGTCGAGTCCGGGAGTGAAGGGGTAGCCGTGGCTGACGTCGGGGAGGGCCAGGGCCGCCCGGCGGGCGGTGCCCTGGAGCCGCTCACCCGCCGCGCTCACCGGACCCCCCGCATGCCGGTGCCGTAGGTGTGCGGGTCGACCGGCCGCTCGGCCTTGGGCAGGTGAGCGACAACGAGACGATAGGAGTCGGTGACGAGCTCCCTGACGAGTTCCCCGTCGACGCCTTCTCCGCTCTCCAGGGTGATCCAGTGCTTCTTGTTCATGTGGTAGCCCGGGGTGATGTGGCTGTACTGCTCCCGCAGGGCGTGGGCCTCTCCGGGGTCTGCCTTGAGGATCACGACGGGCCGCCCGGGGACCTCGGTCATCAGCATGAACACCTTGCCGCGCACCTTGAAGACCTCCCACTCCGGGCCGAATGGATGCTCCAGCTGCGCGCCGGGGAGTTCCTCCGCACAGCTGGCGGCGGTCTTGTGCAGGGGCGATGCGTTCATGGGCGGTGGGCCTTCTCAGGTGGTGACGGACTGCGGCATCGAAGGAAGTAGGGGGCGCGCCGCGCGGGCGCGGTGGCACGTTCCATCCTTCCGCCGAAGACGACTGGAAGGGCGGTAGGCTGCGGACACGTGATGGTCGACAAGCGACACCCTGACCCGAGCGGAGCCGCGACCGGTCCTGCCGCGGTTCGGTTGTACGGTTTCCAGCCCCCGGTCGGTACTCCCTACGGCCTTGAGGTGAGTACCGTCGAGGATTTCTTCGCCCAGCACGACGACTGGCCGTGGAACCCGCCCCGTCCGGGCCGTGCCACCTTCCACTACCTGATCCTGGTCACCGAGGGTGAGTTGCGGCACGACGTCGACTACGTCACGCGGACCGTCGCCCCCGGGCAGTGGCTGTGGGTGCGTCCCGGGCACGCTCAGTGCTGGCATCCGCCCGGCGCGGCCCGCGGCCCGTTCATCCTGTTCGAACCGGACGTGCTGCGGCCCGACCTCGCCCGTCTCCTGACCCCGCTCACCGCGCACGAGGCCCCTGCCGTGCTCAGCCCGCACCCCGACGACACCGCCTGGCTCCAGCAGACGGCACTCCAGCTCCTGGACGAACACCGCGCACTGGGGCGCCGCCCCCTCGACGTCCACCACGCCCTGCGGCGCAGCCTGCTCGAATCGCTGCTGCTGCGCCTGGCCAACTCCCCGGACATCGCCCTCGATGGCACGGCCGCGGCCGGCACGGGCCGTGCCGACAGGTACAGGCGCTTCCTGGACGCCTTGGAACTGCACTTCCGCGAGCTGCACCAAGCCGCGGACTACGCCGAGTTGCTCGGCTGCTCGGTCCGCACCCTCAGCCGTGCCGCCCAAGACGCCACCAGCAAGGGAGTACGTGAACTCATCGACGAGCGGCGCCTCCTCGAAGCCCGGCGCCTACTGAGAGGCGCCCAATGGGATGCCCGGACCGTGGCCGTGCACCTCGGCTTCACCGATCCCGCGAACTTCGGCCGCTACTTCCGCGACCGCACCGGCCTCACCCCGGCCGCCTTCGCGGCCGGCGAATCCCCGATTCTCCCCCCTCGCTCCCTTGGTTGACGAGATCTCGGTGGTTTCCGGCTGGGTCTCAGTCGATGGCCTCGATGGCGACGTCGACCGCGCCGTCGTACTTCTTGAGGGCATCGGCCCCCAAGTGGTCGATTTTCCCGAGGATCACGATGCCGGGGTCGGGGATGGACTCGCCGTCGTTGTCATAGAAGACGGCGATGTCGGGACCAGGTGACCAGTAGGCGATGTCGCCGATCTCGTAGCTGAACCGCGGCTCGCCTCCCACGGCGAGAGACCGGGACAGGTGACCGTACTTCTCGCGCTTGAACAGGTCATCCATTCGCAGAGTCAGCGGGAGCAGCGAGGCGAAGTCGCGTGCCGTCGCGTTGTCGTCGAGGGTTGCGTTGAGGACGGTCGCTCCGGCGGTCAGTCGGATTCTCATAGGGGTTCCGCTCTTCGGGGTGTAGTTGCAGTAATCGTCAGGCCGACTCGGACGCCGCGTTCATCGGGTACGAGCTTCACTTCGGCACGGACCGCGTGAAGGCAACTTCGACGTCACCGCGATGACAGGTCGGTTGACTTACCATTCTCGGCCGCCGGGCCGGTTGACGATGATGACCCGCACGTCACCTGTGCGGCGTCACCGGCTGCTGTCGACCGGCCCGTGCGGGCCACGTGGAGGGGCGGTTCAGTCGGTGGTGAAGCTGGACAGCATCGCGGCCGGGAGGCGGCTGCCTGCCGAGCCGTGGGGAAGGATCTCAGTGATGCGGGCCAGATCAGCGACGGAGAGCTGGACGTCGGTGGCGCCGGCGTTCTCCTCGAGGCGCTTGGTGCTGCGCGTGCCGGGAATGGGCGCGACGTCCTCGCCCTGGGCGAGCAGCCAGGCCAGCGCGAGCTGGGCGACGGTGATACCCGCAGTGTCGGCCAGGTCCTTGAGCTGCTCGGTGGCGTGCAGGTTGTACGTGTAGTTCTCGCCCTGCCAACGCTCGTCCCAGCTGCGCATGTCGTCCGCGGGGTATTCGCCGGCGGGCTTGACCTGGCCGGCGAGGAAGCCGCGACCGAGCGGGGAGTAGGGCACCAGGCCGACGCCGAGTTCCCGCAGAACGGGAAGGATCTTCTCCTCGACCTCCCGCTCGAAGAGCGAGTACTCGTACTGGAGCACGGAGACCGGGGTGACGGCGTGGGCGCGGCGGATGTACTGGGGGCCGACGTTGCTCAGACCGAAGTACTTCACCTTGCCTTCGGTGATCAGTTCGCCGACCACGCCAGCGACCTCCTCGACCGGAACGTCCGGGTCGGAGATGTGCTGGTAGAAGAGGTCGATGCGGTCGCTCTGCAGGTAGCGCAGGCTGTTCTCGGCGACCTTGCGGATGTTTTCCGGGCGGCTGTTGAAGCCGGGGCTGAGCGCCGGGGCGGTCATGTCGAAGCCGAACTTGGTCGCGAGGACCACCTCGTCGCGGAAGTCTTTGACCGCCTTGCCCAGGAGGATCTCGTTGCTGCCGGTACCGGCGCCGTACAGCTCGGCGGTGTCGAAGAAGTCGATCCCGAGTTCGTGGGCGCGGCGAATGGTCGCGAGGCCCTCGTCGTCGTTCGAGGCGCCGTAGGCCATGGACATGCCCATGGTCCCCAGACCGAGCGCCGAGACGCGCAGGCCCTGAGAGCCCAGATTGCGGTGCTGCATGAGTTCACTGAGCGTTTTCAGCGTTGCCGCTCCAGGGTGAGGATGGCGGCTGCGATTGACGACATTCGGTTCGGGCTGCACCGGGCCTTGCGGAAGATTCGCC
>NZ_JBHYWD010000048.1:0-16585 GCF_042751305.1 Streptomyces hokutonensis
TGAGACTTCGAACACCTCCCCCAACGGCATGGGAGCCTCGTGCGTTGCGCACCCCGTCGGCGTCACCCGATCGGTGGCGGAGCTGAAAACGCTCAGTGTCTCGCTCCTCAAACGACCGCCCACAACGCCGCTGTGTGCGCGAGTGGATTCGCCGGTTCTGCCTGGGCCAAGCAGCACAACATTGACGGATATGTCACGGTGGACATCCGGAAGGGGAAAGGATCGACTGAAGCCAACAAAATTCCAGGGGCCAGTGGCGGCAAGGATGCCGAGAATGATGGCTAAGGGCTGTCCCGTAACTGGCGGCATGACTCTGTGTGTTGTCAGCCGGACGTGGGACGCGGGTCTGGCGCGCTGATATTCAAGGCGTCTACTGAGGTGGCCGGACTACGCTGGCCGAGTGATTGAGGACGGTTCCACTGACCGCGGCAGTGTGACGACGGTGCGACGGATCGGCGCGACGATCCGTAGGCCGACAGGCGCGTGGACCCCTGCCGTGCACGCCCTGCTGAGCCACCTGGAGGCGGTGGGATTTAGCAGGGCTCCCCGCGCGTTGGGTACCGTCGGCACCGACGAGGTGCTGTCGTTGCTCTATGGCGAGCCCGCATTCGCGCCCTGGCCAGAAGCTTTGCGCTCCTCAGACGGAGTTGGTGAGCTGGGCCGTTGGCTGCGGGGATACCACGATGCCGTCCGGACCTTCCGGCCGTCGGTCGATGCCCACTGGCAGGGCCAGGAAGAAGAGTGGCAGCCAGGCATGGTGATCCGGCACGGAGACCTCGGCCCATGGAACTCGATCTGGGACGGTGGCCAGCTCATCGGCTTCATCGATTGGGACTTCGCGGCACCCGGCCATGCCATTGACGACTTGGCCCAACTCGCCTGGTACGCCGTCCCGCTGCGGCCCATCGAGCAGCAGCGACGGGCGTCGGTCACTGGCTCCAGCACCCTGCAGGTTCGCCTTCATGCGCTCTGTACTGCATACGGGGAACAGCCAGTGGCTGTGATCGAGGCGTTGGACGCTCTTCAGTCCCGCGAGGCCGCGCGCATCGAACGTCTCGGCAGGCAAGGCGCCGAGCCGTGGGCGACCTTCCTCGTCCGCGGTGACGCGGCTGAGATGTTGGCCGAGCAGTGTTGGATACGCTCGGAGCGAGACGCGCTCTTGGGCACTGGGCGCAAGTGAAAACCTTCTCCGGCTCGTAGACCACGGTGAGATGATCTTGGCGTGGCTGGTGTGATCACGGCGTCGGAGTCGTCCTGGATAACCCCGTTCTCCGGGATGAGCCCCCGTCAGTTCAGCAAGCTGGTCACCGCTCTGCGGCGCGAGGGCGCGGATCCGGTGCGCAAGGGCCGGCCGTGGAGTCTGTCTCTGGAGGACCGTGTGCTCCTGGTCGCCGCCTACTGGCGGACGAATCTGACGCTGCGCCAACTGGCCCCGCTGTTCGGGGTGTCCAAGTCGGCAGCCGACCGCATCATCGACCACCTCGGGCCGACGCTCGCGCTCCAGCAACGCCGACGGTTCCGCAAGGGCACCGTGCTGATTGTGGACGGCACCCTGGTCCCCACCCGCGACCACCAGGTGGCGGAGAAGTCGAAGAACTACCGCTACTCCACTAACCACCAGGTCGTCATAGACGCCGACACCCGGCTCGGGGGGGGGGGGGGGGGGGGGGGCGGGGGGGGGGGGGCGGCGGCCGCGCCCGCGCCCGCGCCGCCCGCCGCCACCCCCACGCCCCCAGCTCCCCCCCACCCACCACCCCGCGCCGTTGACGTCCCCGCCCGCCGGGGGGGGGGGGGGGGGGGGCCGCCCCGGGGGCCGCCCCCCCCCCCACGACTGCACGGCGTGGGAACTGTCCGGAGCCAAGGATGCCGTCGGCAACACAACAGTGATCGCAGATGGCGGCTACCGAGGCACCGGCCTGGTCATCCCACACCGCCGCGAACGAGGTCAGGCCGAACTCCCGGCCTGGAAGGAGGAACACAACACCTCCCACCGCAAGGTCCGCGCCCGCGTCGAGCACGTCTTCGCCCGCATGAAGACCTGGAAGATTCTCCGCGATTGCCGCCTGAGAGGCGACGGCGTTCAGCACGCCATGCTCGGCATCGCACGCCTGCACAACCTCGTTCTTGCCGGGTGACGTGGAATCCAGCAGGTCGCTCAACCTGCAAAAGATCATTTACGGGACAGCCCTTAAGAAGGTGCCCGGAGCGCGTCCACCGGTTCCATCCGGGCGGCGCGCAGCGACGGGTAGAGACCGGCGAGCAGACCGACAAGGGCTCCGGCGAGCGGGGCGCCGAGGGCGAGGTTCAGGTCCAGGACCGGGGTCCACTCCTTGAAGACGGCGACACACACCACGACGGCGATGCCCAGGGCCGCGCCGACGATGCCGCCGAGCAGGCCGATCGTCGTCGACTCCAGGAGGAACTGGCCGGCCACCTGCCGTCGCGAGGCGCCCAGCGCGCGCCGCAGCCCGATTTCGCCGACCCTTTCCATCACCGTCACCAGGGTGACGTTGGCGATGCCGATCGCGCCCACTACCAGAGAGACCAGGCCGAGGACGAGGAAAAGGCCGTTGACGTCGTTCTGGACACCGTTTCGAGCCTTGGACAGGTCGGCCGGCGCCGCCACGGCGAGGGAGTTCTGCTGCCCGGGGGCCAGGGCGATCGGAGCCTGGCGTGCCACCTGCCGGGCCGCGCCGAGCGCGGTGTTGATGAGTACCTGGGTGACGTCCTCCAGGCCGAGGCGGTCCGCCGCGGTGGTGGGCGGGAGCATCACCGCGGTGGACAGGCGCTGCTCGCGCCTGATGCCGCCGAGGATGCCGATGACGGTGTACGACTGGCCCTGGAAGAAGATCGCCGGGGAGTCCTCCACCCGCTTGATGCCGAGCAGCCGTGCCGCTTGGTCGCCGAGGACCGCCACCTGGGCGTGCCGGGCGATGTCGCCGGCGTCGTAGAACCGTCCCGAAGTCATCGCACCGCGTACCCCGGCAGGCAGGCCTGCCGAGGCGGCCACCACGGCCAGGGTCTGGCCGGAGACGTCGCCGGGCGCTTTCACGTCGTTGGACCGCACCTGGATGCTGTTGGTCAGTGGGGAGTCGGCGAGGGCGGCGGCCGAGTCCACGCCGGCCAGCCGCCGGACGGCGTCGGTCCCTGACCAGTCCACCAGTGGCTCGTCTTCCGAGCCGGCCGCCGCAGACGGCACGGTCACAGTCACCGAGGTAGCGGTGAGCGCGTCGAACCGGCCGACGATCTGGTTGCCGGCCGTGGAGGCCACCCCGATGGTGATGACCAGCGTGGTGATGCCGAGCACGGTGCCGAGTGTGGTCAGGGCGGATCGTACGGGGCGGGCCATGACGCCCGCGAGAGCTTCCGTCCACAGGTCCCGGGGGTCCATCCAGGGGCGTTCGATGCGGGCCCCGGCCGGTGTCGCCTTCGCCCTCGTCCGTGCCCTCCCCAGCGCCCTCGTCGCGAGTTTCACTCGGGCTCCTGCGTGAGTCGGCCGTCGGTGATGCGGACACGCTGGCCCGCGCGGCGGCTGACCGTCTCGTCGTGGGTGATGAGTACCAGGGTCATGCCCTGGGCGCACAGGTCGTCGAAGAGTTCCAGCACGGAGAGGGTGTTCTCGCTGTCCAGGTTGCCGGTCGGCTCGTCGCAGAGCAGCAGCGCGGGATCGCTGATCAACGCCCGTGCGATGGCGACCCGTTGGCGTTCGCCGCCGGAGAGCCGGTCGGGCCTGAAGCCCGACCGGTGCCCGAGCCCGACCCGGTCCAGCGCCTCGCGGGCGCGGGCCAGACGGGTACGGCGGCCGAGCCCCGGGCGTGGCCTGCGGTACGCCTCGGCCAGCATGACGTTCTCGTCGACGGTGCGGTACGGCAGGAGGTGGAAGGACTGGAACACGAACCCGATACGGCTGCCGCGCAGCGCGGTGCGTTCGAGGTCGCCGAGCCCGGTGGTCTCGACGCCGTCGAGCCGGTAGGTGCCGGAGGTGGGCCGGTCGAGCAGGCCCAGCGTGTTGAGCAGCGTCGACTTCCCCGAGCCGGATGGTCCGACGATCGAGAGGTGCTCGCCGCGCCGGACGGTCAGGTTCACGCCGCGCAGCGCGTGCACCGGGGGCTCGGAGTCGAAGGTCCGCTCCACACTGGTGAGTTCGATGACGGCGGTCGCATCGGAGACGACGGGGATGGGGACGGTGGCGAGGTCGGGGCCGGGGACCGGGACAGGGCCGGGGGTCACTCGCCCACCACCACCTTGTCGCCCTGCTCCAGCGTGCCGCTGGTCGGCTTGACCTCGACGAGACCGGCCGCGGAGAGCCCGACGGTGACATGGACGTCGCTCAGTCTGCCGCCGCGCTCGACCTGCACCCGGACGTTTCCGTCGGACGAGGTGCGGATCGCGGCGAGCGGCACGACCAGCACCTTGCCGTCCGAGGCGCCGATCTTGATGGTCACCTTCACCGCGGCCTCGGCCTCGTCGGCCAGTTCGCCCGAGTTGGGTACGGAGATCCGCAGCTGGACCGGGGCCGAGGAGTCGGTGGCGGAGGTGCCGGCGGATTCGCTCCCGGTGTCCCCCGTGGTCGTCCCGGTGGATCCCTCGCTGTCCCCGTCCGAGCCCGTCGCCGTGGTCGTCGAGGACGCGGCGTCGGCGCCGAGCGCCGACACCGTGCCAGCCGCCTTCTTGCCGGCCGTCGTCGTCAGCTCGACGGCCATGCCCTTCCGCAGCAGTTCGGCGTCCGCGCCGGGGACGACCGCCTGCACCTCCAGGTCGGAGCTGGTCACGGTGCCGATCGGGCCGGACGCGGTGTCCCCCGTCTTCACCGTCACCTTGTTCAGCCGTACGGGCAGCTTCGGGAAGAAGACGACCTCGCCGGCCGGGACCTTCGTCCCATAGGAGGCCTGGAAGGTGCTGAGCGCGGCGTTCGCCAAGTTCAGCGCCTTCCTCGCGGATTCGAGCTGCAGTTGGTGGATCTGCGCGTCGGTGCTGGACTGCGGGTTCGGCGAGCTCGTACTGCCGCTCGCGCCCGCATCCGTCCCCGCCGCTGTCCCTGTCTCCGTTTCGCCGCCGCCGCTGCTGCTCGCGCTGTTGGTCGTGAGCAGCGTCTGCTGGGCGGCGGACACCGCCTGCTGCAACTGGCCCAGTTGCTGCTGGTCGTCCGCGCTGGGCTTCTGGGCCTCGTACCCCTTGCTCGAGTACCAACTGGTGACCGCCGCCGCGGTGCCCTGGCCGTAGTTGCCGCTGATCGATCCGGAAAGGAATCCGAGCCGGTGCAACGCTTTCTGGAGCTGCTTCACATCGTCGCCGGAGGCACCTGGGCCCAGCGCCCGGTACATCGGTACGGTTCCGCTCAGCGCGAGCACCGGACGGCCGTTGACCGCCATCAGTACGTCGCCCTCCTTGACCTTGGTACCGGCGACCGGTGCCTTGGTGATCCGCTGCTCCGCGCCCTCGCCGCCCGCGGTCGCGGACGCCCCTGTGCCGACCGCGCCGGCCAGCGCGAGCGGACGCGGCGAGGCGAACTCGACGGACCCCGACGCCACCACGGTCGCGGTAAGGGACTGCCGCTGGACGGCCACGGTCACCGGGCCGGCCTTCGGCGCGGTGTGCGCGGCGGCGGCGTCGGCGGGCGAGCGCACCTGCGTGCCGGCGATCCAGCCGCCCGCGCCGACCAGGACCACCGCCCCGACCAGCGCGCCCAGGTGCTTACGGCTGCTGAACCGGCTCATGCGTTGTCTCCGTAGTACGGGTGGGCCTTCTCCTTGGGGAAGTAGGCGGCCCGGAACTTCTTGCCGCACTCCAGGTCCTTCAGGGAGAGGTCGATCTCCTTGGTGAGCAGCGGCAGCGCCTCCGCCTTGGACATGCTGAAGTGGTTCTCCGGAACGTTCTGCTCCATCCGCACCATGTCGGACATACCGGTCGGCTGGGTGGTGCTGACCGGGATGCCCTGCGCCTTCAGACAGGTGGCGTACCCCTGGGCGAGCTGCACCAGTTGGGCGTCGCCGTTGAGCTCGAGACCGTTCGCACGGTTCGCCTCCGCCTTGGCGTTCTCCGCCTTCTTCTCCTCGGCGGCGCTCAGCGCGTGTCCGTTCACGGCTATCGACGCCTTGAGTTGGCAGCCGCCGATCTTCTCGTCCGCCTTGGACTTGGCCTGGGGGCCCGACAGCGCCTCCTCGTACGCCTTCTGCTGGGCGGGGGTGAGCCCCTTCTCGTCGTCGTCGGCGACGGCGTCGGCCCGCTTTTCTCCCGCCTTCCCTCCGGGGTTGCTGAAGGGGGCATTGGGGTCGTCGGGGTAGACGGCGGCGGCGTAGTTGCCGAACCCGTACTTTTCCCGGGACTTCTTCGCCGCCGCGTAGTCCTCCGCGTCCAGCCCGGCGAAGGAGTCGTCGCCGCTCGCCGTCACCACGTGCGGTGTGTAGGTGAAGCCCTGCTTCTTCATGCAGGCCGCGAGGGTGTTCTGCTGGATGTACGTCTTCTTGGTCTCGGCGTCCGCGCCGTCCGGGACGGTGAGCTGCACTGCCCCGTCGGCGTTCGTCGTACTGTCGTTCGCCGCGTTCGCACCGCCGGCCGTGGAGTCGGAGCTCGTGCCGGTCTTGTCGCTCGAACCGCCGCAGGCGGCCAGGACCGGCAGCAGGCCGATCACCAGGGCGGTCGCCACAGAAACGCGGACCCTCTTCGGCATGCTCTTGTGTGCGTTCATGGTGGATGAGGCTGGACCCGCAGTGTGATGGCAACAGGCCCGGAGTGTGATCAAACGGCAACAGCCGATGGCGGCGACAGGACGCCGGGTCCGCCCACCCGCCCGCGAGTATGTGATCGTCCGGTAACAGCACCGGCCTGGCCTGGCGTTGTACGGATACTGAGCACATGCCACGTGTCCTGCTCATCGAAGACGACCGCGCTGTTCGTGAGGGTGTCCAACTCGCGCTGCGCCGCCAGGGGCACGACGTCGCCGCCGCCGGGACGGGTGAGGACGGGCTGGAACAGCTGCGGTCGTTCCGGCCGGACGTCGTCGTCCTCGATCTGATGCTGCCCGGCCTGTCCGGGCTCGATGTGTGCCGCCGCATCCGCGGGGCCGACGACCAGGTTCCGATCATCATGGCGACCGCCCGGGGCGACGACGTGGACATCGTGGTCGGACTCGAAGCGGGAGCCGACGACTACGTCGTCAAGCCCGTCCAGGCCCGCGTGCTCGAAGCCCGTATCCGTGCCGTCCTTCGACGGGTCGGCGGCACACCCTCCGACGGAACCACGCCGAAGACAGAAACCCATGGAGAACTGACCATCGACCGGGCCGCGCTGACCGTCACCCACCAGGGCGCACCGGTCGCCCTCGCCCCCTCCGAACTACGGCTCCTGCTCACCCTCTCCGCCTCGCCCGGTCAGGTGTTCAGCCGGCAGCAGCTCCTGGAAGCCGTCTGGGAACACAGCTACCACGGCGACTCACGGCTGGTGGACGCCTGCGTCAAACGGCTGCGCACCAAGATGGGCGAGCCTCCGGGACAGCCCCGCTACATACAGACCGTGCGCGGCTTCGGCTACCAGTTCAGATCACGGTGAAGGCGCCCCCGCCGCTGCGCGGCCTGCGCGGCCGGCTGCTGGTGGCCTTCGTGCTGGTCGCCTGCGTCTCCACCCTGACGACCGGCGCCCTGACGTTCCGGGAAGCTCGTACGGGGGTGCTCCAGCAGAGCCAGGACGGGGTGATCGGGCAGTTCCGCGACCATGTCGGCACCCTCGCCGCCGACCTCGACTTTCCCCCGGACCAGAACCAACTGAACCTGTTCGCGCAGCAGTTGGCGCGCTCCGAACCGTTGCAGAACTGGCGCGTGCTGGCCACTTACGGCGGCCTGAGCGCCACCTCCTCACCGCAGGACCCGTTCGAGCAGCTGACGTCCGACCTGCGCACAGCCGTGGCCTCCGGCGAGAACACCGTCTTCCAGCGGGTGACAAGACACGGCAGCCCCGCACTCGTCGTCGGCCTGCCGGTCACCTTCGGTACCGCGGAGCGGCCCACGTCCGACCCGTCCGGGCTCGACGTCTTCCTGACGGTGCCGCAGACCACCGAACAGGCCTACGTCCAGGCCCTGGTCCCCGCCGTCGAGCGCGCCACGGTGCCCGCGCTGATCCTGGCCGTCCTGCTCGCGCTGCTGGCCGCCCGTGGCGTACTGCGGCCGGTACGCGAGCTGCGCCGGGCCACCCGCAGCATCGCCGAGGGCCACCTCGACACCCGGCTCGCCGTCAACGGCTCCGACGAACTCGCCGACCTCTCCCACACCTTCAACGAGACCGCCGCCGCGCTGGAGGAGTCGGTCTCCGAACTGCGCCGCATGGAGGCACGCGCCCGCCGCTTCGCCGCCGACGTCTCCCACGAACTGCGCACCCCTCTGGCCGCCATGTCCGCGGTCACCGACATCCTCGACGAGGACGCGGTCCATCTCGACCCCGACACCGCCACCGCCGTACGGCTCATCAGCGAGGAAACCGTCAAACTGGCCCGCCTGGTGGAGGACCTCATGGAGATGTCCCGCTTCGACGCGGGCGCGGCCAGTCTGCACCTGGACGAGATCGACCTCGCGGACTCCGTCCGGCGCACCCTCGCCTCCCGCGCCTGGCTGGAGACGGTCGAGGCACGGCTTCCACCGCCGGGCACACTCCGCGGCAGCCTCGACCCGCGCCGCCTCGACGTGATCGTCGCCAACCTGGTGGGGAACGCCCTCCGGCACGGCGGACGCCCCGTACGGTTGCACCTCTTCGAGTGGGAACACCCGGACGACGGGCGGCGGGCGGTCATCGAAGTGCTGGACAGCGGACCGGGCATCCCCGAAAGCGTCCTGCCCCACGTCTTCGACCGCTTCTACAAATCGGACACGGCCCGCACCAGGACCGAGGGCAGCGGCCTCGGACTCGCCATCACCGCGGAGAACGTCCACCTGCACGGCGGCACCATCCAGGCGGCGAACGGTGCGCACGGCGGCGCCGTCTTCACCGTAGAGCTCCCGCTGCGACAGGACGAGCCACGACCAGTACCGGCCGAACCGGCCGAGGGGAGCCATCCGTGAGCTCTGTCCACCGGGCCGTCCGGCCCGCGCTGCTTCTTCTCGCGGGGGCGCTCCTGCTCGGCGCCTGCGGCATCCCCACGACCGGTGTGGTGGGCTCGGGGGAACCCGCCACCGGTGTCCGGTCGACCATCACGCTCTACTTCACGGGCAAGGGCGGCCTGGTCGCGGTCCCCCGCAGGATCCCCCAGCGGCCCAGCGTCGAAGCGGCCGTACGACTGTTGTTCCAGGGCCCGACCAGATCCGAACTGAGCGTGGGCATGGGCAGCCTGCTGCGGAAGCTGAAGAAGGGTCCGACGGTCCGGGCCGATGGCGCCAAGGTGTCGATCGAGCTGCGCTTCGACGACCCGTCGGATTTCGCGGCCACTGTCAAGCCGCTGGTCGGGGACGCCCTCGCTCAGGTGGTCTGTACGGCCGCCGGTGCCCACCATGCCGAAGACCCGGACGTCGTATCGGTGGAGGTGGTCATCAAGGCCACCGTGACAGGCGCCAAGAGTCCTTGGAGCGCCGAAGGGCGCGACGCGACCTGCCCCGCCCAGGCCCGGAGGTCTGCCGCCGCCTCCCGTTCCGGATAGACGTGTCGCTGCCCTGCGCCTGGGAACCGGGCTGTTTCGGTGGCACTGGCCCTGACCCAGGGCTTCGGCGTAGTCGCCGGGTATCCGGTTCATGACGGTCCGCCGGGGAGAGCGGAACAGGCACGGCTTACAAGATCATGGAGTTCTCGACGCCCCGTGATCTGCCTGGAAGACCGTGCCTGCCGAAGCATCATCGCTGATCCCGTCTGTCCTTGACCAACTCCGCGAGCATCCAGAGGCCGAGCCGGAAGAAGTGCCCGAACTGCTGGGCCGCCTCGCCCAGGTGCCCGATCCGCGTGATCCCCGTGGAGTGCGCCACGCTCCGGTGGGCGTCCTTGCCCTGGCCGCGTGCGCGGTGCCGGTGGGGGGCAACGTCGCTGCCGGCGGTCGGCAAATGGATCACCGACGTTGCACCCCACGTACGGGAACACGTCGGCGTGCGACTCGACCCCCTGTTCCCCCAACGGTCCTTGCCCGCGGAAACGACGGTCCGACGACTGCCGGCCCGGATCGACGGCGACGCACTGGACCTGGCAGTCGGCCGCTGGCTCGCCGGCCGCCGCAACCGAACCCAGGGCCGACTGCGCGGCCCGGCGGTCGACGGCAAGAGCCTTCGCGGAGCGGCCAGGGCCAACGGCCGCAATCCACCTGCTCGCAGCCCTGGAGCACACCACCGGCCTGGCCCTGGCCCAGCTGGACGTCGGCGAGAAGACGAACGAGATCACCTGCTTCAAGCCGCTGCCGGAGACCATGGCCGACCTGGCCGGGGTGGTCGTCACCAGCGACGCCATGCACGCCCAACGCGAGCAAGCCGACTACCCCCTCGGCCGTGAAGCCCACTACATCGTGATCGTCAAGGGCAACCAGAAGAAGCTCCGCAAGCAGCTCAGATCCCTTCCGTGGACAGAGATCCCGCTGCAGGGCCGCGTGCGGGGCATCGGCCACGGACGCTCGGAGATCCGACGGATCAAGGTGGTCACGGTCGACAGCCTGCTCTTCCCGGAGCCCGGCAGGCCGTGCAGATCAAGCGCCGCCGCACCGACCGCAAGACCGGCAGGACCACCATCAAGACCGTTTACGCCGTCACCGGCCTCACCGCCGAGCAGGCCAACCCCGCCCAGCCGGCGACCCTGATCCGTGATCACTGGCAGATCGAGGCCCTGCATCACGTCAGAGACACCACGTTCGCCGAAGACGCCTCACAGCTGCGAACCGGCAACGCGCCCCGGGCGATGGCCACTTGGCGCAACCTCGCCACCGGCGCCCTGCGGCCGGCCGGCGCGACCAACATCGCCGCAGCTCTGCGACACAACGCCCGCAACGCGGACCGCCCGCTCGCCCCGCTCGGCCTCAAGTAATCACGAAACGGACGCCCGCCGACTACGCCGAAGCCCTGGATTCGGAGAGCCTCCGCTACTCCGTTACCCATCCCCAAACTGATTGAGAAGACCCCGGGTGGTAGGTGTGACAGCAGCCGGGAGGTGCTGGCGGTGGGCATGCTGAGTACGGTGTCGCCCGGTTCATCCGTGACGAGGAAGGCATCGGCCTCTGCTCGCGCCGCCCGCTCGTCTCCAGGGCGGCAGTCAGGGGCCGCTCTGGTAGCGGGCGTCGCTCGACTCTTGCCGCACGTAGGAGCGCATGTTCTCGTCGATGGTCAGTGCGAGGAACTCGTTCGCCCTTTGCGTGAGGGCAGGTTCACTGACATCCGCATGCATCAACCCGATACGTCCCCAGCGCCGGATCTTCTCAGGGCGCCAGTGGTGCGGCGCGAAGGCTTCTGTGCGTTGGAATGAAAATCCGCTGCGAACGGGTTCGGATTTTGTCCTTGAACTGGCGCGATCATCGTCTACACCCTCAGCGCGATCTTGCCGGGCCTCATTGAGGCCGAATTGAGGCCGCAAGGACAGGAACAGACCGACAAGGGCTGACGAGCCCCAACATGGATAACCGTATCTGACCTGAGAAAACGTCAAGGATGGGCGTTGATCGGCAGGGACCGCCAAGATCCTCAAAGGACTCATAATCCGTCGGCCGTGGGTTCGAGTCCCACCCGCCCCACCTGTGCAGGCTTCTGACCTGCGGAAACGTTCATTTTTGGGTGTCGGATCGTCAACTTTGCCTGGACGGACTGGATCCGCTGCTCGTGAGTTCGACTCCGTTGCCGTCAGCGTTAGTTGAGGTCACTCTGACCTGCGCAGACGAATCGGCCCATGGCTGGAGGATGGCGTCGTGGGTGGGCTGTGTGGGCGTCTGGACGTCGAATTCTGGACGCTGGCTGGACGCGAGGAATCAGCAGTGCTGCCCAGGGACCTTCGAGTGGGCGGGCCTGCCGGGTCGGCGGGGCACGGACGCAGTCCGAATGGCGTGTGGTCCGAGTTGGGACGCGAAAACAGCCCGTACTGGAAACGGCCCAGAGAGGACCGACAGGCGGGGCGGAGCGGCCGGGCTGGGCGGCTCCCGCACATTCAGCCGCCGGTCTTCCTGCTCATCCCGTTCCTCCCGGGGCAGCGACGCCTACCGCTGAGGCGAGACGTGGTCCGCTGCCCAGGGCCGCCGAGCGCGTGCTGCTGGTGATCGCCGACGACGTGACGTGGCTCGACAAGGCCGACGCGGCCGTCGTCGGGTTCGTCGTACGGCGCGTCACGGACGCTCCGATGTCGAGCACGACCTTGCCCGGCAGTGCGGCGGCGGGAAAGCTCCCGGTAGGGAGCCGGCAGGTTGCCCATCACGACCCGGTCACCGGCGCGGGCCGCCTCCTCGGGTGTTGCGGCGCGGGCTCGCCGGCCGAGCTCGGCCACCGTCTCTGCCAGGGTCTGGGGACCGCGGGATTTGGACAGTAGGACGTCGGCCGACCGCGATCGCGAGCCGGGCGGGGTTTGTGACGAACGACGGCCTGCTGCGCCCCGATCTCATCGCCGAGGATCTGGTTCTGTTCAGCGGCTCCCTGAGCCAGGCCGCCCTGACGACCGGCGACAGCCATCCGGGCCAGGGGCGCCGCCTCCTGCGTATCTCCCGACCGCCTCAGCAGCCGCAACACCGCACCCCTACGAGTCTCGGTGACAGGGAGTACAGCTCTCACCGCAGCGGGCGCTGTTCGCGCGAAGACGCCGGATCAAGAAGAAGAGACCGACCTCTTGCGGGAGGTCAGGCCGGCCTCGTTCGCCGACGATCCGGCCGTCGGTCATGTAGTAGAAGCTCATGGCCTGCACCGAGATCTTGTTGCCGAAGTGTCACCTGATGACCACCGGGTGACCGCCACCCGCCCGGCGTTTTGTCGGATCCCGGGAAACGATGGGAGACGTCACCGCGAGCAACCAGCCGCCGAAGCACCGCGCGAACACCCGAACCGCGCTGGAAGGACATGCCATGACCGCTACCGCTCCCAAGGCTCCGACTGCACCAGGGGTGCGGTCCTGGTGGGGAATCCCGTACGCCACCGCCGAGCGGTACCGCAGCCCCGTGGTCGCGGATTTCGATCCGAACCGTCCCTATGACCGCAAGGGCGTCGTCTCTGTCCAGCCCGACAGTGGCGACTGGCTGGAAGCGGACAGCGGGATGGGCGAGGACTGTCTGAACCTGAACGTGTGGGCTCCCGAGCAGCCGGCCGGGAAGGCGCTTCCGGTGGCCGTGTACATCCATGGCGGCGGATTCGAGTACGGCGCGAACACGCAGGTCACCTCGAACGCCTCCGGTCTCGCCGCGTCGGGGCGCGTGGTGGGTGTGTCGGTCAACTACCGGCTCGGCGCGCTGGGTGCGCTCTCGCTGTCGCAGTACGGCGGGCGGCTCGCCGAGGCCAGTAACCTCTGCCTACAGGATGTCATCGCCGCGCTGACCTGGATCAAGCAGAACATCGCCCACTTCGGCGGCGACCCCCACAACGTCACCGTCTACGGCCACAGCGGCGGCGCCTATGCCACCTTCGGGCTGCTCGGCGCCGCCTCCGCAGGCGGCCTGTACCGGCGGCTGGCCGGCTTCTCCGCCGGGCCCTCGCGTCTCCAGCCGGCCTGGTGGGCCGAGGAACTCGCCCACCGGTTCGTCACCGAGCTCGGCGTCGCGGACAACCCGGAGAAGCTGCTCGACCTTGATACGGCCTCCCTGGTGGCTGCCCTGCACAAGGTCACCCCGACGGACCTCGGAGTCCGTGGCGGGATGGACAGCAAGAGCCTCGGCGTCGTCCTGGACGCCGGACAGCCCGGCGCGGTGCTGCACGCCCACCCCATGGACGAACTCGCCTCGGGCGCACACCGTGATGTCGACGTGCTGCTGAGCATGGCCAGTGACGACATGGGCTGGTGGGTGGCGAACGACCTCCACCGGTTCGACCCGCACACCGTCGACCGCATCGTCGACGAGGTCGCCGGGTGGCGCATTCCCCGTTCCCGCGCCAAGAAGATCGTCGACGCCTACGACCAGGGCGGCCGCACCCCTGCCGAAGTCCGCGCCGCACTCCTGTCGGACTACATCTTCGGGCTCCCCGCAGCCCGCGGCGCCCTGGCGCACACCGCGGCGGGCGGCAACGCCCATCTCCTGATGATCGGGCCCGCCGAGGGCGCGCCCGCCGTGCACGGCACCGAGATGTACGCGCTGGTCGGCCAGGAGCGGCCGGGCCGCAGCGCGGAACAGGCCGAGCGTGACAAGCGTATCCGCGACATCGTGCTCGACTTCGCCACCGGCGAGCAGCCCCGGCTGTGGCCCGCCGTCACTAACCGGCCCACCTCGGAAAGCGTCGGCAACCCTCCCTTCGAGGCCACCACCCACTATCAGCAGGCCCTCGACCTGTGGGAGGGCATCGACCGCCCCTGACGGGCATCGGGCGATACCCAACCGCGCACCACGGGGGGCGAACAGAGTGAGGAATCCGACATGAGCCAACCGACAGCAGTCGGCGAGGCCGCACCAGCCACGATGCGGGCCGTCGTCGTCACCCGGCCCGGCGGCCTCGACGCACTGAAGATCCAGGATGTGCCGGTGCCTGTCCGCAAGCCCGGCTGGGTGCGGATCAGGGTGAAGGCGTTCGGCGTCAACGAGTCCGAGGTCACCACCCGCAAGGGCGAGTCGGATGCGGAGGTCAGCTACCCGCGTGTGCCCGGCATCGAGGGCGTCGGCGTGGTCGATGAGGCCGATGAGGACAGCGGGCTGCGGCCGGGACAGCAGGTGGCCACGATGATGGGCGGCATGGGCCGCTCCTACGACGGCACGTACGCCCAGTACGTGAGCGTCCCAGCCGGGCAGGTCATCCCGTTCGAGTCCGCTCTGCCGTGGGAGGTCGTCGGTGCGCTGCCGGAGATGTTCCAGACCGCCTACGGATCGCTGACCACCGGCCTGGACCTCAAGGCCGGGCAGACGCTGCTGATCCGCGGCGGCACCTCCACGGTCGGGCTGAGCGCGGCCACGATCGCGAAGGACCTCGGAGCCATCGTGCTGTCCACCACCCGCAGCCCCGGTCGGGCCGGGGAATTGCGGGCCGCGGGCGTCGACCATCCACTCGTCGACAGCGGCACGATCGCCGACCAGGTGCGCGAGCTGATGCCGGAGGGTGTCGACGCCGTACTGGAGCTGGTGGGCTGCTCGGTTCTCGCCGACACCCTCCGCACCGTTCGCCGGCACGGCACGGTCTGCTTCACCGGAGCCCTGGCGGGCCAGTGGACGATCCCCGATTTCAGCCCGTTCATGATCCCGGGCGGGGTGCGGCTGACGTCCTATGGCGGTCAGGCAGCCGACCTCCCGGCCGACGTCTTCGCTCACCAGCTCCAGGCCATCGCCGCAGGACGCCTCAACGCCCCGGTCGCGAAGGTCTACCACGGCCTGGAACAGGTCCGTGACGCTCAGGCCGACGTCGAGTCCGGCACCACGCCGGGCAAGCACGTCGTCGTCCTGGACGACTGAGACCCGGGCAACCGAGAAACGACAACCAACCACTTTCGATGCGCGAGGGCCGTCAACGTAAGCGCCGGTGAGCACGAAATCCTGACACCGCGTGAGGCGCAAGGGGCGCCCGTGCCTGCCCCACCGGGCACCTGTTCCCCTGGCCAGGAGCTCTGATTCGTCAGCAGGATGTGCCCATGGGCAGCCGCAACGGCGGCCGGCACCGTTTCGGTAATGTTCGAGCAGGCTGCCGCCGGTCCGGGCGACCTCAGCGTGCTCGGGGGAAAAGCCGCTCGACAGCGGTCACCACCGCGGCGCGGCGGGCGGCGGTGGTGGGGTCCACGGCGTGTGTGGCGGCGGCCTCGCTGAGTTCGGGTTGTGACGCCCAGGTCGTGGCGATCTGGTTGACCAGGGCGAGGACGTCGGCCGGGTCCCAGGCGGAGTCGAGCTGTCCGGCCTGCTGCACCTGGCGTAGCAGGTCGATTTTGCGGGTGATCGCTGCCTGGGTGGGATCGTCGGCACCGGTAGCGGTGCCCGGCAGTTCGAGGCGGCCCCAGGTGATCAGGCGGTGGTGGTCTGGACGGGCGACGAAGTAGTCGAACAGGCGCCCCGCGTAGCCGGGGAGGTCGGTCGGGTCTATCTGGGTGGCCTCGGCGATGACGACATACTCCCGTGCAGCGACAGCGGCATAGAGCGCGTCTTTGCTGCGGAAGTAGGCGTAGACGCGTTCTTTGCTGGTCCTGGCGAGCTTGGCGATGCGGTCCACGCGGGCGCCGGCGATGCCGTGGCGGGCGAACTCCTCCATGGCGGCGGCAAGGATGCGCTCGCGCGTGGTGTCGCCGGGGGCGGCGGGAGCTGCGGTCTGGCCGAAGTCGCGGGACTGGGACATGGGCCCAGGATAGAGCACCGAACTGTTTGGTTTGGCATTCGGGTGATCGGCGCGTAGAGTCAAACGGAACAGTTCGGTTTGGCCTCTGGGGGTGAAGCCGGCGAACCACTGAGGGAGTGAGCGTTTTCAGCTCCGCCACCGATCGGGTGACGCCGACGGGGTGCGCAACGCACGAGGCTCCCATGCCGTTGGGGGAGGTGTTCGAAGTCTCA
>NZ_JBHYWD010000049.1:0-14350 GCF_042751305.1 Streptomyces hokutonensis
GCGCACGGCGGTGCGGCGGGAGTGTGCACCGCCGGTCACCCTCACGGGTGACGATGAGCATCGTGACCCACTCGACCAAGGCGTGAGGCAGGTCGAGTACGGCAGGATACGGAACCAACAGGGCTCCTGTGCTGCGGAGTTGAGACGTCGAACACCTCCCTCAACGGCACGGGAGCCCTGTCCGTTGCGCACCCCGACCTCACACCACCCCCGTCACCCGATCAGTGGCCGCACTGAAAACGCTCAGTGAGCGGAGCAATGCTCAGGACTTGTGGATCGGTCTTCGGGACGGGACGCGAAGGGCGTACCTTCCCGAGTGATCTACAAGTCACCGAGTAGAGGCCCGCGTTCGCAGCGCGGGTCGGGAAGGGGGAACGCCCGTGCTCAGTGTAGTGAATGCCGACGGCTCGACCGAGTCCGGCTCCCTGATCGACGAGATCGTCCGTGAGGGCGCCCGGCGGATGCTCGCCGCCGCGCTGGAGGCCGAGGTCAACCAGTACGTAGCCGAGTTGGCCGCCGAGACGGATGAGGCCGGGCGCCGCCTGGTGGTCCGCAACGGCCACCACCACCGGCCCCGCACCGTGACCACCGCCGCAGGCCCCGTCGAGGTCACCGCCCCGCGCGTGAACGACAAGCGGGTCGACGCGGCCACCGGTGAGCGGATGCGGTTCTCCTCGAAGATCCTCCCGCCGTGGTGCCGCAAGTCGCCCAAGGTCAGCGAGGTGCTGCCGCTGCTCTACCTGCACGGCCTGTCCTCGGGGGACTTCGTGCCCGCGCTGGAACAGTTCCTCGGCTCGGCGGCCGGCCTGTCGCCGGCCACCGTGACCCGGCTGACGAAGCAGTGGCAGGACGACCACGCCGCCTTCCAGCAGCGTGACCTTGCCGAGTCCGACTACGTGTACGTGTGGGCCGACGGGGTGCACCCCAAGGTCCGCCTCGGACAGACGCACTCCTGCGTCCTGGTGCTGATGGGAGTGCGCCTGGACGGCACCAAGGAGCTGATCGCCCTGGCAGAGAGGCTGCGCGAGTCGACCGAGTCGTGGGCCGACCTGCTGCGCGACTGCCGCCGCCGGGGCATGCGCGATCCCGAGCTGGTCGTCGGCGACGGCGCGATGGGCCTGTGGAAGGCCCTCGCCGAGGTGTTCCCGGCCGCCCGGCACCAGCGGTGCTGGGTCCACAAAGCCAGGAATGTCACGAACGCCCTGCCGAAGTCCGCACAGCCGGGCGCGACGAAGGCGATGCAGGAGATCTACAACGCCGAGGACCGCGCGCACGCCGAGAAGGCGATCGAGGCGTTCGTGAAGACCTACGGCGCCAAGTTCCCCAAGGCCGTCGCGAAGATCACCGAGGACCGGGAGGAACTGCTGGCGCTCTACGACTTCCCTGCCGAGCACTGGATCCACCTGCGGACCACGAACCCGATCGAGTCGACCTTCTCCACCGTCAAGCTCCGCACCAAGGTCACCCGCGGGGCCGGCAGCCCGGCCGCGGCCCTGGCGATGGTGTTCAAACTCGTCGAGTCCGCCCAGGCCCGCTGGCGCGCGGTCACCGGAGCCCACCTCGTCGCCCTGGTCCGCGCGGGCGCCGCGTTCGAGAACGGCGTCCTCGTCGAGCGAGAACAGGCCACGGCAGCCTGACAGCCCCTGCCACTTGGCACGCCGCGAAAGGGAGAACAGGACCAGCCGATGCCCGAACCCACTGCACCGCCCACCGAGTTCATCCGCGCCTACGAGAAGGCGACCAACAGTCACGACATCACCCAGCTCATCCCGCTGATCGCTCCCGAGGCCGTCTACTGGTTCTCCGACGGATCGCACCGCGGCCGCGAAGCCGTCCTCTCCGCCATCGCCGAGACCTTCGCCACCATCCGCGACGAGATCTACCAGATCGACGATCTGGAGTGGATCGCCCACAGCGATGACCACGCGGTATGCCGCTACCGGTTCACCTGGACCGGAACCATCGACGGCCAGCCGCGATCAGGGAGCGGCCGCGGCACCAACGTCATCGTCAACATCGCCGGAACCTGGCAGATGCTTCACGAACACCTCAGCGCATAACCAGGCGGCAGCACCGATCCACAGGAATTGACAATTGCTCTGGAAAAAGACACGGTGACCCGGATCCGGTCGGCTGGAACGACCTGGGCTTCGGCTCCTGTGCCGGGCACTACCAGAGGACACAGCGCGAACGCCGTGGACATCTCCCGGACTGCCGTCGACGGCAACCGCACCGACGTCACCGAGCTGATCCCGCTGATCCAACCGGTAGCGCCAAGTGCGGGGCGAGCGCGGCTGGCGGCCCCGGCGCCGATCGGACGGCGGGCTGACGCAGTACCCCCTGATGCCCGGTCACCGCGCCCGGGTTCACTCACCTTCGGGGCCGTCCTCGAGTGTCAGCGCGGCGGCCAACTCGTCCAGGCCGCGCGTTCGCCAGTCGAAGGTGTCGGTGCTCTTGGGAGAGTCACCGACAGGGCGCTGGACGTACGCGGTCCGCATCCCCACAGCCTGAGCGCCGCGGAGGTCCCAGGCGTGGGCGGCCACCATCAGCACGCGTTCCGGCGGACACCCCGCCGCATCCACGGCGAGCCGGTAGACCTCCGGGGCGGGCTTGTAGGCCCGGGCGTCCTCGGCGGACAGGGCCAGGTGCCAGAGCAGCCCGGCCTGGGCGTTGAGGCGGAGCAAGGCCGCGCGGCTGGCGTTGGAGAGCCCCAGGACGGGGAATCTCCGTGCGAGTCGGCGGAGTCCTGACCGGGAGTCTTCCCAGGACTTGAGGCGCCGGTCCGCGTTGGCCAGCCGTTCGATGGCTGCCGCGTCGGTGATCCCGACGCGGTCGGCCACACGGTGGGCCGCCTCCCGGTCGATGGCCTCGGAGTTGGCGAACGGTCGACTGCCGTCTTTGATGTTCTGCTGCTCGCTTTCGACATGGTCCTGCCACATGGTGAGCAGTTGGTCGACCAGTGCGTCGTCGGGCTCGGTCACCGTGTCG
Source organism: Streptomyces hokutonensis (assembly GCF_042751305.1). GTDB lineage: Bacteria > Actinomycetota > Actinomycetes > Streptomycetales > Streptomycetaceae > Streptomyces > Streptomyces hokutonensis_A. The sequence goes on from NZ_JBHYWD010000049.1 coordinate 2,989, forward strand.
CGGATGGCCGCACGGAGTCCGCCGGGTTGGTCGACCATCGTCCCCAGAACGTCGCAGACGACGACCTCGATGTCGCATGCCTCCGCCATCCGCTCTCCTGTCTCCTGTCCGGGCGCGGCACGGCCCGGGACCTGCCATCGCACCGGCGGTGCAGCCTGCCTCAGGAAGGCGGCCCATCACCTGCGTTGCCTCGTCCGTGGGCGTGTCGCGCACGGACATCCCGCGGCGAGGAAGGGTGTTGGACAGCGCCGTAACCATACCGATGGGTGTACTCTCCGGAATGTGACTACTAACGCCGAGACCGCAGACCGCGGCACCAAGCGGCGCGGCGGTATGCAGCATCTGACGCCTGCCGGTGTAAAGGTCCTGGAGACCGCTTCCCGTCTCTTCTACGAGCAGGGGATCCGCGCGGTCGGCGTGGAGGCGATCGCGGACGACGCGGGTGTCACCAAGAAGACCCTTTACGACCGCTTCGGCTCGAAGGACGACCTCATCGTCGCCTATCTGCGTGCGCGGGACGGTCTGTGGCGTTCCACCTTGGTGAAGCACGTCAACGGATTCGACGGCCCTCCCGAGCAGAAGCTCCTGGCCACCTTCGGTGCCCTGCGCGACTGGATGCACACGCGCAGCGTGCGAGGCTGCGCCTTCGTCAACGCTTCTGTGGAACTGCCCAAAGAGCATCCGGCGTTGGAGGTGGCCCGCGAGCAGAAAGCCTGGTTCCTCGCCTACCTGGAGGATTTCGCGGTGCAGGCCCACGCCAAGGACCCGGCGTCCCTGGCGTGTCAGCTGCTGATCCTCCATGAAGGGGCCTGCATCGCCGACTTCATGCGGTCGGTGGATCAGGCCATTGACCGCGCGGAGCAAATGGCCGCTGTGCTCATCCAGCAGTCACTCTCCGAATGAGGCGTGCGGCGCCCTGACGGGTCCCGCCGGATTCCCTGCCTCCGCTGTGAGCTGCGATCACAGACTCTCCGCCGCGTGGAGCGGGACCGCCTGCGGGCTTGAGGTGCAGTAGTGGGCGGCGGCCCGGTGCATCGCTGCCGTGCGGTCGGGTTCTGCGTCCAGCTGTTTTGCCAGCTCTGCCGCGTAGGCCCGCATCAGTTCGTGCCACTGGTAGCGGCGATCGTCGAGGTGTTGGATCAGATGCGCGCAGGCGAGCCTGCCCAGCAGCAGCGACGCCTCCTCCTGGCTGACTCCTGCGGCGGCCGCGGCAGCTGCGGCGTTGATGGTGTGGGAGGGAAGCAGGCCCAGCAGCCGGAACATGCGGGCGCTCTGCTTGTCGAGCGATGTGTATGAGGTGCCGAACACCTCGCGGAGGTTGACCTCTCCCTCGGCGAGGCCCAGCCGGGCGTGCTCGGGCTGCAGATCGGCGGCGAGCGTACCGGCGCTGTCGTGCCGGTGGCTCATAATGTGTTCGGAGGCCAGTGCCAGCGCCAAGGGGAGGTAGCTGCAGCGCTCGGCCAGCACGGCCACGGCACGGGGGTCGGCGTCGGCGCGCTTCTCGCCGATGATGGAACGGATCAGCAGCGTCGCCTCCGGCCGGGACAGTTCCGGCAGGGCCTGTGTGACGGCACCTACCAGGGACATCAGCCCGGGCAGCCGGGAGCGGCTGGTCACCAGGACGGCGCAGCCCGGCGAACCGGGCAGCAGGGGGAGGATCTGCTGGGCGTCGGCAGCGTCGTCCAGTACCAGCAGCATCTCGCGGCCGTGCAGGACCGAGCGGAACGTGGCGGCCCGCTGCTCCAGATTCACCGGTATGTGCTCGGCGGGCACTCCCAGCGCGCGCAGCAGATCCACCAGGACGTTGAAGGGAGCCGCCGCGCCGGCGGAGTCGGAGCCTCGCAGGTTGACGAACAGCTGTCCATCGCGGAAGTGGCCGTCGTTGACGGCCTGGTGGGCCGACTGCACGGCCAGTGCGGTCTTCCCCACGCCCGGCGAGCCGCTGATGACCGCGACGGGGACGGCGAGGGACTGCTCGTCGCCGTGCAACACGTCGGCGAGCCACCCCAGGTGGCACCAGCGCCCGACAAAGGTGCGCATGGCGGCGGGCAGTTGGGCGGGACGGACGCCCTGCTGCTGACGAGCTGCCGCCTCCAGCGCGGTGGCGATGGTGGTGAGGGTGTCCCCGAAGTCAAGCGCCCGGTCGCAGGCTTCCGCGAAACTCACCGAGGGCGACCGCTTGCCGTTCTCGACCTTGCTGAGGTGTCCTCGGTCGAAGTGCACCAGAGAGGCCAACTGCGTGAGCGACAGCCCGAGCTGCTGGCGGCGGGTCCGGAGACACTGCCCGAACGACGCCGGGGAACCGGCGGCGGACTCGTGGTGGGCGCTCTCGCGGGACGGCCGGGTCGCGACAGCGGCCTGGGATGGTTCTCGTAACACAGTCAGTCTCCTCGAACCGTAGGGGTTTCCTCGGCGGCCGGCTCCGGTGCGGTGTCGGCCCTGTGGGGGGTGGTGGTGCCGAGTAAGCGGTCGGATGCTTCACTGACTACGTTGCGGAAGCACCTGATCACTCATGCCGTCCAGCAGATCATCGAGGGTCGGGAAGCGGTCGGCGATCCTGTCGGTCAGCGGCCTGCCGACCGAGCCGTCCTCCTCCTGGTGGAAGCGGATCACGGTGAAGTGCGGGCGTGTTCCCATGTCGAACCAGTGCACTGTCCGGCCGGGTACGGACAGCAGGTCGCCCGCGGTGCAGACCATGGCGTGCACGTGACCGGCGGCGTGCAGATAGAAGCAGCCGGCGCCCGCGACGAAGAAGCGCACCAGGTCTTCGTCGTGGACGTGCCTCGCCGACGACTTCTGACGGGCCGCACGCGTCCGCCCGGGCGGGTCCGGGGCGGCCGTCGCGGGCGGCATGCGCTCGATGTCGACGAACCGGTAGCCGCCCTCGGCGCTGATGTGGTCGATGTGGCTCCGGTAGGCCTTCATGATGGTGTTGTCGTCGGCGCCTCCGGGGAGCCGGCGGGCAGTGTGCCAGCGTTCGAAGCGCACACCGATCCTGAGCAGTTCCCGGCGGATGACGTCCAGGTCGTCGGTGCGCAGCCGTACTGTCTCCGGCGCGTTCTCGGGCATGATCTGAAGCAGTGTCACCGGACGTTCCCTGTCACCGCCCCGTGCGCGAAGGCGCCGGTCAGCAGGGTGAGATGGCTGAGTTCCTCGAGGCACTCCAGCCGGTTGCGGGCCTCGTCGAGGTCACGGCCCCAGGTGACGACGCCGTGCCGGTCGATGAGCAGGGCGGGCGGGGCGTCGGTTGCCGCCTCTTTGAGGTGGGCGGTGAGTTCGTCGGCAATGCGGGACACCTCGGGCAGGTTCGCGAAGACCGGGATCGCGAGCAGGTGGGGGTCGCTCGCGCCGAGGGCTTTCGCCAGTTCCAGTTCCGGAAAGACCGCTCGGCCGAGAAAGCCGGCGCGGCCGGTCAGGGTGGCCAGGGCGGTGGCGTGCGGTGGGTGTGCGTGGACCACTGCCCTGCAGTCGTGCACCTGACGGTAGATCGCGAGGTGCAGCAGGATTTCGGCCGGTGGCCACTCGGTCTCACCGGACAACGGCAGCCCATCGAAGGGGTCGACCATCACTGTGTCCCGGCGGGACAGTGTCCTCCTGCTCTGGCCTTCGGCCGTGATCATGACCGCTTCACCGGAGCGCAGCGAGAGGCTGCCGAAGGTTCCCGGCATCCAGCCGCGCCGGGACAGGGAGCGGCCGGCGGCCGAGAGGCGGCTGCGTTGCATTTCGGCGTCCTCGCTGATGCAGATGGGCTTCACGGCTTCACTCCTCCTGGCCGGGCGATGCGCTCGGCGTTCCCGGTACGGGTGCCCCGCCGGTCCGACATGAGGTCATCCAGGGCTTCGTCGACGGCATTGCCGGCGACGCTCTCCGAAATTTTCGGCGCGGCGGGACGGCTTTATCCTGCAGGACCGATAACACGCGGAGACACTCCCGTACGGTCAGGGGAAAACAGGTCGGTGAGAATGCAAAAGCTCTCGCGGCAGGGTCTGCAGCGTTCCCTTTCGGACCGTTCAGGGTCGCCTCCCAGCTCCTTTCGCCACTGTTCCCGAAGTGGAGGGACGCGCACACACCTTCTGCATCGAGGACACCTCCACCAGGTATACCGACCGGTATAGTTACATCCTAGAGAGATGCTCTTTCTCGTGTCAACAGCCGCCTGAAGCATGCCGGAACGCGCTGGTCGTGCCCTGCAGGACGGCTCCACAGCCGCCGCTCCCCGTACTCCCTCCCGGACACCCCGCATGATCGGCCCCAGCACCCTGCCGGACGAAAGCCTCCGCCACCTGTTGCCAACTGTTGCCTCCCGACAGACAACAGGGCGCCCCTTGTAAAGCATTCCGGGCGCCGACAACAGTTGATTTGGAATCAACCGGATGGGCCGGGATTCCACGCAGAGCCAGTTCACGGCATCCAAGCCGGTTCTGGCCAGCCGGAGGAGTTTTCGGCCATGTCGAAGGAGACACAGATGAGTATCCGTATCGACCATCCCGAACTGCTGGTTTCACCGACCGAGTTCTTCCGGCTCGAGGAGACGACGCGAATAAAGCCGTCCATCGGGCTCAAGCTCTCGGACCGTTCCTACCTGCCGAAGGCCGACCAGCCGCGTGCCGACTGGGTCGCAAGCGTGGCCGTACCGGCGTTCAAGACGCTGGCGCGGATGGGCTTCCTGGCTCCACGCTTCTGCACGGTCGGTACCGGCGCGGGCCTGGATGTGCTGGCCGCGGTGGAGATCCTCAAGGCGCGCACGGTCGGCTTCACCGACCTGCACGAGGACGTTCTCGACTACGCGCACGAAAACGTCCGCAGCAACCTCCTGGACCAGGACATCGAGTTGCTCGGCGGAGCGGGAGACATCCTCGCCCCCCTCGCAGGCCAGCTGTCGGACGTCGACGTCATCTACGAGAACCTCCCCAACATCCCGATGGCGGAGAGCGGGGATCTCGCCGACGGCCAGACGAGCTCGACCTTCATCTCGGCACGCAGCGAGGAGGTTCCCAGCTTTGTCGAGAAGTACCTCATGACCCTGCACTACCTGGCACTCCAGCAGGCGCGGCCGTTCCTGCGCGTGGGCGGCCGGGTGCTGTCGTCCATCGGCGGACGCGTACCGCTGCCGGAAGCCCTGGCCATGTCCCGGGCCGCCGGATACAACAGCAGCATCCTGACCTACACGTGGAAGGTCCAGTCCGAGCCGGACGAGGTCGTCGGCGGCTACGCGCGCTGGGAACGCGAAGGGCTGGGTCCGTTCCACTTCTACCCGGTGGGCCTTCTGCGCAGCACCTTCCAAGGAGTCTCGGCCGCGACAGCCGGCGCGCAGGCCCTGGAAATCGAAGAGGCTCTCGCGCCCCACTCGATCCCGGCGTCGGACGCCCTGGCCCTGGTGGAGAAGGGCGAAGAGGTCGGGCACACGGTCGTCATTCTCGACTCCGTCAAGGTCCCCGACTCGCTCGACTGACCTGTCGGCCCGCCCGACCGCCTTCTCGTCGTCCAGCAGCGCTCAGCAAGGAGCTGACATGACGCTTCAGTCGTTCATTGGCAACACGCCTCTTGTCGAACTGAAGACCCTCGACGTTCCGGCCGGTGTCCGGATATTCGCCAAGGTCGAGTACATGAACCCCGGGGGCAGCATCAAGGACCGCATGGTCAGCTACATCGTCGACGACGCCGAGCGCCGCGGCATCCTCAAACCGGGGGCCACGATCGTCGAGAACACCTCCGGGAACACCGGCGCCGCGATCGCGGTCATCGCGGCGACGCACGGCTACCGCGCGATCCTGACCCTGCCGGACAAGGTGAGCAAGGAAAAGCAGGACGCCCTGCGTGCCATGGGCGCCGAGGTCGTCGTCTGCCCGACCTCGGCCCCGCCGCACACGTCGGACCACTACGTGACGCGCGCGCTGCGCATCCACGCCGAGACGCCGAACTCGTTCATGCTCAACCAGTACGACAACCCGCTCAACGCGGAGGCCCACTTCCATTCGACCGGACCGGAGATCTGGGCCGCACTCGGCCCGTCGGTGACCGCCTTCGTCGCCTCCGGGAGCACCGGCGGAACCATCTCGGGAACATCGCGGTTCCTGAAGCTGAAGAACCCCGCGGTGAGGTCCGTCCTCCTCGACCCGGTGGGTTCCATCTACCACCGCTACTTCCACGACGGCGTCGTCGACTCCTCGCAGATCGCTCCCTACTTCGTCGAGGGCGCGGGCGAGGACCATCTGGCGAAGTGCATGGACTTCTCGGCCGTCGACGACGTCCTGCAGTTCACCGACGCGGACGCCTTCGACACCTGCCGGCACCTCGCGCAGCGGGAGGGACTCATCTGCGGCGGCACCTCGGGCGCGAACGTATGGGGTGCCGTGCAGGTCGCGCACACGATGACGGAGCCGGCGACGATCGTCACGGTGCTGCCCGACAGCGGGAACAAGTACATCTCCAAGATCTACAACCCGGGCTGGCTCGCCGAGCACGGCTTCACGTCCGGTGAAGACCGGGTTCCGGAGCCGACGCCGTGACCGGAAACGCACGCGGCAACGTCGCCGCCGCACTGATTGCCTCCCTGCTCTGGAGTACTGCCTTCATCGCCCCGGCCGCCGTTCGGCCCGCGAGCGAACTGCTGCTGGTCACCGGCCGGTACTCGCTGTTCGGACTGTGCGGCCTCTACGTCCTGTGGAAGGCCTGGAGCGAGGTCAGGAAGATGCCGGTCCGCAGGATCGCCTTCGGCCTGTATCTCGGATTCGTGGGGTACTTCGTCTTCTACATCTGCGTCGCCTACTCCGCGACCATGGGCAGCGGTTTCATCACCGCGGTCATCGTCGGGTCGTCTCCCATCGCCATCGCGATCGGCGGCAACTTCGCCGAGAAGCGCATCGCCTGGCGTGAGCTCGCCCCATCGGCCGTCCTGATCCTCAGCGGCGTCGCCCTGGTCACCATCCCGGACTACCTCAAGAGCGAGGGGGCCGCGAGCGGATCGGTGATCGCCATCGGTCTGGCGGCGATGGCCAGCCTGTCCTGGGCCTACTTCGTGGTCAGGAACGCCCAGTCACAGCGGACCTGGGAGGTCAAGCCCGACCCCAAGATCTGGTCGGCCCTGGTGGCGATGGGCGCGGGCAGCGCGTCCATGCTGCTACTGCCCTTCGCCATCGCCACCACGCCGGACGCGACCTTCGCCCCGCAGGCCCTTCTCAAGATCGTCCTGTGGTGCGTCTTCCTGGGCGTCATCGGCTCCTGGTGGGGGACCCTTATCTGGGTCCGCGCGGCCAAGGGCATCCCGGCGCCGCTGGCCGGCCCGCTGCTCGCCACGGAGCCGATCTTCGGAGCCGTCCTGAGCCTGCTGACCGAACGGAAGACACCCACCTGGGCCGAGGTCGCCGGATGTCTGTGCATTCTCGCCGGGGTGGGCGTGTACCTGCTCTTCGACCTGAAGAATTCACGGTCGAAGGAGGAGAAAACGGAAACAGGAAAGGCATCCGTCGCAGCAGCGTGAGAGAGCGCGGAAAGAACAACCCGGACGGTTGGCCGACCTCACTCCGATGAGAGACCAGAAAGCTGCACCGGTAACTGATACTCGAAAGTGAGGAAGCTCCATGCGTAGTTCCTTCGAGAGCATCAAGAAGTCTCACGTCTTCTTCGGCGACGTCCCCGGGCTGAAGCAGTACTACGAGAACTGGGCACGGCAGTACGACGAGGATCTCGCGGACCAGGACTGGGTGGCACCGCAAGTCGCCGCCGACCTCGTCCACCTGCTCACCTCCGCCTTCGGCTCGCCGGAGTCGACCGTCCTCGACGCCGGTTGCGGCACCGGCCTGGTGGGCAAGGCCCTCAGGGCCCGCGGCGACTACGTGATCGACGGCATCGACCTGTCGGACAGCATGGCCGAAGAGGCACTCAAGACCAACGCCTACCGGAAGGTCTTCGGAGGCGTCGACCTGACGTCCCCCGTTCGGGACGGACGCCTCGGTCACTACGACACGGTCGTCAGCTGCGGCATGTTCACTCTCGGCCATGTACGACCGACAGCGCTGCTCACGCTCATCGAATACGCCAGGCCCGGCGGTCTGATAGCGGTGTCCACCCGCGGCACCTATGCCTCCGAAACCGGTTTCGGCGATTTCGTCCGGTCGCAAGAGGTCGCCGACAAGGTGTCCTTGGAATTCAAGCTGACGGACGGCAAATACCTCGCGGAGGAGGGCGCCGACTACTGGGTGTTCCGCAGGACCGGACCGATGCGGTAACGCGGCCCGTCGCACTCGCCGCTCCACGTCCACCCACCATGTTCTGGAGTGCCATGTCCCGCCGCCTGTTCACCTCGGAATCCGTGACCGAGGGCCACCCCGACAAGATCGCCGACCAGATCAGTGACACCGTCCTCGACGCCCTCCTCGGCGAGGATCCCCACGCGCGTGTGGCCGTCGAAACGCTGATCACCACCGGCCAGGTGCACATCGCCGGCGAGGTGACCACCTCCGCCTACGCCGACATCGCCGCCCTGGTACGCAAGAAGATCCTCGACATCGGCTACGACTCATCCGCCAAGGGCTTCGACGGCGCCTCCTGCGGCGTCTCGGTCTCCATCGGCTCCCAGTCCCCGGACATCGCGCAAGGCGTCGACACGGCGTACGAACAGCGGGTCGAGGGGTCTCCCCAAGGAAACGAGGACGACACGCTGGACCGGCAGGGCGCCGGCGACCAGGGCCTGATGTTCGGGTACGCCTGCGACGAGACCCCCGCCCTGATGCCGCTGCCGATCGATCTGGCCCATCGCCTTTCCCGCCGTCTGGCCGAGGTCCGCAAGGACGGCACCGTGCCCTATCTGCGGCCCGACGGCAAAACTCAGGTCACCGTCGAGTACTTGGGCAGCCGACCGGTCCGTCTGGACACGGTCGTGGTGTCCTCTCAGCACGCGTCCAACATCGACCTGCGGTCCCTCCTGACCCCCGACATCCGCGAGTTCGTCGTCGAACACGTCCTGGCGCAACTCGCCGACGACGGCATCAAGCTGGAGACCGACGACTACCGCCTCCTCGTCAACCCGACAGGACGTTTCGAGATCGGCGGCCCGATGGGCGATGCCGGGCTCACCGGCCGGAAGATCATCATCGACACGTACGGCGGGACGGCCCGGCACGGCGGCGGCGCCTTCTCCGGCAAGGACCCCTCCAAGGTGGACCGATCTGCGGCGTACGCCATGCGCTGGGTCGCCAAGAACATCGTCGCGGCCGGCCTCGCCGGACGCTGCGAAGTGCAGGTCGCCTACGCCATCGGCAAAGCCGAACCGGTGGGCTTCTTCGTGGAGACCTTCGGCACCAACACGGTCGCCGTCGACAGGATCGAGGAGGCCATCTCACAGGCCTTCGACCTCCGTCCGGCCGCCATCATCCGCGATCTGGACCTGCTCCGTCCGATCTACTCCCAGACCGCCTCCTACGGTCACTTCGGCCGCGAACTGCCGGACTTCACCTGGGAGCGCACCGACCGCGCCGCCGCCCTGCGCAGTGCGGTGCAAGCAGGCTGACGGCGCAGTGGGGGGGGGGCCCCCCCCCCCCGCCGGCGCCGCGCGCCCGCGCGCGAGGGGGGGGGGGGGGCCCCGGGGGGGCGCGGGCGGCGCCCCCGCCCCGGGGGGGGGGCGCCCCCCCCCCCCCACGGCCCCTCCACTCACCGCTCCCCCGAGCGATGCCGCCGTTTCGCCCCCACCGGCCCCAGGAGTGCTCCCTCATGCGTATCGCCGTAACCGGATCGATCGCGACCGACCATCTGATGGTGTTCCCCGGGCGCTTCGCCGAGCAGCTGCTCAGGGAACAGCTGGAGCGGATCTCCCTGTCCTTCCTCGCCGACCGGCTGGAGGTGCGCAGGGGCGGCGTCGCCGCCAACATCGCTGTCGGTCTCGGCAGGCTCCGGCTCGACCCGATCCTTGTGGGCGCCGCGGGCCTCGACTTCGCCGAGTACCGAGCCTGGCTACGGTCAAACGGCGTCGACACCTCTGCGGTGCACGTCAGCGAGATGCTGCACACCGCGCGCTTCGTCTGCACCACCGATCAGGACCAGAACCAGATCGCCACCTTCTACGCCGGCGCCATGGCCGAGGCCCCCCTCATCGACCTGGCCGCCGTCGTCGCCCGCACCGGCAGGCCAGGACTCGTCCTGGTCGGTGCCGACGCCCCCGCCGCTATGCTGCGCCACACCGTCTCGGCCCACCGCCTCGGCATCCCCGTCGCCGCAGACCCGTCCCAGCAACTCGCCCGTCTCGACCGCGACCAGGCCCGTCGACTGACCGACCGGGCCCAGTGGCTGTTCACCAACGAGTACGAGGCCGCCCTCCTGCTCGAACGCACCGGGTGGACAGAGCGGCAACTGCTCGACAAGGTCGGCACCTGGATCACCACCCTGGGCGACGCCGGAGTGACGCTCACCCGCTCCGGCACCCCCACGCTGCGGATACCGGCCGTAGCAACGGACACGATTGCCGACCCCACAGGCGCGGGCGACGCCTTCCGCTCCGGATTCCTCGCCGGCACGGCCTGGCAGTGGCCGCCGCAACAGGCTTCCCGGCTCGGCTGCGCCCTCGCCACGACCGTGCTGGAATCCGTCGGCACCCAGGAGTACAAGCTGGCGCCGTCCGATCTGCTCGCGCGCATCGACCAGACGTACGGCCGCACCGCGGCCCGCGCTATGGAACCGCGGCTTACGGACGCGTCATGACAACTGCACCACGCGAACCGCCTGTCCTCCCGTGGCACGGAGACCGTGACTACAGGGGAGGTTGGGGGCGAGCTTGCTCCTCTCGGGCAAACCGTCCCCGGCACCGCCACGGCTTGCACGTTCCGCTCTTTGAGGTCACGTCCGCTATAGGGGTGTACTGACGGCCGCTCGGTGATCTCTTCTTTGAGGCCAGGCGGTGACTTCGGTCCGGAGGACGGTCTCGTCGGTTTGTGACTCGACCGGGTGGAGGCTGGCCTTGGCGAGCAGGTCGAGTCCCATGTAGCGGCGGGCTTCGGTCCATTCGTCGTTCTGCTCGGCCGGCTCTTCGCCGACGAGGCTGATCAGGGCGGTGCGGTCGAGGAAGATGCCGACCACGTCGGTGCGACGGCGGATCTCCTTGTTGAGCCGTTCTTGCAGATTGTTGGACCAGATCTGCCGCCAGATCTTGCGGGGGAAGGCGGTGAACGCCAGGACGTCGTGCTGTGCGGCGTCCAAGTGGGCTGCCGCTTTGGGGAACTTGGCTTCCAAAGCGTCGAGGACGTGGCGCATGTGGGCCTGGACGGCGTCGGTGTCAAACTGAGCGTTTTCAGCGTTGCTTCTCCAGGGTGAGGACGGCCTTGGTGATGACGCTTATACGGTTGGGACTGATGCGGGATCTGCGGAAGATCTG
>NZ_JBHYWD010000050.1:0-12767 GCF_042751305.1 Streptomyces hokutonensis
GTGGGTCGGCCGGTTGCCGGCCCGCGGGAGCACGCGCGCGTGCGATATGGGCGGGGGTGGCGGGAGTGTCCTCGGCGGCCCGGGCGGCGCACCGGCGCAACTGGAGCTGTGGGTCGGCCGGTTGCCGGCCCGCGGGAGCACGCGCGCGTGCGATATGGGCGGGGGTGGCGGGAGTGTCCTCGGCGGCCCGGGCGGCGCACCGGTACAACTGGAGCTGTGGGTCGGCCGGTTGCCGGCCCGCCGGGGCACCGGCTGGACGGGGACACCGGGCACGCGCGCGTGCGCTACCGCCTGAGTGGCCTGAGCATCCCGCTGGCGGGAGCCGCTTGAGCATTCCGCCACGACAGGACCTCGGGCAGCCCACCCGCACAAACCGCCCCAACCGCGGGCCCCGCCCACAAACGCCGTGACCTTGGCCCTCGTGCCCGGTGACAATGGCCCGGTGCGGTACGGAATCCTGGGCAGTACCCGGGCGGAGGACGAGCGGGGCGCTGTCGTGGCGCTCGGCGGTGCGCGGCTGCGCGCGCTGCTCGCCGCCCTCGCCCTGCACCCGGGCCGGATCGTCCCCTTCGGGACCCTGATCGACGAGGTGTGGGCCGACGAACCTCCCCAGGACGCCCCGGCCGCCCTCCAGGCCCTCGTCGGCCGGCTGCGCCGTACCGTCGGCAAGGTCGCGATCGTTTCCGAACCGGGCGGCTACCGGCTCGCGGCGACCCGGGACGACGTGGACCTGTACGTCTTCGAACGGCTGGTGCGCCAGGGCACGGCCGCCCTGGAGCGGGGCGAGGCGACCGCCGCCGCCCGCGATCTCGGCGAGGCGCTCGCCCTGTGGCGCGGGCCCGCCCTCGCCGACCTCCCCGACCGGTCCGCCGCCGCCCGCCCGGAGGCGCTGCGCGAGGAGGCCACCCGCGCGCGGGTCGAGGCCGACCTGCTGCTCGGCCGCGCCGCCGACGCCGTACCGGAGTTGAAGGAACTGACCGCGGCGCACCCGTACGACGAACCGCTGCACGCGCTCCTCATCCGCGCCCTGCGCGACTCGGGCCGCGCCGCCGACGCGCTCGCCGCCTACGAGACCGCCCGGCGTGCCCTCGCCGACGGCCTCGGCACCGACCCGGGGCCGGAACTCCGCGCCCTGCACGGCGAGTTGCTCAAGTCACCGCCTTCGGTCCGCGCCGCCCGGGAGTCCGAACGCGACGGCAACCTGCGTCCACGTCTTACCTCTTTCGTGGGCCGGGAACCCGAGATCGCCGCCATCCGTTCCGAAGTGCACAGGGCCCGCCTCGTCACGCTCACCGGACCGGGCGGCTCCGGAAAGACCCGTCTCGCCGAGGAAGCCGCCGCCGGGCTCCCGCAGGCGTGGCTGGTCGAGCTCGCCCGGCTCGACCGGCCGGAGGCGGTGCCGGGCGCGGTGGTCAGCGCCCTCGGTCTGCGCGAGACCGTACTGATGACCACCGAGCTGGCGGTCCCGCAGGACGACCCCGTCGCCCTGCTGATCGAGTACTGCGCGGCGCGCAGCCGACTCCTGATCCTTGACAACTGCGAACATGTCATCGGCGCGGCGGCCGACCTCGCCGAGACCCTCCTGACCCGCTGCCCCGGGCTCACGATCCTCGCCACCAGCCGTGAACCCCTGGGCGTCCCCGGCGAGTCGGTCCGCCCGGTCGAACCCCTCGTCCCCGACCAGGCCCACCGCCTCTTCGCGGAGCGCGCCGCCGCCGTCCGCCCCGACGCGGAGACCGTGCTCCAGGACACCGAAGCGGTCACGGAGATCTGCCGGCGCCTCGACGGCCTGCCCCTGGCCATCGAACTCGCCGCTGCCCGGCTGCGGTTGCTCACCCCCCGCCAGATCGCCGACCGCCTCGACGACCGCTTCCGCCTCCTCACCTCAGGCAGCCGCACGGTTCTGCCCCGCCAGCAGACCCTGCGGGCCGTCGTCGACTGGTCCTGGGACCTGCTCGACGAGCACGAGCGGACCCTGCTGCGCGAGGCCTCCGTGTTCGCCGGCGGCTGGGACCTCGCGGCGGCGGAGAGCGTGTGCACCGGCCCCGCCGCGGACCTGATCGGCGCCCTCGTCGACAAGTCCCTGATCGTGGCCACCCCCGGGGAGGCACCCGAGGGCATGCGCTACCGCATGCTGGAGACCATCCACGAGTACGCCGTCGAGCGCGCCGCCGAGACCCCGGAACTGCGGGCGGCGGCCGAGCGCCGGCACCGGGCCTGGGTGCGTGCCCTCGTCGAGGAGGCCGAGCCGCTGCTCCGCTCCTGGGAGCAACTCCCGTGGATCGCCCGCCTGGAGACCGAGCTCGACAACATCCGCGCGGCCCTCGACCGGACCATCACCGCCGGAGACGAGGCGGAGGCGGGCGCCCTGGCCCTCGCCGTCGGCTGGTTCTGGTGGCTGCGCAACTACCGCCGCGAGGGCGTCGACTGGACCGAGCGCATCCTTGCCCTGATCACCACCGGCGCCGCTCAGGACCCGTTCGAGGCCTACCTCACCGCCCCGGACGCCGAGGCCGGCCACCCCCTGCACATCCAGCGCATGAACCTCCGGATGCTGCACCTCTTCCTGGGCGCCGAATCCGGAGCCCTGGACCACCTGCCGAACGGACTGCGGGACGAGCGGCTGCGCCGGTACGTCTCACAGGTGCAGGCCTTCTTCGCCGGCGGAGGCCCGGACGCGGCCCGTATGCCGGGACTCGCGTGGCCGTTCACCGCCTACTTCCTGCGCGACACCATGGACATCCGGGACGTCATGGACGTGGCGGTCGCCAACGCGCGTGCGTACGGCGGGGATTGGGAGATCGCCGTCATCCTGATGTTCCGCACGCACATGGTCGTCGACTCCCCGGGCGGCATGGCGGGCGTCGACGACGACCTGGCGGAACTGCGCGAGCTCTGCCGCCGCGTCGGCGACCGCTGGGTGCGCGCCCAGGTATCCAGCGCGGTCGGCGAGGCCGCCATGAGCCGCGGCCGCTTCGAGGAGGCCAAGGGCGCCTACGAGGAGGCGCTCGCGCTCGCCTACGAGGTCGGCGCCCACACCGAGACGCCGTTCCTCATCGCCCGGCTCGCCGAACTGGCCTTCCGCGCGGGTGACCGCGAGGCCGCGATCGCGGGCCTGGACGAGGCGGCCGAGGCCTCCGACCGGCACGGGGTCGCGGACGCCCACGCGTTCATCCAGCTGCTGCGCGCGCACATCGCCCTGGAGGACGGGGACGTGGCCCACGCCCGCGCGCTGTGCGAACAGGCCCGTGAGGAGAGCGGACGCGGCACACCGCCGCCCCAGTTCCGGGCAGCGCTGGGCGCCGTCGACGCCCTGGTCACGGCCGCCGAGTACGGTCCCGCGCGCGGGCTGGTGGCGATGGCCGCCGCCCTGCGCGAGGCGGTGGAGCTGCGCTGCGCCGAGGTGGTCACCGCGGCCCTGGTCGACCTCGCGGCGACGCTGCGCGCCGAACTCGGTGAACTCCCGGGCGCCGTAAGGATGTTCGCGGCGGCCGACCGGTTGCGCGGCGGCCATCCGCGCCCCATGCCCGAGCGCGCCCGGACCGAGCGCATCGAGGAGACCGCCCGCACCGCACTGGGCGCCGCGCGCTACGCCGCCGAGCGCGCCCGGGGCGAGTCCCTCACCGTGGACGGGGTGCTGACCGAACTGCCCTCCCCGGCACCGGGACCTACTGGCAGGTGAACTTCGACTCCGCCCAGTCGGCGAGCGCCAGGTCGTCGAAGGAACTGCGCGGCTCGACCACCAGCCGTACGGTCCTGCGCCCGGCGAGATTCACATGGACCGGCACCGCGGGGTCCCCGCCGTCGACCTCCCCGGAGCTCCACAGCCGGACCCCGTCGGCATACACCGAGAAGTAGACCCTGCCGAGCCCGAGCATCATGTCGTCGACGCCGACCCTCGCGTCGTAGGAGACGCACTGCCGGTTGAGGTCGATCGTGACGGAGGAGCGGCCGTGCACGGTGACGCCGTGGGTGTAGCGCGTGCCGCCGATCGCGACGCCGTAGCGCTGCCACACCCAACTGCTGTCCCCGAGCCGGATCTCCGGGGCGGTGCCGTCGCCGTTGACGTTGTAGGAGAGCTCGCTCACCTGGAAGATCGTCGGCGCGGGTGGGGGCGTCGGGGTCGGTGTCGGGGTGGGCGTCGGAGTGGGTGTGGGCCGCGGAGTCGGTGTCGGAGTCGGGGTCGGGGTGGCCTTGGGGGGTGGTGTCGGCTTGGGAGTGGGCGTAGGCGTCGGGCTCGGGGTGGGGGTCGGATCGGGGGCCAACACCGCCGGTTCCGGGGCGGGTTGCTTCTTCGGGTGGGTGGGGGTCGGTGACTCGGGCCTGGCGATGGGGGAGGACGAGGGGGCGGGCTTGGCCTCCGGTTTCCTCGCGTGGGTGTCGTTGCCGCTGAGTGCGAGGGCCAGCGCCGCCGCTGCCGCCGCGGCCACCACACCGGCCGCGATGCCCGCCTTCACCGGCGCGCCGAGCCCCTCGGAGGCCGCCGCGCCCCCGGCACCGGCCCCGCCGGACGAACTCCCGCTCGCCGCCGCGGCCGCGCCCGCCGCACCGGCCGCGCCCGCTCCCGCGCCGCCCGCGATGAGCGCGACCGCCTTGGCGTACCCGGCGGCGCCGAACCAGCCGATGACCGCGACCGGGACGACCGCCGGGATCCCGCCGGCGACCTCCTCGATCTGCAGCGCGGCCAGCCGGCACTTGGCGCACTCCTCCAGATGCTTGCGCAGTCCGCGCTCGGCACGCGTGCGCAGCCGGCGGCGGGCGTAGGTGCCGAGCTGGTCGGCGTAGCGCGCGCACTCCTCGTCGTCGGTGAGGGTGGCGCTGACATGGGCCTGGAGGTAGGCCTGCTTGAGGCCCTCGCGGGCCCGGCTGGCCAGTACGCGCGTGCCGTTGGCGTCGAGCCCGAAGAGCGTGGCGACCTCGCTCGGCGACTCGTCCTCGACCTCGGTGTGCCACAGCACGGCCTGCCACCGCTCGGGCAGCGACCGGAAGGCCCGCATGGCCATCGACTGCTCGGCCTCGTGCATGGCCCGTACGTCGGCGCCGAGGTCGAGTGTGTCGTCGTCCGACACCTCCGAGACCCGCGCGGACTGCGCGGCGAACACCGCGAAGTCGTCGACGAGCTGCTCCCGCTTCGCCGACTTCGTCCAGTTCGCGGCGACGCGCCGGACGGAGGTGAGCAGATAGGCGCGTACGGCGTGTTCGGGCCCGGAGCCGCCGCGCACCGCCTGGAGCATGCGGGCGAAGACCTCGGCAGTGAGGTCGTCGGCGGTGTGCGCGTCCCGGCAACAGGTGCGGGCGTAGCGGCGTACGGCCTCCGCGTGGCGCCGGTACAGCTCCTCGTACGCCGTGTCGTCACCGGCGCGCATCCGCTCGATCAGCGAGGCGTCGGCCGTGGGCATCTCCAGCGGCGGCGGCAGGACACTGCCCTCGCGCTGGGCCGGGACACTGCCCTCGCCGGGATCGGCACCCTGCGGGACCCCGCTCGGCCCGCCCTGGCTCGGCACCTGTGGTGAGGTCAGCCCACCGGCCTCCGGGTCACCGTCACCCAGTGACTCGTCCCGCCCGTCAACGCTCATCGCGGAAAGCCCCCGCCGCCTGCCCAACCAGTCCAGAACACCGGGTCAGCGTAGCCATATTGGCTTTTGTTCAGGACCCCGTCGTACGGACCATCCACTCGTCCGTGGGGACTTCCCGCAACGCAGTACTAGCGTTCACCCCCCGGGGAAGGCTCAACTCTCTCCCCCGGAAGGGGAGTTGGCGTGGATGACTGAAATGCCCGGAATTGCTCCCGGGCATCACTCGGGGCGCGGGCCGCGCAGCGCCCACGCACCACAGTCACCTATTCGAGTCACCCGCGAACGGGCCCTCCGACCCCAAAGAGCCGACCCTCAAGGAGCCGACCCCGCAGAGCCGGTCTCACAACGGCCGCGACCGCAACCCCTCCAGCAGGATGTCCAGCAACCGCGCCGACGCCGCCGCCTGCTGCGCGGCATCCGGCAGCGAGGGCGCCGCCGTGGCGATCACCAGCAGCACGTCCGACACCGACACGTCCGGCCGCAGCTGACCCGCCGCCCGCGCCCGGTCCACGAGCTGCCCCACGACCTCCAGCAGCGCCGCCGCCCCGGCGTCGTCGACCGCCGAGCCCAGAGACCCCGCCGACTCCTCCGGCACCAGCCGCAGTTCGCCCGTGCCCGGCTGCGTCCGCTGCTGCGGCACCCGCGCCTCGTCGAGGAGAGCGGAGCCCTCCGCGCCCTCGTCCGCGACGCCCACCCGCAGCACCTGCGGCGGCAGCAGCCGCCCGGCGCCCGAGGCCACCGACGTCCGCAGGAAGCGCGACAGCGCCGACCACGGCTCGTCCTCCTGGCCGAGCGCCGAACGCGCCTGGTCGGTCAGCCGGGAGGTCTCCTCCTCGGCTATCCGGCGCACCAGGACGTCCTTGCTCGGGAAGCGCCGATACACCGTGCCGACACCGACCCGCGCGCGCCGCGCGACGTCCTCCATCGGCGCGCCGTAGCCCAGCTCGCCGAAGACCTCACGCGCCGCCCGCAGTACGTGCTCCAGATTGCGCTGTGCGTCCACGCGCAACGGCGTCGTGCGCGAGCTGTCCCCGCGTCCGTTTCCCGCCGTCGCACCGACCGCGGCGCCGGATGCGACGGCAGACGCGGATGTCCAATGAGAGTCCTGAATATGCATACACGTTCCCCCGGTTAATGACGTCTCCCCCCGGAGACTCCCCGCCATTGGCAGCCGGAGCATCGTGAGACAAGCCCGGTTCACGAACCACGCTTCTCGCGGGCTCGTTGAGCGCATCCCCCTTCACCCCGTCGACACACGAACATAGTTGAGCGGGGGTCAATTCAGAAGGGGCAGGTTCCGCACGGAGCGCCCCCCGATCGGAGTACGGGTCGCATACATCCCGATTGCGCCCCCCAAGGTTACCCCGATCACCCCCACTGACCTGCGCACCTGCCCCGCACTCCGGCAATTCCGGCGCCCGCGCGCGGCCTCCCCGCCCGGTCACACAATTTGTCGAGCCTGTGGACAAACTCCAGCGCCGGGTGCGTCATGGGATGGTGAAGGAACGCGCGCGCATTCTGGTTGTCGGTGGCGGCTACGTCGGGATGTACACGGCCCTGCGCCTTCAGAAGAAGTTGAAACGTGAAATCAGGCTCGGGCAGGTCGAGATCACCGTCGTCTCCCCCGACCCTTACATGACGTATCAGCCGTTTCTCCCCGAGGCCGCCGCCGGTTCGATCTCCCCCCGCCATGTCGTCGTCCCGCTGCGCCGCGTCCTCGACAAGTGCCGGGTCGTCATCGGCGAGGCCACCGCCATCGACCACGGCAAGCGCACCGCGACCCTCAGCACCCTCGCCACCGAGGAGGAGGGCACCGGCACGGAAGAGCTGTCGTACGACGAACTCGTCCTGGCCCCCGGCTCCATCTCGCGCACCCTCCCCATCCCCGGTCTCGCCGAGCACGGCATCGGCTTCAAGACCGTCGAGGAGGCCATCGGCCTGCGCAACCACGTCATCGAGCAACTGGACATCGCCTCCTCCACCCGCGACCCCGCGATCCGCGACGCGGCCCTGACCTTCGTCTTCGTAGGGGGCGGTTACGCCGGAGTCGAGGCGCTCGGCGAGCTGGAGGACATGGCCCGCTACGCCGTGCGCTACTACCACAACGTCCAGGCCGACGACATGAAGTGGATCCTCGTGGAGGCCTCGAACCGCATCCTCCCCGAGGTCGGAGAGGAGATGGGCACCTACACCGTCACCCAACTCCGCAGACGCAACATCCAGGTCCTCCTGGAGACCCGCCTCGCCTCCTGCGCCGACCGCGTCGCCGTGCTCGACGACGGCCAGCGCTTCCCCACCCGCACGCTGGTGTGGACGGCCGGCGTCAGACCCCACCCCGTCCTCGCCGCCACCGACCTCCCGCTCACCGCGCACGGCCGTCTCAAATGCACCGCCGAGCTGACGATCGAGGGCGCCACGCACGCGTGGGCCGCGGGAGACGCGGCGGCCGTCCCCGACGTGACCGCCGACGCGCCCGGCACCGACACCGCCCCCAACGCGCAACACGCCGTCCGCCAGGCCAAGGTCCTCGGCGACAACATCGCGCACTCCCTGCGCGGCGAACCCCTGGAGACGTACGCCCACAAGTACGTCGGCTCGGTCGCCGCCCTGGGGCTGCACAAAGGTGTCGCGCAGGTCTACGGACGGAAGCTGAAGGGCTACCCTGCCTGGTTCATGCACCGCGTCTACCACCTCAGCAGGGTCCCCACCTTCAACCGCAAGGCCCGTGTGCTCGCCGAATGGACCCTGGCGGGGCTCTTCAAACGGGAGATCGTCTCTCTCGGTTCACTCGAACACCCGCGAGCCGAGTTCGAACTCGCGGCCGGTGGGAAGCCTGGGAACGACCCGAAGGGGTCGAACTGACCGGACCGAGGAACTCCACCGGCGGCCCCGGCGTCTGACGAATATCGGCCCGGTCCGCCACACTGCCAGACTGGTCCCCGACTTCGGACGGGCCCGCGCCCGCCCGTCCCACCCAAGAGGCTCTCCCCACTGTGCTGCATCCCCCGGCGACCGATGCGCGGCCCCGGACCCCCGGCAGGGTCCGGAACCGGCCGACGACACCTACACGAGGCAAGGATTCGTGAACTTCACGCGCTGGAGCGCCCGGCTCCCCGGAACGCAGCGCCGCGCCGCAGCGCGGACCGACCACCAGGTCACCCCGGACCGCCGGGGCGAGGGCTCCGTCCCCGCGGCCCGCGCCGAGCAGCTCACCGACGAGCACCTGCCCGTCCCCGCCGTCGACGACCTGCCCGTCCGCGAGGTCCTCGACCGCGTCCCGGCCCTCGTCGCCCTGGTGCACGGCCCCGACCAGCGCATCGCGTACGTCAACGACGCCTACGTGGCGGCCTTCGGCGACCGCCCCCTGGGCGTACCGGCCCGCGAGGCCCTCCCCGAACTCGACGAACTCGGCCTGCTCCCGCTCCTCGACCAGGTCCTGCGCAGCGGCAAGCCCCGCACCCTCAAGTCCCGCAAGGCCCCCGGCGGCCGGTCCTACACGTTCACCTGCACCCCGGTCGCCAAGAGCACCGACGGCGGCGAGGGCGGCGTCCTGATCTTCGCCACCGACGTCACCGACCACGCCGAGGCCGCCGAACGCCTGCGCACCAGCGAACGCCGCCAGCGCGAGACCGCCGTAACGCTCCAGCGCTCCCTGCTCCCGCAGGAACTCGAAGAGCCCGACGACCTGCGCATCGCCGCCACCTACCAGCCCGGCGGCACCGAGGCCGCGGTCGGCGGCGACTGGTACGACGTGATCACCCTCGGCGGCGGCCGCACCGCCCTGGTCATCGGCGACGTCATGGGCCGGGGCGTCCGCGCGGCGGCCGTCATGGGTCAACTCCGCACGGCGGTCCGCGCGTACGCCCGCCTCGACCTGCCCCCGCACGAGATCCTCCAGCTCCTGGACGGCCTCGCCACGGAGATCGACGCCAACCAGATCGCCACCTGCGCGTACGCCATCTTCGACCCGAACGAGGGCCGCCTGGTGTACGCCTCCGCCGGCCACCTCCCGATCCTCGTCCGCGACGAGACGGGCGAGGTCCAGCGCGCCGACGAACCCACCGGCCCCCCGCTGGGCACCGGCGGCTGGATCCACTCCTCCGGCACCATCCCGCTCAGCCCCGGCTCCACCGCGGTCCTCTACACGGACGGCCTGGTGGAACGCCGGGACGAGGACCTCGACGAGGGAATCGCCTCCCTGGAGCGCGCGTTGGCCGGCGCCACCGGCACCCCCCAGGTCGTCTGCGACCGCCTGGTCCGCTCCCTCGGCGTCACCGCCGACCACGACGACGACGTCGCCGTCCTGGTCGTCCAGCACCCGACCCGCACCGGCCACGACGGCGACCTCTTCCGCAACGCGGCCCTGGAGCTGCTCGGCGGAGTGGAAGCGGCCCCACGCGCGCGTGCCTTCGCCTCCGGAGTCCTCACCAGCTGGCGCTTCCCCACCGAACTGCACGACTTGGGCGTCCTGGCCGCCAGCGAGTTGGTCGCCAACAGCCTCCAGCACGGCACCCCACCCATGCGCCTCAGGCTCCGCCGCACCGACCGCCGCCTGATCGTGGAGGTCACGGACGGCGACGACCACCTCCCGCGCCGCCGCCGCGCGGAACCGGCGGACGAGTCGGGCCGAGGCATCGCGATCGTCGCGACAATCGCCACCAACTGGGGCTCCCGCCGCACTCCGGGCGGCGGGAAGGCGGTGTGGTGCGAGTTCGTACTCCCGAAGACGGCGGCCCCGGTATGACCTACGCGTCCGCCCCAACCGGCTCGACAGCCCCCCGAGCCACCACCAGACTCCCCTTCGCCCGCCACGGCTGATCCTGTACGGCGGTCAGCTGCCGCCCCAGCCGCACGGCGAGCACGCTGATCCCCAGCGAGAACACCAGGAACATCACGACGTACGGCCCCGGCAGCGAGGCCCCGAGCGGCCCGCCCACCGCGGGCCCGACGGCCAGCGCGAGCTGCTTCACCAGGGCGAAGGCCGAGTTGTACTGCCCCGCCATCCCCTCCGGCGCCAGATCGGCGACCAGCGGCGCGACGGTCGGCGACAACATCGCCTCCCCGAGCCCGAACAGCGCGTACGTCGACACGAAGGCGGCCGTAGCCATCTCCTGACTCCCGTGCCCGAGCCCGGCATACCCGGCGGTGACCCACGCCAGCGCCCAGATCAGCCCGACCCCGGCGATCACCCTGGACCGCCGCCGCCGCTCGACGAACTTCAGCACGGCGAACTGCGCGACCACGATCATCGCGGTATTGGCGGCCAGCGCGGTCCCAAGGGCGGACGTAGAGATCCCGGCGGCCTCCACCCCGTACGCACTCAGCCCCGACTCGAACTGCCCGTAGCAGGCAAAGAACATGACGAAGCCGAGCACGCTGAGCTGCACCATGGCCCGATTGCCGAGCAACTGCTTCCAGGCACCCTTGGCCGACACCCGCGAGGGAGCGTCCCCGATGACCGGCGAGTGCGGCATCCGCACGGTCGCCATCACCCCGGCGAGCACCAGGAACATCGCGGCTTCGATTCCGAAGAGCAGCGTGAACGACGACGCACTGGTCGTGTCGACCAGATGACCGCCGATGAGCCCACCGACACCGAGCCCGAGGTTCTGCAGAAAGAACTGCATGGCGAAGGCCCGCGACCGAGTCTCGGCGGTCGAACACTCCACGATCATCGTGGCCAGCGCCGGCTGCATCACGGCCTGCCCGGCCCCGAGCCCGGCAGCCGACAGCAACACGGCCCCGGCACTCCCCGCCACCCCGAGACTCATAGCCCCTACGGCGGCCAGGACCAGGGCGGTGAGCAGAACCGGCCGCGGGCCGCGCCGGACGATGGCCCGCCCGGCGAACGGCAGCACGATCAGCGCGGCCACGGCGAAGACGGCGAGGACGAGCCCCGCCGTCATACCTCCAAGACCCCGCACCTGCGCCACATAGACGTACAGGTACGGGACCGTGAAGCCGAGCCCGAACGCGCTGAGTGCGTTGCCCACGTGGATCCGGCGCATCGCTGCGCCCATCGCCCTGGTCACGTTCACCTCAATCAACTAGTTAGATCTGAAGACTTAGAAGCTAAAGAGTACATACTCAAGGACTTCAAGGCAAAGGAAGCCCGTGCCATACTGCGCGCATGGCCGACACCAGCGGCGTCCCGGAGCCGACGCTCGACGAACAGATCGCCGCCTACCAGCGCGAATTCCGGGACCTCGACCCCCAGGTCGAGAAGATCGTCTCGGCCCTGGGCCGCCTCAACCGCCGCATGAACGTCGCCTACGGCCGCCAGACCGCGAACCTCGGCATCAGCAGCGCCGACTGGGAGGTCCTCAAGGCCCTCGTCCTCGCCGGCGACCCCTACCGGATGGGCCCCAGCGACCTCGCCAAGCGCCTCGGGCTCACGCCGGCCGCGATGACCCACCGGATCGACCGCATGGTCGCCGAGGGACTGGTCACCAGGGAGCGGGACGAGTCCAACCGCGTCCGCGTGATCGTGGAGCTGACCCCCGAGGGCCGCGGCAAGTGGCTGGAGGCGATGCGCATGGCGACGGTCTTCGAGGAGGACCTGCTCCAAGACCTCTCACCGGACGAGCGCACCGTCCTCGGCGAGGTCCTCACCCGGCTGCTGCGTAGGGTGGAACACGCCCAGCCGGACGCGGGCGGGCGCCTGAGCGACCTGGACTGAGCGGTCTCTGGCTCGCCTCCGACTCGCCCAGGAAAAGATCTTGACAGGGGTAGTTGACACACCCCTCGTCGGTCCGTAGAGTTCTTCGGGTTGCCGCCGAGCCGTAACGGTTCTCCGGCAGCACCTCCGCCGCGACAGCGGCAACCCAAACCATCCGCACGATCTCCCAACGGGATTGATTTCGGCGTGCCCGAATTCAATTCGATTTGGGCTCGACTGTGTTCGATCAGGTCACTGGACCTCGATTGGAACTCCGCCGGGGGAATCGGCTAAGGTTTGAGACGTCGGAACGGCCCAACAGCCGGGATGACAGCCCCCTCTGACTGGGAGTCAGGCCTGAAAGGGTCTGGTAGAGTCGGAGTCGCCGGAAAGGGAAACGCGGAAGCGGGAACCTGGAAAGCACCGAGGAAATCGGATCCGGAAACGGTCTGATAGAGTCGGAAACGCAAGACCGAAGGGAAAAGCCCGGAGGAAAGCCCGAGAGGGTGAGTACAAAGGAAGCGTCCGTTCCT
>NZ_JBHYWD010000051.1:0-12602 GCF_042751305.1 Streptomyces hokutonensis
CCCACCCCACCACAACCACACAACCACACACACGCCCTCCCCTCTTATGAGTCCCCCCACAGTCCTACCCCCCCCAACCCCCCCACACCGCCGTTCAGGGCGGCCTGGCCCACGAGTTCGTGGTCGCGCTCACCAAGCCGCTGACCAGGGCGGAGAAGGAGGCGGACGTACTGCTGCGCGTCCTACTCGTGCGGACGGACCACCGAAGATCGGCCACTGACGGATGGCCTTCGCTGCAGACATCCGGCCGCGCCCAACCTGCGTATCCGACTTTGAACTCTGGGTTTGAGATCTTGTGACGCACCCGGTCAGCGGCTCCGGGTGCGCCGGTGGGTCATGAGGGTGATCGCCGCCAGGGTGAGCATCGTCCGGTCAGGGGCACAGGCCACTGTCGGAGTTGTAGTAGATGTCGATCGAACCGCTCCAGGTCATGCACAGGCCGGGCTTGGGCAGGTCCTTGTACACCGGGCCGGCGAAGGTCGTGTAGGAGCCGGCGTCCCTCGCCGAGGTGCTGCTGGTCGGCCAGGTGTCCAGGGTGACCTCCATGAACACGCGGGCACCGGGCTTGTTGCGCACCGTGACGGCGCACCACTTCTTGTCCGCGGAACTGTAGGCCACGTAGGTGGTGGCGGCCACAGTGGTCTGCGAGGACTTGATCGGTGTCGAGGTGAAGACCTCGTACCCCGTGCCGCATGCCCCGTTGTAGGCGCCCGCAGTGGCGGCCGAGGCCGGCGTGGTCGCGGCGAGCGTGCCGCCCAGGGCCAGGACGGCAAGGGCGCCGGCGGTGGCTGCCTTGTGGCGGATCGGCTTCATGGTGTTCCCCCTGTTGGTGTCATGGCGGGACGGCCGGTCCTTGCCGTCCACGCAGAGTGAGACCGAGCAGGCCCACCGAGAGTTGTGGGCATTCTTGTCGCGGTCCTGTCACCGGCGTCACAGGGGCCGTTACGACCACCCGAACCCAGGTCGCTAAGGCATGCGGACCAACACTGCAACCAGACCGCGACAAGCCACTACGGCTGTGGCTGCCACTCGCCCACGACCGTCCGCAGACCGGGCACTCCACATGCTCTCCGCGCTGGTTTGCACCGTGGGGCAGAGATAGGAGACCTGGGCCTATTCCAAGCACATGCTCGAGATGTGGGCAGGGTGTCGCTGCATTCCAAGCATATCCTTGGAATCCCCCAACCCGGCGCCGGACAACGGCCCGAATCCCGGTGCGGGCGCGGGCCAGCGCCGTCGGCTGCTGGAGGACCCTCGCAGCATCCGCGCACTCGCTCATCCGATCCGGCTCGAACTGCAGTCGATCATCGGCCGGGCAGGCCGGATCACCGCCGCGGACGCCGCGCGTGAGCTGGGCATCAGCCACGCGCTGGCCTCGCACCACCTTCGCCAGCTCGCGAAGTACGGCTTCGTGCACCAGGTCGACGGCGCGGACAACCGTGAGCGCCCATGGCAACTCGTGCACACCTCGCACGACTTCGACGACGTCGAGGACCAGCCCGGCGGGTCCGAGGCAGTGGCCGTGTTCGAACAGGTCGCGGCCGAGCGCGCGTTGGAGGACCTCGGCCGCTGGCACGAGCGGCGCGCCTCCTGGCCGCCCGGCTGGCGCAGGCACTCCGGCATCGCCACCAGCACCGTCTACCTGACCGAGGACGAGTTCACCGAGCTGATGGAGGCGTTCGGCGGGCTTCTGGCCCGCTACATCGAGCAGCGTCCGATCGATGACCTCGCGTCGCGCCCGCCCGGATCGAGGGCCGTCAGGATGGCGCTCATCGTGACGCCGCAGGACCCGACAACGGCGGAAGGCTGACATGCGGGCCGTTGTTGTGGCCCTGCGCCAATGCCACCTGCGATTACTTCTGTCGGCCGGACTCGTCTCGCTCACCGGCGACTGGATACTCCGGGTCGGCCTCGCCTATTACGTCTACGAACTCACCGGGAACACGCTCGCGTCGGCTCTCATGCTGCTCGCGTCGTTCATCCCGCAGATCGTGCTCGGTTCACTCGCCGGCGTGTTCGTCGACCGGTGGGACCTGCGGCGCACCATGGTCACGGCCAACGTGCTGCTGGCCCTGGGCCTGCTGCCCCTGCTCGCGGTGCACCGGCCCGGCCAGATATGGATCGTCTACGCCGTCACCGCGTGGGAGGGCTGCGTGCAGCAGTTCTTCACCCCCGCGCAGCACAGTCTGCTGCCCCGCCTGGTCGGTGACGAGCACCTCGTCACCGCCAACGCGCTCAACAGCCAGAACGGCGACCTCTCCCGGCTGATCGGCTCCGCCCTCGGCGGCGCCGCAGCGGCAGCCGGTGGCATCATCCTCCTCGCGCTCCTGGACGCCGTCAGTTTCCTCCTCTCCGCCGCGCTGATCGCGGCGCTCCCCACCGCGCCGCAGGCGGAGCCACCGCCCTCCGTACACGCGCAACTCAAGGCCCGCCTGGGGCAGTTGCGCACCGAGTGGGCCGACGGGATGCGCCTGGCTCTCCATCAGCACGTACTGCGCGTCATCGTCGTCTTCCTGCTCGTCACGAGCGTCGGCGAGGGCATCATGAGCACGCTGTTCGCCCCCTTCGTCCGATCAGTGCTGCACGCGAGCGCCGGAACCTACGGTCTGATCGTCGCGGCCCAGGCGGTCGGCGGCATCGGCGGCGGACTGCTCGCCGCGTCGATCGGCAACCGTCTGTCCGCAGCCCGGGCGCTGGGCTGGGCCGCCATCACGTTCGGGCTGATCGACTTCGCCCTGTTCCTCTACCCGCTGCGACTCGCCGCCGCCTGGCCCGCCGTCGTGCTGATGATCCTGGCCGGCTTCCCCGGCGCGCTGATGGTCACCTCCGTGATGACCCTGCTGCAACGCCACACCACCGACAGCCACCGAGGCCGCGTCCTCGGCGCACTCGGCGCCGCCGAAGGCATCGCGATCGTCACAGGCACCTGCGCGGCCGGATTCCTCGGCCAGTGCCTCGGTATCGTCCCCGTACTCGCCGCCCAGGGCCCGGCTACCTCCTCGCCGGACTACTCGTGCTCGTACCGCTACGCCATGACAGTGCAGGACACGCCGCCCCCGAGGCCCGCCCGCACGAGTCGACGGTCGGACACTGAGCTGCGCCAGGCAAACGCAACACCGCCCGCCGACCGTAGAGGGGAGTCCCGTCTCCGGCCCGGTTACTCCTGCCGGCGATCGGGCTCATCGAAGTCCGGGCTTGAGAAGTCCGGACTGGTGAAGTCCGGGCGGTCGCAGCCGCGGTGCGGCATGCGACCGGTCGGCGCCGGGGCTGCCGGACTGTGCAGCGCTGTCGCACCTGCATGCGCGAGCGCCGCCTGGAAGACCGGCGCTCCTGGAGGAACGGCAGGATGCCGCGTTCCAGAAGAGCCTGGTGCCAGGCTTCTCTGGCCCGGGCCGCCTCAGCGTCCGACGTACCGTAGGGGCCGGCGTCGGGCAAGGGCTCGTTGCGCAGGGCGGCGGGAGGAGGCGGCCCAGCTCGTACTCGATGCATGCCGCCTTGGTGTTGCGCGTCAGCGGTGGTCGACATAGGCGACGAGTCCGCCGACGGTCAGACCTACTGCACATCCGCTGCGGAAGTATTCGTGGCGCATGTCCGGGGTGTACTGCGCGTCGGTCATCCCGTACGGTGCGCGGACGCCCAGTGTCACGCCGCACAGGCACACGACGTATCCGTGACGCAGGGCGGCGGCCTCCCACTCGGGGTCGTGTGGGACCCAGGTCCGGGAGTAGATGTCCCCGTCGGGCGTCCGCAGTTCCAGCCTGGAGTAGGCGTGTCCGAAGTTCTGCCACGGTCCTGGCTGGTCATCGGGTATCTCGTGCAGCTCCCATCCGGGGACCGAGCGCAGGTCGGCGTAGCCGGGCGGCCTTCGTTTCATGCCGAAATAAACCTCGTCGGGGTCGCGTCGCGGTGGTTCACGCATGCGCAACTCGTCGAATATGGTGGGCCGCTTGTTGTCGAGGCAGACGCCGTCATCGTCGGATCTTGGCGGGTCGGGCAGGCGCACGTCGGAGAATTCGGGCGGTAGGCGCTGCATGCCGAACAGGATGGCGCCTTCGATCTGCGGTTCCTTGGGTACCTCGTCGATTGAGGCTGCTTGCGGCACGGCGTACTGGATTCCGTAGCCGTTCACCCTCAGGCTGCGCCTGAACTCGAAGAGGGCAGCGGGCATGTGACGTGTCTGCGCGTGGTCGAGGGGGACTGTGCCTTCCGCGGTCTCCAGACCCATGAGGATGCCCCCGAGCAGCAGCGCGGGGTCGTCGCAGAACAGGATCTCCCCGAGGTCGTCGACCTCTTCGTACTGACCGTACTGACGCCTGCTCATCTCCTTCGGCCCTCCGGTTGGTTGCCGTTCCGCGTCCGCGAGGCGGACGGCTGAATATTGAACCATCCTATTGAAGGATCGTTGAACAATCCATGCATTGCTGCACCCCGCGGTCTCGAGCTTGTCCTTCTGGCCTTGCGCGGACGGCTTGTCGTAGGCGACGGCGGAGGCATGCGGGGTCCCGTCGGCGTCGGTCCGGGTGAGCCCGTGGTTCTGCATGGTGATCGGTATGAGGCCATCATCGCCAGGGGCACCGACAGCCGCCCGACACTGCTCCGGTCGCGGTATCGAGCCGAGGACGGGCACCGTCATGTGCCGACGTACGTGTCACGCTGCCGGTCCGTACGTGTCACGCTGCCGGTATGAGTACCACGCGCCGACAACTCGGCTCGGTGGTGTGCGATCGCCCGGGTGAACGAACGTCGACGGTGCCTTCGGCGTCTCCGTAGCGGCCGGCGGAATCCGGCCGTGTGTGAAGTGCCGATCCGTACGAGGAGACGTCGATGCCCCATGCTCTACGCCGCTGCCGTGGCCGCGCCGCGCTGTCGGCCGTCTGTCTGGCCGTTGTGGCCGCCGGGGCGGCCGGCTGCTCCGGGCCGGACATCCGCAGTGGCGGGCCCCCGCTGAAGCTGTGCGGAGTCACGTTCTGGAGCGGCGCCGAGAGGATCGGCACGGTGTCTTTGAGCAGATCCACCCGGGGCATGCCCGCCGCTCCGGCCGCCTCCCGCCTTCCCGCCCGCACGGCCGGGCGCGACGGGGGTCCGGCGCCCCGTGTGGTCTCCGTCTCCGCCGACTGCTCCCACGGCCGTACGGTTCTCGTCCGGCCCGTTTCCTCCGTGCGGGTGCGCACGGTCGCCCGGGACGCCGCCGGGCGCGTTGTCGCGTTCTCCCTCGTGCCGGCGAAGGCTGGTACGTCGGTCGAGGTCCACGTCTACGCCTACGACGGCACGCGCCCGACCGGGCAGGTCGCCACCGTCGTGTCCTGACCGACCGGGACCGCGTCGCGGCCGTCGAACGTGGGGGCGGCTCTGCGTTCGGCACCGACCCGCCGGGACCGTGCCGCCCTGCGAGGGGTGGTCGCCTTCCGATCCGGCTGGATCGCCGGGTGTGGTCGGGGCGCGCCCTCTGTTGCGCATTCTTCTGAACACACCGGATTCCGCAGAGTGCCGTTGTCGCTGGTCAGTTTCTGTGGTCGGGGTTTCCCGTTGAACTGACATCCCCTCTACGCCACCCACGCCCGCCCAAGACACCAGGAGGAAGGGGAGGTGGGGCGGGAGCGCGGGCGGCGGGCGAGGGGATCGGGGCGCCGGGTTGGTGTTCCGCAGGGCTCGCGCAGCGCGGCCCGGCTGTCGCGTCACCTGCCCCGGTGACCTCCGGCGACGTCGCCGGGATCGGAGCAGGGGGAATGTCCCGTGAATCTGAGGCTGTGCCTGCCTCCGCTCGCCTACGACCGCGACGGACAGGTCGCCGGTGCTTTGCCGGCCGTCCCGTCCGGCTGGATCACCTCCCGCATCGCCGCCCCCACACTTCCAGGACCGGTTGAGATACGGCTTCTAACTCACGATCCACACCTGGGCCGCCGCCGGATGGGCGTCGTCGCACCCCCATTGCATGAGCTGGCTTCCGGCACTGCTGACCGTGTCGAGGCACAGATTGGTGCCCGCGTGCTTGAACTTCGCGCCGACCACCTGGTTGACGATCGCGGTGGTTTCGACCCACTGTTCCGACGCCAGCCCGTCGCAGATGTATTCGTCGACCGCCTCTCCCGGAACGCTGGTGCCGTTGTTGACTTCGGCGCAGTACCCGCTCTGCTGATTGACCAGGTAGTAGGTGTCCGTCGCACCGGTCGACACGAACGCCCAGTTCTGGGTGCTGGAGCCGTTGCAGTTGACCAGTTGAAGTCTGACGTTGAGTGCTCCGCCGGGCGCGTCGACGCATTGGTTGTAGGCCAGGTTCTTGATCGTGTGATAGCTGCTCGCCGCTGCAGCGGCCCTCACGCGGGCGGTGATGCCCGCCGCAGAGTCTGCGGCCGGTGCGGCGGCACTTGCCTCCGTCGCGAACGTAACCATGCCTGCGCAACTCAGGAATGCCGCTGCCAGGACAGTGATTCTGTTTCGGATCTTCATCGTCGTGACCCCTATGTCTTGTCGACCGGAAACCCGCTGTCGCCTTGTTCGTGGACAGCGTGTTCCGCCGAAAGCGAGCTGTCGCCCTCCGTTCCGTTCAGCGGACCGTCCGTCGCTTCTTGTAACTCCTGACAAAGGGCTTGATCTGGTCAGCGGTCGGTGTCGTGCGCGAGGCCGCCTCGGGACGCGGTCGGTCGCGTAGTCGCCGGCTGAGCTGCGAAGGGACGTGGGAGACCGTCGCCCGCCGGAGCGGCCCTGGTCGCCCGCCACCCGGAGACCGCGACGGCGCTGGAAGTGCTACTCGCCGTCGGCTGACCCGGCGCAGGTGCTCACCAGAGCGCGGATCACCGGTGCGGGCAACGCCGGGTTGGCGGCCGCGTGGTGGACCAGCTCCTCGTCGTCGAGGAGGTCCGCCAGCCGGGACGACGGAAGGTTCGGGTGGCGTGCGAACGCGGCCCGGACGGCGGGGTCGGGGTCCCGGGTGAGCCGTTCCACGGCGGCCTGGGGGACCTTGGGGTCGCGGGCGGCCAGCGCCCGGACGGCGGGATCCTCGTCGTCGGCGTGGACGGCCAGTCCGTCAATGGGGAAGTGCGGGCGGGTGAGGAGGCGGTCGCGCTGATGGCCGGTGTACTCGAGGAAGCTGCGCAGGAGCAGGGCCGCCGGGGCATCCGGGTGGTTCTGGGCCAGCAGGACGCGCACGCCCAGGTCGTCGTCGACGGCCAGCCGGGCCACCAGGTCGGCCGGCAGGGTGTGCACCCGCGCAGCGTTTCTGCGCAGCATCGGATGACCGGACAGCGCGTCCCGGCGGACGGCCTCGGGGTCCGGGGGCGTCAACGGCTCGGGACAGAACAGGAAGAGCCCGTCCAAGGGGACTGCGTAGTCGATTCCGGCCCGCTCCTCCTCGCTCCACGCGGGATGCACGGAAACCGCCAGCCGCACGCCCGGGTCGGGATCCGTAGCGAGAGCTTGCCGCTCCGCAGGACTGAGGTCCGGGTGGCGAGTGATCGCCCTGCGCACGTCCGGCACGGGATCGGCGGCGAGGGTGCGGCGCTCGACGGGGCCGAGGTCGGTGCGGCCGGCGATCTCCGCACGGATCTCCGGGTCCGGGTCGGCGGCCAGGAGCCTCACCACGTCGGGCGGCAGGGTCGGGTTCCCGGCGATCATCGATCGGTCCTGCGGGCCGGCCGGCGCGGTGAGAACCGCGTCCACGACCGCCCTGCTGAGTGCCCGGTGCATCAGGATGTCGGTGCGGCCGTGACACGGTCTGTCGGGCAGGACACTCTCGACCCACACCGGGTCCTCCTCGCGCAGATGCCGCTGAGCCCTCGACCGGACCTCGTCGTCGGGGTCCGTCAGCAGCGCGGCCCGTGTCCCGGCGGGCAGCCACGTCCACATACCGACGCCCCAGGCGCGAACCTTCGGATCCGGGTGCGTGGGCATGGACCGGCGCACCCCGAGCGAGAACTGCCGGTAGAGGGCACCGCCGAGGTGTTCCTGCTCGTAGCTGTTGATCATGTGCACGACGGCGTCGTCGGGCAACGGCGGCCCGTCGTACTCCGGCCCCGGTCCCTCGGCGAGGTGGGCGCGGACGAACCAGTGCGGATCGTTCAGGAGCTGTGCCCGCTGGGCCGGATCGACATGGGGGTTGCGGGCGAAGAAGCTGCGGGTGCGATGGTCGGGATGCGCGATCACGGCGTCGACGACCGCCGACGGCAGGACCCGGTCCCGGCACAGCACCATCCGTACGGCGAGCGGGGCCTCGGCGAGCAGGTGCAGCAGGACCTCCAGCGGAGCGGCGGGATTCAGCGCCAGCCCGGCGAGCCGCCGGGTGGGCAGGTCGGCGTCCTGCCAGATCTCGTCAGGTGTCGGCACGCCTCGAACCCCCAAGGAAAAGGACCACGGAATGGGCCCCCTGCCACAGGACAGGGGGCCCATGACCCTAACTGCTCACTGCTGGCCCACCGGTGTCGGGCGCCGATCGTGACGATGCCGCGGACCATCGTTGCGGCACTGTTGTCGTGGACTACCTGTCCGCCGGACGTCTTCCAGATCTTGATACGGAAGGTGTCCGGGCCGTCCGTCGCCGATCCGGAAGCTGTAGCCGCTCCCGCCGTTCACCGTGCCGGAGCCCTGGAGGACGGCCCGGGAGCCGGAGACCACGTGCCGGTCGGTCTGGGCGGACCGAACTCCACGTGGGCCGAATCGAGGTTGAAGGCGACCGCCCCGGCCACCCGAAGCGAAACGCGGAGGCTGAAGGCCGGTAAGCCCAGGATGCCCCTCCTTGTGACGTAGCTCCAGGCGCAGTACCGAACGGGCAACGCCTGGACGGCCGTTGGGTGCGCGTCCCTCCCTCCCGCACCGCCGATCCGTGTTCAGTGGGGTCGGCGGATGGCTATGTGGCGACGGCGTGCGTCGACGAAGGGAGCGATGTCCGTGACGGTCTCAAGGGTCAGGTCTTCGATCGCCCCGCGGCCGGACATCAGGATCTTGTGTTGTTCGACGGCCGCCTGCCACTGCCATGTCTGCGGGCCGCGGTGGAGTTCGCCAAGTACCGGGCGGCCGTCGATCGTGACTTCAAGGCCGTGTGAGGGTGCGGTCGGGATGTCCGGCAGGGTGTCCGGGTGGAACAGCTGACCGGGAAGTTCGCGCCACGTGCTGACTCGGACGTGTTCCCGGTCTGTGTCCCAGGGGCCGTAGATGAGTGTCGCGGATTGCCAGGATCCGTTTACTTCATGGCATTCGCCGAGTGCGCAGGGAGTATGAGGCGGTGAGGACAACTGATAGAGAATCAGGCGTCCCTCGGAGAATGCCTGGACCATTTTCCCGTACAGGCCCTCTTCGAGGTCGCGTGCAGGGTCACTGGATTCAGAGCGATGCATGCGTGTGAGTCTGACTGCCGGGCGGGCAGGGCGGTAGCGTCAGCCGGTGACGAATAACAGGCCGCCTCGTCGCGTGTGTGTGAGGCTGCCCGTCTGCTTCAACGAGAGCGCGTGGGAGTCGACGGGGCCGGTGGAGTTGCACACCACCGGTCGCCAGGACGGCCCAGGAGAGGGCCTCGACCATGGCTGACCAGCGGCCGGAGTATCCGCTGCCGACATGGCTGTCGGTCCACGTGTAGCGGTCGGCCAGGGTTCCGCTGGACTCGTAGTCGTAGTCGTGGGCGTAGCCGTTGGGCCCGTCGATCTGCGCCCACCAGTCGTGGGCGACGGAGGCTGCGGGGGTCACTGTGAACCCGGTGTCATCAGGTACGGCTTCGCGGCGCCTTCCCCTCCTGGCCGGGCAAGACCGTCCCGGGCGTGAAGGAGCCCCTGCGCCGGCTGGTCGACAAGGAGAAGCAGAAGAAGAGCCGGGCCCGATTGATCAAGGCATGCGAGAAGGTGTGGGGGACTACAAGGGAACGGATCTTCAGTGCGACGAGTACCCGTACGCCTCCACCAAGGAGCACTCGGTCTGGTCGAGCGGGCCGGCCGACGGAGTTGAGACGATCAGGATGCTGTGCGAGCGCATTCTGGAGGAACGCATTGAGGCCGAGGCGACCGAGACCATCGGCCGCCCCGGGCGAGCACTCAAACGAGCGCACGACGAGGATCCGGCCCTCGGGGGAGGAACTCCAGCGCGCACGCGGACGCTGTGATCATTTCCCTGCCCCGTCGCTGCCGCAATCGTGCTACTGGCACCCTGAGGGGGCGGCTGAACTTCGGCGACTACGAGATGCCCTCGCTGCACCAGAAGGAGGAACTGGAGCCCGCGGGTCTCGCGGGTTACGGGCTGCGTGTGCGCGACTGACGGCCGGCGAGGGGCAGCGCAGGACGGTCGTGTGCCGGAGCGTCACGAGGACGGTGCGTCGCTCTCGGCGGGATACGGCTTGTCCAGCATGGCGCAGATCGTGGCGTCGACCAGGGCCTTGTTGGCTCTTGCCGCCTTGGGTTCCTGAATGCCGAAGTTGGTGGTCGTCAGCACAGCGGCACTTCGGCGCCCGTTCGTGTCGGTGTAGATCTCGCTCGAGTATCCGGGCTGGCCACCGGTGTGCCCCCAGACAGTGCCACAGGGAGTTTCCACTTTCATCAATCCCAGTCCGTAGCCTCCGCCTTCTTCTGGAGCAGGTACCGTCGTGAGCATCTCTTTCATCTGAGTCTCCGGCAAGATCTTGCCGGACATCAGGGCGGTCAGGAATCGCTGCCAGTCGGCCGCGGTGGAGACCAGGCCCCCGGCTGCCCCGGACCAGCTCACATCGATGGCGGCGGTTTCGACATTGCCATGCGGGCGCTCGGGCCCTACGAATCCCGACCCCTCGGGAATGTTCAGGTCGTCAGGAAGAATTGTACTGAGGCGCTGGGCGTCGGGCTCGTATCCGACCGCATGAGGCTTGCCAGGGCTGAATGCGGCATCCGTGGAAAGGAACGTGTCCTTCATCTCCAGCGGTTCGGTGATCTTCTTATCGATCAGATCGGCCAGGCTCTTCCCTGTTGCCTTCTCAAGTATGAGTTCGAGTGCCGCGTAATTGGCGTTGCTGTAGGAATACTTCTCTCCGGGCGGGAACTCGGGGTTCTGTCGTGGGGTGATCGCGAGAAGCTGCTCCGGTGACCAGGTGCGCTTCTCGTGACCTGTGAGCGTGGGCAGAAAATCAGGGGTCAGCAGGTAATCGCCCAGCCCGCTCGTGTGGTTGAGGAGCATCCTCACGGTGATGTTCGTGCCGTTGTGGATGAGCCCTGGCAGCCATGTCTCCACCGAGTCGTCCAACTGAATCTTGTGTTCGGCGACCGCTTGGAGAATGAGGGTGGCGGTGACCGTCTTGGTGTTCGAGGCGATTCTGAACTGGTCGGTTGCTTCGAGATGGTGGTCGGCCTTGGTCCAGGAAGCTTGACGGGCGATCGCAAGGGGCCTGCCCGAAGGGGATTCGACACGGACGATCACTCCGAGGGAGCCCGTGTCCGCTGCCTTCTGCGCGAGGCCAGCCAGTCGCCCGACGACCGACGTATTTTTCGCGACCGATGTTGTCGAGTCACTCGGACCCGCGTCCGAACATGAGACGAGAACGGCACTCATACTGACCGCCAAGACGATGGATTGGACTCCTTGCGCAGTTCGGAAGCGTGGCAAGGCACGTGACGACATGAGAGTTCCTCTCGCGATGCGGAAAATGGCCGCGTACGCTGAGCGCCTGCTGCTCCTCACCCGCACAGAGGGCAATGAACGTAGGACTCGCCGTACAGGAACTATTTAGTCAGCCAGGGTCGTCCGGAACATCGCTCGATGGCGTGACTCCGAGGGAGTCGAACTCATTCGAAGGAGTGAGTCCGATTCACGAAGGCATGAGACTCCGCCGCCTCACGTCATACCGATACTCAGAGAGCATTATTTCTGGCCAGCACGGCCGCCTGCGCACGACTTTGACAGCCGGTCTTCGCGAGTACATGACTGACGTGTGTTTTCACCGTGTGCAGGCTTACCGTCAACCGATGGGCGATCTCGGCGTTGCTCAGCCCGTCTCCGATCAGACAGAGCACGTCGCGTTCTCGCCCGGTGAGGAATTTCAGGCGGGCCTGTTCTCGGTCGCTCGGCCGACGACGGGTGCTCAGATGCCCTTGGACGATCCGACGGGTCACGGTCGGGCTCAGGACACTGTGCCCGGCCGCCGCCGCCCGTACCGCTCCGACGAGTTCTTCGTACGGACTGTTCTTCAGCAGGAATCCCGCAGCCCCGGCGGCAAGCGCGTCGTCGACGTACTCGTCGAGGTCGAATGTCGTCAGCATGAGCGCTTGACTCCGTCCTGCTCCGAGCAGCACTCGACGGCCGAGTTCGGACAGCACCCACAGTCCGTCGCCACGCGGCATGTGAATGTCCAGCAACAGCACGTCCGGCTTCAGCTGTCCGCACTCGTCCACGGCCTGCTCGCCATTGCTCACAGTGCCGACAACGGCGATGTCGGACTGACTCGCCAGTATCGCGCTCAAACCGGCGCGGATGATCGACTCGTCATCCGCCACCAGTACGCTGATCCGCTCAGACACCGGTAGTCCCCAGGGGTATGGCAGCCACGATGGAGTGACCCCCGAAATTCCGACACCTGGACGCTGGATGTTTCGTCATCCAGGGGAAGTGATCCATGGTGGCAAAGCGAAGGAATTTCCCGGACGAGTTCAAACGGGACGCGG
>NZ_JBHYWD010000052.1:0-4216 GCF_042751305.1 Streptomyces hokutonensis
TCGCTGGAAATGCCGGCGAGCAGGGCGACCTCCTCCCGGCGCAGCCCGGTGACCCGTCGGCGCTCTCCGCCGTAGAGGGGCAGTCCGGCCTGTTCGGGGGTGACCCTGGCCCGTCGCGTGCCGAGGAATTCCCGGATCTCCGCACGGAAATCATCACGAATATCGTGTTTGCCGCTTTGTGGATCTTTTCTACCTGCCATGCGTTTCACTGTACGAGCGCTTCCGCTGATGAGGGGGTCCCTGTCAGTGACCCCCTCATCAGGGACTCCCACACTCCCGTGACAGGCGGTTTTGTTGGTGGTGCACCGCCCCCAGCGGTGTGAACGGCCCGGATGGGCGTCGCTTCCGCCGCCGGTCCCAGCCCGCTCTGCGGCGTTGTCCGCGCTGCATGCACCACCCCCGCAACAGACCGCGTGCCGGCCCATGGCATCTGAAACGAAATCCCTCATGAGCAAGGGCACGTCTGAATCTCGGGGTCTTCATCACTGCCGGCTCCAGCGGCATCGGCAAAGCAGCTGCCACCCAACTGGCCAAGGACGGAGCGACGGTCGTCATCACCGGCCGTGACCCGCAACGCACAAAGGCAGTCGCAGACCAGATCGGCGGCATCGGCTACGTGTCCGACTTCGAGAAACTCGACGACGTGCGCGGTCTCGCTGACAAGCTTCTCGCCGCGTATCACCGCATCGACGTGCTGGCCAACAGCGCGGGCAGCATGTACAAGGTCTCCGAGCTCACCGCTGACGGCTTCGAGCGCACCCTCCAGGCCAACTATCTCGCCCCTTTCCTGCTGACCAGGCTCCTCCTTCCCCGGTTGGCGGAAAGCCAAGGGCGGGTCATATCCACCTCCAGCAACGCCAACGTCCAAGGGCGGGTACACCTCGACGACCTCAACTTCACCCGCCAGCGGTGGAACTCGGGCCTGGGCGCGTACGGCACCTCCAAGCTGATGAACAACCTGTTCACGAAGGAACTGGCGGGGAAGTCGACCGTTCCGGCTTTCGCCGTCCACCCGGGCTTCGTCCGGACCGGCCTCGCCCCGGACTGGTGGCTGCTCCGCATCATCAAAGCCGTGGCACTGGGCCGCTACGGTGTCGTCCCCGAGGAAGGTGCCAAGCCCCTGATCCGGCTCGCAGACCTGGACACGCTCTCGGAACCGAGCGGCACCTACTTCGACAAGATCAAGCCCAACGGGAAAGAAGGCCGACAGGCGACTGACCTGCAGCTGGCAAGAGACCTGTGGAACCACACCTCCGCCCTCGTCGGACTGCTCGCAAGTCACTAGAAGAGACGTTGCAGGAGCCGGGTGTAGTGCTCGCTGGAGATGCCCGCGAGCAGGGTGACCTCCCCGCGGCGCAGCCCGGTGACGCGTCGGCGCTCTCCGCCGTAGAGCGGCAGTCCGGCCTGCTCGGGGGTGACCTTGGCCCCGATATCCGTGATGATCTCCGCGCGGGGATCCGGGAATTCCTGGGCGCGCGAACCACCCCAACATGCTCTCGGCCACCGAGCGGCCGGGATGCTGTACCGCCACACGTTCAGGTGACGACAAAACACCTACACATTCCCATACCGCCCTCTTACAGCACT
This sequence comes from Streptomyces hokutonensis, assembly GCF_042751305.1. Lineage (GTDB taxonomy): Bacteria > Actinomycetota > Actinomycetes > Streptomycetales > Streptomycetaceae > Streptomyces > Streptomyces hokutonensis_A. Next base: position 1,588 of record NZ_JBHYWD010000052.1, read on the forward strand.
CGCGCGTCGCCCCTGCTCCCGGCCCTGGAAACCGTGCGCACGCAACTCGGAGCACTGCCCGAGGACGTCAAGTGAACCTGGACCACGGCTACGACAGCGCCATATCCCGTGCCTGCTTGGCAAGTTGGGCCTCACAGCGGAGATCGCCCGCAAGGGCGTCCCCGCCCCGATCCCGGCAGGCAAACGCTGGGTGGTCGAGCGCAGTCCCTCCTGGATGAACCCTTACGGCAAGCTGCGGCGCTGCACGAAGAGGAGCGGCAAGGCGGTCGGCCTCCACCGCGCCGCCACACTCGTCAGGTTCCGCACGCTCATCCGACGATCGACCTAGCGGTACCACCGGGACGGCGGACCCACCACCCGGCGCCTCAAGTGATCCATTTGCCGGTCGGTTCAAGGAGGACTTGCCAGTACCCCCTTTAACAGGTCCTGCCGCACTGTCGGCAGGGCTGGTTGCCTGGAAGGCATGACCAATAAGACCACGGCGGCGGAGGTCACCGGCGCGTCCGCAGCTACTGTCTCGAGCGGCATGAACCGCGGTCTGACGCTGCTGTTCGCGGTCGCCGGCGGCGCCGCGGTCGGCAACCTGTACTGGGCACAGCCCCTGCTCAACGAGATGGCCGGTTCGCTGCACATCAGTCCCGGCTCCGCCGGTCTGCTGGTCACTCTGACGCAGATCGGCTACGCGATCGGGGCCTTTTTCGTGATGCCGCTGGGTGACCGTCTCAACCGGCGCAGGCTCATCCCCACGATCATGCTCGCGTCGGCCTTCGCCCTGGCGGCCAGTGCCGCGGCACCGAGTTTCGGCATACTGCTGGTCGCGCTCGCTCTGGTCGGGGTGACCACGGTGGCCGGCCAGCTGCTGGTTGCGCTGGCGGGTGACCTCGCTCGCGACGATCAGCGCGGCCGGGTCGTCGGTACCGTCGTATCCGGGATACTCATGGGGATTCTCGCATCGCGCACCATCAGCGGCCTTGTCGCCGACGCGTTCGGCTGGCGTGCGATCTATATGGCCGCCGCCGTACTCACGGTGGTTCTCGCCACCGTCCTGGCACGGGTGCTGCCGGCCATTCCCTCCCGGGCCTCGGTCGGCTACGCGGAGCTGCTGGCGTCGGTGGTGACCACCGTGCGCCGCCACCGTTCGGTGCAGGTCTCGCTTGTGTTGAGTGCCATCGCGATGACCGTTTTCACCCTCTTCTGGACCGCTCTGACCTTCCTGCTCAGTGCTGCCCCGTTCGACTACTCGGTGACCCGGATCGGTCTGGTCGGTCTCGTCGGCCTGGCCGGCGCGCTGACCGCCCAGCGGGCCGGCCGTCTGCACGACCGCGGCTGGTCGGTGCCCGGTACCGGCGCAGGACTGCTACTGGCATTGGCCGCGGTCGTCCTCAGCGGCACCGGCGCCGACGCCGGGTCAATCATCATCGTCCTGATCGCGGTGCTGCTGCTGGACATCTCCATCCCGACGGTCAACGTGCTCAACCAGTCCCGGCTGATGCACGTGGAGCCGCAGAGCCGCAGCCGCCTGAACACCGCCTTCGTCACCGGAAACTTCATCGGCGCCACCATCGGCTCCGTGCTGGCGGCCGCGCTCTGGCAGGCCGGAGGGTGGACGATGGTGATGACCGGCGCCGCCGCTCTGCTCACTATTGCGTTGATCGTCTGGGCAGTCGGGCGGCGGGCATTGTCCGTCGCTTGAGCTCCCCGCCCCGTGCTCGGTGGCGAGGCTGATCGGCTCCGGACTGTCGTCGGCAAGGGCCACCGTTCAGGGCGCCAGCCACCCCGAACCCCCGGAATGACAGGCCGAAAAATCATCAACGGCCTGACTCCTCATCCCCTCGAAGGAAGGACCACCATGGCCCTCGGAACCGCGATTGTCGTCGGTGTCGGACCCGGACTCGGCGTCGCGCTCGCCAGGACGTTCGCCGGCGCCGGACACCCGGTCGCCATGCTCTCCCGTGACAAGTCGAGGCTTGACGCCTACGCCGCCGAGCTTGCCTCCACCGGTCAGGAAGTCCGTGGCTACCCCTCGGACGTCACGGACCCCGATGGCCTGCGCGCCACGCTCCGCACCGCGATCACCGAGTTGGGCGCTCCCGACGTGCTCGTGTACAACGCCGCGGTGGTGCGCAAGGACGCGCCCATCGGCGGTGACGACAAGGACTGGGCCGACGTTCTGGCCGTCAACGTCCTGGGGGCGAGGGTCGCCGCGGACGCCGTCCTGCCCGCGCTGCGTGACGGCCGCGGGAGCCTGCTGTTCTCCGGCGGCGGCCTCGCCCATTCCCCCTCCGCGGAATTCGCGTCCCTGTCCATCGGCAAGGCCGGGATTCGCACATACGCGCAAGTACTTCACGAGAAGCTGGCAGGCACAGGCGTGCACGTCACCAGCGTCACGATCGCTGGTGCAATCGGTGGCGGCGAAGAGCGCTTCGATCCGGCAGTGCTCGCACAGGCGTACCTCGACCTGCACAACCAGCCCGAGACCGAGTGGCAGCACGAGCTGCTGCGTGACTGAGCTTCCGTAGGCGCAGCGTCACGCGGAGGGGGGGGGGCGGGGGGGCGGGGGGGGCCACCCCGGGGGGCGGGGGGGGGGGTGGTGTGTGTGAGGGCGGGGGGCGGGGGGCCCGGGGGCGGC
>NZ_JBHYWD010000052.1:4226-9819 GCF_042751305.1 Streptomyces hokutonensis
TCTAGCCCTCTCTCACCACTCCCACCCCCGGCCTCACCCCCCCCACACCCACCGCAACACCCCACACCCTCCGCCCAACACACCACCCACCCCCCCCACCCCCCCCCTCCGGGTTCCGGGCCTATCTGATTGCTGAGGTACCGGCGATCCGAGTGGCCCCGGTACGGCTGCGGCAGCCTACGCTGGTACCCGTACGCACCGGTCGTCCTGGCCTGGACTTCGTCGCTCGACGCGAGCCACCGCTGCCTCGACTGACCACCTCAGGATTGTCCGGGGCACCCGGTCCGCCTGCCTGTCGTCGGCTCCCGGCCTGGGACCATGGCAGCTGCTCAGCACCGACGCAGGGATCAGATGATCTGAATCGCCAGCGGGGCGCGGGGCGGCCCCTGGCGCCGTGGTGGTCCCATACGGACGGCCATAGGGCTCGGACGGGCGCCGCCGCGCAAGTCGGGTGCCAGTGAGCCCGGGCCAGTTATCCGATCGAGGTCGCGCGGACGGTCGGGGAAGTGGCACAGGATGTGGCGCCCCGGTTCACCCGCCTTTGCTGTCCTCGGCGCCCGGTGGGCGCGCTGAGGTTGGTGGCTGGGGGTGCTCGTCCCTCTCCTGCTCCGAGGTGGCAGCCCAGGCGTTGAGCAGGGACAGGTTGTCGTGCGAGGAGGTACCGGCCGCCGCGGTGTAGGCGACCAGGAGCAAGCCCTGCTCGGCGGGGAGGTGCATGACCTCGAAGGCCAGCTCAAGGTGGCCGACGACGGGGTGCTTGAAAACCTTGACACCGCGGGCGTGGACCCGGACGTCACGCCGTGCCCAGAAGACCCGGAACTCCTCGCTGCAGGTCGACAGTTCCCCGACGAGCTGAGTGAGTGCGCGATCGTGGGGATCACGCCCGGCCGCTGCCTGGAGATGACCGACCATATCGCCAGCGACCTTCGGCCAGTCCACCCAGAAGTCGCGGGCCCGGGGGTCGAGGAAGGTGAAACGGGCGAAGTTCGCCGGCCGCCGGGGATCATCGAGCACCGGTGCATAGAGCGCTCTTCCGAGGTGGTTCGTGGCCACCACATCCAGCAGAGGGCTGCGCACCATCGCAGGCACGCCGACCAGCGCGTCGAGTACCGCCTGAACCCCGGAATCCACTGAAGAAGCGCCCGCCCGGCGCGTCCGAGGCCGGGCGGCGGGTTGGTCGGCGCGAGCCAGGTCGAACAGATGCTCCCGCTCGACGTCATCGAGCTGCAGTGCACCTGCGATGGCGTTCAGCACACTGTCGGAGGCCACGGCGAGCTTGCCTCGTTCGAGCCGGGTGTAGTACTCCACACTCAGCCCGGCGAGGGTCGCCACTTCCTCACGCCGAAGTCCCGGAACGCGCCGACCACGCAGCGGCACCGACAGCCCCGCCTGCTGTGGCGTGATGCGTGCCCTTCGCGAGGACAGGAACTCTCGGATGTGACTTCGCTGGTCCATACACTCGATGCTAAGTCGGCTGCTAAGAACAAGGGAGGACCTGGCAGTACCTGGTTCGGCAGGGTCTCGCCAGACGCTTGCGGAGAAAGTTCGCCTCGCTCCTCCTCAAGGCCGAGCCGGACGCCGCGCACGGCCGACGCAGTGGGGGAGAGCTGCCCACAAGAGGCAGTTCGTCCGCACGTGCGTGGTGCTATGAGCGCTGTCGTGCCCCGCGACCGGAGTTCACATTCCAGCGTTGGGTTCTCACTTCACCGCCGGGGCTGAACAGGCGGCTGCCCGCCGCAGGTTCTCCGAATCCTGCCGCTCCGCCCGCCCCTCACAGCCTCTGACACGAAGTCCTGCCGCCCAGTCAGGCCTGCTTCGAGGCGAGGTCGACAACGGTGATGTCCGAGGGGGCGCCGACGCGGACGGGTGGGCCCCAGGCACCGGCGCCGCGGCTGACGTAGAGCTGGGTGTCGCCGTAGCGTTCGACGCCGGCGAGCGTCGGGTTCGTCAGATCGGCGATGAGGTTGCCGGGCCACAGTTGGCCGCCGTGGGTGTGACCAGAGAGCTGCAGGTCGACGCCGTGGCGGACGGCGTCGTGGATGAGGATCGGCTGATGGGCGAGGAGGACGGCGGGGCGGGAGCGGTCGCGGTCGCCGAGGGCCCGCGTGAAGTCCGGGCCCTGGCCCTCATCGGTGCCGGCCAGGTCGTTGACGCCCGCCAGGTCGAAGGCGGGCAGTTCCGTGCGGGCGTTCTCCAACGGGCGCAGACCCAGGTCCCGTACTTTCTCGACCCACTGCTCAGCGCCGGAGTAGTACTCGTGGTTACCGGTGACGAAGAAGGTCCCGTGACGTGCCCGCAGCCCGGCAAGCGGTTCAGCGGCCGGGCTGAGATCCTTCACGCTGCCGTCGACCAGGTCACCTACGACGGCGATCAGGTCGGGCTGGGTGGCGTTGATCGTGTCGACGACCTTCTGGGCGAAGCCACGGCCCAGGACCGGACCGAGGTGGATGTCGCTGACCACGGCGATCCGGAACCCGTGCGCGCTACGCGGGAGTTTGGCCAGCGCAACGGTGATGCGCTTGACCTTGGGGCCACGGAGCACGTCGTACGTGCCGTGGCCGACGGTGCCGACGGCGAGGGCCGCGGCGCTGCCGCCTACAACGCGCGAGACGAACAGGCGGCGTGAAGGGTCCGTTACTCCAGGGCGCGGCGAGGATCCGGGCTCCGGTGTACGCGGATGCTCCGCCACGGTGGCAGCCGCCGTGATTTGCGGGGTGGTGCCGGACACGCCGTGTGCGGCCGGCACCGGCCGGGGTCCGCCGGCCGTAAGTTCCTCGTTCCGATCCGCCCCGGACTTGCCGGGCGAGGCGGCAACGGCATCCACCGCCGGGTGGGCCTGCTCGTGTGTGTCAACGTTCCGGCGTCGCCGGGGCAGGCGCCGCAGCGCAGGCCGGACGGCCTCACTCGCGAGCAACGCGAGCACGAGGTACAGGAACAGTGCCATCCATAGATATCCGGGCCAGGCAAGGATCTGTTGGAGGAGAAAGGGGGCTCTGGTCTCGGCCGCCAGGGCGGCGACGGTCAGAAGAGGCCCGGCGATGAAGACAAAGCTTCCGGCGCGCCGCAGGAGAGAGCCGGGACGCGACGTGTCGCGTACGAGACGGCGCCAGGTATACCAATGGAGCGCGCCGAACACTGCCAGCACAGCACCCCAGACGAATGGGATGACGATAACCATGGCTCAGTGCAGTCCTTCCTCACGACGTTCATGAAACGGATGGTTTTCTGCACCGGTATATGAGCGACCGAGTCGGAGTCTGATGGCCTATGCCCCGGTGCCCGTCGTGCCGGGAACGTGAGCCACTGGCGATCGACGGCACGTCAAACGACGTGACACCGAAAACTCACTCTCACACGGCGGTTCCCTGCGAGGCCGGGATGCGGGTGTTCCCGGTTGTCAGGCGGCTTATTCGTGAGCTTGCGCAGAGGCAGAATCCACGTCGCCGTCACCACCGATGTGCCTTCTGTCATGTCAGCCCGTTGCGATGGCGCTCGCGGCACGAAGCCTAGGGGAATTCTCTCAGTTCACCGAAATGCGCGTGGCTGGCCATAGCCGCCAGTCTGCCCTCATTGGGCTATCTCGTGGGGGGTAGAGTTTTGTGCCCTGGATGACGACCCGAGAGTCGTTACCTTGGGGACCATGACTAATTCTGAATTCTCCAGTCCTGCCGTCCAAGGCCACTGCGACGAGCGGTTCGCATCCGTGCGGGCGGCATTCGAGGAAAACTTCCGGGAGCGCGAGGACCTGGGCGCTGCGGTGGCCGTGCAGGTCGGCGGACAGACCGTGGTGGACCTTTGGGGCGGCTGGGCGGATGCCGCACGCACACGGCCCTGGGAGCGGGACACCGTGGTCAACGTGTGGTCGACGACGAAGGGGCCGACAGCGCTGTGCGCGCATCTGCTGGCCGACCGGGGACAGCTCGACCTCGACGCCCCCGTGGCGACGTACTGGCCGGAGTTCGCCGCAGCCGGCAAATCGTCCGTCCTCGTACGTCACCTCCTCTCGCACCGGGCGGGCCTGGCCGGACTGCGCGAGCCGCTCAGCCTGGCCGAAGCGTACGACTGGGAGCTGACCACCGCGCGACTGGCCGCCATGGAGCCGTGGTGGGAGCCGGGCACGCAGTCCGGCTACCACGCCCTGACGTACGGCTTCCTGATCGGCGAAGTGGTACGGCGGATCACCGGTCTGCACCTCGGCGAATACCTGCACCAGGAGATCACCGGGCCGCTGGGCATCGACTTCACGATCGGCCTGCCGGAGAAGGAGGCCGAGCGGGTGGCAGAACTGGTCGGCCCGGCCATGACGGCCGACGCACAGGCGGCGTACGCGGCACTGCCGCCCGTCGCCTTGGCCTCCCTGGCCAACCCCGTTGTCACGGCGGCCGACGCCAACACCCCCGAATGGCGCGCCGCCCACATCCCAGCCGCGAACGGCCACGGCACCGCCCGCGCAGTCGCCGCGCTCTACGGAATCTTCGCCCACCAGGGCATCGCCGACGACCGCCGTCTGCTGTCCCCCGAAGCCGTCGAGCGCGCCCGCGAGGGCCAGGGCGCGTGCCGCGATCTGGTCGTCGGCACTGCCTACGAGCACGACACGGAAATCGCTCTGGGCATGTGGCTCGGCGGCCAGAACGCCTCCTACGGCCCCAACCCCCGCGCCTTCGGCCACGACGGCACGGGCGGCTCCTTCGGCCTGGCGGACCCGGAGGCGGACGTCAGCGTGGGCTACGTCATGAACCGCATGGGAACCCGTATCTCCGGCGACCCTAGGAAGACGGCCCTGCTCGACGCGGTGTACGCGGCACTGTGACCGTTTCCAGGCCTGACCAGGGCGGCCCGCCCTCTGTGGAGACAGTTGTTGCAACCGCCTCCGCAGAGGGCGCCTGAGCCATCCCTTCCCGTGAAACTGCCAGCCCCTGGGCCGGCGACCTCTGGTAGAGGTGGTCGACGAGGGGCGGTTGGGCCCGTCCTGTCGATCATGAACGGAGCCAGGTGGCGGAGCCTGCGACCATGCCAAGGAAGACGTAACCGCGCCTGTTCACACCGGGTTGGCCATTGCCCGGGAGCGCTTGCCGCATGCTTCCCTATGCCCACACCCTCGCCTGCGTTCACCACCTTCTCCAGCTGGTCCGGAGACTGGCCGGGGTGCTTCGCCGTTGGCGTTCCGCAACCTCCGCCCTTTGACGCCTTCGGGCCGGCTGCGGATTGGGGTGGGCTCCGGCCGCGTGCCGATGCGCCCGCATGATCATGAAGTCCACCGCGGAGTCCCAGTCGTTCTCATCGCTGGAGTCTGCCGCCGGGACCCGGTGCAGCTGACGCTCCTAGGTGGCGCCGGCCGACCACCGTCGGTGCCGCTCGTACGCCGCCTTCCCTGGGCGAGGCGTTCCGCCCGGTCACACCAAGGAACCCCGGGCCGCATGCAGTGCAAGATGCCGCCCGATCACCTGCCGGTGACCCCGCACCCGCCACAACTTCCCTTACCGCGGGGGGGGGGGGGGGGGGGCGGGGGGGGGCCGCGCCCGCCGCCGGGGGGTGCATCAAGGCCACGCTGATACGCCCCCCCCGCGCACACCGCGCGCGGGCACCCACCCCC
>NZ_JBHYWD010000052.1:9829-12528 GCF_042751305.1 Streptomyces hokutonensis
CTGGCGCGCCCCACTCAGGGGCGGGCCCCCCCCCCCCCCCCACCCGCCCCCTGCCGGGGGGGGCACCGGGCCGCGCCGTTTGCCGCCCGGCATTCGACTGAGGGAAATCACTTCCCCTCAGTTTTCCCCCACGCACGGAAACAGCGAGGCATGACAAACACCGCCGTCCGCCCATTCCGCATAGACATACCCCAGGCAGACCTGGACGACCTCCACGAGCGTCTCGGCCGCACCCGGCTGCCCGACGCAATCCCCGGCACGGACTGGGAGATGGGCATCCCGGTCGACTACCTGGCCGAGCTGGCCGAATACTGGCGCACCCCCTACGACTGGCGCGCCTGGGAACGGCGGCTGAACGAACTGCCGCAGTTCACCACTACCATTGACGGCCAGAACATCCACTTCCTGCACGTGCGCTCGCCCGAGCCCGACGCTACGCCGCTGATCCTCACCCACGGCTGGCCCGGCTCGTTCGTCGAGTTCCTGCACGTGATCGGTCCCCTGAGTGACCCGCGCGCCCACGGCGGCGATCCTGCTGACGCCTTCCACCTGGTCATCCCGTCCATCCCCGGATACGGGTTCTCCGGCCCGGTCGCCGAACGCGGCTGGGACACCACGCGGGTCGCCTACGCCTGGGCTCAGCTGATGGCCCGCCTCGGTTACGACCGCTACGGTGCCCAAGGTGGCGACTGGGGCTCGTTCATCTCCCAGGAAGTCGGCCGCGTCGACACAGACCATGTCATCGGCGTGCACGTCAACTTCCTGATGACCAACCCTGCTGGCACACCCGGAGAGCTCGATGAACTCGGGCCCGACGACAAGGCCAGGCTCGAGCAGAACCGGCTGATCGAGGCCGACGGCCAGGGCTACCTCACCCTCCAGTCGACCCGGCCGCAGACCGTCGGGGTCGCGCTCGCCGACTCTCCGGCCGGGCAACTCGCCTGGATCGCCGAGAAGTTCAAAGAGTGGACCGACGGCACCCACCTACCGCAGGGCGCGGTCGACCGCGACCACATGCTCACGGACATCATGCTGTACTGGCTGACCAACACCGCCGCGTCATCGGCCCGCCTCTACTACGAGCTCAGCCACCCGCTGAAGGACCGCCAGCCCGAGCAGTCACCCGTACCCCTGGGCGTCGCCGTCTTCCCGTACGACATCCGGCCCATTCGTGCCCTCGCAGAACGTTCCTCCAACATCGTGCACTGGACCGAGTTCGACCGCGGCGGTCACTTCGCCGCCATGGAGCAGCCCGAACTCCTTGTCGGTGACATCCGCGCATTCTTCCGCGAACTGACCCGCTGAGTCATCTGGCCTGCGCCTCGCGAAGTTGGCACATCTGTCACGCCACCGGTCAGGCGCAGGCCGCCCCAGTCTTGGGTGTCGCAACCGCTTCGCACCCCGCATTCCTACGGGGCAGCCGTATTCGGCACCTCCCTCTGCGACCGTTTCGGCCCCTCCGAGGGCTCCTCCAGCCGCCGGTCAGACAGCACCCGGCGAACTCCCGCATGCTGGACCGGTCAACCTCCTTGCCCCAGCACATCGATCTGCTCCGGCACGGACTTCAGCCGGCAATGCGGCGTGGTCGACCAGGAACAACTACCGGGTAATCACCAGCAAACTGGTCGACATTGCAAAATGGCGATGGCGCAGCCAGGTCTCCGGCCGCTCGGCGCCGATAGGGCGAAGAGCGTCCGGAGACCTGGCAGGGTCCATCACCACCGCGTCGCCATCGACGACAGCGGCCACTGTGTTGTGAGCGCGGTCAGGCGGCGTAGGAGGCGAGCAGTTCGTTGTACTGCTTGGCAGCGGTGGCCAGTTCCTCGTCGGAGAGACCGAGGATGGTGCCGTACACCTTGAACATCGGCTGGATGTCGAACTGGCACAGCCGCAGGGTCGCCTCCCAGCTACCGAGAAGGCTTTCGACGGTGGCCTTGATCCAGCCCTCAGTGGTGTAGTCCTCGGCGTTGACGCCGGCGGTGACGGCGACGACGGCCTTCTTGCCCGCCAGTTGCTCGGGAGTGCCGTCCATGGTGAAGGCCCAGCCAAGGGTTAGAACCTTGTCCTGCCACAACTTGAACAGCGGGGTGGTGTGGTACCAGTACACCGGGTGCTGGAAGACGATCACATCGTGCTCCGCCAGCAGTGCCTGCTCGGCGGCGACGTCGATCTGGAAGTCGGGGTACGCGGCGTACAGGTCGTGCACGGTGACGTGGGGCAGATCGCGGACCGCGTCCACGAGGGCCGCGTTGGCCCTCGACTGGGACAGGTCGGGGTGGCCTACGACAAGGAGAACCTTGGACATGATGAAGAACCTTTTCGGTGATCAGTGAACTGGGTGAATGGATGCAGGTTGGTCGGGTGGGGCGGTCTGGAACTTCGCCAGGGCGTCAGTCCTTCGCGAAGTCCCGGGCCCGGGCTTAGCCGGGCGTAGGGACGCCGGGGTCAGCCGTCGGATCCTGGCCATGTCTGCCCGTCGTGGCGTTCGCCCGCGGCGGGTGTGAGGTTGCTCAGCGGTCGAGTTGCGGGCGCTGAGTTCGGCGGCGTCGGTGGCGGTGTTCTCTTCGCCACGTGAGACCCGGCGAATTCCGGGGAGCCTTGCCAGCGGGGGGTGCGGGTTGTCCCCCTCAGGCGTGGGTGTTGTCGTAGGCGAGGTTGTCGCCCAGTTCGCGGGAGGCTTCGGCCTGGGCGAGGAGTTC
>NZ_JBHYWD010000053.1:0-8550 GCF_042751305.1 Streptomyces hokutonensis
GGCGATGTCCGTGCCAAGACCGCGTCCGGCACCGGTGACGAAGATGACCTTGCTCATGGGGGAGTTCCTTTCAGGCGCCGCGACCGGCACCCGCTGTGCGCGGAGGCGACGCTCAGCATCAGTTCCAGCACCGCGGGGGGCCGGGACCGGCGGGCCAAGCGCCGTCCGTCCGGACGGTTCACACCGCCGTGGGCGGTGCACCACCAACAAAACCGCTTGTCACGGGAGTGTGGGAGTCCCTGATGAGGGGGTCACTGACAGGGACCCCCTTCCTGGCGGACGCACTCGTAGAGTGAAACGCATGGCAGGCAGAAACGACCCACAAGGAATACAAGGCACCAACCGCGATATTCGTGATGATTTCCGTGCGGAGATCCGGGAATTCCTCGGCACGCGACGGGCCAGGGTCACCCCTGAACAGGCCGGACTGCCCCTCTACGGCGGAGAGCGCCGACGGGTCACCGGGCTGCGCCGGGAGGAGGTCGCCCTGCTCGCCGGCATTTCCAGCGAGTACTACACGCGGCTGGAGCGCGGCAACGCCACCGGCGTCTCCGAGAGCGTCATCGACGGCATCGCACAGGCACTCCAGCTCGACGAGGCGGAACGCATCCACCTGCTCGACCTCCTGCGCGGCGTCGGCACGACCCGCCCGCCACGCCGCCGCCCGGCCCAGCAGCGGGTTCGGCCTCCGGTGCAGCGCGTCCTCGACTCGATGAGCGGCACACCCGCGTTCGTCCTCAGCGGACGCGGGGACATCCTCGCTACCAACGACCTCGGGCGCGCCCTCTACTCCCCGGTCTACGCCGACCCGGCACGGCCGCCCAACAACTCCAGGTTCGTCTTCCTCGACACCCACGCGACCGAGTTCTTCCGCGACTGGGACCAGGTCGCAGGCGACTGTGTCGCCATGCTGCGCGCCGAGGCCGGACGCGACCTCTACGACCGGCGGCTGACGGACCTGATCGGCGAACTGTCCACCCGCAGCGAGGAATTCCGCCACCGCTGGGCCGCCCACAACGTCCGCATGCACACCACCGGCGTGAAGCTCCTGCACCACCCGGTCGTCGGCGACCTCGACCTCCCGTTCGAGACCTTCCCGGTGGGCGGCGACTCCAGCCAGGTCCTCCTCACCTACACCGCCGAGCCCGCCTCCCGCTCCCAGGACGCCCTCAACCTGCTGGCCAGCTGGGCCGCCACCAACCACGACGTCGAGCGGTCCGCGCCGGCCAACGACGCCGAGGCCGCCGGCTCGTCCGAGACATCCGGCTGATCGACGTCCGACGAGCCGCGAGAGTCGCTCGCAGCCGTTTCCGGTTCCTGACAGCGGATGTTCAAGTTGTCCTGTGCCACGGTGAGCCAACTGCTCCCGACCGAGGTATCGGGTGATGTGTATGGATCTGCGCATTGAGGTGGTGCCAATGACCGCGTTGATTCGTGACGAATGGGTGGACGTCATCGACAGCGCACTCACGCGGCTGGTCGACGTCGCGGGCCTGGATGTCAGCGGGGTCTGCGGCGTCGCGCTCGGGCAGCGGCTGGGCATAGGCGAATGCACGCAACGCCGCCGACACGAGGCGAGGTGCACGTGATCGGAGTGCTGTCCGAGGCGGGGAACCTTCCCTTGGCCTTGACTTCCTTCGTGGGTCGGCGGCGCGAGGTCGCGGAGATTCGTCGAACACTGGGTAGCGCGAGGCTGCTGACGCTCACCGGAATGGGCGGGGTGGGCAAGACCCGGCTGGCGCTGGAGGTGGCCGCCAACTCCACCAGGGCCTTCGCGGACGGCGTGTGGGTGGTGGACCTGGCCCCCGTGCGGGATCCGTCGGCGGTGGCGATCAGGGCCGCGACCGCGCTGGGGGTGCCGGACCTGGGGGCCAGGCCGGTCCTGGACCAGCTCGCGGCCCATCTGGCAGGGCGGCGGGCGCTGATCGTGCTGGACAACTGCGAGCACCTGGTCAAGGCCTGCTCCGAGCTGGCCCAGACCCTCCTTTCGGCTGCTGGTGGCCTGCGCATTCTGGCAACCAGCCGCGAGACTCTGGGCATCACCGGCGAGCACGTTCTCACCGTCCAGCCCCTGTCACCGGACGAGGCACTCGAACTGCTGAGGGACCGGTCCAACGCCGTTGAGCCCCGGTTCCGGATCACCGACGCGAACCGGGCCGCGGTCACCCGGCTCTGCGCCGGCCTGGAGGGGTTGCCGCTGGCGATCGAGCTGGCCGCGGCCCGGCTGCGCACTCTCACCGTGGAAGAGGCGGTAGTCCGCCTGGAGAACCGGTTCGCGCTGCTCAGCGGAGGCAGCCGCACTGCGCTGCCGCGGCAGCGCACGCTGCGCGCGCTGGTCGACTGGAGCTACGAACTGTGTTCTGCGCCAGAGCAGCGGCTGTGGAACCGGCTGTCGGTGTTCACCGGCGGATTCGCCCTGGATGCGGCCGAGAGCGTCTGTGCGGGCTCGGGCATCGCGCGGCACGAGGTGCTGGACCTCCTGGACCGGCTCGTCGCCCAGTCCGTGGTGCTGACCGGCGGAGGCGAGGACGAGCCGCGCTATCGGCTGCTGGAGACCATCCGCCAGTACGGCAGGCAGCAGCTCGCCCGGTCGGGTGAGGAGCACACTGTGCTGCGACGGCACCGTGACTTCTACCTGGCCCTGGCTGAGCGGACTGCCGGAGACTGGTGCGGCCCAGGCCAGGAGAAAGCGCTGGCCCGGCTGCGCGCCGAGCACGCCAATGTGCTGACGGCCCTGGACTGCGCAGGCGATCCGCAGGCCACCCTCGCGCTGGCGGCGGCACTGCGCTACCACTGGTGCGCCGGAGGATTCCTCGGCGAGGGGCGACGCAGACTGGACCGGGCGCTCGCCGCCGCGCCCGAACCCACCGTCGTTCGGGCCAGGGCGCTGTGGGTTGCCGCCTGGGTGGCGCAGTTGCAGGGCGACCTGGCGGCGTCCGGCCGGTGGCTGGAGGAGGCGGCACACCTGGGCGAGGAACTTGGCGACCCGGTGGTGTGCGCGTACGTCCAGAGCTTCCGCGGCACGCTTGCGCTGTTCCGGGGTCAGCTGACGCAGGCCGTGAGCCTGCTGGAGGGCGCGGTGGACGCCCACACGGCGCTGGGCGAGGGAGCGGGAGTGGTCTTCGCCCTGTTCGAGTTGTCGTTCGTCCTGGCTCATCTGGCAGACCCACGTGCGGCGGTGACCGGTCGGCGCGCCCTGGCCGCCGCCGAGGCGCACGATGACCGGTGGGGCCGCGCGCACGCGTTGAGCGCGCTGGGCCATGACGCCTATCTGCGCGGGGACCTGGAGGCGGCCGTGGCGATGACGCGCACCGCGCTGGAGATCGAGGAGGGCTTCACCGACTACGTCGGAGCCATGCTGATGCTGGAACACTTCGCCTGGATGACCGCCTCCCTCGGCGACGCTGCGCAGGCGGTGCGGGTGCTGGGGGCCGCGGATGCGCTGCGGCGGGACATCGGGATCACCCTGGCCGCGTTCCCGCAGGTGGCCCTGGGTCATGCACGGTTCGAGGAAGCGACCGTCGCGGTCTTGGGCCAGGCCGGATATCGCAGGGCGTTCGCGCAGGGCGGCGCTGTCGACGGTCCGGCCCGGGCCATCGCATTCGCACTTCGGGCTCCTGAACCGGTGGCCCCGGCCGTGGCCACGAACCCGTTGACCAGCCGGGAGCGAGAGGTGGCCGCACGGGTGGCCCAGGGCGCGACCAACCGGCAGATCGCCTCCGCGCTCGGACGCTCGCCGCGCACGGTCGAGGGCCATATCGAGAACATCCTGGCCAAGCTCGGCTTCGGATCCCGCACCCAGATCGCCACCTGGTGGGCGCAGAACCAGGTACCCACCCCGTAGAACTACCCATGGACCCGCGCCGACGCCGCCCCGATCCTTCTCGTATGACGCACACGTAGCGGACCAAGCCCGCTACCTAGGGCCCCGGCTTCTGCGCCCGGGCCCGCGTCTCAGTCCCGGCCCCAGGCCGCATACACCCGGCTGCAGCAACCGGAGCCACCGCAAAGATGCGCCCACGGCCCCGGAGCCCCGCACCCGGGCGCGGCCGGACCGGCCCGATCGCTCCCGGCGTTCCCGCGCGGCAGATGCCTGCGGCCGATCCGTCTTGACCCAAGGAGTGTGTCCGTGTCCGTACCCGTGCTCTCCCGCACCAGAAGACGCCTCTTGAAGCGCCCGCCCTGGCCGACGATCATTATCGCTGTGGCGGCCTTCGCCTTGGTCACCACCGTCCTGGGCTCAACCGCACCTACCCGCCAGGGCGCCCAGAGGGCTGCTCAGCCCTCTATCGCGTCCATCTGCCAGGGGACCGTCAACTCGCTGGAGGCCTCCTACCGCGAGCAGGCCCCGCCGACAGTGTCCGGACCGGTGGTCCACAGCGCCTCCTACAGGTTCACCCGCCAGCAGGTGACGGCCCTTGCCGCGAAGCGTCAGGATGCCATCGCCAGCTGCGAGGCCAAGGGCAAGGTCGCCCAGCAAGCAGGCTGGTCCTACCTGTCGGCCCGCATGGTCGAGGTAGCCGTCGACGCCAGCATCACTGTCATGGCCTCCACACTCATCTGCTCGTACACCGGTCCGGCCGGCTGCAAGTGGGGCGTCAAGATAGCCGCGTTCACCGGCGGGTTCTTCGGAGCCCTGGTCTTCCAGTACCTGACCGACGGAACCGTGGACTGGAAGAGCGTGGGCAGTGCCTTCTTCGACGCGACCATTTCGATGCTGACCTTCTCCGGCCTCGACAAACTCCAGGAGAGCTACGTCCGGGACGGTGTGAGGGCCACGTTCCAGAACGCCGGCACTGCCATCCAGGCGGTGCCGGCCCGGATCGGCGGTCTGGGATCCGGTTTCACCACGTACGTCGACAGCGCGGCACGGTGGATCTGGAACAACCTCTCCAGCATCGCGTTCGGCGGGGTGTCGCAGATCGGCTACACCGGCGGCGGATCAGTCGTGCCGGCCATGGCCGTCATCCAGGGTGTGACCACCGCCTCCCCCGTGGAGTTCCGCGACCTCGGGAACTCCGGAGACAAGTCGGGCTCCTCTGTGACCTCCTACGACCTGCACTCCGGGACCCCCGGCGGCACCGAGTACGACACCTGGGACATCCACATGATCAACGGCATGGTCACCAACTCGGACGGAGCCATCGGCTACACGATCTCCCAGGGCAGCAACTGCCTGACCTCCACCAACAACAACGGCTCGAGCGTCTGGTTCGTCCCCTGCAACTCCGGGGACCACAGCCAGTGGTGGTTCGCCGACGGCGATGAGCTGATGTCCTCCAACGGATTCTGCATCAACGAGGTGCCCAACACCGGACGCTGGCTGACCAACTGCTCCGGCCTGAACTACCTCGACAGCCCCTCCTACAAGGACGACCAGTTCCTGATGAGCCCCGAAAGCGGGAGCTACCTGCCCGACACCGTGGCCAACTTGACGGCCAACTGGAAGATCTACGCAGGCTGAGCCTTCCAGCGGACAGCACAGTGCCCCGGGGCCGGTGGCGACGTCACCGGCCCGGGGCACTGCGCTGTGCCGGGCCGTGCGTCAGTACCCGAGGCGACATCGCTGTGGAGGTGGAACAAACCGGGTGCCGGGCTCGGAGCGCCCAGCCCCGGCCGACGCTCTGGTCTGCGGGAACTACCGTCACCCGGGCACCGGCGGAACGGCGGTTCACAGTCACCTCGCGCTGCCCGCCGAGTCCGCCGAACCAGGTACTGCCAGGTCCTCCCTGGTTCTCGGCAGCCGACCTGGCATCGAATGTATGGACCAGCGACGTCAGATCCAGGAGTTCCTGTCCTCGCGGCGGGCACGCATCACGCCGCAGCAGGCGGGGCTGTCGGTGCCGCTGCGCGGCCGGCGGGTTCCGGGGCTGCGGCGTGAGGAGGTGGCGACCTTCGCCGGGCTGAGTGTGGATTACTACATCCGGCTCGAGCGAGGCAAGCTCGCCGTGGCGAAGTGTGCTGAACGCCATCGCACGTGCGCTGCAGCTCGATGACGTCGAGCGGGAGCACCTGTTCGACCTGGCTCGTGCCGACCAGCCAGGCGCAGGGCCCCGGACGCGCCGGGCGGCCGCTTCCTCCGTGGCTCCCGGCGTGCAGGCGGTGCTCGACGCGCTGGACGGTGTGCCCGCGCTGGTCCGCAGCCCCTTTCTGGATGTCCCGGCCGTGAACCACCTCGGCAGGGCACTGTACGCGCCGGTGCTCGAGGATCCACGGCGTCCGGCGAACTTCGCCCGTTTCACCTTCCTCGGCCCCCGGGCCCGCGACTTCCGGGTGGACTGGCCGAAGGTCGTCGGCGACATGGTCGCTCACCTGCAGGCGGCGGCCGGGCGCGATCCGCACGATCGCGCGCTCACCCAGCTCGTCGGGGAACTGTGGGGCTGGCCGATCATCGGCCGACCATGCGGATCGCCTGCGTGAGACCAGGAACTCCCGACTCCACCAGCAAGGATCCAGGTCCTTAGTAATGCGTTCAGAGAGGACCTACCAGTACCCCCTCTAACGGGTCCTGTCGCACTGTCGGCAAGGCTGATTCCATTGAAGCCATGTCGCCGGAAACGTCGTCGAGACCGACTACGTCATCGATGGCGGCACGATCACGAACCTCTGATTTTCCTGATCACCAGTCAGTCCCACAATGAAGGAGCCAGTCGATGTCCCGTGAGATCAAGATTCCTGGGCCGGACCACCCCATCGAGATCAACGAGAACCCCCACCTGATCCGTGTGATCGCTCAGAACGGGGGCAAGGTCATCGCCGAGACGACCGCAGCCGTCTCGCTCAGCGAGGCGGGACGCCCGCCCGTTCACTACATCCCGTTGGCGGATGTCGACCAGACACTTCTGGTGCGCACCCACTCCCACACCTACTGCCCGTACAAGGGGGAGGCGTCGTACTACAGCCTCATCACCCCCGAAAAGGAGATCGCGGACGCGGTGTGGTTCTACGAAGAGCCCCACGAGGCCGTGAAGGCCATCGCGGGCCACGTCGCCTTCTACCCCCAGCACGTGCAGATCACCGTCGCCGAAGCCGTCGCCGACTGACGACCTACAGGCTGGAGCCGCGCCCGCTGTCACACCGCTCCCACCCTGCACCTACAGATACCCACGGCCCTCTCTTCCCCGCCGCAGGCGTCGAGGCGATGCCTCGGATCTCGCCGTCCTGCCGCGCTCTACCGGCATTTCCCAAACGGGCGCAACCTCACACGCGGCGTCGCGCTCTCCCCCTCTCCGGCACCATGGCCAAGGAGGCGGGGACCATCGCCGCCGAGTCCGCGCAGCAGCCACTCGGCCTGCCGGTACTCGTCCCCGCCGAACGCGGACTGGACCGGGCCCTCGGCCTCGGAGTCCGGCATGTGGCCGTCTTCGTCGGCGCGACCGAGGCGTTTGCCCGCCGCACTGGCGTCGACCTCGGGCCACTCGTCGACACCGGCATCTGGATGGGCGCACAGCTCGGTCGCCCCAGCGCCTCCCGTACGTGGGCGCCGGCGGAGCAGCGGACGAGCTGCCGTGGCCTCGATGCGCACCCGTAGTCAAGCGGCTGCGGCTGAAGCCCCGAGCCGCCCAAGCACGACATACACGCCCGCCGAGCAAGGCCAGGGGACCCGATGCGCTTCGCGCAGCAGGTCCAGCAGCGAGATCCGGTTGTCGACCGTACGGTGTGACACTTCTGTTGAAGCCTGGGCAAGGCACGAACGCGCGGAGACGGCGGCACACGCGGTCGCCTCGACGCCCCGCCTGGCGTGGGAGACCGCGGTCACGACCACGACAAAAACCGCCTCTCGTCTGGGCGCCGGCGTGAAGCCGGTGATCCGGTGGGACCTCCGCCTCTGCCATGACCCGTGGCGTGCTCGTGAGGCGCGGGCGTCGCCGTAAGCCGGATTACCGGCGGCATCGACGCATCGGATGTCGCCAATGGCAGCCGCGAAGGTCCGAGATTGGATCGGCGGTGCCGCGTCAGTGCTCCTGGGCCGCCGGTTCCAGAACGAGGACGGGGATCTCGCGGTCCGACTTCTCCTGATACTCGGCGTACGGCGGGAAGGCCTCGACGGCTCGGGCCCACCACAGCGCCTTCTCGTCGCCGGTCACCTCGCGTGCCAGCATGTCCTGGCGCACCGGGCCGTCCTGGAGCTCGACCCGGGGGTCGGTCACCACGTTGTGGTACCAGACCGGGTGCTTGGGGGCTCCTCCTGCGGAGGCGACCACGGCGTAGGAGCCGTCGTGCTCCACCCGCATGAGGGGGGACTTGCGGATCTTGCCGCTCTTCGCGCCCAGGGTCGTCAGGATGACGACGGGCAGGCCCTGCAGCGTCGTTCCTTGCGTACCGCCGGAGCTCTCGTACAGCTCCACCTGGTCCCGTGCAAACTCCATCGCGCTCGGCTCGTACTCGCCTTTGAGTGGCATCTGCCTGTCTCCATGCTGTCGTTGGTTGTGTCCGGTGGCGGTGTTCTGTCTGGGCGGGGGGTGCGGGTTGTCCCCCTCAGGCGTGGGTGTTGTCGTAGGCGAGGTTGTCGCCCAGTTCGCGGGAGGCTTCGGCCTGGGCGAGGAGTTC
>NZ_JBHYWD010000054.1:0-6921 GCF_042751305.1 Streptomyces hokutonensis
GGGTATTGGGCCTGCATCCACTGCATGCGGTTGGCCCAGCCAGCATGGGTGGAGGCGACGCCCTTGGGAGTGCCGGTGGAGCCGGAGGTGTAGTAGATGGAGACCAGGTTGTCGCCCGTCACACCACTGTCGGGCGCGGTCGGTGACGACTCGGCGAGCGTGCCGGGACCGCAGTCCAGGATGGTGAGCGTGCCGCCCGCGAGTGACTCGGCCCGCTGTCCGTCCACGCAGACCACGGGTGCACCCGCATCGGTCAGGAGTCTCACCGCACGGCCGACCGGCAGGTCGGGATCGAGCGGCAGGAAGGCGCCGCCGGCTTTCACGATCGCCAGGAGCGTCACCACCATTTCCGCAGACCGGTCCATCCACAGACCCACCGGGGTATCCGCACCGACCCCGGCAGCCTGCAGCCGTGTTGCCAGGTGGTTGGCGCGGCCGGTCAACTCCCCGTAGGACAGGGTGGTTTCGGAATCGGTGACGGCCGCAGCGTCCGGGGTCGTCGCAGCGACGTCGTCCACCAGATCACTCAGCAGACCCTCCGGGAACACCACCGACTCACCCAACCCGCCGCCGTACGGCTGATGTTCGTGGTCCGCCGCGTAGCCGGTCTCCAACTCGATGCGATCCATCGGCCGCGTCGGCTCGGCGACCGCCGACCGCAGGAGGGTGATGTACCGGTCCACCATCCGCCGCATCGTGTCCTCGTCGAACAGTGAGGAGGCGTACTCCCAGATCAGCGTGATCCGGTCGAGGTCCGGATGGTCTTCACGGCCCGCGCGCTGTTGGGCCCGTGGCACCACCACGATGTTCATGTCCATCTTGGACGAGCCGTTGTGACGCTCCAGGACGGTGCCCCGCACACCCCCGAACTCCAGGTCCGGAACGATGGCGTTGTGGAAGCTGAACATCACCTGGAACAGCGGATTGATGGACGGCACCCGGGGCGGCGCCACGGCCTCCACCAGCCGGTCCAGCGGTACGTCCTGCCAGTCAGAGGTCTCCACCAGCACCTCATGCACCCGTTGTCGCAGCCCGTCGAAGTCCGGGGAACCCGAGGTGTCCAGCCGAAGCGGCAGCGTGTTCACGACCATGCCCAGCATGCGTTCGGTCTCCGCGAGGCGGCGGTTCGCGGCACCTGTGCCCACCACCAGGTCGCTCTGCCCCGAGTAGCGGCTCAGCAGGGCGGCGAAGCCCGACAGCATGGAGGCGAACAGCGTCACTCCCGACCGTTCGCTGGACTCCCTGAGCGCGCGGCTCAGTTCGGCCGGCAGCTCCACCCGCAGGGCCGCTCCCTGGAACGACGGGACGCGCGGCCGTGGCCGGTCCTTCGGCAGGTCGAGGACCAGCGGGGCATCCTTCAAATGCCCCTTCCAGTAGTCCAGATGACGGTCCAGCACCTCGTCGCGCATCCAGGCGCGCTGCCAGGCGGCGAAGTCGGCGTACTGGATGGGCGGTTCGGGCAGCGGCGACGGCCGGCCGGCCGCCAGCTCGGGGTAGATCGTGCGGATCTCGTCGAGGAGCACGCCGAACGACCAGCCGTCGTGCACGAAGTGGTGCTCCACCTGGACGAGGGTGTGGTCGTCGGGCGCGTGCCGGATCAGTAGCCAGCGGGCCAGCGGCGGGTTGGTGAGCTCGAAGGGACGGCGGATCGTGTCCCGTACGACCTCCTCGGTACGGCGCTCCCGGTCCTCCTCCGGCACGTCCTGGAGGTCGACCACGGGCACCCGGACCGCCATCGGGGGGCGGATCTCCTGCACCGGGGCGCCGTCGACCGCGGAGAACGCCGTTCGGAAGATCTCGTGCCGGCGGACCACCTCGGTGATCGTGGCACTCAGGACCTTCGCGTCGAGCGGTCCGCGCAGCCGGATGGTGGCCTGGGCGTTGTAGGCCAGGTTGCCCGGAGAGAGCTGCTCCAGGAACCAGATCCGCTCCTGCGGGAAGGACAGCGGCAGCGGACGGTCCCGGGGGACCCGGACAACTGGCGGCAACGGCGGCGCGTTGCGGCCCAGCCGGTCCAGCTCGGCGGCCATCCTGGCCACCGTGCGCTCCGAGTAGATGCTCGATATCGGCAGCTCGGTGCCGAACTCCGAACGCACGCGTGCCGCGAGGCGTCCCGCGAGCAGCGAGTGACCGCCCAGCAGGAAGAAGTCGTCGTCGGCGCCCACATCGTCGATACCGAGGAACTCGGCGGCGATCTGTGCGAGTCGGCGTTCGGTTTCGGTCCTGGCCTGTGCCCGGCCGTCGCCCAGGCCCAACGACGCGCGGTCCAGGGCGGGCAGTGCGGCCCGGTGGAGCTTGCCGTTGGGCAGCAGCGGCAGCCGGTCGATCACCGCGATCGACGGCACCATGAAGTGCGGCAGCCGTTCGGCGGCGAACCGGCGCAGCTCCAGGGCTCCGGCCGACGGCGCCACGACATAGCCGACCAGCCGGTCCTCGGCGCCGACCCGGCCCACCACGACGGCGACGTCCTGGACGGCGGGGTGCTCGCGCAGCACAGCCGCGACCTCGTCCGGCTCGATACGGAAGCCGTTCAGCTTGACCTGCTGGTCGATGCGGCCGAGGAAGTCCAGCTCCCCGTCCGGCGTCATCCGCACCAGGTCCCCGGTGCGGTAGGCCCGCTCGCCCGGGGCGTCCGGGTCCGGCACGAATCGTTCGGCGGTCAGCTCCGGCCGCCCGATGTACCCGCGGGCCACCCCCTCGCCGCCGACGACCAGTTCACCTGGCTCACCGGGCGGCACTGGACGCAACGACTCGTCCAGGACGTGGAGGCGGACGCCGTCGATGGCCCGGCCGATGACCGGCTTGCCGCCACCCGGCTCGGTCCGGGACAGCGAGGCCCACACGGTGGTCTCGGTCGGGCCGTACGCGTTGAACATGGCACGGCCCGGCGCCCACCGGTCGACGAGTTGCTGGGGCAGCGCCTCACCGGCGCAGACGATCGTCTCCAGGTACGGCAGCTCCTGCTCCGGCACCATGGCGAGGACGCTCGGCGGGAGCGTGATGTGGGTGATCCGGGTGTCAGCCAGGAAGTCGCCGAGCCCCGGGCCGTACAGGACGTCCCGGCGCGGCGGCAGCACCAGCGTGGCGCCCGAGCACAGCGCCATGGTCAGCTCGAAGACGGAGGCGTCGAAGCTGGGCGAGGCGAACTGCAGGACCCGGTGGCCCGCGCGCACCGTGAACGCGGTCCGCTGGGCGTCGGCCAGGTTGGCGAGTCCACGCTGGGTGAGGGTGACGCCCTTGGGGCGTCCGGTGGACCCGGAGGTGTAGATGACGTACGCCGGGGACTCCGGGCGCAGCCGGGGCAGCGGGACGGGCTCGGCGGCCGGGGTGTCGTCCGCCGGGTCCGCCAGGGGCACGCCGAGACCGCGCAGCCACTCGGGGGCGGTCGCGTCGGCGACGACCAGCGCGGCGCCCGAGTCACGGACCATGTACGACAGCCGGTCGGCCGGGTACGAGGGGTCCAGCGGCAGCCAGGCGGCGCCGGCGCGGGCGACGGCCAGGACCGACGCCACGAGGTCGAGGGACGGCTCCAGGAACACGCCGACGGTCTCGCCTGGACCCACGCCGAGGGACCGCAGCCGGGCGGCCAGTTCGGCGGCACGGGCGTCGAGTGCGGCGTACGTCAGGTGCCGGTCGCCGAACTCTGTCGCGGGCCGGTCGGGCGTCGCGGCGACTTGCCGGAGGAACTTGTCGAGGAAGTGTCCGGAATCTGCTGGTGTCACGGAATTCTCCATGAGGGCGGTGACGGACGGGCGGTGACCGCGGAGCAGGCGATGACCGGGGGCCGGCCGGGGGTCGGCCGGTGGCCGGTCTGTCGTCGCGGTTGTCCTGCTTCGGCGGTTGCGGGCAGACGTGGGTGGACGTCAGGGAGGGATGGGAGAGGGAGGATGTGTGCGAGCCGGATGCGCGGTGCGGGGGAGGGCGATCATCGATCGGTGTGGTGACACTAACTGCGCCAGGACAGCCAAAACGGCACTCTCACAAGCACTTTGAGCGGCACTTCGCGCTACGGGTTGTGCCGCTCACCCCTGTCGGCGCGCCGCAAGCAGGGTCCCGCAGGGCAGCTGATCCTTACCTGCTCCGCCAGCGGCACCCACGCGTCCGCGACCGGCTCTGCCGTCGGGCCGGTGGCTGTCGTATGCCGTCGGAAGAACCATCGCCTCCGCTCTCCACCAGCCCGTGCCTGAGATCCCGAAGAAGGCATGGACACCGGCCTGCGGTGCAGGCGGCACCGAGCGTCCTGGCGTCTGGGTCGCGAAGATCAGACGGAAGGGAACGGGCTGGTTATGGATCTGACGAGGGGGCTGGCCTTGCGGGTTGGGGAGGATGTCTGGATCTCAGGAGGGACTGGTGCCTACCCGCCCAAATGCCGGCATGGCCGTGGGAGCGGGCGAGGCTCGGGACAACTGACGGTGTCAGAACGTGCTGAAGACAGCGCCCAGATGTTCTCCCGCGAAGTGCTCGGGCTGGGGAGCGATGCCGGCTATCAGGCAGGCGATCTCGACCGGTGGGGGAAGGAAATCGCCGACGCCGGGGCGGTACACGCTCAGGCCGATCTGCCGCATGAACGGCACCATCGCTCCTGGAGCGTGGCCTTCGGAGGCGGGCGCGCCGCTGTCCAGGAGGTCCGAGTCGTCCTCCTGGTACACCGCGACCGGTTTCCTGTCCCGGTACCAGGCGAAGATGCGTTCGCCGTCGAAGCCTTGGTGGTACGTGATGGTCTGGGTCCGCTCCGACATGGCCCGCGCGCGCTCAACGCCTTCGAACCCGCTTGGTTCGATCACCATCACCCATCCGCCGACCGCCACGGCCAGTGCCCCTGTGACGGGTTCGCCGGATTCGGAGTAGGCCGGTGACTCGACCTCCGCATATGTCCTTTCTCTGATTGTGCTGGAACCGGCGCCCAGCCGCAGGAGTGCGTCCCGCTCGTCGATTCGTTCCACCCAAGTGATCGTGCAGGGTGCGCAGAGATCCAGCAGATTGAACCAGTCCGTTGCCATCCCGCTGCCGTACGGGCGCACCGGTTTGGCGGCCTCCGCCGCCTTTCGGAGCGCGTAATCTCGTTCGCTTTTGACGATCCGTGCCTCTTCGGGAGCGGTTCCGCTGTTGAGGATCTCGGTGCCGTCTTCCCTCAACACCACGATGTCGCCCTCGTCGCGTACGATCACTGCGGAGACGGCGAACGCCATCGGATCCAGCAGGTAGTGGCCACTCCACCGTTGCAGCACTGTGGAGTCGGTGCCCGCACGCAGTACGCCATCCGGTCCGAGGGAGATCGAGGCACCGGGCTGTCCCGCCTTGCGTGACCACACCCGACGATCTTCGTCGGTCGACTGGGACGGCGTGTGAAGCAGGGTTTCGCCCGCCGGGCTGTGGGTCAACCTGTACCGGCCGTTCGGTGAAACGAGATCGTCCGCCAGCATCTCGCCCCGCCGTAGTCGGTCACCGCTCGCCGGTCGGTAGGCAGCCAGGTCAGCCGTGCTCAGGGGGTCCCGGCTCCATCGTACGCAGCCGTCGGGATCTGTCAGGACGAGACGTCCGTCGTCCCGGACCGACGCGGTTGTCACTCGCCGATCAACGCCTCCCGAGGTCCACGCGGGAATCCCCGGTGATCCCTGGAGCATCAAGTGACCCTCGGGAAGGAGCCTGAGCATCCCTGGTACAGGCGTCGGTCTGCCGATCTGCCAGATGTCGCTGCCCGCACGGGTGTCCCGCAGTGCGAGTGTCCCGTCTCGACGGTGCTGCAAGGCATACGCGCCGTTGGGTGAGACAAGGGACGCCAGATAGAGAGAATCCCCGGCCTGCAGTACAGCCTTGTCGCGGTTGTCCATGACGATCTCCGGTCGCTGTCGATCAGTACTTCAGGGGGGCGAATGCAGCCGCCACCGCTTTGAGATGCAGTATTCTCCGGGGAGGGAATTCTGTGTTTGTGATGAGAATTCAACGGTCGGGATTCCCGCGGCTTGCGAATTGTCCAAGAATGCTGATTGTCGACTTTTCCCCCGGCGTGTTGATTCCGTCACCGCTGTTGCCGATCGTCCGCGAGTTCCTGATGGTTCCATGGAAGGTCAGGTCCGGAATGTTCAGGCCGAGGCTTCCGTGGACAGACCGGTCGGCAATCGGGTTGAGGGTCATGTCCAGTTGGCGTCGCTGGCCACCGGACGGGGTCCCGCAGCGTCGGTAATCCGGACCGGTGCGATCGAATCACTCAGCGACTTCCGCGGCGCGAGCCCTGTCCCGCGACCTGTACATGCCGCAAAGCCGGGTCTGCGGTCGCTCCGCCTGCCGACCTCTCTCGGCGTTCTTCGCAGGTCGTACTGCGAGATCACGACTCGGCCCACTACGGGGCGCGGCAGAGCGGGGGGCTTCCCGCCCGGACGTCCATGACGACGCCGTCGACCGCAGCGACGATCCCGCTGGTGCGGGCGCGTCGCCTGAACTGTCGGGCCAGGCAGCGTATTTGGATCATCATGGGTCTCTGTTCGCGTCGTCGTGGTCGTCCGCAGGGGTTGGGCGGGGGAGGGAGAGGGGTGTCGCGTCCCCGCCCAGGAGTGGTGATCGTTCACTCGAGGATTCGTCACCCATCAGCATTCTCCATCTGACACAGGCAGAGCGCGAAAGCCCTTGGGAGCTCTCTCGCGCCGGTGGTGACGGAATCCTTGACGTCCTCGTGTGACCACTCGGACCACGCCGTGAGTGGCTACCCGGCGGGCTGGTAACCGAATTCTGCGCCCACCCGCTATAACAGTGCGCTCGGGAGGCTCGAATGCTGCCCTTTGGGCCATGTATCGGTGTCCCGGCGCACTGGGAGAGCAACGGAGGCGGCTAGCCTCGATCGTTCATGAGTCCTCGTCGGTTTACTGACGGGGACTCTGTGTTTGTGTGGTGCGGTCTTTTCGGGCTGGGGCAGGCCGAGGGTCC
>NZ_JBHYWD010000055.1:0-6144 GCF_042751305.1 Streptomyces hokutonensis
GACCGGCTGACCGCAGCCGGTCCGAACCCACCGCCGTTCCTGCTACTCGTTGCGTGCAGTTTCGGGTCCCGTGATCCGCCTGAGCAGCGGCATCGTGGACGCGATGACCGCCAGCGAGGCGACAAGCCCCGCGAGCACGATCACGTAGTACTGGATTCCCGGTGCCCGGATCGAGTAGTTGAACTGCGCCTGTACGAACAGTTGGGCGGCCAGGAAGCCCATTCCGATCGCGACGACCGCGACGGCCAGGAGTGGGACCGCGCTCTCCAGCAGTACCACCCGGCGCAGCACCCCGAGCTGTGTACCGGTCAGCCGCAGCAGGCTGAAGGGGCGCTTGCGATCGCGCAGGCCCCCGGCCACGCTCACCGCCAGGCTGCAGCCGGCGATGGGGAAACTGACCAGGATGACCACGTTGGCCAGTTGCTGGTATCCGGCGAGCTGTGCGCCACTTTGGGCATGGTCCTCGCGGACGGTCCACGGAACGTCCTGGTCGGGATACGTGTTCACGAGGATGGTGCGCGCGCGTTCGATCGTCGAGGTCAATCCGTCGGTGGCCACGACGATCTCGTGGGCCGGCAGGCGGGCGAGTCGCTGGGCGGAGATGCCGGCGGCGGGCCATGCCGTGGGCCAGTGCTGCCAGGAGTAGGTGCCGAAGGTGCCGTAGTCCCGGCTGACCGACGCCGCTTCGGCCCCGGGGGCGCAGGCGCTGTGGGCCGGCATCTTCGCGAGCTCGGCGCAGGAGGCCAGGCCGGCCACCGGCGGTTTCCCGGAGCCCTGGGGGCCGAGCCAGGCTGGGTCGGTGGTGCCGAGCGGGTTCGTGTGGATCGTCAGCACACCTTTTACGCCCGGTACGGAGGTCAGGTTGCTCAGCGTGGCCGGCGAGAGCGGGGGCACGCCTACGTCACCCCCCTGGACGTAGTCGGCGACGAGGGCGCCGGCAATCGCGGGGGTGCCCTTCGGGATGCCGCGCTCGGCGTTCAGCGAGCCGATGATCCCGACAGCGGTGCTGGTGACGCACAGAGCGAGGACGAGTCCGCTGACCGCGCGGAAGCCGGCCTTCGGGTCGTCCGCGAGTCGTCGGCCCGCGACGAGCAGCGCTGGCCGGCTGGTGCGGCGGGCCAGGACGCGGGCTCCGGCCATGGTCAGCCAGGGTCCGGCGATGACGAGTCCGGTGAGGACCAGGAGGATTCCCCCGACGAAGACCCAGATCTGGCCGTTGGTGCTTCGGGGAACCCGGCCGATGACATAGGAGAGTTCGGCGATGCCGGCGGCCAGCGGGATCAGCCGGTAGACCCGCGGCGGGCGCGGTGTGACGCGGCGGCTGACCCCCAGCGGGGAGACACGCACGCGGCGCAGGGCAATCCGTGCCGCGATCGCGGCCCCCACCGGGACGGCGATGGAAACGAGGAGAATGTCGCCGGTCCGGAGCGTGAGGTCGCCGGCGAAGTACGGCGTACGCGTGAGGTTGACGGCCGCCAGCTGTGTACGGAACACGTAGAAGAGCCCGAAGCCGACGGCGGTACCGATGACCGCGGCGACCGCCGATTCCACGGCTGCGATCAACGAGATCTGCCCCGGTGTGGCGCCCACCAGGCGCATCGCGGCGAAGCGCTGCTCACGGCGGGCGGCTGCCAGCCGGGTGGCCGTGCCGATGAGGATGAGCACCGGGAAGATCAGGGCAGTGCCCGTGACGGAGAGGATGAGCTTGATCCCCTTGTTGTCGATGCCCGCCCTGACCGTGCAGTTCGTGCCGTTGCAGCTGCTGGGGGTGACGGTGGTGATCGAGGTGACCCGGGTGGCGTCGTGCTGCTTCGCGAGCTGGTCGGGGCGGTGGCCGATGACGACGACCAGGGAGTCTGGGCCGGGAAGCGCCGCCTTGCCGACCGTGCCGACCTCGTGACCGGGATACCGGTCGGCGAGTTCGGCGGCCGGGGCGGCGTGCAGGAGTTTACTGAGGGCCGGTGAGGCGTAGTACTCGCCCGGTCCGGGCAACTGCGAAAGGCCCGGTGGGACCGGGGAGTTCGGGCCGGTGGCGGCGACGTCGACACGGCCGATGGTTTTGCCGTCGAAGTGGTCCGCCCTGAGCAGCCACCACAGCGGGTCGGTGTCTGCCTTCGCTGCCGACTGGCTCGATGTCCTCGTGCCGGAGCCGGTGTTGAGCCAGGCGTTGCGGCTGTTCTGGGTGGCGGTGGCGTTGATGGCCGCCAGGATGCTCAGCAGCAGGCCGACGCCGAGGGCGACGGCGGCCGCGATGACGGCGAGTCGGGCAGCTGCCTCCCTGCCGCCGCTCAGGGTGAGGCGCAGGCCGAGGCGGATCACGGAGTGAGCCGTTCGACGAAGAGCGGCGTGACCTTGCCGTCGCGGACGATGACTTCGCGCTTCGCGAAAGCGGCCACCCGCGGCTCATGGGTGACGAGAACGACGGTGGTGCCCTCCTCCCGTACGGAGGCGACCAGCAGATCCATCACGTGCTCGCCGGTGAGCGAGTCGAGCGACCCGGTCGGCTCGTCCGCGAACAACACCTTGGGCCGGGAGACCAGGGCGCGGGCCAGGGCGACACGCTGTGCCTGTCCCCCGGAGAGTTCGCCGGACCGGCGCCCCTCAAGACCGTCCAGACCCAGCCGCCCGAACCACGATCGGGCCTCGGCCAGCGCGCTCGCCCGGCGGGACTTCGCGAGCAGCAGCGGCAGGGCGACATTCTCCTCCGCGGTCAGCTCGGGGACGAGCTGACCGAATTGAAAAACGAAGCCGAACCGGTCCCGGCGCAGCGCGCTGCGCTCGGGCTCGCCCTGGGTGTCGACGCGGCGGCCGTCGAACCAGATCTCGCCCGAGTCGGGTACGAGGATCCCCGCCAAGCAGTGCAGCAGCGTCGACTTGCCGGAGCCGCTCGGCCCGGTGACGGCCAGGATCTCGCCGGCACGGGCACAGAGGTTCGCACCCTGTAACGCGGGCGTCTGCCCGAACGACAGGACAGCCTCTCGCGCTTCCACGAGGAAGCCGTCGTCCGCACTCATGAGCGCACCTCCGCTGTCAGAGCGGCGAGCCGCGCCACGGTCTGCTCCATCCACCGCAGATCGGCCTCCAGATGGAACACACCGTGATCGGCCAGCAGCGAGTCGATCGTGCTGCCGCTCCGGCGCAGTTCGGTCAGCTCACGCATCCGCTCCATGTGGGCGGCACGCTGGATGTCGAGGTACACCCGGGGGTCGCGCTCCAGCAGCAGCGCCAGTACGACCTTGGTGAACAGCACCGTCTGGAGGTGCGGTTCACCCTCGACCGGCTCGGTCAGCCAGTTCTCGACCTGCGTCACCCCCAGCTCGGTGATCACATAGCGCTTGCGGTCCGGCCCCGAACCGGGCCCGGTATCGCCGACCTCGACCTTCCCGTCCCGGGCCAGGCGCCCCAGGGTCGAGTAGACCTGCCCGGCGGGCAGCGGCCTACCCCGGCCGAAATAGGTGTCGTAGTCGCGCTTCAGGTCGTAACCGTGGCTCGACTCCCGTTCAAGGAGTCCGAGGAGCGCCAGAGGAACAGTCATACCTCAGTATCTACACTCAGTATCTAGTCGGCGTCAATGGACGAGTTGACCCGATACCAGGCTGGGATGACTGACGACGACGAAGGTCTGCCAGCGGACGCGGACCCCTTGAAACACCCGACCGCCAGGGGGTGGGCGGACACGCTTCCATCAGCGATCAACCGGTGCCACCGGGACCGGTGACAGCGTCCCCCCGGATTCGGGATCCCCTGGCGCGCGGTTTACTTAGCACTCTCGCATGAAGAGTGCTAACGCGTGGGGTGCTGAGCTGCTCTTTCACTGCAGATGCCGGGACTCAAAGGGACGCTCCACCACAGCCGACATCCGCGACGCACGCAAGCCGTCAACCTTGACCCCCTCCGACCGCTCAGCAGAGGCCTGATGCCACCGCCGCACCACACAGACAGCGGCAGCCCAGCTCGACTCTGAGGTCTGGGGATCAGGAGGGGTCTTCGACTGCTTGACCAGAGAAATGTGAAACAGGCACTTACACCGCCCGCGGCGTCGAGCTGCTGACCTCCATCCGCCGTCCCCGTGGCGTCGGCTGCCCGTAAAACGTGGTGCGGCAAGGCGGGTCATCGGGGTGTTCGAGGGTCAAGGGGGCGTCAATTCCCTGTGGTTCGG
Source organism: Streptomyces hokutonensis (assembly GCF_042751305.1). Taxonomy (GTDB): domain Bacteria; phylum Actinomycetota; class Actinomycetes; order Streptomycetales; family Streptomycetaceae; genus Streptomyces; species Streptomyces hokutonensis_A. Next base: position 4,160 of record NZ_JBHYWD010000055.1, read on the forward strand.
GCGGTGTTGCACCGGAAAGCGTTGACATGGTCATGCATGCCGCAGCAGAGTGGCGGCGTCCTTCAGCACGTCCTGCACGACGTTCGGTTCGGCCGGGCTCCGCCCGCCCTGATGGCGCGGACGTGTACGAGGCATGCTCCCGACCCCACTTCGCGGCGCACCGATGCCGGACGTGCCCCTTCTTCGAAAGGGAACGGATCATGTCCCTGGCATCCTTGCTCCACCGCCTGGCGAGACCCGGCCTGGTGACGGCGGCCCTCGCGGCCGGCTTGCTGGCCGTGTCGACGACCACCGCCGGCGCCGCACCCGCCCTCACCCAGATCAGCACCGACCCCTACACCAACACCACCAGCCAGCACGCCACCGAGGTCGAGCCGGACACCTTCTCCTACGGCTCCACGATCGTCTCCGCCTTCCAGGTCGGCCGGTTCAACGACGGCGGCTCCTCCAACGTCGGCTTCTCCACCTCCACCGACGGCGGCGCCACCTGGACCAAGGGCTTCCTGCCGGGCATCACCACGCAGGCGGGTGGCACCTTCCAGCGGGTCAGCGACCCCTCAGTGGCCTACGACGCCAAGCACAACACCTGGCTGATCTCCACCATCCCCATCACCTCGTCCGTCACCGTCCCCGAGGTCTTCACCAGCCGCTCCACAGACGGTGGGCTGACCTGGAGCAACCCCGTCATCACCGCGACCGGCTCCAGTCTCGACAAGAACTGGATCGTCTGCGACAACACCGCCACGAGCGCCTTCTACGGCAACTGCTACACGGAGTACGACAACAACGGCGACGGCGACCGTCTGAAGATGACCACGTCGAGCGACGGCGGTCTCACCTGGGGCGCCTCGAAGAACACCGGCAACAACGCCACCGGCCTGGGCGGCCAGCCCGTCGTCCAGCCCAACGGCACGGTGATCGTCCCGGCCGCCAACGCCTCCGAGACATCGATCCTCGCCTTCCGGTCCACCAACGGCGGCAGTACCTGGACCTCGACCACCACCATCGCCACCGTCAGTACCTTCACCGTGCACGGGAGCCTGCGCAGCGGCCCGCTCCCCTCCGCCGAGATCGACGCCGCCGGCAAGGCGTACGTCGTCTGGCAGGACTGCCGCTTCCGCGCCGGCGGGGGCTCCTGCACCTCCAACGACATCGTGATGTCCACGACCACCAACGGCACCACTTGGTCGGCAGTGACCCGCATCCCGATCGACGCCACGACCAGCACTGTCGACCACTTCATCCCCGGCCTCGCCGTCGACCCGGCCACCTCGGGCACCACCGCCCACCTGGCGCTGGCGTACTACTACCACCCGGTCGCGAACTGCACCGCCACCACCTGCCAGTTGGACGTCGGATACGTCTCCTCGACCAACGGCGGCAGCACCTGGACGGCGCCGACCCAGCTGGCCGGCCCGATGACCCACTCCTGGCTGGCGAGCACCACGCAGGGCACCATGGTCGGCGACTACATCTCCACCTCCTTCTCCGGCGGAACGGCACACCCCGTCTTCGCCGTCGCCTCGGCCCCCAGCGGATCGGTCTTCAACGAGGCGATGTACACGCCGACTTCAGGCCTCACCGCAGCCGCCGGCACTGCCACCGCCACGACCGCCACCGCACGCGACAACGCCCTCTCGGCCCGCCTGGCCGCGATCGCCTACGCGCAATGGCTGGCCAACGGCGGCACCGGGGGCGGCGAGGACAGCCCCTGACCGACCGACCATGAACGCAACAACCGCCCCGGCAACTGCCGGGGCGGCTCCACACCATGTCTCCTCCGAGCCGGAGGGTCTGCTGCGCCGACCTGAGGCGCACCGAGCCTGACTGCGCGCCGCTCGACTGGAAGAACGGCCAGCTAAAACCCACACTGCAATTCGAATCAGCCGATAGCCAGAGCCGCCTGCTCAGACTCGATTTTGAAAAGCCTCACGGTCTTGCGCGCGGCACCCTTTAGTTGATGATTTCGGCGCGATCATCCACAC
>NZ_JBHYWD010000056.1:1648-3401 GCF_042751305.1 Streptomyces hokutonensis
AGGGTGGTTGGTCGTTGTTTGAGAACTGCACAGTGGACGCGAGCATCTGTGGCCAAGTTTTTAAGGGCGCACGGTGGATGCCTTGGCACCAGGAACCGATGAAGGACGTGGGAGGCCACGATAGTCCCCGGGGAGTCGTCAACCAGGCTTTGATCCGGGGGTTTCCGAATGGGGAAACCCGGCAGTCGTCATGGGCTGTCACCCATACCTGAACACATAGGGTATGTGGAGGGAACGCGGGGAAGTGAAACATCTCAGTACCCGCAGGAAGAGAAAACAACCGTGATTCCGGGAGTAGTGGCGAGCGAAACCGGATGAGGCCAAACCGTATGCGTGTGAGACCCGGCAGGGGTTGCGTATACGGGGTTGTGGGATCTCTCTTCTGTCGTCTGCCGGCGACAGGACGAGTCAGAAACCGTTGATGTAGGCGAAGGACATGCGAAAGGTCCGGCGTAGAGGGTAAGACCCCCGTAGTCGAAACGTCAACGGCTCGTTTGAGAGACACCCAAGTAGCACGGGGCCCGAGAAATCCCGTGTGAATCTGGCGGGACCACCCGCTAAGCCTAAATATTCCCTGGTGACCGATAGCGGATAGTACCGTGAGGGAATGGTGAAAAGTACCGCGGGAGCGGAGTGAAATAGTACCTGAAACCGTGTGCCTACAAGCCGTGGGAGCGTCGCTCACAGAGTTTACTCTGTGGGTCGTGACTGCGTGCCTTTTGAAGAATGAGCCTGCGAGTTTGCGGTGTGTTGCGAGGTTAACCCGTGTGGGGAAGCCGTAGCGAAAGCGAGTCCGAATAGGGCGGTTTAGTAGCGCGCTCAAGACCCGAAGCGGAGTGATCTAGCCATGGGCAGGTTGAAGCGGAGGTAAGACTTCGTGGAGGACCGAACCCACCAGGGTTGAAAACCTGGGGGATGACCTGTGGTTAGGGGTGAAAGGCCAATCAAACTCCGTGATAGCTGGTTCTCCCCGAAATGCATTTAGGTGCAGCGTCGTGTGTTTCTTGCCGGAGGTAGAGCACTGGATAGGCGATGGGCCCTACCGGGTTACTGACCTTAGCCAAACTCCGAATGCCGGTAAGTGAGAGCGCGGCAGTGAGACTGTGGGGGATAAGCTCCATGGTCGAGAGGGAAACAGCCCAGAGCATCGACTAAGGCCCCTAAGCGTACGCTAAGTGGGAAAGGATGTGGAGTCGCAGAGACAACCAGGAGGTTGGCTTAGAAGCAGCCACCCTTGAAAGAGTGCGTAATAGCTCACTGGTCTAGTGATTCCGCGCCGACAATGTAGCGGGGCTCAAGCGTACCGCCGAAGTCGTGTCATTCCAGTAATAGCCCCAACGGGTGCTGGGATGGGTAGGGGAGCGTCGTGTGCCGGGTGAAGCCGCAGCGGAAGCTAGTGGTGGACGGTTCACGAGTGAGAATGCAGGCATGAGTAGCGATACACACGTGAGAAACGTGTGCGCCGATTGACTAAGGGTTCCTGGGTCAAGCTGATCTGCCCAGGGTAAGTCGGGACCTAAGGCGAGGCCGACAGGCGTAGTCGATGGATAACCGGTTGATATTCCGGTACCCGCTGTGAAGCGTCAAACATCGAGCATCGTGATGCTAAGGCCGTGAAGCCGTTCCGGACCCTTCGGGGAATGGAAAGTGGTGGAGCCGCCGGCCCAAGCGGTTAGTAGGTGAGTGATGGGGTGACGCAGGAAGGTAGTCCATCCCGGGCGGTGGTTGTCCCGGGGTAAGGGTGTAGGACGTC
>NZ_JBHYWD010000056.1:3493-5094 GCF_042751305.1 Streptomyces hokutonensis
AGTCTGAGACCTGATGCCGAGCCGATTGTGGTGAAGTGGATGATCCTATGCTGTCGAGAAAAGCCTCTAGCGAGTTTCATGGCGGCCCGTACCCTAAACCGACTCAGGTGGTCAGGTAGAGAATACCGAGGCGTTCGGGTGAACTATGGTTAAGGAACTCGGCAAAATGCCCCCGTAACTTCGGGAGAAGGGGGGCCATCACTGGTGAGGGAACTTGCTTCCTGAGCTGGGGGTGGCCGCAGAGACCAGCGAGAAGCGACTGTTTACTAAAAACACAGGTCCGTGCGAAGCCGTAAGGCGATGTATACGGACTGACGCCTGCCCGGTGCTGGAACGTTAAGGGGACCGGTTAGTCACTCTTCGGGGTGGCGAAGCTGAGAACTTAAGCGCCAGTAAACGGCGGTGGTAACTATAACCATCCTAAGGTAGCGAAATTCCTTGTCGGGTAAGTTCCGACCTGCACGAATGGCGTAACGACTTCTCGACTGTCTCAACCATAGGCCCGGTGAAATTGCACTACGAGTAAAGATGCTCGTTTCGCGCAGCAGGACGGAAAGACCCCGGGACCTTTACTACAGTTTGATATTGGTGTTCGGTTCGGCTTGTGTAGGATAGCTGGGAGACTGTGAAGCTCGGACGCCAGTTCGGGTGGAGTCGTCGTTGAAATACCAGTCTGGTCGTGCTGGATGTCTAACCTGGGTCCGTGATCCGGATCAGGGACAGTGTCTGATGGGTAGTTTAACTGGGGCGGTTGCCTCCTAAAGAGTAACGGAGGCGCCCAAAGGTTCCCTCAGCCTGGTTGGCAATCAGGTGTTGAGTGTAAGTGCACAAGGGAGCTTGACTGTGAGACCGACGGGTCGAGCAGGGACGAAAGTCGGGACTAGTGATCCGGCGGTGGCTTGTGGAAGCGCCGTCGCTCAACGGATAAAAGGTACCCCGGGGATAACAGGCTGATCTTCCCCAAGAGTCCATATCGACGGGATGGTTTGGCACCTCGATGTCGGCTCGTCGCATCCTGGGGCTGGAGTCGGTCCCAAGGGTTGGGCTGTTCGCCCATTAAAGCGGTACGCGAGCTGGGTTTAGAACGTCGTGAGACAGTTCGGTCCCTATCCGCTGCGCGCGCAGGAACATTGAGAAGGGCTGTCCCTAGTACGAGAGGACCGGGACGGACGAACCTCTGGTGTGCCAGTTGTTCTGCCAAGGGCATGGCTGGTTGGCTACGTTCGGGAGGGATAACCGCTGAAAGCATCTAAGCGGGAAGCCTGCTTCGAGATGAGTGTTCCCACCCACTTGATGGGTTAAGGCTCCCAGTAGACGACTGGGTTGATAGGCCGGATCTGGAAGGCGGGTAACCGCTGGAGGTGACCGGTACTAATAGGCCGAGGGCTTGTCCTCAGTTGCTCGCGTCCACTGTGTTGGTTCTGAAACCACGAACAACCCCACCCGGGGCCACTGGGTGGTGCGGTTGATGTGTTTCATAGTGTTTCGGTGGTCATAGCGTGAGGGAAACGCCCGGTTACATTCCGAACCCGGAAGCTAAGCCTTACAGCGCCGATGGTACTGCAGGGGGGACCCTGTGGGAGAGTAGGACGCCGCCGAAC
>NZ_JBHYWD010000057.1:0-2274 GCF_042751305.1 Streptomyces hokutonensis
GGGGCCGGGTTGCCGTAGTAGGCGTCGGGGCCGTGTTTGCGGGTGTAGTGGCGGGCCAGGAGGTGCGGGGGTGGTGGGGCGGTGGGGGACAGTGCGAGGGTCTGGATGGCCATCTGCGCCACGGCCTCGCAGATGATGGCGTGTTCCAGGGATTTGCGGGCGGTGGTGCCCCAGGTGAAGGGGCCGTGGTTGGCGACGAGGGCGGCCGGGACCTCGGCGGCTCTGCGGTCGTCGCTGGCCAGCAGGTCGACGATGACGCGGCCGGTGTTGTACTCGTAGTCGTTCGCGCACTGGTCGGGGGTGAGGTCGGGGGTGCAGGGGACGGGCCCGTTGAAGGTGTCGGCGTGGGTGGTGCCCAGGACGGGGATGTCGCGGCGGGCTTGTGCGAAGGCGACGGCGTGGGTGGAGTGGGTGTGGGTGATGCCGCCGATGGAGGGGAAGGCGAGGTAGAGGCAGCGGTGGGTCTCGGTGTCGGTGGAGGGACGCAGGTCGCCGCCGACGACTGTGCCGTCGGAGAGGCGGACGGTCACCAGGTGCTCGAGGGCGAGGTTCGCGTAGGGGATGCCGGAGGGCTTGATGACGAACACCCCGGCCTCGCGGTCGACGCCGCTCACGTTGCCCCAGGTCAGTGTCGCGAGACCGGCCTGGGGGATGGTCAGGTTGGCGTCCAGTACCTCGTGCCGCAGGCCGTCACGGACTCGCGCGGTCATCGGTGCTCTCCTTGCGGATCGGTCAGGAACTCGGGGGTCGTGGGGGTCAGAGGGCCTGGGCGAGGCGGTGGTAGGCGGCGTTCCAGCGGATTTCCTTGGCGAGGTGTCCGGTGGTGGTGGTCTCGTCGATGGTGAGCAGTTCGACGCCGGTCATGGCGGCGTAGTCGGTGAGGGTTTCGGTGTCGACGGCGGAGCTGAGGACGGTGTGGTGCGGGGCACCGGCGAGCAGCCAGCTCTCCGCCGATTCCGCCAGGGACGGACGTGGCTTCCAGACGGCGCGGGCGACGGGGAGGCGGTGGAGGGGTTCGGTGGGGGTGACGACGTCGACGGTGTTGGCGGTGAGCCGGAAGCGGTCGCCGAGGTCGGAGAGGCCGACGACGAGGGCGGGGCCGGGGGCCGCGTTGAAGACGAGGCGGACGGGGTCCTGGCGGCCGCCGATGGACAGGGGGTGGATTTCGCAGCTGGGGCGGTCGGCGGCGATGGAGGGGCAGACCTCCAGCATGTGGGCGCCGAGGATGCGCGGGGTGCCGGGGCCGAGGTGGTAGGTGTAGTCCTCCATGAAGGAGGTGCCGCCCGGCTTGCCTGCGGCCATGACCTTCATCGTGCGCAGCAGTGCGGAGGTCTTCCAGTCACCCTCGCCGCCGAACCCGTAGCCGTCGGCCATCAGGCGCTGGACCGCGAGACCGGGCAACTGCCGCAGTCCGCCCAGGTCTTCGAAGTTGGTGGTGAAGGCGGTGAAGCCGCCCTCGGTGAGGAAGGCGCGCAGACCGATCTCCTGGCGGGCCGCGTAGAGGAGGGAGTCGTGGCGGATGCCGCCGGGGCGCAGGGCCGGGACCACGTCGTACAACTCGACGTATTCGGCGGCGAGTTGGGCGGCCTCCTTGTCGGCGACCTCGTCGACGACGGCAACCAGGTCGTTGACCGCGTAGGTGTTCACCGAGTAGCCGAACCGCAGTTGGGCCTCGACCTTGTCGCCCTCGGTGACGGCGACGTCGCGCATGTTGTCGCCGAAACGGGCCAGCCGCAGCGTGCGTGAGGCGTGGCGGGCGACGGCGGCCCTCGCCCAGGTTGCGACGCGCCGGATCACCCTGGGGTCGGTGGCGTGACCGGCGACGATCTTGCGGTCGATGCCGAGGCGGGACTCGATGTGGGCGAACTCGCGGTCGCCGTGGGCGGCCTGGTTGAGGTTCATGAAGTCCATGTCGATGCTGGGCCAGGGCAGCGACAGGTTGTACTGGGTGTGCAGATGCAGCAGCGGCCGGTCCAGGGCGGAGAGTCCGGCGATCCACATCTTGGCCGGGGAGAAGGTGTGCATCCACACGATCACGCCCACACAGGTGTCGGAGGAGCTTGCCTCCTGGCACAGCCGGCGGATCGCGTCGGCGTCGGTGAGGACCGGCTTCCACACGATGCGGACCGGGATCTTCCCGGGACCGGAGAGGATCTCGGCGATGCTGCGGGACTGCTCGGCGACCTGGTGCAGGACGTCGTCGCCGTACAGGCCCTGGCTGCCGGTGAGAAACCAGATCTCCTGGTCGGGGTAGGGAGAGGCTGTGGTGTCCAT
>NZ_JBHYWD010000058.1:0-1852 GCF_042751305.1 Streptomyces hokutonensis
ACCGGGGTATCCGCACCGACCCCGGCAGCCTGCAGCCGTGTTGCCAGGTGGTTGGCGCGGCCGGTCAACTCCCCGTAGGACAGGGTGGTTTCGGAGTCGGTGACCGCTGTGGCATCCGGGTTCGCCACGGCGACGTCGTCCACCAGGTCGCTCAGCAGACCCTCCGGGAACACCACCGGCTCACCCAGCCCGGCTGCCAGGAGTCGGTCGCGTTCGGCCTCGTCGACCATGTCGACACGGGAGACGGGCCGGGCGGGAGCGGCCAGCGCGTTGCGGAGGAAGGTGACGAAGTGCCGCATCAGTCGGCTGATCGTCGCGGGTTCGAAGAGGTCGGACTCGTAGTACGTGACGCCGGTGAACGTGTCACCGGCCTGGGTGAGGGCCACCGTGAGGTCGAACCGCGACTTGCCGTCGATCAGTTCCACCCGCTCGGTCGCCAGACCGGGCAGCACCAGGTCGTCCGTCTCTTCGTCGCCCAGGGAGAACAGCACCTGGAACAGCGGATTGCGGCTGGGGTCCCGCTCCGGCTGGAGCTCCTCCAGCAGTGCCTCGAACGGGAGCTCCTGATGTTCGTAGGAGGCGATGGTGTTCGCCCGGGTCCGGGCCAGCAGCGCCTCGAACGACGGGTCGTCGGCCAACTCGGTGCGAATCAAAAGGGTGTTGACGAAGTAACCGATCAGCTCGTCGAGTTCGGGTCGCACCCGGCCGGCGATCGGTGTGCCCAGGGTGACTTCCCGGGTTGCGCAGTGCCGGGCGAGAACCACGCTGAATGCGGCGGTCAACGTCATGAACGCGGTCGCGTTGTGCTCCCGCGAGAAGCGGTTGACGGCTGCCCCCAACTCGCCGTCGACGGTGAAGGAGAACTGCGCGCCGTTCCCGGTCCGTACGGCCGGCCGGGGCCGGTCCGTGGGCAGTTCGTCGGCGCTCGCTCCCGCCAACCGCTCCCGCCAGTGGTCCAGTTGGTGCCGCAGCCGCTCCGGTGTCTGATGGACCCGGCTCCACGCCGCGTAGTCCCCGTACTGGAGTGGCAGCGGCGGCAGTTCCGGCTCCCGGCCGGCCGCCAGAGCCTCGTAGGCCCGGGACAACTCCGACCACAGCACCCGCATCGATGTGCCGTCGATCGCGATGTGATGGATCACCAGCACGAGCAGTGCGTCGTCCTCCGCCAACCGCACCACAGCGACCCGGAAGACCGGACCGACGGCCAGCGAGAGCGGCTCGCGCATCAGCTCACGCGCGAACTCGACGCCTGCTGTGTGCCGTTCACCGACGCTGTCCCCGGCCGCGTCATGCACCAGAACGGATACCGGCGAGGCTGGCAGCACCCGGGGGACCGGGGCACCGTCCCGCTCGTCGAAGACCGTCCGCAGCACCTCGTGCCGCCCGGCGACCACGGTGAAGCTCCGGGCCAGCACATCGACGTCCAGAGCGCCCCGGACCCTGATCACGGTGGACGTGTTGTAGCCCGGCATCATCTGCTCCAGGAACCACATCCGCTCCTGAGAGTACGACGCCACGCGCACGTCCGGATCGGCCACCGGGATCACTGTCCTCGCCGCTTCGGCCCGCTGCACCGCGCCGGCCCGTTGGAGCAGCGCCCTGACCTGCGCGCGCCGCGCTTCCTGCGGGTCGGCAGGGGGACCCACCTGGGGAATCCGGGCCGTGGTCATGAGCGGGTCCTCTCGGCGGTCGCGGCCTCGGCCGGATCCGTCTCCGGGTCGCCGACCGCGTCCAGCAGCAGGTTCTCCAGAGCGGTCGCCATGGTGTGGATGGTGGGGTTGTCGAAGATGAGTGCGAGGGGGATGTCGGGGGAGAGTGCTGTGCGGAGTCGGGAGATGATGCGGGTGGCGAG
>NZ_JBHYWD010000059.1:0-1728 GCF_042751305.1 Streptomyces hokutonensis
CTCTCCCCCGTCTCTGATTGTTATGTTTTTTGTTCCTCGCGGGCGGGCGGCGGCCCACCCCCACCAGACTCGTTGTGTGGCGATGGGTGAGTGGGTCGGCGAGATGGTCGGGCCGGACGTGTGGGAGACGTGTCGGGATCTGATCCCGGCCGGGAGTGTGTTCGCGTTCCTGGCCGTGCACCGCGGCAGGCTGTTCCCGGCCGAGATGTTCACGGACATGTATCCGTCGGCCAACGGACGGCCGAGCATGCCGCCGCAGATCCTGGCCGCCGCGATCACCTTGCAGGCCCTGCACGGGCTGTCGGACTTCGAGACGGTCCAGGAACTACGGTGCGACCTGCGGTGGAAGGCCGCATGCGGGCTCGGCCTCAACGACATGGCGTTCGATCCGTCGCTGCTGGCCTACTTCCGCCGCCGACTGGCCCGTTCCGCCCGCCCGAACCGCATCTTCGACGCCGTGCGCGAGGTCGTGAAGGCCACCGGCGTCCTCAAGGGCAAGCACCGCCGGGCGCTGGACTCCACCGTGCTGGACGACGCGGTCGCCACCCAGGACACCGTCACCCAGATCATCGCCGCCGTCCGGGCAGTGATCCGCGAAGTCCCCGGCGCCGACGCGGTCGCCGCTGCCCAGTGCAGCGCGCACGACTACACCGACCCGGGCAAACCGAAGATCGCCTGGAACGACGAGCAGGCCCGCGCCGTGCTGGTCGACGCGCTGGTTACAGACGCGCTGCGGCTGCTGGGGCATCTGCCCGACCAGCAACTGGCGGAGAAAGCCGCGAACGCGGTGGGCATCCTGGCCCTGGTCGCCGGACAGGACGTCGAGCCCGCCGAGGACTCCGACGGCCGCGACGGCCGCTGGCGCATCACCCAGGGCACCGTCCCGAACCGGATGGTCTCCACCGTCGATCCGGCAGCCCGCCACGTCCACAAAACCCGCAGCCACCAGCAGGACGGCTTCAAGGCCCACCTCGTGGTGGAGCCCGAAACCGGCTTATACACCGCCGTCGCTCTGCGGCCCGGCGCCGGAGCCGAGCACCACGAGGCCGCTGTGGGACTTGAGCTGCTTGCCGACGAGGACGAGCCGCTGGATGCCTTCGGCGACACCGCCTACTCCACCAGCGACGCCCGCCAGGCACTCCACGAGGCAGGACACCGCCTGTTCCTCAAGCCCGCCCCGCTGCGGCCGGCCGTCCCCGGCGGCTTCACCCCGGACGACTTCACCATCGACACCACCGCAGCCATCGTGACCTGCCCGGCCGGACACGCTGTGGCCCTGTCCGACCCCGGCGGGCAGCACCACCAACGCAAAGCCTCCTTCGGCAACTTGTGCGCCGGATGCCACCTGCGCGAGCGGTGTACCAGAGCCAGGACCGGACGCATCCTGACCATCCGCCCGCACCACGACCTCCAAGCGGCCGCCCGCCACCAGGCCGCCACCGATCCCACGTGGCAGGCCGACTACCGCCGCTGGCGGCCACCGGTCGAACGCGCCGTCGCCTGGATCGTCCACCACGGCAACCGGCGCCTGCGCTACCGCGGCACCCTCAAGAACGACACCTGGCTCCACACCCGGGCCGCCGCCCTCAACCTCCGCCGACTGATCAACCTCGGGCTCACCCACATCGACGGCGCCTGGCACCTCGCCCCAGCCACCACATAACAAAGAAGGGCCATCCGGCCTCCGGCCGGACAGCCCCTCAACAAGATCTTCATCAGCCTTCTAGG
>NZ_JBHYWD010000060.1:0-1298 GCF_042751305.1 Streptomyces hokutonensis
GCCATGGTGTGGATGGTGGGGTTGTCGAAGATGAGTGCGAGGGGGATGTCGGGGGAGAGTGCTGTGCGGAGTCGGGAGATGATGCGGGTGGCGAGGAGTGAGTGGCCGCCCAGGGCGAAGAAGTTGGCGTGGACGTCCAGGTCCGGTTGGTCGAGTACTTCGGTCCAGATGCCGGCGACGAGTTCTTCGGCTGCTCCGCTCGGCCGGGTGGTGGTGTCCTGGGTGGTGGCTTTCGGCTGGGGCAGTGCGCGGTGGTCGGTCTTGCCGTTGGCGTTGACGGGGATGCGGTCGAGGACGGTGATGCTGGAGGGGATCATGTAGAGGGGGAGTTGGTCGCTGAGGTAGGCGTTCAGGTCGGCAGGTACGTCGTCCTGGTGGTCGGATTCTTCGGTGGTGATGTAGGCGGCGAGGCGGTGGTCGCCGGGGGTGGGTTCCCATTTGGTGACGACGGCGTCGCGGACGTGGGGGTGGCGGCGGAGGGTGTGTTCGATCTCGGCGGGTTCGATGCGGATGCCGCGGATCTTGACCTGGCTGTCGGCGCGTCCCAGGAAGGTGAGGGTGCCGTCGGGGCGTCGGATGCCGCGGTCGCCGGTCCGGTAGAGGCGCAGGCTGTTGGCGTAGGGGTGGGGTGGGAAGGCTGCTGCGGTTTTGCGGGCGTCGCCGAGGTAGCCGCGGGCCAGGCCTACTCCGGCGAGGTAGAGGTCGCCGGGGATGCCGTCGGGTACCGGGTTGAAGTGCTCGTCCAGGAGCAGGACTTGGTTGTTCGCGATTGCTTCGCCGAGGGGTACTTCGCCGGCCTGTTCGTCCTGGGGGACGCAGGTGTGGCTGGTGGAGTCGATGGAGACTTCGGTGGCGCCCCATTGGTTGTGGAGGCGGGCGGGGGTGTTTGCGAGGCGTTGGTGGAAGGTGGTGACGAGGTCGGGGCGGAGGGCTTCGCCGCTGGAGATGACGTGGCGGAGGTGGGTGAGGGGCTGTCGTGCGGGGGTGATCTCGTCGAGGAAGAGGGCGAGCATGGAGGGGACGAAGTGGAGGGCGACGATGTCGTGTTGGGCGCTCCAGTCGGCGATGGCGCGGGGGTCGCGGTGCAGGCCGGGCGGGAGCATGACGACGGTGGCGCCGGCGATGAGGGGCCAGAAGATTTCCACGGCGGAGTCGTCGAAGCTGAGGACGGTTTTGTGCAGGACGTTCTCGCCGGGGTTGAGGGGGTATTGGGCCTGCATCCACTGCATGCGGTTGGCCCAGCCAGCATGGGTGGAGGCGACGCCCTTGGGAGTGCCGGTGGAGCCGGAGGTGTAGTA
>NZ_JBHYWD010000061.1:0-1152 GCF_042751305.1 Streptomyces hokutonensis
CTGGTCAGCCGTAGTCCGTCGAGGTCGGTGAAGCGCAACTGGGCGCCGGGGTGTGGGCGTTCCTTGCGGACGATCAGCCGCATGCCTGTGGGCCAGGTGCTCAGGTCGGGCATGTCGGTGATCTCGGCGACCCAGGCGCCGGGCCGCTCGGTGCCGTCGGCGTCGTAGGCGGGTGTCCATGCCTTCTTCGGGATCTTCAGGACGGCCTGGTGGAGGGCGTCGGTGATGGTCATTCCGACGGAATACGACAGCCACCGGCCCCGGCGGGAGAGCCAGTCGAGGAAGGTGTGGGTGCCGCCGGCGGAGTCGGTGCGGATCAAGGTCTGGCGGCCCCGCCGCAGGTGTTTCGGCAGTTGGGCCAGGGCGAGCTGGGCGGTTTCGATGTGGTCGGTGGCGGTGTTGGAGCCGGCGTTGCCGGGCCGCAGCAGCGCGGCCACCGGTTCCCCGGAACCGGTCTCGCCGTGGTCGACGAACGCGACGAGCGGGTGATGGCCGAAGGTCTTCTTCCAGGTCGCGGTGGCATCCTGCTTCTCAGAGTGCGCCAGGACGAGGACTCCGTCGATGTCCACGATCACGTTGCCACCGGCGGACGGACCATCCGCACCGGCCAACTCCCAGACCCGCGACCGTACTTCTGCCCGCGCCGACCGGATCGCGGTGAGAGCTTTCGGGCCGGCTGCAGCGAGAGCGTCGACGAGACGGGAGACCGTTGGATCGGAGGCAACGGGGCCGAACACGTCGGGCTCGGCCCGCAGCATGCCGACGTCGGCCAGACAGTCCCCGCCGAGCGCGACGGTCAGGGCCACATCCAGCAGGATCTTCCCCGGATCGTGCACTGCCCGCGGCTTGCGCCACGGCGCCAGTGCAGCCGATATCGCGGTGTCCAGGCCGGACTTGCGGACTGTCTCGACCAGCAGCACCGCCCCGGCCTGCGAGACCACCCCGCGAACGCCGCCCTCGACACGAACACGCGGATACGACCCGCTACGCTTCTTCACCTGGAGAGTGCTTCTTTCCTCGCAGCTGACAGGACCCTCGACAAGTCCCATCGTTGCAGGTCAGCAGCACTCTTCACCTTTCTGGCCACTTGTTGGGCACGACGATGGACGAGGCGCGAGGCCCGAGATGAACGACCGCAGAATCACAATTGGC